>CBDEUR010000001.1:0-38631 GCA_965243345.1 Thalassobaculaceae bacterium
CGACCGGCTCACAGCAGTTATGCTCTGCTAATGCGCCACATTGTCTTATTCTCCGGGGGGGCATCGTCTTTCGCAGCCGCTCAGCGCGTCGCGGAGCGCTACGGCACCGACGACACGGTGCTGCTCTCTGCAGATACGATGTCCGAAGCAGACGGTTGGTCTGAGTGGATCGCTGCCGCCGCCGAGGTTCTGGACTGCGAGTCGGTCATGCTTCGCGACGGACGCGATATTTGGCAGCTCGCAGATGACATGAACATGATCCCGTCGTCACGCGCTGGGTTCTGCACCAGAGTCCTCAAGCAGCAGCAGATTGACCGCTGGCAGCAAGAGCATTGCCCGCCCGACAGCACGACGTTGTATTTCGGATTTGACTTCACCCGAGTCGAGCAGAAGCGTCTTGAACGGATGCGCGGACTCAAAGCTCCTTACCGTGTCGAAGCTCCGCTCATGTGGTCACCGGTCGCTTTCCCCGGTGACGCCGAGCAAGCTGTGATAGACGCAGGGCTCCCGTTGCCGGACGCTTACAAGCTCGGTCTGCCGCACAACAACTGCCTCAAATACGGCTGCGTCAAGGGCGGCATCAAGTATTGGAGGCAGTTGCTCCACGCGATGCCCGAGTCGTTCGCCCGATCAGAAGAACGCGAGAACGCGCTGCGGGAGCGACTGGGCGATTTCTCGATTCTCACAGATCGCGTAGCCCGCGACAACCCCGACGCAGAGGAACTGTCAGACGACGAATGGCACAGTCAGTCGGTCGTGATACGTCGCCCGCTGCCGCTGAGCGAGCTGCGCCGTCGCGAGGAAGCGGGCCAGCCGCCGACTGGTGACTGGGGCGAGTGCGGCTGCCTGACGCTGTTCTGACTTGTCCACAGGGTGCGCGCGTGATGGCGCGCGATGCGCTATCTTCGCGCCCTATGGACTTGCAATCTGAATACAACACGTCGTTCGCGGACGCTTGGAATGCGCTCATGAACGGGGCATCGGTCATCTCCGAGATGGCGCCCGAGTTGGTGTGGCGTCTTGTGGACGGCCGGCCGCAGTGCGGTTGGTACAACACTCTGCCGGGAGAAGTCGGGCTGTGGATACGTGCCGCGGACGGCGCGCAGGTCGTGACGATCCCCTGCCTACTCGCAGGGTGGCGCATCGAGGATGCGGCGCAGTGAGCGCGGCGCACCGTCCGCCGGACATCTTCGAGACCGAGGGCGACCGGCCGCTCATCCTCGCTCTGTGGCTGCCCGAGCGTCCGCCGACGAACAACGGCGTAAACAAGCAGCACCCGCAGACCCGTGGGCGCACCCGCCGTGAGTGGAAGGCAGTCACCGAGCGGGCAATCGACCGCGCTCTGTCGGGCGCTCCGACAGTGAAGGCGCACATCATGAAGGCGTGGACCGAGGGCACCCGCGTCGAGCGCGAGGCGCTGCTGGAAGCCTGCCCCGAGCTGAGAGCGCGCTGCTTCGGTGAAGTGGACGTATTCGCGCAGCCCTACTACGAGAAAGGCCGCAGCGTTCCCGACACCGACGGCGTGACGAGCGCTGTCAAGTGGTCGCTGGACTCGATCAAGGATGCGGGCTGTCTTGTCACCGATCAGCGCCATCACGTCGTGTCGATCAACGTTCAGCGTGCTCGCATCGAGCCGATGCTTCACACCGACGGCGGGCTGCGCATCATCGTAGAGGAAGCGTTCTCGCAGTGAAGCATCGCTGCGGCCAGTGCGGCCGGAAGCTCCCCGACGACGCGCACGCACAGCGTCGCTTCTGCGACAACGCGTGCAAGAACCTCGCCTACCGCGCTCGCTCGCCGGTACCCAAGTCGGCGGACAGTCATGTGCGCCCTCGCGACCTGCAGAGCCCCAATGCTCTGCCGGTGCGCCGACTCGGTGACAGCGAGATAGCTGCCCGCCTGCGACGCAGCGAGGGCCTGTACCTCGCCGGTCTGCTGTGACCCTCTCTTTCACGAGCCTGCCCCTTCTCAGCATCGCCCCGCAGAAGCTGCACGGGTTGGTGCCGCTGATCCCCGGCCGCACTGCGTGGTCTCCGATGACGGTGTGGCGCATGGACTTCTGCGCTTGCGGGTCTCCGCTGCGCATCGACGACACGACGCACCCGAGCGGGGTGCGCACCCGCACAGTCGAGTGCATCCGCGCCGCGTTGGTGATCCATGAGGAAGCGATCAGGTGAGCAACCGCAGCGACGACGAGTGCGAGGCGATAGTCACCGCCGCCTTGGACACGCTCGACGGGTACACGCTCGATTCGTGGTGGTCAGCGCCTCAGCAGGTACACGCCATGATGCTGCGCTACCGCGGCTGCACTGACTCCAAGCGCTCCCATCATCGCCGCGATGGGGGCTGCGACTGCATAGGCCCGGTGACCGGCGTGGACACAGCGCAGTGCTTCCGCCTGCTCGCGGCCCTCATCGACCCGCCCGACGTAGCGCCCGACTTAGGCGCACGCATCCGTCACACCTGCGAGAACGGAGACGTGCTGGTGATAACCGGAACGAAGTCGTGGACGCTTGCCGACCCCGATCACCTGCCCCTTCCCGGCACGGGGCGACGGTGACCGGCGAAGCGCTGCGAGCGCTCCCCTATCTCGGCGGCAAGTCGGCCGGAGGGGGTCGCGGCGCTGGACGCTGGATCGCGTCCATGCTGCCCCAAGAGCGCGAAGTCTGCTACGTCGAGCCGTTCGCCGGGATGCTCGGCGTCCTGCTCCAACGGCAGCGCTCGCACTCCGAGATAGCCAACGACGCAGACGACCGGATCGTGAACTGGTGGCGGGTGCTGCGCTCGCAGACCGACGAACTCCTGACGGCCGTGACCCGCACCCCGATCAGCCGCGCCGAGTTCGAGGTTGCCAAAGAGACCGTGAACCACCACAGCCCGCTGCAGAGCGCGTGGGCAGTGTCGGTGCTGCTCATGCAAGGCATCACTTTCAGCGTCAACGCCGAACGCGCCCACTGGGCACGCATCTTCAGCACCGACCGACGCGTCACCGACGCAGTCATCGCACGCCTCGAAGCCGTCGCCCAGCGGATCCGACACGTCCAGCTCGAATGCACCGACGCGACCAAGCTGCTGTGGGTCGTCGCGGACCGAGACGACACTGTGGTGTACGCCGACCCCCCCTATGCCAGCGCACCCGCTAGCAAGCACTACGGCCGCAAGCTCGACACAGAAGCCTTCACCGAAGCGCTGCTCGCCTGCCGAGGCCGCGTCGCCGTGTCCGGCTACGGCGACGAATGGAACCATCTCGACTTCGTGCGCCACGAGCACGCCACCACGTCACACGCACTCGGGTCGCTCACCACCGACACCCGGCCGACTAGAACGGAAGTCCTGTGGACCAACTACCAGCCCATCACACAAGGAACCCTGCTGTGAGCGACGTGATCCAATGCCCGCACTGCAAAGGATGGCTCTTTGACCTCAAAGGCCACCGGCACTGCGCACCCGCAGCGCAGCGCGCCCGCAACGTCGCCGCCCAAGCACGCCAAGCGCAGACAGCAGCCAACCTCGCATCCCCCGACCACCTGCCCCTTCCCGGCACGGGGCGACGGTGACCGGCGAAGCGCTGCGAGCGCTCCCCTATCTCGGCGGCAAGGCGACCGGAGGGCCTAGCGGCGCTGGACGCTGGATCGCGTCCATGCTGCCCCAAGAGCGCGAAGTCTGCTACGTCGAGCCGTTCGCCGGGATGCTCGGCGTCCTGCTCCAACGGCAGCGCTCTCACGCCGAGATAGCCAACGACGCAGACGACCGGATCGTGAACTGGTGGCGGGTGCTGCGCTCGCAGACCGACGAACTCCTGACGGCCGTGACCCGCACCCCGATCAGCCGCGCCGAGTTCGAGGTTGCCAAAGAGACCGTGAACCACCACAGCCCGCTGCAGAGCGCGTGGGCAGTGTCGGTGCTGCTCATGCAAGGCATCACTTCCAGCGTCAACGCCGAACGCGCCCACTGGGCACGCACGCTCATCTGCTACGAAGACCAAGCCACCCGCTCCAACCGCGCCACCGACGCACTCATCGCACGCCTCGAAGCCGTCGCCCAGCGGATCCGACACGTCCAGCTCGAATGCACCGACGCGACCAAGCTGCTGTGGGTCGTCGCGGACCGAGACGACACTGTGGTGTACGCCGACCCCCCCTATGCCAGCGCACCCGCTAGCAAGCACTACGGCCGCAAGCTCGACACAGAAGCCTTCACCGAAGCGCTGCTCGCCTGCCGAGGCCGCGTCGCCGTGTCCGGCTACGGCGACGAATGGAACCATCTCGACTTCGTGCGCCACGAGCACGCCACCACGTCACACGCACTCGGGTCGCTCACCACCGACACCCGGCCGACTAGAACGGAAGTCCTGTGGACCAACTACCAGCCCATCACACAAGGAACCCTGCTGTGAGCGACGTGATCCAATGCCCGCACTGCAAAGGATGGCTCTTTGACCTCAAAGGCCACCGGCACTGCGCACCCGCAGCGCAGCGCGCCCGCAACGTCGCCGCCCAAGCACGCCAAGCGCAGACAGCAGCCAACCTCGCATCCCCCGACCACTGGACAATCCCCGAAGGAGCCTCCGCATGAAACACCAAGACCTCCGCGACACCTGCCTCGCCGCAGCCATCGACCCGCCCGACGTAGCGCCCGACTTAGGCGCACGCATCCGTCACACCTGCGAGAACGGAGACGTGCTGGTGATAACCGGAACGAAGTCGTGGACGCTTGCCGACCCCGATCACCTGCCCCTTCCCGGCACGGGGCGACGGTGACCGGCGAAGCGCTGCGAGCGCTCCCCTATCTCGGCGGCAAGTCGAGTAGCAGCAATCAAGGGACAGGCCGCTGGATCGCGTCACTGCTGCCTCAGGAGCGCGAGGTCTGCTACGTCGAGCCGTTCGCCGGGATGCTCGGCGTGCTGTTGCAGCGGCCACGCGCCACGTATGAGATCGCCAACGATCTGGACGGCCGGATCGTGAACTGGTGGCGGGTTATGAGAGACCGACCCGACGACTTGCTTGCCAAGCTCGCGTGCACGCCGAATGCACGGGCCGAGTACGAGGCACAGTTAGGACGGCTGAACGATCCCGACCCGCTCGTGCAGGCGCTCGCAGTGTCGGTCGTGATCGAACAGAGCGTCACCGGTGCACTCGCATCCACACCGTCGAGCTGGCGGCGCAAATTCATTATCAAACACGGTGGCCGACAGTCTTGGGCTGGCAGGATAGCGAGCCTAGAACGCGTCGCCGCCCGCATTCGAGACGTCCAGTTCGAATGCTGCGACGCGACTGAGTTGCTGGCACGCACCGCTGACATGACCGACGTGGTGGTGTACGCCGACCCGCCGTATCCGAGCGCGGCTGCAAGCCACAAGTACGGCGGAGACGTGCTCGACCGGGCCGCGCTGACGGAGGTGCTGTCTCAGCACCGAGGCCGTGTCGCTGTGTCGGGTTACGGCGCAGAGTGGGATCATCTCGGATTCGTGCGTCACGAGCACGCCACCATGTCGTCAGCGCTTGGAAACGTGACGAGCGGCACCCAGGTGCCCAAAACAGAAGTCCTGTGGACCAACTACCAGCCCATCACACAAGGAACCCTGCTGTGAGCGACGTGATCCAATGCCCGCACTGCAAAGGATGGCTCTTTGACCTCAAAGGCCACCGGCACTGCGCACCCGCAGCGCAGCGCGCCCGCAACGTCGCCGCCCAAGCACGCCAAGCGCAGACAGCAGCCAACCTCGCATCCCCCGACCACTGGACAATCCCCGAAGGAGCCTCCGCATGAAACACCAAGACCTCCGCGACACCTGCCTCGCCGCAGTCATCGCAGCCACAGTCGGCATCGCCGCCATCGCCTACCGCGTCACCGTGTCATGGGCAACATCGCTGCGCGACGACTACTGCCGCGCCAAACGCGAGCACCCCGCCGCCGTGAGCGTCAAATCCCCGCGGGTGTTCACCGTCCACGAACCCGCCGACCATGCCTAGCTCTCAACCCAAGGTCAAACATTCGCAGCGCTCCAAGGCATGGTACGAGCGTCAGATAAGCGCTGACGTGCTCGGTTCTGTTCCGGGCACGAGCGGCGCTCTGCACGAGCACGACACCATGACGCTGCAGCAGTTCCTTGAAGTCCGAGAGAACACCCCGTCGCTGTCGCCGTCTGAGCGTCTCAGATAGTTCTCGGCAATAATCACACCATCCATGCCCCTAGGTTGTACCAATGGCCCACAGCGTGTACGGTATGGGCCAAGCACACGGGCAAGGAGACACAGTGGACCCAGACCCCCAAGAGGCGCATATGCTCGCTCTCGTCGAAGATGTGAGCGAGCGCTATCGGCAGCTCCGAGACGCCGCGAACTCGATGAACGAGCTTCGCAAGGACGTGATACGGGTGCTCGCTGAACAGTGCGGATACACCGACCGCGAAGCAGCGGAAGCATTCGGCGTGCCCCGCAGCACCCTGCAAAGGTGGGCAGTCAAAGGCGACTGGAACGTGCCGTGGCGCTACGACTCGATGCTCTCCCGCCGATGACGCTGACCCGTCGGCCCATCTCGCTGCGCGAAGCGCGCCGCTTCGTGGGCGAGCACCACCGGCACAGTCTCCCCCCGCAAGGCGGGCTGTTCGCGGTCAGCGTCGTCATGGAGTTCGCGTCCAGCTTCTACGACGTGATCGCAGGCGAGGGAATGCAGGACGCCATCAGCACCGGCGCGGCAAAGGTGCGCGACAGCTACTCGCCGCTGCTGAAAGAGTTCATGCGAAACCTTGACATCTCGGGGATCGCAGAAGAGGCCTTCGGGGAAGAACCCGCGGGAAAGGAGAGAGAATGAACACCGACAAGGTGGACATCGACAAGGCCCAGCAATGGGCGACCAAGATGGAGGACAAGTGCGGCCGACTGGGCGCGCGGATCGCCAAGATCATCGACGTGTGCTCAGGCATGAGCATGGCGTTGCTGGTCGGCGTCGCCGTCTACATCAGCACCGGCGTCGCCGGAGGCATCGACAGCGTGGGCGACGCCCTCGCCTATGTCGGCATGGGCTTCGTGTTCTCGCTGTGCTGGTGCCTGTTCCTGTATGGGGCACGCGGCATCTGGCACGCGATGGAGCAGGCCAAGCGCGACGCGGCCGAGTCCGAACAGGGATGGTGATACACTCGCCCTGAACAGCAAGTCCAACAAGAGAGGCACCCGGCGCGACCCCCTGTTGGCCGGGTGCCTCTCCGCGTAAAGACGCAGAATGCGCTCGCACGTCGTGTAGCATGATGCGCCACAACCCCTACCAAGGAGTCATCTTCATGTCCAACCTCAAAGCGCTCGCCGCTGTGGGCGCTGCCGTCAGTATCGGCGTTCTCGCCGTGACTGCTTGCAGCGCAACGCCGGAGGACGCAGCGCTCAGCATCGAAGCAGCGGCCTCGACCACGACGACACAGCCTTCGCCCAATGCAGGTGAGCTTCCGCCGCCTGACCCTGACACTTCCGCAGACGACCTGCGCGAACTCATCAGCCGAGCGCCGATCATCGTTCCCCCGCTCGACAGCGAGCTTCCGCCGCCTGACCCTGACACTTCCGCAGACGACCTGCGCGAACTCATCAGCCGAGCGCCGATCATCGTTCCCCCGCTCGACGGGTAACCCTCCTTTGCCCGACAGAAGGGAAGCCCCGCCTTCGGGCGGGGTTTCTCGCGCAAAGACGCAGAATGCGCTCGCACGTCATCTAGCATGATGCGCTATACACGACGAAGGGAACAATCGGCATGAACAAACGAGCAGTCGGCGCTCTCGCGCTCGCGGCGGTGCTGCTGGCATCAGCGTGCGGCGCTGATCCTGCGAGCGTCGGCATGACTCCTACAGGCACGACGGTCGCTGCTGCCGACGATTGCGGGCACGTTCACGCGGACCGCGCTCGCGCTGGCAGTCTCGTCAAGATCGGCTTTCACGGCTTTGAGCGTGGAGATATACGCCAGACGCCGGAGGGGTGGTTTCTCTCCGACTGCGTTGCCCACGAACTGCACCACGCACTCGCGCTGATCGAGGCGCATGACATCGTGCTCGGCACCGACGACGCTGCCGTGTCGCCGGGGATCGCCATTTCAGCATCCGCAGGCGGCATAGTCGTCAGCGGACTGCCCGAGATACACCCGATGGCAGGCGCGGCTCTTTCCGTGGGTCTGTCCCGCTCTGACGCCAAAGCTGTCGATGGGGCATTGGACGGCCACTACGGGCAGCCGACCCACGGCCACGACAAGCCCGCGCACCTCCACGATGACGCCGAGTTGCCGACTGTCACGACGCACCGTGAAGCGGCCGCGGACAATCCGGTGAGTCATGACCATTGCCACCGTCACGACAGGTTCCACATCGCCCAGCTTCCCGACGCGATAGGCGACCGGCACTGCCACGTCCATGCCCACGACGATCACCGGCTTTACGACCACGACCACGACCATCTATAATCTGCACTCCGGTCCTCCCGCCCGCGGCAGTTGTTCGTTTGCTCAATCCGAACGACGGGCGGGAGGACCGGCCTTCCCCAAGGAGACATCATGAGCACGCCCGCGTTGACGAAGGAACAGGCATGGGCCGAAGTGGACCGATGCGCCGAGAGCACCGTGCGGTTCGCCTATCGGCTGGGGCGGGCGCTCGCAGCGGCCAAGGAAATCACCCCGCACGGGGAATGGACCGAAGAACTACGCAAGCGCAAGATCAGTCAGCCAGCGGCATCGCGCGCCATGCAAGTAGTCAGAGAGATGACCGAGAGCGAGTTCTTGGAGCACGGATCTCAGCGCCAAGCACTCGAAGCAATCAAGGCAAATCATTCGCGCGCGAATGATTCAGAGACGAAACACACTGAAAGTCACGCAGCCACCGCGAGCGATCCGTCGCCCGCCTACCACGGCCAGCAACTCGAAGATCCGCCCGTGCCGCCGCCGCCCGAAGTGCGCGAAGCGTTGGAGCGAACAGGCATCGGACTCGCGACCAAGCAGAATGAAGATCCGTCCGAGCTGAGCGAGGCATTGGAGAAATCGAGAGACGACCGGAAACGTGCCCGGTCCAAGCATCACCCCGCCCCGTACAGCGAAGGGCTGTTCCCGATCTTCGCTGACCTCATCTCGTCGGTCGCTGTTGAGCGCTCGCAGGTCAAGCTGCTTGACCCCATGTGCGGGGAGGGCAGCATTCTTGACATCAGCAAGCACCTTCCCGGCGTCGCGTTCCAAGTCCACGCCTCGGACCTGTACCGGTGGACCTACGCCCGCGAAGGCGTCCACACAGCGGACGCCACAGACCTCGCCTACCCCGACAGCATCTTTGACGTCATCTGCACCAGCCCGCCCTACGCCAACCGAATGGCCGACTCGGCGTCCGGCGACGGCGACAACCGAGTGATCTACGCCGACCGACGCGAAAGCGAGCAGATCCCCAACGACGTGGCAGCAATGCAATGGGGACAGCAGTACCGGCTCACCATGTCCGCGATATGGGCAGAGTGCGTCCGCGTCGCCAAACCCGGCGCACTCATAATCATGAACTGCAAGGATCACATACGGCTCGGCCGCATCCAGCCCGTCACCGAGTTCAACTTCCTCGCACTCGTCAGACTCGGCTGCATCCCCACAGCGCTCAGGTTCCTGCTCACGTCCGGCGTGCAAGGCGTCGCCAACGCCAGCCTCCGCACCGGATTC
The DNA here is from genome assembly GCA_965243345.1 of Thalassobaculaceae bacterium. Classification (GTDB taxonomy): domain Bacteria; phylum Pseudomonadota; class Alphaproteobacteria; order Thalassobaculales; family Thalassobaculaceae; genus Bin52. Next base: position 9,664 of record CBDEUR010000001.1, read on the forward strand.
GAGACCGTAGTTGCATTCACCACACCCACCAAGGAGCAAGCATGAACAAGAGCAACAAGCAGAAAGCGCGTGACCGGCTCTCGCCCGACAAACAGGCAGAAGCCGACCGGCGCATCGCATGGCTGCGCTCACAGGCCAAACCAGAGGATCAAGAACGATACGCCAAGCAAAGGAACAACCGATGACAGACGCCAAGGCATTCCCCACAGGAGACGGCGTGAACTGGACCGTCCGCCTGCGCGACCACGCAGGCCACTTCACCCGCACCAGCACACACCTGCTCGACTTCTACCCCACCCGCGGCGCAGCAGAACGCGCCGCCGGCCGGTACGGCTACCACATCGTGGACCCGCTGTGATCGAAACCTGCATCACCGACAGCGAGAAAGAGGAAGTCTTGGACTGGCTCGAACAGCACCACGACATTCTCCCCAACTGGCTGCTCCGTATGCAGTCCGAGCTGCTTGACGAACTCGGCTACGAACCCGACCCCTACGAACTGGCACTCCGCCCCGTAGACTGACCAACCCAAGCAATGACCCCCCCCCGCAACTCTGTTGCACCACTGCTGAAATGGCCCGGCGGCAAGCGGTCTGAACTTCCTGCCATTGCGCCGCTGGTGCCTGAGCACGAGCGGTACTTCGAGCCGTTCTTCGGCGGCGGCAGTGTGTTCTTCGGACTCATTGACTGCGAAGCGCACGGGAACGACCTGCACGAGGACCTGATCCTGCTGCACGAACTTGCAGCATCACAGGACGCCGACCTCTTGGATGCGCTCGGTGGGTTCTCAGCCGAATGGGATCGCTCGACGCTCAACCAGCGAGCCGACCTCTACTACGAGTGCAGGGCTCGCTACAACGCCCAGCAAGGCACAGACGCGCACCGCGCCGCCGACTTTTTCCTACTGCGGCAACTGGCCTATGGCGGAATGTTCCGATTCAACGCCAAGGGCGAGTTCAACGTCCCGTTTGGCAAGGCGTACGGCCGCAGCAGCCTCGCAGCCAAGATCAACCGCCTGAGCGCACCCGACGTTCAGGCGAAACTCGCACACATCACCCTGACCTCGCTCGACTTCGCAGACTTCCTGGGCAAGCACGAGTTCGGGCCGACGGACTTCATGTTCGTAGATCCTCCCTACGACACGGCGTTCTCCAACTACGTCGGCTGCGGTTTCAGTGCAGACGACCAGCAACGGCTCGCTGAGGCACTGCTGAGCTTTGCGGGCAAGTTCATGCTCGTCTGCAAGGTCACACCGCTCATCGAGCATCTCTACTACGACAAGGGCTTGGTAGTGCAGGAGTACGAGTGCTGCTACCGGTTCAACATCAAGGGCCGCTTCTCACGCGACAGCCGCCATGCGATGGTGACGAACTATTGAGCCTCGTCACCGAGGCCCAACTGGTGGTCCCCGCGCTCATCCTGCTGGATCAGGCAACAGGCGGGCAAATGCCGACCGGCGAACTCTCGCGGCAGCTTCGCGCCCTGCTGCGACCTAACCTTATAATCCCCCAAAGAAAAAAGGAGAAACTGATGGATGAGGATGACGTATTGGAGGCACTGGTTCAGCGTTTGGCATCAGATCGCGATTACCAAGAGCGCTTTGTACGAGCACTTCTTGATCGGCTCATAGATGCCCTACGCGAAGCGATTTCACTTGATCGGATACGACTGAAGTAGCGTTCCCGGTTCGGAACCCCTGCCTGACAGCATCTAGCTGAGGGCGGGGGTTCCTCGCGTCGGCTGCCCGTTGTGGTACAGTCCGGGCCGGAGTTTCCTTCCGGTTGGGGCACCCTCTCGCCAGTCTCGTAAGTCCGCAGCAGCGGCAGAAGGGGCGAGGGGGTGCCTCGCGTTGATGCCCATGAGCGCATCATGCTGTCTATGGTCTTTGCTATTTCGCGCCCTCCGCGCGACTCTCGCAGGCTATGACTACATACATCAAGCGCGGAGGCGCAGCCCTATTGGCTGTGCTGACCGCATTGCTGATGGTGGTGACGTTCGCGTCCGCCGCCTCAGCGCACTGTGCCGTGTCGGGCGGTGTCGCCGCAGGCCAGTTCCCGCATGACAATGCTGACGGCGTGTTCTGCGTGCCGGACACAACTTCGATCGCTGCACACGGTGCGACAAGCGAGCACGCGGGTTCGGGCGAAGTTGAGTCGGTTGACAATGACTCGCCTGCGGATGCGGTGAACGTGATCCGGGACTACGGGTTGGAGAACGCGCCCATCATCATCGGCGTCATCGGGGCGATCTTCCTCGTCGGCCTCACCTTCTACCTCGTCCGCCGCGGCCTCATGAAGGCCCGTGGAGCAATGAGGCTGTAGCGATGGGGGCGACTGTGAAGCGCGGAGGCGCAGCCCTGCTGGCTGTGCTGACCGCATTGCTGATGACGGTGACGTTCGCGTCCGCCGCGTCCGCGCATGGTGTTGACGTTTCGCAGGATCCCGACAGCCCTTGCTTGGCTGGGGCGAACGGACTCACCCGCGCTCAGGGCAACTACGAGCACGATGACGGCGCGGGTGTCTCCTGCACCCAGATCACTCATGCTCCGGCGCATCCGGGTTCGGGCGGTGTTGATCCAGTGGACAATGACTCGCCTGCTGATGCGGTGAACGTGATCCGGGACTATGGCCTGGAGAACGCGCCCATCATCATCGGGGTCATCGGGGCGATCTTCCTCGTCGGCCTCACCTTCTACCTTGTCCGCCGCGGCCTCATGAAGGCCCGCGGCGCGATGCGCCTGTAAGGAGGCAGGCGCATGGGCAGCCCGTCTCGGGCTGTTCGGGTACTCGCAGGGGCCGCCACTGTCCTGGTGATGGTGGCGGCCCTTGCCGTGCCCGCTGCCGCTCAGACTCCTACCGCCCCGCAGGTCACCGCTGAGCGTGTTGACCGGTCCGGGGCGATGATCCGGTTCACGCTGGGCGGTACTGATCCTGCGGGCGTGACTGTGTGGGTGGTGGAGTGCCGAGCGGCGGGCGCTCCGAACGGCGACATCTCCGTCGGGCTTGGTGCCAAGGACCGGTTCGAGGAGCTCACGCTGCAAGCCGATCCGCCGACCCGCTACACATGCACTTCGTACTATCGCAACACCGATGACAGCGTGCGCAGCGCATCGACGGTGCTGAGCGTGTATGTCGGCGCTCCTGTCGCGGGCGACGGCTGGAATGACGCCGTGGACAATGACGCCCCGGCTGACGCGGTGGAGGTGGTCCGGGACTACGGCACCGAGCACGCACCCATCATCGTTGCCGTCATCGGAGCGATCTTCCTGGTCGGCCTCATGTTCTATCTCGTGCGCCGCGGCCTCATGCGTGCCCGCGGCGCAATGCGCGTCTAGGCGGCCACCGTGACGATGCGCCGCTTGGCTGGTGCGCTCGCTGGCGCTGCTGTGGCAGTGGCCGTTTGGGCCGCTCCTGCCGCCGCCGATCGGCCGTTCGCTGCTCCGTCCGATGTCGCAGCGTCGCTGCTGCCCCAAGACGACGGGTCGGTGATCGTGTCGGTGGATTGGCTGTACCAGCGCCATCCCGACGATATGGACACCGGCGACCTGTCGGGGTTCCGTGTGCGCCTGTCGCGCTCGGCGTCGTCGTATTCCGATGTGGGGGGCGGCACTGCGACGTTCACCCGAGGCGCTCCTGACGCCGCCGCTGACGGCGCGCATACCGCAGCCCTGGTCGCCCCGGCCGATGCCGCTGGGCCGGATGGGCTGCTGTACGTCTGGGTGGAGGCGTGCGATGGCTACAGCGACTCAACCTGCGGACGCGCCGCTGTCGCGCCGATCATCTTCGTCGGTGCCGCCGCTGACGCTGTCGACATTGACGACCCGGCCGACTCGGCGGGCGTGATCCGCGACTACGCCTTGGAGAACGCCCCGGTCATCATGGCGATCATCGGGGCGATCTTCCTCGTCGGCTTCACCTTCTATCTGATCCGCCGCGGCCTGATCCGGTCGCGTGGCGCGATGAGGCTCTAGCCGTGCTCGGTGACAGCCCTCCCGACGATGTGGCGAACCAGTCGCCTGGCGACGCCGCCGACGTGATCCGCGACTACGGCTTGGAGCACGCCCCGACCATCGTGGCGATCATCGGCGCGATCTTCCTCGTCGGCCTCACCTTCTATCTGATCCGCCGCGGCCTCAACCGCGCGCAAGGCGAGTTACGGCTGTGACTGTCCGCCGATTCTTTTTCGCCGTACTGCTGGCAGTCTCGGCCGTGACGGCCGCTGCCGCTCCGGCTGCTGCCGCGCCGCCGACCCAAGCGCCGACCGATGTGCGGCTGACCCCGGTGGGCGAGGCGACGCTGATGGTGGTGCTGTGGTGGAACGCCGCGCCCGCCGATCCGCCGATCGACCGGTTTCAGGTGTTCATTCACCCTGACGACGACCTGCCGTTCGGCGGCGCTTTCGTCAGCGTCGCGAATGCTGCGAGCGCTGCCGCCCGCATGGGCGGATTCGCCGCGTACGCGCAGGACCAGCAACTGTTGGACGGGCAGGTGCGGAACTACGCGGTGCGTTCGTGCAACGCGGACGGCTGCGGGCCTTGGAGCGGCACCATGCACCATGACGGCAGTTTCGTGGGTGACGGCCATGTGCGCCCAGTCGAAGGCGACTCCCCCGCAGAGGCAATCGCTTACGTCCGCGACTACGGCACCGAGAACGCACCCATCTTCATTGCAGTCATCGGCGCGATCTTCGCGGTCGGCACCACGTTCTGGCTGGTGCGCCGCGGCCTGGCCCGATCTCGTGGAGCGATGAGACTGTGACGGGTCTGCGCAAGCTCGCCGTGCTGGTGGCCGCAGCGCTGGCCGTGTCGCTGCTGGTCGTGCCGTCTGCGGGTGCGCAGACGACGCTCACGCTGGCGGTGTCGTGCGAGGACACCACCTTGACGGTGAACTGGACGGACGCCCCGCAGGGATCAGCGCAGATCGAGGTCTGGTACGGCGATCCGCCCTACAGCTCAGCGGACCGCGATCAGCGGACCACGCTCAACATCGTGACGGGCAACGTGACCGGTGTTCGCCGTTTCACTGTTCCGGTCGGCACGTCGGGGTTCACCCGAATGTCGGTGCTGGCAGGGTCGGAGCTGACCCAAGCCGACGCCAGCTTTGACTGCCCTATCTCCGACGCGGCCGAGTATCTGCTGCTGGGCAACATCCTGGCCGAGCTGGAGACAATCGACTCGCGGCTCACCAACGTCAACCGCAACGTGCAGATGACCACCACCAACGTCGCGGACGTGGAAGTGCTGCTGGCAACGTCGAACGAGACGCTTGCCCGGATCGAGTCGGCGTTGACCGACAAGAACACCGGCCTGCCCGCGCTGCTCGGCGGCTTGGATGCGAGGCTCGCCGCGGTTGCTGCGTCCGCCGACGCGTCCGCTGCGATGGACTCGCGCATCGCTGCCCGTGTCGCTCACCTGGAGGCGACCGCGAACCAGGCCCGCCACCAGACACAAGCGCTCCTGGCTTTGGTGGCGCTCGTGTTCGCGATCTGGCTTCGTCGGATCTTCCGCTCCCGCAAAGACGCCACCTAGGAACCGCTGGAGGGGCTGTGGCTGCCTGGTTCGCTGACTTCACCGAGATTGTGCTGTGGTGCATCGTCGTCGCCCTGCCGACGCGTGTGCTCGGCAACGCGCTTCGGAGCCGGGTCCGATGAGCAACTTGATCGCCTGGGCGATGCTGTCGGGGCTGGCGATAGCGCTGCTCGACTGGGCATTAGGAGACTGAGATGAGCATGGGCGTGAACTTGATCGAAGGCGCAGCCCTGGCGGCGCTGTGGCTGTGCGGGTTCTCGACCGGCTGCCTGGTCACCTACCAGGCAATGAGACGCAAGCGAGGCGAGTGATGGGCGCTGTAGTGCTGGGGTTGTGGGCGGCGATGATCGGCCCGTGCCTGACGTTCCGGCTGGTGCGTCACGGCCTGGAGTGGGCCAAGCGCGAGATGCGGCCGTGACGTTCCGTCGTGTCGCTGTGTCCGCGCTGCTGGCGGTGTGCGCCGTGCTGATCGCGGCCGTGCCCGACGCTTCGGCGCATCATCGGCAGATCTGCGGCCTGTACGACAGCTACCCGCCGCCCGTCGCTCACCCCGCAGGCGCGTGCGATCCTGCCGCGTTCTACGAAGCGCCCCGCAGCGAGCTTCGCTGGGCTGGCGGCATTTGGGTGCATCGCTCCATAGCCGACGACGTGACAGCGCTGCTCGCCGCCGCCGCAGCGGACGGTCACACCGGCATCCGCGGCGAGGGCTTTCGCACCTACAAAGATCAACTGCGGCTGCGAGGCGCTCACTGCGGGGACAGCGAGCACGGCCTGTACCTCATGCCAGCAGTCCAGTGCAGCCCGCCCACCGCCCGCCCCGGCCGCTCGATGCACCAACGCGGCCTCGCCGTGGACTTCACCGTCAACGGCGAACTCCTGAACGCCGAGCACGCCTTCCACGGCTGGCTCACCGACAACGCAGCCGAGTTCGGGCTGCACAACTACCCCCTAGAGACGTGGCACTGGTCCACGAACGGAAAGTAGGAAACAATCATGAACCGCACCGGCCGCTTTCGGCGTCCCGCCCTAGCGACGCTCGCAGCGCTGCTATTCGCCAGCGTCCTAGCCGTCATGAGCGCGAACCCTGCAGGCGCTGCCGTGTCCAGCTACGGACGCACTCCGGGCCACGCGAACACCAGTGCCGATTGCACCAACCCCGGATCGCTCCAAGGCAGCAGCCGCACATCGCTCGTTGACTGCGACCACAACCCCTCGCTCACATCGCGTCGATGGCAGTTCACCGTCATGTCGTCTGCTGCTGTCACATCGGCCCAAGCGATCTTCGGTTCCAACAGTCCGGTCGCCAACAGCACCGTCACAGCCCAAGCGTCGGTCTACAACGACACCGGCATTGTCGCTTTCTGGCAGACCGTCATAGAAATCAACCCCGACTGCACCGGCGACGGCGACATGACGATCCGGGTCACGTCGGGCGGGTCTCAAAGCCATCTCGTCATCAGCATCGACTGTGACGCGACAGTGACCATCACCCCCACCAATCTGCTGTTCGGGCAGATGTATTTCGCTGCTCACACATCGAACCGCTTGACACAGGACTTGGGCAGCATCAACTTCACTCTCAGCGGAACCGCCGGAACGATGGCCTCCTGCAGCGCAACGCCGACCTTGCATTCCACCAGCGGCGGATCGGGAACGCTCACCACCAGCGTCGCCGGAACGGGCGCATCGCGCCGAGTCAATGTCTCCATCTCCAACACCGGCTCAACAACCGGCAAACGAGCATGGAACGTCCGCATAGCGTGCGCGTGGCAAGGGCACAGAGACACCGAGACAGTCCGCGTCAACGTCACGGTCAACAGTCTGCTCGACTCCATCGCCATCCTCGGCCTTGACACCACCCCCGACGACTTGGACCCCGGAGACTCCTACAGCGACAGCTTCACCACATCGGCGCAGCGCACCCGCCCCACCTGCACCGCGTCCGACACCGTGTCCACCACGACGGTCGCCATCACCAACACCCGCGCCAACGACATTCAGACCAATCACACTCTCACGGTCAGCAACACGGCGAACACATCAACCACCATCACCATCCGATGCACCGCAACTAACGGAGCGCTGGACGGCAGCACCGCGACACTGACCCGCACCGTGAACTTGGCATGGGTAGACGAACGTGCCCCGCTGTCGGTGTCCATCGGCAGCCTCACCGACGGCGACCTCGAAGGCGGCAACACGGCTACCGCCCGAGCAACGGCCACCGTCAACCGCAGCACCGCGTCATGCAGCCTGACCCGCACCGGCGGCACCCTCAACGTCACCCCCAGCCTCGGAACTTCGGGAACATCGCGCAGCATTCTCGCCACAGTGTCGGCCACTGGCACGATCAACTTCCGCGTGTCATGCACCCACAGCGGAGCAAGCGCCAGCGACACAGCGACGTTCACGTTCATCGACACAGGCGGCGTCATTACACCAGTCCTTGTCAACGGCCTCGACAACGCCCCTCCCGACGAACTCACCAACCAATACACCGGCACCGGGTTCACGACCACTCCACTCAACGCCAGTTGCAGCATCGCCAAGCGCTCCGGCGTCGGCACTTGGCGACTCATCGACAGCGACCGCACCGTTCAGGTCGATTCCACCACAGACGGCCCGACACAAGGCCGACTGACCTGCTCAGCAACCGACCGCGCCACAACTCAGATCACGATCCGGTTCTCCTTCGCTGACCCCGACGACGACCCGATCGGCGGCGACACAGCCGTCACCATCAACGGCCTTGACAAAACCCCAGCGGTGCGTGACGTGGGCACCACCTACAACGACGGCTTCTCCGCCTTCACTACGCCCTCATCGACAGTGACCTGCACCGCGGAGAAGATCAGCGGCACCGGCACGTTCCGTCTGTCCAGCAGCCGCAATCTCCAAGTCATCGGCACAGCCAACAACGACGTTGTGGGCCAAGTGTCATGCTCCGCCACCGGCTTCGAGACGACCGAAGTAGTCGTGACCGTCCCGTTCCGCCCGACGAACACCAATCAAGGCCGCAGCGTCGCTTCCGGCTACGCGTTCTTAGGCGGCAAGGGCATCAGCAGCCTCACGCAGATACATCTCTCCGGCCTTGGAGACGGATCGGCAGTGACCCTCACCGAAGGCTGGCTCGGCGGCACCCCGCCCCCCGGATTCGACGGATTTGATCAACACTCGTGGTACGCAGCGTTTCAGTACGAGAACTCGTCCTTCACCCAATACACCACGTCATGCTCGATCGCACGACGCTCGGGACCGTCCACCATCACCTACTCGCTGCCCCGCCGCGCATTCGGCCAGATCGACACCGACCCGCCCAACTACTACTTCTGGACAACCAGCACCAGCGGCGCTTACACGACGGGCTACACCCGCACAGCCCGCGCCACTCGCAACGGCGAGGCGATCTTCCGTGTCACCTGCGGATCAGGCGCTTCCCGAAGCTGGTTCGACGTGACAGTGACCGCGTCCGACATAGACGCACCTGCCGATAACATCGAGGGCTTCGACGGCGACGCCCAGCGAGTCATCCGGGGCGCGGCGACCGGCTCCGACCAAGTGACCATCACCCCGTCCACAAGGGCCTGCACAGCCAGACAGGTCGGCGGCAGCATCTCCGGCATCACCCCCACCATCGCCCCGGCATCAGGCGCAACCCGCACAGTCAGCGTGCCAGTGACCGAGACCGGCACCGTGTCCGTGCTGCTCACCTGCGGAACAGCAACTGCAACAGCGATCTTCACCTTCCACGGGGAAGGCGAGTCCATCAACGGACTCAACCCCGCCAGCGCCCACATTCCACAGAGAGGCAGCGCCACAGCGTCGGACACCTTCACCGTCTCCCCCGGCACACTGCAATGCTCAGCCAACCGCACCGGCGGCACCCTCAACAACACCCCGACCATCGGCGGCAACTCCAACACCAACGGCAGCCGAACAGTCAGCATCACATCAACAACAGAAGGCAACGTCACCTTCACGGTCTCCTGCGGCACCCAATCAGTACCGGACATCACCTTCACCTTCACCACCGACGACGCGCCCTCAGCGGACATCACCAGCTTCCCCAGCCAATCCCGCCCGCTCGGACAGACCGGCACGCTCACCATCAGCAGCCGCTACACATTCACGCCGTCCACCGCGGTCTGCTCAGTGCGATCCACAGGCGGCACCCTGCACGGATCGGTCATCCCCTCACTCCGCGAAGTCTCCAACCCGAACACCGGCGAAGTGTTCTTCTTCGTGACAGCATCCTCCCGCACAGCGGGCGGACTCGAACTCGAACTCACCTGCGACGACGACACAGAGACAGCAACCTTCCAATGGACGCCGCACGGCACCACACCGGTCTCTATCGACGGACTGCGCTCAACGGAAACCACCCTCACCGGCGGCACCGGCCGCATCACCCAGTACCTCGTCACGAACCCCGCATCGGCCATCTGCACCACCCGTCGCACCGGCGGCACCCTCAGCGCCAGCCCCGAAATACAGGCAGACCCGAACACCGGCGAATACTACATCGTGTCGGCCACAGCGACCCTGCCCGGAACCATCGACTTCGCAGTTTCCTGCCGGGTCGGAAGCCAGACGCCAGTTGAGACCTCGGCCGTATGGACCTTCCGTCCAGCACCGACCCCGGAACCCGTCATAACAGGCTTCGCGGGCAGATCCGGGCCGGTCGGCAGGCCGATCCGAGCGCTCTACAGTGTCTCCCCGCTGGTGTCATGCAGCGCCTCGGTCACAGGCGGCGACGCCGTAGGACGCGACGCCCGCAGCGTGTTCAGCCTGTTCGGCAACGACTACAGCAGCTACGTGGAAATCTCATCCACCGGCGCAGGCAGCGTCATCGTCAACCTGACCTGCGGGAGCGACACCGAATCCGCCGTATTCGAGTTCATCTCCCCCACCGGCACAGCGACCAACCCGACGCTGACGTGGACCGGGGGAAGCATCACGGGCACGGTCGGCACGCCGGTACGGTCGATCTACAGCGTCTCCCCGCTGGTGTCATGCTCTGTGGGCGCGGTCACCGGCACCGCGACCGGACGGACAGCTCGGGCAGTGTTCAGCCAGTTCGGGGAGGACTACACCACCTACGTCGAAGTCGCCGCGACCGGCGCGGGCACCGTCATCGTGCCGCTCGACTGCGGGCAGGCCGGAGGCGCGACCTCGCGCACCTTCACGTTCTCCGCGCCTACGGGCACCACGTCGAACCCGACGCTGACGTGGACCGGGGGAAGCATCACGGGCACGGTCGGCACGCCGGTACGGTCGATCTACAGCGTCTCCCCGCTGGTGTCATGCTCTGTGGGCGCGGTCACCGGCACGGCTGCCGGCCGAACAGCAAGGGCAGTGTTCAGCCAGTTCGGGGAGGACTACACCACCTACGTCGAAGTCGCCGCGACCGGCGCAGGCACCGTGATAGTCCCGCTCGACTGCGGGCAGGCCGGAGGCGCGACCTCGCGCACCTTCACGTTCAGCGCCGCGACCGGCACCACGTCGAACCCGACGCTGACGTGGACCGGAGGAAGCACCACGGGCACCGTCGGCACGCCGGTACGGTCGATCTACAGCGTCTCCCCGCTGGTGTCATGCTCGGTGGGCACAGTCACCGGCAACGCGCCCGGAGGATCGGCCCGCACAGTGTTCTCGCGCTTCGGGGAGGACTACACCACCTACGTCGAAGTCGCCGCGACCGGCGCAGGCACCGTGATAGTCCCGCTCGACTGCTCCGGCGCTAACGCCCGCACGACGGCCAACAGCACCACCCGAACCTTCACCTTCTCCGCACCTACGGGCACCACGTCGAACTCGGAGCTGACGTGGACCGGAGGAAGCACCACGGGCACCGTCGGCAGCCCCATCCGGTCGATCTACAGCGTCTCCCCGCTCGTCTCCTGCGATGCAACCGTCGCGTCCGGCACAGCATCGGGCAGCTCAGCCCGCACAGTGCTCTCGCGCTTCGGGGAGGACTACACCACCTACGTCGAAGTCGCCGCGACCGGCGCAGGCACCGTCGGCGTCCTGCTCGACTGCTCCGGCGCTAACGCCCGCACGACGGCCAACAGCACCACCCGAACCTTCACGTTCAGCGACGCCACAGACACCACCACCAATCCATCCGTGACGTGGACCGGAGGCTCGACTACCGGCACCGTCGGCACCACCCTGCTGTCGCTCTACACCGTCTCCCCAATCGCGTCATGCACCGCGACCGCGACAGCATCCACCGACAGCAGTTGGGTCGGCACGTCCCGCGCAGTGACCCGCTACCAAGGCTCAGACGACATCTCTACCTTCGTGGAACTCACAGCTACCGCCGCAGGCGACGCCGACGTGACACTGACCTGCGGCGCATCAACCCCCATAGAGCGAACCTTCACCTTCGCAGCGGAGACCGGCACCGCGGCCAACCCCCAAGTGACATGGACCGGAGGCTCGACTACCGGCACCGTCGGCACCACGCTGGTGTCGCTCTACACCGTCTCCCCAATCGCGTCATGCACCGCGACCGTCACATCGGCAACCCAGCCAGACACCACCACGGCGCTCACAGGAACCACAGCCCGTGCAGTGACCCGCTACCAAGGCTCAGACGACATCTCGACCTTCGTGGAAATCGCCTCGCCCGACGGACCGGGCACAGTCAACGTCAGCCTCACCTGCGGAGGCGCTGACGCCGTTGCCCGCACCTTCACCTTCGTAGCGGAGACCGGCACCGCGGCCAACCCCCAAGTGACATGGACCGGAGGCTCGACTGCTGGCACCGTCGGCATCACGCTGGTGTCGCTCTACACCGTCTCCCCAATCGCATCATGCGTCACCGCGGTAGTCCCCACAACCCCGGAGACGGACGCCGCCGGGTCAGCCGCCCACGCCGTGACCCGCTACCAAGGCTCAGACGACATCGCCACCTTTGTCGAAGTCTCCGCAACCGGCGCAGGCAACGTCAACGTCCGCCTCACCTGCGCAGGCGCGACACCGGTGCTCCGCCAGTTCACATTCGCTGCCGCCACCGGCACGGCGACCAACCCCCAAGTGACATGGACCGGAGGCTCGACCGCTGGCACTGTCGGCGTCACACAGGTATCGCTCTACAGCGTTGAGCCGCTCGTGACCTGCACCGCGACGGCGCAGGCATCAAGCACTGCCGCAGGCGCACAAGCGGACGCCGTGACCCGCTACCAAGGCTCAGACGACATCGCCACCTTTGTCGAAGTCTCCGCAACCGGCGCAGGCAACGTCAACGTCCTGCTCGACTGCTCCGGCGCTAACGCCCGCACAACGGCCAACAGCACCACCCGCACCTTCACATTCAGCGCCCCGACATCATCGGCCCCCACCATCGGAGGCTTCGACGGACGGTCAGTCACACTGCGCTCGGAAGGCACCACCGTCACGCTCGTCTCCTACACCGTCTCCCCCCTCAGCGCCGTCTGCAGCCTCACCGGGCGCTCATGGACCGACTCGGGCGGCACCACCACCAACAACCCCGCCTCGGGAGCCATCGCCGGTATCACCTTCACAGTGCAGGACTACAGCAGCGGACTCAACTACATCACCGCTGTCGAGATCCGCAACGCCGCCGCCGCTGGCAGCCTCACCCTGAGACTGACCTGCGGCACCAACCACAAGGACGCCACCTTCCGGTTCTCGCTCCCCTCTCAGACTGTCACCACCGCGGGCACCGCGACCGGCCGCCCCGGACAAGAACTCCTGATCGGATACAGCACCACCCCCGCAGCAGACGCCGCATCATGCCGAGTCGTCGGCATCACCCCCGACCCGCTCCCCGACGGATACACCGACCTGATCGGCACAGTCACCCCCGCAGTCAGAGTCATCACGTCAAACGACGTGACCTTCACCGTCGTAACCGCATCTTCGAGCACGACCGGAACACTCACAGCGACCCTCACCTGCGGCACCACACCGCGCACCTACACCGCGACCCTCACCTTCACATGGTCAACGACAGCATCCGGCACCAGCAACATCTCGGGCTTCGTCGCCCAATCGGGCGCTACCGGCCGCACTCTCCAAGCAGTGTTCACCACCGACCCGCGAGAGCTTGCCATCACCTGCACCGTCGCCATCGCCACGCAGGACAGCGGCGGCAACACAGTCGGCCTCGTGGACAACCTCACCGACCGGAACGCCATCGCCACCGCGACCGTCACCGTGACCCAGCCCAGCGCTGTCACGCTGCCCAACGGCAACTATGTCTGGCACTCCGTGAGCGTCACGTCCGACACGGCCGGCGTGGCCGAAGTCAGACTCAGTTGCGGCACCGACACAGCAGACGCAGCGTTCACATGGGCAGCCGTAGGCACCCCCGAGTCGGGCACCGTGAGCCTCCTCACGCTTCGGGCCACGAACACCGGCGTGCTCGACACCACGGCCGACGACAACATTCTCTGGCTGTTCGACTGGTTCAGCCCGCCCGACAACAGCGACTGCGCAGCCGAGACCAACACCGACCTCTACACGCTCCAACTTCATCGCCAGCCGGCCGCAGCCACACTGCTCGAAGGCTCCAGCCGCAACGCCGTGCTGCTCGCCTTCCTCACACAAGACGGCTTCACCGACGCTGACCTGCCAAGCACCCGCGGCAGCAACGAGCGACTGCTGATCGCAGCGTTCACACGCCACGTCGAAGCAGCGATCACCGTGACCTGCGGCGACGCCAGCAAGACCATCCGCTGGGGAGCGCGCCGCACCGGGGACACGTCGTCCGGTTCTCAGTCGGTGCTTATCACCGTCTGCGCCGACGACGCCCCGAACACAGACGTCTGCCTGCCTGCCGTTCATCGGGGACGGGCAGACCCCGCAACCGGAACAGTCACGCTCACCGAGACCTTCACAGTGTCCCCAACCGCCGCGACCTGCACCTTCACCGGCGGCACCATCCACACCAGCATGGAGACCCTGACACCGACGAGCGGTACCGCCGCGAGAACGCTGAGCGTGACGTTCGCCATCCCCGCATCAGCCCGGTTCGTCATCTCGTGCTCGGCTGAGAACTACCACTCAGCACGAGCGGAAGTGGCGATCACCGCGTTGTCGGGCACACGGACCCTCGTTGACCCGCCCGCAGCACCGTGTCTCGCTGGCAACGTCCAGGAGTTGGTGGTCGGCGCTCTGTCGGTGCGCAGCGTCCCGTGCGTCGTCAACCTCGTCGTAGGGGTGCAGGAAATCGTCTGGTACTCGGTGCTGCCCTCTGACGCTGCCTGCGTGTGGACCGTGGACGGCTCCGAGTCGGCACGCATGTGGTCAATCCCCGAGAACGTCAGACTCGCCTACAGTCCCTCGGGCCAAGCGCGGTACCTGCGAGCCACTGCCCTCGCCATCGGCCACTGGAACTTCGACGGCAGTTGCACAGCGACGGTCGTAGACGAATCCGGGATCGTCGGCACGCAGACCTACACGGTGACCATGATGGTGCGCGCCGTATCCGCCACGGATGCGAGCATTGACCTGCCCAGTTTCGGGGGCTTCACCGGCGACGCCGCAGAGTTCTCATGGTGGAACGCCGTGAACCGGCTGGCGGACTGCTTCGACCCGTCCATTGACGAGCGAGCAAGATATGAAGCCGCGTACCGCGCCTACACAGCCCTTCTGCGCGATCTGGACATCAAGTTCGGGTACTGGCACTGGGATAGTTTCCAATCGGACTTGAACAACCTGCGAAACCTCGCTGACACGTCCGGTCTGCCAGTCCCGTACAACGTCGTCAACGGAGGCGCTCTGGCGGTACGCGACATCGAGCGCTACTACCGCGAAGTCTCCGAAGCCCAAGACCGCTACTTGGACATGACAGACGGCGAAGGCTTCCTGTCGGGCTGGGTGCGCTGGGTGCCGTTCATCGGTGATACGCTGAGCCAGACGCAACTGCTGTCCAACGGCTTCGAGATGGTCAAGCGGTTTCCCGCAGGTTTCGCCTGCGCCACATGGCGACTGATCGTTCCTGACTCAAGCGACATCGTGAACGTGCTCACATGGAGTCTCGGCCACCGCGGAGACGGATGCGAGGACGGGCAAGGCCCCATAGAGGCGTGCGATCAAGGCGGCCTGCTCACTTGGCCCGTTGAAGCTGTCAACCGCGCAGCGGACCCCCGGATGCACATGGGTCCGGACGACACGCCCGACGAGACGAAGTGGAGCTGCCACGGGCCGGACATCGGCAGCATCCGCGTGGTGACCGGATACACCTACACAGATCTCAACGGCGACGGCGACACAGACGACGCAAACGAGCGCAAGGAAGTCTATTCGACAGTCGGCATCGGGAGCGCGCTGGCGTGGGCGCTCGAAGTCGGCGCTGACGGCGACAGCGTCCAAGGCGGCAGCGTCAGCGTCGTCAGCCTTCTGTCCGGCACGGCCGGCGACGGCTCAGCGGGCGTGTACCTGAATGCCAACGGCACTCCGGCCAGAGCCATCCGCAACGACGATGGCACGATTGTCGAATACGAAGTAATCAACGCCGACGGCACCGCTCACCGAGTCAAGGCGTGGGGCAGAGTTCCCGCGGCAGACGGGCAGGCGACATCGGTTCTGTTCTCCAAAACATTCGGCGGGCACTGGTTCTCGACCTGCCCGAGCTTGCACGCGAACCTCGACCAACCGGGCAGCGACGGGGTATGGGGCAGACTGTGGAACCTCAACGCGTTCAGCGCCATCATGCACGCGCTGGTCCTGCTGACTATGGCGCTGCTGCTGTACCGATCAGTGCGTCTGCTGATCAAGGAAATCGGCAAGAACAGCTCAAGCGGCGGCGGAGGCACACCGTGATTCTCGTAGCCCTGCTTCGCCTCGTCGCAGAAGCCTCGGAAGCGCTGGAAAACGCAGTGGACCTTATTGTGCCCGACTCTTGGCTGACAATCCTCCGCTCGACCCTGCACGGCTTCGGCACCCCGCTGATCGAGGCATTCCTGTGGCACTTCACCCAAGGCACGCGCGAAGCCATTGCTGTCACCGTTGACATCTTGTTCTCGATGTGGGTGGCCCGCCTCACAATCCGCGGCGTTCGACGGATAAGGAGCTGGCTGCCATGACGCTGCTGACACAAGCGACGTTCCAAGCCGAGCTGAGCACCGGCCCGGAACTCCCGAACTTCGGGGCGATAGCACTGCTGATCGTGCTGCTCGTCGTCGGGATGCTGATTCTCAAACGGATAGCCCGAAGGTTCAGACGCCGAGAACGCGAGACGTTGGAGCGGGCGACATGGGCACAGGTCGGCGTGTTCCCGACCACCCGCATATTCCGCAAGTGGAACTACGGCCATCGCCGTACAGGACGCATAAGGAGACGACGATGAGAACCCTCGAACGATGCTTCAAGGCATCCGCGAAGTTCACCCTCAAAGTCGTCATCGGCGCATTCGTCGCGGCGCTCGCATTCAGCGTCGCGGTGACGCTGGGCACCGATCAGCAGACCGGCAACGCCGTGGCCGAATGGAGCGGGCGTGCCGTCGGCTACCTCATGCTGATCGGCTTCCCCGTCGCGTTCCTGTGGCAACTGGCCGCGGTCAATCTGAACCGGACCTCTGACAGCAAGGAGACATCATGCGATCCCTCAGACGACTCATAGTCCGCGCGTACACATTCCACGGGCCGGGCCACTGCCACGAGGCGCTGGTCACCACCAAGAGGATGCTGCGCCACACAGTGCTCGCCGTCGTCGTGTGGCTCGTGGCGTCGCTGCTGATCCGGCTCATAGCAGCTAGCAACGGCGTAACGCCCGACGAGCTGCTGGTCCTCACCTTAGTTCACGAAGCGGCCGGCATCTGGTTCGCCGTGATGCTCACAGCGCTCGCGATACGCGGCGTGCTCGCCCGCCACCACCGAGACAACCCCAAGGAGGAACAGTCATGATTGAGGCCGTGATACGCACAGCGATGCTGCTCGGCGTCGGGCTGCTGCTGTACCGATTCACCCGCAGCGCATTCGCGATGTGGGCCGAAGGCAGAGGCGACGAAGATGCCTCGGCGCAATAGCAATGCCGGAACCCGGGTTACAGACGGCGACCGCTGCTTCTACGCCGACTGGCGTGCTTCGGAGGCAGCGCGCCGCACCAAGCGCAAGCGCAAGAAGAAGGGCAGGCGACCGAAATGAGCGACGAGGTTGGACAGACCGAGAACTCGAATACCTGCGAGGCGCAAGACTCACCCGATGCTGAACACCCCGAGATGGACTCAGGCGACGGTGAGGGCATAACGGATCTAGGCAAAGGGACGCCCGTTCGCGTCCACGGCGCAACCCACGAACCCGACCCCGAGACCGGGACGTGCTCATGCGGACGCAAGCTCGTCATTCAGAACGGGCTCATGCGGCCGTGGTGCAAGAAGTCGGTGCCCCGCGACGACAAGGGCAAGCCCAAGCCCATGCCGGGGATCATCGAGCAGTCCAGCAAGCATCCGTGCAAGGACTCAGAAGGCACCGTCGCCTGCGGCTATTACATCGAGGACCGTCCCCAGTGCCGCAAGTGCCTCGGTCCTACCAAGAAGATCGCTGACGTGTCGGGCGCGAACCATCCGTGCGATCACAGCGACGGCAAGCACGCCTGCGAACGGTATCTCGACGTGGCGCTCGCGTGCCGCGACTGCTCAGGGCCTACAGCGTTCGGGGACGGCATCCGCACCCCCACCCGCGCCGACAGACGGAAGCTGTGGACGCCGCCGCCGCTTGACGACAAGCAGAAGGAATGGCTCTACAACCACGTCACTTGGCGTGGCAACACGCCGCACATGAAGCTCAAAGCGCGGCGCAGGATGCTCGGTCCTCGCATCCGCCGCAGCGAAGTGTCGCCGGGGCTCCCCATCGAGATGGCGACCATGTGGACCGGGCCTCCCGGATCGGGCAAGACCTCGGGCATGGTGGAAGCCGCGTACACGATGCACCGTCTCGGCTGGCGGGTGCTGTCCAACGGGCTGGAGCTGAACTTCGAGGACGGCGGGTTCTCGTCGCTGCGGGAACTCGCGGAGATAATCACCCAGGCCCGCGAGATGGCGGGCGAGCGGCAGCCGACGTGCGTGCTGCTCGATGAAGCGCCGTTCTGGGCGAATGCGCGCAAGTGGTCGGAGTTCGACGACGGTTTCTTCTCGGTGCTCCAACAGGTCCGCAAGTTCGGTCTCGCGTTGCACTACAGCAGTATCTCCCCGATGCAGACCGACGTGAACCTGAGACGGCTGACGCTGTGGTGGTGGGTTTGCCGAGCGTCGATGTTCCGCAGCTTCGTGCGGGAGCTGTGGTCGCCGGAGGAAGAACGGACGGTAGGCGAGAAAGCGCGCATGAAGCAGCGTCGCTGGCATCGTCAGCAGAATCACAAGATGTACGACACGCTCCAACTGCTCGATCCGTACGCCGAGAAACTGGACGCCAAGAAAGACCCCGAAACCGCACGCGCCGAAGCCAAGGCGCTTGCACGCTGGAAGGCCGAAGGCCTCGTGAAGGGCAACCCCACGGGCGTTCCGGTCGGCCATGTCATCGGTGAGGGAGCGATGACAGCCAAGGAGATGGCGACAGTGCGCCGTCATCCCCGCAGCGAGTGGACCTTGGAGGACACGTCCGAGCAGGAGGAATACGACGACGACGAAGAACACGACGACGATGACGAGCAAGAAGAACAGGACAGAGATGAACAGGAATGACGACCAAGACAGCTACCGACACAGACGACCACGACGACCCGCGCAGACGCTTCCACGCCGAACTCATGCGCCGGGTTCACGAGCTGCCCTTCACGTACACGCCTCGCTTCGCTGCGTCGTGCTGTTCGCTGTCACCGGCGCGGCGTTCGGAATGCTCCACTGGGGCAAGGAGGAAGGCGAATGAGACTCCCCCCGCCTGATCCGCGGCCCATCACCAAAGACGAGTACGAGTACGAGATGCGCCGGACCGAACGCTTCCTCGGCGTCGCGCTCATGGTCTATGCTGCTGTCACCGGGCTTGCGATCATCGGAGCAGCACTATGGGCATAGTCGGCGCAGACACCGAGACCGAGACCGGGCCGCGGCCGGATCCGAATTCGGGCCGCGGCCGGATCCGAATCCGGGCCGCGGCCGGATCCGAATCCGGGCCGCGGCCGGATCCGAATCCGGGTCGGGAACCGAAGCCGATGCTGGACGTTGTTATGGCGGAACTTGTGCCCGTTGCCGCGGAAGTCATCGAACTCAAGATCGAGTGCGAGGCCATGCCGTACAGTCAAGATCCGGTCACGCTGCGCTTCGCGCTCGGCCCGGAGATGTTCGACAGACTCCGGGCGCAGTTCTGCGACTGGGGCGGCTGCAGCGGCGAGATGCGCCCGCCCGGACAGCAGCACCCGCGTGCGCTGGCACATCAGCGATAGGCGCGTAAGCAACAACCTGCGTACGGACGAACCCGCCAAGACGAGGAAGCATCGTGTCACGTCTCACGTCAACGCCGCTGCGCTCTCCGCTGCCGTGGTACGGCGGCAAGGTCAGCCAAGCCGCGTGGATCGCCCGCCACCTGCCAGTGGGCACCACCTACGTGGAGCCGTTCGCAGGCATGGCATCGGTGCTGCTGGCCCGTCGCCGCGTTCCCGTCGAAGTGCTCAACGACGCTGACGGCACCGTCGTGAACTTCTGGCGGATGGTCAGAGAACGGCCCGAAGAACTCGCCCACCTGATCGCCCACACCCCCTTAGCCCGAGACGAGCTTCGGCTGGCGCTGGAATCGCAGGACAGCGACGATCCGCTGATCCGAGCGTGGGCGTTCGCAGTCGTTTCGTTCCAAGGCATCGCGCGGGCCACCACCGTCGCCAACTGGCGGTGGACGTTCGTGCCCGGAAGCGTGCGGCCGTCCACCACCTATGCCAACCGGATCGGTCCGCTGTGCGCACGCCTCGAACGCGTCCAGCTTGAATGCGGCGACGCCTTGGAGCTGCTCCGCAAATGCGCCGAGCGCCCCGAACTCGTCATCTACTGCGATCCTCCCTACCGGCACGCCGACACCAGCCCGTACCGAGAGCACGTCGATCACGAAGCCCTCGTGGAAGCCGTGCTCGCCCAGCACCCCACAACCTACGTCGCTATCTCCGGCTACCCCGACGACTACCCTGAACTCGACTCGCGGCTGTGGCGCAGAGTGCAGGTCACAACCGCCGAGCAGCTCCACCAGACAGCACGCACCGAGACGCTGTGGCTGTCCGGCCCTCCCCCGCAAGAGTCCCTGTTCAGCCAGTAGGCGCACCATGCGCTCATGCGCATAGGCGCACTGTGCGCCACCACGTCGTGTAGCATGGTGCGCTATGAGCGACTTGGACATGAACGGCAGGCTCGCCTTGCTGCGAGAACTCAGACTGCTGCGCAACAGCATCCGGCGCGAGACACGCAAGCGCGACCGGCTCATTGTCGAGCTTCGCGGACACCATGTGCGCCGCGACGCTGTGGCATTCGCCGCGGGACTGTCGCCCTCTCAGGTCACCCGCATCTGCAAGGAAGCGCAGAACCGCAAAGAAGCGCGCGACAGCAATGACGCTTGATGGCACCGCGTGGACCGGTCCCCCCGTGGACAAGACAGCGAACGTCGTTGACTTCGACCTCGAACTCAGCGACACAGCTACCTTCGTCAGCCCGAAGGAACGCTGGAATCTGACTCTGTGGCACGTCTGCGAAGGCGAAGGCGAGACCGACTTCGAGTGCGTGCTTGACCGCGACACCCTCACCCGACTCATGCACCTGCTCCAATCCGAGCTGACGTGAGCCACGACACCTTCTTCAACGCCGGATACCACGACGGCCACCGCGACGGCGAGCTTGACCTGCGCACGCAGAGCCGAGACGAGAAAGGCCCGTGCTACGGCAGCCGCCGCCACGAGAACCACCGATCCCTCGCCATGTACGACAGAGGCTACGAGCACGGCTACAAGCAAGCCCGTCTCGGACGCTGAAAGGAACAACGACCATGCCAACCGCCTCCAAGTCAGCCTTCGACTACTTCCTGCCGGACCGCGAGACGGCCGATGTGAAACTCACGGCGAGACCCGTGTGGCACTGCGAGGCGGGCACCCCGTCAGACGACTGCGAGCACAGGACCGGCTGCGAGACTCACCCCAAGGAACTCACGCTCGCTGACCTGCAACTGTTCGCAGACGACTACGACTCTCACATGATTGAGGAAGTCACAGCGCACTTCCCGCCTGACTCCCCGCTGCGACTGCTCATCGAGTTCAGCGAGGCATTCCCTCACAAGACCGTGACGTGGATAGTGGACCGCTACGCCCACGGAGCCATCAGCAGCGTTCGCGTCCAGTGGTCATGCCTGTAGACCTCAAAGACCTCAAGCTCGCAATGGTCGCGCTCAGCCACGACGAACTCGAGACCGTCCAGCGAGCGCTCGCGTGCATGGTGTGGGCATCCATCGACCGGCCCAACTGCCACGCAGTTAGACAGCGCGTCGGCCGCCTCGAAGCCAAGCTCGACAGCGCCCAGCAAGCCCTCGCCCGCCACTCGGCCTGAGCGCCGGTGCCTGCCGAGAAACGCGTTCTCAAAGGCCGCAAGCGGTTCCTGTGGCGACCCCGCAAGCGGGCCAGCGTCACCTGCGAATGGTGCGGGCAGCGATGGAGCGTCGGAGCCGATCAGGACTCCCCAGCGCTCGCCGAGATATGGATAGGCGAATGCTCGACAGTGCTGTGCCCCGACTGCTTCCAGCCCACAGACTTCGGGGAATGAAGAACCCCCCGGTGCCGTATCACCGGGGGGTTCGGACGTGACACCTTGGGCAAGGATCAGACACGCCGCATTTCGTGACCCATTCTACACGCGGTCAGAACGGCTCGCACGTCACCGGATCGTCGGTGCCGGAACGCTGCGCAACCTCGTCGGCGTACGGACGGTTGGCCGAAGCACGCCCGCTGCCCACCGGCCAGTCGGTCGGCCACTCCGCAGCGTAGGAGAACTCGCACATCGGGCACTCGTGGTCCTCTAGCTGCCGGGCGGTCGTGAGGTACCCGCATTCCGGGCACGAAGCCTCAGTCACCGTTCAGCTTGGCTCTTGGGCTTGCGGCGTGTGATGCGCACGAGGTACGGGTCGTTCCATCGGCGGTTCAGCCATGCTCGGGTGGTGCTGCGCGCTGCGGGCGACGCGACCAGCACGACGGCTGCCACGTACTGCCATCCGCTCAGCGCATTGCCCAGCGCGAGACCGGCTACCATCGCCAGCGCCAAGCGCTCGCTGCTGTGATTCATACGGATCTCCTTGCCCGGTAGCGCATCATGCTACACGACGTGCGGAAGCGTGATGCGCTCATGCGCAAGGGCGCGTGGTACAACATCGAGGCATCCGACCATAGGCCCGCAGCCGTGGTTCGGGTCAGCGGCCGGCGACGAGGCCGGGTACCACAGCGCCAGCGCCCACAGCCACAGCACCACCAGCGACGCGCTCACGGTCACAGTCAGCAGCAGCGTCAGCGCAGCGTCGGCCAGCCTCCCCCGCTTGACGGCCGTCACGGTTCCTCCCTCACGACTCGCAGCCGTTGGTCGGCCAAGTAGGTGTGAGTGATGGTCTCGCCCGTGTTCGCCAGCACGATGGTCACGTCCACGACCTCGCCCCAGCCGGCAACGGCGCGGATCCGTCCTATCTCGCTGACCACCCCGATCAGCATCCGGTCGCCCGGTGCCAAAGACAGCGCTTTGACGGTGCGCACCCGCACAGTCATGTCACGCTCCGAACAAGCAAGAACATGAGCACCGCGAGGCCCGGCAGCAGAACAGCGAACGTCACGACCTGCTCGATCAGCGCCCGAGTCTTACGGCTCACGGCGATCCCCCAGCGTCGTCGCCCCGTTCCTCGCGCTTGCGCTCGCGTCGCCCGCCTGCGAAGCCATGCACCGCGGCGACGGCCATGCACAGCAGCAGGAACCCGACCGCGGACAGTCTCAGCATTCCCGCGACGACGAGGCACACGAACACGCCTGCGATGTCTGGGCCCCACGGCTCACGCTTGCGGCGGCTCATTGTCGATCCCTCGGGCGCTTGGCAGCCAGCTTCTCGGCCTCGCTGCGCAGGTGATGTCCACAGCAGAATGCTGTCGTGCCGGTGGCATCGCCAGCGTCTTGGAGCGTGAGCAGATAGGCGGCGGGCCGGTGGCACGGGCGATAGCTGCCGCGGGTGGCAGCGCCCTCGCAATCGGCTTCGATGTCGAGCACGGGCTGAATCGTGACAGTCCAGCGCAGCCGCTTGCGCTCGTCGTCAGTCATGGCAGCAATCCCGACACGCCTGCTCATCGAGCATGGCGTAGTAGGGCAGGTCAAGCGTGATGGCAGCCGCGTTGTCGCGGCAGACACGCTGCCTGTTCCGGGCGATTTGAGCCATTGGCGAATGCTCATGCTCGGCGGTATGAACAGCCGCTCGCTCGCCCAGCTTCGCGGCGTGCCAGCACAACTCATTGCGCCTCGCTACCGCCTGGTTTACTAGTGACATATTGTCTCCCTTCCTTGTCGAGTGTCGTTGGTGGCACTCGCGGCCACGGGCGAACCTTGCGGGTCGCCCGCGGCAGTGAATGTCACGCCGCGGCCCTGGTGCGCTTGCAGGCAGCGCATTCGAGCCGGTAGCAGCCGTTGTGCTTGGTCACTGTCATACGCTCGCTGGTGTCGTCGCGGTGAATGCCGCACTTGCAGCAGCACTCCGCGTCATCGTCGGGCGGTATGTCCACGACTCGCCGCGGTCGTTCGGGCGGGCGAGTGTTTGGCGTGCCTTGCGGTTGGCCGGTCGCTATGTGCCGCTGCCACAGCCGGTAGGCGACGGTGCCTGCCAGCGCCGCGCCGACAGCCACGCTCGCCCATTTGATGCCGCTTCGCAGTCCTCGCACGATCAGCGCGAGCACGCTTGCGGCGATCATGAGCCAGTGCCCGTGAACCGCGGTGAAGCCGTCGAAGAACGCGCCGGTGAAATCTCCTGCGCTCATACGTAGTCTCCTTCGTCGTCGTCGTAATCCCAATCGTCGTCGTAGTCGTCGTAGTCGTCGTAGGTGTCGCTGTAGCGGCGCTGCGGGCGCTGTCGCTGGCGTTTTGGCTGCCTGCGGCGCAATGGTGCACGCGGTGTCCGCGGCTGCGCAGGCGGCGATTCTGGCGGCGCTGAGGCTGTCCCAGCGGGCGACTCGACGGCAGGCGTGCCCCTAGCGGCGAATCCCCACATCACGACCCGCGCGGTGCCTGCCATCGCTGCGAGCACTCCTGCGATGGACAGCAGCACTTCGAGCACTGGGCCTAGGTCGGCCATGATGTCGGCCCAAGGCACCGCGTCGGCGGAAGTCAGCGCGCTCATTGCTGGTCGCCCTCGAACTCTTGCCACCACGCGAACAGGCGATTTTCGAGGCGATTCAACTCGTAGCGCATATTCGACACGTAGTTGCCGATCGCGGCGTTTCGATCCTGTTCGGTGCAGGGTGCGAGCATGAGCGCGCGCACGATGCATTCGCATTCTTCCGGGAGCGATTCCGGGCCTCCGCAGACAGTCTCGCCCTCGTCGTTGGTCCAGGTCGAATACTGCAGGCAGTCGCGTATTTCTTGCTCCATTGCAGCGGGCAGCTGCCACACCGCGGGTATCGGCGGTTTGCCTTCGGCGGCGGCTCGGGCCTCGGCTGCCTTGAGTTCAGCGACTCTCTCTTCGAGCTTGGCGGCGTCGTAGCCCCACGCCTTGTATTTGTCGCGCCAGTAGCGCTCGTTGGCGGCTGGCACGTCGGGCAGTTGTGTTTCTCTCATGGTGTCTCCTTGTTGTTTGTCGTGCGGGTGGAGCATTTGCGCAGGCAGAGCCATCCGTGCTGGGCGAGGTCGTGCCGGCAGGCGGCGGCTATGCCGCAGCGGGCGCAATTTGCCCTAGTCCTAGCCATTGTCGTATTCCTTCCTTCCCGAGTGTCTGACTTGGCACTCGCGGAAACGGGCGACTCTCGCAAGTCGCCCGCAACCGTGAATGTCAGGCAGCCTTCCTGTTGTTGTTGTCGATCCAGTTCGCGATCCAGTCACGAAGTCTCAGCGCCGAGCTGACGACTTCCTGAGGCGTCGCGCCCACAAGGTCGCCCGTGCCAACCGTCGCCCAGTAGTCACGCCATGCCGCGCCACCCTTGCGCAACGCCTCGCCCGCGAACTCGTGGAACGCTTCGAGCGCCTCGCCCGCGCCCGGTTTGTGGTCAACCGTGAGGATGTGAATCACGCGCCCGAACGTGTCGCCCTTGCCCTTGCTAATCGGCTTGATATCGGAGCGGGTCGGATCCGGGTCAAACGTACGAATCTCGCCCTTGACAACGTGTCGGGCGCGCCCGACCTGCCAATAGCCTTCGCGTCGTTCGTTCGCGACCTTGGCCGAATCGCACCCTTGCCAGTAGGCGATCAGGTCGCCTCGTTGAGTCATTGTCGTATTCCTTCCTTCCCGAGTGTCTTGGCACTCGCGCAGCCGGGCGAACCTGGCTCGCCCGACCGCGTGAATGTCAAACCTTCCATCCTGTAGTTGCTTCGATGCCCCAGCGGGCCGCGCCCGCAGGCACGGTAACTGTCGCCTCGCACCATGCGCAGAGGACAGCGCGGTGAATGCCGCACTTGCAGCAGCACTCCGCGTCATCGTCGGGCGGTATGTCCACGACTCGCCGCGGTCGTTCGGGCGGGCGAGTGTTTGGCGTGCCTTGCGGTTGGCCGGTCGCTAGGCGACGGTGCCCAATGTCGGGAACGGTGCTCGTCATGGCATCACCACGCTGTCAAGTCGAGTCGTGCGCTCGGCACCGCGAGCGAACGGGTGCGCATAGCGTCGCTCGCCCGTGCGCGTGTTGACCGCGGTTCGGTTCCTCCGGTAACTGTGCCCGTCGTAGCCGCGCTGAGCTGCGCGTGTTCGCTGCGCCATTTCGCGTGGCACGTAGTCACGGATCGGCCTCTCCAACCGTGACACTCGGCGGCTCACTGGCGCTGTCATGGATACACCACACTGCTCACGCGAGGCCTGCGCCGGTCGCCAATCGCGAGCACCAGCCAGCGGTGCCCCGCGGGTGAATGCTGGCATGACCACTTGCGCCCGGTCACTTGGCCCACCACGGCAGCGCCGCGCATTCAATCGCCCAGTCCTCGGCCGCCAGCTCCGCTATCGCGGCGCGGACGTCGGCCTGGTTTCGCCCGGTGCGCATGGTCAGCGCCCAAACGCTGACGGGCTCGCCCTTCGCGGCCCGCAGCTCAGCTAGGACGTCGTCGCGGGCACTCATGCCGCGACCTGTACCGCTGTCATTCACCTGCGCGTTCATTGCCAGGCCTCGCATTCGTTTTCGTGTGACGCGCGTGCGTCACACGCCTCTTCGTAATGCAGGGGTGGGCTATGCCATCCGCACCCGTCCTCGGCGCACACTGCGCGCCATCCGTCGGCGTCGTCGCGATTGAACTGCCACACCACGACTACCGGGCGCTGAGTCGTCGCGGGAATCATCGCCACGCCTCGACGCCAAGTTCGGGCGCTGTCACTCTCGCCCGTCGCCTTTTCCTAGCCATTGTCGTATTCCTTCCTTCCCGAGTGTCTGACTTGGCACTCGCGGAAACGGGCGACCCTCGCAAGTCGCCCGCAACCGTGAATGTCAAACCTTCCTTCCTGTAGTTGCTTCGATGCCCCGGGCCGCGCACGCTGCGCACGCTGAGTCAGCGCCCGCAGGCACGGTAGCTGTCGCCTCGCACCATGCGCAGAGGACAGCGCGACCGCGGGAGTCCACGACTGGACCTGCCTCGTCACTCTCGCAGTACTCACAGGTCCATCCGCACTCGCCCGAGTCGTGCTCAGCGCGTGCCAGGTCCGCGGCCTCGGCGTCGAGGTCCGCGGCGTAGTAGGCGCTCACCGGGGCAGGTCCTCGAGCTGGATCATGCGATCGTGATCATCGCCGCCTGGCGGGCCGATGTCGATCAGGAGCCCGCTGGTCGGGTGCGGTCCATCCGCGGTCACGTCGTGGTCGGCCGCGGCGTAGGCGCGCACGCCGCGGACGAACGTGCGCGGTCGGGCCGCGATGCGGGCGATGAGCTCCGCGGCGTCATAGTGCGGTGCCTCGTGGATCGCCATGACTCGACCCCACGAGTCGTAGTCGGCCCAGGATGCGCCGTACTCGGTCAGGCATCGCCGTAGGTGGCATGCCATTTCTTGCTGTGTGGTCACTGTGTATCCCCTCGGTTTCGGCCTGCTGTGGCCTCGTCAGCACCCGAGCGTCACGGGTGGACCGCGCTAGCGCCCGATATGTGGGGCGCTAGCTGCGGGCTAGACAGTCGCCTCCAGGCGGGCCTCGACGCGACGCAGGTAGTCCACGCATCCGCAGCACCCGCACCGCGTAGACGAGTGCGCGAGCTCCCGCACCTCGCACGGCTTCGCCTCGCCCGTGCCCGCACGGGCGAGATAGGCGCGCAGGTCGGCCGCTGTGCGGATCACTCGCCGCGTCACGACTGCAGCTCAGTCGCCATGGACTCGAGGGTGTCGAGCGCTCGATCAAGCTGCAGAGTGTCGCGCCCGTCGGCGGCAGCTTGCCGCGCTAGATCGCAGACTGCGGTGATCGCGACATGGAGCGCCTTGCGCCTACGCATGGTCACTGCGCTGCCTCCTTCTTGGTCCTGTTGTGTGGTCACTGTGTATCCCCTCGGTTTCGGCCTGCTGTGGCCTCGTCAGCACCCGAGCGTCACGGGTGGACCGCGCTAGCGCCCGATATGTGGGGCGCTAGCTGCGGGCTAGCTAGCGCCCAGTACCAGCGTCACTGTCGCGGTCAAAGTATCCCCGTCCGCGGCGTAGACCCTGCACTCGTCGCCCGTCCACACTGTGCAGCCGCTATGTGTCGCGGCGATGGCGTCGGCGATGCTGAGCACATTCGCGGTGTCGTGTATGAATCGGATGGTGCCGTTGCCACTCTCGATCCTCACGCTTCGCCTCGTTTGCATTTGTTCCTCCAGCGGTTTCGGCCTGCTCGGCCTCGGTGACTGACCAGAGACTACCGCACGCCGCCGCAAGTGCGTAACTTGCCAACTTGCGCCTAGGCATCGGCGGCAGGCATATCCGCAGGTCAGCGCCCGTATTCGAGGCCTCGCCCTGAGCGCGTCAGGATCGCCCGCTACGCGCGATTACGCGCGATCAGGTGCCCTGAGTACCGCCGCGTTCTCGCGGCGTGAGGATGGCCCATAGCGCCCGCAGAATGGGCCGCGAGAACGCTGCGGGCGCTAGCTGTCAATGCCTCTCGCGGCAATGCGGTTAGTCGAGCGCAACCTATTACCCGATAAGGGATAGCCACTAACCCGTTAATAGGTCTAGTCGCCCGCAACCTATTAGGTCTAATGGTTAGTCACTGTGCCGGTAATGGGTTTAGTCTGGGGCGTGTTAGGTGCGCTGAATGGTCTAGTGATAGGTGTGCCTAATGCGGTAAATGGCACGGCGTGTTAGGTGCGCTGAACAGATTAGTGTGAGGCGTGCCGAATAGGTTTAGTCGT
>CBDEUR010000002.1:0-138020 GCA_965243345.1 Thalassobaculaceae bacterium
GAGCGCCCCATCCGCCCTCGCGGAGCCTGGCCGGGCGCCCCTTCGGAACTGTCAGCATGATCGGGGTGCTCCCTTCCGGATGATCTGATCGACCTCCACAGATGTTGTGGCGGCGGTACCGCCCTGTGAAACCATCTTCCGCGCCCAGTCCACAGAAAACCGACATCCGCGCCTTGCCGCTGCAACGGTCCTCATGCGTGATACGTGATCCGAAGTCCGGACCACTGCTGACGAGGCACCGCCATGGCGCACATGCTCCTTACTGTTTTCCTGTTCGCCATTGGTGTCGGCCCGCTCGCCGCATTGATCGTCAGCTCAGTCATCCCGGCTGCCGCCGACGAGGTCGCTGCGGTGCGTGAGCACGGCTCGATCGGCGGCTGGCAGGTCTATTCCATCGACCAGGACATCGTGGTCGTTGCGCCTGATGGCCGCTTCGTCGCCAGCGGCCGGCTGTACACCGTGCACGGCGCGGATATTGGCGCCGCGCTGACCGGCCGGCCGCCCAAGCCGCTGGATCCGTCCAGGGTCCAGGCGCTTGCGCCTTTGCTGCAGCAGGCGGGCACACGCGATCTCCTCACCCACGCGCGGCCTGGCGGCTGCACCGATCATCCGGTCGGGAACTGCCAGACGGCAGGTGACGGCGCGTTGCCAGCGGTGCCCGAAACCGCAGGCTCACCGTCAGCTGCGCTGCCGCCCGGCGTGTCTACCGGCGCTGCCGTCCTTGCCGCGGCTGACCAGCCGGCAGCCGTTGTCGAACAGCTTGACGCCGCATGGGGCTACACCATCGGACATGGAGGGCCCAGGGTGACGATGGTGCTGGATCCGGAGTGCCCGTACTGCGCCACCGCCATGGCGGCGATGCGTCCGGCGCTGGAGGCGGGACGCATCCACCTGCACATGGTCCCGGTCGCCGTGGTGTCGTCGCGTTCGAGCGAGACGCTGCGGGCACTGCTCACCGCCGAGCGGCCGGGGGCCACGCTCTACGACTTTCTGCTGGCCCGGCAGGCCGATCCCTCGACCAGGCCGCCGGCATTCCGCGCCGAGGGGGTGTCAGCCGGGATGGGCCAGGGAGTGGCACGCAACATCGCGATGGCCCGCAGCCTGGCCATTCGCCAGGTGCCGTTCTTCGCCTGGACGGACGGGACCGGGCAGGCGAGGACTCTGAGCGGCGTTCCCGACTCAGGGGACGTCTTTGCCACCCCGGGGCGGTGAGGCTGTCGTCGGGATCGCGCGGCCGCCTGTCGCGGCTGCGCCGTGCGCAGCGTGACCAGCACATCCGCCGGGTTCCGGCCGCACGCCGACTGCTGTGGGCTGTCATTGCCATGTGGGCACTGGCCATCGCGTCCGTGGCGGTCCTGATCGCGGCCGATGTGTGGATCCCGGGCCGGGCGTAGAGCAGGAAGGGAGCGTGATCGTGACCAACGAATCGATGCCCCAGACGCTCCTGGGACGCGTGGTGGCAGCCGCGCTTCCCAGGACGGCAAAAGAGCTTGCGGTAACAACAGTGCTGGGTCTGCTCTGGCTGCCTGTTTTCTCCGCGGGCTACCGCGCTGTGCTTGGCCTCGCGACTGCGGACTCGATGGGGGGTGGCATCGGCGCATCGGTCCTCACGTCGGTCCATACGTTTGTGACCGCCACATCAGAGGCAGGACTCCCCGCGATCGCCTGCCTGAGCATTGGCGGCCTGCCGCTGGCTTTCGGATGGGAGGCCGCGATGCGGGCCGGAGCGCTGCGGCTGGGCATGGCCGTACTCCTCTTGCTGACCCCGTTCGTTGCCCTGAACTGCTGGATGGTTCCGTTCGCCTTTTATCCGTGGTGGGACGCCATTGCCAAATGCGTTGGCGTCGGGGTTCTGGTCAGCGCGCCGCTGTGGGGCGTCGTCTGGTGGGCTAATAATGGGCGACTGCAGGCGCCTCTGTGGCGCTCTGTGCCTGCGCTCTGTGTCGGGATATCGGCGGTGCTCTTCGGGCTTACGGTCTACGTGCTGGTGGGGCACGGCAGTCTGTGATCGGGAATCCGGCCACGATGACGGTGCTGCTGAGCGCGGCAGGAGAGCCGACTTTCACCGCTGCCTGATATCCTGAGGATACTGCCCCCCGGAGGAGAGAACGCGTGGACCAGGACAGCGAGTGGCATACATCGGAGTTCATCAGGAGCGCGACCGCTGACGACGTGCGGGCCCGACTTGACGCCGGGGCTGATCCGAATGCGCAGGGCGCGCGGCACCTGACGCCGCTGCACCGGGCGGCGGAAGGCGGCAGCCACGAGGTCGTGGTCGCGCTGCTGCAGGCGGGAGCGGATCCGAACGCACGGGACGCATACGGCACCACGCCGCTGCACCGGGCGGCGACTCACGCGAGGCCCGAGACGGTCACCGCGCTCGTGCAGGCCGGTGCAGACATCGCCCTCCGGGACGGCGACCAGACGCCGCTGCACTGGGCGGCGCGAAGCGACACGCCTGACAATATCGCCGCGCTCCTGCGGGCCGGGGCTGACATTGAAGCACGGGCCACGAACGGCTGGACGCCTCTGCACAGGGCCGTGTCGGCCGGGAAGCCTGCAGTGGTCACTATGCTTCTGCAGGCGGGAGCGGACGTGAACGCGCGAGACAGAACGGACTCAACGCCCCTGCACGTTTCCCATTCCGCCGAGACGACCTCCCAGCTGCTGCAGGCTGATGCCGACATCGAGGCGCGATCCGGGCACGGCGCGACGCCCCTGCACACCGCGGCACAGGTCGGCACTCCCGAGTGCGTTGCCGTGCTGCTGGATGCCGGCGCCGACATTCGGGTGGAGAACGCATTTGGCGAAAAGCCGCTGGACCTGGCCCGCAAGAACGAGAGCCTGGCCGGCACCACGGTCCTGCAGCAGCTGGGCGCTGCGGTCCGGAGGACCTTCACGGTCGAACGCGTGCTCGCCGCCTACGAGCGCGGTGAGCGCGACTTCGCGAATATCGAGGTGCCACGACGGCACCAAGGCAGGAGCTTCGCCGGCCAGGACCTCGCCGACGCCGACTTCTCCGGCTCGGTGCTGAAGGACCTGGACTTCCGCGGCGCCCACTTCACCGGAGCGATCTTTCGGGGCGCCACGATCTCGTACTCCGATTTTTCCCGGGCCTGCCTGGCCGGGGCCGACCTGTCGGACGCCACCGCCCGGCACGCCCGCTTTGTCGATGCTGACCTCTCGCGGGCGCGATGCGCGCAGCTCGACGCCACAGGCGCCGTTCCCACGATGACGGCCACGGCGCTCACCGTACGGGATGCTGATGGCCGCGAATGGGGTCTCGAAGTCCCCGCCGCCGTTGTTACCGCCGCCATTGTTACGGGACCAGACGTCGCAAGGGCGCTTGCCGCGGCGATCACCGGGGAGCTGGCCAGCAAGCATCCGACGGCGTACGATTCCACGTGGACCCTGGGAGACCCGCTGCCGTCGGCAACTCCGATGCGGGTCTACGACGAGGATGGTGACCTGCTGGCCAGCTACACGGACAGCCAGGTCATGCCGGTCGGCGTAGGTGTCGTCGCAACCATGGCCGGCTGGCGCATCTCCTGCGCCGCGGCTCCCGGCGACGACAACTGGGACGACTGTGAAGAGGCCCTGGGCCCGGATTGGCAGCAAGTCTACCCAACACGCACAGACGCGGACCGTGCGGCGCTGGACGCCCAGCACGAGGGTGATGCCCTGTACAGCAATGGCGACGAGCGATTTCGAGACTTCTCCGTGGTGGTCGTCCCCGCCCAGGTGTCGCCGGGCGGCTATCTGGTGCACACCTGCGATGAGCACGGCTCCAGTCAGGCGGTGACCGCCTGGTACGAGGACGAACCGACGGCCAGCGACGTGGAGCGGCACACCGGCACTTTCGGCGGCATCATCGAGCGACTCTCTGACAGCCAGTGGAACTACGGCGCCGGCTGGTACGAGCGCCAAGATGATGCGGTCAACGCCGTCTACCGTGCCGTCGGCCTCTTGGCGTCCAAAGGTCCCACACCTACACCGGAGTTGTAGCAGACGGGTGATCGTCGCCAACGATTGCGGCGAGGGCGTCCATCGCGGCACCCAGGAGCACACGCATGCTGGGGTCGTCCGCCTGCGGCATGTCGATCCAGATGATCTCGCAGAGCATGGTGCCCGCGAGCCCCCATTGATCCGAGTGGACAACGCCGGTGCGCAGGTCGGCCGCGCGCTCGGCGGTGACGGGCCGACCGTCCTCATTGATGGACACCACACGTGCAACGAAGCGCGGATAGCGCGTATGCACGAGGTACCGCCGGTCCCGGCCGCCGCCCGTCCCCGTGCCGGTGATCCATTCGTCTCGCGGCAGCTTCCCGCTCAGACCCGGGCTCAGAATCCGCGCGACGTCGGCCGGGACCGGCGTGATCCCCTCGACCCAGCGGCGCACGGTGCGGGGAATGACGCCCAGGCGCTCGGCAATGGCGGTCTGCCAGCCGTACGCGCCGCCATAGAGAGCGGCACCGAGGGAGCGGAACTCGTCGGGCGTCACAGGTACCTCCAGGTGACAGGGGAGGGCGTCACATCGCGGATCCGGCGCGGCACGTGCAGCCGACCATCAGAAATCTCCTTCCGCGACCTGGCAGCACTGGATGCCTTCGGCCCGGACCATGTCGACCACGCGCTTCACGATACGCATCAGTCTGCCACGCTTTCGACGGACACGACCTCCAGGCCATCGGCCGCCGCGTGGATATGCGCGGCGGCCCAGGCGAGGACGACCGCTTCACACGCCGTGTCGCCGATCCGGACAAGCCGGTGTGTCACTCCGTCGTTCAGCGTCACGTCGAACACCGCGCACACCGACGGCACATCGCGACGGTACGCAGGGTCGCCGGCGATATCTGTACCGGAGTCGGTCAGGACCAGAGCCGCGGCGGCGGCCTCGCTCGACGCCCAAATATCACCGGCACCCCACTTGTACTCGGTCTGTCCCTCTCGCGTGCGCGCGATCATCCCGCTTGATGGGAGGAAGGCCACGGCCTCGAACGCCGCTTCCCTGGTCGGGACGCCAGCATACTCCCCCTGCCGTTCGCCGTGCGCATTGACCTCCGCCCAGGCCCAGGAATACGGCGAGGTCGCGCACAAGGCTGCTGTGCGCCACTCCGTGAAGAGACGAGCCGGCAGCTCGTCACGACACCAGTGGCCGGTCTCCGGGTTCACCCAGCCGGCTGGCTCACCCTGGAATGTGACCCGCATGGGAGCGAAGTCGCTCCAGGACCTGGTGACACCCCGGGTCAGTTCCTCGAGGGTGACCGGAACGGCACCTTCGAGGGAATGTACAGTGAAGGAGACCACCGTCTGCCTCTACGCTACCAGTCTTCTGAAACTCAACGGCCTAAATTTAGGTCACTTGATGCGCGACATCAAGCGCTGCGGGCTGACGGTGCCTCTCTCATCCCCGAACGACGGGGAACAGGTTGGGGCGCTATTTTCACCCGGCTCATCCCCGCATGCGCGGGGAACACCACCCCGAACTCCGACTCATGGAACGGCGTCTCGGCTCATCCCCGCACGCGTGGGGAACACACCAGGCCGCTAAGGTCGTACAGGTTCGTCAACGGCTCATCCCCGCGCGCGGGGAACACTGGATGAGAGTGTTTCGGGAGAAAACCGATTCCGGCTCATCCCCGCGCGCGCGGGGAACACCCAGCCTCAACACTTGGCGCTTGCTATCCCACCGGCTCATCCCCGCACGCGCGGGGAACACCATGCAAACGGCCAATACGATCTTCTACGGAACGGCTCATCCCCGCACGCGCGGGGAACACTCCTGATGGTACTCGTGTCCGTCGCCTTTACGCGGCTCATCCCCGCACGCGCGGGGAACACCTGTTCCACGGTATCGAGAAAGACCTCAAGGACGGCTCATCCCCGCACGTGCGGGGAACACGAACCAAGCGTAACGGAATGTTCGTCCACTGACGGCCCATCCCCGCACGCGCGGGGAACACGGGCAGATGTTCCTGTTCCTGTTCCTGATTTTCGGCTCATCCCCGCACGCGCGGGGAACACCTTGCCCCATTTCCTCTCCGACATCCTCCCGACCGGCTCATCCCCGCACGCGCAGGGAACACGTGCTCGTGCCATCCGAGCAGACCCGTTCCTCCGGCTCATCCCCGCACGCGCGGGGAACACGGGCGAGGTGCCGGCAATGACGGTCGCGTCCGAGCGGCTCATCCCCGCACGCGCGGGGAACACGATTGCGACACATGGAGGCAGTCTGGAGCCTCCGGCTCATCCCCGCACGCGCGGGGAACACTCTTCCTGCAAGAGCTTGATCCGACAACCGATTTACGATGTCAAACAACCCACCAGCCCACGATGATTCGGCTTGATCGCCAGTCAAGCCCTGCGGAGCAGCAGCAGCCCGCAACCGAAGGCCTTGGCCGAACCGAAACCCCGGGCGACTGCGGCTGTCAAGAGTTCGGGGTCGCGCACTGTCAGCAAACCGCTGAAATCCAGCGAGGAGAACGACAGCGCAGACCGGCCGCCGCGCCTCTCGATGCGGTGCCGGCGATATTCGCCGCACACGAGCGCGTCCTTGTGTATCGCAAAACCGGCTGCACCGCCCTGCCTGGCGATCCAGCTGAACCCCTCTTCCTGAATGACGGCCAGCCGGCGTTCAGCACGAGCGCCGCTCGGCAGCGGATGCAGCGCATCCATCACGACATCGTGTCTCGCCCAGCGCCGACCCGATTCCCGGAATTTCCTGACCGTCGGATTGGCCCGCAGCACGAACCGCAGGCGATCACCGGGCTCGAGGACGGGCGCAAACGCCTTGGGCTCGTCGATCTCGAACAGCCCATGGCGATCTTCGGGTGGTCGCGACGAGAGCACCAGGAACGCGCCATCGTCCATCCGCCGCCAGAGAAAATCCCGACGCCGGTCCCGCCGGTCGGCGAACAGCGACCAGACCAGGCGCCGATCCACATCGACGGATCCGCGATCGTCGCCGCCGCCCTGTCGCAGCACGGGCATGAGGGCCTTCACCGACGCGGCCGTTCCCAGCCGGACGCGCGACAGCCAGCAGGTCTGGGTCACGCGGGCTCTCCTTCTTCCATCCAGACCCGCTCCAGCCGTTCCCTGAACTGCCACCGTTCGCGGCTCTCGATGCCATCGCGTCGGCGCACGATCACCGCATCTGCCGGCGCCCCCGGGGCGTCCGCGTCGCAGGCTATCTCCCGCCTGACGGGCACGCCGCGGCCAAGCTGGTCCAGCACCCATGCCTCCATCGCGCCCGGGGTTTCCCGGCCGGCGTCGGCGTCAAGAGCGGGACGCCGGTGGGCCAGGGCATCCAGGAAGGTGTCGCCCTCGATGACCTGTGGGTCGAGGGGCAGTCCGAGAGGAGCAGCCTTCCGGCCGAGATACAGCGTGAAGCGGGGCTCGCGCAGCGCCGCGGCGAACTCGCCCAGGGCAGGGGAGGGCTCAACGCCGTCGCGTCCCCACAGCGCGGCAGTGAAGCAGGCGTCCGCACACCATTCGCGGGTCGACAGCACCGTGTTGATCCGCTCGGCCTCCAGCTCCTCGCGGCGCGTGCGGAACCACTGCCCGCGCGCCGGTGTCGGTGTCTGGATGGTGTGGTAGTCGACAAACGGCGCACCGGCGGCGTCTGTCCTGACCGCGTAGTGCAGGGCCTCCTCGAGCGCGCGGTGCGCGGCATCGGCGCGCGTGAGCCCGAGCGCCGCGGCAGCAAGCCCCAGGACGGCAGACCGGCCGGGGCGCGTCCAGCCCATGCGGCGTTCCCCAACGGCGATCTCTCCCAGGGAGCACAGCGGCGCGTAGATCGTGAACACCAGGAACTGCATGCGATCAGGTCCGGGAAAATTCGACGAGGTCCACGAGCGTTCCTTCGCCTGTCCCGACATTCATCACCATCCGGTCGGAGGCACAGGCGCCGTAGGCCTGGTCGAGCCTGGCCCGGAAGCTCTCCAGGGCCGTGACCGAAGCCTCGCCCTGGTCCGCCCCGGCGACCGGCGTGAGGAACGCCGCAGCCAGACTGCGCGGCTGTGCCGCGCCCTTTTCGGCCAGCACGTAGCAGGCGCGTGCGTGACTGGCGAAACTCGCGCGCTTTCCCTGAGGTGCGACAGTCGATGCGGCCTCGACAAGCGCTGCAGTGCTTGCGGCGGCCACCGCCTGATTACCGGCAAGGTTTTCGAGAAGCAGTCCGCGGTCCACGCAGAGATACAGATAGAACACGCCGGCCCCGAACTCCTGGACGCCCATGAACCCCGCGCCGACGTGATCTTCGGCATCGGCGCGCGTCGAGAGGTCATCGACGGCGATGTAGAAGTCGTCTTCCGGAATCGCGCGATGCGTTGTGAAGGCGTGTGCGACCTGCACCGCGGCCTCGCGATTGAACTTGGGATCGTCCGCAAGCATCCGGCCGAACATGGCGATGTCTGCCGCCGTGTCATCGGCCTGGCGCAGGACGTCCTCGGGCTCTGGCGCCGCCAGGTCTTCACCGGCCAATGCCCGGTCTGCGAGCGCGAAGGCCTCCTCGCGCTCGGCCGGGCTCACGAACGCCAGCTGCTCGATCAGGGCGGGGTCCGTGTCTGTTTCCGGTTTCAGCTTCCCGAAAACGTCGGCGATGTTCCGCGCGACTGTCAGTGCCCTTTCCTCATCCATGCCGCTCTCGAGCAGATGCAGGCGGAGAGTCTCGCCCAGCCGGCGGGTACGGCTTGCGAGATGGCCGTCCAGCCTGGTCCGGAATATGTCCGAGGTGCGCCAGGCGCGCTTCAGGCTTTGCGATGAGAGGCGCAGACGCGGAGCGCCACCGAAGAGCACACTCTTCGGTCGGCCGCTGTCGTCACGGTTGAGATTCGACGGGCCGTAGGCCGTCAGCAGGTGCAGTTGGAGGAAGTCGCTCATGCGGCGGGATCTCCCTGTTGAGCGATTGAAGGGACGGCCATGCCGACGCCGTAGTACTCGAACATCCAGCGTTCCCGCACCGGAATCTCGTGCCAATGAAGCACCGACTCGGCCAGATCTGCGACATTCACCCGGCCCCCGGCCAGGCGCACGAGGCGCCGCATGGAGGTCATCATCTCATCGGCACCCTCTACCTGAAGCAGACTGCGGAAACGGCCTTCCGTCAGAAGGGCGTCCGCAGCGTCGACCGACCCGCGCCCGATTGTGCGGGCGACCGGGCGTGAGTCGGTTGTTCCGACCCACGCAAGTATTCCTGCCAGCGCTGCGACACGATCCGCGCTGTGGCTGTCCGGCAGAAGCTGGATCAGCCGCATGGTGGCGCTTTCTTGCAGCGCCTCGAGCG
Source organism: Thalassobaculaceae bacterium (assembly GCA_965243345.1). GTDB lineage: Bacteria > Pseudomonadota > Alphaproteobacteria > Thalassobaculales > Thalassobaculaceae > Bin52. The sequence goes on from CBDEUR010000002.1 coordinate 9,284, forward strand.
GTGTTGCCGCCCGGCGCAGGTGCGCCACCGACGGCCGTGTCAGAGCCCGCCACCATGCGGCGGCGGTAGCGCCGGGACTCTTGGATTCGGTATCAGGCATCCTGCCTCCAGCCTCCTGCTTGCTGCCGTCCCCAGCGCCGGCCGGCGCGGGAATGCCGAGTGCCCCAAACAGCTCCCGGCCGATTTTCCCCCGGCCCCCGAGCGCGAGAGACAGGTGAAACCGTGCCCGCACATGGCGCGCCATGCCCCGCCCGCCTGACGGTGCGACAGGCGCGTGTTCGTCGAACAGCCGGAGCGCGGGCCCGGTCATGCGCCTCGCCCAGTCCAGACGCACGTTCAGGGTCGCATCGTCGGCAGTGGCGCCACCGGCGCGCAGCGCCTCCGCAGCGGCGTCAAGAGCGTCGTGGAAGTCCTGCTGGGTCTGCCGGAAGAAGCGTTCCGCGAGAAATCCGTAGTCGCCGGCAGTATCTCCCGGCCGGTCGTGGAGAGCCGATTTCACCGCGGAAACGAGGAGCCGCGACACGGTGTTGGCGGCCTCGGTCGCCTGTTGAACGACTGCCTGCAACCCGGTCCGCACGTGCGTCTCCGCACCGCAGGGCAAGGACTCCTCGTACTCCGTCCAGCCGCGCGCCTTCGCGTTGTCCATGTCAAACCCGAAGGCGGCGAGCCGCAGCTCCCCGGCCAGGCGGCGGGCGGCAGGCCCCTGTGTGACAGTTCGTGCCGGCTGGCGCAGGCCGTCGCCGGTCGCCACCACCAGTCCCGCCCAGTGGCGATAACCGAGACCGCCAGGCCGGGGATGAACTGGCAGCCGGATTCCGCCTGTCTTCTGGGCGTAGTAGGGCGTGAGTGGGTGCTCGAACCCTGTGGCGTAGTTGGTCCCGTAGTTTCGGGTCCGGTACGCCGTCACCTTCACGGTCGTTCCATCGTCGATCCCGGTGAGCGGGCAGCCCGGGACCCCAGTCTCCGCGCACACCAGCCGGATCCGCCGCGGCATCCCCCAGTGGACCTGCAGCGGATGAACGTCAGCAGGCCCGGTTTGCCGCCCGCCTGCCTTCGGGTTCGACGTCCGGGTCGGACCGAGCCAGGGGAAGATCGCCGCCGGGTCGTCCGGCAACGGTGCGTCAAGGGGCCAGCGCTCCCGGATCGATGCGTGTGTCTCGACGTTGGGCCAGAGACGTCCCCACAGCGTGTCGCCGGCGATCACGAGCGTCGTGAGGGGCCCGCCGCCCCGAAGCGAGGTCCGGTGCCCGGCGCCGCCTGCCGGCGCATAGGCATTGAGAGTGTACAGGGCCATGGCCGCCGCGGCCCGCCCGAGGCTGTCCGCGCCGTCGCGCCGGACGAAGATGTCGGCATTCTTCCGCAGGGTCTGCGCCCCCGGCGCATCGATCAGCAGTGAGGAGATCGGCATCACCGTGGCGTTCTCGAGCGGGTCCAGATCCTGGAGGAACCGGGGGCCGGGGCCGTCGACCTCGAAAGCGTGCGCAATCGTCGCGAAGCGGGCCTCGAGAACCTCGGGGGAGGGGGGCGAAGACCACCAGTCCTCCCACGCATCCTGGCTCTCCGGGGCCGCGGCCGTGGCCAGCAACCCGATCAGGAACTCGTGGGCGGCACCGTTGAAGTCCGGCCGCGGCCAGGCGAGCGCGACAAAGGGATCTTCCACGCACCGGTCGGTCACACGGAACGGTTCCACGATTTCGACGCTCCCGCTCCGTCGTCGGAGCGGGAGCCACCGGTCTCTGACGAGGTTCAGTACTTCCATGCATCCACCCTATATTGTAGCTTCAACTTGGTAAAGGGTGATAATATACCGGGTGATCCACAGAGCGCCGCCGCCAATCGAGTGTCGACCGGCGGCGCGGAGACCCGGGCATGCTGTACCATGTAGTGCTCTCGATCGGCCACATCGCGCGTACCCCGCGCTCCGATGTGCGTCCCGACGTCCGCGAGATGTTGGACCCTGTAGTCACTGGTGCGCAGGGATGCTGACAGGGGCCGGCCACCCAGCAGAGGAGCAACACCAGACATGGGCAAGAACACGGCGATCGAGTGGGCAGATCATACCTTCAACCCGTGGATCGGGTGCCAGAAGGTCTCGGCAGCCTGCGACTTCTGCTATGCCGAGACCCTCATGGATACCCGCCTGGGCCGCGTCGAGTGGGGACCACACGGCGAGCGCCGCCGCACAACCTCGGCCTACTGGCGCCAGCCGTACAGGTGGGATCGGGAAGCCGGGAAAGCCGGCCGCAAGGCGCGGGTATTCTGCGCATCACTGGCCGACGTGTTCGACAACCGTGCGCCGGCAGGCGCCCGGGAGGATCTGTGGCAGGTGATTCGCGAGACCCCGAACCTGATCTGGATGCTGCTCACCAAGCGGCCGGAGAACGTCCACCGCATGCTCCCCATTCTCACGACCGCCTTCAATTCCGACCGGATATGGCTCGGCGCAACGGTCGAGAGCCAGAACCAGATCCACCGCTCCGAGGTGCTGAGGTCTCTTCCGGTCGCGGTGCGGTTTCTCTCGATGGAGCCGCTCCTCGGCCCGGTCAACATTTCTCCCTACCTGGACGGTCCGCGGCGCTTCCAATGGATCATTGCCGGCGGGGAGAGCGGCGCGAACGCACGGCCCATGCACCCGGAGTGGGTGCGCGGTATCCGGGAGCAGTGCCTCCAGGCCGGCGTGCCGTTTTTCTTCAAGCAGTGGGGTACCTGGGTGGCGGAAGCGCAGAACCCGTCCGCGTTGACCAGCCGGACCGCTGCCAGCGCCCTGTATCTGTGGCCGGACGGAACGACCAGGAGGGCGGCTCGAGGTGCCCGTGCCGGCGCTGCCACCATGCAGAGGGTAGGCAAGACAGCTGCCGGCCGCCTTCTGGACGGTCGCACATGGGACGACATGCCGGGTGACCGGACATGAGCAGGCACACGCCGCCGCCCTGGCACGTCAAGCCTTCCAGCTACGATGGTGTCGCCGCAACCATCGAGGCGGGCCTGGTGACGGTTGCGACGGTCGAGACGAGCCTGGAGGACGCGCACCTGATGGCCATTGCGCCTGAAATTCGCGAGGCGCTGCGGGAGTTCTGCCATCTCACTGACGGGTTTCGCAGGTGGCCGGGAAGCCCGCACGAAGGGCCGATCGGAGCACTGAACAGACACGCACGCGCGCTCCTCGCCAGGACGGAGGTGGCGGAATGACGGTCAAGACCCTCACCGAACCGCAGCGCAAGGCGCTGACCTTTCTCGCGTCGGTGACCTGCGCATCCCCTGCAGCGATCGGGTACGCCATGACGCCGGCAAGGAAGCACCCATTGAAAGCCCAGGGTGCCGGGAGGCTCGGCGGCACGATGGCAGCCAGGCTGATGCGGAACGGGCTGGTGTGCAACGCGTCGTACATGAACAGCGGGTTTGCGGCCTATGCCATCACCGCAAAAGGACGGCAGGCGCTCAATGACTGACGCCCGCGAGGCACCGCTTCGCGCCATTGTCGACGCCGCGCTTCCAAGGTGGCACGACCTGACCGGGGTACACCCGGACCAGACACGGTTCACGCTTGGCGACATGGACGTGCGCGACATGAACGACGCCATCGAGAAGGCGCTGAACCTGGAGGAAAGCGGCGAGACCGCATGCTTCCTCCTGGAGTGCTTTCTCCGCCTGTACCTGGAAGACAAATCGTTCACTGTCGCCAGCATCCTGAAGGACTATACGAAGCTGCAGGGCTATCTCGAACGCGCGCACGAGCTGTTCTCGCTCCTGCAATCAGATGCCGCGACATACCACCTTGCCGCCTTCCGCGAGCAGGTGCGCGAAGGGCTCCGGTTGTACGGGGCGGACACCGAGGCCGCGATGGAGGTGGTCGATCACCCGAACGCCCTGTCGTTCTTGCGGCGAGACGCCCTGCACTCGATGCGGTCGTTGACGCCGTACCAGTTCCTCGCGGGCGAGTTCAGTGCCGACACGCGCCCGAAGCTCCTGCCGCACGTCTACCAGGCATTTAGCATCAACGCCCTCCTGCCGGCGCTGCGTGACATGCCGGTGTCCGGCATCGTGCTGGTCCTGGTGCGGGATCCCGCCCACGCAGACCGCAGCTTCTTCGGCTTCGGCATGCGCAACGGCGATAACGTCGTCTTCTTCACTGACAAGACCCGCCCGGCCTTCCCCGGGCAGGAAGATGTCCGAAGGTCGCGGGGCAACGCCCGGGATCTGGCCCGCCGCGTCTGGTCCAACCACTTCCCGTACCAGATGCTTCACCCGCAATGGACCGACAAGGGCGAGATGTGGTTCGAGCCGGAAACCTTGCCGGCCCTCCACGATCGGGACCTTGTCCCGACGATGCCTATCTCGGCGCTGGAGCCCAACCAGGCCGTGTGGCTGACGATGGTGCTGGCGCTGCTCGCGGAGCGGTTTTGGCAGCATCGCTGGCAGGCCCCGCAGCTCGCCTACACGGGCGTGATGATCACGGATGAGACGGTGCTGGTCGAGCGCCAGGGTGTGCAGCTGCCGGTGGCGAAAGGGTACCAGCCGCTCGGCATGAGGGACCTGGCGCTGCCGGATGTCAGCCGGCATATCATGTCGGAGCAGGTGTCGGTGCGCCCGTCCAGGACCGCCAAGCGGAATCAGGGGATATCGGGAGGAGCCTACACCTTCGAGATCGTCAGCGGCGTCAATCAATGGCTGGAAGACCGCTACGCTCACACGGTCGACCCCGCCATCCTCAATCTGTGGGCCGAGGATGACGATGCCGTCACGCTGCTGCCGGAACCGAAGCAGGCGGGCGGCAAGCGCGGCACGGCGCTTGTTGCGGCGGGCCCGGTTACCCTGTCCCGACGTGAGATCGAGAGCTCGGCGTTTTGGAACAGGCCCAAGGGCTACCGGCTCCAGACCGCCTCGGCGGCGATGTTCGGCACCCGCGAGGAGCTGGAGAAGGATCGCGTCTTCATCGGCCGCTACAATCTCGCGATGCACATCCAGCGCGAAGCCGACACGGAGTACGAGGCGCGGAAGGCCGAGATCGCGGCCTGGTACAAGGACCGGGTACAGACCAACGTCATCACGCTGGCAGCACAGGCGGCGTTGTGCATGCCCGCGGAGCGCCGGGCGAGGGCCGGCGCCCTTGGCGTGGTTCACGTGCACGACGTGAACGACCGCGATCATTCCCAGTGGCTGACTTTTCCGGCGATCAGCCTGGGCGCCTACCGGCAGGAGCGAGGCGGGTTTCACGAGTGCTACTACAACGGTACGCGCGCGACATGGCGAGCCCTATTCTCGCCCAAGACCGCGGCGGAACTGGCGGGCATCGCCGGCCTGCGGTCGACGGACGACCTGCCGGATGTCCTGCGCCATTGGCAGAAGGACAAGGACTACGTGGGCAACAGCATTCTGCAACGCCTCGATCCGGTCGAAACCCGCGTGCACGATCCATGGATGCGGGCGAATTTCCGAGTAGCGCTGTTCCTGTCGAAGCGGGCCATGAACAAACTGGTCAAGAGTCCTTACGTGGTTGCCGCGCTGAACGGCCTTCCCGAGGCACGGCCATGATTGCCTGGTACGGGGCGCTGTCCGACGACGAGGGGCCGACCAGGCATACCGAGTTGGACGACGCCCTGGAGGAGACGGAATGACTATGCCAGCAGGGGTGACGGTACTGGTCACCGATGAACGCGGCCGCGAACTGGGCGCAGCGAGCGACTTCGCTCCGGGTAGCGCCGACGCGCAGGAGGCCCGCGCCACAGCAGCGGCGTGGTGGGACGTGTTCGAGCACACGTGCAGGAGAGAGGTTGCCACGATCATCAATCAGGGCGGTGTATACTTCGACCACCTCTGCCGGGAACTGCAGCACAAACAAGGGTGGCGCCAATATGTCGTCCGGCACGGCGGGCCCGATGAGTGACCCCGGCCACCTGTTCGCCGGCCGCTCCAGGGACAAAATCCCAAAGGACAGGTCATGAAACTCAGCGAGTATCTGGGCGGCATGCGACAGGCGGAGACGGCAGTGGCACTCGAGGCCGCGATCCAGGCTCCCCATCAGCACTGCTGCATCGGGCGGACATGGCGACGCATCTGCAACGTGCGCATCGCAGCCGGCACGCGGATCTGCGAGGCGCACCCGAACGGGCAGTTCGTTCCGCGTCTCGGCCCGAGACGCCGCCTGGCCCTGTGCGGCCAGACCCACCGCGTCGCGGTCGGCGGCAACTCGACCGGAGCACGCTGCACATGGTCCTGCGCGGAAGACTGGACGAGAGACATTCTTCTGGCTCGGGGCTTCAGCAAGCGCGCAGCACACGCGATCTGGAGCTGGGCTTTCGACTATCCGCACCGGGCGCTGCAGTGCGTCGAGGACGCCTTCGCCGGCGAGTTGCCCGACCCGCCGCTGAACGAGCTGACCTTTCAGAGGACAACCCTGGACGGTACGCCCGTCACGATTGACCGCGACGAGGAAGCTCCGTGCCGGGCGCACCGTCCATGCCCGTGTGACGGCGAAGGCTGGCTTTGGGATTGGGGAGCCGGCTGGACCGGTTACGCTTACTACGTCACCTGGTACTGCGACCGCTGCCCACGGGTTTTCGGGGAATACCGCGCTGACCTGGCGCACAGAAGGACGCCCGCACCAGTGTCTCCGGCGCTGGAGGTGGCCAGTGCAGGCCCTGGCGAACCGGAGCGCGGCCGGCGGGATGCCGGATAAGGTAGAGGAGGCGTCATGACCGATCCGTATCCCCTCGACTGGCCGACAGGATGGCGCCGTACGCCTGAGCGTGAGCGTGACGACTATCTGGCCGGCCACGAGCGTCCGAACTCCCGGAGCTGGAACACCGTCGTGGCCCGCCTGAAGGATGCGCTGCGCCTTCTTGGCGCCCGAAACGTGGTCCTGTCGACGAACCAGCCGATCCGCCTCGACGGGCTCCCGTACGCTACCCGCACGATCATTCGCGACCCGGCCGCTGCCGTGTACTTTGAACTCAACAGCAAGGAGATGGTGCTGGCGCAGGACCGCTATCATCACCTGATCTGCAACATCCGGTCTCTGGCCCTGGCCATCGAGGGCCTGCGGCAGATGCAGCGTCACGGTGGTGACCTGCTGATGGAGCGCGCCTTCACCGGTTTCGAGGTGCTGCCGCCACCCGATACGGGCCCCATGCCGTGGTGGCAGGTGCTGGGTGTGACCCGACAGGCAGGCGCGGACGATGTCGCCCGCGCCTGGATCGGCCTGGCCAAGCGCTACCACCCTGACAGCGGTCGGGAGCCCGATGACCAACGCATGGCGGAGGTCAACCGTGCCCGTGACCAGGCGCGCGAACACCTGGCGGCGGCAGGACCATGACAGTGTCGCCGGCGGGCTATTCGGCGCGCAAGCCCAGGACGCAGTGCAGCGCGGCCGGAAGCCCGTCAAAGGTCCCTACGTGGGCGTCACCCAGGTCGACGACCTCGTAGGGACCGGCAGGATCGGATGGCCGGGTAATCCAGCCGTAGTCGGCAGCCGAATCCCCGATCAGGGCACAGTCGGGAGTGTCAAATTCGGCGTGGAGGCCGGTGTAATCCGACAGGGCGGCGTACAGGTCGGCCTGAAAGACCGCCAGGTGTTCGGGCATAGAAGGGGTCATCGAAACCTCCGGGAGAGCAGACGCTGCAGGAACACCGCAGGTGTACGCCCGGCACGGGATCAATGCCACTGTCGCGAGCAGGAACCCGAGGGCGCCGACTCGAGTCCGGCAAGCCAAGCGGGTGCGGTTTTCTGTGGACTGGCGGGCCGGAAAGACCCTGCTTTCATGCCGTCCTGATACGATTGGAGAGGTCCCGGTCACCAACCGGCTACATACGAGGAAATGAGGTACGGGCATGTGTACTCGCGATGACGCTCTCCCGCCAGCTTCACGGGCCCCGGACGGCTGGCCGCAATGCCGCGCGTGCGGCTGCTGGGAATACAATGCCTGCTGGTCGGAAGCTGACGGAGCGTGCTGGTGGGTCAGCGCAGACCTGTGTTCTGCATGCGCGGCTTCCGCAAGCCCGATCAGCAGCGAAGCGATCGACGCTGCAGTAGAGGCTTTTCTGAACAGCATGTGCCCGGGCGACCTGGTTCCGCCCACCCTGACGCTGATGCAGTACCGCCCGCGGCAGATCTCGTTGGACACCATCAAGCAGAAGCTGCGCCGCACCATGGACGACATCGATGAATGGCTCGAAGACACATACGGCCACAAGGAAGGCCCGCCGGTGTTCCAGGGATCGATCGATGTGCTGGACCCATTGCTCGCTAACCTGGCCGAGGCGATCCATGCGCGCAGCACCTCGCTGGAGCCGATCGCAGGTACGGAGCACACAGTCGACATGGTTCGCTGGATGCGCGAGCGATCGGCCCAGGACGAACCCGGCCTGTGCGCCCAGGCCATCGACGCCGGCCGCGGCTCGCCGACGTGACTGCGACCAGCGCGTCACCGCAGACCCACACCTGCCTGCCCGCCCAAGGGAAGGAACGTCTGATGTCCGAACCTGCACCAGCCCACCCGGAGCCCGGTTTTCTGCACTGGGGTAATGTCGCCATGCAGGAGGGCATCCCGGACTGGTGGCGGATGCACCTGATCCCGCGAAACCGGTGGTTCAACCTATACCTGCACCGCTACGGCCCCGGCTTTCGCGACGGTCGCATGTGGGGGCTGCATGATCACCCCGGCCCCTCTGTGTCGTTCCTGCTGCGCGGAGCCCTTCGCGAGATCTACCACCCGATCCGGGACGGCCGCGTGGTCACGGACCAGAGGATCGAGCGCCAGGTGCCGCGCCTCTGTTATCGCCCGGCGCACTGGTCGCACGCCCTGACGGCAGACAGCGCCGGCGCGACCTACACCCTTTTTATCATGGGAGGGATTCGGCGGGACTGGGGCTTCTGGCGGCCGACTCGCAATGGCCGCCACGAGTGGATCTCGCATGACGAGGCCCGGGCCAGCGAGCGCGCACTCGATCTGGTACCTCGTGGCTAGAGCTGATGAGCGAACACCTGCGGAACGCGCAGCGACGCAGCTCGGCCATGCGGCCCGGGCCAGGGTGGCGATCCGACGCGCATGAGCGGATGGGCAAAAGGTGTCGTCGAGTGGATCGAGGGCAATACCGCGTTCCTGTCAGTCGTGTTTTCGTGGGACCAGGAGGCCGCCTGGACCCGCGCGAGATGGCTGCAGGCCGCAGGCTATGCTGTTCGGGTCGGGGGCCCGGGCATGTTCGTGCGAACCGAGGTGACCCGGGCCATACAGGAGTTTGCCACCGTCGGCGGCGACATCCCGGACGCGGTTGCCCGACACAACCCGGACGCAACCTTCGCATCCCGGGGGTGCCCGGTCGGATGCTGGTTCTGCGTCGTGCCCGCCATGGAGGGGCGCCAGTTCACCCTGCTCCCAGATTTTCCGGTGCGGCCGATCTTGTGCGATAACAACCTTTCTGCGCTACCGCTCGCATATCAGCGACACATCGTCGATCGGTACCAGTCCGCCGGCGTGCCGCTGCTGGATGCCAACTCCGGTTTCGAGCCTCGCACCTTCACCGCCGAGACCCGGGCGATCTGGCAACCGGTGCTGCGCGGGCCGTGGCGTTTCGCGTGCGACGACCAGAACGACCTGCCGTACGTCGAGCGCACGCTGGCGCTGCTTGCAGACATCCCGCAACGGCGCAAGCGTGTTTACGTATTGATCGGGAACGAACCCATGGCATCGTGCCTGGACCGGCTTGAGCGGGTCATCGCATGGGGCGGCGACCCGCACGCGCAGCCAGTGATGAAGTTGAACGCCAGGAACAAGCGGCCGTGGGTGCGGCACGACTGGACGGAACGATCGCTACGGGACGTCGCACGGTGGACCAACCGGCATCTGTGGCAGATGTGTTCGTTCGCGGACTATGACCGGTCGGCCGAGCGCCGCGAGCGTCCGGTACCCGGGCAAATGGCGTTTTCCAGCTTCGGGAGCTAACTCGGCCTGGTCGGGGCATCCAGCAGTGTGACGCGAAAGCGTGCCTTGCGCAGCGGGGCTCGCGCCTGCTGCAGGCCCGACGTTCCGCCCTGGGGGAAGTGTCGTTCGGATCCAGATCGCCGTCCCGCGCTATTGCGCCACAGCGAGCGCCGGCTCGCCCGGCATTCATTCCGGTACGGAGCGTGATCGGAGCTGACAAGAGCCCGCATTCATGCCCGGACCGCAGGAATGATCGCCCGATCGCGCAGCCGCGGCAGCTACCGCTGGACCGACCGGGGCCAGCGCGGGACGCGATCTCGCGCCGGAGCAGGGCGACTTGCCCCGACAGCCACATGTCTCAAGTCTCAAGGCGAGGCGTTCGCGGCCTCTGGTGGGGTATCAGCAGCCGCGCCGGCAGGACAGGGTCGGGTCCCGGCGCAGTTCAGCCCGGATACAGGCGGAGCGGTCTGCACGGTTCGCGCCGGACACGCCCGCATTGGGCCGCCCGGAGGGGCGCACAGGGCCGTTCCGGTCCGGTCCGGTGTCACACCCCTGTACGGGCTTATCTCCGCCTCTCACGGCACATCCTCCCCGATCAGAGCCGCCACCCGCAACCAGCGAGCAGCCTCCAGGTCCTTGATCCGCGCTGCCCGTAGCGCCGCAGGATCGCCCGGCATGGCATGATGACGGATGCGCGCCGCACGCCGCTCGCAGTGCCGGGCCTGATCGAGGCAGTGCGCCTGCGCCCGGCCGGGATCGCCACCGTGGGCCTCGAGGGTGGTATCGCGCGCGGCTCGATCCACCTTGCCGCGCTTGCGCCAGGCACCAGGAGACAAGCCGCACGCCGCAGCCATCGCCGCCTCGGCCGAACGCAGCGCCAGCCAGTCCTTCGCAGCACGTGCCGCCGTTATCCGCGCCTCGAGCTCGGCCAGGTCAGCCACGACGATCGCCCTCGGCGTGGTTTCCGCGGCCGATCCACCGCGTGCAGCCCACCGGTTGCCAATCCACCAAAGCGCACAGTCCCGCCCGGTCGCGCGGGCAATCCGGGTGAATGTCGCCGGCTATCACAGATCCTCCCCGTCATCGGCGATGGCGTCATCGAACGCCTCGGCCGCGCATTGCTCGCACGCCTCGGCACCATCAGGGCTGGCGAGATACCGGGCATTCTTCAGGCTTTGCCGGTACACCTCTCCGCCCTCGGTGTCCTCACCGAACGGGGATCCGCACAGGTGGCACCGAGGTGCGGTCGGGTCCACGTAGCTCGGCGCCAGTGGAAGGAGCCGATCGCACCGTTCTCGCAGGGTGGCGACCATCTGCCGCGCGTCTTCCAGGTCCGGTCCGGCATAGCAGGTCTGGATCAGCCCAGCATGTGCCGGTCGGTACCGGAACCGGTAGCGAAGGCCAGGCAGCGGGCCGTCGCATTCCTCCCACAGTGGCCGGCTGCTTTGCAGGTCGGGGCTGGAGAGATCGGCATAGGGAAACCGTTCAGCAAAGTCTTCGGGCCGCAGCCCGGCGGCGGTCAGCAGCACGTCATTGGCTGAGTCGTTGCCGAGCTGCTTCCAGCCGCGGCGCGGTTCCCAGAGCTCCAGGATGGCGAATACTCGGCCGTCCCAGAGAGACACGGCTGGGCGGTGGTCCCAATCGTAGACCATGCGCACACTGTCGGGGACGTTCATCGTCCGCCTTCCCACAACGGGCCAGCGCCATGTACCATACCCATCGCGGCAGTCTCGAAAGACTTGCCCCAGAAAAGGGGCGTGGCAATCCAGTCCGCGCACTCCGCCCGGGCGAAAGCGGCCGCGGGCATGAGGATGGCCAGGACTGCGGGAGTACAGAGCGGCTTCATCGCTGGAAACTCCCCTGGCCGCCGAAACAGCCTACTGTCCGACGCATGATGGGACCACACACTCTTGGGTCGGTCACGGTGATCGTCAAGCCCGGGGCGCCAATCGTCAGAACTCCAATCGCCGCGCGGCCTCGATCCTGCTGCAGCCGTGTTGTGGTGTCCGGCCCAATCCGGTATGATGCGCGTGTGGCCAGAAGTAATTGATATTACAGCATAATTGCCCATAATGCACATTATGCGACTGTCGGCTGGCCGCCGGTTTAAGGCCCGTGAAGTCGCCCATTTCTGCAGGCCAAACGCACAGCGTTATCGCCCGCTGCACTGTGTGCTACGCTCACGCGCGAGCGGAACCTCGGGATTGGGAGAGATTGCTGGACACGCCGCGTCGCGCACAACCGCCCGGCAAAATTGGAACCGGACGCATGTCATGGCCCGAAAAACCGAAAAGTTAGCCTACGCGATCCTGACCCAGGTCTGCGGTCCCGAGATCGGCACGCCGGCCTGGCTGCATCGACCTGGGCGCCACGAATGCCTCCGCCAGTGGTCATTGGTTCAGGAGATCTACCAGGCACTCACCGGGTGCCTCCTTCCGGACACAATGCCGCCTCGCGAGCGGAGGAAAGTGGACGGGATATTCCATGGGCCATCCGGTCGCCCGTTCATCTTCGAACTGGACGAGAAACAGCACTTCAAAGAGTTCCGTGCAGCTACGCTCCGCCTGTATCCCGACACCGTCCTCCTCGGGTTTTCCAGGGACCGCTGGATCGAGCGCTGCATGCAGAAGAGTTCGCTGGAAGGTGGCGGTTTCGCCAAGCCCAGGCCACCCTTGTTTCCGGGTGAGAACGGTCGTCATCGGCAACGTGCATTCCGCGATGCGCTCGCCGATGTCCTTCCCCAGGAACACGGCTTCGCACCAACGCTTCGTCTTGCCGATTCCGAAGTGCGCGGCTGGATCAGTGAACCCGGCTCGGCGGACCGCATGGCCCGACTGGTCGCCGACCGGCTGGAAGAGGCATGATCTCCTTAGCTTCCAAGGCTGGCGAGCGCATACTGGACAGGAACTAGACGACTGCCCCGCTGCAGGCAAGGCTTTCGGGCTTCTCGATGTCCGACTGAGCTGACACCTACAGTCAATTCATGCTTCGTATCGCAAGAAAGGAAGAAATCAATGTATAACGCGGGTCTGCATTCCTTCTGCTCTGAGTTCTATACGGTGGAAAAATCGATTGAGGTTGTCGTGAGCAGAAAGGGGAAAGCGGAAAGAGTGCGGATAGATGCGCTGAAGGACGAAAAAATGGGGCATTATTGCGCTAGAGCGTATATCGAAGAGAACGTCACTCTTCAACCTACTTTTCCGCAGTCTAATGGGAAGTATGATCGGGCGCCACAAGATTTTCGCATCTGGGTAGTGTTGACACAGTTTCCGTGGACACATAGAAGTTCCGCGGATTCGGTGCTCAGTCAAGCCTTGGGGTTCTTGAAAGAGAGCTGTAACTAGTGCATTTGCCGCAATACCCTTGAGAACGTTGAAGCAATGACCCTTTAAGGCTTGTCGAAATACTCCTGACAGCGGTGACGGCGATAACGAACAACGGCAGAAGGCTGATTCGCGTCTTTGTCCAATACGGGGAAAGACACCTGGCAACACTAGAGGGCCGAGATAACGGACGACCTTCGACTGTCATGTGGTCGCCGCATCTATGGGATACAAGCATCCGGGCGGATTCGCTCGGCCAAACAGGAGGTCTAGCATGGAGTGGCCGACTCTCGAAGCCACAGGACTCATCGTCGAAATTGTGAAGACGACGTTTCTTGTAGCAGCCACGTGCGTCGCAGCATGGTTCGCGCGGTGGCGTTATCAGACCGCCGACAAACAGCTGCTACAGGAGAGGTTTTGGACCGCATCGACGATGCTTGCAGAGGAGAGAACGAGGAACGGCGAGGAATCCGCAATGAGCCGTGTTAGCAGCGTTGTCATGCTGGGTCAGCTGGCACGAGAGCATCCTGACGAATATCACGTTGCCGTCATGCGCATCTTCGAGATATTCCTGACGTGGACAACCGTATTTGCTCCCGAACGAACAGTGGTGGACGTCGAGTCCAACGATATCGTGGAAACGATCCGTTTCGTCGAGACACGCAATAGAGAACAGCGAAAAGCAGAGAGGGAGGCAGGTTACACATTTGGTGTTCGCGGAGAGTCCCCATTCAACATGGGGACTGACGGCAGGCTTCGTCTCAAGCACGAATGGGTTCCCGCGGTTCGCGCGGAACTGGAGAAGCGACACATCCGCAGTCCATTCATGGAAGAACGGCATCCATGCTGCTAAGGACCTACCATGTCCGATCTTGGAGAGCACAGGTCGTGTGCCTCGGGTCATGGGAATTCCCGCCAACGCCGGTCAGGCGATCGTCGCGTCTGGATCACCCGCTGCGAGTGCATTCATCCAGGCGAGACAGAGGTCGCGGGAGCGATAGGCTCCGTACGCTTCGATTTCTTCGCGTTGAACGACAGGAAAGGTGGAATAGACGTAGCGCACGTCGTCGCGGTCAGTCACGCCATAGAGGTGAAAGAAGACCGCGTCGAGCTTTGCGCGAAGCAGCAGGCGTCGTTCCTCGTGCCACACAAAGGGGTCTCGGACCCGGCCGTCTTCGTGGACATACGCCATGTCGCAGGCGAACGGCGCCATGTCGTGGGCCGTATAGGTCAATTCCAACATCGCTTCGCGGATAATCTGGCCGGCTGACTTCGGCCCCATGCAAACTCTCTCGTAACGACAGGGCGGAACAACAGGCAGCTGCTCAATGATATATTTGTTTAGGTGTCGCGACTGTATTTTACGTCGAGCGACGTAGTCACACAGGATCGACCCAAAGTTCGCTGCGAGACATACCAGCCGTGGCAGGTACGAGAGATCAGTCGGCAAGAATAGCGGAAGTGTGTTTCCGCACGCAACAGCTGGCACAATGGCAGTGATCAAGGTGCGAGCGTTATTGGTATTACATACATCATTGAAGGCAATTGCCCAGCCCACCCCGAAGCTAGGAACCTCCCTATAGTGAACCCAGTAACGTGGCTCGGGAACGATATTAGGATCTTGAAGCTGCTCGGCGGTAAGCGGACGAGCAATTCCTTGACCGCTGATGCTGTTTGGGTTTATGCGTACATTGGCATATCGATGATTGAATAACTGAATGGTTTTGCCCTCATACAGAGGCCCCCATTCTCCATTTGGACTGTTGTACCGATTGCGACCGATGGGGTATGCACGTTCCTTTTCTAGAAGTTCTGTACGTGTACGGAATAGACCGGAGTGGTTGGTCATGTCGAACATCCGGATATACTTTAGCGGCCAAGCCTCGACCGGCTTGCTCGACGAGCGGTTAACCAATACTGGCAGTCGTTCGTAAATTCCAGTGGTTAGCTCAGCGTCACGACGAGTGCGGAAGAGAGGCACAGTGCCGGTATTCGGATTGAGACGGGTGATGCGGCTTGAATGTATACTAAAGCGGCGTTCAGGATCATGGAATTGTTCCCACCCGGAAATACGAACACACAGCTCCATGCGCGGGAACGCACGAGCGCCTTTGGTGAAGACCGCAATTGAGGGTTGCTCTTCGTGGTGAACGTCAGGGAATAGCCAACCTCGCCGGTTTTCGAAGGCATAGAATGTCTTGATCAACTGCTGCGATATTAAGTTCGAAAAGAACGGTGATGTGAACTTATCGGTTGCTATACCAACTGGTGTGAGCAGTCCGATCATGCCGTCGGGCCTGACCAGCGCCATCGCGCGCTCTACGAACAGCGCATAAAGATTCACGTCGCCCGCAGACAGCAGGGGATAATCTCCACCACTTCGAGCTGTGCGAATAGCCATGGCAGCCCGTTCGCTCGCAACCGTGTATTCCCGCGCTAGAAGGACATCTTGATGCTGGAGCGTCGCAATCAGGCGCTTGCGGTCGGCCGCGCGAGGTGCGAGGGCAATGTCACGTCGGCGCGTGGCGAACCATTCCACCTCCTCCAGCCTCATTCTTTCCCAGGGCGGATTGCCGACGATCGCGTCGAAACCGCCGTCGGGGCTCGCGTCCTGCCAGTTCGTCCACACTCCAGGAAATGCCGTCTGCCAGTGAAGGAACCGCTCTTCGCTGACGAGGCGGCGCGCCTCGGCCAGCAACTCAATGAGGCGCGCGCGCCCCGTTCCGTTCTCGGCGATCCCTTCCCGGCCGAGCGTGATGGCGATCGGGTCGCCAAGTAGACCGCCGAAAAAGGCTTGCAACGCTGCCTTGCTCTCCCGGTCCTTGACGTTGAGCCAAGTGAGGGAGTGAACGAAGGACAGGATGGCGTCCAGCGGCCGGGTAGCATCCTCCAGTTCGTCGAAAGCCTCCGCCGAAAGGTGCGCCTCGGCGATCTCGGCGTCAGTCAGCTCCTCGATCCGCTGCATGGCTTCAGCGGATCGTTCCGCCTGTGTGATTGAGCCGTGCAGCAGGAGTGGCCCGCCGTAGCTGGCGGCCGTGTCCATCGCAGCTCTGCTCCAGGCGCCAAACAGGCTGTCGCCGCAACGCAGATGGTGATCAAGGAAGCTGAGCGGTGCGCCGACGGTGAACGTGTGCAGCCAGAGCGAGACCTTGGCAAGTTCCACCGCCATCGGGTTCTTGTCTACCCCGTAGACACAGCGCTTAAGAACCATGCGGCGGACGATGTGACGGTCATCGAGCCTTTCGGGGTTGATTGACCAGTCTCGCTGTTCGGCATTCGCAGCAATTCGTTCCCGGATGTTCCGGATCCGGGCGCCGAAGGGCGAGACATAACCGCCGACCAGGGCTTCCGCTTCCGCCATGGCTGCAAGTGCTCGGTCAGCGAGCCAGTCCACGAGGGCGACCAGAAAGTGGCCAGAGCCCATGGCCGGATCACAGATCCGAAGCGCCAGGATTGCTTGAGCGGGGTCGTGCTGCGCCAAAACAGATACGGCATGTTCGCGATCAGATCCGTGCGCGGGAAGTCTCGCCACCTCGGCCGAGAAGGCATCCGTGTGCGCCGCAACCAGGGGGCCGACCGTCTCATCAAGGATCAGACCCACAAGGTCGTCGGGCGTGTAGTAACTGCCGGACACCTTGCGGGCGAACACATTGGGACGCACGACGAGTTTGTCACCGTTGCGGACAACTTCGTGCTCCAGCAGACGCTCATAGATCGAGCCGAGCTGATGGACGCCGAGATCGCGGTAATTAATGTAGCGGCCCGGACCGGTACCATTGCGCTCGAAGGAAAGGGCGTCGATGATGTCCGCCATCGACCGGTCGCCGAGACGGACGCGTTCGAGCAGGCGTGTGCGTGTGCGATCGAAGAGACCGCCGTTGTAGGGTGGCAGACCGATCGAGGCATCGCCTTGGTCGATGGCGCGGGACAACTCGTTAACCGCCGCCCAGTAGCGCGCCTGGGTTTCGGAGAACACCTCGCCCCTGTCCTTGCGGCCGCCTACATCCCGGCGCACGTGCTCCCGCAAAGCGTATCTGCCATACCGATGATCCCGAACCGGCAACAGGTCGCGGTCCTCGGCATAGAGGATGAACAGCAAACGGTAGAGGAAGACCAAGGCTGCCTCACGCACCTCAGCGAGCGGCGCGTCTGGCGCGTCTGCGGCGATGGCCCGAACGAGCTGGGGAAACACCCGGCCGAATACCAGATCGGAGAGATTGCCGGCGACCCGAGCCTCGTAGACGCGCCCCTGCTCAAGCGCGCGGTGGTGGAACGTGTACCCGTCCGCTTCGGTAAGAAATGCCTCCCGCCGGAAGAACAGGGCGAACAGCTTGAGCGCGTGGCGCCGGTCTTCCGCGCCTTGCGCGAAGAGTCCGTCGTTGTGCCCGGGGATGTCGAGGATCGCCGGGAGGTCGGCCTCCAGGAACTGCTCGGAGACCGACCGGGCGCCGCTGTAGTAGAGCCGCCACCGGGCACCGTTGGTGAGAATGCCCCACCGGAGCGCGCCTTTCGTCAGGTCGTCCGCGCGGCGCAGGTAGCGCAGCATCTGGGTCGACGGCGCGGTCTGCTCGCCGGTGTATCCGGAGCTTCGGTCGAGCGGGACGTGCCAGCGCTTGGACTCCACCAGTGCGAGGCCGACGTGGTAGCGCATCCACTCCTCTGTAAGGGTGTTGGCGCGGTTCTTCACGGCTTCGTCTGCAAACAGGAGGCCGTCGGGGACGGCCTCCCGGCCCGCGGCGCTCAGATTCTGCTGGCGCAGATAGGCAGTCCAGCCTAGCGTGGCGAGAACACGCCAGATCAGGTCGTCCTCGGTCTGTGTCTCGTTGGGTGAGCCGCCATGGGGGAAGGTGCCGAAGATCGCCCGCATGCGGGTCTCGAGGTCCTGCAGGGTGGCATCGTCGAGCGCGTGCCAATCCGCTGTTTCGGCAACGGTGTCGTAAAGGAAGTCGCTGGCGAACAGGCTTCCGTGAACTGCAACATCGATGCTCATAGCGAATTCTCAGCCCAACTTCGCGTGTGCCGTGGCAGGGATCATTGAAGTGCTCCGGTGTGGATTGGGTTTCAGCGCCGCGTATGATCGATCAGCAATGCCTGCGCAGGTTGACCGGGGGTCGAAGGACACACGCACGGCCTCACTTCCCCATCACGCGTCGCCCCCGTTCGCGCAGCTTGCCCTCAGGAGATACGTGACGGTACAGCGTATGCTTGCTGACGCCGAGCTCGGCGCAGAGGTCCCGTACGCTGGTTGCACGCTCGGCCATCGCAGCCTGGGCCAGGCGCAGCTTAGCACGAGTCATCACCCGCGGCCGTCCGCCAGTGCGGCCGCGGGCCCTTGCCGCTGCGATGCCGGCGCGAGTGCGTTCGCCGATTTGCTCGCGCTCGAACTCCGCCAACGCCGCGAACAGCCGGAACGTCAGCCGGCCGGCCGCAGTGGTGGTGTCGACGACAGCCCCCTCCCCGCTCAGAACCCGCAGGCCGACGCCGCGCTTCTCGAGCGCAGTGACCGTCGCGACCAGGTGCGGGAAGCTCCGCCCCAGGCGGTCGAGACGCCAGACAAGGAGGACGTCGCCCGCGCGCAGGGCGCGCAAACAGTTCTTGAGACCTGGTCGGTCGTCGCGCGCGCCTGACGCCTGGTCGGTGTAGATCTGATCCCGCTCCACACCGGCTGCCAGGAGCGCGTCGAGCTGCAGGTCCATCACCTGCGATCCGTCCACCTTCGAGACCCGCATGTATCCGATCAGCATGATGCGTCTCAAAAACACTCGTTTGTGATACGAAGGGCCGTGAGCGGCCCAGTGCACGGAATCGTGTCGCAAAACCCGTCTCATTGCAACGTCGCACAAAGGGTAGCCGAGTTTGGTGGAACACCACGGCAGGCTGCTGCAACGCACCGCGCGGTCGTCGGATCGCCCAGACCCGAATCGATAAGCGCGGGGGAATGTTCCCCGGCAAAATCCGCGTTCCGTCGCTTGGGGATTTTGCCGGTTCGCCGACTGCGAGGTCGGCCCCTTGCGCGCACGCGGAGCAGCGCATGTCCTGCCATGGGGTCAGCTTACCGGCGGTTGTACAGTACGAGTGCTGTGGGGGACGGGAAGCGCCGATCGTCATCCTCTGCGGTGCGGCGGATTGAGGGAACTAAATCGTCGCTCTCAGTGATCCAGGAGCCTGTGCTGTCGCGGCGACCGGAGAGGATCGCAGTGCCACCGCGAGTGATGCGTTCGGAGGCCAGGCGGAAAGCAGCTTGCCGAACTTCGTCATCAGCGAGGTGAAGGTTGCTAAGGATGAGGACCCAATCATGCGGGACCTGGCGGTCGACCTCCGCCAGGTCCTCGATGTACGAGACCGCCCGGAGGTCCTCGTCGTGGGAGGATGCACCAATTGCCTGGGCCCATCCGGCGGCGATCTCCCAGCAGCGGTGGGTGCGTTCGCCGGGCATGGCGATAAGCAGTGCCGGCGTGCGTTGCTGCTGTGCCAGCGAAAGGCCATGAAAAGCGGCGTCGACACCGTCAGCAATCCAAAGCTCCATGGGTGCGGGCAAGCACAGACTCCTCGATACACTCACGCAATGAGTCGGGGTCGACCCGGCCCGTCGCCCCCCCTCCTCGTTCAGCGCGGACGGAGGTAGAACATGACCAAAAGGCCCGTGACGAAGAGGGCTACGGGTAGCACGTAGAACAGGGGCGCGTCGGCACGACTGGCGTAGGCGTGAATCAGCGGCATCGGGGCGGCACACATCCCGCACATTCCGCCGACCACAAGGGCTTTCGCGATGCGGGGGTTGGTCTGGTCCACTCCGGCGAGCATCATGGCGAAGGAACCGGCCAGAACTACGATCTCCATGGTTGTTCCTTTCGAAGCGCGGCAAACGCGAACGCAGTGAACCCGAGTCGTGCCATCAGTGCAAGGCCCCCTCGGTGAGCCGCCGGTAGGCTTCTGTGCCCGTCATCTTATTGTTGCTCTTTGCGAGATCCACCACCGTTTGGCCGTCAATGGTTTGCGCCTTCACGTCAGCCCCGGCATCCAGGAGCACGGTGACAACCTCGGGTGTGCCGTGCCCGGCCGCCACGTGCAGCGGCGTCCAGCCGTTCTTGTCCCGCGTCTCAATGTCAACTCCGGCATTCAGCAGCACGGTGATGCTCTCGGGAATGCCGCGGACCGCGGCCACGTGCAGCACCAGGTCTCCGGCCGTCTTCCGCGTCCAGAGCCTTTCCACCAGGTAGAGATGGATGATGCACAGGAGAATGACGCCGGCTGGAAGGCCGGGCAGGTCGCCGTCCGCAGCTATGGGCAGAGTGAGCATGAAGGGGCCGAGGTAGACGGCGACTACCATCCAGACTGTCAGTTTCAGGGCGATGCGGTGGTGGTGTCGACGGACGATGTGGAAGCAGACCAGGGTGACGACGATCGAGATAGCCACCCCGCCGTAGGTGAGGACGCCGGCGTTTGCAAGGATGATCGGGTAGACAAATTCCATGACGATGCCTTGCTGGGAGGGTGTTGGAAGAGCCCCCTCGTTGATTCGGATGGGGATCACGGTTCACATGGATCTTCCTGATGGCCGGAACCACGGAGGACCCCCCTGCACCCCGGCGAAATTCCTCCACGCGCCCTACCCTCTGTCTATACTGGCACTCACTCGCTGAGGAGACCTCCGGCATGGCTCAGACCCCTGTACATGACAGCCGCGTGCCGCCAGCCGACAGTCTTTCCCCGGCCGAAGCCATTGTCCTGCTGCGTGGCATCTACGTCGGCGCGACAGCCCTCGCGCAGGACATCCTGTCCGACGCCCTGCCCAACGCCAGTATCTCCGTCTCCCTGTGCCTCATGACTGTTTCAGACAGCGACCTTGGCCCAGCCGCCACGCAGGATCCGGCCGCTGCCTGGTACCTGCAGCTCCGCTCGCCCGCAGGCCGGGTCGCAGAGTGGCACACCGGGGTTCCCGGCCCCGCCGCGGGCGGCCCGTCCACGCAGGCTCTCGTGGACGCGGGGTTCTCTTGCTGGGAAGGGCCGGCGGAGGACGCCTCCAATGCCCGCTGGCTGGCGAGCACCAGTCCATCCGGCATGGCGTGAGGTGGACGTTCACCGATACGGGTCCTGTTCGGCTGCGTGCAGCGGCGACATCTTCCCGAGCGCCCGATCAATCTCGCGCCTGATGTCCTGCTCCAGCCGTCTGCGCACCTCACTGGCTGCTTCCGTGCCCCGCACCTCGGCCGCCCGGTCTTGCCTTTCACCGCACCCGCGCTGACAGGGGGCCGGGACAATCACGACGCCGGGCTTGCGGAACGGCCCCAGTCCCTCCCACCAGAATGCCGCATGACACGGGGCCGCGCTCACCGCGACAAGCGTGCCCAGCGCCCAACCGGCGGCGCGGATAGTCATCGCCGCCGGTTCCCGGCCGGCCGCAGCCGGCGTAGCCCCCTGACCAGGCTTGCGTAGACAGCCTGCACGTGCCGGTGCCGATCGTGATCGATGGCGCCCTCCTCCCGCTCGACCACCAGGTCACTGACCCCGGCCGTCTCCGTTTCGTCACCGCCCGCTGCATCCAGCAGCGATCCAACACCGTCCGGAACCGTGCGCACGCCAAGACCCTCGGCAGGCGCGATCGCGACGCGTACCGCCCCTGGGGGTGTCCCGGATGTCTGGTCCTGCCCCATCATTCTGCCTCCAGCTTGATGTGCGGTGCGACTGACCCGACCGCACGAAGCGGAAGCTCGAGGAAGGCCGGCCCCCTGACAAACACGCACCGATAGGTGAGTGCGCTGCCGACACTGCCTGCCAGCAAGCGCGTGATGACCGTACGGAAGTGTCGGCCGAGGAAGGTGACGATCTCGGCCGTATCGACAAGATCACCGTGGATTAGCATCGCTCCCTGCATCGCCGCCCGCACCTCCTCGGTGCGGGTCAGGTAGACGAGCCCGCCGCCCACACTGATAGGGTAGTGACAGCAGGCCGACCAGCCTGTATCGGCGACCACCCACGTGCGGCAGATGCCCTCCCCGTCGAACGCCCGCAGCTCTGTCTGCCCCGGCAAGACCCGCACGTCGACGGTGGACGGATGTCCAACCTGCCTGTCCTCCTCCAGCTCCAGCAGATGGAACGGCTGCTGACGGGCGTAGTCCCGCTCGATTTCGGCCGAGAGTTCCCTGGGAATGCTCCCAACCAGGCCATCAAGGCTGGTATCGCACTCGATGCCTTGCCCTGAACCTCCCTCAAGACTATCCGGATGGGACCCGGCCCTCGCGTGCAGTCCGATCGGGGCCGGGGACCTGCCCTGTTCCCGGTCCTGTTCAACGGCCATGTTCGCCCTGCCCGGGCGATAGCCCGCGAGCTGCTCGAAAAGCGGGCGGCGCATGTCTGTCATCTCCCACCCACCTTTCGGCCGACGTCGGCAGGGCCAGGCCGGCGAGAAAGCTGCGGCAGGCGCCCGGCGATCCGGCGCAGCGGCGCGAACAGTCGGCGCCGGATCGCCGGACTCGGGCCGGCCTCCACAACACCGCCGGATACCACAGCCGGCGGCCAGTCCGGCGAGAACGCTGCTTCCCAGCTCAGGTCCGACACCGGGCGGCGCATGCCCGGGCCCCGCGCCAGTCGACGCCTGCCGATGAGCACCGCCCGAAACCGTCTGATGGCCTGCTCAAGCCGCATGCCGCGCCACTCGATCCAGACGGAGAGCAGCAGCAGCGCACTGGCGAGCCCGACCGTCCACAGCCGCGCGTGTAGCAGCACCAGTAGCACCAGAAGCGCGACCCGGCTGTCGAAGACAAGGAATCGTGCTGAAATCTGCGTGTCGCGCCAGAACGCCGCGTCCCCGATCCTGTACACGGTCACGGCCCTCCCGGTCCGCCCAGTCGGCGACAGTCCCGCGCGCTGATCAATCCGGCGCTGTGCAGTCGGCCCGCGTGCGCCGCCATCGTCTGACCCCGTTCAGGGTCGTCGAGCCCGTCCATGAACGCAACCACGATCGACGCCCACTGCGACGAGGGCATCGACAGGAGCCTGTCGCGGATCTCACGTGACACGATCAGGTACTCTCTGACCGGAATCCGGCCGCCCCCGACCCGTGGCACCAGCGCCTGGACCATCATGAGTCGCAATGAAGAGGCGAGGTCGTGAGCGCGTGCCTCGCGCTCCTCTGCACCGAAGATCGAGAGCAAGCGCCGGATCACGTCAGGCACGGTTCCGGCATGCGTGGTTGTGTACACCAGATGTCCCGTGATTGACGCCTCCAGGCTGGCTGAGATCGTCGCATGATCCCGGGCCTCTCCAACCACGATCACGTGCGGTTTCCGCCTCAGGGCCGAGCGCACCCCTTCGGCGAAGCTGGCGATGTGGCGACCGACCTCGGACTGACCGATGGTGCTGCGAGTCATGGTGGTCCAGATGTCCTCGAACGAAAATTCGACGGGTGCTTCGATGTCGACAATCTTCACCGGGCGGTCCTGGTCCTCGAGCAACTGGCGCACCACGGCTGCAAGGGTCGTACTCTTGCCGTGACCGGTGGCGCCAGCCACGACGGCCAGCCCGTCCCGCGGCGTCATGGCCTCGAGCAGCGGCCCCGAGAGCCCCACCTGGCCGACGCTCGGAGTCGCCTGCGGCAAGGCGCGAAACGTCAACTCGACCCCGCTGCCCGATGCGGCGTGAATTCCGGTCGCGTTGACACGGAACCGCTGCTTGCGGTCATCCGGCATCACCAGCTCGTAGGAGTAATCCAGCACCTCGCGCGAGTTGATCTCCGTCCGGGCGTGAGCACCCCTCGCCGGCCCGCCATAGGACTCGATCAGAATCTCGTCGATTTCGGACGCACCGAGGCTGCGCCGGGTCACGATGTGAAGCTGACCGTCGATTTCCGCCCGGGCGCGCCGCCCGGTCTGCAACGTCACGTCCGACGCGCCCGTCAACACGCAGGACAGCAGCAGGGTCCTGAACTCCTCGGCAGTGATCCGCGCCGGTTCGGCGTCGAAACAGGGCTGGATCAACTGCCCCGGATCAAGCGTGATCTTCCGGGCCAGGGCGACGCCGGGCAGCAGAACGCCGAAACGGTCCCGCTCGCCCGGGTTTGGAGAAGCAGGTGAACGCCCGGCGTCGCCCTGGCCCGGAAGATCACGCAGCGCATCATTCGGCTCCGCAGCAACAGTGGAGCCGCCTGCTTCTGCCGCCGGCCCCTTCCCTGGCCCCTCGCCCCTGGCGAACCCACGGGCAATCAGGTCCCGGAGCATCACCGTGTCGCTCCCGCTCCTCAGTACGGCCGGCTGACAGACGAGACCCTGTCAGACACCCTCGCCGCTCCAGCGCCGGAGGGTGTCTCGCTGCTCTCGCGCGCTGCTGCCCGCGCCAATGCCGGCCGCCAGTATTCGGGCTCGGGCCGGAATACTGCACCGCGCTCGATGCGCACTGTCCGGGCTCCGATGCGCATGGACCGCTCGCCGGCGATCACCCCGAAATCCGCATCGCTGAGCACGAGCTGACGCATCATGCCCAGGGATACCAGGCGGCGGTACTCCAGCATGCCGCCGAAATCTCGACCGAGCCTGCGCAAGCGCTCGCGCAGCTCGTCCAGCGCCTGGCGGCTGCCCGCCCGCCAGCCTTCCCGGAAACTCCGCCGGAACACCGCCGACTCTTCCGGCGTGGAGGGCAATGCCGATGCGAGCGGTCGCCGCGGTTCGGGCCGGTGCATCAACAGCCAGTCGCGCCAGGTCGGCATCACCGGGCGAATGCGCGCCAGCGCGCTGAGCACCAGGTACTCGTCGGCAGCAGCCGCCTCGCGCCCGTCACCCTCGAACGCTCCGAAGCTGCGCTCGACCACGGGCGGGATGACATACCCAACCTGGCGCGGACCCGGCGACACCACCCGGTGGAAGTCCCAGACCGCCGACAGCTCCGACGAACGACGCTCCAGAGCGCGCTCGACCTCCCAGGCGGCGCGGTCATAGCCGAGCTGCGCGCCCCACCCCTGCGCGGCCTGCACCAGCTGGTCGCGACGCAACCGGGTAACTGCCGGCTCGGGTGGCTCTTCCGTGATGGCCAGCTCGACCTCAGCCAGCCGGCGCGGCGGCGCGCCGAGGCCGAGGTCGTCCGGGCCACCGAGCACCAGGCTGCCGTGAGGTGCAAACCCGAGCCACTCGAGCAGGCTCGGGCCACCGGTCTCTGGCGCAGCATAGAACAGGCGGGGTTGCGCGCATGCGCCCAGCAGCAATGACGCCAGCGCCAGCACTGCCACGCCAGCATGTCGCCACTTTGGTCCACCTGGTCCTGTCATCCCTGATCCCCTGTGTCTCACGGGCCGTAGCGCAGCTCGATGCGCCGATCCGCCGGCGAGAGCGCAACATCTCCCCTCGCGTGAATGGCGATTCCCGCGCGGCGCACGACTTCGTAGAGCTCGATCCGCTGGTGACGGAAGGTCACCATCGTCGGCGTGGCCGGCCGCTCTCCGACCACGCTGAAGCTGTACTGGATGCGTTTGGCGAGTGCCGCAAGCAGGCTTTCCACCGGACCATGCCAGTCGAGCCAGACCTTCTGGTGCAATTCCTCGGGCAGCTCCACACCGGGGGGTATCGTCTGGCCCGGCCCGGCCCGCTCAGGAACGATAAGTGCAGCCTCCGCCGCAGCAACCGCCCAGCTGGCCTTCGACGCCCGCTCGACCGATGCGGCGATCATCGCATCGATTTCCCGCAGCCGCGTGTCTTCGCTGCTCGGCGCCATCTGCACCGGCGCACAGGCGGCCAGCACCACCAACCACCCGGCCAGCAGGACTGGACACATGTCGCGGACGCCCGCCCCGGCGCACCTCGTGACTCCCATCACACCACCCATCGGTCCGGCAACACTCCCAACACCCGGCCAGCAAACACGATCAGGGCTCCGGCCACCATTCCCGGCGCGAGCGGGACGTAGCCGCGCCGGAACGGCCTGTTCCGGCGCCGCTGCAACCACGCCCGGTGCGCCACGGCACCGATACACCCGGCCAGCAGGCCCCAGGGCAGCCACAGGATCCCGAGCGCGCCGCCGAGCACTGCCAGCAGCAGGACATCGCCGCCCAGCAGCGGCCAGGGCACGCCGCGCACCGCTGCAACGCCGATCTGCACCACCCCGAAGAGGCCTCCGGCGAGCGCGCCCTGACCTGCCGTTACCAGCCCGCCAAACCCAGGCTCGCTCACAGCCCACCACACCAGCGCACAGAGGAGCGCTGCGCCGGACCAGCCGAGCGAAATCCGGAACCGCGAGGCATCGATGGTGGCAACCGCGCAGAGTGCGGCAGCCACGCCCGCGCCTGCCAGGGCCGCAATAACCGCGGTCACCCCGGGGGCTCCCGGAACCGGGCCGGCAGCAGCGCACACCAGTCACGGGTGATGCGGTCGTCACACACACGCGCACGCACTGCCCCGGGCGCCACGACCAGGTCCGGGCCCTCCCGCACCGCCACGGCTGCGTCCTTCGCAAACTCTGCCAGGACCTTGAACGACCCGTGCAACAGGGAGAGCGCGGCGATCTCCGCGCCGAGTTCGGCACGGAATGCCTGGAACTCGGCGTACCGGGCGGCAAACCCGCTCTCTTCCCCTTCCTGTGCCTGCGCCGACACGGCGCCGGCGGCAAGAACCAACAGAACCATTGCGACGCAGCGCATTATCTAGCCAAACTGAATGTAGAGGTCATTCGCGCTGGCCCCACTGTCGCACGCGCCGGCCACGTTTGCCGCGGTGTACGGGACCGCGGCGGTTGCAGACGCCGTGATCCGGTTCGTGGCACTGCCCGCCACTGCGGAGGTGGGAACCGCCAGAGCCGTATTGCTCGACGTGTCCGCAACCACCAGGGCGTTTATGATGCCCGACCTCGCCCGGGTCTTGCCGATGTACGAACCGGCAATATCCGCGCAGGCTTCATCATCAAGATCGTTGAACGCGATCCAGAACGTCCGCGTGTTTGTGCCATCGACGAACACGTTGAGCGTATCGCCGAACGGGTGGTTTGCCACGGTCGCCGACACCCGCGCGGTATCAGGAATGACGCCGCGATTGTCGAGCAGCTCGATCGTCACGCCGGTATAGCTCGACGCCCCGGCAAACACGCGCTCGATGCCGCCCCGCACGTTGTTCAACAGCGTGATTGCATCGGTTCTCTTCTGCCGTTCCGAAGCCTGGGTGTAGTACACCACCACGCCAGCCACGACGACGCCGGCGAGCCCCAGATACAGAATGAACTCCAGCATCGTGAGACCACGCCATCGCTTGCGGCGCAACTCCCGAAATAGCCGCATGCGTGTGAACGCACCGCCACTGCGTATCGATATTTCCATCTGTCTCTCCCCGATCCTCACTGGATCTGTCCAAGAACGTCGAACATCGAGTTCACGGTCCCTCCGATCACCACTGCGCACAGCATCATCAGCGCCGTGCGGGCCAACCCGAGCTGGGCTGCGAGCACCCGTTCGGCACGCTCGATCCAGCGCTGCAGGAACTCTGCTGTGCGCAGGTGCCACTCGGGCAGCCCTTCCAGCGCCTCGATCACCGCAATCAGGTCGGAGTCCGGAAACGACGTCCCGGCAAGGCGCATCGAGCGGCCGAACGGGTGGCCGCCGCCCATCTGCCGGCGCACCATGGCGATACGCGAGCGCACGTAGGGCGGCGCGGTCTGCTCGATGCGCAGAAATGTGTCGTCCGACAGATCAATCCCGACCCGAAGGAACTCCAGCATCACCGCGAGGAATGACCACCCGGTGATGAGGCGGTATAGCGAGAAGGGAGGAAACCGATCCGCCGCGGTCCGGCCCCATCCGCTCCAGCAGACGACCGCCACCCACACGAGTGCGACCGTCCCCAACAGGCCGCATGCCAGCACGATCTCGTTGGCGCTGACCCACGTGGTCACATCGTAGAACAGGATGGTGAGCGGGCCCCAGCGCGCACTGTCGGAGATGCCCGCCAGCACCGGCAGCACGTAGGAGCCGACCATCCACAGCAGCAGGACCAGGCACACGGCTATCAGTGCCGGCATCGAGAGTGCCTTGACCACCCCTGCGATCAGCCTCGCCTTCATTTCGGCGATCCGTGCGGCAGCCTCGAACAACGCCAGCGGCTGAATCGATCCTCGACCATATCCCGAGAAGATCACCGATTCTGATGCAGGCAGCCACAGCGACAGCTCGTCGGCCAGCCGCCCGTTCGCGAGCCCCCGCTGCCACGACCGCAGCATGAAGACCTCCGCCGAGCGGCTGCCGCTCTCAGCCCTTCTGATCGCGATATCAAGCGTCCGCCTGAGGTCGAGACCGGCGCGCAGGAGACCGGCGATCATGAAAAAGAGATCGACCCGCGCAGTGGTACGGGCTGCGGCCAGCCGCACCGCGGCGCGCGTGACCGCGCTGCCGATGGCGCGCAGGCCCTCGAGGCCGGCAGGCAGGAATGCGACCCGTACCGCCATCTAGCTCGCCTCCTCCGACGCTCCCCGGCGCCGCCTGTGCGCCATTCCGATACGACCGGATCGACCACGCAGCCGTGTACGGGTGCGCCTCTCTTCCGTCCATCCGCCCCCCGACCCGGTATCCTCCTTCCCATTCTGTGTGGTCACCGGCACTGCGCCGGCCGTACCCGCCGTAGCCGCGGGCGCGTGCGACGTGCCGGCCCGCGCCTCCTCCGGCGGCCTCCGGAACATCGCCCGGATCTCGGGCTCCGCGCCAAAGCGCCCCGCCACACTGTCGGCAAATGCCTCCCCGGCCGCGTAACTGGCGCCTTTCCGCACCGCGTCCATCGGATCGACCTCGCCCCGGAACACCAGGTCCCAGATCTGGCCCGCGAGCGGCTCACCACCCAACGACTCGATCCAGTGGCGCTCCGCTCCAGCCGGATTGCGGGCCTGCACCAACTCCAGATACCCGGTATCGGGGCGGATTATCTCGGCGACAACCTGCGCGCCGTCATAGCCGGCCCACGCCTCCCGGCTCGCCGCGGTGGTTCGCGAGCCCAGGCAGTCCGGGCACCCCTCGACATGCCGCCACGACACCCGCGACCAGTTTCCGACGATCGCGGCCAGGCGCTCGGGGACCGCGGGCGGCGGCCGGTCGAGCGCGCAGCTCCGGCACAGCCGCGGAACCAGTGTCTGCTGCACCAGGAGCGCGATGTTGCCGGGTTTGCACACCTCCCCCGGTGTCACCCCCAGGTCCATCAGGCGAAACAGGATGCTGTTCGCGTTGGCGACGTGGATCGTCGTCCAAACCTGGTGGCCGCTGTCCACGAACTGCAGTACCTGCCTGGCCGCATCACCGTCACGAATTTCGGAGACCATACCTGCTGCCGGGTGCACTCGGCAGAAGTGCATCAGCGCCTCGGTGTAGTGCCGCGCGCGTTCCGGGCCGACGCCGGTTGTCGGCACGGCGATCTGCACGGCGCCGGGGATCGGGTACTCGACCGGATCTTCCACCGTGACAATGTTCAGCCGCCCTCCCCACTCGCGGTGCAGGAGTGCCATGTTCGTCGCCAGGGTCGTGCTCTTGCCGTCGCCCGTCACCCCGCCGATGATGCACGCGCCCCTGAGCGCAGAGCGCACCTCGGCGAACACCTGGGCGGTCCGCCCCGGATACCCCAGCGCCTCCAGCGTCGCGTCAGCCGGGATCTGTCCGTGGTAGAACAACCGAGTGAACATGTGGTCGCGGTCCGGCTCGCTCGGACCGCGCTGGCAGCGCAGGGCGGAGATTTCGCCGGGCAACGGCAGGTCCCGGCTGTTGCGGATCGAGAACCCCTGAAACGAGCCGCGCTGGTAGCCCGTCTGTGCGGAGCCGGCATCCTTCACATGAAAGAGGTAGTTCATGACCCGGTTGCCGGTGGCAGGCGCCAGCCGTTCAAGGATCCGGATCTTGCGGTCGTTGGCAATGATGAAGATGTCGAGCCCCATGTCCGAGCTCTCGAGCATCACATCGGCCGCCTTCGCCGAGGCGGCCTCGGCATAGACCTTGCGGACCCACAGCTGGATCGTCGCGTCCCCCTCCTCACCCGGCGCACCCGCACCGCCCTGCCACATCCGCTCGATTTCCGACCGGTCGGCGCTTTCCTCCTGCAACCGCTGTGGCAGATGTCCGGCGCTCTGCAGGTCGCGGAGCACAGAACGCAGGCGCGGGTTCTGCTCGAACCCCCGCAGGATCACGATCCGTCCGTCGCTCCACGCCGCGCACATCGAGCGAAATTCCTCGTCAACCCCCGGCCCTCGGCGGACCAGCCTGCTACGCCTGTCGATCCCCAGCGGCTTGAGGAACTCCGAGAGCCTCCGTGCGAGACCCGCCACCATCCGACTACTCTCGCCCTGCCGGCGCCGCAGACGCCTGCGGCAACGGGTTTAGCGTCGCACCCTCGACACGTACCTCCGGCGGCACAGCCTGGATGGCCGTTACCCGGCCGACACCGGGCACCTCGTCACCGACTCCCACGAAGAGCCGGGTGCCGTCCCCAAGCACGACGCCGGCGCGCGGCGCGGCCTGCGTGCCGTAGATCGAAAACCAGGACATGTCCGCCGCGCTGGCCGACGGCACCGACGAGCCCGGACCGATCGGCACCTCGACGATCCTCTCCACCTCGACGATCTTCTCCACCTCCACCTCGACGATCTTCTCCACCACCTCGGGCGCCGGGAGAGCCCCGCGAATCAGCCGCTCCAACGCCAGCACCTCCAGCGCCAGCCTCTGGCGCGCTGCACACATCACCAGGACCTCGTGCTCCAGCGCCAGGCCGCGGCTGATCTCGGATGGCGTGAGCGCCGACCCGAGCAGGCGCGCGATCTTCTCCTGCGGACAGGGATTGAGAAACCTGGCGGGCACCTGCGTCACGGGACCGCCGGAGGGGCTGTCACTCCCCTCCCCGGGGCCAGGCGCGACCGCATCCGCGGTCGCCTGGCCCACGGCCGGAGTCGCATCCGTCCCCCCCACCCACAGGGCTGCCAGCAGCGCGGAACAGACGGCCGGACGTATACGCATGTCGCCTCCCTTGTCTGGAGACGACAGTAGGCACGCCAGGCTCCCCCTCGAAACCGGCCCTTGTCGGTTTTCTGTGGACAGACGGTCCCGGCGTGCGCTTTCCCGGCCGGCCCCGGCCGGACGGGATGCCCGTACGAGCGCTCAGATCACCAGGCCGGCACGCCGGGGCCCCATCACGGCGCCGGTCCCGCATCCCCGAGGTGTGGTGCCTGCGGCCCGCCTGCCTTCTCGTGCTCCAGGCTGGCCTTCAGTTCCACCGGAAGCACCAGCTGGCGCATCGCGCGGGTCGCTGCCACGTAGCACACGTTCCACTTTTCAAGGGCCTGAACCTGCGCCGCTCGCCCCCGCCCGCCGGCCTCCACGTATCCGAGGTTCAGATCTCCGAGCGGCTCAAAGTCGTTCCACAGGCGTACGCCGGGCCATTCGAGCCCCTTCGAGCGATGACCGGTACAGACGGTGACGACCGGCGTGCCGGCGGCGTGCATTCTTCGCTCCAGCCCTCGCACCTGCTCGAGACCGTCGTCCTCAACCAGGGTGACCAGGCGCGCGATTTCGCCGTCAGGCCCATACTCGGCTTCCGCGCGGACCTCGTCCCAGCTGTCATACCGCTGCACGGTCAGCGACCGGATTTCCTCGCGCCGGCCCTGGCGCAGCGCATCGAGAGACTCCACCTCGGTCACGATGTGCTCGAAATTGTCGATGTCGATCGCCAGTCCCCGGGCCGACAGATCAAGCGCCGCCTCCAGCACGCCCGCGTTGGTACGGCAGATCACTCCCCCCTTGGGCCCGACCCATCCCCGGACAGGGCCCGGCCCGAGCCCCTGCAGCGCCCGGTCCGGGCCGCCGTCGGGCCGGCTGGCGAGAATCCGCATGCCGGTATCGGCGACCGGGGCACCGAAGCGGAAACTGCCCGTCAGGAAGAACTCCTCGCCGGACAGTCGATCGAGCGCATCCTCCGCGCCACGCCAGGAATAGATCTGCTGGTAGCTGTCGCCCACCGCCACCAGCGGCAGACCCGACTTCTCCAGGATCGAGCGCTGCACCGGGTTCAGATCCTGTGCCTCGTCGACCATCACGTATCTCTGGCCGGCAAACGCCCGCGCGCACAGTGCCGGCTCGCGCTCGAGCATCTTCAGGTACATGTCATGGGTCAGGTAGCCCGATCGTTCGCTCTGTTCGAGCCAGTCCCCGGCCATCGACACCAGACCGTCTGTCAGCAGACCCCGGGCCGCCGCGGCCCGCTCCCTGGCCGGCCCGGGCGGCATCGCCTCGGGGTCGCCAGTCATTGCGGTCAGGGCCGTGGTCGCATGACCCCGGGTGATCTCGGGATCATCCGACGCACAATACCCCGCCATGGTTCGGGCCACCGCACCGCCCAGCCTGTACCTGTTCCAACCATGCGGCATCTGAATGGTGCGCAGGACGCCGGCGTCCATCACACACCGCGCACGGCCGGGAATAAGCTCCCTGACCCTCTCGCCAACAGCGCGGCGGGCGAGCGAGTGCATGGTGCGCGACGTCACGCCTGTTCCCGAAAACTTCACCTGCGACTCCTGCGCGATTGACTTGTTGAAGGCCAGGTAGAGCCCCTTCGCCCTCCGGACCCCGGCAATTGCCAGCAGCGTCGTGGTCTTCCCCGTGCCGGCAAACGCCCGTATGCGCATCGGACGGTCGAGGTCCCGGGCCGCCTGCACGATCACTTCCTGTTCACCTGTCAGTTTCACGGGCCCGGCCCTCCCTGCTGGCCTGGAACGGCGGCGCGGTGCTCCCGGCGACGCTCCGCCGCCTCGGCTATGCGCCGCGCCCCGTCCGGACTGATCACACCTACCAGGTCGCGCACCTTGCGGTTTCGATACAGCACGCCCGGATCGTCCGCCCGGGCAACAGGTCCACCGATAATGTGGCGCCACTCCTGCCACACCGGGGCCGGCGGCCCGGCGCGGGGCTCTCTCAGATGCGTGATCATCTGCCAGGGAGTCGCGCGGGCCCGGCCTTCGCCTCGGCCCTCGCGGTTCGTCTCACGGAAGTCGTGCACTTCCTGCTCGGGCACGACGGCGCCATCCTTCAGGGCCCCAAGAAGCGCGTCGGCCGCGGCCGCGTGCGCCTCCGCCATTCTCGCATTTCTCACGCCGCGATGCTGCGTCGTCGACCATCCCTCGCGTACATAGCCGAGCTGTAGCGTGGACCGCGCCGGCCCCGGACCGCGAACCGAAAGGATATGGGACTGGCCCGACTCGCACATGGCCGAGTAGCCGCCGACGCAGTGCTCCATCTCTCTTCCTTCCTGGTACAGCTCCTCTCGCGATGTCAGCGCGGTGATCATGACGCCGCCGTGAACGAACGGCTCCGGCAGCAGGGAAGGCCAGTGACCCTCCGGCCAGCTCGTGGTCGCGACAGCCCGGCTCGTGTCAAGCCGGAACTCCTCCGTGGCACGGCCAAGCGCCGGGATCCGGGAAATCCATGTCCGCCCGAAGGAAAGCAGTGCTCCGACAGGGTTCTTGGACTTTCCCACGGCCTGGTCGAGAGCCGCGTCAACCGCTGTGACCAGAATCCCGGCGTCACGGGTAAAGGGCGGGGCCCCAATATCGGCGTCCGTTCGCAACGAGCGCAGGGCCAGTGGAATCAGCACGTCCTGCGCCAAGGCGTGGGCGGCCTCGATCGCGTCCGTCACACCCAGTGCCAGGCGCCGGCGATCCAGCGGCTCGCCGTCATCGTAATCG
Source organism: Thalassobaculaceae bacterium (assembly GCA_965243345.1). Taxonomy (GTDB): domain Bacteria; phylum Pseudomonadota; class Alphaproteobacteria; order Thalassobaculales; family Thalassobaculaceae; genus Bin52. The sequence continues at coordinate 43,194 of CBDEUR010000002.1, forward strand.
GCTGCTTTCGCCAGGGTGCCGAGCCACCCGGCCCAGTCGCCCCGCGACGATTTCACCAGATCGGCAGGATTGCGGCCGAGGTGGCCGGCCAGCGGAAGGACCGCGGAGCCCGTCGCACAGACGAAGGCGTCCCACGCCGCATTGCTGTCAGGCGCCCACGACGGGTCGAGCTGCGCCAGCAGGCCCGTGACATCATCAAGCGTAATGCGGCCATGGACGCCGTGCGTCCGCCGGCGGCGCACGCCGAGAGCGTCTTCGTCCTCCACCGTTGTCGTCAACGCCGCGCCCGCGGGCATCGCCATGTCGATGCGACCCAACCGCCTGCAGGCGGCGGGCGCGAGCCCGGTCTCGACCGCAAGGGCTGCCTGCAGCGGTTCGCGGCCCTCCACCGCGTGGCGCAGCGGCACCCTGGTTGCAATCATCTCCGCGAACAGCGGGTAGGCATCAGCCGCCTGTCGCCTGTCGACGGCACCCGCGCCGGCAGCCGCGTACCAGCGCACGGCTGCCGGCGCGGGTCGGTGCACGCTGGCCAGCGCGCTCTCGGCGCGCTCCATGTCGAGGGCCTCGACATCACGCACCATCGCGGCCGCCACCGGCATTGCGGCGGCGAGCGCTGCCACGGACCGGTTGACCCGAAAGATCTCCCCGGGCTCAACCTGTATGTGTTCTTCCCAGAAGTTCGCGCGCGGTGCGCCGTTTGGATCGAACAGCGCCCGCGCAAGCGGCTCCCATCCCGGCTCGTGCAGCAGTGGGATGTCCACCACGTTCTCGTCGTCGGCCGGTGCCGCCCCCAGCAGGGCTGCCAGCCGCTGCCGGTCCTCCGGAGCCTGGCCAGCAGGCCGCAACCGCATGCCGCGGACTGCGGCGAACACGCACAGCGCAGCTGACGCGCCGTCCATGGTTTCAGCGATCGCGTTCCAGCGCGGCAGCCGCAGGCTGCTTCCGGTCGGCACCGCACCGCGCTGCTGGGAAACGAACAGGCCCTTGGCCGCCGTCTCGTCCAGCGAGGCCGGCGTGCGGATCACCAGCAGCTGGCGCTCCCGCTCCGCATCGCGCTCCACGACCAGGCTGCTACCGGCGCGATACGCCCGCACCGCCATTACGGTTGCCTCGGTCTCGCCCGGCGCGGGACCCGTTCACGCCACATCGAGCACCTCGTCGTCCTCGAGAATCTCGCCGACGGCCGCAAGGTCCAGCTCCTCGTTCGCGCCGGGTTCGCCTCCCGGAACCGCCTCGCCCGGCGGCGGCCGACGGCCAGGACTGGCCGCATCGAACCGCTCAAGCGACCAGTCCTGGCCGTCGGCCGCCAACCTCCGCTGCACCTCCTCGGCCTCCTGTGCCGTCTCCCTCACCACGGCTGATGCCAGCAGTTCCGGTTCCAGGCTCGACTGCGCCAAGGTCTCGGCGAACCGCCCGAAGGCGTCGAGACCCTCTCTCTCCAGCGGGAACGAGACGTACCACACCGGTCCCCGTCTGCCGGTGGTGAACTCGCTCTGCTCCAGTTCCTGCCGATGCGCGGTGAGCTGGCGGTTGCGTGCCCAGAACCCCTGGTTTCGACGCTGCCAGTGTCCCGGCAGCGTTACGCGAATGACCCTGGGGACGCGCCCCGTCAGCGTCAGGGTGGTCTCCGCCACCATCCTGTCAGGCCCGTCCCAGATCTGTGTTGGTCGGCGCTCGCCCGTCGCCTCGAGGATCAGGGTCGCAGCCGCGACCATGATGTTCGGTACCGGCACAGGAAGCCTCGCCAGCTCGGCCTTGCTCCGGGGCACGGCGATCCCGCGGCGCATCCGGCCCTCTCCGTCCGCCACCGCGGTCACCGCCCCCAGCCCGTGCCGACGTGAGATGGTGAGGGCCTGAATCAGATTCCCAGACAGGAACTGCTGCGGCATGCGCTGCGATTCCCGCGCAAGGGCGCGGTACCACTCAGCCGTTTCCTCCGACGGACCGTCGGCAAACCCGGAACGGATGCTGACCTGGTCGTGCCGCATGACATTCGCCATCGACAGCCGCCGGGCCCGCTCCGCACCCGGTTCCATGACATCGAGCATGTAGGATGCAGGCGCTCCCAGCGTCCGCGGCCCGAGACGCGGTGGCGCGACCAACCTGGTCACGATGCCGTGCACGGCCGGCAGCTCCCCGTCCGCCTCACACGCTATCTCGACGCCCGGGCGCAGCATTTCGAGCGTATCTGCCAGGCGTTCGAGCCGCTGCTGCCTGTGCACGTAGGCCGGCGGCAGGTCCTCGTCCTCGGCCAGGACTGCGGCCGCGTCGATCCCGGTAACATCGGTCAGGATGGTCGCCATGTGCAGCCGCAGCTGGTCGGCGTGCGGCCGAAAACCGGACGGGAGCGCTATTCGTCCGCGCTCCGCCATTTCCTGAACGCGCTCCGGCTGGAGCGCGTTGCCCTCCGAGATCTGAACTCCTGTTTCCAGATAGACCGGCGACGATATCTGCGAGCGGTCGACCGCCTCGGCGTCATCCGCTGGCTCCACACCGGCATACACCATCCGGGCCGCCGGCTCGAACCGTCCAGGCAGCGTGCGGATGACCAGGGGATTCATGTTGCGCCTGTCCAACTCCGCCACCAGAGCCTGGAACTCCTGCGTGATCCGGTCCATGACCTCGCGCTGGTCGTCCGGTGGCAGTAGCATGAGCCGCATCAGCGTCTTGTTCGCGAGGTTGTCAGCCACGTTGCCAACCACCCCGCCGGCATCCAGCACGAGCGCGCTCGGCCCATGGGCGTCGTCAAGGTCTGTCAGGCCGGGAACGACGGTCCTGGCTCGCACCCGCAGGCCCAGGCGCCTGGCAATGTCAGGGCTTTGGCGGAGCACCGATTCTGCCGCCGCGTCTCCGACCTGATTGAGCAGGTCCGGCACATTGCGCGCCAGGTGCGGGTGGGCACGATTCGCATCCACCGAGGCTCCCATTGCGCGCAGCTTGCGGTTGCGCTGCTGAACCAGGCGCATTTCCGGGCCGAGACCGGCGACGATCGAGACCATGCGCGGCGCACTTGTCTGCCCGTAGCGGTTTCCCCTCCCGATGGACTGAACGTACTTGATGATGTCCGGGGGCGACTCGAACTCGACAAACACCCGGCGTCTCTGATCTCCAACATCCGGCGCTGCGTGGTAACTGGTTCCGGTCGCGCCGGCCGCGTTGTAGGCAAGCACGTCGGTCTCGCCGTTGTTGAAGCTCGCAATCAGTGCCTGGCGGTCCACCCTCGGGCGGCGGTGGACCTCGCCGTCGCGCATCTCGTAGCTCCGCCCCGAGACTTCCCCGTAGCTGTATCCGGCTGCTTCGATCCCCTCGCGAATCAGGTCCAGCGGCGACATGGGCAGGGACTCCGGCAGGGCCGCGATCAGCGCCTGCGCGTCCCGGGAAATCTGCTCAAGGACCGGGTCGTAGTGCCGGGCGTCATGGATCCCGGCCTCCCGGTCCCTGACCCTGTAGATGCTCTCGTGGATGCGGGAGACAGTCCGCGCCGCGGTCAGCGGCAATGCTGCCCGTCCGGGCTCCGCATCCGGATCGGGCTCCGTGTTGCGCTCGTTGAAGGCATCCTTCAGCACGCTTTCGTTCGTCGCCTGGAAGGCGATCAGGGGCTTGCGGCCCTCCCTTAGTTCGCGCACCACGTTCCGCGCCACCATCGGTGCACGAATGGCGTTGAGCATCACGGTGTTCAGACGGGCGAGCGGAGACCCGATGGTGCCGAGGTTTGCCTCCCAGCGGTCGCGCTGGACCTCCCGGCCTGGGCCACGCGCCGCCGCAGGCAGCCCGAGAGCTTCGCGTACAGGGCTGCCTGCGGCGGCGATCCTGGTGTGAGCCTCCACCATGAGGCGGGCGACTTCGCCGACCTGCAGCAAGACCCACTCCGCTTCCTCGGTCTCCTCGTCAGGCGGCACGTCCACGTGGAACCCGATCTCCGAGAGATCGTGCTCGCGGCGCAGGAGTACACCGTCCTCGACCAACATTGTGGTCAGACACTCCTGCGCCGCCGCTCCACCGCTCGCAACCGCCTGGAATGTCTCGGCGACGCCATACATGTCCGGCGGCAAGAGTGGTCTGTACAGATCGAGGCCGCGCGTATCGCGCAACCAGGTGGCCGAGGCCATGACCACCCGCTCAGCCGCCCCGTTCAGGATCCGCATGAACTGCCCGGCGCGGCTGGTCGGGGTGAGGCAGTTGTGAACCTCGTCAGCCACTACCAGCAGGGGCCGCCCGTCGCGGCGGCACTGTTCGGCGATTGCCCGGGCCCAGGCCAGCTGCGGCAGCTGTTGGCCCGCCGGGTCCGCGGCGGGCCGCTCCGCGTCGTCCAGCCTCACCGTGGACGAGACCATCGAGTAGGTGGTGCACAGATAATCCACATCCGCGGGCCAGGCGTCATCGCCCCTGACAGCGGCCGCAAGCAGTTCCCGGCGCTGCTCCGTGTCCATGGGCAGGAGCGACATCTCCTGCAGTTCGCCGGCCTCGTCCGCATTCTGCCAGGTCACCCGTGCTGCGCGCGCCATCACCGCTGCCGCCCTGCCGGCCGGCAGTCCGACCGCACCCAGGTCCCGGAAAACGTCAGGAATGTTGACCGGCCGCTCGGTCAGGCACAGGACGCGGCCACCGGCGAGCAGGTGCTGGCGCGCAATGGCCTGCATGATCCGGCCCTTGCCAATCCCGGTGGCATCGGCGAGCAGCATGCCGCGGCCACGCGCGGCGGCATCGGTCGCGAGCGCGATGGCATCGACCTGCTCGGAGGTGAGCCGTGCACCGAGCTGTTCCCGGGTCAGCCCCAGTTCATGGCTGACCGCGGTGTCGATTCCGCCTTCCTCGCCGAACCTCCGCGCGGCCCTCTCCTGGGCGCGGGAGAGTGCGCTCTCGAGAGATCGCGGCACCATCGAGAACGGGGCTCCCACCTTCGAGGCCGGCGTGTAGCCGACGTAGCTGTCGGTGTCATCGAGCACCTCGACATCTGCGTCCTCCTCGCCCAGGTTCCACTCATGAATACGACCGCGGGCACGCTGGATCTCGTTCGCCAGCGCCTCCAGTCCGTCCAGGCTGTCGGCCCGGTAGGTGCGCAGGGCCGCGTCGGGAAGCATCTCCAGAACGACGGGGCGCCGCTCGCCGATGGCAAGCAGCGTGACCGGCGCGTGTTCGGGGTCACCGGAGGCCTGGGTCGGCCCGATCTCGCCGACTGCCTCGATCCCGTAAGCCAGTCCGACTTCCTGGCGAACCGCCTCGACGCCTGCGTCCTCCGGCCGCCCGCCAACCAGCACCAGGGAATGGCCCCTGGCGCGCCGGCGCGCCAGGGCGGCTGCCACACGGGGGACCAGATTGCCGCCGGCAACACCGCTCAGATCGATCACCTGTGCGTCGGGATTGTCCACGCTCTCCCCGGCAGGTCCGCCAGTCAGGGCGCGGGCGAGCAGATCCGAGCCGGTCACCTCTACCAGGCCCGCCTGGTCAAGCGCATGGCGCAACAGCACCGGTACCTGCGGAGCCTGCGTGAGCCCGCCGCCTCCGTACGCGGTCACGCCACCGGAAAGACGGCTCGCGACCGCGAGGGCGTCCCGGAGCTGCTCACGGCGTTCTGCCGGAGGCGCGTCGGGGTCGATCGACGTCACCACCCGCCGGCGGAGCTCATCGGCGAGCGCCCGCGCGATCGCGTCGGGTTCGGGTGCCTCCGCCGGCGGGCCCCTGTCGGGCCCGCCGGGCTCGACAGCGAGCGCCGCACGGCGGGCGAGCCTCTCTGCGGAAAGCCGTCCGCCGCCCGCCTGCATTTCCGCCCAGATCCCCTCGGCCAGACCGGGAATGTCATCATTCGAGCGCACCCTGAGCCAGGTGGCCGGCGGTTCGTCAGCGGTTTCGGGGACGAACTGTGCCGCCTCGGCGCCGCGCGGCAGGATGTACCGGTCCTGCCCGTCGCTGACCACCAGGTCGCCGGCAAAGTTGGTCCCGAGCTCCTCGACCCTGGAAAGTTCGGGGCCGCCTGCCGGTGGCGGGGCGGCGGGCGGCGGACGCGGCCTCGGCGGGCGCAGATCCAGGCTGTGTTCAGGCCGACGCATCTCGCTCGCCGGCACGTCGATGGCGACAGCACCGGGAAGCGCGCGGGCGGCCACAAGCCGGGCCCTGGTCTCGCTACGTGGAAACGTCACGCGCAGCGAGCCATCGGCTGCCGCGGCAAACCCCGCCGCCGCGGCAGCGTCGAGCAGCCCCGCCGGCGGGTTGTTCCCGGGTTCGATCGCGATGCCGACCTGCGGGCCCTCTCCCTCGTCCCTGGGCAGCAGCATCAACCGGGGGCGTGCCGTCGTGTCCGGAAACGCAAACCACTCGACCCGGCGTTCCCTGCGGTCGCGCCGGGCGGAGGCCGGGACCTGCCGGGCCGGGCGGCGCATGTCGAGCAGGTGTTCGGGCCGGCGCATCACCTCCGGCTCCATTTCAACCGCCTCTGCCCCCGGCAGGCGGCGAAGTACAGCCACGGCAGCAGGCAACGTCGATCGGATCACGGAGCGCAGGAGCATCGGGTTGCCGCGCACTGCCGGGCGGAATCCGTGAGCTGCGAGCGCCTCTGCCAGACCGGGCGGTGGCTCTTCCCCGAGCTCTATCAGCACGCCGTAACGCGGTCGTCCACCCTCAGCAGGCGTCAGTGCAAGCAGCCGCGGATGCGCGGTCGTGCCGGTAAAGCGCAGCCACGGAAAGGTGGCCATGTCCCCTCCCCTCGTCGGAAACGCCCCGGCCCCCGACTCGGCATCGCGTCGGGGGCCGGGCGCATCTCACTTTACGGCGAAGTTGCCGGGAGGCCATCTTCCTTCTCGGCCGCAGTGTCATCGCCGCCGAGCCCGAGAATCGTCGTGTAGGCCTCCTCGTCATCCGGGTCGAGATCGGAACCGTCAAAGACCTCGACGTCCTCTCCCTCGTTGACGGCGGCAGCCTGTTCCTGGGACACGGGCTCAGCAATATCGCCGGGTTCCCGTACATCCGCTTCAGCGGTTGTCGCCAGCCCCGGGCCGGTTGCAAGCGCCTCGGCCGCCTGTTCATACATGTTGTGAAAGCGCTTCACCGAATTGAGATCACCCGGCATCGGCATCCAGTCCTCTCCGACCGGGGCCGCGGTGAGCACCAGGCGCTTGACCAGCGCGGGGGGCTCGCCCGCACGGTCTTCCCCGACCAGGCCATAGCTCGCCGGCAGGTGACCTCGCTGTCCGACATACGGCAGCTCCACGCCGCGCTCCTTCGCCCAGGCGCTGACGTCCTTGTTCGTTGCGTGGGCGAGCTTCCCCCCGTTTGACCACTCGGTGTAGTCCTTCTCCGCCCTGTCGCGAGCGCCGGGAACCCCCGACAACCGGTCGAGGGCAGCGACGAGCTTGGCTCCATGAGTGGGAGCCAGGTACCGACGAAGCGAACCGGACTTCATCATGTCCTCTGTTTCGTAGCGCGACAGCAGCCTGGTGGATGCCGGCGCAATCGAGATCGTGTGCCCCGCCTTGAAACCGGCGACGACCGCTTCCACGCCGCCCAGGCGCGCGATGCACTGCTCGTACCGATCGCCCGGCCCCTGCGCGGGTTCGCCGTCCTCGCCCCTGGCCGGGCCGGGAAGGGTGACCGTGTCGCGGCCGGCGTCGGGACCGTCCGCGTGCAGCACCGCCACGACGACACGTCCATACCCTTCATCGCGGCTTGCGGCAGCGATGAACGCGGCGTGCAGTTCGTCAATGGTGGTGGCCTGAGTGCCGGCACCCACATCGATGGTCGTCACGCCGACCTTCTGGGTGCCGTCCTGCGGCCACTCCGACCTGAATGGCGTCACTGCCATCCATAGCGGGTGCTCGGACGTCGAAAACACCGGCTCTCCGTCACCAGCGGTGCGCATCCACCGCGATGTGAACCCGCCGCCGCTGGTCCGGCGCAGACCGTCCACCACCAGGTACGCCATACCGTCCGCGATGACCTCCGGTTCGATGTATGACATGCCCCTCTGGGCGAGTGCGGCCGGCTTGGTCTTTCCCTCACACCCCATGTCGGTGATCTCTGTGCCGTGGTGGGGACCGCCGACCACGGTCCCGGACAAGGTATTCTTCTCGGCATTGACCTCGGTAACCTGGACCAGGGTGCTCGGTCCGAAGTAGCTCGCCTGTCGCTTGAATCTCATCATGGGCCTCCGTGTCATTTTTTCGCGCCCCTCTTTTCCGGGTTTCGGAGCTCTTGAAAGCCAGCAACTGCCTGGCCGTCCCATGCAATCACTCAGGCGTGAAAATTCAAAAAAAGTGCCTTGAACCGTGTTCCGGGTATTGCCTGCCCCGCACGAATGGCCTAAAATTAGGTCATTCGCGCGGGGCACACCACCAAACCGTCGCCCTCGCGTATTCCGGCGCAGTGCCGCACTGACAGGAGCCGAGTGATGACGCTTCACGATTGCCAGGTCGCACCCGTGCCCGACGTCTCCGCCGGCGCAGGGCACAGGCTTCATTCAGCCGCACCGGCCATGACGGGTCCCGGCGCAGCCATCGCCCTGTCGAGCGACTCCGGCCTCGATATCCGGGTCGGCCCGGGCACAACCGTGATCGTCCGTCCCGGCATCGACATCGCGATCGAGGTCCGGGCCGCGGGCCGCCCGGATATCGACAATTCCCGGCTCACCGCGCTGGGAAACATGCTCAAGGCCGTGGTGCAGATCGCCACCGGTTGATTCCCCGCGCACACCTGAGAGAACGACATGGCTTCGATCGTCACCATGGCAACGGACGGCGAACGCACGGTGGTCCAGGCCCCGTATCGCCCCGGCTTCGCCCGCGATGCCCGCGACCTGGGCGGCACATGGCGGAAGCCGTACTGGGTGTTCGACAGCCGGGATGACGCGCGTGTACGCGCGCTGCTCGCCAGGCACTATCGGTGGACACCGCCGATCGAAGGCGAACCAGAGGTGACGGTCCGGCTGCGGATCTCGCCGGACCATGCCTGGACGGCCGACGCAGCGCCGCTTGTGATCGGGGGTGTGATGATTGCCCAGGCGTTCCATCGCGACTCCGGAGCGCGACTGTCTGATCACGTGGTCCTCATCAACGGGCGGTGCGATTCCGGCGGATCGCGCAAGCACTGGCACACGATCGCTCAGCCCGGCAGCGTTTTCGAGATCCGGGACGTGCCGGCGTCAACCGGCCGGGCAATCTGCGCCGAGGCGGCCGAGCTCGCCGGCAGCGCGGGTATCGCCGGCACCGAGGTGGTCGATGCCCGCGAAGCGGAACGCGTCGCCCTCGAGGCCGAGATCTCCAGTCTCGAGACCCGGCTGCGCGACGCCCGCGCTCGAAGGACCGCGCTGGGACCGCCGCTGCGGCAATGACAGCCCTTACACCAGGTCATCCAGGAGTTCGGCAAAGCGCGGCAGGTTCACCGCGAGCGCCCCGGCGAGCACAAAGGTGATGCCGGGGCCAAGGCGTGACGTCGTTCCAGCCTGGACGTGCTCGTTCAGGAGCACGATGCCCCTGAACACGGCGATGAGCCCGAGGAACTGAACCAGGAGCACGATCGATTCCACCACCTTCCGTGCGTGCCCCTGGACCGGCTTGAGCAGTGACGGCGCGTAGGAGAATATCCTGTCGGCCGGCATGGTGTTCGCATCACCCCAGAAGGTGGCGTTGAGCACGCCGATCAACGCCGGAAAGGCAACGATGACCGCGCCGGCGAAGATGGTCGCGATTGCCCCGCGCCAGGTGGCGTTCGCCGCCATGCCGGCACGTTGCGTCATCCGGAACAGGCCGATCATGACCATGGCGACGCCGCACAGGAAACAGATGGCGTAGAACAGCGCCTCGAGCAGCTCGACATAGCCGGCAAGGTTGACCAGCGCGCGGTCGAGATCGCTCATTGCGGACGCGCCGGACCCTGTTCAGCCGCGTCCCGTGCATGCCCCTCGCCGTCCGCGGCCTGATACAGCGCGCCGTTCTCGGTCGAGATCAGTCGCCCCCCCGGCAGGGTGGTGACATTCAGGACGTGGCCGTATCCCGGCACCCAGTCTCCGACCTGGTATTGGGTGACCCCCGCCGGCACCCGTGACGTCACCCTGAACGACGTGGCAGGCGCCACGTAGACCCGGCCCGGGCGCCAGTCCTGCGTCGGGCCGGACGGCGCGGGGCGCACTACCTCGCGCTCGGGCTGCGCAGGATCCGGGCCGGGAGCTGCAGCTTCCGCAGGACCGGCCGCTACATCAACCGGTCCGGTTGCGGGCGGCGGCCGGTCGCGGTACCGGCTGATCTCGCGCAGCTGCATCCGTTCCTCTGCATACCCGGGTTCATCATTCCTGCCTGCCGCAGCGAGCTGCATGCGCGTGATCGCGGTCTCGAGATCCTCGATCTGTGCGCCCAGCGAGGCGATGTCAAACAGAACCTCCTTCCGCCACATGAGCTCATCCTCTGTACCCGGTCCGCCCGGCTCCTGGCCGGCCGGTTCTCCCATCGCCTCCGCAAGCTGCTCGATCGCCCCCTGGAGGGGAGCGAGCTCGGTCCGGACCAGCCGCACGATCCTGGCCTCCACCAGTGCGTCAGTGTCAGCCGTCGGCACAGGCGCCTCAGCGGCCTGCGGAAACACTGCCCTGTCGGCGGGCTCACGAGCCAGCGGCACGCTGGCCGCCGGTCCGCTGGCGGAGGTGTCGTCGCGGTCAATGCGGCCTGGCAGTGGCTGCCCGGCACCGGGAACACCCGGAGCCTCTCCGGGCGCGAGCGGCTCGGCGGTCACAGGCGGCGGAGCCTGGGAGGCAGGAACGGCGTCTCCCATGCGTTCCTGCCTCCCTGCCCCTGCATTCCCCGGGCCGGCAGAGGGGAGGACACCTCCGCCGGCCGGGGCCAGGGGATCTGTGCTCAGCGGAGCCAGCCGGTCCACTGCGAGAGGGGCGTCGGCCAGACCTGACGGATCAGGGGCCGGCGGGTTTTCGGGCAGGGTCGGGGACACCTCGACCACAGCCGCTCCGACGGCAAGGGTGGCTGGGCGGTGGCCCAGCAGCACGGCAACCTGCTCCAGCAACGGCGCGGGCACCACCTGGCGCACCGGCCAGGTCCGGGGGTCGACGACAGCAGCGCCGCCCACCATACCGGCGCCGATGGCCACGAGGCCGATCACGGCCATCAGGAGCCCTCCCCCCCGCCGGCGCCTTCGGACGGGCGGGTGGGCATCTCGGGGCGGCGGGACCGGGTCCGGGGTCCGGCCGTTGCGGTGCGCTCCCCGATTTCCAGGAGCTGCGCCCGCCGTGCCGGCACGGCGCAGATCCTGCAGCTCGCGCTCCTTGGCCAGGTTCAGCTCCTCGTGTTCCCCGGCGCGTTGCTCGGCATCGCGCCGGCGCGCAACTTCCTCGGTGAGACGTGCCTCCAGCACCCGGACCCTGTCAGCATCCCCACCTTCGCCGGCGCTCTCGGAGCGATCATCGACGGTACTTTCGTCGCTCATCGGCCGTGTCCCGCTGCTGTCCCTGTCGTCGTTTCCGCCGTCGAGCGCCGAAAGCGCTTCATCAATGGCCTCCTCGCCGACCCGATCCACAGCCCTGGCCGGCAAGGACGTCGGGTGAGCCATTCCCAGAAGTTCCTGCAGTGCCGCCTCGCTCTGTCCTTCCAGGCCCGCTTCTGCGCCCGGCTGGACCGTACCCTGAGTCCCGGGATCCGCGGCCGCTCGGTCAGGCCCGGCCGGCGCCACTGCCTCTGCAGCCCCGTCTTGTGGGACAGGACGGGACTGGCCCCCCATGCCGGTCAGCACCTCTGTCAGGTGCTCGACCGTGCTGTCCGGGATCGCGGCCGCCGCGCGCTCGGCGGCCTCGTCCGCAAACTCGTCGCGCAGTTCCTCCTCGGATTTCGTGATCTCCGGCCTCCAGGAGGTGACGAGTGCGTCGCCCCCGGCGCCATCAGCAGGGGTTTCTTCGGGAACGTGTTCCCGTGGCTCCGCGACAGACTGGACCTGCGGGCGGCGTTCAGCCGAAGCCTGCGGCTCCGCCCCGGCGCCGGGCCGCCCGGTTGCGGGCAGCGCCGTCACCCGGCTGAACGCCGCCCGCAGGTCCTTGTCGGTATCGTCTTCGGGTTCCTCGTCGTGCACATCCGCGCGTTCGTCCTCCTCGCCGTCGTCGGCGATACCCGTGAACGTGCGGACACTGAGGCCCGGGCGTGGCGTCACGTCACGTACGGCGACCTCGCCTGGCGCTTCGCCGTCGTCAGGGACGGACGTGGCGCTATCGGGCTGTTCCGCCGGAGGACCGTCGCCCCCGCCGCCAGGACGCTCGGGAGGGGCGTCGCCCGCAGCGTCCTGGCGGACACGGTCCGCCAGCATTCCGCCAGCCAGGAATTTCGAGGTACCGGCGGGCAGGCCTGCGCGCTCGGCGTATGCCTCGACCCGCTGAGCCGCATCCAGCAGGACGGCCGGCTGCGCTCCCGAAAACCGCTCCCGTTCTGCCGGGGAAAGCCCGCCTTCGACCGCCTCTGGCGCGATGTTCGTGTCAGTCATTGGACTCCTCCTCGACCGGCACCTGAACCGGGTCAACGATCAGCACCGCCAGTCCGGTACCAGACTCCAGCCGAATTTCCGGTCCCGTGGGTGCCGCGTCCTGTATCAGGTCGGCGGCCTTCTCGCCCGCGGCCGCCAGCCCGGAGGCCAGGTGCTGCCGCGTGCTGCGCTCGGCCGAGGACAGCTGTACAACGGTACCTGAGCCCAGGGTAAGTGCCGTGCCGACGCCCTGGGCAGCGGACGCAGCCAGGCCGGCCACGAACGATGCCGCCATGCCCGGCGCGAAACGCGCCAGCCAGCGGCGGTCGACGCTGCTCGCGACCTGGCTCTCGGCGGTCACCGGATCCACCGCAAAGGCCGTTACGCCCGTGGTCCGGCCGTCGGCAAGGGTGATCGAACGGAACTCGATCAACAGTCCGTCGGCACTTGGCGCCAGCTGGAACTCGCCCACCAGGCGAGCACCGAGGTGTTCGCCCTGGATGACGTCGACCACGACCGGCCCGGGCAGATCGCTGGTCAGGCTTGTGATGGTCTCGGCGTACAGGATGTCGCCTGGCCTCATGACGATCTCGAGCGGGACGGTCGGGCCGCTGGTCGCGGCGATTCCCCCGACCCCCGGGCCGGCGCCGGCCTGGGGAGGTCCGGCAACCAGCCCCGCTGCCTGGGCGGGGGTCGGCACGATCTGCCTGGCGCCGGCCGGGCCCGTGCCTTCCGGGCGGTCCTGCTGCTGCCCACGCTCCAGCGTGGCCGTCACCGACGTCGGTGGCTTCCAGCCGGCCACGAGCGCCTGCATCATCTCCAGCATTGCCGGCGTTTCCGCTGTCTGCGGCGCCGGCGCGCCGATCGCGTCGCGCGGCTCTGGCCTCGGTGGAGGCGGGAGGACAACCGGTGCAGGCAGGGCCTCGCCTGTTGCCGGTGGCGTGTCGGGTGCCGGAGGCGCACTGAACGGACGCGGAGCGGGCGACAGCATGTCCGGATCGATCCTGTCCGGGATCGCTTCCGGCGTGGGCACGAAGGTCCTGCCCTCTTCGCTGGCTCTCTGCCAGCCCTGCTCGTTGACTGCGGACAATCCCTCTCGATATTCGGGCGATGCCTCCTGGCGCGCTCCACCGGGGGTAGTGTCGATGGTGCCGGGCCCGCGCGGCACGTCGGAAATTTCCGGATCCGGACGAACGCCCTGCAGGTAGAGTGCTGCGACAATTCCGGCCGTGACCACCACGGCGAGAATGGCGACCCACCGCGCGCCCATGCCGCGGCGCACGGCCAGGGTCGAGCCCGGCCTTTCCTCCGGCACCGGGTCGATCGACAGTCCGTCGTCGCTCATGACCTGTCCATCGCAGCGCTCACAGGTCCACCCGCGCGCGGTGGACCCGGCCGGCAATGCTGAACAGCAACTGGCTTGCCGGATCCAGCTGCCACACCTGGTAGTCGTTCGGCCCGGCCAGCGAGCCGGTCCAGCCCGGCGAGATCAACGCGTGGCGAGAGCGCAGGAACAACTGGTCTTCGTGCAGCCAGGCATCGGCCTCGACTCCGGTCACCCTTACCGGGGTGCTGCCTTCCGGGAGATCAGCGCCGGAGAGAAAGGCGAGCAGCAGGGGATTGCCGGCCTGCCCGATCGCAAGTGGCTCCGCGCCGGTCGGCGCAGCGTGCGGTCCCATGGCGCTGATCAGCACGTCGTGGCGCACATGGGCGATATCGGCGTCGGTCCGCACCATGAATACCAGCGGCATCGATGCACCGCTCAGGCGGATCACCAGGTTCGTGGTGCCGGCCGCGAGCAGCGGCGTGATGGTCAGTGCGTGCCCGCCTTCTTCGCCGCCTGGGGATTCCGTGCTCCGGAGCACCTGGAACGCCGCCCCGTCGCCGATGGTGTGCCGCCAGATCGGCCACGGCTGGCCGGTAGCGTCGAGGAACGACAGGACGGTCGCGATGCCAGGAGAGACGATGATGGTCTCGGGCTCGGCCGACGGGTCGAATCCGATCCGGCTCGACACCACCATCGGTCTCAGGTCGCGCGAGAGGATCGCCTCGCGATTTTCCTGTACCAGGACGCGGAGCGTGCGGATCCGCTCAGGCGACAGCGGCAGAAGAAGGCGCAGCGCCCGGCGGAACTCTTCCTCGTCGTCGCCGCCCGTAGCGGCACCCGGGGACCCCGTTCCCACACCGCGCTCCGCGTCCATGGGCGCCGGCACGGCCCCCCCGGTGCAAGCGGCGGCAAGGCAGGGAGGGAAGCGGGGTCCTGGGCACGCGCTGCAGGCACGGCGACCGTGCAGGCCACAGCCAGCAGGACCGCGCATGCGCGCCGGCGGCACCGGCCCCTGCAGGTGCTCATGGCGCGCTCCCTGCGCCGCCGGCGCGCATGGTCAGCCGGGCCACGCCGATCCCGGCCGGCGCCTCGAAGGTCGGCAGCCTGACCAGGCGGATTTCGGCCAGGTATGTGTCGCGCGCGGTCTCCACGGCGCTCTCGTAGGTCACGGTCAGCGGGATTTGCAGGATCCAGGCATGGCGTCCGAAAGAGTCGGTTCCGCGGTTCACGATCACGGCGCCCTGGGCCACCGCCGAGGAGTTCAGACGCCTGCCGCGGATGAAATCCAGAAGACCGGAGCTCTCGATGGCCTCCACAAAGGATGTCCACCCGTCCGGCTGCTCGTAGTAGTGGCGCGCCTTGGTGAGGTTCTCCCGCCATCCGGAAAAGGTGATGCTGAGGCTCTGGGTGAGCGCCTCGACACCGAACCGGATCACCTGGGCGTCGGTCAGCCACGGGTCGGAGACGGGAACCAGCGGCGTGAGCCGACCCTCGGTGTCGGTTGCGAAGTACACCGGCGACGGCCGCGCGATCACCGTGACCCACAGCGCCGCGGCGACCGAGATCGCGCACAGTCCGCCAAGAACCAGGGAGAGCGTCTGCGCACGGCGCAACGAGTTGGCCATTGCGCGGTAGCGGTGGCGCGCGTGCTCGGCCTCGCCTGACCGCGCCGGCCTGGTCACGCGCGGCCCTCCCCGTCGTCGATGATCCGCACTCCCACCCTGTAGGTGCCGTCCGCCGTGGATTGCCATTCGTCCGAATCACGGCAGCGCCGGCAGATCCTGCGGCCCGGCGATTCCGACCGGAACATTTCGAGACACATCAGGCACCGGCGTTCCTTCGCCAGCTGTCGCGGGTCGCGCAGTGTCAGTCCCAAGCGACTCGCCTTTACCCGCACGGAGGTTTCCGTGCGGCCGATCCGGTCCGCGATGTCACCGGGGGCCATCTCCGGCCACAACCGCATCAGTTTGTCGACCTCGTCCGCGGTCCATGCCGGCCGCTCCGGTCGCGGTGCTCGCCCCACGCTTTCGTCCTTCCAGGTCTGCACGTGGAACAGACCATAGGCACGGCCCGGAAGCGTCTGCAGACCGGTTTGTCGGTTTTCTGTGGACTGGCGGGCTGGCGTGTACGGTTTTCTGTGGACTGGCGTGCCCGCCCCGTTTCCCCGCCCCGGTGGTGTTGGTACAGCAGAGGCCGGGACGATTCAGCGCAACCGGGAGTTGGGGGATACAGCCATGGCAAGGAGCGAGGGACGATTCAGCGCGGCATCGTGTCGCAGGCCGGCGAGGCGCGCCCTGGCGGCGCTCGCGGCAGCGGGCGCCTGCGGCCTGGCAGGCGCGAGCACTGCTCTGGCCCAGAACAAGGACGTCGGCGAGGTCGCGGACAGCCTGACCACACAGGCCGGCGAGATCGGCGACCTGCTCGGCGCCGCCGCCTTCGTCATCGGCGTTGGCCTGGTCCTGGCCGGGCTTCTCAAATTCTACAATCACTCGAAGAACCCCAACGATCCGTCCGCGAGGATCAGTACCGCGGCCGTCCTGATTCTGGTCGGCGGCGCCATGGTCGCGATACCGACCACGACCGGTGTCGGCATCACCACGCTGTTCGGCGAGAGCGCCGAGACAGCAGCGGCTGACGGCAGCGAATTGCGTCAACTGAAGTAGATGCGCAGCGCGCCGGTCTCCACCGTCGCCCGGATCCTGGAGCGTCCGGCACGGCACCTGACCTTCGGGGCGCGGGCGCATGCGATCCGCGCCGGCATGTTTCCCGACGCAGTGGCCAGTGCGCTCCGGAGCTGGACCTGCCATTGCTGCGGCATCCGCCTGCCGGGCCTGATGGAGTTCGACGGCGGCCACGGTCCCGATCCGGGAGATATCCGTCCGATCTGCCAGTTCTGTCACAATCTCGACCATGCGGTCTGGGCGGCCGGGCTGGGGCGCCTGGTTCCGGTCTGGGCGCCGGACATGGCGCAGCCGGCGCTGACGCGCGTCTGCTGGACCGCGCTCGCGCTCTCCCGGCTGGTGCCCGCTGCCTTCCCTGGCTCGCACCAGCCGCCGGACGACGACGAGGTCTCCGGACTTATCGAGGAGATGGACGACCTGGACGACGGGATGCGGGACCGGTTGATGCGCGGCGCGGAGTCCGCGCGCCTCGTCCTCGAGATGATCGACGCGCGGCGCGGGCACTTCGCCGAGCGCTTTGGCAGCACGACGTTCGCCGCGTGGCTCGAGGCCCTGCTCGTGCACCTCGACCGGTCGACGACGATCGAGCCCGACATGAAGGCTGCGCTCGACAGTGTGCGGACAGTTCCGGCTCTGCTGGTGTTCGGGTATGCGCGCACCGCGCCGGAGGCACGCATCTCAGTCTGGAATGGTGCCCGGTTTCTCGATAAGTCCGGAGACCTCGGACGGGCATTCGTGGACGGGCTGACGGCGGAGGTCCGATAGTGGAGCTCGTCCCTGTTGTCGACGGCCAGTTCGACCGCCCGGAGCCACCCGCCCCGCCCATTGACAGTGGACCGCTCACACTGGGCCTCTACTTCCGCTCGGACGACGGGACGGCCTGCGCTGCCTGCCCCCGGATGAACCTCCGGGAGACCGGAACGTGGAATCCACAAGAGCCGTACGACCCCATCCCGAGCCTGCCCGGGCGGGGCATCTGGGTTACGAACATCCCGCTGGGCAACCCGCCCAGGCACCCGTACCGACTTCACACCTGGTTCGGTACGCCGCTTCGCGACCTGCTGGATGACCGGGCACGGGACGACGTGGCCACGGACGAGGCGCTCTCGCGGCTTGCAACCGGCCTGCAGCGCACTTTCGACCTGCTGGTGGCAGCGGGCGGGCGTCTCTGCGAGGGACCGCCGGACGGCATCGCCGCCGACCCGGACGGCTGGACCGCGAGAGAGCTTGGAAACAGCGGCGCCTTGCACACCGCCGTGCGGTTCCTTGTGCGCCCGGGCGTCGCGCCCGATCCGCCCGCCGACTCGCCGCTGGACAAGGCCTTGCGCGAAGCGACGCTGACCCGACTGAATGGCCTGACCCGACCGGTCGGAGGTACCGCTGCGCTGTTCCGGGCGTCGGTGCCGCCGCTTCGTCACGCCCGGGCCACGCTCTCCGCCCGCATCCCGAGCTCGGATGACTGGTCATTTGCCCGGCGCGGTCCGGAGGACACCCCGGAAACCGTGGCCGCCGACATCCGCGCATTCGCGGCCTCGGCCACGACTCCGCTCCTGGTCACGGGAGCGCCTGCTGGCCCCCTGGATCCGTCGCGGCCGATTTCGCCGTGGCGGATCGTGCGTCACCGGCTGGACGCCCCCACGCCGCGCCCCACTCTCGTCGGCGAGGAAATGCTGGCCCTGGGCGACGACTGGCTGCCGTCGGCGATGACGGTGGCGCGCGGCGGCGTGCCCTGCCCTTTCGCCGCGCTGCTTGATGCCGTCGAGACGGAGGCGCGCAGCGGCCCGTTCGGGCCGCTGCTCTGGTCCGTACACCTGTGCGCGAGCATCATCCTGGCTGCGGCGCTCGGCCGGGTGTCCTGGCAGGCTCTCAAGGCCCGTGGCGGCCCCAGCTGTTTCACGTCGCTGCCGTGGACCGGGTGGTACTCGCGCCGCGACATGGCGCCGCATTGGGAAGCGCTGTCACGGGCCGGCGCCACCCCGGTCAGGGGTTTTGCCGGTGAGATCGCCTTCGCCGCTCCGCACGACCGGGATGTGCTGACCCGGATTGCCGATGCGGCCTGGGAATCCGGCATCATGCTCACGCCCGGGACGGCGCGCGCGTTTGCCGCCGCCGGGGTGGAGCACGACTACGAACCGGACGCCTGGGGCGGCCACGAGGAAGACCGGGCCTACGCCTGGTGGTCGGCCTGTGGGGATACGCACGCGCTCGAGAGCGTTGACCGTGTCCTGGACCTGCCCCCGGACGAGCGCCACGCTGCCTGGCAGGCAATCCTGGGCCTGACGGATCGAGGCTGAGTGGTGCGTATTCTCGACGGGCTCCTCGACCTGGTGCACGGCGGGCTCTCCGCATCGGTGCGGGACTACATCGACCTGGAATCGATGGACGACACCGAGACCCTGACCACCAGTGCGGGCGGCATGGTCTCGGTGATTCACCTGTCAGGGGGACTCGGAATGGTCTCGGCCGCCGGCCTGGGCGATCTGGCGGAGGGCCTGCGTCTCGCCATGGCGCCGTTCCTGGAAAGTCCGGGCCACGCAGTGGAGTTCTATTTCAGCCAGGACCCCGGATGCGGAGCGGCGCTGGTGCGCCGCGAGGTAGACCGGGCGGCCGCGGCCGCCCGGATCATCGGCCTCGACATCGAGGACCTGCTGGATGACCGCGTGGCACGGCTCTCGGGCGTCGTGGTCGAGGAACGGGTTCTGCTGGCGGTGCACACGTCGCCGGACATTCTCGACCGCGACAGCCGGCGCCATGGCGAGGCCGAGCGCAGCGCCCGACTGGGACGAGGGCCGCAGGCACGCAGTGCCCAGGTCCCGGACCGGGCACTCGACGCGGTCTGGAAGCGGCACCGCTCGTTTGTGGAAGCGCTGGTCACTGACATCGGCAAGCGGAATGCGCTCGCCCGCCTGTTGCCCGTGCGCGAGGCGCTGCAGGAGATCCGCGCGGTCCTGCGCCCGGAAACCTCCGCCGATGCAGCCTCGTGGCACCCGCGCCTGCCGGCCTGGCACCTTGGGCGCGAGGACGGCGCACCCGGCATCATGATGCCGGACCGCCCCGAGGAGCTGTCCGGACGGGACGTCAGCAACCTGCTGCCGGCCGACTTCGCGACCCAGCTCGCCGACGCCGACGCAATCGAGATCGACCCGGGGGTGATCCAGATCGGCGACGTGCTCATCGCCGGCTTCGACCTCACCCTGGTCCAGGAACAGCTCACTGCGTTTGACGGCCTGATCGACCGCATTGCCCGCTCCTCGATCCGCTTCCCGTGGCGGGTGTCCATGCTGATCGAACCGGGCGGGCGCCAGGCGGTCGCCCTGAAGCTGCAGTTCTCCCGGGTGTTCTCGTGGGCGTCTCACGCCAACAGGCGGATCATCGACGCCTGTGACGCGCTTCGGGACATCGACGGGCAGACCGACACGGTGGTGCGCTACCGCACCACATTCGCGGTCTGGGGGCCGATCGGGGATCCGCACCGGTTCCGGGCCATGGCCGCCACCATGCGCTCGCTCGTGCAGCAATGGGGGAGCTGTCACGTCGATGGCCTGTCGGGTGACGCGCTCGCAACCGTACTCAGCTCGGTCCCCGGCGCGTCGAGGCGCTCCACCGCCCCGGTGGTTGCCGCCCCGCTCGGCGGCGTTCTGGTCACCGCCCCGATCTCGCGCCAGGCCAGCCCTTGGTCTTCCGGCGCGTCGCTGTTCCGGACCGAGGATGGCAAGCTGTGGCCGTATCAGCCCGGCTCTGCTCGCCAGATCACCTGGAACGACCTGTACGTGGGGCCGCCGGGCTCGGGAAAGTCTGTGATGCTCAACAGCCTCAACCTGTCCCTGCTGCTTTCGCCCGGCAGTGTCGACGCAACGCTCCCGCGTGTGAGGATCATCGATATCGGGCAGACCTCTGCCGGACTGATCGACCTGGTGCGGGCCGGGCTGCCGGCCGCGCGGCGCGGCGAGGTCGTGTTCCGCCGGCTGCGTGGCGATGCCGGTTCGGCAATCAACCCGCTCGACACCCAGCTCGGCATGCGCCGCCCCCTGGCAAGCGAGCGCATCTTCCTGCTGAACTTCTTTGCGGTCCTGTTCGCCGATACCGGACAGACGCCGCCTGGACCGCCCCCTGCCCCGATGATCGGCCTGATATCGGCCGCCCTCGACGCCGCCTATGCGCGCAAGGCGGACGGCTCCGAGCCGGAACGGTACGAGGCCGGCGTCTCGCCGGCGGTGGACCGGGTCCTGGGTGAAGAGATGGTCACGGTCCATCCCGAAATGACGTGGTGGGAAGTGGTAGACGCCCTGGCGGAACGGGAGCGCTGGCACGAGGCGTCCCTGGCCCAGAGGCATGCCGTGCCCCTGATCTCGGACCTGAGCAGCGTGACCGGAGAGGAGAACATCAGGCGGCTCTACACCGATGCGCTGGACCCGACCGCCGGGCAGGGCATCATCGACAGCTTTCACCGCGTGCTGGCCGAGGTGACCCGGGAGTTTCCCATCCTGTCGCGCCCGACCCGGTTCGGGATCGCCGGCGCGTCCGTGGTCTCGCTGGATCTGCAGGACGTGACCGCCTCCGGCGCGTCCGCCGCGCGGCGGACGTCGCTCATGTACATGCTGGCCCGCCACCTGCTGACCCGGGATTTCTTTCTGGACGAGGAGGAGATCCGGAACGCGATCGCCGAACGCGCGATGCCGCAGCTGTACGAAGCGCGGCACAGGGCGGCGGCGCGCGCAGCGCGCGCAACCCCGAAACGGCTCTGCATCGACGAATGGCACAGGACCGGATCGGTGCCCGGCCTGGTCGACCAGATGGTCCAGGACATGCGCGAAGGGAGAAAGCATGGTGTGCAGATCGGGCTTGCGAGCCAGTTCCTTTCGGATTTCGAGCCCTCAATGATCGAGGCCGCGAGCTCGGTCTTCATCCACTCCGGCGGTGGCGAGCCGGGCATCGAGGCACTTAACCAGGCGTTCACGCTGAGTGATGTGGAGGCCCGGGTGGTCAGGCGTGAGCTCAACGGGCCCACCGCGCGCGGAGCACCGTTCATGCTGATCAGCCGCATCCGCGAGGGCACGGTGCGCCAGAAGCTGTGGTTGACGCTGGGCGCGATCGAGATCTGGGCGCTTTCGACCACGGCGGAAGACGTGATGCTGCGCCGCCTGCTCTACGAGCGCCTGGGCGCGAGCCGCGCCCGCGCCCTGCTGGCGGCACGGTTTCCGACCGGATCATCGGTACCCGAAATCGAGACGCGCAAGGCGCGCTACGAGGAGGGGGGCGGGCGGCTCGACGAGGCGGTCGAGCAGGGCATGATCGAGACTCTTGCCAGGGAAATCGAGGACCTGGCCCTGAGGAGCATGGGCCAGGCGAGGCCGCAGCACCTGCCGTAGGCTGAACGACCGGATCTCACCGTTTCGATCATCGTCTGCGGTACTCGATCGCGATCACGGGCTCGGGCTCTCGTCCGGTGCCTCGATCTCCTGATCCTCGTCAGGCGGTCCTGCGTGACCTGCCGCAATGGTGTTCGGTCCAGCGCGTACCGCCACAGCCGTCAATGCGCGGGCCTTCTCCGTCTCCTCATGGTCGAAGGCCGGCAGATACGCCATGACTTCCCGCGCGGACATCCCGGCGGCCCTGCAGTGCGAGGTCCACCGCTCACTGACAGTCTCAACGATCCGCTGCAGGTTCTCACGGGCGCGGTCTTCGGACAGGTTGAAGTACGGCGCCGCCTCCATCGCGGCCTCGATGGAGGCGGCGCGCCCGTATTCCTCGCTGATCCCGGTGGTGAGCATCCGGTGCCGCTCGGGCTGCGGGTTGATGTCGAAGGCCGGCGCCAGCACCCAACGCCCCTCGGCGACATAGAGGAATCCGTGGTTCTTCAGGTGATCGTCATTATTGGAAACCAGGATGGTGAACATGAGCCGGTTGTGCAGTTCTTCCATCTGGCGGTCCGGATCCACGCCATGCGCCGCGATGCCGTCGAGAATGTCGGTGTAGTAGCCGCCCTGTGCCTCGTGCCTTCCGAGCAGGGACTGCGCCGAGAGGTAGGGAATCCGCCCTCCGCCTCTTCGGTCGAACCGCCTGATGATCGCCACGGGCGTTCTGCTGTCCCGGAGTTCCAGCCGGGCTTGCGCGGCGCTCAGGCCCGCCGCGCGCGCCAGGGCTAGCGTCGCCACCTCGACGCGCTCGACAGGGCGCGTGTCGCGGTCCGAGGTGAACTTCGCGATCGCCAGCTCCCCGTTGTCGTCGAAGTCGGACTTCGGCCGGGCGCCACCCAGGGATCCGGCATGGCCAGCCAGTTCCCGCAATCGTTCCGCACCCATCGCCGGATCGGTCTCGTAGGCCCGCGCAAGGGCCCGGAGGCTGGCGAGGTCGTTCCGTCGGGGCACGGGCGGCCAGTCCTGCGACTGAACCGTCCCGGTCTCGTCCGCAAACCGCAGGGCACCCTGGCGGGTCTCGTCGTTGACCGCAAGCAGCAGGTCGAGTTCGTTGGGCCGGCGCCCCAGCGATCGTGAGAGGATCCCCCTCCCCCAGCTGTCAGGCGTCCCGTCCGAGACCGGTCCGGGCAAGGCGGACCTCGGCGCGTCACGGCGCCCGGACCGGACCTGGAAGCCCTCGCCCAGCGGCAGGTCCGGTGCGAGGGCGAAGGCATCTGGCCGCTCGAGCCAGGACACCGCGTAGCGGAAGGCGCTCATTTGCCGGGCCCCGTCGTCCTCGAACCGGAGTTCGCCGACAGGCAGCAAGGCCTGTCCGAGGGCAACGTGGATTCGCCTCTGGCTCAAAACGCGGTTCCGGTCACTGACGAACCGCCAGGCTCGGCACCGGCGTCGTGCGCGCCGGTGGCGCGCCGGCGTCGTATGCGTCGGGGCAGCTCCGCCGCCTCCATCAGCAGCCCGGCATCATCGGACCCCATGTCGAGCAACTCCTCGAGACGGTGCAGCTCACCCAGGGCCCGGAGGGCTTGAGCCAGGCAACCGATCGAGACGCCGGGGTCTCCCTTCTCGAGGCGCAGGACTGTCGGAGCGGACACGCCGAGCCGGTCCGCGAAGTCGGCGATCGGTATCCGGCGTCTCTTGCGTGCGATCCGGACGTTGCGGCCGGCGCTCTCGAGCGCACGCATGACCGCGGGTGTGTAACGTTTTTTCATACGACAAATATATATGGTTTTAAGTCCGTTTCAATAAGAAATATCTTATCAATTGTCTCTGGGGCGGCGGCGCGCCTCCCCGGATCGTTTACGCGCGGGCGTTCGTTTCGGAATGTCCGCGTGAACTACGACGGGCTTCGCGCTCAGAGCGCCTCCGCGAGCGTGCCCGACAGGCGCCCTGACTTGGAGTCCTTCACTACGGGATATGCGCGGCACCGTTTGCCGCAGATCTTGCGGCCCAGGCGTCGACCCAGGTATCGATAAAGAGGTCCATGGCAGTGAAGAATGCGATGAGGAAGGTGGCCCAGGAAGCCAGCAGGAAAAGATAGCGGGCGACGTCGAGCGGGTTCGGCCAGGGCCGCCGCTCCAGGGGGTCTATGCAATAGGCGGGAAGGAACGCGCACACGGCCAGCAAGCTTGGGATCCAGGTGGCGTGCAGCATAGCGGCCGCCAGGATGGGATTGCCGGCCGCGGCGGCCAACAGGAACAGGGCGAAGAACACCATCATCAAGAACAGGGGGCCTATGCTCTCGTAGTAGAAAGTCATGGCGGGATGGACTTCATGGGAGTGGTCGCTGGTCATGGGCCCGTCTCCTTCAGATGATGCTCACTGCTGTGAGAAGAGCGAGATTGGTTCCCGCCAGCAGCAACTCACCTACGGAAAGTTCCAGAACGGACGCGCTCAGGGGCGGGACGGAAGCAGAGAGCACTGAACACACGAAGACGAAAGACAACAGGCAGCAGGTGAAGCCCATCATTCGGCTGATTGCCTCGCGGTCGTCCGGGCCGGTCACTGCTCGATGTTCGCCTTCACGATGGCGTCTGCGACGTCCGGGCAGACGCTGTTGCCGCACAGCCGTATCTGCGAGCGTTTGGAAAGTACCCGGCCATTGTGCTCGACCGCGATCGTGTACGAATCCGGAAAGCCCTGCGCGCGGTACAGCTCACGCGGTGTCAGCATCCGCATGCCGATGTCGACGATCTGATAATCGATGCTCCCGACGGTGACGATACCGAGCCGACGGAGCGTGGTCACGGTCGGGGCGGGGTCCTCGCATCGGCCATACTGCCCGCCGGTGCCGTAGTACTTCATCAGGAAGGCCTGCACCAAGGCATGGTGCTGGCCGCCTGCCAGCACGGTGTTCAACGGTTTTCGTACTGTACCCTCGGTGCCGCTGGAATTGCTCGAGTACTGGCGGGACAGGCAGGCGGCGACCAACGCGGTCTTTCCCCCGCCGCCGGCCGTGACCGTCGGCGCCGGCGCGTCGACCGGCTGCCCCACGCTGGCGCCGAACTGCCTGGTCAGGTGCACCGCCATCGCAGCCTGGGTGGACCCGCGGCCGACGATCGTGGACAGCGGCTTGCGGGCGTCGTGTCCCACCATGTCGGTGTTGTGCTGGGCAAGGAAGGCGGACACGAGGCTGGCGCCGTTGCCCAGCACAACACCGGGGAAGGGGTCCCTCACGTCACGGGTGCGCGGTCCCTGTCCCTCGCGCTCGCTGTACCGCGGCACGAAATACGGCATGGCGAGCGCGAACTCTCCCCCGTTCGCGGCCGTGATCGTGCGCAGCGGCTCTCCCAGCGAGTGCGACCGGTCGTCGCCCTGGTGTGTGACCGGAACGATGAAGGGGTTTGCCGAATTGATCACGTAGCGGAAAACGCCCTTGGCGATGCGGCGCATCGTCGCTTCTGCAAGCGGCCGACGACACCCCCACCGCCCTGCTTCCTCGGCCGACAGGAAGATGCTGGGACACGGAAGCGACCAATCGATGCACTCGGCCGCTGTGCGGTATGCGTCAAGGCCGAGAAGCGGCTCGCTGCCATGTGTTGGCAGCGGCCAGATGATCGGCCTGCCGTCGCGCCTGGCCACAACGAACAGTCGCTTGCGGATGGTCGGCGCGCCGTAGTCACAGGCGCGGAGTTCCCGCCATTCGACCGAATACCCTGCTGTGTGCAGGGCGCGAACCCACGACTCAAAGGTTTGCCCCTTCCGGCGGGAGCACGGTTTCCCGTCGCAGTCGAGCGGTCCCCAGGCCGCAAACTCCTCGACGTTCTCCAGGATAATGGTCGACGGCCGGGCCGTTCGCGCCCACTCGATGACGACCCAGGCCAGGTCACGGGAACGCTGTGCGTCGTGACGGATCGGCCGGGCCCCCTTCGCCTTGCTGAAATGGGTGCAGTCCGGCGAAAACCACGCCAGCCTGACGGGGCCGCGCCGGCGAACCTCTGCCGGATCGACCTGCCAGATGTCCTGGCAGTAGTGGTATGTCCGAGGGTGGTTGACCCGGTGCATCGCGACCGCTTCCGGATCATGGTTGACCGCGATATCGACCGGTTTCCCGAGCGCGCGTTCAATGCCCATGCTGGCTCCGCCACCACCGGCAAAATTGTCGACGTCAACGAACATGTCGCCTGGTCCCGATCAGATGCGATACGGCGAGCACGATCGCCGCCGAGGCGATCGCTGCAAGCGCGGTCAGCACCAGCGTGCCGGTGTGATGCGGCTCGAAGCCGTCTGCAAACCACGGCACCGAGAACATCTCGGCCACCGGAAAGGGCAGCCCCAGGTGGGTGAACAGCAGCCCGGCCCCGTGCAGGAGCGCCAGCCAGAACAGCCAGATCACGGGGCCGACCGGCTCCCCGGGCGACAGGTCGGCCAGCAGACGCCACACCGCCAGGTCGCGCACGAGATAGACGTGCAGGAGAGCAATCCACAGCGCCGGCACCGCCGCGGAAACGGGTCGTGGACCGGCCTGCCAATCTGCGCTCGTCCCCACAGCCGGGCCGGCAAGGCCCGAAGCCTGTGCCACGACAGCTACCAGGGCCGCCAGCGTGGCCAGGATCAGTGCGGCTCCGGTGGGCGTACACGGCAGCCTCCGGGGGGCATAACGACCGGGCGGGCCGGAGAACATCGGGGTGCAGAATGCGAGCAGGGCCACTGTCAGCCAGGCCGCGGCTGGCGTGTCCAGAACCAGGACGATCAGCCAGAGCCCCAGGCCGGTGACAATCGTGAAGAGCGGGCGTCCAGGGAACGCAGCCCACAGTGTCGGAGCCAGGCCTGCGGTGACCAGCAGCAGCAGTCCCGCGCACACGACGCCGGCCAGCACCTCCGGGGAAAGCTGGAATCCGGCCGCATCGGGCACCCACTCGGACATATCGACAGCCGAAAAGGTGATCACGACCTGGACGAGAACGAACAGCAGCAGGGCTGCGGTGCCGGCGATGCGCGACGGCGTGCCGGTCGCGCGCCACTGCTGCCAGCGCTGCAGGGCGACGGGCAGCGCGAAGGCCCAGACGAGCGCCACCAGCGGGGCGACGGCATGTCCGGTCTCGAGGATGGTCGCGGCGGTCGCGAGCACCGCAAGCGCCGCCGGATAGCCGAGCGATGCCAGGAACCGCTGGAAATGCGGCGCGGGCCCCGCGGGCGTTCGCGCCAGTCCGGCGAGGATGACCCAGGGTGTCGCCACGTACCAGAGCAGGCCCGGCAGTGCCCAGGGACTGTCGAGCAGGAGCGTGCTCGCCGTGCCCAGCAGCAGCAGCGCCGCCGCGCCGGTGACCAGCCTGAGCGGCGAGAACTGCTGCCGCAGGATGTCGCCGAGCGAGACCCCGGCTCCGGGATCGGCGTGCGCGGCGTCTGCCATGGCGGTCATCGCCCCCTCCTCCTGCGCAGCTCGTCGAGCCGGGCCACGGCCGCACCGATCGTGCTGGCCCGGGCGGCGGCCTGCGGGTCCGGCCGGCGGGCGCGCTCGGCGTTCAACCGGCGCCAGAACTGCACGGCTCCCGACATGTCGTAGCCGGCGGCGGCCGCGATCATGACGCCCAGCCAGTCGGCGCGGCGCTCGAGGCCTGCCCGGGTGCGGGGGGAGAGTCCGGGCCAGCGGCCTGCCCGGGTGGTGTCGTGGACGGTCTTGTGGGCCATCTCGTGCGCGATCACCAGCGCGAGGTCATCGTCGCGTTCGGCATGGCGCATCATTCCCGTCGTGACCGTGATTCCGGACCGGTCGGCCCAGGCGGTCAGCAGGTCGGAGGGGGCGAGCCGTACCTGCCAGGCGCAGACCTGCCGAGTGGAGACGTGGTGTGTCTGCGCCCGGCGGTCACGGACCACGGTGATGGCGGCGGTTCGGCCTGCCGCCTGCATGGCCTGGGCGAAGACGTCGCGCGCAGTCTCGGGCCGCTCCTCGCCTGACAGGAGATCTGTGCGCTCCGGCGCCGAGGGCGTGACGGGTACGCCGTCGACCGCGCGGATCACATCGCCGGGCCGGATCCGTCCGTCCGCCGGCGCGTAGCGGGCGACCGCGATCACGATGAGTGCGTCCTCGGCGCCGAAGCGTGCGGCGAGCAACGGCGCGAGAGCTGGAGGAAGGTCCGCTGACACCGCGACCTTCAGGCCGGCCGCCCGGGTGCGGGGGGTGCAATGGACCGCGTGCCCCTGGAGCATCGGCCAGGCGACCTGGTGCAGGCGGGTTTCCCGCGCGAGCCAGAGCTCGAGCGCGTCGGTTCCGAGGGTGTCGGAGGCGGGCCAGGGACCGGTGCCACAGCCGGCCAGCGGCAGGATGGCGGCGAGCAGCGCGACACAGCGATGCGCGCTGCTCCGGCCCGGCCGCCGGAACAATCCGGCACAACGCGTCGGGATCCGCCGGACATAGCCTGCCAGTCCGACCGGCTCGCCGCGCCTGAGGCGCTCGAGGGCCCAGTCCTGGCGCACCCAGAGCGCCAGCAGCGCCGGGCTGACGCTGGCAGCGGCGAGAGCGCCAGCCATGGTGAACAGGCTGTCCGCTGACCTGATCAGCACGATGCACAGGATGAGGTGGCAGGCGAACACCGTGGCTGCAACCATGCGCATGTCTGCCAGGCGGGTCTCGAGCCGTGCACGGTGCTCGGGGGTCACCGTGGGCTCCGGACGGCCGGTCCCCGTCAGCGCACTGCGGAGGGTCTCCCGGTCGAGCGTGCGCGGGCGCAGCACGTCCCAGGTCCTGTCCGTCCATTCGCGTGCGTGCTCGAGATCTCGCTTCCAGTCGGAGGTGGTACGGATTCGCCATGGCAGCGGCAGGCGGAAGAACCGGCGAACGCCGGAACCCGTCTCTCTGCGTTGCTGGTGGTCGGTGTCGGCCACGGCCCTACGGCCTCGCCGGTCCATGGTGCAGGCCGATGATGCGTGCACGCTCAACCGGGCGGAAGGTCAGGCTCCGCAGGATCGAGCGCAGCGAGATCGGATCCGGAGGGCGCAGCGAGACCTGCATCCAGCGGTCCTGTGTTGCCGTGATCCAGCCCTCGCCGTCGGCGATCACCCGCAGAAGTCCGGTGGCATCGGCGCGGGTGAGAAGTTCCGGGGGCAGATCGCTGACGCGGTTGGCCAGAAACGACTGCACTGTTCCGGCTTCCAACCGCGCCAGCAGTCCGGAGAGGCCGGTATCGCGTGCCAGGAGGTCTGCGGACATGATGCCCGGGCCGGACCCGCCGGACCCGCCCCGGAAGCCGGCGCGGGCGGTCAGTGCGCCAAGGGCGGTGGAGGCAGCCGTTGCGTGGACCTGGTGCTCGCCCGGGGCCGGGGCGGGAGAGCTTGCGATCTGCAGGTCGAAGGTGACCACCATTCGGCCGGTGGTATTCCGCCAGATGGTACCGAGAGTGGGGCCGAACACGGTTTCGGGCGGAAGCGCGATCCCTGCTGTGTGGAGCTGGACCCGGCCCGCCACGGACAGGTCGCGCCAGCCGGGCGGCTCGGGCCGCTCGGCGTGCAGGAGGAACCGGATCAGTCCATCGACCCGACCGACAGGAACGGCGCCCCGGGCCTGTGTCCGGGAGACAGCGACAGGGTGGCGTCCGCCCTGTGGCGGTGTGACCAGCAGGTCGGTGGCGGCCAGGTCGATGGAGGGCGGCGCGGGCGGGACATGGGTGACGGCGATAGTCAACCCGCGGAGGTCGACCCGGTCGCCGGTGCCCGACACCCAGACCAGGTCGTTGACATCGAGCGAAAGATCGAGCGCACAGCGCGGGGCGTCCTGGGGACGGAGTCCCGGCGAGCGGGCTTCACGGGCTGTGAGCGCAACCCGGGCTGCCGAGAGGCGGGCGCCGTCGGCGCGCGGCAGGCTGCTGTAGCCGTCGATTTCGATGCGCAGAGGCGTACCTGGCGAAGCGCAGCCGGTGTCGGCCAGGTTCGTGAGGCCGTGCGGGAGGTCTGCCAGGAGGCGGCGGACAGAGGAGAGCGAGGCGATGTCGAGCTGCGCCGCCCGGGCGGACCAGGATCGGTCGGCGGACCGGGCCCTGATCGTCACGGACCGCATGTCCAGAAGGCCGGCGCGGGTCTCGATCAGCGTGCTGATGGCGAGCGTGACCGTGCCCATGTCAATCCGGACGCGGTCGTAGCGTGGCTTTCCGCCGTGCAGGGTGGATGCGGCCGGATCCAGGGTGATGTCGGTGCCTGGGCCGAGAGCGTCGGACAGCCGCGCAGCCAGATCACCGTGAGAGGCAGAGGCGGGCGCCGCTGCCAAAATGAGCGCCGTCAGGGCTGCAGCCGTGAGCGGGCGGGCGGGCATTGGCTGCTCCGGGCCGATCAGAGAGTGCGCACAAGGCCCGACGAGGCCTTGAACACGATCCGGCGCCGGGCGGGCACCGGCTGCAGCTCGCCGGTGCGGGGATTTCTGACCTGCCTGGCCTTGGTGTCCCGGGCCCGGAAGCGGCCGAGGCCGCTGACACGGATGTCCTTGCCCTGGTCACGGCACTGTTCGCCGATCACCTGCGTGAGCGCCCTGAGCACAGCCTGCACGGACCGTGGATCGAGGGCGGCGAGGGTTGCGGTCCTGGCGGCCAGTTCCTTCTGGGTGATGACGACTGGTGCGGTCATGGCTTGCTTCTCCTCAACAGGGTCAGGGCTGGGGGCGGGCGCGGCTGCTGC
The DNA here is from genome assembly GCA_965243345.1 of Thalassobaculaceae bacterium. Lineage (GTDB taxonomy): Bacteria > Pseudomonadota > Alphaproteobacteria > Thalassobaculales > Thalassobaculaceae > Bin52. The sequence continues at coordinate 73,655 of CBDEUR010000002.1, forward strand.
GACTGCGCCGCGTGATTCGCTTGCCACCGAGGTGGCTGTCGATCCAGGCCGAGAGCCTGGTCGCGCTTGCAAGGATGTCGTCGGGCACCTCGACCTCGTGTTCGGCGGCCAGCCTGCTCGCAAGGCTGAGCTGCTTCTCGCTCGGCGGGGATGCGGTCTTGGCAGTGTCGATCCAGGCCGACAGCGCACTGGCGCTGGTCAGGGCGTCAGCGGGGACCTCGGTGCTGCCGCGCTGGGCCAGTTTGCGGGCATAGGCGAGCTGATTCTCGCTCGGCGGACGCGGCGCGTCGCCATCCTGCCGCCCGTGGGTGTCCAGGAAGGCACGGGCGGCAGCGCGGGTCTTCAGCGCCTCGGGCGGCACCGCGACCCCGTGGGCTCGCGCTGCCGCCTCGATGGCTCCCACCATCGCTTGGCTGGGTTTTTCGGGCGCGCCCATGACGATGCGGACTGGCGAGTTCATGATGGCGGTGATCGAGGACCGCGTGTCGGCGAGGATGTTCTCGACCGCCTGTGCAGCGGAGATCTTGCCGTGCTCCACATGCGAGAACAGGGTCTCCCACACCGCCGTGCGGCCGGGGTCGAGCAAGGCGGGGCGAACCGCGAGCAGCAGGTTGTAGAGCTGCATCCCGGCGGCGGTGGGCTGCAGTACCTTGCGGCGACGGGCGATCTGCTTCTGGCGCTCGAGGCCCTTGATGATCTGCGCCCTGGTCGCCGGCGTGCCGATGCCGCTGGCGTCTCGCAGCCGGTCGCGGATCTGCCGGTTGCGCTCGGTATCCGCCGGAACGAGCCGCCAGACCTGCTTCATGGCGATGAGCAAGGTGCCGTCGGTGTAGCGCGGCGGCGGTCGGGTGACGGTCGAGCGCACCGTGGTCGCCGTGATGGTGCCTCGCGCCCCGTCGGCGATATCCGGAAGGTCGGGGGCGTCGTCGGCCTCGGGGGTGCCCAGGATCGCGGTCCAGCCCGGATGGGTGGTTGTCCTGCCGCGTGAGCGGAAGACCCAGGTGCGCTTGTCGATGACCACCTCCATGGAGATGTCGCGCTGCACATAGCGGTGGTCGGGGGCGAGCGCCGCGAGGTAGCGCGAGGCTATCAGGTCGAACACTGCCGCCTCGCCGGCCGGGAGTCCGGGGACCGCGTCGCGGAAGGTGGCGGCCGTCTGCACGTTCGGCACGATCGCATGGTGCGACTGGCCGGCGAGTGCCGCGTCGGAGAAGGCGCCCGACTTACCGGTGCGGACGTCCGGTTGCGCCAGCATCTCGGCGTGGGCCGCGTAGGCGGGCAGCCGGAGCAGTGCGGAGACCAGCGGGCCGGTGTCGGCAATCTGGGATTCGGGCAGGTGCTGGGCGTCAGCCCGGGGGTAGGAGATCAGGCCCTTTTCGTAAAGGGCCTGTGCGATCTCCAGCGTCTGGTCGGCGGTCCAGCCGAGCTTCGACGAGCCGGCAGCCTGCAGGGCGGTGAGGTCGTAGAGTTTCGGCGGTGCGCGGCGCTTCTGCGCCGCGGTGCTGGCGAGAGGCCCCCGGTGACCTGTGGCGCGGGCGGCCAGGTCGTCTGCGATCTGCCTGTCGAGAATCCGGCCGACCAGGGGATCGACGGTCTCGATGCCGGCGGCGTCCGCCTCCGGGTCCTCGTTGTCCTCGTCGGCCACCGCCGCCTCCTCGCCCATGCGGTCGCAGACGAGGGTGATGGAGTGGTCGCCGACCGCGGTCTTGGCGGCGACGGCGTAGAGGTCCCGGGGCACGAAGGTTTCGATCTCCCGTTCGCGCTTGCACACAATGCCGAGTGTCGGCGTCTTCACGCGCCCGACACCGATCGCCCCCCCTCCCCTGCCCTCCCTCAGCGTCACGGTGGCGGTGCGCGTCAAGGACAGGTTGGCGGCCTGGTCGGCTTGCTCACGGGCTTGGCCGGCGGCGTAAAGGCCGGCAAAATCGTCGTTGTCCCTCAGGTTGTCGAAAGCGGCGCGCAGGGTGGCTGGATCGAGTGCGGTGAAGACGGCCCGGAGCCGGCGGCCTTGAAACTTGATGTAGTCGAGAATCTCCTCGCCGATGACCTGGCCTTCGCGATCCGCGTCAGTGGCGATGATCACCTCGTTGGCGCCGATGGCGGCCCTGCGGATGGCATCGAGCTTACGGCGGCTGTCCGGGTCGTCTGCCGGGCGCTTCGGGTAGAACCCGCCTGGCCACATCAGGCCCGCGGACCATTCCTTCCACTCCTCGCGCACCTCCTCGGGCTCGCAGAGGGTAAGGATGTGTCCGCGGGCAGGCAGGATGGGGCCGAAGCGGGTGCCGATGGCTGCCCGCAGCGCCTTCGCCTGGTCGGGCTTTTCGCAGATGACGATCCTCACTGAGACCTCCGGCGTGGGTGTGTCGGAGGGCCATCATGGAGGTTCGGACCGGGACGGTGCAGGCCGGTATGTCGGTTTTCTGTGGACTGACTGCGGAATTCGTCGGCGCGGTGTCTGTTCCTGGGCGGCGAACGCGATGGCTGGTTGTCATGGCGCGCCGCGCGGGGAGCTCGAGCCCGGCCAAGGTCTGGAGGCGTGGTGATTTCGGGCGCCATCCCTGCTGTGCGGGGAACGTGCCATGGAATGCCTCGAGAAGCCAAAAAACCAACCGGCTCACCCCCGCGCGCGGGCGGGGAACACCCCCATCGCGCACCATTCCGCCGGACCGGCAAGGTCATCCCCGCGCGCGGGCGGGGAACACGGCGTAGCCACAGCAGGCGTTCCTGGATCTCACTCGGTTCATCCCCGCGCGCGGGGAACACGGCCGGGTTGCAGCCGGCGAGCCGGTGTCGGCCGTCGGTTCATCCCCGATCCCCGCGCGCGGGGATCACGGGCAGCTGTTCGGGTTCCTGATTATCGGTCTCTTCAAGCTCAAGCTGTCGCGGGAAACACGTGTCCTGGCCGAAATGGTTCGCTCGGACGCTACCGCGGCAGCTCGCAGGCTGTCCCTGGTCACCGTGTCCCCGCGGGCGCTGCTCGTTCAGACGGCCAGGACACCCGTACTGTAATGCGCAGGCAAGCCGTCCGGCAAGGAGCGCACAAAGCGGCAGGCTACTCTCTGCCCGGTCTTGGACCGCGTCACCGCGAGGAACGGGGAACAGGTGGCGCCCCTTGCGACCCGGCAGGGTGTTGTCCTCGGTTCACTCTATCCCCGCGCGCGGGGAACAGGGCCGATGCTACGCACCACCCAGAACAGCGGTCTCGGGTCATCCCCGCGCGCGGGGAACAGGGTCGTTACGTGTAGGTGAAGGGGCGTTCCGCCCCGGGTCATCCCCGCGCGCGGGGAACAGGGGGAAATTTCACGTCCAGTCGCTACGCTCGGAGACGGGTCATCCCCACGCGCGGGGAACAGGGCCGAAGACAGGACTTGGGAATAGGAAACCCATCCGGCTCATCCCCGCGCGTGGGGAACAGGTTCACACCGGCGCCGGCGCCGGAAGTTCCTCGTCCGGATCGATGTCCGGCTCCAGGTGCCGGTCGAGGACCTCGTCCAGAGCTACGCGCATCTCGGCCAGGCTCTGGGGTGGGGGGATCTCCTCGGGACTGACGGTGGGCAGCGGGTCTTCCCCGGCGAGTTCGAGGAGTTCCCGCCGGTCGCGGGTCGGCCACGAGTAGGCGTACCCGAAGGACGGAGCCGGCCCGAGTCCGGCAACTCCGCCGGGGCCGACGCCCTCGGCGGCCGCGGGCTCGCGGACCAGTAGCACGTCGCGTCCGTTGGCCGCGGCAAGCGAAAGGTCGTACTGGTAGTCGGCAGGCAGGGCGCGTGAGATCACGTCGTCCACCCGCCTGAGGGCAGCGTCAACCCAGTCGCCCGAGAGGCTTTCGCCGCGGGCGTCGAAGGCTTCCGCCGCCCGGTCGCAGCCGTCGATCGACAGCAGGGAGACGGCGAGGTCCTCGATCGATGTCCTGGTCAGGGGCGCAAACACCTGGCGGCAGAGGGCGTCGTTGGCGTGCAGGACCTTGCGCGCCGCCTCGGCCGGGCCGACGCCGGTCGCCCTGCGGACCCAGGCGCCGGCTTCGGCGCTGACCTCGCCGGCGCCGCGTTCGGTGAGGATGTCGGCGAGGTCAGTGGTGGGCGCGGCGGCGAGCTCGTGGCCGGGTTCGTAGCGAGCGATGTGGTGTGCGATGAGGCGTGCCTCGGTGTATCGCTCGATGCCGTCGGGAAGTGGCGCGTCGGCGTAGGCGGCGGTCACACCGATGTGCGCGTGCGCCTGGTGCCATGTCTGGCTGTCCGGGTGGGCGGCGATGACCTCGCCTGCCAGGTCGTGGAGCGCCGTGGCCAGGCGGTAACGTACATCGGGATCGAGAGCGGTGCGCGCGCTCTGTGTATGGAGCCAGGCGTGCGCCTCGACCAGCAGCCGTGCGTTCATGGCCGAGGGGTCATCACCGATCCCTGGCACGGTCATGGTGCAGAACAGGGGTACGTCCCTGGGCTCGGCGGCCGGGTCCTGGCCGTGCACGGTGCGTAGTGCGGCGCTGTCGCGCAGGGAGACGACACAGTCGCCCAGACCGGTGCCGTGTGTCCCGCCGTCCGGCACGGCCGGGTCGACGGGAACGAACCACATGCCGCCCTCCCCGGTGCCGCAGACGACGGCATTGCCCGGGTTGACGACGACGCTGTTGGCGTGGGCGGGCGGCTCGGCGTCGGAGACCGACGAGCGTTCGAGCATCGCCCGGGTGGGAAGGATGACCTGCGCTTGGGAACGCGTGGCTTCCGTGTCGGCATCCGTTGCGGTGTATGTGGTGAGCGATGCCTCGATAAGCCGCCCCTCGTCGGCGGCCCGGGCATACAGATCCCCGATGTTGACGTGCATGTCTGCGGATCCCCTGGCGGTGAAGGGCCTCGAGGGCCGGTTCCGTCAAGGGTACGGCGTGGCCGTGAAAATTCGGAATGCGGGGTGGAACGGCTTGACACCGCGGGTGAACCGGTGCAGGGGTGCAAGGGTGCACCTTAGATCCCCTGCACCGGCGCGTGGGTGCACCAGTGCAGGGGCGCACTGGTGGAGGCAACGCCGCGGGAGTTCGAGATGCCCGTTCCACGCAACATTCAGAAACTCTATCCGGGCGGCAGTCTGCGCTCGGTCGCGTGGCGCAGCCTGCGGGCGCGCATCCTGCGCCGCGCCGGGGATCGCTGCGAAGGAACGCCGCAGCGCCCGTGGTGCCGGGTCGGGCAGCACCAGGTCCACCCGGAGACCGGCTCGCGGGTGGTGCTCTCGGTCTGCCATCTCGACCACGATCCCACCAACAACACCGATGCGAACCTGCGCGCGGTCTGTCAGCTCTGTCACAATTCCTGGGATGCGCCGAAGCGCCATCTCGCGCGCTGGTTTTCCCGGCGCGATCTGCGGGCGCGCTGCGACCTGTTCGGCCTGGTGCGTCCCCGGGTCTGGCCGGTTCCGGCGTGCCGGCGCCGCCCGGATCAGGCGGCAGGCGCCAGGTCTTCCTGCAGCGCAGTGGCGTCGTCGGGAGAATCCTCGGCCGGGTCCTCGGCGAGCGGCACGTCCTTGATCTCGCGGGCGACGGCTTCGACCTCGTCGGCCATTCCCGCCGCCTCGGCGCGCACCGCTTCGACAACGGGGCGGTCGGCGGTGCGGGTCGAGAGCAAGTAGCGTGATGTCCAGCCGCGGGCGGCAGCGGTGTCGACCCCCTCTTCCGCCAGGGCGGCGGCAAGGGCGGCCGCGTTCAGCTTCCGGGACATGGGCATACCCCGTTCGCGCAGGTCATCGAGGACGGGAAAGGGATCCCCGCCGGTTTCGAGGGCGGCATGCAGCTGGCGCAGACGCGCGACACAGGCGACGGGATCCGGTTTCTGCGACACGGTCTCGTGGGCTGTCACGTCCACCTCTGCGCGGTCGGCCAGGGTGCGGAGTTCGTTCTCGTCCCACTCGTCCGCGATGGTCCAGGACGCCGAGGGAATGCGCAGCTTGCCGCGTTGGTCCCGGTAGCGGAGTTCGAGTTCGTGTCTGAGCGCGCTCGCTCGGGTATCGATTTCCCTGGAGATCGTCCTGAGCAGGGTGATGTGTGCAAGGGTGTCCCTGGCGTCGTCGGTGTCCTCGAGCATGGCAGGGACGTCGCGCGGTTCCGGCAGCGTGCCTGCCTCCACCAGGGCCCAGAAGTCGGCACAGGCACGCTCGAGGTCGCGGTCCAGGTCCGGATCGTGGTCGACCGGAAACTCCCGGACCAGGAAGTTCTCGGCATCGAAGGCGGCGATGGCCATGGTGTCGATCTCGATGCCGGCCTGCAGGGCGATGGCCCGGTAGTGGTGGAGCTGGCAGGAGTAGTCGATCCCGATCCCGTCGTCGCACATCTGGGAGAAGATCTCGGGGCCGGGGCACTTGTAGTCGATCATGCGCCGGCCACCGGCCGGATCCCGCAGGACGTGGACGAAGTCGTCGGGGGTTCCGATGCGCCACGGCGCGTCGGGGTCGCGGGCGTTCCGCAGCGAGCCGAGGGCGTGGTCCTCGGACTGCGCTCCGGTCTGCGCAAGATAGATCTGCTGCAGCCAGGGCTCGGCGCGGATGCCGCGCATCATCGCCGGTGTGGCGGGCTGCGGCGGGAGGATCAGGAGCTTCTCGGCGGCGATGTTCCGTGCGGTGTTGCCGAAGGCCGGCTGCTCGCCGCGGCTTTCTGCGAGCAGGGTGCCGGCGTCGGAGCCACCGATCCCTGTGGCGCGGCGCAGGTGCCAGCACACGGCCTGCAGGAGGTTGGCAACGGTGACGGGACTGCCGGTGCCGCGCGCTCGCCCGGCCTCGGCCTCGACCGTGCGCAGGATCCAGTGCATGGCGCGGGCCTCGGGTATGGCGTGGGCCTGGGGCAATGCCTTCACGCCGGACCGGCAGCGGCGGACCAGCTCGCGGGTGGCGAGTTTGCCGCGCTCGTTTTGCCAGGGCTGGGCGGCGATCTCCGCGATACGTCGATCGAACGCGAGATAGGCGTCCGCATCCATGGTGTGCCTCCTGCGTTTGTCCGCCGGTGGTGCCTGTGGCTACACTGTACATGCCGGCGCGTGAAAAACTGGCGGCGGGGAAGGAGCGTCGCGGGAGGAACGTGATGAACGTGGACGCGAACCAGACCGAAGAGCGGTTGTGCGAATCGTTTGACCCGGGTGGCCGGATCCGCCGCGACCTCGAGGAGTTCCGGCCCGAGGGCATGTCCGAACTGGTGCTGGCGTCGCTGGCGGGGTGCCGCCTGCTGATTGCCGGACCGGTTGACCGTCTGGTCACGGTCTACGCGCCGCGGACCGTGCATGTGACGTTCCTGCGCGCCCAGCACATGCGGCCGCTGAAACAGGCCGCGGCACGCCACCTGGGCCTGCCCGAGGCAGACTTCGCGCTCCGCCTGGTGCCGTTTGCCCCTGCCGGGGGGGGGGGGGGGGTAGGTTATGCCCTGTAACCTCCCCAAAATCAAGGAAAAAATCAGCATTTCTCCACTGTTTGAGATGGCCTTCGACCGAAGGGATGGTCGAAACCCCGCACCTGGTCCTGCGCCAGGTCTGCGATCCGGCTGTCCTGGGCCAGCGGCTGGCCCTGCGCCCGTGCGATGCGCCGATCACGGCAGAAGACGTGCTTCGCACGGGCGATCCGCTCCGCCACATGCTGGGGCATGTGTGCAGCCAGATCGAGTACCGGCAGCGTGCGGTTCTGGTGGAGCTGCTCGACGACCGGTTCCGGCTGCCGCCGGCGCGCCCGGTGGATCGGCAGCTGCTGTACGAGACCATCCACGGGCTGGTGGAGGCGCCGTCGATCGTGAGGCGGCGTTCCTTCCAGGCACGGCCGCCGGGCACGGTGGTGAGGGTTGCGACCGCGCTTGAGCTGGTGTCGCGCTGGTTCGGGGTGCCGGCGGACGGTCTGCGCGGCCGCGTGCGCTCCCGCCCGATGGATTTTGCCCGCCTGCACGCGCTGGCGATGCTGCGGCGTGTCACCCACCTCTCCCAGGAGCAGATCTCGGCCGAGTTTTCGGAGCGTCATCACACCGCCCTGGTCTACTCCGAGCGCCGCGCCGGCGAGATGTGTGCTGCCGACCCGGGGCTGCGCCAGGCGATGGATGGTCTCGCGAGCGCCTGCGACCGGGCGGGACTGGAGGCCTGGGCGGCGCGGGTTGCCGCGACGCTGAACGACCGCGGGTTCTGACTTGCCACCCATCCGACAGTGCATTAGGCGGGCGTGATGGACGTCAGGGACTACGAGCTCCTACCCGAACTGATCGGCTTGGGGGATTTCGAGCGGCTCTCGGGCCTGTCGCGGTACGACATCCTGCGCACCATGGGAAACCTGCGCCCCGAGGTCGAGGACCTCTACAGGCTGCCGGTGCTGGTCCTGCGCTGCTGCGCCGGCCGGCTTCCGAACGCGGCCCTGCTGGCCGAGTCGCGCGCCGGGTCGCGGCTGCTGACCGATCGTTATGGCAAGGTATGGTCCGTCCTGGGCTGTCAGCCCGAACCGGGGCACGACCTGCCGAGCCCCTCGCCGTTCGACTGACCGGCGGCGACCGCCGCCGCACCCTACCGCGGTGAACCGGTGCACCAATGAACCGGCGAACCAGCGCACCTGCGCACGCGGTCACGGTGCTTTCCGCTGCATCCTCCGCCACTGTCATGGTCAGCCTGTCGAAAAACCGGCCCCATATGCCCCCAGCAGTACTTCACCTGCCTCTCGCTTGTGGACGTGAGCCAGCTTCCCAAAGGGCGTTTGAGCCGCAGCCCCAAAGGCAAACAGCGACCGCTCGCCGGCTACCTCGTACCACCGCGTACGGACCTCGTATGGCAGGGCGCGAAGTTTGCCGCCGCGTGTTTTGTTGAAGGTGCGGATGACCTTCCAGCCGGTGATCGGCGCGAACGTGATGCGATTAAGGTATTCCTCCCTCACCGAGATCGCCACGATCTGTGGTTTGAGTTCCTTCAGAAGCATGTGCCAGAGCGCACAGCCATCATCCATGAGAGCCTTTTGAGCAGTCTTGTCGAGTGTGCTCCAGGTCTGACTGGTGGCGACCGGCGAGCAGATGTCCGTGTGGAGCGCAGTGGATGTGTGACCGTCGTAGTAGCTCGTCGCCATCCCGTTCAGCAGCCGCTCGAAGGAGTTGAACCAGGTACGGTACGGATCGGTGCGAAAATACGCGGACATCGCGTCGAGATAGCGGGACGGGTTCCGGGCGATGCAACCCTCCGCCAGGGGAAATCGCCGGAATCCATCGCGAAACTCGTGCCACGAAGGGTTCAACCCGACGGTCACCACGCGTAGCGGAGAAGCCCGGTACGCATGGAGATCACCGAAGAACAGGATGGGTGCGGACGGTGTCACGCACCACGGCCGACCGGAGAAGCGGTCGTAAGCGTGCCAGGCCCGGTCAACGAGTGGGTGCGTCACCCTTCACCGATCCCGATGTGTTTCCAGACAGCCGGGCCGTGGCAGAATATCACAGTTCAGCGACTTGTGCGGAGTCCGAGCCGGAACCTCCAGGCCCGGCGCACCGGCGCACCAGTGAACCACTGCACCCTTGCACCTCTGCACCGCGGCAAGGCCGTCATCCTGGCTGGAAGGGATCATCGGGATCGGTGAAGGGTGACGGCTCCGGCGGCTGCCAGTCGCCCTTCCCGAGCGCATTGGCCGCGTCGTCGAGCGCCGCCCCCAGCCCCTCGCGCGCACGGACGAGCGCCGCGATCCAGCTGTCAGGCTCCGGCAGCGCCATGTCCGCACCGTCACGCTCGATCGCGGCCCGCAGCGCGACGGCGGACTCCCGGAACTGCCTGGCGGCCGCGCCCAGTACATCGGTCGTCTCCTGCCGGTCAAGAAAGCCCGCCGGAAGTGCTGCCAGTTCCCTGCCCATGAGGTCCAGGATGACGGGCAGCCGGTCGATGGCATGGGCAAGGCTGTCCGCGTCGGCGCCGCTGTAGACGGCCGTGTGATCGGTCCTCGTCGCGCCGTTCATGCGGACGAGGTCGTCAGCCAGCACCCCGAGGCCCGCACGGCGGGCCTGGGTGGCCAGGTCGTTCAGATCGTGGGTGTGCCAGGCGTCGATGCCGTGGCGTCCCATGACGGCCTTGGCCAGGTGTTCGGCCGCATCGGCGGTGGCAGCGACGAACTGGTCGGTCCGCTCGAGGATCTCGTACCGGACCAGGGTAGGCTCGATGGCGGCCGCGGCCTCGCTTGCCCGCGCGATCCTGGCAAGCGAGGCGTACAGTGAGCGCATGTATCTGCCCGCATCCATCAGCGGTGTCCCCTCCATTGCCGGCCTGGACCAGTCCCCGGCCAGGATCCGGCCGTCGCGCGCGATCCCCCGGCCGACATGGCCGATGCTGAGCGCCGTGCGCTCGACAAGTTTCTCGGGAATGGCGATGTGGTTGACATAGGTTCCGAGGTTCGCGCACCGGAACGGGACGCTGTGCGGAACCGTGCCGCAGCGATCGCCGTCTCCGGCGGTGATGAAGGCGATGTCCCAGTCGCTGTTCGCCCGGTGGGTACCGCGGGCGCGGGAGCCGAACAGCACCGCTGCCCTGGCCTCGGGCCAGGCGTCGAGCACGGCCCGGGCGGCGCGCCGGATCTCTGCGAGCGCGGTTTCGTCATCCATGCCGCATGATACCGCGCGGGCGAAACCGGAACCACCCGCCCGGCCGGGGCCGGAGCACCCGGTGCACTGCCGCAGGTTTGCCACGCTGTACCTCTGCACCGCGGCAAACCTGCGGCAGTGCACCGGCAAACCATTGTGCCCATGAACCGGTGAACCACCGCACCCCTGCACCGTCCCACCCCCGCAGAGGTGCAGGCATGGCGGCGACGGGACTCGAACCCGCAAAGGGCGGCTCGACCGCGAATACTTCCGCCCACCGTTGTCCGGCGCGTCTACCATTTCCAGCCACGCCGCCATGCCCGTTCCGACAGTCTTCGCTCCGGCTGCGGATCAGTCAAGCCCGGGCCCGCCTACGGGCCCGGCCCGCCGCCCGGTTCGGGAGGGTCCGGCTCGGGCCGGCGCGCGATCAGCCGGAAGACGCGAATGGCGTTTCTCTTGCGCAGGCCGAGCACCCCGATGCCTTCCGGGTCCCGGGTCTCGTGCAGCCCGGGCGCGGGCGCGCCGGGCCGGGTGATGTCGACCCTGCCGCTGAGGTGGGTCTCGTCTCCCGCAGCCGTCGTGAGCACCCCGGTCAGGATACCGCCGGCCTCGATGTCGAGCCAGCCGCTGCCAGTCAGGAGTTCGAGGCGCTCGACCCCGAGGCCGGTCAGGCCGTAGCCAGCCTGTTCGGCCAGCGCCCCCGCGACCATGCGGGCGTCGGCGCGGGTCCTGATCGTGATCCAGCCGCGCCTGCCCTCGATGGTCAGGGCCTCGATCCGTGCCGGGCCGTCCGTCTCCGGGTCGTCGGGCAGGTACAGCGTGCCCGGGTCGATCCATCCCGGAACGCCCTCGCGCACCTGCAGCTCCATGAAGGCCTTCCCGGCCTGGTCAGAAGTTCGCGCTGCCGTGGGTTCCATGTTCCGCTCCCCGCAGGGTCTCCGCGATCGCTGCGCAGACGATGCGTGCCACCTGCCCCGTGGCCTCCCAGCGCAGCGAGTGCGCGTGCAGTACCGACATGCCGCTGTCCCGGCGACGTGCCTCCAGCAGCACCCGGATCCACGGCCGTCCGCCCTCCGCGCTTACGGCCAGCCCGACAGCCTCGGTCTCGAGCGCCTGGTCGAAGACCTTGGCGACCGCCCGCGCAGCGCGGTCCTGGACGGCCCCCGGCAGCGCCAGGAAGGCCGCCCCCGCCCTGGTCGAGAACGCGACCAGGGCGACGACGGCCACCCCGGCATTGGTTCGCATGGCCCGCCTCGGCCGCATCCGGGCACGGCTCAGCACCGCCCGCTCGGCAAGCTCCGGCGCCGGCGGCGGGTGTAGCAGCACCCTCCCAGGCGCGCGCGCCCCGAAATGACGGGCGATGTCCCTCCCCGCCTGTCGAACGGTCCGGCTTCGCAGTACGAGTTTCACCGGCGACGTTCCACCGCTGCCGCCGTCAGGCATCCTGCCCCATCCGACCCTCCGCGCCGCTGCGAGCAAGGTGGACCAGCCCGCCACGGAGGCCAAGCCGAAACCGCACCCCGTCGGCGGGCTGTCCACAGAAAACCGGCACGGGCCCGCCTGCCCACCCGTGAACCCGCGCACCTCTGCACCCGTGCACCACGGCGCACTGCACGTTGATATCTTTACGCCGTAAGTCCGTTCCAGCCTGGAACCGAGCCCGAGAGTCAGGAGTCATGCAGCGAGGAGTCCGGTGAACCGGTGCGCTGTTGCACCGGTTCACCGGTTCACCGTCGCACCCGCTGGCCCCTGCGCCAGTCCCACGGTGCAACGAAGCGGCTGCCCCAGAGTCCGTGCCGCGCTTGCCTGGCAGCCGCCTCTTGCCGATCGAGCCCCGCCCCCGGCCAGGCAAGCGCCCAGCCCTGGATTACCATGGCCTCACCGAGATCCACCCCGTCCAGGCTGCAGTCCCCGAGCATCCTCCCGTAACGGTCCCGCTCGCGCGCCGTGCAGCTGACCTCGCGGCCCGCGGTCCAGCCCGCCAGCACCTTCGCGGCCCCTCGCCCGCAGGCCCACGGACCCCCGGGGCTGTAGCAGACCTGCCCGGTCTCGGGAGCGTCGATCCGCCGCAGCCGCAGGCGGTGCCCGCCCACCTCGAGCGTATCACCGTCGATCACCCGGACGATCCCGGTGAGCCCCCCTGGCGCAGGGCCTGCCCCTGCACCAGGGCCTGCCCCTGACGACCCGAGGGCCGCGTCAAGCCCGTCAAGCACCGTGGCAGCGCCGGCCCTTCCCTGCTCCAGAACGCCGGCGATGAACGCCCGGGTTTGTCCCAGGCCCGCTTCCACCGTCGCCCTGATGCCCGCCACGGTGTGCGAGGCAGTTCGCAGCGGATCCGACCAGGCGCCGGGCGTGAGCGACAGGCCGGCCATCCCGAGCACCACGCTCCCGAGCACCAGGGCGAGAATGACCCGCTGGAGCTGCATCACCGCCTTCCGCTACCCGGCTGGACCGCGGCGATGCAGCTCCAGCTCCAGTGCCTCGGCCATGAAGCGCGAGCGGGACATGCCGCGCCGGCGAGCCTCGGCGTCGACGCGCTCGATAAGCCCGCGCGGCAGGCGGAAGTTCTGCACAACTCCGGGAGGCCGCGACCCGCGCGGACCTGGTGCGTCCGGTACCAGGGAAGGGCTCTCCAGGGCCTCGATCAGGGCCGCCTCGGCCAGCACGGCGCCGGTCCGGCCGGTGGCCGCGGCCCGGGCCCGGAGCATCACCGCGACATCCGGGGGCACGATCACGGCCCGGACCCGCCGTGTTCCCCGGCCGCGGGGAACACGTACCACGGCGTCCGGGCCGGGAAACGCCCGGGCGGCCAGCGCCGAGCGAAGCGCGAGGGTCGCAAAGCGGCTGGCGGAGAGGCCCCGGGTTGCGGCCGCGGCCGCAACCCGGGCACACAGCTGCTCGGTGACCCGGATGGAGGATCGGACCGGACCGAGGGGAGGGGGCGGGGAAGGGGCCTCCGGCGCTCGACGCCGGAGCTCGCGGTCGAGCGCGTCGCTCAGCACGGTGGTCCGCGACACCCCGCCGCGGGCACAGGCCTCCTTCCACAGGTCCCGGATGTCGGGCCCGACGGTGAAGGTTCCCTGCAACATGCCGGGGGGAGGGGAGGAGCTCAGGCCAGCCTGGCGTGCGGGTCCTGAAGGTAGCGGCGAAAGCTCTCGATCGCGTCGGCGCACGTCACGTTCCTCAAGGATGCGTCCGTCCCTATCTGTCCTTCGCCCGGGCCCGAGTTGCGCCACCACCAGCGCTGTTCACAGCGCCAGGCGGCCCGAGGCTGGTCGACGTACACGGCCGCGACGGATGCAGGCGCAGCGAGGATCTCCACATCGTACCACGAGCTGTCCCCGCCCCGAACCGACCAGTCATCCAGCGCGTCGTGAATTGAACCGCCGACCGATGAAATCCCGTCTCCGTCGCGGCGCCAGAAGTTCCACTGAACCGGCTCTCGGCCCGTACCAACCGACCGCGCGCCGAAGACGACACATGGCCCGTGGTCCAGTGGCTGTGCCCAGACCTGGATCTGCCTGTCTTCGGTTGGCATGCTCTCCACCCCTCTTGAGCCCAGAACACCCTGCCCGGGAATGGCTGTGTCGGACAGGGCACCGTGGTGTACCCGATGACGGCCGGTATCCCTACCGAAAACCGCACCGGCAGGGCGGGGAGGTGGCCAGGCTCGCACCTGCACCGCTGCACCGGGACAGATACGAACCGGCGCACCGTTGCACCGGCTCATTGGTGCATTGGTTCAACGGTGCATGGGTGAGTTGGCGCACCTTTGCACCGGCCGCTCCGCGTGCATCCGTCGTTCCTGCCCGCCACGTGTCCGGTTCCCGAGGGTGACGGCGGACGGAAAATCTGGAAAATCGTTCATGAGGCCCTCACCCTCACCCTGATCATGGAGACTGCCGTGTCGACCGATCGCCCGAACTGGCCCGAGGCTCCGGACTGGCCCACCGATCCCTCCCTGCCGCCGACCAACCTCCCTGCCGGCGCCAGCCGCCATGTGCTGCGGGTGCCGGTGGAGTGGCAGACCTACCGGCATGATTTCTACACCTGGAACCATCCCGAGGACGGGCGTCTGGTGCTGATGGATTTCCGGACCGTCGACGACTGGGTCCCGTGGATGCGCTGGGACGACGCCCGCGAACGGCTCCCCGAGCTGCTCCTCGCCGGGGATTACCAGAACCCCCTTGTCGAGGGCGACCAGCTCGAGGAAGTCCTCCAGGGAATGGCGGACCGGTATTTCGAGTTTCTCCTGGCATCGGTCGAAGGAAGGCCTCCGCCGGATCTCGCGCCTCCCTCGCAGAGGATGGACGCCGATCCGATCGACCTCGCCAGGGCCGAGACCAGGATCCGGCGGGAGAATCAGGGCTCGTAGGTGCCTCCTGCCCATCGCAGGTCCAGTCTCGACCCGCCGTTTCCGGGCGCCGGGACTGGCCGCAGGCCGCGTTCACCGGCTGCGCCGCGGTGACAGGCAACCAACGACGAGGCTCTCGCGCGGGGTGAGGGAAGGGCAGTGGCAGCGGCCCGGCGCTCGAAAAATCCGCGGGCTTGCCTGCGTGCCGGCAACCTGCGCCTGCACAGTGGCCGGTAGCGTGTTACTCTCGGTCAGCAGGCCTGTTCCTTGCGGTTTGGGAATGTGCGTGTTGCCCGTTGGCGGCGACCCTTCTTCCCGACCGGGCCGCCGCCACTTTCATCCCGAGCGCTCAGCCCATACCTGCCGCCACGGCTCAAGCGGATCCGTGCGTCGCGTCATGTCGCCGTCACCTGGTGTCCGGGTCCAGGACGAAGGGTACGGACGCCGGGCAGCTGCCGGATAGGCGAGGGGTGCCGCTCCCGATCTTGTGACGCTTTCTGCATGTCGTCGACCAGGCGCGCCAGGCCGACGCAGCGAGAGAGCGGGGTGTACCCGGCGCGGCGCGGCGCGGCGCGGTTCCGGTCTCCGTCCGCCCGAACTGCGCCGCCCTGGCCCGTTTTTTTGGTTTGTTGTGCGCGCGTGCGCGCTCGGTGCGCGGCGACATCAGGAGCCGCGCATAGAGAGCGCGCTATCAAGCGCGCACACAGAACAGCACGCTGTAGCTACTGTTCTTTCTGTTGGGGGGTCAAAAAGCCGTGTCGATACAATAACTTGCGACGGCGCGGTCAAAGGGATTGCACCATCAGGTCAAAGGGTTTGCACCATCAGGTCAAAGGGTTTGCACCATACGTGAACACCTGTTCACGTATGCAAGTGCCATCGCGGGAGCAGGAATCACGGTATGTTCCAGGACGTCTGACGTCTGTCGTGAGCTCTTAAAGGATTGAAATAGCGCAGAATTATCCGAGATATTGCCGCCCTTGCACCATGGGGTCAAAGGGTTTGCACCATCGGTGCTGCCTCGCGCCGCTTGGTCAGGAATCCGCGCTGTTCAGGCTGATGGGCAGGATTCTCAAACTATTGAAAAACCAGATAAATAACGGTCCGGTCAAAGGGTTTGCACTATCAGGTCAAAGGGTTTGCACCATCGCGGGTGTGTTCATATTTTTCCCCAAAAAATCGTCACATCCCTCGTCATGCGCTTGCCGCCCTTACACCACTGGCACCGCGGTGCGCCGCTCGACAAGGGAACTACTTCGGGCGATGTCTGTGTGAGAGTGGCAAGTGGTTGATAAATCAACACTTCGTTTGGGGTGTCGCCACCCTTGCACCATCAGGTCAAAGGGTTTGCACCATTCACCACATCGCGCGGCCGCCCACGTGCCTAAACGACCGCACTGCGCCGGCAGGTACACGCTGCGTCCGACCCTGCCGAACCGCGGCCGGGCGGATCTTCGAGATCAGGTCACGCAGCCATGCAGGACCCGGGGGCGAAACCACCCCGGAGGATCGTCAGCTCGTCGGTTTCACCGTCGCGTTCGGGTGGGGTTCCAGGATCCGCCATCCTTCCCGGCCGCAGTCCTCGATCACGACCCGGCCCTCGATCTCGAGCTGACGCAGACGGGAATCGGCCCGACCGGCCTTGTACGACCGCATTTGCTTCGAGTTCGCATCACTTCCGTGCCCGTAGAACAGTCGGCGGCGATCGTCGCGGTCGAGGATCGGCACCTTGTCCGCGTGCGGGTGCCGCTCGTGTCCGAGGAGTACCGCTTCCGGATGGCGCCAGTCGCGCTGCGGAACAACGCCTGGCAGCCACCGCAGGCGCTGCTCGCGGTCTGGGAGCGGATTGCGGCCATGCCCCAGGATCAGGGTGCCGTCGGCGCGGGTCAGGTGACCCTGCGGACTGCGCATGGCCAGTGGACGCGTGGCGTAGATCCGGTACCCCCCGTTCGCGGCTTTGGCCCGGTCCCACAGCGTCGCCAGGGTGAGGGCGCCATCAAAGGCGGGATCGGAAACCACACCGGCGGCGATCAGAGCATCACGCCGGATCATCGGGCCGTGATCGGCGGCTTCCGGCAGCGCAATCTCGATCACCGCACGCGATTCCAGATCCGAGAAGTCCGGCCTGGAGCGGAACATGACCGGCCTCCACTCGCGCCGGTCCGGCAGGATGACGCCGGCAAGCGTCACCGCGTTCATGGCACGCCCAAGCAGCCGAGCATGCCGGCTCGGCTTCCACTCGCTGCGGCCGCCCTGGCCGGTTCCGGTCTCGACCGGCGCCGGCCAGATCCATTCGTGTGCGATCTCGCGCAGGGTCGGACGCAGCGTGTAGCGTCCGCCCGCCCGGCGTTCGGACTGCGGTACGGAGAGCAGGGCGTGCGCCAGCAGCCGCTTGTCGATGCGTGCTCCCCGGCCGGGTGACAGTGCCCCGAACCCGATCTCCTCGGCAACCACGAGCGCGGGTGCCGGCACAACCGCGCTGTCCTTGTGCGGCATCACGCTGCCCAGCAGCATCTCGCCCCTCTCGCTGTCGACAAGACCGGGACGGATGGGCAGCTCGTTGTCATGCAGCGGGCCCTTGACCACGGCGGGCGCGTTGTCGGCCGCCCAGGCAAAGAGGGCGCCCGCCATGATCGCAGTTTCGCGGGTGTCTGCCTCGACGTCGGGCGGACGGCCCTGCCAGGAGGCGATGAGCGGTGCGAGCGGGTGCCGAGGACGGTCGGCAGCCGGCCTTGCGCACCAGTCGCCATGCACCGTGGTCAGAGACGGACCCTTCCACGCTCCGCGACCCGTCTTGCCGATTGCCACCAGGCCCGGCGGCGACGCCGGCCCGGTGTCCAGCGGTGCCCAACGCCACTCGGTGCCACCGTACAGTGCGGCAAGGCGACTGCCCGCCTCCTCGGCGCCCTCTTCGGGAAACTCCAACAACCATTCTGTCAGCGCCGCCTCGGACGGGATCTCGTCGTCCGGGCAGTCAGCCTGCAACTCCCGCGCCACCGCCCGGATGATAGCCGCAGCATCACCGACGGCCAGAATGGCGGGAGGGTCAGACATACGGCGACCTGTACGGCGGGCTTCCGGACGGGCGGTCCAGGTCGTCTCCGAGGCCGTTGCCCGCCCGCTGCCGGTTCGCACCGATGTCCGTGCGGCTCGATTCGGGCACCAGCACGGACCTCGGTTTCCGCCCGGTCGCCTGCGCCGCGTGACGCTCATGCGTCTCGGCCGCGTCCAGCGGACGGCACCCGAACCAAGCGAGTTCGGCCGGGCAGGCGTGTTCCGGGTCCGCTCGCTGCCAGTGTCGGGCCAGCCACAGATGCCCGCCGCCGAACGCATAGCTCTGCTTCGGTGAGCGCAGTCTGTGCGCGGGCGCCTTTACCGTCTTGGCGTCCGCCGCGAACTGGCAGCCTGTCTCGCCGGAAACCTCGAGGCTCAAAAACGCACGCACCGACGCCTGCCAGTCGGTCGAGCCCGAATAGCCGCCCTTCGCCTGGCCGGCCTGTGACGGGTGCGCGATCAGCAGGACGGTGCAGCCCGCAGCCTCGGCCGCCGCGTCGATCGCAGACGTGAAGGCGCGGACCAGCGACCGGTCGATTTCCGAACTTGCGAACGCGGCGGCCAGCGGATCCAGGATCGCGAGCTTGTGGCCGGGCAGGGTGTGCAGGAACCGGCGGCCGGCCTCGGTCCACGTCGCCCGCGTCGAGACATGACCGCCTTCCAGCGGCCCCCACAGAGGGCCTCCGATTGCTCGCATGTCCACGAACCGGAGCAGGTTCGGGCTCGGGAACGGCTCTACGATCGCGCCGGCGTGGTGTGCCATGCGCCAGCGCCGCAGCATTTCGTTCCGCTCGTCTTCCCAGGACAGCCACAGGACCCGACCTTCGTCGGCAACAGGCTGCAAGACGGCATGGTCGGCGCGTAACGCGTCCGGATCCCGTATGCCGGGCACCGGGTGCAGGGGTGAGCCGCCGTACATCACGGCTGCCGCGATCTGCAGCGCCAGTGTTGACTTGCCTGCACCGCCGGAACCGTACAGCGCTGCCAGACGGCCGGTAGGCAGCATGTCGTGGATCAGCCACTGCCGTGCTGGCGGGTCGCACGCGTCCCAGTCCTCGCCGGGCAGCGGCTCCAGGGCCCGCCCGGGATCCTCGGCGATCAGCGCGGCACTCCGCGCCTCGAGCGGCAACCTGTTCCAGGCATCGGCCAGTGCGGCCATGATCGTCGCGTCGTCGGCCTCCGGCGTGAGCCGCGCGGCCGCGCCGCTGATGGCGGCGCGGGCCCGGGCAAACTGGTCCTCCTGCACGGCCCTGGCCATGTCCCGGACGCTGGACCGGATGCCGGCATCGTCGCCGGCCTCCCGGGCGCGAAAATGCTCGGCCAGGAGCTTGCGTGCCGATCCCTCAGGTGTGATCGTTGTCGTCATGATTTCAAGCCTCCCTTGCCGGCCTTGGGGTCTGGACGGCGGTTGCTGTTTGAGGGTCCGCCCCGCCGTCGGCAGGCTTCAGTTCGGCCCACGCCGCATGCTCGGCGTCTGAACGGGACAGTCCGGCGTCAGCCTCGAGGATCGCGACGCGTTCGGCCCAGGCTTCGGTCAGCGCTTTTGCCGGGTCGGACCCGGGCTGGTTGAACGCCACCCGGACCTGCACACCTCGTGCGAGTGCGTCGTCCTGCAGTTGGAAGGCCGCCTTCCGCCCGGGGCCGTCGCCGTCGCAGTGCACGGTTACGGGTCGGGCGACTGCCGCCAGGGCCAGCGCCAAGGCCGCCACGCCTGCGGTGCCGCCGCCCGACCATGCCTCGCATCCGGTCCAGGTGCGGATCGCCAGCGCATCGGCATCCCCCTCGGCCAGCGCCAGGGGATCTCCCGGTGCATCGGGGCCGGGAACGCGAAAAGCCGCGCCGCGCCGCTCGCCCAGGGTGCGCTGCCAGCGCGGTGCGCACCGGGTGCCGTCTGCGCGCAGTGCGTCCAGGGAGACGGAGGTGACGGCGCCATTCACCGTGTAGCAGCAGGCCATGGCTCCGGCGGCATCGTCGTCGGGCCCCTCCCGCCAGCGAAGCGCAGTGATCGCCGCACGCGAAAGCCAGCGAACGGAGTCAGGCAACGGTGCGTGCGGCGGCCAGCACCCCCGGGCGCCCAGGTAGGCGCGCACGAGGCCCGGGTCCGGGACCGCCGCACTCCACAGCCGGCGCGCCCGGGCAATTTTCGCCTGGATTTTCCTCTGGTGCTCATTCCCCTGGGCGGAAACACCCCCTGAATCGCCGTCAGAGCGCCGCTGAGGGGTGCTGGCGGCTTTTCGGGGGTGTTCGGCGCCCCCGGAGCGGAGCGCCCCGGTACGGCCTTCCGAGCGGCTCTCCCTGGTGGGCCAGGCGAAACCCGCGGCCTCGATCAGCCGGCGGAACGCGGCAGCATCGCTCCCATCCGGGCAGCATTGCCGGCAGAACGCCCCACCCGTGGGCGTCACCCGGAAACGATTGTCCCCGCCACAGGCCGGGCACGGCCCGATCAGTTCGCGCCCGCTGCGCTTCAGGCCCAGGACTGCGGCGCGAGCCTGCCAGGCGCCATATCCGGGCAGTGACGTCATGGCCCGGAGGTGCGCGCGAGATACTCGTCTTCGGTGATCGACGCCGGCTCGCGCTTGCGCATGTGGACGCGCCACCCGATGGTCGAACGGCTCTTCGGTTCCGAAACGATGGCCCGGATCTCGGCCCCGTCGATGGTCCGGACGATGGCGTACAGTGTCGCCAGGTCGAAGGGCACGGTGAGCGTTGCCGCCGCCGGGCCGCCGGGCCAGGCTGGAGCGTCGCCGTGCTCGAGGTCACCGCCCCTCAGGGCCACGGCCTGTTCGAGTTCGGCCCGGAACGCCACGTAGTCGGGCGTGGTGTCAGACGGCACCAGGGTCGAAGGCAGACGACGGGCTGCCCAGACGCGGTCCTGCGAAACCTGAAAGATTTTCCAGACGCCGGAGTCACGCAGCTCCCGTTCGGCGATGCGCCTCCACACGGCCCCCTTCAGCCCCGGCATCAGCTCCCACTCGGCGAGCAGGACCGGGGCTGCGTCGAGGTCCGGATGCAGGCGCACGATCTCGCGCTGGATCATTACGAGCGCGCCCGTCCCGGGCAGGTCGTCACGGCCCATTTCAGCGCTGCAGGAGACGCGGGTGCGGATCCAGCCGGCAATGTCGAGCAGTGCGGCGCGGCGGGCGCGCTCGCAGCCTGCCAGCAGTCTGAGCGGATCGTGTGCTGCCGAGACCATGACGGGCGGTGGCGGGGGAGGAGGCGGCGGCTTCAGCCAGCTGTCCCAGGCGAACCACCCGACGCCGCCGAGGACCGCCACCGCCAGTGTCGAGGTGAGCACGACCCGGGGGAGCGAGGCCCCGGTCGCCGAGCGGTGCATGACCTGTTCCTGGGCGGCGACGCGGGCAAGGGCTGCGGGATCGATCTCTTGCGGGTGCAGGTCATCGAGATGCCCCGCCGAGGCCCAGAGGGCCGGGCCTGCGTCGTGCAGGCGGCGAACCGCGTCTGCGGCCTGTTCCACCGTCCCGTAGACGGCGTCTGACACGATCTCGCCGGAGGCCGCCTGCACGACGCAGGCCTGTCCGGTCTCGTCGACGGCGACGAACGCCACCCACGCGTCCTTGCCGATCAGGGTGGCGAGGCTGGCGGCGAGCGGTGGAACACCCTCATGGTCTTCCTCGCCCGGCCCGGCCAGACCGACCTGGGTGCCATAGGGGGCGCGGAATGGCAGGCCCGACCGCTTCGCGGCGCGCGTGATCGCGCGGGGCCTGTCGGCGGTGAGCCAGAGGGCGCCGGCGGCATAGGGCGCAGCGGAAACGAGGACGACGCTCACCGGGACGCACCCGTCTGCATCGGAGAGAGGCCGGCCGATTCCTCGACGATGCCGAGCGGGCGACCGATGCGCGCGCTCACCAGCATGACCTGCTCGATCATGCGCGCATCGGTATCCCACCGTGACTCGCCGAGCAGTCCGGTGCCAAGCCTGTCCACGCCGGTCTGCAGGCGGTCGGCAAACCCTGTCAGGACCAGGATCTCGCCGGTCCGGATCGACTGCGACGAGACGATGGCGCGCCGCGATTGCTGTGGCTGCTGGATCGTCACGTCGCCCACGGAAAAATTTCTGATCTCCGCCGGGTCGAGCAGGTTGATCGCAATGCGCGCCAGCATCTCGTCGTGGGCCACGATCTGCGCCCGGTACGAGATCAGGATCCCCTCGCTGACCGTCGCGGTCTCCAGACTGGTCTCGATGTTCCCGGTCTCGGCCTGGCTGGTGATCGAGACCTCGGAGAGATAGGCCCGGTCGTTGAGGTCAAAGTACTGTGCCGGCCTGCCGTTCAGCGAAGGGACATCCACCGACAGCAGGCGGCGGACGCTGCCGACGTCGCGCAATGCGCGCAGCACGGCAGCGAAGGTGTCGTCCTCGCCGCTTCCGGCAGCCGGGCTGCTGACCACCAGCCCGGTATCGCCGCCGATGGCCACGTCGATGTCGGCAAAACCGTTGCCGTTGAACAGGTCGCGCAGGATCCCGCCGACGCCGACCTCGAAGGTGCGGCGGTTGCGGTGGGTGATCCTGTACATGGAGAAGGTCAGCGCCAGCGGGCGCAGGGTGGTGCGGTTGAGCTCGCGCAGCGCGGTCTCGACCCGCGCCACCGCCCCCGGGGTGCCGATTGCCCTGACCCGGCCGGTCGATGGCGACATGTCGAGAAGAACCTCGCCCTGGCCGGCAAAACCCAGGGTCTGGCGCACCTCCTCGAACGGGTCGTCCGTGTAGGTGGCCGAGACGCTCTGCTCGTTGCCGCCGGAAACCCCGTCTCCGCCGCCGGCACCGGTCGATGACACCGCCAGCGTCCATTCCTGGGGGCCCGCGAGGGCGTTGACGGTCCAGACCCTGGTGATGCGGCGGTGTACGGTGACCCGGGCGTCGTCCCACGACCAGGCATAGCCCGCGTCCGCGGCCCAGGCGTCGAGGAAGGTCGATGCGCGTCCGACCCACGGTTCCGGTTCGACCGCGGGGTTGTCGTGCACCAGGAATCCCGCCCCTACCTCGGGCTGGCGCTTGGCAGCGGCATCCGGCGTGACAGGCGAGCTCACGACCGGCAGGCGGACCGACTCCCCGACCAGCCTGACCGACAGGCCGGTCGAGACCGCGAAGGCATCGCGTACCGCGGTGTCACTGAGCGGGACCGGGCTGCGGGGGACGACGATCTCGATGTCCAGGTCCGGCGGCAGGCGCGACGAACGGCCGCGCACCGGCGCCAGCCCGAGGTAGGGGCGGGATTCCTCCCGGAGCACCTGCCACGGACGGTCCGGACCCCGGCCCGTCGGCGGCCGAACCCGGTATTTCTCGATGGTCTCGTCCGCCTGTTCCAACTCCGCCGCAATGCGGTCCGCCATGAGATCTGCGCACCCCGCGAGGGCGAGGCACGCAGCGGCGACGGCGAGGGCGGCACGCAGCGGGTGCGCCCGCGACGGTTCCCTGGGGGTGAGGGTGGTGATGGCCACGGCCGTCTCCTGCCTGGGTCCGGGAGAGGCACATCATGCGCTGGCACGCAACTCCTCCGGGACAGGCGTTTGTCGGTTTTCTGTGGACTGACCGGGCCGGATTGTCGCTTTCCTGTCCTGTTGCTGCCCTAGCAATCGAGCCGGTGCACCGGTGCGCCAGTGCACCTCTGCACCGAACGCGCCAGATCCCGAGGAAAATTTCCCCTGTCCACAAATTTCACGCTGAACCCCGGTTGCCGGGCGGGGTTCCCCTCCGCAGACTCGGTCACCGTTGCTGCCAGGCCGGAGAACGCCGTGGATGTCGTCAGCCCGGAGATGATTGGTGCCGCCGCATCGGCCCTCGAGGCCGCGGAGCGTTGCGATCGTGTGCCGGAGGCGGAGCCCGGCTCCGCTATGGAGGGCGGAGCCGGCGACTCGGCCGCGAACTCCCTGCTGCGCCACATCCTGACGCTCACCCCGTTCGAGCTCGAGCGGCCGGAGGTCTGCGAAGGGGCGTTGCTCGCCCTGTTCAGGCTGCAGCCACAGTCACGGCTCGAAATCCTGGTCGACCTGCTCGGGCGCGACCCCTGGCGCTACGGCGCCCTGATCGACGCCGTTGACACCACCGTGCAGGCCGGCGCCATCGCGCCGGTTGCCGAGCTCTCCCGCGTCGTGCTCCTGACCGATATCCTCTGCCCTCGACGCCGCCGCCGGGTCGACCGGCTGTTGCGGCATGCCTGACTGGCGTGGCGTCTCCGGGCCGACCGCATGCGGGGAGCGCACCTGGACAGCCGGTGCGAGCGGCAGCTCGAGGGTCCGGGCCATGCCGTCGAGCAGCGGCTCAGGCAGGATGTCGCAGAGCGCATCGAGCCGTGTGCGCAGCGCTTCCTGCATGTCGGCGCCCGGGCGCTCGAACGGAAACTCGAGAGCCCGGGCGATCGCTCGGGCCTCCTCCGGGCGCGAGAGCAGCCTCGCGACCCGGCGGCGGATCGCGGCGCCGTGCGGCGTGAGTTGCGGAAGCGCGTAGGGGTAGGGTTGATGCACAAGCCCCTCGTTCACTGCCCGAGACGCCGTGCTGGCCCAGGTCGAGGGCCGCGCGATTTCCTCGAGCACCATGCCTTCGACCAGGATGGTATCGACCGGCCAGGACCGGATCCCAGTGGATGTCATCGTGCTCCAGGGCACTTGTGGTCCGATGTCGGCCGTCCACTCGAGGGCGTCGAGTGCCGCGGCCTCGAGTGTGGACAGTTCCCCGGATCCAGCCTCTTGCCAGGCGGCTGGCACTGCGCCGGGCGCACGGCAGATCTCGGCGGCGCGACGCGCCACAAGCCCGTGGACGAGACCCGGATCATCGCGTGGCAGGTTGAGGGCGTGCGATGCCGATCGCGGCACGGGCGCCATGGGCAGCAGCGCCGGGTGCGCCGTGCGCACCGGGTGAACCGGACTGTCGCGCCCGTGTACCGGCGTGCCGCTGGCGAGCGCCGTGTCCGGCATGCCGCAGGCGCCGGCGAGCTCCCGCAGGTGGCGGGCCAGTTCGGCGGGAACATCGCGCCCGTCGGTGCGCGGATAGCTGATCGAGCCGGCCATGTAGGAGGCCTGCAGTGCCGCGCTGGTCCTGCCAACCGCAAGCCTGTGCTGGCGTCCGGCATGAACCAGCATGTCCGCGGTGTGCCAGGCGGCCGAGCTGAAGCGCGGCGCGATCGCGGCCCCGGCGCTTTGCGCAGGCACGGCATGACCGGGCACTCGTCCACCGGAGTACCTCTCGGCGACAGCGCGCAGAACGGAGTTCGGCGGGCCGTGCAGCGGGACCCGTGCTGTCGCGGTCATCCCCGGATGCCCGGTGAGCCGCGCGGCAAACAGCAGCTCGCCGATCTCGGGAAGGCGCGCTGCGTCATGCCCCTGCGTCCAGCGGTGCACGATGGCCAGCAGGCCCGCGCGCACCCGCCCGCATGGCGCGTCCGCCGCAGCGCTGAAGGTCGCTCCCATCCACCGGTCGACTGCAGCCCGGAACCGCCCTTCGACGGCCCGGGCCTGCAGGCTGTCCTGGCTCCCGTTCAGTGTCACCGGACCTTTGCGGAAGCAGGCCTGCAGGGCGGTACGCCAGCCCTCCGGCGTCATCGCCCCGGGAAAGCAGCGCAGCAGCGTGGCGCCCGGAGCGGCGGTGCGTGCGATCTCGCCGGCGTCCAGGGCGATGACGTCGCCCTCGATGTCATCGTCTGTCGCGAGGATGATCGGGACTGCGTCATTAGCGCCGACGGCAGAGGAGATGGAGGTGCGGAGCTCGTCTGCCCCGGGAAGAGGGGTCCGCAGGTGTTCGACCAGGCGGCCGGGAGCCAGGGACAGCCCGAGCGGCGTGAAGCTCCGGGGCCAGCCCGCGAGGTAGCCGCCGGTGGCGTAGACCGTGGCGGGGATGCCGAGCGTCTTCAGGCACTCACGGACCGTGTGGACCTTGCCGTGGGCCTCGACGATGACGATGGGCCGGATGTGCGATGCGGGCATCATGAACCGAGGATAGACCACTGATGCTGAAAGTGGGGCTTGCAAAGAAAGTTGGTGTGGGTGGTGTGCTGGCCCTGTTCCTGCTGGCTGCCACCGAGACAGGAGCCGCCGGTCGCTGGACCCTCGGTTGGATCGACTACGTCGCTGTGACGCCGGTGTCGCGCGGTCTCGCGCCGCGCGACGCCGGGATCCTGCGCGACGTCTACGGCGCCCTGCCGATCGAGGTCGCGGTCCAGGACTACGATGCTGACGGGGACCCCGAGTACCTTGTTCGCCACCTCGCCAACTGCGCCCTTGTAACCGAGGCGCCGGTGAGCGTCATCGGCATCTGCCCGTTTACGGTCGTCGACCGCGTCGGCGGCACCTGGATGGAAACACTGCGCGAAAGCGGCTGGCGATCGCGCGCGCTGCTGCTCAATGGCCGAGTCGTCGGCCTTGACCTCGACGGCTTCAGGTGGACCGGCGCGCAGGCTGGCCACATGCGGCCTCTGGCGCTGCCGCTCCCCTGGCGCCGGCCGGAAGACGGGGCGTTGCGCACCCTGCTGGACGAGCAGTTCGGGCCGATCAGGGAGTTCCATGTGGCCGAGATCGATGTCGCCGGGCGCGCGCCTGTGATCGCATGGGACCGGGCTGGAGGATCCAGTGCCGACTGGGCGATCATCCATGAGGGAGACATCCTCAGAGCCGGCCAGACGCGGGGAGAACCCGCGGCCGTGAGCTCGCGCCTGGGCGAGTTGCGGATCGCCGACAGCGCGACCGGCGACATGCTTGCGCGGGTCCAGTTTCCCCTGACGGTGCCTGCCTGGCTGTGGCACTGGGAGCGGCCCGACATGCCCCCGAAATGGACCCCGGTCGTGGTGCGCGCGCGCCGCGATGCGGGCGAGGACCCGGATGGCCTGTGGGGCGAGGCGGGGGCCGGGACGGACGCCCCGGGCGATGTCCGGACCTGGCGCGGCATTGTGGCGCGTCCGGAGGGGCGGGTGCTGCTCTCGTGGCTCGCCGCGGGCTGCGGCCATCTCGAGTGCCCGGTGCGCGGCACGCTTGGCGCCGGGCCGGGCGACGAGACCCGCCTCCTGTTCGACGGGCGCCACACAGGCAGTGCCTGTGTGGCAGGGCCTCACGTGATGGGCCTCGCCTGGGGAGGCGGGGCGCTGCAGCTGCGGGCCTGCGGCCGTGTGATCGTCCTGCAGCCGGAGCCGCGGTCATGATGGCACACCGGGCCATCACCCTGTCGACCGTGCTTCTGGCCTTGCTGGTCGGTTTCGCGCTTCCGGCTCACGCCACACCCGACGATGTGTCGCTGCGGCGCGCCGGTGTTCCCCGGGCCCTGATCCCATGGGCGCAGGCGAGCGCGACCGGGGAGTGGGGGTCGATTGGCGCCTGGGGGCAACTCGGCGCCTGGGGCCTGTCGCCGGCGGCGCTGACCGGTGTGGAGTCCACGCGGCTGCTGACCGATCCGCGCATCCAGGCCCGGGCGTGGATCGCCCGTGAGCGGGCCACGTGGGACACCATCCGCCGGATGGGCCTGGATGCGGCTGCCGGAAGGAACGTCTGCGCCGCATCCACCTGCGGTACGGTCACCGCTTCATCGCTTCTTGCTGCCTGCCGGGACGGCTGCGCCGGCCCCGACAGTCCGCTGCGTCGCTGGCACGCAGGCGAACGCTGCACCGAGCTTCCGGGCCTGTGCGCGCGCCTGCTGCTGTATCGGAACCACGATGTGTCGGACATCGTCGGGGATCCGCCATGAAACGGCGCAAGTCCGCACGCCGGGATCCGCGTGGCCTGGCGACCCTGCTCGCCGCCGGGCTGATGTCGCTCATTGCCGCGGGTGTCATGGCTCTTGTCCAGACCGGCGACCTGCTCGCCTCCCGGTACGCCGAACACCGGCAGGCCGGGAGGCAGTGGGGGCTGTGGACCATCGCCACCGCGCGCGCGGCGGCGCGGGTGCCTGCCGGCACGCTGGCGGCGAATACGCCCGTGGGCGCGGCGGATATCGAGACGATGTCGGCGGGCCTGGCCGCCCGTGCGCGGCTGCAGCCTGCCGGCCTGGCGACGCAGAACCGCTTGGGAGACATGGATTTTGCAGTCATCGAGGTGGAGGATGCCGTCGCGACGCCGCCGGCGACGCTCAGGGCGGCGATCTCCCGGTTCCGGCCGGAACCGGGAGTGGCTGCCGGCGCCATCGAGACCGGCGCCACAGACGCCGGTCTCGGAGCCGTTGCACGGATCGCCGGCAGCGCCGGCCCCGGTGTCCCTCTCTGTGACACGGTGGTGGCCAGCAGCGGCCTTGCCGACCTTTGCGCCACCGTCGATGCCGTTCTGCCGCTGCAGGCAGGAGACTTCTACGCCGTCTCGACGCTCTCGGTGCCCGTGGCGCGGCAGTTCCTGTACCGCGCGCCGCAGCCCGGACGGCCTGGACTGACGACCATGGAGGCCGCGCTCGCGGTCGACGGGGCGAACATCGTCAACGCAGGAACCGTCGAGGTCGTTTCCGGGGCGGCGGCGAGTGGCACTGTAGCGGTGGACGCGACGCTGGGCCGTGGCGAGAGCGCCTCGCTCAACCTGACCGGCACCACCGTCGACCACGCCGTCGGCAGCCTGGTGGTCACGGCCAGGCTGACCGCGGCCAGGATCGACCTGGTCGCGTGCGCCGTCACGCTGGCCCCCGACCGCTCCTGTGTGGAGGCGGAGACACTGGACAGCGACAGCCTGGCCGTGAGCGCCGAGATCGAGGTGACGGGTGTCGAGGGCGTGCCAGACGGCGACCGGGTCGACGACAGCGAGGTCATCGCGACCACGTTGCGTACAGCGACGCTCTCCTCCGGAGCGTGCGAAGGGTGCGAGGACTTGTGATGGCAGGCGTCGCGCATGCAGGTCGAGCCTGGCCGCGGCGGCGGCTGCGTTGCGGAGGAGCTCTCCTCGAGTTCCTGCTGGGCGCCGCCGTCACGGCGGTCCTGGGTGTCAGTCTGACCCTGTGGCTGCAGGACCGCGAGGATCAGGAGCGGGCAAGGGAGTCCGGCCACATCGTGGCGACGCTGGCGGCGGCAGCCGACGAGTACCTGATGAGCGACTGGCCGACGATCACGTCCGGCATCGGCGGTGGATCGGAGCTGGTGCTCGGCACGCTCCGAAACGCGGGCCTGCTCCCTGACGGCTTTCAACCGGTTGACGGCATCACGAAGCGCGACCTGGCAGTCCTGGTCATGCCCGCCCCTGGCGGTGGCGGCCTGCAGGCGCTTGCCGGCCACATCGACGTGCCGGCAGACGACGTGGCCAGGCCCACCACCGGTCTGGTCACGGGCCGCGGGCGCTCCCTGATGGGCATGGTCGAGACCACGTGCCCGAGCGGCATCGGGCCGCCCTGCCTGATCGGCCCGATGATCCGGACCTCGCTTGTCGATTTTGCCGGCGCGTTCCCGGGCAGGCAGTTTCGCGCCGGCGCGCTGATGGCGCTTACCACCATCCGGCACGAGGACTGGTGCCGCGACATGGTCATGCGTCTTCCGGCCGCCGGGGTGCCCTGTCCGGATTCCCACAGGATGCAGACCGCCCTGCACATGGGCGGGTTCGACCTGACGGCGGCCTCTCTCGAAGCCGCCGATCTGGAGGCCGACGAGGATCTCGTCCTGACGGCAGCCTTGACGGTAACGCAGGACATGGCCGTTGCCGGTGACCTCGACATCGCAGGCGGCAGCACCATTGCCGGGAATGTCGAGGTGACGGCGTCCGTTGCCAGCGACGATGCCCGCGTGCTCGGGGCGATGCGAGTCGGCACTGCCGGATCCGGTGCCGGCACGCTCGGCGTCGACGACGAAGCGATCATTGCCGACTGCGCGCAGGGCGGCAGCCTGACCACCCGGGGCGGGGGTGACGTGGATCAGGTCGACATGGGGACCACAACATGCTGACGGCCACATCCGGTGTCCGGCGTCTTGCCCGCCCGGGGCGACGGCTGCGCCGGGCCGTCCGGCTGCGGGGCGTCAGCCTCGAGATCACGCTGGTCGTGCTGCTGTTCGGCCTGTTCCTGGCCGGCACCGAGGCCTGGGTCGCGCAGCGCGAGCAGGAGCAGCGGCACGTCGAGGCCGGATACGCAGTCTCGCTTCTCGCGGATGCCGCCCGGCACCACCTCCAGGCCGACTATCCTGCGCTGGTCGCGGGCGTCGGACCCGGCCTGGAGGTCACCGTTGCCGACCTCCAGGACGAAGATCTGCTGCCGGCGTCATTCGATCGCCGCGGGCCTCTGAAGCGCGACCTGACGGTCTTCATCCTGCCGATTCCTGGCGGTGGCACGCTGCCTGACGGCCTGCGGATGGCGGCGGGGCAGGTGGATCACGCCGGTGATGTGATCTGGCCTGCCGAAGCCCTGGTACACGGGGGCGGCCAGCGCGTGCTCGGCATCGTCGCCGAGGGGACTGCCTGCCCCCCCGGAATCGCCTCGCCGTGCCTGACAGGACCGTCCCTTGCCGTTTCACTGGCCGACTTTGCCGTCGCCTGGCCAAACCGCATCACTACCGGGGCGATCTTCGCGTACCATGAATACAGGCACGCTGCCTGGTGCGGACATGCCGTGCACAGGGCTCCGACGCCCGCTGATATCTGCCCTGACGTGAACGTCATGGGCCGCGATCTCGACATGAACGGTCAAGACATTCGCCGTGCCGGTGCATTCGCGGTCAGCGGTGCCCTTTCGCTCACAGGCTCGCTCGCAGTCGGCAAGACCCTGACGGCCGACACCATCACATCCGCCGGTGCGGCCACGGTCAGGGGCTCCCTGGTCATCGACGGAACCGCGACGGTGGACGGGGCACTCAATGCCGGCCAGACCCTGATCTCGGGGTCCGGGCTGAGTGTCGGCGGTGCCCTGGCCGTGGACGGCGATGCCTCCGTCGGCGTGCTCCGTGCCGAGACCGTGGCCGCCGGCAGCGCGCAGTTTGACGACCGCCTCAGCATCGAGCAGCCATGCGGGTCGTGCCCGTAGAGCGGGGCCGCCATGTGGGGCAGGATTTCCGTTGCAGTGGCGGCCACGCTAGACTAGCGGTAGCGAGAGCGGTCTGAAGGATGGGCGAACCGGCAATGGTGCTCCACGAACACGGGCAGGTTCAGGACAGTGTACTGCCGCGTCGACGCGAAGACCTCGATGCGACCGGTACGGGCCGAATGGGCTCGTCCTTCTTCAGCTGGCAGTTCGCGCCGACGCTCTTGCCGGCGGTACTCGAGCACGACTGGTCCGATTTCGGCCGGCGGGTGTTTGTCGATCCGGAGTGCGGAGAGGTCACGCTGATGGCGCCGTCGGGCCCCCATGAGGAAACGTCGCGATATGCCTGGTCGCTTGTATCCAGCGCCGCGGCGGCGCTGTCGATCCCAGTGGTCCCGGCTGGCGGGACCACATGGACTTCACCCGGATCCCGGCGGGTCGAGGCCGACGAGAGCTTCTATCTGGGCGAGGCCGCGGTGCGGTATCGGGACCTGCAGGAGGAAGACGGGTTGCTCGCCTTCCTCACCGTCAATTTCCCCCAGCTCGTGATCGAGGTGGAGCGGCGCCACGGCGATGCCGATAAACCCACCGTCTACCGTGACCTCGGAGTGGTGGAAATGTGGCGCATCGAGGCGCAGCGCTGGCCGACGCTGACCGTAGAGATCCTGGATCTCCAGCACACGCTGGGCGTGGCAAGCGTGAACCGATCCGCGGTGTTGCCCGGGCTGACGCCCGCGCTGATCGCCCAGGCGCTGGATCTCGCCCGCAGGAAGGGTACCCAGGTCATCCCGGCAATGCTTTCGGAAGCGGGAATTGGCGGGCAGGGGTGACAACACGGCGGAACGCTGAACCCCTGCTGCTGTATCCTCTGGCACTGACCTGCGCGCGATGAACCACTGGCCCCCATCCACATGAGCGACCTGTTCCGCGACCTGTTGCCCGTAGCCGCTGCATTGGCCGGATCGCTCGGCACAGGGGTGCTTGCCCTCCTGGCAGTAAGAATCAACACGCGGGCCACCCGTTCCAACCGAGTATGGGACGCTCGCAGAGAAGGCTACACGGCGGTTCTCACGTGCCTGAAGAAAGCGTCGGAGAAGGCTTCAATTGTCGATCACGGCTACAACAGCGGCGAGTACGGTCCCGGGTCGCACGACTATTTCAACTCTCCCAGCCGTCCGGAAGCGGAGGGGGCTTTCTGGAACACCTGGCAGCGGTGCCGTTCGGCCTTGGATGCTTCTTGGTTGATACTGTCCGACGACTTTCTGGCACGATCCGAACACATGTTAGCGGCGCTGCCAACAAAGTACGACACCGACTCACCACCAGATCAAGCAGCGCGACGCGCGCAGGCTCTTCACGAGGGTCACCGCGATCTGCTCACGATTGCCAGGCGGGAATTCGCCTCCCGGCGAGTGTGATGGACGCCGCTCGCCCGGCAGATATGTGATCGTAGAAGTGAGAGCCGGATGGCGTGCCCTGCCGCGCAGGCGCGGAAGCGGTCAGCACGATAGCGATCCGGGCCATGAGAGCCATCTTGACCGCAAGCGGGCCGGGACCTACCCTGACCTTCAGAAGGGCACCCTGCCCAACCTGCCGTCGGGTTAAACGGGCAGACACACGGCTTATCGACCTCCCGTCTTCGCGCAGGTCGGTGCGTAATCGACGGACACCGGCACGAAGCGCATCGATCGAGGAGGCTCGGATGGCAGCCATTGCCCTTACTCAGGAATCCGTCGCAGGCGTCAAGCATGCGCTCGCCAGACGCCTGCCGCATGTCGGCTCGGCACACCTCAGCGAAGCACTTGCCCGGGCACTGGGACACCGCACGCACGCAGCGCTCCTGACGACAATGGAGAGCGAACACAGCGACCCGCCAATCGAACTCCTCAACGAAGCGCGTCTGAACAACCGCCTCGAGGAACTCGGCTACCAGGTCGAGCGAGACTTCGGGTTCGAGCAGCTGAACAACGTCCGCATGATCGCGACTGCCGGCTGGAGTCGGCAGTACCCGAAGACGATGCGGTACAAGGGGATGCGGGCACAGGCCTGGCGGAACCTGATGGTCTGCGCCGTCAACGCCGGGCTCGAACAAAAGCTGTTCTCGCTGCGAGAGGACGACAACCGGTGGCCCGACGCCGATGACAAGGGCTTCGTGTTCGACTTCATGCTGCCCAACGGATTGCCGGCTAGAGGGTACGTCGACAGTCAAGTTCGGGGTGCGGAACTCGGCGTTCGGGCAGCCGTCAATCCCAAGGGCGACCTCGTACGCTTCGGGGGTGCAGGTTTCAACGGGGGCGATGCCGTCGCAGAAGGGTGGGTGGAACGCAGGGCCGGGGTATGGCTCCAGTCCTCTACCACTCTGTTCAAGTGCCGGCGGGACCTGGTGCGGGAGTTGGCCGCCTTGCAGGTTGAACCAAAGGGCTACGGCGACCGCGGACGGGTTACTACTTGACGATCGACCGGGTGCACATCCTTGGGAGGCGGGGCGCCAAGGTGCCCCTGCGGGTTCTTGAGACCGCGGGAACGGTGACAGCCGACGTGGTCGACGAACAGCCTGCAGGGGTCTTCAGCGTGGGGAGAAAACGGACATGAAGGAACAGATCGCCGCGGCCGAGGAATGCGGCAGGCTCCTCGGCAGGCTGCGGGTACTGGCAGGGCAGGCCGGCGCCGAGGCTGACAGGCTCGGGTCGTGTGGCGGAGACGTTAGCCGCCTGAACAGCATCGTCGGCGAGCTCGAGCATATTGCCAGTGCGCTGCCTGCGGCGATCCGACGCCAGGAGGGATGACTCCCATCTCACTATGTGCCCGCTTTCTTCTGCGTTTCCGCTGCCTCTCTCAGTGCTCGCAAGTCAAGGTACCGCCGCTCTTCCGATTGCTTCAGCAACAGCTCCCACTTCCGCGTGTGCGCCATAAGGCGCTCCCCGATCCTGTCCGTCCGATCGCGGAGTAACCGCCTGCCGCCAAGTACCGCCACGATGTCGAATTCAGGAACCGGGTACAGCCCGTGCAGCCCTGAACCGTCCGCAAAAATCAGCACACGGTGCGCCGCCTTCATCGTCGCCCAGTACGCACGCACCAGGGTCTTCAACGGGAAGATGTCGTACCCGGTCATCCCTTGGCGCAATCGACGCAGGTCGTGGTGTGCCACCTGCTTGTCCCGCCATGTACGAACGGCACTGAGCGACGGGTGTGCGAGCGGACGTTTCGCGGTCTCGAGAACCCACGCCTCCATGTCGTCGTCAGGACTGTCGTCGCCCTGCTCACGGCCTGTCAGGCGGTTCCAGCTTTCGTTCCACCTGGCGGAGGTTTCTCCAGGCCCCCGTTCTACCCACCTTGGCCCAGGGCCTTCCGCCACCAAACGTTCGAGAGCTTTCCGCTGTTCCGTTTCCCTTGCCTGCCGCCAGTCCCTGATCCCGCCCATGGCCTCGATCCAGGGGTCCCGCGCCAGCCCGCCTTCCCGGTGCAACTGGCATAGAACCCGGACCAGCGCGGGAATGCTGGAGGAATCCCTGTTGGAATCGGAGAGCCTCGTGATTGCCAGCAATGCCCAATGGGTGAAGAACTGCTGATACTTGTACTGGATGGCCGGCGGCATCCAGTCACCGTCCGTCGCCTGAGCGATCGCCACCAGGACACCGTGGTCACCCATCTTGGCACCGAGATCGGCTGCCTGCCAGCGCAACGTGCCCGGAGTATTCACGTTGCCGACCAGCCGGCGGACCTTGCACCATAGTTCCTTGTTCACTGCCAGCGCTCCCCCCTGTCCCCCCCTGTCCGGAGTGTTCGCTGAATACGTAGGAAGTACGGACACTCCATGCGTCGCTCAAGGCCCGAAGGGGAGGCGGGATTGGCCAGCCTCATCACTTGCCGTCGATCGGCCTCGGCCTCGGGAGGCCGACGCCCGGCGACCGGTCCGTCCACCACGCAGCGTACCCGGCCCTGGACTGACGCGACGGCCTCGGCGAGCGTCGGGCGGTCAGCATGGACCACATCGCGACTCAGACCACGGCGGGGCCGAAACATACCACGGGGCGAGCGGCGTGTTGCAGGGACTGTGGCATGTCGGCTCAGAGACGTATTCCCTGCCGACTATTATTGATATTATACGATGGAAAGAGCATATTAGTCACATTACATGCGACATAAGTGAGCAAGATGACATCGGACCCCCAACCCCCAACCCGCATGCAGGTGCTCCTGCATCCTGAGGACGAGGCGCACCTCGAGAGCCTGCGGGAGCAGTACAGGGCACGGCACGGAGTGCCTCTGCGGCGCCAGGACGCCGTGCGGCTGGCTCTGGCGCACGCAGCGCGCACATGGAGCATGCTTCACACCGGTCCTGCCGGCGGGGACGGACGAACCGAGGGGGGCGATTCATGACTGTCATCCAGACCACGCCGGATCTCCAGCACGGCGCCGGCGCCCCTGGCGGCGTCAAGGTCAGCAACTACGTGCTGTTCGAGAATGAGGGGCCAGCGTTCGATCGAACCGTCACGTGGTCCTACCATGACGGAAGCGTCGGTCCAGACGGCGTGCAGAACGAAGCGCTCGTTGGCCCCCTTGCTCCAGAGTTGCACCCCTTGGTCTTGCGGGCCATGGCGCAGTGGGAGTCGGTGTCGGGTATTCGGTTCGTCCAAGTTGCCGACAGTCCTCAGTCGGACCTTCGCATCGGCTACGGGACGGAGTCTTATTTCGCAACATCCCCATGGGTGATCCACACGGGTGGCAGAGTACCCGCCGGTCTTGGCGGCTACGAGCTGATCGACAATGAGATCATTCGCATTGTTACGATCAATCCGACGTACGACTTCTCCGACCAGGAGTTCCACGACGTCATTTTGCATGAGCTCGGCCACGCGATCGGGATTGACCATAGTGATGTCCCCGGGGTCGTCATGTCTGGGCCGCCTCACAGCCCGTATCACCATCTATTGAGTGTCCTTTCCCCCGACGACATCGCTGCGGCGCAGGCCATCTGGGGGCCTCCGGGCGATCCTCCGCCTGACCTCAGTGAGACAGGCCGGAACTTTCACAGCGAACGGGAGATTGAGTGGAGGGGCACCTCCGGCGATGATACGCTGGTGGCCAACCAGTACTTGGCGCACGATGTGTTCGCCGGAGGGTTCGGCGCTGACTCCATCCAGGGCGGGTGGGGCGACGACACGCTCATGGGCAACGGCGTCTACTGGACCAACTGGAACAACTCCGCTCACGACTACTGGTCTCGCGGATATACCGGCGAGGATGATGCCGACACCATCTTCGGCGGACCCGGCAACGACTTCATCAACGGCAACGCCGGTCTCGACTATCTCGATGGCGGCCCGGGCAACGACACCATTTACGGCGGGCAGAACGCCGGCGCCTGGACCGCGGGCAAGACGCGGACCACCACCATCCACCTGCGCGAGGGCCACGACACGCTCAAGGGCGGGCCCGGCGACGACTTCCTGAACGGCAACATGGGCACCGACATCCTCTATGGCGGGCCCGGCAACGACTCGATGCGCGGCGGTCAGGACGAGGACCTGCTCTACGGCGAGGAGGACGACGACACGCTCTGGGGCGACCTGGAGGGGGACACCCTGGACGGCGGGCCCGGCGCCGATCACATCATCTGCGGCAATGATACCGGTGCCGGAGATGGCCATGTCGACCACGTGCACTTCAAGACCGGGGAAGCCGCCGGCGACGTCGTCTACGGGCTCGAGCCCCACGACGTGCTCTGGATCGACGGCGCGATTGCGACGCAGGACCAGGTCGCAGCCCTGGGGGTGACGTTCGTTCCCATGCCAATGGTAAGCGCGTGAACGGGGGAGTCTGACCGTGCCTCGCACCCGGCACCTGATCGAAATATCTCTGTACGCCGTCCTGGTGTTCTTTTGTGTTTCCGGTGCCAATGATTTCTACAACAACGCCGTCCTGCGCCAAAAGCACATGACCACTGCCAATCTGATCTACGCCATCGTTACCGGCATTGACCGAAAATTTGACCCCTCATCAATCCCTCCTCACCTATCTGTGCAGCATCTCCTCTCCTACAAGATCATTCCCGAAACCGCTCAGATATCCGATACCGAGGCCCACCACCCATTCGGCGGTTCCATCGATGTAAAGGCTGACGAACACTACCCACGGGTTTTCTGGATTTCACTACACACTGTGGAAGACCGAGAATCGTGCACCTCCGTCGTGAGCGCCGCGGAGACCGTCGCGGGTATGCTCACCTTTCCCACGCCTGCCCTCCACAACATCGTGGTACAGCCAGACACCCGCGGCTATCCAGCAGCCTCACTCACCGGACAGCACGTCGATCCCTGTCTGGATCATGCAAACGCCATCTACCTGCAGTTTGGCCCGAGCAGAGCCCCGGATTCGGCCTGGAGCCGGAGCCCCCTTATGATTCCACCCCCGAACCCGGTCTGGAGAAGTCCATGGACCAAGGAGCGATGCAGATGCTGATGCCGATCCGCTGGTGGTTTTTCGTGTTTCTCACCGTGTTCCTTGTGAAGGCGGCAATGCTTCTGGAAAACCGATGGCGGCGCGCGGGCCTCTTGACCTTTTCCATGGGTGTCCCGGGGCTGCTCCTTGGCCGGGTACTCTCGGTTGCCGGTACAGGCGCCTAGTCCACAAAGAGTTGGCTCAGGACCGTCCGGATGAGACCTGCCATGACAAGGCACCAGCGTAGTCGTATCGGCATCGCTTGTTCCTTCGTCGGTCAAGGCGCCGGGGATCTGTGGACTAGGCGCGTGTGCCGCCCAACAAATTCCTCCGCGTGC
The DNA here is from genome assembly GCA_965243345.1 of Thalassobaculaceae bacterium. Lineage (GTDB taxonomy): Bacteria > Pseudomonadota > Alphaproteobacteria > Thalassobaculales > Thalassobaculaceae > Bin52. The sequence goes on from CBDEUR010000002.1 coordinate 111,292, forward strand.
TCCAGGCGCCGGGGCTTGTCCCGGGCGGGGCGCGGGCCGAACTGCAGATACACGGCCGCAGCGGTGTCTGCGTTCGGGCCGCGCCAGTGATCCTCACAGTCAAAGGCCGCCCTGAGAGAGGGGAGAGGCCAGTCGAGCGCCGCCGGCGCCGTGTATGCGTGGGTGTCTGGGCGTACCACTATGGCGTGGAGCGCAGGCGCGGGAGAGACGAGCAGGTCCGCGACGATATCTGCGGCGATCAGGACCGAGATGCAGGAGTCCAGGTTCGCTAATCCATTGAGTACGATCCAGAAGACCCCGTCGCGTTGCGAATCCGGCCTTACGTCGATGGATCCGCCAAAGGGATGGTGGAATTCGGTATCGAAAATGATTTGGTTGGCGGGGCCATGATCGGAAATGATGTGGTAGAGGAGACCGGCAGTGGCAGATTCTGCCTCGCGCTGGACGGTGCGGTCGTTCTTCGCGAGCGCGTAGAGAACCGCGGGTACGAGTACTGGGCTGGTGACCAAAACAGCGACGGCAATGGTAGCCGGAATTGTAAACGTTGGGTGGCGGAGTATGCTCGATTTGGCTTTGGAAAACATATGTTCAAGTATGCGCCCTCCAAGCCAGAGGAAAAAGGTAAGAACTGCCAGGCCGAAGGTTATCCCTGCGTATCTGATGACAGTGATCCACAGAGGGTGGTCTTCGTAGGTCGGAGGCCAACCTGGGTATAGGAACGGCCCGCCTACGGACACCATGCCGGCTACGAAAAACCACCAGCGGAGCGGCATCAGCATTTCCAAGTACTCCTTTGTGCCTCCGGCGAACCCGGACACAGTGGAATGGGACGTCTGCGACGGTCCCGGCCCGATCCCGGGCGCGGGAGTGTCGACCATGAGCCGGTAGACCCGGAACCCCGCCTCGGTGGCGCGCCCGAGAACGGCGAGGCCGGCGTGCTCCGCGGCACGACCATCTACCTCCTCGACCGCCGCCAGCCTGCCGCCCGCGCCTCGGCCTCGGTGCAGAACCACCGCTCGCCGCGCCCGGGATCGATCCGTGTCGCATCGTAGTACCGCCCACCCGGCACGTGGTAGATCCGCTCGCCGCTCTTGGAGATGTTGCCCTTTATCCGGCACGGCCCGGGTCGTGCCCTGGGTGCGTCCTGCCGGTTTCCGGACTGCGCCTGGCGCCGCCACTCCCACGGCGGCATGAACGTACCGCGCCAGATCCCGCGCCGCGCCGCCTTTGCCGCCGCTTCCTCGCTGACGTAGTCCGTCGCGTAGTGGCGGTAGGCGAGTGCCCATCCACGCAAGACCATCCAGGCGCCCAGATCCTCGCCGCCAGCTCGGCACACCGCGATACTGCGTCCGTAGCGATCGCGGTCCAGGACCTCGCACGTCACCGTGCCTGTGCCGATCATCTCCTCCAGGGCGCGGGCGGCTTCGCGCCCGCAGCGCCACTGCCGCGCGTCCATAAGGCAAGGCTGGTCCAGTTCCGGCGCGTCGATGCCGTGCAGCCGTATGCGCGTTGCCTGCACCTCGATCGTGTCGCCGTCGATGACTCGGGCACGGCCGAACTGGGAAGAGCTTTCCCCCGCCGGCGCGATGAGCGCTGCAACACCCGCAACCACTGCAATCATCAGGAGCACAACGGGGACAAAGTAGCTGAAGGGGGAGGGGAAGCGGCGTCTCCAGGCCAGGTTCTCGCGCGTCGAGAACCTGGCCTGGCGGCCTCTCGGATTGGGGACCGGCATTGGCACAGTGTCCCGGATCAGGCACCCCCTAGTTCCCCTGACAGTGGGACACGTTGGTCTCGCACCTGTACCGCACGCATGTCGACACTTCGTCGACGATCCACTCCGCGCACATGTAGCAGGCGCAGCTTGGCGGTGGAGGAGGTGGCGGCGGCGGCGGAGGAGGTGGCGGCGGCGGAGGAGGAGGTGGTGGCGGCGGCGGCGGAGGAGGTGGCGGCGGCGGAGGAGGTGGCGGCGGCGGCGGAGGAGGTGGCGGCGGCGGAGGAGGTGGCGGCGGCGGAGGAGGAGGAGGTGTGAGCGAAGGCACGCACGCCGGCGCCGGTGTCGCCACCACGGTGCCGCGGCCGTCGTCCGGATGGTAGACCCGCTCCACCTGGGTGCCGCCGCCGGTCTGGCCCGACGGGCAGGTCACCGTGGTGGTTTCGGTCCGGTAGCAGCCGCTGAAGTTCTCCGACCCGTCGTAGAGGAACCCGTCCCCCGTGGCGCCCGGGTTCCGGTGCTCGAGATAGAGCCGGACCGCGAGGCCGCCCTCGCAATACGCCTCCGTGCACTTCGACTGGCGCCAGGAGGGGTTGCGGTTGTCCACCGCCTGGATGGTCGCGCCCCTCCAGATATGGCGGTACTTGCGGATGCGCAGCGCCTGGCCGACGGCGCCGCCGTCGACGAAGTTCGCCGGACAGTGCGGCTCCGCGGTGCAGGACGGCACCGGAGGTACGGCAGGCGACGGATGGCCGCTCGCGGGACCGGCGTATGCGTTCCTCGGCGGACCGTGCCAGGTACGCCCGTCGAGCGCCGTGCTGACGCCGGCGGTCTCGGCCTCGGCGCAGAACCCGTCCCGCAGGTGCCACCGCGGCTCGTTGTTCCCCTGCGGGTCGTAGGGCCGTGAACACCACTCCATGACCTCGGCGCCGGCGAGGTCGATGCCGGTCTCGCCCTCGGGTTCGCAGCGCGCCCGGTCAGGCAGCGGGAACGTCGCGCCGTTCCAGGTGAAGGTGGCTCCCTGGCGATCGGTGCAGCTGGCCGGCCAGCGCGACATGTCGGTGCCGTCCCAGGGATGAAGCTCGACCGGCCGGCGCTGGGCGAAATCCCGATGGCCGAGGGTCTCGGTCGGCTTGCCCGGCGGCGGACAGGCCACCTGCCAACGATCGTAGACCTGGCGGCGCCTGGTCACGTCCCAGCCGAACGGGTCCTGGACCCTGCCGACCAGCGCGACGCGCCGGTCCGGGAGCGTGCCCATGCAGGCCGGCAGGGTGATGTTCACCGAACCTGCCTGGGTCATGCCCCTGGCCACGCCGCCCACGAGCCACTGCAGTCCGCCCTGGGCCTGCACGGTGCGCTGGTCGACGAGCAGCAGGTCCTCGGCGGCGGCGTAGACCAGCAACACGTCGTCGCAGTAGCGCACGTCGAGGCCGCGCTCGGTCCACCCGGCCTCCCAGTCGCCCGCCGCCGGCACGTCGGTCGAGGTGAGCCATGTGTAGGGGAGGCGCTCGGGCACGGTCACGCCGGCGGCCGGGGCGCCCCGGATGAAGCCGGCGAGCCGGTCCCACGCGCCCCGGATGGCCGTCGCATGCGCCCGGGCCGCGACGTTCCGGGTGTCGAAGTTCGAGTCGGCGCCCGCCGGCAGCGGGTGCGCCAGGACGGCGCAGGTGAGTGCAACGGCAGCGAGAACGCGGGACAGGGGGGGCATGCGGACCTCCAGGCAGGGATGGGACCGCACTCAGGCTATCGGGTGCGAGCCAGGGGAATAACCGGGCAATGTCGGTTTTCTGTGGACAGACGGACCCGGGCCATTCCCGCGTCCCGGCCCCTCAGCTACAGCGTTTGAAGGGAGGATCCGACGCAACCAGGAGAGAGCCATGACCAAGCCGCGACTCCGGGTATTCTCCGCGGAGAGAGTGCTGGCCGCCTACGGGCGCGGCGAACGCGATTTTCGCAACATCGCCGTCGATGGAGGACCGTTCGCCTCGGATTTTCGCAACCGCTCCCTGGTCGGGGCGGACTTTTCCGGATCCGCGTTCCACGAGGTGTCGTTCCACGGCACCGACCTCATGCGATCGTGCTTTCGCGGCGCTACCATCGAGTATTGCTCCTTCTGGAACGCACGCCTGGTCGCGGCCGACCTGTCGGAGGCCGGGGTGACGGGGACCAGCTTCGAGTACGCGGACCTGTCCCGCGCCTGTCTCGACCAGGCCCGGTTCCATGCCTTCCGGACGGGCGTTGTCGATCACCAGGGGTGGGACGAATGGGAGGATACGTGTTTCAACGACGCCGTCCTGTCGCGCGCGAGCGCCCGCGGCGCCCGGTTTGGCGCCCACATGCTTCGCGCTGACTGCCGGCACATGGACGCAACCGGCGCCAGCTTCCAGGACGCGGAGCTGGGCCACGCCGACTTCCGCGGCGCGATCCTGGACGAGGCGTTTCTCCAGCTCGCTGAAGGCATCCGCCTGCACGCCGCCGGAGGATTGCCGCCCTCCGCATTCTTCGATGAGGACGAGCTGGCAGGAGCGCCCAATGCCTGGGCGCCGCTGTCCGATCCGGATCCGGTACGCAGAGCGCCTGTTCCCGATCTGGCGCATGACGATATCGAGGATCGGTCCAGAGAGAACACCGGCCCCCCCGGACTATCCGTTCTGAGACCGCCGATGCCATTCGAGCCCGACCGGCACTGACACCGACGCCGATCGGGCCGGCCTGGGATGCGATCGCCGCCGGGAACGTCCCTTTTCTGTGGACAGGAGGGGGAAGGGGGATCGCCAGGGGCGCTGGTCGGCGGCGGCGGCCGAACCGCGTGTGATCAGCGCTCGGAGCGCTGTCATCGCTTCGTCATGACGGTGAAGAGCCTCGTCCATGACCTCCTTGTGACGGCGAAGGTCCGCCTCGCGGGCCTCGTGGCGATCCTTCACCCGCTCGATCGACGAGCGGCGCATCTCGATGATTCCTCGCCAGATCAAGAAGCAGGTCGCCGCCGCGCCGACGCCTGTCACGAGCGCGATCGCGACAATGGCCCAGGCCGCGACAAGCGCGGCATCCTCCTTCAGGTGGCCCCCGTCATCATCTGGCTGCCGGCCTCGATCAGGCGCTTCGCGGTCCACTCTTCAGGGGAGCGCCGACGCTGCGGTTGCCGGGCGGTCGTGCACGGCGAGGAGCGTTTTCTCCTGGATGTCGAGCCCAGCGGCGCGCTTCGGTCTGCGTGGTTCCTCACCACATCCCGTCGAACGGCGTCGGGGAGGGCAGATCGTCCACGGGTTCGTCATCCATCACACGCCGTATCCCATCCTGGAACGACGCGACTGCATCGGCCAGGAGCGGCCGGCCGGCCAGCACTGCTTCGGCGGCTGCCTGTGCAGTACCGCCCCCGGTCGGCACTGGTGACACCGGCGAACTGAGAAGGCCGGGCCACGCGGCCATGTCGAAGGCTGCGGTCCGGGCCAGCTCGGGAACCTGTCCGGCCATGCCGTCGTCCCGCTTTTCGATCTCGGATGCCCACAGATCCAGCGTCGCGGCAAGCCGCACAATGGCGGCTTCCATCTCCGCTGCTCCGGGGGGCTGGAACCGGTACATCGCCGTATGGTGCTTGCGGCTGTGGCCATTCAGGGCCGTCATCCGCTGCGCCAGTTCACTCTCGTCGGGACGCTGCGCACCGAACTCGGCAGCGAGGCCCGCAATGTCGTGGGTGCGGTCGGCGGGCACGCCGCGCCGTTCCATCGCCGCCTTGACCAGGAGCTCTGCCGCGTTGGCGGACGCCTCGAGGATGTCGGCGCAATGCGCTCCGCTGTCGGCCCAGAGAGGCCTCTGCGCCAGCTTTCCGATCTGCGTGACAGCGGCATCGATCTTTTGCACCGCCTGTTTCATCCTGTATGCCCAGTCGTCCGGGTCCACGGCAGCCTCCTTGCCCATCTGCACCGGATCCGGCCTGTTCCATTCGCCCGCGAGCACCCTGCCGTCGCGGCAGACGGAATAGGGCAGGGTGCCGAGGACCCGGGCACGGCGTTCCAGGTCGTGCTCGGACAGTGCCCAGGCGTCGACGCGGACAAGAGCCTCAGGCAGTTCCGATCGCGGCAACACCGAGGTTGCCAGATCCGGGTAGCGGGGCTCGTCGCCCTCGATCACGATGGCGACGTCCCAGTCGCTGGCCGGGTGCTGGGTTCCGCGCGCCCGGCTGCCGAACAGGACCGCGGCCCGGACCTGCGGCCATTGGCGCACTGCCTCCCGGCAGGCTGAGGCCAGTTCCTGTTCTGTGATGACAGCTGACATGGACGCCCTCGCGGCTGGAACTACGCAGTGCCCCAGTATAGCACGGGGGAGGGTGCGACGGTGCCTGGCTTCCTCGCATGCTCCTCACCATGCCCCATGCGACCAATACGGCCAGCCGGCGTGTCTCGGAGTATGCTCTTCTGGCGCCGACCGTGCATGCAGCACCCCCATTGATGGCCACTTGCGGAGTGGGAGGCCGGAACACGGACGTGGAGTCCTGGGAGCGGATCGGTTGTGCAGGGAGCGAGTGTGATCGCCGGCCGGACCGTGGGACTGACGGGCAGGAGCAGGCGATTCGGCCGGCTGGATTGGCCCTGCACGGAAGCCGGTGCGGGCCGGGCCGGACACCCGCTTGTGTTACAGATTCGTTAGTGCGTGTTACGAGTCGGATCGGGCGCCCAAAATCGGTGTCAAGTGATTGAAAACGCATATAACAATTTGTTCCCTGAAAGCGAGCCGGTGTGTGAAATGACGAAGCGCGGTGTGTGAAATGACGACCCTTGGCGGGTGAAATGACGAACGCTGCCATGCGCGAAATGACAGATCCCGGCACGATCGGCAAACTGTTGATATGGACGCGCGTGAAGATCGATGATCGCTGTAGGTGCGGCAAGCCGGCTTGCTGGCGGCCTTTCAGCCACCACCCGGTGTGTGAAATGACGAAAGCCCCGCAGATGACATGCCCCGGCATCTCCGCCTCGCCGTACGGCGCTGGAAGGCCCGGACGTGACGATGGTCGATCCCGCAGACCGGTGTGTGAAATGACGAAACGCGCCATCTCTGCCCTGCTGCCTGACCGCCATCCCTCGGCGCGACCTGTTCATCTGCGACATTCTCGACACCGTCCGGTGTGTGAAATGACGAAACCGTGCGCCGGCTTCTGCGGCTGCGCGACGATGTCTCCACCGTTCGCGGCGGGCCGGTTCCCGGTGTGTGAAATGACGAAACCGTGCGCCGGGGCGCTGATGCCGCCCGACGGAAGCCCCCCCGCGCGCACCCAGCCGGTGTGTGAAATGACGAAAGCCCCGCGGATGGTACACCCCGACATCTCCGGCCCGCCGTGCGGCGCTGGAAGGGTTGGACGTGGCGGCAGTCGATCGCGCAGCCTGCGATCGGGCGGCTTGCCGCGGCTGTCCCGCCGCCCTCAGGTGTGTGAAATGACGAAACCGTGCGCCGGGGCGCCGATGCCGCCCGACGGAAACCGCGCGGATCTTCGTGCACATGCAGCCACCCGGTGTGTGAAATGACGAAACGCACAATCTCTGCCCTGCTGCCGGACCGCCATCGACAGGGCGATCTGTTCATCTGCGACATTCACGACGCCGCGCCGAAAGGGGACATGAGTTCGATGGAGCACCCCGTGTTTTCGCTGGCGACCCGTCCCGATCGCCGTCCGAGGCACTATCAGCGTGGAGAGAACTGGCTAAAGGTGAACCCGTCACAGTATGGCCTGGCGACGGTCCACGATCGCGACATCCTGATCTACATCATCTCCCAGTGCATGGCAGCCCTGAACGCGGGCAGGAAGGTGGACCGCAGGCTCAGGTTCAAGGCGTACGACATGCTGGTCGCCACGAACAGGCAGACCTCGGGCCAGGGCTACAGGCTGCTCCAGGACGCCCTGCGCCGGCTCCAGGGAACCCAGATCGAGACCAACATCCGCCAGGGAGGCAAGGAATACTTCAAGGTGTTCGGCATCATCGAGTCAGCCGAGATCGTGCGCGAGACCCGGGACGGCAGGATGGAAGACGTGGAGGTGGTGCTCTCCGACTGGGTGTTCGACGCTATCGAGAACAACCATGTCCTGACCTTGAGCCGCCAGTATTTCCGGCTGCGCAAGCCTCTGGAGCGGCGGCTGTACGAGATCGCGCGCAAGCACTGCGGGCGGCAGGGGCAGTGGAAGATCCGGCTGGACGCCCTGCGCGAGAAATGCGGGTCCACGTCCAGCCCCAAGGAGTTCACGAGGTTGCTGCGCACGATCATCGCCGACGATCAGGCAGAGAACCACATGCCGGACTACAGCTATGTGATCGAGGGCAGCACCGTGGTGATCAGGCCCAAGCGGGATCGGAGCCGGCGCAGCAGCACCGGGACCCGGGACACGTTCCACCTCGACGCCGGCACCTACGAGGCCGCGCGTGCCGAGGCCCCGGGCTGGGATGTCTACTACCTCGAGGCCCAATGGCGCGAGTGGATCTTGGCCAAGGGTGTCGTGCCGAAACATCCCGATCGGCACTTTCTGGCGTTCTGCAAGCGGCGCGGTCCCGAACGGGGCCTGTTCGAGTGACTGTGGTGTGCCGATCAGCGGCGCCCTTTCGCTCGCAGGCTCGCTCGTAGTGGGCAAGACCCTGTCGGGACGCATACGATTGCCTGGAACGTGCCGGCCCGGCGCTGCACCCTGGAGGGGAAAAGGAAAATGAACCTGCGCGACCTGGCCGTTCTGGTGACATTGGCGGTTTCGCTTGCGGGGTGTTTCGCCACCCCTCTTGCGATTGTTGATCTCGAAGCGGACAAGGTGGTTGTCCAGGCGGACGAATTCGAGGCCGCTACGGCGGTTGCCCAAAAGGCCAAGGAAGGGTGCGCGGTACATCGCCGCACACCGCGCTACATCAGTTCGCGGCCTCATTGCTCCGGCCAGTCCTGCACGTCGCTTGGCACTGGGTACGTCACGGTCCACTGCCATCCGACCGAGTGCGTGGTTCATCACCTGTTCGCCTGCACCCGCTGACGTGCTCTGGAGCATACCGTCTGCGGCAACGATCCCGGAATCCGGGACGCCGCGTCGCCGTGTGCCGGCGATAGCGGACAGAGAGAAACTTGGAGGACAGCATGCGCATCATCTCGGGAGTACTGCTTGCGGCAATGGCCGCCGCTCTTCATGGACCGGCCGGCGCCCAGGACCAGCCCGGCACGACCGATCTCGAGTCGGCCCTGACGGCGGACCTGCCGCCGTACTGGCAGGTCAATGAGGTCGAAATCCAGGCGTCGGTCAATGATGGTGACGCGGTATCGCCGCAGTTCCGGCAGCGGTTCACGGCGACTGTCGCGCCGCGCGAGGATCTGTACCGGCGCGTCGAGGAGGTGGAGCCTTTCAGGGTCGTGGCTACCGCGACCCCGTCCGGTACGTCGCACCGTCTCTACGGGATCGGCCATTCCACGCTGAAGAGCGGGCGGTGGGCAGTCAGGCTGGAGATGGAGAGTTCCGTCGCGGCCCTGGGGAAGCCCCGGTCACTGTTCGAGGGTCCGGTGGTGGTGCCCGGCGATCCGGCCTCGCAACAGGTGTTCGAGATGTTCATGCAGGGCCGAGAGACGGCGAAGGCGATGGCCGAGCGGGCCGCGCGAACGGCCGTGAACGCCGATGTCCTGGCGCGGCTCGATGCGGAGGCGCAAGCCCAGGAGCAGGCGCTGCTGGAGGACAGCTACCGCCGGCGCCTGGAGGCGTTGAAGGGCCGGATAGATGCCGACCTCGCCGGCGTCAGTGCGGCGGTCGACACGATGCTCGCTGACAATCGCACGGTCCTGGCGAAGCTGGAGGCCCTGCACGAGCAGAAGGTGGCCGCCGTGACGGCCAGGGCGGAGACGCAGCTGGCAATCGCCGAAGCAAACCAGGAGGCTGTCGCCCAGGACGAGCTCGCGGCGGCACTGGAAGCGCTGGCGGAGAAGCGCAAGCGCGTCGCCGATCTGAATGCGCGCGCTGTCGAGGCCCGGATGGCTGCGGACAAGAGCCGGTATGCACAGGTGCGCGCCGGGCTGGCGGTGTCCGACGATGCGTCGGAGCAGTTGGCGGCATTCGACGCTGCGATGTCGTCCGACATCGCCAGCCTGCAGCGCCTGGCGCTCTCGCTGGCGTTCCGGTCCGGCAACGACGAGCTGCAGGGCGCGGCGCTGGCGGCATACGTGGCCGGGTTGCCGCAGATGAGCATTGCGGTTGCGTACAAGGACGGGGAAAACAAGGACAAGACATATGTGCAGAGCCTGCAGCTGACCGAAGTCAACGGCAGCAATTTCGCGGGCGAGTTGTCCACCCCGGGCTGGAGCGATTTTGCCAAAGCCTCCGGTACAATCCAGGGCGACAGCCTATCGCTCAGGGCACCGTGGTCATCAAGGAATGGTTGCGCCTGGGCGGCGAGGGTTGATGAGAAAGGCGCTCTCACGGGCCCGATGCAGTGCTCCGCCAACGGCGGCATTAGCAGGAACAATCCGGGCGGCGTCGGTTCGGTGGCGTTCTGAAGGGGCCTTACCGTCAGCGCCGAAGGAGATACAACGATGAAGTTTCGTGAGGTGCGCATTGCCAACGGCGAGGTCACAGAGGGTACCGATGACGGAACCAGGCGCCGACCGTGGCAGAGTTCGATCGAATTGCACATTGACGGCCGGATTTTTCGTGGAACGGGAAAGGGGAAGGCGCCGGAAGTTGCGCTCAAGCGCGCGGTCGACTCCGCTTCCAGTACGCGCGCGACGCCGGGTCGTGACAGCCCTGGTGAACGTGCGTCAGCGCCGGGAGGCGCCAGCGCCGCCCTCCGAACCGATCACATCATCGACGGCAACGACCTGGTGGAACATACCGTCTGCAGTGGCTGTCGCCATCACTGAGGCTCCTGGGGCGGCTGCGCTCGAAAATCGACCATGAACCGTTCCTGCGGCGTCTCGTCCATCAGGGCGGAGAGCGCGAAGGACCGGAAATCCCCGAAGCAGGCTGCCGGGTCCGATTCAGGGTGTTCGCAGACATAGGGGCTGTGCTCGTACGAATGCTCGAGAAAGCTGTAGCCGGCGTACACGATGAGACCGAAGAGGATGCAGGTCAGAGGGCCGGCCGGGCCAGTAGCGCGTCGCATGGGTCCACTGAACAACAAAAAGGGGAAAAGCATGGCCCCGAAGGCCAGCATGAGGAGGAATGCAAAATGGGCTGTCGACATGGCAGGGATCCATCAGGGTTGTTCGGCCGCACCATCACCGTTCCGGGGCGCCCGGGTCCGTTTGGCGTTGCTGGCAAGCTCCCGAGCGTCTTCCGGGCTCCTGTGCGCCGCGCCTCTCCGCTCCCAAAGGAACACGCCGCATTCCGTACCGAAATACACCACCATAAGGCTACCGAAACAGAAAAGCGCCGCGAGCGGGATGAGATGGAGATCCATGGAGGAACTTCGCCCAGGCAACACCTCCATGGACCCCCCCAAATACAGATCTTGCCGCCCGTGATCCAACAGGGCGGAGAGCGCGTAGGACCGAAAATTGGCGAAGCAGGCTGCCGGGTCCGCATCAGGGTGTCCGCAGGCATAGGGGCTCTGTTCGTAGACCGTCTCCAGGACACTGAAGCCCGCGAATACGAGGAGAGCGAAGAAGGCGCCGTACAGCAGGCCGTTGGGGTCCCTGCGCCGGATAAACCGGGCAAGATTGAACACGAGGCACAAGAGGATGAGGAGCGTTAACTGGGCTGTGGAGGGTGTGGACATCACTGATCCCCCCGGGGCGGCCGGGCCTGTCCTGCGCTCAGCCAGTCGAGCGCATCGGCAAGCAGGTCGCGGACCTCGACACCGCGCTCGCGGGCAATGCGCTCGAAGTCCTCGGACGGACCGAGGATCCAGGTGTCGATCGCCGAGACAATCAGGACCTGGTTGGTCGTGTCCCGGTTGAGTGCAGCAATCCGGAGCGCGCGCTGCGTTTCGGGCGACACGTAGCCCCCGACATGCCGCACGTCCTGGCGCCTCTTTTCGCGACTCGCCGTCTCGGCTGCCGCTGCGTCGGAAGCTGCCGCGATCTCGGCGGGGTCGGGGCCGTGGCTGCGGCCCCTGAGGGTTTCCGCCATCCGTTGCTGCGTTGTTCGGCGCGCCATCATGCGCCTCCTACAGGTTGTAGTGGCTGCACACGTAGGTGTGCAGGGCAGTGATTTCCTCGGCCGCCCGCCTGTCGGTCAGCGTATCGCAGATCGTCAGGCCCTCATCGATCGCTCGGGCCAGTGCGATCCGCCGCCCGATGCGCACCGGACAGACGTCACCACCGAGTTCGCGGATCGCGTCCTCGACCTCGTCCGCACCTCTCTCGTTCGAGCTGACCACGTTGAGAACCACCAGTGCCGGCACATCCGGCGCGGCGAGCCGGACAAGCTCGAGGGTGCTTGCAACCGCCTCGGCATCAACGATCGCCGGCCGGCAGGGGATCAGCACCAGGTCGGCGACGCGCGCGGCATTGCGTGCAGCGACGTCGAGCGATCCGCCGGTGTCGATCACCAGGTGAGAGCACCCGGCCGCGCGGATTCTCCTGATCTCGGGCTCGACCCGGGATGCCGCAGCGGTCTGGACCGGCAGCGGCGCCACGTCCCCCGCTTCCTCACGGCGGTCACCCCAGTTTGCGGCCGACGCCTGCGGATCGAGATCCAGCACTGCGGCCGGATGATCGGTCACGCTCCACGCGGCGGCGAGATGCACCGATAGCAGGGTCTTGCCGACGCCCCCCTTCGAGCACACGACTGCGACGGTCTTCACGGTTCGTCCCCTCCTGTCGCCGTGCCGATCGCGGGACGGGTGTGCCACTGCCATTGCCAGCTGCTTTCGCCGTCGTCATCCGCTTCCTGGAACTTCATGAAGAGCGTCACGTCTCCGGCCGGCGGTGGTCCACCGCCCAGGTTGATGGCCTGCGCGAGCGGCCAGAGTACCGGTGCAAATCTCTCCTGAGGCTCCCCTGCGCGCTCGGCGCACAGAACGCGGAGCAGCAGATCCACCCCAGCCGGCGCCGGGGTCTGCAACCGTTCCCAGCTGACCAGCATGCCGGCCGAGATCGCGGTGAGATGCGCAAGCCGGCTCTGGGTCAGGCCGAGCTCCAGGCGAAGGAAACGCGCCTCGATGCCGGTGAGCGGTCCAGGCTTCCAGGCAAGGGCCACCGCGACTGCCTGCCGCAGGGTCTCGTCGTCCGACGAGTCGGCGCGATTGCCATCGTCCGCCGGCGGAGACGGATCGGCCGGCAGCACGCGAGCCTCCACGCCCCGGTGACGCCAGACCTGGGCGCCGTCACAGTCCTGAGCCATTGCCGTCATCCGGGCTCCCCGCGATCCGCCACGGCAGCACCATTGCTGCCGCGGCGGTAACTAGCAAGCGTTTTTATGTATCATTTTATGGGAGATGTGCGCCTCCAGGCTTCCGGGGCAAGCACGGGTTGCTGGTGCAGGCGTGCATGGGTGCACCGGTGCAAGGGTGCACAGGCGCACCCCTTCTGTCAAGACACCCGAATCCGGGAGAGGCGTCGCGACCGCTGGCTATTCCCGGGTGGTCCGGGCTGCGTCACCGCCGGCTCCGCTGTCCGTCCGGGTTCCGCTTGCGGCGCGAGCCTGCCCGATCCTGCCCCTGGCCTGGATCGCCCCTGCGACCCCGCTCCCGATCCGCGAGAAGGCCGCGGCACCGCCGATCATCGCGGCCCGTGCCCGCTCGGTCGCGCCCTGATCGGCAAGATCGGCCCGTCCGCCGATCCATGCCAGCACGCGCGACGGAAACTCGGCGATCAGGCTGAAGGACCGTTCGATCAGCAGCAGCTGCACGATCGCCAGGAACAGCACCGCTGCCGGCAGGACCATGAGGATGACGATGACGCCGGCGCCGCCCAGTGCGGCATGGATGGCGGGAAAGGTGCCGGCGATCAGGAGGGCGCTGGTCACCCGGAAGATCATCATCCCTGCCAGGAATCCGAAAATCATCAGGACCGGGGTCAGGAGCAGCGCGAGCAGCAGGGTCCAGCCATTTGTCGCCGCCCCGGAAATTCCCTCCCCGTCCATGCGCAGATGCGCGAACGCCCACAGTGTCACGCCGACCACGGCCTCCATGACAAGCAGGAAGTACCCGGTTACCGCCAGCACCCAGACCACCCATGGCATCAGCGGCAGGATGACCTGCAACAGCGCCCCGGCCGCCCAAAGGACGGGTACGACAAAGCCGATCGTGTCGACGCCGGGGATCAGCGTGCTGGCCGCGACCAGGGCTGCGAGGGCGAGAAGGGAGCCGCCGAGCTCGATCATCTGGACCAGGGGATCCTCGTTGACATTGACGATGGACATCATCTCGAAGATGTCCTGCATGTCGAGCCCGGACACGGCGCTCAGGCCATCGCGCAGCGGAGTCCAGGCTTCCGAGGCCAGCCCGAGGTCGGCAGGATCAACCCGCAGGCCAAGCGCTGTCAGCCCGGCGGTGTCGGCCTGCCACGAGGCCATGTAGGACACCATCGCTGCGTCGGCCTTCTCGAGATCAATGTAGTAGCCTGCCGTGCCTACGCTGCCCGTCCGGGCGCGGACCCAATCGAAGATATCGTCGCGCGCCCGTGCGAGCCGGGTTGCCACCGAACCGTCGTCAGGTGCCTTGAGCGTGTCGGACTTGGCGCGGCCGACGGCGCCGGTCAGGTGCATGACCTGGTTGTTGATCCTCGCGATCCCGACGTACCATTGCCCGGCGCCGAGCCACCCTTCGCCGTAGCAGTGCCCGGTTCCCCGCACGCGACAGTCAGTGCCGCCGCTGATCGCATTCAGGATCAGCTGACGCTTGTCGGTCTGGCCTTCGGCGAACCGGGAGATCTGGTCGAGCACTTCCCTGGCCAGCTCGGACAGGGCCGTGTTCGCGTCCACGATCGCGTTCGCGATCTCCACCGTGTGCGCCGGCACCGGGTCTGTGCCGGCCCGGTCGGTCAGGATGACCGACCCCTTTTCGGCGGCGATCGTGCGAAACGCCGCGTTCAGGGTGCTCATGACCTCCAGGTGGCCCGCCCGGAACGTCGCCAGCACGTGTCTGCTCGCACCCGCATCGAGGCCCGACGCGCTGATATAGCCGTCGATCTCGTCCGTCAGCGGTGGCGATTCCCAGTAGCCGCACACCGGCATGGTGGCGTGCAGGCCGGATGACGGCGCGACGTCGAGGCGGTGAAGCACGAGCGTCTCCCGCAGGGTGTGCTCGCTGGGCAGCCCGATCTTCTCTGTCCTGGCAGTGAGTTCGATACCAGGGTCCTCGAGCGCTGCGATCGCGTGCTGGACGATCGTCTGGCAGGCTGCCGTCTGGTACATGGCCGTCAGGGTGTCGCCCGCGAGCCGCGGCTGGGCGGCAGCGAGCGGTATCCGGTCGTCGATCAGCGCCTCGGTTGCCTCGCTCCACATGAACGACGCCGCCAGGGTCGCTCCGCGCACGACATAGGCCACTCCGGCCTGGGCGGCGTTGTACCCGCCGAGCTCGGGCAGGGGGAACAGTAGACCCACGGCGAGCACGATCCTTGGCGGCGCCCACAGGCTGGACCAACGCCGCCCGAGCAGCTCTCCCTCGTGTGCGGTCTGCATCAGCCCGGCCACCGCGTTCCAGGAGAACAGCAGACCGCCCAGCGCCAGGCTGATGACATTGAAGTAGCCGATGACCGTGCTGAACACCGTCGCGGTGGGTGCATCGGCCGCACGGTCCGGGGGCGGAAACAGCGGCCCGAACAGCTCGTTCAGGTAGATCGCGGTCAGGGGGTCGCCGTGCTCCGACTCGAACCACGCCTGGGCATCGTCGATCGAGAAGCCCTGGTGCTGTGTACCGGGCGCGACATTGACCGGCGGCTGCGGCGCAAAAAAGGGCTCCGTCAGGCCCTGGGCAGCCGCGTCACCCGCGGCCATCAATGCCAAGCCGGCTGCCACCGCGCACAGTGCCGCCAGCCATGTCGCCGGTTGAAGGGGCCGGGGTGGCGGCACGGGCGGGAGTCCCTACCGGGACGGAAACCGCGGGTCGCCTGCTGGCGGACCGCTCCGGTGGCGGATCAACAGCACGCCCTGGGTCGTGTATTCCGCAACCGGCGGTTCGGGAAGCCAGGCGAGGGACTCGAGGAACGCCGCCACCGCGTCCTCAAACGACCCCACGAAACGGCGCGAGCCGTCCAGCCGGTACCGGCGGTCGGTCAGCACGTGCACCTCGACGCCGATCCGGCCGCTCCAGCGCGACAGGGTCTTCGCCAGGCTCTCGCCGGCGTAGACATCCCAATGAGGCAGTGCCGGCGGCACCGGTGCCGCCTCCGTGGCCCGGACCTCGACCGGATCCAGGTACCGGAAACCGGCGTGGGTATCCGCTGCGCCGGCCGCCGCGGCGGCGACGACGGCGCACAGGCATGCCGTGAACGTGGTTCGGTTCATCGGAAACAGCCCTCCGCGATGCGGTCCCTGACCTCTTCCAGCCGGTCCGCATCTACCCGGTTCCAGACCGACCGGTAGCCGTTGGAGATCAGTGAGCCGGGCGCGAGCGCCGCCCGCAGAAACCGGTCGATGTCGGCCGGGTCTGTCAGCTGCGGGGCATGGAACCCGGAGCGAGGCTCTGCGCTCACGACCGCGCCGAAGCGCTCGACACTGCCGGCCACGGTGCGCACCGCCATCTGCACCCGGCGCCGGTCCGCCGGAAAGCTGCCGAAATGGCCGTGCAGCACCGCCGTCCGGTCCGTGCATTCCAGGGCAAACCCGATCGCGTGGCCCTGATCCCCGATCAGGCCCCGCAGGACCCAGACGGTCGTGGAGTCCCGGGTCACCACCTCGATCTCCGTTGCCTCCGGCGTCGGGACCGCCTGTGCCGGCACCTGCTGACCCGTGGCGGCCAGGACCACGCCGGCGAGAACTACCACCGCCGCCGCCCGGCGCGTGCCCGCCACGGCGGTCATGACCCGGCCTCGCGAACGCGCAACCACCGGTTGGCGGGGTGCGCGGTCGCCTGCAGGACCCGCCGGAGCTCGGATGCCGACAGCAGGTGATCGACGGCGCGCAGGAACGCGCCGGTGTACCGGGCATGCGCCGAGACCGAGAAGTTTCTCTCGGTGTCCCACGTGACCTGCCAGCCCGCCCGGAATGCCCAGTCCTCCAGGACGTCCTGCAGGGTCGCGTGCCGTTCCGGATCGACTGCCCACAGCCCCGGGTCGTGTCCGGTCTGCATGGCCGCCGGGGAGGGCTGTTCACGGTCCCAGTAACGCGCAAAGACCACCTGCTCGTGCGCGGCGTCCCACTCCCAGATGTACCCGGCATGGCGGGCGATGCTGTCCAGCAGACGTCCGAGAGGCCCGGAGTGGCGCAGCGTGATATCCGGCGCCCGGCCCAGGGTCACGGCGCCCCCGACCATGCGGGCCGGGCGCTCCTCGATCCTGACGCCGACGCGTCCCGTATCGCCGGCGCGGCGAACCGCCTCGGCGAACGGGACGCCGCGCAGCGTGAGCTGCACCTCCCGGCCGGAGGTACCGGCCGGCATGGCCGCGGACACCGGGGAGGTGATCGTGGCCGGCATCGAGCTCACGCCCGGCGGAGACGCCGGCGGCGGAGGCGGGCCGGCGCCGGGGGCAGGGGCGGGCGGTTGCGGTGCCTGCACCCGGTAGCCGGCCTGACCCAGCCGCAGGAGAATGGTACCAGGAGCCCGTACGGCCGGGTCGCGACGGTCCTGGCGGGCATGCGCGGGCAGGGTGGGTGGCAGGACTGGCGTGACGAGCGGCGTTACCTGCGGGTCGCCGGCCGCAACGGGAGCTGCGCACGCCGCCGCAAGGATGGCGGCCATGCCGGCGGCACTCGCAACGAAGCGGCGCGCAGGCGGTCTTCTGATCGGTGTCACGGCTGTCTCCCGATTATCATGGCAGGGCGCGCGGCGGTGGAACGCGCTCGATATCCTTCGCAAGCGCCGTGGCTGCGAGCAGTGCACTGCGTACTTCGACCTCGAGGCGCAGGAAGTTGATGCGCGCATTGAGCGCGGCGACCGCGTGAAGGCGCGACATCCAGTTCCGCTCGGTGAGCGCTGTCTCCCGCTGCGCGGCCTCCTCGGGCTGCGGCTCGTGGTGGTAGGCCGTCATGAGGTCGAGGGCCTGCATCTCCGAGACGGCGCCCGCCGGCAGGTCGGTGAAATACAGCGCCTTGTCCGCAAACTTCCCCATGATGCCGGGGTCTCGCAGCGGCGTGCCGTCAGGCGCGGTTCGGCCTTCGCGCATGGCGAGAAGGTAGCCGACGGTCTCGCGGACCACCGCCTGCTGCGCGCGCACCTGGTCGAGTTGTGCATCAAGCACGGCGCCGGCCGGCAGGCGCTTGTAGTCTTCGCTCAGCTCCGGAGCCGGCAGCGGGTCGACCAGGTTCTGCACGAGTTCCCGCGCACCGTGAACCCGGTCCGCGTCCCGCGGCGTGGTACCGGGCGCGAAATACTCCGTAACGTCGGTGGTCGAGACACCCTTGTTCGCAAGGCGGGCACGGTTTGCGATCCTCTGGACCGCGTAGCGGGTACCGCCCTCGGAGCGTGCCCCGCTGTCCTCCGGGGCCTTCCGGACCACTGTGCCGCTGTCCGGCAGGCTCGCCTCCGGGGCCGTGGCGTAGCCTGGCCAGCCTGCGCGCTCGACCGTGAGGCACCCGTTCGGATCCGGGTCGTAGCGTCCCTGGGTTTCGGCGTCAGCCCGCTGGCGCTGACGCTCGCGCCGCGCCCTGGCCTGTTCCTGGGCATCGGCAATGCGCTCGTCCGACTCCATCTGCAGTCGGGCGTAGTTGCTCTGCTGCTCGGTCTGGGCTTTCAGCGCCTCGACGACGGCGCGTTCCAGTTCGTCGAGCCAGCCCTTGACCAGGTGCCGCGTCCTGTCGTGGTTCCGGTTCGACGCCGCCACGCAGGAGCAGTGTGCCGACGCTGTCGAGGGATGCCAGACGACGGCAGCGGCACACAGCGCCGCCACCAGGACCAGGGCCAGGGCGTGGCGGTGGGCTGGGAGGGCTCCCACCGCGCTACCGCCCGATCAGGTCCCGCCACCGGGATCCGTGATCCTCGGTGGCGGGCTGCCCGTTGGGGGGCAGCCGGTCGCTGCCGTCGTCTGTCTCGTTCTCTGTCTCGTCAGCCTGGGGTGGTTGCTGCGGCCGGGTTCCCGTGCCCGGGGGCTCCCCGGCGGGACCGGGGAGCAGGGCCGAGGGCCTGAAGGCCGCATCAAGCCGCTGGACCCTGCCGGTCGTCGCGAAGATCGGCGCCGTCAGCTTGTCCCACTGGTTGGCGGCAAACGCGCACACGCCTCGCGCGATGTCTTCGATCCAGCTGTCGAACGCCATTGTCCAGATATTGCTGTCGAGTGACGGGGCAAAGGTATCCACCTCCACGGTGCTGAACATGCTATCGAAACAGCCCAGATCGCTGACTGACCGTGGCGGCTCGATCGCGGTCTCGCCGACCTGGACATTGTGTTCCAGCTCCGCGCGGGCCCGCTGACCGATAACCCGGATGGCCGCGTCAGAGCACCCGCTTTCCGCCATGCGCTCGGTCAGCCGGTCCGTTCCGGTGGCGAGGGCGCCCGGGCCCGTGGCCACGAGAGGCGCCAGCAGCACCGCTGTGGCGGTGAGACGCCGCACGGCACGTCTGAAGGCGTGCGGTCCGCGCGCACAGGTGGGGAGCGGGCCATATCGCTGACCGAGCGGTGTCATGCCGTCGGCCTCCTGTTCGTTTCAGTGGCAGCAGGAGGCGGTGTCGGGCTGTCGAACAGAACCCGGTATGTGACCGCTCGGTCAGCGATATCATCGCCGGCAGGATCGGATCGAGTCGGCATGGTGCCCCCTGACTGTGGCCACAGTAGGGACCGGGGTCGGGCGGTGAAACCGGGCAATGTCGGTTTTCTGTGGACTGGCGGGAGCAGGCCGCACAGCGGCGCCCGCCATCTAGGCGGCCGTCTGAGCCTCCTGCTCGGCCGCACGGAGTCGCGCAGCACCACCGCCTCCCGTGGCCGTGGCGACCGCAGGACCGGACGCCTCGATAAGTGCATCCAGCGCCTCGGCCAGTGCCTTCGCCTGTGGACTGAGAACGTGCTCGTCGAACGCCGGCGGTGATTGGCTGTGTGTGTCCGGGGTTTCTCCGGCCGCCACGCGGGCGGCGGCGTCTGCGGCCAGAACGCCCCAGATCCCGTAGGCGCGGGCCTTCACGGTCGGGGCCGTAAACGCCGCTCTCGCCGCAGTGGAGACCGTAGCCCCCGGCCCTGGCTGGTGGCGTACTGCAGGCGAAGGCTGTGCAGCGGCCGGAACCGGGTCCGGTTCACCGTTCACCGTGTCGGGCCCGGAGCGCCGGGGCGCCGGGGCGTCGAGGCTGAAATCC
The DNA here is from genome assembly GCA_965243345.1 of Thalassobaculaceae bacterium. Classification (GTDB taxonomy): domain Bacteria; phylum Pseudomonadota; class Alphaproteobacteria; order Thalassobaculales; family Thalassobaculaceae; genus Bin52. Next base: position 131,338 of record CBDEUR010000002.1, read on the forward strand.
GCGAGGGCGTCGATCATCGCCATGGCGCTCGACGCCCCCGGTCGGGCTGTCGAGGCGCGGAGCATCGCGCGCACGACCAGCTCGCCGTCGTCGTCGTACTCGATCGTCGGACCCGGGCGGGCTTCGGCCAGCCCGGCGATCGCCTGCTCCAGCTGCCGCGAGAAGGCCTCCTCGACCGACTGGTCGAGGCCCGGTACCCGATCCATCGGGCCGCGCACCTTCAGGAAGCGGTTGATTGCGAACTCGGACGCGAAGTTTTCCCCGACGTAGAATGTCCTGGCCAGCTCGAGGCGCGAGTCGAACAGGAAATAGAACTGCCCTGGCGCCATGTTCTGGAGATCCTGCACCTTCACGCGCGCGCTGCGCTGGAACGACACGTCCTGGCGGTCTCGCCAGCGTTGCCCGAGCAGCCCGTGCCGCGCCTCCATCCCGGTCACGGAGGCTACCTCTTCCTCGCCGATGACCTTGGAGATGTACTCCATGGTCCGTCCTCCATCGACGGTCTTGCCAACGGCGAGTGTCGAGGCGTTGGCAAGAGCGGTTTCGGCGATCTGCGGAGAAACCTTCTGCATTGCCGCCATGTCCTGCCCGGCCAGGGTGATGCAGAATCCGAGCGAGCGCGCCTGTGCCATCATGACGTCGATCCCGCCCACCATGTAGTAGCCCACCTCGTCGAGAACGGCGATGAAAGGCGAGGGTGCACGAGTCTGGTCCGCCTCGATGATCTCGGCGAACCCTCCCTGCAACGTCGATCCGGATACCTTGGCCATGGTCATCTTCAGATTGGCGACGACGATCTTGCCGCAGTTTCTCATCTCCTCTTCGGCCTTCTGCAGCGCGGGAAGGAGGACGACCAGGATCCTGCGGTTGAGCACGATGTCCTCGATGTCGATCTCGCCGAGTGGAGTGTTGAAGATGTGGCCGAAGTCGTCGGCCATGCTGCCCAGCGGCTTGGTCAACTGCATCGAGAGATAACCGTACTGCTCGTGCGTCTTCCCCTCCTGCTGTTCGCCGTTCAATGCCTTGATGAGGCTGAACCCCGGCAGGCTGTCGAAGAAACCCTTGAGCGCGAGGCGCGCGCCGTTCGAGAACTCGCCGTTCTCGGCACGCAGGTAGAGCTCGATCATGCCGCCACGTTTGCGCAGCGAGTCCCAGGCCGACGGCGGCACGTCGGCGACCGACCGGATCTTGCCTTTGAGTGGCCCGAGTTCCTGCTCCGTGAAACCCTCGCCCAGTGGAAGAAAATCCCGGATCGTCTGCACGTTGAGCAGGATCGCGCCGGCGTCCCTCATCTCCACCAGCGGCTTCATCACGCTGGTGATCAGCGACATGGCGCGTGACTTCCACATGTCGCCGCCGCTGCCTGAATCCCCCATGAGCGAGACGATCAGGTTCATCAGATTGTCGGCGCCGCCCGTGGCGAAGGGGTTCATGGTATTCGTTTGGCTCGTCGGACCCCCGGCTGGCCGGTCGCTGTCCTCGACCCCCATGAAATTGAGCACGCGGACGTCGTCCTCGCGCCCGAACCGCTTGGCGAGCGTCCAGATCCTCGCATAGAAGGTCCTGGTCCCCTTGCCGTCGACAAAGATGAACCCCGAGCTCCACATCAGGGCCTGGGAGACCAGGCCGAGCAGCAGCTCGGTATTGTGCGTCACGATGTACCCGTCGATCACGTAGAGCCCGTCGGGCCTGTCGATCCTGATGCAGGACATCCCGACCTCGTGGTCGAGCAGCTCCACGCCGGCGACGGTGAGCCTGTCGCCGGGGACCCTGCCGCCAAGCCGCTCGGGCAGCCCGGCACTTGCCGGCAGGGCGAACTGCACTTCCGGGCCGGGCAACCCGTCGTCGTGCCACTTGAGCGCCAGGCCGCCGAGAGACCAGACCAGGCGTTGCAGCATGGATCCATCCGACGGCGAGACTGCGCGTACCACCGCGTGGATTTCGCCCTCTTCGGCGCCGGCGACGAGATCGACGCCACGGCGCTCCAGGACCTGCTCCAGGAACAGGGAGCGCTGTTCCGGCGTGCCGGCGAGCTCCGGCGGAACGGGGCAACACTCGAGCCCATCGACCGCGGCCTGCTCCGCCGGGGGAAGCACCGACGCCGCCCAGGGACCGGTTGCCGGGCGCGGCGTGGGGACGGAAACGCGCAGGCACTGGGACGGTGACGCCGGGTCGGCCCACATTCCGTGCAGGATGCCGAGATCACGGGCCTCGACGACCCGGTCGCCCTGCGGGACGCCCGAGAGCGCCGCGAGGTCGGCATCGGGATCCTCGAGAAGGCCGCGGGCGCGTGCCTCCTCGGTGAGCGTCTCCTGGTAGGCCCGAACCCGTGGCAGGGGCTCGCAGCGTACGCTCCACAGGTGATCGGCCGAGCAGTCGGCGTAGCGGCCGTCGCCAAACCAGATGCGCACCACCGGACAGGCGCCCTGCGGATGCACCGACAGCACCCGCGAGAACCCGCCATCTGGGTGAACGAGCATGTCACCGGGCCGCAGGGCGCCGTTGGCGACCCAGCCGCGTGGAGTGAGGACCGGCGTGTCGAGCGGCAATGCCTTGCCGGACCCTGTGGTGCCGAGGACCGCGATGTGACGCCGCGCATCGGAATTGCTGATCCACAGCTCCTCGCCCGGCCCCGCCTGCCCGACCTGGCCGGTTATGCCCATCGACAGGATGCCGGCCGACGCTCCGAACTGGCCGTCGATCGCGGGGTGCGGCTCGGAGTAGTCCGGACCGTGCCAGGAGACGGGATTGCGGAACGGAAGATTGGCGCGCTGCCGGGCGAGCCACAAAAGGTAGAGCGCCGCGATCGGCGGCGCGAGGAACCAGACTGCCGGCAGAACGAACATGCCCGCCAGGCCACCGCACACGACCGCGACGGCGGCCGGGCCGGTGCGCAGGGTGTCGCCAACCCGGGCAGCCAGGGGGCGCACCTCCCGGCGCGTCTGCGCTGCCGACACCCGCAGATGGGGTGCCGGGTTGCTGGGGTCGCGGTTCTTGAAGACGCCCATGGGGCTCTCCACAAGGCAGATAAAGACTGTCGAATGTTCCGGGCTCACGAGTTCCTTTTCAAGAGGGAACGGTGCGGCCGCCTGTTCGCCGCAGCCTGCTGCGCGTTTTCACAGGCGGGGTCGTATGCTGATCCGGACACGGCCATGGAGGGCATCATTTCCGGTTCCGTCTCCGAGTGGACCTTCCCTTCCCACAGCCTCTGGGCTGCCCGCGACACGCTCACCAGGCGTGGCTACGTCACCGTCGGCCTGACGGTCACGCCGCAGACCCGCGATTACTGCCTGGTGGTGGACATGCGCAATCTGTCGCCGGCGGCACGCGAGCACCTGTGCAGCCGGCTGCAGCAGACCGGCGCCGGCGGCTGGTGGACGGAAAGCAGCAAGACGGGAGACCAGCGGCTCTGTGCGGACCCGGACACCTGGGGTGACCTGGTGCAGAGAGTGGTAGCAGCGCAGCGGGCAACCGGCGCGAAAATCCGGTGTCTCGATGGAGTGCGAGCCGACGCCCACGCGATGGCGATACATCTCGCTGGCCGGATGGAGCTGCCGGCGCCGACCGCAGAGTGTCTCGAACACCAGGGTGCGGTCGACGAGCTGCTGGCGAGCTGGGTTGCTCCCGGATCGCATCCGGCGGACACCGGGCCTGCGGAGCACGACAAGCCGGACGACGGCGGCCCGGCGCCGGTCTGATCAGGGTGCCGCGGCTGCCGGCCTCCCTGTCCAGTCCACAGAAAATCGACGCCCGTGCCTTGTCGTCATGACCGGCATCATGCCCTAATGCGGGCCTGTCCTCCCGCACGAGAGTCTTCCATGTCGAGACCCTCCACCCCGGACCTGCAGGATTCCGAGCTGCTGCTGCGCGTCCTGCGTGACCAGCGCTGTGACGGAGCGCCGCCCGAGCGGTGGCTTTCGCAGCCGGAGTATGTGGAAGGGGTGCTGACAATCGTCATGGTCAACATGGGACAGACCGGTCTGACCGGGCGGCACGAGCTCGCGTGCACGATCGACCACGCTGCCGAGGTCCTGAAGGACGCTCCATCGGGGGAGATCGAGGGACCTCGCATGGTCGCGCTGGCGCAGGCGCTGGGCGAGAAGTTTCTGACAGCGGGTTTCCGGGCCCGGGTCCGGGCCACCGCGGCGCGGCTGGCGCAAGACATTGCGGCGCGGTCATCACCAACTCCGGGCCCTGCGCCGGGCCCGGCGATGTCCTGACAGGATCCGGCGGTGACACGCAGCGCAGGCGACGACCTCCGGCGGCGGGCCGCGGCGCTCAAGCGCACGCTCGGTCGCCGGACCGCGGACGGCGCGGCGCCATCGCGGGCGGAACTCGAGGAACTGGCTGCGCTGCTCGGCGCGCTGCCGGCGCTGCCGGCCCGCTGCCGGCCCCGGATTGCGCCCGCGCTCCACGACATCACACGCGGTATCCGGTGCGCCAGTGGCTGAGCCCGGAAAACAGGGTGAGGATACTGAAACCCTTGCCTGGATCTGCGCCGCCGTCATCGCCTTGATGGCGGCGGGCTGGCTTGCCTCGAGCTACAGTCCCGCCATCCACACCGCACAGGGCGCGCTTGCCGCGGTACACGTCGCTCCCTGGGCCTGGGCGGGGCGGGTCATCCCGATCCTGCGCGAGATACCGTTCACCCCGTTCGGCGATGCCGTGGAGGTCTACGACTTCCTGGCCCGAGGCGGTTTTGCGGGCATGTCGCCGGCGCAGGCGGCGATCGTCAACCGCACGGCCGCGGCCTGCGCGTTCCTGCTCTACGCGCCGCCGCTGCTGTGGGTGCTCCTGCGCGCATCGAATGTTCGCCCGGACCGGGTCTACCGAAACAGGCACACGCTCGACAGCATGATCCGGGAACAGTCGCGCACCTGGTGGTCAGGGCGGATCGCCATGGCGAACGACTTCCTGGCCGAGGAGGAGTTCGACCTGCGCCGGGCCGCCGACGTCATCGGCCGGCGACGTCATGCCGTTCTGGGCACCAGCGATACGGTACGTTTCGGCGCGCTGGTCCGCCCCGCCCCGGCGCCGGTAGCGCCACCGCCCTGGGCGCGGGCGCTGCGCCCGGAGGAATGGCTGGTGACGGCGGGCGCGACTTACGACGAGGCGGCCTACACACGCCTGGTCGGGTCGGCTGACCGCAGCCGGCCCTTGACGTTCGGCACTGAGAGCCCGGGGGCGTTCACCTTCGAGCATCGATGGGAGGAGATATCGATCGCATCGGCGACCGAGCTGCTCTCCTCCGAGATCGGGCCGACCTGGACTGGCGTGACAGCCGGTCTTGCACCGCATCTGCGCGGCCTACTGGCGATTTTCGCGCGGTTCTACGCCTACGATCTTGGAGGCGGCGACCGGCTGTGCCAGGACTTCAGTGCGATCTACGCAGACATCTGCAGGGAACCGCGCGGCGCGTTCGACCGGGCGCTGGAAGCCGAGCCGGGTCTGATGGCGGGCGTTGACGAGGCGCTCGCCGGAGCCGACGGCGAGCGCCTGCTGGCGCGCATGGCGCCGCATGCCTATCGCTCCGGGGCCTTCTGTGCAGCGCTCGAGGCGGCACGCAAGGACCGCGGTGTCCTCGCCTGCGCGTCATTCCTGTGGCTGCGCCGCGAGGATCGCCGTCTGTGGTACACGCTGCTTGCACTGGGTTCGGCGGTGGCTCCGATCGAGGGGGCGGCCGCCATCGCTCACTACCGCGCCGAGATCCAGTACGGGACCCGGATACTGCGCCCCGCCGTGTACCAGGCATCGCGGGCGCTGGTGGAGGACTACCTGGACATGGCGCCCGAGCGCATCGAGCAGCGCCGGCTGAAAGCGTCGCGCCAGCAAACCCCGAGAGACCGTATCGAGGCGATCTTTGCGCACCCGGATCTGCTCCAGGAAGAGGAGGAAGCTCGAGAAGAAGCCGCGGCCGCGGCCGCGATCGCGGCCAGGGAGGCCGCGCGCAAGCAGCCCCGGGCAGCCAAGGCGCCACAAAAGTGACAGGGGCGCAGAGAAGAAGCTCGCACACGAGACGAACCTGGAGATGCAGCGATGGCGTGGAACGGCATTATGTGCACGAAGCTATCGGCCCAGGAGCCGAACCGACCACCAGACGGCCAGTTCCCGCCGGAAGAGGGATGGCACGTTGGTTACCTGGTCCCGGTCAAGGGGCAGGATGACGGCAAGGAGCTTTGGGGCTGCGCTGTGGTCGCGATGGCTGATGAAGATTACGATGCCTACATGACGTGGAGCAGTGTTCAGAAACTCCGGCGCCCCGATCCTGTCTAGCGCTGTCCATAAGCCGCCTCAGAAGGGCGGCTCGTCCTCGCCCGGACCGTCCGGCGCCTCGGTGGGCGGAGGCACATCATCAAGCCCGTCAGGCGGGATCTCGCCGAACGGCAGGGGCGGGCCTGCCGGAGCCCCCGCGGGGGCAGGCTCCTCCTGTTTCCGGGCGGCGACGGCGCCCGTTCCGTCTGCGCCGGGCCGGCGTCCCGGTTCCTGCTCCTGCGGCCGCCGCGTGCGAACGAGACAGGGGATTTCACCGTCCTGTTCGCGCCCGACCCACACGACGTCGTCGATGATCGCGCTCCAGGTCTTGCCGCTCCGGGTCTCGATCGTGATCGGCGTGTCCACGAGCTCGGCCGCGACGGTTTCGTGGTCCGCCGCGCGCTCGAGAAACACGCGAGCGCCCCATCCGC
>CBDEUR010000003.1:0-2900000 GCA_965243345.1 Thalassobaculaceae bacterium
GTCGAAGATCAGGTCGGCGTCCTGTTCCCAGGTCTCCGGGTCGCCGCTGATCCAGTCGTTGTAGCGGGTCACGCCGGCCGTCAGCGCCACCGAATTCGGCTCGAGGTCGGAACGGGCGAGGTCGTCTGCGAGTTCCTCGACCGAGGAACGCTCGGCGATGTTGCAGGCCCGTGTCACCACGCTGGTCTGGTACCGGTTCTCCAGAATCCGGGCCGGGCCCGAGGGATCCTCGATATCGGCGAGCACCAGCGTCGCGCCCTGTGCCGCACAGGTCTCCGCAACGGCCCGGCCGATCCCGTGCGCCGCCCCGATCACCAGGACGACGAGACCGGTCAGGTCAAACCCGCTAGCCGTTTCACGTGTCATTTTCCAGGTCCCGAAACGCCACACCCGGGGCCAGTATCATGTCGGCCGCCGCCGGGTGCAACGCTCCCGAGCCGGCTTGCACCACCGCAACCGACGCGTATAGGGTCGGTCACCCGACCAGGGACGAGGAGACAGCGGGCCATGGACAGGATTTCACTGGTCACCGGTGCCGGCACGGGTGTGGGGAAGGCGGCGTCACTGGCACTGGCGGCCGACGGCTGGACGGTGGTGCTGGCCGGCCGCAGGCCCGAGCCCCTGGAGGAGGTTGCCTCCACGATCCGGGCCGACGGAGGTACCGCCCTGGCGGTGCCCACGGACGCCAGCGACCCCGCGGCGGTGAAGGCGCTGTTTGCCACCGCCCTCGAGACCTATGGCCGGCTCGACCTGCTGTTCAACAACGCCGGGACCAACGCTCCGGGCATTCCGCTCGAGGAACTCAGCTTCGAGCAGTGGTCGACGGTCGTAAACATCAACCTGACCGGTGTCTTCCTGTGCACCCAGGAAGCCTTCCGGATCATGAAGGACCAGACACCGCGCGGCGGACGCATCATCAACAACGGCTCGATATCGGCGCACGTGCCGCGGCCGAACTCCGCACCCTACACCGCGACCAAGCACGCGGTTACCGGGCTGACCCGGTCGACCTCGCTGGACGGACGCAAGTACGATATCGCCTGCGGCCAGATCGACATCGGCAACGCGCTGACCGACATGGCGGCGCGGATGGCCCGTGGTGTGCCGCAGGCAGACGGCAGCACCAGGATCGAGGCGGTGATGGACGTTGAGAACGTCGGCAGGACCATCGCCTACATGGCAAACCTGCCGCCCGAGGCCAACGCGCAGTTCGTCACCGTGATGGCGACCAAGATGCCGTTCATCGGCCGGGGGTGAGTTGACTGGCTACGCAGGCAGGGAGACAGGTATTGGAGACGATTGATCTGTTGCGGACCCGGCGGTCCGTCCTGGCACGCCATCTGGGCGAACCCGGTCCGGGGCCGGGGGAACTGGAGATGATCCTCGAGACCGGGCTGCGGGTTCCCGACCACGGCAAGATCGGGCCCTGGCGGATCCAGGTCATCGGCAGGGAAGGTCAGGCGGCACTGGGTGACCTTTGTGCCGAGCGGTTCGTTGCCGAGCATGGCGAGCGGGCCAACCCGAAGATGGTCGAGTTCGAGCGCGACCGGCTGCAGCGCGCGCCGGTGTTGCTCGCGGTCACGGCACGCCTGCAGGTCCCCCACAAGATCCCGGAAATGGAACAGCGGCTGTCGGGTGGCGCGCTGTGCATGAATATCCTGAATGCCGCCCATGCACTCGGCTATGGCGCACAGTGGCTGACCGAGTGGCCGGCATTCGACGACGAGGTGAAGAGGATGCTCGGTCACGATCCGTCGACCGACATCATCGGCTTCATCTACATCGGCACCCCGACCCAGGCTCCCACCCAGCGCGACCGCCCGGCGCCGGAGACGGTGATCAGCGAGTGGAACGGCCCGTCGGCCTGACGGGTCAGCCCCGGCGGCTGTGGCAGACCGCCTGCAGCTTGTTGCCGTCCGGGTCGCGGACGTACCCGCCGTAGTAGTTCTCGTGGTAGTGCGGACGCGGGCCCGGGGCGCCTTCGTCGGTGCCTCCGTGTGCCAGTGCCGCGGCATGGAACCCGTCCACCTGGTCGCGGCTCGATGCCAGGAAGGCGATGTGCACGCCGTTGCCTGCACTGGCCGGCTGCCCGTCAAACGGCATCAGTACCCAGAACTGCGGACCGTTCCACCTGCCGTAGCCGGCCCGGTGCGGGTCCCGGTGCAGGTGCTGCCAGCCCAGGACCCCGATGAGCAGGGCGTCGTAGAAGCCCGTGGCGCGGTCGATGTCCGTGGTTCCGACCGTCACGTGGCTGAACATCGCGACCTCCTCAGTGCGCATCGGCCCATGTCGTTCCCCAGCCGGCCTCTGCGACCAGCGGCACCGACAGGTCGATGGCGGGGAGTGCGGCCTGTTCCATGGTGTCACGGACCACCGCGACGGTCCGCTCGAGTTCGGCTTCCGGAACCTCGAACAGCAGTTCGTCATGCACCTGCAGCAGCATGCGCGACGCGAGCCCCTCGTCCTGCATGCGGCCCGGGATCCGGATCATGGCGCGCTTGATGATGTCCGCGGCCGATCCCTGTATCGGAGCGTTGATTGCTGCGCGTTCCGAGAATGCCCGGCGCGCCCGGTTGGCATCCCGGATGCCGGAGACATGGACACGGCGACCGAACAGGGTTTCCACGAACCCCTGTTCCCTGGCAGTTTCGCGCGCCGTGTCCATGTAGGTGCGGATACCCGGAAACCGCTCGAAATACGCGTCGATGTACTGCCGGGCCTCGCCCTGGGGACAGCGCAGCTGCCGGGCAAGTCCGTAGCTCGAAATTCCGTAGATGATCCCGAAGTTGATGGCCTTGGCCTTGCGGCGGACCATGGGATCCATGCCCTCGATCGGGACACCGAACACCCGGGAAGCGGTCTGCGCATGGATGTCGAGACCGTCGAGAAAGGCCTGGCGCAGGCTGTCGATGCCGGCGATGTGCGCCAGCAGCCGCAGTTCGATCTGGGAGTAGTCAACCGAGAGCAGCAGCGACCCCGCCTCGGCGATGAAGGCGGTGCGGATCTTCCGTCCCTCCTCGGTGCGGATCGGGATGTTCTGCAGGTTCGGGTCGTTGGAACTGAGCCGGCCGGTGGCAGCCCCGGTCATGGAGTAGGAGGTGTGGATGCGACCGGTGCCGGGGTTGATCTCCTCGATCAGGGCGTCGGTGTAGGTCGACTTGAGCTTGGACATCTGGCGCCAGTCGAGCACCCGTGCCGGGAGCTCGTAGCCCTCGGCCGCGAGGTCCTCGAGCACGGTAGCGGCGGTCTGGTAGGCCCCGGTCCGGGTCTTGCGCGCTCCCGACAGGCCCATCTTGCCGAACAGGATGTCGCCGAGCTGGCGCGGGGAACCCACGTTGAAGGTCTCGCCGGCCAGTTGGTGGATTTCCCGCTCGGCAACCTCGAGACGCTGCTCGAAATCCGAAGAGAGCGACCGCAGGATCCCGGGATCGACCCGAATGCCCGCGGCCTCCATCTCGGTGAGCACCGGGATCAGCGGCCTCTCGAGCGTCTCGTAGACCACGGTCTTGCGCGCCTTCGGCAGGTCGGACCTGAACAGGCGATGCAGACGGAGGCTGACGTCGGCGTCCTCGGCCGCGTACCGGCAGGCTTCTTCCAGCCCCACTTCGGCGAAGCCGATCTGCGCCTTTCCCCTGCCGCACACCTCTTCGTACTTGATTGTCGAGTGACCGAAATGAAGGGCCGCGAGATCGTCGAGACCGTGCTTGTGCAGACCGGCACCGAGCACATAGGACAGGCACATCGTGTCGTCGACCGGCGTGAGCGTGACCCCGCCGTTGTGCGGCTGGCGCATCACGAGGACGTCGTACTTGATGTTGTGGCCGACCTTGAGCACTCCCGGATCCTCGAGCAACGGTGCGAGCGCTTCGATCGCGTCGCCGAACGGGATCTGTGGTCCGGGTGGAGCACCGTCCTCGAGCAGGGTCCTGCGCTGGTGGCGCAGCGGCACGTAGCAGGCCTCGCCCGGCGTAATGGCCAGCGAGATGCCGATCAGCTCCGCGGAGACCGCGTCGAGCGAACTGGTCTCGGTATCGAACGCCACCACTCCGACGTCCCGGGCGCGGGCGATCCAGTGCAGGAGCGCGGGCATGTCCTGGACGAGCGAGTATGACGCCTCCGCGAGGCCGGCCCCGTCGTCGCGCTCCTCGGGTTCCGCCCCGGCATCGCGCTCGAAGCGGCCGATCAGGCGCTTGAATTCCTGTTCGCGCAGGAAGCCGAGCACGGTCCGGGGATCGGGCGGGCGGACCGCCAGCTCGTCGAGCGGCGGTATCCCTTCGACGTCGCGGCGCAGCGTGACCAGTTCGCGACTCACACGGGCCTGGTCCGCATACTCGATCAGGTTCTGGCGGCGTTTGGGTTGCCGGATGGTCCCGGCCTCCGCGAGAAGGGTGTCGAGGTCTCCGAACTCGCCGATCAGGAGGGCTGCGGTCTTGATCCCGATACCCGGCACGCCCGGGACATTGTCGGTGGAATCGCCCGCGAGCGCCTGCACGTCGATCACCCGTTCCGGGCCCACGCCGAACTTCTCGACGACCTCGGTGACACCGATCTCGCGATTTCGCATCGGGTCGTACATGTCGACCCCGGGGCCAACCAGCTGCATCAGGTCCTTGTCGGACGAGACCACGGTCACCCGGGCACCGCGTTCGAGTGCGTGCGTCGCGTAGGTGGCGATGATGTCGTCAGCCTCGAATCCGTCGCGCTCGACGCAGGCGATGTTGAAGGCCCGGACCGCATCGCGGATCAGGTCGAACTGCGGGACGAGGTCCTCGGGAGCTTCCGGACGCTGGGCCTTGTAGTCCGGGTAGATGGCGGAGCGGAAGGTCGCCCGGGAGGTGTCGAAGATCACCGCGCAGTAGTCGGCGCCGAGATCATCGACGAGCTTGATCAGCATGTTGGTGAAGCCGAGCACGGCGTTGGTCGGGGTTCCGTCCGACCGGTTCATGGGCGGCAGGGCATGAAATGCCCGGAAAATGAAGCCTGAGCCGTCGACCAGGTAGACATGAGACCGGGTGGCCGTCTTCGTGCTGTCGTCCATGATTCGGGTTTCCGGGAGCTGGGGGAGGCGCAAGGCCGAGTCTACCGGGTCCGCAGGGTGTGACAAGCCGACCGGGTGCGGTTTACACACCTGCCGGGTCCGGCATAATTGTCGCGGTCGAAACAACCGGAGAGGGGCTGTTCATGACTGCAGTCGGCAGTGTGGCGGCGCGGGTGCGCTACATCAACTCGGAATGGCGGGACCGGGAGACGGGACCGAGCATCGGGTCACGCGAGACCCGGCGCGCCAACACCTCCTACCAGCCGGTCGAGATCCATGACGCGCGGCCGGATGACGCCGCCGGCGAACTCGGTCTCGACGTCAACGGGTTCATCCTGCTTGCGCACCGCACCGGCTGTCCGGACTTCACCGACGACGAGGTGATCCGCGAGACCTACCTGCCGGAGATGCTCGAACAGGTCCGCCGGGCAACCGGGGCCGACGCCGCCTACCACTACAGCTACCTGATCCGTACCGAGACACCGGTCAGCTTCAACGACGGCTATGCCCGGTTCGTGCACTGCGACTACAACGCGAAGCGCATCGAGGAACTGTCGCACGACGTGCTGCGCAGGCACGATGCCGAACCGCATGCCGGACAGTCCTACGCCTGGTACAATACCTGGCAGCCGTTCGACTTCCCGGCGATCAGGAATCCGCTCGCCTTCATCGACGCGCGGACCCTGGCGGAAGGCGACGTGATCGACTACCGCTACACCGGTCCCGGGCGGGACAACATCGTGGCGGCGCCGGTCTACAACCAACGGCATCGCTGGTGCTACTTCCCGGAGATGACCACCGAGGAAATGGTCATCCTGAAACAGATGGACCAGCGTCCGGGACGGGCGGTCTACTGCCCGCATACCTCCTTCGACCACCCGGCCGTGCCGGATGGCGCACCGCCCCGGCGCAGCATCGAGACCCGGGTGGTTGCCGTCTTCGAGGACTGAGTCACCCGTCCCGTGCCGTCGGGCCGGGGTGCCGGGATGACCGCGGCGGCCGACGGGCTCCCGGCGCGCGCCGCCCGTGCCCTGATGGTGCAGGGAACCGGTTCGGATGTCGGCAAGTCGCTGCTGGTGGCCGGACTGTGCCGCCTGGCGGCCCGGCGCGGGCTGAGGGTCAGGCCGTTCAAGCCGCAGAACATGTCGAACAACGCTGCGGTGACCGTGGACGGCGGCGAGATCGGCCGCGCCCAGGCGCTGCAGGCACAGGCCGCCCGGTGCGATCCGGTCGTCGACATGAACCCGGTGCTGCTGAAGCCCGAGGCCGGGGGAGGCGCGCAGCTGGTGCTGCACGGCCGCGTGGCGGGCCGGGCGATGGCCCGCGACTACCATCGCCGCAAGCCGGAGCTGCTGGCCGCGGTCATGCAGAGCTTTGCCCGGCTTGGCGCCGGCAGTGACCTGGTCCTGGTGGAAGGAGCAGGCAGCCCCGCCGAGATCAACCTGCGGGCCGGCGATATCGCCAACATGGGATTTGCCCGCGCCGCCCGGGTCCCGGTGGTGCTGGTGGGCGACATCGACCGCGGCGGTGTCATTGCGAGCCTGGTCGGCGCCGCCGCCGTGCTGGACCCCGATGACCGCGCCCTGGTGGAAGGCTTCATCATCAACCGGCTGCGCGGGGACCCGGACCTGTTCGCGGACGGGGTGAGCGAGATCGTGAAGCGGACCGGCTGGCCGTGCCTCGGTGTCGTACCCTGGTTTGCGGATGCGGCCCTGCTGCCGGCGGAGGACTCGCTCGGGCTTGCCTCTTCGCCCGCCCGCCAGGACGGCGGGTTGCGCATCGCCGTCCCGGCGCTTCCGCGCATCGCCAATTTCGATGACCTCGATCCGCTGCGTTCCGAACCCGGGGTGTGCGTGACAGTGGTCAGGCCCGGCGAGGCGATCCCGGGCGATACCGCGCTGGTGCTGCTCGCGGGCAGCAAGTCGACCGTCGCCGACCTGCAGGCCCTGCGCGCGGAAGGCTGGGATATCGACATCCAGGCCCACGTGCGGCGTGGCGGCCACGTGTTGGGCCTGTGCGGCGGCTACCAGATGCTCGGGCGCCGGATCTCGGATCCGTGCGGGGTCGAAGGTCCCGCCGGCACGATCGAGGGGCTCGGCCTGCTCGACGTGGAGACCGAACTCGGAGGTGAGAAGACCCTGCGCCGGGTCACCGGCGTCGACCGGGTGCACGGCGAGGCGGTCAGCGGCTACGAGATCCACCTCGGCCGCACCCGGGGTGCGGACTGCGCGCGCCCGGTCCTGCGCATCGACCCTGACCTCGACGACGGTGCGAGGTCCGCCGACGGCCGCATTGCCGGGTGCTACGTGCACGGCCTGTTTGCCGCCGACGGCTACCGCAGGGCGGCGCTGGCGGCCCTCGGGTGCGGCATGTCCGGTCGTGGCAGTCACGCCGCACAGGTCGATGCCGTGCTCGACCGCCTCGCCGGGCACCTCGCCGGACACTGCGACATCGACCGGCTGTTCGCCCTTGCACGGTGAAGTCGCGTCGGTATGGTGGCGCGACGAATGACCTGAACCCTGGAGCCTGCGCGATGCGTCGACTTCTTATCCTGATCGGAGGACTGCTTCTCATCATGACCACCGGAACCGGAATGGCGGCTGATCCCGAGAACAGGATTTACCTGGACCTGAAGGATGGCCGCGTTGTCATCGACTTGCGCCCGGACGTGGCACCCCGCCACGTCGCCCGCATCAAGGAACTGACCCGCGAGGGGTTTTACGACGGGATCGTGTTCCACCGCGTCATCGAGGGGTTCATGGCCCAGACCGGAGACCCGACCGGGACCGGCCGCGGCGGATCGGGCACCAACCTGCCCGCCGAGTTCTCCAGTGTCCCGTTCGTGCGCGGCACGGTGGGGATGGCGCGGGCACAGAACCCGGACAGCGGTGACAGCCAGTTCTTCATCTGCTTCGCCGATGCCCGGTTCCTGGACGGCCAGTACACCGTGTGGGGCTCGGTGGTCGAGGGCATGGAGTTTGTTGACATGATCGCCCGCGGCGAACCGCCCCGCCAGCCCGACAGCATCGTGCGCATGCAGGTGGCAGCGGACGCCGAGTGACGGCGGGCCCTGCGACGACGGGAGAGGACCGACATGCCAGGCGAGTTCTACGACGATCTTGAGATCCGCAGCGCCGACGAGAGGGAACGGGACCTGGCCGAGGCGCTGCCGCGCCAGATTGCCCACGCCCAGGCGAGCGCAGTGGCACTGTCCCGGCTGCTCGGGGACGTGGACGCGTCATCGATCCGCTCGTCGGCCGACCTTACCGGCCTGCCGGTGATGCGCAAGTCCGACCTGCTCGGCATGCAGGCATCCGACCCGCCGTTCGGCGGGCTCGGCGCGCTCGAGCCCGGTGCGTTTTCCCGCATTTACATGTCGCCCGGGCCAATCTACGAAGGCGAGGGACCGGAGGCCGATCCCTGGCGGTTTGCCCGCGCCGCCCACGCCGCGGGCATTCGCCGCGGCGACATTGTCCACAACACCTTCTCCTATCACCTGACACCGGCCGGCATGATGGTGGACACGGCCTGCCGGGCAATCGGCTGCGCCGTGTTCCCCGGCGGGATCGGCAATACCGAGATCCAGGTGCAGGCCATCGGACACTTGCGCCCCAACCGCTACGCCGGCACCCCGAGCTTCCTGCGGATCATCCTCGAGAAGGCCGTCGAACTGGGGGTCGATGCCTCGTCGCTGTCCTGCGGTCTGGTGGGCGGCGAAGCCCTGCCGCTCAGCCTCAGGTCCGAACTCGCCGACCTTGGCTGCTCCGTCCTGCAGTGCTACGGCACCGCCGACCTGGGGCTGGTTGCCTACGAGACCCCGGCGGTGGAGGGCATGGTCATCGACGAGGGCGTGGTGGTCGAGATCGTCAGGCCCGGAACCGGCGACCCGGTTCCGTACGGCGAGGTGGGCGAGGTGGTGGTGACCACACTCAACCCCTCCTATCCGCTGGTCCGGTTCGCAACCGGGGACATGTCGGCGATCATGGAGGGCACCAGCCCGTGCGGCCGCACCAACCTGCGGATCAGGGGCTGGCTTGGCCGGGCCGACCAGACCACCAAGATCCGCGGCATGTTCGTCCATCCGGGCCAGGTTGCCGAGATCGTGAAACGCCATCCCGAGATCGCGCGGGCGCGCCTCGTGGTCAGCGGCGGAACCGGCCGCGACGTCATGACCCTGCATGCCGAGGTCGCGGACGGCGCGGGCGAAGCCCTTGCCGACGCGGTTCGCCAGTCGATCCAGTCGGTGACCAAGCTGCGCGGTGACGTGGCGTTCGGGCCCGCCGGCAGCCTCGCCAACGACGGCAAGGTGATCGAGGACGCCCGCAGCTACGAGTAAGCGGACAGGATCGCGAACAGGACGAGCAGGGCCACGGCGGCGAGCAGGACGGTCCCGAAGGCCGCCGCGCGCGGCCGGCGAAGCCTGGCGCGGGCGGGCCGGGCGATCAGGCCGAACCATGATCCCTGTCGCGGCGGCAGGACAAGCACGAAGGCGGTAAACAGCGCCGGCAGCGCGGTGGCGGCAAACCCGGCACCGTAGGAGCCGGTAATCGCAAGCAGTCCGCCGTAGAACGCCGGGTAGAGCATCATCGCGACCGACGTGAATGCGAGCACGCCACCGGTAACGCCGCCGACCATGCCGGCAGGTGCGAGCCGGGCGGTTTCCGCCAGCAGCACGCCGTGCCAGCTGAGCGACGTGACGTTGTAGAGAATGGCCACACCGAGTATCAGCCAGGCTGCCCAGTCCGGCTGGTACAGTGCGGTCAGAAGCGCCGCCGCCGTCGCGAAGGCACACAGTGCCGCCAGGATGCGCCGGGGCGAAACCAGCGCGGTTCCGAGCCAGCCCCACAGGATGCGGGCGCCGATCGCGGTCAGACTCGCGGTCGCGAACATGGTACCGGCCTCGATCTCGCTCCGGTCGAGACCATCGATCACGAACAGGATGAAGAAGCCGGCCCAGACCGACTGCAGGCCACCGAGCGCGAAGGCGACCATCGACAGGTCGCGCAGTTCCGGTGTCTGCACCACGTGGCGCATGGTCCGCAGCACCCCGGCCAGGTCGATCCCCGTGTCCGGCTTGCGGTCGGAATCGAAGTGGGATCGCAACGGCTCCAGCAACACCGCCATGGCGTAGACGATGAGGCCGACCACGAACGCGGTCGAGAAGGCATCGAGCTCGACATGAAGGTCGAGAAACCCGATGGTGATACCGAGCCCGAGCAGGGCCGGGAAGAGCACGCCGGCGATCAGGCTGCCCACCGGGACACCGGTCTGCTTGATCGAGAACACCAGTGGTGCCAGCCGCGGCGGGCAGAACCGGGCGAGAATGTGGGAACTGGCGGGCGTCGAGACCGAGGCGGCGCCGAGCAGGATGGCGCCCAGCGGGTACAGCCACAGCGAGCCGGTCGCGGTGACGAAGAGGCTCGCTCCCATGCACAGCAGGCACCACTGGCTGATCCTGAGCGCGCCGACCTTCACGATCAGGGCGCCGCAGCCGAGTGCCGCGCAGATCGCGGCGATGTTCTGCAGCGACAGGTAGACGCCGAGCCAGGCGCGCGAGATCCCGAACTCCTCGGCCAGCCTGTCGGCGAGGAAGGGCATCGCCAGCTGGCAGACGTAGGAGAACGCCTGCTGCAACAGCATCGAGACTGTGGCGAGCGTCAGCACCACCCGCCAGTCCAGCCGTTCCAGATTCATGATCGGGTCCGATTGCCTGTGAACCTGCGCCTGCAGGCGCGATCTATTGAAGCCGGGACGATCGATGTCAAAACCGGGATGGACGGGTCCCGGTTCAAGTCCGGGGGGCCGTGTAGGGGTCGTTGCCGAGCACGCCCTGCCTGGACATCAGGGGGAACTTCGGCTTGACGATGGTCAGGCCGGCGGCGTCGCGCCTCGTACTCCGCCTGCTCTTCTTCGCCGGCGCCGGGTTGCTGTTGCATCATGTTCAGCTATGACGGGTTGCCTGACGAGGCACTGGTGCAGAAATGAACAACCCCGGTCGGGGTCGGGGAGTATGTGCCATTGGCATGTTTCTTGTTCGCCTGTTGAGCCAGACAGTAGTCGTGGTACCAATGCAGAATGTGGTGGCGGTCGTTCCGTTCTTTCTTGAGTTTCTCGCTTCCCTACTTGGACTGAATATCATTGTCATATGGTCCTCGAGAAAGTTCGCAAAATATCTCGATTTATTTGAGTAGTAATGTTTGTCCCTACCGTTACGGCTCTTTGATTTTGAAACATGGTGGAAAGTACCAATCTGCCCTGGTCCTGCTGTTGAGTTCGAATCAATTCGACAACCTGATGACGGTGCGTGGCTTTGCGAACTGCCTGGCTCGCGGACCGGCTTGGGAGCCCCGATTGTTGACACAGCGGATCACCATGACATCGCCTGTCCTTTTCCCGTTTCCGCGGGGGCAAGACTGAGTCCTTCCCGTCTCGGCCATAGGTCCTGGTATTCCTAGGTCTTCCAGGCCAAACGGACCTTGAGACCATTCAGGTGTGTCCAGGGCAGGAGCCCCTTGTGCTGCAGCATGCCGACAACAATGCCAGGGGCGATTCCCTGCTCCTCGGCAAAGGCTGTGACGGCACTCGCGGTGTACGGTGAAGTTGCAACAAACCCGCGCCACGCCCGAGCGGGAATCAGTGTTTTTGATGCCCACTCATTCGCCTCTGCCTCAAGTCCGGAGTCACCTCCGTTGGTCTCGTCGACGAAGACGCCTTTCTTGCTGTGAAGCAGAATGTGTGCCGCTTCATGGAAGAAGCTGAACCAGAGATGATCGTCCGTCCTGTGTCGGGCGGTCAGCTGGATCACGGCCTTCCTCGGCGACAGCCACCAGGCCGCACCGCTGAGCGCCGTTTTCGGCAATGGCCGCACCAACACCAGTGCAACCCCGGTTTCATTGCATAGCCTTTCAGCCTGCTGCAAGGCCTCGACAATCGGTTCGCGTGTCAGCCCGCGAATCGTCCGAACGGCGTGTTTGAACCGGCTCTTGTTGTATTCCGCACACTCCTGGCCTTCGGCTTCGATCTCGCCAAGCCGGAGCCAGGTGGCCAATGCAGCCTCGTTGCTCTTGAATCTTGGCGAGTGGCGGTACGCCACATTGGCGAGGCCATAGCGAGCGGTCCAGGCATCGACCGAACCCACCCGAAAGAACGCCAGCATCTTCGCGACAGCATCGACATCCGATTTCGGGCGCTGGAAGCAGCCGCGCTTTACCAGGTCCGAGACGGGCAAGGCCTTGACCCATTCTGCCGAAGCGGCGGCATTCCGGGCCTCGGCCTGCCGGGCTCGGTGAAGCCGAAATCCGGACTCGATCCCGAGCCAGATGCTGGCATCGACGCCAAGCACCTTCTCGAACTGCAATGCGGTTCCCGGCTCGAGCGGTGCCTTGCCCGAGATGATCTCGCTGATCAGCTTGGCAGAGCGACCGCACCTGCGCGCGAACTCGGCGTGCGAAATCCCCTCGACCGCGAGGCGCTCCTCGAGGATCCAGCCTGGCGGAACCGCGTAGTCCGGGTTGAACCGGTCAATCCCTGTCGCCATCTCTCCTTCCTCCGTCAGTGACAGTCGACCACGTCGAGGATCGTGATCGCCGTCACCTGCTCCGTATCGATTCCTCCATCGTCCTTGCGCGGGACCGGCTCGTGACTGGCTTCGAAGACGAGCCGGTAGGGGTGAACAAGATCGACCGCGAACTGTTCGTCTCGATCCCCGACGAGCTGATGCCGCCGATCCGGTGGCGTGGTCGGTACCAGTTCTAGGCTGCGTGCCGCCCGGAGCACCGACATGCGCATCATGACCGCCCTCGCCATCCTCGCTCCATAGGTCTTCTGCAAGGCAACCGCCCCGTTGAAGTCCTTTTCGAGCTTGCGGCTCCTGAATGCGATATCCATGGCGATGGATCATGATCGTTACCAAACAGGTAATGATTTTGCTCAACAAGTCAAGGGAAGATCGCGGGTCCCGAGGGAGACGTGCAGTGGCGGGCGAGGACAATCCACCCCGACGCCGAACACGCAACGGAACGCACGATCGTCGTGACGGAAAACCTGCCGCAGCGCAACGCCTTCCTGGTTCCTGTCAGGCGCACGGGACGCGAAGCCATGGCGAAGGTTCATGTCGCTGACGAGCGGTTGGCCATGCCGCAAGGCATGATCGGCACACGCCTGCAGGATCGCTATCGATCTGTTAAGTTATATCAAACATGGCCAATGATCTGTGATTGAAGATCGAATATTGACGGTATTGGATGAGTTTGATATGTAAAAAACTATCTGATCAAGAATTAGATGTAAAAATGCAGATCAAATGATCTACGCCATCGAGCATATCGCCCGCGTGCTGAAAGGCGCCCGCGAAGCCCGGGGCCTGAGCCAACGCGCGCTGAGCGCCAGGGTCGGGATACCGCAGAGCCATATCTCCAAGATCGAGAAGGGTGCGGTGGATCTCAGGGTTTCGAGCCTTGTCGAGCTCGCCCGTGTGCTGGATCTGGAAGTTGAGCTTGTGCCCCGCAAGGCCCTCCCGGCCGTGCGCGCCATGGTCGGGCGGGGCGACGCACGCCCGCCTGTTGCTGCGGGGTCCGGCCGCCGCGTGCTCACCGCGCTCGATCGGATCGAGGAGATCGCTGCCCGCGCCGCGCGAATCCGCCCGGCCGTGATCGAGTTGGCCCAGATCCAGCAGCAGGTCCGCGACCTTCGACGGTTCCCGATTGTCGAAGAGCGCCTGGACACGATCCGCAACGCGGCAGCGGCGGTGCAGGCCTGGCTCGAGAACACCGCCGGCCTCACGGTGCTCCAGGATGCTCTTTCCCAGCTTCGCGACCTGCGCAACGCGCTTGCCCATGACCTGCCCGCCAGCAGCGATGACAGCGGGATGGTACGGCCCGCCTACAGCCTGGATGACGATGACCGTGGCTGAGGTTCGTGTCCTCGATGTGCTGCTGCATGGCGCTCCCGTTGGCACGCTGACGCACGTGCCGGGGGACCGAACGCTGTTCGCGTTCGATGAGGACTACGTGGCAGACGCCGACCGGTCGGTCCTCGGTCTCTCCTTCAAGGATCGGTTCGGTGAGCTCGTCACCGCATTCAGGCCGACCCAGGCGAGGTTGTTGCCGTTCTTCTCGAACCTGCTGCCCGAGGGGCACATGCGCAGCTATCTGGCCGAGCGCGCCGGCGTGAACGAGAAACGCGAGTTCTTCCTGCTGTGGGCGCTGGGCAGCGATCTGCCTGGAGCCATTACCGTGACGCCGGCCAATGGCGAGGCCTGGCCGATCGATGTCGACCATCGCGACGAGCCGGGTCGTCATGGTCGCGAGCATGCACTGCGGTTCTCGCTGGCCGGTGTCCAGTTGAAGTTTTCCGCAGTCAGGGCGGCGAGGGGCGGGCTGACGATCCCGGTCCGCGGTACGGGTGGATCATGGATCGTCAAGTTGCCTTCGCGCGAATTTGAGCATGTGCCCGAGAACGAATTCTCGATGATGACGCTCGCCCGGCTGATCGGCATGGATGTGCCGGCGCTCCAGCTCGTTGATCCGGACGCCATCGGGAACCTGCCCGGAGGGATCGGTGCTCTCAAGGGGCAGGCTCTTGCCATTGAACGCTTCGACCGGCTTGGGGACGGAACCCGCGTACATGTCGAGGACTTCGCCCAGATCTTCGGCGTCTATCCGCAAGACAAGTACAGGAAGGCCAGCGCCAGCAACATCGCCAATGTCATCGGATCTGAAGCAAGTGAAGTGGACACAGCCGAGTTTGTCCGCCGGCTCACCTACAACGCCCTGATTGGCAATGGTGACATGCACCTCAAGAACTGGTCCCTGATCTACCCCGACAGGCGTCGTGCGGTGCTTGCGCCCGCCTACGACCTTGTTTCTACGGTTCCATACGTCGCGGGCGACAGGGCGGCACTCAACTTCAGCCGGACACGGCGCTTCGACCAGTTTTCCGAAGATGAACTTGCCCATCTGGCTGCAAGGGCGTGTCTGCCCGCCAGGCTTGTCCTCGATACAGCCCGCGAGACCGTCGCGCTCTTCCATCAGTACTGGAACTCCGAAAAGGTCCACCTGCCGCTCGTCGACACGGTCATCGATGCCGTCGAAAGGCACCTGGAGACCGTACCCATTGCCAGGTAAGGCAGACATGGCCTGGTGGGGTTGAAGCGGAGTGATCCGCCTCACATGCCCGGTCCATGCCGGAAGCCCGATCTGTCGAGCGGGTCAGGAGCCCGGTCGCGGAGCCGATGGCGATGAAGCCGGCCGAAGGTCCGAGGGCCGACCACGGGATCCTGACCCTGATCGGCGGAAGGTGAAGATCGCACCGCCTGCACTCCCGTGAGGGGTAGGGCGCCGCCCTTGGCCAGTGTCCCGGTCGATACCCGCAGCGTGATGGCGGGCCGGACTGCTTGACAGTGTTCGGTCGGCGCGCAATGGATTGCGTGAAACCCTAACGGAGGGAGTGCATGTCCGGCACCCGCCCGCCCGGGGGGACGGCAGCGCGCGCCGGGTACGACGGTGTCGCGGTCTGCGCGCCGGTGACGGTTCCCTACCGGCGCTACTCCATCCGGAGCGCCCACTGGTTCTGCGGCCAGGCCCTTGCCGGGCTGCTGGCACGGGCCGGTATCGGCAAGGACGAGGTGGACGGGTTCTGCATCTCGAGCTTCACGCTGGAGCCCGACAGCGCCGTCGGGCTGATGCAGCATCTCGGGGTTTCGCCGCGCTGGCTCGACCATGTGCCGATGGGCGGGGCGAGCGGAGCAGTGGCGCTGCGCCGCGCCGCGCGCGCGGTTCAGGCGGGCGACGCGGAGATCGTCGCCTGCATCGGCGCCGATACCAATCACGTCGACAGCTTCAGGCGTACCATCGCGACCTTCAGCCAGTTCGCCAACGATGCGGTCTACCCCTATGGCTCGGGAGGTCCCAACGCGAGCTTCGCCTTCCTGACCGACCACTACATGCACAGCCACGGCGCCGAGCGCGAGGACTTCGGCAGGCTGTGCATCGCGCAGAGACGGAACGCGGCCGCCCTGCCGCACGCGATGCTCAGGCGTCCCCTCACCATGGAGGCGTACCTGACGGCACGGCTGATTGCCGACCCGCTGCGCCTGTTCGACTGCGTGATGCCGTGCGCCGGCGCCGAGGCCTTCCTGGTGATGGGCACCGAGCGGGCTCGCGCACTGGGCCTGCCGCATGCCGCGATCCTGTCGACCATGGAACGTCACAACGCCTTTCCGGATGATCCGATCCAGGTCCGTGGCGGCTGGGCCCGGGAAGTCGACTCGTTCTATGGCATGGCCGGGCTGGGTCCCGGGGACATGGACCTGGTGCAGGCCTACGACGACTATCCGGTGATCTGCTTCATGCAGCTCGAGGACCTGGGCTTCTGCGCCAGGGGAGAGGCACCGGCGCTGGTGCGTGAACGCGACCTGACCACGGCCGGGGATTTCCCGTTCAATACCTGCGGCGGCCAGCTCTCGGCTGGCCAGGCCGGCGCCGCCGGCGGGTTCCTGGGGCTGGTGGAAACCCTGCGCCAGCTGACCGACGAGGTGCTGGGCGCGGCGGTCGAGGGCGCGCGCCACGGGCTCGTCTCGTGTTTCGGAATGATCACATATGACCGCGGCCTGTGCAGTTCCGCCGCGATCCTGGGCCGGAGCGGGTCTTGACTGGCCCGGCGGGACCGCCCCGGCGCAAGGATCCGACCCGGCGCACCCGGCTTCCGGTCACGCCGCCGGGCAACCGGTCGCGCGAGGCGCACGGGCTCGCGGCCATGGCTGCCGCCGGCCGGTTCGCGCTGCAGTGCTGCCGGCGCTGCGGACATGTGCACTACCCGCCGCGCCAGCTGTGCGAGCGCTGCCTGGACGGCGAACTGGAATGGCGCGACGTGGCCGACGGCGGCCGGGTGCTCGCCGAGACCACGGTGCGCCACGCCAACGACCTGTACTTCCGGGAGCGGTTGCCGTGGAAGCTGGGGCTGGTCGGTTCGGATGCGGGCCCGTCCATCGTGGCGCACCTGGCGGAAGGATGCGAGAGGGGCCGCAGGGTGAGACTTGCCCTGCACCTCGACCGTGCCGGCAACGCGGTGGTTGCAGCCAGTCCGGAGCGGGACGCGTCCCGCGATGACCCGCGGCTGCGCGAGATGGTGTTCGATCCCCGGGGACGCCGGGTCCTTGTGGTGGACGGCACCACCGGCCTGGGTCGCCATCTTGTCGAGGCCTTCCTCGCATCAGGTGCCCGCGAGGTGTTCGCCGGGTTCTCGCGCCCGTGGAACCGGAGCCCGGACCTCGCCGCGTTGCGCGGCCGGGAGCGGGTATCGGTCTACCCGCTCGATGTGACCGATACCGACGCGGTCGAGAAGCTCGCAGCACTCATCGGCGACAAGGTGGAGATCCTGGTCAACAACAGCTCCCACGTGCGCATGGGCGGTGCACTCGACCGGCTCGACTTCAACATCACCCGCCAGGAGATGGAGATCCACTACCATGGCCTGCTGAGGCTTGCCGGCTACTTCGGTCCGGTGATGCGCGCGCGCGGCGCCGACGGTCCCTACGGCGCGGTGGCATGGGTCAACATGTTCTCGGCCTGGTCGCTGGTCAACAACCCGGAACTGGGAACCTACAGCGCGTCGCAGGCGGCAGCACTCTCGCTGTCGCACTGCATGCGGGCCGAACTGGCGGCGGGAGGCGTAAGGGTGGTGAACGTGTTCGCCGGTCCGCTTGATGACGAGTGGCACCAGCTGGTGCCGCCTCCGAAGCTTGATCCCGCGACCGTCGCCACCCGGGTGGTGCGAGGACTTGAACGCGGGCTCGAGGACATTGCGGTGGGAGCCGTCGCCGAGGAAATCGCGCGCCGGCTTGCCGAGAACCCGAAGGAAATCGAGCGGTCGATCCGCCTGTAGGCGGAGGCCGGTCGCGGGCAGGGAGACCCCATGGACAGTCGCACCGGCGAGGCAGGGATTCTGGCACGGCTGCTGGAGGGGCTCCTGTCGGGACGGATCCGGATCGTGGATCTCACGGTGACGCTGGACCAGCGCACACCGACCATCGTGCTGCCGCCGGAACTCGGCCAGACCTGGCCGTTCCGCATCGAGGAGATCTCCCGGTACGACCGGCGCGGACCGGCGACCTACTGGAACAACTTCTCCTGCGGCGAGCACACCGGGACGCACTTCGACGCGCCCGTGCACTGGATCTCCGGGCGTGACCTGCCCAACAACACCACCGACACCATTCCTCCGGTGAAGTTCCTTGCCACGGCCGCGGTCATCGACTGTTCACGTGATGCGCTCTCGGACCCCGACTACCTGCTCACCGTGGACCGGGTCGAGGAATGGGAGGAGATCCATGGTCCGATCCCGCCCCGGTCCTGGCTGCTGATGCGCACAGACTGGTCACTCAGGACCGACCCGGAGGCGTTTCTCAACATGGGAGACGAGGGAGCCAATACGCCGGGACCGCATCCCGACCTCATTCCCTGGCTGATTTCCCAACGCGACGTGATCGGGTTCGGCTGCGAGGCGGTGGGAACCGACGCCGGCCAGGCGCCGCACTTTCCGATCCCGTTCCCCTGTCACCACCACATGCACGGCAACAACCGGTTCGGGCTGCCGGGACTGTGCAACCTCGACCAGCTGCCACCCCATGGCACGTTGCTGATCACCCCGCCGCTGAAGATCCGGCAGGGATCGGGCAGTCCGCTGCGGGTGCTGGCCCTGGTGGAGGAGCGGGCCGATGACTGACGCCGGCGCCGGTACGGCGATCCTCAGGGCCGGATTTGTCGATGTCGGCCGCCAGTTCGCCGAGACCGCGCGGCTGAACCCGCAGCAGCCGGCGCTGGTGGACGGCGGGCGGACCGTGACCTATGCCGAGCTGGCGCACAGGGTCGGGCGGCTTGCGGCCGTCATGCAGTCAGCCGGCGTCGGACACGGCGAGCGCGTCGCGCTGCTCGCACGCAACTGCGCCGCCTACCTCGAGACCGAGCTTGCGGCAGCCACCGTCGGGGCGGTCAGCGTCAACCTGAACTGGCGGTTCTCGATGGAGGAACTGCGCCATGGTCTGGAGCTGACGGGACCGCGGTTCGTGGTCGCCGGTCCGGACCAGGTCGATGCCCTCGGCGCGGCCGGGCGTACTCCCGACCTGGTGATCGGGCCCGGCTACGAGGCGGCGCTCGCCCGGGTGCGGGAGGCCCCGGCCCCGGTCCCGGTGGGGCCGGAGGACGGACTCGTCATCATCTTCACCAGCGGGACCACCGGCCTGCCCAAGGGAGCGGTCATCAGTCACCGCGCCATGCTCTGCCGGGCCCTGATCTTCGCCAGCGAGCTGCGGGTACCGAGGGACGACACCTTCGTCGCCTGGGCGCCCCTGTTCCACATGGGTGCGAACGACTTTGCGCTCGCCACCCTGCTGCGGGGCGGCCGGGTGGTCGTGATCGACGGCTACCAGCCGGGTCCGATCATCGGGGCAATCGAGCGGTTCCGGGTGACCTACCTCATCGCGATCCCGGGAATGGTCGAGGACTTCGTCTCCGAGCTCAGGGCATCGGGCGTGCGCCCGCAGCCGGTGGGTGTTGTCGGCGCCATGGCGGACCTGGTTCCCAGGTCGGTGATCGCCGAGGTGACCACGCTGCTCAACGCGCCCTATCTCAACACCTTCGGGTCGACCGAGACCGGGATGCCGCCCGCCTCGGCAAACGCGATCCCCATCGGCGAGGCCCCGGTTGACCTGCCCAAGCGGCAGAGCGGGTTCTGCGAGGTCAGGCTGGTCGATGCCGATGGGCGCGACGTGCCCGTCGGCGAGCCCGGCGAATGCGCGATCCGCGGTCCGAGCCTGTTCTCCGGCTACTGGGCCAACGACGCCGCCAACCGCGAGGCGTTCCGCGACGGCTGGTTTCACATGGGTGACGCCTTCCGCCGCCGTCCTGACGGGCTTCTCGATTTCGTCGACCGGGTCAAGTACATGATCAAGTCCGGCGGCGAGAACATCTATCCGGCGGAGATCGAACGGCACGTGCTCGCCGACCCGCGGATCCTCGACGCCGCGGTGGTGCGCCGCACCGATGCGCGCTGGGGCGAGGTGCCGGTGCTGTTCGCCGCGTCCGCCGATCCGGGGCTGACCACCGAAGCGGTGCTCGACATGTGCCGGGGCCGGATCGCGGGCTACAAGCTGCCGAAGGAGGTGCACTTCATCGACCTCGACCAGCTGCCCCGCAGCGTGTCGGGCAAGATCCAGCGTCACGTGCTGGAGCAGCGGCTCGAGGACGGGCCGGCCGGGAACCGGTTGCCGCCGCAACCCGCCGGCTGATAGCCTGACCGGCAACGACGGTACCTGCTGACGGGAGGAAGTCATGGCGCAGAGCAGTCGACCGGGTGCTCCCGTAACGCCCACCGGTCTGAATCACCTGGTGCTCAACGTGCGCGACCTCGAGGAGTCGCACCGGTTCTGGACCGAGATCCTCGGTTTTGCCCATGTCGGTTCGTTGCATGCCACCGCGGAACGTCCCGATCCCCCGCGCATGCGTTTCTACAGCGGTGTGCGCGATGGCCGGCACAACCACCACGACCTGGCGCTGGTCGAAGACACGTCATTGCCCGAGCCCGGCAGCGGGCCGGTGGCGGTCAACCATGTCGCGGTGACACTGCCGGACCGGGACTCGTTCGTGCAGCAGCTTGCCTTCCTGCAGGAGAAGGGGGTGGAGTTCGGCCGCAGGGTCGAGCACGGGATGACACACAGCGTCTACATCCGCGACCCCAACGGCTACGGGGTCGAGTTGCTCTACGAGCTTCCGCGCACCGTGTGGGGCGGCGATATCGAGGCGGCACTCAACTACGTGAAGGTGCTGCCGACCGAGGGCGACGAGGCCCTCGAGGACGACCTGGAAAACGCGCCGGTCTTCGGCTGATCCGACTGCGGGCTGAAAAAGCGGGAGCCCGGACCGCAGATGCGGTCCGGGCTCCGAAGCAGTGTCGTACGTTCCGGCGAGCCGGAGGTACGGTCCTCAGTCGAGGTAGGTCGGCTTCATCGACTGGGCATCACCCCACAGCTTGAACGCCTGACGGAAGGCGAAGTAGCTGTCGGCGAACTCCTTGAAGAGCGCGTCCTTGGCGGACTCCTCTTCAATGACCTCGCGCCACGCCTTTTCGAACACGGCCAGGTGCTCGTCGGGCCAGCGGTGGATGGTCACACCGTGTTCATCCTGCAAAGCCTTCATCGCGATGAACTGCTGCGAGTCCGCATCCGCATGGGTATAGATCACCTGGGCGAAGGCCGCCTGGCGGATCATCTCCTGGTAGGCTTCCGAAAGGCCCTCGAACTTGGTCTTGTTCATGAGGAATTCCGAAACCGAAGACTGCTGGTGCCAGCCCGGGAAGTAGTTGTTCTTGGCGATCTGGTAGAAGCCGTACTTGATGTCGTTCTCAGGCATCGAGTACTCGGTGGCGTCGATCACGCCGCGCTCGAGCGCCGGGTAGATGTCGGCACCGGCAAGAAGCTGGGTCGACACGCCGATCTTGGTCAGGACCTTGGCGCCGAGGCCGAAGAAACGCATCTTCAGACCCTTGAGCTGATCGAGATCGGTGATCGGCTCCTTGAACCAGCCGGAAGTCTCCGGACCGTGCGAGAAGGCGTCGAAGGCCTTCAGGTCGTGCCCGGCATAGACCCGGTCACGAATGTCGTTACCGCCGCCGAACCACTTCCATGACAGGAATTCGGTCAGGCTGGGGCCGAACGGCACCGTGGTCATGAACGACAGGCCCGGGTAGCGTCCGGCGTGGTATCCAGGTGTGGTCCATGCCGATTCGATCGCACCCTTGGACGCGGCGTCAAAAGTCTCGAGTGCCGGAACCAGCGCGCCCGGATCGAAGAACTTGATCGCGAAGTTGCCACCGGACATCTTGTTGATGGCTTCGACGAACCGCACACCGGATTCACCGGCATATGGTACCTGCGTGCTCCATGCGCTCTGCATCTTCCATTTCACACGCTTGGCGGCCATGGCGTCGCCCGCGGCTGCGAAGGCGAATGCCCCCACGACCGTGCCGACGGCCACCGACTTCAGCATAGTCGCTGAATTCATGGTCTTCTCCCCTGACAAGTCGGGCAACGCCTCTCGCCGCCCGGAATTGCGAGTGCGCGAGCCTACTCAATCATCTGCTGGGTGACAATAACGGAGTATCGGGAGACTCGAGGGTGGCACTGCAGCCACCTGGGATCTGACCCGTTATTGCGGCCCGTGGACGTGCGGGACGACCGGTGCCGTGGCGGCAGCCGGGATGCACGGGTCCGGACCGCATGCTACACTCCGGGCGTGTCGGAAGGGAGCAGGCAGGCCTCCTGGAGCAAGGGATGAGCGCGATGACCGGGCTGCGACCGATCCTTGTCCTGAACGGACCCAACCTCAACATGCTGGGCGTGCGTGAGCCGCACATCTACGGGCATCACACGCTCGGCGATGTCGAGGACATGTGCCGCGCAAAGGCGGCGGAACTCGGTGTCGAGGTGACCTTCGGACAATCCAACTACGAGGGCGAACTGGTCGGGATGATCCAGCAGGCGCGAGACGGTGCGTCGGGCATCGTGATCAATCCGGGGGCCTATACCCACACGTCGGTCGCGATCTACGATGCTCTGAAACTCGCCGAGCTGCCGGTCATCGAGGTGCACCTGTCCAACCCGCACCGGCGCGAGGAGTTTCGGCACCACTCGTATATTTCGCTTGTCGCCAACGGCATCGTTGCCGGTTTCGGTGCCCGGAGCTTCGTCATGGCGATCGAGGGCATGGTCGGACACCTGCGCCAGCAGGCACCCGCAGGAGGGTCCGGTGGTTGACAGCGACCTCGTCCGTACGCTCGCGGATCTGCTGGAGGAGACCGGGCTGGCCGAGATCGAGTATGCCAAGGGCGACCTGCGCATTCGCGTCGCCCGGCCGGTGGGGCCCGTCGTTGCCGCGGCAGTCCCGGTCCCGGCCCCGGTTGCGGTGGCCGAGGAAACGGTGTTCCACGAGGACCAGGCCGGCGCGCTCACCTCGCCCATGGTCGGCACCGCGTATCTCGCGCCGGATCCCGCCTCGCCGCCCTTCGTGGCCGTCGGATCGGTGGTGAAGGAGGGGGACACGGTCATGATCATCGAGGCCATGAAGGTGATGAACTCGATCACCGCTCACCGGCCCGGCACGGTGCAGGACATCCTGGTTGCCAGCGGCCAGCCGGTGGAGTTCGGCCAGACCCTGATGGTGATTGCGTGATCGCGCCTGCGGACCGGTCGTGTTCGAGAAGATCCTGATCGCCAATCGCGGCGATGTCGCGCTGCGGATTCACCGGGCGTGCCGCGAGATGGGGATTAAGACGGTTGCGGTCCATTCCACCGCCGATGCCGGCGCCATGCATGTCCGGCTCGCGGACGAGAGCGTGTGCATCGGACCGCCGCAGGCGAGAGACAGCTACCTCAACATTCCCGCGATCCTGTCGGCGGCGACGATCACGGGGGCCGACGCGATCCATCCGGGTGTCGGATTCCTGTCGGAAAATGCCGACTTCGCCGAGATTATCGCGGAACACGGCCTGGCCTTCATCGGACCGAAGCCCGAGCATATCCGGCTGATGGGCGACAAGATCGCGGCGCGCCGGGCCGCGGCCGAACTCGGTCTGCCCTGTGTTCCCGGGTCCGAAGCCGAGGTCACGTCCCTCGACGAAGCGGCGGCTGTTGCGGACGGCATCGGCTACCCGGTGCTGATCAAGGCCGCGGCCGGCGGCGGCGGGCGCGGCATGAAGATTGCCCGGGGCCCGGAGGACCTCGCCGAGGCCGTCACCATGGCGCAGGCCGAGGCCGAGGCCGCCTTCGGATCGGGCGCGGTGTACATCGAGCGCTACCTTGCCGGGCCGCGTCACATCGAACTGCAGATGATCGGTGACAGCCACGGCACGGTGGTCCATCTCGGCGAGCGCGACTGCTCGCTGCAGCGCCGCCACCAGAAAGTCCTCGAGGAGACGCCGTCGCCGGCGCTGAACGATCACGAGCGCACCCTGATCGGCGAGCGCGCGGTCGCGGCGATGCGGGCCTGCGGCTACGAGAGCCTGGGCACGATCGAGTTCCTCTACGAGAACGGCGAGTTCTACTTCATCGAGATGAACACCCGCCTGCAGGTCGAGCATCCGATTACCGAGATGGTGACCGGAATTGACCTCGTGTGCGAGCAGATCCGTGTCGCGTCGGGCGGCCGGCTCGGCTTCACCCAGGACCAGCTGACATTTGCCGGCCATTCGATCGAGTGCCGGATCAACGCCGAGGACCCGCACCGGTTCACCCCGTCGCCCGGCCTCGTCACCGCCTACCACGCTCCGGGAGGGCTCGGGGTCCGGGTCGATTCGGCGCTGTATGCCGGCTACGAGGTTCCGGCACAGTACGACAGTCTCATCGCCAAGCTGGTGGTGCACGGTTCCAACCGCAACGAGTGCCTGCTGCGCCTGCGTCGTGCTCTCGACGAGTTCGTCATCGAGAACATTGCGACCACCGTGCCGCTGCACCAGCAACTGACCCAGGCCCCGGGTTTCATAAACGGGGAGTACGACATCCACTGGCTGGAACAGGTGTTCCTCGGATCGGATGGGTGAGGAGCTGACGCCGTCGCTGGTTCTGGCGGGCTATACCTTCGGGGTATTCCCGATGGCAATGGACCGGGATGACCCCCAGGTCCATTTCGTCGAGCCCGAGACCCGCGGGATCATTCCGCTCGACGCGTTCCACGCGCCGCGCCGTCTGCTCCGGCTGGTCCGCCGCGGGACTTTCGACATCCGGGTCGACACGGCGTTCACCGAGGTCATCGACCTGTGTGCGGCGCCGACCGAAGCGCGACCGGAGACCTGGATCAACTCCGCGATCAGGAATGCCTACCTCGCACTCGCCCCTTCCGGCCACCTGCATACCGTGGAAGCGTGGGACGGTGACCGGCTGGTCGGCGGTCTCTACGGGGTGGCAATGGGCGGCGTCTTTTTCGGCGAGAGCATGTTCAGCCGCGCCGACAATGCCAGCAAGGTTGCTCTGGTCCACCTGGTGGCCCGGCTGCGCGCCGGCGGGTTCGTGCTCCTGGACTGCCAGTGGCGGACCGATCATCTCGACCAGTTCGGGTGCGTCGAGATCGCGCAGGACCGGTTCAAGGCGTTGTTGCGCGACGCCCTGCGCGTTCACGCCGACTTCAACCGTCACGGGGCGATCGCCGCCGAACTCGACCGGATCCTGCGGCCACGCCCCCGAACAGCGTAGAGAGCATGCACCCCGCTCGGACGGGGACGGGGTACAGCCGTGCCGGGTGGCCTGAGGCGGGTGTGTGCGAGCGGCCTGTGGCGGTATGTGGCTTGACGGCCGGGCCGTGCTATTCCGGCGCAGCGGGTTCATCCGCTGCAACGCTGCAGTCGATCAGCCAGATGTCGTAGACCGGGTGTTCGAGCGCATTCAGCGCCGGGCTCGATGCGAACATCCAGCCCGCGAACAGCTTCCGGGTTCCCGTGTCGGGCCTGACATCGACGATCTCGACGAATGCCGCACTTTCCGGTGTTTCCGTGGGCGGCCGGCGCTGGCAGGTGCGGACCTTGAACCGCAGCGTCCCGTAGCGTCCCTCGCTGTTGACCTCGAGCCCCATGACCGTGGTGCGCGCGGTCACCTTGTCGAGTGCCTGGACGACGGCAATCGGCATGTCGAGCCACTCTTCGCTTGCCTGGCCGGAGTGTACCGCTGCGGATGAAGCGGGGTTGAGCAGGGTGACCAGGACCAGGGCGACGGCCGCCCTACTTCGCATCCGGGCTCTCTGCGGACCTGCCCGGACTGAAGATGTACTGCCCCAGCATCTGCACGAAATCCACCGGATCCTGGGTGAACTCGATCTCGTCTCCGGCCTCGAGGTTGGCCTCGTCGCCGCCGGGGACCAGTTCGACGTGGTGACCGCCGAGCAGGCCGTCGCTCGCGATCACGGCGGCGGTGTCCCGCGGAAGCTGGTAATCCTCGTCGATGGTCATGTTGATCACCGGCGAGAAGTCGGTCCGGTCGAGTTCGAGGCCGGTGACTGTTCCGACGCCGATTCCGCCCACCTTGACCGGGGAGCCGACCTTGACGTCGCCGACCTGGCCGAACCGGGCCGAAAGCTCGTAGCCGTCGCCGGAACCGACATCAGTGGTCGTGTAGGCAAGCACCAGGAACAGTCCCGCACAGGCCAGGACCACGGCGCCCATCAGGGTTTCGATCAGGGTGCGCTGCATGAGAGCCCCTCGCGCGGCCCGGAGCCGTTCCGGTCAGTCCGGTGTCCAGGCCTCGTAGTCGCCGGTGGCCCGGTCACGCCTGCCGCCGCGCAGGATATGTCCCGGCGGCCGGTAGGCGTAGCGGGTGCCGGTCAGGTTGGGAAGGTGTTCCTTCTGCCAATCGTGCCGGACATCGGCGGGGGTCGGCAGGTCATCGGTGCTGAAATGCAGCCAGCCGTGCCAGTCGGCCGGCACCTTGGAGGCCTCGACCATGCCGTTGTAGACCACCCAGCGCGGCCGCCGGCCGTCAGGCCTGGTGCGTGACTTGTGCTCGAAGTACCGGTTGCCGAACTGGTCCGTTCCGACATGGCGTCCGAAGAGCCAAGTATGGATCAGCGTCCCGATGTCCATCGATCCACCCTCGCGGCAAGCTGTCCGGAACCCGCGAACCCTCCGGTCCGCGACGGTGCCGACACTACTCCAGGGGCCCGGACTCTTCAAGCGGGCCACCGGAACGATGCCCGATTTCCGCCATGCGATTCGGGACAGGCAGGCGGCACGGACACAGACTGTCGCCGGTCGCCGTGGCTGACCGACATCAGGTGCGGGAATTTCGTCTTGCGAACGCGATTAGATATTGCACCCGAGGTGCAATGGCGGTCAGTCTGGTGCACAGATGTTGTGAGTCAGTGTCAACTCACCTACCATATGGGCCTGCATCGGCGTGCACAGGCCAACCGCCAAGGGGCGGCATGTGCCCATCACAGACTAGGTACGGATAGCTCGTAATGAAGATCGAACGGCGGTTCACGACGCACGAAGCCGATCCCTGCGCGGATGTTCCGTTCCGCAAGACCAGCAGCGAGATCCGCAATCCCGACGGTTCGGTGGTGTTTCGCAACGACGACGTGGAAGTGCCGGCGGGCTGGTCGCAGGTCGCTGCCGACGTGATCGCCCAGAAGTACTTCCGCAAGGCCGGCGTGCCGGTACGAACCGAGGCCGTCGACGAACCGGGCGTGCCGGACTGGCTGCGCCGGCGCCGGCCGCAGGCCGGGTCCGGTGACGAGACCACCGGCGAGACCAGCGCGAAGCAGGTGTTCCACCGCCTGGCCGGCACCTGGACCTACTGGGGCTGGAAGGGCGGCTATTTCGATTCCGAGAACGACGCGCGGGCCTACTACGACGAGATGGTCTCCATGCTGGCCCGCCAGGTCGGAGCCCCGAACTCGCCGCAGTGGTTCAATACCGGCCTGCACTGGGCCTACGGCATCGACGGGCCGGCCCAGGGCCACTTCCGGGTCGACTACCGCTCCGGCGAGGTTGCCGAATCAACCTCGGCCTACGAACACCCGCAGCCGCACGCATGCTTCATCCAGGGCGTGGAGGACGACCTCGTCAACGACGGCGGCATCATGGACCTGTGGGTTCGCGAGGCGAGGCTGTTCAAGTACGGCTCGGGGACGGGGTCGAACTTCTCGAAGCTGCGCGGCGAGGGCGAGGCCCTGTCCGGAGGCGGCCGGTCGTCCGGGCTCATGAGTTTCCTGCGGATCGGTGACAGGGCCGCGGGCGCGATCAAGTCGGGCGGAACGACACGGCGCGCCGCAAAGATGGTCACGGTGGACATCGACCACCCCGACATCGTCCAGTACATCGACTGGAAGTGGGTGGAGGAACAGAAGGTCGCGGCCCTGGTTGCCGGATCGCGGTCCGCCGCCCGTACCCTGGGCGCGGTCATGCGCGCGTGTGCCGAGTCGGAGGACGAGGGCGAGGCCCGGTTCGACCCGCGCCGGAATCCCGACCTGCGCGAGGCGGTGCGCGCCGCCCGGGCGGCGATGATGCCGGAGAACAGCATCCAGCGGGTCATCCAGTTCGCCCGCCAGGGGTTTACCGAAATCGAGTTCAGGACCTACGACACCGACTGGGATTCGGACGCCTACCTCACCGTGTCGGGACAGAACTCCAACAACTCGGTCCGTGTCAGCGACGCCTTCCTCGACGCGGTCGAGCGCGGTGGGTCGTGGGACCTCGTCCGGCGGACCGACGGCAAGGTGTCGGAGACCGTCGAGGCCAGGGACCTGTGGGACCGGATCACCATGGCGGCCTGGGATTGTGCCGATCCCGGCCTGCAGTACGACACCACGATCAACGACTGGCACACCTGCCCGGCCGGCGGTCGGATCAATGCCTCCAATCCCTGTTCGGAGTACATGTTCCTCGACGACACCGCCTGCAACCTCGCATCGCTGAACCTGCTCAAGTTCCGCCTGGATGACGGTCGGTTCGACGTCGACGGTTTCACCCACGCGGTCCGCCTGTGGACGCTGACGCTCGAAATCGCCGTCATGATGGCGCAGTTCCCGTCCCGGCAGATCGCCCGGCTGTCCTTCGACTACCGCACCCTCGGTCTCGGTTACGCCAATATCGGCGGTCTGCTGATGGCGTCCGGACTGCCCTACGACAGCGCGGCCGGCCGCGCACTGTGCGGGGCGATCACCGCGCTGATGACGGGGGTCGCATACGAGACCTCGGCCGAGATGGCGGGCGAGCTCGGCGCCTTCCGCCACTACGGGGAAAACAGGGAGCAGATGCTCCGCGTGATCCGCAACCACCGCCGCGCGGCGCATGGCGAGGGGTCGGGCTATGAGGGACTCAACACACCGCCCGTGGCGTTGTCGGCGGCGCACTGCCCCGATCCCGGCCTTGCCCGGGCCGCGGGGGCGGCATGGGACCGCGCTCTCGAACGCGGCGAGCAGGCCGGCTACCGCAATGCCCAGACCACGGTGATCGCACCCACCGGGACCATCGGCCTGCTGATGGACTGCGATACCACCGGGATCGAACCCGACTTCGCAATCGTGAAGTTCAAGAAGCTGGCCGGCGGCGGCTACTTCAAGATCATCAACCAGGCGATCCCCGCAGCGCTCGCGGTCCTGGGCTACGATGGGGAACAGATCGAGCAGATCACCCGGTACGCCGTGGGGCACGGCAGTCTCGAGGGGGCGCCGGGTGTCAACCACGACAGCCTGAGGGCCCGCGGTTTCGGACGGGAGCAGCTCGACAGGCTCGAGGACTCGCTCGCCACCGCCTATGACATCCGCTTCGTCTTCAACAGGTGGACGCTCGGCACGGGGTTCTGCACCGACACCCTCGGGATCGCCCGCGAGCGCCTGGACGAGGTCGGGTTCGATCTCCTCTCGGCCATCGGTTTCGACCGGTCCGCGATCGATGCCGCGAACAACCACGTCTGCGGTGCCATGACGCTCGAGGGCGCGCCGCACCTGCGCGACGAACACCTCAGCGTGTTCGACTGTGCCAACCGGTGCGGACGGACCGGGACCCGGCTGCTTTCGACGGAGAGCCACATCCGGATGATGGCGGCTGCCCAGCCCTACGTGTCCGGGGCGATTTCCAAGACCATCAACATGCCGAACAGTGCCTCGGTCGAGGACTGCGCCGATGCCTACATGCTGTCGTGGAAGCTCGGGCTGAAGGCGAATGCACTCTACCGGGACGGGTCCAAGCTCAGCCAGCCGCTTGCCGCCGGCGTACTCGGGGACGAGGAGGAACTCGAGGACCTGCTCGAGGCCCCGACGGCGGCGCAGGTGCCGCTGGTCGCGGAACGGGTGGTCGAGCGCGTGATCGAACGGGTGGTCGAGCGGGAGGTAGTCAAACGCGACCGGCTTCCGGACCGGCGCAAGGGATACACCCAGAAAGCGATCGTCGGCGGGCACAAGGTCTACCTGCGGACCGGGGAGTACGAGGACGGCAAGATCGGCGAGATCTTCATCGACATGCACAAGGAGGGCGCGGCCTTCCGCTCGCTGATGAACAGCTTTGCGATCGCGGTATCGATCGGCCTGCAGTACGGGGTGCCGCTGGAGGAGTTCGTCGATTCCTTCACCTTCACCCGTTTCGAGCCGTCGGGGATGGTGTCCGGCAACGACGCCATCAAGATGTCGACCTCGATCCTCGACTACATCTTCCGCGAGCTCGCGATCTCCTACCTCGATCGCCATGACCTGAGCCATGTCGACAAGGAGGACCTGAAGCCGGACGCGATGGGCAACGGCGACAGCGAGTCGAGCATTGCCGCGTGGGGGGCGAGCCGCGGGTTCCCGCGCCACGAGCTCCGCGTGCTCCAGGGCGGGGCCGGTGAGCCCGCGTCCGACGAGGCTCCAGCCGTGTCGGGCAGCCTCGGCGGACAGGTGGCGGACGGCGCGGGCACGGTGCCGGCTGCCGTCGGCGCCGCGGCCGCTGCACAGGCAGCCGAGGCGACCCCGGAAGTCGACCCCAGGCTTGCCCTGATCAGGGAAGCGCGGATCCGGGGCTACGAGGGCGAGGCCTGCGACGAGTGCGGCAACTTCACGCTGGTGCGCAACGGCACCTGCCTGAAGTGCAACACCTGCGGGGCAACCAGCGGCTGCAGCTGACGGATCGCCGCAGGGCCGGCGTCAGGGCGGCAGCAGCCGCTCCCGCCGCATCCTGTCGAACCAGTAGAGCAGCGACTGCTCGGTATCGAGACAATCGGGGAACCCGGCCTGGCGCAGCTTGATCGTCGAGAGGATCGACGGCGCCGGACCGGTCGCCATCGCGCGGTCGAGGAACTGCCAGGACGAGCCCACCAGCTGCTCGAGCGACGGCACGGCGAGCCGGTGGCACGCGGCGATATCCCGCCAGTCCGCTTCGAGTTCCGCCGTCCTGTCGGCGAAGGTCCGGGGCTCGGGCTCGCCGCATTCGACCCCGAACGCCCGGCAGAGCGCCGGCCACAGGTGCGGCCACAACAGGACATCACCATTGGTGACGTTGAAGGTCTGGTTCCGGGCCGCGGGCGAGGCGACGGCCCATTCCACGGCGCGGGCGAGAAGACGCGCATCCGTCGCCGAGGTCACACCGCTCGTTCCTCCCGGATAGCCGGCGGGCACGCCCCGGTGCCTGCAGATCGACAGCCATGCCCCGATCGCGGCGACCAGGTTCATCGGGCTGCCCTCGGCGAGGCCGAACACCGCCTGTGGCCGCCAGATGGTCCAGGTCCACGGCCGGCCGGCCTGGCGGGCCCGCAGGTGATCTTCCTGCAGCCAGTAGAAGTTCTCGTGCGGATGGCGTGGACCGTCCTCGCGTGCCGGGACCGGGATCGGTTCCACGTGCACGCCGTATGCCTTGGTCCCCTGCAGGAGGCTGACATGGGCAAGGCCGGGCGCCGCCGCCTCGAGCACCTCGAGCAGGGTTGCGAACATGGCGAGATTGCGCTGCATCTGTTCGGCGTGCATCCAGCCCGCGACCAGGTCATCGCGCTCGTGCAGGGCGACGTAGAGCAGGTGGGTCGTCCCGGCGAGCGCCTCGCGGTGCCGCCACACGCCCTCCGGCGAGGCGAGATCGACCGCGAGGTGGCTCGCGCCGGAGACCCCGTGCGCACGGCGCGAGATGCCGGTCAGGTGCCAGTCACCGAGACCGGCGAAGTGTTCGAGCGCGGCACGGCCGAGAAGTCCGGATGCGCCGGCGACGAGCAGCACCGGCCGCGTCATCGGCTTGCCTGCCTTCGCTTTGCCGCGCGCAGGTCGATCAGGCCGGGTGCGGCGAGCGGATCGGCGCCGTCGGTGAAGATCCGGTGCTTCTGGATCTTCTGTGATCCGGTCTTCGGCAACGAGGTGACGAAGCGTATCCAGCCCGGGCACTTGTAGTAGGCGAGGCGGTGGCGGCAGTGATCGAACAACTCGCGCGCGAGCGCCGTGTCCGGCGCGGGTCCGGGAAAGCGGACGACGCAGGCGAGCACCTCCTCCTCGCGCAGCGCATCGGGTGCTGCCACCACCGCGACCTGTTCGACCGCCGGGTGGGACTGCAGCGCGGCCTCGACCTCGGCGGCGGCGATGTTCTCGCCCGAGCGGCGGATGATGTTCTTTTTGCGATCGACGAAGTAGAGCATGCCGTCGGCGTCCTGGCGTACGCTGTCGCCGGTATGGAACCAGCCGCCGCGCCAGGCGCGCTCGGTTTCCTCTTCGTCCTTCAGGTAGCCCGAGAACGCGCCCCGTCGGGGATCGCCGGCGGAATGGCGGACCACCATCTCCCCGACGGTGCCGGG
Source organism: Thalassobaculaceae bacterium (assembly GCA_965243345.1). Classification (GTDB taxonomy): domain Bacteria; phylum Pseudomonadota; class Alphaproteobacteria; order Thalassobaculales; family Thalassobaculaceae; genus Bin52. The sequence continues at coordinate 32,319 of CBDEUR010000003.1, forward strand.
CGGAACCGGGTTGTCGTCATCGTCGCGCACCTCGACCTCGAGTCCCGGCCGCGGCCGGCCCATGGCCCGGGTGCCGCGCCGGCGCGGCTCGCGGTTGGTGGCGAGTACCCGGCACATTTCGGTCATGCCCCAGACCTCGATCAGCGGGAAACCGAACCGCTCCTCGAACACCGCGTGAAGCTCCGGCTCGACGCCGGCACCGAAACCGAAACGCACCGAATGGGCGCGTTCCAGCGGGTCGTCGGGCTGGTTGAGCAGCATCGGCGCCACGACGCCCAGGTAGTGAATGACGCTGGCACGGGTTTCGGTGACCTCGCGCCACCAGGAACGGGGGTGGAACCGGTCCGGCTGGATCTGGCAGCCGCCGGTCAGCATCATCCCCAGCAACGAGATCACGCCGGCGTTGACATGGTAGAGCGGCAGCGGGTTGTAGACCCGCTCCTCGCCCGGCCTGAAGGCGGAAAGACCACCCAGTTCGGCGTACCAAGCGCCGCAGGCAAGCTCGTAGCCATGCGAAAGGATGCAGCCCTTGGGCTGCCCGGTGGTACCCGAGGTATAGAGCAGGCTGGATTCGCTCTGTTGTCCGGGTTCGTCCGCCAGCGGCGGCGGGACGCGGGCCTCGGGCGGCGCCGGTGAGCCGGGATCCCAGAGTGCGACCCCGGTTGCCGCCTCGCGTGCGGCGGCGGTCACCGTTGCCGCGTGGTGCGGGAGCATGACCGCCAGTACGGCTTCGGAATGGGCGAGCAGGTAGGCCACCTCGCCCGGTCGCAGGTCGGGATTGACCGGCACGCAGGACATGCCGAGATGGTTGAGTGCCAGCCGGTGCATCACGTGCTCGGGCCGGTTGTCCAGCGCGAGCGCCACCCGGTGGCCGTGGCCGTAGCCGGCGGTGCGGTAGCGTGTGCACAGCGCATCGACCTCGCGCGCCATGTCGGCGTAGCTGTAGCGCGCACCGTCCTCGCAGTACCCCCGCCCGCCGGCTGCCGGGACCACCAGGAAGTCTGCGTCAGGGTAGCGCGACACGGTGGCGCGGAAGGCTGCCCCGATCGTGGACACGAATCAGGTCTCCGGCCAGGACGGGGAGGCCTCGAAGAACCGGACCGGCTGTCCGGACGGCGTTCCCAGCACCTCGTCGTCGCGCATGACCACGCGTCCACGCAGGATGGTCGCAACCGGCCAGCCGGTGACCGTGGTGCCGTCGAACGGGGTCCAGCCGGACTTGCTGGCAATCCACTCGTCGGTGATCTCGCGACGGGCCGCGAGGTCGACCACCGCCAGGTCGGCATCGTAGCCGACCGCGATCCGGCCCTTGCCGATGATCCCGAAGATGCGCTGGGGGCCCGCGGCGGTCAGGTCGACCACGCGTTCCAGCGTGAGCCTGCCCCGGTGTACATGGTCGAGCAGCAACGGCAGCGATGTCTGCACCCCCGGCGTGCCGCTCGGGCTCGACGGGTAGGGACGCTCCTTCTCCTCGACGGTATGGGGCGCGTGGTCGGACCCGATGACATCGACCAGGCCGGTGCGGATCGCCTCCCACAGTCCCAGGCGGTGGTGCTCGTCGCGCACCGGAGGATTCATCTGGGCGAAGGCGCCGAGGCGCTCGTAGCACTCCGGGGCCGTCATGGTCAGGTGGTTCAGCGTGACCTCGACGGTCGCGATGTCCTTGTGTGCCGCCAGGATCTCCATCTCGTCGCGGGTGGTGATGTGAAGAACGTTCACCCGCCGGTTGGCGGCGCGGGCGAGGGTGAGCAGGCGCCTGGTGGCCCGGACCGCCGACTCGACGTCGCGCCAGTCGGGATGCGCTTCCGGTCCGTCGGCTTCGATCGCGATCGGCTGGCGCTCGACGAGGCGGTCCTCGTCCTCGGCATGGACCGAGACCCTGCGGCTGCCGTTCGCAAGCACCGCGGCAATCACCTCGTCGTCCTTCGCGAGCAGGGTCCCGGTCGAGCTGCCCATGAAGATCTTCACCCCGGCGCACCCGGGCAGCCGCTCGAGTTCGGCCAGTCGATGGGCGTTCTCGTGGTTTCCTCCCATGAAGAAGGCATGGTCGCACCAGGCGCCGCGGGCGGCCCGGTCGAGCTTGTCGCGGAGCGTGACCTCGTCCAGCGTCAGCGGGCTGGTGTTGGGCATTTCGAAGATCGAGGTGACGCCACCCATGACGGCGGAGCGGGTTCCGTGGGCGATGTCCTCCTTGTGCTCGAGCCCCGGTTCGCGAAAGTGCACCTGACTGTCGATCACTCCTGGCAGGACGTGCAGGCCGGCAACGTCCATCCGTTCGGCCGCGGCTCCCGACACCTCGCCGATCGCGGTGATGCGCCCGCCGGCGATCCCGATGTCGGCCTCGGTGATCCCGCCGGGGGTCACGATGCGACCGCCGGCGAGGACGAGATCGAAGGTCGATGTCATGGTGTCGCTCCCCGAAACCCTGATTGTCGCAGCCGACTATACCGCCGCGGTGCAATCCGTCACCCCGTTGCGGTTCGCGGCCAGAGCGTGTCGCGTGCTACAGTCGCTGCCCATGGACGGGGTACCGGATGCAGTCTCGAGGACGGGCGAACCACCGGGTGGCGCCACGTGCGGGCGGCCATGAGCGAAGCCCGGGGCGAGGTGCTTGCCGGCCAGGTGGAACGGGTGGTGTTCCACAATCCCGACTCCGGTTTTTGCGTCCTGCGCGTCAAGGCACGCGGTCACCGCGACCTGGTGGCGGTGGTCGGCAACACCCCGAATCCCGGTGCCGGTGAATGGATCACGGCCACGGGCGAATGGGAGACCGATAGCAGGCACGGCCAGCAGTTCAGGGCCGGGTTCATGCGGTTCGCCGAACCGTCGACCACCGACGGCATCCTGAGATACCTGGGATCGGGAATGATCCCCGGGATCGGACCGGTCTATGCAAGGAAACTGGTCAAGGCCTTCGGCGAGCGGGTGTTCGACATCATCGAGAGCGAGCCGCGCCGGTTGCGGGATGTCCCGGGTATCGGAGAGGTGCGCACGCGCCGGATCATCGCCGCGTGGAAGGAACAGAAGGCAATCCGGGAAATCATGGTGTTCCTGCACCAGCACGGTGTCGGGACCGGCCGGGCGACCCGGATCTACCGGACCTACGGCGCTGACGCGGTGCGGGTGCTCTCGCAGGATCCCTACCGCCTGATCAGGGATATCCGCGGCATCGGTTTCCGGGTCGCCGACGGGATCGCGCACAGGCTCGGTATCGAGAAGCACGCCATGGTCCGGATCCGCGCCGGGGTCATGCACGTGCTGCAGGAGGCGACCGGGCAGGGGCACTGCGGGCTGCCCGAACACGAGCTGCTCGAGAAAGCCTGTTCCCTGCTCGAGGTTCCCGACACGCTTGCCCGCCAGGCACTCGACCACGAGGTCGCCGACGGCCACCTGGTCGCCGACGAGGTCGGGGAAACCGCGTGCCTGTTCCAGGCCGGACTGTACCGGGCCGAACTGGCGATCGCCCGCAGGTTGCTGGAGACGGCGGCCGGGTCACCGCCCTGGCCCGTCATCGATGCCGACAGGGCGCTGCCGTGGGTGAGCGAGCGGATCGGGCTGGAGCTGGCGCCTGGCCAGGCCGATGCCGTGCGCCGGGCGCTCACCTCGAAGGTCATGGTGATGACCGGGGGTCCCGGTGTCGGCAAGACCACCATCGTCACGGCCATCCAGCGCATCCTGATGGCCAAGGGTGTCGGGATCGAGTTGTGCGCACCTACCGGTCGTGCCGCCAAGCGCCTGAGCGAGGCGACCGGGCGGCCAGCGCGCACCATCCACCGGCTGCTGGCGTTCGATCCGGTCACCGGCGGGTTCAGGCACAACGCGGACAACCGGCTCGAGTGTGACCTGCTGATCGTCGACGAGACCTCGATGGTTGACGTCGGCCTGATGAACGCCCTGCTGGCGGCACTTCCCGACCGGAGCGCCCTGCTTCTGGTCGGCGACGTCGACCAGCTTCCGTCGGTGGGACCCGGACAGGTGCTGTCCGACATCATCGCCTCCGGCGCCGTGCCGGTGGTCCGGCTCCTCGAGGTGTTCCGGCAGGCGGCGCGCAGCCGCATCATCGCGTCCGCCCACGACATCAACCGCGGTGTCGTGCCCGACCTGTCGAAACCGGACGGCGAGAGCGACTTCTACTTCTTTCCGGCCGATGACCCCGAGCGCGCCCACGACCGGATCGTCGAGCTGGTGCGTCGCCGCATTCCCGACCGGTTCGGCTTCGATCCGGTCCGGGATATCCAGGTCCTGTGCCCGATGACCCGCAGCGTGGTCGGAACCCGGGCGCTGAACCTTGCCCTGCAGGAGGTGCTCAACCCGGACCGGTCCCGGTCAATCTCCCGGTTCGGCTGGACCTTCGCTCCCGGCGACCGGGTCATGCAGATCGAGAACGACTACAACCGGGACGTGTACAACGGGGATATCGGCCAGGTCGGTGACGTCGATGACGAGGCCGGCGAGCTGACGGTGTCCTTCGACGGCAGCCTGGTGACCTACACGTCGGGCGATCTCGACGCCCTGGTGCCGGCCTACGCCACCACCATCCACAAGAGCCAGGGCTCGGAATTCCCCGTGGTGGTCATTCCGGTCATGACCCAGCACTACCACATGCTGCGCCGCAACCTGCTCTACACCGGAGTCACCCGCGGCAAGAGCCTCGCCGTCCTTGTCGGCCAGAGGCAGGCGGTGGGGATCGCGGTCAACGCCAGCGGCGGCGAAAGGCGGTGGTCGCGGCTGGGTGAATGGCTGGGCCGGGCCGGCGTCAGATCTGCCGACGCCTGAGTTCGGCCCGCAGTTCCTCGATCGCCTGCGCGGTGCGCGCCGCGTGCGGGTGGATCTCCAGCACGGTTTCGAAGATCTCCAGCGCCTGTCCGGGATCGTCGAGTTGGCGGTAGATCTGGCCGAGGCCGGACAGGGCACCGAAATGGCGGGGCTCGAGCTGCAGGGTCCGCGCGATGTCGGTGACCGAGGCCTCGTAGCGGCCCATCAGGTAATGAACCGTCGCGCGCTTGTTCCAGCCCTCGGCGTAGTCCGGGGCGATTTCGATGATGTCGCTGAAGGTGTCGCGGGCCTTCTCGAGGAAACTGGTTCCCATGTACCGAATGCCGACGCGCATTCGGGTTTCGACCCGCGGATCGTCATGTTGTTTCCATATCGCCCAGATCCGCCGTTCAACCCGAAGCGCGTCCTGGCGTGTCTCGGCACTGCGAAGCTTGGAAAACAGGTCCGGCAGGGCCGGGTCGCTCTGGTCGGCGCCGGCGAGAGAGCCGGACAGCAGCAAAGCACATCCGATGATGATCCCGAACGCCTTCATGGCACCAGACTAGCGCCGCGCCCTCGACAGCGCCATGCCCGATGACGCGTTCGCGGCCTGCATCGACCAGGGCTCCGGACCACCGGTCGCCCAGTCGAGCAGCTCGGCGGTATGGACAACCGGGACGTCGCACGCATCGGCCAGCTGCGTGATGCAGCCGATGTTGCCGGTGGCGACGATTTGGGGGGAGGTGGCGGCGATATGGGCAAGCTTGCGGTCGCGCAACCGGGTGGCGATGGCGGGCTGAAGCATGTTGTAGGTGCCGGCCGAGCCGCAGCACAGGTGTTTCTCCCGCGGCTCCGTCACCGTGAACCCGGCCTGTTCCAGCAGGTCGACCGGTTCGCGATTGATCTGCTGGCCGTGCTGCATCGAGCACGCCGAATGGTAGGTGACGGCCAGCCCGGCACCGGTGACCGGCCGGCGCAGCCCCAGTCCGGAGACGAACTCGGCAATGTCGCGGGTCAGGGAGGATATGAACGCCGCCTTCTCCGCGTAGGCCGGATCGGTGCGCAGCATCCAGCCGTAGTCCTTCATGGTGGTGCCGCAGCCCGACGAGTTCACGATGATGGCGTCGAGTCCGCGGTGTGTCGCCTCGTCGGTCCAGGCGTCGATGTTGGCGCGAACCGAGCGCAGGGCCTGTCCGGTCTTGCCCATGTGGTGCGTCGCCGACCCGCAGCAGCCGGCGCCGCGTGCGACCACGACCTCGACGCCGTGCCGGGTGAGCAGGCGGATGGTGGCCTCGTTGATCTCCGGCGCCAGCACCTGCTGGGCGCAGCCGGTCAGGAGTGCCACCCGTGCTGTCCGGGTGCCGCACGCCCTGAACACCTGCGGCCGGTCCATCCAGCTCGGTGGACGGATGGAGGAGGGTGCGAGGTCGAGCATTGCCCTGACCCGACCCTGCAGCAGGCCCCCGAACAGGGGTGCGAAGGGCTTGGCCAGGAGCGCACCGGCGAGCGCGAGGCGGAAGCGGAACGGCGACGGCAGCAGCCAGGCGAGCAGGGCGCGCATCCATCGGTCCACAAACGGCCGGCGCATCGTTTCCTCGATCCGGTGCCGGGCCTGGTCGACCAGGTGCATGTAGTGCACGCCGGACGGACAGGTCGTCATGCATGACAAGCAGGACAGGCAGCGGTCGATGTGCAGTGCAACCTTCGGGGAGGCCGGGCGATCGTTCTCCAGCATGTCCTTGATCAGGTAGATGCGCCCGCGCGGACTGTCGAGTTCATCCCCGAGCAGCACGAAGGTGGGGCAGGTCGCCGTGCACATGCCGCAGTGCACGCAGCTGCGCAGGATGGAATTGGCGGCCTCGATGTCAGGATCGGCCAGCTGGGCCAGCGAAAATGTGGTCTGCATGGCGCGGTCTCGTCCCGGTCAGCTGCTGGTCTCCAGGCGGGCAGCCGGTGCGGATGCCCGGTGTCGGTCTCCTGCTCCGCGCCCCGCCGTCAGACCCCGGACACCATCCGGCCGGGATTGAGTATGCCGCGGGGATCGAAACTCTCCTTGACCCGCCTCGACAGCGCAGCGAGCGGTGCCGGCTGCGGCTGGAACACGGGAACACTGCTGCGGATGGCCACCGGAGCCCGGAACAGGGTTGCATGGCCGCCAAGCCCGGCGACGGCGGCGCGGATCACCCCGGTACCGCCATCGCCGTCCGGCGGCGTCGACAGCCAGACGAGGCCGCCGGCCCAGTCGAGGAACGCACCATGGTCGAGACGATCGGCGAGCCCGTCCAGCAGGATATGGCCCGAGGACGGCGCCACCGAGATCCGCCAGATCACGTGGTGGTCGGGGCAGGGGAGGACCGCCGCATCGCGTATCTCGCGCCAGAACACGCGCGAGTCCCGGCTGCGCAGCACGCCGGTCTCACCGGAACTCTCCAGCAACTGCCGCAGTTCCCGGCAGCGCTGCTCGACCGACGGGCCGAACCCCTCCAGTCGCAGCGCCGTGATCGCCCCGTCCGCCCCCGAGATCCGCTCGAGCGAGGAAGAGGCGGCGGCACGCCGGGGCAGGTGCGCCGCACCGGCGACCTCGTGCGGACTGTTCATTGCCGCCGACATCGCGCCGGTCGCGGTTTTCCCGTCGAGGCCGTGCACCAGCACGGTCCAGGTCCGTTCCGGCGCCGGCAGGACCTTGAAGGTCAGGTCGGTGATGACGGCGAGCGTGCCCCATGACCCGCAGACGAGCTTGGACAGGTCGTACCCGGTCACGTTCTTGACCACCCGGCCACCGGAGCGGAAGCACTCGCCACGTCCGGAGACGGCGCTGAAGCCGAGCAGGTGGTCGCGGGCCGCCCCCGCCTTGATCCGGCGCGGTCCCGACAGGTTGCAGGCGAAGACACCGCCGACTGTCCCGCCGGCGGCGCCCAGCAGCGGGCCGGGATCCATCGGCTCGAAGGCCAGCATCTGGCCGGCGTCGTCAAGCGCGCGCTCGATCATCCCGATCGGTGTCGAGGGTGCCGCCGACATCACCAGTTCCTCGGGTTCATACTGACCGATGCCCGCGAGTCCGGACAGGTCAAGGGTGTGTTCGGTCTGGAGCGGTCTGCCGAGCCCGCGTTTCGAACCGGTGCCGATGACCTCGAGCGCGCTGCTGCTGCCAGCGCACCAGGCCACGACATCCCTGGTCTCGGAGGCGCTGGTGGGACGGAATGTCGAGGACATGGGCCCGGTCAGAACCTCGGAATGTCCGGGAAGGGGATCTGTCCCCGGTGCACCTGCATGCGTCCGAGTTCGGCACAGCGCCGCAGCTGCGGGAACACCTTGCCCGGGTTGAGCAGGCCGTCGGGGTCGAAGGCGCACTTCACCCGTTGCTGGTGGTCAAGGTCGACGTCGGTAAACATCTCGCCCATGAGATCGCGCTTCTCCACCCCGACGCCATGTTCGCCGGTGAGCACGCCGCCCAGTTCGACGCAGGCCTTCAGGATATCGGCGCCGAAGGCCTCGGCCGCCTCGAGCTGGCCGGGCTGGTTGGCGTCGAACAGGATCAGCGGATGCAGGTTGCCGTCACCGGCGTGGAACACGTTGGCGACGGCCAGGCCGTGGCGGCGCGACATCTGCGACATGCGGCGCAGAATCTCGGGAAGCATCTTGCGCGGAATGGTCCCGTCCATGCACATGTAGTCCGGCGCGATCCTGCCGACGGCGGGAAACGCCGCCTTGCGCCCGGCCCAGAACCGGTCGCGTTCGGCCTCGCTCTCGCTGATCCTGACCGATGTTGCGCCGTTGGCCTCGGCGATTTCGCGCACCCGGCCGATCAGGTGGTCGACCTCGACCCGTGGCCCGTCGAGTTCGACGATGAGGAGTGCTGCCGCGTCGCGCGGGTAGCCGGCCTGAACGAAGTCCTCGGTGGCGTTGATGGCCGGGTTGTCCATCATTTCCATGCCGCCGGGAATGATCCCGGCGCCGATCACGCCGGCGACGCAGGCGCCAGCCCCCTCGCTGCTCGGAAATCCGACCAGGACGGCGCGCGCGGTGCTCGGCTTGCGCAGGATCCGTACCGTCACCTCGGTGACCACGCCGAGCAGGCCCTCGGAACCGGTCATCAGACCCATGAGGTCGTAGCCCTCGGAGTCGAAGTGCTTGCCTCCGAGCGTGATCACCTCGCCCTCGATGGTCACGAAGGTCAGTCCGAGCAGGTTGTTGGTGGTCAGGCCGTACTTCAGGCAGTGCACGCCGCCGGAGTTTTCGGCAACATTGCCGCCGATCGAGCAGGCGATCTGGCTGGACGGGTCCGGCGCGTAGTAGAACCCCGCGTCCTCGACCGCGTGGGTGATGCCGAGGTTGGTGACACCCGGCTGCGTGACCACCGCCCGGTTGTCGAAATCGACCTCGAGAATGCGGTTGAACTTGCCAAGGCCGAGCAGGACGCCGTCGGCAAGCGGCAGCGCGCCGCCCGACAGCGAGGTTCCGGCCCCCCTGGGGACGACCTTGATGCCGTGGTCGGAGCAGTAGCGCAGGATGGCGGCCACCTGTTCGGTGGTCTCGGGCAGGACCACGATCATCGGCATCTGCCGGTAGACCGACAGCGCGTCGGATTCGTAGACCCGCATCCCGGTTTCATCGGCGATGACGCCTTCGCCGGGCACGATGTCGCTGAGCCGGGCCACGATCTCGTCGCGACGGGCGATCACCGACTGGTCGGGTTTGGGCATCAGCATCCGGCACTCCTCCGGGAACCAGGAGCGGAACGACGGATCACGATAGTTGCACGCCGGGGCCCGGGGGCGCCACCCCGGCACGGGCTCCGCGTCGGAAGGCCGCGGTTCAGCCCTGGCGGGCCTTGAAGCGCGGATTGGTCTTGTTGATCACGTAGACGCGACCCTTGCGCCGCACCACCCGGCAGTTCCTGTCACGCTTCTTCAGCGTCTTGAGCGAGTTTGCGACTTTCATGGGTCCGATCCTGCTGATGAACGGGCGGGAACCTAGCCAGCGACCCGGCGCCTGTCAATGTCGCTGCAGGGATCAATCGTTGTCGAACGCCCGGCCGGTCGAGGCTCGACCTTGACGGAGCCGCTTTCGAGGTTGGCAAGCCCGGAGTGCCCGGCCGGCCGTGATCATCGTTTCTTGCCGCCAGTCCCGGCCCGGGCGGAAGAGGTTGTGGCGACGGGAACGAAACCGACGTCCTTCTCGATGCTCGCGCAGGTGTGCAGGGCGTCACTGCGGCCGCATCCGGAGGCGGCATCGTGCCAACCAGCTGACCTCTGCCGGCGGCGGCATCACATGCCGGACAGCGTTGGCTCTTTGCTGAATTGCACTCGCCCGGCCATTCCGCCCTCCCTGCCTGAGGCGCCAGCCAACCGGAGAGGCGGGCGGAACGGGTCCACGCAGGGCAGGCCTGTGGACAACCGCGGCAGGGGCACGTCATTCCCTTGATGCCACGCGGTGACAACGCCGGGGTGGCAGGGCACGGTAACCGAATGGTGGAAGGTGCGTGCGGAGCCGGCGGCAATGTGACGACAGCTGCAGTCCGGGGCATCCGGAGCGGACCTACGCCGGTCGAGCCAGGATACCCGGGTCATTCCCCAACGGGCAGGAATTCTGCGCGCGTGCGGCGTCGGCGTGCGTATTGTCCGACACCGGGTTTCCGGTCAGCACGCGAACGGCGACGGTGCCCTGAACGGACCGGGGATGTCGGGCGGGGTTTCCCGGTCCTGTCATGCCGGGCTGTCCGCCACCTGCCGCACCCTGTCGCGGAACGACGCGATCGCGTTGGCCAGCGCCGGCAGACCCGCAAGCGCGGCCTCGCCTGCGGCCTGGGCTGGGCCAGGCTCGTCCGCCTTGGGCTTCACTGGCGTGTGCACTCGACTGGACCAGGCAGCTGCTTGATCGGCCGCAATTTGCGCCAGTTCAGCTAACTGTTCGGCCATGTCATCGTCTCGGGTCTCGATCTCCGAGGCCCAGAGATCAAGCGTGCCGGAAAGGCGCGTGACGGCAGCTTCCACGTCCCGGACCTCCGGGGGCCGGAACCGGTACGTCGCCACGTACTGCCGGTGACTGACGCCATCCAGGGCAGCCATCTGCTCCACCAGCGCGCTCTCTTCGGGCCGCCGGGCGCCGAACTCGGCGGCCAGTTCGGCAATGTCGTGGCTCCGGTCAGCGGACACGCCCCGGCGTTCGATCGCCGCCTTGACCAGTCGCTCGGCCGCATCGGCGGTGGCCTCGACAAGCATGCCGCATTGTGCGGCACACTGGCGCCAGCCATTCGCATCCGTGATCCGACCCAGCAATCCGATCGCCACATCGGCCTTCTGCCACACCATCTCCATCCTGTACGTCCAGTCCTGCGGGTCCACGGCGGCTTCCTTGCCCATCTGTGCCGGCTCGGGCCTGTTCCAGTTGCCGGCGAGCACCAGGCCGTCCCGGCAAACGGCATAGGGCAGGGTGCCGAGAACGCCGGCACGGCGCCGCAGATCATCCTCGGACAGTGCCCAGGCATCTATGCGGACAAGGGTGTCAGGCATCTCCTCTCGCGGAAACACGGACGTTGCCAGGTCAGGGTGGCGTGGCTCGTCGCCCTCGAGCACGATGGCCACGTCCCAGTCGCTGTCAGAGCGCTGAGTTCCGCGCGCCCGGCTGCCGAACAGCACCGCTGCCCGGACCTGCGGCCATTGGCGAAGGGTCTCCCTACAGGCGGCGACCACATCTTGCTCGGTGATGACAGCTGGCACGGGGCCACCTCGCGGCTGGGAATACGGTTGGCATAGCACGAAGCGGGCGACCGGAAGCCTGGTGCGGGACAACCACAACCAGAGCCACCGGTTGGCCGGGAGCGTCAGCAGCCCCGGACACACACTCCACGCAGCCCTGATCACCGCGCAGTCTGTCAGATCATGGATGCGCGCCAGAGCGACAATCTCCTCACCGATCAGCGATTATACGCTCGCAAGCACCAGTCGTGTGCCGGTCACTCCAGTCACAGAGTGCCAAGGGGTCCGGAACTCCAGGATGCGTCGAACCTGGCGCCGCCACGGTGCCGCAGCAAGGGATGCCGGCGCAGCACCAGAACCCGGTACATGACCCGGGCGCGCTCAACATGTCACCGCCAGGCCCGCCCCCGAGGAGCATCATTGCCGTGACCGATCCAGGGCGGTCGGATGTCTTCTGGATCCCCGTTCCGATGGTCATTGTCTGCGCCGCCCTGGATCCGGTCTTCACCCAGCATGCCCGGAGCGTGTCATCGCCATCGGTGCCGCGAACGGTCGTGTCCGCTGAACGTCGTGCCGCTGTCTCCAAGATCGGGCTGCTCCCCGCCTGCAGCGCACGTCACCGTGCGACGTCCTGCCGCGGACTGGCGCCGGACCGGTCTCCAGGCAATCGCCGTGGCGCCGGGATGCCTGCGAGTTTCCGCGCAGCGGTCTCGCATCGCACCGACGGCCCGGCATGGCGGTCGCGATGGTCTGCTTGGCGATGGGGTGTACGTCGGCCGTGGGCGAGTGTGATGTCCGGCCGGGAAGTTCCCCGAGTTTGTTGACACGTCGGGCTGCCGCGCTGGCGCCGTCATCAGGCAACACCCCTGCGCCGCCAGAGAAGCCATGCCACGAGGCCATAGACGAGCCCGTTGGCGATGCTGATGAGCGCCATGACACCCAACCCGCCCCCCGGCATCACGTTGTGGAACGGGAGGGTGATGAGCACCCCGGGGGTTGTCAGCAGGGAGACGAGCCCGTGGATCACGGGGAAGGGGGCCGGGATGATGAACCCAAGCGGGACCGGAAGGATGCCCAGGGCAAATCCGAACCAGGGTGCCCTTTTCCTCACACCGCCATGCCTTCCGGGCCTCCTCACTTCTTCCCGGCGCGGTCGCCTTCAGTCTCCGGCACAGAACCGCCGGAAGACCCGCCGTCAGCGAGTGTGCCTGTTCTCCGCTTCGCGGGCCTGGCGGGCCCTGCAATCAGCGTCGGCGCCGGCGTCATCATGCTCGTGGGTCTCGATGCCCTCGACCGGGATCGACCTGTCGTCACCCTCGACCGCCAGGTCCTCGATGCTCCGGATCCCGGCGCGCGAAAGCGCCTCGTGCGTGTCCTGCTCGGTCTGCGTCCGTTCCTGGAACGGCGTCAGCGGCGTGTCGCCCTGTTCGTGTGCGAGGAACTCGGCGAAGGCCGGTCCGAACTCGGCCGTGTGTTCCTCGATCGTCATGTACCGAGTGGTGATCAGCCCGGTTTCCGGATCCCAGGTTTCACCCTTGATCATCGTGCACCTCTCTGATCACGAACCGGTGTCGGGCGCGTTCGCCCCTTGCCCGATGCAGCACCCGAAACCGGAACCCGGCCTTCAGCTGCAACACGTCCTCGCTTGGGCTATTCGAGCGCGACCGGAATTCCGCAGCATGCGTCGCCTCGACGTGCAGGAACGAGCTGCATCTGGCTGCCCGGTCACTCGCGCCGCTCCTCCCGGCCGATGCCGGCTGCCGCTAGCAGGTCCGACATGACAGTGGCGCCATCGATGTCGGCCGCCTCGAGAGTTCGGGCGATCAGCTCCGGGGTCAGCCCGGGCAGGAGCCCGGAGCTGTCAACGGCTTGCCAGCCATCCGGGCGCTGGAGTTCCAGGACCTCGACCGAGAGCGCCTGGTCCCGGCTCCGGTCGATCCGCCACATCTCGGCAACCCCGAGGGCGCGGTAGATGTCAGGCTTGCCGGCATCGCCACGGGTCCGCTCGACCTCGATCACGAGCTGTGGTGGATTGGCACTGACGAACGCGTCGACGATCCCTGCCCGCCGTTCCCGCTTCGCATCCCGCAACTGCACCGCCGCCTCGCCCAAGTAGAAGCTCTCGTCGGCCTCGACCCGCCGGGACCCGGCCGGGTTCCAGGTCGTGGCGCCCATCTCCTCGCACGGAATCGACAGCGCCGCCGCTGTAACCAGCACCAGGTGTCCCACACGCCGCGATATGTTTTCGTGTGGTCCTGACGGCGCCATCAGTGTGACCTCTCCCTGCCCGGGATCGACAAAAACGCGACGGCCCAACTGCGACCAGTCATACTCGAGCACACCCGACAGATCAGCCGGTGCGAACCTCCAGCGGTAGAAGGTCGACCCCATCCGTCCGGTGCGCAGGGCCTCAAGGTCCTCGCGCCGGCGCGGCAACCCGTCTTCCCGACCCTCTCCGTGTTCCTGAAGCGCCATCCCAGCCTCCGTTGGCCCGGCGTTCCACACTTTCAAGTGCAAGCCGCAGTCTACCCGGTGCCGCGTGTCCCTCCAAACTCGCACACGCCGGACGCAAACGTCGCTATCAGACTGCTTTGGATTCCCAGCGGCTTCAACTCCGGCCCGGAGCTTTGCGGGGAGGACCGTACACGAAGCTGTCAAGCAATGCGGCCCTCACGCTCCAGATCCGTTGCTCGAACTCCCCGGGACCTGGCGGACCACTGTACCATGGCGCTTCATATAGCCTTTTCAGTAGCAAGCGGTAATTCTCCGGTTCTCCCAACTCGTCGGGGGAATCTATACAGACCTCGAATACTTCAGCCAGACGGTCCCGGGACATACTGTTCACGGATATCAATCTGTCCGGCCGAGCCAAGGCGAGCAGCCGTGTTGCTGCGCCGGAACCCCACCCGTATTCAAGGCATATCTTTTCAAGGGCCGTCACGGCAACATCTGGGAAATCTTGATCCTCCGCGTCGATTACTTCTTCAATAGCGTCCTTGACTCGCTTTAATGTTTTCCTGTTCGTATCTTGTGACGATTCCCTGAATGCCCGTTTCACGTCCTTTGCCGGGTTCAGCGTGCCCAAGAGACTCCACCTACCATTGACGCCACCCCTCAATCCCAACAAGATCTTTATTTCTTCTTCACGTAGTCCGACCCAGCTCTCGCAACGAGCGATCTTTTGCCCCTCATAAATCGTATGGATGTAACTCGCGGTCTCCCCCGTTACCGAGAACGGGGCTTCGCCATGGCGCCACGAGGCATCGCATTTCTTCACCGCGCGCACATAGGCGTTCCAATCGTCGACTTCTTCGAGGTAGGCGACTCTGCCGTCTGCACCCGATGTTTTTGGTAGAACCAGGCCTCTCAAGCTCTTCGACATTCCCTTCCGCTGGTAGCGCTCGCGATAGATCTCGATCGCACCTGGAGCCAATTTATCACAGGAATTCCAGCGTCGATTGAACCACTTGAGGGTGCGGTCGACGTTCTTTGTTTGGTAGACTGCTTCTTCGTTGCTGGAGAAACCAGCTCCAGTGAAGTTAGCGCTGCCGATCCATGCACGATTACGTCTTCCCCTGAAAATGTAGACCTTCGGGTGAAACATCGCGCCGTTACCCTCGACAAGGCGCAGTTTACCGATTTGATCCAAACGCACAAGCGCGTCGGGGTCTGTCGCATTCCCGTAGGTTCCGACAATCGCCCGAACGCGCAATCCGCTCTCTTCCGCCGCTTTACAAAGCATGTCCAAGACCGGTCCGCGCGTTGCCCAGGCGGTTGCGATATCAACACGGTCTGCGTAAGAAAGCCGATGTTCAAACTTGGAACTGAGTTCACTGGTAGTCAGAAACATCGTTACCTCACGTTCAAGTGGTAAAGAACCGGCAGAATTTCTGCATCTCCGGCTGGTGTGCGAACCAGGGCTTTTTCGCGAGGCAACCTTCTGCCACAGCGCTTACCGACCGATGCCGGCTGTCGCCAGCAGGTCCGAAATGACAGACGCGCCATCGATGTCGGCCGCCTCGAGAGTTCGGGCGATCAGCTCCGGGGTCAGCCCGGGCAGGACCCCGGAGCTGTCAACGGCCCGCCAGTCACCCGGGGACTGGAGTTCCAAAATCGCGACCGACAGCGCCTGGTCCCGGCTCCGGTCGATCCGCCACATCTCCGCGACCCCGAGAGCGCGGTAGATGTCAGGCTTGCCCGCATCGCCACGGGTTCGCTCGACCTCGATCACGAGCTGAGGTGGATTGGCACTCACGAACGCGTCGACAATCCCTGCCTGACGCTCGCGCTTCGCATCCCGCAACTGCACCGCCGCCTCGCCCAGGTAGAAGCTCTCATCGGCTTCGACCCGCCGGAAGTCAGGCGGACTCCACGTGGTGCCACCACCTCCGGCAATCGAGATCGACAACGCTGTCGCAGCACTCTCCACCAACCGGAACACGTAGCGTGACATTTCCTGATGGGCCCACGATGGCGCCATCAGCGTGACCTCTCCCTGTTCGGGATCGACAAAAACGCGACGGCCCATCTGCGACCAGTCGTACTCGAGCACCCCCGCCAGGTCAGTCGGCGCGAACCGCCAGCGGTAGAAGGTCGAGCCCATCCATCCGGTGCGCAGGGTCTCGAGGTCCTCACGCCGACGCGGCAGCCTGTCTCCCCGACCCTCTCCGTCTTCCTGAAGCGCCATCACCGCCTCCACTGGCCCGATACGCCGTGCTCCCGAGCGGAAGCCGCAGTCTACTCGGTGCCGCATGTCCCTTCTGACTCGTGCGCGCGGAACGATCCCAGCGTCGCGATCAATCGGTCTTTGACCATCGAAAACCGGCGGTCAGTCTGCCACCCGCGAATGTCGTTTCCGGGCCGCGAAACGCCGACCGTGCACGTCTTCTGCGGGGAAATCGGGTCCGGGACCGTGTCGTCAGCGGCAAGGAGGCGCGGCACAGGCAGGTCATCCATCCCTGACAGGGATTGTTCATGACCGTCTGCTGGCGCAGGCTTCCGGACTTGGCCTCGATCTCGACCGAAAGATGGGATCTGGCAGCGGAGCGAGGTTGCGTGGCGGGAGAAATGGCCGTCGCTACCCGCGCCGAAGCGGTTGAACCTGCCGACTGACAGCAGGATCTCGCGGGCCATGACGGGCTTGCTGCGCCGCTGGCGTTCTGCTTGCACACGCACCCTGGTTGTGCGCGGTGACGCCTGCGCCCATTCCGAGCATGAAGTCTTGTCATGGTCGGGTTTCTCGTTCGGTTTCCGATCGACGGAGACGTCGGTCTCCATCCTCGATTGGGCCGGAGGCGGGACCGGGAAGAGGGCGACCGACACCCCGCCAAGCCAATGTCCGTCTCGGTGGTAGCGGGAGCTCGCTACGGCCAAGTGCGACACCTATGCCTATATCTGCGTAGCACTCGCTTCCGACTGGAGATGCACCGGCAAGTCGGGGGCCGGTTCCGTGCCCGGGCGGACCCGTTATCGCCCGGCGGCCTGCAGGTCGAACGCAGGTGGTCGGGCCGCGGACTGCGTCCGGGCTACGACCGCGGCCCATGCCGCAGCGCGTCCCGCAGCGCCTTGCCGGCCCGGAACCGCACCCCGCGCGCCGCCGGCACGGCGATTGGTGCACCGGTGCGAGGATCGCGCCCGGTGCGCGCCGGGCGGTCCTTCACCTCGAACGTCCCGAAGCCGGCGAGCCGCACTGTTTCCGCCCGCTCGAGTGCCCCGGCGATTGCCGCGAGTACGGCTTTCACCGCCGTGTCCGCGTCCGCCAGGCTCATGCCCGTGCGCTCCGCTACTGACCGCCCCAGTTCCGACCGCGTCATTGTTCCTCTCCTCTGTTCACCCGGGCTGGCCACTGCGCCGTCACCACCTGAACGTGCCGCGCAACACTGCCCTGTGCTCGACCGGCTCGGTGCCATTTGACGCCTCCTTCCGGGTGGCGCCGAGGTTGACCTCGAAGCCGGGATCACCGCGCACCGTCGAGGTCAGCCGCCAGCCGAGCCGGTAGTCCCGACCGACGCCCGAAAGACCGAAACCCAGGCTGGGCGTGCCGGTGAACCGGTCGCCGAACAACGCCATGCCGTAGCCGAGTTCGCCCTTGAGGCGCTGTTCCGCCTCGAACTCCCCGTCCGGCACAAGGCCCCGCGCATCGCGCGCGCTCCACAGCCGGTCGACGCCGCCTGACACCGCGCCGAAGGTCGGTGCCAGGCTGAACGAAAGTCCGCGTCCCGACGTCCCGGGGGCGAGGCGTAGGGTACCCGATGCCCCCCATTCGCCGTAGTCGGCATCCTCATGCGCGAGCAGTGCCCGGACACTCGCCTCCACGCTCAGCCCCGAGCCCGGATCGGCAAATGCCAGGCGCCCACCGAGCTCGACTCCGGTGCCGGTCTCCGCGTCGCCGCCATCGTGACGCAGCCCGAGTTCAAGGCCGGGCATCAGCGTGCCGCCACTCACCTGGAACACGTGGCTGCTCTCCAGCGCAAATCGCACCCGGCTCGCATCCGCCGTCGTCTCGCCCTCGTTCGAGACCGGCTCGGATTCGGTCTCGACCCAGAACGCGTCCGCCTTGAGCGCGAGGTCGATGCCGCCGGCCTCGGCCGCCTGCAGCAGCGCGCCCCGGCCGCCCACGGCGGCGAGACGCATCTCGATGTCGCTCCGGGTGATGCGCTCCGGCTGGCCGCGGTCGTTCGCCGCCTGCACGATGGTCATCTCCCCGGTGCCCCAGCCGGCGAGGGCCCAGGCCGAGACCCGGTCGGTCACGCCCACGCGCGCATAGGGGCTCACCGTCGTCATCGCGGTTTCGATGGTCCCGGTATCGACGTCCGGCTGGTCGAAGCTACCCTCGCCCTCACTTACCGAGACCGCTACACCGGCCAGCAGGCGGTCCCACTGCGCGTCCGCGCCGAGGACGCCGGTGGTCACGTCGCCGTCGATGCTGGCCCTGCCCGCATCCGCCGGCGCCTCGCCGTCGAAGCCGCCCGTCGTCACCCGGCCCCAGGCCGCAAACTCCGGACCGGTCCCGTCGCCCTCACGGACGAGGTGGAAGTCGCTGCCGAGCAGCAACCCACGGCCCGACGGCATCCGCGCCGGCGCGCCATTCCGCGTCAGGGGCTCAACCGTGCCGAGGTCCGTCCCCGGCCAGCCGCCGTCCCCGTATCCCGATCCGGGGGATGCGTCGGTGTCTGCAGGTGCCGGCCCGTCCGGCGCGCCGAACGCACGCGCGATCGAAGTCAGCGCCTCGTTCAGCGCCGCGTCATCGGGCCCGGCAAGGTCGAAGCTCCTGCCGCCCACCGTGACCTGCCCGCCGGAAAGCGGGTCCGCCAGCCGGTCGGAGACTGCCATTGTCACGTGGTCCGCCACCGTGCGCCCGAAGCGCGACAGCCACATCCTCTGCAACGGATCGCTGTTCTCGATCGTCCCTGTTGCCTCGCCGTCGCCGATCGCCGCCCCCCGCGGGTTCGTCAGTTTCAGCGTGAAGGTCTCCTCGCCCTCGTCGACGGCGTCGTCGAGCAGCGGCACCGAGACCGTCTTCCCGAGCTCGCCCGCGGCGAAGGTGAGCGTGCCGCCGGTGAAGGTATAGTCCTCGCCCGCCGTCGCCGTGCCGTCCCGGGTCGCGTAGTCCACCGTGACCGTGCCGGACGCCGCCCGGCTGAGTGTCACCATGAACGCCAGCGCCTCGTCCGCCTCGCTGGCGCCGGCGTCCGCGACCGAGAGCGCCACCGGACCCCGCACCGTCGCGGTGAGCGCGCTCGTGAGCTTCCGCCCGTCCGGCGTGCAGATCGCACCGGATGCCGAACAGTCCGCAGTCGCCGGCAGGATGATGGTCACGTCGTCCACCCCGTCGGGACGCACCTGCACCGTCACACGGCGGATCTGCCCGGCCACCGCGCGCTTCACCGCCACGACCTTGCCGTTGGTCACCGAGAGTGCCGCCTGGACCGCCGTCAGCCTGAGCCCCGCCACCTCCTCGCTGAACCGGATCTCGAACGCGAACCGCCGGCTGCCGTCGTGCCCGGCCGCCATCCCGTGGAACGAAGCCGTAAGCGGCGGCAGCGCCACCGGCGCCGTCGCGTCGCTGGTCAGCGACTCCGCGAACCCGGCATCGTCGGTGAAGCTCACCCGTACCCTGATCGCCGCACCCGCGTCCGCGTCGACGAGCGTGTAGGTCGAAGCCGTCGCCCCGGCGATGTCGGTGCCGGTCCCGTCGCGCACCGACACCCACTGGTACGCGAACGTCGCATTGGTCAGCCCATCCGCGTCGGCGATGCCGGCGGTCGACGCGGTGAGCGTCCCGCCCACCTGTGCCGTGCCCGAGATGGTCGGCGCCCCGGTCGCCGGCGCATTCGGACCCGGTACCGTCGCCGAGAGGGCCGCGAGCTTCTTGCCGCCGGACGCGCAGATCGCGCCCGCCGCCGAGCAATCCGTCGTCGCCGCCAGCGCCACGGTAACCGCCCCGGCCCCGGCCGGGCGCGCCCGCACCGTCACGCGGCGGTTCTCGCCCCGCACCGTGCGCTTCACGTCCACCAGGCGCCCGCCGGTGACCGAGAGCGCGGCCTCGACCGCCGTCAGCCGCAGCCCCGCGACCTCCTCGCTGAAGCGGACCTCGAACTCGAAGCGCTTCTTGCCGTCATGTGCATCGGGCAGGCCGTGGAACGATGCCGTCAGCGCCGCGGGACCCGCAACCGTCGCCGACACCGAGCTTTCGAGCGTGCGGCCCCCGTCCATGCAGATGGCACCGGCGGCCGAGCAGTCCGTCGCCGCGGCAAGCGCCACCGTCACGTCCCCGGACGAGGCCGGGCGCACCCGGACCGTGAGGCGGCGGTTCTGCCCGGCCACCGCGCGCCGCACGTCCACCAGCCGGCCGCCGGTGACCGAGAGCGCCCCGGCCTCGAACGCCGTCAGCCGCAACCCCTGGAACTCCCGGCTGAACCGGATCTCGAAGCTGAACAGCCCGCTGCCGTCGTGCGCCGCCGGCAGCCCGTGGAACGACGCCGTCAGCGGCGCCGGCGCCACCTGCGCCGTCGCGTCGCTGGTCAGCGACTCCGCGAACCCGGCGTCGTCGGTGAAGCTCGCGCGCACCTTCACCGCCGCACCCACGTCCGACGGGCCGGGCACGTAGCTGGAGGAGGTCGCCCCGGCGATGTCGGTGTCGGTCCCGTTCGCACTCGACACCCACTGGAACGCGAAGGCCGCGCCGGTGAGACCGTCGGCGTCGGCGATGTCGTCGCTCGATGCCCGCAGCGTCTCGCCCGCGCGCGCCAGGCCCGAGATGGTCGGGGCGCCCGTCGCCTCGAAGCCGATCACCTCCGCAACCGTGATCGTGGCGGTCTGGCTCGCCGCATCCGCCGTGTCGGCCGCGCTCGGGGACGACTTCAGCGAGTAGGCTCCGTCGGCATCGTCGGCGGTGTAGGTGAACCGGTAGGTCCCGAGCGTCGTCGGCGTCCCCCGCACCGTGCGCGTCGCCGCATCGAAGACGAGCCCCGCCGGCAGTTCGCTCACCGCGTAGGCATAGGGGACCGTGATGGTGTCGCCGCGGGCGTCGGTGTAGGTCGTGTCGCCGCCGCTCGCCGCCGGCAGCACCCACCTGGCCGGCGCGCCCACCGCCATGTTCCTGCGGCTCGCCGTCGCGGCGAACCGCGGGGCGGCGGTGTTCGCGGGGGGCTTTCCCTTGAGCACGACATGCGTGCTCGCCGAGGCCCCGTGCGGGTCCCTCGCCGTCACGTCCACCCGGATGTCCGTCGCCTCGTGCGCGGTGACGCCGCGGAAGTACAGCCTCCCCTGGCTTCCCCCTTCCGGGCTGCCCGGCGCCGCGATGCGGGGAAAGCCGTCGAAGAAGCGCAGGTTCCCCGGCAGGGTGTAGGAGGTCGAGTAGGTCAGTGCATCGCCGTCCGGGTCCTCGAACATCGGCGCCATCCGGTCGGAGCCCGAACACCGGCCGCGGCCCGCCAGGGGAGCGGTGCTGATCAGGGCGTTGGTGGCGAGGTTCAGCGTCGCGAACGCGGTGTCCGACGTCTTCTCCTCGCAGCCGTCGCTGCCGGAGAGCTGCAGCAGCCGCGGCGCGGTGTTCGACGAGCCCGTGGTGGCGCTGCCCGAGTCCGACCACGGACCCGGCCCGACGCCGTTCGCCGCCCGCACCTGCACCCGGTAGGCGGTGCCCTGCGCCAGCCCGGTGATCGTCGCCGTGGTCGCCGTGCCGGTATGGGTGTGGCCGCCCGTCTCACCCTCCTCGACCCAGTCCGCAGGGTCCGCCGGATCCGTATCGCCCGCGTAGTAGCGCAGGTCGTAGTCCGTGTCTGTCGGAACGCTGTTCCAGCTCACCGACAGGCTGCCCGGGGCGGTCCCGTCGCTCACCGTCGGCGCGGCCGGGATGCCCGGCAGTCTGATGTCGTAGCCCCTGACGGCGATCTTCAGTGGCCAGTCTATCTTGCGCCAATGGCCGCCATCGACGGGGCGGACATTGCCCCATGAAATGATGAACCCGGCCTCTTCCGCGCTCGTATTCGCTCGGACGATCTGGGGATTCCTGCCGCCCGCGTTCTGCACGTCGACCACCACGGCGTAGAGACTATTCGGATACAACGGGATGCCGTCGCCTTGGGCCGTGAACGTGTTGACCCCGGCGCGCAGCGAGGGCGGGTTCGTCAGCGTGCCCACGTGGCCGAGCGGGTAGAACGGGTACGGCCTCGCCTTGTGGATGCTCACGGTGTAGGTCGCCTCCGGTGTCTCCGACGGCTCGGCGACAACAAACTCGATGTCGACGCTGGTCACCCTCCAGCCGTTTCCCCCTCCGATGTAGAACGTCTGGGAGGAATCAACGTCGAAGCCGACAGTTAGGTGAGAGTTCTGCTGCCCGATATTGCTTGCCACGGCGACGATCGCGTCCGCCGCCGCCGCCGGAGTGGGGACGGCGACGAGGGCCGCGAGCCCCAGCGCCGCCGCCCACGCGCCCACCCGGGAGCCAAAGCGCCGCCGGATGCTGCGGAACCTGGAAAGGGAAACAGGCGCCGCTGGAGGGCGCAGGGGAAAGGCTGGGCGGCGAGACTCGCGCTCTCGCCGGGCGGCGCCGGCGCGGCCAATGGCGTCAGACGTACAACGGAAGTGCGGGAGGCGTCGAAAGAGCCACCCGTACGCAGCTCGGCTCTCGGCTCCCAAAGCACTGCGCGCCTCGTTGCGCTCGACGCGGCGTCGCCAGACGCCGGACACGCGATCTCCGCGCCCGTACGGTGCGCCCACGCGTCCAGTACGCGCGACGGTCATTCCGATCTCAGTGTCGCCGAAGTGCATTCGCTCACCCTCCGCGACGGTGAACGCAAGCTCAGGGGAGCCCTTGCAGGAATCAGAGTATCCAGGCCCAAGCCCTTGTAAATCCTCCCACATGGTAGGTGTCGGAGGTCCGCCGGGGCGCTGACGAAGGCGGCGGAAGGAGGGTGTAGCCGGTTGCCGCCCAGCGCAACGGCAGCCGTCAGCGCCTGCTGGATCAGGACGAACCGGTGAACGTGCGGCAGCAAGCGCGCGATCGACCCGTGTTGGACCAGGTGCCGGTTGCGACCAGAGACCGGGTCATCGACTCTCCGGACCATGCGCCGCCCGTCTGCCCCGTTGAAGCGCGCGGTCGGTGTCATTCCGCCCACCGAGGCCGCGCAGGCCCTCATCGCCGCACTGCCCGGACCCCACCGCCGGCCAGCCCACCGCATCCGGCATCGGGATGCCTGCCAGGAAGGGCGAGAACGGACCGTCCCGCGCGACGGGGTTCATCCGCGCCTCGATCCACCATGGCTCGTTCGCCGCAAGTTTCTCGTCTGACGGGATGCGCACCGGAAAGGGCGATCCCGTCCCCGAACGCCGGGGGTTCCACAAGCGCCTCCCGGGCCACCCGAAACGTTGAGCGCAACACGCTCACGCGTGCTGCAGGCAACGACGACTTGCTCCTCAACGTGATCCGCGGAGCTGCATGACAGGCTCAAAAGCAATTGCCCTGTACGCACGCTGGACGTCCCGGGACCGCGGTTCACCACAGCCCGGCCCTGCGGCCATCAAGCCGCCATCGCCGTTTGCAGCAGGAGCGTGCCGTATCGGGCGCGCACGGCCGCTTTCGCTGTCACAGCCTCGCACCCGGACGGGTCGCGAAGGCCGGCCTACGACCCGCCTTGCTCCTTCACGGCGTCTCTGAGCGGCTTTCCGGCCCTGAATGTCGGCGCCCTGGACGCCTTGATCCGCATCCATCCGCCGGTTCCCGGGTTGCGCCAGGTGCGGTCGGGGTGGGTCTTGACCCCGAACACCCCGAAGCCGACCACCCGCACCTCCTCGCCGCCTGCCAGCACCTCGGCGATGACCTCGAACACGGCGTCCACGACCTCTGCCGCCGCCGGTCTTGCGAGCCCGGTCCGCCCGGCCACGCGGGCGGCAATCTCCGACTTGTTCACCCGGTCACTCCCCGTACTGCCGCCTTCGCCAAACGCCCGGACAGACCCGGCCGCGGCATGCGCCGCGGCCGGGCCGCCGCCAGGCCGGACCGGGCCCACATCCTCTGTTCGGGCCCACACCGTTCGCCGTCGCTCCGGCGCGTGACAAGTCCGGCTTGACGTCCCCTACCTGCGCGCGGCCACGCGAACGCCGCCGACCCCGTCAGAACGGGGACCGGCGCCCGCCGTGCTCACCAGCGGATGCCCGCGCGCAGCATGACCCCGTGCCCGACCTGCGTTCCGGCGCCGCTGGCGTTCGCCGCCTCGTTCCGGGTGGCATCGAGGCTCACTTCGAAGCCGGGATCGCCCCGGCCCGCCGGGGCGAGCCGCCAGCCGAGCCGGTAGTCGCGCGCGCCGCGCGCAAGCCCCAGGCCCAGGCCGGGCGTGCCGGTCCACCGGTCGCCGAACAGCGAAAGCCCGTAGCCGATCTCGCCCGCAAGGCGGTGTCCGGCCTCGAACGTCCCTTCCGGTGCGAGGCCCCGCGCATCGAGCGCCGACCACAGCCGGTCCGCGCCGCCCGACGCCGCCCCCCAGGCGGGGCTGAGGCTGAAGGAGAGGCCGCGTCCCGACGCCCCGGGGGCGAGGCGCAACGCGCCCGAGGCCCCCCATTCCCGGTAGTCCGAGTCCTCGTGGGCGACCAGCGCGCGCACGCTCGCCTCCACGCCCAGGCGCGAGCCCGGACCGGCATACGCCACGCGCCCGCCGAGCTCGACACCGGTCCCGGTCTCGGCGTCGCCGCCGTCATGGCGCAGCCCGAGCTCGAGGCCGGGCGTCAGCGTGCCGCCGCCCACCCGGAACGCCCGGCCGGCCTCGAGCACCAGCCGCGTCCGGCTCGCCTCCGCACTGGTCTCACCCTCGTTCGAGACCGCCTGCGACGTCGTCTTGACCAGGAACGCGTCCGCCTTGAGTGCGAGCTCCATGCCGTTGGCCTCGTCCGGCTGCAGCAGCGTGCCCCGTCCGCCCACGGCGGCGAGGCGCATCCCGAGGTCGGTCCGGGTCGTCCGCTCCGGCTGACCGCGGTCGTTCGCCGCCTGCACGATGGTCATCTCCCCGCTGCCCCAGCCGGCGAGCCCCCAGACCGAGACCCGGTCGGTCACGGCCACGCGCGCATAGGGGCTCACCGCCGTCATCGAGCTCTCGATGCTGCCCGTGTCCACCTCCGGTTGTGCGAAGCTGCCCTCGCCCTCGCTCGCCGAGACCGCCACACCGGCCAGCAGGCGCTTCCACTGCGCGTCCGCGCCGAGGATGCCGGTGGTCACGTGGCCGTCGATGCGCACCGTGCCGCCGTCCGCCGGCGCCTCGCCGTCGAAGCCGCCGGTCGTCACCCGGCCCCAGGCCGCAAGCCCCGGACCGGTCCCCTCGCCCTCGCGCACGAGGTGGAACGCGCTGCCCAACAGCAGCTCGCGGCCCGACGGCGTTCGAGCCGGTGCGCTGTTCGGCGTCGGGGACCGACCGATCCCGAGGCCCGTCCCCGGCCGGCCGCCGTCCCCGTATCCCGATCCGGGGGATGCGCCGCCGTCCGCCGGCGCACCCATCGCGCGGGCGATCGAGGTCAGGGTCTCCCCGAGCAGCGCCGTGTCATCGGACCCGGAGAGCTCGAGGCTCTGGCCGCCCACCGTCACCCGGGCACCGGCAAGCGGGGTCGCCAGCCGGTCGGAGACCGCCGAAGTCACGTGGTCCGCCACCGTGCGCCCGAAGCGCGCGAGCCACATCCTCTGCAGCGGGTCGGAGTTCTCGATCGTCCCCGTCGCCTCGCCGTCGCCGATCACAGCGCCTTGCGGGTTCATCAGCTTCAGCGTGACGGTCTCCTCGCCCTCGTCGATGGCGTCGTCGAGGATCGGCACGCTTACCGTCTTCTCCAGCTCGCCCGCGGCATAGCTCAGCGTGCCGCGGGTAAACGTGTAGTCCTCGCCCGCCGTCGCCGTGCCGTTGCGGGTCGCGTAGTCCACCGTCACCGTGCCGGACGCCGCCCGGCTGAGCGTGACCGTGAACGCCAGCGCCTCGTCCGCCTCGCCGGCGCGGGCATCCGCGACCGAGAGCGCCACCGGGCCGCGCACCGTGGCGATGAGCGCGCTCGCAAGCTTCCGCCCGTCGGGCGTGCAGATCGCGCCCGCCGCCGAACAGTCCGCCGTCGCCGGCAGGCTCACCGTCACGTCGTCCACCCCGTCGGGGCGCACCTGCACCGTCAGGCGACGGTTCTGCCCGGCCACCGCGCGCCTCACCGCCACCACCCGGCCATTGCTCACCGAGAGCGCCGCCTGGACCGCCGGCAGGCGCAGGCCCGCGACCTCCTCGCTGAACCGCAGCTCGAACTCGAACCGCTTCGCACCGTCATGCTCCGCCGGAAGCCCCGCGAACCGCGCCGTCAGCGCCGGCAGGGCCACCGCCGCGGTCATGGCGAAGTCCGCCACCCGGTTGCCGGCGGCGTCGCGCAGGAAGTCCGAGGCCGAGTAGCTCACCGTCACCGTCTGCCCGGCGACGGCCGGGTGGGTCTTCGAGATCTCCAGCGAGACCGTGCGCCGGTCCGAGAGCCGCGCCCGGTTCGGGTGGTGCCGCAGCCCGGTCCCGTCGATGGTCCACTGGGCCTTGAACCACGCGGTCGTCGCGGGTTCCGCCAGGTCCTCGTCGAAGCTCACCGTCATGAGGCTGCCGTCCACCGCCGCGCCCACCGGCGTCGGCGGGGTGGTGTCCGCCGGGCCCGGCACCGTCGCCGAGACCGCCGCGAGCTTCCGGCCGCCCTTCCCGCAGATCGCGCCCGCCACCGCGCAGTCCGCCGTCGCCGCCAGCGCCAGGGTCACCGCCCCGGCCCCGGCCGGGCGCACCCTGAGCGTCATCCTGCCGTTCTTCCCCCGCACCGTGCGCCTCACGTCGATCAGCCGCCCGCCGGTGACCGAGAGCGCCGCCTCGACCGACGCCAGCGTCAGCCCCGCGACCTCCTCGCCGAAGCGCAGCTCGAAGCCGAACAGGGCGCTGGCGTCATGCGCCGCCGGCAGGCCGTGGAACGACGCCGTCAGCGCCCGCGTCCCCGGCGCCCCCACGTTCAGCGTGAAGCTGTCGATCTGCTCGCCGGACGCGGTCCACAGCCCCTCGCCCGACCACGGCCAGGTGTAGTCCACCGTTGCCGTCTCGCCGGCGGCGAGCGCGCGCGCGAGCCCGAGGGCCACACCCCTGCCGCTCGCGGTGAACGACGCCGAGAGCACCGCCACCGCCGCCCCCGAGGCGGTGACCGTGAAGTCCGCCGGGTCCAGCAGCTTCCTCTGGTCCAGCACGTGCCCGAGCGCGAGCGTCACGGTGCTGCCGTTCACGACATGCCGCTGCGCCTGCGCCGCCCCGGCGCCGAGCAGCAGGGCAAGCGACAGGCCGAGTGACAGGACGGCCCGGTGCAGGGTTCGGTGAATGGTCATCTGCCGTTCCTCCCGTTCCGCTCGCCGGCTCATCGGATCCCCGTGCACCGGTTCGTCCGCTGGTTCTGCACGTTCAGGTTCGAGAATGTGTCCACCTCTCCGGTGCTGGCGATCCCCTGGAGCTTGGCGGCGCCGGTGGCGGTCGGCTTGGTGTAGGTGAGCCGGAACGCGATGTTGTTGGGCGTCAACACCCCGGCGCAGGGCGGCACCGGGTTCTCGAGCAGGAGGAACAGCTCGCTTCCCTGCACCGAGACGGCGTCGATGCCGATGTCGATCTCGGCGGCAGGTGTCTCGGTGTTGTGGAACGTGAACGCCGACGCCGCCGGCACGCTGGACGGGTCCAGCCAGTTATTGGCGCCGAAGAATACCTTCAAGGTAGCCCCGTCCACTGTCGGGATGATTGAGATGGACGGCACCGGCTTGATGGCCGAAGCGGCGTTCGACTGCTTGGTGAACGCCGCCACGGCGTTGCCGGCCTTGTCCCGGATCGGGGTGCCGCCGGTCGCGTCGGGGTCGTAGGTGAGATGCCAGACGGTCGTGTTGGCGGTCGAGGCGGCAAGGGTACCGAACGTGACGGCGTTGTTGGTCACCGCAAAGTTGTGGGTCGCAATTATGTTGCCCACATCCCCACCGCGTCTCGCCGTGAAGTTCGCGTTGGTCGGCACCGAGCCCGTGTCCAGCGGCTTGGAGAAGTACAGCGTCACGATCGACTGGGTGCTTTCCGTCGGGTGCTGCACCACCACCATGCCCGGCGCCCCGGGCGGGGTGACGTCGTGGTTCGAGTCGATCGGGAAGTCCCGGAAGGACTCGACCTCGGTGTGCAGCAACCGGTCCTTCAGCCGCACCGAGGCCGGCTTGAAGTAGCTCAGCCTCACCCGTTCGTCGGCGCGCAGCGCCCGTTCCAGCGGCACCGTGACCGTGGACCCCTGGACCGACGCCGTCGCCGTGGCAATGCCCCAGATCGAGCGGCCGTCGTTGTTGCGGTCCCTCGTCCAGACCTGGAAGGCGCCCGCCGTCGGCGCCGATCCCTCGGCCAGCGCCCGGCTGAACACCACCGTCACCGTGCTCCCCGCCGCCGAGCCGCGCACCGGCGCCGGCGCCACCGACGCCACCCCGCCGGTCACGTTGGTCACCTCGAGCTGCTGGAACCCCGGCACCAGGCGGTTGCGGCGGTCCCTCAGCTGGGTGCCCCCGTAGTCCAGCGTCACCCGCTGGCCGGGACGCGCCGGCTGGCTCAGCGTCAGGCGCATCTGCGTCACCGTGTCGCCCTCGTTCGCCACCGAGTGGAACGAGACCGTGTCCGGATGCTGGTAGGCGCCCGTCTGGCCCTGGACGTCGCCCGCGCTCTGCACGCCGAGTTCGGTGACCAGCACGCCCGTGTTCACCGCGGCCGTATTGGACAGTTCCGAATCGAAGGTCACCGTCAGGGTCGCGCCGTCGACCTTGGCGCTCGTCACCCGGACGCCGTTGGCTTCCGGCACCGAGCCGTCGACCTTGGCCCGCACCGCGCCGCCGAGCTGGCCGCCCGCGGTCGGCAGCCCGGTGAGCGTCCGGCCGGCCGCCTTGCCGGTCTCGGCGTCGACCAGGGTCGCGCCGTTGGCCAGGAACACCACCTGGTTCGACCCGCCCGTCTGCACCCAGATGCCGTCGTTGTCCGTGTCGCCGGACTGCACCGTGTAGGCGAAGCGCAGCACCTGCGCGCCATACTCCAGGCTCTTCAGGGTGGCGAGCCGCCGGCTGTTGCCCAGGTCGGTGTCGTCCGCGCCCAGGTCCAGGCGCAGCGCGATCCGGCTGTTCGTCCTCGGCAGCGACGCCGCCATCGGGCGGTCGTACTGCACGTCGATCAGGATCTCGTCGTCCCGGACGTAGGTGTCGTAGATGTTGTTGTTGCCCGAGGAATGGGCCGGACGCGACGCCACCTGCATCAGCCGGATGGTCGGCGTCGCGCCCGTCGCCGGGTCCACCCGCACCTTGAAGGTCCGCGTCGCCGCGTCGGCCTTGTCCGCCGCGGTCGCGCTGTCCTTGCGCGAGTAGGCCGAGTCATAGTCGTCGGCGGTGTAGGTCGCGGTCCAGGTGCCCGCCGTGGTCGGCGTGCCCGAGACCGTGCGCGTCTCGGGGTCGAAGCTGAGACCCGGCGGCAGGCCGCTCACATGGTAGAGGTAGAGCCCGGGATAGTCGGTCGAGGATATCGTCGTGTCGCCGCCGGTCGCCGCCGGCAGCATCGCGCTGCCGCGCACGTTCTGGGCGAAGCGCAGCAGGCCCGGCGCCTTGAGGCGCGGCGCGCCGGCCGCGGGGGTGAAGGTGCCGACCGAGAAGGTGTAGGTCACGCTCTTGCTGGCGCCGTGCTCGTCGACAGCGGTCACGGTCGCGACCACGTTGGTTCGAGTGCCCGCGGCGACGGCCCTGTTCCACAGCCTGGCGCCGCCGTTACGCGTCGGGGCGACGCGCGGATAGGGAGTGTCTCCGGGATCGTGCACCGAGCGGACGTTGGCCGGCAGGGTCGCGGAGACCGTGAAGGTCAGGACATCGCCGTTCGCGTCGTGGAAGATCTGGTCAGTTAGAGATCTGGTGGAGCAGTCCGCCGGAACACTCGCCGCCTCCGGCGCGTTCGAGAGAATTGCCGAGACTTGGACACCGGCCGTCGAATTCTGGGGGCCGCGCGACGGCGTGGTTGCGGTGTCCACGTCGCAGAAATGGCCGGCTGAGTTCGCGGTGGTGAGATGCGTGAGCACCACCGGCGCGGCGTTGCCGCTTGTCGCCGCCGCCGTCGTGCGCGTGCGCGTGGGCGACCAGGCGCTCTCGCCGGCGGCGTTCGCCGCGCGCACCTGCACCCGGTAGGTGGTGGCGGCCGTCAGGCCGGAGATGATGACCGGGCTGGTGAGCGTGCCCCGGGTCGCGCCCGGGTCCGGGATGCCGCTTGCCCCCAGGTCGCCCTCCGCGATCCATTTGCCCGCGCAGGCCGCGTCGGAATTCTGGTCGCAATGGCGCAGGTCGTAGTCGATCACGTACGCGCCGTTGACCTTGTCCGGCGCGCTCCAGGCCACCGCCAATTGGCCGCCCTTGCCCGTCACCTCCGCCACCGTCGGCGTGTCCGGCGCGTCCGGCGGCAGCGCGTCCTTCACTTGGCCGTGGACGGCGAGGCGCAGGATGACGTCCTGGTTGACATTGAGGGTCCGTCCCCATGACCCGGCGGAGCGGTGGACGCTGTAGTCCTCGATGCTCCACCCCGCGTCACCCGCAATCTGCGTGATGGCGGCGCGCCTGCCGACCCAGTTGTAGTCGTCCGCGGTCCCGGTCGCGTCGACGACCACGAAATACGTCGTGCTCGGCTCCAGATCGATGCCGCCCACCGCCGTGAACGTATGGCGGGCGCCGTCCACCGAGGCCAGCGTCAGCGTGCCCAGGACGGTGCCCGTCGGCTCCGCACGGCTGCCGAGCGAGTCGAGCGCCGGGGTGCTCGTCCGGATCTGCACGCTGAAGACCGGCCTCGCGCCGACGGCAATCACGGGGATATCCACGCTGGTCAGCTTGTAGCCCCCGGGGGCGGTGCCGGTGGTGAACCCCTGGGCGGGATCGATGGTGAAATCCGGTGAGAACAGTTCAGTCGAGATCGCGTCATAGTTGCTCACCAGCGCGCCGGCGGTCCGCGCGGGCCCGAACCCGGTCCGCACCGGCGCGGTCTTCGCGTAGCCGTGGAGCTCGATCTGCAGAGAGCGGCCACTGCTCATCGAACTCCACGCGTTAGTGTCTTGCCAGTGGGACCGGTTAAACCCGTTGTTGGCGATGCTCCAGCCCGACGCCGGAGTCGAATCCTCGCCGTCCGCCGCCGTCGTCTTGAATTTGGGAGCCAGATTGGAGTTTGTGTTTGAGGTCACGTCCCAGACGACGACGTAGCCCTCGTTCGCGAGCAGGTCGATGCCGCTCCCGGGGGCCGTCCAGGTCACGGTCCCGCTGGCGGTCAGCGAGGGCTTCGTGAGCGTGCCCAGGCTGTCGCCGGTCGGATGGCCGGTGTTGTCGTGCGCCAGGAAGACCTTCGCGGTGTAGGTCGGACCGCCGCTGTTGCCGACGATCGTGGTCTTCACCGACGTCAGCTTGTAGCCGCCGGCATTGCTGCCCGTGTCGAACGCCTGGGCGAAGTCTGCGACGAGAAGACGGTCGGTTGCGTGGGCGGCCTGCCCGGTGTTGCCCACCAGCTCGCCGCTGGTCTGCGCCAGCGCCGGCGCGGCCGTGGCGAGCAGGAACAGGCCGGCGGCGAGGAGGCAGGCCGCCGTGGCCCCGAGCCGCGAGGGGCGGCCGGGGAGAATGGAAGAAAGGGAGGAGGCAGTCTCTGCCGGACGGCGGGGGCGGGAGGCTAGCGCATGGGCTGAGCCTGCGTGAGGGCGGGACTGGCGCTCCCGCCGGGCATGGTCGGCGCGGCCCATGGCATCAGCCGCGCGGCAGGAATGCGGTGGGTGCCGGAGCGCCCGGCCGTGACGCCGGACACGGCCCGGCTCTCGGCTCTCGGCTCTCGGCTCTCGGCTCTCGGCTCTCGGCTCTCGGCTCTCGGCTCTCGGCTCTCGGCTCTCGGCTCTCCAAGCATCAACTGCCTCCCGGGGCTCGACAAGGCGGCGGCGCCGGAGACCGGGTGCGTGGTCACCGGCGCCCGTGCCGGTGCCGCTCCCGTGTGTTTCACCCCGTCGGTCATGCCGACCTTGATGTCGCCGAAGTGCATTCGCCCACCCTCCGTGGCGGTGAACGCAAGGTGTCTGGAACCCTCGCAGGGACAGGGTATCTAGGCACAAGCCCTTGTAAGTCCTCCCATATGGGAGGTGCGCGGAGTTCGCCGGGAGTGCCGATGACGGCGGCGGAAGAAGGGTGGAACCGGCTTCATCGGCGCCGCGACACGGCGTTCGCCGCCAGGACCAGGCGGACCAGATCGACCTGCCCGGTTGCGCCCGGCTTGCAGTAGACCTGCCTGGTCAGCCAGCGCACATGGTCCTCCGACCACCCCGTCGCCGTGGCGATCCCGCGCACCCTCAGCCCCTCGGCCGGCGGCGCGGACATCTGGCTTCCGGACGACCGCCCGGCGCGACAGCCCCCGCCAGCGCCTGGCGGATCAGGACGAACGGGTGGACGTTCGGCAGCAAGCGCTCGATCAAGCCGAGTTGGACCCGGTGGCCGTCGCGACCAGTGACCGGGTCATTGGCACTCAGGACCATGCGCAGCCCGTCCGCCCCGTTGAGGCACACGGTCAGGCCATTTCCGCTCGCCGAGGCCGCGCAGGCCCTCGTTTTCCAGCGGCGAGGTCTTCCGCTCGTCTTCGGCAAGGAGGTCGGGGAGATGCACGGGCCGGCCGCTGGGCAGCACAATGAGGCGACCTATGCCCGTGTCGCGGGGGCGGAAGAGGTCGGAGAATTCGCGCGTGACGTGCGGTCGGTTCTCACCGCGGCAGAGACGGTGAGCCGAGCGGACGCGGTCGCTCGCGCCGGAACTCCCGCCGACCACCAGGTTGCTGCCTGCTGTACCGCGACTTCGTCGAACAGGCCCGAGGCGGCGGACCAGCGCGCGCCGTCGAGGGCGGCCCCGGACAGCGATGCGAAGCAGTGCCCGAACGCATCGTCCGGGTTCACGCCGCAGTTTGCCGGTGACGCATCCCTGCCAGCCTGCGCCGGCAATCGCACCGCCCGGTAATGGCGCCGGTACCCACGATACTCCCCAGGCCGCCCGTTCGCACGGCAACCCTTCCGGTCCGCAGCCCGGCAGTGGCATGCCCGGTGCTACCTGCACGAGACCGGGGATCCGGCTCCTCTCGAACGGGAGGCATCGCCAGGAGCGGGAGGGCGAATAAATCGTGTCCTGTCCCTGATCCTCAGCCGGAACGTCCATCCATTCCGGTGCGAAGCTGCCGAGGGAGACCGACTCCGCCGTTCGGACCCAGGCCCGGTCGGCAGTCTGTTCGTCGATACGCCTGCTGCATGGTTGGACAATGGCGACGGAATTCCCGGTCGGCCGGAACGCTATTGCCGGTCGGGGACATGCCGACGGAAGTGGAGTGCCGCAACCCGGTTGTGCCAGCGGCCGGGACCGGTGTCGTGAAAGCCGACGTGGCCGCCGGAGCGCGGCAGCAGCGCGCAGACATGCCGCATGCGCGCCCAGTCGACTTCCCGGTAGGTGCTGACCGGGATCCACGGGTCGTTGCAGGCCTGGACCATGAGGACCGGAACGGCGATCTCCGCAAGGAACTGCCGGGCGGAACAGCGCCGGTAGTAGTCGGCGGCGCCCGCAAACCCGAAGCGGGGGGCGATGAAGGTCTCGTCGAACTCGACGATGGTCCGCGCGTTTTCCACCGCCCGGACCTCCCCGGGGTCGAGGTCGCGAAGCGCCAGCGTATCCGCCTTCATGTGGCGCAGCAGCCAGCGGTGGTAGGGCCGGTTGCGGTAGCGCAGGAACTGCCGGGCGGTGTCGGCAAGCACGATCGGGGTCGAGACCGTGACCGCGGCCAGCACCGGACCGGCGTCGGGCCGGGTGGCGAGCAGCCTGAGCAGCATGCTGCCTGCGAGCGAGAACGCGATGACCAGCACCGGAGCCCGGGTGAGGGTGTCGCGCTGGAGCTGTGCGAGGACTGTGCCGAGATCCTCGGAGCGGCCGGCATGGTAGGTCTGACTGCAGTGCGGCCGGGTCGGGACCGACCCGCGCAGGTTGAGCCGGAGCACCGGGTGGCCGAGCGAGACGAAGTGTCTCGCCGACTCCAGCATGTAGGCACTGCTCTCGCACCCGGTCAGTCCGTGCAGGAGCAGGACCAGCGGGGCCCGGCTTCCGGGGCCGGACGGGACATCGAGAAGCCCGTTCAGGCGGTCACCGGTGCCATCCTCCATCGGGAACTCGAGCCTGCGGGTTCCCGCCGTGACCCGGGGCGAGGAGTTCAGGAAGGAGTTCCGGAGCGTCTGCAGGTCGCCGCCGAGCCACGGAAACCGCGGCCGGAACGGCGGAAACCCGGCGCCGGCATTTTCCCCTGGTCGTCGGTGCCCGGGAACCGGGGCCATTGAGCTGCTCCTGTATGTCACCGAGATGGCGAGGATAGCGTGCTCCGGTGCGCCCGTCCCTGTCCGCAGTGGCTGGATTGTCCATCACCCCGGACAACCGGCCGCCGCCCTGGTCACGGCCGTACCTCCCGCCCGGCGGCGCGGGGAGGGCGGAGGAAAGGTCGGGTCGTCTGGAGGACGCGTGCCCCATGCAGTGTGTCATGCGGGCGCGGTCAGGCGCTGCGTGCCAAGAGGCGGGAGTGACCAGCGGCAATGGACGCGGATATCGGATTGGCGACACGTCGCGGCTGCCAGGTCTCGATGAAGCCGCGGGAGGAAAAGGTGAAGAGCACGATCCGGCTGTCCTGCGACCCCGGGGCGAGCGGCGACTACGAAGGAATGTACTCGTAGCTTGAGAACCATGGCGCAAAGGAATGCGGCGCAAACGTCGCGTTCCTCAAGGGTTACGGGTTCGACGGCGACCTGCCGGAATGTCTGAGGGCGGATGTCGGCGATGCCGTGACACCGGACCGGCGCTCACGGATCTGCGCGGTATTCAACGACAGAGGTCACGTGCGGGGACGATAGGGTGTCGGGAAGCGGAAGGCTCCCCCGTGGACCGGTTTCGGAGAAGAGCTGGAACAGGAAGTCGACGAAGACTGATGGCGGGGCCGGAGAGAGTACCGGTCGATGCCGGCCTCCTTGTCGCGCTGCTTGACGAGCGAGACCGGCATCACGCATCCGCACGCCGGCTTGAGGAGTGGCCTGATTTCGTGCCGATCGTTCTTTCATGGCTCATCCTCTCCGAGACTGTGAACACGCGCCTGGCGCGCTGCCCACAAGACCTGGCGAAATTCGGTGCGATCGTTCGATTGCCGGAGACGCTGTTGCTGGACGATGCTCCCTGTCGGGAAGAGTCGCCTGCAGCGGTACTGGCGCCGAACCCGGCAAGGGGACCGTCGAGCCTGGCCGGTGCTGTCCCGTGCAACATCATCGAAGACGTCAAGGTTCCGATATCCGCGATGCCGACGTTCAATGACCGGGACTTTCTTGCGGTTTGCCAGGAGAACGATGTCGAACTGCTCAACGTCGACTGAAGCTGCCGGCGCGGTCCAGGCGCCTGCAAGGGTCAGTGCATGGCGAACCCGGCTGCGATGGGCGTTGTGAAAGCACATGTTGTCATTCGGGCAACGCCCTTGCACAGAGGGCCGGATAATACCGGCCCCCTGCACCGTGGCGGGCACCGAAAAGCGCCCGAACGCTGGTCGCTGACGAAGACTGTCAGCCCGGCAGTTCCTGCATCACCATGGGGGCAGGATAGTACTCGAAGCCCTCGCCGCGCTTTGCGATGTGGCCGATGCCGGGCCACGGGAAGTGATACGCGATCAACGGCATCCGCTCGGAAGCGATCATGTCGAGAACCCGATAGCGCGTCTGTGCCGACTGCTGCGGATTGGTATCGTAGGCGAACTCCATCAACGGTTTTTCCATCAGCAGCACCTGGTGATGGGTCGTATCGCCGATGGCCGCCATCGTCTGTCCCTCCGAGGTCAGCAGGAACATCGTGTGTCCGACCGTGTGACCAGGCGTCGCCATGGCCTGGATACCCGGCAGGAACTCCTCGCCATCCTTCAGAAAGACGATGCGGTCGCGGTTCGGCAACAGATTCTTCCTGGCGCCTTCCACGAAGGGCTTGATGAAGCCGGGGTCGGTCACCGACAGCTTGTCCTCGTCAGTCCAGAAGTCGAAATCCGCCTGCGAGATGTAGATCTGTGCATTCGGGAAGTTGCGCTTTCCCTCGTCGGTCATGATGCCCCAGACGTGATCGCAATGGCCGTGCGTGCACAGGACCGTGTCGATCGATGCCGGGTCGATGCCGGCCACTTCCAGGTTTTGCATCATCTTGCCGGTCGTGGGGCCGAACATCGGCGACTCGCCCATGCCGGTGTCGAACAGCACAACATTCGAGCCGGTGTCCAGCACCAGGATATTCTGCTCCAGGATGACATTGGTCGGATCGAGGAAGTTACGGGTGAGCATCTGTCCGACTTCCTCCTTCGACACGCCGAGGAAGGCGCCCGAGGGATCGCCAAGGGGCAGAATGCCGTCCGAGATCACCGTGCCCTGCATGGACCCGTGCTTGAAGCGGTAGAAATACGGCACCTGTTCCATGGCCATCGGTTCCTTGGCCAGGGCAGGCCCCGCCTTGAGGCCGACAGTCGATGCGCCGGCTACTGCTGCAGCACCCAGCATGACATTGCGTCGGGTAAGTGTCAGGTCGTGCATTATGGTGTCTCCCCAGGGATTCGGTTGCGGCCCATGCGGCCGAGCCGCCGGTGTTATGTTATAATATAACGAGTGATGGCACAACTCCCCGTACCGCCTTGAAACCCGACACCGGAGGTGGTGGCAGCCTGCGTCCCTGTCACCAAATCCCGCAGAAAGGCCAGGCAACAGCCGGGCCGGGACCGGAAGACGGCCTGGCGCGAGGTGGGTCGGAGCGGGAGTGGACGTGATCCGTGGCCCCGAGCCCCGCGACTTGCCGGACATCAACGGCAGCGTCGCTGTCCGCGAACAGGCCGGGACGCCTGGCGTCACCCCCGCGCCGCCGGTGGCGGGATGGATGGACAGCTCGCCCGGATCGCGGGGCCCGCCGATGTCCGCCAGCGGGGCTCTTGGCATTCACGAGACCCTCCTTTCCAAACCGTGCCGGCAGTCTTGCAGAGGGCTCTCTCGCATGTAGTTCCGGGTCGAGTGCGCGCGCATGCACTGATGTCGGCAGGGCCGGGGGTGTCCGGCGGGAGCCGGGCGCGGTCCGTTGACCCGGCCCCGGCCGGGCCATAGGCTGCGGGGTGGTCAGACAGCCGGATGGCCGCCGGCGCCTGGGCGCTGGAGGAAAGTCCGGGCTCCACGGAAACACGGTGCCGGGTAACGCCCGGCGGGGGCGACCCCAGGGAAAGTGCCACAGAAAGCAGACCGCCCGTCGCTGCGCGGCGGGCAAGGGTGAAAGGGTGCGGCAAGAGCGCACCGCGTCGCCGGCAACGGGGACGGCACGGCAAACCCCACCGGGAGCAAGACCAAGAAGGGACGACCGGTCGGCTCCGCCAGGAGGCCGGCAGACGGGTTTCCGCGTTGTCGTCCGGGTAGGTCGCGCGAGGCGGCTGGCAACAGTCGTCCCAGAGGAATGGCCATCCAGCCCGGACATGCCCTGTCCGGGTGGACAGAACCCGGCTTACAGGCTGTCTGATCACCTTCGATTGTACCCACCGAACCGGTGACGGGATTGCGCGGCAACCATGTCGCGCGATTTCACGGCCATTTTTTGTTTGCTATCCCGAATTTCATCCATGTACTATCCAGAGTTACCCGAGAATAAGCGGAACAAATACAGAAATAGGTACAAACAACGAACATAAACGAGCCGGTGTCGCGATTCTTCTCATCATACGCGGTCAACGTCGACGACAAGTCCCGGGTGTCGGTGCCGCCGCGCTTCAAACAGGCCCTGAAAGCGCAGGAGTCGAAGGAGATCTGCCTGTTTGAAAACCCGACCAGCAACTCCATCGAGGGATGCGGGTCGGCCTACTGGGAATTCATGAATGAAGAGATCGAGAAGCTGGAACGTTACGGTGAAGAGCGGGAGTTCTGGGAAGCGATCCTGGTAACGGCAAGCATCTCGCGGTTCAACGAGAGCGATACCCGCATCCTGCTTCCCGAAGACCTGAAGCTCCATGCCGGAATCGTGGACAGCGCCGTGTTTGCCGGTCGCGGCACCACCTTCGAAATCTGGAACCCGGATGCCTTCCAGTCGGCCAGGACCGAGGCCCGCTCGTGGGGCAGGGCCAACCGGCCGACACTGTCCGGCTTCACTGTCGGGGCGAAGAGCCTGTCCCGGTGGAGCGCATCGCAATGAGCGCGCACGAGCCGGTGCTCCGCAACGAGGTCATGGCGGCGCTGCACGCCGGGCCCGGCCGGTCCTTCATCGACGGGACCTTCGGGGCCGGCGGGTACACCCGTGCCCTGCTCCGGGCCGGGGCCATACGGGTAGTCGCGATCGACCGCGATCCCGAGGCGGTCCGGGCCGGCGCGGTGCTCGCGCGCGAGGATGACCGGCTGGTGCTGGTGCAGGGTCGTTTCGGCGAGATGGACCGGCTCGCCCGCGCGCACGGGGTCGATGCCGTCGATGGGGTGGCGCTCGACCTCGGCATCAGTTCGGACCAGCTGACCGGGCAGGCCCGGCGGGGATTTTCCTTCAGGCTGGACGGGCCCCTGGATATGCGGATGGAAATGGCCGGTGCCAGCGCGGCCGATCTCGTCAACGGTGCATCCGAGCAGCAGCTCGCCGACATCATCTTTCGCTACGGCGAGGAGAGGCGCTCCCGGCGGGTGGCGCGGGCCATCGTGCGGGCGCGCACCGAATGTCCGATCACCACAACCTTGCGACTTGCCGAGATCGTCCGCGGAGCGCTGCCGCCGGGCGGGAGGATCGATCCCGCCACCCGCGTGTTCCAGGCGATCAGGATCGAGGTCAATGACGAGCTCGGTGAGCTCGACCGGGGCCTTGCGGCGGCGGAACGCATCCTGGCTCCGGGAGGCCGGCTCGCGGTCGTGGCCTTCCACAGTCTCGAGGACCGGGCGGTGAAGCGGTTCCTCGCCGCTCGGACAGGCTCCGGGATCTCCCGCCATTCCCCGGGTGCGGCGGCTGCGCGCCCGGTCCCCACCTTTACCCCCGTTGGCCGTCGGACGATCAGGCCGGAATCCGCCGAACTCGCGCGCAACCCGAAGTCGCGCTCGGCACGGCTGCGTGTCGCCGAGCGGACGCACGCCGCGTTGTCCGGCAAGGAGGAGCGTCGATAATGCTGCGTCACGCCCTGCCCTGGTCCCTGGTCATCGTGCTCGCGGTCGCGATCTACGGGACCGCCCATGTCGTTGGCGGCAAGCAGAAGGAACTTGCCGCCCTCGAACAGCAGATCGCCGCCGAAATGGAGGCGGTTCACGTGCTCCGGGCCGAGCTGAGCTTCCTTGCGAGCCCGGCCCGGCTCGAGGAGCTGGCAACCCGGCATACCGACATGCGTCCGACGGCCGTTGCCCAGATCGTGGGGGTCGACGGGTTGCCTGCAGTGCCCGAACTGCCACTGCTGCGGGGAGCGAGACAATGACAGCATCGTCAAGCGTGGAGACGGGACACGCGCGCCTGCTGGCAGCGGGCTTCGTGTTCCTGTGCGCGTTTGCCGTGGTCGCCGGCCGGTTGCTCGACCTGTCGATGGCTGACACCGACCGGTCAGGGCCGGGTCTCGGCAGCCCGGTCGTCGGCACCTCGGCACGTGGCGCAATCACGGATCGAAACGGGGTTCTCCTTGCGACCAACATGCCGGTCAAGTCGGCCTTCGTGAGGCCGAGCCTGATCCGGGACCCGGCCGAAGTGGCCCGGAGGATTGCCGGGGTGCTCGGGTCGGACGCGGGGGAGATCGAGCAACGGCTGCGCAGCGACAGCGACTTCGTCTACGTCAGGCGCCTGCTGACCCCGAACCAGTACGCCGCGCTCAGTGAGCTCGAGATTCCGGGCCTCGACTTCGAGGACGAGGCCGGGCGCTTCTACCCCCAGGGTGCCCTGACAAGTCACCTCGTCGGTTTCACAAATGTCGATACCACCGGCATCGCCGGGGTCGAGAAGCAGTTCGACGAGGCGCTCGCTGCCGGAACCGGGATTGCTCTCGCTCTCGATATCCGGGTCCAGCACCTGGTGCGCACCGCACTGGCGCGAGCCATCGACCGGTTCAACGCCGTCGGCGGCACCGGCGTGGTCCTGGACGTCGACAGCGGCGAGGTCGTGGCCATGGTGTCCCTGCCGGACTTCCATCCCCTGGACGCCGGCACCGCGCCGGCCGACCACAAGAAGAACAATGTCGCACAGTCCATCTACGAACTCGGAAGCACCTTCAAGATCTTCACCGCCGCGGCGACGCTGGAGTCCGGCCGGGCCACGCTGCAGACCCCCTACGATGCGCGACAGCCTCTCCGGGTCGGGGGACACCGCGTCAGCGATTACCGTCCGCAGCAGCGCTGGATGACGCTGGCCGAGGGGTTCATGCGTTCATCGAACATCGTCACCGGGCTCATGGCGCTGGACCTGGGACCGGCCGGTCAGCAGGAATTCATGTGCCGGCTGGGATTCTTCGAAGAGGTGCCGATCGAACTTCCCGAACGGGCCGCCCCCCTGCTGCCATCGAAGTGGGACGTGGTGGACGCGGTTCCGGTCGCCTTCGGCCATACCCTGGCCAGCACACCGCTTCACCTCGCACGCGCGGTCGCGGCCATGGTCAACGGCGGCAGGTTGCCGCCGGTCACGGTGCTCCACCGGGAACACCCCGGGCTCGCAGGCGCGGGACCAGCCCCGGCGCCGGCAGGCGGCACGAGACCGTGCGGAACCGGCGAACAGGTCATCTCGTCGAAGACGTCGCACGACATCAACCGGCTGCTTCGACTCGCGGTTGTCGGCGGCACCGGCCGCAAGGGCAATGCGGACGGCTATGTCGTCGGCGGCAAGACCGGGACCGCGGAGAAGGTGGTCGACGGGCGATACTCGAGGGAAAGGCGGATCGCTTCCTTCGTCGGGGCCTTCCCGATGACGCGGCCCCGCTACGTTGTCTCGGTCACGGTTGATGAGCCGAAGGGCCGGAAGGAGACCTTCGGCTTCGCCACCGGTGGCTGGGTCGCGGCACCCGTGGTGCGCGAGATCATTGCCCGCTCGGCATTCATGCTCGGAATCGATCCGGTCGACGAGACAGTGCCTGCCGTCTCCGAAGCCCTGCACATCCCGATCCCGGAGCCCGAGGAAATCCAGCCCGTGAGGGCCCAGCGTGTTGCTTTCCGATCTCGTCAGGGATAGCGCGGCAGTGGGTTCGCCGCCCCTCTGCGGTCTCGAGGGCACTCCGCTGTCCGACCCCGCGGTGTGCGGCGTCACTGCCGACAGTCGCGAGGTCCGTCCGGGCTGGCTGTTCGCCGCACTCCCGGGGACCAGGGCTGACGGCAACCGCTACATTCCCGAGGCGATTGCACGCGGTGCGGTGGCGGTGCTGGCCCGACCGGGAACCCGGTTGCCGGAGACGGCACACCAGGCCTGCCTGATCACGCATTCCGAACCGAGATGGTGCCTGGCCCGGATCGCGGCGCGGTTCCACCGGGTGCAGCCGGAGCGGATTGCCTGCATCACCGGAACCGACGGCAAGACATCGGTCACCGAGTTCATCCGGCAGCTCTGGCAGGCCACGGGGAAGCCGGCAGCCAGCCTCGGCACCCTCGGGCTCACCACGTCCCGGGGGAAGACCGGACCCGGCCTGACGACGCCGGACCCGGTGCTGCTGCACGCGACCCTGCGCGAACTGGCCGAAGCGGGGATCGACCGGGTGGCGCTCGAGGCCTCGAGCCACGGTCTCGACCAGTACCGGCTCGACGGGGCCCGGGTCCTGGCCGCCGCGTTCACCAATCTCGGCCGTGACCACATCGACTACCATGGCTCCGGCGAGGCCTACCGATCGGCCAAGATCAGGCTGTTTTCCGAGCTGCTCGACCCGAACGGCCATGCTGTCCTGAACGCCGACGACGGCGCCGTCGACCTGTTCGCCGCGGC
The DNA here is from genome assembly GCA_965243345.1 of Thalassobaculaceae bacterium. Lineage (GTDB taxonomy): Bacteria > Pseudomonadota > Alphaproteobacteria > Thalassobaculales > Thalassobaculaceae > Bin52. The sequence goes on from CBDEUR010000003.1 coordinate 74,259, forward strand.
CTGTCGGCACCGGGGCATCCCGATGACGCTGTTCGGTCGCAGCCGGGACGCCGACCTCGTGCTCGAGGTATGCGTGCCGGGTCCGGGCTCGAGCAGCCTGGTGCTGCGGCACCAGGGCGCGCGCCATGACGTGGTCCTGCCGCTGCCCGGCGTCTTCCAGGTAATGAACGTGCTGGCCGCACTTGCGGTCACGAGCCGGATCGAGGACATCCCGCTCGCCGAACTGATCCCGTTGATCGAAACGCTCCGGGGAGTTCCCGGACGGCTGGAACAGGTGGGCTCGCTGCACGGTACCGCCGGGGTCTACGTCGACTTTGCCCACACTCCTGATGCCCTGCGCAGCGTTCTTGCGGCATTGCGCCCGCACGTTGCCGGTCGACTGATCTGCGTGTTCGGTGCCGGCGGAGACCGTGATCCGGGCAAGCGCGAACCGATGGGGCGGGCCGTGGGCGAGGCCGCCGATCTCGCCGTCGTGACCGACGACAATCCGCGCAGCGAGGACCCGGCGGCGATCCGCCGGGCGGTGCTCGCGGGATGTTCCGGCAGCCGCGAAATCGGCGATCGTGCCGAGGCCATCGCCTTCGGCATCGACCTGCTCCTGCCGGACGACGCGCTGGTCATTGCCGGCAAGGGCCACGAGACCGGGCAGCAGGTCGGCGACCGGTTGCTGCCGTTCGACGACCGGCAGGTGGCCCGCCGGCTGCTTGCCGAACGCGGCGGAGCAGTGTCATGACCGCGCTGTGGACCAGCACCTCGGCGGCGGCGGCCACCGGCGGGCGCGCGGTCGGGCCGGCCTGGCACGCCGGCGGAATCGTGATCGACAGCCGCCGGACCGGACCCGGTGACCTGTTCGTTGCGCTGCCTGGCGAGCGGACCGACGGACACGACCACGTTGCCGATGCCGGCGGTCGCGGTGCGGCTGCGGCGATGGTGGAACGCACGCAGGGTCTGCCGGCCCGACTGCCGATGCTGGTGGTCCCGGACTGTCTCGAGGCGCTGGCCAGGCTCGGCGCAGCGGCGCGTTCACGGTCGGCAGCGCGCGTCACGGCGGTGACCGGAAGTGTCGGCAAGACAGGCACCAAGGACATGCTCGGCCGCGCACTTGCGGCCTTCGGCGAGGTCGAGGCCAGCAGCGGCAACCTGAACAATCACATCGGTGCACCGCTGAGCCTTGCGCGCATGCGCGAAAGCGTCGCCTATGGCGTCTTCGAACTCGGCATGAACCACGCGGGCGAGATCGGTCCCCTGTCCAGCCTGGTCCGCCCGCACCTCGCCATCATAACCACCGTCGGGCCGGTCCACATCGGGCACTTCCCCGACGAGGAGGCGATCGCACGGGCCAAGGCCGAGATCTTCGACGGGATGGAGCCGGGCGGATGCGCCGTCCTCAACCGCGACAACCGCTGGTACGGCCTGCTCCGGGAGGCGGCAGCGCGGGACACGATCTCGCGCGTGCTCACCTTCGGGCGCCATCCCGATGCCGACGTCCGGCTGGTCGAGGCGCGATGCGGCACGACCGGTTCAACCGTCACCGTGGTCATCGACGACGACCCGCTGACCTACCGGCTCGACGCGGTTGGCGAACACTGGGCAGCCAACTCCGCAGGGGTGCTGGCCTGTGTCATCGGCCTCGGGCTTGATGCCCGCCGGGCCGCGGAAGCGATCCGTTCCGTGGTCCCCGGTCGGGGCCGGGGTGCGCAGCTCTCCGTCGCCCTTGCCGGCGGCGGCTCGATCCGGGTCGTCGACGAAGCCTACAACGCCAGTCCGGTCGCGATGCGCGCCGCCTTCCGGGTGCTTGCCGACGCCAGGCCCGGGCCCGGTGGACGCAGGGTCGCGGTGCTCGGCGACATGCTCGAACTCGGACCTGCTGCCTGCCGGATGCATGCGGGCCTGGCCGATGACCTGATGGCTGCCGGCCCGGAACTGGTGTTTACGGTCGGGCCGCTGATGCAGGCCCTGCGTGTCCGGCTTCCTCCCGGGGTCTCGGCCGGACATGCCGAGACCAGCGCCGGGATCGTGGAAGATGTCCTTGCCACGGTGCGCGACGGTGACGTCGTTCTGGTGAAGGGGTCGCTCGGGACCAACATGTCACCGGTGATCGCCGCGCTGGAAGCGCTGGCGACGTGCGCCGAAGGGGCCGGGTGATGGTCTACACCTTCCTTGCCCCGCTCGCGGACCAGTACCAGGTGTTCAACCTGTTCCGCTACCTGACCTTCCGGACCGGCGGGGCGGTGATGACCGCGCTGCTGATCAGCTTCCTGCTCGGACCGACGCTGATCCGCTGGCTGCGGCACCAGCAGCCCGAGGGCCAGCCGATCAGGGACGACGGACCGGCCCACTTCGCCAAGCGCGGCACCCCGACAATGGGCGGGCTGCTGATCCTGATCTCGCTGGCCACCTCGACGCTGCTGTGGGCGGATCTCGGCAACGGTTTCGTGTGGTGCGTCCTGTTCGTGCTGGCCAGCTTCGGCGTCCTGGGCTGCTGGGACGACTACCTGAAGTTGCGCGGCCGCTCGTCACGCGGGCTGTCCGGCCGGACGAAGCTGCTGTTCCAGGCGATCTTCGCGCTTCTTGCCGCCGTCCTGATCGCCCGGCTGCTGGACCCGTCGGTCGGAACCGGGCTTGCCATACCCTTCCTCAAGGACGTGCTGGTCGACCTGGGCTGGTTCTTCTTCCCGTTCTCCATCCTCGTGCTGGTGGGCAGCTCCAACGCCGTCAACCTGACCGACGGGCTGGACGGTCTTGCCATCGTGCCGGTGATCATCGCGGCCTCGAGCTTCGTGCTGATCGCCTATCTTGCGGGCAATGTCGTCTTTGCCCAGTACCTGCAGATCCACTACGTCGCCGGCGCCGGGGAACTGGCGGTCATCTGTGGCGCGGTCATCGGATCGGGCCTCGGTTTCCTGTGGTGGAACGCGCCGCCTGCCCGGGTCTTCATGGGTGATACCGGCAGCCTGAGCCTGGGCGGCGCGCTGGGCGCGATCAGCGTGATCACCAAGCACGAACTGGTCCTGGTCGTGATCGGAGGCGTCTTCGTGCTCGAGGCGGTGTCCGTGATTGTCCAGGTGATTTCCTTCAGGCTCACCGGAAGGCGGGTGTTCGCGATGGCGCCGCTCCACCATCACTTCGAGCTGAAGGGATGGGCCGAGCCGACGATCGTCATTCGCTTCTGGATCGTGGCGCTGGTGCTGGCCCTCGTCGGCCTGTCCTCGCTGAAGCTGAGATGACCATGATCCCGGTCAACATCTTTCGCGACAGGACGGTGGCCGTGATGGGCATGGCACGGTCGGGTCGTGTCGCCGCCGAGGCGCTGGCGGCCGGGGGCGCACGGGTTCTGGCCTGGGACGAAAATCCGCAGCGCCGGAGTGCCGGACCGGATCGTGTCGAGTTCGCCGACCTGTCGGTCGCGGACCTCCGCGGGGTCGAGGCGCTGGTGCTCAGCCCCGGGATTCCGCACACCCATCCGGCCCCTCACCGGGTGGTCAGCCGGGCGCGATCGAACCGGATTCCGATCATCGGTGACATCGAGCTGCTGATGCGCAGCTGCCCGGCACGAACCACGGTTGCGGTTTCCGGCACCAACGGCAAGTCGACGACCACGGCGCTGATCGGACATGTCCTGCGCACCGCCGGACACGAGTGCGACGTCGGCGGCAACATCGGCCTGCCGGTGCTCTCCTTCGACGCGCACCACGACCTGCAGGTCCTCGAGCTGAGCTCCTACCAGCTCGAGCTCACGCCGTCGCTGGCCTGCCAGGTCGCCGTACTGCTGAACATCTCGCCCGATCACCTCGACCGGCACGGCGGCTTCGACGGCTACGTGGCCGCAAAGGAACGCCTGCTCGCGGCGGTGCCGCGCGACGGCACCGTGGTGATCGGCATCCAGGATCCGACCTGCCGCCGGCTGCGGCGCATGGTCGAGCGTCGTTCGGAAGCGCTCGTGGTCCCGGTGTCCGGCAGGGCGGTTCCGACCGGTGGTGTCGGAATGCAGGCGCGCCGGGTCGTCGCCGAGTTCCGTGGCCGGCGGCGCACCATTGCCGACCTTGCGGCCGCGCGGGCACTTCCCGGTGCCCACAATGCCCAGAACGCCTGTGCGGCGGCGGCGGGGGCACTGGCGCTAGGCGTGGACGAGCGCGCGATAGAGGCCGCGCTGCTCGACTTCCCGGGACTCGCCCATCGTCAGGAACCGGTCGGGACACGCAACGGCGTTCGCTTCGTCAACGATTCCAAGGCCACCAACGCGGACGCGGCAGCACGCGCGCTTTCCTGTTACGAGGCAGTCTACTGGATCGCCGGCGGACTGGCGAAGGATGACGGCCTTACCGCCCTCTACCCGGTTCTCCCGCGGGTGAGGGCGGCTTTTTTCATCGGTGCGTCCATGGACGCCATGGCAGCGGAACTCGAGGAGCGGGTGCCCTGTCACCGGTGCGGGACGCTGGATCGGGCGGTGGAGGCGGCCGCCGCCCTGGCGCGGCGCGAGGGGCGCGACGATGCGGTGGTGCTGCTGTCGCCAGCGGCCGCATCCTTCGACCAGTTCGAGAGCTTCGAACACCGGGGCGACCGGTTCCGCGACCTGGTGGCCGGGCTGGGAGACGTGCCGTGAAGCCGGTCGCGCGCACCGACACCAGCATGCTCGGCACCTGGCTGTGGACCGTCGACGGCAAGGCGGTGGTCGCGTTGGCGGCGCTCATCATCCTCGGCTTCATCATGGTCCTGGCCGCCAGCCCGCCCGTCGCCGACCGCCTCGGGCTGTCGAGCTTCCATTTCGTGCTGCGCCAGTCACTCATGCTCCCTCTCGCAATCGCGATCATCGGCGGTATCTCGCTGCTGGAACCGCATGTCATCCGCCGTGTGGCCGCGGTCGGTTTCGTTGTCGGCCTTGTCCTCCTGGTGGTGATCCTGGCCATCGGCACCGAGACCAACGGCGCCAAGCGCTGGATCTCGATCCTCGGCTTCTCGTTGCAGCCATCCGAGCTGGTCAAGCCATGTCTCGCCGTGGTGACGGCCTGGATGCTCGCGCAGTGGCGCCGGGTTCCCGGATTTCCCGGAGCACAGGTCTCGCTCGGTCTCGTGGCACTGGTCGCGGCACTGTTGATGATGCAGCCCGATCTTGGCCAGACCCTGGTGGTGCTCGCCGTGTGGTTCGGCCAGCTGTTCATCGCCGGACTGTCGCTGGCCCTGACCGTCTCCGGGGTCGTCGTCGCCTGCGCGGTGGTGGTGGGTGCGTATTTCACACTTGACCACGTGGCCGCACGGGTCGACAGGTTCCTCGATCCCGATACCGGGGACAACTTCCAGGTCGAGCGGTCGATCGAGGCCATCAGCACCGGCGGACTGTTCGGTACCGGACCCGGAGACGGCGAGGTCAAGACTGTCCTTCCCGACGCGCATACCGACTTCGTCTTCGCGGTCATGAACGAGGAGTTCGGGGCGCTGGTCGGGTTCGTGCTGATCGGCCTGGTCGCGTTCCTGGTCGTGCGCGGCTTCATGCGCCTGCGCGCCAGCTCGGACCTGTTCGTCATCCTGGCCGGTGCCGGTCTCCTGGCCCAGTTCGGGGTGCAGTCGCTCATCCACATGGCGTCGGCGCTGCAGCTGATACCGGCCAAGGGAATGACCCTTCCGTTCGTCAGCTACGGCGGAAGCTCGCTGATCTCCATGGCGCTGTGCATGGGAATGGTCCTGGCGTTCACCCGGTCCACCATGCACCGGGAGGTGAAGACGTGACCGGGCTGTGCTTCGCCCTGGCCGCCGGAGGAACCGGCGGGCATGTCTTCCCGGCCGAGAGCCTGGGTGAGGTGCTGGCCGCCCGCAACCACCGGGTGCTCATGCTCACCGACAGGCGGGGCCGCGGGTTCGACCGGCCGGACCGTCCGTGGGAGCTGCACCGGATCCGTGCATCCAGCCCGAGCAGGCCAGGCGTGGCCGCCCGGCTGGGGGCACTTGCGCAGATCGGGCTCGGAACGCTCGATGCCCGCCGGATCCTGGCCCGGTCGGGGACCAATGCCGTGGTCGGCTTCGGCGGCTACCCGTCGGTACCGGTGGTGCTGGCAGCCGCCACCCTCGGCATCCCGTCGGTCCTGCACGAGCAGAACGCGGTGCTCGGCCGGGCCAACAGGATGCTGGCGGGACGCGCGCGGCTCATCGCGACCTCGATCGAGCCCACCCGCGGCGCCGGCGCGCGGAAAGGGCGGCTGCGCCACACCGGCAATCCCGTGCGTGCCGCCATACAGGCCAGGCGTTGCGCCGCATACGCCCCGCCGAAATCCGGCGAGCCGCTCGACCTGCTGGTATTCGGCGGCAGCCTGGGAGCGCGCGTCCTTTCCGACGTGGTTCCGGCGGCCGTGAGCGCGCTGCCGACCGCCTGCCGCGAGCGGTTGCGCATCGTGCAGCAATGCCGCGGCGAGGACGTCGAGCGGGTAACCGCCGCCTATCGCGACCTGCCGAACCCGCCGGAGATCGCCACCTTCTTCGACGACATGCCCGACCGGTTCGTCCGCGCCCACCTGGTGATTGCCCGGGCCGGGGCCTCGACCGTGGCCGAGCTCGCTGTCATCGGGCGCCCGGCGGTCCTGGTGCCCTATCCGCACGCAATGGACGCCCACCAGGACTGGAACGCCCGCGCGCTCGAACAGGCCGGAGCGGCGTGGCGGATCGATGAATCCGACCTCGATGCATCGGTGCTGACGGACTGCCTTGCCGGCCTGCTGCAGGATCCCGACCAACTCGCCGCCGCCGCCGCCGCCGCCTTCCGGGTCGGCCGGCCCGGCGCGGCGGACGCCCTTGCCGAACTCGTACTGCAGGCTGCAGGGGCTGCGAGCACCACCCGTGACGGAGAAAGGACGACGGCATGAACCGGTTTCCGCTGCGCATCGGAGAGATGCACTTCGTCGGCATAGGGGGTATCGGCATGAGCGGTATCGCCGAGGTCCTGCACAACCTTGGCTATCCGGTCCGGGGCAGCGACGTGTCCGAGAGCGGCAACGTGCGCCGCCTGAGGTCCCTCGGCATTTCCGTCGCCATCGGCCACGCGCCCGAGAACATCGAGGGCGCCTCCCTGATCGTGGTGTCAACTGCGATCGGAACGGACAATCTCGAACTCGCGGCCGCCCGCGCCGCGGGTATCCCGGTCCTGCACCGGGCAGAAATGCTGGCCGAGCTCATGCGGCTGAAGTGGTCGATTGCCTGTGCCGGCACCCACGGCAAGACCACCACCACCTCGATGGTCGCGGCACTGCTTGATGCCGCCGAGCTCGACCCGACGGTGATCAACGGCGGCATCATCAACTCCTACGGCGCCAATGCCAGGGTCGGAACCGGCGACTGGATCGTGGTTGAGGCCGACGAGTCCGACGGCAGTTTCACCCGCCTGCCGGCAACTGTCGCGGTCGTGACCAATATCGATCCGGAACACCTGGACCACCACGGCAGCTTCGCCAGCCTGTGCCAGTCCTTCCGCTCGTTCGTCGCACGGGTGCCCTTCTACGGGTTCTCGGTCCTGTGCATCGATCATCCGCAGGTGCGCTCGCTGCTGCACGAGGTCTCGGACCGCAGGCTGGTCAGCTACGGCTTCTCGCCGGACGCGGACGTGCGGGGTTTCGACCTCGCATCCACCGCGACCGGGTCCCGGTTCTCGGTCGAGCTGAAGGGCCAGCGGCCCGGCGGGGACACCGTCATCAGGCACCTGGAATTGCCGATGTTCGGCGATCACAACGTCTCGAACGCGCTTGCCGCGATCACGGTCGCCTGGCAGATGGGCCTGGATGCGCAGGTGATCCGCCAGGGGCTGGGCAGCTTCGCGGGCGTCAAGCGCCGGTTTACCCGTACCGGCGTGTCCAACGGCATTACCGTCATCGACGACTACGGACACCACCCGGTCGAGATTGCCGCGGTGCTGAAGGCGGCGCGTTCGGCCTGTCCGGAGGGCCGCATCATCGCGGTGGTGCAACCGCATCGCTACACCCGGCTTGCCAACCTGTTCGACGAGTTCTGCGAGTGCTTCGGTGACGCCGATGCCGTGATCGTCGCCGAGGTATACGCCGCGGGAGAAGCGGCGATACCGGGCATGAACCGCGACCGCCTGGTCCGCGGCGTGCGCGACGCCGGACATCCGCATGTCTATCCGCTGGCCTCGCCCGAACGGCTGGCGTCCCGGGTGGCCGATATCGCCGGACCGGGGGACTGCGTGGTCTGCCTCGGTGCCGGCAACATCACCTCGTGGGCGAATGCGCTGCCCGGCGAACTCGACGCGGTGTTCGCCCGCTCGTCGCGCGCCCGGCCCGAAATGCTGGAACTCAGGGCCGGATGATGGGAATGGCGGCGCTCAGGATTCCGCATCCGCACGGCAGGCTGGTCGAGCGCCTGCCGGCGGTTCGCGGCCGCTACAGCGAGAACGCCGCGCTCGCGCCCTTCACCTGGTTCCGGGTGGGCGGCCGCGCCGAGGTGCTGTTCCGCCCGGCGGATGCGGATGACCTCGTGCGCTTCCTCGGGCAGCTGCCGGTCGACATCCCGCTGGCGGTGATCGGGGCCGCCTCGAACATCCTGGTCCGCGACGGCGGCATTCCCGGGGTCACGGTCAGGCTCGGCCCGGCGCTTGCCGGTATCGAGTTCGGGGTCGACCGGGTCCGGGCCGGGGCCGCCATGCCGAGCGGCATGGTGGCGCGCGCCGCGCTGCAGGAGGGCCGGATCGGACTGGCGTTCCTCAGCGGTATCCCGGGCACCATCGGTGGCGGACTGCGCATGAACGCCGGGGCCTACGGCCGCGAGTTCGTCGATGTCGTGATCGAGTCGGAATTCGCAACCCGCGCCGGGAACCGGCGCCGGGTACCGGTCGCGGACATGGGGATGGGCTATCGCCATTGCTCGCTGGACGAGGACGGGATCTTCCTCGCCGCCACGCTGCGCGCCGAACCGGGCGACCCGGGACAGATCGCCCGGGACATGGCGGCGGTACAGCAGGCGCGCGAGCAGAGCCAGCCGATCCGCAGCCGGACCGGCGGCAGCACCTTCCGGAACCCGCCCGGACACCGGGCCTGGGAGCTGATCGAGCAGGCCGGGTGCCGCGGATTGCGTATCGGCGGGGCGGAGGTCTCGAGGCAGCACTGCAACTTCCTGATCAACACCGGCATGGCAACCGCCGCCGATCTCGAGCAGCTCGGCGAGGAGGTGCGCAGGCGGGTTCATGACACCACCGGGGTGGTGCTCGACTGGGAGATCCGGCGCCTCGGAGTTCCGGGGGAGATCTCCCCATGACGGCCCATGTCGCGGTCCTGATGGGTGGATGGTCGGCCGAGCGCGAGGTCTCTCTCGCGAGTGGCCAGGCCTGTGCCTCGGCATTGCGGACTGCCGGATTCCGGGTCACCGAGGTTCGCGTCGACCGGACGGTCGCAACCCGGCTCACGGACCTGCGTCCCGACGTCTGTTTCAACGCACTGCACGGGCCGATCGGCGAGGACGGCAGCATGCAGGGCCTGTTGAACGTTCTCGGCATTCCCTACACCCACTCCGGTGTCCAGGCCTCGTCTCTCGCGATGGACAAGCCGCGCGCCAAGGCGGTGCTTGCCCGTGGCGGGCTGCGTTGTCCGCCCGGAATCGTCTGTGCTCCCCGCGAAGTGGCCGACGCCCATTCCTGGGAGCCGCCCTACGTGATCAAGCCGGTCAACCAGGGATCGAGCGTCGGGGTGAGGATTGTCCGTCCGGGCGACAACCTTCCCGCGTGCGGGCTTTCCTGGGAATGGGGCGAGAATGTGCTGATCGAGCCCTACATTCCCGGCCGCGAACTGACCGTGGGCGTGCTCGACGGCGAGGCGCTGTGCGTCACCGAGATCACGTCTCAGCGCGGATTCTATGACTACGATGCCAAGTATACGCCCGGCGGGTCGGTGCATCTGCTGCCGGCTCCCCTGGTCGAGGACGTCACCCGGGAGATCCTGGGCATGGCGGTCCGGGCCCACGAACTGCTGGGTTGCCGCGGCGTGACCAGGTCGGACTTCCGGCTAGACGAATCCGGCCCGGGCGCCGGCAACCCGTTCCTGCTCGAGATCAACACGCAACCGGGCATGACATCGACCTCGCTGGTGCCGGAACAGGCCGCGCACCGCGGACTGTCGTTCCCGGAACTGGTGTCGCGCCTGGTGGAGTCAGCGCAATGCGATCCCTGATACCCCGGCGTCCGAGGCTCTCGAGAACGGGGCGGTGGCTTGCGAACCTTGCCGTCGTGATGGCGTTGCTCGCGGTGCCGGCGTGGCTGGCGTGGAAGCCGCACACGGCCTGGGAACGGGTCACCGGAGAGATCGGCGAGGTGCTGCGCGACGCATCCGTCCGCTCGGGTCTCGTCGTTGCGGTGGTGGAGGTCAACGGACTTCGGCGCACGACGCGCCGGGAAGTGGTGGCGGCGCTCGGCCTGGAAGCCGGCGACCCGATCCTGGCGATCGACCTCGGCGCGGCCCGCGGCCGGATCGAGTCGCTGCCCTGGGTTGCTGCGGCCCGGCTCTCCCGCAGCCTGCCGGACAGGATCACCGTCTCCGTGACCGAACGGGCACCGCTGGCGTTCTGGCAGGTCGAAGGACGACTCCAGCTCATCGACCCGGACGGCGTGCTCATCGGGACGGCGGATCTTGCGCAGTTTCCCGACCTGCCGATCGTCGTCGGTCCCGGCGCGGAAACGCACGCCGCCGGACTCCTGGCGATGCTGGATGGCGAGCCGGAACTCGCGCGGCAGGTGCGTGGCGCAACCTGGGTCGGGGGGCGCCGCTGGAACCTGTATCTGGGTAACGACGTGGTGGTGAAACTGCCGGAACAGGACCCGGCGGCAGCGTGGGCCGTCCTGGCTGAACTCGAACGCGAACACCACATCCTGGCGCGGTCGATCAACGTGATCGACCTGCGGTTGCCCGGAGGGGTCTCGGTGCGGATTCCGGGCAAGAGCCCCGAAGGGACCGGAAATGGTCTTGGTTGAAGGGTAACGAATGATGCGTGGACGGACAGCTCTCAGCAGGGGCGAACTGATCGCGGCCCTTGATGTCGGATCATCCAAGGTCTGCTGCATGATTGCCCGGGTGGAGGACCCGACCCGGCTGCAGGACGGGTTGCAGGGTATGCAGATCATCGGCATCGGCTACCAGCCGGCGCGCGGCGTCAATGGCGGTACCGTCGTCGACATGAGTGCGGCCGAGACCGCGATCGGACACGCTGTCGAGGCGGCCGAACAAATGGCCGAGGAGCGCATCACCAGCATCTACGTCAACCTGACCGGCGGTGATCCGGTGTCCTCCAGGTTCCGGGCCGAGGTTCCGATCGACAAGGGGCCTGTCGCCGACGATCACGTGATCGATCTCGCGCACCAGGGACCGGCCGAGCCGTTGCCCGACCAGTGCGAGACGGTGCATCTCATCCCGAGCCACTTCGCCATCGACAGCTACAACGGCATCCTCGATCCGCGCGGCATGACCGGGCGCCGGCTTGGTGCCCTTGTCCATGTGGTCAGCGCCGACTCCAGTCCGATGTACAACCTGCGCCAGGTGATCCAGCGCTGTCACCTCAAGGTGGAACGGCCCGTGGTCTCGGCACTCGCCTCCGGACTGGCCGTGCTCACGCCCGATGAGATGGAACTCGGTGTGACCGTCATTGATCTCGGGGCGGGAGCCACGAGCCTTGCGGTGTTCCTCGACGGCGCCATGGTCTACCAGGCGGTCATCCCGCTCGGATGCGACCTGGTCACCAACGACCTGGCACGCGGGCTGTCGACCTCGATTACCGAGGCGGAACGGCTGAAGACGCTGTGCGGCTCCGCGATCCCGACCTCCATCGACGACCGGGAGACGCTCGACGTGCCGCTGGTCGGGGACCACGTCCAGGGCCCGCAGATGAACACGGTCCCCAGGTCGGCGCTGGTCCGCATCATCCAGCCCCGGCTTCGCCAGATCCTCGAGGCGGTGCGTACCAGCCTCGACCTTGCCGGAACCGAGAAACTCGCCGGCGGCTCGGCGGTGATCACCGGCGGTGGTGCCGAGACGACGGGGGTCCGGGAACTGGCCCACACGATCCTGAACCGGCACTGCCGCATCGGTCGTCCGCCGGCCATTCCGGGACTGTCGGACCTCGCAACCGGACCGGCATTCGCAACCTGCGCCGGTCTGCTGCGCTACGGCGTTGACCCGAGCTTTGACTTCGCCACGTCGCGACGCGTGGTCCGCACCGACAGCGGACGGCTCGGGGCCGTCGGCCGGTGGCTGAGGGAGCACGTCTGAGGATGGAACGACAAGCAGATCGCCGCACGGTCGGCAACATACCCAGCAAACAGTCAGCGGACTGCCGGGAGCATCCGCAGGAAATCACCGTGAGGAGCAAACCCATGTTGACGTTTCAGAAGCCGAATGACGCGGAGCACACCTCCGGTTTCACCCTGTCCGAAGGAAGTGTCGCGCCGCGGCTGACCGTGATTGGCATCGGTGGTGCCGGCGGGAACGCGGTCAACAACATGATCCGTTCGGATCTCCAGGGCGTGGAGTTCGTGGTCGCCAATACCGACGCCCAGGCTCTCGAGCAGTCTCTCGCCACGACGCGGATCCAGCTCGGAAGGGAATCGACCCGGGGACTGGGTGCCGGGTCGAAGCCGGAGGTGGGGCGCGAGGCGGCCGAGGAGAACATCGACGACGTGATGGAGCTCATCGGCGAGAGCAACATGGTGTTCCTGACCGCCGGCATGGGGGGCGGAACCGGAACCGGAGCTGCCCCGGTCATTGCCAGGGCCACCCGGGAACGGGGCATTCTCACCGTCGCGGTGATCACCAAGCCGTTCCGGTTCGAGGGCGAATTCCGCATGCAGATCGCCAACAAGGGCATCGCAGAACTCGCCAAGCACGTCGATACCCTGATCACCATCCCCAACCAGAACCTGTTCAGGATCTCGAACGAGACGACCTCGTTCCTGCAGGCGTTCAGCATGGCCGACATGGTGCTTCACCAGGGCGTGCAGGGCGTGACCGACCTCATCATGCGGCCCGGCCTGATCAACTGTGACTTCTCCGACATCAATACCGTGATGAGCCAGATGGGACCGGCCATCATGGGGATGGGCGAGTCGACGGGAGAGAACCGGGCAATCGAGGCGGCGGAGGCGGCAATCAGCAACCCGCTGCTCGACGACATCACGCTTGCCGGCGCCGGCCGGATCCTGATCAACATCACCGGCGGAACCGACCTCGGGCTGCACGAGGTCGACGGGGCCGTCAGCAGGGTCAGGCAGGAAGTCGAGAGCGAAGCCAACCTGATCTTCGGTGCGACCTACGACAAGGATGTGGATGGCCGGATCCGTGTGTGTGTCATCGCAAGCGGCATCACCGAGCAGACATCGACGGAGAGCGGACGCGCCGATGCAGAGATCATCAGGATGGTGCAGCCCGACGACGACCAGGTGCCCGGCGAGGTCATCGATTTCGCCGCCGCGCCGGTGGAGGAAGAGGGACAGTCGGACAGCGAGGCCGACGGGCTGACCGGCGCCGCCGGAGACGCGGAGGCGCAGGCGGATGAGCAACAGCCGCAGACGCCGGTGCTGCACGTCAGGGAACCGTCGCAGCAGAGTTTCCCCTACGACACGCCCCGGGTTTCCGGCGGTCACGATTCGGACTCCGCCGAACGCGCTTCCGCTTCCCAGGGCAAGCCGGAACGGGCCGGGCGCAAGCCCGGGCTGCTGTCGAGGCTGCTGGGGCGCGGCCAGGTCCGCGAGCAGCCCCTTGCCGCGGCACCCGGCGATCCCGGGCTGGGCACCCGGACGCCGGAGCCCCGTGGAGCGCAGCAGCACCGCGGCGAACCTCGGCCGCAGGAGTCCGAGTCACTTGGCGAACTGAACGGCTATGGTCGACCGAGGGCCGGGGTCGACAGCGAGAGGGACAAGAAGTTCCCCGAGTTCCTGCGCCAGCAGGCCAACTGACAGGAGGCACCACCCGGTCACGATAGGTCACAAACTGTGATTTGCAGGGCGTCCGCAGGACGGTCAGTCTGCCTTGTATCCGTTGCGAACGGGCACAAGGTATACAGACAAGACAGACACGACAGACACGAAGATGTCGGGACCAGCGGGAAGTGCGGATGTCCGGTAATCCGGGGAGTTGGAGGCAGCAGACGGTTGCAGGGGCAATCGAGCTGCACGGCGTGGGCCTTCACGGCGGTGCGCCGGCCTCGCTGGCGATCTGGCCGGCGCCCGAGGATCACGGCGTCCGGTTCGTCCGTCGCGACGTTGCGGGCCGGCTCGGCGAGCGCCGGATCGACGCGCACTGGGACCGGGTGAAGACCACGTTCCTCGCGACCACGCTGGGGAATGTCTCGGGCTGCCGGATCGCCACCGTCGAGCACCTGATGGCGGCCCTGTACGCGCTCGGTGTCGACAATGCCCTGGTGCTGGTCGATGGTCCCGAGATTCCGATCCTTGACGGCAGTTCACTCCCGTTCGTGGACGCGATCCGGGCCGCCGGGATCGTGGCACAGGACGCCGACGCCCGGGTGATCAGGGTGCTGGAGCCGGTCACGGTCCGTGCCGGCGATGCCTGGATTTCGATCGAGCCGGCCGAAACCTTCTCGATCAGGCTCGAGATCGACTTCGGACTTCGTGCCGTGTGCCAGCGCGGCTACGGGCTGGAGATCACGCCGGAGAGTTTCGCCACCTCGATCGCGGCGGCCAGGACCTTCGGGTTCGTCAGTGACATCAGGGTACTGAGGCGGAACGGGCTGTGTCTCGGCGGGTCGTTCGACAATGCCGTTGTGCTCGACGACAACGGCAGGGTCGTCAACCGTGGCGGGCTGCGGTTCCCCGACGAGCTGGTCCGTCACAAGATCCTGGACTGCGTCGGCGACCTGGCGCTGGCCGGCGCCCGCGTTCTCGGGCATGTCAGCGGGAGAAAGTCGGGGCACGGGCTGAATGCCAGCCTGCTGCGCGCGCTCATGTCGAACGAGGATTCGTGGGAATGGACGCCGCCCCCCGGCGCGTCGTTCCCGACATGGACAGGGCCGGACCGTCCCGGGATCGGCCCGAAGTAGGTCGCGTTTCCGGGCGACCCGATCACGAAACCTGCGGCCAGCGAACGACCCGGATCCCGGCGCATCGTGCGTGGTGTCGCGCCGGTCGACGCGTGGGCTGTCTGCCCCCTGCTTTCGCCAGCGGTGTCTGGCGCATCCTTCCGCGGGCCGCGGCCGTGTCCGGTGTTCCGAAACCTGTCGACGGCCGCCCGGCTGCCGCGCGACGACCGTCCGGCGACGCGCGGTGTGCACCGCCGTACCGCATGTGTCGTGTGCCTCCTCTGACGTTGCGTACAGGGAGGGTGTCCGTGTCGCGATGACGATCGCACCTGGAGGCGGCACATCGCGCAGAGGGGACACACCACAGCGGCGGCATGCCAGGAGACAGTCCACCGGCCTGACCCAACGGTCTCCATGGCGATCCGCGCGGAACGCCCGTGTCCGCGACCGCCGTTCCCGCTTGACCATTGATCGCGGCTGTTTCCGCCAGGCCCCGGCGATCGGCACCGGCACCGGCATTCGCAGCGACCCATGGACCCATTGTGCTCCCGACGGCCTGTGTTCGCCCGGTCCATCGCCTGCGCCGCTGTGGGGCCTGCATCCGGGCCCGGGTCGGTCGCCAGCTGTCACGGGTTCCGGGCGGTCCGGCTGCCACGCTTGTCCGGGCCGGCGACCTCGGGTAGATGCACGCAATGCGCGTTGCCTGGTTTGCCTTCCTGCATGACCCCAATGATGCCGGTCTCGCGGTATCGGCGGCGGACTTCGGGTACGTGCGTGATGTTGTTGCCGCCACGCCCGGGCTGGCGCGGGGCCTGCTCTTTACGCCCTGGGAGGTTGACGGCCTGCCGTTCAACGACGGCACTCCGCCGCAGCTGGCGCTTCAGCTGCTGTTCGACGACATCTCCGACCTCGAGGCGGCGCTGGCGCCGGACGGTCACCTGCAGGCGCTTGCAGCCCCGGGTGCGCTTGCGTCGCTTGCGGGTGCGGCGCGCAGCCAGCAGGCCATGCTGGCGCGTGGCTTCGCCGTTCCCGAACCGGCATCGGGCGAGCCGTCGTGCTCGTTCCTGGTGCACTATCCCGGCCCGGCCGAGGATGTGAACGCCTGGATGGCGCACTACCTGGAACATCACCCACGGATCATGGCGACCTTTCCCGCGATCCGCGAAATCGAGGTCTGTTCACGTATCGACTGGTGCGGTTTCCTGCCCTGGCCGCGTGTCGATCACATGCAGCGCAACAAGGTAGTCTTCGATGATGCCGACGCACTGAAGGCGGCACTGGCATCTTCGGTGATGAAGGAGATGCGCACCGACTTCCATGCACTGCCCCCGTTTGCGGGAGGCAACCGGCACTACCCAATGAGGACGGTCATCGCGGCGCCGTGAACCGGGAGGTCCGAGCGCGACCGCGGTCGCGCGTGGCGCGGATGCACACACCAGCCAGTGACAGGAGCGAGCACCATGTCTCTCAATGTCTATCTCTTCTTCGATGGCACCTGCCGCGAAGCCTTCGAGTTCTACCGGTCGGTCTTCGGTGGAGAGTTCGAGGAGTTCGTGACCTACGCCAGCGGTTCGCCCGACGGCATCGAAGTGCCCGACGCTGAACGGGACCGGATCATGCATGTCTCCCTGCCGGTTGGCCCGACCATGCTGATGGGCAACGACAGCTGCTCCGTTTTCGGTGCGCCGCCCGTCGTCGGGAGCAACCTTGCCATCTCGATCACCGGGCAGAGCAAGGAGCACTGCGATGACATTTTCACCAGGCTTTCCGAGGGCGGGACTGTCGAGATGCCGATGGAGGAGATGTTCTGGGGCGGCTACTTCGGCAGCTGGCAGGATCGCTTCGGGATCCGGTGGATGATCAACTACCAGATGCCGGAGGCCTGACCGGATGCCATTCGCGGGTTCCGGTCGGGCAGGGCGCGGGATCGACCTGGCCGGAGGAAGACGGCGATGACACGGGCGTCCTGCACGCTCGGCCGGACAGCAGCGCGAAACCGGCCTGACCGCCACGGACCGGCGGGCGCCTGGACGGTGCGGCGGTGTCTCCCGGTGAAGGTGGTGGCCACACGTCGTTGATCGGTTCCCCGGCGAACGGGTGCGGCGGCGCCCGTGGCCGGACACGCTCGAGCTCATCCCGCCGGCCTCGGCCTCCGCCTCCGGCACGACGTCACTGGGGCATTTCGAACGGGTCCGCCGCCCGGGCAGGGCGGTGAACGAAGGCGTCAGGTCCGAAAGCTCATTCACGGCGCGTCCGCCTGGTCCGGGGACTTGACCACAGGCATAATGTGTCCTAAGTAGGACACATGACGCACTTTGGACCCACGGTACGCACGATCCGGGAACGCCTGCGCCGCGACGACCGGCGCTACTCGGTGCGCCAGGTCGCCGGGCGGGTCGGCATCGAGCCGGCCTATCTCAGCAAGATCGAGCGCGGCGAGGTGGCACCGCCGTCGGAAGGGACGACGGTCAGGCTGGCGAGGGAACTCGGCGAGGACCCGGATGTCATGCTGGCGCTCGCTGGCAAGGTGTCCGCTGACCTGCAGGCCATCATCCGCAGGCGCCCGCGCCTGTTCGCGGACCTGATCCGGCAGTTGAAGGAAGCGCCTGACGAGGCGGTGCTGCGGGTGGTGCGCGAGGTGCGCGATGGCGAGTGGTAGGAGGAACATCAATGATTGTACTTGAGAATGATCGCCTGGAATTCCGGTTTCCGGAGGTTCACGCCGATGCACGGTGTGCGATTGAATTCCAGCGCACCCTGCGCATTCCGGACGACGGCCGCGACTATCCGCTGCCGCCGGGCCTGGGCGCGTTTCCGCTTCGCCACCTCGACGACCATGCCGCGCGACTGCCGCAATCCTGGCGCGTGCGGGGCGGCGTGATCGCGCCGATGCACCAGGCCGAAGCGCTGTGGATCGACTTCCGGTCGGACTATCCGTTCGCCGTGAAGGTAGCGACCGGCAAGGCCTGCGCGATCACGGGTGATCCCTGGGTCGACCGGCTGAACCGCGACCCGCAGGACTACGCGGTGCTGCCCGAACAACCCTGGCTCGACGGCTACTGCATCGAGGAAGGTGTCATCCGCCAGTTCGTCGCCATGCCGCTCGGGGAGGGCTACACGGTCGAGGAACAGTTGACCGGAGCCGCGGTCCACGGCGGGATGCAGCTGGTGGCCTATCCCATGAAGGCCGACCGCTACGAGGCGTTGCGGTCAAAACAGGTCAGGATGCACGCACCTGAATTTCTTTGGGCACCGGCCACCATGGACTGCGCCATGGGCCTTGCGCCCGGCGGCAGGATGAAACAGGACATCTACGACGATCCCTACGGGCTCGATGCCTGGGACCAGCGGAACGGCAGCCGGTGCTTCGTCACGCTGCTGAATTCCACGCAGTGGATGGCGGTCACCGGCGAGTGGCCGCCGACAGAACCGCCGACGGCACAAGACTACGCGGCACAAGACCTGCCCTGGTTCGACTACTACGACGCGGATGCGCGCGCCGTGGCCGGCAGCGACAGGCTGCGGGGGCTCCTGAGCGTTGCACAGCAGGCCAGGGTGACGGGGAAAGCGCCGCTGCCGGACAACGGGACGGTCCCGACCCCGCATGTGATCCGGCTCGGGAAGCCGCGCCAGGTGCGGGAAAGCGCAGGCGATCGGGCGTGAACCTGAAGGACCGGGCGGCGCGTGCGTGTCATCGCTGGACCGATCGCCTCCGATGGAGGACGGCATGACGACCGAACGCGAGCCTTTTGGGCGAAACGTCCGTGCGCTGCTCGCGTTCCTGCCGGGAATCCATGGCGGGGGCGCGCCAGCACCGGATGTGTGATGGGCTTCGCGGACCAGGGACGGTGCCCCGGCCCGGGTTCGGCTGCGGAGCACAACGAAACGTTCGGCAGCTTCATCGACCTGGCTGTGAAACGGGGATGCCGGATGGCAGGCGGTTCCATTCCCGAAGAGGCGAAGAAGTCCCTGTGGACGAGGAGGCGTTGAGAGCTGCAAGGGTCTCCCGGATCCGTCCACTGTACTCCTTGGTCGTGCGCGGCGAGCGCTTCTGCGATGGGTGATTGTCTTCGAAGACCGAAGACGGCCATGTGCGCCGGCTCCTGGAATGCCTCGCGAAAAGCGGGGCGGAGTCCTGACGGCCGATCGTCGGGTCGGTGACAGGCTGGGGCGACACTCGCTTGGTCCACGTAGGCCTGACGCGGACCAAGTGGACGTGCGGGCCAAGGTGGGGTATTGCATCACGGCGTCAAACGGCTCGGCGCTTGAGCGTGGCTATCCTGTGGACAATCGCTGACGGATGCGGTGGCGGATGGTGGAGCCGAGGAGGATCGAACTCCCGACCTTCGCATTGCGAACGCGACGCTCTCCCAGCTGAGCTACGGCCCCACGCGCCAGCGCGAAACATAGTGGCGGCCGGCACACCGTTCAAGTAGGTTCACCGTCTGCAGGTACGGACCGAAGCGGGCCGGCCGATGGCAGGCCAGACCCCGTCGGTGCCGGGTGTCTGAACGAACCGGAATTCGGGGACGGGTCGGATGTATGCGATCGCCAATCTCCTGGACACCGTCATCACCCTCTACATCTGGTGTCTGTTCATCTACATCGTGCTCGGGTGGCTGTTGCACTTCGGTGTGGTCAATTCCGGCAACCGGCTGGTCTACAGGGTAATGGAAGTACTCTACCGGCTGATCGAACCGGTGCTGCAGCCGATCCGCAGGTTCATCCCCGCTTTCGGTGGCATCGACATCTCGCCGATCATCCTGGTCCTGATCCTGGTGTTCGTGCGCGACTTCTTCATCGTCGACCTCAAGCTTCAGCACGGCGGCTGAACCGGGCACGAGGGAGTTGCACATGACCGATGCGGTACTGATCGACGGCAAGGCCAGGGCGGCAGAACTGCGGTCCCGCGTGGCCGCGGCCGTCGCGGACCTCGAAGAACGGCACGGCGCGGTCCCCGGTCTTGCGGTTGTCCAGCTCGGCGATGACCCCGCGAGTTCGGTCTATGTCAACAGCAAGAACCGGCTGGCGGCGGAATGCGGCATCCGCTCACTCGGATACCGCAGGTCCGGGGACACCGGCGAAGCCGAGCTGCTTGACGAAATCGACCGGCTGAATGGTGATGACGACGTGGACGGGATCCTGGTCCAGCTGCCATTGCCCGACCATATCGATGCCGGGCGGGTGCTTGACCGCATTGATCCGGTGAAGGACGTCGATGGTTTCCACCCGGTCAATGTCGGGCTGCTGGTCACCGGCGGCGAGGCTCCGGTTCCCTGCACGCCGCTCGGGTGCCTGCTGATGCTGCGCGAACAGCTCGGAGACATGTCCGGCAAGACCGCCGTCATCGTCGGGCGCTCCAACATTGTCGGCAAGCCGATGGCGGCATTGTTGACCCGGGAGCATTGCACGGTGACGGTGGCGCACTCGCGCACCAGGGACCTGCCGGCGGTCTGCCGCAGCGCGGACATACTGGTGGCGGCCGTGGGCCGCCCGGAAATGATCCGCGGTGACTGGATTGGTCCGGGAGCCACGGTGATCGATGTCGGGATCAACCGGATTGCCGCGCCCGAACGCGGACCGGACCGGACCAGGCTGGTCGGAGACGTCGCCTTCGACGAGGCCCGCACGGTCGCGGGCGCCATCACCCCGGTTCCCGGTGGTGTCGGTCCGATGACCATTGCCTGCCTGTTGCGCAATACGCTCGAGGCGGCGTGCCGGCGCAGGGGCTGGTCAATGCCGGAACTCTGATCGTCCAGGCAGTGGAGGTGCAAGATGGCTGGCGGACCGGCTCCCGGATTTCTCCGGCACCCCGACCGGGTGCTCGACTACCGGCCCGAGCCCGGGCGGGTTGTCGTGACCTTCAACGGCGAAGTAGTCGCCGATAGCGATAATGCCATCGCCCTGCGGGAAGCGGACTACCCGGTCGTCCACTACCTGCCGGCTGCAGATGTCCGCGGCGCGCTGCTGGCTCGCTCGCAGCACAGTACCTACTGCCCGTACAAGGGCACCGCGAGCTACTGGTCGATCCGGGTCGGCGACCAGGTGTCGCAGGATGCGGCCTGGTCCTACGAAACGCCCTACGACGAGGCGGGCGCCATCAATGGCCACATCGCCTTTTACCCGTCCCGGGTGGACCGGATCGTGGTCGTGTGACCATCCGGCCCGCGGGCACGTGCCGCGGCGAGGACGGACGCGGTCGCGTCCGCGAGCGCCTGGCAGCCGGCCACGATGTCCTCGGTGTGGCTGTCCTCGGTGAAGTCGTGGCTGATGCCGCCGATCGAGGGGATGAACAGCATGCCGCAGGGCAGGCAGTGGTGGATTACCATTGGATCATGCCCCGCCGCACTCGGCATCCTGCGCCAGCGCCCCGGCGCCACCGTCTGCGCGGCCGCCGCGATGTGATCCTGCAGGTCGGTGTCCATCAACGATGGCCGGACCGGGCTGCGGGTCCGTTGCATGGCCGTCCCGATTCGCCCGCGGGCCGAGATCTCGTCGCACAGCTCCGCGACCGTGTTCTCGAGCCTGTCCAGTACCCCGTCATCCGGGTCGCGGAACTGCAGGATCAGGGTGGCGCGACCCGGAATGATAGAAGCCGCACCGGGTTCGAGCGAGACATTGCCGATGGTCCAGACCGTGTGCGGACCGGCGCGCTCCGGGAAGAGGGTATTGATGCGGTGAGCCACCTCGAACAGGGCGGTGGCGGCATCCCGGCGTCGGGCCATGGTCGTGGTGCCGGCATGGTTGTTCTCGCCGGTAAAGGTCAGCTCCAGGCCGCGAATGCCGACGATCGAAGTCACGACACCGAGCTGTTCGCCGGCTTCTTCAAGCACCAGCCCCTGCTCGATGTGCGCCTCGAGGTAGCCAACATGACGCCCGGGTTCGCGGGCCAGACGCGGCACCCCGGCAAGCCCGGTCCTGACCAGCGCGTCCGCGAGGCTCTCGCCGTCGCCTCCGTGCGCGGCGCGTTCCTCCTCGGCGTCGAGCACTCCGCACCAGGACCGGCTGCCGAGGCAGCCGAGAAAGTACGATTCCTCGTCCTGCCACGAGACGGCGTCGACCGCATAGCCGGCCGTGGACGCATCCTCGGCGAGCGCGCGCACGATCTCGAGCGCGTAGATGACGCCGAGCGCTCCGTCGAGCCACCCGCCGCGGGGCTGGGTGTCGGAGTGCGATCCGACCAGCAGCGCGGGCCCGGACCGTGGCGAGCGGCCGAACACGTTGCCGACACCGTCGATGACGGTCTCGAGCCCTGCCTCGGTGAAGCGGTCCTGCAACCAGCGCCGTGCGGTCATGTCTTCCGCGCTGAAGGCGGGGCGTACCACGCCGGTGCCAACGGCACCGATAGCGCGCAGCCGGGAAAGGTCTGTCATCAGTCGGTCTGCATTGATCCGGGGCACGGTACTGTCTCTCAGGGGTCGGTGCGTAGTGAGGCAAGCGGAGGTTCCTGATGGGGACGATTGCACTGGGCGGCAAGTCTGTCTATGGGGCAAGTGTCGGAATCCTGATGCTGGATGCCCGGTTCCCGCGGATTCCGGGTGATATCGGCAATGCCGGAACCTGGCCGTTTCCGGTGCACTACAGGGTGGTCAGGAATGCCACTCCCGACAGGGTGGTCCGCAGGCAGGCCGAGGGCCTGTCCGGCGCCTTCGTGGACGCGGCCCGCGAACTGGTGGATACGGGCTGTGACGGGATCACCACCAACTGCGGGTTCCTGTCGCTGTTTCAGGCCGAACTGGCCGCCGCGGTCCGCGTGCCCGTCGCCACGTCGTCGCTGATGCAGTACGGGATGATCCGCAGCCTGCTGCCGCCGGACCGCGAGATCGGCATCCTCACCATCTCGGCGCAGACCCTGACCGAGCGCCATCTCGAGGCGGCCGGCGTACCGGGGGACGCGGTGATCGTCGGCACGGACGGGACCGGTACCGAGTTCAGCCGGGTGATAATCGGCAACGAGGCGCGGCTCGACGTCGATGCCGCGCGCGCCGACCTGATCGCGGCCGCCGACGAACTGGGCCGGCGATCCGCCTCGCTCGGCGCGATCCTGCTCGAGTGCACCAACATGACACCCTATGCCGACGAAATCGCGCGCCATACCGGTCTGCCGGTCTTCGACATGTACGGGTTCATCTGCTGGTTCCAGACCGGACTCAGGCCGCGGAGATTTGCGTGATCCGGTTCGGCGCGATCGCCCTCGGCCTGTCGCTGCTGATCGCACCGACGGCGAATGCCCAGGCGCCGATGCACGCGATCGCCATGCACGGCAGCCCGAAGTATCCGGACGGATTCGCCCGGTTCGACTACGTCACTCCCGATGCACCGAAGGGCGGCGTGCTGCGCATGACCCCGGTCGGGACCTTCGACACGCTCAATCCCTATTCCCTGGTCGGTGTCGCCGGTGCGGGCATCTCGAGCTTCGTGTTCGAACGACTGCTTGCCCGGTCACGTGACGAACCGTTCACGCTCTACGGCCTGCTTGCCGAGCGGGTCGAGGTCCCTCCCGACCGGTCGTGGATCACCTTTCACCTTGATCCAAGGGCCCGGTTCCATACCGGGGAACCGGTAACCGTCGATGACGTGATCTTCTCGTGGAACCTGCTGCGTGATCACGGCCGTGCCAACCAGCGCAGTTTCTACGCCAGGGTGGAACGGTGCGAACAGGTGGGTCCGCTGGCGGTCCGGATGACCTTCGCACAGCCGTCTGACAGCGAGATGCCGCTGATCATGGGGTTGATGACGGTGCTGCCGAGATCGGTGTACGAGAGGGTCGACTTCTCGAAATCGGGCATGATGGCGCCGGTCGGGAGCGGGCCGTACCGGTTCGCCTCGGTCGAGCCCGGTCGCTCGGTCGTGCTCGAACGCGACCCGGACTACTGGGGCCGGGACCTGCCGGTCAATCGCGGCCGGTTCAACTTCGACATCATCCGCTACGACTACTACCGCGACGAGGCAACCGCGTTCGAGGCCTTCAAGGCCGGCGAGTCATCGGTCCGGGTGGAAGGCGACGCGGGACGCTGGGCCGACGGTTATGACTTTCCGGCCTACCGGTCAGGCCAGGTCGAGCGCGCGGAGATTGCGCATGGCCGGCCGTCGGGCATGTATGCGATCGCGATGAACACGCGCCGCTCGCCGCTTGACCAGCGCCCGGTGCGGGAGGCCCTGATCCACGCGCTCGACTTCGAGTGGGTCAACCGCACGCTGCTGCACGGCGCCTATACCAGGACCCGGAGCCATTTCGACAACAGCGACCTCGCCGCAACCGGCCCTCCCGGACCCCGTGAACGGGCGCTGCTGGGCCCGTTCCTGGACGAGATTCCGCCGGACGACCTCGCGAACGGCTACCAGCCGCCCCGGTCGGACGGCAACGGGGGCAACCGTGCCAACCTGCGCCAGGCACTGACGCTGTTGCGCGACGCCGGGTTCGGGGTCAGGGAAGGGGCGTTGCGCCATGGTGGTGACGGCCGGCCGGTGGAGTTCGAACTGCTGCTGTCAAATCCGCGGCTCGAACGGCTGGCTGGTGTCTATGCCGATTCCCTGCAACGCCTCGGGATCACGCTCAGGATCCGTACCGTGGACCGGGCACAGTACCAGCGCCGCCTGAGCGAGTATGATTTCGATCTGGTCTTCAACTTCTGGTACAACTCGCTCTCTCCCGGGAACGAGCAGGAACACTTCTGGGGCAGCGCCGCGGCCGACCGGCCGGGATCGCGCAACTATCCAGCCGTGCGCTCGGACGGGGTCGACGCCATGATCCGGCACCTGACCGAGGCGCGCGAGCGCGAGGAGTTCGTGGCCGCGGCCCGTGCGCTCGACCGGTTGCTGCTGGCCGGGCGCTACGTGGTGCCGCTCTACCACCAGAGAGTTGACCGGGTTGCCTGGCAGAAGGGGATGCGCCGGCCGGCGGTAACGCCGCTCTACGGTGTCACGCTCGATACCTGGTGGTGGGATGCGGGTACGCAGACCCGGTGACGGTGAAGGGAAGGAGGGTTCGCGATGGAAGGCAGAACGGCACTGGTAACGGGCGCGGCCCGGGGAATTGGTCTTGCCTGCGCATCGGCGATTGCGCGCGATGGCGCCCGGGTGGTGCTGGCGGACATCGATGCCGAGGGGGCTCGCGACGCGGCTGACCGGATTGGCGGTGTCGGCCTTGCCTGCGACATGGGCGATCCCGAAGCGGTCGAGGGCCTGTTCGACCGCATCAGCCGTGAGGTCGGGCCGCTCTCGATCCTGGTCAACTGTGCCGGGATTGCCGAGCCCGGCGATTTTCTCGAGACCTCGCTCGACAGTTTCCGCCGGGTGATCGGTGTCAACCTCGTCGGTCCGTTTCTCGCGACCCAGCGGGCGGCGCGCTCGATGATCGAGGCGGGGACCGGCGGTTCGATCGTCAACATGTCCTCGATCAACGCCCAGGTCGCGATCCCGTCTATCGCGGCCTACTGCGCGTCCAAGGGCGGACTGGCGCAGCTGACCAGGGCGAGCGCGCTGGCGCTGGCGCCGCACGGTATCCGGGTGAACGCTGTCGGACCCGGGTCGATCGACACCGCCATGCTGGCAGCGGTCAATGCCGATCCGGCGGCACTCCAGATGGTGATGTCGCGCACGCCGCTCAAGCGGCTCGGCACGCCCGAGGAAATCGGCGAGGTGGTCGCCTTCCTCGTGAGCGAGAAGGCAAGCTACATCACCGGCGAGACCATCTATGTCGACGGCGGTCGCCTGGGCCTCAACTACGTCTGCTGACGCGTCGCCGCAGACGATCCGTCAATCTGGCCGGGGCGGCAGCCGGACGCGGGCAGCGTGCGGGCCCCGCTGCGCCGGCGGTGACCGGGGAAGCGTCCGCCTGCGCGCCAATTGCATCGCATCGTTGCAGATCCCGCATCGCGCACACGGGCGGCACCTGAACCGGGGAGGCTCGACCGCGCCCTATCCAGGCCGAGAGACCGGCGACACGGGTCGAGGGAAGGCAAATGCCCAAATGGCGCTACTGTGGCTTGTTAGAGGATAGTTTCATCGAAAATTTGTGAAACACTTGATTGAACGGTCATTGAATCAGAATCCTGTTACCCGATTCAACATGCCGACTGACGCGGATGCGGCTCGGAACTGTGCATTCTCTCCGTCCCTAACGCGAGTACAACCCGGTGGCTCCCACATGCTGCAACAGTTGTTCCATCCCGGGGCACGGCATGAAAGCGAAAAGGCATCCGGAGGGACAAGAGCTTGAGCACGATGTTGTGGGCCGCGGCGAGCATCTCCTGGTCTGGCGCAATCACCTCCTGGTCGAGGACCGGGCCGCGTGCGCCTGGAGCTGCGCGAAGCCCCACCGAGGTCCTGATTGAACCCGGTGTCGGGGCGCCGCGATCAGCCTGGAACGAACGTGCCGTGGAAACCGAGTGGCAGCGGATAGGGCAGCCATGCCTGGGCGAGCGGGCCGGCCGGGATCGCCCTGGCGTCGAACACCGACAACCCGGTCAATCCTGCTTCCCAGTCCAGCACCGTGCCGATCAGCCAGCCGTCGTCCTCGCCGTTTCCACCCGGCTTCGGGACGAACAGGTGTTCCTCCGGGGTCCTGCCGGGGCCATAGTCGAATGTCTCGATTGCACCTGTTTCGAGATCACGCCTGACCACGGTGCGGAATGTCCAGCCGACCGGTTCCGCGGGTGAGCCGAGGGTGTAGACGTAGCGGTGCCGCCGGCCGACGACGGCCGGTGCCACCCGCGCGAACTCCGCATCCTGGGGGTGGGAGATGATCCGGCCGTCGCCCCTTGGCGGCAGGAGGATTTCCGAGTAGCGCAGCGGCGACGACGGGACGAATTCACCCTTCATCACGTATCGCAGCGTTTCGGTCAGGATGCCGGGGTCGCGCGCCCGGCAATAGTCCAGGTGGATCGACCCGTCGCTGTCTTCCCAGGCGTTGCCGAAATGAAAGCCGAAGCCCGCGGGCAGGGCGTGCCAGCGGCGAGCGCCGAAATCGGCCTTGTCAATGACCAGTGCACGGGCCTCCGCCTGTGGGTGCCAGGTGTGGGCGTCGAGGATACTGGCGCTGCCCAGCCGGTCCGGATCGAACAGGAAGGGCTCGATGACGAACACCAGGGAATGCCGCGTAATCGCGAAATCGTGAATCAGGCCGAGCGGGCCGGCCTCGACGAGGCCGACGCCGAGCATCTGACCGCTGCGACCGATGTGATAGAGGACGATCGTCGGCTTCGGGGCAAGGTGGACGCCGAAATTCCACAGCGTGCCGTCCTCCGGATCGCGCTTGGGATGCGCCGAGAAGGCAACACCACCCAGTTCCGGGCTCCAGCTCTTGAAGCCCTCGGCCGCCAGCGTGGTCTCGTTCAACCGCGTGGCGGAGCCACCCTCCCACAGCGCGAGGAGTTCGCCTCCGTGGTGCAGAACGGAAATGTTGGCGGCGTTCATGCCATCCGGGCCCCGCAGCGGCGCGCTGTCCGGCAGGTGGGTCCCGTAGCCGTTGTAGAGCCGTCGGCCGGCCGCGTCCTCCCGGTCCAGCTTTGGCGTCCGGATGACCCGGCCGCGATGGGCAATCCTTCCGCCGTCGATGGCAAATTCCTGGATCATGCCGTCGCCGTCGAACCAGTGACTGTAGCGCCGGCCGAAACGGTCGTGAATCGACGGACCGTTGCGGTAGAAGCGGCCATTCAGTCCGCTCGGCCACGTGCCCGAAACGGAGAGCGCGGCGGTGTCCAGCCGGTCCGGTGGCGTCTTCCAGCCCAGCAGCATCCGGTTGCGTTCCAGCGCGGCGTCAAAGGCATCGGTCCAGTTCCCGCCGGCGGCGGCCAGGGCGGACGCGAACGGTGCCAGGTGCGCCAGGCCGCAGGCGGCAGACGCAGCCAGAAATCCGCGGCGCGGAATACCGCTGACCGTCATTGGTCGCTCTTCCGGTCTGCCGATGCGGCGGGACCGGGCTCTCCGATGGGCAACGAGATCGTCGCCGTCTGCTTCAGCGTGATCGAGGACTCCTCGAAGCTTGCGGGACCGAAGAGACCGCTTGCGCCGTTGCCGAAGCCGAAGCTCTCGGTGGGAATGCCGAGCAGGTTCGCGTCGAGTTCGCCGTCGCCGTCGGTGTCATGAAAGCCGCTTACGGCGTACCGGCCCGGTTCCAGGCCGGAGAACGAGATGTCGAACCCGCCCTCTCGCGCCAGGCGCCATGCGCCTGCGACAGCGCCCTCGGTGTCGGGAAAGGAGACGTTCTCACGCGCTCGGTGGAGCGCGACGTAGACCCGGCCCTCGGCCGACGTGATGCCGCTGACCGCGATCGTCAGTTCCGCGGCGTTCGCCGCGCCGCCGTTCCCGGGCACGGTCAGCGCCGGCAGACCGGCGAGAAGTATTCCTGCGGCGAGAAGGAGAGGAATGCGCTTCATTCTTTGGTGCTCCTTTTCGAGTGCGTATGTTGCGTGTCGTTCAGGAAGCACGGGGGACGTCAATGTCCAACGGCGATTGCGCCAACAGCCGGAATCCTTCGCGAACGGCGCCGCAGCGGCAATTCGCGTTTCGCGAATGGTTCACCTGGCGCCGACTGCGCTGGCATCTGGCAGCACTCGCCATCGTGGTCCTGTTCCTCGGCTATCTCGGCCCGTTCGGCACCTACCTGCGGATGCCGCTTGGCGAACGGATGGCCTACTGGGTGCTTGCGGTTGCCGGCAACTGGACGTTCGCCCTCGCCTGCATCCTGCCTGCAGTGACGTGGTTCTCCCGTCGTGTGCCGGTCATCGTCTGTGTCCTTGGAGGCAGCCTCGCCGCCGCCGTGCCGGGAACGGCGCTGGTATCCGCCCTGAACTTCCTGTTTTCCGCCTCGCCGCCGGAGGCATTTCCGAGCGGTGAGCTGTTCCTGGCCGTGGCACTGGTCCATCTGGCGTTGAGCCTGATCGTCTGGACGATGATCGAACTGCCACTGCTCTCCGGTTCCGGCGCACCCTTCGCCGTGCCTCCGGCCACGGGGGATCCGGGCCAGCGCCAGCGGACCGCGGGTGCGGCTGTTGCACCGCCATTGCTCGAGCGCCTGCCTCTGGCCCGGCGTGGTCGGCTGCTGCACCTTCAGATGCGCGACCACTATGTCGAGGTTCACACCGACAGGGGCTCGGACCTGGTGTTGATGCGCTTCGGCGACGCGCTGAGGGAACTGGGTGCAACCGAGGGGATGCAGGTTCACCGTTCGCACTGGATTGCGCGAGCCGCGGTCAGCAGCATCATGCGGCGCGACGGGCGGACCGTGGTCGTTCTGGAAAACGGGTCCGAAGTGCCGGTCAGCCGCCGCTACGTGCCGGCATTGCGAGAGGCGCACTGGGTATAGTCCCGCCGCGCGCGGTCACCGAACCCGGTGCCTGGTGACCACCTGCGCGCCGGCAAGACGCTGCCGGCCCCGGAACCGGGTGGCGTGTGTACCGGTCCGGTTCATGGTCTGCCGGGGTTTCGTCACCTGCTCGCCGAGGCCGCCGCCCCGTCCTTCCCGGGCATTTCGTCTTCCGGTGGAGCCGTCGGCGCGATGGTGCGTGCCTGCTACGTGCCGCCGTGGGTCTCGCGCAGCGCGTGCTCGATCAGTTCGAGCCGGTCCTGGCCGTAGTACATGTCGCCGTCGACGAAATAGGTCGGGGAACCGAACATCGAACGGGCGATCGCTTCCTCGGTGTTGGCCGCGTGGATTGCCTGTATTTCAGGCGACAGCGCGAGGTCGAGCAAGGTTTCGGATTCCACTCCGATCGTGCGGCCAAGTCTGGCAAGTGTCGCCCGGTCCGCCAGGTCCGCGTCATCGCGCCAGTGCGCCTCCAGCAGGACATGGGCAAGCCGGTCCACTTCAATACCCTGTTCCACACCGGCGATCAGCATGCCGTTGGCCAGTGCCGTGCTGTTGTCGTGGTGTGTCGGCCTCTTGTCGATCACCGGAGCGTTGCGGTACCGCGACCAGCGCTGGATCTCCGTGGCGAAGAAATAGGCGCGCTGGGCGGGGGTGCGCTTGGCAAATGGCGCCGCTCCGGCGCCTTCGAGCACCCTGTTGAGATCGACCGGCCTGTGCACGATACGCCGCCCGGCGGCGCGGGCGATCTCCGTGAGGCGCGCCGACCCCAGATAGGCGAAGGCCGAGTGGGCGGAGTAGAAATACTCGATGTACGACATTCGCAGGCTCCCTCCAGGTTCTCCCCGCCGCCGGCGTTTCGGGCCGCCGGATCGCAGGACATGCCGCGGGCGCGGGATTCGATGCGACCCATTACGCCGCCGCCGAGCCCGGGCTTGTCCGGCCATGCCGCGACCGGGCGTGCGAAGTCCCGAAACCCCTGCACGCACGGGGCGTCCATCTTCACGGCGAACATGTCAATTGGGCAACACAGGTCAACCAACTCGTTCGAGGCATCCCGGTCAACCCGTTCCAACCGCTACCATCCGCGCTGTGCGTGCCATATCTCGCTGAACTGAAGGAATTGTTTCGGTCGTCTGGATTCCCGCGCATGCATGCGGGTGCGCCAGACCACCGCTCTGACCACGGGCCGGCCTGCTCGCCCGCACTACCGCCGCGCCCGCGGAATTCGCGACCGGGTCCACGAGTACCCCTGCACGGTGATTCTGACCGGTTCATGCAGCCTTGTCGAACTCCGTGCAGACGGGCGCGGGGCAGATGCGACCGAACGTGGAAGGCGGGCACTCGGGTGCGACCGGCAAGGTCGGGCGACCATCTGCGGGCGCTCGTCTTCCGGTTCCTCCGTGAGGTGTTCGGCGACGCTTGGTTCGCGTACCGGCGCACGTTCCCGACCAGACCGGTCCGCACGGAAGTTCCGCGCATGCTGCGAGCGCTATCCCGGTTCCTCTTCTTTACAAATCGATGATAGGTAAAGAACCGCGTACGGTTCGTTGGAACCGACCATTTCGAGAAGGGCGGTCTCATGCCGCGGGTAAGCGCGAAGCGCCAGATTACGCTCCCCATCGATCAATGCAGGGAGGTCGGGATCGGGCCGGGGGACGAGTACCGCAGCTACGTCGCCGATGGCCGCATCACCATCGTTCGCAAGACTGCAGGGGCAGCCAGGGGGATCCTCCGCCACGTGGTTGGCGACTCTGACGTCAGCGACGAGGAGTCGCTGCAAGACGCGCTGGACGAGTCGACGCCTTGATAGCCGTCGATACCAGCGTCCTCCTCCGGTACCTGCTGCACGACGACGAGGTCCAGGCAGCGCGCGCGGACATCGTATTCGATACTGCGGAGACCGTCCTCGTGACGGACGTCGTTCTGGTGGAAACCGTCTGGGCGCTCTCCGGACGCAGGTACCGGCTGACCAGACCCGGCCTGGCGGCCGTCCTCGAACGGCTGTTCAGCGAGCCGAATTTCCGATTCGAGGACGATCGGGTCGTGTGGCGCGCCTTGCAGGCGTACCGCGGCGCTGCGTCGGCGCAGGAAGGCGAAGCCGGGTTGGCGAGTGGCGCCGGTTTCGCGGATGCGCTCATTGTGTACAAGGCGCTGAAGACCGCATCGGAGGCTCGTGAGGCGCTGAATGCGGTCTACACCTTCGATGAGCCCATGCAACGGCTCCGGCACGCCGCACCGCCATAGGAGGGGTCCGGGGGAGGTCGTGAGAAGCGATCCGTACTGATGGAGCCTCTCTTCGCCGCCGGATCGCATGAGGCAAGGCGCGGTCGAAGGTGAGGGAGAAGGGCGGGGAAGTCGATCCGGCCGGGCGATGAACATTCGAGAATCCGTCATTGTCGCGCTGCGCGATGCTGCGGACCCGGTCAGGGCGCCGAAGCAGCAGGCATACATGAAATCGGACATGCCCTACCTGGGCGTGGGCGTTCCGCAATGCCGTCGCATCGCGGGAACCGTGTTCGAGAGGCACCCGCTGCCGGACGCCGACGCCTGGGAGGCGGCGGTTCTCGACCTCTGGCGCAGGGCCACCCACCGCGAGGAACGCTACGCGGCGATCGAACTGCTGCTCTTCCGGCGCAATTCGAGGTGGCTCGAGCCGGCGCGCCTCCCCATGATCGAGGAGATGGTGGTCACTGGCGCCTGGTGGGACTACGTGGACGCGATTGCCAGCCGCGGGGTAGGGGCCATGCTCGTCGCTCATCCGCGCCCGATGAAGACCATCCTCCGGGAATGGGCGACAGACGGTGACATCTGGAAGCGGCGGACCGCCATTCTCGCGCAACTCCGTTCGAAGCACGGGACGGATGCGAAGCTGCTCGCCGACGCGATCCGGCCGTCCATCGGCCACCCGGAGTTCTTTCTGCGAAAGGGCATCGGCTGGGCGCTGCGCGAATACTCCAGGACCGATCCGGGATGGGTGACGGCCTTCGTGGACGCGCATCCCGAGCTGTCCACGCTGAGCCGGCGCGAAGCGCTCAAGCACCTGGAGCGCCAACGCCAACGCAGGTAGGTCCGCGAACAGGGGCGGAGGATTGCGGATGACGGCCGCACGCTCGGCGGATACTTCGCCCGCAAGCGCCGGCATGACATCCTGGTCCTCGCCGGGCTCCCGTACCGGCCTGACCGTCGCTCGTCCGACGGTAGCGCCTCTGTCGCACTGGGATTGATCCCCGTTCGGCGGTGACAGAATCCGTCTCCGCAAACTGCGGTAGTGCCGGGCACCGCTCTCCACACGCCCCGCTGTCAATCCGGAAGGGGCCGTTCCTTCAGCGAGGGCCTTCGAGCGCGATCTCGCGCACGATCTCCTCGAACAACCGCACGGGCTTGAAGTCCTCGGCCGAGCGGCGCACGACCAACCCGGTGCGGTAGCGCCGCCGCCCGAAGTCGAGCGCCAGGGGCGGTTGTCGCTTCCCCGGATCATTCGGCCGGAAACTCCCCGATTCCCGTTGAATGGTCCGCCTTCCAGAACCTTTGGGACCATTTGGCGGACGCTCTGTTCCGCGCACCGGTGAACCTGCCCCGGGTTTTTCGTACTGCCCGGTTACGCGTCTTGATGCTCGCGCGGCACGGCGTCCCCCTACGCCCGGTTGACCCCCCGGCTGCGGCATCCGGGAGCAATCTCCGCAGCGAGGTGGTTCTGCCGCGGTCACCGCCGCGGTCGGCCGATCGTCAGTTCGGGCCGCTTCGTGCGCGCTCGCGCCTGACGACGACCAGTCCGGAGCCGACGATCAGGGCCGCGCCCAGCCAGGTGTAGCCATCGGGAAGGTCATTGAAGATGACGTACCCGAACGCCGCGGCGGTGATGAGTTCCGCGTACCCGATGGGCGAGACGACGGACGCGGGCGCTCTCTGCAGGGCGCAGATGATGAAGTACTGGGCGGCCCCGCCGATCAGCCCGACCCCCGCGAACTTCAGCCCGTCCACGATTGTGTCCGGAGTGCGCCAGGTGAGCGGCATGACAAGCGACATGACGATGGCGCCGGCAAGCGCGGTGTAGATGATGAGTGTCTCCGGGCGCTCGTGGGGTGCGAGGCGTCGCGTCCACAGCTGGTAACCGGCGAAGCAGATCGCCGACAGCAGCGTCAGCACCGCGGCGGGCTGGAAGACATCCGTGCCCGGGCGAATGATGACGAGGGCTCCGCAGAACCCGACGACGACCGCGGCACTTCGCCACGGCCCGACCCGCTCCTTCAGGATCGGCACCGACAGCGCGACCACGACCAGCGGCGTGGTGAACATGATGGCAGACGCGGTGGCGAGCTGGACATAGGGCAATGCGGCGATGAACATGCAGTTGGAGGCAAAGAAGACGAACGAGCGGCCGATCATTTCCCGGGGACGATGGGCCCGCAGCAGCGCCGCTCCGAGGAATGGTCCGAAGAACAGCGCCATCCATACGAGATGGCCCGCAAACCGCGCCCACACGACCTGGGTCAGCGGATAGTCGGCCGTGAGTGACTTCGCGATGGCGTTCATGACCGGGAGCAGCACGATGCCCAGCAGCATGAAGGCGATGCCGGCACCCCGGGTGCGGGAGAACTGCTGCCTCATCGCGGATTTTGCCTGTCCATGAAACTCGTCCCGCGATGAGCGAGGGACCGGGTACGGGACCGGTTCGCCAGTGGAGATAACGGGTCCCGCATGCGCCCCGGAGGGTGGCAGGACGTTCGTCTGCGCGATCATGGCCGCACGGGCAGACAATTGCGACGGATTTCAGATGAACGACCGCTCCGGACCGGTCACCGTGACCGCCTTGACGCATAGGACCGGGCCGGGGCGCCGATCATCGCGCGGGGCCCCGTCGGCGGCGCGTTGCGGCTGCGCCTTCGTCGTGGTCCGCGCGCCCAATGCGTTCCTCTCGGCCGGTCCTGCCCGCGGACGGGGCCCCGACGGGACCACGAACGAACCTGGACCTGCCCGCCGGACCGTGACCGGGCCCGGGGGGCGGCGTTCCGGTCCCGGATGGTACCGGGCCCGGCGCTCGGATAGTCTTGGAAGACCCGTTCGGATACCGGCAGGAAGCCATGGACGAGAAACTTCGCGACGCGCTCGAGACCCTGTTTGCGGCCGACAGCGCTTTCTACGATGCGCGCGGCTTCCAGCGGCGCGTCGGCTGGGGGCGAAAGCCGGCCCTGGTCAACATCGACCTTGCCAATGCCTGGACCCGGCCCGGCAATCCGTTCACCTGCTCGGGCATGGAGACCATCATCCCCGCGGTCCAGGAGGTGCTGAACGCCTTCAGGGCGCGCGGACTGCCGGTGGTGTTCACCACCACCGCCTACGAGGTCGTCGAGGGCGCGCATACCGACATGGGCCTGTGGGGCCGGAAGATCCCGGCCGAGGTGCTGCGCGCCGGCACGCCGCTGGTCGAGATCGACGAGCGGCTTGAACGCCGCGACAGCGAACCGGTGATCGTCAAGAAACAGGCCAGCGCCTTTCGCGGCACCATGCTCGCCAGCTACCTGGTTGCCGCCGGGGTCGATACCGTGGTGGTGACCGGAACGACGGCAAGCGCCTGCGTGCGGGCGACCGTGGAGGACGCCATCGCCGACGGGTTCCGGCCGATCGTGGTGCGCGAGTGCATCGGCGACCGCATCGCCGGCGCGGTGGAATGGAACCTGTTCGACATCGATGCCAAGTTCGGTGACGTCGAGCCGCTCGAGGCGGTGCTCGACCACCTGCGCCGCAACGAGGAAGTCGCCCCCTGACCGGGTGGGCTACGCCTTCGCGGCCGCGATCAGCTGGTAGTGCTGCGGTTGCCGGTGCAGGGCGAAGTCGAAGATCTGGCGCCTGATCTCGTCACAGCGGTCGAGATCGCAGTCCGCGACCACTACCTCGTCGGCAACGCCCTGGGCCATGGCGATGATCTCCCCGGTCGGGGCGATGATGGCGCTCTGTCCGATCAGGTCGCAGCCTTCCTCGCGGCCCGCCTTGGCCACGCCGACCACCCAGTTGCCGTTCTGGTAGGCCCCGGCCTGCATCGAGAGATGGTTGTGGAACCACGACAGGTGGTCGTGCTCGGGAACCGGCGGGTTGTGTGAGGGCGTGTTGTAGCCGAGCACGACCAGTTCCACCCCCTGCAGGCCCATGACCCGGTAGGTCTCGGGCCAGCGCCGGTCATTGCAGATGCACATGCCCAGCGTTCCCCCGAAGGCCTCGAAGACCGGGAACCCGAGGTTGCCCGGCTCGAAATACGCCTTCTCCAGGTGCTGGAACGGCCGCCAGGGTTCGTGCTCGGCATGGCCCGGCAGGTGCACCTTGCGGTACTTGCCCACGATGGCGCCCGACCGGTCGACCAGGATCGAGGTGTTGAACCGGCGGGTCCCGCCGGCCTCGCGCACCAGTTCCGCGTAGCCGAGGTAGAACCCGACCCCGAGTTCGGCTGCGAGCTCGAACAGCGGGCGGGTGGCCGCGTTCGGCATCTCCGTCTCGTAGAAGGCGTCGAGTTCGGCCTCTTCCTCGAGATACCAGCGCGGAAAGAAGCTGGTCAGCGCCAGTTCCGGGAACACGACGAGCTGCGCACTCTTGCCATGCGCCTCGCGCATCATCTCCGACATGCGCGCCACCGCCGACTGGCGGGGCTCGTTGCGTGCGATCGGGCCCATCTGGGCGGCTGCAATCGTGAGCGTGCGCGACATGAGTGTCCTCCTTCGCGGGTCAGCCGGCCTGCTCGTCGACCAGGTGACAGGCGACCTGGTGGCCGCTGCCAATGGTGCGCATCACCGGTTCCTCGGAGAGGCACCGGGCCTCGGCGAACGGGCAGCGGGTGTGGAAGCGGCAGCCGGACGGCGGGTTGATCGGACTGGGAATGTCGCCCTTCAGGATGATGCGGTCGCGCCGGGCGCCGGGTTCGGGGACAGGGGCCGCCGACAGCAGGGCGCGGGTATAGGGATGGCGCGGGTCGGAGAACAGGGTCTCCCGGTCGGTCAGCTCGACGATCTTGCCGAGGTACATCACCGCGACCCGGTGGCTGATGTGCTCGACCACCGCCAGGTCGTGGCTGATGAACAGGTAGGCAAGCCCCAGCTCGTCCTGCAGGTCCATCAGCAGGTTCAGCACCTGGGCCTGGACCGAGACGTCGAGCGCGGAGACCGGTTCGTCGGCGACGATCAGCCCGGGGTTGAGCGCAAGCGCCCGGGCCACACCGAGGCGCTGGCGCTGGCCGCCTGAAAACTCGTGCGGGTACTTCACCATCTGGTCGGGCCGGAGCCCGACCCGCTGGAACAGGGCCCGCACCCTGTCGTCGACCTCGCTGCGCGCAACCTCGCTGTAGTTCTCCAGCGGCTCGGCGACGATGCTGCGCGCCGACAGTCGCGGATTGAGGGATGCGTAGGGGTCCTGGAACACCATCTGCATCTGCCGGCGCAGCGTGCGCATCCTGGCCGCCCCGGCCCGGGTCACGTCCTCGCCCCTGACCCTGATCTCGCCCGATGTCGGGTCGATGAGGCGCATCACCGTCTTGCCGACCGTCGACTTGCCCGACCCGCTCTCGCCCACCAGTCCCAGGGTTTCCCCGGCGCGGATGTCGAAGGCCACCCCGTCAACGGCGAGGACCAGGCCGATCTGCCGGCGCAGCAGGCCCGAGTGGACCGGGAAGTGCTTGCGCAGCTCGCGCACCTCGAGCACCAGGTCGGGAGCGGCTGTCATGTCGCACACTCCGCCACCTGCTGCCATTCCCAGCAGGCAACCAGCCGGTTGCCCGGGCGTGGCTCGAGCTCGGGCCGTTCCGTCCGGCACCTCTCGCCGGCAAACGGACAGCGCGGCGCGAAGGTGCATCCGGGAACCTCGCGGCGCAGCGACGGGACCACACCCGGGATCTCGGCCAGCCGGCCGCGCTGGGCGGCGATCGCCCGGGCCGAGAGTTTCGGTATCGAGCCCATCAGGCCCAGGGTGTAGGGATGCAGCGGCTGTGCGAACAGGTCTTCCACCGCCGCTTCCTCGACCTTGCGCCCGGCATACATCACCACCACCCGCTGGGCGGTCTCCGCCACCACGCCCAGGTCGTGGGTGATGAAGACGATCGCCGCGCCGATCTTCTCCTTGAGCTGCAGCATCAGGTCGAGAATCTGGGCCTGGATGGTGACGTCGAGCGCCGTGGTCGGTTCATCCGCAATCAGGATCGCCGGGTTGCAGGCGAGCGCCATGGCGATCATCACCCGCTGGCGCATGCCGCCCGAGAGCTGGTGCGGGTACTCTCCCGACCGCTGCCTGGGTTCGGGTATCTGGACCAGGTCCAGCATCTCGACCGCGCGGTCCGCGGCGGCCCGGCGCCCGAGACCCTGGTGCAGTTCGAGCGACTCCGCGATCTGGCGGCCCACCGGCATCACCGGGTTGAGCGAGGTCATGGGTTCCTGGAAGATCATCGAGATCTGGTTGCCGCGGATCTCCCGCATCCGCTCCTCGCTCGCCTCGAGCAGGTCCTCGCCGTCGAACAGGATGCGTCCGCCCTCGACGCTCGCGGGCGGGGAGGGCAGCAGGCGCAGCACCGACATGGCGGTAACACTCTTGCCGCAGCCCGACTCGCCCACGATCGACAGGGTCTCGCCCCGGTCGACGTGGATCGACACGCCGTCCACCGCGCGTACGATGCCGTCGCGGGTGTGGAACCAGGTCTTGAGCTCGTTGATCTCGAGAATCGGTCCGTCGTGCGCCATGGCTCACATCCGCCTGGCAATGCGCGGATCAAGCGAGTCACGCAGCCCGTCGCCCAGGATGTTGACCGCCAGCACCGTGATGGCGAGGAAGATGCCGGGGAAGAAGATCATCCAGGGCGCGAACTGGAAGTAGGTCCGTCCCTCGGCCATGATGTTGCCCCAGCTCGGGATCTCGGGCGGGGTGCCGGCCCCGAGGAAGGAGAGGATCGCCTCGATGACCACCGCGGAGGCGCAGACGTAGGTCGCCTGCACGATGAGCGGGGCGAGCGTGTTCGGCAGGATGTGCTTGACCAGGATCTTGGGCAGCCGGGTTCCGACCGAGACCGCGGCCTCGACATAGGGCTGCTCGCGTACCGTCAGCACCACGGCGCGCACCAGGCGGACCACCCTCGGGATCTCGGGAATGGAGATCGCGATGATGACGTTGGTGATGCTCGCGCCGGCCAGGCTGATCAGCGCGATCGCCAGCAGCACGCCGGGGATCGCCATCAGCCCGTCCATGATCCGCATCACGATGGCGTCGATCCAGCGCACGTATCCGGCGACCAGGCCGATCGACAGCCCGATCACCGTGGCGATTGCGGCGACCGCGAAACCGACCAGCAGCGAGATCTGGCCGCCGTAGATGGTCCGGGCATAGACGTCGCGACCGAGGAAATCGGCGCCGAACCAGAAGGCCTCGCCGGGCGGCTTCAGCCGGTTGATCGGGTTGAGCCGTAGCGGATCGGGCGCGATCCAGGGTGCTGCGAGCGCGATCACGGCCATCGCCAGCAGCAGGCCTGCCCCGACGACGACCGTCGGATGGCGGCGCCAGTAGTCCCGGAACCGGCTCCGGGCGTCGGCGGGGCGATCGATGTCCTCGAGGTCGTCGACCGGCAGGACCGTGTCGGGAACGTCTGCCATCAGTAGCGGATCCTCGGGTCGAGCACGGTGTAGGAGAGATCGATCGCGAGGTTCACCAGCACGTAGGCGCCCGAGAAGATCAGGATCACTCCCTGGATGATCGGGTAGTCGCGCCTGAGCACGGCGTCGATGGTCAGCCGCCCGAGGCCGGGGATGTTGAACACGCTCTCGGTCACCACGACACCACCGATCAGCAGGGCGATGCCGATGCCGATGATGGTGACGATCGGAACCGATGCGTTCCTGAGCGCATGCCGGATCAGCAGCGCGTTGTTGTCGAGACCCTTCGCCCTGGCGGTGCGCATGTAGTCCTCGGTCAGGACCTCCAGCATGCTGGCCCGGGTGATGCGGGCGATGAGCGCGACGTAGATGATGCCCAGTGCCACCGTCGGCAGGGTGATCGAGCGCAGGAAGGGCAGGAACCCGTCCCCGATCGGCTTGTATCCCTGGACCGGGAACCAGCCCAGCGTGATCGAGAACAGCCACATCATCGCGTAGCCGATCACGAACACCGGGACCGAGAAGCCGAGCACGGCGAAGACCATGATCGTCCGGTCGGTGAGCGTGCCGGCCTTCCAGGCGGCGATCACGCCCATGGGCACCGCGACCAGGATCGCGAAGATGATGGTGGCGGTCGCAAGGGCGAGCGTCGGTTCCAGACGCTGCTCGATCAGCCTGGAGACCGGGAGGTTGGAGAAGATCGAGGTGCCGAGGTCACCCGACAGCACCGCGCCGGCCCAGCTGACGAACTGGACGTAGAGCGGCTTGTTCAGCCCCAGGCTCTCGCGGATCTTCTCGATGTCTTCCGGACGCGCGTAATCGCCCGCGATCACCACCGCCGGATCGCCCGGTGTCAGGTGCAGCAGCAGGAAGACCGCGATGCCGACGACCGCCATCACGGGCAGCGTCGCCAGCAGGCGTCGGATGATGTAGGCGTACATTCAGATGGTGCCCGAAAAAGGCGACCGGCCGCCGGACGCAAGTCCGGCGGCCGGACCGGAAACTGTCCGTTCTAGTTGCTGATGTTCCAGAAGAACGGAACCGGCGAGACCAGAACGCCCTTCAGTCCCGTGCGCCAGGCGACGGGCTGGAACCACTGGCCGTAGTTCACGTACGGGACCAGGTGGTCGAACAGCCGGCCCTGGAGCTTGTCGATGATCTCCTTCTTCATGGCGGCATCGGGCTCACGGGCGAAGGCGTCGCGCAGCTCCTCGGTCATCTCGTCGGTCGGCCAGCCGAACCAGGCCCGTTCGACGCCGCCGCCGGACACGCCGATGTTCGCGATCGGCGAGGTGGCGTCGGCCCCCGTGGCGTAGGTGTGGAAGATGTTCCAGCCACCGTCGGCCGGGCTCTTCTTCTCGGCGCGCCGCGAGGTCAGTGTCGACCAGTCCATGGCCTGCACTTCGACGTCCATGCCGATGTCGCGCAGGACCTGGGCGGTGACCAGGGCCGCGTTGTTCAGCACCGGGATGTCGGTCGACTGCATCAGGATGATCTTCTCGCCCTGGTAGCCGGCCTCGGCCAGCAGCTGGCGGGCCATGTCCTTGTCATGGGACTGCAGGGCCTCGACACCGACGTCGGACTCGTTCGGGGTTCCACAGATGAAGTAGGCCGCACACTCCTTGTACAGCTTCGGATCACCCACGATCGCCTGCAGGTACTCGGCCTGGTTGACCGCGTAGAGCAGGGCCTGTCGCGCCTTCGGGTTGTCGAACGGCGGGTGCAGGTGGTTCGGCCGCAGCCACCCCTGGGTTCCCAGCGGATCGATGACGGCAAGCTCCACTGCCTCGCTCTGTTCCAGCAATGGCACCATGTCCACCGCGGGCGTCTCCCACAGGTCCACCTCGCCGTTGATCAGCGCGTTCATGGCCGTCGCCGGGTCCGGAATGTAGATCCACTCGACCCGATCGAAATGCACGACCTTGCCGCCGGCGGCGCCGGATGCGGGCTCGCTGCGCGGCAGGTAGTCGGTGTTCTTGACGTAGACGACCTTGGAACCGGGAACCCATTCGTCCTTGACGAAGCGGAACGGTCCGGAGCCGACCACCTCGGGCACCTGCTGGAAGGCGTCGGTTTCCGCGTGTTCCTTCTTCATCATGAACGGGGTGTTGGAACTGATCTTGCCGAGCGAGTCGAGCACCAGTCCGTAGGGTTCCTTCAGCGTCAGGGTGAAGGTCTTTTCATCGACCGCCTTGAGCTCGGCGGTGAAGTCCATGAGCTTCTGGCCCATGCCGTCGCGCTTGCCCCAGCGCTCGATCGAGGCAACGCAGTCCGCGGCAGTGACCGGATCACCGTCATGCCACATCAATCCGTCACGCAGGGTGAAGGAATAGACCAGGCTGTCGTCGCTGACCGACCAGCTCCCGACCATCTGCGGGTGGACATTCAGCGTCTCGTCCTGGGCGAACAGGGTGTCGTAGACCATGTAGCCGTGGTTGCGGGTGATGTACGCCGTGGTCCAGATCGGATCCAGGTTCTTCAGGTCGGCGTGAGGCACGATCCGCAACACGGATTCGGCCGTCGCCTGAACGCTTCCGAGAGCCAGTGGCGCCGCCGCGAGTGCGGCGAGCATGGCCCGTCGGGTTGTTGTCCATGTGGACAGCATGATTGCTTCTCCCCCGAGGTTCTCCCTTTCAGCCGTCCGCCCGCGGCCGACAGCCATCGTTCTGCGGGTATTCCGCAGTGTGGCCGGTGCCCGTTGCGACGTCCGGCGACGCGTCCGCGCCCGGTGTGCCGGCACCGTGGCAGTGCACGGTTGTGCCCGGAACCGGTAGCGTGCCCCGACTATAGGGAGCATGATGAACCGGAGCAACGAGACCGGTCGGGACATGCGGGTGCCCGGTCGGCCGGGACGGGGAACGGGAGCGGGCACGGCAATGACGAGGATCCTGGTGATCGCGCTGTGGCTGGCGATGGCCTGCGTGCAGCCGCGGGCTGCCAACGCCGTCGGAAGCGCCGCCGGCGGCGGGCAGGCGGCACCGGAGTACGACCGGGTCGTGCAGCTGATCGAGGCGGAGGAATACAGCTCCGCGATCCCGGTTCTCGAGCGATTGCATCGTGACGAGCCGGAAAACGCCGACGTGCTCAACCTGCTCGGCTTTGCGCATCGCAAGCTGGGCCGTCTCGAGCTTGCGTTCCGCTTCTATCGCGAGGCACTTGCCATCGAACCGCTGCACCTGGGCGCGAACGAGTACCTGGGCGAACTCCATCTTGAACGCGGGGAACTCGCGGCGGCGCAGCAGCGTCTCGGCGTGCTCGAGACCGCCTGCCCGAAAGGGTGCGAGGAACGCGACGAACTCGCGGACGCGATCGCGGCCTACAGGAAGGCGCAGGGCGGGTAGGCGCCGGCGGCGCGTCGGGCAACCGGATCGGTCCCGGGGATCGCCCGGGGCCGGAAGTTTCGTCACCGGGGCGCACCAGCCGACGGCACGATGCGACGGAACCGGACCGGTCCGCGGCCCGGCTTCCGATCCCCGGCTCAGTCCGCGTCGCTGGCGACAGGGGTTGCGGGCGCCATCAGGCGCTGGCTCCGCGTCGACCGGCGCTCGATCGGAACCAGGGTGAGCGAGAGCAGGGACGGGATCACCAGCAGGGTCAGGATCGCCGAGAGCGAGAGGCCGCCGATCACCACCGACCCGAGGCCCCGGTAGAGCTCCGAACCGGCGCCCGGGAACAGCACCAGCGGCAACATTCCGAGCACACTCGTCGTGGTCGACATGAAGATCGGCCGGATCCGGTTGCGGGTGGCCTCGATGATGGCCTCGCCAGGTTCCAGCCCCTCCGCGCGCAGGTGGAACAGGGTCTGGTGGACAAGCAGGATCGCGTTGTTGACGACAAT
The DNA here is from genome assembly GCA_965243345.1 of Thalassobaculaceae bacterium. Lineage (GTDB taxonomy): Bacteria > Pseudomonadota > Alphaproteobacteria > Thalassobaculales > Thalassobaculaceae > Bin52. The sequence goes on from CBDEUR010000003.1 coordinate 117,031, forward strand.
GCCGATCAGGATCACGAAGCCCAGCAGGGTCAGCATGTCGAGGTTCTGCACCTGGAACTGGGCGAGCAGCACCAGGCCGAGCACGCCGCCCGCCGTGGCAAGCGGCACCGAGAAGATGATGATCAGCGGATAGAAGAAGCTCTCGAACAGGACCGCCATCACCAGGTAGACGATCACCAGCGCCATCAGCAGGTCGATGGTCATCTCGTTCCAGGTCTCGGTCAGGGCGTCGGCGGTGCCCGAGAGCACCAGCTGGGTCGACGGGGGCAGGCCTTCCTTCCGCAGGGCCTGGATCACGTCGGTGCGCACCCGGTCCATGGCGACCTCGAGCGGCATGTCGGGCGGCGGGCTGATCTGCAGCGTGACGGTGCGCACGTGCTCGCGGTGGCGGATTTCGGTCGGGCCCGTGGTGACCTCGATCGAGGCGAGGGTCGAGGCGGGCACGATCATGCCGTCCCGGGTGACCACCGGCAGGTCGTTGACGCCCTGGGTGGTGCGCACGTGGGTGTCCGGTCCCTTCAGGGTGAGATCCATCAGCCGGCCATCGACGGTGATCTCCGCGACCCGGACCCCGTCGTTGAAGGCGTCCAGCGTGATGCCGAGGTCCCGCGCGGTCATCCCGTTGTCCTTGAGCCGGACGAGGTCCGGGTGGACCCGGATTTCCGGTGCGCCGAGGCTGAGTGCGGGGCGCGGCCGGATCTGGGTGCCGCCGGTGGGCGGCAGGGTGGCGTTGACCTTGCCGAAGGCGCGCTGGGCCACCTCGACGATTTCCTGGAAGGTGCCGCCGGAGATGTCGAGATCGACGGTCCTGACATTGCCGCGGCCGAACAGCGAGGTCTGCCGGAAGAACCCGAAGGTTCCGGGTTCGGACAGCAGCGACCTGTGCAGGATCGGGATCAGTTCCCCGACGCGGCGCGAGTCGACGGCGGTCGCCGCGATGATCGAGTTGGCCCGGAAGGCGGCAAAGAAGAACCTGTCGATCAGCGGGCGGCCGTCACTCGCCTCGGTTGCCCTCTCCGTCACGGCGGGGTCCGCACCGATCGACGGGTTCCACAGCTCGCGGGTTGTCGATTCCACCTTGCCGGCGATGTCGATCATGGTCGTGAGGTTGTAGCCGGGCGGCGGCAGCAGGAAACCGAACACCAGGTTCCGGTTGCCCTGGGGGAGGTAGTCGAGGCGCGGAAGCAGCAGCCAGGTGGCAAGACCACAGGCAAGCGTGATGGCCGCGATCACGCAGCCGGCCTTGGGCCGGCTCGCGACCACCGAGCGCGCGAACCCTTCCAGGAACCGGTGGATGGCAGAGGCCGCGTGGTCGATGCCGGGAAGCCGGATGCGCGACGAGGCGGTAATCCCGGCCAGTACCCGGCGGGCAAGCGCCGGGATCAGGGTGATCGCGACCAGCAGCGAGAGCATGACCGCGACCGAAATCGCCACCGCGATGTCGCGGAACAGCTGGCCGACCTCGAGGTCCATGACCAGGATCGGGATGAACACCATCACCGTGGTCAACGCCGAGACCAGGATGGCGCCCCAGACCTGGTTGGTTCCGGTGTAGGCGGCTTCGGCCGGGTCCATCCCGCGCTGTCGCAGCCGGTAGATGTTCTCGAGCACCAGGATCGCGGAGTCGACCACCAGTCCGACGGCAAACGCGAACCCGGCAAGCGAAACCACGTTGATCGAGCGGCCGAGTGCCGCCATGGCGACGAACGAGCCGATGATCGAGACCGGGACGGCCACCGATACCACCAGGGTCGCGCCGCCGCTGCGCAGGAACAGCAGCAGGATCAGGGCCGCGAGGCTCCCGCCGATGTAGATGTTCTGGGTCACCAGCTCGACGGCCGACTCGATGTAGTCGGTCTCGTCGTAGACCTGGAGCAGCTCCATGCCCCGGGGCTTGAGCACCTGCTCGTTGACCTCGGCGACGGTCCGGCGAACGCCCTTCATGACCTCGATGACGTTGGCGCCGTTCTCGCGGTAGACGGGCAGGCCGAGCGCCGGTTCTCCCAGCATGCGGATCTTGCTGACCGGTTGCTTGAACCCGTACTTCACGGTGGCGACGTCGGCGACCGTCACATGCGAGACCCGCTCGTCCCCGCCGTTGCTGTCGGACCGCAGAACCACCTTCCGGACCGCGTCGAGCGTCGTGAAGTCACCCTCGGTGCGCAGCACGTACCGCCGCTTGCCCTCGTCCACCGCGCCGGCGGAGACGGACGCGTTGGCCGCGCGCAATGCATCGAGCAGCTCGGGCACGGTCAGGTGGTACTGTGCCAGCCGCTCGGGATCGATCTCGACCTGCATCTCCCGTGCGGTGCCGCCGTAGATCCGCACGTCGGCGACCCCGGGGACGCGCTGCAACCGGTCCTTCACCACCTGGTCGAGCAGGTCGAAGTAGCCGTGGATCGGGTCCGTGGACGGCTGTTCCGCATCCTTGTCGTGCCTGAGCACCAGCCAGGCGATCGCATTGTCCTCGTCGCCGCTGGTATCCAGCGTGGGTTCCTGGACCTCGGCCGGGTAGGATCCCACCCGGTCGAGCCGGTTCGAGACCATCAGCAGCGCAACCACCATGTCCTGGCCGACCCCGAACTCGAGCTTCAGCCGTGCGAGCCCGGTCTCGGCCCGCCCGGTGATGGTCTCGAGACCCTCGAGGCCGCGGAACACCTCCTCCTGCCGGTTGATGATCTCGCGCTCGACCTCGGCCGGGGCGGCGCCGGGCCACCGGGTCGTGACGTTGATGATCGGTCGATTGACCTCGGGCGTGAGCTGGATCGGAATGGTCTGGAGCGAGACCAGTCCGAACATCACCACCATCAGGACCGCGGCGACAACCGCGATCGGCCGGAAGATTGCAACGGAGATCAGCCTGTCCAAGGATCCTACCCCGACGCGAGCGGCCGGACCGGCTGGCCGGGACGCAGCCGCTCGTTGCCGCGGACCACGACCACATCGCCCGGCTCCAGGCCGCCGAGGACCTCGAACCGGTTGCCGACAGCCTGGCCGCGCTTGACCCCGCGCACCTGCGCCTTTCCGTCCGCGACGACATAGACGATCGCCCTGTCGCCGCGCACGATGATGGCATCCTTGTGCACCGTGACCACGTCGCGCGGCGTTCCGATCGGCAAGTCCACCGTGACCGACTGGTTGCCGACGAACGCGGGGACCGCGGCGTCGGGCAGGGGGATCAGGCGCACGCCACGCGTCCTGGTCCGGGGGTTTTCCTCCGGCACCACGGCGCGGACCATGGCACCGAAACTGCTCCCGTCCCTGGAGGTGGCGACGACCCGGGTTCCCGGCAGCAGTCCGCCGGCCCGCTCCGCCGGAACATCGGCCTCGATTTCGAGAACCCGGTCGTTGAGCAGGGTCATGATCGCATCGCCCACGCCCGCGTAGTTGCCGGCGACCACGTGTCGCGCGATGACCACGCCGGGATAGGGGGCCGTGATGTCGGCGTCGGCAAGGGCGAGGTCTGCAAGTGCGAGACTGGCATCGGCCCGCAGGAGTTCGGCCTCCGCCTGGCGCAGGGCACTCGTCGCGATCTCGGCGTCGCGCTTCGCCTGGTCCTGGCGGTCCTCGCGGTGCGCGGTCGAGTCGCGAAGCGCCGAGACCCGTTCAAAAGTCCGCAGCGCCTGGTCCAGTGCCGCCCTGGCACGGGTGACCTGGGCCCTGGCGCTGTCGCGGTCGGCGAGCCGCAGCGTGCGCTGGTTAACCAGCCGGTCCGACGACAGCCGGGCAAGCACGCCTCCCTTCTCGACCCGGTCGCCGGGACGCACGAGAACCTCCTCGACGCGCTCGGCAATCCGGGTCGCGACCACGCCCGACTCGGCTGCCACCATGCGCCCGATCACCGGCATGGTTTCCGACAGGGTCTCGGTGCGCACACGGTCGAGCCCGACCGGCGCCGCGGGCGGGGCGCCGCCCTGGGGCGACTGGGCCCCGAGGTCCGGCGGGACCGCGAGCAGGAGCGCTGCGGCGGTAACGGCGGGTCGCAGGAAGCGGGGTACTGCGGTCATCGAGCCATCCAGGAACCGGACGTTTCCCGGCGCGGTTCCACGTGCCGCGCGCAACCGATCGCCGGGTTTCGGGGTCTTCTCCGCCAGGTCGGGCCGGAGGTGAGCAGGCTGCATCCCGACGGCCGGGCACTATGCCACGTGTTGCTGCGGTTGTCCTGCCCGCCGTCGCGCGACCCGGCACGGGTTTTCCCGGCCCGCCGCCTCTTCGCAACAGGGGCGCCGGCGCCGGTTCAGCTGACCGCGTCCGTTGTCCGGGGCCGGCCGGGCAAAAGCGGTGTCACGCGACCTGGTGGTTGATCTCGATGAAATTCCAGGACGGATCGAAGGTGTAGACCTGGTGCACCCCCGCCATGGCATAGGTGCCGGCGTCGGAGTAGAAGTGGCCGGCGGCGTCCATCCGCCTCATGACCCGGTCAAGGTCGGGAACCGAGATCGCGACATGCCCGCCGATGGTCGGATTGTGCATGAGCCCGTTGTCGATGTGGAACGTCGGTTGCCCGCGCACCAGGTGCAGGCCGCGGTTGTCGGGTCCGAACACGGACAGGCCACCCGCCGAATGGTCGAAATCACCCCGCGTGTCGCTGTCGGGCATGTTGAAGCGGCCCGGCCGCATGCCGATGAGGTCGCGGTAGAACGCGGTCGCGGCCGCGACATCGTGCACCTGCAGGTTGACGTGGTGGATGTACCAGTCGCCGGACTCGCGGTGTACCGGGTGCTCGTCACCCGGTTGCGGGCCGGCGCCGCCGGCCTCGTCGACCACCGCGTTGATCTCGACCACGTTGAGCGAGGGGTCGTAGCAGTAGAGCTGGTGAACGCCCGCCATGGCAAACACCCCGGCGTCCGAGACCACCACCCCGGCAGCCTCGAGACGCGACTTCACCGCCTCGATGTCGGACACCGTGATCGCCAGGTGACCACCGATGGTCGGGTTGTGGACGAGACGGTTCGAGACCGCGAAGTCGGTGATGGCGCGTACGACATGGAGACCGCGGTTCCCGGTTCCGAAATACGCGATCGTCTCCGGGGTGTGGCCGATCTCTCCGACGGTCTCCGGGTAGCGCCAGGTTCCGTCTTCAAGCCCGATCATGTCGCGGAAGAACCGTGCGGTCTCCGTAACGTCGTGGGCCTGCAGGTTGACATGATGAACGTACCAGTCCGTCACGGGTTCGCCTCCGTAGGTACGGGTGGTGGCCCGAGCGTCACCACCACGTAGCTGTTCTCGATCGACACGTCGACGGTTTCCGCCTGCAGCGGACCCTCGAGCACGGCCGCACCCGGTTCGACCGTGACATCATAGCTGCGGGTGCCGATCCGGTCGGGTTCGCACCGAGACCTGCCGGTCCTGATGTCGAACTCCCAGCCGTGCCACGGGCAGCGCAGGATCTCGCCCTCCCGCGACCAGCAGTAGCGGCCCGGTTCGCCGTCGGCCTCCACCAGGCCGGTGAGCCGTCCCCGCGACAGCGGACCGCCCTGGTGCGGACACCTGTCGAGCAGGCCGTGGAAGTCGCCGCCGAGGTTGAAGATCACGATCGGACGGCCACGGACCTCGACCAGCTTGCGGCCGCCCGGCGGGATCTCGTCGGCCCGGGCGACGACATGTCTCGACATGGCGCGCGGTCAGTCGAGGCCGTAGAGCCGGCGCGCATTGCCGAGGAAGAACTGCTCGCGGTCCGCCGCACCGAGCCTGACCGGCAGCGCATGTGCCGGATCGTCGTAGTCCCAGTGCGGGTAGTCGGTGGCGAACAGCAGGCGGTCCCGGCCGATCCAGTCGAAGATGTCGAGCAGGTCGGCGCGATGCTCCGGTTCCTCCATCGGCTGGGTCGTGAGCCAGACATGCTCGCGCACCAGTTCCGAGGGTGGCCTGGTCACGTGCGGCACCTCGTCACGCATGCGGTTCCACGCGCGGTCCATGCGCCAGGCGAGCGCCGGAAGCCAGGCGAAGCCGGCCTCGACCAGGATCAGCCGCAGTGTCGGGTACTTCTCGAACACGCCCTCGAACACCATCGAGGCCAGCAGGGACTGGCTGTTCGATGCATGGCCGACCATCTCCTCGATGTAATAGGACGGCCATCCGCCGCCCGTCACCGGTGAGCCGCCGTAGCCGAAGGCGTGAACCGCGACGGGCAATCCGGCGCGGCAGGCCGCCTCGTAGATCGGCCAGTACCTGCGCTGGCCGAGCGGTTCGGCGGTCCGGCTGAGCAGCAGCACCTGGGCGAAGTTCGGGTTCCCCGCCAGCCGGTCGATCTCGGCGACGGAGGAGACCGCGTCCTCGTAGTTCACCATCACCGATGCCTTCAGGCGCGGCTCGCGCGAGGTCCACTGCTCGACCTGCCACTCGTTGACCGCCCGGCAGTAGGCGGCGGCAAGATCGCCGTTCTGCAGCCCCTGGCCGCTGCGCAGCGGGTTCAGGATGCCTAGCTGGACATTGTTGGGGTCGAGATGCTGCTCGCGCATGAAGTCGAGGTCGCTGCCCGGGCGTCCGCCGCCGGGCGGGTAGGCGTCGCGCCGTGCTGCGTCCGGTTGTCCCTTCGGGAAGGCCGGACCGGTCGGGAAGCCCTGGCGGTAGATCATGCCGTAGGTCTCGAGGTGCTTCTGCCATCGCCGTGACAGGTAGGGGTAGATCTCGATCTCCAGCGACTTGGGACTGGGATGGATGTCGCAGTCGGCGATGGCGAGCCTGGCGCGGCCATCCTGCTGCTGCCGGTTCAGGACCTGAAGGTTCATGCCTGTCCTCCCTTCGACAACCGCGGGTACGCCTTCCTCGGGTTGTCGACCATGATCTTGCGTGCGAGTTCCGCCGGAATCCCGTCCGGCAGCACCGCGGTGCCATCGAACTGCCAGTGCGGGTAGTCGGTCGAGAACAGCAGCATCTCGTCCGACCCGAAGTGCTCCATCACCCGCTCGAACAGCCCGGGCGCGGTCGGGGCGTCGAACGGCTGCAGGGTGAGGCGAAGGTGCTGGCGGCCGATCTCGGCCGGAGTGTGGACCACCCACGGGACCTCGGCTCTCAGTCCGCGCCAGAACTTGGTCAGCCGCCACAGGTGGGCCGGCAGCCAGGTCACGCCCGACTCGGCCAGCACACAGACCAGGTCGGGGAACTTCGCGAACACGCCTTCCGAGATCAGGGAGGTCACCACCGCATGGAACCCCGCCGCCTGCGCGGTGTAGTCCTCGGCCAGGTACGATGGCCAGCCGACAGAGGTCACCGGGTGCTTGTACGTGCTCCCGGCGTGGATGCAGAGCGAAAGCCCGGCCTCGGCCGCGGCCGCATAGATCGGCCAGTAGAACCGCCTGCCGAGCGGCATCTCGTCCATGACCAGCATCAGCACCGAGACGAAACGGTCATCATCGGCCCAGCGCTCGATCTCGCGCACTGCCAGGTCCGGGCTCTGGGTCGGGATCACGATGGCGGCGCGCAGCCGCGGGTCGCGGTCGAGCAGCTCGGTCGCAACCCAGCGGTTGACCGCGGTGGCGAACGCGGCGGCCAGGTCCTCGCTCATCAGCAACTGGACACCGTACAGGCAGTTGCAGATCGCGATCGAGGTACCGAACGGATCGAGGGCCTGCGCCCTGATGGTATCGATGTCGGCGGCCGGCCGGCCGTGGTCCGGGCGCCAGTCGGGCCGGGCGGTCAGCGGCGCGTGCGCGGGGTAGGCGATGGTCTCGAGTTCATGGACACCGCGCTGCACCACGGCGTCCCGCCAGTGCGGGTCCATGTGCGGCAGCAGCGCCTCGATGCCGGGGACCGAGGGGTGGATGTCGCAGTCGATCGCGCCCGCGGTCGCCGCCATCAGCCGTCATCCGGCACCGGGTAGCCGTCGGCATCGCTCTCACCGTCGAGGTAGTTCACCACCCGGTCGGGATTGTGGTGAATGCCGAGCAGGCGCATCGGCCGTTCGCCCACGACGCGAAAGGCGTGCGGGACATCGGCGGGCAGTGCGATGCAGTCACCGGCCGCAAGCCTGACCGGCGCATCCTCCTGCCCCTGCAGCCACGCCTCGGCCTCGCCCTCGATGATGAACAGGATCTCGAGGTAGGGGTGGGAGTGCATGGGGGTCTCGTAGCCGGGCTCGGAGGTCTGGATCCCGGTCCTGAGCGGGGTCGTGCCGTCGCCGATCAGCGGCGCATAGGACGCCAGCGGTCCGAAGGACACGCAAGGCGCCTCGGCGAGATGCGCAACCACTGCTTCTGTCATCGCGGGCCTCCGTAGCGGTCGCCGTGCAGGGAGCCCAGCCTAGCACAGCCGGTCCGGGCCGGTCGAACCTTCAGCCCATGACCGAAAAGCTGCTCTCGCTGGTCACCTGGCGCCGGCGCGAGAAACCCGCCGTGTCGATGGTTCGCCCGGTCCGTTCGAGGTGGTACTGCAGCGGACTGGCGTCATGGTCGTTGCCGGCCTCGCAGTACTCGATCAGGGCCGCCATCATCCTGCCGGCGCAGGGTGCGTTCTTGAACTGGTTCCCGCTGGTGCCGATCGCCATGTAGAACCCGTGCGGCCGGGCCCGGTCGTAGATCGGCAGCCAGTCGTCGGACACGTCGTAGAGACCCACCACGCCGCCCGGGCGCGGCGAGACCTCGAGCGTGGGCACCCGCTGGGCGTAGCGGTAGGCCTGGTTCAGCGCCTGGTCGGTCAGGTCCCGGTTGTAGTCGTCGGGATCGACCTCCTCGCGCGGATCGCACGGCGGCAGCTCGCTGCTGATCAGGACATTGTTGCCGAAGTCGGGCCTGACGGCGCAACCGATGTCGCCGTCGAAGACCACCAGCCCGTCACGTTCGAACTCGACCCCGCGCGGTGCCGGGATATGCGCCACCTCCTGGCGGATCGGCCGGGTGGAGATGGTCATGTCCGCATCCGCCCCGGCCATGCGGTTGACCTGCGCCGAGTAGGGTCCGGCGACGTTGACGACGACCGGGGCCTCGATCCGCTCGCCGCCGTCGAGCTCGACACCGTGTACCCGGTCGCCGGACCGCAGGACGGCGGTGACGGTGCGCCCGAACAGGAAGGTGCCGCCGGCGGCTTCCGCGGCGCGCTGCAGGTTGTGGGTCGCGAGTTGCGGGTCTCCCACGTAACCGGCGGTCGGAAAGTACACCGCGCCCTCCACCATCCCGCCGGACGGCTCGCCGAACAGCGGGTCGCTCATGACCCTGGGCGGCGAGAACCGGTCGAGCGCGTAGAACGGCAGCCGGGCCGCGATCGCCTCCCGGTCCCAGTTCTCGTAGGGGATGCCGAGCGCGTCCAGGTGGCCGAGAACCGGCGAGAGGTGATCCTCGCCGCCGGTCCGGATCACCAGGCATCCGCAGTCCCTGAACTCCGCCAGCCCGCGTTCGTCCTCGACGCCCAGGTGCTCGGCCCAGTTGCGCCAGCAGTGGTAGCCCTCGTGCGCCAGCGCCACTCCGGTCCGGGTCGAGTAGTGAACCCGGATGATGCCGCAGGAGTTGCTGGTCGGGCCGTAGCCTGCCGCCGGCAGCCGGTCGATGTTCAGCGTTTTCCGTCCGGCGAGTGCCAGCTGGTGCCCGATACTGGCACCGATGACACCGGCGCCGATGATGACTGCGTCGACTGTGCGGGCCACGATCTCTCCCCTCCGCTGCCTGCCTGCGGAAACCATCACGCCGATATGCGTTGATCCGTCAATGTAAAGCACGGAACGCGTCGATGGGCACCTCCTTTCGCCATGGCGGCTGCGCGGGGCGGGCGGCCTGCAGCGACGGTGGGCGGGACCGCGCGGTTTGCGGTCGTGCCGCGCCCGGGCCTACACTTGCCGCCCTGACCGGTTCGAAGATGGAGGTGGCATGGCACGGGGGTACTGGATCGCGAGCGTGGACGTGCATGACCCGGAGGCATACGGCAGGTACGTTGCTGCCAACGCGGTGGCCTTCGCGAAATTCGGCGCCCGGTTCCTGGTGCGTGGTGGCGAAAGCCGGCTCCGGGAGGGATCGGTGCGTTCGCGCTCGGTGGTGCTCGAATTCCCGAGCTATCAGGACGCTCTCGACTGTTACGACTCGCCGGAGTATCAGGAGGCGAAGGCCCTGCGCCTCCCGCACTCGGACGGCGACCTGGTGATCGTCGAGGGTTATGACGGGCCGCAGCCGGGCAGCTGACCCCCCGCGACTGACGAAAGACGGGCGACATGCATTTCGATTGGCGGCTGTGGGGCTTCACCAGGGGTGTGCGCTCGCGGATTGCGCTGTGCGTCGCGATCGGCATGGTGGGTGTCTGTCTCGGCGTGGCCCGCCTGGCCCTGCTCGGCTGGCTGCTCGGCAGGGTCATCCTCGGCGACGGCCTGACCGAGATCGCGGTCCCCGCGCTCGCCATCGCCGCCGTGATGGTGGCACGGGGCTTCGTCGAGCACTGGCGCATCATGATCGCCCACGGAACCGCGGCGGCGGTGCAGAAGCACCTGCGGCGGACCCTGTTCGACCACATAGCGGAACTCGGCCCCTCCTACGCCGGCCGGCAGCGCTCCGGGGCGCTGACCCTGTCGCTGGTTGACGGTGTCGAGCAGCTCGAATCCTACTTCGGGCAGTACCTGCCGCAGCTGATGGTCTCGGTCCTGACCCCGGTCGTGATCTTCGCGGCCGTGGCCTGGATCGACCTGCCGGTCGCGGCGGTGCTGTGCGTCGCCGCCCTGGTGGCGCTGGTGCTGCCGGCCACCTGGCACGGCCTCGACATCTCGACGTCGCAGAAGCGCCAGGTGTCCTATGCCTCCTTCGCCGCGGAATTCCTCGATTCCGTGCAGGGGCTGGCAACACTGAAGGCGTTCGGCCAGAGCAGTGTCCGCGCCGACGTGCTCGAGGTGAAGGCGCGCGACCTGTTCCGGCGCACCATGTGGGTCCTCGGCACCAACGTACTCTCCAGGGGAATCACCGACTGCTCGATCGCGATCGGGGCGGCGGCGGCGCTGGCGCTGGGAGCGGCACGGGTCCAGTCCGGCGAGATGGAACTGGTCTCGCTGCTGATCGTGCTGATGATGGGCGTGGAGGTGTTCCGGCCGATGCGCGACCTGCGCAGCGTGCTGCACCAGGGGATGGTGGGGCTGTCGGCGGCCCAGGGTATCTACCGCATCCTCGATGCCGGGCCCGATGTCGAGGACGCCGCGGGAGCACGGGGCGCGGACGATCCGGAACCGTCGCTTGCGCTCGAGAACGTGACCTTCCGCTACCCGGGCACGCGCCGGACCGTCCATGCCGGCCTCGACCTCGCGGTCGCGCCGGGAGAACGCGTCGGCGTGGTCGGCGCGAGCGGCGGCGGCAAGTCCTCGATCGTCCGCCTGCTGCTGCGGTTCTTCGATCCCGACGCCGGCAGGGTCCTGATCGGCGGGCACGATGTGCGCACCATGAGCTTCGAGCGGATCCGCAGTTCCATCGCCGTGGTCAACCAGGACACCTTCCTGTTCCACGGCACCATCGGCGAGAACATCCGCATGGGCCGGCCGGAGGCTGACATGGATGCGGTGGTCTCGGCCGCGCGTGTCGCCAACATCCACGACTTCGTCGAGTCGCTGCCGGGCGGGTACGGCACGGTGATCGGGGAGAAGGGCATCAAGCTGTCGGGCGGTCAGCGACAGCGGGTGGCGATCGCGCGCGCGGTGCTGCGCGACGCACCCATCCTGGTGCTCGACGAGGCGCTCTCGGCGGTCGATGCCGAGAACGAGACCGTGATCCAGGAAGCCCTCGACGCCCTGATGCGCGACCGGACCACCCTGATCCTGGCGCACCGGCTGTCCAGCGTCATCGACTGTGATCGGATCGTGGTGCTCGAGGACGGGCGGGTGGCCGAGACCGGAACCCACCGCCAGCTGCTGGCTGCCGGCGGACCCTACGCCGCACTGATGCGCGAACAGGCGCAGGAGGCCGACGCCGCGCCCCGGGACGCCGGGCCTGTCGACCCCGCCCACCGGCTGGCGGCGGTCGAACCGCAGGAGCGGGCGCAGGAGGGCCCGGTCGCGACCGAGGGCATCATCAGGGCGGAGGGTCTGAACTGGACCCAGGTGGTCGCAAACCTGATGCGGGTGATCATGCCGTGGAAGGGACGGCTGGCGCTCACCTTCCTGTGCGGTGTCGCCCGGGTGCTCGCCTTCATCGGTGTCGGGGTGGTCAGTGCGCTGATCGTGCTCGCCCTGAAGAACGGCGAGCCGTGGGACGTCTACCTGGTGTGGCTGTGGACCCTGGCGCCGCTCGCCGGCGTGCTGCACTGGCTCGAATCGTGGATCGCGCACGACATGGCGTTCCGCCTGCTGGCGGAGATGCGCATCGCCGCCTTCCGCAAGCTCGATGCGCTCGCACCCGGCTACCTGGTGCGCCGGCGCACCGGCGACCTCATGAACCTGGTGACCCACGACATCGAGCTGATCGAGTACTTCTTCGCCCACACCGTGGCGCCCGCCTTCGTCGCGGTGCTGGTCCCGGCGATCACCGTGGTGGTGCTGGCGTCCGAAAGCGTGTGGATCGCCGCTGCACTGCTGCCGTTCCTGCTCGCGGTGGGGCTGAGCCCGCTGCTGATGCGCGGGCGGGTCGACCGGCTGGGATCGCGGGCCCGGGAGGCGGCTGGAGAACTCGGCGCCTTTGCCGTCGACTCGATCCAGGGACTGGCCGAGATCGTCGCCTTCCGTGACGAGGACCGGCGTGCCGCCGGCTTCGACCGGCTTGCCGATCACCACATCGCGCTCAGGCTGCCGTATTTCGGCGAACTCACGCTGCAACAGTCGATACTCGAGGTCCTGACCGGGCTCGGCGGACTGGCGGTGGTGGTGACGGGGGCATACATGGTGCAGGCCGGCTCGGTCGATGCGGGCATCCTGCCGCTGCTGACCCTGCTCGCCATGTCTGCCTTCCTGCCGGTCTCCGAGATCGCGCAGATCGGCCGGCAGCTCGCCGATACGCTGGGGGCGACCCGGCGCTACTACGCGCTGGAGCACGAGCCGGTTCCGGTCACAGACGGCCCGGGCGCGGACGCGACCGCGGCGCGGGCCGGGCTGATGCTCGAGGACGTGACCTTCTCCTACCCGGGGGTGCGGTACCGCGCGCTCGCGGGCGTCAACGTCGAGATCGCGGCCGGGTCGACCGTGGCCGTGGTCGGCGCGTCGGGTGCCGGCAAGACCACGATGGCCCATCTGCTGCTCAGGTTCTGGGATCCGGAAAGCGGCCGGATCCTGCTCGACGGAACCGACCTGCGGGACTACCGGCTTGACGAACTGCGCGCGAGGATCGCGCTGGTCGCACAGGACACCTACCTGTTCAACGACACGCTGCGCGCGAACGTCATGATCGCGCGTCCGACCGCCGGGCCGGAGGAACTGCGCGATGCGCTCGAGCGGGCGTCGCTCGGCCCCCTGGTCGACACTCTTCCGGACGGGCTCGACACCATGGTGGGTGAACGTGGAACCAGCCTGTCGGGCGGACAGCGCCAGCGGGTTGCGATCGCCCGCGCCTTCCTCAAGGACGCCCCGGTCCTGGTTCTCGACGAGGCAACCAGCCATCTCGATGCGACCAACGAGGCGGAGGTGCGCCGGTCGCTCGACATGCTGCGCGCGGACCGCACCACCATCGTGATTGCCCATCGCCTGTCCACCGTGCGCACCGCCGACAGGATCGTGGTGCTGGACGCGGGACGGGTGGTGGAGACCGGGACGCCCGACGAGCTGCTTGCCGCCGGCGGCCGGTATGCCAGACTGGTGGCTCAGCAACTGGCCGGCGCCCGGCGCCTCGAGGTTGCGTGAACGGTTGAACGAGAACAGGGGAGATCCCGATGCAGGTCGATGCGCGACCGTCCGACCCCGAGGTCCGGGACCGTGTTCTCGGGGTCCTCAAGCAGCGTTTCGGTGACCGTCTGACGCTGTCGGCGGCAATCCGTGAACGCCACGGCAAGGACGAGAGCTATCACCAGGCGGTCGCGCCTGACGGCGTGTTCTTCGCCGGGTCGACAGCCGAGGTCGCCGAGGCGGTCGCGGTGTGCGCCGAACACCGGTTCCCGGTGGTCCCGTTCGGTGTCGGAACCTCGCTCGAGGGCCACGTGGCGGCACTGCGCGGCGGGCTCTGCATCGACCTGTCGGCCATGGACCAGGTGCTCGCGGTCAATGCCGAGGACCTGGACGTCACGGTCCAGCCGGGCGTGACCCGCAAGCAGCTGAACGAGTACCTGCGCGACACCGGCCTGTTCTTTCCCATCGACCCGGGTGCGAACGCGACCATCGGCGGCATGACCGCGACCCGGGCATCGGGAACCAACGCGGTGCGGTACGGCACCATGCGCGAGAATGTGCTCTCGCTCGAGGCGGTGATGCCGGACGGACGCGTGGTCCGCACCGGCCGGCGCGCGCGAAAGTCGTCGGCCGGGTACGACCTGACCCGCCTGCTGGTGGGCTCGGAGGGAACGCTCGGTGTCATCACCGAGATCACGCTCAGGGTGTACGGGATCCCGGAGGCGATCTCGTCTGCGGTCTGCCAGTTTCCCGACCTCGACAGCGCGGTCAGCACCACCATCCTGACCACCCAGTCGGGAATCCCTGTGGCCCGGATGGAACTGCTCGACGCGACCCAGATGGGCGCCTGCGTCAGCTACTCGAAACTCGAGGGCTACGAGGTCCGTCCCACTCTCTTCTTCGAGTTCCACGGCTCCGAGGCCAGCGTGGTCGAGCAGGCCGAGAACGTGCAGGCGATCGCGGAGGAATTCGGGGGCAGCGCCTTCCAGTGGACGACCCGGTCCGAGGACCGCAACCGGCTGTGGCAGGCGCGTCACGATGCCTATTACGCGGCACTGGCGTTGCGGCCGGGCAGCCAGGGCTGGACCACCGATGTCTGCGTGCCGGTCTCGCGGCTCGCGGAGTGCATTGCACGGACCAGGGAGGACCTCGAGGGGACCGGGCTGATCGCGCCGCTGGTCGGTCACGTCGGCGACGGCAACTTCCACCTGGTCTACCTGGTCGACCCGGACAACCAGGATGAACTCGACCAGGCCCAGGCCCATTCCGACCGCATGGTCGAGCGGGCGATCGCCATGGGCGGAACCTGCACCGGCGAGCACGGGGTCGGCTACGGCAAGATGAAGTTCCTCGAGGCCGAGCACGGCGCGGCGCTGTCGCTGATGGCGGCGGTCAAGCGGGCCTTCGACCCGGACAACATCATGAATCCCGGCAAGATCGTGCAGGCCTGATCCGGCTGCTCAGCAGCGCGACCGGATCCAGTCGCCGAGCCACGCCGCGATTTCCGCGGAATGCCCGTCCATCATGTACATGTGCGAAGCACCGGCAAAGCCGACATCGGGCAGTTCCACCACCTCGGCCCGGCCTCCGAGCCGGACGATCTCGCCGGCGCAGGCGCGTGCCGCCTCAGACCCCCTGGCCCAGCGCTCGGTCCTCTCGAGGTAGTCGCCGAGCAGCATCAGCCACGGAAACCCGGTACCGGCCGCGAGTCCGTCGGCGTCCGGGTAGGCCGCCGCCTCGGCACAGACCAGGCCGCGGACGAGCCCGGGGTGTGCGACCGCCGCGCGCGAGCCGAGGTAGCCCCCCTGGCTGTGGCAGATCATGACGCAGGGGCCGATGCGCTCGAGTGCAGCGGACACGCCGCGAACCTGCGCCTCCGAGGTCGAGGTCCAGCGCGGCACGAACTGGCGCTGGAACTGCTCAAGATGGCCGATCGGGAACCGCTGGCCGGGAAACGGCACCCGGGCCTCGAAGTCGTCGGGGTGGCCGAAGCGGAACAGGTCCCACGCCTCTTCCAGGGTGCGGGCCAGCGGCACGCCGTCCCAGATCCCCTCGACGGCGCAGAACCCCGAGCGGCCGCGCTCGACATTGTCGATGACATGGACCGCGAATCCCTGTGCAAGGAAGTGGTGCAGCCAGCCCGGCCGGCCGTCCGGCGTGGTTTCCCAGCAGGCCCCGGTCAGCCCGCCGCCGTGCAGCAGCACCAGCGCGGGTTCGAAGCGGCGCTCGCGGGGGACGAAGTACTGCACGTAGACCTGTTCGATCCGGAACCTGCCGTTCGGGTCGTACTCGATCTCCATGCCGGGCGCGTAGGCAACGGTCCGGGACGGTTGCCCTGAGACCTCGATCAGCCGTCCGCCGACGTGGAAACTCCCGAAGTCCTCAAGTTCGTACATGCACCTGTCTCCCGTTCCCCGGCATCGGGCGGCAGTCTATGCCCACACTGAGCGATCGCAAGTGCCTGACCGACGCGCGAACGCGATGCGCACACCGCGCCTGGTTTCCGGGGAGGCGTCAACGGTGACAGAGCCGGCTTGCGGGCGCCTGCCGCGCGCGTTGGCGCTGCCGCGGGACAAGTCCACCGGACGCAAGGCCCGGCTTCGATTCCGGCCGTCGCCCGGTAAGGCTGGCGGCAGAGCCCGACATCACACCAAAAGCGCGTGGTTCCGGACTCCAGGGCCGGTCCGTACGCTCGTGGCATTCGACCATCCATCGCTCCGTCTTGCGGCGACCGCGTCCGATTGCCCCTGGTTCTGTACGCTCGAAACCCGCTCCATCCGTCCCGATACACAGCTGACCCGCCGTCTGCCGGTTGGAGGGGCGGTCCGGCTCTTGCAAATTGTCAGTAAAACATTTATGTTTTCAGACAGAAAGGACTCCACCATGTCCGTCGCGGAATCCATCAGGGCCGACATCCGCAGGTTGCCGCAGGGCAGGCCGTTTACAACCTCGCGCTTCGCCGCCCACGGCTCGCGCGCCGCGGTCGACCGGGCGCTCGCACGCATCGTCGCGGCCGGCGGCATCGAGCGGCTTTCGCGGGGCGTCTTTGTTCGGCCCAGGAAAAGCCGCTTCGTCGGCAACGTGCATCCGGGCGTCGCCGAGGTGGTTCGGGCCATCGCCCGGGACAACGGCGAGACCGTCCAGCTCCACGGCGCCGAGGCTGCCCGGCGCCTCGGGCTCAGCACCCAGGCGCCGATGGAGCCGGTGTATCACACCAGTGCGTCAAGCCGTCCGATCCGGATCGGCAGCACCACGGTCAGGATGATCCATACCTCGAACCGCCGCCGCCTGCAGTTCGCCGGCGAGCCCGCCGGCCTCGGGCTCGCCGCTCTCTGGTATCTCGGCAGGGACAACGCGACTCCCGGGGCTGTCGCGAGGATCGAAGCCGCGATCGGCCCCGAGGCGTTCGCCAGGCTCCGCTCGGCCGACATGCCGGCGTGGATGGCGGACGCGCTCGACGCGGGGGCCGCCGATCGTGGCTGACGCCTTTCTGTCGCTGCCGGAGGCCGACCGCCGCGACATCCTCGAGACCGCCGCCGCCCGCCTGGGTCGGCCGGCGGTCGTCCTCGAGAAGGACGTCTGGGTCTGCCGGGTCCTCCAGACCCTGTTTTCCATCCCGGACCGTCATCCGATGGCCTTCAAGGGCGGCACCTCGCTCTCGAAGGTCTATCGGGTCGTCGACCGGTTCTCCGAGGACGTCGACATCACCCTGGATTACCGCGCCTTCGCCGACGGCTTCGATGTCTTTGCGCCGGGCGTCAGCCGATCCGCGATCCGCAGACTCAGCGACCGGCTCAAGTCCCGCGTCGACGGTTACGTCCGCCATGTCGTCGGTCCCGCCCTGGAAGCCGTGGCCGGCGGTTTCCCGGCGTCGGACCAGCATGCCGTTCGCATCGGCGACGACGGCGAACGGGTGTGGTTCGCCTACCCTTCGGCCGTCGAGAATCCCGTCGGCTACCTTGCCACCGAGGTCCTGCTGGAGTTCGGCGGCCGCAACGTCGTTGATCCCAACGAGCGGCACGGGATCGTCCCCGACATCGCCACCCTGACCCCGGCTCTCGACTGGCCCGCCGCGATGGTGACGGTCCTGTCCCCGGCGCGCACGTTCTGGGAGAAGGCCACGCTGGTCCATGTCGAGTGCAACCGGCGTCGGCTGTCCGCCAGCCCCGAGCGTCTCTCGCGACACTGGTTCGACCTCGCCTGCCTCGCCCGCCATGACGCCGGCCGCGCGGCGCTCGTGGACCGCGCTCTCCTGGAGGACGTGGTCCGCCACAAGACGGTCTTCTTCAATGCGAGCTATGCCCGCTACGACCTGTGTCTGAACGGCGGGTTCCGGCTCGTGCCCGACGACGACGAGAGTGCCGGACTTCGATCCGACTACGGCGCCATGCGCCGCGCCGGCATCGTCGGGTCCGATGCGCTGTCATTCGATGACCTGATCGAACAGCTCCGTGCCCTCGAAGCCGAAATCAATCGCCGGCACTGAATCCCCGTGTCACAGCTTCCCCGGCCGCCTTGCTGCGCGGCCGGCCGGGAGACCGTCGGGTGCCGGCTCACGGCGGCGGTCTGATTGACGCGTCACTGCACGGTAATCCGCTCTCTGCGGAACCCGGAACCCGCTTTTCGGGTCGAACGCGACCTCCGCGCCGGGATCACTACTGCGCGCGCGACGGTTCCCCGAACGCGATGGGCACACCGCACTCGGTAATGCGCAGCCAGTTCGTCCCGGCCTCCTCGATGACCGCGCCGGCGCGTGCGAGACAGTCGCCCACGGCATCGATCGAGGAGACCTCGATCCTGATGGAATACCAGAAGGGGCGCACGGGCGGCGGGGAGGGGAGTGACGCGGCTGCGGCGAGGTCCGCGATCCGCCGGTCCGTGCCGAGCGCGTCTGCCGGGGCGACGAATACCTCGCCGCGCCCGGTCTGCAGGATCGCGGCGCCCGCGTCCGACCACGACGAGGGTCGGTCGAGCAGGCGCGACCACGGGTCCGATACCGCCCCGACATCGTCGGCAACGGCGAGCGCGCCGATCAGGTTGCGGGCTCCGTTGGCATGCCCCGTCGAGCCCGCGGGTCGCATGAGGGCAGGTGTGGTGTGGCCGCACAGGAAGGTGCCAAGACCGCCGGTCTCGTGGTGAGGGATCTGGAGGTTCCGGAACCGTACCATCGCCCCGGGCGGATCCTCGAGCGGGCGTGCCAGGTCGTCCGGACCGGTCGGCGAGAAGCCCCGGGCCTCGATTCCGGCCCTGGCGGCGTCCGCGTCGGAAGTGGAGAGCGCCACCTGCACCAGGCCCTCTCCGCGGGAGGCGAAGAAGCCGGCGAGGTCAAGGCTGTCGGGATTGTCCGGTTCGTTGATGCCCACCAGCTCGAGGTAGCTGTCGGGGAACATGATGCAGTGGTTCGCCGTCGCCTTGCCGACGTGGTTGCCAAGTGGGGCGCAGGTGAAGCCCAGGGCCTCGAACCGGGCCCGGGCCGCCTCGAGGTCGCTCACCGCGATGATGGCGTGATCGAGGCCGCTGATTGCAGTGCTCACCAGGTTTCTCCCCGTGCCGCGCTCCTGATGTCGCGCAGTCTATTGCGAAATCCGCCGATCACAAGGCGGCGGGAGAGCCGTCACCGTATTGCCGGACACCGGGGCGAATCCGAAGACGGCGAAGCGACTCCGGATGTTGCAGGGAGGAACGACAGATTGACTGCCACGAAGACTTGCCGGCGGCTGCACGATACGCGGTTCAGGTGATCCTGGTGCCGTTCTCCCGTGTGCCTGTGCGAGTCTTTCCCCATCGGCACGAATTTTCCTTCGCCGTGGCCTGCCGCGAAGTACGATCGGCACCCGGTTGGAGCGTATCGCTCCCGGCCGGCACGGCGCCAGGTCGATCACCCGTGCCGAGGGGGAAGCAATTCGGCTGGCGCGCGCCGGTTGCCGGTCAGTCGAACGGTGAGGGGCTCGGCAGGTCTTCGCCGGGGGCCGGGCCTTCCATTGCCTGCTGTATCCGGTCCCGGAACGACGCGATCGCCTCGGCGAGCGCCGGCCGACCTTCGAGCGCCGCTTCCACTGCGGCCTGCGCCGGATGGCCGACATCTGCCTTTGGTTGCA
The DNA here is from genome assembly GCA_965243345.1 of Thalassobaculaceae bacterium. Taxonomy (GTDB): domain Bacteria; phylum Pseudomonadota; class Alphaproteobacteria; order Thalassobaculales; family Thalassobaculaceae; genus Bin52. The sequence continues at coordinate 136,834 of CBDEUR010000003.1, forward strand.
CCCGCATGTCCAAAAATCGGGCCACGTACCGTCCCGATCGGCGGCGAACCGGGCGAGCCCGGTCAGCTGTGCCGCCATGTCGTCGTCCGCCGAGGCGCCTGACGGCGGTTCTCACATCCGGCGGTTCGGGCGTCCGGAACCCGTACATCGCCATGTGGTGGGGGCGGCTTTCGCCATTCAGGGCCGCCATCCGCCGGGCCAGCGTACTCTGCCCGGGCCTGCGGCCACTGGCGCAGGGTCTCCCGGCAGGCGGCGACCAGGTCCTGTTCGGTGGTGACGGATGGCATGGCCTGCCAGCCTCTCTCAGCCTGAGGACCCGTCCTCGACCGCATCCTCGGTCATGTCGCTGATGTTCTCCATGCAGGAAGACCAGCACGTTCGGGAGATCCGTTCGACGTGACTCCGGTCCTGCAGGCATGGGCGTTGCCGCCTGAGCGGTCCGAGGTCCACTCCAATCCCCGCCGCGCCTTGCGCCGGGAGTGGCCACCGTGGGTGCCGGCATCATCACCTGGTCGCGCGAGGTCCTGGACCTGTCCGGGCCGCACCACCCGGCCGCCAGGTCCTGCAGGTGTGTCGTGTCAGCGAGACCGGGAGCGCCGACCCGTCCCCGGTCCCCGCATCCCGTCAGACACGGGTGTGCGGGCCGACTCGTCGACGTGGACGGTCCGGCCGAGGACGCCGCCGCCGGTTGACCGGCCATGGGTGCTTCCACATAGTCCGAACCGGAATCGCAGGGGGAGGCGACATGCGCTGGGCGCGGATTGATGACGGCGGCACGCCGCGGTACGGGATCGTTGAGGGCGAGAACATCGAGCTGGTCGAGGGCGACCTGTTTGCGCCCGGCGGGAGGCTCGGGAGATCGGTTGGCGTCGATGCGGCGGCCTTCCTGCCGCCGGTGATCCCGCGCACCTTCTACGCGGCCGGGCAGAACTACGCCGAACACGTGCGCGCGATCGCACGCGCCGCCAACCGCGAACCGGTCCTGCCGGACAAGCCGGACGTCGGCTACCGGGCGGTGAACGCGCTGATCGGGCACGGCCGGCCGATCGTCAAGCCGGCGGACTCCACCGACGCCTTCCAGTACGAGGGCGAACTGGTCGTGGTCATCGGCAGGCGGGCCCGGAACCTGTCGGAGCGGGACGCGCTCGGCTGCGTGTTCGGATACACCATCGGCAACGACGTCAGCGAGCGGACCTGGCAGCGGATCGACCGCACGCTGTGGCGGGCCAAGAACACCGACACCTTCAAGCCGATGGGACCGTGGATCGAGACCGAGGCGGACCTGGACAGCCTGGTGACCACGGTGCGGCTGTCGGGGCGCGAGGTGATCACGTTTCCGACCAACAGCATGATCTTCGGCGTCGCCCGCTACATCAGCACCATGTCGCGCTACCTGACGCTGGAGCCGGGCGACATGCTGTGGATGGGAACCGAGGGCCACGCCGAGAACATGAAACCCGGGGACCTGTGCGAGGTGGAGATCTCGGGCATCGGCACCCTGTCCAACCCGGTCGTCGCCGAAGGCACGGCACCGGGCCGGGGAGCCCCGCGGTGAAGGTCGGTGTCTCGATCTTCTTCACCGGCTACTCGATCGGTCCCGCCGAGCTTGCGCGCGCGCTCGAGGAGCGCGGGTTCGAGTCGCTGTGGACACCGGAGCACTCCCACATCCCGGCGTCGCGGCTCTCGCCGTTCCCCGCCGGCGGTGAGCTGCCGCAGAAGTACTGCGACGTGATGGACCCGTTCGTGACCCTGTCGGCGGCCGCCGCGGTCACGAGCAGGCTCAGGCTCGGTACCGCCATCTGCCTCGTGGTGCAGCGGGACCCGATCCAGACCGCGAAGTCGGTGGCCTCGCTCGACCGGGTTTCCGGCGGCAGGTTCCTGTTCGGTATCGGGGCGGGCTGGAACGCCGAGGAGATGGCCAACCACGGCACCGAGTTCCGGACACGGCTCGGGCTGATGCGCGAGAGGATCGAGGCCATGAAGGCGATCTGGGCGTCGGAAACCGCGTCCTACGCCGGCCGCCACGTCGCGTTCGAGGACATCATCACCCGGCCGAGACCGGTGCAGACACCACACCCGCCGATCCTGGTGGGCGGCGCATTCCCGTTCGGTGCCAGGCGGGCCGTCGCCTACGGTGACGGGTGGTTGCCGCATGCGACCCGCCCGGCCTACGGCGACGTGCTCGGCAAGCTGCCGGCGTTCCGGCAGATGGCGGCGGAAGCGGGACGTGATCCCGACACGCTGTCGATCACGGTCTACGGACCGGCCGCTGACCCCGACCTGCTGGGCCGCTATCGCGACGCCGGCGTCGAACGGGTGCTGATGACCCTTCCGTCGGACGGGGCCGGCGTGGTGCTGCCGATGCTCGACCGGCTCGCCGGCCTTGCCGCCTGAGACTGTCCGGTCTCAGATCGCGAGGTCGCGCGTGTTGTAGTCGCGGATCACGCTCTCGAAGGTCTCCGGCCCGTAGCGGAACTCGTCCTCGCGGTCGGCGAACGGCAGGTAGCGGTAGGGCGTCTCGTCCGGAAAGTGCTGGCGGCGCGCGTCGATCGCCACCGCGATCACGGCCGAGCGCCGGAAGATCCGCTCCTCGTCGTAGACCTCCGCGTCCTTCATGCTGAGCGCTCCGCGCTGGCCGATCACCGAGCGGAGCCGGTGGAACCCGAAGGTGATCGAGAGGCGCATGTCGGGCGAGGTGTTGGCAAAGGAGGCATGCAGCATCTGCCGGTTGACCGCGGTCACGTCGCCGGGTCGACACAGCAGCGGGACCGCGTCGGGCAGCCGCTCGTCGCCGCCATTCGCCGCGATGCGCGCCGGGATGTCGACCCTGCCGGCTCGGTGGGTTCCCGGCACCACCCACAGCGAGTTGGCCGGTGTCGTGGGGTAGAGCTGGATCTGGAAGTTGAACCCGTGGCTGCCCTCGTCCCAGTCGGGTGAGTCCCAGTGGGTGACGCCGTCCTGGTGCCAGGCGACCGAACCGCCGACCCCCGGTTGCTTGACGAAGATGGCGTCGTTGAACGGCACGAAGTCCGACCCGTTGATGGCCGCGGCCGTCGCAAGCAGGTCCGGGTGGCCGTAGACCCTGAGTGCCGCCGGCATCTCCTGGCACATGCCGAACATCAGGAACACCACGTACTCCGGGGCATCGGTATCGGGGACAGGCTGCGTCATCCGGGAGGGATGCCTGCCGTTGAGCTTGTCGGTCCCGCCCCAGGGATCGGACAACGGCTTGATCAGGGTGTAGGGCTCGCGGGCGTGGTCGCGGCCCCGCGCGGGGCGACCCCGGGTGTCGACCTCCGCGCCCGGACGCACCGGCGCGCCGGCGATCATCATGTCGGCATCGGCCCTCAGTTCGGCGATCTCGGCCTCGTCGATCACCGATTCGAAGACATAGAAACCGTGTTTCCAGTAGGCCCCGAGAATGTCGGGATGGAGTGCGCCGCTGCCGTCGCGCCGCAGCGGCCCCCGGTTGTCGAGGGCGGCGGCGCGGGCGACTCCCTCGCGCAGGAATTTCTCGGAAGAAGCGGCGTACTCGGCCCGGGTGGGTGCAGCATCGTTCATCTGGGAGTCCTCCTGTTCCCGCCAGTATGGCGAAACGCGGCCCGCCCGTTCAAGCGTCGGTGTGGCCGGCGCAACGCGTGAAGACGTCCGCGCGCCGCCGCCTCCCGCACGACCCGCCACGGGTTCCGCGCCCTGCCGGCGCGGCAATTGACCGCGAACGCCGGGTCGGGTCATATCGGGCGGCCCGGAACATGGAGGACCAGATGCCGAAGACCCCCGACTACTTCGTCGACAAGACAATCCTGATCACCGGTGCCGGCAGCGGGATCGGCCGCGCCACCGCCCTGGTGTTTGCACGCGAGGGAGCGTCGGTGGTCTGTGCCGACATCGACGCCGAGGCCGCCGAACGGACCGCCAACCAGGTGATCCAGCTGGGCCGGCGCGCCAGCTGGGTCCGGTGCGACGTGACCGACCGCTCCGAGGTCGACGCCATGGTCGAGGGCGCGATCCGCGAGTTCGGCCGCATCGACTTCGAACTGAACTCGGCCGGCGCCGCGCTGGCGCGCAAGCCTTTCCTCGAGATCACCCAGGACCTGTGGGAGCGGACCTACGCACTGAACGTCCGGGGCACCTTCAACGCGGCCCAGGCCATCCTGCCGCACATGCTCGAGAACGGGGCCGGGGTCATCGTCAATATCGCCAGTATCGCGGCGCGGGTCGGCGGCGCCGGCAACTCGGTGCACTACGCCTCCTCGAAGGGTGCGGTCGATACCATGACCCTGGGAATCGGCCGGGAATTCGCGGCCCGCGGCATTCGCTGCCTGTCGATCTCGCCGGCGATCGTGGACACGCCGTTTCACGACACCACTCCGAAATCCGTGCTCGACTCCTATGCCGCCATGACTCCCATGGGCAGGGCCGCGGAAGCCGAGGAAATCGCCGAGACGATCCTGTTTGCCTGTTCCGACGCCGCACCCTACATGACGGCCGACACCATCTACGTGTCCGGCGGCATGAGGTAGCGGCCAGGCCGGTTCCCCGGCCCCGGGTCAGGCCGCGTCGGGCTCGGTCAGCAGGGTGAAAATGGCAGCGCTGGTGCTGCAGCCGCGGAGCCGGGCGCAGACCGACTGGTCCCTGAGCAGGCGCGAGACCTTGGCCAGCGCCTTCAGGTGGTCCGCTCCCGCCCGTTCGGGAGCGAGCAGCAGGAAGACCAGGTCCACCGGCTGGTCGTCAACCGCGTCGAAGTCGATGGCATGGTCGGCCCGGGCGAACAGGCCGTAGAGCCGTTCCAGCCCCGGCAGCTTGCCGTGGGGGATGGCGATGCCGTTGCCCACACCGGTCGAGCCGAGACGCTCGCGCTGGAGGACCACGTCGAACACCTCCCGCTGCGCGAGCCCGGTGATGTCCGAGGCGAGCCGGGCCAGTTCCTGCAGCGCCTGCTTCTTGCTGTTTGCCTTCAGGTGCGGAATGACCGCATCCGGCTCGATGATGTCGCGTATCTCCATGGTCCTTGCGAAACCTGGCGATATCCTGCGGACCGAGGTCCGGCGATCAGGTACTCCGGCCCAGCGGGTCGATCCAGCCGATGTTGCCGTCCGTACGCCGGAAGACCACGTTCAGGCCGTCGTGGGCGGCGTTCTGGAACAGCAGCACGGGCGCGTCTGCCAGCTCCATGTGCATGACGGCTTCCTCGACCGAGAGAGTCCTGATGTTGGTTGTCATTTCCGCGACCACCACCGGCTGCCATTCGCCGTCCCCGTCAGGGGATTCCGGCGTGGCCGCATCGTCGCGGGCGGCGAAGACCACCTCCTGGGCATCGACCTCCTCGGGTTCGGTGCCGCGCTGGTGATGATCCCGGATCCGGCGCTTGAACCGCCGCAACTGCTTGTCGATCTTCTCGTTTGCCGCATCGAACGCGGCATAGGGTTCGCTGGCCTGTCCATGGCCGCGGATCTGGATCCGCCGGCCGACATGGACCGAGATGTCGGCCCTGACCACCGATCCGTCCCGGGTCACGGTGACCGCGGCATCGAGCGGATTGCCGAAGTACTTTGCCGCGATACGGGTGACGGCAGTCTCGATGTGTTCGCGCAGCGTGTCACCGATGCGGAACTGCTTTCCCCTGACCGCTACCTGCATGATGTCCGTTCACCGTCGAGTTTCCCGGGGCCGTGCCTCCGGCCGTTCGCTGAAAACACCGGTTCGGCGCCCATGCTTTGTCCGTCAAATTCTTACGGATCGGTGCCGGTGCCTGTCAAGCAGTCTGGACCGATCCGCGGCTAGATGACCCGGTCGGTCTCGGGATCGATCAGGTGCATGTTGTTCATGTCGATGGTGAAGGCCATTTCCGCGCCCACGGGACTGACCGACCTCGGGGCGGCCCGCGCCGTGACCTCGGTGCCGTCGATCTCGACGAACACCATGGTGTCGACACCCATGGGCTCGAGCACCGAGACCGTGCACGAGAAGTCGATCTGCTGCGCGTTGGTGTGCTGGCGTTGCTCGGTCATGTGCTCGGGCCGGATGCCGAAGATCAGCGGACGGTCGACATGGCCGCGGTAGCGGTCGGCCTGGACATCGGGAAGGGCAAGGGTGATGTCGTCGGACAGGCGCACGCCCAGGCCGGAGCCGGCGTTGACGACGCGGCACGGGATGAAGTTCATGGCCGGCGAGCCGATGAACCCGGCGACGAACCGGGTCAGCGGCGCCTCGTACATCTCCTGCGGCGTGCCCACCTGCTCGATGATGCCGTGGTTCATCACCACGATCCGGTCGGCGAGCGTCATCGCCTCGACCTGGTCGTGGGTGACGTAGACCACGGTGGTCTGCACCCGCTGGTGGATCTTCTTGATCTCGGTGCGCATCTGCACCCGCAGCTTGGCATCGAGGTTGGACAGCGGTTCGTCGAACAGGAAGGCCTGCGGGTTGCGCACGATGGCCCGACCCATGGCGACGCGCTGGCGCTGGCCGCCGGAAAGCTGCTTGGGGCGGCGCTGCAGCAACTCGCCGATGTTGAGGATCCCGGCGGCATGCGACACGCGCCGGCCGATCTCGTCGCGCGGGACCTTGCGCAGGCGCAGGCCGAAGGACATGTTCTCCTGGACCGTCATGTGCGGGTACAGCGCGTAGTTCTGGAACACCATCGCGATGTCGCGGTCCTTCGGCGGAACGTTGTTGATCACCCGGTCCCCGATCAGGATCACGCCGTCGGTGATCTCCTCGAGACCGGCAATCATTCGCAGCGTCGTGGTCTTGCCGCAGCCCGACGGGCCCACGAGGACCACGAACTCGTTGTGTTCGATGTCCAGGTTGATGCCGCGGACCGCCTCGGTCTGGTCGTAGGTCTTGCGCAGGTCTTTGAGCAGGATCTGTGCCATCGAGCCTTATCCCCCGGGACTTGGTGCCGTTGACCCGGACGCGCTGCGTTCCGGTGCTGGCGGCGTGTTTTCGCGGATCGCCGGGGCGGCCGGCTCGCCGCGCCCTGCCGATGTGCCGATGCCCGGCACCCCGTCAACGCCGGTGCGGGCCGTTCCGCGCGGCATGGGCCACGCACCGGTGTTGCGAAGACCGGTGCAGGGCCCGCCCTTCCGGTCGGGACCGGCGGTGCCGGCGGACGAAGTCGGTTCGGTCAACCGCATGCTCCCCTATCCCTTCACCGCGCCGGTCATGCCCGACACGTAGTGTTCGACGAAGAAGGAGTAGACCACCGCCACCGGGACCGAGCCGAACAGGGCTCCGGCCATCAGCGCTCCCCAGAAGAACACGTCACCCTTGATCAGCTCGCTGGTCACACCGACCGGAATGGTCTTGTTCTCGGGCGAGTGGATGAACACGAGGGCATAGAGGAACTCGTTCCACGACAGCGTGAAGGCGAAGATCCCGGCCGACAGGATCCCGGGGACCGCAAGGGGGATGACGATGCGGGACATCGCCTGCAGCCGCGTCGCGCCGTCGATGCGGGCACACTCCTCAAGTTCCTTCGGGATGGTCTGGAAGTACCCCATCAGCAGCCAGGTGCAGAACGGCACCAGGAAGGTCGGGTAGGTGAAGATCAGCGACCAGGTGGTGTCCTGCAGTCCCATCCACGTCACCACCCCGGTCAGCGGGATGAACAGCAGCGTCGGCGGCACCAGGTAGGTCACGAAGATCATGATGCCGAACATGGTCGAGCCCCGGAACACCAGGCGTGACAGGGCGTAGCCGGCGAGCACGCCGGCAAACAGCGACACCGCCGTCGAGGCGATGGCGACCCACAGCGTGTTGATCGCCCACCGGATGAACAGGGTGGTGCCGAACAGGCTTTCCCAGTGCTCGAGTGTCGGTTCGCGCACGATGAACGGCGAGATGCGCGGATTGTACAGCTCGGTATCCGGCTTGATCGAGGTGATCAGCATCCACGCGAAGGGAAACAGCATCACGAAGACGAACATGAACAGCGGAATGTAGAAGATCACGAGCCGCCGGACATAGGTTTCGCCGACCATGGCGTTCATGGCTATCGCACCCCTTCGCGTCGCAGGTACCAGAGCTGGAAGATGATGACCACCGCGAGGATCGGCAGCATGAACAGCGCGACGGCCGCTCCCTGTCCGATGTTCCCCGAACCCATGCCGAGCTGATAGGCGAGCGTCGCCAGCAGGTGGGTCTCGTTGTTCGGGCCACCGCGCGTGAGGATGTAGACCAGCTGGAAGTCGGCGAAGGTCACGACGATGGAGAACACGATCACCACGATCGCGACCGGTTTGATCAGCGGCAGGGTCACGTGCCAGAACTTCTTCCAGCCGCTCGCCCCGTCGATGTCGGCGGCGTCATACAGGTCCGGCGGGATGGTCTGCAGTCCCGCCAGGAACGAGATGGCGAAGAACGGCAGGCCGCGCCAGACGTTGACCAGGATCACCGAGGCCATGGCCAGGTCGGGATCGCCGAGCCACAGCGGACCGCGGAAGAACCCCCAGTTCTCCTTCAGGACCAGGCCGAGGATGCTGATTTCCATCTGCCACATCCAGCGCAGGGTCCAGTTGAAGACGCTGAAGGTGGCATCGAACATCCACAGCCACGCCAGCGTGCTGAGCACCGTGGGCACGATGAACGGCAGCAGGACCGATGCCCGGGTGATGTTGGCGAACCGGAACCTGCGGTTGAGCAGCACGGCGAGCCACATCCCCAGCACCGCCTTGAAGACGGTGGCCACCGTGGTGAAGAACACCGTGTTCCATGCCGCGGTCAGGAAGATGTCGCTGGCGAACAGCCGTTCGTAGTTGCCGAGCCCGATGTAGGTGCCCGGCGTGCCGACGATCTTGTCGGTGAGCGACATCCACACGCCGAGCACGAACGGGTAGGCGATGAAGATGACGATCAGCAGCAGCGCCGGCGCCATCAGCACGTAGCCGAGCACCCGCTGGTCTTCGAGAGAGGTGGCGAACCTGGCCCAGAGCGAAGGCGCGTTCACCGGCTGCGGTGTTGTCATCGCAGTGTCGCCAACCCGGTTGGTGGATGTGCCGGCAGGTCAGAATGTGGGCCCGCGGCGGTCGAAACCGCCGCGGGCCGTTCAGGCGTCAGGCGCCGTAGACGTTTTCCATTTCCTTCTGTCCCCAGGCCGCGATCTCCTTCGGATCCTCGCCCTGGACGGCGCGGGCAAACATGTCGACGACGATGTACTTCTCGGCGACCTCGCCCGAGGCGCGGTTCCACGGACCGGCATGGCCGTAGCTGCGCCCGTACTTGGCATTGGTGCTGAAGATCTTGAGCGCCGGGTCGGAATCCCACACCGGGTGATTCTCCCACTTCGGCGTCAGTCCCTGCACGTAGCCGCTGTTGACGGTGATGAACTGGCTGAAGTTGTCATCCTGGAACATGAAGCGGATGAAGTCGGCGGCCGCGTCCTGTTCCTCCGAGTACTTCATGATCGCCGGGCTGCGCGGCCCGATCACGTGGTAGCGCCCGCCGGGGCCCTCGGGATTGTTGACGTGCGCGAGCTTGTCGGCGAGGTCCGGGAACTTGCGCCTGGCGACGAAGTAGATGCTGGCCCCGTTCAGGGTCGCACCGATGGTCTGGCCCAGGAATGCCCGGTTGTTGCTGGTGTCGTCCCAGGCAAGTCCTCCCGGGTCGCACGCGGCTTCCCAGAACTCCTTGGCAAAGGCCAGCGCCTGGTGGGTTTCGGCCGAGTTCACCGCCACCTTGCCGGAGGCATCGACCTCCATGCCGCCGAAGCTCCACAGCAGCGGGTAGGCAAAGGACGGGGCATCGCCGAAGGTGTGGCCGAGCGTCTGTCCGACCGGCAGGTTGTTGTTCTTCAGCGCCCGGCCGACCTCGAGGTATTCGTCCCAGGTGTTGGGTGCCGAAAGCCCGAGTTCGTCGAACACGTCCTTGCGGTAGACGATGGCGTTGCCGATGTTGAACAGCGGCACGGCACGCGCCACGCCGTCGACGGTCACGGCGCCGTTGGCCCAGTCGTAGATGTCGCCGCCGGCAAGCTCCGACATCAGCGCACCATGATCGGCAAGCCCGTTGGCGAACAGGTGCGGCTGGTTATTGATCAGCAGCATGACGTCCGCACCCTTGCCGCTCTCGATCGCGGCGGTAATCCGCGGGGTCATGTCGTTCTGGTTGATCATCTCGACCGTGACATCGACTCCGGAGGCCTTGCCGAATTCCTCGACCTGGCGCCGGATCTCGGCATCCGCATCCGGAATGAAGCTGCTCCACTGCAGGTAGTGCAGCTTGTGGCTTGACGCGAAGGCCGGCGCCTTTCCGCCAAGGAATGCCGTTGCCGCAACACCCGCGGCGGAGGTGGTGGCGATGAAGTCACGGCGTGTGACACCGGACCCGCGTTGCGTAGTCTTCTTCTGCATTGATACCGTCTCCTCTCGGACAGGCGGAACGCGCTCCGTCCCTCTCCGGGGACCCTACGCGGGTTGCCGCGGGCAAGGCAAACGATTGTCGCGGCCCGGTCGTGCCCCGTGAACCGGGCAGCAGGCGAAAGAGGCCGCGCTTCTGATCGGACTCCGGCCGGAAGACGTCGTCACCCTTGCCGGGCGACCGGCAGTCGAAACACCCCCGGGCGGCGTGCTCGCCGGCGGCGGCCGGGAAGTGGGTGTCGTTCCGGTCGAAGTCGAAACGATCATCCCCGTTGGACGGGACCGGCCGGCCACGGCAGGCGGCGGCGCCGCGGCATTCGCGCACCATGCGGCGGATCCCGTCGGGACCGCAGACCCGGTTGCCGTGCAGCGGCGGGAAATCCGATTCGCGCACGCTCACCTCGACCGGAATGCTGGCGCCCCGCAGGCTGGTGCCGGTGGTCAGTGCGCCGCCGGAACCTTCGCGAATCCGCCTGACCGGTTCATGGTACCCGCCCGCTGTCACGGCCCCGCGCGATGCGGGGTGCAGGGGGGGTCGCGGGCACGCTATGCTCGCGCTCCAGCGCCCCGGCTCCGGTGGCGTGCCAGCGAGTGGAACGGAGGGCGACATGCCTGTGCGAGTGGTCATGCAGTACGAACTGCCGATGGGGGCGACCGGGCGGATCAGGGAGATGGCCGAGGTCGTGATCGACCCCGACCTCGCGCAGGTCGCCGACGCCGACATCCTGGTGGTCGGGCCGCAGCCGGTGGACGCGGCCTTCCTGGACCGCGCGGGCGAACGGCTGAAGATGGTCGCCACCCCCGGTATAGGCGTCGACAAGATCGATGTCGCGGCCGCCGCCGAACGCGGGATCATCGTCATCCACAACCCCGATGCACCGACCGAATCCACCGCCGAGCACGCGGTGGCCCTGCTGATGGCGATGGCGGCACGGGTGATGACGGGCGACCGGTTCCTGCGTGGCGACGACAGCATCGAGCGGATCGACATGCGCGGCACCGAACTGCTCGGCCGCACCCTGGGCGTTCTCGGCTATGGCCGGATCGGCCGCCGGGTCGCCGCAATCTGCGCCCTCGGCCTCGGGATGGAGGTGGTCGTGCACGACCCGTTCGTCGAACCCGGCAGCGAGACGCCCGACGGCGTGACACTGACCGACAGTTTCGATGCCGTGTTCTCCGGCTCCACCTTCGTGACCCTGCATGTCCCGCTGCAGCCGGAGACCCGTCACCTGGTCTCGGAACGGGAGCTGCGGCTGATCCCGCAGGGCGGCTATCTCGTCAATGCGTCGCGCGGTCCGGTTCTCGACGAGGCGGCACTGATCAGGGTGCTCAGGGACGGCCACCTCGCCGGTGCCGCGCTCGACGTGACCGACCCCGAACCGCCGCTGCCCGACAACCCGCTGCTGTCGATGAAGAATGTCATCGTGACACCGCACATTGCGTCCGGAACCGATCGCGGGATCCACGCCATGATGCACGGGGTTGCCGACCAGATCGGCCAGGTCATCGGCGGCGGGCCGCCGCGCTCGATGGTCATTCCGCAGGCGTGGCCGGGCCGGTTTGCCGGCTGGACCCCGTCCTGACGGCATTCCCCGCCACGTGGCGGCGTCCGATCGCCGCGACCTCGGCGGTCGCGGCGCCGATCCTGACACCTTCGTCGATGAGCCCGGTAACGGTATCGGCCTGCATGACGTCGAGGAACGCGACACCGGCCCGGTCGCATGCCGCCTTGACCCGGCTCCGTGCGGCGAGCATGTCGGCCGGCCAGGGCGGGTCGTGGGCATCCTCGTGCCCGAGCGACATTCCCATGTCGCCCGGACCCCACTCGGCAAAGGCGATCCCGGGCACGGCGAGGCAGGCCTCGGCGCGCTCGAGGGCGCGGCGGTTCTCGATCTTCAGCCCGAGCATCAGCTCGCCGGCCGGATCGAGAGGCCAGGGATCGGCGCGCCGGAGATACTCCGCAACCGGGATGCCCCAGGTCCGGGCCGCCGTGTGCTGGCCGCCGGAGCCGCGCCGACCCTCGCCCAGTCCGTCGCCGACCCCGGCAGACCGGAACGGGTAGCGTGCACCCTCCACGAAGGCGCTCACCGCCTCCTGGCATTCTGCGTGGCACAGCAGCAGCCCGTGGACACCGGCGGCCAGGGCCTGCTGGATCATCCAGCGGTTGGCGTGCACGGCGTCGGCGCTGGATCCGTCCATGGGCAGGGTCACCACGACGCACGGAGTGCGGTGGCCGGTCGCGGTCGGGCCCCCGGCCACCAGCCCCGCCATGAAGGCGTGCAGTCCGGCCATGTCGAAGGGCAGGTGCTCGAGATCGATGGTCAGGTAGTCGGCCCAGCTGTGCGCCTCGACAACTCCCCGCTGGTAGGTCAGCTCGCTCACCATGGCGTAGTAGACCGGCTGGTCCCGGGCGAGCAGTTCGATGGCGCGATTGATGCGTGGCATGGGCGGGGCTCTCGATGAAGGGTGGGGGCAGGCGCCCGGTACGGTATCGCCGCGAAAGGCGCCGGTCCACGGGCTCGATGTTGCCCGCACCACCGCCTTCTGATTAGATGCGCGCGGGTCGGATCGGGGCGACGAAGCGGGAGGGTGTGCCGTGGGCGTGGAAACCGTGCACATCGGATGCGGTGCCGGATTCTCCGGTGACCGGGTCGACGCAGCCGGGCCGGTGGTGGAGACCCTGGCGAGGCGGGATGGTCCCCGTTACCTGATCTTCGAGTCGCTGGCGGAACGCACCCTGGCGTTGGCGCAGAAGCACCGGCGCGCCGATCCCGGGCACGGATACTCGCCGTTCCTCGAGGCCTATGTCCGGCCGGTGCTGGCCGACTGTCACTTGGCGGGTATCCGGATCGTGTCGAACTTCGGTGCCGCCAATCCGGCCGCGGCCGCGGCCCGGATCGCGGAGATCGCGGCGGAACAGGGGTGTGACGGCCTGCGCATCGGCATCGTCGAGGGCGACGACCTGCTCGAGGTGATGTCCGAAGGCGAGGTCCGCCGGTACCCGACCATCGAGGGGCTGGAGATCGGCGAGGCGCCGCTGGTTGCCGCCAATGCCTATCTGGGCGCACGCCCGATCGCCGAGGCGCTGGCGTTGGGAGCCGATGTGGTGGTGACCGGGCGCTGTACCGATCCGGCGCTGGTGCTCGGACCGCTGGTGCACGAGTTCGAATGGGCGGAGGATGACTGGTCGCGGCTTGCCGCCGGCACCATGGCGGGCCACCTGCTCGAATGCGGCGCCCAGGTGACGGGCGCCTACTACGCGGATCCCGGCTACAAGGACGTGCCCGACCTGGCCCGGGTCGGGTTTCCGGTCGCGGAGATCGGCCGTGACGGGACCGTCGTGGTCTCGAAGGCCGACAACACCGGCGGGCTGGTCTCCGCCGGCACTGTCAAGGAACAGCTGCTCTACGAGATCCACGACCCCGCGCACTATCTCACCGCCGACGTGATCCTCGACATCACCGGGGTGACGGTCGAGGAAATCGGCCCGGACCGGGTCCGTCTGAGTGGCGCGCGCGGCTGGCCGCGGCCCGGCACGCTCAAGGCGACGGTCAGCGTCGAGGGTGGCTGGATGGGGGAGGCGGAGCTGAGCTACGCCGGTCCCAACGCCCTTGCCCGGGCGCGGCTCGCGGTCGACGTGGTGCGCGAGCGCTGCCGCGACATCGGCACGAACTGCCCGATCCGGTTCGACATCCTGGGCACGGTCAGCGTGCATGACGGCGATGCCGGGGATGCCGCGGCCGCGGCCGCGGTCACGCCGGATGGCGACTACCGGGTTCGGGTCGCCTCGCGCGGGTCCGACCGTGCCGTCGTCGAGCGCATCAACCAGGAACTGATGAGCCTGTACTGCAGCGGTCCGGCGGCCGGAGGCGGGTTCAGGCAGTCGGTGACGGACCAGATCCACACCGCCTCGATCCTGGTTGACCGTGACCTGGTGCGTCCCACGGTGCGCGTGGTCGAGACCGCCGCATGAGCGAGGACGACGAGCCGCTGCCAACACGGCTGCACGAGATCGCCCATGCCCGGGCGGGCGACAAGGGCAACCGGTCCAGCATCAGTCTCATTCCCTACCGTCCCGAAGCCTACGGGCTGCTGCTTGAGCAGGTGACGGAGCAACGGGTGCTCGAGGCCTTCGCCCACAAGGGGGCCTCGCGGGTAACGCGCTACGAACTGCCTGGCCTGCCGGCGCTGAACTTCGTGATCGACGATGTCCTGCAGGGCGGGGTCAATGCCGCCCTGAACCTCGACCAGCACGGCAAGACCCTGTCCTCGCTGCTGCTCGCGATGCCGGTTACCGCGCCGCGACGGCTGATGCGCCGTCCCTGCCGGTAACGCGACAGGCGCGGTAACACTGAACTGGAGAATGCCGATGGGCCGGCGGGCCGAGACGATGACGGGCGGCGAGGCGATGGTCCGGTCCCTGATCACCGAGGGGATCGAAACGGTGTTCGGGCTGCCCGGTGTCCAGCTCGACGCCATGTTCAACGCGCTGCATGACGCCGGCAACGCCGTCTCGGTGGTCAACGCGCGCCACGAGCAGAGCGTCGCCTACATGGCCTACGGCTACGCGCAGGCGACCGGCCGGATCGGGACCTACGCGGTGGTGCCGGGACCGGGGCTGCTCAACACCACCGCCGCCCTGTCGACCGCCTATGCCTGCAATACCCCGGTCCTGGCGCTGACCGGGCAGATTCCGGCGCACATGATCGGGCGCGGGCTCGGCATGCTGCACGAGATCCCCGATCAGCTCGGCGTGCTTCGGGGGCTGACCAAGCACGCCGCCCGGATCGATCACCCGTCCCAGGCGCCGGCCTGCGTGTCGGAGGCCTTTCGCCAGCTTCGCTCGGGGCGGCAGCGCCCGGTCGGGCTCGAGATGGCAATGGACGTAATGGCGATGCGCGCGCCGGTGCGGCTCGGTGAGCGTACGCCGGCCGATCCCGGCCCGCCGCTCGACCTCGATGCGATCGATGCCGCTGCCCGCCTGCTCGGCGCCGCGAAGCGCCCGATGATCTTCGTCGGCGGGGGTGCGCTGCATGCCGCCGAGGAGGTCAGGGAACTCGCCACCATGCTGCAGGCGCCGGTGGTGGCCTACCAGAACGGGCGCGGCATCATGGACGAGCGCCACTATCTCGGCCACGTCGTGGTCTCCGGCAGCATGCTGTGGAAGGACTGCGACGTTGCCATCGCCATCGGCTCGCGCCTGCAGGGCGAACGCATGACCTGGGGCATGGACGATGACATCAGCATCATCCACATCGAGATCGATCCGGAGGAAATCCGCCGGGTCATGAAGCCGCAGGTCGCGATTCTCGGCGACGCGGCCGAGGCCACGCGGGCACTGATCGACCGGGTGGGGCGGGTCGGTCGGTCCCGCCCGTCGCGCGAGGAGGAACTGCGCGAGGTCAAGGCGCGTGCCGCCGCGGTGATCGAGGAGATGGCGGGACCGCAGATGGAATGGCTGCGCGCCCTGCGCGCGGCCCTGCCCGACGATGGCCTGTTCATCGACGAGTTCACCCAGGTCGGCTATGTCTCGCGGGTCGGGTTTCCGGTCCACCACCCCCGCTCGATCGTCACCCCGGGCTACCAGGGCACGCTGGGCTACGGCTATGCGACCGCGCTGGGGGTCAAGGTGGCGCACCCGGACCGCCCGGTGGTCTCGATCAGCGGTGACGGCGGCTTCATGTACACCATGCCGGAACTCGCCACCGCGGTGCACCACGGGATCAACCTGGTTGCCGTGGTCTTCGTCGACGGCGCCTTCGGCAACGTGTTGCGCATGCAGCGCGAACTCTACGACAACCGGGTCATCGGGTCCGAGTTCACCAACCCGGACTTCGTCAGGCTGGCCGAGAGCTTCGGTGTCCTGGGCCTCAGAGCAGAGACCCCGGACGCGTTGCGCCACGCGATCGGCACCGGTCTCGATGCAGCCCGTCCGACGCTGATCGAGGTTCCGGTGGGCACCTTCCCCGAACCGTTCGACCTTGTCCGGCCACCGCCCAGCCGCGGCCGGTCGGCGCCGTCCTGACCCAATCGCAAGGAGGACCAATGTCTGAATCAGCACTGATCGTCGGAACCGGGCCGGGCCTGAGCGCATCGCTCGCGCGGCTGTTTGCCGGCGAAGGCATGGCGGTTGCACTCGCGGCGCGCGACACCGGCAAGCTGTCCGGGCTCGCCGGGGAGACCGGCGCCGCGGTCCATGACTGCGATGCGGCCGACATCGACTCCGTGGCCGCGCTGTTCGAGGCGCTTGACCGCACCACGGGGACACCGGACATCGTGGTCTACAACCCGTCGGCGCGGGTCCGTGGACCGATCACCGACCTCGACCCGGCGGAGACCCGCAGGGCGATCGAGGTGACGTGTTTCGGGGCGTTCCTGGTCGCCCGGGAGTCGGCGCGGCGCATGATCGGGCGCGGCAGCGGTTCGCTGTTCTTCACCGGTGCGTCCGCCGGAGTGAAGGGCTACCCGCGCTCATCGGTGTTCGCGATGGGCAAGTTCGGATTGCGGGGCCTGTGCCAGGCGCTGGCCAGGGAACTGCATCCGCAGGGCATCCACATCGGCCATTTCGTCATCGACGGCGGCATCAGGGCCGAACACCGGCCGGAACGCCGCGATACCGGCGATGACCGCATGCTGGATCCGGACGCCATCGCCGAAACCTACCTGCATGTCCACCGCCAGCACAGAAGCTCCTGGGCATGGGAGATCGAACTGCGGCCCTGGCTGGAGACCTTCTGAGGCATCCTGCCCCCCGGCAGGGTCAGGGACCGGCGCGCCGGCCTCGGGGTCCGGTGGTCGTTCCGCTGTGCCGGGGAGAACTCCGTCACATTCGTTCCGGCTCCCTGTGCTGGTTCCCGGCCGTAACCTCACAGATCGGGTGGCAGATGCTCCGGATGTCCGCTGGTGCCGGGCCGGACGCTCAAGCTCGCTGCGCTCCTGCGCCGTCAGGGTGATCTCCACCGAGGGCCGCATCACCCTGTCCCCCCCCGTCAGACGCTCTGCTCGCACCTGTACGAACCGTGCGTGCGGACCCATCCAACCCGGGAAGACGTCCGGAGTTCCACTCCCCGGGACCTCACCCTGTCCTTTCCGCGTCGGCTCCTCGGCAACGTCCCGTCCCTCCGGGAGATCCACCCCCATCCAGTGCCATGCAACCGTGAAGGCTGCCGTTTCCCGTCACGCGTTCCGTCGAGCGAAGCCTACAGCCGGCTCAGTTCGTCGCGCTCGAATCGGGCGAGCGGACCGCTCCCGTTCAGGACCACCCCGCCGCCACACTCGGCGCGACCGATGACGGACGGGCTGTGACCGGCGCTCGCGAGGTCGTGCACCGCGGCATCCACCCTCTCCGGGGCGAACCCCGCGAGCAGCGTTCCCGAGGCGAGCGTTCCCCAGGGCTCCAGGCCCGCTGCGGCGCACAGCTCCAACGCGGGTCCGAACCAGAGAATGCGATCGGGTTCGAGCTTCAGGGCCACCCCCGAGGCTTCGGCCATCTCGTGCAACCCGGCCGAGAGTCCGCCTTCGGTCGGATCGTGGAGCGCGGTTGCCCCGGCCCGAGCCGCGGCGAGCGCGGGCTCGACGACCAGTATCCCGGGCGTATCGAGGGCGGACCGCGCGGCCTCCAGCCCGCGGGCGGACACCGTGCCGAGCCGTTCCGCCGGCAGGATGTCGGCCAGCACGGCTGCGCCCTCGACCGGCGCCGGGCCAATCTGCACGACCGCGTCGCCCGGACGAAGCCCGCCAGTCGGAATGATCGCTTCCGTTGCGACCCCGAGCATGTGGCCGACCACGAGCGGCTGCCTTACCGCGCCGGTGACCTCGGTGTGACCGCCCACGAGCGTTGCTCCCACCTCGTCGAGCGCCCGCTGCATCCCGGTGAACAAGGCCTCTGCCTCTGCGCCTGTCGAACCTTCGGGCAACAACACGCACGCGAGAAACCACCGCGGGCGTGCTCCGGTCACCGCGACGTCGTTCGCGTTGACCGCGACCGCATGCGCTCCAACCCCCGTTCCAGTCAGGGTGATGGGATCGGTCGCCGCGACGAGCGTCCCCGACTCGATCTCGATGGCGCACGCGTCCTCGCCGATGCGGGGCCCGAGCACGACCTCGGGCGGAAGGGATGTCGCAATGAGGCGCGCCAGAAGTTCGGGGGAAAGCTTGCCTGTGGGCAACGGTCCCGAATTCACTGCGGGTGCCAGGAGCGTTTCCCGGCCCGGAACGGCGGGCCGGTCCGGATCCGGGTTCCGGGTCTGTGTGCCAACCGAACCACGATATCCTGCCAGCTCCTCGTTCAGTGACCCGCCGCATGCAGTGCGGGAGCGGACCCGCGGCGCGTGCAACCGGCTTGTTCGCGTCGCCTGGCGATCCGCCAATTCACCAATCCGGGGCCGGTTGCATCCCGACAGCGACCTGCCCCTGTCGACTGGTCCAGGTCGAATGGTAGTGCATTGTGGGTTTGCCGGCCAACCAGCCTGGCAAGCCGGACGTCTCCGGGCCGGCGGCCGGTTCCCGGGCTGTCGTGTGGTCGTAGGGCATTGCAATGGCGCGGCCAGGGTTTGGTGAGAACCCGAGAGTCCCCAGGGGTGTTGGCGCATCGCCGCTCCGGTGCCGGGCCCGGCGTTGCGGACATGCGGGGCTGTTCCAGTGCGCACGGGCGGTCCCCGCAATCGATGCAACCTGCCTCAGGTCATGAGTGCGCACGTCGTTCGGGGCGGGCCGGCACTGTATCGATGACCAGTCACCGCACCGGAAAGAGCAGCGTGCTGCGGTGGAAGGACCGCAGGTTCGGCACCGGCCGCGATCGCTGCGAATTCACCCGGACGGCGCCGAAACGCGCACGACCGGATCAGACCGGCAGTTCGCGCACCTGCTCGACGACGCGGAACCTGAGCTTCTCGGTCGGCTTCATCGACGGTATCGGGCTGACCGGCAGCGCCTCGGCGTAGCGCGCGGGCGTCACCACGAGGGTGAAGTAGTGCGCGATCAACAGGACGTTGACGGCCAGCTGCAAGTCCATCCACCGTGAGCCGAGGCATCGGTGCGTGCCCAGCCCGTACGGCGCGTAGCCGGGGCCGCGGTGCTCGTCCCGCGGCGGCGCATATCGCTCGATGTCGAACGAAAACGGGTCCGGAAAGACATCGTTCATGTAATGCGAGGCGGTCTGGGCAATATAGACCCGCGATCCCACCGGTATCTCGTGCTCTTCCAGCACGAAGGAATTCATCACGTCACGCATCGACATCGGGACGATCGGGTACATCCGGAGACATTCCATCAGGAAGCGGTGCGTGACGTCCATCGAGTCCTGGTTGAAGTCCTCCGCGTCCGGATCGCCGTTCGCGAACAGGGTGTCGGCCTCGGTCCGGATACGCTCGTAGAGCTCGGGCCGGGCCGCCATGGCATAGACCGCGAAGCTCAGCGCATCGCCGAGATAGACGCTCGCGACCAGCGCTGCCGAGAGCGCGAAACGGAGGTTCGATTCCGGCACCAGCTGGGGATCGCTCGCGTGCAGGCTCAGCCAGTCGTCGGCCAGGTTGCGCGGGCAGCCGGCACGCTGGGCCGGCGTGTGGACGGCCCGGACACGCTCCAGCAGGGTGTCCACCGCCTTCGCCCGGCGCCGCATCCCCGGCGTGTTCAGCATGAACCTGGGCAGGGCGTTGAGAATATGGGTGGTCAGCGCACGCTCCTTGAAGTCCATCAGGTCGTCGATGATGTCCTGCGTTTCGACGCTGAGGAAGAGCGGTGAAAGCTGGGCGTTGACCATTCGCCGGCACGCGCGCACGGGGAAGGTCTCCCCGACCGCCCAATCCGACATGTGGTGGCGGGCGAAGCGGTACACATCGGTCAGCCGGCCCGCCAGCCGGGAACGCGAATTGGCCGGCCCCATTGCCTTGCGGAGCCGGAAATGGTCGGCGCCGTCGAGCGATGGCAGCACACCGTGCGCGCCGTAGAGCTTCTCGAAGTCGGCGAAATAGCCCCCCGCCTTCAGGTGCATCCGCCCGTGCCGGTGCACCCATTCGTTGGCTTCCGGCCCGGCGAGGAAGGTCATGGGGCTGGTGAACGGAGGCCGGATGCGGAACACCGGACCGTATTCCTCGGTCAGGTCCGCGAAGAGGGCGGCAACATTGCCGCTGCGCAGGTGCGGGTTCAGCACCAGCCGGCGCAGCGGGACCGCGGGAATGTTCCTGGTCAGCGCCGAACGCCGGACCGTCGGGCTGGCGATGTTGTGTTCGACCGCGGCGCCGATGGAGCGGCCGATCAGGTCCATCCGGCAGATTTCGGCGACGCGCTCTTCGGTCTGGTCGTCCAGTTCGAAGATGAAGCGGAAGACGTCGCAGGTGTTGACCAGGCTGATGACGATGATGTCCCTGGGGTCGGGAATCTCGTCGGTGAAGATGGCCTTGACGACGCGCGTCTTGATGAACTGGCCGACGGTGCCTTCCCGGGAGCCGCCGAACAGGTCCTCGTGCCACTGCGTCGCGGCCAGCGTCCAGAAACCGCCGTCGTGATGTTCCAGGATGCCGATGTCGACCAGCCGGTCGAGGACCCGGTCAACGATCGACTCCGCCGCGGCGGCGAGCCGTTCGATCCAGTACTGCGCGTTCCGCTGGACCGGTTCGGCGGCGATCTGCTCCAGGACGGGATCGAGAATCGCATCGTCCGTCGGCGACCGGTCGATGAGGATCAGCGAATCCGGATCCGTGTCGATGCGCGCGAGGAGCGAGAGTTCCGCCAGCACTGCGCCGACTGTCGCGCAGTTCAGGTTCCAGCCCGGCACCTGGTGGAAATACCCCGTCTGCTCGTTGAGCAGCATCAGGACGAGCTCTTCCGGCAGGCTCAGCTTCCGCGGTGTCACTGACGTATCGGACATTGGCTTCCCTGCATGACCGGCCGTCGCGCGCTACGGGCACACCTCCACAAACAAAATGGGAGTGCACTTGCCCGCATACAAGCGCACTCGCCTCTCCCCACCGTACCAGCGAGGATTCTAGCCCGGTTCCCGTCTCCAGTCACCCCGTGCGGCGAGTTCACCGCGGGTGGCCCGGGGTCACCGCCCCCGGTGTCCTGAAACGGCCGTTGGGCCGATGGGCGATATCGGCTGCACATGGGCCCGACAGCATGACGAGGCAGACGGTCCCGGGCCCAGCCGCCCACGGGTTGCTCACGGTCCCTGTCCCTGGTGGCCGCGGTTCGGGGCCCCGTATCTTGCGTGTTTTTCCCTCATGCGATAGGGATGTAAACGGTGGCAGCGGCGAAGGTTTCCGACGCACTTGCGGTCCCCCTGACGAAACAGGAGAACCGCGCTGTCGATGAAATTGTCCAGATCCGTGTGGAACGATTACCGAGGCTGGGACGTCAGGAGACGCGTCGCACGCTTTGGCGGCTGGTTCGACAGAATGAGACAGGCCGATGCCGACGGTATCGAGTATGACCACACGGAGACGGTGAATGATTTCTACGACCTGTGCAGCGAATTCATGCAGTTCGGGTGGAGCGAATCCCTGCACTTTGCGCCATTGACGCGAGAGGAATCGCTGGAGGAATCGCTCGTTCGCCATCAGCGCCTGATGATCGAAAAGCTGGAGTTGCGGGAGGGCATGGTCGTCGCCGATATCGGGTGTGGAGTGGGCGGTCCCATGCGGCGGGTCGCCCGCGAAAGCGGCGCCAGGGTCGTCTGCATCAACAACAACGAACGGCAACTGGAAAAGGCCAGGCGCAGGAACATCGAGACGGGGCTCGACGATCTGGCGGAGTACGTCAAGTGCGACTTCATGGACATGAGTGCGATTGAAGCCGACAGGTTCGATGCAGGGTATGCGATAGAGTCGATATGCCACGCGCCGGACAGGCAGCGTGCGTTTGCCGAGATCTATCGTGTGCTCAAACCGGGAGCCCTGCTGTGGGGTCAGGAGATGTGCATGACGGAAGGGTTCGATCCCGGCGACAGCCTTCATTGCACCGTCAGGGACGAGCTCAAGCTGGGGGTCGCCCTCAAGGAGATCTCCACGTTTTCGGAGGTGAACCGCGCGCTTGAGGCCGCGGGATTCGTCGTCATCGAAGCAGCAGACAGGGACGACAGGGGAGGGCGGGGCATACCCTGGTATCGGCCCATGGAAAGTCGGAGCGGGTCGTTGCGCAATGTGTTTCGCAGGACGCCCCTGGGCCGCAAGGCGATATTCGCGGGCCTGCACGTTGCGGAGGCGTTCCGGTTGTTCCCGAAGGGGTCCGCGGCCGTTGTCCGGTTGATGGACCGAACGGCCAACGCCTATGTCGCGGGCGGCAGCACGGGCATATTCACGCCGCTCTATTGTTTCGTTGCCCGCAAGCCCGGCTGAGGCGGCGCACCCGTCCGGTCGATGATCGACCCCGCCCGCCCGGCCGGCCTTTCGATCCGGAACCGGGCGTTCCGGCGCCGTGGTCCTGCACTCGAAGCGGCCCGCCCGGGCCGCGGCGTCAGGCGATGCGCTCGCCGGGCTTGTCTGGGGCCGGCGCGTTCACGTCGGCTCCCTTCAGGACCGCGGCCGTGAGCTTGCGGTAGGACAGGAAACTCAGCGGGATCGTTGCGAGATAGATGAGTATGCAGCCGGCGAGCGTCATCCACGGAGCGCCGAGGACGCCGGTGGCGACCAGGCCCACCACCAGGATCACCGGCAGTTTCCAGCCCTTGAGCGCGTAGGTCGGGATGCTGCTGACCATGAACAGCCCGACGAGCACCATCCACAGCGACACCGCCACCGGATTGGCGAACGCGCTCCTGTCGGTCTCGAGGTTGAGGATCAGCGGCAGGAGCCCGATGCAGGCTGCGGCCGGGGCCGACGCGCCGATGAAGAACCGGCTTGCGAACATCGGCGGGTTGTCGATGGTCAGGTTGAACCGCGCCAGCCTCAGCGCGGCACAGATCGCGAAGAACAGTGCGCAGGCCCAGCCGAGGCCGCGTGCGTCATGGGCGGTCCAGAGGAACAGGACCATCGCCGGGGCCACGCCGAAGCACACGAAATCGGAAAACGAGTCCAGTTCGGCCCCGAACCGGCTCTGCCCCTTTATCAGCCGGGCAACCTGGCCGTCGAACCCGTCGAGGATTGCGGCGACCACGATCGCTCCGACCGCGAGTTCCCATTGATCCTGTATCGCGAACCGGATGCCCGTCAGGCCGCAGCACAGCGCCATGATGGTGATCAGGTTCGGAATCAGCAGGCGCACGCCCGGTGTCCGAGCCCGGGCCAGCAGTCTGATGCCTGTCCGGTGCTTCATCCGCTCTCCTCGCCTGACCGCATCCCGACCAGCGGCTCTTCCGCGCCCAGCGCCGCGAGAACGGTTTCGCCGGCTACGGACCGTTGGCCGACCTCGACAAGCGGTATCGCGTCCACGGGCAGGTAGACGTCGACCCGGCTGCCGAACCGGATCAGGCCGAACCGGTCACCAACCGCCACTTCCTGGCCCTCGTGAAGCCGACAGACAATCCTGCGGGCGACCAGGCCCGCGATCTGCACCAGTCCCACGGCGCGACCGTCGCGCCGGTCAACGCGGACCAGCTGGCGTTCGTTCTGTTCGCTCGCCTTGTCCAGGGATGCGTTCACGAACCGCCCCGGCACATAGTGCAGTGTGCCGATGCGCCCCGAACAGGGCAAGCGGTTTACGTGACAGTCGAAGACATTCATGAACGTGCTGATGCGCAGGCACTCCTGCTCGCCGAGCCGGAGCTGCTCGGGAGGCGGTACGGTGCCGATGCTCAGGATCACCCCGTCCGCAGGCGCGACCAGCAGCCCGTCGCGGCGCGGCGTGACCCGTTCCGGGTCGCGGAAGAAATAGATGCACCACGCCGTCAGCACCAGGGCGGCGGTCCCGAGCGGATGGGCGACCCAGTAACCGGCAGCGGTCAGCGCCAGGCCAATGGCGATGAACGGCCGGCCTTCCCGGGCGATCGGCACCAGGATGCTGCGTATGCCTCCTGCCCGGGCTCCTGGCTGCACGATCGGCTACAGCTCTACCTTGGGCAGTCCGAAAACCTGGCCCGGATAGATCAGGTCCGGATCCCGGATCTGGTCGGCATTCGCCTGGTAGATCGTGGTGTAGCGGGTCCCGGTTCCGTAGACCCGGTAGGCGATGGTCCACAGGTTGTTTCCGGGCTGGATGATCACGACACGCTGGCCGGGCAGGGAGCGGAACGGCTCGGCGCGCACGAAGGGAAGCACGACCCGGTGGATCACGGCTCCGGAGCTCGTCACCTGGTCGACGCGCAGTTCGTGCGTGCCCGGACTGATCGGCTGTGGAGAACGGTGGACCCACTCGCCGGTGTCGCTTGCCGTGCCGGTACCCGAGAGCTTGTTGTCGACATAGACCTGCACCGTGGAGTCGGGATCGGCGCGTCCGCCCAGGACCACGTTGCCGTCCTCGTCGTAGTCCACGGTGTCGACGGTCACCGCAGGAGTGTCGTCTTCCGGCCCGTTGCCTTCCGCGACCTGGGGGATGTCGTCGCCGGCGGCATCCGGCTTCGCCGGCTGCGGCGTCTGGATGACGCGGGTCGGCCGCGTGAGCGCCGGATCGCCGGCCCGCGGGACGACGGCAACCAGTGGCGCGGTGGCGGTGCCGTCCGCAGCCGGTGGCTTGATGCCGATGATGATGGCGTCACGTGACTCGCGTACGGTGCCGTTCTCGTCGGTCTCGCGCAGGGTCAGGATGGTGTCCCCGGGCTCGATCGGCTCGGTGACGATCACCCATTCGCCGGCGTCGTTCGCCCGGGTGCTGCCGACGAGACCGGTCCCGTCACCGACCTCGATCTGCGAGCGCGGACGGGCACGCCCGGCGATGACGGTGTTGCCTTGCGGATCGACGCGGACGATGTCGATCTGCGTATCCTGGTCACGCGGGTCCGCCGCTGCGGCGGGCGCGTCGGCGGCCGGTGGGGACACCGCCGCCAGCGCCGTCTGCCCGGCGTCCGCCCTGGTGCTGCCCCGGTCCGCGGTGGTGGCCGGTTCGCTCTTCCGGGCCGCGGGAGCGGCCGGAGCGGTGGCATCGGGCCGGGTGGGTGCCGCGTCGCCCGTCGCCGGCGCCGCAGCCGCCTGTCCGGCGCCCGGCCGGGAGCCGCCCCGGTCCGCGGTGGTGGCAGTTTCGCCCTTCCGGGCCGCGGGAGCGGCCGGAGCGGTGGCATCGGGTACTGTGGGTGCCGTGGGTGCCGCGTTGCCCGTCGCCGGTGCCGCCGCCGTCTGTCCGGCGCCGGCCGGGGCGCTGCCCCGGTCCGCGGTGGCGGCCGGTTCGCTCTTCCGGGCCGCGGGAGCGGCCGGAGCGGTGGCATCGGGCCGGGTGGGTGCCGCGTCGCCCGTCGCCGGCGCCGCAGCCGCCTGTCCGGCGCCCGGCCGGGAGCCGCCCCGGTCCGCGGTGGTGGCAGTTTCGCCCTTCCGGGCCGCGGGAGCGGCCGGAGCGGTGGCATCGGGTACTGTGGGTGCCGTGGGTGCCGCGTTGCCCGTCGCCGGTGCCGCCGCCGTCTGTCCGGCGCCGGCCGGGGCGCTGCCCCGGTCTGCGGTGGCGGCCGGTTCGCTCTTCCGGGCCGCGGGAGCGGCCGGAGCAGTGGCATCGGGCCGGGTGGGCGCCGCGTCGCCTGTCGCCGGCGCCGCAGCCGCCTGTCCGGCGCCCGGCCGGGAGCCGCCCCGGTCCGCGGGTGCGGCCGGAGCGGTGGCGTCGGCTACGGCGGGTGCCGCATCGCCCGGTACCGATGTGACCGTGCCGGCGCCGGTGTCCGCCGATGCGGACGATCCTGCCGCGGTGTCCGCCGGTGCTGCCGACCCTGCCCGGGCGTCGGCCCCCGCGGAGGTCCCGGCATCCGCGGAGCGCGCCGAAGTCAGCGGCGAGAGCCTTGGTATCGGAATGGCCGGCGGTTGCCGGAACACCGGGATGGCCACCGGGGATGACGCAGCATCGCCGGGAGCCGCGTCTGTCCGGGTGCTGTCGGCGGCGGCGACCTGTGTGTCCTGTCCGCCGGCGCCCGGCGTTGCGGCGGCCCGGGTGTCCCCGGCGGTGCCGGTCCCCGCGGTTGCCTCGTCCCGCGCGGTGTCCACGTCACGGTCCTGCGCCGTACCGGCGGCCGCGGTCCTGCTCTCGCCGCTTTCCGTGCCCGGCGGCGTGGCGGGGCCGGCCGGAGGTGTCGGTGCTGCGGCGGTGCCGGTGCCCGCGGTCGTGGTCGTCGTGGTCGATGTTTCCCCGGTCCCGCCTACCCTGGCTGTGGGCGTGTCGTCGGCCGTGCCGGCCGGGGGTGTCGGTGTTGCGGCTGTGCCGGTGCCCGTGGCGGCGGTCGACGTCTTCCCGGTCCCGTCCTTCCCGCCGGCGGGCTGTGTCGCCTGGCCACCCGGGGATGTCGTCCCACCGGTCCCGGCGCTGTCTGCCGGGCGGGTGTCCGTCGCCTCCGGGGCAAGTGCGGTGTCGGTCGGGTCGCGGTCGGAAAGCAGAAGGTAGACGAGTGCGAGTGCCACGATGACGAGCACGCCGCCCAGCAGAACGGGCCGTGAAATCTTCACCTGTCGCTCCCATGCCGGAACGGTCGGTTTCCACGGCCCGACCCCACCGCGCTGTCCGGCGCTGGTCTGCCGTCCGTTCCGGGGCCGGATGCTAGACCACGCATCACGAAACCGCAAAGAGGAAACCTTGGTGCGCGGGTGTCCGTACCGACCGGCGCCGGGTGCTCCGTCACCACTGCCGGTCCGGCGGCTTCGCGGCGATCCGGCGGACCTCGTGGAGCGCGATGGCGGCGGCAGCCGAGACGTTCAGGCTGGCGAATGACGCCTCGGTTGCGATCCGCACCAGCTGGTCGCACCGGGTACGGGTCAGCCGGCGCAGTCCTCCTCCCTCCGCGCCGAGCACCAGCGCGGTGCGCCCGCGCAGATGGGCATCGGACAGGGCCATCGCGGCCTCGCCGGCAAGCCCGACCCGCCAGAAGCCGTGGTCAGCCGCCTGTTCCAGCGCCCGGGCGATGTTGGTGACCGACACCAGCGGCAGGCGTTCGAGCCCGCCCGAGGCGGCCTTGGCCAGGGTTCCGTCCGCCGGCGGCGAATGGCGCGCCTGCACCACCACCGCAGCGGCACCGAATGCGGCGGCGGACCGCATGACCGCTCCGACGTTGCGCGGGTCGGTCACCTGGTCGAGCACCACCAGCAGCCGGTCGTCGTCGCCGCCGGCGAGCAGCGAGGCAAGGGCGGGTTGCGCCAGCGGGCCGGCGCGCAGCGCCAGCCCCTGGTGCACGGCGCCCGGTGGCAGCTGGCCGGCCAGCTCCGCCGGCCCGGTGGGCTGCGGCCGGGGCAGCACGCCGCGGCGGGCCGGGTCCAGCTCCCCGAGCGCACGGGCCAGCTCCCCGGTCGCCGCCGGCGTGTGCAGGATCGCGCCGATCGCGCGGGCCGGGTTGGCGAGGGCGGCGATCACCGGGCGACGACCCCACAGCAGGACTTGTCCGTCGTTCGGCCTGTGACGGCGTGCGGTGGCATGTCTGCGTCCAGAGCTTCGCACGAGCCGGACTCCCCGGTTTGCGGGGCGGTGTGGTCCGGCCCCATTCGGGTTGTGCCGGGGCAATTGGGCATTGACAAGCCCGACGCTTTGCGCGTACTACGCCCTCCTCTCCAAACCGAGCGCCCGGCGGTCCGCAGAGTCCTGCGGCGCGTCGGTGGTGCGGTGAGACAGGGTGGGGTGCCCGAGTGGCTAAAGGGGACGGGCTGTAAACCCGTTGGCGTACGCCTACGTTGGTTCGAATCCAACCCCCACCACCAGCAGGACGCTTACCCGGCGGCGCCGGGCGGAGCATGTGCATGACCTGGCGGGTGTAGCTCAATGGTAGAGCAGCAGCCTTCCAAGCTGAATACGAGGGTTCGATTCCCTTCACCCGCTCCAGTGCACCTTCGCGCCGGATAGCGGCGGGACACGCGACACTCAGGCAGGATGTGGAACACGCAGGCCGGCGATCGGCGTGAACACGGAGACCGTGGCGATGGCGAAGGCGAAGTTCGAGCGAAACAAGCCGCACTGCAACATCGGGACGATTGGCCATGTTGACCATGGCAAGACGACCCTGACTGCGGCGATCACGAAGATTCTTGCGGAGGCCGGCGGCGCGGAGTTCACGGCGTACGACCAGATCGACCGTGCTCCTGAGGAGAAGGCGCGCGGGATCACGATATCGACGGCTCACGTCGAGTACGAGACGGGTGCGCGTCACTATGCGCACGTGGACTGTCCGGGTCATGCGGACTACGTGAAGAACATGATCACTGGAGCGGCCCAGATGGACGGGGCGATCCTGGTGGTGTCGGCGGCTGACGGTCCGATGCCGCAGACCCGCGAGCACATTCTTCTGGCGCGCCAGGTGGGTGTGCCTGCGCTTGTGGTGTACATGAACAAGGTCGACCAGGTTGACGACGAGGAGCTTCTGGAGCTTGTGGAGCTTGAGATCCGCGAGCTTCTGTCGTCCTACGACTTTCCCGGCGACGACATCCCGGTGGTGAAGGGGTCGGCGCTTGCGGCACTGGAGGACGGTGACGAGGCGACGGGTCGCAGCAGCGTTCTGGAGCTGATGTCGTCGGTTGACGAGTACATCCCGCAGCCTGACCGTCCGAAGGACCAGCCCTTCCTGATGCCGATCGAGGACGTGTTCTCGATATCGGGGCGGGGGACGGTTGTGACGGGTCGGGTGGAGACCGGCGTGATCAAGGTGAGCGATCCGGTGGAGATCGTGGGGATCCGCGAGACCTCGAAGTCGGTGTGCACGGGTGTGGAGATGTTCCGCAAGCTGCTGGACCAGGGCGAGGCGGGCGACAACGTGGGCCTGCTTCTTCGCGGTATCGGCCGCACGGACGTGGAACGCGGCCAGGTGATTGCGGCGCCGGGCTCGATCCGTCCGCACACGCGGTTCTCGTGCGAGGCGTATGTGCTGACCAAGGACGAGGGCGGGCGGCACACGCCGTTCTTCTCGAACTACCGGCCGCAGTTCTACTTCCGGACCACGGACGTGACAGGGTCGGTTGTGCTTCCCGAGGGCACCGAGATGGTGATGCCGGGCGACAACGTGTCGATGGAGGTGCAGCTGATCGCGCCGATCGCGATGGACGAGGGACTGCGGTTCGCCATTCGCGAGGGCGGACGCACCGTCGGCGCCGGCGTCGTCTCCAAGATCATCGAGTAACCGGCCGGATGAAGGAGTGTAGCTCAATTGGTAGAGCACCGGTCTCCAAAACCGGGGGTTGCGGGTTCGAGCCCTGCCACTCCTGCCATTCCGGCATGATGTAGGGTGGGTGGCGAGATGGCGCGCACATCACCGGCCCGGTTCGTCCGGCAGGTTCGCCAGGAGGTGTCCAGGGTCACCTGGTCCACCCGCAAGGACACCGCGACCGGAACCCTGATGGTCTTCGTCATGGTGCTGATCGCGGCCGTCTTCTTCTTCCTGGTCGACCTGCTGCTGTCGTGGGGCGTGCAGTCCATCCTGGGACTGGGAGGCTGAGGAACGTGGCCAGCCGCTGGTACGTCGTGCATGTGTATTCCGGGTTCGAGAAACGGGTGGCCCAGACCCTGAGCGAGCAGGCGCGTGCCCAGGAGATGGACGACCTGATCGAGGAAGTGCTGGTGCCGACCGAAGAGGTGATCGAGATGCGCCGCGGTGCGAGGCGCAGCACGGAACGCAAGTTCTTCCCGGGCTACGTGCTCGTGAAGATGGAGATGACCCCGCAGAGCCAGCACCTGGTCCAGACCCAGCCGAAGGTGACCGGCTTCCTCGGCAGCAGTGGACGACCCACGCCGCTGAGCGAGTCGGATGCCGCGCGCATCAAGCGCCAGGTTGCCGAGGGTGTCGAGCGGCCGCGGCCCCGGGTCACCTTCGAGATCGGCGAGCAGGTGCGGGTTGCCGACGGACCGTTCTCCTCGTTCAACGGCTTTGTCGAGGACGTGGACGAGGAACGCGCCCGGCTCAAGGTGGCGGTGTCGATCTTCGGACGTTCGACACCGGTGGACCTGGAGTACGGCCAGGTCGAGAAGATGTGACGTGCCCGTGCGCGTCACCGAAACATGCCGTGTGAGGTAACAGGAACATGGCCAAGAAGATCGCAGGCTACATCAAGCTGCAGATACCGGCCGGGCAGGCGAACCCGTCACCGCCGGTGGGTCCTGCGCTCGGCCAGCGCGGACTGAACATCATGGAGTTCTGCAAGGCATTCAATGCCACGACGCAGAACCTCGAGCAGGGCATGCCGATCCCCGTGGTGATCACCGCCTACGGCGACCGGACCTTCTCGTTCATCACCAAGACGCCGCCGGCAAGCTACCTGATCCGCAAGGCGGCGGGACTGGAGAAGGGCGCGTCGATCGCCGGACGCGAGACGGTGGGCACGATCACCATGGCGCAGGCGCGCGAGATCGCCGAGGTCAAGATGGAGGACCTGAACGCGATCGACCTGGACGGAGGCGCACAGATGATCGCCGGGTCGGCCCGGTCCATGGGCATCAAGGTCGAGGGATAGGGCAGATGGCGAAGCGAGGCAGGAAACTCAGGGCGAAGTACGAGGGCATCGACCGCGACACCACCTATCCGCTGGCGGACGCGCTGGGGATGGTGAAGGAACGGTCAACGGGAGGAACCTTCGACCAGACCATCGAGATCTCGATGAATCTCGGGGTGGATCCGCGTCACGCCGACCAGCTGGTCCGCGGCGTCGTCGCGTTGCCGCACGGAACCGGGAAGACGGTGCGGGTGGCGGTCTTCGCCCGTGACGACAAGGCGGAGGAGGCAAGCGAGGCCGGGGCCGAGGTGGTCGGGGCCGAGGACCTGATGCAGGAGATCCAGGACGGGCGGCTCGACTTCGACCGGGTGATCGCGACACCGGACATGATGGCGGTGGTCGGCCGGCTCGGCCGCATCCTCGGTCCTCGCGGGCTGATGCCGAACCCGAAGCTCGGCACCGTCACCCGCGACGTCGCCGACGCGGTGCGCGCCGCCAAGGCCGGCCAGGTCAACTTCCGGGTCGAGAAGGCCGGGATCGTGCATGGCGGCATCGGCAAGGCAAGCTTCAGCGCCGAGCAACTGCTCGACAACGCGACCGCGTTCGTCGACGCGATCAGGCGCGCCAAGCCTTCCGGCGCGAAGGGAACATACATCAAGCGCGTTGCGGTCAGTTCCACCCACGGACCCGGCGTACGCGTCGAACCGTCCGCGCTGCCTGAGGTCGAAACCGCATAGGGTGAGGGAATTCGGCAGGCCGCGCCGCGGGCTGCCGGAAGGAGCCGGCGGTGCCGGCTCCGACCTGTCCGAGACTACGGGTGCCGCAAGGCCTGAATGTCCGCGAGGGCAGCCCGTACAGACAGGGGAACAGGCGTATGCCGGCCGACGGCCGGCCTCCCGTCTGACTCTCCGGGACAGGCGAACCAGTGCTGTCCGCACCCTGCGGGCCGCACCAGTGCAGACCGGCCGGCGGGTCACCCGCCGGTCGCCGACGTGGAGATGATCAGTGAACCGAACCGAAAAGGTTGAACTGGTCGGGACGCTTCACCAGACCTTCCAGGATACCGCGGTCGTCGTGGTCACCAGGCAGGTCGGCATGACCGTTCCGGAGGTCCAGGAACTCCGGGCAACCATGCGTGAGGCGGGAACCCGGTACAAGGTGACCAAGAACCGGCTCGCTCGCATCGCTCTGCAGGGCACGCAGTACGAGGGGCTCTCGTCCGCCTTCTCCGGACCGGTCGCGATCGCGACATCGCCGGATCCGGTGGCGACAGCGAAAGCCGCCGTGGAGTTCGCCAACAGGAACAACAAGTTCAGCATTGTTGCGGGCGCCATCGGGAACACCGTGCTGTCTCCGGAGGAAGTGAAGACGCTGTCCGAGCTTCCTTCGATCGACCAGCTGCGTGCCACGCTGATCGGACTGCTGCAGGCACCGCTCTCCAGGCTGGTGGGCGTGCTTCCTGCACCGGCGGAACAGCTGGCGCACGTCGTCGCCGCACCGGGAGCCAAGATGGCCCGGGTGTTCGCGGCTCGCGGTCGGCAGGAGTGATGTCGTTCGTTACCACCTTCGCGGTGCCCGCACCGGACTTACCAGACGAGGAGAAGTGAAAGATGGCTGACCTGGCCAAGATTGTTGACGATCTCTCGAGCCTGACCGTGCTCGAGGCCGCCGAGCTCTCGAAGATGCTCGAGGACAAGTGGGGCGTGTCGGCGGCGGCCGCCGCGCCGGTGGCCATGGCGGTTCAGGCCGAGGCCGCCGCCGCTCCGGCTGCCGAGGAAAAGACCGAGTTCGATGTCGTGCTGGCGTCGTTCGGCGAGAAGAAGATCAATGTGATCAAGGAGGTGCGCGCGCTCACCAGCCTGGGCCTGAAGGAGGCGAAGGAACTGGTGGAGAGCGCACCGAAGGTGATCAAGGAGGCCGTCACAAAGGATGAGGCCGACGAGATCAAGCAGAAGCTCGAGGAGGCCGGCGCGACGGTGGAACTGAAGTAGTCCCGCACGGCCCGGGCGCGCGTCGCGCCCGGGCCGTGCCTTCCCCTGTCCGCATGACCGCAATCCAGTCCCGGGGTTACACGATGGCGATGACAGCTGCAGCGTCCTTCAACCCGCGTACCCGCATCCGCAAGACATTCGGCCGGCTGCGTGAGGCAACGCCCATGCCGAACCTGATCGAGGTCCAGAAAAGTTCCTACGACCAGTTCCTGCAGATGGACGTCGAGCCCGACCGGCGCGCGGACGATGTCGGATTGCAGGAGGTGTTCAGGTCGGTGTTCCCGATCACGGACTTCTCGGGCAGCTCGGAGCTGCAGTTCGTGCGCTACGAACTGCAGGAGGCGCAGTACGACGTGGAGGAATGCCAGCGTCGCGGCATCACCTACGCCGCTCCGCTGCGGGTCACGCTGCGCCTGGTGCTGTACGACCTCGACGAGGATACCGGAACTCGCCAGCTGCGCGAGACCAAGGAACAGAGCGTCTACATGGGCGACATACCGCTCATGACCCGCAACGGCACCTTCGTGATCAACGGTACCGAACGCGTCATCGTCTCGCAGATGCACCGCTCGCCCGGCGTGTTCTTCGACCATGACAAGGGAAAGACCCACTCTTCGGGCAAGTTCCTGTTTGCGGCCCGGGTGATCCCGTACCGCGGATCGTGGCTCGACTTCGAGTTCGACGCCAAGGACATCGTCTACGTCCGGATCGACCGCCGTCGCAAGCTGCCGGCGACCACCCTGCTGCTCGGGCTGCTGAACGACCGGTCCGTGGCGTACCTGCGCGACTGCGAACGCAGCGGCGAGGAACCCTCGCGCCTGCGGATCTCCGGCCTGTCGGAAGAGGAGATCCTGCGGACGTTCTACCGCACCGTGCACTACCGGCGCAGCGGTGCGCCGGCCGGCGCACCGGCCGGGACCGACCGCTGGCGCCGGCCCTTCGACCTGGCGGTGGCGCGCCGCCAGCAGAAGCAGACGCTGCGCCATGACCTCGTCGACACCACCACCGGCGAGGTCATGGTCGAGGCGGGCTCGATCATCACCCGGCGCCAGGTCAACCGTCTGACCTCCGAGCACGGGCTGGAGGTGCACGAGGGCGCCGAGGACATGATCGGCCAGTATGTCGCCGGCGACATCGTCGACGAGGAGACGGGGATCGTGATCGCCGATGCCGGGGCGGAGGTCACCCAGAAGCTGCTCGATGACCTCGCCGAAAACGGGGTCGACGACCTGGAACTGCTGGACATCGACCACATCAACGTGGGTGCCTACATCCGCAATACCCTGGCGGTGGACCAGAACCGGACCCGGGAACAGGCGCTGGCCGACATCTACCGGGTCATGCGGCCGGGCGAGCCGCCGACCCTGGAGAGCGCGGAGGCGCTGTTCAAGGGACTGTTCTTCGACAGCGACCGGTACGACCTTTCCGCGGTCGGCCGGGTGAAGATGAACGCCAGGCTCGGCCGCGAGACGCCGGACACGATGCGGACGCTGGAAAAGGACGACATCATCGGCATCCTGAAGGTGCTGATGGACCTGAAGGACGGCCGGGGCGAGATCGACGACATCGACCACCTCGGCAACCGGCGGGTCCGTTCGGTCGGCGAACTGATGGAGAACCAGTACCGCATCGGCCTGCTGCGCATGGAGCGGGCGATCCGCGAGCGGATGAGCTCGGTCGAGGTCGCCACGGTGATGCCGCAGGATCTCATCAACGCCAAGCCGGCAGCCGCCGCGGTGCGCGAGTTCTTCGGCTCCTCGCAGTTGTCGCAGTTCATGGACCAGACCAACCCGCTGTCCGAGATCACCCACAAGCGCCGGCTCTCGGCGCTGGGACCGGGCGGGCTGACCCGTGAGCGCGCGGGATTCGAAGTCAGGGACGTGCACCCGACCCACTACGGTCGCATCTGCCCGGTGGAGACGCCCGAGGGGCCCAACATCGGCCTGATCAACTCGCTCGCCACCTACGCGCGCATCAACAAGTACGGGTTCATCGAGACACCGTACCGCTCGGTGTCGAACGGGGTGGTAACCGACCAGGTGCAGTACCTGTCGGCCACCGACGAGGTGCGCTACACCATCGCCGAGGCCAACGCCGAGCTCGACGAGGACGGACGGTTCGTCGAGGACCTGGTCCCCGCACGGCGGCGCGGCGACATCGGGTTGGTCAGGCGCGAGGACATCGATCTCATCGACGTCTCGCCCAAGCAGCTGGTCTCGGTCGCGGCCGCTCTCATTCCCTTCCTCGAGAACGACGACGCCAACCGTGCGCTGATGGGATCGAACATGCAGCGCCAGGCCGTGCCGCTGGTCCGCGCCGAGGCGCCCTATGTCGGCACCGGCATGGAAGGCACCGTTGCCCGCGACTCCGGTGTCGCGATCGTCGCGCGCCGTTCCGGCACCGTGGTGCAGGTCGATGCCCAGCGGATCGTGGTCCAGGCGACCGATGACCGCGACACCGCGCATTCCAACGTCGACATCTACCGGATGCTCAAGTTCCAGCGCTCGAACCAGAACACCTGCGTCAACCAGCGGCCCCTGGTTTCGGTCGGCGAACAGGTTGCGGCCGGCGACATCATTGCCGACGGACCGTCCACCGATCACGGGGAACTGGCGCTCGGGCGCAATGTGCTGGTCGCCTTCATGCCGTGGCAGGGGTACAACTTCGAGGACTCGATCCTGATCTCGGAACGCATCGTGCGCGACGACGTGTTTACCTCGATTCACATCGAGGAGTTCGAAGTCGTGGCCCGGGACACCAAGCTGGGGCAGGAGGAGATCACCCACGACATCCCGAACGTGAGCCAGGAGCAGCTCAAGGATCTCGAGGGAAGCGGCATCATCGCCGTCGGTGTCGAGGTCAACCCGGGCGACATCCTCGTGGGCAAGGTGACGCCGAAGGGTGAATCACCGATGACCCCCGAGGAGAAGCTGCTGCGCGCCATCTTCGGCGAGAAGGCATCCGACATCCGCGACACCTCGCTCAGGGTTCCGCCCGGGGTGTCCGGGACGGTGGTCGAGGTCAGGGTGTTCTCGCGCCGCGGCATTGATCTCGACGACCGGGCGAACCTGCTGGTCGAGGCCGAGATCCAGCAGCTGAGCAAGGACTACCAGGACGAGCGCATGATCCTGCAGCAGGGCTACCGCGCGCGGGTGCGCGGCATCCTGCTCGGCTGCGAGGCGATCTCCGGCCCCGAGGGGTTCGAGGGGCCGGGACCGGTGACCGACGAGATGCTGCAGGCCTGCGCCCCGGGACACTGGGACCGGATCGTGGTCGCCGACGAGCAGGTCATGACCTACCTCGAGGCGGTCAAGGACCAGCACGCAGCACTGCTCGAACAGCTCGAGGCGCGCTACGAGGACAAGAAGGAGAAGGCGACCCGCGGCGATGACCTGGCGCCCGGCGTGATGAAGATGGTCAAGGTGTTCGTGGCGGTAAAGCGCAAGCTGCAGCCGGGCGACAAGATGGCCGGACGCCATGGCAACAAGGGGGTCATCTCCAAGATCGCGCCGATCGAGGACATGCCCTATCTCGAGGACGGAACCCCGGTCGACGTGGTCCTGAACCCGCTTGGCGTGCCGTCGCGCATGAATGTCGGCCAGATCCTGGAGACCCACCTCGGCTGGGCCTCGCACGGCCTCGGCCGCCAGATCTCGCAGATGCTCGACAGTGTCGGCACCGACGCCAAGCCGCTGCGCGACACCCTGCGCCTGATCTATGGCGAGGAGCAGTACGACAGCCGGATCGCGCCACTCGACGACGAGGAGGTCAGGGCGGTCTCGCGTTCGCTGGCCGACGGCGTGCCGATGGACACGCCGGTCTTCGACGGTGCGCGCCAGCAGGATGTCGAGGAAATGCTGGAGCGCGCCGGTCTCGATACGTCCGGCCAGGTCACGCTGATTGACGGCAGGACCGGCGAGCCGTTCGAGCGCAAGGTCACGGTCGGCTACATCTACATGCTCAAGCTGCACCACCTGGTCGATGACAAGATCCATGCCCGCTCGATCGGCCCGTACAGCCTGGTCACCCAGCAGCCGCTCGGCGGCAAGGCACAGTTCGGCGGCCAGAGGTTCGGCGAAATGGAGGTCTGGGCGCTCGAGGCGTACGGAGCGGCGTACACGCTGCAGGAGATGCTGACCGTCAAGTCCGACGACGTGTCGGGCCGGACCAAGGTCTACGAGGCGATCGTGCGCGGCGACGACAATTTCGACGCCGGCATCCCGGAGTCATTCAACGTCCTGGTCAAGGAACTGAAGTCGCTCGGACTGAATGTCGACCTTGACCAGCAGCAGTATTGATCCGCACCCCGGACGAACGGAGGAGACGCGACATGAACGGTGACATGACCCGGATTTTCGGTAGTCAGCCGACCGCGGCCGAAATGTTCGACCAGATCAGGATCTCGATCGCCAGTCCGGACCGCATCCGGTCGTGGTCGCACGGCGAGATCAAGAAGCCGGAAACCATCAACTACCGGACATTCAAGCCGGAACGCGACGGGCTGTTCTGCGCCCGGATCTTCGGTCCCGAGAAGGACTACGAGTGCCTGTGCGGCAAGTACAAGCGCATGAAGTACCGCGGGATCACCTGCGAGAAGTGCGGCGTCGAGGTCACGCTGCGCAAGGTCAGGCGCGAGCGGATGGGGCACATCGAACTCGCCGCTCCGGTCGCCCACATCTGGTTCCTGAAGTCGCTGCCGAGCCGGATCGGCCTGCTGCTCGACATGCAGGCCAAGAACCTCGAGCGCATCCTCTACTTCGAGAGCTTCGTGGTGCTCGACGAGGGCTTCACCGACCTGA
The DNA here is from genome assembly GCA_965243345.1 of Thalassobaculaceae bacterium. Classification (GTDB taxonomy): domain Bacteria; phylum Pseudomonadota; class Alphaproteobacteria; order Thalassobaculales; family Thalassobaculaceae; genus Bin52. Next base: position 174,441 of record CBDEUR010000003.1, read on the forward strand.
AGCGCGGCCAGCTGATGTCGGAGGAGGAGTACCAGTCGCTGCAGGACGAGTACGGCGAGGACGCGTTCCGCGCATCGATCGGCGCCGAGGCCCTGAAGGAGATGCTGCAGGGTCTCGATCTCGAGCGGGTGCGCGAACAGCTGCGCATCGAGCTCGCCGAGACCGGGTCGGAAGCAAAGCGCAAGCAGCTGGTCAAGCGCCTCAAGCTGGTCGAGGCCTTCATCGAGTCGGGGTGCCGGCCGGAGTGGATGGTGCTCGACGTGGTTCCGGTCATCCCGCCGGCGCTGCGCCCGCTGGTGCCGCTTGACGGCGGCCGGTTCGCCACCTCCGACCTGAACGACCTGTACAGGCGGGTGATCAACCGGAACAACCGCCTGAAGCGGCTGCAGGAGCTCAGGGCGCCGGACATCATCGTGCGCAACGAGAAGCGGATGCTGCAGGAGGCGGTCGACGCGCTGTTCGACAACGGCCGGCGCGGCCGGGTCATCCAGGGCGTCAACAAGCGGGCGCTCAAGTCGCTGTCGGACATGCTGAAGGGCAAGCAGGGCCGGTTCCGCCAGAACCTGCTCGGCAAGCGTGTCGACTACTCGGGCCGGTCGGTCATCGTCGTTGGTCCGGAGCTGAAACTGCACCAGTGCGGGCTGCCGAAGAAGATGGCGCTCGAACTGTTCAAGCCGTTCATCTATTCCAAGCTCGAGCTGCGCGGCCTCGCCACCAACATCAAGACCGCCAAGAAGATGGTCGAGAAGGAGCGTCCCGAGGTCTGGGACATCCTCGAGGAGGTGATCCGGGAACACCCGGTGCTGCTCAACCGGGCGCCGACCCTGCATCGTCTCGGCATCCAGGCCTTCGAACCGGTGCTGGTCGAGGGCAAGGCGATCCAGCTGCATCCCCTGGTCTGCACGGCGTTCAACGCCGATTTCGACGGCGACCAGATGGCGGTGCACGTGCCGCTCTCGCTCGAGGCCCAGCTCGAGGCCCGGGTGCTGATGATGTCGACCAACAACATCCTCAGCCCGGCCAACGGCAAGCCCATCATCGTGCCGTCGCAGGACATCATTCTCGGCCTGTACCACCTGACGCTCAGGCGCGAGGGGATGAAGGGCGAGGGCATGACCTTCGGCGACATGGCCGAGGTCGACCATGCGCTGAGCACCGGAGAGGTTCACCTGCACGCCCCGGTGCAGGCGCGGATCGAGACTTATGACGGCGAGGGCAACCGGGTCACGCGCCGGGTCGACTCGACTCCTGGCCGTCTCAAGCTGGCACAGTTCCTGCCCGACAACCCCCGGCTCGGGTTCGACCTGGTCAACCGGCTGATGGTCAAGAAGGAGGTCTCCAACGTCATCGACACCGTCTACCGGCACTGCGGCCAGAAGGAGACGGTGATCTTTGCCGACCGGGTCATGTCGCTGGGCTTTGGCCAGGCCTGCACCGCGGGCATCTCCTTCGGCAAGGACGACCTGATCGTGCCGGAGACCAAGGGCGTGACGGTCGACGAGGCCAACGCCAGCGTGAAGGAATTCGAGCAGCAGTACCTCGACGGCCTGATCACCCAGGGCGAGAAGTACAACAAGGTCGTCGATGTCTGGTCGCGGTGCACCGACCAGGTCGCGGACCGGATGATGGAGGAAATGTCGACCACGGCGGGGACGGAGGACGTCAACGCGGTGTGGATGATGGCGCATTCCGGCGCCCGCGGGTCGCCGGCGCAGATCAAGCAGCTCGCGGGCATGCGCGGGCTGATGGCCAAGCCGTCGGGAGAGATCATCGAGACCCCGATCATCTCCAACTTCAAGGAGGGGCTGTCGGTCCTCGAGTACTTCAACTCGACCCACGGCGCCCGCAAGGGACTGGCCGATACCGCGCTCAAGACCGCGAACTCCGGGTACCTCACCCGGCGGCTGGTCGACGTGGCCCAGGACTGCATCATCACCGAGGAGGACTGCGGGACCGACGAGGGCCTGACCGTCGAGGCGGTGATCGAGGGCGCGGAGATCATCGAGGAGCTCTCCGAGCGGATCCTCGGGCGCACCGCTGCGCGGGATGTCCGCCATCCGCTCACCGACGAGGTGCTGGTCGATGCCGGCGAGATCATCGACGAGGCGGCGGTCGACCTGATCGACCAGGCGGGCATCAGCTCGCTGCTCATCCGCTCGGTGCTCACCTGCAAGACCAAGGTCGGCGTGTGCGCCAGCTGCTACGGCCGTGACCTCGCCCGCGGGACCAGGGTCAATATCGGGGAGGCGGTCGGCGTGATTGCCGCCCAGTCGATCGGCGAGCCCGGTACCCAGCTGACCATGCGGACCTTCCATATCGGCGGGGCCGCGCAGCGCGGAGCGGAGCAGTCGAGTCTCGAGGCCTCCTGCGATGCCACGGTCGAGGTGGTGAACCGGAACCTGGTCCTCAACTCCGAGGGTATCCACGTGGTCATGGGCCGCAACACCGAGCTGCTGCTGCGCGACGAGCACGGCCGCGAGCGGGCCCGTCACCGCATCCCCTACGGTGCGCGGCTTCTGTTCGAGGTCGACCCCGCGGTCGCCCGCGGCGAGGCGGGAGAGGGCGAACTGCCGAGGATCAGCCAGGGCGACCGGCTTGCCGAGTGGGATCCCTTCACCATCCCGATCATCACCGAGCGCGAGGGGACCGCGAACTACGTCGACCTGGTCGAGAACGTGTCGATGCAGGAACGTGTCGACGAGGAGACCGGGATCGCGTTCCGCGAGGTGTCCGACTGGAAGCAGCAGGCACGGGCCGCCGACCTTCGCCCGAGGATCACGCTGCGCGACGATGCCGGCGAGGTGGTCACTCTCGCCAACGGTCTCGAGGCCCGGTACTTCCTCTCGGTCGGCGCGGTGCTGTCGGTCGGCAACGGTGCGAGGGTGCAGGCCGGTGACGTGCTGGCGCGTATCCCGCGCGAGTCGTCGAAGACGCGCGACATCACCGGCGGACTGCCGCGGGTCGCCGAGCTGTTCGAGGCCCGCAAGCCCAAGGACTCGGCGGTGATCAGCCAGACCGAGGGCTGGGTCGAGTTCGGCCGCGACTACAAGACCAAGCGCCAGATCATCGTCACCTCGCGCCGCGACGATGGCGAGCCGGACACCAGGACCGAGTACCTGGTCCCCAAGGGCAAGCATCTGGCGGTGCAGGAGGGAGACTACGTGCGGGTCGGGGACCAGCTGCTCGACGGCAACCCGGTTCCCCACGACATCCTGAACATCCTCGGTGTCGAGGAACTCGCGCGCTACCTGATCAACGAGATCCAGGAGGTCTACCGGCTGCAGGGCGTGAAGATCAACGACAAGCACATCGAGGTGATCGTCCGCCAGATGCTGCAGAAGGTGGAGATCATCGACGGTGGCGCAACCACGCTGCTGGTCGGCGAGATCGTGGACCGGGACGCCTTCGAGACCGCCAACCGCCAGGCGGTCGAGGCAGACCTGCGCCCGGCCGATGCCAAGCCGGTGCTCCAGGGCATCACCAAGGCCTCCCTGCAGACCGAGTCCTTCGTCTCGGCGGCATCCTTCCAGGAGACCACCCGGGTGCTCACCGAGGCGGCGGTGTCCGGGCGGATCGACAGGCTGAACGGGTTGAAGGAGAACGTGATTGTCGGCCGGCTGATCCCGGCCGGAACCGGAAGCGTCATGAACCGGTTGCGCCGGCTTGCGGCCGACCGCGACCGCGACCGCCTCGAGGCTGTTGCTCCGACGCTGATCGAACCGGTCGAGATGGAGGAGGCACCGGAGTTCGAGCCCGCCGAGTAGCGGGCCGGCCCGGCGCCCGGAAACGGGCGCACACTTGCGGGTTGACCGCCGTCGGGCGACTCCATAGTATCCGCCGACTTTGACAGGAGCCGGCGGTACTTACGACGGAGCCGATGAGGGCTCCCGGCGCGGTAGACGCGGTGCCAGAGACAGAGTAGCGGCATTGTCCCTCGGTCGGGGACGCCGAGGCAAGATACCCGGGCCGGGCCCGAAAGAGGCGGGCAAGGTGGCGGGTCTTGCGTGTTCATGCGGACGAGAGGGATTGTCCCGATGCCAACGATCAACCAGCTCATCCGGCATGGCCGGAAGAAGACGTTTGCACGCAACAAGGTCCCGGCCCTGGAGGCGTGTCCGCAGAAGCGCGGGGTCTGCACCCGCGTCTACACCACCACGCCCAAGAAGCCGAACTCCGCCCTGCGCAAGGTCGCGAGGGTTCGGCTGACCAACGGCTTCGAGGTGACGAGCTACATCCCGGGCGAGGGGCACAACCTGCAGGAGCATTCGGTGGTGATGATCCGTGGCGGCCGGGTCAAGGACCTGCCCGGCGTGCGCTACCACATCATTCGCGGCACCCTCGACACCCAGGGGGTGCGCGACCGTCGCCAGCGCCGGTCCAAGTACGGCGCCAAGCGGCCGAAATAGCGATCCGGAGAGCGCAGATGTCGAGACGCCACAGGGCCGAGCGCCGGGAAGTCCAGCCCGATGCCAAGTTCCGCGACGAGGTGGTGAGCAAGTTCATGAGCTGCCTGATGCACGCGGGAAAGCGCTCGGTGGCCGAGCGCATCGTCTACGGGGCCTTCGACCGGATCGAGGCCCGGACCGGGCAGCTTCCGGTTGCGGTGTTCCACGACGCGCTCAACAACGTGCGGCCGCTGGTCGAGGTGCGCTCGCGCCGCGTCGGCGGAGCCACCTACCAGGTTCCGGTCGAGGTCAGGCCGGAACGCGCCCAGGCGCTGGCGATCCGCTGGACCATAGACTCGGCGCGCAAGCGTTCGGAGAACACGATGATCGACCGGTTGTCGGGTGAGCTGCTCGATGCCGCCAACAATCGCGGAGCCGCGGTCAAGAAACGCGAGGACACCCACCGGATGGCGGAGGCCAACAAGGCCTTTTCCCATTACCGCTGGTAACCGGCGGAGCAGGAGTCAGTCATGGGCAGGGACGTCACCCTCGAGCGATACCGCAACATCGGCATCATGGCGCATATCGACGCCGGCAAGACCACCACGACCGAGCGGGTTCTCTACTACACCGGGCGCTCCTACAAGATCGGCGAGGTCCATGACGGCAACGCCACCATGGACTGGATGGAGCAGGAACAGGAACGCGGCATCACCATCACCTCGGCCGCAACCACCTGCAGCTGGAACGACTACCGCATCAACATCATCGACACGCCGGGCCACGTCGACTTCACGATCGAGGTCGAGCGGGCGCTGCGGGTCCTCGACGGCGCCGTTGCCGTGTTCGACTCGGTGGCCGGTGTCGAGCCGCAGTCGGAGACCGTGTGGCGCCAGGCCGACAAGTACCGGGTGCCGCGCATCTGTTTCGTGAACAAGATGGACCGGACCGGCGCCGACTACTTTCGCTGCATCGACATGTTCGGCGAGAGGCTCGGCGCGGTGCCGCTGGTCACCCAGCTGCCGATCGGCACGGAAGCGGAGTTCACGGGCGTCGTTGACCTCGTTGCAATGAAGGCGATCCGCTGGCGCGACGAATCCCTCGGCGCCAGGTTCGAGATCGGGGAAATTCCGGCCGAGCTGCTCGATCAGGCCGAGACCTACCGTTCGCGCCTCGTCGAGGCGGCGGTGGAACAGAACGAGGAGGCGCTCGAGGCGTATCTCGAGGGCGACGAGCCCGGCGAGGAGATGCTGAACGCGTGTATTCGCGCCGGCACGATCGGCGGTGCCTTCGTGCCGGTTCTGTGCGGGTCGGCCTTCAAGAACAAGGGGGTCCAGCCGCTGCTCGATGCGGTCACCCGCTACCTGCCTTCGCCGCTCGATGTCGAGGACGTGGCCGGCACCGTTCCCGACGGCGACGACGAGGTCACGCGGCGCGCCGAGGACGAGGCGCCCTTCGCCGGACTTGCCTTCAAGATCATGAACGATGCCTATGTCGGCACGCTCACCTTCGTGCGGATCTATTCCGGCACCATCGAGACGGGCCAGTCGGTCATGAACACGGTGAAGGGGCGCCGCGAACGGGTGGGCCGCATGCTGCTGATGCATGCCAACAGTCGCGAGGACATCAAGCAGGCGCGGGCCGGGGACATCGTGGCGCTGGCCGGGCTCAAGAACACCACCACCGGTGACACCCTGTCCGACCCCTCCAGGCAGGTGGTGCTGGAGCGCATGGAGTTTCCGACACCGGTCATCGAGGTCGCGGTCGAGCCCAGGACCAAGGGCGACCAGGAGAAGATGGGCACGGCGCTGTCCCGGCTGGCGGCGGAGGACCCGTCGTTCAGGGTCGCGACCGACGCCGAGAGCGGCCAGACCATCATCAAGGGCATGGGGGAGCTGCACCTCGACATCATCGTCGACCGCATGCGGCGCGAATTCAGGGTCGATGCCAATGTCGGCGCACCCCAGGTCGCCTACCGCGAGACCATCGTGCGAACCGCCGAGGTCGATTACACCCACAAGAAGCAGACCGGCGGTTCCGGTCAGTTCGCTCGGGTCAAGATCGTGTTCGAGCCCGGCGAGCCGGGCTCGGGTTTCGAGTTCGAGAGCCGGGTGGTCGGCGGCGCGGTTCCCCGCGAGTACGTCCCGGGAGTGGAGAAGGGGCTGGCCGAGGCCCGCGAGAGCGGAATTGTCGCCGGGTTCCCGGTTATCGACTTCCGCGCCGTGCTGACCGACGGCGCCAGCCACGATGTCGACTCGAGCGTGATGGCGTTCGAGATAGCGGCCAGGGCCGCCTTCCGGGACGGGATTGCCCGCGCCCGTCCGAAGCTGCTCGAGCCGGTCATGCGGGTCGAGGTGGTCACCCCGGAGGACTACATGGGTGACATCATCGGTGACCTGAACAGCCGGCGGGGCCAGATCTCCGAGATGGACCAGCGCGGCAACGCGCGGGTGATCACCGCCAGGGTGCCGCTCGCCAACATGTTCGGCTACGTCAACACGCTGCGCTCGATGAGCCAGGGCCGCGCGCAGTACACGATGCATTTCGATCACTACGAGCAGGTGCCCCAGGCGGTGGCCGACGAGGTGACGGCCAAGATGGCGTAACGGCGTGTCCCGCGGGCACGGCATGATGTGAGTACGGAGAGTCAAGGCGATGGCGAAGGCGAAGTTCGAGCGAAACAAGCCGCACTGCAACATCGGGACGATTGGCCATGTTGACCATGGCAAGACGACCCTGACTGCGGCGATCACGAAGATTCTTGCGGAGGCCGGCGGCGCGGAGTTCACGGCGTACGACCAGATCGACCGTGCTCCTGAGGAGAAGGCGCGCGGGATCACGATTTCGACGGCTCACGTCGAGTACGAGACGGGTGCGCGTCACTATGCGCACGTGGACTGTCCGGGTCATGCGGACTACGTGAAGAACATGATCACGGGAGCGGCCCAGATGGACGGGGCGATCCTGGTGGTGTCGGCGGCGGATGGTCCGATGCCGCAGACCCGCGAGCACATTCTTCTGGCGCGCCAGGTGGGTGTGCCTGCGCTTGTGGTGTACATGAACAAGGTCGACCAGGTTGACGACGAGGAGCTTCTGGAGCTCGTGGAGCTCGAGATCCGCGAGCTTCTGTCGTCCTACGACTTTCCCGGCGACGACATCCCGGTGGTGAAGGGGTCGGCGCTTGCGGCACTGGAGGACGGTGACGAGGCGACGGGTCGCAGCAGCGTTCTGGAGCTGATGTCGTCGGTTGACGAGTACATCCCGCAGCCGGACCGTCCGAAGGACCAGCCCTTCCTGATGCCGATCGAGGACGTGTTCTCGATATCGGGGCGCGGGACGGTTGTGACGGGTCGGGTGGAGACCGGCGTGATCAAGGTGAGCGATCCGGTGGAGATCGTGGGGATCCGCGAGACCTCGAAGTCGGTGTGCACGGGTGTGGAGATGTTCCGCAAGCTGCTGGACCAGGGCGAGGCGGGCGACAACGTGGGCCTGCTTCTTCGCGGTATCGGCCGCACGGACGTGGAACGCGGCCAGGTGATTGCGGCGCCGGGCTCGATCCGTCCGCACACGCGGTTCTCGTGCGAGGCGTATGTGCTGACCAAGGACGAGGGCGGGCGGCACACGCCGTTCTTCTCGAACTACCGGCCGCAGTTCTACTTCCGGACCACGGACGTGACGGGGTCGGTTGTGCTTCCCGAGGGCACCGAGATGGTGATGCCGGGCGACAACGTGTCGATGGAGGTGCAGCTGATCGCGCCGATCGCGATGGACGAGGGACTGCGGTTCGCCATTCGCGAGGGCGGACGCACCGTCGGCGCCGGCGTCGTCTCCAAGATCATCGAGTAGCAGTCAGGACCGGGCCCCGTCAGAAATGGCGGGGCCCGGACGGTTTCAGGCGGAGCGGACAGCGAGACATGGACAGCCAGAATATCAGGATTCGCCTGAAGGCGTTTGATCACCGGGTTCTTGACCAGTCGACCGGCGAGATCGTGAACACCGCCAAGCGCACCGGCGCCCGGGTGCGGGGACCGATCCCGCTGCCGAACCGTATCGAGAAGTTCACGGTGCTGCGATCGCCGCACATCGACAAGAAGAGCCGGGAACAGTTCGAGATCCGGACCCACAAGCGGCTGCTCGACATCGTCGATCCCACCCCCCAGACCGTCGACGCGCTGATGAAGCTCGACCTGGCGGCCGGGGTCGACGTCGAGATCAAGCTCTGAGCCGGGAGACGGTGCCATGCGCTGCGGACTGATCGCCCGCAAGATGGGAATGACCCGGGTGTTCACCGAGGAGGGTGAGCACGTGCCGGTCACCGTGCTGCAGCTCGATGGCTGCCAGGTGGTGGCACAGCGTACCGAGGAGCGGGACGGCTATACCGCCCTGCAGCTCGGCAGCGGTGCCGCGAAGGTCAAGCGGGTGACCAGGCCGATGCGTGGACACTTCGCCCGCGCCGAGGTCGAGCCGAAACGCAAGCTGGCGGAGTTCCGGGTCTCGCCCGACGCACTGATCGAGGTCGGATCCGAGCTCCTGGCCGATCACTTCGTCGCCGGCCAGAAGGTTGACGTGGTCGGCACCTCGATCGGCAAGGGGTTCGCCGGCGCGATGAAGCGGCACAACTTCGCCGGACTGCGTGCCTCGCACGGTGTCTCTGTCTCGCATCGCTCCCACGGGTCGACCGGCCACAGCCAGGAACCGGGCAAGGTCTTCAAGGGCAAGAAGATGGCCGGTCACATGGGCGATGCCCGGGTGACCACCCAGAACCTGCAGGTGGTCTCCACCGACCCGGACCGTGGCGTGATCCTGATACGCGGCGCGGTGCCCGGCGCCCGCGGCGGGTGGGTACTGGTGCGTGACGCCGTGAAGGCGCCGCGCCCGGAGGATGTTCCGTGGCCCGGATCGTCGCGCCAGCCGGCGCATGCGGCTCCGGCCGACGAGCAGCCGGAGGACTGAGGTCATGAAGCAACCGCTCAGGACGCTGGAGTCGGGTGCAGAAGGCGAGGAGGTCGGCGAGATCGAACTCGACGATACCGTCTTCGGCATCGAGCCGCGCCGCGACATCCTCGCGAGGGTGGTGAACTGGCAGCTGGCCCGGCGGCGCTCCGGCACCCACAGTACCCTGCGGGTCAGCGACATCCGCGGCACCACCGCCAAGCCATGGCGCCAGAAGGGCACAGGCCGGGCCCGGCAGGGATCGATGCGCTCGGCGCAGTTCCGTGGCGGCGCCGCGGCCCATGGCCCGGTCCCGCGCAGTCACGCCCATTCGCTGCCGAAGAAGGTCCGCCGTCTCGGGCTGCGCAGTGCGCTGTCCGGCAAGCTGCGCGACGGCAAGCTGGTGGTGGTCGACAGTGCGACCGCGAGCGGACGGACCCGGGAACTGGTGGACCGGCTTGCCTCCTGGGGCTGGACCTCGGTGCTGTTCATCGCCGGGCCGGAACCGGACCAGGGACTGTGCCGGGCGGCACGCAACATCCCCAGGGTCGACGTCCTGCCGCAGCAGGGTGCCAACGTCTACGACATCCTGCGCCGCGACGTGCTGGTCCTGACCGCCGACGCCGTCGAGCACCTGGAGGCCCGACTCAAATGAGCATGCGTCCCTACAACGCCCGCGAGGTCCGTATGAGCCCGGAGCGGGTGTACGAGATCATTCGACGACCGCTGGTGACCGAGAAGTCGACATCGGGCTCCGAACACGGCCAGGTCACCTTCATTGTCGACCTGCTCGCGACCAAGCCCGAGATCAAGGTGGCGGTCGAGCAGCTGTTCGGCCGCAAGGTCAAGGCGGTCAACACGCTGCGCCAGAAGGGCAAGGTCAAGCGGTTCCGGGGACGGCCGGGCCGCCGGCCTGATTTCAAGAAGGCAATCGTCACCTTCGAGGACGGCGCCGGCGAGGGTGTCGACATTCTGGGCGGGATCTGACCGATGGCTCTCAAGCACTACAACCCGACCACGCCCTCGCAGCGCCAGCTGGTCACCGTCGACCGCTCGGGACTGTGGAAGGGCAAGCCGGTCAAGAAGCTCACCCGGGGGCTCTCGTCGAGCGGCGGGCGCAACAACACCGGTCGCATCACCATGTGGCACCGCGGCGGCGGTCACAAGCGCCGCTACCGCATCGTCGACTTCAAGCGGCGGAAGTTCGACGTGGGAGCCACGGTCGAACGTCTTGAGTACGATCCCAACCGGACCGCCTTCATCGCGCTCCTCGCCTACGACGACGGCGAACAGTCCTACATCCTCGCCCCGCAGCGCCTTGGTCCCGGAGACCGGGTGATCTCGGGCGAACGGGCCGACATCAGGCCGGGCAACGCCATGCCGCTGCGCAGCATCCCGGTCGGCACCATCATCCACAACGTCGAGCTGAAGGCCGGCAAGGGCGGCCAGATGGCGCGCGCGGCCGGAACCTACGTGCAGCTGGTCGGCCGCGATGCCGGGTACGCGCTGCTGCGGCTCACCTCCGGCGAGGTCAGGATGGTGCGGGCCGAGTGCATGGCGACCATCGGCGCCGTCTCCAACCCGGACCAGCAGAACATCAAGCTCGGAAAGGCCGGGCGGAAGCGCTGGCTCGGACGCCGGCCGGTGGTTCGCGGCGTGGTGATGAACCCGGTTGACCATCCGCATGGCGGTGGCGAGGGACGCACCTCGGGCGGGCGGCATCCGGTCACGCCCTGGGGTGTTCCCACCAAGGGCAAGCGTACGCGCAGCAACAAGAAGACCGACCGGCTGATCGTGCGCCGGCGCCGGAAATAGGGAGAGAGCCAGTGGCACGATCTGTGTGGAAGGGGCCCTATGTCGACGGCTACCTGCTGAAGAAGGCCGATACGGCAGTGGAATCCGGACGCAACACGGTGATCCGCACCTGGTCGCGGCGCTCGACCATCATGCCGCAGTTCGTGGGCCTGACATTCGGCGTCCACAACGGGCACAAGTTCGTGCCGGTCCTCGTGACGGAGCACATGGTCGGACACAAGTTCGGCGAGTTTGCCCCGACCCGGACCTTCTACGGCCACGCGGCCGACAAGAAGGCGCGGCGCTAGCAGGAAGGAAGAACGGGGATGGGAAAACTGTCCGCCGACCGCCGGCTTGACGAGACCGAGGCCATGGCGGTGCTGAAGAACATCCGGGTGAGCCCGCAGAAGCTGAACCTCGTCGCGGAGATGATCCGCGGCAAGTCGGCCGAACAGGCGATCACCGCGCTGAATTTCTCGCGCCGGCGCATCGCCGGAACGGTGCTGAAGGTGGTGAACTCCGCCGTCGCCAACGCCGAGAACAATCACGAGCTGGATGTCGACCGGCTGTACGTGAAGGAGGCAACCGTCGGCAAGGGGCTGGTGATGCGCCGCTTCAGGCCGCGCGCCCGCGGCCGTGCCGGCCGGATCCGCAAACCATTTTCGCACCTCACCATCGTGGTGGGAGAGCGCGAGGAGACTGACTGATGGGCCAGAAGGTCAATCCGATCGGACTGCGCCTCGGCATCAACCGGACCTGGGATTCCAGGTGGTACGCATCGCGCGGCTACGCCGACCTGCTGCATCAGGACCTGCGCCTTCGCAGCTACCTGCGCGAGCGCCTGTCCCAGGCCAGGGTGAGCCGGATCGTGATCGAACGCCCCGCCAAGCGGGCGCGGGTGACGATCTATACCGCCCGCCCGGGGGTGGTCATCGGCAAGAAGGGCCAGGATATCGAGCGGCTGCGTCGTGACCTTGCCGCCAGCACCGGAACCGACGTGAACCTCAACATTGTCGAGATCCGCAAGCCGGAGATCGACGCCGAGTTGGTCGCCGAGAACATCGCCCAGCAGCTCCAGCGCCGGGTGGCGTTCCGCCGCGCGATGAAACGCTCGGTGCAGTCCGCCATCCGCCTCGGCGCCGAGGGCATCCGGATCAACTGCGGCGGCAGGCTCGGCGGTGCGGAGATCGCCCGCATGGAATGGTACCGGGAAGGCCGGGTACCGCTGCACACGCTGCGTGCGGACATCGACTACGGCGAGGCGACTGCGCGGACGACCTACGGGACCTGCGGCGTCAAGGTCTGGGTGTTCAAGGGCGAGATCATGGCGCATGACCCGATGGCCCAGGACAAGCGGATGGCGGAACAGCAGCCCGGATCGCCGCGCTGACCGCGACAGCACACGGAGCAGGAAACCATGCTCAGTCCCAAGCGCACCAAGTTCCGCAAGGCCCACAAGGGGCGGATCCACGGCAATGCCAAGGGCGGAACCAGGCTGAATTTCGGGGCCTACGGCCTGAAGGCGACGACCCCGGCCCGGATCACCGCGCGGCAGATCGAGGCGGCACGTCGCGCCATTACCCGCCATATCCGCCGTGCCGGCAGGGTGTGGATCAGGATCTTCCCCGACGTGCCGGTTTCGAGCAAGCCGGCCGAGGTCCGCATGGGAAAGGGCAAGGGGTCGCCGGAGTTCTGGGTGTGCCGGGTCAAGCCGGGCCGCATCATGTTCGAACTCGACGGGGTTCCGCGTCCGCTGGCGCAGGAGGCGTTCACCCTGGCGGCGGCCAAGCTGCCGGTGCAGACGCGGTTCGTCACGCGTCTCGGTGACAACTCGTAGACGGGAGGCAGGGCGATGGCCGGCAAGCGTGCAACGGAGTTGCGGACCAGGAGCGTGGACGAACTGACGCAGCACCTGCTGGACCTGCGCAAGGAGAGCTTCAATCTCCGTTTCCAGCAGGCCGGCGGCCAGCTCGACAACACGACGCGGATGCGTGATGTCCGCAGGGATATTGCCAGGACCAAGTTCATTCTGGCGGAAAAGACCCGCGCCGGGGTGTAGCGGCGCAACGCCTGACGGCAAGGTTCTGGGGAGTTCTGGCACATGCCGAGACGCGTCATGCAGGGCACGGTGGTGAGCGACAAGGGCGACAAGACCGTGATTGTCCGGGTCGAGCGGCGCATCGCGCACCCGGTCTACAAGAAGATCGTCTCGAAATCGAAGCGGTTCGCCGCTCATGACGAGACCAACAGCTGCCGGACCGGCGACATCGTGCGCATCCGGGAATGTGCACCGATTTCGAAGCGCAAGTGCTGGGAAGTGCTGCGCCCGGAGCCGGCGTAGCGACGGGACTGGAGTACCACCATGATTCAGATGCAGTCCAACCTGGACGTCGCCGACAATTCGGGAGCCCGCCGGGTGCAGTGCATCAAGGTGCTGGGAGGCTCGAAGCGCAAGGTCGCGGGGATCGGTGACGTCGTCGTCGTCTCGGTCAAGGAGGCGATCCCGCGCGGCCGGGTCAAGAAGGGCGAGGTGCTGCGCGCGGTCATCGTGCGTACCGCCAAGGAAATCAGGCGCAACGACGGATCCGCGATCCGGTTCGACCGCAATGCGGCAGTGCTGATCAACCGGCAGAACGAGCCGATCGGCACCCGGATCTTCGGCCCGGTCACGCGCGAACTGAGGTCGCGCAACTTCATGAAGATCATCTCGCTGGCACCGGAGGTGCTGTGATGGCGCGCAAGTTCAGGATACGCCGGGGTGACGAGGTGGTCGTGACCACGGGCAAGGACCGGGGCAAGCGGGGCGAGGTGCTCCGGGTCCTGCGCGACCGCGACCGCGTGGTGGTCCGCGGCGTGAACATGATCAAGAGGCATACCAAGGCGTCCCGGGAAGCGACCGGCGGGATCATCAGCCGCGAGGCGGCGATCCACATCTCGAACGTCGCCCATGTCGATCCCGGCTCGGGTCTGCCGACCCGGATCGGCTACCGGTTCCTCGAGGACGGTCGGAAGGTACGGTTCTCGAAACGCTCCGGTGAAGTGATCGACAGCTGAGCGCGGTGAAGGACGGATCGATGGCGCGATTGCGTGAAGAGTACGAACAGTCGATACGCCCGGCGCTGCTGGCGGGCGAGGCGTACAGCAACATCCTGCAGGTACCCCGCCTGGACAAGGTGGTGATCAACATGGGCGTGGGCAGCGCCGTCCAGGACTCCAAGCAGATGGCCCTGGCGGCGGAGGAACTCGCATTGATCAGCGGCCAGCGCCCGGTCATCAACAAGGCGAGGCGATCGGTGGCCGGGTTCAAGCTGCGGGCCGGCATGCCGGTCGGCTGCAAGGTGACGTTGCGGCGCGAGCGCATGTACGAGTTCGTCGACCGGCTGATCACCATCGCGCTGCCGAGGGTGCGCGACTTTCGCGGTCTCAATCCGCGCAGCTTCGACGGACGCGGAAACTACGCGATGGGGCTGAAGGAGCAGATCGTCTTTCCCGAGATCGACTACGACCGGATCGACCAGGTTCGCGGGATGGACATCATCATCTGCACCACGGCGAAGACGGACGACGAGGCGCGGGAACTGCTGCGCCGGTTCAATTTCCCGTTCAGCGGCTGAACGGGAGGGGAGAGCACAATGGCGAAGAAGAGCGCGGTCGAGAGGAACCGGAAACGTGCGCGCCTGGTGGCGCGGCACGCGGCGAAACGGGCCCGGCTCAAGGCGATCGCCCGGGACCGCAGCCTGTCGATCGAGGACCGGTTCCAGGCCACCCTGCAGCTCGGTGCGATGCCGCGCAACGGTGCGGCCACCCGGTTGCGCAACCGGTGCGAGGTCTCCGGCCGCCCCAGGGGGTTCTACCGCAAGTTCAAGCTGTCGCGGATCGCGTTGCGCGAACTCGGGTCCGCAGGCCAGGTGCCGGGACTGGTGAAGTCCAGCTGGTAGTGGAGGCACGACCATGACCATGAGCGATCCCCTGGGCGACATGCTCACCCGGATCCGCAACGGCCAGCATGCCCGCAAGAGGGTGGTGCTCAGTCCCGCTTCGCGGCTGCGCGGCAACGTGCTGGACGTGCTCAAGCGCGAGGGCTACATCCGCGGTTACACCGAGATGGAGTCATCGCGCGCGCGCAATGCCCGCGACCTGTCCATCGAGCTCAAGTACTATGAGGGCGAACCGGTCATCCGGGAGATCAGGCGCGTGTCCAAGCCGGGCCGCCGGGTCTATACCCGGATCTCGGAACTGCCACGGGTGCACAACGGGCTGGGGATCGCGATCCTGTCGACACCGCGCGGCGTGATGTCCGATCTCGAGGCACGCGCCGCCAATGTCGGCGGCGAAGTCCTCTGCCACGTGTTCTAGAGCGGGAGTGCGCGATGTCACGCGTAGGGAAGAACCCGGTTGCCGTGCCCGACGGTGTCAGCGTCGAGGTCACGGCCGGCATGGTCCGCGCGCGCGGGTCACTGGGCGAACTCGCCATGCCGATCACCGACGATGTCGAGGTTTCGGCCGGGACCGGCAGCATCACCGTTGCGCCGCGCGGCGAAGGCAAGCGGGCGCGGGCGATGTGGGGCACCACCCGGGCGAACATCAACAACATGGTGCGGGGCGTCAGCGAGGGGTTCACCATCAATCTCGAGATCACCGGGGTCGGCTACCGGGCTGCGGTCGAGAATACCGACCTGGTGCTCGCGCTGGGCTTCAGCCACCCGATCCGCTATCCGATCCCCGACGGCATCCGCATGAGCTGCAGCCGGCCGACCGCGATTGCCGTTCAGGGTATCGACAGGCAGAAGGTGGGGCAGGTGGCGGCAGAGATCCGCGGCTACCGGCCGCCGGAACCGTTCAAGGGCAAGGGCATCCGCTACGAGGGCGAGGTGGTCCGGCGCAAGGAAGGCAAGAAGAAGTAGGATCATGCTGAACTCGAAAGAGCTGTTTGCGCGCCGTGCACGCCGGACCAGGGTCGCACTGCGCCGCCGGGCCCCTGGCAAGCCGAGACTGTCGGTGTTCCGGTCGTCGAAGAACATCCATGCCCAGCTGATCGATGACAGCCGCGGCGAGACACTTGCCGCCGCCTCGACGCTGGAGACGCAGCTGCGCGGCACGCTGCGGACCGGCGCCGACAGGCAGGCGGCCGCGGCCGTGGGCCGGCTGGTTGCCGAGCGCGCCCTGGAGAAGGGGGTGAGCGAGGTGGTCTTCGACCGGGGCGGCTACCGCTTCCACGGCCGGGTCAAGGCGCTGGCGGACGCGGCGCGCGAGATCGGACTGAAGTTCTAGCAAGCCAGGAAGGGGCCGACATGGCACGAGGCGAAAGACAGGACCGCGGTGGCCGGGAGTCGCGCGAGGAGTCCGATCTGATCGAGAAGCTGGTCGGGATCAACCGGGTTGCCAAGGTCGTCAAGGGAGGCCGCCGGTTCGGGTTCGCTGCCCTGGTGGTGATCGGCGACGGGCGCGGCCGGGTCGGGCACGGTTCCGGCAAGGCCCGCGAGGTTCCCGAGGCGATCCGCAAGGCGACCGAACAGGCCAAGCGCGGCATGGTCCGGATCCCCCTGCGCGAGGCACGGACCCTGCACCACGACGTCAAGGGCGACTTCGGCGCCGGTCACGTGGTGCTCCGCGCCGCACCGGCGGGGACCGGCATCATCGCCGGCGGTCCGATGCGGGCGATCTTCGAGGCCCTTGGCGTCCAGGACGTGGTGGCGAAGTCGACCGGGTCGTCCAACCCGCACAACGTGATCAAGGCGACCTTCGACGCGCTCGGGCGGATACGCGCACCCCGGGCCATCGCCGCCAAGCGCGGAAAGAAGGTGGCGGAGATCTTCGGACGCTCGCCCGGCCAGGATGAAGGGGCGGCGGGCAACGCCACGCAGTGACGGAGGTGACGGTGATGGCACGCCACGATGACGCCCGCGCGACGGTCACGGTGACACAGGTACGCAGCGCGATCGGACGCAAGCCCGGCCAGCGCGAGACCCTGATCGGACTGGGGCTGAACAAGCTGCACCGGACCCGGACACTCGAGGACACGCCGGCGGTGCGCGGGATGATCAACAAGGTGAAGCATCTGGTACGGATCGAGGAATGACCGGCGGGTGCCTTCACATCGCGGACAGATCGAGGGCGCAATGAAACTCAACGAACTGCGTGACAACGACGGCGCGCGCCGGGCCCGCAAACGGGTCGGCCGTGGCTCCGGTTCGGGCAGCGGCAAGACAAGCGGTCGCGGCCACAAGGGCCAGAAGTCGCGCTCCGGCGTGAGCATCAACGGGTTCGAAGGCGGGCAGATGCCGATCTTCCGGCGCCTGCCCAAGCGGGGCTTCAGGAATCCGTTCCGCAAGACCTTCGCGGTTGTCAACATCGGTGCGGTCCAGAAGGCGGTCGACGAGGGCAGGCTCGCCGCCTGCGAGGCCATCGACGAGGCCGCCCTGCGCCGGGCCGGCCTGGGCGGCAGCAGGCAGAAGGCGATCCGGCTGCTTGCCGACGGCGAGATCCGCGACAGCCTGGCGATCACGGTGACCGGGGGCGCATCGAAGGCAGCGGTGGCGGCGGTCGAGAAGGCCGGCGGCAGCGTGACCATCCCGGCCCCGGCAGCCTCCGGGACGCAGGAATAGCATCATGGCTAGCGCCGATCAGCTCGCATCATCCCTGAACTTCGGCGCCCTTGCCAAGGCCACCGAGCTGAAGAAGCGCATCCTGTTTACCCTGGCTGCGCTGGTGATCTACCGGCTCGGAACCTACATCCCGATCCCGGGCATCGATCCGCTGATCCTCGAGGAGATCTTCGAACAGAACGCGGGCGGCATCCTCGGGATGTTCGACATGTTCGCCGGCGGCGCGCTCGGGCGCATGACCATCTTTGCGCTCAACATCATGCCCTACATCTCGGCGGCCATCATCATGCAGCTGATGACGGCGGTCTCGCCCAACCTGGACGCGCTGAAGAAGGAAGGCGAAACCGGGCGCAAGCGGCTCAACCAGTACACCCGTTACCTCACGGTGCTGCTGGCCGCGGTCCAGGCCTACGGGATTTCCGTGGGGCTGGAGAACATGAGCGGCTCCGGTGGTTCCGCCGTCATGAACCCGGGGCTGTTCTTCCGCGCCACCACGGTGATCACCCTGGTCGGTGGTACCATCTTCCTGATGTGGCTCGGTGAACAGATCACGGCGCGCGGTGTCGGCAACGGCATCTCGCTGATCATCTTCGCCGGTATCGTGGCCAACCTGCCGAGCGCGCTGGCCGGAACGCTGGAACTGGGCCGCACCGGTGC
Source organism: Thalassobaculaceae bacterium (assembly GCA_965243345.1). GTDB lineage: Bacteria > Pseudomonadota > Alphaproteobacteria > Thalassobaculales > Thalassobaculaceae > Bin52. The sequence goes on from CBDEUR010000003.1 coordinate 192,814, forward strand.
CCTGTCGGCCGCCTTCATCATCCTGCTGCTGGTCATGGCGGTGGCAGTGATCGCGTTCATCGTGTTCATCGAACGCTCCCAGCGCCGGATTACCGTCCAGTACCCCAAGCGCCAGGTCCGCAACCGCATGTTCGGCGGCGAGTCCTCGCACCTGCCGCTCAAGCTCAACGTCTCGGGTGTCATCCCGCCGATCTTCGCCAGTTCCCTGCTGCTGATGCCGGTCACCTTCGCGCAGTTCTCCGCCGGCAGCGGCGCCGGGCCGGAATGGCTGAACACGGTCAATGCCCTGCTCGGGCGCGGGCAGCCGCTGTACCTCGGGGTCTATGTCGGGCTGATCGTCTTCTTCGCCTTCTTCTACACCGCCATCGTGTTCAATCCGGTCGAGACCGCCGACAACCTGAAACGCTACGGCGGGTTCATACCGGGCATCCGGCCGGGCAAGAACACGGCGGACTACCTGGACTACGTGCTGACCCGGCTGACCACCGTCGGCGCGCTGTATCTCGCCTGCGTCTGCATCCTGCCGGAAATCCTGATCAGCCAGTACCAGGTGCCGTTCTACTTCGGCGGCACCAGCCTGCTGATCGTGGTCACGGTGACGATCGACACCGTGGGACAGGTGCAGTCACACCTGCTCGCGCACCAGTACGAGGGCCTGGTCCGCAAGTCCCGGTTGCGCGGAAGAGGGCGACGATGAACCTGATCTTCCTCGGACCGCCCGGTGCCGGCAAGGGTACCCAGGCACAGCGGCTTGAGGAACGGTACGGCCTGGTCCAGCTGTCCACCGGCGACATGCTTCGCGCCGCGGTGGCGTCGGGTTCCGAACTCGGCCGGCGCGCCGGCGCCATCATGGAAGCCGGCGACCTGGTGCCCGACGCGATCATGGTCGACATGATCGAGGAGCGGATCGCGCGGCCGGACTGCGAGGGCGGGTTCATCCTCGACGGGTTCCCCCGCACGATCGCCCAGGCCGAGGCGCTTGACGCCATGCTGGAGCGCAAGGGCCTGGGCGTGGACCACGTGATCGAACTGGCGGTCGACGAGACGGCGCTGCTCGAACGGATCCGGACCCGCATTGCCAGCACCGGAGCCTCGGAGCGCCGCGCCGACGACAACGAGGAGACCCTGCGCAACCGGCTCGCGGTCTACCGGAAGCAGACGGCGCCGATCCTGCCCTACTACCGTGATCGCGGAATGCTGGTGTCGATCGACGGCATGGCGCCGATCGACGAGGTGACCTCGGCGATCAACCGGGCACTGGACCAGGGCGCGCGGCAATCTTGACGAGGACGGCGCAATGACTATACTGCGACCCTTCGCATGAGCAGAGAATTCCGTCACAGCCGGTGGCGTTCCATCGGACGGCCGTCACGGGCAAGCCGGTCGGGGTTGGGCCGTGTCCGGTGTGATGGTGCTTGCGGGTTCCCCAAAAGGAGTGGTGAGGCGTGGCACGCATAGCAGGCGTCAATATTCCGACGCAGAAGCGCGTCGAGATCGCGTTGACCTATATCTACGGAATCGGCCGGACCTCGGCCAGCCGGTTGTGTGAGCGTCATGGCATCCCGCGGGAGCGGCGTGTCAGCGAACTGAGCGAGCAGGAGCTTGTCAGGCTCCGCGACAGCATCGCGCAGGACATGGTGGTCGAGGGCGACCTGCGTCGCAAGACGGCGATGGACATCAAGCGCCTGATGGATCTCGGGTGCTACCGCGGCCTGCGCCATCGCAAGAACCTGCCGGTGCGCGGGCAGCGCACCCACACCAACGCCCGGACCCGCAAGGGGAAGGCCAAGCCGATCGCGGGCAAGAAGAAGTAGTCACCGGCTTCCGGTCCGGTGCAGTAACGAGGGTTCCATGGCGAGACAACCGAGTCAGGCGCGTGTGCGGCGACGCGAGCGCAAGAACATTTCGGCCGGGGTGGCGCACGTAAACGCCACCTTCAACAACACCATGATCACCATCACCGATGCCCAGGGCAATGCGATTTCCTGGTCTTCGGCTGGCGCGATGGGGTTCAAGGGGTCGCGGAAGTCCACTCCGTACGCGGCCCAGGTCGCGGCCGAGGACGCCGGGCGCAAGGCGGCGGAACACGGCATGCGTACGCTCGAGGTCGAGGTCAACGGCCCCGGAAACGGCCGGGAGTCGGCGCTCCGCGCCCTGCAGGCGGTCGGGTTCCAGGTGACATCGATCCGGGATGTCACGCCGATTCCGCACAACGGGTGCAGGCCGAGAAAGCGGCGACGCGTGTAGCCCGTTTCCGGTGCGGATGTGTGTGACCAGCCGTCGGATTGCGATCGCGGCGGCGATATCCCGATGAGGTGTTCGTGGTGATGCAGAAGAACTGGCAAGCGCTGATCAAGCCGGCGCGGATCGACATTCGGCCGGGACGGGATCCGCAGCGGCATGCGACCATCGTCGCCGAGCCGCTCGAGCGGGGTTTCGGACTGACGCTGGGCAACGCGTTGCGCCGCATCCTGCTCTCGTCCCTGCAGGGGGCCGCGGTCACGGTGGTCAAGTTCCACAACGTCCAGCACGAGTTCTCGTCCTTGCCGGGGGTTCGCGAGGACGTGACCGACATCATCCTCAACATCAAGTCTATGGCGCTGCGCAAGCACGCCGAGGGCATGAAGCGCATCGAGCTGCGCGCGCAGGCAAAGGACGAGCCGCGGGTGGTCACGGCGGGAATGATCCGTGCAACGGCAGATGTCGATATCATGGACCCGGACCACGTGCTGTGCACGCTTGACCGGAACTCCTCCATCAACATCGACATGGAGGTCGAGTCCGGCAAGGGGTACGTCCCTGCGGGCGCGAACCGGACCGAGGACCTTCCGGCGGAGCACATTCCCGTCGATGCGATCTTCAGCCCCGTGCGCCAGGTTTCCTACAGGGTCGACAACAGCCGGGTCGGCCAGGTCACCGACTACGACAAGCTGTCGATGACGGTGCAGACCAATGGCACGGTCAGCCCCGAGGAAGCGATTGCCTACGCCGCCCGGATCCTGCAGGACCTGTTGCAGCTGTTCGTCAGCTTCAGTGAGCCGGGCCAGGTCGAGGACGCGGCCGAGGCCGAGGAACTGCCGTTCAACCGGAACCTGCTGAAGAAGGTCGACGAACTCGAACTCTCCGTACGGGCGATGAACTGCCTGAAGAACGACAACATCGTCTACCTCGGTGACCTCGTGCAGAAGAGCGAGTCCGAGATGCTGCGGACACCGAACTTCGGGCGCAAGAGTCTGACCGAGATCAAGAACGTGCTGAACGGGTATGGCCTGGTGCTCGGAATGGACATCGAGAACTGGCCGCCGGAGAACATCGAGGAACTGGCCAAGAGACTCGAGGAACCGTACTGACGGCCGGTTCCCGGGGCCGCGAACAGGAGAGCTGACCATGCGCCATCGCAAGGCGGGACGCCGATTCAACCGGTCGGTGAGCCATCGCAAGGCAATGTTCAAGAACATGGCCAATGCCCTGATCAAGCATGAGCAGATCATCACCACCCTGCCCAAGGCGAAGGACCTGCGGCGCGTGGTGGAGCCTCTGATCACCCTGGCCCGTACGGACACCGTGCACACGCGGCGCGTGGCCTTTGCCCGGCTGCGGGACCCCGCGATGACGCGCAAGCTGTTCGAAGTCCTGGGCGAACGCTACCGTGACCGTCCGGGCGGATATACCAGGGTGCTGAAGGCGGGGTTTCGCTACGGTGACAGTGCGCCGATGGCCGTCATCGAGCTTGTCGACCGGGACGAGGACGCCCGGGGCCAGGATTCGGGACCGGTGACGGAGCAGGACGAGGACGCGCAGGCCACCCCGGTTTCCGTCATCTGATCCGGCATGACCCGGGGCAGCCACCGGCCGTGCCGCGGTATGGCGCGGTGCGGCCCGGGATGGCGTGGCCTGGTTGCGACCATGGTGCTGGTCCTGGTCGCGGGCGCGCCGCTTCTTGCAGCCGACCTTCCCTCCTCGCGCCGCCAGATCGATCTCAGTTTTGCCCCGCTGGTCCGTGAGACCGGCCCCGCGGTCGTCAACATCTACGCCATTGCCGAGCAACGGCAGCGGCGATCGATCTCGCCGCTGTTCGACGACCCGTTCTTCCGCCGGTTTTTCGGTGACATCTTCCCGGACCGGCCGCAACGCCGGTCGCGCCAGTCGCTCGGCTCCGGCGTGATCCTTGATCCCGCGGGCCTGGTCGTCACCAACCACCACGTGATCGCCAACGCCGACCGGATCAAGGTGGTGCTCGCCGACCGGCGGGAATTTTCCGCAACCCCGCTGCTGTCCGACGAACGGACCGATCTCGCGGTCCTGCAGGTCGACGCCGGCGGGATGAGCCTGCCGCATCTGGCCATGCGCGACTCCGACACCGTCGAGGTGGGTGACCTGGTGCTTGCCATCGGCAATCCGTTCGGCGTCGGCCAGACGGTGACCAGCGGTATCGTGTCGGCACTTGCGCGCACCGCGGTCGGCATCACCGACTACAGTTTCTTCATCCAGACCGATGCGTCGATCAATCCGGGCAATTCCGGTGGTGCGCTGATTGCCACCGACGGGCGCCTGATCGGTATCAACACCGCGATCTTCAGCGGCAGGGGCGGCGGCTCCGTCGGCATCGGGTTCGCCATTCCGTCCAACATGGTCCGAACCGTGCTCGAGGCGGCGCGGAGCGGCGGGCTGGTGCGGCCCTGGGTCGGGTTTTCCGGCCAGACGGTCACCGTGGACATGGCCGGTTCACTTGGTTTCGACCGGCCGCAGGGTGTGATCGTCAACAATGTCTATCCCGGCTCGGCTGCCGACGACGCCGGCCTGCGGATCGGAGACGTGGTGCTCGAGGTGGACGGTGTCGCGGTTCCCGACCTCGACGCCCTGCGCTACCGGCTCGCCACCGGGTCGATCGGGCAACGGGTGACGCTGCGGGTCTGGCGCAATGGCCGCGAGCGCAGGCTCACCGTGCGCCTCGACCCGCCTCCGGGGCGGCCCGCACCCGATGTGACGCGGCTTGGCGGGCGGACGCCGTTCTCGGGTTCCACCGTCGCCAACCTGTCCCCCGCCCTGGCGCTGGAGGAAGGGTTCAACGACATGGAGCGCGGGGTGATCGTGCTCGAGGTGGCTCGCAACAGCCCTGCCAACCGGCTTGGCCTGCGCCGCGGCGACATCGTGCTGCTGGTCAACGAGAACAGGATCGGGCGGGTCGCCGATCTGGAGGCGGTGACCGGCCGGCGGCAGGAGGGCTGGACCATCTCGATCCGCCGTGACGGCAAGGTGCTGAGCAGCGAAATCCCGGGCTGATGACAGGGCTGTTTGAAGAAGGTGCACCGAGACCGCTGGCGGACCGGCTGCGCCCGGAACGGATCGGCGACATCGTCGGTCAGGATCACCTGCTGTCCGACGATGCCCCGCTCGGACGGATGCTGCGCGCCGGCCGGCTGGCATCCCTGGTGCTGTGGGGGCCTCCCGGCAGCGGAAAGACCACGATTGCCCGGGTGATGGCGGGTCATGTCGACCTCGCGTTCGAGTCGCTCTCCGCCGTGTTTTCCGGAGTGGCCGACCTGCGCCGGGTATTCGAACGGGCCCGCGAGCGCCGCCTGGCCGGTACCGGAACCCTGCTGTTCGTCGACGAGGTTCACAGGTTCAATCGCGCGCAGCAGGACGGGTTCCTCCCGAGTGTCGAGGACGGGACCGTGATCCTGGTCGGTGCGACGACCGAGAACCCGTCGTTCGAACTCAATGCCGCCCTGTTGTCCCGCTGCCAGGTCATGGTCCTGCGTCGCCTCGACGACGCGGCGCTCGAGAAGCTGCTCGAGCGGGCGGAGCGGCTGGAGGGAAGCGAACTGCCGCTCTCCGACGACGGTCGGGCGGCCCTGCGCGCCATGGCGGACGGCGACGGCAGGTTTCTGCTCAACATGGCCGAGGAGCTGTTTCGCCTGCCCTCGACCGACCGCTTCGACGCTGCCGGTCTCGCCGCGCTCGTACTCCGGCGCGCTCCGGTCTACGACAAGAACCGGGAGGAGCACTACAACCTCATCAGTGCCCTGCACAAGTCGCTCAGGGGATCGGATGTCGATGCGGCACTGTACTGGCTGGCGCGAATGCTGGCCGGCGGAGAGGACCCTGCCTACATCCTGCGGCGGCTGACCCGGTTCGCGTCCGAAGATATCGGACTCGCGGACCCGCAGGCTCTCGGCCACGCTCTTGCCTGCTGGGACGCCTGGGACCGGCTGGGTGCGCCGGAAGGCGAACTCGCGATCGCGCAGTGCGTGATCTTCCTTGCGACCGCGCCGAAGTCGAATGCCGCCTACCGGGCCTTCGGCGCCGCGTCGCGGGCGGCACGGGAAACCGGGTCCCTGATGCCACCGGCGCATATCCTGAACGCGCCGACACGGTTGATGAAGGATCTGGGGTACGGCGCCGGTTACCGCTATGACCACGATGCCGAGCACGGGTTCTCGGGTCAGGAGCACTTTCCCGACGGAATGGAACGGCGCCGCTTCTACCACCCGGTCGAACGCGGCTTCGAGCGGGACATCATTCGCCGGCTGGCCTACTGGGAACGGCTGCGCCAGCGGGCCGGCGGATGATCGTGACGGGAGAGCGCTTCGACATGTTCGTGGGTGTCGACTGGTCCGGTGCCAGGGGAACCCGCCTGCCGGGTCTGCAGGTCGCCGTCGCCCTGCCCGGCCGGGCGGCGCCATGCCCGGTGCCGCCACCGGCCGGGCGGTACTGGAACCGCGAGAACCTGTACCGGTGGCTGGGCCGGCAGTCCCGGACCCGGCGGCTGTTCGCCGGCATCGACTTCGCCTTCTCGCTGCCGCATGCCGACAGCGGCTGCTACTTCCCGGGTCTCGAGGTGCAGCCGCGCAACGCGCAGGCGTTGTGGTCCCAGGTCGAGGTCGACTGTTCACACGCGCCGGACCTGTACGGCGCGCCGTTCTACACCCGCACCGATCGCCCCTGGCGCCGCTATGTCCTCAGCCCGGCCGGCCGGGGCGACCGCTACCGCTACCGTCAGCGCCGAACCGAGCGCGCCTGCGCCGCGGAGACCTCGCCGCACCCGGTCCTGAAGTGCATCGGGCCGGCCAATGTCGGGACCGGGTCCTTTGCCGGCATGCGCATGCTGCACCGGTTTGCTACCGGCCCCTTCGCGGGGCAGGTCGCGATCTGGCCGTTCGATCCGCCATGCGGCCGCTCCGTCGTTGCCGAGATCTTCCCGCGTCTGTTCTACCTGCGTGCCGGTGTCGACCCCAGGCACTGGCAGGATCCGGACGCCATGGAGCGGGCGCTGGCCCGCTACAGTTCCGATCCGCCGGACCCGGCCTGGCGTCCGGTGCGCGATGACGAGACCGACGCGGTTCTGGTTGCCGCGGCGATACGTGCTCTCGTTCCGGAGCAATGCGCGGTACCGTCGGATCTCGCCGGAACGGTTCTCCGTGAAGGCTGGATATTCGGAGTCGCGTGGGAAGGGGCGGGGAGATGAAGCTGCTGCTTGCCGTCGCGCTCGGTGGTGCCGTCGGGGCAGTGGCCCGGTGGTCCTCGGTCGGGCTGATCACCCGGTGGCTGGGCACCGGCTTCCCGTACGGTATCCTGATGGTCAACGTGACCGGATCGTTCCTCATGGGGGTCGTGGTGGAATCCCTGTTGACCCGGGCCGGGGCATCGACGGAACTGCGCGGGTTCCTCGTGGTCGGTGTGCTTGGCGCCTTCACCACGTTTTCGAGTTTCGCGTTTGACGTGCGGGCCCTGCTCGAACGCGACGAGATCATGCTTGCCATGCTCTACGTCGCGGCGTCGGTCCTGGTCTCGGTGCTGGCGCTGTTTGCCGGTATCGCCCTCGTCAGGAGTCTGTCGGGATGACGGGCGTGCGCAAGCAGACCGTAGCCGCGGGCGAGGACGGGATGCGGCTTGACCGCTGGCTCCGCCTGCATGTCCCGGCAATCGGCCGCGGCCGGCTGGAAAAGCTGTTGCGGACCGGCCAGATCCGTGTTGATGGCGGCCGGGTCCGGTCGGGGCACCGCCTGACGCCGGGGCAGACCGTGCGTATCCCGCCTGCCGCCGCCGCGCTGCCCGTGCCCGGGCAGACCCGCGGCGATGCCGGACTTGCCGAGGAGCTTGCCGACCGGATCTGCCACATCGATCGCGAGGTCCTGGCGATCGACAAGCCGCCCGGGCTTGCCGTGCAGGGCGGAACCGGGATCGGCCGGCATCTCGACGCTGCGCTGGACGGACTGCGCATGGGGGCCGACGAGCGTCCGCGCCTGGTGCACCGGCTCGACCGGGATACCTCGGGCGTGCTGGTGCTGGCACGCTCGGCCGCCGCGGCACGCTGGCTTGCCCGGGCGTTCCGGGACCGCACGGCACTCAAGGTCTACTGGTGCGTCGTGGTTGGGGAACTTCGTCCGGTCCGGGCGACGGTGACGCTGCCGATTGCGAAGATGGCGGCCGCCGGCCGCGAGAAGATGCAGGTCGATCACGACGGTGGTCGTCGCGCGGTGACCGACTACGAGGTGGTGGAACAGCTGGGACACCGTGTGGCCTGGGTGGCGGTGCGGCCGCGCACGGGCCGCACCCACCAGATCCGGGTTCACATGGCGGCACTGGGGACCCCGGTCCTCGGTGACGGCAAGTACGGGGGGCGCGACGCCTTCATCGATGCCGACGGACTTGCGCGGCGCCTGCACCTGCATGCCCGGTCGATCAGCATTCCGAGGCCCGGCGGGGCGCGGCTTGAAGTCCGCGCGTCGTTGCCGGACCACATGGTGGCAACCTGGCGGCTGTTCGGGTTCTCCGGCGATGACCCGGCGCCGGACTGGCCGGAGGCCTAGGCAGGTGCAGGGACGACGGTTCTACACCGCGGTTTCGGTGGGAGAGGACGGGTCAGGCTACGCGATCCTGCTCGACAGCCGACAGGTGCGGTCGCCGGCCGGCGGAGAGCTGGTGCTGGCGAACCGGGCACTGGCCGAGGCGGTGGCGGACGAGTGGCGTGCCCAGGAAGACGAAATCGTGCCCCGGACCATGCCGTTGATGTCGCTGGTCGCAACCGCCGTGGACCGGGTCGCGCCACGCCGTGGCGCAGTCGTCGACGCAATTGCCCGGTATGCGCGAACCGACCTGCTCAGCTACCGTGCCGAGGCCCCCGCCGAACTGGTGGCGCGCCAGTGCAGTCAGTGGGATCCGTTGCTCGAATGGTGCGCGGAGCGGACCGGCGCCACCCTGGCGGTGACCACCGGAGTGATGCCCGCGGAGCAACCGCCGGACGCGCTCGAGGCGATCGCGACAGTGGTTGCCGACCGCAGCGACCTTGAACTGGTCGCACTGCACGAACTGGTGACGCTCACCGGGTCCCTGGTCATCGGGCTCGCGGTGGCCGAGGGCCGCATCTCCGGCGACGAGGCGGCCGCCGCGGCACAGCTCGACGAGGTCTGGCAGGCCGGGCGCTGGGGCGAGGATGAGGAAGCACGGGAGCGGCGGGATACCGTGCGTCGGGAACTGCTGGCGGCGGAACGGCTGCTCCGGCTGTGCCGGAGCGTGAACTGAACGGGCCGCGGCGGCAGTCGGCGGAAAGGTCGGAGAGAACGCATGCATGACATCATTCAGAAGCTCGAGGACAAGCGGGCGAGTGCCCGTCTCGGCGGCGGAGAGAAGCGAATTGAGGCCCAGCATGCACGCGGCAAGCTCACGGCCCGCGAGCGGATCGACATTCTCTTCGACGAGGGATCGTTCGAAGAGTGGGACATGTTCGTTGAACACCGCTGCACCGACTTCGGCATGGCGGACAACCGGATCCCGGGCGATGGCGTCGTCATCGGCTACGGGACCATCAACGGCCGGCTCGCCTTCGTCTTCAGCCAGGACTTCACCGTGTTCGGGGGGTCTCTGTCGGAGGCGCATGCGGAGAAGATCTGCAAGGTCATGGACCAGGCCATGCAGGTCGGCGCGCCGGTGATCGGGTTCAACGATTCCGGGGGTGCGCGTATCCAGGAGGGGGTGGCGTCGCTCGGTGGCTATGCCGAGGTGTTCCAGCGGAATGTCCTCGCTTCCGGGGTGGTCCCGCAGGTGTCGATGATCATGGGGCCGTGCGCCGGCGGAGCGGTCTACTCGCCGGCGATGACCGACTTCATCTTCATGGTCAAGGACAGCTCCTACATGTTCGTGACCGGTCCGGACGTGGTGAAGACGGTCACCCACGAGACGGTGACCCACGAGGAACTCGGCGGGGCCCAGACCCATGCCAGCCGCTCCGGCGTGGCCGACTGCGTGTTCGAGAACGATGTCGAGGCGCTGCTGCAGCTGCGCCGCTTCATGGATTTCCTGCCGGCATCCAATCGGGACATGCCGCCGGTGCGCCCGACGCATGATCCTGCCGGGCGCGCCGAACCCTCGCTCGACACCCTGGTGCCCGACAATCCGAACCGGCCCTACGACATGCGGGAACTGATCCTGAAGGTGCTGGACGAGGAGGACTTCTTCGAGATCCAGCCGGACTTCGCCGGCAACATCGTGATCGGCCTCGGCAGGATCGAGGGGTCGACCGTTGGAATCGTCGCCAACCAGCCGCTGGTGCTCGCAGGCTGCCTCGACATCGATTCCTCGCGCAAGGCGGCGCGATTCGTCCGCTTCTGCGACTGCTTCAACATCCCGATCGTTACCTTCGTCGACGTTCCCGGCTTCCTGCCGGGTACAGCGCAGGAATACGGCGGCATCATCAAGCACGGAGCGAAGCTGCTGTTTGCCTACGCCGAAGCGACCACGCCCAAGGTCACGGTGATCACCCGGAAGGCCTACGGCGGCGCCTACGACGTGATGAGTTCGAAGCACCTGCGGGGTGACGTCAACTTCGCCTGGCCGTCCGCCGAGATCGCGGTGATGGGGCCCAAGGGTGCGGTGGAGATCATCTTCCGCGGTTCGCTCGAGGATCCCGACCGTATTGCGGCGCTGACCGAGGAGTATCGCGAGACATTTGCCAACCCGTTTGCCGCCGGCGCCCGCGGCTATATCGACGACATCATCATGCCGCGCAACACGCGCCGCCGTATCGCGCGATCACTTGCGATGCTGCGTGGAAAGAAACGCGAGAATCCATGGCGAAAACACGATAACATCCCGTTGTGATCCACCGGCCGGAGAGGTGAGTCTTGCGGAAATCGGCCGCCATGGCGGTCTTCGTTGCGGCCCTGCTGCAGGCGGCGCCCGTGCAGGCCGACCGGCCGGGCGCAACCGGCCACGGCGGGGCGCGTACCTTCAGTGCCTGCGGCGTGCTGGTGATCGATGAAGCCGGACGTGTCCGCACCCTGTGGGCGGACCTCGAGGAACGTCGCCGGATCGGGGCCCTGCATCAACCGGCGGGTAACCGGGCGGAACGCTTGCAGACACGCAAACCCGACAGGTAGCATCCGCGTGGCCGCCGCCGTCGGGGAACACCGGATGCCAGAACTGCACGTCCACGGACAACTGGTGCGATATTCCGCCAGCGACATGACACCGCCGTGGCGCGGCGGCGACACCGCGCTCGTGTTCATCCACGGCGTCGGCGCGGACCGCGATATCTGGTCCGAGTGGCTGCCGCATCTCGCCGGGCTGTTTCCGGTGATCCGGGTCGACCTGCCGGGGCACGGTGGCTCGGCGCCGTGGCGGGGTGACCGGGCGCTGTCGCTTGATTTCTACGTTGATCTGGTTCGCGGCGTTGCCGAGACAGAGGGGGCGAAGCGCCTGGTGCTGGTGGGTGAGTCGATGGGGGGAACCATCGCGCTGTGCGTGGCCGCCACGCTGGGGCAGCGGGTGCGCGCCGTGGCCACCTGTTCAACCGCCCATCGCGGCGGCACGCTCAGGCATGTCGCCGACTGGCGCCTTGCGATGGAACGCGACGGGTTCGAGGCCTGGTCGCGCGACATGCTCGAGAAGCGGTTTCTGCCGGGCAGCATTCCGGCCCCGGTGCGGGCGTGGTTTCACGAGGTGCAGTGCGCCAGTGACCCCGAGACCATCCTTGCCATGGCGACGGTGCTGGTTGGCGCCGACCTGACGGACCGGCTCGATGCAGTCAGCGCGCCCGTGCTGTTGATGCAACCGGATGCAAGCCCGTTCATTCCACTTGCGATTCCGGCGGAACTCAAGGATCTCCTGCCGAACGGGCGATTGATGGTCATCGCCTCGTCGCGGCACGGCATTGCCTGTTCCCATGCCCGGGAATGCGCCGAGGCGACCCGGGCCTTTCTGGCCGAACATGGCATGGGATAAGGGGCGATTCGACACTCGCCGCAATCACATCGCAATCGACGAGGAGCATGCGACATGGGCATTCACAACAGCCTGGTTCTGGTATCGGACAGCGAAGCGGAACCGGCCGTCGAGACCGCGTTCCTGCTTGCCGAGCAGTCGCAGGGGCACGTGACCGGGGTTCATGTCACTGGTGACTCTGTGCTCAACATGCCACCGATCATCGAGGGGATGACCGAACGCCAGATCATGCGTGAGTTCGAGGGCATGCGTGAGCGCCTCAGCGGCCTGGAAGGTGATGCCCAGCGACTGTTCGACGAGGTGGCGTCCCGCCACTCGGCAGCCCGGGCCAGCGAGGCGGCGGAAGGACAGGGGGTGACGGCAAGCTGGCTGGTTCTGGCCGGCCGGGCCGAGCGGGTGCTGTCCGAACGCGCCCGGGTCTTTGACCTGCTGATCAGCGGGGTGGCCGGGAACACCGCGGGTGAATCGACGCTGTCTGCCCTCGAACACGCGGTGTTCGATGCCGGTCGTCCTGTCCTGGTGGTGCCGCGAACCGTACCGAAGAGCATCGGGTCGACGATCATGATCGGCTGGAACCGGGCGGCCAACGCGGCCCGGGCGGTGATGGCGGCCATGCCGTTGCTGAAGTCCGCGCAGCGGGTGGTGATCGGGTATGTGGATACCGGCGCCAAGTCGGGTCCCTCGGCCGAGGACCTTGCATCGAGCCTGTCGTGGCACGGGATCACGGCCGAGGTTCGCACCATCTCGGCGGGTGGAGCCCCGGTCTCCGACCTCCTGATGAGCGAAGCCGCCGACATCGGCGCCGACCTGGTGGTGATGGGGGCGTATTCACACAGCCGGATGCGGGAATTCGTCCTGGGCGGCGTGACCCGCCAGGCGTTGCGCCGCGTGGTGACGCCGATCATGCTGATGCACTGACCGGCCGGAACATCCGGCCGTCCGGAGCCGAACTCCTACGGGATCGCGCCGCGCGCCAGCGCGTCGGCCTGTTCGTTTTCCGGATGGCCGGCGTGGCCCTTGACCCAGTGCCACCTGACGTCGTGGGGCAGGGCGGCCTGCTGCAGCCGGCGCCAGAGTTCGGCGTTCCTGACCGGGGTGCCGGCCGCCGTGACCCAGCCGCGGCGTTCCCAGTTCCTGATCCAGCGGGTGATGCCGTCGCGCACATAGGTGCTGTCGGTGTGCAGGTCGACGCTGACCGGCCGCGTGAGCGCCTCCAGCGCACGGATTGCGGCCATCAGTTCCATGCGGTTGTTTGTGGTGTCGGGGTCGCCGCCGGAGATCTCCCTGCGATGCGATCCCCAGGCCAGCACCGCTCCCCAGCCGCCCGGACCGGGATTGCCGCTGCACGCGCCGTCGGTATAGATCTGCACCCGCTCCATCGCCCGCCCCACATGCCAGACACCGGCGAGCCGGTCAAACCGCTCCGCCCGGGGGAGTTGAACGGACATCCGGATCGGAACGCCTCAAGGCCGCGGGAGGTGCTGCGTCCGGCCCTGCATCCGGGTCGGAAGCTGCAGGTTTCGGGCCCACGGGCCGGGTACCGTGGCGGACCGCGTCTTCGGCCCGTCGCATGACAATCAGCGTTTCGGTGCGCCGGAACACCTGGGTTCGGATGCCTGTGCCGAGGTCGACCCGGACACCGTCCCGGCCGGCGGACGTCCCGCCGGAATCGATCGCCTCACCGCACACCGATCGACAGGGAACCTCACACTTCCGGAATCCTGACAGCCGACAGGGACTCACCGGCGACGGTCGCGTGAGCGTATGCCGTGCACGCCAGGATGTCGTCCGGTTCCAGGCCCGGATAGTCGTCGAGAAGATCTTCATGAATGCCCCCCTGCGCCAGCAGGCTCGGGATCAGTTCCACCAGGATCCGCATGTCGCGGATGATGGGCTTGCCGCCAAGGACATCCGGGCGAGCCGTAATTCTTTCGAGCAACTTCGTTCGGTCAATCACGGTTTTCTCCATTCCTCGGCAGTATGATCGCTTGCTCTGCCGGCTGCCGGTGAACGCGGGCATGTTCGCAGACCACGGCACGGCAGACGGAGGGTATCCGGAATCCCGCGTTCGGCGAGGCGCCGCCGAACCAGGTAGCCGTCGTGCCGGAGCTCGGACCGGTCGCGGTGGTCACACCGCGGCGTTGAGGCGGACGCCCCCTTCAGAGGCAGCTGGACTCGGCGTGCATCCTCGTCAGGGCCTGCCGGGACATGCCGGCCTGGATCCGTTGCGGAGTGATCGGGCGCTGTCGCCTGGTATTTCCATTGATCTGGTTCGCGACAGTGCCGAAACAGAGAGGGCAGGGCGCGTGGGACTGGTTGGCGAATTGATGGGGGAACCGTTGCATGGCACGCGGCCTCCGCGTCGTGCAACTCGGTCTCACCACGATGCGCGTCGATCACCTCAAAGGACGCGTTACGATCAGTGACTTCGACGTCGGGCGGCATATCCACGGCCACCGTCGTCAGCCGCGGGTGGAGTCCGTGCTTCCGCTCGTGCGCTTCGGACAACCGCACACGCAACTCGTCCCCGACGAACCCGGTGAGCGTGGCTCAGTTGCGCTCCTCGATCCGTAGTCGACTGCCGTACCGCTGACATCCTCAGGACGTACCCGTGACGCTGAGCCGGACGGCGTGTCACTGATCCTGTCCCGGAACCCGGATCGCTGTCGCGTAGACGGCGAGGTCCGATGCGCTCATCCGAAGCTGTCGCGCCACCTGTTGCCACCCGTCCAATGCAGCCGCGACTTCATCGATGATGGCATTGGCCCGGACCAGGTCCAGCGCGAAATACGGTGCGGCGGCGCGGGCCAGGTCCAGATCGGCGTCCGGTCCTTCTTCCGATATCCAGGTCGTGAGTTCCCGCGCCCTTTCGGTCAGCGGCACCGGGTTCAGGTCATAGGCTGGTGAGAGGCGCCACTTGTTGTCGTGATCGTAGAGGAAGCCATGGTTGCGGAGATGATCGTCCAGATTGCCGACCAGCACGTTGAACACGATACGCCTCCAAAGCTCATGCAGATCTTCGGTCGGTGCGCTCGAATGCACCCTGATGACCTCTGCGATATCCGTATACGCCGCTTCGTCGCCGTCACTGAGCCCGAGCAGGGTCATGGCGGAAACGAAAGGAATTCTCCGGCCTTCATCGCGGTCGAACCGTGTGATCAGGGACACTGGCCGGCCGGCCACCTCGACCAGGGTTGCCCGGGCAACATTGATGCCTGCGGCGGGGGCGAGGGTCATTGCCAGGACTTCGCCATGGGGGATGCTGCGATCGTCATCATTCTTCGGAAACTTGGCGACTGCCAGGCGACCGTTGTTGTCGATGACGGCGGATTTCGGGCGGGCGCCACCGAGAGGCGAGCCTTCGTCGAGCAGGAGCTTCAGGTCTTCGGAGGTTTCGCTGTTGGTCAGGACCGCATCGGCGGCGTCAAGAAGCGCCGGAAGCCGGATCAGGGGAGGTACGCGGTAACGGCCGATGTTGTGGTCGAAGGTCTCCTCGCCTTCCCGGCGGTACCGGAGCGCGCCGATTCTCGTCCCGTCGTTGATGGCGAGGAGATAGTCGATCCCGGACAGGGTGCGCTGCTCGCCGGCCTTGCGAAAGGCGCGCCGTACCACCTGCTGGCCCCAGCGGTCCGGAGCAGAGTCGCGCAACGCGCCAGGCAAGCCGGACTTGTTCGACGACGTGTATATCTGCCGGCGTTCAAGCGGCAGGTTCGCCGGATCCAGGGCGAAAGCGCCGGGGCGGCCATGCCACGCGTCGGCGTATTCGAAGACCGAGCTCTGGCCATGTCGCCTGGCGAGATATCGACATCGGCCGACCAGGTGTGTCTGGCCACCATGCTCGATATGGACCTCGATCGTGTCGGTCATGACTGCGGCCGGGCGCGGCGGCGCGGTTGCACCTTCCTGGGCAGTCGATCTTCGTCGATGTCCAGTCCGAGAGTGTCGCCGCGGCGGTCAGCCGCCTGGGCGAGACGCTCGGCGAGCCCCAGAATGGCCAATACGGCTACGTATATTCCGATCGAGACCGAAGGATCGCCGCGTTCGACCTTGTAGAGCGTACCACGACTGACGAAGGCACGTTCTGCCATCGAGACCGTCGAGATGCGACGTTTCTTGCGCGCGACCGCGATGTCCGCACCCAGCTTGACGAGGGCATGTCTGGCTGCCCTGGGCAGCGCATGTGTCGCTCGCGTCTTCATGGCTTGTCTTATTTTTCAAGCAATATCACAGATGATTGTCTTTTATATAAGACAATTGAGGATGGATCAACCGACTTCCCGGCCCGATCGCAACTGCACGGGGAGGACCGTTGCGAAGGCCGGGTTCACCCTCGCCGTGTGGGTCGCTTCGACGGGCCAGGGGAACGGCATCGACGATTCGCCGAAACCCGGTCCCGCGCGGGCTTCTGGCGCCGGCCGGGCTCGTGCCTCATCTGGCATGGCTCCAAGGTTCGGGCCGGCAGTGAGCGGCATGCAGGCCTTACGGACTCGACCCGTTTCCTACGGAGCGTTCGCCGCCATCATCGCACAGCCGTCCCTGCCGCCGGGCTGAACTGTACGGAATCCCGAGAACAGCGGGCGGCGTTCTCCGGCGGGCCCGGATCCTTCAACTCCGTGCAACTGCGCGTTTGTCTCGCCGTCCGGTGCACTACTGACAGGCTCGATTGTACGGGGTCCGGAAATCGGTCGGTGTTGCTCGGTTTTCATCCACGCCGGGGCTCCGGGCGGTCCATGAACCGGCCCACTCCCGAATTCTCCATCGCGATGCCCCGGACCGGGCGTTGCGCCCTCACGTACCATCGTCTTGCGAGCGCAGATCACCCCGGGGGAGAAAACCTCAGCGACAGGCAGGACATTCCGCCATCGAGCTTTGCCGCTTCCGTGTTTCGGACGGGTCTCAGGCTGTATCCAAGTGGAACGAGACGCTCGGCGGTCCTCGGGAAACCGTCCGGGACCAGCACCAGGTCATTGAACCTGACGGCGTTGGCGGATGCGTCTTCGCCATCGGCGGTGTGAACGACCCGGTAGCCCGCAAAGCAGCCGGACGCGGAGAGCCGTGGTGTGGCCAGGATGGTCTCCTCGTCGAGCACCGCGCAGTCGGTCTTGAAGTGCAGGACGCCACGCGGCACCGACACCTCCCGCACCGTATATCCCCATGCGGCCACGATGCGTCTCAGAGCGTCGATCCCGTCACGGTCGGTGCGGGCGGATCGCCCGACCAGGATTTCGCTTTCCGTCACCAGGATGTCGCCGCCCTCGATGAACCCGGGCGCCTCGATGGACCGCATGTCCTCGTAGTGCTGCATGAGGTGCGGCGCGATTGCCCGGACCTCCCCGAGGCGCGACGGTGCGCCGGGGCGCATCACGACCGCGCCCTCGGGCAGGCAGAGGGCCGTGTCCTCGACAAAGACCGAGTCGGGGAATGCCTCGAGAGCAGGCAGGACTTCGACGGCCGCTCCGGTCGAGCGCAGTGCGTCCACGTAGTCCGCATGGTGCCGTGTGAACGAGGAGTGATCCGGTGCGCCCGTATCGACCGCGCGCAAACCGTCCACGACGGTCGCAGCGGGCCTGCGCACGATGGCGTGAGTGAAGGTGCAGGAGCGGCTTGTCATTCGCGAACAGGGGAAGTACCGAATTCCGGACGATCAGGATAGCCGGCATCGACCGTCCGTCAAAGGCGATGGAGCATCTGTGGAACCGTCGCGTTCTCCCCACGGCACGGCACCGTGCCGGATGCACAGGGTGCCCGCGCGCACCACTATTGCCCGCCGCTCTGCTCAGCTCAACAACCTGATTCCGCGCAACAGGAGCACCTGCTCCACGATAGGTTCCCTGATCGTGAACCTCTGCGGAACCTTCAGCAACCGGCCCTTGCCTTTGCAGCGTCTTCAAGTACACACTCCGATAACAACGTCGGAACAGCAGTTTAATCGGTTGCCCGCGCAGGAGAGGCACTGGGAATACATGCAACATGGTATCGGGAGTTCGGAAGATGGGATTCAGTTATTTTGGCGGAAAACGATGGGCGGATATCACCCGAGAGGAACGTTTTTTCTGTCAGCATCTGTTCACCTTGCTCAAGGAAGACTCTGAAAATCGCCTGCTCTCCCATATCAATGAGCAGTCTGGTACCTCGTTTCGTCTAGATGTCGAATGGGAACCTGCGTTTGAGGTTTGTCTTTATCGTGACCTCAATCATGCTCGGGGAAACCGGAATCATGACTATTCCAGGAAGAGGACTTTTGATCTATGTATGTTCTCTGAAAACGCCATCGTTATTTTGGAAGCAAAGGCGCAACAGTCTTTTGAGGTTAGCCAAGTAGAGAACTTCTGTACGGATCGCAAACACGTAAAGGAGATTACACGCGTCAAGTGTGTTTGGCTTGGTGGACTTGCCTCTAGTGCATACGAGCCGACTGATTTGGTCACACGCGCACTTGATGGACGCTTGGTAACCTGGCAGGCGCTGAGCCGTATATTCGAGAATGATAAAGTTCTTGCGCGCGCAGATGAATTGTACGACCCAGATGAACTGAAGACGTGGGGGAAGAATAATAAAGGAGGCTATCGAACCGGTAGTGAACTGATGGATCTGCACGAGCGCGGTACGAGCCTGTACGTTGGCAGGCAGGGAGGCTTGGATGGTTCAGACTTCTGCGAGGATCTGCAATCAGGAAGATGGAGGATACACAGGTACGAAACGTCGTCTGGGGACACTTCCCCAAATCGAAACTGGTTTTCGCTGCAGGAATTCGCCAGGGAGGTAAAGCGTACACAGGCGAAAATGGAGTCTTGAGGCGTCACCTGATTCTCGATGCCTGATCGTTGACACCGACACGGTCGGTCGTTTGCAGCAAGATTCAAGACACCGAGACGTACCGGGGTTGTGAACACCATCGGTCTGGCACCGGTCCCACTGCTCGGTCGGTTCCGACCTACAGTCCGTAGGTGCCGGCCCCGCGCACCTGCTGGTGGGCGCGCAGCTTCTTCAGGTACTCCATCGGGTCCTTGGGCCGGACCAGGGCGCCGGGCGGGTGGTTGAGCCAGTCGTAGAGCCGGGTGAGCAGGAACCGGATGGCCGCCCCCCGGCAGAGCACCGGCAGTGCGGAGCACTCGGCTTCGTCGAAGGGACGGACCGCCTGGTAGGCAGAGACGAGCAGCCGCGCCTTGGTCACGTTGAAACTGCCGTCATTCTCGAAACACCAGGCGTTCAGGCAGACGGCGAGATCGTAGGCCAGGAAATCGTTGCACGCGAAGTAGAAGTCGATGAGCCCGGAAACGTCCTGGCCAAGGAAAAAGACATTGTCAGGGAACAGGTCGGCGTGGATGACACCGTGCGGCAGGGACCGGGGCCAGTGGGCCTCCAGCCAGCGCAGTTCGGCATTGAGTTCGTTGAACAGGCCGAAGTAGATCTCGTGATCCTCGAGCTGACACGACGCCAGCAGCGGTCTCCACGCATCGAGCGAGAGCGCGTTGGTCCGGGTCCGGCCAAAGCCGGCGCCGGCAAGGTGCAGCCGGGCCAGCGCGGTGCCCAGCGACCGGCAGTGTTCAGGCGTGATCCGCCGCGGCCAGACACCTTCAAGGAAGGTGACCATGGCCGCGGGACGGCCGTTCAGCTGGCGCAGCGTGATGCCATCACGCCCGGCGACCGGTGTCGGACAGGACAGGCCACGGCTGGACAGGTGGCGCATCAGTTCGAGAAAGAACGGCAGGTCGTCCGGGTTCACCCTCTTCTCGTAGAGGGTCAGGATCCAGCTTCCAGAGGTGGTCCGGACCAGGAAGTTGGAGTTTTCCACGCCCTCGGCAATGCCGGAAAACGACGTAAGCGTGCCGATATCATAGTCACGAAGGAACCCGTCGAGATCCTCGTCGCCGACCTGCGTGTAGACGGCCACGACGAAGCCCGGGTCAGGCCTCGAGCCCGCGCGGCAGTCTGAACCGGGCGTCTTCCCGCGTGATCTCGACTTCCTCCACCGTCAGCTCCCGGCTCTCGCCGCAGGCTTCGATCAGCTGCCTGACCAGGATGTCCGGGGCCGAAGCGCCGGCTGTAATCCCGACTACTGTCTTGTCACTGAGCCAGTCGGGGTCGAGTTCGCCGGCATCCGACAGCAACAGTGCGTCCGGACAGCCGTTTGCCTGCGCGACTTCCACCAGCCGCCTCGAGTTGGAGGAGTTGGAGGCTCCGATCACGATCAGTCCGTCGCAATCGGGCGCGATGGTCTTCACCGCGTTCTGGCGGTTGGTGGTCGCATAGCAGATGTCGCGTTCCGCCATCCCGAGGATCTCGGGGAACCGTTGTTTCAGCGCCGCGACAATGGTTGCCGTGTCATCCACCGACAGGGTGGTCTGGGTGATGTAGGCAAGCGGCTGGTCGGCGGGAAAGTCGAGCGCCATGACATCCTCGACCGACTCGACAAGCGCGATCCTGCCGGAGGGCAGCTGTCCCAGGGTACCGACGACTTCGGGGTGGCCGGCATGGCCGATCAGGATCACCATTCGTTCGGCAACACTGTAGCGCGAGGCACTCTTGTGCACCTTGGTCACCAGCGGACAGGTTGCATCGAAGTACACCAGGTCGCGACGCTCGGCCTCCATTGTGACCGCCTGGGGAATTCCGTGGGCGGAAAACACCACCGGACGGTCGTCGGGAACCTCGTCGAGCTCCTTGACGAAGATGGCGCCCCGCGCCTCGAGATCGCGCACGACGTGCTGGTTGTGGACGATCTGGTGGCGGACATAGACCGGCGCGCCGTATTTCTCGAGGCAGGTCTCGACGATCTGGATGGCACGCGTGACACCGGCGCAGAAACCGCGCGGGGCCGCGAGACGGATGGCAAGCGGGAGCTTCGTCATGGGGCTGGCCGTGCTGGTCGAGCGACGGACGACAGTATGCACGTACACCGCCGCCATGGCCAGTTCTCAGGCACAACGCGTTGTTGCAGACCGCTTTGCACGTGCCGGGGCAAACGGCTAGGGTCTGGCGCGTCGATGGTGTGCGGGTGGTGTTCATGAAACTGCGAGTCGTGGTGCCGGTGGCCGCGTTGCTGCTGTTCGGTTGTGCAACCGAAGAGATCCCGGAACCCTGCCCCCCGGTCGGGGTGGTGGACGGTCTTGCGCGGGTGACCGCATTCGAGCCCGAGGCCTCCGTGGACCCCGAGCGAAAACTGTGGTCGGCCTACCTTGCGGACCTGCGCTCGGAATGCACGCTCACAAGCCGGGGCATGTCGATGAGCGTCGGGTTCCTGGTGCTCGCCGAACGCGGGCCCGCGAATGTCGACGGGATTGCACGCCAGCCATTCTTCGTCGCCGTGACCGGTCCGGACGGCCGGATCCTGGCCAAGCAGGAGTTCGCGCTCGAACTGGCCTTCGAGGGCGGGGCCCCACGGGTCATCCACCAGGAAGTGATCGAGCCGTTCCTGCCCGGGACCGACCAGCCCTGGCTGGACTACCGGATCCTGGTCGGCTTCCAGCTGTCGGAGGCACAGCTGATGCATAACCGCCGCGTCGCGCAACCCCGGTCCTAGCGCGGCAGCCGGGGTTTCCTGGCGATGACATCGGGAAGCAGTGCGCGTGCCCGCGCCACCCAGTCGCACAGGGCCGGGCGGGTCTCGCGCGGGTCGATCATGTCGTGAATTGCCAGGGATTCGGCGCGCGGCACCGCGGAGTACCGGTGTGCCATCGCCGCCTCGAGCTCGGCTCTGCGGCGTTCCGGATCGGGATGGGCGTCGATCTCGCGGCCGAATGCTACGGCGACACCGCCCTCGACGGGGACGGCACCCATCTCCGCCGACGGCCAGGCGAGCACATAGGCCCCCGGGCCGTAATGCGCCACGGCCGCCACTCCGAATGACCGGCGCACGATCACCGAAGCCCACGGCACCGTGCAGTCGGCAGCAGCGAGGACGAGATCGGTTCCGTGGCGGATGGTTGCTGCCTTTTCCGCCTCGGCACCGATCATGAACCCGGGCTCGTCAACGAAGGTGACGATCGGCAGGTTGAAGGTCTGGCAGGTCTGGATGAACCGGCGCACCTTCTGCGATCCCTCGGCGGTCATGGCACCGGCATAGTGTCGGCAGTCGTTGGCGAAGACACCGACCGGCTGGCCGTCGAGTCGCGCGAAGCAGGTAATCTGTCCCCTGGCATGACTTCGTGCGAGTTCGAAAACCGAATCGCGGTCGACCACCAGCGAAATGATGCGGCGCATGTCATAGATCTTGCGACGGTCTTCCGGCACCATGTCGACGAGGGCCTGTTCGCGACGGTCGACCGGGTCCGCGGACGGGACGGTGGCGGCAATCTCCCACGCGTTGGCCGGCATGTAGGACAGGAAGCGGCGGATCTGGCTGAACGCGCCCTGTTCGTCCTCCGCGACATTGTCGACAACGCCGTTGCGCGCGTGCACGCCCGCCCCGCCCATTTCCTCCTTGGAGATCGCCTGCCCCAGGGCACGCTCCACCACCTTGGGTCCGGCGACCAGCACCTGCGATCCGGTGCGGGTCATGACCGAAAAGTGCGATGCGACCAGCCTGGCGGCCGGCAGACCCGCAACCGGCCCGAGTGCGGCGGCCGCCACCGGGACCGCGCGCATGGTCCGGGCGACCGACTGGAACCGGGGCGGGTGAAACACCGGGGAGCCGACCGGTGCACCACCCTTGCCGCCGGCACCCGTCACGCTGCCGCCCCCGCCTTCGTGCAGGCGCACAAGCGGCACCAGGTACTGCAGCGCCAGTTCCTCGGTGTAGATGCTCTTGCGCAGGCCGGCCTCGTTGGGCGAGCCGCCGCGCAGCGTGAAGTCCTCGCCGCCGATCACGCAGTGGCGGCCGTCGATGCGTCCGAAACCGAGAACGAAGTTTGCCGGCGAGAACGCGACGATCTCTCCCGCCTCGTTACGCTCGACACCGCCGGCACCGGGACCGATCTCGCGAAAGCTCGCCTCGTCCAGCACGCCGTCGATCCGTTCGCGAATGGTCAGCCGGCCCTTCGCGTGCTGGCGTGCCACGTTCTCCCTGCCGCCCTGCTCCCCGGCGATCGCGAGCTTGTGCCGGAGTTCGGCGAGTTGACGTTCCCAGGCCACGGGCAGTCTCCGCAATGGTGAGGCTGCCGGATTCTATGCGCGCCGGTGCGGCGACGGAAGGCTCGCGGCGCCCGCGGGGGCGGACAGCACGCGCGATCTGCGAGACAATGGGCCCAGCCGTATCACGGACCGGGAGAACCGCAGCCATGGCAGAACTCGAGGGCAGGACCGCCGTCATCACCGGAGGAGCGAGCGGGATCGGTGCTGAAACGGCGCGGCTGTTCGTCGCCGAGGGCGCACGGGTGGTGATTGCCGACATGCAGGATGAGCGGGGCGAGGCGCTCGCACGCGAACTCGGACCGCAGGCCGTCTTCTCGAGCTGCGAGGTCCGTTCCGAGGAGCAGGTGAAGGCGGCAGTCGACCTGGCGCTCCACCGCTGGGGCCGGCTTGACTGCATGTTCAACAACGCCGGGTTCGGCGGCGTGCTCGGTCCGATCGATGCGATCCCGGTCGACGCCTTCGACCTGACCTTCGCCGTGCTGGTTCGCGGTGTCTTCCTCGGCATGAAGCACGCGATCCCGGCGATGAAGGCGCAGGGCAGCGGCAGCATCGTGAACACCGGCAGCATTGCCGGGATTACCGCCGGGCGCGGACCGCAGGTCTACTCGGCCGCCAAGGCTGCGGTCATCCACCTCTCGAAGGTCTCGGCGATGGAACTCGGCGAGTACTCCATCCGCGTGAACTGTGTCTGTCCCGGTTACATCGCAACTCCGCTTGCGGCCAACACGGTAGGCAGGCCCGACAGCCTGATCGAGGACCAGGCGGACGATTTCGCCCGCCGGCAACCGATCCCGCGCGCCGGCAGGCCGCGTGACATCGCCGAGGCGGTCCTGTACCTCGCGAGCGACCGGTCGGGGTTCGTGACCGGTCAGGCCATCACCATTGACGGCGGAGCCGCGACCGGCGTGCCGTGGAGCGAGCAGAAGCCGGTCTACAGGGAGTACCGACCGATCAGGGTCTATCATCCGGACCGGCGATAACGTCGCGGAAACCGCACCGTTCAGGGAACAGGCATGACGATCCGGGTCACTGAATGCCGCATCGGTGTCGATGTCGGCGGCACCTTTACCGACGTTGTCGTCGACCGCGGGGGTGCGCGCACCATCACCAAGGTCCCGACAACGCCGTCCGCACCCGAGACCGGGGTGATGCGGGGAATCGTGGCTGCGCTCGGGCGCGCCGGGATCGAACCCGCTGAGGTCGGTCTCGTCATCCACGGCACCACGCTTGCCACCAACGCGCTGATCGAACGCAAGGGTGCGCGAACCGCGCTGCTGACGACCGAGGGATTTCGCGACTCGATCGAGATGGCCTACGAGCACCGCTTCGAACAGTACGACCTCGCGATGGAACGGCCGGAACCGCTGGTGCCCCGGGAACTGCGCCTCGGCGTGCCGGAACGGCTGGCGGCCGACGGAACTGTGTTGCTGGAACTCGACGAGGAAGCGGTCCGGGATCGGGCCGCCACCTTCCGGGCCGAACGGGTCGAGGCGGTCGCCGTCGGTTTCCTGCACTCCTACCTGGACGCGGGTCACGAACGCCGCGCCGCCGCCATCCTGGAACAGGAACTGCCCGGTGTGAGCATCTGCCTGTCGTCGGAGGTCTCGCCCGAGATCCGCGAATACGACCGGCTGTCGACCACGGTTGCCAATGCCTATGTCCGCCCCCTGATCGCCGGCTATGTCGGTCGCCTCGAGACGTCCCTGCGCGAGCACGGTCTCGCCTGTCCGCTGCTGCTGACCATGTCCAGCGGCGCGGTCACCGCCGTCGGGACAGCCCGGCGGTTTCCGGTCCGGCTGGTTGAATCGGGGCCGGCCGGCGGCGCCGTGCTGGCACGTACCATTGCCGCCCAGCATGGCCTGGCAAGCGCGCTTTCCTTCGACATGGGCGGCACCACGGCCAAGATCTGCCTGATCGACGACTACCGGCCGCAACTCTCGCGACAGTTCGAGGTGGCACGGCACTACCGGTTCCTCAGGGGAAGCGGTCTGCCATTGAGGATACCGGCCATCGAAATGGTCGAGATCGGTGCGGGTGGCGGATCGATCGCACGTGTGGATGCGCTCGCGCGCATCGTTGTCGGGCCCGAGAGTGCCGGTGCGGAACCGGGTCCGGCGTGCTACGGCCGCGGCAGCGGTCGGGCGACTGTGACCGACGCCGACCTGCTGCTCGGGCGGATCGATTCCGACAGGTTCGCCGGCGGAACCATGGCACTGGATGCGGGTGCGGCGAGACAGGCAGTCGAGCGGGATGTCGCGACGCATTCCGGGATGACCGCGGAGGTGGCTGCCGCGGGGATCAGCGAGATCGTCGACGAGACCATGGCCAATGCCGCCCGCGTTCACGCGATCGAAAGCGGCAAGTCCCTTGCCGGACGCGCGCTGATCGCGTTTGGCGGAGCGGCGCCGCTGCACGCGGCCCGCCTGGCGGTGAAGCTCGGAATCGAGACCGTCATCGTGCCCTCGGGCGCAGGGGTCGGGTCGGCCATCGGGTTCCTGTCGGCGCCGATCGCCTACGAGGTGGTGCGCTCGTTCTTCGTCCCCCTCGAGGGGCTCTCGCCGACCCGGATCGAGGCCCTGTTCGATGACATGCGCCGGGAGGCGGAGGCCGTGGTCGGCCTCGGCGCTCCGGGAGCGGACCTGATCGAGACCAGGACCGGCTACATGCGCTACCGCGGTCAGGGTCACGAGATCGCGGTCGACCTGCCGGACCGACCGGACGCCGGGGACTATCGCAGGCGGTTTGATGCCGGCTACCGGCAGCTGTACGGACGCACCATCCCGGCGCTGGAGGTGGAGGTGATGTCGTGGAGCCTGTCACTCGGGGTCGCGGAGGAAGACCCGGCAAGGCTGCCCGACATACCTCCTGTCGAGGCGGCGCAGGGCACCTCGATCTGCCCTCTTTACGACACCGGCTCGGGAGAGGCGGTCAGCGCGGCTGTTCACCTGCGCACCGGACTTGTTCCCGGCGCCCGGCTCGCGGGACCTGCCGTGGTGGTGGAGGACGAGACGTCGACCGTCGTGCCGGCGGGGTTCGATCTTGCCGTCGCCGCCTCGGGCGCGCTGGTCATGACCCGCAGGAGTGCCGGGTGACCGCGGCGATGTCCGCCGGTGCCCGGGCGTGCTATCCCGGTGACGGCGACGGTCATGACAGCGGTTCCACCGATCAGGGAGGAGGGCGTGGTGAACGCGGGATTTGACGCGGTGCGTCACCAGGTGATGTGGAACCGGCTGCTCTCGGTGGTCGAGGAACAGGCGCAGACCCTGGTGCGGACCGCGTTCTCGACCTCGGCCCGGGAGGCGGGCGATATCTCGGCCGGGGTCTTCGATCTTTCCGGGCGCATGCTTGCCCAGGCTGTCACCGGCACGCCGGGTCACGTGAACTCGATGGCGCTGGCGGTCGGCCACTTCGTCGAACGGTTCCCGCCGGCGTCGATGCGCGAGGGAGATGTCTTCATCACCAACGATCCGTGGAAGGGAACGGGCCACCTGAACGATTTCACCGTGGTTTCCCCGACCTTTCGCGACGGGCGCATCGTGGCGTTGTTCGCATCCACCAGCCACGTGGTGGACATCGGTGGTCTCGGCCAGGGCCCCGATGCCCGTCAGGTCTACCAGGAAGGGCTGTTCGTGCCGCTGATGCCGTTCGCCGAGGCCGGAACGGTGAACGAGTGGTTCCTCGAGATGGTGCGCGCCAACGTGCGCGAACCGCGCATGGTGATCGGCGACCTCTACGCGCTTGCCGCGTGCAACGATACCGGGTCGGAGCGGTTGTGCGCCATGATGGACGAGTACGGCCTGGACGACCTCGCACCGCTCGCCGACTTCATCTGTGACAGCAGCCGCAAGGCCATGGCCGATGCGATCGATGCCCTGCCGCAGGGAAACTGGTCGCACACCATGACCATCGACGGTTTCGACCAGGAGATCGAGCTGGCGGCGCGGCTGACCGTGGCCGGCGGCACGATCACGGTCGACTTCGACGGAACCTCGGGGGTGTCGGACTACGGGATCAACTGTCCGCTCTGCTACACCATTGCCTACACCAGTTTCGGGATCAAATGCGTGGTGGCGCCGGAACTGCCCAACAATGCCGGGACGCTCGACGCCGTGCGCGTGACGGCGCCCGACGGATGCATCGTCAATCCGCCGCACCCCTGCGCCGTCTACGCGCGGTCCAACATCGGTCACATGCTTCCGGACCTGTTGTTCGGGTGCCTGCACCAGGCGATCCCCGACCGCGTGCCGGCGGAGGGGTGTTCGGCGTTGTGGACCCTTCGTCTCGGCGCCGGGCACGGGATCACGGCGCGGGCCGGTTCGCAGTCGACGCCGTTCCAGGTCATGAGCTTCCATTCCGGGGGGACCGGGGCCCGTCCCGGCCTCGACGGCCTGTCGGCAACACCGTTTCCGTCAGGAGTGCGGAACGTGCCGGTCGAGGCAACCGAGGCGATCACGCCGCTGGTGTTCTGGAAGAAGGAACTGCGCCCCGACAGCGGCGGGCCGGGACGCTTGCGCGGTGGTCTCGGACAGACGATCGAGGTCGAGAACCGCGAAGGCGCACCGTTCGGGCTCTACGCCACCTTCGAGCGCACCGTGCACGCGGCCCGGGGCCGCGACGGCGGCGGGCCAGGTGCACTTGGCCTGGTGCGGCTCGCATCGGGAAGAAAGCTGCGCAACAAGGGCTTCCAGGTCATCCCCGAGGGCGAGCGGCTGGTGATCGAGATGCCGGGCGGCGGCGGACTCGGTGATCCGGCCAAGCGCGATCGGGGGGCGGTTGCGCGCGACGTCCGCCGCGGCCTGGTCAGCCCGCACGCCGCCCGGCGGGACTACGGTTTCGCGAACGGAACCGGACGCACCGGGCCGGACCGCGAGGATCCCGGCTGAGCGGCATTACTCGCTCACCCGGAACACCGGTTCACGCGACCAGGGCGTGCCGCTCAGGTGGCGGGCGAGAAAGTCGGTGGAAAACGCGAGCTCCTCCGGCGGCACCGCCGGATGCAGGCCGGGATTGGCATGGAGCCGCTTGTCGGCCGATGCCAGTGCATCGAACAGGCCCAGGCATTCCTCGCGGGTGAAGAGTTCGTCCTCGAGCTGCCAGATGAACATCACCGGACAGGTGACCGCCCGGGCCGCCTCCCTGATCACCGGGGCGTAGTGTGCGGGCTCGCTCACCAGCCCCATCAAACCGATCACCGCTGCCGAGACCCTGGGTTCGGCCGCGATGAAGGGCACACCGTAGATCGTGCCCATCGACAGGCCCCAGTAGCCGACGGGCCCCGATCCGACCTCGGCGAGGCCGGAGACCGTCCCGAGCGCGAGCTTCCAGTCGCGCACCATGTCACGCGCGGTACCCATGCGCTGCCACTCCGGCCAGAAGGCGTCGCGCCCACCGGGTCCGACCTGTCGGCGACCGTGTACCGGCCCGTCAAGCGCGAGACCGAAGTAGCCGTGTGTCGTGCACAGCTCCCGCGCAATATCCGGGATCGGCCGCTGGTGCCGGTTGCCGGACGCACCGTGACCGAAACAGATCAGGGGTGCGCCGGGCCCGGTGTCCGGGCCCGACCACAGCACGCCGGTGACCGGTCGTGCCGGGGCATGAATGGTGAACTCGCGAACGGTGGCGCCGTCGTGCGCCCGGGTTTCGTGCCATTCGAGCCCGTTGCCTGAAGAGGTCATCACATGCATCCTGATCCGTGCAGCCGGTGGAACACTCTGCCGGAGTTTCGCCCCGGTCAAGAACAGCCGATCGAACGCGGAGAGCACCGGATGGCGAAGATGAGGGGTCCCGACCGCGTTCGAGCGGCACTGCGAGCCCTGGGACTCGACTGCCAGGTCGTGACACTGCCCGACAGTACCCGAACCGCCGAGGAGGCAGCGCGGGCTGTCGGCTGCTCGGTCGGCGAGATCGCGAAATCCCTGGTGTTTCGCGCCGGCGAGCGCGCGGTGGTCGCGGTCCTGAGCGGCGAGGACCGGCTTGATCCGGCGAAGCTTGCGGCAGCGGTCGGAAGCGAGGTCGCCAGGGCGGACGCCCGGTTCGTGCGCGATTCGACCGGGTTCGCGATCGGCGGTGTGCCGCCCGTCGGTCATTCCGGACCGGTCACCCTGTTCATGGATACCCGCCTGCTGCGGTACCAGCGGGTCTGGGCCGCGGCCGGAAGCCCGCATGCGGTATTCGCCATCGAGCCCGACCGGCTTCGCGACGCAGGAGGTGTTGCCGTCGCCGACCTCTGTACCGGGTAGGGCGGCGACCATGGATTTCGCCTTTGCAAGCGTGGTCCGACCCGATAGCATGCGAGCTGCATACCGATGACCCTTGGGGAAGAGACCGGCGGGCCCCGTGCCGCTGCCGGCGCCGAAGGAGCAACCGCCCCGGAAACTCTCAGGCACCCGGACCTCAGGGCGAGGAGCCTCTGGAAAGAAGACCGGAACACGGTCTCACCGACGGGGAAAGCCGGGCAGCGATGCGCGGCGAATCTCTCAGGTTCGCGGACAGAGGGGGCAGGCGCGCCGCTGGTGTGGTGCACGAGGCCTGTGCTGTCCGGGAGCCCGAGCAATGGCTGAAAATCCGTCGCCGCGAGTAACGCCCCTGCATGACCTGCATGTCCGGCTCGGGGCACGGATGACGACCTTTGCCGGCTATGACATGCCGGTCCAGTACCCCGACGGGATCAGGTCCGAGCACCTGCATGTCCGTGACCGGGCCGGGCTGTTCGATGTCTCCCACATGGGTCAGGTCCGGATCACCGGACCCGGCGGGGCGCGTGAACTCGAGGCCCTGACACCGGCAAGCCTGCAGGAGCTCGCGCCGGGCCAGATGCGCTACGGCCTGTTCACCACGCCCACCGGCGGCGTGCTTGATGACTTCATGGCGGTGTGCCTGGACGACCACCTGCTGCTGGTGGTGAACGCGGCATGCGTCGCCCAGGACGTCGAACTGGTTCAGGCGGGTCTCGTCTCGGCGCGCGCCGAGCTGCTCGAAGACATGGCACTGCTGGCGCTGCAGGGCCCGGCGGCGGAAGACGTGCTGGCCGGGATGGCTCCGGAGGCAGCCGGCCTTCGCTTCATGTCCGCCGGCGAGATCGAGCTTCTCGGGACACCGTGCCTGGTGTCACGCTCCGGCTACACCGGCGAGGACGGGTTCGAGATCTCGGTGCCGAACGAGCGTGCCGTGGCCCTTGCCGAGGCGCTTCTTGAACATCCGGATGTTCGTCCTGTCGGCCTCGGTGCCCGCGATTCACTGAGGCTGGAAGCGGGGCTCTGTCTCTACGGCCATGACCTGTCACCCTCGATCACGCCGGTCGAGGCGGCGTTGACATGGTCGATCGGCAAGCGGCGGCGCGCGGAAGGCGGGTTTGCCGGCGAGCAGACCATCCTGCGGCAGCTGGCGGACGGCGCCCCGCGTCGCAGGGTCGGACTGCGGCCTCTCGGCCGGGCGCCGGCGCGCGAACACTCCGAGATCGTGGGGTCCGACGGCAGGGCGATCGGGGAGGTGACCAGTGGCGGATTCTCGCCCAGCCTCAACGCCCCCGTCGCCATGGGCTACGTCGATGTGAACAGCAGCGACGAGGGGACGGAGGTCGATATCCGGGTCCGGGGCACACCGCGGCCGGCCCGGGTCTCACGGCTTCCGTTCGTGCCGGCGCGGTACAAGCGGTGATGTGCAGTACAGACCGACTGGGGGAGCAGCGGTATGAGTGGACTTCGTTACACCCGTGATCACGAATGGGTTGTTGTCGACGGGTCGACGGCCCGGGTCGGAATCAGTGACTACGCCCAGGACCAGCTCGGGGACATCGTGTTTGTCGAGGTCACCGCGCTGGGCGAGACGGTCTCGCAGGGCGACGTGGTTGCCGTTGTCGAGTCCGTCAAGGCGGCGAGCGACATCTACACTCCGGTCTCCGGATCGGTCAGCCGGTGGAACGAGGCGCTGGAAGCCGCGCCGGAGACAGTCAACGAGGATGCGGCCGGTGCAGGCTGGATATTCGAGATCACGCTCAGCAATGCGGGCGAACTCGACGGACTGATGGACCAGGAAGAGTACATGACCTTCCTGTCCACCATTCAGGGACCGTCGACAGGGGCGATGACGAGGGAGTAAGCGGACATGCCGGCAAACGGATCGAAGTCACCTTCCTGGGAAGAAGAGAGCTTTGCCACGCGCCATGTCGGCCTGCGGCCCGCCGACGAAGCCAGGATGCTCGACACAATCGGGGTTGCCAGCCTGGGCGAGCTGATCGGCAACACGGTGCCGGCCGGAATCCGCACGTCGGAGCCGCTGGACCTGCGTGAACCGCTGACCGAGACCGAGGCCCTGGCCCGTCTCAGGCAGTTCGCCGATCGCAACAAGGTTGCGACCTCGCTGATCGGCATGGGCTACGCGCAGTCCGTCATACCCGGCGTCATCCAGCGCAACATTCTCGAGAACCCGGCCTGGTACACCGCCTACACGCCGTATCAGCCCGAGATTTCCCAGGGCCGGCTCGAGGCGTTGCTGAACTTTCAGACCATGGTTGCCGACCTCACGGGCCTCGAGATCGCCAACGCCTCCCTGCTCGACGAGGCAACGGCGGTGGCGGAGGCCGTCAGCTTCGCCCGCAAGCTCTCGAAGTCACGGTCGGATGTCGTATTCGTGTCGAACCGCTGCCATCCACAGACCATCGACGTCGTGAGAACCCGGGCCGAACCGGTCGGCTTGCGGGTCGTGGTCGGTGACGAAAACGAACGGGGCGAGCAGGACTGTTTCGCGCTGGTGCTGCAGTACCCGGCGACGGACGGCGAGATCATCGACTACAGGGACCTGGCCGAGGCGGTACACTCCGGCGACGGCATGGTGATCGTGGCGGCCGACCTGCTTGCGCTTGCCCTGCTGACGCCGCCCGGTGAATGGGGCGCGGACGTGGTGGTCGGGTCTTCCCAGCGTTTCGGGGTGCCGCTCGGTTTCGGCGGTCCGCACGCGGCGTATTTTGCAACCAGGGACAGCTACAGGCGTTCGGTGCCGGGCCGTCTCGTCGGCGTGGCTATCGATACAATCGGGTCACCGGCACTCCGGCTCGCGCTGCAGACCCGCGAACAGCACATCCGGCGCGAAAAGGCGACCAGCAACATCTGCACCGCCCAGGTTCTGCTTGCGGTCATGGCGTCGATGTACGCCGTCTACCACGGCCCGGACGGCCTGCGGCGCATCGCGCGCCGGGTCCACCGCCTGGCCGCGGTCTGCGCCGCCGGCCTGCGCGAACTGGGCTACAAGATCCGCACGACGGCGTGTTTCGACACCATCATGGTCGAGACCGGCGACTGGACGGCCTCGGTGATCGAGGCGGCCCGGGTCGAGGGGATCAACCTGCGGGTCTATCCAAACGGGGTCGGAATCTCCTTCGACGAGACCGGATCCCGCCAGCTGGTCGAACGGCTGTGGTCGCTCATGGCATTTGACTCGCTGCGCTCCCTGTCGTTCGTTGCGCTCGACGCGGCCACGCCCGACATGCTCCCGGATGCGCTGTTGCGCAGCTCGCAGTTCCTGCAGCACCGGGTCTTCAACCGGTACCACTCCGAGACCGAGATGCTGCGCTACATCCGCTCGCTGTCGGACCGCGACATCGCGCTCGACAGGTCGATGATCCCGCTCGGATCCTGCACGATGAAGCTCAACGCCACCACCGAGATGGTGCCGGTGACCTGGCCGGAGTTTGCGGACATCCACCCCTTTGCGCCGCGCGAGGACGTGGAGGGATACCTCGAGATGATCGCTGACCTCGAGGCGATGCTCTGCGCATGCACCGGTTATGCCGCCGTGTCGCTGCAGCCGAACGCGGGGTCCCAGGGCGAGTATGCCGGGTTGCTGATCATCCGGGCCTATCATCGCGACCGTGGCGAGGAAGGGCGGGATGTCTGCCTGATCCCGAGTTCGGCACACGGCACCAATCCGGCATCGGCTGCCATGGCCGGCATGCGGGTGGTGGTGGTCAGGTGTGACGAGGACGGCAATGTCGACCTGGACGACCTGCGGGCCAGGGCCGAGGAGTACTCCGGGACTCTCGCGGCGCTGATGGTGACCTATCCCTCGACCCACGGCGTGTTCGAGGAGGCGATCGGCGAGATCTGCGACATTGTCCACGAACACGGTGGCCAGGTCTATGTCGACGGTGCCAACCTGAACGCCATGGTGGGCCTGTGCCACCCGGGCCGGTTCGGGGCCGATGTCAGCCACCTGAACCTGCACAAGACCTTCTGCATTCCACATGGCGGCGGCGGGCCGGGTGTAGGGCCCGTGGCAGTTGCAGCCCATCTCGCGCCCTACCTGCCCGGGCACCGGTTCGGGAACGCGGGTGAGTCGGCGATCGGGCCGGTCAGTGCCGCGCCCTGGGGAAGTGCCGGCATCCTGCCGATCTCGTGGTGCTACATCGCCATGATGGGAAGTGCCGGGCTCACCCGGGCGAGCGAGTGCGCCATCCTCAGCGCGAACTACCTGGCGGCGCGGCTGCGGCCGCATTACCCGGTGCTGTACACCGGGGCCAGGGGCACGGTTGCCCACGAGTGCATCATTGACGTGCGACAGATCAGGGAGGAGACCGGTGTCACGGTCGATGACGTTGCCAAGCGGCTGATCGACTTCGGCTTCCATGCGCCGACCATGTCGTTTCCGGTTGCCGGCACCCTCATGATCGAGCCGACCGAGAGTGAGCCGAAGCGCGAACTCGACCGTTTCATCGAGGCGATGGTGGCGATCCGGGACGAGATCCGGGCGATCGGGGCCGGCGACATCCCCTATGCCGACAGCCCGCTCGCCAACGCGCCGCATACCGCCGAGGCGGTGGCGAGCGACGAATGGGACCGGCAGTATTCCCGCGAACAGGCGGTCTTCCCGGTGGAACGGCTGCGCTGGAACAAGTACTGGCCGCCCGTTGGCCGCGTGGACAATGTCTGGGGCGACCGCAATCTCTTCTGTTCCTGCCCGCCCGTCGAGGACTGGGTCGACGCCGCCGAATGACCGGGTCCGTCAGGCACGCTTGCGGGCGCGAGCTTCCTTCTCGGCCATCCGGGCCTTGAGTTCCTCGGGGGTGAGACGGACGATGTCGCGGTTCTGGTGGCTGAAGATGTCGTAGGCCGCGGTATCGATCTCCTCGAGCGCCACGCGTCCGGCCAGGACATCGCGTTTCCAGTCCTCGTGTTCCTGGTGACGGTCATGGAACTCCGGCATCACCTCGCGCGCGAACAGCTCCAGGCTGTCGCAGATGTCCTGGTGGCTGGTCTTTCCGGCCTGGTTCAGCAGGATGATCTGGTCGACATGCGCTGCCTCGAACTGCCGGAGCCGCTTGCGGATGGTCTCGGGTGAGCCGATCAACCCGCTCTCGAGTGCCTGGCGCTCCTGTTCGCTGCCCCTCCAGTCCTGGTAGGCTTCCCACAGGTTGCCGGTTCCCGGTGCACTGATCCCGGCGCGGCCGTAGTGACTCAGGGCGAAGATGAAGAAGGTCCAGCCGGAGGCCTTCTCGCGCGCCTCCTCGTCGGTCTCGGCACACATGAACCCGTTGACCATGGCGATGTTGGGGTTGTCCGGGTAGTCGGCGAGGCGGCCGGGCGTGTGCAGGAGCGAATTGTAGTAGCGGTGCACCCAGGCCCGCGCGGCCTCCGGGCTGACGAAGGTAAAGCCGAGCGCCCCCATGCCCCATTCGCCGGCCTTGGCGATGGTCCGGATGTTCGAACACGCGACCCAGAGCGGCGGGTGCGGTTTCTGGTACGGCTTGGGAACCACGTTCCGGGCCGGGAAGTCGTGGAACTCACCGTGAAACTCCCACGAGGTGCTGGTGAACATCGGGATGATTGCCCGGACCGACTCCTCCCAGCGTTCGCGCTTGGTCCGCACCCGGGTACCGAACGGGTGAAGCTCCGCCGGACCGGCTCCCTCTCCGAGACCGAGTTCGACCCGCCCGTCCGAAAGCAGGTCGAGTGTCGCGACCCGTTCCGCGACCCGGTGCGGCTGGTTGGTGGTCGACTGGATGATGCCGTGGCCGAGCCGGATTCGCGCCGTGCGCTGGGATGCGGCACCCAGGAACACCTCCGGTGCCGAACAGTGCGAGTATTCCTCCAGGAAGTGATGTTCCACCGCCCATGCGTAGTCGTAGCCGAGCCGGTCCGCGAGCTCGATCTGGGAGACCGCGTTCTTCAGCAGCGTGCGTTCGCTCTCCTCGGTCCAGGGACGCGGCAGCTGCAATTCGTAGAAGATACCGAACTTCATCGAACTCTCCGGAGCAGATCGCGGCGCGATCCTAGTCGATCAGGCCACGGGCGTCATCGTGATGGCGCGATGCATCACGTGGCGGGTCCGCGGATGGCTACAGCGCGCGGGTCAGGATCTCCTGGACCTGGTCGGGGGAGCGGATCGGCCTGGGATTGGAGAAGGTCCAGTCGTCCAGCATGCAGTTGGCGGCAAGCTCGGGCAGCCTATCGGCCTTGACCCCGACTTCGCCGAGCCGCCTCGGCAGTCCGAGGCCGCTGATGAGGTCACCGATGACTTCGGCCGCCGGTATCCCGGGCCGTCCGAGCGCGGCCGAGAGTTCCGCCTGGCGCCGGCCGTTGACCGCGCGGTTCCAGTCGAGCACCACCGGAAGCATCACGCAGGACGTGTGCCCGTGCGGCACGCCGGCGCTGCCTCCGAGAATGTGGCCGATGGCGTGGCTGGCCCCGAGGCGGCACCCCGATACCACGCCCGTCATAGACAGCCAGGCACCGACAAGGCACTTCTGGCGCGCCTCGGTATCGTCCGGGTTCGACCGGACCCTCGGCAGGGCTTCGCCGAGCAGTCGCAGCGCATGCAGCGCCGAACTGTCCCAGTAGTCGTTCGCATCGATCGACAGGAAGGTCTCCACCGCGTGATCGACCGCCCGGATGCCGGTCGACAGGAACAGCCACTCCGGTGTGTGCCGGGTGATCGCTCCGTCGAGAATGACGGAGACCGGGATGATGCCTGGATGCATGTAGGACTGCTTGAGCCGAAGGCGCGGATCGGTGATCCCGGCGCGGGCGTTGAACTCGCCGCCCGACAGCGTGGTCGGCACCGCGACCTGGCGCACCGTCGGACCGGCGTAGTCGGGCAGGTGTCGTATCCCGTCGGCGTCAACCCTGGTTCGAAACTGGTCCAGCCCGTCCATGTCGGTGACATCGTGACGCAGACAGATCGTCACCGCCTTGCCGCCGTCGGTTACCGACCCGCCGCCAACGGTGACCAGGAGGTCGGCATCGACGGACCTGGCGGCGGCCGCACAGGCGACGACGGCGTCGCGCGGAGAATGGGCCGGCATGGCGGAGAACCGACCGGCGAGCCGGGCCCCGAGCGCACCGGCGATGGTCTCCACCTCGTCGGTGTTCCGCGCCAGGCTCCCGCTGGTCAGCAGGAACACGCGGCGTGCCGCCCGGCGTTCCGCTTCCTGCGCGATGGCCTCGGCAGCCGGATACCCGGTCAGCACCCGCTCCATGGCGGTGAACCGAATTTCGCCCTGCATCATGCGGCATGTCCTTGTCAGAGGGTGAACGGAGGCGGGCGCTTGTGGCAGGAAGTCCGCGCAGACCCCGGCTCGTGCCCAAATCAGGCTGCACTACCAATTGCGCGCACGCGCAGGAACCCGGTCACGCAAAGCACCGTTCGTGGCAGCAAGACCCTGCATCCTGTCATCTCTCCGGTCGTGCACTGGCGTGTCTGCAACGAAGTACGTCGGGAAGCCCCGGCAAGCGTGGACCCGGCACTACGATAGCACGGTACCAGGCCCGGGAGTGCGAGCCGGTTTCCGACCGGCCGGGCAACGGTCCCGGACCCGCAGGTTCCGCGTTGTTCCCCGGCGCGCAGCCGGTGCGACGCCGCGTCTTGCCAGTGCAAGGGGTACTGTGACGGGTTTGCCGATCGAGAGACGCGAGCGTGCAATCATCCATCACCACCACACACGACAAGGCTTGCAAGGTGCTGGACGCTCACAACGGTTTCGAAGCTTCTGCATACGGTAATCGTGCGTCAGTCAGCAGAGTTGCCGGATGGCTGCCCATGAACGCCCGCAGAAGGCGACGCTCGTCGCCCGTCTGAACGAGGAGCCCACGCGACTGATACTGATCACGGGACCGCGTCAGACGGGAAAGACCACCCTGGTGCGACAGGTCCTGGACCGCTTCGATCGGCCTCACCGCTACCTTGCCGTCGATGAGTCCGACCGGGTGACACTCCCGCCGTTTCCGCTTGCCGGCGAAGCACGGGAAGCAACGGCCGGCGAATCGACCGGATCACGCACGGGCGGGAGAGATGGGCGTCGGCTCGTGCGTCGATGGGAAGAGGCCAGGATCGAGGCCGGGCGTTCCGAACGGGGCTTCGTTCTGGTCTTCGACGAGATTCTGAAAATCGGGAACTGGTCCGAAGCGGTCAAGGGACTGCGGGATGCCGATCGACGCCATGAACGGAACCTTCACGTGGTTCTGCTCATGCCGGTTCCGCTGACCATGCAACGGGGCATGACCGAGAGCCTTGCCGGTCGGTTCGAGGCGATCCGCCTCGCACACTGGTCGTTTGCCGAGATGTCCGAGGCGTTCGACTTCGACCTGCCGCGCTACGTCTGTTTCGGAGGCTATCCGGGCGCCGCACCCCTGGTTCACGATCAGGAACGGTGGCATGCGTACATCACGGGCGCCGTGGTCGAGCCAAACATCGAACGCGATGTGCTCGCCATGCAACGGGTGGACAAGCCGTCGCTGCCGAAAGCGCTGTTCGAACTCGTCGCCGGGTATTCGGGGCAGGTTCTCTCCTACAACAGGATGCTGGGCCAGTTTCAGGGCGCCGCCAACACCACCACCCTGGCCCGCTATCCGGACCTGCTGTCACGCGGCGGCCTGATTGCCGGTCTCGACAACCATGCCAACCACGCCCATCCCAGGCGTGCCTCCAGCCCGAGGCTCAACGTGCTCGACGCGGCGGTCTGGACCGAGGTGCTGGCCCTGGCCGTGAACCCGGACCTCATCCAGGGATAGATCACGCGCAGGCTGGAAGCCGCGAACGACACGACGGACGTCCGGCAACGCATCTATTCTCTGCAGGGCGAGCTGGCCCGCATCACCACCCGAATGCGGCGCCTGCTCGACGCCTACCAGGAAGAGGTCATGACCCTTGACGAATTGCGGGAGGCAAAGACCCTGCTCCAGGCCCGGCAGAGTTCCATCCAGTCCGAGTTGAGGTCCCTGAAGGCTGCGGAACTTGCGCGTGGCGCACGGCTTTCGCTGGCCGCATCGGCGGAACAGTTCCTTGGACAACTGCACGAAGGAGGTCGATCCCTTTCCCTCGCCGAACGCCAGTGCATCGTGCGCCTGCTCGTTCGCGAGGTGAGGGCCGGGAAGGACGAGATCACGATCTGTCATTCCATTCCGATACCGACGTCACCGCCCCGCCGCTCCGATCCGTCCGGCGATGATTCCGGTCAGGGAGAACTCTTGGATCCGCGTTGTCGTCAGGTCGTAGAGCAACACGTCGAACTGCGCCTCGAACAGGCTCGCCCAGCGGGCGCGCAGGAACGAGAAGAAGTCCTGCTTGTGCGCCAGCAGCTTGTCGAGACAGCGAGAGAGCGTGTCGTCGGCGATCGCGCGCTCGCCGCCCGGAAGATCGCGAAGCGCGCTGTGCTCGTACCAGTGGCGGTGAAGACGCCACTCGCTGCCCGGGTCGATCAGTCGGTAGCAGACCTGGATCTTCAGGATGTCCAGCCACCTGGTGCCTTGCCGGCTCGGCGGCAAGCGCTCATCCCGGAAGCGGTCCAGCTCCAGGCGGTCCCCACTGGCGCGGGTCGTGAAGCGCCACCCGCGAAAGGTTGATCTTCACCACTTCGCAGGTCAGTTCCGGCGCCTCCCGGTCCTCGGTAAACAGCACCATCTGCCGCTATCGCGACTTGCCCTCCACTACCTCGATCGAGCGGCACCACGCCGCGCGCTGGCTGTCGTTGATCTCGCCGAGATAGAGGACCTGACGCTGAACGACCCGGCCGCCGTGGACCCGTACGTTCTCCACCATGCTCCAGTAGCGGTGCTCCTTGCCGTCCTTGAAGCGTCTCTTGCAGCGAACGAACAAGGGAACAGCGTCCGGTTCTTCGTCAACCCGATAAAGGGGGCAGGTCGGCACTACACGCGACTCTGGAGTGGCACTGCACGGAAATCCTCTGGTTCTCACGCCGGAAACACGTCAAATGTGTCGAATAGGATGCCGGTTTGCGGAAGTCGGGCTGACATGATGATTTGGTTGCGCCAGGCAAAGCCCTGAAAAGGGAAAAGCGATGAGCTGGAAACCTTTCGTCACAGGCCAGCGGGTTCGACACGCACCCGGCAAAGGCGCAGTTTCTCAGAACGTCGCGGAAGGGCCGGTTGGTGTCGTTGCGCGGTTCCCTGAGCATGGGGAGGATACGCTCCGAGATGATGTGGCGCTGGATCTCGTTCGAGCCGCCGGCAATCGAGGCCGCCGGGCTCGAGACCGGGATTTCCGCAACCACGCCGCCCGCGCCGTCATCCTCACCGGTCAGCATGGCGTCGGGCCCGGAGTGCCGTCACCGCCAACGGTGTGCCTATGGCGGCGCCCAGCTGCTCCCGTCGCGGATTTCCTGAATTTATGCGTGGATTCGTTTGGAGATTTCAACAATTTGGAGATGACTTCGACCAAATCTGTTTCCCCGAACCGCCTGCTCCTCTTGATCGATGAGGAGTCCAGACAGAACACAGGGAGCAAAGCTCGTGAATAAGTCATCCATTGTCCGTCTCGTGGCCGTGACCTTTGTGATAGCCGCAACCCAGGCATATACGTCGTCAGTTCAAGCGGATCAAACGACGTATGATCAGTGCATCAAGCAGTCGGAGAAGAAGTACGATAGCGCCTTGAATATTTGCTATTTGTCGAGAGATAGTTGTCTAAATTCCTGCATTGCTATGGCCGGAGTGCACGGCTGTGATACGGAATGCCTTAAGTCGCATAATATCTGTTACGTTCAGGCGAATGAGGAACTCGC
Organism: Thalassobaculaceae bacterium; assembly: GCA_965243345.1. GTDB lineage: Bacteria > Pseudomonadota > Alphaproteobacteria > Thalassobaculales > Thalassobaculaceae > Bin52. The sequence goes on from CBDEUR010000003.1 coordinate 233,117, forward strand.
CTATGATAGCAACATTTGTAAAGGCGCGAACTGATTGGAAGTTCAGACCGGTGCCTTTGTCGAACCATCTCGCGGAGATACGGGTACGTGCAATTCTGGGATAGAGCCGCATCAACATGCGCCGACGGCACCGGGTTAGGGTGCAACTTTCAGCAGGACCCTATGTGGACGGATTGACGACAGGTTTGCGAGATTCCATGCTTTCTCTCCGGGCGTGACGGAGGGAACGTTAAGGTATGACAGAATAAATGTTGTTGGTCTCCCCTGCCAACCTATCCGTGTCGTCCCTCGAAAATTGCGGTACGTTTGTCGCGTCCGGGTGAAGCCTCCGTCCGTTCACCGTCAGTACGAATTGAGGCGTTGCATGAACCTTTACCGGTCATCCCGGCAACTGTTGCTCCAGCCGGTAGCAATCGGAGCGCTTAAAGGAGGCAACGACTTCGACTGAAGCACTTCGGTGCAACGGGCCACCTCGGCGGCTTAGCGACCATGTGGACCGCAACGCGAGTGAACGTCATACGCGCTACAGCCCATAAAGCGTCGAGCAGGCCTCGAAACGGGCAACGCGGGGGCCGATCCGCCGAATTACGGAGCAGGCTGGCACCGGCCGGCGAGCGCGCGACGCGCGTAACGGTCGGCCCACTGGGGTATTGGCGGCGGCACGCATGGAAGAGGGGGGCGGTGGCAACCCGGATAGCGCGGAACTATCGCGCCACTGCTTCGAGAAAGGTCTCCAGCGAGATGCACGGCTCTTGAGAACGTTCCACGTGCGACTGGCAATCCTGGTTGAGAATGAAACCTGGAGCGACGAACTGCTATCGCAGGAAGACAGCAACCGAACCGTTCATCGTCGGGAATGGCGCGAAAACCTGCTGCCTCACCTGCCGTCTTTGCGTGAGAAAACCTGGCAGCCAAGACTTCTGCACCACCTTGCCCGGGAGGGCGAGCCGGCTTCCGACAGGCCGGACGGCGGTCCAGGTCCCGCAGGTTCGGCGTTGTTCCCCGGCGAACAGCCGGTCCGGCGCCGCGTCTCGCCAATGCAAGGGGTACTGTGACGGGTTTGCTGGTCGAGAGACGCGAGCGTGCGATCATCCATCACCACCACACACGACAAGGCTTGCAAGGTGCTGGACGCTCACAACGGTTTGCTCATAACTATCTTGAGTAATTTTGCTTTAGATAGTAAAGTAATCGGATGGCTGCCTATGAACGACCCCAGAAGTCGACGCTCGTCGCCCGTCTGAACGAAAAACCCACGCGACTGATCCTGATCACGGGACCGCGTCAGACGGGAAAGACCACCCTCGTACGACAGGTCCTGGACCGCTTCGATCGGCCTCACCGCTATCTTGCTGTCGATGAGTACGACCCGGTGACACTCCCGCCGTTTCCGCTTGCGGGCGGAGCCCAGGAAGCAACGGCGGACGAATCGACAGGATCACGCACGGGCGGGAGAGATGTGCGTTGGCTCGTGCGTCGATGGGAAGAGGCCAGGCTTGAGGCCGGGCGTTCCGAACGGGGCTTCGTTCTGGTCTTCGACGAGATTCAGAAAATCAGGAACTGGTCCGAAGCGGTCAAGGGACTATGGGATGCCGATCGACGCCATGAACGGAACCTTCACGTGGTTCTGCTCGGGTCGGCTCCCCTGATCATGCAACGGGGCATGACCGAGAGCCTTGCCGGTCGGTACGAGACGATCCGCCTCACACACTGGTCGTTTGCGGAGATGTCCGAAGCGTTCGACTTCGACCTGCCGCGCTACGTCTATTTCGGAGGCTTTCCGGGCGCTGCACCCCTGGTTCACGATCAGGAACGGTGGCGTGCGTACATCACGGGCTCAGTGATCGAGCCGAACATCGAACGCGATGTGCTCGCCATGCAGCGAGTGGACAAGCCGGCCCTGCTGAAAAGGCTGTTCGAACTCGGCGCCGGGTATTCGGGGCAGGTTCTCTCCTACAACAAGATGCTGGGCCAGCTTCAGGACGCTGGCAATACGACGACCCTGGCCCGCTATCTGGACCTGCTGTCACACAGCGGCCTGATTACCGGTCTCGACAACCATGCCAACCACGACCATCGCAGGCGCGCCTCCAGCCCGAAGCTCAACGTGCTCGACACCGCACTCATGTCGGCAGGTTCGGGATACACGTTCGAGGACGCGCGGGCTGATCGGAGCTGGTGGGGACGGCTGGTCGAGAGCGCGGTCGGTGCACATCTGCACAACACCGGAACGCTCCCGCTTCGTCTCCGTTATTGGCGGGACGGCGACAGGGAGGTGGATTTCGTGCTCGCGCGTGGACAGCGGCTGGTCGCCTTCGAAGTCAAGAGCGGAGCACGGCGGGCTAGCCCGAGCGGGCTCCGGGAACTCGGGGAGCGCTTCAATGTCGAGAGGTCAATCGTCGTCGGCGAGGGAGGTGTTCCGCTGTCGGAATTTCTCTCCACATCCGCGCAGGAGTGGTTCGAACACTCATGACCGTCACGATCCCGCGCACCTGCACCGAGATTGACACGGACGATTTCCCGAATGGGTGCGGGCGTCCGTCACGGCCGCTCGACGGGTACCGGGACACGGACGCCTACGTGCTTCTCGGTGCTCCCGGAGCTGGCAAGTCCACGGCGTTCGAGCATGAAGCCGGGGAGATTCCGAACGGATACCCCGTTACGGCGCGCGACTTCATCACCTTCGACAGCAGACCCGAATGGCACGGCAAGACGCTCTTCATCGACGGTCTCGACGAAGTCCGGGCTGGGGCTTCGGATGGCCGTACGCAAATGGATGCGATCCGAAGAAAGCTGGAGGCCCTTGGCAGGCCCCGGTTCCGGTTGTCCTGCCGCGAAGCACATTGGTTCGGAGCAAATGACAGCAGCCATCTTGCGGCCGTATCGCCCAACGGCACTGTCGTTGTGCTCCGGCTCGACCCGCTCACCGAGAGTGACGTTCGGGAAACGCTGGACCGAAGTCAGGAAATCGATGATGCCGATGCGTTTCTGGCCGCCGCCCGCAAAGGAGGCGTTGCCGGATTGCTCACGAACCCGATGACTCTCAGGCTGCTCACGAAGGTGGTCGCGGGCGGAGCCTGGCCTGACTCCCGAGCGCGCTTGTTCGAGCTCGCCTTCGAGAAGCTCGTGCGTGAACACAACAGGGAGCACAGCATAGCTCAGCTGAATGGTCATGACGTTTCCCGTCTGATGGAGGCCGCCGGCCGGCTGTGCGCAATTCAGCTTCTGACCGGCGTTGCCGGATACGCCCTTCTGCCCGGTTTGGAAGACGATCACGATTTCCTGGGCCTGGAACAGGTACCCTGCGATGACAGAAACCTGCTTCGCCAGGTACTGGACACCAGGCTCTTCGCAGTGCCGCCCGGGGACTCCGGCCAGGGCCGTGCAGCGCCGGTCCACCGGCAGATTGCGGAGTTCATGGCCGCCAGGTACCTGGCCGCCCTGATTGACGACGGCCTGCCGGCCGAACGGATACTTGCCCTGATTGCCGGGCACGACGGCGGCATTGTGTCCGAAATGCGCGGGCTCTCGGCGTGGCTGGCGGCGCATTCGATGGGTGCCCGAGCGGAACTGATCGCGCGCGATCCCCTTGGTACAGTCCTCTACGGTGACGCGCGTAAGTTTTCCAAAGCAGAGAAGTGCCGGCTGCTTGATGCCGTGGCGACGCAGGCCGCGAACGACCCGTGGACAGGCGGAGAGCTTCCACCGGATGCCAGACTGGAAGACCTCGTTACGCCGGACATGGCCAGCACCTTCGGTAGGCGGCTGTCCGCTTCGGCCCGGAACCACGCACGGCAGCCCTTCGCCTTCATCCTGCTCACGATCCTCCAACAATCACCCGCGATACCCGAACTCGCCGAAGTGCTGGAGGGGATCGTCAGGGATATGGAATGCCACCCAGGGCTGCGGCGAGAGGCACTCGAGGTCTATATCGGCTGGACGCGACACGATGAGCCTTCGGGCTCCGCGCTCGGGCCGCTGCTCGCTGACATTTCTTCCGGCTCGGTCTCCGACCCAGACGACGATCTGCTCGGCACGCTGCTGAATGCGCTGTACCCGGCGGTTCTGTCCGTACCCGAAATCCTGCCGCACCTGCGAATGCCCAGGCAGGTGTCGCTCATCGGCCGTTTCTCGACGTTCTGGAGACGCACGGTTCCCCGGGAATCGTCGCCTTCACAACTCGCCGAGATCCTCGATGCGATCACGAACGACTTCGATCACCTGCGACCCGCGTTCCTCGACACCCCTGGCGCAGTGTCCCCAATGAGAGGTGTGCCCGCACTGCTGCTGGGCCGTTTGCTCGAGCAAACGGGCGCCGAGCTGACAGCACACCGCCTGTTCGGCTGGCTTGGGTCCATATCTCATCGCGATCTCCGGAACACTCATCTGGTCACTGAAGGAATCCGCAACAGGTTGGGCAGCGACGGGGCATTGCTTGAAGATCTGATCCTGGAGGCAGTGGCACAGTGTTCGGGTTCTTCGGATTTTTGCCGATGCATGAACGAGCGGGAACGGCGCTTCCTTCAGGTCCCGTGGCCACCGAACTGGTGCCTCCAACAAGCGGTGACTGCAACGGACAGCGATGTCGCGGCGTACTTTGTGCGCCGGGTTGCCAGCTTCGTCCACGGCAACCCGGATAGCGCGGAGCTATCGCGCGACTGCGTCGAGACACGTCTCCAGGGAGATGGGCAGCTCTTGAATGCGTTCCACGAGAGACTGGCGATCCTGGTCGAGAGTGAAGCCTGGAGTGACGATCTGCTCTCGCAGGAAGACAGCGACCGGGCTGTTCATCGCCGGGAATGGCGGGAAAGCCTGCTGCCTCACCTGCCGTCACTGCGCGAGAACCGCGGTCAACCAGGGCTTCTGCATCATCTTGCCCAGGTGTACTTCGGCGATTTCGTAGATGTTGGGGGCGCTACTCCCGAGGATCGGCTTCGAGACCTCCTCGACGACGACGGGACCCTGACCCGGGCAGTTCTCGACGCACTCCGCCAATCGGTCCACCGGAACGATCTGCCTGAAGAAACCGAAATCGTGCGACTCGCCGCAGAAGACCGGTTTCATTTCCTCGCCTTGCCGTTCATGGCGGGGATGGAGGAGGTGTTCCGATCAGCACCACGAAACGGCGTTGGTGTTGCAGAAGAGCAGATGCGCCTTGGTCTCGCGATCCATTTCGCCGATCCGAACTATTCCGCGGTGCAACACGATCCCGGCTGGTTGCCGTCGGTGCTCGAGACCCGCCCGGATTGTGTCGCGGATGTCCTGGTTCGGTGCGCACGTCCCCTGATGCGGGCTGGCAAGGATTTCGGACCTCACTTCTGGAACCTGGCACGGTCTCCGGGTCATGAAGCAATCGCCCGTCTGGCGTCGGTGGCGTTGTCGCAGGCGTTTCCGACGCGCTGCACGAACACGCGACTCGGTGCACTTGGTTACCTCCTCCAGGCATCACTTCTGCATGGTGATGTGTCGTCGTTTCTGGCTGTCGTGGACAAGAAGCTGGCCCGCCGCAGCATGAACACCTCCCAACGGGTATTCTGGCTCGCAGCCGGTGCAATCGCCTCGTCAGAGGCGTACCTGAACAAGCTGGAGGCATACATCGTCGGTTCTGAACGCCGGGTCCGGTATCTGGCGGAGTTCCTCGCGGATCGCGATTTTCCCGTGCCGTTGCTTGCGCGGCTCGAACCCTTGACCCTGAAATTCCTGGTGCAGGTGCTTGGGACCGTCTACCGACCGTGGACTCGACCGTCGGGCAGGGCGTACTGGGTCGATAGTGACATGCAGGCGTCGAACCGAGTTGAGGACCTCATGAACCGGCTGGCTGGGTTTCCGTCCCGGATTGCGAGCGAGGCACTTGAGACGCTGGCAGCGCACGATGCGATGCGACCCTGGCACACCCAACTGGACTACGCCCGACACCGGCAGAACACCCTACGACGCGAGTCGTATTTCCGGCACGGCTCTGTCAGTGAGGTTTTCGATGTCATTGCGAACCGGCACCCGGCCAACGCCGCCGATCTGGCGGCGCTGACGGTGTCGCACCTGCGCGAGATCTCCCGGAAGATCCGGGACGGCAGTACCTCCGACTGGCTTCAGTACTGGAACGTGAACCCGCGCGACTGTCCACTGAAACCCAAGCCGGAAGACGCCTGCCGCAATGCGCTGTTGTCGGACTTGCAGGCACGGCTGTCCAGGCTGCACGTCGACGCTCAGCCGGAAGGGCGCTACGCCGATGCCAAACGGTCGGACATTCGGGTTTCTTACGATAGGTTCAACGTTCCAGTGGAGATCAAGAAGGACGGCCATCGGGACCTCTGGAGCGCGATCCGCACGCAGTTGATTGCCAAGTACACACGCGATCCCGGAACCGGCGGATACGGTATCTACGTTGTCTTCTGGTTCGGCGAGGGCAGGCGCCCGATGCCGGAAACCGGTACCTTCCCGGGGGATCCGGCCGAACTGGAAGAACGTCTGCGCGCCACCTTGACACTCGAGGAGGCGCGCCTGGTCTCGATCTGCGTCATCGATGTTTCGCGGCCCGGGCAGCAAATGCCGCGCTGACAAAGCCCCGACAGCAAGGTTGCGGAACCGTTTGTCAACAAGGTCCCTCGTGGACCCCGGTGGACCAGTCAAACTGAGCCTGCTGCTCCTGTGAAGGCTTCCATCTTGCGGAAACGCTGCGGGGCGGATCCCTTTCGCCCTGCGGGCATGGCGGCCCGGGCTCAGTAGCCCGGGGTGCCGTCCCAGTATTCCCGGTTGATGGAACGCAGCAGCTGGTCGTGCTGCTTGCGGATACAGCCGTGCATCCGCACCGAGTAGCCCCGCTCGACATAGTGGCTGCACCGTTCATAGACGTCGCGGGCATCGCGCACGCCGACCGGCGAGAGCTGAAGCCCGTCGACCTGGTCCATGACATTTCGCCACGCCGGCTCCATGCCCCGGGCCGGGGCGGCGGCGTTGACCGGCATCAGGTTGAGCAGCCGGTTCATGACCAGCACGGCGTCCGTCCGCTGCGTCGCTCGTTCGAAGAACCCCTCGGCGGCAAGGCGTGCCGGCCCGGTCGCCGTCTCCATGTCGCCCTCACGCAGTGCGTCATCCATCTCCATTCTCGGCACCAGGGCGGTATGACGGGGCACCAGCACCGCCACCTCGGTCGCATCCAGGGCCGCGAGACGGTTCTCCGGCATGGTGACACGGACTGACGTGTACTCACCCTCGCTGGCGAATGCGAGCATGCCGGTTGCCGAGAACCGGACAACCTCGCCGTCGGCCCGGGTCACCCGCATGGTGAGTTCGCCACTGCCGGCAAGGTCATACTGCTGACCTGCCGTCGGCCTCGGACGCTTTTCCTGCATGCAGAATGCGCTGAGCACGCCGGAACAACTGTTTCCGTCGCACACGAGCGGCGTCGGCTGCCGGGTCGCAACCAGGCCCAGGACCTGAGGCGGCAGCGGTTCCGCAGCGTTGACGACCGGCATCACAACGAGGCACAGCACCGCTGCGAGCAAACCCGACCGACCCATCATGATCTCGCCCTCCCGATGCCGACGCACCGATCCGTCTGACAGAACACGGAAGTCTACCATGCCTGGGCACGGGCATCGAGATTTCAACGCCGCAGCCACAACCTCTTCGTCCCCGAAGCGACGTGCCAGGGCGACTCGAGGACAGGGCGCTCAACCCGGCGGGCCGAGAATCTGCTAGGATCGGCGGATCGGCTGGCGGGGACGGGGTCGATGACCGACAGTGATGCAGTACCGCACCGTCGTACCAGGGCGGGCGGCAGGGCAGTTCGTCGCGCGGAACGGACCCGTACGACGGTCGAGCAGGTCTCGACGATCACCCGGCGCATTCCGGTGTTCGAGGTACTCGATGCCGAGGCGCTCCAGATCATCGAGCACAACGCCGAGACCATCCTCGAGGAGGTCGGGATCGACTTCCGTGACGACCCCGAGGCACTGGCCATGTGGCGCGACGCCGGCGCCGAGGTCGACGGGGAGCGGGTGCGCATGCCGCGCGGTCTGGCCCGCTCGCTCGCCCGGACTGCTCCCGCGCGGTTTACCCAGCATGCGCGCAACCCGGCGCGTTCGGTCGAGATCGGCGGCGCGAAGACAGTGTTCGCCCCGGTCTACGGGCCGCCCTTCGTTCACGATCTCGAGGGCGGCCGGCGCTACGCGACGCTGGAGGATTTCCGCAACTTCGTGAAGCTCGCCTGGCTGTCGCCGGGGCTGCACCATTCCGGCGGGACCGTGTGCGAACCGGTCGATCTGCCGGTAAACAAGCGGCATTTCGACATGCTGTACGCTCACATGCGCCTGAGCGACAAGCCGATGATGGGCTCGGTGACGGCTCCCGAACGGGCAGCAGACTCGATCGAGATGGTCCGGCTGCTGTTCGGTGCCGGTGCGAATGACACCCGCACGATGCTGGTCAGCCTGATCAATGCCAATTCCCCGATGACGTGGGACGCGACCATGATCGGGGCGCTCAAGGCCTATGCCCGCGCCAACCAGGCGGCCATCATCTCTCCCTTCATCCTGTCGGGCGCGATGTCGCCGGTCACCGTTGCCGGAACCCTCGCGCAGACACTGGCCGAAGCGCTTGCGGGGATCGCCTTTTCCCAGTTGTGCCGTCCCGGCGCGCCGGTCGTGTTCGGCAGTTTCGCCAGCTCGATCTCGATGCAGTCGGGTGCGCCGACCTTCGGAACGCCGGAGCCGGCGCTGGTGCTGTACGGATGCGCGCAGCTTGCCCGTCGCCTCGGTGTCCCGTTCCGCTCGGGCGGGTCGCTGTGCGGCTCGAAACTGCCCGACGCCCAGGCGGCCTACGAATCCGCCAACACGTTGCTTCCCACGATGCTGGCCGGCGTGAATTTCGTTCTGCACGCGGCCGGGTGGCTCGAGGGCGGGCTGGTCTCGTCCTACGAGAAGTTCGTCATGGACGCCGATCAGCTCGCGATGATGCGCTCACTGCTCGAGGGCGTCGACGTATCCGAGGCTGGCCAGGCGATGGATGCGATCCGCGAGGTCGGCCCCGGGGCGCATTTCCTCGGCTGTGCCCATACCCAGGCCCATTTCGAAACCGCGTTCTTCCGCTCCTCGATCGCGGACAACGGCACCTTCGAGCAGTGGCAGTCCGAGGGCAGCCGCGACGCGGCGACCCGGGCATCTGCCCTGGTAAAGCGCCTGCTCGGTGACTACGAGGCACCGTCGATCGACCCTGCGGTCGACGAGGCGCTTTGTGACTACATCGCCCGGCGCAAGGCGAGTTTCCCGGACTCGAACATCTGACGCTGTTTCCGTGCCGCCGGAGGGGCCCGGGGCCCTGGCCCGCGCATGACGACTGGCGGGTCGGTGCCATGCTGTCTGGTACGACGAACCGGGATCCCGGCACGCAAGCCGGAATCGGCATACCCGGGGACCGCCAGTGGCAAAACCACGCGGCTTGCCTGCGGGTGCCATCGTGCAGGTCGACCAGATCGAACCCTTCGTGCCCGGATGGAGGCTCGACGGTGAACCGTGAACCTTGTGGCAGGACGGTGTGCGGGGTTCGCAGCATCATCTTGCGACAGGCTCTTGCGCGACGTTCGCCGGTGCCCCACAGGTTGTCGAGCCACCCGCCGTCTTCACAGGCAAGATCAGACAGGCAAGCCCGTCACCGCGCTGTACGGCGACGCCGGACTCCCCTGCGTTCAGCTCCAGGATGCATGTGATCGGCCTGGAGAGGTGCCGGTATCCGCAACCGGGCAGGGTGGTACAGGGAGTGCGTTGCCGCTCAGCGATCCGCTCGACTTCGCACGCGACAGGGACCGCTGGCTTCCCGGTTCCGTTCCTGCCGCGACCCGGCAACCAGGCGGAAGCAGGAGTGGACGGGCATCCTTCCTGATCGTGCTCCGCGCTCGCCCTCGCGCGATTGTCGGTGTCAGTGCCGGAGCGACGCCAGGAACACGTGCGCAACGCGGTCCGGATCCTCGAGCGCGATCAGCGAGCCGGCATTTTCCAGGACCTCGAGCGTTGCCGTCGGCATGCGCTCGGCGAGCGCACGCGCCATCGCAACTGTCGGACCGGCGTGCCAAAGGTCGAGATCGGGCGCCAGGATCGTCACCGGGATCTGGATGCGGCCAAGCTCGGCGTCCGAAAGCCAGTGCCGCCGCAGGGCCGTGATCCACTTGGTGAAACGCTCGATGTCCGTGTGCACGAAGCGGTCGGCCTCGGCACGCCGTTGCGCGAGTGCTGCGACGCGGTCGAAATTCGCCTCGACGAAGCCGGGGGTCAGTCCCGACATGAACCAGTAGAGCGCATAGAGCTCCTTGTCGGGCTGGTTCATCATGGTGCGCATGAAGGCGATGCCGGCCTCGGCGCGTCGCATGTCCGGAAGCGTCGCGAAAGCGCCGAGCAGGGTGCAGGAGAGCAGCGCGTCGGCATGTCGTGCGGCCGCGTGCAGCGCGATATGACTGCCGCCGTTCCAGCCGAAAACGTGGAACCGCGGGTGGCCCAGCTCCTGCGCTACCCGTACCGTCAGGTCGGCATATCCGTCGAACACGGCTCCCGGGTCGTCGAGCAGCGGTCCCTCGGGCAGGCGCAGATCGACGTTGGCAACCGTGAAACGTTGCGCGAGCCGTGACCAGAGGCCATCCCAGATGCCGGCGCCGCGCCCGGCGAGCCGGGTGAGGATCACCAATTCGGCACCGTCGCGCCGGGTGACGGCGACCCGGGTCCCGGCGGCCTCGATCTGCTCGGCGGCGGGCGCGGTCACGACGTCCCGTTCGCGGTCGTGGTCACTCCGCGCGCCCCGTGTCGCGAAAGGCGATCTCGTTCTCGACAACGGCGCCGGCATAGAACCGCGCAAGGTTGTCGAACAGGGCGCGCATCTTGGTCTCGAACGCGTCGCGGGTGCCGGCGGCGATGTGAGGGGTGAGCACGACGTTGCGGAGCCGCGCGAGCGGATTGTCGGGGTGGAACGGTTCGTACTCGAACACGTCGAGCGCGGCACCGCCAAGATGGCCGGTCTCAAGGGCGCGGACGAGGGCGAGTTCGTCGACGAGGTCGCCGCGGGACGTGTTGACGAGGACGGCGCCCGGTTTCATGGCGCCGAGCGCCGCGCCGTCGACCAGATGGCGCGTCTCGGGCGTCGACGGCAGGTGCAGGGTGACGACGTCGGCGTCGTCGAGCAGGGTCGAGAGATCGACCTTCTCGAGCCCGAGTTCCCGCTCGCGGGCGTCCGGCAGCCGGACGTTGGGATCGGCATAGATCCCGCGTGTGCCGAACGCACGGAACCGGGCGGCCGCGGCCTGGCCGATCCGCCCCATGCCGACATATCCCACCACCTTGCCGTCGAGCTCGCGGGACTCGAAGCGCAGCGTGTTGACATGCCAGCGGCCTTCTCGGAGCTCGGCATCTGCGAAGGAAAGGCGGCGCATCACCGCGAGTGTCAGCATTACCGCGTGCTCCGCCACCCCGACCGTCGTGCCCTCCGGGTTGATGGCGAGGCGCGCCCGGGTTCGGCGCAGAGCGTCAAGGTCGATCGTGTCCTGATACCCGACCCCCTGGTGATGCACGAAGGCGAGCCGGCGCGCCGCCTTGATCATGTCGCCGCCGAGCGGGTGCGAGGCGACGACCACCGCGTCCGCGTCGGCGATACGGGCCTGCCGCTCGGCCGGGTGGTCCTCGGCGAGTGTGAGCACATCGAAGCGTTCGCCGGCGGCGGCCCGGACCATGGCGTAGACCTCGTCGGGCGCATGGCTCCAGTACAGCACTCGCGGCCGGTCGCGCTCGGGCTCGGTCATGCCCTGGGCGCGTCCAGGTAGCGCACGCGGTCGCTCTCGAGGACGCCGGAGAGCCAGTCCGGCGCGTCGAGGCCGCCCCTGACCGCCATTTCCATGTTCGCCTCTTTCTTCCTGATGCCGGCCAGGGCGTCGAGCACTTCGCGGGCACGGGGCAGCGGTACCACGACGACGCCGTCGCGGTCGCCGACGACGATGTCTCCGGGCGCCACTGCGACACCGCCGATGGCGATCGGCAGGCCGATTTCGCCCGGACCGTTCTTGAACGGTGAATTCGGAGACAGCCCGGCGGCGTGTACCGGGATGCCGACCTCCTCGATTCCGGCGACGTCGCGGACGAGACCGTCGGTCACTGCGGCAGCGATGCCCCGGTTCCTTGCCATGCCGAGCAGAAGGTCGCCGAGGATCGAGGCGTCGGTCGCGCCACCGTTGGTGGCGACCAGCACATCGCCCGATCTTGCCACGGACAGCGCCACGTACGGCGTCAGGTTGTCGCGCGGTATGGTCCAGCAGGTGAGCGCCGGGCCGACGAACGGGCCGCCCTCGTGGATCGGGCGGATGAAGTGGCCGAGGGCGCCCCGGCGGCCGAGCGCATCGACGACAAACCCGGTCGGCACGCCGCGGAACCCATCGACAAGCTTCTTGTCCGGTCGCGGGAAGTCGCGGCGGACGATGACGGCGTTCTCGGCGGGCATGGGCGCGGTCTCCAGGCAGTCAGTGGCGGTCGAGGGTGACGCCGCTCTCGGCGTCGAACAGGTGCGCCGCCGCGGTGTCGAGCCCGAGCACGATGCACTCGCCCGGCCGGGCGGTCGAGTTGCGGTCCACCCGGGCGACGATCTCCTGTTCGGTGCCGTCGGGGACCACGAGCAGCAGGGTTTCCGCTCCCAGCGGCTCGACGCTGCTCACCCGCACCGGCAGCGGCGCGGCGCGTGATGCGATGTCCGCGGGCAGGTGCTCGTACAGGTCCTCGGGACGGATGCCGAAGGTGATCCGGCCGCCGGCGCGTGGCAATCGCGAGGGGTCAACCCGGGGCGGTAGCCGCATGGCCGCCTCGCCGACATGGACTTTCGGGCCATCGAGCATCGCTGCCTCCAACAGGTTCATCGGCGGGTTGCCGAGGAACCGGGCGACGAAGGTGTCGGCCGGATCGCGATAGACCTCGAGCGGCGGACCGACCTGCACCAGCCGGCCCCTGTTCATGATGCAGATCCGCGTACCCATGGTCATCGCCTCGACCTGGTCGTGCGTCACGTAGATCATCGTCGCGCCAAGCCGCTGATGCAGCTTGATCAACTCGTTGCGGGTGCTGACCCGCAGCGCCGCGTCGAGATTCGAGAGTGGTTCGTCGAACAGGAAGACCTTCGGGTTGCGGACGATCGCCCGGCCAAGCGCCACGCGCTGGCGCTGGCCGCCCGAGAGCGCATGCGGCTTGCGGCCGAGATAGGGTGTCAGGCCCAGCATCTCCGCGACCTCGGTGACACGACGCTCCCGCTCGGCGGCCGGCATGCGCCGCCGCTTCAGCCCGAACGCCATGTTGTCCCTGGCTGTCATGTGCGGATAGAGCGCGTAGGACTGGAACACCATGGCGATGTCGCGATCCTTCGCCGGCACGCTGTTCATCACCACGCCATCGATCGCCAGGGTGCCGGAACTCGCCGCCTCCAGGCCGGCGACCATCCTGAGCGTTGTCGACTTGCCGCAGCCAGACGGGCCGAGCAGCACCATGAACTCGCCGTCGCCCACGGTGAAGGACACGTCGTCGACGGCGAGTTCGTCGCCGCCCGGATAGCGTTTCGAGATGCGCTCGAGTGTCACGACCGCCATGGCGTGCGTCCGGTCATTTCACGGCTCCCGCGGTCATGCCCTGGATCAGCTTCTCGGAGAAGAACGCGTAGACGACGATCACCGGAACGATGGCGATCATCAGCCCGGTCGAGATCATGCCGATGTCCTCGAGCTGATCGCCCATGAACTTCTGCACGCCGAGCGGAAGCGTACGATTGCTCTCGTCGGTGATCAGCACCACGGCGTAGAGGAACTCGTTCCACAGATTGATGAAGTTGAGAATCACCGTGGTCGCGATCGCCGGCATTCCGACGGGCATGGTGATCTTCCAGAAGATCTCCCAGTGCGAGTAGCCGTCGACCTTGGCGGCGTCGTAGAGGTCCTGCGGGATCCGCGCGAAGAAGCCCTCGAGGATGTAGACCGTGAGCGGCAGCTGAATCGCGATGTAGACCAGGGTCAGGCCGAGCAGCGTGTCGTAGAGCCGGTATTCGACCAGGGACTGGAACAGCGAGATGATGGTGATCTGGGGAGGAAAGATCAGAGTGGAGAAGATCACGAACAGGACCACCCGGTTGCCCGGGAAGCGGTAGCGCGCGAGGCAATGGGCGGCCATCGCGCCGATGACCGTGAGCGCGAGGACGGCGGACACCACGACGATGGTCGAATTCCAGAAGTAGGTCCCGTAGTTCGAGCCGGTCCATGCCTCGACGTACTTGTCCAGGTGCAGGGTCTCCGGCAGGGCGTAGGCGTTGGCACTGATCTCGGAGGTGGTGCGCAGCGACATGCTGGCGATCCACAGGAACGGGCCGGCCGAGTAGCAGGTGTAGAGCCCAAGGATCGCGAGCAGGCCGGTCCGGGCGAGAAAGCGTGTGGTGAGGATGTCGCGCAAGCCCTGGCTCCCTAGTATTCGAGCCGGTCGCGCTGGCGGAACAGCCAGGTGAGGCCGAGCACGCAGGCGAGCACGACGACGAACCAGACGGCGGCGACGGTGGAGGGATAGCCAAGATCGAAGGTGTTCCACTCGAAGGCGCGCTTGTAGACGTAGGTCGACACCGTCTCGGTCGACCACATCGGCCCGCCACCGGTCATGATCCAGACCAGGTCGAAGACCCGCATCTTGCCGATGAAGGCCAGGATCAGGAGGTTTACCAGGGTCGGCCGGATCATGGGCACGATGATGAAGACAAGCTTGTGGAACCAGCCGCAGTTGTCGAGCTCGGCGGCCTCCAGCACCTCGCGGGGCAGGGCGTGGATGGCGGCGAGGCAGACCACCATGTTGAAGCCGGCCCATTTCCAGGCATGGGCGAAGATCAGCGACCACAGGGCCGTGTCGGGATGACCGATCCAGGTCTGCTGCCAGTCCTCCAGGCCGACGCTGCGCAGCAGCATGTTGGCCACGCCCCAGTCATAGTTGTAGATCCACATCCACAGGATCGCGACGACGACGTAGGAAATCAGCACCGGTGTGAACCAGGCGACCCTGAAAAACCGGGCGAAGGGCACCCTGGCATAGAGGCAGAGCGCGAGCAGCAGGCCGACACCGACATCGATCAGGGGGGCGACGCCGGCCCAGGTCAAGGTATTGGTGACGGCGCGAAAGAAGATGTCGTCGTTCACGAACAGCTCGACGTAGTGGTCGAGCCCGACGAACTCGGTGCGCCCGCCGGGTCGGATGATGTGGATGCTGTTCCAGAACGTCCGGATCACCGGGTAGGCGGTGAAGGCGGCGTACATCAGCAGCGCCGGCGTGACGAAGACGATCACGGCGCCCCAGGCGGTCGCGAGCGCGTCGTCACCGCGCAGGGCCTCGCGCAGGCGCCCGAGCGCCGACGTCCGTTTGCCGGTTTCAGATGTCGCCGTAATCGCCGTCACCGCCCGCTAGCATGAGGGAATTCGGAGGACCGGCTCGGCGCGAAAGCGCGTCGCCGACCCTCCGGCAAAGGCCGCCCGTTTGGGCGCCAGGCAAATGCTACTCGCGATCAGCCGGTGAAGCAGCCGTCGTTCATCATGCCCGTCGCTGTCTCCGCATCGACGAGGCCGGCGGGAAAGCCGGTGTTCATCACCTGTTCGAAGGTCTCGCGACACTTTCCCTTGAAGAACTGCAGCGGCGTGCCGAAGAAGTACTCCGCGTTCTCGTTGACGGCTTCGAGCGTCTTGAAGTAGTCGCGATAGGGGCCGGTGATCGTGGACGTGTCGGCCTTGATGCCGGTCTGCACCAGCACGGTCGAGAGCCACAGATTGCCGTATTCCGGTGTCGCGAGGATGTTCAGGAACTCGCCCGCCAGATCAGGATGCGCGGTTGCGGCGTTGACCACGAAGCTGCCGGCCACGTTGTTGGTCTTGCAGGCGTTGCAGGCACCTCCGTCCATCGCCGGGCCGTTCATCATGCCAAGCGGGAAGTCCTCGGGCTGGCCGCCCTTGTCGGGAGGATTGAAGGCCCGGCTGGTGTACCAGCTGCCGATCGGGAAGACGACGCCGCCCGGCTTGGTGTGGAAGTAGTAGTGGGACTCGCCGAGCTTCAGCGTCGAGAAGCTCTTCGGGTAGGCGCCGGCCTTGACCAGCTCCTCGACGTACCCGAATACCTCCATCACCCGCGGGTCCTTGAACGACAGCGCGCCGCTCAGCAGCCTGCCGTAGTCGTCCTGGCCCAGCTTCTTCAGCAGCAGCTCGTGGGTCACATAGGCGCCGGGATACGGCCGGTCACCCACGCCCTGGACGATCGGGGTAATCCCCTCGGACATCGCCTTCTCGACCAGCGCCCGGAAGTCGGCCTGGCTGAGCTGGAAGTGCGGCGGCCCGACCTCGTAGCCGAGCTGCGCCAGGAGATCCCGGTTGTAATACCACTCGACAGTGGATGCCTCGAGCGGGAAGCCCCAGGTCTTGCCGTCGCGTTGCCAGGCTGATCGGGCCCAGCCATACACGTTGTCCCAGTTCACCAGGTCGTCGAGTGCCAGCAGCAACCCGTTGTCGATGTACTCGGTGCGGTCCGGGTCGAGATAGAACAGGTCCGGGCCCTGGCCGGCGCGCAGCGCGGACTGCAGCGCCGCGTAGAGCGGGTTCTTCTGGTACCACGTGATCTTGACCGTGACGTCGGCGTGCCGGCTCTCCAGTTCCCGAGCCGCTTTCTCGACGAAGGCGACCTTGGTCTCGTGGTCGGCCCAGTGGCTCCACAGCGTGAGTTCTCGCTCGGCCTGGGCCGGTAGGGTGGCGCCAGTCAGTGTGGCGCCGGCCAGCGCTGCCGCCGCCATCCATGATCGTGCATGTCGCATGTGTCTCTTCCTCCGGGTTCCGCCGCCTCCTGAGGCGGCAGAGTGGTCGCCGCGGCGTTGAGGGGGTCCGCGGCCACGCCGGTGTCCATGAGCCGGCATTGTCAACGATTGATGGTATCATGTGTCAATGATATTATCAATAATTAAGTCGAGAATATCGATGCCCGTCGAGGATCGGCGCCCCGGGGGAGAGCCTTCGATGTCCTACCGTCACCTTGACGTGCGGTCGGTCGCATGCCAGATCGGTGCGCAGTTCGTGGCGCCGTCCCTTCCGTCGATTTCCGACGCCGGTTTCGCCGAGATGCGCGTGGCGCTTGCCGAACATCAGATCGTCTTTCTGCGCGACCAGCCGATGATGCCCGCGAAATTCCTGGCTCTCGCGGGGCGCTTTGTCCCGCCCTGCCACGTCCCGCACGCGCCGAGTCGGCTCGACGGCCATCCGGAGATGCGCGAAGTGGTCGAGAGGGAGCGGTCCGGAAACCCGCCCACCGCTGGCGGCAACCGGCGCAGCGACACGCCGTTCGCCGAGCGGGCGCCGGCACGGTGTATTCTGCCGGCGAAGAAGGACGTGTCCTCGCACGGCGGCGGCACACGGGCGTCTGCGACGCGCTGTCCGAGAGGTGCGGGCGCCAGTCGAGGAGATGGACCGGGAGGTCGTCCATCTCCCGGTGCGGACACGTTTCGGGTCCGGCTGCCGGCGCCTTTCCGTCAAGCGGTTCGTATTCCTGCGGCATGTCTGCCGGACGGGGGCAGAGAGCGTTGCGGTGCGCGATTACCTGCTCGACCGTGTGACCCGGGCCGGTTTCACCTGCCGCTCTCGGGGGAGCCCGGACGCCGTGGTGATCCGGAACACTCGGTGCGAGCGGCATCACGCAATCGACGTCCACGGAACTGGAGGACGCGACATGCACTGCGCCTTCTTCGAGGGTGAGAGTCCTGCATGAGCGAGGCACGAGGACACGCAGCAGCGCCTGAGCGGGAAAGCGACATCGTCGACCATGTGGTCTCGGCGCTCGAGGACGACATCATCTTCGGTCGGCTGCGCCCGCGCGAGCGCCTGGTCGAAGATGCGCTCATGGAGCGCTACGGGGCCAAGCGGCATGTCGTCCGCCAGGCTCTCGGCCGACTCACCGGCCTCGGTATCGTTGAGCGGGAACGCAACAAGGGGTGTGCCGTGCGCGACTTCGCTCCGAGCGAGGTCGAGGAGATCTACGAGATCCGGGGCCTGTTGCAGGATCACGCGGCCCGCCGCATTCCGCTGCCGGCCGCGCCGGCCCTGGTCGAGGCACTGACCGACCTGCACGTGAAGCACTGCGCCGCCGTCGATGCTGGCGATCTGCGGTCGGTCCGGCATCTCAACAACCTGTTTCACGACACCCTGTTCGGGGCCTGCGGCAACGCCCATCTGGTCGACGCGATCGCGCACTACGCATGGCTCGCGCACGCGATCCGGTCCTACCGGATCGGCGATCCCGGTCTGCTCGCCCAGGCGCGCATCGAGCATGCGCAGATGATCGAGGCGCTGCAGACCGGGAATCGGGAAGTACTGGTCAGGCTGTGCGTCGAGCACATCCTTCCGTCGAAGGAG
Source organism: Thalassobaculaceae bacterium (assembly GCA_965243345.1). Lineage (GTDB taxonomy): Bacteria > Pseudomonadota > Alphaproteobacteria > Thalassobaculales > Thalassobaculaceae > Bin52. The sequence continues at coordinate 251,535 of CBDEUR010000003.1, forward strand.
GCGTATCTGAAGGCAGAGGCAGGGCGGGACCTGGCGCAGGGCTGAGCACGGCGCCCGTGGACTTCGATCGCAGCCATGAACAGCGCGGACCTGGTGTCCGTCGCCAGGCTGTCCGGTCATGCCCTGGTCGGGAAAACGGCGGGCCGAGACCAGTTTACGGACGCGCAGCGTGTCGAGGCGGTCGAGAAGATCGGGCGCAATGTCGCGGAAGCGATGGCGCCTGCCGGGGAAAACTGGTTCGATGTCAGCAGGCGGCCTCTCGTGGAGTCCGTCGTTCCGATATCCGTGGTCGACAACTGAACCTGGAGCACGCGCATGTCACTGTTGGTAGCCGGCCTCGTGCTGTTCCTTGCAGTCCACCTGATACCGAGCGCTCCGCGATTGCGGGCCGCCCTGGTGGAGCGGTTGGGAGCAAAGCCCTATCGCGGCGTGTTCAGCGCCGTCGTGCTGCTCTCCCTGGTGGCCGTTGTATGGGGCTTCTCGCGCTCCCCCTTCGAAGAGGTCTACGCGCCCCCGGCCTGGGGGCATCAAGCCTCGATGGTTCTGGTACCGATCGCGCTGGTGCTGTTCGCTGCGGCCAACATGCACACCCGCATACGCGCCGTGGTCCGGCATCCGATGCTGCTAGGACTGCTGCTGTGGGCCTTCGCCCACCTTCTCTCCAATGGTGAAGTACGCTCCGTCGTGCTGTTCGGCGGCTTCGCATTGTTCGCGGTGGTCGAGATTGTCAGCGCCGTAGCGCGTGGCAAGGGCCCGCCGAAGGAGCCGGTACCCCGTATCACCATGGACATCGCCGCTGTCATCGGCGGTCTCATTGTGACCGGGCTCCTGGCGGGCTTTCACGACACACTCTTCGGCCAGCCGGTAATGTAGTGGCATCCCGGAGTAAGGACACTTCATCCGCGGCCAACGGACTGAATTGGGAAATCGCCACCCTCCGGAATCGCCTTCAGCACGACCGCACGCGTTGACCTTCGCGCGACCGTCCCCTCGGGCATCGGGACGGCCTTTCCGCGTTGCTGCGTTGCCTCGCGCTTCCCGCAATGACGCCTGGAAGCCGCGAAGTGGTTCGGAGGCTGTCGCCGCAGGTGTGCGGCGGGCTCGGCCGCTCAAGCGCCGCTCGGACCAGATGCCGGTAGCACAGCGGTTTTCGGTGCCAGATACCGTGAGCGTCCGGGAAGCGGGAAGGAGACGCCCTTCGGCCGCCGCTTCCGACACGCCCTGCAGCGTGGGATGCAACGGAGATCGTGTCAGACCGAAGTCACTCGCGTGTTGCCGTCATCTCGCCTGAAACCGGCGGTGTTCGTGAAATGCTGGTCACGGACCTGTGTTGCAGTTCTGCCGGGTTCTCGCGAGGCGCTTTGCGACCTGCCGCCTTTCCCAGTCGTCGCCGAACAGATTGATGACCTCGAACACGCTGAGGCCATGGACAGCGACGCCGATGCCCCAACCGAGCGCGGCCCAGAGAAACCAGAGGTAGCCCGGGCTGGTGAAGAGGTTGATCGCCGCGAGGACGGCGATGACGACGACATACTGGACGGCGTGGATGTAGAAGCCCCGGATATCCCGGACATACTCCATGGCATCCTGTTCGTCTTCGGGGAGGTCCGGGATGTCGGCTGCACTGGTCATGTCTTGCACCTTGCGCAGGGTGGAAAAGTCGGTGTCCAGGACAGCGGCAAGGCACTTGAGGGTCTCGGCACTCGGGTTGGCGCCACGCTCTATGCGCTGCAGGGTGCGTACGCTGATACCCGCCATCGATGCGAGTTGCTCCTGGGAGAACCCCCGTTCAAGACGCAGCTTGCGGACAATCATCAATGCCACTCCCGCCGTTCATGCACGTCGACATGACCCGTTCCAGGGCCGGATACCACGACAGGAACCCGACATTTCCGCGACAGCGGGGCACGTGAACGGTTCAGCATGAATCCGGGGGGCCTTGCAGGCAACCGCTTTACCTGCACCGATAGCCTGTGGCTGTGGTCCCGTCTCCGCGCGCCGGTACCGACGCTTGACGGTGGATTGACCCTGCCCGCGAGGTCCTGCGTGACCGACTCTCACCGCGAGGCGATCACGTGGGGCATCATGCTGATTTCCCGAGGATTCGCAGAGCTGTGTCGTGCCGGGCGGCCGGACCGTGCTCGATCCGCGTGCGGTGCCCTCCGGTCCCGGGCGGCGCATGACACAACGGGTGCCGCGCGAGCGGCAGGCGCCGGCACTGTCGGTTGCATGCCAGGCAGCGGGGAGAGACGGTGCGGTCTTTCTGACGCGCAAATGTGACCGGCAACGTGAGAGGCCTGGCGCCTCGGCACGCCGGGGAACGCGGTTTCAGGGCAGACACCGGCAAGAACCACACCGCCGATCCAGGGACAGGCCGGCGTTGGCGCCGTTCCGCAGACCACTTGCGGGTTGTCGTGTGTTCCGGAAACCGTGGTGCCGCAGGAGGGACTCGAACCCCCGACCCACGCATTACGAATGCGTTGCTCTACCACCTGAGCTACTGCGGCCTTCCCTGGAGCGGCCGGCACTCTACGGTCCCGGCCCCGCCGGGTCAACGTGCCGCTGGCGCCCGGTCCGGGGGTGGGCAGTGGTTCCGCAAATCCTGCCGCAACAGTGCGGGCGTTCGTGGACCCGGTGCCCTGGACGGCGGGAAGTCTCCGGGACCTGTCCCGGCCCGGACGCGTGCCCAGGCGCGCGATGGTTCCGGCTTCTCGTCCGGGTACCGGGCCCGCGCAGTCCGACCCTGTGTGACTGTCACTGACGTACTGCCGCTCCCCGACCTGGCGTGTACTGCGCGAATTCAGCAGGGCAGCCGCCTCCGACAGGCTCGCCCTTTCGGACTGCGGTCGTTCTCTGTATGCTTCCGCCATCCACCTGAATGAACCTGTGGAAGGGGGGCCATGCCCGACGACGTGCTGGAGTCCAGGGTCGCCCAGCTCTGTGTGGAGAAGGGGCTGAAGATGACGGAACCGCGGCGCATCATCGCCCGGGTCCTGTCCGACGCGGACGACCACCCCGACGTCGAATCGCTGCATGAGCGGGTCCGCAGGCTCGATCCCTCGATCTCGATAGCCACGGTCTACCGGACCATGAAGCTCTTCGAGGAAAGCGACATCGTCACCAAGCGCGATTTCGGTGACGGACGGGCACGCTACGAGGAGAGCAAGGCCGAGTATCACCACCATCACCTGATCGATGTGACCAGCGGCGAGGTGTTCGAGTTCTACAACGAGGAACTCGAGCAGCTGAAGATCAGGATCGCCCGGGAACACGGGTACAAGCTGGTTGATCACCACCTCGAACTGTTCGGGGTCCCGCTCGCATCCGACGAGGAGTGACCGGCCCCCTCAGCCGCGATCGATGACGTGAAAGAACGATCCGAACACCGGGCCCGAGCGCAGTCCGGCGGCACCCATGTCGGTTCCGGTGGCATCCTCGAGATCGAACAGCGCCTCGCCATCCTCCCGGACCACGCGCGCGTGGTGGAACTCGTGGCCGCGCAGCACCGAGCCTCTCGCCGCAAACGGTGTCGCGCTGCGCGCGGTGGCGAGGCGGTATCCGAGTGACAGTTTTCCCCGGGCCATACTGGTTTCCAGCGCCAGCAGGCCCGCCATCGGGTGGGCGTCGCCCCGGTCATCGAGCAGGACCGAACCCAGCACCATGTAACCGCCGCATTCGCCGTAGACCGGATGGCCTGCACTGGCGTGCGCGCGCAGGCCGGACATGAAGCGGGACGCGGCCGAGATCCGGCCGGCGTGGAGCTCCGGATAGCCTCCCGGCAGATAGACGGCATCCGCGCAGGCCGGTGGCGGCTCGTCGGCCAGCGGCGAGAACACCGCAATCTCGGCGCCGCGCGCACGCCAGCCGTCGAGCAGGTGTTCGTAGGCAAACCCGAAGGCCCGGTCACGGGCAACCGCGATGCGCTGTCCCGGCGGTGGGAGCATTCGGGTGACCTTGGCGGGGCCGGGCGGCAGACGTGCTGCCGCGGCGACGAGCGCGGTGAGGTCGACTGCACCGCCAACGATCCGCGCCGCGGTATCGAGGAACCGTTCGAGTGCGGCGATCTCCCCGGCCTGGACCAGTCCGAGATGCCGGGACGGCACCACGATCTCGTCGGTGGCAGGTATCGCTCCGAACACGGGCATGTCGATCCGCTCCAGCGCACCGCGAAGCAGGCGTTCGTGCCGCGGTCCGGAAACCCGGTTCAGGATCACACCGGCGATCTCGGGTCCTGGCCGGAAGGTCCGGAAACCGTGCACCGTCGCCGCCACCGACTGTCCCTGACGGCTGGCGTCGATGACGAGGACAACCGGCAGGCCGAGCAGCCGCGCCATTGCAGCGGTTGATCCGTCCGAGACCGGCCCGGCGCGCGGTGCGCCGTCAAACAGTCCCATGACACCCTCGATGATCAGCAGATCGACATCGCGCGCCGCCCGCCCGGCAAGTTCACCGAGCAGGCTGCGGCGCATGGCCCAGCCGTCCAGTGTCGTACACGGCACGCCGCTTGCCGCCGTGTGGTAGTGCGGATCGATGTAGTCCGGGCCCACCTTGGCGGACCCGGCAGCCAGGCCACGCCGGCGAGCGGCCCGCAGCAGGCCCAGCGTCACGATGGTCTTTCCGGAACCCGACGCCGGTGCCGCGATCACCAGGCCGGTTGCGGTCACGTCAGCTGGCGAGCCCGCAGGACGCGGGACCGAGCGGATTGGGGTCGAGCTGGCGCCCGGCCGCTGCTCCGAGCCAGTCGAGACCGGCCCGCAGCTTCACCACGTCGCCGATCACGATGATCGCCGGCGGCATGATGCCGGACGCTCCGGCATCGCTGGCGCATCGTCCGAGCCGGGTCTCGAGAACCGCCTGGTCCGGAGTGCAGGCACTGGCGATCACCGCGACCGGCTCGTCCGGGTCGCGCCCGCCTTCCATCAGTCTCGCGGCGATCTGGTCCAGGTGTTTCAACGCCATGTAGATCACGATGACCGGAGAGCTCTGCGCCACGGCATGCCAGTCCACACCGGTGGCCTCACCGGTCGCATCATGGCCGGTGACCATGGTCACGGCATGGTTGGTCTCGCGGTGGGTCAGCGGGATGCCGGCATAGGCCAGACCGCCGATCCCGGCTGTAACACCCGGTACGATGCGGAAGGGTATTCCCGCCGCGACCAGTGCCAGAGCTTCCTCGCCACCGCGCCCGAACACGAACGGATCGCCGCCCTTCAGCCGCAGGACCCGCTTGCCCCGACGCGCGAGCTGCACCAGGCGCAGGGAAATGTCCGCCTGCCTTAACGAGGGCTTGCCGCCACGCTTTCCGGCGAATTCCCGCGGCGTGTCCGGCGGTGCGAGGGCCAGCACGGCATCGGGGACCAGCGCATCGTAGATGATCACGTCGGCTTCCTTCAGCCCCTGCAGCGCCAGCAGGGTCAGCAGGCCGGGGTCCCCCGGGCCGGCGCCGGCCAGCCACACGCTGCCGGGGCGGAACTCGGGTCCGGGCACCATCACCGGGGCGTCGAATCCGGCCGGTATCGTTCCGGCATCTGCGGGTTGTTGGCCGGGTTGGTGTCATGCCGCACGAGGCGACTGATCACCGCGCCGCCTGCAAGCGGCCCGAGCTCCGCTTCAATGGCATCGGCTGCCGAACGGGAATAGACCTCCCGGCCATCGACGTGGATCGAGAAGGACACCAGGTACTTCTCCCGCTTTGCCGGATCGGCGAGCACTGCCCGGGTCCAGGCGTAGAGCGGGTAGTGTTCGATCCCCTCGCGCTCAGCCTCGGCACAGTAGCCGGCGAACAGGTCGTACTGGCACATGAGCACCGCGTCGTGGCGCGCAAGGATGCGCTGCAGCCCGGCCAGTCGAGGATGGTCGCGGTTCTCGCGCGCAAACCGGGCGGCGTCGCCGGCCAGCGTGACGCGAAGCTGGTACTGCCATTGCACCGGCGACTCCTGTTCGGTCACGGGGCACACCTCGCGTCGAATGCGTCCGGAACGGACTCTACGCCACCCGTATGCCCGCGCCAACAGCCGCCGTGCCGGCATCGTTCTTCAACCGGTGTTCGCGCCGACGTATCGTGGTCTCGTGACCGGACCCCGGACGGAAGGGAGCATCGTGGAACGACATGCGCAGGGACCCCTGAGGCGCGGCTGGACAACCGGGGCGTGCGCGACGGCGGCGACGCGGGCGGCCTACACCGCTCTTCTGACCGGACGGTTCCCCGACCCGGTGCAGATCACCCTGCCGCGCGGACAGCAGCCGAGTTTCCCGCTGGCGCACAGGAAACTCCTGGCCGGCCGGGCCTGTGCCGGCGTCATCAAGGACGCGGGGGACGATCCCGATGTCACCCACGGCGCCCTGGTCATGAGCACCGTCAGCCACGCGCGTGCCGGCGAGGGCGTCCTGTTTGCCGCCGGTCCCGGTGTCGGGACGGTGACCCTGCCGGGACTGCCGGTCCCGGTCGGGGAGCCGGCAATAAATCCCGCGCCGCGGCGGATGATGCGCACGGTAATCGAGGAGGTCTCGGCGCAACACGGGGCAACCGGGGACGTGATGATCGAGGTGGCGATCCGCAACGGTGCCAGGCTCGCTGAACGGACCTGGAACCCGCGGCTCGGGATCACAGGCGGTCTGTCGGTGCTGGGAACGAGCGGAATCGTCGTTCCCTATTCCTGCTCGGCATGGATCCACTCGATCCGGCGCGGCATCGACGTCGCGCGGGCAACCGGAACCCGGCATGTCGGGGCCGCCACCGGGTCGACGTCGGAGGCCGCGACCCGTCTGCATCACGGTCTTGACGAGACGGCGATGATCGACATGGGCGACTTTGCCGGCGGCATGCTGAGATACCTGAAGTCGCATCCCGTCCCGCGGCTGACCATCGGCGGGGGGTTCGCCAAGCTGACGAAACTGGCACAGGGTGCGCTCGACCTGCACTCCTCGCGCAGCCAGGTCGACTTTTCCCGCCTGGCGGCGCTGGCACGCGAGTGCGGTGCCGGCACGGCGACGGCCGACGACATCCGCTGCGCGTCGAGTGCGTCGCGGGTGCTCGAACTCGCCCGGTCCGCGGGCGTGCCGCTTGCCGATGCGGTGGCGGCGGCGGCCCGGACCACGGCGCTCGACGCGCTGGGGCAGTCGTCGGTCGCGGTCGAGGTGCTCGTCTTCGACCGTGACGGGACGCTCACCGGAGAGGCGCATGGCTGGTAGCCGGGTCCTGGTCCTCGGGGGGACGGCGGAGGCCCGGATGCTCGCGGACCGGTTGCATGGCACCGCCGGCTGTGATGTCACCACCTCGCTTGCGGGCGTGACCCGTGATCCGCGCCGGCCGGCCGGCCGGCTTCGGGTTGGAGAGTTTGGCGGCGCGGACGGGCTCGCCCGCCACCTGGAGCGGACCGGGACGGCTGGCATGGTCGATGCGACCCATCCCTGGGCGGTGGTGATCAGCCGCAACGCCGCCGAGGCCGGGAGCAGCGCCGGGGTACCCGTGCTGCACCTGGTCCGCCCGGCCTGGGAGCGGCGGGATGCCGATCGCTGGCACGAGGTGGAGAACGCGGCGGCCGCCGCACGCTGGCTCGACGGATCGGACCTCGTGTCGGGAAGCGTGGTGTTTCTCACCGTGGCGAGGGCGGAGCACGCCGCCTTCGCCGGGGTCACGCGGTTTCGCTATATCGTCCGGACCATCGAGCCTGTCACCGACAACCCGCTTGCGGCCGAACCGGTCCACGCGCGCGGACCGTTCACCCGTGCCGGAGAGACGGCGTTCATGCGCGAACGCGGTGTGGCCTGTCTGGTCACGCGCAACAGCGGCGGGGCGGCGAGCGTCGCCAAGGTCGAGGCGGCGCGGGATCTCGGACTTCCGGTGGTGATGCTCGAGCGGCCGGCTCCACCGCAGGGAGAGACCGTTGCGAGCGTCGAGGAGGCCGTCGCCTGGGTACGCCGCCTCATCGGTGACGGTCACCCGCGCCGCGGGCGCAGCAGGTGAACATGGTCGGGGTCGTAGAGAGCGCTGTCGCGCCCGTCGGCTTCGCCGATCGCCCGTCCGACCAGGATCAGTGCCGTGCGGGTGATCCGAGCCGCCCGGACCTGCCGGTGGATGGTCTCGAGCGTTCCCCGGATGATCCTCTGGTCGGGCCAGCTCGCGCGGTAGACCACCACGACCGGGTAGTCGGGTCCGTGGATATCCCCGAGCACCCGGCAGACATGGCGCAGGTTGCGCACCGAGAGGTGAATGGCGAGCGTCGCCGAGGATCGCCCGATCTCGGCGAGGTCCTCACCCGCTGGCATTTCGGTGGCCTGCATCGCGGTGCGGGTCAGGATCACCGTCTGCGCCACCCCGGGGACGGTGAGTTCGCGGCCGATCGCGGCGGCGGCGGCCGAGAACGCCGCCACACCGGGGGTGATCTCCCAGGGGATGGACCGGGCATCGAGCCTGTGGATCTGTTCCGCGATCGCACTGTAGATTGACGGGTCGCCGGAGTGGACCCGGGCGACGTCGAGGCCCTCCTCGTGGGCGGTGGTCATCTCCTCGATGATGGCCCCGAGCGTCATCGGTGCGGTGTCGAGCACCCTGGCGTCGGCGGGCGCGTTGGCGATGACGTCGCGGGGAACCAGCGATCCCGCGTACAGGCACACCGGGCACCGCGCGATCAGGCGCTGGCCGCGAACGGTGATGAGGTCGGGCGCCCCGGGACCGGCGCCGATGAAGTGCACGGTCACGACGTGGTCCCTTCCACCGCGTAACCGCGCGGTGTGTAGACGCGGCCGCCGACCGTCCGGGTCCGGCTGTTGCCCACCAGCAGCAGCGAGAGCATGTCGACGCGTGCCGGGTCGAACCCGGCGAGCCCGGTGATCTCGATCCGCTCTTCCGGCCGCCCGATGGACCGGCCGTGCACGAGCGGGGTATCCGGCGGACGGGAGGCGGCAAGTATCTCCAGCGCGTGGGCCAGCAGGTCGCGGCGGCGCGACGATGCCGGGTTGTACAGCGCCACCACGAAATCCCCCTCGGCGGCCGCCCGCAGCCGCTCGAGGATCACCGCGCGCGGGGTCAGCAGGTCTGACAGCGAGATCATGCAGAAATCATGCCCGAGCGGGGCCCCGCTGCGGGCAGCACAGGCAAACGCGGCGGAGATGCCCGGTGCCACCTCGACCGCGATCCGGCGCCAGTCCTCGCGCCCGGTGCGATCCAGGGTCTCGAACACGAGGCTCGCCATGGCATAGACACCCGGATCGCCGGAGGAGACCAGTGCCACCGTGCTGCCGGCGGCCGCGAGCTCGAGTGCCGCGACGACCCGTTCCCGCTCGGCGCCGAGCGGGAACCGGTGACAGCGCTTGCCGGCGGCAAGCGGGCCGAGCAGGTCGAGGTAGAGGTCGTATCCGACAAGGTCGGTCGCGGCGCCGACGAGCCGGTCGGTCTGCGCGGTGCGCCAGTCCGCCGCACCGGGACCGGTTCCGACCACGAACAGTCGTCCCCGGCCCTGTCCCGTCCGGGCGGGATCGATCACGCCGGGTGCGATGGCAACGGCACAGGTCGCGTTGGCCGAGCGTTGTTTCGGCACGATCAGCCGGGATTTGTCGCCCGCGGCGGCGAGCGCCGCCGCCTCGGCCACGCCGTGGGTCCCGACCGCGGCGAACACCACCTCCGACGGAGTTGCCAGCCGCGGGGTTTCGCGCTCGAGCCGCTCCGCCGGGAAAAACCGGGCCGGACGGCCCAGCGCATCGGCCACGGCATGGACAGCCGGTTCATCCATCTTCAGGTCGATCGATGCGATCAGCGCCGCGCTGTCGGGCGCGAGGGCATTGCGTGCGAGGGTTGCGCGCACGAGCGCCACGAGTTCCGCCGGATCGGCTGCCCGCACGCACCCGACTCCCACTGCCAGCACCTCCGGGTGGTACAGTAGCCCGTCGGCCGGTACCGGTTCGGCGCGATGGCCGGCGCGCAGCGACAGCGCCGCTCCGTCAAGTCGGTTCAGCTTCGCCGCCTCGAGCCAGGCAAGCTCAGGATCGACACTGACCGCCTCTCCGGCGAGCAGGCGAGACGCGACCGCCGCGTAGGACGCGGTCGGGGCAAGGTGCCAGCCCGACGGTGGCGCGTCGAGCGCAACCCCGAGCACCAGGTCACTCGCGGTTGTAATCGTGGGCGAGACGCCGAGCACCTCGCCGATCCGGACCGCGAGATCGTTGGCGCCGGTGTGTCCGCCGAGGATCGGCACCACGGCACTTCCGTCATCCGCGACCGCGACGACCGGCGGGTCGGTGCGCTTGTCATCGATGACTGGTGCCAGCATCCGGACCAGGGCGCCGATGGCCCCGACGAAGACGACAGGTTCCCCGGAACGGAACACCGCGCGCAGGTGCGGACCGAGCCCGGTGATCACGACATCGGCCGCCGGGTGCCGTGCATGCAACCGCGCCTCCAGCGCGCCGGCAATGCGCCGCGCCGTTCCGAGTCCGGAGAGCGACACGGCAATGATCGCGGTCATTTCCAGGCCCGGCCACGCCGGTGGAACAGGATCATCGAGAAATACGGCACTGTGGCGGCCTCGACCCGGGCCAGCGGGATCAGTCGTTCCGTTCCCATCGTCGCATGTTCGACATAGGCCGATCGCGAGTCGAGCCCTTCGCGGACCAGCAGGGTCCGTATCCTGGCGAAGTGACGTCCCAGCTTGACGATCGCCGCCGCATCGGTGTGCTCCAGCTGTCGCGCGATCACACTGTCGGCCAGGGGTGCGGGGATCACTGTCAGCACGTCGTTGCGCGCGGCGAGCGGGGTTCCCAGGCGGGCCGCACAGGCCGTCAGCGAGGAGACACCCGGGATCACCTCGACCCGGTGGCTCCCGGCAAGCCGGGCAAACAGGTAGGCGAAGGACCCGTAGAAGAAAGGGTCGCCCTCGCACAGGGCTGCCACCGACCGGCCGGCATCGAGTTCGGTCCCGATGCGTCGGGCGGCATCGTCGTAGACGTGATCGGGAGGAAACCGTGCGGCGGCCATCGGGATACGTATGGCAAACTCGGCACAGCGCCCGGGCAGATGCGGAGCGGCGATGCTCCGCGCAAGGCTCGAACCGTGCTCCGGTGCCGGGAACACCACGAGATCGACCTGCTGCAGGATGCGCACCGCCTTCAGCGTGATCAGGTCCGGGTCCCCCGGCCCGATGCCGATACCGTACAACGTGCCGCTCACTGCCGCTCCCTGGCCACGCGCCACCGGGTGACAGGCATCATCGCCCGCCAGCCCCGGAACGAGCCGACCGGAGCCGACCGTGCGACCGATATCCGCACCAGATCGCCGCCGAGACGCGCCTGCTGTTCGAGCAGGACCGCCTCGCCTTCCAGGGTGACGACATTGGCAACGAGGCGCCCGCCGGGACGGAGTGCCGACCAGCAGGCCTCGACCATGCCGGGCGTGGAGATGCCGCCGCCGATGAAGACCGCGTCGGGCGCCTCGAGCCCGTCGAGCGCATCCGGCGCCCGCCCGTTGACGAATTCGAGCCCGGGAACCCCCAGCCGGGCGGCGTTCTGGGCCGCGATGTTGCGGCGTCCGTCATCGGGTTCGATGGCGATTGCACGCGCGCGCCGGTCCGACCGCATCCATTCGATGGCGATCGATCCGCATCCGGCTCCGACATCCCACAGCAGGGCCCCGGGGCCCGGTGCCAGGGCGGCGAGGGTGGACGCCCGGACTTCGCTGCGCGTGATCTGGCCGTCATTCAGGTAAGTGTCGTCCGGCAGGCCCGGCACGCGCGCATGTTCGACGGCACCGGGACCCGCGACGAGCTCGACCGCCAGGGTGTTGAGGTCGGCGCCTTCGGCATGCTGCCAGGTCCCGGCGATGCCCGAGCGCCTCGCCTCGTCGGCGGCACCCATCCGCTCGAGCAGGTGCAGCCGGCTGTCTCCGTAACTCCGGTCTGCCAGGTACGCCGCCACCCGGGCCGGGGTGGTGGCGTCGTGCGACAGCAGGACCAGGCGGGCGCCGTGGCGAAGGGCCGGTGCGAGCAGGTCGATGGGCCGGCCGTGCAGCGTGAGAAGCTCGACCTCGTGTTCCGGCCAGGCCAGCCGGGCACAGGCGAGTGCAAAGGCGGACGGCGCGGGAACGATGTGCATCTCCCCCGGCTCGAAGTGCCGGGCAAGGGTGGTGCCGATTCCGAAGCACATGGGATCACCGGTGGCGAGCACGCACACCCTGCGGCCTCGCCATTCGGCCATACGCGCGACGGTGCCGGTCAGCGGTCGCTGCCACACCAGCCGGGGCCGGGTATCGCCCGGGAGCATGGCGAGGTGCCGGGCGCCGCCGACCAGGCACTCGGCCGCGTCCAGCAGGGCTCGCGATGCGGCCGACAGGTCCGCGATACCGTCGGCGCCGACCCCGAGAACGCTGAGCCAGGGAGTGCCGGTCATTGCTGCAGGCCCGCAGCCAGCCGGGCCAGGGCATTGACCGCGGCCGCTGCCATGGCACTGCCTCCGCGGCGTCCGAGCAGGGTAGCGGACGGCACCCGCGGGCCGGATCCGGCGAGTGCGGCCTTTGACTCGGCGGCACCCACGAACCCTACCGGGAAGCCGAGCACGACCGCCGGCATCGGGGCGCCGGCCTCGATCTCCTCGAGCAGGCGGAACAGGGCCGTGGGCGCGTTGCCGATCGCGACCACGGCGTCGCCCTGGTCCTCTCGCCACAGCTCCACCTGGGCGGCCGAGCGGGTCGTCGTTCCCGCTCGGGCAAGCTCCGGCACCCGCGGGTCGCCGAGGCGGCAGACCACGGGGCTGCGAACCCCGCCGGGCGGCAGCGAGACCCCGGACGCGACCATGCGGCAGTCACACAGGATCGGCGCGCCGCGGCGCAGCGCCGCGACTCCCCGTGACACGGCGGCGGGGGAGAACCTGAGATCGCGGGTGATGTCCGGCATGCCACAGGCATGCACCAGCCTGATGGCGACGGCCCGTTCGTCAGCGCTGAACCTGTCGAGGTCGGTCTCGCGCAGGATGGCGTCACGAGAAGCCCGGTAGATCCGGTCCGGGTCCTTCAGGTAGCCGTGCGTCATGTGCTCAGCCGCTGTCCTTCATGCTGCGTGGTCCAAGCGGGTGGTCGGCGTGGGGGTAGGGGTGGTGATGGTGGGAATGGCCGTGCCCGTGCCCGTGATCATGCCCGTGCCCGTGATCATGCTCATGCTCGTGCCCGTGATGCTGGTCGTGGGCGGTTCCGATTCCCTCGACGTGGTGATGGTGGCTCTCCTGGGCCAGTCCGACCTCGTCCTCGAACCCGATCATCTGCTCGCGGTACTTGCACATCTGGCAGTTCATGTTGCCGGTCCCGTCCACGATCTCGCCGATGCGTTCGAGCATGGTGTCGATCACCTGTGGATGATGGCCGAGATAGCCGGCCTTGACGATCTCGATGTCCGGATACCGCGCGGCTGCCTCGTCGGCATGGCGGTAGATGCGCTCCACCAGCACGCCGGTAAACAGGAAGTATGGAAACACGACGACCCGGCGGAACCCGAGCCCCGAGACCGCATCGAGCGCCGGTCCGACCAGTGGAAAGGTCACACCGGAATAGGCGGTCTGGGCCCAGCCGAATCCCATGCCTTCCCACAGCAGCCGGGCCACCTTGGCGACGTTGGCGTTGGCGTCCGGGTCGGATGCGCCGCGCCCCACGACCACCAGGCAGGTGTCGTGGCGCGAGACCCCGGTTCCGGCCGCCGCGAGCGCGGCCTCGATCCGGTCGCGCGCGGCCCGGAGCATTCTGGTGTCGATCCCGAGTTCCCGGCCGTAGCGGATCGCAAGCCCGGTCTCCGCCTGGTAGCCGTTGAGCACCGAGGGGATGTCGTTCTTGGCATGACCGGCGGCGAACAGCATCCCGGGTATCGCCAGCACGTCGCGGACACCCTGTCTGCGCAGGGTGTCGAGCCCTTCGCGGAGCACCGGCCGGGCAAACTCGAGGTAGCCGTAGGAGACGTGCCGGTCCGGCAGCCGTTCGGTCAGGTGACGGGCGAGGGTGGCAAACTCCTCGACGGCCCGGGGATCGCGGCTGCCGTGGCCGCAGATCAGCACACCTGGAGTATCCTTCACTTCGCGTCCTCCTGTTGCCGGAACGGGTACGCGAAGCGCCGGAACCCGGGGGTCCGGACCAGCAGTCGCGGATATCCGTCCTGGATCTACCCGGTTCCGGTACCCGGAACGCCCGTCACAACCGGTGTGTCCCGGGCCGGCTCCGACATGTACGCGCGGCGCGCCCGGCGGTCAATTGCCGGTTCGGCGCCGTGCATATTCCGATGATGATCAGTTGGGAGCGAAGGTCAGATTCGCGTTGCAGGATGTTGCCCGTTTGCTCCACCCTCGCGACCGGGACCGTAGCGGGCACAGGGATGGGTGGTCATGGATTTCGGAACGTTTCTGCTGTTGCAGTCGCCGTCGGCGCGCAGGCAGGAGGAGATCTTCGCGCGCGGGGTGACCATCGCTCAGACCGCCGACCGGCTCGGCTTTGACAGCGTGTGGTGCGCCGAACACCACTTCTCGACCTACGGGTACCTGTCACGTCCACTCATGTTCGCAACTCACCTCGCGGCCCGGACCGAGCGTATCCGGGTCGGCTCGGCGGTCGTGGTCCTGCCGCTGCACCATCCCCTGGTGGTTGCCGAGGAGATCGCGACCGCGGACCTGCTGAGCGGCGGCAGGCTCGATGTCGGCCTTGGCCGCGGCTACCAGACCTACGAGTTCGAACGCCTGGGCCACTCGCTCGACGAGAGCCGGGAACGGTTCGACGAGGCGATCGACGTGCTGTTGCGCGCCTTCCAGGGCACACCGTTCAGCCACGAGGGAACACACTACCGCTTCGGCGAGACCACGGTGTTCCCGGTTCCGGTGCAGCGGCCACATCCACCTATCTGGATTGTCGGGCAGAGCCTCGAATCGGTGGTCCGGGTCGCCCGGCGGGGGTTCAACCTGGTTTCCGGCGGGTTCGGTGTTCCGGTCGAGCGGTTGCGCTCGTTCCGCGAGGGTTTCGACGAGGTCGTTACTGATCCCGAAGCCCGCAGTCGGGTCAGGGTCAGTACCCAGCGGCCGGTCTACGTGACCCGTGACAGGTCGGAACTTCCCGCGGTGATCGAACACGCACGCTGGAACATGCGGGTCACGCTCAGCCTGCGCCAGGGTCTCGAGCGGGTGGAGCGTGGCCGGGCGCTGGCCGTGCCCTTCGACAGCGAGCCCGAGGACCAGGACCTGCTGGAACGGTACTTCATCATGGGTACGCCGCAGGAGTGCATCACCCGGATCGGCGAGCTGCACGACGCCATGGGCATGGACCACTTCAATGCCAACTTCTGGTTCGGTGATCTCGAGGAGCAGCAGGTTCTGAGTTCGATGGAACTGTTTGCCCGCGAAGTCATGCCGGCCTTTGCCTGAGGGAGGCGGATCATGCGGATCGGATTCATCGGGCTCGGGACCATGGGTGCGCATTGCGCGGCCAACCTGCAGAAGCAGGGATTCGACCTCGTCGTGCATGACCTCGACCGCCGGGCTGCGAGCGCCTGTCTCGATGCCGGTGCCCGGTGGGCGGACACACCGCGTGAGCTTGCCGCCGCGAGCGACATCATCCTTACCTCCCTGCCGGGGCCACCGGAGATCGAGACGGTTGCACTCGATGCCGAACACGGTCTCGTTGCCGGTGTGCAGGGCGACGCGGTCTGGTTCGACCTCTCCACCGGGTCACCGGCCCTGATCCGGCGCCTGCACGATGTCCTTGCGGCCCGCGGCGCCCACGTCCTCGATGCGCCGGTAAGCGGCGGTCCGCGCGGCGCTGAAAGCGGCCGGCTGGCGATCTGGGTCGGCGGCGACAGGGACGTCTTCGAACGTTCGCGCGCGCCGCTCGATGCAATGGGTGACCGGGTCCGCCATATCGGGCCCATCGGTGCCGGGACGGTGGCGAAGCTGGTGCACAACAGCGCGGGCTATGCCATCCAGGCCGCGATCGCTGAGGTGTTCTCGGCCGGTGTGAAGGCCGGTGTCCCGCCGCTAGACCTGTGGGCCGCCCTTCGCCAGGGAGCCCGCGGACGGGTCCGCACCTTTGACAGCCTCGGTGACCATTTCCTGGTCAACCACTACGACCCGCCCGATTTCGCGCTGGCGCTCGCGCACAAGGACATTTCACTCGCGTGCGAACTCGGCCGGGAGGTCGGGGTGCCGATGCGGCTGGTCAACCTGGCGCAGCAGGAGATGCGCGAGGCGCTGAACCGCGGCTGGGAGGGGCGCGACAGCAGGTCCTACCTGCTGCTGCAGCTCGAGCGCGCCGGGCTCACCATCGAGGAAGACAGGGCGGAGGTGGCGGCGATCCTGGACGAGGGCTGACCGGTCAATCCTGCGCGGCCAGGGCCGCACGGATTCGCTCGGCGTGGTCCTTCAGCACGCCGGGGTCGGCCATGGTTCCCGGCCGGCGCACGCCCGCACCGGCATGTCGCGGCAACAGGTGGAAATGGAGGTGGAACACCTCCTGTCCGCCGGCGGCCTCGTTGAACTGCTGCACGGTCAGCCCGTCGGCCGCAAACGCGGTCATGAGCGCTCGGCCGACCTTCTGCAGGCTGGCCAGGCAGGCGGCCAGCGCTTCGGGAGAGGCGTCGAGGATGGTGCGGGCCGGTTCCTTCGGCAGCACCAGCACGTGCCCGTCGGCGCGCGGCATGATGTCCAAGATGACGACGGTGTGGTCATCCTCGTAAACCCGCTCGCTGGGCAGTTCGCCGCGCAGGATCCGCGCGAAGATGTTGTCGGCGTCGTAACTCATCTGTGCGCGTCCTCCACAATGGCAAACCCGGCGGCTTGTCCGAATTGCCGGGTGATACGCCACTGCCGGAGCGAGACGCAACCCGGCACGGTCCCGCCGCAGCCGGTGCTTGCCGTCGCCGGGCAATTCCGACAGGGTCGGGCAGGCGCCGGAACAGGAGGACGGGTCATGACGGATCTGCCGACATCGGTACACATTCACGAGGAAGGACCCAGGGAGGGATTCCAGATCGAGCCGGGACCGATCGGAACCGCGGAGAAGATCAGTCTGATCGACGCCCTGTCGCAGACCGGTTTGCGCCGCATCCAGGTCTGCTCCTTCGTCAACCCGCGACTCGTGCCCGGGTGGGCCGACGCCGAGGCAGTGGTCGAGGGCTTCAGCCCGGCCGGTGACATCGAGTACTCGGGGCTGTACTTCAATGGCAAAGGGCTTGACCGTGCGCTGAAGTTCCGTGACCGGCTCACGATATCGGGATCGATCTCGCTGTCTGCGTCCGAGGCGTTTACCCGCAAGAACCTCAACCGGGGTCACGCCGAGAACCTGGCGGCGATGAAGCGACATGCCGAGGCCCACCTGGAGTATGGAATCCCGGTCAACCGGATCGGCGTCATGGCGGCCTTCGGCTGCAACTACCAGGGCGACATAGCACCGGCCACGGTCGTCGATACGCTGGCCGACGGAATGGCGGTCGCCGATGAGACCGGTGCAACGATCACCGTGTTCTCGCTGGCCGATACCATGGGCTGGGCGGCCCCCCACCGGATCGAGAAGGTGATCGGCGCGGTCCGCGAGCAGTGGCCGGACATGACCCTGTCGCTGCACCTGCACGACACCCGCGGGCTTGCGGTGGCGAATGCCCATGCCGGGCTCAGGATGGGTGTCTCGCGGTTTGATTCGACCGTCGGGGGCCTGGGAGGCTGCCCGTTTGCAGGCCAACCCGGGGCGGCGGGCAACATTTGCACCGAGGAACTGGTCATGCTCTGCGAGGAAATGGGGATCGAGACCGGGATCGACCTCGACCTGCTGATCGAGGCGGGGCGCATGGCGGAAGCGATCGTGGGACACCCGCTGCCGAGCGAACTGCTGCATGCCGGCAGTCTCGGCCGGTTCCGGCGCACGGCGCTGGATTGATGCCGGCACGACCGCTCGCGGGACTGCGGGTTCTCGAATTCACCCATACCGTAATGGGCCCCACGGCCGGGTTGCTGCTGGCGGAACTCGGAGCCGACGTGATCAAGGTCGAGCCGGCTCCCGACGGGGACCGGACTCGGCGCCTCGGCGGGTTTGCCTCCGGCTTCTTTGCCGGGTTCAACCGCGGCAAGCGCAGCCTCGCGATCGACCTGAAGCGACCGGAAGGCCGCAAGCTGCTCCATCGGCTGGTGCCGCACACCGACGTGGTGCTCGAGAACTTCGCTCCGGGTACCATGGAACGGCTCGAATGCGGCCACGAGCAGCTGGCAGCGCTCAACGGGCGGCTGATCTACCTGGCGCTCAAGGGATATCTCAGGGGCCCCTACGAGCATCGTCCGGCACTCGACGAGGTGGTGCAGTTCCAGTCGGGGCTTGCCTGGGCCACCGGTCCGCCCGGAAGGCCGTTGCGGGCGGGAGCGTCGGTCATCGACATTACCGGCGCCATGTTCGGGGTCATCGCGGTGCAGGCGGCGCTGCGCGAGCGCGACGCGACCGGCAAGGGCCAGAGGATCTCGAGTTCGCTGTTCGAGAGCGCGGCATTCCTGATGACAACCCACATGGCGGGAATGGCCGCAACCGGCCTTGACGCGCAGCCGATGCCGGTCCGCCGCGCGGCGTGGGCAATCTACGACGTGTTCGAAACCGGCGGCGGGGAACAGCTGTTCATCGGCGTGACCTCGGACCAGCAATGGACACGGTTTGTCGGCGAGTTCGACCTGCGGCACCTGGCGGATGATCCGCGTCTCGCCACCAACTCCAGCAGGCTGGAGGAGCGGGAGTGGCTGATCCCGGAGCTCGGTCGGGTCATCGGCGGGTATTCGCGCGGGGAGGTGGAGCGGCGTTGCACCCGGTGCGAGGTCTCGTGGGCACCGGTTGCTCGGCCGGGAGACCTGTTTGACGATCCGCACCTGCTGGCCACCGGCGGCTTGGTCGACGTGCTGGTTCCGCACCTGGCCCGCGACGGCACGAGTATGGTCGGACTTCCGGCGTTGCCGGTGGAGTTCGGCCCCGGGCGGGAACGTCCGCGCCCATGCGGCCAGCCTCCCGCGATCGGCGAGCACACCGCGGTGATCCTCGCCGAGTGCGGGGTATCGGATGCGGAGATCGCCGGGCTGGCGAAACAGGGCATCATCGCGCTCGACACCGCGTAATGCTGGTACCGGGGAGTTCACCTGTGCCGACGCCGAATGTCACCGGGCCTGCAGGGTCAGGGGAACGGGACCGTCGCTCCGGGTGGCGGTTCTGGGCCCTTGCCCTTGCCTGGTTGCCGGTTGCCGAGATCGCGCTGGCGTTGGGCAGGTTCGGAGCGGATGCGGCCACCATGGTCCATGAGCCCGCGGCATGGTCCGGGCTGCTGCTGTTCGCCGCCGGTGGAGTGCCGCTGGCGCTCGGCTGCCGACGCATCTGGCGTCTCGGGCATCACCGGGCGGCCTGGATCTCGGGCACGGCGCTCGGTCTGGCGATTGTCCCGGTGGCGCTGCTCGCAGGGCTCTTCGGCCCGTTCGCCGTGGTGGCAGGCGCGGTGGTCTTCAGCCTTCCGGTATGGGTGGCGGGATGGTGGCTCGCGCGCCGGGTTCCGCATACGGGCGGGCGCGGATAGCATGGCGGCAGGTTCAAGCACCCTGAACCGGCTTGAGCCGGGGACGCCGGACGAGGCAGCCGGCCACCGCTGCAAGCAGATCCTTGCCTCTGCTATCTCAAGTCCTTGCCGGCCGGCGCATCACCGCAATCAAACCACCCGGATGTCACGTGACAAATGCGCCGGCACCCCACTATTGTCAATTTTGCAACCTATCGTCGCATAGAAAACAGCCAACCAGTCTGGTGCTGAAGAAAGCAAGACAATGGGCTCTGGAAACTGTACAGGTTACGGTTTTCGGTAACACCGGACTCGCTGTTCGAGTTGCCGATTGACCGGGAGCTGACCAATGGATACTGGGAGTAAAGAACTACTGAATCTGAAACATATGATCCGCCCTTGGCACCAATACTGAGTTTCTGACAACGCAATGCCCTTGGGAACAGAGTCTCCTTGTCGGGAAGAGCTCTCTGTTTGACATTCCAGGCTCCCGGCGCCATGTGCTGCCCACCTGGGCATTTCGCTCCGGGGTCGGCCGAGCCGGCCAGCATGGGGTCCGGGTAACCGGGCCCCCGGGTTCCTGGTCCAGCTTCATTCCATCAAAGTCGCCATGCCTGATGCCGGGCATGTTCGAAGCTGACGCTTGAGGGGGTCGCCCGAGACCACCGGCTCGGGCACAGGGGAAGGCCTTCCCCTGTGCCCGCCTTCCGGATCGCGATCTTTCGGTTTCCAATTGGCGACCTCTTGACTTCCAATCAGCCGATATGGATGGTTCCGATTGGCGGGACTTGGAGCCGGAATGTTCAAGCGGTTTGTAGAGCGCCGGGCCGAGGAGGCTCTTTCGGATACGCCCGTGGTTCTCATTGTGGGGCCGCGCCGGGCGGGCAAGACCACGCTCGTCAAGAGCATGGGGGAAGCCGGCCGCATCTATGTCACGCTCGACGATCAGACAATGCTTGATGCGGCCCGGTCCGATCCAGCCGGATTCATCCGGGGCCTGGACCGTGCCACCATCGACGAGATTCAGCGTGCGCCCGACCTGCTCCTGGCGATCAAGAAGTCGGTCGATGAAGACTATCGCCCAGGCCGTTTTCTCCTCACGGGCTCGGCCAATGTGCTGACCCTGCCACGGATCGCCGACAGTCTGGCCGGCCGGATGGAAACACTCCGGATGCTGCCGCTCGCGCGGGCCGAGGTTGCGGGACGGACGCCTGGCTTTCTGGAGCGCCTGTTCGAAGGGAAACTGCAAAATCAACGCAAGGCGGTCGTCGGTGACGATCTCGTCCACTCCGTTCTGCTCGGAGGATTTCCCGAAGCGCTTGCCCGTGAAAGCGAGCGGCGGCGGCAGGCTTGGGCACGATCCTACCTCGCCTCGATTCTCACGCGCGATCTCAGAGACATCGCGGAGATCGAGAAGCTGACCGAGCTTCCGAAATTCGTGCGGCTGCTGGCCGGGCATTCCGGCCAACTGGTCAACTATTCGCAATTCGGGGCAAGCATCAACGTCAGCCACAAGACGGGACAGCGCTATGTCGGGCTGCTTGAACAGGTCTTTCTGATCGCAACGCTGCAGCCATGGTTTACCAACGCGTTGAAACGTATCGTCAAGACGCCAAAGCTGCATTTCCTCGATTCCGGCCTGCTGGCGAGCGCGCGTGGCCTGACCTTCGACAGGGTGAAGGCGAATCGCGGGACATTCGGATCGCTGCTCGAGAGTTTCGTGTTCTCGGAAGTGCTCAAGCTGATGACGTCCTCGGACCTGCAATTGACACCGCATCATTTCCGCGACCGGGATATGCGCGGGGTCGACATCGTACTGGAACGCGACGATGGGGCGATCGCGGGCATTGAAGTCAAGGCAAGCGCCACGGTGAAGTCCGGCGACTTCGCCGGTCTTCGGGCGCTGGCAGAACCATGCGGCGACCGTTTCGCCTTCGGTGTCGTCCTCTATGACAACACGGATGTCGTGCCGTTTGGCGACCGGCTGGTGGCGGCGCCATTGTCCTGTCTGTGGAATTGAGCGGATGCGCAGAGACTGCGGACTGATAGAACTGCGCGGCGCGATGATGGCATCGGGGGAACAGCGTGGAACTGTATGAGAGGTGGTGCGACGCCAGTCGGGAAAAGGACAAGCGCAAGCGTTACTGGACCTATGTCGAGAAGGATGGCGGCCGCGACGAGATCCGCGATGACTTGGCCGAGACTATCCGCTCGCACTACGACCGTCTCGAGCGCATCGCCGACGACGTCCATCAGCTCGGATACAGGGTAGCCGCCGGGATCCTCAGCGAGGCGATGCCTCAGACGCCCAAGGGCCGCTCGGGCGATCTCGGTGAAATTCTTGCCACCGAGCTGCTCGCGGAAGAGATCGGCCTGCGCGTCCCTGTGCGCCGTATTCGTTACAAGGACGGCCGCAACATGGCCATGCGCGGCGACGACTTCATCGGCGCCGGATATGACAGCAAGGGTGTTCGGTCTGATCGAAGCGCTCGATGCTGATCCGCGCCGGCCTTCCTTTATGGCGCGCAGCCATGGCGGCGATTGAGGATGCCAAGCCTGTCTTCGTTACGCCCGCCGAGATGCGGGCTTGGCTCAAATCCGACGCAATCACGGTCCACACGGACGCCGCTGACTGGCCAACGCCCAACACGGCCGCGCTATGGGCGCGGTTTCGAATTGAAGCCCTCAGCGGTGGCATCCAGAAATGGTCGATCGAACACTACAAGCGTCTGCTCGACACCGCGGCTGCTCCGGCTGCTGGCCCATATCGGATTGTCATTGACGAGAAAGATGGGCGAACATGGCTAGCCACGCCAGACTGTCAGCGAATCGCTCCATTCAAGAGGCCAACCGTTGATCCCAAGCCCAGCCTGTTCTCAGGTCGGCTGCAGGGAAACACCAGGTTGGTGGAAGCCTTGCGTGTCGACCGCGGGAAAATGCGCTGGCCGCCGGCTGATGCGTAGGGGGAGATTGTAGCCATGCTCTGTACTTGGGTTGGCGACCAGAAAGGAGCGCGCATTGCGAGTGGTGAACGGCAGATTTGCTACGACTTGCTTGCGCTGTCATGTCAGAATTCTGATACTTCTTCCATTGTACCGCTAACTTTTCCTACCGACTAATCGTTTTAGTCAAATTTCTACGATGATCGTGGTGGCTTGCACGCCGGGTTTCACATCGAGGCGGTCGCGGATAGCATGACGGCGAGGGGAGGGCATGGCGTGCGGATCCGCAGGCTCGGGGAACATATCGGTGCGGAGATCACCGGCGTCGATATCCGTCGGCTCGACGAGGACGGGTTCGCCGGCGTGTACCGGGCGTGGCTCGACCACGGTGTCACGGTGATCCGTGATCAGGACCTCGATCTCGGTGACTTCCTGCAGCATTGCCGCCGGTACGGAACGGTGGTCCGTCATCCCTCGAAGGCGACCCGTCATCCGCGGTGCCCGGAAATCACGGTGCTGGGCGTCGACAAGTTCAACCCCGACGGCACGCTGAAGCAGCACGTCTACAAGCGCGGCGCCGCCAGTTTCCACACCGACGGCGCCTACGAGAAGCGGCCGTTCAAGGCGACCGCCCTGCACGCGCGCGCGGTTCCCGGCAGCGGCGGCGACACCCTGTATTCCTGCATGACCATGGCCTTCGAAGCGCTGCCCGGGCGCCTGCGACGAGTGCTCGACGGCCGCCAGGGCGCCTTTACCTTCGGCGGCCGCAGCGGTGCGAACCTGCTGCTGGAGCCGGAGGACAGGCATGAGCCGCCGGCGTTTCACCCGTTGCTGCGGCCCCACCCGGAAACCGGGCGGATGGCTCTCTACTTCGATCCCGGCAAGATCCTCTACATCGAGGGTCTGGAACCGGAGCACAGCGACGCCGTCATCGAGGAACTCACCGAACGGATGATCGTGCCCGGTGCGGGCTACGTGCACTCCTGGCGGGTCGGGGACGTGGTGGTCTGGGACAACCGGTGCCTGGTCCACAAGGCCGCGGGAGACTATCCGCCGCACGAGGACCGGATCCACTGGCGGGTCTCGATCGGGCAGGACTGACGGTCACCGCCTTCCTATTGCCGAAAGGGCCAGGCTGCGATGTCCACACCGCTTCCGGTTCCCTCGATCCAGGCTGGTCACCTGTTCTGTTTCGGTCTCGGGTACACTGCCAGCCGGCTTGCCCGGCGCCTGGTCGCCCGTGGCTGGCGGGTATCAGGCACCGTTCGCGACCTCGCCACGGGTACCGGGGGGCCCGGATGCGAGGTGCATGGGTTTGACGGCGTCCGCCCGCTGCCGGCCGCCGCCCTTGCCGGCGTGACCCACGTGCTCAGTTCGGTTCCCCCGACCGGGGACGGAGACCCGGTTCTGGCGCTGCATGCGGACGAACTGCGCGCATCCGCGTCGGTCACCTGGATCGGCTATCTCTCGACACCTGCGGTCTACGGTGACCGCGGCGGGGCGCTGGTCGCGGAGAGTGAACAGCCCAGACCCTCGAGCGGACGCGGAAAGCGGCGGTATGCCGCCGAGCGCGCCTGGCTCGACCTGGGTGGCGCCGCGGCTGTCCAGGTGTTCAGGCTTGCCGGCATCTACGGACCCGGACGCACCGTGCTTGATCAGGTGCGGCGGGGCACCGCCCGGATCATCGACAAGCCGGGCCAGGTGTTCAACCGTATCCACGTTGATGACATCGGCACCATCCTGATGGCGTCGATGGAGCGACCGCGCAACGGCGGCATCTACAATGTCGCCGATCGGGAGGCATGTCCGAGCGGCGATGTGGTTCGCCATGCCTGCGCGCTGCTGGGAAGATCGCCGCCTGAACCGATTGCGTTTGCCGATGCCGACTTGTCCGAGATGGCGCGGTCGTTCTACAGCGAATGCAAGCGACTGGACACGAGCCTGCTCGGGAACGAACTCGGGGTGACGCTCACCTACCCGACCTACCGCGAGGGGCTGGCTGCCCTGGCGGAGGCGCCGTGATGGTCGTCAGTACTCGATGCCGGCCTGGGCCTTGAACCCCGAGCGGAACGGATGTTTCACCTGGGTCATTTCCGTAACCAGGTCGGCCGCATCGATCAGTTCCTGCCTGGCGTTTCGGCCGGTGACGATCACATGTAGCCCGTCCCTCCTGTCGGTGAGCCGGTCCACGATCTCCTCGATAGGCAGGTAGCCGTAGCGCAGCACGATGTTGAGTTCGTCGAGCAGCAGCATGGAGAGGTCGGGGTCCTCCATCATGAGCAGTGCCTGGTCCCAGGCGGCCCGGGCGGCGGCAATGTCGCGGTTCAGGTCCTGGGTGTCCCAGGTGAAGCCCTCGCCCATGGTCCGGATCGTGACCTGTTCGGGAAACGCTTCCAGCACAGCGCGTTCGCCGGTCTGCCAGCGGCCCTTGACGAACTGCACCACGCCGACCTTCATGTCGTGGCCGATGGCGCGGCACACCATGCCGAAGGCGGCAGTGGACTTGCCCTTGCCCTTGCCGGTGTGGACGATCAGGAGTCCGCCGGTGCGGTCCTTGGTCGCCATGATCTTGTCCCGCGCCGCCTTCTTCTTCGCCATCTTCTCGGCATGGCGCTCGGCGCGGGCCGGGTCGATCGATGTGGTGGCCATGCTGCGCTCCTGGTCCGGGTTCGCCGGGAGAGTCTGGCACACACTCTGGAAGGGTAAAAGACTTGCTCTACCCGCATTGCCATGTCCGTGACGCCGCCGACACTTGACGACCTGGAGGGTCTCGCCCGAACGGCGATGAAGTCGATTCCGGAGCACCTGCGTGTCATGACCAGGGACGTCGTGTTCGTGGTCGAGGAGTTCCCGTCGGACGAGATCTGCCAGGAAATGGAGCTCGACAGCCCGTTCGACCTCCTGGGCCTGTACTCGGGCCAGCCGTTCGGACAGCAGCAACTGGCGGGCCAGCCCGAGGACATGAACATGATCTTTCTCTACCGCAGGCCGATCCTGGATCACTGGTGTGAGACCGGTGAGGATCTTGAGCGGATCGTGACCCATGTCCTGGTGCACGAGATCGGCCATCACTTCGGCCTCTCCGACGAGGACATGGAGCGGATCGAGAACGGCATGTGACCGTTCACAATGAGCAGCCCTTCGCCCTCGGGAGGCGGAGCGTTTGCGCCGTTCGGCCGATCACGATCGGCACCTCGGTGCCGGAAGCCTCGGGCTGCGGGAGCAAGGGGCCAGTCAGTCCGACACCTCCGCCGCCGACACTGTCATGGACGAACCCGAGGGCAGGGGCGTCGTGACACCGCCGGGCCAGGCGCGGTCACCCGATTCTGCGGACATGCATCGGTGCCGGTCATCGCCAGCGGAAACCAGGACCGGATGTACGTTCATCGCGCCGATTGCGGACAGTTCGCACCCATCACTGACGTTATGCGGCTTCAAGCGGCGTGTGCAGACTTTCCAGCGCGTTGTGCAGGCTGAAATAGTCGATCGAGCCGTCCCGCAGGCGTGTTCCCGCCTCCGGATCGGCCAGTACGATTTCCCCGAGCACTTCCAGCGCCCCTGCAACGCTGCCCACTCCGTGCAGACGGGCATGCGAGCGGCGTCGGGGCACGAAGTAGAGCGTGACCCGCTCGCCCGAACCGTTGCCGGTGGCAACGAAGTTCGCTGAGAGATCGTCCATGCGGGCGCCGTTGCGCCGCGCCCACGCCGTCAACCAGTCCGATGCACGCGCAACCACAGGCTCCGGGGGTCCTGTCCACACGATCGCTTCGACCGGGTAGTCCCGGATCCGCATCGACGCGCCAGGGTTCCTCCGGTGCTCGCACCGTGCGGCGAGTTCGAGGGGAAACGCCGGAACACCCCTGGGACGGGTCACGAACTGGTAGTGCAGGTGGTCGGGAATCGAGCATCCGCCGTCAATCCCGTTGTAGAATCCGACGTAGTCCGGCATCCGTGCAGCGAGGAGCACAAGATCCTCGACCAGTTCCTCGACAGCAACGCCCGACCGGTCCCGGAAGCGCCACTCCTGCGTTCGGTGTTCCTCGGACGCGACGACGATATGCCCTGGCAGAATGGGAAACGGGTTAGTGAGTGCGAAATACGCCCGCGTGCCCGATTCGATCCGGTACCCCAGCTGGGCACCCTGCTGCTGCCATTCGATCGTGTCCCGGCACAGGAAGCACCCGTGCGCCGGAACATCGGCGGACTGCAGGGTCCTGCCGGCGCCGCGGAACCGGTGGGCGCGTCTCGGATTGTACTGGGCGCGGAAAAACTGCTCGGGATGGTCGGGATGGGAAAAGGACCGGCTTTCGACCTGCCGAAGGGTGTCGGTGAGGAAACCGTTGTCCAGGTGATGGCATTCCAGTTCCCGCAGGGCGGCCCCGAGCCCCGCCACCAGCTCCAGCCGACGCAGCCGTCCGTTCAGGGTCAGCCATGAATTCTCGAATTCAGGGGACACGCCGGGTGCCTGTGCGCCGACGGCGTCTCGACGAAGGATGCGTGTGCGGTGAAGGACGCATACGCGGTTGTCCCCGGGCAAGCTGACCGCATCCGTATCCGGGCGGAGCACGAATTCGCTTCGATCGGCGCAGTCCCTAGTATATGCGCAGGTTCCTGCCAACCGGAATCATGACCTGCGTGAAAATGCCAGGCTTGGGGCAGGCGAAAACGGCCGGAGGGATACGCATGCGGGGCGACTCGATCATCATCGAACCCCATCACCGCACGGCGGCTGCGGGGATCCTGTCCCTGCTGAAACCGGTGCTGGCGGCGGGGTGTGACCGGTACGCCGTTTCGATCGCCGGACAGTCGGGAAGCGGAAAGTCGGAAACGGCAGCGGCGCTTCAGCAGGTGCTGGGCGAGAATCGGATCGAGAGCACGGTCCTGCAACAGGACGACTACTTCATTCATCCGCCGAGGACGAACGACCGCACGCGTCGTGCCGATATCGCGTGGGTCGGGCCGCAGGAGGTCCGCCTGGAGCTGATGGATGCGCACGTGGGCGCGTTTCTCGACGGAGCAGACGAACTGGTCAAGCCGCTGGTCGACTACGAGGCCGATGCCATCGGGTCGGAGACGCTGGCGGTTGGCCATGCCCGCGTCATGATTGCCGAGGGGACCTACACGACGTTGCTCGCCCGCTGCCGAACGCATGTCTTCATCGACCGCACCTATCTGCAGACCCGCGAGCATCGGCAGAAGAGGATGCGCCACACCGCCGAACTCGACCCGTTCATTGACCGCGTCCTGGAAATCGAGCACGGGATCATCTCGGCTCACAAGGCCCGGGCCGACATCGTGATCGATGCCGACTACACGGCGGCTCCCGCAGGCTGAACCCGGGGATACCGGCATTCCCATGCACATCGCCTTTCTGAATCCCCAGGGCAACTTCGACCCGGCTGATTCGCACCTGACCGAACATCCCGACTTCGGTGGCCAGCTGGTCTATGTGAAGGAGGTCGCGCGGGCCATGGCGGCCGCGGGCCATCGCGTCGATATCGTCACACGGCGTATCGTGGATAGGGACTGGCCCGAGTTTGGATCCGGGATCGACCGGTATCCGGGGACGGGTGACGACCTGCGGATCGTACGGATTTCCTGCGGCGGACCGCGCTTCCTTGCCAAGGAACAGCTGTGGGACCACCTGCGGGAGTTCGTGGGCAACACGATCGCGTTCTACGCCGGCCACGTGCCGGACTTCACGACGGCCCACTACGCGGACGGTGGTTTCTGTGCGGCACTGTTCGAGCGCGAGACCGGTGTTCCGTTCACCTTTACCGGCCACTCGCTGGGCGCGCAGAAGCTTGACCGGCTTGGACTGTCGAAGTTGAACGCGAAGGAGCTCGAGGCCCGGTTCCGGTTTTCCAGGCGGATTGCGGCCGAACGCCTGGCCATGGAACGGGCGGTCCGTATCGTGACCTCGACCGAGCAGGAGCGGCGGGAACAGTATGCTCACCCGCTCTACGCGGGCGCGGTCGACGTGGAAGACTGCCACCGGTTTGCGGTGATCCCTCCCGGCGTCAACACCGGGATATTCACTGCCGACGGGGATGATGCGGAGCGCGCGGGCGCCGCCGTACCGTGGCAGGACGATGCCGGCGGGCGCCCGTCGATCGTGGTATCGAACCGTCTGGATGCAAAGAAGAACACCATCGGCGTGGTCCAGGCCTTCGCCGCTTCGCGGGAACTTCGCGAGCGTGCCGACCTTCTCCTGTGCGTTCGCGGGATCCAGGACCCGTTCGCGGAGCTCGACCTGCTCGACGGCGCCGATCGATCGGTCCTTGCGCCGATTCTGGAGGCCATTGTCCGTCACGACCTGCGCGACAGTGTCCGGTTTCTCGATGTTCCGTCCCAGCAGGCGCTGGCGGCAACCTATCGTGCGGTGGCGAAAGGTGGCGGGGTGTTCGCATTGACGGCATTTCACGAGCCGTTCGGGCTCGCACCGATCGAAGCGGCGGCCTGCGGCCTCGCGTGCGTCGTGACACGCAACGGCGGGCCGTCGGAAATCTTCGCTGACGGTTCGGGTGTGCTGGTCGATCCGGACGACCCCCGCGACATCGCGCGGGGCCTGCTGGAGGCACTGGGCAACCGGCAGGTCCTGGCGGCCCGGGCGCGGGCGCGGGTTCTGAAGACCTACACGTGGCCGCGTACCGCCGAGCGATATCTTTGCCTGATCGAACGCGCACTGTCGTGCGAACGCGCTCCGGCCCCCGCGGTTCCTCTCCTCGACGCGTCGCGACTGATCCGGGAACACGCCAGACCGTAGTCGCTCGCGCGCCTACCGTTCAGCCGCGTAGGTGGGTCGATACCCCGTGTCCTGTCCGAGCATGCCTCGGTTGACCACGACAACACCGCCATCGCTGATCAGGAACCTCTCCTGGTCGGCGCGATGGTCATCCCCGATCACGGTGCCGTTCGGCACGATGCACCCGTTGTCCAGGATCGTAGCCCTGAGGCGACAGCCCTCGCCGATCTCGCAGTCGGGCAGGGCCAGCACACCCTGAAGCTCGCTGCCCGCACCCACCTTGACGTTGGAATAGAGCAGGCTGCGATCCAGGTCGGACTGGTGGACGACGCAGCCCCCGCTCACCATGACATCCCTGACGTGGCACATCGTGCCGGCGCCGACGAACCGGGCGGCCGGCAGCTGAGGCTGGAAAGTGCGGATGGGCCAGGCGGGATCGAAGATGTCGATCGGAGGAGTCGGGGAGAGGACTTCGAGACTGGCCTCGTAGTAGCTGTCGATGGTTCCGACATCGCGCCAGTATCCGTTCATGCCCGACGGGGACCTGTGGAAGGAAAATGCGCGCAGGTGGTCACCGCCGGCCACGGCGGTGGGGATCAGGTCCTTGCCGAAATCGTGGGACGACGCTTCGTTTGACGCGTCCTCGTGCAACCGTTCCCGCATGTAGTCATACGACAGGACATAGATGCCCATGCTCGCCAGCGCGGTGCCGGGATCGTCCGGAAGCGGCTGTGGGTCTTCCGGTTTCTCCGCGAATTCGACGATCCGGCCCCCTTCATCGACCTGGATCACCCCGAACTGGCTGGCCGTGCTCCGGGGCACCGGGGTACAGCCGATGGTGAAGTCGGCGCCGGACTCCACGTGTTCGGCAAGGGTCTCTCCGTAGTCCATGGCATAGACATGATCCCCGGGCAGGATAAGGACGTGCCTGGGGCGGTAGGCGTCGATGATGTCGAGGCACTGGAAGACCGCGTCCGCCGTTCCCTGATACCAGGATTCATCGTCGAGCCACTGCTGGGCGGGTATGATGTCGATGAACTCGCCACGCTCGGTGCTGAATCCGCTCCAGCCTTGCGTGAGGTGCTGAATCAGGGCGTGCGACTTGTACTGGGTCAGAACGCAGATGCGCCGGACGCCTGAATTCAGGCAGTTGGACAGTGCGAAGTCGATGATCCGCAGCTTGCCGCCGAACGGTACCGCAGGCTTGGTTCGCCAGTCCGTCAGGACTCCCAGGCGGGATCCCCGGCCTCCGGCAAGCACGAGGGCCAGCGTGTCCTGGGTAAGACGGCTTACGAAGCGTTTGGGCACCCTGTCCATCTCGGAGCCTCGTTCCTTCATGTCAAAGGCGGCTTGACCGTGCTCATTGCGGAGCGGTCAGGCGATCCACGCCCCGCCCGGGAAGATCGGGATGGGTCCCGATGTTCCCGGGGGACCAACCGCCATGTCGTCTCCACCATAGCACGCGGAAGGAGCAGCACATGTCCCACTGGTGTACACCGCCCGCCTCCCGAAGTTACTTCGAGGGTGATCATGGCGCAGATACCGCCCGGCCTCGGAGGGGCTCGCGTGACCATCGCAACTGCGACCGCAGCGGAACTCCGGGCTGGTCCACATACTCACGACGGCGGCTCGCAGGCGCACACCTGGTGGTGACAACGCACTCGCGCGAGCCCGACAGCCACGAAACCATCGGCGCCGAGTGGCGACAAGCGGGGTCTCGGCCCTCGCGTCCCCCACTTCCATTTTCGCTGAACAGTGAATATTGTGAATTTGTCAGATAAGTGCCAAAAAACGGTTATTTGCTGAACAGCAAAGAGTCTGCGAATGGTGATGCCAGATTCAGACATGGCGAAAGGACAGCTGCTTGATTGCTTCCTGACAGCCCTACGGGAACTGCCTGGGGTGCAGGCGAAATCCAGCAGGGTGGAACATCCGGGCGACCCCGAACGGGTACGGGACGCTCAGGTGGACCTTCGGGTGAGCGGGCAGGCGGTGACCCTGCTGATCGAGATGAGGAAGGTCATGTATCCCCGTGACGTGAGGCAGCTACTTTGGCAGTTCCACGAATCCGCACGGAGATGGCCGCACCCGAAGAAACGACGAAAAGAGGTGTTCTGCCTGGTCGCCCAGTCGATTTCACCCGGAGCCAAGGAGTTGCTGAGGGGCGAGCGGGTTGGCTACTACGACAGCGGCGGCAGCCTGTTTCTTCCTGCCGGCAACATCTACGTGTACGTGGAGAAGCCGCTCCCGAAAAGCCTGTCGCGGTCCATCCGTTCCGTGTTTTCGGGCCGTCGTGCGCAAGTGCTGCACGCACTCCTGCTGCGGCATCACGAGTGGTTCGGAGTGAAGGACATCGCCAACCAGGCCCGGGTTTCGCCGGCAACGGCGTCGCAGGTGCTGGCGGAACTGGAGAAATTCGAGTGGGTGGTGTCGCGAGGACAGGGGCCGGGAAAGGAGCGCCGCCTGCAACAGCCGGGCGCCTTGCTGGATGCATGGGTGAGCCAGTTGGCTGCAATGCGGCCATTGTCGATGCGGCGCTACTTCGTACCGTCAGTGCGCGCGGAAGGGCTGGTGGAGAAGTTTGCGGCGGTCTGCGCGGAGAGCAAGGCCGAATACGCGATCACCCATGAAGCGGCAGGGCAGCGATACGCGCCGTTTCTGTCGACTGTGTCCCAGGTGCGTTGTCGGCTGCTGGGCGGGCCGGCAGCCGATCGGGTGTTCGGTGCACTGGATGCCCGAGTGGTTGGCCAGGGTGCGAATCTTGCGGTCATCGAAGTCAAGTCGCCGGGCGAGTTGCTGTTTCGCGAGTTCGTGAACGGAATCTGGCTGGCAAGCGCAGTGCAGGTCTACCTCGACCTGATGCGAAGCGAAGGCCGCGCCAGGGAAATGGCCAGGCACCTGCGGCAGGAAAGGATCGGCTTCTGATGGCGAAACCCGCCACGTTTGACGGATACAGCGATCAGTACACGGTCGAATGCGAGCGTGTCCTCGTAACCTTGCTGCGTGGACTGGGCCCATGGAAGGCGTCCGTGTTTCTGGTAGGCGGACTGACTCCCAGATACCTGGTGGCGGCTCGGCCTCCGGAAGTGCCGGCGCACGCCGGTACGCTCGATGTGGACATTGTCATCGACCTGCAGATCCTCGCCGACACCGCGGGATATCGCACGCTCGAGGAGAACCTGCGGGCAATGAGGTTCGAGCGGTCGACAAACGAAAAAGGCCAGAGGCTTTCGTGGCGGTGGCAGACTCGCACCGAAAACGGCGCGCTGATGGTGGTCGAACTTCTCGCCGACGCGCCGGAAATCGCTGGTGGCAGGGTAGAACCCTTGCCCACGGAAGGGAGAGTTTCCGCTCTCAACATTCCGCGTGCGTCCATCGTCTTCCACATGCACCAGCGCACGGAGATTCGGGCGGAACTCCTTGGTGGCGGGGGAAACGCCGTCGAAGTGGTGAGGCACGCCAATCTGGTCAGCTTCACTTGCCTGAAGGCTTTCGCGTTCGACCAGCGCTTCGAGCGGAAGGACGCGCATGACCTGGTCTATTGCATTGAGCACTCGGAGGTGGGCCTCGACGGCGCCGCATGCATGTTCCGCGAGGCTTTGACTGGCAAGCACGGCGAAGTGATCCGGGACTGCTTGTCAACTATCCGCAACCGTTTCGCCGGGGACGGCGAGGTCGAGGGATTCCGGAAGGACGGTCCGGTAGCGGTGGCCCTGTTCGAACTGGGTGAGGGTAACGATGCCGGTCTGCGCGAAGCCCGGTTGCTGAGGCAGCGGGAGGTCAACAGCGTGATCGAGCAGCTTCTGGGCCGGATCACTTCGGTGGCAGGAGGGCAGTGAAGCCGAATCTTGTCGGGATCAACAAGTTTCCGGATCCCGCGATTCCCGAGCCGGCCTGCCCGGAACGAGACGCCCTGGCGCTGTGGATGCATTGACCGGCCGACACGCCATGCAACCGATACTTGACCAGGTTCATGCTGGAGCCGGGCTTGGAGGGCGACGACGGGATGAACGGCAACATGGGCAGCGACCTGCTCCTGACCTTGACGGTTGGGCTGGAGCCTCGTTCTCCCCGGCTCCCGCAGGTCCAGCCGCGCGTGTCGTTGCGCACGACGGTCAGCTGCCGCCTGATCGGCACTCGCTCTGCGAGGGATCCTCGTACGGATCCGGCATGTCGAAGTGGTCCTTCGCGTCCCCGGGTTACGGATCCACCGCCCGCCGCATCCGATCCTGGAAGGACGCGATCGCCTCGCTGAGCACCGGGCGCAAGTCCAGCGCCGCCTCGGCTGCTGCCTGCGCCGGATCGCCCTCGTCTGCCTTGTGTTTCACCTGCGCACCCAGTAGGCCGGGCCACACGGCCGCCTGATCGACTGCGATCCGGGCCAGTCCCGGCAACTGTGCTGCCATGCCATCGGTCCCCGGCTCGATCTCGGATGCCCAGAAATCAAGCGTTCCGGCAAGGCGCCTGACGGCGGCCTTCACGTCCGGCACTGCAGGTGGCCGGAACTCGTACATCGCCAAATGGTGCTCGCGGCTGTCACCGTTCAAAGCTGCCATCCTCTGCGCCAGTACGCTGTCATTCGGGCGCTGCGCACCGAATTCGGAAGCCAGTCCGGCGATGTCATGGCTGCGGTCGGCCGGCACGCCGCGGCGCTCGATTGCTGCCTTGACCAGCAGCTCTGCGGCATCGGCGATGGCCTGCACCAGGATACTGCAGTGCCCACCGCTGACGGTCCAGGTTCCGCTCCGCGCCATGGCGTCGATCGGGGTGAGGGCGGCGTGTACCTTCACCAACACCAGCCGCATTCTGCCGGCCCAGTGTTCCGGGTCTACCGCACTCTCCCTCCCGATCTGCTCCGGATCCGGCCCGTTCCATTCACCCGCGAGCACCTTGCCGTCGCGGCAGACCGCGTAGGGCAGGGTGCCGAGGACACGGCAGCGCCGCCGCAGGTCGTCCTCGGACAGCGCCCGGGCATCGATGCGGACAAGGGCGTCAGGCAGCTCCGATCGCGGAAACACCGACGTTGCCAGGCCCGGCTGACGGGGTTCGTCGCCCTCGAGCACGATTGCGACGTCCCAGTCACTGTTCGGGCGCGCCGTTCCACGCGCCCGACTGCCGAACAGGACCGCGGCCCTGGCGCGCGGCCACTGGCTCAAGGCCTTCCGGCAGGCGGCGACGATGTCCCGTTCGGTGAGTTCAGTGATGACAACTGGCATGCGACGCCTCGCCACTGGAACCATGAAGGCCCGGGGTGCAGTCAGTATAGAACGGGGGAGAGGGGAGGCGGGCCGTCCGGACCGGTTGCCGGGCGCAGCCTCGGGCGTATCCTCCGGCTCCCGCGGGTTCCGGCCGGGACTGTCGTCGCGCCCGACCTGGTGCTGTCCCCTCGCAGTGGCCTCGACTCGACAAGTCGGCAGCCGGACGCCGACGGGCAGACCGGGTTTTCGCGCTGCCGTCGGACTGACGGGAGGGAGACCGTGGCGGTACGCCGGTCTCGAGCCTTCTCGGGACGCGCCTTCGGACCCGGTTACGACCCGCGGGCCCTCGCGCCGGCGTTCTCGCCGATGCAGGTGTAGGCCCGGGTTTCCCCGACCCTGATCGGGCAGCCGTGCCTGAGTTCGGTGGTGGTCTTGCCGGCCTCCATCTCCTCCAGGATCGCGACCACCGCCTTCCAGCGTCGGGCCGCTTCCTCGGCCGTGTCGCCGAACCCGAGGATCATCTGTCCCTGGTCCAGCCTGATCGCCTGGTCGCGAAGGCAGTACACCTTGCCGAAGGCGACACAGCGTGCCCTGACCCGTGTCGGCGAAGACACGTACTCGCCGGGTGCGAAGACCTGGTTGTGGAAGTTGTTGGGATCAAGCTTGCGGAACGCGTGCTCGACCGACGCGGTCTTCATGCGCAGTCCGGCAAACGGGGTCAGGATCGACAGGGCGGGCGCATCCGTGAAACCCGGCGAGAACAGCACCGCCCATTTTGCGGCAACGTGAAACGGGCCGATCAGGACATCGTTTGGCTGCAGGCCATCGCGCCGCAGCAGGTGCTGCAGCGAGTTGTGGCGCCTGACATCGGCATGGTGTTCGGCGGCAATGCCTCCGACCGTCCCGATGCTGCCGGAGCAGTCGTTCCGGTATTCCCATCGCTTCCGGTCGTCGCTTGCCGGCGCGTAGTAGTGCGCGAACGGTCTTCGGGATCCCGGGTCGAGTTCCCCGACCGCCTGTGTGCAGGCGGCCAGCGCGCCGGACAGGGCCTCGTCCGCGCTCCGGTCGATGGCAGCGCCCCAGCTGCGGGTGGTCCAGACCATCGCACCGTACAGGTCCTCTTCCGACCGTGCCGTACCGGCCGGGAGCAGGCCCGTGAGAAGGACCGCGGCCATGACCACGCTGCGTGCGGCACCCATGAGAAGCCTCCATCCACAGGCGTGTGTCATTCCCGCGGTCCTGCGCCGGTTCAGGTGATGGTGAGGCGGCAGCTTCCGAGGACGCCGAAGTCGGCAACGAATTCCTGGCCGGCCGCGCCGGGCATGGGCTGGGTCGTCGAGCCCGTCGTCACCAGGTCGCCGGCCTGGAGCGCGCCGCCCCGGGAGTTCAGCTCGTTCGCAAGCCACGCGAGCACCACCAGCGGTCCGCCGTCGACGTTGCTCCCGGCCCCTGTCTTCTCCACCACGCCGTTGATCGAGAGCGTGATGTCGATCGCGGCGAGGTCAATGGACGCATGTTCGGCCTGGAACGGTCCGTGCACCCAGCACCCGTTCGCGCCGTTGTCCGCAATGATGCAGCCGATCCCCG
Source organism: Thalassobaculaceae bacterium (assembly GCA_965243345.1). Taxonomy (GTDB): domain Bacteria; phylum Pseudomonadota; class Alphaproteobacteria; order Thalassobaculales; family Thalassobaculaceae; genus Bin52. The sequence goes on from CBDEUR010000003.1 coordinate 287,524, forward strand.
CCTGGTTCCAGACCGGGAAAGGTGAGGTCACCACCTCGATCGCCGGTGCGACCGCCTCGACCGCGTCGGCCACGGAGGACGGGGTGTGCGGCGAGCCGGTGGCCGGCAGGTCCCGGCCGAGCCGCACCGCGATCTCGGGTTCGACGATGATGACGTGCCAGTCGGCCGCGCTGATGACATGCGGTTCGGGATGGCACAGGGTTGACAGCAGGGAGCCGGCGAAGGCCTGGTCGGTTTCCAGCATCTCGCGGGCCGCCGGATTGGTCGCTCCGATCTTGTAGCCGACCCGGCGACCGCCCGAGCTGGCAAGCAGCCGGCCCACCAGGGATGACTGTACCGCGTAGCCGTCCTCCCGGTCTGCCGGCCGGTAGGTCTCCGGCAGCCAGTCGAGCCGTGCGTGGTCCCGGCGCGCCCTGAACAGTTCACCCGCGGCGGTGTCCACGGCTGCGGCGTCGAGTGTCATGAAAGGTCTCCCTGCGATGCGGTGTCCGGATCCGGGAGTGTAGACGATTGACGCAGCGGTGTGTGCAGTTCCGCGCGCATCGCATGGTGTTGCGCACAGCGCCGTGGTGCCCGACTATGCAGGTAGGGGAATGCACGGGAGAACGGGTGATGAAGCGATCGCGCAGGATTGCGCTGGTGGTGATGGGAACCTCGGCGCTGACGCTCGCGGCGTGCGAGGAACGCAAGACCGAGGCGGCCCTGTTCGAGACGGTCGAACAGTGCGTTGCCGAACAGGGACTGGTCGCCGAGCAGTGCTACCGTGAATTCGACGCCGCCCGGGCCCAGCACGCGCAGGTCGCCCCGAAGTACACCTCGCAGGCTGACTGCGAAGAGGATTTCGGCCAGGGCGCGTGCGAGACCGCTCCCTATCGCACCACCACCGGCAACAGCGTATTCATGCCGCTGATGGCTGGCTTCATGATGGGGCAGATGATGGGTGGCCGGGCATACACCCAGCCGCTCTATCGCTCGCGTGACGATGCGAAGACATTCCGGACCTCGGACAATCGTCCGGTGGGCAGGACGGTCGGTCGCACCCTGGTTCCCGAACGCTCCGCTGCCAAACCGTCCTCCAAGCTCTACACCCAGCAGCGCGGTGGCTTCGGCGCCCGCGCCCGTGCGGCGGGATACCGGGTGGGAGCCTGATGGAACGGCTGTCGCTGCCGGCGCGCCGCAACTGGCAGCAGGTTGCCGCCGAGCACGGGTTCACCTTTCACACCCCGGACGGTGAACGCTACTGGGACGAGACCCACGCCTACCGCTTCACGCTGCGCCAGGTCGAGGACGACCTGGAGACCCCGGCGGAGGAACTCGAGCAGATGTGCTTCAGCGTGGTGGAGCGCGCGGTTGCGGACGAGAGCGTGCTCGAACGTCTCGCGATCCCGCAGCGCTTCTGGAGCTATGTTGCCGAAAGCTGGGCTGACGGCGAGCGTAATCTCTACGGTCGCATGGACTTCTGCTATGACGGCGCCGGTCCGGCGAAACTGCTCGAATACAATGCCGATACGCCGACCGCGCTGTACGAGAGTTCGATCTTCCAGTGGGTCTGGCTCGAGCAGGCGATGGAACAGGGCATCCTTCCCGACGGCGCGGACCAGTTCAATTCCCTGCACGAGCGCCTGGTTGACGCGCTCGGGCGCATCGGCATCGACGGGCTGCTGCACCTAGCCTGCGCGCGTGACTCCGAGGAGGATCTCGGCACCGTCGAATACATCGAGGACTGCGCGCGCCAGGCCGGTCTTTCGACCTTCCGGATGTTCGTCGAGGATATCGGGCTTGCCGGCAACGGGCAGTTTACCGATACCGATGACAGGCCGGTGGCGTGGCTGTTCAAGCTCTACCCGTGGGAATGGCTGATGGCCGAGGAGTTCGGAGACCGGATTCCCGGCTCCGGGACCCGGTTCATTGAACCGGGCTGGAAGGCAATCCTGTCCAACAAGGGCCTGATGGCGCTGTTGTGGGAGATGTTCGAAGGACATCCGAACCTGCTGCCGACCTTCTTTCAGGGCGACCCGGGAGCTGCCGATCTGGCCGGGCATCATGTCCGCAAGCCCCTGCTTTCGCGCGAGGGCGCCAACCTGCGCCTGGTCGAGGACGGCCGGGTCGTCGCGGAGACCGGCGGTGAGTACGGTGAGGAAGGCTACGTGGTCCAGGCGCTGGCGCCGCTGCCCTCGCATGCCGGTCGCCGGCCGATGTGCGGGGTCTGGCTGGTTGCCAGCGAAGCCGCCGGCATGGGAATTCGCGAGGACGACGGAATGGTGACCACTGACGACGCCTGTTTCGTGCCGCACTTCATCCTCGACTGACCCGGGCCGGAGAACGCGTTGTCGCGCCGTTGGCGGCGCTGTATAAGCCTGCGTGTTCCTCCCGCGCGTCACGTGATTGTCCCGGAGTACGCGCACCTGGTCGACTGGCGTTTCCCGGGCCGCCCGACATTCCTGAGGTCATGCGCATACTCCGTACCCTCGAGCTGGTTACCCCGGACGACCGGGGCGCGGTGGCCGCCGTCGGCAATTTCGACGGGGTGCATCTCGGACACCAGAAGGTTCTCGCCGAGGCGGCGGGGATCGCGCGCGACCGCGGACTGACCTTCGCGGTCCTCACCTTCGAGCCGCACCCGCGCATGCTGTTCCAGCCCGAGGCGGTGCCGTTCCGGCTGACCAGCAGCGCAACCCGGACCGCGATGTTCCGCCGTCTCGGCGTCGAACTGCTGTTCGAACTGCCGTTTGACCACGCATTCTCCCAGCTTTCGGCCGAGGCGTTCGTGACTGACGTGGTCAGGGACGGTCTCGGGGTGTGTCATGTCGTGTGCGGCTACGACTTCGTGTTCGGGCATCGCCGTCGCGGGACTCCCGAGGTGCTCGAGCATCTCGGGCGGGAGGCCGGGATCGGAGTGACCTGCGTTCCGGCGGTTTCGGAGGGTGACGGTGCGGTCTACTCGTCGACCCGCGTCAGGCAGTGCCTGGCCGAGGGGGACCCGGCGGGCGCGGCGGAACTGCTGGGACGGCCGTGGAGTTTCCGCGCCCCGGTCGAGGAAGGTGACCGGCGCGGCCGGACGATCGGGTTCCCGACCTGCAACCTGCGGATCGTCGACCTCCAGCAGCCGGCGCACGGCGTCTACGCGGTTCGGGTCGACCTGGACGGGACCGTGGTTCCGGGTGTGGCCAACTTCGGCCGGCGGCCGACGGTCAATGACCGCGGAGCGCTGTTCGAGGTGCACCTGTTCGACATCGACCGCGACCTGTACGGCCGGGAACTCGAGGTGCACCTGATTGACTTCATTCGGCCCGAAATGAGATTTAGCGGCCTTGATGAACTGAAGGCCCGCATTGCCGCGGATGCGGACGCGGCGCGAAGCCGTCTTTCGGAACAAAAGGGACCGCTCCTTGCAGGAGCGAACTGAACGATATGACCACGGATTACAAGTCGACACTGTTCCTGCCCAAGACCGACTTTCCGATGCGGGCGGGACTGCCCCGGCGTGAACCCGAACTGCTTGCCCAGTGGGAGCGGATTGGCCTGGAACGCCGCCTGCGCGAGCAGGGCATGGAGCGCGAGAAGTTCATCCTGCACGATGGACCGCCCTATGCGAACGGTCACCTTCACATGGGCCATGCGCTCAACAAGATCCTGAAGGACGTGATCAACCGTTCACAGCAGATGTCCGGCAAGGACGCGATCTACGTGCCCGGCTGGGACTGTCACGGGCTGCCGATCGAATGGAAGATCGAAGAGGGGTATCTCGAGAAGGGGCTCGACAAGGATTCGGTCCCGGTCAACGAGTTCCGCAGGCAGTGCCGGGAGTTCGCCAGGCAGTGGATCGAGGTCCAGACCCGAGAGTTCAAGCGGCTCGGCGTCTGCGGTGACTGGGAGAACCCGTATACGACCATGAGCAATGCTGCCGAGGCGCAGATTGCGCGCGAGATCGGCAAGTTCCTGATGAACGGCGGACTCTACGCGGGAGCCAGGCCGGTGCTGTGGTCGGTCGCGGAGAAGACCGCGCTCGCCGATGCCGAGGTGGAATACCATGACCATCGTTCGACCACGGTGCATGTCCGGTTTCCGGTGATCACTGCGTCGCGGCCCGAACTCGGCGGCGCCAGCGTGCTCATCTGGACCACCACGCCCTGGACCCTGCCGGGCAACAGGGCCATCGCCTACGGCACGGAGTTCGCCTACGCCGTACACGAGGTAACGGCCGTCGGGGAGGGCAGCCTCGCGGTGGTCGGCGAGCGGATCGTGGTTGCGGCGGAACTCCTCGCCGGTGTCTGCGCCGAGGCGGGGATCACGGACACCCGCGAGATCGCGCGCATGCCAGGCTCGGCGCTGGCGGGCACGGTGGCGGCCCACCCGTTGCGCGGCCAGGGCTACGATTTCGACGTGCCGCTGCTCGCTGCTCCGTTCGTCACCCTCGAACAGGGGACCGGACTCGTGCACATATCGCCGGGCGCCGGTGCGGACGACTTCGAACTCGGGCGCGCCCATGGCCTCGCGGTCACGGCCACTGTCGACGACGAGGGCCGGTTCCTTGATCACATGCCACTGGTCGCGGGGATGGACGTGTTCCGTGACAACGGGCGGATCGCCGAGCTGATCCGCGATGCCGGCGGCCTTCTCGCCACCGGTCACCTCGTTCACAGCTATCCGCACTCCTGGCGGTCCGGCGCACCACTCATCTTCCGGGCCACACCGCAGTGGTTCATCTCGATGGAAACCAACGACCTGCGCGGCAAGGCACTGGTCGCGATCGACAGCACCCGGTTCGTGCCGGCGGGCGGACGCAACCGGCTGCGGTCGATGATCGAGCAGCGGCCCGACTGGTGCGTGTCGCGCCAGCGGGCCTGGGGGGTGCCGATCCCGGTGTTCGTTGACAAGACCACCGGAGAGCCGCTGCGCGACCAGGCGGTGATCGACCGTACGGCGCAGATCTTCGAGGAAGAAGGCTCGGATGCTTGGTACTCGTCCGACCCGCAGCGCTTTCTCGGGCCCGACCACGATGCCGGCCGCTACGAGCAGGTCCGCGATATTGTCGAGGTATGGTTCGACAGCGGTTCGACCCACAGTTTCGTGCTCGAGGCCAGGCCGGAACTTCAGTGGCCGGCCTCGCTCTACCTCGAGGGATCGGACCAGCATCGCGGCTGGTTTCACACTTCGCTGCTGCAATCCTGCGGAACCCGGGGGCGTGCGCCGTTCGACGCGGTCCTGACCCACGGGTTCGTGCTGGACGAGAACGGGCGCAAGATGTCGAAGTCGCTGGGCAATGTTACCGCGCCGGCAGACGTGGTCGAGGAGTCCGGGGCCGACATCCTGCGGTTGTGGGTGGTCGGGTCAGACTACTCGGAAGATCTGCGGATCGGCCCGGAGATCGTGAAGCGCCAGGTCGACCTGTACCGCCGGCTGAGGAATACCCTGCGATTCCTGGTCGGCAACCTGCACGGGTTTTCGCAGCATGAAGTCCTCGCGCCGGCCGAGATGCCGGAACTCGATCGCTGGGTGCTGCACCGGCTGGCCGAACTCGACCAGGTGGTCCGCGACTGCGTCGACCGCTTCGACTTCCATGCCATGTTTACGCAACTGCACCGGTTCTGCGCGTCGGACCTGTCCGCGTACTACTTCGACATCCGCAAGGACGCGCTCTATTGCGACGCGGCGGATTCGGTCCGGCGCCGGGCAACACGCACCGTGCTCGACCGGGTATTCGACTGCCTGACGGCCTGGCTCGCACCGATCCTGTGCTTCACGGCCGAGGAGGCATGGCAGCACCGGGTACGAGATCCGGAAAACTCCGTGCATCTGCGCACCTTCCCCGAGATTCCGGACAACTGGTTCGACGCCGAACTGGCGCGCAAGTGGTCCCGCGTGCGCGAGGTCCGCCGGGTGGTGACCGGGGCGCTCGAACTCGAGCGCGCGGAACGGCGCATCGGCGCATCGCTGCAGGCCCATCCCGTTGTTCATGTCACCGACGATGTGCTGGCCCTGTTCGAGGGACTCGATTCGGCTGAGCTGTTCATCACCTCGGCTGCCGACCTGGTCACTGCCCCGGCCCCGGACGGGGCGTTCAGGCTTGCCGATGTCGGTGATGTCGCGGTCGTCCACGGCCTGGCCGCGGGAGGGAAGTGCGATAGGTGCTGGAAGGTCCTGCCAGAGGTTGCGGCGGGATCCGACCCGGTGTGCGGCAGGTGTGCCGAAGTGGTACTCCGCGCGACCCGTGCCGGTGCGCAGGCCTGACGGGCCCCGGCGTGGCCTCGCGCGGGACACGGATTTTCGCCGTACTGCTGATCCTGCTGGTCATCGCCGCTGACCAGGCCACCAAGGCGTGGGCACTGGCCGGCTGGTTTTCGCCACCACGGGTGATCGAGGTCACCCCGTTCCTCAACCTCGTCCCGGTCTGGAATACCGGTGTTGCCTTCGGCTTCCTTGCCGGTGACTGGCCGGCGATGCCGCTGGTGCTGACCGGGTTTTCGGCGGTGGTCAGCCTCGGGCTGCTGGCCTGGCTGCTGTGGTCCCGCCAGCGCGCCGTGGTGATTGCCCTCGCCCCGGTCATCGGTGGTGCGGTGGGCAATATCGTGGACCGGCTGCGCTTCGGTGCGGTCATCGACTTTGTCGATCTTCACGTCGCCGGGTTGCACTGGCCGGCCTTCAACATTGCCGATGCAGGAATTACAATCGGGGTCGGCCTGTTGCTGCTGGATGGCGTACGCACACCACCGCGCCGGTATGCCTGAGAACGGTGACGCAATCGGGAAAGGCTGTCGAGATGGTCCATCGTCATTGCCTTCGCGTTTTCCTTCCTTGCCTGGTGGCTCTGGGACTCGGTCTTTCGGGCTGCGACCAGATGAGGAAGTCGCTCGGATACGCCAAGAACCCGCCCGACGAGTTCGCGGTCCGCTCGCGCGCACCGCTGAGCGTTCCGCCGGACTTCCAGGTTCGCCCACCCGCGCCGGGAGCCGAGCGGCCGCAGGAACCATCGCGCCGGGACGAGGCCCGGTCCCTGATCACGGGACGACAGGCGCCCGGGGACACCGGCCGAGAAGCGGGAGCACTGCGCGGCCTGCTGGCGCTCGACACCGCCGATCCCGAAATCCGCGAGCGGCTGAACCGTGAGACTGGCGTCTTCGTGTACGAGGACGAGACCTTCGTCGATCGGCTGCTGTTCTGGAATGACCGCACCCCGGAGGCCTCCGTGATCGATCCGGCGAAGGAACGGGAGCGGCTGGAGCGCAACGCGGCGGCGGGCCGGCCGGTCACCGAGGGTGAGACCCCGACGATCGAGCGCAGGAAGGAAGGACTGCTGAACCGGCTGTTCTGAGTCCGGATTGCCGTGCCTGTGCGCCACCGTCGAAAAGCATCGGCATGCCGACATCCGGTGCCGAGTTCGTTTTCCTTGCGGTCGTCGTCAGGTCAGTCAGCCAGAATCGGCACCCCGGGAATCTCGTCGGGCCGGACCATGCCGATTGCCTGGTCGATATCAGCTGTAGGCAGGCGGCTCAGGGACGGGTTCGCTGACAGCCCGATGACGAGACCGGTTCGGCAGCCCGGCACGTTCCGTTGCCGCCCCTTTTCCGGGTGGTTGTCAAGACGATCTTGTATCCTTCCCGCCCGGCCATCCTGATCACAGCCAGCGGTTCCGCGGAACGGGCCGGGAAATGGTTGCGCAGGGGAGCAGCCTCTCCCTGGTCGGATAGCAGCGTCACAGAGCCAGGGCCGTCCTGAGTTCCCTGGCTTCGTGCTCGAGCACAGCGCGAACCTGCCGCTCATCGACGCCCGGGAACCAATCGACGAAATCATCGACCGTGGCGCCGCCAGCGAGGTTTTCGTAGAGCGCGAACAAGGGAATCCGTGTGCCGGAGAAAACCCACGCACCGCCGACCTTTCCCGGTACCCGTTCCACCGCAGCGCATGTCGTCCAGTCGGTCATCGGTTCTTCCCGATACAGTGCTTCCTTCGGCCAAACGGAAGTCGTCATTGCCTCGAAGATGGCCCCGGTCGGCCTCATCCGTGGCTCTGCTGCCTTTCCGGATGGCTCCCCGCACCTGCGAACCGGCATCCCGCCGTCTCTCGCAGGGTCGTCGCAACTGGTATTTTCCCCGGATCGCCGCGTACACAGAGGTCGCGCAGCACGTCGTCCGCGATACCCCGGATGGAGCTCGCGATCCGGTCCGGGTTGCTGTTGGTCTCGAAGCGTTCGCTATCGGGCGAGGGCAAAACGATGGCCGGGCATGGCGTTTCGTGCGCTGGCAGAAATGCGGGCGAGAGCGGGACGGGCCATCATGTTTCCGGCTGAGCAGCACAGCCGTCCTCGATGGACCTCGTCGGGTTCCAGGTTCCTGTCCCGGCGTGGAACGCTTCGGCACAGCTTCGAGCCGGCTCCGGACCGATGGACAGTTCAGGTCATCGAGCGAGCCTTCGGGCCGCATCTGCGGCTGTGTGCATCTCCCGCGCCGTCGCCATCGCCCCGGTCATGGTCCGGATCGGACCGTTGTCACGCCGAACCGACCCAATGTTTAACCAAGCGGTTGAATATTTATTCGAAGCGGGTATGTTCACCGGCATGACACGGCACGACCTGAATCTGATCTTTCACGCGCTTGGCGATCCCACACGGCGCGCCATCCTCGGCAATCTGTCGGCGGGGGAGGCGAGTGTCAGCCATCTCTCCCGTCCATTCGATCTCTCGTTCGCCGCGGTGTCGAAACACCTTGGCGTGCTTGAACGGGCGGGGCTCGTCACGCGCGAAGCGCGGGGGCGGGAACGGATATGCCGGATCAATCCGGCCGCACTCGCCGATGCCCGCGCCTGGCTCGAGTTCCACGAGCGCTTCTGGACGGAACGGCTGGAGGCACTTGGGGCACTTGTCGGCGCCGTCCCGGACCGTCCGGAAGAACCGGAATGAGCACTCTGGGACCGGCCGCGGCAAACGGGGAGCGACACGTGTACCTGACGCTGCATCGCGTGATCGACGCGCCGGTCGAGACCGTATACGCCGCGTGGACGGATCCGGAGCTCCTGCGCCGCTGGCTGGCACCCGGCGATACCACCGTTGTGCGCGCGGTCGCCGAGCCCGAGGTCGGCGGGTCGTTTCTCGTCGAGATGCGGGGAGCGGACGGTCGGAGGTGGCTCGTCCGCGGCGCGTTCCGGGAGGTCGTGCCCTGTCGCCGGCTGGTTCTTTCCTGGCGCTGGGAGGGCACCGATGTCGAGACGCTGCTTGCGGTCGAGTTCGAGCCGGAGGCGGCCGGCGGGACAAGCCTGACCCTGACACACTCCCGGTTCGCACAGGACGAGGCCCGCGACGAGCACCTACGGGGCTGGAACGGGTGCCTCGCGAAGCTGGAGGCATTGCGGGTGGGGTGAACCGAAGTGCCGCACACCGTCGTCCGGACTGGGTATCCGACGACATGTATCCGTTCGAGAGCCGGTTTCTCACCACCGCGTCGGGGCACCGGATGCACTTCGTCGACGAGGGTGAGGGCGAGCCGATCGTGTTCGTGCACGGCAACCCGGCCTGGTCGTTCGAATTCCGTCATGTCATCCGCCAGCTCCGGTCGGAGTATCGCTGCGTCGCGCCGGACCATGTCGGCTTCGGGCTGTCGTCGCGCAGCACCCGCGACGCCGACCATCATCCGGAAAGTCACGCGCACAGGTTTGCCGAACTGCTCGATCATCTCGACCTTCGCGACATGACCCTGTTCATGAACGACTGGGGCGGCCCTGTCGGCCTCGACTTCGCGCGCAGGCATCCCGACCGGGTCCGGCGTCTCGTGATCGCGAACACCTGGTGCTGGCCCGTCGGCGACGACTTCCACTTCAGGGCGTTCAGCTTCCTGATGTCCAGCTGGTTCGGCCAGTACCTGATCCGGCACCGCAATTTCTTCGTGAACGGGGTGATGCCAAGGGCTGTGGGCAACCGGCGCATCCTCACGCCGGAGGTCATGGGGCAGTACCGCGGCGCGCAGCCGTCACCCGACGCGCGGGCCGCGATGGCCGCGCTGCCGGGCCACATCGTCGGCGCGGGCGACTGGCTGGGATCGATCTGGAACGACCGTACGGCCTTCACCGGCAAGCCGGCGCTGCTTCTGTGGGGTCTGAAGGATATTGCGTTCCGCGGCAAGGAACTGGACCGGTGGACCTCCGCTCTGCGGGACTTCGAGCTGCACGAATTCTTGGACTGCGGACACTTTCTGGCGGAAGAAGCGCCCGACCGGGTCGTATCGGTACTGCGGAACTTCATGGGGGACGCGATACGGCGGACCGGTGAGGAAGAGGGCTGATGCGCGAACACGTGAAGGGCGCCGCCCGCGCGTCCATGCCGGGGGTGCTGCGCACGCCGTTCATCCGGGTGGGCCGGCGTATCGGGAGCGACACTCGGCCCGGCACGCCCCGAGCGTCGCTTGACGCAGGGCGGATCAGCTGGTCCGGCGTGCGAGCGCTGCCGGACCCGGCTGCAACACGAACTGTCCACGCTCACTTCGCTTCCGGTGTTCCGGCCGGGAGGAGAACATGAAGCAGGAAACCGTGACAGGTGACGGGGAACTCGTCGAACGGATACGCCGGATCCTCGGCCGGCGCGAGGGGTACTGCGAACGCAGGATGTTCGGCACTGTCTGCTTCATGCACCGTGGCAACATGTGCGCCGGAACCTGGAATGGCTCGCTGATCGTGCGGCTCGACAGGAAGGATCACGAAGCGACCCTGGCGGAACCGCATACAGTGCCCGCCGACATGAATGGCCGCGTGATGAGAGGGTGGGCGCTGGTCGAGCCGGCGGGCATCGCGTCGGATGATCGGCTCGCGGCATGGCTCGACAGGGCCTGGAGATTTGCAGGCTCTCTTCCGGCCAGGACGCGCACCGCAAGGCCGCGGTCCGACGGTACACGGGACGGTGCCGGCGGATCGGGGTGAGGCGGCCCCCGTCCCCCCGGCCTGACCGCTGGAGACGGTAGGGGACTCCGGGATCTGCGCTACCGATCCAGGCAGGATCCCATGGGAATTCCGGTCCGGGCTGTCCGGAGGAACCGGGAGGTGCGCGGCGCGTGTCAGCGCCCTCGCCAGACCGGATCCCTCTTTTCCGCGAACGCGCGGAAGCCCTCCATCTGATCCTCGCTGTCGTACAGCCTGTCGACAGCGGGAAACTGGCGCTTGCCGACGCGGCTGAGCGCGTCGTTGGCACGCAGGTTCTCCGCCTCGCGAACCACCTCCTTGATGGCCGCGAAGACCAGGGGCGGGCCGCCCTCGAGCAGCCGGGCCAGGTCCCAGGCGCGGTCGAGCAGCGCCGCCGGCTCGACCACCTCGTTGACCACGCCCCACCGGTGCGCCTCCTGCGCGTCCATCCAGCGGCCCGTGAGCAGCAGCTCCATCGCAATGTGGAAGGGCATGCGTTTCGGCAGCTTGATGGTGGCGGCGTCGGCGAGGGTGCCGGCCCGGATCTCGGGCAGCGCGAACGAAGCCGTGCTCGACGCGAGGATCATGTCGCACGAGAGCGCGAGCTCGAACCCCCCGCCCACCGCCATGCCGTTGACCGCGGCGATGACCGGCTTGTCGAGCCCCGGCAGTTCCTGCAGACCGGCGAACCCCCCGACGCCGTAGTCTCCGTCGACCGAGTCGCCGTTCGCCGCCGCCTTCAGGTCCCAACCGGCGCTGAAGAACCGCTCCCCGGCGCCGGTGACGATCGCCACCCGCAGCGAGGGGTCGTCGCGAAACGCCTTGAATGTCTCGCCCATGATGCGGCTCGTGACCAGATCGATGGCGTTGGCCTTGGGACGGTCGAGGGTCACCTCGATGACGCCGCCCTCGCGACGGGTCCTGATCACTGCGCTCATCCCATGGTCTCCCTCGTCCGTATCAGTGCGTCGAGCGCGACGGCTCCCTGTCCCTTCTCGCGAATGCCCAGGGGATTCACATCGAGTTCCTCGATCCGCTCACGGTTCGCAACAGCAAACGCCGCAATGCCGAGAATGGCGCCGACCGCCGCGTCCACGTCGGCGGGTGCGCGCCCGCGCCACCCTTCCAGCAACGGCGCGCAGCGCAGCTGCGACAATGCGCCGCGCACCCCGGATTCGGAAACCGGAAGCAGCAGCGTGACGCTGTCGGCGGCCAGCTCCACGAGGATCCCGCCCGAGCCTACCGTCAACAGCACTCCGAACTGGGCGTCGCGGTGCAACCCGACGATGAGCTCGGCAACGACTCCGGTTTCGAACCGTTCGACCAGCACGCCGGAGCCGAACGCCAGCAGGCTGCGCGCCGCGCTGCGGATTTCGCCCGGCTTGCTCAGACCGAGCCTGACGGCACCCTGTTCGGTCTTGTGGGCGATTCCAAGTGCCTTCACCGCGACCGGACCATCAAGGGAACGGGCCACCGCTGCCGCTTCGTCAACCGTCCGTGCGACCGCGCCCCGGGGAACCGCGACCCCGTACCCGGCGAGTCGCGCCTTCGCCGTCGCCTCGTCGAGAAGCAACGGCTCGGTTGGGAGCCGGTCTTTGCCGACAAGGGGAGGCTCGCGCTCGGACCGCCACGCAGTGGAGATCACCGCCGCACACGCTGTCGCCGTGAACGTCTCCCGCACACCGGCCATCGGCGCAATGCCGCGTTCGATCAGCTGCGCTGCCTCGTTCTCGGGAAGACTCTCCCCCAGGGTGGCGGTGACGATGCCCTTGCTCCCGGTCGCGTTCACGGCGCTGACGAACGCGTTGACCGCCACCTTCCAGTCCGTGTCGTCGCACCGGTCGACGCGCGGAAAGTCGAGGACGAGCATGGCCGCATCGAAGCCTGCGCGCATGAATGCGGTAAAGGTACCTGTCAGCGCGGTCTCGTTGCCCCAGTTGAACGTGTGGTAGTCGAACGGGTTGGCCACGGCGACCAGCGAATGCACGGTGGCACGCACGGCATCGGCGTGCGCCGGTTCGAGATCGGGGAAGGTGACGCCGGTGCCTTCGACCGTATCCGAGAGAACCGCTGCTTCGCCGCCCGAGCAGCACAGGGCACCGATCCCGCAGCCGTCGAGAGCACCGTGCACATGCAGCAGTTTCAGTGTCTCGATGAAGTCCGGAAGCCCGTGCACGCGGGCGAACCCGAGGCGGCGCAGGAACGCATCCGCGCCTGCATCAGAACCGGCGATGGATGCGGTATGGGTGAGGGTGGCGCTCCGCGCCCGCTCCGAGCGTCCGGTCTTCATGACGATGACCGGTACCCGTCGTTCGCGGGCCGTGTACGCGAGCGCCTCGAAACCGGCAACCGAATCGAAACCTTCGACATACAGTCCGACTGCGCTCACCCGCTCGTCGTCGAGCAGGGCGGAGGCGAGCCCCGAGGCCCCGAGCTGTGCCTGGTTGCCGACAGTGACGAGGTAGGCGACGGGTAGGCCCCGCCGCTGCATCGTCATGCTGATGCCGATGTTCGACGACTGGGTCACGATGGCCACACCGCGTTCCCGTGGGCCAAGGCGCCGCCCACCGTGCTGTCGGGCCACAGCGGCACTCCGTCGAGGAAGTTGATGAGCCCGTAGCAGTTCGGCCCGACGACGGGCATCCCCGCCGCTGCCTCCACCAGGGCCTGTTGCAGTGATCCGCCGTCACTCGCCTCCAGAAAACCGGAGGCATAGCAGACCGCTCCGCCGGCGCCGATGCGCGCGAGCGCGGCGACGATGTCGATGGTGGCGTGCCGGTTGACGGCGACGAAGGCGGCATCCGGCGCGGCAGGAAGCTCGGTGACGGACCGGAACGCGGCACGCCCGGCGACGGTGCAGCGTGTCGGGTGCACCGGCCACAGAGCGCCCCTGAATCCCATCCGGTCGCACTGCTCGGCAACACGCGCCGCCTCGCGACCACCGACGACCGCGATGCTCCGCGGGCGGAGAAGGCGGTTGAACCGCCCGGCGCCGGCCGGCGCGCATCTGCCACCGCCAGTAGACGTCAGGCTGACTCCCGGTTCACGCATCACGACCATCGCGGACAGTGACGATGCGGACGATGGACAGTGCGCCATCGTCCAATATGGTCGTGCAAGCCGGCCCCGTGCACAAGAGCGTACAACGCCCTGATCCGGGCAAGCGGGATCGGGAAATGCGCCGCGCCGCCCGTGCGATCTGCCGGTGGTGCCGGCGGCGGGTCGATGCGGCGAAGGCCCCTGCGCAGCCGGGCCCATCGCCGGCCTGACTTGCGAATTCCGTCGAGCCGGATCAGTGCCGGTCCATGCGGCGACAGGCCCGATTTCCGTCGCGCCGGGCACCGGCCCGTGCAGCAGGCGCTGGTGTGCCCGGGCGAGGACCTGTCGGTCCATATGGGGTGACCGGCATCTCCATCCGCAGTGCTGCCGCTACCGGACTGCTTCCGTTCGTGCACGCGCGGAGACGATCACCGGTGTCGTCGGCCGATACCGGGGCAAGTTCCCGCGACCGGCACCGCTGACGCCGCGGCCAGGTTTGCGGGGCTGCACCGGTTGTCGCACTCAGGCTCCCAGTGGTCGCAGCAGATCGCGCCCGATGATGTGGCGCTGGATCTCGGAGGTGCCGTCCCAGATGCGCTCGACGCGGGCGTCGCGCCAGAAGCGGGCAAGCGGGAGGTCGCTCATCAGGCCCATGCCGCCATGGATCTGGATCGCCTCGTCGGTCACCCGCGCCAGCATCTCCGAGGCGTAGACCTTGGCGGAAGCGATCTCCCGGTCTGCGGGCAGGTTCTGGTCGAGACGCCACGCGGCCGCCAGGGTCAGCCAGTCCGCCGCATCGATTTCGGTGATCATGTCGGCGAGCTTGAACGAGACCCCCTGGAACCGGCCGATCGGCTGGCCGAACTGCTCTCGTTCGGCCGCATGCGAGAGCGCGAGATCGAACACCCGGCGCGCCCGGCCTACGCACATCGCGGCCACCGTGATCCGCGTCGCGTAGAGCCACTCGTTGGCGAGTTCAAACCCGCGGTGCACCTCGCCGAGGACCTGCGCCGACGGCAGCCGGCAGTCGTCGAAGGTGAGAATGCAGTTGTGGTAGCCGCGGTGCGAGACCGAGTCGTAGCCCGGACGGATCTCGAAACCGGGGGTGCCGCGGTCGACGAGGAAGCAGGTAATGCGCTTTCTTGGCCCGCGTGCGCTCTCCTCCTCACCGGTGGCGATGAACACGATGACGAAGTCGGCGAGATCCGCGTGCGAGATGAAGTGCTTGGTGCCGTTCACGATCCAGTCATCGCCATTGGGGCGGGCCGTACACTGCATCCCGCGCACATCGGAGCCGGCACCGGGCTCGGTCATGGCGAGCGCGTCGAAGCGCTCACCACGTGCGACCGGGTAGAGGTAACGCTCCCGCTGCTCGTCGTTGCAGCCCATCAGGATCCCGGACGGCCGGCCCCAGAACACGCTGAGCGCCATCGAGGCCCGCCCGAGCTCGCGCTCCAGCAGCGTAAAGGTAAGGTTGTCGAGGCCACCGCCCCCGATCTCCGCCGGCAGGTTCGGCGCGTAGAAGCCCAGCTCGATGACCTTGCGCTTGATGTCCTCCCCGAGCTCCGGCGGCACCCGCCCCGTGCGCTCGACCTCGTCCTCGTGCGGATACAGCTCTCTCTCGACGAAGCTCCTCACGGTGTCGACCACCAACCGCTGCTCAGCCGTAAGTCCGAAGTCCATGGTTCCCCCCGTCCACTCAATGCCAGCGGCTACCGTGTCTTGACCCTCGATGCATGATGCCCCTGGGCCGCGCGAGCCGGCGGCTATCCAGTCGGGTCAGCACGATCCCGCATCAGTTCCCTCGCGTCCCGCAGCAGGCTTCCGGCACCCCAGCCGGACGCTCCGGCCCGTTCCAGCGCCTGCATGATGCCGATCAGGTTGTCGTCGCGGATGCGCTCGAGTTCCCTGATCGAGAGCCCCCCGGCCTGTTCGTCCGACTGGGCGGCGATCCTGTCGATCAGCGCCTGGTCAAGCTCGGGTACGTCGGTGAGCCGTGTCCACGGCCAGCGCAGGCAGGGCCCGAACTGCTCCATGAAATGTCTCATGCCCGCCTCGCCGCCTGCGATCCGGTATGTCTGAAAGATCCCCATCTGCGCCCAGCGCAGGCCGAAGGAGTAGCGGATGACATCGTCCAGCTCCTCGACCGTGGCGATGCCGTCGCGCACGAGCCACAGTGCCTCGCGCCAGAGAGCCTCCTGGAGCCGGTCGGCGATGAATGCATCGATCTCCTTTCTGACCAGCACCGGCTTCATGCCGACCGATGCATACGCCCGGCTCGCCCGCTCCTTTGCGCCGGCAGCTGTTGCGCGGCCGCCCACGACCTCGACCAGGGGGAGCAGGTAGACAGGATTGAACGGGTGCCCGACAAGCATGCGTTCCGGATATGCCAGATCACGCTGCATGTCGCTCGGCAGCAGACCGGAGGTGGATGAGGCAATGACAGTGTCGGACGGTGCCGATGCATCGATCTCGGCGAGGACAGCGCGCTTGAGATCGAGCCGCTCCGGTACGCTTTCCTGAATGAAGTCGGCGCCGTCGACCGCTTCGGCAACACTCGCAGCGATCCGGAGGGTGCCGCGCGCCGGACGGGTATCGCCGAACAGGCGGGCAAACGCGTGCTCGGCGTTCGCAAGTACGTCGGCTGCCTTTCGCCCGGTCTCCGGATCCGGGTCGAAGACCGATACGTCGATCCCGCAAAGTACGAAACGGGCTGCCCACCCGCACCCGATGACCCCGCTGCCGATGCACGCGGCGCGTTTGATGCCGACCGCCATGATCTCCGGACCTCCCGCTCGGGCGCCGCGATCGCGTCGTGTCATCCCGGCTCAGTGCTTTCTGAGCGAGAGCTTCTCGCGTACCTCCTCCGGTCCGACCACCCGCACCCCCATGTTCTCTGCGATCGCGACTGCCCGCTCCACGAGTTGCGCGTTGGTGGCAGGCACGCCCCGCTTCAGCCAGATGTTGTCCTCGAGTCCCACGCGGATGTTGCCACCCGCAAGCACCGCGAGTGCGGCGTACGGAAGCTGGTTGCGGCTGATGGAGAACGCGGAGAAGGTCCAGCCCTGCGGAAGGTTGTTCACCATCGACATCAGGGTGCCGATGTCGTCGGGCGCACCCCAGGGAATGCCCATGCAGAACTGCACCATGACCGGCTCTTCGATGAGGCCCTGGTCCGCCAGCCGTTTCGCGAAGGCGAGATGGCCGGTGTCGAAGACCTCGATTTCCGGCCGCACGCCGAGCGCCTGCACGCGGCGGGCCATGTCCGCGAGCATTGCCGGGGTGTTGGTCATGATGTAGTCGCCCTCGCCGAAGTTCATCGTCCCGCAGTCAAGCGTACAGATCTCGGGCAGGAGCTCGGCGACGTGGGCGAGCCGCTCTTCCCCGCTGGCCAGGTCCGTGCCCGTCTGCGAGAACGGCAGTGGTTGGTCTGCGGGACCGAGGGTCAGGTCACCTCCCATGCCCGCGGTGAGATTGAGCACCACGTCCACGCCCGAATTCCGTACCCGCTCGACCACCTCGCGATAGAGTGCCGGATCCCGCGCCGGCTGGCCTGTCCCGGGATCGCGCACGTGCACGTGGATGATCGCAGCACCTGCCCGTGCCGCGTCGATGCCGGCCCGGGCGATCTGCTCAGGGGTCACCGGAACCTTGTCGGACCGGCCGGTGGTGTCGCCGGCGCCGGTGAGCGCGCAGGTGATGAAGACCTCGCGGCTGGGGGCGAGTGCCATGATGCTGTCCTCCTCGCGTCTGCAGGATCGCCGGCTATCGTCACCCGGCGTTCTTCGGTCGATCAAGCCCCCGTATTCCCGTTCGGACAAGCCGCCTGTGTCCCGTCGCCCGACAGTGAATGCGCGGTGCTGTCAATTCCCAGGCTGGTGCCGACGCGTCGTCCGGCACCGGTCATGCAGTCTTGTGTCAAGCTGGTCAGATTCCCCGGTCACGTCGCGCTGGATTGCTCGCCGCCGGCCGAAGCACGGGACGTGGATCGGTGGTCCACGACGGCCTGTCTGCGTGCACCGGCGATACCGTCGGCCTGTGGCGAAGCCGAATACAGACCGTGGACCGGCGCAGGACTCAGACGGCGTAAGACCGGGCTTCCGGGACTCCTCGGCTCGGGCCTTCGGGATGCTCTCGAACCTGCACGGAGCAGCGGGTTTCGCACCGGAAGGAACCTGCCTTATCCCTGGCAGGGGGACCGGACGCTTCCGGCCGGTTCAGCATGGGCGAGTCGCCCACCTGCATTCACGACGAGCCAGCTCACCAGGATCAGCATCATGTAGGTCCCGTGTTCCAGCAGTTCCGCCCGGTCACCCACCACGACATCGAACGCGCTGAACCCGACAAAGGTCAGGATCGAAGCGGAAACAGTGATGGACATGCCGCTGAACACTGCGGCCGACGGGAACGCGCGGACCAGGGACCAGAGTGTGGAGAGGAAGACGAGACCGAGCGCGATTTCCCAGATGCCGGCGAAGATCAGGATCGGCTCCACAAGGGACGCATCGACTTCGATCCTGTGCAGATAGGTGCTGAATTGATCCGTCCGATCCTTCCCGTGCCAGCGGAAGCCCGGCAAATCGCGTCCGCACAGAAACTTGTCCATCCCGTTCATGATCCAGAACACGGCCCAGTAGAGGACGACGCCTCCGGCGATCAACCGCAGATGGGTGCGGCCTGGCACGTACGGGGCCTGAAGGTTCCGGGCGTCGTCTTGCAGCACTGCGTCCTCCTGCTTCGTACATGGCAATCGGTGGTGTCAGTTTCCACGGCGCCGGAAACATGACGCTCGTGAAGTTCGTCCTTTTGTCCTGAAGAGCGCCTGTCTGCAACGTCTCCTGGTCCGACGTGAGTGCAGGGGTGCGACGACTGAAGGCGGCTGTCGGCCGCCTCCCTCACTCTTCGCGGCACTGAACGACTGTCGGATGCCGCCACGCGGCCATGTGCCGCATGATCCAGGGTGCGTCGTCGTTCGAGGACCTGGCGGGCGCGATGACACGTGGCTGCGCCAGCGTGCGGGAGGGGTTTGTTCAAGGGGCCCGCCAGGCTGTCACCGGGACGCGGGGAGTGAGACGCGGCTACGCAAGGTCCGTAGAATGGTGTAACGGGGAGGGACGCGTACCGGTGGAGGAACCCCGAAGCATGTCCACCTGTCGATTCTGGCGAAACGGCGTACCGCGCAATCGCGGACCCTTCCGGCGCAGCGGTTCCGTGGTCTTGCAGGCGGCCCGATGGACTGCCGTGCTGGCGGTGGCCGTCGCCGTCGTGCTGCTCGCGGGATCCCGCAGCAAGGCCGATCCCTTCGAGATCGCCGGGTTCCGGCTCGACAACGGCCTCGAGGTGGTGGTGATCAGCGACCACCGCGCTCCGGTGGTCACGCAGATGCTGTGGTACAGGGTCGGCAGCGCCGACGAGGAACCCGGCAAGTCGGGGCTCGCGCACCTGGTCGAACACCTGATGTTTCGCGGTGTGAGAACCGGGGAACGGGTTGACGCGTCCACACTGATCAAGCGGATCGGTGGCGAGGAGAACGCGTTTACCAGCCACGACTACACGGCCTACCACCAGACGGTGGTCTCCGACCGGCTCGAGGTGGTCATGGAACTCGAGGCCCGACGCATGGCGAGGCTCGAGGTGCTGGCCGGCGACCTCGAGATCGAGCGCAAGGTGGTGCTCGAGGAACGGTTCGTGCGGGTTGCGAACAGCGACGCCGCCCGGTTCCGCGAACAGGTCAATGCCGCAACCTGGCTTGCCTATCCGTACCGGCTGCCGGTGATCGGCTGGGAACACGAGATCCGTGCTCTCGAGCTCGATGACGTCATGGAGTTCCATCGGCGTTGGTACGGGCCCGACAATGCAGTGCTGGTTCTCGCCGGCGACGTCACCGGGGCGCGTGCACGCAGGCTGGCCCGCCGGTACTACGGCGCCATCCCGAAACGCGACATCGCGCCGCGCGACCGGGTCGGGGAACCGGAGCAGGTCGCGCCGAGACGGCTGGCCATGCGCAGTCCCCAGGTCGGCCAGCCGTCCTGGCGGCGGCGCTACATCGCTCCGGGGTACGCGACCGGGCTTGATGACGCGCACGCACTCGAAGTCCTCTCTGTCATCCTCGGCGGCGGTACCACCGGCCGGCTGTACCGCTCTCTCGTCATCGAACAGGAACTGGCTGTCTCTGCAGGCTGCTGGTACCGCGCCGACGCACTGGGGCCGACCACCTTCGGGTTCTACGCCAGTCCGGCGCCAGGAGTGGGGCTCGACGTGCTCGAGGCGGCCGTCGATGCCGAGATCGACCGGGTGCTCGCCGAGGGCGTGACGGCAGCGGAACGTGACACCGCGGTCCGGCGCCTGCGCAGGTCCGAGATCCTGGCAAGCGACACCGTTGCCGGCTCGGCCCGGATCATCGGCGTCGCGCTGGTCACCGGAAGGAGCCTGGAGGCGGTCAGGTCGTGGCCGCAGAGGGTGGCGGCGGTGAAAGTGGACGATATTCGCCGGGTCGCGGGTTCGGTGTTCCGGCTCGAGCGATCGGTGACCGGCGAGCTGCGACCTTCACGGTCATGAAGCGGCGCGGCCTTGTGCGGTGGCAGTGCCTTGCGGTGCTGGTGATGCTGGCATGGCCCGCGGCCTCCATGGCGCTCGACATCACCCCGGTGACCAGCCCGGGCGGGATCCGGGCATGGCTGGTGGAAGATCACCGGCGTCCCATCATCACGATCATGGTCCGCTTCCCGACAGGCAGTGTCGCCGATCCGGCTGGCCGGGAAGGGCTCGTTCACCTCGCTGCCGGACTGTTCGACGAGGGCGCGGGAGACCTCGCTTCGGACGCGTTTCGCGCCGGCCTGGAAGAGCAGTCGATCGCTCTCGGTTTCTCCGCCCGGCATGAATCCCTGACGATGTCGCTCATGACCCTGACGGAGACCAGCGAACTCGCCTTCAGGCTGGCGCGCCTGGCGCTCTCCCGGCCCCGGTTCGATCCGGGCCCGCTCGACCGGGTGCGCAACCAGGTCATCGCCGGGATCAGGGCGCGTCGGGAGCGACCGGGCGTCATCGCCTGGCGCAACTGGTGGACATCCGCTTTCCCCGGCCATCCCTACGGCCGGCCGCTGCGCGGCACCATCGCCTCTCTCCGGCGCATCACCCGCGATGACCTCCTCGCCCTGGCACCGGGCCTGCTTGCACGAGACGGCGTGACGGTTGCCGCGGTCGGTGACATGACGCCCGACGCACTGGGATCGGTACTCGACGACATGCTGGGCGGTCTCGCGGGTTCACCGGTACAGGTGTCGGTGCCCGACGTTGCGCACGCGCGGCCCGGTGCGGTGATGGTGGTCGAACGCGATCTTGCCCAGTCGGTCATTGTCTTCGGCCATGACGGTATCGGCAGGGACGACCCGGACTGGTACGCCGCGGTGATCCTGTTCGAAATCCTTGCCGGTGGACACGGATCGCGGCTGCGAAAGGAACTGCGCGAGACACGCGGCCTTACCTACTCCGTCTCCGCCGGCGCCGCCCTGTTCGACCATGCGGCCCTCGTGACGGGACGCGTTTCAACCGGGAATTCCGGGGTTGCCGAGACCATTGCGCACATAAGGGCCGTCTGGCGCGACTTTGCGGCCAACGGTCCGACAGAACAGGAGGTGCATGATGCCAAGGAATACATCAAGGGATCCCGGGCACTGAGGCTGACCAGTTCCCCGGGCATCGCCAGGACCCTCCTGGGCATCCAGGTCGCGGGACTCGGGATCGATTACCTCGACCGCCAGCCCGCCATGATCGACGCCGTCTCGATGCTGGACCTGCAACGGGTGGCGGCCCGCCTGTTCAGGGAGCGCGAACTTGCCTTCGTCGTTGTGGGCAAGCCGTCCGGCGTCGAGGCAACCCACCGCGTGCCCGAAGGGACTCCGCCCGGTTGAGGTGTCGACAGGCCGGGGTGGGCGCTGTATCTTGGGGTCGGGGAAAATGGCTGGACAAGATGTAGGGGGTCGGATGGACGGACAGGGCGGAATGCCCCCGGGCGGGCCGCGAATTCGCCGACTTCCGGACGGACTGGTCAATCGCATCGCTGCCGGCGAGGTGATTGAACGGCCGGCCAGCGTGGTGAAGGAGCTGGTCGAGAACTCGCTTGATGCCGGCGCGACCCGGATCGACATCGTGTTGCGTGACGGAGGCCGCACGCTGATCGCGGTTGCCGATGACGGGTGCGGCATGGGAGCGGGCGATCTCGCGCTTGCCGTCGAGAGGCACGCGACCTCGAAACTGCCTGACGGGGACCTGCTGCGGATAGGCTCGCTCGGTTTCCGCGGCGAGGCGCTGGCCTCGATCGGGGCGGTGAGCCGGACCATCGTGACCTCGCGAGCCCGCGGCGCCGACCTCGCGTGGAGCATCGAGGTCGAGGGCGGCCGGGTCGGCGAACCCTGTCCGGGTGCGCTGGTCCGAGGGACCAGGGTCGAGATCCGCGACCTGTTCCACGCCACGCCGGCGCGCCTGAAGTTCCTGAAGAGCGAACGGGCGGAATTCGGGCATGCCCGTGAGATCGTCGAGCGTCTGGCCATGGCTCACCCGGGCGTCGCGTTCTCCCTCGTCCACGGGGAGAGGACGGCACTCAGGCTCGAAGCCGGGACCGGTGATCCGGAGACGATGCGCAAGGCTCGTCTCGCAGCGGTCATGGGAGCGGAGTTCGCGGCAAACTCGGTCGTGGTGAACGACGAACGCGACGGTGTTCGGATAACCGGGCGCGCCGGGCTTCCCACCATCGGTCACAGGAACGCCTCGCGGCAGTACATGTTCGTCAACGGCCGCCCGGTCCGCGATGCCCTGCTCGGCGGAGCGGTGCGTGGCGCCTACTCCGACTTCATGTCGCGGGACCGCTACCCGATGCTGGCGCTCTTCATCGAACTGCCCGGTGACAGGGTGGACGTGAACGTGCACCCGGCGAAGACCGAGGTCCGGTTCCGGGAGGCGTCGCTGGTGCGCGGACTGATTGTCGGCTCGCTGAGGAAGGCACTGCAGGACGCCGGTCACCGCGCCTCCTCGACCGTGGCGGACGATGCGCTGGGCATGATGTCGCGCTCGCTCTCGCGCGGATCCTGGCAGTCGGGGCCGGGACGGGGGAACGCAACCGGCGCGGTTCCGGACCGCCTCGAGATGCGCGCACCGCCGGCTGCGCCCGCACCCGCGGACGAGCCGGTCCCGGAGGACGTGGAGTATCCGCTCGGGGCTGCGCGCGCGCAGCTGCACGAGACCTACGTCATTTCCCAGACCGCTGACGGAATCGTGATCGTCGACCAGCACGCGGCACATGAGCGGCTGGTGTACGAACGCATGAAGGCCGAACTCGCCGGGTCCGGCGTCGAGCGCCAGGTCCTGCTGCTGCCGGAAATCGTCGAGCTCGGGGAGGGAGCGGTCACGCGGCTCGTCGAGCGTCGCGACGAACTCGCCGGGCTCGGCCTGGTGCTGGAGGGTTTCGGACCAGGGGCGGTCGTCATTCGCGAGATCCCCACGCTGCTCGGCCAGCCGGATATCGGTTCACTGGTGCGTGATGTCGCGGCCGAGCTCGAGGAAACCGGCACGGCGCTCGCACTGGAAGAGCGGCTCGCCCACATTTGCGGAACCATGGCCTGTCACGGCTCGGTCCGGGCCGGCCGCCGGCTCGCGGTCGAGGAGATGAACGCGCTGTTGCGGGACATGGAGAACACGCCGCATTCGGGCCAGTGCAACCACGGGCGCCCCACCTACGTGCACCTGAAGCTCGCCGAGATCGAGCGCCTGTTCGGTCGCAGGTAGGTCCTTCCGGACTGCGAGGACGCGGAGCAGGTCCGGGTCGACAGCACGGGTTCGAAGGCCCGGCGTTCGGGTTTTCCCGGCCCTGTCCGGTCAACGCTTCCTCCCGCCTCCGGACACCCTATCCGCGTTCCCGACGGCCTCGCGCTCCCGGGCTCAGGCGGGAGCGCGGTCACTTCTGGAAGCGCACGGGAGCGGCGTCGTTCCCTTCACGGTGCCGACAGACCACCACGGTCGTGGACAACCCTGCACCGGTCCGGATGGCTCTGGCGATCCCGCATGTGACCGGCAGGCTCTCATCGCCGCGGGTACCGGGTCACGAATTTTGTCTGTCACCCGACGAAGGCCGCCGGATGGCATGAACCGGAACGACCCATTCGCGCCCCGGAGCAACGCCCCGCACACTCGGGAGCAGTGCAGGAATTTGACGAGGCCAGCAGGTCCGCATGCTAGAACACATGCATCGACATGACAGGCAGCACGGCGGCCACCCGTTCCGGGCTTCCGGACTGTTCGGCCCCTGCTGCGTTCATCGGAGGTTCTCAATGGAACTCCTCGGCAACTCCTGGTCGGCCCGTGACGTCGCCAGCCTGATTCACCCCAATTCGAACCTGCGGGCTCACCGGTCCGTTGGCGCCAACATCATGGAACGTGGCACCGGCGTTCGCGTCTTCGACGAAGACGGCAAGGACTACATCGAATGCATGTCCGGCCTGTGGTGCGCCTCGCTCGGTTTTCGAAACGAACGGCTGGCGCGTGCAGCCTATGACCAGCTGATGACGCTCGGCTACTATCACATCTACGGACACAGCTCGACCGAGCCCGCCATCGCGCTGAGCGAAAAGTTGCTGCAGATCTCCCCGGTGCCCATGTCCAGGGTGTTGTTCCAGTGCTCCGGAAGCGAGGCAAACGAGACCGCCATCAAGCTGTGCTGGTACCACCACCATGCCTCCGGCAATTCGCAACGACGCATGATAATCGGTCGCAAGGCCGGCTATCACGGCAGCACGACCGGCGCTGCGAGCCTGTCGTTCAAGTCGAATTCCCACACCGATTTCGGATTGCCCTACGAACCGTTCCGTCATGCCGAATGCCCGCACTACTATCGGTTCCACGAGGACGGTGAGACCGAGGACGAGTTCGCCACGCGCATGGTCGACGCGCTGGAAGCACTCATTCTGAAGGAAGGGCCCGAGAACATTGCCGCGTTCTTCGCGGAACCCATCATGGGTGCAGGCGGAGGGATAATGCCGCCGGCCGGCTACTTCGAGAAGGTCCAGACCGTCCTGCGCCGCTATGGCATCCTGTTCGTGGCCGACGAAGTGATCTGTGGCTTCGGGCGCACCGGCAACTGGTGGGGCTCACAGACCTTCGATCTCCGGCCCGACATCATCACCTGCGCCAAGGCCCTTTCGGGGGGCATGTTGCCGATCTCCGCCGTCCTGGTGAATGACAGGATCTACAACAGCATGCTGAAACAGAGCGACAGGCTGGGCTCATTCGCCCACGGCTCGACTTTCGGCGGCATGCCGGCACCAGCGGCCGTCGCCCTGGAAGCGATTGCCATCATGGAAGAGGACGACGTCGTGCAGCACGCCCGGAATGTCGGTGCATTCATGCTGCGCGAGCTCGAGCCGTTGAACGACCATCCGATGATCGACGACCTGCGTGGAACCGGATTGATGATCAGCATGGAGATCGTCGCTGACAAGATGACCCGCGCCAACTTCCCGGAGGAGCGCAAGGTGGTCGCCCGGCTTGACCGTCACTGCCGTGCGAACGGCCTGATTCTGAAACTCAGCAATGACCGTGCCGTGTTCACACCGCCCCTGATCATCACCGAAGAGGAAGCACAGGATGCGATCGGCCGGTTTCGGCGAGCCCTCGACGCGACCCTTGCAGAACTCTGATTCCGGCGGGACCTGACGCAGACTCTCCTGGTCGCATCACCGGTCCAGATCAATGATGTAGCTCCCGAACCGTGACAGGCGGACGCGCGCGCCGGGATTGACCACGATGGTACTCAAGGGGTCCTCGATGAATACCGGCCCCTCGAATTCCTGCTCCAGGGGCAACCGCTCGCCCTGCAGGACCGGCACATCGACATGCGTGTCAAGCTCGCGGAGGAAGCTGCGCCGGGTCGCGATCGGGGTGGCGATCCGGCCGTCGGGTGTCAGCTCCGGGAAATCGACATCCTGGAGCTGCCCGATTGCCTGCACGTTCCACTCCGTGATCTCGACGGGATCCGTTTCGCTGCGGACCGCGTACCGGGTCTCGTGCAGGGAGTGAAAGGCCTCGACCAGGGAATCCAGCGCAGCCGCGTCGGCAATTCGCCTTTCCGGCAAGGTCAGGGTGAGTTGCCAGACCTGGCCCGCGTAGCGTGCTTCACAGGTGTGGACCAGACGCTGGTCCTGCTCGTCGATGTTCATGCGCTGGAGATAGGCGCGCGCATCCCGTTCCAGTAACGCCAGCAGCACATTGACGCGCTCGAAGTCGAACCGCTCGCTGGTGGCGAACAGGCTCTCGCCAAAATTGAAGCTGATGTTGCCGGTCAGGATGCCGAAGGCGCTCAGCACGCCGGTCATCGGCGGAACCAGCACCGTACCGATGCCAAGTTCGCGCGCGATTGCCACCGCATGCAGCCCGGCCGCCGATCCTCCGGCAACCATGATGTACTCGCGGGGATCGACGCCTCGCTTGACGGTCAGGTCTTCGATCGCAACGACCATGTTCTGTTCGCAGCCGACCCGGATCAGGGCCGAAGCCTCGCTCTCCGACATGCCGAGGGGATCGCCTACGTGCCCCCTGATCGCGGCCCGGGCCAGATCACGCGACAGTGTCACACCACCGCCAGCCCCGAGGGATTCTCCCAGGCTGCCGGACACGAGATTGGCATCCGTGACGGTTGGCCTGACACCCCCCTTGCCATAGCAGGCGGGTCCGGGCGAAGCCCCTGCGCTTTCGGGACCGACATGCACGAAGCCGCCGCTGTCGACCCGGGCAATACTGCCGCCGCCGGCACCGATCGTGTGAACCTCGACCGACGGGACACCGAAGACATGTCCGGCAATCGTTCCTTCCCGATGCATGGGGATGCGGCCGTCGGTAACGATGCTGACGTCGAAGCTGGTGCCGCCCATGTCCGTGGTGATGACGTTGCCGCCGCCAATCGACTCGATGTCGGAGAAGCGGCGACCGGCCTCCGGGGCGGCCGACGGCCCGGAGAAGCAAAGGTAGACCGGCTTGTCCATGATTTCACGGGTCGACGTCTGGCCTCCGTTCGACGTGACGTAGGACAGTGTTCCCGTGAACCCGTGGGCGGCAAGGCGCCCCTCGAGACGTCGAATGCTCTCGATGACAACCGGCTTGAGCGACGCATCCAACGCCGTCGCCGATGTCCTTCGGTATTCGCGAACACAGGGATTGACCTTGTGGCTCAGACTGAACGGCATATCGGGCAGAGCCTGTTCGATCATCTCCCCGATCCGCCGTTCATGCTCGGCATTGGCAATCGACCACAAGAGCGATACCGCGATGGCCTCGGCACCCGCTTGCCGGCTGCTTTCGATGGCCTCGCTCACGCTTTCTTCATCGAGCGGTTCGATCACGCGGCCGTCGTAGGCGATCCGTTCGGTCACCTCGAACGTCAGGGAGCGTGGAATGTAGGGCTTCGGGAATATGGCCTTCATGTCGTAGCTGTCGGCTCTGCCACCTTCACGGATCAGGAGCGTTTCGCGAAAGCCGCGAGTGGTGATGAGCACCGTGCGCGCCGCCTTGTCCTCGAGAACAGCGTTGGTCGCAGTCGTGGTGCCGAAGCAAAACCGCTTCGTTCGAACAAGCAGTTCGGAAAGACCGCATGCGTGATCATCGGCGATCAGGCACAGACCGTTCAGGACACCGTCGGTCAGGTCCGCCGGCGTGGTGAGCGACTTGTAGCCCCTGGGCTGACCGTCTTCACCGTGAACGACGAGGTCGGTGAATGTGCCACCGACATCAACAGCGATGTGCATGGGCGCCGTTCCTCATCGGTCCGGTTGCACGCGGGCATGATCGTCTGGCCCGTCAGGCGCCACTCCGTAGTGTTCCTGCGCAAAGGCCGCCGAGATCCACCCCTCGCGGAGATCGTGCCTGACGCGCTCCGGATCGCGCTTCTCCGGTGCGCCGTAACCGCCACCCCCGCTGCTGTACGACAGCAGTCTCTCGCCGGGATTCAGCGTGACGTCGACCGAAACACCAAGGTCGACCGTGTTGCGGCTCTCGTCCTCCTTCAGGACCATGGTTCCGACTGCCGGCCTGCCGCCGGCGACACCCGGCGGCGGATGCTGTTTGCCGGCCGCGTTGATGGTGAAGCGAACCGGCGTCCGATCGATCCGGAACACGACCTCCGAGCCGGGGCCGCCCTGCCATTCGCCGGCCCCGCCGGAGTCCACGCGCAGGGCCAGCCTTTCAACGAGCAACGGTTGCTGCTGCTCGACGATCTCGACGCTCGACTGCCACAACATGCCCTGCGAGCTGCCGGTGCCATAGGTTACCCAGCCGTCCGCCCCCGACACCGCTGGTCCACTCCAGTGTCCGATCAGGATCTGGTTGACGAACTCCCGGCCGCCGCGGGCGGGGTCGATCCCGCTCACGACCGGGCACGACCCTGGCAAACCGATTCCGGCATAGGCCGATCCCATTCCCTCCCGGTACTCCGCGAACAGGGCGTGGATGTGGGACGCGAAGGCACTGCACAGGTTGGTGGTTGCCGCGGAGGTCGCGGTCGGGTGCACGGGCCGCCCGATGACGGCACCGTCGCGCATCTTGACGTTGATCCGGCGAAAGGCGCCCGCACTTCGCGGAATGTCCGGTCCCAGGGCATTGAGTATACCTATGCGCGAGCAGGCGAGCGTGGTGGCCTCGGTAAGATTGATGCCCAAGGGTACATTGTCGACGTTGTCGGTCAGGTCGAGTTCGATCATGGCTGCGTCCGGGTCGACGGTCAGGGTCGCGGTAACCGGGATGCCGTCGGGGTATTCCTCCAGTTCGGAGTCGTACTGCATCGTGCGCGTGACGCTGCCCTTCCCGAGCTTGCGGATCGCGTTGATGGCCATGCGCTCGGCATAGGCCTGAAACTCGTCGACGAAGGCCTCGATGACGTCGTCGCCGTATTTCTCGCACAGTTCGATGAGGCGCCGCTCGCCGGTTCGCACCGCAGCGAGACACGCCAGGTAGTCACCATAGAACTGATGCGGCGAACGGATGTTCGCCCGGCAGATGTCGATGACCGCCGGGTCGTCCCGGTAATCGGTCTGGATGCGCACGCACGGAAGGATCAGACCCTCCTGGTAGACATCGGCGGAGTTCGGCCCGTAGGTGGTCGGCGTCGGGAACCCCATGTCTGCAAAATGCGCACGGCCGATCGTGTAGAAGGCCAGCCTTCCCCGGACGAAGACCGGCGCGCACAGGGTGAAGTCGGCGCAGTGGGTGTTGCCGTGATAGCCACTGTTGTTGACGAAGCAGTCGCCGGGGGCCACGGAATTGCCGAACCTGTCGGCGACCGCCTGCGGAATGAGTTCGATGGCACCCACATGAACCGGCAGTCCGACGGCCACGCTGACCGACTGGAACCGTGCGTCGGTAATGCTGCACGAGAAATCCATCGCCGTGTTCAGCACGCCCGACCGTCCTGACTTGAACAGCGCGTTCACCATCTCGCGGATGATGGCTTCAAACCGACGCAGCAGGATGGACATGGTGAAGTGGTCGATGGACGGCTGGCGACTCTCGGAACAACTCGGGATGGCACCTGGCATGTCCGTGCTCCTGTTCATCGGTGTCCCTTCATGTGGCCCCGGAACCTTCGCAGGTCAGGCGAAGATCATCCAGTTTGAGCAACTCCGCGGATTCCCGATACGGTTCCTGCGGGCCCCGGTGATCTTCCGGTGACCGATGAGCCGGTCCTCCAAGCCCCCGTAAAGGGCTCGGAAGCGGTCCGCGTGTACTGCTCGGTGGCGAACCGGAGTGACGGGATCTTCTCCGCCGGCGACGCTCGTCGCAAGTCAGTACCGGTCACCGAGCGGGTACAGCGACCGCTGGTCAGGCACTGGCCGGCATCACGCGTCCTGTTCATGGCCTCCGCAACCCTGGGAACCCTGCCGGCTGGCCGGGGCCTGCCTCATTGATGCGTTCTGCTCCCGGCCGATGGGCCAACCCCCTCGAAACTGCATCCGGGGAGGCCGGTATTCCGGTTCTCGTCGGGGGGTGAGCTCGGCGAGGCTGCGTTCTCGCGAGGCCATTGCGGATCCTGCCGAACTCCGCGCGGCGAGCGGATGGAAGGGAGCCTGATGCAGGCGTTGCGACTCCATCGGGCATGCGCTCGTCGAACGCGCCGTTCCTGTGGGCTGTCCCGTCGAGAATCCCGAAACCCGGTGGAACCGGCTGACGCGAGGAATCAAGGAAGCAGCACCCCGATCGTCGATCAGCTGAACAGAAGCTCCGGCAGCCAGAGGGCAACGGATGGCACGAACGTCGTGATCATCAGCGTCGGCAGCCAGGCGAAGAAGATCATGATGAGCACCGGTTTCATCATCCGGTTGACCGGCGCCCCGGTGACCCTGGAGCCGAGATAGAGGAGCGGCGCGGTCGGCGGGGTGATGTTCGCCATGCCGAGATTGACGCCGAGCACGGCGGCGAAGTGGATCGGCTCCATCCCCACGCTGGTCACGATGGGAAGCAGCAGGGGTGCGGAGAGCAGGAGCCCGCTGATGTCGTCCATCACCATGCCGATGAGGATCATGACGAGGTTCACCATCAGCAGGATGACGACGGGGTTGTCCGAGACGGCGAAGACCAGCGCCTTTGCGAGGCCCGGTATGTCTTCGAAGATCAGGAACCGGCTGACGATGAGCACCATGAAGACCATCACCATCACGACGCCGATGGTGACGGACGCCTCGCGGATTCCCTGCCAGAAGTTATGCCGGGTGAGTCCCTTGTAGACGAAGAAACCGACGGGAATGGCGTAGATGACTGCCACCCCGGCTGCTTCGGTCGGGGTCATGACCCCGCCGTAGATGCCGCCGAGAATGAACGCCGGCATGAGGAGCGCCGGGAACGCGCGCCACGACCGCACGCCGAGTTCGCGTCCGAAGCGCTGCGGCCTGTCGGCGAGCCTGAGATCCGGGACGTTGCGCACGAGGAAGAAGTTCACGATGCACAGGAGCACCACCAGGATGAGGCCCGGCACCACGGTGGAGAGAAAGCACTTGAGCACCGACTGCTGGGTGACCCAGGCGTAGAGGATCTGCGAAGCGCTCGGCGGAATGAGGAGGCCCAGCGGACACGCGCTCACGATCAGCGCGGCGGCTGTGCCCTCGGGATAGTTCGCGCGCCGCAGGTGCGGCATCATGATCGAGCCGATGCAGGTCAGCGTCGCCGCGGCGCTGCCGGAGATGGAGCCGAAGACCGCGCAGGCGACCACGGCTGCCGCGCTCAGTCCGCCGCGCAGCCGCCCGACCATCAACTGGATCAGGTCAACGAGCGGCGCCGCGATCCTTCCCCGTTCCATGATGCTGCCCGCGAGAATGAAAAGCGGGATGGCGAGCAGGATCACGGTGTTCAGCTTCCAGTGCCCGGCCGGAAGGAAGCCCGAGATGTCGTGTTCACCGAAGATGGCAATGAGAATGAGGACCGCGCCAAACGCCATCGGGACCGACACGCCGATGACCAGCAGCAGGCAGAGCAGCACCAGGCACGAGAGGATCAGCATCTCAATCGTCCCGCGCCGGGAGGCCGGTGGTGTCCCCGTCTCCCGCATCCGCGGCGGCGGTCTCGGGTACGCGGCGCAGCCTGAAGAGCACGTAGAGACGAAGCCCGCTGTAGAACGACATCAGTCCGAAGCCGAATATCAGCGCGAGCCGGGGGACGAGGAATGGAATCTTCAGCGCGATCGTGGCCTGCCAGTAGGGGTAGGACGCGATCTCGTCGCGGATGGCGAGCACTGCCCAGTAGAGCGCTGCGAGGCTTACGAGCAGTTCTATCGCACAGACGAGGACCGCGCGCATCCAGCGAAGCCGCTCGTCGTCGGTCAGGTAGCTCAGCAGGTCGGCGCTGACATGGCTGTTCTCGTAGGTGCCGATGGCGCTCGCCATGAAGTAGAGCCAGAAGCAGATGATGAGCAGCCACTCCTCATAGGCGAAGAGGTCTGCCCCGAACCCGTATCGCAGGATGACAACGCAGAAGAACGTGGCCGCCATGATGAGGCTCGCCGCGCAGACGAAGACGCCCTTGACGGTGAGCATCAGGCGCACCGGCCCTCGAACCGCCGCCGGGACGTGCTCGATGATCTGGGTCATGGGCCTACCGAAGCGGCTGGCGGAGCGATACGCATGACCGGGCGAGGCAGAAAGGCTGGCCTCGCTCGTCCGTCGGGGAGGACGGAGAAGGCGCCGAGCGGCGCGATCCCCGCCAGCTCCGGGAACCGGCTACCTGTCGTTACGCAGCCGGTCGACGTTTTCCTTGCCCACAAGTTCCTCGACGGCAGGCCACACCGTCGCCCTGATATGGTCGGCGATCGCGCCCCGCTCGGCGTCGGTCAGGTCGAGGACCTCCCAGCCCGCCTCCCTGATCTTGCCGACGTAGCCTTCGTCGTTGGCCTGGGCCCAGTCGGTGAACGAGGCCGCAGCCCTGTCTACCGCGGCCTGCACGGCGGCGCGCTGCTTGTCGTCGAGCTTTTCCCAGGTCCGCTTCGACGCGTAGTAGGTCGAGGCCTCGACAAAGGCGTTGTAGGGGACGAAGTACTTGCCGACGTCGCTCTGGGTGAAGAAGGTGTAGGTCGCCTGCGGGGTGCAGCAGATGGCGCCGTCCACGGCCCCGGACTGCACGGCAGCGAATACCTCGGCCCAGTTCATCGTGGTGGTCCTGAACCCGATGGCCTCGGTCGTGTCCTTCGCAACCTGCGAACTCCAGACGCGAATGTGGATGCCCTTGTCCCCGACAGTGGCGTGGTTGTCGGGTTTCTTGGTCGAAACCACCCCGATAAACCCTTCGGCGACATTGCCGAGGAACCTGAGGCCAAGCCGGTCGAGCGTCTCCGCCATGATCTGCGAGTAGGCGGAGTCCTTGGTTCCGTAGACGCGCTTGAGCTCATCCCACGAACCGACGAGGAACGGCAGGGAATTGATCTCGAGAACCGGGTCCTTGTGCGCATAGACGAAGGCGTGCACGAGGTCCACGTTGCCGCGAATTGTATCCTCGAGCAGTTCCTCGCCCGATCCGAGCTGTCCGGCCGGGAAGTACTTGACCTTCAGCCCGACACCGGCGCCCTCGATGTCTGCCTTGATCTGCTCAAGCATCTTGTGCCCGTAATGCTCGACGGGGAGCACGCCTGCGACCTTCAGGGTCATCTCGTCTGCCGACACGCCGGTCGCTGCAGCAAGGCCGAAGAACAGGCCAGCGGCGCCCGCCAGAATCCGTTTCTTGTTCATGTGATCCTCCTCACATTGTGCGCGCTGGGATTTCGGCATCCAGCCACAGGCTATCGCAGCCCGGAAGGGAGGGCAAATGCACGCATCCGCGGGTTCCGGCCAACTGCCGGGACCGGCGGCATTCCTTCATCGACCCGCCAGCATCATGCCGGTGAGGTCCAGTCCCGGGTCCCGGCCCTGGACCAGGGCCGTGACGATGCTCGCGGACCCGCATGCCATCGTCCAGCCAAGGTGTCCGTGGCCAGAATTGAGGTAGAGCCCGTCCACGGGGGTTGGCCCGAGATAGGGGATGCCGTCAGGTGTCATCGGCCGAAGGCCCGTCCACGCCGTGCCGGCTTCCCTGTGGGGATAGTCGGGAAACAGCGAGAAGAACTTGTCCTGCAGATGCGCGATGCGTTTCGGATTGAGACGGGTGTCGTGCCCACCGAACTCGGCGGTCCCGGCAACGCGGATCCGGTCGCCCAGACGGACCACTCCCATCTTGAGACTGTCATCCGCCAACGGAACGACCGGTGCGTCGTTCCAGCCGCCCGCCGGAAACGTCACGGAATATCCCTTGACCGGATAAATGGGCAGGCGAATTCCGTGCGGTCGCAGGAGTGCTGCGCTGTCCTTGCCGAGCGCGACGACGCAGGCATCCGCGGCCACTTGCCCCCGGTCGGACCGGATCCCGGAGAAGGTGCCGTTCTCCACCTCGATCGCCTGGACCGTTTCTCCGTAGCGGATATCGACACCGAGCGAGACGCAGGCACGGGCCAGTCGTTCGGTGAACAGGTAGGCATCCCCGCCCTCATCATCCGGGTAGTGGAGCCCGCCCGTAATGGAGCCCCCCTGGCCTCGCAGCGCGGGTTCCAGCTCGACGCATTCCGCGGGATCGAGGGCCCGCCACCGCACGCCCAATTCCCCCAGCATCTCGGCGATCCGCCTGGAATAGTCCATCGAGCGCTGGTCGCGGATGACGCGAAGCGTTCCGCGGGGGTTGGACTCGTAGTCGATGCCGGTTTCACGCACGAGCTCGCGGAGGCACTCGTGACTGTGCGAGCAAAGGCGAAGAATGATCGCCGTGTTCCGGCGCCAGGCATCGCTGTTGCACTCGCGAAGGAACCGAAGACCCCAGGTGAAGAGCCCGGGCAGGGCGCGCGGCCGAATGAGGAACGGGGCGTCCTCGCGTCCGATCCACTTCAGCATCATCAGCGGTATCCCGGGAGACGCCCAGGGATCGGACATGCTTGGCGTAACGAGGCCTCCGTTGGCGAAGGAGGTACCGAGGCCGGGACCCCGGTTGCGTTCGATGACGGTAACCCGGCAGCCGCTGCGGGCAAGGAACCAGGCTGTTGCGACGCCGACTACCCCGCCGCCCAGCACCGCCACGTGTCGCCCGTCCGTCATTCGATTTCTCCCCCCGGCCGGCTCGTCCTCGGCGAGACACCCGAAGGCCGCTGCGTGGCTGTACCCGCCCGCTTTCGCCCGACACCCGGACAGGCGAGCCTGCCACCTCCCCATAACCTCCGCAATCGCGCTGTTGGCCTGGCACGCCGTGCAACCGGGCAGGTGTCGAATACCGTGCATGTCCGCGCACGCGGAACACGCGGAAGGTCGGGCATCCGTAAACCGGCGGCCTTGAAGTCACGGGTGTATCCGATCAGGATGGTATGGTCCGGGTGGCTGAAAAGGCGTTCCTCAGGACGCAGCTGAATACTTGCGAGATCCGCGACTGACCGGGCGCGCCGGTCCACGAACCGCTGAAGTGTGCGTCGGCTTTCGGCAGCCGGATGACAGGTTTCGAACGAGATGGGCGTGCTGACCGGACCTGCTGTCGGGAATCCCGCTTGCCTCGACGGTGTCCGGGAATAGAGTGGCGCGTGGCGAGCGAGGGGAGATGGTGCGGCATGCCGTTGCTTGGTGCGAATGATGTTCCACCGTTCAGGGTGCGGAACCCGGACGGCAGGTCGGACATCCTGTTCATCTCCGACCACAATGGCGTCGAGGTTCCCGAGGCCCTGGGCAGGCTCGGTGTGCCACCGGGCGAGATGCGCCGGCACGTTGCCTACGACATCGGGATCACCGAGGTCGGCGAGATCCTGGCCGACCGGTTCGACGCCACGCTGGTCTCCGCCAGCTATTCCCGCCTCGTGGTCGACTGCAACCGCAGGCCGGGGGTGCCGTCTTCGATTCCGGAAACCTCGGACGGCACCGTGGTTCCGGGCAACCGGAACCTGACAGAAGACGACCGTGCCGCGCGGATCGACGAACTGTTCCATCCCTATCACAACGCGATAGCGGACCGTGTCCGGCGCATGGTCCAGGACGGCCGCATCCCGGTCCTGGTGGCTCTGCACAGTTTCACGCCGGTGATGGAAGGTGTCTTCCGCCCGTGGGACATCGGGATCCTGTACAAGCAGGATGACAGGCTGGCCCGGCCCCTGATCGAGATGCTCGCAGCCGACACCCGCATCAGCGTCGGCGACAACAAGCCCTATTCCGGGCTTCATCCCACCGGGTACTCGATGGAGACCCACGCCACGCCGCACAATCTGCTTGCCGTCGGCGTGGAGTTCCGTCAGGACAGGATCGAGTATGGGGCCGGAGCGCGTCTGTGGGCCGAACGGTTCGGCGACGCGCTCGAGTGCACCCTGCTCGAACGCGCGCAATCCGGACAGCAGGCTGCCTGAGGCGATGTCGACCCCGCGCAACTTCACACTCGGTATCGAGGAGGAATACCTCCTGGTCGACCGGTCGAGCAGGGACCTGATTCGCGAGGCGCCCAAGACCGTCCTGGCACGGTGCGAGTCACTGCTCGGATCCTCGGTCACCACCGAGTTCCTGCAGTCGCAGATCGAGGTCGGGACCAGGGTCTGTGCCAATATCGGGGAGGCAAGGGATCACCTCGGCTACCTTCGCAGGACGGTGGCGGACTGCGCCGCGGACGAGGGTCTCGCGCTGACGGCCGCATCCACGCATCCGTTCGCCCAGTGGGTGGAGCAGAAGCAGACCGAGAAGGACCGCTACCAGGGTCTTGCCCGCGACATGCAGGGGATCAGCCGGCGGATGGTGATCTGCGGCATGCATGTGCACGTGTGTATCGTCGATCCCGACCTGCGGCTCGACCTGATGAACCAGGCGGCGTACTTCGTGCCTCACCTGCTTGCTCTCAGCACGTCGAGCCCGTTCTGGACCGGCCTTGACACCGGACTTGCGTCATACCGTGTTGCCGTTTTCGACAACATGCCGCGCACCGGCCTGCCGAACACCTTCTCGAGCTGGTCGGAGTACCAGCGACATGTCGACGTGCTGGTCAGCGTCGGCGCAATGGCGGATTCCTCGATGATCTGGTGGGATATCCGCCCTTCGGCGCGGTTCCCCACCATGGAGATGCGGATATGCGATGTCTGCACCCGGTTTGACGATTCGATCGCGATTGCCGCCCTGTTCCAGGCTCTGGTCCACATGCTCTACAGATTGCGGCGCAACAACCAGCGCTGGCGGGACTACGCGGAGATGCTGGTGGCGGAAAACCGCTGGCGCGCCCAGCGCTACGGTCTTGACGGCGGGCTGATCGACCTGGGTCGCGGCGAGCTTCTTCCCTATCCCGGGCTGCTTGAGGAGATGATCGAGCTTGTCCTGCCGGACGCGGAGGAACTGGGGTCGACCGACGAGGTGTTGCGCACGCGCGACATCCTCGAACGCGGCACCAGCGCCCATCGCCAGCGCCAGGTCTACGCGGGGGCGGTGGCGGATGGCGCCGGACACGAGGAGGCGCTGCGTGCCGTCGTCGATGCGCTGATCGAGGAGAGTGTCGCCGGGCTGTAGGGAACGGTGAAGGGTCAACAGCAGGAGTGGAGTTCGACCATGAGCACGCCAACCGACAGGTTCGACGAACAGACGCGTACCGAGATCGAGGCGGCTGCGTTCCGCATGCTGGTCGCGCACCTGGATGAACGCAAGGACGTCCAGAACATCGATCTGATGAATCTGGCCGGGTTCTGCCGCAACTGCCTGTCGAAGTGGTACCGGGCGGCGGCTGACGAACAGGGTCACGACATCGGCTACGAGGATGCGCGGGAGATCGTCTACGGCATGCCCTACGCCGAGTGGAAGGAGCGCTACCAGACCGAGGCGAGTGTCGAGCAGAAGGCGGCGTTTGCTGCCGGCGGCGGCGAACACTGACAGGGAGGCAGGCGATGCCTGACAGCGTTCAGGGACGGCACTCTGCGAACGACGGGCGTGACTTCGACGTCATCATCGTCGGCGCCGGCCTTGCCGGTCTCTACGCCATTCACCGGCTGCGGGGGCTGGGATACCGGGTCCGGGCCTACGAGGCCGGAGACGGTGTCGGGGGGACCTGGTTCTGGAACCGCTATCCGGGCTGCCGGTGCGATGTCGAGAGCCTCGAGTACTCCTACTCCTTCGACCGGGACCTGCAACAGGAGTGGCGGTGGCCCGAACGCTACGGCACCCAGCCGGAGATCCTGAAGTACGTCGAACATGTCGCCGAACGGTTCGACCTGCTGCGTGACGTTCAGCTGAACACCAGGATCACCGCTGCACGCTACGACGAGGCCACCGGCCTGTGGACGCTGGTCGCGGAAAGCGGCGAACGGGTGAGCGCACCGGTGTGCATCATGGCGGCGGGGAACCTGTCCACGCCGCGGCTGCCCGGCATTCCGGGTATCGAACGGTTTGCCGGTGCGACCTACCACACCGGCCTGTGGCCGAAGGAAGGGGTCGACTTCACGGGGCTGCGTGTCGGCGTGATCGGCACCGGGTCGAGCGGGGTCCAGTCGATCCCGATCATTGCGCGTCAGGCGGGCGAACTGACGGTGTTCCAGCGCACCGCCAACTTCAGCCTGCCGGCCCGAAACGGTCCCATGAACCCCGAAACCGAGGCGCGCCACAAGTCGGAGTACGAAGAGCGGCGCGTTGCAGCCTACGACACACCGTTCGGGATCGCCGGCTATCCGACCCCCCGGCTCGAGGCGCTGCAGGCGAGTGCCGAAGAACGCAGTCAGCAGTACGAGGCGAAGTGGCGGGAAGGAGGGTCGATCAGCTTCCTGTTCTCCTACACCGACCTGCTGACCTCGGACGCGGCCAACGGGACGGCGTCGGATTTCGTGCGCGGCAAGATCCGGCAGATCGTCAACGATCCGCGGACCGCCGAACTGCTGTGCCCCGACGATCACCCGATCGGGACCAAGCGGCTCATACTCGATACCGGGTATTACGAGACCTACAACCTGCCGCATGTCTCTCTGGTCGACATTCGCACCCATCCGATCGAGGAGATTACCGAAACCGGCGTGAGGACCGGCAAGGCCGAGTATCCGCTTGACGCGATCGTGTTCGCCACCGGGTTCGATGCCATGACAGGCGCGATGCGCTCGATCGACATCAGTTCGAGTTCCGGCGTCACCCTGGACGAACAGTGGGAACACGGCCCGCGGACCTATCTCGGTCTGATGGTTGCCGGCCTTCCCAACATGTTCATGGTCACCGGCCCGCAGAGCCCGGGCGTGAAGAGCCAGATGATCCTTTCGATCGAGATGCATGTCGACTGGATCGCCGGATGCCTCGAACACATGCGCGAGAAGGGGCTCGGGCGGATCGAGGCAACGGAGCAGGCCCAGGAGGAGTGGGTGACCCACACCCGCGAGGTAGCCGAGGCCACTCTCTATCCCAAGGCCAATTCCTGGTACATGGGAGCCAACATTCCAGGCAAGCCGAGGGTGTTCATGCCCTACGTGGCGGGAGTGCACGCCTACAAGGCGAAGTGCGATGCGGTGGTCGCGGGCGGGTACGAGGGGTTCGTCACGGCCCGGGCCCCGGTCACGGTGACCGGCTGAGACAACCCGCCGGGTCAGACGACCGACAGGTCCGCCGGGTGACCGAGCAGGAACGCGCCGACAGTCCGGAAATGCGAGCTGCGCCCCTGCAGTTGCTGGGTGACGGTGCGGATGTCCCGGTAGCGCCGTTCGAACGGACTGCCGGTTCGGATGGCGGTCGCGCCCGCCTGGTCCCATACCGTCTCGGCAACGGTCCGGGCCTCGTGGATACCGTGGGTGGCTGCGAGCCGGATCCGGTACCGGTCGGTGATGGGCAATCTCCCCGTGCGCACGACGTCCTTCCATATGGCCTCGACCTCGGAGGCCAGCAGGGCACGGGCGGACCGCAACCGGGCCTCGCAACGGGCGAGCTCTGCCTGGAAGACGGGGTTGTCCGACAGCCTGGAGGAGGCCAGTCGCGGCGTTTTGGAGTACGCGAGATCGCTGAGCGCATCCAGCATCGCCCGTGCGATGCCGATCGCGGTTGCGGAGAACCCCGTCGCGTACATGCTCATGGTCGGCATCACGAACAGGCGGCCGGCCGAAACCCTGGTCTCGTCCCTGTCGCGTATGGTCACATGCGCGTCTGGAACGAACAGGTCCCGGATCTCGAAATCGTCGCTTCCGGTGGCGCACAGGCCGATCACGTCCCAGGTGTCGATCCAGCGCGCGGATGATTGCGGGAACAGTGCGGTGACCTGCACCGGTGTGCCGTCCCGGCCCAGGCGGTACGATCCGTCGGTCTCGATCACCGGCACATGGCATCCGAGCCAGGTGGCGTGGCGGCCGCCGCTGGCAAAGGCCAGTCGACCGGTCACGCGGTATCCGCCGCTGACAACCCTGGCCTCGGCCTTGCCCGGTCCCCACGCCACGACCGCTCGCGGATCACCACCGAAAATGTGCTGACCGACCTCGGGGGCCAGGTAGGCCCCGATCATGGCGCACCCGTTTCCCTGGCACAGGCACCAGGCTACGCTGCCATCAAGGCGGGCGGCAGCCTCTATGGCGGCAAGAAACGTCGAGGGCGAGACCTCGAGGCCGCCGTGCTCCCGCGGCAGCAGCATTCGGAACAGCCCGGCCCCGAGCAGCGCGTCCTGGACCGGCGGTGCGAGGCGACGCAGGGCCTCGCCCTCGGCCGCGTGCGACTCGATCAGCCCCTCCAGGCTGCGAACCGACTCGACCGGGTCCCTGACCAGGAAGGAATCCGGCATGGCTCAGGCCGTGATCCCGCCGTCGACCGGCATGGCGATGCCGGTCACGAAGGAGGCTTCGTCGGACAGCAGGAAAAGTGCCGCATTCGCGATCTCCTCGGGCCGGCCGGGCCGCCCCATCGGTGCCATGCCGCCGCGTGAGCGAACCAGTTCCTCCCGGTCCATGCCCTGGGTCGACTGCTGGTCCGGCCGCGCGACGAAGACCCGCAGCATCGGGGTGTCCACCGGGCCGGGACACAGTGCATTGATGCGGATGTTTTCCCGGGCGTAGCGTTTCGCCATCGCCTTGACCAGGCCGACAACTCCGAACTTCGCCATGGAGTAGACCGGGGAGAACATCGAGCCCTGCAGGCCGGAACTCGAGGCGGTAAACAGGAGGCTGCCACCCCCGCGCGCCCGCAGTTCCGGCAGGGCGGTCTCGGTGGTCACGAACACGGTGCGCAGGTTGAGATCGACGGCTTCCTCCCAGTCCGACATGTCGAGGTCCTCGACCGAGGCCGGCCCCGGATGCCCGACGTGGTTCCAGACAAAGTCCAGCCCGTTGAAGCGGTTCGCGGTCTCGCGAACGATGCGGCGCGCCTCGGCGTCGTCACGCAGGTCGGCGACGATCCCGTGCGCGGTGCCTCCCGCGGCCTCGATCTCGCCCACCACTCCGGCCACGCCGTCGGGATCGATGTCGACCACGCTCACCGCCGCGCCTTCCGCGGCAAACCTGAGCGCCCCGGCCCGGCCCATTCCGGACGCCGCCGCCGTCACGATGCCGTTCTTGCCCTTCATCCGCATGAGCGCCTCTCCCGTGCCCTGGACTGTCCGGACGCATTCTAGCCCGAACTCCCGGGCGACCGCAGCCCGTTTGCAGGGACGAGCGCACCTGATCACGGTCTTGCTGGTTGTCCGCGCAGTGCCGGACGAACACTGCCCGGTCACAACCGGGCGGATTGAGCCCCGTCCTCCGGCGCCGGAACAGCCGCATGGCACCGGTGCGTGGTTCACCGCTACAGTGACGGCGACCGGCGCCGGCATGCCGGGCGCAGACGTCGTGGAGGACCACGCACCTTGGTGGACCGCCCCAGTTTCGTGATCTTCTGTACCGACCAGCAGCGCGCCGACAGCCTGGGCTGCTACGGCAACGCTCTCGCACGAACGCCCAACATCGACGCCGTTGCGGCTCGCGGCGTGCGCTTCGGCAACCATCTGACGCCGAACCAGATCTGTTCTCCAAGCCGGGGTACGATGATCACGGGACGCTACCCGCGCCACCACGGCATGACGACGAACGGGCGCACGATGCATGCGGGAATTGCGACGCTGCCCGGGCAGCTTTCACGGGCCGGGTACTCGACCCACGCGGTGGGCAAGCTGCACCTGCAACCCATCATGGCCGATCGGTCTCACGGATATCCTGAATCCGTGCCGTTCTGGCAGGCCGGATCCGGGTCGGGCTGGAACGGGCCCTACTTCGGGTACGACACCGTCGACTTCATGATCGGCGAGTCGTTGCTTGCGACCGAGGCCGGACACTACGCACAGTGGCTGCGTTCGCATCACCCCGAAGCCGTCGCGCTCTACCAGCCCGAGGCGGCGCTCGATCAACCCTTGCCGGACCTCGACGAAGCCTGGACCTCGGGCGTTCCCGACGCGCTGCACTACAACACCTGGATCGCAGACCGGGCGATTGCGTTCCTAGCGCGAGCCGAACCGCCGTTCCTGCTCTTCGTCTCCACTCCCGATCCGCACCATCCCTTCAGCCCGCCGCGGCCGTGGGCCGATCTGCTCGACACCGCGTCCGTACCGGCGCCTCGCGCGGTGGCGGGAGAGCTCGAGCGGATGCCGGACTATGTCCGCGCGCGTCTTCCGGCCGACTGGATCGACAACGATGCCGCACCCGTCGAGCAGGGTGGCATGACGGTGACGGACGCGGTCTCGCCGGAGAGCATGGCGCGCGCCATCGCCCTGACGCGGGGGATGGAGGCACAGATCGACCATCAGTTCGGGCGGGTGCTGGCGAAGCTCGACGCGACGGGGTTTGCCGACGAGACGATCGTGGTCTACACCTCCGATCACGGTGAGTTCCTGGGACACCACGGGCTCCTGCACAAGGGGCCGCCGCCCTATGGCGATCTGTGCCGGGTGAGCTTCGTGATGACGGAACCTGGCATTCCGGGTGGGGAATGCTCCCTGGCACCGAGTTCCCACCTGGATATCGCCCCGACCCTGCTTGAGCTTGCCGGTATCGATACCGCGCAAGCGGGCGGGGATGGGGAGAGCCTGGTGCCGGTGCTGCGCGGCGGATGCCTGAGACGCCGGGAGCGGTTCCTCGAGTTCCATCCCCGCATTGACGCGCGCGTCTACAACCACTCCATCGTTACCGACAGGTGGCGCCTGACGCTCTATCCGGAGGGCGAGCCGCACTGGGGAGAGCTGTTTGATCTCGAGGCCGATCCGGGCGAGCACCGTAACCTGTTCAACGACACCGCCTTTCGCGCACGACGGGATCGCCTCGCCGAACGCCTCGTATCGTGCTTTCCGGCAAGGCCCGATGCCGGGACCGCGCTGATCGCCAAGTGGTGAGGGAAGCCGTGACGCTGCGGTGAGTAACTGGCGGGCCCCCGCGCCCGGTTCGTGTCGGTCACGACCGCGGGCGGCTCCGTGCCCTGCGAGCGCCTTTGACGCGACCGCGAGCCTCCCGGCGGCATCGTGCCCGGGCGCGCGTGTTCTCTCGCGCCGGTACCCTGTACGGGGGCGGACACGGGGAGGCGGGCACGGCTACCGTCCCGGCGGAGCCCTCGA
Source organism: Thalassobaculaceae bacterium (assembly GCA_965243345.1). GTDB lineage: Bacteria > Pseudomonadota > Alphaproteobacteria > Thalassobaculales > Thalassobaculaceae > Bin52. The sequence continues at coordinate 330,508 of CBDEUR010000003.1, forward strand.
TCCGAAAATCGATACGGTCCGGGGCGACGGCACCGTTACGCCCCGAGCACGCCATCACTGCGCTGCCGCATGCGCCGTTGAGGGCGAAATCAGGGACCGGCCGCGAACGCCGGTCATGCGCGTGTACCCGGTGCGCGTCGCGGGGACGGGGACAGCCCGACGAACAGGGCACCGAACAGTTCGCGTTCCTGTCACACCGCGAGGATGTGCACGTCCATGACTTCCGGGCCGATGCTGGCCCGTGTGCGAATGTCTGCGGCGATTTCCGTCAGGCCCGGTGCCTGGAACCGGCCCGCGCCGACGGGGTGACAGCGACTTTGCTGCCCGGGACTTGCGTGGTATCAAGCGCCCGGTGATCCGTTCGAGCGATGACGTCCGCGGATCGGGTGTTCGTTTGCCATCAGCACGGCGCGCTGCAATGATGGGCAGCGTACCATCACGGGGAACGCAGCATGTCGCCAGACGACCATGGTTCCGCCGGGCCCGAGGTTCTGGACCCGGTCGGCGCCCTGCGCAGACTGAAACCGAGCCGGGACGATGCGGAACAGGCGGTCCGCACGCTGATCGAGTGGATCGGCGACGACCCCGACCGGGAAGGTCTGGTTGATACGCCGTCGCGGGTGGTGCGCGCGTACCGGGAACTGTTCGGCGGATACGAGCAGGATCCGGCCACCGTGCTGGCCCGCACCTTCGAGGAAACCGGGGACTACCAGGACATGGTGCTGCTGCGGAACGTCCGCATCGAGTCCTTCTGCGAGCACCACATCCTGCCGATCATCGGCGTGGCGCATGTTGCCTATATCCCGCGCAACCGGGTTGTCGGCGTCAGCAAGCTCGCGCGGGTCGTCGAGATCTTTGCCCGCAGGCTGCAGATCCAGGAAAAGCTGACCCGGCAGATCGCGACCACAATCGACGAGGTCCTCCAGCCCATGGGGGTCGCGGTGGTGATACGGGCATCGCACCAGTGCATGACCACGCGCGGGGTGTACAAGCCCGGTGTGGAGATGGTGACGCGAACCATGACCGGGTGTTTCCGGGACGATACCGACCTTCGCCGCGACTTCCTGCAGCTTGCCGATCAGACTGCGTGAGGATGCGGGACTGCGGCGAGTGCGTTACCGGTCCTGACCGGGGGCTTTCGCGTCGGGAGTGTTGAACCGCCCGGGATGGAGCTGTCGTGGTCGCGGTCGGACCGGTCCTGTTCATCATCGGCCTGCTGATGTCGCTGCTGGCGGTGGCAATGTCGGTGCCCGCACTGGTCGATCTCGCGACCGGCCATGCGGACTGGCAGGTGTTCGCGGGCTCGGCGGGAGTGGCGCTGTTCGTGGGTACCGGCCTGATGCTGGTGACCCGGACCGGAGCCCACACCCGCCTCGGGCTGCGCGAGGCGTTCCTGCTCACCACGATCAGCTGGCTCACCGTGGCCATCGTCGGCGCCTTGCCATTCGCGTTTTCCGATCTGGGCATGGGGGTCGCCGACGCGTTCTTCGAGTCGATGTCCGGCATCACGACCACCGGCTCGACCGTCATTGCCGACCTCGACGCCGTCTCCCCGGGGATCCTGCTCTGGCGGGCGCTGCTGCAGTGGCTCGGTGGGGTCGGAATCATCGTGATGGCGCTCGCCATCCTGCCGATCCTGAGCGTCGGCGGCATGCAACTCTTCGTGACCGAGGCGTTCGACACGCCGGACAAGGTGCTGCCCAGGGCGGCATCGCTGGCCGGCGCGATCTTCACGATCTACCTGCTGCTGACCTCGATCTGCGCCCTGGCGCTGTGGCTGGTCGGGTTCTCGGGTTTCGATGCGATTACGCACGCCATGACCACCATTGCCACCGGCGGCTACTCGACCCGGGACGGGTCGATCGGCTTCTTCGAAAACCCGCGTGCCGAGTGGATCATCGTCGCCGGAATGATCATCGGTTCGCTGCCGTTCGTCTACTACCTCTCGGCAGTACGCGGGGTGGTGATGCCGATCTTCCGGGACAGCCAGGTACAGTGGTTCCTGGGCGTGGTCGTGATCTCGGTCGCTGCCGTGGTGCTGTGGCTGTGGCTCGGCCTCGGAATGGGGCCGCTCGATGCGTTGCGCTATGGCACCTTCAACGTGATCTCGGTCCTGACGGGAACCGGTTACAGCACCGCGGAATTCGACAGCTGGGGCGGGTTCCCGTTCATCCTTCTGCTGTGCCTCATGTTCGTCGGGGGCTGCGCCGGCTCCACCACCTGCGGCATCAAGATCTTCCGCTTCCAGGTGCTCTTCGCCACCGCCCGGGTCCAGGTTCGCCAACTGATGCTGCCGCACGCGGTGTTCATCGCCTACTACAACCGCAAGCCGATTTCGGAAAGCGTGTCCCACGCGGTCATGGGGTTCTTCTACCTCTACATCTGTTCCTTCGTGATCCTGGCCGCGGCACTCGGCGCGATCGGCCTGGACTTCGTCACCGCGATGTCGGGTGCCGCGACGGCGCTCAGCAACGTCGGACCCGGTCTTGGCGACACCATTGGTCCGTCCGGCAACTTCAGCACGCTGCCGGAAGCCGCCAAGTGGTTGCTGTCGATCGGCATGTTGCTCGGAAGGCTTGAGCTCTTTACCGTCCTGGTGCTGTTCTCCGCAGCGTTCTGGACCCGCTGAACCCCGGGAGGAACCAAGTGATGGCTGATCGTCTGGCGGACGCAATCGAGTGGCTGGACCGTCTGGTGGCCTTCGATACCATCTCTCGAAACAGCAATCTCGAGCTGATCGACGTCGTGCGCGGGTACCTGGCAGGGCTCGGGGTGAGTTCGAGGCTCACCCACGACGAAGACGGTCTCAAGGCAAACCTGTGGGCGACCATCGGACCGGACGACCGCGGCGGGGTGGTGTTGTCGGGGCACACGGACGTGGTGCCGGTCGACGGGCAGGACTGGAGCAGCGATCCGTTCAGGATGCGCCGGGACAACGGCAGGCTCTACGGTCGCGGCACGTGTGACATGAAGGGATTCTGCGCCGTGGTGCTTGCCTGCGTGCCCGACATGCTGGCGCGCGATCTCGTGGTGCCGCTCCATATCGCGTTTTCCTACGACGAGGAAGTCGGTTGCCTGGGCGTGCGTGGACTGATCCGCGATGTCGTGGAGAACCTCCCGCTGCCCCGCGCGGCGATCGTGGGCGAACCGACATCGATGGGGATCATCGGTGGCAACAAGGGCGGGCGTTCCTACCGGACCGTGGTTCGGGGCGTTCCAGGTCACTCGAGCGAACCGCACCGTGGCGCGAACTCGATCATGGCAGCCGCCAGGATCGTCAGCTTCATCGAGGACCTGCAGGGGGAACTGGCCCGCAATGCCGATCCCGACTGCCCGTTCGATCCGCCCTATACCACCTTTGACGTCGGCGTGATGCAGGGGGGGACAGCCTTCAACATCATCCCGGAATACACCACCATCAACTGGGGATTCAGGGGGGTGCCGAACGAGGACCAGGATGCACTGGACACGCGGGTGCGAAACTACATCGCCACCGAGATCGACCCGAAGCTGAAGTCGGTCGCACCGAACGCAGGCGTGACGATGGATTTGCGCAACTCCGCCCCGCCGCTGATCCCCGACACCACGTCGGCGGCCGAACAGCTGATCCGGCACCTGACAGGCCTGAACGAGTCGGGGACGGTCGCCTTCGGTACGGAGGCCGGCCTGTTCCAGCAGGCCGGGATCCCCGGCGTGATCTTCGGGCCCGGTTCGATCGAGCAGGCGCACCAGCCCGACGAGTTCGTCGAGGTGTCGCAGCTGGCTGCCTGCGCGCACTTCCTCGACCGGCTGATCGACTGGTGCGCCTCCGACGCGGCGCGTTCGGGACCCTGAGGGGGGCCGTTACTCGGCCGCCCGGACGGCGGCGTCCGGGCCGCGGACCAGGGCGTTGTAGTCGGCGTCGAGTTCGGCGGTGATCCTGCCCGGTGTGAAGCGGTATTCGCCGATGCTGCCGACCGGAGTGACCTCCGCGGCGGTTCCGGTCAGGAAACACTCGGACGCCCCGGCCATCTCTTCCGGCCTGATCTGCCTCTCGACGATCTCGTAGCCGCGCTGACGGGCCAGCGCCATCACCGTTCGCCGGGTGATACCGTTGAGAAAACAGTCCGGGACCGGCGTGTGCAGCCTGCCGTCTTCCATCACGAAGAACACGTTCGCTCCTGTCGCTTCCGCGACCAGCCCGCGGTAGTCCAGCATCAGCGCGTCATGCAGCCCCTCGGACTCCGCCTCGTGCTTGGAGAGAGTGCAGATCATGTACAGCCCGGCGGCCTTGCTGTCGGTGGGCGCGCATTCGGGCGACGGGCGTCGCCAGCGCGCGATCGCGAGGTTGATGCCCTTGGTCTTGGCCTCGGCGTCGAAATAGGATGGCCAGTCCCACAACGCGATCGCCACGTTGATCCGGGTCTCCTGGGCGGAGACCCCCATCATCTCGCTGCCACGCCACGCGATCGGTCGCACGTAGCCTTCGCCGACGCCGGTGCGCTCGACCATGTCGTGCTTGGCAGCCTCGATGTCGTCCACGGAGTAGGGGATCTCGAAACCCAGCAGCGCCGCCGACTTGTGCAGCCGTTCGGTGTGGGCCCGCGACCTGAAAATGGTCCCGCCGTAGACCCGCTCGCCTTCGAAGACGCTGCTCGCGTAGTGAAGCCCGTGACTGAGGACATGCAGCCTGGCGTCGCGCCAGTTGATGTAGTCACCGTTGAACCAGATGTGACCGTCGCGGTCATCGAAGGGAATGAGAGCCATGGTTGCATTTCCAGTTCAGCTCGAGTGCGTGCGCACGCATGATCGGGCGGGCAGACGTTTCAGCCGGTTTGAGCTATCATGCGCGCTTGTTCCGGCAGCCGAAAGCCCTAATCGCAACCAGAAACTATGTCAACATGTCTGACATAAACTCCGGGCCGCGCCGCGCGAGCGACGAGGACCTGCGGCAGGCGATCGAACTGCTGTTCTTCGCCTACCGCGACTTCACCGCCGAGCCGGACAGCATGCTGGCGAGGATCGGACTCGGGCGTGCCCATCACAGGGCGGTGTACTTCGTCGGCCGCAATCCCGGCATCGCGGTCAAGGACCTGCTGGCGATCCTGAAGATCACCAAGCAGAGCCTGGCCCGGGTCCTCGCACAGCTGGTGCGCGACGGCTACATCGTGCGCACGCACTCGAAACACGACCGCAGGATGCGCCTGCTGCACCTGACGCAGAAGGGCATCGCGCTCGAACGGGAACTGACCCGCAACCAGCGCGACCGTATCGACAGGGCCTTTCGGGAGGCAGGCGGCGGCGCCGCCGCCGGGTTCCGCGGCGTGATGCTGGGAATCATGGACCCTTCGGACCGCTGGCGGTTCGACACGGCGTCGCGGCCGCCGGGAAAGCCCGGGCATGAATGAGCAGCCGCACCTGCTGGTCGTCGACGATGATGACCGCATCCGCGACCTGCTGGGCCGGTTTCTCCGGGACAACGGGTTTCGGGTCTCGAGCGCGGCGGATGCCGCCGAAGCCCGCGCCCGGCTCGCGCTCATGCGGTTCGACCTGCTCGTCCTCGACGTCATGATGCCGGGCGAGTCCGGGTATGAACTCACGCGTGACCTGAGGCGCCACATGCAGGTGCCGATCCTGCTGCTGACTGCCAGATCGGAGCCCGGAGACCGGATCGAGGGTCTCGAGGCCGGCGCCGATGACTACCTTGGCAAGCCGTTCGAGCCGCGTGAACTCCTGCTTCGGATCAGGTCGATCCTGCGCCGTTCGAGCGCCGGCGACCCCGGGGACACCGCCTGGATCAGGCTGGGCTCGCGCCGGTTCAACGTCGAGACCGGCGAACTGCTCTCGCCCGACGGCGTGGTTCCGCTAACCGACTCCGAGACCGTCCTGCTGCGAACCTTTGCGACGAGCGCGCGCATGACCCTGACCCGTGACGAGCTGTTGCGGCGCGAGGCGGTCAACGGGTCGGCCCGGGCTGTCGATACCCAGATCACCCGGCTCCGCCGCAAGATCGAGCAGAACAGCAAGTATCCACGGTACCTCCAGACCGTGCGCGGCAAGGGGTACGTGCTGGTGCCGGACCCGTGACCGACGCCTGGCGTTCGCTCGCCCGTTTTCCTGCGACGGGAGCCCAGGCCTTCAGGCGGTCGCTGCCAAGGACCCTGTTCGGCCGCAGCATGGCGATCATCATGACACCGCTGGTGCTGATGCTGGTGATCTCGGTGTTCGTGTTTTTCGACCGCCACTGGGATTCGATGACCCGCAGACTGGCGCAGTCGCTGGCCGGTGACGTCTCGTGGGTCGCCGATGAGCTTGTGCCGACGCAGGGTGAAGCGGAGTTTCAGGAGCTCGCAGACAGGGCGCACCGGCTGCTGGACATGAAGCTCGCGTGGAAGCCGGGAGCGGACCTGATGGCTCCGAGACAGACACTGTTTCGCGGCCAGGAGGAACAGGTACTGGCTGCGGCGCTGTCGGAACGGGTCAGGGTGCCTTTCCGCATCGATCCCGAACGCCGCGACAGGCGGCTCGTCATCTGGCTCGGGCTCGAGGACAGTGTGCTCGAGATCGAGGTCAGCAGGAAGCGGCTCTACACCTCGACCCACTACATCTTCCTGCTCTGGATGTGCGGCAGTTCACTGGTGCTGTTCGCCATCGCCACCGTCTTCATGCGCAACCAGATCAGGCCGATCCGCCGTCTCGCGGCGGCCGCCCATGCCTTCGGCAAGGGACGCAGCGTCGGTGACTTCCGGGCCCAGGGTGCAACCGAGGTCCGCCAGGCGGCCGAGGCCTTCCAGTTGATGCGGGAACGCATCACCCGGCAGCTGACCCAGCGCACGGAAATGCTGGCCGGCGTCTCGCACGACCTGCGCGGTCCGCTTACCAGCATGAAGCTCAGCCTGGCGATGCTGCCCGACAACCCGGAGGTCGAGGGCCTGAAAGGCGATGTCCGTCAGATGGAGGCGATGGTCGAGGGGTTTCTCGACTTCGCGCGCGGCGAGGGTACCGAGAGGACCCGGGTCGACGACATGGTCGAACTTCTTCGCGAAGTCGTGGGTTCCGGCAATCGCAACGGGGGGAGCATCGCGCTTACCGAGACGGTCTCGGGTCCGGAATTGCTGGAGATACGGCCGGAGGCCATGCGCCGCGCGATCGGGAACCTGGTCGACAATGCGATCCGCCACGCCAGCCACGTGTTCGTGACCCTGGAGATAACCGAGGCCTCGGTAACCGTGACGGTTGATGACGACGGGCCCGGCATTCCGCCGCAGGAATACGAGACCGTGTTCCAGCCGTTCTATCGGCTCGACCAGTCACGCAACCCGGGAACCGGCGGGGTCGGACTCGGTCTTGCCATCGCGCGTGACGTTGCGCGCAGCCACGGTGGTGACGTGACGACGGGATGCGCTCCCCAGGGCGGGTCGCGTTTCACGCTCAGGTTTCCGGTGTAGTAGAGCGTCCCCGGCCCGCGAAATGGCGGGCCGGGGAGCTGCACGTCGCGGGTCGGGAGGGGCCCGGGAGGAAGGCGCGCCCGACCTGCAGCGTTGATCCTGCCGTAGCGACCGGACCGGCCGTTCAGTACATCCGGCCCCCGTTCGGGACGTCCTGGTCGACCCCGAGCAGCACCACCTCGCCGTCGGCGTCCGGAATTCCCAGGACCAGCACCTCGCTCATGAACTTCCCGATCTGCTTGGGAGGGAAGTTGACCACTGCCACGACCTGCCGGCCCTTCAGCTGGTCCAGGGTGTAGTGGCCGGTGACCTGGGCAGAGGTCTTGCGAACACCGATCTCGGGGCCGAAGTCCACCCGAAGCCGGTAGGCGGGACGCCGGGCCTCGGGAAACGGTTCGGCCTCGATGACGGTGCCGACCCGGATGTCGACCTTCAGGAAGTCGTCGAACGAGAGCGTCATGGCTTCGACTGATCGTCCGTCAGGTGGCGGAGGTGCTGGTGAACTGCCTGAGTTCGTCGAGATTGTCCGCCACCTGGCGACGCAGGATGTCGAAAGCCTCGGTCTGCGACTTGCGCACCAGGTCCGACAGTTCCGTCATGTTCTCGGCCGTCTTGTCCACGGCTTCCTTCAGCAGCTCGGTCTGCCTCGCGAGCGGATCCTTGGCGCTCGTGCCGTCAACGACCTCGCCGAACCGGGCGGACAGCTCGCGCACGGATTCCTGCGCGATCTCTGCCTGACGGCGTGCAACCGCCTGCACGCCCTCCGCAACGGCCTGGTTGGCGCTGACAACGGCCTCGATGTTCTTCTTCTGGAACGCGAGGATCGCCTCGGCGTTGGTTCCAGGCAGCTGCGCATCGGCGAACAGCTTCTGGACGTCGAAACTCAGGAACGGGTTCGTGTATTCGGCCATGGGACCTCTCCGGCACTGTCCGGCACCGTCATGCTGCGGCGCAATAGTGCGCTATATGGGATCACGCATGGAGAATGTCAACACAAATGTTGCACCGCAGCATCAACCGCTGCTCCGGCGGCCGCACCAGTCGGGCCGGGCAAGGCGCAGTTCCAGGTTCTCGGCCCTGCGCAGGCGCTCGTCAAGGTGCCGGGTCGTCGCCGCGAGGTCTTCACCGGTGTCCCTGGCCCAGACACGGGCGGCGTCAAGGAAGATCAGGCTGAGCGCGCCGATCCGTGCCGTCCCGCGAAGCCCCGACGCGTTGATGCCGCACAGCTCGAGGCTCTGCCTCATCGATCGGGCGAGGAACGGGAGGCCGCGCGCCGCCTGGTCCGGGTTCAGTGGCAGGCCCCGCAGCAGGGCCGTGACCCCTGACCGGTACGGGACAAGCGCCTCGAACCGAAGCAGGAGCAGTTCGAGCAGCTTCTCGCGAACCGGCACGTCCGCGTCGTCGAGCGTGCCGGCCGCCCGTTCGGACACCGTGCTGTCGATTGCGCGTGAAAAGCTGCGCAGGATGGACATGCGGTCGCCAAGCTCCGGATCAAGCGAGTCGATTCCGGCGAGTGCGGCAATGTCGGCGGGCGAGCACGATCGCCACCTGCCCTGTTCGGCGAGGTGCATTGCCGCCTGGAATACGGCTTCGTGGCGCTCGGATTCCACTGTCGGATCCTGTCTTTCCACCAACGGGACCCGCGATCATACCATGCGGCCGCGGGACCTGCCCACGCTGTCGTGGCGCCCGGTCAGCCCGCGAGTTCGCGCGAGCGTCGCGTTGCCGCCTCGACGGCCCGGTCGAGCAGCAGCTGCATGCCGTCATCGGCCATGAGAACGTCCAGGGCCGCGGCGGTGGTTCCGCCCGGACTGGTCACGTTCCTGCGCAGCTGGGCCGCATCCTCGCTCGAGAGCCGTGCGAGTTCGCCGGCGCCCGCCACGGTCGCCCGTGCGAGCTGGCCTGCAAGCTGCGGCGAAAGCCCGGCCTTCTCGCCGGCCTGCGCCAGTGTCTCGATCAGCAGGAACACGTAGGCGGGCCCGCTGCCGGAGACCGCGGTGACCGGATCGAGCAGGTCCTCACGGGATACCGCCACCGTCTCGCCGACCGCTTCGAGCAGCCGGCCGCAGGTCTCGGCCTGGTCCGGATGGACCCGACTGTTGGCTACGTGCACCGTGATGCCGCGACCGACCGCGGCCGGCGTGTTCGGCATGGCCCTCACGACCGCCGCCCCGGTACCGAGTTCGCGTTCGAAGGAGGCAAGGGTCCGGCCGGCCGCGATCGACAGGAACACGGTTTCCGGCCTGACGAACCGCCTGAGCGGGCGAATCGCCTCGTCCATGACCTGCGGCTTGACCGCCAGCACCACCGTCGAGGGGGGCGGCTCGTCCGGCACCGAACCGGCATCGGCGTGGATCGAAACCCCGGATCGTCCGGCAAACCGGGTGACCGCGTCCGAATCCGGTTCGATCACGATGACGCCTGCCGGCGACGCGCCGCTCTCGAGCCAGCCGTCGAGCATCGCGCCGCCCATCTTGCCGCAGCCGACAAGGAGAAGGGGCCCGGCCATGGGTCAGGCCGTCCCCGCAACGTCGATCATTGCCGCATCCAGTGCGTCCTCCGCCGACTTGCCGCCCCAGAGAACGAACTGGAATGCGGGGAAGTAGCGGTCCGAGTCGTTGATTGCCACGTCAAGAAGATCCTCGTACTGCTCGATGGAAACCGGGCCGGCACCCCGCTGGAGCATGGTGTAGCGGAATGACAGCGTCCCCTCCGGTGTTGCGAGGTCGAAGTGCCCGAGCCACAGGCGCTCGTTGATCAGCGCCAGCAGCCTGTGCACCTCTGCGGACCGGTCCCCGGTGATGCGGGTTTCGAAGATGCAGGAGAAGTGCAGCGCATCCAGCTCCTCCTGCCAGTGGAAGTACAGGCGATAGTCGCACCAGCGGCCGCTGATTTCGAGGAAAAGATCGGTTTCGCTGACCCGCTCGCACTCGCGGTCGTGGGCGGACAGTACTTCTTCCAGCACGTCAAGCGGGTGCAGGTTCAACTGTTCGGTGGTCAGGGTTTCTACCGGCATCGGGCTGTCTCCCGGCACTGGAACTGCCCGGTACTGCGATCCCGGGCGGTATTGGCCAAGTCTACTAGCGCCAGTCGCTCCACAAAACACCAGATATCGAGCTTGCGCCAGATCTTTCCCGTCAGGGGACGGGAATCACCACCGGTTGACGGGAACGCCCCGCAAACATCGTCCGGCGCAGGTCGCCGCGAACCTCCCGGCCGGGTCCGGGAAGTTCAGTCGCTGTCGTCGGACGCCTCGCCGTCGTCAGGATCGCCGTTCCCCGATTCCGCGGCATCGGGCGCGTCCGCCGCCTGTGCATCGCACTCGCGGCACTTCGCTTCGAGTTCCTCGATGCGCCGGGTCAGTTCCTCCTGCCCGGACCGGGCCCTGATCGCCATGTCCCTGACCGCGTCAAACTCCTCGCGGGTCACCCAGCCTCGCTGGTTGAAGAACCGTTCGAGGCGGTGCTGAACGATCTGTTCGAGTTCGGAGCGCGCCGCTGTCGCCACCGAGAAGGCGCCGTTCGCGACCTGTGCCAGATCCCGGAGAATCCTGTTGTCCCTCTGCATTGTCCAGTCCATCCCCGTCCGTGATCCGGATCCTGCAGACCTTGGCACAGGCGGGCGCGGATTTCACCTGTCGACAGGCAGGCATCGCCCGGGCGCACGATTGCGTTGGCTGCGGCAACCAACTATCACTCCGGCATGCTTGCGGCGCTGGCCTTTCCCGTGATCGATCCCGTTGCGTTCCAGGTCGGACCGATTGCGATCCGGTGGTATGCGCTGGCCTATCTCGCCGGCCTGCTTCTCGGGTGGCGGTACTGCCTGTACCTTGCCCGCAGCCGCCGGGTTCCCGTCAGCACGAACAGGATGGACGACCTGCTGTGGATGGTGACCGTCGGGGTCATCGTCGGCGGTCGCCTTGGCTATGTCCTGTTCTACAACCCGGCGTATTTCATCGCCAATCCGCTCGATATCCTCATGGTCTGGAAGGGCGGGATGGCGTTTCACGGCGGGTTCCTCGGCGTTGTCATCGCCGGGTGCCTGTTTGCATGGCGCCACGGAATTCCGGTTGCCGCCGTGGCCGACACCGTCTCCGCGGCGGCGCCGATCGGCCTGTTCTTCGGGCGAATCGCGAACTTCATCAACGGTGAGCTGTACGGCCGGGCTTCCGACGTGCCGTGGGCCATGGTCTTTCCGGCCGGCGGCCCGTTCGCCCGGCACCCGAGCCAGCTCTACGAGGCGGGCCTGGAAGGTTTGGTCCTGTTCGTTGTCGGCGCGGTTGCCATGTCGCGGGGCTGGGGTACCGACCGGCCGGGGCTGATCACGGGGCTGTTTGTCGCCGGGTACGGCGTTTCCCGGTTCCTCGTCGAACTGTTGCGCGAACCGGACCGGCATCTCGGCTTCGTGCTCGGACAGATGACCATGGGGCAGCTGCTGTCGGTTCCGATGATCCTTGCCGGGTGCCTGCTGGTCGGATGGTCGCTGCGCAGGAGTGTTGCCAGGTGACCGGAGCCGATGCCGACTGGCTTGAACGGCGGGTGCGCCGGGTCGGGCCGATGACGGTTGCGGAATTCATGGCCGAGGCCCTGCACCACCGTCAGTCGGGGTACTACGCGACCGGCGATCCGCTTGGCGCGGGCGGCGACTTCGTGACCGCGCCCGAAGTCTCGCAGATGTTCGGCGAACTGCTGGGCCTGTGGATGGTGTCGGCATGGACCACCCAGGGGTCACCGCCCGACGCGGTCCTGGTCGAACTCGGCCCGGGGCGCGGAACGTTGATGGCCGACGCGGCCCGGGCGATCGCGGCGGCCGGCGCCGGTGTCCTGGTCCGGACGCCTCACCTGGTCGAGACGAGCCCGGTACTGCGCCGGTCCCAGGCCGAGCGACTTGCACACCTCGAACCGGTCTGGCACCGGGACCTGTCGGACATGCCCGACGGTCCCTGGTTTGTGATCGCCAACGAGTTTCTCGATGCCCTGCCGATCCACCAGCTGGTCCTGCGTGACGGCGACTGGCGTGAAGTGCTGGTATCGGCCAGGCCTGACGGAGACGGGCTGTGCTGGGCGGTGGACCGGGTTCCCTCGACCCTCACCGGCGTGTTGCCGGAACCGTTGCGCCGGTCCCGCGAGGACGGGTTGATCGCCGAGATCTGCCCGGCGGCGGAACACCTGGTGTCCGACGTCGCGGCCCGGATCTCGGCGCGCGGCGGAGCCGGACTGTTCGTCGATTACGGCGCGATGCGCAACGCGCGCGGCGCCACCCTGCAGGCTGTGTGCGGACACCGGCCGGTCGACCCCCTCGAGGCACCGGGGCGCGCAGACCTGTCGAGCCACGTCGACTTCGCGCGCCTGCGCGAGCGCGCGGCCGCGGCCGGCTGTGTCATGCACGGCCCGGTGGACCAGGGCCGTTTCCTGGTCGAACTCGGCATCCGCGAGCGCGCCGCCGCGCTCGGGCGGGGGGGAGATGCGGACCGGCGCATCCGGGTCGAGCGGGACATGGCCCGCTTGATCGACCCCGGCCAAATGGGCACGCTGTTCAAGGCAGCGGCCATCCTGCCGCGCGACCAGGACATGCCGCCCGGTTTCCGGGCATGACGGGAGCGGGCACACTGCGATGATCCAGGTCGACCAGTTCTCCGCGCACCGGGTCCGCCACGCGTTCTTCACGCGCGAGGGTGGCGTCAGCTCGGGTCTCTACCGGTCGCTCAACTGCGGCCTGGGGTCGCGCGACGACCGCGCGCGCGTGCTTGCCAACAGGGAGCGTGCCCTCGCGGCGATCGACCTGCCGGCGAACGCGCTGTTCATGTGCCACCAGCACCACTCGGCCATCGTGGTGGAGGCCGGGACCGGCAGGTCCAGTCCACCCAGGGCGGATGGACTGGTCACCACGACACCGGGCCGGGCGCTCGGCATCCTGACGGCGGACTGCGGTCCGGTCCTGTTTGCCGACCAGGAGAACCGGGTCATCGGCGCGGCGCACGCCGGGTGGCGCGGAGCGCTGTCGGGCGTGCTGGAGGCCACGATCGACGCCATGGTCGGACTGGGTGCGCGTCTCGGGAGCATGGTGGCGGCGCTCGGACCGACCATCGGCCCCGGTTCCTACGAGGTCGGGCCGGAGTTTCCGGGCCCGTTCATCGACCGTTCGGCGGCGGACGCGGCCTGGTTCGTCCCGGCGCGGCGCGACGGCCACTTCATGTTCGACCTGCCGGGGTACATCTGCTCCCGCCTGGCCGGGGCGGGTGTGGCCGAGGTGATCGCGCTCGGGGTGGACACCTGTGCCGACGAGGACCGGTGTTTCAGCTACCGGCGGTCGCGGTTGCGGGGGGAGCCCGACTTCGGCCGCATGCTGTCGGTCATTGCGCTGGAGGAGTGAGCCGTGGCCCTGCATTTCGAACGCGAGGAGTACGCAGCCCGGACCGCCCGCGTGATCCGGGACTTGGAGGCCCGTGGCCTCGACGGACTGCTGATGTTCCGCCAGGAAAGCATGTACTACCTGACCGGGTACGACAGTTTCGGGTTCTGCTTCTTCCAGTGCCTGTACCTCGGGGTCGACGGACGCCTCGCCCTCATCACCCGCGCCCCGGACCTGCGGCAGGCGCAGAACACCAGCCTGATCGGGGATATCCGCATCTGGGTGGACAGGGACGGGGCGAGCCCGGTGCTGCAGCTGCGTGACATGCTCCGGGACCTCGGACTCGCGGGACGGTCGCTGGGTGTCGAGTACGACGCGCCCGGACTGACCGCGGCTGCGGGGTTCCGGCTGGTGGACGCCATGGAGGGGGTGTGCCCGCTTGCTGATGCATCCGAGCTGGTTTCCACGATCCGCACCGTCAAGAGCCCGGCCGAAATCGCCTGCGTCCGCAGGGCGGCGGTACTGGCGGATGCCGCACTTGACGCCGCGAACCTGCATACCGGGCCAGGGGTCGAGGAAGCCCGCGTGCTGGCCGCCATGCAGGGAGCCGTGCTCGGGGCCGGAGGCGACTACCCGGCCAATCCGTTCATTGTCGGCTCCGGGCCCGACGCGTTGCTGTGCCGGTATTTTTCCGGGCGCCGGCGGCTCGGAGAGCAGGACCAGCTGACGCTGGAGTTCGCGGGGGTCTGGCGCCAGTACCACGCGTGCCTGATGCGGACCATCGTGACCGGACCGGTCACGGACCGTCAGCGCGACATGCACGATGCCGCGCTCGAGGCGCTTGCCGCCTGCCGCGAGGCCCTGCGACCCGGCAATCCGGTCGGCACGGTGTTCGATGCCCACGCCCGGGTTCTCGACCGCAGGGGATATCGGGCGGCGCGGATGAACGCCTGCGGTTACAGCCTCGGCGCCACCTACGCCCCCTGCTGGATGGACGCACCGATGTTCTATACCGGCAACCCGGTGCTGGCGGAGCCAGGCATGGTGTTCTTCCTGCACATGATCCTTGCCGACAGCGAGCGGAACCTTGCCATGGCGCCTGGCGAGTCCGTGATCGTGACCGAGACCGAGACCGGAAACGAGCGGCTGTCGAGCGCCTCGCTCGAGCTGGTCGCGAAGGAACAGGCGTGCCCTACCTCTACATGATGCTTGCCGGTGCCCTGCTGTGCACCCTTGCCACATGCGTGCTGCTGTAGGCGGCGGACTGCTCGCCGCGATCATCGTCCTCGTGCTCGCGTCCTGCGGTCCGGTTCCGCAACCGTTCCGGACCGAGGGCCTCTCGCGGCTCGACAACCCGCTGCTCACGGTCCCCGGGGGGGAGGGCGTGTTTGTCGCCACCGTGGAGGGGCCGGAGGGGTGGGTCGGACAAGCGCTTGCGACCGCGATGTCAACGGCGCTGCGCAGCCACGGTGTGGTTGCCGGCTCCCGCTGGGCCAACCGGAACGCGCTCGAGCTTCGTGGTGTCGGCTACCAGCAGCTGCACCACGACCGGCCGGGTGAACTGGTCATGCTGTGGTCGCTTGTGCGCCACGACGGCACGGTCGTGCGCGAGTTCGAAACCCGTGACACGCCGCCGACGGCGTTCTGGAGCGAGCCGACGGCGCCGGTGTTCCGGGCGGTTGCCGATCGGATCGCCCGCCAGGTGGTGAACCGGATTCGCGCCGACGGGCTCCCGCCACTGCGTCTCGCCTTCATCCCGCGGGCCGGGATGCCCGACGGGCGGGGTTCGGCACTTGCGCGCGAGATGGGCCGGTCGCTCGCCGGGACCGGCCTCGTCGTGGTGGCAGGGGCCGGGGATGCGGACCTGCTCATCTGGCCGCGCGTCACGGTGATGGCGCTCGCGGGCGGCAGGATGAGTGTCGCGATTGCCTGGATGGCCCGGGACCGCTCGGGTGCGTCGATCGCACGGATCGATCAGCAGGACGTACTGGACGCCGGAACCGTCGAAAACCGCTGGGACGACGTGGCCGGCGAGATTGCCCGCGCCGCGACGGACGCCCTGGCCGGACTTGTACGCTCCTGGCGTGCCGCGGCGCCCGGGCACCCGGGCGGATCCTGACGGCCGGCCGCGCGGTGTCTTGGTGCTTGCGCGGAATCTTGTTGCACTGATATGAACCCGCCCGAACCCGGCGTTTCGGTAACAGCGGGTGTGCCTGTCCTCGAGGGTCCGTTCAACCCAGTGGCATGACGATGAAGATCCTCTCCTGCAACAGCAACCGTCCGCTCGCCGAGGCCATCTCCGCCTACCTGACCCTGCCGCTGACCAAGGCGGAAGTCAGGCGGTTTTCCGACATGGAGGTGTTTGTCGAGATCCAGGAAAACGTCCGTGGCGAGGACGTGTTCGTCATCCAGTCGACGTCCTATCCGGCAAACGACAACCTGATGGAACTGCTGGTGACCCTGGACGCCCTGAAACGGGGGTCGGCCAGGCGGATCACCGCTGTCGTCCCCTACTACGGGTACGCCCGCCAGGACCGGAAGTCGGGACCGCGAACCCCGATTTCCGCGAAGCTGGTTGCCAACCTGATCACCGTGGCCGGCGCCGACCGGGTCCTGACACTGGACCTGCATGCCGGACAGATCCAGGGGTTCTTCGACATCCCCACCGACAACCTGTTCGCGGCCCCCGTCTTCAACCTCGATATCCGGAAGCGCTACGGTGACCGGCAGATCGTCATCGTCTCTCCCGATGTCGGCGGCGTGATCCGGGCCCGGGCGCTGGCGCGGAGCCTCGACGCCGATCTCGCCATCATCGACAAGCGGCGCGAGAGGGCCGGCGTCTCCGAGGTGATGAACATCATCGGCGATGTGGCGGACCGGCACTGCATCCTGGTCGACGACATCGTCGATTCCGGCGGGACCCTGTGCAATGCCGCGGAGGCGCTTGTAACCGCCGGCGGCCTGTCGGTCTCCGCCTATGTCAGCCACGGCGTCCTCTCGGGCGGCGCCGTCGCCCGGGTCTCGTCCTCTCCGCTGACCGAACTGGTGACCACCGACAGCATCAGGACCACCGAGGCGATGCGGGTCGCGGGCAACATGCGCCAGATCACCATCGCGCCGCTGCTCGGAGAGGCAATCCGCAGCATCGCCCAGTCCCGGTCCGTCTCGCGACTGTTCAACTACCAGAACGGCGAGAAGCCCTGAGCGGCCGTTCGGTCACTCGCCTGTGGACGAGGGGCCGCCGCTGCATTATGTTCCGCGCCGCGCGGGGTGATCCCCCGTGCTCCACCCAGCATCTCCCGGGAGGGATCCATGGCAGAGACAGCAGTTCTGGCTGCCAGCGTTCGTTCAAGGACCGGAAAGGGCGCTGCGCGCGCAACCCGGCGCGCCGGACGCGTTCCCGCCGTGGTCTATGGCAATGACCAGTCTCCGGTTTCGATCTCTCTCGAAGACAGGGAACTGCGGCGTCACCTGAATTCCGGGGGGTTCTTCAACACTGTCTTCGATCTCTCGATCGACGGCGAGACCAGCCGGGTCCTGCCGCGCGACGTGCAGCTGCACCCGGTCACCGACGTACCCGAACACGTCGACTTCCTGCGGGTCGGCGGCTCGAGCACCGTCACGGTCGAGGTTCCCGTGGAGTTCCTGAACGAGGAAGACTGTCCGGGCCTTCGCGCCGGCGGTGTGCTGAACGTGGTCCGCTACGCGGTCGAGGTGTCCTGTCGCGCAGATGCGATCCCCGCATCGATCCGGCTTGACCTCGGCGAGGCCGAGCTCGGTGACAGCCTGCATATCAGTGCGGTGACCCTGCCTGACGGCGTGACCCCGACCATCACCGACCGCGACTTCACCATTGCCACCATCGTGGTCCCGAGCGTGGTTGCGAGCGATCAGGAGGAGGCGGAGGACGAGGACGAGGAAGAGGAGGAAGTGGAGGCCACCGAGTAGCCCTCGGTTGCTGCCCCCTCTGCTGACGGCGCCATGTTGCTTCTTGTCGGGCTCGGAAACCCGGGCGCGAGCTACGCCGGCCACCGCCACAACATAGGCTTCATGGCCATCGACGAGCTGGCGCGCTGGCACGGGTTCGGCCCGTTCCGCAGGCGGTTCGGCGGGCTCTACTGCGACGGCGTGCTCGACGGCCGCCGGGTCAGGTTGCTCAAGCCCCAGACATACATGAACGAGTCCGGCCGCTCGGTCGGCGAAGCGGTGCGCTACTACGGCCTGCGCGTCGCGCATGTCTACGTACTCTACGACGAGATCGACCTGGTGCCGGGAAAGTGCAGGGTGAAGATCGGCGGCGGTTCCGGCGGCCATAACGGTATCCGCAGTATCGAGCGGCACGTCGGCAAGGATTTCTGGCGCGTCCGTCTCGGTGTCGGGCACCCCGGCCACAAGGACAGGGTGCGCCGCTACGTGCTGCAGGACTTCTCCCGGGCCGAACGCGACGGCTGGTTGCCGACCCTGCTCGATGCGGTCGCGCGCAACGCGCTACTGCTGGCGCGCGGCGAGGAGAACGCCTTCATGAGCCGGGTGGCCCACGCCGTGTTTCCCCCTCCGCCACGGCCATCGCCCCCGGTCCCGGGAGAACAGTGAACCATGGGTCTTGTCTGTGGCATCGTCGGCCTTCCCAATGTCGGCAAGTCCACGCTGTTCAACGCGCTGACCAGGACCGCGGCGGCGGAGGCTGCCAACTACCCGTTCTGCACCATCGAGCCCAACGCCGGGCGGGTGGCGGTTCCGGATGCCCGGCTTGAGGCCATCGCCCGGCTGACGGGGTCTGCCGCCGTGATCCCGACCTTCCTCGACTTCGTCGACATCGCCGGCCTGGTGCGGGGCGCGAGCAGGGGAGAAGGTCTCGGCAACCGGTTTCTCGGTGCGATCCGGGAGGCCGATGCCATCGTCCATGTCCTGCGGTGCTTCGAGGACGGCGAGGTGGCGCACGTCGAGGGAACCGCGGAGCCGCTGCGCGACGCGGAGACGGTCGAAACCGAACTGATGCTGGCGGACCTCGAGAGCCTCGAGCGACGCTCCGAGATGCTTGGCAGGCGGGTGCGTGGCGGTGACAAGGAGGCACGGGAGCTCTTCGCGGTGGTGGACCGGCTGGCCGGGGTCCTGGGCGAGGGACGTGAGGCACGCCTGGTCACCGACTGGAGCCCGCGGGAGGCAGCTCTCGTGCACGGTCTCAACCTGCTCACGGCAAAACCGGTGCTCTACGTGTGCAACGTCGCCGAGAAGGATGCCGCGGGCGGCTGCGCGGCGAGCGAGGCGGTCGCCGGCATGGCCCGGAGCCGGAACGCGGAATCCGTCGTGATCTCGGCAGCGATCGAGGCCGAGATCGCACAGCTGACCGACCCCGGTGAGCGCACCGAGTTCCTTGACGGTCTCGGGCTGGCTGAACCCGGGCTCGACCGGCTGATCCGGGCGGGCTACCGGTTGCTCGACCTCATCACCTTCTTTACCACCGGTCCCAAGGAGACCCGCGCCTGGACCCTGCCGCGCGGCGAGACCGCAGTGCGGGCAGGCGGTATCATCCACAGCGATTTCGAGCGCGGCTTCATCCGCGCCGAAACGGTTTCCGCCGGTGAATTTCTTGATCTCGGCGGAGAGCAACAGGCGAGGGACTCCGGCCGCATGCGGTCGGAGGGCGCGACCTACAGGGTCCAGGACGGGGACATCCTGCGCATCCGTTTCAATGTCTGACTGCCGGAGCGGCGCCGTTCAGCCGTGACCGGATGTTCTCCGGCGGGCCGAATGCGCTACGATCCGGCTGACTGTCACCGGGGAGCCATTCATGGAACGCATTCCGATCACCGGCTACGCCGACCGTTTCTCGCTCGCGCCGGGCGAGACCATCGCCTTCAAGGTCTCGAGCATGTCGGACCAGCCCTATACCGCCAGGCTGGTCCGGGTGATCAGCGGAGATCCGAGCCCCATGGGACCCGGATTGATCGAGGAAGACATCGACGCCTCCTTCGCCGGTACCTATTCCTCCCGGTTCCAGGCCATTAACAGCGGATCCTGCATGCGGGCTTCGCCGGGCAATGTCCTCGATGACCACGAGAGCTGGACCGTTGCCGCCACCATATGGCCGACCACGCCGCACACCGGTGTCCAGGCGGTGGCGGGACAACTCGACAGGGACGGATGTCGCGGCCTGCTGCTCGCGGTGGGACCGAGCGGTGCCGAGGTGCATGCCGGCGACGGCACGAAACTGGCGTGCGTGGCCACAGGCCTGCCGCTTGCATCCCGGCGATGGTACCGGGTGTGGGCGAGTTTCGATGCAGCGCAGGGTGAGATACGGGTCGGCCAGGTCCCGGTGGTGCCGAGGATCGACGTCGCCGACGCCGGCGAGGCCGGGACCCGCGCCCGGGCCTGCCATGCCGCCCGGATGCCGTTCCTGGTCGCCGCGACCGGGGACGAACGCACCGAGTGGCATTTCAACGGCAAGATCGAACGCCCGTTCGTTGCCGCGGGCGCACTGGCATCGGCCGAGGTCGAGGCCATCGCCAACGGCCATGCCCCGGCTGGCATCATCGCGGCGTGGGACTTCTCCCGGGACATCTCCGGCCCGCGGGTCCCCGACCTCGGACCGCACGGGCTTGACGGCACCCTGGTCAACCTGCCGACACGTGCGATGGCCGGCTCGGCCTGGGATGGCAGCGCCCATGACTGGACCCGCCGTCCGGCCCACTACGCCGCGGTGCATTTCCACGACGACGACCTGCACGATTGCGGCTGGGAGACCGACTTCACCTTCACGGTCCCCTCGGACATGAGAAGCGGTGTCTACGCGGCGCGCCTGCGCACGGCCGACGGCGCCGACGACATGATCCCGTTCTTCGTCACCGCCCCCCGCGGCCGGCCGCGGAACCGGATCTGCGTGCTGATCCCGACCTACACCTACACGGTCTATGCCAACTTCGCCCGTTACAACATTGACGAGGCGATGCGGGCCCGGATCCGCGAGTGGGGCGCGAGCCCCTGGGTGCCGGACGACCACCCGCAGTTCGGACATTCGACCTACAACCACCATACCGACGGCAGCGGCATCGCCTATTCGTCGCGGCTGCGGCCGATCCTGTCGATGCGTTCCGGCGTGATCGCCTACTGCGACATGCCGGGCTCGGGGTGCCGCCACTTCCCGGCCGATTCCCACCTCTGGTACTGGCTCGAGACCAAGGGGTACGACTTCGACGTCATCACGGATGACGAACTGCACGACTGGGGTGTGGACGCGCTGTCAGGCTACCAGGTGGTCATGACCTGCTCGCATCCCGAGTACCACACGCCGGGGTCGCTCGACGCCCTGCAGGACTACGTCGACCGGGGCGGCCGCCTGCTCTATCTCGGCGGCAACGGGTTCTACTGGAAGGTGGCGGTTTCCGCAGACTGGCCGGGTGCGGTCGAGATCCGCAGGGGCGAGGGCGGCATCCGTGCCTGGGCCGCGGATCCCGGGGAATACTACAATGCCTTCGACGGCACCTATGGCGGCCTGTGGCGGCGCAACGGGCGTCCGCCGCAAAGGCTTGCCGGCGTCGGGTTCAGTTCCCAGGGAGACCACGAGGGCAGCTACTACCGCAGGACGCCCGAGTCCCGCGACCCGGCCAACGCGTGGATCTTCGAGGGCATCCAGGGTGACCTGATCGGAGACTTCGGACTCGCGGGCGGCGGTGCCGCCGGTTTCGAACTCGACCGGGCCGACACCGCCCTCGGCACTCCGCTGAACGCCGTCGTGGTGGCCCGGTCCGAAGGCCACGGCGACGGGTTCGTGCTGGTGCCGGAGGAAATCCTGACGCATCACACCACCTGGCCCGGCGAGCCGGAACGAGACCTCATCAGGGCCGATATCGTCTGGTTCGAGACCCCGGGCGGCGGCGCGGTGTTTTCGGTCGGGTCGATCACCTTCTGCGGCAGCCTGCCGGTAGATGGCTGCGACAATCAGGTCTCGACCATGCTGGACAACGTGATCCGCAGGTTCTCGGGCAACGTGCAGTCCCCGGACGGTCAGGCAACGGCGAGCGCGTAGACTCCCTCGATCCCGTCAGGCAACGGGAATCCGGTCCAGGTCGCACCGCCGTCCTCGGTCCCGAGCACCTGGCCGCGCCGTGCCGCGCAGTAGACCCGTTCGCCGCGGGAGCGGCTCTCGGCGATGCTCATCAGCGTGCTGGTAATCTCGACGGTGTGATCGAACCGGTGCCAGCTCTCGCCGTCATCCTCGCTGCGCCAGAGCGAGCCCGCGTCGCTGTTGGCCGCGCCGGAGAGTGCGGCGTAGAGCCTGCCCGGCGCGTGAGCCGAGACCGCGACATCACGCGCGTAGGTCAGCGGCGAGTAGCGACCGATCCCCAGCTCCTGCCAGGTCGCCCCGTTGTCGCCGCTGCTGAACAGTCCCATCCGGTTCGCGAGCCATACGGTCTTCGATCCGCCGATCACCACCGCGTGCGAGTCCATCATGCCCTCGGTCTCGGTATCGCTGATGATGCGGCTCTTCAGGTGCTGCTGCTGCGACAGCGCAAGCAGCGAGGGGTTTCCGCTCTTCCAGGTCGCGCCGCCATCCGTGCTGTGCACCGTGCCGCCGACCTCGAACGCGACCTGCAGGTGGTCGGAATTGCCCGGGTCGACCGCGATCCGGACCACCCGCATCGGGAAGCTCATGTGGACGACCCCGGGCGGCAGGTCGATTGCGAGCTGCTGCCAGGACCGTCCGGCATCGCGGCTGCGGAACACCGTGTTGGCCTGGGTGCCGACGTAAAGGGTGTCGGCATCCGATGGATCGGGGCAGATCGACCAGACGACACGGTGTTCGGCCGCCGTTCCGTCGGGCAGGGGGCGCGCCTCCCATGTCTCGCCGCCATCGCCCGACCGGTAGGGGCCATGCTGGGTTCCGGCCCAGACGGTATCGTGGTCCCTGGGGTCGATCACCAGGGCCCGCACCTCGACGCCGTCGGGCAGGCCGGAGCGCAGCGATGTCCAGCTGCCTGTGGAGGCGTCAAGTCCGAAAAGGCCGTTGGCTCGTGAATCGTCGGCCGCGGCGCGCCACTGTCCGGCGCCGGCAAAGACGGTAAATCCCATGATCATTCCCCCGGTCAGGCGCGGGCGCCGGCATTCAGCTCGGCGCGGCGCACGATGGCCCAGCGATACTGTTCCGGCCAGTCCCCAAGGTCGTCGCCGCTTCCCAGGGCTTCCGCCGCATGCAGGGCCCAGAACGGATTGTACATGAGCTCCCGGCCGATCGCGACCAGGTCGGCCCGGCCGCCCGCGACGATCTCCTCGGCCTGGCGTGCGTCAACGATCCGTCCCACCGCCATGGTCTTGATGCCGGCCTCGCGCCGGAGCTGTTCCGCGTAGGGGACCTGGAAGCCGAGCGGCCGTTCGCCGCCCGACCGGGCCGGAGTTCCGTCGTCCCGGGCCCGAAAGGCCGGGGCGCCGGCGATTCCGCCCGCGGAACAGTCGACCACGTCGACACCGCGTTCCCGGAGTTCGCGCGCAAGCACCACGCTGTCCTCGATCGTCCAGCCGTTGTTGTCGACGGCCGACAGGCGGAAGAACAGCGGCAGTTCGTCCGGCCAGGCGTGGCGCACGGCCTCCGTGACCTCGAGCGCGAACCGCATGCGCCCGGCCAGGTCGCCACCGTAGCGGTCGTTGCGCCGGTTGCTGAGCGGAGAGAGGAAACTGTGGATCAGGTACCCGTGGGCGCCGTGAATCTCGAGCACCCTGAACCCGGCCTGCGAGGCCCGCACGGCAGATGCGGCGAAGGCCTCGACGATGCCGGCGATCTCGCCGGTACCAAGCGGGTGCGGCGTCGGCCAGCCATCCGCCAGCGGAACTTCCGACGGGCCGACGATCCGCCAGGGGTCGTCACCCCAGCTGGTGTCGTCCATGGCCAGCGGCTGTCCTCCTGCCCAGGGCGGGCTCGCGGATGCCTTGCGTCCGGCATGGGCGATCTGGAGCCCGGGGACCGCGCCCATCGAACTGATGAAGCCGGTCACGGGCTTCAGCGCCTCGGCCTGCTCGTCGGTCCAGATCCCGAGGCACCGCGGGGTGATCCGGCCCCGCGGCTCGACGGCGGTGGCCTCGGCGAATACCAGCCCGACACCACCGCGGGCAAAGGCGCTCAGATGGGCGAACTGCCAGTCGGTCGCGGTGCCCCGGTCAGCCGAGTACATGCACAGCGGCGAGAGGACGACCCGGTTCGGCAGGGTGACGCCCCGCAGCGTCAGCGACGAAAACAGGCGTGAGGTCATGACGGCATGGTCCCCGGTGAGCAGGTGGCAGGGCGCTCTCAGTCGAGCGTGAGCACGATCTTGCCGAGATGGCGGTTCCCGCGCATGTGATCGAGGGCGTCGGTCACGGCTTCCAGCGGGTAGGAGCTGTCGATCGGCAGGGCCAGGGTTCCCGCCGCGATCGCGTCCCCAAGGTCCTCGTGCACGGCGCGGGTGATGGCGCGGATCTCCTCGATCGAGCGTGTGCGGAAGGTCACGCCGATGTAGTGGATGCGGCGCAGCGCGTGCAGGTCGCAATCGAAGGTGCAGGTCGCTCCGCCGAGACGGCCGACATTGACGATGCGTCCGAGGATGGCGGCCGCGCGCATGTTGTCGTTGGCGACGAAGCCGGAAACCTGGTCGACGATCAGGTTCACGCCGGCGCCGTCCGTGGCCTCCAGTACCCGTGCGACCCAGTCGGGGTCGCGGGGGTCGAGGGCGAGGTCGGCGCCGAACCGTGCCAGCGCGTCCCGGCGTTCCTGATTGGTCGAGGTGCCGATGACCAGCGACGCCCCCTTCAGCCGGGCGATCTGCAGTCCCATCAGCCCGACACCTGAACTTGCTCCCTGGATGAGCACGGTCTCGCCGGCAGCGAGGCGGCCGTTGGTCACGATGGCGTTGTGCATGGTCTGGGTCGCAACCGGCAGGGTTGCCGCCTGTGCATAGCTCACGGTCTCGCCCGGGATGAGAGCTGTTCGCCCCCGGTCGGCAAGGGCGTACTCGGCCCAGCCTGCCGCGCCTGAGCACATCACCCGGTCGCCTTCGCGGAAGTCCTGTACCCCCGGACCCAGGGCCGCCACATCTCCGGCGAACTCCATGCCGACAATGGTTCCGGGCCCGCCGACGCTCCCGTGCGCCGCCCCGGCGGCGACCGTGAGATCGGCGCGGTTCAGCCCGCATGCCCTCACGCGCACCAGCACCTGGTCGGGTCCCGGATCCGGACGGGGCGCGTCCTGCACCCGGACCCCCTGTTCGGTGACAACAGCTGCACGCATCATCAACTCCCCTGCTGGACGGCGGGCCCGACCCCATGGCCGGGCGGCGCATTATCGACATGAGCCGCGGCGAACGCCAGTGCTGCCCGGCATTGTCCGTGGATCAATGTTCCGGCATGTAGACCCGGACCGGCGTCCTGCGACAGGACGGTCGACCGGAGCGCGAGACGGAGCCCGCTGGTGACCACCTACGATTCCGCCGGCCTGCCGCGGACCACCACGTTCCAGAATGCCGTGATTCTGGTCACCCTTACCCTGGTGACCATGCTCTACGCCATGACGGTGACCATCGCCAACGTGGCGCTGCCGCAGATCAAGGGAGCGCTGTCGGCCACCACCGACGAGATCGCGCTGATCGTGACCTTCAACATCATCGCCACTGCCGTGGCGACCCCGATGACGGGGTGGCTGACGGCGCGATACGGCCGGCGCAACGTCATGATCTTCGGAGTGGCGGGATTCACCGTCGCGTCGTTCCTGTGCGGAACCGCGACGTCGCTCGAACAGCTGGTGGTCTACCGGTTCATGCAGGGTGCCTTCGGGGCACCACTGGTCCCCCTCAGCCAGGCGATCGTGGTCGATTCCTACCCGAAGGAGAAGATCGGCCCGGCCAACGCCATCTTCGGCATGGGCGTGGTCATGGGGCCGATCCTCGCCCCGACCATCGGCGGCTACCTGAGCGAGACCTACAGCTGGCGCTGGGTCTTCTTCATGATGGTGCCGTGCGGCATGGTGTCGCTGCTCGGCGTGGCACTGTTCATCAAGCGGCGCCGGTCCCGGCCCGGGGCCCATCTCGACTGGACCGGTTTCATTGCGCTGTCGCTTGCGATCGCCGCCTTCCAGTTCATGCTGGACCGTGGCGAGAGGCTCGACTGGTTCGACAACTGGCAGATCACCGCCTGCGCCTGGGTGGCGGTCCTCGGACTGTGGGTGTTCATCTCGCACTCGCTGACGGCCGAGAGACCGTTCCTCAACCCGAGACTGCTGATGAAGCGCAACTACGCGCTCGGGCTCATGATCGCCTTCGTCTTCGGCCTGCTCAACTTCACGCCGATCACCCTGTTGCCGGCCCTGCTGCAGACCCTTCGCGGCTATCCGGATTCAATCATCGGCCTCATTCTCGGCATTCGCGGCACCGGCACGCTGCTCGGCTTCTTCTTCATGTTCCTGGGCGGCTCGCGCATCGATCCCCGCTACACCATGTTCGCCGGTTTCATGCTGCAGGGGATTTCCGGGTGGTACATGGCGCAGTTCAGCGTCAACCTCACGACCTTCGACGTGCTGTGGACCTCGTGGCTGCAGGGGCTGGGTGTGGGGATGATCTGGGTGCCGCTGACCGTGGTGACCTTCAGCCAGCTGAACGAGGAGGAGACCGCGGAGGGATCCTCGGTCTTCCACCTGGTCCGCAACTTCGGAAGCAGCGTGTTCATTTCGATCACCATCGCCATCATGATCCGCACGGGCCAGATGAACTACGCGTCGCTCTCGCAGTCGGCGAACCCGCTCAACACCGCGCTGCCGTTCCAGGACTCGCTGTTCGCGTTCTGGTCGATCGACGGTGTCGGCACGCTTGCAGCACTCAGCGGCGAAATCGGCCGCCAGGCGACGATGATCGGCTACCTGAACGCGTTCTATGCCTTCACGATGACGGCGTTCGCAATCTGCCCGTTCCTGTTCATGGTCCGCCTGCGGCGTTGATGCCGGCGCCGGCGGCCCCGCCCGCTTGCGGGTGCCCGACGATCCGGCCACAGTGGGCTCCCGTACCGGCTGCGTGGAGGAGGAGATGACCGGAGTGATCGGCTGGATCGGTCTTGGCAACATGGGAAGCCGGATGGCCGCGAACCTGGGCGCAAGCGGCATCGATCTCGTGGTCGCCGATCGGCACTCGACCGCACGGGCGCCTGAAGGCAGCCGCATCGCGGCGGACAACGGTGCGGTGGCGCAGGCCGCCGAAGTGGTGTTCCTGTGCGTGCCGGCGGGCCCTGACACGCTCGAGGTGGCAGCTGACCTGCTGGGTGCGCCGGACCGGCGGGTCCGGACCGTGGTCGATACCTCGACCATCGGCATCAAGCATGCGCGCGAGGCCGCGCAGCTGCTGGCCGGCCATGGCGTCGCCTATGTCGACGCCCCGGTCTCCGGCGGCATCGCGGGTGCGCAGGCAGCGACGCTCGCGGTCATGGCGAGCTGTCCGGCCGCGATCATGGACGAGGTCAGGCCGCTGCTCGAGACGATCGGATCGAACGTGTTTCACGTCGGACCGGAGCCGGGCCAGGGCCAGACGATCAAGCTGCTCAACAACTTTCTCTCGGCGACCGCGATGGCCGCGACCAGTGAGGCCATGACCTTCGCGACGGAGAACGGTCTCGACCTCCAGGCCACGCTCGATGTCGTCAACGTCTCGAGCGGCCGGAACACCGCCACCATGGACAACTTCCCGAACCGGATCGTGCCCGGCGGCTACGACGGCGGCTTTGCCTCGGCGATGATGGCGAAGGACGTGCGGCTCTATCTCGAGAACGTTCGCGGATCGGGTACGGCAGACCGCATCGGCGCGGTGGTGGCAGACATCTACGCCCGCCTCGACCAGGACGAACCCGGCTCCGATTCAACGCGGATCTACGCCTATACCCGGGCAGGCAGGACCGGCCCGGACGACGGGTAGGCGACCCCTGCGGACGTCCTCCCACGCGCCCGAGTGGATGCGAGGAGGTACCATCCGCCTGTCCGTGGTGGCCGCCGCGATGACTACGGGCTTGATCCCATCACCCTCGAACACGGCCCGGCACCGCAATGGGACCGTCCCCGGTCGCTGCCCACGTCTTTGGACAACTGCGCCGTCTTGCCATTGCCGGGCGTTGCAGACAGTGCAGCCGAATGGACACCGTCCCGGAAGAGACCCCCCGGACGAAGCGCCGTTGCCAGGGCACTACGGCGAATGACTGGACCGCAAGCCGCCCCTTGGAGACCGTCAGGCTGGACAGGTAGTCGCAGAGCGAATTCGGTGGCCTCGCGGCTCACTTCCGCGACTTCATTCTCTGGGAGCGCACGGGTCTGGCGTGCGTCCGAGAGCGTTTCGTCGCTGCCATACACTGCAAGCCGATCAATCGCCGTGAAAGGTGGCGATTCGTCAACGACCGACCTCGGCCAGCATCAATTGGCCAATTGTCCTGTTGTGCCAGTTTGCGGTGCAGGCTTCTCGCAAAGTCGGGCTTGATTGGTGACCGGCATCTTCCAGCAATCTTTCCAGGGACACCAGCCGCTCGCGGAAACCGAGCCGAATCCCGACACGCAGGCTGGCCTTGTCCGGTCCGCACAACAGCCAGGCATCACCCCGATGAACCGCGTGCGCCCAGAGCGACTCCTCGCCTCTGTCCAGCGCAATGTCGGGTATCCGCAGGCCCAGTTCGGCGCGCTGGGGGTCCCCGACGAAGTGAACAGCCTTCAGTGACGCGCGCGGTTCCACGACGTCAATCCGTTGCTCCGGCCGCCGGCGTTGAAAGCCCGTCTGCGTCTCCGTCACACAATCCTCGACGGTTTCCACCGAATAGCCTCCCGACAGCGCTCGCCACGAACGGGTGCGGTGGCACTCGACGATAATGTTCGTGTCCACAAGCACCGGACCAGGGTGTCGGGCCATCGATGTTCACAACTCGACGGGAGGTTCGGTGTCATGTGTCGTGCACAGGTCCGTGAATTCGTCCACTACCATGTCCAGCAATTCCGCCACGCGTCGCATCGAGACAAGGCCCTCCTTGATGGCAAGGGCGAGAACCTGCACGAACGGCTTCGAAAACAAGGCGGGCGTTGCATTGCTCGCAACTTCCCTGCCGTTGTTGCGCAGGGCCGCTTCCGGCAGGGAACGCGCCACGGATGGCTTCAGCCGGCCGAGCGCAACGAGCCGCCAACGCAACGCCGATGACGTCACACGCAGGTCATCCGCCACGGCGTTCAGTCTGGCGATCAGTACCTCCTCGCCCAAGGACATCCAGCCGCCGCGCCGCTCCAGAACCGCAGCTGGCATCAGCACCGCTGCGGCGAAATTGTTGGCAAGCCGCTCCACCCGGTTGCCGCCAGTTTCCCGCGCCTCTTCGGAATGCTCGGGGGGCATCGCGTCCCAGGTCAGGACATGAAACAGTTCGTGAGCGAGATCGAAGTGCCGGCGGCCCTCGATTTCCCGGCGCGCGATCAGGACCGTGTCCAGTTCGGGCAAGTGGCAAGCCGCCCCGGAAATCCCCTCGCAGGCATCGACCATGAGAACCAGGATGCCCAGTTCCCGCTCCATGATTTCCGCCAGGCGTGTCGCAGGGGTATCACCAAGGCCAAACTCGGCGACAAACCGTTCTCCAGCCAGCATGGCATCTTCAAAGCGCGAATGACGGGCGAGGTTCAATGTCCGACGCATCAATGGGGTTTCGCGGCCGACTTGCGGCGCCAGGGCACGAAATGCCGCGATCCAGCGGCCTGCGTCCCGTTCGTACTCGCAGAGTTGTTCGGCCAGGACACCGGTCTGTCGCCACGAGAAGCGGCCTTCGCCGACGAGCCGGAACGGATCGGTGAAATAGTCGAGAGTCACGCCGAACTTCTCCAGCGCACGCACCAGTTCGTCCGCCGTAACGCGGCGCGCGCCAGTCTCGATGGCCGAGACCGTCTGCCGGTCGTTGAAACCGAGCAGCCGGGCCATATCGACCTGGGAGAGTCCGCGTTCGTCGCGCAATGCCTTGAATCGCTTGCCGATAAGCTGTGTGGACATGACGACCTCCAGCGTCACCGACATTCTTGCACTTATAAGGATGCAATGATTTTATACAAGGCAGAACTTGCGAGCAACCACGCATTCCATACACGCTGCGATAAGGGTCTGCCGCGCAATTGCGATCCGGCAACGGATGTCGATGGTCGCTTCGCACGCGACGCACGCCGATACTCGTTCGGACCGCCGCGTCGTCCGCGCGCGGTCGGCGAGGTCGGCTTTCGAGCACCTGTACACGTCCCATCTGTCCTCGAGGCCGGCCGGGGAACCGGATGTCCGGCAGTCCCGGCCCGGGAGCAGACCGGGACAAGCCGCCACGGGAGGGTCGGAGCCCTGCCGGGACACGGCCGTGACGCCCTCCTGCCCGATTGCTACAGTCGCGCGCGGTGACCGTGTCGCGCTTGCGCGAGCGGCACCGGGCCCGGGGCAGTGATCGCAGCTTGCGCTGTCCGTTTCGTTTCACCCTGCATCTGGTCGAGTCCATGGCAGAACCCACCCTCACGGCTGGCAGCACGACCGGGCCGGGAAACGGCGTACGGATCGGTGTCGATGTCGGCGGCACATTCACGGACCTGGTCAGCGTGGATGACGCGACAGGCGAAGTCCGCATCGCCAAGGTCCCGAGTACACCCGACAACCAGGCCCACGGTGTGCTGGCAGCGCTGGACGCCGGCAAGACGGCGCTTGAAGAGATCTCGCTGATTGTCCACGGGACCACCACCACCACCAATGCGGTGCTCGAGCGGACCTTTAGTCGTACCGGCCTCGTGACCACCCGGGGCTTTCGCGACGTGCTCGAGCTTGGCCGGCGGACACGACCCGCTCCCTACGGCATGAAGGGCCGGTTCGTCCCGGTCATCCCCCGCGACCTGCGTCTCGAGGTGACCGAACGGATCGACGCTGCAGGCGAGGTGGTGATCCCGCTCGACGACGACAGCGTGCGGGAGGCCGCGGTCCGGCTGCGTGCGGCCGGCTGCGAGGCGGTGGTGGTGCACTTCATCCACTCGTACGCCAACCCGGTCCACGAGCGGCGGGCGGCCGAGATCCTGCGCGAGACCTGGCCCGGCGACCACGTCACCATGGGGCACGCGCTGCTGTCGGAAAGCCGCGAATTCGAGCGCGGTGTGACCGCCGCGGTCAACGCGTCGGTCCAGCCGCTGCTGAAACGCTACATCACCCGGCTGACCCGCGAACTCGATCAGCGCGGCTATTCGGGCGAATTCCTGGTGATGAACGGCAATGGCGGCATGGTTCCGCTCGAGCTGGTGCCGCGCGAGGCCGCAAAGACCGTCATGTCGGGACCGGCGTCGGGCGTGATCGCCGCGGCACGGACCGGGACGCGGGCCGGGGTCCGGCACCTCATCAGCTACGACATGGGCGGAACCTCGACGGATGTCGCTCTCATCCGTGACGCCGAACCCGCGTTCTCGAGCGAGACCGAAGTGGAATACGGCCTGCCGATCCACGTGCCGATGGTCGACGTGCGCACGGTCGGCGCGGGTGGCGGGTCGATCGCCCGGGTGAACGCGGCCGGGCTGCTGGAAGTCGGCCCGGAAAGTGCGGGTGCCGTGCCAGGACCGATCTGCTACGGGCGCGGCGGGACCCGTCCGACGATCGCGGACGCCAACCTGCTGCTGGGGCGGCTTGACTCGGAGCTGTTGACACAGGTGAGGGACGGCGCCGTGCCCGGGCAGGTGGCGAAGGTGTTCGAGGACGAGATCGGTGGGCCGCTCGGAGGACTGGACGCCACCGCGGCGGCGGCCGCGGTGATCCGGCTCGCCAACACCAGGATGGCCGGTGCCATCCGCATGGTTTCGGTGTCGCTCGGCGCGGATCCCCGGGACTTCGTCCTGTTCGCCTTCGGTGGTGCCGGACCCCTGCATGCCTGTGCGCTGGCGCGCGAACTGGCCGTACCGGAGGTGATGGTTCCGGCACTGCCCGGCATGACCAACGCGCTCGGTTGCGTCATGGCCGATCTTCGGCACGACTTCGTCAATACCCTGAACCGGCCGCTTGACCAGGTTGACGAGGCGGAACTGCACGCGGTGTTTGCCGACCAGGTTCGACGGGGCGACGCGCTGCTCGACCGCAGCCGGGTCGCCATCTCCCGCCGGGACCGGGTGTTCGGTGTCGAGATGCAGTTTATCGGCCAGTCGCACCAGCTGAGGGTTCCGCTCGACACTCCCACACCGGACCGTGCCCTGTTGCGCCGCCGGTTCGAGGAGGTCTACTGGGAGCGGTTCCGCATCGAGCTGCCTGAAATCGGCGCCCGGCTGGTCGCGGTGGCGACGTCGGTGATCGGTGTGCGAAGCGAGCCGGACCTTTCGCGTCTCATCGACCCCGAAGCGCGAGCAGCCCGGCTCGGGGACGCCCTGACCGGTTCCAGGCCGGTGTTCTTCGACGCGTCCGGGTCGCACTGGATCACGACACCGGTCTACCGCCGAGACCTGCTTCCGGCAGCGTTCTCCATCGAGGGCCCGGCCGTGATCGAGCAGCTGGACGCCACCACCCTGATCGAACCGGGCGATGTGGCGCGCGGCGAGGCCAACGGCAATATCCGCATCAGGATCGGGGAGACGGGATCATGAAGCTCGACCCGGTCGATCTCAGTGTCATCCAGGCCGGCCTGCAGCAGGTCTGTGACGAGATGGACCTGTGTTTCTCGCGGGCGGCGTTCTCTCCGGTGATCGCGGAGGCGAACGACCGCTCCGACGGGATCTATGCCGCCGAAAACGGCGCCCTGATTGCGCAGGGTGCCGGTGGATTGCCGGTGTTTGTCGGCACCATGCAGTACTCGACCCGGGTGTTGATCGACATGATCCGTGACGGCGCGGTTGCCGGGCCACGGCCGGGCGACGTCTACATCGTCAACGATCCCTATCTCGGCGGGACCCACCTGATGGACGTGCGGTTTGCCCGTCCGTTCTATCGCTCGGGCCGCCTGTGGTGCTGGTTGTCCAACACCGGTCACTGGCCCGACATCGGCGGCTCGGTGCCGGGTGGGTTTTCCGCCACGGCGACCGAGGTTGAGCAGGAGGGCCTGCGGCTTCCGCCCGTCAAGCTGTTCAAGGAAGGGGAACTGGACCGGGAGATCCTCTCCATCATCACCTCGAACATCCGGGTCCCGGATCAGCGGATCGGCGACATCAAGGCCCAGACGGCGGCGCTGACCGTGGGAGAGGAACGCCTGAACCTGCTGCTGGATCGATACGGCGACGACATGGTCAGTGCCGCGATCGCCGAACTCCGGCACCGTGCCGCCGACCAGATGCGGGCCTGCATACGCGAAATACCCGAAGACACCTGGTCTTCGGTTGCCTGGGTCGACAGCGACGGCGTAGAGAACCGGCCGCTCGCCATCCGGCTGGCGGTCACGCGCAGTGCCGACGAACTCCGCTTCGATTTCTCGGGCTCGAGCCCACCCTGTGCCGGGCCGATGAACTCCGTGCTCGCGACCACCCTGAGCTCGGTCTACCTGGCCATGCGGCACATCTTTCCCGAAGCGCCGCTCAGTGCCGGGGCCTTCGAGCCGCTGCACGTCATCCGACCTGTCGGGACGTTCCTGGATGCGAGCTATCCGCGACCGGTTTCGGGGTGTGCGGCCGAGGTCTCGCAGCGCATCGCCGAGGCGGTATTCGCGGCCCTGGTCGATGCGCTGCCGCACCGGGTGACGGCGGCTCCTGCCGGTTCCAGCGGCAACTTTGCGCTCGGTGGTCATGATCCCGTGGCGGACCGTGGCTACGTGATGTACCAGCTGTCCGGCGGCGGCTACGGCGGCAACAGCGAGACCGACGGCCTGAGCAACGGATGCTCGACAATCGGCATATCCAAGGCACAGCCGGTCGAGATCATGGAACAGAACTTTCCGGTGCTCTACCGGCGGTACGCCCTGCACGAGGGCTCGGGCGGGCCGGGCTTTCACCGCGGCGGCTTCGGCCTCGACTACGAGGTTGAACTGCGCCGCGGCGAGGCGACCGCGAGCTTCGTGATGGACCATGGACGGTTCGGTCCCCAGGGCGCCAGGGGAGGGGGCGACGGCGGGCCCAACAGGGTCACCGTTACCAGCAAAGGCAGGCAATGGACGCCGGAGCACCTCTCCAAGGCTCAGGACATTCCGCTCGTGGCCGGCGACCGCGTCCGGGTTCGCACGCCCGGCGGCGGCGGTTTCGGCAACCCGCTCGATCGCGACCCCGAGCTCGTCCTCGAGGATGTCCGCCTGGGCCGTTACACCGTCGACGAGGCGCGTTCGATGTACGGTGTCGTGATCGACCCCGGGGCGATGCGGGTGGACACGCCCGCGACAACCCGTGAGCGAAACCGGGCAGATACACGCTGACCATGGCGTGGCGACGCTACGCCCTCTCCGTAAAACTGCCGGTCTTGGCGGTGCAGGCCGCGGCGGGGTACAAGATGAGACGTCGTCAGTTCGGAAGTTTCTGACCCGTCCCGGAGGACAGATCGATGCCGACCGGTGTGAAGCTCGCTCTCAGCGTAGCCGTGATCGCGATTGGCGCCGGGTGCGCCTGGCTGGAACGAACCTACGGCGAGACGCTGGTGTTCTGGGTCATCCTTGGACTGACGGCATTCATGGTTCTCGCCGTGTGGCTGTTCCCTGAAGCCGGGGTGAAGGACGGGGAGAAGACCTGAACCTGTTCCAGCGCCGTTCGTCAGTCTGTCGATGGGACACATGTCGACAGCCTGACACCGTCATGCCGCCCGCCTCCGATCCGTTGCACGGGTCGCGGGTGCCGGCGGATCCGAACGTTCCTCGCTGCGCACAAGCGGCAGTTCCCGACGCCGAACGATGCGGGCCGCGTTCAGGTCCGCGTGATCCGTGTGGTGGCCACCCCCAACCAGGCTGAGGCGCTCGGGGTTGCGTTCTTCCGGCGGTGGTGGTTTAGCGGCGCAGAGCCTGGGACTGCGGGACCTGCCAAACGCACTGATATTGCACGCCGCCATCGTGTATGATTACGCAGGTCGGAACGGACAGGAGCGGTGACCTCAAGCGGCGGGCGCGCCCGAAGCCTCACCCGTCTACAAGAGGTTCTCCGCAATGAACGCCGTCATTCCTGATCCCATGACCCTTGTCGTACAGGTTTCTGCCATCGCCGATCTCGCATGGACCCAATCTTGATGGTTTTGACAACAACCCAGATCATCAACGGTTTCCTGGCAGGTGAAGTCTCCCGGGAAGAGACGATGCGGTACCTGCATATGTCGTCCTACTCCGAATTGCTCAATGCCCTGGCCGACCGGGGCATCCCGCCGCCCAAGCCGCTCCCGGAGCAGGTCGAGGCGGAACTTGAGGTGGCGATGCCGGTTCTGCGGATGATGGAGGCCGCCCGGCGTGACACTTGAGTTGGTCATCCCGGACAGCGGTCCACTGATATCTCTGGGACGGATTGAACGGCTGGACCTGCTGGACCGCTTCGATTGTCCGATCGTGATAACGGACATGGTAGTGGACGAGGTGTTGCGCGGAATGCCCGGTGCCCCTGACGCCGAAATCTTCAACGTCTGGTTTGAGAACGGCGGGAACCGGATACAGACAGTCGAAACGAGCATTGGCTTGCTCTGGAAGGCACTGCCACCGGCACAACAGGCACTGCGCAAACGCATCAAGGACGCAGGAGAGACCTCGATTTGGCAGTTCTCGAACACTCTGCGGGACACCATGAGGGCCACAGATTACGGGGTTCTGTTGTTCGAGGAAAACAAGGTCAAGTGGATGGATTTCGGACCGCGCCTTGCGAAGGTCACGACCTGGTCCTTTCTGATCGGACTTGAACGCATGGGAGTGATTCCCTCCGCAGAATCGCTTCATGACAACATGGTTGCGGCCGGTAGGAGAATTCAGAAGGATCCTTTTGAGCAACAGGCCGAGAGTGCTGAAGCAGGGGCAAGCTGGACCGACATGTACAGTATGGATCGATCGGGGGGACCGCTCACCTGATCCGGCCTGTCGTCCGCGACCGTCCGGGCGCCGATGCTTCGCACGGGTGCCGGCGAGGGTGAGGGTGCGGAAGCGGCCGACACACGCAGCCTGTCTCACGGCCAGGGCTGTCCCGGGAGGGGCCGGAACCGGACCGGCCACCTCGCCGCGAAAACCTGACCATTGTCAGGCAGGAACAGGACAGCCTGGCAGTTCGGCAGCTTCACTGAGGCGCGGGCAGCGACCCGTCGGCTTGAATGAGGGGCGCAGTCCGCTTTCGCGCTTATCCGGCGCGCGCGACGTGGTCGAGAATGTGCCGGGCCACTGCTTCGGGTTGTTCTTCCGGGACGAAGTGGCCGCTGTCGGGAACCGCGAAACCCGTCACGTCGCGTGCGACGCGGCGCATCGAGCGTTCGGGTTCGCCGCCGCGCCCCCTGGCCTCGGCCTTCTCGCCACCGAGTGCGAGTACCGGCATCGGCAGCCGGAAGCCGGTGGCGAGCAGGGCCGCGTTGTCGGCGGTATCGCGCGGCAGGTTACGGTAGTAGGCGAAGCCGGCGCGCAGGGCGGCCGGATCGCTGTAGGTGCGCAGGTATTCGGTGACTGTCGCGTCATCTATGGCGTCCCGGCGCCACGAGAATTCACGGTAGAACCAGCCGAGGTACTCCCGTTCGCGACCGGTCACCAGCGCTTCGGGCAGGTCAGGCGTCATGTGGAAGGCATGGTGCCATCGCCGTCCTCCCTGCGAGAAACTCGCTCCGTCGCCGGGGATCACGACGTCGATGACGGTCATGGTCAGCATCGGGTCCGGGTACCATGCGCCGAGGGCGAAGGTGACCGGACCACCCCAGTCGTGGCCCACGCAGTGCCATGTGCGAAGTCCGAGATGGCCGGAAAGCAGTCGGTGGATATCACCTGCCACGGTGCGCTTGTCGTAGCCTTCGGCCGGACGCGACGAATCACCGAGGCCGCGCAGGTCCGGTGCAATGACCGGGTAGTGGCCGGCAAGCCGCCGCATCACGCCGCGCCACTCGTACCAGGTCTGCGGCCAGCCGTGCAGGAGCACGATCGGCGGTGTGGATGTCGACAAGTCCCCCAGGGTGACATAGTGGATCGTCACATCGCCGAGATCGGCGAAATGGTGCTCGAAGTCGCGACAGGTCATGGATCGGGGCCTCCCGGAGGCGATTGGATCGATCGTGGATGCCGCAACCGGGACTTCATGCCGGCTCCCGGCCGCAACCGGTGCCGGCCAACGGTGGACACCGGCACCTTCACCGGCCGCGTGCCTCATCGTAGGCGGCAACGATGGCGTCGGCACGCTGTCGCACCTCAGGCACGCCGAACTCCGGCCTGTAGAGCGCCGAACCGATCCCGAACCCGGTAACACCCGCCCTGAGCCATTCGGCAAAGTTGCCCGGACCGACACCGCCGACAGCCCAGGTCTCGGTGCCCGGCGGCAGCACGGCGCGGATCGCGACGAGTCCGTCGGGACCGATCAGGAACGAGGGGAAGAACTTCAGGCCGTCGGCACCGTGCCTGAGCGCGGCAAAGCACTCCGTTGCCGTGGCGACCCCCGGGCAGGACGTCATTCCCGCAGCCTTTGTCGCCTCGATCACCGCGGGGTTGCAGTCAGGTGAGACGACCAGGGTCCCGCCCGCATCCTTCACGGCTGCGACCTGCTCGACCGTCAGCACGGTCCCCGCACCGATCTTGGCCTCCCCGTCCAGGTTGCGGGCGAGCGTGGCGATCGAGGCGAGCGGCTGCGGCGAGTTCATCGGCACCTCGATGCGGTGGATGCCGGCCTCGACGAGCGCTCGTCCGATGCCGGTCACCTGGTCGGGGCGCACGCCGCGCAGGATCGCGATGATGGGTCGACTCATCCGCCTTTCTCCGACAGTCCGCTCCAGGCGGCCTTCAGTCCGGCAAGTGTCATTGCGTCCCCCGACAACCGTTCGGCACGAACACCCCGCGAGCGCAGCGCCTCGGCATAGGGCCCCGAGAGCGCCTCGGAACCGATCAGCGTGACCTGTTCGATCGCCTCCGAGGCGAGCACGCCCGCAATCTCCAGCCCGACCAGAAGCCCGGACAACCGTGCCCGGAACACGGCTGGCGGCATGTCGTGGAGCAGTGTCGCGGCTCGAAGCGAGAACAGCTCGGCAGAAACAAGCCGCGGCCGTTCCATGGCGTCGTCGACCGCCTCGATGTAGGTGTCACGGTCCCACGCGTCCTGCGACATGCCGTGTCTCAGCACCGAGTGTGTGGACAACAGGTCGTAGATCTCTCCCGTCATGAAGGTGCGGAACCGGTCGATTGCACCATCGCGCAGGTGAACCCACTTGGTGTGGGTCCCGGGCAGGCAGATCACGCCGTCGAATCCCGGAGCATCGGCCAGGAGACCGGCGATCTGGGTTTCCTCGCCGCGCATCACGTCCGGCGGGTTCGCCTGGCAGATGCCCGGCAGGATGCGCACGGCGAGCCTCGGATCGCGCGCCGGTGCTGCGACCGCGTCCCGGATCCCCGGTGGCGGACAGGGGACGGAGGCGTATGGGGCTTCGAACCAGCCCTGACGTGCGCCGACCATTCCGCAGGCGACAACCGGCACTACCCGGCCCGCGGGCAAGTGGGGATCGAGCAACCGAAGCAGGGCGTGCTCGAACTCGTCGGGCGCGAGCCGCCCCATGCCGTCGGCGGACGAGAGCGCGGCGGGCTCCGCCCGTGCGGGGTCCAGCACCCAGGCCCTGAGATGCGTGGTCCCCCAGTCTACGGCAATCCACCCAGGCATCTGACCGGTCCTCACGCCTTCCCGCAGCGAACCCGCACCCCGTGCACGGAGCCTTCCGTCGCGCGGATCCTATCTGGCCCCGGACCCTGCCACCATGTCTTCGACGAGAGGTTCGCACGGACCCGGCCATTCGATTGACAGTTCGCGATATTCAGGAGCATGGTCCGGTTCGGCAATCCCCCGGCAAAGAGGATCCGACGCTGATCCAGGCGGACTATATCAGGCCGTCCAGGCTGGACGCGGCGCTGGATGCGGTAACCTGCGGGACGGTGATCGCCGCTGGCTGCACCGACCTGTTCGCGTCCACCAGCCGGCCGGAACTGCCGGGCGGACGGGTTCTCGACATCACGGCGATCGATGATCTGCGTGGCATCCACCGTACGCACGGATCCTGGTGGATCGGACCGACCACCAGCTGGTCCACGATCCGGTCCGCCGAATGCCTGCCGCCAGCATTCGACGCGTTGCGTCAGGCGGCGCGCGAGGTGGGCGCGGTCCAGATCCAGAATTCCGGCACCGTCGGCGGCAACCTGTGCAACGCCTCTCCGGCGGCCGACGGGGTGCCGCCGTTGCTGCTGCTCGATGCCGAGGTTGAACTGCGTTCACGGACCCGTGAGCGCCGGATGCCGCTTGCCGAGTTCATCCGGGGCCCGCGCAGGACCGCGCTCGAACCGGACGAACTCCTGGTCGGGATCGTCATCCCGGAAGCGGCAACGCGCGGCCGATCGGTGTTCGTGAAACTCGGCGCCCGGACCCACCTGGTGATATCCATCGCCATGGTCGCGGCCCGGCTTGAGGTGAGCGACGGCATCATCACCCGCGCCGCGCTGTCGGTCGGGTCCTGCAGCGCCGTAGCCGTGCGGTTGCCGGCAGCTGAGAATGAACTCGTGGGCCGGCCGGCGAGGCCCGGGACGGCCGAGGCGATCAGCGAACAGGCGATAGCCGGGGAGCTCTCGCCGATCTCCGACATCCGGTCCGACGCCGGCTATCGGCGCACCGCCGCCGCGATCATGGTCCGGCGCGCCGTCAGGACCCTGCTCGACGGACCGGACGCGTGAGCGGGATTGCGTTCCGGTTGAACGGCACTCCCGTGTGCCCCGATGTCTCTGCGGGCCGCCGGCTGAGCGCGGTGCTGCGCGAGAGCTGTGGTCGCCGTGACGTCAAGGTCGGGTGTGACGCCGGCGACTGCGGGGCCTGCACCGTGCTGGTCGACGGCGAGCCGGTGTGTGCGTGCCTCACGCCGGCAGTCCAGGTATCCGGCCGCAGCGTGGTGACCGTGGCTGACCTGTCGCGCGCCGGTCCGACGCCGCTGCAACACGCCTTCCTGCGCCACGGGGCCGCCCAGTGCGGGATCTGTACTCCTGGCATGCTGATGGCGGCGACCGCCCTGCTCGAGACTGACCCGGCGCCGTCGCGCGACAGTGTCTGCGAAGGACTGGCCGGCGTGCTCTGCCGGTGCACAGGTTATACCAAGATCATCGATGCCGCCCTGGACGCGTCCCGGGCGCCAGCGGCAGCGCCGATACCCGGTCCCGGCGACGCGGTCGGTGCCCGGATCGCACGGCTGGACGGAGAACCCAAGGTCCTCGGAACCGAGGCCTTCGGCGACGATGTCGGCCACGACGAAATGCTGCTGGTGCGCGTGGTTCGCTCGCCGCATCCCGCCGCGCGGTTCGAATTCGGGGACCTTGCCGGCTGGAAGGCCCGGCACCCCGGCATTGCAGCGGTCCTGACCGCCGCCGACATCCCCGGGGTCAACCGGTTCGGGGTGATACCGGAGCACGCCGACCAGCCGGCGCTTGCGGAAGACCGGGTTCGGTTCAGGGGCGAAGCGGTGGCGCTCGTGGTGGGCAGTACCCGCGTGGTCGAGGCACTGGACCTCGACGGGTTTCCGGTTCGCTGGTTCGGCGAGGACGCCTTGTCCGATCCGGGGTCAGCTGCAGCCCCCGGGGCGATGCAGGTGCACGACTCCCGGCCCGGCAACATCCTGGTGCGTGGCCGGGTGGAGCGTGGCAATGCCGAGGCCGCGATCGCGGGGTCGGCGCACATGGTCGAGGCGTCGCTCGCGACCGCCTTCGTCGAACATGCCGCAATCGAGCCCGAAGCCGGCTGCGCCTGGCTCGATGGCGACGTGCTGGTGCTCCGGTGCTGCACCCAGTCGCCGGTGATGGACCGCGACGGCGTGGGCGGCGTGCTCGGACTGCCCCCGGACCGTGTCCGCGTGATCCCGACCGCGACCGGTGGCGGGTTCGGTGGCAAGCTGGACCTCTCGGTCCAGCCGCTGGTCGGACTTGCGACGCTGGTGACCGGAGCGGCCTGCCGCATGGTCTACACCCGCCAGGAATCCATGCATGCGACCACCAAGCGGCATGCCTCGGCCCTGTCGGTCCGGGTCGGTGCCGACGAAACCGGCCGGGTGACCGGCATGGTGTTCCACGGAGACTTCGATACCGGGCCCTACGCAAGCTGGGGACCGACGGTTGCGACCCGGGTGCCGATCCACGCCTCGGGCCCCTACCGGACCCCGTCCTATCGGGCCACCACTTCGGCGATCCACACCAACGGGCCGATCGGGGGCGCGTTCCGCGGCTTCGGGGTCCCGCAGGCGGCCATGCTTCAGGAGACTGCCTACGACCGGCTGGCCGAGGCCTGCGGGATTGACCGGCTTGCCTTCAGGAGGCTGAATGCACTGAGGGACGGCGACCGATCAGTCTGCGGCCAGGTTCTCGAGGTGGTCGGGCTTGATGACTGTCTCGCGGCGCTGCAGCCACGGTGGGAGCAGGTGATGGCCGAGGTCGAGGCCTTCAACCGGTCGGCCGGGGCCGTCCGGCGCGGCGTCGGGATCGCATCATGCTGGTACGGGTGCGGCAACACGTCGCTTGCGAATCCCTCCACCATTCGTCTTGGTGTCACGCCGGATGGCCGGCTGTGCCTGCACCAGGGTGCTGCCGACATCGGGCAGGGGTCGAACACGGTGATCACCCAGTTCTGTGCCGACGGGCTCGGGGTCGCGGTCGGGGATTTCGAGCGTGTCGGACCGGACACGGCTCTCACACCCGACTGCGGCAAGACCTCGGCCTCGCGCCAGACCGTGATTACCGGTACCGCGGCCCTGCGGGCCGGTCGCAGTCTTCGCAGCCGGATCCTGCGGCTGACCAACATGGGGGAAGGGGCTGCCATCAGCTTCGTGGCCGGGCGGATCCGGGTGAGCGAGGGCGCCGAGGAACGCGACCTTGACCCCGGGATCATGGAACCGGATGAGCTTGGCTACGTTCTGCGGGCGGAAGAGACCTACGACCCGCACACCGAACCCCTCGACGCCGACGGCCAGGGCCGTCCCTACTCTGTCTACGGATACGGGGCGCAGCTGGCGGAGGTGGAGGTGGACTGCGAGCTGGCGACCGTCCGTGTCAGGCACATCACCGCAGCGCACGATCTCGGCAGGGCGGTCAATCCGATGCTGGCCGAGGGCCAGATCGAGGGAGGCATTGCCCAGGGTCTCGGACTGGCGCTGATGGAGGAGTACGTTGCGGGAAGGACCGAGAACCTGCACGACTATCTGATCCCGACAATCGGTGACATGCCGGATATCGAGTGCATCCTGGTCGAACGCCCGGATCCCGAAGGTCCGCTCGGGGCCCGCGGACTGGGTGAACATGCCCTGATCCCGACCGCGCCGGCCATCCTGAACGCCATCCGGCACGCGGCCGGGGTCATCCCCGAGGCCGTTCCGGTCCTGCCCCATCGCCTGCACGCCGCCCTGCGGCAACGGGAGTCCCGGCGATGAGCACGACGCGCGGGAAACGGCGCAGGCCGGAGAAGATCCGCTGCGACGCCTGTCCGGTCATGTGCTACGTCGCCGAGGGACAGACCGGCGCCTGCGACCGATACGCCAACCAGGGTGGACGGATCGTCCGGTGCGATCCGCTCACCATTCTCGACCGCAGGATCGCGGCCGGCGACGAGATCACCCCGTTTCTGGCCATGCATGTCGAGAACGCGGACACCGCCGGGCTGTTCATCACCGCGGTTGGCTCGGGCACCACCTATCCCGACTACAAGCCGGCGCCCTTCGTGGTGGAACGCCGCATGGACGGGGTGGATTTCGTGACAGTGGTCACGGAGGCGATCTTCTCGTACTGCGGGGTGAAGGTGAAGATCGACACCGACCGCCACATCGGACCGGAAACCGCCACGGTCCGTGCCGGGGGCGAGTCCGTCGGTCACGTGATGACGGCGGAATACGGCTCGCGCATGCTCTCGCTCGGCGGGGTCGATCACCTGACCGGTGGAAGCAAGGCGCAGGGCCGAGTGACCTGCGAGACCCTGATGCGGCTGTGCAACGGGGAGCCGGTCGAACTCGCAATCGAAGGCGGTTCGGACCTGGTGGTCCAGGCCGGTGAGCCTCCGGTCATCGACGGACAGGTCGAGGCCAGGATGAGGGTGGGGTGCGGGTCGGCGGCGATCGGCATGTTTGCCTCGCAGTGGGTCGACTTGGTCGACGAAGTGGTGGTGGTCGACGATCACATCACCGGAGTGGTCTCGGAACACCAGGCCGGCAAGGTGCTGGGGTGGGCCGATACCGGAATACGCATCCGGGGACGCCGGTCGACCCCGGGGCGGTACTTCCAGGTCGCGGGAGCCGGTCTCGGGTGGGGTGGCACCGACATTGACGACCCCCTGGTGATCCTGGAGGAGTGGAACGCACGCAAGGGCGCACGGCCGGGACTGAGCATGCTCATGGTCTCGACCACCGGCGAGCACAGCGGCTACTACGTTCTCGACGAGAACCTGGTCCCGCAGCACCGCGACATGCCGCCTGATCTGGCCGCATCCGTGGCCCTGATCGGCGAGAACTGCGAGCCCGCCCTGTGCACTGTCATGTTCATGGGAGGTGCGGGGGGGTCCCTGCGATCGGGAGCAACCCGCAACCCGATCCGCCTGACCCGCTCGGTGCAGGAGGGACGGACCCGGGTGACCTGCGGCGGCGTGCCGGCCTACGTGTGGCCCGGAGGCGGGATCACCATCATGGTCGACGTGTCGCGCATGCCCGACCGGTCGTTCGGATCGGTCCCGACCCCGGCCATCGTCGCACCGGTCGAGTTCACGGTGACCCGCGAGGAGTACCGCGCGCTCGGAGGTCACGACGAGGCGGTGCGCACGATCGACGACATCGTGAAGACAGGCGGCGAATACGGAGCCGACATCCGCGTTGTTCCGCCCGGCGACGACGGTGCCGGCTGACGGGTTCGCGGAGAAGCCGCGCTGCAGGGTGCGGGACGGGCGCCTGTTGCTGAGCCATGGTCCCATCGACATCATCGCCGAGGCAGAGGGGACCGGCCGGGACGAGGGGTACCGGCGTGCGTCGGACCGGTTCGTGACCGTGCTGTCGGAACTGGTCTCGGAACTTGCGCTGCTGCGCCAGCCGGTCTCGGGCGGGCCTGAGCCCGACGGCCCGATCGCGCGCCACATGGTCCGGGCGGCGCGGCTGTTCCTGCCGGTATTCGTAACCCCGATGGCGTGTGTGGCCGGTGCGGTTGCAGACGAGATCCTCGACGTGATGACGGGTGAGGGCGGCATCGACAGGGCGTGGGTCAACAACGGCGGCGACGTCGCGTTCTTCCTCGCTCCGGACCGGTCGATCGAGGCGTCGATCGCAAGGACCTCCGGTACCAGGATCCGCGTTGGCTCCGATCATCCCGTGCGCGGCATCGCCACCTCCGGTCGCGGTGGACGCTCCCACTCGCTCGGGATTGCCGAGAGGGTGACGGTGCTGGGCCGGAACGCCGCCGAGGCCGACGTGGCGGCGACCCTGATTGCCAATGCGGTTGATCTTCCGGGTCATCCGGCGATCGGGCGGACCCCGGCGAGCGAGCTTTCGCCCGACAGCGACCTGGGAGACCGCCCCGTGACCGTCTCCGTGGGACCGCTTGACGAGGCCGAGGTTGCGCGCGCGCTCGACCGCGGCGCCGCCAGGGCGCGCGACTATCACGACAGGGAATTGATCGCGGCGGCCGCGCTCGCGCTCGGGGATGCGGAACGGGTCGTCGGCGGGCTCACCGGCATCGCTTCGGGATGACCGGCGGCGGCACCCGGATGCGCGCGGCAGTCACGTCACGCCAGTGGCCGGTTCGCCGGTGCGGTCCCGCCACCGGCCTGGAACATCGCATTGAGTCCCAAGTGTGAATTCGGATGCCACGGGACCGTTGGCCGCATCGCGTAAACCGACACGATCCGACGGGCCGGCGCCGTTCGAGGTCAATGATGCGACCCGAGAGGCCCGGGTCCATGAACACCCAGAAATTCGGGTTGTTTTCCGAAATACCTGGCGATCAGGGAAAATCGATCTCGATACAAACATCCCGGTTTACGCGCACCGCGCCGATTCTGAATGGCACGAGCCCGCCCGGTCCCGCCTCAGGGCGAAACTCGTGGTGGGGGTCGAAGCGGGACAGGAGTGTTCCGCGCTGGCTGCCTTTGTCTTCCGCTGCACT
Organism: Thalassobaculaceae bacterium; assembly: GCA_965243345.1. Classification (GTDB taxonomy): domain Bacteria; phylum Pseudomonadota; class Alphaproteobacteria; order Thalassobaculales; family Thalassobaculaceae; genus Bin52. The sequence goes on from CBDEUR010000003.1 coordinate 375,498, forward strand.
CGGGCATGAGCGCGCTGCGAGCGCCCACAGGGCTGATGACGGTGGCTATTTCGCCGAAATCTCGTCGCCCGTGTGGATGATCACCGCACCGTCCAGGACGGGATTGGTGGTCTCGAAGAACTCCGCCAGCGCCGGCGAATTACCGTGACGGTCCATGGCCGCCTGGTCGGCAAACCGCTCGTAGGTGGTAAACACGCAGGGGTCGGATGCGTCCTGGCTGATGTGATATCCGATGGTTTCCGGTTCGTTGGCGCGGACGTGATCGGCCATCTTCAGCAGGGCGTCGCGCATGGTGGCCTCGGTCCCCGGGCGGGCGCGGAGGATCGCGGTGATCGTCTTCATCTCTGGCTCCGGTTTCAGTTTTCGCCGCGCTCGGCGAGCATCGCTTCACGCATCCGGAACTTCTGCGCCTTGCCCGTCACGGTCATGGGCATTTCCTGAACGAAGCGGATATGCCTCGGCACCTTGAAATGGGCGATCTTCTCGCGGCAGAACTCCTGGACGGCTTCCGCCGTGAGCGACGGGGTACGCGGAATGATCCACGCGGCCACCTCTTCCCCGTATCGCTCATCCGGCAGACCGAATACCTGGGCCTGGCTGATCTCCGGATGCGTCAGCAGGAAGGCCTCGACCTCGGCGGGATAGATGTTCTCGCCACCGCGGATCAGCATGTCCTTGACCCGCCCGACGATCTGGCAATACCCCTGTGCATCGATCGTCGCCATGTCGCCGGTGTGCATCCAGCCATCCCTGATCGCTTCCGCCGTGCGCTCCGGATCGTCCCAGTAGCCCTTCATCACCAGGTACCCCCGGGTGAGCAACTCGCCCGGTACTCCGACCGGTGTCGTTTGCCCGCTGTCATCGACCACCCGGGCCTCGCAGTGCGGCTGGATTCGCCCGACGGTTCCGACCCGCCGGTCGATCGGGTCGTTGACCTCGCTCTGGAACGAGATCGGGCTGGTCTCGGTCATGCCGTAGGCGATGGTGATCTCGCGGCAGCCCATGTCACGCACGACGCGGCGCATCAGCGGTTCCGGACAGGGAGCGCCCGCCATGATGCCGGTGCGCATGGCCGAGAGGTCGAAGCGGGGAAACTCCGGGTGATCGAGCATCGCCGAAAACATGGTCGGAACGCCGTGCACGGCCGTACACCGCTCTTCCGACAGCGCGTCGAGAGTGTGTCCGGCATCGAAGCCCTCGCCCGGGAACACCATCTTCACGCCGTAGGCGGCCGCGGCGAGATTGCCCAGCACCATGCCGAAACAGTGGTACAGCGGCACCGGGATGCACAACGCGTCGGTCGGGCCGAAACGCATGGCCCGGGCGCAACTTATGGCGTTGTTGACAATGTTGTGATGGGTCAGCGTTGCCCCTTTCGGTGCGCCCGTGGTGCCGGAGGTGAACTGGATGTTGATGGCATCATGCGGTGACAGGCCGCTCGCAATGGCATCCAGCCGCGACCGGGGCCCGCCTTCTCCGCGGTGCATGACCTGGTCGAACGACCAGGCGCCGGGCGCCGGCTCCGATCCCAGCAGGATGACGGTTCGCAAGTGCGGCAGACGCTCCGACCGGAGACGCCCGGGAGCAGATCGGTCGAGTTCCGGCGCCAGTTCACGCAGCATGTCGTAGTAGGCCGAACTCCTGAACTGTCGTGACAGCAGCAGCGCCTTCGCCTTGACCGTGTTCAGTGCATACTCCAGTTCCGCCGCCCGGTAGGCCGGGTTGACGTTCACCAGGACGAGACCGACCCGCGCCGTCGCGAACTGTGCGATCAGCCATTCCGGCCGGTTCGGCGCCCAGATCCCGACACGGTCGCCCTTGTACAGGCCGAGTGAAAGCAGTCCCGCGGCCAGCCGGTCGGCGCGCCGATACAGCTGATCATAGGTCCACCGATCGCCGGTCTGGCAGAAGACCGCCGCCGGGCGGTCGCCGTGGCGGCGGACGACCTCGCCCAGGAATGCGGGTATCGTGGCTTCGAGAAGCGGGCGGTCAGAGGGTCCCCCGACATGGGAGAGACCGTCGGCCGGGACGATCCCGTGGTGGCGGGCGCTCACATCTTCGTCCAGTCGCCAGCTGCCTCGAAGGCGCCGGCGGCGCGATAGATCGTGCTTTCGTCGAAGCGCCGTGCGACCAGCATCATGCTCACCGGCAGGCCGTCCGACATGCCACACGGGATGGCCATGGCCGGGTGACCCGTGACGTCGAACGGCGCGGTGTTGTTGAGCATCTCGAAGGCCCGCTGGCACCACAGGGCGAGGTCCTGGGAGGAACCCGGAATCGGCGTTGCCTTCATCGGTGTTGTCGGCATCAGCAGCAGGTCGTAGCTGGCAAACACCTTGTCATACTCTTCGCGCAACTGCCGCGACAGGTTCTGCGCCTTGGCGTAGTAGTGTCCGCGGTGGTGCTTGAGATAGTACTGGCCAATGAACATGCAGATCTTCAGCGTCTCACTCAGTTCGTCGGCCCGCTGGCGCCAGTTGGAATGGAAATCGAGCAGGGAGGTCGTGTACATCCCCTCCCAGCCGGTCCCCATGCCGTTGCCATGCATCATCTGGTTGGTCAGGCCTTCCACGGCAATCGGGGTCCAGATGGCGGGTCCCTTCAGGTGCCAGGGAATGGAGACTTCGTCCACGGTCGCACCCAGCCGGGCCAGCATGTCGGCAGCGGCACGTACCTTGGTGTCGACATCGGGCTGTGATTCCGCCCGGCCGAACCCTTCCTTCACCACGCCGATCTTCAGCCCCGACGCGCCCCGGGTGACGGCAAGGCTGTAGCGGTCGGTCTCCACGTTGTACTGTCGCGGGTCGAGCCCGTCGGGACCGGCCAGAACCTCGAGCATCACGGCATTGTCGATGACGTTCGCCGTCATGGGACCGGTATGGTCGATGGTGGTCTCGATCGGCATGACCCCGGTGTAGGGCACAAGTCCGTGCGTGGGTTTCAGGCCGTAGCACCCGCAGAACGACGCCGGCATCCGGATTGACCCGCCCTGGTCGCCGCCGATGGCCATGTCGACCAGGCCGCCACCGACCAGGGCGCCGGAGCCGGACGACGATCCACCGGCGGAAAACCCGGCCTTGTGGGGGTTCTGGACCGGTCCGGCCGCGCTGGTGTGGGATCCGCCCGACAGGCAGAAATACTCGCAGTGGGCCTTGCCGACGATCGTCGCGCCGGCATCGAGAAGCCGGGTGACGATGGTCGCGTCGACATCGGGCGTATAGCCCTTCAGCGTCGAGGCGCCATTCATCATCGGTACGCCGGCGAGACACACGTTGTCCTTCAGCGCCACGGTGCGTCCCAGCAACGGCCCCCGGGGCGCCCCCCGCACCTCGGTCTTCACGTACCAGGCGTTGTACGGGTTCTCCTCGGGTGTCGGGCGTATCCCGGCCGTGCGCGGATACAGGACCGGCGGCAGGTTGTCCGGCATCGAGTCGACGACGTCGTAGGCGTCGAGCGTGCCCTGCATGACGTCGAGAAACTCCTGGATGCGGGCATCGGTCATGTGCATCCCGAGTTCCTCGACAATGTCCCTGAGCTGGGCGTGGGTCGGTCTCTGGACAGTCATGAAGGCGATCCTCTCGCTGAGAACGGGGCGCATCGGCACTTCGGGGCTGGCCGGGGCCGGCAGCGTTGCCGACGGTTCGTCAGCAACGGTCGGCTCCACATGGTGCGGCAGGGCGTGGTCACTGCCGCCGCCAAACCCGGTAAACTCCTCGATCAGCGCCGGATTGACGGCATCGGAACCGGCAATCACACCGGTGATTGCGCCCTTCTGCAACAGCATCACCCGGTTCGAGAGCTCGGTGATGAAGTCGAGCGACTGCTCCACCAGCACGATCGCGACGCCGCGACGGCGATTGAGGTCGCGAAGAAGGTCGATGATCTCGTCAACGATGGACGGCTGAATGCCCTCGGTTGGCTCGTCGAGCAGGACCAGTTCCGGCTCCGACACCAGGCACCGGGCGATGGCGAGCAATTGCTGCTCACCGCCGGAAAGGGCGCCGCCTTCCCGGTCGAGCAGCGGCTCCAGGCGCGGAAACTCCAGCAGGATCCGGCGCACCGCGTCCTCTTCGTCAAGTTCGTGCGCCGCGATGCCCATCCGGATGTTGTCGTAGACACTGAGGTTCGGGAAGATGCCGCGTCCCTGCGGAACGTAGCCGAGCCCGAGACGCGCGCGTTCGCCCGGCCGTTCGCGGGTCAGATCAACACCGGAATAGACGATCGTGCCGCCCTGGGTCGGCAGCAACCCCATCAGCGTGCGAAGCAGCGTGGTCTTGCCCATGCCGTTGTGGCCGAGCACGCCGACGATTTCGCCGTTCTCGACGCTGAGGTCAATTCCGTGCAGCACCGGCACCCGGCCATAGCCGGAACGCAACGCCTTGACTTCGAGCAGCGCGGTCACGCCCGGTGTCCCAGGTAGACTTGGCGGGCACGGGCGTCAGCCGAAATCGCCTCCATCGTGTCCTCCATCAGGATCCCGCCCTCGTGAAAGAGCGTGACCCTGCGCGAGATCATGCGAATGAACTGCATGTCGTGCTCGACCACGATCAGGGTCGCGGTCCGGTTGATCTCCCGGATCAGCTCGGCGGTGCGAACGGTCTCTTCGTGGGTCATGCCGGCAGCCGGCTCGTCAAGCAGCACGAGCCATGGTTCCGCGGCCACCACCATGCCGAGCTCGACCCACTGCCGCTGTCCGTGCGCCAGCCGGCCGACGGGCTCGGAGCGAACATCACCGAGCTGGAGCCGTTCGATGGTCTCGGCGGTCAGGGTCCGGGCGCGCGACGAGCGGTGCCAGCGCCGCGCCGATATCCAGATGTTCTCCTCGGTGGTCAGGCCCTCGAACACGTTGGGCACCTGGGTCTTGATGCCGACGCCCAGCGCCCCGATTTGATGGGGCTCCCGGCCGGTGACATCGACGTCGCGGATCAGGACCTCGCCGGCGGTCGGCCGCAACTGCCCGGTCAGGCACTTGAAGAATGTCGACTTGCCGGCGCCGTTGGGCCGATGAGGCAGCGCAGCTCGTTTTCCGACAGGCTGAAGTCGACCCGGTCAACCGCCCGGACACCGCCGAAATGCATCGACAGGTTCCGGGTTTCCAGGACGATCTCGGCCCGGTTCATTCCGCCACCCCGGCGGTTTCGCTTCCGTTGCGCGTCCGGCGCAGCCGCAGCCGTCGCTCGCGTGACCGCGCCACCCGGCGCTGGCGGCGGATATCGGCGAGGTCGACGATCGACGGCACCACGCCTTTCGGCACCAGCAGGACGAAGACGATCAGCACGATGCCGAGCACCAGGTTCGCGTTGAGCAGCGCCTGCGATCCCAGCGATGCCGTGAGATAGTGGAGCGCGAAGGTCGCGAGAATCGGCCCGATCAGTGTGCCGCGGCCCCCGACGATCACCCAGATGATGGCGACCGCCGCCTGTGACAGGCTGAAGACATCCGGTGTCACCCGGCTGACACCGACGCAGAAGAACACGCCGCCAAGCCCGGCAAGTGCCGCACCGATGGTGAATATGCCGAGCTTGTACAGGCGGATGTCGTATGCCAGCAGCTCGGCCCGGGTCTCGTTTTCGCGGATGGCGATGCAGACCCGGCCGAAATGGGTGCGTACCAGCCAGCAGCAGAAGACATAGGCGAGGATCAGGACAATCATCGCCACGTAGAACGTGTCTTCGGGGAACAGGACGGTCCCGGCATCTCCCGGCAGGTTGAGAGGCGGTGCCGCGGTTCCGTTGAAGCCACCGAGGAGCGCGTTGCCGATCTTGTACTCCGGTCCGGATGTTCTCCGCGTCAGCGAATACAGGATCAGGGCCACCGTGAGCGTGATGATGGCCAGATAGACGTCGGACACCCGTCCGTAGAATATGAAGTATCCCAGGATCGCCGCGAAGGCCGCGGCGACGAGGATGGCCATCAGGATCGCCCCGGTCGAGCCGCCGATATTGGTTGCGGTCACCGCGTAGGCGTAGGCGCCGAGCCCGAAAAAGGCGGTCTGCCCGAAGCACAGGATGCCGCCGAAACCCCAGACCAGAGCGAGGCTGAGCGCCAGGATGGCAAGGCCGATCACCTGGCTCAGCGTGATGATCGTGAAGAACTCGAGCACCTCGGGTGCGAGGAGCGTGAAGGCCAGTCCGCAGAGGGCGATGACCAGTGTTCCGCGGAAGTCCCGGGAAAGGCGCATCACAGGCTTTTCCGGAACAGGGTGCCGGTAATCCCGCGCGGCATCAGGCGAAGCAGGATGATCGCGGTAACCAGCAGCGCCACCTCACCGATGGTCGGCCCGGTCAGGAAGGCCACGATCCCGTTGACGCCGCCGAGCAGAACCGACGCCGTGGCGGTACCGGCAAGAATCGCCATGCCTCCCGAGATCACGGTGATGAAGGCCTTGGCGATGTAGACCGCGCCGATGGTCGGCAGGATGCCGGTGATCGGCGCCAGCAGCCCGCCGGCAAGTCCGGTCACCGCGGCGCCCAGGCCAAAGGTGATCATGTAGATGCGCGAGGTCGAAACCCCGAGCGCAGATGACATCTCGGCATTCTGCATGGTGCCCCTGGCCACCAGTCCGAGCGTCGTCAGCTTGAGTGTCGCATAGACGGCGACCAGCAGCAGCACGGTCACCACGATCAGGAACATCTCGTAGCCGGACGAGGTGTAGGCGCCGATGGTGATCACGCCGAGCGGCGGAGAAATCGTGGTGGCGGTCGAGGCGCCGAATATCGACGTCACCAGGCCGATGAAGAGCAGCGACAGGCCCCAGGTCGCGAGCAGGGTGTCGATCATCCGGCCATACAGCCAGCGGATCAGCAGACGCTCGACCACGACGCCGATGACGCCCACCACCAGTGGCGCTAGGACCAGCATGGCGATCCAGATGTTCACCCCGTTGTTGGTGGCGATCACGACCGTGTAGCCGCCGAGCATCAGGAACTCGCCGTGGGCAAGGTTGATCACCCGCATCATTCCGAAAATGATCGCGAGGCCGAGGCTGATCAGTGCAAGGTTGGCGATCCCGTAGAGGATCTGCAGTGCCAGTGATACGACGAGATCCAAGGCGTCGATCTCCGGAAGGAAACCGGGGCCGTTGCCGGCCCCGGTCGGGAAAACTCAGATATCGATGCCCGCGGCCTTCAGGCCGTTCTCGAACTTGAAGGTCGACTGGTTCGGGTCCGCGACCAGATCGCAGACCAGCAGCGTATCGGTCGGGGGCTGGTTCTCGTATGTCTCGAGGATCTGGAACGACTGGTCTTTCAGTTCGGCCAAGTACACGTTCTGGTTGGCGTGGTTGGTCTTCGGTTCGATCTGCACCCGTCCGGACGGACCGTCGTAGTACACGCCGCTTCGCAGCGTCTCGATGACCGCCATGCGTTCGGTGCTGCCGGCCTGCCTGACCGCTTCGGCCCAGATATAGGCGCCTTCGTAGGCCCGGGCCGCCAGTTCGTTCAGCGCCGGGGCGTCGTCGCCGAGCCGGTCGCGGAACCGCTGCACGAACGCCTTGTTGGTCGCGTTGTCGACTTCCTCGAAGTAGGAATAGGCGCAGATCATGCCGTTGCCTTCCTCGGCCGAGATCAGCTTGTGCTCGTTGCCGACGCCGAAGGTCGTGGACGCGATCGGGATCGACGCGTTCATGCCGGCCGCCGCGTACTGGCGGTAGAACGAGACATGGGCGCCGCCGACCAGGGCCGACATGACCATGTCCGGCTGGGCCTGCTGGATCTTCTTGATGGTCGGTCCGAAATTCGTGACGTCCAGCGGGAAGAACTCGGTCGCAACGGGATCGCCGCCATTGTCCCGGACGTATTTCTGCACCCATTGCGCGGTGATCTGTCCGTAGTTGTAGTCGGCCGCGATGATGTAGACCTTCTTGCCCCACTTGTTCATCGTGTAGGGGACCAGTTTCTCGACCGTCTGTGCCGGTGTCGAGCCGGTGCAGAAATTGTTGATGTCGCAGACACCGCCCTCGTACAGGACGTTGTAGAAGTACAGCACGCGGAAGCGGCTGAAGGTCGGCCTGATCGCCTCGCGGCTTGCGGAGGTAATGCCGGCGTGGACCACGTCGGCCCTGTCGCCGGCCGCCGCCTGGGTGGCGAACTGGGTGTAGAGCTGGATGCTCGACTGCGGATCATAGACCTTCAGGTCGATCGGCCGTCCGAGCAGGCCGCCGGCCTCGTTGATTTCATCCACCGCCATCCGCGTTGTCTCGACCATCGGCTTGCCATAGATGTCGAGGCCGTTCGACTGATCGAGTATCGATACGAACTTGATCCCGTCGGCCGCCATGGCCCGGCCGATGATGGCCGGACTTGCGAGCGCGGCGGCCGAGGCCGAGGCAAGGAACTGTCTGCGTTTGAGTTGCATGGCGCATCCCCTCCGTTACTGATTGCGTGGCGGGCCGCTGCCCGTCATTTCTCCGGTGCATCGGTGGTGTCGGTGTCGTCTTCCAGGCCACGGGTGATGCCGCTCACGCCGTCGCCGATGTTGACACCGACCTCTTCGCCGAGGCGCTTCACCGCCGGCAGTTGCAGGGCGAGATTGAGCACCCCGTCCACGACGTCGTTGACACCGGACCTGCCCTCCGGCGATCCGCTGCTGCCGCCGCCGCCCATCCCGGTAATGTGATTGACGCGGATCGACTCGATCTTCTCGGTCGGCTTCATCACCCGCTCGACCACGCCAGGCAGGGCCTCGATCCGTGCGCGGTTCAGCTTGTAGCGCAGCAGTTCATCGCTTTGCGCGTTTTCGGAATCGACCAGGGCCGCCGTGCCTTCGGCCCTGGCGATCATTTCCTCCTTTTCGGCCCTGGCGCGTTCCAGCATCGCCCTGGCCTCGGCCTCGGCCATTGCAACGACGGTGCCCGTTTCCGACCGGACCCTCGTGTCGTCCACTTCGGCCTGTTCCTCGGCCCGGATGACCGCCAGGCGCCGGTCGCGCATTGCCACCGCGGTTTCGCGGGCCGTGCGAACATCTTCCTCGGCCGTGGCTTCCTCGGCCTTCGCGGCCTGGGCTTCCGCCTGGGCCCGGGCTTCCTCGATCTGCTTTGCGGCGAGCTTCACCGCATTGTCGACCCGTGTCGTCGCGACATTGAGTTCGCTGTCCAGCTGCTGCTGTCGCACCGTGCGGTCGCGAGCGATTTCAGCCATGCGGACTTCGCGTTCGCGTTCGAGCCTGGCCGTATCGCGACGCTGCTCGCTGGCGGCCTGCTCTTCGGCCACGACTGCCTGGCTGCGCGCCTGGGCGGTCTCGATCTCCCGGTGCTGGTCGATCGTCGCCTTTTCCTCTTCCTGGCTGAGCAGGAGCTTGCGCTTGGTCGCGTCGAGTTCGCTCTGGCGAACGGAAACGTCGGCATCCGCCTCGATCGCGGCGCGCTCCTTCCTGTTGACCGCGATGATTTCCGACAGCCGCCGCATGCCCAGCGCGTTGAACGCGTTGTTTTCGTCCAGCGCGTGAAACGGGGTCTGGTCCAGGCGGGTCAGCGAGACCGATTCCAGCAGCAGTCCGTTCTGCGCCAGGTTGGATGCCAGGGTTTCGCTGACCTCGGCGCTGAACCGGGCCCGGTTGTCCTGGAGTTCATCCATGGTGTAGCCGGCCGCGACCGAGAGCATGGCGTCGACCAGCTTGCCCTCGAGCGTATCGGCAAGATCGGAAGCCCGGAAGGTCTTGCCGGCCAGCGCCTGGGCCGCCGTCGCCACACCGTCCCTGGTCGCCTCGACACGGACATAGAACTCCGCGCCGATATCGACCCGGAGGCGATCGGAGGTGATCATCGACTTCGGACCCAGGCGCTCGATCTCGAGCTTGGAGGTCCGCATGTTGATTTCCGATACCTTGTGCAGGAACGGCAGCGCCAGGCAGCCCCCATCGAGAATGACCCGCTGCCCGCCGGCACCGGTCCGGATCAGCGCCACTTCCCGCGTTGCCTTGCGGAAGTACCGGTTGAGAAACAGGATGACCAGAACGGCGACGATCAGGACGACGACGATGGTGACAAACCATGTCATGACGCGGACCTCCTGGCGGGACGGTCCGGCCAACGCAGCGCCTGACCGCTGAACATGAGGGTTGCGACGGGTGCCCGGTTCCGGATTTCACGGATACGGGCGACCACCGTGTCGACCATGGGACGCAACATGACGTGCGTCAAGGACTACCGGCCCGTGCGGGAATGGCGGCGGCAATCGTATCCCGCTGCAGCTGCCCCGGATGTCGCGCCGGTCACTCGCACCCGCGGGCGGTACATGAAGAGCTGCGCCGCTCAGGCTCCGGCCGGGACATTCCCGTGGCCTGCGTTCGACATGCCGGAGCGGTCGCCGAACCTGACCGGCCACAGGCTGCCAGGGGAGGGACCGGGTCCTCCCGACCTGCGAGTTCGCCGGCTCGTTCTGCAGTGTGGTCGGGGCTGCGTTACGCCCGCAGCCAGCCGCCCGACGCTCTCCGGCACACAGGATGTCATGTGCACTCGGTGAACAAAACTTCTTTATTGGGACCGGCGCAGGCGAGCCGTGTTCACCTTCGCCGATATGCGAATGATGTTTCCGGACGACTCCGCGAAGGCGCTGACGGAAAGTCTCGCCCGCCTGACACGGGTCGGCCTGCTCGAGCGGGTCGACAAGGGCATCTACTTCAACCCCTTGTCGCGGCGCAGCCACGGGCGCCTGCTCGAGGAGATCGCTGCCGTGATGCGCGCCGGCGAATTCAACTACACCAGCCTGGAATGCGCCCTTTCCGAGTGGGGCGTCATTTCCCAGGTTCCCATGCAGTACCTGACCGTCATGACGACGGGGCGCAAGGGCGTGTTCAGGACCCCCTACGGCACCATCGAGTTTACCCACACAAAGCGCTCCGCCGCCGACATTGTCCGCAGTACGGTCCTCCCGGACCTGCCACGCCTTCGACTGGCCACGGCACCGGCCGCATACCGCGATCTGAAGCGCGTCGGCCGCAACCTGCATCTCGTCGATATCGGGGAACTGCAGGAGTACGTGGACATGCAGGATCCCGACGTCGCCCGACAATTCCGGCGCGAGGCCAGGTATCTGGAGACAGTGCGGTCTGCACGGGGATCCCTGGACGTTTCGCCGTGATTGGCCGGTTTTCGTTGAGGAATCTGCCCGACAATCGTGCACCCGGGATCCTGTGGGAAAGGTCCGACGGGCCTGCGCTCACTGTGATGTCGGCTGCCCCGCGTCAGGAACCGCCGTCTTTCTCGCCACCCTCGGGCGCCTGCCGTTCCTGGTCGTCACGGACCCTGGCCTGCCCCTCTTCGAGGATGCCGCGAACCTGTTCCGCCTCGGGTCCAGGGACAAGCCCGATGCTCTGCAGCGCCAGCCCGAAGGCCTCGGCGGCCTCTTCGAGCTGCCCCTGGCGGTGATGGAGATCGGCCAGGTTGCCGAGGGTGCGGGCAACGTTAATGTCGTCGGGTCCCAGCAGGGTTGTCCACAGCCCGATCACGCGCACGTAGAGCTGCTCGGCAGCCACGAGGTGCCCGTTGGTCTCCAGCACGATCGCGAGGTTGTTGAGCACGGCCGCCCGTTCCTCGGTGCCGGGTTCCGTCTTCTCGACCGCGCGTTCAAGAAGTTCCTGTGCCTGGTAGGGACGGCGGGCCTCGTAGGCATAGGCCGCCGCCTCGACCAGGCCCCGCCAGTCCTCTTCGGTTTCCGCGCCCTCCCGGGTCCCCGTTGCCCGGTCGTCGGCGTTCGCGGCACCGACCGCCAGGAGGCTGATCACCGCCAGCAGGAGCAGGGAGTACAACAGCCCGCCGCGACGTGGGTGTGCATGAAGGGTCGGGATCATGATCACGGCCGTTTCCTCTCTTTGCCCGCGGTCGGCCCGGCTACTGTCCTGCGGTCCGCGCTCCAAGCCGGTCGGGGCCGTAGAACCGTGCGAGGTAGTCAAGGATCAGGATTTCCTCGTCCGGTTCGAGTTCCGGCATGTCCTGTTCCTCGACCATGTAGTCGATGACCTCGGACCAGACATCCCGCGCAAGGCCCTGCTGGGTGACCAGTCGCAGCGAATGGCAGGAACCGCACAGCGCCTCGACATCGTCCCGTCCGGCTCCCTCGGGCAGCACCCCGTCTTCGGCCGCTGCCGTGCCGGACCAGGTGAGCAGGGCTGCACCCAGTGCCAGCACCGGCAGGTGGCACCGTGCGATCACGTCACCTGGACCGAGATCCTGTGCATCGCGTTGTTGAGGTAGCCTTTCGGATTCCACGCGATGGCGAAGGGCTGGCTGCGTCCCTCGGTATCGGTCGCACGGGCCCAGACCTCGTAGTAGCCGTGCTGCGGAAATGTGACCGTTGCCGACCATCTCTGCCACGCGTAGGGGTTGACCGGTGCCGCAAGCTCGGCCTGCTGCCAGGTCGCACCGAAGTCGATGGATACGTCGACCCGGGCCACCTCGTGATCCCCGGCCCAGCCGTGACCGGCAACCTCGAGCGAGCGTCCCGCGATTTCGAGGCCTGTCTCGGGCGTGGTGATCAACGACTTGACCGGCATGGAATGGATGATCTGCATGGCGCTCTTCGGCACCTTCTCGCCGGGTGCCACCGGGTAGTCCGGAACCCGGTAGGAACTTCCCGTCATCTTGGCGCCGTCGTGGACCACGTCACGAAGCCAGATGCGCTTCAGCCATTTCTGCGAACACGATCCCGGCCAGCCCGGTATGACCAGTCGCAACGGCGCGCCGTTCATCGCGTGCAGCGGGCCGCCGTTCATGGCAAACGCGATCAGGTTGTTCGGGTCCATCGCCTTTTCGATCGGCACACCGCGCGAGATCGGCAGCTTGTCGGACCCCGACAGGTGGGTGTCCGCCCCCTCGTGGGCGGTGTAGACCACGCCATTTCCCAGTCCCGCGGCTTCCAGCACGTCGCGCAGCCGTACACCGGTCCATTCCGCACAGCCGACGGCGCCGAGGGTCCACTGGTTGCCGCGTGCGGGCGGATCGAAGAAGGCCCGTCCGTTGCCGCCGCACTCGATGGTCAGCCGGCGGGTGACGACCTCGAACCGGGAGCGGAGATCCTCGATCGAGAGCGTGAGCGGCGTGTTGACCAGGCCATCGACGGTGAGTGACCAGGTTGCCGCGTCCATGTCGTCCGGCAGCAGGCCGTTGTTGCGGATGAAGTGTCGCGAGGTCGGCGTGACCTCGTCATCCAGCAGGTGCGGCGGCGTCTCCGCGTTGACCGGCCGGTCGTTCAGGATCGTCAGGCCGTCCTTGCCGGCGATGGCCGCCGGACTGGCGGCGAGGGCCTCGGGAATGAAACCCGATGGCATCGACCGGTGAAACGGGATGGCGGCTCCGACCAGCGCTCCCATGGTTGCAAGACCGGCGCCCTTCAGGAAACCACGTCGATCACCGTGGCTCCTGCGCCCGAATACCAGCCAGTCGGCACGCTCCGGATCCCTGGCGTAGAGATCGAACAGGCCGGCCTCACGGTTCCTGTCTCTGGTTGTCATGACTGACCTCCCGTGCAGTTCTTCCCCGCAACGGTAGATCAGACCTGCCGGAGCGTACAAGAAACCGACGGCGCCCCAGGGCGCGGGGAGTTCAGCCGGCCATCGGCAATCGGCGCCACCGTGTCACCGGAGGCGCACCGGGCGCGGGACCTCAGGCAGCCTCGGCCTCGATCGTCGGTCCTTCGCCGGCGACGGTGGTCCTGCGCATGTCGCGAACCTCGCCGGTGTCGCGGAACCGCCGCACACGGTGCATGCACTGCCGGTTGTCCCACATCACCAGGTCGCCGACCCGCCACTCGTGCACGTAGCGGAACTCGGGCTGGGTGGCGTGCTCGATAAGGTCGCGGATGAAGTCACGGGCCTCGGGCACCGGCCAGCCGACGATGGTCCCGATGTGGGACGACAGGTAGATCGACTTGCGCCCGGTGAGCCGGTTGGTCCGGACCAGCGCATGGCGCACGGGCTCGAAGGTTGCGCGCTCCTCCTCGCTGAAGTCGGCGAACCCCATCACGCCGCGAGAGAAGATCAGCGAATGCTCGGTCACCAGGTCCGCGATCTCGTCACGGGTTTCCTGGTCCAGCGCCTCGTAGGCGGCGGGCATGAAGGCGTACTCGGTGTTCCCGCCGGTACTGGGCTTCGACCGGCACGACAGGATCGAGAACTTGGATGGTGTGGAGCGGAACGAACTGTCGGAGTGCCAGAGCCGGTTGCCAAGGTTGAACATGCGTCGACGGTCGTTGCGATCGAGCATCTGTCCTTGCTTGTCCAGGTTGCTCACGTCCGCCATCTCGAGCCGCAGCCGGCGCTGTTCGGGCTTGACCACGTTCGAGCCGACCGCAAGTTCCAGTTTTCCGAAGCTGCGGGAATACGCCACCTGCTGATCGTCGGTCAGGTCCTGGTCGTGGAAGACCAGGACGCCCAGCCGGTCCATGGCCTCGTGGATCTCCCGGGCCTGTTCGGGGTCAAGCGGCCGGCGCAGGTCGAGGCCAGAGACCTCACCGACGAAATGCGGGTGGACTTGCCTGATGGTGATCGACATTGCTTCCTCCGTGGCGGCCGTTCCTCAGATCACGCCCTCATTGCGCAGGCGCGCGATCTCGTCTGCCGTGACCCCGCACAGCTCGGTCAGCACCGTGTCGGTATGTTCTCCCAGCACCGGCGGCCGGACCACCGACGCCGCCGAGTCCGACAGCTTGATCGGGCATCCGACAGTCATGTAGCCCCCGCGGTCCGGATAGTCGAGGTCAACGATCATCTCGCGTTCCCGCAAGTGCGGGTCATCGAAGATCTCGCCGGTATCCTGGCAGGCGCCGGACGGGACTCCCGCCTCGCCCAGCAATCGCATGGCTTCGTGCTTGGTATGCTGGCGGGTCCAGCCCTCGATGATTGCATTCAGGCTCTCGCGGTTCTCCCACCGGGCGTCGAAGGTGGCATAGCGTTCATCGTCGATGATGTCGGGCCGTCCGATCACTGTTGCGAAGGCACGCCACATCTGTTGCTGCGCAAAGATGAAGATGTAGTCGTTGGGCCCGCCCGGGGCGCAGGGATAGGTCGAGCCCGGAACCGTGCGCCCGAGCTGGTTGCCCGTGCGTGGCTGCACGCCACCAAGCCTCTGGTGGTCGCGAAGGCTGATCCGCATGATGTTGACGACGCTGTCCTGCATCGAGACCTCGACCTGCTGACCAGTGCCGGTGTGGTGGCGCTGCTGCAGCGCCGCGAGGATGCCGATCGCAAGGTGCATGCCGGTTCCGGAATCCCCGATGCCGGGCCACACGAAGGTCGGCGGGTTTTCCGGGAACCCGGTGGTGCACATCGCCCCGCCCATGGCCTGGGCGATCGGCTCGAAACTCTTGAAGCCACTGTAGGGCCCCCAGGTTCCGAAGCCCTTGATGGTTGCGTAGATCAGCCGTTCGTTGATCCCGCGCAGTGCCTCGTAGCCGAAGCCGAGCCGGTCGAGAGCGCCGGGAGAGAAGTTCTCGACCAGGACATCGGCGCTGGCGATCACCTGGCGGAACAGCTCCTTGCCCTCCTCGTGCTTGAGGTTCAGCGTCAGGCTGCGCTTGTTGGCGTTCAGCACCAGGAAGAACAGGCTGTCGCCGCCAGACTTCTCGCGCATGTGGACGCGGGCAACGTCACCCTTGCCGGGTTCCTCGAGCTTGATCACCTCGGCGCCGAGCCAGGCCAGGACCTGGGTGCACGCCGGACCGGCCTGGTTGTGGGTCATGTCGATGATGCGGATGCCTTCGAGTGCGGCGCCCATGCGCGTTCTCCGGGTTTGGTTCAGTCCAGGTGCAGTTCGCCCAGCCCCTGCTGATCGGGCCGGATGAACTCGACGCTCGGGTGTCCGGTCCGTCCGTATCCCCACCATACCTTGAGGCCGAACATCGCCTTCTGCCGCTGCGACGCCTCTTCCAGGATCCGGTGGTCGAGTGCGACCGGGTAGTTGACCTGGGGCCGGTATTGCGGCCCGCAGAAGGTGAGCAGCATGGCAACCCGGGCTCCATTGGTCTGGTTGGCACCGGTGCCGTGCCAGATGCGGCCGTCGGTGACCAGCGCGGTTCCCGCAGGTCCCTCCGCTGCCACGGTCTCGACACCGCGGTCGCGCTCCGGGTCCGGGTGCCGGCCGGCAAGATGGCTGCCGGGAACCACCCGGGTTGCGCCGTTGGCATCGGAGAAGTCGTTCATCATGAAGATGACGTTGCTGCAGGCCGCCGGTGCCAGCATGTCCGAGGTGTCCGGCCGGTCCGGGTCGTTGTCGAACCGCGTCCGGGTCATCGAGCCGACGGGAAGCGGCCGGCGTCCCGGCCGGGTCGGTTCCGGCGCCCACCACTGGTCGGTGTGCAGGTTCATCCGCAGACCGCCGGGCTTTGCGATGTTGGAGCTGAAGGAAGAGAGCTGGTACTCCTCGCCGAGTACGTGTTCGACCAGGTCGTGCATGGCGTCGATTTCGAGCACATCGAGAAACGCGGCCCCCTTGTTGGGAAGCAGCCACACCCGCTGGTTGACACCCCCGTGCGCCGCCGTGAAGGCCTCGGGACGGATCCGGCCGTGTTCGTCGCGAAACTGGCCCCACTGCTGGGTCGGCCCGCCGTCCTCGAACGCATGGCCCCGGGCGAGCTCGGCGGCGGCCTGCTCAAGCAGCCTGTCGCGCACGACCGAAAACAGCGGTTCCTCGAGCAGGCCCTCGCACAGCCCGTAGCCCCAGCGGTCGATGTCGGCGCGGACCCGGTCCGGGTCCCGGGTCGGGCGCGGCAGGTCACGCTGCATGGTGGAAACTCCCGTCTGCTGATGGAACTGTAGAGGCAGCGCAGCATCGCGCACACCGGGACATGCCGCAACCCGGCATCAGGGAGCGGGAGTTCGGGTTTTCCCGGTTCCCGTCGGCATTGCGACCGGCAGCTTGCGCGGCCCGGGCGAAACAAGCAGGACAGGCCCCCGACGCCTTCGGTCCTGCCCGGTCGATTGGGACCCTGGACAGGCCGTGGCGCGCGCTACGGCCAGCGGGAGGGGCGTTTCCCGGCATGGCCTCCGGCCGGCGGCCACGAGCCCGTCCGGCACACGAAAGGGCGGTCGGCATGAACGCCGACGACAACGGCCGCTTCGACACGACGCGTGCCGCGGTCTGTCCTGATCCCGCAGGCCCTGGGGCCGGCTCGATGTCGAGCCGGTGATCCTCGGGCCGGTCGCGGCTGGGGCTCCATGTCAGCCCGGTGGACGACAGCAAGACCGACTTCGGGGGGCGCCGGGTGGCGGCGCTGGTGCCGGTGGTCGACCCGGCGCAGCGCCCGCGCATCAACGCGTCGCGGGTGTCGGCGATGCTCGGGCTGACGCCGTCCGAGGGCCGGGTGTCGACGCTGCTGGCCGAGGGGCTGAGCGTGCGCGAAATCGTCGCGGCGGCGGGCTGGTCGGAGGAATACGTGCGCTAACTGACCAGGCAGGTCTACCGCAAGCTGGGCGCAACCGGGCAGGTCGAGCTGGTCCGCCTGGACCTGGCGGCGAACGCCCTGCCGCGACGTTGACAGAAGCCGGGTCCACTCTCCTCCAGCTGTCATCGGCACCCCCCGGGGGCTCCACGCACCTCCCATATGGGAGGATTTACAAGGGCTTGTGCCGGGATACCCTGTCCCTGCGAGGGTTCCATACACCTTGCGTTCACCGCCGCGGAGGGTGAGCGAATGCACTTCGGCGACATCGGGACCGGCATCGCGGCCGCGCGCCGGACCGCGTGCGCGTACCGTGTGGACGCGGCTCCGGTCCAGTTGGCCGCGGTGAGTGTGCATCCGGTGTCCGGCGACGTCGCCGCGTCGAGCGAAGTGAGGTTCGTAATGCTTGGAGAGCCGAGAGCCGAGAGCCGAGAGCCGAGAGCCGAGAGCCGAGAGCCGAGAGCCGAGAGCCGAGAGCCGGGCCATGCCCGGGCGTTTCGCCACCCACCGCATTCGCACCGCGCGGCTGATGCCATGGGCCGCGCCGACCATGCCCGGCGGGAACGCCAGTCCCGCCCTCACGCAGGCTCAGCCCATGCGCTAGCCTCCCGCCCCCGCCGTCCGGCAGAGACTGCCTCCTCCCACCGTTCCGGCTTCCCCGCCCGTCTCGCGCGGCCGGGCGGCGCGGCGGCCTGCCTGCTCGCCGCCGGCCTGTTCCTGCTCGTCGCCGCCGCGCCGGCGCTGGCGCAGACCAGCATCAAGCTGGTGGGCAATACCGGGCAGACCTCCGGCCTCGGCAGCAAAGGCATGGACGCCGATGTCGCCCAGGCGTTCGACACGGGCAGCAATTCCGAGGGCTACAAGCTGACCTCGGTGAAGGCGAGCATCACCGGCGGCGCCAACGCGCCGGCCTACACGGTGAAGGTCTTTCTCGCCAACGACCAGACCGGCCATCCGACCGGCGACAGCCTGGGCACGCTGAACAACCCGGCCTCCCTGGCGAGCACCGGGACCGTGACGTGGACGGCGGCCGGGGGCGGCATCGACCTGGAGCCCAACGAGGGCTACGTCGTCGTCTGGGACCTGACGACCGCCCCAACGTCGCCGCCTCAGTGGACGGCGGCGACTTCGAACAACGAGGATGCGGGCGGGCAGTCGGGCTGGGCCATCGCCGACGACCGGTTCCAAAGGGGGGTCAGCGCGACCGCCTGGAGCAGCGATGGCGGCTCCCTGCGGATCGAGGTTCACGGTTACGCGAAGCAGGCGACCATCGAGCCGGTGCGGACCGCCCGCGCGCTGGTGAGCAACCACGGCCAGCCCACGAGCAACGCCAATTCAAGCAGTTTCGAATTAGACATGGCCCAGGCGTTCACCACCGGCACCGACAGCGGCGGCTTCAAGCTGACCCGGGTGGACCTGCAATTGTCCGCCGGCGACGGCCCTACGCCGCCGGCCTACAGCGTGAAGATCCACCGGGCCACCGCCGCGGGTCCCGGCGCCCTGGCGGGCACGCTGACCAACCCGGCCGCGCTGTTCTCGGGGGTCAACCGCTTCACGGCGCCCGGCGGCGGCATCGACCTCGATTCCAACACGGACTATTTCGTGGTCATCGACGTGACCGGCACGGCGAACGCCAGCGAATTCAGTTGGTTCAACACGCCCACCACCGGCGAGGATGCGGGCAAGGCGGCGGGGTGGAGCATCGACGATGGATTTTGGCAGAAGAACCCCACCTGGGGCTCGACCTCCGGGCGCGTCAACCGGATTTCCATCCACGGCCATGCCAAGACCGCCACCCCGCCCGCCAAACCGGGCACGCCGACGGTGTCCGCGGTGTCGGGGTCGAGTTCGAGCCTGTCGGTAAGCTGGACCGCGCCGGCGGCCAACGGCTCGGCGATCCTCGGCTACGGCCTGCGCTATTTCGCGGGGACATCGGACCCGGACGACCCGGCGGACTGGGTCGAGGGGACGGAGTCGTCGGGCCTGCCGGGTCCGGGCGCCGGCACCTCGGCGACGATCTCGGGCCTCGCCGCGAACACCGCCTACCGGGTGCAGGTGCGCGCCGAGAACGCCGCCGGCAAGGGGCCGTGGTCCGACTCGCGCGGCGCCACCACCAACGCGGCGTCGGGGACCAACAACGCGCCGAAGCTGTTCGAGGCGAAGACGGGCGATACCGCGAACAGCTGCCAGGTCAAGACCGACACGTCCACGCCGTCGGAGAGGTTCGGCAACGCGTTCGCCGGCGCGTTCGTTTCGCTTACGCCCATCGCCAACCGCCAGGCGTCGGGGGACACGGCGGAATGGCCGAATTCCTGCACGGGCTCCGATCGGGCGGTCCCCGTCTTCGACGACCGCGACGCCGAGACGCTGAGCTACACGCTGTCCTACACGCCGCCGGAGAATGTCCGGCTATGGAGGGACGACGTCAGGATCGGAGAATCGACGAACCAGGGCAAGACGGCCGACAGGCTTTTCTACCGGGGCGTCTCCGCGGGCTCCGGTTCGACGGACGTGCGGGTCGACATCACGGCCACGGACCCGAAGGGCGCCTCGGCCAGCACGCATCTCATATTCGTGACGGGGACCTTCCCCGACGCGTTGGGCGCGCCGCGGTTCACCGGCGCGGTCGGCCTGAAGGGGTTCGAGACCGACGCGGCGATCGCGCCCTTCACCCTGCCGGCGGCGGCCGGCGGCGACACGAGGGTCCGCAGCCACTGGATTCCCGAGCCCTACATCTATGCGGTGCGCGGCCTGCCGCCGGGGCTCAGCTTCGATGCGAAGACGCGGAAGGTCTCGGGCACGCCGACGCAGGCCGGGACCTATCAGGTCATCTACACCGCCGACGATTTCGACGGCTCATACTCGCGCGGCGGCGCGCAGCCGACCGATTCCGACACGGCGCGCCAGTCCTTCACCGTCCAGGTCGGGCAGGCGCCCCGGATCAACAACGTGTGGGTGTCCTCGGCGCCGACCCACGATTCGGACGGCGACGGCACCTTCGACACCTATGTGCGTGGCGACAAGATTCTGTTCGACGTGGAGTTCAGCCAACCGGTCGAGGTCACGGGCACGCCGCGGATTCGCATGGACCTGGGCGCGGACAACAACGCCCACGGCGACGGCAGCCGGCGGGTGGTGTCGCTGGACAGCGTGCTGAACGGCGGCATGACGCTGCGCTTCGTCTACACGGTGGCCACGGGCAGCAATTGCGGCCAGGCGACCGCGACCGGCGACTGCGACGGCGACGGCGTATGGGTGCAGAAGAACGCATCGCACCAGGTGGTGTTCGTGCCCAGCGGCGTGACGATCGCCAACGCGGAGACCGGCGAGGCGGCGGTGCTGACCAAGGCCGACCTTGTGCAGGGGGGCGGCCTGCTGCCGGGCGGGAAGAACGCCAAGGTCAATGGCGGGGTCACGAGCCACGCCGGGCCGGTGCCGTCGAGCGCGACGGTGAACGGCCGAACGGTGACGGTGGTCTTCAGCGAGGCGCTGAACACGTCGATGAACATGGGCCACCTGATGATGAACCTGTCGCTGAAGGGCGCCGGCCACGTGGACCGGGGCAACCGCAACCTCTACCAGCACCCCTCCGCGATCTCGGTCAGCGGCTCGACCCTGACGCTGACCCTGGACACGCCGGCGCTGGCCGGCGACACGGTGACGCTGAACCACGAGTTCGTCCTGAGCAAGCAGTTGCGGGACACGGCCAGCCCCGCCAACAATGCGCCGGCGTTCCGCGACTTCCCGGTGACCAACAACACCGGCGGCGCGGGGGGTCCGCTGCCGGTGCGCGCCTCCGCGACCGGGCCGGTGCTCAGGGTCGTGTTCGACGAGGCGCTGGACGAAACCTCGGCGCCGGCGGGGAGCGCCTTCACCGTCTATGCGCGGGATAGAGGGCGGCCGGCGCGGCTCATCGCGGGCACGGGCGCGGTGACGGTTTCCGGGTCCACGGCCGCGGTCCTGCTGGAAGATGCGGCGCACCCGCACGAGAGCATGGGCCTGTACTACGACCCGCCGGCCGACAATCCGCTCCGGGCCAAGGGCGGCGGCGGCAACGCCGTGACGGCCATCACCTTCTTCCCGGTCCGGGAGAAGTATGACGGCGTCCCCCCGTCGGTGGTGAACAGCGCGTTCTCCTACGTGTCGGGTGAGGCCCCGGTGGAGTCCAAATACTTCCTGTATTTCAACGAGGCGCTGGACACGACGTCCACCCCGGCGGCCGCCGACTTCACGGTCACCGTCAACGGCGTCGCTGGCACGCACACCCCCTCGGCGGTCTCCGTCGAGAACAACGCCGTAGTCCTGACGGTGGGCGCCGAGCCGACCTCGTCGAACAATACGAACGATGTGCTCTACACACCGGGGACCAACCCCATCCGGGACCTCGCGGGCAACGCCGCGATCGGGTTCAAGAGGTCGGAAGCGCAGGCAAATCCCGGCAAACCGTTACTGTCAATAGGTCGACCCGTTTCGGTGAACTGGGACATCCTCTCCATCAACTTCATCGGGCAAATCGATCCGACCTCGGTGCCGGCGGCGGACGCGTTTTCGCTGCACTACCCGCTGCGCGCCGGCCAGATGGCGGCGGACCGGGAGGAGTGGGGCGGCACCATCGTCGAGGTCTGGGGGAGCTTCAGAGCCGTGAATCTGCGCCTGTCGCACCCGGTGTTCCCCTGCGCCGGGCAGAATCCGCTCACGCTGAGCTACGCCAAGCCCGGGACGAACCCCATCCAGAGCCTCGACGGCACGGACGCGGACGCCTTCTCGCACAAGGCCGCGCGCAACCTGGTCCACGGCCAGTGCGTGCGGCGCTAGGCCGGCGATCGAACGCAAGGAGGACGGCAGATGAGCATGTACCGAATCCTGCACCGGGCCTTCGCGTCGCTCGCTCTGTCGCTTGTCCTGCTGGCCGGCGCCGAGCCGGCCGCGGCATGGCAGGCGGCGGTGGACGGCAGCACCGTGACGCTCGATCTGGGGCACACGCTGAACACCCGGATGACGTTGAAGGCGGAATATTTCGAGGCTGTGCCGGACGCTTCGGCGGCGGCGCTGTCGGTCACGGGCGCGGCGTATTTCAGCAACGGGGCCGGGGTACGGCTCACGCTCTCTCGCGCGCTCGCCGCCGGCGAGGCGGTCACGGTGGAGTACCGGTGGCCACGCTCGGGCGAGGGCCTGTGGACCGTCTCGGGCGGCCAGATCGACAGCTTCGCGCTGCGGGCGACCGCGCCTGGGACGGCGGCAACACTGACGGCGTCGTTCCACGGCCTGCCCGAAGCGCATGACGGGGCGAAGCGGTTCGGCTTCGAGATCCGCTTCGGCGCAGAGGTCCCGGGCCTCAGACTGCCGGCGGTCGCGGCCGCGCTCTCGGTGACGGGCGGGCGGCTGGTGGACGTGAAGCGCACGGTGCGGGGCGAGAACCGCCGGGTAACGGTGCGGATACGCCCGGCCGGGACCGACGAGGTGACGGTGGTGCTGGCGGCGACGACGGACTGTTCGGCAACGGGCGCGATCTGCGCGAAGGGCGGCAAGAAGCTCGCGGCGACCTCGGCGACAGTGCCGGGCCCGGCGGTGAACGCGCCGGCGACCGGCGCGCCCACGATCTCGGGCACGGCGCAGGTGGGCGGGACGCTGACGGCGTCGACCGCCGGCATCGCCGACGCGGATGGGCTCACGGGTGCATCGTTTGCCTTCCAGTGGGTGGCGGTCCGCGACGGGACCGGCACGGACATCGCCGGTGCGACGGCCTCGACCCATACGCTCAGCCACGCCGACGCGGGCGCGGCGATCAGGGTGCGGGTGAGCTTCACCGACGATGCCGGCAACGCGGAGACGCTGACCAGCGCCGCGACGGCGCCGGTGGCGCTGCCGCCGCTGACGGCTGAGTTCACCGGCATGCCGGCGGAGCATGACGGCAGCAAACGGTTCGAGTTCGGGATCCGGTTCAGCGAGGAGGTCGCGGGGCTCCGGCTGACGGCGGTCCGGGCAGCGCTCCAGGTGACCAACGGCAAGATCGTGGCCGTGAAGCGCACGGTGGCCGGGCAGAACCGGAACGTCACGGTGCAGGTGCGCCCGTCCGGGGCGGACGACGTGACGATCACGCTGCCGGCGACGGCGGACTGCGCGGCAACGGGCGCGATCTGCACGCCGGACGGGCGCAAGCTCGTGAGCGCGCTCTCGGCGACGGTCAGGGGCCCGGTGGCGCTCTCGGTCGCCGACGCAAAGGCCAACGAGGCGGACGAGGCGATCGCGTTCACGGTGAGCCTGAGCCGGGCCGCGGCGGGCGAAGTGACGGTGGACTACGCGACCCGCGACGGCACGGCGGTGGCGGGCGAGGACTACACCTTCACCCGCGGCACGCTCCGCTTCGCGGCGGGCGAGCTGGAGAAGACGGTCTCGGTGCCGCTGCTCGACGACGCCATCGACGAGGGCGAGGAGACCTTCACCCTGAAGCTGACGAACCCGCAGGGGGCGGCGATCGGCGACGGCGAGGCGACGGGGACCATCGAGAACTCCGACCCGCTGCAGAGGATGTGGCTGTCGCGCTTCGGGCGCACGGTGGCGGACCACGTGACCGCGGCGGTCTCCGAACGGCTGGCGACCCCGCTGTCGGGGGCTCAGGTGACGGTGGGCGGCCAGAGCCTTGACCTTGCCGGATCGCGTGACGCGGCGCTGCTCGGGGAGACCCTGACCTCGATCGCGCGCGCGATGGGCGCACCGGACGGGTCCGCGCCTGGAGACGACCCCGGATCTGGGTCCCCCGGAACAGGTTCCGGGCAGGCGGCGGCAGGCATCGGCGGGTCCGCTGACGCCGGCACCCCGGCGCTCATGCCGTCAAGCCGCGATCTGCTGCTCGGCAGCGCCTTCCATCTCGCCCGTGAGGGCGACGGCGCCGGTCCGGGCCTTGCGGCCTGGGGCCGGGTGACGACGGGCGGCTTCGACGGCGAGGCGCCGGCCGACGACGGCACCGTGCGCATCGACGGCACCGTCACCACCGGCATCCTCGGCGCGGACGCCGGGTGGAAGCGCCTGCTGGCCGGTGTGGCGGTCTCGGTGAGCGAGGGCGAGGGCAGCTTCGAGCAGCCGGACGTTGATGCCGGCACCATCGAGAGCTCGATGACGACGGTGAGCCCCTATGCGCGGGTCATGGTCAACGACCGGGTCTCGGCCTGGGGCCTCGCCGGCTGGGGCACCGGGGAGATGACCATCGTGCAGGCGGCAAACGACCGCGGCCAGCCCGAACGTATCACCCGGACCGACCTCGAAATGCGTCTCGCCGCCCTGGGCGGAAGGGGTGCGCTGCTGCAGGCCGACGAGGCCGGCGGCATGGAGCTCGCACTGAAGGCGGACGCGTTCCTGGTCGAGACGACGTCGCAGGCGGTCTCGAACGAGGGTGAGACCAGTGCGCAGGCAAGCCGGGTGCGGCTTGGGCTGGAGGGCAGCCGGGCGTTCGATATCGGCGGCAGCGGTGTCCTGACGCCGGGCCTGGAACTGGGCCTGCGCCACGACGGCGGCGACGCCGAGACCGGCACCGGGGTCGAGCTCGGCGGGCGCGTGTCCTGGACGGATCCGGAGACGGGCCTCGGCGTCGAGGCCCGCGTCCGGGCGCTCCTTGCGCACGAGGATGAGAACTATCGCGAGTGGGGCGCGTCGGGCGCGGTGCGTCTCGGCCCCGGCGAGGGCGGACGGGGTCTCTCGTTCAGCCTCAGCCCGACCTGGGGGGCGCCGTCGAGCGGTGTCGAGCAGCTGTGGTCGCTGCGCGACGCCCGGGAGCTCGGCCCGGATGGCGAAAGGTTCGAGCCGGAAGGCCGGTTCGAGGGCGAGCTCGGCTACGGCATGGCGCACTTCGGCGACCGCTGGACCGGCACGCCCAGCCTGGGCTTCGGGTTTGCGGGCGGCGGACGCGACTACCGGCTCGGCTGGCGGCTGGTCCCGGCGGGCCGGGGCGATCCCGGCTTCGAGGTGAGCCTCGATGCCACCCGGAACGAGGCGGCGAACGCCACCGGCGCCGGAACCGAGGTCGGACACGGGGTCATGCTGCGCGCGGGCATCCGCTGGTGAACAAGGCGGAGATTGCCGCCCGCGTGGCCAGGCGGGCCGGCATCGCAAGACCGGCGGCGGCAGAGGTCGTGGACGCCGTGTTCGAGGTCATCGCCGAGGCGCTGGCAGGCGGCGAGGAGGTGCGGGTGGTCGGCTTCGGGGCGTTCGGGGTCAAGACCCTCCCCGACCGCACCTGGCGCAACCCGGGAACCGGCGGATGGATGCGGATCAAGGCGTCAAGGGCGCCGACATTCAGGCCCGGCAAGCCGCTGCGCGACGCCGTGAAGGCCAGGGACGGGGCGTAGGACAGGCACCGCGTCCCGGCCGGGTGCGAGGCCGTAAAGGCAGAAGCGGCCGTGCCTGCCCGGGGCGTGATGCTCATGACACACATGGCGACGACGGCCGCGGGGACCGGGCGGAACTGCCGGCCCGGTGCGTTTCAGCGCCGTGCAGCTGACGGGTGCGGCCTGCCGCCGGTCGACAGGTGCGCACCCGTCGCCAGTCGGTCCCTGAACCGGTGCTCGGGAGACGGGCGCAGGAGTTCGGGCAACATGTTCGTGTTCGGCAGGAACAGTGCTGCCGCCTCGATCGACGGAATGCGGTTCGCGTCCGGGCTCACGCGGGGGGCAACTCCAGGCCCGTGCTGCCAGGAGGTACGAACAGCGAGGGTCCGGGGGAGACGCCCGCGCCCGACGGCATTGCGCAGGATGAGCCGCGCTTCCTCTGCCAGGAACCGTCCGTTGTCCACCGCGCGCACCCGAAGGCGGGTCATCACGTCGTCGTCAAGGTTGCGGATCGTGGTGATCGCCGCGGAACTGCCTTCCATTCCTGCCCAGGCTCACGTCCCCGCGCGATCGCGATGCAAACAGGGCGCCGGAGATCCGCATGCCGGCAGCCCCGCCAATGATCGGGCGCTCCAGGAGGTCCGCCGTCTGTCGTTCCCTGTCGGCCTGCGCCGTTACTGATTGTGTGACGGCTGTTCGTGTCGGGACTTGTATTGGTCATGTGGTGCGCCAGGACGCCGCAGCATCCGGGAGGTCAGGACATCGGGCAGGCAGGGATCTCTCCGACACGGCGCACCCACAATGACCTTCCTGGCCACCGGGACCGGAACCAGGCACACAAGCGGCTTCGACAGGAAACCCGCCGGCAGTATGCTGACGTTTCGTCGGCCCATGTATACGGAGACCAGCCGGATGAAGATGAAAGCCGCCATCCTGCGCGAGACCGGGGCCTCGCGACCCTATGCCGTCTCGCAACCCGTGCGTATCGAGCAGATCGACCTTGACGCGCCGCGCGAGGGCGAACTTCTGGTGAAGATCGCCGGTGCCGGTCTGTGCCATTCCGACCTTTCGGTCATCAACGGCAACCGGGCCCGGCCGATGCCGCTGCTCCTGGGACACGAGGGGTCGGGCGAGGTGGTCGAGGTCGGTGTCGGCGTTCGCGACATCCGTCCGGGCGATCCGGTGGTCTTCCAGTTCTCTGCGTCCTGCGGACGCTGTGCCAACTGCCTCGGCGGTCGTCCCCAGCTCTGCGATACCCACAACGAGGCGCGGGCGAAGGGACACCTGATGGCCGGGGGCAGCCGGCTGCGCGATGCCGATGGCCAGGAGGTCGCCCACCAGTCCGGCGTGTCCTGCTTTGCCGAGTACGCGGTGCTCGACCGGGGAAGCGTGGTCCGGGTCGACGATGACGTCTCGCTTTCCGAGGCCGCGATTTTCGGATGCGCGGTCATGACCGGGGTGGGCGCGGTGCTGAACACCGCGCGCATTCTTGCCGGCGACAGCGTCGCCTGTGTCGGGCTCGGCGGAGTGGGGATGAACGGTCTGCTCGGGGCGAGGCTCGCGGGGGCGGAGACCATCATCGCCGTCGACGTCAATGCGGACCGGCTCGGGCTTGCCCGCCAGCTCGGGGCGACCCACACGGTGGACGCGTCCGAGCCCGACCACGTGCAGCAGATCCTCGATCTCAGCAACGGCGGTGTCGACCACGCCTTCGAGTTTGCCGGCTCGGTCGCCGCGACCGAGACCTGCTACCGTTCGATCCGTCGCGGTGGCGAGGTGCTGATCGTCGGCCTTGCGCCGAACAGGAGCCTGTTTTCCTTCGATCCAAGCGAGATCGTGAACGCGGAGAAGTCGATCCGCGGCAGCTACATGGGAAGCTGCGTGCCCGTGCGCGACATCCCGCGCTATATCGAGCTCTACCGCCAGGGGCGGTTGCCAGTGGATCGCCTGATCGACCGCAGCATCGACTTCGACGGGATCAATGACGGTTTCGACCGGCTTTCCGACGGTCTCGCGATCCGTCAGATCCTCGAGCCCCACATGGCCTGAACGCCGGACCGGCGTTCAGTCGAATAGGGCGAGCACGAGCAGTACCGCTAGCAGCAGGATCACCCACACCGGCTGCAGCCCGCCGTTCCGGCCACCCCCCATCTCGCGCAGGGTCTCGGGATGCAGGCGCATGCCGCCCGTGCTCAGGTCGCGGATCACCTGTTCCGCCTGGATCAGGTGAACCGGGATGCGCCGCGAGAAGTCCGTCGCGTACCCCGCTATCTGCCGGGCCTGGGCTCCGGGCGAGCGGGTGTCGCGCATCCAGGTCTCGATCAGCGGATGGGCAATCTCCCATATGTTGACCTGGTCGCTGAGGTGACGGCCAACCCCTTCCGCCACCACCATGGTCTTCTGCAGTATCAGCAGCTGCGGCTGCACCTCCATGTCGAACTGCCGGGTGACCTGCAGCATGTGACCGAGCAGCCGTGCAAGCGAGATCTCTCCCAGCGGACGGCCGAGTATCGGTTCGCAGATGGCGCGGCAGGCCTGGGCGAATGCGTCCACCGACTTGTGCCGCGGCAGGAAACCGGCGCGATGGTAGACCGATGCAACCTGTTGGTAATCGGACGAGAGCAGGGAACTCAGCACATCGGCAAGGATGTGGCGGGTGGGCAGGTCGAGCCGGCCCATGATCCCGAAATCCAGCGGCGCGATCCGTCCGTCATGGAGGATGAGAACGTTGCCGGGATGCATGTCGGCATGGAAGAAACCGTCGCGAAACACCTGCTGGAAGAAGATCACCGCGCTCTTGCGCACCACCTCGTCGGGGTCATGACCGGCGATGCGCACCACCTCGCGGTCGTCGGGCCTCGTCCCGTCAAGCCACTCGAGCGTGAACACGCGCCGCCTGGTGCGTTGCCAGTCGACATCGGGGACCTTGAAGTCGGGGTCGTCCGCGAAGTTGCGGGCGAGTTCGGACGCCGCCGCCGCCTCCAGGCGCAGGTCGAGTTCCAGGTTCACCGTGTCGGCAAACAGCTCGACCACTTCCACCGGCCGCAGCCAGCGGATCCACGGCAGGGAGCGTTCCATCAGGCGCGACACCCAGCGGAACAGTCCCAGGTCGCGGGCGAACCGGGCTTCGATCTGCGGACGGAGTATCTTGACGGCCACGTCCCTGCCGTCGGTTGTCACCGCCCGGTGTACCTGGGCGATCGACGCCGCCGCCACCGGCGTATCGTTGAAATGCACAAAGAAGTTCCCGACCGGTCCGCCGATCTCGCTTTCGAAGGTCGCGCGGGCCTCTTCGGCGGAAAACGGTTCGAGACTGTGCTGCAGGCGGGAAAGGTCGTGGGCCGTCTGCTCGCCGACCAGGTCCGGCCGGGTGGCGACTGACTGGCCGAGCTTGACGAAGCTCGGCCCGAGCGCGACCAGGGCAGCCGCCATCCTTTCGCCGGGGCGCAGGCTGTCCAGCGAGCGCTTGCGCAGCAGGCCCGCCAGGCGGATCAGCGTACTCGGGGCATGCGGGACGTGCTCGAGCGGGGTGAAGGCGCCGTGCCGCGCCAGCGTCCAGACGATGTGGAGCAGTCGCAGTATGTAGCGGGGAGTGCCGAGCATCTTCCCGCGCTAGAGGCGCCAGCCCGAATGCAGGGCGACGATTCCGCCCGACAGGCTTCGCCAGCAAACCCGGTCCAGTCCCGCGGACCGCATGCGCTCGGCCAGTGCTTCCTGGTCCGGAAACCGCCTGATGCTCTCGACCAGGTAGCGGTAGGCCTCCCTGTCACCGGTCACGCGGTGACCGATCTCGGGGATGATCCGCATCGAGTAGAGATCGTAGGGACGGCGCAGCACCTCCAGCACCGGCCGGCTGAATTCGAGGCAGAGAAAGCGTCCGCCGATGGCAAGCACCCTGCGGATCTCGCGGAGCACGGCGTCGATCCGGGTCGTGTTGCGCAACCCGAAGGCCATGGTGCAGACCTCGATCGACCGGTCCGCGAGCGGCAGCTGTTCGGCATCGCCGCACAGCCAGCGGATACCTTGGGTGCCGCGGGCGCGTCCGGCCTCGATCATCGAGGGGTTGATGTCGCAGACCAGCACCGGGCCGCCGCCGCGGTCGTGGTAGCGACGTGCAATGTCGCCGGTCCCGCCGGCAAGGTCGAGCAGCAGCTGTCCGGGCCGGGGAGCCAGCCAGTCGATCATCGCGTCCTTCCACAGCCGGTGGACCCCGGCGCTCATGAGGTCGTTCATGAGATCGTAGCGTCCGGAAACCGAATCGAACACCTTGCCCACGAGACGGGTCTTCTCGTCAACGGGCACGGTGCTGAACCCGAAGTCGGTGTGCTCCCGTCCGTCCTCCGGGGATGTGTCCGGCCGCCGGTGCGGAATGTCATCCGACTTTCTGGCCATGTCGTTGCCTCCTGCGCCGGGGTCAGCCGCGCAGCATGTCGGTGACGGTCGAGACGATCATTTCCGGGGTCACCCGTACCTGATCCTCGAGCGGCGGTGCGTAGGAAATCGGAATTCGGGGCGCGGCAAGCCTGCGGACCGGCCCCTTCAGCACGCCATGGCCGTGCTCGGCAACCGTCGCGCACACCTCCGCGCCGAAGCCGCCCACGGCAACACTCTCGTGGGTGACCAGCAGCCGGCCGGTCTTCTCGACCGACGCGAGCACGGCGTCGCGGTCCCAGGGCCACAGTGTCCGCAGGTCGATCACCTCGACCGAGATGCCCGACGCGGCCAGGGTTTCGGCCGCTGCCGCCGCCACGTGTACCTGGGCTGACCAGGAAACCAGGGTCAGGTCGCTTCCCTCCCGGTGCAGCCGGGCCGAGCCGAAGGGGATCAGCACCTCTTCGTCGGGAACGTCTCCCTCGAGTCCCCAGCTGTTCTTGTGCTCCAGATACACCACCGGGTCATCGGAACGGATCGCGGTCTTCAGCAGGCCGAGGTTGTCGGCCGGCGTCGCCGGAACCGCGACCGCCAGTCCGGGAATATGGGCATACCAGCTCTCGAGCGACTGGCTGTGCTGTGCTGCCGATGACCGCCACATTCCCATGGGCTCGCGGATCACCATCGGAACCCGTATCTGACCTCCCAGCATGTAGCGCGCCTTCGCCGCCTGGTTGACCAGCTCGTCGATGGCACAGAGCGCGAAGTCGGCAAACCGCATTTCCACCACCGGCCGGGTTCCGGCCATGGCGGCGCCGACACAGGCGCCCATGATCGCGGACTCGGAGATCGGCGCATCGGAGATCCGTTCCGCGCCGAATTCCTCCTGCAGTCCCTGGTACTGGCCGAACACGCCGCCGCGCCCGAGGTCCTCCCCCACTGCCCAGACCAGCGGGTCGCGGCGCATCTCCTCGGCGAGCGCCTGCCTGCCGGCCGCGGCGTAGCTCATGACAGTCATCAGAACGCCCTCTCGCGGGGATCGCCGATATCCTGGATGTCGCTGTACGCGAGTGCCCGGTCGGGCCAGGGCGCGGCGCGCGCGGTCTCGTAGGCTTCGCTCATCTCGGCTGCCGCCGCGTCGCGGTGGCCGAGCAGCGCCTCCTCGTCGACGCCGGCCTCGCGCAGCTGCGCGGCGCAACGCTCGATCGGATCGTTCTTCCACGCCTCGCGGACCTCGTCCTCGCTGCGATAGCGCGCCGGATCGGACGAGGTATGTCCGTGCAGCCGGTAGGTGTGGCAGAGGATGAAACGGGGTCCGTTGCCCGAGCGGATGGAGGCGACCGCCGCCCGTGCCGTCTCGTCGACCGCCACCACATCGTTGCCGTCGACCTCGTCTGCCGGAATGCCGAGTGCGCGGATCCGCTCCGCGGCCCCGGGTCCCGCCGTCATCGCGTCGCTGCGGGTGGTCGAGGCGAACCCGTTGCTCTCGCACACGAACAGGGCGGGCAGGCCGAACACCGCCGCCCAGTTGGCTCCCTCCAGGAACGGACCGCGGTTGATCGCGCCGTCGCCGAAGATGGTACACGCGATTCCGTCCCCGCGCCGCAGCCGGATGGCGTGGGCCGCACCGGCGGCGAT
Organism: Thalassobaculaceae bacterium; assembly: GCA_965243345.1. Classification (GTDB taxonomy): domain Bacteria; phylum Pseudomonadota; class Alphaproteobacteria; order Thalassobaculales; family Thalassobaculaceae; genus Bin52. The sequence continues at coordinate 407,197 of CBDEUR010000003.1, forward strand.
GTTGATGTTGGCCGCCACCACGCCGTTGGCCCCGAGCATGCCGACACCCACGTCGGCGATGTGCATCGATCCGCCCTTGCCCTGGCAGATACCGCCGTCGCGTCCCAGCAGTTCCTTCATCATCGCGACCGCGTCGGCGCCCTTGGCAAGGGTGTGTCCGTGTCCGCGATGGGTCGAGAGAAGGTAGTCGGCGGGGCGCAGAGCACCGCAGATGCCGGACGCGATGGCCTCCTGTCCGATCGAGAGGTGGATGGCGCCGAGCACGAGACCGTCCGTGGCGGCCCGTGCGGCCGATTCCTCGAAGGCACGGATCCGGTGCATCATCCTGTGGTGCTCGAGATACCAGGCGACATCGAGGTTCGAGACGTGTGAAGCCGACACGCCGGGCTCCAGGAACAGTGGATCAACGACGCCGGGAGTGTATGGAGCGGGGAAGCCGCCTGCAAGCGCGCGCACTCCCTGGTTCGCAGTGACTTCCCGTGCTGATTCCGCTCGACCTGGACCCGAATTCCGGCATCGACGTGGTGCGAACTCCCGCTCGCGCACGGGGACCGTACCGACGGCTTCTGACGATGACCCCTTCCTGCTCGACGTGGTGGAATCCGCGTGCCGGGCCATTGCCGGTGGCACCTGCGCTCAGCGGTACCTTTTCCGGGTGCACCATGTCGATATCGGCGAGAGCCTGCCCGACCGGGACAGGGCCGGTCAGGCCTGCGCGACGATCGCCTTGACCCCGGCGCGCTCTCTACCTCGCCCGCGGCCGGCGCCGTTCGAGGCCCGATCCGGCCGGTCGTCAGCACTCCGGCGGTAAAGGAGGCGTGGATGGACCGGGAATGTCAAACGGGCTCACTCAGTCCCCGGGCCGTCCGCCACCCGCAGCATCCGGTCCCGGCATGACGCGATTGCGTCGGCCAGCGCTGGCCGATCAGCAAGTACCGCCTCGCCTGCGGCCTGCGCCGGACCGGCTTCGTCTGGCTTTGCCGCAATTGGTGCACACACCCGATCGGACCATGCAGCTCCTAGTTTGGCGGCCATCCGCGCCAGTACGGCCTGCCGCCCGGCCATGTCATCGTCTCCCGTCTCGATTTCCGAGGCCCAGAGATCGAGCGTCCCGAGCAGTCGCCGGACGGCGGCCCTGACGTCCGACACGCCAGGAGGTCGGAACTGATAGATCTCCACATGATGCCGGCGGCTGACGCCGTCCAGGGCTGCAATTCGTTCTGCCAATGCCGTTTCGTCGGGCCGTTGCGCGGCGAATTCGGCTGCCAGTTTGGCGATGTCATGGCTCCGGTCGGCAGGTACGCCCCGGCGTTCGATCACCGCCTTGACCAGAAGTTCCGCCGCATCGGCGGTTGCCTGCACCAGGCCGCTGCAGTGCGCGGCGCTGTCCGTCCAGGTTGCGCTGTTCGCCACATCTTCTATCGGCGTGATGGCTGCGGCGATCTTCATCACCGCGAGGCGCATCCTGTAGGTCCAGTCTTCCGGGTCCAAGGCGGCCTCCTTCGCCATCTGCGCCGGACCGGGCTTGCGCCACTGGCCTGCGAGCATCTGCCCGTCCCGGCAAATGGCGTATGGCAGAGTGCCGAGAACGCAAGCGCGGCGTTCGAGATCGTCCTCGGACAGCGCCCAGGCATCGACACGTGCCAAGACATCAGGAAAATCCTGTCGCGGGAACACCGATGTCGCCAGGTCCGGGTAGCGCGGTTCGTCGCCCTCGATCACGATGGCGACGTCCCAGTCACTGTCGGAGCCCTGCGTGCCGCGCGCCCGGCTGCCGAACAGCACCGCCGCCCTGGCCTGCGGCCACTGGCGCAGGGCCTCCCGGCACGCGGCGACCAGTTCCCGTTCTGTGATGACAGCCGTCATGGGGTGCCTCGCGGCTGGAACCACTCAGTGCACCCACTATAGCACGGGCAGCGCAAAGTGCTGCGGGACCAGTCCGCGGATTGGCTCAGGTCCATCGGTTCGAACCGCGCGCGCGACCGGATCCGGGGCATGATGTCCGGCCCGGCTGCGGCACTCGAACATGATCCACCCCGTCACACGTCGGCACCCAGGCGTGGTCCGGAGTGGCGGTGGCGAAGGTCGATGCGGCCATGACACCGGGGACTGTCGCCGGGCAGCTTCGGGGGCGTATCCCGTCGGGGTATGGTCGGGGGGCGGCGCTGGCCCGCAGAGTGGCGAGAGGAGTCGGTCATGCCGGAACTTCCGGAAGTGGAAACGGTTCGCCTCGGCCTGGTCCCGGTGCTGGAGGGCCGCAGGCTGGTGCGGGTCGAACAGTTCCGCGCCGACCTGCGCTGGCCGATTCCGCTCGGGTTCCGGGAGCGGCTCGAGGGCCGGCGGGTGACCGGGCTGCGGCGCCGCGCCAAGTACCTGATCTGGGACTTCGATGACGGCACGGTGCTGCTGTTGCATCTCGGCATGTCCGGGCGCCTGGTCATCTCGGACCACAGGCCGGAGCTGGAGGCTCACGATCACCTCGTCTTCACCACTGAGGACGGGTGCGTGATCCGGTTCCACGATGCGCGCCGATTCGGCATGGTCGATCTCGCCCGCTCCGAGACCCTGGACGCCCATCGCCTGCTGGCCGGTCTCGGTCCGGAACCTCTCGGAAACGGGTTCAGCGCCCCGGTGCTGCACCGGTACCTGGCCGGGCGGCGCACTCCGGTCAAGTCGGCGCTGCTCGACCAGAAGGTGGTGGCCGGTCTCGGCAACATCTACGTGTGCGAGGCGCTGCACATGGCCGGGATCTCACCGTTTCGCCCTGCCGCCAGCCTCGGGTCCGGCGATGTCGAGCGGCTGGTCGGCGCGGTCCGCGAGGTGCTGGAGGCGGCAATCCGGGCAGGGGGTTCGAGCCTGCGCGATCATGTCGCGCCGGATGGTGAACTGGGGTACTTCCAGCACAGTTTCCGGGTCTACGGGCGCGACGGCGACCCGTGTCCGCGCGCCGCGTGCGGCGGCGTGGTCGAGCGTGCGGTGCAGTCCGGCCGCTCGAGCTTCCACTGTCCGCGATGCCAGGTCTGAGGCGGGTCGCACGCGGCCTGCTCTTCTTCTATAGTCGCGCCGCGCGCGCGAGCGCGGGGCAGGCTGCGGAGATCGGGACATGGCATTCGAGAACATCATCGTGGAACGCGACGACGCGGTGGGCATCATCACCCTGAACCGTCCCGCGGCGCTCAACGCGCTCTCGAGCCCGCTCATGGGCGAGTTGATGCAGGCGCTGAGCGAATTCGAGGACGACGATCGCATCGGCTGCCTGGTGCTGACCGGCAACGAGCGGGCCTTCGCCGCGGGCGCCGACATCAAGGAGATGCAGACCAGGTCCTACATGGACGTCTATCTCGAGGACTTCGTCACCGCGACCTGGGAGCACATCGCGAAGATCCGCAAGCCCATCATCGCGGCCGTGTCCGGCTATGCCCTGGGTGGCGGCTGCGAGCTCGCGATGATGTGCGACTTCGTGATTGCGGCAACCAACGCGCGGTTCGGCCAGCCGGAAATCACCATCGGCACCATCCCCGGGGCCGGCGGGACCCAGCGCCTGCCGCGGTTCATCGGCAAGGCCAAGGCGATGGACATGTGCCTGACCGGCCGGATGATGGATGTCGAGGAGGCCGAGCGGGTCGGGCTGGTCAGCCGCATCGTCCCGGACGACGAACTGCGTGACACCGCGATCGCGGTCGCGCGCCAGATCGCCGGGCTCTCGCGTCCCTCGGTGATGATGGCCAAGGAATCGGTGAACCGGGCGTTCGAGACCACGCTCGCCGAGGGCGTGCGGTTCGAGCGCCGGCTGTTTCACTCGACCTTCGCCACGGAGGACCAGAAGGAGGGAATGGCGGCGTTTGCCGAGAAGCGCCGCCCGGCGTTCAGGAACCGGTGAGGGCGAAATCGCATTGACGCCGGACCGGCGGCTGATCTATACAGCCGTCCTTCCGAACGTGGCGTGACGGTTCCGACTGAGATGGCGCATCACAAGTCTGCACAGAAGCGTATCCGGCGCAACGAGGCCCGGAGACGCATCAACCATTCGCGGATCTCCAGGGTCAGGACCTTCGTCAGGAAGGTCGAGGCCGCGATCATGTCTGGCAACAGGGATGCGGCCCGGGAGGCCCTGCAGCTGGCGCAGCCGGAAATCCACCGGGGTGTGACCCGGGGCGTGATGCACCGCAATACGGCGGCACGCAGGATCTCCAAACTCGCCCGGCGCATCAACGCGATGCCGGTCTGACCGCACTCTCTTCCTGCGACATTTCGACACTGTCCGCACCGCGCGCGAGCCGTGCGCGGGGCGCAGCATCCCGGCGCGGATGATCTCGTTGACGCTGCGCGCGTGTCCTGTCTACTCTTTCGCCTGTTGTTAGGTGCGCCCGACGAACGTGAGGTCAGGCCTGTGAGCAGGTTGGACAACGCTATCGTCCGCCTTCATGCGGCGGTGAAGCGGATCGAGGAGGGAGGCAGCCTCGACGGGTACCACGTCGCCCGCGAGGCCAGCCTGGAAGCCGAACTGTCCGAGGTTCGCGAACGGTATGCGCAACTGGAACTGACGACCGACCGCATCGGTACCCGGCTCGATCAGACGATCGACCGGCTCAAGCTGATCCTGGATGCCTGACCGGTGGCGCAGGTCGAGGTCCAGGTCAACGGCCAGCCCTACCTGGTGGCATGCGAGGACGGCCAGGAAGCGCGTCTGGCGGAACTGGCCCAGGTGATCGATGCAGAAGTGCGCGACCTCGTGCGCCAGGTCGGGCAGGTGGGGCAGGCCCGGTTGCTGCTGATGACCTGTCTGCAGGCGATGGACGAGTTGATCCGGCTGCGTGAAGAACTGGACACACACCGGACGGGTTCGACCGAGGAAGCAATGGCCGACCAGCTCGAGCAGATGGCACAGCGGCTGGAAGCCATTGCGGGATCGGGCAATCAGACCTAAATAGGGCAGCGAAACGGTCGCTGCGCGGTACGACCGGTCGGTTTGTCCCTGGGGCTATAGACAGACCCTCGGGAACTGCCTCTGCCGGGGCCGTGGCCCCGGTACTGCGGTGCCCACCTGCACGAGCAGGCCACAGAGGATAGTCGTGACCGACGGCCGACGCGGCACCGTTTCCCGCTTGATGTTCCCCAGGAGATGCGTGTGCATCCAGCACCCGACCGGGCCGAAACTGCGGGGCTGGCCGAGGCGAAGCGCGCCGTGCGCCGGTCCGCCGCACGGGTGCGCGACAGGCTGCACCGGGACATCGCCGACGCCGGAGAACTGATTGCGGCGCGCTTCCTGGCCCACTGGTCTCCCGCGCCCGGTACCGCGGTCTCCGCCTTCTGGCCATTTCGCTCCGAACCCGACACCAGGCCGCTGATGCATGCACTGGTTGCAGGCGGAAGCACGGTCCTGCTCCCGGTGGTGAGCGGCAGGGGCCAGCCGCTCGAGTTCAGGGCCTGGCGGCCCGGAGATGTGCTGGAGCCCGACGGTTTCGGGGTGCGGGTTCCCGGGGCCGATGCCCTGGCCGGAGTGCCGGACCTGCTGCTGGTCCCGTTGCTGGCGTGGGACACGGATTGCTATCGCCTCGGGTACGGCGGCGGGTTCTATGACATCACGCTCGCGAACCTGCGTGCGTCGCGACAGGTGCGGGCCGTCGGGATCGCCTATGACGGCCAGCGGGTCGACCGGGTCCCGAGGGGAGCCCTGGACGAGCAGCTCGACGCCATCGTGACCGAACGCCGCATCATCATCCATGGAGAACCGGCAGATGCGAGTCCTGTTTCTCGGTGACCTTGTCGGACGAACCGGCCGGACGGCTGTGGTGCAGCGGCTGCCGGAGATCCGCGAACGGCTCACCCCGGACCTGGTTGTGGTCAACGGCGAGAACGCCGCCGCCGGTTTCGGGATTACCGAGGCGATCTGCAACCGGTTGTTCGAGGCCGGGGCCGACGTGCTGACCACCGGCAACCATGTCTGGGACCAGCGCGAGATCATTGCCCACATTGACCGGGAGCCAAGACTGCTCAGACCGGTCAACTACCCGGTCGGAACCCCCGGGCGCGGCGCCGGACTGTTCGAGACGGCCGACGGGCGCCGCGTGCTGGTCATCAACATCATGCTCCGGTTGTTCATGGACGTTCTCGACGATCCCTTTGCCGTGGTTGACCAGGTGCTCGAGGATTCGCCGCTCGGATCGGTGGCGGACTTCGTGCTGGTCGACATGCACGGCGAGGCGACCAGCGAGAAGATGGGATTTGCCCATCATCTCGACGGCAGGGTTTCAGCCGTGATCGGGACCCATACGCATGTGCCGACCGCGGATACCATGGTGCTCGCCACCGGGACCGCGTACCAGACCGATGCCGGCATGTGCGGCGACTATGATTCGGTGATCGGGATGGCCAAGCGGCACCCGGTCGAGCGGTTCGTGACCCGGATGCCGGGACCGCGCCTGGAGCCCGCGGTCGGCGAGGCGACAATCTGCGGCGCCCTCGTCATCAGCGACGACAGGACGGGACTGGCGCGAAGCATCGAGCCGTTGCGGACCGGGGGCGTGCTCTCCGAGACCTGGCCCGGCAGCTGAATGCCGTCGCCGGGCTGGCACGACAGGTGAGCGCGCACCCACAATATGGTATGGCTTGGTGAACACGGTGCGGCATCGGGATATGCACCTGTCCGGAACCGGGCGCCCGGGTTCGATCATGCGGTGCGGGGCCGGGACGGCCCAACCGCGTGGTTCCGATGCCCGCCAGGTATCGGGACGGAAGCATGGCAGGCCATTCCCAGTTCAAGAACATCATGCACCGCAAGGGTGCGCAGGACCGCAAGCGGGCGAAGATCTTCGCGCGGCTAATCCGCGAACTCACGGTGGCGGCGCGAATCAGTCCGGACCCGGCCTCGAATCCGCGCCTGCGGTCGGCGGTCGCCGCGGCGAGGGCGGCCAACATGCCGCGCGACAACATCGAACGGGTGATGAAGAGGGCAGCCGGTGACGGTGACGACGCGAACTACGAGGAAATCCGCTACGAGGGCTACGGTCCGGGCGGGGCCGCCATCATCGTCGACGCCATGACGGACAACCGCAACCGTACCGTTTCGGAGATCCGGGCCGCGTTCAGCAAGCACGGCGGCAACCTCGGCGAGACCAACAGCGTGAGCTACATGTTCGACCGGGTGGGCCAGGTCACCTACCCGCTCGGCAGCGCGAGTTCCGAAGAGATGTTCGAGGCGGCGCTGGAGGCCGGTGCGCAGGATGTCGATTCCTCGGGCGAGATCCACGAGGTCACCTGCCGGCCGGAGGACTTCACGAGCGTGCGCGAGTATCTGGAAGAGCGATTCGGCGAACCGCAGGAGGCGGGTCTCGCATGGAAGCCGCAGACATCGGTCGAGGTTGCCGAGGACCGGGCTCCGGCCCTGCTCCGGCTGCTTGATACCCTCGATGACAATGACGACGTCCAGGTTGTCTCGGCCAACTTCAACATCTCCGACGAACTCCTGGCGAGGTTGACCGGCAACTAGACGGGAGGCGGAGATGTCTGCTGCAGGCCGACGGCTGCTCGGGCTTGACCCCGGGCTCCAGCGCACCGGCTGGGGCGTCATCACGGTTTCCGGCAGCCGGCTGGGACATGTCGCCAGTGGTATCGTCAGGTCGGACCGGTCCGGGACCGTCGCCGAACGGCTCGTGCAGCTGCACCGCGGCCTCCTCGAGGTCATTGCCGCCCACGAGCCCGACGAGGCAGTGGTGGAGGAGAGTTTTGTCAACCGGAACCCCGACTCCACCCTGAAGCTGGGACTGGCGCGCGGCGCCGTCCTGCTGGCCCCCGGGCTTGCCGGCCTCAGGGTGACGGAATACGCGCCCAACCGGGTCAAGAAGGCGGTGGTCGGCGTGGGCCATGCCGACAAGCGCCAGGTCCAGGTCATGGTCGGCCGGCTGCTGGCGGTCGCCTCGACAATCCCGTCGGATGCCGCGGACGCCCTTGCGGTTGCCATCTGTCACGCGCACTACGCGGGAGCCGGCAACCGGGTTGACGGCACGCCCACGGACGGCATGAGCCGCGCCATCGCCGCGGCACTGGCGCGGGAGGCGCAGCGGCGATGATCGCGCGGCTGAGGGGGATCGTGGACAGTCACACCGACAACGGGGTGGTCATCGACGTTGGCGGCGTCGGCTACCTCGTGTTCTGCTCCGGCAGGACCCTGGCGCAGCTTCCGGCTCCCGGCGGCAGTGTTTCGCTGCATGTCGAAACCCACGTTCGCGAAGACCACATTCACCTCTACGGGTTCCAGCACGAGGCCGAGCGCCGGTGTTTCCGTCTGCTGCAGACAGTCCAGGGGGTCGGTTCACGCGCCGCACTCGCGCTGCTGTCCGGACTTGGTCCCGACGAGGTGATCGGCGCCATTGCGGCCGGTGACAGCAAGTCGCTGACACGGGCGGAAGGGATCGGGCCGCGCATCGCCGGCCGGATCGTGAACGAACTGGCAGGGCGGGTATCCGCATTCGGCGTGACCGGCGCCGCCGAGCTACCCGCGGGCGGTATCGCCGAGGAGGCGATCTCCGCCCTGGTCAATCTCGGCTGGAGCCGGTCGCAGGCGCATGGCGCGGTGGCGGCGGCGGCGCGCGCCGGTCCCGACCTGCCCCTTGAAGGGCTGATCACAGCCAGCCTGAAGGAGCTGTCTCCGTGACCGATCCGTCCGACCGGCTGGTGCAGCCGGAGGAAGCCGGTGGCGACATGTCCGACCGGACGCTCAGGCCCGCGAGGCTCGACGACTTCATCGGCCAGCAGAAGCTTCGCGACAACCTGGGCGAATTCGTCATGGCGGCGGCAGCGCGCGGCGAGGCGCTCGATCACGTGCTGTTCCACGGACCGCCGGGACTTGGCAAGACCACGCTCGCCCAGATCGTCGCCCGCGAGCTCGAGGTCGGGTTTCGCATGACCTCCGGCCCCGCGATCGCCAAGGCGGGCGACCTGGCTGCAATCCTCACCAACCTCGAACCGCGCGACGTGCTGTTCATCGACGAGATTCACCGGCTCAATCCGGCCATCGAGGAAACCCTCTACCCCGCGATGGAAGACTTCCAGCTCGACCTAGTGATCGGCGAGGGACCGGCGGCGCGGTCCCTGCGCATCGACCTGCCGCCGTTTACCCTTGTCGCGGCGACGACCCGGACCGGGCTGGTCACCGGGCCGTTGCGGGACCGATTCGGCATCCCGCTGTGGCTCCAGTTCTACACCGTTGACGAACTGAAGCGGATCATCCTTCGCAACGCCGCCCTGTTGCGGATGCCTCTCACCGAGGAGGGTGCGGAGGAGATCGCCCGGCGCTCGCGGGGAACCCCGAGGGTCGCCGGGCGCCTGCTGCGGCGGGTGCGCGATATCGCGTTCAACCAGTCAGCCGACCGGATCGGAGCCGAGATCGCCGATTCGGCGCTCACGAGGCTCGATATCGATCAGTCCGGCCTCGACGCCATGGACCGGCGCTACCTCGGGTGCGTCGGCGTGAACTACTCCGGCGGACCGGTCGGGGCGGACACCATTGCCGCCGCCCTGTCGGAGCAGCGTGACGTGATCGAGGAGGTCATCGAGCCATACCTGCTGCAACAGGGGCTGATTGGCCGCACTCCACGGGGACGGGTACTGACCCGGGCCGGGTTCCGGTATCTCGGGCTGCCGGTGGAGGCCGGCCGGGCCGACCTGCTGTCAGGGCTTGAAGCGCCGGAGGAAGACCGTGGCTGACACGGCGGAGGCGGCGCCGGAGCACCGGTTCCGCCTCCGGGTCTACTTCGAGGACACCGATGCGCAGGGCGTCGTCTATCATGCGAACTATCTGAACTTTGCCGAGCGGGCGCGCACCGAGTTCCTGCGTTCGGTCGGTCTTTGCCAGGAGGCACTGCGGCGTCGCGATGGGCTGGGATTTGCCGTGACACGCTGCACCATCGAGTATCGGGCGCCCGCCCGGCTTGATGACCTGCTCGAGGTCAGGACCGCGCTCGGGCGGGTCAGTGGCGCGCGGGTGCACGCGGTCCAGTCCGTGCACGCCTGCAGGGACGGTGCCGTGCAGGAATCATGGCTGGTCCGGCTGGACGTGCACCTTGCGTGCGTCAACCGTTCGGGGCGCCCGGTGCGGCTGCCCGGGCGGATGGTCGATGCATTTGCGGTGGTCGCGGCTGACCGGGGCCGCGGAGAGATGGAGGGCTGATGGGACAGGATCAAGTTGACAGCGTGTACCTGGGCGGGTCGGCGGACCTGGACCTGAGCCTGGTCGGCCTGTTCCTTGCTGCCGACCCGGTGGTCAAGACGGTGATCCTGGGTCTGCTGCTCACCTCGGTGTGGACCTGGGCGATCATCATCAACAAGGCGATTCGCATGCGCCGGCTGCGCCGGCGTACCCGTTCCTTCGAGGACAGTTTCTGGTCCACCGGGACGCTCGAGGACCTGTATGACCGGGTTGGCGGGACGCTGACCGACCCGATGTCGGCGGTATTCTCGGCCGCGATGCGGGAGTGGCGCCGATCCGCCTCGCTCGGACTGATCGGCAAGAGCGAGCAGGTCCGTGCCAGCCTGCGCATGCGCATCGAGCAGATCATGACACTGACCATCAGCCGGGAAATGGAGGCGCTGGAGCGGAACATGACCTTCCTGGCCTCGGTCGGCGCCACCGCTCCCTTCATCGGGCTGTTCGGCACGGTATGGGGGATCATGGGCTCCTTCCAGTCCATCGCCGCCACCAAGACCACGGCGCTCTCGGTGGTTGCTCCCGGCATTGCCGAGGCCCTGTTCGCCACCGCTCTGGGCCTTGTCGCCGCCATTCCCGCCGTCATCGCCTACAACAAGATCAGCCAGGACCTCGACCGCTTCGCCCAGCACCTGGAGCGGTTCTCCGGCGATTTCATCTCGATCCTGTCGCGGCAGCTCGACGAGGGAGCCTGACGCATGGCGCTCAAACCGGCGAAGGCAATCCGGAACGGCCGCAAGGGGTACCGGCCGATGAGCGAGATCAATGTCACGCCGTTCGTCGACGTGATGCTGGTGCTGCTTGTGGTGTTCATGGTCACGGCGCCGCTGCTGGTGCTGGGCATTCCGGTCCAGCTTCCGAAAGTGGTGAAGGAGTACGTGATCGCCGACGAGGAGCAGCCGCTCAATGTGGAGGTCGACGAGAACAAGCGGATCTACCTGAACAAGACCGAGATCACGCTCGCTGAACTCGCACCCAGGCTGCGGGCGATGAAGGAGACCAATGCCGATCTCAGGGTTCACCTGCGCGGCGACGCCCGGCTCAACTACGGGGCGGTGGTGGTGGTTGCGGGAGAGATTCGCAACGCCGGGATCCAGGTCATCGCGCTGCGGACCGAGATGGCGTTGCGGGAACGGGAGGTGGAAAGCTTCCCGGACAGGGTCGTTGACGGGGGAGCATCGGGCAATGCCGGGCCCGTGCCGGCAGCTGGCGGCGGCTGACGTCCATGCGGGGCAGCCTGCTGGTTTCGGCGGTCATGCATGGGGCTCTCGTTGCCCTCGCGTGGTTCGGCCTGCCGTACCTGCAGCCGGAGCCGCCGGAACTGGACGAGGTGATCTTCGTGCAGCTGAGCGACCTTGCAGAGGTCACGAACCTGCCGCCCGAGCCCGGGGAGGCCCCGCCGGAACCCCCGCCTCCCGAGCCGGAACCGTCCCCGCCCCCGGCTCCCGAACCTCCCGCTCCCGAACCGCCTGCGCCTCCGCCTCCCGCACCGGAGCCGCCACCGCCTCCGGCACCGGAGCCTCCCGCCCCCGAACCGCCTGCGCCTCCGCCACCCGAACCGCCGGCGGTACCCGCACCCGCGCCACCCGCACCCGAACCACCGCCCGAGCCCAGGGTGCGGCCCGAACCGCCGTCCGCGCCCGCGGCCGAGGCCGCTCCGGCACGCCCGCAGCCGGTCCCGCCAAAGCCCAGGCCCCGGCCGAAGCCCCGCCGACTTGACCTCGAGAGCGTGCTGACCGACCTGAAGCGCGAGAAGGATCCCCCCCGGGCGGAGAAGCGCCAGAGCCTTGCCGATGTGCTCGACCGAACCACGAGGCTCGGCACCGATCCGGACTTCGATCCGACGAAGACGGTCACGCAGTCGGAGATCAGCAGGGTGCGGCAGCAGATCGCGGCCTGCTGGAACATCGGTGTCGCCGGTGCCGGAGCCGAGGAGGCGGAGACCCTCGCGGTGGAGGTCAGGATCGTCATGAACCCCGACCGGACGGTTCGGGATGCCACGGTCGTGAACGAGACTCGCATGACAGGCGATACCGCCTTCAGGATCGCGGCGGAACGGGCGCTGCGCGCAATCCGGCACCCGGACTGCAGGGTGCTGGTCCTGCCCGACGACAAGTACGAGATCTGGAAGACCTTCACCTTCAACTTCGACCCGAGGAAACTGGTACAATGATTCCCGGAGCAGATCGATGATGAGAGCGTGGAACCGGGGCGCGACCGCCCTTTGCCTGCTGCTTGGCCTTGCCGTCACCCTTCTCGGGTCAGCGACCGCGCTGGCCAGGGAAGACCTGCGGATCGACATCACCCAGGGCCGGTTCGATCCGATTCCGATTGCGGTACGTCCGTTTTACGGGACACAGCCCGATACCGAGACGCTCGGCACCCGGGTCGCGGACGTGATTTCGGCAAATCTGCACCGCTCCGGCCTGTTCGATCCCATCGATCCCGCGGCGTTCATCGGACCGGTAACCGGTGTGCAGGTTCGCCCGCGGTTCGGCAACTGGGCCGCCCTGAAGGCGGAGGCACTGGTCAAGGGCAGCATCACCCCGGAACCGGACGGGCGGCTGAAGTTCGAGTACCGGCTCTGGGACGTTGCGCGCCGGGCCGATCTCGTGGCGTCGAGCTTTACCACCCCGGAACGGAACTGGCGCCGGGTTGCCCACCTCATCAGCGACCAGATCTACGAAAGGGTAACCGGGGAGACCGGGTACTTCGATACCCGGATCGTCTATATCGCCGAAACCGGTCCCAGGGACCGCCGGGTCAAGCGGCTCGCGGTCATGGACCAGGACGGGGCAAACCACCGCTACCTGACGGACGGCAGGCACCTCGTGCTCACGCCGCGGTTCTCGCCGACGGCACAGGAACTGGTCTACCTCGGCTACTACCAGCGCAACAGGCCAAGGGTGTACCTGTTCAACATCGTGACCGGGCAGCAGGCGGTACTGGGCGATTTCCCGGGGATGACGCTCGCACCCCGCTTCGCCCCCGACGGAACCAGCGTCATCATGAGCATGGCCAAGGACGGGGCGACCAACATCTACACGCTGGACCTTGCCACCCGCGTGCAGCGGCGACTGACCGGTTCGGTGTCGGACATCAACGTCTCGCCAACCTACTCCCCGGACGGCGAACAGGTCGTGTTCGTCTCGGACCGGACCGGGACCAAGCAGCTCTACGTGATGCGCGTCGACGGCAGCAACCTGGTGCGGATCAGCAGGGAGAAGGGACAGTACGACACCCCGGTCTGGTCACCGCGCGGTGATCTCATCGCCTTCACCAAGACCCGTCCGCCCGTCCCGGGCAGCACCGACAGGTACTACATCGGAGTGATGCGCCCGGACGGCAGGGGCGAGAGACTGCTGGTCGGCGGGTACCTCGTGGAGGGCCCCACCTGGTCGCCGAACGGGCGGGTCCTGCTCTATGCCGAGGAGCAGTTCGACCGCGCGGCCGGAACCATCCGCCGCGTGCTGCGTTCGGTCGATCTGACCGGTCAGAACCTCCGTGTCGTGCCGACTCCGGTGGAGGCTTCGGACCCGGCGTGGTCGGGATTGCTCCAGTAGGGGTCCGATTCGAGCCTCCCTGTACCCGTCCCGAACCCCGTGACAGCCGTGCCGGTTCCCGGCTGGCGGTGATCCGGGAGAAAACCTGTTGATATGCCCGTCAACCTGTTAGAAGGACCTGCGTGTGCACAACTGCAACTGCACGGGTGCACACATGCAAACGGGGTTTCCTTCCCTTCAGCCGATTGAGCGTTGACCATCCCTGCGCAAGGAATTCACACATGGGTATCAGATCGCTCCTCTTCGTTGCCGCCTCGCTCGTGCTGGCCGCCTGCGCGCAGGATCCGGATACGACCGAAACATCGGGCGCGGGGACCACGACGGCTCCCGCCGTGACCGCGCCCGCACCCGCTGCCACCGCGCCGGTTACGCCGGTCGCCGCCGGGCCGGTTCCGGGATCCGAGGAAGAGTTCCTGGTCGAGGTGGGAGACCGGGTGTTCTTCGACTACGAGCGTTCCGACATCACCGAGGAGGCCAGGCTCACGCTCGACCGGCAGGCGTTGTGGCTCAACCGGTACACCGACATCACCGTGGTGATCGAGGGGCACTGCGACGAGCGGGGAACCCGGGAGTACAACCTGGCACTTGGCGAACGGCGGGCGAACGCGGTGCGCGAGTACCTGATTGCCAGCGGTATCGACGCGGTGCGGATCGAGACCATCAGCTACGGCAAGGAGCGTCCCGTGGCCCTGGGCAGTGACGAGGCGTCGTGGGCACTGAACCGGCGCGGCGTGACCGTGATCAACTGAGCCGGCCGGTCGGCTGCCGCGCCCGCATGCCTGCTGCCTCTTGCCCCGGGGTCCGGGCAGGATGACAGGAGGTCGAGATGTTCCGGATGTCTGTTCCCGTCGCATGCGCCGCCATCGTGGCTTCGCTCCTGCTTGGTCCGGTGCCGCTTGCGGCGCAGTCGAACAATGAACTCCTCAACCGGCTGAACCGGTTGCAGTCCCAGGTTACCGACCTGGAACGGGCGGTGTTTGCCGGGACCCCGCCCGCCAGGCCGCCGGCGGCGTCGGGAGCCGCTCCGGGGCCCGCCGTCACGCCCGAACTTCTGTTGCGGGTCCAGCAGCTGGAGAATCAGCTGAAGGAACTGGTCGGTCGGCTCGACACGCTTCGCTTCGAGAACGAGAAGCTCGGAGAGCGCATTGCCGAGCTTGCGACGAAGCTTGACGCCGCTCCCCGGGTGGCTCAGGCGCCGCCTGCTCCCGCGACCGGTACCGTTCCCGCCCCGGCACCGCAGACCGGGGCGTCGGGTGTTCCAGCCGGTACCGGGAGCGATACCGGCACCGGCACGCTCGGTCAGCTCGATCAGGACGACATTGCCGACGACACCCCGTCCGGAACGCAGGACCAGAACCTGGACGTGGACATCGCGGCTGCCCGCTACAACCATGCGTTCTCGCTCGTGGTCAGTCACGACTACCCGCGGGCCGAGCGGGCGTTCCTGACCTTCCTGCAGGAACACTCCGACCACCCGCTGGCGGGAACCGCGACCTACTGGCTCGGCGAGACCCACTACGTGCGCGGCGACTACCGGCAGGCGGCCATCACCTTCGCCAACGGTTTCCGGGATTACCCGGAAAATCCCAAGGCACCGGACAACCTGCTCAAGCTCGCCCTGTCGCTCGCCAGGCTCGATCGGCAGCAGGACGCCTGTGTCGCGCTTGACGAACTTGCGGCCCGGTTCCCGAATGCCTCGCGCGTCATCACCCGGGGTGCCGCCGGCGAACGCAAGCGTCTTGCGTGCGACGGGTGAAGTCCGCGCAAGCCGCCAGTGCAGCACCCTCCCGTCACGGAGCATGAATTCGCGTCCCTGATGGCGGCCTGCCCGGGTGCGACGGGTGCCCGCAGGCTCGGCATCGGGGTCTCGGGCGGACCGGACAGCATGGCGCTCTGCCTGCTCGCGGACCGCTGGGCCCGGCCCCGGGGCGTGGCGCTCGACGCGCTGACCGTCGATCACGGCCTGAGGCCGGAGGCGCGCGCCGAGGCGCAGCTGGTCGGGCGCTGGCTGTCCGGCCGGGGCATCACCCACCGGATCCTGGTGGCGCGCGGACCGCGACCCGTCACCGGGATCCAGCGCGCGGCACGGGAGCGGCGGCTTGCACTGTTCGATCGCTGGACGCGGGAGACAGGGGCGGACCGGGTCCTGCTCGCCCACAGCGCCGAAGACCAGGTCGAGACCGTGCTGCAGAGGATGATGGCCGACAGCGGTCCGGACGGTCTTGCCGGAATCGGGGCCGAGAACCGGGTGGGTGGAACCGCGCTCTCGCGACCGCTGCTTGCGGTTGCGAGAGGGCGCCTGGCGTCAACCTGCCGCTCTTTCGGGCAACCGTGGATCTCCGATCCCAGCAACCGCGACCCGCGTTTCGCCCGGGTCAGGTTGCGATCGCTCGCACCGGAACTGGCCCGGTCCGGCGCGGGTCCGGACCGGGTCCTTGCGATTGCGCGTGCAATGGCGACCGCGCGTGCCGTGCTCGATGATCACTGCTCCCGGCTCATCCTCGATCATGGCGCCGTCTCGCCGGCGGGATTCGTGCGAGTCGATACCGGAGCCCTCGAAGGCCTGGACCCGCGTTTCGTCGAACTGCTGTTCGCACGACTGCTGCGTGCCGTGGGCGGAATGCCATGGCCGCCGCGCCGGGCCCGGATTGCCTGCCTCGCAGCGGCGCTTCGCTCCGGTGTGAAGGCGCGGACACTCGGCGGCTGCATCATCCGACCTGGCGACGATCTCGAGTTCAGTCGCGAGCCCGGTCTCTGTGCCGGGCCGGTCCATCTCGAGCCCGGGCTTCGGACACGCTGGGACAACCGGTTCGAGGTCAGGCTTGACGGCGATGAGCCGGCCCGGCTCGGAACGCTTGACGCCCGCGGCTGGGCCGTGCTCGCGAGACAGCTGCGGGGCCAGGCCCCGCAGCCGGACCCGTGGAGCTGGCCACAGGCCGCCAGATTGGCGTTTCCGGTCGTCCGTCACCTTGACGGAACGACATCGCTTCCCCACTTTGTAAGAGACGCCGGTGCGTGTCGGACGCGGACCGGCGGTCGGGCTGTGATATGCTTCAGTCCCGATCAGGACTGGATCAGGAACCTCGCAATGCCGACGCACGGGACATGACCCCGCTTTCCGCTGCAGTCCGCAGGCGCAAAGCAGGCGCGCTGGACACACTTCCGGGGACCGAGCCGTGAACAACATGGGCAAGAATCTGGCGCTGTGGATCGTCATCGGCGTTCTGCTGGTGGCGCTGTTCAACCTGTTCCAGAACTCCTCCTCGCGCAGCAACAGCCATGGCATGGCGTTTTCCGAGTTCGTTGCCGAGGTGGACCGGGGCCGGGTCAACGAGGTCACGATCCAGGGCAATTCCATTCACGGAACCCTGGCGGACGGTCGCCCCTTCTCGACCTACGCGCCGAACGACCCGACCCTGGTGCAGCGCCTCACCGAGGCGGGTGTCAAGATCGTCGCCGCACCGCCCGAGGAGGGCATGTCCGGGCTGCTCGGCATCCTGGTCTCCTGGTTCCCGATGCTGCTGTTCATCGCGGTCTGGATCTTCTTCATGCGCCAGATGCAGGGCGGCGGCGGCAAGGCGATGGGGTTCGGCAAGAGCAGGGCCCGTCTGCTGACCGAGAAGCTCGGCAAGGTGACCTTCGACGATGTTGCCGGGATCGACGAGGCGAAGACCGAGCTCGAGGAGATCGTCGAGTTCCTCAAGGATCCGCAGAAGTTCCAGCGCCTCGGCGGCAAGATCCCCAAGGGGTGCCTGCTGGTCGGGCCTCCGGGCACGGGCAAGACCCTGCTTGCCCGCGCGATCGCCGGCGAGGCCAACGTGCCGTTCTTCACCATTTCCGGGTCGGACTTCGTCGAGATGTTTGTCGGCGTCGGTGCCTCCCGGGTCCGCGACATGTTCGAGCAGGGCAAGAAGAATGCGCCGTGCATCATCTTCATCGACGAGATCGACGCGGTCGGCCGGCACCGGGGCGCCGGCCTCGGCGGCGGCAACGACGAGCGTGAGCAGACGCTGAACCAGCTTCTGGTCGAGATGGACGGGTTCGAGGCCAACGAGGGCGTGATCCTGATCGCGGCGACCAACCGTCCCGACGTGCTCGACCCGGCCCTGCTGCGACCCGGCCGGTTCGACCGCCAGGTGGTGGTGCCCAATCCGGACATCCTCGGACGCGAACGCATCCTGCGGGTGCACATGAACAAGGTGCCGCTGGCACCGGACGTCAACGCGCGGACCATTGCCCGGGGAACTCCGGGCTTCTCGGGCGCCGACCTGGCCAATCTCGTCAACGAGGCGGCACTGCTGGCGGCCCGCAAGGGCAAGCGCGTGGTCTGGATGACCGAATTCGAGGAAGCGAAGGACAAGGTCATGATGGGCGCGGAACGCCGCTCCATGGTCATGACCGAGGACGAGAAGCGACTGACCGCCTACCACGAGGCCGGTCACGCGGTGGTGGCGCTGCACTGTCCCGATTCCGATCCCATCCACAAGGCGACCATCATTCCGCGTGGCCGTGCGCTCGGAATGGTGATGCGCCTGCCGGAGATGGACCGGATCTCCCTGTCGAGGGCCAAGCTGTTCGCCGACCTGCGGGTCGCCTGCGGCGGCCGCATCGCCGAGGAGCTGATCTTCGGCGAGGAACGCATCACCACCGGCGCATCGTCCGACATCAAGATGGTCTCCGACATGGCGCGCCGGATGGTGACCGAGTGGGGAATGAGCGAAAAACTCGGTTTCCTCGCCTACGGCGCCGACCAGCAGGAGGTGTTCCTCGGTCATTCGGTGACCCAGCAGAA
Organism: Thalassobaculaceae bacterium; assembly: GCA_965243345.1. Classification (GTDB taxonomy): domain Bacteria; phylum Pseudomonadota; class Alphaproteobacteria; order Thalassobaculales; family Thalassobaculaceae; genus Bin52. The sequence goes on from CBDEUR010000003.1 coordinate 425,756, forward strand.
GAACGTTTCCGACGCGACGGCGAAGGTGATCGACGAGGAAATCCGCCGCATCATCGACGATGCGTACCAGGAGGCGACCGCCATCCTGCGTGACAACGGCGACGAACTCGAAGTGCTGGCCAGGGGACTGCTCGAATACGAGACCCTGACCGGGGACGAGATCACGCGGCTGCTCGATGGCGAGTCGATCGTGCGCGACGATGACCCCGACAGCGAGCCGGCAAAGCCGCCGCGACGCGGTCCCCGGACCTCGGTGCCGACCGGCGGGTCGTCCGGCCCGCCGTCGGGCGACATGGAACCGGATCCGCAACCGGGCGACTGACCCCGCCTGGTCGGCGCCGGCGATGCGGCCGATCGTCCACCTTGAACGACCGCTGCGCGGTACCGGAGGCCCCGGGGCAGCCGGTCTCTACCTGCGCCCTGTCGACCTTGCCCATGCCGGCGCCCGTCCGGACCCGTCGGACCGTCTGCTCGGCGGCGGGCCGTCGCGGTTCAGCCGGGTCGAGGTCGTCGTGCGCATGCCCGAGCGCATCGTCGCGTTTGCCGGACCGCTTGACGAACTGCGGGACTGGGCGGGTCTCGAGGGCTTCGGGCATCAGTTCGACGCGGCCGTACTCGGGCTCACGCGACGCCGCCAGCCGCTTTTCGGCCGGTCATGGGACCGGCCGCTGGTCATGGGGGTGGTGAATGCCTCGCCCGACAGCTTCTACGACGGTTCGCCCCGGCGGACCGTGAAGGCGGCGATCTCGCATGCGCACGCGCTGATCGCCGCAGGTGCGGACCTGCTTGATGTCGGGGGCGAGTCCACACGTCCGGGGGCGGGACGGGTGGGGTGGGCCGAGGAGATCGATCGGGTGGTGCCGGTCATCGAGGCATCGGTCGGGTTCGGAGTGCCGATCAGCATCGATACCAGCAAGGTTCCGGTGATGCGCGCGGCCTTTGCCGCCGGCGCCTCGATCATCAATGACGTGACAGCGCTGACCGGCGACCCGGAGAGTCTCGGGTTCGCAAGCAAGGCCAGGGCCCCTGTGGTGCTGATGCACATGCTGGGCACACCGAGAACCATGCAGGACAACCCGAGCTACGACTGTGTCCCGCTCGATGTCGCCGACTTCCTGGCCTCGCGGCTTGCCGCCTGCGAGCGGGCCGGGGTTCCGGGCGCATCAATACTGGTCGATCCCGGGATCGGGTTCGGCAAGACCGTCGGTCACAACGCGGCGCTGCTGGCCCGCATCGGCATCCTGCACTCGCTTGGAGCGCCGGTCCTGCTGGGAGCATCGCGCAAGTCGCTCATCGCGCGGATGAGCCGTGGCGAGGAACCTGAGCACCGCCTCGGCGGGTCGCTTGCCCTCGCGCTCGGCGCCGTCGAGCAGGGTGTCCAGGTTCTGCGGGTGCACGATGTCGCGGAGACCTGTCAGGCGCTTGCGGTGCGCAAGGCGGTACTTGACGCCGGCTAAGGCTTCGGTTTAGCCGGGGCACAGGGGTGGCGGATACGACGCAGACGGGAAGCGGGTGGATGAATCGCAGGTATTTCGGAACCGACGGTGTCCGTGGCGCCACCAACACCGAACCGATGACGGCCGAAACGGTGCTCCGGCTGGCGATGGCGGCCGGCCAGTTCTTCGCGCCAACGGTGACCCGGCACCGTCCGACCGCGGTGATCGGCAAGGACACCCGCCTGTCCGGCTACATGCTCGAGCCGGCCATGGTTGCCGGGTTTACCTCGATCGGCGTGGACGTGGTGCTGGTCGGGCCGATGCCGACACCTGCGATCGCAATGCTGACCCGGTCACTCAGGGCCGATCTCGGTGTCATGCTGTCCGCGTCCCACAACACGCACGAGGACAATGGCATCAAGCTGTTCGGTCCCGACGGACGCAAGTTGACCGACGAGAACGAGGCCCGGATCGAGGAGCTGATGGCGCGGCCGGCGCAGCTCGCCGAGCCCGCCCGGCTTGGCCGGGCGCGCCGGCTCGACGATGCCCGCGGCCGCTATATCGAGATCGCCAAGGCGACCTTTCCAAAGGGGCTGAGGCTCGACGGGCTGAAGCTGGTCGTCGACTGTGCCCACGGTGCGTCCTATGCCCTGGCGCCTCGGATCCTGTTTGAACTCGGGGCCGACGTGATCCCGATCGGGGTGGAACCGGACGGGTTCAACATCAACATGGACTGCGGTGCCATCGCGCCGGAGGAGATGTGCAGGGCGGTGGTCGAGCACGGCGCCCATGCCGGCATCGCGCTCGACGGCGACGGCGACCGGCTGGTGATGGCGGACGAGACCGGAGCCCTCGTCGACGGAGACCGTATCCTGGCGCTGATCGCCGCGTCCTGGCAGGACGAGGGGCGCCTTGGCGCCGGCGGGGTCGTGGGCACCGGCATGTCGAACCTGGGACTGGAACGCTATCTCGCGGGGCGCGGACTGACACTGGTTCGAGCCAGCATCGGCGACCGCTACGTGCTCGAGGCCATGCGGGACGGCGGCTACAACCTGGGCGGCGAACAGTCGGGCCACATCATCATGAGCGAGCATGCCACCACCGGCGACGGGATCCTGGCGGCGCTGCAGGTTCTGGCGGTGCTGCTTCGCTCGGACCGGCCGTTCAGCCGGATCGCCAGGCCCTACACGCCGTTTCCCCAGGTGCTGCGCAACGTGCGGTGCTCGGCGGCCGGAGTGCTCGGCGCGCCCGCGGTCAAGGGCGTCATCCGGGAAGGTGAATCCTGTCTGGACGGCGCGGGGCGCATTCTCGTTCGCGCTTCGGGGACCGAACCCCTCATCCGGGTGATGGTGGAAGGCGAGGACGCCGTCGTGATCAACGCGGTTGCCGACAGGATCGTCGAGACCGTGTCCCGGATCGCCGGGGCGGCGGAAGGGGTCACGGCATGAGCCACCCGGCTCCGGGCTCGGTCATGCGGGGTCGGGTCCTGATCTGTGCCGGGTCGGACTCGGGCGGTGGTGCGGGGTTGCAGGCCGATATCAAGACGGTGACCGCGCTGGCCGGCTTTGCCGCGACGGCGGTCACGGCGCTCACTGCCCAGAACACCCGGGGCGTATTCGGGATCCACGAGGTACCCGCGGAGTTCCTGGCCCAGCAGATGCAGGTGGTGCTCGATGACATCGGGGCCGATTGCATCAAGACCGGAATGCTGCACTCCACGCTCGTGATCGAGACCGTGGCATCGGCACTGGATCGACATGCTGCGGATGTGCCCCTGGTGATGGATCCGGTGATGGTGGCGAAAGGCGGTCACCGCCTGCTTGACGCGTCGGCGCTCGATGCGTTGCGCCAGGTGCTGGTGCCGCGTGCGCGCCTGGTCACCCCGAACATCCCGGAAGCCGAGGACCTGGCGGGCCTGTCGATCGGCGGTGTTGACGACATGCGCCGTGCGGCAGGGGCCATCCTCGAACTCGGTGCCTCGGCGGTACTGGTCAAGGGAGGTCATCTTCCCGGTGACGACCTCGTTGACCTGCTGGCGACGGCGGATGGCATGCAGCGTTTCGAGAGCCGGCGCATACACACCCGGCACACCCACGGCACCGGCTGCAGCCTCGCCTCGGCGATCGCGGCGAGCCTCGCGCAGGGACTCGAGCTGGAGGCGGCGATCATGCGCGCCCGGAGCTACGTCGAGCATGCCATCCGCACTGCGCCCGGCATCGGACAGGGCCATGGGCCGCTCAATCATGCGCACCCGGTCGCGGTGCCGCGGTGAACGGCCAGCTATGCCATGGTGCCGATCCATGCTAATCGGACCCGCAATATCCGGAACCGGTACCAGGGGCGGGAATGATGTCTGATTACGGATTTTCGGCGGCGGACCTGGAAGAGACTGCGGAAGCGATCCGGACCGTCGTTCCGGCGACGCCCCAGTATGCCTGGCCGCTTCTGTGCCGCAGGGTCGGGGCGGAGGTCTGGGTCAAGCACGAGAACCACACGCCGACCGGCGCCTTCAAGCTGCGCGGCGGCGTGGTCTACACCGATGACCTGCGTCGGCGGGAACCGGGGACAGCGGGCGTCATCGCCGCGACCCGGGGCAATCACGGACAGAGTGTTGCCTGCGCTGCCGCACGGGCCGGCATGACCTCGGTGGTGGTGGTCCCGCACGGAAACTCGGTGGAAAAGAACGCCGCCATGGCGGCCCAGGGTGCGGAACTGGTCGTGCACGGGGCGGATTTCCAGGAGGCGCTCGAACACACCCAGCAGCTGGCGGACGAGCGTGGCCTTCACATGTTCCCCAGCTTCCACCCGCTGCTGGTCCGCGGTGTTGCGACCTACGCATGGGAACTGATGTCGGCGGTTCCCGATCTCGATGCCGTCTACGTGCCGATCGGTCTCGGTTCGGGGATCTGCGGCGTGATCGCGGCGCGCGATGCACTGGGATGTCGCGCCGAGGTCGTGGGCGTGGTTTCGGACCATGCGCCGACCTATGCGCTCTCCTTCGAGGCCGGACGCCCGGTCTCGACCAACACCGCCGATACCATGGCGGACGGCATGGCCTGCCGGGTCCCGGTCTCCGACGCGGTCGACATCATCAGGGCCGGAGCCGACCGGGTCGTGCGCGTGACCGATGTCGAGGTCCGGGCCGCGATCCGCCATCTGTATACCGACACCCACAACGTGGCCGAGGGAGCCGGAGCGGCGCCGTTCGCAGCACTGCTGCAGGAGCGCCGTCGAATGTCGGGCAAACGGGTCGGCGTGATACTGAGCGGCGGCAACATCGACCGGACCATCTACCAGGACATCCTGGCCGAACCCGACCGGCAAGAGGGGACGACGGCATGACCGATGAACTGTTCCGCACCGATTCATACCTGCGCACCTGCACGGCGCGGATCGTGGCGGCAACCGGGGAAGGTGTCGTCCTCGACCGGACGGTATTCTACCCTACGGGTGGTGGTCAGCCGGGAGATACGGGGACCCTGACCACGAAGGACGGCCAACGCCTGCGTATTGCCGATACCCGCAAGGGTCCGGACGGCATCCTGCACGTGGTCGAGGGCACGACGGACCTGCCGGCGGCGGGAGAGGAGGTCACGGCGGAGATCGACTGGGATCGCCGCCATGTGCACATGCGGGTGCATACCGCGATGCATGTCCTCTGTTCGCTGGTCGACGGTGCGGTGACCGGAGGGTCGATTGGCGCCGGGCGTGGACGGCTCGACTTCGACATTCCCGGAGACAGGCCCGACAAGCAGCAGCTGACCGACCGGATGATGCAGGTGATCGAGGCAAACGAGCAGGTCGGCATCTCGTGGATCACCGACGCGGACCTTGCAGCCAATCCCGACCTGGTCCGGACCATGTCGGTCAAGCCTCCCTCGGGGTCCGGCCGGGTGAGGATGATCCGTATCGGCGATGGTGTCGACTTCCAGCCGTGCGGCGGTACCCACGTTGCAGCGACCGGTGAGATCGGACCTGTCTCGGTGGCAAAGATCGAGAACAAGGGCAGGCGGAACCGAAGGATTTCCTTCGTGCTCGGCTGACGTCGACGTTTCGGTCAGGATGGGCGAGCACCTGCACTGGCGGATTGGAGAACGCCGATGAAGGTGGACTTCGTGACACTCGATGTCTTCACGGAAACGGTATTCGGCGGCAACCCCCTGGCGGTGGTAACCGGCGCCGATGCGCTCAGTACCGAGCAGATGCAGGCCATAACCCGGGAGTTCAACTACTCCGAGACCACCTTCGTGGTCGAGCCCACGGATCCGAGCTGTACCGCCGCGGTCCGGATTTTCTCGCCCGCCCACGAATTGCCCTTTGCAGGCCACCCGAACGTGGGCACGGCGGTGGCGCTCGCCCGCACGGGAAGCGCGTTCGGCCGGTCAATCGGCGACCGGGTGCGGTTCGAGGAGAGGATCGGTGTTGTCGAGATCGACATCCTCAGGGAAGGCGACGACGTGGTGGGCGCGCGGTTCGTCGCACCGGGTCAGGCCGAGCGCGGCTCGATGTTCGAGGAGGACGCCATCGCCCAGTGTGTGGGGTTGCCGCCCGGCAGCCTGTGCCTCGACAATCACCTCCCGCGCATCGTCTCGCTCGGAATCTCCTTCGTGTTCGCGGAGCTGGTCTCGGTGGAGATGCTGGCCCGCTGCCAGCCGGTCCGCACCGCGTTTGACGCCCACCTGTCCGCCGAGCTGGCCGAGGGGCTGGTACTGTATGCCCGGGATCGGGGTGACGACGGCGAGATTCGCCTGCGGGTCCGCGTGTTCGCGCACATGCAGGACATTGTCGAGGACCCCGCGACCGGGAGTGCCGCGGCGATGATCGGTGCCCTGCTCGGCGAGGTGGAGCCGGGCAGTGACGACCTGCGCATCGTCATCGACCAGGGAATTGAAATGAACCGGCCGAGCAGGATCGACGTCGGTGTCACCAGGTCGGGGGACGATGAGCCCACGGTAACGGTCGGGGGAAGGGCGGTGCCGGTCATGGCCGGTGTCCTGACACTGGAGGATCGGCATGACCGGTCCTCGACGACGGGCGGGGATCAGACGTGACCCTGGACGCATACTGGAGCGATCTCGAGCAGGTGCTGGCGCTGGCGGCACGGCTGAACGAGGTTTCGGGCGACGATCCGGAGGAACGCTCGCAGGCCTGGGAACACGTGATCGGGCAGTCGGACCTCGTTGACCGTGAGCGCACCGGGAAGGAGGGTGGTGGCGACTCACCGCCGCGCCAGGTCTGGTGCACCAGCGTCTATGGCGTCCGCTATCTCGAGAAGTCGGGTTCCTGGGTTCCGTTCCGGCACGGCGAAATCGAGATCGAACTGCCGCCTGAGGAGGCCGAAGGCGAGATGGTCGAGAACGCTGTCGACGCCAACGAGGGCGAAGGGGCCGATGCCGGCAGCGGGGGTGTCGAACCGGACGACACGGTCTGAACCGAACCCCGAACCGCCGCACAGTCCGCGCGCGGACCACATGCAAGCCCGCCGCCAGGCGGAGCGGGAGTGCCTGTCATCCGGCGCGGACATCGTCCGGAGCATCCGGACGTGAGCGGCATCTCAGTGCGAACCCGGACACCGTTGCGGTCAGCGACCTTTCGTCGGCGGGAAAGGACCATTGCGGGATCCCGGCTCTGTGCGGCGACGCCCCGGACAGTGACACGGCTGACGGCTGACCTTCATCAGGAGCGACCGCGCTGCGGTGTTTCCCGTTCCAGGCGATACCACTCGCCGGGATTGCGCCCGAACGGAAACATGACGTGCTCCGCAAAGGCCGGCCGTTCCGCCAGACGCCGGTACCAGGCCTCGATGCGCGGCAACGGCGTCCGGTGCACGTCCAGATTCAGATAGCGGTGGACCAGGGCGCCCGGGGGGATGTCGGCCATGGTCAGGCGGTCCCCCGCAACGTGGCTCGACTCGGCGAGCCGCCCTTCGAGAACGGCCAGTGCGTCTTCGGTGCCTGCCAGCAGGTCCGCGATCTTTCCCCGGTCCCGGACCGCCGGTTCGGTCCTGACAAGAGCCCAGACAAGATCGATGTAGGGCGGGTACAGCACCGTCTTGTGCCAGTCCATCCACTGGTCCGCCAGCGCATAGCCTTCTTCGGTCTCGGGAAGCAGGATATTGTCCCTGTCATGGCGCCTGCAGAGATAGCGGACGATGGCGTTGGACTCCCACAGAACCAGGTCCCCGTCCCTGATGGTGGGAATTCTCCCGTTCGGGTTCATCGCCCGATAGGCGGCCGTATCGGTTCCCCCGAACGACCCTCCGACATCGTGCCGCACATGGGGGAGTCCGAGTTCGCCGATCGTCCACATGACCGGCAGGACATTGCTGGCATTGCGGCGTGAAAATACCTCTATCTTTATTTCTGAATTCATTATTGCACCGGTTTTGTAAAATCTGAAGTTTGTCAGATAGCGTTACCTGCGAGGATCGTCAATAACAGGCCGGAATGAAGATACCGGGAGCGTTTCCATCTGCGCAGTCTTCAGTTCCTGTCGGCGCCGGTGCGATATCGCGTCGGCCGGTCCCGGCACGGCACTTTCTCCCCGGCGAGGGACCCGTTGCCGGCTGAACGGGTGTCCCCGGCGGCGAGAAAGGCCCGGGGTGCGGAGTTCCGTTGGCTGGGCGCCGAGGAGCCCCGGGGTCCGGTCAAGGCCGGTTGGGGTACCGCATGTTCCCGCACCTTCACCCTGTTTTCCGTCGATGCGCCGGCCGCGATCGTCATCGGTGACGACACGCAGGAAATGCGCCGGGGAACGATGGCGGCCAGGTCCCGGAGGCCGACGTTCCCGGCGACTTCCGTGAGCCGTATGCCTCCGGGGAACCGATGGACGCCGACGGTGGCTGATTGCGGTGCGTCAACGGGTACGGCGATGCAGGCAGGACACTCCAACAGTTCAGAAATCGCCCTCGTGGTCGCCTGCAGGCGAGCGGAGGAACTCCCGCCCCCGTAGCGTGCCGCACCCTGCGAGACCGGTGCGTGGACATGGCTGCCCTGACCCGAACGACTGCGGCTCTCCTTGCCAGCGTGGCGCTGCTCTTTGCCGCCAACGGACTGTGTTTCACCCTGCTGGCCCTTCGGCTCGGCGCGGAGGGATTCTCCTCGCTCGATGTCGGGATCGTCACGACCGGGTACTTCGCGGGGCAGCTTGCCGGAGCCGTGTTCTGTATGCGGCTGATCGAGGGTGTCGGCCACGTGCGGGCCTTCGCCGCGTTCGCGTCGGTGATCTCGGCGAGCGTGGTCGGCTACGCCCTTCATGTAGACCTGGTGGTCTGGACCGGCCTGCGGTTCATCCACGGCGTCTGCATGGCGGGCCTGCTCACCGCAACCGAGAGCTGGCTCAACAGTTCGACCGCCAACGCGAACCGCGGACGCCTGCTCGCCGTCTACACGATCATCCAGTACGTCGCCATCAGCGGCGGCCAGCAGCTGCTGAACCTGCACGTTCCGAGCAGCTTCGTTCTGTTTACCGTCTCGTCGATCCTGTTCTCGCTCGCCCTGGTACCGCTGGTCCTTTCCCGCTCGGCATCGAGCGGGGCGGTTGCGCCATCCCGGCTCGGTCTGCGTGCGCTCTACGCTATTTCGCCGAGCGGCGTGATCGGGTGCCTGGCTGCCGGGGCGATGATGTCGGTTCTGTTCGGCCTGCTGCCGGTCTACCTGCGAGACAGCGGATTTGCGGTGTTCGACGTTGCCCTGTTCATGAGCGTGGTCATACTCGGCGCCCTGGTGGTGCAGTATCCGATCGGCAGGGCGTCAGACCATTTTGACCGCCGCTCGGTGATGGCGGCGGTGCTGATGGCTGGCGGACTGATGAGCCTTGTCATCGCCGTGCTTCCGGACCCGGGCTTCTGGCCACTGGCGGTGCTCGTCACCGCCTACGGCGGCGTGTGCAGCGCCATCTACCCGCTCTCGGTGTCGCATGCGAACGACCATCTGGATCCGGCGGACCTCGTGGCCGCCAGTGCAGGGCTGATCATGGCCGCGGCCATGGGGGCCGCGATCGGGCCGCTGGTGACGTCGGCGGTCATGCAGGCATCCGGGCCACGCGGGCTGTTCCTGACCAGCAGCATGATCTGCCTGGTTGCCGGCGGCTTTGCCATGTGGCGGATGACACGGCGCGCGCCGCCGGCCATGGACGACCAGGGACCCTACGTGCTGGTGCCGCGGACCACGCCCGCGGTGGCGGAGCTCGATCCGCGCGCCGACCTTGCGTGGGAAGGCGAAGAGGAACACGGGTCCCGGGAAGGCGAACCCAGGCACCACGACCCGGCAGGTGCGGTTCAGACGGTCTCGGTGCCGTAGTAGGCCGTGACCACGTGCCGGGCCTCGGCGAAGAACAGCCAGCGTTCGATCAGGGTCCCGATCGCCACGCTCGCGGTTCCCAGCGCCGTGGCGGCGACGAGGCCGAACCAGTTGTCGGTCAGCGTCGAGACCAGCGCCAGCATGGCCGGAACGGCAAACAGCGTCGATGTGCAGATCTGCCGGAGCCTGGTCGCGTGCCTGCGCGCGACCCGGTATCCCATCTCCCGCATCACGAAGTTGTCGGTGGTGTGCGGGGCGTCCAGCAGGCGCACCCGCTCTCCCCCGCCGCCAAGTCCGGTTGCCGTTGCCGAACCGGTCTCGCTCCGGGCGCGGGCGATGTCGCGCCAGTATCCGTGCTTCACCAGGGCGGCACAGGTTGCGAACAGCAGCACGATCCACCCGAACCGCTCGTGGAACTGGTCGGTCGCGGCCATGATCAGGCTCAGGATCTGCATGCCGCCGAGCCCGCCGAGGACGAGGTAGCCGGGGACGACAAGCCCGTTGTTCCACGCCGGTACGGGTTTGAGCGTGGCGTAGATCTTGCCGGTTGCGTACACGGTGAGCAGCGCCGCCGCGGCGGCAAGCAGGCCCCAGGGCCCCCAGGAGACCGCCTCGGGGCGCAGCCAGCCGGCAAGAAAGACCAGGGCCGGTACATAGGCGGCGAGCGCGAACAGGCCTTCACGCGACAGCCACGACGTGCGCCACTGCGAAAGCGCGCGCCAGGCCCGTTCGGGCCGACCGAGATGGGCGGTCGAGGCGAGCAGTCCGCCGGTCACGAGAACCAGGGCGCCTCCGATCGCCCAGCCGCCGGCCGATCCGTCGCGGGGAAGCCAGTCGACCGCTGCGAACAGGCCGGACAGCGCCAGCAGTCCATAGCCCGCACCCGACGCCGTGGTGAAGATGATGACCGAAAGGGCTGGATGCACGGCGCCGGCCTCCTAGCGTGACAGGACCGCGTCGACCCAGCGCAGCAGGCCGGAGCCGATCGACTGATCGTCCCGGTCCGCGAGGTCTGCGAGCGAAACCGGAACCTCTTCGCTGTCCGCGCAGTCGCGCCGCGGCCGTGGCGGCAGGTACTTGTTTGTCGGCCGGTAGCCGAGTTCCGGCATCAGGTCGTAGCCGGCGCGCTCCGATACCAGCACCGAGACCGCGGAGTCCGGATCGCCGAGATCGCCGAAGTGCCGCGCGCCGGCCGGACAGGTCGACACGCATGCCGGAACCCGGTCCACCTCTTCCAGGTTCTCGTTGTAGATGCGGTCGATGCACAGGGTGCACTTCTTCATCACACCGTCGGCGTGATCGTATTCCCTCGCACCGTAGGGACAGGCCCAGGAACACAGCTTGCATCCGATACAGGTGTCCGCATTCACCAGGACGATGCCGTCTTCCTCGCGCTTGTACGATGCGCCGGTGGGGCAGACGGTCACACAGGCGGCATCCTCGCAGTGCAGGCAGGAGCGCGGAAAGTGAACCGTCCGGCTGTCCGGGCCGTCGCCGACCTCGAAGGTGTGCACCCGGTTGAACCACACGCCCCAGGCACCGGCATCCTCGCCATCGCGGGTCTCGGTTCCCGAAAAGCTGTTCCAGTCGGTCAGCGGCCCGGAATGACCGTTGAAGTTCCATTCCTTGCAGTTGACCGCGCAGGCGTGACATCCCACGCAGATGTCGAGGTCGATGACCAGTCCGAGCCTGCGCCCGGGCGGTGAGGCCGGCAGCGCGGTCATCGCTCCTGTCCTCCCTGGACCACGGTGCGCAGCACCGCGTCGCCTCGCGGCACGGTCCAGATCGGGTCAAGCCGGTGGAACTGTGGTTCGGTGGTCTCGCCGGGCCGGTCCTCGCTCACCCGCTCGATCCTGACCCTGAGGTCGAACCAGGCCGCCTGGCCGGTCACCGGATCGGCGTTTGCATACCGGTAGCCGGTTTCGCGCTCGGGCAGCAGGTCGCTGATGACGTGGTTGAGCAGGAAGCCGCGGGTGGCCTCGGGCGCCCGGGGCGACAGGTTCCAGGCGCCCCTGCGCTTGCCGATGGCGTTCCAGGTCCAGACCGTGTCGGGGTTCACACCTTCCATCAGCCGCACCTGGACCTTGATCGACCCGTGGTGGGAGGTCACCCGGACCCAGTCGTCATCGGCAATCCCGAGTTCCCCGGCGCGGGACCGGTTCATGTACAGCCGGTTGTGGCCGTGGATCTGGCGCAGCCATGCGTTCTGCGATCCCCAGGAGTGGTACATCGCCATGGGCCGCTGGGTGATCGCGTGCATCGGAAACTCTGCCGTATCCAGGGCATCTTCCTCGAACGGCGTGTACCAGAAGGGGAGCGGGTCGAAATACGTCCTCACCCGGTCACGGTGAACATCGGGAGGCTGGACGGGACCGTGGCCGTCCGCGGCAAGGCGGAACCGCTGCAGCGCCTCGACGTAGATCTGCAGGGTGATCGGTTCGGGCGCGCCGATCAGCCCGAGCGAGACCGCCTTGTCGAGGTACGCCCGGTTGGCATGCTTGAAATAGCGTTCCTCCGGGGCGAGTTCGTGGCGCCAGAAGCACCCGTTCTCGATGTAGCGCTCAAGCTGGTCGGGGTTGACCGCGCCCTTGCCTTCCCCGGTGCCGTCGGGGCCCCGGAACCCGGCGAGCGGACCCACACCCGGGGCGCGTTCGTGGTTGACCAGGTAGTCGGCGTAGCCGCCCGGATAGCGTGGCCCGCCGCTTTCGTCCACGAAGGCGGGCAGGCCGAGCCGTGCTCCCAGCTCGATCAGGACATCCTGGAACGGGCGAACGTCCCGGCGGGGCTTGACCACGGGCTGGCGGATCGAATCCGCGACCCCGTTGGCGTCGCAGATCGGCCGGTCGAGCAGGGAGATGCAGTCCCATCGTTCCAGGTAGGTGGTGTCCGGCAGGATCAGGTCGGCGTAGGGCACCATTTCCGAGAAGTAGGCGTCGGAATAGATGATGCGCGGAATCCTGTATTCCCCGGCCTCGTCGTCCCACGCGGTGAGCTGCTCGATGGTGCCGGACACGTTCATCGACGAGTTCCAGCTCATGTTGGCCATGTACATGAACAGGGTGTCGACCGGGTAGGGATCTCCGCGTGCCGCGTTGCCGATCACGAGGTGCATGAGCCCGTGTGCCGACATGGGCGCTTCCCACGAATAGGCCCGGTCGATCCGGCGCGGCGATCCGTCATCGTTGACCAGCAGGTCTTCAGGCCCGACCGGGAAGCCGAGCGGCGGCCCGGGCAGGGGCTGGCCGGCCTCGACCTCGCCGGTCTTGCCGGCAGGTTTCAGCGGCGGCGGAGCCGGCCTGGGGAAGGGCGGCTTGTATCGGAAACCGCCGGGGGTATCGATGGTGCCGAGCAGCATCTGCAGCAGGTGGAGTGCGCGGCAGGTCTGGAACCCGTTCGAGTGCGCCGAGATTCCCCTCATGGCGTGCATGGAGACCGGGCGTCCGGTCATGGTCTCGTGGCGCCGGCCGGCCCAGTCGGTCCAGGGCACGTCGAGGGTGACCGGGTGTTCGAAGGCGTGGTGGGCGAGTTCGGCGGCGAGCGCGCGGATGCGCGCGGCCGGAACCCCGCAGATGCTTTCGACGGCGTCCGGACCGTGGGATGCGTCAAGGTAGCGCGAGGCCATCAGGTGGAACACCGGAGCCGCCTCCCTGCCATCGGGCAGGGTATGCAGGCCGATCAGCGCCGGCCTGAACCCGATTCCCGAGGCCGGGACCGCGGCGCGGGTATCGCTGTCCCACGCCAGCGGGCGCCCCTCGTCATCGCGGGCGAACAGCCCGTGGTCCGGCGCCCCCGGGTCCTGGATCACCAGCCAGGGCGCGTTGGTGTAGCTGACGAGGTAGGCCAGGTCGATCCGGTCCGCCCGCAGCAGCTCGTGGATGAGAGCGCCGATCAGGACGCCATCGGTGCCTGGGCGGATGCCGATCCACTCGTCCGCAATGGCCGAGTAGCCGGTCTTGACCGGGTTGATCGAAATGAACCGCGCGCCCCGGGTCTTCAGCGTGCCGAGCCCGGCCTTGATCGGATTGGAATCGTGGTCCTCCGCAACGCCGAACATGACGAAGCAGCGCGTGTGTTCCCAGTCGGGTTCCCCGAATTCCCAGAACGAGCCGCCGATGGTGTAGAGCCCGGCGGCAGCCATGTTGACGGAACAGAATCCGCCGTGAGCCGCGTGGTTCGGTGTCCCGAACTGGCTTGCCCAGAATCCCGTCAGCGCCTGGCTCTGGTCCCGTCCGGTGAAGAACGCCAGGCGGCGCGGGTCGGTCTTGCGCACGCCGGACAGCCATTCGGTCGCCATCTCGAGTGCCTGGTCCCAGCCGATCGGCCGGAACTCGCCGGATCCACGCGGCCCGGTGCGCACCAGCGGGCGGGTCAGCCGGGCTGGCGAGTAGTGCTGCATGATGCCTGCCGAGCCCTTGGCGCACAGCACGCCCCGGTTGACCGGATGGTCGGGGTTGCCCTCGATGTAGCGGACGTCGCCGTCCTTCAGGTGAACCCTGATGCCGCAACGACAGGCACACATGTAGCAGGTTGTGGTCTTGACCTCGTCCGAAACCGGCGGGGAGGTATTGACGGTCTCTCGTACCGTCGCGAACGGGTTGATGCTCATGCGACTTCCGGTGATCGGTGGCTCCAGCAGCCTCCGACTGTGACCCGGCCCATGGTACGGGTCAAGCGGACCCGAACGATGCCGGCCGCCGCGAGCCGGGCCGGCATGACCGTCAGGTCAGGGCGTCAATCTGGGCGTCGGTCAGGGTTCCCGGCACGACCGTGTAGGGTATGCGCAGGGTGTTGGCGCCCTTCCCGCCCAGGTAGCTGACCAGCGGTCCGGGGCCATCGGCGCCGGTACCGGCTGCGAGGATCAGCACCGATATGGTCGGATCCTCGCTGACGAGCGACGTCAGCTCGCGCACGATCGGACCGACCCGGATGTAGACCACCACCATCTGTCCGGAAATCTCGTGGGCGAGGTCCACGAGTTCCACCAGCCGGTGTTCGGCCTCGAGCCGCGCCTCGTCCTCCATCAGCGCACCGACACCGGCCCAGTGATGGAAGTTGGCCGGTTCCAGCGCCAGGAACAGCGCGATCCGGCCGCCGGTGTTCCGTGCCCTCAGCGCGGCGAATCGCAGGGCAACCCGCATTTCCTCGGTATCGTCGACGACGACCAGGAATATCCGGTGATGGTGGTGGTCCACCAGTGCTGTTTCACCCATCACGTCCTCCCATCCCTCGGAGGGCCATGTCGACAGTGTGACAGCGGATCATAGCGCGAATTCTCGACCGGTTTCACGGTTCGCCGGCCAGCCGGCGGCAACGCCTTCCCGTGCATCCGCGCCGGGCACCGGTGCCGGAAGTCCCTACACATTGCGGAAGATGAACCCGGCGAGCCAGCCGGCCGCAATGGCGACGACGATCGCCGCGGCGCCGTAGAGCGGTGCGCGGTTGTGTGCCCAGGTGTAGACCTCGGCGCCGAACCCGGACTTCTGGACCACGATCGGCTTCTCGATCAACTGAACCGCCGCGCCGTCGCGAAACAGGTAGATCGTGGCGGTGTAGTTTCCGGTGGCCATGTTGGCCGGAAAATGCACCGGTGTGCGGAACAGCCGCTCGGACATGATCAGGACCGGTGCCGGCTCGGTGTCGTAGAGACCGTCCGTTCGCTTGTTGCGGACCAGGGCCTTGCGGAATTCCTCGATCTCGAGTGACGAGCGGTGCCGGTCTCTCGGCGCCGGGGTGAACTCGAGGTTGTCGGCACCGATGTTGAGCTGCCGCAGCGTGCCGGGATCGGCGATCTCCTCCAGCGGCCTGCTGGTGGCGAGCTGGTGGAAGTTGGGGGCGTCCTGGAACACGACGCTGTCGGTATTGGCCCAGACACCCGCGATCCGCTGCTTGCGCCGCACCACGACCGTTTCCGCGGGTCCCCTGATGACCACCACGATGTCGCCGGCCCCCTCGACGGCTCCGAACAGCAGGACATCGGTCCCGGTAAACCCGGTGGTGATCGCCACGTGCCGGCGCGAAGTGTCGGCGACCAGGACCTCGGCCGCGGCGGGGGAGGCGCTCATGACCAGGAGAACAAGCATCCGGGTGAGCAGGGGGGCCTGGGACACCGGGCGCACCCTCAGTGGCCCACGATCGGTGCGATCGAGTAGAGATCGTCCGGACGTGCCACCAGATCGAACGCGAGCTTGGCGCACACCGCCAGGACCATGAGCGAGAGCAGGCCGCGGAGCTGTTCCCCCTTCATCTGGACCGAGTACTTGCTGCCGAACTGGGCACCGACCACCGCGCCTGCCAGCAGCAGCAGGGCGAGCACGACGTCGACGGTCTGGGTCGATATTGCCTGCAGGAAGGTGACGTTCGCGGTCACGAAGATGATCTGGAACAGGGAGGTGCCGACCACGACCGAGGTCGGCATTCCCAGCAGGTAGATCATGGCCGGGATCATGATGAAGCCGCCGCCGACGCCCATCAACGCCGACAGGACGCCGACACCGGCGCCGATGCCGAACGGGAGAATGGCGCTGATGTAGAGCTTGGAGCGTCGGAACCTGACCTTGAGCGGCAGGCCGTGCAGCCAGTTGTGCTGGTGCAGCTTGCCGCGCCGGGCTCCGATCACCCGCGAGCGCCGGATCGCACGGATGCTCTCGTACAGCATCAGACCGCCGATGGCGCCGAGGAACACCACGTAGCACATGCGGATGACCAGATCGATCTGGCCCACGGTCTGCAGGTGCTTGAACAGGAAAACGCCCAGGGATGAACCGGCAAATCCGCCCGCGACCAGAACGGCGCCCATCTTGAAGTCGACGTTTCCCCGGCGCCAGTGGGCGAGCACGCCGGAGACCGAGCTCGCGACGATCTGGTTGGCCTCGGTACCCACTGCGACCGGTGCCGGGACCCCGATGAAGATGAGCAGCGGTGTCATGAGGAAACCGCCGCCGACGCCGAACAGGCCGGACAGGAATCCGATCATCCCCCCCATCCCGCAGATGAGGAAGATATTGACGGACATCTCCGCGATCGGGAGATAGATGTGCATGGGCCGAGGTTCGCCGTCCGGATGGAGTATGCTGCCTGTCAGATCTCCGGAACGCAGGCCTGATGGTCGACGGTACCGGTGTCGGGCCCGGATAATACAGAATTTCCGGACCCTTGTCTTGCCCGCGTCGGCAACCCAGGCGTCACCCGGGGCAGGTGGGACCGCCCTGCTGTTTCCAGGCGTCGATCCCGCCGGCGAGCCGCAGGATGGTCCGGCGGTAGCCCGCGCGAAGCATGAGTTCCGCCGCCAGCCCGCAACGCACGCCGCTCTTGCAGTGCAGGACCAGGCTCGACCCCGGATCGACGCGAATCTCCGAAGGATCGAATACCGAGAGCGGCAGCAGGCGCGAACCCGGTATTCGCTCGGCCTGAAACTCGTGGGGCTCGCGCACGTCGAACAGCGTGGCTGCGCCGGTGTCCATCAGTGTGCGCAGGGTCGCGCTGTCGATCATCCGGATCTCGGGCCACTCGGCCATGGCGAGAACCTCCGTGAGGTGCTGGAGCCATGTGCATATCGGCCGCGCGGGCTGGCGGCAACCCGCCGGGTGCCGGCACCGAATCGTGATCGGTCAGGCGCAGGCAAGAACCTCGCGTCGCAGTTCGGCCGACACCTGCCCCTTGAGTGAGGTGAACGCGGGGTCCGACTTGAGCTCCGGCAGGCGCGGACGCTCGAACGGACAGGCGTACTCGCCGAGCACCCGGCCCGGGCGCGCCGACATCAGGACCACGCGATCGGCGAGGAACAGCGCTTCCTCGACGTCATGGGTGACCAGCAGCACCGTGCGCCGTTTCTCCCGCCACAGGGTCTCCAGCATCTCCTGCATCAGCCCGCGCGTCTGCTGGTCCAGTGCGCCGAACGGTTCGTCGAGCAACAGCAGTTCAGGTTCGGTTGCAAGGGCGCGGGCGAGTGCGCCTCGCTGCTTCATGCCGCCGGACAGGCTGTTCGGATAGTGCTCGGCGAACTCGTCGAGCCCCACGGCCGCAAGCAGGGCGTCGGCTCGCGCGAGACGGTCCGTCTTCGACGTGATCCGTCGGCTGAGCCCGAAGGCCACATTGCCCCGCAACGTCAGCCACGGGAACAGGGAGAAGGCCTGGAACACCATGCCGCAGGAGGAGACCGGCCCGCTCACGGGTTCACCGCCCAGCCGGATGGTGCCGGCGTCGGGGGTGTCGAGGCCGGCGACGAGGCGCAGTAACGATGACTTGCCGCACCCGGACGGGCCGACGAGTGCCACGAATCCGCCGGCGTCGATATTGAGATCGAACGGGCCGAGTGCGTGGAGGGAACCGGTCTGCCGGCGCACCGGAAACCGGCGGGTGACGCCGGCAAGTTCGACGCTGCTCACGCCGGACCGGGTGACCGTCCCGCCGAATCCTGGCCCTGCACGGTGAAGAACGACGCCGAGATCGGCTGCCTGGGCAGTTCCACCTCGAAATCGATCATGCGCGCCGTCACGCTCGGATGGCCGCGCACCACCAGACCCTCGTTCGGGCTCGGCATGGGATTGCGTGCGAGCGGCACCGCGTCGCAGGCGGTGTAGACGCAGATGTACAGGCCCCGCGGGGTGTCGGCCAGGTTGGGCGCCGAACCGTGGGCGAGCCGGGTGTGCATCAGGCACACCGAACCTGCCGGGCCGGTGATCGGTACCTGCTGTTCCATCAGCCGTTCCTCGGTGGCGGCATCGACCCGTCCGGTGAAGGTCCCGTCCTGGAACAGCGAGTACATGGGACCGGTGTGACTGCCCGGTACCACCAGCAGGCAGCCGTTCTCCTCGGTCACCTCGTCGAGCATCAGCAGCGCGGTCACGACATCGTCGTTGGAATGCGGCGTAAACGCAAAGTCCTGGTGGTAGTGGACGGTGGTCTGGCTGCCCGGGCACTTCTGGTTGATCTTGCAGTGATGGAACTTCACGTCCGGCCCGACCAGGTCGCACACCATGTCGACCATGCGCGCAGACGACATGACCTCGTAGAAGGTCTCGGAAATATCGGACGGATTGTTGACGCGGCGCAGCGCCGGTTGTTCGGCGGTGTGTTCCTCGCCCATGTCGAACCGCGGCCGACCATCAAGCGTCGGCGGTCCGTAGGGCGTGTCGTGACCGCGACTTTCCTCGACCCACGCTCCGAGTTCCGCGCGCAGCCGTGCGAGTTGCCCGCGCGAGACCGCGTCCTCGACAACCAGGCACCCGTCGCGGCGGTAGCGCCGAATCTGGTCGGCTGAAAGGGCTGACGGCATGGGACCTCTTCCCGGGGCAGGTGGAGATGACAGGATCACGCCGGCACACTATCATGAAACCGTGCCAGGACGGAGTATCCCATGACGCCTGCGGACCCGCTTGACCGCCGCGCCCTCGAGATCCTTTCGGAAGCGGTTGCGGAGAAGCTCGGACACACGGACCAGATCGTTCTCCACGTGCTGCGTGCGTCGTCCACCGGCGCTCCCGACGACCGGGCCAGGGCGCGGTCCGCCTTCGACGCGCTGCCGGACTGGCAGCGGGTGGCGATCGGCTATGCCGCCCGAAGTCGGGCAAGGGCCTCGGTCGAGGCGCCGTACGGCGGACTGGACGTGGACCCGGATGTTCCGGGTGACCGGTCGTTGCCGCGGTTCCTGCTCGGGCGGGAATCCGGAGCGGACGGTGCCTGACGGGAGGGAGACTGGGCGATGTCCCGACGGATCACGGTCGAGATCCCGTATGAATCGCTGGATCCGCTGACGATCGGGTCCTGCGACGATCCATCGATGATCTACAGGGAAACCATCTCGGCCGAGGTGCCGTGGCGCAACCTGTGGGCGTGGATCCGGCCCAACGAACCGGCCGCGCTCGGCGACGTGACGGCAGCGACGGCCGCGGCCCTGGAGCGGCCGTTCGATGGTCCGCGGTTCTCCGAGCTGCTCGGGCCCGACACGTCGCTCGCGATCATCATCGACAATCAGTTCCGGCCGACGCCGGCCTCGCGGATCCTGCCCGCACTGCTGGACGCGATCGAACGCCACGGCGTGCGCGACGCCCGGGTGGTCTGCGCCAACGGCAAGATCTTTCCGATGTCGGAGCGCGACACCGAACAGAAGATCGGTGTCGAAACGCTTGCGCGCATGCAGGCGATGGGGATTCCGTTCTACCAGAACGACGACCCGACAAATCCGCAGATGTACAGGTTCGTCGGCATCTCCTCGCGCGGGACCCCGGTGTGGCTGCACCGGGAGGTTGCCGACTGCTCCGTGAAGGTCACGATCGGCCAGGCCCAGTCCAACCACTGGGGGTACGGCGGTGGTGGCAAGCTGATCCTGCCCGGCGTTGTCTCCGACGAAACCATCGAGTCCAACCACGGCGCCTTCGTGATGTCGCCCCAGACCCGCTACGGGTCGATGGCCGGTCCGATGCGCTCGGACATCGACGAGGTCGCCACCATGTGCGGGCTGACCTGCACGCTCAACGTGGTGCTGGACACCGGCGGATCGGTGTGTTTCCTGAACTTCGGCTCGCATCCCGACGCGCACCGCGAGGCGATCCGGGTCTTCAACTCGATCTACGCCTACCGGCGCCCCATGGGCGGTCCGGCCGATATCGCGATCTGTGGCGTGTTTGCCCCCACCGATCACCTGTTCTTCCACACCGGGTGGGGATGCATGTCGGCTGACATGGTTCTGCGCGACGGTGGGGACATGATCTACTGCTCGCCGAGCCCCGGGGTCGAGACGAGCATCGGCAGCTTTCCGGGGTTCGCGCTGTTCGACGAGATGAAACCGTACATGCCGCCGTCGCCGGAGAACATCGAGCGGCTGGCCCGCGACATCCATCACCGCAGGGTGGGCATGTGGGCCGGATGCATCTGGGCTCCGATCTACGAGGTGATGTCGCGCAAGCACCTGACGGTGGTCACCCGCGAGGAGAACCTCGAGCTCGGCCGCGAGATCGGCTTCGAGACCACGACGTCGCTGCAAGGCGCCGTCGACCGGGCGCTGGACCGGCACGGGCCGGACGCGAAGATCGTCGTCCTGCCCTATGCGCGCTACCAGATGCCGAACGACGTGATCCGCATGCCGTCGGCCAGGTTCGGTCGCATGGCGGCCGAGTAGGGGCGGCCCCGTTACGCGACCAGTGCGTCGATCACCGCGTCGGTCCGGACCACGTCGGCCACGTTCTGCATCGCGTAGTTGATCGCGGCGGCGTGCCAGTCGGCGTTCATGGTCGAGCAGCCGTCCTCGACCACGACCATCCGGTATCCCTTGTCGGCTCCGGTCCGGGCGGTGTGCTCGATCGACATGTTGGTCCAGGCTCCGGTTTCGATGATCGTGTCGCGTCCGGTGGCCTTCAGGATGGTCTCGAGCGTGGTGCCTTCCCAGGCGCTCATCCGGTTCTTGGTCACGACGTGATCGCCCGGCTGCGGCTCCAGGCCGGCAACCGGGGCGACCCCCCAGGTTCCGCGGACCAGCGCGTTTGCAGAGACCAGGTCGTTGAACAGCGGCGCGTTCCGTGTGACGCCCGGCGCCCCGGGCTCGACGATGAACCAGACGTGGATCACCGGGATCGAGGCCTGGCGGCAGGCGTCGGCCAGGCGGCGGATATTGGCGACGCAGTCCTGCTGCCTGCAATGGTCGGGCGCCCCCGACGCGGCGAAGGCGCCGCCGTCCATCACGACATCGTTCTGCATGTCCTGGATCACCAGGACGGCGCGGCGCGGGTCGAGCCACGCTGCACCGGTGCCGCCGATGGGTGCCGCACCGAGTGCCTGCCCGCCCGGGCGCGATACCGCGCCGGGACGGGGCCGCATGAAGGGTTCATCGCGCGGGCCGACCCTGGTAGTGACCGCGTAGAGCGACGTGCTGGCGCACATGAACAGGGTGCGCCAGTCCTCGCCTCCCCAGTGCAGGTTGGCGACCTGTTCCGGGACCTCGACGGTGCCGATCAGCGTGCCCGCGGGATTGTAGACCCACACCCCGCCGGGCGCGGTAACCCAGATGTTGCCGTTGGCGTCGCACTTCATCCCGTCGGGAACGCCGGGCCGCGATCCGTCCCAGATCCCCGAGGCGAAGATCCGCCCGCCGTCCAGGGTGCCGTCGGTTCCGACCTCGTAGACCCGGATATTGGTCTGGTCCGTGTCGTTGACATAGAGCAGCCGCTCGTTGGGAGAGAAGCACAGGCCGTTCGGCTGGCCGAAGGTATAGCGGTCGACCATGAGCGACAGCGCTCCCTCGGGGTCGATGCGGTAGACGCCCTGGAAACCGAGTTCCACCGCACGCTCGACGCCGAAACCGGGCATGCGCCCGTAGGTCGGGTCGGAGAACCAGATCGATCCGTCGGACTGGATGCAGATGTCGTTCGGGCTGTTCAGCTCCTTGCCCTCGAAGTGGCTGGCAAGCACGTCGCGGGTTCCGTCGGGACGGAACCGGGCCACCGACGAGGTCGCGTGCTCGCAGACCAGCAGGTTGAGATCGACGTCGTAGGTCATCCCGTTGCCCTTGTTCGACGGGCTGGCCACCACCTCGACACCCCGGCTGTCCCAGCGCCGGCGGGTATCCGCCGGCATGTCGGAGAACAGCAGGTGGTGCTCCGTCGGATGCCAGATCGGACCCTCGGTGAAGGTGAAACCGGTCCCGAGGCGCCGGACCGGCTGAGCGGTGTCGAAGATCTCGTGGAAGGACCGGTCGATCGCTTCATGTCCCATTGTCGTTCCCCCTGCTGCGGTTGGGTGCCGGCCGGTACACCCGAACGGCCGTGTCGTGGAAGATCGCCCGCCGCGCGGCGGCCGGCAGGCCGGACGTCGCGGCTCGATAGGCGTCGAGCAGCGGGCCGAAGCCGGTCCACAGCTTCTCGATCGGAAAGTTGGAGCCGAACATGGCGCGCCCGGCGCCGAAGATGTCGAGTGTCTGGCCGACGACCTCCGCCACATGGTGCGGATCGTTGCGGTGGATGAAGGTGCCGAGACCGGACAGCTTGCAGACCATGTTCGGAAACTCGGCAAGCCGGCGCATGCCGTCGAGCCATTCGGCACGCCCGGCGGCAGACCGGTCCTCGGGCATGCCGGCGTGCTGCAGGATGAAGGTGACACCCGGGCATGAGCGCACCAGCTCGGCGGCGTGGCGCATTTGTCCGGGGAAGACCTGGAGGTCGAAGCACCAGCCGTACTCCTCCAGCCGGGCCACGCTGCGCCGGACGGCGGGGTCGCAGACGAGGTCGGCCCGCGCGGCAAACCGGTAGGACGGGTTCTCGTGCCAGTGCATCTGCTGGCGAATTCCGCGCACGAGCGGGATGCGTGAAAGCTCGCGCAGCCGGTCCGCGGCGTCGGGTGCCGTCAGATCGGTACACGCGACGATGGCGTGGGGCCAGCCGTGCGCATCCGCCACCGACTGTACCCACGCGGCTTCGGCGTATTCCCTTCCCGGCGCCCAGTTGGCCTGGACGTAGACCGAACCGGTCACGCCGCAACCGGAACAGTCCTGCAGGTACTCGGTGACCGGGTAGTCTCTCCTGATCGCCTCGTAGGGCCCGAAGATCCGTGGCTGCATCGGCCCGAGCAGCCACGGCAGATCGTCGCGGCTCCAGATGTGGTGGTGTGCGTCGATGATCACCGTTCGTCCCGGGCGTGTCCGATGACCTCGCGGCAGAGCGCGGCCGCGCTGTCGGCCTGGCCGAGGTGATCGATGAAGGGAGCCACCGATTGCAGAGCCCGTGTCTCGGGGCGCCAGTCATCGCCGGTCGCAAGCGGCGTCAGCCACACCAGGCGCCAGGCCAGCTGCGACAGCGAGCGCACCGCGGTCGTCATCGCCGAGTGGTCGCCCCGCTCGAGGCCGTCGGAGATGATGACCACCAGGGCGCCGCGGGCGAACCCGGCGAACCTCGGAATGGACAGGAACGCCGCGAGCCCATCGCCGAGGCGGGTTCCCCCGTCCCAGTCGGCCACCCGGCCGGAAACCCGGGAGAGTGCGGCGTCGCGGTGACGATGGCGCAGGGGCCGGCTGATGCGGGTGAGCCGGGTGCCGACGGTGAAGATCTCGACGTGGCGGGCCACCTGCGCGAGGCTGTGGGCGAAGCCGAGGCAGCTGTCGGTTCGCGCCTTCATCGATCCGGATATGTCGATGAGCAGCAGGATCCGGCGCTGGACCGGCTTGCGCCTGCGGTGAGCCAGTACCAGTGCCTCGCCGTCGAAGCGCACCGCGTGGCGCAGGGTGCGGCGCAGGTCGGGAAACCTGCCGCGGTGATGCGCTACCCGGCGGTGCGAACGCCGGCGTGGCAGCATGTCGGGTGCCCGGCGCCGGAACCCGGCCAGCGCTTCCTCCTCGCCCGCCCGGCCAAGCCGGCGCCGTGCCAGCAACTCGAGCCCGGTGGCGTCGGTTCCGGCCTCGGAGGGCTCGTCGGGCTGCTCCCCGGGCCCGCCGTCGACATCCTCGCCGACGGGTATCTCGTCATCCTGACCGGAAGGACCCGGACCCTCCAGCGCGTGGCCGAAGAAGTGGGCGCGGAACAGGGCGTCGAACTCCTCGTGCCGCTCCGGCGGCGGCGCCAGGGTCGCACGGGCGGCCCGATGGATCGCCGTCATCCCGCTCGGACCCAGAAGCCCGACGGCGCGCATGAAGTCCAGGCCCTGTTCGGGTGCGACCGCAAACCGGTTTCGGCGCAGAAGATCGACGAATGCAAGCAGCGGTCGGGCAGGGCCGGGCAGGGCGGTCACGCCGCGACCCCGGTCACGATCTGCCCGAGCCTGGGGCGCACGAACTCGAGGTCATCCTGGTCCTTGAGCGCGACGCCGATCGCGCGCACGAACGCGTCCGGCCACGGAAGCCCGTGCTGTCCGAGCAGGGTCGCGGCCTCGGCCCATTCCACGGTTTCGGCGACACCGGGCGGCTTGGCCAGCGGTTCGGTGCGGAGCCGGCCGATCGCGGCCACGATGCGGTCCGCGGTCTCGCGGGCGACGGTACTGGCCCGGACCATCACGATTGCCGCCTCCCGGGCCGGATCGGGGTAGTCGATCCAGTGGTAGACGCAGCGCCGGCGCAGCGCCTCGTGCAGTTCGCGCGTGCGGTTCGAGGTCAGGACCACCACCGGGCGGTGGGCGGCGCGCACCGTGCCGCGCTCGGGAATGGAGATCTGGAAGTCCGACAGGAACTCGAGCAGGAACGCCTCGAACTCGTGGTCGGAGCGATCGATCTCGTCGATCAGCAGGAAGCCGTTGGCACCGGCCTGCAGGGCGTCGAGCATCGGACGGGCGATCAGGAACTCGTCCCGGTAGATGTTGACATAGTCGTCGCCGGCCTGCCGGATCGCCAGCATCTGGCGAGGGTAGTTCCACTCGTAGAGTGCGGCCGCGGAGTCGATCCCCTCGTAGCACTGGAGCCTGATCAGCCGGCGGCCGAGCACCGATGCCAGCGCCTTGGCCGCCTCGGTCTTCCCCACTCCCGGTGAGCCCTCGAGCAGCAGCGGCTTGCCCAGTGCAAGCGCGAGGTATGCCGCTGTCGACAGGCCGCTGTCGGACAGGTACTGCGCTGCACCGAAAGCCGTATCGAGCTCCTCCGGCGAGCCGATTCCGTCAATCCTGGGCGTGACCGGCATTGGCTGGCATTCCGTTCGAACCTGCGTCCAGTCCCCGATCCTACGCCCAAACCGACCGGCAGGCACGGACCAATCCCGACCCGCGGTCTCTCGCCGAAACCGGTTTGCCGCCCAGCACCCGACGCTTCGGACAACGGACCAGCCGGTTCCGCCCCGCGAGCCCGGGACACGGGCGCCTGAAGTGCCGCCGCGTCCGTGTGCACCATCTTTCGGGAAGGCGGCTTGGGGCGCGGGTCGCGTTGACCCGCAGCGGTCAGGTGGAGGCGAACCTGCGGACCTCGGCTGGCGCCCGGCTGCGCCGTGCGTGCCACAGATCGTACTGCATCTGTTGCGTCAGCCAGCTTTCGGGGCTGCCGCCGAAGGCCTCGGACAGACGGATGGCCATCTCGGGCGAGATGCCGCGGCGGCCGTTCAGCACCATCGACAGCGTATTGCGCGATACCGAAAGGCCTTTCGCGGCCTCGGTGACGGTCAGCCCGAGGGGCTGGAGGCACTGGCGCCGGATGAACGCACCAGGATGGGGCGGATCGTGCATGGGCATGGGCGTGGCCTTTCTCGATGCAGTCCGGGTGGTCGTCGGCATCGGCGGCCGCGCTGTCCTCGAAGCGGAAGATCTCCCGCCGGCTGGCGCGCACCGTGACCGTCCGGAACCCGGCTTGGGCGCCCTCGAGCGCGTTCAGCCGGAAACCGGGCAGGTCGATGTCTTCGGGCACGGCCGACGCGTTGAGGCGTACCAGGATCCAGCGCACCCTCTCACGGTGCTCCGGGTGAATGCGGCGTGCGTCTGCGTGTTCCATCAACCGCCGCAGCGCCCGGCTCCTGCAACAGCGAATGGATCGCGTTACTCGAGCTCGTGAGCCGCGACCGAAAGGGGATCACCGGGAAGAAATCGGTCCACGGCAGGCAGCCGGAGACCTTCTTCCTGTGCCTGCGCAGGCAGCAGTTTGTCAGAAGGGTCCTTGCGTTCCAGAAGTACCGTCTCGGGAAGGATGGTGAATACACAAAACGCGGCGGTTTCGGTCATGTTCAAGGAATACTCGGTCCGCACTCTACCGATCAGGCAACTGGCCATCACCCACGGCAGCTTTTCCTTCCGTGGGTGATGGACTTCCGGCCGCTGTTCGACGGCCGGGGCTTGTTGTCGGGAGTGAGCGAAGGTCAGAAGCGAAACAGGATGCCCACCTCGACATTGTGAGAAGCGTAATCCACCTTCGTACCTTCAAACTCGGCTTCACCGGTCGCGAAGTACCGATATCCGAGCCGCGCTTCCGACTTCTCGGAAATGGGATAGGTGACGCCCACCATCGCCTGGTAGGCGAGCACGGAGTCGTCCTGGGAAAAACCTTCGGACTCGTACTCGTCCATGCCGATGGTCGCCACAAGTCCGTCACTGGAAGCATCATGCTGGGCGAAGCCGATCCCGGCACCGACGTAGGGCTTCAGGCCCGACGAGGACTCAAAGACCATGAGACCGTTCGCCATCACGCTCAGCGTTGTCAGCTCGCCGTTTTCGGCCTCGACCCCCAGGTCGCCGGCATCGACCCGTTCCCCGTTCACCGCAAATCGGATGTCTTCCCACTTGTCCCATGACGACGAGCGGTAGCCGAACTCGAGTTCGGCTCGCAAGCCGTTGGAGGCACCGTACCCGATTGCGCGGCAAATCCCGGTCCGGCGTCCAGCGGAAGCGTCCCCGTGACTTCCCAGTCATCCTCCGCGTCGGACATCTCCGAATCGACCGGCAGGACATAGAGGCCGCCCACAGAAACGTAGACACTTCCCTCGTCGGCTGCCGCGATCCCTGGCGCGAATGCCAGGACGGTGAGAGCGCCGATCACTCGATACCAGTTCATCATGTGATACTCCGTCAGTTGCGCGGCCACAGCGGGTGCCGGGCCGTTGCAGACCAAACCGAAATCATGTGGATCCCGCCTGTTCTTCGGGTTCGGGAAGCGACCCTTGCCGGGTTATGTGCTGTTCCGTTCAGCGGGCGACCCGGCATGGGCCGGGCCCATGTCAGTTTGCGGGTTCAACAGTAAGCGTTATGCTGTCGGTTATTCAACCGGAGCGGTCACGGGGCCGTCGTAATTGCGCCGTGATGCGGGTTGATCGCCTGGTTGCGAACGGAGCACGGGCAACGGGCCAGAGGTTCGGCTGATGCCGAATCGCTACCAGCCGAACAGCGCTGAACCCGTGACGATCTGCAAGATGGAAGGAACCGTGCCCACGCTCGGGGATCTGGCCCGCGACTTACTGTGGCCCATGCCCATCGTAACTGATCGACGAGCGAAAGAACAAGGTGTCGGAACGATGGTCAACGGCTTGCGAATTGATCCTCCATGTCGCAGCCCACAGTCCGGGTTTGGGACGTCTATTGCGAGAGAGATACCGGGCACGCATCCGGCTTGACCAGGTCGCTCGCCCGGCAGATGGCGCACCGCGTTGCCAACTGAATTGACAACCGATGTTCCGCTGGGCGCCGGGCTGTTCGATATGCTTGTGCTGGGCAGGGATCCGGAACGAAACGCACCGGGCGAGCGGCGATCGTCGCTGCCGACCCGTCTGCGTTGGCGTGGGCCGATGATGAGAAGAGGGTCCTGGTAGCTTGCCCGGTGATCGGGTCGCGTGTGGGTCAGGCCTCCGCGGCGAGGTCGTCGAACGAGGCGTGGTTCATGCGGTTGAGCATGCTGTAGAGCCCGCCTCCCGCGGCCAGCTCGCCGTGGGTGCCGGATTCCACGATCCGGCCCTCGCGCAGCACGATGATGCGGTCGGCGTGCCGGATCGTCGCCAGCCTGTGGGCGATGATCAGCGCGGTGCGGCCCTCGAGCAGCCGGGACAGGGCGCGCTGGATCTCGAGCTCGGTGTAGCTGTCGACATTCGCCGTCGCCTCGTCGAGAATCAGGACGGGCGAATCGGCCACCAGGGCGCGGGCAAAACTCAGCATCTGGCGCTGGCCCATCGACAGGTTGACGCCGCGCTGGTCGAGGATGGTCTCGTAGCCGTCGGCGAACCGGGTGATGAAGTCATGGGCCCCGACCGCGCGGGCGGC
Source organism: Thalassobaculaceae bacterium (assembly GCA_965243345.1). GTDB lineage: Bacteria > Pseudomonadota > Alphaproteobacteria > Thalassobaculales > Thalassobaculaceae > Bin52. The sequence goes on from CBDEUR010000003.1 coordinate 454,125, forward strand.
CGCGACCACTTCACTGTCCTCGGCGCCGCTCGCGTAGCGGATGTTCTCGAGAATGCTGCCGGAGAACAGGTACGGTTCCTGGAGAACCACCGAGATGTGCCGGCCGAGCGAGTTCTGGGTGACGTCGCGCACGTCCATGCCGCCAACCAGCACCTGGCCGCTCCACACGTCGTAGAACCGGTGGGCAAGCGAGAGGATGCTGGTCTTGCCCGACCCGGTGGGGCCGACCAGCGCCACGGTTTCCCCCTGCCGGGCCTCGAAACTGATGTCGGTGAGGACCGGTTCGCCCGCGCGGTAGCCGAAGGTGACGTGGCGGAATTCGATCGAGCCCGGCGTGCCCAGCAGTGACGGGGCGTTCGGCCGGTCCCTGACCTCGATCGGGACATCGAGGACCTCGAAGATACGCTGCCCCGCGGCCATGGCGCGTTGCATGATGCTGTACTGGATGGTGAGCGAGCGGATCGGGTCGAAGAACCGCTGCACGTAGAACAGGAACGCGACCATCACGCCCACGTCGAGCGATCCGTCGAGGACCAGGCTGCCCCCGTACACCACGATGACCGCCATCGCCAGCCCGGTCAGGCCGTCGACGAGGGGTATCAGGACGTTGACAAACCTCGATGCGAGGCAGTGGGCCCGGACGTTCTCGCGTGCCAGTTCGCGGAACAGCCCGTAGTTCAGGTCCTCGCGGCCGAGTTCCTGGACCGCCCGGACCCCGTGCACGCCTTCCGCCAGTGCACCGTTGGTGGCACTGCTGGTCTCGCGCGCGTGGATGAAGGCCTTCCGGGCCCGGGGCAGCCAGATGATGCGCACCGCGAACAGGATCGGCATCACCATGATGGTGAGCGCGCCGAGCCGTGGGTCGAGCACCAGCAGGACCACGACGATGCCCAGCAGCAGCACCAGGTCGCCGATCGCAAAGATCGAGGATTCGAGGAATTCCTGCAGGGCCTGGACATCGCCCTGGAGCCTCGACATCAGCCGCCCGATCTCGGTCTGGTCCATGAAGGCCATGGAAACGAACTGCAGGTGCCGGTACATGGCGCGGCGAAGGTCGAACATGAGATGCCCGGCGACGCGGCCGACCAGCTGTTCCTGGACCAGGTTGGCCACGAAGTTGACGGTGACCACGGCGAGAAAACCCAGCACGATGATGAGCAGCAGGTCCTCGCCCGCAGACCCGAGCACCAGGGCCTTGTCGATCGCGGTGCGGATCAGCAGCGGGATTGCGAGCTGCGTGCCGGTAAACACCAGCACGCCGAATACGCCCAGCAGGAGCTGTCGGCGGTAGGGCGCCAGGTACCCCGCGATCCGCCCGAGGACCCAGCGGTCGAATGCCTTCCCGAACAGCACCTCCTCGACCGAGATCTGCGAGCCGACCACCGCAAGCGGCCTGGTCCGGCGGGGTTCCGCCGCGTGCTCGCCGGCCGTCATGGCCGGGTCTCCGGTGAGGCGGTCTGCAGCCGGTGCAGCTCGGCGAACCGGCCGCCGAGTGCGACCAGCTCCTCGCGGCTGCCGCGCTCGACGATGCGGCCATGTTCGAGGAACAGGATCAGGTCGGCGTGGCGCAGGGAGCTCAGCCGGTGGGCGATGATGATCACCGCGCGGGTCCGCGAGATGTCGGCGATGGCATCCTGCAGCCGAGCCTCGGTGGCGGCATCGACGGCCGCGGTCGAGTCGTCGAGCACCAGGACGGCGCTGTCGGGCAGGATGCTGCGCGCGATCGACATGCGCTGGCGCTGGCCGCCGGACAGTGACAGGCCGCGTTCGCCCACCAGCGTGTCGTAGCCGGTGGACAGGCTCATGATGTGGTCGTGCAGCTGGGCGACGGCGGCCGAACGTTCGATCTTGGTGCTCTCGGCCCACGGATTGCCGTAGGCCACGTTGTGGCTGATGCTGGCGGTAAACAGGAACGCGTCCTGCTGGATGATGCTGACCGCGCTGCGCAGGGATTCGAGCGAGATCGTGCGAATGTCCTGTCCGTCGATGGTGATCCGGCCGCCGGTCACGTCGTAGTAGCGTCCCACGAGCTGGGCGATGGTGCTCTTGCCGCTTCCCGGCGGACCGACGATGCCGATGATCTGCCCGGGCCGGGCCTCGAAGCTGACGTCGGACAGGGTGCGGGCGTCGGCGGCGGCGGCCGGGTAGGAAAAGTCGACGTTTTCATACCTGAGCACGCCCCCCGAGACCTCCAGGTCCCTGGCCTCGGGCGGATCGGCGATCGAGGGTGCCAGGTCGAGCACGCTGAACAGCCGGCCACCGCAGGTCGATGCCCGGGCCACCGAGTTCGACATCCATCCGATCTGGCGAATCGGCATCTGCAGGATCGCCATGAAGGCGAGAAACTCGGTGAGCTGTCCCAGCGTCAGCGTTCCCTCGATGGTCTTGACGCCGCCGATCCAGAGCACCACGCCCATGGTGAGGAAAAATGCAAAGTTCATCTGCGCGGTGTTGCGCACGAACAGGGCGACGCGCCGGTGCGAAATCCGCAGGGCCCTCCTTGAGATCCGGTCGAACCGGGCGAGTTCGTGGGCCTGGGCGGCGAAGGCGCGGACCACCCGGATGCCGCCGAGGTTTTCCTCCATCGCCCTGGTGAGCACCGACAGCTCGTTCTGCAGCTGCAGCCAGATGTCGCGCAGCCGGATGCGCGAGATCGATGCCGAGACCCCGACGAAGGGCACGAAGCCGAAGGCGACGAGTGCCAGTACCTGGTCTATCCGGAACAGGATGACGAACCCGCCCCCGATCAGGATGGCGAGCAGGATCACGCGCAGCATGCCGGTCGTCACGAACATGCGCACACCCTCGATGTCGAGTATGCCGCGGGTCATCAGGTCGCCGGTATGGACCTGGTCGTGCCAGGACAGGCTCAGAGACTGCAGCTTGCGGTAGTAGTCGAGCCGCAGGTGATGGGCGATGAAGTGGCCGACCACCTCGCCCTGGTAGTTCTGCACCATGGTGAAGACGCCACGCAGCAGGCTGACCGCAACCAGCAGCATCGCGGTCTGCAGCAACGCGTCCACGGCTTCGGTTCGAACACCGGTTGCCGCCGCGCCGGCGAGCAGGCCCTGGGCCTGGTCGACCGCGCGTCCGAGGAACTGCGGCACGAACAGCTGGAAGGAGGCTCCGAGCGCCGTTGCCACCATGGCAAGCGCCATGCGGTACGGGTGGCGGAAAGCGAGTTCCGAGATTCGCCACAGCACCCGCCCGTCCAGACGCGAGACGTGCGGGAGGGTGTGCGCCGTCGGGTCGGTGTCAACCCGCCCGCTGCTCGAAACCGTGCTGCTCATGATCGGCGCAGAATATAGGCGATGACGCCGTGATCGGAAACCGGCGTTGGCCGCCTGCGTCAGCGCCGCGGGCCCGGGCGGGCGCCCCCGTTCGCTCTCAGGCCCCGCAGCACCTTCTCGGGCGTGATCGGCAGTGCGGTGACCCGCACGCCCACGGCGTTGAACACCGCATTCGCGATTGCCGGCATGATCGGGTTCGCGCACATCTCGCCCGGACCCTTGCCGCCGAACGGACCGTCCGGCGCCGGGCGCTCGAGAATCGCGATGTCATGCCGGGCAATGTCGCCGGGTCCCGGCATCGTGTACTGCGAGAAGTCGACCGGCCCGTGCGACCGGTCCGGGTAGTGCGGCTCGGTGGTCTCGTACAGCGCGTGGCTCAGCCCCATCCACGCTCCGCCGATCAGCTGCTGTTCCACCAGGCGCGGGTTGATGGCGCGTCCGACCTCGTAGGCCGAGTTGACCTGCTCCACCGTGACCTCGCCGGTCTCGTCATCGACCGCGACATCCGCCACCAGGGCGGCGTGGGCGTAGCAGGAGACCGGCGTCATCTCGCCGGTTTCCGGGTCGACCTCGGAGAGCGGGATGAGGAAGATGCCGCGGCCGGCCACGGTCTTGCCGTGCCTGAACTGTGCCGCCTGGCATGCGTCCCCGGTGGTGATGCTGCGGTCGGGAGCGCCGCGCACGTGAATGTTGCCGCGCCCGTCGGTCTCCAGGTCGTCGGCATTGACCTCGAGTTCCTCCGCCGCGGCTTCCAGCATGATGGCACGGGCTTCCTTCGCGGCAACGATGACCGCGTTCCCGACCCGGTGGGTTCCGCGCGAGGCGAAAGACCCCATGCAGTGGGGACCGGTGTCGCTGTCCGCGGTATCGACGTACACGTCCTCGACCGGGACCCCCAGGGTCTCGGCGGCGATCTGGCGGGTCACGGACTTCATGCCCTGGCCGAGGTCGATCGACGACAGGGCGATCGCGAACTTGCCATCGGGGCTCGAGTGGACCAGTGCCTGGCTGGGGTCTCCGCCCAGGTTCATGCCGATCGGGTAGTTGATGGAGGCGAATCCGCGTCCCCTGTGGACCGTCATGGTCAGCGTCTCCTGAGCCCGGCGTTGGTGGCAAACCGGCTGTAGCGTGTCGGTGCCGGGGTGCGCGGAGCGGGCGGCGGCCCTTCGGTGCGCGGCGGTGGCTCTTCGGTGCGTGGCGGCTGCGGAACCGTCCCTGGCTGCCAGGCGGGCGCGGCCGCCGGGTGGGCGTAGTTCGCTGCGTCGCCGGATCGGGCGGGAGTCCCGGAGGCGGCGGGAGTCCCGGCGGCGGCGGTGTCCTGTCCCGGTGTCGGCGGGATGGTCCGCCGCTCGCCACGGCCGCTCCGGCCCGCGCGGCGCTCGCCGATGCGTCCGTCACGGTCGGTGACCGTCGGCGGGATCGCGGCGCGCTCGCCGCCGCCGTCACGGGTCGATGCCATGGCGCCGAAGGCATCGCCGATCGGCCAGCCGGCCTTCTGCGCGGCGACCTGGGCACACTCGATCAGCGCGCAGTTCTTGGCGGTCCGGCGGTGCGGTTTCATGTCGCCGTCCCGGTAGGCGTTCAAGATCCGCAGTTCCACCGGGTCCATGCCGATCTCGTGCGCCACCACGTCCATGTGGCTCTCGATCGCGAAGTCCACCCCGGTGATGCCAAAGCCGCGCATCGCGGTCGCCGGGGTCCGGTTGGTGAACACGCACAGGATGTCGGAGGAGACGTTGGGGATGGTGTAGGGACCGGGCAGGTGGCCCGTCGCCTTGATGATGGCGTAGCTCGACAACCGGGTGTAGGCGCCGGCATCGAAGTAGCCGGTGAACCTGCGCGCCACGATCCGTCCGTCGTTCATCACCCCGTCGGTCAGGTACCAGCGCTCGGCGCCGCGCGGCGCGCCGACCTGCATCTCCTCCGCCCGGTCCCATGCGAAGCGGACGGGCCGTCCGGTCAGCATGCAGCCGAGCAGCGCCATCGGCTCGACGATGCTGTCCACCTTGCCGCCGAAACCGCCCCCGACGGTGCCGCCGACGAAGTGCAGCCGGTTCGAGGACAGGTCGAGGAGTTTCGATGCGGTCGCGAGAGAGAAGAACAGGGCCTGGGTGCTGGTGTAGCACACGAAGCGCCCATTGGTTTCGGGTGCCGCGATGGCGCCGTTGGTCTCGATCGGCGCCTGTTCGATCGGCGACATCTCGTAGCAGCCCTCGATCACCCGGTCGGCCGAGGCGAGTGCCGACTCGACGTCGCCGAACCGCAGCTTCTGGTGATCGTAGGTGTCGTGGTAGTCGAAGCTGTTGTTGGGGTAGGTCTCGTTGACCACCGGAGCTCCCGGCGCGAGCGCCTCCTCGACGTCGAACACGCAGGGCAGTTCCTCCCAGCTCACCCGGACCTCGGCGACCGCGTCGTTGGCGCGGGCCTCGCTGTCGGCGATCACCGCGGCCACGGGCTCGCCGCGATAGGCGACCTTGCGCGTCGACAGCAGCGGTTCGTCGTCGCGCCCGAAGTCCATCAGGCCGAGCAGGGTATTGAGATTGTTGGGCACGTCGGCGCCGGTCAGCACCCGGACCACTCCTGGCATGCGTTCGGCCCGCGAGGTGTCGATCGACCGGATCCGGGCATGGTGATGCGGGCTGCGCACGCAGCGCATGTGCAGCAGTCCCTCGAACAGGTGATCGTCGTAGAACGGCGACCGGCCGGTGACGTGGCCGAGAATGTCCTGGCGCCGGGTCGGCTTGCCGACCTCGACCAGGTCATCGTCACGTTCGTCGGCAAACAGGTCCTTGCGAAACTCGACGGTCATGACCGGCCTCCTCCGCCTTCGCCCGCGACATCGAGCACCGCGGCAATGATCGGTTCGTAGCCGGTGCACCGGCAGATGTTGCCCGAGAGCGCGTGCACGACCTGGTCCCTGTCGGGGTGCGGAGTGCTCTCGAGCAGGGCGATGGCCGCCATCAGCATGCCCGGGGTGCAGAACCCGCACTGGGCAGCAAAGTGAGCCATGAATGCCTCCTGCAGCGGGTGACTGCCGTCGCCCGGCAGACTGCCGGCGGTCGCGACCGAGCACCCCTCCACCGTCTCGGCAAGTGTCAGGCAGGACAGTCCCGGCACGCCGTCGATCAGCACGGTACAGGCGCCGCATCCGCCCTGGGCGCACCCTCGCTTCGCGGTCAGATCGCCGACGCCGCGGCGCAGCACCTCCAGCAGGTTGGCGCCATCCTCGACGAAGACCGCCTTCTCGGCTCCGTTCAGCCGGAACTGCAGCGGCTTGCGCGCCATCTAGTCCTCCCCGTCCCCCAGCAGCAGCCGGCGCAGGTGCACCGGTGCAACCTCGCTGCGGTACCAGCCTGACGCCAGTGCATCATCCGGCGGGTCGAGCCCGCGGGTGGCTGCGGCGAGGGCGCCGGCAATCCCGGCCGCATTGAGCCGGCACCCTTCGAGCGCGCGCTCGGCCTCCGCGGCCCTGAGCGGCCGCGGCGCCATCGCGCTCCAGGCGATGCGCGCACCCGAGATGCGTCCCGCGACCACCGGGATGCTGGCGGCGAGGGCGAGAACGGGTGCGCCGGTCGGCCGGACCCGGGTGACCTTCCGGAACCTGAACGATCCGGCCTCGGGCCGGGTGAAACTGACCGACCGGACAACCGGGGAGCCGGCGGAGCCGGTGTCCCTGAGCAGGTCTGCAAGCGGGCGGGACGGTCCGCCGGCGCATGCGGCCTCGGCGTCGAGCGCGAGCAGGGCCGCCGCCATGTCGCCGTAGGGGTGCGGAGCAAACAGGTTGCCGCCGACCGTCGCCTGGGCCTGCAGTGCCGGTCCGCCGATGGTGCGTGCCACCGGGTGCAGGAAGTCGAGCGCCGGATCGGCGAGCACCGCGCGCATGGTCACGCCGGCACCCAGCGTGATCGTCGGACCGGACGCCGTGATCCGCGCGAGCTCGGGGTCGGTGGTGCGGACAAGCGTGCCCAGGTCGGCCGCACCCTCGTTGACCGCGCGCATCAGCAGGGTGCCGCCGCCGAAGTAGCGGGCCGACCGGTCGCGCGCCACGGTCTCGGCGGCCTCGGCAACGGTCGGAACGCACTGGACGGTCACGGTCATGGTACCGGCCTCATGCCCGGGCGCCGGCAAGATGGGCGCGGATCGCGTCGAACCCCGCCTGGTAGATCGCGTCACCCACCAGGGCGGCCAGCGCCGCAGCCTCGCCCGGTCTGGTGTCGAAACGGCCGCGCCAGTGCCAGTAGGTGCGATCCCCGTCGGTCACCGGCAGCAGCCGCACGCGCGAGACATAGTTGAATATCGGGATCGGGGTATCAAGCAGGCAGTAGCTGTACGCGGTCTCGATGTCGGACAGTTCCAGCAGCTGTTCGCGCAGGACCGATCCGTCCTCGAGCCGGAACCGGCGTACACAGCCCACCGTGTCCGCCGGCCTGCCGCGTTCGATCTGGCTTTCGGCGATGGCGGGATGCCAGCGGTCGTGGCCGTTGAAGTCGCGCAGGACCCCCCACGCCTCGTCGATGGGGTGTTCGAGAATGGTGCTGCGTTCGACCGTGACCATGACCGGTCATCCCGCGCCGAAATGCCGCTTCAGTGCGTCGAAGCCGGTCTGGAACACGTCGCGGGAAATCCCGTTGACCAGGTCCTGCTCGACCTCCGGCTCGCAGGCGAACTCCGCCGACCATTCGACGAAACAGCGATCGCCGTCGCTGACCGGCGTGAGCCTGAGCGTGGCCACGTAGTCGGCAAGCGGCATGGGAGAGTCGAGGATCGAGTAGGTGCACACCAGGTCGTAATCGCTCAGCGCAAGGAGCTGTTCACGGATCTGGTCACCGTTCTGCAGACGGAAGTTGCGGATGCACCCCACCCGGTCCGCCGGTTCGCCCTCCTCGATGTGGCTCTCCGCAATCCTCGGGTGCCAGCGCGGCAGGCCGTTGAAGTCGCGGATCCGCTCCCATACCCGCTGCGCCGGCGCATCGACCACGCTGGAGACGTAGACCCGGGCCATGGTCACGATCCCCGCCGGTCGCCGTCGTCACCCGTCGCCGGGTCGGTGCCGCTGCCGTCCGGTGCCTCGCCCGCGTTGTCCCTGCGCTCGGTCTCCCGCGCGATCCGCTGCATGTCCGCGGCCTCCCTGATCAGCCCTGGCTGGCGTGAGAGGTTGGAGCCGTCGATGCCGATGTCACTGAGCAGGCTGTCGACGAGGGGCGCCTGGACCCGGTAGCGCAGGGCCGAGTTGATCACTTCGTCGGTGGTGTTGCCCCGTCCTCCGCCTTGGTCGGTGCCAAGACCGTCGAGTTGCATGATGCGGATGTCCTGGATCTTCTCCAGCGGCTTGACCGAGGCGGCGATGATGCCCTCGACATGTTCGAGCAGCTTGCGCCGGAACAGGTTGAGACGGGCATCGTCGCTCAGCACGTTTTCGGCCTCGTTGAGCAGCCTGCTCGCTTCGGCCTCGACCTCCGCGCGCACACGCTCGGCCTCGGCCGCGATCAGCCTCTCGTCCGCGGCCTTGCGCGCGATGGCGAGGTCGACCTCGCGCCGGCGTCGCGCCTGCTCAATCTCCCTGGCGGTGACGACCTGTTCCGCCGCCTCGGCCGCCCGGGCGCGGGCGTTCTCGGCCTCGATCGCGGCTTCGGACTCGGAAAGCGATTCCCTGTAGAGCGCGACGGCCCGCTCGATCTCCGCCAGCCGCACCGCCTGGTCGCGCCGGATCTCCAGTGCCCGGCGGTCCCGGTCCTGTCCGATACGGGCCTCGTCGAGGCCGCGTTCGGCGGCGATCCGGGCGCGCTCGACCTCCTCGCGCGACGCAATCTCGGCCTCGCGCAACGCCTGCAGACGCGAGACCTCGAGCTGCTCGACTGCCCGCTGGCGTTCCAGTCTCGCCTCCTCGAGCGCCCGTTCCCGGGCGACATCGCCGGTTTCCACCACCCGGCGGGCCTCGATCTCGAGCTCGCGCAGGGTGCGCTCGAAGGCAACCCGTTCGGTCTCGACCTGCTGCTGCTGGGCGATACGCGCGGTTTCGGTTGCCTGCCGGGCGGCGATCTCGGCGGTGGCGATGGCAAGGCTGCGGCCGACATCGCGTTCCCTGGTCCGTTCCTCGTTCTCGATCCGCTCGAGCTCGAGATGGGCCTCCCGCGCGATCCGCGCCGTCTCCACCGCCCGTTCGGCCGCGACCGCGGCCTCCTCGATCGCCCGGTTACGGGTAATCTCGCGGACCTGGATTTCCTCGTCGCTTGAGATCCGGTCGCCGGTGACGGTCCGCTCCTGCCGGATCCGTGCCAGTTCCGTCTGCTCGGCCGCGGCGATCTCGGCGCCGTCGACCTGCATGCGCCGCGCGATTTCCCGCTCCTGCACCTCCTGTTCGTTGCTGATCCGTGCCTCGTTGACCTCGCGCTCCTGCTGGATCCGCGCGCGCTCGGTCGCCTCACGCGCGGCGATCTCCACCTCCTCGATGGCGCGGCGGCGCGAGATCTCGCGGGCCTCGATGTCCTGTTCGTTGGCGATGCGGACCTCGTTGATCAGCCGTTCCTGCTCGATACGCGCCCGTTCCGTCTTCTCGCGCGCGGCGATCTCCGCCTCCTCGATCAGGCGCTGGCGCTCGATCTCGCGCTGGCGCACCTCGCGCTCGGATTCGATCCTGGTTTCCGCGACGACCTGCTCGTTGGCGATGCGCTGCTTCTCGACCTGCTCGCGGGCGAGGATCTGGGCCTGCTCCGCCTCGGTCTCGCGCTCGGCGCGCTCGCGCACCAGTTCCGTGCGCTGCTGGGCGCGCCTGAACTCGATGTCGCGTTCCTGGCGCAGCCGCGCTTCCTCGCTCTCGCGCTCGATGTCGAGGGTTTCCTTCTCGGCCTCGAGGTTCCGGGCCCGGATCCTGATGGTGGCGTCCTGCTCGATGTCGTTGCGCTGCTTGCGATTGGCCTCGATGTCCTCGATGAGCCGGGTGAGGCCCTCGGCGTCGAACCGGTTGGACGGGTTGAAGTACTCGAGCCCGGTCTGGTCGAGATCGCGGATGGCGACGGATTCGAGTTCGAGCCCGTTGAGGTCGAGCCCCTGCTGCGCCAGCTCCTGCACCCGGCGCACGTACTGGGCGCGCTGCTCGTGCATCTCCTCCATCGACATCTCGGCGGCGACCGCCCTGAGTGCGGAGATGAACTTGCCCGAGAGCAGGTCGTGCAGCCGTTCCTGTTCCATGCTGCGATGGCCCAGTGTCGAAGCGGCGAGCGACACCGCCTCGCGGCTCGCCTTCACCCGTACGTAGAACTCCGCCTCCACGTCCACCCGCATGCGATCGCGTGTGATCAGCGCGGTGTCGTGTTCGCGGACGACCTCGAGCTGCAGGGTGTTCATGTTGACCAGGGTGATGTCGTGGATGATCGGCCAGACGAAGGCGCCGCCGTCGATCACCACCTTTTCGCCGAGGAAGCCGGTGCGCACGAAGGCGACCTCCTTGGTCGAGCGACGGTACAGCCAGTACATCACCCAGTAGATGATGGCGATGACGACGACCGCCAGGATGAACCAGAGAATGATCTGGCCGATGAGATGCCCGGTCATTGCGTGTCTCCCCGCCCGATGCACATGAATGCCCGGGTCTGCTCGGTCAGTGCCCGTTCCGCCGGCAGGCGTTCCATCGATGACGCGCCGTAGAAGCCGTGGCAGTGAGTGGTGTTTCGCATCATGTAGTCGGCGTCCTCCGGCGTCGCGATCGGCCCGCCGTGAACCAGCACCAGGATGTCGGGCCTGACCGCGAGCGCCGCCCCGGCCCAGCTGTCAACCAGGACCGGGCAGTCGGAGCGGTCGAGCGCCGTGTGCGCGCCGATGTCACCGCCGGTGGTCAGGCCGAGATGGCAGACGATGATGTCGGCGCCGGCCTTGGCCATCGCGCGCGCGTCGTCGCGCGAGAACACGTAGGGCGTGGTCAGCAGGTCCTTCGCGGCAGCCCGCGCGATCATGTCGACCTCGAGGTCGTAGGACATCCCGGTTTCCTCGAGGTTGGCCCGGAATGTCCCGTCGATTAGCCCCACCGTCGGGAAGTTCTGCACCCCCGCAAAGCCGGTCTGCTTCAACCGGTCGAGCCACGGGTCCATCAACCGGAACGGGTCGGTGCCGTTGACGCCGGCCAGCACCGGGGTGCGGCGAACCACGGGAAGTACCTCGGATGCCATCTCGAGCACGATCGCGTTGGCATCGCCGTAGGCCAGCATGCCGGCAAGCGACCCGCGCCCGGCCATGCGGTAGCGGCCGGAGTTGTAGATCACGATGAGATCGATGCCGCCGGCTTCCTGGCAGCGCGCCGACAGCCCGGTCCCGGCACCGCCGCCGACGATCGCTTCCCCGCGCGCCGCCTTGGCGCGCAGCCCGGCCATGATGGCATCCCGCCCGGTCACGATCGTCCGCCCTGGCGAACCGGACGCTCCGGACCGTGGAGGCCGCGAAAGCCGGTCACAACCTCGTCGCAGAATTCGCGGTCATTGATGTGCCACGGTACCCTCAGCAGCTGCCGGGCCGCCGTCTGGTGCACGGTCTGTTCCAGTGCCTCGAACAGCACCGCGTTGGCGTCCGGGTCGTGGAATGGGCGGTCCGGCGCATCGAGCTCCGACACGCCGCCCTCGGGCAGGTAGAACCGGACCGGTCCTTCCATCCGGTTGAGTCGCTCGCCGATCCAGCGTCCCGCGCGCCGGTTTTCCTCCGGGCTGGTCCGCATCAGCGTCACCTGGGGGTTGTGCCGGTGAAACCTGCGGTCCCGGTAGTGTTCGGGAACCGTTTCCGGTGGGCCGAAGTTCACCATGTCGAGGGCGCCGCAGGAGCCGATGTACGGGACCCGGGTGCGGATGATGGCGCCGAACCGGTCCTCGGTCGCCGGGAACACGCCACCCATCAGCATGTCGCAGATCTCGGTTGTGGTGATGTCGATGACCCTGCCCACCTGGCCGTTCTCGACCAGCCGCTCCATCGCCTGGCCACCGGTTCCGGTGGCATGGAAGACCAGGCACTCGATGTCCGGGCCGATCTGCTGTGCGATCTGCGTAACACAGGTGGTGGTGACGCCGAACATGGTGAGACCGACCGTGACGGCCAGGTCAGGTTCGGGCGGACGCCGCTTGCGGCCCGCAACCATTCCGGCGAGCGCGTGCGCGGCGTTGCCCAGGATCTGCCGGGTGATCGAGTTCAGTCCCTGGATGTCGGCCACCGCCGGCAGCAACTGCAGGTCCGACGCGCCGACGTACCGGGCAACGTCTCCGGCCGCGACGGTCGAGACGATCATCTTGGGCACGCCGACCGGCAGACTGCGGAATGCCGGAGCGGCCAGCGCGGTTCCGCCCGAGCCGCCGGCCGAGAGCGCGCCGGCAATGCCTTGCTGTTGTCCGACCCAGCGTTCGAAGGCCCGGGTCATTGCCGAGACCGAGGTGCCGCGGTCCCTGGTGAAGACGGCACCGGCGCCACGCGGGTGCAGGGCCGCGACCTGGTGCGGCGGCACGTCGGCGCCCGATGGCCTGCCCGAGGTCGACAGGTCGACCAGTCGGGTCTCCAGCCCGTGCGAGACCAGGATGTCACGCATGAAGCGAAGTTCCGCTCCCTTGGTGTCGCAGGTCCCGGCAACGATGACGAAGCGCTCCTCTCCCGGGCTTGTGCGAGACGGCGGCGGCACCCGCAGCGCGGCCTGCCGGTCGGGCAGTCCGGCGGTTTCGAACCTGGCCGCGGTTTCGATCACGCCGACCGGCACCGGGGCGGACCAGCGGGTCGGCGGATGCGGGTTGGAGATGTAGATCCGTCGCGGACCCGCGTGCACCGGTTCCGGCGCAGCCTCCTCCTCCGGCTCCGGTTCCCCGGCCTGGCGGCCGACCCCGAGCAGGGTGTGCTGCAGGTCGCGGTCGCCCGCGAGCCGGTGTGAATCCATCAACCGGGTGATCCTGCCATTGACCATGATCGCGACCTGGTCGGAGACCTGGGTCGCGACCCCGATGTTCTGCTCGATCACCAGGGCGTTGACACCTTCCTCGGCAACCAGCCGGATCAGCATCTCGGTCACCTGCGCGACGATGACCGGCGCCAGTCCCTCGGTCGGCTCGTCCATCACCAGCAGGCGCGGATTGAGCAGCAGGGCGCGCGAGATCGCGAGCATCTGCTGCTCGCCGCCCGACAGCTGGCCGCCACCGTGCCGGCGGCGGTCGGCGAGTCGCGGAAAGGTGGTGTAGATGCGTTCGATCGACCACGGACCGTCGGCCCGGCCCGCGGTCATGCGCAGGTGTTCGTCGACACTGAGCGACGGCCACAGCCGCCGGCCCTGCGGCACGTAGCCGATCCCGATCCCGGAAATCGCCGCCGGCGACATGCCGACAATCGACTGGCCCAGGGCCGTGATCTCGCCGCCGGTTACCGGCAGCAACCCCATGATGGCGTTGCACAGGGTGGACTTGCCCATGCCGTTACGCCCCACCACCGACAGGGCGCCGCGTTCGAGTGTCAGCTCCACACCCTGCAGGGCGAGCGAGGCGCCGTAGCGGACGTCAAGTGCGCGTACCTCGAGGACCGGACCTGACTGGGGCGCCGGACCCGGTCGCGGCGCAGGGCGCGCCGCCGCCGGCCGGGAGCGTCCCCTGAGCGGACTTCTACCCATGGTCCGGCCCCGTGCCGAGGTAGATTTCCTGCACCATCGGATCGGATTCGATCTCGTCCGGGCTCCCTTCCCTGAATATCCGGCCATTATGCATCAGCGTCACCCGGTCGGATACCTGCAGGGCAACGTCCATGTCGTGCTCGATGACGATGTAGCCGATGTGGTCGGGAAGGGTGCGCAGGATGGAGATCAGGTCACGGCGCTCGGTCGGTGACAGTCCCGCGGCCGGCTCATCGAACAGGATCAGGCGCGGCGCGCCGGCGAGTGCGAGCGCGATCTCCAGCTGCCGCTGCTGTCCATGCGACAGTTCCGCGACCGGGGTCTGTTCGACGTCGTCGAGGTGAACGGCATGCGCGAGATCGAATGCCGCCTGCATCACCGCGTCGTCGCGGCGCGGCCGGACCATGGAGTACCGCGCCCGGGCGACGCCGCGGCAGGCGAGATAGATGTTGTCGATGACCGCCAGCCCGCCGAACAGCAGCGAGATCTGGTAGGTCCGGCGCAGTCCGCGCCGGATGCGTTCGTGCGGCGGAAAGTCGGTGATGTCCTCGCCGAACAGGCGGATGGCGCCCGAGGTGGGCGGGTAGTCTCCGGTGATGCAGTTGAACAGCGTGGTCTTGCCGGCGCCGTTCGAGCCCAGCACGGCGCGGCGTTCGCCGGCGCCGACCGTCAGCGTGACATCCTCGATCGCGGACAGGGCGCCGAAGTACCGGCTCACTCCGCGCAGTTCCAGGGCGCTGGCGTTTCCGGTGGTGGACAGGCGCTGTGCAATCGCCTCCCTCATGCCTGCCCTCCCGTCTGGCCGCGGATCGCCCGGTGGAGTGGACTGCGCTGGCGCTCGCGGGAGGCAAGCCGTTCGCGGGTGCGATCCCACAGACCCAGCACGCCGTCAGGCGACCAGAACACGATGACCAGGAACCCGGCGCCGATCAGCAGCTGGAACCGTTCACCCGACAGCCCGAGCGAGACCAGGAAGTCGAGTGCGAAGGTCCTCAGCAGGACGTAGATGATGGCGCCGATGAAGGGGCCGATCGGCCGGCCCAGTCCGCCAACCACGGCAATGATCAGGATGTCGATGACCGGACCGATCCCGGCGGTGCCCGGAGAGACCTGGGCGTTGAGCCACACCAGCAGCACACCGGCCACGGCGGCGATTGCGCTCGCGAAGGCGTAGGCGGCGATGCGGTGCATGACGACGTTGAAACCGAGCGCCTCCATGCGCCGGGGATTGTCGCGGATGCCCTGGAGCGCCAGTCCGAACGGGGTGCGTGAGACGTACAGGACCAGGAAGTAGGCGAGTGCCGCGAAGAAGAGGGCGAGGTAGTAGAACGGAACCGGCTGGCGCCAGTCGACGCCGAACAGCGGTGGCGGAAGCACGCCGTTGAACCCGCTGAACCCGTTGAAGACCACGTAGTTCTGACGGGTGAAGTAGAAGAAGGCCGAGGCGATCGCAAGCGTGATCATGATGGTGTAGATGCCCTGGGTGCGCACGGCGAGCGCACCGGCGAGCGTGCCGAACAGGGTGGCGATGGCGATTGCCAGCGGCACCGTGATCCACCAGGGCCAGCCCAGCGAGATCTGGGTGATCGCGCTGTCGCCGAAGATTGCCACCATGTAGGCCGCGCACCCGGCCACCGACATCTGCACCAGGCTCACCATGCCGCCGTAGCCGGCCAGGAACATCAGGCTGAGCGCGATCATGCCGAGGATGAACGCCCAGCCGAAGATCTGGAACAGGACGAAGTCGCCCGCGAAGGCCGGCATCAGCAGCAGGATCAGGCCCAGGAGCCAGGCGGCGGCGGTCCGTGGTCCACCCGGTTGCATCCCGCTCGCCATCTAGGTCCTCCGCCCCATCAGCCCCTGCGGACGGAAGGCCAGCACCAGCACCATGATCAGGAAGGTCAGCACCACGGCGTAGGTCGGCATGTAGACCGAGCCGAACTGTTCCGCGAGCCCGATCAGCAGGGCACCCAGCGCGGCGCCGACGATGGAACCCATGCCACCCACGATGACCACCACGAGCGAGGCGAGCAGAAAGCGGATGTCCTCGCCCGGAGCGAGCGACTGGAAGGTGCCGCCGACCACGCCGGCGAGACCCGCGAGGCCGGCTCCGAACGCGAAGACCAGCACGAACACCCGTTGTACGCCGATCCCCGAGGCAGCGAGCATCTCCCGGTCGTCGACGCCGGCCCGGATCAGCATGCCGATCCGGGTCCGGTTGAGCGCCATCCACATGGCGAGCCCGATTGCCACGGATGCGAGGAAGATCACGATCCGGACCAGCGGATACTTGAGGTAGACCACCGCACCGCTGCTCTTGATGGCCGAGATCACCGGCAGGACCATCGGGCCCTGCAACCATTCCGGGATCGAGATCTGGTAGAAATCCCCGCCCCAGATCCAGAGCATGAGGTCGGCGACCACGATCGAGATGCCGATGGTGACCAGGGTCTGGCGAAGGTCCTGGCCTTCGATGCGGCGGAACACCAGTGTCTGCAGGACGACGCCGATGGCCGCAACCAGCAGGAAGGCGACGATGAAGCTGAGCAGCCACCATCCCGTGGCCTCGGCGATCTCGAACCCGATGTAGCCGCCGAACAGGTACAGGGACCCGTGCGCCAGGTTGACATTCTTCATCAGGCCGAAGATCAGGGTAAACCCGCTGGCGACCAGGAAGTACAGGCCTCCGAGGGTGATGCCGTTCAGCAGGGCGTTCAGGAAGATCTTCTTGCGCCCGAGCACGGCGACAACACCGGGGGGCCAGTGCGCGAACACGGCAACGAGCAGCAGGGCGAGTGCGATGGCGATCACGGCCGACCACGCCGGATGTGCCCGGACGAACGCTGACATCATGGTGCGGACCCGGCCTCGTGGACCCGGCCGTGCCCCGGTCCGGCCTCCATCTTGTTCCCTCCTGCGCGCGGGCTCGCACCGGAGCGATCATGGCGAAGAACAGGCCCGAGATCAAACGCCCGCACCCGGTGATCCGGGCTCAACCTGCGCTGGAACGGTGCCGGTGGCCGGGATATGGTGGCCTCGTCAGCGGATGAGGAGAAGGGACGGGGTATGACGGGGTCGACCGTGATTGCCAGCATGCGCTACCGGGATGCGCCCGGCGCAATTGCCTGGTTGTGTGAAGTTCTCGGGTTCGAACGCCGTCTGGTCGTCGAGGCCGACGACGGCAGCATCACCCACGCCCAGCTCACCCACGGGACCGGCATGATCATGCTGGGCTCCCAGCAGGACGACGGCCCGGCCGTGTCGGCAACGGGCATCTACATCGTGGTCAGCGATATCGACGCTGCCCACGAGCGGGCCCGGGCGCGTGGCGGCGAGATCGTCATGGAGCCGGAGGAACAGCACTACGGCGGTTCGCTGTTCGGTGTCCGCGACCCGGAGGGAAGGGACTGGTATGTCGGCAGCTACGATCCCTGGGCCGCGGATCACTGAGCGCGCCTACGGGGATCCGTCAATCAGTCGGCGTACCGGGGCGAAACTGCGACGGTGCTCGCCCGTGGGACCGAGGCGCTCGAGTGCGGCTCGGTGCTCCGCCGTCCCGTATCCGGCGTTCCGCTCCCAGCCGTAGCCGGGGTGAATGCCGGCGAGGGTCGCCATGTGATCGTCCCGCGCGACCTTGGCCACGATCGATGCCGCGGCAATCGTGATTGACCGGCCGTCGCCGCCGACCACTGCCCGTGCCGGACAGTCCAGGGGTGGGCAGCGCGGCCCGTCGACGAGCACCATGTCGGGCGCACGCCCCGCACGGGCCGAAAGCGCGGCGACGGCGCGCTGCATGGCGAGCATGGTTGCCTCGAGCACGTTGAACCGGTCGATCTCCTCGCGGTCGGCCCGGCCCTCGCCGGAAAGCGCCAGCGCCCCGAGCCGGGCCGCGATGGCGCGGCGTTCGTCGGCTCGCAGCAGCTTCGAGTCCCGGATCCGGCCGGCGAGGTCCGGCTCGAGACGGGTGCGGTCGAGCAAGATGGCAACCGCGACCACGGGACCCGCCAACGCGCCTCGACCGACCTCGTCGACACCGGCGATGACGGGAACCCCGACACAGTCCTCGATCGTGAAGTCGGGACGCGGCACCGGCACGCTCAGTCCTCGAGCCGGAAGCACAGCTGCTCCCCGTCCCGGTCCGGCCGGCGAAACAGGGAGGTGTCGAGATCGCGTCCCCTGGTCTCCCGCGCCAGTCCGAAGCGGCGGCGCGCAAGGGTGAAGCGGCGTGCAATGAGTTCGGCAAGCGCGCCGGTTCCGGTCTGCCGTTCACCCCAGTTCGAGCGGTACAGGGCGCCGCGACGGGTCTGGCGGATCGCCGAGAGCACCCGGCCGGCACGGTCCGGGTAGTGTTGCCGGAGCCATTCGTCAAACAGGTCCGCGACCTCGCCGGTCAGGCGGATGAGCACGTAGCCCGCACCGTGCGCGCCCGCCTCGGCCGCGCGTTTCAGGATGATCTCGATTTCGTGGTCATTGATCGAGGGGATGACAGGGGCGACCAGGACGTGAACCGGGACCCCCGCGTCGGCGAGCCTTCTGACCGCCTCGAGCCGGCGGTGCGGCGCCGGTGCCCGGGGTTCCATGCGCCGGCTCAGGTCCCGGTCCAGGGTCGTGATGCTGATCGCGACCGAACAGAGGGAGCGCCCGGCCATCTTCTCCAGGATGTCGAGGTCGCGCAGCACGAGGTCCGACTTGGTGACGATGGTCACCGGATGATCGCACTCGGCCAGGGTCTCGAGGATCGACCGGGTGATCCGCATGGTGCGTTCGACCGGCTGGTAGGGGTCCGTGTTGGTCCCGAGAGCAATGGGGGCGACGGTGTAGCGGGGCGCGGCGAGTTCCCTGCGCAGCAGGGCAGCCGCGTCGGGCTTGGCGAACAGCCTGGTCTCGAAGTCGAGGCCCGGCGAAAGGCCCAGCCAGGCATGGGTCGGCCTGGCGAAGCAGTAGACGCATCCGTGTTCGCAGCCACGGTAGGGGTTGATCGACCGGTCGAAACCGATGTCGGGCGACGTGTTGCGGGCGATCACCGTGCGGCTGCTGTCCGGCGTGACCGTGGTTTGCGGCCGCTGCCCCGGTTCCTCGTTGCGCCAGTCGTCGAAGGTCGGGACCCTCTGCTCGGTCTCGAACCGGCCGCTGCGGTTGCTGATCGCACCACGTCCCTTGTGCGCCGTGTCCGGGCGCTCTGCAAGACCGGTGTGATCGGTTCGACGCATCATGCCCCATCATGGCACGTGTTCGTGATCAAAGCAAGAACAAATGTCGGATCAACGAGTGTCCCTGGCAGTCATTCCGTGCCCGGACGCTGCTGTGCCGGCACCCGCACCAGCAGGATCAGCAGCAGTCCCGCAAGCCAGAAGACCAGGATGGTCGCCATGCCGGCGCGCTGGCTTTCGAACAGCAGCGTCGCCCAGCCGAACAGCATGGGGCCGAGGAAGCTGGTCGCCTTGCCCGAGAACGCGTACAGGCCGAACATCTCGGTGCGCATGTCGGCCGGTGCGATCCTGGTCATCAGCGTGCGGCTCGATGCCTGGATCGGGCCGATGAACACGCACAGGCCGAGACCGAAGATCCAGAACCACAGGGCGGTCTGTGCCAGCAGGGTCGCGAGCCCGAAGCCGAGCAGTCCCGCCAGGCTGATCACGATCACGGCCCGCGAGCCCAGTCTGTCGTCGAACCACGCGAAGGCAAAGGCTCCGAGCCCGGCGGTGACGTTCATTGCGATGCCGAACTGGATGATCTCGGCAAAGCTCATGCCGAAGGTACCGGCGGCATACAGGCCGCCGAACTGGAACAGGGTCGCGAGCCCGTCGGCATAGAGCATCCTCGCCAGCAGGAACATGGCGGTATTCCGGTGCTGACGCAGGTTGCGAAGTGTCGTGTACAGCGATACCAGACCGGACCGGACCGCTTCGCCGACCCGCTTCGCCTCGCCAGGCGGATCGGGAACCCACAGGTAGTACGGCCAGCCGAACAGGATCCACCAGGCGACGACCACCAGTGCCGTCACCCGGACATGTTCCGCGGCATCAATGTCCAGTCCGAACGGGGGCGTGTCCGCCTGCACGAAGACCAGCAGGCACAGGACCAGACACAGGATCGCGGCGATGTATCCGGATCCCCAGCCCCAGCCGCTGATGCGTCCGACCCGGTCCGGTGGCGCCACGGTTCCGAGGCTCGAATTGTAGAAAACCGTGACCAGCTCGAAACACAGCGTCGCGATGGCGACCGCCACCATGGCGAGCGGGATCGATGATTCCTCGGGCGTGACCAGCCAGAGTGCGGCGGTCGCGACCAGGCAGACGGCGGTCAGCGACCCGTTCCAGACCCTGAACCGTCCGCCCTGATCGGCGATCGCGCCCACGATCGGGCCGAGCAGGGCGACCAGGAGTCCCGCCGCCGTGATCGCCTGGCTCCACAGGAACGATCCGAGGATCTCGTCGCCCACCACCGCCTGGGAGAAGTAGGCCGCGAACACGAAGGTCACGATGATGGTCGGATGAGGCGAATTGGCCCAGTCGAAGAGGCACCACGAGACGATGGTCCGCAGGTTGCCCCGTTGTCCCCGGTCCGTCATGGCGATGTGGCTTCCGTCAGGGCCCTGAAGTGGCTGCTGGCAACCGACAGCACAGCGAGATCGATGCTGGGCATGGCCGCGAGGTCGTCGAGAAGGCGCTGCGTGCGCTCGACCGCTCCCGGCCGGCGAGACAGCCAGGCCTCGATCGAGGTCGCTTCTCCGGTGGCCAGGATGCTACGGGTGATCGCGTACTGGTGCGCGGTGATATCCTGCGTGATGTTCTCCGCCGCACGGGTGTCCCACTGGCTGGAAGCCGGCAGGGACCGGGCGGCCGCGCACAACCGGTCGATGCCGAAATGATCGCCGACGGCGAAGTGTGTCCGCGCGACCGCACCGACCGGAATGCCCGTCTCCGCGGCAAGCGCGACCACGTCGCAGCCCCGCGCGAGGGGGGCTGCGGCCGCGACATCGCGTGCAAGCTCACGCGGCACCCCCGCAGCCTCCCACTCCTCGCTGCGCGCGGCAATCTGCCGGCGGATGAAATCGCCGCTCACCTCGTCCAGCACGTCTCGCAGCTCCCCGATGCCGGCGGCGTGGTCGGCAACGCCCGAAGCGAGGTCGAGTGGTCGCGCCCGGTTGTCCAGCATCCAGGCGACCCCGGCATCGGTCAGCTGGCGCAGCGCCAGCAACATGGCGGTCTGGACGGCTGCCGGTACCCGGTTGTCGAGCGCCTCGACGGCACGCCACAGCCGGCGGATACCGAACACGTCGCGCGCGATGATGTAGGCCCGGGTGATTTCGTCCGCCCCGTCTCCGGTTCGCTCGCGCACCGTGTTCACGAAGGTAGGGCCGACCCGGTTTATCATGCTGTTCGCAAGGTAGGTGGCGATGATCTCGCGGCGCAGCCGGTGCCGCACCGGGGCGTCGGGAAACCGCTCGCCGAGCACCGCGGGAAAATAGGCGACGAGGTCGTCTTCCAGCGCCGGATCGTCGGGCAGGTCGGAGCCGAGCAGCTCGTCGTACAGTTCCATCTTGGCGTAGGCCATCAGGACCGCGACCTCCGGCCGGGTCAGCCCCGTGCCGGCGGCCGCCCGTTCGGCCAGCGCCTCCTCGTCGGGCAGGAACTCGATCCTGCGGTTGAGTTCCAGTGGGCCGCGTTCCAGCCTGCGCATCAGCCGGACCTGCGCGTCCAGCCCCGCGGCGCCCTCGGCCTCGGCCATGGACAGCGCCTGCGACTGGTCGTAGTTGTCCTTGAGCACGAGGGCCGCGACATCGTCGGTCATCTCGGCAAGCAGCCTGTCCCGATCTTCGCGTGACAGCCCTCCCGCTTCCATCGCGGTGCCGAGCAGGATCTTGATGTTGACCTCGCGATCCGAACAGGCGACGCCGCCGGAATTGTCGATCGCGTCGGTGTTGATGTGCCCGCCGGACTGTGCGTACTCGATCCGTCCAAGCTGGGTCACACCGAGGTTGGCACCTTCGCCGATGACCCGTGCGCGTACCTCCCGGCCATCGACGCGAAGCTCGTCGTTGGAGCGGTCGCCGACCGCCTCGTGCGATTCCGCACGCCCCTTCACGTAGGTCCCGATGCCCCCGAACCAGAGCAGGTCGACGTCGGCGGCCAGCATCGCCCTGATCAGTTCCGATGGTGTGACCGTGTCAGCCTCGATGTCGAACAGGGCCCGCATCTCCCGTGTGGTGGTGATCGACTTGGCTGACCGGTCGAACACGCCGCCGCCGGACGAGAGGAGGGCGCTGTCGTAGTCGATCCACGACGACCGCGGCAGATCGAACAGGCGCCTGCGCTCGTGCCATGCGGCTTCCGGTTCCGGATCGGGGTCGATGAAGATGTGCAGGTGGTTGAACGCGCCGAGCAACCGGGTGTGCCGGGACAGCAGCATGCCGTTGCCGAACACGTCGCCGCTCATGTCGCCGCAGCCGACCGCCGTGAAGGCGGTGGTCTGGATGTCGGTTCCGATTTCCCGGAAATGCCTCTTGACCGACTCCCAGGCTCCCCGCGCCGTGATCCCCATGCCCTTGTGGTCGTAGCCGGCGGAACCGCCGGACGCAAAGGCGTCATCGAGCCAGAAGTCGTAGTCCTGCGCCACGGCGTTGGCGATGTCGGAGAAGGTGGCGGTTCCCTTGTCCGCGGCCACCACGAGGTAGGGATCGTCACCGTCACGGCGCACCACGTCGGAGGGCGCGATCACCTCGGTGCCGCGGAAGCTGTCGGTGATGTCCAGCATGATCCGCATCATGATCCGGTAGCAGCGCACGCCTTCTGCCAGAAACGCTTCGCGTCCGCCGCCGGCCGGCGGCTGTTTCACCACGAACCCGCCCTTCGAGCCCACCGGCACGATGACGGAATTCTTGGTCATCTGCGCCTTCATCAGCCCGAGCACCTCGGTGCGGAAGTCCTCTCGCCGGTCCGACCACCGGATGCCGCCGCGGGCGACCTCGCCGCCGCGCAGGTGAACGGCTTCCAGTTGCGGAGAACAGATCCAGATCTCGACCATGGGCCGGGGGTCGGGGAGGGAGGAAATCCGGCGGCTGTCGAGCTTGAAGCTGACCGCGCCCGGCGCATCTTCGAGTGCCGGGCGGAAGTACCCGGTCCGCAGCGTGTTCTGGACCAGGTCGAGGAACAGCCGCAGGATGCGGTCCTCGTCCAGGTTCTCGACCGCATTCAGGGTCTCCTCGATGCCGGTGACGAGCCGGGCGCAGTCCTCGTCGCGGTCCCGGTCGAGTCGCGGGTCGAAGCGGCGCAGGAACAGGTCGATCAACAGGCGGGCAGCCTGCGGATTGTCTGCCAGGGTGTCCATCATGTAGGCGTGCGAGAACGCGGTGCCGATCTGGCGCAGGTAACGGGCGTAGGCCCGGATCACCGAGACCTCCCTCCAGTCGAACCCGGCGGCCAGGATCAGGCGGTTGAACCCGTCGTTCTCCAGCGTACCGTCCATGACCCGGGCCAGTCCCTCGCGGAACCGGGCATCGATCGCGCCAAGGTCCTGCACGCCGCCGTCGCTCCGTTCCATGCGGAAATCGTGCAGCCAGGCCAGGGCACCGGTCTCCTGGTTGGCGATCCGGTGCGGGGCCTCGGCAATTACCCTCAGCCCCATGTTCTCGAGGACCGGCAGGATGTCGGACAGCGGGAGCGGCGAGCGGGCGCGCACCAGGATCAGGTGGAAGATCGAGGGCTGGGCGCCCGAGGGACGATACAGCCGTGTCTGCGGAACCCCGGTCTGCTCGACCCGGTCGGCGAGCTGCATGTCCAGCAGTGCCGCCTCTGTGCTCGCCGTTTCCTGGTAGGACAGCGGGAAACCGGTGGCGTAGCGCTCGAGCAGGTACAGGGTCTTCTCTTCGCCCAGCGTGCGGAGCCCTGTCTCGCGCAGCTGATCCGACCAGGAACGGCAGAGCGCCTGCACCCGATCCTCGAGGCGGCGGTGATCGACGGCGGGGATCCGCCCGGGCGTAGTCTTGACGATGACGTGCAGCCTCGCGTGCGGCGAGTCGGTCATCTGGGTGTAGTAGGCCGCGACGGTGCCGCCGAAACTGCCCGCCAGCAGGGTGCTGGCGCGCTCGCGCAGCCGGGTGTCGTAGCGGTCGCGCGGTATCAGGGCGATACAGGAGACGAAGCGTTCCAGCGCGTCGACCCTGGTGAACACCGCGGTGTCGCGCAGGCCCTGGATGTTGAGCATACCGGTTGCGGTCGCGAACAACTCGTCGGCCGTGCACTGGAACAGTTCGTCGCGCGGAAAGGTCTCGAGGATGTTGACCAGGGCCTTGAAATTGTGGCTGGCCCCGCGAAAGCGCGCCCTGGCGATGACGTCGCTCACCCGGCGCCTGATCAGCGGGATGGTGCGCACCGATTGCTGATAGGCGGTCGACGTGAACAGCCCGACCAGGCGGTAAACACCGGCCGCGGTCCCGTTGGTCCCGTTCCTGCGGATGGTGATGGTATCGAGGTGCACCGGCCGGTGCACCGTGGACCTCCGGTTGGCTTTCGTCACCGACAACAGGGGAGGGTTGAGCACGAAGTCGCGTACCTCGCCCGCGGCCAGCGATGTTTCCTGCACATCGTCGAATGCCCGCATCGCCGGGTCGCGCAGCAGACCGAGGCCTGGCTTGCGGACCAGGGACAGGGTCCCGTCACCGCCGGTGTGAAAGTCGATCTCGCGCCAGCCGAGAAAGGTGAAGTTGTCGTCGATGAGCCAGTCAAGGAACGCGACCGTTTCCGCGGTCTCGTCCGACCCGTCCGCGGCTTTGCGCAGCCAGTCGGTGGCGGCGGTGGCCCGCGCCAGCATCTCGCGCCAGTCGGCAACGGTGGTGCGCACGTCGTCGAGCACGCCCTGTACCGTGTCCTCGAGATCCGACAGTGCCGGCTCCGTCTGCCGGCTGACCTGCAGGTGCATGCAGGACTCGAGCGTGACCCCGGGTGCCGGGGGACCGAGTCCCTCGTCGTCGACGACGAGTTCAGCGAGCGCACCGGCCGCATCCCGTTTCACCCGGATGATCGGGTGAATGACCAGGTGCACGTCATGGCCGAGGCTGCTGATGCCCGCCGTTACCGAATCAACCAGGAACGGCATGTCATCCGTGATGATCTCGACCACCGAGTGCGGGGAAGACCAGCCGTCGACTTCCGGGACGGGGTTGTAGGCCCTGATGAGCGGCGCGCCCCGCGGTCTCGTACCGGCGCGCGACCAGAACGCCCGCGCCGCGCCGGCGCGGGCGTCCTCGTCCATGTGTGCGACGTAGCGTGCCGGGACCAGGGCGTAGAACTTGGTCCGGAATGTCTCGAGTGTCTGGTCGACGGACATATCGCGCATGGTACCGGCCCCCCTTCGCGAACACTTCCGCGCGCGATGGTCAGCGCGTTGAGACGATAGCCCAGTTGGGGGAGTTCGCCCAAGGACAGTGCGTTCGCGGATCCCGGCCCCGCGGCGATCAACGGAAGCGGGCGGCATTGCCCTGGAGCGGCGGCCGCGGGCCGGTTCAGGAATGTCGTTGCGGACAACTGGCCGGTCCCGTGATGGTGTCATGCCGGTCATCCGGCGGGATCGGCTGCGCGTCGTTTCCCGACACCACGCTGGCGGCCGTGCCCGCATGTGCGGAACGGCCCCCGGCCCGTGACTGTTCGGGGGATCCGGGTACTCTTCGAGCGGCAACGACGCGCTGCGCCGCGCGGCGACGGGTCTTCTCGTGACCCGTTGCCCCGAGCAGACCGTCTTGGCCCGCATCGGCCTCCGGCCCGCTTGCGTTTCGCCACGGCGGACCATGGATCCGCCGCCGGGTTGAGGTTCGAAACCCACGATCTGACGCGTGGTCTTCAAGGCGGGAAATCGGCGATGCCCAGGCGAAACACCTCCGAGCTGACCGGGTGGATCGTGGAACGGATGAAGGCCGAGGGCGAGGGGACGCCGGTGCCGCCGGACTTGCCCAGGCTGTCGATCGGTATCGAGCATGTCGACGACCTGATCGGGGATCTCGATGCCGCGATTGACGGCTGATGTCCCGCCGGGCAGGACCGGAGCGCGATGCACGTGCCCGGCCGGGCGGCCAGACCGTGACTGCCGGAAGGTAAGATCGGCTGGCCCGGAGGTCGACGTTGCCAGCCACGCCCGGCGCGCCGACCCGGGGCATCGGGGTCGGCCGTGCCTCATCGCCGGCACACCGCTGGTCTGGATTCCGGACCTGCCTGGCGTCGGGTCCGCATGCCGCGGGAGCGGACTGTCCGGCTGATCCCGCCGGTCCTCCCGCACCGATGCGCCCGACGGCCACGCGCGACCGATCCCCGCTGGACGCCGCACGAGGCATGACCTAGCATGTGAAGACGGGTGGCGCATGCAGCGGGCAGGCGGGCTGCACATGGTCGCGAGGACCTGGCCCCACATGCTGGCCCGCCAGCTGTGCGTGGCCCGTGACGACAGTGGCTGAGCGAGTGATGCCGTGGATCGCCAGAGGACAGGCCCGGGCGAGTAATGCAGTCATACCGTCCCTATGACGAGTCGGAAACCGGGCAACTGGTCCTGGAGGATCTCCCGGACTGGGGATACCTGCTGAGCGAGATCTACTGGGTCTATCGCCACAGTTCGTCAGGCGGCAGCCCGCCCATCCGCTCGCACCATCGCGTGGTCCGGGAACGCCTGAGACGCGTGACGTCGGGAAATCCGCCCGTGCGCCTGGCGACACCGGAATCGAAGCCGGTGTGCGCCCATCTCGACCGGGCGCTCGACAACGGCAAGCGAACGGGAATGGGACCGCTGGTCCGATGCCTCGAAAAGATCGCACCGGCTCTGGCCTGGCAGCAGGGCTACCGCAGCATGCCGGGCAAACTCGACCGCAGGTACGCCTATGCCGAGTTCCTCGGGCCGAGCGGACCTGTGCTTGCGGACGACCTGATCCTCGGCTGCGTGCTCTTTGCGCCCAAGACCGTCTATCCGACGCATGCCCATGCCGGAATCACCGAAAGCTATATCTGCCTTTCCGGCGCGATGTCGCAGAACGACGCGGCCGTCTACATGCCGGGCTCGCTGATCCTGAACACGCCCGATTTCGATCACAAGATCACCAGCTGCGCGCTCGAGCCGACGCTCGTGACCTATGCCTGGGTCGGCAGCCCCGAGGCACTCATGTCATACGAGCTGGTGTTCTCCTCCCGCCGCTCCGGCAACAACAGGAAGCCGCCCGGCGGCCGGCCAGCGCCTTGAGTGTCTGAACACACCCCGATGGCGTAACCCTGCGGCACGCCTCCCGTGGTCGGGATCAGCCTGCCGAACGGGTGTCATGAGCGCGGTCTCATCACCCTGTGACCGATGGGAGTATTCGATGGATATCCCCGACACGCCGCTGTCAGAGGTTCGCAAGGACCTCCGGATCAAGTGGTACCGCTGCCCGGTCGATCACGCGCAGCTGCGCGAGCTGATGCGCCCCAGCGACCTGCAGGGATGGATCCAGGCCGGCGGCCATCTGGGGATTTTCACCATGACCGGTGGCCTTGCCCTCTACCTGTTCAGCCAGCAGATGTGGATCGGTTTTGCCCTGGCCCTGTTCGCGCACGGCACCTGCGCGACATTCTTCAAGGGTGTCGCGGCCCACGAGCTCGGACATGGCACCGTCTTCAGGACAAAATGGCTCAACCGCTTCTTCCTGCGGGTCTTCAGCCTGATCAGCTGGCACAATTTCCACGAATATGCGGTCAGCCATACATACCACCACCGCTACACCCTGCATCCCGTCGGCGACCGCGAGGTAGTGCTGCCCCAGTACCCGGTCCTGAGACCGCTGTACCTTCTCCAGCTCCTCACCTTCAACATCACGGGCGGCCAGATGACGAGCGGCATCGTCCCTATCATCGGCGGCACGATCCGGACCGCCCTGCGCGGGTACGGAAGCTCGGTCATAACCAATGAGTGGAGCAGGGCCCTCTACGCTACCCACTCCGGAGAGCGGGGAAAGGCTGTGAGGTGGGCCCGGCTGATCCTGCTCTTCCACGGCGGCGTCCTCGCGGTCGCGATCGGGTTCGAGGTGTGGGCACTGCCCCTTGTCCTCAGCTTCCAGCAGTTCACGGCGAACTGGCTGAAACTCCTGGTCGGCATGCCGATGCACAGCGGGCTGCGGAGCAACGTCAACGATTTCCGCAAGTGCGTGCGCTCGATCACGCTCGATCCGCTGTCGGAGTTCATCTACTGGCGCATGAACTGGCATCTCGAGCACCACATGTTCGCCGGTGTGCCCTGTTACAACCTGAAGAAGCTGCACAAGCTGGTGGCGCACGACATGCCCGAGCCCCGCACCCTGATCGGTGCCTGGCGCGAGATGAGTGAGGTCCGCAGGCGCCAGAAGACCGAACCGGGGTACGAATTCGACACCCCGGTACCGGCACCGACGGCGACCGGAACGAGGGAGGACAGGGCGCTCGCGGCCTCGATCGGCGACATCGCGCCCACAGCGCTGGCCTGACGCGGGGCGGGGCATCGCCCGGACGGCGTTCCCGGCTCCAGACGGTTCAGGGTGCTCGAGGTCGCCAGCGGATGGCCCCGGTCGCGCTCGCGTATCCGCTCGGCTCCGGTCAGATCGTCACGCCCGACCGCCAGTGCCAGAACGCTGTCGTCCCGCAGCTGATCGTGGTCGTTCAGGTGTTCATGGCCCAGGGCGATCCTCATGACCCGCTGGGCAACCAGACAGGAAAGGGCGTGTTCCCTTCGCTCCGGGGCCGGTGATCGGTGACACATCCGGCCAGGCGGCGGGTCACATCCAACACAATGCTCCGGCCTTGTTGCGCGAACCGGAAGTGCCGCATCGTCGCTGCGTGACGCGTGCATCTGCATCCTGATCGGATTCGGAGGACCGCGATCATGACCTCCATGGATATGGCCAGCCTTCGATAAGGCCGGAGCCGGCTGAGTTCGCTGACCCGTCTTCGGGGCGTGTCCCTAACCCGAAGTTCCCCCTGATTCCCGACTGACAGTCGAACCAAGTCGATGATTTGGCGAGGTTTTTTCGGGTTTTTGGGCGAATATATGTACCCATGTATATGGGAACAATAGTGTTGACATGGTGCGAAGGGTGTGCATATATCGTAGCCATGTATATCGAATCCGTCCCCAACCGATCCTCTCCGCCCGCCATCCTGCTGCGCGAGTCCTATCGCGAAGGCGGCAAGGTCAAGAAGCGCACCATCGTCAACCTCACCAGGTGGCCCCCGGCTCTGATCGAAGGATTGCGGTGCCTGCTCAAGGGAGGCACCGCGGTGCCACGCTTCGAGGACGCCGTCGACATCGTCCGTTCCCTTCCCCATGGCCATGTCGCCGCAGTGCTGGGAACGCTCAGGAAGCTCGGGCTCGAGACCCTGATCGACCCGAAGCCGTCGCCACGGCGCGATCAGGTGCTTGCCATGATCGTGGCGCGGATCCTCGAGCCGGCCTCGAAGCTGGCCACGGCGCGCAGACTGGCCGAGGCCACGGCGGTCAGCACCCTGGGCGAGATCCTCGATGCGGACCTGGACGAGGACGAGCTGTACGCCGCCATGGACTGGCTGCTTGAGCGCCAGGGGAGGATCGAGCAGGGTCTGGCGGAGCGGCACCTCGAAGAGGGCTGCCTGGTCCTCTACGACCTCACCTCGGTGTGGATGGAAGGCAGATCATGTCCCCTGGCCAAACGCGGCCACTCCCGGGACGGCAAACGAGGCAAGCTGCAGATCGAGTTCGGCCTGCTGTGTGACCGGAACGGATGTCCGGTGTCGGTGGAAGTGTTCCCCGGCAACACGGCGGATCCGGCCACGCTCGCATCACAGATCGCCACGGTGCAGGAACGGTTCTCGCTCTCGAAGGTGGTGCTGGTGGGAGACCGGGGGATGCTGACCGAGGCGCGGATCCGCAAGGAGGTGAAGCCTGCGGGGCTGGACTGGATCAGTGCCCTGAGAGGACCGGCCATCCGTGCCCTGGTCGAGGCCGGCGAGGTGGAGATGTCGCTGTTCGACGAGAGGGACCTGGTGGAGATCACCAGTGACGCCTACCCCGGCGAACGTCTCATGGTCTGTCGCAATCCGCTGCTGGCCGCGGACCGGGCCCGCAAGCGCTCGGAGCTGCTTGCAGCCACCGAGGCCCTGCTTGAACCCATTGCCGTGGCGACACGGCGCAAGAAGCACCGGCTCACGGGAAAGGAGAAGATCGGCGAGAGGGTTGGCAAGGTCATCGGCAGGTACAAGATGGCCAAGCACTTTACCTGGTCCATCGACGACGAGGGCGTCTTCACCTGGCAGCGTGATGACGCCTCCATCGCCGCCGAGGCGAGGCTGGACGGCCTCTACGTGATCCGCACCAGCCTGCCGCAGACCCAACTCGACGGCCCCGGCACGGTGCGTGCCTACAAGCGGCTCAGCTCGGTGGAACGGGCCTTCCGCAGCCTGAAGACCGTGGACCTCAAGGTCCGTCCCGTCTTCCACCGCACCGAACCGCGGGTTCGTGCCCACGTCCTGTTGTGCATGCTCGCCTACTATGTGGAGTGGAACATGCGCCAGAAGCTCAAGCCCGTGCTGTTCGACGATGAAGACGCCGAAGGCGCCGAGGCCCTGCGCCGGTCCGTCGTCGCTCCGGCGAAGGTATCGATCAGCGCCCAGGCGAAGGCGGCGACCAGAGAAACTCCCGACGGTGATCCGGTGCACAGCTTCCGCACCCTCATCGATGATCTGGCCACCATCACCCGCAACACCGTGATGCCCCCGCTCCCCGACGCCAAACCCTTCCAGGTCACCACACGGCCAACGCCGCTTCAAACCAAGATACTCAATCTCCTCGGGGTTCGGCCGTAGTGTACCCAGTAGCGACTCTCTGACGTCCATCAGATGTTAGTTATATCAGCTACTTGCTCTTGAACTGCTCTGGAACTTCGGCCTAACCGTTCAAATCGCATCCGAGAAACATGCGCCCGTGGTTCTGTGCGGCCAGCAGGACCGAGAACGAACCGGCTGCCGGGTCGATCACGCAGTCACCCTCGTTGCTGACGGCAGCCAGGAGCTGGCCCTGAAGGTTGACCGGCTTGGCGTGAGGATGCTCGCGCTGGGAGACCTTTTCCGTGACGACATCGGTGATGGTGTGAACCTTCCACACCCCCTTGGCCTTGCGCGGCTTCTTCTGCAGGACAAGGCAGTACTCCGCCCGACGGCGGGTGCGGTAACCCATCCCGAACGTGCCCTTGTCCCAGGTCACGAGGTCCACGATCGCGAGATCGGTCCCCTTCAGCCACGGACGGATCCCCTCGCACAGGTGGAACTTGTCCACCCACAGGAACAGGTGCCCGGAAGGAATGAGAGTGCGGTCGATGCCGTGCAGGAATTGCATGATCGTTGCCACGGACATCTGTGCGAGGGCACTTCGTCGCCTGCCCCGGTTCCTACCTTCGTTGCCGTAGGCCAGCTTCTCGAGGACACCGCGGTACTGGGGATCGAGGAACGCAACCGGAAAGGTGTCAGCGGGGAGCATGGACAGGAACGCCAGCCCGTCCATCTTCAGCCGGGTATCGGGGACGAGAGCCTCGGGCAGGGCCAACTCCGGGGCGCGGAGGGTGCGGTTTGCCGAGAAGACCGTTCGGGAGCGGGTCCGTGCAGGTTCGTCGACAGCGTCGTGAACCGCTTCAACGGTGCCTGGCATCGCATCTCTCCGGTCGGCACCGGACGGACCGGCGTCGCGGGCCCTGACCACAGCTCGCGGTTCGCTTGCGCGACCCGGGCATTCCCGACCTGCAGTGCGTTGCTCGTATCAGTGGAACCTTCCAGACCTGATTGAGGCGCGCACGGAGCCCGGTCCCAGCGTTGGTGCGCACGCCGTGGTTGTCAATCGGACGTGGCGCAGACGGGAGCCAAAGGGACACCGACGCGTCGATCTCATGCACTTGCACGGGGTGTTTTCGGTCCTCACGACGAGGAGTCCGATCCCTCTGACGTGCGAATCGTGGGACTGTCCGGGCGGTTTTGGAAATGGCATGACCCGGAGGATCAGATGCCGGGCCTGGGGCCTCGGCCCGTTTCATGCCCGTTGACGGACCCGAGTGTCGCGCATCCATCCGCCGAGGACCGCCCGGACCGCGGTGACGAAGGCCATGGGCTGATCAAGGGTGAGGTGGTGGCGGGCCTCGGGGATGCCGATCACCGGTGCGTCCCCGCCCATCAGGGTTCGCATGAAGGCGATGACCTGCGGGGTGACGAGCGCGCTGTCGTCGCCGTGGACGAGCGCGACCGGACAGCCGGCGCCGGCGAGATAGGAGTCGTAGGGCTCGGCAAAACGGCGGTGATGCATGGCGCGCGGGTCGAATTTCCAGGTCCAGCCCTCGGGAATGCGCACGAGCGAGGACCGGCCGATGTGTTCGACCAGGAATTCGTTGTCGCACGCCTGTTCCGGCAGCAGCCGGAAGCGGGCGAGAGCGGTCGCGAAGTCCGGGTAGATGCGCCGGGTTCCCATGCGCCGGGGCCGGCGTCGCGCCCGTTCCTCCGCCGACCGGACCGGGGAGTCGGCAAGGATGAGGCCGCGAAGGGCGTCGGGATAGCGATGGGCAAGCCGGGTGAGCGTGATCCCCCCGAAACTGTGGCCCACCGCCCAGGCGCGTGGCCCGAGACCGGCATCCCCGATCACCGCAAGCAGTTCCGCCGCCCTGATGTCGGCGTCGTAGAACGGGCGGGTGCCGCTGTCTCCCATGCCCGACAGGTCCGGCGCTGCCACCCGGAAGCGATCGGTGAAGAAAGGAGCGAGGAAACTCCACCAGTGAGCATGGCCGCCGCCGCCGTGGACCAGCAGCAGCCCGTCCGCGTCGTCGGGCCCGTCCCACATCAGGTAGTGGATCGGGCAGCCGTCGGAGATTACCGTTCGGCTGCTGCGCGGGCGTGTCACGGCGCGGACGTACCAGTCCGGACAGGCGGAGTTCAGTGTGAACCCTTCGTCCCCGGGCTCCATGGGATCCTCGCGTGCGGGTGGTCGCTGGAATGCGGGTCATCGGGTCATACAGATGTGTGCCGGTTGCGGCAAACCGGAGCCGGGGCGCCTGCGCCAAATGGCCGGAAATCTCAATTCACTGGACATGGGGGGCTGCTTCGTACAGGGATTGGGCCGGGCAAGAAGGAGGGAGCGGGTGCGATGGTGCAGCTGAAGATGGGCGTCATGGAAATGGTCGAGGCGGCGCGCGGCGAGATCGAGGAGGTCGAGCCGGCCGATGCCATCCGCGAGGCGGGCGATCCCGATACCCTGGTCATCGACATCCGCGACGTTCGCGAACGCCGGCGCGACGGCTACATCCCGGGCAGCTTTCATTGTCCGCGCGGTATGGTCGAGTTCTGGATCGATCCCGACAGTCCCTACTTCAAGCCGGTCTTCGACGAGAAGAAGCGGTTCCTGTTCCACTGTGCCGCCGACTGGCGTTCAGCGCTCACCGTGCAGACCGTAAACCGCATGGGGCTTGCCGGTGCCGCGCACGTGAAGGGCGGGCTCAAGGGATGGCGCGAGGCTGGCGGACCGGTCGTCACGGATGAACAGTAGTTTCCATCCCGAACGGGTTGCCGCGATCGGGAAGCCTGACCCGGAGCTCGAAGCGATCCGCGGCCTGGGCGCGGCGATCACCGACGCACACCCGCGGATCGATGCAGGGCGCGAACTGCCCGCGGATCTGCTTGAAACCCTGCACCGGGCCGAGCTGTGGCGTCTTGCCCTGCCGCGCACGCTGGGCGGGCGGGAATGGCCACCGCACAGGCTCGCGCGGGCAACCGCGATCATTGCGGCTGCCGATGCCAGCGTTGCGTGGTGCCTCGGCCAGGGAACCGGGTGCGCCATGTCGGCGGCCTTCCTCGATCCCGAGCCGGCGCGCGAGGTGTTCGGTCCGGCGGATGCGGTGCTTGCCTGGGGAGCGGGTCAGATGGGCCGCGCCGTGGCCTGTCCGGGCGGGTACCGGGTCACGGGATCGTGGAAATTCGCCAGCGGCGGCAAGCATGCGACCTGGATCGGCGGACACTGCAAGGTGTTCGAGGCCGACGGCAGCCCCCGGCTCGATCACCGCGGCCGGCATGCCGACCGCACCGCGCTGTTTCCGCGCGATGTCGCCGACATTCACGATGACTGGTACGTCATGGGACTGAAGGGCACGCGCAGCGAGGGATACACCGTCACCGACCTGTTCGTTCCCGACCGGCTCACGCTCGACCGGGACAATCACGCGGAATGCCGGTCGTCGGCGCCGCTGTACCTGTTTCCGACCACCCTGGTCTACGCCGCGTGTTTTTCCGGTGTCGCGCTCGGGATCACCCGCGGGATGCTCGATGACCTCATCACCCTCGCCGGGGCCAAGACCCAGCGCTCGGCAAGAACGTCGATGCGTGACAGCCCGGTTTTCCAGACGCGGATCGCCGAACTCGAGGCGCGCTACGGGGCCGCCCGCAGCTATCAGCAGGTCACGCTCGTCGACGTGTGGGAAACCGTGTGCCGGACCGGTGAGCTGACCTTCGATGACAGGATTCGCATCCGGCTGGCGGCGACCCATGCCATCAGCGAATGCACCGAGGTCACGCACCAGGCCTACCGGATCGCCGGATCGACCGCGATCTTCGAGACCCATCCGTTCGAGCGGCGGTTTCGCGACATGCACGCGGTGTCGCAGCAGATGCAGGGCCGGCACAGCCACTACGAGACGGTCGGCAGGTACATCATGGGACTGGATGCGGAGAATCCGCACCTGTAGGGAAGAGACCAACAGACCGCTGCCCGGGCCCGGGCGGCGCACCAGGGGAGAGACCGGATGTCACGAGTTCATGTAATCGCCGTCATTACCGCCAAGCCCGGCAAGCGGGACGAGGTGCTTGCCAACTTCAATGCCAATGTCCCGGCGGTGCACGCCGAGGACGGCTGCATCGAGTACGGTGCCGTGGTCGACGATGCCGAGGCTTCCTTCGCCGCTCCCTACGGGCCCGACACCTTTGTCGTGATCGAGAAATGGGCCAGCTTGGACCACCTGAAGGCGCACGCGGCAGCGCCACACATGAAGGCCTATGCCGCGAAGAATGCTGATCTGCTTGCCGACCGGGTGATCCACGTCATGAGCGACGCCTGAGACCCGGTGACGGATGCGCGTGCCCGCACCCGTGCATCCACGTGCCGCCGGAGCCGGGACCTGCCGACGCGTCCTGGTTCCTCCCAAGGCTCACCACCTCGGGGATAGCTGCGGAAGGCCGGCCCTTCGTCTTGCAAATTGCGCCTGTTCTAGGCAGCGGGCTAGAGCAAGTTTCGAACGTGTAGAATCGAGTGTGCGGTTGGTTCGCCCAGGTTGCCAGATGTAGGGGTGTGTGGCAGAAGGCACGGCAGATCAAGTACTGCCGAAGACGATCCATGCCGAGACCGTTGTCGGATGACCTGCGTGTCCGTTTGGTAGAGGCGGTGGAAGCGGGCGGGACTATCCACGCCGTCGGTGCGCGGTTCGGTGTGAGCCCAAGTTCAGTGAGCAAGATCCATCAGCGGTGGCGACGGATCGGCAGCGTGACGGCAGCGCCGATGGGTGGGGACCGGCGTTCAGGCTCAACGGAGGCGTATGGACCGCGCATCCTTGCATTGCTGGAGAAGCAACCGGACCTGACCCTGGATGAGATCTGCGAAGCGCTGGGCCCGGCCGATGCGGCACCGAGCTGTGTGTCGATCTGGCGATCCTTCCGCCGGCGCGGAGTCAGCGTCAAGAAAAATGTGCACGCAGCCGAACAGGAGCGTGCAGAGTTGGCGGCGCGGCGTCAGCGCTGGCCGCAGGAGCAGCGTCAACTCACGCCTGAGCAGGGTGATGCTGGAGGGGACGCAGGGGCACCTGGCGGCCGCGTGCGGTTGGCGAGAAGCGCGGCGCGGTCGAGGTCTACCGGACGGAGAGCGTGGAGTTGCGCGCCGGCGATCGCATACGCTGGACCCGCAATGACACCGGCCTCGGTCCGGGGGGACTGCGTCGCCTTCTGGCTCGGGGACGGGCGGACGCTGGAACTCGGCAAAAGCGATCCGCAAATGCGCCATCTCGACCATGCTTGGGCATCAACCGTGCATGCGTTCCAGGGCCGCACCGTCGACAACGTGATCGCGGTGATGGAGGCGAGGCACCCGAAACTGTCGATCCAGAAGAGCTCCGACGTCGAGATCAGCCGCGCGCGCTACAGCGCCGAGCTGGTGACCGACGATGCGAAGGAACTGCGCGAGACCCTGGAAGCAGCGACCGGCGAGCGGGTGTCCGCACTCGAGGGGATCGGTGCGGTGGAGAAGGCGCTGGCGGAAGAGAAGACTCGCGGTGACAAAAAAGAACACGCGCGCGGGCTGGAGGGGTTGCTGGAGCGGGCCGCCGGAACCCGGGACGAGGTGCTGGACAGGGGCTGAGAGCACCAGCGGGAGAAGGCGCCGGAGCAAGAACGCTCGATGGAACTTGACATATCCCGGGGATCGCGCGGCTTCGAGATGGAGATATGATTCCCGGTTGTGCCTGGAACCGCTGACGGTAGACATGCCGGCAGGGTTTCGGCTTGGCGCCGTGTCCGGCGATGTATCATCCGGAAAATACGGTTATCTCCGGTCGCGGTTCCCGCTATGGGGAGGCGTTGTATTGCGTCGCTTGACGCTTGACGTGACTCTTCGATAGCTTCCGCCATGAAGATTCGGAACGCGATTCACAGGGGGCTGCGCCGGTTGATCGAGGAAGACAATGCTGTGGCGCTCCCGCCTGCGGCCGTGCCGAAGCTGCGGCGCATGTTGTCATTCCTACAGGACATGGAACGCGAGGACGAACTGCGGACGATTGCGGGCTGGAATGCGCACCGGCTTACCGGGGACCGCAGGGGCGTCTGGAGCCTGACGGTGACCAGGAACTGGCGGCTCACCTTCCGGATCGACCGTGCCGAGGGCGAGATCGTCGACCTCGATTACGAGGACTACCATTAGGAGACGGCGATGGGCACGACACAGGGCTTGCGGATGAAGAACCCGGCCCACCCGGGCGGGTTCGTGAAGAGCGAGATTGTCGAGGCGATGGGCCTGTCGGTGACCGGCGCCGCGTCGGCGCTGGGGGTCACGCGACCGGCGCTGTCCGCATTGCTCAACGAACGGGCAAACCTCTCGCCCGAAATGGCGCTCAGGATCGAGAAGGTATTCGGCGTGTCGATGGACACGCTGTTGCGCATGCAGACGAGCTATGACATCGCCCGGACACGCGAGCGCGAGAGCGAGATCGACCTCGTTCCGTTCGGAAGACGTGTCGCCTGAGCGTGCGTCGTTGCATGAGATGAAGCTGCCGGCGGACAGATGAGCGCGGACATGGACAAAGCGGATATTGGTACGGAACCTGCATCGAACTGGTTTGTCGGTGCCAGCTTCGGTGGACATGACGATCAGACACCGAGATTTGTGAACCAGGGGATTTGGGAAAACGGCTCCGACGACAAGTATGTGGACCTGGTGCGTTCGATGTGTCCGGGAGACCGTATCGCCATCAAATCTTCTTACACGCGCAAGCACGGTCTCAAATTCGACAACCGTGGAAACACGGTTTCGGTGATGGCGATCAAGGCGGTCGGGACAATCACCGAGAATATGAACGATGGCAAGCGCGTGCGGGTCAATTGGAAGACGCCGGATTCACCCCGCGAATGGTACTTCTACACCAACCGTCAGGCAGTGTGGCGCGTGGTGCCCGGAGACTGGAAGGCCAACGGGCTGCTCGGGTTCACATTCGACGGTAATCCCCAAGAGATTGGCCGGTTTCGCGAGATGCCGTTTTGGCGTGAGCGATTCGGGCCCCTGCTCGATAAAAATCGCTTTCTCTGAACCGGCTTCTACGAGGATGTAGCCGACAAACTCCTTGAACACCGGGAGGACCGAAGTGCGCTGATCAAAGGTATTCACAAGATCGGTGCAGCCACGGAGTACCTGTCGTACCTCCGGGACAGATTCGATGATGGAAGCACTGAGCCGCTGCGGGATATCTGCCCGTTCACAGCGCTGGGCACCTTCAATCGCTCAATGAAGGACGAGAATAGAAAAAAGATCGCCGGGGAACTCGCTGGTCTGCTCGGCGTGGAGACCGCCATTCCGGAGTCATTCGAAGGTATTCCAGTTCTCAACAACCAACAATCGTGGTTCTTCCGCTTTGCGGAGAAGCGGGGAGACGGCGATATCGACGCCCTTTGGAACGTGTTCGCTGCGGCGAGGAGGTTCGTAGAATCCGATGAGGCAGATTGTCGCGATGAATTCGTCGAGGCTTTTGACACCGCCATGAAGGTGCGTGGCGTGGTCTGGAAGCTGTCGATTGGTCTCTACTGGACGCATCCGTGGGAATTTCCCACTCTGGACAGCCAATCGCGACAGTACCTTGCGAAGCGGCTTGGCATCCAAATTCCAGCGGGAAGTGCTCAGGGGATCTGCGACGGTGAAGGCTACCTGACGCTTATCGACAATCTGAAGGCCAGCTTCGAGGAGGATAGCTATCCGGTTCACAGTTTTCCCGAGTTGTCGCTTGCGGCATATCAAAACAGGGACCCGGATGTCAGTGACGAAGAGCTATTGGCGCACTTCGACGGACAGCCCGCGTTCAGAGAGTTTCGAACCGGGTGGATCCCGGAGGAGAGAGACCTGTTTTGCAGGCTGGCCCGAGCCGTGTATGGGGCCGGCCTTGACTGGTGGCACGTTGGCAACGGAATACAGGTTCGTTTCGGACGCAAGGATCCCGGTAGAGCGAGGGCTACAGGGGTACTTGGCATGGTCTGGGGCAAACTGGACCGTAAAATCCAGTTGCGCCGAGAGATTGGGACAATTCAACCGCAGGGGCGTCAACCGCTCACAGAGCAACTAGTCTGGCAGATCGAAAACCAGCTGTCAGCGGCGCCACATTTCCCGGAGGAATGGCAGACTAAACGTGGGGCTCTGTGGCCCAATGAATTGGAGAACGATCCTGCCGAACTTGATCCGGGTACCGAGCGTGAACCACTGATTGAACCTTATTCGTTAGACCAGGTTCTCAAGGATGGCTGCTTTCTTGAGCGGAGCGATGTCGAACGTTTGCTGGAACGGCTCCGGACCAGGAAGAATCTCATCCTCCAGGGGCCGCCCGGTACGGGGAAGACCTGGATAGCCAAGCGTCTGGCATACGCGCTGATGGGAGAAAAGGACGATAACAGAATCCGCGCGGTCCAGTTCCACCCCAATCTGTCCTATGAGGATTTCGTCAGGGGCTGGAGACCGACAGGAGAAGGCCGACTTGCGATCGCGGACGGTGTGTTCCTCGAGGCGGTTCGCGATGCTTCCACCAGTCCCTCCTCGGCGTTCGTCGTCGTGATTGAAGAAATCAATCGCGGGAACGCGGCCCAGATCTTCGGGGAGATGCTTACGCTGCTGGAGGCCGGCAAGCGGACACCGAACGAAGCACTCGAACTCTCGTACCCCGATGCGGATGGCAATCGCCAGCGTGTTCACATACCGGAGAACCTGTACGTCATTGGAACGATGAATATCGCGGACCGGTCACTTGCTCTCGTCGATCTGGCATTCCGCAGACGGTTCGCTTTCGTCACGCTTGAACCAGTGCTCGGGACTAGGTGGCGTGACTGGGTGGTTGAGGAACGCGGCGTCGATCCAGATTTGGTTAGGGAGATCGTGCGCCGGATTACGGAGCTCAACGCAACGATTGCCGAAAGCCTCGGCAAGCAGTTTCGGATAGGCCACAGCTACGTGACACCCACCACGCGGCTTGAGGAAGGATCGACAAGAGCTTGGTTCACCCAAGTCGCGGAGACCGAGATTGGACCCCAATTGGAAGAGTACTGGTTCAATTCTCTGAAGAACGCCAAAGATGCGCTCGAACGGCTCTTGGACGGGTGGTGACGGAGGCCGAGCACGCGTCGCCGGTGGGAGAAACCGCAACGGCCTCGGGTTACGTCGGCCGTATACCGGTCCGAAACATTTGGCTGCTCTTGCTGTATGCACCGGACTTGTTTCGCCTGCGAGGAAAGGATGCCGTCCAACTTGAGGACAATCCGGACGATCTCCCGGACCTGGTTGCAGAAATCCTGGCGCGTGAGGTCGAGGAGCGACAGCGCTGTCGGCTGAGCCTGGGCTATCAGGTGCGTGAGGCCGACCTGAACCGGGTCCGCGGAAGGATCAATGTGCTTGCGACGGAGCGGCGCCAGCTTCTCCTTCGCGGGCTCGTCGCGTGCAGGTTTGACGAACTCACGATCGACACCCCCCGGAACCGTTTCGTGCGAGCAGCGCTGGAGGCGATCTCACGGCTTGTGCGTGAACCCGGACTGCGACGGCGCTGCTGGAAACTTGCCTCGGACATGAAGTGGATGGGTGTTTCGGGCACCCCGCCGACCCGACATCAATTGAGCGCCGACCGTTTCGGACGGCACGACGTGGGCGACAGTTACATGGTGGCGGCGGCGAAACTGGCGTTCGATCTGGCACTCCCGACCGAGGTGTCCGGCCGAAACGCTCTCGCTCTGCCGAACCGGGAAGAGCGATGGGCACGGCGGCTGTTCGAACGAGCTGTGGGCGGCTTCTATCGCGTGGTCCTGCCGTCCCGGGGGTGGCAAGTGTCCACAGGCGGGGCTTTATCCTGGCAGGTCGAGCGTCCCACACGCGGCGTGTGCCGGATCCTGCCGAACATGCAAACCGATATCGTCCTGGATGACCGGTGTTCGGGCAGAAGAATTGTGATCGACACGAAGTTCACATCGATTTTGAAGAGCGGCTGGTATCGCGACGAGACGCTGAACAGCGCCTATCTGTATCAGATTTACGCGTATCTGCGGTCGCAAGTCGGTCGTGGAGACCTCTCGGCAGACCACGCGGAGGGGTTGCTGCTGCATCCTTCGGTGGGTGAAAGCGTCGACGAGGCCGCGTTCATCCAGGGGCACCGCATCAGGTTTGCGACGGTCGATTTGGCTGCTTCCACATGGGCGATCCGAGATCAACTCCTCCGCTTCATCAAGACGTGACAGCCAGCGTGTACGGTTAGGCAGGTAATCCGAACCCACCGCGGGCATTTGATGGACGGCCACAATGCAAACCCCTTCGGGAGGTCCGCATCCGAAACTGCCCCGGAGTGGGGCTGGTCAATGGGGCTGGATGCACTCCGCCGAAGAAACCCCACAGTTGGACCGAACTTGGATCGCTGCCACCGAACAATCAAATCGGCAAACTGCTTCCGGTAGAACGGGGCGGTAACACCGCGAATGGCCTTTCGATGAGCGTACTCCCCGTCGGAAATCTGGGAGGATTCAGCAAGGCGAACCAATTGGAGCAAGGTTCGAACGTGCAGAATCGAGTGTACGGTTGGTTCGCCCAGAATGCCAGAGGTAGGGGTGTGTGGCAGAAGGTACGGCAGATCTAGTACTGCCGGAGGCGATCCATGCCGAGACCGTTGTCGGATGACCTGCGTGTCCGATTGGTAGAGGCGGTGGAAGCGGGCGGGACGATCCGAGCATCCTTGCATTGCTGGAGGAGCAGCCGGACCTGATCCTGGATGAGATCGGCGCAGCGCTGGGCCCGGTCGATGCGCACCGAGCCGTGTGTCGATCTGGCGGTTCTTCCACCGGCGCGCAATCAGCGCAAAAAAGCGGCGCACGCAGCCGAACAGGAGCGCGCAGAAGTGGCGGCGCGGCGTCGGCGCTGGCGGCGGGAGCAGCGTCAACTCACGCCTGAGCGGCTGGTTTTTCTCGACGAAACCCGGGCCTCGACCGCGATGGCCCGGCCCCGGGGCCGGGCGCCGAACGGCTGATCAGCGCGGTGCCACACGGCCACTGGAAGACGCCCACCTTTGTGACCGGACTCCGCCAGCCGGGCATGGTCGCGCCCCTGGTGCTGGACGGCCTGATAAACGCGGCGGTGTTCCGAGCCTACGTGGAGCAGATGCCGGGACCGACTCTCCGGCCGTGCGGCATCGTGATCATGGACAACGGCTCGGCGCACAAAGTCGACGGGGTCCGCCAGGCCATCGAGGCGCGCAGCGCCGAACTGGTCTCTCTGCCGCCGTACTTCCCTGACCTGAACCCGATCGAGCAGCTGTTCGCCAAGCTCAAGGCGCTGCTGTGCAGGAAGGCCGCCCGCACCGTCAGCACTCTGTGGGAGGCCATTGGTGCGCTTATCGAGAACTTCGAGCCCGACGAGGCGCCAACTACTTCCGCCACGCCCGATATGGTTCAAGCTGAACGGAATCCGCCCTAGAGTTTCTCAAGCCTTGAATCGAAGGAGAAAGTCCTATGCCGACAGTACTGGAGCCGGCTCGGCAAACCCGGATAGAGGCGGCTTGCGACGTCGTTGTCGCCGGCGGCGGGACTGCAGGAGTGATCGCTGCCATTGCCGCCGCCAGGAACGGCGCTGACGTCCTGCTGCTCGAGCGCGGTGGCTTCCTGGGCGGCCATCCCGTCACGCAATTGCTCGAGCACAGCGTTGGCTGGTTTGACGCCACCGGCCAGGCCACGGTTGGTGGATTGGCGAATGTTCTGGTGGAACGGCTCAGGCAGGATGGCGGCTCTCCGGGACACATTCGCGACGATACCGGCTACACGAAGCTCAGGCTTCCTCTTGAGCACGAGGTGATGAAATCAACGATCACCCAATGGGTCGTCGACGAGAAGGTCGACTTTCTGACCCAGACGATGGTGGTTGGCGTTCAGGAGGATGACGGCCGACTGTACGTGCTCGTCGAAAACAAGTCGGGCCGGCATGCCTTTGCCACCGGCGCGATCGTCGACGCGACGGGCGATGCCGATGTGTGTGCGTTTTCCGGCTGCGAATTCCTGAACCAGGACGGCGCCGAAACGCAGCCCGTCAGCCTGCTGTTCAAGCTCGGCGGGGTGAACCACGACAGTCTGCTGGACTATGTCGAAGCCAATGCCTCGGGTTTCAAGCTGGAAGTCGAACCCGGATGTCTTCGTGACAGGCCCTATGTCAATCTCTGGGGATTTGGCGACTTGCTGCGACGCGGATATGCCGAGGGCCGGCTCTCGCTTGAGCGAAACGAGCTTCACTATGCCGGGCACGTGTTGACGAACGAGGCGGTGATCAATGTCACCAGGGTTGCCGCTGACGCAACCAGCGCACGGGAGCTGTCACGGGCCGAAGCCGTCCTGAGAAGGCAGGTCCTGGAATTTGCGAGATATTTCAAGGAGAGTGTTCCGGGTTGCGAAAACTCCTTTCTTGCAGCGACCGCTTCCTGCGTTGGCGTTCGTGAAAGTCGCCGAATACGGGGAGTGGCGATCCTGACCGATGGAGATGTTCGCGCCGGCAGGTCGAGGAGTGATGCGATCGCGAGAGGCGGGTTCCCGATCGACAGCCATGATCCCAGGGGAAAGGGAATGGATGGAACGGAGCATGTCCCCCGGGGCTACGATATCCCGTTTGGCGCCCTGGTTCCGGACCGGGGAGCAAACATAGTCGTGGCGGGGCGGTGCATATCGGCCGAACGCAAGGCCCTGGCGAGTGCCCGCATCACCGGCACCAGCATGGCAACGGGCCAGGCGGCCGGAACGGCAGCCGCGCTGTCGGCGCGAACCGGAATTCCGATACGGGAACTGGCGGTCAGCGAGGTGCAGACGCTGTTGCGTGCGCAAGGCGCGATCATTCACGACTAGAGGCAGGAAAGTACAAGGGCAGCCGGCCGGAAACCGGCGCAACCGGGGAACAGACACGGTGCAGGATGTCCATGCGTGCGATGTCTCGAGGGAATTGTGCGCCATGGACATCGTCACATGTTTCATGCAAAAAAACAGGAATCACTTCGTGCCTTGTGAGTGTTGAGCCGCCGGAATGCGAGAAATGCACTCCGGTGCGCATGGTCCTTGTCCTCCGCGCGAATATGCCCGGAACCGTTCGGATCAGCGATCAGGCAGTGCAAAAAGTACCCGCACTCACACCGGACAGATTAACAGTGCTGCGGAATTGTCAGCGACATGCACATGGTGGTGTTGCCAGGGACATGCCGTTCGGACCAAACCTTCGGTCACGTCCTGGAGTGAAGATCCGGAAGGAACGGGATCCCGCGCGACGTCAACCAGCAACCGCTGACGATCTCTGTCCGGTGTGCCGCCGTTCCACCAATGTCGGGGAGGTGCCATCGGCGCCCTGCATCGCTCGCGGGAAGGCGAGAACCGGAGCTGACCCGTCACACGGAACGCGGCACCCGGAGAAACCGACGGATACCGTCCGCAGGATGCGTTCGGCCAGTGGCCCTGCGTACGATCTGCCTGCGGCTGTGCACTCCGTCCTCCGCGTTGTCTCCGCAGGGCCCCGGCGTGGCCGGGAAACCGGCGGCGCGCCGACCTTCGAACTGGACCGGTCGCCGTGGCCGGGGTACTGCAGGGAGCGTGCACGTTGCGAGGAGAGTCGCCCTGTCCGCGTTCTTTGTCCCGCCCGGGCACTTCTACTCGCCCATTGCCGATCCCGAAGAGCTGTCACGGCGCCGGGAGACCATATTCGACCGTAACCGCAGGGAACTTCCGGGCATAGACCTTCGAGACGACGAGCAGC
This sequence comes from Thalassobaculaceae bacterium, assembly GCA_965243345.1. Classification (GTDB taxonomy): domain Bacteria; phylum Pseudomonadota; class Alphaproteobacteria; order Thalassobaculales; family Thalassobaculaceae; genus Bin52. The sequence continues at coordinate 498,552 of CBDEUR010000003.1, forward strand.
GGGTCTGGTTCCGGCGTATCGCGGCGTACTACGCCGACGTGCCGTTTGCCGAGGAACCGTCGGAAGGGTTGCGCTACTGGTACGCGAATGACCAGTTCCGCCACGGAGATGCCATCGTGCTGTTCGGCATGATGCGTCATCTTCGGCCGAAGCGCGTCGTCGAGGTGGGGTCGGGCTACAGTTCCGCCCTGATGCTGGACGTCAACGACCGGTTTCTTCACCGGTCGGTCGGCTTCACCTTCATCGATCCGTATCCGCAGCGTCTCCTGAGCCTGACGGGCGCGGCGGACCTTGCGACTCACAGGGTGATCGAGAGCCCGGTCCAGGAGGTGCCGCTCGACACGTTTGCTGAACTGGAGGCGGGCGACATCCTGTTCCTTGACTCCTCGCATGTGCTGAAGACCGGCAGCGATGTCGCACACCTGCTGTTCGAGGTGCTTCCGGTCCTCCGGGACGGAGTGATTGTTCACTTCCACGATATTCAGTACCCGTTCGAGTACCCGGAAGTGTGGGTGATAAGAGATGAGAGAAACTGGAATGAAATCTATGCAGTCAGAGCATTTCTTCAGTACAATACCGACTTTCATATTGTGTATTTCAGTCACTACATGGCATTGCGCCACGCAAATGCGGTTCGCGATGCCATGCCGCTGATCATGAAGGGGCCGGGAGGCTCTCTCTGGCTCAGAAAGGGAAGACGCCAGGGTCTTCCGGCGCGGATCGGACGAAGCCTCCTGAACCGCATGAGGCCCGCGATCCGGTTTCCCGCCGCCCGCGCCGTCACCGGCCGGAGGGCCTGACACCGCCACCGTCAGGCGATGTGCGGGTGAAGTCGGCTCGGCGTTCCCGCCGGGCGGTCGCGGGGATCGTCCCGGACGGGCCGAAACTCTGTCCCGGTTCGTCGCTCCGGCCGGTCCCGTCCCGATCGTTACACTGCGGGCGAGGGGTCGGTCGTGCCGAGACGGTCCGCGGCGCTCCGTCAGCCCGTGGCGCCGGACAGGGCCGGAACACGTTCTTCAGCCCGTTGTGCGCGCCGGCTGAGCGCGTGGGCCCGGGCGGCGGCGCCGAAGGCTTCGAAGATACGCTGGTTGTGCTCGTCGATCGGGCGCGGCCATTCCGGGTGCCACTGCACGCCGAGCGCAAAGCCGGGTGCGGAGACGAGGCTGATCGCCTCGATGACGCCGTCGGGCGAGACGGCCTCCATCCTGATGCCCGTGCCCAGCCTGTCCAGTCCCTGGGCGTGCAGGGAGTTGACCAGCATCCGGTCCGTGCCGGTGATCTCGCGCAGCACGCCGTCCGGAGCGAGATCGACGCTGTGGGACGGGCGGTACCGCCGCGTCTGGTCATCCTCGTCACGCCGCATCCTGTGATCGAACAGCCCGTCGCTCTCGTGGAGACGCTGGTGCAGACTGCCGCCGAAGGCGACGTTCATCTCCTGGATTCCGAGGCAGATGCCGAGCACCGGGATGCCGCGTTCGACGCAGGCGCGGATCACCGGCAGCATGGTCGCGTCGCGTCGGGGGTCGTGCAGGGTCCCCTCGACGCTGGGCTCGCCCCGGTAGTGGTGCGGTTCGACATTGGCGGCACCGCCGGTGAGCAGCAGCCCGTCAAGTGCGTTGAGCCACGTTTCACGGATCCCGGGACCGGGCAGGGCCGGGAGCACCACCGGCGCACAGCCTCCGGGATCGACCACCGCCTGCAGGTACTTCTCGGCACAGCGGTGCGATGGCCGTCCGGATTCGTTCCCGCGCGACGCGGACACCCCGACCAGGGGCGGTGATGTGGCGCTCGGCATGGTGTGCTCCGCAGGCAGGAGGTGAAGACCGGGGCGAAGTCTGCCATACCTGCAGGATGGAAGACACCGCATACGGGGTACTCGAGAACAAGGGCTACGTGACAGTCCTGTGGCTGGCGCTGATGCTTGCCGGCGAACGGCTGTTGCCGGCGGTGGCCCGGCTCGGCGGCTGGTTGCGAATCCTGCGCAATGCCTGTCTGTGGGGGCTGAACATCGGCCTGTCCCTGGTCCTGGTGATCCCGCTGTCGTACTGGGCCGCCGATACCGCGCTCGACTGGCGCCCGGACTGGCTTGGCGGCTGGACCGGACTTCTCGTCGACCTGCTGCTGCTCGACTTCCTCATTTACTGGTGGCACCGGGCAAACCATGTGGTTCCCGTCCTCTGGCGCTTCCACGAGATCCACCACCTGGACGAGTTTCTCGACGTTTCGTCGGCGGTCCGGTTCCACTTCGGCGAGGTGGCGCTGTCGGCGGTGTTCCGGGCACTTGTCATCGTGGTGTTCGACATGTCGATCGTCTCGGTGCTGGTGTTCGAGACCCTGGTGCTGGCACTTGCCGCCTTCCACCATTCCAACCTTCGGCTCGCGCCTGGCCTCGAGCGGGGCCTGTCCCGCATCATCGTCACACCGTCCATTCACTGGGTGCATCACCACGCGGTCCGGCGGGATACCGATTCGAACTACGCGACCATCCTGAGTCCGTGGGACCGGCTGTTCGGATCACGCAGTCCCACGACGAGAACAGCGGGGATGCCGATCGGTGTCGAGGGGGCACGCGACCATGGCTTCGGCATGCTCGTGGTCCGGCCGTTTCTTTCGCGGCGTTTCACCGAAACGAACCCGGGTCGTCCTCGAACTGATCCTGGTCCACGTTGAAGAGGGAGCGTTCGAGCTCGACGCCTCGCTGGATCTCGAACAGCGATACCCTGACTTCGAGCCCCTGTGCGTCGGTGACCAGCCACTGGCGCAGCATGAGCGGCGAACGGCTGAACGACAGCCGCAGCGATCCGGCGTCCGGATCCTCGCGCGAACGGATCGTGATCTCGATGACCCGTTCCGTGCGTCTCGTTTCTGACACCTCGTAGGCGCGCTCGAGGTCCACCTGCTCGGCGGTCAGCACCGAGAGCGGGGTGAGATGCAGCGGGATGTTGTTGATCTGGCGCAGTTGGTGATCGACGACAACCAGGAACACGCCGTTGGAGACCAGCTCGAGTGTTCCAGGCGGTTCGTACTCGAACCGCATCAGGCCGGGCCGCCTGAGCATGACCACCCCGGCAGCCGCGGCACCCTCGCTGTCGTTCTGGATGAACTTCGCACGCAGGGTGGACAGGCCGTGGAGCCACCCTTCGACCTCGGCGACGACCTCGCGGCGCTCTGTATCGCGGGCGGCACTCTCCGTCGTGGCGGCGGACGCCTGCGGCAAACCCGTCGCCGCGGCTGCCAGCAACAGACCGGTCATCAGCAGCGCACCTGCGCGCCGCACTCCCGTACCTGGTGACGGGAGACGAACGGGCCGGTTCCGCACGGCAGTGTCAGGCGTCGTCGTGACTGCCGACCAGCACCTCGCGCTTGCCGACGTGGTTTGCTGCACTGATCACGCCCTCGCTCTCCATTCGGTCGATGAGGGTGGCGGCGCGATTGTACCCGATCTTGAGTTCACGCTGGATGAAGCTGGTTGACGCCTTGCGGGTCCGTGCGACGACGGCGACCGCCTGGTCATACAGGCTGTCGCCGCTGTCCTCCGATCCCAGGCCGAAGGTTTCGAGCGGATCGCCGACAGCATCGTCCTGGGTGACCGTCTCGTCGTACTCCGGCGCACCCTGGCTGCGCAGGTGTTCGACCACCGCCTCGACCTCGGCATCGGTGACGAACGGGCCGTGCACCCGGACCAGGCGGCCACCGCCGGCCATGTAGAGCATGTCGCCCTGCCCGAGCAGCTGCTCGGCGCCCTGTTCGCCAAGAATGGTGCGGCTGTCGATCTTCGACGTGACCTGGAAGCTGATCCGTGTTGGAAAGTTCGCCTTGATGGTGCCGGTGATCACGTCCACCGACGGCCGCTGCGTGGCCATGATTACGTGGATACCGGCGGCACGCGCCATCTGGGCCAGCCGCTGCACGGCGCCCTCGATCTCCTTGCCGGCCACCAGCATCAGGTCGGCAACCTCGTCGATCACGACGACGATGTGGGGAAGCTGGTTCAGGTCGAGGATCTGGTCCTCGAACAGCGGCCTGCCGGTCTCGCCGTCGAACCCGACCTGCACCCGGCGTTTCAGCACCTCGCCGCGGGCGCTGGCCTGGGCCAGGCGGGCGTTGTAGCTTTCGATGTTGCGCACCCCGAGCTTGGACATGGCCCCGTAGCGCTTGACCATCTCGCCCACCGCCCACTTCAGCGCCACCACCGCCTTCCTGGGGTCGGTGACCACCGGCGTGAGCAGGTGCGGAATGCCCTGGTAGATCGACAGTTCCAGCATCTTCGGGTCGATCATGATCAGCCGGCAGCGCTCCGGAGGCAGGGTGTAGAGCAGCGACAGGATCATGGTGTTGACCGCGACCGACTTGCCGGAGCCGGTGGTCCCGGCAATCAGCAGGTGCGGCATGCTGGCGAGATCGACCACCATCGGATCGCCGCCGATGTCGCAGCCCAGCGCGATAGGCAACCTGGCCGTACTCAGGCTGTAGGCCGGGGATTCGAGCATCTCGCGCAGGTACACGGTCCGGCGCCGCTTGTTGGGGAGCTCGATCCCGATCGCGTTCTGTCCCGGTACGCTGGCAAGCCGGACCGACAGTGCGGTCATGGACCGGGCGATGTCATCGGCGAGGCCGATGACGCGGGCAGCCCGGGTGCCCCGCGCCGGTTCGAGTTCGTAGAGCGTGATCACCGGCCCGGTCCGGATATTCGCGATCTCGCCCTTGACCTTGTAGTCCTTGAGCACCGCCTCGAGCATGCGGGCATTCGCCTCCAGCGTCTCGGGCGGTGTCTCGTCGTCCCGGCCCTGCTCACCGGACCCGAGCAGAACGAGAGGCGGCAGCACATGGCCGTCCCTGGTGTCGAGATCGAGCGCCTTCTGCTGCGGCGGCTTCGCGCGCTTCGATGTGCGGGTTGACTTGCGCCGCCTGGCCGGTGTTCCGCTTCGCAGCACCGGCTGCGGTGCCGGTTCGGGATCCTCGAACTCCTCGGCCGGCGCGGTCGCAGGGCCCGACATGACGGGTTCGCGGCGTGACGTCCTGGTCCGCCGGGTCGGTCCGGCAGGCGGACGTGCGAACAGCGAGCGTGTCCCGAGCACAACGGCGGCGGCGGCGGCCCGGGGCCACCGCCATGCCAGGCGTTGCCACCACTCGAGCGAGATGCCGTGGTTCCATACACCGAGGGTGCCCGCAAGCAGCGCGAGTGCGAGCGTGGCAAGGATCGGATGGGCCGCAAGCGACGTGTCGAGTCCCAGCAGGAAGGACAACAGCATGTCGCCGATGGCGCCTCCGAAACCCTGGTTGAGCGGCCAGGCCGCCGGGGCGGGAAGCCCGGATGCGAAGGCGGCGAACACGATCAGGGTCACCGGCAGCAGCAACACCCGCCGCAGGACCCGCGGGATCGTGCTGGTGAGCAACAGCTGCAGACCCCAGGCCGCGAGCACGGTCACCGGCAGGACCGCGGCAATCCCGAGGTACTGGAGCAGCAGGTCCGACGCCACCGAGCCGGTCAGCCCCAGCACGTTGGTGACGGTGCCGTCCCCCACCGAGTTCAGGGACGGATCGGCGGAGGAATAGGTGAGAAGTGCCGCGGCGAGGGCCACGACGAGCGCCAGGAAACCGAGTCCGGCCAGGCCCGTGAGGCAACGCCGGATGCCGTGGCGCAGAATGTCGGGGAGCAGGTCGGACGTGTCGGTGGTCATGGCCTTTGTCCTCGTGCGAAACAGGGCATCCCGGCGCCGGTCACTTGCCGAACAGCATGTCCGCGAGCCGGGTGAGCCCGGCGCGCGTGGTCTCGGCGTCGTTGACAAGGGCAATACGCAGGTAGGGAAGGCCCGGGTTGCGCCCGTCGGGGTCCTCGCGCGCCATCAGCGCACCGGGAACGGTCTTCACCGCGGCCTCGCGCCACAGCCTGCGTGCAGCCTCCATGCCGTCGCCGACATCCAGCCACAGGAAGAAGCCCGATGGCGGAATGAACACGTCGGTGCGGGGTGCGAGCACTTCTTCGGCAATCTCGAAGTTGCGGGCATAGTGCGCACGGTTGCCCACCACGTGATCGTCGTCGTTCCACAGGGCAGTCGAGGCGTGGAGGACCGGCAACGGCAGCGGCACCCCGCCGAAAGTCACAAACTGCTGATAGCGGCGGATGATTGCCGGATCCCCGACCAGGAAACCCGAGCGAAACCCCGGCGCGTTGGAGCGTTTCGACAGCGAGTGGAACGAGACCAGGTTCGCGAGGTCGTCGTCGAACGCTCCCTCGGTTTGCAGTCCGCCGAACGGCGGCTCGCCCCGGTAGATCTCGCAGTAGCACTCGTCCAGCGCCAGCACGAAGTCGTGCCTGCGCGCAAGGAGCAGCGCGCGTCGCAGGTAGTCCGGCCCGGCCTGGGTTCCCTGCGGATTGGCCGGTGTGCACAGGTAGAACACCGAGGTGCGCGCCAGCAGTTCGTCATCGAGCGCGTCGAGATCGGGCAGGTGGTTGTGTTCGGCCGGGGTCGGCAGGTAGATCGGCTCGGCACCGCCCGCGATCGCGGCACCCTGGTAGACATGGTAGAACGGGTTCGGAATCAGTACCGCAGGGCGCTGGCCGTACTTCTGCGGGGGTGTGCAGACGAAACCCATCTGGTACAGCGGCGCCCGGGTGCCCGAGGTCGGGATCACGTGACGTTCGGGATCGAGACTGCCCGGCGCGAGCGCGAACCGGCGGGTGAGCCAGTTCACCGCCGCGGTACGGAACGCGATGTCTCCCGCGGGCGGAGGATACCTGTTCCACAGCGCGGCATGTTCGGCAAGCGCATCGGTTCCGAGATCGGGCACCGGCAGTTGCGGCTCGCCGATCGACAGCAGGATCGGCGGTTCGTTCGAAACCGGCGGCTCGGTACCGAGGATCGCGTTCAGACGAGCGAAGGTATACTGGTCGAACGGTTCAAGGGCCGGGTTCAGCATCGGGGCATCCGTGCGGTCTCGACAGGATCGACAACCGCTGGAGTATATGGTGCGCATAGTTAAGCAACAACTTTAATCGTTCCCGGTAACTTTATGGAGTCCGGTCCGGTGGGTGGTGCAGGACCACCTGCGAACAGGTCATCAGGCAACGCCGCCCGTTTCCCTGAGCGAAGGTCTGCGGCATGCCCGGGCTCTGCGGGCGGCGAGGTCAGGACCGGTCTGCGTCGACCCGCACGCGCCCGGTTCCCCGTGCCGCGGTCGATGACCTCGGTGGAACCGGAACCGCAACCCGAAACGCGTCCGTCGGCATCAGAACGGTGCCCGGCATGGCCGGGTCCGTGACGTGCATTGCAGACCGGCATCGGCGGCAGGCATCGCCCGGATCGTCTCGTCGGGATGGCGGCCGGTATCGGAACGGCTGTCGGACGCATCGGCGTTCATGGCTCCGGCAGCTGTCGGGAACGGACCCGAACCGACCGTCCCGGACGGCATTCGCTGCGATCACGACGGCGGGCGGGAGTTCCCGTTCCCGCCTCGACGTGCACTCGCAGACATGACATCAGAGCAGCCCGGGGAGCCAGAGGCACGTCGAGGGCACGGCGAGAATGATCGCGACGCGGACGAAATCGCTTAGCAGGAACGGGAAAACGCCCTTGAACGACTCGCCGAGCGGGACGTTGTCGGCCAGGGAGTTGATCACGTAGACGTTGAGTCCGATCGGTGGGGTGATCAACCCGACCTCGACGACGATCAGGGTCAGGATCCCGAACCAGATGGCGACCTCCTCTTCCCCAAGGCCGAAATCGAGGCCGGTGACCAGGGGAAAGAAGACCGGCACCGTCAGCAGGATCATGGCCAGGCTGTCCATGACGCAGCCGAGGATCAGATAGACGAGCATGATGCCGATCAGGATCGACATCGGCGCCAGTCCCGACTCCGCGAAGGCGTCAGCCAGTTCGACCGGGATCCGGGACAAGGCGAGAAAGCCGTTGTAGACCTCGGCGCCGATCAGGATGAGGAAGATCGCCGCGGTAGCCTGCGCGGTCTCCAGCACGCTGGCGACGAAGCCCTTCCAATCGAGCCGCCCGGGCACGGATGCCAGCAGGAAGGTGGCCGCAGCCCCCATCGCCGCACCTTCGGTCGGGGTGAACACGCCGAGATAGATGCCGCCGATGACCAGCAGGAAGATGGTCGCAACCGGCCACACCGGACGCAGGCTGCGCACCCGCTCGCGGAACGGTACGGCCGGAACGACCGGAGCGGATGCCGGGTTGAACCGGACGTACAGGCTGACGGCGACGGCATAGCCGAGCGTCGCGATGATGCCGGGGATCAGCGCGGCGAAGAACAGCTTGCCGACCGACTGCTCGGTGATGATCGCGTAGATCACCAGGATCACCGACGGCGGGATCAGGATGCCCAGGGTGCCGCCGGCGGCCAGCGAGCCGGTGGCCAGCGCCCCGGAATAGCCGCAGCGCTTCATCTCGGGCAACGCCACCGACGCCATCGTCGCCGCCGTCGCGAACGACGACCCGCAGATGGAGCCGAACGCCGCGCAGCCGCAGACGGTCGAGATGGCCAGTCCCCCACGCCGGTGTCCCACCCAGGCGCGTGCCGAGTCGAACAGCGAGCGGCCGAGTCCGGCCCGGGTGGCGAACTGGCCCATCAGCAGGAACAACGGCAGCACCGAGAGGGTATAGCCCGACGTCCGGCCGAACGGCCCGGTGTTGAGCAGGCCGAGAAACGCCGACCATCCCGCGAGCGTGGCGAACCCGAATCCGCCAACCGCAAACATGGCGACCGCGACCGGCATCCGCAGGGCGATCAGTACCAGGCAGACGACGAACAGGAGCCCGCCGAACTCGATATCGGTCATCGGCCGAGCGCGCGCAGGTGGCGATAGACCATCCAGATGCTGACGGCAGTCAGCAACGTCGCCCCCGGCAGCGCGGAGAAGTAGCCCAGCCAGATCGGAATGCCGAGAAACAGCGTCGTCTCGCCATCCTCAAGCTTGTGAACACCTCCGACGAAGAGACGCCAGGTGACCAGCGCTGCGACCGTTGCGAAGGCGAGATTGTGCACCGTGTCCAGCGCCGTCCTGTAACGAGGGCGCAATCGTCCGGTGAAGAATTCGACCACGATGTTGGCGTTCTTCATGTGGCAGTAGGGGAAGAAGGCGAATATCGCGACCCCGCAGGCAAGCTCGGTGATCTCGTAGTCACCGGGGATCGGCGCGTTGAAGATGTAGCGCCCGAAGACGCTGATCCCGGTCATGGCCACGACCCCGATCAGGAGCAGGCCGCCTGCTATCGCCAGCGCTCTGGTCAGATGTTCGCAGACGGCGCCGAGGCGGTGTTCCGTCGAACAGGGAGCCGGTTCGCGAAACCCGCCCCCTGCCTCGCCGTTCATCACCCGCTCGCCACTATTGCCGGTCGCCGCCGTACTTGGCGAGCAGGCGCCTCGCCTCGGCAAGCAGCGCCTCCCCGTCGTACCCCAGGGCGCCGACCTTCTCGACCCAGCTGTCGAAGACCGGTCGGGTTTTCTTCAGCCAACGCACCCGCTCCGCCTCGGAAAGGGACAGGATCGGCTGACCGCGCTCAACCGCGATCGCACGGCCCGGTTTCTCGTCCTCATGCCAGAGTTTGCCCAGCCGCCTGGCCAAGACCATGCCGGTGCTCTCGTCGATGACAGCCTTGACGTCCGGCGGCAGTTCCTCGTAGCGCCGCTTGTTCATCGTCATCACGAAAGAGACGCGGGAGAGAGCGACCTCGGTGTGGTAGTTCGTCACCTCGTGCAGACGGAAGGGACGCATGATGGTCCACGGGATTGCGGTTCCTTCGACCACGCCCCGGGACAGGGCTTCATAGACGGCGGGGACCGGCATGCCGACCGGGACGGCGCCCAGCGCCCTGAGCGTCACCGCGCCCACCCGCGAGGGGGTGCGTATCTTCATGCCCTCGAAGTCCTCGAGCACACGGATCTGTTTGCCGACGGTGTGGAGATGGGTCGGCGCGGTGCTGTGAAAGACCAGGGGATGAGTATCCTTGTACTCGTCCCTCATCCATTTCTGATGGAACTCGGTCAGCGCCTGGCTGGCTGCCGTCGCGCCGCCGGCCAGGAAGGGCAGTTCGAACACCTCCGTCAGCGGAAACCGCCCCGGCGAGTAGCCGGGTATCGTCCAGATGATGTCGACCACGCCGTCGCGCGCCTGGCCATAGAGATCCGGCGGCTTGCCGCCGAGCTGCATCGCCGGAAACACCTGGATCTTGACCCGGCCTTCGGTCCTTTTCTCGATCTCGTCGGCCCAGGGGCGCATGAACAGCCGATGGGCGATCGCCTTGGGCGAGTTGAAATGGTGCAGGCGAAGGGTGATCTGCTCCGCGTCAACGGGGTGGGGAAACAGGCTGGTCAGTCCGGTGGCGAACAGGATCAGCGCTGCGGCACCGGCAAGTCCACGAATAGCGCTCATGTGTTCCGTCCTCCCGGTTCCAGGTGTCCGGCGCGAGACGTGACCGGCGAATTCAGCGGCGTGGGCCTCGATGACCGCGCCCGACGAAGGGGAAATGCACCAGAGCGCCGGACGCTGCGTCACCGGACAGGCAACGGCGGCCCGATAGCGGTCCACGCGCTCCCGACAGAAGCTCCCGGGGCGTCTAGCCGGGGCGTCCGGTCTTCCAGTCCCACTGCCGGATGCTCACCTCCCCGAGAAGGCCCAGTTTCTGGAGGGGACTGTCGGCGAGGAAAGCCCGCGCCGCCTCGAGCGAGGGGGCTTCGACGATGAGGAGCGAGCCGTTGATTGCGCCCTCTTCGTCGAAGGTCGGGCCGCCGCTGTGCAGGGTTACATCGGAATGGCCGGGGCGGTCTCTCACATAAGACGCGACCTCGTCCAGCGTATCCCGCCGCTGCTGCCCCATGCCGGGCTTGTCGGTTCCGAATATCGCGAAATACATCGGATGCTCCTTGTGTCGAACGTGGCATCGGCCACCAGGCGCCTTCATCCAGCACCATGTCGGGCAGAAATGTAGCACGGAGGCAAATCGACCGTAAGGCGGTCGACGGAGTCGGGACCGGGAAAACCAGCTGCGCACCACAGAGCCCTCGAGGCCGCGAAACGGACCCGGTCCATGAGGGCTCCCGGCCGATGACCTGCCGCATCGAGGGGCCGGACACGCGACAGGGCGCCTGACTTCGTACACCTGGCCGACCACTTGGCGGCACTGACAAGGTTCATACAGGGGCGGGAACGGGTGGCGGTCGCAGGGCCAGGCCGGCCAGAGCGGCACACCCATGCCGCGGGGGGCGCGTCGCACCGGGGCGCCGGGGAACGTCAACCCCTTCAGGGATCGACAGAGTGTCCGGGGTCTCACACCTTTTCACCAGAACCGATACGGCGGTACGAAAGGCAGGCTTGATCCGGAACAGCAAGTTCCCGAAGCGATTCCGCAGGCCGGGAACGGCTTGACTTGCTCCGCAGGCCGCGAACACTCTGTCGAAGTTCCGTGAAAGGTGTTTTCTGCGATGCACGAGCGTTTGCTGACGATTGGGCGCGGCGAAAGCGTGTGCGACGATGCAGCGGAAGGCAGCGGGATCTCCCGCAACGCGGGCAGTGCACGGCCCCCGTTGCCGCGCATGTCGCAGGAAACAGGGCTGGGCTAGAACATGGCGATCAACCGGTCCGACCGACGCGCGGGAAGCCTCCGTCATCCCGACGCGAAGATCCCGGTCCCGCTCAGCGTTGGCCTCGCCCTGCAGATTGCCTGCCTGGTGCTTCCCGGCGCGGTCATCATTCCGACGGTCGTGTTCCGGGCCGCCGGCCAGCCGGAGGACGTCCTGCTCTGGGCCGTGTTTGCCTCCGTTGCGGCCTGCGGCCTGACCACGATGCTCCAGGCGCGGCGGATCGGCCGGTTCGGCGCCGGCTATGTCCTCGCGATCGGAACGACCGGGGTTGCCATCGCGGTCAGCATCACCGCGCTCACCACCGGCGGTCCGGCGCTGCTTGCAGCCCTGGTCGTCACCTACGCCCTGGTCCAGTTCGCGTTTTCCGCCCGCCTCTCGCTCTTCCGGCGCATCCTTACGCCGACCGTGACAGGTACGGTCCTCATGCTGACACCGGTCACGGTCATGCCGGTCATGTTCGACCAGATGAAGAACGTGCCGGGCGACACCCCGATGCTGGCCGCACCGCTCAGCGCGGCGATCACGCTGGCCGTGACCTGCGGCATCACGCTGGTGGCGAAGGGACAGGTGCGCCTGTGGGCGCCGATCATCGGAATCGTCGCGGGCTCGATCGTTGCGGGCATGTTCGGTCTCTACGACCTGGATCGGGTTGCGGGGGCTCCGTGGATCGGAATTCCAACGCCCGAATGGCCGGCTCTGGACCTGCGCTTCGGGGCCGGCTTCTGGGCGCTGCTTCCCGCGTTCCTGTTCATCGCCCTCGTGGGCACGATCCAGACCATCAGCGGTGCCGTCGCGATCCAGCGCGTATCGTCGACCGAGAGCCGGGCCGTGGACTTCCGGGTGGTACAGGGTGCCGTGGCTGCCGACGGAGCGGGCAACCTGCTGTCGGGCCTGGCGGGCACAATGCCTCTCGGCTTCCGTCCGACAGGCGCATCCATGGTCGAGATCACCGGGATCGGATCCCGAAGCATCGGCCTTGCGCTCGGGGCGGCGTTCATCGTGCTGGCATTTGTTCCCAAGGCGCTTGCGGTGATCCTTGCAATACCGGGTCCGGTCGTCACGGCGTTCATCGGCATCACCATGGCAACGATCTTCATCATCGGCATCAAGGTCATCATCCAGGACGAAATCGACTATCGCAAAGGCCTGATTATCGGGGTCTCGTTCTGGATCGGCGTGGGCTTCCAGAGCGGGGCGGTCATTCCCGAGCAGGCCTCGGCGCTTGCGGTTGCCCTCCTGAAGAACGGAATGCTGACCGGAGGCGTCACGGCAATCGTCATGACCATGTTTGTCGAACTGACCAGGCCGCGCCGCGACCGCCTGGAAGTGGAGTTCGATCTGTCCGCCCTGCACGAGATCCGGAACTTCGTCGGCAGGTTTGCGTCGAGAAGAGGCCTGGATGCGCGAATGAAGGACCGCCTCGATGCCGTCTGCGAGGAGATCTTGCTGACGCTCCGGCAGGAGGACGAGGCGGACGCCGGCACCGGCCGCCAGCGTCTGTTCCTCACCGCGCGCGGCGAAGACGGCGGAGCCGTGCTGGAGTTCGTTGCCTCGAAAGGCGAGGAGAACATTCAGGACCGTATTTCACTCCTCGGTGAGGCGAGCGCCGGGGGCGCGTTCGAGCGCGAGGTGTCCCTGAGGATCCTGCGCCATCTCGCCTCTTCGGTGCGTCACCAGCAGTACCACGACACCGAAATCGTGACCGTGCGCGTGGAGCCGCCCGGGGCCGATTCGGATCCCCGGTCGTGAACCCCGCACTTCGCGGATCCCGAGACCTGCCCGACAGGGGCCATAGCAGGAGGAAGACGATGTACTTTGCCATCTTCGCCACTGACAGGCCGGAAGCAGCCGAGGCGCGCAGCACGAACGCCGACGCCTTCCGCGAGTATCTCCACGACCACCCCGATCACCCGGAGGTGGTGTTGCACCACGGCGGCCAGATCCTCGCCGACGACGCGGAGACCCACATCGGCAGCCATATCGTGATCGAGGCGCCCTCGCTCGAGGCGGCCCGGGCCTTCATCGAGGACAGCCCCTACGGCCGGGCCGATCTCTTCGCGGAGGTCCACGTGCGTCCGTGGAACTGGATCACCGGCAGACCGGGCCAGCCTCGATAGGGCCGGTGGCGAGGCGGAACAATGATGGCCGACAGTCCTCTCGGGCGGGCAGGACACGAAGGCGCCCGTGGACTCACTGCTTCACCCCAATGTGCTGGAGAGCATGGGCGAAGGGGTCCTGACCGTCACCGCCGGCGGCCGCATCGGCACCATGAACCCGTCGGCTTCGCGGTTTCTGGGCCTGGACGACGCCGAAGTCCGGGGCAGGACGATCACCGAGGATCTCACGCACCGTGAGGATCTGGAGGCATTCAACGATATCGTGCTGGCGGCGGTCTGCGACCAGGCGGTCGGCACCCGGTCGATGATCGGCCTGCGGCTCGGGGACGGCACCGAGCGGTCCGTCGCCGTTCCGGACGAGGGTACCGAGGTGGAGGCATGGCGCGAGGCCGATGGTTCGCGCCGCAAGCCGCGAGTTGGCAGGCTGCCGGCGCCCCGGCGTGTGCCGGCCCTTCATCCGTCTCTCATGCCGTGGAGCCGTACCCCTGCGCCGCTCGCAGCGGATGACCAGACTCGTTTGCTGCATCGACGTTGCCCGTCAGCCCGTTCCGCTGGTGATGGTACCCCGCCCGCGGCCCGACGCAGCCGGAGCCGGATGCGGAATCTGTCCGGGCATCGACAACCCAAGCAGAACAGCCTGCGTCGGCGGGTTCTCTTCGCGGGACGCCTGGCACGACACCGCCTGTCAGGCAATACCCGGGCCTGTCGGGCTACGCCGACACTTTCCTTCTGCGCACAGCTCCTCTCCGGACTCTGCAAGAACACCGAAGTGAGCGCCGACAGGTACTCCATTTGTAGTAACTGACAACTTTGTTTGTAGTTTAGGCTGATTTTTGAAGCTGCACGACAGAGCGTGAAATTCTTGTTGATTGCTGAGCGTTCAAGTGACTACATGGGGCTGAGTCCCCGGAAGAATAACGGTCTGCAGGTACTGCGATGGAACGGAGCCGAGCGCCAATTGGGTGACGGTTCTTCGGCATCGCATCATCTTGCAGAGACGGACTCCTCCGGATTCGGTTGGCATCTACGCGGACTCGGGTGAAAAAGGGGAAGTTTGTCCGAAAAGAGGTCGACAAATGAAGAGGATATGGCTTTCGGTTGCGGTGCTTGTCTTCGCGTTCTCTCAGTCGGCTCAGGCGTTTTGGGAATCCATTGGCAGCGAACTAACTGAATTTGCGACGATATCGGAAACAACCACCAAGACGACGACGGCGCCGACCATCGAAGATTTTTCCGGCGGAATGTGGGGCCATTACTACGTCCAATGGGATGTCGATCACTCCTTTCCGGCATCCGGGTTCTGCGTGACGTGGCGGGTGGATCACTTTCACGATTGGGGCACAAGCGGAAAGCCCCCGTGGAGGGAGTACACTGGTCCGTGGGAAGCCGAGGAATGCACGACCAAGAACGACCAGTTCCTGGCCAAGGGCGTCAGCCACCGGATTGTGCTCGTCTTTGTGGAGGGTGGTGACGGTTTCCACCATCGAGCTGCCCCGCTGTACGATATCAAGGCGAAGGTCAAGCTGAAGTTCGGGACCCTGGAGTCGCCGTATTCGGGATGGTCGTCGTGCATGAACGTCTCCCACTCCGGCTCGCTCAACGAGCATGCCCATTGTTGACCGTCGGCCGGCGCGGCCGGCTCGACCACCGGGGCATGGGCGCGTTCTCTGCGCCTCCGGCGGTGGACGTCGCGGTGTCGTGCCAGATCACGGAGACCAAAGACGGGGCAATCGTCGTCCGCGGTCTCACGGCGGATCGTAACGGGATTGGTGGATCTGGTCGGCACGCCGGCAAGTTGACGCCTTCTTGATTTTGACCAACGTGCGGAACGACATTTGCTCTTGAGACGCAGTCTTGTACTGCCTTCTTTCCGAGGCCCGCGCTCCGGTGCGGGTCTTCGTGTTTCCAAAGGGCTGTCGGTCACATATTTCGCCCGTCTCGACGAGTTCGTACTCGTCAGCCCATATGTCGCCTGAACGAACCCGCGCTGGTCCGATCCAGTCTGCGTTGACCCGGCCGCAACCGTGGCATACATCTGGATCATGACGAATCTCCATATTCGGTCCGTTCGCAGTCCGTTCGACGACCCGAGGCTTGCCTCCGCCGCAATTGAGGCGCTGACCCGCGCCGACGCGATGGGCCTGCTCTTGCGTCCCGTCACCTGCCTGGACCAATCCGCGATCGAGGAGCTCGAAACCGGCATGGCCGAAGCCGGTATCGGCCGCAGCTTCCTTGCGGAACTTCACCTGATGCCCTGCTCCGATGCCGCCCGGCTTGCCACGCTCCTGGAGAAGATCAACGAGGCCCTCGACCAGTCCCCGGCCCCCGCGCACGAATGGCGTGCCCTGCAGGGAGTCCTGGGGGTGGACTTGCTGACCCGCCTCCTCGGCATCTCCCGGTCCAGTGCCCAGCGCTACATTTCCGGCAGCCGCTCCACGCCGGACGCGATCGCCGCGCGGCTTCACTTTCTCGCCTTCGTGGCCGGGGACCTCGCCGGCGCGTACAACGACATCGGGGTCCGGCGCTGGTTCGACCGGCCCCGCGAACGGCTCGACGGCAACACGCCCGCGCAGGCGCTCGGCGACGAGTGGTCGCCGGGAGACGACGGCCCCCGAAGGGTCCGCGAGCTCGCCCGAGCCCTGGCCTCGTCGCCGGCGACGTGATCGCCTATCGCCACTCCGATCCCCGCTTTCCCTTTCTGCGGGAGGATTCGTCGCAATCCGCCGGCCGGTGGAACGCGCCGGGCGAGCTCGCCCACTACTTCTGCGACACACCGGACGGGGCCTGGGCGGAGTTTGTTCGACACGAGGAGATCCGCGACCCGCAGGACCTCGCCACCGTTCGCCGCGCCCTCTGGGCCGTCGACATCGGCGAAGCCCCGTCGCATCGACCGGACCTGCCTCGCGAAACACTGACCGGTGGACCGGATACCTGGCCGGCATGCCAGCAGGCCGCCCGGCGGCATCGGGAACATGTCGACGGCATCACCGCACCTTCCGCGGCGCTGCAACCCGGCGCGGCCCATGGATGGCGCGTCGACGGCGGCCTCCAACCCGGCCCCGACCGGGACGGGCATGTCTTCGCGTTGTTCGGCCGGCGCCCGGACATCACCGGCTGGGCCGCGACCGTCGACGGCCGTCCGAGCCCGGACCTCCTCCCCAGGGTCCGGCATTTCCGTGGCTGACGGACCCATCGCGGGACAGGACACCTTCATTCCTGACAGGCTCGGCTGGTCGGTGACCAAGCCACGAGACCCGAGCGTTGATCCGTCGAAGTCTCTCGCCGTTCGCTTCATGGAATCTCATCCGCTACCCGCTCGGTTCGTGGCCCAGGTGGACATTGACGATTTGCCAAGCTTGCATTGAGGCACCGGTGCGGCGGTGCCGCCGATCTCGATACCCCGGTTGGCTTCCAGCAACGCGTCGGGCCGGCAATCGCCTATGGTCTACCGTGGCCGGTGCCCATCAGGAGCGCCGCGAACCATTGCCGCTCGCGATCACGTCCGCGACAATGCCCGAAGCGTTCCTGCCCGGGACACCGCAAGCGGCGGATGGCGATGCTTGCCAGCCCACTTTCGGGCACCGCCGCCGACAGGGAATCCACTAATTGGCTTTCAATTGGCCGACATATAATCTTGCAATCAGCCGCGCGGAACAATCGGGCGATACGACCATGCCGACGCGCCATGTCCGAAGCATTGCGCTCACGAGCGAACTCGTCGGCTTTATCAACGGTCTGGTGGCGAGCGGCGCCTGCAACAATGTAAGTGAAGTGGTGCGCGATGTGCAGTGCGAACTGCAATAGCGCAGGTACGCCTCCCAGCTGACCGAGATTCGCGCGAGGACCGGCGCCGGACTCGAACAGCTCGACCGCGGTGAGGGCCGCGATGCTCGGCGAACCACCTTCACTTCATGTCGGCAAATTTCCCTTCGTCTTCCAATCCACCGACCGGTCGGTGGAAGTGGAGCGAGACCGAATTCCTGGGCGACTTGGCGCCCCTGCAATGCGCGCTGCCACAAAGCCGCCGACCCCTTACCTCTCACGAGCCGTCGTTCAACCGTCTCCCGGCGGGCCTATCTGCGAAAGCACTTCCAATCCACGAGATCGCGGTTCCTGTCCAGGTATAGATCGCATCGTGCGATTCCCAATTCCAGCGTAGCGTCGAACATCAGCCTTCTGATTTCCATTTGCTGCCAGATCGCAACCAGCGCCCCGCTGAGCACGACGCTCAGGACGCAAAGTCGGAACAGGAATCCGAATAGCCGCCGTCGACGCAACTTCCAGAAGGCGACGAAGACGCCGTGCCGGCTGTCCCGTGGATTCGGCACCACACTGGGGCGGGAGGCTGAAGATTCTCTGCGATTGAACACGTTGGAAATCAAGGCTGGCGAACCTCATCGGTGCGGCTGACCGTCAGTTCCAGGCGCCGGGCGCCTGTTGTCGATGAAGGTTCAACGGCAATCCGTCTGATCCTCTCTCGGGACTGGGCAGTTTCCATGTTTGCGACAGATTCCGACTGGATCAACGTTGTGCAGCTGGCGCACTCGGCAATCGCCGATCCAGGGCCCGGATCATTTTTCATGGATGGGCAAGCGGTCGACGATGTCCTTCAAGCGGCTCCTCGCTCGACCTGCTTCCACGTCGCCAATAAGCGATTCCACCCACGCCGCCAGCCTTCGGGCATTGTGCCGGTGATCCGTTCTCCACCACTGGGAACACACATACCATCTTTCGCCGAAAGGCGTCGTCCAGTACCTGTTGCGGCCGTTGACTCGCGTGCCGTGCGCGACCTTCCGGATCAGGGTGTGGTTACCGATCTTCAGCCCTAGGGGATTGGTCGAGGTCTCCAGCCGTTCGATTGTTTCGCTGTCAAGCGTGTCGGGAAAGTCCTCGAGAACAGCGCGCATGAGGTCCCTCACAACGTCCTGTAGCGTTTCTCCGCCGGTCGCTGCGCCGTCTGTCGGCACCGCAGACGTGCTGGCCGATGCGCCCGGTCGGAAGGTGCCATCGCCGCCGGTCCTTACCGCGCGTGCTCGCGCGACCGGGTTCTCGGGCTGTTGTGCAGACGACCGCTCGGCAGGCGCCGACAACGGACGGGAGGCCCGAAGATCGCGCAGGAAGTCCTCGATATCCGATCGTCGAGGTTCGGCCCCGACCATTGCCACCACCCTCTCCGCCAACAGGTCACAAAGCAGCCCGTCGGGTTCCTCGGTCAGGGCTCGCCACGCCCTTGGAACTGCATCCCGTGCCCTCGTTTTCGAACGGTTGCTCTCCAGGCGGCTTTCCGCGCTGCGGCGGGCCTCGCCCGACGCCACCTGTCGTTTGCGCAGCCAGGTGTCCAGCGTCGCGGCGTACTCCGGCACCTTGTCCCCTGAACGCAGTTCCAGACGTTGGAACCGCCGTTCCTCCGGGCGACCGTCGGCCATGCTGAGATAGAAGTCCCAGCACAGTCCGTCGCTCAGCACGAGCAGGGGCACTCCGTTGTTTGCGGCGTAGCCGAAGAGTTGGGATTCGGCCCGGGCGTCGAGGGCGCCGCGCCGCTTGGCTTCGACGAATACCTGCGGGCGGCCGTGACAGATCAGCGCATAGTCGACGCGTCCCCGACCCGCCGGATACTCGGGCCTCAACGCCTCGGGATCGGCAGAGTCCCAGTCCAGGGCATTCAGGATCGGCAGGATCACCGCGAGCTTGATGTCCTCTTCCCTGTCGAGACGGCCGGACCGGAGGTTGAGGATCGCGGTGTTCAGGGTCGATTCGAACTCAGGCATCCACTGCATCGACTTTCAGGCATCGTCCTGTCACCGGCGCGATGACAGCGGAATCGTAACAGAGACCACCATCCGGGAGAAGGTTTCGGCCGCAGTCCGGCTGTTTCCGGATCTGGATACCCGGGTTGTGGTTCGGGGATCGCGCCCCGCCCCGCGATCGCACGCTTTCTGAACCAGTTCGCCGTTACACCCGGCGCCCCGACCCTGCGACATGAGCCTTTACGGGTGCTCGGGGTCCTGATTGATTTCAGACGCGTACTGGCCGGGCTGAAGACCATCCCGGCAGGGGCCAGACGAATTCGGGATGGCGACTGCTGTATTCCTGGCCCTCCGTCTCGGGCGCGCCGGCCATCAAGATCGGAAAAGCCAGGATCGGTCTGCGTGGATGCGACCGTGCCAGGCGGGCGACCGCCGGTCCGCAACCTCGGTTCTCTGGCCGGTTCGAATACGCAGTTTCCTGCCGGCCTGGGCCGGCAGCGCTGGCGGGCGCCCGCGTCACAAGCTCCGAGGTCCGCACACTCCCCGGTGGCTCCGCGGGTTCGACCCCGCAGCGTGCTGCACATTCGGGGTTGGGACTGGTGCTTCTCGCGATCGTCACATTGTCGTCGGAGATCGGGCGATAATCCGACCGGAGCACGCGTGCCGATCCGGTGTGCGAAGCGCACCGCCTCGCGCCGAGGGTGGGGATGTACCTCGTGTCCCGCGGGCGACATGGTATGCCATCCTGGAACAGGCTCGCGGTGGAACAGTCGGAGAATCCGGCAATGCCGGCACGCCATGCCCGAAATGTTGCGCTCACGAGCGAACTCGCCCACTTCATCGACGACCTGGTGGCGGGCGGTGCCTGCAACAACGCAAGCGAAGTGGTGCGCGATGCGCTGCGCGAACTGCAACAGCGCAAACACGCTGACCAGCTGACCGAGATCCGCGCGGGGATCGGTGCCGGGCTTGAGCAACTCGACCGCGGTGAGGGTCGCGGTGGCGCGCCTGCTGTGGTGCTCGGCGAACTGCTTGAGAAGGCGAAGCGCCCGCGCCGCGAACGATGAAGCGAGTCGTCTTTGCGCCGGCCGCGCTTGAGCGGTTGGACGACATCCTGGCCTGGACGGTCGAGAAGTTCGGCGAAGGACAGGCCGGGGTGTACGCGGCGCAGCTCGCGGGACGAATTGACGTGCTCGCCGCCGGGACGGGCCCGAAGGCGCAGTCCTGCGAGCGGCTGATGCACGGTGTGCGCGATGCCTCGGGCCTCTCCTCTTCCTCTGTCGCGAGGGTTTGCACTGCCTGATCCTGCGCGAGAAGCCGGAGACGCTCGAGGTTGTCGAGATCGTCCATGAGAGAATGAACATCGAGGCACACCTGAAGCGGCTGATTGCGCCAGACCGGACATGAGAGCGAGGGGTGCAAGCGGGCTTCGTCCGTGGCCACATCGTCCGGTGCGAACGGCGCGATGGTGCCGGAACCCTTCGTCCCGGGATGACGTGCCCGGAACTGTGCGTGAGAAGCGGATCACCGGCCGGAGCCGCGGTGGAGAAACCTGGAAGGCGCCGGGATCGAAGTAACGGATGAGGCGGGCGGACCGGAGTGACGTGCCGGCAGGGCTCTTCGATGCCGGGCAGGCCGGGTGCCGCGACCCGCAGCGCCGGGTTCGCCGACCGTTGCCAGTGCACGGGGCAGGCAGACACGTCCACGTCCGGTGACACGGATCCGGCCCGGCGGGTGAGGGGGATTCCGCCGGGCCGGTAACGGGGCTCAGATGGTCTGTGATCCCTGCCCGAATTCAGGGTAGGCATCCATCCCGCACTCTGACCGATCGAGACCCGTGCTCTCCTCGTCTTCCTCGGGCCGCACCCCGATGGTGACCTTGAGAGCGAGCCAGACAAGGGCGCTGGCAACGAAGGTGAAGGCACCGATGGCACCGATGCCCACCAGCTGGGTTCCGATGGCTGCCCCGGAATTGCTGAAGACGACCGCGATGGTGCCCCAGATGCCGCACAGCAGGTGAACCGGGATCGCGCCGACCACGTCGTCGATCCTGAGCCTGTCGAGCAGCGGGACGGACACCACGACCAGCACCCCGCCGATAGCCCCGATGACGACCGCGAGGCCGGGTGCCGGCATCAGCGGTTCGGCGGTGATTGCAACCAGCCCGCCAAGCGCCCCGTTCAACGCCAGCGTCAGGTCGATCTTGCCGTAGATGGCCCGCGTGAGAACCATTGCGGCGACCACGCCGGCAGCGGCTGCGAGGTTGGTGTTGATGTAGATCGAGGCGATCGCGGCCGCGTCGGCACCGGACCCGAGGGCCAGCTGCGAGCCGCCGTTGAACCCGAACCAGCCCATCCACAGGATGAAGGTGCCGAGAGTGGCGAGCGGCAGGTTCGATCCCGGCATCGGCGTGACCCGCCCGTCGGCGGCAAACCGGCCGCGGCGGGCGCCGATCACCAGGGCGCCGGCGAGCGCCGCCCAGCCGCCGACGGAGTGGACGATGGTGGATCCGGCGAAGTCGGAGAACCCGAGTTTCGACAGCCAGCCGCCGCCCCAGGTCCAGGAACCCTGGATCGGGTAGATGACCGCGGTCAGGACCACGACGAAGACCAGGAACGGCAACACCCTGACCCGTTCTGCGACCGTGCCGGAGACGATGGATCCGGCGGCGGCGACGAAGACCATCTGGAAGAACCAGTCGGAACCGGAAGCGTAGACGTTGCCCTCGTCGGCAACGAACCCGTCGGGCGTCAGCGACGGGTCGGACGCGCTCCAGGGACCGGGAACACCGATCAGTCCTCCGTCGACCCCGCTGTACATGAGGTTGTATCCGATCAGCCAGAAGGTGAGGCCGGCCACCGAGTACAGGCCGATGTTCTTTGTGCACTGCACCGTGGTGTTGCGCGAGCGCACGAGGCCGGCCTCGAGCATGCAGAAGCCCGCGGCCATCCACATGACGAGGAAGCCGTGAACCAGGAAGGAGAGTGTGTTGAGTATGTACGCCGTCTCCGCAGTGACGGCTGCCGATGCCGCGCCGCACACCATCACCGTGGAGATGCCGGCGGCGAGGCAGAAGACCATGCAGGTCCTGAACCTGTTCATTTCTCGTATCCTCCTAAAGAGCGTCGGGGCCGGATTCGCCGGTGCGAATGCGGACTGCGGACGTCACGTCGATGACGAAGATCTTGCCGTCGCCGATCCGGCCGGTCCGGGCGGACCGCTGGACGGTCTCGACCACGCTTTCCGCCTGCGCGTCGTCGACAACGACCTCGATGCGAACCTTGGGCAGGAAATTCACCGCGTACTCGGCGCCGCGGTAGATCTCGGTTTGCCCCTTCTGGCGTCCGAACCCCTTGACCTCGCTCGCCGTCAGACCCTGCACTCCCACGCCTGTCAGCGCTTCGCGGACCTCCTCGAGCTTGAACGGCTTGATAACCGCCATGACCAGCTTCATGCCTTGCCCCTCCCTTTCGAGATCATTGCGCGAGACCTGACCGCGGCCTCACCCACACTCACAATCAAGAACCGTGCCAGTCATGCTGCACTGCACCGTGCCGGGACCCGTTCGCTGCGGGAAAGGCCGGAAATGACCAAAGTTTATGCATAGAATTTGAGCTGATGATATTTTATGCAGTTTCCGATGCCGCTGTGTGGCATGGTTCTGGACATCGCGACCTGCACGGGCATCATGGCCCCGCTGTTGTCACGGCCGGACAGGAGGATCGATGCGACCGTGGTCTGCGCATCCACGCCGTCTTGACGCCCGCGGCCTCGACGCCCACCGGCGTGAAGTGCCGGCGGGCCGGTCGGCACCTGCCAGCTTTTCCGCGGTCGCGGTGAGCGGAGGTCAGCCGCGCCCCGAACGGGATCGGCGTGCCGCCGGGCCGCAGGAGTGCGCCATCGACCATCCGGCCTGGCCGGATGGTCGGCCCGGTCCGTCTGCGTTGCGGGACCGCGCCCTGTCGCGGGTGGCGGCGGGATGACCGGAGACGGCATCCTCGTTGTCGGTGCCGGGCTTGGCGGACTGACCACGGCGTTGGCGCTTGCCCGATGCGGCCACCAGGTCCAGCTGGTGGAACGGCGGCCCCTCGATGCGGCGCCGGCTGACGGCAGGACCACGGCGATCGGGGCAGCGGGACAGGCGCTCTACGCTGCGATCGGGGCCTGGGAATTCCTCGCACCGCACGCCGAGCCGATCCTCGACATCCGGGTGCGCGACGGTGCGTCGCGGCGCTACCTCGCCTACGATCATCGCTCGGCCGGCGACAGCCCGATGGGGTACATCGTCGAGAACCACCTGCTGCACCGCACCCTGCTGGCGCAGGTGCTCGCGCAGCCACTCGTCACCCAGCACCGGGGCGCCGGGGTGGTACGGCTTGATACGGAGGCCGCGGGGATCGGGGTCGGGCTGGATGACGGCGCAACCCTGCGCGCCCGTCTGCTCGTTGGCGCCGACGGGCGCGACAGCGCGGTCCGCCGCTGCGCCGGGATCGCGGCGACACGCTGGGACTACAACCAGACGGCGATGGTCTGCACCCTTGCCCATGCCCGTGAGCACGACAACATCGCCTACGAGTGGTTCTGGCCCGGTGGCCCGCTGGCGGTCCTGCCGATGACACACCGCCGCTCCTCGGTGGTCTGGACCGAGGAGCGGGCGACCGCGCAGGCCCTGGCCGGGCTTGACGACCGGGACTTCGCCGATGCGCTCGATGCCCGGTTCGAGGGGATGCTCGGAGAGCTCGAGATCGTGGGCCGGCGCTGGGTCTTTCCGCTCTCGCTGGTGCAGGCCCGTTCCCGGCGCGCGGAGCGGCTGGTGCTGGTGGGCGATGCCGCCCAGGCGCTGCACCCGATTGCCGGGCAGGGATTCAACCTGGCGCTGCGGGACATCGCGGAACTGGCGGAACAGCTGGCGCATGCCAGACGGCTCGGGCTCGATCCGGGTGATCCCGAACTCCTGCGTCGCTACGAGGCTGCCCGCAGCGTCGACGTCACCGCCCTGACCGCGGCGACCCACGGGCTGAACCGCCTGTTCTCGAACGCGGCGGTCCCGGTGCGTGCCGCCCGGCAGGCCGGCCTCGCGATCGTGGAGAAAAGCCCCGGGCTCAAGCGCATGTTCATGCGTCGCGGCATGGGTGTCGGCGGCGCCCTGCCGGCGCTGCTCGCCGGTCGGCTGCCCTGAGCTACGGCTCCCGGCTCATTCCTTCGCTTTCCAGCCGCGCCAGGTAGCGGTTCCATATCTTCTCCTGGCGTGTTCCGAGCTCGTGGAGATAGCGCCAGGTGTAGATGCCGGTGTCGTGGCCATCGTCGAACCTGATCCGCACCGCGTAGTTGCCGACCTGCTCCACCGCCACGATTCCGACCTGGCGCTTGCCGGCAACGGTGATCCGCTGGCCCTCGCCGTGTCCGCGAACCTCGGCCGACGGGCTTTCGACGCGCAGCAGTTCGGCAGGCAGGGAGAACCGTTCTCCGTTGTCGAAGACGACCTCGAGCACCCTGTCCCTGGAGTTCGCCGTGATCTCCACCGGCCAGAACCGGGTGACATCGTCAGCGTTCATCCCGCCGGGTCCGCGAAGTGCCGCCCCGGGTCGTTGTCCTCGTCAAGCGGACGTGCCTCGTCAACCAGCATGATCGGGATGCCGTTGCGGATCGGAAAGGCGAGGCCGGCCTGCAGGCTGACCAGTTCCTGCGCCTCGCGGTCGTAGCGCAACGGCGCCTTGGTGAGCGGACAGACCAGTATCTCGAGCAGCTTCGGGTCCGGCTCTCCCGGACGCGTGATGTCGGGGTCAGTGCCTGACATCGCTTCCTCCGGCATCGGATACGTGCAGCGCCATTTCCAGCAGTGCCACGGTGAGCCTGGCCCGTTCGCCCAGGCTGGGGGTCTCGAGCAGGGCCTGCTTTTCGTGTGGCGCAAACGGGCAGCTCATGCCGATCGCTGCCAGGAGGCGCGAATCGCCTGCCCGTTCGAGCGCCTTCCAGTCGGGTTCGATACCGCGGCGGGCAAAGTAGCCGCGGACCGCGGACATGAGCCGCTCGCGGTCGACATCCTCGTCGTCGTCATCCGCTTCGAGATCAGCCTGCCACCGGGTCCAGCGCGCGACGACGCGGCGATAGCCGCGACGGGTCTCGACCTCGCAGTCGACGTCAAAGCGGATGAGTCCCGCAAGCGTGATCAGGTAGCGACCGTCACCGGTCTCGGAGAACTGGACGATGCGCCCGGCGCAACCGGTCCGGCTCAGGTCCGGAACCTGTTCAGCCTCTTCACCGGTGGCAGGCTGGATCATGCCGATCAGTCGGCCGGCCCCGAGCGCGTCCTCGGTCATGGCCAGGTAGCGGGGCTCGAAGATGTTGAGCGGCAGCACGCCATCGGGCAGCAGCAGGACGCCGGGCAGGGGAAACACCGGCAGGATCGTCGGCAGGGCGCTGGTCCCCGCATCCGCGCTGCTGTCACCGTCCATCGCAGTCTCGCGCCGGCCTCAGGAGAACAGGATCGAGGACAGCCGCTTGCGGGCCGATACGGTCAGCGGGTCGGAGTGGCCGAAGACACCGAACAGCTTGATCAGCTGCTTGCGGGCTGCCTCGTCGTTGTGGTTCCGGTCTATCCGTATGCTCTCGAGCAGCTGGTCCACCGCACCTTCGCGATCATGGGCGCCGTAGAGCGCCATGGCAAGGTCGTAGCGGGCCTCCAGGTCGTCCGGATTGGCCTGCAGACGGCGGCGGAGCGCCGCCGCGTCGCCGGCCTCCGCGCCGGCGTCTGCAAGGTCGATGCGTGCGAGTACCCGCACGATTTCCGGGTCCCGCTGCTGCTCGTCGTCAAGGCCCGCAATCATCTCGCGGGCCCGCTCGGTGTCACCCGTCTCCACCAGGCAGGTCGCCAGTCCGGCCAGGGCGCGCGTCTCACCGGGCGCGTGGGCGAGGATCTGGTTGTACAGGCCGGCGGCACCGCGATGATTTCCGCCGGCCGCCATCTCCCCGGCCTGTTCCAGCAGCTCGTCGATCGGCGATGTGGCGCCCGCGCCTCCGGTGAGCCGGGCGACGAACTCGCGCACCTGGCTTTCCGGGACCGCGCCCGCGAAACCGTCCACGGGCTGTCCGTCCCTGAAGGCGAAGACCGCGGGAATCGACTGCACCCGCAACGACTGGGCGATCTCCGGGTTCTGGTCGATATCGACCTTCACCAGCCTGACAGCGCCCCCGGCCTCACGGGTGACCTTCTCGAGCACCGGGCCGAGCTGCCGGCAGGGACCGCACCACGGTGCCCAGAGATCGACGATCACCGGTGTGGTTCTCGAGGCTTCGACGACATCGCTCATGAAGCTTGCCGTGGTGGCGTCGGACACCACGTCCGGTGCCGCGGCAGATGGGTTGATCAGTGTCTCCATGTGAACTCAGCCCTTCCTGGCGTCACTGACTGGCCGCCGGCGCGGAGTCGCCGCACGGTTCGAGGTCGAGGATCCGCGGTTCATGCCCGCACGACCTGATATAGGCAATCAGATCGTCCGGTTCGATGGCCGTGGTCATGTCGTTCGAGAGAGGATGGTAGTTGAGCGGCGAGAGCGCCAGCATCTGCTGGTCCAGGATCACCTGGACCCTGCGTTCGGCGTCATTGATCAGTGCGAACGGGGAGACCGCGCCGGGCGCGACACCCAGCACCTGCATCAGGCGTTCGGGCGAGCCGAACGACAACCTGTCGGCGCCCAGCGGCCGGCGCAGCCAGCCGAGGTCGAGCCGAAGGTCCTCGCGGCAGACGACCAGCCACATCCGTTTTCGCCGGTCACGCAGGAACAGGTTCTTGCAGTGACCACCGGGCATGTCGCCGCGCATCGCCTTTGACTGCTCGACGGTGAACAGCGGCGGATGGGTATGGGTGACCGTGTCAATTCCCAAGCTGTCAAGCCGGTCGAACACGTGCCTGGGTGTCGGGGTGACGTGCATGCTGTCAGGGAACTGGTCGGGCGCGGGGCCAATTTCGGGTGAAGCGCATCAGGCACCTGGTGCCGGATGGACAATAGCGCCCGATGCCGGCGCGGAAAAGACCTCGCCACCGGCGGAACATCCGGTTTCCTCGAGCGCCGCGCCCACCGCCCCGATGACATCGGTCCAGTCGCCCGGTCGCGTCTGGCGGAACACGCGCGCGGTCGGATACCAGGGATTCTGCGGGCGTTCCTCCATCCACGGCCAGTCGCAGGCCCGGCCGAGCAGGACCCAGAACGGCACACCGAGCGCTCCGGCAAGTCGCGCGATGGTCGAGTCGACGGTGATGACCAGGTCGAGCTGTCGCAGGACGGAGCCGACATCACTCAGGTCGCCGAACCGCTCGCCCAGTCCCGTGATCCCGTCCGGCGCCTCGCCCGGCTGCAGTGCGAACAGCCGGATGTCGGTGCGTTCGGTGATCGGGCGGACGGCCTCGACGGGGATCGCGTATCGCCGGTCACTGTCCGGATTCCAGGTATCGGTCCAGACCAGCCCGATCCGGCGCCGGCCGTCGGTCTGCCCGAACTCGGGCACCTCGAAGTGTCGGTCCCCGGGCAGGTCGAGCCAGGGGTTGCCCGGAATGTCGTCTTCCGTCGCAACGCCCAGGGCGTGGGCCGCGCTCGGCAGCGGCAGCTGCACGCTGACATCGCGCTGGACCGAACCGGGTTCGACCACCTGCACCCCGTCCGGCACGCTCTCGAACAGGCGCAGGAGAGGGGCGTGGCACTCGAGAATGACCTGGCCACCGGCGGCGGCGATCGCGGGCAGGAACCGGGCAAAGTGGATGTGGTCGGCCATGGTCTGTTCGGCCCGCAGCAGCAGGGTCCGGCCGGCGAGCGCGCTGCCGTCCCAGGCCGGCCGGCGGAACTCGGGGTGCCTGGTACCGGACCGCGGGTTGCGCCAGCGCCATTCGTACCCCTCGAAACCCTCCGCCAGGCGCCCCTGCCCGAGCAGCACCTGGGACCGGTTCCAGTGAAACCCCGGCTGGTCGGGATCGATGCGCAGGGCCTGGTCGTAACAGGCCATCGCCTCCCCGAGCCTGCCGGCGTCACGCTCGAGGTTGCCGAGGTTGTACCAGGCCGAGGCGCCCTCGGGGTCGCGGACCAGCGCATGCCGGAAGGCGAGGCGGGACTCCTCGAAGCGCTCCAGCTGTCTCAGCACCGACCCGAGATTGGAATAGACCGCGGAGCGCTGCTCGGATCTCAACGCCGACTGATAGCTGGTTTCGGCGTCGGCGTAGCGCTGTTGCGACTGCTGCAGCACGCCCAGTTCAAGCAGGGTTGTGCAGCGCTGGGATCCGGTGCAGCGCTCGGACAGGTGACCGAGCACGCGCTCGGCCCGCTCGACATGGC
The DNA here is from genome assembly GCA_965243345.1 of Thalassobaculaceae bacterium. Taxonomy (GTDB): domain Bacteria; phylum Pseudomonadota; class Alphaproteobacteria; order Thalassobaculales; family Thalassobaculaceae; genus Bin52. Next base: position 527,337 of record CBDEUR010000003.1, read on the forward strand.
CCAGCTTGCCGAGTGCGACTGCGAGTGCGCGGCGCTTCGAAGGACGGTGGGGATCGAGGTTGACCGCGACCTCGAGGTGCGGCAGCGCCTTTTCGAACTCGTTCTGGCCGGCGTGTGCCTGTCCCAGCCGGAACCGCAGATCCGGGAACAGCGGGAACCGCTTCAGTCCCTCGCGGATCATCGACATCTCGTAGGACCGGTCACGGCTTTCCCTGCCGAGCATGGCCCCGACGACGAAGAACTGGGCATCAAACCCTGCGTGGTTCGAGCGTACGACCCGGACCATGCGCTTCTTTGCCGCTGCGGTGCGTCCCGATCGGTTCGACAGCAGCGCGAGGCGCCACTCCAGCATCGGGTGGCCGGGGTACTCCTTCAGGCCATTTCGGACCAGCTCTTCGGCCTTGCGGTACCGTTCCGCGCGGTCGCGGTTGCGCACCTCGACCATCTGGTCGAAGTTCGAGGTATAGAAGTTCAGCAACCGCTTCTTCGGCCTGGCGCCGGTCTCGCGTGGAGCTGTCTTCTGGTTCATCGATCCTGCACCTGGCGCTGGTGTCGGAAACTGCGTGCGCGGCGACCCGGTCCCGTATGTGCCGGAAATCCGTCCACGGAACAAGGGGGCCGGCGGTGCCGGGAACAGGGGAGGGGAGGTACGGCGTGACGGACCGGATCAGGATCGAGGTCGCGGACATCACCCGGCTCGGCGTGGATGCCGTTGTCAACGCGGCCAACGAAAGGCTCGCTCCCGGCGGCGGTGTCGATGGCGCGATCCGGCGCGCTGCCGGACCCGGGCTCACCGAGGCGACCGCGGCTCTCGGCGGCTGTCCCACCGGCGAGGCGGTGGTGACCGGCGCCTTCGGGCTGCCGGCGCGGTACGTGATCCACACGGCCGGACCGGTGTGGGACGACGGCGAACGGGGCGAAGTCGAACTGCTGGCCCGTTGCTACCGCGCCGCGCTGGCGCGCGCCGTCGAGATCGGTGCACGCACCGTCGCCTTCCCGGCAATCTCGACAGGCATCTACGGGTTTCCCGCGGACCTGGCCGCGGAGATCGCGACCCGGGAGACCGCGGCGTTTCTCGACGGCTGCCAGGAAATCGAGAGCGTGGTGCTGGTCGCTTTCGATGACGCCGCGGCCGCCGTGCTCACGGCGGCCCTGCGCCGGACCGCGGTCAGATCATCGACAGGCCGCCGTTGACGTGCACGGTGGCGCCGGTCACGAAGCCGGCCTCGCGCGATGAGAGATAGGTGACAGCGGCGGCAACGTCGGACGGTTCGCCAAGCCGGCCTATCGGGGTGGCGGCCAGCAACGGCGCGCGCTGCGCCTCGGTGAGCGCGTCGGTCATGGCGGTCCGCACGAAGCCAGGGGCCACGACGTTGACGGTGATGCCGCGTGATGCCACCTCGGCGGCGAGCGCCTTGGAAAAACCGACCATGCCGGCCTTCGAGGCGGCGTAGTTGGCCTGGCCGGGGTTTCCGGTTGCGCCGACCACAGAGGAAATTCCGATGATCCTGCCCCAGCGCCGACGGGTCATGCCGCGCAGCAGCGCCCGCGAGAGCCGGAAGGTGGAACCGAGATTGACCGTGAGGACCTGGTCCCAGTCGGCGTCCTTCATGCGCAGCAGCAGCCCGTCGCGGGTGACCCCGGCGTTGTTGACCAGGATGTCGATCCCGCCATCGGCCGCGGCCTCGGCCTGTTTCGCAAGTCCGTCGACGGACGCGGCATCGGCGAGGTCGGCGGTGATGACATGGACCCGGCCTCCCAGCTCCGCAGCGAGGCTCTCGAGCGCCTCGCGCCGGGTGCCGGAGACCACCACCTCCGCTCCGCGCCCGTGCAGGGCGCGCGCGATCGCGCCGCCGATGCCGCCGCTGGCTCCGGTAACGAGGGCCGAGGTTCCGTCGAGGTCGAACATCATGGATCTTCCCGTGTCGTGATGCCGGCCGCCAGTTCCTCGACCGCGTCCGGGGTGGCTGCGCTGCTGGCCGCGAGCGACCGGTCGATGCGCCGGTGCAGCCCGCTCAGCACGGTGCCCGGTCCGAGCTCGATGATCCCGGTGACACCCTGACCGGTCATCCAGAGCACCGACTCGCGCCAGCGCACCATCTGCGTGACCTGCTCGACCAGCCTCGCCCGGATCGCATCGGCGTCGGGCTCGACCGGTGCAGCGAGCACGTTCGCGACCAGGGGCACGACCGGCGGCCTGATGGTGACCCCGGCCAGCGCTTCGGCCATGCGCTCGGCCGCCGGCTGCATCAGCCGGCAATGAAACGGGGCGCTTACCGGAAGCATGATGGCACGGCGGATGCCCTTGTCCCGGGCCAGTTCGAGTGCCAGCTCGACGGCCCCGCGCGCGCCGCTGATCACCACCTGGCCCGGCGCATTGTCATTGGCGATGTCGCAGACACCGCGCTCGCTCACCTGGCCGGCGATGTCGCGCGCGGTCTCGATCTCGGCGCCGAGCAGGGCCGCCATCGCACCCTCGCCGACCGGCACCGCCTCCTGCATCGCTTCACCGCGCAGCCGAAGCAGGCGTGCCGTATCCGCGATATCGATCGCGCCGGCGGCGGCAAGGGCGGTGTACTCGCCGAGCGAATGGCCGGCGACCATGCCCGCCAGTCCGGCAAGCGGCGTTCCGGTCCGGGACTCGAGCAGGCGCAGGGCCGCAATGCCGACCGTCATCAGGGCGGGCTGGGCGTTGCGGGTCAGCACCAGTTCCTCGACCGGCCCCTCGAACATGAGGCGCGAGAGGTCCTCGCCGAGCGCATCGTCGACCTGGCCGAAGACATCGCCGGCACCGGCCCCGGCCAGCTCCCTGCCCATCCCGACCGCCTGGGATCCCTGTCCGGGAAAGACGATCGCCCGTTGATGCCTGTCCGTACCCATGTCCGCCGCAACCCGCACCGCGTGATCGTCGTGGCCACGTTTCACACCGGGGCCGGTGAAGTCAACCGCCGCGGCGTCCCGGTCACGGTGCGGGCGCGCATACGGGCGGCTCGGCCGAACTGGCACACTGCGCACAGGGCTGGCACTGTAAGCGAAGTCCCGTTTTTTTGGTACCACTGAGCGTCCGCTGTCAAACTGGATCGCTAGATGAGTTGGCGTGTATCGGAGTCGATATGAAGTATCCAAGCTAAAGCACGTGCAAATGTATCCCCAAGTGCCACACCACCGGGAGGGCTGTAGTCGACAGTGCGGGTATCAAGCTATCAGTGTTCAGGGAAGTAATCCTATCCATCGTCAAGACCATTCCAACTGAATCAGCACTAGTGAACAGGAAGATCCATACCGCCCTCAGAAAGTACTCTGAATAGATGTCTGAGAGCATTTGTGTCCGCCCTTGTTAAGGGCAGCTTCAAACGTTCTACCTTGTCAAGAGCCGAAGATGCTCGCGGCGATAGCACTCGCCTAGTTCTTGCGAACTCACGTATCTCGGAAATTCTTGGTTGCAGAGCGACGAGGTTTGTTTCGAAGTCAATTTGTCTGTCCATACGCCCCGTCGTTACATTTTCCTTCTTCTGTCGCTTTTCTTCCTCAAGGTCAATAGTAACGCCATCAAGCTCAGACCCGATGGAAATTGGGAGGTTTGCAACCTTCGCCCAACACTCTTGCTGCTTCGCATACTCGGTTACATTTCTAACGTATTCTGGTGTATCCTTGATCGCGCAGGAAACTTGCCAGGCCACGTTGGGCAGGATTTCCTTGAGTTCAAGTGGCAGTTCCTGACGGCTCCACACAGCCTGTAAATCAATTGCACGACCTCGGTCCGCTTTTAGATGATTCACTAGCCACGCAATTGCATAAGTTATAATGTTGGCTTTGTAGCCACGATCAGCGCGGTACCAATCCGATCGACCGACCAGACTGTCTGTCTCGCGAAAGATAATTGCCTTGGCCATAGCTAGACGGAAATACCCCTCATTGAAGCTATCGGGACTCTTTTCCCATGTTTTGCTCACGTCTTCCGCAAACTCGAGAAAGCACTTTTGGGCACCCCGACTTACCAGATGGGGTACGCATTCAAATGTTGTGGCATACTTGGCGAGGTCTGTCTTGTTGACAACTTGATTATGCGGATACTCTGCGCGGAACCTACGCCGTTGAGCGTCAGTACCATAGGCACATGCGTCCGTATACTGACCACGTGCTCTTTCGTAAAACCACTTGGTGCCAGCCAGAGCACCGGGCCGCTGGGGGGCCGATAGTCGTCGGGAGATTTTTTCCATCTCGACATGAAATGGGTGACTGGAAAAGAAATCTGCTTCACTGATACGATTTTGGGTATTTGCGAATCTTGAAATCTTTGGGATAATCTCTTCGACCTTGTCAGATCCTATGACAGAGAGTTTCATCTGAACGAAAACATCTGACAGATCTGCCCTAGATCGGTCCCTTGCATAAAGTACAGAGGCAGTCGTTTGACCGCCGTTGACAATCTGGAGATTGGTAAAGGAGCATATACCCCATGTGCCGTCTGGCATCCGCTCGATACCGACATTTGATGCAGTAGCGGTTAATCCATTGTTGTATGCAAAGAACATGCTTGGGGATTGCCGCACAGTATCAATAATGCCTCTATTCACTTTCGTTCGCGCCTGCAGGAAAACCCTAACGTTCTGTTCCAGCAACCGCGCACCATAGAGACCATATATGTCCGCAAGAAAGGTTCCAGGAAGAACCACGAGATAAGACTCGTAGCTGGTCCCATGAACGTGTGCCTGCAAGCTGGGCAAGGGTTTTCCATTGATCGAACACACATCGATCTCAATTGGTTCAGCACTTCCCCGCGACTTCAGAATGTCAACGTAACGCGCGAAGTCTAGAACGTTGTAGGCAACTGGAAGTCCAATCGTCGTGCCGGCTTCCACCACTTTCTTGCGAACCGCGAGAACCGCATTCGTTAGCAAAATGACCCTGATCCGTCTTATCCTCTTGCGATTCTGGTGAATCGGGTACGCAGCCTGGAATGCTGGGCTGGTCTCCTCGAGCTCGCGCACGAAGTCTGGATCGACAGCGTTCTCGCAGAATGAGTCGACCCGTCGAAACAGTGAGTTCATCGCAGCCGCGTTAAGCGATTGAAGCGTTGCCTCAGTGTTGAAGGCGCACACAGCAAGAAATAACTCCCCACGATCTTTGTCGATCGCGTACCCGTCGATGGTATAGCCTCCTCGTCCCTCCTTAAGAACAGGTGTGTAGTCTAAGTCAGCTGTGTCACCGTTGTCAGATGCAACTTCGGAAAAGAGCTTGAAAAAGCACATGTGTTGAGGATCACCGGTAAACTCAGCATCGAACAGGAGCTCGTCCCTGAAGTGGCGATACGCTTCGTTAAGTCCGTCTTCAAGCATTTGAGAACCATTCCATTGCAGCTTTCTCATCAATCTCGAACTCCGAGCAGGCCTGAACAGCAATCCGGTACCGTACTCTGTGGATGCCGCTACTGAGCATGCTGGGAGTTATCCGAGGAAATCGGTCACGGACATCGTAGAGCGTACGTCCATTTAGTAGCCAATACGGGCGCCCGTACTCCTCACGCCTCTGGTAACCCACCTCCACCAGCGCGGTCTGAAAGAGATCAGCGGCTGCAGGGTCACCGGTTGCCATTGGTACCGCTAGGGAAGAGACCAGCCCGTTAAGCGACACAGCCCCGCCTGCCTCATCAGCGGGAACATCCAGGGTCTGATGGCAAATCAGGATGCGACCGGAAGCCGTATCCAGTTGTTCCTCGGAGCTAACAGATAGGTATCTGTCCGAAGTGCTAAGCTGTGTCTTCACTTCAATCATGCTGCGGGCCAGCAGGAAGTCCTGTTCGTCTCCATAGGGTCCTCGCCAGGACTGCACGGCGTCGAAAACGCTCATGCGCGGCAGGAGCAGATCCCGGAGAACCAAGAGCTCGCCGACCAAACCGAGAACCTGTGATGTCGTCAACAGCTCATTGCGGGCTCTTGCCAGAAGGTTTTGCCAGCGCCACAAGCGGTTGAGCGTGATTGCGAGCCCCGCTTCTCCGTCACTCCCGGAGAGACCTGCCGTCGACCTCATGAGATCGAAGCATAGAGCCCGAAAGATGTCGAATTGCTCGGAGTCCGATAGGGTCAGGACAAGTCTGCAGCCCGCATCTCCGAAGGCGAGCGTGGTGACCACGATGCCCGCGGGCTTCGGGACTGAGGATGAGCGGGGCACCGGGGCGCAGGAATCAAAGCAAAAGACGTAGCGTCCCAAGACATCCCGGCCAAACCAGTAGTCCAGGACATGTTCCACGTCTGCACGACGCACATTGAGCGACTCTTGGTGTCTTGGAACTTCAATATCGTGCCAGGGATCACCGGTGCCTGTCATCTGCTTGCATCTTCTCTTCGTCATCGTCTGGTTCGAGCGCAAGCTCGAGCTGCTTGCGGTATACAGCATTGATCTGGTAGGAGCGGGCTTCTGGCACTATTCGGGTTTCCGGAAGGCAAAAGCTGAGTGAAACTACTGGTCCCACGAACTTGCGACGTTTATCAGATCCGGTTTGACCAATCACATGTATGAGTAACAATGGCTTTACTCTGTTCCTGCAAAACGCTCTATCGCCCCCGCTACCCGAGCTTTTGATGATTTCATCTATCTCACGCTTGCTCAGGAGCAGTCTTGCATCATGCGGATCAGCGATGCGGTTAGAATCCCGAGTGGCGCGCCAGACTTCCGTGTCAGTGAAGTCCCCTTTCTCGCGCGATCGAAGAGAAATGCTTAGGCCGAACAATTGATGAACATTTTTCCTATCCCTGCGATGCGGCAGGACAACATCCCACTTCTGAAGTTCTGAATGCACGCGGTCCCCTACGTAATCCCGAAATAATGACCGACCAGCTGTTATGGGACCAAGATCTCGGTGGTGTGGTGGAAAGCGAAACTCGTCCAATAGACGTAGAACTTCCGTTCCATCAACATCCGACCAGTGTTTTCCGGTACCGTTTCCGATATCCTGAGAAACACCTAACCGATCAAGGAACTCTCCAGTCTTACAAATATTGATTTTGTTGACTTCGTTGTCGTTAAAGAGCACATGCCCCTCTATGTGTCTGCCCGAGTAGTTTTGAGCTAGCGTGATGCTCGTAGCAGTTCGCATCTTGTTAGGAGCTGTAATGCGAAGTGCTGTCGGGCTCTGGCGTACCTTTAGCCCGAAGTCCTCCGGTGTCTGGTAGAGCAATCCCATCCTCTTCACCTCGTCCCGAAGCTCCTCGATTGCGTCCTCGACGTATTCGTAGTGTAAAAGGGAGCTCTCCGGAAGGTACAAACGGCAGATGTCTTCGTACTCAGGTCGATAACCGAACCATCGCGCCATTTGCATTAGAGTGTCTGACGCAGCGGTGTTGCGCAAAATATAAGACACTGTCAGGCCTTCCAGGGTAAGGCCTCGCGACAGGGCTAGGCCGCCAATGGCGATAACTTGGAGCCCACTATTCTTGTGCCGTGAATAGTCGAGGGTGCCGCCACGCATGTTCACCGTCTTCACCGAAATCGAGTTCGCGGCTTCACCAAGTACCTTCAAAACCCGAACAATGTCGTAGCCGGTGTCATGGAATTCCTGACGGAAGCTTTTGGATAACTGCATAATGTTCTTGTCTGATATTCGAGACAGCGGCAGACCAGCATTAACGGCCAAGGAATCCTGTAGCTCCATCAGATAGGAGTATACAAAACCGTGAATCCTTTCTTGAACATCATTAAACCGACTGACGTTAATCATCATTGAACAATGCTTGTGGCCTTGATTCCGCAGAATTCGAATGGCTCTTGTTAGAAGAAAGACCCTAATTGCTTCCTTCATCGATGGGGGTAGTAAAGGAAGGTCGTGATCGCGCTTGTGCTTGAGAGGAAGGATGTCCCCATAATCGTCAACAATTCGCACCATTGTTGTTCTGAGGTCGCCTTCGGCTTCGAACACGCGCGATGCACCAACGTAGTTTGATGGGGGATCAAGTGCCTTGATGAAGTGCCGAGGGAAAAGGTCATCCTGCAACATCTCGTCTTCTGTGTCTGGGTCAATGAAGATGTTTGCAAATGGGGTTGCTGTGTATCCGATATAGGATGAGCGTCGGAAGAGGTGCAAAATTTCTCGGATCGCTCTGTTTATTGCTGTTACCCTATTAGGACTGGCTGAGGTATTGATCGAGGCGTTGTCCGCCTCATCGTCAATCAGAAGAAGCGGCTCAGTGATAAGCCCTCCTCGGTTCTGATCCTTCAACCAGTCCCTGAGGTGCTCGAGTGTTGACCGGTTCTTTTTCGTGACGAATATGATTGGCTCCTTGAGCGCGGAAAGTGATACACCATAAGTGGAAGCGGCGGTCTTAGAAAAGTCGTTGTCTCGCGATGTTCCGTAGGCAGGGGACCTTCCGCTACCAAAACTGGTAATCGGTAGGTCTTGCTGAACTGTCGGACCAAATACCGAGGCTTTTCCAATGAAGGTCTCGTCAAGTCTCTCCTGTGTTTGAGCACGTAAGGAATTCGTAATTCCTGCAAGCAAGATGACGACCTTGTAGCCAGCATCGGCTGCCTTGCAGATCAGAGCGGCATAGTTTGTGGTCTTACCCGATTGGACGTGTCCCATCACCATTCCGCGCCGCGCCCAAGCTCCCTGGTCTGTAGGATCACCGCAATAGTCAAGAACCTCATCAGTCACATTGTCTAGAACAGACACTACATAGGGAGGAAGTTCACTTGTTGAGATGTAAAACTTGTTCAGTCGATTCCAGTAAAAGAAGTCAATGGAACCTCGTCTCTTGTTAAGCCAAGGTCGGTATTCACTGCGTACCGACGCCCCACTGGTCTGGGTTGTGGTGAATACGCCCTCAAGGTGCCGAATGATGTTTCGCTGTTGATCAGCGTTCAGAGAAAACGGTCCGTTGGATACCTCACGTTGTATAGTTCCTGTTGGCAAAGGTTGACCGCTTTGTAGCTGCTCGTACAGCTTGTGGCGAAAGTATGCCAGTTCAGCGTCAAGGCTGGGCATGAAACCAACCTTTTTTCTTGAGGTACTCTTCGACGGGCAACCAGTTTGAGCAAAACGGTTCTGTGCGCCGCAGCCTTTCTTCAAGGCGTTTGAAGTCGCCATCTGCTTCGGCGAGAACCACAGGAACGGCGTTCTCCAGGAAGTCCCTAAACCCTTCGGCTCGGGCCTCGACCTGATGGATCTGGTCCAAGCGGTTGGCTGCGTCGTTGGCAAAGGCTTCTATTGGAAAACCCTGTTCGATAGCCAACAATGCAGCCATTGCAGTTGCCTGTGCGTCATGTGTGCCTGAGTCTAGGAAGGTAGCTATCAATGGGTGGCCTCGATTTATGTGATAGTGGATTTCACCATTGCGTGCGTAACGGTCCCACACTGCGATCTTGGTGCCGGTGGAAACTCGCCCACCTTTGGACCTGTTGACCCTTGAAGATCGCTTTCTTAGCCCGCTGACTATCTGGCGTAACCGTGCCCGCAACACGGCGGGTAGCTGCGCATCCGATTTATCAACTGTGATTTTCCATAGATCGTCTAGTGAATTTGGAATATCCACGCTAATCCGTACGAGTTGCGCCAATTCACCGAATTTGACGAGCCGAAACCACGTGCCTCTGATGATCAGGCGGTGGTTACGGTAAACGTAAAATCCTTGGTTTTTAAGAAGGCCCTCGGCGCCCGCCAAGCTTTCATGATCTGCTGATGGTAGTTTGGAAAAGTGTGGCAAAATGTACGGCCGAATTGTAACTTTTTGACCGTCAACGGAGAGAATTTCTGGAGGTAACGTCTGCGTGGCATTGTGGTGTGAGTAAAATGGATCATGAGGCTGGATAGATTGCCTGTTGAGAAACATGGAAAGTTTTTTACCTCGAACTTCACCAGACAGATATCGGTGGAATGTCAGCGCTAGACGGCTCTTTGTGTGCGCCACCAGCGCGTTGAATTCCGTCTCGGTCATCGTGCCGTTCTCGGATAGGCGGTCACAGTCCTGCCAAACGACCTCTGTCCCGCTCGTCCTCTCGTCGTGTTGGGGTGTGGCTAGGCGTGCTACTTCGATCTGCGTCAGTACGCCCATTTGCCAGTTATCCAAGGTGTTGAGGTCCCAGACGGCTCCGCTGGTGTGTCCGTCCTTGGTAGAAATAACGGTCAGCCGAGTACACTGGGAGAAGGAAGCTGACTTCATGCCCCAGCCAAAGCGACCGAGGTCATCAGGTGAGCGCTGCTCGCGGGGGTTCTGACTTGCAGGGCGCATGGCGATACGCAGTTCTTCTGCTGTCATGCCGTGGCCATCGTCAGCTACCCTCACCTCGGGTGAGCCACCGTTGAAGAAACAGGACAACTCAACCTTGTGCGCTCGGGCTTTCAGACTGTTATCGATGAGATCCGCTAATGCTCCGGCGAGGTCGTAGTTCCCGAAGCTCCGCGCGGACGTCATGAGCGAGCGCGCATCCGGCGGATTGTTGACATAACGTACCATTAGGTGCCCCAAGCCCTCGTTGTTCCAGAACAAACCGCTGCGGGTGGCCCGAACGCTTGGGAGTCAGAGCAGCGTACCATCCATCCCGAGAGTGCGCTCATGAGTTCACCACCAATACCCATCTTGGCACAACAAGCAATATGGTTCGAAGAAATTTAGGTCCTGTCTCAAGTTGCGTCTTCACCAGCATGCTCGTCGATTGATGGCGCCTTGGCAGGCTCTCCGTTGAGAACGTGCGATAGGAGGAGAGCAATCCTCCGCGCCAGATAGGGAGGCACGGCGTTTCCGACCTGCACATACTGCTGTGTACGGTTGCCAAGGAACACGTAGTCATCCGGAAAGGTCTGCAACCTAGCAGCTTCACGAACCGTCAGGCTACGGCATTGCACAGGGTCGTGGTGGATATAGTAGTGCCCGTCCTTGGAGATGTGACTGGTCACGGTGGTCGACGGCTCATGAGGGAGTTGGACTCGGAACCTGTCCGCGAAGACGCCGGAATTCCAGTTGCGATGTTGTGGTCGAAGCGCAATCGGGAAGCGATCCGCCTTGGGACTCGAGCCCTCAACACGTCCAAAAACCGAAGCAAAGAGATAGCGAGAAAGATCGGACTCCATATGACTGCGCGTCTCGTGCTGCGCGAGTGCGCGTAGCTCTCGCTTCTCTAACCAGCGCCGCAATTCGTCATTTGAACTTCCGTAGTCCGAGGGAAGTGTGCTAGACGCTCTCTTGGTCGGCATTCGTTCTCTAATATCTTCTGCCACTCGACTGAACTCAGAGCAAAACCTGTCGTGCCCGATCTTCCGATGGAGTTCGGCAAGACGTCTTGCGGCGCTATAGACGGCTAGTTTCCAATAGTCGGAACTGTCCTTGGCACGGCTGAGTCCACTGCGCAGTGCCGGGAGATTTCCAATAGCGTCGACGAGCGACCGTCTGCCTTCCGGTACACTAACGCTCGCTTTGGCAGCCTGTGACGACACGTCGGCCCGAAGGCCGATGATGAACACACGATGTCGTTTTTGGGGAACCCCGAATGCGTCCGCACGAACCACGAAGTCTGACGGCGTTCGCGGTGTGCTCAAGTAGCATCGACCATCCTTCACTGTAATGGCGCGTAACTCGTAAAGGGAACTGCGACCCGTTCCGAGTGACGAAAGATCCTCCATCAGCAATTCGAACACCAAGCGGCTTTCAATCGTGGACGACAGCATGCCTTTCACGTTCTCCATAACGAACGCGGCAGGTCGCAGATTGTCCAGGACACGAATGTACTCGCGAAATAGATAGTGTCGTGCGTCTTCCTCGGGAACGTAACCCTGCTTGCTTCTGGATCGGGCCCTCCCGGCTAGGGAGTAGGCTTGGCAGGGAGGGCCTCCGATGAGGACCGTGTCTTCGAACCTTCGCTTCACTTTCTCGATCGCAGCATCCAGCTTCGTCTTGGCCTCACGGTTGCCGAGCTCAAGGCATTGTGCCTCGTCGATCGCCACGCGCCACGAAGCGTCATCCACCTCTGCCCATTCGGGTTGAGCGGTTCTTCCGGCGTGAAACTCGATGAATTTCCCAGGCAGCCTACCTTCACGCCGTCGCACTTCACGAAGAAACGCTCTCAGGGTGAGAGTGTTATGGGCCGACGTCTCGTTTTCTACAGAGATGCCGATCTGGTAAGGTATGTGACCACCCTCGTCGAGGGAGGCAAATCCTTCGCCGAGACCTCCGGGTCCCGCGAAGAGGTCGACTACACCAAACGTCGAAGGCAATTCGAACTCCTGCCAGACTTCCTGACCCAAGCACGTATCAGGCAAGACGTTGGGAGTCTAGGAGGATCATGGTGGACATCGTGGATCAGAAAACCCGCTCGAGAATGATGGCGGGGATCCGGGGGAAGGACACCAAGCCGGAGATGATCCTGCGCAAGGCCTTGCATGCCCGAGGTCTTCGGTACCGCCTCCACGCTCGCCACGTGCCCGGTCGTCCAGATGTCGTGTTCCCGAAGTACGGCGCTGTAATTTTCGTACATGGTTGCTTCTGGCACCGCCACAAGGGCTGCCGATACGCCACAACGCCAGCCACCCGTCCCGATTTCTGGAAAAGGAAGTTCGCCGCAAACGTCAAGCGTGACCAAGAGGTGCGAAGCGTTCTGGCGTCAACCGGTTGGAGGGTGGGTACCGTGTGGGAGTGCGCGCTTCGCAAGCCTGAGCTCGTCCCGGAGGCAGTTCGGTCCATTGTGTGCTGGCTGAACTCGGACGAAGCGCTTCTCGAATTGGGCGCAGTCCAAGAGTAGCGAACGAAAGAGAACGGATGCCCACCTGACGGGATAGACCCGAATTCAGGAGCCGTGCCGAGGATCCCCTGATGCCCAGTCCACATATGCCAGCGTGCGTTTCGCTGCAACCAAGGTATCGATATCAAGGACTGATTATGGGCAGCGGCTTGGACATGGCTCGCCGTCGCCGATACCGTAGGTAGCTTCAGACCGGGCCGATTTCAACGTTCATTCCGAGCAAGGCGAGAAGTGCTGCTTGTGCCCGGTGATGGGAAAGATCGCCTCGGGGCACATGCCGCCGTGCAGGTGCGGCTTGAACCCGCGTGCGCTCGCTGTATAGTGCCGGCCTTCCGGCCCGGATGCCGGACGATGCCATATCTCCTTGCCGGCTCTTGCCGGCTTGGGGCCCCGAACCGGGTCCCGATCAGCCACAAGGAGCAGGAATGTCCTACTACGAGTGCGTCTTCATCGCCCGCCAGGAGCTTTCGGCCTCCCAGGCCGAGCAGCTGGCCGACCAGATGGCGGAAATCGTCACCGCCAGCGGCGGTACCGTCAAGACCCGCGAATACTGGGGCCTCAAGAACCTGGCCTATCGGATCAAGCGGAACCGCAAGGGGCACTACACGCTGTTCTATCTCGATGCGCCGTCTGATGCGGTCGCCGAGCTCGAACGCAACATGCGCATCAGCGATGACGTGCTGCGCTACCTGACGCTGCGGCTCGACGAGTTGCCCGAGGGGCCGTCGATCATGATGCAGATCCGCACCGAGCGCGGCGGACGCCGCGGCGATCGCGGCCCGAGGGACGGCCGCCGTTTCGACCGGGGCCCGCGGCCCCCGCGGGACCGGCAGGGCGATGATGACAGGGCGCGTCCGGCGGCAGCCCCGTCGGCGCCGGCCGAGAGCGACGGGAGAACAGGACCATGAGCACCCTGTCCATTTCACGTCCGGCGGTACGCCGGCCCTTCATGCGCCGGCGCAAGTCGTGCCCGTTTTCGGGAAAGAACGCGCCGACGATCGACTACAAGGATACCAAGCTGCTGCAGCGGTTCATCTCGGAGCGTGGCAAGATCGTGCCGTCGCGGATCACCGCGGTCTCGGCGAAGAAGCAACGCGAGCTGTCGAAGGCGATCAAGCGCGCACGGTTCCTGGGGCTGCTTCCCTACGTGGTGAGCTGACGCAAACCCCGCGTGGCGATGTCGGATGATGCGCACATGGCTCTGGCTCGGAAGTGCGGTACTGGTCAGTGCCGGACTGTACCTTGCCACCGTGGCCGGGTCGGTCGCGGCGTTCCTGCTGACCTATCTGACGCCATTGCCGTTGTTCCTGCTCGGACTTTCGCTCGGTGGCAGGCTGAGCGGACTGGCCGGAGCGGTTGCCGCCATGCTGGTCGCGGGCGCCGCCGGACCACAGGCGGCGCTGCTGTACCTGGGCTTCTGCGGCATTCCGGTTGCGGTCCTGTGCGAACTGGCCGAGCGCAGGTATCCGGGCCCCGGCGGGCCCGGCACCGACTGGTATCCGCCGGGCCTGTTGTGCGTCTGGCTCGCATTGATGCCGCTGGCGCTGTTCCTGCTGGTCACGGTCTACGTGTCGGCCACTGGCGGGTCGCTCGAGCAGCTGATCGCCGACGAGATCCGTGCGCTGATGGCGCAGTACCGCGAGATCCTCGGCCAGGCGGGCGACGGCACGCCCGTGGCCGACTCCGAACAGTTCGCTTTCCTCGAATCGCTGTTTGCCCGGATCGCGCCCGGGCTTCTGGCCAGCCTGTGGATGACGCTGACCGCGATCAACGGCATCATGGCGCAGAGCCTGCTGGTGCGCAGGGGCAGTGCCATCCGGCCCGCGCCCGCGATGGGCGACATCGAGTTGCCGCGTCGCTACGTGGTCGGCTTCGCAGTGGCGATGCTGATTGGCATGACGCTGGACGGACCGCTGGGGTTCATCGGCGTGAATGCCGCCGTGATCCTCGCCTTCCCGCTGCTGCTGTCGGGTCTTGGCGTGGCGCATGTGCTCGCCGCGAAGACCGGGCTGCGCGTGGTCCTGCTGTTCTTTCTGTATCTGGTGCTTGCCGTCACGCGGTGGGGCGCCGTGGTCATGATCGCCATTGGCCTGATCGACCACTTTGCCGGACTGAAGAAACGCCTGCGCGGGCAGTCGCCGTCGGTCTGATCACCCGGTGCCCGGAACGCGGTGCCAGTTGGAGCGGAGACAATGCAAGTCATCCTTCTTGAACGCATAGAAAAGCTGGGCCAGATGGGCGACGTCGTGACGGTGAAGGCCGGCTACGCCCGCAATTTCCTGCTGCCTCGCCGCAAGGCGTTGCGCAACACCAGGGAAAACCTGGCCTACTTCGCCGAACGCAAGGCCCAGTTCGAGGCCGAGAACCTGGAGCGCCGCGAGGAGGCCGAACGGGTTGCTGTGAAACTGGAGGGTTTCACGGTGCCGATCATCAGGGCGGCCGGCGAGAGCGGGCAGCTGTACGGTTCGGTCACCGCCCGCGACATCGCCGATGCGGTGACCACAGCGGGCGTGACCATTGCCCGCAGCCAGGTCTCGCTCGACCGGGCACTCAAGTCGCTCGGTCTCGAACGGGTGCGGATCCAGCTTCATGCCGAGGTATCCGAGTTCGTCACCATCAATATCGCCCGCTCGGACGAGGAGGCTGAACGCCAGCTGCAACTCGGCCGCGCGGTCGGCACCGGCGATGAAGACTACGAGGACGAGACGGCGATCGATGACGGGTTCGCCGCGGACGGCGCCGGTGACGGGTCCGTCGCGGACAGCGCCGATGACGGGTTCGTCGCGGACGGCGCCGATGACGGGTCCGTCGCGGACAGCGCCGATGACGGGCAGTCCGGCGAGGACGATCCGCAGCCGGCTTAGACCCGACACGGGCTTTGCTTCGCCGGGGGCTCTTCGCTACCTTTGACCGATGGCGACCCATCCCCTTCCGGTTCACGGCGATTCCGAGGCGCAGGCGCGCCCGGAGGACCTGCCGTACACCTTCGAGGCCGAGCAGGGGCTGCTGGGAGCGATCCTGGTCAACAACCGGGCCTACGAGCTGGTCAGCGACTACCTGTCCGAGAACCAGTTCTCCGATCCGGCGCACGGGCGCATCTACGCCGAGTGCGCCCGGCTGATCTCGCGCGGCCAGCTGGCCAACCCGGTCACACTCAAGGCCCGCTTCGACCAGGACGAGAGCCTGGAGGCGCACGGCGGCTCGGCCTACCTCGCCAATCTCGCCGCCTCTGTCGTCACCGTGGTCAACGCCGGCGACTACGGCACGCTGATCCGTGATGCGCACCTGAGACGGGAACTGCTCGCGTTCTCCCAGCAGACCGCGAGCGACGCCATTTCGCACAACCATGACCTGACCGCGACCGAACAGATCGAGATCGCCGAGAACCGGCTGTTCTCCCTGGCCGAGACCGGGGAGGTCGACCGCGGATTCATCCATTTCCGCGAGGCGCTGAACGAGTCGGTCAGGACCGCGGAAGCCGCCTACCAGCGCGATGGCCAGGTTGCGGGAGTGGCGACCGGATTTTCCGATCTCGACCGGCGGCTCGGCGGATTGCACAGGTCGGACCTGGTGATTCTCGCAGGGCGCCCCTCGATGGGAAAGACGGCGCTTGCCACCAACATCGCCTTTCAGGTGGCGCGCAACCCGGATCCGGACGGACGGCGCCAGACGGTGGCCTTCTTCTCGCTCGAGATGTCATCGCAGCAGCTCGCGACGCGGATCCTCGCGGAACGAACCGGGATCGGATCGGAACGGATCCGGCGGGGGGAACTCGCGAGAGCCGATTTCCAGAGCCTGGTCGAGGCGACCGGCGAGGTCGAGACCGCGCCTCTGTTCATTGACGACACCCCCGCACTGGCGATCTCGGCCCTGCGCTCCAGGGCCCGGCGCCTGAAGCGCCGCCATGGCCTGTCGCTGATCGTGGTCGACTACCTCCAGCTCATGACCCCGCCGCCGGGAGTGCGGCCGGACAACCGGGTGCAGGAGGTCTCGATCGTGACCCAGAACCTGAAGGCGGTCGCCAAGGAGCTCGACGTGCCGGTGCTGGCGCTGTCGCAGCTGTCACGCTCGGTCGAGCAACGCGAGGACAGGCGTCCGATGCTCTCGGACCTGAGAGACTCGGGCTCGATCGAACAGGATGCGGACGTGGTGATGTTCGTGTTCCGCGAACAGTATTACCTGGAGCGGGCGGAACCGAAGCAGCGTGCCGCCGAGAGCGACGAGCAGTTCGACAAGCGGCACGAGAACTGGAAGGCCAGGCTTGAACGGTCGCACGGCGTGGCCGAGATCATCATTGACAAGCATCGCCAGGGCCCCACCGGGATAGAGCGGCTGCATTTCAACGGCGAGATCACCAAGTTCTCCGATGCGATCGATGATGACCGGTTGCCGGACCAGTACTGAAGCCGCTGCGGCGGCTTCGCTGCTGCGCATCGATCTCGACGCCGTTGCCGCAAACTACCAGCTGCTGAGCCGCCGCCTCGGGACCGCGGCCTGCGGGGCCGCGGTCAAGGCCGACGCCTATGGCATCGGGGCCTCCAGGGTGGCCCGCCGCCTGGTCCGGGCCGGATGCCGGGTGTTCTTTGTCGCAACACTGGATGAAGCCGTGGCGCTGCGCGCCGACGTCCCCGACACCGGCGTCGACATCGCCGTGCTGTGCGGGGTGTTGCCGGGGACCGAGCCGGTCCTTGCCGAACACCGGCTGATCCCCGTCATCAACGACCCGGGCCAGATTGCCCGCTGGCGGCGTGCCGGCGAACGCGCCGGGGTGCCGCTCGATGCCATGCTCCACGTCGACACCGGCATGAACCGGCTCGGCCTGTCGCCGCGCGAGACCGACCGGCTGGCCGGGGCCCCGGAGCTGCTTGCAGGCGTGAACTGGCGGTACCTGGTCTCGCACCTCGCCTGCGCCGATGATCCGGACGATCCGGAAAACACGATCCAGCTCGACCGGATCAGGGCCGTGCGCGCCCGGCTGCCGGCGATGCCCGTCAGCCTTGCGAACTCGGCCGGCATCCTGCTCGGCCCCGACTGGCATTTCGACCTTGTCCGCCCGGGGATCGCGCTCTACGGCGGCGCGCCGCAGCCGGGCCGGGAAAACCCGATGCACCGGGTGGTCGCGCTGCTGGGCAGGGTCCTGCAGGTGCGCGACATCGAACCGGGGATGCGCGTGGGCTACGGCGGCGACTACCGGGCATGCGCGCCAGGCCGTATCGCGACCGTGGCCGCCGGCTATGCCGACGGGTACCTGCGTTCGTCTGCCGGCCGTGCCCGGGTGCACCTCGGACGCATCGCACTGCCGGTGGTCGGGCGGGTCTCGATGGACCTGATCACGGTGGACGTGACCGAAGCCCCCGAGGCGGCGGTGTTCCCCGGCGCCCTGGTCGAGCTTCTGGGCGGGCGGAACACCGTCGACGACGCAGCCGCGGCCGCCGGCACCATTGCCTACGAGATCCTGACGTCGCTCGGGAGGCGCTATCACCGGGAGTACCTCGAGGATGCCGCGGAAGGGCAGCCCTGACATGTGGCGGAGATGCGGGTGAACCCGCTTGCCGCGATCGGAAGGGCCTTCCTCGGCTTTCTCGCCGGGACCGGCCGGCTCGGCCTGTTCGTGGCCGCCACCGTGTCGCACTGCGTGCGCCCGCCCTGGTATCCGCGCCTGCTGCTGCAGCACGTGATCGAGATCGGGTACTACTCGCTTCCGGTCGTGGGGCTGACGACGCTGTTTTCCGGCATGGTCGTCGCCCTGCAGAGCTACACCAGTTTCGCGAGGTTCTCGGCCGAGGGTGCCGTTGCCACGGTGGTGGTGCTCTCCATTACCCGCGAACTCGGCCCGGTGCTTGCGGGGCTGATGGTCGCCGGGCGCATCGGCGCGTCCATGGCAGCCGAGATCGGCACCATGCGGGTCACCGAGCAGATTGACGCGCTGACCACCCTGTCGACGCACCCGTTGAAGTACCTGGTTGTCCCCAGGGTCCTTGCCGGCGTGATCAGCCTGCCGTTCCTGGTGCTGGTCGGCGACGTGATCGGCGTGTTCGGAGGCTACATCGTCGGGGTCTACAAGCTCGGGTTCGAACCGGTGGTCTACCTGCAGCGGACCTTCGACTACCTCGAGCCCTACGACGTGATTTCGGGACTGGTGAAGGCGGCGGTGTTCGGCTTCCTGGTGGCGGTGATGGGGTGCTACCACGGCTACCACTCCAGGCGCGGCGCCAGGGGTGTGGGGGCCGCAACAACGAACGCGGTGGTCTCGGCCTCGATCCTGATCCTGGTGGCCAACTACGGTGTCACCGAACTGTTCTTTGCCCGGTAGGAGCCATGGGCGAGCCTGTCCCCAGGATCCGGATCGCACAGGTGTGCAAGAGCTTCGGCAGCAACCGGGTCCTGGACGGCGTCGATCTCGAGGTCGGCCGCGGCGAATCCGTGGTCGTCGTCGGTCCGTCCGGCATCGGCAAGTCGGTCCTGATCAAGTGCCTGATCGGGTTGCTGGAGCCCGACAGCGGCACGATCGAAATCGACGGGACGCGGATTGCCGGCAGGTCCCGGCGCCGGTCGGTGTCCGGACGTTTTGGCATGCTGTTCCAGAACGGCGCCCTGTTCGATTCGCTCTCGGTGCTCGAGAACGTCGCCTTTCCACTCACCCGCGGCCGCGTTCATTCCCTCGCCACGGCGCGATCGGCCGCACTTCGCACACTGGCGCGGGTCGGGCTCGGTCCAGAGATCGCCGACCTGTTTCCGGAGGACCTGTCCGGCGGGATGCGCAAGCGGGTCGCCCTGGCCCGGGCCATTGCCACCGAACCGGACATCCTGCTGTTCGACGAACCGACCACCGGTCTTGATCCGATCATGGGCGCGTTGATCGACTCCCTGATCGTCCAGTGCGTGCGCGATAGCGGAGCCACGGCTCTCACCATTACCCATGACATGGACAGCGCGCGACGCATCGCCGACCGAATCGCGATGCTGCACGCGGGACGGGTGCTGTGGCAGGGCCCGACCTCGAGGATCGAGGCAAGCGGCAACGAGGTGGTGGACCGGTTCATCAACGGGGTGGTCGGCTGACGCGCTCCGGGACGGAACCGGTTCCGATCGCGACCCGCACCCCGCCGATCACCGCAAGGATGCACATCGGTCCGACCCCGAGGTACAGCCATTCGGCGACCCTGCCCGCCGCCTCGGTGGTGAGACTGTCGGAGAAACCGGCGGCATTGGCGATGACACCGGCGGCACTGGAGCCGAACATGATGCCGATCGACTGGGTCAGCGGCATCACCGAGCCCACCCGGTGGCGGTCGGTCTCGTCGACGACCTCGAACAGGATGCGGCCGATGTGGCCCCAGGCCAGCCCGATCCCGAAACCCGTGACCGCGATGCCGATGACGGCACCGGCCAGCGGGCCGGCGGGCAGGAACATGCCGGTCAGGACGACGCCGCCCATGGTGATGACCGGCCCGGCGGCGGACGCGACCCTGCTTCCGGTGCGGGCGAGGCCGGAGAAGACAATTGCCGCCAGCGTCCAGGCCATTGACTGGGTGGTGACGACGAAGCCGGTGGCGAGCACCGGGATCGAATGGATCATCCGGAACAGCAGCGGGCCGTAGACCGAGGTCAGCACGGTCGCGAAGGTAATGCCGAAGACGAACAGGACACCGCTGCCGAGCACGGTGGCAGGGCGGAACATGTCGCGCGGGAACAGCCGGTCGCTGCTGCGGATCTCGAGCGTGACGGTGGCCGCGAAACACAGCAGGCTCGCACCGGCGAGCGGCAGTTCGAATCCGGCGGCGGCAGTGCTGCCGACCGACCCGAGCAGGAGCGCGGAGGCGCCGAGCAGCGCCAGCCGGGGCACCTGTCCCAGCGACCCCGGTTCCCGGTCCGGGCCGTCCGGCGGAAGGCTGCGTATGACCAGCACCACGAACAGCCCGGCCGCGCCCACCATCAGCAGGAAGCCGGATCGCCAGGCATCGAACTCGGCGAAGATACCGCCGAGCAGCGGGCCGCTCAGTGCCGCCACGCCCCAGCCGCCCGAGACCACCGCGAACATGCGTGCCCAGGTTGCCGGGGGGAACAGGTCGCGGATCATCCCGTGCGAATAGGCCATCAGCAGTCCCGCGCCGAGACCCTGGACGGTGCGACCGGCAAGGACGCCCGGCATGTTCCAGGCCAGGGCCACCATCAGGCTGCCGGCGGCGAACACCGTTGCCGCGAGCATGAGCGAGCGCCGGATTCCCAGCCAGGCCCTGATCATGCCACCCGAGGCCGAACTGATGATGCTGGTGACGACAAACAGCGTTGTCGCCCAGCTGATCAGGTCCAGGCCGCCGACGTCGAACGCAACGCTCGGCGCCAGGGTGGCGAAGACGAAGAAGTTGGTGGCATGGAGTGCCACGGCGAAGACCAGCGCAAGCGTGGAACGCCGGTACTGTGCCGACAGCAGCTCCCCCCAGGAGAGAGGTTTCTCGCCTGCGCTCACGCTCGATCTCCTGTCCGGGAGCCCGCATTGGCCCGGTTCCGCACGGAACGCGGCGAGTGTGCCGGTATCCGCCACGCCCGGGCAACCTCGGAGGATGACAGGGAGAGGAGACGGCGGGGTTGCCCGTCCCGGGAACCGCCGGAACGATCGAGTGGAATCAGCGCGATGCCGTCCGCCGTCCGAGACGGGCTCCCGACCTTGTTGTCGTGTTCCCGGCAGCGTACAAGTGCGCCGGTTGAAGGACGCGGGGTCATGGACGATTTGCTCGACAATGCTTTCGACATCGCGGTCTTCGCAACCGTCCTTGTATCCGGACTGCACGCCTACTGGCGCGGCTTCGTTCGCGAAGCCCTCAACATCGTCGCATGGATCGTGGCGATCTATGCCGGCATCCAGCTGTATCCGCAACTGGCGCCGTTCGTGCTCGAATACGTGACGAGCGTGACCGCGGCGAACTGGATTGCCGGCGTGGCCAGCGGCATCGGTGTCCTCCTGCTGCTTTCGGTGGTGGTCTACCAGCTGGTGCGCCTGCTGCGACGCGCCGGGGTCGGGGCGGTGGACCGGTCGCTCGGTTTCCTGTTCGGCCTGATTCGCGGCGCCGTGCTGGTCTCGGCGTGCTTCCTGGTTCTCCAGCAGGTGGTCCCCAGCGAGCGGGACTACCCCGACTGGATGCGGTCCGCCGGGAGCTATCCCATGATGCGGGCCGGTGCCGGCCTGCTGGCCAATCTGGTTCCGCCGCACCTGCGCGAACACCTGCTCACCGTGCAGGGCGATGGTCCCGAGGCGGCCAGGGAACGCCAGCGGACCTACGAGCGGCTGGTGGATCCACCGGTCGCGCCGGGCGGGACTGCTGAAGCCGGGCGGGAGAAAGGGTACACTGAGACCGAGCGCGACGCCTTGACCGATGCACTGAGGCAGCTGAGGTGAGCCGGCGCCATCAGCGGGAGGAGGGGACATGAGACTCGAAACGAGGTCTTTTGCCCGAAAATGTCCATGACCCGGCCGCGCGACAGCTTCCGGACACGGGATGATGATCACCTGGGCGAGGAGTGCGCGATCTTCGGCATCTTCGGATCGCCCGACGCCGGAGCGAACACCGCACTCGGCCTGCACGCGCTGCAGCACCGGGGCCAGGAGGCGACCGGTATCGTGAGCTGGGATGGCCGGCAGTTCCGCAGCCACCGCGGCCTCGGCCACGTCGCCGACAACTTCGGAGCGGGTGCCTCCGGCGTGCTTGACCAGGTGGCCGGTCACGCCGCCGTCGGGCACAACCGCTATTCCACCACCGGTGGCGGCAACCTGCGCAACGTCCAGCCGCTGTTCGCGGAGACTGAACTGGGCGGACTGGCGCTCAGCCACAACGGCAACCTGACCAATGCCCAGGACCTCCGCCGCAGCCTGGTACGGCGCGGGTGCCTGTTCCAGTCCACCACCGACACCGAGATCATCATCCACCTCATCGCCCGCAGTCCGGGCCGGTCCCAGGTGGACCGGATCATCGACGCACTGCACCAGGTCGAGGGCGCCTATTCCCTGGTGCTGCTGACCCCGGACTCGGTGATCGGCGTGCGCGATCCGCTCGGCGTGCGTCCACTGGTGCTGGGCCGGCTCGGCGATGCCCTGGTACTGGCGTCGGAGACCTGTGCGTTCGACATCCTCGGCGCCCGGTTCATCCGCGAACTGAAACCCGGGGAGATGGTGATCCTGTCGGAAGACGGGGTCGAGTCGCTGAGCCCGTTTCCCACCAGGCCCGGCCGGTTCTGCATCTTCGAGTACATCTACTTCTCGCGCCCCGACAGCATCGTCGAGGGTCGCGGCGTCTACGAGGCGCGCAAGGCCATCGGGTCCGAGCTCGCGGACGAAAGCCCGGTCGATGTCGACATCGTGGTGCCGATCCCCGATTCGGGGGTTCCGGCGGCCATCGGCTATTCGGAACGTTCCGGAATCCGGTTCGAACTCGGCATCGTTCGCAACCACTACGTCGGGCGCACCTTCATCCAGCCATCCGACCAGGACCGTCATCTCGGTGTCAGGCTCAAGCACAGCGCCAACAGGGCGGTGATCGCGGGCAAGCGGGTCCTGCTGCTGGACGATTCGATCGTACGCGGCACCACCTCGACCAGGATCGTCGAGATGGTGCGTGCGGCCGGTGCCAGCGAGGTGCACATGAGAATTGCCAGTCCGCCCACCACCCATTCCTGCTTTTACGGTGTGGACACGCCGGAGCGGGACAAGCTGCTGGCCGCCCGGTTCTCGGTGGAGGAAATCGGCCGAGAGATCGGGGTCGACAGCCTCGCGTTCGTGTCGATCGACGGTCTGTACCGGGCAATGGGCGAGGCCGGGCGCGATGCCCGGCACCCGAGGTTCTGCGATGCCTGTTTCACCGGCGATTACCCGATCCGGCTGCGGGACCAGGAGGAGGGTGTGGCGCCGAAGCAGCTTTCGCTGCTCAGCGAGTTCGGGTGATCGCGGCACGGCGTGCATGAGGGGGAGGCGGGGATGACCGGTCTTGACGGCCGTATCGCGCTGGTTACCGGAGCGTCGCGCGGGATCGGTGCGACGCTTGCCCGGGCGTTTGCCGCCGCCGGCGCCCACGTGATCCTGACCGCGCGGACCGTGGGCGGGCTCGAGGAGGTCGACGACGACATCCGTGCCGCCGGGGGAACCGCCAGCCTGGTCGAGATGGATCTGCGCGACGGTCCGGCCATCGACCGGCTCGGCGCCCGGATACACGAACGCTGGAGCCGGCTCGACATCCTCATCGCCAACGCCGGCGTCCTCGGAACCCTCACCCCGCTGCCGCACCAGGACCCGGACGAGTGGGACGAGGTCGTCGCGGTCAATCTCACCGCCAACCTGCGGCTGATCCGTTCGCTTGATCCGCTGTTGCGGATGTCGGATGCGCCGCGAGCGATCTTCGTTTCCTCGGGCGCGGCCCGGATCTGCCGGCCCTACTGGGGAGCCTACGCGGTCACCAAGGCGGCTCTCGATGCCATGGTCCGGGTCTATGCGGCGGAGAACGAGCGCTCGGCGCTCAGGATCAACATCGTCAATCCGGGGGCGACGAGGACCGGAATGCGTGCCGCCGCGTTTCCGGGCGAGGACCCGATGAGCCTGAAGACGCCCGATGCGCTGGTTCCGCTGTTCCTCGAGCTCGCGTCACCGGCCTCGACGCGGCACGGCGAACTGATCGACGCGTAGGCCCGGTCAGTCGGTCTGATCGTCGTAGGGATTGCGGCCGCGACGCAGCGCGAACCGTATCGGGACCGCCGGCAGGTCGAAACTGTCCCGCAGGTCGTTGACCAGATAGCGGACATAGGAAGCCGGCAGCATGTCCGGCTGGCTGCAGAAACAGGCGAAGGAGGGCGGCCGGGTCCGCACCTGGGTGACGTAGCGCAGGCGGATCCTCCGGCCACGGGACATCGGCGGCGCATGGCGCTCGAGAGCCGAGTTCAGCCAGCGGTTCAGCTGTGCCGTGGGGACCCGGTGGTTCCAGGTGCGATAGACGCTGCGCACCTCCTCCAGCACCCGGTCCAGCCCCCGCCGGTGCAGCGCCGAGATCGTCACCCATGGCAGGTCACGGACCTGGGGAAGCGAATCAGCGAGCCGTTCGCGGACCGCGCGGATGACCGCGGGCCGGTCCGATGCCGCGTCCCACTTGTTGACGGCGAGCACCAGTGCGCGTCCTTCCTCGACCACCATGCGCGCGATGGCGAGATCCTGTCTTTCCAGCACCATGTTCGCGTCGGTGACCAGGACCACCACATGCGCAAACCGGATTGTCCGGATGGTGTCGGTGACCGACGCCCGTTCGAGACGGTGCGTGATCCGGCTTCGCCGGCGCATCCCGGCCGTGTCAACCAGCATGATCGGCTGGTCACGCCAGTGCCATCGCACCTCGATGGAGTCGCGGGTAATCCCGGCCTCCGGTCCGGTCAGGACCCGGTTCTCGCCGAGAAAGGCGTTGATCAGGGTCGACTTGCCGACATTGGGCCGCCCGACCACCGCCAGGCGTATGACGCCGTCCGTCTCCGCGTCTTCGTCGTCTTTGGCCGGGATGGCATCGTGGCGCTCGGTGCACTCGCGAATTGCCTGGTAGAGGTCGGCCATGCCTTCGCCGTGCTCGGCCGAGATCGGGACCGGTTCTCCGAGCCCGAGCGCGAACGCGTCCATCAGACCGGCCTGTCCGGCCGATCCCTCGCACTTGTTGGCAACCAGGATCGCCTCGCCGCCCTCGCGTCGCAGCCAGCGCGCAAAATGCGCGTCCAGCGGCGTGATCCCGGCCCGCGCGTCGATCAGCAGGAGGGCGATGTCGGCGTCGGCGACCGCCCGTTCGGTCTGGCGCTGCATCCGGCCCTCGAGGGCATCGTCATCGGCATCCTCGAGTCCGGCCGTGTCGAACAGGCGGAACTCGAGATCGGCGATCCGGCCGGTTCCCTCGCGCCGGTCCCTGGTCACGCCCGGCGTGTCGTCCACCAGGGCGACGCGACGCCCGACCAGCCGGTTGAACAGGGTCGACTTGCCGACATTGGGACGACCGATGATGGCGATGGTCACGGTCATGGTGCCGCACCCGGCTGCTAGCGGTAGGCGGTGAGCCGGCCGTTGTCTGTCAGGACGTAGAGTGTTCCATCCGCAACCACCGGGGACACATGAACGGCGTCGTCAAGCTCGATCGTCCCGGCGATCGCCCCGGTCTCGGCCGAGAGCACGGCAAGCGTGCCCTCGGAGCTTGCCACCAGCACCGATCCGCTCACCAGCACCGGCCCGACATGGGTGATCGGATCTTCCCGGTCCTCCTCGTCACGGTAGCGCGGCAGCTGGGTGATCCAGCGGACCCTGCCCTGGTCACGGGTGAGGCAAATGACCTCGGCCTGGTTGGAGACCAGGAACACGAAGTTGCCGGCAACCCACGGCGTCTGGGTGCTGCCGACGGGACTGTCCCAGATCCTGGTGCCGGTCCGGAAGTCGAGTGCGGAGGTGCGGCCCGAGTGGCTGACCGCGATCACACGGTCGTCGTCGATGACCGGGTCGCCGCGGATGTCGGCGAGACTGGCCACGCTGGTCGACCGGCGCACGCGGCGCAGGCTGTCGATCCAGAACACCCGGCCGGTGCCCGCGGCAAGGGCGTAGATCTCGCCCGAGGAGTAGGGGACCGCGACGATGGCGTCCCGGACCGCCGGGTTGGCGTTGCCGAGAAGTGCCGTGACTTCCGATATCCCGGAGTGAACCCAGAACCGTTCGCCGGTCCTGGCGGAGAAGGCGACCGCCTGGTTGTCGATGGTGATCACGTAGACCTGGTCATCGCTCCAGGTCGGGGCGCTCCTGACCGGCCCGGGCGCATTCGCCGTCCATACCACGTCCCCGTTCTCCGGCGACATCGCCCGAATGGTCCCGGCGCCGTTGGCAACGAAGACCAGTCCGCCCCCGGTCGTGATCCCGCCCGCAAACGCCACCTCTTCCTCTTCGGGCGTTGCCGTCTCCCGTTCCCACAACCGCTGCCCGGTCGCGGCATTGAAGGCCGAGAGCAGTCCCTCGCGGTCGAGGGTGTAGATGCGGCCGTCGGCGACCACCGGGGAGGCCAGTATCTGGGTTTCGCTGCTCGACCCGGTGCCGATATCCACGTCCCAGATTTCCCCGGGGCTTGTCGGGCCGACGAGGTGTCCCATGACATTGGCCGCATTGCCGCCGGGCTGCGGCCAGTCGGGGTTGCGGACAGCAGGAGGAAGTGTCACCGGCAACGAGGCAACCAGCGGGTCGACGCCGAGGCTCTCGCCGAGGCTGAGGATCGCGATTCGTTCGCCCTCGAGCGGTGCGGCGCTGTCGGTCTCGCCCAGGAAGCCGAGATCGCAGCCGGCAAGCAGCAGGACCGGGAGCAGGAGCGGGGGGAGACGCAGCAAGCGGTGCGTTCGACGGTGCGAAATCGCGCCCGTATCGTCAGGACGCGGGAAGTGCATGCAGCAACTCGGTCACCCGGGCGCGCATGCGCTGGGGTGTTCGGGCATCGTCTGACAGGGTTTCCAGGGTCTCCCTCGCGCGCGCGGTTTCACCTGATGACAGCCACAGCAGCGCCTTCAGTTCGAGCGCCATCGGGCGCCATGTGCTCCCGACGGCGGCGAGCCTGTCGAGGTCGCGGTGCAACTCGTCGGGTGCCGCGGTCTCGAGCCGGGCCGAGACCGATCCGAGCCTGGCAAGGTCGCGAAGCACCAGCGGTGCATCCTCGTCCTCGATCACCTCCCGCCAGGCGATCATCGCGCCCTCGACGTCGCCCGCGCGCGCGGCAAGCGCCGCCTGCTGCAGCCGGGCGAGGACCGCGTAACCCGTGCTTCCTTCCACTGCAAGCGTGCCGAGCGCAGTCAGAGCCGCATCGGTCTCGCCGGCGGCGGCAAGGCCGCGCCCCTCGTCGTAGGCGGCCGACTCCTCGGCCCGGACCGTCCTGTCGTAGTATTGCCAGTAGCGCCAGCCCCCGACCGCGGCCACGATGAGGACCGCAGCGGCAATCACCAGCCAGCCGTATTGCTTCCACAGGCGCGCGGCGCGGTCCTGGCGAAGTTCCTCGTCGATTTCCCTGAAGATGTCGGCCACGGGACTGTCCGCCTTGTGATCCGATACTGCCTGTCTGCCCGGTTCCGACGGGCGCGGCAGACTACGCCCGCACCATGGCAAAAGCAATCGACTGCGCTGCCCTGCTCCCGTCCCTATCCCGGCGAGGCGGGCATCCCGGGCCCGGATGTCCCGGCGGCGTGTCGCGACGTGATGCGGATGTGGACCAGGGTCCGGCTCCTGGCGATCTGCCCCACTTCCGACTGGAAGCCGGAACAGGTGAGTGCCACACTGATTTCCCAGTGAGTGAAACCGATGCAACACCACGCCCTGCCACATGCCGGGGACGCGTATCGACTGCTCGAGGACAGGTCCGGATCGCCGGTACCGCACCCCTGTCGCCCGTGCGCAGTCGGCACTGCGATCAGGCGCGGACACGACCGGAGCGCTGTCGGGTGAACGGTGCGACCGCGCACCACCCCCGGCCTGCGAGCCCGCGGCCGCGACACGGCGCTGAACGTGAGCGAATTCCGGTGACCCCCGCCCTGGCGACCTGCGGCCCGCAGGGCCGCATGGGTTTCCGGGCGGGTGCCGGAGAAGCACCCGCGCGGCGGGACCGCGCCGGGTGCGGTACGGATCCGTGGACGGGCCGGGCTGCTGTGCCTGTCATGACATGACGTCGATGGTCCCGCGTTTCGACGACGAATTCGACTACGTGATCGTGGGGTCGGGGTCTGCCGGCTCGGTGCTGGCAGCCCGGCTCTCCGAGGACGGGCGCTCGCGGGTGCTGGTCCTCGAACACGGCGGCACCGATGCCGGACCACTCATCCAGATGCCGGCGGCGCTGCCCTTCCCGAGGAACATGGCCCGCTACGACTGGGGCTACGTCACCGATCCCGAACCCGGTCTCGGCGGGAGGCGGCTTGCAACCCCGCGCGGCAAGGTCGTCGGCGGGTCGTCCTCGATCAACGGCATGGTCTACGTGCGCGGCCACGCCTGCGACTTCGACGCCTGGGAGGCCGCGGGCGCGGCCGGCTGGGGCTACCGCCACGTGCTCGGGTACTTCCGGCGCATGGAGCAGGCCCATGGCGGCGATGCGGGCTGGCGCGGCAGCGATGGCCCGCTTCACGTTGCGCGCGGGGCCATGGCGAACCCGCTCTATGGCGCCTTCATCCAGGCCGGCGGCGAGGCCGGCTACGGCATCACCGGGGACTACAACGGCGAGCGCCAGGAAGGCTTCGGCGCGATGGAAATGACGGTCTGGCGAGGCCGGCGCTGGTCTGCCGCCAACGCCTACCTGAAGCCCGCCCTGCGCCGGCGCAACCTCGAGCTGCGCACCCGCTGCCACGCCAACCGGGTGCTGATCGAGCAGGGCAGGGCGGTCGGGGTCGAGTACGAGACTGCCGGTTCGCCGCGCTGCGTGCGCGCCCGTGCCGAGGTGATCCTCTGCGCCTCGGCGATCAATTCGCCGAAGCTGCTCATGCAGTCGGGCATCGGGCCCGCAGCGCATCTCGGCGAACACGGCCTGGCGGTCATCGCCGACCGACCCGGTGTCGGCGCGAACCTGCAGGACCATCTCGAGATCTATCTGCAGGTGTCGTGCCGCCGGCCGGTCACGCTGTACCGCCACTGGAACCCGCTTTCCAAGGCGCTGATCGGCGCGCGCTGGCTGCTGTCCGGCACCGGTCCCGGCGCGACCAATCACTTCGAGGCGTGCGGCTTCATCCGCTCACACGCCGGGGTGAAGTACCCGGACATCCAGTTTCACTTCCTGCCGCTTGCGGTGCGCTTCGACGGCCGCACTGCCACGGACGGACACGGGTTCCAGGTCCATGTCGGGCCGATGTGCTCACCCTCGCGCGGACGCATCCGGCTCGCCTCGGCCGATCCGCGCGCCGCACCCTCGATCCTGTTCAGCTACATGTCGCACGAACGGGACTGGTGCGCCTTCCGGGCCTGCGTCCGGCTTGCCCGCGAAGTCCTGGAACAGCCGGCAATGGCGCCCTATGCCGGCGCCGAGATCGCGCCCGGGTCAGCGGTCCGGAGCGACGAGGAGATCGACGGGTACGTGAGAAGCGCTGCCGAGAGCGCCTACCACCCCTGCGGAACCTGCCGCATGGGTTCCGCCGACGATGCCCATGCCGTGGTCGATCCCGAGTGCCGCGTGATCGGGGTCGACGGCCTCAGGGTTGCCGACAGTTCGATCTTCCCGCTGATCACCAACGGCAACCTCAATGCCCCCAGCATCATGGTTGGCGAGAAGGCGTCCGATCACATCCTCGGCCGCACGCCCCTGCCGGCCGCCAGCGAGCAGCCGTGGATCCACCCCGACTGGCAGAACCGGCAACGCTGACAGTCCCCACCCCGGCATTGCGCCGATCCCGTGGCGGCGTGGAAGCCATCCTGCCGTGGTGTGTGTGCCCGAGACACTCCCGGACACCTGCGTGCGACCGGGGCCGGACCGGTGCGGCCGCCGGCATCGGGCGATCAGGGTGGGCTGCGGGCCCCGGATCGCGTCGGACTGTCCCGGGCGGTGGAGGTGGCAGGCCTGCCCAGGGACACGGTCAGCGTCGGCACAGGGCCGTTCGACGAGTCTTGATCCGGTACCGACTCCTGCCGGTGAGTGGGAGGGAGAGCCTGCCACGGGGTCAACCGGAAGTTCCTCCGCGCCGGACCCGCAACAGCACCGCCCGCATGCCGGGAGACCCGTGACCGGGGGCATTGCCCGCGCCCGGCGCGGCGTCGCCGTCCGAGCAGCACGGCGGATATCGGGCCCGGGTCGCCAGGCTCGCGATCATCGACGGGCGCGGCCGCGTGCACGGCGTCCTGGCCGGCGAAGGTGCTCGCGCCGCCCCGCGCGCCGACGATCAATCGCGGCATGACCCGGGGGAGCCGGCCTTGCAGGTTACGCTGGACCGGCAGGTCGGCCGGGCCGGCCGAGTTCCCGCGCACGGTGCGTTCTGCGTCGGGTTGTCCGAGCCGCAGCCCGACCGGATCGACCCCGGCCCGGACTGGCAGCGGGCCATGTGCGACCGCCTGGCGCCGACGCCGGCGCGGGGGAATGTCCGCCTGTCCGAGGGTGAGCGGTACCGGCCGGATATCGACCTCGCGCCAGTGGCGGCGCGTCCCTGAACACTAGCCCCGAGCACATCGACCTGATCGGCGCCGCCCTGGGGCGCGAAATTCGCCGGGGACGTGTAGCGCTACGGAGCCGTAACTTGTAGTGACCGGCAAACGAAACAGTAGTGCAGGCGATATTCCGAAACTGCACGAATCTGGATGATGGCTGCCTTGTAATGGCGTTGTTTCCACAATTAGTCATGCGGATCAGGTCGTGTGCGAAGGAACCGACCAGCACCCACGACTCGAATCGCAATGCTGACCCCGGAACCCGGGAGGCAGGTGTCACGAGCGTCGGGAATCTCAGGTAATGCGCGCGTCATTGTGCCGCCGAGCCGGAAGTGCGGGCCACGTCGAGGACGCTCGGAATGACGGATATCGAGGAGCGTGTTCGTCAGGACGAGAGTCTGGGGCTTGCCTGGAACCGGATTGATCCGGCGGCGTTACGGAAAGGGGTGGTCGACGACGAGGAAGACCTCGTGGACCTCACCGAAGAGGAAGCCGGAACGAGTCGCCGGCGGCATCGCGGCCGTCACGGAGGCGTTGCGGTCGGGGCGGGAACTGCAGTGACCGCCGAGGGGACGGCAGCTGCTGTCACCGCAGCAGGTGGCGGCGGCTGGCGGGGATGCTGGGCGACGATGTTGCCAGTGCGATACCGGCAGATCGCGTTCCAGCGGCCAGCAAGCAGTGCGCCTGACGAATGGAGGACAGCATGACATTTCTGAAACCCGTGACGTTCCCGAAGACACTTTGCGGCAGTCTCCTCATCGGGCTGATGCTGGCGGGAACGGCTCCCGCGGCTCCCGCGGCCGCCCAAGGCCGCGATCTCGCCGAGCTCTGGTCGGAGTGCGTCATCGCCTGGAAACAGTCCCGTGCCGCGAAAACATGCACGGAATCGACGTCGATTCAGCCGGAATCAACGGTTACGACCGCAAGTGCTCGATCAATACGAAGTGCCATATCTACGTCAACGACTACTACCAGTACTGGTCGTCGACCAGCATCAAGGTCAACGTCAATCAGGTCAGCAGCCTGGTCGTGAATTGCTGGGACCACCTGGCGACCAGCAAATGCTGGTGAGCTGCGGGACAGGTTCCGCCGGCGCCAGACGGCGGCGGCCTCGTCGGAGGCAGCGCTCGAAGCCAGGCCGAACCGGCCGAACCTGTTCTGGGGACCGAGGCGTGCAGTGGCCGGCTCGGACCGCGAGTTGCTCCGGCATCTGGCCGCCCCGAGCCGCCGCATCCACGGGCCCGAGCTCGACCAGGCCCGGATCGACGCAGTGGCCGACACCATCCCCGCGGCCGGGGCAATGTTCCGGATGGGGGTCATGGGCGCCCGGACGATCCCGGTCCTGCCGCTGTGTGTGAGGGATCCGGGTTTTGGAGTGATGGTGCGCTGGCTTGCCCCGATCCGGCTGGCAGCAGGACCGGGCGAGCCCAGGTCCGGACTGTCGGCACCGCACCCCGGTCGCCCGTACGCAGCCGGGACCGTGATCAGGCGCGGACACGACAGGAACGCCGTCGGGCGACCGGTGCGACCGCGCGACACCCCTGGCCTGCGAGCCCGCGACCGCGCCGTGGCGCTGAAGGGGAGCGAATTCCGGTGCCCCCCGCCCCGGCGATCTGCAGCCCCGCAGGGCCGCATGAGTTTCCGGGCGGGTGCAGGAGAAGCACCCGTGCCGCGGGATCGCTTCGGGTGCGGCACGGGCCCGTTGACGGGCCGGGCTGCCGCGCCCGTCATGACATGGCCTCGATGGTCCGGCGTTTCGACGACGAATTCGACTACGTGGTCGCGGGGTCGGGGTCTGCCGGCTCGGTGCCGGCATCCCGGCTCTCCGAAGACGGGCGCTCGCGGGTGCTGGTCCTCGAGCACGGCGGCAGCGATGCCGGCCCGTTCATCCAAAGGAAGGCAGCGCCGGGCCCGGAGCCCGGTTCGGAAAAATGCCCGGCGGCGCGCATGCGGGACCGTACCCGTACGGGTGAGTGGTCCGGACGCCGCGAACAGGGCCCGCAACGGGATCCGGCACTTTACCGTTCTGGCGATATCGGCGACACTATTGGTACAATTCGGCAGCGGAAATGGTGGTCCGGCGGAGACATCGTGCATTCATGGCGAACCTGATCCGATTTCACGGGGGACGCGGTGCGGAGCGCGGCGTGTTCTTCAGCAGGAGCGAACTGGCAGCAATCGCCTCGGCATACAGCAGCGGTGTCATCAAGGGGGACTGGCGGGACTACGCCATCGATCGCAGTGACAACACCGCGCTGTTCTCGATCTTCCGCAGCAGCCGCGAACACCCGGTCTACGTTTTCGTCAAGACCCAGAAACCCGACCAGAACCAGCCGACCTTTGCCCTGTTCAACGGCCCGCGCCGGCTGGCCAGCTCGACCTCGCTCAACCGGGTGATGGACCGGTTCCGTTCCCTGCCGCGCCTGGTCAGGTCGCAGTAGCCGGGGTCACGACACGGTCACGCGAACCGCACGGTCACGGCTCGCGCAGTGCGGTCGCGAAGCTCGTGGTCAGCGGGCTGATCAGATAGTCGAACATGGTCCGTTCGCCGACCTTGATGATGCCCATCGCCGGCATGCCCGACGTCAGCGGCGTGTTGCCGATGCTGGCGCGCAGCGCTTCCGGATCGAGCGTGATCACCACCTTGTAGGTCGGCGGGGCATAGGCGGCCCGCTTGCGGATGGTACTGGCCGAGACCGACTGCACCACGCCATCGACCGGCGGAGTGGTCCGCGGGTTGAATGCCGACAGGTGGATCCTGACATCGGCACCGACGTGGACCTGCTCGATGTCGCGGGCCTGGACCTCTGCCTCAAGCACCATGTCCTCGTTGTCGGGGACGATCTCCATCAGCCGGTCGGCGCGGTTCACCACGCCGCCGACGGTGCGAATCGTCATGTTGTTGACCCGGCCGTCAGCAGGGGCGCGGATGTCGATCCGGCGCAGCTGGTCGTCGATCAGCCCGAGATTCTCCCGGGTCCGCGTGATGTCGAAGTCGACCCGGTTCAGGCGTTCCGCTGCCTGGGACCGGCGCACCTGGCGGGCATTGGCGATCCCGAGCCTGTGCTCGTTGATCCGCTGCAGGCTGCTCGAGATGGAACCTTCCACCGTGGCGAGCTGCGATTGCAGGTGAGCCCGGGCACGCTGGATCTCGAGCAGGCGGGTGTGGGTGGTCAGTTTCTTGTCGTACAGTTCCTGCACGGCGGCAAGCTCGTCCTCGATCAGCTCGAGCTGCAGGACGATGGACTTCACCTGGGCACGCAGCGCCGTGACCTCGGTGGAGATCTGCTCGATGCGTTCCTTCCGGATTTCCTGCTGCTGCAGGAAACTGTCGCGCCGCTTGTGGAAGAGTTCGATCTCCGCCTCGATGATGCCGGCAAGCTCCGGATCGATGCTGGCCTCGACGAGCTCGGCCGACAGGGTCACGTCGGACGCGTCCGAGACCTCCGCGTGCAGCCGGGCCTCCTCGGCGAGATGCGAGATCAGGGCCGAGCGGTGCACCGATGACCGGGCGTCGGTCTGCAGCGGGTCCAGCCGCAGCAGCACCTGTCCCTTGGTGACCCGGTCGCCCTCGCGAACCAGGATCTCCTTCACCAGCCCGCCCTCGAGATGCTGGACGGTCTTGATGCCGGAGCGAACCTCGATGGCGCCGTTTGCGGTCACGCCGCTTGCGAGCGGGGCAAGGAACGCCCAGCCCCCGAACACGCCGAAGAACAGGAAGATCACGACATAGCCGAACCGGCTGGCGCCGCCCCAGGCCGGTCGCCGCGGCTTGCTGCGGAAACTGATCGGCAGTGGCCGGCTCGGCAGGGTCTCGGTCTGGACCGTCTGAAGGGTCATGGTGTCCTCACCTGTTGGCGGACTGGCATGGGGTTGTATCGGGCCCGGGTTCCGGCGCAACCGGGGTCCGGGGCCGGCGAAGCTGGGCCAGGACCTTGTCCCGCGGCCCCGCGGCGCCGACCCGGCCATCGACCATGATCAGAAGGTTGTCAAGCGCACGCAGAATGTTCTCCCTGTGCAGGATCACGACCACGGTCACGCCGCGCCGCTTGAGTTCGAGTATGGTGGCAGCAAGCGCCTGCTCGCCCTGCACGTCAAGGTTGGCGTTGGGTTCATCGAGTACCACGAGGCGTATCGGCCCGTAGAGTGCCCGGGCGAGGGCGACGCGCTGGACCTGTCCACCGGACAGCAGCGCGCCACCCGGGCCAACCTGGGTCTGGTAGCCGTGCGGCATGAACTTGATCATGGCGTCGACATTGGCGAGCCGGGCAGCGTCGAGCACGTCGTCGCGGGTCCAGTCGTCGGCGAACCTCGTGATGTTGTCACGGATTGTCCCGCTGAACAGCGACACGTCCTGCGGGAGGTAGCCGATGTACCGTCCGATATCGTGCCCGGGCCAGCTGTGCAGTTCGCGGCCGTCGTTCAGCGAGCGTCCGCCGAACCGGACGGTCCCGGTGGTCGGCCGGTCGATGCCGACGAGCAGGCGTGCGAGGCTTGACTTGCCGGACCCGGATCGCCCGAGAATCCCCAGCGAACTCCCGGATTTCAGCATGAAGGTGATGTCGGACAGGATCGGTCGCTCCGCGGTGGGCGGATGGAAGTGGACCCCGTTGACCGAAACCGTCGGCTCGATGTCGGCGGATCCCGGAATTGCCACCGCGCTCGCTACCGCTGTCGCCACCGCAGTCGACGGTGCGCCGTCACCGGGCCCTGCCTCCGCCGTTCCGGATGCCGTCTCTCCGGCTCCCGTCGTCCCTTCGGCTTCCGACCCGGCTTCGATGTTCGCCACGGGCTCGTCATCGGCAGCCTCTTCCGACCAGCTCGTCCCGTCGTCACCGTCTTCCTCCTGAGACCCGGTCTTCCCGTCGCCCGCCGCCGTTTCGGTCCCGGTCATGGCCCCGGAGGTGACACGGGGCTGGCTGGTGTCTGCGGGAAGGTCCGGGAGGTCCGGGAACATCAGCCCCGCTCGCAGGGCCGCTGCGACCGCCCGGTAGTCCTCCAGTGCGGAGTGGGTTGCGGTCCAGCTGGTCACCAGGGACTGGACCGGCATCATGATGCGCCCGACCAGAATCACCGAGGCCATCATCGCGCCCTGCGACAGGCCGCTGGTCGGGTCGAGGACAAGCACCACGCTCACCGTCATGATGGCGATGATGGACGAGAGCTGCATGGTCCGTCCGATGGCGTTCATGACCCCGGACCGCCGTGCATAGGCGCTGTAGTGATCGAGTGCCGCGTCGTTGTCCTCGCTCCAGCGCCGACCGAGATCCCGTGCCATTCCCATGGCGTCGATGATGTCGGCATTGCGCAGGGTGACGTCGGTCTTGCGCATGGAGTCCGCGACCGCGGACTGGGCCCGGTCATTGAGCGGCGAGGTGAGCCAGCGGTTGGCGAGGGCGAGCAGCAGCAGCAGGACCGCGACCACGCTCGAGACAAGGCCGATCCACATGTTCAGGTAGAACAGGAAGGCGAGGAACATCGGAACCCAGGGCAGGTCCAGCAGCAGGAAGATCTGGTGGCCGGCGAGGAAGTGTCGGAGCGAGTTCATCCGGGTCAGCAACTCGGTGTTGCGGGGGACACCGCGCGCGCAGGCAAGCCGCAACGAGACCGCGAGCAGTTTCTCGCTGACGGCACTGTCGATGAAGGCGCTGATGCGCACGAACAGGAAGGTCCGCGCCACCTCGATCAACGCCTGCACCAGCAGTGCCACCATCGCGGTGCCGGCCAGGAAGGCGAGGGTGAACACGTTGCCGCCGCCGCCGAGCACACGGTCGAACAGCGAAAACGTGTAGATCGGTATCACCAGGACCAGGACATTGACGAAGAAGCTGAAGACGACCGCGGTCGCAAAGCCGTTCCGGCATGAGCCCAGCATTTCGCCGAGCGGATTGCCGCCACTGCCACCGTCGGACGTGTCAGCCTGCACTGCCATCGCTCACCTTGCCGGCCTTCCCTGCATGCATCCGGTCGCCCCAAATGCAGTCCGGCCCGAAGCGGCTCCGGGCGGGCCCGGCGAGCCGCTGGCGCATGGTTCTGCTGGTACCCCCGGTCGACAGGTTCCCCCCGTCGGGACGCGACTGACCGACGCGCCTGCGAAAATTGACGCTCCGCGACGATGGCCCTATGTAAGCGTTCCGGCTGGCAGTCGCAATCGGTTTCCGATCCTGCCGCCGATCCGCCGGGGACGGCGGCCTGCTCTTTTCCTGGACGGTATCAGCCGTGAACGTACTGTTTATCCACCAGAACATGCCGGGACAATTCAAGCATCTTGCCCCGGCCCTGGCCCGGGAGGCGTCCAACCGGGTTGCCTTCATCACCGCCGAAGGGTCCACGCTGCCACCGGAAAACGTGACCGTCGAGAGATACCCCCGGCCCTCGACCGACAGGCAGGCGAGGGGAACCCACCCCTACGTGACCCGGTTCGACCGCGCCGTTCGCTACGGCCAGGGAACCGTTCGCGCCGCGTTGCGGTTGCGCGAGGCCGGGTTCGAGCCTGACGCCGTTGTTGTCCATACCGGCTGGGGCGAGGGCCTGTTCCTGCGCGACCTGTACCCGGATGCGGGGATCCTCACCTTCTGCGAGTTCTACTTCGACGGGCGCAGCGCCGACCAGAACTTCGACCCGCAGTTCCAGAACTCGCTGGACGACGTATGCCGCATGCGGCTGAACAACACCGAGATGTCGATGAGCACCCTGGCATCGAACTGGGGCATCACTCCGACCTGGTGGCAGTGGAGCCGGCACCCGGAATTCATGCGGCGCAAGATCTCGGTGATCCACGACGGAATCGACACCGACCACTGCAGCCCGATCGACAACCCGCAGATCGAGCTGCCGAACGGGACGACGCTCACGCGTGAAGACGAGGTCGTGACCTACGTGTCGCGCAACTTCGAGCCGTACCGGGGTTTCGAGCCGTTCATGAAGAGCATCGCCACCATCCTCGAACGCCGCCCCCGGTCCAGGGTGCTGCTGGTCGGCGGGGATGACGTGAGCTACAGCAAGCGGGCGGCGGATGCCCGCACCTGGCGCGAGAGCATCCTGTCGAAAGTGCGTTTCGACCCGACCCGGGTGGTCTTCCTGCACCGGTGTTCCTACGAGGAACTGCGCAACGTGCTGTCGCTTTCGAGCGCGCATGTCTACCTGAGCTACCCCTTCGTGCTGTCCTGGTCGCTGCTCGAGTCCATGTCGCACGAATGCCTGGTCATCGGTTCGCGCACCCCGCCGGTGATGGAGGTGATCGAGCATGGCGACAACGGCCTGCTCGTGGATTTCTTCTCGTCCGACCAGATCGCCGACGCGGTGGTGAACGCGCTCGAGAACCCGGACGCCATGCGGCCCATGCGCGCCCGCGCGCGCGAGACCGTGCGGGCGCGCTATGACCTGAAGACCGTCTGTCTGCCCGCACAGGTCGAGCTGATCACCCGTGTTGCCGAACACCGCTACCCGCCGCCGACAGAGGACGGCTGGTCATCGCTGCCCGCCGCCGACGGCATGCCGCCGCGTATTCTCTGACCGGAACTTCATCGGCTCACACCTGTCCGGGTATCTCGCAACGTCCTGACGTGACGTCAGTGTCGGGCCGAGGACACCGGTTTCGTCGTGTCATGTTCATGGGAACAGTGCGATCGGGGTTGACCTTCAGGCGTTCGAAGGCGCGGTTCCGCAGCCTGGTCCGCCGCGTGAGGATGGTCGTGCGTTTCCGGGCCCGGCACGGCCGAATTCCGGGCAGGCCGGCAGTCCTCGCCAATGCCGGCGTCATTGAAAACCGGCGGACGACGCCTCACCGGGAACACGGCGTCGCCCTCACGCAGCGTCACCCCGGACACCTCCTGGAACCTGCGCTGCATGTGGCTGACCGGGACCGCATCACCTGCGCCGGCGGGACGGCGCCACCGGACATGATGCACGCCCCGGTCGCCGGTCATCGCGGCGCGGACTTCGCGCGGAAAACCGGCGACCGGTTCATGCATGCCGAGGCGCGTCCCGCCGGAAAGGCGCAGCGGGGCCGGCCTCGCGGAGTGCTGCGGCGCCGGCCCGCACGCCGTGCCGGCCACCATGAAGGCCATGGAAAACCATGTCCCCGACCCTCTGTCACCTGCCGGTCCTGGCCGGATTGCCGGCGTGGGCACGCGCCGGCTGGACCGCAGCGCCGGGGCGTTCTGTCGCGACCCGCGCCTGGCAAGATCCCGCGGGCCGTTGCGTCGGACCGGTCTGCCCATTCCTGAAATCGCCATTGCGGCAGGTTTCTCCGGCGCTGCCATCTTGCCACTGCCTGCCGCATGCGATTCGGCGAAACACCGTCAGCCCATCGTCCGGACACGCGGCGCAGGAATTGACCGCCCAGGGGTGGATGAAACCAGTTGTGACCAATTCGGATCGTACAGCCGCCAAATTTATTGAAGTATCCCACGGGAACCGCCATGCTTCACTGGACCGAGCGGTCGTCGGCCGGGCGAAATTGGTTCGAACCGGTCCCACAGACCGGCCGGAGCCAAGAGACAACCGTTTGGGGAGCCTGAGCCATGGAAGGCAATCTCAACGCCCTGACGACGGTATTCACCGAGTTCTATTACTGGGCGACCATACCGTTGATGTTCTTCATCCATATAGGATTCTGCATGTACGAAGTCGGCGCGAGCCGGCGGCGCAACCACATGCACACCCTGATGAAGAACACGATGCTGATTCCGCTGGTGACCATCACGTTCTTCTTCTTCGGCTGGTGGCTGTACTGGGCCATGCCGAACGGGCCCTGGATTACGGGGGGCCTCGATCTCGCGATGGGAGAGGCCAACACACCCTGGTCCGCAACCATGGGTCCGAACACGGGCGACCGGATCACCGGCGTGTTCTGGGCAGCTTTCCTGCTGTTCTCGTGGACGGCGGCCTCCATCGTGTCGGGTTCGGTGATCGAGCGGATCAACTCCGGTGCCTTCTGGATCCTTGCCGTCATCATCGGATCGGTCGCCTGGATCATCGACGCGGCCTGGGGCTGGCATTACGGCGGCTGGATGGTCCAGTTGCTGGGCTATCACGACGCCTACGCCTCCGGCGTGATCCACGCGATCGCCGGCGGGTTTGCGCTCGGTATCCTGGTGGTGCTGGGTCTACGACTCGGCAAGTTCGCCGCGGACGGCACACCGCGGGAGATCAACCCCCACAACCCGTGGATGGTGTGCATCGGCCTGTTCCTGATCTATGCCGGCTTCTGGGGCTTCTACGTCGCCTGCAACGTGCCGATCATCAGCCCCGAAGGAATAGGC
Source organism: Thalassobaculaceae bacterium (assembly GCA_965243345.1). Taxonomy (GTDB): domain Bacteria; phylum Pseudomonadota; class Alphaproteobacteria; order Thalassobaculales; family Thalassobaculaceae; genus Bin52. The sequence continues at coordinate 567,471 of CBDEUR010000003.1, forward strand.
GGCCAGATCACTGGCGACACCTGGACGGCGACGACCATCTACCTGACGCCGACCACCCTCAGCGCCATCACGGTGAATTTCCTGATGTCGCTCTCGGGCGGCCTGCTGGTCGGTTATCTGGTGTCCGGCGGCAATGCCTTCTGGACCTATTCCGGCGGCCTGGCGGGCATCATCACGGCGTCGGCAGGCAACGATCTGTACCATCCGATCCATGCCATGATCATCGGCGGCTTCGGCACGTACTGTGCCTACAAGCTGCACTTCTGGGTGGAGCGGAAGTTCAAGATCGACGATGCCGTCGGCGCGGTGGCGGTCCACGGCTATGCCGGCTTCATCGGCCTTGTGGTCTGTGGCTTCGTGCTGTGGGGCCATCCGAGTTCGCCCTATGAAGGCTACGCGGCGATCAACCCGCTCGGGCAGTTCGTCGGCGCGATCATCATGTTCTTCGTGCTCGGTTTCCTGCCGGGCTGGGTGGTCGCCAGGATCCTGGCGGCGGCTGGCATGCTGCGGATTCCCAGGCAGGTCGAGCTGCTGGGGCTGGACTTCGCGACCAACCGCGACGAACAGGCGGCCGCAGCCGATGTCCGCGAAACCGAAAAGGCGGCCGTCTGATCGGCTGACCCCATTCGCTCCGGTATCCACCGGCATCCCCATGCCGGTGGACCGGGGGCCGGAAAAGGAGAATTGGCATGTCTACGACAGGCATCGAGAGCTGGGCGGTCGATATGAAAGACATCGGCGCCATTTACCCCTTCCAGGGCATGGAAGGGCTGTTCCTGGTTGTCGGCGTGGTGCTGTGGCTTGGCTGGCACGTCCTGCAGACGCGGGCCGAGAAGGCCGACTATGACGGGGTCGTCAGCCGGCATGGTGACGAGGCCTCGATCAACGAGGCCCTTGAAGGCGATTGACCGGCGTGCCCCCCGGGGCACGCGCACACGCCCGCAAACCCCCGCCGGTCTGCCGGCGGGGGGCTTGCCGGGCCTGCACTTCGGCCTGCACGCGCCTCCAGGGGAACGGGCCGCTGCCCGTCGGGTGCGGTCTGCCCTCGGTGTAGCGGCTGAAGCGGATCGACCGCTCCGGCAGACCGGCATGAGCGTTTCCGGGATCGCCGTCGGCTGCGGGTTCCCGTCGGCATCTCGCCCGGGGCCGACATCCCGCGCGGGGCCACGGCACAACGCCGTGACACTGTTACCGCGGCGGCTGGCATGCTGTTACCGGTCTTGCTAACGTCGTCGCCGGCAAACGAGACAGGGCGAGCGTCGTGACCCCGGAGACCCTTCGCCAACAGTTTCTTGTCTGGCAATGCCGGCTGCGCCAGATCGCCATGCGCGAGGATGGCGGCCGGCCGGCCGAGGGGATGCGGCCGAAGGTACTGTCGCCGGAGGGCCACTCGCTTTCCGAGGGTGTGATCGTCCTGCTGGTCCGCAGCGACCCGGCGGAAAGTTCCGATTTCTTCGAGTTCCAGGTCCGGCGGAACCACGATCCCAACGAGGTCTACCAGAAGGGCCTCACTTTCCTGCAGTCAACCCATTACCACCGGGCCAACCGGTTTTCGGACGAAATGACCGCCCTTTTCCTGCCGGAATCCCGGCTTGCGGCATTGCTGGTGGAACTCGGGGCCTGCCGTCTGGAGTTCCGTCAGTTCGGACAGTCCTACCGGCTGCCCTCGGCCGTGCGCGAGATGACGACGGAGGAACCGGCGTACCGCAACACGCTGTGGCACAACCGGATGTTCAACACCCGGCTTTCGGACGATGTACGCATTCTGGGCTTCAGGCCCGACTGGGCGGCGGCAGCCGCGCTGCTCGCGGGGTCTGAATGACGCCGCCGCGGAAGAGCGTCAGAACTTGCGATAGGCCCTGTAGAGATCGACCATCGGATGGTCGGGCGACATCTGGAACTTGATCAGCATTTCCCGGGCGATCATGTCCCGATCCTGCTGGTTGTCCGGCAATTCCATGTCCTCGGGGATCGCGACCCAGCCATTGATGTTCCTGTCGAACACGGCAGCCTGACCCTCATCATAGCCCATATGGACATCTTCCAGCCAATTCAGGTCGTCCCAGCCCATGAACTCGAGATAGTCTCTCAGGAACGGGGTCAGCCTGTCGTAGTCCGGCAGCAGGTTGACATCGTACCGATAGCCGATGTGTTGCCCGATGGTCTTCTCGCGCTCAGAATCGAGCCCGTCGCCCTTCAGGAAATGGTCGACGTCGTCAATCCTGGCGCCCTTGTATCCGGATCCGGCCATCTTGCGAGCCCTTCCGTCTAGATGTGGTGATAGTCCTTGACGCCGACCGTGTACTCGGTGCCGGCAAGCGGAACCTGCGCAATCGCGGAAGCCTCCATCGTCAGCGCGGCCAGGTCTTCGGGCTCAAGGCTGTGAATGTCGGTCTTGCCGCAGGCGCGGGCCATCATCTGCGCTTCCATGGTCAGCGTGTGCAGGAAATTGTAGACGCGCTCTGCGGCTTCGTCGGGATTGAGCCGCCTGCGCAAGTCCGGATCCTGGGTCGCGACGCCGACCGGGCAACGGCCGGTGTGACAGTGATAGCAGGCGCCGGCAGGAACTCCCATCTCCGACGGGTAGTCGGCCTCGGGAATGGCCTTGTTGCAGTTGAGCGCCATCAGTGCCGCATGGCCGATCGCGATGGCGTCCGCGCCGAGTGCGAGAGCCTTGGCCACATCGCCGCCGTTGCGAATGCCGCCCGCATAGACCAGGGAAATCTCGCCCCGCTTGCCGAGGTCGTCGATTGCCCGTCGGGCCTGGCGGATCGCGGCGATGCCCGGCACGCCGGTCTCCTCGGTCGCCAGGTGCGGGCCGGCACCGGTGCCGCCTTCCATGCCGTCGATGTAGATCGAGTCCGGGTCGCACTTCACCGCCATGCGCACATCGTCATACACGCGCGCGGCGCCGAGCTTCAGCTGGATCGGAATCTGCCAGTCGGTCGCTTCCCTGATTTCCAGAATCTTCAGTGCCAGGTCGTCGGGTCCCAGCCAGTCCGGATGACGGGCCGGAGAGCGCTGGTCGATACCGGCCGGCAGCGACCGCATCTCGGCCACCTGATCAGTCACCTTCTGCCCCATCAGGTGGCCTCCGAGACCGACCTTGCAGCCCTGGCCAATGAAGAATTCGCACCCGTCCGCCAGCAGCAGATGATGCGGGTTGAAGCCGTAGCGCGACTGGATGCACTGATAGAACCACTTGGACGAATAGCGCCGTTCGTCGGGGATCATGCCGCCTTCGCCGGAGCAGGTGGCGGTGCCGGCCATGGTGGCGCCGCGGGCAAGCGCCGTCTTGGCCTCGAACGAGAGCGCGCCGAAGCTCATGCCGGTGATGTAGACCGGGATGTCCAGTTCCATCGGCCGCTTCGCGCGCGGGCCGATCACCGTCCGGGTTTCGCACTTCTCGCGATAGCCCTCGATCACGAAGCGGGTCAGCGTTCCGGGCAAGAAGGTAAGGTCGTCCCAGTGCGGAATTTTCTTGAAGAGCGAGAAGCCGCGCATGCGGTAGCGGCCCAGCTCCGATTTCACATGGATGTCGTTTATGACTTCCCGCGTGAAAATCTGGCTCTTGCCGAGGATGTACTGTTCCTCCTCTTCCAGCCTGGACTGACCGGTGTCGTCCGGGTCCGGATCGTGCAGCATGTCGGTCTCTCCCTGCGGTTCGACGGCGCTTCGTGAAACAGGCCCTGCCTAGAGGACCAGCTTCTTCTCCGTCGGTTCGAGATTGTCGTAGCTCCAGAGCTGCTTGCCGGCGACGATCTTGGTGAAATGATCAACGCCCTTCCCGGGCAGCAATTCGTACATGGTCAGCTTGCGGGTCAGCCAGGCGCGGTCGAGGTCGGTCAGCTCCGCCGGGACCGCGTCGACGCCGAGGTCCTGGATCTCGCCGCCGATATATATGGTGCCGTCATACATGGAATCGCCGAGGTTCTTTCCGGCATTGCCGCAGACCACGATGCGCCCGCGCTGCATCATGAACCCGGAGAACGCGCCGGTATCGCCGCCGACGACGATGGTGCCGCCCTTCTGGTCGATCCCGGTGCGCGAGCCGACCGAACCCTTGCACACCAGATCGCCTCCGCGCAGCGCGGCGCCGAAGGTGGAGCCGGCATTCTTCTCGATCACGCATACCCCGGCCATCATGTTCTCGCCGAACGACCAGCCGACGCGGCCGGCAATCCGCACAGACGGGCCGTCGAGCAGGCCGCAGCCGAAATAGCCCAGACTGCCATCGACGATGAAGTTCATCCGGTTCAGGATGCCGACGATCAGCGAATGCTTGGCGCCCGGATTCCGGAGCACGATGCTGCCGTGACCGGAATCCATCAGGTCACGGATTTTCCGGTTGATTTCCGAGGGTTCCAGATCGGCACAGTCGATTTCTGCGCGCCGGTTGAAATCGACATCACGCGCGAAGTGGTAGGCGAACCCGCCTTCGTTCCGGAGCGTGAACTTGGTCTTGATGTCCCGGCCGGTCAGGGGCTCGGTATGCATGCCCATCAGTGTGGACGCGGAGTCGCCTACGCCTGCCATACCCGGATCTCCTCGTCGTAGGGGTCGGTGGTGTCGATCTCGTGCGGGATGATCGCCCTGATCGCGACTTCCTCCGAAGCCAGTGCGACCATGTCGTCCGCCTCGTAGAGGACCATCGGTTTCGCGGCCATGGTATCCTTGGCCATGCCGAGTTCGTTTCGAGTGGTGATCAGGTAGGTGAACACCCCGTCGATCTCGTGGATCGACTTCCGCAGGGAGTCCTCGAGCGTCATGCCCTTCTCGAGATTGACCGCGGTGTAGACCGCCAGAAGCTCCGAATCGCAGTTGCTGACGAAGCGCTGTCCACTACGCTCGAGCTGGCGGCGCATCAACCAGTAGTTGGTGATCTGGCCGTTGTGGACGACTGCGATGTCGTTGTACGGATAGGCCCAGTACGGGTGAGCGGAACGAATATCGACATCCGACTCCGTAGCCATCCTCGTATGGCCGATACCGTGGGTTCCCCTGAACCTGCCCAGGCCGTACGCGCCGGAAACGTCGGCCGCGTCGCCCAGGTCCTTGACCAGTTCCAGGGCGCTGCCGATCGACAGGATCTCCGTACCCTCGATTTCCTCCATCTGGTCGGCCAGGTCCTTCATGTCGCCGTCATAGGAGATCCGGTAGCGGGTCGCATACTCCGTCGGTTCGTCCGCACCGAGAACGACAACGCCCAGCTCCTTCAGCAAGCCGTCGACAGCTGTCCTGCGTTCTGCAATGGCCCGGCGGACCCTGGTCCCGCGGCCCAGGTCTTCCTGCTCGGCCACCTTGAACCGCAGGATGTACTCGCTCGGTCCGGGCTCGCCGTAGACCGCGAACCCGGTGGAATCCGGGCCGCGGTGCTTCAGCGCCTGAAGCATGGCGGTCATTTCCCCGCCGATGTTGCGGGCACCGTCCCGGTAGATCAGTCCTGCAATGCCGCACATAGCGTGCCTCTCCCTTCGATCGTCGTGCCTAAGGCAGGCAATTCAGATAGGTCTCCATGTCCCACTCGGTCGTGGTGTGCAGGAAACGCTCCCACTCGTCCCGCTTGTACTCCTCGTAAAGACGGTACATGTCGCCGGGCATGGATGCCTTGATCACTTCGTCCTGGGCGAGCGCATCAAGCGCGGCGCCAAGCGTCATGGGCAGTCTCTTGACCTGCTTGCCGGCTTCCATGGCCTGGTAGATGTTGCGGTCTTCCGGCGGGCCGGGATCGATATCGTTCCTGATGCCGTCGTCGGCCGCCTTGAGGATCGCGCCGGCCATCAGGTACGGGTTCACCATCGAATCCACCGACCGGTATTCGAAGCGCCCCGGCGCGGATATGCGCAGCCCGGTCGTCCGGTTCTGGTACCCCCAGTCGGCGAAGACCGGTGCCCAGAAGCCGGTATCCCACAGGCGGCGGTAGGAATTGACGGTGGATGCGCCGATCGCCGTCAGCGCGCCCAGATGCTTGACGATCCCGCCTACCACCTGCAGTCCGACCTTGCCGGGCAGCTGCGGGTCGTCGGTATCGGGCATGAAGGTGTTCTCGCCGCCCTTCAGATAGGTGAAATTGTTCGCCATGCCGGGCAGGGGATCGTTGCCGAGCGGCTTCAGTTCCTCCTCGCCGCCGCGCCACAGCGAAATGTTGTGATGGCAGCCCGAAGCCGAGACGCCCATGAACGGCTTCGTCATGAAGCAGGCGATCAGGTTGAACTCGCGGGCAACCTGGGCGCAGATCTGGCGATAGGTCGTCAACCGGTCGGCCGTGCGCAGCGCATCGTCGAAGGTGAAGTTGAGCTCGAGCTGGCCGGGCGCGTCCTCGTGGTCCCCCTGGATCATGTCCAGCCCCATCGCCCGCGAATACTCGATGACCCGCATATAGACCGGACGCAGGCTCTCGAACTGGTCGATATGGTAGCAATAGGGCTTCGAGAAGCCGCCGTCCGGCTTGCCGTCCTCACCCCGCTTGAGCCACATCATCTCCGGCTCGGTGCCGTGGCGCAGGTGCAGGCCGTCGTGATCTTCCTGGAACTGCGCATGGATGCGGCGCAGATTACCGCGGCCGTCCGAGGTCAGGAAGGTGCCGGGGTTCTCGCGCTCTTCCCGGTTGCGGAACAGGGTGCACCAGATCCGGGCGACCCGCTTGTCCCACGGCAGCTGGCAGAAGGTTTCCGGCTCGGGGATGCCGACCAGCTCCTTTTCCTGCGGCCCGTAGCCCAGATACTCGCCGTGCCGGTTCAGGAACAGGTTGACGGTCGCGCCGTAGACCAGCTGGAAGCCCCGCTCGGCCACCGTTTCCCAGTGATCCGCCGGGATGCCCTTTCCACATATCCGTCCGGTGATCGACACGAACTGGAGATACAGGTACTGGATCCCCATTTCGTCGATCATCCCGCGCACCTGCTTGACCAGTTCGTCGCGGCCGTCCTGTTGTACAAAGGTTTCGATATCCATCATGTCGCCGTCCCTTCCTGGCGCGCTTTTCCGAGCCTTGCCGCATCGCCCGGGCGGTTGGAGTGACCAATTCGAACCATTATACCTGCCCCGGCCGAATGGCGTTGGCTAGCATAATAGGCACTGAAGGACCACGGTGTCATCGGCAATTTCGAGTTGGACAACCGGCTCGGACCGACGCCACCGCCGGACTGAACGATGTTCAGTTTGCACTGGGCTGTGACCAATTGCAAACCAATAGTGCCAATACCAACCAATTTGTGGCCTGTCGGGAACTGCGGGATTCTCGAGACGGCACAGACCTGAAACATCAATCCCCATGAGTGGAGACTCATGAGCAGACAATGAACAAAATGTTGCGTTCGACCATAGTATATGGTGTGCAGCCGGTGCTGTCGTCCAGTACCTTGTGTGAGGCTCGCAGGGAGGACTGCGTGCCGACAGGCATCGTGATCACGAACACCGACTGCACGGTTGATGAAGTCAGGCCTGGATGTGCACGGTGCCATGGACCCGCTCGGCGGTGGAGGCGGGCATGGCGCATGCGATGATCGACGGAACCATCGTCGGGGTGCATCGCCGCGACCACGGCGCAAACGGGGGGCTCGCGGTCAGGCCATCGGACGCCTGCGCGGCGGGGTGACAGGCAGGATCGCGGTCTTGACACCCCGCCCGACCGGCCACGACAGCAGGTCGGCTGCCGCCCTGATCGAGGGTACGGGTTTCGGCGGGATGATCGGCGAAGCGCCTTCCGGCGCCAACCGGATCCTGGAGCACCGTCGGGCCGAGAGGGTCATCCAACAGCACCCCGACCGCGCCGCCGTCCGACGGGTCGACCGCCATACCTGCCGATGGAACGATCGCATCGGGGACGCCTTTCAGGAATCAGGGAGTTCCGGCATGTCGAAATCCGATACGACAAGCCCGACAGGAGCTCCCGGACCTTGCCCTATGCCTGCTCAACCGTCATAAACGCTCGATGAATCTCGGCAAGTCCTAGCGAGACAGTGAAATTCTTGGCGAATTCGGGAGTGTGCCGTCATGGACGACGCGCGAGAACCTGCACAGGAATTCCAGCCGGTTTCCGGTCCGGGCTACGCGGAGCGCGGCCGCCATGTCGGCCAGATCACGACCCAGTTGCGCGAGGCCATTCGCCGCGGATTCTACGTGGACGGAGACCAGCTGCCCGCAGAGCGCGAGCTCGCCGAACGCTTCGACACCGCGCGCAGCACCATCCGCAAGGTTCTGCTCAATCTGGAATCCGAAGGATTGATCGAACGGCGGGTCGGCAGCGGCACCTTCGTCACATGCGACGACATGTCGACGAGCGCCGTGCACGACATCGTGAGCCGTGTCAGCCCGCTGGAGCTGATCGAGGCGCGCCTGGCCGTCGAGCCGCACATGATCCGTCTCGCGGTGCTCAACGCAACAGCCAATGAAGTCAGGATGCTGGGTTCGATCCTGAACGAACTCGAACTGTGCCGGAACGACAAGGAAGCCTTTACCCGGCACGACAGCATGTTCCACGAATGGCTGGCCAGGAGCTCCAAGAACCCCCTGTTGCTCCACCTCTACCAGCAGATCAACGCGGTTCGCGGCCATGACCAGTGGGTCGCCATGAGGAACAAGATCCTGTCGCCCGAAGAGATTGACGAATACAACCGCCAGCATCGCGCCCTGTTCGAGGCGATCGAACGCCGCGACGTCATCTCCGCGGTCAGGCACATCAACGAGCATCTGGAAAAGGCGCGCCAGGACCTGATGGGCGCCGCGTCGGCATAGAAGGAGTCCTGCCGGCGCGCCGGACCGGGCGTTCAGGCCCGAACCCGGGATTTCGTCGGATCGTAGAAGGGAAACGGCACCACTCTCGCCGGGATGCGCTTCTGGTGCCCGTCAAGCTTGCCGACTTCGACTGCCGTCCCCTCCGCAGATGCCGTCACGTCCATCCGGCACAGTGCGATGTTCTTGCGCAGGATCGGTGAGCGCATGGCGCTGGTGATGACCCCGACCTGGGCACGGCCGACATGCACGCAATCACCGTGGGCTCCCGCCTCCTGTCCCTCCAGTTCCAGACCGACCAGCTTTCGCTGCGGCGAGTCCCTGCGCCGGATCAGGGCTTCCCGCCCGACGAAGTCATCTTCCTTCGTCTTCAGGGGCACGGTGAATCCGATGCCGGCCTCGAACGGGTCGGTCTGATCGTCGAACTCGTAGTTGGCGAACACCAGGCCGGCTTCGATCCGGACCATGTCGAGTGCCTCCAGCCCGAAGGGTGAAAGCCCGTGCGGTTCGCCGGCCGCCCATATCGCGTCCCACACGCCCGAGGCGTCGCGCGGGTGGCACCAGACCTCGAAGCCGAGCTCGCCGGTGTAGCCGGTTCGGGAGACGATGATCGGGATCCCGGCGTGATCGCCGATCCGCCCGATCGCAAAGCGAAACCAGCCGAGCTCCCCGATCGACGGCTGGGCAGGCGGTGTCCACACCACCTCCCTGAGAATGTCCCGGCTCCCGGGGCCCTGGACGGCCACGTTGTGCAACTGGTCTGTCGATGAGCGGACCCAGGCATTGAGCCCGAGCTTCACCGCCTGTTCGCGCATCCACTCGCCGCCATAGTCGCAGCCGCCGATCCAGCGGAAATTGTCGTTGCCCAACCGGAAGGCAGTGCCGTCATCGATCATGCCGCCGGTCTCGTAGCACATCGCGGAATAGACCACCTGTCCGATGGCCAGCCGGCGCATGTTCCGGGTGAGCACCCATTGCATCAGGCGCTCGGCGTCCGGCCCCAGGACCTCGAACTTGCGCAATGCCGACAGGTCCATGATCACCGCACGTTCGCGGCACGCCCAGTATTCGTCCAGCGCACCCCGGTTGGTGAAACTGTTGGCCAGCCAGTAGCCGTTGTATTCGGTGAAGTTCCGCGTGTGCTCGGCAAACCGTGTGTGGAAACCGGTTTCCCTGGTCAGCTTGGGATCGGCGTCGGGAGTCATGCGATAGGCCACCGCTTTGGAAAACACGTTCTCGCGCGGGTAGACCCGCACATGGATGTCGGTCGGGTTCCAGCCATTGGCTGCGTCGATATCGTCCGGGCAGGCGGATGAGACGCAGACCATGTCGGTCAGGGCCTGCAACAGCACGTAGTCACCCGGACGTGACCAGGGATCATCGTGAAACGCCTGATTGGCGCCGTCGAAGCCGGTGTTGAAGAAGAAGTTGAGCGCCATCCAGCCGCGGCGGGCCGCGATCCCGAACGGCGCCAGCGCCCGGTTGAAGTTGTCCGTGCAGTTGACGTGACCGGGATAGCCGACGTCGTCATAGTACTTCGCCGTGCAGGCGTAGAGGAAACTGTCGTGCCGGCCGCACGTGTCGCGGACCACTTCGACCATCGGTTGCAGGTCCTGGTCGAAACATTTCGACAGCAGGCCCGGCGCCGGATAGGCGCTGCCCATCAGCGTGCGGGTGCCCGTCGCGTCCAGGCAGACTTCGCGGCCCCGTTCGAGGCCGGCGACGGTGAACGCCTGGAAGTCCGAACACTGCCGTCCCTGCACGTCCATGATCTGGATGAACTCGCCGGCCTTGACCTCGTAGACCTCGGCAGTGCTGGCAGCGATACGCTGGTCGATCCTTGGATCGGCCAGGGGCTCCGGCACCGGATGCTCATCGGGCGCGACCGGGTTGGCGCGGGCGACGAAGATCTCGATCCGGGTGGGCGCGTCCTGCCGGTCGACACGCATCGCAGCCCCCGGGGCCGCCACGAAGCACACCAGCGACCGCTCGGCGGTGAACGTCGCTTCATCGCCTGCGCGTGAATCCCCGCCGAGGACCTCGATTGACCGCGCCGCCGCAATATCGAGGCCGCGCCGCTGCAGGCTTCCCGCCAGCGAGCGGGAGTGTTCGTCGCCCATTCCCAGGATCGCCTTGAGGCCTTCGGCCGTTCCGTTCGTCGCGGTGCCCAGTGCTTCCGTATCCGGTGAGCCGGTCGGGGCAAACGCCGACACCTCGGCGGTCTGCCTTCCTTCCCGGTCGCGAACCGTGACGGCGTCGCCCGGCTCCAGCGAAAAGACGATGGACGCGCCACCCTCGGCGACATAGCGCTCGACCCCGAAGCCCAGGGTCGGGACACCGGGAAGCAGTACGGCGCCGGAGGTGGAGGGCCGTTGCACGAACGGTGGCTTGCCTGTCCTGTCCGTCATTCCAGCCCCGACAGTTTCCTGCATTCCCGGGCCCTGGCGTTGATCAATCGGCCGGCGATCAGGCCCATGCAGGCGATGCACACAACCCGGTGACCAGAGACCGGTCGGCATTGTTGTCGGCCCTGGACCGGAATACCTCCTGACCGAGGTCAGTGGTGCCGATGGAGGCGATGGTTACCACCATGAACAGTGCATACATGATCGCCGGGATAAGGCAAATGAAAGACGGGAAGGTCCGGGAAACTGACCGGAAACGCGACTGGCCTCGCCACATGTGGTGTATCCGCTTCGGCCTGCACACCAGGCGAGGATGTCCACATGGCCCGGGACGAGGCCGCTCACGAGCAGTACAGCCGCTCGCGCAAACGGTATGAAAGTGACGTCATGGATGAAGGGCAGGAAGTGACCACACCGCTTCTCCCCGAGCCATCGCGGAAGGGGCGACCGCGCACGAGCGGCGATGACCGGGGGCGAGGGATCGGGAAGCCGGGCCATGAGGTCGGGCTTGTTCCCCCGATCCGCGTGAAGCCGTTCGCCAGGCGAGCCCGGCGCTGGTGACCACCTCGTCGCCTTCGGCAGGACAGATGAGCGGGCGCCGGCGCCACGCCGGGGGCCTGCACCTGGTCGCCGTGGACCACGCCGACCGCATTGCCGCCAGCCTCCGGCATGGCGAAGCCCGCCCCGGCCGGCGGACGGGGGCCCGCGACGCGCATGTGGCGGCGCGCCGTGACCGTTGGCCGTCGCGGCGGGTCCGCAATCGCGGACACCGTTCGCCGGCTATTCGGCCGTCTCGAGCCTGTCCTGGGTGCGGAGCTCGAAATCCGACGCGTCATGGCGCTCGTGGAGCTGGTCCTCGAGCGGACCCCTGATCCGGTTGACCTTCCGTCCCCGGATCACGGCATCGCGGGCCGCGATCTCGTCATGCCAGCGGACGACATTGGCGTAGTCCGTCACCGCCAGGAACTCGGCGGCGCCGTAGAGCGCGTCGGTCGTCAGCACGCCGTACCAGGGCCAGATCGCCATGTCGGCGACGGTGTAGTCGTCGCCCGCCACGAAGCGCGTCTCGGCCAGTTGCCGGTCGAGCACGTCGAGCTGGCGCTTCACCTCCATCGTATACCGGTCGATCGGATACTGCTGCTTGCTGGGCGCATAGGCGTAGAAATGCCCGAAGCCGCCGCCGAGATAGGGCGCGGAGCCCATCTGCCAGAACAGCCAGGAGAGGCATTCCGCGCGCTCGGAAGGGTCTTCCGGGATGAAGGCGCCGAACTTCTCCGCCAGGTAGAGCAGGATCGCGCCGGACTCGAACACGCGTGTCGGCTCGGGCAGCGAATGGTCCACCAGTGCCGGGATTTTCGAGTTCGGGTTGATGGCGACGAAGCCGGAGCCGAACTGCTCGCCATCGCCGATGTTGATCACATAGGCGTCGTATTCCGCGCCACTGTGTCCCTCCGCCAGCAGCTCCTCCAGCATCACCGTGACCTTCACGCCGTTGGGCGTGGCCAGCGAGTAGAGCTGGAGCGGGTGCTTGCCGCGCGGCAGCTCTTGCTCATGCGTGGCGCCGGCGATGGGGCGGTTGATCGAGGCGAAGCGTCCGCCGCTCTCGCGCTCCCAGGTCCAGACTTTCGGCGGTTCGTAGGCAGAGGCGTCGGTCATGTCGTCGTCCTTCACGGGCATCGGGGATGCGGGGAATACGCAGACCGACCGTTTACCATCCCCGGACCCGGATTGCATGCGCCACGGGTTCCTCCCGTCCCGGACCCCGAGCCGTGACTGAACGCCTTCCCGGATGACAGGTGTCCTGACCGGGAAACACATGCCCCCGCCGGCCTTGAAGGTGGCCGCGACCTCGCGACCATCGTGCCGCCCGCATCCGCCGCCGTCTTGCAGGTGTTATCCGCCGAGATAGGCGCGGCGAACATGCGCGTTCTCGCGCAGGTCGGTTGCCGGGCCTTCCAGCGCCACGGTCCCGGTTTCCAGCACATAGGCATACCGCGCCAGCCGCAGTGCCATTTCCGCGTTCTGCTCGACCAGCACGACCGGGATGCCGCGCCCCGAGATGTCGGTGATGATCCGCGTGATTTCCTGGACCATCACAGGTGACAGGCCCATCGACGGCTCGTCCAGCAGCAGCACCCGGGGAGCGCTCATGAGCGCCCGGCCGATCGCCAGCATCTGCTGCTCTCCGCCGGACATGGACCGCGCCGTCTGCCGACGCCGCTCGGCGAGGCGCGGAAAGTGGTCGAAGACCCCGGCCAGCGACACCCGAATGGCGGCCCTGTCCGTGCGCAGGAAGGCGCCCGTGTGCAGGTTTTCCTCGACCGTCAGATCCGGAAACACCCGCCGGCCCTCCGGCACGTGCGCGATGCCGCGGCGTACGATCTCCTCGGGCGCCAGTCCGTCAATCCGGGCATCGTCAAAGCGGATTTCACCCCGGGTCAGCGGTTCCAGTCCGGAAATGGCGCGCAGGGTCGTCGTCTTGCCGGCACCGTTGGCGCCAATGATGGTCACGATACCGCCTGCAGGTACCGTCATTGATACGCCCTTGAGCGCCGCGGTCTTCTGGTAGAGTACCTCGATATCCCGGATTTCAAGGAGCATGGCCGGCGCCGTCGGTCGAACCGAGATACGCTTCGATCACCGCCGGATCGTTGCGTACCGTTTCCGGCGCGCCCTCGACCAGCAAGGCGCCGAAATTCATTACCGTGATGATGTCGCAGAGATTCATCACCGCCTGCATGTCGTGCTCGACCAGTATGATGGTGACACCGCGGTCGCGGATGCGCCGGACCAGCGCCATCATGCGCCGGGTCTCCTCGGGATTCATCCCGGTGAAAGGCTCGTCGAGCAACAGTACCCTCGGTTCGGCCGCGAGCGCGACCGCCATGCCGAGCATTCGCTGGTGGCCGTGCGGCAGGTTCGACACCGGCTCGCCGGCCAGTTCCTGCAGTCCGAAAAAGGCCAGCGTTTCCATCGCCTTCGCATCCGCTTCCCGCTCGGACACCCGGTCCGTGCCGATCAGGCGGCTGATGAAACCGGCCCGGGCACCGAGATGGCGCCCGACCCGGACATTGTCGAGGACCGAAAATTCCTGAAACAGGGTCGAGCCCTGGAAGGTGCGTACCAGCCCCATCGCGGCGAGTGCGCTGGTCTTGCGGCCCGAGATGTCGAGGCCGCGAAAGAGCACCTGCCCGGCGGTTGGTGCGTAGAAACCGCTGATCACGTTGAATGTCGTCGTCTTTCCCGCACCGTTCGGCCCGATCAGGCCGTGGATCGCGCCCTCGTGGACCGAAAAACTGAAATTGTTGACCGCCACCAGGCCGCCGAACCGGCGAGTAAGACCGCGTGCTTCCAGAATCGGCCGTTCGCCGGACGGATTCATGCCATCTCTCTTCCGCCTGCGGCCGACCCGCTGCGCCAAAGCTGCCATCGGGCACGCAGCCGGGGTCCGAGGCTTTCCAGCCCGTGCGGAAGGTAGAGGACGGACAGGATCAGGATGGCGCCGTAGATCAGGGGACGCGCCGTATCCAGGCCCAGCGCACGCAGGACGATCTCGTTGATGACCGTGAGCACGACAACGCCGAGAATCGGGCCGTGGAAGGTGGTGGTGCCGCCGACAACTGCCCAGACCAGGACATAGACCATCTGGTCGACGCTGAAACGGGTTGGATTCACCGCGCCGACATAATGAGCGTACAGGCCGCCGGCGATGCCGGCGAAAAAGGAGGCGATGACGAAGGCGAGGGTGCGGTAGCGGAACGTGTCCACGCCCACTGACTCGGCAAGCCGGTCCTGCCAATGGATCGCGTGGAAGGTCAGCCCGATGCGCGACCGTTCAACCCGGTAGAGGATAAACAGCGAGACCGAGACGACCACCAGCGACAGGAAGTAGTAGTTGACCGGCTCGTAGAAATCGATCGACAGAAAGCCGGTTTCGATGTCGGGAAACGGATCGATGCGCTTCAGGCCCTTGGGACCACCGAATGGATCGGTGAAGCGTTTCCAGATCAGCCGGATGATCTCGCCGGCCGCGAACGAGCCGATCAGGAAATAGAAGCCCTTCATCCGGAACAACGGGAAGCTCAGGAGCGCCGCGATGGCCGCCGCCATGCAGCCCCCGAGGAGCATGGAGATCGGCACCGGAACGCCGAACCGCTTTGCCAGCAGCGCACTGGCATAGGCTCCGACCCCCATGATGACAACATGGCCGAGCGACCATTCGCCGGTCAGCGTCAACAGCCGGTAGCTGCAAACCAGGAGGACGTTGATGACGAGGAGGACTGCGATTTCCTGCTGCGAGTAGCTCAGCAGGTACGGCAGGGCCGCCAGTATCGCGAACAGGAAGACCCACCGCAGTCGCCACGCGGCCCGCCGGATCGAACCGGCGGGGCCCGCAGTCGACATGGTGTTCGTCGGTTCAGGCACGTTCCTTCGCCCCGAACAGGCCGGTCGGCCGGGTCACTAGCACGGCGAGCATGAGGGCCAGCCCGACGATATTGGCGATCACCCCGTCAAAGAACGTGGTGACGAAGGTGTGGACGAAGGCATAGATAACCGCCGCGATGACCGCGCCTTCAAGACTGCCCACTCCGCCGACGATGATGATGATGAATGCCGTGACGATGATCGAGTGGCCGATATAGGGTGTCGGGTTGACCAGAGGCGCCGTCAGGGCGCCGGCCACGCCCGCCAGCGCGGCGCCGATGAACATGGCGACGCGCGCCGTCTGGTTCATCGAGATGCCCTGGAGGGAGGCAGCTTCGGCGTCCTGGGCGCAGGCACGCAGGGCCCGGCCGAATTTCGAGCGCTTGAGGAAGGCCCAGAGAGCAGCGAGCAACAGGATGGCGGCGACGATCACAAACAGCCGCTGATACGTCAGGACGGCGCCGAGAAGCTCGATCTTGCCCTGGGTCGAAGGCGGCACATGACCCATGCGCCGGCCGAAGCCGAACACGGCCAGGGTTTGCAGGATCAGAAGGAAACCGATGGAGGCAATGAGGCCGCCCAGCGGATTGTCGCGCAACGGGCGGAACATCGTTCGTTCCATGAAGATGCCGACAAGGCCGACAAAGACAAGGCCGGCGGCGACCGCGAGCAGGAACGGGAAGGTCTCCTGAGCGTACAGGAACACCACGCAATAGGCGCCCACCATGTACAGTTCGCCGTGGGCGAAGTTGATGACGCCCATGACCCCGAAGATCATCACCAGCCCGACCGCGATCAGCGCCATGTAACTGGCGGCATAGGTCGCGTTGACGGCGGTCTGCCACAGCAGGTCCATCAGATCAGCGGGCCTCGACGGCTGGGCGCACAAACACTGCCGGGACCGGGCGGTGCCCGGTCCCGGCAGCCTCTAGTAGCACGACAGGCCATGCGGCACGCGAAGCCTCAGCTGCGTTGGTTCCACATCTGGCCCAGGGCCGTCATGTGCTTGATCATCAGGTCCTTGTGCTTGTCCCACCAGGCGGGAATGGACCTGAAGTCCTTGATCGTGGCCTTGCCGCCTTCGATGACCACGACAGGCCAGTCGCCGACCAGGGCGTTGTCGATGCCGAACAGTTCCGTGCCCCACCAGTCCGCCGTTCCGAAAGCATGCTTGCCCGTGCCGCCGGCCTTCATCGCCTCCAGGACGGCCGCCGGTTCGGCGCTGCCCGCCTTGCTGGCGGCGTCGGCCCACAAGTCCATGATCGAGGCGTATTCCCAGGACACGGCTCCCCATTGCGAGGCGCCGTAACGCTTGGCGTATTCGGTGTAGAACTCGTTCGGGTTGACGAAGTTCACGCTCTCGCTGTTCAGTGCCGGGTCGTCGAAGTCCGGGAACTGGAAGATGAAGCCTTCCATGAACTCTGCCGACGTCTTCTCGATGATCTTCTGGTAGAAGTCGGCGGTACAGGAAATGATCTGCCCCTTGTAACCCTGCTGGAACGCCTGTTCGCACAGCGGGTGGACATAGTCGGCGTAGCAGGTATCCAGGCAGAGGATGTCCGGGTTCCCGGCCATCAGCTTGGTCATGACCGGCGCGAAATCGGTTGTCGTCGGGTCGAAGAACAGGGGCTCGTCGATCATCTCGATCCCTGCCGCCTCGAACGCTGCCAGGTAGGTCGCCACCGACGGCTTGCCCAGGGAGTCGTCCTGCGCGCACATGACGGCGGTCTTCAGGTCCGGTTTGTTCTCCGCCAGCCACTCGACGCCGGTCACGTTGTAGATGGGATGCACCTCGCAGGGCGCCAGAAGGGTGGTGCTGTCGGGCGACAGGTCGCTCGGCAGCAGCGTCGAGAACAGCATGCCCTCGCGTTCGGCGATTTTCTCCACACCGGGCCAGGTGTCGCCGCCCAGCATCATGATGAACTTGACGCCGTCCTCCTTGATGAGCTTGGTGGCGCCGGTCTTTGCCTTGGCGGCGTCGTACTCGTTGTCGTAGCCGACGAATTCGATCTTGTACGACTTTCCGCCGACATCGACGCCGCCCTTGGCGTTGACCCAATCCGCCCAGATCAGGCAGCCGTCCAGACCGGGCTTGCCCCAGGCCGCCACCGGGCCCGTGAGCGGGGCCAGGAATCCGATCTTGATGGTGTCGCTGTCGGCGAAGGCAACACGCGACAGGCCGCTGCCCATCGCCGCCAGCGCCGTTCCCGACGCCGCGGTGGTCCCCAGAAACTTCCGCCTGCTGATTTTTCTGTCGAGTGATTTGCGCAACATGCGTTCCTCCCAGAGTTGATACGCCTGCGCCTGCGCCTGGTGCCCGGCGGCGTCGCCAAGGGGCTGAACGGCAGCCCGAAAACACGCCGTCAAGTCTGCGCAATCGACCGCTACCGGGTGCCGATCCGTCGGCGCTATGACCAATTTCGACCATTTCGCGCGGCGGATCGACCGAGTTTGCACGATTGCGGCCAATCCCGTACAGTATGGCCAATTGGGGGCTGGATGCAAGCAGGATATACGCTAATGTTGCTATTGTGCTTGATGGCACCCGATCCCGACGAGCCGAATCACTGCCAGGAATCGAAGGCATATGGGCATGAGGCAGCGCATAGTGGTTTTGATTGGTATGGATTGGTTATGGCCGCCGAGGCGAAATTCTGAAACCGCGCGGGCGATTCGGATCAGACCGGACCGCCGGCCAGGACAGCGAGCAAAGTCATGGGCAAACGGGTTGCTGTGATCGGTGCGGGGCCGTCCGGTCTCGCCCAGTTGAGGGCGTTCCAGTCGGCGAAGGCCGGCGGCGCGGACGTTCCGGAAATTGTCTGCTACGAGAAACAGGCGGACTGGGGTGGTTTGTGGAACTACACGTGGCGCACCGGGCTGGATGAATACGGCGAACCGGTCCATTGCTCGATGTACCGGTACCTGTGGTCGAACGGCCCCAAGGAAGGACTGGAGTTCGCGGACTACACCTTCGAGGAGCATTTCGGGAAGCAGATCGCCTCCTATCCACCGCGCGAAGTGCTGTTCGATTACATCGAGGGCCGGGTGAAAAGGGCGGGCGTGCGCGATGCAATCCGCTTCCTGACGACCGTCCGGCGGGTCGACTATGACGACGCAACGGGCCTGTTCACCATCGCTGCGCACAATCTCGAGACCGACGAGGAGACCATCGAGAGCTTCGACCATGTCGTCGTTGCGACCGGTCACTTCTCGACCCCGAACGTGCCGCATTTCGACGGCCTGGACCGGTTCAACGGCCGCGTGCTGCACGCCCACGATTTCCGGGATGCCGTTGAGTTCAGGGACAAGGACATCCTGATCATCGGCACCAGCTATTCGGCCGAGGACATCGGCTCCCAGTGCTGGAAGTATGGCTGCAGGTCCGTCACCGTCAGCCACCGCACTGCGGCCATGGGCTTCGACTGGCCGGACAACTGGAAAGAGGTGCCGCTCCTGCAGAAGGTCGAGGGCAACACCTGCACCTTCAAGGACGGCTCAACGGCCGATGTCGATGCCATCATCCTGTGCACGGGCTATCTGCACCACTTCCCGTTCATGGCACCGGAACTCCGCCTTCATTCCGCCAACCGGCTTGCGACGGCCGACCTCTACAAGGGTGTCGTGTGGGTGGACAATCCGAAGCTGTTCTATCTCGGCATGCAGGACCAGTGGTACACCTTCAACATGTTCGACGCCCAGGCCTGGTATGCGCGCGACATCATCATGGGGCGCATCGAGGTGCCGGTCCGCGACGACCGGGCCGCCGACGTCGCGGACCGGGAGTCCAGGGAAGACGCCCTCGAAGACGACTACGCCGCGATCCGCTATCAGGGCGACTACGTCAGGGAACTGATCGACGAGACCGACTATCCGAGCTTCGATGTGGACGGCGCGAACGACGCCTTCTTCCAGTGGAAGAAGCACAAGAAGCAGAACATCATGACATTCCGGGACAACGCGTACAGGTCGGTGATGACCGGTACGATGGCTCCGATCCATCATACGGCCTGGGTCGATGCCATGGACGATTCGATGGAGAGCTATCTCCGGAACGATTGACGTTGTCCGAACGTCCGAACATGGCCGACGTGACGACGGAGTGGGAGTGGGATGCCCTCTCGATGGCGGCGCTCGGCGCCTACCGTGCGGCGCGGAGCGAGGAGGCGGTCCACCTGTGGTGGCGGGCGGGTGCTTTGGCACAGGGCTTTCCGGACGGGGATCCGCGCCGGGCCGCCAGCGAGAACAACAGCGCGCTTGCTCTCCTGATCGATCAGGATCACGACGCCGCGGTCTCCGCCCTGACGTCCGCGCTTGCCTCGTGGGAGGCCGCGCTGGAGTGGACGCAAGGCATGGTCGTCAGCGCCGTGCCCCGCAGTTCGCTCTTTCACCAGCGTATGGAACAGCGCCATGTCGCGGTCTACGCCGATGTCCGGCGTGCAAGGCACCGCGAATTCCTGAGCGGTGCGGCGGCGCTGACCCGCTTCAACCTCGCGATTTCCCGGCTCTTCCTGGACGACGACGACAATGCCGATGTCCTGCTCGCGGCCGCGCTCGCCGAACGGGAGCAGGCGTTCGGGCCGAACAACACGGAAGTCATTGAAATCGCGCGGGTGCTGTCCGGCCGGGCCGATGCCGCGGGGGACGATGCCCGGATGGCCCAGTACGACGCCAGGATCCAGGCCGCTGCCGGGAACCGTGCGCGCGACGTGCTCGACATCTGGCGCCAGGAACAGCCCGTGGAGATGACCGACACCCGCCGGCTCTTGTCCGCAGGCTATCTCACGACAATCGTTCACGAGCGGGACTTTCTGTAGCTGAGCCCGCCAATGCTGACGCCCCCGACGGCTGTCGCGGCCAGAGTGCGCACCCCGTGCGCAGGCTCACCACACACCATCAGTGTCGGGGTGGGGCTTGGGCCTGTCGCGGCGACCAGCCCGTCAGGCAGGATATGCTGCGTGTGCCAGAGGGCTCGGGCCTGTCGCCTGTTTCGACTGCCAGCCAACCCGAGGATCATGAGGCACGCGGACTCGGCGCCCTCGCCGGGAACAAGGCCGGGTGGTCTCGCGCCGGCCCGGAAGATCGGTCCGCCGCGCCCGTGCAGGGCGATCCTCCGGGTGGGAAACCTCTGAAACCGGGCCATCCGGGAGTCCCCGGCCCCGGGCTTCCGCCACTGCAATGGTTCCGATCTGCCCCGCGTGCCGTCCGGTCATGCAGGCCGTCAGGCGCCGCGAAACCCGGGCATCCTGCAAGCCGCGGGGTGCCCGGCCGCATCGTTCACCTTTCCGTGCGCCGCGGCGGCAGACGCCCGTGCGCAAGGCAGTGTCCAGTGCCCGATTGCCTGCGTTCCGCGTGGACGGAGACGTCCGGAGCCCGCAAACGCCGCAATGGACTTCGCGGACAGTGTAGCGGTACCATGATTTTGCGTGCGTACAGCGAAATGAGGGCGGAATCGCAAATCAGGAGGGCAGGACGATGACATGGCACATGCGAGTGGCGGCAATCGGTATCGTTTCGGCCCTGACTGTCTCGTCCGCCAGCTGGGCGGCCGATCCCGAGTCCTGCAAGTCTGTCCGGTTCTCGGATGTCGGGTGGACTGACATCACTTCCACCACCGCGGCCACCTCGGTCGTGTTGACAGGCCTCGGTTACGAGCCGAGCGCGAACGTGTTCTCGGTGCCGGTGACCTACCAGGGACTCAAGAACGGCGATATCGACGTGTTCCTCGGCAACTGGATGCCGACGATGGAGGCGGATATCGCGCCCTATCGCGAGGAAGGCTCGGTCGAGACCGTGGGCATGAACCTGACCGGCGCCAAGTACACGCTTGCCGTCAACAAGGCGGCGGCGGACGGCGGCATCATGAACTTCGGCGACATCGCCGGGCACCGCGACAAGCTGGACGGCAAGATCTACGGCATCGAGCCCGGAAATGACGGCAACCGGCTGATCCAGAGCATGATCGACGAGGATGCCTTCGGGCTGAAGGGCTTCGAGGTGGTCGAGTCCAGCGAGCAGGGCATGCTGGCCCAGGTCGTCCGGGCAAACCGCCGGGATGAATGGATCGTGTTCCTGGGCTGGGAACCGCACCCGATGAACGCCAACTTCGAGCTGACCTACCTCGACGGTGGCGATGACTGGTTCGGGCCGAATTTCGGCGGTGCCGAGGTGTTTACCAATGTCCGGCGCGGTTACACCGGGGAATGTCCCAATGTCGGCAAGCTGCTGGCCAACCTCGAGTTCACGCTGGCAATGGAAAACGAGATCATGACCGCGATCCTCGACGAGAAGGAGGAGCCGGACATGGCAGCGACCGCGTGGCTCAAGGCCAATCCGGATATCCTGACCGGCTGGCTCGACGGTGTCACGACCATGGACGGTGGTGACGGCCTGGCTGCTGTCAGGGCGCATCTGGGGCTCTAGTCGTACTCCGGTCCCGACGGCCGGGTTTGCCTGGGGACGGTCTTGGACTGGCTGACGGATCACAAGATCCCGCTCGGCAGATGGATCGAGTCCTTTGTCAACCTGCTGCTGGACCACATCGCCTGGTTCTTTGACTTTCTTTCCGAGCTTCTGGCTTTCCCGATCGAGGGACTGACCACGCTGGCGCTCGCCCTCCCGCCGCTGGTGCTGGTGGCGGCGGTCGCCGCGCTCGCCTTCTGGCTGCACCGGTCCTGGAAGCTGGCCGTTGCGGTCCTGCTCGCGTTGCTGCTGGTCATCAACCTCGGTTACTGGGAGACCACGGTCCAGACGCTGGTGCTGATCCTCTTTTCCACCGCGGTCTGCATCGTCGTGGGCGTCCCTGTCGGCATTGCGGCGGCGCACCGGCCGTGGCTGTACAACGCCATCCGGCCGATACTGGACCTCATGCAGACCATTCCGACCTTCGTCTATCTCATCCCGACCATGATCATGTTCGGGCTTGGTGTGGTACCGGGGCTCATCTCGACGGTGGTGTTCGCCATCCCGGCCCCGATCCGTCTCACCCATCTCGGCATTTCCAGCGTTCCCCAGCCCCTGCTCGAGGCCGGGGAGGCCTTCGGGGCAACGCGTCGCCAGCTGCTGTGGAAGGTGGAACTGCCACATGCCATGCCGACCATCATGGCGGGTGTGACCCAGTGCATCATGTTGAGCCTCTCCATGGTGGTCATCGCCGCGATGGTGGGCGCCCCGGGACTCGGCGTGCCGGTGTTGCGCGCCCTCAACACGGTCAACATCGCCAAGGGCTTCGAGGCCGGGCTTGCCATCGTGATCGTCGCCATCCTGCTCGACCGGATATGCAAGCAGCCCGGCGGCGGCCGGGACAGGGGCTGAACCATTCACGCCATCGAGCTCAGGGACGTGGACATCCTGTTCGGCGGCGACGCCCGCGCCGCTCTGGCCCTTCTTGACCAGGGTGCCGACCGGCAGGAAATCCACGATGCCACGGGCGTGGTCGTGGGCGTGGCCGGTGCGTCTCTTGCCGTGAGGCGCGGCGAGGTCTGCGTGTTGATGGGCCTTTCGGGTTCGGGCAAGTCGACGCTGCTCCGCGCCGTCAACGGACTCTGCCCGGTGACGCGCGGCCAGGTGCTCGTGCAGGATGGCGGATCCACGCTCGATATCGCCGGCTGCGATGCCGCGATGCTCCGGCACATGCGCATGGAACGCATCGCCATGGTATTCCAGCAGTTCGCGCTGCTGCCATGGCGCACGGTCCAGGAGAATGTCAGCTTCGGCCTCGAACTGCGGGGCATGAACCGCGCCGAACGCGACACCGTGGTCGAGGAAAAGCTGAAGCTGGTCGGTCTCGAGCGCTGGCGCGAGCGGTTCGTCCACGAGCTTTCCGGCGGCATGCAACAGCGTGTGGGCCTCGCCCGCGCGCTCGCGACCGACTCCGATATCCTGCTCATGGACGAACCGTTCTCCGCCCTCGATCCCCTGATCCGTGAACACCTGCAGGACGAACTGCTCGGGCTCCAGCGCCGTCTCGGAAAGACGATCCTGTTCGTCAGCCATGATCTCAACGAGGCGCTCAAGCTCGGCCAGCACATCGCCATCATGGAGGCCGGCCGGATCGTGCAGTTCGGTGAACCGGAGGAGATCCTGCTGAACCCGGCGAACGCCTACGTCTCCGAGTTCATCGCGCACATGGACGCGCTCAACGTGCTGAGATGCCGCTCGCTGATGACCCCCGTGGAGGACATGCGGTGCGAGGGAGATGCCCTGCTGCTCGACCTGTCCGGTCGCAACCGCATCGCGCTCGGAACGGATGGCGCGCCCCTGGAGGCGACGGTCGAGCCCGGCCCGGCCAGGATCAGGCACTACGAACCGGAGATGGACCTGGCCGGGCTTGCCACCGGCGAGATCTGCGCCGCGCCCGCCAGCCTGGGGATGCGCGCGGCCATCGAGATCCGGCACCGTACCGGCCGACCGGTCCTGATGGTCGAACAGGGGCGCCTCATCGGCGTCATCAGCGACGAGGAAATCTACCGGGGCCTCCTGAGCCAGGGGAACCATGGCCCGTCGGTGACCTGAAGCTGCAGACGCCCGCAAGGCTCTACCCGGGGAACCCCGGGGAGAACACGACCGTGCACTCAAGACTCGACACCTGCCGCCCGGTTCTCCACATTCACCGTGTACACCCCGGACCCGCCTCTGCCACCCGGTATGCGCCCGGGGTCTTGTTTGGATGGAGCCGTCCATCACGCCGGCCGTCTCAGGATCGGCGATATGACGCGGGACCTTTCGACGATCGGGGCCCGACCGATCCGCCAACACCCTCTTGCCCGGCAAGGGTTCGCGCTCGCAATCACATCAGAAGTCAGCGAGTTGCGACAATACCGCGAAGTGCGTCGGGTTGAGCCCGGCCGGTCATGCGCCCGCCCGCTGCCTCGAGGGAGACGCATGCCGCCGGACTTCTTGTCTTGCGCGCGTACCGACTTTCCGGCATGGGCAGCGCAAGCCTGTCGTTCACTTCCAGAATGGAGTCATCAAGTCATGAAGCTCTACCAGTCGATCGGGCCGAACCCGCACGTCGTGCGCATGTTCATGGCCGAGAAGAACATGGACATCCCGATGGAGACAGTCGACCTGATGGGTGGCGAGAACCGGCGTGAGGCGTACCTGGCGATCAACCCGCGCGGGCAGAGCCCCGCCCTGGTGACCGACAGTGGCCTGGTCGTCGCGGAGATCACCGCCATCTGCGAGTACCTCGAGGATGTGCAGCCGGCCCCGGCCCTGATCGGCACCACGCCGGACGAACGCGGCGAGACCCGGATGTGGACCAGGCGCATTGACCTTTCGTTCTGCGAGCCGGCGGCGAACGGCTTCCGGTTTTCCGACGGGCTCAAGATGTTCGAATCCCGCATCCGGTGCCTGCCCGAAGCGGCCGAGGGACTGAAGGCGGTGGCGCAGGACGGCCTGGCCTGGCTCGACGGACAGATGCAGGGCAAGACCTGGGTGTGCGGCGACAGGTTCACCCTTGCCGACATCATGCTCTACTGCTTCCTGCACTTCGCCACCCAGCGCGTTCAGCCGATCAACGAGGCGCACACCAACATCGCCGGCTTCTACGAACGCGCCGGTGCCCGCCCGAGCGCCGGAGCCTGAGTGTCGAGCCAGGCGGCGATCGCCTGCGCGATCTCGTCGGGCGAGTCCTCCTGGATGAAGTGACTGCCCGCGACGGTCGCCTCGGTCTGGTTCGGCCAGCTCCGGCAGAATTCCCGCTGGGCGCCGACCAGGATCGCGCCCGGCTCGGCGTTGATGAACAGCTTGGGCATCGGTGACGTCGAGAGCCAGTCCGCGTAGTCGCGCACGATCGCGGTCACGTCGTCCGGCGTGCCGTCGATCGGGATCTGCCGCGGCCAGGTAAGCGTCGGTCTGCGACCCTCTCCCGGCTCGGCGAAGGGCCGGCGGTACTCGTCCATCTCCTCGTCGGTCAGCCGGCGCATGATCGAGTCCGGCAGCACCCGCTCGACGAACAGGTTCTTCTCCAGGATCATCTCCTCGCCGGCCGGCGACCGGAACCCCTCGAAGACCCGCCGCGCCTGCGGATTCCATTCGTCCCAGGTCAGGGGACGCACGATCGCCTCCATGTAGACGATGCCCCGCATCCGGTCCGGATGCCGCCGTGCCCAGTCGAAGCCCAGCGCCGACCCCCAGTCGTGCACCACGAAGATAACATCGCCGCTTACTCCCAGGGCATCGAGCAGACCGTCGAGATAGTGGCGGTGCTCGACGAACCGGTACCTGTCCGGACCCGGGTTCGCGAGCTTGGCGGAATCACCCATGCCGATCAGGTCCGGTGCCAGGCACCGGCCGTGTCCGGTGAGCGCCGGCAGTATGTTGCGCCACAACCATGACGAGGTCGGGTTGCCGTGCAGGAACACGATCGGGGCCCCGGCTCCGGCCTCGACCCAGGCCATGCCATATCCGTCGATCTCGGTGTGGTGCTTCCGGGGCCGTTCCATGGCCGTCATTCTCCCCGGAACGTCGGCCGACGCTTGGCAAGGAAGGCATCAAGCCCCTCGCGGCCGTCCGCGGTGGCGGCCATCGCACCGATATGGCGCGATTCCTCCTCGAGCTGGACCTCGAGCGACTGCTCGAAGCTGCGGCCGAGCAGGCGCTTCACCGCGCCGTAGGCGCGGGTCGGTCCGGCGGCAATGCTCCGCGCCAGCTTCTCGGCCTCATCGGCGAGAACGTCGTCATCGACCACCCGGGTAACCAGTCCCCAGTCGAGCGCCTCCTCGGCGTTGAGCACCCGGTTGGTCAGGATCAGCTCCTGCGCCCTCCTGAGCCCGACCAGGCGGGGCAGGAAGTACGAGGAACTGGCATCAGGCGACAGGCCTGCCCGCGTGTAGGCCATGGTAAACCGGGCGGACCGCGCGGCCAGAACGATGTCGCCGAACAGTGTCATGCTGAAGCCGCCGCCGGCAGCCATGCCGTTCACCGCGATGATCAACGGCGCATCCGTGTGCCGAAGCCGCTGGATGCCCTGGTGGACCAGGGCGGTGAGCTCGATCAGTCGATACTCGATCTGCTCGGTCTGACCCGAAAAATACTTGAGGTCACCGCCGAACCCGAACATGTCGCCGGTGGCGGTGAGCAGGCAGCACCGCACCGCGGGATCGGTGCTTGTTCTCAGTGCCGCTTCCATGAACTCGAGTGCAAAGGTCCGGTTGATTGCATGACCGGTCTCGGGGCGATCGAGCACGATGCGGGCGATGCCGTCAGCGCGGTCGAACTTGATGGTCTCGAACTCCATGGGTCAGGTCGCTCCGTGTTGCTGCGGGGATGAACCGTCAGTCGAGGGGCCGGGTGGCCGCATCGAGCCAGCGTCCCACCCCGGGCTCGAGATCCGGCGAAAGGGTGTCACGGACCCGGGCGTGGTACAGGTTGATCCAGTCGATTTCGTGCGCGGCCAGCAGGTCGGTCGTGATCATCGAGCGGTCGAACGGGGCGAGGGTGATGGTCTCGAAGCCCAGCATGTTTCGCTCGCCGCCGTCCGGGCGCTCCTCGTGGACCACCAGCAGGTTTTCCAGCCGGATGCCGTACGCGCCCTCGCGGTAGTACCCCGGTTCGTTGGACACGATCATGCCCGGCTCGAGCGCGACCGCGCCGGAGCGCCCGGAAATCGACTGCGGGCCCTCGTGGACACCGAGATAGGACCCGACCCCGTGACCGGTGCCGTGATCGAAGTCGAGGCCCGCCTGCCACAGCGGTGCCCGTGCCACCGCATCCAGCCGGTCCCCGGTCGTCCCTTCCGGGAACCGCATGGTGGCCAGAGCGATGTGCGCCTTCAGGACCCGGGTGAACCGGTCGCGGGCCTGCGCGCCGGGATCGCCGACGGCGATGGTGCGGGTGATGTCGGTGGTTCCGTCCCGGTACTGCGCCCCCGAATCCACCAGGTAGAGGTCGCCGGGCCGAATGGTCCGGTTTGTCTGCGCCGTGACCCGGTAGTGGACGATGGCACCGTTCGGTCCCGCCGCCGATATCGTGTCGAAGCTGAGGTCGGTGAACAGCTCCTGCTCGGCGCGGAACGCGCGCAGCCGGTCCGCTGCTCCCTGTTCATCGAGACGGCCCGAGGGAGCCTCGCCCGCAAACCAGCACAGGAAACGGACGAAGGCCGTTCCGTCACGTCGGTGTGCCGCCCGTGCTCCCTCGATCTCGATCGGGTTCTTGCGCGCGCGTGGCAGTACCACCGGGTCGGGACCGGTCACCACCGTACCGCCCGACGCTGTGACGTGGTTCGCGATCCAGACCGGGCTCGAGGCCGGGTCGAGCCGCAGCCGCGCGCCACGGGAAGCGCGGTGTGCGAGTGCCGCGGCCAGGCCCGACGGCGGATGGATCGACACGGCGTTTCCCAGGTGGGCCCGGGTCGCGTCGGTGATCTTGCGCCGGTCGACGAACAGCTCGACGGTACCGGCACGGTCGAGGATCGCGAACGACAGGCAGAGCGGAGTACTCGGGACGTCACGCCCCCGGATGTTGAGCAGCCACGCAATCGACTCGGGCGAGGTCAGTACCGTCGCATCATGGTCGTCGGCAACGAGGATGTTGGCGATGGCCTCGCGCTTGCTGGCGGAGGACTGCCCGGCATGCTGGTCGGGATGCGGAACCGCCGGCGAAAGCGGGGCTGCCGGCCGGTGCTCCCACAGCTGGTCGATCGGGTTGGCCTCGAGCGCAACGGGAGTGCCGCCGGCCCGTTCCACTGCAGCCACCAGGCCACGGGCGGACCGGATGCTGTGCAGCCACGGGTCGTACCCGATCCGGTGACCCTGTCGTACGTGTTCGCCGATCCAGTCCGCGAGCGGCTCGCGGGTGATGTGCCGAACCTCCCACGCCGAGGTATCGACCTGTTGGGCAACCTGGATCGTGTAGCGTCCGTCGGTGAGAATCGCGGCGCGATCCTGCAGCACCGCCACCACCGCCGCGGACCCGGTGAACCCGCTCAGCCACGCCACGCGTTCGGCCCGGTGGGGCAGAAACTCGCCCTGGTGCTCGTCGGCCCGCGGCAGCACGAGTCCGTCGAGTCCCTCGGTGCGGAGTGCGCGTCGCAGCCGGGAAAGCCGTTCGGTCTCGGCGGGAGATGCTCTCGGCGTGCGCGAGGCCCGGTGGGCACGCAGTGCGAGCAGTCCCCGTCTCAACCCGGTGTCGGACGGAGAGCCCAGCATCTCGAGCCAGCTCTCGTCATCGTTCTCGAGCGGCGTGGCGTTCACACCGTCAAGGATTTCCAGCAGCCCGTCGGGCGAAATCTCGTGGCCGCGGCTGCTGAGTTCGCGGGCGAGAGCGCCGACGGTTTCGAAACTGCCGTTGTCAAGGGAACCGCTCATGGTGACTGCGTGTCCCGGCCAGGTCAGGTGTTCCCGGACGATAGGGCCACGACGGAAAGCCGGCAAGACGGCCGGGCGACAGCACGGCACCCATGCGTCTGGTGCAACCCCGCCCTGCGTCCGGGACAGGAGAGGACCTGCAGGAGAGGCACATACGACGCCGGTGCCCCGGAAAGCTCCGGACTGCCATGCCCATCGTGCAGTGCAGCCGTGCAGTTTCTCGTCTGGTACCGCGGCAGGGTGATCGCCACATTCAGGTTGTTCACACGAACAGCATGGCTCGTCGGGAACCTGCCCGCCGGGTACTGGAGGCCTGAAATGAAAATGATCGATGCCACCGCCGCCCTGCACGCTTCGGGCCAGCCGGCCAACACGCCGATCACCCGGTTTCCGTTTCCTGATCACACCCAGATCGAACGTCTGCTTGCCGCAGGCCGCGCCACCCGCAGCGCCTACATGGTTGCGCTGGTCGAAAGGGGATTTCGCGCCCTCGGGCACGTCGTTGCCGGTGGCCTGCGGATGGTTCGGCGCCGGCGGGTCGCGATGCAGACCCGTGCGGCACTTGAGCGCCTGAGCGACCATCAGCTCCGCGACATCGGCCTGACACGCCACGATGTCGACGTGCTGGTCGGGCACGTCCGTGCCGGCCGTGTCATCGGAGCCGGGTCACCCACGGCGAGCGGTCCCGCCCCGTTGCTCCCGGTCAACCGCAATGTTTCTCGAGGTCAGATGCGTCGGGCTGCGTGAGAGTTCCTCCCCCTCTGCAGCCCGGCACGTGACGGCCGGCGGATCCGACCCCGCCGGCCGTCCAACCCGAGCGTGACCGTCAGACGCGTGTCCGCCTCAGCACCAGCGTGCACCAGTCGCCGATCACGATCTGCCGGACCTGTCTGAACCCGTGGCGACGGTATGCCGCACGCACCCTGAGGGCCTGGCTCGCGAGCACGCCCGAAAGCACGACGTGTCCGGCACCGCGAACCCGGCGCGCCGCGTCCGGGGCCAGTGCGACCAGCGGTTCCGCCAGAATGTTTGCCGTCACCAGGTCTGCGGTGATCCTCACACCGGACAATCCCGTCGCGCGCCGCACCACGATCCGGGAGGCGGCCCGGTTGATCGCCGCGTTGCCGCGGGCGGTCTCGACCGCGGCAGGATCGCAGTCGAGCGCCAGTACGCGGGCACGCGGCCACAGTCGCACCGCCGCGATCGCGAGAATTCCCGATCCGCAACCGAGGTCGATGATGCAGCGCGGGCGCACCGACCTTGCGAGCCGGTCAAGTGCGCGCAGGCAACCCTCGGTACTGGCGTGGGTGCCGGAGCCGAAGGCGCGTCCGGCCTCGATCTCGATTGCGAGCAGGCCGCAGCGCTCGATGGGCCGGTGGTGAGCACCGTGGACCAGGAACCGGCCGTACCTCAACTTCGGAAAGTGACTTCGGTTGCGTCCGAGCCAGTCGATACCGTCGAGCCGCTCGTGAACGATCCGGGGGACCGGAATGGCGCGCTCGTGCGCCGCGGTCTCGATGGCGCGAACCAGCACCGCCCAGTCCACCAGGCCGGAAACGATCGCCGTGACGGTACGGTCCTCTTCCCCGGCAAAGACCGAGACACTGTCCACATGCGGCTCGAGGGTGTCGGCAAAGGCCTGCGCCGCCGTGCCCGGTGCGTCAACGGTGATGCTCCAGACCGCGGCAGGGGCGCCGGTCACGGCCGTGAAATGTACTGGGCGACGACCATCTTCCGGCCGGCCTTGTCGAACGCGACCTCGACCTTCTCGCCGTCGACACTCTCGACGGTGCCCATGCCGAACTTCAGGTGGAACACCCGGTCGCCGGCGGTCCAGGCCTCGCTGCCCGCCCCGTCGATCACCACGCCTTCTGCGGACCGTCTGCGCATGTCGTTCAGCCGGATGGGGTCGACGGGTGCGGGGCGCCGCCGGTACCCCGGGCCGCGCTGTTGACTGGGGGTCACCATGCCGTGACCGGGCCAATGCGTGCGCTGGGTCCTGCCGCGGCGGGTGATGTGACCGTCCGGCAGTTCATCCAGGAACCGCGACGGATGGCTCGGGCGCCAGCCCCCCTGGGCAAACCGTGCCGCCGCGTGGCTGATCTCGACCGCCTCGCGTGCCCGGGTCAGCGCCACGTAGGCGAGGCGGCGCTCTTCCTCGAGACCCCGTGCGGTTCCGATGGAGCGGGGGTGCGGGAACAGGGTGCCCTCCCAGCCAGGCAGGAAGACCGCGTCGAATTCGAGGCCCTTGGCAGCGTGGATCGTCATCAGGCTGATCCGGTCCTGGGTCTCGTCGTGGGCAGCGTCCATGACCAGGCCGATGTGCTCGAGAAAGGCGTCGAGAGACTCGAACTCGTTGAGTGCATCGACCAGTTCCTTGAGATTCTCGAGCCTGCCCATCGCTTCAGGCGACTTTTCGGCCATCCACATGCCGGTGTAACCCGATTCATCGAGAACCGTTCCCGCCAGCGATGCCGGGGAGACGGTGGACTCGAGCGACTGCCATCGCTCGAAATCCTCGAGCAGGGACCGCAGTGCCCTGGTTGTCTGTGGACGCAGGGTCCCCTGGTCCACCACGGTGCGAATCGCTGCCCAGACCGAATGTCCGTCCTCGCGCGCCTGGGCGTGCAGCGCCTGGAGCGAGGCGGGTCCGAGCCCACGCTTGGGCCGGTTCAGAATGCGCTCGAGCGCCAGGTCGTCGTGCGGGTGTCGGATCACGCGCAGATAGGCAATGGCATCACGGATCTCGAGGCGCTCGTAGAACCGCGCACCGCCGACAATCCGGTAGGGAAGTCCGGTGCGCAGGAACCACTCCTCGAAGGCGCGGGTCTGGAATCCGGCCCTGACCAGGATCGCCATCTGTGCCAGCGGTGTCCCGTCGCCGTGCCGCGTGGTGATCCGCTCGGCCAGGGTCCGCGCCTCGGCATCGCTGTCGGAGACGCTGTGCACGATGAGCTTCTCGCCCGTGGCCCCGTCGGTCCACAGTGTCTTGCCCAGGCGCTCCCGGTTGTTGGAAATGAGCGAGGAGGCAGCCGCCAGCACGTGCGATGTCGATCGGTAGTTCTGTTCGAGCCGGATGACCGTTGCACCGGGAAAGTGGCTTTCGAAGCGAAGGATGTTCCCGATCTCGGCGCCGCGCCAGTTGTAGATCGACTGATCCTCGTCACCGACGCAGCACAGGTTGTTCCGCTTCTGGACCAGAAGACGCAGCCACAGGTACTGGGCAACGTTCGTGTCCTGGTACTCGTCGACCAGGACGTGGCTGAATCGGTCCTGGTAGTAGCCCAGGACGTCGGGGTTGGCCTTGAATATCTCCAGGCAGTGCAACAGCAAGTCCCCGAAATCCACGGCGTTGAGCGCCTCCAGCCGGTGCTGGTATTGCGCGTAGATCTCCGGCAGCCGCCCTCCCGCCAGACCTTCGGTACCCTCGTTCGTCACCGCTCCCGGGGTCAGGCCCCGGTCCTTCCAGCGCTGGATGGCATGGATCAGGGCACGGGCCGGCCAGCGTTTCTCGTCGATCTCCTCCGCCGCGAGGATCTGCTTCAGCAGCCTGATCTGGTCGTCGGTGTCGAGAATGATGTAGTTGGGCTGCAGACCGGCGAGCTCGGCGTGCCGGCGCAGGATGCGCGAGCCGAGCGCATGGAAGGTGCCGAGCCATATCCCCGGCGGTTCGTCGCCGAGCAACCGGGTGACCCGATCGTTCATTTCGCGAGCCGCCCGGTTCGTGAAGGTGACCGCGAGGATCGACCACGGCCGGGCTGTCCCGGTAGCGAGCAGGTGGGCAAGCCGGGTGGTGAGAACCCTGGTCTTGCCGGTCCCGGCACCGGCCAGCACCAGAAGCGGTCCGTCGAGGGTTTCGACTGCCTCGCGCTGTGCGGGATTGAGCCCGTCAAGGTAGCGGCCCTCCGGCGCCTCGGCGCCGGAGAAGCGTGGATGGTCGGCCATCTGCGTCGTGCCCTCCTCCCCACCGGGAACCGCTGTTGCCGTTCCCCACCCGGCCATCGACGGTGTGTTGCCTGCACGACACAAGTGCGACGCAATTGTCACTTTGCATGGTGCTGCGGAACACTTCGGCGTCGGCAGGGTGCATCCTGCCAGACTCCGGATGTAGTGGTCCACAGCGCCATGACCACACGAAATGTGACCCGGTGGGACGTGACACGTGAACCGGGCACGGACCAGCGGCGGCGTGACGGACGGGGCACCCTTCGGGACCGACAACTTGCTGTAGGGCGTAACTGCTGATAGTGCACCGGCTCGGGCGTGAAGCTAGGGGGAGTACGATGAGCGGAGTCTGCGTGACGGCTACCGATCGGTTATTCGGTCGTTCCGGTCCGGCGGACGGGTTCTGGACATCAGTCAGCCAATGGATGCGGAAGGCGCGTCGCCTGGTTCTGGTGCTGGTGCTGTTGCTCCCCGCCTGCACGACGATTCCCTCGGATTCGGCCCTCGACGATGGCGACCCGCTGGAGGGGTTGAACCGGTCGGTGTTCGCCTTCAACGATGCTGTCGACCAGGTGGTGGTGCGGCCGGTGACCTGGGTGTACCGGACCGTCCTGCCGACACCGATTCGCGACGGTATCAGGAATTTCCTGACCTGGCTCAGGAGTCCGCTGCTGCTGGCGAACAACCTGCTGCAGGGTGACGTCGAGCAGGCCGGTGTCACCGTATCCAGATTCTTCATCAACGGGCTTACCGCCGGCCTTGGCGACCCGGCGAGCGCGTTCGGACTGATGCATCGCGACGAGGACTTCGGACAGACGCTGGCCGTGCACGGGGTTGGCGATGGTCCCTACCTGGTCCTGCCCCTGCTCGGGCTGTCGAACGGACGCGATACCGTCGGTATCGTCGTCGAGGCCCTGGTCGACCCGATCGGTCTCCTTGGTCACAGTGATGTCCGCTACCAGGTCCAGCTGGGCCGCACCGCGATGACGGGTATCGACTTCCGCGACGAGAACTTTGAAAGAATCGACGATCTGCGCGAGAATTCAATCGACTTCTACGCGGCTGCCCGGTCCATCTATCGTCAGCACCGGGCGGCGGTGATCAGCAACGGCGAGATGTCGGAGTCACCCGTGTTTGACCAGGAACCTGCTGACGGGAACGTGCAGTCAAAGCCCAAGGCATCCGAGTAGCCCTTTTGACACACCGGTTTGGTTGCGGCTGAGACGGAGAAGGCGATGAGGGTGCAGGGAATCCTGCTTGTCGTTGTAGTGGTGATGGCGTCCTGGGCATGGCGCAGCGACGTCTCCGCGGCCGAGACCGGCAAGGCGGCGGAGCAGTTCGTGAGCGAACTGTCCAACCGGGCCCTGTCCATCGCCGGCGATGCGAGCATGTCGCGGGATGCGCGCCACGAGCACTACGGCCAGATCCTCGATCGTGACTTCGACCTGAAGTGGATATCGCGGTTCGTGCTGGGTCGGTACTGGCGGAGCCTGTCGGAAGCCGACCGGACGCACTACCAGGCCCTGTTCCGCGACCTGGTGATCCACACCTATGCCCAGCGGTTTACCTCCCACAGTCATTACACGGTCGAGGTCGTTGGCCACGGGTTCAGCAAGCAGGGTCATATCCTGGTCGAAACCCGGGCAACCGACGGCAAGATGACGCCGATATCGCTGGACTGGAGGCTCGTGAGGGACGGGGATGGCTTCAAGGTGATCGACCTCGTGATCGCCGGCATCAGTCTCGGAATCACCCAGCGCAACGAGTACGCCTCGGTGATCCGGTCGAATGGCGGCCGGGTCGAGGTGCTGCTGACCGAAATGCAGCGCCAGCTCGAAGGCCTCGACATCTCCCAGGTCAGCAAGTCATAGCGTCCGCGAACACCTGAACGGGAAGTTCCTGCCGGGAGCAGTCGACGTGCCCACTCGCGCCATCGCGTGCGTGCCCCCGATCCCTCTCGACCTCGCGAACTGACCGTCTGTCCCGGCGGCCGCCGGGTCCGCGCGGGAGCGCGGGAGGCCTGCCGCACCGCGGTCGGTGCCGGCCGCGCCACCGGCACTTTCCCTGGCAGGGTCGTCCCCGGCGTCCCCGGCAACTCCAGGCTCGACGCGGCGGAGCATGGCGGCATTCGTCGCCGCACCGGTGTGCGCCGGACCGGGGACCGTAACCCGGGCGCAGACCGCCCGGCCTTTCGCAACGCCCGTTCCTGCCCTGGCCTGCAAGTCGAGGTCCGGACCGGGGGCGGCCAACCGCATGACAGGGCACTGTCGCGGAACCGGATCATGCGGTGGTGGCTGGCTGTCCGCTGCCGGCGCCGCCGGCGGGTTTCAGGTCATGGTGCCCGGCACGCCGCCCGCGGCTGTTTC
The DNA here is from genome assembly GCA_965243345.1 of Thalassobaculaceae bacterium. GTDB lineage: Bacteria > Pseudomonadota > Alphaproteobacteria > Thalassobaculales > Thalassobaculaceae > Bin52. Next base: position 602,652 of record CBDEUR010000003.1, read on the forward strand.
CGAATGGCCTGTCCGCGTTCGCCTCAGGCGCGGATCACCGGCTTGTAGCGGATCCGGTGCGGCTGGTCGGCCCCGGTTCCGAATCGGCGCCGGCGATCGGCCTCGTAGGACTCGTAGTTGCCCTCGAACCACTCGACGTGGCTGTCGCTCTCGAAGGCGAGAATGTGGGTCGCGATGCGATCAAGGAACCATCGGTCATGGCTGACCACCATGGCGCAGCCGGCAAACTCGAGCAGCGCGTCTTCAAGCGCGCGCAGCGTGTCGACGTCGAGATCGTTGGTTGGCTCGTCGAGCAGGATCAGGTTGGCGCCGGACTTCAGCATGCGGGCGAGGTGGACCCGGTTGCGTTCGCCGCCCGAGAGCTGGCCGACCTTCTTCTGCTGGTCGGGTCCTCGGAAGTTGAACAGGCCGCAATAGGCCCGGCTCTGCATGCTCCGCCTGCCCAGCGTGATCTCGTCAAGCCCGTCGGAAATCACCTCCCAGACCGTGCGGTCGGGCGGAAGCTGGTCGCGGGACTGGTCGACGTAGCCGAGCTTGACCGTCTCGCCGATCCTGATCGAGCCGCCGTCCGGAGCGTCCTCGCCGGTGATCATGCGAAACAGCGTCGACTTGCCGGCGCCGTTGGGACCGATGATGCCGATGATTCCGCCCGGCGGCAGCCGGAACGAGAGATCATCGATCAGCAGGCGGTCGCCGAACCCCTTGGCGAGATGATCCGTCTCGACCACGAGGTCGCCGAGGCGCGGACCCGGCGGAATGGTGATGCTGGCGGAGCCCAGGGTCTCGGACTGCGTCTGCCCCAGCAGCTGCTCGTAGGCGGTCAGCCGTGCCCGGCTCTTGGCCTGGCGGGCCCGTGGCGATGCCCGGACCCATTCGAGTTCCCGCGCCAGGGTACGCGCACGTGCGGCTTCCTGCCGCCCCTCCTGCTCGAGGCGGCGCTGTTTCTGTTCCAGCCAGCCCGAGTAATTGCCCTGGTACGGAATGCCGCGGCCCCGGTCGAGTTCCAGGATCCAGCCCGCCACCTCGTCGAGGAAGTAGCGGTCGTGGGTGACGGTCACGACCGTTCCCGGGAAGTCGTGCAGGAAACGCTGCAGCCACGCGACAGATTCGGCGTCGAGATGGTTGGTCGGCTCGTCGAGCAGCAGCATGTCCGGGGCCGACAGCAGCAGCCGGCACAGTGCCACCCGGCGCCGTTCGCCGCCGGACAGCGGTCCGACATCGGTATCGCCCGGCGGCAGGCGCAGGGCATCCATGGCGATGTCGACCCTGCGGTCGAGGTCCCAGGCGTCGGCCGCGTCGATCCGTTCCTGCAACTCCGCCTGTTCGCCCAGCAGCTCGTTCATCGCGTCGTCGTCGAGCGGCTCGGCGAACCGGGCGCTGACCTCGTTGAAGCGCTCGAGGAGACTGCTGATGTCGGCGAGCCCCTCCATGACGGTTTCCTGCACGGTGCGGCCGGGTTCGAGCCGCGGTTCCTGCGGCAGGTAGCCGACCTTGATTCCCTCGGCCGGCCACGCCTCTCCGGAGAAGTCGGTTTCCACCCCCGCCATGATCCGCAGCAGGGTCGACTTGCCGGCGCCGTTGATCCCGAGAACGCCGATCTTCGCGCCGGGCAGGAAGGAGAGATGGATGTTCTTCAGGATTTCGCGGCCGCCCGGGAAGGTCTTCGACAGACCCTTCATCACGTAGATGTACTGTGGAGTGGCCATGGGCGGTGTCCGGGATGGCTGACAGGTTCAGGGCATCGGTTTCTAGCGGTCAATCAGGCGCTGCGCAATCGCCGGGCACGGTCTCGGTGGTGTGGCCCGGCAAGCTGTTCGGTACCGGAACCCTCGTGCGGGATCATTCCCCCGGCCGCCCGCGGCTCCGCGGGAGCGTCGACGATGTTGCCTGGCAGCCGGTCCGACAGGTCAGCCGGGGCGCGGTGCATGTCACCCCGGCATCCCGTCACCGGGCCCGCGCCGCGATGCGGTCGCGGATATCGAGAACGCGCTGTGCCCGCGCGACGACCGGAACATCGATCATCTTGCCCTCGAAGGCGACGGCACCGTCGCCCGCCGCCATCGCCGCGTCGTAGGCCGCGACCATCGCCTCGGCCCGGGTGACCTCGGCCTCGCCCGGGGTGAACACGTCGTTCAGGATCGGGACCTGTGCGGGGTGTATGCAGGCGCCGCCGTCGAACCCGAGCCGACGCGCCACCTCCACGTTGGAGCGGAACAGTGCGAGGTCGGTGAACTCCGCGATCGAGCCCGGGTAGCCGATCGGCATGACCCCGGCTTCGCGTGCCGCGACCTGCACTCCCTGGTAGAAGGACAGCAGCTGCAGCCCGTCCGGCTCGGCCATGCCCATTTCCGCCGCGAAATCCTCCTGGCCGAGGGCAAGCGCCGCGAGCCGCGGCGTGGATTGCGCGATGGCGCGGACATTGGCGTAGCCGCGCGGGGTCTCGATCAGGATCATGAGCCTGGTATGGCCCTGTTCCATGCCGCGCTCGCGCTCGAGTTCGCCGATCATCTCGCACAGGGTTTCGACGAAGTGCGCGGTGTCCACCTTCGGCAGCACCAGGCCGTCGACCTCGGGCCAGACCGAGGCCTCGATGTCGGGCACCGCGAGATGCAGTGGCCGGTTGATCCGCACCAGGACATCGGCGCCGCCGCGCGAGACCGCGCGGGCGACATCGCGGACCAGGCCGCGGGCGCGCGGCTTCTCGGCCGGGGCGACGGCATCCTCGAGATCGATCTTGATGGCATCGGCCCCGCGCTCGTGTGCGCGGGCCACGAACCGTTCGCTGGTGGCCGGCACGTACAGCATCGATCGCCACAACGGCTGGGTGTGCGTACTCATCAGATGATCCCCTCGCTGGCCAGTTCGGCGCGCTCCACGGCCCCGATGCCGATCCCGCCCAGGATGCGCTCGTTGTGTTCGCCGAGTTCCGGCGCCGGGTGCCGGAGGACCGCCGGGGTCCCGGACAGTCTCGGGACCGGCGCGTGCATGGGCAGGGTTCCGGTCTGCCCGTCGGGCAGGCGGGCGAGCGAGCCCCGCTCCACCACGTAGTCGTGGTCGACGAGCTGTTCGATATCGGCAACGGCCCCGACCGTGACGGCGGCGGCCTCGAAGATCTCGAGGCACTCCTCCTGGGTGCGGGCGGCCATGAATTCGGCGACGATCGGGTCGAGCAGGTGGTTGTTGCGCAGCCGGTCGGTATTGGTCCGGAACCGCGGATCGTCGATCAGTTCCTCGCGACCGATGGTCCGCATCAGCCTCTCGTGCATCGCCTGCATGGATGCGGACAGGGCCACGTACTTGCCGTCGCGGCAGGCGTAGACATTGCGCGGCGCGGTGGTGGTCGACAGGCTGCCCGTCCGCGGCGGGACCTGGCCCGAGAGCGCGTGGTTGGCCGCCATCGGTCCGAGGACCGAGAGGATCGGCTCGAACAGGGACAGGTCGATCACCTGGCCGCGGCCGCCCTTCATCTCGATCTCGCGGGTCGCGACCATGGTGGCAAAGGCGCCGTACAGGCCCGCGATCATGTCGGCGAGTGCCAGCGGCGGCAGCACCGGCGGGCGGTCCGCGAATCCGTTCATGGCGGCAAAGCCGGACATGGCCTCGACCAGGCTGCCGAACCCGGGCCGGTGACTCCACCGGCCGGTCTGGCCCCAGCCCGAGACCCTGACAATGACCAGCGACGGGTTGACCGCGTGGAGATCGTCCGGACCCAGTCCCCAGCGTTCCATGGTTCCCGGCCGGAAATTCTCCACCAGCACCCGCGCATCGGCCGCCAGCGCGAGCAGGATGTCGCGTCCGCGCGGCCGGCGCAGGTCGAGAGTGACACTCAGCTTGTTGCGGCAGTAGACCTTCCAGAAGGTGCTGACACCGTCGACCAGCCAGTTGCGCAGGTCATCGCCAACACCCGGCCGCTCGATCTTCACCACCTCGGCCCCGTGATCGGCCAGCACGTGGGTGACGACGTTGCCCGCAACCAGTCGCGACAGGTCAAGCACCCGCACGCCGTCCAGCGCGCCTGCAAGGTCCGGGTCCCAGGATGCCCGGGGCAGCCGGTCGCTCACGAGAGTCCCTCCGGGCAGGCTTGACCTTGATTGCACCTGCTTCGCACACTGCCGGCTGCGTTCCACGAACCGGCAGGAGGGCGACCATGTCCGAACTGGTAGAGCATACCTTCAACGTCCACGAGGATTCACTGGCGATGCTTGACGATGCGATGCAGAAGCACGGTCTCGAGGACCGAAGCAAGGCCCTGCGCTGCCTGCTCGACTTCTGCGCCGAAGACGGGGACTGGGAGGAGATCTTCGAGGTGATTCGCTGCCGCAGGTGCTGACCGGGACGGCGGACCGGCGGCCTCAGCCTGCCCGGGCACTGTCGATGACATGCGCCACGTCCTCCCGTGTCGTCTCGAAGCTGGTCACGAGGCGGGCCGAAACCCGCCCGTCGCGTTCGCCCCAGCTGTAGAACAGGCACCCGGCCCGGGCAAGGGCACCACTGGTCGCGACCGGCAGGTCGAGAAAGATCATGTTGGTCTCGACCGGGAACTGCAGCGTGATGCCGGGGATACCGGCCAGTCCGTCGGCGAGTTCCACCGCCATCCGGTTCGCGTGTTCGGCAAGCCGGATCCAGCGTGCGTCCTCGAGCCACGGCACCATCTGCGCCGAGGCGAACCGCATCTTGGAGAACAGGTGTCCGCCGCGCTTGCGTCTGAACTCGAACTCGTCGCACAGCGCGGTGTCGAAGAACACCACGGTATCGGCGCACAGCGCGCCGTTCTTGGTGGCGCCGAGCGAGAGGACGTCGACGCCGCTGCGCCACGTGATGTCTGCCGGTGAACACCCGAGCGCGGCAACGGCATTGGCGAGCCTCGCGCCATCCATGTGCAGCGCGAGTCCGTGCTGCCTGCACACCGCGGAGATGTCGCGGACCTCGTCCAGGCTGTAGACCGTTCCGGACTCGGTGGACTGGGTGATGCTGACGGCAGCCGGCTGGGCCCGGTGCACCCGTGGCGCCGGCGTGGCGAAGTCGAGCCGGGCCGCCAGGCCTTCGGCGGAGATCTTGCCGTTCTCTCCGTCCATCAATGCCAGTTTCGCACCGCCGGAATAGAACTCCGGCGCCGCGCATTCGTCCTCCTCGACATGGGCGGCGTGATGGCACAGGACCACCCCCCAGGACGGGACCAGGGTGGCGAGCGCCAGGGCGTTGGCGGCCGTCCCGGTCCCGACCGGGTAGATCGCGAGCGGGTGCTCGAACGCGGCGGCGGCACGGTCCCGGAGCCGTTCGGTCCAGGGATCGTCTCCGTAGGGCATCGCCGGTGTTGCGGCAGCATCCGCCAGCGCCTGCATGACCTCGGGATGCGCGCCTGCGGTGTTGTCACTGGCGAGATTGACGGATCGGTGTGCCACCTCGTCCTCCTGTCAGGGGTGCGGTTCGAGTGCGATGCGGCCTCGCTGCCTGCCGGTCCGTCCGTCGAAGACGAGGACGGAGGCAGAGCCGTCCGATGCCCGCAGGTGAATGTAGAGACTGTCGCCCGCCGCCGTGACGCCCTGTATCGCGTGGCCCGCCGGAAGCCGGGCTGAAACGGTACCGAAGTTCCCGCCGGCGGACTGACTGGCGCCAGAGGTCATCCGGTTGTATATTGTGACCCCGATCGTGATCACGCCGGCCACGATCAGCACACCCATTATGATCACCAGGAGTTTCAGCGCGTGCAGGCCTGGCGGGACCGGATCGGTTCTGACAGTCTGTTGTGGTTTGGCCGACATGAACTCTCGACAGGATCGTCTTCTGCAGTTTCGCGCCGGTGAACCGACGTCTCCGGACGCCGGTACGGCCCGGCTTGACCGCTGGCTTGCAGATCGCGTTGCAGAGCGTGGCAGCGTGCCGGGCCTCTCGCGCAGTCGAGTGAAGACCCTGATTCTGAACGGCCTCGTCTCGGCGGACGGCGCGACGATAGCCGACCCCTCTGCACCGGTCAAACCCGGATGCGAATACGCCCTGACCCTTCCGCCGCCGCGCCCGATCGAGACCGAGGCCCAGGATATCGCGATCGATATCCTGCATGAGGATGCATCGCTGATCGTGCTCGACAAGCCGGCCGGCCTCGCGGTTCACCCCGCGCCCGGATCGCCGGACCACACGCTCGTCAATGCCCTGCTGGCGCACTGCGGAGACTCGCTCTCGGGCATTGGCGGTGCATTGCGTCCGGGGATCGTCCATCGGCTCGACAAGGACACCAGCGGCCTGCTGGTGGTGGCGAAGACCGACGAGGCGCATCACGGACTGATGCACCAGTTCGCCGCACGGACGGTGGAACGGCGTTACCGCGCCCTGGTCTGGGGAGTGCCGGATCCGCCGGCCGGCCGGATCGAGGGCGCGATAGCGAGGGACCGGCGCAACCGCAAGCGCATGGCGGTCACCAGCCGTGGAGGCAAGCCGGCCGCGACCCGGTACCGGGTCGAGCAGCGGTTCGGAACCCGGGCCAGCCTGCTCGAGTGCCGGCTCGAGAGTGGCCGCACACACCAGATCAGGGTGCACATGACCCATATCGGCCATCCACCGGTCGGCGATCGGCTGTACGGCAGCGGGCATCGCCGCAAGGGCGCCCTGGCGGAACAGGTTGCCGCGGCGAAGGCGCTCGGGCGCCAGGCACTGCATGCGCATACCCTGGCCTTTGCCCATCCCGACGATGGCAGGTGGCTGCAATTCGAACGGGATGTTCCTGCCGACATGGCGAGGACGGTGCGGTGCTTCGCCGCCGCGGACAGTGTGGCGGCGTGAATGATGGACAGAGCGACATGCTGCACCGCGAGCTGCAGCCGGGGGACAGGATGATGGCAAAGCCGCCGGCAACAATTCCCTCTCTGGGGGCCGAGAGCAACCTCGCGCGGTACCTCCAGGAGATCCGCAAGTTTCCGATGCTGCAGCCGGACGAGGAGTACATGCTGGCGCGGCGCTGGCAGGAGGACGGTGACACCGAGGCGGCACACCGGCTGGTCACCAGCCACCTGCGGCTGGTCGCCAAGATCGCATCCGGTTACCGCAGCTACGGCCTGCCGATGGCGGAGCTGATCTCCGAGGGCAATGTCGGCATGATGCAGGCGGTGAAGCGGTTCGACCCTGACCGCGGCTTCAGGCTCGCCACCTACGCCATGTGGTGGATTCGCGCCTCGATCCAGGAATACATCCTCCATTCCTGGTCACTGGTGAAGATCGGCACCACCGCAGCGCAGAAGAAGCTGTTCTTCAACCTGCGCCGCATCAAGGGCCAGCTTCGCGCCATGGAAGAAGGTGATCTCTCGCCCGAGAACGTGACCGCGATCGCCGACCAGCTCAACGTGGCCGAGCACGAAGTGGTGGCGATGAACCGGCGAATCGCCGGGCGGGATCACTCGCTCAATGCTCCGCTCACCATCGATGGCGATGGCGAGTGGCAGGACTGGCTGGTCGACGAGGAGCCGGACCAGGAGTACATGCTCGGCGAGCAGCAGGAACTCGAACAGCGTCGTGACATGCTTGCCCGCGGCATGGAGGGCCTGAACGACCGGGAGAGGCGGATCCTGGTCGAACGCCGCATGCGGGAACCGGCGATGACGCTGGAGGAACTGAGCCAGGAGTTTGGAGTGAGCCGCGAACGGATCCGCCAGATCGAGGTTCGGGCGTTTGCCAAGCTCCAGAAGGCGATGCGACAGCTCGCGTCCGACGACGCGTGACCACTGCCGGATGGAATCCTGGTCGCGGGGAGGTGAGGGGCCCCGCAGGGCGCGGCCGCCCCGGGGCACCGGCTCCGGCGTGACCCGGCACGTCTCCACCGGGTCCTGAGTCGCCATGACTGCCGACCGTCGCACCCTGCTGTGGATGTGCGTGCTGATCTTCGCCAACCAGCTCGGTTTCGGCGCCATGGTCCCGTCGTTGCCGCTCTACGCCGCGTCGTTCGGGGTATCGGCGACCGCGATAGGCATGGCAATCGCGATGTACGGCCTGGCCCGGTTCGCACTCGCCATGCCGTGCGGACAGGTCGCCGACCGGTTCGGACGGCGCTGGGCCCTGGTCCTCGGCGGACTGCTGTCGGCAGCCGGGAACGTCTGGAGCGTGTACGCGACGGGCTATCCCGAGTTCCTGCTGACCCGGTTCGTTGCCGGCGCCGGTGCGGGCATGACGGTGACCGCCGGTTCGATCGTCCTTGCGGATATCTCGACGCCGGAGCGGCGGGGCCGGATGATCGCGATATACCAGGGAAGTTTCATCTTCGCCGTCGGGATCGGACCGCTGCCGGGCGGTCTCCTCGCCGAGCACTGGGGTCTCGACGCGCCGTTCTGGTTCTGCGCCGCGGCCAGTCTCGTCGCCGCCGCCGTGGCGTTCACCGTGGTCGCCGAGACGCGGCACCTTGCCGCGGGACGGTTGGGCGGCGTGCGTCTCCCTCCGCTCGGCCAGCAGATGAAGCTGTTGTGGAGCAACGCCGGTTTCATGCTGGTCAGCGGTATCGCGCTGATCAACGCACTCACCCGCACCGGCGGACTGTTCAACGTGGTGCCCATCATCGGCAGCATGCGGATCGGGCTCGACTACGACGAGATCGGCATCGGTCTCGCCGTCGGCAGCGTGCTCGGGCTGGTCGCGGTCTACCCGGCCGGAATGGCGGTCGACCGCTGGGGCCGCAAGGTCGTGATCGTGCCGGCGACGGCGATTACCGGCGCCTCCTTCGTCATGTTCGGTGTGGCGGATTCGTTCCTGTGGTTCGCCGCCGCGAACGCGCTGTGGGGGATTGCGTCAAGCATCGGCGGATCGGCTCCCGCGGCCTATGCCGCCGACAGCGCGCCCCGGGGCATGAACGCATCGGCGATGAGCATGTTCAGGATGCTGGGAGACATCGGCTACGTGGTCGGGCCGATCATGCTCGGCCTGATCGTGGACCTGCACGGATCCGGGGCGGCACTGATGCTCTCGGCCCTGCTCCTGGTGGCCATCGGCCTCGCCTTCGCCCGCTGGGCGCCGGAGACCTATCGCGCGGTTCCGCCCCGTTCGTAGGCTGGCCGGGCCGTTTGTCGGTGCCGGAGCAAAATGCGCGGAAATTCCGGCTGCGGGCCGCGCTTTGAAAGGAAACCGAGCGATGTCAGCGCCGGCGCACCCGGTAATCCACGCAGCACCTCATCGGCGACCGTGTCGGTGATCACGATGGGACAGGTGAACCGGTCGGGCAGGTCCAGCCGCGCCATTCGGCCCGGTGATATCAGAGGGCCGCTGTCGGGAATGGCGAGTTCGGGAGCCATGACGACCGGTCTCCATCATTCGCAGGATCGGTCTCGCCGCTTCCAGCTCCGCGTGGACCTGCCCGGGAGGCGGCTTCGGCGGTTCCACCCCGCGACCGGCCAGAGCGTTCAGCAACTGGGAGCAGGTGGACATGTGCAGCTTGCGGATCGCCTCTTCCCGCGTGAGGGCGCCAGCCAGGAACCCCTGGATGATCTGCGTTGTGGTGTACATGACGTCCGTTTCCAGCCCGCGCGCGGAAACGCGAGAAGCATGGCATTCCGGAACGCGTTCCATCCATGCGCCGGGCGTGCGTGCCGCATGACCGCCGTCAGGTCGCGGCCGGTATCGCCGCCGGACCCATCGCCCGTTCCGGGATCACGATGTCGCAGCGGGCCCGCAGACGGCGGTCAAGGTCGCTGTCGAGCAGCGGGGGCCGGTCGGTTGCAAGGATCCGGTTCCGGGTTTCCGTTGCCCTGCGGACCTGGTCCGGCTTGCCGAGTTCGACCCATTCCTTGGGACTGGTCCGGTCTCCCACCTGCGGATAGACAAACTCGCGCTGCATCAGCCGCAGGGTGTGCGGCTGGCCAAGGTAGTGGCCCGGGCCGCTGCAGCACACCTCCCGGATCACATCGAGTGACAGTGAGTCCTCGGTAACCTCGATGCCGCGCACACCGCGCATCGCCTGGCCGAGCAGGTCGTTGTCGAGGACAAGGCTCTCGAGACAGAACCCGAGCAGGGAGGCATGCATGCCGGCGGCCTCGTAGACGAGGTTGAGACCGGCAAGACCGGCCATGATCGCGGTCGCTCCCTTCTCGTAGCCCGCCTGGTAGTCGGGCAGCTTGGCATCGCTCATGCCGGCCGGCGCCCCGCCGGTCAGGTCGTAGAAGCAGGCCATCTGGCCGCAGGCGGCCGACAGCAGGCCCTGTTCGCCGGATCCTCCCGACATCGAGCCGGTCCGCAGGTCCGACACGAACGGCCAGGTCCCGAAGATGGCCGGCGATCCGGGACAGATGGCGTTGACGTAGACCAGTCCCGCCAGGACCTCGGAACAGGCCTGGACCACCGCTCCCGCCAGTGCCGCCGGGGCGGTGGCGCCGGCCTGGCCGGCCGAAAGCAGCAGCACGGGCATGCCGCCGCGCACACAGGTCTCCAGCACGCCGCAGGCATCCTCGGCAAAGGTCAGCGGAGGAACCACGAAACAGTTCGAATTGCTGACGAAAGGACGCTCGCGCCAGGCCTTTTCGCCACCGGCCACCTCGTGCAGGATCTCAAGGCCCAGTTCGGCACCGGCGCGGTTCGTGAAGCTGGTACCGATGTGCTTGCCGGTTCCCGCAAGACAGGCGTACAGCGTGTTGGCATCCAGCTGCAGCAGCCCCTCGACATCGGTGGGGGTGACCGGGCGCTGGAAGAAATGGATGTTGTCGAGGTGCTCCACCAGCACCGCTGCCTGGTACAGGTCGTGGACCGTGGCGTTGCGGTAGGACGAGGTCCCGACATCGACAATCTGCGTTGCAGCACCGGCTGTTCCGAAATAGACGTTCGAGCCGAACGGCTCCATGTCGTGCACCGGGTTGCGTGCGTGCAACGGGAACTTCCTGCCGGCGCCGGCAATCGTGTCCTCGACCAGCCCGCGGGAAACCGCAACCGGCCGTCACTGCCGTGCACGGCTCCCGCGGCCTCGCACAGTTCGATGCAGGTGGCCGTGGCACCCGACAGGCCGACCTGTTCCAGCACCTGGAGGACCGCCTGGTGAATGCGGCCGACGTCGTGGTCGCCGAACGGCCGGTACCACCCCCCTGCCAGGCCGCCGCGAACCGGGCGGATGTCGTCCGCAAGCGGTGCGAGGCGTTCCTCGCGGCGGGCGGACCGGCCGCGGCGCCGGCGCGGGGTTGCGTCGATGACCGATGTGCCCATGCCGCTTCCTCCCTGTGCGTTATGCCTTCAGACGCAGGTTTTCCGGGTCATAGACGGCCCGGCGTGGTGCAACCCGCGCCGCACGCCGTTCTCCCAGGATCTCGATTTCGAGCGCACGGCCGGGTTCGAGTGCCGCGGTCTCGCAGACCGCCAGGGCCAGCGACTGGCCAACCCGGTGTCCGTAGCCGGCCGACAGCACGAGCCCGACCGGGGCCGGTCCGTCGAACACCGTCGACAGGGCGATCGCCTCGCCGTGTCCCGGCAGCGCCGGTTCGTCAACGAGAAGCGTGGCACAATCGCGGACCGGTCCGGCCTCGCGTTCCGCGAGCAGTGCCGCCCGGCCGACGAACTCGTCCTTGCGAAAGTCGATCCAGCCGGCCAGGCCGCTCTCGATCATGCTGTAGTCGCTGCTGAGGTCACTCTTCCAGGACCGGTAGCCCTTTTCGATCCGCATCGAGTCCAGCGCGAGCATTCCGAAATCGGCGATGCCGCAGGTCTCGCCGGCCTCGAACACCCTGCGGTATACGGCCGCGGCGTGTTCGAACGGGACATGCAGTTCCCACCCGAGCTCGCCGGCATACGAGACCCGGATCGCGTGTCCGCGCGCCATCGCCACCTCGACCGGACGGTGATGCAGCCACGGGAAATCCCCGTTCGACAGCGCGAGCGCCGTCGCTTTCGCCATCACCTCGCGCGACCGCGGCCCGGCGATGACGAGCGTCGTCCAGCGGCTGGTCAGGTCGTCGATCCGTACGTCGCCCGACCGGTGCCCGAGGAGCCAGTCGCGGTCGTGCCAGTAGCCGCCGGCCGGCCCGAGCAGCCAGAAGCGGCCGTCATCGAACCGGGTGATGGTCATTTCTGTCAGGACCCGCCCTGCCGGAGAGGCGAAGTAGGCAAGGCCGGTCCGGCCCGGCGCCGGAAGCCGGCCGGTGATCATTCGCAGCAGCCACGCGGCCGCGTCGGAGCCGGTGATCTCGAAACGCGAGAACCCCGGCAGGTCCAGGACCCCGACCGTGCGGGCGACGTGCCGGCACTCCTCACCAACGGCATCGAACCAGTGTTGGCGGCCCCAGCTGCCGGCCGGTCCGCGCCGGTCACTGTCGCGCGGAAACCAGTCGGCCCGCTCCCAGCCGCCGCCGGCACCGAATTCCGCGCCCCTGGCTTCCAGCATGGCATGGACGGGCGATGTCTTCGCCGGCCGGCCCGCCGGCCACTGGATGCCCGGAAAATGCATGGCGTACTCGTGCGAGTAGACCTCGATGCCCCTGGCCTCGGCGTAGACCTGGTTGGCATGATCGGCGAATCGGCGCGGGTCGACCGACCAGCTGTCGGTTGATGTCTCGCCTTCGGTGATCCACTCGGCCAGCAGTCTTCCGGCTCCTCCGGCCTGGACGATGCCGAAGGTGAAGACGCAGGCCTCGAAGGCGTCGGGCACACCGGGCATCGGTCCGACCAGGGGGTTGCCGTCGGGTGCATAGGGAATGGGCCCGTTGACCACCCGGCTGATGCCGGCCGTACTCAGCACCGGCACCCGGGCGCACGCATCCTCGATGTACCACTCGAGCCGGTCGAGGTCGTCCGGGTAGAGCTGGAACGAGAAGTCGTCGGGCATCGGGTCGTCGCGACCGGTCCAGTGCGCCCGGCAGTTCCGCTCGTAGGGTCCGAGCAGCAGCCCGTCGATCTCCTGGCGCAGGTACCAGGAACTGTCGGGATCGCGCAGCAGGGGCAGCCTCTGGTCGCGACCGGCAAGGGCGTCGATGGACTCCGTGACCATGTACTGGTGCGACAGGGCCACCGACGGGACCTCGCGACCGAACATCCGCCCGACTTCGCGTGCCCGGTAGCCGGCGGCGTTCACCACGTACCGGCAGTTCACCGCGCCCTGCGGGGTGAGCACGCGCCAGCCCCCGGCGGTGCGCTCGACCCCCGTGACCGGGCAGAACCGGACCACCCTCGCACCCAGGCCGCGCGCGGCGGCGGCCAGCGCCTGGGTCAGCTGTGACGGATCGATGTCCCCGTCGGTCGGATCCCACAGACCGCCCTCCAGGTCGTGGGTCTCGAGAAACGGGTAGCGGGCGCGCAGGTCGTCGGGGCCGAGAAGGTCGAACTCCAGCCCCATGTTCCGTCCCATGGACACCACGTGCGCGAACTCGTGCATGCGCTCCATGCAGTGCGCGAGCCGAATCGAGCCGGTCACGTGGTAGTTGATCGGGGCATCAGGCCGCAAGGCGAGTTCGCGGTAGAGAGCGGTCGAGTCGCTCTGGAGCTTCATGATGCTCCAGGATGCCGAGAAGTTGGGACAGTTGCCGGCCGCGTGCCAGCTCGAGCCGGAGGCCAGTTCGGCCTTTTCCAGCACCACGCAGTCCGTCCATCCGGCAAGAGCCAGATGGTAGAGGACGGAACAGCCGACGACGCCACCCCCGATGACGACAACCCGGGCATGAGCTGGAAGATCCGCCATGGCCCCGTACCTCCAGCGATGCCGTCCACCTGACCACAAGGGTACGTCAGTCTCGCGGTTCGCCAAAGCGAATCATGGCGGGGCAGCGCCGGTTCACCGTGGGTCAGGCCGGAAGGACGGACCGTCCGACGGGACAGGTCGGCGGACAACGCGCTCCGCTGGCCGGGGAGGGGTCCTCCGGGGGCAGAAACGGCGCTGTCAGCTCCGTTCGGCCGGCCGGTTCTTGCGACGGGAAACCGGCCGGCCGTGTTCGTCGACCCGGCCGAGTTCGGTGCGGTAGATCGACTTGCCGAACGGGCTTTTCCTGATCTCCTGGATGTGGCCGGTGTCCCAGGGCCGCTGAACGTCGAAGATCGTGCGTTCCTCGACCCAGCGTTCGTCCACCGTCTGGGCGCGGAACACCATGAAGTGGACGCCGAAGACCATGCCCCACGACAGCATGATCCAGAAGGTCCCCCAGCCGTCGAGGAATGCAAGGTCAATGGTCCCGAGCGCGGCCAGGCCGGCCAGGAACAGCGGCTGGTGCCAGCGGTAGCTGGTCAGCAGTGCCCGGTTCAGGCGGGCCAGCGACTGCACGATCAGAACAGGCGCCGCCGCGACCGGTTCTGCGGTTCACGGTACGGCAGCATCCGGTAGACCCGGCAGATCTGGATGACCCGCCACATGTAGCGTGTCAGCAACAGCAGCAGGACCAGCAGGACCAGTTCGTCGATCAATGCCATGCTGTCGGGAAACCCGAACCCCAGCACCGCCAGGAACACGATGATCGGCGCGCTGGCGACCCACAGTGCGGCGTAGACCAGCTTGACCGTGCCGACCAGCACCGCGGCGGCGACGATGGTGAAACAGTAGATGGCCGCAAGCTTTGAAACCCCGAAGGGAGCGTGGCCGGTCATGGAGGCAAAGGTCCCGACCCCGAACAGGACCGACGTCATGATGGCAAAGAAGAACAGTTCGTTGTCGGCCTGACCGCGGCTGAGCTTCGCGACCGCAGTGAAGTACGGTGTGGTATCCTCGTCCCACACGTAGCGCTTCAGGAAATCCTGCCACTTCCACATGTCGCTTGAACGTGCTCCCGTGGCCTCAGGAAAAAAACAGGCGCCCGTTACACGGCGGGCGCCCGCAGGGACAAGGTCGCGTTTCCGCGGGCTCCCTCGTCAGGTCGGCTTCTCGTCCTGGTAGACTTCCTCACCCAGGACCTGCTTGGTCTGGCGCTCGAGATCTTCCTCGACCGACACGCTCAGGTCGACGTCCATCCGCTCTTTGCCCTCGATCGTATCACCGGTAGCTTCCGGCCATTCGAGCGTCATGAGCTCGTAGCGCATCGCACGTGGTGCGGTCAGTGCCAGCAGGGCCTGCAGCCACACGGCGATCCCGGCGACGAAGGCGACGCAGAACCCGAGCGTGAGCACCGTCTTGATGATCCACCGGTGCGGCAGTCCCACCTGGGAGGCGGAGATTTCATTGATCGCCCACGAGTCGTAGGCAAACGAGGCCGCAAAGTAGATCACCACCGCGGTATACGGCAGCATGAAGAAAGTGGCGCCGAGCAGTTCAAGCCAGGCCTTGCGCCTGAACGCGAGGTGTTCGCGCACCAGGTCGACCCGGACCTGGGTATTCCAGACGCAGCCGAACCCGAGCACGAAAGCGAACAGCGCGGTGTGGAAGTGCCATTGGCTTTCCTGCAGCAGCGTGGACTCGAATATCGCACCCAGCCCCCACTCCTCGGCGGCAAACTTCAGGTCGATCTGGAACTTGCCGGTCTTGCGCAGGCAGACATCGTACACGGTCACGAGGATCAGCGGCACGAACAGCAGTGACGCGTACCGTCCGCACCAGTCGACAAAGCCCCTGAGTGTCAGCGACAGCCCGACCAGGGCATCAGCGGTCGGCTCGTTGAACAGTCGTCCTCCGGTGATGTTACCGGCGTCGATCCGGACAGTCTCTTCGGCAGCCATCAGTTGCGTCCTCCCCTACCCGTGCACGACATGCATCAGCCACAATGCGACCTGCGGGTACGCCAGGATGGTGATGACGCCCAGCGCCTGCAGGAAGACGAACGGGATGATGCCCTTGTAGATTGACTCGATCTTGATCTCACGCGGCGCAATGCCCTTCATGTAGAACAGCGCGAACCCGAAGGGCGGCGTGAGGAATGACGTCTGCAGGTTCACGGCCAGCAGGATGATGAACCAGAACCTGATGTCCTCCTGCGGCAGGTGACCGCCGAAGTCCAGCCCGGCCACCAGCGGTGTGAACACCGGCAGCACGATCAGGGTGATCTCCAGCCAGTCGAGGAAGAACCCGAGGAAGAACACGATTGCCATGATCAGGAACAGCATTCCCCATGCGTCCAGCCCCGCCTTCTCGACGATGAGGTGCTCGACGACATCGTCTCCGCCCAGCGACCGGTACACATAGGCGAAACAGGTGGCGCTGATGACGATGAAGAAGATCATCGAGACCGTCTTCGCCGAGGTGTGGCACACCCCGACCAGGGTCTCCCTGTTCAGCCGCCGGTTGAATGCTGCGAGCAGGGTTGCACCGAAGGCTCCGACCGCACCGGCCTCCGACGGCGTGGCCCAGCCGAGCAGGATCGAGCCCTTGATGAGCGTGATCAGGAACACCGGTGGCAGGAAGCTGCGTGCGATCAGCGGTCCCATCTCGTTGCGCGGGACATTGAGCAGGTTCGCGGGCAACGGTGGCGCCAGGCTCGGTTTGACCGCTGACAGCCCCGCGACGAAGATCAGGTAGAACGCCGCCAGGGTCAGTCCGGGGACAACCGCGGCCATGAACACGTTGCCGACCGAAATCGCCATCAGGTCGGCCATGATGATCAGCATGATGCTGGGCGGGATCAGGATCCCGAGCGTGCCCGACGCCGCGATCACGCCGCATGACAACGCATGGCTGTAGCCCTGGCGCATCATTGTCGGCAGGGCGAGCGCGGTCATCATCGTGACCGACGCGCCGATGATCCCGGTCATGGCCGCGAGGATCGTGCCCATGACGGTGACCGCGAGCGCGAGCGCGCCGGGGACACGCTTCAGCAGGACCTGGACACAGTACAGCAGGTCGTTGGCGATCCCGCTCCGCTCCATCATGACGCCCATGAACACGAAGGCCGGAACCGCGACCAGCACCAGGTTTTCGGCCGCCTGGCCCCAGATGCGGGGAATGAAGTTGAAGAACTCGATCAGCGAGAAGCTCTCGAGGAAGAAGCCCAGAACCCCGAACAGCATCGACAGGCCGCCGAGGATGAAGGCGACCGGATAGCCGGAGAACAGCAGCAACGCGAGGGTCACGAACATGACCATCGAGATGTACTCCTGGGCAACCCAGGTCAGGGCCTCGCCTCGCGAGATCTCCTCCTCGACCATCAGAGAGCCGGAGTACATGTAGGCGCCGTACGCTGCCAGCAGCACGACAAGCCCGAGCAGCGTTCCCAGCAGTACGGCGATCTTGCCCTCGACCGAGCGCCCGCCACCCACGCTTGAATGATCCATTGCCTCTCCCCAAGCCGCTCTTCAGGAACCTGTCACTGCTGCGGCGGCCTGCTGACCACGGTTCCCGGCACCGACAGTCATGCGTCCCGCGAGCAGTTCCGGCCGCGCGTTCGGGCCATTCCTTGTCGAGCCGATTGTCACTCCCGTGTTCCGATCGTGCGAAATCTACGCCAGACTTCCGGCCGACACAACACGGCCCGCGACACGAACGGCCGTGAAGTGCCGTTCCGGGCCCGGAAGGCCCGCTGCCTGCCTGCCGCGACCGGTGACCTAGCCATAGGTCGATCGCATCAGCCACAGGGCGACGTCGGGCCAGATCATGACCGTCACCACGCCCAGCGCCTGCAGGATCACGAACGGGATAATGCCCTTGTAGATCGACTGGATCTTGATCTCGCGCGGCGCGATACCCTTCATGTAGAACAGCGCGAAGCCGAACGGCGGGGTCAGGAACGACGTCTGCAGGTTGACCGCCAGCAGGATGATGAACCAGTACTTGATCTCGCTTGCCGGGACATGGGTGCCGAAGTCCATGTTGATGATCAGCGGCGTGAACACCGGCAGGACGATCAGGGTGATCTCGAGGAAATCCAGGAAGAAGCCGAGGAAGAACACGATCACCATCACCAGGATCAGCATGCCCCACGGGCCGAGCCCGGCCTTCTCTATGATCAGGTGCTCCACCACGTCGTCGCCGCCGAGGGACCGGTAGACGTAGGCGAAGCAGGTGGCGCTGACGACGATGAAGAAGATCATCGACACGGTTCGCGCCGAGGTCTGGCACACGTTGACCAGGGTCGGAAAGTCCAGCCGTCGGTTGGCGGCCGCAAGCAGTGCGGCGCCAAAGGCGCCGACCGCGCCGGCCTCGGACGGCGTGGCCCAGCCGAACAGGATCGAGCCCTTGATCAGGCCGATCAGGAACACCGGCGGCAGGAAGCTGCGGGCGACCAGGGGCGCCATCTCCGAGCGGGGGATGTTGAGCAGGTGGCGCGGCAGCGGCGGGGCGATTTCGGGCCGGACCGCGGCGAGTGTCGCCACGAACACCAGGTAGAAGGCGGACAGGGTCAGCCCCGGCAGGATCGCGGCCATGAACACGTTGCCGACCGAGATCGCCATCAGGTCGGCCATGATGATCAGCATGATGCTGGGCGGGATCAGGATCCCGAGCGTGCCCGATGCCGCGATCACGCCTGTCGAGAGCGCGTGGCTGTAGCCCTGGCGCATCATCGTCGGCAGGGCGAGCGCGGTCATCATGGTCACCGAGGCGCCGATGATGCCGGTCATGGCTGCGAGGATTGTTCCCATGACCGTGACCGCAAGCGCGAGCGCGCCCGGAACGCGCTTCAGCAACACCTGCACGCAGTACAGCAGGTCGTTCGCGATCCCGCTGCGTTCCAGCATCACCCCCATGAACACGAAGGCCGGCACCGCGACGAGGACCAGGTTCTCCGCCGCCATGCCCCAGATGCGAGGAACGAAATTGAAGAACTCGATCAGGTGGAACGAGCCCATCATGTAACCGAGAAGTCCGAACAGCATCGACAGGCCGCCGAGGATGAAGGCGACCGGGTAGCCGGAGAACAGCAGGATCGCGAGGCTCATGAACATGGCGATCGAGAGGTACTCGCGCACGACGGCGTGAATCGCGGCCGACCGGGTGATCTCGTAGTCCGCCATCACCGTGCCGGATTCGATGCCGACGCTCACGATGCCCACGGCCACGACGAAGCCGATGAAAGAGGCGAGGATGACCAGCGACTTGCGTTCCGAAGTCCAGCCCGATACGCGGTCCATCATTGCGAGACTCTCCACATGCGTGCGTTTGACCGCGCCGGTCCGGTGCAGGGCGCCTCACCCCGCGCTGCGGTCCGCAGGCGGCCGCACCGTCCGGTTGCGGACCCCGCTGCGGTGTGTCGACAGCAAAACCGGGGCGCAAGGCCCCGGTTTCACCGCGGGTGGACTCACCCGACGTTCAGTGCCGATCAGTCGAGGTAGGTCGACTTCAGCGCCTGGGCGTCACCCCAGATCTTGTAGATCTTGCGGAATGCGAAGTAGCTGTCCGCGAACTCCTTGAAGGTGGCGTCCTTCGCGGATTCCTCGGCGACCACTTCCTGCCAGGCCTTCTCGAACACGGCCAGCTGATCGTCGGTCCAGCGCCGGTTGGTCACACCGTGCTTGGACTTCATTTCCTGCATGGCCTTCGGGTTCTCGGCCTCGGTCTCGGCATACTCGATCACCATGTTGGCCTTGCAGCCCACGTCGAGCATCATCTGGTAGTGCTCGGGAAGCCCGGAGTGGTTTTCCCGGTTGACCAGGAGTTCGCCGACGGAAATCTGCTGATGCCAGCCAGGATAGTAGTTGTTCTTGGCGATCTGGTGGAAACCGTAGTCGATGTCCATGTTCGGCATCGAGAACTCGGTCGCATCGATCACGCCGCGCTCCAGCGCCGGATAGATGTCGGCACCGGCGAGCAACTGGGTCGAGACGCCGATCTTGGTCATGACCTTCGCGCCAAGGCCGAAGAAACGCATCTTCATGCCCTTGAGTTCGTCAAGCGACTTGACCTCTTCCTTGAACCAGCCGGAGGTCTCGGCGCCGATCGATCCGCAGGCAATCGAAAGCAGGTTGTGCTTGGCATAGATCTTGTCAGCGATCTCCTGACCGCCGCCGAACCACTGCCAGCCGAGGAACTCGCCGTACTGCGGGCCGAACGGCACCGCGGTCATGAACGCGAGGCCCGGATACTTGCCGGTGTGATAGCCCGGCGTGGTGTAGCAGGACTCGACCGAACCCTTGGACACCGCGTCGAAGCACTCGAACGGCGGAATGAGCGCGCCGGGCTCGAAGAACTTCAGCGTGAACTTCTTGTCCGACATGGTGGTCACGAAGTTGGCGATACGCAGGCCTGCCGGACCCAGGTGGGCGATCTGGGACCCGAATGCCGACTGCATCTTCCAGCTGACCTTCTGGGCCTGGGCAGCACTCGCGGCACCGAGTGCAAGCGCACCCGCCGCGGCAACAGCCGCCACCGTCTTCACGAGCGGTTTGGTCATGACGTATTGTCCTCCCGTATCGTTGCACTGTTCCGCCGTGCCCGCTTGGTTCATCCGGCGGACCCGGACGATACGCGTGTCATTATCCTTGCAAATCGTACCGTCGGGCCGCGGAACACTACGGGAAGATCCGCACCGTGACAAAAGGAAATTTGGGCCACCCGAAACGCCCGACATTTCGCCGCTTTCACCCGGGCCGTCATCATGGCCGGCGGATCGGTGAAACGCCGCGGGCGCGGGTGCGAATGCCGGTCCCCGGGCGGTGTGCCGGGACGGAAAGCGCGAGCGGAAACGCCATCATGCGCGCGGGCCGGGAACCCGGCATGTCCCGGGCGCCGGAGCGGGAGGCGCACCCCGTCAGTCCGCGGCGGAGAACTCGGCGCGGATTGACCCGGTGTGCTCGCCGAGCCCGGGCACGCGGAGGACCGGTTCGCTTTCGCCCGCCCGGCGCGCCGGCGGCGCGGTGACCTCAACCGGTCCCCGCGGTGTCTCGACCGGAATCCGTTCAAGCGCCGGGTGGGCATGGACATCGGCAATGGAATTCACCGATCCGTAGGCAATGCGTGCCGCTTCCAGCCGCGCGCGGACCGTCTCCCGGGACAGTCCGGAGAAGACGGTGCTGATTTCGGCGTCGAGGAACGCGCGATTGGCGAGCCGGGCCGGGTTGTCATGCACCCTGGCATCGTCGGCAAGCTCCGGGCGGCCGAGCACCTCGGCGCACAGGCGCTGCCACTCGCGCTCGTTCTGTACCGCGATCAGGATCAGCGCCCCGCCGGAGCAGGCGTAGGCGCCGTAGGGCGCGATCGCCGGGTGGTGCAGGCCGATCCGCTGCTCGGCGAGCTCGCCGTAGGCGTGGTGCAGCAGCCACGGGGCCAGCCACTCAGCCATGCCGGCGAACATCGAGGTCCGGATGGAGGAGCCCTCGCCGGTGCGCGAGCGCGCGATCAGCGCCTCGAGCACCGCGATCTTGGAATACATGCCGGCGGCGATGTCGCAGACCGAGGCGCCGACCCGGCCCATCTCCGAAGGAGAACCGGTGACCGAGATCAGCCCGCTTTCTGCCTGCACCAGGAAGTCGTAGGCCTTCATCGAGGCATAGGGGCCGCTCTCGCCGTAGCCGGAGATGTCGACGGTGATGAGCCGCGGATACCGCCGGCGCAGGTCTTCGGATCCGAATCCCGCCCGGCTGGCCGCGCCCGGTGCCAGGTTCTGAACGAAGACGTCCGCCCGCGACAGGATGCGTTCGAGCAGGGAGGCGTCCGCGGGGTCCTTGATGTCGAGGACCAGACTTTCCTTTCCACGGTTGAGCCACACGAAGTATGCCGACTGTCCCATGACCTGGCGGTCGTATCCGCGCGCAAAGTCCCCGTCGGCCCGTTCGACCTTGATCACCCGGGCGCCGGCGTCGGCAAGCCGGCTGGTGCAGTACGGGGCCGCCACCGCCTGTTCCAGGGCGACGACAAGCACTCCCTCGAGTGGTCCCGGCATCACGTCTCCTCAGTACGACCTCGGCAGGCCCAACACATGCTCGGCGAGGTAGGCCAGGACCAGGTTGGTCGAGATCGGCGCAATCCGGTAGAGCCGGGCCTCGCGGTACTTGCGTTCCACATCGTACTCCTCGGCGAAGGCGAACCCGCCGAAAGTCTGGACGCACACGTCGCCGGCCTCCCAGGCCGCGTCCGCGGCCAGCATCTTGGCCATGTTCGATTCCGCCCCGCACGGCTCGCCCGCCTCGAACAGTTCGGCGGCGCGCCGCGCCATCAGCGCCGCGGCCTCGGTATTCGCATAGGCCTTCGCGATCGGAAACTGGATGCCCTGGTTCTGACCGATGGGGCGGCCGAACACCGACCGGTCGCCGGCGTAGTCAACGGCCTTCTTCAGGAACCAGCGGGCGTCACCGAGGGATTCGTGGCTGATCAGGATCCGCTCGGCGTTCATCCCGTCGAGGATGTAGCGGAACCCGCGGCCTTCCTCGCCGATCAGGGCGTCGGCGGGGATTTCCATGTTGTCGAAGAACACCTCGGTGGTGGAGTGGTTGATCATGGTGCGGATCGGACGGATCTCCAGGCCGCGGTCCCGGGTCGCACGCATGTCGACCAGGAACACCGACAGGCCCTCGGTGCGCCGCTGGACCTGTTCGCGTGGCGTGGTGCGTGCCAGCAGCAGCATGAGGTCGGAATGCTCGGCGCGCGACGTCCAGATCTTCTGCCCGTTCACCACGTAGCTGTCGTTGCCCTGCCGAACCGCTGTGGTGCGCAGCGACAGGGTGTCGGTACCGCTGGTCGGCTCCGAGACGCCGAAGGCCTGCAGCCGCAGCTCGCCGGCCGCGATCTTGGGCAGGAAGGCCTGCTTCTGCGCCTCGCTGCCATGCCGCAGCAGGGTTCCCATGATGTACATCTGCGCATGGCACGCGGCCCCGTTGCACCCGGCCTTGTGGATCTCCTCCAGCACCGCCGCGGCGGCCGAGATCGGCAGGCCGCTGCCGCCGTATTCCTCGGGGATCAGCACCGCGAGGTATCCGGCATCGGTCAGCGCCTGGACGAATTCGCTCGGGTAGGCGCGCTCGCGGTCCTTCTCGCGCCAGTACTCGCCGGGAAAGGTGGCGCACAGTGCCGCAACGGCACGCCGGATTTCCCGGATCACGTCGCCGTGGCCGGACTCAGCCATGTCGATCTCCCTCGAGGGTCGGGGCGCGGACAATACGCGAGGCCGCACGGTTACCGCCAGCGGAGCTCACCCCCACAGCCGCGCCGACGGCGGACGGACCAGGCTCGCGTCATACTCCAGGCCCGGGTCGCGGTCACGGGCAAGCAGCAGCGGGCCGTCAAGATCGACCACCGCGGCGCCCTGGGCGACCAGGACGGCGGGCGCCATGGCCAGCGAGGTTCCGATCATGCAGCCGACCATGATCCCGAGTCCGCTGCGGCGCGCCGCCTCCGCGAGCAGAAGCGCTTCCGTAAGGCCCCCGGTCTTGTCGAGCTTGATGTTGACCAGGTCGTAGCGCCCCGCCAGCACCCCGATGTCTCCGGAGACATGGCAGCTCTCGTCGGCACAGACCGGAACCGGTCGCTCGAGCCCGTCGAGAGCGTGGTCCCCGGCCGCCGGCAGCGGCTGTTCGATCATCTCCACGCCAAGCCCCGGCAGCAGCGGTGCGGTGGAGCGGTAGTCGTCGACGCTCCAGCCCTCGTTGACGTCGACCACGAGCCGGGTGGACGGGACCGCGGCGTGGATTGCCTCGAGGCGGGCGATGTCGGCGCCGTCGCCCGCCAGCTTGAGCTTGAGCAGGGGACGTCCGGCATTCCGCTTCGCGGCGTTTGCCATCGCGTCCGGCGCGTCAACGCCAAGGGTGTAGACCGTCGTGACCGGCCCCGGCTCCGCGAGCCCGGCCAGTTCCCAGGCCCTGCGACCCGAGTGGCGCGCCTCGAGGTCCCACAACGCGCAGTCGAGCGCGTTGCGCGCAGCGCCCGGCGGCAACAGGGCCTGGAGCTCCTGCCTGCCGATCCCTGACGCGATTGCTCCGGCCGCCGAGCGGATCTGCGCGTCGACGCTGTCGGAGGTCTCGCCGTAGCGCGCATAGGGAAAGCACTCGCCGCGGCCGGTCGTCCCGTCCTCGGATATCGCGGCGACAATCACCCGCGAACTGGTGCGCGCGCCTCGCGAGATCCGGAAGGTCCCGCGCAGCGGCCAGTCCTCGCGGGTGACTTCGAGACTGCGCACCATTGCTCAGTCCCGGAGCACCGCGTCAACGAGAGGGGCGACCCCGTCGCGCATCGGGTCGACGGTCACGAGCCCGGTTTCCCCGGCAATCCGGGCACAGAACGCGCGTCCCTCGGCCTCGTCCAGGCGCGAGGTGTTGATCGAGATCCCGGCACAGCGGACCGCCGGGTTCGTGAGCCGCGCGGCCTCGAGACACGCGGCGATGCAGGCCGGAATGTCGACGACCGGGAAATGCGGCATCCCGCGCATGTGCGGCCTGCCCGCCTCGTGGCACATCACCAGCACGTCGGGCTGGGCACCGTGGATCAGGCCGAGCGTGACGCCGGCGTAGGAGACATTGAACAGCGACCCCTGGCCCTCGATGACATCCCAGTGCTCCGGCTCGTTTTCGGGCGCCAGCCACTCGACCGAGCCCGAGATGAAGTCCGCGATCACCGCGTCGACGGACACGCCGGACCCGGCGATGAAGATCCCGGTCTGTCCGGTGGCCCGGAAGCTCGCGGCCAGGCCGCGGGCATGCAGCTCGCGCTCGATCGCCAGCGAGGTGAACATCTTGCCGACCGACACGTCGGTGCCCACCGTCAGCAGCCGCTTGCCGGAACGCCGCGTCCCGTTCGCGACCGAGAACTCGCGGGTCGGCTGGCGAACCTCGTGCAGTGAGCGGCCGTTCGCCTTCGCCGCCTCGACCAGTTCCGGAATGGCCGTGATCCTGGTGTGCAGCCCGCTCGCGATGTCCATGCCGAGAGAAACCGCCTGGACCATTTCGGAAATCCAGCTGTCGGGCATGAAGCCGCCACGGTTGGCAACACCGAGAATCATCGTGCGTGCACCTGCCGCGGCCGCTTCCTCGATGGTCAGGTCAGGCACCGCGCAGTCGGCGTTGCAGCCGGGCAGCCGGCGCTGGCCGATGCACCAGTCCGGTCGCCAGACCCGAACGCCGTTTGCCGTCTTGGCTGCCAGCTGGTCGGGGGCGTCGCCCAGGAACAGCAGGTACGGGTTTCTGATTTCCACCGGCGGGCTCCCTGTTCTCGAACCGTGGGGCCCGCAGAGTACCCGCCCGGGGGCGGGTTGGCGAGACGATGGCTCGCGGGCCGGATGCCGTCTTGGCATAGTGGGCACGGTACGGAAAGGGGAGGGGTGAACATGGCACGTGAACTGGCCGTCGGCATTGCCGGCCTCGGGACCATCGGCGGCGCACTTGCGCGCCTGATCGCATCGGGCGGGATCCCGGGCCAGCGGCTCGCCGCCGTCGGGGTCCGCAACGCCGGGAAGGTTGCCTCCGTGCTGGGATCTCCGCCCGCCGACCTGGTGGTGACCGATCTCGCCGGACTGGCCGCGCAGTGCGACGTGGTGGTGGAATGCGCTCCGGCCCGGGTCTTCGAGCACAGTGCCGGGCCGGCCGTCGAGGCCGGGCGGATCCTTGTTCCGGCCAGCGTGGGGGCCCTGCTCGGGTGCATGCACCTGGTGGACAGGGCGGCCGAGACCGGAGCGCGGATCATCATCCCGACCGGGGCGCTGATCGGGCTCGACGCGGTCCGCGCCGCGGCCGAGGGGGTGATCGAGAGCGTCACCATCCAGACCCGCAAGCCGCCCGGCGGTCTCGAGGGTGCGCCGCACCTGGTGCGCAACGCGATTTCGGTGGCGGGACTGACCGAGGCGAAACTGGTCTTCTCCGGCACGGCGCGCGAGGGTGCGATCGGCTTCCCGGCCAACGTCAACGTGGCGGCAGCACTGGGGCTTGCCGGCATCGGGCCCGACCGGACCATGCTGCAGGTCTGGGCCGACCCTGCAGTGACCCGCAACACCCACACCATCACGGTGGAATCGGACAGCGCCCGGTTCACCATGACCATCGAGAACATCCCGACCGAACAGAACCCGCGCACGGGCCGCATCACCGCCCAGAGCATGGTTGCAGCACTCCGCCGCCTGACCGCACCGCTGGTCGCGGGGAGCTGACGCTGCTTGCCCGGCCGGAACGCCGCTCACTATAGTCCGGGCTTTGGCAGGATCACGTGCGAGACGCCATGTTCACCACCCGACCCGAACTGCTCGGTACCTTCGGAATGGTCGCGAGTACCCACTGGCTCGCGACCGCGACGGGGATGGCGATCCTGGAGAAGGGGGGCAACGCCTTCGATGCGGCGGTGGCCACCGGTCTCGCCCTGCAGGTGGTCGAGCCGCACCTGAACGGTCCGGGCGGCGACATGCCCGGGATCTTCCATGTTGCCGGCGAGGACGCGCCGCGGGTGATCTGCGGCCAGGGTCCGGCACCGGCCGCCGCCACCATCGGGGCCTTCGAGGATCTCGGGCTCGACCTTGTCCCGGGCAGCGGGTTGCTGTGTGCGGTGGTGCCGGGTGCATTCGACAGCTGGATGCTGCTGCTGCGCGACTACGGGACCATGGGGCTTGAGGACGTGCTCTCGCCGGCACTCGGGTTCGCGCAGAACGGCTACCCGGTGGTCGGCCGCATCACCGCGACCATCGAGACCGTCCGCGACCTGTTCGAGCAGGAATGGCCGAGTTCGGCCGCCGTCTACCTGCCGGGCGGACGGGCTCCGGCGCCGGGGTCGCTGTTTTCGAACCGGGCACTCGCCGCCACCTGGTCGCGGCTGCTTGCCGAGGCCGAAGCCGGCGGCGGCTCGCGCGAGGCCCGTATCGACCGGGCGCGCGCGATCTGGTCCCAGGGCTGGATCGCGGAGGCGATCGACCGGTTCTTCCGCACCAGCGAGGTCATGGACGCGAGCGGTCGCCGCCATCGCGGACTGCTCGCGGGTGACGATCTTGCCCGCTGGCGGGCGACGATCGAGGCGCCGCTCGGCTACGACTACGGGCGCTACACCGTGTGCAAGTGCGGTCCGTGGAGCCAGGGACCGGTCCTGTTGCAGCAGCTCGCGCTGCTGGACGGAATGGGCATTGGCGATGCCGACCCGGTCGGGCCGGAATTCGTGCACCTGGTGGTCGAGGCGGCCAAGCTCGCATTCGCCGATCGCGAGGCCTGGTACGGTGATCCGGATTTCGTCGACGTGCCGGTCGAGGCGCTGCTGAGCCGGACCTATGCCGAACGCCGCCGTGCCGCGATCGGGCCCACTGCCGCGAGCGGCGTGCATCCGGGTGCAATCGAGGGCCGGACGGCACGCATCGAGCATGCCCTGCGCAACCGCTCGGGTCTCGCCGCGTCACCGGCCATGGGCACCGGCGAGCCGACGGTGGCCCGTACCGGGGCCATGGCCGGCGATACCGTGCATCTCGACATCATCGACCGGGCCGGCAACATGATCTCGTGCACTCCCAGCGGCGGCTGGTTGCAGAGTTCGCCGGTGATCCCCGAACTGGGCTTCTGCCTCGGCAACCGGGGCCAGATGTTCTGGCTCGACGCGGCCTCTCCGTCGGCCCTGGAGCCGGGCAAGCGTCCGCGCACCACACTGTCACCCTCTCTTGCGCTCAGGGACGGTGAACCATGGATGGTGTTCGGAACACCCGGGGGCGACCAGCAGGACCAGTGGTCCCTGCTCCTGTTCCTGCACCGCGTCGAACACGCGATGAACCTTCAGGAGGCGATCGACGCCCCGGCATTCCATACCGAGCACTTCCCGAGCTCGTTCTGGCCGCGGTCGCGATCCGACCGCAGGCTGGTGCTGGAGGGACGGTTCCCGGCCGCGACGGTGCGTGAGCTCGAACGCCGGGGCCACGTGGTGGAGTCCGGAGAGGACTGGTCGGAGGGCCGGCTGACCGCCGCGGCGCGCGAGGGCGCCGTGCTGAAGGCGGCGGCGAACCCGCGCGGAATGCAGGGCTACGCCGCCGGGCGCTGAGCCGGCTGCGCGGTGTCGAGTGCCGCGGACGCCTCCTCGATCATCCTCCTGACCCGGCGCATGAACTCGCTGCGTTCCAGACCCGGTTCGATGGCGGGCAGCAGGCGCACCGTGATCGTTCCCGGGCGCTTGATGAAGGCCTGACGCGGCCAGAAGCTGCCGGAGTTGAGTGCAACCGGCACCACCGGCACGTCGAGAGCACGGTAAACCGCGTACAGACCGCTGTGATATGGCGCGTCCACTCCGGGCGTGACCCGGGTTCCCTGGGGAAAGATGACCACTGGCCGGCCCGCGTCCGACAACGTCCGGGCGGCGGCGATCATGGTGCGCAGAGCTCTCGCGCCGCCGGAGCGGTCGATCGGGACCATGCCCACCCGGGCCATGTACCAGCCGATCAGCGGCAGCCTGAGGAGTTCGCGCTTCATCACGAAGGCGGGGTCGGGAAACAGTACGTGCAGGGCCAGGGTCTCCCAGGCCGACTGGTGCTTCGCGGCCACGATGACGCGCGCGGAGGCAGGGAGATTCTCCCGGCCCTCCACCCGCCAGCGCAGCCCGACGAGCAGACGCAGGCCGCCCAGCAGGAGGCCGATCCACAGATCGCGCAGCCGGCAGCACCAGCGCCGGTGGAGAAGCAGCAGGGGCAGCCCCGCGATGCCGAGCACCAGGGTTGACCCGGTGAGCAGCGCGTTGAAGGCGAGGGAGTTCAGGAATAGCATGGCCACCTGTGGACCCGTGTCTGTAGGATGCTGCCAGCCGGCACACCCATCCTACCCGTTGCGGACCATGCGTGTCACCGATCCGACCCGGTTTGAGGCCGTCCTGGGCGCTGTCGCACGGGCAGGCGGGACCATCACCTACCTCGACCTGGCCGTGCGCGCCTGCGTTCGCGGACCAGGCCGGATCGCCGCGGTCACGCGTGAGCTCGAACGGCTGATACGCCAGGATCACGCCGGCGGGCGGCCGCTGCGGGCGGCGGTGGCCGTTTCGAAGGTGCGGGGCGGACTGCCGGCACCGGGCTTCTTCGACCTGTGCCGCCGTCTCGGGATCTATGCCGGTCCCGACGAGGGACCCGAGGCGACGGTCTTTCACGCCGTCGAGTTGCGTCGTATTCATGACGCGTCACGACAGAAACCGTAGAGGCTCCATGACAGACGAAGTTTCGATCGCGCTTGCGCAGCTGAACCCGACGGTCGGCCGTCTCGAGCCCAACCTGGCCAGTCTCAGGCAGGCGCGCAAGGCGGCGGCGGGCGCCGACCTGGTGCTGACCTCGGAACTGTTCCTGTGCGGCTACCCGCCAGAGGACCTGGTGCGCAAGCCGCAGTTCGTCTCCGAGGTCCGTCGCTGTATCGAGGCCTTCGCGCCCGAGACCGGCGACGGCGGGCCCGCGGTGTTGCTGGGGGCGCCGTGGCAGGAGGGCGACCGGCTGTACAACGCCCACCTGCTGATTGACGGGGGCCGGGTGACCGCGGCCCGGTTCAAGCACGACCTGCCGAACTACGGCGTTTTCGACGAGAAGCGCGTGTTCGATCCCGGGCCGCTGCCCGGGCCGATCAACTTTCGCGACATCCGCATCGGCGTGCCGATCTGCGAGGACATCTGGACACCGGACGTGACGGAGTGCCTGGCCGAGACCGGCGCCGAGCTGTTGCTGGTACCCAACGGCTCGCCGTTCGAGGCCGGCAAGCCGGACGTGCGGCTGACCCACGCGGTGGCGCGCGTGGTCGAAACCGACCTGCCGCTGGCTTACCTGAACCAGGTCGGCGGCCAGGACGAACTGGTGTTCGACGGCATGTCGTTCGTAATGAACGCCGACCGGTCCCTGGCGGTGCAGCTGCCGGCCTGGGAGGAACAGGTCGCCGTGACCCGGTGGCGGCGGGGCGCCGACGGATGGACTTGCGCGCAGGGCGTGATCGCACCGCTCGAGACCGGCCTCGCCGCGGTCTACGGGGCCATGGTGACCGGCCTGCGGGACTACGTGCGCAAGAACGGCTTCCCGGGGGTCATCCTCGGGCTGTCGGGCGGGATCGATTCGGCACTGAGCGCGGCGGTGGCGGTCGATGCGCTCGGTCCCGACGGCGTGCACTGCGTCATGATGCCGTCACCCTACACCAGCACCGAGAGCCTCGAGGACGCGACCGCAGCCGCACGGATGCTCGGGGTCCGGCTCGATACCGTGGCCATCGGTCCGGCGATGCGGGCGTTCTCCGACATGCTCGCGGCACATTTCGACGGCACGGCGAGTGGCATCGCCGAGGAGAACATCCAGTCGCGGGCCCGCGGCCTCACCCTGATGGCGCTGTCGAACAAGTTCGGCTCGATGGTGCTGTCCACCGGCAACAAGTCGGAGATGTCGGTCGGGTACGCGACCCTCTACGGCGACATGTGCGGCGGCTACTCGGTGCTGAAGGATGTCTACAAGACCGCCGTGTTCGCGCTCGCGCGGTGGCGCAATTCCACCCGGCCGGCCGGGGCGTCGGGACCGGAAGGCCCGGTCATGCCCGAGCGCATCATCACCAAGCCGCCGTCGGCCGAACTCAAGCCGGACCAGACCGACCAGGACACCCTGCCGCCCTACGACGTGCTCGACGCCGTGCTCGAGGGGCTGATCGAAAACGAGTCGACGGTGGACGAGATCGTGGCCGCCGGTCACGAACGGGACACGGTGCTCAGGGTATGGCGCATGCTCGACCGGGCCGAGTACAAGCGCCGGCAGGCGCCGCCCGGGGTCAAGATCGGCCTGAGGGCATTCGGGCGCGACCGTCGCTATCCGATCACCAATGCCTTCGGAACGCCTCCCGGGGCAGGCTGACGCTGCCAGGCGGCGAGTACGCCACCGCTCTGATCCCGCCCTTTCGTGCGTCGCCGGGCATCGACATCGGTGCCTTTGGCCGAACGGGACCCGATGCCGTGACGGTTGCGTGCCTGCTCACCATAGTGCGGACTTCACCCGTTGCCGGCACTGCACCGTTGTCGTCTGGCGAGGCGTGGCAGGCAAGAATCGCAACAGGAGCCCGGTGAGGACGTGGCAGCCGCCACTTTCTCGACCCGGGGGCGTTGGTTCTCGCATTTCCCACATCAAGGAAGTAAGATTACCTTGTTTGATGACGATTGAGTGGGAGAGATCATGCTTGCCAAGCTAACCTCGAAGAACCAGCTGACACTCCCCAAGGCGGTAACAGCCGCCGTGGAGACCACGGAATACTTCGATGTGACCACGGAGAACGGCCGCATCGTGCTGACGCCGGTTCGTGTCAATCGTGCGGATGGGGTGCGCGCGAAGCTCGCTGAGCTTGGTCTTTCGCAGACCGATGTGCAGGATGCGATCGCCTGGGCCCGGTCGGGCGAGTGACGGCGGTCCGTGTGGTTCTGGACACGAACGTCGCGGTATCGGCGCTTCTGTTCCATTCCGGAGCGCTTTCCTGGCTGCGCGGGGCCTGGAGAGAGGGAAGCATCCGTCCGCTTGTCAGCCGGGAGACGACGACCGAGTTGATGCGGGTTCTCGCCTATCCCAGGTTCGCGCTGAACATCGATGATCAGGGGGACCTGCTCGACGAGTACCTTCCCTGTTGCGAGATCGTCGAAATTCCCGTTCCTCCGCCCGTGATTCCAGAATGCCGGGATGTTTTCGACAGGCCGTTCCTGGAGTTGGCGCTGGCCGGACGTGCCGATGCCTTGGTGACCGGTGATTCCGACATCCTGGCGCTCTCGGACGCATTGGCCGTCCCCATACTCTCTCCGGCCGCGTTCAGGCGGCGGATGTTGGGCATGAATTGATCGGACAGGTCACCAGCGGTCACCGATATTGAGTAAAGTGCCCCCGCACACCGGCAATCACCGACTCACCGTCGTTTGCGCACGCATCATGGTCGCCTTGAGCTCCAGGGGCATAAAGAAACCGGAAATCTCGAGCATCTGCCCGCACTTCTGGTCTGGTCCTGCGCACGCCTGCGCGCCTGCCTGTTCACTCGTCGGATGATCCCGGCTTGTTGTGCGAGTTCGTGGCCCACCATGTGGTGACGCGGGCCGAATTCGGTTCCGGTCCGATCAATGGCGGAGGCAATCTCCACAGCGGCGGTGATCCTGGAGCGAAGCAATACGAGCACGGTGCAGGGTGTCGTGCAGCGCAACCGTGGTCGTCGAACGTGATCATGCCGCTGCGTCGACGCGCGGTGGCGCAATTTCGCCCGGCGGGCCGGCGCGTCGGGCGCGACCGCCGACATCCGGCTGCCAGTACCTTCGAATCGCCTCCCCCCGGGCAGGCTGACGCCTAGTCGGCGGCGAGTGCGGCGCTGTCGAGTGCGCCCAGCGCAGCCCTGATCTCGGCCTTCTGTGCGTCGCCGGGCATCGTCATCGGCGCCCGCGGCAGGCCTGCCATGCATCCCTGCAGGCCCTGGGCATACTTGGTTGCCGCGGGCAGGACGTCGGTCGGCGCCGCCAGCGCGTTCCACAGCCGCAGCAGCCGCAGGTGCAGGTCGAGCGCCGCGACATGGTCGCCGGCCTGGACCGCGTCCCACAGCGCCACGCTGGCCTGCGGCGCCGCCGTCAGGATCGCGGCGATCGAGCCGTGGCACCCGAGTGCGTAGGACGGGTACATCAGTGCGTCCACGGCGCTGAAGATGTGGTCCTCCGGCCCCGCGTCCATGACCAGGTCCGCCATGAGCTTCAGGTCGCCGGCACTCTGCTTGACACCGATCACGCCCGGGACGTCGCGCATGATGTGCAGCAGCTGCTGCGGCGAGAGGTAGGTCCACGGCACCACGTTGTAGATGATGATCGGCATGCCGGTCTCGCCGGCGAGTGCCCGGAAATGCTCCACCATCGCGTCGTCGTCGGGCCGGAACAGGTAGTGGACCGGGGTGACCTGGAGCGCCGCGATGCCGAGGCTGGCGAGCGACCTGCCGCGGCGGATCGCATCCCGGGTGCTGTCGGTGATGAGGCCGGCAATCACCGGGAACCGGCCGGCAGCCGCCTCGACGGCCGTGTCGATCAGCTTCACGTGCTCCTCGGCATCCAGCGTATGACCCTCGCCGGTGCTGCCGCCGACCGCCACCCCGCCGGTCACCCCGGCTTCGGCGAACCAGTCCATCTGGCGTGCCACCAGCGGGTAGGCAATCTCTCCGTCGGCATCGAACGGTGTGGTGGCAGGCGGAATCACGCCCTTCAGTTCGACCATGCTGAATTCTCCTCCCCGAGGGTGGTTCCCGTTGTCAGTCGCCCTGGAACGCCATGGGACGCCGTGCGAGCCGGTCCTCTCCCGCTCCCGGCGTCCGGGGTGTGGCTGATTGCCAGGGTGAGCGCTTGATCCAGCTCACCATATAGGCAAACCCGACGATGCAGGCGAGTCCGACGAGGTTGACCGCGGCGAAGCTCCAGGTCGACCGACCGGCCATATCGAGGATCATCCCGGCCAGCTGAGCCAGCCACAGGTTGAGCAGGAACACCGGCAGCGCCTGCTGTCCGACCTTCAGGATCGGACGCGCCCACGCCGCCTCGAGCAGGTGCTCGCGGCCCTTGACGAACACGATGGCCAGGTAGGCAAGGCACAGGAAATGGAAGTACCTGAGCGGTCCGTAGTCGATCTTGGTGCGCCACGGCTTCAGCACGTCGTGGATCGCCTCGTAGGCGGGGATGCGGGTCCAGGTCGGCCAGTGGGCAAACGGGATGCTCGCCACGACGAACAGCAGCGCCAGGCACACGAGCACGGCGTTCGCCGGCGGCGCCTTGATCCAGCCCCTGGCCAGGGCGAAGCCGGTGAAGAACAGGACCTGCCAGCCCAGCGGGTTGAAGAACCATTCGAGGTGGGGATGTGCCGGGTGGGCCGGAAGCCCGCCGTCGAACACCCAGTTCAGGCTCCAGACCGTGAAGGACGCGAGCAGCGGCGCCAGTCGATGGACCCGTGCCAGCAGCATGGCCGCCGGAACCATCAGCAGCGCCCCCATGTACATCGGCAGGATGTCGAAGTAGTTGGGAACGTAGGTCAGCGTAAACAGGCCGATCAGCGCGTCGACCGGCTGGTTGATCACGTAGTGCAGGTTCAGCCGGCTCAGGTAGTTGACCGGGGACTCGAGCAGCAGGTTGCCCAGCAGGCAGAGCACCAGCACGAAGAAGAAGATGATCAGGTGCGACGAGTAGAGTTGCCAGATGCGATACGACACCCGTGCGACGCCGTACCAGAAACCGGCGCGCACGAAGGTGCCGCCAAAGGCGATGGCCGCGGCGTACCCGGAGCAGAACACGAACATCTCCGCCGCGTCCGACCAGCCGAACCGGGCGGGGATGTACTGCCCCCACAGGTTGGTCGGCACGTGGGCGAGGAAGATGATGAGCATGGCCACGCCGCGGAAGAAATCGAGCCGCGGGTCACGCTTGCGCGGAGCTGAACTCATCCTGTCCCCCGGGGAAGGGCATGCGCCGTAGCTGGCCCGCGGGAGCCGGGGCCCGCGCCGGACCGGTGAGCGGGACTAGTCACGAGGCACTGAAGCAGGGGTCATTGTGAGCAGGTCCTCGGGATCGGAGACGTCGCATGACGCGAAGGGCGGACTCCATCGACCGGCCCGCTCCGTGCGGGGCGATCCGGCAACGCGAACAGCGTGCATCCGGCAACACGCGTGTGAACCGGCCCAATCTACATCGTGCGTGCCTTCTTCGGTAGCCGTTTCCCGCACTCCGCCACCGGCCCGCCTGCTCCGCACACCGAACGGTCTGCCCCGGATCGCC
Source organism: Thalassobaculaceae bacterium (assembly GCA_965243345.1). Lineage (GTDB taxonomy): Bacteria > Pseudomonadota > Alphaproteobacteria > Thalassobaculales > Thalassobaculaceae > Bin52. The sequence goes on from CBDEUR010000003.1 coordinate 637,078, forward strand.
GCGCGGTCCGCGTCACCTGCGCATGTGGTCGGCCGGGCGCCGATGCGCGCGGTTCCTTCCGTCGCGACTGGCCGTGAAGGCGCGGCGCGTCAGCGTTGACGGTGGTGATCCTTTCGCGGAGACGGTTCGCGGCGGACGCAAGGTTTCGCTTCTCACGCTCACGTTTCGCGCGCCGGCCGGATATGGTACCTGCGCTTCGTTCCGGTCGGCCCGACTGTCGGACCGTCCACCACTCTGCCGGCACATGTTTCGCGTGGCCCCCGGGGTAACGCGTGTGCGGGTTCCCTCCCGTGGAACCGGTGACGGCCTTGTGTGCGCGGAAGGGGCGGTACCGGCGGGAACGGGACGGTGACGGACCATTCACGAGGAACCGTGAAACCGCGGGGAGCATGCCTTTGACCGACGCGACTTCAGCAGCCAGCGCCTGTCCGGGCCGGCGGGACGGGTCTGTCGGCGATCCTCGAAACGGCAGCGTGCGGCGCATGTCGCGCGGAACGGCCGGCCGGGCGGGAGACGAGGGGCCGGGGGCCGGCAGATCCGCACGGCGAGGGCCGGCGGCCATCCTGGAAACCCGCGAAAGGACACTGTCGGGGCTGAAACGCGCTGCGTTTCGGCCACCGGTATAGGTCCCGGACCACGATGAGAGTCCGGCGGCTGACATTCCTGCTGCTGGTGCTGGCCACCATGGCGGGGCTGACCACGTGGCTTGCCATGGTGTTCGCGCCGCGCGGGCTGACCGTGGCGGAACTGCTTCTGGTCCTCCTGTTTGCGCTCAACACCCCGTGGCTTGCGATCGGGCTGTGGAACGCGGTGATCGGGGTGGCGCTGATGCGTCTCGGGCCCGACTGGCTCCACCTGGTACTGCCGGTCAGCGGACTGAACCGGGACGGGACGTGCGTCGATGACGGCCCTCTCATCACCCGGACCGCGGTGGTGATGCCGGTCCGCAACGAGAACCCGGACGCCGTGTTTGCCCGTCTCGGGGCCGTCGCCGCCTCGCTCGAGGCGACGGGCCACGCCGGGGGCTTTGCGCTGTTCCTTCTCAGCGACAGCAGCCGGCCGGACATCGCCGCCGAGGAGGAACGCCTGTGCGCCGGGTGGCGCGCCCGGTCCGGCCTGGCGCTCCACTACCACCGCCGCCCGGTCAACCATCGCTACAAGGCGGGCAACATCGAGGAGTTCTGTGACCGGGCCGGTGACGGCTTCGACCACATGGTGCTGCTCGACGCGGACAGCCTGATGTCGGGGGGCGCGATCGTGCGCCTCGTGCGCCTGATGCAGGCGAACCCGCAGCTCGGCATCCTGCAGTCCCTGGTCACCGGCCTGCCGTCGCTCAGCCCGTTCTGCCGTGTCTTCCAGTTCGGCATGCGTCACGGCATGCGGGCCTACACGACGGGAAGCGCGTGGTGGCAGGGAGACCAGGGTCCGTACTGGGGCCACAACGCCATTGTTCGGATGGAACCGTTCCGCCGCGCCTGCCGGCTGCCGCGCCTGTCGGGTTCGCCGCCGCTTGGCGGCGAGATCCTCAGCCATGACCAGGTCGAGGCGGTCCTGATGCGCCGGGCCGGCTACGAGGTCAGGGTCCTGCCCGTCGAGGACGGCAGTTTCGAGGAGAACCCGCCCACGCTGCGGGAGTTCATCCGCCGGGACCTGCGCTGGTGCCAGGGCAACCTGCAGTACCTGCGGCTGCTGTCCATGCCCGGGATCCGTCTGCTGGGCAGAATCCAGCTCGTGCTCGCCATCCTGATGTATACGGCGGCACCGGTCTGGTTCTGTTTCATGGCGGTCGGCATCACCGATTCGGCGTTGACGGCGGCGGCCGGCGCCGACATTGCGGTTCGCAGGCAAATGGTTGTCGGGCTGTTCGTGACCGTGGTGCTGATGAATTTCGCACCGAAGATCCTGGGTGTGATCGACGTGCTGCTGCGACCGGGTGAGAGGGCCCGCTATGGTGGTGCCGCCGCCCTGTTGCGGGGCGCGGTGCTGGAACTGGTGTTTTCGGTCCTGCTGACGCCGGCGCTCGCGCTCGCGCAGACCATCTTCATCGCCGGCCTGTTCACGGGACGCCGGATCACCTGGGAGGCCCAGGGCCGGAGTCAGCGGGAACTGTCGCCGGGCGAGGCCGCCCGGGCCCTGTGGCCGCACCCGCTCGCGGGGCTCGGCCTTGCCGGTGCTCTTGCCGGGTTTGCGCCCGATTTCCTGTTGTGGGGCGCACCGGTGTTTACCGGCCTGCTGCTGGCGGTGCCGATTGCCGTCGTGACGTCGTGGCGCCGTCCGGGCCGGTTCCTGGCGCGGTCCGGCTGGTGTGCGGTTCCCGAGGAGATCGACCCGCCCGATACGGTCGAATGGGCCGGGTTCCGGATCCTCGCTCCCGCTCCCCCGGCACCGGGCAGGGAGGTTGTGTAGGTGAGAGGCGGAGATGCCGGCGGGCCGCGGGTCTGCACCTGACCTGGGGAGTACGCTGAGTGCCGCTTGTCGATGCACTGCCGGTCCTGCTGGCGTTGGTGGCCGCGTTCCTGTTCGCCCTTGGCGCCCAGTTCCAGAATGTCGGGCTGCTGACCATCGAGCCGCGCAGCGGAGCGGTGATCACCATCACCACCTCGGCGGTCCTGTTCCTGCTGGCCGCACCGTTTCTGCTCGACCCGGCCCACCTGCTGCACCCGGCGGTGCTGACCTTCGTGCTGGTCGGGCTGTTCCGGCCCGCCCTCTCGGCCAACCTGGCACTCGCCGGCATGAAGTACCTCGGGCCCACCCTCGCCATCACCCTTACCTCCACCTCGCCGCTGTTCGGTGCGGCACTCGGCATCCTGTGGCTTGGCGAGGTGCTGACCTGGCAGACCGGGATCGGCACCCTGGTCATCGTGGCAGCGGTGATGGTCCTGTCCGGCAGGCGGGGAGGTGCCGCGGTCAGCTGGCCGGTATGGGCGCTGCTGCTTCCCATCGGGGCGGCGCTGGTCAGGTCGGCGGGTCACGTCCTGTCCAAGTACGGAATGGAATGGATTCCCGATCCCTACGTCGCGAGCATGGTCGGGTTCGTGGTCTCCGCCGTTGTCACCCAGACCGCCCACCGTTTCCGCCGGTCCGCCCCGGCGATCCCGTGGCGCAGCCGCCCTGCGCTGTGGTTCATGGGTGCGAGTGTCTGTTTCGGCGTGGCGATCATGGCGCTGAACACGGCCCTGCTGCTCGGGACCGTGGTCCAGGTCGTGCCGGTGGTGGCAGCCTCGCCGGTCTTCACCCTGATCATGAGCGTCATCGCCTTCCGGCAGGAACGGATCACGCCGCGCATCCTGCTCGCCGTCGCGATGGTTACCCCGGCGGTGATCCTGATCGGGCTTGCCGACTGATCAGCCCGGGGCCCGGGCCTTGCCGATCAGGTCCTGCAGCTGCGCGGCGTCGAGAGCCCCTGCGATCACCTCGTCACCGACGATGAGCGTGGGGGTCCCGCCGATGTCGAGGCGGTCCGCAAGCGCACGGACCTCTCCGTAGATACGGGCGATTTCCGGGTCGGCCATGTCCGCCTCGAGCCGGTCGAGATCGAGCCCGAGTTCCCTGGCGGTCTGGAGCACCGCCTGCTCGGTCAGCCTGCCGTGCAGGTTCATCAGCGCAAGGTGCATGTCCTCGTACCGGCCCTGCCGGCGCGAGGCGAGCGCGGCGCGGGCGGCGACTTCCGATACCGGCCCGAGGATCGGAAACTCCTTCATGACCAGGCGCACCCTGCCGTCGGCGCGCGCGGTTTCGAACAGGGTGCCGGTCATCCGCTTGCAGAACCCGCACTGGTAATCGAAGAACTCGACCAGGGTCACGTCCCCGTCGGGATTGCCGAGCACCGGGTCATCGGGATCCTGTTCGATCTCCGCGACCAGGTCCCGCACCAGCCCGCGCTGCAGTTCGGCCTTTTCCGCTTCCTCGTGGCGTCGTTCGAGTTCCATCCGCGCCTGCAGTTCACGCAGCGTCTGCACCACGATCTCCGGGTTGGCCAGGATGAAGGAGCGGATCCGCTCGTCGATTATCTCGAGTTCGCGCTCGGTGAACCCTGCATCCTGTGCTGCCGGGGCTCCGGCGGTGCAGACCAGGAAGGCGAGGGCTGCGACGCATGTTCGCGCATGGTTGCCTGGTTTCATCATCCCTGTTTCCTTCGTCGTTTCCCGGCCGTCATTCACGGCGGCCAGCCGCGTGCAGAATGTCTTCCGCCCTGACCCATCCCGGTGACCCCACGGGCAGTCCGTGCTGTGCCCGTTCGGCAAAGCGCACCGCCTCGTCGCGGCGGTTCCTGAGCAGTGCCTCTTCCGCCAGCGAGAGAGCGGCGAGTCCGCGCGAGTCCGTTCGCCCCTGCGCTATGGCAAGCTGGCGCCAGGCGACCGCAGATTCGGGTATGTGACGCACGACCCGTTCGAGCCGCCGGCGGGCGGAGCGGTTGGTCTCGACCGTGCCGAGCGCAAGCTCGACACGCGCCATCTCGAGCGAGGTTGCCGGAACCGGCCCCGCCGCCTTGAGCAGCCGGAGCGCGTCGAGGTAGGCGGCATGGGCTTCGCGCGGCCGGCCGGACTCGAACAGGAACTGGCCCTTCAGTTCCCGGAAGTACCCGTCATCGGGATACGCGGCGATCAGGCTGTCGGCCAGTGCGAGCGCCGGTACGAGTCCCGATTTCCTGAAGGTCGCGATCGTGCGCGCGTACCGGGCTGCGACGGAGCCGTTGCCCGCGGGATAGAGCCTGAGCGTCTGCTCGGGCGGCAACAGGAAGCCGCGCAGCTTGGCAATCATCCGCGCGTGCCGGCGGACCTGCTCGACAGGAGCCGGGGCATCGGCGTGGGGCGAGCTCGCCACGTGCTGCTCGGCGAACGCGATCCGGTCGGGAGTAAGCGGGTGTGTGGTCGCGTAGGCCGGCCGGCCGGCCACGGCCGAGACCTCCGTATCGAGGATCCGCAGGAATTCGGCGTAGCCGCGAGAGGACTGTCCGGTCGAATCGAGCAGGCGGACGGCGGCCTGGTCCGCCGCCGATTCCTGGGTGCGGGAGTAGGCGAACAGGTTGGCGCGCAGCGCACTCGACGTTCCCTGCAGCACCGCGGCGGCGGCGTCGGCGCGTCCGCTGATCACCGCTGCGGTGGTTCCGAGCAGAAGCCCGAGAATCGCCGCGGCCGATGCATCCTCCACCGCGACGGACGTGCGCGCCAGGTGGCCGCTCGAGATATGTCCGATCTCGTGGGCCAGCACGCCGCTCAGCTGTCCCGGTGTCTCCGTGCGCATGATCAGGCCGGTGAACAGGAACAGGTTCTGGCCACCGGCCACGAAGGCGTTCAGGTCATCGGATCCGATCACCAGGATGCGGACCGATCCAGGATCGAGGCCGGCGGCATCGAGCAGGGGACGGGCAAGGTCTCCGATCGTCGCCTCGATTTCGGTATCCGAGATGAGCGTGCGTCCCGATGCGGCGGGAACCAGCGCGCCGGATACGAGAAGAAGCGCCGCCATGCAGGCCTTGACCAGTCGGCCGGGGTCTATCATGTGCTGGAGCATCCCGGTTTTCCAGTGGCGAAGACGGAACTCCCGGGACCCTTATAGCGAATAGTGGGCGGCGCATCACGCCGCCGTTTCCCGACCGGCCCTGCGGCTCGCGGCCGGTGCGAACGCCCCTGCCCGTGCAGGAGCGCCTGTCCCCTGCGCCCGCTGGCGGGCATGGTTGCTCCCGCCCCGGAACCGCCTGCCGGCCCGTCAGGCAAACGACATGATCCCCGAAGTTTCCGTTGCGGTTCGCCTGACAGTCGGCATACACGTCACGACCGTGGCCAGGCGGACGCGTGATGCCGGACGGGCAGGGAGAGGTGATCGTGGTGTTGAAGGTTTCCCGGCGCGGCCAGGTCCCGCCGTTCATCGTGATGGACGTCATGCAGGCGGCAGCCGATCGCGAGGCTGCCGGTGCGGACGTGCTGCACCTCGAGGTGGGACAGCCGGCGACGGCGGCGCCGCGCGGGGTGATCGAGGCCGCAAGGCGAGCGCTCGAGCGGGATCGCCTGGGATACACGCTCGCCTTCGGCATCCCCGAGCTGCGCGAACGGATCGCCGGGCACTACCGCGACTGGTACGGTGTCGACGTCGGCATCGAGCGCATCGCGGTCACCAAGGGATCTTCCGCCGCTTTCCTGCTCGCCTTCCTCGCGGCCTTCGACGCGGGCGACCGCGTCGCGATGGTCACGCCCGGTTACCCGGCCTACCGGAACATCCTGACGGCGCTCGGCATCACGCCGGTCATGATCCCGTCCGCCGCCGAGCACCGGTACCAGCCGACGCCGGACCTGCTCGAGGCCCTCGACGGTCCGCTGGACGGGCTGGTGATCGCCAGTCCGTCGAACCCGGCGGGAACCATGCTCGATCCGGACCGGCTACGGACCCTGCTCGGATACTGCCGGAGCCACGGCATCAGGGTGGTCTCCGACGAGATCTACCACGGGATCACCTACGATGTGACGCAGGCAAGCGCCCTCGGGTTCGGCGACGAGGCCATCGTGGTGAACAGTTTCTCGAAGTACTTCTCGATGACCGGGTGGCGGCTCGGCTGGATGATCGTGCCGCCCGAGCTGGTGCGGGCGGTGGAATGCCTGTCGCAGAACCTGTTCATCTCCTCGCCGAGCCTGTCGCAGCACGCCGCGGTGGCGGCCTTCGACTGCCACGAGGAACTCGAGGCGAACGTCGCGCGCTACAGGCGCAACCGCGAGGTGTTGCTGAACGAACTCCCCGCGGCCGGCATCAGCGACCTCGCGCCAGCCGACGGAGCCTTCTACGTCTACGCCAACGTCTCGCGGTTTACCAACGACAGCGTCGGGTTCTGCAGCAGGATGCTGTCGGATATCGGCGTGGCCGGCACGCCGGGAGTCGACTTCGACGCCGACCGGGGCATGGCGACGGTACGCCTGTCGTTTGCAGGTTCGACTCAGGAGATGGTCGAGGCCTGCGCACGACTGCGGACCTGGCTGGCCTGACCGGGTCAGCCCTCCGGGCGGTTCCACCAGCCGCGCCGCGGCGGCTGTCCGCTCTCGGGCACGGGCATCGGGGTTGCCGGAGTCTCCTCCGGCGGAGAGTCGCCCTCAAGCCGGACCACGCCTTCATCGGACATGATCTCGACCACAAGTCCGGGCACGGCAGGCTGGTCATCATCCTCGGGCGGTACCGCCGCCGCCTCTTCCACGGCCTCGGAAACCGGTTCGTCCGCGGGCTCCGGTACGGCTTCGTCACGTGCCGCGACCTTGCCGTCCGCCGCGACCTCGCCGTCCGCCGGGTCCTTGCTGTCCGGTGCGACCTCGCTGTCCGCCGCAACCTCGCTGTCCGACGGGTCCTTGCCGTCCGGCGCGGCGTCACCGTTCGCCGGCGCCTGCATGTCCGGTATCGAGTGACCGTCCGCCGGGTCCCCGGCGTCGGACACGGGCCCGGTCCCAGCCGCGGCGGGCGCGTCCCCGGGATGCGGTGTTCCGGCCGGCGCGGTTGCGGGCGTGCCGTCCGCGGCGACGGGTTCGTGTCCGTGCTCGGCGGCTGCTCCGTTACCCTGCGCCGTCCCGACAGCGGTCTCCCCGGCCGGGGCATCATCCGTTCCCGCGTCCACCTCGCTGGTCTCGACCGCTTCTTCCGCGGCGGAACCGTCGACCGGAATGGCGTCACTGGCTGCGACAGCGTCCTGGACCGCTTCGTCGGTGGTCCGCGACGACGAGCGCCTGCGCGACCTGCGCCTGCGTGGAGCCGGGGAGGCTGCCGCTGCCGGCTCCGCGTCCCCGGCGGCAGGCTGCTCACCGTCGCCGGCGGGCTGTCCGGCCGGCGCGTCCACGGCCTGGATCTCCTCCTGGCCGGACTCGACCTCGGACTCGCTCCGGCGTCCGCGGCGCCGTCCACCGCGCTTGCCGCGCCGCCGTCGCTTCCGTCCGGCGTCGCCGTCCTCCGTGTTGTCGTCCGCCGCCGCTTCCGGCCGGGCAGATACCTGCTCGACCTCGCCCTCGGCATCGTTCCTCTTGCGGTCGGACCGTCTGCGTCGACGGTTGCCGCTTCGTGCTTCCTCGCTCGCGGTGGCCTGTTCCGGCGACGGAGTGAACTGTGCCAGGCGATCGCCGGCGGCCTTCGCCTCGGTGACCTCGATCCGGCACTCGGCCGAAAGCAGGGTGTCGTCCGGCTCCAGCACGGCTTCGAAGCCGTACCGTTGCTCGATGTCGGTCAGTGTCATGCGCTTGCTGTTGAGGATGTAGAAGCCGGTGGCCGGCGGCAGCCGAACGGCAATCCGCGACGCCCGTTGCTTGACACCCTCCTCCTCGATCGCCCGCAGCGCCTGCAGGGCGGAGGATTCGGTGGAGCGGACCCGCCCGCTTCCCTGGCAGTGCGGACAGACGACAGTGCTGGTCTCGAACACGCTGGGACGAAGCCGTTGCCGCGAGAGTTCCATCAGGCCGAACTGGCTGATCCGCCCGAGCTGGATGCGTGCGCGGTCGAGCTTGACCGCCTCCTTCATGCGTCGTTCCACGGCCGTCTGGTTGCGGGACTCGGCCATGTCGATGAAGTCGATCACGATCAGGCCGGCGAGGTCGCGCAGGCGCAGCTGCCTCGCGATTTCGCTGGCGGCTTCCAGGTTGGTGCGCAGCGCCGTGTCCTCGACGCTGCGGGCCCGGGTGGCCCGCCCGGAGTTGACGTCGATGGCAACCAGGGCCTCCGTCTGGTCAATGACCAGGTAGCCGCCGGACTGCAGCGGAACCGTCGCCTCGTGGATGGCGGTGAGCTGGCTCTCGACCTGGTACTGATGCAGCAGGGGGGCGCCGTCCTCGCGGAATGGCTGGACCCGGCGGGCATGGCTCGGGATGAGCATCTTCATGAACGACTTGGCCGTGCGGTAGCCCTCGTCGCCCTGGACCAGCACTTCCTCGATGTCGCGGGTATAGAGGTCCCGGATCGAGCGGCGGATCAGGTTCGCCTCCTCGTGCACGAGGCAGGGAGCGGCCGAAACCAGGGTTTGCTCGCGAATCCGGTCCCACAGCCTGAGCAGGTATTCGCAGTCGCGCTTGATCTCCGACCTGGTCCGCTCGCGCCCGGCCGTCCGGACGATGATCGCCATGCCTTCCGGGACGTCCAGTTCCTCGACGATCTTCTTCAGCCGGTTGCGGTCCGCGGCGTTGGTAATCTTGCGACTCACCCCGCCACCGCGCGGGTTGTTCGGCATCAGCACGCAGTAGCGGCCGGCCAGTGACAGGTAGGTGGTGAGCGAGGCTCCCTTGTTTCCACGCTGCTCCTTGACCACCTGGACCAGCAGGATCTGGCGCCGGCTGATGACCTCCTGGATCCGGTAGCGCCGCGCCGCGCCCTGCCGGCGCGCCCGGCCTCGCCCGGCGCTGTCGCCGGCAACGGTTTCCTCGGGCGGCGCGGTTTCGGCAGGTTCGGCCTCATCGTCACCGGCCTGCTCATCGCCGTCGACCTCGTCGTCGGGGTCGCGCAGCGCGGGCCCCTCCTGGGACTCGATCAGGGCCTGACGGTCCTCGACGGGGATCCGGTAGTAGTCCGGGTGGATCTCGCCGAAGGCCAGGAACCCGTGCCGGTCGCCGCCGTACTCGATGAAGGCGGCCTGGAGTGAAGGTTCGACGCGGGTGACCTTGGCGAGGTAGATGTTGCCTTTCAGCTGGCGCTGGTTCGAGGCCTCGAAATCGAAGTCATCGAGACGTATCCCATCGACTACAACCACCCGGGTTTCCTCGGGCTGGGTTGCATCGATCAGCATGCGCTTTGTCATGGATGTTTGGCTCCGGGGTGCCCCGGGACACTGATCGGTGAACTGGCCGCGCGAGCCTGACCGGAGACGGTCGTTCGTCTGCGTGCCACAACGTCAACCAGTGCCCGCAAGCACCGTGTGAGTGGTCGGATCGAGTGCGCGTCGCGAAGACGCCGGCATGCGCGGTTCGGCCGTCGCGTGCAGCCCCATCGGGGATCTGCATGCAGCCGCCGCGCGGAAGGACCTGATGCCGTCCGGGCCGTGTCGGGTGAACCGGATACCCGGTCACGGTGTCGAGCGCGCGCAACATGTGCTTGAACCCTGCTCCGCGCGGGCACGCAATCGACTCGATGGCGCGGCCGGTACGGATCATTCGCTGTGTTGAAGGGAACCGTTCGGAATCCCCGGAAGTGCAGGGCGGAACCCGCCGCCCGCAGGCGACCGATTCCGGTGCGTGCGGACTGTATCCGAACGGCCGAGTGTTTTCAATGTCATACATGCCGCACGACGATTCCCGGCCGTTTCTTCCCGCTCCCCGCCGTTCAGGCAGGGACGTGTCGTGGTCGACACGCTACGAATCGCGGTTCCGCGCGAAGGCCCGCCCGGCTTCGGCTGCCGACCGCTTCCCCGATGCCGTACCGGACATCAACCGACAGGCCGGGAGCCATGATCATGAAGGGGCAGGCGGCCGCCATCCTCCGTCGGACACTCGTCGGGAGGGCCGCCACGCGGCATGGCCGGCGGGAACGAACGGGGAGTGCGCGGTCCTTGCACCTGCGTGTCCTCATTCCCGGGCAGGGGGAGGCGGAACCCGCGCCCCGCGGCACCGTTTCTCGCTGACCGCACGGAACAGGCCCGGGGCTGCCGTGGTCCCGGCACCGGGAACGTTGCGACGGTGTTCGTCCGGTCACGGCCTCGGCTGTCACCCGTTCCGCACGTGCACATGGCTCCTTCGGCTTGCCATCCCCTGTATCGTGGCTGACACTTGCTCGCCCCGGTCTTCCGCACGAGAGCGTCGGAGCCTCGAGAAGTGTATGATCGGCGAGGCTCCGGGAACGGGCCGGGCGCAGGGGTATTCCGGTGGATCCGGACCGCGCGCCTGCCAGGCCCCGGGATACCCGACTGGATGCAGGAGACGATGACGTGAGGTGGATTGTCGGCACGGCGGCGGTCTGTCTTGTCATTGCGCTTGCCGGCGCTGCCGGCGCGCTGTGGGTGCTGCGCGCATACGGCCAGGGGCTGCCCGACTATCGCCAGCTCGCCGACTACCAGCCGGCGGTGCTGACCAGGGTGCACGCCTCCGACGGCCGCCTCGTGATCGAGTACGCAACAGAGCAACGGATCTTCGTTCCGATTTCGGCGGTGCCCGGACTGGTGATCGGGGCAGTGTTGGCGGCGGAAGACAAGGATTTCTACAGTCATCCGGGCGTCGACTTCGTCAGTCTGGCCGCGGCAATGGTGCAGAACCTGCGCAACTATGCGACCGGACGCCGGCTGCGCGGGGCATCGACGATCACCCAGCAGGTCGTCAAGAACTTCCTGCTCTCCAGCGAGGTGACCGTCGAACGCAAGATCAAGGAGGCGATCCTTGCCTTCCGCATCGAGCGCGTGCTGAGCAAGGACCAGATTCTCGAACTGTACCTGAACCAGATCTACTTTGGCCGTGGCTCCCACGGCATCGCCGCGGCGGCGCTCAACTACTTCAACAAGGCGCTGTCCGAGCTGGACGTGGAGGAGGCGGCGTACCTGGCTGCACTGCCCAAGGCGCCCAACAACTACCACCCGGAGCGGCAGTACGAGAAGGCAGTGTGGCGCCGCAACTGGGTGCTGCAGCGCATGGCCGAGGACGGGGTGATCACGGATGTCCTCGCGGCGGAGGCGCGCGCAAGACCGTTGGTGGTCCGCCACCGCGAGGCGACCGAGACGGCCGTCGCGACCTACTTTGCCGAAGAGGTGCGGCGCCAGCTGCTGACGCGCTACGGCGAGGATGACCTCTATCGTGGCGGACTGTCGGTGCGGACCAGCCTGGACTGGCGCCTGCAGCGCATCGCCGACGCCGCGCTCAGGGACGGGCTCGAACTCTATGACAGGCGACATGGCTGGCGCGGAGCCCTGGGCAGGATCGAGACCGGTCCGGGTTGGCGCGAGAGGTTGCTCGGGTTCGGACCACTGCCCGGCATGCGCGCGGCCTGGCAGGTCGCCGTTGTCCTCGCCGCCGGTGCCGAGGCCGCGCGGATCGGCCTGCCGGACGGCGGGACCGGCCTCCTGGCGCTGGAGGAACTGCGCTGGGCACGGCGAACGCGGAAGGGGCAGAGACTGGGCCCGAAGGTGGGGACGGTCGACCAGGTGCTTTCGGCCGGTGACGTGATCCTGGTCGAGGTACTCGCGGAGCCGGTCGAACCGGACGGTTTCGAGGATGCCCCGCCGGTCCCGTCCTACGGATTGCGTCAGGTTCCCGACGTCAACGGGGGCCTCGTGGCCCTTGATCCCCACACCGGCCGGGTGCTGGCCATGAGCGGTGGCTGGGACTTTTCGGTGTCGAACTTCAACCGGGCGACCCAGGCCTGGCGCCAGCCGGGATCGGCGTTCAAGCCCTTCGTCTACCTTGCTGCACTCGAACAGGGCTACACGCCGACGAGCGTCATCCTCGATGCGCCCTTCGTCCTCGACCTGGGACCGGGGCGCCGCAAGTGGAATCCGGCCAACTACACGCGCAAGTTCTACGGCCCGAGCGCCATGCGTCTGGGCATCGAGAAGTCCCGCAACCTGATGACGGTACGCCTTGCCCAGGCAATCGGGATGGGGCGGGTGACCGAGGCCGCGCACCGGTTCGGCATCGTCGACGACATGCCCGAACATCTGGCGATGTCGCTCGGGTCGGGGGAGACCACCCTGCTGAGGCTGACCGCCGCCTACGGGACGCTGGTCAACGGCGGCTACCGGGTGACGCCGACACTGATCGACCGGATCCAGGACCGCAACGGACGCAACGTGTACCGCAGTGACACCCGGACCTGTCCGGGATGCATGGGCACGGACGCCGGCGCGGTGCCACGGGTGCCCGAACGTGCCGAGCGCGTGGTCGACTCCGCGTCGGTCTACCAGATGGTCCGCATGCTGGAGGGGGTCGTCCTGCGCGGCACCGGGCGGCGGATTTCCGAACTGGGCCGGCCGCTGGCCGGCAAGACCGGGACGTCGAACGACAATGTCGACGCCTGGTTCATCGGGTTCTCGCCCGATCTCGTGGTGGGCACCTTCGTCGGCTTCGATACCCCCCGAACCCTCGGCCCGAGCGATACCGGGTCAAGGGTTGCCGTTCCCATCTTCAAGGAGTTCATGGCCGAAGCGCTCACCGGCACGTTGCCGGTTCCGTTCCGGGCGCCCTCGGGCATCCTGCACGTCCGCATCAATCCCGAAACCGGTGAACTGGCGCAGGCCGGCGACAAAGGCGTGATCATCGAGGCTTTCAAGCCCGGTCAGCAGCCTGTACCGGGGCAGGTCAACGGCGAGATCGTGAGCGGACCGGTTGATGGATCCGACCACGGCCTCTATTAGTCGACCTGGATTCGCAGGGGGAACCGTCATGAACGCTGAAGCTGCGGCAATTGCCGAGGAAGTCCGCCAGTCCATCGAGCTCATGCGGAGGCATCTTTGACTGGGATACGGCAACGGTTCGACTGGACGAACTGAACGCTCTTGCCGGTGATCCGGATCTGTGGCTCGACAACGAGCGCGCGCAGGCGGTGCTGAAGGAACGGACTGCGCTTGAGCGCTCGATCTCCGCCGTGCGTGACATCGAGCGGCAACTCGAGGAGACCGTCGAACTCATGGAACTCGGCGAGGCCGAGGACGAGGTCGAGATCGTCGCCGAGGCAACCGGTGTCCTGCGGACGCTGCGCGAGACCTGTCGGACCAGGCAGCTCGAGGCACTGCTGTCCGGTGAAGCCGATGCCAACGACTGCTATCTCGAGATCCATGCCGGAGCAGGCGGTACCGAGGCCCAGGACTGGGCGGAAATGCTCTTGCGCATGTACCAGCGCTGGTGCCGGGTGCGCGGCTACGATGTCAATATCCTGGAGCAAAGCGACGGCGAGGAGGCCGGCATCAAGTCGGTCACGCTGCAGGTCAGGGGCCACAACGCGTATGGCTGGCTGAAGACGGAGAGCGGCGTGCACAGGCTGGTGCGGATCTCTCCGTTCGACTCGGCGGCACGCCGGCACACCAGCTTCTCTTCGGCCTGGGTCTACCCGGTGATCGACGAGACCATCGAGGTCACGATCGAGGAGAAGGACCTGCGCATCGACACCTACCGCTCGTCCGGTGCCGGCGGCCAGCATGTCAACAAGACCGACTCGGCGGTCCGAATCACCCACGAGCCGACCGGAATCGTGGTCCAGTGCCAGAACGACCGGTCGCAGCACCGCAACCGCGCCACCGCGATGGAGATGCTGCGCGCACGGCTTTACGAGCTGGAGATCCGGCGCCGCGAGGAAGCGGCGGAAGCGGTCGAGGCCGGCAAGTCCGACATTGGCTGGGGACACCAGATCCGTTCCTACGTCCTGCAGCCCTACCAGATGGTGAAGGATCTGCGGACCGGGATCGAGACCTCTGATATACAGTCGGTTCTCGACGGATCGCTTGACCGGTTTCTCGAGGCGGCGCTGTCGCAAAGGCTGGGCAGCGACGCGGCAGGGACATAGCGGAAGCCGCCGCCTGGATGGAGGAGGGACGAGTGGGACAGTACGAGGATGTCTACCGCCGATCACTGGAAGATCCCGAAGCTTTCTGGGCCGAAGCCGCTGCCGACGTGGTCTGGCAGAAGCGGTGGGACCGGGTCCTCGACAACGACAGGCCGCCGTTTACCCGCTGGTTCGCCGGCGGTCGTCTCAACACCTGTGACAACGCGCTCGACCGGCACCTGCGCGAGGGTCGGGCCGACCAGGCGGCGCTGATTTACGACAGCCCGGTCACCGGGACCGTCCGCGAGTTCACCTATCGGGAACTGCGCGATGCGGTTGCGCTGTTCGCCGGGGTGCTGCGTCGGCACGGAGTGAAGTACGGCGACCGGGTGATCATCTACATGCCCATGGTCCCCGAGACCGTGATCGCGATGCTCGCGTGTACGCGGATCGGCGCCGTGCACTCGGTGGTGTTCGGCGGTTTTGCCGCCAGCGAACTGGCGAAGCGGGTCGACGATTCCAAGCCGGTACTGGTGGTGGCGGCATCCTGCGGCATCGAGCCCGGCCGCATCGTCGAGTACAAGCCGTTGCTCGATGGCGCTCTGGACCTGGCGGAACACAAGCCGCGAACCTGTATCGTCCTGCAGCGGCCGATGTGCGAGGCCGCCATGCAGGAGGGGCGGGACATCGAGTGGCACGCGGCGCACGAGGGGGTCGAGCCCGAGGACTGCGTTGAGGTCGAGGCCACCGACCCTGCCTACATTCTCTACACCTCGGGAACCACTGGCGTACCCAAGGGCGTGGTCAGGCCGACCGGCGGGCACGTGGTGGCTCTCAAGTGGTCGATGCGCAACATCTACGGAGTCGAGCCCGGCGAGGTCTACTGGGCGGCCTCGGATGTCGGCTGGGTCGTGGGCCACAGCTACATCGTCTACGCGCCGCTGTTTCACGGCTGCACGACGGTGCTCTACGAGGGCAAGCCGGTCGGGACACCCGATGCCGGTGCGTTCTGGCGGGTGATGGCGCAGCACCGGGTGTCGTGCATGTTCACCGCTCCCACGGCGATGCGGGCCATTCGCAAGGAGGATCCCGACGCCCGGCTTCTGCGCCAGTACGACCTTTCCGCGCTCAAGTCGCAGTTCCTCGCGGGCGAGCGGTGTGACCCCGACACGCTCAGGTGGACCGAGGAGATGCTCGGCGTGCCGGTCATCGATCACTGGTGGCAGACGGAGACCGGCTGGCCGATGGCGGCGAACTGTCTCGGTGTCGAGCGGCTGCCGATGAAGCCCGGATCACCGACCGCGCCGGTCCCGGGCTGGCGGATCGAGGTGCTGGCACCGGACTGCACCCCGGTTGCGCCCGGAGAGATCGGCGCCATCTCGATCAGGATCCCGCTGCCACCCGGTTCCCTGCCGACCCTGTGGCAGAATGACGAGCGGTTCATCGAGAGCTACTTCAGCGCCTACCCGGGCTACTACCAGACCGGGGACGCCGGCATCATCGACGAGGACGGCTATCTGCACATCATGTCGCGCACCGATGACATCATCAATGTCGCGGGACACCGCCTGTCCACCGGTGGCATGGAACAGGTGCTGACATCCCATCCAGACGTTGCGGAATGTGCCGTCATCGGCGCGGCCGATGCCCTGAAGGGGCAGGTGCCGATGGGCTTCCTGGTGCTGAAGGACGGGGTCGACCGGCCGCATTCGCAGATCGTGACCGAGGTCATCCGCATGGTACGCGACGAAATCGGCCCCGTGGCATCCTTCCGCCAGGCGATCGTGGTCGGACGCCTGCCCAAGACCCGGTCGGGCAAGATCCTTCGCGGTACCATGCAGAGCATCGCGGATGACCGGGACTATCCGTTGCCGGCGACCATCGACGATCCGGATATCCTGGACGAGATCGCGACGGCATTGCGCGACGCCGGCTACCTGTCGGGCTGAACCGGCCCGGGGGCTTTCGCCGGTCCCGATGCGATCACCGCGTCTGCATCGAGCAGCCGGCGCACTTCCCGGCGGACCTCCTGCCAGCGGAACCGGACCGAGTTCACCACGATGTCGCGATCGAGTTCCTTGAGGCCTTCGACGATCGGCGCCCAGGTGACCAGAGCCTCCGGACTGCAGGTAAAGTGCGATTCGCCGTCCTCCACCGCCTTCCAGTCGACCGAATCGATTCGGGTACGAACCGCGGCGGCATTCTCCGGGAAGGCCGGTCCCGCCTCCCGCGGCTCGCCCGCCTCGGCCAGTGCGGTCCCGACGGCGTACGCAACGATGGCGCGGACCCGGTTCTGCTCCGTGGACGGGCTGCGCCGTGCCAGCATGCCACCGCAGTAGACAGAGAGGTCGGAAAGACAGGCAAGCCACATTTGCCACTTGGCAATATTGATCGAAACCATGAATTCATCGTTTGAGAATAGTTCAGGATACATGGTGCCGGCCCTGGTACGCAGGTAACCGTAGAGTGAGGTCTGGGCCACGTGGCTTGACCTTGCCGCAATGAATGTGGCCAGGCCGTCACAGTCCCGTACCGGCCGCTGGCGCCCGGTTCCGACCAGGTAATCGCGAAGCGCGCGGAGGATTGCGCCGGGACTTTCGTTGCCAAACCCGATCCTGAACTGTTGCAGAAGCATCCCATTTCCATTCGTGATTCCAGCGCACGGTTGTCGTCGTGACATGAAACAGTCACAGTAGACTGGAGTCTGGTGCGCGGAATGCCGCACGTGGCCGCATTCCGAGGTCGGAAACAGTGGCGTGCACCCCTCCGCGCGGGCGTGCCGCCATCATGGGGGAAAAACCATGCCTGACAATGCTTCCCAGAGGGAAGAGCATTGGAGGCGGACCAGGCAGCTGATGATCATACATTTGGTGATCTGGTTCGTCTTCGCCTACCTCATTCACTGGTTCGCACCTACCCTGAACCAGACCAGTTTCATGCACTTCCCGCTGGGCTTCTACATGGCGGCGCAGGGATCACTGGTCGTGTTCGTGGTGCAGCTCTTCATCTTTATCCGCCAGCAGCATGCGATCGACGTGCAGTGCGGCATGGCCGAAGACGAGTAGGGGGGTGTCATGAGCTTGTTGAGAGGAACGGGCGATTTTGTAGACAATCTCCCGAGAATCTACGGTTTCTACACCGGCGGATTCATCGTTTTCATCCTCCTGATGGCCGTACTGGAGCAGATGGGGGTCGCGGCAGACACCCTCGGCATCCTGTTCGTCGTGTTCACGGTGGCGATCTATGCCGGCATCGGCTGGCTGTCCCGGACCATGCAGGTCGATGCCTACTACGTTGCCGGCCGACAGGTTCCGCCGGTGTTCAACGGCATGGCGACCGCGGCCGACTGGATGTCGGGCGCGTCCTTCGTGGCCATGGCCGGCGGCATCTACATGGGCGGTCACGGCTACCTGGCCTTCGTTGTCGGCTGGACCGGCGGCTACGTGCTGGTCGCCGTGCTGATGGCGCCGTACCTGCGCAAGTTCGGGTGCTACACCGTTCCGGATTTCATCGGAACCCGCTACGGCGGCAATACGGCCCGGCTGTTTGCCGTGATCGTTCTCGTGGTCGCCTCGTTTACCTACGTGACCGCGCAGATCAACGCGACCGGGACCATCGCGTCGCGCGCCCTGCAGATCCCGTTCGAGGTCGGTGTCTGGTTCGGGTTGGCCGGTATCCTGCTTTGCTCGATGCTGGGCGGCATGCGGGCTGTGACCTGGACCCAGGTGGCCCAGTACATCGTGCTGATCATCGCCTACCTGGTGCCGGTGTTCTGGATGTCCAACAAGCAGGGTTTCGGTGTGTTCCCGCAGCTGGTCTACGGTGACGCCGTGGCACGGCTGGTCGAACTCGAGGCCATGCACCAGGTCGGCACGCTGATGCCGGCGGAGGCGGTCGCCGGACTCAAGGCCCTGACCGTGCCGCACTCCGCGGCCGGAGAGGGCGGAATGGCGGCCTGGAAATTCGTAACCCTGGTCGCCTGCATGATGATGGGCACCGCCTCGCTGCCACACATCCTGATGCGCTACTTCACCACACCTTCGGTGAAGGCGGCGCGGACCTCTGTGGCCTGGTCGCTGTTCTTCATCTTCCTGCTGTACTTCACGGCACCGGCCCTGGCGACCTTCACCAAGCTGCAGGTGCTCGATCCGAACCTGGCGACAAGTATCATCGGCAAGGCGATTGCCGACGTGAACGCGCTGGAGTGGATCCAGCAATGGAGCTCGGTGGGCTTCGTCAAGCTGGTTGACAGCAATGGCGACGGCATACTGCAGATCAACGAGTTCTTCATGCGCGGCGACATCGTCGTCCTCGCAACACCGGAAATCGCCGGTCTGCCGTACGTGATCTCCGGCCTGGTCGCCGCCGGCGGCATGGCGGCCGCCATGTCGACGGCCGACGGTCTGCTGCTGGCGATCGCCAACGCACTCAGCCATGACCTGTACTACAAGATCATCGATCCGAAGGCCGAGACCGCCAAGCGGCTGGTCGTGGCCCGGGTATTGCTGATCGTGCTGGGTGCGGCAGGTGCGGCCGTGGCGAGCCTGAAGCTCACCAGCATTCTCGGAGCCGTGGCCTGGGCCTTCGACTTCGCCATGTCCGGCCTGTTCTTCCCGCTGGTGCTGGGCATCTGGTGGAAACGGGCCAACCGGCAGGGTGCGATCGCAGGCATGGGGTTCGGCTTAGTGGCGGGGTCCTGGTACCTCTACATGGTCCGCTTTGCGGGCATGGAGCCGTGGATCGGCATCGATCACCTGCGGTTCGGCATCATCGGTGCCGCCGTAAGCCTGGTGGCCATGGTGGTGGTGTCGCTCGCGACCGCCGAGCCCGATGAAGAGACCCAGAAGATGATCGACGAGGTTCGGATACCCAAGGGAGATCCGATCCTGAGCTCGGACCACTAGAACCGGGTCTCTACCACGTGTGACGGGGGCGAAGACCGGGTCTTCGCCCCCGTTCGCATGATGCACGGGAGCGTGCACGAAAGGATCCCCGGGTCATGGCAGGTTTTCCGCTCTGGGTCGTGGTCATCGACTATCTGCTCGGCGTGATCATGTGGACGCTGATCGGCCGGTTCGGCATGGGGATCTTCCTGCCGCAGAACAGCCAGTTCTTCTTCATGCGTTTCTTCGTTCGGGCCACCGACCCGCTGATCAGGCTGTTCGACCCGGTCACGCCGGGTTTCCTGATCGCGCCGATGGTGCCGCTCTATGTCGCCTGGTTCTTCTTCATGATCCGGTTCTATGTCATGCCGTGGCTGCTCGGGTACTCGGTCATGGGCATGCTGTCGTTTCCGCTCGAGAGCGAGGTCGCGCTTGGCGTGGCGCAGTTGGTAGGGTTCTTCCTGAACTGACCTGCCCTCCGGAGGCACGTGATGGACGGGACCCGCTCGCCGTCAGGCCTTGTTCCGCTGTCGGCCCTGCCGCTTGCCAGTCTCGACCTGGAAACCACCGGCCTTGATGTCTCCCGTGACCGGGTGATCCAGGTCGGGGTTGCGCTGCTCGACGGTCCGGTCCTGCTCGATACACCGCGCATGGACTGCCTGGTCAGGCCGGACATGGCAGTGCCGGCGACGGCGGCGCGAATCACCGGTCTCGATGATGCGGCGCTGGCCGATGCGCCGGGCCTCGAGCAGGTGCTGCCCCGGCTTGCGGATCTCCTTGCCGGCCGGATTGTCATCGGGGTGCACATCGCGTTCGATCTCGCGATCCTGCGCGCCGAGGCCGAACGGCGCGAGATAGCGTGGACCGACCCGCCGTCGCTCGATATCGGCATGGTGCTGGCGGCACTGGAACCGACCCTGCCCCATCCGGGCATGGAGGCGGTCACCGGCATGCTCGGCGTGTCGGTCTCCCGGCGGCACGATGCACTCGCCGATGCCGTTGCGGTAGCGGAGTGCTACCAGTGCCTGCTGCCGCGGCTTTCCCGGGCAGGGGTGCGGACCCTTGCCGAGGCACGCGGGCTGCTTGCACGCCGTCGCGACCTCGTCCACCGGGAGTTCGCCTCCGGCTGGCATTCCGATGCCGGGCCGGCGGCGATGCAACCGGCCCGCCTTGACGGGACGGTGTTCGCACGCACGCTGCGCGACGTCATGAGTGCGCCACCGGTGTGGATTTCGCCCGATACCGGCCTGGCCGATGCGGCCCGGATCATGGTGGAGCGCCGCATCGGCTCGCTGCTGGTTGGTCCGGGTCACGGTGTGCCATCGGGCATCATCACCGAACGCGACCTGCTGGGCGGACTGGTGAACAGGTCGCCCGGGGCCGGCATCGGGGAGGTGATGAGCGCACCCGTTGCCAGTCTCGGGCAGGATGAACTGCTCTACCGGGCGCTCGCGCGCATGGACCGGCTCGGGATCCGGCACCTCGCGGTGACCGATGACGAGGGACTTGCCTGCGGCATGGTTTCGCACCGCGACCTCCTGCACCACCGGGCCCGCGAGCAGCTCGCCGTCAGGGATGCAACCGGGATGGCGGCAACCGAGCAGGAGCTGGCAACGGCCTACGCGCGGGTCCCGGAGGTCGCGGAAGGACTGCTGGCGGACGGGCTCGACGGCCGTGCGATCGCACGGGTCATCGGCCGCGAGCTGCAGGCGGTCACCGCACGCATGTCGGACCTCGCGTGCGAACGCATGGCCGCCCGGGGGCGTGGCGGGCCACCCGCAGGCTACGCCGTTCTGGTCCTGGGCTCGGGAGGACGGGCGGAGAGCCTGCTCGGTGCGGACCAGGACAATGCGCTGGTGCACGAGGGAGAGCCGGCGGACGACGACTGGTTCGCCGAGTTCGGTTCGATCCTGGCCGAGGGGCTGGCGGAGGCCGGGATACGGCTGTGCGACGGCGGCGTGATGGCGTCGAACCCGGTATGGCGCGGCACGGTGGACCAGTGGCGGGACCGGGTTGCACACTGGCTGTCACGGGCCCGTCCGGAGGACCTGCTCAGCGTGGACATCTTCTTCGATCTTGCACCGGTGGCGGGCGAGCGGTCGCTCGGTCACCGGCTGAGGCAGGACGCCGTGGCCGCCGCCGCCGGAACCCGGCCGTTCCTCGGCCTCCTGGCGCAGTCGGTGACCGGCACGGCGCCCCGCCTCGGTTTCCTCGGCCGTCTTCCGGTCGAACGCGGCCGGGTCGACCTGAAACGTCACGGCCTGCTGCCGCTGGTCAGCCTTGTCCGCGCCCTGGCACTGCGATCGGGACATGACGCCGCGTCCACCGCCGAGCGGCTCGATGCGATCGAACGGGCCGGGCGACTGGGTGCGGCCGACTGTGCCGCCCTGCTCGAGTTCCAGAACACCTGCATGACCCTGGTTCTGCGCCAGCAGGTCGAGGACATGAAGAACGGTGCGAAACCCTCGAACCGCGTCGACCTGGCCGGAACCCCCGCCCGGGTGCAGCGGGCCCTGAAGTCGGGCATGAACCGTGTGGCGACCATCATCTCCGACCTCCCGGCGTTGATGGGCCGGTAGGTGCGCCGGGTTTCACGCGATTGTCCGGCGCAGGGTGTTCCCGTAGCATGCCGCGCATCGATCGGCGCAGCTTCGGAGGCAGTCAATGGCGCGGATATCCTATGCCGGTCGGGACGCGGTTCCCGAACAGCACCGTCACCTGTTCGACGACATGGCGACCTACGGGCCGTTTTCGAGCCTGGTGGGTGCCATGGCCCATCGAACCCCGATCTTCGCCCATGTGTTCGGCATGCTGACCGAGCTCGGCCAGGAGTCCCTGGTCGGGAAGCGTTACCTCGAACTTGCCCTGGTCGCGGTCTCGCAGCTGAACAGCTGCACGTACTGTGTCGCCCATCACGGGCCCCGGCTTGCCGTCCAGGGCATCTCGACCCAGGGTGTCGACCGGCTGCTCGACCATGACGATCACCCGGAACTCGACGAGGTCGACCGGCTGGTGGTCGAATACGCCATCGCGGTGACACGGGATTTCAACCAGGTGCGCGATGCGATGTTCCTGCGGCTGCGCCGGCATTTCTCCGAACCGCAGATCGTCGAGCTCACCTGGCGGATCGCGCTGTGCGGTGCGTTCAACCGGTTCAACGATGTCCTGCAGCTCGACATCGAGGACGAGGCGCTCGCACACAGCGCCTGACGGTCACGACAGGCGTTTCCAGCTGGTCCCGTCCGCCCCGTCCTCGAGCGCGATGCCGTCCGCCCGCAACTGGTCACGGATCCGGTCGGCGGTGGCGAAGTCACGCGCGGCGCGGGCCTCGTTGCGAACCTGGATGAGGCGCTGGATCCCGGTCTCGTCGGGGCCGGTCGTCGCACCCGCCTGGAACCACGCCTCGGGATCCGACTGCAACAGGCCGAGCAGCAGGCCCGACGCCCGGAGTTCACCGGCAATCTCGCGCCGTTCGGCATCGGTATCCGCCCGGTTGAGTGCGCCGGCCTGCCGGTGCAGGCCGGCGAGCGCGAGCGGAGTGTTGAGGTCGTCGCCAAGCGCCTCGAGCACCGGCTCTGACGGCGTTGACGGTTCGACCGTCCCGGTCGGACGCAGTGCCTGATACAGCCGGTCGAGTGCGGAGCGGGCTTCGGCCAGTCCACGTCTTCCGTAGTCGAGCGGAGCGCGGTACTGCGCCGCGAGCAAGGCGTAGCGGATGGCTTCGCCGGGCCACTCGGCCAGCAGGTCATGCACGGTGTAGAAGTTGCCCAGCGACTTGGACATCTTCTCGCCCTCGACGGTGACAAAGCCGTTGTGCATCCACACCGTGGCCATGGCATGCGTGCCGAAGGCGCACCGTGTCTGCGCAATCTCGTTCTCGTGGTGTGGAAACACCAGGTCGATGCCGCCCGCATGGATGTCGAAGGTCTTGCCCAGGTAGGCGTGGCTCATGGCCGAGCATTCGATGTGCCAGCCCGGGCGCCCGAAACCCCATGGACTGTCCCAGCCGGGCGTGCCCGGCGGGGACGGTTTCCACAGCACGAAGTCGGCCGGGTCCCGCTTGTACGGCGCGACTTCAACCCTCGCGCCGTCGATGAGCTGCTCCCGGTCGAGGCGCGACAGCGCGCCATACTCCGGCATCGACTGCACCGAGAACAGGACATGCCCCTCGGCGGCGTAGGCATGGTCCCGCTCCAGCAGGGTTTCGATCATGACGATCATCTCGACCACGTGCTCGGTCGCCCTCGGTTCCCGGTCGGGCGGCAGGGATCCGATCGCGGCCATGTCCCGCTGGAACTCCCGGGCCGTCGTCTCGGTCAGTTCGCGGATGTCCTGTCCCGACTCGGCCGCCCGCGCGTTGATCTTGTCGTCGATGTCGGTGATGTTGCGCACGTAGGTCACGCGCGGGAAGTGGTGTCTGAGCAGGCGGTAGAGCACGTCGAAGACGACGACAGGACGGGCGTTGCCGATATGGGCGTGATCGTAGACCGTCGGACCGCACGCGTAGAGCCGCACATGCGCCGGATCGAGCGGTGCGAACGGCACCTTGCGGCGCGTCAGCGTGTCGTGGAAGAACAGGGTCATCCGGTGTCGACCGGCTACTGGGCGGCGGCGACCTGCCTGACCGGATCGGGCCGCCGGTCACGCATGGTCACGAACTCCTCGGCCGCGGTCGGATGCACACCGACGGTGGCATCGAAGTCCGCCTTGGTCGCCTTCATCCTGACCGCGATGGCGATACCCTGGATGATCTCGGCAGCGTCCACCCCCACCATGTGGGCGCCGACGACCCGCTGGCTCGCCCGGTCGACAATCAGCTTCTGCATGCCGCGTTCCTGGTTCCGGGTCAGCGTGTACTTCATCGGCCGGAAACCGGCGACGTAGACATCCACCTCGCCGTAGCGCGCGCGTGCGTCATGCTCGGCCAGTCCGACCGACGCGACCGGCGGCTGGCTGAACACCGCACTGGGAACGTCTTCGTGGTCCGCGGTCATCGGGTTGGAGTTGTAGACGGTCTCGGCAAAGGCGCGGCCCTCCGCGATCGCCACCGGGGTGAGGTTGATGCGGTCGGTCACGTCGCCGATCGCGTGGATGGAGGGCACGCTCGACCGGCTCCACTCATCCACACTGACGGCGCCGTTTGCCGCAAGCGCGACCCCGGCCTCGGCAAGTCCGAGGCCGCCGGTGTTCGGCAGCCGGCCGGTGGCGTACATGACGGCGTCGGCGGCGAGCGTCTCGCCCGATGTGAGCCTCACCCGGACACCTGACCCGTCCTGTCCGATCTCGGTGGGCAGGCAGCCGGGACGCAGGCGGATTCCCTTCTTCGCGAGTTCGTCGCCGAGCACGATGCGGACGTCCTCGTCGAAGCCGCGCAACGGCCGCTCGGCCCGGAACACGAGGTCGACCTCGGACCCGAAGCCGCGAAAGATGCTGGCGAACTCGACCGCGATGTAGCCGGAACCGACGATCACGACCCGTTCGGGACGTTCCGGCAGTTCCAGCGCCTCGTTGGATGTCAGTGCGTGTTCGATGCCGGGAACCCGGGGCATGCTCGGCCAGCCGCCGACGGCGATCATGATGCGTTCGCCCGTCAGCACCCGGTCACCGACCTGGACGGTATGGGCGTCGCGCACCACGCCGCGGCCGCGGTAGCGGTGCACTCCGGCATTCTCGAGCAGGGAGACGTAGATGCCGTGCAGGCGGTCGAGCTCCCGGTTCTTGGCCGCGATCATGGCAGCCCAGTCGTGGGTCACCGGACCGATCGTCCAGCCGTAGCCTTCGGCATCGGCGAGTTCCTCGCCGACATGGCTGCCGTAGACCAGCAGCTTCTTGGGAACGCACCCCCGCAGCACGCAGGTACCGCCCTCGCGGATTTCCTCGATCACGGCGACCCTGGCGCCGTAGGACCCGGCGAGCCGCGAGGCGCGGACCCCGCCGGAGCCGGCGCCGATGGTGATCAGGTCGTAGTCGTATCGGGGCATGCCGACCCTCTCCTGTGTCAGGCCCGGGGAGAGACCGGGCTGTCAAGTCCGCCCATGAGGATGTACTTGAGCTCGGTGTACTCATCCATTCCGTATTTCGAGCCCTCGCGTCCGAGGCCGGATTCCTTGATGCCGCCGAAGGGGGCGACCTCGGTCGACAGGATACCCTCGTTGACTGCCACCATGCCGTACTCCAGCGCCTCCGCGACCCGCCAGACCCGACCGAGGTCGCGCGCGTAGAAGTAGGACGCGAGCCCGAACTCGGTATCGTTGGCAAGCTCGATGACCTCGGCCTCGTCGCGGAACCGGAACAGCGGGGCGACCGGCCCGAAGGTTTCCTCGCGGAAGATGGCCATGTCGCGGGTGGCGTCGGTCAGCACCGTCGGGGTGTAGAACAGGTCGCCGAGCGGACTGCGGCTGCCGCCGCTCGCCACGCTCGCGCCCAGGGCGACTGCGTCGCGGATGTGTTCCTCGGTCTTTTCCACCGCCGCGGTCTCGATCATCGGGCCGATCACCACCCCGTCCTCGAACCCGTTCCCCATCTTCATGGCCGCGGCGGCCTCGGCGAAACGGCGGGCGAACTCGTCGTAGATCCCGTCCTGGACGAAGATGCGGTTGGCGCAGACGCAGGTCTGCCCGGCATTGCGGAACTTGCAGGCGATGGCGCCGGCAACCGCCTGTTCGAGGTCGGCGTCGTCGAACACGATCAGCGGTGCATTGCCGCCGAGTTCGAGCGAGATCTTCTTCACGGTGCTGGCCGACTGCTGCATCAGGATCTTGCCGATACCGGTCGAGCCGGTGAAGGTCACCTTGCGGACCAGCGGGCTCGTGGTCATCTCGCTGCCGATTTCACCGGAGCGTGCGCCGGTGATCACGTTGAACACCCCGGCGGGGATGCCGGCGCGGCTGGCGAGTTCGCCCATGGCGAGGGCCGAGAACGGCGTCATCTTTGCCGGCTTGATCACGATCGGGCAGCCGGCGGCAAGGGCCGGCGCCGCCTTGCGGGTGATCATCGCGTTGGGGAAGTTCCAGGGCGTGATGGCGGCGACGACACCGACCGGCTGGCGGATGACGACGATCCGCTTTCCGTCCTGGTGGTGCGGGATCACGTCGCCATAGGTCCGCTTGGCCTCCTCGGAGAACCACTCGATGAACGAGGCGCCGTAGGCGATCTCGCCGCGCGCTTCCGCAACCGGTTTGCCCTGTTCGGCAGTCATGATGGCGGCCAGGTCGTCGGCGTTTTCCATCATGAGGTCGAACCAGCGCCGCAGGATCGCTGCACGCTGCTTGCCGGTCAGGCCGCGCCAGGCCGGCCAGGCCGCATCCGCTGCCTCGATCGCTGTCCTGGTATCGGCCGCACCCATGTCGGGCACGGTTCCGATCACCGCCCCGGTGGCGGGATCGGTCACCGGGATCGCACCGCCGCCCTCGGCGTCGGTCCAGGCCCCGTTGACGTAGGCCTGCTGGCGAAACAGCGACGGGTCTGCCAGTCTCTCGGCAAGGTTCATGACGATCTCCGCGGACGGGGTTGTCGAGGTCGCGGCACGAGACCCGGCAGCCGGTTCTTCGCGTCCCGGTTGCCGGTCGATCTGCCTGGGTTCGATGCACCTGCGCACGGACAGGACGGCGCCCGACGCCTCTTGCAGTGCAGCAATCCTACCCGACCGCCCTGATCGGCGACAAGCACAACCTGCCGGCGCGCAGCGTCCGGACGGGCCGGTACCGTGCTGTCCGGGAGGCGGTGCCATTCGCAAGTCATGACCATGTGCCGGTCCACGACAACACTTTCCTGGACCTGATCAATGCCGATCCTGCAGATGGCGGCCCGGTTGGCATTGGCCGTTTCCACGTCGATAGCGGTAACCGTCATCACAAAGCGTCGCCAGAGAGGCCCTGGCCGCCTGGACCGAGGTCGCCGTCGGCGCCGATGTCACCCTGCTCATCGGCTGCCTGGCCATTGCGGAAGCAGGCGTGGGTGGGCGAGGCGGCGGCCTCCAGGACGTCAACACTCGCCTGGACGGCGCGCCCCATATCCCGACACTGCTGGCCGCCAGCCTCGGCAGCCAGCAGGACAGGCTGGAGCGCCTGGAGCGCGACGGCCCACGAGAGATCTGGCTGAACTCTTCTCTGTCTCGATGCCGACCGTCTATCGCACCCTCGACCGGCAACAATCCCCATGGCGTACTGTCCTGCCCCCTGCCGGAGTCGACCCGCAGGTGCCTGTTCCGACCAGAGCATCGGCCCGTGAAAAAACCCAACAGATAGGTTATGGTGTGTCAGGGTCGTCGTTCACCGCACCCATGGGTTCCGGGTCATTGTCTACACTCAGGACCACGAGCCGGCGCATGTCCATATTGTCGGGGCTGAGGGGCGAGCGAAGATCAACCTGCTTGGACCGGACGATCGCCCGGAGGTGGTGGATGTTTTCGGTATCAGGAGGTCGGATATGCGGCGCCTGCTTACGGAGGTGACGGAGCACCGGGACCGGTTCATGCAAGAATGGGAGCGTATCCATGGTCGATCTGACTGACGCCGTGCTCGAGGCCGCCGAGACGCGCGGCCGCGAGATGGTGAAGTTCGAACCCCGGGCCGTTGCGGCGCGCTACGACTGCGAAACGGGCCGCGTGTCGGTCGAACTTGAGAATGGCTGCACCTACATCTTTCCCGCAGAGCTGGCTCAGGAGTTGCACGGTGCGGACGATGAAACGTTGTCCGGTGTTGTGGTTGATGGCGCGGGCTTCAACCTGCACTGGCCCGCGATCGACGCCGACCTCTATGTTCCCGCCCTGGTCGCCGGCGTGTTCGGTACGCGGGACTGGATGGCAAGGGAGTGGGCGCGCAGGGCAGGTCGCGCCACAACGCCCGCCAAGGCCGCAGCATCCCGGGCAAACGGTGCGAAAGGAGGCCGGCCGCGCAAGAGTCGAGCGGGTTAGACGACAAGTGAAGGCTGTCTGGCCGTGCGCGGGCGATGCGATTGGCGGGGCGCATGGCCTGGCCGGGCACAGCAACCCCCGCGCCGCGATTGCGCGGTCTGGACGGTCTTGACGGTCTTGGCCGGCCTCGCGTGCCAGGCGGGCCGATGCGGGCGACACGGTCAAGCAGGCGAAGGCGCTTTGACGCCGAGGCCGCGGCCACGATCCTGGGAAGGTTGAGCGGCGAGGCCGGTACCCAGTCCGGCGCACTCGCCATGACGATCGTCTCGGTGATGGCGGACGCCGGGCTGCGCCGCTCGGAAGCCGCCGGTCTCGAGTGGCGCGACGTAGCGCCGGAAGGCGACGGGTCCGGCCGGGCCCTGATCCGGCGATCCAGGACGGATCAGGTCAGGAAGCTGAGGATGCCGCTGTGGCGCTCACGGCCGCCACCATGCAGAAGGATGGTCCACCACGCGCGTGGTGGACCGCTACACGCGCGGCGAGGCGTTGCGTTACCGGTAGACGCGCTGGGGAAAATTGGGGGGAACACGCGGGTAATTTTGAAACGACATAGCGAGCAGGTTTCCTTCCCTTGTTTATATCGGATGTATAGTCGGGAATGCCGGCTTTTTTGCGTGTACCATCCAGAAGTGGCGTAGTGGGTACGCCTCTATTGTCGGATAAATCTCGTAAATGTTCAGCATATTTGATACCGAACAGGATAACCATAACATTCCGTTCTTTTGTTGGAGTACCCTTGCAATTCATGTGCTTTAATTCGTCGGCAAGCTGTTGTTCTGTCATTGTCTCAGTCCTCCTCCCGCATCGGCCGCGTCCCCCGCACCGCCCCATGTGAAACCGGAGCCCGGACGTGGCGGCGGCCGACTTCCGGTTTGCCCGATGGGACCGGTGCGGGTATCGATGCGCAGGCAACGGGACAGGTGTGGCCGGCGGGATCATGGTGCAGTGGCAGGAAGGAGCAGGGATGACGCACCTCGATCGCCTCGAGTCCGAGAGTATCCACATCTTCCGGGAGGTGGCCGCGGAGTTTCGCAGGCCGGTCATGCTGTATTCGATCGGCAAGGATTCGGGCGTCATGCTGCACCTGGCGCTCAAGGCCTTTGCGCCGGGCAGGCTGCCGTTTCCGCTGCTGCACGTCGACACCACCTGGAAGTTCCGGGAGATGATCCGGTTTCGCGACGCAACGGCAGCGCGTCTCGGCCTCGACCTGATCGTCCACGTCAACCGGGACGGCGTGGATCGCGGCATCAACCCGATCACCCATGGTCCGGGCCTGCACACCGACGTGATGAAGACCGAGGCGCTGAAACAGGCCCTTGAGCGGCACGGTTTCGACGCCGCTTTCGGCGGTGCGCGGCGTGACGAGGAGAAGTCGCGCGCCAAGGAGCGGGTGTTTTCCTTCCGCGACCGGGCACATCGCTGGGATCCCAGGAACCAGCGTCCGGAACCGTGGTCGCTCTACAATACCCGCATCTCGGCCGGCGAAAGCGTGCGGGTCTTCCCGCTGTCGAACTGGACCGAACTCGACGTGTGGCAGTACATCCACCGCGAGGCCATTCCCGTGGTGCCGCTGTACTTCGCGGCCCGGCGCCCGGTGGTGGAACGCGACGGCCAGCTGATCATGGTTGACGACGACCGCCTGCCGCTCCACCCCGGAGAGGAACCGGAGGACCGGCTGGTCCGCTTCCGCACGCTCGGCTGCTACCCGCTGACCGGGGCGGTGGCCTCGGGCGCGGCCACGGTACGGGACATCGTGCTCGAGCTGTCGCGGAGCGCGGTCTCCGAGCGCCAGGGCAGGGCGATCGACCACGACCGGCCCGGATCGATGGAGAGGAAGAAGATGGAGGGGTACTTCTGATGCCGACCGATACAGACACGGTGCGTGCGCCGGAAGACATCGACGCCTTTCTTGCCGCCCAGGACCGCAAGGACCAGCTGCGGTTCGTCATCTGCGGGTCGGTGGACGACGGCAAGTCCACCCTGCTGGGCCGGCTGCTCTACGACTCGAAGACGGTTTTCGAGGACCAGGTCTCCGCTGCCAGGAGCGAGAGCCGGACCTACGGCACCCAGGGCGACGCGGTCGATCTCGCCCTGCTCGTCGACGGCCTGCAGGCCGAGCGCGAGCAGGGCATCACCATTGATGTCGCCTACCGCTACTTCGAGAGCGACCGGCGCAGGTTCATCGCCATCGACACCCCGGGTCACGAGCAATACACGCGCAACATGGCCACGGGCGCCTCGAATGCCGATATCGCGCTGGTGCTGGTCGATGCCCGCAAGGGAGACCTGGTCCGGTTTACCGGCATCGACTCGCCCTACGAACCACCGCTCGCACCGGCGTTGCGCATCGATACGACGGCACTGACGGTCGACCACGCCGCCGACGAGGTCATCCGGCTGCTGGAAGGGAACCACCCCGGTACTGACGGATAGACGGGCGCGGGCGGACCGTCGGGGATCCGCGGCCGGCCGGTCCAGCACCTTCGGTCCGCACACCGATGCGATCGTGTGTCCGGCTGCGGAAGACCGGCTACTCGACGGTCACGGTCTTGGCGAGATTCTTGGGTCGGTCGACGTCGGTGCCGAGTGTTACCGCTGTCCGGTAGGCGAGCATCTGGACATGCGCCGTGGCGAGGATCGGGGCCGTGAGCGCATGCGAGTCCGGCAGGGGAAGTGCCCAGGTCGCAGCCCCGGCCAGTTTCTCGATACCGGTGCGATCCGAAATCAGCGCGATGCGGGCCCCGCGGGACCGTGCTTCCGCGACATTCGAAGCCGTCTTGTCGAACCACTTGTCGTGCGGAGCCACCACGACAACCGGGGTGCCCGGATCGATCAGCGCGATCGGACCGTGCTTCATTTCGCCCGCACCGAAGCCCTCGGCATGGATGTAGGTGATTTCCTTCAGCTTCAACGCACCCTCGAGCGCAACCGGATAGTTGCTCCCGCGACCGAGATAGATGATGTCGCGTGCCTGGGCGAGCTCGCCTACACACTCGTCCCAGCAGCCGGTGTTGGCCAGGACGTTCGCGAGGTCGGTACGCACCCGGGCGAGTGCGTCAAGGGCGGCCGAGGCCTCCGTCGCCTCGAGCGTGCCCCGCTGCAGGCCCCAGGAAACGGCCAGACAGGCCAGGACAACCAGCTGGGTGGTAAAGGCCTTGGTCGAGGCCACGCTGTACTCGGGTCCGGCGGCAGTCTGCAGTGTCACGTCGCTTTCACGCTCGATCGTGCTTTCGGCCATGTTGACCAGGCTGATGATGTGCTGGCCTCCGGCCCGGGCTTCCCTGAGTGCCATCAGCGTGTCGATGCTCTCTCCGGACTGCGAGATCGCCAGCAGCGCGCCGCCGGGGGCAAGCACCGGATCGCGGTAGCGGAACTCGGATGCGATGTCGACGTCGACCGACAGCCGGGCCAGACGTTCAAACCAGTACCGCGCCACCATGCCGGCGTAGTAGCTCGTGCCGGCGGCGACGATCGACATCCGCGGCACGTCACGTGCGTCGAATGGAAACTCCGGAAACTTCAGTTGCCGGTCAGTCGGTTCAACGTAGCGGTGCAGCGTGTAGGTGACGGCCTCGGGCTGCTCGTGGATCTCCTTGGCCATGAAATGCGGAAACTCGCCGGGGTCGGGCTTCTCGTCCTGGACCTTGCTGTGACGAACCGGGCGTGCCACCGGCCGGTGGGAGACGTCGTGCACCTCGATCGAATCCCGGCGCACCACCGCCCAGTCGCCGTCCTCCAGGTAGACGAGGCGCCTGGTCAGGTGAACCAGCGCGCGGGCATCCGAACCGACGAACATCTCGTCCTCGCCGAACCCGGCAACAAGCGGTGAGCTGCGACGCGCCACCATGAGCATGTCCGGCTCGCTGGCATTCATGATCACCAGCGAGAAGGCGCCCTGGAGCCGTTCCAGGACCGAGCGCATTGCCCGTTCCGGATCGGGATCATCGAGGAGTTCGAGGTACAGAAGATGCGCGACGACCTCCGAGTCGGTCTGGCTGCGGTAGCTGAGATTGCGGGGCTCGAGCGCGCGCCGGAGTTCCTCGAAGTTCTCGATGATGCCGTTGTGGACCACGGCGATCTGACCGACGACGTGGGGATGGGTATTGCACAGGGTCACCTTGCCGTGGGTTGCCCACCGGGTGTGACCGATGCCCAGCTGGCCGGACAGCGGCGATCCTGCAACCAGTTGCTTCAGGGTTTCGACCCGGCCCGCGGTGCGGCGAAGGTCGATGCCGTCGCCGGATACCGTCGCCATTCCCGCCGAATCATAGCCACGGTACTCGAGGCGCTCGAGCCCTTCCAGTATCCGGGCCGCGACCGGCCGGGAGCCGACAATTCCGATGATGCCACACATGGACGACGTGCTCCCGGGCTACGAGTTCCTCACGGTGCGCCGTGCCCTGAAGCGGCGTGCCGCGCCCGGCGAGACCTTGCTTTCGCCTCGTACCACGACGACCGCGTCGTCTTCGACCGCGTTCGTGACCGTGCTGCCGGCGCCGATGATCGCGCCCGCACCGACGCTGACCGGAGCCACCAGGGCGCTGTTGGAGCCGATGAACGCTCCGGCGCCGATCTCGGTCCTGTGCTTGTCGAACCCGTCGTAGTTGCAGGTGATGGTTCCGGCTCCGATATTGGCCTTCTCGCCGACGCTGGCGTCACCGATGTAGGCGAGGTGGCTGGCCTTCGCGCCTGCATCAAGCCGCGCCGCCTTGATCTCGACGAAGTTCCCGACCCGGGCGTCGGGACCGATGTCGGCACCGGGGCGCAGGTGGGCGTGAGGTCCGATCCGCGCACCCGGTCCGATCCTGGCGCCCTCGAGGTGACAGAAGCTGCGGATTTCCGCCCCTTCGCTGATGGTGGTCCCCGGCCCGATGGTGACGTAGGGATGGATGACGGTATCCGGCCCGACCACGGTATCCCATGACAGGAACACGGTGTGTGGAGCCAGAAGCGACGCTCCGGCTTCCATGGCGGCGGTGCGCAGGCGCTGCTGCGCGAGCCATTCGGCCCGGGCCAGGGCGGGGCGGGTATCGACGCCCATGATCTCGTCACGCTCGACTTCCTCGATCGCAACCCGCACCCCGTCGTTGCAGGCGAGTGCGACGACGTCGGTGAGGTACAGTTCGCCCCTGGCGTTGTCAGGACGCAACCTGGACAACCAGTCCTTCAGCCGCGCACCGTCAAGCGCCATGAGCCCGCCGTTGTAGAGACGAACCGGCCGGTCGATGCTGTCGCGTTCGCCGAACTCGACGATCCGTTCGACCGAGCCGTCCGGTGACTGCACCAGGCTGCCGTAGCGGGCGGGGTCCGGGGTTTCGAACCCGGCGACCACCACTCCGGGCGGATTGTCCCGCGCTCGTGCCGCCACCAGCCGGGCAAGCGTTTCCGGCCTGACCAGCGGGGTGTCGCCGAAGGCCACGAGCACGGTACCCTCGAATCCGCCAAGAGCCTCCAGCGCCGTTCGGGTCGCGTCCCCGGTCCCGCGTGCCCGGTTCTGGACCGCGACACGGACCGGGGTGACGGCGTCAGGCACGGCGGTGTCGTCCGCAGCCGCGACCACGACCACGTCGTCACAGTCGAGATGGGCGACGGCGGCGAGAACATGGGCAATCATCGCGCGCCCGGCTACCGGGTGCAGCACTTTCGGAAGCGCCGACTTCATCCGGGTCCCCTCGCCGGCAGCGAGGATGACGGCAGCCAGGGGAGTTCTGGAGGGCATGACCTGGCCTCTCGAGCGCGGGAAACGGATGGCGGAACCATGACACGCGGCCGGGTGTCCCCATAATCAACATTTGCTACCAATGGTGTCATGCGCGTGTCACGGATCCAGGCCAGCGGTCTCTTCCCCGACCGCGCGCGGGACAAGGGAGAAGGGCGGGTGATCGGGTCATGAAGTTCGTTGTCTTCGACCTGGACGGAACCCTCGTCGACAGCGCGCCCGACATGTGCGCCGCGGTCAATCGGGTGTTGCGGGCCGAGGGACTTGGCCGGATTGATACCGTCCAGGCGCGCGGATTCATCGGTGACGGGATCGAGGCCTTCGTCGAGCGCGCATGGGGGGCGGCCGGCGGCAGGGCGAACCGTTCCCGGCTCCGGCAAGCGGTGGATGCCTTCGTCGCCGACTATGCCCGTGCTCCCGCCGCCCTGTCCCGGGTCTATCCGGGGGTGACCGGGACCCTGGAGGCACTCGATGCCCGGGGTTGCGTTCTTGCCGTGTGCACCAACAAGCACCAGGCGATTGCCGAACGGATCCTGTCGCGGCTCGGGCTCGCGTCCCGGTTCCGCTGCGTGCTCGGCGGCGACCGGGTTGCCGAACGCAAGCCCGCGCCCGGCCACCTGATACAGGTGCTCGATGCCATCGGAGCCGACCGTTCGGACGCGCTGATGGTCGGTGACAGTGCGCATGACGCGGAAATGGCCCGGGCGGCCGGTGTCCGCTGCGTCCTCGTCTCCTACGGCTACGGTGATCCCGGGGCCGTTCCCGACGTCTCCCGGATTACGCGGATGTCCGATCTTCCCGCCCTGGTCAGCCGCTCCTGACCACGGGAATCACCTCCTCGGCCATCAGCTGCATGCAGTCGCGCGAAACCGAGGGCTCCATGCCGGCCCACTCCATCGACAGGATCAGGTGGTTCACGCCGAGACGCCGGTTGATGTCGAGCATGGCGGCCGCGATCTCATCGGGTGTCCCGATCAGGAACCGGTCACCGACCAGGTCATCGAAGCCGCCGGCAAGCGTCTCGCCGTCGGGCAGTTCGTCGCTCTGGCCGGTCGCGTGGTAGCTGGCGTACTTGCGGGCAACGAACGGACCGGCCAGGCGGATCGCCTCGGCGCGGGTCCGGGCCACGAAGGCCTCGCGCCGCATCGGAAGCTCGTCCGGAAACGGCTTGCCGGCCTCGTCCAGCATCTGCCTGTAGAGGTCGACCTGGCGTACCAGGGTGGAGATGGTGTTGTGCGGGTTGATGTACCAGCAGGTACCGAGCTCCACCGCCCGGCGCAGCGCGACATCGGCGTTGGCGCCGACCCAGATCGGCGGATGCGGCCGCTGCAACGGCTTCGGGTTGCACACCGCGTCTTCCAGCCAGAAGTGGCTGCCCTGCATGGTGACGCGGTCTTCCGTCCACAGGCGGCGAATCGCGACCAGGTTCTCGTCCGTGCGTCGGCCGCGATGCCGCCGCTCGGTTCCGAAGGCGTGGAACTCCACGTCCCTGTAGCCGATCCCGACCCCGAAGATCAGCCGCCCGTGCGAGAGGATGTCGATGGTCGCCAGCTGCTCTGCGATATCGAGCGGCTTGTGCAGGGGCAGCAGGACGATGCCGGCATTGAGCCGGGCCCGCGTGACTTCGCCAGACAGCCGCGCCAGCAGCGGCAGCTGCTGAAGTGCCTGGTAGCCGTCGGTCGAGTAGTGCGACCCCTTGGTGATCGAGGCGTAGCCCAACCGGTCGGCGAACCGGGCCTGGGCGATCAGTTCATCCGTCCCGGCCGCCATGTCGGCGCCGTTGGGATACTGCCCACGCAGCATGATGCCGATCTGCATGCTCATCCGGGGTGCTCCGTGGGGGTGACAGTCAGGCGATCATGGCGCCGGGTCGTCGCCGGCAAGCAGGGCGGCAACAATCCGGTCTCGCGTCAGCGGCATGTCGAGGACGCGCACGCCCAGGGCGTCGGCCACGGCGTTGCACAGCGCCGCCGCTGTCGGGCCGACCGTGCACTCTCCGACCCCGAGCGCCGGCTGGTCCCGCGGTCCGGTCAGCCAGGCGTCGATCTCGGGAATCTCGTCGAACCGCAGGATCGGGTAGCTGTCCCAGTCGAGGCTGGCGACACCGTGCGAATCGAAACGGACCTGCTCGTGCAGGGTCCAGCTCATCGCCTGGACGATACCGCCCTCCAGCTGGTTGAGGGCGCCGTCGGGATTGATGACGAGACCCGCATCGGCGGCACACCAGATCTTCTCGACCCTCACCGCTTCGTCGACAGTCACCGCCGCGGCGACAGCGGCGTAGGCAGCCATGTTCTTGTAGCGCGCAAACCCGAAACCCAGGCCCTGGCCAGTCTCCCTTCTGGCACGGTCACGGACTTCGCGGAGCACCCGGCGCGCCCGTTCGTCCTCGAGCAGTGCGAACCGGTATTCCACCCGATCGGTCGAGGCTGCGTCGGCAAGCATGTCGAGGAAGGCCTCGATCGCAACCACGTTGGGAACCGCGCCGAGTCCGCGCAGGGCCGAGGTGCGCACCGGTGTTCCGGCAACGAGATGCCAGCAGATGCGGTGTGCGCGGACGGTGTAGAGCGGGACCGCGTTGCGGGTGGCGCCGCCGCCGCGTGACAACGGCGGGTCGGTCGGAACCGGTTGCGGGGGCGGGTCGGGGAGTGCTTCCCGGGCCAGCAGGTGTCCCGAGGTGGTTCCCGGCCGGTTGACATGCGGTCCGCTCCAGATCCGTGTCGTCCAGTCGACCGGCCGTCCTGCGGCATCCACCGCTGCGGAGATGCGCACCACCATCGCCGTTCCGAGCGGTTCGTATCCGAACTCGTCCTCCCGGCTCCAGGCCACGCGCACCCGGCGGCCCGGCCGGGCCATGGCAACCAGCGCCGCGTCAAGTGCCGCGTCGTCCGCACCGTTGTGCCCGTAGCATCCGGCACCGTCGGCGTGAATGGTCGAGATGGCTTCCGGGGCCAGATCGAGTGCGCGTGCAAGAGAGTACCGCAACGGATGCATGCCCTGGCCGTGTGACCAGACCGTGAGATGGCCGTCGCGGTACTGCGCAAGTGCGCAGGACGGTCCCAGCGAGGCATGGGCGATGTAGGGCCTGGACACGGTGAGTTCGCTGTCATGGGCGGTGTCGGCGAAGTCGGCGCCTATGTGGTGCTTTCGTGACGGCAGGTCGAGCAGCTGGTAGGCATCAACCCGCGCCGGGTCGAGTTCGCGTTCCCCGGCCCAGCGAACCCGCGCCTGCTTCGCCGCCTGCTCGGCCGCATGCGGGCTGTTGCCGAGGACCGCAACGAAGTTGCCGATGCGCACGTGTTCCCCGATCCCGTCGATGCCGGCCAGTCTTGCCGAGTATCCCGGCTGGCGCAGGACGCGGGCATGCAGCATTCCCGGCTCGTCCAGGTCGTGGATGAAACCGCCGCCGGCGAGCTTGCCTGGCAGGTCGCGGCGGGGCACGGAGCGGCCGACGGTGCGGTAGGACGCGTTTGGCTTGACCGGTGCGGTTCCGCTTGCCTCGCGTTCGAGGTCGCCGGGCGCGGTCACGGTCCAGTAGCTCTGGCCGGTCCTCTCGCCGGCGAGGTGGAAGTGACCCCGTTCGATCCCGAGATCGTCCGGCGCGCAGTTCAGCCGTCGCGCCGCCCTCTCGACCAGCAGGGTCCGCATCTCCGCCGTGACCAGGCGGATGGCCGTACCGGAGTCCATGATCGACAGGCTCGAGGTGGTGTAGAGTTCATCCGGACCATCGTCGGAGGACCCGGACAGCATCACTACCTGGTCCGGATCAAGGTCGAGTTCCTCGGCCGCGATCTGGGCCAGCGCCGTCACGATGCCCTGGCCGAGTTCCACCTTGCCGGTCGCGATCCGGACCCGGTCATGTTCGAGAAACCGGATCCATCGTCCGAGCCGCGGATTGCGCTCAAGGCTCTGGCTCACGCCGTTGCCGCCTTCGCCACCGCGCGCAGGATCCGCGCATGGACGCCGCATCGGCACAGGTGCGGTGCGAGAGCTGCGGCAATCGTCGCCCGGTCCGGGTTCGCAGTGCGATCGAGCAGGGCCTTGGCGGAGACCAGGATGCCGGAGAGGCAATAACCGCACTGGCCGGCCTGTTCCTCGAGAAAGGCGGCAAGGAGTCCCGGTGCGTCGAGTCCCTCGACGGTTGTCACGCGGCGACCGGCGGCAGTGTCCAGGCGCCGGGTACAGGCATGGACCGGGTCCCCGTCGACGAGCACCATGCAGGCGCCGCATTGCTCGAGCCCGCAGCCGTAGCGCGTGCCCTTGAGACCGAGGTGGTCGCGAAGCACGTGCAACAGCGGTTCCGACCCCTCGGCACGGACCGCGTGGGCCTGGCCGTTGACCTCGAGGTCCCAGGTACCGGCCATGACCGTGCGGCTACTGCGCGGTCCCGGTGTCCAGGGTTTGCAGGAGCTCGGTTGCCCGGGCGCGCTTGTCGGGATTTGCGTCGCGCTGGACGATCCTCAGCAGCGCGTCCCGCGCCGTTCTGTCGCCGCGTTCAGCCATGTCGAAGGCCATGCGGTCCCGGCGCTCGTAGTGGCTGGTATCGTAGGGTATCACCACTGGATCGAGGGCGCGCCAGTACCACGCCTGGTCCGGGTTGTCCCAGCCGGCGTAGACCTCCTCCCAGCTGCCATTGCCGGCATAGGGGTCCATGTTGGGTTTCGCGATCGGCCAGGAAGCCGGCTGGTAGCGCGCGTCGAAGGACTGGCGCAATTCTCGGGTGCGGTTGGGCAGCGCCTGGTGAACGGTAGTGTCGGAGAAGACCAGCGCGTCGCCCGCGCGAAAGTCGCCGGTTACCCAGGTCCCGGGGACGGGAACACTGATGTCCATGCCACCCGCCCCGGATCCGACCCGGGTTTCGAGCACTCCGGCCCGATGCGATCCCGCGGCGACGGCGAGCGGCCCCTTCTCCCGGGGACAGTCGCCGATGGGCACCCAGAGCGCCTGGTTGGTCGCGCCGCCGATGTGCACCTTGTCCTGGTGGATGCCGGTGGTGAAGTCGAAGTCGTGGCGCTGGGGAAAGATATTGCGCTGCACGAACATCGGGTGCGCGAGCGGCGCCTCCCCGAAGATGCGCTCGAACAGGGCGATCACGTTCGGATGGGTGCGCAACCGGTGCAGTTCCTCGTCGGCCCACAGCCCGCGGAACACCCGCATGTAGCGCTCCTCCGGATCCTTGCAGGCGGCGGATGGAAGCGCGATGGCGTCATTGACATCGTGGTCGGGATCAAGCCAGCCGCCCGCCGCAGCCTTCTGCAGCAACCGACGGCGAACCCGCTGGATGTCCCCGGCCGGGAACAGGCCTCGCAGGAACAGGTACCCGTCTTCCTCGAGCCGGGCCTTCAGGGCCTGGCCGTTGGACATGAGTGCGGTTGAATCGCGAAAGGACTGCATCTCGGTCATGGTGGTGTTCCGCTTCGGTTCCCGGTGACGTCACAGCCTGCGCTCCCGCCCGCGGCCGCGTCAAGACGGCCGGGCGCCCCGACACATTGATGCGAGGCCTCGCCGCTGACCGGCATCCACATCCACTTGCGGGCCGGGCCGCCGCAGTGCTGTGCAAGACGCGTTCAAGCAGGCCGGTTTGCCTGCCATGCCGGTCGCAGACACTGCGGGCTGCTGCGGACACCATGTATCGATGCCGCCCCGAGGTTCGTGGGCGGCTGGATGACCGGTCGAAGGCATGACGGTGTCGGGCAGGGTTCCCGGTCCGGACGCATTTCGCGGCAACGGCGCCAGCGATGGCGGGCGCGGTGGGGCTCGATCTCACGGCTGGTGCCGACGCCGCGGTCGGCACCAGCCACGAGTCTTGATTGATCCCCTGATTCACGCAACGGTTGCCTGCGTGCAGGTGAACGGCGAATGGAACGGGTTCTGCAGTACGCCGTTGGTGAAACCCGCCCGGACATGCACTCAACGCTTGTGACTGGAGCCCCAATGGGACGCCAGGACTGGCGTGTCCCGGTTTCCGTGGCGAGCGGTTGACAATCCACGGTGTGCGGCACCTTCTCAGGAGGCTTCGGACGACAGCGGCCGAGACATGCTCTTCACTGAAGAAGCGACGGATCACTCGCCTGGCCTGCGCCGTCGGCATCGGTGCGGGACAGCCCGGTGCTGCCACGTCGCAGTCGCCGTGACCGGTGCATCGGGGCTGCTCCTCGTCGCCGCACGAAGCTGCAGTCGTCAGCCAACCGTCGCACCTCAACTCCCACGCTTGAGACCCGCCCGAGAAGCACCGTTACCGACGTCCTTTTGCCCTGCTGCCGGTATGGTGTGTACGAACCCATGCACCTTCCGTCGATATGGCACAGGCCACTGTTCGCTGCCGGGGGATTCGTTCCAACCCAGTTCGCATGCGAACCGGGCTGCGGCATGCGCGAGCGCATCCGCGTTGAATCCCAAACCCTGGGCAGCAGCAGGCGCCGCACCCGCGACAGCAGGCCAACCGCCGGGAACGCCGCAGCCCAACAGGCTCCCCGCTTGTTTTGTCAGGGACATGGTGATTCCCCCGTTCCACAAGGTTTCGCAATCTCGCTCCTG
Source organism: Thalassobaculaceae bacterium (assembly GCA_965243345.1). Lineage (GTDB taxonomy): Bacteria > Pseudomonadota > Alphaproteobacteria > Thalassobaculales > Thalassobaculaceae > Bin52. The sequence goes on from CBDEUR010000003.1 coordinate 677,537, forward strand.
CAGAAGTGCGACGGTCACTCGCTCGGAGTCACAGTCACCATGGTGCTCGGCAGGCTGCAGGTGAGAGTGTCACTGTCTTGCCCGTACCCATTGTATCCGCAACAACTCTTCCTCACGGCTCGGACCTGAAACCTGTATGCCGGCCTGTTTGTCAGACCGGTCACGGTATGTGATCGCGCAATGTCAGCCCCCGCTGCTTTCCAACCGGCCGTTCCTCGCCCCGTGAGGTGGCTTCTCTTCCTTCGCTGGTGCGGAACCCGTACTCGGTTGCGAAATCGGACTTTGTCCAGATGAGCGTGACCATCTTGTCTTCCGTGTTACCTGCTGTCCCGCGAAGGAGGCGCCCCAATCAGTCGTCACTGGCACGCTGGCGGGATGAACCATTTTCCGGTCCGGGTGCGTTCATAAAGACAGGACCATGACCAAAGACTCTATCGTGGATTGAGTAAAATGTACGTATCCAGTGGCAACAGATCTATATCCATCAAACGGATTCCCCGCCGCGCTTGCCGACCAGCGGTCCGCACCTGCTCGCACAGGCGGCCTGTTGAGGCTGTGTTCTCCCATCAGGAGTCGATGGTGGTGGGGTCTGGACGTGTCCTCGTTTCTTCAAACGGGCCGGAGAACAGGTCGTGGTCATGACGGCGTCGGGCAGGGTTCAGGTTCTGCGCGGCCATCGTTGGGTTCCGTGGACCTTGCAGGTATAACAGGTACATGCTATCGGCTACTTAACAGTTCCGCATGGTCAGTTGACACCTGACAAGGAACTGAACATGAACGACAAGCGCGAGGCTCGGGTGAGGCCGAAGCGCTACCAGACGAGCAAGGCTGACCTGGTTGAACTCGTAGAGGTTCGGATGTGTGAGGAGGGGTTTCGATAGAGCACCTGCAAGATCAGGTACAGGCCGGATTACGAAGGACTTGATAGTGATAATGAAGAGGTGCGCGCCAAGTTTGTAACAACGGTGGGGGCGGCCTGTCGCAGGATGTGCGTACTGTAAACAGGGTGGAGAGACCGTTGCAATCGGGTCAAGCGTCACCATCGTTTCAGTTATTCTCAAAAATGCCGATTCCCGGACCAGATGATGCCAGGAGTATTGCCATGGCTGTACGAATCTGGCGTAAGGGACAGGGAAGTACTGCCATTGCAAGTTGGGAATCCGGCTTTATCTCGACTGTGAGCAGCTATCCGAAGTCAAAGAGGTTCCGTCCTGTTCTCTGCAAGAAGTTGGACAAGGTGCTTCTGAACAATGACCGCTGAAGACCCACGCGGAACAGGGTTGGTCAAGTCGGACCCGAACCGACTGCCGCGCGAGTTCGGGGTCTTCCTCCTGGATTTCGATCGGTGGGAGCGCAAGCGCCGGATCCGGAAAATCGCCCTCAGGTATGGCAGCTTGCTGGTGGTCGCGTTTGCCGCCGTCTGGCTTGCGCTCAGCCTCTGATATGCGGCTTGCTCGACGAGAGGGCGCCGAAGCTGCGTCGGCCGGCGATACATCGCAGGTGCGCCCCCAGCGGCTGACTCCAGACGCTGTGCTCTTCCGTTGGGGTTATGGACATGTGCGCAATCGTGTTGACAGACCCGGAAGAAAGCGTGTGGGTCGCCGTTTGTGACGAGTGGCCGGAGGAGCACATTCCATCGCGGTAGGGAACCGGTTGCCCGGCTCCCCTGTTCCGACAGGTTGCAAGTCACTGAGGACATCCGCGAACCAGGTCGTCGACTGCCAAGCCCGGCCAACGGTGATCGACGACGCGATCGGCTGACCGCGCAGACTTCTTCCACGTGGATGCGCTGTCAGCCACGGCCCCGATGCAGGCCGATCCCGATGTTCAACCCGCACCCGCGGCAGGCGGCCTGAGCCGGCTGCCGCGGGTGTGGGTGGCTCGGGGAATGTCGCCGCTGCTTCAGGCGGGCCAGTTCGCCCGCCCATGATGGCTGAGGACAGTGCGGGTTCCTCCGGTCACCGGACACTGGTGCCGTCCAAAGGCTCGTGGGCGGTCGGATGACCGGTCGAGGGCATGACGGTGTCGGGCAGGATTTCCGGCCCGGACGCATTTCGTGGCAGTGGAGCCAGCGATGGTGGGCGCGGCTGGGATTGAACCAGCGACCCCTCGCGTGTGAGGCGAGTGCTCTCCCGCTGAGCTACGCGCCCACGCTGGAGCAGGGCACGTACCGGAACCGTCGCTGTCCTGTCAACCGTGCGGGTTGCCGGGAATGGCGCAGGCGGTTCATCATGGCGGCGGTCAGACGGGGAGCATGCCGGTGTCACGAGATCCCGAAATCGCACGACTGCTCGAGGCGCACCGTGCCGCCTGCGCTTCCGCATCCGGAGCGGTCACGGAACTGTTCGATCGCTGCCATGAGGCGCTTGCAACACCGGGCAGGCCCAACCGGTCGATTGAACCCGAAACCCTCCCGGTCTGCCGCCACCTTGACGAGGCATTCGGCGCTGTGGCTCCAGGAGCCGTGCAGGGGCTGGCGGATTGCCTCGCCGGGCTGGCGCCGCGGCTGGCCTGGAAGCGCCGCGAGGATATCGAGTACACCGACCCGGGGTTTCCGGACGGCCACGCCAACACCGTGCTTGTCGGAGCCGGGGGTTTCGAGGAACACCGGGACGTCCGGCTGGGGGTCAGCCTGGTTGCCCCCGGGGTGACCTACCCGGATCATCGCCATCCGCCGGAGGAGGGGTACCTGGTGCTGAGTGCCGGTTGCTGGCGCCAGCACCACGGCGAGTGGTTCGAACGTGCCTCCGGTGAAACCGTCCACAATGTTACGAACATCTGGCATGCCATGCGGGCCGGACCGGTCCCGCTGCTCGCCATGTGGATGCTGTGGACCGGTGCGTGAGGCTACTGCACCGGGAAGTAGTCCTCCCGCTCGCCGTCGCGCCTGACGTCGGCAGTGCAGCAGTGCAGGCCGCCGCCGAAGGCGTAGGCGTCACGCAACTCGACCTCGACCACCTCCATGCCGAGCCGGTCGAGCTGTTCCGCCTGGTAGATTTCGGACTTCTCGACGCACACCGTCTTCGGATCGAGCACCAGCACGTTCATTGACAGCCACACCGACGAGTAACACAGCGCCGGCGGTTCGTTGTGGGCTGGCTGGGCAGCGTCGACGATTTCCCAGTCGTTGCGTTCAAACATCCGGCGCTGTTCCTCGGGCAGACGGCGCTGCGGGTTGTTCAGGATCAGTCCGGGCCGGATCGGCGTGAAGGTCGCATCGATGTGGATCGGGTACGGGTCGCCAGGAAAGTTCACGGCGTGAACCCTGTGTTCCGGGAAGTGCCGCTGCAGCCAGTCAATTCCCTTCAGGTTGGTGGTGAACCCGTGCTGGACCACAAGGTCCCTGCCGAACCGCAGGACATCGGCGGCGTCGAACAGTGGTTCCTCCTCCGTGGTCACGAAGTGGCGTGCCGCGGTCCATTCCAGCCGCCTGGCGATGCCGATGTCACCGGAGAGGTAGTCGGGCCTGTAGTCCGCGTCGGTCAGTCGGGGTTTGGGAGCCGCCTCGTGCCGCATCCCCGGGTCCTCGAGGTAGTAGCGCTGGAGCAATGGCCTGTAACACAGGTACTCGAACCACCGGCACCGGTAGGACATGGTTGCCTCGAGGATCTCCTTGCCCACGGTCAACAGTACGTCGCGCGGCGGCATGCATCCGAACATGGTCCCGGTTTCCCAGTCCGGGGTTGCGACCGGCTGGTTGAAGTCGATCGGCGTCGGCCGATCGACCACGATGTCGCGGGCGCGCAGCTGGTCACAGAACCGGTCGAGGAGCTCGTTGGCGCGCGCCACGGTGTCGGCGGGCCGCGGTCCGTGCAGCCCGCGCATGTCACTGTCTTCCGGTACCTTGGCATCGAGGGCCGGTTCCGCGGGCGGGATGCAGCTTCCGTCGGCCCGGCCCACGATGACATGGCGCAACCGGTCCCACTCGTTCCAGCTGCTGACGACGGTGTTCGGTTCCGGCTTCGCCATGGTACGTGCCTCCGGGCCGCTGTGCATGCTTCGGGACGGCCCGGCCAGGCGCCCGCAGGTCAGGCTGGCGCGAGCATCACCTTGATCTGGTCGCTCGGTCGCTTCAGTGCCTCGAAGGCGTCGGGGAATTCGTCGAACCCGACCGAACCCGTTACCAGGCCCGCGGCGTCGATTCGTCCCCGCGCCAGCATGTCCACGACCATCTCGAAGTCCGCGCGCTCGTAGACGAAACAGAAGACGATGTCGACCTCCTTGATCAGCGCGTCCGACGGCATGAAGCGGTCCTCGACCATGCACAGGCCGACCACGATCACCCGCCCGCCGACCGCTGCGAGGTCCACCGCGACCTGCAGCGATCCCGGTACGCCGACGGCATCGAACACGACGTCAGGCGTACAGCCCGCCGCGTCGGCGAACTGTCCGGCGACATTGCCTGCCGCGGCGTCAAGCGCGACGGTGGCGCCGAATCCGAGCGCGGATTCCGCACGTGCACGAACGAGATCGCTCACCGCGACGGTACGGGCGCCGAAGAAACGGCTCCACAGCGCGATGCACAGTCCGACCGGACCGCCACCGACGACGAGTACCGAGTCGCCGGGCTGCAGGCGCGCCCGCTTGACCGCGTGCAGTCCGACCGCGAGCGGCTCGACGAGCGCGCCTTCCTCGAAACTCACCCGGTCGGGAAGGTGCAGGGTCTCGCGAACCCCGACCCGGGTGTACTCCGCATAGGCGCCCGTCACGTCCCTCGATGCCCGTATCTGTCCCTCCGGACACCGATGGGGCTTGCCGGCAAGACAGGCTGGGCACCGCCCGCAGCCGAGTTGCGGCATGGCACAGACCCGGTCACCGACCGCCCACGGACCGGACACGTCGCGGCCGATCTCGACGATCTCGCCAGCGAACTCGTGGCCCATCACCGCGCCGGGGTGGATGTTGCGCCAGCCGGATTCCTCATTGTTGACTTCCGACCAGTGCAGGTCGGTCCCGCAGATGCCGCAGGCGCAGACGCGGATCACCATGCCGTCGGGACTGCATTCGGGGTCCGCGACTTCCTCGATCGACAGCGGCAGGCCCGAGCGATGAAATACGGCAGCCTTCATGATCGAACTCCGGAACGGTCGTGTGCCTGACTGCATCCTGTAGAGTCGGGCGGGCGCAGACAATGGGGTCCTTCGCATCGGATATCACTTGCGGTCCCGGATGTTCAGGTTAGCCTTGGTGCGATCGCAAGGAGGATGCCGCCCATGGATACCCGGACCGACCTGACCCACGCCGTCCAGGCTCTCAATCTCGCCGCCAATTCGGAGAACCGGATCCATGACGATGCGGTCGCGCGACGCTTCGGCTTCAAGGGTGGGCTGGTGCCCGGTGTCGAGGTGTATGCCTACATGACCAACCCGGTGGTGCGGCACTTCGGAGTCGACTGGCTGCGATCCGGCATTGCCGAGTGCAGGCTGAGGAAGCCGGTCTACGACGGGCGCGAAGCGATTGCCTCCGCCCGGCCGGACGGGGAGGGCGGGCTGGACCTGGCCGTGTGGTCCGAGGGCATCGCCTGTGCCAGCGGAACGGCGTCGCTGCCGCGGGCACCGGCCGGCCTGCACACGGAAATCCCGCATGCGCCGATAACCGGCGAACGCCCGCCGGCCTCGCCGGACTCCCTTCCCGTTGGCGCGGTGCTCGGAACCTTCGTCGAGGAGATGACGCCCGGGCTGATGGAGGAGTACCTCGAGGGTGCCCGGGAAACCCTCGATCTGTACCGGGATGCCCGGCTGGTCCATCCCGGATGGATCCTCCGACTTGCCAACCGGGCGTTGTCGGAAAACGTGACGCTGGGACCCTGGATGCATGTCGGCAGCACGGTGCGGAACCTCGACAGCGTTTCCTGGGGCGAGCGGCTGCAGGCGCGCTCGCGGGTGACCCGGAACCACGAGCACAAGGGACACCTGTTCGTCGAGCTTGATGTCGCGGTGCTCCGGGATGACGGAACGGCGGTTGCGCGGATCGACCATGTCTCGATCTACCGGCCGCGCCAGGTCAGCGACGCTGCCTGAACCGGCCGACGAGGCCTTGAAGCCACAACAGGAGCAAGAGAATGCCCGAGTATCACCGGGTCGAGCGCGACGGCCGTGTCATGGTGGTCACGCTCGACCGGCCCGAACGGATGAATGCGCTGCACTCACCGGCACATTTCGAGCTGGACCGGACCTTCAACGAGTTCGAGTCCGACCCGTCGCTCTGGGTTGCGATTCTCACAGGAGCCGGCGAGCGGGCGTTCAGTGCCGGTAACGATCTCAAGTTTCAGGCCGAGGGCGGAACCCGCGAGCGCCCGCAAAGCGGTTTCGGAGGCCTTACCGAACGGTTCGACCGGGGCAAGCCGGTGATCGCCGCCGTCAACGGTGTGGCCATGGGCGGCGGGTTCGAGCTCGCACTCGCGTGCGATATCATCATCGCTGCGGAGAACGCGCGGTTTGCCCTGCCCGAGCCGCGCGTCGGCCTGGCGGCACTCGCCGGCGGCCTGCACCGTCTGCCCCGGATGATTCCGCCGAAACACGCAATGGGCATGATCCTCACCGGACGCCATGTCCCGGCGGCCGAAGGTCATGATCTCGGATTTGTGACCCGGGTGGTGCCGGAAGGCGAGGCACTGTCCGCCGCACGCGAGTTTGCCGGACAGATCCTCGAGTGTTCGCCGGTCTCGATCAGGACCAGCATGGACGTGGTTCGCCGGGGCCTTGAACACGCCGACCTGCGCACCGCCATGCGGATGCAGTACGACAGCGTGACCACGCTGCGCAACAGCGAGGACCTCGTCGAGGGACCGCGGGCATTTGCGGAGAAGCGCCGGCCCAACTGGACCGGTCGCTGAACGAAGGGTCACGCATCCGGACGCGAAGCTGCCCGCTCGAGGGCACGCGGCAGGATCCAGTCGACACGCACCCCGCTGCCGGGTTCGAGTGCCGACCACCGGTCTGCCTCGAAGCGAAGCACCGCGACCGCCCCGGTCGGGTACCGGACCGTGAAGGGCGGGTCCGTCGAGCCGTCCAGAACAAGGGCGAGGTGGCGGATTCCGGGCTCGTGGGCAACCAGCATCACGGTTTCGTGCGCGCCCCCGAAGGTGCCGAGGACGGCAAGCATCTGACCGGGTGAGGCAAGGTAGAGTTCCCGGCTCTCAACCACCGGCGGCGCCGGGTTCCAGTATGCCGCAATCCGGTTCGCGGTATCGAATGCCCGGTTCGCGGTCGAGGACATGATGACGCCGGGAGCAGTTCTGGGCGCGAGGGCACTTCCGATCAGTCCGGTCGCCCGGATCCCGCGTGGCGCCAGCGGGCGGTCATGGTCATCGAGTGCCGGGTCCGACCAGTCCGACTTCGCGTGCCGGACCAGGAGCAGCGTCTTCATCGACCGGCCTTTCGCGGTGTCGCCGGGTCAGACCATCCTGGCCGGCATCCAGCGCTGGCGCCGGCGGCCGCGCCGGATTTCGGGGGTCTCTCCATCGTAGTCGATCGGAACCGGGTCCGATACGCGTTCGGGTGCCACGTCGAGTGCGTTGACGATGCAGGTGGCGAGCAGGCCACCGTCATCCTCGTCCTCCATGACGGCGGCGACGTAGACGCCGCACTCGCGGCAAACCAGGTAGTCGGTGATGCCGTGGCCCATCCTGTAGGCCGACAGGCTGTCGCGGTTACGGACGACAATGTCCAGGCGACCGCCGGGATCGGCGGTCGCGCGGACATTGTGCTTGCGGCAGAACGAACACTGGCAGGCCCGGATCGGGAGATCCTCGAAGCGCCCTGCGGCATGGAACTCCAGCCGCAGGTTGCCGCAATGACAGCCGCCCTGGAGTCGCTCTGCCATCGGACCTACGTCTCCGCTATCAGCTCTCGTCCCCGGTCTGCTGGCTCTGCTCCCGCTGCCTGAGTGCCGCACCGAGGATGTCGCCGAGGCTCGCACCGCTGTCGGACGAACCGTAGTGCTCCATTGCGTGGCGTTCCTCCTGGATCTCGCGGGCCTTGATCGACAGCGTCAGCCGGCGGCTCTTCTGGTCGATCTGGGTGATCTTTGCGTCGACCTTCTCGCCCACCGCAAACCGGTCCGGACGCTGCTCCGAACGGTCCCGGGAAAGTTCGGAGCGGTGGATGAACCCCGAAAGCCCGTCGGCGACGGTGACATTGATTCCGGCATCCAGGAGCTCGGTGACGGTGCAGGTCACGATGGCGTTCTTGCGGACCGCAGCGGCGCTGGTCTTGAACGGGTCCGGCGAAAGCTGCTTGATGCCCAGCGAGATCCGTTCCTTTTCGGGGTTGATGTTGAGCACCTTGGCGCGGACCATCTCACCGCGCTTGTACTGCTTGATCGCCTCGTCGCCCGGCACCTCCCAGTCGAGGTCGGACAGGTGCACCATCCCGTCGATATCGCCGTTCAGTTCGACGAACAGTCCGAACTCGGTGATGCTCCTGATCTCGCCCTCGATCTCGGTACCGACCGGCGATTGCGCCATGAACTCTTCCCACAGGTTGGGAGTGCACTGCTTGAGACCGAGCGAGATGCGACGCTTGACCGGATCGACGTCGAGCACCATGACCTCGACTTCCTGGCTGGTCGACACGATCTTGCCCGGGTGGACGTTCTTCTTGGTCCAGCTCATCTCCGAGACATGGACCAGTCCCTCGATGCCGGGCTCCAGTTCGACGAAGGCACCGTAATCGGTGATGTTGGTCACCCGGCCGATGAACTTCGTGCTGACCGGGTACTTCGCCTGGGCTCCCTCCCACGGATCGGCCTGGAGCTGCTTCATGCCAAGAGAGATGCGCTGGGTTTCCGGGTTGAACCGGATGACCTGGACGTCAACGGTCTGGCCGATCTGCACCGCCTCGCTCGGATGGTTGATCCGGCGCCAGGCGATGTCGGTAACATGCAGCAGGCCGTCCACACCGCCGAGGTCGACGAAGGCGCCGTAGTCGGTGATGTTCTTGACCACGCCCTGCAGCACCTGGCCTTCCTTCAGGTTGGCGATCAGCTCGGCGCGCGCCTCGGCCCGGCTTTCCTCGAGCACCGCGCGGCGGGAGACCACGATGTTGCCGCGCCTGCGATCCATCTTGAGGATCTGGAACGGCTGCGGAGTTCCGAGCAGCGGCCCGATGTCGCGAACCGGTCGAATGTCGACCTGGCTGCCGGGAAGGAAGGCAGTTGCTCCCGACAGGTCGACGGTGAACCCGCCCTTTACCCGGCCGAAGATGGTACCGGTGACGCGGTTCTGATCGGCAAACGCCGTTTCCAGCGCCGCCCAGGCTTCCTCGCGACGGGCCTTGTCCCGACTGAGCATCGCCTCGCCGTTACGGTCTTCCATCCGCTCGACGTACACCTCGACCTCGTCACCGGGGTTGAGGCCGTGATCCCGGCCTGGCGGGGCGAACTCCTTGAGTGCGACCCGGCCTTCCGACTTGAGGCCGACATCGATAAGGGCGAAATCACCCTCGAGGGAAACGATGGTCCCCTTGACCACGCTTCCCTCGATGCTGATGTGATCACCGAGGGCTTCGGCGAGGAGGGCGTCGAAATTCTCTGTATCGGCGCCGCCAACAGCGGTCTCTGCCATGAAAACTCCCTGTCCGTGGACTTGACCGTCCGCATGCAGGTGCGGACGACGGTTGCGGTGAACCGGCCGGAGCGGTGAACGCGGTTCACGACGCCCCCGTTACCGCGGCGCCGTCCTCGCTGTCCGCAACCGGTTGTCACCTGGTTGCACCCGCTGGCATTCCGACACGGTGGAACGGCAGCGGCTTGAGTGGAACATCCGGCCGGGTGGTACTGATACCCGGTCGTCCCGTTCCACCGGCGTCTACTGCTCCCGACCCGCCTCTCTCCCGGGCCGAGGTGACTACTGTGCGGACTCGACGAAGGCGCATGCACGCCGAAACGCCTCGTCTGCAGTCATGAAACTGGTGTCCAGCACCATCGCATCCCGGGATTGGCGCAGGGGCGCATCGACCCGGTTTGCGTCGCGTGCATCGCGTTCCCGCAGGTCCGCAAGCACGCCTGAATATATAGAGTGCTCACCGCGGCCAAGCAACTCCAGGTGCCTGCGCCTGGCGCGGACCTCCGGTGTCGCGGTCACGAAGATCTTGCGATCGGCGTCGGGGCAGACAACCGTGCCGATGTCGCGCCCGTCGAGCACGGCGCCGGGCTTGCCGTCCGGCGGCCGCCGGGCAAAGTCGCGCTGAAGGCCGAGAAGTGCCGCTCTCACCCGGGGTATTGCGGCCACGACCGAGGCGGCGAGCCCGACCTCCGGGGTGCGGATTCCGGGGTCGGCGGTGTCGGGAAGATGCAGGTTTGCCGCGGCCTGCGCCGCTGTTTCAGGATCCGCGGGATCGGCGCCGGCGCGGAGCAGGGAGAAGGCAACCGCGCGATACAGCGCTCCCGTATCGAGATAGGCATACCCGAACCGGTCGGCCAGGCTGCGCGCGATGGTTCCCTTGCCGGCTGCCGCGGGACCGTCGACCGCGACGATCATTCCGCATGCCCGGTGACGTCGGCTCCAAGTGTTCGCAGGGTGTCGGCGAAGCCGGGGAAACTCGTCGCAATCGTTGCCGCGTCATCGATGGCGATGCCGTCGCGCGATGCAAGGCCGAGTACAAGGAACGCCATGGCTATGCGGTGATCCAGCCCTGACCGGATCACCGTACCCCCGTCGATCGCACCGGGTGCTCCATGGACCACGAGCCGGTCCTCTCCTTCCTCGACCGCGACCCCGCAGGCGGCGAGCCCGCCGGCAACGGCCGCGAGCCGGTCGCTTTCCTTCACCCGCAGTTCGGCAAGGCCGTTCATCACCGTGGTACCCCGTGCGCACGCGGCGGCGACGGCCAGCACCGGGTACTCGTCGATCATCCTGGGCGCGATCTCGGGCGGCACGGCAACACCGTGCAGTTCCGACGAGCGCACCAGCAGGTCGGCGACCGGTTCGCCCGGACCAGGACGGGGACGGATCTCGATGTCGGCGCCCATTTCCGCGAGTACCTCGTAGAGCCCGAAGCGGAGCGGATTGGTTCCGATCCCGGGCAGCCGTACCTCCGACCCGGGGGTGAGGAGTGCGGCGACGGCCGGAAACGCGGCCGAGGACGGGTCGACCGGGACCCGGATCGGCTGGGCCGCGAGTTCGGGCTCACCGGTCACCGACACCCGCCGTCCCCCGTCCTCCAGCTCCTCGATCTCGACGGCGGCGCCGAACTGGCCGAGCAGTGTTTCGGTGTGATCACGCGTCGGGTGGGGTTCGATGACCGTGGTGATCCCGGGAGCCGCGATGCCCGCGAGCAGGATCGCCGACTTCACCTGGGCCGATGCGACCGGCAGGGTGTAGTCAAGCGGCAGGAGTACCTGCGGACCGGTGCACGCGAGAGGCAGCCGGCCGCCTTCGCGGGCAAGGACCTGCACGCCCATCTCCGTGAGAGGCCGGGTGACCCTCTCCATCGGGCGCCGCCGCAACGAAGCATCGCCGGTGAAGAACGTCGTGGCCGGCAGGCCTGAGACGGCCCCCATGAGCAGTCGCACGCCGGTACCTGAATTGCCGAGATCGAGCACCGTTTCCGGCTCGTCGAACCCGCCGACGCCGCGGCCATGCACACGCCAGCTCCCGTCACTGTCGCGACTGATGACTGCGCCGAGCTGCCTGAGCGCCGCTGCGGTCCGCATCACGTCCTCGCCCTCGAGCAGACCGTGGATGCGGGTCTCCCCGACCGCGAGCGCTCCCATGATCAGGGCGCGGTGCGAGATCGACTTGTCTCCGGGTAGCCGGACTTCTCCGTGCAACCGGGATGATGCGCGAGCAATGAGTCCGGTCACCGGACATCTCTCCGTTCGGGTGGGAGCACCGGGACCCCGAGAAGGATCGGTTCGGGCCGGATTACCGGGGACATCGGCGCCGCCCCGGTGATGCAGCGGGCCATGGTCCTCACGCACGTTCCACCGTGTCGTCCAGGCCGCAGGGGTAACAGGACCTGCCACAGGGCGCAAGCGGCCGACGGCCTTCCCTCCAAAGCTGTTCGGCGCTCCGCTTCCTGCCGTCGCCGCAGCGGTGGCGGGCAGTTGCCCTCGTCGCTGGAAACGCCGGTCGGCGCACCTATCCTCTGGTCATGCGGGTCGTGCGGTTCAGTGCCCCACATACGCCCGTTGGCCGGTGCTGAAGTCCTGCAGCCCGATAAGTCGGACCGTCGGTGGCCGCGCGCAATAGCTCGGCAATCTCCCTGGATCCCCTGACCTTACCTGTACGGTACGTCTCGATCAGCCAGGTGGCGGGAGGTGAAGCGTTCAAAGCCCCTCTGCAGGTTCCTGGACAAATGGAGCACGCGGGTGGCCATCAGGGTCTGAAGGGCTGGTACTCGAGCAAGGCGGACCGACCGCGGATGTCTACGATAGTGGCCGACACTTCCGTGCCGCGGCTGTCTGTCAGCCGTACCGGTTTGCCTGGCCGAAACGGGACCGGTTGGTGTCGTCCCTCATCGATGGCGATGTTGTCGGCGTACATGTAGGTCCGGTCGGACGCATCGCGTATCGGATTCAGCCGACCATGAAGGCCGGGAAGGTGCCCCGTATCCTGGGCGAAAATCGCCGCACCGCCAGATCCAAGCGGCTCAAGTTCGAGCAACAGCCCGCTTCGACCTGGCGTCCATGCTGTTTGGAGTCCGGCCGTATACCCGGGTCCGGCCGCATAGACCGTCATCGGCAAGTGCGTCGTATACAAGTCCAGGGCCGCTTCACCGGTCTCGTCGGTGTTCGACCGCACCCAGGTATTGTTCGGAAAGAGCGCGAGCACCTCAATGCCGGCGAGGGGCTCGCCCCGAGAGTGCACTGTGACAATCGCGTTTGCGGGAACAAGCTGCAGCTTCGCAGCTGGGATACGGAGCACTAGGCTCGTTCCGTCGACCATTTCGTAGTTCGGGGGCACGCCGGTGACCGCTTCGGTTTGGGTACGGATGATCGACACGCCGTCTCCCCGCCGTTCCATCAGATACCTGCGATGACCCGATCCCGCCATGTCAGCGACCGGAATGCGACCGAACACGGAAGCGATCACCTCGTTGCGGGTTGCCTGGCTGGCCTCCATGGCTTCGATGGTCATGCCGTTCGGAAGCTGGCCGGGAGAATCGATTTCCAGGCGGTCCCTGAACATGGAAAGCCGGATCCTTCGCGAGGATATGGAGTAGTCGCGATGGGCAACCGCGTTGACCACCGCTTCGAATACAGCGGTCTTGCTGTACTGGGAAACGTCCTCCCGTTCAGGGCTCTTTCGAGCGGCAACACGCATGTTCCGAACGACAAACCTGACCGCGTCCGCGATCTGTGCCGAAAGCGGACCCGTAATCTCCTGTGCGTCCAGCTGGCCCGAGGCTCTATCAAGTCCGCGATAGCAGGTCGCCAGGATGGTTGCCTGCGGCACCCAGTCCTGCGGTGAAGGAGTGCACAGCAATATGCCGGCCACCGTGGCTCGGTCCACGCCGGCTTCGTCCCGCGCCAGCAAGCGGAGATTCAGCAAGCCTCGCCTTGGATCCCCTGCGCCCGTCACGCTGAGCAGCGGCTCCCACAGGCGCTCGTTGAGCGTTGCGAAACCCGTGTCGGGCACGATCTGCTTGTCGAACCAGAGATAGCAGTTCTGCGCACGGTTCTGCGCCAGCCTCAGGCTCTCGTCCCTCCCAAGGCGTCGTTTGGTTGCTCCAACCCGAATAAATGCCTTCCCGGCCCGTTCATGCAGAGATTCACCCCGCGGCACCGTTACCAGCAGGAATTCCCTGCCGTCCAGTTCCCTGTGCTGGATGTCGATGCGCACTGGCGGCTCAAGGGCATTGGTGGTGACCTCTACCAGCACCTGATCCAGAACAGCCATCTGTTCTCGCGACATGCCACTGATCGTTCCATCGTCCTCCACCCCGCATAGCATGATGCCGCCGTCCGCGTTGGCGAACGCGCCCAGTTCGTCCGCGAGACTGTCCTTGTGCGGGCGGGTCGGTCTATTGCCACTGAACTCGATCCGCTTGAATTCCCATCGGCTGTCCTCGCCCAGGCGAAGCTGGCGACGGATGTCCGTATCCTGAATCAGCATGTCACCGCCCCCGCATGGATTTCGGCCCCATCGATCCCGAATCTCGCGGCATGCACAGATCTGCGACGTACTTCTGGCATTGGCTGTTGACGTGCTCCAAGCAAGAATTTGCACCAAGAGTATCGCTGCAATTCTCTTGGAATAACAGACTTTTGTTTCCTGGGTCACCTGTACCTCGGCTCCAGGATATTGTCTGGTTTACGTTCTGTGGGATCGGATTCCCGAGTGTGCCAAATAACGACAATGCGCCGATGGCCTCCTGGGCTCGTTGCGGTGAGCGTGCGCTGGATCGAATGACGCACGGCGTGCAACCGGTGATAGCCGGCCACGACCTTGACGAGCTCCGCGGAGGTGGTCGGTCAACAACACCTCATCGTAATTGCCCCGCTCCGGAGCCGATCACTCCGGACCGATACCCGGCCCGTGGAGCACGGCATGGCTCAGCCCGGCGAGTTACGCGAGAGCGGCGATGTGCACTTCGCTTTCGGTTCCGACGCTCATGCGGAGCCAGTCGTCAGGATGTTCATGACGAGGCGGATCATCAGGTCCTTGTTGCTGGGTACACCCTCCGTGATCAACAGGGTGAGCGCCGTCAGCGCCCGCGGGTCCAGCCGGTGGTTGAGGCCCTCCTGCCTCATGTAGAGCAGGAACAGCAGGGCGCCGATCCGCTTGTTCCCGTCGATGAACGGGCGGTCCTTTACGACAAAGTAGAGCAGATGCGCCGCCTTTTCCTGGCGGCTGCGATAGAGCGCTTCGTCGAAGATGGTCTGCTCGATAGTGCCGAGAATGGCCGCGAGCGTGTCACCGCTCGGATTGCCGAACAACGCCGTGGCCTCGCGTCTCTCCGCAAGGTCTTGTTTGAACGTGGCGATTGCGCCAACAGCCTGGTCGAGGTCAAGTGCGCTTGTGGCCGGCAGCACATCGGGGCACTTGCAGCCGATCCTCGCCATGGTGCAACAGCAGGCGCCAGGTGTCAGCATAGCCCGAAATGAGGCCGAGCACGGACTGTCCGGTGTCGACCACCAGCGCCTGGCTCTGGAGTGTCCGGGCAAGCAGGCCGAGCGTCTGCCTTGCTGCGTCGAGCCCGCGCTCGGCCAGTCTTTGTTCGTTTGCCATGAAGCCGCGCACCAGATGCTCGCGCAGGGTTCGGGTAGCCCATTGGCGAAAACGCACGCCGCGCCTGGAATTGACGCGGTAGCCGACCGATGTGATGGCGTCGAGATTGTAGTGTTTCATCCGGCGGCGCACCCGCCGCCGTCCCTCGGCTCGAACTAGCAAGAAATCCTTACGAGTTACATCGGCCTGCAACTCGCCGCTGGAAGACACGTGACGGGGATGCGCCACGATGTTCTGAGGCGTAGTACCGAACACGGTCGCCATATCCCGTTGCGAAAGCCAGACGGTCTCCTGCTCCAGACGCACATCAACTTCCGCAATTCCCCCACGGGTAATTTCCGGCAGAGCGGGGCCGCAGGTCCGGCGGTGTTCGTTCTGCTCTTCCAGGCACTTCGGGGACGGCCGGAACTTGCCGCAGTCGACCACGACCATCCTGTGCGCCTCGCAGTCACCACGATGCGCGACGCAAGGCGAGCGCTTCGACGGTCCTGGTAGTATTCGGGCCGGACCTGCGCTTGTCTCGCGGGTCGCCGTGCTGGCCCTGCCAGGATTTCGTCCCGGTGTCGAGGTCGATCCTGGTCACGAGGATCCGTTCGGGTGACAGGTCGTCGTATCCTTCTTCGTAACCGTCCACCACGACACGAAGTCCAGGCGGATAGCTGCGAAGAAGATCCATCAATTCGGCAATGGTCATGCTCATGTCTTGCGCTCCCGAAATCCCCGCTCCTGGAGGTTTACCTCCGTGGTCGGGTCCAGCCGTGCACCTTCCGCCTGTTGTTCGAGCGGTTCTGCGGTGGTGCGGTTCATCGTGTCCTCGAACCGCCCGCCGTCGTCTTCCTGCGACGGAAAGCGAACCTGGCGGCCGGGGTCGAGAACATGGTCGTGTCCGCGCAGCTTGTCCAGCTGCGCGCCGCGCCAGAAGCCCCGCTTGTGCACATGTCCGTCCGCGCCGCTGCGCCAGGCATGGCAGGTGAGGGCGATATGGGCGGTGTCATGGTTGGAAAGCTATCTTCAGGTCCGGTCGACCATGTGACCGGGATCGCGGGTGTCGATGAGCGGCGCGTCTCCGCGCCGGTCGCGACTGTCCTCGCCGGGGTTTTCGTGACGCGCGAGGAACAAGGGGGAAGGCAGTAGTCTGCGTCGAACGGAAGAGCTGCAACGGCAAGGTGACCATGTGAACCACCGCGTCGGCCTCGACTAGGGCGCGGCGGATTTCGCCTTCTCCAGACTGCGCCGAGGACATGGAGCCGTTGGCGAGGACCACGCCTGCCACCCCGTTTGGGGCAAGATGATGGCGGATATGCTGGAGCCAGGCGTAATTGGCGTTGCCCGCGGGCGGTACGCCAAAGGTCCAACGGGCGTCCTCCCGCAGCCGGTTGCCACCCCAGTCAGAGACATTGAACGGCGGATTGGCGAGGATGAAGTCGGCCTTGAGGTCTGGCAGTTGGTCCTTATGGAAACTGCCGTCGTTGTTCCAGCGGATGTCTGCGTCGATGCCTCGCACTGCAAGATTCATCATGGCGAACCGCCATGTCGTGTAGTTGCTTTCCTGTCCGTAGATCGCGATGTCGCCGATCCGACCTCCGTGTTCCTCGACGAATCTCTCCGACTGCACAAACATGCCGCCGGAACCACAGCACGGGTCGTAGACACGGCCCTTGTAGGGCTCCAGCATCTCCACCAGTAGCCGGACGATGGAGCTCGGCGTATAGAATTCGCCGCCGCGCTTGCCTTCGGCCCCGGCGAAACCTCCGAGGAAGTATTCGTAAACGCGGCCAAGGATGTCGCGGGTGCGATTGGTCTCGGCCATGGCGATCCCGCTAACGAGGTCGATCAGTTCGCCGAGCATGACCTTGTTAAGCGCCGGACGGGCGTATTCCTTGGGCAGCACGCCCTTGAGCGAGGCGTTACTGGCCTCGATCGCGAGCATCGCGTCGTCGATGTCCTTGCCGATGGTTGGCTGCCTGGCTCTGGCCTGCAATCGCGTCCACCGCGCCTCCTTCGGTACCCAGAAGACGTTCTCGGCAAGATACTCCTCCGGATCCTCGGCGTCGGCCAGCTCTTCCTTGAGGAGCTCCGCCCGCTTCGCCTCGAATGCGTCCGAGATGTACTTGAGGAAGATAGGGCCGAGGGCGACGTGCTTGTAGTCGGACGGCTCCAAGTTGCCGCGTAGCTTGTCCGCAGCCTCAAAGAGCCGGGCTTCGAATCCGAAGATTGGCGTCATTGCTGTTCGCTTGCTTGGCCATGTAATCCTTGAGCCTCGTTCTGTGGTCCGGAAACGGCCTGCCCGTCAGGATAGATGCAGGCCGTGTCAGGCCTGAGCAACACGACGCGGACAGTTGAACATCCGACGCAGCGTTCCGACTGTATTCCGGCCGGGTCGATACGGCCAGCCAGCTCGCCACCATAGCAGATCACGCAGTGCGGACGGTGCCGCTGCATGCGGGGCAGGTTGATTTGCAGGCACCCGCAGCCATCACCCCTGTCAGCGTAATCCTCGTGATCCGGCACTGCAGATCAACCGGTCCGGCCGCTCCACGACCGAAGGTCACTGCGCATCGGGATCTGGTCAGTGCACTGAACAGTTACCCGCGTTCGCTCAAGGCGCGGCAGTTACATGTGAAACGCACTCGGGATGTCTCACGTCCATATGCGGGTTATTGCTGGTCCCCGGTCGATGATGCCGGTGCCTGGCCTGCATGCCCGTGCCATGGCAGGCCCGTCATCCGGGGTTGCCCGGTCGGATCCGGTGCACGCGGGGGCGGCGATGCCGCCTGGTCGACCTCGTCGACGGTGACCGCCACCGTGACCCGGGCGGTATCACCGGCCAGGACCACGCCGCGTGTCGGAGCCGCATCGTCGTAGTCGCGTCCGTGCGCAATCCTCACGTGGCGATGGTCGGCCCGGGTGTCGTTGGTGGGATCAAGCCCGATCCAGCCGAGGTCCGGCAGCCAGAATTCGGCCCAGGCGTGACTGGCGCCCTCGGGGGTCTGCTCGCCGCTGACCCCTTCCAGGTGCAGGTATCCCGACACGTAGCGGCTCGGAATGCCCCAGCTGCGCGCCAGCGCGATCATGACGTGGGTGTAGTCCTGGCAGACCCCTTCACCGCTCTCGAGGATGACATCGATCGCCGACTCCACCGTGGTGGTTCCGGGGGAATAGGTGAACAACCGGTACAGGGTGCCGCTGGTCTCGAGCAGGGCGGAGAGCGGGTCGGGACCCGGCCGGATGCCGTTGCGTTCGACAAAACCCTCCAGCGCCGGGCCCGGGCGGGCAAAACGGCTCGGTGCAAGCCAGGTCCAGAACTCGGGCGAGCGCGCCGCTGCCCCGAGCCGGTCCCAGTCGACTGCTTCCACCCGGTCGGGCAGGTCGGGCGGATCCGTGGTTTCGACCACCGCCGACGATCTCAGCGTCGCCCGGTCGTGGTGGCGATGAATGGTGAAAAGATGGCACAGGTTGCCGAACCCGTCGTCGGACGCCACCGGCGCCACCTCCGGATCGACCCGGATGCCGAAGCCGTGCAACCGTTGTCCGCGGTCATTGAACGGGCAGAGCCGGGCGAGCATGACGCAGCCCGGGATGGTCTCCTCGTAGGAGAAGACCGACTTGTGCGTGATCGAGAAACGGCGCGTGGTGCTCATCTGGACTGTCCGGCGGTCAGGTCCCGGACCGCGTACTTGAAGTACGCCCGTTCGAGATCGGTGTGAAACCCGAGACAGGCCTGCAGGAGCAGATTCAGCATGGCCCGGGTCGCGGCATCATCCTGCGCATCGCGGGTCGGCCAGTCGTAGTCGATCAGAGCCCGGGCCCGGCCGACACGGCGATGCACGAGACGGGCGGGTTCATCCCGCCTCTCGCCGCCGATGGCGGTACACGCGGCCGCAACCGTGGCCAGTGCGTGGGCTATCGAACCCGAATGCGCGGGGTCAGCGACCAGGAAGTCGACCGCCGTTTCGGGTGGATACTCGTTCGAGTGGACCCGGCGGAATGCGCCGCGGGCCTCGCACACCCGCAGCAGCGATCCCCAGTCGAAGACCCAGTGCCGTTCCTCCGTCGGGAACAGGCCGATGTGGGCATCGAGCAGCGCCAGGTGACGCTGCGCCCGTTCGATGGAGCGCCCCAGCAGGAAAAAGTGCCAGACCTCGTCACGGTACATGGTGGCATCGGCAATGCCGCTGAAGGTCGTGGTTGTCGAGGCGACGTCGCGGAAGAAGTCCTGCGGCTGGCCGATCCAGATGTCCTGGAGCCGAACGCCGCGCTTCTCCAGAAAGGCCACGTTCAGGCACGACCACATCTCGTGGCTGATGACACTGCGAACCTGGCGGGCATTCTCGCGTGCCTGTGCCATGCAGGACATCAGCGCATTCGGGTTCGACGGTTCGAAGGCGAGATCGTCGACCAGCGTGAAGGCATCAAGCAGCATCTCGTCGACATCCTCGCCGCCGGCGATCAGTTCGCCACCGCCGGGAGAGCGGTCCATCGCGGTGTAGATGCGCTGCCAGCCCCGTTCGATGGCGCCGAGCGGGCGGTCCTGCACCGCCTGCAGCTGTTCCAGCACCAGTCGGGCGACGTGGCCGGCCCGTTCCATGTACCGGCTCATCCAGTAGATGCCCTCGGCATCGCGCGACAGCATCAGTCCGGCTCGTCCAGCACCCAGAGATCCTTGCCGCCCCCGCCCTGGCTCGAATTCACCACCAGGGAGCCGGGGGTCAGCGCAACCCTGCAGAAGGCGCCCGGAACGATGCGCGTCTCGCGGCCCTGCAGGATGAACGGTCTGAGATCGACGTGCCGCGGGGCGGCGCGCCCGTCTGCAAGGCATGGCGCCCTGGAAAGCGCCAGTGTCGGCTGGGCGATGAAGTTCGCCGGGTCCTCCCGGATCTGCGCGGCGTAGGCATCGCGTTCGGCCCTGGTGGCATGGGGCCCGATCAGCATGCCGTAGCCACCGGATTCGCCCACCATCTTGACCACCAGCGCATCCAGGTTGTCGAGCACGTAGGCCAGGTGTTCCGGTTCCCGGCACAGGTAGGTCTCGACATTGGCCAGGATCGGTTCCTCGGCGAGGTAGTAGCGGATCATGTCGGGTACGTACCGGTAGACCGACTTGTCGTCGGCAACCCCGCCACCCGGCGCGTTGGCGAGCCCGACATTGCCGAGCCGCCAGGCATGAAACAGCCCCGGAACACCCAGTTGCGAGTCGGGCCGGAACACGAGCGGGTCGAGGAAGTCGTCATCGATGCGCCGGTAGATCACGTCGACCTGGCGCAGCCTTCCGGTGGTACGCATGAACACGTGCCCGTCATGCACCAGCAGATCGCTTCCCTGGACCAGCTCGATACCCATCTCCCGGGCCAGGAACATGTGCTCGTAGTAGGCCGAGTTGTAGATCCCGGGCGTCAGCAGCACCATGCAGGGATCGGAGTTGCCCCGTGGTGCGAGGTCGGCAAGCGTCTGGCGCAGCATGCCGGTGTAGTGCTCGATGCCCCGGACCGAATGGCGCCGGAACAGGTCGCGCAGTCCGGTCTTGACCGCCTGGCGGTTCGCCAGCATGTAGGACACGCCGGACGGGGAGCGCAGGTTGTCCTCGAGCACCTTGAACCCGTCGGTATCGCGGATGATGTCGGTGCCGCACACGGAAACATGGATGCCGTGCGCAAGCTCGACCCCGCGCATCTGCACCCGGTACTGGGGGCACCCGAGAACCATGTCGACGGGAATGACGCCGTCGTTCAGGATGCGGGCGGCGCCGTAGACGTCGGCGAGGAACATGTTCAGCGCCTTCACCCGCTGTGCCAGACCGGTCTCGAGCCGGCGCCAGTCGCGGGCGCTCAGGATACGGGGCAGGAAGTCGATCGGGATGATGCGTTCCTGGGCACCGTCGTCTCCGTAGACCGCGAAGGTGATGCCGTCGCGCATGAACGAGCGTTCGGCGTGTTCCTGCATGGCGACGATCTGCTCGGCGGGCATGGCCCTGAGTGCGGCCCACAGTTCCCGGCACTGCGGATGCGGCTCGCCGTCGCAGCCAAACATCTCGTCCGGGAACTCGGGTGTGATCTCGTAGTCCGAGAAAAGGTCGTCAGTGTGGCCGTCCTGCGCCATGATGCGCCGATACTACCGTTGCGCGGTAGCGGCCGGAAGTACCTTGCAGCGGGCCGGTCCGCAGGGCGGATTTACCTTTTGACACCCCTTCAAATTGCGGATATGCCCGCGCCGCGTTCAGCAAGGGTGAGGTACGGGGAGACAGCGAGTGGCGAAGCCGGAATGGGGATCGAAGCGGTTCTGCCAGAACAAGGAGTGTGAGGTTTTCTCGTACTACGACTTCGACAGGGAACCGGTCCACTGCCCGGCATGCGGCATGGGATACGATCCGGAAACCGTGCTGAAGAGCAGGCGGGCGCGGAGCGTCCCGGTCGAAGACCCGAAGGACGAGAGCGACGAGGAGGCCGAGGACGATCTCGACGACGACGACGACGGTGCGGATGAAGAAGGCGAGGACGGGTCCGGTGACGACGACGCGGTGCTCTCCGAAGAAGACGGGCAGGGCGAGGTCGTGCCCAAGATCGACGAGGATCGGCTGGGAGAGGCTGATGACGACGATGACCTGGTCGATGATGGCGATCTCGACGGGTCGGAGGACTCGACGGGAGACGGGGACGACGAGACATACTGACGCGTCGCCGGCGACGGTTTCGTGGCCGTGCTGTTGCGCGTGGCGGGAAGGACCGCTATGGGGGACATGTCGCGGCGCCACCCGGATTGACCGTGGCTTGAGAAGATGGAAACATGCGGGCGCAGGGGCTGGTGAAGGTGCACGGGGAAGAGTCGGACACCCGGTGAGCCGTGAAGCCGGCCCGGAAGTCCACCGTGGCTTCATGAAACCTGTCCGGTATCCGGGATCAGGCACCTGCCGGACGGCAGGATGCGCGACGGGGCCATAGCTCAGCTGGGAGAGCGCTACAATGGCATTGTAGAGGTCAGCGGTTCGATCCCGCTTGGCTCCACCACCGGCCCTTTCCGGGATACCGGAAAGGGCCGACCTGTTTCAGGGTCCGGCCCGTGCAGGACGCGTGTACATCCCGGGGAGAAGTTCATGACCGGTTCCATTCCCGTCATCGACCTGGCGCCGTTCCGGTCCGGGGACGCTGCCGGCGGGGACCGTGTCGCCGTGGAGCTCAACCAGGCGCTCAGGACGCTGGGGTTTGCCGTCATCAGGGGCCATGGGCCTGACCCGCAGGTCGGCGAGGCGCTGCACGAGGCGGCCCTGCGGTTCTTCGATCTGCCGCGAACCGAGAAGCTGCGGGTCCGCCGGCCGCGCAATGACCAGAACCGCGGCTACATCCCGTTCGGAGAAGAGACCCTGGTGCGCATGGCGGGCGGGGACGGCCCGCCCGATTTCAAGGAGGTCTTCGCGATCGGTCCGGAGGGGTTTCCCCCGGACGATCCCTATTTCGCCGGCCCGGCCAGCTATCCGAACTTCGCACCCAACCTGTGGCCCGAGGCTCCCGCCGATCTCAGGGCGCGGATGCGCGCCTACTGGGCCGCCATGGAGGACCTGATGCGAACCGTTGGCGCTGTGGTCGCCCGTGGTATCGGGATGCCGGACGACACGTTTGACGACATTCTCGGTCCGGCCCACACCAGCCAGTTGCGCCTGCTGCATTATCCGCCCGTCGACCGGCCGGTCGAGCCTGGCCAGCTGCGGGCCGGCGAACATACCGACGTCGGCATGATGACAATCCTGCGCAACGATCCCGCGCCGGGCGGACTCCAGGTGCGGGGACCGGATGGAGACTGGATCGAGGCACCGGCCATAGCCGACACCTGGATCCTGAATATCGGCGACCTCCTGATGCGCTGGACCAACGACCGGCTGGTGTCGACACCGCACCGGGTCGTGATCCCGCCGGCCGATGCGGGGACGCGGTCACGGCGCCTGTCGATCGGGTTCTTCGTCGGGCCGCGCTACGACGCCGTCGTCTCCTGTCTGCCAAGCTGTCACGACGACCGTGATCCACCGCGCTATCCCCCGGTGACGGTGCATGACTACCGCACCGCCCGGTTCGCCGCGGGGGCCGGGGACAACCGGCCGTTTCGCGCCGCCTGAGCGACACGCTCCGCTCGACTGGTGCCTTACCTGGAGATGGAACGATGAAGGTTGGAATGATCGGTCTCGGTGGCATGGGCAGGCCGGTCGCCGAGTGCATCCTGCGCGCGGGTTTTCCGCTCGTGGTCGCGGACCTGCGGGAAGAGCCGGTCGCGGCACTGACCGCTGCCGGCGCCTCGGCGGAAGCGTCCCCGGCCAGGGTGGCGGAGTTGTCCGATGTGGTGATTGCGTCCCTGCCGTCGAATGCGGCGAGCGAGGAAGTGGCCCTGGGCCCGGACGGAGTGCTTGCCGGGGCCAGTCAGGGCGACGTGTACATCGACACCAGCACGATCTCGCCCGAAGTGATCCGGCGGGTTGCGGAACGGGCGGCGGACAAGGGGATCGGTGTGCTCGATGCCCCGGTCAGTGGCGGCATCCGCCAGCGCCGCGATGGCGAACTGACGGTGATGGTGGGCGGCGATGCGGCCGACTTCGAGCGCGCGGAACCGGTGCTCAGGGCCTTCGGCAGCACCGTTGTTCACGTTGGCGGAATCGGGGCGGGAGCGACGGTCAAGCTGGTGAACAACCTGATCATGGCCTGCAATGCGGCGGCGGCGATCGAAGGAGTGCTGCTCGGCGTGAAGGCCGGACTTGATCCCCGGATCATCCACGAGGTGGTGAGCGTGAGTACCGGCGGGAGCCGGATATTCGACAACATGGTCGGCCGCATGCTCGACACCCCCTCCGCGCCGAAGCCCGGCACCGTTGCGGCCCAGGGACTGCACACCGTCAGCAAGGATGTCCGGCTCGCCATGGCGCTTGCCCAGTCCAATGGCGTTCCGGTCCCGATGGGTGCGGCTGCCGCCCAGATCTGGCTCGCCGCCGAGGCCCGGGGCCTTTCGCGGCACGAGATCTGGTCACTTGCCGAGGTCCTCGAGGAACTGACCGGAGTTCGTGTCGCGCTGCGCTGACGTCTGGGCAGGATTCAGTCCTGCGCAAGCCTCGCAGTGAGCCGTTTCAGCGCCGCGACGGTCTCGTCGCTCAAGTGGTGTTCCAGCCCCTCCGCATCGGCTTCGGCGGTTTCCGGCGCGATACCGAGCGCGTGCAGGAAGTCGAGCACCACCCGGTGCCTGGCCCGGGACCACTCTGCGAGTTCCCGTCCCCTGCGGGTCAGGAAGATGGCACGGTAGGGTCGGGAGTCGACGTAGCCGTCCTTCTGCAGCCTCTGGACCGTCGCGTTGACGGTCGGGGGCGTGACGCCAAGCAGGGCGGCGAGGTCGACGAGCCGCGCCTCGCCATGGTGTTCGATCAGGTCCGAGATCAGTTCGACGTAGTCCTCCGCGATCTCGACACTGTGGTCGTCGCGGACCCGCTGGAACAGGGCCGCGCGCCGTCCGGAATCGGCGAGGTCGATCACCGGTGTCCGCGAACCCTCGTCCGGCGAACCGCTGCGGCCCCGTTTCACCAAGGCCGTGCGTCCCGGAGGTCAGACGGCTTGACGCACATTATTTGCATGCACTAACTTTCTTCATATGTTACGAAGTTGATGCGGGCACACAAAGCAACGTGTGCGGATGGCCAGCCGGTGTTTCACGAGCAATGAGCCTACACCACATTCACACCCGGCGTCGAACCCGCATGGCCCGGCCCTGCCGGGTATCGTGGCGGGTTGCCGCGTGGGTCTGCCTGTGGCTCCTGGCCGGTGCGGTTCCGGCACAGGCCGGTCTGTCGGTCGTCGTCACCATTGCGCAGATCGGCGAGCCGCTGCGCGAGATCGTCGGCGAGCATGGCGACGTGATCAACCTGGTGGGAGAGGGGGTCGATCCGCACCTCTACCGGCCCACGCGGTCCGACATGGCGCGCCTGGTCCGGGCGGACGCCGTCTTCTGGAACGGACTGAGGCTCGAGGCGAAGATGGAAGAGGTCCTGCGGGACCTGGCGACCAGCCGGCCGTCGGTGGCACTGGCGGAGGAACTGCCGCCGCGTCACATTCGCGGCGCCACGCTGCCCGATCCGCATATCTGGATGGATCCGGGCCTGTGGCGCGAGGCACTTGCCCGGGCGGTGAGCGTGCTGTGCTCTCTCGCGCCCGAGGCTGCCGACGGGTTTGTCGCAAGGGCAGAGCGCTACTTCGCCGGGCTCGAGGAACTCGAGGCGCGGGTCGAGACCATGACCCGGACCGTGCCGGCCCGTCGCCGGGTGCTGGTTACCGCTCATGACGCCTTCGGTTACTTCGGAGACCGGTTCGGTTTCGAGGTGGTCGGAATTCAGGGTCTCAGTACCGACAGCGAGACCGGGCTGCGGCGTATCGAGCAGATCGTCGACATGCTCGTCAGCCGCGACATACCGGCGGTATTCGCCGAGACCTCTGTGTCGGAGCGTGATGTCCGGGCCCTGATCGAGGGTGCCGCGGCGGCGGGGCACCAGGTGCGATTCGGCGGTCGACTGTTCTCCGATGCCATGGGCGCGCCGGACAGCCCCGAGGGCACCTATGTCGGCATGATCGAACACAATGCCAGAACCATCGTCGGCGCCCTGGGAGGCTCCGATTCGCGGCGACACCTTGCGGGGGGAACGGTCCATGGTCGGTCCTGAAGCGGTACCTCCTGCCGGACGTGTGCTGTCGACAACGGATCTGCCCCTCTACGTGCAGGGCCTCACGGTTGCATACGGTTCACGCCCGGTGCTGTGGAACGTCGAGTTCAGCGCCGCGGCCGGCTCCCTGACCGCTGTAGTCGGTCCGAACGGTGCCGGAAAGTCGACGCTGCTGCGGGTGGTAATCGGGCAGGTTCCGCGGCTTTCGGGACACGTCAGGGTCTTCGGCAGGCAGTTCGAGCCCGGCGACGGGACCGTCGCCTACGTCCCGCAGCAGGGTGTCGTCGACTGGGAGTTTCCCGCCTCGGCCCTCGACGTGGTCGCGATGGGCCTGTACGGCGACGTCGGCTGGTTCCGACCGGTGCGCCGCAGGCATCGGGCCCGGGCCCTGGAGATGCTCGACCGGGTCGGTCTCGCGGACAGCGCCGGGCGCCAGATCGGCCAGCTGTCGGGCGGGCAGCGCCAGCGGATGTTCATTGCGCGCGCCCTGGCCCAGGACGCGGAGATCTACCTGCTCGACGAGCCCCTGGCCGGGGTTGATGCCGTTACCGAGACCCGAATCATGACGATCCTGCGTGAACTTGCGGATGCGGGCCGGACCATCGTCGCGGTCCATCACGACCTCGAGACGCTGCAGGAGTACTTCACCCACGCGCTGCTGCTCAACGGCCGCGTGGTCGATGCCGGACCCGTTGGGGGTGTCATCGCCTCCGCATCCCTCGACCGGACCTACGGCAGGTTCGCGACCGCCGGAGCCGGCATCGGCGCCGACTGATGGAGGTCTCCGGGCTGGCCGAACTGGCCCGTATCCTGGTTCTTGACGCCGGTTACAACACGGCGCTGGTCATGGCAGGATCGACGGTGTTCGGGGTTGCCGCCGGTGTGATCGGCTGTTTCACCATGCTGCGGCGCCGGTCGATGATCAGCGACGCCATCAGCCACGCCACCCTGCCGGGCATCGCGCTGGCCTTCCTGTTCGGACTGGCGGTGTTCGGATCCGGACGCAGCATCGTGCTGCTGTCGACGGGTGCCGCGGTAACCGGGGTCCTCGGTATCCTGGCCGTGCACTGGATCAGGGAGAGGACCCGTCTCGGCGAGGATGCGGCGATCGGCACCGTGCTGAGCGGTTTCTTCGGTGCCGGCGTGGTGCTGATGAGCCATGTCCAGACCCTGCCTGCCGCCGGCCAGGCCGGTCTCGACGGGTTCCTGCTCGGCGCGACAGCGACCATGACCGCCGACGAGGCCGTGGCGATCACGGTGGCGGCACTCCTGGTCATGGCGGCAACCCTGGCGTTGCTGCGCCCGTTCGCCGCCGTGTGCCTCGACGAACACCATGCGTCAGTCCTGGGACTTGCGGTCGTGACGATCGACATGGTGATGACCGCGCTGCTGCTCCTCGTCGTGGTGACCGGACTGAAGACCGTCGGCCTCATCCTGGTGATTGCCCTTGTGATCATTCCCCCGGTCACGGCGCGGTTCTGGACTGATCGACTGGGCGTGATGCTGGCAATCTCGGGCCTTGTCGGAGGAGGCGCCTGTTACGCAGGCAGCGCCGCGTCCGCATTCTGGCCAGACACGCCGACCGGAGCGGTCATCGTCATCCTGGCGGCGACGGCCTGCGCGTTCTCGGTCGCAGTGGCACCGGCACGCGGCGTGATCTCGCGGCTGATACACGCGCGACGTTTTCGCCGCCGCGTCGTCTTCCGGCAGGCACTGCTTGCCTGCTCGCGCGGTGAGCGACCGGAAGGTGCTGCGCTGCGCATGCTGCGCTCGGCTGGCGTGCTCGGCGCGGATGCGGAACTCACGGTGCGCGGACATGCGCAGGCCGTGGCGATCGCCAGCGACTGGCGCCTGTGGGAGCTTTACCTCGAGTGGTATCCGGAACGGGCGCTCGCGACAGCCGAGTGGGGCAGCAGGCCGATCGGCGAGGTGCTTCCCGCCGACACGGTTGCGGAGCTTCGCGCAAGGGCGGCATCCGAATGACGCTGCAGGAATTCCTCGTGCTGGACCTGCCGGCGATCCTGACCGCCATGCTTGCCTGTGTGGCCTGTTCCCTGGTCGGGAACTTCCTGGTGTTGCGTCGCCAGGCCCTGTTGGCGGATGCGGTCAGTCATGTTGTCCTGCCGGGCATCGTCGGCGCCGTACTGGTGACCGGCGCGCTGACCGGTATCGTGATCATGGCCGGTGCACTGGTGGCGGCCCTCGTGGCTGTGGCGGCGATCGAGCTGTTGCGCGCCTGCGGGCGGCTCGAGGCCGGTGCCGCCATGGGGACGGTGTTCACCTCCATGTTCGCCGTCGGCGTCGCGATGCTCGAATGGTCCCATGTCGCGGAAGGCTACATTGATGCCCGGCACGTCGTTTTCGGCAGTCTCGAGACCGTGCTGTGGATGTCACCCGGAGATTTCACGACGGTACCGAGGCAGATCGTCACCCTCGCGGTCGTGCTTGCAGTTCTTTCCGGGCTCTACGCCTGCTTCCACAAGGAACTTGCGGTCTCGACCTTTGATCCGGCACTCGCCGCCCTGCTGGGATTCCGGCCGCGCCTGGTCGCGATTGCACTTGTCACGGCGACCGGGGCTGCCGCAGTGGCGGCATTCGAGGCGGTCGGCTCGATCCTGGTGATCGCGATGTTCGTCGGTCCGCCATGTGTCGCGCGCATGCTGACCGACCGCCTGTCCCTGCAGATCCGGGTTTCGGTCCTGGTCGCCGCGGTCGCGGCCGTCGTCGGATACGTCCTTGCCGCCTTCGGCCCGGGACTCTACGGAAGCCCGAACTCCCTGAACGCGGCCGGCACCATTGCGGTCACGGTCGGGATCCTGCAGGTGCTTACGATGCTGTTCGCCCCGCGTTACGGTGCGCTCTCGGCAACCCGGCGGCGTCAGTCAAGCCAGTCGGCCACGAGGTAGCATGCCCTCGTGGCGGGAACCTCCGGATGGTGGTGCCGAAAGACCGAGACCGCGGACTTGAATGAGACCTCTTCCGTAGCGCCGCACTCGCGCAGTCGCCGGTAGGCCGTGGTCACCGCCCGATAGCAGACATCGGTGGGTGCGCAATCCGGAACCTGTCGCACGTCTTTTGAACTCATGTCAGGCTCCCGGCAAAACAATGCCGCACTGTAGCGAACCGGTCATGGCATGCAACGATTTTCTTGACCGGCGTGGCGTGCATCGGTGTGTCCGGCATCGTGCCGACGCGATGGCCGCACGCCTCGACGGGCTCAGCCGGCGTCCGATGCCAGGCGCGCCGCCGCGATGGTCGCATCGAATGGCAGCATGATCGACTGGTGACGGTTGGTGAAGACACGGGCCGGTTCAAGCAGGGCCAGATCGGACCATTCACCGTCCGGCGGGGGGCCTTCTCCGGCAAGCATCGCCCGCATGGCGTCGCGAACCTGGCGCACCTCGGCCACCTTCTTGCCGATCACGGCACGGGCGAAGATCGATGACGACGCACTGCCGAGCGCACAGGCATCCACGGTCTGGCCATAGTCAACGATCACGTCGTCAGCGAGATCGATGTCGACCGTTACCGAGCTGCCGCAGGAACGGGACACGACCGTGGCGGTTGCGTCCGGGTCGGCAAGCCGTTCGGTACGCGCAATCTCGGCCGCAAGGGCAAGCAACCGGTCCTGGTAGAGCTCGTCAAGCGCGGTCATGGATGTCGGGCAGGCTCCTCAAGTGCAAGGCGGGCCCGGGTACGGATTGCTCCCAGCATGGCGCCGAGTCCGTTCTTGCGGGTCGGGCTCAGGTGGTCCTCGAGCCCGATCTCGACGATGAAGTCCGGTTCGGTCTCCAGGATCTCGCGCGGTGTCCGGTTCGAGTAGACCCGCAGCAGCAACGCGATCAGCCCGGAGACGATGGCGGCGTCACTGACAGCGCGGAAGACCAGCCGGTCCCCGGTCGTTCGTTCGCCGACGAACCAGACCTGGGACTGGCAACCCTTGAGCTTGAACTCGTCACGCAGATACGCATCCGGCATCGTTGGCAACTTGCGGCCGAGGTCGATCAGGTACTGGTAGCGGTCCATCCAGTCGTCGAAGAACCCGAACTCGGCGATCAACTCGTCCTGGGCCTCGCGGATGGTCTCCTCGGGCAGTGCGGGTTCGGCGACGGCGGCCATGCTGTCCGGCTCCTCCTGTCGAGGGTCGTCATCGGTTGCGGCAGACATGTGGATCCGCGCCGCCGCTGTCAATGGTGCCGTCAGAAGCCGGCACCGCGGGCACCGACCGGCCAGATCGCTTCCACGGTTCCCTTGCGGATGCCGACGTACCAGTCGTGGAGATTGACCGTCGGGTCACAGTGACCCGGCACCAGGCGCAGCTTGTGTCCGAGCGCGAGTTCCGGGGCCTGCGGTCCCAGGGTCAACGTGCCGTGCTCGTCCGAGGCACCGACATAGGTGACGTCCTCGAGGCCTGCAGGCCGCGGCAGGCCCGAATCGACCGAGAACGCCTTGAGTCCCGCATCGACCACGGCGCGGTCGCGGGTGGGGCGGCTCATCACGGTTGCCAGCACGAACAGGCTCTGGCCGAAGGTGCCGTCCTGCTCTCCATCGGCATCGAGATTGAGCTGGTAGTCGGCGTCCATGAAGCAGTACGACCCGGCCTGGATTTCGTTCCAGACCCCGGTTTCAGCCTCGAACGGGTAGGTTCCGGTTCCCGCACCTGTTACCAGCCGGCACGCGAGACCCGCCGCCTCGAGAGCGGTTACCGTCTCGCGCACCATGTCGGCCGCGTGCAGGATTGCCTGTCGTCGTTCCCCGTGGCCGCGGATGTGCTGCGCCCTGCCCTGGTAGGCCTGGAGACCCGCGAAGGTCAGTGCGGGCGCGGCCGCCACCTGCTGCGCCAGCGTGACCGCCGCCGCGCCGGGGCTGGTGCCACAGCGCCCGGCGCCGATGTCGATCTCGACCAGGACGTCGAGCTCGGTTCCGAACCGCCGGGCGGCCTCGCTCAGATCGGCGACGTTCCGCGCATCGTCGACACAGACCGCGATCCGTGCCTCGCGGGCGAGTGCGGCGAGCCGGTCGATCTTGCGCTGCCCGATGATCTGGTTCGACACCAGGACGTCCTGGATGCCCCCGGCGACCAGGACCTCGGCTTCGCCGACCTTCTGGCAGCACTGTCCCACCGCGCCGGCGGCGACCTGGCGTCGCGCGATGTCGGCCGACTTGTGGGTCTTGGCATGGGGGCGATGCGCGATGCCGAGCGAGCGGACGGTTTCGGCCATGTGCGCGACATTGGCCTCGAACACGTCAAGATCGATGATCAGTGCAGGAGTGTCGACATCCTGCTCGGCCATGCCGATTTCTGCGGGTGGTCGCACGAACATGCCGGTCTCCTCCGCCGCGGGTTGTGTCTTCCCGACCGGTATACACCGCCGGTCCGTCGCGGTCAGTCGAATCCGCCACCGGGCATCGATCCGAAGGCGGCAAGCACACGGGCGGCGGCCACCCGGGGCGGCACCCTGTTTTCGGCAACCGCCGGTTCGACCTGATCGAGAATCGCCCGGACCGACTTGTCGTGATCGAGTGCGTGCATCAGCTGGCCGCGAATGGTCGACCACATCCAGCGGACCCGCTGGACACGCCGCCGTTCGTCGAATTCGCCGGTTTCGCCGAGAGCGCGGCGATGGTCGCCGATCCGCTGCCAGACCGTTTCCAGTCCCGCCCCGGTCAGCGCACTGCAGGTCTCGACCGGCGGGCGCCATGCCGGGCTGGCGGGAGTGATGATCTCGAGTGCCCGGCGATACTCCACGGCCGCGCGCCCCGCCGCCTCCGTCATGGCGCCGTCGGCCTTGTTGATCGCGATCATGTCGACCAGTTCCAGCAGGCCCTTCTTGATGCCCTGGAGCTCGTCGCCGGCACCCGGCAGCATCAATGCGAGGAAGAAGTCGACCATCCCGGCGACCTCGGTCTCCGACTGCCCGACCCCGACGGTTTCCACCAGGATCACGTCGAATCCGGCGGCCTCGCAGATCACCATGCTCTCGCGGGTCGCCTGGGCGACCCCGCCGAGCACGCCCGAGGTCGGCGACGGGCGGATATAGGCATCCGGATCGCGCCCGAGTTCCTGCATCCGGGTCTTGTCGCCCAGGATGGAGCCGCCGGTCCGTGAGCTGGTCGGATCGACGGCGAGCACCGCCACCCGATGCCCCGACCCGGTGAGCATCCGCCCGAAACCCTCGATGAAGGTGCTCTTGCCCACTCCCGGTACCCCGGTCACCCCGATCCGCGTTGCCGCGCCGGCATGGGGAAGCAGCGCGGTCAGCAGCTCGTCGGCGGCCCGCCGGTGGTCGGGGTGGCGGGACTCGACAAGGGTGATGGCGCGGGCAAGCGTGGCGCGGTGACCGGCACGGACCGCGTCGGCGAGTGCCCCGGCATCCGCAAGCGCGATCCGGCGCGCGCCCGGGCCCGGCATCCCGCCGGCTACCCGGCGTCGACCGCGGCTTCCAGTCGATCGAGGAGGTCGAGCGCCGCCTCGGCGATCATGGTGCCGGGGGGGAAGATCGCGGCGGCTCCTGCCGCCAGCAGATCGTCGACATCGTTCGGCGGGATCACGCCGCCCACGACGATCATGATGTCGTCGCGCCCGTGTTCGTGCAGGTGATCCCGCAGTTCCGGCACCAGTGTCAGGTGGCTGGCGGCAAGCGAACTGGCGCCGATGATGTGGACGTCGTTCTCGACCGCCTGGCGGGCTGCTTCTTCCGGGGTCTGGAACAGCGGACCGATGTCGACGTCGAACCCGAGGTCGGCAAAGGCACTGGCGATCACCTTCTGTCCGCGGTCATGGCCATCCTGGCCCATCTTGGCGATCAGGATCCGCGGTCGCCGGCCCTCCCGGCGCTCGAACCGGGCAGCGCGCTCGAGTACCCGCGCCGCGGCCCCGGCATCGGTGCCGACCTCCCCGGCATAGATGCCGGATACCGTGCGCGTCCGTGCCACGTGTCTTCCCCACACCTTCTCCAGCGCATCGGACATCTCGCCGACCGTCGCCATGGTGCGCGACGCCTCGACGGCCAGGTCGAGCAGGTTGCCGTCACCGGTCCCGGCAGAGCGGGTGAGGCGGTCGAGTGCCCCGTCCACGGCGGACTGGTCGCGTTCTGCGCGCAGCCGCTCGAGCTTCTCGATCTGCTGGCGACGCACAGCGGCGTTGTCGACCTTCAGAACCTCGATCGGGTCGTCATCGTCCGTGCGGTAGCAGTTGACCCCGACGATGGTCTGGCGCCCCGAGTCGATTCGGGCCTGGGTACGTGCAGCCGCCTCCTCGATACGCATCTTCGGAATACCGGCCTCGATGGCCTTCGCCATGCCACCGAGTTCCTCCACCTCGTCGATGTGGGCGAGCGCGCGGGCCGCGAGATCGTGTGTCAGCCGCTCGACATAGTAGGAGCCGCCCCACGGATCGATCACCGAGCAGATGCCGGTTTCCTGCTGGATCAGCAGCTGGGTATTCCGTGCGATGCGCGCACTGAAGTCGGTCGGCAGCGCGAGCGCCTCGTCGAGAGCGTTGGTGTGCAGCGACTGGGTATGCCCGTGGGTCGCGGCGAGGGCCTCGACGCAGGTCCGGGTCACGTTGTTGAACACGTCCTGGGCAGTGAGGCTCCAGCCGCTGGTCTGGCAGTGGGTGCGCAGCGACAGCGACCGCGCGTCCTGCGGATCGAACTGTTTCATCAGCCGTGCCCAGAGCAGCCGTGCCGCGCGCATCTTGGCGATTTCCATGAAGAAGTTCATGCCGATCGCCCAGAAGAAGGAGAGGCGCGGCGCGAAGGAGTCGATGTCGAGGCCCGCGTCGACCCCGGCCCTGACGTACTCGATGCCGTCGGCGAGCGTGTAGGCGAGTTCCAGGTCGGCGGTCGCCCCGGCCTCCTGCATGTGATAGCCGGAAATGCTGATCGAGTTGAACCGCGGCATCCGCGCCGAGGTGTGGGCAAAGATGTCGGAGATGATCCGCATCGATGCCGCCGGAGGATAGATGTAGGTATTCCTGACCATGAACTCCTTGAGGATGTCGTTCTGGATGGTCCCGGCCAGTGCCTGTCTCGGCACACCCTGTTCCTCGGCGGCGTGGATGTAGTGGGCCAGCACGGGCAGGACCGCACCGTTCATGGTCATCGAGACGCTCATCCGGTCGAGCGGAATACCGTCGAACAGTTCGCGCATGTCGAGGATGGAGTCGATCGCGACACCGGCCATGCCGACGTCGCCGGCGACCCGCGGGTGATCGGAGTCATAGCCGCGGTGGGTTGCGAGGTCGAACGCGACCGACAACCCCTTCTGGCCGGCCGCCAGGTTGCGCCGGTAGAACGCGTTCGAGTCGGCGGCCGTCGAGTAGCCCGCGTACTGGCGTATGGTCCAGGGTCGTGTCGCGTACATGGTCGGGTAGGGGCCGCGCAGGAACGGGGCGATGCCGGGCCAGCCGCCCAGGAAGTCGAGCCCCCGGGTGTCTTCCTCGGTGTACAGCGGCTTGAGTTCGATCCCTTCCGGCGTGGTCCACCGGCCGTTTCCGGCAGGCGGCGGACCCGGTTCGGCGTCGGGGCCGCGAAGGGGCAGGGTGCTGAAGTCGGGCAGGACGCTCATGGCAGGGTCATCCCGAGGTCGGTTGCAAGTCGGGTCAGTGTGGCGAGCATGTCATCGCCGGCATGGATGAAGACGTCGACACCGGACGAGCGCAGTGCCGCCCCGTCCTTGCCGGGTCGGCCGGCAAGCAGCACTCTCGCGGCTCCCGACGCCTTCAGGCCGGAGGCGGCCCCGGCAGCCGAGGTGGCGTAGACCGAGTCGGACGAGCACAGCACCACGAGGTCCACATCGTGTGCGGCAAGCGTGTTGCCCGCCTGTTCCGCGACCTCGACCGGAACCTCGATCGCTCCGATCCCGGCGGTGGCGAGGTAGCTCTTCGCGAACACGCTGCGCTCGGTGTACTCCGCCGGTGTACCCAGCTGGACCAGCAGGGCGGTCGGACGCCGGCCACGGCGGACCTGCCAGCGGTCGCTTGCATCGCGCAGCGCCTCGAAGGCCTCCCCGAGCCGATGCTGGTTCACCGCGGTCATGATCGCGGGCTCGCCACGAAACGGTGTCAGCAGTGCGGCGAGATCCGCGCCCGCGGCCGCGGCCCTGACAAGTGCTTCGGGACCGCGGCCTTCCGGGAGACCGCGCCGGAGTGTGGCGCTGACCGGCGCGGGCGCCGCCACCTCGGCCAGCGGGACGGCGGCCTCGTCGAGGTCGGGAAACCGCGAGACCCCGGTCACCACGTCACTGCCGCGTGCAAGCGCGCCGAGGCGCTGCTCCCATGCCTGCTCGAGCAGGGTCGTGACCCGACCCTCCGCAAGCGCACGGGCCATGCCTCCGCTTCCCTCCAGGTCCTGGAACAGCGACCAGGCCTGCTCGGCATAGTCGCTTGTGAGCCGTTCGGCAAAGTACGAACCGCCGGCCGGATCCGCGACCCTGGCAAGCCCGGATTCGCGCATCAGGATCGTCTGGGTGTTGCGCGCGATACGCCGGGCGCGGGCTTCCGGCACCCCCAGGGCATGCGAGTAGGGCAGCACCGTCACGCTGTCCGCGCCACCCACTGCCGCGGCGAGGCAACCCGCGGTGGCGCGCAGGGCATTCACCCATGCATCGCGCCGGCTCATCATCCGCGCCGCGGTGGTCGCGGCCAGGGTCGTGATCCGCGCCTGCGTTCCGCCGCCGGACGCCTCGATGACCCGCGCCCAGATCCGGCGCAGGGCGCGCAGCTTGGCTATCGCCTGGAACACGTCGGTGCCCACCGAGAGGCAGAACCCGACCTGGCGGGCGGCGTCGTCGACCGACATGCCGGCATCGGTGAGCGCGCGCAGGTAGGCCACACCGGTCGCGACGGCGAACGCGATATCCTGGGTTTCGGTGGCACCGGCCGCGTGATAGGCGCTCGTGTCGATCTCGATCGCGCGCATGCCGGGCAGATGGTCCGCGCACCAGCGTGCGAGTTCGCAGGTCGCCTCCAGCTGGTCGGCCACCGGTTCCGGCAGCCGTCCGTCGCGTGCGAGGCCTGTGAGCGGATCGGCTCCGAGCGAGCCCGTCAGGCTCGAGGGCGGCACGCCCTGGCGATCGGCGCAGGCGAGGAGCTGTGCTGCCGCAGCCGGCGTCGATGCTCCGGCCCGCAGCCCGATCGCAATCGCGGCGAGGTTGACGCCGTGCAACAGCACCAGCCAGTCCTCGGGCGAGCGCAGCACGATGCCATCGCCGCCGCGCTCGGCCGCCTCCCCGCGCCGGGCTCCCGAATCGAGTCCGAGCAGCACCGCATGGGCGCCGCCTTCGACATCGGCGCGGATATCGGCATTGCCTTGCGACGGGTCGGGATGGCAGTGCAGCTGGCGAATGTCCCAGCGGTCGCGACCATCCGGACACGGGATGGCCGCCCGCGCGGCAGCCGCGCCCGGGGTCAGGTCATCCGCGCGGTACAGCAGCTTCAGTGTCACACCCTCGGGCGTATCGGTCGCAAGCGTCTCCTCGACCCGTCGTCCGCGCAGCGCCCTGGTCGCAAGTTCTTCCCACTCTGCCCGGTCGGGTGCCGCGAAACCGTCGGCAAGCGGTATGTCGGGTCCGGCGCTCATGGCCCGTGCTCCGGTCGGGATGTCCGGAAGCGATGCATGCCCGCCGCCCGCTCAGTCCTCGCCGGCGGGCATGTCGGGTCCGCGTTGCCCGGCCAGAGGATCGCGCGCCGGAACCGTGATGTCGGCGGCCGCGTGGTGCAGGGAGCGTGACGACTCGTCCATTTCGGTCTGCGCGATGTTGCGGCCGAAGGCGCTGATCACCGGTATCTCGTGTTCCTCGAGCGGCCGCATGCGGGGCTTGCGGGCCAGTGCCGCCTCGATGAAGGGTGCCAGTTCGGCCGTTTTCCGGGCCTCGAGCTCGGCTTCCCGCTCCTTGAAGTGCGGCATCACCTCGGCGGCGAACAGCTCCATCGCCTCGCAGATGTGCTCGTGGCGGTTCTTCCCGCCCTGCTGGATGAAGATGACCTGGTCGACCCCGGCGTCGGCAAACTCCTGCAGGTGGTCGCGCACCTCGTCCGGAGTGCCGATGCCGCTGCCCTTGCCGACGTCGTCCATGCTTTCGCGTGCTCGTTCGAACTGCTCCCACAACGGGGTCACCCCCGGCTGGTGGTCGCCGAAGACGTAGTAGTGGCCCAGCGAGTACCCGAAGTAGCGGAATCCGTCGGCACCGCGGCGTTTCGCCTCGTCTGCATCGTGATGCACCGAGAACCCGGTGCACATGGCGATGTTGGCGTTGACCGAGTGGCCGATCGGAACACACTCGTCCGACCTGATGATCGCGTAGTACTGATCCACCCACTGGCGTGCGACCTGCGGGTTGACGAAGGCGAAGGTCAGTGCACCGATCCCGGCGCGGGCGGCGGCGTGGATGGTCTCCATGCGCGAACAGGCAACCCACAGCGGCGGATGCGGTTGCTGGTAGGGCTTGGGCAGCACGTTCCTGCACGGCATCGAGAAGAACCGGCCCTCGAAACCGGGGTAGGGTTCCATGGTCATCATGTTGGCCGATTGTTCGGTTGCCTCGGCCCACATCGCCTTCTTGTCTTCCATGGTCACGCCGAAGGCGTCCATCTCGACCCGCGACGAACTCTCCCCGGTACCCCAGTCGACCCGGCCATGGCTGACCAGGTCGAGTGTCGCGATCCGCTCCGCGACCCGGGCCGGGTGGTTGTACGGCGGCGGCGAGAGCACCACGGCGTGGCCGAGCCGGATCTGTTTCGTGTTCCGGGCGCAGGCTGCCAGGAACACCT
This sequence comes from Thalassobaculaceae bacterium, assembly GCA_965243345.1. Classification (GTDB taxonomy): domain Bacteria; phylum Pseudomonadota; class Alphaproteobacteria; order Thalassobaculales; family Thalassobaculaceae; genus Bin52. Next base: position 715,160 of record CBDEUR010000003.1, read on the forward strand.
CCGGCGCCGAGGAATGGGAGTATTCCTCGAGGAAGTGGTGCTCGTTCTCCCAGACGTAGTCGAACCCCAGGCGATCGGCGAGTTCGACCTGCTCGATCGCCTCGTGCAGCAGGTCGTAGTCTGATCTTTCCGTCCAGCTTCGCGGCAGCTGGTGTTCGTAGAGAAGTCCGAACTTCATCCGCGGGATCCCCTGTCAGTCATCACCGCCGGCGGCGGTTTCGAGTGCGGTGCGTTGCCTGCCGGGCAGGGTGGCGACGGCAAGCGTGATGATCACCGCGGCCCCGGCCGCGATCGTGAACATGATGGGAAAGCCGCCGCCGTTGTCGTACAGCCAGGAGATCGACGGGACCGCGGCGGCAGACACGGTGAACGACAGCACGTACTTCACCGAAAACACCCGGCCCCGCCACGCATCCGGCGTGTGGCGGGCGATCAGGGTATCGTTGATCGGGATCTGTCCGAACACCATCACCATCACCAGCACCGCGATCGCGACCATCATCCAGCCTTCGGAGTTGATGGCGGCATAAAGCGCGATCGCCTGTCCTGCCATGAGGCCGAGGAAGATCGGCTTGATGGCGAACCGGTCGATGGCGCGTCCGACCACGACCTGGGTGAAGGCTGCCGCGGCGTAGACCAGGGACGCGATGGCGCCGACCTCGGTGGCGGACAGCGCGTAGATGGCGAGGCGGTCGTCGAGCACCTTCGGCATCGAGACCGTCATCGCGTTGAAGATGAAGCCGCCGATGGTGGTAGTGATGAAGACCACCGCCAGGACACGCTTCCAGTCGAGCGACGGCGACGCGTCGCGCTTGCGTGCTGCGTCACCGGCAAGCCGGTCGGTGCGGGTCAGGCGGGTCCAGCCGATGCCGATAACGATCGAGACCACGCCCGCGGTCAGGAACGCCTCGCGCCAGCCGGCGAAATCGGCGAACAGGCCGATGGAAATCGCCGAGGCGGCGACGCCCATGTTGCCCCAGACCCCGTTTACCCCGATGCGGCGACCGACATCGCCGCCGCCGCGGGCAACCATTGCAAGGCCGACCGGGTGGTAGATGGCGGCAAACATGCCGACCAGGGTCAGCGTCACCGCGATGTGCCACGACTCGGTGACCAGGCCGGTCAGGATCATCGCGCCTCCGATGCCGATGAAGAAGATCGACATCATGATCTCGCGGCTGAACCGGTCGGCGAGCCACCCGGCCGGGAGCGAGAACGCACCGAACGCGATGAAGCTGCCGGTTGCGAGCGTGAGCAGTTCCCCGTACCCGGCGCCCAGGTCCGCGGCCGCCAGCGCAGCCACCGCCGGGAACATCAGCATGAACAGATGATCGATCGCATGTCCGACGTTCAGGTAGAGGAATCGTGTTCCGGTCATTCGTCGTCTCCCCGGCACGGACAATGGTCTCGCGGAACGGGCTGGTGCAGGTGCAGCATAAACCAGAACGCGCGGTGCCGGAACTCCGGGCACCGGTCCGATGCGGGCGGTGCCGGAACGGGTCGGCTGCCGGGTCCGCAGGTGCCGTCATCGCCCCGGCTGCCGGCCGGGGCACGGGGCAGCCCGCGGTGTCGCGTGATCATCGGGAAGCCGGCCCACGGACGCGGGACGGCATCAATGATCTCCGGAGACGATACCCGACGCGGGTGCATCACGGACGCGCCGCGCCGGCCACAGGCGTCTCCGGGCGGCCTGGCCGCACAGAAGCGGGCGTGACGGTGGCGATCGGCGAACCCGGTACCCGCAGAACGGCGTCACGCCTTGTCGTCCGACCGGGTTCGGGACGCCTGACCGGGAGACGGGCGCACGCGGCCTCCGGCGAGGTCGCCAACGTCCCTGAGCCGTTCCGGTCGCCTGCCGGGCCGTGGCACCGTTCGAACCGGGAAACCCGGTGCCCGGCGCCGTACCCGTTCCGGGTCGGGACTAGACCCGTTCGATGACGGTCGCCATCCCCTGGCCGACACCGATGCACATGGTGCACAGGGCGTAGCGTCCGCCCGTCTCCTCGAGTTCCTGGGTCGCGGTCAGGAGCAGGCGGGCTCCCGACGCGCCGAGCGGGTGGCCGAAGGCGATGGCGCCGCCGTTCGGATTGACCCGCGGATCGTCATCGGCGACACCGAGCTCGCGCAGCGTCGCCAGGGCCTGGCTGGCGAAGGCTTCGTTCAGTTCGACCACGTCCATGTCGGAGATATCGAGACCCGCGCGTTCAAGCGCCTTGCGGGATGCCGGGGCCGGACCGATGCCCATGATGCGGGGCTCCACCCCGGCCGTGGCGCAGGCCACGACCCTCGCACGCGGCCTGAACCCGTGTTCCCTGGCTGCTGCCTCGCTGGCAACCACCATTGCCGCCGACCCGTCGTTGACACCGCTTGCGTTACCCGCGGTCACGCTGCCGCCTTCCCTGCGAAACGGGGTCGGGAGCTTGGCGAGGCCTTCCATGGTGGTGCCGTGGCGTGGATGCTCGTCGGTATCCACGATGGTGACGGCGCCGCGGCGGCCCTTCACCTCCACCGCCACCAGCTCGCGGGCGATGCGGCCCGACCCCATGGCGGCTTCCGCCCTGTGCTGGCTTCGCAGGGCAAAGGCATCCTGGTCCTCGCGCCGGACCTGGTATTTCTCGGCGACGTTCTCTCCGGTTTCCGGCATCGAATCCGAGCCGTACATGCCGTCAAGCTTCGGGTTGACGAACCGCCAGCCGATGGTGGTGTCGTAGATCTCGGCCGACCGGGCAAACGCGGTCTCGGCCTTCGCCATGACGAAGGGGGCCCTGCTCATGCTCTCGATCCCGCCGGCGACGAAGAACGACCCCTCGTCGGAACGGATCGCCCGGGCGGCTGCGTTGACCGCCTCCATCCCCGAGGCGCACAGCCGGTTGACGGTCGCCCCGGGCACGTCGGGCGACATCCCGGCGAGCAGCAGCGCCATCCGGGCGACGTTCCGGTTGTCCTCGCCGGCCTGGTTCACGCATCCGTAGTAGACATCATCCACCCGGGTCCAGTCGGCGCCGGAATTCCGCTTCATCAGTTCGGCGATCGGCACCGCCGCGAGATCGTCCGTCCGGACCGACGAAAGGGATCCGCCATAGCGGCCGATCGGCGTGCGGACGGCGTCGCAGATGAATGCCTCGGTCATTTCATGTCCTCCATGAACCGCGGATGGCGCAGTGCGGAATGTCGCACGAGGGCGGAAGCGGGGTCAAACCGGCGGCGCCCGCACGGCGCAGCGCCGGTCACCGACCGGCACCCTGTCCGGATGAGGGGCATCGCAGCAGCGACGCGCGGCCGGAGCGGCATTGCGAGCCTCGCTCATGTGCGGGTATCGACCCCGGCTTGCGCGCGGTGCGCCTGTCGTCCGGCTGCCGGTGTCCCGTCTTCGAGAGCCGCGTGGCGCAACCGGATCAGGTGGGGAAGGAAACCGGCGCCCGGCGATCAGGCCGGACGGATGAGGCGGTCGCACGGGAACGCCCGGGAAGGCCGTTCCGGTCCCGGTTTCGCCGGTTCGCCGCCGGTCTCCCGTGCGCCTGCGAGAGTGCCGGCCGCGTCTTGAATCCGGGTCGGCGCATTGGGTATGGTCCCTGTCCTGTGCCCGGGCGGATCTCCCGTCACGGCAGGGAACGCTGCGGGGAGACAGCATGATGATCAACTCGGGATGGCGTGCGCCAGTCGCAGCAACGGTCGTGGCGGCCGTGCTGGGTCTTACCGCTTCGATTGCCCTGGCCCAGGACAAGGTTCGGCTGGGAGCGCTCAGGTTCACCTCGCATTCGGGCGCCTTCGTGGCGTTCGAAAAGGGGTACTTCGAGGAAGAAGGCCTCGACGTCGAGTTCCACTTCTTCCAGGCGGCGGCACCCATGGCGGTGGCGATCGCGTCCGGCGACATCGACTACGGCGTGACCGCGATCTCGGGAGGCCTGATCAACCTGGCGGGCAAGGGGGCCATCAAGGTGATCGGAGGCGCCCTTGTCGAGGAAACGGGCGTGGACGGCCAGAAGATCCTGGTGTCGAACCAGGCCTGGGAAGACGGAGTGACCACACCCGCAATGCTCGCCGGCCGGTCGTTCGGCATCACCCAGACCGGTTCATCGTTTCACTACATGATCTCGCAGATCGCCGCGAAGGAAGGCTTTGCGCTGTCCGAGGTCAGCCTGAAGCCGCTGCAGAAGGTCGGCGTGGTCATCGGCGCACTGAAATCCGGCCAGATCGACGGCTGGACCATTGTTCCGCACATCGCCAAGGCGCTGGCCGGCGGCGGGGCGGTCAGGATCATCGGCGATGTGGCCGACTACATCGACACCTACCAGGTGACCACCATCTTCACGTCCAGTGCCAACGCCTCGGACAAGCGAGACCTGACCGAGCGGTTCCTGCGTGCCTATTCGAAGGGGATCGCCGACTTCAACGCGAACATGGTTGACCGGACCGAGGGCGAGGAGGGGCTCGAGAGCACCACGCGGCTGATCCACAGGTATGTCTATACCTCTCGACCCTACGAGAAGGCGGCACCGTCCATCCGAAACGGCTCGATGCGGCTGCAACCGGGCGCCCGGCTCAATCTCGCCTCGGTCAGGCACCAGCTCGAGTGGTTCAAGTCCGAGGGGCTGGTGGGCGAGGAGATCACCATCGAGCAGCTGGTTGACACGAGCTACGTCGAGATAGACGACTGAGCACAGGGCGGACCGTGGCGGATGCAGCTGCGGATCGAGGGGCTCTCGCACCGGTACGGTGACATTGCGGTTCTTGACGACGTCTGTCTCGTGGTGGACGCCGGACACATCGCCTGCATTGTCGGACCATCGGGATGCGGCAAGTCGACACTGCTCAGGCTGGTCGGGGGGCTTGAAGCGCCGGCCTCGGGCCGGGTCCTGCAGGTCGGTGAGCCGCCCGAACGCTCGCTGAACCCGCTCACCTACATCTTTCAGGACTTTGCCCTGCTGCCGTGGCGAACGGTGGCGGGCAACGTCAGCCTGGTGCTGGAAGATCATGGGCTGTCGCGCCGGGAGCGCGAGGCCATCATCGGTGACGTGCTGGCACGCACCAGGCTTGCCGATTTCCGCGACGCGTTCCCGAGGCAACTGTCGGGCGGCATGAAGCAGCGGGTGGCCATCGCCCGCGCCCTTGCCGTTCGGCCAGCGGTCCTTCTGATGGACGAGCCGCTCTCGGCACTCGACAGCCAGACCCGCGAACTGATGATGGACGACCTGGTCGATCTGTGGAGACGCGAAAACCTGACCGGCATATACGTGACCCACAACCTGCGCGAGGCAGTGCGTCTCGGTCACCGGATCGTCGTGATGTCACGCCGGCCGGGCCGGGTCCTGGAGACGGTCGAGATCGATCGGCCGGTCTGGGACCGTGACATCTCCGACCCGGCGCTCGAGACCACGCGACGACACCTGTGGACGGTCATGCGCGACGAAGCGCGCGCCGTCGACCTGGAGCTGACCGGTGACTGACCCCCGGGAACCCGCCCGTCCGGTCCATTTCCGTGGCGGCGGGTTTGCGCCCAGGCCGGTGCGCCTGGTCGGTCCCGCCGTGTTCCTGTGCCTGGTCGCGGCATGGGAGGCAGGGGCCCGTACGGGCGTGATCTCGCCGCTGGTCCTGCCTGCCCCGAGCGAGGCGGTTGGCGCGCTGGTCGAGCTCTGGGTATCGGGCGAACTGTGGGAGCACCTCGCCGCGTCGCTCAGCCGGCTGCTGCTCGGATGGGTGAGCGGCACGGTACTCGGAGGACTGATCGGTCTGGCCATCGGACTGTTCTCGCTGGTCCGGGCCGGGCTTGCCCCGCTGGTTGCGGCACTGTTTCCGATTCCGAAGATCGCCCTGCTGCCGCTGTTCATCATCTGGTTCGGTATCGGGGAAGAATCCAAGGTCGCGCTCATCCTGTTCGGAACCCTGTTTCCGACCGTGATCTTCACCTATGGCGGAGTTGACAACGTCGATCGCACCCTGATCCGCATGGGCCAGTCGTTCGGTCTCGGCTGGTTCTCGATCGTGCGCAAGATCATCCTGCCGGGAGCCCTGCCGGCCATCCTGTCCGGCATGCGGGTTTCCTCGGCGATCGCCATCATCCTGATCGTTGCCGCCGAACTGATCGCGGCGGAACGGGGCATCGGTGCCTACATCCAGATCGCAGGGTCGCTGTTCGCCACCGATCAGCTGATCGCCGGCGTGGCACTTCTCTCGGTGTTCGGCCTGACGGTGAACTGGTTGATCGGCCGTGCCGAACGCCTGTTGCTTCGGTGGCGTCCGTGACCCGGGCTCAGGAATTCCGGCCGCGGACCAGGAACCAGCCGTTGCGAAACTCCGGCTTGCCATAGACGAAGCTGGAGCCGTCGAACCGTTCGACGCTGCCTCCCGCGGCAAGCACGATGGCGTGGCCCGCCGCCGTGTCCCATTCCATGGTGGGGCCGGTGCGCGGATAGAGATCGGCCTCGCCGGCTGCGACGAGGCAGAACTTCAGGGCCGAGCCGCGGGCAACCGAGGCAACAACGGGCAGACCCGCAATGTAATCCTCGAGTTCGGGACTGCGGTGCGACCGGCTGGCAACCACGGTGAGCGCGTCCGGCTCGGCGACCCGGGCCCTGATCGTGCGGCGCGCGCCCTCTTCCGCCTCGGTGAAGGCACCGGCGCCGGCGACCCCGGCCCAGATGCGTCCGTCTACCGGGGTCGCCACGACACCGAGTACCGGTTCACGATTCCTGACCAGCCCGATGTTGACCGTGAAGTCGCCGTTGCGGCTGATGAACTCCCTGGTGCCGTCAAGCGGATCGACGAGCCAGAACGGCCCGTCGGCGATCCGTGCCGCGTCACCGGCCTGCACCCGTTCTTCCGAGATCACCGGGATGTCCGGGGTGAGTGCGACAAGCGCTGGCACGATGACCGCGTCCGCCGCGTGGTCGGCCGCTGTCACCGGAGAGCCGTCGGCCTTGCTCGTGACCTGCGCACCGGCGCGGTAGTGCGCCATGATCGCCTCGCAGGCCGCGCGGGCGATGGTGATGACGGGTTCCAGAAGGGCATCGTCGGACATCCGCTCGGGCTCGCTTGCATCGGGTGGAGGGACGGTCCGTATCCTACCGGTCGCCGTCTGGCTGTACAGGGCGGGACTGCGCGCCAAACGGGGTTTCGGTCTGGCGCCGATCCGGTAAGGTGTCGGCGGCCGGCGGTGCGCCGGCGCACGGTACGCCCGGGCAGTTCCATTCAGGCGAAGGCACGTCCCATGTCACGCAAACGTTTCGTTGCCGCGCTCATGCGCCACGAGACCAACAGCTTCTCCCCGGTCCCGACACCGCTGTCGGCGTTCGGACGCATCGGGTCCACCGGCGCGCCGGCCCGGGGCGAGACGGCGATCAGGCACTATCGCGGCACCAACAATCCGCTCGCCGCCTACATCGACATTGCCGAGCGGGAAGGGGCCGAACTGGTGGTTCCCGTTGCCGCAAACGCCCACCCGAGCGCACCGGCGGCCGACAGCGTCATCGACTACGTGGCGACCCTCGTGCTGGAGGAGATCAGGCGCGGATGCGACGCGCTGTTCCTCGATCTGCACGGGGCGATGGTGACGGAAGGGTTCGACGACGGCGAGGGCGAACTGCTGCGCCGCTTGCGGGCCGAGGCACCCGACCTGCCGATCGCGGTGGCACTCGACTTCCACACCAATCTCACCCGTGATCTCGCGACGCTGCCGAGCGTGCTGGCCGGCTACCGCACCTATCCGCATGTCGACATGTACGAGACCGGCCAGCGGGCCGGCGAGGCCCTGCTGCGGGTCATGGCCGGGGAGCAGGTGTCGACAGCCTGGCACTCGCTGCCGTTGCTGCCGCACATGAACGTGCACGCGCCGTCGCGACCGCCAATGCAGTCGATCATGGACCGCGCGCGGGCCGCCGAAGCCGGCGGCGAGGTCATGCTGGCATCGGTGTTCGGGTGCTTTCCGCTCGCCGACATCGAGCACGTGGGCATCTCGGCCGTGGTGATCGGACACCGGGACCGGGCGGAACGGCTCACCTTCGACCTGATGCAGGAGGCCTGGGACAACCGCGAGGGGTTCATCTTCGAAATCGAACCGATGGAACAGTCGCTTGCGCGGGCCGCGACGCTCACCGGGGGACCGGTGGTGCTGGTCGATCACGGCGACAACACCGGTTCCGGCGGCAACCAGGACGTGATGGCGGCACTGCGCGAAGTGCTCGCGCTCGGACTCGAGAATGTCGTTGCCGGGCCGATTGCCGATCCTGAGGCGGTCGCGCGGATGATCGAGGCGGGAGTGGGCGCGGAGGTCGAGATCGAGATCGGCGGCAAGACCGACATGCCGGCCATGGGCCTGGCGGGTGAACCGCTGCCGGTGAAGGGCCGGGTTCGGCGGATCACCGACGGTGTGTTCACCGTGACCGGTCCGATGATGACCGGAGTGACGCTCAGCATCGGGCGCACCGTGGTGCTCGACACCGGTTCGGTGGAGATCGTGGTGTCGGAGGATCGCTACGAGCCGTTCGATACCGGCTGCTTCACCCACTGCGGCATCGATCCGTCGACCAGAGACTTCGTGCTGATCAAGTCACGGCAGCACTTCAGGGCGGGCTTCGAGCCGATTGCCCGGCACATCGTGATGGTGGCCGGGCCCGGTCCGACGGCGTCGGACTACAGCCTGTTTCCGTGGAAGAATCTCCGCCGCCCGCTCTATCCACTCGACCCGGACATTCCGTCCAACCTGCCCAGCCAGGCGTGAAGGAGGCGCCCCGACCATGACGCTGACCATGCTGCAGCACGTCAACATCGTGACCGACAAGCTCGACGAGACGGTCACGTTCTACGAGGACATCCTCGGGTTCACCAACGGTGACCGCCCGGCGTTCGACTTTCCCGGGGCCTGGCTCTACTGCGGCCCCGAAGCGGTGATCCACCTGATCGGCGTCGACGACCAGTCCGAACAGGGGTCGGGGGTGATCGACCACGTGGCGTTCGCGGCGGAGGGCTTCGACCGGTTCACGGCCTTCCTGTCCGAGAAGGGGTACGAGCACGAGACCCGGCTCGTGCCCGGCGGAAAGCTGAAGCAGATCTTCGTTCGCGATCCGAACGAGGTCCTGATCGAGCTGAACTTCAGGGCCGACGAGTAGCCGGCGCTCAGTCCTGCGCCACGGTGATCACCAGCTTGCCGAAGTGGCCGGCCGCGCGCATCGCGTGGTAGGCGGCCCGGGCATCCGCGAAGTCGAAGCACCGGTCGATGACCGGGCGCATGCCGTGGTGGGCGATCGCCCGGTTCATGTCCTCGAACATGCGCAGGCTGCCGACATACACGCCCTGCAGGCGCAGGGACTTGCGCATGATCAGGGTGGGATTGACCTCGCCGCCGGTCAGCACCCCGATCAGTCCGATGGACCCGGCGATCCGGGTTGCCGCGACCGAGCGTGCGAGCGTCCCGGCTCCGCCGACCTCGACGGTGTGATCAACGCCGCGCCCGTCGGTGAGCCTGACCACCTCCCGGTCCCATTCCTCGGTGCGGCGGTAGTTCACCGTCGCCCATGCGCCGAGTTCCCTGCACCGCTCGAGCTTTGCATCGCTCGATGAGGTGATGATCGCCCGCGCGCCCAGCATGGCGCAGAACTGCAGCGCCATGATCGAGACCCCGCCGGTGCCGAGCAGGAGTACCGTGTCACCCGGGCCGACCCGACCGACCTCGACCAGGGAATGCCAGGCGGTGAGAGCCGCACAGGGCAGCGTCGCGGCCTCCCGGTCCGACAGCTCCGGTGGCGCGTGGACCAGCCCGTCCTCGGGCAGGACCCGGAGTTGGGCAAGCATGCCCTCGGCCGAGCCGCCAAGCGCCCGGCCCATGTCCAGGGCGGTGATCGGACCGTCGATCCAGCCCTGGAAGAAGGTGCCGCAGACGAGATCGCCGGTCGCAAACCGGGTGACACCGTCACCGGTGGCGATCACGGTGCCGGCTCCGTCGGAATTCGGGATGCGCGGATAGGGGATGCCGCGCGGCGCCGGATCCTCGATGGTGGCAAGGTCACGGTAGTTGATCGAGGAGGCGGTGATCCGGACCAGGACCTCGCCCGGTCCCGGTTCCGGGCTTTCGCGTTCGGACAGGGTGAGGGCGTCGATGCCGCCGTCACCACGAATTTCCCATGCCTTCATCGCTGCGGGCCTCCCGTGGCGCGAGTGATCGGGTCCTGGTGCGGGTGCCGGTGGCGGACTACAGGTGTCCCCCCGCGCCGTCGGATGCCTGGAACTCGTTGCGTGAGAGCCCGAAGATCTGCCGGGCCTCGGCCGAATCGGCCACCGAGCCGCCGATGCTCTCGATGATGGTGACGGCGCGTTCCACCAGCTGTCCGTTGCCGTTCGCGAGCTGGCCGCGCGCGATGTAGAGATTGTCCTCCAGCCCGACCCTGGCATGACCGCCGAGCGTTGCCGCCTGCGCCACCATCGGGAACTCGGTCCGCGAGATTCCGAACCCGGACCAGGGCGCACCCTCGGGAAGCAGGCTCTTCATGAAGCTCATGCCCTCCGGCGTGGCCGGGGCACCCCACGGAATGCCGAGGCAGAGCTGGAACAGCGGGGGTTCGGCGATTACGCCCTCGCGGATCAGCTGGTTGGCGAGCAGCACGTGGCCGGTGTCGAACACTTCGAGCTCGGGCTTCACTCCCATCTCGCGGATGCGGCGGGCCATGGCGCGCAGGTGTTTGGGCACGTTGACCATGGCGTGTTCGCCGAAGTTCATGGTCGAGACGTCGAGCGAGCAGATGTCCGGGCGCAGGTCGTCGACATGCTCGAGCCGGACCTCCGGCGAGCGCATCGTCGAACCGGGCGCCATGTCCACCGGCTCGGTGTCGCCGGGAATGAACCTGGCGCCCGGCCCGGTGGTCAGGTTGATGACCAGGTCGGATCCGCTGTCGCGGATGCGGGCCACCACCTCGCGGTAGAGCGCCGGGTCCATCGAGGCCTTGCCTGTTTCCGGGTTGCGGACGTGGATGTGGACCACCGCTGCGCCGGCCGACCCGGCTTCGAGGCAGGCCTTCGCGATATCGACCGGGGTGACCGGGACCGCCGGGTTCCTGTCCGCGGTATCCGCACCGCCGGTCACGGCACAGGTAATGATGGTCTTGCCCGACATGTCGATCCCCTCCGCTCCCGGATGCCAGCCGGCGCGCGTGCAGCGAGCCTGGCCGCTGAACTTACGGGTGCAGGTCCCGCCGGCGCAATGCCCGGCTCGCCGTGAACACCAGGCGCGAAGCGGGCATGACGCGATGAGCACGCACGTACCCTGCCGGTGCCTGGTTCACACGGCATGACGGCGCCCGTGTTCTCCGGGAGGGTTCGCGACGATGCACGTGCGCGTGCAGTGCTGTCACGGGTGGTTCCGGGCGGACCCGCCCGGTTCCTGGAACGGGAACCACCCCCGAGCCTGCGCCGCCGCAGGCCTGTCGTGCCGGAGGCCTGGCCGTCGTGCGGGCCTCGAGCCGATATGGGCAGGGTTTTCAATGGCCAGGGACAGCGCCGTACGCGCAGGATGCCGTTCCAGTCCGGGTGTGGTTCCGGATCGGCGATCGTCCATCACTGGTTTCGAGCAATGGAGGCCCGTATGCGGACAGCCGGAACCGGGTCACCGGGACAACCGGCCGGTTCAGGGCTGGTGTCCTGTCCAGCCCCGGGCCTGCGCCGGATACCGGGACGCCGCCAGAGGTCAGGGTCGAATGCCTGCATCGTGGACGCGGTCGCCAGGGCCCGTGAGGCGGGGGTCGCGTTGTCCTTCGCAGGTCTCTTCGCGGGCGAAACCCGCCGCCGGACTCCGTTGCCCGACCATCCGTTCGAGCGCCGGCGTCACTGGATCAGGCTCCAGGAGTGGCCCGCCTCGTCTGCGGGCTAAATCAGTTCGCTACGGTGGAGAAACTCGCGGACTGCCGCGGCGCACTCCACCGGTTTTTCGAGCTGGAGAAAATGCGTTGCCTCGGGAATGAAGTCATAGTCCACCTTGACGACGTCGTTGAATTCCAGGGTCGGCAGGTACGAATAGGGAAGGGTCGGGTCGGCTCCGATAATCTTGATCGGACAGAGGACAAGGTCCAGGTCGATAAGGGGCAGGAAACTCCTTGCATACTCCATGAGCCGCGCTTCGTACTCGGGCGGGCAGCGGAGTTCATATCCGTCCCCGTTCTCCACTGGCCGGAGAGTTGTCTCCGCCATGAGTTCCCGGACACCGGAAGCCACGCGCGCGAGGGTCGGCGAGTAGCGAAGAAGGTCGACAAACTGATCTCTGGTCTCGAACAGGTTCCCTCGGCGTCGAATCCGCTTGGCCACCTGTTCGGCGGCTGCAAGAAGCTCCACCTGGCTTGCGCCGGGCCTGCACAGCGGGGGATCGAACAGAATCAGGGCCGAATAGAGTTCGGAGAATGAAAGGAGGGGAAGGATCGAGGAAAGGGAATGGAAGACGCCGACTGTCGGCTTGTGGCCAAAGATGCGATCGATCGCCTCGAGAACAAGGTCGTGGTCGTGAATCAGCGTGGGAACATTGTGGTTTCTGATCGCCTGAACGCTGTTCCAGCCATGGTTTCGCAGGTCATAGACGATCAGCTCGTAGTCATCGGCGAGCAGTGACCAGAAAGGAAAATACAGATCGGCTGCAAGGCCGTTGCCGTGACCCACGACCAGCCGCGGCCCTGACGTGTTGCCATGCTGCCGCACGGTGGTGACGGCATGGTCGTCGAGACGCACGTCAGCGACTGAAATCGGTTCAGGAAGTTCCCACTCGGCTTGTGTCTTCATGGTGCTCATGATGCAAGAACCGGCCGCTGTTGGGGTTGCTCTTCCGCCAGGGTCCGGTTACCGGCGGCAGCCTGGCCCGTGCCGGGAGAGAGGTTCAACCGCCCCGGGCCATGGGGCGGTGGATTCCGTCTTCTCGCGGACAGGAGCTTCCGGTCGGGTGTTCCTGAACGATGGAGAGGGGCTACCCGGCGCGGGCGTCGACAAATGTTTCACGTTCCTTCAGCGTCCCGAACTACACGCAAACCTCAGGTTTCGGCGACAGGGAGAACGCCCGGTTGACCTCCCTGAAGAACGCAATGGCATCCACAGACGACGCCCCTGAGATGCCCGGGTTCGCATCAAGGTCAGGGTCGCGGCCGAGGTCCGGGTACCCTGCAACAGGGTCCCTGAGACGGCCTGGCGCTGAACCCATCGATTTCTTCCCTTCTCAAGACGATGCGGCAGGGCGAAGCTAAATGAAAGTCCCGCCACGACAGCGCTGAACGCGCCCGTCCGACAGCACGTCCCTCTCGCGGGCAGCGGGGACGCAGCCTAGTGCAGGGTCCTGTTCCCGACAATACGAATCTGTTCAGGCGCCATGCGGGAATCGACCGGCGCCGGTTCAGTCGGGAACGCCCGTGCGGCGCGACGGGCTGCAATCGGGATCCCTGCGGACGAACGCAGCGGTGAGCCAACGCTCGCCCAGGTTGATGGCATGCCATCAGCTCGACGGAAGGTGGGGGAACTGGAACACGCTCGACCGGGCGCCCTTCAGCATCCCCTCTGGCCGGCGGCGACGAGCCCGTCCGGCACACGAAAGGGCGGTCGGCATGAACATCGACGACAACGGCTGCTTCGACACGAGGCGGTCGGCGGTCTGTACTGATCCCGCAGACCCTGGGGCCGGCTCGATGTCGATCCGGCGATCCCCGGGCCGGTCGCGTTTGGGGCTGCACGTCAGCCCGGCGGGCGATCGGGAGACGGGTTTCGGGGGCGCCGCGTGTCCGCGCTGGTGCCGGTGGTCGACCCGGCTCGGCGCCCGCGTATCAACGCGGCGCGGGTGAAGCCGGCTCCACCCTTCTTCCGCCGCCGTCACCGGCACCGTCGGCGAACTCCGCACACCTCCCATATGGGAGGATTTACAAGGGCTTGTGCCTAGATACCCTGTCCCTGCGAGGGTTCCAGACACCTTGCGTTCACCGCCACGGAGGGTGGGCGAATGCACTTCGGTGACATCGAGATCGGCATGACCGACGGGGCGAAACGCACGGGCACGGCGCCGGCACGGGTGGCGGTGACCACGCACCCGGTCTTCGGCAACGCCGCCGCGTCGAGCGCTGGGAGGCACATGATGCTTGGAGAGCCGAGAGCCGAGAGCCGAGAGCCGGGCCATGTCCGAGCGCTTCGGCACCCACCGCATTCCTGCCGCGCGGCTGATGCCATGGGCCGCGCCGACCACGCCCGGCGGGAGCGCCAGTCCCGCCCTCACGCAGGCTCAGCCCACGCGCTAGCTTCCCGCCCCCGCCGTGCGGCGGAGGCTGCCTCCTCCCACCGTTCCGGCTTCCCCGCCCGTCTCGCGCGGCTGGGCGGCGCGGCGGCCTGCCTGCTCGCCGCCGGCCTGTTCCTGCTTGTCCCCGCCGCGTCGGTGCTGGCGCAGACCAGCGTCGAGATGGTCGGCAACACCGGGCAGGCCAACAACGACACAATCGCTTTCAACAACGACATTGCCCAGGCGTTCGACACGGGCAGCAACAGCGCCGGCTACAAGCTGACCTCGGTGAAGGTCGATATCGACGGCAACACCGGCGTTCCGACCTACACCGCGCGGATCTTCCTTGCGGACGACGTGACCGGCCATCCGACCGGCGACAGCCTGGGCACGCTCACCAACCCGTCTTCGCTGACAACGGACGGGGCCAAGACATGGACGGCGACCGGGGGCGGCATCGACCTCGCCCCCAACGAGGGCTACGTCTTCTTTCTGGACGTGACGGCCACGGCGACAAGTGCGCCCAGCGCAACGGCGACGGCCGCGGACGGCGAGGATACGGGCGGGCTGGCGGGCTGGGCCATCGCCAACGCGCGGTTCCAGAGGGCGGCCAACCTGAACTCCTGGAACACCAATACCAACGCCGTGCGGATCGAACTCCACGGCTACGCCAAGACCGCGCCGGTGCGGACCGGGTTCGGGCCCGCGCCGGCCGCCGGCGCGCTGGTGAGCAATTGGAGGCTGGATGCGGACCATGTGCTGACTTCTCAGGAATTCACCGGCGATCGCGCCCAGGGGTTCACCACCGGCACCGCCCCCGGGGGCTACAAGCTGACCAGCGTGGGGCTCTGGTTGAGAGTCTCAGGCACGAGACCGGTCTTCAGCGTGCAGATCCGGACGAGCGGCACAGCGAGCGACTCGGGCGGCAGCCGTGCGGAGCCGACGAGCACTGTCGTAGGCACGCTGACGGCCTCGGCCCCGCCGTTCTTCAACGGGCTCAACACGTTCACCGCGGTCGGCGGCATCGACCTCGAGCCCAGCACCACGTATTTCGTGGTCGTCGACGCGACCGGGACCGCGGACAACTACCTATGGTCCGGCAGGGGCGAAGGCTACGACCAGGTTGCGGGCGATGCGGGGTGGCGCATCGAGGATTACAGCGTTAACCCCTAAAGCTCACCATGGGGAAGAGACACGGGGCCGTTGACCGTGGTATATGTAGTGATTCCAGTCACCTACACCTACCACGGGAGCCGGCCCCATGCAGACAGAGTGTAGCAAGCGCGCGGTGGTGTTCCAAGGACATGGTCGCCGTGATGTAACGGCCCGGTTTGATGGCGGACGTCTGTCATCGGATGGTGGTGCGCTACTTCTGCGCGAGGCCGACGGCGTGCTGGATGTGACCCGCCGTCTGTCCGGGTGTTTCACCGATCATCGCTCCCCGGAGCGGAGGGAACACACCCTTTCCTGCCTGGTGGCGCAACGGGTCATGGGGATCGCCCTGGGCTACGAGGACCTGAACGATCACGATCAGCTTCGGAACGACAGCGTTTTGGCACTGGCAGTCGGGCGAGACGACCTGACCGGAGCCGAGCGGGTGCGCGAGCGTGACCGGGGCCATCCGCTGGCGAGCTCGAGCACCCTGAACCGGCTTGAGCTGGGAACGCCGGACGAGGCAGGGGACCACCGCTACAAGCGGATCGTTGCCGACGCGGATGCGATCGATCGGCTGATGGTGGCGCTGTTCCTGGACGCGCACGACACGGTGCCCGGGGAGATCGTGCTCGATATCGATGCCACCGATGACCCGCTGCACGGTCATCAGGAGGGCCGGTTCTTCCACGGGTACTATGACTGCTACTGCTATCTGCCGCTGTATGTCACCTGCGGTGATCACGTTCTGTGTTCCCGGCTGCGCAGTTCGAACATCGATGCATCTTCCGGCTCGGTAACGGAACTGGCGCGGATCATCGAGCAGATCCGTGCCTCGTGGCCGACGACCCGGATCCTGGTTCGTGGCGATTCCGGTTTCTGCCGCGAGGAGCTCATGGCCTGGTGCGAAGCCAAGGACGTGGACTACGTGTTCGGCCTTGCCAGAAATCCACGTCTGGTTGCCCACATCGCGCGCCAGATGCGTCGGTCGCACAGCCGGTGTGTGACGACCGGCCGGGCATCGCGACGGTTCCGGGACTTTCGCTATCGCACCGTGACCAGCTGGAGCCGGAGCCGGCGGGTGGTTGGCAAGGCAGAGGTGCTTGCCGGGCGCCGAGGTCGGAACCCACGGTTTGTCGTGACCAGCCTGACGCGTCAGCAGATCGAAGCCCGGGAGCTGTACGAGGACCTGTACTGCGCCCGTGGTGACATGGAAAACAGGATCAAGGAACAGCAACTGGACCTGTTCGCCGATCGCACCTCGACAGCGACCATGCGCGCCAATCAGCTGCGGCTGTACTTCTCGGTGTTCGCGGGGATCCTGTTGCAGATTATCCGGGACGTCGGGCTCGTCGGGACGAAACTGGCACGGGCCCAGTACGGGACGATCCGCGTGACACTGTTGAAGATCGCCTGCCAGATCAGGCTCAGCGTCCGCAGGATCCTGTTCTCGCTGTCCTCGATCTATCCGCGCCAGCACCTGTTCGCACAGGTGGCGCTGGCGCTGCGCCGAACTGCCGCGGCCCGCTCACCGTAGAGTCTCCATACCGAACCACATCGTCGGTATCAGACGCCGGGGTGACCGGCCACACCAGAGGTGTGTCCGGACCCGCGGACCGCAGCAGACGGTTCGCACCTGATTCCGTTTTGTTCACGTGCACTTTCGCGCCGTGAAACGTGAAATACCCGCCCGCCGACGCCCGTTCGGATCGTTTCCAGATCAAGCCCGGCCATCGATCGCCAGAACCCCGGATCTGGAACGCTGCCTCCCCCTTGGTGAGATTTGCGCGTTAACCGCTCAGCCGGGTCATGGGGGCGGACCCTCCTCTCCAACAGGAACATTGTCCTGGGCCTCACCGTCCACGGCCATGTGAAGGACGCGCTGCCGCCGGACGCGCCGGGGGCGCCGACGGTGGAGGCGGTGACGGGCAAGGGCGGCCAGCTGTCGGTGAGCTGGGCCGCGCCGGAGGACGTCAACGGCGCCTATGTGATCGACTACGACCTGCGCTACTGCGACCAGAATTCCGATACGGCCTGCGCGGGCAAGTGGATCGCGGAGGGCGACCGGGGGGCAAGCGGCATCCCGGACCCGGGCGCGACCCCGGGCACGAACACCAACCCGGTCATCATCTCCGGCCTGACCGCGGCCAGCACCTACCGGGTGCAGGTGCGCGCGCAGAACGCCGCCGGCGAGGGGGCGTGGTCAGCTTCGGGCCAGGGCACGACGGCGGCGGCGGACACGACCAACGCCGCGCCGGTGGTGCTCACGCATCTCACCACCGCGAACTCAGCGGGCCATTTCTGCGACGTGGACACCGCAACCACGCCGTCGCGACCGTCGGGCAGAAACCACAACTCGCCGGCCGGTACCCGAGTCTCGGCAATTCTCTCGCGGACGCCGGAGGCGGCGAGTGTTCCGGCAGACTGTTCCACCAAATCTCTAGCCAGCCAGATCTTCCACGACGCGAACGGCGACGCCCTCGCCTTCACGGTCTCCGCGACCCTGCCGGCCAACGTCCGCTCGCTCCACGACCCTGGAGAGGCTCCCTATCCGCGCGTCTCCCCGCCGGCTAGCGGCACCACCAGGCTGCGGAACTATGCCGCCGCCGCGGGCGGTTCGACGAACGTGGTCGCGACCGTGACGGCGGTCGACGAGCACGGCGCCACCAGGAGCGTGACCTACACGTTCGGGGTCGGCACCTTCGCCAACTCGGCCGGCGCGCCGCGCCTCAAGGCGCCGGGCCTGGTGCGCTTCGCCCAGAACGTGCGCGGCAGCGCGGTGCTGCCGGCGGCGACCGGCGGCGACACCCGGAACGGCACCGTCCCCCACTACCTCTACTATGTGGATCCGGACGAGCTGCCGCCGGGTCTCAGCTTCGACCCGAAGACGCGCACCATCTCGGGCACGCCGACGACGGCGGGGACCTGGACCGCGACCTACACCGCCGACGACTATGACGGGGCCTACTCGCGCAAGGACAGCGCGAGCGCGGCGGACAAGGCCGACGCGGCGACGCAGACCTTCAAGGTGCGGGTCGACCCGGCGACGGGCGCCGAGCCGACCATCCAGCTGATGCAGGTGGCGTCGCGGCCGGCCCATTCCTCGGGCAACAACAACATCTACGACACCTACGTCCGGGGCGACGAGATCTTGATCGACGTGCAGTACGACCGGCCGATGGCGGCGTCGCTGCCGCGGACGAACAGCCGGATCGCGCTGCGCCTGGACCTGGGCGCGGACGACACCGACCTGGGCAACAGCCGGCGGCTCGCCACCCTGAAGAGCCTGGAGTATGGCGCGCAGGTGCTGCGCTTCGCCTACACGGTGCAGTCCGGCGACACGGACAACGACGGCATCTGGGTGCAGACGGGCGGGTCGAACCAGGTGGTGTTCCTGGCCAACGGCGCGACCCTGGTCGACGCCGAGACCGGCAAGGCGGCCGGCCGGACCCTGACCGGGCTGCCGACCGCGGGCGGCCAGCTCGGCGGCGCGGTGCGGGCCAAGGTCGACGGCTCGGTGCCGGAAGCCAACGGCGTGCGGGTGACGAGCGCGGAGGTCGACGGCGCGACCCTGACGGTGACCTTCGATTCGGAACTGTCCAATACGGCCGCGGTGAACACGGGCGTGCTGGTCACCGAACTCGGCGTGCAGAGCGCGGGCGACGTCCAGGGCTACACCGGCCTCTACCAGCACCCGGACACGGTCTCGTTCCACTCGGTGGCGAACGAGGGCGACACGGTGACGCAGATGCGCCTGACGCTGAGCCAGCCGGCGCGTCCCGGCCAGCGGGTGACGCTGGACTACGGGGGCACCCAGCTGAGGGACCGCCGCAACCGCCTGGTGCCGGGGTTCCAGCAGCTCGAGGTGACCAACGTGACCGGGGGCGCGGCGTCGGTGGCGCCGGCGCCGGTGCGCGGCTCGGCGGCGGGGTCGACGCTGAAGCTGGTGTTCAGCCGGGCGCTGGCCGAGGGCTCGGCGCCGACGGCGGGCGCCTTCCAGGTCTGGACGAGGGACCGCAACAACGACGGCCGCTCGATCTGGGGCCGGGCCACGGCGACGGCGTCGGTCCAGGGGTCCACGGTCACGATCCCGCTGGAAAGTGCGCTGAGCGCCGACGAACAGGTGAGGGTGAGCTACTTCAAGCCGGCCTCGGTGCGGCTGAAGGACCGGTTGCTGCACACCGAGGTCGCGTCCTTCCGGGACTTCCCGATCGACTCGAACCACGACGTCACCCCGCCCGGGGCGCCGGAGATAGCGGTGGTCCAGCATCCGACGGTGACCACCGCCTCGACCGTGACGCTGTACTTCTCCAAGCCGCTGGACACGGGCTCGGTGCCCGCCGCCGCGAACTTCCCCACGGTGAGCGCCGGCGGCACTGCCGTCACGACCGCGAGCTATTCGGTGACCAACAACGCCGTCGTATTCGGGGCCAATGCCGCATCGACCGCCGGCACGACCGTCTGGCGTGTCGTCTACGATCCCGACGCGACCGGCGGCACCCCGATCCGGGACAAGGCCGGCAACGCCGTGGCGGCGTTCACCCTGCAGATTGAGGCCAGAGAGGCCTCCAAACCGGAGCCGGCCTCCTCCGTCTTGCCGTATGTGGACGGGGCTACCTTGGAAGTTGTCTTCCGCGCTCACGACTTGCTGGACCCGTCCAGCGTGCCGGCGGCGTCGGCGTTCACGTTCCATGAAGTCGCCGATTCCAACCCCGCCGAACTCGACATCGGCATCGACGCCGTCTCGGTGTCGTTAAACCGGCTAATCCTCCTGCTCAAGAACCCGGTGCCGCCCTGCGCCGGGGTGTTGACGCCAAACAACATCGCGTTCCGGCTCACCTACACCAAGCCGACCGCCACCGGCGCCGCCAAGCTCCAGGGGATCGCCAGCACCGGAGAGGCGGACACATTCTCGAACCTGAACGTGCAGAACCAGCGGACGAACCGGTGCAGGCGGATCCGATGAGCCGGCGAGCGGAACGGGAGGAACGGCAGATGACCATTCACCGAACCCTGCACCGGGCCGTCCTGTCGCTCGGCCTGTCGCTTGCCCTGCTGCTCGGCGCCGGGGTGGCGCAGGCGCAGCGGCATGTCGTGAACGGCAGCACCGTGACGCTCGCGCTCGGGCACGTGCTGGACCAGCGGAAGCTGCTGGACCCGGCGGACTTCACGGTCACCGCGTCGGGGACGGCGGTGGCGGTGCTCTCGGCGTCGTTCACCGCGAGCGGCAGGGGTGTGGCCCTCGGGCTCGCGCGCGCGCTCGCCGCCGGCGAGACGGCGACGGTGGACTACACCTGGCCGTGGTCGGGCGAGGGGCTGTGGACCGCGTCCGGCGAGCAGATCGACAGCTTCACGCTGAACGTGGGGGCGCCGGGGACGCAGGCGCTGACGGCGTCGTTCCACGGCCTGCCGGCGTCGCATGACGCCAGCGGCCTGTTCGGCTTCGAGCTGCGCTTCGGCGAGGAGATCGCGGGGCTGACGCTGGCGTCGGTCGAGTCCGCGCTCTCGGTCACCGGCGGGCGGCTGATCGACGTGAGGCGCACGGTGCGGGGGAAGAACGACAGGATGACGGTGAGGGTGCGCCCGGCCGGGGCCGGGGCGGTGACCCTGGCGCTGGCGGCGACGGCGGACTGCGCGGCGGCGGGCGCGATCTGCGGGAAGGGCGGCCGGAAGCTCGCGGCGGTCTCGGCGACGGTGCCGGGCCCGGCGGACACCACCCCGCCGGCGCCGGTGGGCGCGGCGGTGGACGGCAGCCTCATGACGGTGAGCTTCGACGAGGACCTGGCGGAACCCGCGACGACCGCGTGGTTCAAGGCCCAGTGGACCATCGACGGGACCGGGCTGCGGCACCACCCGAACCGGGCGTGGCTCTCGGACCCCCGCACGGTCTCGCTGGAGATCTCGAAGACCCACCCGGCGGTGGCCGGGCAGACGGTGACGGTGAGCTACTCGGCCTCGGACTTCCTGCGCGACGCCGCCGGCAACAAGGTGGCGGACTTCGCCATGACCGCGGCGGTGGCGCTGCCGGCGCTGACGGCGCGGTTCGCGGGGCTTCCGGCGGAGCATGACGGTGCGAAGCGGTTCGAGTTCGAGCTGCGGTTCAGCGAGGAGGTCGCGGGCCTGCGCCTGACGGCGGTCCAGGCGGCGCTCTCGGTGAGCAATGGCCGGGTGGTGGCGGTGAGGCGCGCGGTGGCCGGGCAGAACCGGCGCCTGACGGTGCAGGTGCGCCCCGACGGGGTGGACGACGTGACGGTGAGCCTGCCGGCGACGGCGGACTGTGCGGCAGCGGGCGCGATCTGCACGCCCGACGGGCGGAAGCTTGCCAGCGCGCTCATCGCCACGGTGCGCGGCCCGGTGGCGCTCTCGGTCGCGGATGCCCGCGCCGGCGAGGCGGACGAGGCGCTGGAGTTCACGGTCACGCTGAGCCGGGCGGCGTCGGGCACGGTGACGGTGGACTACGCGACCCGCAACGGCACGGCGACGGCGGGCGAGGACTACAGCTTCACCCGCGGCACGCTGAGCTATGCCGCGGGCGAGCTCGAGAAGACGGTGAGCGTGCCGCTGCTCGACGACGCCATCGACGAGGGCGAGGAGACCGTCACGCTCAAGCTGATGAACCCGCAGGGCGCTGTGATCGGCGACGGCGAGGCGACGGGGACGATCGAGAACTCCGACCCGCTGCAGAGGATGTGGCTCGCGCGCTTCGGGCGCACGGTGGCGGACCATGTGACGTCGGCGGTCTCCGACCGGCTGGCGACCCCGCTTGCCGGCGCGCAGGTGACGGTGGGTGGCCAGAGCCTCGAGCTTTCCGGGTCCGATGACACGGCGCTGCTCGGGGAGACCCTGACCTCGATCGCCCGCGCGATGGGCGCGCCGGCGGACGGCGGCGCATCCCCCGGATCGGGATACGGGGACGGCGGCCGGCCGGGGACGGGCCTCGGGATCGGTCGGTCCCCGACGCCGGACAGCGCACCGGCTCGAACGCCGTCGGGCCGCGAGCTGCTGCCGGGCAGCGCGTTCCACCTCGTGCGCGAGGCCGAGGGGACCGGTCCGGGGCTTGCGGCCTGGGGCCGGGTGACGACCGGCGGCTTCGACGGCGAGGCGCCGGCGGACGGCGGAGAGGTGCGCATCGACGGCCACGTGACCACCGGCATCCTCGGTGCGGACGCGCAGTGGAAGCGCCTGCTGGCCGGTGTGGCGGTCTCGGCGAGCGAGGGCGAGGGCAGCTTCGGGCAGCCGGAGGTGGACACGGGCAGCATCGAGAGCTCGATGACGACGGTGAGCCCCTATGCGCGCGTGGCCGTGACCGACCGGGTCTCGGTCTGGGGTCTCGCCGGCTGGGGCAGCGGCGAGATGACCATCGTGCAGGCCGCGAACGACCGCGGCCAGCCCGAGCGCAGGACGCAGACCGACCTCGGGATGCGCCTCGCCGCCGTGGGCGGACGGGGGGCGCTGCTGCAGGCGGGCGAGAGCGGCGGCGTGGACCTGGCGCTGAAGGCGGACGCGTTCTGGGTCGAGACCGAGTCGGACCCGGTCTCGAACGAGGGCAAAACCACGGCGAATGCCAGCCGGACGCGGCTGGCGCTGGAGGCCGGCCGGGCGTTCCGGGCGGGCGGCGGCACGCTGACGCCCGGCCTCGAGCTCGGGCTGCGCCACGACGGCGGCGACGCCGAGACCGGCACCGGCGTCGAGCTCGGCGGGCGTGTGGCGTATGCCGGTCCGGGCTCGCGCCTGGGCGTGGAGGCGAGCGTGCGCGCGCTGGTCGCCCACGAGGACTCGGACTACCGGGAATGGGGGGCCTCGGGCGCGCTGCGCCTCGCCCCCGGGGCGTCGGGACGCGGCCTCTCGTTCAGCCTCAGCCCCGCCTGGGGGGCGGCGTCGGGCGGCGCGGACCGGCTGTGGTCGGCGCTCGATGCACGGGGCCTCGCACCGGAAGGGACGTTCGAGGCCGGACACCGCCTTGCGGGCGAGATCGGCTACGGACTTTCGCTGTTCGGCGACCGGTGGACCGGCACGCCCGGCCTGGGCCTGGGGCTTGCGCGCGGCGCGCGCGACTACCGGCTCGGCTGGCGGCTCGCCCCGGCGGGCCGGGGCGACCCCGGCTTCGAGCTCAGCCTCGACGCCACCCGGAACGAGGCGGCGAACGCCAGCGGCGCCGGAACGCAGGTCGGGCACGGGGTCATGCTGCGCGCGGGCATCCGCTGGTGAGCACGGCGGGCGCCGGTCCCCGTTCTGACGGGGTCGGCGGCGTTCGCGTGGCCGCGCGCAGGTAGGGGACGTCAGGCCGGACTTGTCACGCGCCGGAACGACGGCGAACGGTGTGGGCCCGAACAGAGGATGTGGGCCCGGTCCGGCCTGGCGGCGGCCCGGCCGCGGCACATGCCGCGGCCGGGTCTGTCCGGGCGTTCGGTGAAGGCGGCAGTACGGGGAGTGACCGGGTGAACAAGGCGGAGATTGCCGCCCGCGTGGCCGGGCGGACCGGGCTCGCAAGACCGGCGGCGGCAGAGGTCGTGGACGCCGTGTTCGAGGTCATCGCCGAGGCGCTGGCGGGCGGCGAGGAGGTGCGGGTGGTCGGCTTCGGGGTGTTCGGGGTCAAGACACACCCCGACCGCACCTGGCGCAACCCGGGAACCGGCGGATGGATGCGGATCAAGGCGACCAGGGCGCCGACATTCAGGGCCGGAAAGCCGCTGCGCGACGCCGTGAAGGAGCACGGCGGGTCGTAGGCTGGTGGACCGGCGTTGACACGTGATCTCGGTGGTGACGGACAGCGGTGTGTCCACCGTGGGCGAGCACGTGTTCATGCACTGACAGGGGGCCTGCGCCCTTGCATGATCGCGTCCGTTGCGCTTGCCGCATCCGGCGCTGCGACACCTGCCCGGGCGAACCCGATTCGTGTCGGGCTGGAGTTCATGCGGTCCGGGCCATTCGTCTCATAAGCACCGTTCCTGATTCCTGTCCGACCCGGGACTGTTCGCGCCGATCGAAGCGCTCCACTCCCTGACCATGTTCGCCTGCGCGATCCCGCGGGCATGTTGCTTTCGACCGCGCTCCGGGGATAGGTTGGTGGTGTTGGACACCCGACTCGATTGCAAATGCAGCAGCGGCCGATCCGCGCGGTATTGCCGGTCTCCGCGACGGCGCTCGCCGTGCCCGGCAACGATGTGATCGGCATGGACAACCTGGAACCGTTCATCGGCGGAACGGTCCCGGTCACGCCTGGCCGGGGAACAGCCCTGCTGCTTCGCCGCATGGTACCCGCCCGCTGATCCGGAGAGACCGACATGCGTGACCTGCACCGACCCGGCCGCTCCCCGGTCATGGCATCGGAGGCGATGATTGCCACCAGCCACCCACTGGCGAGCCGGGTCGGGATCGACATTCTGAGCTCGGGCGGCAATGCCGTCGACGCGGCCATTGCCGCCTGCGCAACGCTGTGCGTGGTCGAACCCGCCATGACCGGGATCGGGGGCGACTGCTTTGCGCTCTACGCACCGGACGGGGCGTCTCGGCCCGTCGCCATCAACGGGTCGGGCCGCGCACCGGCTGCCGCCAGCGTGGACGCACTGCTCGAACGCGGGGTGACCACCATCGAGGTACAGAGCCCGCATGCCGTCACCGTGCCGGGGGCGGTCGCAGCCTGGTGCCGGCTCAACGCCGACTACGGCCGCAAGGGGCTCGATGAACTGCTGGCGCCGGCCATCCACTACGCCGAGACCGGGTATCCGGTGGCGCAACGGGTCGGTTCGGACTGGGCCGGGCTGATACCGAAGCTGATGGCCGACGCGGTTTCCTCACGCAAGATGACCCTTGGCGGATCCGCGCCCCGCATCGGGACAATCTTCCGCCAGCCGGAACTGGGCACAACCCTGCGGCGGATTGCCGAACTTGGCAGGGACGGGTTCTACACCGGTCCGGTTGCCGACGACATTGTCGAGCGGCTGCGCGGTCTCGGCGGCCTGCACACGCTGGATGACTTCGCCGGCTGCGAGCCCGAATACGTCACCCCCATCTCGACCGACTACCGCGGGTTCAGCATCCATGAATGTCCGCCGAACGGGCAGGGGGTCTGTGCCCTGATGCTGCTCAACATCCTGTCCCGTCACCAGCCGGCCGACCTGTCGGAGGTCGACCGGGTTCACCTGTTGGCGGAGGCGGCCAAGGGGGCCTACCGACAGCGTGACCGCTACGTGACCGATCCCGCTTTCTGCACCGTACCGGTCGACTGGCTGTTGTCCGCGGAACACGCGGCCCGGCTCGATGCCCTGATCGATCCTGCCCGGGCGACGCAGATGGCAGAGACGGATTTCCCCGAACATGAGGACACGACCTATCTCTGCTGTGTCGATGCCGACGGCAACGCCATCTCGTTCATCAACTCGCTGTTCGCCGGGTTCGGGTCCGGCATCATGGCGGAAAGGTCGGGCGTCATGCTGCAGAACCGGGGCAGCTCGTTCCGCGTTGACCACGCGCATGCCAACCGCATCGAGGGCGGCAAGCGTCCGATGCACACCATCATTCCCGGCATGGTCATGAAGGACAACGCGTCGGTGGCCCCGTTCGGGGTCATGGGCGGCCACTACCAGCCCGTCGGCCACGCGAGCCTGCTCAGCCATGTCATGGATCGCGGGCTGGACGTGCAGGAGGCGATGGACCAGCCACGCAGCCTTGCGATCAACGGTGTCCTTCAGGTCGAGAATGCCTTCGCGCCGGAGACCTATGGCGAACTCGAGCGTCGCGGACACGTGCTCGAACATGTGGCGACACCGCTCGGCGGCAGCCAGTGTGTCTGGATTGACCGGGCCGAAGGGGTGCTGATCGGGGGATCGGACCCGCGCAAGGACGGGTGCGCGATCGGCTACTGACCGGACCGGTCGCCGCCCGTGTGGCGATCGGAGTGCTACTTCCGCAGAGGTGGTGCGTGCCGGGGATGCCGGCGATCCGGCGTCGGCAGGAAAGGGCGAGGTCATGGCGCGACGATGGGTCAACAGGCCGGAAGGGTCGAACTGGGGCGAGTTCGGACCCGATGACCAGAGAGGGCGTCTCAACCTGCTGACTGCGGAACGGGTTTTGAACGCGGTCCGCGAGGTCGAGACCGGGGAACGGTTCTCCCTGTCGCTGCCGCTGGACTATCCGGGCGGCCGCCTGCTCAACCCGCGGCGGTTTCCGCCGCGCCTGTTCGCGACCCAGCGCGGCGGGCTGGCGAATTTCAACCTGCCGCTCCATATCACCGATCCGCGGCTGACGGACGTGGTGTGCGATGATGCAGCCCTGATCTGCCTGCAGTACTCGACCCAGTGGGACAGCCTCTGCCATGTCGGCGGATGGTTCGACGCCGACGGCGACGGGGAACCGGAGATCGTCTACTACAACGGCTGGCGTGGCGGCGACCACGTGGTCGGACCGCAGACCGACCGCCCCGGGGACGAGTTCACCCGTTTCGAGGGGTCGCAGGCCCGCGCACTGGGGATCGAGAACATGGCCGAGGCCTGCGTGCAGGGCCGCGGGGTCCTTGTCGACCTCGAGCGCCGTCACGGGCGCGCCCGGGTGCAGGTCGGCTACGAGGAACTGATGCGGATCATGGAGGAGGACGGGATCGAGGTCGAGGAGGGTGACATGGTGTGTTTTCACACCGGTTTCGCCCAGGGGCTGCTGGACATGGGGCGCAGCCCCGATGAACACAGCCTTCACACCACCTTCGCCTGTCTCGACGGCCGCGATGCCCGGCTCCATGACTGGATCCGCGACAGCGGCGTGGCGGTGGTGATCGGCGACAACTACGGCATCGAGGATACCTCCGTTCCGCTGCCGCCGGGCGATGCGCCGCTGGCCATGCTGCCGCTGCACGAACTGTGCATCTTCAAGCTCGGCATCCACATCGGCGAGATGTTCTACCTGACCGGTCTGCGTGACCGTCTCGCGGAACTCGGGCGCTACCGGTTCCTGCTCACCGCACCGCCCCTGCGCCTGCCGGGAGCGGTGGGAAGCCCGCCGGCCCCGATCGCCACGCTGTAGGACCGACCGCCTTCCGGAGCGCGGGTTCCCCGTTGAAGTGACGTCGGGCCGCCCAGGCCGGACACTTCACCAGGGTGCTGTTTCGGTATGTTCGGTTCCTACAGGAGAGATCGGGCCAGCGACCTGGCATCGTCCAGCGTTTCCACCATTCGGTCCTCGGTAATCTTGCCCAGGACGTTGAACGCGTAGAGGGCTCCGCGGATTCTGTCAGTCACGCCGAAGACAACGATCTCGGTGCCGGATTGTCTTGCCCGGTCGACGAGCAGGGCCAGCAGGTGTGCCGCGCTGTCGTCAACGTGGGTGGTGCCGGAAAGATCGAAAATAACGACCTCGTGATCACGGATGTCGTCACCGATCATCCGGATCAGCTTGCGCGATGAAGCCATGGTGAAGGAGCCCCGGAAGGCCAGGAGACCCACCCTCGCCTGGTACTCGTCCGACACCTCCAGATCAAGCGTCGTGTCGAGAAGCGGAGTCGAGATCACACTGTCGAGTTCCAGCGCCTCCAGCTGTGTGGCGTTGACGATGTTCGCGGCTATCACTCCGAACAGGACTGCAGAGAGCGGGTCGACGAAGACTGTCACACCCATGATCAGGATCATCAATGTGGAGTATCGGGGGTGCATTCGGGGAATCTTGCGCAGGAACGAGAAGTCGATCAGGTTCCAGCCCACGAACATGACGATGGCTGACAGCGCCGCAAGTGGAAGCGGTGCCACATAGGGCCCGAGTCCGAGGATCAGCCCGGCGATGATGGCCATGCAGATGATGCCCGCGACGACGGTCTTTCCTCCCAGACGGCGCACCGTCATGGTGGCGATGTTTCCGCTTTCGGGCAGAATCCCGATGACTCCGGCTGCGAGGTTCGCGATGCCAAGGCCGCACAGCTCACGATTTGGATTATGCTGGGAACCGGTAAAGCTGTCGGCGATCAGCGCCCACATCAAGGTGTAGATCGAGCTGATGAGCGCGATGAGAATGGCCGGCCCGACCGCATCCAGCAGAAAGTCGAGCGACGGCACCTCGAGAACCGGAACCGGCAGTCCGACGGGGACAGCGCCGAGCGGCTCAACGTTCGGTAGGAACAGCGAAACAAGCCACGCTATTGCGATGACGGCGAGTCCCGATGGCAGGTATCTGCCGACCTTGGCTGGCCAATAGAACAAGAGCATCACGCAGAAGCCGGCAAGCGCGAGGTCCAGCGCACCAAGCTGGAGAAGTTTCTTCGCCTGGGACCACAGTATGAGCACTCCAATTCCTGACATGAGGCCAGTCAGGACGATATGCGGCATGTAGGAAACGAAGCGGCCCAGTCCACCGACCCCGAGCGCAATCTGGAACACCCCTGCCATGACAAAGATCACGGCAAGTTCCGGCAGGGTTTTCTGGTCGCCTATCAGCAGGGTGGCAACGATGACCGCAAGCACGGCACTCGGACCGCTGACCAGCGCGCGCGTTCCGCCCAACACCGCTGCGACGATGCCGATCACGACGCCACACCAGAGGCCGGCGAGCGGGCCCAGTCCGGAAATCACCCCGAGAGCCATGGCGCTCGGGACATAGGATGCCGACAGGGTAATGCCGGCGATCAGGTCTGCCCGAAGGGTTGCGCGCACATATGGTGGCCGCGTCCTGTTTCGCAGAGTGTTCGGCATATTCGGTTTTCCGCGCGAATCGGGGGCGGGAGAGCTGGGCGGTGCAACGGGGCCAGGGACCTAGCCTGTCCTGGCGTGTCACGATGGTCCTGCATTGTGTCGGATTGCGACACGATTTGCACGGCATGCCTCTGCCCGATCGTGACCGCGAACCTGAGCTCAGTGGCACGCTGCCTGTCCGGGTCCCGGAAGGCCACGCGATCCGGTGTCCCGGCTCCGGCTCGCCCTCCCGATCCCGACAGCCGCCGCGTTGAACAGCGGTCCGAACGATTGTGCCGTTTCGCCTGGATTGTCGAAGGGCGTTCCGAGCGACGCAGCCACGCAAAAGGGGCCTGTTCAGCTTTGCCCCGGTTCCGGTCCGAAAAGATCCTGCGACGGCAGTTCACGGCGGCAGTCGTCGAGCACCGGAGCTCAGGTCGGCTTTCCGGCAGGATGCAACCTGACCAGCACTCGACAGACCGCGCCCTGTTCCGTGTTCCCCCGGGCTCGTCGGCGTTGTCCGACGTGATCCCGTTGACCGGGGTGTGCTGCGACACCGACGCGGCCACGCTGCGCCTCTTCGAAGCCCCGCCCTGCCTCCACCCTTGTCGGTGGCAGCGTCCGCCGTTCCGGCGCCTTGTGCCGGAAAGTCGTCCGGTTCCGTCCCGGTTGCCGCGCCCTGACCTGGTCCCCGATCCTGCTTTACCGCATGGTGCACATCTGGTACGTCCCGTCATGACTCAGCTGGCGACAGCCCGTTAGCACAACACTCTTCCTGGCGCAGCGCAGGGACTGTCACTGCTACCCGGCCGATCCGCATTATCGTGTACTGTGACCAGAGACTCTCACCATGCATGGCGGTGCGGTTCGAGTTGGAAAGCGGCTCTGGTGCGATCGGGGACGAACGCCGAATGGCCGGGTCACCTGGTCCGGCGGCAGAACGGTCATGAATCTGTTGCGCCAGTGCAGAGTACGACCAACACTCCGCTTATGTTCCGAATGTGCAGGCATACGAAACCAAGGTGTCCTGGCGATACGTAACGCCATGGCGTGCAAGCGAGGTGGAAGTGCGCAAATCCGAGAACCCAGTTGACGCCGAGCCGATAGCGATCGTCGGCATGGCGTGCCGTTTGCCCGGCGCGGATGACCTCGACCAGTTCTGGCAGATGCTTGAGTCGAGCGGCAACGCGGTCGTCCATGGCTCGCCGGGTCCGGGCGAGGATCGGGTGAGCCAGATGTTTCCCGATGATGTCCCGGTGCACGACGCCAGTCGATACGGTGCGTTCCTTCCCGAAATCGACCGGTTTGACGCGGCATTCTTCCGGATCTCGCCTCTGGAGGCGGCGTCGCTCGATCCCCAGCAGCGGCTGCTCCTGGAGGTGAGCTGGGAGGCACTGGAAGACGCGGCGATCGCCCCGGACCGGCTGGTCGGCAGCCGCACCGGTGTCTACGTCGGCATCGGCAGCTATGAATACCAGGAAATCGCGCGTGACGACGGGGGATCCCACGCACCCGACACGCCGCTCTACCTCGTCACCGGCAACCGGTTCAGCACCGCGACCGGACGGGTTTCCTTCGCGCTTGGTTTCGAGGGCCCGTCCATCGCCGTGGACACCGCCTGTTCCTCGTCTCTCGTGGCGCTCCACCAGGCTGTGGCCGGCCTCCAGCGCGGCGAGGCGGATCTCGCGCTGACAGGTGGTGTCTGTGTCATCCTGTCGCCGCTGACCACGGAAGCCTTTGCGAATGCCGGCATGTTGTCGCCTACCGGGCAGTGCTGGACATTCGATGAACGTGCGGATGGCTTTGTGCGCAGTGAAGGCTGCGGCATGCTGGTCATGAAGCGCCTGAGCGAAGCCGAGGCGGCCGGTGACCGCATCTGGGGCGTGATCCGGGGTTCTGCCATAAACCAGGACGGGGAACGCCCGGGGCTTCCTGCCCCGAGAGCGGCCACCCAGGCGCGTGTCATCGAACAGGCGCTGTCACGGGCGAGCGTCCTGCCCTCCCAGGTTGACTATCTCGAGGCGCACGGGACCGGGACCAAGCTCGGCGATCCGACCGAGATGTCCGCCGCGGCATCGGTCTATGGCAAGGGGCGTGATGATGGTCGGCCGCTGCTTGTCGGTTCGGTCAAGACCAATATCGGCCATCTCGCTGCCGCGGCAGGGGTGGCGGGCCTCATCAAGGTCTTTCTCGCGATGCACCGCGGCGTCATCCCGCAGCATCTGAACTTCCGCAACCCCAATCCCGAGATCGACTGGGATTCAATCCCGATCAAGATCATGACGACACCGATGGGATGGCCGCCGGCTCCCGGTCGCGGACCCCTGGCGGGGGGTCAGTTCGTTCGGGTTTTCCGGGACCAACTCGCATGTGGTCGTGGAGGGGTATGGCAAACCGGATGGCTCGGGCAGCGACTACACGATGCCATGGCCCACGGGCGCCGCTGTCCGTGTCTCGCCGGTGCTGCCCGAGTCCTGCAGCGACTGCGGGCCCGCACGATCGGAGCCCGGTCCGCGTGAACACCGGATTCTGCCGCTCTCGGGCAAGACGGACGGTGCGCTGCGGGCACTCGCTGCCCGCTACCTGTCATGGCTTGATGAAGAAGGTGTGAGGGCGTGCGCAGGGCAGGATGGCTCCAGCTCCTTGCTGGCCGACATGGCCTGGACCGCAGGTGTCGGGCGCAGCCATTTCGGCTACCGCGACGCGGTCCTGTTTCAGGACCCCCGCAGCCTGCGATCAGGCCTGCAGGCCCTGCTGGAGCGTACCGAAGAGTCCGCCCCGGTGGCCCCGGCACGGATCGCCTTCGCCTATACGGGACAGGCCAGCCAATGGGTCGGCATGGGCCAGGATCTCTACGAGACCGAGCCGGTGGTCCGGGCCGTGCTGGACCGCTGCGACGCCCTGCTGCGTGAAGAGCGCGGCGGTTCCCTGCTCGAGGTGATGTTTGGCAGGTCAGGCGAAGCGGAGGATCTCGACGATCCGAAGTGGAAGCAGCCGGCCATTTACGCGCTCGAATGTGCCCTGGCCGCGCTGTGGTCCAGTATCGGCATCCGCCCCGATGTGGTCCTTGGGCACAGCCTTGGAGAAATCGCGGCGGCCCACACGGCCGGCGTATTCAGCCTGGAAGACGGTCTCCGGTTTGCCGCGGCGCGAGGCGCGCTGATCGGCGCGCTGCCAGGTGAAGGTGCGATGGCGGCCGTGTTCGCACCGGCAGACCATGTGTCTGCCGCGCTGGACGAACACAATGCCGCGTCACGCGGAACGGGCCTCTGCATCGCAGTGGACAACGGGGCGCATCAGGTGATCAGCGGCCCCGCTTCGGAGGTTTCGGCACTTCTGGAGGTCCTCGAGGCACGGGACATCCGGGTCGCGCGACTGAGGCGCAGCCCGGCCTACCACAGCGCCATGGTCGAACCCGCGCTTGACGATCTGGAAGCGGTTCTGTCCACGATTTCCTTCTCTCCGCCGACGCTGACCCTGGTGAGCAACCTGACCGGGCGGACGGTCGGAGCCGACCAGCCGCTCGACGCCGCCTACTGGCGGCGCCATGCCCGCGAACCGGTTGCGTTCCGCGCCTGTGTGGAGACGCTGGCCGAAATCGGCGTCGATGCGCTTGTCGAGATTGGTCCGCACGCGGTTCTTGGTCCGATGACCGCCATGATCTGGCCGGAAGCGGCACACACCAACTCCGGCGCACCGGTCACTCTTGCCAGTCTTCGCCGGCCGTCGACGAGGTCGCCGGAACCGTCCGGCGCCGATGCCTTCCGGGACGCGGTCGTTGGCGCATACCGGGCGGGGCTGCCCGTGGCGTTCGAGGGTCTGTTCGCCGGCGAGGAACGACGGCGAATCCCGCTGCCGGGCTACCCGTTTCAGCGCGAGCGCTACTGGCTCGATCCCCCCAGGCAGCGACGCCGGGAGGGTGGACACCCGCTGCTGGGCGTGAGGCGGGAATCGCCCCGAGGCGAGGTCACGTTCGAAACGGAGATCTTCTCGAGCGACCCGGCATGGGTGAAGGACCACCTGGTGTTCGGCCAGGTCGTGGTGCCGGGCGCGATGTTCGCCACAATGGCTGCCACGGTGCTGTGGGGCGAACGCGCCGGTCCGATTGTTCTGGACGATTGCCAGCTGCACAGTCCGATGATCGTCCCGCAGGAAGACAGCCAGGACGCGGAGGGCGAAGGCGGCCGCAAGCTCCAGATCCTTTTTGAAGGCGCCGGCAGCACTGCGCCCCGTCGCTTCGAGGTATTCAGTCAGGGCAGCGAAGACGGCTGGACCCTTCATCTCGACGGCTCGATGTCGGCGGGCGAGCGCCACCTGGAGACCGCGCACCGGGTGGACATCGACGGCCTCAAGGCGGACCTGGAGGCCGGAGACGTCGCGGCGCTCTACCGCAACAAGGTGAGCACCAGGGTGGTGCTCGGACCGTCGTTTCGCCCGCTTCAGGCCGTGTGGTCCGGCCCGGGAGAGGCGATTGGTGAAGTGATGCTCCCGGACGTTCTGGACGGAAGCAACCTCGACCTGCATCCGATCCTGCTCGACGGGTGTTTTCAGAGCGTGCTCGCCGCGCGCGACCAGGCCCGCGTCGCGGGCAAGGCCACCTACATGCCCTTCGGCTGGGACCGGCTGTGGCTGCTGGGTCCGCCGCCGGACCGGATCTTCTGCCACGTCCGCATGCGTGAGACCGCACAGCTGGGCGAATCGCTGCAGCCGGGTGACGATCCCCCGGAAGTCGTCAAGGCCGACCTCAGAATCTATGACGTGACCGGGGAACCGGTCGGCGGCGTGGACGGATTCACCATGAAGCGGGCGACGCGGGCGGCCATGCTCTCGGCGTCTGCCGCCATCAAGGACAGCCTGTACGAGGTCGTCTGGCGCGAGCGTCCGCTGACCGGGGCGGACCGGTCGGCAGGGTTCCTTCAGGACCTGGAGACGGTGCGTGCCGGGGTCGGCGGTTTTCCGGACTATCTCGATGACGAGGGGGTTCGGCCCGAACAGCGCGCGGCCCTTCTCGAGGACCTGGATCGCCTGGGCAGCGCCTATGTGCTTTCGGCATTCGAGCACCTGGGCTGGCGGCGACGGGTTGGCGAAGCGGTCGAGCCGGACGTGCTGTGCGAGCGCTGGAACATCCTCGAACAGCACCGCCGGCTCTTTGACCGGCTGTTCGGGATACTGGCCGAGCAAGGAGTGCTGAGGCGCGAGCCGGGCGGCGGTTTCGTCGTCGCCAAGGGGCCGGAGGAATGGCCACCGGACGCAGCCGGCAGCGAACCGCAGCGTCTCGCGGAACGCCTGCGCGCCCTGCACCCGCACGGCGGCAATGAAATCGGCCTGCTTGAACGCTGTGGCGAGGTCCTCGCGGACGTGCTGCAGGGCAGGATCGACCCGCTTTCGCTTCTCTTCGGCGGCGACGGGCCTGGTGCGGCGGACCTGTACCGCACCGCGCCTGCCGCCCTGGCCGCGAACCGGATGCTGGCCGATGTGGTTGAGGCCGTGGCCGCGGACCTGCCGGAAGGCCGGCAGCTTCGGGTGCTGGAGGTCGGTGCGGGCACGGGCTCGGCTACCGAACCGATCCTGGAGCGTCTGTTGCCCGGACGGTTCGAGTACATGTTTACCGACATCTCACCGGCGTTCTTCGCCGAGGCCGAATCCAGGTTCCCGGCACGCGAGATGCAGATCGAGTTTCGGGCGCTCGATATCGAGGCGGATCCGGTTGGGCAGGGATTCGAGGCTCACGCCTACGACCTGGTCATTGCGGCCAATGTCCTGCACGCGACGCGGAATCTTGGCGAGACGCTCGCACACTGCAAGGCGCTTCTCGCGCCTTCGGGCCGGCTTGTCGCCCTGGAGCTCGTTCGCGGCAGGTACCTGCAGGACCTCACCTTCGGATTGCTGGACGGTTGGTGGCGGTTCGCGGATCCCTACCGATCGGATCATGCGCTTGCGACACCCGAGACCTGGTGCCGCGCCTTTTCCGAGGCGGGGTTCGGGGAAACGGACGTGCTGGGCGTGGACGGCTTCGACGGTGGACGCCCGCTCGGACCGGGCATCATCGTGGCGCACGGGCCGAGCGAGGTCGATCTTCCTCCCGGTGCCTGGATTCTTGTGCCCGACCGAAACGGCACTGGCGAGGGGCTCGCGGCGAACCTGGCAGCGCGGAACCAGACGGTCGTGATGGCCGGTGACACAGTGGAAGCGGGGGAAAGTCCGTCACCGCGGCCTGGTATCTTCAGGGTGGCGGTCGAGGAGGACAGCCGCGAGGCATGGCGTTCGCTCTTCGCCGGACTTCCGCAGGAGGTGCCGCTTCAGGGCATCGTGCATCTGAAGGCGCTTGATGGTCACGGCGTGTCTGCCACGACCGAGGAGGTCGCCCTCGATGTGAAACAGGCAGGTGCCGGCGCCCTTTCGCTGGTACAGGGGGCTCTCGACGCCGGTGTATCGCCGGCGAAGGGCCTGAGTTTCCTCACCCGGGGTGCGCAGGTGCTGGAGCGCGAGACTGTCGGTGAGCTGGCGGGGGCCACATTGTGGGGATTCGGCAAGGCGCTGGCGCGGGAAGTCGCGCACCTCGGGCCGAGAATGATCGATCTCGACCCTGAAGAGACTGCAGGTGTGACCGGAGTCGTGGACGAACTGCTCTTTCCCGACCACGAGAACCATGTCGTCTTGCGAAACGGTGCACGGAACGTTGCCCGCCTGGTCCAGATCGGGGCAGGAAGGGCTCGGGTCACGCTGCCGGACGAGCCGGGCTGGCGGCTGGCTCCGGACAGGGACGGGATGCTCGACGGTCTGCGGACGGAGACAGTTCCAATCAGTCCGCTCAAGCCCGGTGATGTCCGGGTCGCGATCGAGGCGTCGGGACTGAACTTCAGGGACGTGTTGCGGGCAACCGGTGCGTTGCACACCGGCCCGCTCGGGCGCGAGATGTGCGGTCGGGTCGTGGAAACCGGTCCGAACGTCGCGGACGTGTCGGTCGGCGACCGGGTGGTGGGCCTCGCATTCGGCACCTTCGGACCCGAGGTGGTGACCCCGGCAGAACTCGTGGCTCCGGCGCCCGACCGGATATCGCCGGCGAAGCTTGCAACCGTGCCGGTTGCCTTTACCACGGCGGAACTCGCCTTCGAGTTGGCGGGACTGAAGGCGGGTGAACGCGTGCTCATCCATGCCGGCGCCGGCGGAGTCGGGCTTGCGGCGATCCAGCTGGCCCATGCGGCCGGCGCGGAAGTGATAGCGACGGCCAGCCGTCCGAAGCACGACTACCTGCGCGCGCTCGGCGTCTCCCGCGTCTTCGACAGCCGGCAGACGAGCTATGGCAAGGAGATCCTCCAGGCGACATCCGGCGAGGGTGTCCAGGTCGTTCTCAACAGCCTGACCGGCCCGGGTTTCATTGAAGCGAGCCTTGAGTGCCTCGCTTCCGGCGGCCGTTTCGTCGAGCTTGGAGCACGCGACATCTGGAGCGAGGAAGCAATGTCCGCTGCCCGTCCCGATGTGGAGTACAGCACCCTGAGGCTGGATGTTCTCAAGGAATCCGATCCCGCCCGACCGGGAGCGGCGCTCAGGCGTGTCATGCTCCGGATTGCCGAGGGCGAGCTGTCGCCGCTGCCTCACACATCCTGGCCGCTCGCCGAGGTGTCGTCCGCGATGGCGTTCATGCGGTCAGCCCGGCACGTCGGAAAGATCGTTCTCGAGATGCCGGCGGTTTCACAGGGCCGGCTGCGCGGCGACCGGACCTATCTCGTGACGGGGGGACTTGGCGGGATCGGCTGTGCCGTTGCTGGCTGGCTCGCAAGCCGGGGCGCCGGCGCCATCGTCCTGAACGGGCGCAGGCCACCCGACCCGGGAAGCGAAGATGCGATCCAGGCGCTGCAGGAGGGCGGTGCAACGGTCAGGGTGGAGATCGCCGACCTGACCGACTTCGCTGCCGTCGACGCGATGCTCGCGCGGATTGACGCCGATCTGCCACCGCTTGCGGGTGTGATCCACAGCGTGGGCGTGCTGTCCGACGGCTCGGTCGCAAACCAGGACTGGGAACGTTTTGAGCGTGTCCTCTGGCCCAAGGTGCTGGGGGGATGGCATCTGCATCGCGCGACCGAGGAACGCGACCTCGACATGTTCGTGCTGTTCTCGAGCGTTGTCGGCGTTC
The DNA here is from genome assembly GCA_965243345.1 of Thalassobaculaceae bacterium. GTDB lineage: Bacteria > Pseudomonadota > Alphaproteobacteria > Thalassobaculales > Thalassobaculaceae > Bin52. Next base: position 752,313 of record CBDEUR010000003.1, read on the forward strand.
TGGGCTCTGCAGGCCAGACGAACCATGCCTCCGCCAACGCCTTCCTGGATCAACTGGCAGCTCACAGGCGTGCCCGGGGTCTTCCCGGTCAGTCCATTGCATGGGGAGCCTGGTCGGAGGTCGGAGAGGCAGAAGAGCAGCGGGAAAGGATCGCGGGCAGGATGGCCGGCCGCGGGGCCCGCTGGATCACGCCGCAGCAGGGCCTGCGGGCCCTGGATCACATCCTTTCCCAGGATGTGACCGGAAGTGCCGTTACCTCGGTGGACTGGCCGGTCTACGCGGAGAGCTTTGAAACGCGCCCCTCCCTGCTGGAGGACCTGCTGACCGAAGTGGAGGACGTTGCGGAACCTGTGCCGACGGGTCTCGAGGACGCGTTGATCCATCGGCTCTGGAATGTTCAGGCCGCGGAGCGGAAGGAACTGCTGCTTTCCTTCGTGCAGCAGGAGCTGCAGGCGGTGTTGCGGTTGTCCGCCCTGCCACCCCCGACGGCGCGGTTCTTCGACCTGGGTGTCGACTCCCTCATGTCCGTCGAGCTGAGGAACCGCCTCAACCGGGCGTTCGCCGGGGAGTTCGTTGCGCCGAACACGGTGGTCTTCGACTATCCCGATGCGGCGAGTCTTGCCGGATACCTGGCCGAAGCACTCGGGGAAGCCCTGCAGGGCAAGGAACCGGTCCCCACGCCGGCGCCTCAACGGACCGAGCGAAAGCGAGAACCACGCGCTGCCGGAAAGGATGACCGGATCGCGATCGTCGGCATGGCATGCCGGTTTCCTGGCGCGCCCGACCTGGCGGCCTATTGGGACCATCTCGCGGCAGGCGCGAATGCTGTGACCGACGGTCGGCCGGGCTCTGGCGACTGGCGGGATATCGTGGGTGATCCGAACGGCGAACTCGCGGCGTATCGCAGAGGCGGATTCGTCAGCGGTATCGATGAATTCGATGCCGCCTTCTTCGGAATCAGGCCGATTGAAGCGTACACCCTGGATCCGCAGCAACGCATGCTGCTGGAGACAAGCTGGCATGCAATTGAAGATGCCGGACTCGATCCCGGTAGCCTGAGGGGCAGCCGCACCGGCGTCTATGTCGGCATAAGCGGCTCGGAGTATCGCAATGTGCTGGCGCAGAAGGGCGCCGATGCCGGGCTCCTGGGCACGATGGGCAGTGTGGCGGCCGGTCGGGTCGCCTTCGTGCTGGGCCTCATGGGCCCCGCAATGCCGCTGGACATGACCTGTGCGGCATCGCTTGCTGCCGTGCATGAGGCCGTGATGGCGTTGCAGCGCGAAGAGGTGGATCTCGCTCTTGCCGGCGGCGTCAGCGCCATTCTGTCCCCGTCCGTCGCCAGGTTCATGGTGGAAATGGGCCTGGTCTCCCAGAACGGGAACTGCAGGACCTTTGACGCCTCCGCCGACGGACATGTCCGGGGCGAGGGCTGCGGGGTCCTCGTTCTCAAGCGCCTCGAGGAGGCCGAAGCGGAGGGCGATCCTGTCTGGGGAGTGATCCGCGGCTCGGCGGTGAACCACAACGGCATCAGTGCGGGGCTGACGATTCCCAACGGGCGCGCCCAGGAGCAGGTGATCGAGGAAGCCTTGTCCAGGGCGGGTATCGCGCCGAGCGATGTGGACTATCTGGAAGCTCACGGTACCGGCTCGACGCTCGGCGACCCAATCGAGGTGAATGCCGCAGCGGCGGTCTACTGCAGGGATCGTGACGCCGGACACCCGCTGTTGATGGGCACGGTGAAGACCAGCATCGGTCACCTGGAAGCGGCGGCCGGGGTTGCCGGGCTGATCAAGGTTGTCCTTGCGATGCGGAATGGCACGATACCGAAGCACCTGCACTTCGCGACGCCGAACCCGCATGTGGACTGGGACCGGCTGCCGGTCCGCATTACGTCGGAGGCGACCAACTGGCCCGTTCAGCCCGACCGGCCGGCCTGCGCCGGGGTCAGTGCATTCGGGATTTCGGGCACGAATGCCCATGTCATCGTCGAGGGGTATGGAACGCGCGACGGGCGGCAGGAGCCGGAAGGTTCACCGACCGAGGTCGCCGTCGCGCTGCCGGAAGCCTTCGCCGGGCCGGATTCGGGCGGCGGCACGTACTTGGAGCGCGGGAAACGAACCTTGCCGCTGTCGGGCAAGTCCGCCAGTGCCGTCAGAACCCTGGCCAGGGAGTATCTGTCGTGGCTGGATCGCAGGGAGGATGCGCTGGCGTCGGATGGTGCGGCTGCGGGTTCGCTTCTTTCCGACATGGCGTGGACGGCCGGTACCGGAAGGAACCACCTGGCCTACCGCTCCGGTGTGGTGTTCACCGACGCCGCGTCGCTCCGGGAGCAGCTGAACGCCATTGCACATGGTGATGACACGCCGGACCCGAGCGGGACGCCGAAGGTTGCCCTCGTCTTTCCCGGATCGCATGCCGGTTGGGCCGATCTTGCAGCAGCCCTGTACGAGACGGAGCCTGTCGCGCGGGCTGTGCTGGACCACTGCGATGCGGCGGTCCGCGCCGAACGCGGCGAGTCACTCACGGATCGCATGTTCGCACGCTCCGGTGCGCAGGATGATCGCGAGGATCCTGCGTGGGTGCTGCCGACGGTCTATGCCCTGCACTGTGCGATCACCGCTCTCTGGTCCAGCGTCGGTGTGAATGCGAGCGTGGTTGTCGGGCAGGGAATCGGTGAACTGGCTGCAGTCAGGGCGGCGGGAGCGATCAGGTTCGAAGACGGGTTGCGGCTTGTCCTGGCAGGCGGCGGGACGAACGGCTCTTCGACCGAACGGTTGGTGAATGACGTGAGTCCGGCTCCGCTGTCATGTGCCGTGATTGACGGCGCCACCGGCCTGGAGATGCAGAGGAACGGCTTCCCGGATATCCTCCGCAGGTCGATCGGACAGGGAAGACAGGCACCTCCGCTTGAACACATTGCCCGAACGCTGTCGGCCCGGGGAATCGAGGCAATCGTCGAAGCGGGCCCGGGAATTTCGCTGGGAGCGGCCATTGCGGGCGCCTGGCCGGACACGCCACAGAGTGATGGTCCGCCGACCGTGCTGACGACACTCCGAAATCCGCCGGATGGCGACCGGTTTGCGGAGGCTGTCGCCCGGGCCTACGAGGTCGGCCTCCCGGTCAGTTTTGCGGGATTGTTCGGTGGCGAAAGTCGGCGCCGGATTTCGCTGCCCCGTTATCCGTTCGAGCGCATGCGCTACTGGATCGACACGCTCAGGCAGTAGACCGCGCGCAGTCAGGACGGGGACTGGGCGAGCCCGAGTTCGAGGAGAAAGTTGCGCAGACATGTGATGCACTCAACCGGCTGTTCAGGTCGGAGCCGATGGGTGTTTTCGGGAACAAGGTCGTCGTCCACGGCCGAAACGTGGTGAAGATCGAAGATCGGCAGGTCGAAATACGGCAAGGCAGGGTCAGTGCCAATTGCCCTTGTCGGACGTGGTAGCGTTGCCAGGTCGAGGAGGGGTGCGCAGCTCCGCACGCAGTCGACAATCTGCGCCTCGAATTCTCGTGGGCAGCGCAGTTCCATTTCGCCGCCGGGGCGTCGACGCAATGCCGTCTTCGCCATCTGCTGCCGGAACCCGGGAAGTTCCGGGAGGAAAGTCGACATGGAGCCGAGGAGGTCGGTGAACTCCTCCTCCGACAGAAACCTGCAGCCGCGTTTTCGTGATTTTCGGGCGAGGCGTTCGGCAGCCTTGTCGAACCCGGCTCTGCTCGCAGCCGGGTTGCAGTTCGGCGGATCGAACAGCACCAGTGCCGCGTACCTGCTGGTCGGCGACAGCAGGGATGCCAGTGCTGACAGGGAATGAAACACGCCAACGGTCGGCCTGGCGTCCCGGAACCGGTCAACAGCCCCGGGCACGAGATCGTGGTCGGTGAGCAGGTTCGGGATGTGGTGGTCCCGGCGAGCACCGACAGGGTTTCAGCCATGGTTTCCCAGATCAACGACCCCGGGTCGAACTCTTCGGCGAGGAGTGACCGGAAGGGACAGTACAGGTCGATGGCAGGTCCATTGCCATAGCCGGGCATCAGGCGGGTGCCGGCATCGAGACTGCCGTGCCGTCGTAGCGGGCGTGCTGAGCCATCGTGGAGCTCACTCTCGCATACGGACCGTGGCTCCGGGACAGTCCGGGCTGCGTGTGTGCCCATGCCGGCACTCTGGCGCTTATGTCCTTGAATCGAAACTCGAAGCAGACCCTGCCTCGCAGGCGAGTGCAGCGGAAAAAGTGGCGTTGTCGAGGCACTCCAGGTACCAGGATTCCTCCGGTGATCCGGGGAGACTGAACAGGCCGGATCCCGTTTCCTCATATATTCCGCGTGGGATGTCGAATCCCGCGGTGTCCACAGAGAGTCCGAACCCCGTCGCCTTGATCAGTGCTTCCTTCAGAGTCCACAACCGGTAAAACAGTTCGATCTTGCGCCATCCACTGAGTGCCCCGAGAGCAACACGTTCCCCCGGGGCAAACAGGAGGCGAATGTCCCCGTCAAGGTCCCGCCGGGGAGATCGCTCCTCGACATCGACACCGACACATTCCGTTGAGGCGAGTGCAATAAGTCCATGGCGACCGCCATGGCTCACGTTGAATGCCGCAGCAACCGGGGCCCCGTTTACAAGAGCGAACGGCTTGCCATGCCGTGCAGCCGCGAATGACAGTTGATCGTTACGGCATCCCAGTCGCCCGCAAAGGAGTTGCCGCAAGGCCGCCCGGCAAAGAGTGAACTGACGGTGCGGTCTGGGATGCACAAACCTGTCCCGTCGTTGACGTTCCGATTCATCGAGCCAGGCAAGAGCCTGGTTCTCCCGGCGCCCGTTTGCTGCCAGGTCCACATGATAAACCGCCGCCGTGTCCGTCTTGTGGAACGGTTTCCACAAGGGTCCGGCAGCTCTGTCGGGCCCGTTGTGCGAGCGGTCGGCATGTGTCCTGTCGGTTGAACGAGGGTGCAATTCAGCATCCATCATTGACCGGTCCAAGCGAAAGCCCCGTGGCCGGGGCTTTCGTCATTGCTCGGACCAGGTGAAACCTTTCACAGAAGACTGCCCTGATCCAGTTTCCCGGATCAGCCGCTCTACGAGTCCAGATACTGAACCAGGTCCTGCAGTGTCTTGAAGTTGGCAACCTTCTCGGGCGGTATTTCGACACCAAAGGCTTCTCCAACCTTCTTGACGAATGCGACCGCATCCACCGAAGAAACGTCCGAATCACCGAGCCCGGCATCAAAGTTGGGTTCCCTGCCAAGATTCAGGTGCTGGTTGACCAGTTCCTTGACTCGATCTTTGGTAGAACTCACGACTGTATCCTCCTTGGAAAGCGAGAAGTCAGGTAGGAGAAATGTACGATTGCTGCATGACCGGTGAATCCCGGCAGGAGTTTCATGAGAGAACTCCAGAATGAATAAGTATTTCTCCCGCAAAACGCCTGAAACAGCACTCTTGGGTTCAAGACAGCAGAGGCACTTTTCTCATTCTGAGTATAGTATTTACTCAATTTTGACGAGTGTCAAGCATTGAGGTCAGGTGCACACTGTGTGTGATCTGTTATCAGACCGGGTTCGCTTGTGCGGAAAGCGAGCACGCTGAGTATAGAGCATGAGTTGCGCCGGGGCCATTCGCGACTCCAGGTCAGGCTCGTGCTCCGGGCCTTGGGATGAGGAGGCCCACCCGCACCGCGGGGTCCTGACGGACCGGATGGACGGGTCACGTGTCATGTGCCGGCGCGAGTGCCGGGCCAGGGCAACGGTCAAGCAACGGAACACGGCGCCAACAGGGTGCCGGGGTCGGGTGGCGATGCCGTATGCTCGCGCGCGGTGACCGTCTGGCGGATTGGTACCATGTCCCGGAGCGGTGTGATGGTGCGCGGAAGGCTGCACGACCCTGCAGGGGATCGTGACGCACGGCAGGGACGGTTTCAGCGCTGGTCCGGCACTGGCGGCGAAGGCCAGGTGGCTGGCGGAGTGCCAGGCCCGCGGGAAATGCCGGCGATCCGGCGTCGGTAGCCGGAGCAGAGGGCGAGATCATGGCGCGACGATGGGTCAAAAGGCCGGAGGGGTCGAACCGGGGGGGTGCGGCCCCGATGACCAGAGAGGTCGCTCACCCTGCTGGCTGCGGAACGGGTCCTGAGCGCCGTCCGGGAGGGCGAGACCGGGGAACGGTTCTGCCTGTTGCTGCCGCTGGACCATCCGGGCGGCCGCCTGCCCAACCCGCGGCGTTTCCCGCCGCGCCTGTTCGCGACCCGGCGCGGCGGATTGGCGAATTTCAACCTGCCGCTTCACATCACCGATCCGCAGCTGACGGACGTGGAGTGCGATGATGCCGCCCTGATCTGCCTGCAGTACTCGACCCGGTGGGACAGTCTGTGCCACGTCGGCGGATGGTTCGACGCCGACGGTGACGGGGAACCGGAAATCGTCTACTACAACGGCTGGCGTGGCGGCGATTACGTGGTCGGACCGCAGACCGACCGCGCCGGGGACGAGTTCACCCGTATCGAGGGGTCGCGGGCGCGCGCACTGGGGATCGAGAACATGGCCGAGGCCTGCGTGCAGGGACGCGGGGTCCTTGTCGACCTCGAGCACCGTCACGGGCGCGCCCGGGTTCAGGTCGGCTACGAGGAGCTGATGCGGATCATGGAGGAGGACCGGATCGAGGTCGAGGAGGGTGACATGGTGTGTTTTCACACCGGTTTTGCCCAGGGACTGCTGGACATGGGGCGGACCCCCGACGAACTCAGCCTTCACAGCTCCTTCGACTGTCTTGACGGCCGCGATGACCGGTTCCACGACTGGACCCGCGACAGCGGCGTGGCGGTGGCAATCGGCGACAACTGCGGCATCGAGGATACCTCCGTTCCGCTGCCGCCGGGGGATGCGCCGCTGCGCGAGCTGTGCATCTTCAGGCTCGGTATCCACATCAGCGAGATGTTCTACCTGACCGGTCTGCGCGACCGTCTGGCGGAACTCGGGCGCTGCCGGTTCCTGCTCACCGCACCGCCCCTGCGCCTGCCGGGAGCGGTGGGAAGCCCGCCGACCCCGATCGCCACGCAGTAGACCCCAACCCGTTCCGGAGAGTGATCGGTCCCATGACCACGCCCGTTTCCATTGCCAGACGTCCGCTTGCCCGGCTGCTGGATCCCCGCTCGGTTGCCGTTATCGGGGCTTCCGACAACCCGGCGCGCATCGGCGGACGCCCGCTCCACTACCTGCTCAATGGCCGGTTCGAGGGTGATGTCCACGCGGTCAACGCGAACCGGAGCACCGTGCAGGGAGTGAGGGCCTATCCCTCCATCCTCGAGGTGCCCGGCGAGGTCGACGCGGTGATTGTCGCGGTTCCGGCGCAGGCCGTGGTCCAGACCATCACCGACTGCGCCGAGAAGGGTGTGGGGGCCGCCGTGATCTTCAGTTCCGGATTTGCCGAGCAGGATGAACAGGGAGCCGCCTGGCAGGCGGAGCTTACCGCGATCTCGGCGCGGACCGGGATCAGGCTGCTGGGGCCGAATTGCCTCGGCGCATTCAACGCCCGCACCGACTGGCTGGCGACGTTTTCCACCAGTGTCGAACAGTATCCGGTCCAGCCCGGGCCGATCGCGATCGCGAGTCAGTCCGGCGCCTTCGGTAGCCACCTGTACACGGTGGCGGCCAAGCGCGGCGTGCGGTGCACCTACTGGGTGACCACCGGCAACGAGTGCGATATCGAGATTTCCGAGTGCATCGCGTGGTATGCCGACGCACCCGACGTCGGCGTGATCGCGGTCTACGCCGAGGGCGTGCGCAACGGGCCGGGGCTTCGTGATGCGCTCGAGCGGGCCTATGCCGCCAACAAGCCGGTGATCTTCCAGAAGGTCGGGCGCAGCGGTGCCGGTGCCGAGGCCGCGGCGTCGCATACCGCTTCGCTCGCCGGTGCCGATGCTGTCTACGATGCGCTGTTCCGCCAGTACGGTGTCTGCCGGGTCGACTCGATCGAGGAACTGCTCGACATTGCCCTTGCCTGCCAGTCGGGTGCGATGCCGCGCGGCGACAAGCTCGGGATCATGACAATCTCCGGCGGCGCCGGTGTCCAGATGGCCGACACGGCCGAGGCATGCGGGCTTGATGTCGCGCCGATGCCGAGCGACCAGCAGGCGTACCTGAAGGAACTGATTCCGTTCGCCGGAGTGCGCAACCCGGTAGACATCACCGCCCAGGCACTGAATGACATGAGCCTGATCGGCAAGTTCATGCGAAGCATGATGGACGAAGGCGGTTACGACGCCGTGGTGGCGTTCTTCACCGTGGTTGCCGGTTCGCGAATGGTCTCCGAAAGGTTGATCGAGACCCTCCGGGACATCCGCGAGGAATATGCCCGCGCGCCGATGGTGCTTTCGATCGTGGCACCTGATGACGTGGTGCGTGCCTACGAGGACGCCGGCTACACCATCCTCGAGGATCCGGCGCGCGCTGTCCGGGCAGCCGCGGCGATGGTGCATTTCGGCACCGCGTTCGAACGCGGTGCCGGGGCCGCGCCGCCGTCTCTGCCGTCGGCCGCCCTCGGGATTCCTGATCGCACCGTGGACGAGGACGAGGCCCGCCGCATCCTGGCCTCGGCCGGAGTGCCGATGGCCGCGAGCAGGCTTGCAACCACGCCGGGGGAGGCTGCGGACGCGTGGAGCGCGATCGGCGGACCGGTGGCGATGAAGATCGTCTCGCCGGACATCCTGCACAAGACAGAGATCGGCGCTGTCAGGCTCGACGTGAACTCGGCGGCGGAGGCGGCAGAGGCTCACTTGGAGATCACCGGCGCGGCGCGTCACCACCATCCGGATGCGCGGATCACGGGGGTCAATCTCTCGGAGATGGTCACCGGCGGGGTGGAGACCGTGCTCGGCGTGATCAGCGACCCGGTGTTCGGGCCTGCGGTGATGTTCGGCCTCGGCGGCGTGTTCGTCGAGGTCCTTGGCGACGTGACCTTCCGGATCGCTCCCTTCGGGATCGACGAGGCCCACCGCATGATTCGCGAAATCCGCGGATTCAGGATGCTCGAGGGGGTGCGCGGCCAGCCTCCGTGCGACATCGATGCGCTCGCCCGTACCCTGGTCAATCTGTCGGTGTTCGCCGCCGCCAATGCCGGCCGGTTCTCGAGCATCGACGTCAACCCGTGCATCGTGCTGCCCGAAGGGCAGGGGGTAGCCGGTGTCGACGCGCTGATCGTGCCATCCTGAGCGGCCACGACCGGGGTTGCCCGGCCGTGCTGACAGTCACGATGGCTACGGACAGGGAATGAGGACGGTATAGCTGCCGGGCCCGGTCGCAGCTGCCCATTCCCCGGTCCAGCCCTTTGGATTGGCTGGCCAACAGCCTGGGCGCCACGGCAAGGTTGCGCCGGAGGAGCTGGAGGCCTGCAGGGCCGTTCCAATCGATCTCGAGCCGTTTGGGGTCTTGATCTTCGCCATCGACTGCGAGCGCCAGTTGGCAGTGCCGGAACATCTCCCCGCTCGGGACTGGCGCCCGTCGGCTTGGGTGCAATAGTGTTGCACTATTAAAATGTGGTCGCATGGTGTGGTCGGTGTCACGGGATGTGGGGTTTTCGGGATGGCCCGCACGCCGGCTTCGCTGCCCGGAGGGTTGCGCCTTTCGGACTACCTGAGCGTCGGGGTGATTGCGCGTGTGTTTCCGCTCGCTGCGGTCCGTGAGGCCCTTCGCCGCACGGAACGCGAGAGCGTCCGCCGCCGGTCGTTGCCGGCCGAGGTCATGATGTACTACGTGATCATGATGCCGCTGTTCCGCCAGGCGTCGACGCGGGAGGTGCTGCGCTGCCTGATGGAGGGGTTGCGGTGGGTATCGCCGGAGCTTCTGGTGCGGGTGTCGGGCAAGTCGTCGATCTCCCGGGCGCGGAGCCGGCTGGGCCCACAGCCATTTGCGGCGTTGCGCGAGGCGTGCGTACGGCCGCTGGCGGCGCCGTCGACGCCCGGCGCCTGGTACCGGGACCGTCGTCTGGTGGCGGTCGACGGGTCGAGCCTGTCGGTTCCGGACGAGGAGGCGAACCGTCGGCACTTCGGTCTGCCCGGCGCATCGCGCGGGCAGGCCGGGTATCCGAAGCTTCGGTTGTCGGTGCTCATGGAACTCGGCACCCGGGCACCGCTGGCCTGGTGCGGCGGCCCGTGGTCGGAATCGGAGATGGAACAGGCGGAACGACTGGTGCCGCATCTCGAGCCCGGCATGCTGATGCTTGCCGACCGCTACTACGGCGGCTTTCCGTTATGGTCACAGGCTCAGGACCGCGGCGCCGACCTCCTCTGGCGGGTCAAGTCGAACCAGGCCTTTCCCGTGCGCGGGAGCTTCCCCGACGGCTCCTGGTCCAGCGTCATCAACGGCAGTGGCCGGGACCGCCGCCGGCTCCGCGGCCGCCGTGCGGTGCGGGTGGTGCGCTACCAGATGCCCGGCAGCGAGGAGCCCTTCACCCTGATCACCACGCTGCTCGATCCGGAGCAGGCGCCGGCGGCCGAACTCGCCGCGCTCTATCACGAGCGCCGGGAGATCGAGACCGCATACGACGAGGTCAAGACCCACATGCTGGGACCCGGGGCCCTGCTGCGCAGCAAGACCCCGGAACTCGTGCTGCAGGAACTCGACGGTCTGGTGCTGGCCCACTACGCCGTGCGCTGCCTGATCCACGAGGCCGCCGCCAGCGCAGGACAGGATCCGGACCGATTATCCTTCCTCCATGCCGTCAACGTCGTGCGCCGCCGGATCATTCATCCCGGCGCTTTCCCCCCCCACGGCTGACGGGTCCGAGCGCTGAGGGCGCCATCCTCGACGAGATCCTCGAAAAACAGGTGGTCTCCAGCCGGGGACAGGCCAGGCCCCGGGGCGTCAAGCGCAAGACGGGCAACGACCCGCTTCGCGTCCGCGGTCCCCTGTCACGCAAGGCCCACCGATGGGTCCCTGAACCCTGTCCGATTTCCCATCAAGGCAACTGTATTGGGCCTGAGCGGGTGTTCACCGGGGAGCGTGTTTCCAGTGCGTCTGCCATTCCCGCTTCTTCGGCCCCGAGGTTCACTGCGCCGCCAATGGACCACGGCGGCACCCGACAGGACGACACCGGGTGATGGCCGGCTGGGCTCCGGCGGCTCTGTACGTCCGGCTGACTCCGGGCTCCGCCTGGCGCCATCGAAGAGATCCACACGCAACGAGGTCCAGGGGTCGATGGTCTGGTGCGACAGAAGGCGGGAGGTTCTGGCCCTCGGACTGTCGGCACCAAATCCGCGTCTCACGTGTCGTGCCGTTCAGCTTTCTTTGCTTCCACTCGTGGTCGGTCAGCAATACAGCGCGCCGTCTGCGTTTTCCCTCGGGGCCCCTCATTGACCTCCGTCCCTTTCCTGTCGACAGCGATACAATCGGGACCTCTTGTCGTACTTCTGGATTCACTGTCGCATATGCATCTCCGTAGCAGGAAATCCCGATATCCTCGATGCCATGCCCAGCAAGAAATCTCCAATGTACGTCGATCATTGAGTCCTCGATTCCAGTTCCCGAATTTTCACGAAACTCATCCATTTCTGTTGATCATTGTCACTGCCAAACAAGGCCATTGCCCTTGACAGCCTCCCGAATGCGGTGCAGGTTAAGCCTTCCATGAGAGACAGGTAACGCTCTGCAAATAGTTGAGATCTTCCGACCGAACAGTCGTTCGGTTATACCGAGGACGCAACGCCTGTCGACCCGCCCGAACGGGGCCTGCCGGAAAATGTGCGCAAGCTTCGCCGCATGACGATCGAAGATGTGATGGTGTCGCGGGCGGACAGTGTCGCCCTCTCCGCCACTGCGCCGCTGGAGGAAGTTGTCGCGGCGGTCGAGCACTCGCGCCATGCGCACCTGCCGGTACTCGAGAAGCACCTCGACCGGATCGTTGTCATGATCCGTGTGAAGGACGTGCCGGCCCGTATCGGCGAGCCGAACACGCCCGCGCTGAAGGCCCTCGCGCGCGAAGTCCTGTTCGTCTCGCCGGCGATGCCGGTCCTGGACCTGCTGCTCGAAACGCGGCTCAAGCGTACGCGGATGGCCCTGATCGTGGACGGGTTCGGCGGAAGAGACGGTCTCGCCACAATCGGGGACCCTGTCGAGGAAATCGTCGGCGATATCGAGGACGAGCACCATATCGCCGAGCCGCCGCACCTGGAGGCGCGGCCCGACGGCCCGCTGGTGGCGGACGCCGGGACAACGCTGGGGGACTTCAATGCCGCTGACGGCGACGTCCTGACGGACGACGAGCGCGAGGACCGCGACACCCTGGGCGGACTCGGCTTCAACCTTCTCGGGCGCGTTCCGAGCCGCGGCGAACTGGTGTCGCATCCGTCGGGCCTGGAATCCGAAGTGCTGGACGGCGACCCGCGCCGGCTGAAGCGGCTCAGGCCGCGCAATCCGCCGGCGGACGAATGAGGACGCGGCTCGCCGGGCTGGCGGGCCGGAAACGGCTACTGGCCGCGGCAGCCGCAGGCATTGGAGCCACATGCGCCATGCCGCCTGTGGGCGCGACGCCGGCCCTGGCCGCGGGCCTTGTAGCGCTTGCATGGCTGCTCGACGGGACGGCGCGGTTCCGGGACGCTTTCCTGACGGTATTCGCTTTTGCGTTCGGGTTCTTCACCGCCGGTCTCTACTGGGTGGCCGGCGCCTTCTTCGTCGTCGGCGGCGCAACGGCGGTCGGCGGGCCGGCAGCTGTTCTGGGCCTGGCGTCGCTGCTTGCCTTCTGCCTGGCTCTTCCCGGCGCGCTGGCGCATCGGCTGACGCGGCCGGGAATCGGACGGGCGCTGGCGCTGGCGGCCGCGCTCGGCCTCGGCGACTGGCTGCGCGGCCATCTGCTCACCGGCTTTCCCTGGAACCTGTTCGGTTTCGCCTGGCTGCATGTTCCCGCCGTCGAGCAGGCGGCCGCAGTCGTCGGCATTTACGGGGTCGGGCTGGCGACGCTTGCCGTCTGCCTTCTGCTGTCCGTGCCCGACCGGCGGGCATGGACGGCGGCCGCTCTCGCGGTTGCGGCGATGTTCGCCTACGGAGAGTTGCGTCTCGGCGGCGCCCCTCCGACCGAGGCTGCAGCTGGACCGCTTCTGCGCCTCGTTCAGCCGAATATCCCGCAATCCGAGAAGTGGCGGCGCGAGGACGCCGCCGCCCACCTGCAGCGCCTGGAGCGCCTTTCATCCGCAGGTCCCCTGCCGGACGCCGTGGTCTGGCCCGAAACGGCCGTCGCCCGGCTGCTGCAATCCGGCTCACCGCTTGTCGAGGTGCTGGGAAAGAGCGTTGAGAGTCGCCGGGGCCTGATTTCCGGTGCGCCCTGGCGGGAGGACGGGCGGTACTACAACAGCATCCTCGCGATAGACCGGGAGGGCCGTCTGCGAGGACGCCACGACAAGGCGCATCTGGTGCCCTTCGGCGAATATGTGCCGCTGCGCAGCCTGTTGGGCGCGGCGAAGCTGACGGCCGGGGACAAGGACTTCTCCGCGGGGCCGGGCCCCTCGACGCTTGTCCTTCCAGGCATTCCGCCGTTCGGCGCGCTGATCTGCTTCGAGGTGATCTTTCCGGGCGATGTCGTCGCAGCCGATGACCCGCCGGAATGGCTGCTGAACCTGACCAACGATGCCTGGTTCGGCGAAACGGCGGGACCGCACCAGCATTTCGAGATCGCTCGCATGCGCGCCATCGAGACGGGCCTGCCGGTCCTGCGCGTCGCCAATACCGGCATCACCGGCGCGGTGGACGGCTATGGGCGGCGGCTCGGCAGGCTCGAACTTGGAAACACCGGCAGCCTCGACATCCGACTGCCTGCCCCGCTCGCGGAAACCACCGCCGGTCGACTCGGCGACCTGTCCTTCTTCGCGGGCGTCGCTCTGCTCCTGGCATTCGCCGCATGGCACCGGCGGGCCGCGCGGCGCGAACGCAACTGATGCCCCCGGCCGCCGCTGTTCACTTGTAGTAACCGGGAACCTGATTAGTAGTACCGGTCTGTATTTGGAACCTACATGATTCTTGCGGGCGAAATCCTCGTTTGCTCCTGTTTCCCTGGGCGGATATCTGCGACAGACTGAAATTAAGGGCTGGCGAAAGCGGAGCACTGCGATGGAATGTACCCGATCGTCAGTATTCCGGTTTTCTGGTCGGAATTTGCATCAGGTCAGCATTACCGGTTGTCTTGTCGTCCTGCTGTCGGCTGTGGCAGCGGTCCCGGCTTCGTCCATGTCGAGTTTCGTCGACGAGGTCCGCCCCTCGATAGATTCGGTGTCGGTCCAGAGTTGCAGCGCAAGGCAATTGAACGTTTCCTATACCGTGAGTGGCGAAGACCCGCAACTTGCGGGCAGGCGCACCGGGTACTGCCTGAAGCTGAGGGTCCTTGCAAGGGTACACGTAGGCACAGGTTGGGAATACAGGACCCATACGGACAGGGAGGAATGTCTGAGCACGGGGGCATATCCGGTGCTGGACTACGGATGGTTCGGGTACGCCGAGATTGAGGCGCTTGTGAGGATCCGCTACGAGGGCACCGAGGGCGACGTCCATTACTCCGGCTGGTCGGATCAACATACGGAGGCCGGTGTCCAGATGAATACGAACTTCTGCTGACAGGATCGGCGCCTCGCCTCGTTCCCTGCAGTGCGCGCAGCCAGGCGCTACCAGCCTGCGTTCCTGTCATGTCCTGGTGCCGACATCGGTGGCCCGATGCATGGCTGCAGTTTCGCCGGGCGCGGCACGGGCGCCGGCAAGCGCGGTTATCAGGCAGCCTGAATCCCGACAGCGGGGCTGGCGTCAGTACCAGACGGCCTTGTCGACAATGTTCTCAAGCGCGTCGAGCGGTTCTCCGGCAACGAACCGGCGCGCGTTGGCGACCAGGATGCGATAGCGCCGCTCGGCCAGGTCTTCCGCGTCGGCGACCGCGATGTGCGGCGTCAGGATCACGTTCTCCATTGACCAGAGCGGGTGGCCGTCGGGCAGGGGTTCGATCTCGAACACGTCAAGACCGGCGCCGGCAATGGTTCCGTTGGCAAGTGCTTCCACCAGGTCATCGAGGCTGGTGGTCATGCCCCGGCCTATGTTGATGAAATACGCGGTGGGCTTCATGTGCGCGAAGCGCTCCGCGTTCCACATGAGTTCCGTTTCGGGAGTGTGCGGAACCGTCGTGACGACGAAGTCGGCTTCCGGGAGAACCTGGTCGAGATGCGCGGGCGGGTGCATCTCGCCCGGGCAGTCATGCTCGCGCCTCGCGTCGATGCCGATGATCCGCGCGCCCATGGCCGCGCACAGCCGCGCGGTCTCCGCCCCGATGCCGCCGACACCGTGAATCAGCACGGTCGAGTTCACGATGTTGCGGTAGCCGCGCCTGCGCGCGTCCCTGGTCCATCGCCCCTTCCGCTGAGCGTCCATCCAGTAGGGCAGGCCGCGCGAGAGCGCGAGCATGAACATGAGGATGTGGTGGGCGATGTGGTCGGAATAGATCCCGCGCAGGTTGGTGATGACCACCGGATGGTCGATCAGCTCCTGGTGATAGTACCCGGCAAAGGGTGCGGCGAACGGGCATTGCAGCCAGCGTATCCGCTTGGCCGCCGGCATCGCATCGGGCGGGATCCAGCCGAGTGCCGCATCGGCACGCTCCAGCACGGCGGGAACCTCGGCCTCGGTCCCGGCACAGGCGACCTCGAGCCCGGGCACGTCCTCGCGCAGCCGGTCCGCGATCGCGGGGACATCGTCGGCAAACGGGGGCAGGATCGCGAAGACCAGCCGGTTGTCGCTCATCGGTCGCCTCGCTCCGGTGTCAGTCGACGAGTGCTGCCTCGGTTACCGCCTCGATGTCGGCCAGGCTGACATCGGGCGCCCGTTCGACCACCCGGATCCCGCCCTCCACGACATCGAACACGCCGAGATTGGTGATGATGCGGTCCACCACTCCCTTGCCGGTGAGCGGCAGGGAGCATTCCCGGAGCAGCTTCGGCTCACCCTTCCTGTTGGCATGGTCCATGATCACCACGATGCGCTTGACACCGGCCACCAGGTCCATCGCGCCGCCCATGCCCTTGACCAGGCGGCCCGGGATCATCCAGTTGGCAAGGTCGCCGGTCTCGGATACCTCCATGGCTCCGAGGATCGAGAGGTCGATGTGCCCGCCCCGGATCATGGCGAAACTCTCCGACGACGAGAAATAGCTCGTCTTCGACAGTTCGGTCACGGTCTGCTTGCCGGCATTGATCAGGTCGGGATCGACCTCTTCCTCGGTCGGAAACGGGCCCATTCCCAGCATGCCGTTCTCCGACTGCAGGGTGATGTTGTACTCGGCAGGCACGTAGTTCGAGACCAGGGTCGGGATGCCGATCCCGAGATTGACGTAGAATCCGTCCTGCAGTTCAGCCGCGGCCCGTTCGGCCATCTGGTTCCTGTCCCAGGGCATGGGTGCATTCCTCCGTGCGACGGCGCGCCTGTCAGGCCGCGCGCGTGGTCCTGTTCTCGATCCGCTTCTCGTGGCTGCCCTGGAAGAGGCGCTGGACATAGACCCCCGGGGTGTGGATCGCCATCTTGTCGAGTGTTCCGACCGGAACCAGTTCCTCCACCTCGGCAACGGTCACGGTTCCGGCGGTGGCACACTCCGGATTGAAGTTCATCGCGGTCTTCCGGTAGGTCAGATTACCCTCCGCATCACCCTTCCACGCCTTGACGATGCCGAGGTCCATCCTGAGGCCGCGTTCAAGGATATAGGTCCTGCCGTCGAATTCCTTGTGCTCCTTGCCGTCGGCAATCTGCGTTCCGACCCCGGTCGCGGTGTAGAAGCCCGGGATCCCGGCTCCGCCGGCGCGAAGCCGTTCTGCGAGCGTACCCTGGGGATTGAACTCGATCTCGAGTTCACCGGCGAGAAACTGCTGCATGAACAGGTCATTTTCGCCGACGTAGGACGAGATCATCTTCGCCACCTGCCGCTCCTGCAGCAGGAGGCCGAGGCCGAAGTCGTCGACGCCGGCATTGTTCGAGGCGATGACAAGGTTCTTCACACCCGACTCGCGAATCGCCTGGATCAGGTTCTCGGGAATGCCCGAAAGACCGAATCCTCCGGCCGCGATACTCATCCCGTCCCGCAGCAGACCATCCAGCGCCGATCGCGCATCCGCATAGACCTTGTTCATGGTCCGGTCATCTCCCGTCCGGCGGTCAGTACCTCTGACCCTTTCTGTCCTCGGCTCCCGCGTAGAGAACCCGGCGCTTGATCTCGCTATCGCGCCGGCACAGGTCGAAGTCCTCGTCCGCAAGCCGGCCGCGGGGTGATCCCGCGACGGTGAAATGCCCGAAATCGTCCGAGCCCGCAACCAGTGCGACCAGTGAACGGTCCCCGGTCTGCTGCTTCATCGATGGCCGGATGTAGCGGATGGCCGCGCCGATACGCCGGTCCCCGGTTCGGTTCGGGCCCGAGGAATGGAACAGGTGGCCATGGTGCATGGATGCCTGCCCCGGCTTGAGCACAATGTCGACGGCATCCTTCTCGTCGACCTCGACCGCCACCTCCTGGCCGCGGGACAGCAGATTGTTCGCATCGAAGGTGTCGGTATGCGCCACCTGACGATGGCGGTGACTGCCGGGGACGAACCGCATGCAGCCGCTCTCCACGTTGGCCGGCGAGAGCGCGACCCACACCGTCAGCTCGTCTGTGTCGTCCAGACCCCAGTAGGTGAGATCCTGGTGCCATGTGACGATATTGGTCGATTTTGCTTCCTTGATGAAAAGCCCGCCGCTCCACACCATCAGGTCGGGGCCGAGGATACGGGAGACGGCATCGATGACGTGCGGCTTGCGGATCACGGCGTCAAACGACGGAAGCAGTCGGTCCGGATAGGAACGAAGCATCGAAAGCCGGGCCGGGTCGTCGGCGAGTTCCGCTTCTGCCGCTTCGAGGTCAGCGCGCACCGCGCTGGCCTCGTCCGCGTTCATGACGTCAAGCGGGAAGGCGAAACCGTCTTGTTCGTAGGAAGTTGCAAGCTGCTCGGCTGTTGCGGTCATCGAGGTACCTGCCATTCGGGGTGAAGGGGTGTCGGGGAGTATTTCCGTCTTGGACCCCTCCTGCAAGCGTGAGCCGACCTCATGCCGGCACCGGGAATCCGGTGGATTTCGGTTCACCGGCGGGTCCCGCCCGTGGCGCCGGTCACGCCCGGGGCCGAAAGGTCGGAATGCCGCGTGTTCAGGGCGTCCTAGGTGACGTCACGCCAGGTGTCCTGCTTTCCGTCCCGGGTGCCGGGCAGTGGCAGTTCACCGGGCCTGGGCAGCCGCTCCTCGTCGGGGTCGACGGTCTCCGGCGCGGCGTACTGGGCGAACCAGGTCGCAAGCAGAAAACAGCCGAAACCGAAGATCAGCACCATCTTCAGCGCGTCCGGCGACCAGGAGATCCACAGCAGCAGGGGTGTGACGAGCGCCCCGAGTCCCGAAACACCCATGCCGATCTCGGCCCGGTTCCGGGTGATGTGCCTGCGCAGAAACGCGCCAATGATGTCGAACAGTCCCATCGCGTTTCCGACCAGCCTTCACGAGGGTCCGGGTCAGCTATACCACCGCGCTGACCGGCCTGTACAGCATGCGACAGGACCACAACGCACTCATGTGCGGATCATGGTCAGCCCGCCGGCGGCCACAGTTGCGGGAACTCGTCGCCCTCGAACGGGTCGCCGTCGCGAAAGGCAAGGTCCGGGAACGCCGGCGAGGTGGTGCCCGCCCGTTCGACGAACCGTGCCCCGTCGCCCACCCATCTGACCGAGGTCACGCGGCGGCGCAGATCGGAGTGATTGGCGGCGGCGTGGTGAAGGGTGGAGAAGTTGAACGCGATCGCGTCACCGGGCTCGACGTCCCAGCTCCTGATTTCCAGTGCATCGCGGTTGGCGTCAAGATCCGGCACCGGGTCGGACCGGTCGTCGGCATAGAGCGGGGTGCCGTCGAACCGGGTCGGCCGGAAGCTCCTGCCCCAGCGGTGCGATCCGGCCACGTATTCGATCCCGCGGTCCCGCGGCACCGGATCGGCGGGGACCCAGAAACTGACCGTGCAGGGGCCGTCGACCAGGTAGTAGGGCAGGTCGTGGTGCCACGGGGTCTCGGTGGTGTTGCCCGGCTCCTTGACCAGCACGTGGTCGTGGAACACCCGTGCCGTCCGCGACCGCATCAGGCGGGCTGCGATCTCGGCCATCGGCGAGTCGACAACCAGCGCGCGGTAGCCGTCGAACCGGTTCCACACGCAGTAGTCCTGGAAGAACGGCGAGCGACCGTCTCCCGGCCGGTAGGTGCGTTCACGCCAGCTGGGCGCGGCCTTGTTCTCCTCGATCGCCGAACGAAGCCCCTCGATCCACGGCTCGAACACGCCGCGCAGGAGGACGACGCCGTCGCGGTGGTACTGCTCGACGGTCTCCTCGGTCACCGTGCCCGCCATGTCCGGCTCCTTCCGTTCAGCAATGGGCCATGATCTCGCCACGAATCGGGCCCGCGCGGCAAGCCCCGGGCGTCGGATGGCTGCCATGTCCAGGCAGGCTGGACGTGATGTCGCTGCGTGAAGCCGAGGGCGCGCACTCGATGCCGGCAGGACCTCGGCATGTTGGCATTCTTTCCTGTCCTGCCCGGACCGCACCTTCGAACACGGCCATACCTGCCAGTTGTCTCCGCTCCAGCCGTACGGGAGCCTGGTGCGTGCGTTCATCATCCTCACCGGTGCCGGCATACGGGCGCTCTCGCACGTCCGCGCGTGACTCCGGGACGTTCAGCACGAGGCGTCGGTGTCCAAGCCATGCAGTCCGGAGACAGGCGCCCTTGATCTGCTGCCAGCATGACGAGGACCGATTCCGGAGGACGCACGGGGACACTGTCGCCATGTTCCGGTTCGTCGGGATCGACATGCCGGAGCTGACCGACACGGACGGACGTGTTGTGAAGATCGAGACCCATCAATCGACAGAAAGTTCTGAATTCCCGACGCCGCCAGCCCGCGTCTCATGCTCGAGGATGGGCGTTGACGAGTGCACACAGGCGTTTCATGAGCTGGTTCTGGTGGCCGAGGTGGAAACCCGCACGAACCCCGTGACGGGACGGATGCACCTGCCGGTTCGACCTCCAGTTCGATCAGAACGGCTCTGCGAAGGTGTCGTGCATTCACGGGTGCGAGTGTGTATTCCGACGAGGGAGAGGTGAACCTCCGAATGCCGGTGCCGGACTGCGTCGGTGAAGTCCAGCCTGGCGGCTGTTCCGATTTGACTGCATTGGGATGCATTCACGGAATGCAATTGCGGAAGCCGTCCGTGTGCGAACCGGGAGCCATCATGAAGACCATGACCATACGCAACGTGCCGGCGGAGTTGTCCGCGGCCCTGGAAGCGGAACGGCGCCGTCGTGGACTCTCTCTCAACCGCACCGTCCTCATGCTCATGCAGGAAGCCCTCGGCGTCGGCGCCGGCGCCCGTCGCAGCAACGGGCTTCGCCGTCTGGCGGGCACGTGGAGCGAGCGTGAATTCAGGGAATTCGAGCAGGCCGTCGCACCGTTGGCGGAGGTTGACGAGGATATCTGGAGGTGAGCCGCATTGCCTCGATGCCTCGGCCTACAGCAGTTTCAGGCTAGGCGAACCACGCGCCATCGAGCATGTGGACCGTGCGGAGTGGATCGGTGTGCCCACCGTGGTCGTTGGCGAACTCGGGGCCGGATTCCTGCTCGGATCGCGCGCCGATGAGAATGTTGCGAGCTAGACGAATTCCTGAGCCACCCGGTTGTGGAAATCCTGCCCGTGGACGCGCTGGTTGCAGGCATCTACGGAGAGATCATCGCCGATCTCCGGACCAAGGGATGCCCGCTGCCGGCCAATGATGTCTGGATTGCCGCAACGGCGGCGAGGGCCGGTTCCAGCGTCCTGACATTCGACGAGCGTCTTGAATCCGTCGCCCGGGTCGGCAGTCTGGTTCTCGCGCAACCGTCTACCTGAACGGCCTCGCCACTACGCCCTTGTCCGACCGGGAAGCGAGCACTTCCGCGACGCGGTCCGGCGCGGTGCCCGGCAGCGTACAGCGCAAGGGGTACCTCGCGATCGAAGGGATGGAGAACGTGCCCGGAGACCTCCTTCCTTCCGCCATCCACCATGAAAGGGTTCCTGGAAACGCGCCCGCTCAACGCATCGTCTGTGCGTACGACGCCGATGATGCGGGCGATCAGGCCGCCCGCCGCCTCGATCCCGCGCGTGACCAGATACAGGCCACCGGACGCAACCGACCGACATGCTGCGCGCCCGGCACAGGACCTGAAGTCCGCAACCCTCAGCCAGCGCCCGTCACATGATCCGATTACCCCGCCATGAGAGACTGCGCGCGCACTCGGCAGCGTCGCGGCCGGGTGTTCACCCTTCGACACATGTTCATCTGCTGACGACGCGATACTTCATGGAACCGATTTGTCCTGCATGCTCTCCATTGACATGACCAGTCTGACCAGGTTGTGTCGCGTCATGGCGCTTACCTATTCGATTTGTGAAGCGAAGGCGCGGTTTTCCGAGGTGATTCGACGGGTGCGTGAAGGCAGGACCGTCATCGTGTCCCGTCGCGGGGAGCCGGTTGCTGAAATCCGGGCGATCGGCCAGCACCCGGCACCGACGCTCGGCGAGCGGCTGGAGGAACTCGAATACAGCGGAGTCCTGGTGCGTCCGGCACTGCCGAAGCGGAGACTCCGGCCGGTCGAACGCAGGCCAGGCGCGCTGGCAAGGTTCCTCGCCGAACGCGGCGAATGAGCATCGTCCATGTCGATACCTCGGTATTGACGGCCATCGCCTTCGACGAACCGGGCGCAACGGCGTATGCGCGCCAGCTGCACGGATTCGCCCGCTTGATCTCCTCCAACCTCCCTGAAGCCGAACTGAGGGCGGCGTTCGCTCGGGAAAACCTGCATCTCCGGGAGGAAGCGATCGCGGGATTCGATTGGATCCTGCCCGACCGGACGTTCTCGCCGGAGTTCGCCGCGGTGCTTGGAACGGGCTATCTGCGAGGCGCCGACCTGTGGCATGTCGCAACCGCCCTCTACGTCTCTGACCGGTCCGACGGCCTGGTGTTTGCCACGCTCGATATCCGCCAGGGCGAGATTGCCGCAGCATTGGGTCTTGCGCTTCCGTGGAACGTGAATGGGCCGTGACTGTCCCACTTGCCGAAAACCATGGGCGCTATGCCCGGAGACAGGGAAAGACCACGGCACGTCACTCAGGTTCCTTTTCCGGACCGGCAGAGTGCCCGGGTTTCGATCCGGTCTTTCGGTGTGTCGTTGTTCAACCCAACGGGCGGCACATGCTAGTAGGTGCTGGAGCGTGCACCCGAGGAGCCGACGGCACCCATGGCCGGAACCAACCAGAGCCTGCAAGCCGCAGCCGGACCCGGACCGGAGATCATCCTCGTCGAACCGCAGCTTGGCGACAATATCGGTGCCGCTGCCCGCGCGATGCTGAACTGCGGGCTGAGCCGCATGCACCTGGTTCGCCCCCGTGATGGCTGGCCCAATCCCCGGGCCACGGCGATGGCGTCCGGGGCGCAGGACGTGTTGCAGCAGGTTGCGGTGCATGAAACCACTGCCCAGGCCGTCGCCGGGCTCGACCTGGTTCTCGCCACCACGGCGCGCCAGCGTGACATGGCCAAGGTCGTGCTCACACCGCGCCAGGCCGCCGGGCGCATGCGCGAACGCATCGCCGCGGGCGGTCGCACCGGCATCCTGTTCGGCCCGGAGCGGGCCGGGCTGGTCAACGACGATGTCGCCCGGGCCGACGCGGTGATCAACGTGCCGCTCAACCCCGCGTTCTCGTCGCTCAACCTCGCGCAAGCGGTACTCCTGGTCGGGTACGAGTGGTTCCAGGCCGGACACGAACCCGAGGTCGCGGCGTCCTGGGGTCCATCACCCCCGGCGACACACGCGGAGCGCGAGTATTTCATGACCCGGCTCGAGGGCGAGCTGGAACGGGCGGGGTTCCTGTTCCCGCCCAACCTCGCGCCCACCATCAGGAGGAACCTGCGGGCACTGTTCGCGCGCGCGGACATGACGGCGCAGGAGGTTCGCACCCTGCACGGGGTGATCAGCGCGCTGACCGCGCGCAGGGACACGCCCGAGAGTTCCGTTTGACAAGCGGCCCGGGCCGCTATAGTGCTCCGCCCATCCTGGGGAACGCGGAGTGTGCCGCTGGTGTGCATTCCCGGCCGTGTGGCCCTACCCGGGCATGAACAATAATCGGCAGGGAGCTGCCACGTGAGCAATCGCATCGCTTCGAAGCACAAGATCGACCGCAGGCTGGGCGTCAACCTGTGGGGGCGGGGCAAGTCCCCGATCATCCGGCGGGAGTACGGGCCGGGACAGCATGGCCAGCGCCGCCGCAAGCCGTCGGACTTCGGCGTGCAGCTGATGGCCAAGCAGAAGCTCAAGGGCTACTACGGCAATATCGGCGAAAAGCAGTTCCGCAAGTACTATCGCGAGGCCGTGCGCCGGCGCGGCGATACCGGCGAGAACCTCGTCGGTATCCTCGAGTGTCGCCTTGATGCCGTGATCTACCGGATGAAGCTCGTCCCGACCGTGTTTGGCGCACGCCAGTTCGTCAGCCATGGCCATGTCACCGTCAACGGCACACGTGTCACCATCCCGTCCTTCCTGTGCAAGGAAGGCGATGTCATCCGTGTTCGCGAGAAGTCGCGCCAGATCCCGATGGTGCTCGAGGCGATCGCCTCGCCCGAGCGCGACATTCCCGACTACGTCGAGGTCGATCACGACAAGATGCAGGGCACCTTCCTGCGTCAGCCCAAGCTCGAGGACGTGCCCTATCCGGTTCAGATGGAACCCAACCTGGTGGTGGAGTTCTACTCCCGGACCTGATCGGGCAGGGGCCTTGCCAGCCCCTCGACGATCTCCGCGCCTTCCTGCCGCTCGAGCAGCGCGGGCAATACCTTCAGCTTCGAACCCCGGTTCCCGCCGCCGAGGATGATGTGCTCGCGCCGCATGACGTCGGCGTCGATCCACAGCGGCAGGTCCTCCGGCAGGGCGAGCGGCGTCACCCCGCCGATTTCCATGCCGGTGAGCTCGCGGGTCTCCTCGGCGGTGGCGAACGAGACCTTGCGGGCTCCCAGCTTCTTGCGCACGGTGCGGTTGACGTCGAGCCGGTGGGTGGCCAGGACCACGCAGACCGCGAACTTCAGCGGACCGGTCTTCGATCGCACCAGGATCGTATTGGCCGAGTCCTCGGGGGCCACTCCGTAGTGGGCGCAGAAGGTTGCGGTATCCGCCAGTTCCGGGTCGCAGTCCCAGACTTCGAAGTCGAGACCCGATGCCTCGAGGAGCGAGCGGATCCGGGGGAGGGTATCGGTCATGGCTGTGGATCGATGTGGTTGAAATCGGGAATGCCGGGGTCCGTCAGGCGAGAACCGCCGGTTCTCCGGTTCTCCGGAACCGGCAGGCAGCCGGAACCAGGCGATTCACGTCGGTTGGCTGAGTTGATGGCCCCCCGAACGCGCCCGGCACTATAGGAAGAGCGGTACATCGGATCAACGGAGCCTGCGCCCGCATTGCGGCAGAAGCCTTCGGACCCGCTGTTCCGGTGGCCCGGGACCTGTCGGTGGCGTGACGCGCGACTTTCCCGGTCATCGTCTGCGTGCCCGCTTGCGGGCGCGTGGCTGCCGGGCTGCGCTCCCTGGGTCGTCGACCGGAGGGGCGCTGCCGGAACCGTCCTCCTTCGCAGGGCGCGACCGCTCGCGCATGGCAAGGCCGAAGGCCGCCAGCGCGACGATGGCAAGCCAGATGCTGCGGGCCCACGGTGCAAAGAGTTCGACTGCGAGCATGCTCGCCGGATGGTCGCGGCGATAGAACACCGAGATCACCTGGCCGGGCTCGATGCCGTAGCGGTCCGACTCGACAACACCTTCGGGCGCGGGCTCGATGTGCCCCTGCAACCGCACCCGGTAGCGGGCCGAGCCGCCGTCCGCGGGAAGCGCCTCGATGATCTGTGCCGAACCGCTCGAGCCCCGGACCAGGAAGACGGCATGCGGATAGCCGTAGTAGAGCGCGCCCGTGAAGGCGAGGAAGGCGACTGCGAACAGGGTTCGGGCGGACGGATCAAGCAGTCGTCTCAGCAGCGGCCGTCCGCTCGACGTGCGAAGCAGCATCGGCGGCGTGCTGGCGGCCGGGTCTGTCCCGTCAGGCCGCGGGAGTGACGCCCTTGCTCTCCAGGTACGGAACCAACTCGCCGGTCTCGTACATCTCGCGGATGATATCGCATCCTCCGACGAACTCGCCCTTCACGTAGAGCTGGGGGATGGTCGGCCAGTCGGAGAATTCCTTGATGCCGTCACGAAGGTCGGGGTCCTCGAGCACGTTGACGCCGCGGAACTTGACACCGAGGTGGCTCAGGACCTGCACCACGACGGCCGAGAACCCGCATTGTGGAAAGACCGGTGTGCCCTTCATGAACAGCAGCACCTCCGATCCGTCGACCTCGGACTGGATGCGATCACGTGTGGCGGTATCGAGCATTGTTCACTGTCCCTGTCTGGATGGGGCCTGGGATTGATGCGGCGTTACGGTGTCGATGTCTGCAGCGCAAGGGCATGGAGTTCGTTGCCCATGCGGCCCTTCAGCGCCGCGTAGACCATCTGGTGCTGCTGAACCCGGGTCTTTCCGGCAAACGCCGCGGAGACGACATGTGCGGCATAGTGGTCACCGTCACCGCGCAGATCCTCGATCGTGATCGCCGCGTCCGGAAACTCTTCCTTGATCAGGCGCTCGATCTCGCCGGCATCCATGGGCATGGTGCGGATCTCCTCGCCTGGTTCAGCCTCCCTGCATGTACTGCGGCAACCACGCTTCATGCAGCGAGCGCAACATGTCGACCGGTATGGGGCCATCGCCATCGGGTGTCAACAACCCGTCATCGGTGGTCCGGCCGATCACGGCCGCAGACACTCGTGCCGATTGCGCACGAGTAAGGACTTCGCCCGGCCCGGACGTTGCCAGCAGGTAGCGGCCCTGGTCCTCACCGAACAGGAAGGAATGCAACGGCAGTGCGGTCTCGTTGCGGATTGCCGCTCCCGTCCCGTCGGAGGCGATCAGCATCTCGGCCAGCGCCACGGCGAGCCCGCCGTCGGACAGGTCATGGCACGCCGTGACCAGGCCGTCGGCAATCAGGCCCCGGACAAGGTCGCCGTTCGCCCGTTCCGAACCGAGGTCGACCGGTGGCGGCGCTCCCTCCTCGCGCCCGATGATCTCTCGCAGGTAGAGGGACTGCCCGAGCCAGCCGGTGGTCTCGCCGACGAGAACGAGTGCCTCTCCCGAGCCTGCAAGCCGGAGCGTGGCACGGCGCGAGATGTCGTCGAGCAGGCCCACGCCGCCGATCACGGGGGTGGGCAGGATCGCCTCGCCGTCGGTCTCGTTGTAGAGCGAGACATTGCCGGAGACCACCGGGAATCCGAGTTCCGTGGCGGCCCTGCGCATGCCCGCAATGCACCCCACGAGCTGGCCCATGATGTCCGGGCGTTCCGGGTTGCCGAAATTCAGGTTGTTGGTGATCGCAAGCGGCCGCGCACCGGTCGCGGTTATGTTGCGCCAGGCCTCCGCCACGGCCTGGGCCCCGCCGGTCTCGGGATGGGCGGCACAGTAGCGCGGCGTGCAGTCGACCGTCAGCGCCAGCGCCCGCGTGGTGTCGCGCACCCGGACCACCGCGGCGTCGCCGCCGGGTTCGCCCAGGGTGTCGTTCATCACCATCCAGTCATACTGCTCCCAGATCCACCGCCGGCTGGCGAGGTCGGGCGAGGCGAGCAGCGTCTCGAGCGCCTGCCTGGTCGACACCGCCGGCGGGGTGTGCTCGTCAAGCGGGCCCGGCATCGGGGTTGCGGTCCAGGACCGGTCGTACTCGGGCGCCCGGTCCACCATCGGATCGATCGGGATGTCCGCCTCGACGCGTCCGTTCCTGCTGACCGTGAGCCGTCCGGTGGTGGTAAGCGCGCCGATGACCGCGAAATCGAGCTCCCAGCGCCGGAATATCTCGCGCGCCGTTTGCTCGGCCTCGGGCCTGATCACCATGAGCATGCGTTCCTGGCTTTCCGACAGCATGATCTCGTAGGCGGTCATGGCCTCCTCGCGCACGGGAACCGCGTCGAGGTCGAGTTCCATTCCGAGCCCGCCCTTGCCGGCCATTTCCACCGACGAGGAGGTCAGGCCGGCAGCGCCCATGTCCTGGATCGCGATGATGGCGTCCTCGGCCATCAGCTCGAGACACGCCTCGAGCAGCAGTTTCTCCACGAACGGGTCGCCGACCTGGACCGTCGGCCGGCGCGCCTCCGCTTCCTCGGAAAACTCGGCCGACGCCATGGTGGCCCCGTGGATGCCGTCGCGCCCGGTCCGGGCACCCACGTAGATCACCGGGTTGCCGGGGCCGTGCGCTGCCGACCGGAAGATCCGGTCGGTCCTGGCGAGCCCGACGGTCATGGCGTTGACCAGGATGTTGCCGTTGTACGCGGGATGGAAGTTGACCTCGCCGGCCACCGTGGGCACGCCGACGCAGTTGCCGTAGCCGCCGATCCCGGAGACGACACCCGAGACGAGGTGGCGGGTCCTGGGGTGATCCGGATCGCCGAACCGCAGCGCGTTCAGGTTGGCGATCGGGCGTGCGCCCATGGTGAACACGTCGCGCATGATGCCGCCGACGCCGGTTGCCGCGCCCTGTCTCGGCTCGATGAAGCTCGGATGGTTGTGGCTCTCGATCTTGAACACGGCGGCGAGACCGTCACCGATGTCCACCACGCCGGCGTTCTCACCGGGCCCCTGGATCACATGCGGCGCCTCGCTCGGCAGGGTGCGCAGCCAGAGGCGCGAAGACTTGTAGGAACAGTGTTCCGACCACATGGCCGAGAAGACGCCGAGCTCGGTCAGCGTGGGCGTCCGGCCCAGGATCTCGGGGATCCGCTGGTACTCCTGCGCCGACAAACCGTGTTCGGCCGCGAGTTCCTCGGTGATGACCGCCTCCTGTTCCGTCACCGGAACAGCCCTGCCAGGGAACGGAACAGCACCAGTCCGTCCTCGCCGCCGGTCTCCCTGTCGATCGCGTTCTCGGGGTGCGGCATCAGGCCCAGAACGGTGCGCTCCGGATTCAGGATCCCGGCAATTCGTCGCACCGATCCGTTGGACAGGGTCGGATCGGCGTAGCGCAGGGCGACCAGGTCTTCGCCCTCGAGCCGGTCCAGGGTCTCTTCGTCGGCGTGGAAGTTCCCGTCGTTGTTGGCAACGGGCAGGGTAATCGTGCGCAAGGCACCGTAGCCCGCCGTGAACGGCGATGAGGTGGTGGCGACATCGAGCGCGACCGTGCGGCAGGTGAAGGCGAGGCCCGCGTTGCGCATCAGTGCGCCGGGCAACAGCCCGACCTCGGTCAGAACCTGGAAGCCGTTGCAGACCCCGAGCACCATGACGCCGCGCCGCGCCTGTTCGACCACCGCACGCATGACCGGGGCCCGGGCCGCCATCGCACCCGCCCGCAGGTAGTCTCCGTAGGCAAATCCGCCCGGCAGCACGATCAGGTCCGTCGGCGGCAGGTCGGTCTCGTGGTGTCTCACCAGGCGGGGGGCATGCGGCGTCACCCGCCGGATCGCCATCGTCATGTCACGGGAGCGGTTGGTCCCCGGAAAGAGGATGATGACGGACCTCATGCGCCGGTTCCGTTCCTGCTGCGGCGCGGGGCCTTCGAATCAGGACGCCGGCGGGCGGGCATATTCCGGCGGCAGGCGCGAATCGAGGTAGGTGTCAACGGCGCTGATCATCTGGGAAACATGCTCGGAGAAGAAATGGTCGGCGCCGGGAATGAGCGTGTGCTCGATGACGATTCCCCTCTGGGTCGACAGCTTGTCCACGAGCTTGCGAACCGAGTCGGGCGGAACCAGGTGGTCTGCCGCGCCCTGCAGCATCAGTCCGGACGCCGGGCAGGGGGCAAGGAAGCTGAAGTCGAAGGTGTTGGCGGGAGGTGCGATCGACAGGAAACCCGTGACCTCGGGGCGCCGCATGAGCAGCTGCATGCCGATCCAAGACCCGAACGAGAACCCGCCGACCCAGAAATACGGTGCGTTGGCCTGGGTCTGCTGCAGCCAGTCGAGTGCCGAGGCGGCATCGCTGAGTTCTCCCTCGCCCCTGTCGAAGGCTCCCTGCGACCTGCCGACGCCGCGGAAGTTGAAGCGCAGGGTCGCGAACCCGCGGGCGACAAAGCTCTGGTAGAGCGCGTAGACCACCTTGTTGTTCATGGTGCCGCCGAGCTCGGGGAGCGGATGCAGCACCAGGGCCCCGGGCGCATGATCGTCGTGGCCGGGCATGAAGCGTCCTTCCAGCCGGCCGTCGGGACCGTTGATGATCACTTCGGGCATCGGTGCGGTCCCCGTGTCACGCTCGTATTGATGGTAGGATACCGGCGCGACTATTGCATCGACAACGCGGTGCAGCAATCGTTGTGTTCCCGGCAGCGGGGTTGCGGGAGGCGTCGGGCCGTGAGTGTCTATCTCGACTTCAATGCGACGACGCCACTGCGTACCGAGGCACGCACCGCCATGCTCGAGGTCATGTCGCGACCCGGAAATCCATCCTCCGTGCACCGGCCGGGACGCGATGCACGCCGGTGCCTCGAGACCGCACGCCGCGACATCGCCGCCGCGCTCGGGGCCGCGCCGGAGAACCTCGTCTTCACCAGTGGCGGTACCGAGGCGGACATCCTGGCCCTGCGTGGTTGCGGCCGAGGGCGAATCCTCGCCTCCGCCATCGAGCACCCCGCGGTGCTCGAGGCGGTTGCCGGCGTTGAACGGGTGCCGGTGCTCGGGACCGGTCAGGTCGATCTCGAGGCGCTCGACGCGTTGCTCTCGCGACCGGGACCCGCCGCGCTCGTCTCGGTCATGTGGGCCAATAACGAGACCGGCGTCATCCAGCCGCTGGACGAGGTGGTGGTTCGCGCCCGCCAGCGGGGCGCGCTCGTGCACTCGGACGCGATCCAGGCCGCGGGCAGGGAGCCGATCGACTTTGCCTCGAGCGGTCTCGACATGATGTCGGTTTCTGCCCACAAGCTTGGTGGACCGCCGGGAATCGGAGCCCTGCTGGTCTCCGAGCGAGTGCGGCTCGAACCGGTGTCGACCGGTGGAGGACAGGAGAGGGGACGGCGCTCGGGCACCGAGAACCTGCCTGGAATCGCCGGTTTTGCCGCCGCGCTCTGCGCCGCACTGCGTGATCCGGGCGAAGGTGAAAGGGTTCGCCGGCTGCGCGACCTGCTCGAGGACCGGATCGGGGAAGCGGCACCCGGGGCCCGGATCCTCGGAAGGGACGCGCCCCGGCTCGGCAATACCAGTTGCATCGTGATGCCTGGGGTCGCGGCGGAAACCCAGGTCATGGCCCTGGACCTCGCCGGCGTCGCGGTCAGTGCCGGGTCGGCCTGTTCGTCCGGCAAGGTCGACGCGAGCCACGTGGTTGCCGCAATGCGCCCCGGCAACGACGATGCCCACTGCGCAATCCGGGTCAGCCTCGGCTGGACCACCGGGCGGGAGGATGTCGAGCGGCTGGTCGACGCGTGGCTCGCACTGTACAACCGGGCCGCACCCGGAAGCGGGACCAGTGGAGCAGCCGCATCATGCCCCGCGTGACCCTCATCCACCGTGACGGCCGGCGTCATGACCTCGACGTGCCCGACGGCTGGACCTTTCTCGACGTGGCGCGCGTTCATGACATCGACATCGAGGGGGCGTGCGAGGGCAACATGGCCTGTGCGACCTGCCATGTCGTGGTCATGCCTCCCTGGTACGACCTGCTGCCGGAGCCGGAAGACGAGGAGGAGGACATGCTGGACATGGCCCAGGGCCTGACAGAGACCTCCCGGCTTGGCTGCCAGATCACGCTCACCGACACGCTGGACGGGATGGTGGTGCGGCTGCCCGACAGCGGCGAGAACCGGTAGCGCCGGGCAGCCGGCGGCTTCAGCGCAGTCCGGCAAGCAGGGGCATCACCTCGCCGGCGAACCGTTCGAGCTGCTCCAGGCGCCGTTCGTACGGACCGACCAGGTCGACGATGACATGGCGCACACCGGCATCGTGAAACGCGCCGATGGCCTCGGCCACGTCCGCGGCCGATCCGAGTGCGCCGTACCGGTCCGCCGCCCGCCGGAAGTCCATGCCGTAGCGCTTGGAAAGCGAGGCTGCCGCCACGTCGAGGGCCCGCTCGCGGGTGTCGTCGACCCGGGTGAACAGCAGGTGTCCGGTCCCGAAAGCCTCGATGGTGCGCCCGGCCTCCTCTGCCGCCCGGGTGATGCTGGCGAGCGCGTCCCGGTACATCTGCGGTGTGACCACGTAGGACACGTAGCCGTCGGCGAGCCGTCCCATGCGGCGAAAGGCAGCCTCCTGGCGGCCGCCGAACCAGATCGGCGGCCCCCCGGCCTGGCGTGGGGCCGGACGCATCAGCACGTCGGAGAACCGGAAGAACCGGCCCTGGTAGCTGGCGGGCTCGCCGGTCCACAGCGCACGCAGCACCTCGACGCTCTCGCCGAGGCGCGCACCGCGTTCGCCGATTGGTACGCCGGCCACCTCGTATTCCTTCGGAAACTCGCCCCCGATCCCGACACCGAAGATGAACCGGCCCTCGCTCAGGTGATCGAGCGTCGCGACCTGCTTGGCGACCGGGCCCGGATGGCGCAGCGGCAGGAGGTACACCGAGGTTCCGAGCAGCAGCCGTCGACTGGCAACGGCCGCCTGCGCCAGAAGCTGGAACGGATCGAGGAACGGCAATGGCATCGAGAGATGGTCCCCGACCCACAGCGAATCGAAACCGGTCCGGTCGACCGCCTGAACGAAGGTGACCAGGTCGTCGATCCGGGGTTCCCACGGACCCGACAGCTCGTCGGGCTCGCGGTGAATTGTCGTCATTCCGAGCCTGAGCCGGCCGGAGAGTGGAAGTGTCATGTCGCCTCGACCTGCTGGGTGTCCTGCCACGCGCCGTGGCTTCCGTCCGCGGTGGCCATGGTACAGTGTTCCGGGCGGTGCCGCAGGTTCGTGCCTGTCGGCAGGTCGGGGCGCGGGTCGCAATTCGTGTTCGGTGACGCTAGAGTGCGGCCTCTCACGAACGGGCGAGTCGTCATGTCGCAGGAACTCGTGCCAACCGACAGCCTCATGGGACGGCTCTGTGCGGCCTGCCCGCGGGAATGGGCCGACTACGTCGGCCACGCCTTCGTGCGCGGGCTGGCGGACGGCTCCCTGCCAACGGAGGCGTTCCGGCACTACCTTGCCCAGGACTACCTGTTCCTGATCCACTTCGCGCGGGCGTGGGGGCTGGCGGTCTACAAGTCGGAAACCCTCGAGGACATGCGCGCCGCCGCCGGGGCGGTCTCGGCCATCATTGATGTCGAGATGGGCCTTCATGTCAGCTACTGCGCCGACTGGGGTCTCGACGAGGCCGCGATGCAGGCCGTCGACGAGGATCCCGCGTGCGTCGCCTACACCCGTTTCGTGCTCGAGACGGGCATGGCCGGCGACCTGCTCGACCTGCTCACCGCGCTCTCGCCGTGCACGGTCGGCTACGGAGTGATCGGCCGGTCGCTTGCGGAGGACCCGGCGACCCGGCGGGACGGGAACCCCTACCTGTCGTGGATCGAGATGTACTCGGGGGACGAGTATCTCGACCTGGTGCGCGCGTCGGTCGCCCAGCTTGACCGGGTGGCGGAGCAGCGCGGCGGTCATGCCCGGCTTCCCGGACTTGCCGCCACCTTCCGTTCGGCGACGGTTCTCGAATCCGGGTTCTGGCAGATGGGGCTTGATGCAGCCGGTCGCGGGCAGGCGGCACGGTGATGCACGGGCTTGATCTCGACACGCCGCCGCACGCCACCCGCGTGGTCGTCGCCATGTCGGGCGGTGTGGATTCATCGGTAACCGCCGCCCTGGTCGCCGAGGCGGGCTACGATGTCGTGGGCGTGACGCTGCAGCTCTATGACCACGGCGCCGCAGTTCGCCGGCCGGGAGCCTGCTGCGCCGGACAGGACATCCACGATGCGCGCGACGTTGCCGAACGGATCGGTATCCCGCACTACGTGCTCAACTACGAGGACAGGTTCCGCCAGTCGGTGATCGACGGATTTGCCGACAGCTACCTGCGGGGCGAGACACCGATCCCGTGCGTCACCTGCAACCAGACCGTGAAGTTCCGCGACCTGCTCGCAACGGCGCGGGATCTCGGCGCGGCGGCGCTGTGCACCGGGCACTACGTGCAGCGGATTGCCGGTCCGGATGGCGCAGGGATGCGGATGGCGGTGGACCGATCCCGCGACCAGAGCTACTTCCTGTTCGCGACGACACGCGCCCAGCTCGAGTTCCTGCGGTTCCCGTTGGGTGCAATGGAGAAACGGGAGACCAGGAAACACGCCCGGCGGTTCGGACTGGAGATCGCGGGAAAGCCCGACAGCCAGGATATCTGTTTCGTGCCGAACGGCCGATACGCCGACGTGGTGCGCCGCCTGCGGCCCGGATCCGTGACACCGGGCGAGATCGTGCATGTGGACGGGACGGTTCTCGGAACCCACAACGGAGTGATCGACTACACGGTCGGGCAGAGGAGGGGGCTTGGAATCGGCGGCCGGAAATCGGGTGCCGGACAGAGCGAACCGCTCTACGTGGTACGGATCGAGCCTGAGGCACACCGCGTCGTGGTCGGACCCCGCGCCGCCCTTGCCTGCCACGAGGTTGCGCTTGATGCCGTCAACTGGCTCGATCCCCGGGTGCCGGATCGTGCAGGGATGCGGTGCCTGGTCCGGTTCAGGTCAACCCAGGAACCGGTCCCGGCCGAGGTCCGGGCCGCACCTGACGGCGGCTGCCATGTCCGGTTCCCGGTTCCGCAGTATGGCGTCTCCCCTGGCCAGGCGCTGGTGTGCTACCGGGATGACGGCACGGTGCTGGGCGGAGGATGGATCCGGGCTCGCGGGGATCGGGCGCCGGCCGGTGGCGGCGAACCCTCCGGCTGCGCGATACCGAGGGACGCCGCGTAACTCCGGTCCGGTCGGTTGACAATCGCCGCGTTCTCTCCCTATATCCGCCCGGTCGATGGGGCGGAGTAGCTCAGCTGGTTAGAGCAGCGGAATCATAATCCGCGTGTCGGGGGTTCGAGTCCCTCCTCCGCTACCAGTCCCGTCCCTTTTTGCGCGCATGCCTGCAGGAAGAACCGGCATCCATGCTCGAGCGGAGATCCTGATGAAGGTCTATCACGCGCCCAATTCCCGTTCGGTCAGGATCCTCTGGCTGCTTGAGGAACTGGAGGTTCCCCACGAAGTCTTCGACTTCAAGCTGGGCGAGAAGGCGATGCGCGACGCACCCTACCTCAAGGTGCATCCGATGGGCCGGGTACCGGCGCTGGAAGACGGCGACATCACCCTGTTCGAGTCCGGCGCCATCGTCGAATACCTGCTTGCCCGCTACGGCAACGGGCGCATGGTCCCGGCCCAGGATTCACCGGAGTTCCCGGTGTACCTGCAGTGGCTGCACTATGCCGAAGGCATGATCATGCCGCAGGTCAACATCATCGTGGTCGAAACCGTGTTCCTGCCGCCCGAACGCCGCAACCAGACCAATGTCGACCGGGCGACGCGCCTGCTGACCCGGATGCTGACCGCGGTCGACGCGGGCCTCGAAGGGGGCGAGTACCTCGCGGGCGCCTTCTCGGGTGCCGACATCATGACCGGGCATGCCTGCTATGCCGCCAGCAGGTTCGGCGCCGACATGACCGCGTTCCCGCGGGTTGCCGCCTATGTCGAACGGCTGAGCGCCCGACCCGCGTTCCAACGTGCGCTGGCTCGCTGACTGTACCGTTGTGATCGGCTCCACCCGCGCGTCGGGAGTGGAGTAGGGAGGCCTGCAGGGCCAGGCATCCGGGAAGGACGCATGACAGCTGTCGACAGCCAGCGCGGCCCCCAGGCGAAGGGTCTCCTGTTCGCCCTGTTCGGCATCCTGCTTCTGTCGCCGGACACCCTGATCATCCGCCTGGTCGATACCGACCCCTGGACCTTCATCGCGTGGCGCGGAGCGTTGATGGCGGTTGGAATGACCGTCATCATCGTCGTCCTGTACGGGCTCTCGACACCCGCACGGGTCCTCGCGATCGGATGGCCCGGGATCGTGATTGCCGTGCAGTTCGCGGTCAACAATGCCGCCTTCCAGCTCTCGGTGCAGAGCACGTCGGTGGCCAACACGCTTGCAATCATTGCCACCGCGCCTCTGTTTGCGGCCATCTTTTCCGTGATCCTGCTGCGTGAAGGGGTCCCGCTGCGCACCTGGGTCGCGATCGGGCTGTCGCTTGCAGGGATTGCGCTGGTCTTTGCCGGCGACTGGCAGACCGGCGGCAGCCAGTTCGGCAACGTCGCCGCCCTGGTGACCGCGATCGGGCTTGGCGGGCACTTCGTGCTGGTGCGGCTGGCGCGACCCAGGGACATGACCCCGGCGATCGCCGCCGGCGGGGTGCTGATCTGCCTGAGCGGCCTGGTAATGGCAGAGTCGATCTACGTGGCGCCGGTCGGTTTCGGCCTTCTGGCGGTGCTCGGCCTCATCCTGCTGCCGGTCTCCTTCCTGCTGCTGACCCGCGCACCGCGGTATATTTCGGCGCCGGAGGTCAGCCTGATCCTGCTGCTCGAGACCATCCTGGGCCCGCTCTGGGTGTGGCTGGCGATTGCCGAGACGCCGCCGCTGCTCACGCTGGTCGGCGGTGGCATGATCATTGTCGTGCTGGCCGTCCATGCAATCCTCGCGTTGCGGGCCACTTCCATGGGGAGATGAGGAGCCATGCAGGTCGTCGACGCGCATCATCATTTCTGGGATCTCTCGGCCGGCCGCCACCCGTGGCTGGTCGGTGATCCGGAACCCGGGTTCTTTCTCGGCGACTACTCCGCGATCAGGCGGACGTACCTGCCAGACGACTATCGCCGCGATGCGGACGGGTTCGATGTCGTCGCCACCGTGCACGTGGAAGCGGAGTGGGACCGGTCCTCACAGGTCGCGGAAACCGAGTGGCTCACCGGTCTCAGCCGGGAGCACGGGCTTCCCAGTGTGATCGTCGGTCACGTGTGGCTGGCGGCGCCAGACTGCGAGAGCATCCTGCGCGGCCACATGGCCCACCCGCTGTTTCGCGGCGTCCGGTCGAAACCGGTGACGTCGCCGGACGGCGACCCTGCCTCGCTGCCGGTCGCGGGCACCATGCGGGACCCGGCCTGGCGCGCCGGTCTCGCGATGCTCGAGCGGCTCGGGCTGACCTATGATCTCAGGGTTCCGTACTGGCACCTCGGTGAGGCGGCCGATGCCATCGGGCCGCACGGTACACTGCCGGTGGTCCTCAACCACACCGGGTTTCCCTGGGATCGCAGCGAGGACGGACTCGCCGCGTGGAGAACCGCGATGAAGACGCTCGCGGCCCTGCCGAACGTCCATGTGAAACTGTCGGAACTCGGACTGAAGGATGTGCCGTGGACCGTCGAAGGCAACCGGCGCGTCGTGTGCGAGGCGGTCGAGATCTTCGGGGTCGACCGCTGCATGTGGGCGTCGAACTACCCGGTCGCCGGCCTGCGGATCGGCTACCGCGAACAGCTCGAGGGATTGCTGGAGATCCTGGGCGACCTTTCGGCAGATGACCGGGACCGGGTGTTCCGCGGGAACGCCGCTGCCTTCTACCGTATCGACGGCGTCGAGCCGTAAGGGGTCAGACCATCGGATAGGCGGCCGCGACCAGGGAGGTCTGGATGTCCCAGACCGACTGGGAAACCGCCTGGCCGATCAGGTCCATCCTGCGGATCTGCTCGATCCGGTCCTGCATCTGCTTGAACTCGCGCTGCGGCACCAGTTCCTGAAGGATTCCGCATTCGTATGTCAGGCAGATGATTACGATGTCGCGCGGTTCCGGGATCTCGTCGGAGAACAGCACGCCCATGATCCGCAGCTTGACCTCGCGTTCGGCGGTTCCGTCGACTACCGGGTAACGGCGGGACCGGAACACCCACAGGAACCGTTCGTCCTGTCGTTCGAGAATGCCGCGCTGAACCAGTCTCGCGAGCGCGGTTTCGCGGATGTTGACCGCATCGTTCGCGATGGTCTCGACCCAGTAGCGCGGCGTGTGCCGCTCGCCGCTGGCGACGATCAGCGCGAGCGCCGGATCCAGCAGGTCGTCATCCATCGGTGTCGGGTCGATCAGGGTCAGGGAATCGAGATCCGTGTCGATCCGGTTGGCCAGCGCCAGGTCCATGAGGACCGCGCCGGACAGTGCGTAGCGGATGGCACCCTCGGCGACCGGCAGGAAGTCGCCATCGGTGTCATCCAGCAACAGCAGCATCAGCTCTTCCGGGAACGTCAGCATGAACCTGGTACCTCGTTGCCACCTGTGTTCCGGACCGGCCCGGGTATTCCCGGATCCGACCCCTTCATCATATCTGCAGTCTTTGCCCGTGTTTGTCCACAGGGTTGATCGTGACCGCGTGCGCCGCTGTCGGCCGGGTGAGCGGTCATTCCTGCCTGCGCAGCAGAAACTCCCGTCCGACTTTCACCGCGGGTTGACCGCCATAGTCGACGATGTCGGCCGTGGCGTAGGTCTCGCTCCACTTCTCGGGCAGGTATGAACCGGTCCCGACCACGTTGATCGGTGCTTCGGCGAGTGCCATGATCCGGCACTTCTCGGGCGAGAAACCGCTTGAAGCCACGATCCGGGCTTCACCGAAACCGGCGGCATCAAGCTGTTCGCGCAGGTACCAGATCGCGGCGGCGGAGACGCCGGTTCCGATCAGGTGCCGCAGTTCAGGCTCCGATCGGTAGCCGCGAATGGCACGCGGCGCATTGCGCTCGATCGCCGCGTAGGACCGCCCCATGTCGAGGCCCTCGATATAGCGCCCGCCGTGGGTATCGAGCCGGATCGAAAGCCGACCCTGCTGCACGAGATCCGGGAACCGGGCGCAGACCGCGATCGAGTCGGAGACTTCCCGGCCGAAGTAGTCCACCAGCACCGTCAGGTCCTGGTCCGGGTGGGTGTTGCGGAACATCTCGGCGGCACGCACCGTCGAGCCGGCATAGCCGATCAGTGCGTGCGGCATGGTGCCGAGCCCGCGCTCGCGGCCGAAAAAGTGGGCGGTGTTGTCGGTGGCGCTGCCGACGAAGCCGATGGCTCCGACCTTCTTGCGAGCCTTGTGCGAGCCGACGCTGGCGCCGTAGGCCATGAGTTCGCCCATCTCGTTGCCGGCGCAGTGACGCGCGTCCATGGCGAGAAACGCCACCTTCGGCAGTTCGACACACATGACGTAGGCGTTGTAGGCCGCCACGCAGGCTCCGCCCAGCTTCTGCAGGAACTGGGTCTCGAGATCGACCAGATCGTGGAATGACCCCGAGATGTAGAGGATCGGCTCGCCGGCGCCGACCCAGGCGCCTTCGCGATACTTCAGGTCGACATCGATCCGGGTGCCGCGCTCGCGTGCCATGTG
This sequence comes from Thalassobaculaceae bacterium, assembly GCA_965243345.1. Lineage (GTDB taxonomy): Bacteria > Pseudomonadota > Alphaproteobacteria > Thalassobaculales > Thalassobaculaceae > Bin52. The sequence continues at coordinate 790,760 of CBDEUR010000003.1, forward strand.
CTCGAGCCAGGCGATCGCCAGCCTCGGCGCCGAGGTCACCGGACGGCGCATGAACACCGCGTAGGTGACGGGCTTGTCTCCGAAGCGGGCAACGATCGCCTTGGTACGCAGGAAGTAGCTGTCGACGTAGCGCGACAGGCTTGTCTCGCCCGGCTCGACCGTCATGCGCGGCACGGGTGTCGCGTGCCCCGCATCTGCGTCCACATGTCCGGAGCCGGCCGGCGGCTGGTCTTGCGCACGTCTGCTCATGGAAACGGGCCCGCCTCCACGGGGGCAGTTGCCACCATCAGCCTTCGCTTTTGCCGGTCAGCCGGCACGAGGTCAAGATGCGGCAGCCCGGCGTGCCCCCAGCATGTCGGAAATCAGGAACGCGAGTTCGAGCGACTGCGACGCGTTCAGCCGCGGATCGCAGTGGGTGTGATAGCGATCCGCGAGCGACTGTTCGGTGATCCTGCTCGAGCCGCCGCCGAGGCACTCGGTGACGTCCTGTCCGGTCATCTCAAGGTGCACCCCGCCGGCGTAGGTGCCCTCGGCGGCGTGGGTCTCGAAGAAGCCCCGCACCTCGGCAAGGATCTGGTCGACGGGACGGGTCTTGTAGCCGTTCGACGAGGTGATGGTATTGCCGTGCATCGGGTCGCACGACCAGACCACGGTTCGTCCCTCGCGCTCGACCGCGCGGATCAGCGGCGTCAGTTTCTCCGCCACCTGGTCGGAACCCATCCGGCAGATGAGCGTGAGCCGGCCCGGTTCGTCGTCGGGATTGAGGATGTCGATCAGCCGCAGCAGGCCATCGGGATCAAGCGAGGGCCCGCACTTCAGGCCCAGCGGATTGTGGATGCCCCGGGCGAACTCGACATGGGCTCCGTCGGGTTGCCTGGTCCGGTCGCCGATCCAGATCATGTGGGCCGAGGTGCTGAACCAGCCACCGTCATCGGTGATGGTGTCACGCCGGGTCATTGCCTGTTCGTAGCCGAGCAGCAGGGCCTCGTGCGAGGTATAGAACTCGGTCTCCCGCAGCTGCTGGGTGGACCCGGCATCCACTCCGCAGGCACGCATGAAGCGCAGGCACTCGTCGATACGCGTCGAGATCTCCTGGAAGCGGTCGCTCTGCGGCGTGCTGGAGACAAAACCCAGGGTCCAGCGATGGATTTCCTCCAGGTCGGCAAACCCGCCCTGGGCAAAGGCACGCAACAGGTTGAGCGTCGCCGCCGACTGGGTATACGCCCGCAGCTGCCGGTCGGGATCGGGCTCGCGCTCATCCCTGGCAAAATTGATCCCGTTGATGATGTCGCCGCGGTAACTGGGCAGTTCCACCCCGTCCTGGACCTCCACCGGGCTTGAGCGCGGCTTGGCGAACTGGCCGGCCAGGCGTCCGACCTTGACCACCGGCATGCCGGCGGCGAAGGTCATGACCACCGCCATCTGCAGCAGGACCCGGAAGGTATCGCGGATGGTGTCGGGGGAGAACTCGGCGAAGCTCTCCGCGCAGTCGCCGCCCTGCAGCAGGAAACCACTCCCCTGGGCGACCCGCCCGAGCGATTCCTTCAGGCGCAGCGCCTCGCCGACAAAGACCAGCGGGGGATATCCCGACAGTTCCTTCTCGACCCGGCCGAGGTGATCCGTGTCCCGGTACTCGGGGACCTGAAGGATCGGAAACTGCCGCCAGGAACCGGGACTCCAGTTCTTCTCCATCGGGGAGGGTCCTTCCTCTCGGTCTCAAACTGGCGGCACTCCTACCAGCATGGCCGGGACAAGTGAAGCCGGATGCCGGTCGCGAGGGTGCGCAGCGCGGCGGGACTGTGCGAGACTGCGGCCGACACGGACACTTCCTGGCGGGCATGCAGTCGTGCACGGACACACGTTTTCGATGTTGGGACTGCCGGGGGCCGCGGCGGTCCGCCGGATCGCCGGCCCCGGGGCGCAGACCGCGCTGGTTCGCGCCATCGTGCTGGTATTCCTGCCGTTTGCCGCCGGTTACTATCTCTCCTACTTCTACCGCTCGACCAACGCGGTCATCGCCCCGCAGCTGGTCTCCGAGGTGGGGCTGAACGCCGGTGACCTCGGTTTCCTCACCTCGATGTACTTCCTCACCTTTGCGGCCTTCCAGTTGCCGCTCGGGATCCTGCTCGACCGCTACGGGCCGCGGCGGGTGCAGAGCTGCCTGCTGCTTGCCGCTGCCGCCGGCGCGCTGCTGTTCTCGCTTGGTGACGACATCGTCACGCTTGCCGTCGGACGCGGGCTGATCGGGCTCGGGGTCGCCGGCTGCCTGATGTCAGCGATCAAGGCCGGCACCATCTGGTTCGATACCCGGCACTGGCCCGTGGTCAACGGGTGCCTGCTGGCGGTCGGGGGCCTCGGAGCGGTATCGGCCACCGCGCCGCTCGAGGCGGCCCTGGGGGTGGTCGGCTGGCGCCACGTCTTCGTCGCACTCGCCTGTGCCACCGTCCTGGTGTCCGCGCTGATCCTTGTCGTGGTGCCCGAGAGCCGTGCTGCGGTCGTGCGCTCCGGGCTGGTCCAGCAGGTCCGGGAACTCGGGCGCATCTACACCGACCGCGTGTTCTGGCGCCTGGCGCCGCTCACGGTGGCCGGGATGTCGGCGAACCTCGCGATCCAGGGTCTGTGGGCCGGCCCGTGGCTGCGGGACGTCGCGGGATTCGGACGTGACGGGGTCGCGCTCTACCTGCTGGCGCTCGCGCTGGCGCTCACGGTCGGTTCGGTGCTGCTCGGCGTGGCGGCGAGCTGGGCCGAGCGCAGGGGGTTCCCGCTGCTCTCGTTCTTCGTCGTGTTCTCGATCGCCTTCCTGCTGGTCCAGACCGTGATCCTGACCGGGGTGTTGCCCCAGGCGATGTGGACCTGGATCGGCTTCGGCCTGCTTGCCAACATCGCCATGGCGACCATCGCCTACCTGACGCGCTACTTCCCGCCGGAGCAGTCCGGCCGGGTGATCACCGCGATGAACATGCTGATCTTCTCCGGCGTGTTTCTCACCCAGTACCTGATCGGCGAGGTGATCGACCTGTGGCCGAAGGACGCGGACGGCGGCTACCACCCGCAGGCCTACATGGCGGCCTTTGGCGCGGTGGCCGCGGCACAGCTGGCGAGCCTCCTGTGGTTCGCGCTGCACAGGCCGCGGGACACGGCCCCCTGACCGGGAATCGCCGGGCACCGGCCTGAGCACGCCGCGGGCGTGGCATTCGGCCTGATCCCAAGCCCACCCGTGTCCCCGGTCTCTTTCACGGTCGACCGGCTTCGATGGCTTCACGCCACCCGCCGCGGGACTGCGGTCAATGACACATCAAGGCTCACCCGGTCGTAGGGGACCCGGGGTACCAGGGTGCCGCGATCCCCGTGTCTCAATTCCACCAGCCCGTATCGTGACATCGCCTTCAATGTCCTGGACAGGGTCGACCTGTTGCGTCCGGCAAGCGCCGCCAGTTCGGTAAGCGAACCCGGTTGCTCCCGTGCGATCAGCGCCAGGAGCTCCCGATTGCGCCCCGACAGTACCTTCGCGGCACTCTCGATGGAGGTGAACCAGACTGTCGGCTCGCCCTTGGCAGGCCTGTGCGTGCCCCGGGCAATGTCCATCGTTCGCGCCTTCATCCGGTCGTAGCCGGCGATGCCGATCTTCAGCGTCTTCATGGCAGCGCTCCTCTCTCCCTCGGAACCGCGTCCGCTTCGGTCCGGAAATCCTCGAGTAGCCCGGCCGCGTCCGTGCAATCGCAGGGTTCCACAGCTTGCAGCCGGTGACGGCGGTCGTTCTCCCGGCGGCGCAGGTCCGAAACCAGCCGGCGGTACCGGTGTCAGCATGCCGGATCGTACCGCGTTGGCCGGAAGGATGTTGGCGAGGGTCAGGCTCCGGGGGTCCCGGATCGGGCCCAGCTCTGCCACCTCGATCGATTGATTGCTGTCAATTGACAGCAAACGCTCACAACGTGATCCGGTGTTTTCGACATCGCGGGTTGAAGGATCTCTGTGAGAATGGCCGAACGTCCCGAGTGGCACCAGGGCACGTTGCCAAGCTCGTGCGAATCCTGACCGCCCTGGACCAAGGCACAGCTCCGGAGGGAATGAACCTTCCAGGTTTCAGGCTGCACGCACTCCACGGCAACCTCCGGGGACACCATGCAGTGTCGGTCTCGGCCAATTGGCGGGTTACGTTTCGCCTTGATGATGGCGATGCGGTGGATGTCGACTGTCTGGATGACCACCAGGAGGTTCCGATATGGCCATGCACAACCCGGTACACCCCGGCGCGATAGTCAGGCAGGACTGTCTGAAACCCCTGGGCTGGTCCGTGACGCAGGGAGCGCGGCACCTCGGTGTCGGCCGGCAGACGCTGTCCAATCTGGTCAACGGGAAGACAGCCATTTCCATCGAAATGGCCTATCGCCTGTCCAAGGCATTCGGATCAACGCCGGAAACCTGGCTGGGGATGCAGCTGGCCTTTGACCTGGCACGATCGCGACACCTTGAACACACCATCCAGATCGAGCGGGTCGAGGCTGCCTGACGCATTTCCGGTCAGCGCACCGCGGCCATGTGCGAAGGCTGTGCACTTCGCCAGGCCGGTTCCGGCAGTGAGTTCGCGTCCTGTGGCACCCAATCGACACGACCAGCCGCGTCGACGACCAGGGGATGGTCCTGCGACCGGTTGGACCCTCTTCGTGGTGACCACGCCGGGCAGCGTGGTGTTCGCGTCAACGAGCAATGGAGGCTCTGCCTCGTGCGGAGCACTGGCGAATGTACCGGAGATCGAAATTGTCGATCATCACCGGGTGCTGCCGCCCGCATGACCAGCGACCGACACGCCACACCGGCTCAGGGTTGGGTCCCCTGACGCCGCTTCTGGATGGTGGCTGCGCCCGGCGCGACGAATTCCCGAAACGGAGCCCGTGCAGGCATCTGCACCGCGCCCGCGGTTTCAGTCGACTGCACGACGGCCTTCATGCCCCGGGTGTGGTTGTACGGCCAGGAAGCGCCGGTGGAACGCTCCTCTGCGCACGGTTCGCATACCCTTCTCCGCGCCCTCCGCCAGGAACAACACGGGCGCTCGAAAGCCACACGGACGGGACGTCGGTTCAGTCCGCGTCCTCGAGCACCCGCTCCGTTGCCTGCGCCGCCGGGTCGGGATCGAAGTCGAAAGCGCGGTTCGCGAGTGCGCGCTGGTTCTCGTAGATCGACCCCTCGTGTCGTGCCGGAGGGTAGGGAAGGCGGACAGGACACGGCACCATCCGGGGCACGAGGGTGGACTGTCCGGCGATCATTCGGTCCTCGCGGATCTCCCAGTCCTCGTTGAAGCGCCGCATGTCCCAGGCATCCGCTGCCGCCACCTGGTAGAGCAGGAGCATGCGGTCCCGTCCCGAACGGTTCTGCTCCGACCCGTGAACCGCGCGCACGTGGTGGAAGCTGCAGGCGCCGGACCTGCCGGTCACGCGGGCGGAGGACGCGATGTCGATCGGATCCCTGGCCGGATCCATGGCGCCCGCGAACACCCCGTCGACATGGTGATCGTAGGTCGGTCCCCTGTGCGAGCCCGGAACGATCAGCAGCGGTCCGTTCTCCTCCGTCATGTCGTCGAGCATGACGCCGACGGCCAGCACGTCATCGTTGGTGTGCGGATAGAATGCCCAGTCCTGGTGCCACTCCACCGGCGATCCGTACTCGGCCGCCTTGATGTTGATCTTGCCGCCGTGCAGCCGCAGGTTCGGCCCGATCAGCTTCTTCATCACCGCGATCAGCTTCGGGTGCTCCGCCATCCGGCGGAACAGCGGATGGACCAGGTAGGGTTCCTTGATCCGCCGGACCCGCGGGCGCTCCGCAGTGTGTGACGGCTCGAGGTCGTAGACCGAATCGTGATCACTGATGCCCGCGGCCTTGCCCACCAGGTCGTCAACCACGGCACGCATGGCGGCGACCTCGTCGTCGCTGTAGATCGCATCGACGACCAGGTACCCGTTTTCGTTGTAGAATGCGACGTCCCGATCATCGATCACTTGTCGTTCTCCCCGTGTGAGGCGTCGTTGCGACCGTCCTGGCGCGTCCTGCGCCGCTGGCGGTACCCGGTCCAGACGTACATGATCACGCCGACCGCAAGTCCGTAGACCGAATAGACCATGATGTTGTCGAGCGTGACCGGAGGTCCCGGCTCGATCAGCCCGAAATGCTGCGTGATCGCCAGCAGGATCACCAGGGTGACACCGTTGATAATGCCGCGACCCTGCGGGGTCTCGATCCAGCGCAACTGCGGCTGCCCGTTCCTGTCCTGATCGGTCATTGCGTCCCGTCCATGCAAGCCCGGCGCATTTCACGCTGTCCCGGTGCGGAACGCAAGGGCCCGGATGCGCAGGAGCCGGATCCCGGGCCCGCATCGTTGCACATGCGGCGGGCCGCCGCCGGTCGCGGCGCGTGGAACCGGCCGGATGGCGTCAGTTCGCCGCGTCGGTCCTGACGTACCGGGTGGCAAGCAGGCGCAGCCGGTCACGGAAACATCCGCGCACTCGCGCACTCCACGGCGTGTCGACCGCGCGCTTCCACTCGTCGGACGAGGCGACGTCGGCCGATGCGAGGTGGTAGACTGCCACGTGGCGGTGGCTGCCGCCGGTCTCGGCCGACAAGTAGCGCCTGGCGGCAAGGGTTCCGGGCACGGATGCGAGTGCCGGAATGTGCTCGGTGTCGTACCAGGCATGGAAGTCATGACTGTGCTCGGGTGCGATGTTGATCGCGTTCACCAGCAGTGCACCGGCGCCCTCCGGAGTCTTCGCGTTGCCGGGCAGGGTCTGGATACCCTCGAACCTGATCAGGAGCACGGCGCGTGCGGCCAGCCGGTTCGACCACGGGCTCAGGTTCTCGTGCGAGACCGCCCGGTAGGCGGCGCCGCGCAGCACCCCGATCGAGGCGAGGTCATAGGTCGCGACGGCGTGGCGGGGGTTCTCCACGCTGATCCAGCGCTCGCAGCTGTCAAATCCGGCGATCGCGGCGCGTTCGGGCACATGCTCGAGATCGTACCAGTCGTGAAACTCCCCGGCATCGGCGCCGGAAAAGTCGAAGGCGGCCAACAGCAGTCCCCGGGCCATGATCGTTCACTCCCTCGCATCGCGCAGCCAACAGGCGAAGCATACGCGTGCCGCCGCCCCCTGTCCCGCGTGTCCGCCTGCGCCTGCCGGCCCTATGCAAATTCCGGGGAGAATGTAGACTGCGCGAAACCCGACGGACCGCTGCCAGGAGGAGGGCGTCATGAAGTACCTGCACACCATGGTGCGCATCAGCAATGTCGAGGACTCGCTGGAGTTCTTTTGCGGCAAGCTCGGGATGGTCGAGGTGCGCAGGACCGAGAGCGAAGCCGGCCGCTACACCAACATCTTCCTGTGCGCGGCCGAGGACGAGGACCGGGCGCGGTCCGATCGCTGGGCGCCGACGATCGAGCTGACCTACAACTGGGATCCGGAGGTCTATACCGGAGGGCGCAACTTCGGTCATCTCGCCTACGAGGTCGGCGACATCTACGCGTTGTGCCAGTCGCTCATGGACTCCGGCGTGACCATCAACCGGCCGCCGCGCGACGGGCGCATGGCGTTCATCCGCTCCCCCGACGGTGTCTCGATCGAACTGCTGCAGAAGGGTGATGCCTTGCCGCAGGCCGAGCCGTGGGCCAGCATGGGCAACACGGGCAGCTGGTAGCGACACCTCGAGAGACGGAGAGACAGGAATGCCGGACAAACCTGACGTCATACCCGCGCTTGCCGCCGAGCAGGAGGAGATGACGGCGTGGCGCCGCGACATCCACGCCCATCCGGAACTCGGCTTCGAGGAGCACCGGACCTCGGCGCTGGTGGCGGAGAAACTGAGGTCGTGGGGACTCGAGGTCACCACCGGTGTCGGGCGGACCGGGGTGGTGGGAACGCTGCGCGTCGGCAACTCGACCCGGGCAATCGGACTGCGCGCCGACATGGACGCCCTGCCGATCCCGGAGGCGAACGGCTTCGAGCACCGCTCGACCACGCCCGGCGTGATGCACGCCTGTGGCCATGACGGCCACACGACCATGCTGCTCGGGGCGGCGCGCCACCTTTCCCGGACCCGGGACTTCGAGGGCTGCGTGCACTTCATCTTCCAGCCCGCCGAGGAGGGGATCGGCGGAGCCCAGGCGATGCTGGCCGACGGGCTGTTCGAGAAGTTTCCCTGCGAGTCGGTGTTCGGCATGCACAACCGGCCCGGTCTCGCGGTCGGGAAGTTCGTGAGCCGTCCCGGCGCGATGATGGCCGGCGGAGCGCTGTTCGACATCACGGTTCGAGGCAAGGGGGCGCATGGCGGGCGGCCGCAGTCGGGGATCGACCCGGTGATGGTCGCGGCCCACATCGCGACCGCTGCACAGACCATCGTTTCGCGCAATGCCGACCCGCGCGAGGTCGCCGTGCTCTCGATCACCGCGATCACCTGTGCCGAGTCCTACAACGTGATCCCGCACACGGCCTACATGAAGGGCACGGCGCGAACCTTCTCGACCCCGACCATGGAGCTGATCCGTGACAACCTGGCCCGGGTGGCCACGGGGGTGGCGGCGGCGATGGGTGCCGAGGCGGAGGTCGACTTCCGGATCGTGTTCGCACCGCTGGTCAATGCCGAAGGCGAGTTCGATGCCGCCTGTGACACCGCGGCGTCCATCGTCGGCGACGATCGCGTCAACCGGTCCGGAGAGCTGATCTCGGCGTCGGAGGACTTCTCGTTCATGATGAACCAGGTCCCCGGCGCGTTCATCAACATCGGCCAGGGCGACCACGACCGCTGGGGATGCGAGGTCCACAACCCGAACTACGACTTCAACGACGAGATCCTGCCGCTCGGCGCGAGTTACTGGGTGAAGCTCGTGGAGTCGCAGCTCGCCCCGGAAGACTGACCGGACCGGGCCGCGCCGCCGGAGGGACAGGGATGCCGGACAACCCTGCCGTCATACCCGCGCTTGCCGCCGAGCAGGAGGAGATGACGGCGTGGCGCCGTGACATCCACGCCCATCCGGAACTCGGCTTCGAGGAGCACCGGACCTCGGCGCTGGTGGCCGAGAAACTGCGGTCTTGGGGGCTCGAGGTCACCACCGGTGTCGGTCGGACCGGGGTGGTGGGAACGCTGCGCGTCGGCAACTCGACCAGGGCAATCGGCCTTCGCGCCGACATGGACGCCCTGCCGATCCCGGAGGCGAACGGCTTCGCGTACCGCTCGACCACCCCCGGCGTGATGCATGCCTGCGGTCACGACGGCCACACCACCATGCTGCTGGGAGCAGCGCGCCACCTTGCCCGGACCCGGGACTTCGAGGGCTGCGTGCACTTCATCTTCCAGCCCGCCGAGGAGGGGATCGGCGGCGCCCGGGCGATGCTGGCCGACGGGCTGTTCGAGAAGTTCCCCTGCGAGTCGGTATTCGGCATGCACAACCGGCCCGGCCTGGAGGTCGGGAGGTTTGCATGCCGCCCCGGCGCGATGATGGCTGGCGGGGCGCTGTTCGACATCACCGTCCATGGCAAGGGCGCGCACGGCGGGCGGCCGCAGTCGGGGATCGACCCGGTGATGGTCGCGGCCCACATCGCGACGGCGGCGCAGACCATCGTTTCGCGCAATGCCGACCCGCGCGAGGTCGCCGTGCTCTCGATCACCGCGATCACCTGTGCGGAGTCCTACAACGTGATCCCGCACACGGCCCGCATGAGGGGCACGGCGCGAACGTTCTCGACCCCGACCATGGAGTTGATCCGCGACAACCTGACCCGCGTGGCCACGGAGGTGGCGGCGGCACTGGGTGCCGAGGCGGAGGTCGACTTCCGGATCGTGTTCGCACCGCTGGTCAACGCCGCGGACGAGTTCGATGCCGCCTGCGGCGCGGCGGCGTCGGTGGTCGGGGATGAGCGGGTCGATCGCAACGGGGATACCATCTCGGCCTCCGACGACTTCTCCTTCATGATGGATGCGGTACCCGGCGCCTACGTGATCATCGGCCAGGGGGTTTCGGACCGTCCGGGGTCGGACTGGCACCACCCGGGATACGACTTCAATGACGACATCCTGCCGCTCGGTGCGAGTTACTGGGTGAAGCTGGTGGAGACGCGTCTGGCTCCGGACGGCTGACCGGGCCCGGGAGATGATTCGAGCGCGTCGCCGGATCGGGCTTCTGGCTGTTGCCCTTGGCACCCTGATCACCCCGCTCGACACCTCGGTCAACATCGCCTTTCCGTATATCGTGGGCGCATTCGGCGAACCGCTCGCCATGATCCGGTGGGTGGTGATCTGCTACGTGCTGACCTACGCCAGCCTGATGCTGGTGTTCGGCAAGCTCGGGGACCTGTTCGGCTACCGGCTGGTCTTCGCCAGTGGCCTCGTGCTCTCGATCGGCGCCCTGCTGCTGGTGTCGGTCGCACCGGACTTCGCCTCCCTCCTGTTCTTCCGGTTCCTGCAGGGACTGGGAGCAGGGTTGCTCACCAGCGTCGGGCCGGCGCTGGTCATTGGCCTGTACCCGGCCGGACAGCGAGCCCGCGCGATCGGGACCTTCACCGTGATCTTCGCGATCGGCAGCATGCTCGGACCCAGCCTTGGCGGGCAGCTCGTGGAATGGTTCGACTGGCGGGCGGTGTTCTGGTTCCGGGCACCGATCGCGGCGGTCTCGCTGCTGCTGCTCGCGGTACTGCCGGTGCCGGAACGGGCGGAGGAACGCCAACCCTACGATACCGCGGGCGCCGTGAGCCTTGTGCTGGCCATGACCAGCCTGTTGCTGGCAATCAACCAGGTGCAGGAGATCCCGGAACACGGGGTGATCCCGGTGCTGGGCCTGGTCGCGGTGTTCGCGGTGGCCGCGGCCTGGTTCGTGCGCGCGGAGCGCCGGGCCCGGGAGCCGATCCTCGAGCTTGGCCTGTTTCGCAGCTTCGACTTCGTGGTGGTGAATGCCGCGAGCTGTCTCATGTACTTTGCCGGTTTCTCGGTGATGCTGCTGATCCCGTTCCTGCTTCCGCGCATCGAGGGGCTGTCGGTGACCGTGGCGGGGCTCGTGCTTGCCACCGGTTTCGTCGGCGTCGGCGTGGCGGCGCTTGCGGGCGGTCGGCTGATCGGCCGGATCCGCGCGCCCGTCCTCGCCTTCATCGGCATTGCATTGACCGGGTTCGGACTGGGTTCGATCGGCGTGATCGATTTCCGGCCCTCGCTCGCCTGGCTGGTGGCGGCCCTCGCGATCCAGGGCATCGGCACCGGCCTGTTCCAGGTCGCCTACCTCTACATCGTCACCGGGAGCCTGCCTGCCTCGCAGCGCGGTGTTGCCGGCAGCCTGGGGATGCTGACCAGGACCATCGGTGTCGTCTCGGGTGTCGCCACCCTGACCATGGTCTTCGTCGCGCTGCGCGGATACGCCCAGTCACAGGGCGCCTCGGAACCCGACAGCTTCGAGACAGGGCTGCGCGGCGCTTTCCTGCTTGCAGGCGGCGGCGTTTTGGTGTTCCTCCTTGCCACCATGATCCGGTTCCGCATCTGGTTCGGGCACGAGCCCGCTGACAGAACCGGCGAGGTGTCCTGAAATCGGAGCCGGCCAATGAACAATGCCGACCTGATCGTGAAGATCCTGCGGGACGCGGGTGTCACCCACGGCTTCGGCGTACCGAGCGGCAACGTCCTGCCGCTGATCGAGGCCATGCGCCAGGGCGGTATCGAATACGTACTGACCGCGCACGAGGGATCGGCCGGATTTGCAGCCGACGTCATGGGACGCATGACCGGGGTCCCAGGGTTCTGCATCGCCACGCTCGGGCCGGGCGCGACAAACCTTGCCACCGGTGTCGGCAGTGCCTGGCTCGATCGCTCGCCGATGATCGCGGTCACCTGCACCCTGAACACGCCGCAACTCGACCGGCGCATCCAGATGCGGATCGATCACCACGCGCTGTTCGGCCCGATCTGCAAGGCGAGCCTGTCCGCGCGCGACGGAAACGTCGGCGAGGTCCTGCGCTCGGCGCTCAGGATTGCGCTCTCCGAGCCGCAGGGGCCGGTCCATGTCGAGCTGCCCGAGGACGTGTCGCTGGCACCCGCCGTCGATACCGGGGCCGGGGGAGGGGAGGCGGACGGCCTTGCCCCCGCGGAGCAGGCTCAGGTCGATCACGCCGCCGGTCTCATCGCGGCGGCACGGCGCCCGCTGGTGGTGCTCGGCTCCTCGGCGATGCGCCTGCGCAGGCCGGAGCTGCTCCGTGCGTTCGTCGAGCACCACGGGATTCCGTTCGCGTCCTCGACCATGGCCAAGGGGATGATCGACGAGGATCACCCGTTGTCCGTGGGCTGCATCGAACGCGGATGCCGGCAGGTCCAGCGCCGGTTCATCCGCACCGCCGACCTCGTCATCGGGCTGGGTTTCGACACGGTGGAGGTCGAGTACGAGGCCTGGGTCGGGGACGTGCCCGTGCTTTCGATCGACATCGAGGATCCCGATGTCGACGCAACCGTGACGGTGGCCGGCACGGTCACCGGAGACATCGCGGCGTCACTGGAGCGCCTGCTCGAGCACCCGTCGGCGGTCAACGAGTGGACGGCGGACGAGGTTGGGGCCCACCGCGAGGCCTACCAGGCCGCACTCCGGCCCGCATGCTCCGGGTTCGTGCCGCACGAGGCGATCGACATCGTCCGCGAACTGCTGCCGCGCGACGGGATCGTCAGTTACGACGTGGGTGCGCACACACACCAGATCGCAAGCCAGTGGACCGCCCACGGCCCGCGCAGCTGCCATGTCACCAACGGCTGGTCGTCGATGGGGATCGGCCTGCCCGGCGCGATCGCGGCGAAGATCGCCCGGCCGGACCTGCCGGTGGTGTGCCTCATAGGCGACGGCTGTTTCCAGATGACGGTGGGTGAACTGGCGACCGCGCGCCGGCTCGGCCTGTCGCTGCCGGTCGTGGTCCTGAACGATCGCTGGCTGTCGCTGATCCAGGTCAAGCAGGTGCGCAGGCAGTACCCGACCTGGGGAACGCAGGTGGAGATGGGGGAATACGGCGAGCCGCCGGAACACTATTTCGGGGTGCCGGTGACCGGCGTGCGCGACGGCGAGGGACTCCGCGCGGCCCTGCGCGAGGCACTGGAGGCCCCCGGTCCCACCGTGATCGAGGCGGTCGTCGACGCCGGGCACTACATGGACACGGTGTTCGACTGAGGGTCGCACCCGCAGAGGTCAGCGGCGACACGCCTGGACCACCTGCGCCGGTCCGTGGTCCGTCCCGCGGCCAGGAGACCGGCAGAAACGGTCCTTTCCCCCTCCGTTCACCGGCCGGTGGCAGGACCGCCGCAGCTCGGGGAAAGTCCTGCCATCGCCTGGCCGGAGACCGGGAAAGGGGTGCAGCCTGTCCTACATCGCCGAGGTACGGCCGTAGATTGACAGCGCGACCGCCTCGAACTCCACGCCTTCGCCGGTGATATCGTCGAACATGAAGTCGTCGGGCCTGGAGCTGGATTTCAGCACCTTGCCCTCCGGGCCGCGCGGCAGCTCGTTGGTCGGGCCGAATTCTGCCTCGAGCGCCGCCACCTCATCCGCCGTCAGCGCGACCAGGGAGCACGGCATGCCCTTCATGTGCGGGATGCCCTGTTCGCGGTCGATCAGCGCCTCGTCGTCGTCGGGCGTCACCTGCCCGTCATTGAAGGCCCACATGCCGGACATGTTCTCCAGTCCCGGCCGTGATTCCGGCTTCCACCAGCCATGCGGGACCCGCACCAGGCCCTTCGGCATGGAGGAGCGCCCATAGACGCGGGCAACCATGGCGCCGGTCGAAGTCTCGAGCCGGGCCCAGGCGCCTTCCTCGAAGCCGAGCCGCTCCATCTCCGAGGGGGCGATCAGGTACATCGGGTCCGCCGCGCGCCGGCGCAGCTCCGGGACATGGCGGTGGCCGGAGCGGAAATACTCGTCCTCGGGCCAGCCGATGAACATCGCCATCGGGAAGCGCTCCGAGGGCTCCGCCGCCTCGCGGTAGTAGGGCAGCGGGTCGAAGCCGAGATTTTCGAGCACCTCGGAATACAACTCCACCTTGCCGGACGGCGTGGCGAAGCCGGTCTTGAGATACTGCTTCTCCCCGGGATCGGGCGCCTGCCCGCGATGCAGGTTGGGCGTCCGCCCGGACGCAACGACATCCGCCCAGACCGCCCCGCCCGGCTCCAGCCGGTAGTTGATGAAATCCTCCTGGTTCGTCCAGGGGAAGGCGTCGCCGAACCCCATGCGCTTGGCGAGCATGTGCCAGAAATAGGTGACGTTGCGGCACTCGCCCGGCGGCTCCATCGCCTGCTCGCTGATGCCGGCCTGCATGGAAGGACGCTCCAGCCAGGAGTCGCCCGGCAGTATGTAGTCCGAGATCTGCGCACTCGGCGTCATGCTGTGTTCGAAGGAGACCAGCAGGTCCTGCTTCATCATCGCCCGGTACACGCGCTCGCCGTTGGCGTAGGCCATCAGCGCGTTGTTGGCCATCATGAAGAACGCCCGGACCGGGTAGGGGTCGCTGTCCTCCATCGCCTTGAACACCGCCATCGGGTTGGCCATGTAGCAGCCGTTGACGAGATTGATGTAGCGCTGGCCCCAGACGCGCTCGGTGGCGTCCTCGAAGGCCTTCATGCCGCGGAAGGTAAAGACCGGGTGCTGGTCCGCACCAAGCTGCTTGGCCTTCTGTTCCTCGGACAGCAGGTGCACCATCTCGATCTCGGAGTCGGAGCGCACGGCCGCACTCGGGGCCACGAACACGTCGCCGCCCTTGATATCGACATTGCCCGTGATCGCGCGCAGCATGCCCTGCAGGCGGATCGCCGAGGTGCTGGACACCTGCTGGTCGGTGATCGGCGACCAGGGGATGCAGGCGGGCCCGGCCGTCGCATACATGCGGGCCGAGTCGCGGATCTGCTCCTCCGTCAGGCCGGTGATCTCCGCCACGCGCTCCACCGGGTATTCCCCGAGGCGCTCGACCAGCTTGTCGAAGCCGACCGTCCAGTCGCGCACGAAGTCCTTGTCGTAGAGCTCCTCATCGATGATGACCCGCAGCCAGCCGAGCAGCAGGGCCGCGTCGGTGCCGGCGCGCAGCGGCAGCCAGATGTCGGCACGCTCGGCGTTCCCGCTGCGGCGCGGATCGGCCACGATGAGCTTCGCCCCCGCGGCCTGCGCCATGCGGATCGCCTTGTATTCCATCGTCCAGCTGTGCCGGCGCGGGTCGTGGCCGAGCAGCACGATGCACTTGGAGTGGAGGATGTCGCCGCGAGGGAACCAGCCATAGACATAGCGGTTCACCGCCGCGGTGTTGCCGGCGCAATAGGCGACGCCGCTGATCCAGTTGGGAGAGCCGACATGGTTCATGAAGCGCCGGCAGAGGCCGTGGTCGGACAGGCCGGTGGCGCCGCTCTGGCCGACCGCGAAGGCTTCCGGCCCGTAGCGGTCGATCACTGCCTGGAGGCGCTCGGCGATGTCGTCCATCGCCTCGTCCCAGGTGACCCGCTGCCACTGGCCGTCGCCGCGCGCGCCCATGCGCTTCAGCGGATGGAGGATGCGGTCGGGATGCGCGAAATGCTTCGGCGCATAGGCGCCCTTCATGCACATCACGTCCTTGAGGATCGGGTGGTCGCGCGTGGCGACCTTGACCACGCGCCCGTCCTCGACCTTGGCCGCGACCGGGCAGAACCCGTCGCAGCTCGTGCAGACCACATTCTTGAGCACGCTGCCACTCACGTTCTCGACTCCGTTTCGTCCAGTCAAACCGTCGGGCATCGGGCTCCTCCTCATGCGATCCTGCGGCAGCCGCACTGCGAATGAATCGCACAGCCAAGCAGGAAAATCACGCCGGGTCAATGTCGCGCGCGCGTGACGGCAGGGTGCCGACGCCGGTAACCGGCGGCGCCGGAAGATGGAGACCGAGCCGGGAGAAACTCGTCGGCGGCCACCATGCCATTGGGCTGGCGGCGGAAAGCGTCCGGTCTTCGCAAATCAGCCCCTCCGCGCGTTCGAACTCCCGGCTGCTGGCGGTGACGAGCACCAGTTGTCCGGGCGCGGGCCTGGCCGGCGGCCAGCAGGTCGCAAGGCCCGACGGGATGCCGCGCTGGTTCGGGCTCGCTGCGCACATTGCCGGCGTCGAACGGCACGATCTCGAACTCCGGCCGATCCGGAAGCCCGGGAGTTCGGTCCGCATGCCGGCTCCTGCAGGCACCGCGGGAGGTTTCGCAGGCGACCGGTGCCGGCAATCCGACATCCGCGGGCACCAGGTGGCTCAGACCTTCCCGCAGTGGCGGCGAAGTATGGTTGGGCAGGGCGATGCAGGGATTGGTGTCGAACAGATAGCGGATCAGTCGAAAACGCTGTCGGGTTCCGTTCGCGACGGAAGCTCCCGCTGGCAGCGCCCGGCGGCGAGGAAATCACCGGAGAACCGGCCTGCAATGGCGCCGAGCCACGCCCGGTCCGATGCAACCGGTTCGAGTATCACCGCCGCGCCCTGCCTGCGGATGCGGACTTCGGCGCCCTCCAACCGGAATTCCCCGGGCAACCGCACCGCCTGAGAGCGGCCCGGCCAGAAGAGCCTGGCCGTTCTCGGCATGGACACCTCCGGAAAGGACATGACATCGGAATGTAGCTCCGGATCCACCGACGGCCCGGACACAGACGACATGTGCACGCCTGTCCTGCATTCGGACATGATCTGCACGTAGCGGGATGCGTGCGGAACGGAGACGGTCGAACCGGGGGGAGGTCACCGGGATTCTTCGCCGAATCGGCGATATCACGACAGGCGCGGTGTGGTTGAAGTCCTGCAGGCCGGTCTCGTGGTCGGGGCCGACACTGCGGTCGGCCCCGACCATGAGAGTCCGTTACGCGTCATCCTGCGACGTACCCGTGCTGACAAACGGCGAATGCCAGTGCGCACCCTGCCGACAGGCAGGTCCGGACCACGCAGGCCCAGGGGCATGCCTGCGGGTCACTCCGGTCCGGGCCAGGCGGCAAGCGGCGGCAGGCTCATCAGGATGGCCTCGATGTTGCCGCCGGTGCGCAGCCCGAACAGGGTGCCGCGGTCGTGGATCAGGTTGAACTCGACGTACCGGCCGCGACGGACCAGCTGGTGCTGCCGCTCCCCGTCGCTCCAGGCCTCGTCCATGCGCCGCCGGACGATCGCCGGGTAGATGTCGAGAAACGTCAGCCCTACGTCGCGGGAAAACGACAGGTCGCGGGCAAAGTCCCGTTCGAGGGTGTCGTAGAAGATCCCGCCGGCGCCGCGCGGCTCACCGCGGTGCGGCAGGTAGAAGTACCGGTCGCACCAGTCCCTGAACCGGCGATGGAACTCCGGGTCGTGCCGGTCGCAGCACTCCTCGAACGCCTTGTGGAACATCGCGACCGCGGCGGCATCGTCCTGCATCGGGGTGAGGTCGGCTCCGCCGCCGAACCATGACCGGGTGGTTGCGATGTGGCGGGTGTTCATGTGCACGGTCGGAACCCGGGGCGAGCGGGGGTGGGCAACCAGCGATATGCCCGATGCCCAGAACGACGGGTCGTCCGCCGCACCGGGGACCTGGTGGCGAAACTCTTCGGAAAACTCGCCCATCACGGTCGAGACGTTGACGCCGACCTTCTCGAACACCCGCCCGTCACGCATGAGCGCCATGACCCCGCCGCCGCCGCCGTCACGCTTCCACGGGGTGCGCACGAAACGTCCGGCAGGACGTCCCGCTTCGGGACCGGCATGGTCGTCCTCGACGGTCTCGAGCGCGGCGCAGATCCTGTCGCGCAGTTCCTCGAACCAGCGCCGGGCGTCCTGCCGCTGCTCCGGGTTCGAGAGATACATCGGCGCCTCAGAGCGCCGGGCGGTCGAGCGGTGCTTCCATCGAGCGGCGCTCGAACGAGTCCCGGGTCCGGTTTGCGAATGCGACCAGCGAGAGCATCACCGGCACCTCGACGAGCACGCCGACCACGGTCGCCAGTGCGGCACCGGAGTTCAGCCCGAACAGGCTGATGGCCACGGCGACCGCGAGTTCGAAGAAGTTGGAGGTTCCGATCATCGCACAGGGTGCCGCGATCCGGTGCGGGACCCGCCATGCCCATGCCGCGGCGTAGGCGACCACGAAAACGCCGTAGGACTGCAGGAGCAGCGGGATGGCGATGAGCACGATCAGCAGCGGACGTTCGAGGATCACCTTGCCCTGGAAGCCGAACAACAGGACCACGGTCGCGAGCAGGGCAAGGATCGAGAGCGGCTTGATGCGGGCGGTAAAGCTGTCGACGGCCGAGGCGTCGCCGTGGACCCGTATCAGGTGCCTGCGGGTCATGATGCCGGCGCCGAGCGGGACCATCACGTACAGCACGACCGACAGCAACAGGGTTTCCCAGGGAACCGGGATCTCGGTAATGCCCAGCAGCAGCGCCACGATCGGTGCGAAGGCGAACACCATGATGGCGTCGTTCACGCTGACCTGCACGAGGGTGTAGTTGGGGTCGCCGCGGGTCAGGTGCGACCAGACGAAGACCATGGCCGTGCACGGTGCGGCGCCCAGCAGGATCAGTCCGGCAATGTACCCGTCCGCGTCCTCCGGCGGGATCCAGTCGGCAAAGACCGACTTGAAGAACAGGACCCCGAGCGCCGCCATGGTGAATGGCTTGATCAGCCAGTTGACCACCAGGGTGATCAGCAGGCCCCGCGGTTGTTCGGCAACCCGGTTCAGGCTCGAGAAGTCGACCGCGATCATCATCGGGTAGACCATGGCCCAGATCAGGACGGCCACGACCAGGTTGACGCTGGCGTATTCGAGGCTCGCGAGGGTCGCGAACAGGCCGGGGGCCATCTGGCCGAGCCCGACGCCGGCAACGATGCAGAGACCGACCCAGATGGTGAGATATCGTTCGAACAGGGGCATCGGCGAGGCACCGGTGTGAGGGTGGAACATCGGGGAGGGATCACCGGAGTACGGTCGGCGTGACGGAATGCAGAACCTGTGCGACGGGATCCGGTTGACGTGTGGAGCGTGAAACGCGCGGACCATACTGCGCGGGCCTCCGCTTGTCATCACCGCGCCCCTCCCGGCACGGCGCTCGCGGACCGGTCCCGGTCACGCGCTGTTGACCGCTCCGGGGGCCGAAGGCCCGGTGCCGGGGCCGCCGGAGCGGCGGCCTGTGCGGACCGGGCGGTTCATGATCCGGCGGAGCAAGAAGCGGCGTGACGGCCGGCAAACCGGTGCGATAGGGTTGAGGTCCGGCGATCGGGAGAGCCGGGCAGACGGATGTGCGACGGCACGTCCGGCCCGGGCCGCGCGGCGAGCCGCACGATGCCGAACGGCCGGTGGCGGAATTCGGAACAGGAGGGAACACGGCATGGCAAGCATGAACGCGGTTCTGGAACAGGCGGTCGAACGCCAGGACGTTCCCTTTGCGGTCGGCATGGTCGCCGACGCCGACGGCACCCGGTTCAGCGGGGCCGCGGGCGAGGCCGCGGCCGGCCGCGCCGCCGGCGAGGACACGGTGTTCCGGATCTTCTCCATGACCAAGGCGATCGGCTCGGTCGCGGCCATGATCCTGATCGATCGCGGCAGGATCGAATTCGACACGCCGGTCGTCGACATCCTGCCGGAGTTCTCCCGCGTCCAGGTGCTGGACGGGTTCGACGGCGACACGCCCGTCCTGCGGGCGCCGAGGGTGCAGGCCACCCTGCGTCACCTTGCAACCCACACCAGCGGCTTCGAGTACGAATTCTGGAACGCGGATGTCGCGAAGTACCTCGAGGTGACCGGCCACCCCTCGATACTGTCCGGGCTCAAGCAGTCGCTGTTCTACCCGCTGACATCGGACCCCGGCACCCGCTGGGGCTACGGCATCGGAATAGACTGGCTCGGCCAGGTGGTGGAGGCCGTCGACGGGCGGAGCATCGACGTGTTCTGCCGCGAGGAGATCTTCGAACCGCTGGGAATGGCGAACACGGGGTTCGAGCTCGAAGGCGACATGGCGGCGAACCTGGGTACGCTGATGGCTCGCGGCGAGGACGGCGTTTTCGTTCCGTTCGACCTCGCGCCGCCGTCGCGCCCTGAGATGTACGGCATGGGTCACAACCTCTACTCGACGGCGCCCGACTACCTGCGGTTCCTGCGCGCGATGCTGCGCAAGGGCGAGCTCGACGGTGCGCGGATCCTCTCCGGGCAGGCTTTCGCCGACATGACGGTCGATCACATGCAGGGGCTTACCTTCCGGAAAATGGTCACCATCGCGCCGCCGGTGACCGCGGATGTCGACCTGTTCCCGGGTACGCGGGTCACGCACAGCTTCGCGTTCGCGCGCAACGAGGAGGCGATTCCCGGAATGCGCAGTGCCGGATCGCTGACCTGGGCAGGCGTCTGCAACACCCACTTCTGGCTCGACCCGGCGAAGGGCGTCGCCGCGGTGATCATGACGCAGTCGCTTCCGTTCGTCGAAGAGCGTTTCATGGCGACCTACGAGGCCTACGAGAAGGCGGTCTACGCGGATCTGTAGGACCGCGGCAGTCGGGCCGGCCGGGTCGCGCGGCATGGGCCCCGGTGGCGGGAACAGCGTCGCCGGCCGCGGATCCGCCGACCCGGGGACCGAACTCTGACCATGGCCCGTCCGTCCACCGGCCTGCACCGGGTTTCGGTCCGGCACCTTCGCCTCGTGGCCGCGATTGCCGAGAGCGGCAGCATGATCCGTGCGGCCGAACAGGTCGGGCGGACACAGCCCGCGGTCACCAGGGCGGTGCGGGACCTGGAACGGGACCTGGGGGTCACCCTGTTCGAGCGTGGCAATCGCGGGGTCTCGCCGACACGGTACGGCGAGGTGCTGGTGCGTCACGCGCGCCGGGTTCTCGCCCAGCTCGCGAGTGCGGGCGAGGAAATCGAGGACCTCGTCCACGGTACCGGGGGCCGGGTTGTCGTCGGAACACTGCTGGCCGCATCCGCGTGGCTCCTGCCCAGGGCAATCGTGCAACTGCGTCGCGACAGGCCACGGGTCAGTGTCGACGTGGTCGAGGGGACCCACGATCGCCTGTTGCCGATGCTGTTGCACGGTGACCTCGACATGGTGGTCGGGCGCCTCAGCGAGTTTCGTCACCGTGCCGGAATTCGCCAGGAACCGGTCTACTCCGAGGAGATCGTGACGGTCGCCCGGCCGGAGCATCCCCTGGTTCACCGCGGGGCGCTCGAACTTGCGGACCTGCAGGAGACCGACTGGATCCTGCCGCCGCCCGAGACCACGCTGCGCCGGCAGATCGAGAAGGTGTTCTTCGATGCCGGCCTGGACCCGCCCCGCTGCATGGTGCAGTCCGTATCGCTGCTGACCAACCGGAACCTGCTGTACGCCAGCGATCTCGTCGGGGCCTGGCCGAGGGGGGTGGCGGCGGATGACCTGGCGTACGGGCGCCTGGTCTCGCTTCCGGTTGACCTCGGAGGCATCCTGTGGCCGGTCGGGGTCTCGACACGCAAGAACTCCCCGCTCTCGCCGACCGCCGAGGCCCTTCTCTCCGCGCTCCGCGCGGTCGGATCAGGTCCCGTGCCGCATGACCATGCATAAACCGCATATCAGATTGCGCTAATTTCACTTGAAGGCATAGCAGGAGCCCCGCACACTGCCTGCATGGCCCAGCCGAAAGTGGACGGCATGCACGCATCAGGCGGCGGTCTGCGGATCCCGGCGCGAGACGGGTGCCACGTTCCCGGAACAGGGGGGCCTGTCCTGGCGGCGGAAACCGCGACCGCGTCCCGTCCGCGGGACATGCCTTCACGGGCAGGGGACAGGCGGGGCATTGCCCCGGCGGCCGCGGGCGGCCCGATCGCTGTCGACACCCCCGGGGCAGGGGATGGCGAAGACGGGGACGCCGTCGGGGCGGCGCCGCACGGTGATCCGTCGCCGACCCCGGGGCAGGCGCCGCGCCGGGCCGCAGGACAGGAGGTGTCGGGAGAACCGGAGCCATGGAATACTGTCGCAGCGAGGCCAAGGAATATGCCCGCGCCAACCTGAAGGGGATCTGGGCTGCTGCCCTGCAACCGTTCGCGCCCGACCTTTCGATCGACGAGGCAGGCATGCGGGCGAACTTCAGGCACTGGGTCGAGGACCTGGGCATTGACGGCGTGTTCATTGCCGGCAAGCAGGGCGAGTTCTTCTCCATGACGGTGGAGGAGCGCAAACGGGTCTTCGAAATCGCGGTCGATACGCTGCGCGGGACCGGCGCCGGCACCATCATGTCGTGCTCGGACCAGAACCTGGACACGGTGATCGGGCTTGCGCGCCACGCCGAGGCGATCGGGGCGGACTATGTCGTCGTGCACGCCCCCGTCCTTCACTTCGTGACCGACCGGGACCGGATCCTGCTGGAGTACTACCGGACCATCAGCAACGCGGTGGAGATCGGCATTGCCCTGTGGAGCCATCCCGACAGCGGTTACCTGATGAGCCCGGAGCTCTGTGCGCGGATTGCCGAACTGCCCAACGTCGTTGCCATCAAGTACAGCGTCCCGAGGCCGATGTACGCCGAACTGACCCGACTGGCCGGAGACAGGTTGCTCGTCAGTACGGCATCGGAGGATGAATGGCTCGACAACATCCTCGATCTCGGCTGGCAGCTGTATCTCTGTTCGTCGCCGCCGTACCTGCTGCAGACGGCGGCGGATCGCCGGATGCGCGAGTACACCGATCTCGCCCTGGCCGGCGATGCCGGGGAAGCCAGGCGGATCAGGGACAGCCTGGAGCCGGTCCGCCAGGCACTGAAACAGACACGTCCGGGAGCCAAGCCGCACGCGCACCAGAAGTTCTGGCAGGAACTGCTCGGACAGGCCGGGGGACGGGTGCGCCCGCCGATGCTGGACCTGACCAGGGCCGAACAGGCGGCGGTCCGGGCCGCGTTCGAGGGATGCGGGCTGGGGCTGATGCGCGGTGCCGCCGAATGAGGAGGGAACGGTGATGAGCCTGCATGCCACCCATCCGAGCCTGAGACCGTTCGAC
Organism: Thalassobaculaceae bacterium; assembly: GCA_965243345.1. Lineage (GTDB taxonomy): Bacteria > Pseudomonadota > Alphaproteobacteria > Thalassobaculales > Thalassobaculaceae > Bin52. Next base: position 813,708 of record CBDEUR010000003.1, read on the forward strand.
TTCCGTCGATGGATCGACGACCACCGCGACCTGCTGAAGCCGCCGGTCGGCAACAAGCTGGTATTCGAGGAGGCCGGCATGGTGGTGATGGTGGTCGGGGGTCCGAACCAGCGGGTCGATTTCCACGACGATCCCGTCGAGGAGTTCTTCTACCAGCTCGAGGGCGACATGATCCTCAAGGTCGCGGACTCCGGCAGGATCTACGACGTGCCCATCCGTGCCGGCGAGGTCTTCATGCTTCCCCCGCACGTGCGGCACTCCCCGCAGCGGCCCGTTCCCGGCTCCGTCGGCCTGGTCGTCGAGGCACCCCGCGTCGGCGACATGAAGGACGGTTTCGAGTGGTTCTGCTTCGAGTGCGGCAGCCTGGTGCATCGGGTGGAACTGCCCGTCAGCAACATCGTCACCGATCTGCCGCCGCTCTTCGACGCCTTCTATTCCGATGAGACCGCCCGCACCTGCCCGGTGTGCGGCGCGTTGCATCCAGGACGCGAACCGCCCGACGGGTGGGCGGTGATCTGATCGCGTGGGCCGGGTGCCATGTCACCCGCGCTCACCGAAACCGCCTTGTGGAAGGAGATCCCGAGATGAACCCGACCAGAGTCGTGTGCCGCCTGCTCCTCGCCCTTGGCATTGCCGTGCTCGCAGCGTCCGCCGCCCAGGCGAAGGAGTTCCGGCTTGGCCTCATCACCCCGCCCCCGCACGTCTGGACCAAGGCGGCGGCCGCGTTCGGCGAGGACCTGAGCGCACGGACCGGAGGAGCCCATTCGCTCAGCGTGTTTCCGGCGCGCCAGCTCGGCAACGAGGCACAGATGATGCAGCTCCTGCAGTCAGGTGCTCTCGACATGGCGTTCCTGACCATCGCCGAGGTGTCGAACCGGGTGCCCGACTTCGGAGCCTTCTATGCGCCCTACATGGTCAGGGATATCGCGCATGCCGGGGCCCTGCTGAAGAGCGATGCCGCGCTGCAGCTGCTCGAGCTGCTGCCGAAGCGGGCCGGTGTCGTCGGGATCGGCTACGGAATGGCGGGGCTGCGCCAGATCGTCTCGCGCGACGAGGTGGCCACCGCCGACGACCTCGTCGGCCGCAAGCTGCGCATCACCCCGTTCGAGCCGATCCGCGATTTCTACAACGCGCTTGGTGCCGCGCCGACCCCGATGCCGCTGCCCGCCGTCTACGATGCTCTCGCCAATGGCCAGGTCGACGCGATCGACATGGATCTCGAACTGATCTGGAAGCTGAAGTACCACGAGCATGCACGGACGATCCTGGTCTCGAACCACATGATGTTTCCCATGGTCGGACTGGTCTCGGCGAAGGTGTGGGCCGGACTGTCGGACGATGACCGCGCCACGGTCGGATCGCTGATGAAGAAGCACCTCGACGGTGTCATCGACAGCTATGTGCGCCTCGAGCCCACGTTCCTCGCCGAAGTGGAAAAGACCGGCAAGCCGGTGGTCAAGGTCGGTCCCGACTTCTTCGGCAAGGCCGCGGCCCGGTGGGAGGAGACGTGGAGCGCCAAGGCGCCGTCGCTCGGTGCCATACGCGCCGCAGCCGCGGCCCTGTAGCGGTCCGAGACCCCGGTGACTGACCTGACCGCGGTGCGTGCCCGCGCCCGCACCGGCAAACACCGGCCCGGGTCCCGCAGGTGCTGATCCGGCTGTCCGACCGCCTGCTGCAGCTTGAAAGGGCGCTGCTGGTCGTAACGGGGGCCGGGCTGGTCGGTCTCATCCTGTTCAACGTGGTGACCCGTGCCGCGGGAGTGGCGGTCTACTGGGTCGACGAACTCGCGATCTACGCCATGACCTGGCTGGTGTTCATCGGCGCCGGTCACGCCGTGCGACTGCGCCGGCACGTGCGGGTCACGCTGCTGCTGCCGGCGCTGCCGGACCGGTTGCGCCGCGGGGCGGAACTCGGCATCGACGTCCTGGTATGGGCGCTCTGCCTGCTGTGCGTGTGGATGAGCTGGATCTGGTACGATCCCCCCGGGATCATCGCCGCCGGGTTCGACCCCGGCATCTTCTCGGCCCGGACCTTCAACTTCATCTACGACGAGCCGACCCTGACCATCGGTATTGCCAAGCCCTGGGTCTGGCTGGTGATGCCATGGTTCTCCGTGGCCGCAAGCGTGCACGCCGGTGCGAACATCGTCGAGCGGACGAGCGGGCGCGGGCTCCCGGAGATGCCGTGACCGGCGGCATCTTCCTCGCCACGCTGCTGATCGGGGTCCCGATCAGCTTCGTGCTCATGATCTCGGCCGCGGCCTATATCTGGCTGTCCGGCAACCAGATGCTGTACGGCGCCTTCATGCAGCAGCTGTTCAGCGGGATCGAGTCCTACGGTCTCCTCGCGATACCGCTGTTCATGCTGACGGGCGAACTGATGAACGCGGGTGGCCTGACCCGCAGGCTGATTGCGATGGCACGCGTGTTCGTCGGCGGACTCAGCGGCGGGCTGGCCTACATCAACCTGGTCGCGAACATGATGATGGCGTCGATCATGGGCTCGGCCGTGGCACAGATGGCCGTCATGTCACGGGTGATGGTGCCGGAGATGGAACGGGAGGGGTACGACCGCGCCTTCGCCGGCGCCCTGACCGCGGCGGGCGGGCTGCTGTCACCGATCATCCCCCCGTCGATGCTGTTCGTCATATTCGGCGTACTGGCGCAGATCGCCATCGGTGACCTGTTCATCGTCGGCATCGTTCCGGGCCTGATACTCGCCGGCGCCTTCTGCCTGTGCGTGGCGGCCATGGGAGTCCTGACCGATTTTCCGGCAACGGCCCGCCTGTCGCGTGGCGCAGTGGTCCGGGCCATCGCCCGGGGCTTGCCTGCGCTGGCAATTCCCCTGGTGATCATCGGCGGGATCGTGCTCGGCCTGGCCACGCCGACGGAGTCGGCGGCGCTGGCGGCACTGGCAGCCTTCGTGATCGGCCGTTTCCTGTACGGGGACCTGGAACTCCGCGACCTCCCGGCGGTCTTCTACGACACCGCCGTCAACTCGGCAGTCGTCACCTTCCTGATCGCGGCTGCAAACGTGTTCGGCTGGGTCCTGATCTACGAGAAGATCCCCCAGATGGTCGCGGGATGGACCGCCGGACTGACGGACGATCCGTTCGTGTTCATGCTGCTGGTCAACCTGCTGCTGCTTGTCGTCGGGATGGTGATCGACGGCATCGCGGCCCTGATCATCGTGGTTCCGATCCTGATGCCGATCGCGACCGGGGTGTTCGGGATCGATCCGTTCCATTTCGGCGTGGTCGTCTGCATCAACCTGGTGCTCGGCCTGCTGACACCCCCGGTCGGAGCCGGTCTCTACGTGGTGGCGGACATGTCCGGTGCACGGCCCACGGCGATCTTCCTCGCCCTGCTGCCGTTCGTGCTCTCGACCATTGCGATACTCGTGCTGCTCAGCTGGCAACCGGTGCTGGTCACCGGCCTGATTTCGGGCTGATCGGGGTCATGGTCCTGCCCGGTGCCCGACCACGGGTCTTTTCACGTCCGTTCCGTGTTGTCAGAATGGTGCCCTGTCGGAGTGCTCCCGGCGCTCTGGCCACGTGAACAACCGCGGCCTGCGCCATGCCCCGTCCCCGAGTGCTGTTCTGCCTGTTTGACGGGCTGCGCCGTGACCTGGTTCGGCCCGAACTGATGCCGCGGCTGCACCGGTTCCGCAACTCCTGGTGCGAGTTTCCGAACAGCTCGGCCGCCTTTCCGTCCGAGACCCGGGTGCAGGTCTCGAGCCTGGTCACCGGTGCCTTTCCCGAGGGTCACGGCATCATGGCCAACAGCTTCCTCGACCCGGCTCTCGGCCTTCCCGGACCACTCGACACCTCTGACCTCGAGGGCATGGCCCTGGCCCGGCGCGTCTACGGCCGGCTGCACAGGGCCGAGACCCTGGGCGAGTGCCTCGCCCGCGCGGATCGACGCTACGCCGTCGTGACCGCCGGCACCCGGGGCAACGCAATGCTGCTCGACCTGCACGCGGACGAACTCGGCCAGGCGGTGTTCTCGACCCAGTCGGGCCTGGTTTCGAGCCGGGCCGCCGACCACGAGGCGGTCGTCGGGCGTTTTGGTCCCCCGCCTTCCCGAACCTTCCCGGATACGGCGATGACCGCCTACGTCGTGCGGGTGCTGCTCGAACACTTCATCCCGGACCATGACGCCGACCTGCAGGTGATCTGGTTCAACGAACCCGATCTCACCCTCCACTACCGCGGCATCGGTTCGCCGGAGAGCCTGGCGGCCCTGCGGGCGGTCGACGCGGCGTTCGGCCGCATTCTCGACTGGTGGGACGGCGAGGGCAGGGCGGCCGGCTGGCGCCTGGTCACCGCATCCGATCACGGACAGATCACGGTGACCGGGCAGGTCGACGTGGTGGGCGCGCTGCGCGACGGTGGCTTCCGGGTCGGGCCCGGCGGCGATCTCGCGATCAGGTCCGGCTACAGCAGTCATCTCGTGGTGCGCGACCGCGATCCCTCGCTTGTCGCCCGCGTGGTCGGGTTCCTTGCCGAGCAGGACTGGTGCGGGCTGATCCTGAGCCGCACCGGCGTCGAGGGAACCCTGGCGATGGAGGCGGTCGGCGTCTGCAACGAGCGCTCCGCCGACGTCGCCTTCACGCTCCGGACCACCGACGCGGCCAACGACTGGGGCTACCCGGGCACATGCCTTGCCGACAACCCCGACATTCCGCCGGGCGGCGGCCTGCACGGCGGCTTGCACGCGATCGAGCTCGGAACCCTGCTGGTGTTCGGAGGCGACGGGGTGGTGCCGTCGGGTCGTATCGACAGCCCGGCCGGTGTGATCGACATCGCCCCGACCATGCTTCATCTGCTTGGCATCCCGGCCCCGCGGACGGCGACGGGCCGGGTGCTGCACGAGGCATTCACGGGCGCGGGCGCGGCGCCGGCCTGGCGCGAGGACATCCTGCGCTCCCGTACCGGCAGCCATGTCCAGCAGCTCACCGTCGCCCGGATCGACGGGCAGCGGGCGCCGCGGCTGCGCGGCGCGAGGAGGCTTGCATGACACGGACAATCCGGCTGCTGGAGAACATGCGCGCGCCGGTCTACATCCCCTACTACCTGGCGCAGGCGCGCGGCGCCTTCGCCGCCGAGGGGCTCGACGTCGACATCGGGCTGTCTCCGGCTCCGACCCGCACTCCCGAGGCGTTGCTGGAAGGCGAGGCCGACGTCTCCTGGGGCGGACCGATGCGGGTCATGATGCACCATGACCGCGATCCGCTGTGCCCGCTGGTGTGTTTCTGCCTGGTGGTCGGGCGCGAACCCTTCACACTGGTCGGGCGCGAACCGCGGCCCGGGTTCCGTTTCTCCGACCTGGCCGGCATGCGGGTGGCGACGGTGAGCGAGGTGCCGACGCCATGGATGTGCTTCCAGGAGGACCTGCGCCGGGCCGGCATCGATCCGGCCTCGCTTGACCGCATCCCGGACGGCACGATGGCGGGGAACATCGAGGCATTGCGACGGGGCGACTGCGACGTGGTCCAGCTGTTCGAGCCGTGGCTCGATGTCGCGCTGGAGACGGCGGATGCCCACGTCTGGCACCGGTTCGCCGACCGCGGACCGGTCGCCTACACCACCTTCTACACAACCGCCCGGTTTGCGGCCCAGGAACACGCCGCCTGCCGGGCGATGGCCCGGGCCATGGAGCGGACGCTTGCGGCACTTGCCGTGGAACCCGAGACCGGGATCGCCGCCGAGGTCCGGTCCTTCTTCCCCGACCTCAAAGAGGCGGCGGTTGCGCGCATCATCGCGCGCTACCGGGCTTCCGGAGTGTGGACACGGACCACCGAACTCGGTGTCGAGGCGATGGTGAGGCTCAAGCTGGGCCTGATTTCGGGCGGACTGATCAGCAGTGATGTGCCGTGCGAACGGCTGATCGCGCCGAAACTCGCCGACATTCCGCCCCCGGACCGCCCCGCGCCATCTTGATCGGGTGCGGGAGCCGGTCCGGAACAGCGGCGCCCGGAACGCGTCGCAACGGACCGGGTCGATACGCGGCTGCACGCGGGCGTCAGGGTGCGTACGCGGGTTCGGTACGGCAACCGATGGGCCGGGTGGCCGGACAGGACCCCGGTCCCGGCGCCACGGTCCGGCACCGGCGGGCAGTACCGCGCGTGGCAGGCCGCATCCGTGCCTGTCACGAGTTTGACATCGCATCTGTTTGCAGCGTCTACTTCACGTCCCGTATTCTCTGAGCACGGATCGCAAGGGAGCAAGACAACTGATGCCAAAGAAGAATCGTCTCGTCGGAGCCTTGGTTGCCTCCGTGTTTGCCGCGGCCTCCGCGACAGCACTGGCAGCTGACCAGGAAGGTACGCTCGTGGTTGCGCTCGAAACGCTGGGCGGCCAGACCATGGACCCGATTCTGGAAGACCGGGCACCGCACGCGCATTATCAGGCCCCGGTCTTCGATGCGCTGATCGGCTTCAATTACGAGGAAGGCGGCCTGGGGCCCGGAGTGACGGAGCGCTGGGAACTCGCAGAGGACGGCCTGAGTTGGGTATTTCACCTGCAGAAGGGCCTGACCTGGCACAACGGAGATCCGCTGACCGCACATGACGTGAAGTTCAGTCTCGAACGCACGATGTCGGAGGAATCCCTGGCTTCCCGAGCCGCAGCACTCCGCCGCAACGTCAAGAGCATCGAGGTGATCGATGATCACACGGTTCGGGTCTACACCAACGGCGTCCAGGTTCATTTCCCGGCCGGACTGAGCCGCGCGGTGTTCCAGGAAGGCCAGTTGATGCCCAAGGCGTACATCGAGAAGGTGGGCGTCGATGAATTCCGCAAGAATCCCGTGGGAAGCGGGCCGTGGAAGTTCGTCGAGAGCGTGCCCGGCGACTATGTCGAGTACGAGGCGGTAGAGGGACCGCACTGGCGCGGCACGCCGAAATTCAAGCGCTTGCGGATCCTGCTGGTGCCTGAGGAGAGTACCCGGGTTGCCATGGTGCGGACCGGTGAAGCGGCGATTGCGAGCATCAGTCCGGAATCAATCCGAGAGGCCGAGGCTGCCGAGCTCAAGGTGGTGACGGTTCCGGCAACCATGCAGGCGATCTACCAGTTCTGGGGCACATACAAGGAGGCCCACAAGGAAGGTCCCCTTGCGGACAAGCGGGTTCGCGAGGCGCTTTCGCTCGCCATCGACCGCCAGCAGATCATCGATCACGTGATGTATGGCAAGGCGAGCTGGCCGATGCCCTTCGCGACCTTCAGCTATGCGGTCGATACCGACATTGCCAAGTGGCAGGCATGGGCCAGGGAAGCGCTGCGCTATGATCCCGAACGGGCGAAGGAACTGCTCGCGGAGGCCGGGTATCCGGACGGCTTCGACATGACGTTCGCCAATACGGCGCTTCCGGGCACGCCGTACATGACCCAGATCGGCATTGCCGTGGCCGATTTCTGGACGAAGATCGGGGTCAATGTGAATCTCAAGCATTACGAGTGGGGTGCTTTCAGACTGCTGTATCGTGGCGAACAGAAGGCGCTTGCCGGTGCGGCATCGATGTTCCGGACCGCGGGCCGGCCGGTGGCGGTCGCCCGCTATTCCGGCGGCTTCCGCAGCACGAGCGGTCATCACCTGTTTGGCGATGAGCAGGAATGTGATGCTTTCTGCCAGGCCTATGACAAGCTGCATGTGGAGGTTGTCACGGCTCAGGATGCGGCATTGAGGGCGCAGAAGACCGATGAAATGCTGACCATGGTGGCTGACAGCTGGATGGCGGTTCCGATCCTCGAGGGTATGGGGTACTGGGCGGTCAATCCCGAAAAGGTCGGTTACTTCAACACCATTCCAGGCAGGCACGAACTCGGGGACGTGTTCGAGCGCATGCCTCGGCCGGAGCAGAAGTCCTGGCCGTAGTTTCAGGGAGCACGGGCGTCCGGCATTGTCCGGACGCCCGCCGTTCCGGCTTCGCAGCGGACTGACATGCAGCGCTACATATTGCAGCGTCTCATTCACGGAATGGTCCTGCTCGTTGCCGTGACGGCCATTGTCTTCTTCATAGGACGACTGACCGGAAATCCGGTCGACATGATGCTGCCGGAGGACGCGACCGAGGAAGACCGGGTGGACATGATCAAGCGCCTTCAGCTTGAAGGCAGTGTCCTCGAGCAGTTTCAGGTCTTCGTGGTGGATGCCGTCCAGGGCGATCTCGGGATGTCAATCCGGTACCGCCAGCCGGCCGCCGACATCTTTTTCTCCCGCCTGCCCAACACGCTGCTGATGATTCCACCGGCGATGATCCTGGCCATCGTCATGGCGGTGCCGCTCGGGATCATTTCGGCATTGCGCCGCGGCGGCATCATCGATCGATTATCCGCAACCATTGCGGTTCTCGGCATCTCGACGCCCAACTTCTGGCTCGGCATCGTGCTGATCTACCTGTTCAGCGTCACCCTGGGGTGGCTGCCGTCGAGCCGCATGGGCGGGCCCCTCAACTACATCATGCCGACGATCACGCTCGGCACGTTTCTGGTCGCCGGCTTCATGCGGCTGATCCGCTCGAGCATGCTGGACGCGCTGGACAGCGAGTATGTCAAGCTCGCCCGGATCAAGGGCGTGAGCGAGTTCACGGTCATCTGGAAGCACTGCCTGCGGAACGCCCTGATCCCGGTGCTGTCGCTGTGGGGCGTCTTCATGGGCGGCCTGGTGACCGGAGCCATCGTCACGGAAACCGTATTCGCCTGGCCGGGCATTGGCCGGTTGACCTACGAGGCGGTGATCTTCAGGGACTATCCGCTGCTGCAGGCCGTCATCATCATGGACGCGATCTTCATCCTGTTCATCAATCTGCTGGTCGACATCCTCTATGCGTATGTCGACCCGCGCATTCGGTTCGAGTAGCGCGACCATGCGACAGATTCCGCTGGGTTCCATCCTGATCATCGGAACGATGGCATTCGTCGCGATCTTCGCGCCCTGGCTGACACCTCACTCACCGATCGACCAGTCGCTGCCCGACAAGCTGTTGCCTCCGTTCTGGGAAGAGGGCGGCAGCACGACCTACCTGCTCGGCACGGACATCTTCGGGCGGGACGTGCTGACGCGGCTGTTCTACGGCGCCCGGGTCAGCCTGATCGTCACCCTGCTGGCCCTGACGGTCGGCGGCGGTGTGGGCCTCACGCTCGGCATCATTGCGGGCTACGTCGGCGGCCGGGTCGACGCCGTGCTGATGCGCGTCGTCGACGCCGCTTTCGCGTTTCCGACCATCCTGTTCGCGCTGCTGCTTGCGGTGACCATGGGCCAGGGGATGGATACGCTGGTAATCGCGCTCAGCCTGTTTCTGTGGGCCGGATTTGCCCGCGTGATCCGCGGCGAGGTCCTTGCCCTCAAGCAACGCGATTTCGTGGCCCTGGCACGGGTGCACGGCTGCTCGCCGCTGCGCATCATGGTGGCCCATATCCTGCCCAACGTGCTCAATACCTTCATGGTCCTGTTGACCCTGAACGTGGGCGTGATCATCGTCGCCGAGGCGTCGCTGAGTTTTCTCGGCGCCGGCGTTCCGCCTCCGACGCCCTCCTGGGGACTGATGGTCGCGGAAGGCCGCGGCAAGATCACCAGCGCCTGGTGGCTGTCCCTGATTCCGGGGATCGCGATTACCCTGGTCGTGCTGTCCTTCAACCTGTTCGGCGACTGGCTCCGTGACCGGCTCGACCCGAAACTCCGGCAACTCTGACATGGGCGGAGCAACGGATACGGACAGGGAAGAGCCGGTTCTGGAAGTCCGGAACCTGCGTACCCACTTCTTTCTCAGACGCGGCGTGATCAAGGCGGTGGACGGGGTCACCTTCTCGCTGGCGCGTGGTGAAGTCCTGGGCCTGGTCGGAGAATCGGGGTGCGGCAAGAGCCTGACCGCGCTTTCGGTCCTGCGCCTGCTGCCACGGGAATCGGCCCGGATCGTGGAAGGCGCGGTCAGCCTCGACGGCCAGGACCTTCTGGCGCTGGATGACCGGGAGATGCGCGGCGTGCGGGGCCGGCGCATCGCCATGATCCTGCAGGACCCGCAGACATCGCTCAATCCGGTGTTCTCAATCGGCAACCAGCTCGGGGAAGCACTGATCCGGCGAACCGGGGACGGATCCCGCTCGCTGCGCGACCGCGCCGTCGAGGTGTTGCGCCGGGTGCGGCTGGCCGCGCCGGAACAACGGCTCACCCAGTACCCGCACGAGCTGAGCGGCGGCATGAAGCAGAGGGTGGTGGGCGCCATCGCGATCAGCTGCGCGCCCGAGGTGCTGATCGCCGACGAACCGACAACGGCGCTCGACGTGACGATCCAGCTTCAGTACCTGGACCTGCTGAAGGAACTGCAGGAGACCCTGAACATGGGGATCCTGTTCATCACCCACGACTTCGGAGTCGTGGCGCACATGTGCGACCGGGTGGCTGTCATGTATGCCGGACGGATCGTCGAGACCGGTCCGGTGAGAGAAATATTCGATCGACCCGCCCACCCCTATACCCAGGCACTGATTGCTTCGGTACCCAAGCTGGACCGGCCCGGGGCACGGTTGCGAACGATCGAAGGGCAGCCGCCGACCCTGCATGATCTGCCGGTCGGCTGCCGATTTGCCGATCGCTGCCCGCAGGTCGAGGCGCGGTGTCGCGAGGCGTATCCGGAGCCGGTCGACGTCGGCAACGGGCACCGGGCCAGTTGCTGGCGGGCGGCATTGCAATGAGCGCGCCGCTGCTCGAGGTGAGGGGACTGCAGAAGCACTATCCGGTGCGGAAGGGAATAGTGTTCGCGCGCAAGGTCGGCCGCGTTCGCGCAGTCGACGGAATCGATTTCGTGCTCGAAGAGGGAAAGACCCTGGGCCTGGTCGGCGAATCCGGATGCGGCAAGACGACCACCTCCCGCCTGGTTCTGGGACTCGAGGCGCCGACGGCGGGCGTGGTGCTGCTTGAAGGGGAACCGTGTCACGGTCGGAGCGGGCAGTCGATGCGCGACTACCGCTCCAGGGTCCAGGCGGTGTTTCAGGACCCCTGGTCGTCGCTCAACCCCCGCATGCACATCGGAGACATCATTGCGGAATCACTGCAGGTGGTTCGCCGGGGCTCAAAGGCGGAGATCGCCGAGCGCGTGGTGGAATTGCTGCTCGAGGTCGGCCTCCGGCCGGAACATGCGGTTCAGTATCCCCACGAATTCAGCGGAGGGCAGCGTCAGCGGATCGCGCTTGCGAGTGCGCTCGCGATCGGGCCCAAGCTGATCGTCCTCGACGAACCCGTCTCGGCACTGGATGTGTCGATCAGGGCGCAGATGATGAACCTGCTGAAGGATGTCCAGGAACAGGACAATGTCGCCTACCTGCTGGTGGCGCATGACCTGGCCACGGTCCGGCACATGGCAGACTGGACAGCGGTGATGTATCTCGGCCAGATCGTGGAATACGGTCCGACCGAACAGCTGTTCGAGAATGTGCAGCACCCCTACACCAGGGCGCTGTTCCAGGCGGTTCTGGCCGCCCACCCGGACCGGCAGGAACGCGGCCTCGCTCTCTCCGGCGAGGTTCCGTCTCCGCTCGACCCACCATCCGGTTGCCGCTTTCACACGCGGTGCCCCCATGCGATGGACATCTGCTCACGCGTGCCCCCGCCGCTGACTGACCGCGGTTCCGGTCATCATGCGGCGTGTCATCTGGAGCAGGGATGAGGTCCGGGTGTCCGCTCGCGACGCGTCGTCGCGCTGTCTGATCGCGGGCGTTGACGCGCTTCGTTCCGGCGTCGACCGAAACGGCGGCAGCACCGGAACGTCACGTGCCGGCCGCGGGCCCGTCTGCCGGCGCAGCGCCGGGCGGACACACCGGCTTCACCACTGGCAATGCCGGGCCAACGACCTGCACGGCAGGTCCGGGAACGACACGATCACGGGCGGGCAGAACAAGGGTGACAAGCCGGCAAGGGGCCCGCGGTCGGTGTCCTCGTGGAGGATGGTCCGGGTCAGGAAGCGGGCCACACGCGGGTGAGAAACTCCCGTGCTTCCAGGCGGACGGCGGTGGTGCAAATGGCTGGCGTCGAGCGGACCGCAGCCCGGCGGCATTCGGTTGATCCCGGTCATCGAAGACCGCGCGCGGCCGGGACGGTGCCGCTGGTCATTCCGGAACCGCCCGCCCATCTCGATGACACGGGGACTTTCCGAGCGTCTGCCCGCTCGCGTGCGCCGCGCCTTCGCGGTCCGGGCCGGGCAAGCCGCTTCCGGTCGCGGCACTTCGTGATAGGCTCGCGTCCGTTCCCGTCCGTACCGTGTTCCCGGGAGTGAGATTCAGGCCATGAACCCGTCAGCCAATGTTCCGCTCGAGACCTGGGCGCTGTCCAAACCGCCGCGCTCGAGCCCGCGCGGCGTTGTCGCAACCCAGGAAACGGAGGCGGCCGAGGTCGGAGCGGCGGTGCTGCGCGACGGCGGCAACGCGATCGACGCCGCGATCGCCACCGCGCTTGCGCTGACCGTTACCGAACCGTGGATGAGCGGGCTGGGCGGCGGCGGGTTTCTCGTGGCCTGGATCGCACGCGAACGGGCGGTCCGGGTGGTCGACTTCGGCATGAAGGCGCCCGCGAATCTCGATCCCGGCGCCTACCCGCTGACCGGGGCTGTTGGAGGCGACATGTTCGCTTGGCCGGCGGTCCGGGACGATGCGAACATGCACGGTCCGCACTCGATCGCGGTTCCGGGCTCGGTCGCCGGCTACGCGCTGGCGCTCGAGCGCTTCGGGACCAGGTCCTGGCAGCAGGTGATCTCGCCGGCGCTTGCGCTGGCCGAACGCGGTCACCGGGTCACCTGGTGGACGACGCTGTCCGTCGCCGCCGAGGCCGGGGTGCTCGCCCGCTATCCGGCGTCGAGCGCGCTGTGGCTGCCAGGGGGCCATCCCCCGGTGATGCCGGCCGAGGACCGGGTGCCGGTGCTGCCGATGCCCGCCCTGCAGCGCACGCTCGCACGGCTCTCCGCCGAGGGTCCGCGCACGTTTTACGAGGGTGCGCTGGCGCGGGACATCGCCGGGGAGGTGCAGGCCGCCGGGGGCGTGCTCTCGAGCGACGACCTCGCGTCGTACCGGGCCCGCGTCGTTGATCCGCTCGGCGTCGATCGTGGCGAGGCCCGCTACCACGTCCCGCCGGGCCTGACCGCCGGTCCGACCTTCGTCGACGCGGTTTCGCGCCTGCCCGCGCTCGGACCGGAGACGCCGGAAGGCGAGCGCTGTGCCGCCTATGCCCGGGTCCTGATCGCGGCCTACCGGCACCGGCTCGCCACCATGGGCCACGCCGGTGATGCGGGCGGGAAGAGCTGCACCACCCACGTGAGCGCCGCCGACGGGGCGGGCAACCTGGTCATGCTCACCACCACGCTGCTGTCCCGATTCGGCTCCCGGCTGACCCTGCCCGAGACCGGCGTGCTGATGAACAACGGCATCTACTGGTTCGATCCGCGTCCGGGACAGGCAAACTCGATCGCTCCCGGCAGGCGACCGCTTTCCAACATGTGCCCGATGGTGGCGACGAGGAGAGGGGAGCCCTGGTTCGGGTTCGGTGCATCGGGAGGACGGCGGATCATGCCCGCAGTCTTCCAGCTGGCGTCCTTCGTCAACGATCTCGGCATGGACCTTGGCAGCGCCATTGCCGCACCGCGCATCGACGTGTCGGGGATTGACCGCATCGTCCACGACGACCGCCTTTCCGAGGCGGGCATCGCGGCGCTGGAGGCGATTGCACCGGTGCGGTCATGGCCCGCGACCGCCTGGCCGTCGCTCTACGCGACGGCGTCCGGCGTCATGGTGGACCCGGACGGGCAGGGGTGTACCGGGAGCATTCACATACCATCGCCTGCCGCCGCGGTTGCCACGGCATGAACGGGATGAGCGGAATGAACGAGAACGAACGTGCGAGCGCCGCCGGGCGGCGCGGAATCGATGGCCGACCCGTCGCGGATCCGGGCCGCAGCCCCATTACCGGTCCGGTCCTGCACGGACGGTGCGCGACCGTCGAGCCGGTCGACCCGGCGCGAGATGCGGAGGCGATCTTCAGGATCGGTCGCGAGGGCACGGACCCCGACGGGATCTGGGACTACCTTGCCTACGGGCCGTTTGCCGAGGTGGCCGCGGTCGAGGACTGGCTTGCCGGCTGCGCCGCCTCCCGGGACCCGGTGTTCATGGTCTACCGCGACCGCGCCAGCGGCGAGCCGGGCGGCATGGGCAGCTTCATGGAACTGCGTCCGGCGGTCGGGGTCGGGGAGATCGGCAACATCTGGTTCGGTCGGCCATGGCAACGCAGCCGGCATGCGACCGAGGTGCTGTGCCTGATGATGGAGCACGTGCTCGGAACCTGCCGCTACCGTCGGCTTGAATGGAAATGCAACGCGCTGAACGCGCCGTCGCGCTCCGCGGCACTCCGTCTCGGGTTCCGCTACGAGGGCATCTTCCTGAACCACATGGTGGTGAAGGGGTGCAGCCGGGACACCGCGTGGTTCTCGCTGACCGAAGAGGAGTGGCCGGCGGTGCGGGAGTGTCACCAGCGCTGGCTCGACCCGTCCAATTTCGACGCCGACGGGAAGCAGCGCGTTTCTCTCGCGGAACTCACACGCGCGTTGTGGTAGCAGTCTGTATGCCGTGACTGTCCGAAGCCGCGTGCTATACGCACGCGGCACGTTCATGCCGTCCGGGCCGTCACCTGCGCAGGGGAGAAATCGATCATGGTCAAGTCCGACATCGAGATTGCACGCGAAGCGAGGATGAAGCCGATCCTCGAGGTGGGGGCCACCCTGGGAATCCCGGCGGACTCGCTCGACCCCTACGGCCACTACAAGGCCAAGGTCTCCATGGACTACGTCCGCTCGCTGCAGGATCGCCCGGACGGCAAACTGATCCTGGTCACCGGCATCAATCCGACGCCGGCGGGCGAGGGCAAGACCACCACCTCGGTCGGCCTCGGCGATGCGCTGAACCGGATCGGCAAGAAGGCGATCATGTGCCTGCGCGAGCCGAGCCTCGGGCCGTGTTTCGGCGTCAAGGGCGGCGCGGCCGGCGGCGGCTACGCCCAGGTGGTGCCCATGGAGGACATCAACCTGCACTTTACCGGCGACTTCCACGCGATCGGGGCCGCGAACAACCTGCTCGCGGCCATGGTCGACAACCACATCTACTGGGGCAACGCCTGCGAGCTCGACGAACGCCGGATCAGCTGGCGCCGGGCGCTCGACATGAACGATCGCGCGCTTCGCACGATCGTCGGTTCGCTGGGCGGGGTGGCGAACGGCTTCCCGCGCGAGGACGGGTTCGACATCGTTGTCGCATCCGAGGTGATGGCGATCTTCTGCCTCTCGAGCGACCTCGACGACATGCGCCGGCGCCTCGGCAACATCATCGTCGGCTACACCCGGGACCGCAGGCCGGTCCATGCGCGCGACATCGAGGCCGATGGCGCCATGACCGTCCTGCTGAAGGATGCGCTGGCGCCCAACCTGGTGCAGACGCTCGAGAACAACCCCGCCTTCATCCACGGGGGGCCGTTCGCCAACATCGCGCACGGCTGCAACTCGGTCATGGCGACCCGGGTCGGGCTGAAGCTCGCCGACTACGTGGTGACCGAGGCCGGTTTCGGAGCCGATCTCGGCGCCGAGAAGTTCTTCGACATCAAGTGCCGCAAGGCCGGGCTGCGACCCGATGCGGCGGTCGTCGTCGGAACCATCCGGGCGCTGAAGATGCATGGCGGCGTCGAACGTGACGACCTGGGTGCCGAGAATGTCGAGGCGGCGCGGCGCGGCGCGGTGAACATCGAGCGGCACGTGCTGAACACCCAGAAGTTCGGGGTCCCGGTGGTGGTGGCGCTGAACCGGTTCTCGGGCGATACCGACGACGAGATCGCCGCGGTCCAGGAGGTGCTCAGGGGCCACGGGGTCGAGGCGGTGATGTGCACCCACTGGGCCGATGGCGGCCGCGGTGCGGAGGACCTGGCCCACGCGGTGGTCGAACTGGCCGAGAGCGGACAGGCCGATTTCCGCCCGATCTATCCCGACGACATGCCGCTGCTGGACAAGATCCGCGCCATCGCGACCACGATCTACCACGCCGACGACGTCTCGGCGCCGGCCCGGGTTGCCAGTCAGCTCCGGGAGTGGGAGGGGATGGGTCTCGGACACCTGCCGGTCTGCATCGCCAAGACCCAGTACAGTTTCTCGACCGATCCCGCGGCCAAGGGCGCCCCGTCCGGGCACGAACTTCCCATCCGCGAGGTCCGGCTGTCCAACGGTGCGGAGTTCGTGGTCGCGATCGCGGGCGACATCATGACCATGCCCGGCCTGCCGCGGGTACCGGCGGCAACGAAGATCACGCTCAACGACGAGGGACAGGTCGAGGGGCTGTTCTGAGAGGCGGCCGTGCCGCGAGCACCAGCGCGGCGGCAAGCAGGGAAACGGCGGCGAACAGCCACAGCGACAGCGTGTAGCTGCCGGTGACATCGCGCAGCGCTCCGGACACCAGCGGTCCGGCGGCCTGCGCGGTCACCTGCACCGTGAGGACGACACCGCGGATCGCACCGAAGCTCCTGCGCCCGTAGTAGTCGGCCCAGGCGATCGGCGGGATGGTCAGCAGCCCGCCGATGCCGGCACCGAACAGGATCGAGGCGACCACGGCGTCGGTCACCGTCTCGATGCCGGGCATCAGGGCGGTCCCGCCGGCGAGCAACAGCCCGGTCAGCGACAGGGTGGTGCGGACTCCGACCCGGCGGACGAGGAGGCCGAAGATCACCCCGGTCACGCCGGAGACGAAGGAGAACAGGCTCACCACCAGCGCGGTCGAGGTCGCATCGAGGCCGCGTTCGAGCAGGTGCGGCGCCTGGTGCAGGCTCACTCCGGCCTGAACGGGATAGGCGAACATGATGAAGGCGAGCAGGATCCAGAACGCCGGGGTCCGCATGGCCTCCGCCCGGCTGTATTCGGGGTCGCGGTGGGGACGGGTTCCCGACGCGAGCCAGCTCTCCGGTGACCGGCCGTCGGGAACGAGCCCGAGATCCTCGGGCTGGCGCGCCATCAGCACGAAGGTGGGCACGAAGCCGGTGACCAGCACGGTCAGGCCGACCGCGATCCAGCCGGTACGCCAGCTGCCGGCCTCGATCGCGGTGTGGGCGATCAGGGGCATGGCGGTCAGCCCGACCATCAGTGCCACCGTCACGATCGAGTTCGCGAGCGGCCGCATCTGGACGAACCAGCTGTTCACCGCGCCATAGATGCCGAGGTCGAAGGGACCGGCGAAGTTGGTGCGCGCGATGCAGAACAGCAGGTAGAACATGAAGAGCGACGAGGTAAACGACAGCAACAGCGCCGCGATCCCCGTCATCAGCACCGCGGCGCACAGCATCACCCGGGCGCCGCGGCGGTCGACCACGGGACCGAGCAGTGGCGAGGTGAGTGCCGCCAGCACACCGCCCAGCGATACCGCCCCGGCCATTTCCGACGCGGTCCAGCCGAACTCCGCTGACATCGGCACGACGAAGATGGTGAGCGTGGCGACCGCCGGACCCTGGCGGGCGAACCCGGCACAGCAGGTACAGGCGAGCACGACCCAGCCGTAGTAGAACGGCAGCCGGGCCGCCAGCCGTCGCTGGATCAGCAGCACCGTGTCAGGCCGTCAGGGCCGGGCGGCGGAGACTCAGAAGTCCGTGCACCGACCCTGGTGTTCCCAGTCCCCGTAGCGTGTCGGTTCCGGACCGTCGACGCCGCCGATCTCCGGAGCCTGCTCGCGTGTCTCAGATGTCGCGTCCGCCGCCGGCGTGGATGCGGAAACAGGGCTTTCGGTCCGCGCCCGGCCGGTGCTCGAACGCACCACCGAGACGGTGAAGCGGCGGGTTGATCTGGTCATGCCGGGCACTATGCTGGCAACGATCGAGCCTGGCAAGCAGGCAGGCCCAGGGGCGGGCGTGCCGTTTTCCGTGGCCTCGGGGAAAGGCGGCATGGCACGCGCGCAGGAAATCTCCGCGACCCGCAGTGTGGCGTTCGACATGCTGCGCGGTGTGCTGGCCCGCCGCCGCACCCTTGACCGGGAGATGACGACCCACAACGGCTACCGGCGGCTGCCGGCCCGGGACCGGGCGTTCGCCCGGCTCATCGTTTCCACGGTGCTGCGGCGCACCGGCCAGATCGACGCCGTGCTCGATGCCTTCCTTGAACGGCCGCTGCCGCGAAGCGGCAACGCGGTCCAGGACATCCTGCGGCTGGCGACCGCCGAGATGCTGTTCCTGGGCGTGGGCGCGCATGCCAGTGTCGACAGCGCGGTCTCGCTGACCACCTCGCGCGGGCTCGAGCGGTTCAGCGGGCTGGTGAACGCGGTGTTGCGCCGTGTCGCCCGGGAAGGCGGCGCGGCCCTGGCCGGGATTCCGGAAACGCGGAACCTGCCCGACTGGCTGCTTGCGAGCTGGACCGACAGGTTCGGAACCGAGGATGCCGAGCGGGCGGTCGCCGCGTCCCTTGCGATTCCGCCGCTCGACATATCGGTCGGGACCGACGCGGAGCGCTGGGCTCGGGAACTCGATGCGACGGTCCTGCCGACGGGAACCCTGCGCCGGAAGTTCGGCGGAGCGGTCAGCGACCTGCCGGGCTACGCCGACGGTGCGTGGTGGGTGCAGGATGCGGCGGCGGCGTTGCCGGTGCGCCTGTTCGGCGATCTCGATGGCAGGACCGCGCTGGACCTGTGCGCGGCGCCGGGCGGCAAGACCGCCCAGCTGGTGGCGGCCGGCGCCAGGGTGACGGCCATCGACCGCGCGCGGTCGCGGCTTGATCGCCTGCGCCGCAACCTGGGCAGGCTCGGCATGAAGGCGCGCACCCTGGTGGCGGACGGGACCGCGTGGCGGCCCGGGCGCCTGTTCGACTGCGTGCTCGTGGATGCGCCGTGCCTTGCGACCGGGACCATCCGCAGGAACCCGGACAGCCTGCACAACAAGCACCCCAGCCATCTCGAGGGGCTGATCGCGCTGCAGGACGCGCTGCTCGACGCGGCGGGAGAACTGGTGCGCCCCGGCGGGCGTATCGTCTACTGTACCTGTTCGCTGCAGGGCGAAGAGGGCGAGGACCGGATCGAGGCGCTGCTCGGCCGGGCGCCGGGGTTGCGCCGTGTACCGGTGAATGCCGGCGAGATCGGGGGCCTCGATGCGGCGGTGACCGGGGCCGGCGACATGCAGACCATGCCGTTCCATCTCGCCGGGCACGGCGGGATGGACGGGTTCTTCGCCGCCAGGCTGGAACGCGAGGCCTGATCCGCGAGCGTGCAGGCGAAGTCTTGCCGGGGCCGTGGCAAGCTGCTACCTGCAGGCGCGATGACACGGGATGTTCGCATTGCACCCTCGCTGCTGGCCGCCGACTTTTCGCGGCTGGGCGAGGAGGTGCGTGCGGTTGCCGCCGCCGGGGCCGACTTCATCCATCTCGACGTGATGGACGGCCACTTCGTACCGAACCTGTCGTTCGGCGCCCCGGTCATCCGCTCGCTCAGGCCGCATACGGAACTGCCCTTCGACGTCCACCTCATGATTTCGCCGGTCGACCCCTACATCGACGACTTCGTCGAGGCCGGCGCCGACATGATCACGATTCACCCCGAGGCCGGGCCGCATGCGCACCGTTCCCTGCAGCGGATCCGCGCCGCCGGACTGAAGGCCGGAATCGCGCTCAATCCCGGTACCGGCCCGGAGTGCCTCGCACCTCTCGCCGACGTGCTCGACCTGGTGCTGGTGATGTCGGTCAACCCGGGGTTCGGCGGCCAGGGATTCCTCGAGAGCCAGTGCGCGAAGATCGCGGCGGTCCGGGAGCTGGCCGACAGGTCGGGCTGGCCGCTCCAGATCTCGGTCGACGGCGGCATCACGCCGGAGACCGCGCCGCGCGCCGTCGCAGCGGGCGCCAACATACTGGTTGCCGGCACAGCGGTGTTCGGTGGCGGTGAGCGGGAGTACGAGCGGCGCATCCGGGCTCTCAAGGTCAGCTGAGACCGCTCCCGGGGCGCTGTCGCGAAACCGGCCGGATCACGGTAGGATCGGCGCTGGAGCGAGAGGGATGGCCGGCAAGGTGCGGCGCCTTCCGCCAGGCAACGGGAGCCCGGACATGGCAGAGGTGGAATGGGCGCGACTGAAGGCGCATGAACTGCGCGACATGGCGCAACGCGACGCGGTGGTGATCGTGCCGGTCGCGGCACTCGAGCAGCATGGCCCGCACCTGCCGGTCATGGTCGATACCCGGCTGGCGGGAGAGGTCGGGCGCAGGACCGCCGAACGTGCCACCGGGGCCGGCGTTCCGAGCCTGGTGCTGCCGGTGATCTGGCACGGCCTGTCCGAGCACCATATGTCGTTTGGCGGCACCGTCACGCTCGACAGCCGCAGTTTCTGGCTGACGCTGCGCGGCGTGGTCGACAGTGTCGCGCGCCAGGGGTTCTCCCGGATCCTGATCCTGAACGGGCATGGCGGCAACATCCTGGCGATACAGGTTGCGGCCCAGGACCTCGCGCTCGAGTTCGGCCTGCCGGTGGTGGCGGCGACCTACTGGGTGGAAGCCGCGCCGCGGTTTGCAGAGATTCTCGACGTGCAGGAGAACGTCCTGCATGCCTGCGAGGCCGAGACCGCGATGATGATGGCGCTCGAGCCCGACCTGGTCGACGACAGCGACCTGGAGGGCGCGCGTGGTCCGCTCGAGCCCCGCTTCCTGAATGTCGGGACCAATTCATACCGCTGGCGGGCCCTGCACCAGGTCACGGGCAACGGCGTGATCGGGGACCCGTCCCCGGCCACGCCGGAGAAGGGCGAACGCCTGCTCGACGCGGCGGCCCAGGCGGTGTGCGACCTGATCTCCGGTCCGGACACCTTCGCGCCGCCGGATGACCTGCGGCCCGGGGCGGTCGGGGGTGTCGGGTTCCGGCGCGGATAGCGACGGGGCCGACAGCCGTGGAGATGGTGGAACCCATCCGGCTGGCCATGGTTGCCGGTGTGGCGCTCGCGATCTCGCTTGCCGGGACCGGGGTGCTGGTCCGGGTGCTCAGTCACCTGAAGGTCGAGGACGTGCCGAACGACCGCAGCAGCCATGTCGCGTCGATGCCGCGCGGTGGCGGCCTGGCCGTGCTCGGGGCCGTCATGATTGCCTGGGCGGCGGGACTCCCGGTCACCGGCGAGGATACGGTGTTCCATCCCCTGATCCTCGGCGGCGCACTGTTGCTGGTGCTGGTCAGCCTGATCGACGACGTGTTCGGCCTGCCGGCGGTTCCGCGACTGATCGCCCAGGTGGTTGCGGTGGTTCCCGGGATCCTGCTGCTGGAGGTCTCCGGCGGCCTGTTCGAGGGTGTGGTCTCCTGGCAGGCCGATCTCGCGCTTACCGCGCTGGTGTGGCTCTGGTTCATCAACCTGTACAACTTCATGGACGGGATCGACGGTCTCGCTGCGGTCGAGACCGTGAGCCTCGGTATCGGCCTTGCCGGCATGGCGGTCCTCGGACTCGCCATACCCGGCGTGCTCGACCCGGCCATCGCGCTCACCGCCGCCGCACTCGGCTTCCTGGTGCTGAACTGGCAACCCGCCCGCATCTTCATGGGCGATGTCGGCAGCATTCCGCTCGGCTACCTGATCGGGTGGCTGCTGATCCAGCTTGGCAGTGACGATTTCGCCGGGTCTTCCGGCTGGGCCGCCGCGCTCATCCTGCCCGGGTACTTCCTGGCCGATGCCACCATCACGCTTGTGCGCAGGGCGCTGCGCGGGCGCAACGTCATGCGGGCCCATCGCGAGCATTTCTACCAGCGTGCACTCGATCTCGGCCGCAGCCACGCGACGGTCTGCCGCCGCGTCATCCTGGCGAACGCGGCCCTGGTCCTGGTGTCCTGGTGCCTTCCGGTACTGCAGCCCGAGGTGGCGATTGCCATGGCGGCCCTGGTCGTTGCCGCCACTCTCGTGTGGATGGTCGCGCCCGGAAACGCCAGCCGGAGGTCCGATGGCCGGTGACACGGGCGCAGCACGGCTCCGGCGGCGGAGGCCATGATGCCGAGCGGGGTCAGGCTGGTGATCACGCTCTGCCACGACGTGGTGATGCTCGTCGTCTCCTTCTTCGCGGCGCTCTACCTCAGGCTCGGCGACGACCTGCTGCTGCTGCCCGGCGAGACCGTGATCCACGGCCTGGTGATCCTGGTCGCGGTCGGAACCCTGGTGCTGGTCTGGATGCAGGTGCACCGGATCGTGTGGAGGTACGTGTCGATCGGCGATCTCGGCCGCATCGTCCGCGCGGTGCTGCTCATCGTGCTCGTCTTCGTGGTCTGCCAGTTCATCTACAACCGGCTCGATGCCCTGCCGCGCTCGTTCCTGGTCATCGAGATCCTGGTTCTGACCGGCCTGCTCGCGACACCCCGCCTGTTGTACCGGCTGATCCGGGACCGGGAGATCCGGACCCTGTTCGAACGCGATGTCGGCGACCGGGTCCCGGTGCTCCTGGTCGGCGCCGGGGACGGGTCCGACCTGTTCATCCGCGAGATGAGCCGGGGGCACGAGGCGCCCTACCGGGTGGTCGGTATCGTCGACGACCGGGGAGACCGGGTGGGCCGGCGGATACGCGGCATTCCGGTGCTCGGCGGGCTCGACACGCTCGCAGGGGTGGCCGGGTCACTGCAGCAGTCCGGCGCCGCGCCGCGCAAGCTCGTCATCACGCGCCAGGACATGGACGGTGCGACGGTGCGGAGCATCGTCAGCGCCGCCGAGCCGCTGGGCCTGGAGGTCTCGCGACTGCCGCGCCTGACCGCGCTCGACCGCGCCGGGCAGGGCCAGGGGGCGCTGGCTCCCCGGCCCATAGATGTCGAGGACGTGCTCGGGCGCACCCAGGCGGTGTTCGAGACCACCCCGGTCCGCGACCTGATCGCCGGGCGCCGCATCCTGATCACCGGGGCCGGCGGAAGCATCGGCGGCGAACTCGCGCGCCAGGCGGTCTCCTGGTCACCCCGGGCGGTGGCGCTGTTCGACTGCTCCGAGTACCTGCTCTACCGCATCGACCGGGAACTTGCCGAGCTGGCGCCGGATATCGAGCGGCAGAGCCTGATCGGTGACGTGCGCGACCCGGACCGGATCGCCGAGGTCGTGGGCGAATTCCGGCCCGACATCCTGTTGCATGCCGCGGCACTCAAGCACGTGCCGCTGGTCGAGGCCAACCCGCTTGAAGCGATCATGACCAACGTGATCGGGACCCGCAACGTCGCGGCCGCCGCGCGCGACGCCGGCGTGCGGACCATGGTCCTGATCTCGACCGACAAGGCGGTCAACCCGGGCAATGTCATGGGAGCGACCAAGCGGCTGGCGGAGTCCTGGTGCCAGGCGCTCGACCGGACCGGGGCGCAGGAGGGTGGAACCCGGTTCGCCACCGTCCGGTTCGGCAATGTGCTCGGCTCGACCGGCTCGGTGATCCCGCTGTTCGAAAGCCAGATCGCGGCAGGAGGGCCGGTGACGGTCACCCATCCGGAAATGACGCGCTACTTCATGACCCTGCGCGAGGCGGTCTCCTTGGTCCTTCGTGCCGCCGCCTTCACCGACGGCAATTCCACCAACGCCGCCGGCGGCATCTTCGTCCTCGACATGGGCGAGCCGGTGCGCATCCTCGACCTGGCGCGGCAGATGATCCGCCTGTCGGGCTATGCGCCGGACACCGGGATCGAGATCGTCTTCATCGGGCCGCGGCCCGGGGAAAAGCTGCACGAGGCCCTGTTGCACGACGACGAGACCCTGGTTCCCACCGAGGTCCCGGCCATCAGGATGGCGCTGTCGCGCAGCGCCGATCCCGGGGAACTGGCCGCCGCTCTCGCCGAACTCGAACGCCGGGTGGCCGCGCGCGAGAGCGATGCCGCGCTTGCGTGTCTCGGCGCCTGCGTTCCCGAGTTCTCCGCCGACGGACCCGCCAGCGATGCCGGAGGACATTCGTCCTCAGCTCACCTGCGCACGCACGGCTGAACAGGGTGCGTCCGACGGGGCGAGCCGGTACGCGACCCCGGTGCGGGCGCTCGCGAGGGATCTCTGCGCGACGTGCCCCGGGCGCGGATCTTCCTGCCACACCGCCGATCGACCGCCTGCATCGCCGGCCCGGCACATGCCCTGTGATCAGCGGCCCGGCGTTTCGGTTCCGGCGGCCGGACGAACGGAAACCTGCGGGACCACCGGTACGACCACCAGTTGAGCGCGCCGCGCAGCATCAGGCTGCTCCCGGTGTCGAACTGGCCGCCCGCCTCGCGCCAGACGCCTTCGAGGCTCACCGTCCCGCCCGGCGCGCCACGACCGTCCGCTTTCGCCGGTGAGTCCGAGCCCGGCATGGGGTCTCATCACGCCCATGCCGGGCGCAACGCCGAGACGGTAACCGACCTCCGTATCCAGGCGTCCGGACGCCTGTCAGGCCGGCGCCGCACCGCCGGCGGCCGCGGTCTCCACCAGCTGTCGAACGCCGCTCGAGGTTTCGCCCCACGCCGACCGCACGCCCAGGGAGAGCCCGCGGCCCGATGCGCCCGGATCGATCCGCGTCAGCCCGCTCACGCTCCACTCCTCGTACTCGTCGCTGTGCACCAGCGGTGTCCGGGCACGCCCCTCGATGGTCAGGCCCGACGCCGCATCGCCTGTGTGGGCGGGCGCGTGGGAGCGGTCCGGCATTTCCGTGCGCTGATCGAACGGTTCAACGGGCGCTTCAGCCTCCACGACGGCGGGGTCGAGGACGCCGTGGCTCGCCTCGACCGGGTCCTGCACCAGGCCGATGTGGTGCTCTGCCCGATTGACTGCGTCAGTCACGGCGCCTGCCTCAGGGCCAGGAAGTTCTGCAAACCTACCGCGAAGACCTTCGTTCCGCTGAGGAGCGCCGGCCTGTCGTGCATGGTGGCCGGTCTGCATCAGGCCATCGACGGCGCAGGGACCCGGACGCAGCAGAAGCCGTTGCTGCACACCCGTTGCGGCGGTCGCGTCGACAGGATGGGGAGAAACGAGGGACGATGGTCAACCGGCCCGACGAACCCGGGGTGAAACAGGAGACGAACTTCCGGCAAACCGGCATTGGCACGGGAGGACCCCGGACCCTCCACAGCTCCGACATTCTTGCCGGAGCCAGGGAGGTGATCATCGAGCACCGGGACGAGCGCTGCCGTCTCAGGCTTACCGGCATGGGAAAGCTGATCCTGACCAGGCAGCGGGAGTATCGGCAACGGGGCTGTCTCCGGATTTACCGCCGGCTCCACGAAACCGAACCGGGAGGATGATCATGGCCGGCCTTTTGCGGCTGTACGGCGGGAAAGGACATGTCCTCCTTCGAAGCCGGGTGACGCATACCGTCGAACACCGGCGGGCCGCGGCCTGGTCCGGCGCTGATTCGCTGCCCGGCTTCGAGTGCCTTGCCGCGCCGTTGACACGCACGAGAGTTCCGTGCGAAACAATCGAGGTACGACGACCTGCTGTAACAGCCTGTTTGTTTCGGTGTGTTCACCTCAACACGCACCAGGAACTTCGACACACTCCTTTCTCGTGATCCGTCGCGGGCAAGCGCTGTCAATCTCGATTGGTCCCCGAATACGAGACGCTGAGTGGAGAAAAGAACGCAGCAGTTGTCGAGGCGGATTCCCTGGCTGACCTGTGTGGCGCTGGTAGTTGCGGCACTGGTTGCGGTGCCGGTTTTCAGCGTCCTTTCCAGTATCTTCCAGCCCGGCCAGGGAAACTGGCCGCATCTGGTGGAGACAGTTCTCCCGCACTACATCGCGAACAGCCTGCTCCTGATGGCCGGCGTCGCCTTCGGCGTGATCATTGCCGGTGTCGGTCCCGCCTGGCTCGTGGTCATGTGCGAGTTTCCCGGCCGCCGACTGTTCGAATGGACGCTGATCCTGCCGCTCGCGGTACCGGCGTACGTGGTCGCGTACGCGTATACCGACTTTCTTCAGGTTGCAGGCCCGTTGCAGACCTGGTTTCGCGACATCACGGGCTATGGGGCGCGCGACTACTGGTTTCCACAAATCCGGAGTCTGGGCGGCGCCATCGTGGTCTTTTCCGCGGTATTGATGCCCTATACCTATCTGCTTGCCCGTACCGCTTTTCTGGAACAATCCATCAGCGTGCTGGGCGCTGCCTCGACGCTGGGGAGATCGCCGTGGAACCGGTTCCGCACGGTCGCGGTGCCGCTGGCCCGCCCGGCCATTGTTGCAGGAACTGCGCTTGCCTTGATGGAAACCCTGGCCGACTTCGGCACGGTCGCGCATTTCGGCATCAGTACTTTCACCACGGGCATCTACAGGACATGGTTTTCCATGGGCGACCGCATTGCGGCCGCCCAGCTGTCGAGTGTCCTCGTTGCTTTCGTTTTCGCGCTGCTGCTGCTCGAACGCTACAGCCGTCACCGAGCCCGCTTTTTCCGGATCGGCGGCACCTACGAGCAAATCGAACCCGCACGGTTGCAGGGAGTGCAGGCGTGGAGTGCAACCCTGTTCTGCGCCACGCCACTTGTCATCGGCTTCCTCGGACCGATCCTGATCCTTTTCTGGATGGCGTTTACCGCAGGCCATGATCTCTTCAGCCCGCGCTATGTCGAGCTGATTACCAACAGTGTGCTGCTGGCAGGAGTCACGGCGATACTTGCGGTCGTACTTGCGCTGTTCCTGTGTTATGCCGCGCGTATCGAAAAGTCGCGAATGACATCGGGTGCCATTGTTATTGTCGGAATGGGGTATGCCATACCGGGTTCGATCATCGCCGTTGGCATCCTTATTCCCGTGGCGACTTTCGACAATGCGCTGAGCGCGTGGATGGATGCGAACTTCGGAATCAGGACCGGTTTGCTGATCACGGGCAGCATCGCCGCGCTGATATTCGCATACCTGGTTCGTTTCATGGCAATAGCTCTGCACACCGTGCAGGCCAGTCTCGTCAAGGTGAAGCCCGGCATGGACGAGGTTTCACGAACCCTGGGTCACGGACCTGTATCCACCGGCCTGCGCGTGCATTTGCCGATCCTCTCGGGCGGAATGCTGACCGCGGGGCTGATCGTTTTCGTCGACGTCATGAAGGAACTTCCGGCCACGCTCATCATGCGGCCCTTCAATTTCGATACCCTCGCAATTCAGGCGTACAACCTGGCCAAGGACGAACGCCTGACCCAGGCGGCAACCCCGTCCCTGGTCATTGCGGCTTGCGGGCTGGTTCCGGTTCTTGTCATCAGCCGTGCGATCATACGGTCCCGTCCCGGTGCCAGGAAGACCGGTCGCTTGCTTCCGTCGACCGCGGAAGTCTTCGTTGCGGGACATCCCGTACGCGAGGGCTCGACATCCGCGGGCCCCGGGGGACGCAGCGGGTAGCCTGACACGGCCCACCGGAGGGACAGGGTGACGCACCGGATGGGACGCAGTGACGATCGATTGCCGGTCCGGATCCGCGCCGGTGCGCGCATGGTTCGTGGTCCGGACGGGCACGTGAACAGGACAAGACCGGATCCCACCGGTCCGCGGCGGCCCGCGGCCGCGGACACACCGGTGGCGCGGCCAGTCACTCCGGCATCTGACGCCGGGGACGTGGTCGGGTACGGAGGGTGCGCCGCGCCAGCGTGACCGGGCCCGACAGGCGGGAACCCCGGGCACAGGTCGTCAGCGTCGAGGAAGAAAGGGCCAGGCCACCGTCCTCGCCCGACCGCACGCGGCCAGGGACATGTGTCCAGGACGCCGCCGCCCGCGGGCCGCGGTTCCCCCCGGCAGGAGACCCCGGTACGGCGCCATACCGGGGTCTCCGGGTCGGGGAACGGGTGAATGAACGGGCCTACTGGTATCCCGCGCGATCGTAGATCTTTCGCGCCTCGGGCTGGTTCTCGCCGAGTGCGGAGAGATTCAGGGTATCGGAGCGGAAGATGCCGAGCTGCGCGACACTGTCCGACAGCCCTACGCCCATGACCGCCGGATATTCGTCGTTGCCGGCGGAGAAGTACTCCTGCGCGGCGTCGCTGGCGAGGTACTCCAGGAACCTGATGGCGTTCTCCCTGTTGGGCGCGTGTTTCGCCACTCCGGCGCCCGAGATGTTGGCGTGCGCACCCGTCGTGCCCTGATCGGGGAACACCCAGCCGATCCGGGACATGGCGTCTTCATCAAGACCCTTCACGTCTTTGCGCAGGGCCCGGGCGAAGTAGTACGTGTTGGACACGCTTACGGCGCATTCACCGGAGGCGATGCCACGGAGTTGGTCCGTATCTCCTCCGGCCGGATCACGGGCCCGGTTGTTCCACACGCCCTCGGCCCATTGCGCCGCGGCTTCACTGCCCTTGTGGGCGATGATCGAGGACAGCAGGGACAGCATGTAGATGTTGCTGGAACTGCGGGTGCAGACCATGCCCTTCATCTTGGGGTCGGCAATGGATTCGTAGGATTGAATGTCCAGCGGGTTCACCTTGTCCCTGTCGTAGAACAGGATGCGGAGCCGCTGGGAGAAGCCGTACCATTTGCCTTCGGGATGACGCAGCCATCGTGGAATGCGGGCGTTCAGCACGTCTGACTCGACCGCCTGGAGCAGACCCGCCTGGTCCGCGCGCCAGATGCGTCCGGCATCCACGGTCAGCAGTACGTCGGCGGGGCTGTTGGCGCCTTCGGCCTTCATCCGCTCGATCAGGGCGTCCGCCTTGTCCTCGATGCGGTTGATCTTGATGCCGGTGGTTTGCTCGAAGTTGGAGTACAGCCGCTCATCCGTATCGTAGTGGCGCGAGGAGTAGAGGTTCAGCTCCGCCGCTGCCTGCGCTTGCGTCACGGCAAGCAGCGACAACGCTGTGACGGCGGCAACCATGCCAGGAATTTTCATCAGTCGCTCCCTACGGGTTTGGTCCTGCCAGGCGGGGTGCTCCGGGTTCCGGCCGCGTCTCCACGCCCTCCTTGAAGCCGTTCCGTCGCAAACGGACGTTCGGGCATCACCGGCGGGAGTGTAGTTTCGCCGCCCACATATTGCAAGTGATTCTTACTATCATTCTCAATCAGGACGGAGTCTGTCGGCCGCCACCCCGGTTTCGGACGGTGCCCGAACCGGTTCGCCACGGCCGGCCGGCTTCCCGTTGGTGACCGGGTTCCCCGGGTCCGGATGTGATGGGGTCGTCGACCGGTCATCCGGATGCCGGCGTGTGGCGAGGGGCTCGTCCGCAGGGCCCCGGGCGGCCCGATCGGGAGTCCAGTCCCGTTTGGCGGCCATTCCTGCAGGATTTGACGGTGCGCGGAGCTCACCTTGATGCCGGTCTCAACGGGGAACGGGCGGCGTGATTCGCCAGACCGCCGTGAGCGGGACGGGTCCGCGGCTGCCGTTCCGATGGGAAGGCCGCCGCATTTCCTTGCCTTTGACCATCGGGTGGAGCGCAGAAGGGCCGGATGCCAGGGCCGCCGGTCTTGCCGGAGATGCGGTTCGACTATCGGCCCGGGGAATGGATGATGCCGGACTTCAGTCGCAGGACGATGCCGGTTCGCACCCGCGACGGTGAGGTCTTGGCGGAGGCTCTGGTCTGCCTTCTCCGTGTGTTCCCGGCTGGCCTTCGCGGTCGCGGCCCGTGACACCAGCGCCTTCACCGCCAACCGGGTCTCGTGCGAGGCGTTCGTCCTGCCTTCCGCGGGTCTCCGGGAGTGGCCCGGCCGGCCGGACCGGTTGTGCCCGCGCCCTGACCGGCGTCGTTCCGGGCCATGGCAGTCCCGGCGCCGGCGGTTGCAGCCCCGGAAGGGGGTGACTGGCGGATGGCGCAATCCTGAACCGGGTGCGTGGCAGCAACCCGAGGTTCGGGACCTATCCCTCCTCGGGCGGAACCGCGGATTGCGAGAGTGGATGGTGGGCCTCGACCACCCGCTTCAGGCGCTCGGCCAGCACGTGGGTGTAGATCTGGGTGGTCGATATGTCGGCGTGACCGAGCATCTGCTGCACGCTGCGCAGGTCGGCCCCGTGCTCGAGCAGGTGGGTGGCGAAGGCGTGCCGGAGCACGTGCGGCGAGACTGTCTCCGGTCTCAGTCCGGCCCGCTGCGCCAGTTTCTTCAGCATGCCGGCGACCTGGCGCCGGGTCAGGTGACCCGTCGTCCCGCGCGACGGGAACAGGAAGTCGTGCCCGCGCGTACGTCCCTCCAGCACCGAAGGCCGGACCCCGAGCCATGCGTCGAGTGCCGCCGTCGCCGCCCGGGTGAGCGGAACCATCCGTTCCTTGCCGCTCTTGCCGCGGACGATGAGCAGGCGTCGGTCCGACGAGATCGCCGATATCGGCAGGCCGGCCAGCTCCGAGACCCTGAGACCGGTCGCATACAGGACCTCCATCAGGCAGGTCAGCCGGACCGTCTTCGCACCGGTGCCCTCGCGCGCGGCGGCGAGCAGCGCCGTGACCTCGGCCTGTGACAGGGTTCCGGGCAACGACCGCCGGGCCTTCGGCGCCTCCAGCGGCGCCGAGGGGTCGTCGGGGCGCACATCGTCGGTATACAGGAACCGGTAGAACTGGCGCATTGACGAGCGTCGCCGCGCCCGGGTTGCCGGTCCCAGCCCGGCATCCCGCAGGCTCGAGAGGTAGTCGCGCAACTCGCCGGTTCCGGCGCCGGCAAGCGTATGGCCGCGGCGGGCGAGATGGGCCGCGAGGTCGCGCAGGTCGGTGCGGTAGGCGTTGATGGTCGCCTCGGCCGCCCCGCGTTCGACCAGCATCATTTCGAGAAAGGCCTCGAGGTGGAACCCGTCCTTCGCGTTCCGCTCCGTCACGGCCCTGCGATCGCGATGTCGAAGGCCAGCCGCCGCGCCTCGTCCTCGAGCCCGAGCGCGCGGAGCGCCGCAACCGCGGCCACGAAGTCGCCGGTTGAGCGCGTGCCGGGCTCGCCCGCCCCGGCCAGGACCAGGACCAGGATCAGTGCCTCGCCGGGACGCCCTGCCTCGAGGGCTGCCGCGAGCGCGCGCGGCACGGAGGGCCCGGCCCCGGTTTCCGCGGTCACCTGCACGAGGTCGCGCCAGGCGGTTGACGGGACCTCGTCACCGAGCACTTCGAGCAGGGCCAGCAGCCGCGCGGCCCGCAGGTGCTCCCCGGAGGATTCGGCGCGCTCCAGCCATGCCTCGAGACGCGTCGCGCTCCATTCCAGGACCCCGTCGCCGGCACCGATACGGATCGCTGGCCAGACCCGGTGCCAGCGCGCCTCGCCGGCAGCGGACGTGGTGCTCTCGCGCTCGGCAAGCGCAAGCCACGGGCGAGCGCCCTTGGCATTGCCCGATGCCACCTGCAGCAGTGCAGCGTCGGCCGCGAACCAGCCGAGCGCCAGGTCGGGACGGATCGGGGCCTGCAGGGTGTGCAGCCGGCCCACCGCGGCGACGGTCCCGCGTGTGCGGGCCCGTTCAAGCACTTGCCCAGTAGCCTGGGCCCGGGCGACCGGCGACTCGTGCGAGAGCATCGCCAGCACGAGTTCGATCGACCGGCGCGCCTCGTCCTCCCCGCCGTCCTGGTCCCCGGCCTCCGTGCCCGGTTCATCCTGTTGCGCCGGGCCGCCCTGGGCCGGCGGGGCGAGGTAGGCCTCGACCAGGTCCTCCGTCGGCATGAGACCGGCATGTTCGGCCCGGCGCGCAAGGGCGATGCGCCGGGTCTCCGGCAGCGGTGGCCGGGACAGCTGGTAGCCTGCGAGCACCCACGCCGGCAGGTGCCGCGTATCCGGATCGGCCAGCACCAGGCGGCCGAGGACCAGCATGGCGCCGTCAATGCCGTTCAGGTCCGCGGCCGCGAGGTCGACCGGTTCGTCGAGTTGCTGGAGTGCGGCGTCCGCGAGCAGGAGAAACCGGTCTTCCTCGTGTCCGAGTTCAATGAGGATGCGGGTCGCGTAGTCGACACCCGACCAGTTGCCCGCCGCCGTCTCGCAGGCGATCTTGGCCTTCTGCCAGAACGGGTCCAGAGATCGGGCCAGCCAGTGGCTGGCGTCGGAACAGGCGCGCTGGCGGGCCGTCCCGGACGTGTCGCGGACCAGAAGGCGGGTGGTCACGCCGAGCTGGTGAAGGTCTTCCCGGTCATGGTCCGGCGGCAGCCGGTCCAGCAGGGTTGACAGCGCATCGAGGTCACCGGCGCGGAGCAGCGCCTCCGCCCGGGCGCGCAGCACCTGGCCCTCGCCTCCGGCCTCGCCCGCCGGCGCCGCTGCTGCCGTCAGCAACAGCCGGCGCCTCAGCTCGTTGAGCACGTGGAACCCCGAGGGTCCCGGCACCAGGTCGAGCAGCCGGAGCAGGTCCGGCCGTGACAGTCCGGACCAGAGGTCAGCCGCGAACCCCCCGGTCTCGGGCGTGAGCGTGCCGATGTCGTCAACGGGAATGGCCAGCAGCGGGTCGACCTGGATGCCGGTTTGCCCGGGGTCCGAATCGTCCGTGGCCGGCGGCGCGGCCCCGGCCTCGCCGTCCTCCGCCCCGGTGTCGTCCGGTACCTCGTCATCCGTGACCGGAGGTGCCGGTTCCTCGATGAGGGTTTCACCCGGCAGGAGCGGGCGCGGCTCCCGGGCCGACAGGCCGGCCGGGGCCAGGATCAGCAGGATGGCGAGCAGACGCGCGAAGCGGCTCATGGCATCAGCGCAGGAGCCGGTCATCGGGAACCACCTTCTCGACCTGCTGGATCGGCGGCGGGATATGCCACACCGACAGCACCGCGAGCCCGCCGCTCGCGAGCAGCAGCACGACGATCAGCGCGGTCAGCCACAGTTTCATACGACGAAACCCGCACCAGGCCCCCCGTCCGCCGTCCGGGACCCGACCCGTGGCTGACGCGGCCGCGCACTTTGGACGTCACAGGCAATCATGGTAGTGTCCGCGCATGAACAATCGCCGGTACCATAGGCAACGGGGGCGTTCTGCTCAACAGGCCGGCGAACCGAGCGGGGAGCCGGCGGAGACCCACGGGTGGCAGGATCGCGCGTAACGGGTCTTCCATGGACCGTGGTGCTTGTCGGGCTCATGGGTGCGGGCAAGACGAGCGTCGGACATCGCCTCGCCGGTCGCCTCGGGGTGACGTTCGTCGACGCCGACACCGAGATCGAGCGGGCGGCCGGCCTCACCATTTCGGAGATCTTCGCGACCCACGGCGAGGCCGAGTTCCGCCGCGGTGAGGAGCAGGTGATCGCCCGCCTGCTGCGCGGCACACCGGGGGTCCTGGCCACCGGCGGCGGGGCCTTCATGTCGGCGAATACCCGCCGGGCTATCCGCGACAGCGCGGTCTCGGTCTGGCTGCGGGCCGATCTCGATACCCTGGTGGAGCGGGTGTCGAGCCGGTTCGACCGGCCGCTGCTGCACGGGCGGGATGCCCGCGAGACCCTGAGGGCGCTGATCGAGCTGCGCTATCCCCAGTACGCCGAGGCCGACCTCGTGGTCGATTCCGGATCGGATGCGATCGAGCCGACGGTTGAACGGGTCTGGTGCGAGATCAGGAAACGGATGGCCGCGGAGCGGCACGGAGGGTGATGCGGCAGGAAACCCGGCGGACCATACGTGTCGCTCTGGACGAGCGCGCCTACGACATCCATGTCGGCGAAGGGCTGATCGCCGGGCTCGGCGCCCTTGTCCGCGACCGGTTCGGGCAGCGTCGCGCCTTCATCGTGACCGACCAGCCGGTGGCGGAGCGCTGGCTCGCCCCCGTGCGCGCCGCGCTCGAATCGGAAGGGCTCGCCGCCTCGCACCTGGTGATCCCCGGCGGCGAGGCCAACAAGTCGTTCGAGCGGTTGCGGGACATCGTGAGCTGGCTCCTCGACCAGCGCGTCGACCGGCGCGGACTGGTCATCGCGCTCGGCGGCGGCATCGTGGGCGACATTGCCGGCTTCGCCGCCGCCGTGACCCTGCGCGGTCTCGACTACGTGCAGGTTCCGACCACCCTGCTGGCACAGGTCGACAGCTCGGTGGGGGGCAAGACCGCGGTCAACACTCCGCACGGCAAGAATCTCGTAGGCAGCTTCCACCAGCCCGGCCTGGTGGTGATCGACACCCGCGTCCTCGACACCCTGCCGGACCGCGAGGTGCGGTGCGGCTATGCGGAGGTGGTGAAGTACGGTCTGATCCGTGATTACCGCTTCTTCGACTGGCTCGAGGTGAACGGGCCGAAGGTGCTTGCCGGGGACGCGGCCGCGCGGCTGCACGCGATCGTCACCAGCTGCTCGGTCAAGGCCGAAATCGTGGCCGGGGACGAGCGCGAGGAGGGGGGCAGGGCACTGCTCAACCTCGGGCACACCTTCGGACACGCGCTGGAGGCGGCCGCGGGGTTCGACGGAACACTGCTGCACGGGGAGGCTGTTGCGGTCGGAATGGAACTGGCTCTCGGACTGTCCCACCGGCTTGGCCTGTGTCCGGGCCAGGACGCCGAACGGGCGCGCCGCCACCTCGCGGCGAGCGGGTTCGCCACCCGGATCGCCGACATCCCCGGGGCGGAGTCCTGGGACGCGGCCGGACTGATCGCGCACATGCGTCACGACAAGAAGGTGCGTGACGGGAGGATGCGGTTCGTGCTGTCCCGCGGCATCGGTGATGTGTTCGTCACCGCGGATGTCGATGAGGCCGTGGTCGCCGACAGTCTCGCCCGCTCGCTCGGCGCCGCGGAACCCGCCTGATGCTGGAACTCCTGTTGGAGGGCGAGGGAATCGCGATCGCGCTTGCGGCGATCCTGGTCCTGCTGCTGCTCTCGGCCTTCTTTTCCGGATCGGAAACGGCGCTGACCGCGGCGTCGGACGCCCGGCTGCACCAGCTGGCGAGCCGCGGTCATCGCCGGGCCGGAATGGTTCGTGACCTGCGCAGCCGCAGGGACACGCTGATCGGAGCAATCCTGATCGGCAACAACATCACCAACGTGGCGGCCTCGGCACTCGCCACGAGCCTGCTGATCGTGCTGTTCGGCGAGATCGGTGTCGCCTACGCGACCCTGGGAATGACGGCCCTGGTCGTCATCTTCGCCGAGGTACTGCCGAAGACCTACGCCATGTACCACGCCGACCGCACCGCGCTTGCGGTCGCACCGGCGATCTCGGTGGTGGTCCGGGTCCTGAACCCGCTGAGCGCCGGGGTGCGGGGACTGGTGATCGGCGTGCTGCGCCTGTTCCGGATCAGGACCACGGCGGAGTCAGGGCCCGACGAGCGCGAGGAGGAGTTGCGGGGCATGATCGACCTGCACCGCGGGCCCGGCCTCGACGTCGGCGAGGAACGGGCGATGCTGCGCAGCATCCTCGACCTCGACCAGGTGCTGGTCGAGGAGATCATGACCCATCGGCGCAACGTCACCATGATCGATTCGGACTTGCCGGTGGAACGCATCTACGAGGCGGCGCTCGAGAGCCCGTTTACCCGCATTCCGCTGTTCCGCGGCAACCAGGACGACATCATCGGGGTGCTGCACGGCAAGGAACTGCTGCGGGCACTGCGCCAGCTGCCGGCGGGAAGCAGCCTGGAGGGAATCAGCATCTCCCGTATCGCCGGACCACCGTGGTTCATTCCCGAATCGATCAACCTGCTCGACCAGCTGCGCGCCTTCAGGGCCCGGCGGGAGCACTTCGCGGTGGTCGTCGACGAGTACGGCACCTTCCAGGG
This sequence comes from Thalassobaculaceae bacterium, assembly GCA_965243345.1. Classification (GTDB taxonomy): domain Bacteria; phylum Pseudomonadota; class Alphaproteobacteria; order Thalassobaculales; family Thalassobaculaceae; genus Bin52. Next base: position 849,209 of record CBDEUR010000003.1, read on the forward strand.
CGTGGTGACGCTGGAGGACATCCTCGAGGAGATCGTCGGCGACATCGACGATGAGCACGACGTGTCCGTCGCCGGCCTGCGTGTGCAGCCGGACGGCTCCTACATCGTCGACGGCGGCATGACCATTCGCGATCTCAACCGGGACCTCGACTGGAACCTGCCGGACGAGGAGGCGGCGACCGTGGCGGGACTGGTCCTGCACGAGTCGCGGATCATTCCCGAGGTCGGCCAGGAGTTCCGGTTCCACGGCGTCCGGTTCAGGGTGCTGCGGCGCATCCGCAACCAGGTCACCCAGCTTCGGGTCCGGAGGGTCGGGTCCGAATAGGGGTGCCGCGGTTCCGGGTCCGAAAGGCCGGTTCCGGGCAGGGGATCGCGGCCGGTCTTGACCCCGTTTCCCGCGGCCGTATGGTGCCCGCCGTCCAGCCGGGAGAGGCCCGAGATGCCGCTATCACCTGCCAGCCAGCGCGAACCCGTCCACACCCGTGCGGTCACATGCAGGGGATTTCGCCGCGGCGACGGGCTGTGGGACATCGAGGGCCACCTGTGCGACACCAAGAGCATGGACATCGAGGACTACGGCCGCGGCCGTCTTCCCGCCGGCGAGCCGGTTCACGAGATGTGGATCCGCATGACCGTCGACGACTCGCTCACGATCCGGGCCATCGAGGCAGTGACCGATGCCGGGCCCTACCCGGTCTGCCCGGCCATCGCCGTGAACTTCCAGCGGCTGGTCGGACTGACCGTCGGCCCCGGCTGGAGCCGGAAGGTGCGCGAGCGCGTCGGCGGGGTCCAGGGATGCACCCATCTGGTCGAACTGCTCTCGCCGGTCGCGACCACCGCGTACCAGACCATCAATTCCGGTGAACCCTCCGGGGAGGGGCTGGCGCCGGGACAGCGCCCGCCACTGCTCAACAGCTGTCACGCCTTCGACGAGAGGGGAGCGCTGGCGGCCCGGTTCTGGCCCTCGTTTCACCGGCCGTGACCGGGTCAGGCCGAGGCGTCGATCGAGAGCGCGTGCACCGGTCCGGCGAGTTCCTCGGCGAGAACCCTGTGGATCCGCCTCTGCACCGCGACGCGGGACTGGCCCGCGAGCGCGGGAGAGCGCAGGACGATCCGGAAATGCGTCTCGCCGCCCGGCCGCGCACCCACGTGCCCGGCGTGCTGGGCCGACTCGTCGATCACTTCAAGGCGAACCGGATCGAAGGCCGAGGTGAGCTTGCTGGTAATCGAGTCTCGCACGGTCATGGCGTTCGGGCCCCGCTGCTTGCTAGAGTGCGTTCTGTCCGGCCGGGATGACACAGCCGGACGGCAGGCGCAATCGCCGGGAGGCACGAACCCGTGATGTCACGCGGTTCCGGGGCACGGGCACGGAAACTGAGGGATGCGGTGGACCAGGTCGGCTCCGCCGCCGAGACCCGTGTGCGCCTCTGCGACGTTGCGGGCTGCGAACGGTGCGGCGAGTACAAGGCGCCCAAGTCGCCGGACCGGCTCGACGAGTACTTCTGGTTCTGCCTGGAACATGTCAGGGAGTACAATCGCGGGTGGAACTACTGCCGGGACATGTCGGAGAACGACATCGAGCACACGATCCGGCATGCGACGACCTGGGAGCGCCCGAGCTGGCCGTTCGGGACCCGGCGTCGGCAGGACACGGGCTTCGCCGGGGCCCGGATCCGGGACGACTTCGAGGTTCTCGGCTTCGCATCGCGCGCGGCGGGCAGGAAGGCGCCCGGCATGCCACCGGAGCAGGTCCAGGCGCTGTCCGTGTTCGGGCTCGAGCCGCCGGTGACGCTTGACGAGGTCAAGGCCCGCTACAAGCGGCTGGTCAAGATGACCCATCCCGACCGCAACGGAGGTGACCGGGCCGCCGAAGAAAGGTTGAAATCGATCAACGAGGCCTATACGACTCTCAGGCGCTTTCTGGACTAGGTGACAGCGACCGGCCCTGCCGTGGAGCTTCCGGAGCGCCGGTTCCCTGCAATTCTGGATGAAGACATGGCGGCAGCACATATCTACGAGCGCAAGCCGGCGCATCACCTTGTTGAGCCGGACACCGAGGTCGATGTTCGCGAGGCCTTCGGGATCGATACGGACATGAAGGCCCCGGCGTTTTCCGAGGCCAGCGAGTATGTTCCCCTGTTCGACGACGCGTACCTGTTCGACCCGGACACGACGCTGGCAATCCTCGCGGGGTTCGCCTACAACCGCCGCGTGCTCATCCAGGGCTATCACGGCACCGGGAAGTCGACCCACATCGAGCAGGTGGCGGCCCGGCTGAACTGGCCGTGCGTGCGTGTCAATCTCGACAGCCACATCAGCCGGATCGACCTCATCGGCAAGGACGCGATCGTGCTGCGCGACAGCAAGCAGGTGACCGAGTTCCGCGAGGGCATCCTGCCGTGGTCGTTGCAGAACCCGACGGCGCTTGTCTTCGACGAGTACGACGCCGGTCGTGCCGACGTCATGTTCGTCATCCAGCGGGTGCTCGAACAGGACGGGCGGATGACCCTGCTCGACACCAACAAGGTCATTACCCCGAACCTGCACTTCCGGCTGTTTGCGACCTCGAACACCGTCGGGCTCGGCGATACCACCGGGCTCTATCACGGCACGCAGCAGATCAACCAGGGCCAGATGGACCGCTGGAACATCGTGACCACGCTCAACTACCTGGGACACGACCAGGAGACCGGGATCGTGCTGTCGAAGTCGCCGAGCTACGACACCAAGGCGGGCCGCGAGACGATTTCCGCCATGGTCGCGCTCGCCGACCTGACCCGGAACGGCTTCATGGCCGGGGATATCTCCACCGTGATGTCGCCGCGGACCGTGATTACCTGGGCCGAGAACGCGGCGATCTTCAACGACATCGCCTTCGCGTTCAGGCTTACCTTCCTCAACAAGTGCGACGAGGTCGAACGTCCGACCGTCAGCGAGTACTACCAGCGCTGCTTCGGGACCGAGCTTGTCGAGGGAAGGGTGAAGGCAGCCTGATCGATCGGGGTGAGTACCATGGCCGGGCTAACGCGCGATGACCAGCATCCGGTAGAGATCTTCAAGCGCTCGACGGAGGCGTGCGTGCGCGCGATGTCGCGCGAACGCGAACTCGAGGTCACCTTCGGCGCCGAGACACCGAGCATGTCCGGCGAGAAGGTGCGCCTTCCGATGCCGCCGCGCGATCTCGATCCCTACGAGATTTCCAGGGTGCGCGGCGAGGCCGACAGCCTGTCGCTGCGCCGGCGTCACCATGACGCGGCGCTGCACGCGAGCCGCATGCCCCACGGCCAGGCGGCGCGCGAGGTGTTCGAGGCGATCGAACAGGCCCGGTTCGAGGCGATCGGCGCGCGGCGCATGGCCGGCGTGGCGCAGAACCTCGAGACCGCGCTCGACGACCGGTACCGACGCCGCGGATTCGAGCGCATCAGCAACAAGGACGAGGCGTCGCTGAACGACGTGATCCGCCTGCTGGCGCGCGAGGCGCTGACCGGACAGGCGCCGCCGCCCTGCGCGCGGCGCGTGATCGACCTGTGGCGTCCCTGGATCGAATCGAAGATCGGCGAGACCCTGCACGATCTGGGCGAGGTGCTCGGCGACCAGGAAGCCTTCGCGGACCGGGCGCGGCAGATGATCCTCGATCTCGATCTCGAGATCGGCGAGGAGGGGATGTCGGACGAGGAGCAGAGCGACTCCGACGACGATGGCGAGGGTGATTCGGAGGAGATGAACGATTCCGGGACCCGCGGGACCAGCGATGACGGATCGGAATCGGAGATGCTGCCCTCGGAGATGGAGGCCGGCGAGGAGTCGGCCGAGGGCGAGGACAGCGACGACATGGACATGGAGCCGGGGGGCGGCGACGAGGAGCCGGCCAGTCCGGCGACCCCGCCCCACCTGCTCAATTCCGACGAGCGCAAGGCGATCTACAAGGTGTTCACCACGGAATTCGACGAGGTGATCCCGGCCGCCGATCTGTGCGATCCGGCGGAGCTGGCCAGGCTGCGCGCGCTGCTCGACCAGCAGCTGCACCACCTGCAGGGACTGATCGGCAAACTGGCCAACCGCCTGCAGCGCAAGCTGCTGGCCCAGCAGAACCGGTCGTGGCTGTTCGATCTCGACGAGGGCATCCTCGACGCCGGCCGGCTGTCGCGGGTGGTCACGGCGCCGCTCTACCCGCTGTCCTACAAGATGGAAAAGGACACCGAGTTCCGGGACACCGTGGTGTCGCTGCTGATCGACAACTCGGGATCGATGCGGGGCCGGCCGATCACCATCGCGGCCATGAGCGCCGACATCCTGGCGCGCACGCTGGAGCGGTGCGGGGTGAAGGTCGAGATCCTCGGCTTCACCACCCGGGCGTGGAAGGGCGGCAATTGCCGCGAGAAGTGGATGGGAATGGACAAGCCGGCCAACCCCGGCCGGCTCAACGACCTGCGCCATATCGTCTACAAGGCCGCCGAGGCGCCGTGGCGACACGCGCGCAAGTCGCTCGGGCTGATGCTGCGCGAGGGTATCCTGAAGGAGAACATCGACGGGGAGGCGCTGCTGTGGGCTCACCAGCGGCTCCTGGCCAGGCCGGAGGAACGCCGGATCCTGATGGTGATCTCCGACGGCGCCCCGGTCGATGACTCGACCCTGTCGGTCAACCTCGGCAACTACCTCGAGAAACACCTGCGCGAGGTCATCCGCTACATCGAGACGCGTTCACCGGTGGAACTGGTGGCGATCGGCATCGGCCACGATGTCACCCGCTACTACCAGCGTGCCGTGACGATCGTCGATGCCGAACAGCTCGGCGGGACGATGATGAACCAGCTCGCCGACCTGTTCGACGAGGACCAGGGAACACGGCATCCCGGACGCGCACGCGGCGCGACGCGCGGCTGACCGGTCAGGACGGCTCGTCGCAACCGGCACGGGTCAGCCAGCAGTTCGGCACGATCAGCCGCCGGATGCCTGCCGCACTGATGGTGAGTGCGTTCGGCAAGGTGTCCCCGAGCGGATGGCCGGACGCGTGCCGGTCCCGAGGTTGCCGGCGTCCCGAAACTGCACGGCCACTCTGTCAGGATCTCCGGAAACTCCACTTTTCGGCGTGTGTCGCCGCCTGTGCCACCACGCGTGACATTCGAGTCCTGCGGGACCTGTCAGCCTGTCGCAGGAACTCCGCTTCCTTCGGCTGCCGGTCGACGCGGCATATGGTCAATTCCGGCTGCGGGCGGGTGTTTCCCGGTCTGGAATGCCTGCGCAACCGGGAAGAACGATCCGCGGTCGAGGGACGCGCGGCGAGCGGCCCCCCGGACAGGTCCATGGCTGACAGCCCGAGGCGCGCACCATCGCTTGACTCCGGGGGGCTCTGCGCCCGAAATAGCCGCTGGCGGGCCGGAGTGAGCCGCGACCTGACAAGGAATGCCAATGACCCGCGTCCTGCCACCGGCTTCGCACCGGAAGATTCCCGCAACCGTGATCACGGGGTTCCTCGGAGCGGGGAAGACCAGCCTGATCCGCCACCTGCTCGAGACCAGCCACGGCAGCCGTCTCGCGCTCGTGATCAACGAGTTCGGCGAGGTCGGTGTCGACCGTGATGTCCTGCTCGGTTGCGGCCTCGAGTCGTGCGGGGACGAGGACGTGGTGGAACTGGCCAACGGGTGCATCTGCTGCACGGTCGCCGATGACTTCCTGCCGACCATGCGCATGCTGCTCGATCGTCCCGACCCTCCGGACCACATCGTGATCGAGACCTCGGGCCTGGCCCTGCCCAAGCCGCTGGTGAAGGCCTTCGCCTGGCCGGAGGTCAGGACCCGCGCCACCGTCGACGGTGTCATCGCGGTGGTCGATGCCGCCGCCGTGGCCGACGGCCGCTTCGCCGCCGATCCCGGGGCGGTGCAGGCCCAGCGCCGCGCCGACGAGGCGCTCGACCATGACAGCCCGCTCGAGGAACTGTTCGAGGAACAGGTGCAGTGCGCCGACATGATCGTGCTGAACAAGGTCGACTGCGTGAGCGGCCAGCAACGCGCCCGTGCCGAACGGGAGATCGCCCGGCACGCCCGTCCGGCGGTCCGGACCGTCAGGGCCAGTCACGGGGCGGTTCACGCGTCGGTCCTGCTCGGGCTCGGGGCCGGCGCCGAGGACGACCTGGCTTCCCGGCGCTCGCACCACGACGAGGCCGGGGAGCACGATCACCGGGATTTCGACAGTTTCGTGCTGCACCCGGGCACGATCGAGAACGTCGACCGGTTCATGGCGGGACTGCAGGACTGTATCCGTCGCCATGACATCCTGCGGGTGAAGGGTTTCCTGCATGTGTCCGGCCGGCCGATGCGGCTCGCCGTCCAGGCGGTCGGTGCCCGGCTCCAGCACTACTTCGACCGCGACTGGTCCGACGGGGAGGACCGGACGTCCAGCCTGGTCGTGATCGGACTGGACGGGATGGATCACGCCGCGATCCGGGCCGGGATCACCGGATAGCGGACCGTGCACCTCCTCGCCGCCACCCCGGGGCGGGCGACCACCGCCGACGAGCCGATCGACCTGCGGCAGTCTCCCGGTGACATCGTCGTGCTGTCCGCGGCGGACACGGACCTTGCCTGTCTTGCCGCGGCCCATGCCGCCATCCGCGTTCGGTCCGGTGCCGCGCCGAGCCTGCGGCTTGCCAACCTGATGCAGCTGACCCACAACCTGTCGGTCGATCTCCATGTCGACGCGGTGATCGCCGAGGCGCGTCTCGTGATCGTGCGGCTGATCGGAGGGGTCGGCTACTGGCCCTACGGGATCGAGCAGATCGCGGCGGCGGCGCGCAGAGGGTCGATCCTGCTCGCCGTGGTGCCCGGCGACGACCGGCCGGACCCGCTGCTGATGGCGCATTCGACCCTTCCGGATGCCGAGGTGGCGCGGATCTGGGCCTACCTGACCCACGGCGGTCCGGCGAACGCGGTCGCCCTGCTCGATCGTGCCGCCGCCCTGCTCGGATACCCGACGGGCTGGGCCGAACCGGCGCCCCTGCCGCAGGCCGGGCTGTACCTGCGGGGCGCCGGGATGATCGGGCTCGACGAGGTCCGGGCCGCGTGGACTCCGCGTGACCCGGTGTGCGCCATCCTGTTCTACCGGGCCCTGCTGCAGGCGGGAAACCTGCGGGCGGTGGACGCGCTGGCCGATGCCATTGCGGGCAGGGGCATGAACCCGCTCGCCATCCATGTCTCCAGTCTCAAGGACCCGGTCTCGGCGGACCTGGTGGAACGGCTGCTCGCCGAGACGGACGCGTCGGTAATCCTCAATGCCACCGGGTTCGCGGTCTCGCGCCCCGGCGGCGAACGGACCGCGACCTGTTTCGATGGCGCCGACTGCCCGGTGATCCAGGTCATCTTCTCGGGCAGCGACCGTGCGTCCTGGGAGAAGTCGCCCGCCGGCCTGTCGGCGCGCGACGTCGCGATGAACGTGGCCCTGCCCGAGGTCGACGGGCGCATTGTCTCGCGCGCGGTCTCCTTCAAGGCCGAGACCCGGTTCGATCCCGCAACCGAGTGCAGCATCGTCGGCTACGATCCGGAACCCGGCCGGGTCGGGTTCGTCGCCGAACTTGCGGCCCGCTGGGTCCGACTGCGCCGAACACCGGCGCGTGACAGGCGCATCGCGCTGATCCTGGCCAACTACCCCAACAGGGATTCACGGATCGGCAACGGGGTCGGACTCGATACGCCGGCGAGCGTGCTGGCAATCCTCAATGCCCTGGCGGGCAGCGGGTACGAGGTCGGCACGATCCCGTCCGATACCGACGCGCTGATGCGCGGGGTCGTGTCGGCGCCGACCAATCAGCGCCCGGTGGCATCGGCCCCGCGCGAGGCGGTGACCTGGCCGCTCGCCGGCTACCGGGCGTATTTCGCCGGCCTGCCCGGGGCGGTGCGCGAGGGGATATCGCGGCAGTGGGGCGATCCCGCATGCGACCCCTTCGTGGTCGGGGACGAGTTCGTCCTCCCGGTCCACCGGTTCGGAAACTGCCTGGTCGCGGTGCAGCCGGCCCGCGGCTACAACATCGATCCGGTCGCGACCTACCACGATCCGGCCCTGCCGCCGCCGCACGGCTACCTCGCGTTCTACGCCTGGCTGCGGCTCGCCTTCGATACCCATGCCGTGGTTCACGTCGGCAAGCACGGCAACCTCGAGTGGCTTCCCGGCAAGGCGGTGGCCCTGTCGCCCGACTGCTACCCCGAGGCGGCGCTGGGCCCGCTGCCCAACCTGTATCCGTTCATCGTCAATGACCCGGGCGAGGGAACCCAGGCCAAGCGGCGCAGCTCGGCGGTTGTCGTCGACCACCTGACCCCTCCGCTCACCCGGGCCGAAACCTATGGTCCGCTTCGCGAACTCGAGGCGCTGGTCGACGAGTACTACGAGGCGGCAGCACTCGATCCAAGGCGTCTGGGGCCGCTCGGCGAGGCCATTCTCGATCGCCTGCAGCGGTTGCGGCTCGACATCGATTGCGGAATCGTGGCCGGCGACGGTGATGCCGAGCGGTTGCGCAAGCTTGACGCGTGGCTGTGTGAACTGAAGGAACTGCAGATCCGTGACGGGCTGCACGTCTTCGGCGCGGTTCCGTGCGGGCGGCAACTCGACGACCTGCTGACGGCACTGGTCCGGGTCCCCCGCGGCACCGGAGACGGGGGAGATGCCTCGCTGCAGCGCTCGCTTGCCGCCGACCTCCGCCTGGGAACCTTCGACCCCCTGGACTGTGACATGGCGGAGCCCTGGACCGGGCCGAGACCGGCTGTCCTTGCCGGCCTCGATACCGCCTCGCAGTGGCGCACCGCGGGCGACACGGTGGAACGCCTGGAGTGTCTTGCGTCGAGACTGGTCTCGGGCGAGGGGAAACCCGATCCCGGCTGGGCGCGGTCCCGGGCTGTCCTGCAGTGTCTGGCCACCTCCATCCGCCCGTCCGTCGATGCCAGCGGCACGGCGGAACTCGACGGCCTCCTTGCCGGACTGGCCGGCCGGTTCGTCCCGCCCGGCCCCTCGGGTGCGCCCACGCGCGGGCGGCCGGAGGTCCTGCCGACCGGACGCAACTTCTACTCCGTCGACACCCGTGCCGTGCCGACCCCGGCGGCCTGGCAACTCGGCTGGGAGGCTGCCGGCCTGGTGCTCGAGCGCTACCGACAGGACCACGGGGCCTGGCCGCGTACCCTGGCGCTGTCGGCCTGGGGGACGGCGAACATGCGCACCGGCGGCGACGACATAGCCCAGGTGCTGGCGCTGATGGGCACGCGCCCGCGCTGGGAAACCGGGTCCGGACGCGTGACCGGGTTCGAGATCCTTCCCCTCGGTGTGCTCGACAGGCCCCGGGTCGATGTCACGCTCAGAATATCCGGCTTCTTCAGGGATGCGTTTGCGGCCCAGATCGCGCTCGTCGACGGGGCGGCCCGGGCGGTGGCGGCACTCGACGAGCCTGCCGAACTCAATCCGCTTGCCGCGAATGTCGCCGCCGAGGCGGCACGGATGGCGTCCGACGGGGGGGAACCCGACGACGCGCGCCACCGGGCCGGGTTCCGGGTATTCGGATCCCGGCCGGGAGCCTACGGCGCCGGGCTCCAGGCGCTGATCGACGAGGGGATATGGAGCGACGCCGGCGATCTTGCCTCGGCCTATCTCGAGTGGGGCGGGTATGCCTACGGCGCCGGCGGAGACGGGGAGGCGGGCCACGGACTGTTCCGGGCCCGGCTCGAGAACACCGAACTGGTCCTGCACAACCAGGACAACCGCGAGCACGACCTGCTTGATTCCGACGACTACTACCAGTTCGAGGGCGGGCTGGCGGTGGCGGTGCGACACTATTCGGGCCGGGCTCCCGCGTCCTACCACGGCGACCATTCCCGCCCCGGCGCACTGCGGATCCGCTCGCTCGAGCAGGAGGTGGCCCGGGTGGTGCGCGGACGGGTGGTCAACCCGAAGTGGATCGCCGGGATCATGCGCCACGGCTACAGGGGTGGCGCCGAGCTGGCGGCGACGGTGGACTACCTGTTTGCCTTTGCAGCCACTGCGCGCTGTGTTGGCGACCATCACTTCGATGCCGTCTTCGACGCCTATCTCGAGAACGGCGACGTGCGACGGTTCCTCCGGCGGCACAATCCGCGCGCACTCGCGGACATCGCGGCCCGGTTGCTCGAGGCCCGGAGCCGCGGCCTGTGGCGGCCGGCGCGGAACCGGGTTGTCGGTCGGCTCGAGCGGATCGCGGCCGGCTGAAACGGCCGGACCGGTTCCTCGTTGCATCAATGACCGCTACACTGCAATAGTCCGGGCGGAACGCGGGCGCGACAAGAGGTGAGATGCATGAGGAAACTGTTGTTGCTTCTCGGTGGCATTCTGGCATGCAGCCTGTGGCCGGTCTCCCAGGGCTTTGCCCAGACGCCGAAGAAGATCGGCGAGAACCATGCCTGGGTTGCCTACACCTACAAGGACAACGGCAACACGGTCTGTTTCATGGCCAGCGCACCGGAAAAGATGGAGGGCAAGTATACCAGGCGTGACGATCCGTTTGCCCTTGTGACCCACCATCCGGCGGAGGGTGTCAGCGGCGAGGCGAGCCTGGTTGCCGGCTACACCTACCGGAAGGACAGCGATGTCACGGTCACCATCGGCGAGCGGAACTTCTCCCTGGTCACCGAGGACGACCGAGCCTGGACTTCCGGGACCGAGGACGATGCGCGGCTGGTCAAGGCGATGATCAGCGGCATAAGGATGACGGTGGTCGGGTATTCGAGTCGCGGCACCAAGACGACCGACACCTATTCGCTCAAGGGCTTCACGGCGACCAAGAAGCTGATCGACCAGGCATGCAAGTAGCCGAAGACCGCTGGTCCGACGGCGTCCCGGAACAACAGGTCAGCGGGCCGGTCGATATCACCGAGCTGTCGCGCGGCGAGCTTGCCGGCCGGCTGGCGGAACTGGGTCTGCCGGCGTTCCGGGCCAGGCAGCTGTGGCACTGGGTCTATCATCGCGGCGTGACCGGGTTCGAACCGATGACCACGCTGGCGCGGCCGCTGCGCGACGAGCTTGCCGGGCGGTTCCGGATCGGTCGACCGGTGCCGGCACTGGAACAGCGCAGCACAGACGGCACCGTCAAGTGGCTGTTCCGGTTCGCCGACGGCTCGGAGGCGGAGACGGTCTTCATCCCCGAGACCGATCGCGGCACGCTGTGCGTTTCCTCCCAGGTCGGCTGCACGCTCACCTGCAGCTTCTGCCACACCGGAACCCAGAGGCTGGTTCGCAACCTGACCGCGGGCGAGATCGTTGGACAGGTGCTGGCGGCGTCCGACGCGCTCGGTGCCTGGCCCTCCGGCCGTGCCGGACGGCCGATCACCAACATCGTGCTGATGGGCATGGGCGAGCCGCTGTACAATCTCGATAACGTGGCCGCGGCCCTGCGCGTGATCAGTGACAACGAGGGGCTGTCGATCTCGAAACGCCGCATCACGCTGTCGACCTCGGGCGTGGTGCCCGAGATCGAGCGCTGCGGCCGCGAGACCGGCGTCAACCTGGCGGTCTCGCTCCACGCGGTGACCGACGAGGTGCGCAACGTCCTGGTTCCCATCAACCGCAAGTGGCCGATCGCGGAACTGATGCAGGCCTGCCGCGACTACCCCGGCCTCAGCAATGCCCGGCGGATCACCTTCGAATACGTGATGCTCGACGGTATCAACGACACTCCGGAGCATGCGCGGGCCCTGGTGCGGCTGCTCGGCGGAATCCCCTCGAAGATCAACCTGATACCGTTCAATCCGTGGCCGGGAACCCGGTACCGGTGTTCGCCGGCCCCGGTAATCGCGCGATTCGCGGAAATCGTCATGAAGGCGGGGTACGCGTCGCCGGTGCGCGCGCCGCGGGGCAGGGACATACTGGCCGCGTGCGGGCAGCTGCGTTCGGACAGCGAACGTGATGGCCGCCGCCGGAGACCGCGCGCCGGGACAGGCGTTGCGGCGGACATCGTGACCGCCGGCAGCTGACCGGCCGTGGCAAACCGCACGGTTGAAACCGGGGGCCATTGCCCCTATCTCCAAATGAACAAAGTGTGCTCTGATCCGGAGGGTATCGAAAATGGCTCTTGAACGGCGCCGCATGACCCGGGCACAGGCGGAGGCTGCGCAGATCGATGTCGGTCTGCGGCAGTACATGCTCGGTGTCTACAACCACATGACGATCGGGCTCGCGATCACCGGCCTGGTGGCACTCGGTGCCCACTTTGCCGCGGTGCAGAACGGCGTCCTCACCCCGTTCGGGCAGGCGATCTACCTCTCCCCGCTCAAGTGGGTGATCATGCTGGCACCGATCGGCATGGTCTTCCTGTTCGCCGCACGGCTCCATCGCATGGCGTCCTCCACCGCACAGGTCGTGTTCTGGATCTACGCCGCCCTGATGGGACTCTCGCTGTCCAGCATCTTCCTGATCTATACCGGCGAGAGCATCACCCGCGTGTTCTTCATCGCGGCCGGCATGTTCGCCGGCATGAGCCTGTTCGGCTACACCACGAAACGCGATCTCACCGGGATGGGGTCGTTCCTGTTCATGGGGCTGATCGGAATCCTGATCGCGTCGGTCGTCAACATCTTCCTGGCGTCAAGCGCGCTGCACTTCGCGATCTCGGTCATCGGCGTGCTGGTGTTCGCCGGCCTGACCGCCTACGACACCCAGAACATCAAGAACGAGTACTGGGAAGGCGACGACCGGGAAGTGCAGGCGAAGAAGTCGATCTATGGCGCGCTGCGGCTGTACCTCGACTTCATCAACCTGTTCATCATGCTGCTGGCCCTGTTCGGAAACCGCGAGTAGGGGAGGCGTACACGCTGGCGCCGTGGGTCCTGGCCGGGCCGAGGTAGTCGCCGGGGCGCCGGTCCAACGGGCTCCGGCCAGGCCCGGGATACGACGTGACGGTGCGGGCCGGGGACGTGTCTGATGCAGGGGGTTCGAGTCGCGGCCGGCCTGGTGATGGCCGGCCTGCTTGCCGGATGCGCCGTCACCGCACCCCCTGCCGAGCGGGCGCGGCCGCTCCCCGCCAGGGTGGATGCAGTCACCGTTACCGCGCCACCTGCCGAGCGGGCACGGCCTCTCCCCGCGAAGGTGCGGGCCAGCGACGGGCAGAACGACCTGGAGCGCGGGAACAGGCGCGAACGGAGTCGACGCGAGTACATCGTTCAACGGATCGAGCGAAGACTGCGTGAACTGCGGAACGGCCGTGCCTCGGTTGTCCGGCGTGTCCCGGACCGGGCGGCGGTGGCGAGCCGGGTCAACGCACTGTTCCGGGCGGTCGGGATCGATGGGGAACGCACGGACCGCGCCCTTGCCGCGACCGGAGGAGGCGGCGAACGGGGCACGGGTCCCGGGGCGGGCGTGAAGGCAGGTGCACGGTCCCCGCCCGCATCGCCCGCTCCCCGGGCCGCCGCGACCGTGAGGCCGCCCGCCGCATCGCCTCCCGTCCCCGCGGTCGAAGTGCGGCGCGGTGTGCCGGTCACCGGTGCCGTCGTGGTGGTGCCGCGTCCGCCGGCACTCAAGACCGGTCGTGACGTGACGCCTGCCGCCAACACCGGGACCGCCTCGTTCGTGACCACGTCGATCGCGACGGGCTCGATCGTTCCGCGGCTGGCGGCTGCCGGCCCCGTTCCGCCCGCAGCCGGCGGGGACAGGGAACCTGATCCCGTCCTGGCGCGAACCGTGATCACCGGATCGCTGCTGGAGGACCTGCCGGCCCGTGATCCCCCCGGCGCGGGCGGTACCGCCACCGGCCCCGGCACGGGTGACACCATGAAGACCCGGGGCGCTCACCTCGCCTCCTATCCGGACCGGGTGTCGGCGATGCGGGGATGGCGGATCCTGCTCGAACGTCACCCCGCGGATCTAGGGCTGCACATTCCGATGCTTGTCGATGTGAAGGCCGGAACCGGCACCTCCGTGTGGCTGGTCACGGCCGTTGGAGAAGCGGACGATGTGCTGCGCGACCTGTGTCGTGGTATTCGTCAGGGTGGTGGATACTGTGCGCCGGTTGACGTCGAACGGCCGGAAATCGCGGTGAACCGTCCCGTTCCCGCCGGGTGATCGCTGCCGGTGAGTGCCTCGTGCCTTCCACGCGCCTGCTCCGGTGCGCGCGTGCCCCGGCCCCGGGAGAGTACCTTCGCTGTTGTCATCGGTTGCGGAACCTGAATGCGCGCATTTCTTGATTTCGAGAAGACCGTCGCCGACCTCGAGGGAAAGATCGAGGAACTGCGGCACCTGTCCGACGAGAGCGACGTCAACATCGCCGAGGAGGTGGCCCGGCTGAACGTCAAGGTCGAGCGGCAGCTGCGGTCCACCTACCAGAAGCTGACTCCCTGGCAGAAGGTCCAGGTGGCGCGGCACCCGGACAGACCGCACTTCAAGGATGTCGTCGAACACCTCGTCGAGGACTTCACGCCGCTGGCCGGCGACCGTCACTTTGCCGAGGACAGGGCGGTCGTCGGTGGTCCCGGGCGGTTTCGCGGCCGCAGCGTCATGGTCATCGGGACGGAGAAGGGCGAGTCGACCCAGCAGCGGCTCGATTCGAACTTCGGAATGGCGCGTCCGGAAGGCTACCGCAAGGCCGGCCGGCTGATGCGGATGGCGGACCGGTTCGGCATGCCGGTGCTGACCTTCGTCGACACGGCCGGCGCCTATCCCGGTATCGGGGCCGAGGAACGCGGTCAGGCCGAGGCGATCGCGCGTTCGATCCAGACCTCCCTGTCCCTGCGGGTACCGATCATCTCCGCCATCATTGGCGAAGGCGGGTCCGGCGGCGCGGTGGCTCTCGCCACCGCCGACCGGGTGATCATGTTCGAACACGCGATCTACTCGGTGATTTCACCGGAGGGATGCGCCTCGATCCTGTGGCGCAGTGGCGACCACGCGCGGGAGGCGGCCGAGGCGCTGCGACTGACGGCGCAGGACCTGCTGCGACTGTCAATCGTCGAGCGGGTGGTGCCGGAGCCCCTCGGTGCGGCGCACCGGGAGAAGACGACCGCGTTGACCAGTCTTGCCGACGCGGTCGAGGAGGAACTCGCCGAAATGCTGGCCCGCGACCCGGCCGAACTGCGCCGGCTGCGGCGCGAACGGTTCCTCGCGATCGGCGGCCAGCTCGGCTGACCGGGCGGTTGGCGGGGCCTATTCGCCGGCGAGGCGCAGTGCCGGATCGGCGGGGACCGGGGCGGAGTAGGGGCGGTCGTGGGTCAGGGACGGGATCCTGCCGCGGGCCGTATCCACGGCATCGAGGTCGCAGTCCGCCATGATGATCCCGGGCTCCGTGCCCCCGTCGGCCAGGACCTCGCCCCACGGCGCCACGACAAGCGAATGGCCGTAGGTCCGCCGCTTGCCGGCATGGGTTCCGGTCTGGGCGGGCGCGACGATGAAACACCCGTTCTCGATCGCGCGGGCCCGCTGCAGCACGTGCCAGTGGGCCTCGCCGGTCACCCTGGTGAAGGCGGCGGGCACGAAGATCATCCTCGCACCGGCCTGGGCAAGGTCGCGGTAGAGCGCCGGGAACCGCACGTCGTAGCAGATCGTCATCCCGACCGTTCCCCACGGAGTGGCCGCGAGCACCGCCTTCTCGCCGGGTCGGTAGGTCCGCGATTCGCGGTAGGTGGCGCCGTCGCCGACCTGGACGTCGAACATGTGGATCTTGGAGTACCGCGCGACGATGCTGCCGTCCGGTGCAACCAGGAAACTGCGGTTCGACAGCATGTCGTCACCGATGCTGATCGAGAGCGATCCGATCAGCAGCCAGATGCGCTCCCCGGCCGCGATTTCCCGGAACCGCGCCAGGACCTGGTGGCTCTCCTCGGGGCGGGCGGTGGCGAGCGCGCGTGCGCGGTCGGGCTCGAACATTCCGACGATTTCAGGCGTGGTGACCAGCTCGGCGCCCTCCGCGGCCGCCTGCCTGATCATCCCGCCCACCTCGACGCTGTTGCGGTCCGGATCCGGCCCGGAGTTGGTCTGGATGCAGGCGACCCTGATCACTGTCATCGGTAGTCTCCCTGTCGGTCGGGGTGTGGCGCTGTCAGTCCGCGGCCAGCATCTCGTCGAGCCGGCCGGAGGCGTCGAGCGCGTGCAGTTCGTCCGACCCGCCGATGCCGACGCCGTTGATGAAGATCTGCGGCACCGTGTGCCTGCCATCCGCGCGCTCGCGCATCTCGGCACGCCGGGCCGGGTACATGTCGACGCCGATCTCGGTAAACGCGACGTCCCTGGCCTTCAGCAGCCGCTTGGCGCGAATGCAGAACGGACAGAACAGGCTGGTGTAGATCTCGACCGTGGCCATGGCCGCCTCTCTGGTTGTAACCCCCGGGGATCACTCATCCCGGTCCGTCGTCCCGTGCCCGGTCAATCATCGGCCGCCTGCGGGACCCCGGCAAGCCAGTCGGCGATCACCTCGTCATCGTGCTCGCCCAGCATCGGCGCCGGCCGGCGAACCGAACCGGGAGTGGCCGAGAGCTTCACCGGAATACCGATGGTCTTCATCCTGCCGACCTTCGGATGAACGACCTCGACCGCCATCTCGCGGGCCCTGGTCTGGGGATCGTCATAGACCTGCCGATGATCCATCACCGGCCCGGCCGGGATCCCGGCGTCCTCGAAGGCGCGGCACAGGCTTTCGGTGGTCTGCTTGCGGAAATACACCTCGAGTTCGGGGACCAGCTCGGCATTGTTCGCGACCCGGTCGGCCTTGCTCGCAAAGCGCGGATCGTCGACGAGGTGCGCACACCCCAGGATGTCGCAGGCACCGCGCCAGAAACTGTCCTGGGCGCCACCGATGGTGATGTAGCCGTCGGCGGTCGGAAACAGCTGGTAGGGCGCGCTGCCGCGGTGCGCCTGGCCGAGGCGTTCGGGAACCTCGCCGGTGGCAAACAGGCCCGCCGCCTCGTAGACGCCGAGCGCGATCCCGGACTCGAACAGCGAGGTATCGACGTGCTGGCCCTGGCCGGTCCGCTCGCGAGCGGCGAGGGCTGCGAGGATACCGATTGCCCCGTTCATCCCGGCGGCAAGATCGGTGACGGGAACCGGGATCCGGTAGGGCGGTCCTTCCGGCGGTCCGTTGATGGCCATCAGGCCGGACATGCCGCAGGCAATCAGGTCGAACCCGCCGCGCGGCGCGTAGGGACCGGTCTGGCCGAAGCCGGAAATCGAGCAGTACACGAGCGCCGGGTTGATCGCGGCCACCGTGTCGTAGTCGATGCCGAGACGTGCCGCCGTACCCGGCCTGAAGTTCTCGATCATCACGTCGGCCACCCGCACCAGCTCGATCAGGCGCTGCTTTGCGGCCGGGTCCTTCAGATCGAGCGCGATGGACCGCTTGTTGCGGTTCCACAGCATGAACGGGGCGCTTTCGCCTTCCTGGAAGGGCGGTGTCAGCCTGAGGGAATCCCCGGCCTGCGGGTTTTCGACCTTCACCACGTCGGCGCCGTGATCGGCCAGGATCATGGCGCAGTACGGGCCGGAAAGGTGGCTTGTGAGGTCCAGGACCCTGATGTGCGAGAGGGACGGCATTGTCTGCTCCCGGGTGATGTCAGCTGATATCGGAATCGATCAGCTTGATGATGCTGGCGGTGTCCTCGTCGCCGTACCCCATCTCGACCAGGGCCTGGAAGGCCGCGGTCGCCGCGGCTCCGAGCGGTGTCGTGGTTCCCGATGCCTGGGCGGCAGCCTGGGAGAGACGGAGATCCTTCAGCATGAGCTTGGCCATGAAACCCGGCTTGAACCCGTTGCTCGCCGGCACGGTGGGCAGGATGCCCGGGGACGGATTGGATTCGTTGAAGAAGTACGATCGTCCGGTGGAAGCCGAGATGACCTCGTAGAGCGTCCTCCCGGACACCCCGAGACGCTGGCCCATGGTCATGGTCTCGGCGGCGGCGAGAGCGTTGATCCCGGCCAGCATGTTGTTGCAGATCTTGGTTACCTGCCCCAATCCCGCGGCGCCGCAGTGGACGATCTTGCCACCCATGTCATCGAGGATCGGGCGGGCCGCCTCGAAGACCGCGGGCGAGCCGCCGCACATGAAGGTCAGGGTGGCGTTCTCGGCTCCGACCACACCGCCCGAGACCGGTGCGTCGAGCATGCGGTAGCCGGCCGCCTCGGCAGCGTCATGGGCGGCCCGCGCGCTCTCGACGTCTATGGTCGAGGAATCGATCAGCACGGTGCCCGCATCGGCCGCACCGATCACCTTGTCCTCGATGTAGACCTGCCTGACATTGGCTCCGACAGGGAGCATGGTCACCACGAACTCGACACCGCTGGCCGCGTCGGTGACCGACTCCGCCGGCTCGGCGCCGGACTGGACGACAAAGTTCATCGCCTCTTCGGACAGGTCGAACACCTTGAGGCTGTGACCGGCACGGATCAGGTTGCGAGCCATGGGTGCGCCCATGTTGCCCAGTCCGATGAAACCTATTCGCGCCATGTCGTGTTCTCCTGCCGGGTCTGTCCGCGCCGTGGATCCGTTCAACACGGCGTCGGGCCCGACGATAGACCGACACGCGCCCTGGCGCCAGACGGCAACCCGTCCATGCACCCGGGCCGGCCGGTTCGTGGCATAGTCGTGCCATGGAGCCCGGCCACGCACCTTTCGACCGTCGCCTGCTGCGGGAGCGGCGCGACCGGGCCGCGCCCGGGTTCGACGACCATGATTTCCTGCTGCGCGAGGCGGCGGCACGCCTGCTCGAACGCCTGCTCGATCTCAACCGGGAGTTTTCCACCGTCCTCGACCTCGGCAGCCGTACCGGGGTGCTGGCCGAGGTCTGGCCCCGCGCCCGGCGGCCGCGCATGCTCGTCCATGCCGACCTGTCGGCGGCGATGGCCGAGACCGCCCTGCGGCAGGGGCCGGCGCTTGCCTGCGACGAGGAACTGCTCCCGTTTGCAGAGGCCAGCCTGGACGCGGTGGTGAGCTGCCTGGCACTGCACTGGACCAACGATCTGCCGGGCGCACTGGTACAGCTGCGCCGGGCGCTGCGGCCCGACGGACTGTTTCTCGCGTCCATGCTCGGAGCCGGGACCCTGGGCGAGCTTCGTGACTGCCTCGCGGAGGCGGAACTCGAGATCACGGGCGGATTGAGTCCGAGGACCTCGCCGATGGCGGATGTCGGTGATCTCGGCGGTCTGCTGCAACGCGCCGGATTCGCGCTGCCGGTGGTCGACAGCGACGAGATCACCGTCACCTACGCCACGGCGTTTGACCTGATGCGGGACCTGCGCGGCATGGCGGAGACCAACCTGGTCGTGGAGCGCCGGCGCACCCCTTCACCGGCGGCGCTGTTCATGCGGACCGCCGAACTCTACAGGCAGCGCCATGCAACCGAGGACGGCCGGATCCGGGCCAGTTTCCGGGTCCTGACCATGACGGGCTGGGTCCCGCACCCGGCCCAGCAGCGGCCGTTGCGCCCCGGCAGCGCCCGGCTGTCGCTGGCGGATGCGGTGGGCCATGATCAGGAGGATCACGATTGATGAACGGCGCGGGCATGACCGACACCATCCGGGCGGCACCCTACTGGTGGGACCGGACCCCGCCGGAACCGGCAGCGGCGGTCGACCTGCCTGGTCGCGCCGACGTGGTGGTGGTCGGATCCGGCTACACCGGGCTTTCGGCGGCGCTTCAGCTGGCCCGGGCCGGTCGCGAGGTGGTCGTGCTCGAGGCCGAGACCGCCGGCTGGGGCTGCAGTTCGCGCAACGGGGGCCAGATCAGCACCAGCATCAAGCCGGAAGAGGACGATCTGGCCCGCCGTCACGGGGCCGAGGTCGCACGCGGGGTCGTGGCCGAGGGTCGCACGGCGCTGGCCTGGATCGGCGACTTCGTGCGCGAGGAGGGCATCGACTGCGACTTCCGGGTGCCGGGCCGGTTCCATGCCGCGCACAGCCGGGCCGCCTACGAGAGGCTCGCCCGTTCGATCGATGACCGCGCCGGCGAGGCCTGGGCGGTTCCCCGCACGGACCAGCACCGGGAAATCGGCAGCGATGCCTACCAGGGTGGTGTCGTCTACACCTCGCACGCCTCGGTGGATCCCGCGCGCCTGCATCGCGGACTGCTGGACCGGGCCCGCGCCGCCGGCGTGATCCTGGTCACCGGCTGCCGGGCCAGCCGGCTGGTGCGCGCCGGCAGGGGGACCACCGTGTCGACGTCGCGCGGCGACATCGAGGCCGGCACGGTGATCGTGGCCACCAACGGCTATACCGACGGCCTGGTGCCGTGGCTGCGCCGGCGCGTGATCCCGATCGGCAGCTACATGATCGCGACCGAGCCGCTGGCGCCGGACGTGCTCGACCGCCTGCTGCCGACCGATCGGGTGATCAGCGACACCCGCGACGTCGTCTACTACTACCGGCCGTCGCCGGATCGCACCCGCATCCTCTTCGGCGGACGGGTCACCACGGGCGAGGCCTCGCCGCTCAGGGCAGGCGCCCTGTTGCGTCGGGACCTTGTCCGGCTGTTTCCCGAGTTGTCGGGGGTCGGGATCAGCCACTCCTGGATGGGCTTCGTCGCCTATACCTTCGACAGGCTGGCGCATGTCGGCGAGCACGACGGCGTTCACTACGCCATGGGCTACTGCGGATCCGGGGTGTCGATGGCGTGCTACCTCGGCACCAGGCTGGGCCAGAAGGTGCTCGGGCGCCCCGAAGGGCGCACCGGTTTCGACCGGGTGCCGTTTTCGACCCGGCCGCTCTATACCGGCCGGCCCTGGTTCCTGCCCGCGGCGGTTGCCTGGTACCGGTGGCGCGACCGGATCGGCACGGGACGATGACCGGAGGTTGCCGGTTCACCGCCGGTGCACCGGGTTCCGCCCGGACTGGATTTCGCGGATGTCGTCGGGCCACGTGGACCTGATCCACGCCAGGATGTCCCAGATCTCCCCGTCGTCCAGCACGTCGGCGAACCCGGTCATGCCGCTCGCAAACCCGGTGATGCCGCGTTCGCGCATCAGTGCCTCGCCGCCCAGTTTCGTGTAGTCGAACAGCAGGCGGTTGTCGTGGTGCCAGGTGTGGCCGCTCGCGTCGTGCGGGGGAGCGGGCAGGATTCCGTCGGCTCCCGGGGTGCGCCAGTTGGCCTGTCCCTCGAGTTCGGCGCCATGACAGGACGCGCAGTGCTCCTGGTACAGCACCTGGCCCCTGGCGGTGTCGCGGTTCTCCAGCTCGTGGTCGGCGAATGCGGTCACGGGCCAGGCCGCGAACAGCAGTACGAGGAGCCGTGCGGGCGTGATCATGATCCGTCCCTCCCGTCTTGGGCCTCATTCACCGCCCGGCCCCGTGCGGCGGTCCGGCAAGCGTGGTGAGCATGGCGGTCGCCATGAGCACCACACCGAAGAGAACCATCTCGGCGGCGAGTGACCGGCGCAGCCGGTGCTCCGCTGTCGGGTCACCCGCGCGCAGGGCAGGGACGAGCCGGAACCTGTTGACCGCTCCGGCCGCCAGCAGGCCAGCGACGGCACCGAGCTTGACCAGCAGGGTTACGCCGTACCCGGTTGTGACCAGAGCCGCGGGGTGACCGAGCAGGCGCCACGCCATCACCGCTCCGGCGAGGACCAGGGCCGGGATTGCAACCTGTGCGATGGTCCCGAACCTGGTCCCGAGCCCGGCTGCGAGTGCGTGTGTCCCGGGATCGTCCAGCATGCGACGCAATGGAAGCAGGATGCCGATCCAGAACGCGGCGGCAGCGAGGTGCAGCAACAGCAGCACGCGCAGCCACGGCGTGGCGGTGTCCGCCACGTGACCGACGCCGGTGATCGACCAGAGCGCCAGCAGGCCGCCAGCGGTGGCAACGGGAAGCGCACCGCAAGCCAGTCCGGCCAGGAGCAGCGCCAGTCCGGCGCATCGCACCCCCAGCATCGTTCCGACCGGGGTGTGCCAGAGCATGCCGAGGATTTCCGCGTTGACCATGCCGGAGATCCCGTCGACAAGTGCCCCGGCCGTGACCGTGAACCCCGCTGCGGTGGCGAGAAGCGCAATCGTTGCCAGCATGCCCGCCCGGACCACGATGTAGCGGTGCAGGTCTTCGGTCGCGGAGCGAAACACCATCCGGACCAGCACCAGACCGACGGAGCCGAGCAACCCGAGGCCGGTCAGGAACCGGACCGCAATCGAAGCCAGTTCCCAGGCGTCCGGCATGCCTCAGGGCACCCGGAATTCGAAGGCGTTCCTCATCACGTGTCCGTCGGCTGACAGCCCGCGCCACTCGATGCGGTACTGTCCACTGCCCCGATCCTCGATGGCAAGCTCGAACCGGGTCGGGAATCCGGTCTGCGGGCCGGGGTCGAGCTCGATCTCCGCACCGTCGTTGTGGCTCATCACGACCCGGGTGAGGCGGAGACCGTTCGCGAAGGTCAGCACCACGTGCCCGGGCGCGCGCTCCAGCACCGCGCCGTCCGCGGGCACGGTGGTCTCGAGGCGGGAGTGGGGCAGTGCCGGCGCCGCCGCCAGCGTGACCAGCACCGCGAGTGCGAACGGCGCGAACCACCACCGTCTCGCGGCAGCCCTGCCTTCGCGGCCGGTCCGGCGAGGCCCGGGTCCTGTGCGTCTCAGTGGCATGCGCGCCCGAGTGCCTTCAGCCGCCAGTAATTGTAGGGAAGCGGGGTGACGAAACCGGCGGCAAGCATCAGCGGTACCACCCACCAGGTCAGGACGGCGCCTCCGGTCAGCGCCCAGTCAACGGCATTCATCATCGCCTCCATGGCGATCATCGAGATGAACGACATGCCGATTGCCGTACGGAAGGCGGTGCCGAGATCCATCTGGCGGGACAGGATCACGGTCTCGAGCGCGATCGAGGTCAGCAGGCCGTTCACGATGGCCAGCGCCATGATCGCCAGGGTCGGCCAGGGAATGCCGGTCACCTGGAAGAAGGCGATAGTCCCGAGGTCGCCGATCGCGCACCCGAGCAGACACCAGGCGGTATTGCGCGACGCCCGGTGCCACGTGCCCCGGCATCGCCAGTCGATCGCCATCCGGGCGGTCAGGTCTGCCATGACGGTACCTCTTTTCCGCAATCGGGACGTAGCGTAGGGTTTCCAGCAACAGGAGAGTCAACGGATGACGATGAATATTTCCGCGGCCTCGACCATGTGCGGCCTGCCGGTGAAGACGGTCAGGTACTATGCCGATATCGGGCTGGTGGTTCCGGCCTCGCGGACCGCGTCAGGATACCGGCTCTACGATGACGACGCCGTCCGCCGGCTCGTCTTCGTCCGCCGGGCACGTGAGTTCGGGTTCTCCATCGGCGAGTGCCGGGAGCTGCTCGACCTCTACGCCGACCGCCGCCGGTCAAGTGCCGACGTGAAGCGGATCGCGGAACGACGGCTCAGGCAGATCGCGTCCAAGCAGCGCGAACTGCAGTCCCTGCATGACGAACTTGCCCATCTCGTCGAGGCGTGCAGCGGCGACGACAGGCCGGACTGCCCCATCATCGACGGGCTGGGCAGGCGCCACTCCGGCGAGTGACCGGACCGGTCGGGGCAGGGGTGCCGAGTCCCCGCACCGGCGCAAGGCGCGGGAAGGTGCCTGGCGGCATCGTCGTAGACGGGCGACGCCTCGCGGGGAGGCGACGTGACTGCCCGGCCCGTGAACCGCAAGACGATCGCACGCCAACAGCGTGACGCGGGCACTGTTCGTTGCAGATCGCAACTGAAGGCGCCTTCAGCCGCCAATATCCTCGAAGCAGGCGAGCGCGGGCAGATTGCGGCGCTGGTGCACGATGCGGAGGATCACCGGGGCGTTGTCGGCGGCGGCAATCCGGGCGAAGAATACCAGATGTCGCCGGTCGGTCAGCGAACGCAGTCCCGGCGCGAACAGGCTCCGGTCGCGCCCTCCATCAGGATCGGCCACGATCCGCTCGAAGGTGGGCAACAACCCTTCGCAGCAGGTAAGCCACTGTTTGCGGTCCCGGGTTTCGACCGTGAAGCGCCGACTCTCGTCCAGATCCCGACGCGCTCGCCGGGACAGCCGGATCGTCACGGCGGGGCGGCTATCTGAAGTCCACGCCGGGTTCATGGGCCACGGGGTCGAACTCCTCGAACTCGCCGGACTCGGCCTCCCGCAGGGCTGATTCCAGTTCCCCTTTCAGTGCATGGAATTGCCTCGCGCCATCGCGCTCCATGAGCAACCGCAGGCCGGCACGCACGACTTCGCTCAGGTTGGCGTAGGCGCCCGTGTCAATCTGCCCTTGAGCATAGCGGCGCATCTGGTCGGTCAAGTGCACGTTCGGCATCGTGAATTCTCACCATGTCCGATCATGTCTGATGCTGACATTGCCCCATGTGCCGGCCAATCCACCCCATGTAGAGCGACAGGTTAGGTGATGCGTATGGCGACACCCAGATTTACGAGGCGTCGCCTGGTCTGCATCGATTTTCCGGTGGACACACTGCCGGGAGAGGACGATGGGCCGTCTCGATGGAGAGGCACGCACAGCGATGGCAGTCTTGTTGGAACGGGG
This sequence comes from Thalassobaculaceae bacterium, assembly GCA_965243345.1. GTDB lineage: Bacteria > Pseudomonadota > Alphaproteobacteria > Thalassobaculales > Thalassobaculaceae > Bin52. Next base: position 873,651 of record CBDEUR010000003.1, read on the forward strand.
TCGCACGAAGAGCGATGTGGCTCGTCTTCTGGGGGTCAGTGAGGGCACCGTTCGGTATCACGACCGGCGAATGAGGGAAGGAGCGGTGGACGGGCGCTCGCGTCAGCAGGGCGTGGCCGCCGGGTATGCCGGGGCGATCGGGCACTGGCGGGAGCTCCTCGGATCGGGGGCTGTCAACCTGGCGGAACTGCATGCCTGGCTGGTCCGCGAGCACGGGTATGGGGGCAGCCTTCGTTCGGTACAGCGCTATTGGAAGCGGACGTATCCGGCGCCAGCGATCCGTGCTCGTCGTCGGGTGGAGACCCCGCCTGGTGCGCAGGCGCAGGTGGACTGGGCGCATTTCCGCGGTGTGCATGTGGGCCCGGAACGGGTGGACCTGGTGGCGTTTCACATGGTGCTGTCGTGGAGCCGCAGGGAAGCGGTGGTTTGGGCCCGGAACAAGGACATGCTGTCGTGGTTGGCCTGCCATACGGCTGGCTTCGAGCGCCTGGGCGGAGTGCCGGCGACGGTACGGGTCGACAACGAGAAGACGGCGGTGGTACGCGGTGCCGGCGCCTGGGGCACGATCAACCGGACCTACCGCCGGTACGCCCGGCAGCTGCAGTTCCACGTCGATGCCTGTGCACCGCGCCAGCCCCAGGCGAAGGGCAAAGTGGAACGGCGAGTGCGCGACCAGCGTGCCAGCTGTGACCCGACCGGCCGGGCCTTCGAGACCCTGGCGGCGCTGCAGACCTGGACCGACCACCGCTTGACAGATCGGGCGGCCCGGCGACGCTGTCCGGCCACCGGCAGCACTGTGGCCGCGGCCTGGGAGCGCGAGCGGGTGCTGCTGACCACCCTGCCGGAGACACGGCCCGAGCCCTTCGATGTGGTCGTCGACCGGCCGGTCGGCATCGACGGTCTCGTCAACTTTGAAGGCCGCCACTACAGCGTGCCTTTCCGCTACGTGCGCCAGCGGGTCGAGGTGCGCGGCCTCGCCGGGAAGGTAGAGATCCGTACGGGCGGCGCGGTCGTGGCGACCCATCCGCGCGGCACCGAGGCCCGATTGGTCACCGATCCGTCCCACTACGAGGGGGCCAGCACCGAGCGGGTCGTGGCGCCGCCGCCGCTCGGACGCCTGGGCCGGCGCATGCAAGAGTTGGCCGCGGCGCCCGTGGCGCGCCGCTCGGTGGACCTCTACGCCGCGCTGGCGGAGGTCGCCCGATGAGCAAGGCCCGCCCCAAGCTGGACATCGACGCCACCCGGGAACGCCTCGACGGTCTGGGCCTCGCCTACGCCGGCGAGAGCCTCGATCAGGTGCTGACGGAAGCGGTCAGCGAGGACCTGCCGGCCCACGCGTTCCTCGACAAGCTGCTCCGCGTCGAGCAGGAACGCCGCGAGGAGCGCCGGATCCGGACCTCGCTGCGGCTCTCCAACCTCCCCACCGGCCAGACCCTGGAGAACTTCGACTTCGCCTTCCAGCCCGCCATCGAACGCTCCCGGATCGATACCCTGGCCACCGGCGCATGGATCCGCGGCGCCGAAGTGGTTCTGCTGCTTGGCCCGCCAGGGGTCGGCAAGTCGCACTTGTGCGTGGCCCTCGGCCTCAAGGCCGTCCAGCTCGGCTTCTCGGTCCAGTACTACCGGTTCGACGAGTTGATGACCGCCCTCAAGGCCGATGCGGGATTGCCGCCTGCCCGGCTGAAGCGCAAGAAGTTCATGTCGACCGCCCTGTTGCTGATCGACGAGATGGGCTACGACCCGCTGACACGCGACGAAGCCTCACAGTTCTTCCGGCTGGTCAGCTACCGCTACGGCCGTGGCGCCATGATGATGACGACCAACAAGAGCATCCGCGACTGGCCGGAGCTGTTCGCCGGGGACGAGATCCTGGCCACCGCCATCCTCGACCGGCTCCTGCACCACTCGCATGTGCTCAACATCAAGGGCCGGAGCTACCGCCTGCGGGAACTCGAGGAAGCTCTCAAGATGTGAGCCGGTCCGGCCACCGCGAACACGACAGGGCCCAGCCCGGAAGGGTCGCCGAGGGGCCACCAACTCCGGTCGGGCTACGCCCTCCCTCCGTTGGTGGCCCCTCGGCGCTGATGCCCCGAAAACCAGTACCCGCTGTACCTACTCAAAGCGCAGCTTCGTAAATCTGGCTGTCGCCTTACCTCGCAAAACTAGGTGTCGCTTGACACCCCATTCGTGGATCTGGTCCAGGCCACCGCGCCAGCACGATCGACCGCCAGCTCCGTCCTGTCGGTGATCAGGTCGCGGTACAGGCGATGGGTGCGGTTGAGGTGAAGCCGTGACCGGAATCGGACGTGCCCTGGACCTCGGCCATGCATTCATGCACCCCGACAGGCAACCGCAGTAACCCCCGGCCTCCGCACCACGATGCTCAACCGATTCAAGACAGCAGAGCAGGCAAGATAAAGCGCGAAGCTCGTCATCCTGCCATGGTTTGGTATCGTGTCAGTGAGACGGGCTTGGTTCCTTTCGGTGGGATTGTTTTCTATTTTCGCTAGGAACAGTCTTCCTCGCGATCGGTGCGATGCACTTCGGCCTTTAGCTCCAAGTATCGTGATATGATCGAGTGCAACGGAAGCCAATTGTCATTTGGTTTGCAATCAGAGTACTTGTAGTGATGCCGTTGAGTCATCTCGTCAAGAGTTACCTTCTTCAAGGCTCGGTGACCGCCTTCAAATCCTACATACAAATATCCCTTATCCAGTAGTACCGATGCCCCCTCTAACAACTCATCGATCGAGTTGTAACGCCCTTTTTCATTAGAAGATCCGATGGCTTCTTTACGGCTGCGCTCCTCAGCATTTTTCAGTTCTTGTAGCGCATAAACAGTATCCGATCTACTCTCGTCGCTACCATCGCTGATTTCCAGCAAGGAGATAATTTCTCGCCAAGTCATCCGTGACGTATCCGGACCCCAATCTGCGTCATCCTCTAGTTCCTTTACGGTCAACGCCATGTAGTGGATCTTGCAGGGCGGGTACTTGGTATAGGGCAATGCCATTTCAATTGCCTCGCGCTGGGCTTTCAATTGGGCAGATACGGCCGAAGCCGAAGGGTGCGTGAAAAACTTTGCCTCAATCACCAGCGCCTGGTTATCAACTCGAATGAAGAGGTCAGGTACTACCTGGCCTTGACCACCGGAGATCAGTGTTGCCAAATCATCAGTACGCGCAACCACATCACGAATTGGGTTTAGTTCGGCAACGATTTCAAAGTCGCACTGTCCGGGATCAAGCGTTATTCCTTCGGACAGACCGAGCTCGTCAAACAATTTACGGCAACCCGCAAAATTGTTGGACATTAGGAGATGGGACAGCAGCAATGCGGTGAAATGGCGTTCACTGCGTGCGGTCGTTGAAAATGTGGTAGTCATGCAGAGATACCTCTTTTTTTGGGGATTATATACGAGAATAACATTTTGCTTGCAAGCCGGGCTCCCTGCCGTTACAGCAGAGTAACCTCACGGAGGCAGGGTCATGGCACAGAAGGCACCGGGCAGGCACCACCGCAAGGATCTCTCGCTGATCGACATCACGCGGATGTTCCCTGACGACGCGACGGCCGCGGCGTGGTTCGCAGAAGAACGCTGGCCGGATGGCCCCAGGTGCCCGCACTGTGGCAGCGACAACGTCCAGTGCAACGTCAAGCACCCGACCATGACGCATCGGTGCCGCGCCTGCCCGAAGAAGCCGCTCTTCTCGCTCAAGACGGGCACGGTGATGCAGGGCTCGAAGCTCGGCTACCAGGTGTGGGCCATCGCCATCTACCTGATCTCGACCAACCTGAAATCGGTCTCCAGCATGAAGCTGCACCGGGATCTATCAGTGACCCAGAAGACGGCGTGGCATCTAGCACACCGGATCCGGAAGGCAATGGACATCCCAGAAGAATCGTTCTCCGGCCCGGTCGAGGTGGATGAGACTTAACATGGGCGGCACAACGTGAGAGACCGGGATACCATCGAACAGATGGGCGGGCTGGTCCGCAACATGGAGGGCAAGAAGTTGCGGTATGACGACCTGCGCGCGTCCAACGGGCTGTCGTCCGGGGCGCGGTCTGCGCATTGACCCCCGGCCACGGTTTACGCTAACCGCGTCCTGACGCACTTCGGGCCGGTCCCTGCAAGGACCGGCCCGAGGCTCCCGTAAAGCTGTGTGAGGCCGACACGGGAAAGCGATCGCAGGTGTGATATTGCCCTACCCCCTTCGTAGCGTCAATCGGCCTCCGCATCGACTGAGCGGCCGCTGGGACGGCGGTCGCCATTCTTCAGGAGAAACCGATAATGGCTTGTAGAGTAGGAATGTCGACGAATCCGCAGGAGCGGATCGCTTACTGGAAGGGAACCGAGGGCCACACTCACAGTGAGATTTTGGCGAGCGACCTGACCTTTGACCAGGCACAAGTTCGCGAAAAACTCGAAGCCACGGCTCGAGGGTGCCGTCAAAGTGCTGGGGGCCCTCGGAACAGCTTGCCCAACTGGTCCGTCTATCATGTGTGGGGTGGGAGGTAGCCGAGCATCACGCAGCAACGGGATCGAAGCGGGCTCATGACCCGTCCCCTTTCCTTGTCAAATGGGCCGTCATCGGGGGCGCGATCCCGGTAAACTCCTAGGATCGCGTTGCCAACGAGGCGTCCGCACTGTTGCCTGCCCAGCTCCGTGCGGAACCTCACCCCCTGTACCTCGCGTAGGCAATCATACGCGAGAGGTCTCTCATGTCTATTCGTCAAGCGCTTCCCGCAGGCGTCGAATCAGCATCTCTGCGCCCTGCCGCGAAAGCAGAAATCGCCGTGTCACGAACACTTCCTCCAGCGTCCGAATGTCCACTGATCGAGGGCACCGAAGATCAAGAGAAATATCGGCGTTGGCGCGCTCGCTGGACACCGGTGCCGCTGCCACATCTGACACCGGAAGACGCACGCCGGCTGGATGAATGGGATCGCCGGGAAGAGGCTGAATTTGCGGCACAGGGAAATTCTGATCTTCATTCACGGTAGCTACTCCTTCCGTGGGTGTTGAGAGCCCCGCTGGTGGCGCGGAACCTGTCAACGACATTGAGACACCGGAAGTCATGATTTAGTGAGCATTCTGCTACGGTGTCGTCGCGCTCGGTGGATTGATCCAGACCTCTTCAGGGAGAGGCCGGGGCCTGGGGGCTCCGTGAACGAAGCGTTCCGGGTGCTGCACCCATGCAGCGCGCAGCGTGCGTTCACGATCCTCGAGGATGTGCCGGGCGCGGGCGTGATGGACATCGTCGGGGGTGAGCATCGCGATCCCGCCATGGCGGTGCACGGTGTCTCAACGATGTTGGCAGAGAGGGGCAGCTAGCGGGGCTCATGATTCATGCGCCGATGTAGTGGAATACCGCAATGCCCAGCGCCTCGGCCCGAGCAGCGGTAGACGCCACCTCGTCGATCCAAACTTCATCAAGGCCATTCTCGAACCCGTAGATGGTGTCGCGGCCGCTGTCTGTCGTGAGCAGCAGAACCGTGTCCGATGCACCGTCACCGGTGCTCAGATTGTTGCCGAGTACCACGATGTCGTTGCCGGGCCCCCCATACAGTAGGTCGCCTTCAAGGTCACCGTACAGCGTGTCGTTGCCGAAGCCGCCCGACACCAAGTCAATGTCCTGCCCACCTCGGAGCAGGTCGTTGCCTGCATCGCCGTAGACTAGGTCGTTGCCCATGTTCCCGTTCAGGAAGTCGTCCCCCTCGCCGCCGAACAGCACGTCTTGCCCGTCGCGCAGATGGATGGTGTTGGTACGGGTCTTGCCGGGTGTCCATGCACCCTCGTTCTGCCCACCGAAAATGGTGTCGTTCCCCGACCCGCCGTAGAGCACGTCGGCCCCGGCGTTGCCGTTGATGAAGTCGTTGCCGGGCCCGCCGTCGATGGTGTCGCGATCCGTCGTGCCGTCGAAAGTCCGGCTCCAGTAGTTGTCCTGCGGATTATCCCAGTGGGTCCAGTACACTCCATTGCCCATGAGGGTGTCGTCCCCCTCCCAGCCATGGATCACATCGTTACCGAAGCCGCCCTGAAAGGCGTTGCCACCGGCATTGCCGATGAGCGTGTCGTTGCCGTCGGTGCCGTTGCTGGCAGTGCTGACCAGATCACGGGCTGATGGGCCGAACAGTGCTTGGGCCGCAGCGATATCGTCAGGCTGGAGCACGTCACGGCCCGGGAAGTGTGCATATGGGGTGGTCGGCAACCCTGACATCACAACCCCGGGGACATCGCTGTGACGGATGCCGAGGGCGTGACCGAGTTCATGCAACATGGCATCGTAGCCCAACGTCGGATTCCACGACTCATAAGGATCTAAGAGGATCAGCGCCTTCAGGTCGGGAGTTGGCCAGCGCCAGGCGACGGCCAGGGTGCCTCCAGGACCATCACTGTCGAAGATCGACATCGATCCAATACGAAGAGCGGCATATGGGTGATCCTCGACCTCGACGAAGCGAACCCCGCAGACCCGCTCCCATGCGTCCATGGCCTGACGAATGATGTCCTTGGCCTGACGTATGAATCCCGCATCGAAGTTGTCGAGCGTCGGCCCCAACCGTACTTCGCGCTCAAAGTCCAGCGAGAAGAAGCTCTCGTGATGGAACGAATACTTGATGACGGTTCCTCGCGGATCCCATCGGTACGGCGGGTCATAGAGAATGTAGGGGCTCGACTGAGGTCCCTGTGTCGGGGTGACCATGGAAGTTCTCCGGCTCGGAGCGCACATGAGCGTGCGGCCCACCGGCGCCGGCGGGTGCCGGGCCGTTGCAACGTCACACGGATAGAGTGAAGCCCCGCCTATTCGCCAGGCCGGGGAGCTACCCCATGCCGGGTCTAGGGCTGTTGTATTCGGCGGGCGACCCGACCAAGCGGGTCCGTGGGACGTTGCAAGGATGTAGAGTAGCGGATAGACAATTCACTACTCAAGCAGAGGGGTGGCGATCCATGGCCGACAAGCCGCAGGTCCGGGTGAAGCCGCGCGACTACCAGCCGTCCAAGGCCGAGTTGGAGGCGGATACCCGCATCGACACCACGCCGGAGGCGCTACGTGCAGCTGTCATGCGGACGGTGACCCTTGAGGAAACCAAGGACGCCTAGACCACCACAAAGTTACTCTCGTATATAACTCCCCTTGGTTTCAACCTGTCATGTCTATTGGAACAGTGCGGTTGGGTTGAATTCCCAGAATTGGAAAGCGTGGTTCTTCAGCCTGGTCCGCGACGGTGAACGCAAGTTCTCTGGAGTCCTTGCAGAAGACAGGGTATCCGGGTACGAGCTTTTGTAAATCCTGCCATTTGGTAGATGTCGGAAGCTCGCCGGGTGCGCCCCGGTGAATGATGCAGGAGGAGTGAGAGCGCCGGCAGTCAACGCGCCGTCAGCGCCGTTTCGGGCGCAGGGCAACGCGCCTACCGCCAGGACTTGGCGCACCAGCGCGACCTGCTCTGCCGCGCCTAGCTTCCGGTAAGCTTGCGTAGTCAGCCAGCGAACGTACTCCTCCGTCCAGTCCGTCGCCGCGACAATCTCGCGACGCCCGCAGCCCCTCGTCCAGCAGCTCCGCCATTTGGTCCTCGCACGGCGTGAGGCCGAGCGTTACCGCTGATTCGCTGGGGTCGATGCACAGGCGGTGCGCCGGTCGACCTCCAGCATGAGTTGGACAAACGGCATCCAGCCATACACGCACTCAAGGCAGGTCACGGAGCGTATTGCTGACAACGTCAGACCTTTCGAGGTCGGAAGTTCGCTGCTGAGGCGGTCACGGCCGGATCGACGCGGCCCGCAGACGCTTTGCCACGGGCCTCGGGGATCAATCGCATGTGCGACTGCGCAAGACTCCGGTGAGCGCGAGGCGGCAACGGGTGCCCACAGAGTGTTCCGTTGACCCGGACACCGGGCAGATGCACGCGGCAGGCTCGGCATCCATGCCCGGACAAGAGGCAAGGACACCGGATCGTGCGTGGCGGGTGCCTGGTTCGCGGGGCGAGCGGGGGCTGGCGTTCGGCAGGGTTTCCGGCAAGTCTGGTTTGGTGGGACACGGTCATCGTCGGCTCGACGAGCCAGTGGTCCTGGGTACATACCGGCGACCGGTGCTGACCGGGGAAGGCATTCGCACCACGATGGGAAGGAAGGCGATGATCACACCGTTCGGGTTCGTTGCGCGTGCGCGGCAGGTGCGGCGCGTCATTGCAGTGGCCGCCGGCCTGCCGGCGCTGCTGGCAGCGGCGGTCGCGCCGGTCGGTGCGCATGACAGTCACGATGCGACGCCGCGCATCGCCGTGGTTTCCGCCTTTGCGCCCGAGATGACCATTCTCAGGACGGAACTCGAGGGGGCGTCGGAGCATTCGGTCAACGGGGTCACGTTTGCCACCGGCACGCTGGAGGGGCGGGACGTCGTGCTGTTCCTGAGCGGGATCAGCGTCGTCAACGCGGCGATGACCGTGCAACTCGCGCTGGACCACTTCGCGGTCGAGCGCATCCTGTTCTCCGGCATCGCGGGCGGCGTGGATCCGGCACTGAACATCGGTGATGTCGTGATCGCCGACCGGTGGGCGCAGTATCTCGAAATGCTGTTTGCGCGAAAGGTGGGGGGCGGCTGGGCCACGATGCCGTTCTTCGAGTACCCCTACGGGAATTTCGGCATGATGTTCCCGCGCTCGGTTACCGTGCTCCGTGAGGGTTCCGAGGCTCCGGAGACCCGGTTCTGGTTTCCGGTGGACGAGGTGATGCTGGCCGGCGTTGGCAGGGCGGCCTCGGGAACGGTACTTGCTCGATGTGTGACGCAGGACAGGTGCCTGCGCGACGCGCCCCGGATCGTCGTGGGGGGCGCAGGCGTGTCGGGCGGTGCTTTCATCGACAATGCCGACTTCCGGAGGTGGGTCTTCGAGACGTTCGAAGCGCGGGTGCTGGACATGGAGAGCGCTGCCGTGGCCCATGTGGCCTACGCGAACCATGTGCCGTTCATCGCCGTGCGCAGCCTCGCCGACCTCGCCGGCGGCGGTGAGGGCGCGAACCAGATGGAGGTCTTCCTCGAGCTTGCGGCCGGCAACGCCGCGATGGTGGTCAAGGCACTGGTGCGAGAGATGCCGACGCCGGACTGATCGCGCGTACCGGCACGACACGGGCGCACCTGTCTTCCTGGTCCGACAGGTCATCTGGCGGCTGCCGGGCCCCGCATCCGGATCGTCCCCGGTGTCAACCTGTGCGCCACGCGTTCCACCGGCGAGATCCCCCACTCCGCCGAGCGGGCATGGAGGAATGCTCCCGTGCCTGTCCGAAACCCGTACGTGATCGGTGCGGCCGACCGGTTCCGGTGCGCGTAGGGCACAGTCAGGGCGTGTGCAACCGCAACGGCCTGTCACCGGATCACGACTCCTCTGGTGCAGGAACGGGCCGGTCGCGAAGCGCCGGGCGTCCTTCGCGGAACAGGTCACGCGGACGGTGGCGCTGCCAGACCGCAGCATGTCCGGTAGCGCTGGCGATGCGGGTCCAGGGCATGTGTGGTGTGTGTCGAGCGTGACGCGCATGTCGACATCAAGGGGCCAGGACCCTTCCTCCTCGCCGCCGGTGGAGCCGCCAAAGATGAACAGCGGAGCTTCGGCCACGAATCGTGCATACTTCGCCTCCCTGGGGTCGGGATTCCTCAGCCGGCACCGGCGTGGGGCGCCATGCTCTTCCCGGTGAGGCGTTCAACCTGTCCGGTGACGGGATCCGCGATGCATGTGACCCGCGACTCCGCGGCTCGACCTGACCTGGAATGGAACCATGGACGAACCCCTGCACTATCGGACAATCCTTGAGGTCTCGGACCTGGTCCACTCGCGCGAGATCTCGCCGGTCGAACTCGCCACGATGATGCTGGAGCGCATCGAGGCACTCGACGGGACGCTGCATTCCTACCAGACCGTCATGGCGGAGCAGGCGCTCGAAGACGCGCGGCGTGCCGAGGCCGAACTTGCCGCCGGTCGCGACCGGGGACGGCTTCACGGCATCCCGGTCGCGGTCAAGGACCTCTGCGATACCGCCGGCACGATCACGGCCGGCGGCTGCGCCGTCATGGCGGACCGGGTGCCCGGAACCGATTCAACGGTCGTCGCGCGCCTGCACGATGCCGGAGCGGTCATTCTCGGCAAGCTGGCGCTCACCGAGGGCGCCATGGCCGGCTACAACCCGGACTTTGCCGTGCCCGAGAATCCGTGGCGCGCGGGGTTCTGGCCCGGGGCGTCATCAAGCGGGTCCGGTGCCGCCACCGCGGCCGGGCTCGCCTACGCGACGCTCGGCAGCGATACCGGCGGCTCGATCCGCCATCCGGCTGCCGTCTGCGGGACGGTGGGACTGAAACCGACCTGGGGCCGGGTGAGCCGAGCCGGTGTCCTTGATCTGGCTCCATCTCTCGACCACGTCGGTCCACTGGCGCGGTGCGCGGCGGATGCCGGGATCGTGCTCGGGGCGATCGCGGGACCCGATCCACTCGATCCCACCGCCGTTCCCGATCCGGTTCCCGACATGCTCTCCGGGATCTCCCACGGCATCGAGGGAATACGGATCGGATGGGATGCTGACTATGGCCTTGCCGACCTGGCGCCGGACTTTGCGGATGCGGTGATGGCGAGCCTCGAGGTCCTGCGCGGTCTCGGGGCTGTCATCGTCGAGGTGGCGATGCCGGAAGATCTCGAACGCTACCTCGAGGGATGGCAGGTCCTGTGCCCGGTCGAGGCGATGCATGCTCACCGGGACTTCTGGCCCGCGCGCCGGGACGAGTATGGCGCCTGGTTCGGGGAATGGCTTGATCGCGGTTCGCGCTACAGTGCCGCGGACTACGCGGCGGCACACCAGCTGCGGCTCGAATGCAATGGTGCACTTGCCCGGACCATGGCCGGCATCGACCTGCTTCTGTGCCCGTCCACGCCGCAGGCCGCGATCCCCTATCCGCCGAGTGCTGCCTACGGTCCGATTTCCCCGGAGCGGAAGGCATGGGATTCCCGCTACACGGTACCGATGGACTATGCCGGTCTGCCGACCATCGCAATGCCGTGCGGACTGGGCCGCTCGGAACTGCCCCTCTCCGTGCAGCTGGTTGGCCACCGGTTGTCCGAGCCGTTGCTGGTTCAGGCCGGAGCGGCGTTCGAATCCGCGACCGAATGGCACCGGATGCACCCGCCGAACTGGTGATCCGAAGGCGTGTCGACGCCCCGGGACCCGGGTCATCTCCCCTGGTTTCGGCGGTTGCCCGGCTGTTGTGGTGCCCGAAACGCGCGTCGATCCAGCAACTCTCAATCCCGAGTGTGCGGACCCGCCGGATCATCGGGACGTTCGAGCTCGTCGGGGTCCGCGACAACCGTTACCCCGTGCTCAGGTCCTGACTCGAGTCACCTGCCTGCCGCTCCTGGGATGCTCGGGACAACCGAATACCTCGCGGGCATGCCAGGCCGAGAAACGCGGGTCCGGTACATCGTCCGCACTCACCGGCGGCGAGAGCGCTTTTGCATCGAACCTCCCGAGCGTCTCCGTGAATCCGCTTCCGCTCACGTTACGCGCGATGACAATCCGCCTGTGCGGAGACACGGTGAACGCGCCCTTGTCGAACAGGCGATGGTGAAGCGCGCACAGTGAGAGCCCGTTTCGCACGATGTCGGGCCCGCGGGCCTGGTGCCACTTGATGTGCGCTGCCTCAAGGGCGAGCGGTTCTCCCTCATGGCAGACGGCAAAGCCGCAGACCGCGCATGCGTAGCCGTAGGCCGACAGGACCCTCTCCCGGAACTCCCGGTTCCGTTTCCGTTGGCGCGACTGCTCGTAGCCCGGCTCGTGGTCCATCTCAATGCCGACTGCTTCGAGCACCTCATCGCGAACCGTCGGTGGGAAGTGGGCCTCGACCAGCGCGTGGGCAACTCTCCCGGCAAGCGCCTCGTCGGCTTGCAGGGCACATTGGATCGATTCTGGAAATCCTGCGTGGATGTTGTTGCCCGGCAGTGAACTCTTGTGAGCATCGCCCCTGGTCGTGAGCGTCACTCGCCCGGCATCCTGCACCTCCCGGACACCGTCTGTCCTCAGCCGCCAGAATGGCTGCTCGGTGTGGATGACCCTGCGATGCGGTCCGAAGGCCCGCAGGAGCTTCCTGACCGCCCGATCCGCGTCGAGGTAGGATGCCAGTCGCTCCTCGCCCCTCAGACAGCGCCCGATTGCCCACAGGGCGAGCAAGGGCTTGTGCGGGGCCCTCTGACCGTGGGCGCTCCAGACTTGAAGCTTCCGAAAGCGCTCGAGGAGTTCGTCGGGTTCCATGCCGTCGCTGCCTGGCTCGTCCGCGCGGCGTCATTCCGGCCTGCTGGCCAGCTCCACCCTGTCACGCGCGAGCGGAACCGTCCGGCCGCCTGTCCGCCCGTTCGTTCCCGGCGCGACAGCGTGAACACCATTCCGCCGGTGCCGGTGGCCCCTGCATGACCGGTATCTGCGGCCCGGTCAGGCTGGACAGGCTCAGGTTTGGCAGATAGAGTCCGGCTCTACGGACCTTGCTTTCGGTTCGTACCATGAGCGGAACCCTTCCCGGTTCGCGCCATGACCTGTTCCGCGGCACCCCGGCGCCCGTCGCCGGGGTGTCTGCGTTTGAGCGGGCAAGACTCCGGCGCGCCCTGCCAGCATCACCGTGTGGAGATGAGGATGAAACCCGTTGACTCGGTACTGAAACTGATCGGCAACACCCCGGTTCTCGAACTCAGCCGGCTGGATGCCGGACCCTGCCGGCTGTTCGTCAAGCTGGAGAACCAGAACCCGGGTGGATCAATCAAGGACCGGATCGGGCTTGCGATGATCGAGGCGGCCGAGCGCGACGGCAGGCTTCGCGAGGGTGGTGTCATCGTCGAGGCGACCGCCGGCAACACCGGTCTCGGCCTGGCCCTGGTCGCGGCGAGGAAAGGCTACCGCCTGATCCTGATCATCCCCGACAAGATGGGCCTCGACAAGATCCGGCACCTGAGGGCGCTTGGCGCCGAGGTGCGGCTGTCCCGCTCGGACGTCTCGAAGGGTCACCCCGAGTACTACCAGGACATGGCGGAACGAATCGTGGCCGAGACGCCGGGCGCGTTCTGGGCCAGCCAGTTTGACAATCCGGACAACCCGATGGCGCACGAGACCACGACGGGTCCGGAAATCTGGGAACAGATGGACGGCGACGTCGACGCACTGGTCGCCGGCGTCGGGTCCGGCGGAACGATTACCGGCACCGGCCGGTTTCTCAAGCGCATGAATCCCGACCTCAGGGTGGTGGTCGCGGACCCGGTCGGTTCCGTGGTCGGCCCGGCGGTGATGACCGGCAAGGTGAACTACGAGGGCGGGTCCTGGCTGGTTGAAGGCATCGGCGAGGATTTCATTCCCGACAACCTCGATCTCTCGCTCATCGACGACGCCGAGATCGTGCCCGATTCAGAAGCCTTTGCGGCCATCAACACGCTGTTGAGCGAGGAGGGCATCCTGGCTGGCAGCTCGACCGGAACACTGCTTGCGGGCGCGCTGCGGTGGTGCCGGCGCCAGACCAGGCCGATGCGGGTGGTCACCTTCGTGTGCGACACCGGAAACAAGTACCTGGGCCGGGCCTTCGACCCGGCATGGATGGTGGAGCAGGGACTGGTCGAACGCGCCATGTCGGGAGACCTGCGCGACCTGATTGTGAACCGGGCCGATCAGGGCCGGGTGATTTCGGTGTCGCCGTCCGACACCCTGAACACGGCCTACAGCAGGATGCGCGCCAACGAAGTCAGCCAGGTGCCGGTCCTGGCCGATGACGGGTCGGTCGCCGGGGTGCTGGACGAGGAGGATATCCTGCTGGCGGTTCACGGCCAGCCGGATGTGTTCAACGACCCGGCAAGCCGGCACATGACCGAGCGGCTTGACCTGATGCCTGTCAACGGCCGGCTCTCGGACCTGGTGGCACTGTTTCGTGCCGACAAGGTCGCGATCGTGGTAGATGGGGCGCAGTTCCTCGGAATCATCACCAGGGTCGATCTCATCAACCACATGCGCCGCACCCTGTCCTGAAACTCGCAGGGGAGCCGGACGGATGTCCGCTTCCCCACCCCGGGATGCCATGACACAGAAGCCCAACCGCCCCGGTTTCGCGACCCGGGCAATCCATGCCGGTCAGTCGCCCGACCCCACCACCGGGGCGATCATGACCCCGATCTACGCCACCTCGACCTATGTCCAGGAAAGCCCCGGCATCAACAGGGGCTACGAGTACTCGCGCACCGGCAATCCGACCCGGGCGGCACTGGAGGCCTGCGTTGCCGACCTCGAGAACGGGGCGCGGGGATATGCGTTTGCATCCGGGCAGGCGGCGATGGGAACCCTGCTCGAGTTGCTGGATACCGGCGACCACGTGATCGCGATGGACGACCTGTACGGTGGCTCCTACCGGTTGTTCGAAAACGTCCGCCGGCGCTCCTCCGGACTCACCTTCAGTTTCGTCGACCTGTCGGACCCGGACCGCCTTGAGGCGGCGCTGACCGACAGGACCCGGATGATCTGGGTCGAGACGCCGACCAATCCCCTGCTCAAGCTGGTCGACCTTGAGGCTGTCGCGACACTCGCAGCGCGTCACGGGGTGATGACGGTGTGCGACAACACCTTTGCCTCTCCGTGGGTCCAGCGTCCGCTCGACCACGGGTTCGACGTGGTGATGCACTCGACGACCAAGTACCTGAACGGCCATTCGGACATCGTCGGCGGTATTGCCGTTGTCAGGGAAGGGCGCGAGGAACTGGCCGAGCGGATCGGCTACCTGCAGAACGCGATCGGCTCGGTACCCGGGCCGTTTGACAGTTTCCTGGTGCTCCGTGCGCTCAAGACGCTGCCGATTCGCATGGAACGGCACTGCGAGAACGCGGCCCGGGTTGCCGCCTTCCTCGAGGCGCACCCGCGGGTGGAACAGGTGTGGTACCCGGGACTGGCGAGCCATCCGCAGCACGAACTCGCGCGACGGCAGATGCACGGGTTCGGGGGCATGGTAACGGCGATCATTGCCGGCGGGCTCGAGGACGCACGCCGGTTCCTCGAGCGGTGCACGTTGTTCGCGCTGGCCGAATCACTCGGAGGTGTCGAGAGCCTGATCGAGCACCCGGCGATCATGACCCACGCCTCCGTGCCGCGCGAGGTGCGCGAGAGTCTGGGAATATCGGACGGACTGGTGCGCCTGTCCGTCGGAATCGAGGATGGCGACGACCTGATCGCCGAACTGTCCCAGGCGCTGGGATGACCCGCACGAGAGCAGGGAGGAACACGATGAAGCTGTATGGGTTCGGCGCGGCGGCAAATGCGCAGCGGGTCCAGGTGTTTCTGGCGGAGAAGGGGATCGAGATACCCCTCGTCGAGGTCAACGTGCGCGAAGGCGAGCAGTACTCGGAGCCCTGGGCGAGCATGAACCCGTTCAATTGTGTACCCTTTCTGGAGCTTGATGACGGCACCGTCATCGCCGAGTCCATGACAATTTGCCGATACATCGAGGAATTGCATCCCGAGCCGTCGCTGTTCGGGCGCACGCCGGGTGAGCGGGCGCAGATCGACATGTGGTGCCGCCGGATCGAGCTCGACGGGTTCCTGCCCATGCTCCACGCGGTCCGCAATCACGTGCCGATGTTCTCGGGCAGGGTTATCCCGGGGACACGGAGCGACCGGCCCCAGCTGCCGGCCCTGGTGCAGCGGGGAACCGAGATGATGGAGGTGTTCCTGGGTCGTTTCGAGCCGCACATGGCGGACCGCGAGTTCGTGGCCCGTGACCGCTTCACCGCCGCCGACATCATCGGCTATTTCGCGGTGCGGACCACCGGCGTGGTCGGGATGGCGATCGAGGACCGTTTTCCCGCGGTTGCACGCTGGTTTGCAGCCTGCTCGGGCCGGCCCGCGTTCAGCCTGTAGGGTCTGGCTTCCCGGTCGCCCGCCTGCACCAGCCACCGTCAATCATCTATTGACGTTGGCCCGGAATGCCCACACCATATGGGAGGCCCCACAAGATCCTGTAGGGGATCGGTTCTGATCCGCTATGAAGGGAAGCAACGCCCATGTCCTCCCAGCAGCGTGATCCAGGTCTTTCAATGACAGAAAACCACGCGGACAGCCCGCCAGAGGCGCTGGCACCGGTCATGCCCGTCGGGCTTCCCAAGGAGGACACGGACGTGATCGGGGATGCGGTCGCCGCGTTCCTGGTCGGCCAGGACCTCGGACTCTGGAGATGCTCCTGATCCCTGGCCCGGGATGCCGGAAACGGCGCCTGTGAACTGCCGGACGATCCGGTACCGGTGCCTCAGGCGCCGATGACAACCGGGTTCACCAGCTGGCGTATCGTCTTCATGACCGCCATTGCAACGATCTGACCCGTCTTGCGGTTGGTCGGCGAGACCGCGATGTCCTCGCGGAACGAAAACGACCCGAAGGCGCCGGTTGCATGAATCTCGCAGATATGGGTGTCGATCTGCGGGTCGGCGATGATGGTCAGGTGCGTCCGGTCAAGTCCGAGCCCGGCCAGCGATACCGCCGCGGAGATGTTCACGTTCTGCGGGTAGAGCAGGGCGCCCTCGCGCGGTGTCCCCTCGAATATGACCGTCGGCCCGGTGAGTGCGGCAAGGTCGTGCTCGTCCTCCGCCCGGGTTCCGTACCAGGCGGACGGATCCTTGCGCACGATCATGTGGACCTCGTCGAGACCGCCGACCGCTGCCGCCGAGAGGGTGTCGAGGGCGCCGATGCCGGCAGACGGAATGATCAGGCGTGCGCCGGAGTTTTCGGCGGCCCCGACGCACCGGCGGTAGAGGCCATCGTCGCAAAAGGCGCCGACCGAGGTCACGATGAGGTCGGCGCCGGATGCGAGGATGCGTTCACCGTGGTCCCGCACCGCGGCGTGGCCGGCGCCCTCGAGGACGACATCGAAACCGTGAGCCAGAAACCGCTCGGGGTCATGGGTGACGGGAACGTCGCGGGGCTCCGTCCTGGGAGTGCGAACCAGCACCGACTCGACGACGATTCTGTCCGCGAGCGAGGATCTGATCATCCCGAGCACGTCGAGACCGATTGCGCCCATCCCGATCAGCCCGAGGGCGAGGGGCCTGCCATCTCTCGTTGCCGACATTCCCATCGTGTCCCTGCCTGTCTCGGTTCCCGGTCCGGGACACCCTATCGCGCTGGCGCGAGCGCCGCCAAGGCCGGCCAGCGTGCCGGTTGGAATACCGCCTCCTGCGGTCGATCGCCCGTCGCCGTGGTTTCGGTGCCAGGGCGTCGATCAGACCGACTGTCCACTCCGCGTCGCGGAGCTGGTCACTGACACCCGCGGCCATTGCCGGCGTCGGTCCCGGCGACAGGTGCATCCGCCAGAAGCTGTCATGCACCGCGGCAAGGGCGCACGTGCGAATGCGGGACCTCGGTGCGCCTGGCCTTCGCCCGGGCAGGCAGCCGCACGCCGGTGCCGCCTCGATGGTGACCGGGATTCAGTTCGTCGGCGCCAGGTGCTTGGATCCGGGAACGGCGGACGGACGGATCGGGACCTTCTGCATCACGGATGCTGCTTTCCGCAATCGTGGGGCGGACCCAGACAGGCCTCGCACATCTGGCGGGCACGGAACTGGTTGGCTGCGGTCAGGACGTCTTCCGTGGGCCCGTGTGCGACCAGGTCCCGCGCCAGGATCATCGTCTGGGGAAAATGAGTGCGAACAGTCTCGACGTCGTGCAGGACGGTGAGCACCGTGCGTCCTTCTCCGTGCCAGCGCTGTATCACACCGAGCAAATCGGCCATCGTCCTGGAATCGATGGCCGTGAACGGTTCGTCGAGCAGCATGAGCCGTGCATCCTCAAGCAGCAGACGGGCGAACAGCACGCGCTGAAACTGTCCGCCCGACAGGGTGCTGATGGGCCGGGATTCGAACCCGGTGAGTCCGACGGCGGCTATGGCGTCGCCGATCCGGGACCGGTGCCGGGCGCGCAGTCCGGAAAACGCACCGACCTCGCGCCAGAGCCCCATCGCCACGAGGTCGACGACCGTCACCGGGAATGACCTGTCGATGTCTGACTGTTGTGGCAGATACGCGACGTCGTTGCGTGCACAGGTTCCGAAACTGACGCGCCCCGCGAGTGGCCGCAACGCACCTGTCATGCCCTTGAGCAGCGTCGACTTGCCCGCACCATTGGGCCCCACGATGGCGGTCAGGCTGCCATCGGGGACCTGGCCGCTGACGTGACGCACCGCGGGGCGCCGGTCATATCCGAGGGTCAGTTCCTGAAACGCGACCGCATAGGTCATGACACCCCCGGTGTGGACGTGGCCCGGAGGAAACCGGACGAAAGCGCCGGAACGAGCGGGAGCGCTCCGGCAAGCCGCGGTCCGACCCCCACGGGCAGCATCCCGCGTTCAGGCCCGTACGCGTCCCTCGTGCGTCGGGCCACTACCTTCTGCAGCGGGCGCACTGGCCATGGACCTCGATGACCTGGCGTGTCGGAGTGAAGTTGACCTGTTTCGCGATGCTTGACAGCTGGTCCGAGACGAGTGACGAGACGGGCTCCTCGACCGTGCCGCAACCCTCGCAGATAAGAAGAACCGGTGCGTCTCCGTGCCGATCAACCGAACAGGCGACAAAGGCGTTGAGGGATTCGAGCCGATGCACTCCGCCGCGCTGGATCAATGCCGCCAGCGCCCGGTAGATCGTTGGTGGAGCAAGTCGCGGGTGAACATCGCGCAACTGGCCGAGGACCTCGTAGGCGGACATCGGCGTACCGTGTTTCTGGAGGATCGCGAGAACCTTTTCCTGCATGTTCCCACTGCGCTGGTTCACATCAGCCTCACAGACCGTTCGATGAGCGAACATTGTACCGTTACATGACTTCGGGAACAACGTGCCACGACCCGGAGCCAGTCGGCGCGCCCGCCGCTTGACGGTTGCCGAATACCGGATTTGAACCGGGATGACGGGTTGTCTCTACCGCGACAATGTTTGCGCGGATGTCCGTGGCCACGCAGGATCAATGAAGATCAGGGCAGGGTTCCGGACGGCAGGGTGGCGGGACCGGCGCATGCAGGGACCGGACCGTGCGTGCCGCCCGTTTCTCGACGGGAACGGATCGCACGGAGCCCGCGGGCACCGGCCGCTGCCGCGGCACCGTGCGCTCCGTGACCGGCAGCGTGAACGTCGAAGGGACGCATGAGCGCGCCGCCTCCGCACCGCAGGGCACGATACTCCGTGGCGGCTTTCCCCGCGCCGGGACAGCTGCGGCCTGCCCCGCAGGTCCGTGATCACGGAGGTGTTCATTGTCGCGCGCGATGGCAGCGGAGCGGGCGGGCGTCTACAGTTGCCGCGTGTTCTGGTCCCGTGAGCGGGGTGATTCATGACGGCTCGCGCCGAGGAAGCCCCGGTCAGCCGCGCCTACCGGATGCTCGTGCTCGTCATCATGGCGTTGAGCGCCATGCTGTATTCGCTCACGATCACCATGGTGAATGTCGCCCTGCCGCAGCTGCAGGGTGCGCTTGGCGCGACCCAGGAACAGGTCGCGTGGGTGGTGACGCTCAACGTGGTCGCCACCGCCGTGGTCACGCCGCTCACCGGGGCGATGGTCGCCATGTTCGGCCAGCGGCGCCTGCTGCTCTGGTGCATCTCCGGCTTCACACTGGTGACGCTTGCCTGCGCCTTCGCCACCAGCCTCGAATCCCTGCTGTTCTTCCGGGTGCTCCAGGGGGCGCTCGGTGCGCCGCTGGTGCCGATGGCACAGGCCATCATCCTGCAGACCTGGCCGCGGGAGGAACATGCCAAGGCGAACGGCTTCATGGGAATGTCGGTCGTGATCGGGCCCGCGATCGCTCCGTCGCTCGGCGGATACCTCTCGCAGGAGTACAGCTGGCGCTGGGTGTTCCTCATGATGGTGCCGCTGGGTGTCGTCACCTACCTCGGCGTGGTGCGCTGGATTCGCGACGGTGGACGCAACACCGAATTCCGCTTCGACTTCGCCGGGTTCGCCCTGTTCTCGATCGCGATCGTGTCGCTGCAGCTCATCCTTGACCGGGGCGAGCGGCTCGACTGGATGGAATCGCATTTCATCGTCTCCACGACGGCGCTGATGGTGGTCGCGTTCCTCATGTACCTCGCGAACAGCTGCTTCACCGAACAGCCGTTCATCAACCCCCGGCTGTTCGCCGATCGCAACTACACCATCGGGCTGTTCCTGGTCTTCATCTACGGCTCGCTGAACTTCACGCCGCTGGTCCTGCTGCCGCCGCTGCTTCAGAACCTGAAGGGGTACCCGGACGGGCTGATCGGCATCCTGCTGGCGATGCGCGGTGTCGGAATGATCGTCGGTTTCATGGTCGCGGCCCGGATGGGGCGGGTGGATCCGCGGGTCGGCCTGGTCGTGGGCATGGTCTGCGTCGGCATCAGCGGCTGGGCGCTCAGCCTGCATGATCTCAATGTCGGCATGTGGGCGCTCGCATGGCCCAGCATCCTGCAGGGGTTCGGCTGTGGCATCATGTGGGTGCCGCTGTCGATCGTGACGTTCTCCACCCTGCCGCCGGCCATGCTGCCGGACGGGTCGGCGCTGTTCCACCTGCTGCGCAACCTGGGCACCAGCCTGTTCGTGGCCTTCAGCGTGTTCCTGCTGGTGCGGACCACGAAGATCCGCTACTCGGAGATGGTGGGTACGGTGACGCCGTACTCCGAGCGCCTGGACTTCGGACACGTCATCGGCACGGGGTCGGTGGACTGGGTCGACAGTCTCGGCAGGCTCGCGTCCGAAGCGGTCCGCCAGTCGACGATGATCGGTTACAACAACTGCTTCTACCTGTATGCCGCCACCTGTTTCGCCAGCCTGCCGATCCTGGCCCTTGTCACGCTCGACCGGAAGACCCGCCGGTGATGGTGTTTCAGGTCGTCGGGCAGACGATGGAGCCGGGAACGAAGACCTCGCCCTTCATGAGGATCCGCGCGGTTCGCCACGCCGTGACCTGCTCGACGGTGACGGTCCCGTCGTCCGTGCGGACCGATGCGTCGAGCGGCAATACTCCCGACGGTGTTGCAATGGACAGGGCGTCCGCCTGGCGCGCCAATACCCGCGCGCAGACGGAGCCGGGAATGCGACAGGCAACGGCGAGACACATGGCACCGGTCAGTGGCAGGACCCGGTGGACCCGGCCCATGGACCAGATCCGCGCCGCGATGACAGCCTCGCGGCCCGCGACCGTGGCGCCCGACAGGGTGCGATAGGGTCGCGGCGGGGCGACCAGGCCGATCATCGGCGCGTTGGGACGGGCAGCGTCGGGCGAAGCGGCCAGTCCCATCCTGACCGCCGCCTCGCGCCGGACCCGTTCGAGCCGGGCCGCGAGCCCGGTGTCCGCGTCAAGCGCATCGATCCCTTCGGTGCCTTCGAGCCCGAACCGTTTCGCCTCGAGAAACACGCAGGGATTGCTCGAATCGACCATCGAGGCCTCGATGGTCCCTTCTTCGTCCAGTGACAGCGTGTCGAGCGGGCGTCCGGTGGGCAGCAGCGTGCCGGTCGTCGGCCCGGCCGGATCCATGAAGTCCAGCCTGATCCCGGCTCCGGTCCCGGCCACGCCAGGGATGGCGAGGGATCCTTCGACCTCCGGCGTACCGTCCGTCACCGGCACCCGGGCGCGGATCAGCTTGCGGGTGTTGGTGTTGTGGATCAGGACCCGAGCCTCGGCGCCGTTGGCATCGACCAGTCCGCTGTCGATGGCGAAGGGTCCAACCGCTGAACTCAGGTTGCCGCAGTTGGAGCCGAGATGCACGGCCGGTTCCGCAACATCGACCTGGACGAAGGTGTAGTCGACATCGGCGTCAGGGCGTGTCGACGGGCCGATGATCACCGCCTTGGAAACCGAGGAAAGGCCACCGCCGAGACCGTTCAGCTGCCTCTGGTAGGGGTCGGGACTGCCGAGAACGGCGAGCAGGATCCGGTCGCGGAGTGCCGGATCGTCGGGAAGATCGACGTTTCGGAAGAACACCCCTTTCGACGAACCGCCACGCATGAATGTCGCCGGAAACGAGACCTGTGCCATGCTCGGGGTTCCTTCACGCAGGGTTCGAACGGGGCTCCCGCAGGAGGGTTCGCCCCCGGGACCGCCGCCGGGGGCGGCATGTCGGCCCGCAGGCGGTGTCGGTTTTGCGATGCCGGCGCCGACGGGAACCGGTATCCATCTTGCCGGGCAAGTCTCGACAGGGGCAAGTGCCGACCGGGCCCGCGCCTGTGGACCTTGCCGTGCCACGCCGGTTTCTTCATGCTGCCGCCCGGCCTCGTGGAGCCGGTGGAGCAGGACCCCGTGGGAGCGATGATCATGATCGGATGCAGAACTGGCTGTGTCGTCCTGTTGGCGGGTGCGGTGCTTGCGACGTGGGCGATGGTCCCCACCGCCCGTGCCGCGGGCGAGAAGGCGGCGTGCGTGGAGTCGCTTGACCGGGTCCGGCAGTGGATCCGTGCGACCGAACCCGGTGCGCCGCAGGAGGAACACGCGCGGGTACAGGCTGCCGTCCGGGAGACCGGAAGCCTGTGTGACGCGGCCCGTGCGGCATCGCCGCAGGACACGGAAGTCATGGTGCACAGTGCCTACGCAGCCTTCGCCAGGCAGGATCGAAAGGCCGGGGTGGCGCTGATCGAACAGGCGGCAGACGCCGGTCATGCGGCGGCGATGGTGATGCTGGCCCGCTACCATGCGCGTGGCGAGCTGGTGGAAAAGGATGTCGAGGGAGCCTGGCTGCTGCTGATCCAGGCGCTGAAGTCGGATGATGCAGCGGCCCGGATCCAGGCCGCGCTGGAGTTCCTGCCCGGTGGCGCCGGTCCCGAGAACCCGCAGCGGGCGCGCACGGTCATCATGGATCTTGCCGATCAGGGCAACAGCGAGGCGATGATCACCTACGCCATGAAGGTTCTCGGCCTGCTGAAGCGGTCGGCCGGCGACGCCGAGGCGGAGGAAGGCATGGCGTTGCTGCACCGCGCAGCCGAGGAAGCCGGCGATACCCAGGCCATGATCTATCTCAGCCTGCTCTACAACCAGGGCAACGTGGTTCCGAAGGACGAGGCCAAGGCGATAGAGTTCGCCGGGATGGCCATTGACGGCGGCCTGACCAGAGCCTACGGCACCATGGGCCAGATCTACCAGAACAAGGGCGAGCTCGAGGAGGCGGCGAGCTGGTTCCGACGCGGGGCCGAGGCCGGGGACGGGTTTTCCCAGGGCATGCTCGGCTTCATGTACATGGGCGGGTTCGGCGTCGACCGGAGCGAGGAAGAGGCGAAGCGGTGGTGGACCATGGGACGCTGGAACGGCGACCGGCTGTCGTCCGGCTACCTGCAGGTCCAGCGCGAACGCACGATGCAGCTGCAGGGCCGCAACGGAAGTTCGGGCAGCAGCCAGTAGGTCCGCGGTTCAGGCGAGATCTCCGTCCGACAGCGTGTAGTGAAGCCGGTAGGTCCCGAGCGCGACCTCGCTCGCGCCGCGGGTTGCGAGCGCTGCAGGTGACAGTGTTCCGGCGACAAGCTCCTCGAGGGGTCCCGCGTCGACGGCCTCGATGAGGAACACGCCGTCGGCCACCGCGTCGACGCCCTCGCGCATCGCCTTTTCCTCCGTCTGCACGTGGCTTGCCTCCAGGTCGCTCCGCAGCAGGTGGGCTGCGACGATCCCCGGGGTGCCGATCAGTGCCGGCAGTGCCTCGTGCGCGAGCCACGCCGCGGGGCCCGGTCCGCCGGCCGCGGTCGCGAACCGGCCGGTGAGGATGGCCGCGCCCTGGCCGATCCCGAAGGACGCCTCGACCCGGCAGAGCGACCGGTTGTTGTTCTTCAGCTCCGGGCCCACCCTTCGGGTCCACGGGGTCGGAGAATTCAGCCGTTCGAGGTAGGCCGGTGACGTGAGGGTTTCGAGCGACTCGGTCTCGTAGAAGTGGAAGAACTCGGGATCGGCGTCGATCGGGCCGTAGCGCCGGCCACGCAGGAAACCCGGTATACCGACACGTTCGGGCACGTGTTCGTGGACATGCCAGTGGTTGTAGTCGGCCTGCGCCGACGGGGCCACGTCGTGCCAGATGGCGGCAACGCCCTTACCCAGCAGCGGCATGGTCCCGGTCCCCCGTGGTGGCGGCACCCTGGTAGTAGATCTTTCGCTGTTCCTCGTCGGCGCGCTGGTGGAATGCGACCGCCACCGGGTCAAAGTCGCACGACGGTTCCGGTTCGGGTTCGAAGTGACCGAAACGGTCGGTTCCCCTGACCAGCGACGCCGAATCCCAGTCGGCCTGTACCTGGCGGGCCGAGGGCGCGATGTAGCGAATGCCGATGCCGATGCGCCGGTCATCGCTGGTATTGGGGCCCGACGCGTGTGCCAGGCGATAGTCGAACAACGCAACCTCGCCAGGGGCCAGTTCGAGTTCGAGTGCCCGCGTCTCGTCGATGCCGTCGATCGACTGGCCGCGGGTGAGCATGTTGTGTTCGGCCCAGGTGTCCTCGTGCTCCATGGGCGGCTCGAGGTGCGATCCCGGCAGGACACGCAGGCAGCCGCTTGCGCGTGTCGCGGGCGAGAGCGCCAGCCACACCGAGACGAAGCGGTCACTCTCCACGCCCCAGTACCGACTGTCCTGGTGCCATGACACGTACTGCGGGGAATGGGCCTCCTTGATGAACCAGTGGGTGGTCCAGCACAGGATGTCCGGACCGATCAGGTCCTCGACCAGATCGAGGATGCGGGGGGTGCGGACCACCTCGGCCAGCCATCGGAACAGCAGGTGGCTCTTGAACCGGTAGGACCCGCGGATCATGTCACCCGGTCGCGGCCGGTTCTCGGTAAACACCGGGCCGCGCTCGGCTTCGACGGCCTCGAGCGCCCCTCGCAACCGGGCGGCTTCCGCCTCGTCGAACACCCGGAGCGGCGACAGGGCACCGGTGCGGCGGTAGCGCTCGATGGCGCTCTGATCGAGTTCACCTCCCATCACGGACCTCCCTTCCTTCCGGCGACCGGCCCTGCACGCGTGCCCGGGGGTCCCGGCCTTGCCTGCGCCAGTGTGCGGGGATTGGCGGGTCGTGTCGAGCCCGGGCCATGCCCGTCCGGAAACCCGGCTCGCGGGCTGGCCCCGCACGCGTGCGGGCAGGCCGTGTTCCGCAGCCCGATCCGGGTGCTCAGGTTCCGGGGTCCGGCGTGGTAGGATCGTGCGCGAGCGGTTCCTGTCGGTGCGGCAGGCCGGCGTGTGGAGGCAGGTGGCGTGATGAGTGCCGGAACCCCTGGCGCATGACCCGGGCCACGCTCATTCTCGGGGGTGCGCGGTCGGGCAAGAGCAGCTACGGCGAGTCACTCGCCCTCGCCTCCGGCCTGGTCCCGGTCTACCTGGCCACCGCGCGGGCCGGCGACGGGGAGATGCTCGCGCGGATTGCGCGTCACCGCGAGCGCCGTGCCGGGCAGGGATGGCGTCTGGTCGAGGAGCCGACGGAACTGGCCGCGGCTCTGCGCCGGGAGGCGACCGCCGGAACGGTGGTCCTTGTCGACTGCCTCTCGATGTGGTTGTCCAACCTGCTGGTCGCCGGGTGTGAACCGGAACCGCCGGCAGCCGCCCTGCTCGAGGCAATCGACAGTGTCGAGGGACAGCTGCTGCTGGTCTCGAGCGAGGTCGGGCTCGGTGTGGTGCCGGCAACGTCCCTCGGGAGGCGGTTTCGTGACCGGCTTGGAGAACTGCACCAGGAGATAGCCCGCGGCGCCGGAACGGTGGTGATGATGGTGGCGGGGCTCCCGCTCCTGGTCAAACAGGACGGCGGCGGCGACGCGTGACCGGAGCATTCACGCCCGTCGACCATGCACCGGTCCTCTTCGCAGCCCTGGTGCTGGATGCGCTCATCGGGGATCCCGACACGGTATGGCGGCGCGTGCCGCATCCCGTGGTGCTCATGGGGCGCATGGTCGGCCGCTTCGAGCGGGCATGGAACCGGTCGGCACTGGCCGAAGGCAAACGCAGGGTCCTGGGAACGCTGGCGATCCTGATCCTGGTCGCGGCGGCGGCGGGCGCTGGCTGGGCGCTGGCCGCTGCCGCGGCATACCTGCCGGGAGGCGCGCTGGTCGAGGTGGTGTGTGTCGCGGCCCTGCTTGCGCAGAAGGATCTCTACCGCCACGTTGCCGAGGTTGCCCGTGCGCTCGAAACGGACGGCCTCGATGCTGCCCGGGGATCGGTTGCCCATATTGTCGGACGCACACCGGCCTCGCTGGACGAGGCAGCGGTTTCCCGGGCCGCGGTCGAATCACTCGCGGAGAACTTCTCCGATGCCGTTGTAGCCCCGGTATTCTGGTACCTGGTGCTTGGCCTGCCCGGCATTGTTGCCTGCAAGATGATCAATACCGCCGACAGCATGATCGGGCACCGCTCCGACCGTTTCCGGGCCTTTGGCGGTGCCGCGGCGCGGCTCGACGACTTCGCAAACCTGGTCCCGGCGCGACTGGCCGCAGCACTGCTCTCGCTCGCCGCCCCTGCCGTTGCCGGGGCGTCGTGGCGGTCCGGGATCCGGGCGGCATGGCGCGACGCGGCCCGGCACCGGTCGGTCAACGCCGGTTGGCCGGAGGCGGCGATGGCGGGAGCGCTCGGGTTCAGGCTCGCCGGTCCCCGCTCCTACGACGGTGTACGCATCGACGATGCCTGGATGGGCGACGGACGTGCCGGACTCGGTGCCCCGGACATCAGGCGCGCGCTTGCCCTCTACGCGGTTGCCTGCGCGCTGCTCGCAGCCGGGGTAATGGTGCCGGCCGCGGTCTCGATCGTCTGAACGCGCTCGCCTCAGAACTCCGCGTTCTCGATGACCCACGGTTCCGCGTGCGCCGCCCTCACCCATTCCTGCATCGGGGGGTAGGACCAGATCGCCTCCGAATAGGCGCTCTCGATATCGCCGAGTTCGACGGCGTAGGTGCGCATGCGGCTGACCATCGGCGCGAACATGGCGTCGGCATTGGTAAACGGGCCGAACAGGAATGGTCCGCCGCCATCGCGTCCGTAGCGTTCGCGTGCCCGGCGCCACACCGCGGTGATCCGGTTGATGTCATCCTGGACACCCGGCTTGCGCCCCTCGTTCGGAAAGCGGCTGCGGATGTTCATCGGCATGTGGGTCTTGATGGAGTTGAACTCGGCGTGGACCTCGCAGCAGAGCGAACGGGCGATGGCGCGAGCGCGGATGTCCTGCGGCCACAGCCCGACCTCGGGAAACAGTTCGGCGGCATACTCGCAGATCGACAGGCTTTCCCAGACCACGTTGTCGCCCTGTTTGAGGATCGGGACCCGTCCGTTGCGCCAGTGCTTGAGGATTTCCTGGCGCGTGTTGGGTTGATCAAGCGGGACGAGGATCTCCTCGAAGACGGCGCCGGCAGCCGAGAGCGACAGCCATGCCCGCAGCGACCATGACGAATAGTTCTTGTTGCCGATGATCAGCACAAGATCATCCATCGCGTACTCCTTCCCCCCGGGTTCGCGCCGGCATTTGAGCCCGAGCCATGCCCGAACGCAACAGTCTTGGCACCGTGCGGGGTCCCGTGTTCCCGCCATGCGCGCGTTGGAGGCAGAGTGTCGGCGGGGGCTTGCGGGTCCGCCTGAACGCTCTGGCGCGGTTCGGTGGCCAACACTATGTTGGGCGGGTCCGGAAGAGGCGTTAAGCCGAGAACACAGGGGAATTCCTGACATGAACCTGGTCGAGACCGCTGCCGATGGTGCCGTTCCGATCGTCCCGGTGCTCGCGGGTGAACTGCCCGACGGGAACGGCTGGGCACGCGCAACGGGGTTCGAGGCCAGGCCGGGCGATTTCAGGTTCGTTCCCGACGAGGCCGGGAGCCTCGCCGGGGTTCTGGTCGGGCTCGACCCGTCCCGGAACATGTGGAGCCTTGCCGGTCTGCCGGCAAGCCTGCCCGAAGGCGACTACAGGGTGGACGCGCCCGGCCTCGATGCGCACCAGGCGACGCTGTGGTCGCTTGGCTGGTCGCTCGGCTGTTACGCCTTCGACCGGTATGCCGCGAAGCCCCGCTCCGGAGCGCGGCTCGTGGTGCCGGACGGCGTGGACCTCGCCGAGGTCGAGCGCTGCGCATCGGGCGTCGCGCTCGTCCGTGACCTGATCAATACACCGGCATGCGATCTCGGCCCGCGTGAACTGGCCGAAACGGCCCGGGCCGTCGCCGGGGACGCGGGCGCCTCGATCTCGGTGATCGAGGGGGCCGACCTGCTGGTTCACGACTATCCGAGCATCCACGCCGTGGGCCGGGCGGCGGCGAGGCCACCGTGCCTCATCGACATGCGGTGGGGCGAACCCGGGCATCCGGCCGTGACCCTCGTCGGCAAGGGGGTGTGCTTTGACAGCGGCGGGCTCGATATCAAGTCGGCTGCCGGCATGCTGCACATGAAGAAGGACATGGGCGGGGCCGCCCAGGTGCTCGGACTGGCACGGATGATCATGGGAGCCGGGCTGCCGGTTCGCCTCAGGGTCCTGATCCCGGCGGTGGAAAACGCGATTTCCGGAGATGCCTTCAGGCCGCGCGACGTGTTGCAGACCCGCAAGGGGCTGACCGTCGAGGTGGGCAACACCGATGCGGAGGGCCGGTTGATCCTGTCCGACGCGCTGGCGGAGGCCGCAGGCGAGCGGCCGGAGATGATAGTCGACTACGCGACCCTGACCGGAGCGGCCCGGGTCGCGCTCGGAGCGGACCTGCCGGCACTGTTCTGCAACGACGACAGGCTTGCAGGAGAGATCCTGCAGAGCGGCGAGGAGCAGGAGGATCCGCTGTGGCGGATGCCGCTTTGGCCCGGCTACCACAGCCATATCGACTCGAAGGTGGCGGACGTCTCGAGCACCGGCACCGGCGGCCTGGGCGGCGCGATCATCGCGGCACTGTTCCTGGAGCGTTTCGTGCAGGAGGATGTCGCCTGGGCCCATATCGATCTCATTGCCTACAACCAGGCCGACCGGCCGGGGCGGCCGGAAGGCGGTGAGGCGCAGGCCCTTCGCGCCGTCTACGGCATGATTCGCAGCCGGTTCGGCTGACCCGCCCGGGTCATCAGTATCCGAGCGCGGGGTCCACCAGGTTTTCCGGAAGCTGCCCGTCAGAAACCCGCCTGATCCCGGCCGCAACCTGGTCCAGCGCGGTTGCCGGGTTGGTCTGGGCGGAGACATGCGGCCAGACCCGTACCGCCGGGTGCGCCCAGTACGCGTGTTCCGGGGGCAGGGGCTCGGTGTGGAACACGTCGAGTGCCGCGCCGGCGACCTGGCCGCTGTCGAGTGCCGCGAGCAGGTCCTCGTCCACGATGTGGGCGCCGCGGGCCGCGTTGATGACGAAGGCGCCGCGGGGCAGCCGGGCCAGCGTGTCGCGGTTGATGATGCCGCGGGTCGACTCCGTGAGCGCCAGCAGGCAGCACAGGACATCGGTCCGCGCCAGGAAGTCGGTGAGCTGACCGCTCCCGGAATACACCTCCACGCCCTCGACCGTCCGCGCCGTCCTCGCCCATCCCGCGGTCGGGAAGCCGAGCCCGGAGATGGCGCGGGCGGCATGCAGTCCGAGTGCGCCCAGGCCCATGATGCCGACCCGGCGTTCAGAGGTCTCCGGCGGGGGCAGCACGCGCCACCGGTGCTGTCGGGCGAGCGCGTCGTACTCCGGGCCCTGACGATGGAAGTACAGCAGGTTGAGCAGGATCCACTCGGTCATGGATTGCGACATCCACGGATCCACCAGCCGCATGATCGGGACGTCGCGCGGCAGGTCGGGATCGAGGAACAGGTGGTCGACACCCTGTCCGAGCGAACAGATGCAGCGCAGGCCGGTCATCCCCGCGTAGCTTCCAGGCGGCAGGTTCCACACCATCGCAAACTCGATCTCTCCGGGATCGCCGATGTCCGGCCAGACCCGGAAGTCCAGCCCGGGTATCCGTGCCGCGAGACCGTCCCTCCAGGCATCGGGCGAGGCGAGCGCATCATGAAACATCACCACCGGCATTCCGAATTCCTTCCCGGTTGTCAGGGTCACGGGCGGTCAGTGGCGAACCACGTCGCCGCCATGGGCTTCGAGTTCGAAGGCAGCCGCCATCAGGGCGCGGGTGTAGGGATGGCGGGCATGCCCGAGGATCTCGTCGGTGGTGCCGTCCTCCACTACCACGCCGTCGCGCATCACCAGGATACGGTGGCTCATCGCACGCACCACCTTGAGGTCATGGCTGATGAACAGGTAGGCGAGGCGACGTCGCGCCTGCAGGGTGCGAAGCAGGTCGACAATGCGGGCCTGCACGCTGAGGTCGAGCGCCGAGGTCGGCTCGTCCAGCACGATCAGACGCGGACGCAGCACCACCGCCCGGGCGATGGAGATCCGTTGCCTCTGTCCGCCGGAAAACTCGTGCGGGTACCGGTCCCGCATCGCCGGGTCGAGCCCGACCTCGGCGATGGCCTCGTCGATGCGCCGGTCGCGTTCGTCCGCCTGCAGGTCCCGGGCGTGGACCTGCAGGCCCTCGCCGATGACTTCCGCCATCGACATGCGCGGGCTCAGGCTGCCGAACGGGTCCTGGAATACCACCTGCATCTCCCGGCGCAACTCGCGGGTCTGGCGGAACCGCAGGCCCTGGATGTCGCTGCCGCAATAGATGATGGGCCCCGCGCTCGAGACCAGGCGCAGCAGGGCAAGTCCGAGACTGGTCTTTCCCGACCCGCTCTCGCCCACCACCCCGACGGTCTCGCCTTCCCGGATCGAGACCGTGACCCCGTCCACCGCCTTCACGTGTCCGACGGTGCGCTTGAGGATGCCGCGCTGGATCGGGAACCAGACCCTGAGGTCGCGGGATTCCATCACCGTTTCCGCATCCTCCGGCACCGGATCGGGGGAACCGGTCGGCTCTGCGGCCAGCAGTTGACTGGTGTAGGCGTGTGACGGTCTCTCGAAGACGGTCCGGGTCGGCCCGGTCTCGACCATCTCCCCGCCTGTCATCACGCAGACCCGGTCGGCCATCTTGCGCACGATGTTGAGATCGTGGGTGATCAGCAGCATGGCCATCCCGAGGTCGCGCTGAAGCCGGGCCAGCAACTCGAGGATCTGGGCCTGGATGGTGACGTCGAGCGCGGTGGTCGGTTCATCGGCAATCAGCAGGTCCGGTTCATTGGCAAGTGCCATCGCGATCATCACCCGCTGTCTCTGGCCGCCCGACAGCTGGTGCGGGTAGGCCGGCAACCGGCTGGCGGGGTCGCGGATCCCGACGAGGTCGAGCAGTTCCAGCGTCCGGCGCCGGGCCGCGTCGGGTCCGAGCCCCCGGTGCAGGCGCAGCGTCTCCCCGATCTGCCGTTCGATCACGTGCAGCGGGTTGAGCGAGGTCATCGGTTCCTGGAAGATCATCGAGATACGGTTTCCCCGCACGCCGCGCAGGAACGTCTCGTCGGCGCCGACCAGTTCCCGCCCCTCGAGAGTGATGCTGCTGCGCGCCGAGTGGGCGGCGGCGGGGTAGGGGAGGAGCTGCAGCACCGACAGGGCCGTGACCGACTTGCCCGACCCGCTCTCTCCGACCAGGGCCACGGTCTCGCCGCGATCGAGCGAAAGCGCGCCGCCCCTGACGGCGTGGACCGGATCGCCTTCGGTCCGGAAGGTGACGTCGAGGTCACGGATCGCGAGCAGTGGCGCGCTCACGCGAAGGTCTTCCTGGGATCGAAGGCGTCACGGACCGCCTCGCCGATGAATATCAGCAGGCTCAGCATCAGCGCCAGCACGCAGAACCCGGCCATGCCGAGCCACGGGGCCTGAAGGTTCCGCTTGCCCTGGCTCAGCAGCTCGCCGAGCGACGGCGAGCCGGGCGGCAGGCCGAGACCGAGAAAGTCGAGCGAGGTCAGCGCCGTGACCGCGCCGCTCAGGATGAACGGCAACAGGGTGAGTGTGGCGACCATGGCGTTGGGCAGGACGTGGCGGAACATGATCACCGCGTCACCGACCCCGAGCGCCCGGGCGGCGCGAACGAAGTCGAGATTGCGGGCGCGGAGGAACTCGGCCCGCACCACGCCCACCAGGGCGAGCCAGCTGAAGATCAGCAGGATGCACAGCAGCACCCAGAACCCCGGGACCAGCACGCTCGACATGATGATCAGGATGTAGAGCTGGGGCATCCCGGCCCAGATCTCGATGAACCTCTGGAACAGCAGGTCGAGCCAGCCGCCGTAGTACCCCTGCACCGCTCCCGCGGCGACCCCGATCACGCTGCTGAACGCTGTCAGGATCAGCCCGAACAGTACCGAGATCCGGAAGCCGTAGAACAGTCGGGCAAGCACGTCCCGGGCCTGGTCGTCGGTTCCAAGCCAGTGCCGTGCGTCCGGTGGCGACGGGGCAGGGCGGTCGAGCTGACGGTCGATGGTGTGGTAACTGAACGGGACCGGCGCCCGGATCATCCAGCCCTTCTCGTTGATCAGGTCGCTCACGAAGGGATCGGTGTAGTCCGCCTCGGTCGGAAAGATGCCGCCGAACGCCGTTTCCGGGTAGGCAACGGCGACGGGGAAGCGAAGGGTGCCGTCGAACCACACCACCAGCGGCTTTTCGTTGGCGATCAGCTCGGAACACAGGCTGAGCGCGAACAGCGCCAGAAAGATCCAGAACGACCAGTAGCCACGCCGGTTGCGCCGGAAGTTCTCCAGGCGCCGGCGGTTGAGCGGACTGATCCTGCCGGTCCGGTCCGGATGTGACCCGGGCACCGCTCAGACCTCCCGCGTCTCGAAGTCGATGCGCCGGTCGATCACCACGTACATGACGTCGCCGATGATGCCCATCAGCAGTCCGAGCAGCGTGAAGAAGTACAGCGTGGCGAACATGACCGGGTAGTCACGGTCCAGTGCCGCCTCGAACCCGAGCAATCCCAGCCCGTCGAGCGAGAAGATGATCTCGATGATGAGCGACCCGGTAAACAGGATGCCGATGAACGCGGAGGGAAAACCCGCGACCACGATCAGCATGGCATTGCGGAACACGTGGCCGTACAGGACCCGGTTCTCGCCGAGACCCTTGGCCCGGGCGGTGATGACGTACTGCTTGTTGATCTCCTCGAGAAACGAGTTCTTGGTCAGCATGGTGAGACCGGCGAACCCGCCGATCACCATGGCGGTGATCGGCAGCACCATGTGCCAGAGATAGTCGAGCACCAGCTCCCACCACGACAGCGCTTCCCAGCCGTGCGAGAGCAGTCCCCGGTTGGGAAAGATCTTCCAGAAGCTTCCGCCGGTAAACAGCACTACCAGCAGGATGGCGAACAGGAATGCCGGGATGGCGTTGCCGACGATGACGAGACCGGAGGTCCAGACGTCGAACCGGGATCCGTCGCGCACTGCCTTGCGGATGCCGAGCGGGATCGAGATCAGGTACACCAGCAGGGTGGTCCACAGCCCGAGCGAGATCGAGACCGGCATCTTGTCCAGGACCAGGTCGACCACCCTTCGGTCCTTGAAGTAGCTCTCGCCGAAATCCATCAGCAGGTAGTTCCGCATCATGTGCAGGAACCGTTCGCCGAGCGGCTTGTCGAAGCCGAATTCCTTCTCGATCGCCTTGATGATGTCCGGATCGAGGCCCTGCGCCCCGCGGTAGCCGGTCTGACCTCCCGTCAGCTGTCGCTCCGACAGCCCTTCCTGGCCGCTGGCCACCAGGTCGCCGGCCCCGGTTCCGCTGATCCGGGCGGTTGCCTCGACGCCGATGCCCTGGATCATCGCGATCGCCTGTTCGACCGGCCCTCCCGGCGCGAACTGCACGATCACGAAGTTGATCAGGATGATGACGAACAGCGTGACCGGAACCAGCAGGAGCCGCTTGACGAGATAGGTGAGCATCCGGTCACTGTCCGGTTCCGGACGCCTTCCCCGCGCCGCTCTCGCCCTGGCGCCACGTTTCGAGCGCCTGTTCCCTGCCCTCGTCGATCCACCAGGTCGAGGGAAAGCCGAGCCCGTACCTGGGCGACACCGGCGGGCGGCCGAACCGGTTCCAGTAGATCAGGCGGTGGTGCGTGTTGTGGAAGTGCGGGATCACCAGGTGCTTCCACAGCAGGACGCGGTCGAGCGCCCTGGTGCGCGTGACCAGCTGGTCCCGGTCGGGAGCCGCGATCAGCGTCTCGACGAGCTCGTCGACCACCGGGTCGCTCACTCCCGTCAGGTTGCCTGATCCCTCGATGGCGGCGCTCCTGGACTGCCACAGGTTGCGCTGCTCGTTGCCCGGTGACAGCGACTGCCCGATCGACGCGACGATCATGTCGAAATCGAAGCTCCGGATCCGGTTCAGGTATTGGGATGTCTCGACGATCCGGATCGACATGGTGATCCCCAGCCGGTCCAGGTTGTCGGCGAAGGGTTGCGATATCGGCTCGAGTGACGGCTGCAGCAGCAGCAGTTCGAATTCGAACCGCCGACCGGCCGCGTTGACCAGTCTTCCGCTGTTCGTATCCACCTTCCAGCCGGCCTCGCCCAGCAGTCCGAGTGCCGCGCGCAGGTTGTTGCGCACGTTGCCGTCGCCACGGGTCGTCGGCGGTGCATAGGGGGTGGTGAAGACCTCGTCCGGCAGTGCGCCTCGATAGGGCTCGAGGATCGCGAGTTCATCGCTGTCCGGCGGCCCGTGTTCGGAAGAGAGCTCGGTGTTGGAGAAGAAACTCCTTGTCCTGGTGTACTCGTCGTACATCAGCGTCTTGTTGGTCCACTCGAAGTCGAAGGCATGCGCGAGGGCGTACCTGACCCGCGGGTCCGCAAACAGGTCCCTGCGGGTGTTGAACAGGAACCCCTGCATGCCGGTCGGGATCTCGTGGTCGATCCGTTCCCTGACCATGAAACCTTCGGTGACCGCCTCGAAATCGTACTGGGTGTTCCACCGCCTGGCGGAGTTCTCCGCCCGCAGGTCGAAGTTCCCGGCCTTCAGCGCCTCGGTGGCGACATCCCGGTCGCGGTAGTAGTCGAACCGGATGGTGTCGAAGTTCCAGTGCCCCCTGTTGACCGGCAGGTCCCCGGCCCAGTAGTCCCCGCGCCGCCTGTAGATGATGTGCTTGTTCGGTTCGAGAGCCTCGATCTCGTAGGGTCCGCTTCCCAGCGGGGGATCGAGCAGCGTGTCCTTGAATTCCCGGTCCTTCCAGAAGTTCGCGCACAGCACGACCATGTCGGCCAGGATGAGCGGCAGTTCCCGGTTGACACCGGACCTGAACCGGAAGGTCACCTGCCGTTCCCCGGTCTGTTCGACCCGCTCGACGCCGCCGTAGTAGGTCCGGTAGCGGGGTGAGCCCTGGGTGGTGAGGGTGCTGAAGGTCCAGATCACGTCCGCCGGAGTGATGGCGCTTCCGTCGTGCCAGCGGGCATCGGGACTGATCGCGAAGGTGACGGAAGCGCCGTCTTCGGCAATCGAGATGGTCTCGGCGACGAGGCCGTAGAGGCTGAACGGTTCATCGTAGGACCGCGCCATGAGGGTGTCGTGGGTCAGCGTGATGCCGGCGGCCGCGCGCCCCTTCGCGATCCACGGGTTGAGGGAATCGAAGGTCCCGTTCGCCTGGAGCACCACCCTCCCGCCCCTGGGGGCCCCGGGGTCCGCATAGTCGAAGTGGTCGAACCCGTCGGCGTATTTCGGTGTTCCGTGCAGGGCGGCCGCAGAGCGCGGAGCGTTTTCCCGGCCCCAGGCTGAACCCAGGGGCACCATCGAACCGAGCGCGGTCCCCGCCACGATGAAAGTCCGGCGTGTCATGGACATGGTCAGGCTCCGTCGTGCAGTGACGTTCATCGGGATAATGCCGCATTCCCGTGGCATTCCGAGGCCTGCGCTGCCCCGGTCGCATCCTGCGACAGCGTCCCGCGCCGACAGCGCGCCGCACGGCTCCGCTCACCCGGTGCGTGCCGCCACGCCCCCGAGCAGGGAAATCACCTCGGCATGAACCGCCGGATCGCCCGCGGCGACAACGCGGTCCGACGTGCCGATCCCGAGCGGACGCCCCTGCCAGTCCGTCATGATTCCGCCCGCGGCATGGATCAGCGCGGCCCCGGCCAGGTAGTCGTAGTCGCTGAGCCCGGCTTCGATCACCAGATCGATGGTGCCAAGCGCGAGCAGCCCGTACAGGTAGCAGTCGCCGCCGAAGATCTGCATGCCGACCCGCTCGCGCACCGGGGCGAGCATCTCGGCATCGGCGTCGCTGAACATCAGCGGGCTGGTGGAACCGAGTATGGCGTCGCCGAGGGATCGCGGCCGCCGGGTACCGACCGCTGTGCCGTTCAGCGTTGCCGGACCGTCGCCGACGCCCCTCCAGCGCTCGTCGAGGGCCGGGATATCGATGATGCCGAGGACCGGCACACCGTCACGGACCAGCGCGATCAGGGTACCGAACAGCGGTGAGCCGCTGACGAAGGCCCGGGTGCCGTCGATGGGATCGATCGACCAGACGTGGCGCGCATCGGTCCGCAGCCCGCCGAATTCCTCGCCGGCAATGCCATGGTCTGGATAGTGGTGTTCGATCAGGCCGCGCAGGGCCTGCTCGATCGCGCGGTCGGCAACCGTGACCGGGCTTTCGTCCCCCTTGCGTTCGAAGTCACGGGTCCGGCGCCAGTGCCTGAGCGCGATGGGACGACTCGCGTCGGCGAGACTGTCGGCAAAGGCGACGAGCCGTTCGGGGATCCCGCTCATGGCCGGCGCGGTCCGCGCACGACCTCAGCCGCCCGCCGCCGCTTCCTCGTTCGCGATGTCGTCTTCGGAGGGCAGCGGGGCCGGTGTATCGGCGATGGTGCGCAGGTAGGCGATCACGTTGGCGCGGTCCGAGACCTTCCTCAGTCCGACGAAGGTCATCTTGGTTCCCGGCATGTAGGTCTTCGGGCTGGCGAGGAACGCGTTCAGGGACGCGTAGTCCCATGCCTGCGTTCCCTCGAAGGTCTTCAGTGCGCTGGAATACCCGAATCCCTCCCTGGCGCCCTTCGCACCGCCGACGATGTTCCACAGGTTGGGGCCGACCCTGTTGGCGCCACCGCTGTCGGTGGTGTGGCAGGCAGCGCATTTCTTGAACACCTTGAGGCCCGCCTGCGGGTCGGCATCGGCAAGCAGCGCCATGACCGGCTCCAGCACCGGTCCCGCACTCCTTGCCGTGGCCGCGGCACCGTCACCGATCGCGCTGGTGTCGACTTCGTAGGAATTCTGCTCGGGCATCTTCGGACTGACCAGTATGCCGGCGATCTGGCCCGAGGCCATCGCCAGCAGCCCGGCGCACAGCACGCCCGCCGCAATCTTGTTCAATTCCAGAGATGCCATGCCCTGTCCCCGCGCGCACCACGACCGCTTGCCCGCGGCCAGCCTCCGAACGGCGCGCACTCTATCGGGTCGGCACTTCGCTGTCCAACCGGTTTGACGGGATGCCCGTGTCCTGCCAAACCGTGACGGGAACCGGCCACATCCGTCCCTGTGCCCGCCGGTTCCGCACCGCCGGAGGATCAGGACATGACCGCGCCGCGCCGACCCGTCGTCCTCATCCCGTCCCGACTCCAGGCCTCGCGCCTTCCCGGCAAGCCGCTCGCGGACATCAACGGGTCCCCGATGATCGTCCATGTCTGGCGTCGAGCCGTCGAGTGCGATCTCGGACCGGTCGTCGTCGCCTGCGCCCAGGAGGAGATCGCAGAGGCGGTGCGCGCGGCCGGCGGCGAAGCGGTGATGACCGACCCGGACCTGTCGACGGGGTCCGACCGGATTCACGCGGCGCTGGGGATCATCGATCCCGAATCGCTGCATGACGCGGTCGTGAACGTCCAGGGCGATCTGCCGGTACTCGATCCGCAGACCGTGCGCGCCGCGCTCGCCCTGCTCGCAACCGAAGGGGTCGACATCGGGACCGTCGCAGCGGAGATCACCCGCTCGGACGAGCGCGACAGTCCGTCGGTGGTCAAGGCCGTGGTGGCCTGGCAGCAGGATGGCCGCCGTGGCCGGGCGCTCTACTTCAGCCGGGCCGCGGTCCCGACGGGAGAGGGGCCGCTGTTTCACCACATCGGTCTCTACGCCTACCGGCGCGCCGCTCTCGAGCGGTTTGTCAGCCTGCCCCGCGGCGTGCTCGAGCGCCGCGAGATGCTCGAGCAGCTGCGCGCGCTCGAGGCCGGGATGCGGATCGACGTGGCCCGCGTTGACTCCGTTCCCCTCGGTGTTGATATTCCCGCCGACCTTGAGCGGGCCCGACAGCTTCTCGCCGACCCCGGCGCGTCGCCGGACTGAAGCGGCGTCCGTGCGCTGACAGGAAGGGCCCGACGTGTCGTCACCGAACCAGATGATCGCATTCCAGGGCGAACTGGGAGCAAACTCCCATCTCGCCTGCACGGCGGCGCGACCGGATCTCGAGCCGATGCCGTGTGCCAGTTTCGAGGAAATGCTCGCGGCGGTGCAGGAGGGCAGGGCGCTGTGCGCCATGGTTCCGGTGGAGAACTCGGTGGCCGGCCGCGTGGCCGACATCCACCACCTGTTGCCCGGTTCGGGGCTTCACATCATCGGCGAGCATTTCCAGCGGGTGAACGCGATGCTGCTCGGCCTGCCCGGGTCCAGGGTCGAGGACCTGGCAGAAATCCACAGCCACGTGCACGCGCTGGGCCAGTCACGCCGCCTGATCGCGGAACTCGGCGTGCGCCCGGTGCAGCACGCCGACACCGCCGGGGCGGCCCGGGATGTGCGTGATCGCGGCGATCCGACCATTGCCGCCATCGGTCCGCGTCTCGCGGCCGAGATCTACGGGCTCGAGGTCCTGCGGGCCGACGTCGAGGATGCCGAGCACAACACGACGCGCATGCTGATCATGGCAAGGGACGGGGCCGTGCCGCCGCTCGACGGCGGGCCCGCGGTTACCACCATCGTCTTCCGCGTGCGCAGCGTGCCTGCGGCTCTCTACAAGGCGCTCGGCGGGTTTGCCACCAACGGCATCAACCTGACCAAGCTGGAGTCGTACCTGGTCGGCGGGTCGTTCGAGGCGGCCCAGTTCTACGTTGACGCCGAAGGCCACGTCGATGCGCCCAACGTGGTCCTGGCACTCGAGGAACTGCGGTTCTTCTGTCCCGCGGGCGCGGTGACCATTCTCGGCTGCTACCCGGCGCACCCGTTTCGCGGGCAGGTCTCCGAGCGCTGACGGGCGCGCGTTGCGCCGGCGCGACGGTCGACCTATGTTCCCGGGGGCTCGCGAGGCAGGGCGGTGCGGGTGATGACCACGCTCTCGAACATTCGCAATTTCGCGATTATCGCGCATATCGATCACGGCAAGTCGACGCTTGCCGACCGGATGATCCAGCTGTGCGGCGGCCTTGCCGAACGCGAGATGAAGGAACAGGTGCTCGATACCATGGACATCGAGCGCGAACGCGGCATCACCATCAAGGCCCAGGCGGTCCAGCTGGCGTGGCGGTCACCGGACGCGGGGACCTGGCAACTCAACCTGATGGACACGCCGGGACACGTGGACTTCGGGTACGAGGTCAGCCGGTCGCTGGCGGCCTGCGAGGGATCGCTGCTGGTGGTCGATGCGAGCCAGGGTGTCGAGGCGCAGACCCTGGCCAACGTCTACCAGGCCATCGACGCCGATCACGAGATCATCCCGGTGCTGAACAAGATCGACCTGCCCGCCGCCGATCCCGACCGGGTGCGCCGCCAGATCGAGGACGTCATCGGGCTTGACGCGTCGGACGCGATCGAGGTCTCGGCCAAGACCGGACAGGGCATCGAGCAGGTCCTGCAGGCGCTGACCGAGCGCCTGCCGCCGCCCGACGGTGACGCGGAGGCGCCGCTCAAGGCGCTGCTGGTGGATTCCTGGTACGACCCCTACCTCGGGGTCATCGCGCTGGTCCGGGTGTTTGACGGCCAGCTGCGCAAGGGGCAGAAGATCCGCATGCTCCAGACCGGCGCGGTCCACCAGGTCGAGCGCGTCGGTGTGTTCACGCCTAAGTTGCTGGAGACGGGTGAACTCGGTCCGGGCGAGATCGGTTTCGTGACCGCCGCGATCAAGACGGTTGCCGACTGCCGCGTGGGCGATACGCTCACCGGCGACCGCAGGCCGGCCGAGGATGCCCTGCCCGGTTTCAAGCCCAGCGTGCCGGTGGTGTTCTGCGGCCTGTTTCCCGTCGATTCGGCCGAGTACGGCCACCTGCGCGAGAGCCTGGAGAAGCTGCAGCTCAACGACGCGAGCTTCTCCTTCGAACCGGAGATGTCGGCTGCGCTCGGGTTCGGACTGCGGTGCGGCTTCCTCGGTCTGCTGCACCTCGAGATCATCCAGGAACGGCTGGCCCGCGAGTTCGATCTCGACCTGATCACGACCGCACCGAGCGTCGTCTACCGGGTCACGCTCACCTCCGGAGAGGTGATCGAGCTGCACAATCCCTCCGACATGCCCGATCCGGTCAGGATCGTCGGCATCGAGGAGCCGTGGATAACCGCGACCATCCTGGTGTCCGACGAGTATCTCGGCTCGATCCTGGCGCTGTGCACCGAGCGTCGCGGCGAACAGGTCGAACTCACCTACGTCGGCAGCCGGGCCATGGTGGTTTACCGCCTGCCGCTCAACGAGGTCGTGTTCGACTTCTACGACCGGCTGAAGTCGGTCTCGCGCGGCTACGCCAGCTTCGACTACCAGATCGACGGCTACCGCGAGGGCGACCTCGTGCGCATGAGCGTGCTCGTGAACTCGGAACCGGTCGACGCGCTCTCGATGATCGTGCATGCGAGCCAGGCCGAACCCCGGGGGCGGGCGCTGTGCGGGAGGTTGAAGGAACTGATCCCGCGCCAGCTGTTCAAGGTGCCGATCCAGGCGGCGATCGGCGGGCGCATCATCGCCCGGGAGACCATCAGCGCGATGCGCAAGGACGTGACCGCGAAGTGCTACGGCGGCGATGTCAGCCGCAAGCGCAAGCTGCTCGAGCGCCAGAAGGAGGGAAAGAAGCGCATGCGTCGTTTCGGCAAGGTCGAGATTCCGCAGAGCGCCTTCATCGAGGCACTGAGGATGGGCGACGCGTAGCCGTTCTCAGTCGCGGGGCAGGGAACCGAGAACCGCCTCGGTATCGGCGCCGAGTTCCGGCGCCGGCCGCCTGACCAGGGCCGGGGTCGCGGACAGCTTCACCGGAAACCCGGTCATCCGTACGGTTCCGTGGCCCGGATGATCGACCTCGAGCAGCATCTCCTGGGCCAGCACCTGCGGGTCGCTGAAGACCTCGGCCAGGTCCTGGACCCGTCCGCACGGACAGCCGCCGGCGTTGATCTCGGTGATCCAGTGATCGACGGTCCTGGTCTCCGTGACCCGGTTGATGATGGCATTCAGTTCCGCGCGGTGCGTCACCCGGTCGTCGTTGGTACGAAACCGGGGTTCTTCCAGCATCTGCGACAGCCCGAGGACACCGAGGAACCGGCGCACGAAGGTATCGGTCGACGGAGCCACCGCGACCATGCCGTCGGCCGCGCGGAACAGGCCGTAGGGTGCGACGATGGGGTGGTTGTTGCCGGTGCGCTGCGGCAGCCGGTCGGTGGCCAGGTACTCGGCGGAAAGGTAGGCGAGCATGCTGATCAGACCGTTGGTCAGGCTTGATTCGACGGCCTGGCCGAGGCCGGTCCGTTCCCTCGCCTGCAGCGCCGCGACCACCCCGAACGCGCAGTAGAGACCGGCAATGAGATCGCTGAGCGGCGGGGCAGCCCGCATCGGATCGGCGTCCTGGGCGCCGTTGACGCTCATGAAGCCGCTCATCGCCTGGGCGATGAAGTCGAAGGAGGGCCGGCCGGCATTTGGTCCGGTGGAGCCGTACCCGTTGACGCTCGCGTGGATCAGGCGCGGATTGAGTTCCCGGAGCCGGTCGGCATCGAAGCCCATGGAGGCAAACACGCCCGGGCGGTAGTTCTCGACCACCACGTCGGCGGTCCGGAGCAGCCGTGCGAGCGTGTCCTTGCCCCCGTCGGTGTAGAGGTCGAGCACCACCGATTTCTTGTTGCGGTTGAACTGGGCGAAGTACCACGACAGGCCGTCGCGCATTGCGCCTTGTTGGCGAACCGGGTCACCGCCCTTCGGGCTTTCGATCTTGATGACCTCGGCGCCGAGATCCGCGAGCAGGAGCGTGCAGAACGGGCCGGCGAGGATTCGGGTGAGATCGACGACCCGGATACCGCTGAGTGCCACCGCCGGTTCAGCCTGCGGCCGTGGCGACGGCGTCCATGCTGTGCAGGCTGAGCCGCGGTCCGGCCTTCATCACCTGGCCGGGCAGTTCCCGTCCCATCACCCGTTCGACGTCCCGGGCCACCTCGATCAGGGCCGCAAGGTCGATTCCGGTGCCGATGCCCATCTCGTGCATCATGTAGACGAGGTCCTCGGTACAGATGTTGCCGGTCGCCTTCGGGGCGAAGGGGCAGCCGCCCATGCCGCCGAAGGAGGACTCGAACCGGGAAATCCCCTCGTCCAGCCCTGTCATGACGTTGACCAGGCCGAGGCCGCGGGTGTTGTGGAAATGCAGCGTGATCGGCAGGTCGGGCACGGTGTCCCGCAGGTGGCGGACCGCTCTTTGCACCACCGGGGGCGTGGCCATGCCGGTGGTGTCGCCGAGGCCGACGCCGGTGAACCCCATGTCGTTGTAGTGCCTGGCGATGTACTCGAGCTGCGAGACCGGGACGTCACCTTCGAACGGGCATCCGAGCGCGGTGGCGATGGCGCCGTGCACCGGGATGCCGGCGTCGCCGGCAATCCGCGCCACGTCGGCGAAGCCGGCCAGGGATTCGTCCACGGTGCGGTTGACGTTCTTCTGGTTGTGACTCTCGGACGCCGACATGAACACCACGATCTCGTCGACCCCGGCGTCCACGGCCCTGATGGCACCGCGGGCATTCGGAACCAGGGCGGACAGCACGGTGTCGCCGGTGCGATCGATGCCGGCGAGAACCTCGTTGACGTCGGCGAGCTGGGGGACCGCGCGCGGCGAGACGAAGGAGGAGAACTCGACCCGTTTCAGACCGGCCCCGATCAGGCCGTTGATCAGCCGTATCTTGTCCTCGGTCGCGATGAACTCCGGTTCCGACTGTAGGCCGTCCCGCGGGCCCACCTCGGTGATTTCGACTGTATCCGGTCGGCTCATTTCCACGCTCCGTGCACGATCGTCCGTCCGATCACTCAATCGCACGACCGGCCGGGACGCGCAACCCGGACGCCTGCCGCCTGCGACGGCACAGCCCGCTCTGGCCATTGCAATGAAAGGTACTCGACTCCGCTCCCGGCGGCCCAGCGGGATCCTGGCCTGCCCTTCTGCAGCGCGCGCCCGCACCTGACGGCTACCTGCTGGCGCGGTACTCTGCCTGGTGACGCGCTGCGGTGACGAACCCGACCGGCGTGTGGAGTGTATTCGTGCGCTGGCCGACCTGTGTGCTCGATCGTCGAATGCGACCGCGGCGGCAGTTTCGGGTACGCGGCGTTCGACGCAGTCGGTATCGCCGACGGCCAGGCGAGGCGGGCCGCGCCGATTCCGGACATCATCGGCGTGCCAGACCGGGAAAGGACCCGTGTCTGCCGTGGCGGAATCGATGCTGTGGCGGGCGGTGCCGACGTCCCTGGTCGCCGTCGGCGCCGGTGTCACGGAAGTCCTGTGCCGGATCGATCGGCCGTCTGGATGCGGACGACTCGCGACGCGACCTGGTCTACTTGCTTGGTCCAGTCTGTCATTCCGGGCGTGTCGGAGAGGATGTTTCGGGCGGGCGAACACCTCATCGGCCCATCCGTGCCACCGGGACGACGCAACTCGCACCAGAAAGGGTCGAGCGAACCGCATCAGCAATGACGGGAACAGCGGCGAGGAGCCCGCCAAGGCTGTTGTCATCGACGGCAACGATGGCGATGGACGTATGCCGTTGTTCCGACGCCATGCGCTTGTCAGTGGTAACCAGGGTCGTGAAGCCGGCGCGCTCCGCCACTGTGAGGAGTTCGTCGTCGCGGAGCGAGCGCCAGTTGTGGAAGGTGGCGGACTCGACCACAACCCTGCCAAGCTGCTGCTGGAGTGGTTGGCGCAGGCGCGACGACACACCGACGTCAAGGAGAACCTTCACACTCGGGCGTCAGGAAGGGACGGCGCAGTCGGGATTGCGGGCTGCGGCGGCGCAGACGGCTGTCGCTCCGGCACGCAGGACAGCGGCGACCGCTCTGGGATCGATCTGAAAGTCACGCTGAAACTCGTCCACCGGAACGCCGTCCTCGATCCAGTCGAAAAGCTGTTGGACGGGAACACGCGTGCCACGAAAACACGGTACACCGCTCATGCGTGCGGGATCGATCCAGACTGCTTCTTCAAGTTGCATGGGACAATCAGGGCCTGTTGTGACAACCGTCTTCATGGAGGAAGCCCTGTACAGACTTGAACCGACAGCGAACAGCATAGGCTCGGGTTCGGCGGCGTTCAATCAACCCGCTCCAAGCAGACGTCGGGGCGCCGGCGCGACGGAGCAAGCACCGGTGACCGTTCTTGACCGGACGCGTCTTCGCACTGTGGCCGCGCGCGGCCTGCGGGACGGCCGTAGGACGCGCCGGGACGCGTGTTTCCTACCCGTATCCCTTTGCATCGTGACATGCCGTGTGTCCGAACCCGAACGGCAGTGCATGCTTGCGCGACGACCAATCTGCGCGCATGACGGTCACCTGTGACCGCGCCCGCAACCATGGTGAGGCGCTTTCCGCGCCCCCGCCGCGGCAGCCTCAGAACGACCAGTGTGGCGGGCGCGCTCCGGCGATCGGGGAGCGGAACGTGGCGATGCGCGAAGCGGCCAGGGAGC
Organism: Thalassobaculaceae bacterium; assembly: GCA_965243345.1. Taxonomy (GTDB): domain Bacteria; phylum Pseudomonadota; class Alphaproteobacteria; order Thalassobaculales; family Thalassobaculaceae; genus Bin52. The sequence continues at coordinate 918,365 of CBDEUR010000003.1, forward strand.
CGATCATGCAGGTGCGCAGGTCGGGTCCGGCAAAGCAGATGCTGGCACAGTTTCCGAGCGGATGGTGGTGGCCCGCATTCAGCAGGTCGCGTCCGAAGCTGTCGTTGTCCCAGGCGGCCTGGGCGCGTTCGGCAAGCTCCGGGTCTGCATCGTCGTAGATCAGCTGTTCATCGCCCTCGGGGCTGATCCTGACAATCCGGTTGGTCACGACGCTGGTGCACCAGATCCCGCCCTCGGCGTCGAAGTCGAACCCGTCGGGAAAGATCCCCGGCCCGTATTCGGCCACCGTCTCCCGCGGTCCGAGCCGCCCGTCCGCTCCCAGTTCGAACCGGCAGATCGAGCGTCCCATGGTCTCGTGGACGTAGAGCCAGCGTCCCGACGGATGCAGCTTGTTCTCGTTGGTATAGCCGATTCCGTCTGCCACGATACGGGTGCCGCGTTTGTCGACCAGGATGACGAAACCGTCAGCGTGCCCCTTGCGCAGCGCCTGGTCACGGTCACGGAACCAGGTACTGACGGAGATCCAGATCCGTCCGTCCTCATCGCGATTGACGAAGTTGCAGGCCGGCAGGACGCGCCCGTCGACCTCGAGCAGGAATGCTTCCATGGTGCCGTCGCGATGCAGCCGGTAGACGCCGCCGTCTCCGCCGACATTGGCGATCACGAACGAGCCGTCGGGCATCAGCGCGTAGCCGTTGGGGACGAAGTCCTCGGGAATGTCGCCGGTGCGCGCCAGCATCAGTTCGGGCTCACCGTCGCTGTCGATCCGCGCAATGCCGCCCGGCGTGCCGGCGTGGCTTGCGAAGACGGCGCCGGCCGCGGTTGCGACTATGCACTCCGGGCGTACCAGCCCGGATCCGAGGTATTCGAAATCGGTTGTCCCCAGTGTCAGCATGGTGGTTTTCCCCGGTCGGTTCCCTGCACTGTCGGCGCCGGTATCGGTCACGGACCGATGTGCGGACGTCGACGGGGCCGATTGTGGTGCGGTGCGCCGTGGCCGGCAAGGACGGGATCAGCAGTTCTCGATCACTCGATGTGCCCGCACCGCGAGCTGGAACCATGCCGGCGAGAGGGACGCGCTCACCCCCCGCCTTTGCGGACGCACGCGATGTAGCAAGGGGTCTTGATGATCGTCTCGTGCACTGCCCCGATCCAGCCGATCGCCGCGAGCCCCGGTCAGTCATGAACTTCCTGTAGCCAGGCAGTGTCATGGCAGACGGTCGCGCGGCGCATCCCGATCCGCCCGTCAAGGTCCGGCAACGCCAGCAATGCCGGCACCGCATTGATCGCGTTCGGCTGGATCATCCACCTTCACCTGGCCCAGCATCAGGTTCGCCCCGGCGGCGGTGGCGAAGGAACGGCGCCTTGCCATCGCGTGCCCCTGCGGAGGCGGGGATTGGCGAATATGTCGTCTTCGAGCACTGCCGATCAGTCTCTCAGCATCTGCCGCAGCGCCGCCTGCAGGTTGGCGGGACCGAGGGCATTGAGCCGGGCGGAGACGGCGTCGTGGCCGGGAATGCCACCCTCGAGGGCCATGAAACGGGCGACGAAGCCCACCCGGGCGTAGCCGAACCGGGCCGTATCGACGCATCCGTCGCCAACGCAGGTGGCGGACAGCAGGGCGATGGTGGGCAACGCATGCCGCGAGTGGCGGGTCTTCAACCCCTTCACAGATCGAGACAATGTGCTGCATGAGACACCCCCGGCTCCCGAATCGGTGCGGAAGTGTGACCCGCCTGACGCAATCCAGAGCAGACTCCTTTCAAACGCGATTCCCCTGCGGCTGTTGACACTACCCGGGGCACCCGGCAGGTTTTTCGCTGAACGCCGGCCAGCTTCTCGCTCCAGTGGCACACAATCTTGCGATGCGAGCCGCCGGCACAAACCGTGCCCGACCGGAAGGGGCGTGGGACGGAATGGCGTAGGCGCGGCCGGCTGGACTCCAACCGACACACGAGGGGGAGACGGAGACATGCGAGGACTGCGCACCACAATCGCGACGGCCATACTGGCCGCCGGCACCACGCTGGCCGCGTCGCACGTCGGGGCTGCCGACTTCAACTGGCGCATGCAGAGTAACCTGAACGCCGGCGAACCGGGCTACGAGGCGGTCCGCGTCGGTTTCGCTGAAGCGATCGAGCGGATGAGCGGTGGCCGCGTCAAGATCGAACTGTTCCCGGTCGGCGCACTGTTCCCGATCAAGGATGGCCTTGAGGCGGTCGGCAGCGGCATCGTCGAGATCGGCATGACGACAGGTGGCTACTACACCGGCAAGATGGGACCGATCGCTGCTATCGAGTCGGGTCTGCCGGGCGCCGAACGGTCGGCGATGGAGCGTTACGCGTTCTTCTACCGCAAGGGCTTCATCGACGTGGCCCGCAAGGCCTACGACAGGTTCAACATCTATTACCTGGGCCCGAACCTGTCGCCGTCCTGGGACATCATCTCAAAGGTGCCGATCGACTCGAAGGCGGCGTTCGATGGCCTGAAGATCCGCACCTTCGGCATCGAGGCGAAATGGTACGAGTCGATGGGCGCCTCCTCGGTGTTCCTCGGTGGCTCGGAGGTCTACACGGCCCTGGCGACCGGCGTGGTCGATGCGGTGCGCTGGGGTTCGCCCTCGGCGCTGGTCAAGCTGTCGCTGCACGAGGTCGGCAAGTACTATGTGATTCCGTCGCCGATGCCGGCGCCCAACAACAACATCCTCATCAACAGGGATGCCTGGAATTCGCTGCCGGATGACCTGAGGACAATAATGGACATGGCGTCGCGCAACGCCTCGCTCAGCTATCTGGCACGGTCGGCGCAGCAGGACGCGGCGTCACTGGCCATGATGATGGAGGCCGGCGTGCAGATCTCGACCATCCCGGCCGACGACTGGGCGGAGATGGAGACAGAGGTCCGCAAGATCTGGGGCGCCTACGCGGAGGAGGACGAGCTGTCCAGGACCGCTGTGACGATGCTGCAGGACTACATCAAGGAACTCGGCCGCTGAGCCGCAGGTCCGGGTGGCCGGTCCCGCCGTTGGCGGGGCCGGCTTCTGCTTCCGGTTGAACGGAGACGCAGTTGAAGCGGTTCAGCGAGATCGTCGAGACGGTCAACACCGCCACAGGCAAGGCCGTGTCCCTGTTGATCTTCGCCATGATCGCCGTGATCATGGTGGAGACGGTCGGCCGGTACTTTTTCAACGCGCCCACGCCGTGGGCGCACGACGTGTCGAGCTGGTTCCAGGTGGTGTACGTGTTCCTGGGCGGCGCCTTTGCGCTGCATCGCGGTTACATGGTCCGGGTCGACATCCTCTTCATGAACTTCCCGCCGCGGGTGCAAGCCGCCGTGGACCTGTTCGTGACGACGCTGCTGTTCGGCTGCTTCGCCGCCGTCATGCTGTGGATGGGCACGCGGATGGGCGTACAGTCGTTCGACATGGGCGAGACGTCCTCGACGGGTGTGTGGGACGGTCCGGTCTGGCCGGCGAAGTGGATGGTGCCGCTCGGCTTTGCTCTGGTGACGCTCGCCTGGATCAACCACGTCCTGCAGCAGGCCGTCCGGCTGATCCGGCCCGATCCCGACACCCGCGCATGAGCGCTGTCGAATATTCGGCGCTGTTCTTCGGCGCCATGTTCGTCTGCCTCGCGGTGGGCGTGCCGATCGCCTTCGCGCTGGGAGGCCTCAGTGCGATCTTCGTGTTCTTCTTCTGGGGTCCGAACGCGCTGTCGATGATGGCGCTGAAAGCGTTCGGCACCACCTCCAGCTTCGAGTTCCTGGCGATCCCGCTGTTCATCTTCATGGCGAACATGCTGGAGCGGTCGGGCATCGCCGACGACCTGTACGAGTGCATGAACCAGTTCCTCGGCACCGTGCGCGGCGGACTGGCCGCCGGCACCGTGCTGATCTGCACCATCTTCGCGGCCATGGCGGGCGTCAGTGGCGCCGCCACCGTCTCGATGGGCATCCTGGCGCTGCCGGCGATGCTCTCGCGCGGCTACTCGAAGACGATCGCGCTGGGCTCGATCGCGGCTGGCGGCTCGCTCGGTATCCTGATCCCGCCATCCGTGACGATGATCGTCTACGGCCTGATCTCGAACACGTCGGTAGGCAAGCTGTACGCGGGCGGTATCCTGCCCGGCCTCCTGCTGGCGGCACTGTTCATCGTCTACATCCTGGTGCGCAGCCATTTCCAGCCGTCGGTCGCGCCGGCGATGCCGGTCACGGAACGTGCGCCGCTCGGCCGCAGGATAGCCTCGCTGAAGGGCCTGATCTTCCCGTTCCTGCTGGTGGTCATGGTGCTGGGCGCGATCCTGACCGGCTTCACCAGCATCTCCGAAGCGGCCGCTGTCGGCGCGCTGGGGTCGATCGTTGCCACCCTCATCAAGCGTGGCTTCCGCTGGCAGCTGTTCCACGAGGCAGCGGTGACCACGCTGCTGGTCTCCTGCCTGATATTCTGGATCATCATCGGCGCCAGCGCCTTCTCGACGCTCTACACGGCGATGGGTGCGGCGAACCTGATTCGCGACATGGTACTCGGCATGGAGGTCGACCGCTACGTGGTGCTGATGGTGATGATGGGCATCCTGATACTGCTGGGCATGGTGATCGACACCGTCGGCATCATCATGATCACCGTTCCGGTTTTCGCGCCTATCGTCGCCGCGCTCGGCTTCGACCCCGTCTGGTTCGGCATCCTGTTCATCATCAACATGGAGATTGGTTTCCTGACGCCGCCGTTCGGCTACAACCTCTTCTACCTGCGTGGCGTGGCGCCGGAGAGCGTGTCGATGGGTGACATCTACCGGTCAGTGGTTCCGTTCGTCATCCTGATGGCCATCGGGCTCGGTATCTGCATCGCCTTCCCGCAGATCATCATGGTGCTGCCGAACGCCCTGTTCTGAGTTCGAACGAGGCAAGAATACCGCGAGGGAGTCCGCAAGCATGAACACCTGGCAGGCCGGCATCGACGTCGGCGGCACCAACACCGACCTGCTGCTGCTCGACCCCCCGGGCGGCAGTTTCCGGGTCGCCAAGCAGCCGTCGACCCCGGACGACCAGTCGGTCGGAGTAATGGACGCGGTGGCCGCCGGCGGCGTCCCGCTGCAGGATGTGGCCGCGCTGGTGCACGGTACGACGATCGCAACCAACGCGGTGCTGGAGCGCAAGGGCGCCCGCTGCGGCCTGGTTACCACCGCCGGCTTCCGGGACGTGCTGGAGTTGGGCCGCCGCACGCGGCCTTCCAGCTACGGGTTGACGGGCCATTTCGAGGCGCTGATCGACCGTGAGTTGCGGATGGAGGTGGCCGAGCGCATGGATGCGCGCGGTCGTGTCATGATCCCGCTCGACGAGGACGGTCTGGTGGCAGCGTTGCGACGGCTACAGGAACTTGGCGCGGAAGCGGTCGTCATCCAGTTCCTGCACAGCTACGCCAACGCCGCGCACGAAGAGCGCGCCGCCGAGATCGCCGCGGAGGTGTGGCACAATCCCTACGTCTCGGTGTCGAACCGGATCCTGCGCGAAGTACGCGAGTTCGAGCGCGGCAGCACGGCCGCGGTAAACGCCTTCGTGCAGCCGGTCATGGCCCGCTATCTCGGCCGGCTCGATGACCGGTTGAAGGACGGCGGTTTCGCCTGGGACCTGCTGGTCATGCAGGGTAACGGCGGCATCATGTCGCGCGCCATCGGCGTCCGCCAGCCGGTGCAGACTGTGATGAGCGGTCCTGCCGCCGGCGCCATGGCCGCCGCCCACATCGGTCGGCAGTCCGGCTTCCCGAACCTGATCGCCTGCGACATGGGCGGCACCAGTTTCGACGTCAGCCTGATCCGGGGCGGCCAGCCCGCACTGTCGGCGGAGAAGGACATCGCCTACTCGGTGCCGGTCCGGGTGCCGATGGTGGACATCCACACGATCGGCGCCGGCGGCGGATCGATCGCGCAGGTCGACGCCGCAGGCATCCTGCGGGTCGGGCCGGAGAGTGCCGGCGCCGAGCCGGGGCCGGTCTGCTACGGCCGCGGCGGCGAGCGGCCGACCGTGACGGACGCCAGCGTGCTGCTGGGCCGGGTCGATCCGGCAGGCTTCTCCGGCGTCGAAGCGGCCGCCGGTCTCGCGGACGTGCGGGCGGCGCTGGAACGCGACGTTGGTGTGCCGCTGGGTCTCGACGCCGTGCAATCGGCCGCCGCCATCCTGCAGGTCGCCGGCAACCAGCTCGCCTCGGCGATCCGCCTGGTGTCGGTCGAGAAGGGCAATGATCCCCGCGACTTCGCCCTGTTTGCCTTCGGTGGCGCCGGTGCCTTGCACGCGGTGGCGCTGGCGCGCGAGCTCGGCATCCCGAACGTCATGGTGCCACGCTTCCCGGGCATCACCTCGGCGCTGGGCTGCGTGCTGGCCGACGTGCGCCACGACTTCGTGCACACCATCTGGGCGGCGCTGGCCGAGGTCAATCCCGCCGAGGCCGAAGTCGTGATGGCAGAACAGGCGGAGCAGGGCCGGATGTTGCTTGAGGAGGAGCGGGTCTCCATGGCCGACGTCGAGGTGTTCCACGAGGCCGACCTCCTGTACCGCGGCCAGAGCCACGTGTTCAGGGTACGCCTCGAGAGCAGCCGCTTCACCGAGTCCGCGGTGCGCACGGCGCTTGCCGCACAGTACAAGGCGCGCTTCGAGATCGAGCTCGAAGACATGGTGCCGGTGCTGGCGAGCCTGCGCACCACCGTGCTGGGACGCCGGCCGGACATTGACTTGTCGATGTTCGGCACCGCGCCGGTCGCCGGCACGGCGGCGCCGGTGTCGCACCGCGAGGTCTGGTTCGACCGGACCTTCCGCGAGACCCCGGTATACCGTCGCGCCGATTTGGCGGAAGGCCATACGCTCGAAGGACCGGCGGTCGTGCAGCAGCCCGACTCCACGATTGTCATCGATCCTGGCGCGGTCGCGAAGGTCGACCGGCTTGGCAACCTGATCATCGCCGTCGGCACCGCCGGAGCGTGAGGGAGGCGCGACGATGGAACTGGATGCAGTGACCCTGGCCGTCATCGAGAATGGCCTCAAGCAGGTCTGCAGCGAGATGGACATCGTGCACGAGAAGACCTCGTTCTCGCCGGTCATCTCGGAGGCCTTCGACCGATCGAACGGCATCTACCGCCGCGACAACGGCGCGATGATTGCGCAAGGCGAGCTCGGCCTGCCGATCTTCCTCGGCGTGATGCAGTTCGCCACCCAAGCGGTCATTGAGCGCCGCCAGGACCTCGAGCCCGGCGATATCATCATCCAGAACGATCCCTATCTCGGCGGTACGCACCTGATGGACGTCAAGATGGTGACGCCCTTCTTCTACCAGGGCGAGCTGTGGTGCTATCTGTCGAACACCGGGCACTGGCCGGACACGGGCGGCATGGTTCCGGGAGGCTTCGCGGCGACGGCGACCGAGATCCAGCAGGAGGGGCTGCGCCTGCCGCCGGTCAAGCTGGTCAAGCGTGGCGAACTGGTGCAGGACGTGGTCGACATCGTGCTCTGGAACATCCGCGTGCCCGAGGAGCGGATTGGTGACATCCGGGCGCAGATCGCCGCCCTGAAGACCGGCGAGAAGCGGCTGACCGCACTGCTCGACCGGTATGGCCGCGAGACTGTCGACGCCGCCATCCTCGAACTGGCCGACCGATCGGAAGCGCTGATGCGCGCGCAGATCGCGTCGATCCCGGACAGCACCTACAGCTTCACCGCCTATCTGGACAGCGACGGCGTGGTCAACGAGCCGTTGGCCGTCGCGCTCGACATGACGGTGCGCGGCACCGACATCGACTTCGACTTCTCCCGCTCCAGCCCACCCTGCCGCGGCCCGCTCAACTCGGTGTGGGCGACCACCCAGTCCGCGGTCTACGTCGCGATGAAGCACATCTTCCCGGAGGTGCCGATCAATGCCGGCTGTTTCCGGCCGCTGCACATCCCCGAGCCGGAGGGCACCTTCCTCTATGCCCGGTATCCGCGCCCGGTCTCGGGCTGCGCCGCCGAGGTGTCGCAGCGCATCATGGAGGCGGTGTTCGGGGCGATGGGGCAGGCGATCCCGGACCGCATGTTCGCCGCACCCGCCGGCACCAGCGGCAATTTCGGGCTCGGTGGCTACGACCCCGAGAAGGACGCGAACTACATCATGTACTTCTTCTCCGGCGGTGGCTACGGCGGCTGGCCGCGCGAGGACGGTCTGTCGAACGGCTGCTCGTCGGTCGGCATCTCGAAGACCCAGCCGGTGGAGATCCTGGAGCAGCACTATCCGCTGGTGTTCGAGGAGTATGCCTTGCGCGAGGGTTCCGGCGGGCCCGGACGCCGACGCGGCGGCTTCGGCGTCGACTACCGCATCCGGTTGCTGCGCGGCGAGGCGAAGGCGTCCTTCATGATGGACCACGGCCGGGTGGGTCCGCCCGGCCTGATCGGCGGCGAAGCCGGGGCGCCGAACGTCATTGAGGTCACCCAAGACGGCCGCGCCGTGCGGCCGACCCATCTGTCGAAAGGCGAGAACTACGAGCTCAGGCCGGGCGACACGGTGCAGGTGCGCACTCCGGGCGGTGGCGGCTACGGCCCGGCACGGGAGCGGTCGGCCGACAGGATCGACCGCGACATCCGGCGCGGCTACTACCGCGAGACCGAGCGCGCGCGCCAGGCCGGGATCGCCGCGGAGTAGGCCGGCCGCGTCGGCCGGGGCGGGGACGAGATGCGCGACGACCTCGCTGCCTCCTGTCCGGATCGCTGCTCGCCAGGGGCGGCTATTCCCCGGACCTGAAGCGGTCATCAATGAAGCCCGGGCGCCAGGCACAGTGCCCGGGACGGCCCGGCGGAAGATCGTCCGGCCGCAGCGGCGCGCCTGTCGGGCGGTGATCGGACGGTAGCGACCGAGGACGATCCGCCGGTCAGTGGCCGTGCGGCCGCGGACGCCGGCCCGGGCTGGCTGACAGCAGGCGGGACGCTCGCGCGGGAGCAACCGGAGGCGCGCGGCCTGCGCTGGCGCTCGCGGGGTGTCGGCCTCCAATACCGGGCGGACATCGGCGAGGACCGGGCGGATCGGTCCGGCTCGGGCTGAACGCGGTCCGGTTCGACCAGTCGGATGCGGTGTTCGTCATACTGTGCGAGGACCGGACGCGGAACCTCGGCGCGATACACTCGCACCGCAAGGTCTCCTGGGAGGTCTACCAGCCGGTCCTGGCACTCGATTGTTCGAGCACCCACTCGACCATCCCGCTCTACGACCGGAAGCTGCTGTCGTTCCGGCTCGGGCTGCGCCGGCTGTCCTGAAACTGGACGCGCACAGTGACGGTTCGCGGCATCGAGGCCTGGGCCTTCCCGCGGCCGGACCCGGACCGCCGGGCGGCATGGGCGGCCAGCGTGCCGCCGGCCCGATACGAGGCCGTACCGTTCCCGTTCCGAGTCCGCTCAGGGTCCGGTCCGGCGGCGACCAGGCGTTGACGGTTGCTGGCGCGGGACGCCCCGGATGGCCCGGCCTTGCCGCTCCGGCACACTTCGATGCCGGACCGCGCGCTCGTCGACAACGATCCGCCGCTCGTGGGCCTGGCCCGTGCGACGGGCGCGGCTCGGAGCGGTCTCCAGCTTGATGGCGGTGGACCGCAGCCGTCTGCACAGGCTGGTGAGGCGCGTTTCGCCGGGGAAACGGGTCGAGGTGCCGAGCGGCGGTTCGATGACGATCCGTTGCGCCCCGGGGCGATCGCAACCGGGACTGCATGCAAGGCTGGTCGACGATGCGGAGGCCGGTTTCCGGAAGCGGCCGCGTGGACGCGCTCGTGCTGGTGGTCGACCTTGAACGCTGCCCGGGTATCGACACGGCACCTGCGGCGGAGGTGCTTGGCCTGACGCCGTCGGCAGGCCGGATGGGGGCGCTGCCGGCCGAGGTGCTGAAGGCAACCGGGACCGTCGCGGCGACGGGCCGGTCGCGGGACCATGTGCTCTGGCTGACCAGGCAGGCCTGCCGCAGGCTGGATGTATCGGGACAGGTCGAGCTGATGTGCCGGATCGCGGCCGTGGACACCCTGCCGCGGCGCTGACGGCGGCTGACCTCACCCTTCTTCCGCGGCTTTCATCGGCGCCCCTGCGGGCTCTCCATGCCTCCCTAGTGGGAGGATTTACAGGATCGCGGATCTGCGTACTTTGGCCGGGAAACCGTCGCGGTCAAGGAAACTGGCCTGCACAGTGCATGCGGGGAGTGGGCCGATGGCATCGACACCTGTTGAGAGTTCAGTTCCCGAAGACGTTGCCTTGCTGTCCGAAGCCGAGGGCCGAGCCCTGCGTGAGGTTCGCGTTTCTCTGCCCTTTCTTCCTTCCATAGGTGGACGCACAGGTACTGCCTGCCTGTCGTTCGGAGTGCGCAGCGATGTCAGATAGCGAAACATCCACGACCCTGACCACCGGCACGGTTGCGGTTGGTGGCTCGACGACAGGCGAGATCGGTCACGCGGGCGACGATGACTGGTTTGCGGTGACGCTGGAGGCCGGAAAGACCTACCGGATCGACCTGAAGGGTGCCTCGAGCAACTCCGGCACGCTGCGTGACCCGCATCTGGCAGGTATCTACGATGCGGACGGCAATGCGGTTGCGGGCATGACGGACGACGACAGCGGTCTCGGCCGGGACAGCCTGTTGACGTTCACCGTGGAGACGACTGGCACATACTATGTGTCGGCCAGCGCCTGGAGAGATGCAACCGGCACCTACGAGGTGTCGGTGACGGATGTCACCAACGGTAGCATCGACGATCACGGGGCGTCGACGGGGACGGCCGGTACGGTGGCGGTCGGGGGTTCGGCGACGGGCGACCTCGGGCATGCCGGCGACATCGACTGGTTTGCGGTGACGATGGAGGCGGGCAGGACCTACCGGATCGACCTGCAGGGCGCCTCCAGCAGCGCCGGCACGCTGCCGGACCCGTATCTGTGGGGCATCTATGACGCCGACGGCAACCGGATCCTCAGCACGTCGGACAACAACAGCGGTGCGGGCAGGGACGCCCAGCTGACGTTCACGGCGTCGGCGGACGGCACCTACCATGTGGCGGCCAGTGGCGGCTGGGGAAACAGAACGGGTACCTACAAGGTATCGGTGACGGATATCACGGACGACAGCCTCGACGACCACGGGGCGTCGACGGGAACGGCCGGCACGGTGGCGGTCGGCGGCTCGGTGACGGGCGAGGTCGGGCATGCGGGTGACACCGACTGGTATGCGGTGACACTGGAGGCGGGCAAGACCTACCGGATCGACCTGAAGGCCGGATCGAGCGGCACCGGCACACTCCACGACCCGTATCTGGCTCTCCGCGACGCGGATGGCAATGCGGTCTCGGGCGTGACGGACGACGACAGCGGTGAGGGTCTTGACAGCCAGCTGACATTCACCGTGGAGAAGGCCGGAACCTACTACGTGGCGGCGAGCGCCTGGGACAGCCGTACCGGCACCTACGAGGTGTCGGTGACGGATGTCACGGGCGGCAGCCAGGACGATCACGGAGCGTCGGCAGGGACAGCCGGCACGGTTGCGGTCGGCGGCTCGGCGACGGGTCAACTCGAGCATGCGGGTGACATCGACTGGTATGCGGTGACGCTGGAGGCGGGCAAGACCTACCGGATCGACCTGCAGGGCAGTTCGAGCAGCGCCGGCACGCTGCGCGACCCGTATCTGTCGCTCCGCGATGCTGACGGCAATGCGGTCGCAGGCATGGCGGACGACGACAGCGGCGCAGGATTTGACAGCCAGTTGACGTTCACGGCGAGCACGGCCGGCACCTACCATGTGGCGGCCAGCAGCAACTGGGAGAGAAGTGCAGGCACCTACACGGTATCGGTGACGGATGTCACGGACGCAGGTACCGACGATCACGGGGCGTCATCGGGGACGGCCGGCACGGTTGCGGTCGGCGGCTCGGCGACGGGTGCGGTCGGGCATGCGGGTGACACCGACTGGTTTGCGGTGACGCTGGAGGCGGGCAAGACCTACCGGATCGACCTGAAGGGGGTCTCGAGCAGCGCCGGCACGCTGCGCGATCCGTACCTGCAGGGCATCTACGATGCTGACGGCAGTGCGGTTGCGGGCATGACGGACGACGACAGCGGCGTCGGCAGGGACAGCCAGCTGACGTTCACCGTGGAGACGGCCGGTACCTACTATGTGTCGGCCGGCGCCTGGGAAAACGGGACGGGCACCTACCAGGTGTCGGTGACGGATGTCACGGGCGGCAGCGTTGACGATCACGGGGCGTCGACGGGAACGGCCGGCACGGTGGCGGTCGGTGGCTCGGCGACGGGCGACCTCGGACATGCGGGCGACATCGACTGGTATGCGGTGACGCTGGAGGCAGGCAAGACCTACCGGATCGACCTGCAGGGCGCGTCGAGCGGCGCCGGCACGCTGCGCGACCCGTATCTGTCACTCCGCGATGCGGACGGCAATGCGGTTACGGGGATGACGGACGACGACAGCGGCGCGGGCAGGGACAGCCAGCTGACGTTCACCGTGGGGACGACCGGCACCTACTACGTATCGGCCGGCGGCGCCTGGGCAAGCGGCGAGGGCACCTACACGGTGTCGGTGACGGATGTCACGGACGGGAGCGCCGACGATCACGGGGCGTCGACGGGGACGGCCGGCACGGTGGCGGTCGGCGGCTCGGCGACGGGCGAGATCGGCCATGCCGGCGACGTGGACTGGTTTGCGGTGACGCTGGAAGCGGGCAAGACCTACCGGATCGACCTGAAGGGGGTCTCGAGCAGCTCCGGCACGCTGCGCGACCCCTACCTGCGGAGCCTCCACGACGCTGATGGCAATGCGGTCGCGGGCATGACGGACGACGACAGCGGGGCGGGCAGGGACAGCCAACTGACCTTCTCCGTGGAGACGGCCGGCACCTACTACGTGTCGGCCGGCGCCTGGAAAAACGGGACAGGCACCTACCAGGTGTCCGTGACGGATGTCACGGGCGGCAGCCAGGACGATCACGGGGCGTCGACGGGGACGGCCGGCACGGTATCGGTCGGCGGCTCGGTGACGGGCGGGATCGGGCATGTGGGCGACACCGACTGGTATGCGGTGACGTTTGAGGAGGGCAAGACCTACCGGATCGACCTGCAGGGCGCCTCGAGCGGTGCAGGTACGCTGGCCGACCCGTATCTGCGGGGCATCTACGACGCGAATGGCAACCGGATCGTCAACACGCTGAACGACGACAGCGGGGCGGGCAGGGACAGCCAGCTGACGTTCACCGCGTCGGCGGCCGGCACATACTACGTGGCGGCCGGCGGCGCATGGGGAAGCAGCACTGGCACCTACAAGCTATCGGTGACGGACGTTACGGACAGCAGTCTGGACGACTATGGGGCGACGGCAGGGACGGCCGGTCAGGCCGCGGTCGGCGACTCGGCGTCGGGCTCGATCGGGCATCAGGGTGACGTCGACTGGTTTGCGGTGACGCTGGAGGCGGGCAAGGCCTACCGGATCGACCTGAAGGGCGCCTCGAGCGGCGCCGGCACGCTGGGCAACCCGTATCTGCGAGGCCTCCACGACGCTGACGGCAACGCGGTCGCGGGCCTGACGGACGACGACAGCGGTTTCGGCAGGGACAGCCAGTTGACATTCACGGTGCACGCAGGCGGCACATACTATGTGGCGGCCAGCGCCCAGCAAAACAGTACAGGCACCTACGAGGTGTCGGTCACCGAAACCACGACCGACGGTGGAGCGGGAGCGGATACGCTGCGGGGCGGCGACGGTGACGATGTCCTTCGCGGTCGTGGCGGCGACGACATGCTGATCGGCGGCGCGGGAAATGACTCGTTGCTCGGGGGTACCGGCAACGACACGCTTGACGGGGGCCCTGGCAACGACGTGCTGCTTGGCGACTCGGGTGACGACATCCTTCGCGGCCGGTCCGGCGACGACCGGCTGGACGGCGGCGCGGGAAATGACAGGTTGCTCGGAGGTGCGGGCAACGACACGCTCGACGGGGGCCGGGGCAACGACCAGCTGTGGGGGCACACGGGCGACGACACCCTTCGCGGCCGCGACGGCAATGACATGCTGGACGGCGGCGACGGCGACGACCGGCTGTTTGGCGGCACCGGGAACGACACGCTTGGGGGCGGCATCGGCGATGACCTGGTACGGGGGCATCAAGGCGACGACCTGCTGAGGGGCCACAGCGGCGACGACACGCTGGAAGGCGAGGACGGCGACGACCGGCTCTTTGGCGGCCACGGAAATGATCGCATCGTCGGCGGCGCTGGCGACGACGTTCTGACGGGCCACGAGGGCAGTGACACCTTCGTGTTCACAGGCAGGTTCGGCGCCGACCGGGTCACGGATTTCGCCGTCGGTGAGGATCTGCTCGACCTGCGGGGCCTGGGCCTGTCCGACTTCGAGGACGTGGAGGCACGACAGGAGGGCGCCCACGTGCGGCTGGAGCTGTCGAGAGGAACGATCGTGCTGGAGAACGTCGACCTGGCCGAGCTGGATTCCTCGGACTTCCTGTTCTAGGCGCGGGCATGATGCAACCGCCGGCGCCTCGTGGACGCGCTGCGACGAGCCTGGAGAGGTGCAGGGTTTGAAGAGCGGAGATCGGACTCCGCCGGACCGTTCCCCATGCCATGAGCTGCCGCGATGACGGCGCAGCCCGCCGACGCCCTGGAACGCGCGATGGCGTCGTGCCGACGGGTGTGGGCCGGGGTGGCGGCGTTCAGCGCCTTTCTGAACCTGCTGATGCTCGCAGTGCCGCTCTACATGATGCAGATCTTCGACAGGGTGCTGACCACAGGTCACATCGACACGCTGCTTGTGCTGACAGCGATGGTGGCGGCGGCGCTGATCGTCTTTGGCCTGCTCGATGCGCTGCGCGGACGCATCCTGGCCCGGGTCGGGGCCTGGCTCGAGGGCGAGCTGGGCGGTTCCGTGCTCTCCGGCGCAGTGTCCGACGCGCTGCGGTCGGGCGGCGGCGTGTCCGCCCAGGGACTGCGCGACCTGGCGGCGGTACGAGGGTATGTCGGCAGCCCGTCGGTGGCACCGCTGTTCGATGCTCCCTGGGCGCCCGTATTCCTCGCGGTGGTGTTTCTCATCCACCCGGTGCTCGGCTGGATCGGCCTGGGCGGCGCATTGCTGCTCGCGGGATGCGCGGTGGCGAACGACCTCGGAACGCGCAAGCGCGTGGCCGCGGCGAACGACGCCCAGGCGAAGGCGCTGAACGAGGCCGATGCGGCAGTGCGCAATGCTGATGCCATCATCGCGATGGGCATGCTGCCCGCGCTCGTACGGCGCAGCGTGCAACCGGCCCCCGGCGGCCTGCGGCGGCAGGTGGCGGCGAACGACATCGCCTCCGCGATCGCGGCGTTCGCGAAGGCATCTCGCTTCGCCCTGCAGGTGGCGATGCTGGGGGTGGGGGCCTGGCTGGTCATCGGCGCCGAGATGAGCCCCGGCGGGATGATCGCGGCCTCGATCGTGCTTGCGCGCGGACTGGCTCCGGTCGAGCAGTCCATCGGCAGCTGGCGTGCCTTCGTCGCGGCGCGGGCGGCGTGGCGGCGCCTTGAGGACCTGTTGCACCGCGCCGGAGGGCAGGTGGCCGGAACCGTGCTGCCGCGCCCGAAGGGGGTGCTCGAACTTGAAGGGGTGGGCTACGCACCCCCGGGACGGCGCTCGGCGGTGCTCCGCGGGGTGAGCCTGCGCGTCGAGGCGGGCGAGATGCTGGGGATCGTCGGGCCGTCGGGGGCGGGCAAGACCACGCTGGTGCGTCTCATCGTCGGATCGCTCGCTCCGACGGTGGGTCATGTGCGCCTCGACGGTGCGGACATGGCAACATGGCCGGCCGCAGACCGCGGCCGTCACGTCGGCTACCTGCCGCAGAACATCGAGCTGTTCGCGGGCACGGTGCGCGACAACATCGCCCGGCTCGGCGAAGCTCCGGACGAGGCCGTGGTTGCAGCCGCGGAGCTTGCCGGTGCGCATCGGACGGTGCTGGAACTCGACGCCGCGTACGAGACCCCCATCGGCGAGGGCGGAGTGCCGGTTTCGGGCGGGCAACGCCAGCGCATCGCGCTCGCGCGCGCCGTGTTCGGCAATCCGGCACTGGTCGTGCTCGACGAGCCAAACGCGTATCTCGATGGCGACGGGGAGTGGGCGCTCATGGATGCCCTTGACCGGCTGCGCGAGCGAGGCGTCACGGTGGTGCTGGTCGCGCAACGGGCGCCGGTCATGGTCAAGGCCGACCGGATCGTGGTCATCAGGAGCGGAGCGGTGGCGGCCTACGGACCCGCCGACCGGATTCTGGACGAATTGCGGCGGCCGGTCCCCTCGCAGGCGGCGAACGCATGAGCGGCGATCTCGTCCCCAGGGGCACCACTCTTCCCGCGGCCCCGAACCCCCGGCCGCTTGGCCTCTCTCCCGTTCCCCGCCCCATGGGGGTAGCCCGGTCCATGGCGTTGGCCGGCGCCCTGGCGGGGCTGTTCTGCGGCGGCTTTGCGGCGTGGGCGGCGCTCGCGCCGCTGGAGAGCGCGGCCATTGCTCCGGGCGTGCTGGGGGTACGCGGCGAGCGCAAGACCGTGCAGCATCTCGAAGGCGGCATTGTCGCGGCGATTGCGGTCGCCGAGGGCGACGCCGTCGAGCTCAGGCAGGTTCTGCTCGTTCTCGATGACACACAGCCGCGCGCTACCCTGGCTCAGGTCACAGCCCAGCACCGCTCGGCCGCGGCGCTGGAGGCGCGGCTCATCGCCGAGCGTGACGGCCTCGACTCCATCGACTGGCCGGAACGGTTGCGGACAGCCAACGCCGGGGCGGTCCGTGCCACCCAGGAACGAATCTTTTCCGCAAGAAAGGCCTCTCTGAACAGTGAAGTCGCGATCCTCGAGCAGCGGATCGCGCAGCTCCACGAGCAGGCGGCGGGCTTCGAGGGACAGATCGCGGCCCAGGACCGCCACGTTGCCTTGCTCGCCGACGAAATCCGCGATGTCCGCTCGTTGGTCAAGGACCGCTACACGACCAGGCAACGGCTGCGTGGCCTGGAACGCGAGCAGACCGAGGTCATCGGGGAACGCGCGCGCAACCGGGCCCAGGCAGCGCGCATGAAAGAGGCCGCCAGCGAGGTGCGGCTCCAGATCGTCCGGCTGTGGAACGCGCGTCGGACTGAAGTCACCGGCCAGCTGCGCGAAGTCGAGGTCCGGCTCGCCGACCTTGAGCAACGCCTGACCGCTGCCGAGGACGTGCTTTCGCGCACCCGTATCGTCGCGCCCGTGGCGGGGACCGTCGTCGGCCTGGGCGTGTTCACTCCGGGTGCCGTCATCGCGCCCGGACAAAGGCTGCTGGACATCGTTCCCTCGGGCGAGCGCCTCGTCGTTCAGGCCCGCATTGCTCCCGACGACATTGATTCAGTTGCGGTAGGGTTGCCGGCCCGGGTGCGCCTGACCGCGTTCTCCCTGCTCACCACGCCGCCGTTCGACGCCCGCGTGATCCGGATCTCGGCCGATGCGTTCTCCGACACCCGTACCGGCGCCTCCTGGTACGAGGCCCGTGTCGCCCTCGATCCCGGTCAGGCCGCGCTCGAACACCTCCAGCTCGTTCCTGGCATGCCGGCCGAGGTCATGATTGTCACCGGTGCCTCGACGCCGTTCGAATATCTGCTCAAGCCCATCCTCACCAGCATCGATCGGGCTCTGCGCGAGAACTGACCGGAGCGTCCCGCATCAGTGCGAACGGAAACCGGCGATGGCGCCCGGGCGTGCATGATCCCGCGAGGTCCCGGGGACGGCATGGTGATGTCTCGAGATCTCCGTTCCGGTGGGAGCTTCACCACAGCCGCCCCTCGGCAGGCATCCGGGGAACCGCAGACTGTGGATTGCGGTGCGTGACGCAATGGGACCGGGGGTCTCGCGAGGGGCGGGTTTGCCCGGTTCCACGGAGACGTCCACGGTGAACCGCCAGGAGACACGGGCGGGTGGAAGACGGTGTCCACGTCAAGGTCCGGCTCGGCCGGCCGGAGGCCAGGTCCTGCGATGGTTTCCGGTTCCGGGTCAGGATCGCGTACAGGTCGCCATGCTGCAGACCGGCAGTCTGCCTGGACACATCGGCGAGCCAGGTCCGGGGATCATCGTCGTCGAGCGTGGCGGTGCCGACCAGGGTGTTGTACATCGCCGCCACCCGCGCGCCGGACCGGTCGGAGCCGCGGAACAGCCGGGAACTTCGTTCCGGAACGACACCGCTGTCGCAAATGTCATGCCGCATGGCTCGCATAGCAGAGCGCTTGTTCATCGCTTTGAGGCGGAGGCGAACGGACACTGTCGTGCCCCGCTTGGCCGCAGGTCCTGGCAGCGGTCGCCCTGCCGCGGCGCTGACGGCAGCTGACTCGATTCTCCTCCCGCCGCCTTCATCGGCACTCCTCGCGGACCCCGGATCCCTCCCAAATGGGAGGATTTACAGGAACTTGGGCCTGGATACCCTGTTTCCTGCAAGGGTTTCACAGAGCTTGCATTCACCGTCGCGGAGGGTGGGCGAATAGGCCCGGCAACATCGAGATCGTCATGACCGCCGGGACCAAACGCGCAGGCGCAGTACCGGTCAGGCAGAGCTGACCGCCCATCCTGTGTCCGGTGCCACAGCCGCGTCGAGCGCCTGGGAGGCACGCAATGCCTGGAGAGCCGAAAGCCGAGTTGGGTCCGGGCGGCGAATTCTCCGATACCTGCAGCGCGGCTGACGCCATGGGCCGCGCCGACCTTGCCCGGCAAGAACGCCGTTTTCGTGGCCGGAACTCCCCGTTCGGTCACCCGGCAGGGAACGCTTGCTTTTCCCGCTTCCGCCTTCCCGGTTTCCGGCGCGCGCTTGGCGCGTGGGCGGCGGTGTTCGGGCTCGCGGCCCTCGTCACCGCCCCCGTTCCGGTGGCGGCGGTACAGATCGCCAGGCTGGTGAGCAATACGGGGCAGGGCTCCGGCGGCGCAAATCCCGCCTACTTCGACACTGACCACAACCAGAATTTCTATTTCTACTACGGCAGCAATTCCTCGGGCTACATGCTGACCAGCGTCGACATCGAACTCGAGGTCGGCAACCCGGAGGGGTCGCCGGAGCCGACCTACAGCGTGAGCATCGAGCGGCTGCGCTGGGAAAGAAGCGAACCGATCGGTTTAAGGCTCGGCACGCTGAAGAACCCGTCCAAGCTCAAGACGGGGCTCAACAGATTCACGGCCCCCGGCACCGGTATCCGTCTTCCCAGAGGCTGGACCTTTCAGGGCTATGGCGTAACGATCGACGTGAGCGATGTCGGCGGCAGGGATATTCAGATCGCTCGAACGTGGTCGGACGGGGAAGATTCCGGCAGTGCTGCCGGTTTGACCGTTGGGAACTACAGCGCTACGCGGAGCATCAACGTAAAAGAGAACGGGGGATGGTGGAAGTGGGGTGGCTCATCCCTGAAGATCGCCGTCAATGGCTACCCCTACACGCACGGCATGCCGGGCAAGGTGCCCGCGCCTGCGGTGAGCGCGGGGACCGCCGCGAGCAGCCTGTCGGTGAGTTGGAACTCGTACCAGACGGACACCGACTACGACCTGCGCTACTACGCGGGCGATGCGGATCCGGCTGACCCTGCGGACTGGGTCGAGGAGGGCGAGCCGGGCGGCCACACCCATACCGGCACGGCGACCACGGCGACGATCACGGGGCTGGCGCAGGGCACCGCCTACCGGGTGCAGGTGCGGGCGGCGAACGGCGTCGGGCCGGGTCCGTGGTCGGACTCGGGCAGCGCCACCACGGGCTCGTCGAACACCGCGCCGCGGCTGCTGCAGCTCTCCGGCAGCGACGGCTGCGAGGAGAAGACGTCGGGCACCGCGTTCGCGACGCTGAACCTCGCCACCAACGCCCTGATCAGCACCACTCCCCTGGCGGGCCGCGACCGGTGTTCGGGCTCCGACCGGATGGCGCCGATGTTCGAGGACCCGGACGGCGATGCGCTGACCTACTCGACCTCCTACACCCTGCCGGCGAAGGTGCACTTCTTCGACGGCTTTCCCCGCATCGCGGCGCCGGGCAGCCCGGAAGGGGGAAGCCAGGGGAGGCTGTACTTCCGCGGCGTCACCGCGCACGAGGCGGCGGACATCCGGGTGGACGTGACGGCGACCGACCCGCACGGGGCCTCGGCGAGCACGCATGTCGTGCTCAAGGGAAAGCCCCCCGCGAACACCGCCGCCCCGCGGTTCGCCGCGACGGCGAGCCGCAGGAACATGGCGGTGGGCGCGCCGGCCAGGTGGGTGCTGCCGGCGGCGAGCGGCGGCGACACGACCTACACCGACGCCCGCGGCGACACCATCACGGTTCCCTATGTCTACGCGGTGAGCGAACTGCCGGCGGGGCTCGTCTTCGATGCGGCGACGCGCACGGTGCGGGGGACGCCGACAACGCTCGGGACCTACCGGTTCACCTACACCGCCGACGACGCCGACGGGGCCTACTCGCTGAAGTCGTCCCCGAGCGCGGCCGACACGGCGGACGCGGCGAGCCAGACCGCCACGATCACGGTTGCGGAGGTGATCGGTTTCGAGGCGACGGGCGCCCCGACCATCTCTGGCCTGGCGCGCGCGGGCGAGACGCTGCGGGCATCGAGCGACGACATCGCCGACGCCGACGGTCTCACCGGCGCGGCCTTCGCGTTCCAGTGGGTGTCGAGAGCGAACGGGACCGACACCGACATCGCCGGGGCCACCTCCTCCAGCTACGTGCCCGGCCCATCGGACGTGGGTGCGGCGGTGAAGGTGCGCGCGAGTTTCACCGACGACGCCGGGTTCGCGGAGTCGCTGACCAGTGACGCGACGGCGCAGGTGGCGCCGGCGCCGCTGACGGCGTCGTTCCACGGGCTGCCGGCGGCGCACGACGGCAGCGGGCTGTTCAGCTTCGAGATCCGGTTCAGCCGGGAGTTCCAGGGGTTGCGGCTGACGGCGTTCGAGGCCGGGGCGCTCTCGGTCACCGGCGGGCGGCTGGTGGACGTGCGGCGCGCGGTGGCCGGGCAGAACCGCCGCCTCACGGTCCGGGTGCGTCCGGCCTCGTCCGGGGACGTGACGGTGGCGCTTGCCGCGACGACGGACTGCTCGGCCGCCGGTGCCATCTGCATGGACGGGGGCCGCACGCTCGAAAGCGCGGTGTCGGCGACGGTTGCGGGTCCCGCGGCGCTGACGGCATCGTTCCACGGCCTGCCCGATGCGCATGACGGCGAGAGGCGCTTCGAGTTCGAGGTCCGCTTCAGCGAGGAGGTCGCGGGGCTGCGGCTGACGGCGGTCCAGGCCGCGCTTACGGTCACCGGCGGGCGCCTGGTGGACGTGAAGCGCACGGTGCGGGGCGAGAACCGCCGCGTGACGGTGCAGGTGCGCCCGGCCGGGGCCGGGGCGGTCACCGTGGCGCTGGCGGCGACGACGGATTGCTCGGCGGCGGGCGCGATCTGCGCGTCCGGCGGCAAGAAGCTCGCGGCCCTCTCGGCGACGGTGCCGGGTCCGAATGCACCGGCGACCGGGGCGCCGACCATCGCGGGTACGGCGCAGGTCGGGGGGACACTGACGGCGTCGACTGCCGGCATCGCGGACGCGGACGGCCTGGCCAACGCCATATTCGCCTTCCAGTGGGTGTCGGTGCGCGACGGGGCAGATACGGATATCGCAGGGGCGACCTCCTCGAGCTACACGCTTGCCGACGCGGACGCGGATGCTTCGATCAGGGTACGGGTGAGCTTCACCGACGATGCCGGGAACGCCGAGACGCTGACCAGCGCCGCGACGGCGCCGGTGGCGTTGCCGCCGCTCACGGCTTCGTTCCACGGGATGGCGGCCGGGCACGACGGCAGCCGGCGGTTTGCGTTCGAGATCCGGTTCAGCGAGGAGGTGGCGGGGCTCAGGCTGACGGCGGTCCAGGCGGCACTCTCGGTGACCAACGGCAAGGTCGTGGCGGTGAAGCGCGCGGTGGCCGGGCAGATCCGCCGTGTGACGGTGCAGGTGCGCCCGGACGGGGTGGACGACGTGACCATCACCCTGCCGGCGACGGCGGACTGTTCGGCATCCGGTGCGATCTGCACGCCGGACGGGCGCAGGCTTTCAAGCGCCCTCACCGCGACGGTGCGGGGTCCGGTGGCGCTCTCGGTCGCGGATGCCGGCGCCAGCGAGGCGGACGAGGCGATCGCGTTCACGGTGACACTCAGCCGCGCGGCGTCCGGCACGGTCACGGTGGACTACGCGACCCGGGACGGCACGGCGACGGCGGGCGAGGACTACACCTTCACCCGCGGCACGCTCACCTTCGCCGCGGGCGAGCTCGGGAAGACGGTCTCGGTGCCGCTGCTCGACGACGCCATCGACGAGGGCGAGGAGACCTTCACGCTGAAGCTGACCAACCCGCTGGGAGCGGCAATCGGCGACGGCGAGGCGACGGGCACCATCGAGAACAGCGACCCGCTGCAGAGGATGTGGCTGTCACGCTTCGGGCGCACGGTGGCGGGCCACGTGGTGGACGCGGTCTCCGACCGACTGGCGAAACCGCTTTCGGGCGCACAGGTGACGGCAGGCGGCCAGAGCCTCAACCCGGCGCAGACCAGGGACGGCGCGGCGCTGAGCGCCTTCGTTCGCGGGTTCGGCGCGCCGGATGGGTCGGTGCCTGGAGACGAATCCGGACTCGGGTCCCCCGGGTCGGGTCCGGGGCAGGCTTGGGCAGGCCCCGGTCTCCGGGGTTCCCCGACCCTCGACAGTGCCCCGGCACGCGGGATCTCGCACCGCGAGCTGCTGCTCGGCAGCGCGTTCCACCTCGCCAGGGAGAACGACGGGACCGGTCCGGGGCTTGCGGCCTGGGGCCGAGTGACGACGGGCGGCTTCGACGGCGAGGCGCCGGCGGACAGCGGCACAGTGCGCATCGACGGCGACGTGACCACCGGTGTCCTTGGCGCGGACGCGGAGTGGGAGCGCCTGCTGGCCGGTGTGGCGGTCTCGATGAGCGAGGGCGAGGGCAGTTTCGAGCAGCCAGGCGTCGATACCGGCACCATTGAGAGCACGATGACGACGGTGAGCCCCTATGCGCGCGTGGGCGTGACCGACCGGGTCTCGGTCTGGGGCCTCGCTGGCTGGGGCACCGGCGACATGACCATCGTGCAGGCGGCGAACGACCGCGGCCATCCCGAGCGGACCACCCGGGCTGGTCTCGCGATGCGGCTCGCGGCCCTGGGCGGCCGGGGCGCGCTGATCGAGGCCGACGAGAGCGGTGGCATCGACCTTGCGCTCAGGGCGGACGCGTTCTGGATGGAGACCGAATCCGAGCCGGTCTCGAACGAGGGCTCGACGGCGGCGAAAGCCACCCGGGTGCGGCTTGCGCTCGAAGGCAGCCGATCACTTGTGATGGGCGGCGGCGGTGTGTTCACGCCGGGCATTGAGCTCGGGTTGCGCCATGACGGCGGCGATGCCGAGACCGGCACCGGCGTCGAACTCGGCGGGCGCGTGTCCTGGATGGATCCGGAGACGGGCCTCGGCGTCGAGGCGCGGACGCGGGCGCTCATAGCGCACGAAAACTCGGACTACGGCGATTGGGGCGCATCGGGCGCGGTGCGCCTAGCGCCAGGGGCCTCGGGACGCGGGCTCTCGTTCCGCCTCGCGCCCACGTGGGGGGCGCCGTCGAGCGGCGTGGAGCGCCTCTGGTCGGCGCGCGACGCGCGGGGGCTTAGCTCCAGCGAGACGTTCGAGCCCGAGCGGCGCCTCGACGGCGAGTTCGGCTACGGCCTGCCCGCGTTCGGCGGCGCCTTCACGGGCACGCCGAACGTCGGCTTCGGGTTCTCGGACACCGTGCGCGACTGGCGCATCGGCTGGCGGCTGACCCCGGCGGCGCGGGGCAGTGCAGGGTTCGAGGTCAAGCTGGGCGCCACCCGGAAGGAGCCGGCGAACCACCACGGCCCGGTCGAGCACGGAGTAGCGCTGCGCGGCGCAATCCGGTGGTGACGACGGCGGGCGGCCTCGGGCGCGATTCCATTCTTTCCTCCGACGTTCGATTTGAACGGAGATGTCACGATGCGTAACCCGATTGCCGCTCTTGCCTTCGCCGCGCTGACGGCCGGCCTTGCCCTGACCTTCGGCGCGGGGACCGCGGCGGCGGACACGACGCCGCCGACGCTCACGAGCGCGGCGGTGAACGGCAGCACGCTCACCCTGACCTTCGACGAGACCCTGGCCGCGGCCGATACCACGAGCCAGGGGCTGGGCATAAGGTTCTCGGTGAAGGGATTCAAGAAGACGAGCGAATTTCACAACGGCCTGGTCCCTGACCGGATTACCATCAGCGGCGCGACCGTGACGCTCAACATGGCCATAGAATACGTCGGCGGCCGGGACGTCACGGTGATCTACAACAGGCACAGCAGCCACAATTACGCGGCTGTAACGAAGCTCCGCGATGCCGACGGCAACGAGGTGGAGTCGTTCCGGCAAGTCGTGACCAACAACTCGCCGGTCCCGGCGGGCCCCTGGGTGGAGAGCGCGAAGGTGGCCGGAACGGCGCTCACCCTGACCTTCAACAGGGCGATGGCGGACTCGGAGACCGCGGGAAGCGCATTCCGGGTGGACACCTTGGGACGGGACGACGGTGGCCGCAGTATCCGGGGTACGGGCACGGCAAGCATCAGCGGGGCGAACGTGCGGGTGGCGCTGGCTTCGGCGGTGGACGAATACGATATCGCCTGGGTGGCCTATAGGAAACCCGCGGCGAACCCGCTGCGTGACACCGGCGACAACGACGCCGGGAGCTTCAGCTCCGTGCGCCTCACCGTGCTGGACGCGGTGCCGCCGAGGCTGGTGGGCGGCAGCATCGACGGAAGCAGCGTGGCGCTGCACTTCAGCGAGCCGCTGGACGACACCGGGACGCCGGGCGCGGGGCAGTTCACGGTGACCGCCGGAACGACCGATCTCGGGGCGGTCACCAACGTCGACGTCGACGGGTCCAGCATCACGATGACGACCGCCACCGCGGCGACGGCCGGACAGGCGGTCACGGTGAGCCTCTCCGGTACGTCCGGCATCCGCGACGTCGCCGGCAACGAGGCGACGGCGCCGGCCGCGGCGGTCGGGCTGGCCAACCTGCTGGACCCCGACCCGGGGGCGCCGGCGCTGGCGGCGACGGACCCGGTGGCGGTGGACGGGGCGATACTGACGCTCACCTACGACAAGAACCTGGACGCGTCGTCGGTGCCGGAGCCCGATTCGTTCAAGTTGGATGAGGAGATTAGAGCATTCACCAACGTCGGCATCGACGGCGCGCGGGTGACTTTGGTCCTGAACAATCCCGTGTACCCCTGCACCAGGGCCAGGTTCGGCGCCGATCCATACGTGTTGTCCTACGACCCGGCGAAGGCGGGGTCCCCGCTGCAGAACCTCCACGGCACGGACGCGGCGGCGTTCACCGACAAGGCGGTGGCGAACACCAGAACATGCGTGACGAGCGAGGTGTCGGGGCGCGCGTCGGCCTCGGGCGGGAAGATGGCGCTTGGGTTCGACCGGCGGCTGGACCGGAGCGCGCCGCCGGACGCGACCCATTTCGCGGTGGCGGGGATTTCGGCCGCGGCGGTGAAGAGCGCCACGATCCCGGCCGCTGACGACAGGGCGGTCGAACTGACGCTCAGCCGCGCGCTGGCCGCCAGCGAGACGGCGACGGTGAGCTACACGCGGCCGCACGACGCCGCTGGGCTGCGGGACGCCGACGGCAACCAGCTGGCCGACTTCTCCCTGCAGGTGGCGAGCAGGCCGCCGCTGACGGCCTCGTTCCACGGTCTTCCCGTTGCCCATGACGGGGCGAAGCGGTTCGGCTTCGAGGTCCGGTTCGGAGAGGACGTGCCGGGGCTGACGCTGATGGCGGTGGAGCGCGCCCTCACGGTGACTGGCGGGCGGCTGATCGACGTGAAGCGCACGGTGCGGGGCAGGAACGACAGCGTGACGGTGCGGGTGCGCCCGGCCGGGGACGGGGACATGACCATCGCGCTGGCGGCGACAACGGACTGCGTGGCTTCGGGGGCCATCTGCGGACGCGGCTGGCGGAAGCTCGCGAGCGTCTTGGCGGCGGTGCCGGGCCCGGGCAACGGGCTGACGGCCGAGTTCACGGGGCTCCCGGCGGCGCACGACGGGGCGAAGCGGTTCGAGTTCGAACTCCGCTTCGCCGAGGAGATTGCCGGCCTCAAACTGAGGACGGTCGAGGACGCGCTACAGGTGACGGGCGGCAAGGCGGTGGCGGTGAAGCGCGCCGTCGCCGGAGAGATCCGGCGCATCACGGTGCAGGTGCGTCCCGACGGCGTGGACGACGTGACGGTGGCGCTGCCGGCGGCGACGGACTGTTCGGCGTCCGGCGCGCTCTGCGCGCCGGACGGGCGCAAGCTTGTGAGCGCGCTCACCGCGACGGTGCGGGGCCCGGTGGCGATCTCGGTCGCGGACGCCCGCGCCAGCGAGGGTTCGGATGCCGCGGTCGAGTTCGCGGCGACGTTGAACCGCGCCGCATCGGTCACGGTCACGGTGGACTACGCGACCCGCGACGGCACGGCGGCGGCGGGTGAGGACTACACCTTTACGCGCGGCACGCTCAGCTTCGCCGCGGGCGAGCTTGAGAAGACGGTTTCGGTGCCGATCCTCGACGACGCCGTGGACGAGGGCGAGGAGATCTTCACGCTGAAACTGACGAACCCGCGGGGTGCGGCGATCGGCGATGGCGAGGCGACGGGCACCATCGAGAATAGCGACCCGCTCCAGACGATGTGGCTGTCGCGCTTCGGGCGCGCGGTGGCGGGCCACGTGGCGGACGCGGTCTCCGACCGTCTGGCGAAGCCGCTCACGGGCGCGCAGGTGACGGTGGGCGGGCAGACGGTCGACCTCGCGGAGACGGATGACGCGGCGTTCCTCGGCCGGACGCTGACCTCGCTGGCCCGCGTGATGGGCGCCCCGCAGCGACCGGCGCCCGCGGGTGACGGTTGGCCCGGTTCGGGGTCCCCCGCAACCGAATCGGGACCGGGCGGCTGGCCGGAGACGGACCTCGGTTTCCGTAAATCACCCCACCTCGCCGGCGCGCCGATGCGTGACCTTTCGGACCGCGAACTGCTGCTCGGGAGCACGTTCCATCTTGCCATGGAGGGTGACGGCGCCGGTCCGGGGTTTGCCGCCTGGGGCCGCGTGACGGTGGGCGGCTTCGACGGCGAGGCGCCGGCGGACGCGGGGAACGTCAGCATCGACGGCAACGTGACCACCGGTGTCCTTGGCGCGGACGCGGAGTGGAAGCGCCTGCTGGCCGGTGTGGCGGTCTCTATGAGCGAAGGCGAAGGCACCTTCAATCAGCCGGGCGTCGATTCCGGCACCATCGAGAGCTCGATGACGACGGTGAGCCCCTATGCGCGCGTGGGCGTGACCGACCGGATTTCGGTCTGGGGTCTCGCGGGCTGGAGCACCGGGGAGATGACCATCGTGCAGGCGGCGAACGACCGGGGCCAGCCCGAGCGCACCACCCAGGCCGATCTCGCGATGCGGCTCGTTGCCCTGGGCGGGCGGGGCGCACTGATCGAGGCCGACGAGAGCAGCGGCATCGACCTTGCGCTCAAGGGGGACGCGTTCTGGATGGAGACCGAGTCCGAGCCGGTCTCGAACGAGGGCACGACGGCGGCGAATGCGAGCCGGGTGCGGTTTGCGCTCGAAGGCAGCCGGGCGTTCGCGACGGGCGGAGGTACCCTCACCCCGGGCCTTGAGCTCGGGCTGCGCCATGACGGCGGCGATGCCGAGACCGGCACTGGCGTCGAGCTCGGCGGGCGCGTGTCCTGGACGGATCCGGAGACGGGCCTCGGCGTCGAGGCGCGGACGCGGGCGCTCATAGCGCACGAGACCTCGGACTACGGCGAGTGGGGCGCATCGGGCGCGGTGCGCCTTGCTCCGGGCGAGCGGGGCCGCGGGCTCTCGTTCAGCCTCAGCCCCAGCTGGGGCACGGCGTCGAGCGGTGTCGGCCGGCTGTGGGGCGTGGGCGATGCGCGGGGCCTGGCGGCGGACCAGGTGTTCGAGGCCGAGCAGCGCCTCGAGGGCGAGCTCGGATATGGGCTCGGGCTGTTCGGCGACCGTCTTACCGGTACTCCGAATACCGGGTTCGGGCTCTCGGACACCGCCCGCGAGCTGCGTATCGGCTGGCGGCTGACCTCGGTGGTGCCAGGCGATCCGGGCTTCGCGGTCACCCTCGACGCGAGGCGACGCGAGGCCGCCAACGGCGACGAGCCGCCCGAGCACGGGGTGATGCTTCGAGGAGCGGTGCGATGGTAGGCCGGCGCGGCTCGCGGTCCTGTCCGGATTGCACCGTGACAGTCCCGGGTGCGTCGGCGCTGCAGTCGGCGTCGTTGGAGGGGGCGGTACCGACACTCGTTTCATCTCTTCCCTCAACCTGCCCGGGCGGGCAGCGGTTGAGAGGGGCTTCCCACCGGAACGGGAGACGGACGTGACGTTCGACGCTTCGAGAGGCTCTCTTTCCCACTCTCCGGGAACCCCTGCCCGCCGCGTGCGTTTCGGGCGCACGGCGGCGTGCCTGCTTGCGGCCGGACTTGCCCTGATCGTCGCTGCAGGAAGCGCTGCGGCGGACGATATCACGCCGCCGAAGCTCACGAGCGCGGTGGTGAACGGCAGCACGCTTACCCTGACCTTCGACGAGAATCTGGCCTCGGTCGTTACCACGGGCACGGGGCTGCTCTGGAGGTTCTACGTGGACGGTTTCACGGACACAGGCGCATATTGGACCGGCGTGGTCCCTGACCGGATTTCCATCAACAGCGCGACCGTGACGCTCCACATGGCACTTGACTATGTCGGCGGCAGGAACGTCACGGTGAACTACGCAAGGCACAGCGACCACAATCAAGCGGCCGAGGCCAAGCTCCGCGACGCCAATGGCAACGAAGTGGAGTCATTCCGGCAGGTAGCGACCAACAACTCCCCGGTCCCGCCCGGCCCCTGGGTGGAGAGCGCGAAGGTGTCGGGATCGGCGCTCACCCTGACCTTCAACCGGGCACTGGTGGACTCGGAGACCGCGGGGAACGCGTTCCGAGTGAGGGCTTCAGCGCCGGACATCAGCGTCCGGTACATCCAAGGCACAGGTACGGCGAGCATCGCCGGGGCGAAAGTGCAGGTGACGCTGTCCGAAGCGGTGGGCGAACGCGATCTCGCCTGGGTGTACTACGAAAAGCCGGACTCGAACCCGCTGCGCGACACCAGCAGCAAAGAGGTGGCGGACATTAGCCGCGTGCGCGTCACCGTGTTGGATGCGACGCCGCCGAAGCTGGTGGGTGGTAGCATCGACGGAACGAGCGTGGCGCTACACTTCAGCGAGCGGCTGGACGGCACCGGGACGCCGGGCGCGGGGCAGTTCACGATGACCGGTGGAACAACCGATCTCGGGCCCGTTACCGGCGTCGACGTCGACGGAGTCAGCGTCACGATGACGACCGCCACCGCGGCGGTTGCGGGACAGACAGTCACGGTGAGCGTCTCCGGCACCTCCGGCATCCGTGACCTCGCCGGCAACCGGGCGACGGCGCCAGCCGCGGCGGTCGGGCTGGCCAACCTGCTGGACGCCGACCCGGGCGCACCGGCGCTGGCGGCGACGGATCCGGTGGTGGTCGACGGGGCAGAGCTGACGCTCACCTACGACCAGGACCTGGACGCGTCGTCGGTGCCGAAGCCCGCGGCGTTCACGTTCTTGGGTCTCCGGGCGGCCTCTGCGGTCAAGTTCGAGGGCGCGAGGGTAATTC
The DNA here is from genome assembly GCA_965243345.1 of Thalassobaculaceae bacterium. Lineage (GTDB taxonomy): Bacteria > Pseudomonadota > Alphaproteobacteria > Thalassobaculales > Thalassobaculaceae > Bin52. Next base: position 948,133 of record CBDEUR010000003.1, read on the forward strand.
TGCATCTGATCAACCCCGTGTTTCCCTGCCCTTCGTCAAGCTTCGATCCGAAGCTGACCTACGACCCGACGAAGGCAGGGTCCCCGCTTCAGAACCTCCACGGCACGGACGCGCCGGCGTTCACCGACAAGGCACTAGCGCACGCCAGAACGTGCGTGACGAGCGCGGTGACGGGGAGCGCGTCGGGGTCGGGCGGGAAGATGGCGCTAGTATTCGACCGGCGGCTGAACCGGAACGCGCCGCCTGACGCGGCCCACTTTGCGGTGGGGGTGGCCGCGGCGGCGGTGGAGAGCGCGAAGATCCCGGCCGACGACGACATGGCGGTCGAACTGACGCTCAGCCGAGCGCTCGCCGCCGGCGAGACGGCGACGGTGAGCTACACGCGGCCGCACGACGCCGCCGGGCTGCGGGACGCCGACGGCAACCAGCTGGCCGACTTCTCCGTGGCGGTGGTGAACGGGACGCCGCTGACGGCTTCGTTCCACGGTCTGCCGGCGTCGCATGACGGGGCAAAGCGGTTCGAGTTCGAGCTCCGATTCAGCGAGGAGGTTCCGGGGCTGAAACTGACGGCGGTCGAGCGCGCGCTCCGGGTGACGGGCGGCCGGGCGGTGGCCGTGAAGCGGGCGGTTGCCGGGCAGATTGGCCGGGTGACGGTGCAGGTGCGTCCTGACTCGGCTGGGGACGTGACGGTGGTGCTGGCGGCGCCGGTGGACTGTTCGGCGGCGGACGCGATCTGCGCGGGCGACGGTCGAAAGCTGTCGGAGGCGGTCTCGGCGACAGTTGCGGGGCCTGCTTCGAGCAATGTCGGGGACACAACTCCACCGGGCCTCGTCAGAGCAACAGCGTCGGCGGGGTATGGGTTTCGAGGAGCCAGGTGGATGCTGTCGCTGAACTATAACCAGGCGCTGGACAGAACTTCCATACCGGCGACAGGCGACTTCATCGTAGAGGTGGATGGCAGCTCCCGTGCCGTCAGCGAAGTAATAGTCCAGTCCTCTGGCGACGTCCTGCTCTTCATGCGCTCGTCGTTGTGGAAGGGTCAGGCGGTCACGCTGAGCTACTCGGCAGGCAACAACCCGATTCAGGACGACGCCGGCAACGACGCACCGAGCTTTACCGACAAGGCAATGATCGTCGACGACGATCATCTCCCACCACGGCCGGACACGGCGCCGCCGCCATCGGGTAGCCAGCCGGTCGCGGCAGCGGAGGTTAACTCTCGAGTGGTGGATCCAGGGGCGTCGGTAACGCTGGACGCCTCGGGGAGTTCGGACCCGGATGGTGACAGCCTCACCTTCGCCTGGGCCCAGGTCTGGGGCCGAGGAGACGTCGGAAGCGGGGACGGGGTTCTGGGCTGGGCCGACGAGGTGGTGCTGACGGGTGCGGACACGGAGCGGGCGACTTTCGTTGCGCCGTTGAATCCGGGCGTGCTGCACTTCCATCTTACGGTGGCCGACTCCAGCGGACGGGCGGATGGGGCCGAAGTGATCATGCAGGTGCGCGACTTGGTGCCCGACTTTGGCGATGCGTCGGTGAAGGCGATGACGTTGACCCCGGGCGAGGCGATGGAGCCGCTGGTGCTGCCCGAGGCGACCGGGGGGAACGGAGAGCTGACCTACGTCCTGACCTCCGAGCCGGCGGGTCTGGCAGGGCTGTCCTTCGACCCGGCGAGACGAGCGATCTCAGGGACACCGACGGCGACTGGAACCTGGACGGTCACCTACACGGCAGCGGACGCCGACAACAAGACCGGCGGCGGCGACACGGCGCGACTGACCTTCACGATCCAGGTCTCGGGTGCCGCGAATTCCGCGCCCGACCTCACGGCGTCGTTCCACGACCTGCCGGCTTCGCATGACGGCCGCCGGCTGTTCGGTTTCGAGATCCGCTTTGGCGAGGAGGTCGCGGGGCTGACGCTGACGGCGGTGGAGCGCGCGCTCAGTGTGACGGGCGGTCGGCTGCTGGATGTGAAGCGCACGGTGCGGGGGAAGAACGGCAGCTTGACGGTCAAGGTGCGCCCGGCCGGGACCGGGGCGATGACGCTGGCGCTGGCGGCGGCGACGGACTGCTCGGCAACGGGCGCGATCTGCGCGAAGGGCGGCAGAAAGCTTGCGGCGGTCTCGGCGACGGTGCCCGGCCCGGCGGTGAACGCGCTGGCGACCGGCCTGCCCGCGATCTCGGGCACGGCGCAGGTGGGCGAGACGCTGACGGCGTCGACCGCCGGCATCGCCGATGCGGACGGGCTGACCAACGCTGCGTTCGCCTACCAGTGGGTGGCGGTCCGAGACGGCACGGGCACGGACATCGCCGGCGCGCCGACCTCGACTTACACGCTCAGGGACGCCGATGCGGGCGCCGCGATCAGGGTGCGGGTGAGCTTCACCGACGATGCCGGCAACGCCGAGACGTTGACCAGCGCCGCGACGGCGTCGGTGGCCCTGCCGCCGCTGACGGCCGAGTTCTTGCGCATGCCGGCGGAGCACGACGGCAGCCGGCGGTTCGAATTCGAGATCCGGTTCGGCGAAGAGGTCGCGGGGCTGAGGCTGACGGCGGTCGAGGCGGCGCTCTCGGTAACCAACGGCCGGGTGGTCGCGACAAGGCGTGCAGTGGCGGGAGAGAACCGCCGGGTGACGGTGCAGGTGCGTCCCGACGGCGTGGACGACGTGACGGTGGCGCTGCCGGCGGCGACGGACTGTTCAGCGTCCGGCGCGCTTTGCGCGCCGGACGGGCGCAAGCTTGTGAGCGCGCTCACCGCGACGGTGCGGGGCCCGGTGGCGATCTCGGTCGCGGACGCCCGCGCCAGCGAGGGTTCGGATGCCGCGGTCGAGTTCGCGGCGACGTTGAACCGCGCCGCATCGGTCACGGTCACGGTGGACTACGCGACCCGCGACGGCACGGCGGCGGCGGGTGAGGACTACACCTTTACGCGCGGCACGCTCAGCTTCGCCGCGGGCGAGCTTGAGAAGACGGTTTCGGTGCCGATCCTCGACGACGCCGTGGACGAGGGCGAGGAGATCTTCACGCTGAAACTGACGAACCCGCGGGGTGCGGCGATCGGCGATGGCGAGGCGACGGGCACCATCGAGAATAGCGACCCGCTCCAGAAGATGTGGCTGTCGCGCTTCGGGCGCACGGTGGCGGGTCACGTGGCGGACGCGGTCTCCGACCGTCTGGCGAAGCCGCTCACGGGTGCGCAGGTGACGGTGGGCGGGCAGACGGTCGACCTCGCGGAGACGGATGACGCGGCGTTCCTCGGCCGGACGCTGACCTCGCTGGCCCGCGTGATGGGCGCCCCGCAGCGACCGGCGCCCGCGGGTGACGGTTGGCCCGGTTCGGGGTCCCCCGCAACCGAATCGGGACCGGGCGGCTGGCCGGAGACGGACCTCGGTTTCCGTGAATCACCCCACCTCGCCAGCGCGCCGATGCGTGACCTTTCGGGCCGCGAACTGCTGCTCGGGAGCACGTTCCATCTTGCCATGGAGGGTGACGGCGCCGGTCCGGGGTTTGCCGCCTGGGGCCGCGTGACGGTGGGCGGCTTCGACGGCGAGGCGCCGGCGGACGCGGGGAACGTCAGCATCGACGGCAACGTGACCACCGGTGTCCTTGGCGCGGACGCGGAGTGGAAGCGCCTGCTGGCCGGTGTGGCGGTCTCTATGAGCGAAGGCGAAGGCACCTTCAATCAGCCGGGTGTCGATTCCGGCACCATCGAGAGCTCGATGACGACGGTGAGCCCCTATGCGCGCGTGGGCGTGACCGACCGGATTTCGGTCTGGGGTCTCGCGGGCTGGAGCACCGGGGAGATGACCATCGTGCAGGCGGCGAACGACCGGGGCCAGCCCGAGCGCACCACCCAGGCCGATCTCGCGATGCGGCTCGTTGCCCTGGGCGGGCGGGGCGCACTGATCGAGGCCGACGAGAGCAGCGGCATCGACCTTGCGCTCAAGGGGGACGCGTTCTGGATGGAGACCGAGTCCGAGCCGGTCTCGAACGAGGGCACGACGGCGGCGAATGCGAGCAGGCTTCGGCTTGCGCTCGAGGGCAGTCGGTCATTTGCGACGGGCGGCGGCGGTGTGTTCACGCCGGGCGTCGAGCTCGGTCTGCGCCATGACGGCGGCGATGCCGAGACCGGCACTGGCGTCGAGCTCGGCGGGCGCGTGTCCTGGACGGATCCCGAGACGGGCCTCGGCGTCGATGCGCGCACGCGGGCGCTCATAGCGCACGAGACCTCGGACTACGGCGAGTGGGGTGCATCGGGCGCGGTGCGCCTTTCGCCGGGCGAACTGGGCCGCGGGCTCTCGTTCAGCCTCAGCCCCACCTGGGGCACGGCGTCGAGCGGCGTCGACCGGCTGTGGGGCGCGCGCGATGCGCGGGGCCTGGCGGCGGACGGGGCGTTCGTGGCCGAGCAGCGCCTCGAAGGCGAGCTCGGCTACGGGCTCGGGCTGTTCGGCGGCCGCATTACCGGTACGCCGAATGCCGGGTTCGGGCTCTCGGACACCGCCCGCGAGCTGCGTATCGGCTGGCGGCTGACCTCGGTGGTGCCGGGCGATCCGGGCTTCGCGGTCACACTCGACGCGAGGCAACGCGAGACCGCAAACGGCAGTGAGCCGTCCGAACGCGGGGTGATGCTCAGGGGCGCGATCCACTGGTGACAGGGCGCCGGCGACGGCGTCCGTGGGACGCTCTGCCGCCTGTTCAAGCGGACCAACATGCTTCTCCCGTCGGGCGCGATGCCTGGCCGGGGCAATCTGCGCATTCACCCCGACCTCCGGGCGTTGACGCGCCGGACTGTCTCCAACCCCTGCATTGCTGATCATCCGGCTGCGGGCGGCGAAGGAAATGGCGGTGCTGTCGCTGTCAGAGTTGATCGCAGCGGTGACGCGACAACACCCGGACAGAATGCCTCTGGACACCGGCAGCCAGGAACAACGCCGCAATGCTCGCCGCTGAGACTGTCTCCCGACTCCGGTTGCAGCCGGAGAACAGGCGATCGCAACCCCGTCTTCCGACCGCTCCGTTGCGGGAGAGTACGTGACCCTGTGCCAGGTAGTGAGCATCCACCGGCGCGATGCGGTGTGATCTCCTTCCATCCGTGACGCAGGACATTGCCTTCATGTTGCTCTCGAGAGTGCCAATACCGGTGTGACGCAGGTCCGGCGGAACAGGATCCCGGCCGGTTGGCTCGATCACAAGATCCGGTCGCACGGGCAGAGCGATCCCGTCGGTCAGTCCGTGCTTGCGAGCGCCTCGACGAGCTGGCCCACAACTGCGGAGGTGTCGCGGGCTGTCATCACGCAGCCGATGACGGCAACGCCGTGTGCGCCGGCGTCCAGGCACCCGCGAGCGGTGCGGGCGTCGAGGCCTCCGAGCGCGAGCACCGGCAGCGCCGCCGCCCGGGCCAGGCGGGCGAAGCGTTCCAGCCCGAGCGCCGGTGCACCCGGCTTGCTCGCGGTCTCGAATACCGGGCTGAGCGTCGCGTAGTCGGCACCCGCCTGTGCGGCGCGCTCGAGTTCGCCCGCGTCATGCGCCGAGATCCCGACCAGGCACCCGGCGGGCATCCGCGCGCGCAGAGCGCGGACGTCACCGTTCCGGGGCAGGTGCACCGCGCCGACCGGGAATTCGGCGTCTCCGTGCAGGCCGACCAGGGCGTCCCAGGGGTCGGCTGTGGACTGGAGGGTGCGGACCAGCGTCGCCCGTTCGGCCCCGGACAGGTCCTTGTCGCGCACGGAGAGCCAGCGGCATCCGGCGGCGAAGGCATCCCCGGCAATGCGCTCGAGGGGGTGGACTGCCCGGTTTCGGTCGGTAATCAGCAGCAGGGGTGGATTCGGGAGTGCGGTCACGATCCGATCAGGCCGAGCTGCGGGCTCGACGGTTCGGCGTAGCGCCGTCGCGGGATCCGCCCCGCCCGGCGCGCCAGGCGGCCGGCCTCGACGGCACGGCGCATGGCGGCGGCCATGCTGACCGGATCGTTCGATCGCGACACCGCGGTATTCAGCATCACCGCGTCGCATCCGATCTCCAGTGCCTGCGCTGCGTCCGACGCGGTACCGATGCCGGCGTCACACACCACGGGAACCGGGCTGCGGCGCACGATCATCTCCAGGTTGAACGGGTTGCAGATCCCCATGCCGGAGCCGATGGGGCTGCCGAGCGGCATGACCGCCGATGATCCGACGTCGACCAGGCGCTGGCACAGGATCGGGTCGTCGGTGCAGTAGGGCAGGACCCGGAACCCGGACTTCACCAGCTGTTCCGCCGCCTCGACCAGCTGGATGCCGTCGGGCATCAGCGTCTCGCGGTCGCCGATCAGCTCGAGCTTGACCCAGTCGGTCTCCAGTGCCTCGCGCGCCAGTTCGGCGGTCAGGACCGCGTCGCGCACGCTCTCGCAGCCGGCGGTGTTGGGAAGCAGCGTGTAGCGGCTGCCGATGAGGTCCACCATGCTCTCGCTGTACCCCTCCAGGCTGACCCGCCTGATCGAGACCGTGACGACCTCGGTGCCGCTTGCCTCGAGGGCGTCGAGCATAACCTGCTGGTTGGGGTAGCCCCCGCTGCCCATGATCAGCCTGGAGCCGAACCGCCGGCCGGCAATCTCGAAGTCGTCTGCTGCCACCATGGCCTGTCGCTCCACGTTCATCCTCCCCTGAAGGGGCGAACGATCTCGATGTCGTCACCGTCCCGGACCGGTGTCTCGTCCCACTCGGCACGGCGCACGACACCGCCGTTGACGGCGACCGCGACGCCCTTTGCGGTCCGGTCGATCCCCTGTTCGGCCAGCAGGGCGGCAATGGTCGTGGCCGCGACCGGTACCGGGTCGCCGTTGACCCTGATCTGCCGGGTCACGAGGCCGCTCCCGCGCGGCTGACGCGGCGGAATCGGTCAAGCCCGAAGGCGTCGATGGCCGGGTCGGCCCTGCCGGTGAGCACCAGCTTGGCAAGCAGGTTGGCGGTGACCGGGGCAAGCAGGATGCCGTTGCGGTGATGACCGGTTGCGAGCAGCAGGCCGTCGAGCCCGCTTGCCCCCAGGACGGGGGCGTCGTCGCGGCTTGTCGGGCGGAATCCCGCCCAGAGTTCGTCAACCGGCAGTTCCTCGATCCCCGGCATGACGCGCCACGCCGCCTCGATCACCGCCATGATGCCGCCCGCTGTCAGGTCGTCGTCGAACCCGCATTCCTCGACCGTGGCGCCGATCAGAAGCCTTCCGTCGGCCTTGGGCGCCAGGTAGGTGTTCGGCCCCCAGATGACCCGGGTCGCGATCGGATGGCTTCGGTCCATCCTGAGCGCCGCCATCTGGCCCTTGACCGGGCGGACCGGCGGCCGGCAGGGCTCGGGGACCCCGTCGATCCGGTTTGCCCACGCCCCGGCCGCATTGATCACGATGTCGGCCCGGTGGCGTTCTCCGTTGACCACGATGCCCCGCAACCGGCCGGCCTCGAGGTCCACGGCATCGACGGTCCGGGCCTCGTGCAGCCTGCAGCCGCGCGCAAGCGCGGCATCCTTCAGCGCCATCGCCAGCCTGCGGTTGTCGACCTGGTGGTCATGCGGCGAAAACACGGCACCCGCCAGCCCGGCCTTCAGGCAGGGTTCCCTGCGGCGCGCCTCGGCGGCGGTAAGCCATTCGAGTTCGACACCGATGCCCTCCTGGAAGGCGGCGACATGGCGAAGCTGTTCGAGATCATCCCGGGTCGAGGCGACAACCAGTGTTCCGTCGTCCCGGTAGCCGATGTCGCGCCTGCTCTCGGCCTCGAGTTCGGACCTGAACTCCGGCCACAGCTGCTGCGCTATCCGGTTCAGCCGGAACAGGGCCTCCTCGCCGGGTTCGGCCTCGACACCGGCAGCGAGCATGCCCGCGGCCGCCCAGCTGGCTCCGCCGCCGGCAAAGTTGCGCTCGAACAGGTCGACCGTGCACCCTGCGGCCCCCAGCCGCCACCCGATCCCCAGGCCGGACACACCGGCCCCGATGATGGCGACGCGCGGCCGGTCGCGGGAACGCGAACCGGCAAGATGGACAGACATCGCGAGCGGCCTCCCTGCGCTGGCATTACCCAGTTCAGGTTCAACGAGTGTGCTCTCAGCCGCACGTTGTGCGGCACCCCGAGCCATACAGGTTTCCGGCCCGACGGGCCGGCGATCGCGTCGTTGCCGGCGCGATACCGCATCATCCTATAGCGAACGGGCGAACCGGAACAAGCCGCGGCGCCCGACCCTGGACTTGCGCCGCGCTGACGGGCGGCACTACGCTGGCGACCGAAATGACGGGAGGCGTTGATGTCGGGTTTCCATTTGACCGGGGAGCAGCGCCGGGCATTCGAACAGGATGGCGTGGTGGTGCTGCGCGACGTTGTCGACGCGCACTGGCGCGGCGAACTCGAAGCTGCTGTGGAACGGGACATCGCCGACCCCGGGCCGTTCTTCAACGGGTACCGGACCGAGGCCGGCTACTTTCACGGCAACCTGCGAATCTGGGAGAACGATGACGGGTTCCGGAAATTCTGCCTCCATGGCCCGCTCCGTGCCGTGGCGGGCGACCTGCTGGGAGCCCGCGCGCTGACGCTGTTCTACGACCAGCTGTTCGTCAAGGAACCGAGGACCCCGCAACCGACCCGGTGGCACAACGACCAGCCGTACTGGCCGGTGAGGGGCTGGCCGGTGATGTCGTTCTGGATCCCGCTCGACCCGGTGACCCGGGAGAGCGGCGGACTCGAGTTCGTTGCCGGGTCCCATCTGTGGGGCCGCTGGTTCCAGCCGGAGCCCTTTGCCGAGGGCGCGCCGGCCTACGAGGCCGGCGAAGACTACGAGCCGATGCCCGACATCGACAGTGAGCGCGACCGCTACCGGATCGTCGGTTGGGACATGGCCCCGGGCGACGTGCTCGCCTTCCACGCGCTCACCATTCACGGCGCCGGGGGCAATCTGACCGAGGGGACGCGTCGGCGCGGCTATGCGGTGCGCTACTGCGGCGAGGAGTGCCGCTACTTCGCCGGTCCGGGACCCAATGCTGGTCTGCGCAATCCGGAACTCTCCGATGGTGACCCGCTGGAGAGCACTCAGTATCCCGTTGTCTGGCAAACAGGGGTGTAGAGGTGATGTCGGTTCAATTGCTTGCTGACGGACTGCTGTTTCCGGAGGGCCCGATCGCCATGCCGGATGGCTCCGTCGTCCTGGTCGAGATTGCACGCGGCACGCTCACCCGGGTAATGCCGGACGGCAGGACCGAGGTCATCGCCGAGACCGGAGGTGGTCCCAACGGCGCGGCGATCGGCCCGGACGGTGCCTGCTATGTCTGCAACAACGGCGGGTTCGAGTGGGAACGCGACCCGTCGACCGGCCGGGGCCGCCCGATCCGGCAGGCCGACGACTACGAGACTGGCCGCATCGAGCGCGTCGATCTGGCCACGGGAAAGGTGGAGCGGCTCTACGACCGCTGCGGCGATTTCCGCCTGAACGGCCCCAACGACATCGTGTTCGACCGGGACGGGAACATGTGGTTTACCGACCTTGGCAAGATGCGTCACCGTGACATGGATCGCGGAGCAGTCTACTGGGCGCGCCCGGACGGGAGCGAAATCCGGGAAGTGATCCAGCCGGTCACCACGCCGAACGGGATTGGCCTGTCACCGGACGGCCAGACGCTCTACGTCGCGGAGACCGAGGGGGCGCGGCTCTATGCCTGGCCGATCACCGGTCCCGGCGAGGTCTCGATGATCGGGTTCCCGGACTCGATCAACGGCGGCAGGCTGGTCACCTGTGACGGCGGGTTGCGGCGGTTCGACTCGCTCGCCGTCGAGGCGGGCGGCAACGTCTGCGTGGCGACCCTGCTGACCGGCGGCATAACCGTCGCACGCCCGGACGGCGGGACGCTGGAGTTCGTTCCTCTCGATGACCCCTACACCACCAACATCTGCTTTGCCGGCGCCGGGCTCGACACCGCGCTGGTAACGCTGTCCTGGGGCGGATGCCTGGTTTCGATGCCGTGGCCGCGTCCCGGCCTCGCGCTGGAGTTCCCGAAAGGGTAGGCGCCCGGGTTTCCCGAACGGGCTGGATGTTCAGCAGCCGAGCTGGTCGGCGAGATCGTTCATGTCGTTCGCGATGTGATCGAAGGCGTAGCGGGCAGCGAGGTCGCTGGTCTGGCCCGGCCCGTATTCCGCCGGTCGCGGAATGAAGGCGGTCCGCAGGCCGCAGGATGCGGCGGCCGCAAGGTCGCCGTTGTGCGCGGCGCACATCAGCACCTGGCCGGGTGCAAGGTCGAGCCAGTCGGCCGCGGTGAGGTAGGTTTCCCGCCGCGGCTTGTACATCCGTGCCGGTTCGGCGCCCAGCACCACGTCCCACGGCAGGCCGCCATGCTTCGCCATGTTCACCATCATCGAGACGTTGCCGTTCGAAAGCGGACCGATGATGAACCGCGACTTCAGCCGGTTCAGGCCTGACACGCAGTCCGGCCACGGGCTCAGCCGGTGCCATGCCCGGTTCAGTTGATCGAGTTCCGCCCCCGACAGCCCGTCGATCGCGAACTCGTCGAGCAGGTCGAGCATGTTCTCGTAGTGAAGCACATCGAGGCGCTGGTAGCCGCGTGTGCCGAGACGGATCGGTTCCATCGACGGCTGGTACCGGGCGCGCCACGCCTCGGCGAAGGCCAGCCAGTCGATCGTGATCCCCTTCGGGGCCAGGCATGCCTCCGCCTCGCGGGCAATCCCCCCGCGCCAGTCGACAACGGTTCCGAAGACATCGAACAGGATGGCGCGGATGGGGATGTCAGTCATGGTTCTACCTCGTCCGGGCGGAAGCCTGGCGGCGGCGCAGGCTCCCTGGTGACTATCTCCCCGGGCGCGCCCCGGCCCCGCCGGCGGCTCCGGTCATGCGACGGAGCAACTGGCACACTACTGGCAGACTATAGGAAGAAAGGAATTAACGGGACAATCCGGGCGATCCTGGCGGGTGTTGGTCTTGACCGCGGACGGGCGGTCTGCGTAAAGGTGTGCGCGGCACGGGGAGTGTCAGAGCCGGGAACGATCGAGGCGTCCCGGACCAGGAGAGGCGGCCAGGGAAAACGGCGGAACCGGTCGGGGGTATCGGGATCGGTGCGCGGCCTGGCGTTTTAATCTTCCTTGAAGGAGAAACCAGCATGAGAGGCGTTGCATCGAAGCTCGTTGCGACCGTTGCCGGCGCAGGATTTGCGCTGGGCGCCGTCGCGGCGTTGGCGGAGACACCTCAGGCCGGCGGTGACCTGAACATCGTTGTCGGCTCGAAGATTCCGTCATACGACGGACACATCGAATCCACCTTCGGCATGATCCACCCGATCCGGCCGTTCTACAGCACCCTGATCAGGGTCAACCCGGACAACCCGTCCTCGCCGACCGACTTCGTCTGCGACGTCTGCGAGGGAGGCGTTCCCGAGGGGACCGATAACGGCACCACCTATACCTTCAAGATCCGGTCCGGCATCACGTTTCACGACGGCAAGCCGCTGACCGCCGCCGACGTCAAGGCAACCTTTGACAAGATCGTGTTTCCGCCCGAGGGCATTGCGTCCAACCGCAAGGCCTACTTCAAGATGGTGGAGTCGATCGAGGCACCCGACGACACCACCGTGGTGTTCAAGCTGAAGCACCCGAGCGGGACCTTCATTCCGTCGGTCGCGATGCCGTTCAACTTCATCTACGCCAAGGCCGATCTCGACGCCCACGGCTACAACTGGCACCAGAGCAACATCAACGGCAGCGGGCCGTTCCGCTTCGTCGAGCACGTTCAGGGCAGCCACGTCCGGGGCGAGCGCAACGCCGACTACTACCACGAGGGCAAGCCATACCTCGACGGGTACACGGCGCTGTCGGCTCCGAAGATGTCGATCCGGTTGCAGGCGATTCGCGGCGGACGCGCCGACATCGAGTTCCGCGGCTTCCCGCCGAAGGCGCGTGACGACCTCGTTGCCGCGCTCGGTGACAAGATCACGGTCCAGGAAAGCGACTGGAACTGCGTGCTGCTGGTCACGCCGAACCACAAGACGAAGCCGTTCGATGACCCGCGGGTGCGCAGGGCCATGTCGCTCGCCATCGATCGTCACGGAGGATCGAAGTACCTGTCCAACATTGCCATCGTGAAGACGGTCGGCGGCATCGTGTTCCCGAACCATCCGCTTGCGACGCCGGTCGACGAGCTCAAGGCGAACATCGCCGGGTACAGCGACGACGTTGCGGGTTCGATCGAGCAGGCCAAGGCGCTGCTCGCGGAAGCCGGGCAGTCGGACCTCAAGTTCACCCTGCTCAACCGCGGCGTTGACCAGCCCTACAAGGTGGTGGGGACCTGGCTGATCGGCCAGTGGCGCAAGGCCGGCATGCAGGTCGACCAGGACGTTCGTCCGACCACGCCGTTCTACGCGTCGCTGCGCAAGCAGAAGGACTTCGACGTGTCGATCGACTTCAACTGCCAGTCGATCGTCAATCCGATCGCGGACGTATCGAAGTTCCTGCCGACAGCGGGCAACAACTATGCCAGCTTCGAGGATGCAGAACTCGAGAAGATCTATGACAATCTTCTCCGCACGGCCAATGTCGACGAGCAGAAGATCCTGATCCGTCAGTACGAGAAGCGGGTGCTCAATGATCTGGCGTCACAGATGATTACCCTGTGGTGGTACAAGATCAATCCGCACCGTTCCTACGTGAAGGGATGGAAGATTGCGCCGAGCCACTATCTGAACCAGTCGCTCGACAATGTCTGGATCGACAAGGAAGAGAAGAAGCGGCACGGCCTGTAGGGTCTGTCCGTCGAACCGATATGCCGGCCGTTCCGGGTTGCCCGGAACGGCCGGTGACATGTTGGAGACCTGTTCCGACCGTTGTCGGGACCTTTGTGCGGTCATCTGCCCCGGGAACATCACGGCATGTATACCTACATCGTCAAACGCGTCCTGATGCTGTTCCCGACCCTGCTCGGGGCGGCGATCGTGGTGTTCCTGCTGTTGCGGCTGATCCCGGGCGACGTCTGCATGCTCAAGTTCGGCGGCGAGGGCGGATACGTCGATCCCGAGCAGATCAAGATGTGCCAGGAACGGCTCGGGATATCCGACAGCAAGATCGAACAGTTCGTCGACTACATGATCGGCTTTGTCACACTTGATCTCGGGGTGTCGATGTGGACCGGCCGGCCGGTCACGGAAGAGATCTGGATCCGGTTCCCGCTCTCGCTGCAGATCGCCATCATGGCCACCCTGACCTCCGTGATCATCGCCATTCCGCTCGGCGTGATCTCGGCGGCGAAACAGAACTCGATGACCGACTACCTGGTCCGGGCCTTCAGCATCGCCGGGATCGCCATGCCGTCGTTCTGGCTTGGCATCCTGATCATCCTCGGCCTGCTGATCGGCACCCAGGCCTGGAGCGGCGTGCCCTGGATGCCGCCGGTGCACTACAAGTCGATCTTCGACGATCCGGCACACAACCTCTCGCAGCTGATCTGGCCGGCCCTGGCCACGGGCTACCGGTATTCGGCGGTGGCAACCCGCATGACCCGGTCCGCCATGCTCGAGGTGCTGCGCGAGGACTACGTGCGAACCGCCCGCGCCAAGGGCCTGATCGAGCAGGTGATCATCAACAAGCACGCGCTCAAGAACGCCCTGCTGCCGGTTGTCACCATCATCGGCATCGAGTTCGCCTTCCTGATGGGAGGACTGGTCGTGACCGAGCAGGTGTTCAATCTGAACGGGATCGGCAAGCTGTTCGTCGAATCGGTGACCCAGGCCGACTACACCCTTACCCAGGCGCTGGTGATGCTCGTGGTCTTCATCTTCGTGCTGGTGAACTTCGTTGTCGATCTCATGTATGCGTGGCTCGATCCACGCATCAGGTACTCATAGGGGAGGGGTGACATGGCCCGGACCGAGATCGCGCCGCTCGAGAGCAACACCCTTCCGCGCCAGAAGACGATCTGGGACGCCGCGCTGCGGATGATCAGGCAGCAGCCGCTCGGCAGTGCCGGGCTGCTGGTGATCGTGATCATGACCTTCGCCGCCGTCTTCGCGGACTACGTGGTGCCGTACGACCCGGAAATCGAGAACTTCGAGTACATGCTGATGCCGCCGGGAACCATGGACGAGACGACGGGCATCACCTTCCTGCTCGGGACCGATTCCTTCGGACGGGACATGTTCTCGCGGCTCGTGCACGGCGCACGCACCGCACTGCTGGTCGGTTTCACGGCGTCGTTCATCGGCGCCTTCGCCGGCCTCGTGCTCGGTGTCGGGAGCGCGTACTTCGGCGGCTATGTCGACCTGGTGTTCCAGCGGGTGATGGACGTGTTCATGGCGTTCCCGCTGGTCATCATGGCACTCGCCATTGTCGCCATTTTCGGAACCGGAACCGAGAAGGTGATCATCGCGATCACCATCCCGTTCATTCCGAGGTGCGCACGGGTCGTCAGGTCAAGTGCGCTCGCCCTGCGCGAACTGCCCTACATCGATGCGGCGCGGTCGATCGGCTACAGCCATACCAGGATCGTGATGCGGCACATGGTGCCCAATGTCATGGCTCCGTTCCTGATCATGCTGACAGCGTTTGTCGGCCAGGCGATCCTGCTCGAGGCGTCGCTGTCCTACCTCGGACTCGGGGTTCAGGAACCCACGCCGGCCTGGGGCCTGATGCTGCAGGGCGGGGCGGAGGAGTTTGCCGAGAGCGCGCCCTGGGTTCCGATCTGGCCGGGCGTTGCGATCACGCTCGCCGTGTTCGGCTTCAACCTGTTCGGCGATGCAGTGCGTGACGTGCTCGATCCCAAGCTCCGGGCGCAGAACTGAATCGGCGCCACCACGAGACCGCGCCCGCGCCCGCGGCACACCTGCCCATGCGGGACCACGCCTGGCGCCCGCTCCCTGCCGGTCGGGGCACGGTCGTGGACGATGGGGCAGGGGCCATCACGGTGCCGGTCGCAACGAATGCCGGTGTGGTTCCCGCACGGTATCGGATCGATGCACGTGAGTGCCCGGGTGGCAATCCGGATCCGCTTGACCGGAACAACCACGGCGGCCACGACCGGTGCGGCGCCAGTCGCCGGGCTACGCTGCGATGCGTGATGGCCAACGTGCATGACTTCTGACGTTCCTCGTCCGGCCACCGACGTCGATGCGGCCGCCATCTCCGAGTGCGTGCAGGCCGCATATCAGCGCTACGTCGAAGACATCGGCCGCCCGCCGGGGCCGATGCTCGATGACTACGGGCAGGTGGTCCGGAACCATCGCGCATACGTCATCGAGGATGGTGGGCAGATTGTCGGCGCGCTGGTCCTGAAGGACACTGACGACGGCATCCTGCTTGACAACGTCGCGGTGCTGCCGTCGAGACAGGGCGAGGGGATCGGTCGCCGCCTCGTCGAGCACGCCGAATCCGAGGCCCGCCGGCTTGGCCACGACCACCTCGATCTCTACACCCATGAGCGGATGACCGGGAACATCGTGATGTACGCACGGTACGGCTACGAGGAGTTCGATCGCCGCACCGAGAACGGGTTCCCGCGCATCTACATGCGCAAGCGTCTGTGACCGGAACGGTGCCGGAGCCATGAGTATTGACAGCGGCCTGCAGGCCTGGAAACAGCGGTCCAACCACAACCGGATGATCGCGCTGGAGCGGGAGGGCCTGCGACCGGGTCCGGGCCCGGTCGAACTGGCGTATTTCGGCGGGTCCGCCTTCCGGATCACCTCGCCCGGCGGTCTCACGGTCATGGTGGACCCGTGGAGAAACCATCCGTCGCGGCGCTGGGACTGGTTCTTCGACGATTTTCCGCTGACCACCGTTGACGTCGGGGTCTCCACCCATGCCCACTTCGACCATGACGCGCTGCATCGGCTCGATGCCCATGTCCTGATCGACCGCCTGATCGGAATCTGGGAGTTCGGTGACGTCCGGATCACAGGGATCCCCGACAAGCATGCAACCGATTCCTCCGCGGCGATCTACGACTTCCGCGAGATCATCCGCCGGTTCGACGGGATCGACATCACGCCGCCGGACAACCCGCGTTCCTGGGACCACTGCCTGCTGCTGATCGAGACCGGCGGGACCAGGATCCTGGCCTGGGGCGACAACAGGCATGATCCGCCGGAGCGGGTCTGGCAGGCGTTGGAAGAAATCGACATCGTGCTGCTGCCCGCCGACGACTCGCGCCATGTCATGGGGTTCGAGCATCTCGCCGCGATCATCGCCAGGCTGAAGCCGCGGGTGGTGGTGCCGCATCACTACTACATCGTCGACGTGACCCAGCGTCAGAGCACGCTGCAGCCGGTCGACGGCTGGCTGCGGCTGCAGGGCCCTGCGGTTCGCGAGCTCGGGGAGGCGCGGTGCGTCTACCTCCGCGACGAGCTCGACGCGATAAGCGGGACGCGGGTCGACTGTTTCGGATCACATGTCGCATTTGACCGTGAAGCCTGGCTTGCCGGCGCCGACCGGACGGGAGAACGGGAGTGAAGATCGACACCCAGCTGCGCGACTGCGGGCTTGACCGGGTCGCGGACGAGGCGCACCGCCTCGAGACCATCGGGTTCGACGGCCTGTGGACCTTCGAGTCGGCGCACGACCCGTTCCTGCCGCTGCTGCTGGCCGCCACCGCGACCACGAGGCTCACCGTGGGCACCAACATCACCGTGGCTCTGGCACGGAGTCCGTTCGTGCTCGCCCAGACCGCGTGGGACCTGCAGAAGGCCAGCGGCGGGCGGTTCCATCTCGGGGTCGGCACCCAGGTGCGCGCCCATGTCGAGCGACGGTTCTCGATGCCGTTCGACCATCCCGCGGCCAGGATCACCGACTATATCCGGTGTGTCAGGAGCATCTGGAACAGTTTCCAGACCGGCGCCCGCGCGGAACATGACGGTCCGTTCTACCGTTTCAGCCTGATCACGCCGTTCTTCAGCCCCGGTCCGATCGACTGGCCGGATATTCCGGTCTATCTCGCCGGCGTGAACGCGAGGATGTGCCGGGCGGCGGGCGAGGTCGCCGACGGGTTCCACGTGCACCCGATCCACTCGCCCGCGTACCTGCGTGACGTGGTGATGCCGGCCATCCAGGACGGCGCGCGCCGGGCCGGCCGTTCGCTCGAGGGCTTCGCGCTCTACGCGCCGGTCTTGGCCGTTCACGGCGAGAGCGAGGCGGAACGCGCCCTCGTCGAGGCCGACGTTCGCCGCCAGATCGCATTCTACGGCTCGACCCCGAACTACCGCGCCCTGTTCGAGTACCATGGCCACGGAGAACTGGCCCGGAAGCTGTCGCAGCTGATGCGTGCCGGCGAGCTCGACGCCATGCCCGCACTCATCCCCGACGCCCTGCTCGACACCTTCGCGATCTCTGGCGACCTCGCCACCCTCGGGCGGCGGCTGCGCGAGCGCTACGCCGGGATCCTGGCACGGGTCAGCCTGTATTTCCCGGTGCCGCCGGACGACCCGGACCAGCGCTGGCAGGAGTTCGTGTCCGACTTTCGCGGGTAGCATTGCCGGGCGGTCGTGCCCTCCACGGCGCCGGTGCGCCCGGCCACCCGCATGCCAGCGAATGTCCCGGCTACGAACCCTGCTTCACGTCCCGCTTCAAACCGGATTCCGCGCCCGGCGTCGTGTGCCGGTCGATCACGGTGTTGACGGCGACGGCACGTCGCGCCCTGTCGTCGCGACGGAACAGCTGGAGCCCGACACGCAACCCGGGCTTCAGCACCCGTGGCGGCCGCCGGTCAGGGCGTCATGCCGGCTCCCGGCGAGCGGTCTATCCGGGCCGAGAAAACGCACGGATCAGCGTGTCACAGCCCCGGGGCCGGTCCCGAAGAGCGGCGGTGCGTTCATGGTGCCGGCTCCGCGCGGCATGCCTTGCCGTCGCGACATCCGGTTCCTGGCACTGTCGGGGAGCCCGAACATGTCTGGTCCCGGCGACAGCGCATCGGGTGACCGGCCGGAGCAGGCGGGCCCCGGGCTCCCCCGCGAGCCCGGGACGTACGACCCGCCGGAGTTGCGCTGCGGGCGCACGAGGCTCCCGCTCAGGGTTTGCCGGGTCTTTTCGCGTCGCGGGCCGGACCACGGGTTCGCCGGCTACCCGACGAAGCACAATCCGCAATGTCCGCAGCCCTGTCGGACCGGCCGATGCCGGGGCATTTCACCGGGGCGAGGCCGGCCCACATCCTCTGTGAGAATCATGACGGCAAGGTCGTCGAGAGCGGCTATGCTGTCGATCAGGTGGGGTTCGCGCTGCACCCGGCGGCTCATCGGGAACACGGTGATCGCATCAAGCCGCTGGACCGGGCGAGCAACGGTAGGGAGAAGGCGCCATGATCCCGTTGATCGACCTTTCGCAAAGCCGGGAACGGGTGGCTGACGAACTCGCCCGAACGCTCGAGCATGTCGGCTTCTTCATCGTCGTGAACCACGGTGTTCCGAGGACGCAGATCGAGGGCATGTTCGCCGAGGCTGCGCGCTTCCACGCCCAGCCGGACGAGGCCAAGCATGCCGTGCTGATGAACGAGCACAACAACGGCTACATGGCGATGGCGCGCTACAATGTCCGCACCTCGCGGGTGAGCGAGGCCGAAGCCAAGCCCGACATGAACGAGGCCTTTTTCATCAAGCGCGAGCGTGGCCCGGAAGACCCTCTCGCAGGTCGGCGCTTCGCCGGTCCCAACCGCTGGCCCGACGACCTGCCGGGGTTCCGCGAGACGGTGCTCGGCTATTGCGAGACGGTGGACCGGCTGGCTGTCAGTATCCTGCCGGCTCTCTCGCTGTCTCTCGGCCTGCCACACGACTGGTTCGACCCCCATTTCACCCGCAGCCAGTTCTCCTTTCGCCTGTCGCACTACCCGCCCGTCGCACGTGAGCCCGGAAGCTACGGCATCGCGCCCCACACCGATACGAACTTCCTGACCTTCCTCGCCCAGTCGGACGTGCCGGGCCTGCAGATCCGGCCGGAACACGGCGAGTGGCAGGATGTGCCGTTCGTGAAAGACAGCTTCGTCGTCAACACCGGCGATATGCTGCACCGCTGGACCAACGGGCGGTACATGTCCACACCGCACCGCGCGTTGCCGCCAGTCGGCCGCCACCGGTACGCCATCCCCTACTTCTTCGGGCCCAATCTGGATGCCGAGGTCCGCTGCGTCCCGACCTGTGCCGGCCCGGACCACCCGCCCCGCTGGCCCCCCGTCATCTACGGGGACCACCTCGCCTGGTGGTACGACTCCAACTACAACGCCAACGATCAGAAGGACCTGGCCGCGGAATAGGTAACGTTTCGCCCGTCGAACCGGGCCGATCGCCCAAGCCTCGCGGAGGTCCTGGGGTCCTCGCTCCGGCACTCCCGCCACAGAACTGAACCTCGGTGGTCGCGCCCCGCCATGACAGAGATGAAAACGCGAGGCGGGCGCACTCACTGAGCTTGAAGTCATGGTCGTGGCCAGGTCGAGATGTGAACTCGACCTCCACGATCGGGAACAGCCTTTTTTGGGACTTGTACCGAAGAGTGACCGCCTTACGCTGCCAGCTTCCGATCGTTTTCGCGGTTCACAGGCCGGGTTCCCCCGCCGCCTCCCCGCGCAGATGCGCCGGTCCCCGACGCCAGGATGTCTGACGCTGCATTCAGGTCGGCGTGATCGGCGTGGCCGCAGGCCACGCAGCGGAACTTTTTCCGTGACTGCCGTGATCCGGCGTCGGTGGCACCGCACGCTGCACGGGTCTGTGATGTAAAGGCGGCAGGCACAGCGATCACGCGCAATGCCTTGTACTCGAGCATCCGGCGCGGCGACGCCCAGCCGGTGGCGAGGATCTCCCGGTTGAGCCCTGCCTTGGCGCTGACCTTCCGGCCGGCGTCCCCGGCCGTTCCCTTCGCGCTCTTCGTCATGTGGGCCGGCTGCAGGTTCTCGATGACGATGGTGCCAGCCGCGTTCACAAGCGCGCGGCTGGCCTGATGAAGCCAGTTGCGCCGCACCAGTGCGATCCGCCGCTTTGTCTTCGCCAGCCGGGCGCGGGTGATCGCCCGCCGGTGCGAGCCGCACCGCTGACGCGCGAGGCGGCGGCTGTACCGCTTGACACGTGCCTGCAGCCGTGAGCTGTCAGGGGCCGGAATGATCGCACCGTCACTGGTCGCGATCTGGCCCAGGTTCATGTCGATGCCGATCGCGTGACCATTGTCCTCACGCACCGGCGCCGGGATCTTGACCGCAACCACGCCATACCACTTGCCGCCTTCCCGCTTGAGTGTCGCCGACTTCGCCACACCGTCATCCAGCCGTATTCCGGACAGTAGAGCGCGCTCTTGCGCAGGCGGACACCGGAGACGATCGAGATGCTGTTCCAGTGCCGGCGGCCCCTGAAACGGGGAAAGCCGGCGAGCCCCTTCCTCACCCGCCCGAAGAATCCGTTGAAGGCTTCGTCCAGCCGTTTGAGAGTTCCGCGCTGGATCGCAACCGCGGCCCCGGCCATGCCGGGGATGTCGTGGCGGCAGATGGTCAGGTTCTTGCACTGCTCGAAACAGGTGATGGTGGAACCGGTCTTGCTGTAGCAGTCGATCCGTTCCTGGAGCGCGGCGTTGCAGAGCTGACGCTGTTCTTCCAGCGTGCGGTCCAGCCATCGCCACGTCGATCGCATCTGCGGCAGCAACCGGCAGGTGACCGGACAGTATGTGACGGGATCGGGCATGCGAACGATCCGGAACAATACTGAGACAGTGCGGGGAACAGGAGCGAATACAGGTGCGAATTCGTGCTGGCGGTGTGTCCCCGCAGCGGTTGCCCGGCCGAGGAGCCTCGAAACGACAGGAGAGTGGCAGAGTAAGGAGGTCACTGTGCGATACAGTCCCCCATCGTTTCGCGGTCGTCGCGCCCCAAGTACGGGGGAAGCCTTCGCCGATGTGGTCCTTGACGATTCCCGTTGCGGTGTCGGGAGCCTGGATAATCCGTTCGAACGCCGGCCACGGATCGATGGTGCCGCCCGCGCTTTCCTGCGCACTTTGCTCTCCGATTTCGCAGGCAATGAGGTTCCCGTGGTCGCCGCGGAACGCCGTCAGTGTGGATTCGAAGCCGGGGAAGGGTCCCCGCATACACCACAAACGGTTGAGCTGCTGGTCGAGCCATGCCGAAACCTGCTCCCACGGCCCGGGAAGCACCTCTTGAATTCGCTCCAGAGCGCGCAGGCAGCTCGGGACCGATGCAATGGCTTCGTCGTGCGACACGTGCTCCGAGCCATATGAGAAACTGCAGGAAGGGCGCTTGATTCCGGCTTCGCGATCCTGTGCTTGACCGGGACCAGTCTCGGGGCGCGGCGGCTTGGTACAGGGTGGCGGCTCGTCTATTGTGCGGCGTCCACGCCGCGTGGCTTGCTGCCGCGCGTTCCGGTTCAGAGTACCGTCGGGGAACCTGGAATATGAACGACCTCGGAAACCGCGTGTCCGTGTACCAGCCCGAGCAGGCGGGCCTCATCTTCCCGCGCGAACTCGAGACGAACGATCCGGCGGAGTTGCGCCAACACCGCAAGCGGCATCTGGTCGGGGCCTGCCGGGCCTTTGCGCGCTGGGGGCTGGACTACGGGTTCGCCGGCCACCTGACGATCCGCGATCCGGAGTTTCCGGAACTCTACTGGACCAACCCGTTGGCGGTGCAATTCGCCCGGGTCAAGTTGTCCAACCTCATCCTGGTGGACCATGACGGCGCCGTCGTCGAGGGCGACCATGCGGTCAACCAGGCGGGGTTCGTGCTGCACTCGGCGGTTCATGCCGAACATCCGGACATCCTCGCGATGTGCCATGCCCACACGGTCTATGGCTCCGCCTACGCGTCGCAGGGCCGGCCGCTTGCCCCGATCACCCAGGACGCCTGCCAGTTCTTCGAGGATCATGCGGTGATCCGTGAGGAATCGGGCCAGGTCGCGGTCAAACGGGGCGCGGGCGCCAACATCGCGCCGGCCTTCAAGGGCGTGAGGGCGGCAATCCACCAGAACCACGGCCTGTTCACGGTCAGCCGGCACAGCATCGACGCGGCGGCCTTCATGTTCATGGCGCTGGAGCGCTGCTGCCGCCAGCAGCTCATGGTGGAGGCCTCGGGTCACAAGCCGATCGAGATTTCGCCCGAAAAGGCGCGCTACAGCCGCCAGCATGTCGGCAGCGACTACACCGCGTGGCTCTGTTTTCAGACGGACTACGAGCACATCGTGTCCAGCGAACCCGACATGTTCGACTGACAGGTTGCGCAGGAAAAACCACCGGCGTCCCGCCCGGAGCGAGGGGAAACGACGATGAAGTTCTACGATTTTTTGCTGGCGCCGAGTTCCCAGCGTGTCCGTGTCTATCTGGCCGAGAAGGGACTGGAACTTCCGACTGAACAGTTGAACGTGCGCGAGGCCATCCAGTTCACCGAGCCGTACACGACAATGAACCCCTTCCATTGCGTGCCGTTCCTGGTGCTGGACGATGGTACGGTGATCGCCGAGTCCGTTTCGATCTGCCGCTATCTGGAGGAACAGCACCCGGAACCGCCGCTGTTCGGGCGCACGGCGGCAGAGCGTGCCGTCGTCGACATGTGGGGGCGCCGGTTCGAACTGGACGGGTTTCTGCCGCTGCTGCATGCGCTGCGCAACCATGCGCCGAATTTCGCCGGCAGGGTTGTGCCGGGAACGCGCGCGGACCTGCCGCAATCGGAGGCCATGGTCGGCCGCGGCAAGGAGATGGCGAAGGTCCTGTTCGACCGTGCCGAACCGCACATGGAGAAGAACGCGTTTGTTGCCGGGCCGGAGTTCACCGTGGCCGACATCACCGCCGTCTTCACGCTCCGCCTTGCCTATGCCCTGGAGATGGATATCGCCACGTCCTGGCCGGCGACCCATGCCTGGTTCCAGAAGGTGACGGCGCGGCCGTCCTTCCAGCTCCAGTGAGCGGCTACACGAGGGCCTGTCGGATGCAGCGTGTGATGGCAGCGTGATCGCCTGCGTTGAAACGAAGCGAGGCGTTCAGCCAGGCAGCGCGGTCGATACGGGTGAGGTCGATGGCGTGGCCGGCGCGCGCGGCAAGCTGCTTTTAGATACTGGAGTTGCTTTCGGCCGTTGCTCTCGCGGAACGGGTGAACATGGTTGACGTCGCCCAGCAGCGCACTCGCGCCCACGGCGAACCCGTCCGGCCCCGATCGCCGGAAATACCCTGCCGCCACGATGCGGCGGTGAATGTCTGCCATGCCGGCCGCGATGAACCGCCGCGGCTGGGACCGGCTGTCTCCCTTGGCGATCTCAACGGTGCGGACCTCGCCCGCCCATGCGTAGACGTCCTGGAACAGGTGGCGGTGGATCGCCTTCAGGTGGTCGAGGTCGAATTCGCCCGCCGGCACGGACTCAAGGAGACGCAAGGCCACGAGTTCGCGTTCCGCTACTTCCAGGGCCGCCGGGCCCTGGATGTCCAGCTTGTTACGGAGAACGGTGCAGTCTGGCGGATAGCAGCAGTCGCGGTCGCTCATTCCGCCGTGGCGATACGACCGCGATCCTGTGTTCGGCGGAGGATATGGGCGCGGCGCCGCTCGGGCGACCATCCCTCGCGCTCGAACATCTCGAACATGGCGATCTCTTCCGCCGTCAGAGGATTACCCTCGATCGCCTGCAGATGCGCGGCCTCGGCCAGCAGCTGGTCGGCGGCGGCGATCGTGGCCGAACTGGAATTGTAGTGGCTCCTGTACATGGTGCGACCGTATCGCGTTGCGCCGCTGAAGGCGACAAGCGGTCGCGCGGAAAGAGCGGATTGCGGCGGGCTGGGTGGGCCGCATGCGGCGCACTGGACGCGGTGTGGTTTCACTCGCGGTGCGACAGGGGTTCTGGACTCAACCCCGCAAACCGCTGCACGGGGACAAAGGTACCGAGAACAGGCGTTGAACTGAGCCGCGTTCCGCGGCGGGGTGCTCTGCACTCCCGAAGTCCAGGGTGATTTTCGGGTCCCGGTCGAGCTGGACCGATCCGTCTCATGGTGTCCCGGCGTCGGGACCGATCTTCAATTTCCTTCAATCATCGCCTGCCTTCGGCCGCTGTGTCGGTGCGTGTGAGCATCGGTGTGTTTTCACGACCGATCAGGCCCGAAGGGAGATCACCCATGACACCGCTGCGCAAGCAGATGATCAAGGACATGACCGTGCGCGGTCTTGCCGAGAACACCAGGAAGTCCTACCTGAACTCTGTCTCCAGCCTTGCCAGGCACTATGGTCGCAGCCCGGACCGGATCTCGGCGCAGGAGGTTCAGGACTACCTCCTCTTCCTGCACGAAGACCGGGGGCTGACCTGGCAGACCTGCAACTGTGCCCGCCACGCCATCAACTTCTTCTACCGCATCACGCTCGGCCTGCCCGAACAGCACTTCTACCTGCCAGGCGCCAAGACGCCGTCGACGCTGCCGGAGATCCTCAATCACGACGAGCTGGTGCGGCTGTTCAGCGTCACCGCCAACCTCAAGCACCGGTCCGTGCTGATGACAGCCTACGCCGCGGGGCTTCGGGCGAGCGAACTCGGCCGCCTGCGGATCACCGATATCGACTCGCAACGCATGTGCCTGCGGGTCGACCAGGGCAAGGGCAACAAGGACCGTTCCGTGCCACTCTCGCCCCGTCTGCTGGTGGAACTGCGCGCCTACTGGCGCCGGGTCCGTCCCGAGAACTGGCTGTTCCCCGGTGCCTACAATCACCCGATGTCACGCCGCGGGACGGCCTACATCTACAGCCGAGCCAAGGCAAAGGCCGGGATCGACAAGCCCGGCGGGATCCATACGCTGCGCCACGCCTATGCAACCAACCTTCTCGAGGCCGGGGTCGAGCTGCACATCATTCAGCGCCGCCTCGGTCACAGCTCGATCCGTTCGACCTTGCGCTACCTGCGCCTGGCCCACGAGAAGACCAGCGCCACCCCGTCGCCCCTGGACCTGCTGGAGTTCCCGCTTCCCGCCCGGACCTGACCGGTGGCCCATGCCGACCATGCAGCGCCGGCCACACGGCCGGCGCTGGAGGTCGCTGACATCCTGCGCAAGTGCGGCGGTGCCTATGCCGGGAGCCATCGGCTCTCGGTTCAGCAGCAGCGGGTCATCGACGCGCTGGTGAGCTGCCGAACCGCCGCGCTCGGCGGGTTCAAGTCGCAGTGCGATCACTGCGGGGCGGTGACGATCCAGTACGCCTCGTGCCGGAACCGTCACTGCCCCAAGTGCCAGACCCTCTCGCAGGTCAGGTGGGTCGAGCGTCAGTGCGCCGATCTGCTCGACATCGGCTACTGGCACGTGGTGTTCACCCTGCCCCACGAGCTCAACCCCGTCGCCCGGGCCAACCCGGCGCTGATCGACCGGCTGCTCTTCAAGGCGGCCTCCCGGACCCTGCTCGAGTTCGGCCGCAACCCCCGCTGGCTCGGCGGCGAACTCGGCATCACCATGGTGCTGCACACCTGGGGGCAGAACCTGGGACAGCACATCCATGTCCACTGCATCGTCACCGACGGCGGCCTGAGCCCGGACGGGCAGCTCTGGCTCGCCCCGACGCGCAAGGGCTTCCTGTTTCCCACCCGGGCGTTGGCGAAGGTCTTCCGCGGCAAGTACCTCGACTTCCTCGGCGCCGCGCACCGCACCGGCGAGCTGCGGCTGAAGCCCGCCGACGGCGGCGAGTTCGAGTGCCTGGAGGCCACGCTGCGGTCGCGCGATTGGGTGATCTACTGCAAGGCCCCGTTCGCCGGCGCCGGCCATGTCCTGGCCTACCTCGGGCGCTACTCCCACAAGACTGCCATTGGCAACCACCGCCTCGTCGACTTCGACGGCCAGCACGTCAGCTTCCGCTGGCGCGACTACGCCGACGACAACACGCTCAAGGTGATGCGTCTGGACGCCGACGAGTTCATCCGGCGCTTCCTGCTGCATGTGCTGCCGCACGGCTTCACCCGGCTGCGTCACTACGGACTGCTCGCCAATCGCTGCCGGGCGAGCAAGCTCGCCCGGTGCCGAGCTCTGCTTGATCAGCCGGCTCCGGAACCGCGCGAACCGGAAACGGCGCAGGAGATGCTGCTGCGCCTGACCGGGATCGACATCACCCTGTGCCGGGAGTGCGGCACGGGAACGCTGAGCCCGATCCTCATTCTGGAACCACTGAACCGATCGGGAAGGGCAGCGATGAAGACCGGACCGCCATGACCGGCCGCGGCCACCTGTCACGGTCCCATGACTGCGCCCCTGTCACCGCGCAACGGATACCCGTGCGCCCGACCTGCACCGCGCATCGGCAAACCGGTCGTTCCGCCACCGGACCAAAAGCCAAGGCTGCCGCCGCTCCCGATCCTGCACGGTCATCGCGCCTGTCCGGAGCACTCGGCTGCCTCCTTCCGGCGTAGTCAACGCCCAGCCTGCGGTTACTTTCCCCATAGACCTGCATCACCACCGTGCCACGCGGCTCAGCTCAACGATCTTATCAGCCGTGCTGCGCACGGCTGATAAGAGCCTATTCAATGTGTGAACCTGTGGAGAAATTCTCCGGAACCGGCGAACTGATGGATCGTATCCCACGCTGTCAATTCCGACTGAGAGTTTCTCACTTTGGCCTTGGGCCCCTCTGCCCAGGCACAGGGTTTGGTGCGTGAGGATGGGTTGAGCTGCGGATCACTGGCCCGCCGTCTGGCGGCGGGCCAGTGATCTACAGTGGGCGAGCTGTACCGCATTCACATGCATCACGGCCGCCCTCACGCGACTCCGCCACCACGAAACCACCGGTTCACCGTCATGCCGTACCCTGCCGTTCGCCAGAACCGGGTGTGGAGTGGCGGTGATGGGAGACCGTTCCCGGTTGGTGACGGCGCCGGTGAACGGCAAGGAACCGACCCCCTCGGCCTTCGGGTCGGCGGCAGTCAGGACAAGGCGCACACCGGGCCGGAGCGGACGTCACGGCAGTCGATGACGGTAACAGCAGTATACGCATGAGGTGAACGGAGCACCGCACCCCGGTACTGACCACCGGGCTCCATGTCATCGACATGGAGTCCTCCGCCGGTCACAGGTGAGGATTCCCGGTTCCCGGGTTGGGCGGACCAGGGCGAGCTGCATGCTGCATTCTGCTGCAGTTCGCGTCCGTCGCAGGAGCCAGCCGAACAGCAGGACGACGGAATTGGCGCCGGCACACTGCGCCACTTCAGACAGCCAGGAATGGCAGCTTCCAGAGAGAACGTGCCACCAGTTCCCCCGTCCACTGGTCTACGCCCGTGCCCACCTTCCGCGAGGCAAGAGAAGTGGCTGGTCGAACATGACGTGGGTGAGCACGTTGCTGGCCAGTGCGCCAACCACCTGGACGACGACATAGGCCGCTGCCTCGCCCTCCGTGCTGTTCCTCCTGAGGGTGAAGGCCAGTGTCACTGCTGGACTGAAGTGGGCGCCCGAAACGGGTCCGCGTTTCAGCCGAGACCGACAATCCGGGCGGCGAGGTTCCGCCCTGGTTCTTGCCGACTCCGGTCGCGGTCCATTCGGGGATCTTCCCGAGGTCGCCGCGCAGCGTGGCATGCACCTCGCCCCACTTCTCGCCCGGGCTCAGCACGATCCGCTCGATAAATCCCCGGATCGCCGTCGCCGCCTCGTCCCGGTCCTCCGGGTGTTTCAGCACATCGGCGAGCCGCGCCACGTTGCGGCGGTAGATCCCGGCCATATTCGGATGGATGTCCGGTAGGTCGGCCAGAGCGGCCGCGAGGCGCTCGGCGAGCGCGTCCGGGCGGGCCTCCAGTTCGCGCAGCCGGTCCGACATGCCCCGCACAGAGCCGCCGTCCTCTATAGCTGCGATCATGGCCGCGATCTCTTTTTCGACCTCCGCGGGCTCCTTCCTGTTCCCGGCCCCCGAGGCACGGCGCTCACGGTTGAGGCGGTTGGTCTCCTCCGCATAGGCCCGGATCGCCTTGGTCGCCGCCTCCGGCGCCATCAGCCGGTGCTTCAGCCCGGCCAGCACCCGTTCCTCCAGAACGATGCGGCGGAGGCCCCTGCGGTTGGTACAGCCGTCGGTCCGGGCGTGGTTCGAGCACGCGTAGCGATCCTGTCCCCGCTTCCCGTAGGCGCCGCCGAAAACCCCGCATTGAAGAAGACCTGACAGCAGGTGACGCGGCCGGTGGGTCGCGTTCATCGGGTTCGCATGGGCGTGCCGAACGTCCGCGATCGCGGCGGCGTACACTTTGGCTGACTCGTCCTGGCGGTCCTTCGCCGCCTTCCACAGGTCGTCGTCCAGGACGCGGAGATGGAGAACATTGGCGACGACCCATTCCTCCGGCGGGTTGATGCGCGAGACCTTCCGTCTGGTCTCCGGGTTGAGCGCCCGGCGCTGGCGGTTCCACACCAGCCGCCCGACATAGAGCTCGTTGTTGAGCAGCCCGGTGCCGCGCGCCGCGCGGCCGCGCAGCGTGTTGTCGGACCACCGCTTGTCCCTCGGACCGGGAATGCCGTCGTCGTTCAGACGCCGCGCGATCGCGCGCGGGCTCGAGCCATTGGCGAACTCCCGGAAGATGCGGCGCACGATGTCAGCCTGTTGCTCGTTGATCCGGCGTTCGCCCCGGATCGGCTCGCCGACGGCATCCAGAGCCTTCACCACGTCGTAGCCGTAACAAAGGCGTTTACCAGAGCAATCGACCTGGCCTGCGCCCGTGCCGGCGGTTCGCCCCGGGTTTTTCCGTGCGGAACAGCGCTGATCCTGATCCTGATCAAGGACAGCTGTCACTCCACACGGGCAACACAATGGGGGAGAAAGAAGACGTGACGCCTCGGTTTCTGGCTTGACATCGGGAAGCTCATAAGAGCCCCAAGACAAGACCTGTATGGTCGGCCTTCGCCGACCATGACGGGAGAGAACGGATGTAGCGGTTCAAACCAAACCGGACCCGCTCCAACCGTTGCCGAACCCCTGCACCTTCATTGGAAACCGCGTGTGGCGACAAATTCCCGATAAGGCGCGAACGCCTCGTTGACGGTTTCCGGCGTGAGGCCGTAATCCTCCAGCCTGTACTCGTGCGGCGGTTCTTGACGGCGCTGCTCTTCCTGAAACCTGAGCCACTCCTGCATGGCGTTGGCAGCGTCCGGTTCCAGCGGCCAATTGAGGCGTTCGTAAATGTCGTTCACGACGGCCATCGGGTCATCCACCAGATCAGTGTAGCGAACGTCGACCCAGCGCTCTTCAAGCCCGGGATTGGAGGCGCGGAACCGCATCGCGTCGTTGAGCATGCTGCTCATGAACTCCAGCTGCTCGGCGCCGGTTTCGAGCGGCGGCCTCGGCTCTGTGGCGAAGCCGCGAAGCCTTTCCGCTAGGCTGTTCCAGGACGCCATGACCTGCACGGGATCGCGATGGGTCTGGATGAAGACCGCGTCGGGATAGACCTCGAGCAGCGCCTCCAGCTCCCTGAGGTGGAAGGGCGCCTTGAACAGCCAGTGCCGCTGCCCGTTCGGTTCGTGCTGCCGGTGCTGCCAGGTAAAGTTCTGCACGACGTACCGGTGATGCGCGTAGACCTCGCGGGAACCGGCCGCGGCCAGCCAGCGCGCATACGCCGGTACGTAATACGCGATGGTCAAGGCCCAGGTCCTGAAGGCGAGCCAAAGGAGCATGAAGTCTTCCTCTGGTTCTCTCATATCGACGCGGTGGAGCCCGGCAAGCGCGTCGATTGCCCCGGACGCGTTCAACACCTCTTCCGCATAGACCCGGCGGGGATCCTTCGCCGTCCACGCGACAGTGCCGTATTCGCCCGTGGACAGGACCGGCTCGGTCAACTCGTAGCGGCGCAGCGTCCAGAACCGCGGATCGCGCGACAGAAGGCGATGTAGAAATGTCGTGCCGGTCCTGTTGATGCCGGCGACGAAGACGGGCCGCGCGATCACCTGGCGTTCGATTTCGGGGTGCTGCTGGCGCTCCCACGCGAGCATCGCGTTGTTGCGGAGAGCGCGGGTCAACCCATAGATGACGTGACTGATCGACGTCCTTCGCAGCCCGGCCTCCGGCGATTTCAGCGCTTCGATCAGTTGCTCGAGCCCCTCCAGCTTCCATGCGGGATAGGTCTCTTCGAAGGGGACACCCATGCGCCGGGCGTACGTCTCGGCCTGGGCGACCAGACCGTCGAAATCCAGGCGAGCTTGCGGGACGGAATGTGGCCATTTGTCCTCGTTACGCCTGAGCCAGTCATATGAGCGCGCGTGCCGGATCAGCAATGCCGGCCACTTGATCGGACGCGGGCAGTCTTCCCGAATGGCGCGATCGCTGATCGGCAGCGTGCGGCGGGTCTTGTCCTCGCTGAACCAGTAGGGCGCGAAATGGTCGAACAGCACCCACTGCCCATGCAGCGGAGATTCCTCGCCGACCGCCTGACACGAACGCCTGAAGGATCGATACGAGACTTCCTTCCAGTAGAACCCGAACTCCGCCACTTCAAGATCGTCATACGGCGGCTCCGGGTCGCAACAATGGTAGACGGTGAATCGCCGGTGCGGGTTCAGGGAAATCGCCGTGCAAATTTCGACGACCGTATCCACCGGCTCGGCCTGCCTTTGTATTGTGAATCCGCGCGGCGCCATCTCCAGTTGAGTGGCCGCGGCAAACAGCCGGGTCGGAAAGTCGTTTGCGTGCGTATACCCGGTGCTGGGCAACCCCATCAGCGGCAGGCGAAAGATTCCGATCGGAACGCCGGCCGCTCTCGCGAACGACACGCCTTGCTCGGCCACCAACTTGCTCCACGGATACCCGACGGCACCGAGGGGAAAGATCTTCTTCATGTCGGAGACGTCGGGCGACATCTGTTCGTCGATCCGGATCTGACTGTATTCCCGCGCGAAGTTGCAAAAATACGCGGGGAAAATGCCCATGGTGGACACGTAAAACAGGTGCTTGTAGCGGGTGCGCAAGCACAATTCGAGCACAGGACGAAGACCGAGCGCGTTCACCTCGCGCAAGTCGGCATAGGACTGGACGAGCCCCACATTGGCAGCCAGGTGATAGACCGCGTCGATTCGCTCGCACAGATCGTTGAACTCGGACTCGCCGAGTCCGAAGCGTTCCTCGCGATTGTCGCCGATCACCACCATGACCCGCGCCGCAAGATCCTCCTCCCAGATTTCCGTCTCCTCCATGGCCGCACGCAGTCGCTGGAGCCCGTGCCGGGCGCTGTCGGCGCGCACCAGGCAGTGCACGATCAGCCGGTCGTTCTGCCGCAGGAGCTCGCTGAGGAAGAAGCGTCCGACGAAGCCGGTGGCACCGGTCAGCAGGACTTCCCGAAACTCGTTCGGTGGAACAGGAGCGGCAGGCGTCTCCCGCGACACCGCCGCATGAACGACGCGCCGCAACTCGGCCACGTCCCTCTGGCACTCCGGCGGCAGCCCGTCGATGAGAGGCGGCACAGGCCGGTCAGCGGGTCGCGGTTCGGCCATGAGGTCTTACTCCGTCATCCACGACGCCGACACGGAGCCGGCTCTCGTACCGTGAAACCGCACTACCGGACGGGCGAAGCCGTTCCAGCGCTCTGTGAAGAACACGGCGTCGGTGGGAAATGGTCCTCGGGCGGGCTGGCGAATGGCGAGGGCTTGCGGCGAACGCGGCGCAGCGCCGCCAGGGGCGCATCGCCGGCCGGGCCGCCGGCCTTCTCGGCCTCGGCCTCCTCGTCCGTTTTCCTGCCGAACACGATGCCCTCCGCCAGCGACCGGCAAGAGGCCGTGGTCATCAGCTCCAGCGCGCTCGCTTGGAAACTGAACTCGCTCTGTATGAACGCCCCCAGTTCGGCGACCGAGATGGAATTCAGGCCGAAACTGGAGAGCGGCTCTTCCGGCCAGCCTTCTTCGTGGCCGCACAGCTCGGCGACCTTGGCGGCGATCCGGGCCACGACGCTATCGACCGTCAGCCGATCGTCGGCGCCGACCTCGAAAGCATCCTGATTGCTCATCAGGCGTCCGGTGCGCATGTAGTCGGTGGAGTCGACCTTCCAGAGCACGCGCTTGAAGAGGGCGGTGATCAGGTGGTCGCCGTCGCCCATGACGCGCAGGGCGTAGTCAAGGTTGGCAACGGCAAAATAACTGCTCACGGCCGGCATGCCGGCGGCTCTCATCAGGCGCAGCACGCCGAGATTGCGCGCCGCCATTCCGGCGTCGGCGACCGCTGCGAGGTTGTACGACAAGGCAGGCAGCCCTTGACGGCGGCGACAGGCAGCGAGGCCGTCCATGAATGCATTGGCCGCGCTGTAGTTGATCTGCCCCGGATTGCCGAATGCGGACGACAGGGACGACACCAGGACGAAGTGATCGAGTGCCAGGCCGGCGGTCGCGTTGTGCAGATGGAGGGCGCCGTGGGCCTTGGGCGCGAACACCCGGCGAATGGATTCCGCCGTCAAATCCGCCAGAAGACAATCGTCCAGCGTGCCGGCGAGGTGGAACACGCCCTTGAGCGGTTTCTTCACGTTGTCGACGCAGCGACGCACATCCGCCTCGTCCGCGACGTCGCCCTGGACGAGGTCTATTTCGATCCCTTCTCCGATGGCGGCAAGCGTGGTCGACCGCCGCAGCCAATGGTCGTTTCGGCGGCGCGCGGGATCCCGGTCCATCAGAGTGAGATGGCGGGCACCCGACCTCACCAGATAGGGCAAGAGCCGCTGGCCGAAGCCGCCCAGGCCCCCGGTCACGAGATAGGTTGCATCCGGGTCCAGCAACGGCTGCCGGTCGTCGATGGGAAAGTCGGGATCGGCGGACGCCCGCGGTGCGTTGAGCACCAGCTTCCCCTGATGTTGTCCGGAAGTCATCAGGCGGAGCGCCTTCGCGTAGTCCCGGTAGGGGAAGACGGTGACCGGCAAGGGCGGCAGCACGCCACGATCAAGCAGGTCGAGGCAGGCCTCCGAGAGCTCGCGCGAGAGATACGGATCGTCGACCATCAGGCGGTCGAGGTCGAGGGCCGCGAAGCGGAGGTTCTTGCGGAAGACGCGGAGGCCAAGAGCGCTGTCGGCGTAGATGTCGACCTTGCCGATCTCGCAGTGCCAGCCGCCCGCCCGCAGGGACTCCAGGCAAAGCGGCACATGACGGCCGGCGAGCGAATTCAGCACGACATCAACGCCCTCGCCGCCGGTCGCCTTCATCAGCCCGTCGTACCACTCCTCGCTGTGGGAATCGAACGCCGCCCGCGCGCCCAATGCGAGCAGCCGGTCGCGCTTGCTCTCGCTGCCCGCCGTTGCGTAGATCTCCGCGCCCACGTCGTTGGCCAGCGCGATGGCCGCCTGCCCGATGCCGCCCATGGCCGAGTGAATGAGGACTCGCTGCCCCCTGCGCAGCCGGGCCAGGTGGGTCAGGGCGTAGTACGCGGTGACGTAGACCGAGAGCGACGCCGCCGCCTCCTCCATGCTGAGGCCGGCGGGCTTGGGGAAGACGCGGTGCTGGCCGACGGTCGCGCGATTGGCGATGCACCCGCCGTCGACGAAGACCACCTCATCGCCGGGCTCCAGCCCTTCCACCGCCACGCCGGCGCGGCGTACCACGCCGCTCGCCTCCATGCCCACCTCGCGGCCGAGCGCGGAACGCTCATAGGCCAATGCGGGCAGCAGCCCCAGCGTCACCATGACATCGCGGAAGTTGAGCGCCGCGGCGGCGACGTCGATCTCCACATGGTGCGGCCCCAAAGGCGGCGGGTCGTAGGTCTTCATGCGCAGGCCGCCGATCTGCCCCGCGTTGTCCAGGAACAGGCGGTAGGACGGGTCTTCGCCGGGACGGACGCGCGGGTACTCGTCGCGATCGCTCAAGACGCGCGGCACCCACAGCTGGCCCTCGCGCAGCGCCAGCTCGCGTTCTCGCAGGTCGTGCCGTGCGAGCCAGGCCAGGATCTGGAGGTCGTCGTCGGCGCCCAAGTCCACGAGGCGGAAATCGAGCCCGGCTTCCTCGCCGATCTCGACCGCCATGCTGCGCACCGCCCCCCAGAGCGCGCTCCCGCGCGCATCCTCCGCCTCGAAGGCCGCCTTGCGGGTCGCGACGGTGACGCGGCAGCGGCAATCGGCCTGCTCGATCCTGAAGGGAACCAGAGATTGAACGAGAGCGACGAATTGGGAGACCGCCTTCTCGCCGGTCGGATCCTCCGGATCCGAGTCGCAGAAAAAATCGATCGCCAGCACGTCCGCCGCATCCGGGTACGCTTCGGGGTCGAAGGGATCGCCCGAAGTGAGAGCATCGGAGGGGATCGTATGGACCGCCGGATCGTCGAGCCGGGATATCCATGCCCCCGCCAGGCTGGCGGGCTCCCCCATCACCCAGCGCGGACCCGGCAGTGGCATCTCGTCCGGCTCGGCCACGTATTGCACCGGCGCCTGCAGCAGCGTCGTCCGCCCGCCGGTCCGAAGCGCGGTCCAGCCCTCGCCTGGTTCCACCGCCGTGCCCTCTTCGTGGGAAACGAGCGCCAGGCCGCCCGGGACCGCCGTCTCCCGCCAGAACCGCCAATCGTCCTGCGTAAACGCATCCTCGTCCCGGTGGAGGAAGAGGACTTCCGCCGCGTTCCGGCGCAGCAGGCCCGTTTCGAGCGCGGCCGCCTGCCGCGACGCGGGATCGAGACAGTCGAACCGCAGCGCCGCGTCGTGGCCGTGGAAGGCATCGTAGTGCGCGCGCGCGCCCTCCTCATCGTCGGTGATCAGCCAGAACTCGCTTTGCGTCTCCTCGCTCGAGAGATGCTCGACGCAGCTTCGCAGCACGGTCTGCTCCGGCGTTCTGGAGCCCGCGAACTCCAGCGCGTGGCAGGCGCGCGGGTCACCGCCGGCGCCGTCCGCCCGCTCAAGGGCGGCAAGCAGGGCGGGTGGCTCGATGTCGCCGTCCAGCAGCCGTTCCGCGATTGCCGGGCCGTCGGCGACGAACTTGGGCTGCCAGACGACTCGATGCTTGCTGCGCGGCAGGTCGACCCGCCTCGGGTTCGAGATAAAGGAGATGTATTTTTCGATGTGCAGGACGAGATCGCCGGTCGCGCCGTCGTAGCAGGCGAGGCTGCCCGAGACCCACTCGCCGGTCGGCACCGAATATTGGCCCTTGTCGTCGACCTCGTAGCGAATATTGCCGGGATAGGTGACGCGACAGGTCATTCGCGGAACCGTGGGCGGGCGCAGGAAGGTCACATTCTCTGCCCGGCGCGGAATTGCGAAGAGATCGGCGCCGAGCATCAGGTCGTAGAGATAGGACTGCAATCCCCCGTCGAGCAAGGCAGGGAGCATGACGTAGCCCTCCTGCTGGCCGCCTCGCCACAGCGCTTCCTCCACCTCGACGTCGAACATCAGGTGGTCGGTGCCGACATCGCGCCGCAGCTGCCGCATGTTCCGGAAGTGCGGCCCGTATTGGAAGGTTTCGCCGAGAACGGTCTCGATACGTTCGTAGAGCTCGTCGTCCGCCGCATAGGACAAGGGCTCGTAACGGGACGTGTCGATCTCCGACACGTGTCCCGGCACGTCCGGTGCGTGGCCGGGCCCGACGCGGCGGACCTGCCCGCGGCAGTGCAGCTCGCACTTCGCGTCCAGGTCGTAAGGTTGCGACGAGATCGCGACGGTATATTCGTCCGGCGAATTGGGGATCGGCTGAAGTGCCGTCTGCAGCCGCACGGGCACCTTGGGAATCGGGCACGGCTGCAGGAATTCGAGCGTCTCGATGTGAGCGGGCGCGCCCTCCAGGGCCTCCAGGACCAGCTCGATGAAGCCCGCGGCCGGCATGATGGGGGCGTGATGCACGCGATGCTCCGCCAGCCACGGAAAGGCCGCCTCCGAGAGCCGCGCTTCCAGCAGCGGATGATCGCAGGGCACCCGGTGACCGACCAGCGGCCCGTGCGAGTACTCGCTCCGCTTCTGCAGGAACTCGTCGTCCAAGGTGTTATCGACGCTTTTGCGTTCTTCGCGCGGGTGGCCCGGGAGCAGATGGACGATGGGGTCGGGACGGGGATACTGGTCCGCGAAGCCCAGAGACACGCCGGCCTTGAAGAGGTTGCCCAGGGCCTCGTGAAATCCGAGGCATGTGTCGGTGTCCCGCATCAGCGTCGGAACGGAAACGGGGATCGAAGCGGCGTCTTCCACGCATTGCGCGATGATGGGTTGCAGGGCCGAGTGGGGCGCCAGCTCCAGCACCACGTCGGGCCGGTGGTCGCGCTTTGCGGTCTCCATCGCCGCGGCGAACCGGACCGCGCGGCGGATGTTCGACCACCAGTAGGCGCTATCCAGCCGCTCCGTCTGTGCACCCGTCACCGACGAGAGGAAAGGCACGTCGGCGTCGAAGGAGAGGTCGTCCAGGAAGGCGAACGCCTCCAGCGCATCGTCCTCGATCGCGTCCATCGCCCGGGAATGAAAGGCGATGTTGCCCGGAATGAGCCGATTCTGAAGGTTGCGCCGGTCCAGTTCCTCCATAACGGGTTGCAGGTCGTCCTGGAGACCGCAGATGACGGTGCTGGCCGGCGCGTTTTCGCAGGCGATCTCGATCTTGACGGGCCGGTCGCCGTCGAGTCGGAAGGGAATGTCAAGGGTATCCAGAAGGTCCTCTACGCCCGGCCGATCGAGACCGATGGTCAGCATGCGGCCGGATCCCGCCACGCGCTGTTGCAGGGTGGCGCGATGGAAAACCAGGCGCGTCGCATCGTCAAGCGAGAGGGCGCCCGAGGCATAGGCCGCGGCCACTTCGCCCGAACTGTGGCCCAGCACGCAGTCGGGATAGACACCCCAGGTCTTGAAGAGTTCCAGCAGGGCGCACTGGATCGCGAAAGTGACTGGCTGGGCGAGCTCGCATTCGTCGAGCGCCGCCTGAGGGGTCTCGAAACAGGCCTCGCGCAACGAGGTCCGGGAATAGGCGCACCAGAGATCGTCGATGGCATCGATGGCGCGGCGGAATACCGGGTGGGCCTCGTAGAGATCGCGGCCGCAGCCCGCCCACTGCGTCCCCTGACCGGCAAACACCATCAACAGCCGCCGCTCGCCTTCCTCCGCGGTGCCCATGGGAGCGCCGTCTTCCGCGAACGCATCGAGCGCTTTGGCGAGTTCCTCCCGGTTCCGGACGGCGAAGGCCGCCCGCACGGCGAAATCGGTGCGGCGGCGGCTGAGATTGCCGGCGAGCGCGTAGAGGTCCGGCGGCTGCTCGTCGAGCGTCTCCCGCATGCGTCGCGCGCTCTCCACGAGCGCATCCGGCGTGCGCGCCGAGAGGGGCACCATGAAGCCCGCGTGGGGCGCCAGAGGCACCGACCAGAGCCCGGGCCGCGACGGCCGGTACTCGCGTACCACGCAGTGCCCGTTGGCTCCGCCGAAGCCGAACGAGTTGATACCCACGACGACCGGATGCTCGGGGAACGGCTCGCATTCCGTCTGCACCTCCATCGGGCAGGAACCGAAGTCGATCTCCGGATTGGGCACCTGAAAGTTGTTCGATGTCGGCGCAAAAGTGCGCCGTTGCATCATCAGGACGACTTTGAGGAGGGCGCAGTGAAAGGCGGCGGCCTCCATGTGCCCCACATTGCTCTTGACGCTGGAAACCCGCAGCGGCACCGCGCGGTCGGGTCCGCCATAGGCCTCCGCGATGGCGTTGCCTTCGATGGGATCGCCGACTGCGGTTCCGGTCGCGTGAGCCTCGATGTAATCGAAGTCCGAGGGGGTCCGGCCGGCACGGGCCGACGCCTCGCGCATCAACCGGATCTGCGCGTGACGGGTGGGCGCGCTGATGAAGCGGCCCGGTGCCAGACCCCCGCTTCCGTCCGCCGTACCCGCTGCGTTCACCGCCGTTGCCTCGATCACCGCATAGATCGGATCCCCGTCCCGCTCGGCCGCCGCCAAGGGCTTGACGGCGAAAACGAACGATCCCTCGGAGCGCATGTAGCCGTTGGCCTCGGCATCGAAGGAACGGCACCTGCCCTCCGGACTGATCACCCCCATGAGGTTGAAGCTGCTGCTCATCCTGCCGCTGCCGAGATAGGTGACGGCACCCACCAGCGCCTGGTCGCAATCGCCGCACGCGAGCGCGTTCATCGCCGCGTGCAGGGCGCTCAGTCCGGCGGAGCAGGCCGTGCAGTACGTGGCCGACGACCCCATGAGATTGAAGTGGTAGGAGACCCGATTGGCCAGCATGGCGAGGCTGATGCCGGACACCGAATATTCGGTTACGCCATGCTGCGGCCGCCAGTTGGACACAGCCGGAACCTGCGCGCCGATGAAAACCCCGGTGGGGCTGTTGCGCAGCGCGTGAAGGTCCCATCCCACATGTTCGATGGCCTCCCACGCGCAATTGAGCAGCATCCTTACCTGCGGTTCGGTCTGCCTCAATTCGTTGTGGGACATGCCGAAGAACGCGCGGTCGAAGAGCAGCTCTTCGTCGTCGCGAATCAGGCCCTCGTAAGGGCTTGCAAGCCGCCCCGGCCCCGAAAATTCGCCGATGGGCAGGTGACCTCTTCCGTAGCGGTCGGTGACCGGCTCCCGGACGATCTCGCGCTCGGCCAGCAGGGTCCAGAAGTCGGAATCCGACTGAATGCCGCCGGGCATGCGGTGGCTGTACCCGACGATGGCAACGCCATTGTCCGTATTCGGCGAATTCATGCTGTCATTCGGTAAATCGACAGCGAGACAATTGTTCTACAATTGTCGACTGATCGTCCGGTATTTGCCATAACATAAGAAAAATTAGGCCTCCTTACCGTCTGCATAAACAAGAACAATCCGAAGACGCAAGTATGTGCACAATCTGGCGCGAACGCGATTCGCCGTCCACGAACCCCGTGCGGCGGTAGTGGGTCACTTTGAAATTCTGGCTCGCGGTCAGCGAGCCCACCGAGCATTCGCCGCGACCTGCGCGATCTCGGAGCGCCTCGACGGGGTGAGGCGCTTGGCCCGGATCGCCCCGCCCTTCCGGCCGGCGGATCGCTTCTTCAGGTCAGCAGGCTCCGTCTCGTCCCGATCCTGCCCGGTCGCGAGGTCGACGATCTTCTTGGCCAATTGGTTGGTATCCCGAGGCCGCTTCACTGTCGCGTCTCCCATGGCCGCAAGTAACAAGTAAATGGTAGCGTATCCGCTACTGATTGACAACGATACCAAATCGGGGGACGCTCCCCCCTGCACCCAGTCTGCGGACCCGCTTGGTCGGGTCGCCCGCTGAGTACATCAGCCCACTGACCCGGCATGGGGTAGCTCCCCGGCCTGGCGAATAGGCGTCTTGAAGCGGTTCACACCGGAACCTCAATCAAATGTCGGTCTCGGCTGAAACGCGTCCGTTGATCAGGACCAGGACGACCAGCATGGCCGCCGTCGCCAGCGCGTTTCCGGCTGGCGCAATGCCGACGTTGTCCGGTGACAGCGTCCCTGCCATGGTGCCTGAACCGACGACGGTCGCCGGAAGGAAGGACGTACCGATGAATTCGGCGATAGGGCGACGCGCGGGATTCCTGACCGGGTTTTGCCGCGTATGGCCCGTGGTTTCGCGGTGACATTCCGAGGACGGATCATCCACTCATGACCGACACCGACCTTTGCTTTCTTGAGGCTAGGGAGGCCTTGCGCCTGTTCAGGAACCGCGAACTTTCACCCGTGGACATTCTCGAGGCACAGATTGCCCGTGCCGGTGAGGTCGAGGGCCATGTCAATGCCCTTGCCTCGACCTTCTTCGATGAGGCCCTGGAAGCGGCGCGGCGGTCGGAAGCGCGCTATGCCGGGAAGGATGGCGGTCCCGGACGGCTCGAGGGTCTGACGCTGGCGGTCAAGGAAGATACGGCTGTCCTCGGCAAGCCCCGGACCTTTGGGTCCCTCATCTTCGCCGACAACCTGGCGGATCATACCAATCCCACCGTTGCCGGTCTCCTCGATGAGGGAGCGATCATCCATGCGCTGACCACATGCCCGGAATTCGTCTGGCCCTGGACATGCACGTCGCGTCTGCACGGGGTCACGCGCAATCCATGGAACACGGCGATCACGTGCGGCGCTTCGTCCGGCGGCGCTGCTGCAGCCGTCGCTGCCGGGACAACGACGCTTGCCACCGGTTCGGACAG
Organism: Thalassobaculaceae bacterium; assembly: GCA_965243345.1. GTDB lineage: Bacteria > Pseudomonadota > Alphaproteobacteria > Thalassobaculales > Thalassobaculaceae > Bin52. The sequence goes on from CBDEUR010000003.1 coordinate 988,071, forward strand.
TGCCGGCAGTATCAGGATGCCGGCCGCGATGTGCGGCATCACCGGCTACAAGCCACCCTACGGCCGCAACCCCGGAAGTCCCGAAGTGGCGATGGATTCCTTCTTTCACATCGGCCCCATGACCCGTACCAGCGGCGATGCCGCACTCGTGCAGAACGCGATCGCCAACAGTCCCCACGGGGCGAGGGATCCGGCACATGTTCCAGGTGCCCCCCTGCTGCCCGAGTGTCCGGCTGGCGTGGAGGGACTGAAGGTGGCCTGGTCGGAGGATCTGGGGGTCCACGCCGTCTCGCACGCAGTAAGGAGGAACACCCGGCAGATCGTTGAAACGGTCCTTGGCGGAGCCCGTGTGGAAGAGATCGAAACTCCGTGGGCCGCGGACCTGCTGGCAGCCTTCCCGGCCTGGGGAGGAATGATCTATGCCGATGAATTCAGCGATGCCGTGGATCGCCATCCCGACCTCGTCTGCGACTACACGGCGACCTTCGCACGGCTCAATGAACGCTATACGCCTCGCATGTTCCACGACTGCATGAAGGCGATCGGCGACGCCTGGCTGACGTTCATGCCTGACCTGGCGCGCCACGACGTCTTCATCTGCCCGACGGTCGGAACCACTGCGATTCCGGCAGACCTGAGGGACTGGGAACAGCCGGTCAATGTCGACGGTGTCGACCATGACGTCCAGAACGTCATCATGACCCGGGCGTTCAACGCGTTCAGCCGCCTGCCGGTTCTGTCCGTCCCCTCGGGGTTTGACACCAACGGAGTTCCCACCGGTATCCAGATCGTCGGCAATCCCTTCGACGAAGAGACCGTATTCCGGGTGGCCCATGCGATCGGATCCGCCATGCCGCTATACGGCGATACCGCAACGAGGCCGCCGCTCGACCGATAGGGACCGGGCTCCATCCCGCGCCGCGGGGAGGGTCGCCCCGTCTGCCGGCACATGACGATGGGCCCGTGACCCCTCTGCCTTGCCGGTGCCGCCTTCCTGTGGCGGGCTTCGGAAATGACACGGGGGGCAGCGCATGCGAAACGGGCACGGGCGGCCGTGAACCGTGACACTCGAACGCATGCCCGCCTTCGTCTCGCGGCTGGTGATGACTTCCCCGAGCCATCTCTGGCGCAGCGCCGGCACGGAAGTACGGGAAGCTGCGTGCAGGGAATATTCAGTGTCGCCAACACATCGTTGATGTAACCGGCATCGACGGCTCTGCCGGCATACAGAACCATCACCCGATCGGCGATCGACGCGACTGTCGAGAGATCGTGCCTCGCAAACCGCGAACCGAGGCCTGTCTTCGCAGACAGTCCGAAACACGGTGTCACACCACGAACGACATTCGGGATCAGTCCTAGTAGCCCCGGGATTCGTTTCGACTGTTCCACCAGGGCAGGTCGGTCCAGGGCCGCAGGTCGATCTCGTTGCTCCACGCCGAGCGGTGCTGGCGATGAAGATGAAGGTAGGTCTCGGCGATCTGTTCCGGGAGCAGGAGGCCGTCCTTGCCAAGCCCGCGGGCTTCCCGCAGGGCCTGGAACCGTTCCTTGCCGAGGAGCAGTCCGACGGTGTCGGGAGCATCGACCGGACCGTCGATCAGGACGTGGCAGACGTGCACGCCCCGGGAGGCGTACTCGGCTCCCAGGGTCTGGCACAGCATGCGGCGGCCAGCCATGGCGGCGGCATGGGCATGCTGACCGGGGTTGCCGCGCATGGCCGCGGTCGCCGAGGTGACGATCATCGAGCCCGTGGCGCGTTCCGCCATCGCCGGCAGGACGGCCCGGGCGGTGCGAAACAACCCGAAGGTGGCCATGCGCCAGCAGCGCTCGAACTGCTTCTCGGTGGTCTCCGTCAGGTCCCGGTTACCGATTTGCGCGCCGAGATTGTAGATCACGACCTCGATCGGCCCGATGTCGCGCTCGGTTGCGGCGATGCGTTCCTCGAGCGCGTCCGGTTCGACGGCATTGAGCAGGAAGCCCGACGCGGACCCGCCGTTCTCGACAATCTTGGCGACCAGGGTTTCGAGCCCCTCCTGGTTCTGCCGGCGGCACAGGACCGTGTGATAGCCTTCGGCGGCAAACCGTGCGCCCACCGTGCCACCGATCCCGGCGCCGGCGCCAATCACCAGACAGACAGGTTTCATGAACTTCGGTCCTTTCCGGCACGTGTCCTCGCGGCAGTCGCCAGGACCACCGGCATGATCGCCATGACGTGCCACGCGCCCGGCACGACCGTCAACGCCGATCACGAACGGGGCGCCACTCAGGTCCTGTTATCCACCGGAGAAGAGCAACGCAGGATTCTTGTGCCAGGCCGGGGTTTATTGGGGGACAGTCGCCATGAACCCGGTGCCGGGAAAGATGGCGGACTCGAACCCGATTTCGGCGTAGTCGCCGGCGCTCAGCACGGGTGCGCGGCCGCCCTCGACGACATTGACCAGCATCGACACGTCGAAGCGGGAACAGATGGCGCACATCTCCTCCTCGCTCTCGGGTGATTCGACGAACAGGATGTCGGTGCCGGCATCGAGGTAGCGCTGGGCCCAGCGTAGCGCCTCGTCAAGGCAGAAACTGGTACGTGCATCGGTCCGTGCAACCTTCGCGATCGACGCCCTCCGGCCCGGCGCCGTGTTGACCCGGGAGGAACTTCAGCGCCATTGCCGCGCCCGGCTGGCCGGATTCAAGGTGCCGAAGGAACTCCACCTGAGGGCCAAACTGCCACGCAAGCCCTCCGGTATGGTCCTGAATCGCGGCTTGCACGAGGAGCTGGACCCCGGTTAGGGTAGAATGGAGTAACGGTATTCTACCCTGGGCGATGGCGATGAGCCTCAATATCAAGAATGAGGAAACCTGCCGGCTCGCCACCGAACTGGCCCGGCTGACCGGCGAGACCAAGACCGGCGCGATAACCGTGGCACTGCAGGAACGTCTTGAGCGGGAACGGCGTGCGCGCGACATCGAGGGACGGCGCCGGGAATTGCGCGCCGCAGCGGAGCGCTGTGCAAGGCTGATGGGTCCCGGTCCTTCGGCAGTCGAGCATGGCGACTTCCTCTATGACGAACGGGGATTGCCGAAGTGATCGTCGACAGTTCGGCCCTGATTGCGGTTGTAAACCTCGAGAGCGATGCCGGGCGCTTCGAGGAGGCGATGCTCTCTGCCCCTGACTGCCGCATGTCGGTCGTCAACATCCTGGAGACATGCATGGTGGTGGAGGGCCGCGGCGGCGCGGCGGCCGGCCATGAGCTCGATGTCGTTCTGGCGCGCGCCGGGATCGAGCCCGTGCCGGTGACGGTGGAGCAGATGGAAGCCGCGCGCCAGGCCTGGCGGCGCTTTGGCAGGGGAAACCATCCGGCCGGGCTGAACTTCGGCGACTGTTTCGCCTATGCGCTTGCACGCGCGATGGACGAGCCGCTGCTGTTCAAGGGCGGCGACTTCACGCAGACGGACATCGCGACCGCATAGTCTTACCAGGACTCGCCGAAGGGGCGGAGCTCGACTGTGAAGGACCAGGTCGAGCGGTCCTGGTGGGCGACGCGATACATCTCCTCGGCGATGGCGACGGGCTTGGCGAAGAACTCGTCCGGCGCATCCGGCGCCAGGATGGGCCGGGTGCGCGGCGTGTCGATGGCGGCGTCGATGATGAAATAGGCGACGTGGATGCCCTGCGGACCAAACTCCCGCGCGATGGCCTCCGCCAGGATTCGCTGCGCCGCCTTGGTGGAAGCGAAGAAGCCCCAATGCGCCTTGCCGCGCGTGGCCGAGGTGTTGCCGGTGACGAGCAGCGCACCGCCGCCCGCCTCCAGCATGCCCGGAATCGTCTCGCGGGCGAGATGCAGCAGCGCCGTCGCATTTACCCGGAAATTGCGCTCGAGGTCGTCCGGGTCCTGCTCCAGAAACGGCCCGCGCGTGCTCCTGAGCGCGTTGTGCACGACGACCGTCGGCGGACCCAGCTGCTCGCGCACGGCAGCGACGGTCGCCTTGAGCGCGTCGAGATCGCCGACGTCGCAGGGAAAGGCGGTGGCGTTCTCGATATCGGCCTCCAGTTCGGCCAGTCTCCCGGCGTCGCGGGCGAGCATCGCGGTCCGGTAGCCGCCATCGGCGAAACGCCTGGCGATTTCGGCACCCGTGCCCCTGTCGGGGCCGACACCGGTAACGAGCGCAACAGGCAGGCTCATGCGCTTTTCCTCTCTGCGGTCCGGGGTTCGAGCACATAGCCGCCGAGATCGGCGGCGAAAGCTGGCAGGCGGCGCAGGCGGTCGAAATGGGCGTGCGCATGGGGGTGGTCGCCGGGCCGGTAAATTGGCTCGAGGCCGCAATCCGCCAGCCGGTCCGCCATACGCTGCTCGCGGCGGAACTGCGCGAAGTCGCAGACGAAGGCGATGTCGGCGATCGAGAACGGCCCCGCCAGGCCTTCTCCGCCGAGCCTCGCGGCATTGTCGACGCCGTCCAGGTAGAAGGCGTAGGCCTCTCTCATGCGGTCCGAAAGTTCCCGTGAAGCCTTGCGGGGCACGAGCGCCAGCAGATAGGCCTGTGCCTCGCGCGCGAAGATGAGGCCCGCATCGAGGAAGCTGTCGATCCGCGCAGCCTCGTAAGGGCCGGCGCCGTAGAGACCGCCCGCCGCCCGCGCAACGGCGCGCAGGATGCTGTTCGACTCGAACACGCCGGTCGCGCTCTCAGGGTCGAAGGCCGCCGGCACCGTGCCGAACGGATGGGCGGCGAGGAAAGCGTCGGTCTTGTACAGCACGGCAGCGTCGAAGCCGCGCTTGCTCGCGCGCGCATGCGGGCTGTCGGGCGTCTTCTCGGCCTCTTCGAGCGGCCTCGCTTCGAAGTCCCAGAGCCAACCCGGCAAGGCATTCGGGCGGTCGCCCACGACCTCGACCTCGACGCCGAGCAGACGCGCGGCGATCGTCGCCTTCCAGACGCGGGGATTGGGGAGGTAGGAGAAAATCCTGAGCACCGCCATGGCTGACGCTCCCTTCGCCTCGGGTTTCCGGAACCGTCGGCACTCTGCCATGAACGCCGCGGGTTCCTCCAGCCGATTGCCCGGCCCCGGCGCGACTTTCGTGGCCGGCAGAAAGGGAGAGAGTCCTCCATTCGCCTCCCGGCTGTCACTTCACGCGCGGCTGCGGCCCGCGGCAGGAGCATGGCAACTCCCGCGCCGACCGAAAGCGCCCCGACCTCGCGCCGGATCGGTCCTCACGGACCGCGCAACCGGTCCTGCGCGTCGCGGATCGTTCTCCCGTCGCACCCGGGTTGCCTGCCGTCCCGCTACGGTTCGTGTCGCGGTTTGGCGCCTTCGCGCTCCGGCGCGGGTCGGGACGCCGGCAAGAGCCCGTCCCCGCGGACCAGGTCCTCGACGCAGCGTTCCAGCACGAACACATGCGGATCGTCGATCTCCAGTCGCCGCAGTTCGCCCGCGAGCCTTCTGAGATAGTCGATGTTGGTGCCGCTCGGACCCGCCGCGCCGGCAATGTGCCGGGCCATCTCGGGCAGCGGCGCCGGGCCCAGATACGCGTAGTTCCCGACCGGGGCGACATAGAGCACGCCGTCGGCCGCCGCACCGTCGCGGAACTCGAGCCGAACGGCCTCGCGCCGGTATCCGTTCTTCTCGCGGTGGTCCAGATCGGCCCAGGTCTTCTGCGCCTGGACCCCGTCGATGAAATACGCGACACCTTCGCAGGATGCGTCCGCATCCGGAATGAGCGTCGCCACCCGGCCAGGCGCGTGCGGTACGCCGCGATGGTCGTGCGAGCCCTGCCAGAAACGGCGCTTCCAGCCGCGCACCCGCGCAATCCGCGATTCGAGGAACGGGAAGCCCGGCCGCCAGATGAGCGAGCCGTAGCCGAACACCCAGGCGCCGTCCGCCGGCCGGTTCATGCGCATCGCTCGACATGCCCGGGAATGGCGCGGGCGGTGAGATCCGGGCTGTCCTCCAGAACGAAACGGCCGCTCTCCCGCGCGATCAGTCCCCGGACGTCAGTCGCCACGCGGCGCCTCGGCCTACCCGGCCTGACCGAAGGTATCCGTGGCGTCCGGGCGCGGGGCAGGGACCCGGCAGGACCGGCCAAGGCACATGCGCTCACGCCCGCCGGCCAGCGCCTCGGGCAGCGAAACCCGTCATGGTCTGCCGCGCGACATGCTGTTCCACATCCCCGGATCTTGAACGACGTGCGAGTAAGCAAAATGTCCTGGTCATCACCGTGAGGGTTCGCAACCGATCAGAACGACAGTCCGGCGATCACCAGTGCCTTGAACGCATTGTGCCTTTTCCGTCCAGGGAAGGCGACATGCAAGCGGAGAGTGATGTGCCGTTCCTGCGCCTCGACCGAAGGTTCAGGGGATCAGGGCGGCGGCCGGTGCGCCAGGCCAGCTGGTGGAATGTTGCCGGGGCATCAGTCCGGGTCCGCCATCATCGCGCGGGCGCGTTCTCGCAGGTGATCGGGGATGCGCGATGGCCGGCGGGCGTCGAGGTCGAGATGAACGCCGAACTGGCTGAGGTCGGCGATACGTTCGCCCGTGCGCGCATTGGTCATGCGGTGGCAGAAGCGCATCGAGGAGCCGCCGAGGTGGGCAAGGCAGGAATCGATGTCGACCAGGTCGCCCGGGTGGGCAAGCGTGCCCACCTCGAGCTGGAACTCGAAGGTCGACAGGCCGATGCGTTCACGCGTCAGGTAGTCCGGAGTGAGGCCGAAGGTGGCCATGACCAGGGTATTGGCCGAGGAGAAGTTCTGGATCAGGCATTCGAACGACATCGCGCCGGTCCAGTCGGCCTCGTCCATCCTCACCACCGTCATCGCCGAGCGCATCCAGCGGGTGTCGGGGCCGGGTGCCGGCCGGTCTTCCCAGGTGCCGCCGTCCCAGGGGAGCGTTGGGCCGTCGAGCGTGACGCCATCGAGATACTGCAGCATCTCGGTGCACACGGTGCCGTCATCCACATTCACCACCCGGTGCCCGAGCACCGGCCGGGTGCCGGCCTCAACCAGGCCGGTCTCGACACGGAACACGTCGCGGATCCTGAGTTCCGACTTGTACAGTGTCAGCGCCGCGGTGGTCCTGGCGCTGGCGGGATCGACACCCTGCCGGTGCAGGTAGCGCCACGAGGCGGACTGGAACTTCTGGTAATACTTGGACACGGTGAAGTGTTCCGTCGAATCGACCTCCCACGGCCAGATGTCGCCCAGGAAGGTCTGCGAATATCCGCTCACTGTCCGTTTCCTCCTCGATCGTCGCCCTCGGCGTGCCGCCGCTCGAACGCCCACACATCCTCGAAACCCAGCGCGCGGGACAGGGTCATGAAGTCCTCCAGCGGCACCTCCGCCTCCACCGAGGCCCCGGTCCGCTTCAGCGTGGCGTAGACCGAGTTCAGTGCGTGTGCGGTCGCCATGAACCCGGTGCCGGGAAAGATGGCGAGCTGGTAGCCGATCTCAGCGTAGTCGCTGGCGCTCAGCACCGGTGTGCGGCCGCCCTCGACCACATTGACCAGCATCGGCACGTCGAAGCGGGAGCAGATGGCACGCATCTCCTCCTGGCTTTCGGGTGACTCGACGAACAGGATGTCGGCGCCGGCATCGAGGTAGCACTGGGCCCGGCGCAGCGCCTCGTCGAGCCCGAGGCTTGTGCGCGCGTCGGTCCGGGCAACGATCGCGAAGTCGCGGCTTGCGCGCGTTTCGGCCGCGACCCTGATCTTGCGCGCCATGTCTTCGGCGGGAACGACCCTTCGCCCTGGCGTGTGGCCGCACTTCTTCGGAAACTCCTGGTCCTCGATCTGGATCCCGGCGGCGCCCGCGGCCTCGTAGCCGCGTACCGTGTGTTCGACATTGAGCAGGCCGCCGTAGCCGGTATCGGCGTCGGCGATGAACGGGGTCGACAGGATCGAGGCCATCATGCGGACCCGGCCGACCATGTCGGTGTAGCTGGCCAGCCCGGCATCGGGCAGGCCGAGATACGAGGCGACGGTTCCGTAGCCGGTCATGTACAGCAGATCGAACCCGGCCCGGTCGGCGAGGCGGGCCGAGATGCTGTCAAAGATCCCCGGCGCCGTCACCAGGTGTCCGGGACGAAACAGGCTGCCGATGCCGGCCATGGTGAAGCTCCCTGCAGGTGATGCGGGTCTGTCCGGGCGAGGGGGCCGTGGTCAGGCCCCGGTATCTTCCGCGGTGGAATGGTTGCGCGCGACCAGGAACAGCGCGACGGCGAAGACCACGGCCACCACCGGTGCGCTGAACACCTTGTAACTCACCCAGGTGTCGGTATCGAACAGCCGCCAGACGATCTCGTTCAGAATCGCGAGGACGACGAAAACCGAGATCCAGATCCAGGTGACCAGGTACCAGCCACGATCACTGAGCTTGAGGACATGGCCGAGCAGGATGCGCGGCAGGTTCAGGCGCAGCAGCAGCCCGACGAGCAGGGCCAGTGCGAACAGGGAATTGACCAGGGTGGGCTTGATCTTGATGAACAGCTCGTCGTCGAACAGCAGGGTCAGCCCGCCGAACACCAGCACGAAGGCACAGGTGACCGCCGGCATCGGCGGAAGCCTGCGCTCGAGGCTGTAGGAGGCCGCGATCGCAACCACCGTCGCGACCATGAGTGCCGCCGTTGCGGTCATGATGCCATGCAGCCAGTTGGCCGCGAAGAAGACCGCAAGCGGCCCGAGGTCGATCGCGGTCCGGATGCCCTGTGACGGTGGCGCGCGTGTCGTCATGACACGGGCTCGGCGCGCCGGCTCACCATCAGGGCCGCCCGCCTGATCAGGTCCGCGGTGGCGTCGGGGCCGTGGACCTCCTCGCTGAGGGCCCGTCGCCACGACCGCGCGCCCGGCAGGCCCTGGAACAGCCCGGTCAGGTGCCGGGCGATGGCCTTCAGCGGAGTGCCCTCTGCCATTCGCCGCTCGGCGTACCGGCTCATCGCGTCCGCCACCTCCCAGCGGTCGGGTACCGGTGCCGAGGGATGGAAGAACAGGCGATCGACATCGGCGAGGACCCAGGGCGTGCGGTAGGCCGAGCGGCCCATCATCACCCCGTCAACCAGCCCGAGGTGTCCGGCCGCGTCCCCCAGCGTGGCGAGCCCGCCGTTGAGCACGATCACGAGGTCCGGGCGGCGTTGCTTCATCGCGTGCACCAGCGGGTAGTCGAGGGGAGGAACGCTCCGGTTCTCGGCCGGGGACAGTCCCGAGAGCCACGCCTTGCGGGCATGGATGATGAAGACCTTGCAGCCCGCGGCGGCCACGGTGTCGATGAACCCCGGCAGTGCCTCGTGCGGATGCTGGTCGTCGACGCCGATCCGGCACTTGACGGTCACCGGGATGGTGACCGCGCGCCGCATGGCGTTGATGCAGTCGGCAACGCGGTCCGGGTCGCGCATCAGGCAGGCGCCGAAGGTCCCGGACTGGACCCGGTCGCTCGGACACCCGACATTCAGGTTGATTTCGTCGTACCCCCAGTCCTCGGCGATCCGCGCACAGTCCGCCAGCGCCGTTGGATCCGATCCCCCGACCTGCACCGCCAGCGGATGTTCCGATGCGTCGAAGTCCAGCAGCCGGCGCCGGTTGCCGTGCAGGATGGCGCCGGTGGTGATCATCTGGGTGTAGAGCCGCGCCGAACGCGAGATCCGTCGCAGGAAGTACCGGTCGTGCCGGTCCGTCCAGTCCATCATCGGCGCGACGCAGAACCGGTAGGGCGAGGCGGGATCGATCATGGCGCGCAACCTAGGCGAAACCGTCGCCGGATTGAAGGGGCAGCGGCGTGCCCCGGTCAGTCCTCGCGAACTCCCGCCGCAATGTAACCGCCGTCGACGAACAGGATGTGGCCGGTGACGTATCGCGCCTCCTCGCCGGCCAGGAACGTGACGGCATCGGCCATTTCGTCGGGCGTGCCGTAGCGGCCCGCCGGGATCATCCGGCGGTAGTTCGACCGGGTCGCCTCGGTGTGATGGATGCGCGTGAGCTCGGTTTCAACCGGCCCCGGCGCCAGCGCGTTGACGGTGATCCCCAGTGGTGCCAGTTCGTGCGCCGCGTGCCGGGTCAGGTGGATCACACCGGCCTTCGAAGTGCCGTAGGAGGTGCGGCCCACACCCGCGCGCTCCCCCGAGATCGAGGCCACGTTCACGATGCGTCCGTATCGCTGCCCGGCCATGACCCGTGCCGCCGCCTGGGAAATCCACAGCGTTCCGTGCAGGTTGACCCGGAGCACGTGGTCAAACTCCTCCGCGGTCACGTCGAGGAAGTTGGTGGAGGCGCCAATGCCCGCGGCATTGACCGCGATGTCGAGTCGCCCGTGCCGGCGAACCGTTTCCTCGACCAGCCGGCGCGCGTCCCCGGGGTCGCCGACGTCGGCCCCGACCGCGTCGTCCCCCAGCTGCGACGTGTCGAGGTCGCTCGGCACCACCGTCGCCCCCTCGGCCCGGAACCGGGTTGCAATCGCCGCCCCGATCCCGCCGGCTGCACCGGTGACCACCGCGATCCGTCCATCAAGCCGCATGTTCCCGCTCCTCCGGTTTTCTCCGGGGCGAGTGTCACGCGAAGGGGCCGCCCGGGCAACCCGCCCTGTCAGTCCCGGTGCCGCAGTAGAACCGTGGCGGGAAGGGCCGCGACACACAGGACCGCCATCACCCAGAACGCATCGGCGCCGATCCGGTCGAACAGCATGCCCGCAACCGGCATCATGCAGCCCCCGATGACCCCGCCGACCAGCGCGTAGTACAGCGCCTGCCCGGTCGCCGCACGGGCTGGTGGAACCACGCGGGCCAGGAATGTCATGGCGCCGAGATGGGCCGCGGCGAAGGTGGCGGCGTGCAGCAGCTGGGCTGCGAGAATGACCGCGACCGTGTCCGCGACCGCCAGCAGCGGCCAGCGGATCACGCCGGCGAATGCCGCCAGCGCCAGAAGGTGGTGCGCACCCAGCCGCATCCTGCCCATCACCGCGAACAGGACGATTTCGGCAAGCACACCGACGGTCCAGAACAGGCCGATGGTGAATTCGCTGATCCCGATCGAGCGCCAGTGAAGCGAGGCAAAGCCGTAGAGCACGGTGTGACTGGCCTGGATCAGTCCCGCCACCAGGACCAGGACCGCGAGCCGGCGGGCGATCTGCATCCACTCGCGGCGTCCCGGCCGCGCGACTCCCGATGACCGCACCCGTTCCGGTGCGCACCAGCAGCCGAGCGCCACCAGTCCGCTGGCAACCGCCATCATCCACACCACGGACTCCGCCTCCCGGATCCCGAGGATCCAGCCCACTCCCATGGTCGCGCAGATGAAGCTGACCGAGCCCCACAGCCGCATGCGGCCGTAGTCGTAGCCGGACCTGGCGGCGTGCGACAGGGTAACGCTCTCCATGACCGGGAGAATCGGGTGCATGCAGGCGGCGATGGCGGCGCTGACCACCAGGATTGGCCAGAACCCGTGCACTCCGGTGAGCGCGAGGTAGCCGGCCGCGGCAAGGATGCCGAGCAGGGCGGTGGGAAGGCGGGTACGGCCGGTCCGGTCGACGACGCGCGCCATCACCGGTTCCGCGGCGACCTTGATCCAGAAGGCCGCGGCAAGGACCAGGCCGATCTGGGCCGCATCGAGGCCCCGGGCGTCGAGCCAGAGCGGCCAGAACGGCAGCAGGATACCGATGGCGAGGAAGTAGGCGGCGTAGACCGCCGACAGGCGCCAGAACCCGGAGCGCCGCTCCATGCGGCGGGTCAGAAGTCGATGTCGGCGTAATGGGGAGGCGGCCGCTGCCCGGGGATGACATCACGCAGCAGCGACTGGAAACTCGGCCGTGACTTGACGCGGGAATACCAGTTCTTGGCGTCGAGGTGATCATGCCACGGCACGTCACCGAGGTAGTCGAGACACGACAGGTGGGCGGCCGCCGAGATGTCGGCGAGCGAGAACTGGTTGCCGCCGAGCCAGTTCCGCTCCTCGGCCAGCAGGTTGATGTAGGACAGGTGCAGGTCGATGTTGGTGTATCCGGTCCGGATCCTCGCACTGTCGGGCTCGGTCCTGCCGGTGAGGTGGCGACTGAGCTTCTCTCCGACCAGCCGGCTCGTGACCTCTTCATGGAACTTGCGGTCGAACCAGGCGCACAGGCGCCTGATCTCGGCACGCGCCGCCGGGTGCGAGGGCAGGAGCGGTACCGAGGTCAGGGTCTCTTCAAGGTACTCGGCAATGACCTGGGAAGGAGAGAGCGCCAGTTTGCCCGGTTCGTGCAGGACCGGTACCTCGCCCGCCGGATTGATATGCAGGAACTCCTGTCGCTTGAGCCACGGCTGCTCGGTGACCAGTTCGGCCTCGATCTGCTTTTCCGCAAGGATGATCCGGACCTTGCGGCTGAACGGGTCGAAGGGAAGGTGATACAGGATCGGCATCGGCACAATTGCACCAGGCAGGTCGTATCCGGCCAAAACAATATCAGCAGCGACAGGTCATTAACAGTTGGCTTGTAATTGTAGCAAGATTCATGATATGTTCCGTATATGGATAGGTTGGTGGGCATGGGCGAAGCGGCGAGAGTGTGCGGCGTGTCGATTTCGACGCTGCGGGGACGGGATGGTGCCGGCACGCTCAAGTCCGAGCAGACGCCAGGCGGCCACCGGCGTTACGACCTGTCGAAGCTGCGCCCCGACGAGTTTCGGGCATCGTGCGATACCGTTCGCCGAACGATCGCCTGTGCGCGCGTGTCCAGCCACGATCAGAAGGACAACCTGGAACGGCAGGCACTACGCGAAGGTTTCGGAGAGCGGGGCTGTCACACGCCGTTCCGGCCGGCCATCAGATCGGGATGACGAGCAGGACATCGATGCGCCGTGACTCGAGCACCACCGTGCGCGAGCGCAGCAACGGCTGCTCCCGTGCGATCACGATCTCGTCCTGGTACCGGCCGGCTGCAAACAGGATCGACTCGCCGTTCTGCATGGTGCGGATGACCGAGAAGTTGGTGCGTGCTGCCACCAGGTCCGGGGCCACGAGGCGAAGCCTGGACGGCCCCAGCAGGTGGCAGTAGGTGTGCGGCTCGAAGATGTTCGCGGTCCGCATCGCCTTGATCCGGTCCTCGAGCATGCCGCGGCTGGCGCAGGCCATGATGCCGATCGGCAGGCCGGCTTCCTCGCTCTCCCGGGTGGTGATGCGGTAGGTCGCCTGCTCGGTGAAGAACTGCGTCCAGGCCTCCAGCCGGTCGTCGTCGATCGCATGCGCGACATCAAGCAGGAAGTCACAGATCCGCGCGCGCAGCGCCTGGTCGACCGGCAGTTCCTCCCTGTCCGGTTTGTCCTGCTCAGCCAAGACCCATGATCTCCCTGTACCCCTGCCAGAACCCGCGGATCGCTACCTCGGTGGCGCGCGATCCCTCGCTCGATTCGACCGTGGTCCCGCCCATCTCCATGAATGCCGTGTCGTGGGGCGTGCTGCCGCGGGTTCCGCGTTGAACGAACTCGTTGATGCAGCCGTCCTCGAGGCTGACCAGGCCGGCGGCCCCGGTGAGATTGGCCTGCATGATGCGCATCTGCTGCGCGTCGTCCTCGTCGTCCGCGTAGCCGAGATACATCCAGAACAGCTCGGTGCGGTCCACGCCGCGCGGGGTGAACCAGCGCACCGCAAGCGAGTTCAGGGTGAACTGGATGGTGAGCGTCGGGAACAGCGCCTGGATCGCGTGGGTGATGCCGTCGTCGAACTCCTCCCAGGTCTCCAGCAGTTCGGGGCCATTGAGCCGCGACTCGTAGTTTGCCGAGTGCACCTCGGCGGCGGTGTACTCCTCCGCCGCCTCGAAGGTGGCGCGCCGGGCGAATGACAGGTGGTGCCAGGGCTGTGGCGCGTCGGCGATGCGGATGCCGCCGTCCATGTCGAGCCGGTTGATCCTGAAGGTGGTGTAGAAGGTATGCAGCAGCGTGGCGTGGTAGGAATCACGCACGTTCTCGGCGTAGAGCTTCCAGTTGTTGTGGATCATCTGGCTGTGATAGCCGAGCAGGCGCAGCGGCCTCGACAGGTTGCGCTGCAGGATGCGGCACATGGCTGGGCCGAAGAAGGTCTCGACGTCGGGCGTGTCCGCATGGAAGGTACCGAAGACGATGCCGGCATAGACCTCGGTGCGAATCGGCTGCAGCCGGTGGTCGCTGGTCCGGAAGGACTTCGGCATTCCGCCCTTGCCCTTCAGCCCGTCGCGGAATGCCAGCCCCATGAGCCGGCCCTCCAGGTCGTAGGTCCAGGAGTGGTAGACGCAGGACAGCGTCTTCGCGTTGCCGCGCTCCTTGTGACAGACCAGCGCGCCCTTGTGGGCGCAGCGGTTGACCATGGCATGGATGTCGCCGGTCCGGTTGCGGGTCACGATGACAGGGGTTTCGCCCACGAACCCGGTGCGATAGTCCCCGGGGTTGGCGACCTCGAGTTCGAGGCACAGGAAGTGCCAGACCGGACCGCGAAAGATGCGCTCCTGCTCCATCGCGTAGATCTGCGGGTCGGAAAACAGCTGGTAGGGAACCCTGGTCACCCCTTCCTCGGGCCAGGAAATCGGCGCCGTTCCGGCGCTCGTCTGTGCTGTGTCGGCCGGCATCACGATCCTTCCGGACTGTCCGTTTCACAAGTCCCGATCAGACCCCAAAGCCGTGGTGCGATCAAGTCGCTGCCTTCGGGGCAATCACGTGGCTGATGCCTGCGGGAAGGCGGGGCCGCTGGCACCGGGGTCGGGATGGCCGGCGGCTTGACAGGCCGTTCGGAAGGCGAACCAATGCGGCGAGGTCCGGCGGGGCACGGTGCGCCCGCTCCCGCGCCGGACCGTGGGGAGGTCGACGAGCGAGCCCATGGAACTGAAGCAGCGCGTGATCCGGGACGTGACCGTCGCGTTCCTCGAGGCGGGAAGGGGCCGGCCGCTGGTCTACCTTCATGGCGGGTTCGGACTGACCGGTCACGAAGCCTTCATCGGGCATCTGGCCGAACGGTTCCGGGTGATCGCCCCGGATCTGCCGGGGTTCGGCGCGACGGAGCTTCCCCGCAGCTGGAACGTGGTGGACGACCTTGCCTTTTTCGGGCTCGACCTGCTGGCGGAGTTCGGCCTCGACGATGCCCTGCTGGCCGGGTCGTGTCTGGGCGGCTGGGTTGCCGCTGAAATGGCGGTGCGTTCGACGGGACGGCTCCGCGGGCTGGTGCTGATCGGCGCGACGGGGTTGAAATTCGGTGATCACCTCACCCGCGAGATCACCGACATCCACGCGATGGGCGAGGCGGAACAGGCCGAAACCCTGTATGTCGATCAGTCCCGGGCACGGCGCGACACCGCCACGATGAGCGATCAGGAACTCGCGGCATTGGCGCAGAACCGCGAGAGTTTCGCGTTGTTCGGCTGGAAGCCCTACATGCACAACCCCGTGCTGCGGCGCTGGGTGCACCGGATCGACGTGCCGGCACTGGTGTTGTGGGGCGATCGGGACCGCATGGTGACACCCGACTACGGCCGCAACTGGGCCGCGGCGTTGCCGGACGCCACCTTCAAGCTCGTTGGCGATGCGGGACACTATCCGGCGGTGGAGCAGCCGGGCGCGAGTGCGGGCACGATCATCAGCTGGAGCGAGGAGACGGTGTCATGAGGGTCTGGCATTTTTCCGAGATGGCCTATCCCCAGGCGTGGGATGTCGGCCACCGGATGGGAACCTTCCGCGTGACCGTCCCCAACAGCCACTATGACCCGGTGGTCGGCGCCGACATCTATGAGCGTCACTTCGCCGAGTACGAGCTGTGCGACGAACTCGGCATCGACATCATGCTGAACGAGCACCACAGCACTCTCACCTGCACCAACGCCGCCGTGCCGCTGGCCGGTGCGGTGCTGGCCCGGACCACCAGGAAGTCGCGGCTGCTGCTGCTCGGCTCGCCCGTCGCCAACCGGCCGGACCCGGTGAGGGTGGCGGAAGAGATGGCGATGATCGACGTGATCTCGCGTGGCCGCCTCGAGATGGGGCTGGTGAAGGGCGCACCCTACGAGGTCGCGCCCGCCAACATGAACCCCGCCCGGCTGATGGACCGGTTCTGGGAGGCGCATGACCTGATCCTGAAGGCCATGAGCACCCAGGACGGCCCGTTCAACTGGGAAAGCGAGAACTATCACTACCGCCAGGTCAATATCTGGCCGCGTCCCTGGCAGCAGCCGCATCCTCCGGTCTGGATCACCGCGCTCAGTCCCCGCAGCGGCCGGGCGATCGCGGAGCGCCGGCACGTGGCGGCGGCGCTGCTGTCCGGCGGTATCGCCGGCGCGATGTTCAACGGCTACCGCGAACGGGCCGCCGAACTCGGCTGGGCCGCGCCGCCGGACCGGTTCGCCTATTGCGGACTGGTGGGGGTCGGCCACACCGAGGAGGAGGGGCGCCGCCGTGCCGACGAGGTGGCGGGCTACGTGAGGACCTCGCCGATCGTGGCGGAACCGTTCACCAACCCGCCCGGGTACAACCCGATCGCCGCCAACGTCGCATTGCTGAAGATGGGGCCGACCGCATTCGGGGCCAGGGTGCAGACGTTCGACGGCAGGACCATCGACCCGACCAAGGCGACCGTGCAGGAGTTCATTGACGCCCGTACGGTGTTTGCCGGCACCCCCGACCAGGTGTTCGAACAGATCAGGACCTTCCACAGGGAGGTCGGCGGCTTCGGACACCTGCTCATCATGGCCCAGGGCGGAACCCTGTCCCACGACGAGACCTGCGCCAACCTGCGGCTGTTCGCCGAGGAGGTCATGCCGCGTCTCGACACCCTGGAGACGCCAGAAAACCGCTGGGGCGAACAGGCCGAGCGCAGCGCAGCGGCGCAGTAGGGAGAAGGTGCGATGCGCATCCTGGTGACAGGGGCAAGCCCGGGTATCGGCGGGACCACCTGCCGCATGCTGGCCGAGCGCGTACTTGCGCGTGGAGAGGTGCCGTGCATCGCCGCCTGCGAGATCCGGCGAACACCGGAGGTCGAGGCGCTGGCGGCCGAACTCGGTGACGCCGGCGCCAGGGTGATCGTCCTTGACGGCGACCTCGCCGATCCGGAGGTTCCCGCCCGCCTGGTCGCCGACGCGGTGGACGAGTTCGGCGGCCTCGACGCGGTGGTGAGCAATGCCGGGATCACGGCGCCGTCCCCGATCAACGATCTCGACGTCGCCCAGTGGGACCGGCTGATGGCGGTCAATACCCGCGCGACCCTGCTGCTCGCCCAGGCGGCCTGGCCGGCGCTGCGCGACTCCGAGGGCGCACTGGTCGCCATCGCCTCGATGTCGGGAATGGGAGCGCACGCCGGGATGGGTGCCTACAGCCCGAGCAAGGCGGCCCTGATCTCGCTCTGCCAGGTGCTGGCCCAGGAGTGGGCGGGTGATCACATCAACGTCAACACGGTCTCGCCCGGCATGATCCGCACGCCGCTGACCTGGCAGGTCTACGAGAACAACCGGATCGCCCGCGACCGTGCCGCCCTGGTTCCCTGGGGCCGGGTCGGCGAGCCGGAGGACATCGCCCGGGTGATCTGCTTCCTGCTCTCGCCCGATGCGGAGTACGTGACCGGACAGAACATCCTGACGGACGGCGGGTTCGTGGACTCGCTCTATTCGCATATCCCGGGCCGGCCGACCCGCGAGGTCTGAGCGGGCGGCCAGAACCGGGAAATGCTCAGGTGCCGGCGGAGCGGTGCTGCGGCATCCTGTTCATGGCACTGACCACCGCGCGGATCGGGGCCATGGTGATCGAGGTGTCGATGCCGACACCGAACACGCTCTGCCCGTTCTCGTCCGGCACCAGCAGCTCGATGTAGGCGGCCGCCTCTGCCTCCGACCCGGTGTTGCGGGTGTGCTCCGTGTAGTCGGCGAGACGGAACGAAAGACCGAACTCCTCGCGCACCGCCTTCACGAAGGCGGCGATCGGACCGTTGCCGGTCGCGCTGATCGTGTGTTCCCGATCCCCGCGCGCCATCACCGCCGTGACCCGCTCGAGTTCGTTCCTGCGTGATGCCGGGGTCGCCTGGAACGAGACCAGGCGGAACGGGCCCTCCTGCTCGAGGAATTCCGCGCGGAACGTGTCCCAGATCTCGGCCGCCGAGATTTCCCGGCTGGTCGCATCGGTGATGCGCTGGATCACCTGGCTGAACTGGGACTGGGCCCCCTTGGGCAGCCGGATGGCGTAGTCGGCTTCCAGGATGTAGGCCAGTCCGCCCTTGCCGGACTGGCTGTTGACCCGGATGATCGCCTCGTAGGTGCGCCCGATGTCCTTGGGATCGATCGGCAGGTAGGGGACCTGGAACACCGGGGTGTTCGCCGCCTCCATGGCCTTCATGCCCTTGTTGATCGCGTCCTGGTGCGAGCCCGAGAACGCGGTGTGGACCAGTTCACCGGCATAGGGGTGGCGCGGGTGGATCGGAAGGCCGGTGCAGTGCTCGGCCGTTTCCATCAGCCCGTTGATGCGCGTGAAGTCGAGGCCGGGATCAACGCCCTGGGTGAAGAGGTTGAGCCCCAGGGTGACCAGGTCGACGTTGCCGGTGCGCTCCCCGTTGCCGAACAGTGTCCCCTCTACCCGGTCCGCCCCGGCCATCTGGGCGAGCTCCGCGGCCGCGACCGCGGTGCCGCGGTCGTTGTGCGGATGGACCGACAGCACCACGTGGTCGCGCTGGCGGAAATTGTCGTTCATCCACTCGATCTGGTCGGCGTAGATGTTGGGCGTGGACATCTCCACCGTCGACGGCAGGTTGATGATGGTGGGCGACTGCGGTGTCGGCATCCAGATGTCCATCACCGCCTCGCACACTTCCATCGCGTAGTCGAGCTCGGTTCCGGTAAAGCTCTCCGGCGAGTACTGCAGGCGGACGTTCGATCCGCCGCGGGTCAGCATGTCGACCCGGTCGCGGACCATCCTGGCGCCGTCGGTCGCGATTGCCTTCACACCGTCGCGGTCCGATTCGAACACCACGCGGCGCTGAAGGGTGCTGGTGGAGTTGTACAGGTGCACGATGCAGTTGGCGGCGCCGACGAGGCTCTCGAAGGTGCGCTGGATCAGTTCCTCGCGCGCCTGGGTGAGGACCTGGATCGTCACGTCCTGCGGAATCCGATCCTGCTCGATGATCTCGCGCACGAAGTTGAAGTCGGTCTCGGAGGCGGCCGGGAACCCGACCTCGATTTCCTTGAACCCCATCTTCACCAGGGTTGCGAACATGCGGTGCTTGCGTGGCCCGTCCATCGGATCGACCAGGGCCTGGTTCCCGTCGCGCAGGTCCACGCTGCACCAGACGGGGGCCCGGTTGATCACCCGGCCGGGCCATCGTCGGGCCGGTTTGTCGATGGCGGCAAACGGTTGGTACTTTTCGATCGGCATGCGGCTCATGGCGGTGTCACTCCTGGACCGGGCCGGGACGGCCCGGATCGGGTCGCTTCAGGCGCGTTGCGGTTCCGCGTGCATGGTCGAACAGTGATGTCATGGGGAAGTGGTACCCTGCGGAAACGCGTACGGCCGGTTAACAGGTCTGTCCCGGACTCCCTAGGGAGCCGGGTTCGTAAGTCGAAGGCCGAGGCCGCGTGCCGTGAGGGTCACCATGGCGGTGACCATAGTGTGGTCCTGCCGGAGCCGTCAAGCGTCCGGGCAGGCGGGTCTGGATGACGGGACATGCCGCGCTTCAGGATGACTGTCGAGTACGAGGGGACCGGTTTCGTCGGCTGGCAGCGCCAGGCAAACGGCCCCTCGGTACAGGAGGCCCTCGAGGCGGCGATAGCCGCGGTCACGGGTGAGCAGACCGCGGTGGTGGGGGCCGGACGGACCGACGCCGGGGTCCATGCCCGGGGCATGGTGGCGCATGTCGACCTCGCGACCCGCAGGTTCGATGGCCGGACCCTGTGCAGGGCGGTGAACTTCCACCTGCGCCCGGCCCCCGTCGCCCTGCTCGCGGCCGACATCGTCGATCCCGGGTTCCATGCCCGGTTCTCCGCCCTGGGCCGGCGCTATCTCTACCGGATCCTGAACCGCGCGGCACCGCCGACGTTCGATCGCAACCGGGTCTGGCACGTTCCGGTGCCGCTTGATGCCGACGCGATGGCCGAGGCGGCGACGGTCCTGGTCGGCAGGCATGACTTCACCAGCTTCCGTGCCGCCGGATGCCAGGCCGCGAGCCCCTGCCGCACCCTTGACCGGCTCGAGGTCTGCCGTGCCGGCGACGAGGTACGCGTCAGCGCCGAGGCCCGCTCCTTCCTGCACCGCCAGGTGCGGACCATGGTCGGCTCGCTCAGGCTGGTTGGTGACGGCAGGTGGCAGCGCGATGACCTCGCAGCCGCGCTGCACGCCCGTGACCGTTCCGCCGCCGGCCCGACCGCACCTGCCGCCGGGCTGTGTTTCGAGGCAGGGACCCAGTTGGGAGCGCTCGGATTCCTCGACGGGGGCCCAAGCCGGGCTAGAACCAGCGTATTGAGTAGTGCGGCACCCATGCCTAACCATTTCGCCATCGGGCCATCCAGTGATGGTTTGCGCGGGGCTTGATAGGCAGACGCGGAAAAGGTAGATATGCACCCCCGTGCTCGCCCGCTAGGTCCTGAACGGTGTCGCGGCCCCGCCATTTGGCCGTTGTGGTGGAATGTCACATGATAGCCTTGGTTCAAGAGCAAACCGTGTACCGGATGCTAAAATGACCACATACGCTATCGTTTTGAATGAGCCAAACGAAGATGTTTGGAATGTTATCAGACAGAAATGGCCGGGTCTGCAACACTACATGGTGACTGATGTTTTGGCATTCATTGCCCCGGAAGAACCTACTCTGACCAGCTTGGTCGCAGACGAAATTGGAATGAACCGGGAAGGTCGTGTCAAGGGGCTGGTGGTTGAGGCCGACACTCGATCTGGGTTTAATTCAGCGCCATTTATTGAATGGCTCAATAAAGTCGAATGACTTCTTCACATCAAGATAATGTTGTTGATATAGCGTCCAGCCGTACGGTCCCGTCAGGAGGGAATGGCGGCGGAAACGGGTTCGACGCACGTCTTCGGGCGCTGGAAATTCAAGTAGCCCGAATTGACGAGCGAATTATCGGTATCGAGAAAGCGATGGCGACAAAGGCGTGGGTTTTGGGAGGCGTAGTGTTGGCGACCATGTTAGGCATCGGGGTCGCACTCACCGTCGTCCGGTTGTGGCTGCCTCCCGTACCGCCAGCTGGTTAGACGAATTACTTTCTTTCATCCCAACTCGATATAGTCAGTGGTAGTCAGGACCTGTTGGAACTTTGCATAGTTCCCGACCTTTGCGGAATGTGGAGCGTTAAGTCTATGGCAGTTGTACCCGCTACAGGACTATCAAGGGGATGACGGGAGGGATGTGGACTACGCGCAACACGTTAAGGTCTACGGATCAAGTCTCGGTATTGTCCATTGTATCCGTGGCGACATTGTGTAGTTCCACTCGCCATGGAACGAGTTGCGCCGGAACGCAGAGATCATGCGCCTCATGATCGAACGCGTGACCGTCGAGGTGATCGGCGACAGCGAACGCGTCAAGGTTGGCGACGCCTGAGATCGGGAATCTTACCTTTCTGGTTGTGTTCGTTGTTCTTCCTCTTCTGTACGCGTTGTCTCAGTTGTATGGGTGAGCGTCGTGGCGCCTTCCGGCCTCCGTGTCGAGGTAAGAGACTCGCCAGAGGGTTCCGGAGAAGTTTCGGGAACGGTCGTTTCTGGTTGTCCCTGTTGCCGAGTGGCGAACCAGTACGTAATCACGCCGGTCGCAATGGGCAGGGCTAGGGTGAAAATCTCTCGAACGATTTCGAAGTTGTCTTTCGTGAGATTACCCCAGAGGGCCAAAGCAATAAGGGCAGCCGCGCCACCGAAGATGTACAGAGCTGCCCAATAGGTGACGATGACGCGCACTTTGCTACGGCGATCCTGGCGTCGCTCTTCCACGGTCATCTGGGTACCGCTGCAAAGCCGTTCTCTAAGCCATTCCCACATCTGGGCTTCCCTCCTGACTAACTGATTATGGATAACTGCCCGCTGGTTCGGATTGAGTGGCTAGATAGCACCCAGCCTGAATCGTGGTGGAAACCCCTGACCGACTACCGAGACGATCCCGGAAGAGTTCTCAGGTGCGTGTCAGTCGGATGGATGATCCGAGACGACAAGGACCTAAAAGTGCTGGTGGCGAACTTCGAGGGTATCGAGAACGAGCGCGACCCGGAACGTACCCTGCAGACCTGTAGCGTAATCCGGATTCCGACTTGTAGCATAGTCCGCAACGTGGCGTTGAACGAGCAGGGGGGACAGGCAACTGTTTTCCTGCTCGATCGACGCGGACTAATCCTGACCGGGCGTTTCGTCCTGCGACAGAAGGGAGGCCGCCATCCTCCGGAGCTCCCGGTCTGAAGGGAGATTCCGCAAGACTTCCGAGGCCAGGGACGACATCTCCGAACTCGTCTCCTTCTTACCACCTTCGGATTCTGCACCGCCGTGACCGGCCGTCTCGTCCTGCGACAGCAACGATCCGGCCATGCTGCGGACCTCTCCGATGGTGGGATCGTGTCGCCCGCTCATCACACGGCTGGCGAGCGAGGATATCTCTGGGCTGGTTTCTCTGGTAGCCATGGCTGGCACCTCTCGGTTAGCGCGGTGCTTGCAATGACGACAGGAAGAGGCATAGGATACCAGCTTCCGCGCGCTGACCGACAAGCATCTGCGCGGTTGACCCGCCCTGACCGGCGGGAGAAACCCCCGCTCGCGGCGGGGGTTTCGCTTGTATCGTCGTAATTCGGAGGAATGTCAAGAGGCTGACGCATCATCCGCTACCCGTTCCGCGGTGACAGCGACTGTCCCCGTCGCCCTTGCCGACCGCCCCGCTTTGGCGCGGGCGTATCGTCGCGAGCAGACGCAACGAGGTAGACCGGAGCTGTGAGCGACGAGCCGAGACAGCTCAAGTACCCCCGCGGACGGCCTCCGACGAGACGGTGGCCGGACCCGATCCCGGACACACCGGAGAACGTCGCTCGGGCGATCATGGCCGGGCCGCCGAAGGCGGCGAACGAGTGGCGGTGTATGCGCGAGCACCGGGAGGAGAGGAAGCGGCGGAAGGAGCGGTGTGAGCCAGCGGTCATGGAGAAGGCGGACGGTTAAACTGCGCTACAATCCCCGAAGAAAAGCAAATCTCGACTAGCTGAGTTAGACGGTACAAATTGACGATGCACGTGGAAATGTACCGGTCCGCCACGTCGACCAACGTCTTCTCGAAGAAGCTCAAGAACCGCATTCACGTGCTCAACTTGTTTGCCGTGTACTAAAATTTCTGCTAGATTTTCCCATCATTGGAAATCCTTCCGGCAATGGTACCTGGTGTCAGCAACACACGCCGTGACTTGGAGTGGATGGTTATCCGGAAAGACGCACGGACGCCTAAGACACGGCGGCCAGCGACTTACCGCAAGAAACGAAGCTCACACTGATATAGTACCGGGCAGGCGGGTCTGGATGATGGGACATGCCGCGCTTCAGGATGACTGTCGAGTACGAGGGGACCGGTTTCGTCGGCTGGCAGCGCCAGGCAAACGGCCCCTCGGTACAGGAGGCCCTCGAGGCGGCGATAGCCGCGGTCACGGGTGAGCAGACCGCGGTGGTGGGGGCCGGACGGACCGACGCCGGGGTCCATGCCCGGGGCATGGTGGCGCATGTCGACCTCGCGACCCGCAGGTTCGATGGCCGGACCCTGTGCAGGGCGGTGAACTTCCACCTGCGCCCGGCCCCCGTCGCCCTGCTCGCGGCCGACATCGTCGATCCCGGGTTCCATGCCCGGTTCTCCGCCCTGGGCCGGCGCTATCTCTACCGGATCCTGAACCGCGCGGCACCGCCGACGTTCGATCGCAACCGGGTCTGGCACGTTCCGGTGCCGCTTGATGCCGACGCGATGGCCGAGGCGGCGACGGTCCTGGTCGGCAGGCATGACTTCACCAGCTTCCGCGCCGCCGGATGCCAGGCCGCGAGCCCCTGCCGCACCCTTGACCGGCTCGAGGTCTGCCGTGCCGGCGACGAGGTACGCGTCAGCGCCGAGGCCCGCTCCTTCCTGCACCGCCAGGTGCGGACCATGGTCGGCTCGCTCAGGCTGGTTGGTGACGGCAGGTGGCAGCGCGATGACCTCGCAGCCGCGCTGCACGCCCGTGACCGTTCCGCCGCCGGCCCGACCGCACCTGCCGCCGGGCTGTGTTTCGAGGCGGCACTTTACGCCGACGGGTGGTGACGCTATCCGCGTCCGAACAGTGACCCCAGGATCCGGGCGATCGCGGCGGTAAACAGCAGGTCGAGCACCACCACTCCGAACGCGAGCGCGGTGCCGATATCGAGCAGGCGCCGGGCCACCTCGATCAGCAGCAGCGTGGTGGCGATGTAGACCGCGATGGTCAGGCCGGCCTGGAATCCCGGGGCGAGCGCGTTTTGGAGGGCAAGTCCGCTGATCAGGGCGAACAGATAGGAAATCGGGATCGCAAACCAGTTGTAGGGGACGATGTAGGGCAGGAACCGGTCGCGGCGTCCGATGGCGGGCGCCACGTTCGCTATCAGCACCGGGTAGGCGAGCCAGATGATCGCGTAGACCATCAGGTCCGAGACCCCGTCGCGGAACCCGTAGTCGTGTTCCCCGGTGTAGACCACGCCATTCGCGATGATCACCGCATGCGCCGGCAGGCAGATCACGGCGGCGAACATCGAGCGCCAGAACCCGGCCGGCGTGGCCTCGAACATCTGTTCCGCGTCCGGATGGCGGCGGACCAGGTATGCCATCCCGTAGCAGGCCCTGACGATGTCCGCGATCGACGGCAGCACTGCCCTATCCGGGCGCGCGGGCGAAATAACGCGTGAGAAACAACTCGTAGATCCGGCTCAGCGCCGGGATGTCGGCGACAGGCACGTTCTCGTCGACCTTGTGCATGGACGCGCCGACGCCACCGAACTCGATGACCGGGCACCAGGCGCGGATGAACCGCGCATCCGATGTTCCGCCGGTGGTGCTGAGTTCCGGCGTGCGGCCGGTGACCGCCTCCACCGCTGCGCTCAGGTCTTCGGACAACGGTCCCGGTTCGGTCACGAAGGCGTTCGACGAACAGCTGGTCTCGAGTTCGTAGCGCCCGCCGGCCTGGTCGAAGATCTCCCGCAGCCACGCCTCCAGACTCCGGTCGGTGTGCAGGTCGTTGAAGCGGATGTTGAAGGTCGCGCGGGCACGCGCCGGGATCACGTTGGTTGCCGGGTTTCCGGTGTCGATCGAGGCGATTGCGACCGTGGTCGGCGGAAAGTGGACGCTGCCCTGGTCGAGCTGCTCGTCCGCGAGCGGTGCCAGCATCCTGACCATGCGCGAGAGCGGGTTGTCGGCACGCTGCGGATAGGCCGCGTGCCCCTGGATCCCGTGCACCACCAGGGTTCCGGTCAGGCTGCCGCGCCTGCCGATCTTGGCCATGTCGCCCAGGACCTCGGCGCTGGTCGGTTCACCGACGATGCAGGCGTCGATCGTCTCCCCGTTCTCGCGCATCCAGTCGAGCACCCTCGCGGTGCCGTTTATGGCCGGGCCTTCCTCGTCCCCGGTGATCAGCAGGCTGATCGACCCCGTCAGGTCGTCTCCCGACGCCGTGAGAAACCGGTCGGCGGCGGCGATGAACGCGCCGATCGAGGACTTCATGTCCGAGGCCCCGCGGCCGTAGAGCCGGTCGTCGACGACGTCGCCTCCGAACGGGTCGACCTGCCACAGCGCGGCGTCACCGGGAGGAACCACGTCGGTGTGGCCCGCGAAGCAGAAATTGGGACTTTCGGTGCCGATGCGCGCGTACAGGTTGTCGACGTCGGGCGTTCCCTCAGCGGAGAACAGCAGGCGGTGGCAGGTAAACCCGATCTCCTCGAGCGCCCGCTGCACCACGTCGAGCGCGCCTTCATCCGCCGGGGTGATGCTCGCACACCGGATCAGCCGCCGGGAGATCTCGACCGGGTCCGGCGCCGGACGGGTCACGGTCTCCGCGTGCGAGGACATGGCGGATCAGTCGCGCAGCAATTCGTTGATCGAGGTCTTTGACCTGGTCTGGGCGTCGACCTGCTTGACGATGACCGCGCAGTAGAGTGACGGGCCGGCTGACCCGTCAGGCAGCGGCCTGCCTGGCAGCGATCCGGGAACCACGACCGAATAGGCCGGAACCCGGCCGGTGGTGACTTCGCCGGTCTCCCGGTTGACGATACGGGTCGAGGCTCCGATGTAGACACCCATGCTGAGGACCGATCCGGTCTCTACGATCACGCCCTCCGCCACTTCCGAGCGGGCGCCGATGAAACAGTCGTCCTCGATGATCACCGGGTTGGCCTGCATCGGTTCCAGGACCCCGGCGATGCCGGCGCCGCCGGAGATGTGGCAGTTCTTGCCGACCTGGGCGCAGGAACCGATGGTGGCCCAGGTGTCGACCATGGTGCCGCTGTCCACGTAAGCGCCGAGGTTGACGAAACTCGGCATCAGCACCACTCCCGGCGCCACGTAGGCCGAGTGGCGCACCACGCAGTTCGGAACCGCGCGCAGTCCGGCGTCGCGGAAGCGCCCTGCATCCCAGCCGGAGAACTTCGACGGTACCTTGTCCCACCAACCCGACGCCCCGCGTTCGGAATCCGCGGGACCGCCGGGCACCAGGTCCATGTCGTTCAGCTGAAACGACAGCAGCACCGCCTTCTTGAGCCACTGGTTGACGTGCCAGCGGTGGTCGCCGAGAGGGGTGGCGACCCGGGCCTCGCCGGAATCGAGCGCAGCGAGCGCGGTCTCGACCGCCTCCCTGGTTTCCCCCGTCGTCTCTCGGCTGATCGCGGCGCGGTCCTCCCACGCCTGTTCGATGATGGTTTCAAGTTCGGCTGCGTTCATGACCGGAATTCCGCGGCGTGGACCCGTGCACCTGTTCACTGAACGATGCGACCGGTCACCCGTGCCGTCACGTCGCCGGACCGGTCAGCGCCTGTATAGACGAAGCCGCGCGATCCGGCCACGTGAATCCTCGGGTCCGCACCGGGCGCGTTACGCGTGGTCCAGCAGCTGTTCGAGCCACGCCGAAAGGTCGGTGATCCGATGGTGGATATGGTCGCCGCCGGCACCCGCGCGCGCCCACTCGGTATCGTGCCGCAGCCAGACGGTGGTCATCCCGCGCGCGGCCGCGGGCCGCAGGTTGGCCGCCATGTCCTCGATCATGACCGAGGAGGTCGGTTCGATTCCGTATCGCGCGATCATGACGTCGTACGGCCGCGGGTCGGGCTTGGGAATGTAGCCGCTGGCGACGATGTCGAAGGTTCCCTCGAACAGGGAGACGAGGCCGAGCCGGCTCGTGATCCGCTCGGCGTGCGGTACCGACCCATTGGTGAAGATGACCTTGCGACCCGGCAGCCGGGCGATTAGGCCGGCCAGCCTGGGGTCGGGTTCGAGGTCGGAAAGGTCGATGTCGTGGACGTAGTTGAGGAAGCGTTCGGGATCGAGATCACGTTCCACCATCAGGCCGCGCAGCGTGGTGCCGTGGGTCCGGAACATCTGGCGCTGGAGCGACCGCGCCTCGTCTTCGCCAAGACCGTATTCCGAGCAGATGAACCGGGTCATGCGTACCGAGACCCGGGCAAACAGGTTCGACGCCGCCGGGTAGAGCGTGTTGTCGAGGTCGAACACCCAGCTGGTGACACCACTGGCGTCAAGCGTCGAGCAGGTTGCGGGTTGCTGGTCCATCTCTGCCCCCGGCACGGTACGTTCGGTCCGCCTCAGCTTGCGCGGATGATGGTGCCCGCACCCTGGGAGGTGAACAGTTCGAGCAGCACGGCGTGCGGGATCCGGCCGTCGAGGATAACTGCGGCGCCGGCGCCGCGCGAGACCGCCTCGATGCAGGTCTCGACCTTCGGGATCATTCCGCCTGAAATGGTGCGGGTCCGCATCAGCCGCTGCGCCTCGCCGACGGTGAGTTCCTCGATCAGTGTTCCGGTCTCGTCGAGCACCCCCTCGACGTCGGTCAGCATCAGCATGCGCCGGGCGTCGCACGCACCGGCGATGGCGCCGGCCACGGTGTCGGCGTTGATGTTGTAGGTCTTGTCCTCGGGCCCCTGGCCGACAGGGGCGATCACCGGGATGAAGCCCGCCTGCGTCAGGGTGTCGAGCAGGGCGGTATCGATCTCGCGGGGCTCGCCGACCAGGCCCAGATCGAGGACCTGCTCGACCCTGCTGTCCGGATCGATGCGGGTGCGGGTGAGCCGTTCGGCCGAGATCAGGCCGGCATCCTTGCCCGAAATCCCCACACCCCGCCCGCCGGCCGCGTTGATCGCGGCAACGATCGACTTGTTGATGGAGCCGGCGAGCACCATCTCGACGATCTCGACCGTGGCCTCGTCGGTGACCCGCAACCCGTCGATGAAGGTGCTGCGGATCGCCAGCCGCTTGAGCATGTCGCCGATCTGCGGGCCGCCGCCGTGCACCACCAGCGGATTGGCCCCGATCTGGCGCAGCAGGACCATGTCGGAGGCAAAGCTGCGGAACAGCGACGGATCACCCATCGCGTGGCCTCCGAACTTGATCACCACGGCGCGGCCGCTGTAGCGGCGCATGAAGGGCAGGGCCTCGGCCAGGATCTCGGCCTTTGACAGCCACGCCGCCCTCGGCCCGCCAGCCGCCTCGGAGGTGTTCATGATCTGCGCTCCCGTTGCCCGCCCCGCGCTTATACCCCGCGCATCCCGCTGCGCAAGGGTGACGTCATCGCCCGGCGATGCCGGCGAGTTCGGCCCGCAACCCGGCGATGCCGAGCGACTCCCGGGCGCTGGTTCGGGCGACCCGCGGGTGGGCCGCGCCCCGGCGCGCAACCTCGCGGCCCATGTCCACCGCACGGGACTCGAGCGCGTGCGGCTTCAGGTTGTCGATCTTGGTCAGCACGACCTGGTAGGTGACCGCGGCCGCATCCAGCATGTCCATGAATTCGCGGTCCGACGGCTTGAAACCGTGGCGGGAGTCCACGAGCAGGCAGACCCGGTGCAGGTTCGGGCGCCCGCGCAGGTAGTCGCGCAGCAGCCGGGTCCAGGCGTCGACCAGGCTGCGGGAGACGCGGGCCCAGCCGTAGCCGGGCAGGTCGACCAGGACCAGCCGGCCCCCGAGGTCGAAGAAGTTGAGCTGCTGGGTGCGCCCCGGCGTGCGCGACGTTCGCGCGAGCGCCCTGCGCCCGGTCAGGGCATTGAGCAGGCTGGATTTGCCGACATTCGACCGGCCGGCAAAGGCGATCTCGGGCACGCCGGCCGGAGGCAACTGGTCGAGAGCCGCCACGCCGCGCATGAAACGGCATTCGCGCGCAAACAGCAGCCGTCCGGCCTCGATGTCCAGCTCGCCGGCTGCGGCCGTTTCGGTCATCGCGCGACCTCTGTCTTCCGGGTTGGCGCCCTACTTCACGCCCATGCGCCACATGATGAGCTTCTGCTGCGCGATCGACAGCAGGTTGTTCCAGGTCCAGTAGATCACCAGGCCCGCGGGGAAGGTCGCGAGCAGGAAGGTGAAGAACAGTGGCAGGAACATGAAGATCTTGGCCTGGATGGGGTCGGTGGGTTGCGGGTTGAGCCGCTGCTGCAGCCACATGGTCAGGCCCATGAGGATCGGCCAGATACCGATCATCAGGAAGTAGGGCGGCTCCCAGGGGATGAGACCGAAGGCATTGAAGAGCGAGGTAGGGTCCGCGACCGACAGGTCCTTGATCCAGCCGTAGAACGGCGCATGGCGCATCTCGATATTGACGAACAGTACCTTGTAGAGGGCGAAGAAGACCGGGATCTGGATCAGGATCGGCAGGCAGCCGGAGGCCGGATTGACCCGTTCCTGCTTGTAGATCGCCATCATCTCCTGGTTGAGGCGCATCTTGTCGTCGCCGTACTGTTCTCGCAGAGCCTGCAGTTTCGGCGTGAGTTCCCGCATCTTGGCCATCGAGCGGTACGACTTGTTGGCCAGCGGGAAGAAGACGATCTTCACGATCACGGTAAATCCGAGGATCGCGAGTCCGAAGTTGCCGAGGAACCCGTACATCCAGGAGATCACGTAGAAGAACGGCTTGGTCAGGAAGTAGAACCACCCGAAATCGACCGCCAGGTCGAAGTTCGGGATACGGTGTTCCTCGCTGTAGCGGTCCAGCAGCTTCACTTCCTTGGCACCGGCGAACAGCCGGTTCGTCACCTCGATCGAGGAACCGGCGCCCAGGGTGATGCTGCCACCGAGATAGTCCACCTGGTAGCGGTCGTCCTGGTCGCGGATGGAATGGACGAACCGGGCTGTCACCCTGGTGTTCTGGTCGGGGATGAGGGCGGCGAGCCAGTACTTGTCGGTGATCCCGATCCAGCCGCCGGTGGTGGTCTTCTCGATTCGCGGCTCGTCCTGCATGTCGTCGTAGTCGATCTCGCTGAGCGTGCCGTCAAACACGCCGAGCGGTCCCTCGTGCAGGATGTAGAATCCGAGGGTGTCCGGTGTGCCGCTGCGCGCCACCAGGCCGTAGGGGAACAGCATCTCGTCGGAGGAGCCGGCGTTGCGCACCCGTTGGGTGACGGTGATCAGGTAGTCCGGGTCGATCGCGTAGGTCCGTTCGAAGACCAGGCCGGCGCCGTTGTCCCAGGTGAGGGTAACCGGTTTCTGCGGGGTCAGGGTGCTTCGGTCCGCGGTCCACAGCGTCTCGGCGCCGGGCAGGACGGTCCCGGTGCCGGCTCCGACCCATCCGAACTCGGCGTAGTAGGGTCTGGGCGCGCCCACGGGACTGAACAGCCGGATCAGGCCGGATTCGGGGTCGGTGGTCTGGCGGTAGTTCCGGAGCACCAGGTCATCGATCCTGGCACCCTGCAGGTCGATGCTGCCGGCGAGCGTCGGGGTGTCGATACCGACCCGCGGCGAGGACTGCAGCGCCTGGGAGCGCTGTTCGGCCGAGACCACGGCTGCCGGCGCTCCCGGGGCGGCGACGTCGGCCGGCGCGGCCGCCGCCGGCGCGTCGGCGGGCACCGGTTGATCAACGGGGCGCTGGGCCTCGATCTGGGCCTGGCGCGCGCGTTCCTGTTCCATCTTCGGGAACTCGTAGAGGAACTGGAACCCGAGCAGGATCGCCAGGGACAGCGCGATGGCGATCAGCATGTTCTTTTGGTCGCTCATGTGGCTGCCCGTCCGTTCCCGTGCTCGCCTGCCGGTGGAACCGGATCAACGCCCGATCCGCCCCAGGGATGGCAACGCAGAACGCGCGCAACCGCCAGCCGGGTGCCGACCCACGCGCCGTGGGTCTCCAGCGCTTCGAGCGCATAGGCCGAGCAGGTCGGCTGATAGCGGCAGGCATGTCCGAGCCAGGCCGAGAGCGTAAGCCTGTAGGCGATGACCGGCAGCTTGAGGAGCGCGACTGCGAGGCGGCCCGGCGTCACTGTCGGGGCTCCCGCTGCCCCGACACGCGGGCAAGGCAGGTCCTGAGGTCGCGGACGAGCTGATCGAAAGGACGGGAGACCGTCGCGGCCCGTGCAATCAGCACATAGTCCATCGGTTCTCCCATGCGTGGCAGCAGCACGTCATGCGCTGCCGCACGCAATCGCCGTCGTGCCCGGTTACGCATGACGGCGTTGCCGACCTTGCGGCTCGCGGTCAGTCCGATCCTCGGTGCCGGCCCCTCGGCACCCGCCGGCATCGGGGATGCCTGCAGGACCAGTCCCGGCATGACCGCCTTGTCTCGTGTCCTCGCGACTCGGAGAAATTCCGGACGTCGGGTCAGCCGGCCGAGACGCGAAATTCCACTCCCCCGCATCGATGTTCCATCTTGCGATGGCGTCCGGCCGCAGCGGCCTCAGGCGGAAAGCCTGGTGCGACCCTTCCGTCTCCGCGCCCTCAGGATTCGGCGGCCTCCGACGGTGGCCATGCGCGCACGAAAACCGTGCCTGCGCTTGCGTACCAGGACGCTGGGTTGATACGTGCGTTTCACGGGCAAGCCCCCGGCAACGGACAGTGATTGCCCACCGCGGGCGGGCCGGAGCGGTGTATATCGACTTGGTGATGACACGTCAATGACGGCTGCGGAAGAGCCGGGACGAGAACTGGAGGAAATCATGTCGGAAATGCTTCGTGCGGACCTGTGCGTGATTGGTGGCGGGGCAGGGGGGCTGTCGGTCGCCGCCGGCGCCAGCCAGATGGGTGCCCGGGTGGTGCTGTTCGAGTCCGGGGCCATGGGCGGAGACTGCCTGAACCACGGCTGCGTTCCCTCGAAGTCGATTCTGGCTGCCGGTCGCGCCCGCGCCCGGCAGCGGCGTGACGGAGTGTTCGGCATCCGCTCGGAGCCCGGGGAAACCGACTTCGAGGCGGTGAAGGAGCATATCCGCGGCGTCATCGCGCAGATCGCGCCGCATGATTCGGTCGAGCGCTTCGAAGGCCTGGGTGTGCGGGTCGTCAGGGAACGGGCCCGGTTCGTGGCTCCCGACCGGGTCCGGGGTGGTGCGACCGAGGTCCGCGCCCGCCGCTTCGTGATCGCGACCGGATCGATGCCGGCCATTCCACCGATCCCGGGTCTTGCCGACGTGCCGTACCTGACCAACGAGACCGTCTTCGATGCCGACCGGCTGCCAGAGCACCTGCTGGTGATCGGCGGCGGGCCGATCGGCATCGAGCTCGCCCAGGCCTTTCGCAACCTCGGTTCCCGGGTCACCGTGGTCGAGATGGCAACCATCCTGGTGCGCGACGATCCCGAACTGGTCGACCTGCTGCGTACCCGGCTTCGCGACGATGGCATCGAGCTTGTCGAGAACGCCCGGGTCGTGTCGGTGGGCGGGGAAGCGGGACGCGTGGAGCTCCGGGTCGCGGCGGGCGACGGCGAGTCCCGGGCCATCGAGGGAAGCCACCTGCTGGTGGCGACGGGCCGCGTTCCCTCGCTTGCCGATCTCGAACTGGAGGCCGCCGGCATCGAGGCCACACCACGGGGCGTGACCGTGAACCGGTCGTTGCGGAGCAGCAATCGCCGGGTCTACGCCATCGGCGACGCCGCCGGCCGCTGGCAACTGACCCACGTGGCCGGCTACGAGGCCGGAGTCGTGGTGCGCAACGTGCTGTTCCGCCTGCCGGCCAGGGTTGACGACAGCGCGGTTCCGCGGGTGACGTACTGCGATCCGGAACTGGCGTCGGTGGGGCTCGGCGAGGCCGAGGCGCGGGACCGGCACGGCCGGGTCGAGGTGCTCCGCTGGCACCTGGGGGAGAACGACCGCGCCGTGGCCGAACGCGATACCGATGGGTGCGTCAAGGTGATCGTGACCCCGCGCGGGCACATCCTTGGCGCATCGATCCTCGCCACCCACGCCGGCGAGATGGTGCAGATGTGGTGCCTGGCGATCCAGAAGCGAGTCGG
This sequence comes from Thalassobaculaceae bacterium, assembly GCA_965243345.1. Taxonomy (GTDB): domain Bacteria; phylum Pseudomonadota; class Alphaproteobacteria; order Thalassobaculales; family Thalassobaculaceae; genus Bin52. Next base: position 1,021,373 of record CBDEUR010000003.1, read on the forward strand.
CATCGGTGCGGTCGCCCAGACCATCCTGCCGTATCCGACTTTCGGCGAGGCAAACAAGCGCGCCGCCGGTGGCTTCTACACGCCGCGGCTGTTCAGCGACCGGACCCGGCGCGTGGTGCGCATGCTGGCCCGCCTGGGGTGATATGCGCCGCCCTGGAGGTCCGCTATCCTCGGGTCCGTCAACTGGCTGGAGAGGTGCGATGCGCAGCTTTGAACTTGCCGGGATCGACCACGTGGTGCTCCGGGTCCGCGACATCGACCGGATGCTCGCGTTCTACTGCGGTGTCCTCGGATGCACGCTGGTGCGCCACAACGAACCGCTGGGGTTGTGGCATCTCTCGGCCGGCAGTTCCCTGATCGACCTCGTGACCATCGACGGCGAGCTGGGTGCAGCCGGCGGTGCGGCACCGGGTGCGGAGGGACGCAACGTCGACCACGTTGCGCTCAAGGTCTCTCCGTTCGATCCCGATGCGATCCGGAGCTGGCTGGACTCCCACGGCATCGAGACCGGCGATGCGGTCGTCCGCTTCGGCGCGCACGGCGAGGGGCTGTCGATCTACCTGTCGGATCCGGAGGGCAACGGGCTCGAGCTCAAGCAGGTCTGAGGGTCCGGACCCTTCCCGACCCTGACCGCGAGGACGTCACCGTCGGCGTGTGTCCGCACGAGTGTTGCGGAAAGGAGAGGGCGGGCCGGCCGCGGTGTCCGAGCGGCACGCTCCCCGTCGGGGTTCGCCGATCCCGTTGGCCATTCGCTCCTGGTGTGAAAAGGGAACGCCGGCGCAGGATCCCGAAACCGTACTGGGTCCTGCACCGGCGCATCCCCGGCTGAACTGCCGTTCGGTCAGGTCCGGTCGCTCAGGTGCGGCCGGAAGAACCGGGTGTCAGTCCAGATAGGTGCCCTTGAGAGCCTGGGCGTCACCCCAGATCTTGTACTTCTCGCGGAACCCGAGATAGCTGTCGGCAAACTCCTTGAACAACGGATCCTTTGCCGACTCCTCCTCCAGCAGGTCACGCCATGCCTGCTCGAAGACCCCGAGCTGCTCGTCCGTCCACCGGTGGTTGGTCACCCCGTACTTCGCCTGCATTTCCAGCATGGCATCGGGGTTCAGACCCTCGGTCTCGGCGTAGGTGTAGAGGATCTGCCAGCCCAGCGCCGCATCGATCATGTCCTGGTAGGCCTGCGGCAATCCCTCGAACAGGGTCTTGTTGACGAGGAATTCACCGATCGACACCTGCTGATGCCATCCCGGGAAGTAGTTGTGCTTGGCGATCTGGTAGAAGCCGTAGCCGATATCGATGGTCGGCAGCGAGAACTCGGTGGCGTCAATCACGCCCCGTTCAAGTGCCGGGTAGATATCGCCACCCGCCAGCAGCTGTGTCGACACGCCGATCCTGCTCAGGACCCGGCCGCCCAGGCCGAAAAAGCGCATCTTCAGTCCCTTCATCTGGTCGAGTGACACGATCGGTTCCTTGAACCAGCCCGACGTCTCCGGGCCGATGCCGAAACTGTCAAACCCCAGCAGGTCATGGTCGGCGTAGACACGGTCACGGATCGCGTTGCCGCCACCGAACCACTTCCACGCCATGTATTCGCCAAGACCCGGACCAAACGGGACCGCGGTCATGAACGCCAGTCCCGGATAACGCCCGGCGTGGTAACCAGGGCTGGTCCATGATGTCTCGATCGCTCCCTTGGAGACCGCATCAAAGGTCTCGAGGGCGGGAACCAGGGCGCCCGGCTCGTGGAACTTGATCCGGAATTTCTCGCCCGACATGCTGTAGACCTTGTCGGAGAACCGGATCGCGCTCGGGCCGAGATGCAGGATCTTGCTGCCGAATGCGCTCTGCATCTTCCATCTGAGCCGTTTCTGGGCCTCGGAATCGGTGGAGACCGCGACCGTGACGGCCAGAGCGAGGGGCAGGATCAATGCACCTCTGGCGAAAGTTCTCAAATTCATTGCAGGCCTCCCCTATTCGTACCGTGCACCGCGCGCGCGTATGCACTCCCATCATGGACGGTATCGGATACCCGGTGAGTCGGCAACCCGGTCGATGTCGGGCGTCCTGGGCCGGCCGGACCGTCACTTCCCGCCACGGTCAGCGCCTGCCTGATCGGCAGGGCGACGGTCACGCGGCGGATACCCGGTCCGGCCGAAGAGACGGGTCGGGACAGGGGTGCCGGGACAGCCGCGCAACAACCGGTCTCCGCGACATGGTGCGGCACCGCCGGTGCACGGTCGGTTGCGCCGGAACGGACAGTGTGAACCTGTCAATGTGCGGGCAGCTGTCGTGCGGGCAACCTGGGTTTGCCCGATGCGTCCCTCGACCTTCCGGTCCGGCCGCCGGAAAACGCGGGCAGCGCCGTCTGCCGCTCCCGGGCTACGGTGAGACCGAGGCCATGCCGAGGCGACCGAGGCCCGGGAGTTTCAGCGCCGGAGGATCGAGGTCGAACCCCCAGGTCAGGCCGAGCAGCGACACCTCGAGCCCTTCATCCAGCCCGACCAGCACGCCGGCCAGTCCACCGAGCGAGACCTGCCAGCCGGTTCCGCTCGGGCTTGGCGCCATCGCGCCGCCGTCGACCAGGTAGTCCTTGCCGACCGCCGTCGGCGGCAGGTCAACGCCCAGTCCGTCGATGGTCCGTGCGAGCCATGCGGTGAAGCTGTTGCTGTTGGGACCCGGCCAGATCCGGTAGCGGAACCGGGCCGGGTAGGCGGCGACGGCCGGCCCCAGCTGGCCGATGATGCGCTCGGCCCGGCTGCCCCTGATGTCGGCAAGCAACGTCGGACGGGCGCCGTACCAGTAGCCGTCGGGCGTGCCGGTCGAGACCCTGACCGCGTCACCGCCATGGCGCGCCCGCCAGCCGAGGACTTCGTAGCGGGTGTAGTGATCGGCGTTTCGCGGTTTCGCGGCGATCCAGGTGTGCACCCCGAACGCGCGCCGCCAGCCCCAGGCCCGCCCGGAATAGACCTGGACGACAGCGCCGGGCTCGCTGGCCGGGCTCGGCGCAAGACCGCTGCTGTCGCGTCGGGCCTGGCTCCAGTGCGAACCGGCGGTGCCATGCACGCCCAGACTGACGGGAAGCGGAGCCAGCAGCAGGACGACGAGCAGCAGCCACCTGGTCCAGTGCCGCACCGGGTGCTACTCGGCGGCTGCCCGCGTGGTATCGGGGTCCCGGAAGACCGCCAGGGCCTGGCGCTGCATGGCCCGGGCCCGGACGACGTGGCGCTGCTTGACGTGGCCGTAGCCGCGGATGAACTCGGGCACCCGGGCGAGTTCGACGGCGGCCGCGTGGTTGTCCCGGTCCAGCGCGCCGGTCACCTCGCGCATCTGTTCGAAGTAGGTCTCGATCAGCTCGCGTTCCATGCGGCGTTCCGCGGTCCGCCCGAAGATGTCGAACGGGGTGCCGCGCAGGCGGCGCAACCCCGCCAGCAACCGGAACACCGTCATCATCCACGGTCCGTAGGTCCGCTTGCGCACCTCGCCGGTTTCGGGATCGGGTCTGGCGATCAGCGGCGGCGCCAGGCTGAATTCGATGCGGAAGTCGCCCTCGAACTGTTCCGCGAGCGCATCGCGGAATGTTCCGTCGGTATACAGGCGCGCGACTTCGTACTCGTCCTTGTACGCCATCAGCTTGAAGGCGTAGCGCGCGACCGCCTCGGCGAGACCGGACATGCCCGGCGTTCGGTTCGCCTCGGCGCTTTGCACCTTGCGGACCAGCTCGAGGTAGCGCCGGGCCCAGGCCCGGTCCTGGTACGCCTCGAGGAACCCGACGCGGCGTTCGACCATCTCCTCGAGCGGCGTCGCCCTGTCGCGGTGTACCGGTTCGGGCGCGGCCGGTGCGGCCCGCCGCTCGACCTCCTCCGGGTCGTGCGCGGCCCGGCGCCCCCACAGCAGTGCCTGGCGGTTGAACTCGACCGCCACGCCGTTGAGCTCGATCGCGCGTTCGATCGCCGCCAGTCCGATCGGAACCTGTCCCTTCTGCACGGCGTAGCCGAGCATGAACAGGTTGGTCGCGATCGAATCGCCGAGCAGGCGGGTCGCGATCCGGGTGGCGTCGACGAACGAGGTCGAGTTCTCGCCGGCCGCGGTGCGAAGGGTCTCGCGGAACTCGGCGCCGGGGAACGCGAGGTCCGGGTCGCGGGTGAACGCTCCGGTCATGGTTTCCCGGGTGTTCACGATCGCGGTGGTCTCTCCGCGCGAAACCTTGGACAGCCCCTCCGGACCCGCCGCGGTCACCATGTCGCAGGCGAGCAGCAGCCGCGCGCCGCCGGTCGCGATGCGCACGCTGTGCAGGTCGTCCGGCCGTTCGGCGATCCGCACGTGGCTGATGACGGCTCCGCCCTTCTGGGCCAGTCCGGTCATGTCGAGCACGGAGACGCCCTTGCCCTCGATGTGGGCCGCCATGCCGATGAGCGCACCGATCGTGACCACTCCGGTTCCGCCGATACCGGTGACCACGATGTCCCACGGCCGGTCAAGCCGCGGCTGGCCGGGCTCCGGCAGGGTCTCGAACAGGTCCGCGGAACCGGCCGCGCCCGACCGGCGCGGGATGCCGCCGATCACCGAGACGAAGCTCGGGCAGAACCCCTTGGCACAGGAGTAGTCCTTGTTGCAGCTTGACTGGTCGATCGCGCGCTTGCGGCCGAACTCGGTTTCCACCGGGACCACCGATACGCAGTTGGACGCCGTGCCGCAGTCTCCGCAGCCCTCGCACACCAGTTCGTTGATGAAGATGCGCCGCGGCGGGTCGACCATGGTGCCGCGCTTGCGTCGCCGGCGCTTCTCGGCGGCACAGGTCTGGTCGTAGATCAGGACCGACAGTCCCTCGACCTCGCGGAGTTCGCGCTGGACCGTGTCGAGCTCGTCGCGATGGTGCACCACCGCCCCGTCCGGCCACCGGGTCCCGATCGGGTACTTGTCGGGCTCGTCGGTCACGATACGCACCGACCGCGCGCCTTCCGCCGCGACCTGCGCCGCGATCTGGGGAACGGTGAAGCCGCCGTCCGCGGGCTGGCCGCCGGTCATGGCGACCGCGTCATTGAACAGGATCTTGTAGGTGATGTTGACGCCCGCGGCGGCGGCGGCGCGGATCGCCAGCAGGCCCGAGTGGGTGTAGGTCCCGTCACCCAGGTTGACGAAGACGTGCCGCGTGTCGGTAAACGGCGCCTGCCCGATCCAGGTCGCGCCCTCGCCGCCCATGTGGGTGAAGGTCTCGGTGTTCCGGTCCATCCACACCGACATGAAGTGACACCCGATCCCCGCCATGGCCCGGGAGCCGTCAGGGATCCGGGTCGAGGTATTGTGCGGGCACCCGGAACAGAAGTAGGGGGTCCGGGCGAAACCGGTCCCGCCGTGATGGACCGCGGCTTCCCTTTCGTCGAGCGCGCGAATCCGCCGGTCGATGGCCGCATCGTCGTGGAAGCGGCCGATGCGCCCGGCGATCACGCGCGCGATGCGCGCCGGCAGCAGTTCCCCGTCAGGATCCTGCAGGCGGCGACCTGCCTCGTCGAATTTTCCGACGACGCGTGGGCGCGCCGAAGCCGGCGCGTTGTAGAGCAGGTCCTTTACCTGCTGTTCAATCAGCGGGCGCTTCTCCTCGATGACCAGCAGCTCTTCCAGTCCGGCGGCACACTCCGCCAGCCCCTCGGGCTCCAGCGGCCACGGCATGCCCACCTTGTAGAGACGAAGCCCGATGGCCTCGGCCTCGGCCTCGCCGATGCCGAGGTCGTCGAGCGCCTGGCGGACGTCGAGGTAGGACTTGCCCGCGGTCACGATGCCGAGCCGGGCTCGGGAGCTGTCGAGCATGATCCGGTCGAGCCCGTTCGCCCGCGCGTAGGCCTGCACCGCGGGGAGCTTGTGGTGGTGCAGCCGGGTTTCCTGTTCCAGCCAGTCGTCGGGCCAGCGGATGTTGAGCCCGCCGGCCGGCATGTCGAAGGGCGGCAGGACGATCTGCAGCCGCACCGGGTCGACACTGATCGATGCCGAGCTGTCCATGTTCTCCGGCGTGGTCTTGAACGCGATCCAGCATCCGGAATACCGCGACAGGGCGAACCCGTGCAGGCCGAAATCGAGAATTTCCTGCACACCCGCCGGGTTCAGCACCGGTACGTTGGCGTCCATGAAGGCGAATTCGCTCTGGTGCGGAACGGTCGAAGACTTCGCGACGTGATCGTCGCCCGCGACCAGCAGCACGCCGCCGTTCGGTGATGATCCGGCCATGTTGCCGTGCTTGATCGCGTCTCCGCTGCGGTCGACACCCGGGCCCTTGGCGTACCAGATGGAGAACACGCCGTCGCAGGTCGCACCCTCGAACAGTGTGGTCTGCTGGCTGCCCCAGACCGCGGTCGCCGCCAGGTCCTCGTTGACGCCGGGCTGGAAATGGATGCGGTTCCTGGCGAGGAAGCTGCGGGCGCGCCACAGCTGCTGATCGTAACCCCCGACCGGAGAACCCCGGTAGCCGGAGATGAAACACCCGGTATCGAGACCGGCGGCGACATCGCGCTGGCGCTGGACCATGGGCAGGCGCACCAGTGCCTGGATGCCCGTCAGGTAGACGCGCCCCGATTCCAGCGTGTACTTGTCATCCAGCGTGACGGCAGGTGACGCCATGGCGAGTTCTCCCTGCCCGCGGCCCAGCGGGAAGCATAGAATTATGCCGGTTTGGTGGCAACGCGAAGCACCGGCCGGCCGGTCCGGTCCCGCAACGTCCCACCGGCGGGTGCCATCATCGCGCCCGGTGCAGGGCCCGGTCCCTCCCGGTCCGGGGTTCCTGGTACGGGAACCAGTGCACGGCGGGCGATTTTGACATTGCCGGGCGTCCGGCCTATCCGGTCACCGTGAGCCGCCGCGGAGTGATGCATGTCCATACTGCTGACCGGTGTCGCCGGGTTCATCGGCATGCATGTCGCGCGCTCCCTCCTCGACCGGGGCGAGCAGGTGATCGGTGTCGACTCGGTCAACGACTACTACGATCCGTCGCTCAAGCGCGACCGGCTCGACTCCATTTCCGGCATGGCGGGGTTCGAGTTTCGAAAATGTGATGTGGCCGACCGGGCGGCGCTGTTCGAACTGGTGGACTCGAACCCGGACCTGGACCGCGTCGTGCACCTCGCCGCCCAGCCCGGGGTGCGGCATTCGATCGAGCGGCCGTTCGACTACCTGCAGGCGAACCTCGCCGGCCAGCTGGTGATGCTGGAGGTCTGCCGCCGGCTGCAGGACCGCAACGGGGGCTGCCGCGGCCTCGTCTACGCGAGTTCCTCGTCGGTATACGGCGCCAGTCCGGTCATGCCCAGTTCGCCCGGCCAGCGGACCGACCACCCGGTTTCGCTGTACGGAGCGACAAAGAAGTCGTGCGAGGTCATGGCGCAGTCCTATACCCACCTCTACCGGATCCCGGCTACCGGGCTCCGCTTCTTTACCGTCTACGGACCGTGGGGCCGGCCGGACATGTCACCGTGGATCTTCACCTCCCGCATCCTCGCCGGAGAACCCATCCGCCTGTTCAACCACGGCCGGATGAAGCGGGACTTCACCCACATCGCCGACATCGTGCGCGGCGTGGTTTCCGCGCTCGACCGGCCGCCGCTGCACGGCGAGGCCGATGCGCCCCACCGGATCTACAATCTCGGTAATGACAGGCCGGTTTCGCTTACCGACTACGTCCGGGTGATCGAGGACGCCTGCGGCCGCGCCGCGATCATCGAGGGGCATCCGCTTCAGCCCGGCGACGTGCTCGAGACCCGGGCCGACATCTCGCTGAGTACCGCCGAACTCGGTTTCGTCCCGTCGATTCCGATCGAAGTCGGGCTTCCGGAGTTCGTGGCCTGGTACCGCGGGTACCGCGGGGTCTGAGCCGCGCCGGTCAGCCGCCGGGACCCGCCACGGTCATGCCGTCGATCCTGAGCGTCGGGGCGTTGACGCTGGTGCGGAACTCCAGGTCGTTCGCCGGTACCAGGCGCGCGAACATCTCGAGCAGGTTGCCCGCGACCGTCACGTCGCTCACCGGCCAGGCGATACGGCCGTTCTCGATCCAGAAACCGCCGGCACCGCGGCTGTAGTCCCCGGTCACCATGTTCACACTGCTGCCCATGAGCTCGGTGACGTAGAGTCCGTCATCGACATCCGCCAACAGCTCGTCGGGGCTCATGCTGCCTGCGGCCAGGTGCAGGTTGGTTGCCCCCGGGTGCGGTGTGCCTCCGGACGAGCGGCTGGCGTTCCCGGTGCTCTCCAGGCCGAGCTGGCGCGCCGAAGCGAGATCAAGGATCCAGGAGCGCAGGTGGCCGTCCTCGACCAGGCTGCGCCGGCATGTCGCCAGCCCCTCGCCGTCGAACGGGCGCGACGCCAGTCCGCGCTGGCGGTGCGCATCGTCGATGATGGTGATGCCGGGGGCGAAGATCTGCCGGTCCATGGCGTCCTGAAGGAAACTGGTCCTGCGCGCGATGGCCGTGCCGTTGATCGCCGAGGCCAGGTGACGGACCAGGCTGGAGGACACCCGTGGATCGTAGACAACCGGTACCGCGGCGCTGGCCGGCCGGCGCGGGTTGAGCCGGCGGACCGCCCGTTCGCCGGCCTTCCGGCCGACCTCGGCCGGATCGGCGAGGTCGGCGAAGTGGGTGGCGGCGGAAAACTCGTAGTCGCGTTCCTTGTCCTGGCCGTCGCCGGCGAGCACCACCGCGCTCACGCCGTGACTGGACTGCGAGAACTCGCCGACGAACCCGTTGCTGGCCGCAAGCACGTAGCGCGACAGCGACCAGTCTGCCTCGCCGCCTTCCGAATTGGTCACGCCGGCGACCGCCATCGCCGCCTCCTCGGCTTCGGCCGCGCGCCGGACCAGGTCGTCGGGTGCGGGCTCAACCGGGTCGACACTGTCGATCTCGGCCAGGTCACCGGCGAGTTGGCCGGGATCGGCAAGTCCGGCCCAGGGATCCTCCGGGACCGCCCGGGCCATGCCGATGCAGCGTTCGACGAGTTCCTCGAGTGCCGGGGCCGACAGGTCGGTCGAGGAGACCACCGCCTGCCTGCGTCCGACCATCACCCGCAGGCCGAGGTCGCCGCCCTCGGACCGTTCCACCGCTTCCGGCCTGCCGAGGCGTTGGTGCGCGGACAGCGACCGGAACTCGGCGAAGACCGCGTCGGCGGCGTCGGCACCGGCCCTGCGGGCCTTGCCGATCAGGTCGTTCAGCAACTCGGCTTTCTGATGCGTGTCCATCGGGAGCCCCGAAACAGGAGAAGACCGTGTCCGGCAGGCGGCCGCCCGATGCGGGCGGGGACCGCGAGCCTGCGGAACATCCATGAAGAGGCTTGCGCTGTCGACCCTGTTCTGGCTGCCGGGACAGGGCCGGGGTTTCACCGCGCTTGCCACCGTGCGCTTGCCGACCGGACTGCCGCACCGGGGCGATCGCATCCGGACCGACAGGACAGTCCCGGACACCGGAGATCCTGGCGGCGGAACGTCGCCCCGTCTGCATGCCCGGCCCGGAAGGAAACCGGGGCAGGGCGGGCTGGCGGCACTGTTCCTGGTGCCTGCGGTCCGCGGCATCATGCAGCTCTGTATCGTCGGCCGGTTTCGGCGCCGGAAGGCCGCGCGTTCCTGAGCGCGACGGACTGCTCGCGCCGGGCTCCGGTTGACACGCGCGGGGGTGCCCGGTAATGGACACGGGCTCGCGGTGCGCACCGTCGCCGAGCGATGCCCAGGTAGCTCAGTTGGTAGAGCAGCGGACTGAAAATCCGCGTGTCGGTGGTTCGAATCCGCCCCTGGGCACCACTCCCGCCCGTCAGTTCCGATCCCCGACGCATCCGGCGGCTGTTCCCGCCCCGGTCGGGCTGATATCCTGCCACCCTGTCACGGACCGGGCGAGGGAGGCCACCATGCGTTCCAACTACAACAGGATCGAAGCGGGAGCGGTGTTTCTTGCCGTCTGGCACGAGCAGTGGGATGCCAACATCGATCACCATGCCGACCAGGGTGTCCTCATCGAGGTGCGCGGGGAGGTTGACGGGCGCGAGACCAGCCTGCTGCAGTTTACCTGCATGCATGCCGAACGCAGTTATACCTACGCGCCGGAGGGCAAGGCCCGGATCTGCCAGATCGATCCGGTGACCGACGGAAACCCGATCGGCTGGACGGCGCGCCAGATCCGCGAGCGCCTGCCCGAGATGCTGACCGCTGCAGGCTTTCCCGGGATCGCGGCCTCGCTTGACAGCACGCTGACGGCGGAGGCGGCCGACGAGGTCGAGCGGGTGGCACGGCACCTGTTCCGAAGCGCGATCAGGCTGGTCAAGCACAACAGGGGTGACCACATGATCGAGGCCGGGAACATCCGCTTCGGGCTCGAGAAACGGGTGCTGGGCCAGGACGGCGGTCTCGCGATCCACGTGCTGTCCGACGTCTGCGGCGGGCCGGAACACGAGTACGCCGAGGAAACCGAGATCATCGCCTTCGACTGCTTCCGGCTCGAGCCGCACTACCACTACGGTCCGCGCAACAAGAACCTCCGCTACTACTGGGACAAGACCGTGGTCCCGGACACGCTGGAGTGGACGCTCGACGTGCTGAAGGCGGGCAAGCTCGGTGCCATGATCGAGGCGGCCGGCTATCCGGACATTGCCAGGGACCTCGACCCGGATGTGGTCCGCAGCGTCCTCCCGGCACTGGAGGAGAAGGCGCGCGAGCTGCAGCCCCGCGAGAGCGCCGACCTGGCGGCGGCGGAGTAAGGAGGGCGATGTCGGGCGCCGACGTTGAGGATGTGCGATCGGTCAAGGACTGGCTCGCCCGCTGGCAACCCTGTGTGCGCGCCGCCGACTACGAGGCGGCGCGGGTGCTGTTCGACGAGGAGGTAATCTCCTTCGGAACCCACCAGGACGTGGTGAGCGGGCTCGACGCGCTGGAGCAGGGCCAGTGGCGCAATGTCTGGGGCAGGATCGACGGGTTTGCCTGGGATTTCGACGCCATGCATGTCGGCTTCTCGCCCGACCGCCTGCTTGCGTTCCTTGCCGCCACCTGGACCTCGGTGGGCTACCACGAGGATGGTGGCAGCTTCCACCGGCCCGGGCGTACCACCGCCATCCTGTCGCGCCCGGACCCCGGTGCGGACTGGTCGTGCATCCACACCCACTTCTCGCTCTATCCGGGAACACCGCCGCGCAGCTTCGGTCCCCGGATCGACGGCGGACAGGGGGTGGGCGACAGCGGCCCGGCGGCTTGACAGGGTCGGATGCCGGACGGATGCTCCGGCGCAATCGCACTCACACAGCAACAGGTCCGGACCGGCGGTGCCGGCCGGATGTCGGACAGGAGGGACAGGGGATGAAACTGCTGCGCCACGGACCGGCGGGCGAAGAGAAACCAGGGTTGCTCGACGGGGACGGCGTGATCCGCGATCTCTCGGGCGTGATCGACGATATCGCTCCGCAGACCCTGGGCCCCGCGACCATCGACATGCTCAGGGCACTGGATGCGGGCGCTCTTCCGGCAGTCCCGGGGTCGACACGCCTCGGACCCTGTGTCGGCAACATCGGCAAGCTGGTCTGCATCGGGCTCAACTATTCCGACCATGCCGCCGAGACCGGTTCCAAACCGCCGCCCGAACCGATCATCTTCATGAAGGCCAACTCCGCGATCAGTGGCCCGAACGACGACGTGCGCATCCCGCGCGGGTCGGTCAAGACCGACTGGGAGGTCGAGCTCGGCGTCATCATCGGCACCGAGGCGAAGTACGTTTCCGAGGCTGACGCCCTCGACCACGTGGCCGGCTACTGCATCTGCAATGACGTCTCCGAGCGGGAATTCCAGGCCGAGCGCGCCGGGCAGTGGACCAAGGGCAAGAGCTGCGACACCTTCGGCCCCACCGGGCCGTGGCTGGTGACCGCCGACGAGATCGCGGATCCGCAGGACCTGAAGATGACGCTCGACGTCAACGGCAAGCGGTTCCAGGACGGCAACACCAGCACCATGATCTTCGGTGTCCGCCACCTCGTGCACTATCTCTCGCACTTCTTCACCCTGCACCCGGGCGACGTGATCTCGACCGGAACGCCGCCGGGTGTCGGGCTCGGAGTCAAGCCGGAACCGGTATTCCTGAAGGCCGGCGACGAAATGCACCTCGCCATCGAGGGGCTGGGCGAACAGCGCCAGAAATGCGTGGCCGACTGACCGGCGATGCCGCTTGAACTGACCGTTGCCGAAACCCTGCCCGAGGACCGCGACCGCGCGGTCCTGGTCGGGCGGGCGTGGCTTCCCGGTGTACCGGGCGGCCCGGCGGTCGTCACCGTTCGCGGCGAACGCGTGGTCGACATCACCGGCTGCGCCCCCACCTGCTCGGAACTGCTGAACCGGCCGTCGGCCTGTGCCGGGGTGAGCAGCGCCGAGGGCCGCGACGTCGGCAGCCTCGCCGACATCCTCGCGGCGTCCGTCCTGCCGGCGGCGGGCGGGACGGTGCCGTCCCTGCTTGCTCCCGTCGACCTGCAGGCGGTGAAGGCCTGCGGTGTCACCTTCGCCGAGAGCATGCTCGAACGCGTGATCGAGGAGCGGGCCAAGGGCGACCCGTCGGCGGCGGACGGAATCCGCTCGGATCTGCGACAGGCGATCGGGGTCGATCTCGGGGCCGTGGTGCCGGGCTCCCCCGAGGCGGTGCGGCTCAAGGACATGCTGATCGAACGGGGCATGTGGTCGCAGTACCTGGAGGTGGGGATCGGTCCCGACGCCGAGGTCTTTACCAAGGCGCAGCCGATGTCGGCCGTTGGCACCGGTGCCGAGATCGGCATCCACTCCGCATCCTCGTGGAACAACCCGGAACCTGAAATCGTGCTGGTGGTCAACGCCCGGGGCGAGACCGTGGGAGCGACGCTCGGCAACGACGTCAACCTTCGCGACATCGAGGGACGCAGCGCCCTGTTGCTCGGCAAGGCGAAGGACAACAACGCCTCGGCTGCGATCGGACCGTTCATCCGGCTGTTTGATGACGACTATGGCATCGACGACGTGCGCTCGGCGGAGCTCGCGTTGCGGGTCAGCGGTCCGGACGGGTTCGTGCTCGACGGCGCAAGCTCGATGTCGCGGATCAGCCGCGACCCGCTGGCGCTGGTGGCCGAGACCATCGGGGCGCACCACCAGTACCCGGACGGGGTGTGCCTGATGACCGGCACGCTGTTCTCGCCGACGAAGGACCGGGATGCTCCGGGAGGCGGGTTTACCCACAAGCTGGGTGACGTGGTCCGGATCTCGACGCCGAGGCTGGGCACGCTTGCCAACCGCGTGAATCACAGCGAGGCAGTCGCGCCGTGGACCTTCGGAACCGGCGCGCTGATGCGCAACCTGGCGGAGCGTGGACTGCTGTAGGCGCTACAGCGCCCGTGCGCGGTCACGCAGGGCGAACTTCTGCACCTTGCCGGTCGACGTCTTCGGAAGCGGGCCGAACACCACCGTTCGCGGCACCTTGAACCCGGCAAGCCCGGCGCGGCAGTGGCGGACGATGTCGTCCTCGCTCGCCGCCATGTCGGGTTTGAGGGTGACGAACGCGCAGGGTGTCTCGCCCCACTTCGGGTCGGGCCGGGCCACCACCGCGGCCTCCAGGACCGCCGGGTGACGGAACAGCACGTCCTCGACCTCGATGGTGCTGATGTTCTCGCCGCCGGAAATGATGATGTCCTTCGAGCGGTCCCGGACCTCGATGTAGCCGGACGGGTGCATCACCGCGAGATCACCGGTGTGGAACCAGCCGCCGCGGAACGCCTCCGCGGTGGCCGACGGGTTCCTGAGGTATCCCTTCATCACCACGTTGCCGCGCATGAAGATCTCGCCCATGGTCTCGCCGTCGGACGGAACCGGTTCCAGGGTTTCGGGGTCCGCCACCATCAGGCCCTCGAGCACCGGGTAGCGCACGCCCTGGCGTGCCTTGAGCCTGGCCTGTTCCGCCATCGGCAGGTCGTTCCACTCGTCGTGCCATTCGCAGATCGTGACCGGCCCGTAGACCTCGGTCAGCCCGTAGACGTGGGTGATGGACACCCCGCGCTGTTCCATTCCCTCGATCACCGCGGCCGGAGGTGCTGCTCCGGCGGTCATCATCGCCAGGTCGTGATCGAAGGCGCGTACCTCGGAGGCCGGCGCATTCAGCAGCATGGTCATCACCACCGGCGCTCCGCACATGTGGGTGACCTTGTGCTCGGCGATTGCCTCGTAGATCGCCCCGGCCTCGACCCGGCGCAGGCAGACATGGGTGCCGCCGAGCGAGGTCACGGTCCACGGGAAACACCAGCCGTTGCAGTGGAACATCGGCAGGGTCCACAGGTAGACCGGGTGCTTCTTCATCCCCCAGGTCAGGATGTTGGCCAAGGCATTCAGGTAGGCCCCGCGATGGTGATAGACCACGCCCTTCGGGTTCCCCGTGGTGCCCGAGGTGTAGTTCAGCGCCAGCGACTCCCACTCGTTGGCGACCGGCCGCGGCACGTAGCCGGGATCTGCCGATGCCAGGAACTCCTCGTAGTCCATGGTCCCGAGCCGGTCGCCACCGGGGCCTTCCGGGTCATCGTAGTCGACGACCAGGACCTCGCGCCCGAGCCGTGCAAGGGCCTCTCGCATGACGGGAGCGTATTCGGTGTCGGTGATCAGGACCCTGGCACCGCCGTGTTCCAGGGTGAAGGCGATGGTCGCCGCGTCAAGGCGGGTGTTGAGCGCGTTGAGGATCGCCCCGGTCATCGGCACGCCAAAGGTTGACTCGAAGGCCGGCGGCACGTTCGGCAGCATGACCGACACGGTATCCCCGGCGCCGATGCCGTGGTTCGCGAGCGCCGACGCCAGGTTCCGGCAGCGCTGCGCGGTCTCCGCCCAGGTCCAGCGCCCGGCGCCATGGATCACCGAGGTCCGGGTCGGGAACACCGCGGCGGTCCGCTCGAGGAAGGACAGCGGGGTGAGCGGGACATGGTTGGCTGCGTTCCTGTCGAGACCGGTCTCGAAGGGGTTTTCAGTCACTCCGACATCTCCAGACATGAAGCCGGGTTCAGCCTATCGGCACGGCAATTCGGGTGCAATCGCACCCGGCGGGATTCGCCTGTTCCCGGGTGATTGCCACGACATGTCTTCGACCCGTCACCCGCGGGTTCAAGCCGGTTCCGGTGCCTGTGTGCCCCCGCCGTCGGAGCAGTGCTCGCGCGCCCGGGCAAGCAGGGTGTAGCGCGCGCGGATGCGAGCGGCGTGAACCCGCGGCCATTCACCGGTTTCGAGCTGGTCGAGGAACTCGTCGAGCACCATCGCGAAGTGGGCTTCGTGCGGCGTGTGGAAGCCCTGCGGAATGACGATCTCGCACCCGAGCCCGGACGGGCGCTGCGACAGGCCGGGCATTCCGGTTTCCCGGGCAGCGAGCCATGCGCTGAGGCTGCGCGTGAAACCCGGTCCCGGAGTGTGCGGCGAGAGGTGCAGTTCGCCACGGAAACCGGTCTCGGGCTCGCGCCGTGCGATGAGTGTCGCCTCGCTGCCCCTCACGGTCGTGCGGTGGGCGTCGCCGCCTCCGTCCGGCTCGCGCTGGCCCCACTCGGCGCGCTGGCGCACCGGCACGCCCCGCAGCCGGTAGCGGATCTCGCCATTGCAGGCAAGCTGCAGAACCCCGTCCCCGGTCCGTGGCTGGAGCTCCGGCGGAAAGCCATCGAGCCCGGTACTGGCGCGAAAGAGTTCCGCCGGCACCGGAGTGGTCCAGCGCCGCGCGCTCTCGATCCGGTAGTCGCGGTCGAATGCGAGGCCGCCGCCGTCACCGATGATCCACTGGGCCTGGTCGGCCATGTGCGACTGGATGTCGACGAGCCCGTCACCCTGGATGCGGGTGTCATAGTACCAGGCGGGACGGCGCAGGGGCGCGCCGTTGACCAGCTTGAGCAGGTGGTGGACCGACTGGATGTCGATCGCAGGCTCCCCGGCACTTTCGTCGAGGGCGCCGAACAGGTCCGGATCGGTTGCGATTTCGTGTGCAAGCCGCGCCACCACCTCGTGGCGAAAGGTCATGATGTCGATCGCGAGCGGCCAGCCGGCCGTCACCTGCTCGAGATGGCCGAGTGCGCCGCTCTCCGTGAGCCAGGGCTTGTCGGCCAGCACGTGCAGCCCCGCCGCGTGCAGTCGCGCGATGGTGCCGAGCTTGGGCCGGGTGCGCCCGGCGAGGATGACGGTGTCGCCGGGCCGCTCCTCGACCAGGGCCCGTTCCGGGTCGGCCGATTCGTGCACCGTCACGGTCCAGGCGGTGGGCTGTTCCTCCCGCCGGTTGAACGAGCCGACCAGGTCGAGGAAGGCATCGCGCTCCGCGCCCGCGCGGGCGTAGAGATGCACGACCGGCTCGATGCGCGGGTTCTGCGTTCGCAGGGTCAGCGCGGCATGAAAGTGGCCGGGCTCGAGAAACACGAGGGTGTGCATGACAACCACCGGTCGGAAGGGCGACGCACGCCGCCCGCGGGCCGGTGCGTTCCGTCCTTCATGCTGCGCACCGGAATCCGCCGGAGACAAGCGCATTGTGCCGTGTCGGCCACGCTGTGCAACCGGGACCCGATACCATAGGCTCGCAGCCTCTTCTTCCACTGTCCGGCGGACCCGATGACAGCGCAGGACACCACGGCGATCGGACTGATGAGCGGTACCTCGATGGATGGTGTCGACGCGGCCCTGCTCGTGACCGACGGGCGTGACGTGGTGCGGCCGGGTGCTGCGGTGTCGATTCCCTATCCGCCGGGGTTCCGCTCCCGTCTTCGCGACCTGATCGACGGCGCCGGCGACAGGGTCCGGATGGAGCGGGACCTGACCCATCGGCACGCCGACGCGGTCCGCCAGGTGCTGGCGGCAGGCGGACTGGCGCCGGGCGATGTCGACGTGATCGGGTTTCACGGTCACACGGTCAGCCACGCGCCCGAAAGAGGCATGACCGACCAGCTCGGTGACGCAGCGCTGCTCGCGGAACTCACGGGTATCGATGTGGTTCATGACCTGCGCGCCGCCGACGTCGCCGCCGGCGGGCAGGGCGCACCGCTGGCCCCGGTCTACCACCGGGCGCTGTTGGCCGGAACGGCGCTGCCGGTTGCGGTGCTGAACATCGGCGGCGTGGCCAACGTGACCTGGATCGGGCCGGACGAGGGGGAACTGCTGGGATTCGATACCGGGCCCGGCAACGGCCTGATCGATGACTGGGTGCGGGCCTGCACCGGCGCCGACTTCGATGAGGACGGCCGGATGGCGGCGTGCGGGTGCGTCGACGAAGCGCTGGTGGCGCGGTTCATGCGGGAACCCTACCTGGCACTCCCGCCGCCGAAGTCGCTTGACCGCAACACCTTCGCCGGGCAGGCGCGCGCGCTGATGGACGGGGTTTCGCCCGAGGACGGTGCCGCCACCCTGACGGCAATCACGGCCGGGGCGGTTGCGCGCGCCCGCGACCATCTTCCGTCATTTCCCGGTACCTGGGTGGTGGTGGGCGGCGGCAGGCGCAACCCGACGCTGATGAAGGAACTGCGCCGGCGCCTCGGGGTCCGGGTCGTGCCCGGCGAGGTGATGGGACTCGACGGTGACGGCCTCGAGGCACAGGCCTTCGCCTACCTGGCGGTTCGCTCGCTCCGCGGCCTGCCGATCAGCTATCCGGGTGTCACCGGAGTTCCGGAACCCATGACCGGGGGCGTCCTCGCAAAGGCCGCCGGGGTCCGACAGGCGGGAGGGACCGCGTCGTGAAGACCAGCATCTCCATCGGCAGTGCATCGGCAACCGGCGAAGACTGGGAAGGGACCGTCTCCTACGTGCTGGAAGCGGAACGTCTGGGTGTCGATCACGTCTGGTCGGCCGAGGGCTGGGGACAGGACGCGGCGACGCCCCTGGCTGCGCTGGCGCCGCTCACCTCCCGCATCATCCTGGGCACCGGCATCATGCAGGTCACGGCGCGGACGCCGGCGATGACGGCCATGACCGCGCTCAGCCTCGATCGCCTGACCGGGGGCCGGTTCATCCTCGGACTGGGCGTGAGCGGTCCGCAGGTGGTGGAGGGGCTGCACGGTGTCCGGTTTTCCCGGCCGCTCGAGCGGCTGCGGGAGACGCTCGACGTGCTGGCAATGGCGCTCGGCGGCGACCGGGTAGCCTTCTCCGGTCGGCAGTTGCAGTTTCCGCTGCCGGACGGGGAAGGCAAGGCGATCGCGCTGGCCATGCCCCCGCGGCCCGACCTGCCGATCTACCTTGCAACCCTGGGCGAACGCAGCCTCGAGCTCACGGGAGAGCGGGCGCAGGGCTGGCTCGGCACCTGTTTCGTTCCCGAGCGTGCCGACGTCTTCCGGGACGCGATCGGGCGTGGCGCGGCCCGGGCCGGCCGGTCCCTCGACGAGCTGGACCTGCAGGCGGGCGGCCGGTTGTGGATCACCGACGATGTCGAGGCTGCGGTGGCGGCGCTCAGGCCCGAGCTTGCCTTCCGCCTCGGCGCCATGGGATCGGCAACCAGCAACTTCTACAACGACGCGTACCGTCGTGCCGGATGGGAGCAGGAATGCCAGCGGGTCCGCAGCCTGTGGATCGATCGTCGCCGCAAGGAGGCGGTCGAAGCGGTCCCCGACGACCTCGTGCTCAGGAGCAACCTGATCGGGCCGCGGGCCACGATCCGCGAGAGGCTTGCCGTCTACCGCCGGGCCGGTGTGACGACCCTGCGGCTCGACCCGGTGCCCGGGGACGTGCCGGGCAAGCTCGACCAGCTCGGTCAGCTGCTCGACCTGCTGCGCGACACGGGCTGACCTGCCGACCTGTGACCGGAGAGACGCCATGACCATGCCAGCCCTCAGCCTGACCGCGGTTCCGGGCCGTCGGCGCCAGACACTCGAACTGGCGAGCGAGATCGAACGCCGCGGCTTTGCCGGTCTGTGGGTTCCGAGTCCGTTTGCCGGACTGAGCCTGTGCCATGCGCTCGCCCATGTCACCGAACGCCTGATCTTCGCCACCTCGATCGCGCCGATCTACTTCCAGCCGGTGGACGAATTCGCCCAGGCCGCAGGCTTCCTGCACGAGGTGTCGGGCGGACGGTTCCGGTTCGGCATCGGTGTCTCGCACCAGTCCACCCACAGGCGCCTCGGGCTGAGCGCGGGACGGCCGCTCGAGGACATGCGCGGCTTTGTCGACCGGCTGCGCGCTGTGCCACGCACCGGCGGCCTGCCACCGGTGGTGATGGCCGCGATGCGCCCCAGGATGATCGCCCTGGCGGGCGAAATCGCTGACGGGATCGTCTTCGCCAACGCCTGCCGCAGCCGGATCGCGGCCTCGCTCGAGGCCTTGCCTTCCGCGGTGCGCGCAGACCCGGGGTTCGAGGTCGCCTGCATGACGCCGACCTGCGTCAGCGACGATCTCGAGGCGGCCCGCGCCGTCAACCGCCGCACACTCTCACGCTATGCCCGGTTGCCGTACTACCGGGCGTACTGGCGCGAGGCCGGATACGCCGAGGAAATGGACGAGGTCGAGCGGGTTCTTGACCGGGACGATGCGGCTCTCGCGGCCAGGTTGTCCGACCGCTGGCTCGACGACACCACCCTGGCCGGCCCGCCCGGGCGGATCAGGGAAGGAGTGGAAGAGCTTGTCGAGGCGGGTGTCAGGACCCCGATCCTGGTGCCCTCGTCGGCCGTCGGCAACCAGATGAAGGCGTTCGCAGAGGTGTTCGAGGTGTTCGAAAAGTCATAACCGGCCATGTTGAGAGGCCCGGAGCGGCATGCTACACCCGCAGGCTTCCCAGGCCCGGGCGACCCGGAGTGCATCCCGATGACCGATTTCACCTCGTCGTTCATGCGCACAATGAGCGAGCGCGGGTTCATTCACCAGGCAACCGATGCCGGTGCTCTCGATGAGCTGATGAACAACAAGGTCGTCACGGCCTACATCGGGTTCGACTGCACCGCCGACAGCCTGCACGTCGGCAGCCTGCTGCAGATCATGATGCTGCGGCACCTACAGCGCTGCGGCCACCGCCCGATCGTGCTCATGGGCGGCGGGACCACCAAGGTCGGCGACCCGTCCGGGCGCGATGACGCCCGCCAGTTGCTGAGCGACGAGGACATCGAGCGCAACAAGGCAGGTATCCGGCGCATCTTTGAGCGTTACGTCACCTTCGGTGAGGGTCCGACCGATGCCGTCATGTGCGACAACGACGAATGGCTCTCGACGCTGCGCTACATCCCGTTCCTGCGCAAGGTCGGCCGGTATTTTTCGGTCAACCGCATGCTCTCGTTCGACAGCGTGAAGCTCAGGCTGGAGCGCGAGCAGCCGCTGTCGTTCCTCGAATTCAACTACATGATCCTGCAGGCCTACGATTTTCTGGAGCTGCGGCGGCGCTACGGTTGCGAGCTGCAGATGGGCGGATCGGACCAGTGGGGCAACATCGTCAACGGCGTCGAGCTGGCGCGCCGCATCGACCGGCAGTCCATCCATGGCCTGACGTCGCCGCTGATCACCACGGCGTCAGGCGCGAAGATGGGCAAGACGGCCCAGGGCGCGATCTGGCTCAATGCCGAACGACTGAGCCCGTACGACTTCTGGCAGTTCTGGCGCAACACCGAGGACGGTGACGTGGGCCGGTTCCTGCGGCTGTTTACCGATCTCCCGCTCGATGAGACCCGGCGGCTTGCGGAACTCGAGGGACGGGAGCTCAACAACGCCAAGAAGATCCTCGCGGACGAGGTAACCGGGCTGTGTCACGGCTCCGCGGCGGCGCAGGCTGCAGCCGAAACGGCCCGCAGGACGTTCGAGGAGGGGGGCACAGGCGAAGACCTGCCGAGCCTGCCGGTCGACCGTCAGGACCTGGAAGACGGACTGTGGGTCGTGGAGGCGCTGCGGCGCAGCGGCCTGGTCGAGAGCAACGGGGAGGGGCGGCGGCTGATCAGGAACGGGGGTGCGCGGATCAACGACGTGGTGGTGAGCAGCGAGGACTACCGGGTCGGTCTCGCGGACCTGGACGCGGAAGGGATCGTCAAGCTGTCCTCTGGGCGCAAGCGCCACGCCCTGCTGCGTACCGGCCTCGGATAGAACCGGATCAGGGTTCGGGCAGTCCGGTCCACATTTCGTTGGCGCGTGGTCGGCGTTCGGCCGTTCATGCCGCAGCGAGGAGGGGTGCCAGTTCCTCCAGCCCGATCACTTCGACGCCCTCGCTCACGGGGTAGCGTTCGACGCCCGGATACACGACGAAGGAGCGCTCGGGCCCGAGGTCCTGTCGCGCGTGGTGAAATCCCCTGTCGAGTCTCGGTGCCAGGCCACGCTTGATTTCCACCGCCCACAGCTCTCCGCCCGGCATCTCGAGCAGCAGGTCGACTTCGGCTCCGGCGGCGGTTCGGTAAAACCACGGTGTCGCGCGCTCCGGGGCCGCGCCGAGGAGGTTTTCCAGCACGAACCCTTCCCAACTCCCGCCTGCGACCGGATGACCGAGCACCGCATCCCGATCAGCGAGGCCGAGCAGCGCATGCACGATACCGCTGTCGCGGACATAGACCTTCGGGGATTTCACCAGGCGCTTGCCGACGGTGACATGAAACGGTGGCAGGCGCCGCACCAGCAGGAGATCGACAAGCAGGTCGAGATAGCGGGCGACCGTCTTGCCATCGACGGCGAGACTGCGTGCGATCTGGGCCGCGTTGAGCAGGCCGCCCTGCATGTGGGCCAGCATGGTCCAGAAGCGGCGCAGCGTCTCCGCCGGCACGCGCGGACCGAGCTGTGGAATGTCGCGCTCCAGGTAGGTGCGGATGAAGTTCTCCCGCCAGACCTTCCCGGTTTGCAGTTCAACGAAGATTGTAGTAATGTATCTACATAATCTGTCGGAGCCTGCCATGACGATCACGACCGTGACCAGCCGTGAACTCAATCAGAACGTCACGCGCGCAAAGAAGGCGGCGATGTCGGGGCCCGTCTTCATAACAGACCGGGGCAAACCGGCTCATGTGCTGCTGAGCATCAAGGAATACCGGAGACTGACCGGACAGCGCCGCAGTCTGGCAGAGGTGTTGTCCATGCCCGGACTGGCAGATATTGACTTCGATCCGCCCCATGCCCGCATCAAGGTTGCGGCACCAGATCTGTCCTGATGTTCCTGCTTGACACCAACGTGATCTCCGAGCTGCGCAAGTTTGGCGACGGGAAAGCCGACGCCCGTGTGACCGCTTGGATCGCGGAGAGGGAGGCGGTCAGCCTGTACATATCCGCGCTCACTCTCATGGAGCTGGAGATCGGGATACTCCGCATTGAACGGCGCGATATCGGTCAGGGCGAGCGGTTGCGAACCTGGATGGACCGGCATGTGGTACCAGAGTTCCTGGAGCGCACGTTGCCGGTGGATTCCGCCGTGGCCCTGAGACGCGCGCGATTGCACGTGCCCGATCCGCACGCGGAACGCGACGCCCTGATCGCGGCGACGGCCATGGTGCACGGGATGGCGGTGGTGACAAGGAACAAGGCGGACTTCGAGATCACGGGAGCCCGTGTCATTGACCCCTGGACTGGAACGTGATGCTGCCGGGCCCACGATGACGGAACTGTCCGAACTGGAAATGTTGGACCCTGAAGGTTCTGGCGGATATCGACTCCGCTCCGCGCCCGCATAAGGGCGGCAAGACCGGATCTGTCGTGATTTCGCGCCTGACCGGAACGTGATCTTCGAGCTGTACCGGCCAGGCGGCCGGAAAACCGCTGCCCGCGTTGCCGCCAGGATCCCGGAAAGGGAGGCGCCGGGCCTTCACAGCTCTGCACTCACGCTCAATCGGACCGGAGATCGGCATCCCTGCTTTCGAGCGGCGCCACACCAGTCAGGATGCGCGGCCCCGCAGCCGGACCGGCATGCGGTACCTGGGTTCCAGCACACCTGCCGTCCACGGTCCCGCACGCGCAGACCACTTCGGAAGCGCGACAGCTCTGTCCGGTAACCGGCGTATCGATGCCGTGCAGACACACCGGCACGCCTCGCACCTGGATCCTTTCGCCGGCGATGTGTGCGATGGCGCAAGTCACGGTCAGGCGCGACAGAACAACCGGTGACGGAACCGGCCGCACCTTGCCGGAAAGTGACCGGCGAGCAACGAATGTACCGGCGGCTGTCAGTCGTCCTTGTCGATCGCTCTGGCCGCAGCGTCGAGCATCGACGCAAGCGTCAGTCTCGCGCGCATCAGCGGCATGATCCACGCATCGGGCCCCGCAAGCGCCATGTCCGCACCGTCGCGCTCGATCGCGGCCCGGAGCAGTGCGGCAGCCTCCCTGTATGTCGCAACGGCCGTATCCAGCATCCTGGCCGCCTCCTGCGGGTCAAGGATTTCCGCGGGAAGCGCAGTCAGTTCCCTGCCTGAGAGATCCAGGATGACGGGCATCCGGGCGATGGCGTGGGCAAGGCTGTCCTCGTCGGCATCGTCGTATCCAGCCACGTGATCACCCCTGGTCGCGCCGTTCATGCGGGCGACATCATCGGCCAGCGCCCCAAGGCCAGCGTGGCGCGCCTGGTCTGCCAGCGTGTTCAGGTCATGGGTATGCCAGGCGTCGATACCGTGCCGACCCATGACGGCCTTGGCCAGGTGCTCGGCGGCATCGGCGGTGCAGGTGACGAACCGGTCGGTGTGGCGGCGGTTCTCCTCCCAGGCACGATGGCGTGTGATCCGGGCCGCAGCCTGGCCTGCCAGCCCGATCATGTCCAGGCAGGTGTACAGTAGTCTCTTGTACCTGTCCGCATCCATCAACGGAGCCCCTTCCAACTTCGGTCTGGACCAGTCCCCGGCCAGGACACGGCCGTCGACTGCGATCCCCCGACCGACATGGCCGATGCAGAGCGCCTTGCGTATGACAAGCTTTTCGGGAATGGCGATGTCGTGGACGTCGTTTCCGAGGTTCGCGCACCGGAACGGGAGGCTGTCCGGGACGGCGCTGCAGCGATCGCCGTCTCCGGCAGTGATGAAGGCGATGTCCCAGTCGCTGTTCGGCCCGTGGGTGCCGCGGGCGCGTGAGCCGAACAGCACCGCCGCCCTGGCCTCTGGCCAGGCATCCAGCGTTGCCCGGGCGGCGCGCCGGATCTCTGCGAGTGCGGCATCGTCATCCATGTCGCATGATACCGCCCGGATGAAGACGGAATCACCCGGCCCTGGCCCACGCCTTCTGTGAGGTGCCCTCCGGTTCTGACCGGGACCAGCCCGCGAATCCGGACTGATCCTGGAAATGCCGTGCAGGAGACGCGTACCCGGGAGCCGGGACCGGCTTCTGGCGCCGCTGCCGCAAACGGCCGACGGTCCCGGCCGGTTCGGGGAACCCCTCACCTGGGCACCGGCACCACGGGTCGGCTGCAGGTTTCAACGAGGGCGGCGGGGGAGCCCGTCCTTGTAGAGATGTTGCATGTTGACAGCGCCGGCCTGCTGCGGGGAGGTCCCCGTGCGCGCCGTTGTCCTCAAGCACGTCTCCCGGACGCGGCACTGTATTCGCTCCAGCCCGCAAACCTGCGGGAAGCTCCGCTGTCAATGCGCTCAGGCGTGCCGGAGCGCCATGCCCGCGCCGGTACGCGGCAGGGCAGGTCGCGCGCGTCGTCGGGCCCGACCCGGGAACGGGTGCGGCGATCCGGCTTCCGCACGTGCCGGGAATGCGAGCGAGGTCTGTCGTCCGGGACGGTGCTCCAGCGTGCGGGAGATGGCCCGCATCGGGAATATTCGTTCCGTCGTACGGGCAAGACTGTCCACTTGCTCTCGGTGCCGGGAGTCTCACCCGCCGGGACGTCATGGTGCGTCGGCTCCGGGTTCGCGTGCCGGATCTGGCTGTTCGAGGCTGGCGAGGATCACCGGTCACACCGGCGGCACTGCTACCGCCGGTCGTCCTCGGATTCGGCCTCGGCCGGTTTCTCGCCTGCCGTCCCGGCACTCGACATCGAGACCAGTGACCGCAGGAAGCCCGGTGCAAGGGCGGTCAGCGGATTGATGACCACGCTGGGATTGTCGACGTGGCCATCGAGGAAGTACTCGGCCGCGAGCAGCCCTTCGCCCTCCCCGCCGGTCAGGATCCGGCCGAGCAGCGGGATCCGGTCGATCAGCCGGCTCAACCCGTAGGCGGGCACGACCATGCCTTCCAGGTCCGCGATGCCGGTCTCGCGGTTGACGGTGCCGATGGCCGACACGCCCAGGGACGGGCCGTAGGCGAGCGACTCCGTGATCCTGAGAATCGGACCCTCTCTCTGGACGGTTGCAGTCAACCGCTCGAACTGGATCCCCTTGCCCAGCAGGAGGTCCAGCAGTCCCGGGAGCGACGCGGCACTCAGGATGTGGCCGAGCAGGGGCGCCTCGATCACCCGGAACCTGTCGATGGTGATCTGGAGATCCGTGCGTCGGTCGACATCCTCGCCGACGATCGTGCCGGAGGCTTCCAGCGTCCCGCCCCGGACCGAGCTGGTGTTGCGCATGTAGGTCAGCAGTCGCCCGGCGTCGTCCGAATTGACCTGGATCAGCGCTCCCCTGGGAACTTCCTCGTAGGTGGCGTTGACACCGCTGCCGTCGAATTCTCCGGTGACCCGGGCGTTGACGACGCGGATCCCGTCATGCTGCATCGTGACATGCGCGTTGTCGATCGGCGGCAGGTCCGGAAGCATGACCTGGTCGAACCTGGCATCGGCGGTGAACGACGGGCCACGGGTGGACGGGTCCGCCCGGTTGAGGATCCGGCTGGCGTCGAGGCGCCTGCCCGATACCGACGCGTGCCAGGTTCCGTCGTCGCGGGCCTCGATCACGCCGCGCAGGTCACTGTCCACGAACTCTGCCCGGTGTATGTCGATGCGGCGCGCGCGTCCGGTTCTCGCATTCAGCGTCACCTCGAAATCCGACGACAGGCTCGGCATTTCGACGATGCCGGAGCGAATCTCGGTCAGCCGGCCTTCGTCGAGCGTGAGGACCATCTCGAACCGACCGGGCGTCTCGGCGGGCTTGAAGATGTCGATGTCGGGAATCGAGACGCGGGCCTGGTGGGCGTCAAACACGACGTTGACCACCGTCGCTCCCCCGGTCCGCTCGACCACCTCGGCCTGAACCGACATTTCTCCCTCGATGCCGACCTCGTACGGCCAGCCGTGTTCGTGCAGCACCGGTCCCGATACCAGACCGGAGAGACGGGTGTTCCGCCTGACCGGAGTGGACCGGTCGAGACCGTCTGTGGTGCGGAACTCGATCGGCTGGTCGTGGAGCAAACCACTGCCCTCGGCCCGGAGCCCGGAGCGGTCAAGCGACAGGCGAACGGTTCCGTGGGTGAGCGGGGCTCCGAGAGCCATCTCGTCGAGTGTCACATCTGTCAGCCGGGCCGCAACCGCGTAGTCGAGTTGTGCAAGCCGCAACGCCTGGAGCAGCGGGAAGCCGAGCGTGACCTCCGCCTCGCCGGCTCCTTCGGTCCCGGCGGGGTCGAAACCGGCTTTCGATGCCAGTCGGAACGGATCCGTATCGAGAAGGTCAAGCGCGCGCGCCAGCGATCCATGCAGCCGCAGTTCGATGTCGGCCATCGGCAACTCGCCATACAGATCGGAGAGCACAGCCCGGCTCGCGGCAACCCTTACGGTATCGACCCGAGCCGTGCTCACGTCCACGACCACGGTGTCGAGGCTGATCGTCACCTGTCCCGCGGCCTCGCGCGCAGGTTGCAGCGGACGTAGATAATGAACGGTCACACCGGAGAAGTCCGCGGTACCGTCCACGCTCCGCAGCCGGGTCGTGCCGGAAGGATCAAGGTCGGCCTCGATCGTGAAGCCGGCACTGGAGACCTGGCCGCCCTCGATATTGCGAGCGATCCAGGAACGGGCGTTGGGTGCAAGATCAGGCGGCCAGTAACGGGCGATATCGGCGGACGGCAGGGTACGAACCGTTGCCGTGAGCGCCGCCGACGCGGTGGTGTCGATATCGCGCACCGTTCCCGAAACCAGGACCGACCACGGCTCGCCCTCGATTTTCAGTTCGTCCACCTTGACCACCCGTGCGGGCCGGTCGTACTGGCCCATGAGGTGAACCCGGTCGAACGGCACCGGCTCGATGCCGAGTTCGGGGGGTGTGATCGTGCCGTTGCGGCTTTCGAGCGACCCGGACGCCCTGCGCAGCGCCAGGTCGGGTTCGAGCTCGAAGTCGACCTCGATGTCGACAGGCGTGGACAGCACCTTCCGGTAGTGCGGCGCGGACAGGACGCGGGCCAGCAGGTCGGGATCGACAGTGCGCGCCGTGACGGTGCCGGTGGTTATCCGCGACCAGATCGAACGCGTCGCTGTCGCCTCAAGCACGATCTCCTTCTCGGCCATCCGCGCCTGGGTCGTGAACCTGACTTCGAGGTCGCGCTCCGCCCCGGTCTCGCGCACGGTTCCGACGAGGTCGCTGAGGATCACCGGGCCCAGGGCCGGGTCCCGGGTCTCGAGACTGCCCCCGCGTATTTCGAGCAGCGGCAGGGTCCGGCCGGATCCGGGTCCGCTGCGCATGGCATCGAGGAGCGCGAACGCGGCGAGCGGTTCGTGTTTCTCCTCGCCGTTTCCGGGCAGGATCCGGATCGCCGGACGATCGAAGGAAACCCGCACCGGACGGAGTTCGCCGCGGAGCAGTGCGGTGGGCGAGAGCAGCAGCCTCACGCCCGGCGCGACGAGCTCGAAGTCGGGGCCGGTTCCGGTTACCCGCACGTCCTGCACGGTGATGTCGAAGAGTGCATCGAGCCCGTGCCAGGTCAGAACCGGTGTCCCGGTCCGGACGGTAACGGTTTCCGTGTCCGGAACCAGGCTGTCACGGATGAGATCGGCGGCGAAGTCAAGCGAGATCGGTCCGGAGAGTATCCTCCATCCCAGAAGGAAGACCGCGCACAGGAGGACCGCGACGATTCCCCCGAACACCTTGAGCAGGAGATGCCTGCGAACGGGTTCGGTTTCTGAATCAGGCCGCGTATCCGTCATGCTCGAATGACCTTCATGACATCTTCGTGACGTGCGCCTTGCGGCTTCTATAGCATATTGGGTGTGGCTGATCGCGAAGGAAGCCGTTTCCGCGACGAGAGGAGAAGGGTGTGGGTGTCAGCGAAGGCGACAGGGCGCCGGACTTCACGGTGGCCCGCGACGGGGGAGGCGAACTCTCACTGTCGGACCTGAAGGGCCGGAAGGTGATCCTGTACTTCTATCCGAGGGACAATACCCCCGGGTGCACGACCGAGGCGTGCGAATTCCGGGACGCGATGCCGGATTTCTCCGGCGCCTCGGCCGAGATCGTCGGGATCTCGCGTGACTCGGTGAAGAGTCATGACGGGTTCAGGCAGCGGCATGGCCTGGGCTTTGCGCTCGGGGCCGATGTCGACGGTGCGGTCTGCGGCGCCTTCGGAACTTGGGTGGAGAAGAAGATGTACGGAAGGGTGAGCATGGGAATCGAGCGCTCGACCTTCCTGATCGACGAGGAGGGCGTGATCCGGAGGGTCTGGCGCAAGGTCCGGGTCAAGGGTCACGTGGAACAGGTCCTGGCCGCCGTGCGCGACCTCGACGCGGAGCGGCAACCGGGTTGACGCCTGCAGGGATCGTCAGGCAAGCGCGGTGGGCATCGGGGCGCGGTCGACGGCCGCGATCTCGGCGCGGGCCAGCCGTTCGAGCAGCTGCGCCCTGACGGTTGTGTGCTCCGGGTCGTTCCACAGGTTGTCCAGTTCCCCGGGATCGCGTTCGAGGTCGTAGATTTCTCCCCAGTCCGCGCCCAGGGTGAGCGAGATGCGCCACCTTCGGTCGAGCAGGGAGTGAACCCGCGGCGGACAGTCGAGGAAGGCGGCGGTGCGCTGGTGGTCGTACTGGATCAGCGCGCTGTCGCGGTGCTCGGTGCGCGTGCCCGTGATCACCGGCAGCAGGCTCTGGCCCTGCATGCCGTCTCCTGGCTCCAGCCCGGCCCGTTCGAGGATGGTCGCGGGGATATCGATGCTCTGGGCGATGGCGTCGGTCCGCTCCGGACCGGTGCGCCCGTCGGTATCGGACCAGATGAAGGGAACCCGGGTCAACGTCCGGTACTGTTCGGCGCCCTTGAACAGCAGCCGGTGATCACCGAGATGGTCCCCGTGGTCCGAGGTGAACATCACCACGGTGTCCGAACGCCGCACCTGCGCCAGGACAGTGCCGATGGCATCGTCGATACAGGCGATCATGCCGGCCGTGAGAGCCTGCGCCTCCTGCGCTTCCCGGGCGCTGACGGCAATCGTGCCCATGGACGAGAGATTCGCGGTCCCGTCCTCGCGCTGGACGATGGCGCTCGCGACGTGCGGCGGCGGGACCCAGTCGTTGCGCAGGAACGCCTCCGGCACCGGGAACTGTTCCGGTCGGTACATGTCCCAGTACCGGCCGGGCGGATTGAACGGGTGATGCGGATCCGGGAAGGAGACCATCAGGAAAAACGGCTGCTCGTCGCGGGAATCGAGCCAGGCCGATGCCCGGTCGGCGACGAAGGCGGTGGAGTAGAGATCTTCGGGAATGGCGGTCCGCACGGCCTGGGGGCAGGAGTAGTCGTGGGCGAGCGCGTTGGCCGGTCCGAGCAGGCGGTGCGCGTCCGTGTCCCGTGCGGCAAGCCAGCGCCGGTAGTCGCCGCCCACATCGTCACCGTGACCGGTCACCAGTTCGACGTGATCGAACCCGTAGAACGGAGTGGCGACCCGGGCGTCGGCACCCGCCCAGTACCTCGGGGTTTCCTGGGAGTACCGTTGCTCGGCAAGGTCGCGGCGCAGCGGGTCGCGCAGTGCGTCCGGTGGCTGTCCGAATCCCTCGCGGGCCGTGGGCCGCTCGAGCGGCGGGGGGACATCGGTGAAGTTCTGCAGGTGGCTCTTGCCGATGAGTGCCGTGCGGTAACCGGCATCGCGCAGCAGGTCGACGAAGGTGACCGACGACAGGTCAAGCGGGATGCCGTTGCAGCGCACGCCGTGCAGCGAGGGCATCCGGCCGGTCATGATGCTGGCCCGGTTCGGCATGCACACCGGACTTGCCACGTGGAACTCGTCGAATCGGGTTCCGGTCCGCGCGATACCGTCGATGCTGGGCGTGCGCAGCACCGGGTGACCGCTGCAGCCGAGAAAGTCGGCGCGGTGCTGGTCGGTGATGAACATCACGAAGTTGGGCCGTGCCGTCATTTCCGTTTCCCGCCGGTTGTCAGATTCCGGTTCAAATCCAGCCGATCACCCTGATCGGGTCAATCGGTCCGGCGTCCGTAGATTTCGTTCGGATCGAACACCGGTGCATCCCCGACAGGGGCCAGGCCGTCCGGCGTTACCCGGCGGTAGAAGCAGGACCTGTAGCCGACATGACAGGCGGCCCCGGTCTGGCGCACGATGAGCCAGATCGTGTCCTGATCGCAGTCGATCCTGATGTCCTCGACATGCTGGACGTGACCGCTGGTCTCGCCCTTGCGCCACAGCTCCCGGCGCGAGCGGCTCCAGTAGTGGGCGGTTCCGGTTTCCACGGTACGGTCCAGCGCCTCGGCGTTCATCCAGGCGACCATCAGTACGTCACCGCCTTCCGCGTCGGTCACCACGCACGGCAGGAGACCGTGTGCGTCGAATCGGGGTGTGAGCCGGTCTCCGGTTTCGAGCAGGGTGTCGGCAGGCATCGGCAGCACCTCCAGGGCGGCTCTCACGCGGCCGGAGCGGTCCGGCGGTCCAGGCTCTCTCGCAGGCGATCGCCCACCGCGGCAATGTCTCCTTCCTCGACATTGGCGTAGGCAAGCCGCAGACAGCGTTCCTGACCGGGCCCGAAGAAGGTTCCCGGCAGGCACAGAAGGTTGTGGTCATCCGCCAGGCGCCGGGCGACAGCGGTGCTGTCCTCGCCCTCGAACGGGTGACGGACATAGGCGAAGTAGGCGCCGCACGAGATCAGCTCGTATCCGAGGTCGTTCGAACGGAACAGCGCGGCCAGGGCGTCGCGCCGCCGGTTGATCATCGCGCATTTCTCCCGCACCCAGTCCGACAGTTCGCGCAGGCCGAACAGGGCTCCGTCCTGGGCGATACGCGACGCGCAGATCGAGATCGTGTCCATGACCTTGGTCGCCTGTGCAATGACGGCGTTGCCGGCGACCAGTGACCCGACCCGGTAGCCGGTCAGGCTGAACGACTTGGAAAAGCTGTAGAGCTGTACCAGGTTGCGTCCCCAGTCCGGATTCTGGAACAGGGTATGGGCCGGAAGCGTGTCCAGGAAATCCCGGTAGGTTTCGTCGAGGACCAGCGCGATCCCGCGGGAAACGGCAAGGTCGTGAAACGCGGCAAGCACCTCGGGCGGGCAGGTCGCACCGGTCGGGTTGTTCGGGGTGACCAGAACGATGGCGCGGGTGCGCTCCGTGATCAGCCGGGCAGCGTCGGCGGGATCCGGCACACCGGAACGGTCGGGGCGGAACGGGAGGCCGACCGGAACGATCCCCTGCATCTGCACCCACATCTGGTGATTGAAGTAGTACGGGACCGGCAGGATCACCTCGTCTCCGGACCGTGCCAGCGTCAGCAGGGCCACGCAGAAGGCCTGGTTGCATCCGGCGGTGATCAGCACGTTCGAAGGCGCGATCGCACCGCCGTACTCGGCGGTCATGCGTGCGGCAAGGGCCTCCCGCAGCGGCGGGATTCCGGTGATCGGGGTGTACTGCGCGGTCTCGAACAACGCCGTGCGTTCCGCAAGGTGCTGGCGCAGGGCCCCGGCGGGCGGATAGCTCGGTACCGCCTGGGCCAGGTCGATCAACGGCCGACCGGCGGGGAATTGCCGTCCCTCGACCCAGGTGCGGACTTCCGCGATCGGCGGGTCGATGCTTCTGACCAGGTCCGGGTTGAGCGTGACGGTCATCGCGGTCGACTCACACCCCTCCCTGCAGAGGCAGGGGAACCCGCACGCCGCACGACATCGATATCTGGACCGCGTCCGTCCATTCCATGTAGCGCACCCCGGTATCGAAATCGGTAAGCCTGACCGGTTCGAGACCGCGTATCGCGTTCACGAACTCTTCCTCGACACGCCATCCGTCGACCAGGGCCGGGTCGGGCTCGACCACCGCGGGCGCGGCATCGCCGCGGCGTGCCGCCGAGACTGTCAGGCCGCGAGCGCCCTGCCGGACCTGCAGCGTCCCCTCGGTCCCGTAGATCAGGATGTCGGCCGGTGAGGGGGGATGGCCGGCCACCGTGGTGACGCACAGGCGCATCTGGCCGCCCTGGGCCAGCGGCCCGGTGACATCTATGTAGTCGGGAATGTCGGTCGCCTGCCGGCGCCCGTCGGCGTCGAGCCGGTGCCGGACCACGGTCTGCCCGACCGCACAGACCGCCGACATCGGGCCCACCCAGCGCATCAGCGCCTCGTACCAGATGCCGAGACCCATGATGTTGTTGCCCGACAGGTCGCGGTCGTGCCGCCAGTGCAGCGGCGCCTCCGGGTTGGCATAGCTGCTCGAGACCGCGACCCTGGCGTCCAGCGCCACGATCTCGCCGAGCTGTCCCGACGCGATCATGGAGATCACGGTACGGTCCACCTGGAAGGTGTGCGGCGCTGGCACGATCTGGGCCACCAGTTCCGGGTGCCGGCGTGCCGCGGCCCGCATGGTATGGGCCTCGGTGGCGTTCATGGCCATCCGGGCCTCGCACAGCACGTGCTTGCCATGCTCGAGCGCTGCCACGGTGAGCGGCGCGTGCATGTACGGCCATGTTCCGATGCACACCGCGTCAACGCTCTCGTCCTCCAGCACCTCGCGCCAGTGCGCGACCGGCCGTGCGATGGAGAATTCCTCCGCGACCCGGTGCGCCGAATCGAGCGTTCGGTTGGCAACGCAGACCAGCTCCACACCGTCGATTCCCAGAAAGCCGGGGATATGCCGGGACCGGGTGTTGCCCCCGGCGCCGATCAGGCCGATGCGAACGGTGTCCATTCTGTCTCCCTTGCCGCGGTCGTTCGTGGTCTGCGCGCCCCGTGTAGCACGAATCGCGGGCGGGCGGTCACCGTACGGAACGTTGCCAGGTCCGCGCCGGGGTCCCGAACACCGAGAGCGTGGCTCCCGCCGGGTGAAGGCCGAGGTCGGTGAGGAAGGCCGCCGCCGCGGCCAGGCCGTCCGGGACGGTGATGGCCAGGGTGGTCGAACCGTCCGACCGCGCCAGCGTCACGCAGGCATCGACAAGATGTCGGCCGGCACCACGCCGCCGGCAGCCCGCTTCGACGCCGAGCAGGCGAATGACGGCCCGGTCGCGGCCGCTTGCCTGTTCCGGCGGCAGGTAGATGGCCAGTCCGACCAGGATTGCATCCGCGACCGCGACGACGAGTTCCCCGCCCTCGCGCAGGCTCGAGAGCCCGCGGACCACCTGGCGGGCATGGGGTGCCACGATCACCGGTTCGAAGATGCGCCACGCCAGGGAAGCCGCGGCTTCATACTCCTCGAGCAGGGCGTGCCGGACAGCGATCATCCGGCCTCGACACGCACCCCGAACTCCCCGCCCGCGTCCGTGAGCCAGGACCACAGCCAGGCCGCGAAGCTGCAGGAGACCAGCAGGTCGTACCCGGGTCGGTCATCGACCTGCCACAGGGTCGTCCTGACCCGGCCGATCCGCGACTGCGCCGCGGACCCCACCGAGAAACTGCGGGGGTGCAGGTCGAGGGCGCAGCCCTGGGCCAGAACCTCGCGCGCCCGGGGACCCGACAGGCGGATCACGGTCGACTGGTCGCTGACGTCGGTGACCACGACCCCTCCTGCGGCCAGGGCGTCGAGCAGCTCCACCTCGCGCCCGGGCGGCGTGACCACGAGCCGCTCGTCCGGTCCGAGCCAGATCACGGCCAGGGTATCGTGGAACACGCACCGGTTCGGGGTCGTCGGCGGCGCGGTCCCCGTCGTGCGCTGCATGGTGTCGATGAAGCCGGTGTCGTGCGGATCCCCGCGCACAACCAGCTTTCCGAGGAGCCGGCGCTCCCGGATGGTGACCCCGGCATCGCGAGGGCCTCCGGGCGGTGTCGCGAGGACATCGATCGGGGTGACACAGGCCGGCGCGCCGTGCTCATCCATGCATGCGCTCTCCCTCGGGATCGAAGAACCTGGGTTCGGAAACCACGGCCCCCACCACGCGGTTTTCCAGCGGGATCGACACCGTGCTGCCCAGCATCGAGCGCCCGCCCTTGACCAGTGCTAGCGCGATCGCGCGCCCGCAGGTCGGGCTGTGGTAGCTCGAGGTCACGTGGCCGATCATGGTCATCGGCGGCCTTGACCGCACGGTCTCGACCACCTGGGCGCCCTCGGGGATCACGTCGCGGGGATCCTCGCTCAGCAGGCCTACCAGCTGCTTGCGGTCGGGTGCGACCAGGTCGCGGCGGCCCAGTCCACGCTTGCCGATGAAATCGGTCTTGGCCTTCGAGACGATCCAGTCCATGCCGAGATCGAACGGTGTGACGGTTCCGTCGGTTTCCTGGCCGACGATGATGAAACCCTTCTCCGCGCGCAGCACGTGCATGGCCTCGGTGCCGTAGGGACACAGGCCCAGCGGCTCTCCGGCAGCCACGAGAGCCTCCCACAGTGCCAGTCCGTGCCTGCGGCGTACATTGATCTCGAAGCTGACCTCGCCGCTGAAGGAGATGCGGAATATCCGGGCCGGAATACCGGCGACGGTCCCCTCGCGCATCGACATGAACGGGAATGCCTCGGCCGACAGGTCGACGTCGGTGCACAGTCCGCCGAGCAGTTCCCGGCTGCGTGGTCCGCACAGGGCCGCCACGGCCCAGTGTTCGGTCACCGAGGTGAGCCGCACGTCGAGATCCGGCCATTCGGTCTGCAGCCATTCCTCGAGCCAGTCGAGGACCGTTCCGGCGCCGCCGGTGGTTGTGGTCATGTGGAAGCGGTTCTCGGCCAGGCGGGTCGTGACCCCGTCGTCCATGACCATGCCGTCCTCACCGAGCATCAGCCCGTATCGGGCCCGGCCGGGCTGCAGGCGAAGCCAGGAGTTGGTGTAGACCCGGTTGAGGAACTCGGCCGCGTCCGGTCCCTGGATGTCGATCTTGCCCAGGGTCGAGGCATCGAGCAGTCCCACGGCCTCGCGCGCGGCGGTGACCTCGCGGTCGACCGCCTGGCGCATGGATTCACCGGGCCGCGGGTAGTACCAGGCCCGCATCCACTGGCCCACATGCTCGAAGGTTGCACCGCGCGCACGGTGCCACGGATCCATGGCAGTGGTCCGGACCGGGTCGAACAGCGCACCAATGGTTCGCCCGGCGTAGGCGCCGATCGCGGCCGGCGTGTAGGGTGGACGGAAGGTGGTATGCCCGACGCCCGGAATGTCGCTTCCCAGAACCTCGCCCATGATGGCGAGCGCGTTGATGTTCGAGGTCTTGCCCTGGTCGGTGCCCATGCCGGTGGTGGTGTAGCGCTTCAGATGTTCGACCGAGGTGTAGCCCTCGCGTGCGGCAAGGTGAACGTCGGCGGCGGTGACGTCGTTCTGGAAGTCGACGAAATGCGTGGCGAGCGGTCGTCCCGGCCTGCCGTGCGGCACTGTCCACACATGATCCGGCAGCGACTGGGAGTGTTCGAGAACACGGGGCAGGGGGGCCTCGATCTCCTCGTGGCCGGCCGCGCGTGCCGCGGCACCGCCCGCCGCATGACCCTCGTTGAGACACCCTGCCACCGACATGGTGCCGGCACAGCCACCGACCGGTGTCACCTGTTGCAGAGTGGTGTCGGGAAGGAAGGCTCCGAGCGCCTCGTCCCATGCGAGCGAGCCGCCGCCCTGCGAGAACAGGTGCACGGCTGGTGTCCAGCCGCCGGAGACGGCCAGGGCGTCGCAGCGGATGGTGCGGCGGCGGCCGGTGAAGCCCTGGCCGTCGGCCGAGAGCTGTCGGATTGCGATCGATCGCAGCCGGTGCCATCCCGAAGTTCCGGTAACCGCGTGCCCGGTGTGGACGGTGAGGCCGGCGGCGCGTGCGGCGTCGACCAGGGGGCCTGCGGGGTTCGACCGCACATCGACGATCGCCGGCACCTCGACACCGTGCCGCACCAGTACAAGCGCGGTGCGATAGGCGTCGTCGTTGCTGCAGAACACGGCGACCCGGCGTCCCGGCGTGACCCCGTAGCGGGTGATGTAGCCGCGTACGGCCGAGGCCAGCATGATGCCCGGACGGTCGTTGTCGGCGAACACCAGCGGCCGTTCATGGGCGCCGGTCGCCAGGATCACGTGACGCGCCCTGACCTTCCACAGAATGCAGCGAGGCCTGCCGCTTCCCTCGTGCGGGGCGCGGTGCTGGAGCATGGTCAGGAAGCCGTGATCGTGCAGGCCACTGACAGTGGTGCGCGTCAGCACGGTCAGTTCGGGCATGGCCTGCAGGTCGGCGATCAGCGCGGGCAGCCAGTCGGCCGCCGGCCGGCCGTCGATCTCCACGTCGTCCTCGACCAGCAGAGAACCGCCCGGTTCCGGCTGTTCGTCCGCCAGGATCACGCGCGCTCCGCTCCTCCCGGCAGCGGCGGCGGCCGCGAGACCGGCCGGTCCGGCACCGACAACCAGCACGTCACAGTGTGCATGAACCTGCCTGTAGAGGTCGGGGTCGGGACCGGGTGGAGCCTTGCCGAGACCGGCGACACGCCGGATCCAGTGTTCGTACCGCAACCACCATCCGGGCGGCCACATGAAGGTCTTGTAGTAGAACCCGGCAGGAAGCAGCGGTGACAACAGGCTGTTGATGGCGCCGATGTCGGCGCGCAGCAGCGGCCAGCGGTTCTGGCTGGCCGCGATCAGCCCGTCGGTGAGTTCGATACGGGTTGCGCGCTGGTTCGGAGTGGTTCCGTTGCCGATCCCGCACTGGACCAGGGCGTTCGGTTCCTCCGCACCCAGGGCCACGATGCCGCGGGGCCGGTGGTACTTGAAGCTGCGGGCGACGAGGCTGACATCGTTGGCAAGGAGCGCGGAAGCGAGCGTGTCGCCGCTCAGGCCCTGGAAGTCGCGTCCGTCGAACCGGAACCGGACCGGCCGGGTGCGGTCGATGCGTCCACCCTTCTCCAGCCTGTTGGAGCGGCGCCTCATTCGCCGCGGTTCCGTGCATTGCGTTCGGCCGCGCTGTTGCGCCGCCAGTTGTCGCGCCACGCCGCCAGGCCGGCCTGCGAGCGCGGCAGTTCGCCGATCGGGTAGACCTCCAGGATCCGGTTGGTCGCGGTGTCACGCACCATGTTGAACCAGCGCCGGCAGCCATCCGAATGACACCAGCGCTCCAGGTGCAGGCCCCGGGGGTTCTGCTGCAGGAACAGGTACTCGGCGAACTCCCCGTCCGACAGCGCCGACGGGTCTGCGGGCCGGAGGATGTGGGCCTCGCCGCCGTAGTGGAACTCGGCGTCGTCACGGGGTCCGCACCATGGACAGACGATCAGCAGCATACCGGTCTCCTCAGTGCGCCACCCCCGCGGCGCCGTGCTCGTCGATCAGGTAGCCGCCGACGAACCGGTCCAGCGAGAACGGGGCCGCGATCGCGTTGGGCTCGTCGCGGGCAACGAGATCGGCGAACACGTGGCCCGAACCCGGCGTGGCCTTGAAGCCCCCGGTGCCCCAGCCGCAGTTGAAGTAGAGGTTGCGCACCGGTGTTCCGGAAATGATCGGTGACGCATCCGGGCAGGTGTCGACGATTCCGCCCCAGGACCGGAGCATCGACAGGCGCGACAGGCACGGGAACAGCTCGACCGCGGCCGCGAGCATGCCCTCGATCACGGTCAAGCTGCCGCGCTGCGTATAGGAGTTGTAGGAGTCCGTCCCGGCGCCCAGGACCATCTCCCCCTTGTCCGACTGGCTCACGTACATGTGCACCGCATTGGACATGATCACGACATCGAGGATGGGCTTGATCGGCTCGGAAACCAGGGCCTGCAGCGGCCGGCTGGTAACCGGCAGCCGGAACCCGGCCATTTCGGCGACCACACCGGCGTGACCGGCGACGACGCAGGCGACCTTCGAGGCACGAATCGGGCCGCGCGTGGTCTCCACGCCCCTGACCGTGCCCTGGTCGATCCTGAACCCGGTCACGGCACAGTTCTGGATGATGTCGACGCCGCGCGCATCGGCGGCCCGGGCATATCCCCAGGCGACCGCATCGTGCCGCGCGGTGCCGCCGCGGCGCTGGATGAACCCCCCCATGACCGGGTAGCGCAGCTTCGGACTGGTATCCATGATCGGGACCAGCCGCTTGATCTCGTCCGGCGTGAGCACGTCGGAGTCGATGCCGTTCAGTCGAATCGCCTCGACCCGGCGCCGCATCTCGCGCAGTTCGTGTTCGGAGTGGGCAAGGGTGAGCACACCGCGCTGGCTGAACATCAGGTTGAAGTTGAGCTCCTGCGAGAGGCCCTCCCACAGTTTCATCGAGTGCTCGTAGATCGCCGCACTCTCGTCCCAGAGATAGTTGGAACGGATGATCGTGGTGTTGCGCCCGGTGTTGCCGCCGCCGATCCAGCCTTTCTCGAGCACGGCAATCCGCCGGATACCGTGCAGACTGGCGAGGTAGTAGGCGGTGGCAAGGCCGTGGCCGCCGCCGCCGACGACGATGACATCGTACTCGTCAGCCGGCTCGGGCGATCGCCACGCCGGCGTCCAGTTGCGGTGTCCGGCAAGGGCGTTGCGCGCGAGGCTGAGCAGCGAATACCGGCGCGAGCCGAAGATGTCGTCGCCGCGCTTCCGGTTCGACATCGGCAGTCTCATCCCCGGGTTTCCCGTCCCGGTGCCCGTTGCTGCATTCGTGTCCTCTCCGACCGTAAACCGGTGCCGCGTGGGTTTGCGGTCACCCTGACGCCGGGCGCTCCGGTTGCGTGTGCAGTGTACGACCGAATGCGGCGGGTCCGGAACACTTGCGACAGTGGCCTATTGCCGGATGGCCCGGACCCGCATCGTCGAGCCCTCCACGCCGGTGATCTCCACCACGGCGGCTTCGGGGATCGTCTCCCCGGTGTCCGACACCGCGCTCCACCAGCCGTCGTCGAGGCGGATCTGGCCACGGCCCGCCTCGAGTGCCGTCTCCAGCTG
The DNA here is from genome assembly GCA_965243345.1 of Thalassobaculaceae bacterium. Taxonomy (GTDB): domain Bacteria; phylum Pseudomonadota; class Alphaproteobacteria; order Thalassobaculales; family Thalassobaculaceae; genus Bin52. The sequence continues at coordinate 1,060,299 of CBDEUR010000003.1, forward strand.
TACGCGCCTTCCGAGATACTGCCGTCCCCGGGCGTTCAGGCCGTCCGCCCGGGACGACTGCCGGGCCCTGACCAGGAGCGGTCTCCCGACGGCTGTCGCAACGACGGACAGGACGGCAAAGACCGCCAGCTGCAACCGGATGTCGAGGTCCGGCCAGACCATGAGCACGAACCCGCAGACCACGGACGCGCCTGCCGGAAACAGCAGGAAGAACGACATGCTCATGATCTCGAAACCGAACAGGATCACGGCCAGCGTAAACCAGTGCCAGTAGGTGGGATGCAGCAGGAACGCGAGGTCGACATCCATCAGGACTCTCCGGCGGTTCCCGTCCATGGCCCGCCATCGGGTTGCGACGGTGGTGCCGGCGGAGTGGGCGGCGCGGATTGTCCCGAAGCGGATCGTGCAACCTCGACGATGCCGGCGAGGCTGCCGATGAGGGACGACGCCTCGAGCGGTACCATGATCACCTTCTGGTTCTCGGCCGATGCGATTGCCTCGAGCGCCTGGGTGTAGCGCTGGGCAACGAAGTAGTTGATGGCGTTGAGGTCACCGGACGCGATGGCTTCGGAGACCATGGTGGTGGCTCGCCCTTCGGCCTGGGCCGCCCGCTCGCGGGCCTCGGCGTCGCGGAACGCGGCGTCGCGACGTCCCTCCGCCTCCAGCACCAGCGAGGCCTTCTCTCCCTCCGCGCGCAGGATCGCGGCCTGTTTCTCTCCTTCCGCCTGCAGGATCTCGGCCCGCTTCTGGCGCTCCGCCATCATCTGCTGGTTCATCGCCCGGGTGAGGTCCGCCGGCGGGGTGAGGTCCTTGATCTCGACCCTGGTGACCTTCACGCCCCAGGGATTGGTCGCAAGATCGATGACGCGCAGCAGTTTCTCGTTGATGTCGTCGCGCCGCGACAGCACGTCGTCGAGCGTCATGCCGCCGATCACCGAGCGGATGTTGGTCAGCGCCAGGTTGGTGATCGCCTGACGCATGTCCTTCACCTCGTAGGCCGCCTTGGCCGCGTCGATGACCTGGTAGAATGCGACGCCATCCGCCGAGACGGTGGCATTGTCGCGGGTGATCACGTCCTGGCTTGGAATGTCGAGCACGGTTTCCTGCATGGACATGCGCTGCCCGATCCGTTCGACCAGGGGTATGACGAGATGCAGCCCGGGACGCAGCGTGCGGGTGTAGCGGCCAAATCTCTCGACGGTCCATTCGGAGGCCTGCGGGACCGTCCGGACGGCCCGGAACACGAGAAGCAGTGCGAACCCGAGGCCCGCCAGGACAAAGATCAGAAACGGGGTCGAGGTGAGTTCGCTGTCCATGATCCGGTTCCTCGGCTCTGCGGGGCTGGTCGTCGTCGGCGCGTCACGTCACAACCGCAGTGTACCATCCCTCGCAGCCGGCATCGTTGCGATATGTGCGCCCCCTGACCTCGGCGCGGGACGGCAAGGTGACCCGTGACGGGAGCAGAGATCCGATGCCGGCTGCCGGTCGCGGATCCACGGGGCGGGCGAGCGCTGCACTCCTCGTTCCATTCGGCGTGCCATGGTGGTTCGCTGCGGGGGCCGACGCCCGACAGGCCGGGGGGCAAGCCCTGTCACTCACCCGGCATTCGGACCGCAACCAACCCGGATGACGGCCGCGCAAGCACTGGCAGGGACTCCGCGTCGTCGCGGTCCTGTTCCAGACGCTCCTGCCGTCAGACGTAGCTGACCACCTCGTCGAACGGCTTTCTCCCGATGTCGGGCACCGTCGCGTCCTTGTCCGGATAGCCCGTCACCAGCAGGAGGAAGGGCCGTTCGGCCGATTTCGGACGTCCCAGGATCTCGTTCAGGAACGCCATGGGGCTTGGCGTGTGCGTCAGGGTCGCCAGCCCGGCGAGGTGCAGTGCTGCGATCAGCATCCCGGTCGCGAGGCCGACCGATTCCATCGGGTAGTAGTGCTTGACCTTGCGACCGTCCGGCAGGCGGCCGTGCTTCTGCGAGAAGACCGCGATCAGATAGGGGGCTGTCTCGAGGAAGGGCTTGTGCTCGTCGGTGCCCAGCGGTGCAAGTGCGTCCAGCCATTCCTGCGGCGCCCGTTCACGGTAGAACCGGCGTTCTTCCTCTTCGGCGGCTTCCCGAATCCGCCTTTTTGTCTCCGGATCGCTGACGACGACGAAATGCCACGGCTGGAGGTTGGCGCCGCTCGGCGCCGTCGTCGCGGCAGCCAGGCATTCCTCGATGATCGTCCGCGCCACCGGCCGGCTGGAGAACTGCCGCACCGTTCGCCGGCGTTTCAGCTCCGCGTGGAAGTCCCGTGCACGCCGCATCATCTCGTCCTCGGGGCGTTCCCGGTACCCGGGCAGCGGAATGAATGGGTGCTCGTCCATCTCGTGGTCCTCTCACCTGAAGCGCCAGCCTCGAGCCAGGATCGATACGCGTTCCGGTTCACGCGGGCAGAGCCGGCCGACGATCGGCCAGCCCGGTCACAATACACTGGCCACACGCACCCGTTTCGGCAGGATCCGTCAACTTCCCGCGAGTGCGCGTGCCCATCAGGGCCCCGGTGCCGCGCCCTGCCCGTCGTTCGCGCGCTACGCAGTTCTTCGGCGCCACGCTGCAAGGTGCGGACAACCCGCGGCGTCGCAGTGTGAGCGCCAGGACCCGTTGCAGGCCCCGCACTCGCCCCACATCTGGAAACTGAATGCTGGGGGCCGTCAGGCCTGACACCGTTCGCGAAGGGCCGCAACATCGACACCGGCGGCGGCGAGCTTGTGCTCGGCCTCGTTTCGTATGGCCGCAGTGAGACGGCGAAGCATGGCATCGTGGGCGGAAGGCCGGGTCATCCTCGTATAGACGAGGTCGTATTCGATGGGCTCCCAGGTCTCCATCGGTGCGAGATTGTGCTGAAGCTGGACCTCGAGTTGATCCAGTGCCCGGGCGAACCGTGCCTCGGGCGTTTCCCCCGCTTCGAACTCATTCCACAGGTCGGATATGAGGCGGCCGGTCGCATCGCTGAACATGTCGGCGATCTCCGTCATCGCCCGCGCCTCGGCTTCGGGTTTCGACGACTTGCGCTCCGAGACTTCGAAAACGGGGATGTCACCGATCTTGGTCTCGGCGATGTCATGGACGAGGATCAGCATCAGGGTACGGGCGAGGTCAACCCTGTGCTCCAGGTGCGGCGCGACGACGAGGGCCATCACCGCCATCAGCCAGCAATGCTCGGCAACACTCTCCTGCCGGCCACTCGACAACCAGGAATGGCGCAGCTCGGTCTTGAGCCGCTCCGCCAGAGCGAAGAAGGCCAGCATCTCCGGGATCGAACCCGACGTGCAGGGTATGTCTCTTGCCATGGGACTACTCCATCGCTGCGTCTCGGCGACGCACCTCTGGATCTCAATCAATGGTGCGGCAGAACTCAAGGTCGACCGGCACCTGCCAAGGTTCCGGTGCCGGCACACGACTCCTGCCGTGCCGCCCCTGCCGTTGTCGGGTCGTGGCAGGAATGCGCGGTTCCCCGGGGCGGGGACAGGGCCGTGGCAGGTTCCGATTCCGTTGATTCGGTGGTCTTCGGGCCTGGCGCCCCGGCCGGCGACGGGCCGTCGTCAATCTCCGACCGCATGTCCGGACCGGCGGCCGCACCGGTTCCCTTGCATTCGAATCGGGTGAGCAGGTCTCGGGGGTCCGGGTGACGGGATGTCTGTTTCAGGGACGCGCAGGTGCGCATGCCCGGGCGGTTCAGGCTCTTGGTTTGGCCCAGCCGCGGACCCGTTCCAGCAGCTCAGCCGGGGTCTCGCACTCGATGATCGATTCGGCAAGCTTGATCAGGTTCTTCTTGCGGCGCTTCGACGACGTGCCCTCCACCAGGACGGCCAGCTCGGCGGCGGCCTGTTCGCCGAACTTTCTCAGTGTGCAGTAGTTCAGGAGCATCATGTGGTTTTTCACACCGACCTCGACGCCCTTCTTGTGCCCGATTTTCCAGCCTTCCTTGTATCCCTCGGCCCACGTGTCCTGCTTCCAGGTCTCGAACCTCTCGGCGGTCGACGCCCGCCGCCTATCCAGTGCGCCTGTCATCGTCACTCACGTTCCCCGGGTCTGTCGGCCCGGTGCTGCTGTCGGTTCTGAACTGTCAGGTGATACAGGTGTGCCGCTCACTTGGAGAGAGCCGCAACCTGCGCGAACATATACCGAACGGGTGAACATCGGTCAAGGACAATCCGGCCGTCTGCCCCAGGAAGTATCGCAGCGGCTTGGACCCTGTTCCGGCAACCGCTTCCGGCCACATCCCGCGGGGCCCGCGCGGTCCCGGCCCGAGGCGCACATGTCGCAGCGGAGAGAGGGACGGCCGGCAGTATTCGACGGATGCGAGTGCGTCCTCAGGTGACCGCAGCACCGGATTCCTGCATCGTTCGGCACCGGCGCTGCCTTCTGCCCGATGCCTTCGACCGCCGGGGGTCGGCCCCCATGCATCTGGCGGCAGCGCACGCAGCCTGCATCGTCCGCCTTGCGAAGCGCGTGACCGTCTCGTGAGATCCGGTCCTGCGGGAAGCGGCAACGGACCGGTGCAGTCCCGGAGCGGATGGAATACTGTCTGGCGGGCGAAGGAGGACAGGACCCATGATCAGGATCAGCTCCGCATTCGACAGCGGCAACATCACGGTGCTGGATGCGGCCCGTGCGGACGATGTCCGCCTCGCGATCAACAGGGACAGCCAGTCGCACTTCTTCCAGTGGTTCCATTTCAGGGTGACCGGCGCCCGCGACCGCGAGTGCGTGATGCGGATCACGAATGCGGGCGAGGCCGGTTTTCCCCGGGGATGGGAGGACTACAGGGCGGTGGCCTCGAGTGACCGGCAGACCTGGACCCGGGTTCCGACCGAGTATCGCGAGGGAGTCCTGACCATCAGGCACCGCCCGGCGACCGATGCCGTCCACTATGCCTATTTCGCACCCTACAGCCTCGAGCGGCACGATGACCTGGTGGCCCGGTGCCAGGCGAGCGAGGGCGTTCGTCTTCTGGTTCCGGGCACGAGTGCGCAGGGCCGACCCATCGACGTGCTCAGGTTCGGCGAACCCGGCGATGACGTGGTGCCGGTCTGGGTGATCGCACGCCAGCACCCGGGCGAGACCATGGCGGAGTGGTTCATGGAAGGGCTGCTGGACCGGCTGCTTGATCACGGGGACGGAGCGGCCGCCGCGTTGCGCCGGGCGGTCGTGCTCTACGCGGTTCCGAACATGAACCCCGACGGCAGTGCACTCGGCAACCTTCGGGTGAACTGGCGCGGCGCCAACCTCAATCGCGAGTGGGAGGATCCGTGCCCGGACCGCAGTCCCGAGGTCCACCACGTCCGAGAACTCATGCACCGCGCCGGTGTCGACCTCTGCCTCGACGTGCATGGCGACGAGGGGCTGCCCTATGCCTTCATCGTCGGGCTTGACGGCATCGCCGAGGCGAGCGCGGCGCAGCGCGAACTCGTCAGCGGGTTCCGGGACGCGCTCGCCCGTCTCAACCCGGATTTCCAGACCCGGCACGGCTACCCCGCGGCCAAGCCGGGACAGGGGAACACCACGACGTGTACGGGGTACCTGGGCAAGCATCTCGGAGCCGCCTCGATGACGCTGGAAATGCCGTTCAAGGACGCTGCCAACGCCCCGGATGAGGTCTACGGATGGTCTCCGGACCGTTCGCGTGCGCTCGGGCGCTCGACCGTCGAAGCCTTGCTCATGGTCCTTCCGGACTTGCAGGCCCTGCGGAGGACAGGATCATGATCACGCTTTACGGGTTGCGGAATTGCGACCGGTGCCGGGCGGCGCGCCGCCATCTCGACGGGGCGGGTATCGTCTACACGTACCATGATCTGAGGGACGACGGGGTGTCGGAGGACCTGGTCCGGGACTGGATCGGGCGCATCGGAACCGAACGGCTGGTCAACCGGCGCAGCACGACCTGGCGCGGCCTGTCCGAAGAGGAACGGCGGGCGGTCGGCGGCAGCGATGCCGTGGCGGTTCTCGTCGCGGCCCCGACCCTGGTGAAACGTCCCGTGATTGATCTGGGAGAGACCTGTCTAGTAGGTTTCGACAACCAGATCAGGGCCGACCTCGCACAGCTGCTCAACGACGGAACCTAGATGGCGCACCGGATTCTCATTGCCGGTTTCAAGCACGAAACCAACACCTTCAGTTCCCAGCCGGCAGATCTTGCGGCCTACGAGGCCCGTGGCCTGCACAGGGGAGACGCGTTGCGCGCGGCATATGCCGGAACCCGGACCGAGATCGCGGCCTACATCGATGCGGCGGAACGGTACGGATGGGACATCGCAACACCGATCTCTGGCAACGCGACGCCGTCGGGACCGGTGACGAGGGAGTGTTTCGAGATCATTGTCGGCGAGGTGATCGAGGCGGTGGCTCGCGACGGACCGTTCGATGCGGTCCTGCTCGCCCTGCACGGCGCGATGGTGACGGAGGAGCACGAGGACGGCGAGGGCGAGATGCTGCGCCGGGTCCGGGCCGCGGTCGGTGCCGGGGTGCCGATCGGCGTTTCGCTCGATCTGCATGCCAACGTGACCGACGCGATGGCGGAGCACGCCGACATCCTGATCGCCTATCGCACCTACCCGCATGTGGACAGCTACGAGACGGCACAGAAGGTGGCCCTGCGGGTCGCCGGCATGCTCGACGGCACGTCGGCGCCCACCACCACGGTGGCCCGGGGAGAAATGCTTGACGGGCTGGACCACGGGCGCACCACCTCGCCCGGTCCGATGCTCGATATCCTGGCACTGTGTGACGACATAGCCGCGCGTGAGGAGGGCGTCCTCGACATCACCCTGAACGCCGGGTTCCCGTGGGCCGACATTCATGATGCCGGACCGACCGTGATGGTGGTCGGTGAGGGGCGCGATCCGCGGTATCGCCGGATCGCCGAACGGATCGTGTCGGAAATCTGGAACCGGCGACGGGACGTGACCGTCAATCCCCTGACACCACGCCAGGCGATGGACAGGATCGCCGCGCTGGGTCCGGGAAGCGCTCCCGTGGTGGTGGCCGACTTTGCCGACAACCCCGGAGGCGGCGGCTACGGAGATGCCACGGGGCTGCTTGCGGCCATGCTGGAGGCGCGGCTTGAGCGCGCCGCGATGACCATGATGCAGGATCCGGTATCGGTGCAGGCCTGTTTCCAAGCCGGAACCGGGGCGGAGGTAGCGCTCGAACTCGGCGGCAGGACCGATCCGGCGTACGGGGCTCCGATTCCGGTGAATGCCAGGGTCGAGCAGCTCTGCGAGGGAAGGTTCCGGCTCGAGGGACCGATGGCGAAGGGCTTGATGAGCACGGCCGGCCCGTCTGCCAGGATCTCGGTCGGCGGTGTGCAGGTCTGCCTGTCGACCCTGCGCGGCCAGGCGCTGGACCGCCAGCATTTCCGGCACTTCGGGATCGAGCCGGATGCCATGGCGGTGCTGGCGGTCAAGTCGGCCCAGCATTTCCGTGCCGCCTTTGCGCCGATCGCCCGCGAGGTGCTGGTCGTCGACGACGGTCGCGGACTGACCTCGAGAAACTACCGCGCGCTCACCTACAGGCGGCTGCGACGGCCGGTCTATCCGCTGGATCATGAGTAGGGAACCGGTGGCTGCCGACGTCATCGTCATCGGCGGCGGCCTGGTCGGGTCGGCGCTGACCTACGGGCTGGTCGAGGCCGGGGCCAGGGTGACCATGCTCGACGAGGGCGATGTCGCGTTCCGGGCGTCGCGCGGGAACTTCGGTCTGGTCTGGGTACAGTCCAAGGGCGACGGCATGCACGAGTACGCCTCGTGGACCCGGACCTCGTCCGACCTGTGGGGCGGCTTTGCGCAGGCGCTGCAGGCGGAAACCGGCGTTGACGTCGGGCATCACCGGCCGGGTGGACTCGAGCTCTGTCTCGACGAGGAGGAGTACGAGGCATACGCGGGTTCGATCCGGCGCATGCACAACCAGCCCGATGCCGGGGCGAATGACCGCCGGATGATCGATGGCGACGAGGTGCGCCGGATGGAGCCCCATGTTGGCCCTGAGGTGGTCGGCGCCTCCTTCTGTCCGCATGACGGCCTGGTCAATCCGCTCCTCGCCCTGCGTGCACTGCATGCCGTCGCGACCCGGGCCGGGGTGGTGCGTCACAGCGCCGGACCCGTGACCGGGATCCGTCCCGACGGCGACGGGTTTCGCGTCGAGACCGCGGACGATTCCAGCTGGTTTGCGGACCGGGTGGTGCTAGCGGCGGGCAACGGCAACCGGGCGCTCGCCGGCCACATCGGGCTTGAGGTCCCGGTCTCCCCGGAGCGCGGCCACATCCTCGTGACCGAACCGGTCCGCCCGTTGTTCAGCCATGTCCTGGGACAGGTCCGCCAGACCGACGAGGGATCGGTGATGCTGGGCGCCACCAAGGAATCGGTCGGTTTCGATACCGGGATCGCACCCGACATGATCCGGCATATTTCCTCGCGCGCCGTGCGCAAGGTCCCGCTGCTGCGCCGCCTGCAGGTCATCAGGGCCTGGAGTGCGCTCAGGATCATGTCTCCCGACGGGTTCCCGATCTACGCCGAATCCGCCGAGTACCCGGGCGCCTTCGTGGTGACCTGCCACAGCGGCGTGACACTGGCGGCGGCCCACGCCTTGCGCCTGGCACCGCGGCTGCTGCAGCCCGGTTTCAACGAGCATTTCGCGGCATTCTCACCTGGGAGGTTCGATGTTTCACAGGCTGACCGGCCCGGCACAGACACCGATCATGGTCCGGTTCGAGGATGAACCGGTCCAGGCCTGCGACGGCGACACCGTCGCGGCCGCACTCTGGGCAGGGGGCGTGGAGTGGACGGGTGCGAGGCGCGTGACCGGAAGACCGCGTGCGCCGTGGTGCATGATGGGCGTGTGTTTCGAGTGTCTTGTCGAGATCGACGGAGTGACCGGTCAGCAGGCCTGCATGGTCCAGGTCCGCGACGGCATGCACATCCGCCGTCAGAGACGGTTCAGGGAACCGGGCGATGATCTCTGAGGCCGACGTCGTCGTCATCGGCGCCGGCCCGGCCGGGCTGTCGACTGCGGCCACCGCCGCCGGCGCGGGAGCACAGGTCGCGGTGGTGGATGACCAGCCGGGTCCGGGCGGACAGGTCTACCGCTCGATCGAGACCGTGGACCGGACGCGACCGGCGGACCTCGACTTCCTCGGCCGCGACTATTCCCGCGGCATCGGGGTGGTGCAGGACTTTCGCGCGACCGGGTGCGAGTACCTGCCGCGTACATCGGTCTGGCATGTCGGCGAGACGGGGGCGGGGCGGCGCCGCGCGGTCTACTGCAGCCGGGATGGCGGGACGTTCCGGATCCTGGCCCGCCATGTCGTGATCGCCACCGGGGCGCTCGAGCGGCCGGTTCCCGTGCCCGGCTGGACCCTGCCCGGAGTGATGAGCGCCGGTGCCGTCCAGGGTGCGCTCAAGTCGTCGGCTGTCTATCCGGCGGGCCGGCTGGTGATCGCCGGTTCCGGGCCGCTGCCGATGCTGCTGGCAACTCAGCTGCTCGCCGCGCGGGTTCCGATCGCCGCCTTCGTGGATACCGCTCCCCCGGGCATGATCATGCGGGCGCTCGTGCACCTGCCGCGTGCCGCTGGTGCCGGCGACTACCTCCTCCGCGGCCTGGCGCTGGCTCGCGCGATCAGGAAGTCGGGCATCCCGTTCTACCGGGGCGCGGCCGGTCTGCGTGTTGCCGGGTCCGACCGGGTGAGCGCGCTGGAGTTCCGCGCCGGTGGGCAGGAACATGTCGTACCCGCAGACGTGGTGGCCCTGCACGAGGGCCTGGTTCCGAACAGCCAGCTGACGCGGCTGGTCGGGATGCGGCATTTCTGGGACCGACGCCAGCGCTGCTGGCGCCCGGCACTCGGGCCGTGGGGAGAGTCGAGCGAGCAGAATATCCACGTTGCCGGGGACGGCGGTGGAATCTTCGGTGCCCGGGCGGCTGCCTATGACGGCCAGTCGGTCGGTCTCGATCTCGCCATGAGGCTGGGACTGATTGCCGAATCCGAACGCGACCTCGACGCGAACGACGCGCGGATGCGCCGCATGCTCGATGTCGGAATCCGGCCGTTGCTGGAGAACTGCTTTCCGCCTCCGGACTGGATCGGTTCGGTGGCGGACGAGGTCACGGTCTGCCGCTGCGAGGAGGTGAGTGCCGGGGCGATCCGGACCGCGGTTGCCGATGGCTGCACCGGTCCCAACCAGGTCAAGGCCTTCCTGAGATGCGGCATGGGTCCCTGCCAGGGCCGCCTCTGCGCATCGACGGTCGCCGAGGTGATTGCGGCCGCGAACGGCCGGTCGCTCGCCGAGGTCGGGACCTACCGGATCAGACCGCCGATCCGTCCGGTCACTCTCGCCGAACTGGCGGAACTCGAACCGGCGTGAGGGAGAGGCCGCGAGGATGAAGCTGTCCGTGCGACACCTGTTCCCGGTACTGCTGCTGCTGTTTGCCGGCATTGACCTGGTGCGCGGCCAGACCCCGTCGGCGGTCGAACTTCTCGATGTCGACCTGCAGCTCGTTCTCGCGGTGGACGTTTCGGGAAGTATCGACCCGATGGAAGCGAGGCTGCAGCGTGACGGCTACGTCGCTGCACTGCGCGACCCGTTTGTCCTGCAGGCGATTACAAACGGCCGGCACGGCAGGATTGCTGTCGCCTACACCGAGTGGGCAGGTCCCCTGAGCCAGACCCTTGTGGCCGACTGGCACGTGATCGACGGTCCGGTAACCGCCGAGGTGTTCGCGAACCGCCTGAGCGGTGCGCCGGTCGGAACCGGGCACCGGACCTCGATCAGCAACGCGATCCTGCACGCGGTGCCACTGTTCCGGAAGGGCGGGTTTCGAGCCACCCGCAAGGTGATCGACATCTCCGGCGACGGAGCCAACAACGGCGGGTTTCATGTCCACCACACGCGCTACCGCGCGCTCGAGAACGGCATCACCATCAACGGGCTTCCGATCATGAATGATCGCCCGTCGCCACTCGGCCTTCCGGCGACGGAGAACATCGATCTCTACTACGAGGACTGCGTGATCATTGGTCCAGGTGCCTTCATCGTCGTCGCGGAGACCATCGGCAGTTTCGCCGCCGCGGTCCGGCGCAAGATGATCCTGGAGATCGCCGGCCTCGCCCCGCCGGAGCGCCGGCGCCGCGACGGCATCGTTCCGGCACAGTTCGTCCACGGCCTCACCGACTGCACCATCGGCGAGAAAAGCTTCGAGCTGTTCAGGCGCCGCCGGCTGCAGCGCTGACCGGCGCGAGGGATGCCGGGCCGTCGGGCGGATCACGCCGCCTGCCGGACCCCGGGGTCGGCCGGTTGAACCGTGGACGTCGCGCATCGACGGAACCGGCGCCATTCTTCCGGAACGGGAACATGGCGCGACCGGGCGGTCTCGCGTCGGTCGAGGTCCCGAAGCTCCACGGATCGGGGCCCGTCTGCCGCTCCCGGGTCCGGATCGCCGGCTTCAGTCACCGCCGCTTCTGCGGTACCGCGCCTTCTCCAGCCACGATCGATTGATTGTCACGCCCCATCCGGGCTCCTCGGGGATCTGAACATGCCCGTCACGGACCTCGAGCGCTGGTTCGAACAGGTCGGGGTCCCAGGGATACCGTTCCGGGTCCTCGATCGAATACTCGACATACGGTCCCGCCGCCGGGATCGCTCCCATCAGGTGCAGGCTGAACAGCGTGACCAGTGAGTGGTTGGCCGAGTGCGGGGTCAGTGGCAGCCCGCTGTCACCGGCCAGCCGCGCCACCCTCAGCATCCGGGTCAGGCCGCCCAGATAGCAGATGTCCGGTTGCAGCACGTCGACCGCACGCATCGCCACGATACGCCGCCAGGTGGCGAGATCGCAGTCCTGTTCGCCGCCGGTCACGTCAATGTCGAGGGCATGGGTGACCTCGCGGGTCCATTCGAGCTCCTGGTAGGGGCAGGGTTCCTCGAAATGGGCGTAGCCGTGGTCCTCGAGCATGCGGCCCACCGTGATTGCATGCTCGGGCGTGTAGCAGCTGTTGGCGTCGGCGAGCAGGGTCACACCGGCGCCGAGTTGGCGCCGGACCGCGGGGATCACGGCTTCGGTACGCCCCGGGGCGGCGTCGACATTGTGCCCGAAGGTGCTGCCGACCCGGATCTTGAAGGCACGGAACCCGAACCGGTCCCGCAGGCGCGCCAGCCGCTCCGCCTCGTCCTGCGCGGTGATGTCACGGCGCATGCTCGAGCCGTAGACCGGAAACGGTCGAGGTTTCCCTCCGAGCAGGGCGCAGACGCTGAGCCCCGCGCGCTTTCCGCGCAGGTCCCAGAGCGCCGTATCGACGCCGCCGATGGCGCGGCGCAGGTATGACCCCGGAAACTTGTGCTCGCCATCGGTGATGCGGTCGACCAGCCCATCCGGATCATCGATGTTGGCGCAGAGCGCGTAGGGGGCAACCTGACGGTGCAGGACCATGCACGAGATGTCGGCATTGTAGGTCGAGACCTGACCCCATCCCTCGCTCCCGTCCTGCGCGGTGACCCGCACGAAGCCCACCGCCTCGGTGCAGAAGGTCTCGATGGACCTGATCTTCATGCCTGCCTTCTCCCGCATGCCGGCGCTATCCGCCGGAAACGCCCCGGGTGTTGACGTAGAGCGCGTAGAGCGACTGGCTCGCCGCCATGAAAAGACGGTTGCGCCTCGCGCCGCCGAAGCACAGGTTCGCGCACCGCTCGGGCAGGCGGATGTGGCCGATACGGCTGCCGTCGGGCGCAAACACCATGACCCCGTCGAGTTCTTCCGACCCCATCCCCCAGCCGCACCACAGGTTTCCGTCGACGTCGCAGCGCATGCCGTCCGGCGTGCCGCCCGGACCGGCATCGATCAGGGTCCGCTTGCCCGACAGCGACCGTCCGTCGGTGCCGACGTCGTAGGCGAGGATGCCCCGGTGCGGGACACCCCGGGACTCCACGACGTAGAGGATGCTCTCGTCGGGCGAGAAACACAGACCGTTGGGCCCGAGCACATCGTCGGCGACGACCGAGATCTCGCCGGTGTCCGGGCAGATGCGGTAGACCGCCTGCGGTACTTCACTTTCCGCCCGGAATCCCTCGTAGTCGCCCAGGATTCCGAACACCGGGTCGGTGAACCAGACCGATCCGTCGGACTTCGTGATGACATCGTTCGGGGAGTTGAGCCGATTGCCCTGCCAGCTGTCCGCCAGCACCGTGATGCTGCCGTCGTACTCGGTCCGGGTGACGCGCCGGGTGCCGTGTTCGCAGGTCACCAGGCGGCCATCGCGATCGCGGGTGTGTCCGTTCGCGAAGTTCGACGGGCGGCGCCAGACCGACACGACGCCGGTCTCCTCCTCCCATTTCAGGATCCTGTTGTTGGGAATGTCGGACCAGAGCAGGTAGCGACCATCGCCGAACCAGACCGGGCCCTCGGACCAGCGGCAGCCGGTATGGAGCCGCTCGATGGCGGCGCTGAACACGCAATAGCGGTCGAACCGGCTGTCGAGGCTGCGGACATCGGGGTCGGGGTAGCGGGGATACGGGCGCCAGCCGGCGCTCGCCGGTTCGGAACTGGTCATGACGTGGTCCAATGCGGTGCGGGACGGGAGGCACCCTCGAACCGGTGCCGGCGGAACTATGGCTGCCCGGCCGTGCGGGTGTCGAGACCGGTGTCCGCTTGACGGAGAGGGATCCGCCGCCAACATAAGCCCGGTCAGGAGGAGGCGGAGTGGCGGAATGCGACAGCGGCCGGTTCCCGCAGGTTCAGGAAGGCCGGGTGCAGGCGGCGTTGGGGCCGGAAACGCCGCATCCGGGCGCGCCTGACGCCCGGGTGTCAGGCGCGCCCGCTGCCATGGACGGGACCCGCTCCCTGTCACCCGACGCCGCCCGAAGGATCGTGGACGAGGCCATCGGACGCTACTTCCGGGACCGGCACGACCGCGTGGAGGCATTTGTCGCATCCTGCTACTCGATCCGGGGGTCCCTGGCACTGCATCGCCATGCGCTGGGTCTCGACCTGCTCCGGGCCCCGGCCAACATCCTGCTGATACCGGTGGCTGTCGGCGCGAGGGCGGCGGCCTTCGCGGCCCGCCGGCTCGGAGCGCCTGGTCTTGCTTCCCGGCTTTCCTCGCGCGAACTGTTGCTGCATACCGGCGTCGACCGGGAAATAGCGTGGCGGTTGTGTTCCGAACTGCTGGAACTGCCGTACCGCGACGAAAGCCGGGTCTGCGCGAGGAACGCACTCCTCGACGAGATCCTGTCCGATCCGGACCTCGCGGGCCTGTGCATCCCGAAAGAGGTCGAGGCGCGGATCCGGTCGCAGTCCGCCGCCGCGATCGACGCCTACGGGGCCAGCCGGGCTGCCACGTCGGAACTCTCGCTCGCGCTCGCGTCCCTGGCGACCGGCGCATTCGCCCTGCAGCGCTTCACCCCGACGGTGCTGTCCCTCGGCCCGGCACTCGCGGGCATCATCGCGGTCAGGGCGGCGATCGACAGCTTTCCGCTGGGCCCGGCGCTCGGCAGCGTCTGGTACGGGATCTGGCCGGTGACCCCGTCCGTCGCACTGTCTGCGGCGGTGACCGCGGGCCTGCTGGTCGTGGTCAGTATCGCGGCCGCGTTCTCGGGCATCCTGACCGACCCGCTGCTGCGTCTCCTCGGGCTGCACCGGCGCAGGCTGCACCGCATGCTGCGGGACATGGAGGAGGGGTGCCGCAAGCCGGGCGCATCGGGCTTTCGGATTCGCGAGGAGTACGCGGTCAGGGTGCTTGATCTTGTCGAGGCCGCGAGGCTGCTCCATCGTAACCTCGTGTAAGCGGGTCTCGAGGATCGGGGAGGAGCATGCACGCCAGCGATGCGCAGAGAGCGCGGGCATTCGATCTTGCACGGCTCGATCCCGCCTTTCTCGATGATCCCTACCCGACCTACCACCTGCTCAGGAACCACGATCCGGTCCATGTCTGTCCGGACGGTTCGGTGTTCGTCACCCGATACCGCGACGTCGACGCAATCTACCGGGACCGCAGGTTCAGCTCCGACAAGAAGGATGAATTCGGGGCGAAGTTCGGTGCCAGTCCACTGTTTCATCACCACACGACGAGCCTCGTGTTCAACGACGCTCCCCTGCACACCAGGGTGCGCCGGCTGATGATGCCCGCCTTCACCCCGAGGGCGCTCCGCGCGCTCGAGGCGCCGCTCACCGCGCTTGTCGACCGCCTGCTCGACCGCATTGCCGGGATGCGCCGCTTCGACCTCATTGCCGACTTTGCGGCTGCGATCCCGGTCCAGGTCATTGGTGACCTGCTCGGGGTGCCGGACGGGGAACGCGGTCCCCTGCGGGACTGGTCGCTCGCGATCCTGGGCGCCCTCGAGCCTGCCCCGGACGAAGAGGTGCTGCGTCGCGGCAATGACGCGGTCCGGGACTTCTCCCGCTACCTCGAGGGACTGATTGCACGCCGGACAGGTGATGCGGTGGACCACGACGACGTTCTCGCCCTGCTTCACGCCGGGCGAAACGGGGAGCGGCTCGATCTCGACGTCCTGGTCCAGAACTGCATTTTCCTGCTCAATGCCGGGCACGAGACCACCACCAACCTGATCGGCAATGGTGTCGCAGCACTCATGCAGCATCCGGACCAGCTCGACCGGTTGCGGCGGTGCCCCGATCACATTGACAGTGCGATCGAGGAATTCCTGCGGTTCGAGAGTTCCAACCAGCTCGGCAACCGGCGAACGCTGGAGGCGGTGGAGATCGGTGGCGTCGGGTTTCCGGCCGGTACCCTGGTCACGCTCTGCATCGGTGCGGCCAACCGTGATCCCGAGGTGTTTGCCGATCCCGACAGGCTCGACATCGCGCGAAGGCCGAACCCGCACCTCGCCTTCGGCGGCGGCGCGCATACCTGTGCCGGAATGAGCCTTGCGCGCATGGAAGGCCGGGTTGCGATCGAGCGGCTGGTGCGCAGGTTCCAGGAACTCGAGCCCGACGGCGAGTTCCGTCGCGGTGGACGGGCCCGCTTCAGGGGATACCTCGCCTATCCGATGCGGGCGGGCGGGGACGCTGTGCTGTCCTGACAGCGTTGAAGTTGTCGAAGCAGATGCGGCCGCCGTCCGCCAGGACAATGATGCCCGGTACTGCTCTTGTCTTCTTGGAACGGTCAGTGCGGTTCACTCAGGCCGGTGCGGCATCAATGCCAATGTCGACATGCCTGGAGTGAGGCTGCGCCGGGCACTGGCTCGCTTCCTTCCCTTTCGGCATCAGCGAGCGCCCGAATCTCGAAGCACTGGTTACAAACTTCATGCACGGGTCTGGCACACGGCCAGCTTCCGTTTTCCCGCAGGATGGGGCCAGTACTTCATTCGGCTCCGACTTGGCCCTCTCCTAAGCGAAGCCCAAGAATAACGCGACAGCCCGATTGACAGCGACCATGGTGTCCTCCTCGATCTGACCGAGCCGCGCTCCCATCCTGTCCCGCCTCACCGTCATTGCCTTGTCGATCATGATCTGGGATCGGGCGCGCAGACCGTTCCCGGCGGAAGGCTCCACGGTCAGGCGGATCAGTGGAGCGTCGACCAGCGTGCTCGAGACGAGCAGCACCGTGACTGTGGCCGTGGCTTCGAACTGGTCGGACTGAATGACCAGCGCAGGTCTCGGCTTGCCGAAATCGCCGGAAATCGCAACGGTCACCAGGTCTCCGCGCGTTACGGCGTCCACCCGTCAACGTCCTCCAGGGCCCCGTCCATGGCGGCCAGCAGATCGCGGTCCTTAAGGTCGGCCTGTGCGACCACTTCGCTCTGGCGCCGACATTCTTCGGCAAAGCCGCGTTGCCTGGTATCCACCATCCACATCTGCACCGGCCGCAGTCCTTCTGCGCGCAGCGCCGCCCGACGTTTCTGGACCCGTGCACTCACCGGTTCAGCCATCTCTCTGTCTCCCCACAACCCACTCGTTACATGTAACACAATGGGGCCTCTGTCAACTATCGGGATCGCTGCGGGCACCCGGGTTCGGTGTTCAAGCCCGACCGAAACCCGGATCCAGAGCAGCGCCGCATCCTCACTTCCGATGCTAACCTGGTCCAGCGGTACATCACTGGCCCGACCTGGTCGCACGCAGGTCCCGTTCCGCCGTAGCCCGACGGCGAGTTCCGCCGCGGCGGGCGGGCCCGTTTCAGGGGATACCTTGCCTGTCCTGTGCGGGTGGGCCGGGTCGGTTCGCGGACCGGCGCTCGGTCCAGAGGTTGATGAGGTTGCCGGAGAAGATGACGGCGCCGCCGACCAGGATCAGGATGTCGAGTCCCTCGTTGTAGAACAGGAACCCGACGGCGGCGATCAGGGGCAGGCGGAAGAAGTCGATCGGAGTGACCACGGCGGCGTCGGCAAGACTGAGCGCGTGGGCAAAGCAGAAGTGGGAACCGAGGCCGCAGGCGCCGATCAGCGCAACCCACGGCAACATCGCCGCGGACGGAATGGTCCAGTCGTGCAGGGACAGCACCAGTCCGATCGGGAACTGCACCAGGTTCATGTAGAAGATGACCGTGAGCGGGGATTCGCTTCCCGACATGTAGCGGGTGAAGACGAAGGTGATGGCGAAACCCATCGCGGCCAGCAGCACCACCAGGGTTGCCGGATGAATGGTCGCGAAGCCGGGCCGTAGGATGATCAGGATTCCGGTGAAACCCAGGGCAATGGCGGCGATTCGCGAGCCGGTCAGCCGCTCGCCCAGGAACAGGCTCGCAAGCAGGGCGGTCCAGATCGGCGCGGTGAACTCGATGGCGAACACCTGCGCAAGCGGCAGCACCGCAACGCCGAACAGCCAGCTTGCCTGGGCGGCGAAGTGGATCACGTTGCGGGTGACGTGAAGCCGCAAGCGGGCTGTGCGGACCTTCGAGAACCCGATGATCGCCACAAGCGGCACCAGGACGGCGAGGCAGGTAAGCGAGCGGACGAAGGAGGTCTGGACCGCGTTCAGTTCGGCCGCGAGTTCCCGCCCGGCGATTGCCATGCCGCTCAGGCACAGAAGCGCGCCTGCCATCCACAGGCTCGCCAGCAGAATTCTCTGCGGACGGCGGCTGGCAACGGGGATGCTCATGGACCTGTCCTGCTGGAACGCGGGTGAGGAAACATACTGTCCGGGTTTCTCTTCCGATTGAATTTCTTTCACGTCCCGCCTATATACAAGACCGATCTGGTACGGTTCATGGTGCGATGCTCAGACTGAACAGAATGACGGACTACGCGGTGGTGGTGCTGGGGCAGCTCTCGCGAGCGCCGGGCGAGATCCGCACCTCGGTGCAGATCGCCGAGGAAACGGCAATCCCCGTGCCCACCGTGTCGAAACTGCTGCGAATCCTCGCGGGAACGGCGCTGGTCACCTCGCACAGGGGTCCGTCGGGCGGCTTCTCGCTTGACCGGTGCGCGCACGAGATCCATGTCGCCGAGATCATCGAGGCGCTGGACGGGCCCATCGCGCTCACGGCCTGCGTCGAAGGGGCACCAGACCGGTGCAGCGTGGAATCGCTCTGTCCGATGCGCGGCAACTGGACCCGGGTCAACAACGCGATCCGGCAGGCGCTGGAAGGCGTGACGCTGGAAGACCTGCTGGATCCGACACATATCTTCCCGATCCCCGAGCACCGGCCGGCACGCCCGGCGCCGTCGGCGTGACGGCGGATCGACACGACAGGGAAACCGGATAGGAACGGCAATGTCGGCAACCGCAGAAACTGTCGAACAGGTCGCGGCCCAGGCAGCGGAGCGCTACAAGTATGGCTTCGTTTCCGACGTCGAGACCGAGCTGGCTCCCAAGGGGCTGTCCGAGGACATCATCCGCTTCATCTCCCGGCGCAAGGAGGAGCCGGAGTGGATGCTCGAGTGGCGGCTGAAGGCGTATCGGCACTGGCTGACGATGCGCGAACCGCGCTGGGCCAAGGTCGGCTATCCGAGCATCGACTACCAGGACCTGCACTACTACGCCGCACCGCGCACGCGGGAACGGCCGAAAAGCCTCGAGGAGGTCGATCCCGAGCTGCTCCGGACCTACGAGAAGCTCGGCATTCCGCTGCGGGAACAGGAACTGCTCGCCGGAGTGGTGGCGGTGGACGCGGTGTTCGACTCGGTTTCCGTCGCGACCACCTACAAGGCGAAACTCGCGGAGATGGGCGTCGTCTTCTGCCCGATATCCGAGGCGATCCGGGACTATCCGGAGCTGGTGCGGAAACACCTGGGCTCGGTGGTCCCGCAGGGCGACAACTACTTCTCGGCCCTGAACAGCGCCGTCTTCACCGACGGATCGTTCGTCTACATTCCCAAGGGGCTGCGCTGCCCGATGGAACTGTCGACGTATTTCAGGATCAATGCCGAGAACACCGGCCAGTTCGAGCGGACCCTGATCATCGCCGACGAGGGCTCCTACGTCAGCTATCTGGAGGGTTGCACCGCACCGCAGCGCGACGAGAACCAGTTGCACGCCGCGGTCGTGGAACTGGTGGCGCTCGACGATGCGGAGATCAAGTACTCCACGGTCCAGAACTGGTATCCCGGCGACGAGAACGGCGCAGGCGGCATCTACAACTTCGTGACGAAACGCGGCGCGTGCCGCGGCCGCAACTCGCGGATTTCATGGACCCAGGTCGAGACCGGTTCCGCCATCACCTGGAAGTATCCCAGCTGCCTGCTGATCGGCGACAACTCGGTCGGCGCGTTCTACTCGGTGGCGATCACCAACAATGCCCAACAGGCCGACACCGGGACCAAGATGATCCACCTCGGGCGCAATACCCGCTCGACCATCATCTCCAAGGGCATCAGCGCCGGCCGCGCCGACAACACCTATCGCGGCCTGGTCAAGGTCATGCCGGGCGCTCAGGGTGCGCGGAACTTCACCCAATGCGACAGCCTGCTGATCGGCGACAGGTGTGGTGCCCACACCGTGCCCTACATCGAGTCGCGCAACCCGTCCGCCCGGGTCGAGCACGAGGCGACAACCTCGAAGATCAGCGAGGACCAGCTGTTCTACTGCATGCAGCGCGGCCTGTCGGCCGAGGACGCCGTCGGTCTGATCGTCAACGGGTTTTGCAAGGAAGTGATGAAGGAACTGCCGATGGAGTTTGCCGTCGAGGCGCAGAAGCTGATCGGCATCAGCCTCGAGGGAAGCGTCGGCTGAGCCGTGCGGGAAGGATCGGGAACACGCATATGCTGAAGATCGACAGTCTGCATGCCGAGGTCGACGGTGTGGAGGTCCTGCACGGCATCGATCTCGAGATCGATGCCGGCGAGGTCCACGCCATCATGGGACCGAACGGATCGGGCAAGAGCACGCTCGCCCATATCCTCGCGGGCCGGGATGGCTACGAGGTGACGGGCGGGTCGATCAGCTTCCGTGGCCGGGACCTGCTCGACATGTCACCGGACGAACGCGCCAACGAAGGGGTCTTTCTCGCCTTCCAGTACCCGGTGGAGATCCCGGGCGTGACCGGCATGACCTTCCTGAAGGAAGCCTACAACGCCCGACGCGCCCATGCCGGCGAGGGTGAGGTCGATGCCATGCAGTTCCTCAAGCTGGTTCGCGCCCGGGCGCGCGAGCTCGGCATGAACGACGACATCCTCAAGCGTGCCGTCAACGTCGGGTTTTCCGGCGGTGAGAAGAAGCGCAACGAGGTGTTGCAGATGGCTGTCCTCGAACCTGCGCTCGCGGTGCTAGACGAGACCGATTCCGGACTCGACATCGACGCGCTCAAGATCGTTTCGGAAAGTGTCAACCGGCTGCGTACACCGGAACGGGCCATGCTGGTGATCACCCACTACCAGCGGCTGCTCAACCACATCAGCCCGGACCGGGTGCACGTGCTGGCGAACGGGAAGATCCGCCAGTCCGGAGGCAGGGAACTGGCGCTGGAACTCGAGGCCAACGGGTATGCAGCATACACGGATCGGGCCGCGTGATGCCGGATGACGCAGCGCCACTTCCCCCGTTCCTGGACCTGATCGACCAGGCGTCGTGCGCGGGCGACCGGCTTGCAGGCCTGCGCGCGAACGCGCGGATGCGCTACCTCGCCTCGGGCTGGCCGCACGCGCGAACGGAGTCGTGGAAGTACACCAGCCTGAACCCGCTGGCGGCGGGGCAGTTCGCGTCGACGGGTCATGGCGACACACCCGTACTCCCCGCGCGACCGGCCATCGACGGGCCGCGGCTGGTGCTGGTCAATGGCGTGGTGCGGCCGGACCTTTCCGACCTGGGTGACCTCGGACCGGGCGTTCGGGCAACGCGGCTCGCGAACGGGGCCGATCCCGATGTCGGCGCGCTCGCGACGATCATCGAGGAGACCGACTCGACCGACGGTCTGCCGCTTGCCGCGCTCAGCACCGCCACCATGCTTGACGGGCTCGTGATCGACATCGCCGCCGGCACCGTGGTCGAGCGGCCGCTGCACGTGATCTCGGCGGCCTGCGGGGAGGGAGTCGCGCTCGCGCCGCGCATCGTCATCCGGGCCGGTGCCGACAGCGTGGCGAGCGTGTTGGAGACCCACACCGCCGACGGGTCTGGATTTGCGAACGCGGTCTGCCAGGTCACGCTCGGCCAGGGCGCAGTGCTCGGTCACTACCGGGTGCAGGACCAGCCCGATACCTCGTTCCACGTGGGGCTGACCGAGGTTCGGGCCGGTGGGCGCAGCCAGTATGACAATTTCGTGCTTTCGACCGGCAGCAGGCTGGCGCGAAACGAGATTCGCGGCCGGATCGAGGGCTCCGGGGCGGAGTACCGGGTCAACGGGGCCTACCTCGGGGCGGGAACGCAGCATCTGGACACCACGACCTTCATTGATCACGCGGCACCCGGGAGCACCAGTCGCGAAGTCTACAAGGGTGTGCTGACCGATCGGGCGCGTGGCGTGTTCCAGGGCAAGATCCTGGTCCGTTCGGTCGCCCAGAAGACCGACGGCTACCAGATGAACCGGGCCATGCTGCTGTCAGGACGCGCCGAGGTCGATTCCAAGCCCGAGCTCGAGATCTATGCCGACGACGTGCGGTGCAGTCACGGCGCCACCGTCGGAGAACTCGATCCCGAGCAGGTCTTCTATCTCCAGGCGCGCGGCATCGCGCGCGAAGCGGCCCGGCGTCTGCTGGTGGCGGCCTATATCGACGAGGTGCTCGACGAGATCCGCAGTGAACCGGTTCGCCAGGCGATGGGACAGGTGGCCCGGGACTGGCTCGGGCGGGTCATCGGAATGCCGGGGGAGGGGCGGTCATGACCGCCCGGTTCGACGTGGACACGGCGCGCGGGGACTTTCCGATCCTGTCGAAGCCGGTCCGGGGCAGGCGTCTCGTCTACCTGGACAGTGCCGGGTCGGCGCAGAAGCCGCGCCAGGTCATCGATACCGTCAGGGACGTCTACGAAAACGACTACGCCAACGTGCACCGGGGTCTGCACTATCTCTCGGAACGGGCCTCGGCCCGTTACGAGGAGGCGCGCGAGACCGTGCGCGCGTTCATCAACGCGCCGGAACAGCACGAAGTGGTTTTCACCAGGGGGACAACGGAAGCGATCAACCTGGTGGCGTCGAGCTACGGCCGCAGCGTGCTGGGGCCTGGAGACGAGGTTCTGATCACCTGTGCCGAGCATCACTCGAACATCGTGCCCTGGCACCTGGTGCGTGAACAGACCGGGTGTGTGGTCAAGGCCGTGCCGGTTCAGGACGACGGAACCTTCCGGCTCGAGGACTTTGCACGCCTGATTACGGAAAGGACCCGCATCGTTTCCTGCTTCCATGTCTCGAACGTGCTCGGGACCGTCCTGCCGCTGCGCGACATCGCGCGGCTCGCCCACGCGCAGGGCGCGGTGGTGGTGGTGGATGGTGCCCAGGGCATCGTGCACCTGCCGGTCGACGTCCAGGAACTGGAGGTGGATTTCTACACGTTCTCCGGCCACAAGCTCTACGGCCCCTCCGGGATCGGGGTGCTGTGGGGCCGGACGGAACTGCTGGAAGCCATGCCACCGTGGCAGGGCGGTGGCGGGATGATCGACACCGTCACCCTGGCCGCGACCACCTGGGCGGACCTGCCCGACAAGTTCGAGGCCGGGACCCCGCCGATTGCCCAGGCGATCGGTCTGGCCGCGGCGATCGACTACCTCAGCGACATCGGGATCGACGCGATCGCGCGCCACGAGCAGGAGGTGCTGCTGTATGCGACCCAGCGGCTCGCCTCCGTGCCCGGCCTGTCGCTGATCGGTACCGCGGCCGGGAAGGCGAGCGTCGTTTCATTTGTCATGGACTGCGCGCATCCGCACGACGTCTCGACCATCATCGACCAGTACGGCGTCGCCGTGCGGGCCGGTCATCACTGCGCCCAGCCGCTGATGGACCGCTTCGACCTGCCGTCGACGGCGCGTGCAAGCCTTGCGCTCTACAACACCACCGAGGACATCGACATCCTCGTCGAGAGCCTCGAGAAAGTACGGGAGATCTTCCAATGAGTGCTTTCGGACCGGAGCTCAATCCGTACGGATCATTCATGATGGATCCGGCCGTTCCCGAGGGAACAACGGCGCGCTCGGGCACCAAGCTTGCCGAAGGGGCGCCGCATGCAAGTGACGAGGCGATCGTCGATGCGCTGCGCACGGTTCACGATCCGGAAATCCCGGTGAACATCTACGACCTCGGACTTATCTACGAGACCGAGCGGCTGGATGACGGCGATGTCAAGATCCTGATGACCCTGACGGCGCCTGCCTGTCCCGTGGCAGGCGAGATGCCGTATGATGTCGCGGCTGCGGTTTCGGACGTCGACGGGGTCGGGGAAGTGGCGGTCGAACTGACCTGGGAGCCGCCCTGGACGCCCGAGCGGATGAGTGACGAGGCGAAACTGATCCTGAACATGTACTGAGACCCTGGCGGGTCCGAAGGCGCAGGGAGAGGGAGCAATGTTCCAGTTCGAGCCAGGCAAGGCGCCGATCACGCTCACCGATGCGGCCGCTGCCCGGGTGCGCACCCTGGTAGAGAAGAGCGGAGACGAGAAGGTGCTCGGGCTCCGGGTCGGCGTGAAGTCACGCGGCTGTTCCGGGATGAGCTATTTCGTCGAATACGCCACCGATCAGAAGAAGTTCGAGGACAAGGTCGAGGAAAAGGGAGTGACCCTGTTCATCGATCCCACCGCGGTCATGTTCATCCTCGGTTCCGAGATGGATTACCAGGAAGACAGGATGTTCTCCGGCTTCGTGTTCAACAATCCGAACGAGACCGGGCGCTGCGGCTGCGGCGAGAGCTTCTCGGTGGGCTGACAGCGGCTGACCCGCCGGCACCGTGTCAGCGCGCAAGGGTGCTCTCGTTCACGGGATCCGTCAAAAGCTCCGACCGGTGTCGGGCACGGGACGCCGGGCACTGTCGTCCTTCCGATGACGGGAGCCGGAGTTGTCCGGAACATCGACGGTTCCTGGCCTCCGCCCGGGTATCCGCACCGGTCGGGAACACGTTGCCGTGCAGGCATGGAGGCCGCGGTCCGCTCGGTCCGTTCCGGCGCGCGGGGCAGACTGGCGTTCGGTTTCCCCCTATGGCACGTGCAGCCGGTACGGACACCGGCAACCGGTGAAGACGGCGCGCTCCAGATACCGCGGAGTCCTTCAGACCCATTCCTTGCTGCGGCACCGTTCTGCTGCCCTCCCGGACAGCGGGCCGGTTCGCGACTGTCGGTGCGCTGAAGCGCGCCAACGGATCTCGGCGATTGGCACCGGAAACCCGAGTCCGCTCGGAGCGGGGCTCCAGGCCGTCAGGACTTCGCGCGGTCTTTCGCCCAGCTGTCGCGCAGCGACACCGTCTGGTTGTAGACCGGCGCACCCGGAGCGCTGTCCGGATCGGCGCTGAAGTAGCCGAGGCGCTCGAACTGGACCGGGACCGGGCCGGGCGCCCCGGCGAGGACCGGCTCGAGCTTGCAGCCGCGCAGGATCTCGAGCGAGGCCGGATCGAGGTCGTCGACGAAATCGCCCGTTGCGCCGGGAGTGGTGGTGGTGGCGAGGGGACCGTAGAGCCTGACCTCCGCGTCCGTGGCGTGGGCTGCCGAGACCCAGTGGATGGTCCCCCGAACCTTGCGGCCGTCCGGGGAGGTTCCGCCGCGGGACGCCGGGTCGTGCCTGCACCTGAGTTCGGTCACGTTTCCCGACGCGTCGCGCACCACCCCGGTACAGGTGACCAGGTAGCCGTAGCGCAGCCGGACCTCGCGCCCGGGCGCGAGGCGGTGAAACCGCCGCGGCGGATCCTCCATGAAGTCGTCCCGCTCGATCCATACTTCCCTCGAGAACGGGATCTGCCGGATACCGGCATCGGGGTCGGCCGGGTGGTTGGCGGCTTCGAGCCAGTCGGTCTGTCCCTCCTCGAAGCTCTCGATCACCACCTTGAGCGGCCTGAGCACCGCCATCCGCCTTTCGGCCGAACGGTTCAGCGTATCCCTGAGCACGTGTTCGAACATGGCGATTTCTACCACGCCCTCGTTGCGCGAGACCGCAAGCCGGGAGACGAACTCGCGGAGTGCTGCGGGCGGCACGCCCCGGCGGCGCAGGCCGGAGAGCGTGGCAAGCCGCGGATCGTCCCAGCCGCTGACATGTCCGTCCTCGACCAGCCGGGTGAGGCGGCGCTTGGACAGGATGGTGTGGGAAAGCGCGAGCTTCGCGAACTCGTACTGCCGCGGTCTCGACGGAACCGGAAGGTGTTCGAGCAGCCAGTCATAGAGCGGACGATGGTCGGCGAATTCCAGCGTACACAGCGAATGGGTCACGCCCTCGATCGCATCCGACTGGCCGTGGGCGAAGTCGTAGGTCGGATAGATGCACCAGCGCCGCCCGGTTCGCGGGTGTTCGGCGTGAAGAATGCGATAGAGAACCGGGTCGCGCAGGTTGATGTTGCCCGACGCCATGTCGATGCGGGCGCGAAGGACCCGGGCACCGTCGGGAAAGTCGCCGTCGCGCATGCGGCGGAACAGCGCGAGACTCTCGTCGCCGGGCCGGTCCCGCCACGGGCTGTCGCGACCCGGCTCGGTCAGCGTGCCGCGCCAGGCGCGGATGTCCTCGGCCGAGAGATCGTCGACATAGGCGTGACCAGCCACGATCAGATGCTCGGCCCACGCGTAGAGCTGCTCGAAGTAGTCCGATGCGTAGCGCGCTTCGCCCGACCACGAGAACCCCAGCCACGCCACGTCGCGCTGGATGGCATCGATGTAGGCTTGGTCCTCGCGGAGCGGATTGGTGTCGTCGAACCGCAGGTTGCACCGTCCCGAGAACTCGGCCGCCATCCCGAAGTTCAGGCAGATCGACAGCGCGTGGCCGATGTGAAGGTGACCGTTCGGTTCCGGCGGAAACCGGGTGACCACCTCTTCGGTGCGACCGATCTCGACATCGGAGCGAATCTGCTCGCGGATCGCGTGTGACGGCGTGGCGCCTGCCGGGTCCTGTGCGGTCATGCCTGTGCCGGTTCCTGCTCTCGGGGACGATCGGCGCCTGTTTGCCAGAATCCACCGACCAGTGAAAGGCGGGAGGTGCCGCCGGCCGGTTTTGTCTGGTATCAACACGGCCGGCATATTGATCTCAGGCGGCAAGCCCATGACCATTTGGCATCCGGTGCACACCGGAGTTGTTCACCCGTGGCTGTGCGACCAGTTCGGCCACCTGAATGTCCGGCACTACGCGAACATGTTCAACGAGGGCATGTTCCTCATCTGGCACCAGTCCGGTCTCGGCCAGTCGGTGATCATGCCGCACGGCGGTCACGGGGTGGCCGGAATCACGCGAACCAACTTTCTTCGCGAATGCCCGCTCGGAACCCTGGTGCGGATCGAGGGCGCCCTGGTCGCCTCGAGCCGCAGGACCATCACCTTTGCGCAGCGGATGCTGAATGCGGACACCGGCGAAGTGCATGCCACTCAGGATTCGCTCGAAGTGTTCTTCAACCCGGACTCGCGTTCCGCCATTGCGATTCCCGACGCGCTGCGCCCGATCATCGAGGCGCAGCTGGCCGGTCCGGACCCGGTGCCGGAACTCGAGGAGGTTCCGCGCGAGGCGCCCGGGGTGGCGCGCTGGCATCCGCTTTCGAGCGGCGTGTGCTTTCCCTGGCACTGCGACCAGTGGGGCCACATGAACGTGCGCTGGTATGCTCATCTGTTCGATGACGCGATCTTCCACATCTGGTCGCGGGTCGGGACCGGATGGGGGCGCATGGAAGAGCTGGGCGTGCACACCGTGACCGGCAGTACGGTCACGCATTTCCGCAAGGAGGTGACGTCGGCCGACCTGTACCGGGTCGACGGTGGCGTCGCCCGGGTCGGAAACCGCAGCGTGACGTTCCGTCAGCGCATGTCGCACGTCGAGACCGGCGACGTGCTCGCGTTCCAGGATGCCGTCGAGGTCTTCTTCGATCCGAAGACCCGGCGATCCGTCCCGATCCCCGGGGAGGTCCGGTCCCTGCTGGAAGCCGAACGCGCCGGCGGAACCGGTTGATGGCAGGCGGTCCCAGGGCCGGCACGGTACCGGGGCCGCCAGGCCCGTGATCCGGTACCGGGAGCGCATCGCGGCCGCGATAGCCGCGCGTGTCTTCTACGGGTGGGCGATCGTTCTGGTTGCCGGCGTTGCCATCATGGCGAGCGGACCGGGGCAGTCGCACACCTTCAGCGTCTTCATTGACCCGATATCCCGCGATCTCGGCATCGGAGCGACGGCCCTGTCCGGCGCCTACGGATTCGCGACCCTGGTCGCGGCGTTCGGTCTGCCGCTGATGGGCCGGCTGGTTGACCGGCACGGTCCGTCCAGGATGATGCTGATCGTCGTCGTGCTGCTCGGTGCTGCCTGCATTGCCTTCGGGCTGGTACCCGGAATGGTGTGGCTGGCGTTTGCCTTCGGTGCGCTGCGGTTCCTGGGCCAGGGATCGCTGATGCTGACCTCGGCCAACGTCGTTTCGCAGTGGTTCAGCCGCAAGCGCGGCCTCGCGATGAGCATGATGATGCTGGGGTTCTCCGCCTCCATGGCGGTGCACCCTCCCGCAAGCCAGTGGCTGATCGAGCAGGTCGGGTGGCGCGAGACGTGGTTCTGGCTCGGGCTGTCGACGTGGATCGTCATGGTCCCGCTGATCCTGCTGCTGCTGCATGACGTGCCCGAACGCCTGGGACTGAGCCCGGACGGCGGCGCGCGGGAAACCGCGCCGGCACCCGGAGCAGGCCGGGTATCACCGGCATGGGGTCTGACGCTCGCCGAGGCGCTGCGGACCCGGACCTTCTACATCGTTGCCGCCGGGCTCTTCACGATGTCGATGCTGGTCACGTCGCTGCATTTCTTCCAGGTTGCGATCTTCACCCATCACGGGCTGTCGGCGACCACGGCGGCGTGGATCTTCCCGCTCTCCGCGGTGACCGCGGTTGTGGTGCAGCCGTTCTTCGGCCGAAGTCTCGACCGGTTTGCGACACCGCGGATGTTCGGGGCATCCTTGCTGGTGCTGTGCGCGTCGCTCGTGTCCATCACCCTGGTCCGCGATCCGCTGACGGCGGTGATCTACGGCGTGATCTTCGGTGTGAACAATGCTGCCAGCATCACCCTGTTCGGGTACCTGTGGCCGCGCTACTTCGGGCGCAGGTACCTGGGATCGATCCAGGGCACCGGCCAGATGATCGGGGTGGTGGGTGCGTCGCTCGGACCGCTGCCGCTGGGGATCGCGGTGGATCTGACGGGAGACTATTCCGTCATGCTGTGGTCACTGGCGGTGATCCCGCTGCTGGTGGCGGTGCTCACGCAGTTCCTGAAGGAGACCGGACCGGCCGAACCAGGTCATTGAACCGGAGAGGGGAGTGATGATGGAAACGACTGCGAGCCGCGACGCGGTCAGGGCCTGTCTCGACGCGATCGAGCGCGACGACGGCCGGATCTGTTCACTGATCACCGTCTGCGGTGACGAGGCAATGCGCCAGGCCGAGGCCGCCGACCGGGCGGCTTCGAACGGGCGGTGGCTCGGTCTCCTGCACGGCATGCCGGTGGCGATCAAGGACAACATCGAGACCGCCGGCGTGAGAACCACCAGCGGATCGGCGTTCCATGCCGACCATGTTCCCAACGCGAACGCGCCTGTCGTCGACCGGCTGCTCCGGGCCGGCGCCGTCATGGTCGGCAAGGCGACCCTGCACGAATTCGCGTTCGGCATCCGCTCGGACAACACCGTCTCGCCTCAGTGCCGCAATCCCTGGAACCCGGAGCGGGTTCCGGGGGGATCGAGCGGGGGCTCGGGAGCCGCGGTGGCAGCCGGGTTCTGCGTCGGCGCACTGGGTTCCGATACCGGCGGATCGGTACGGCTGCCCGCCGCGATCAACGGAGTGACCGGCCTGCGCCCGACCCATGGCCGGGTTCCGAACACGGGCTCCACACCGGTCAGTCCGAGTTTCGACACCATCGGACCGATGGCGCGGTCGGTTGCCGACACGGCGCGGATGTTCGCGGTCATGGCGGGGCATGATCCCGGGGATGCGTGGAGCGAGGCGCGATCGCTCGAGAATTTCCTGCCCAGCATCGCGGACGGGATCGACGGCATTCGGATCGGTGTACCGCGCAACTTCTACCTCGACGACCTGCATCCCGATGTTGCCCGTGCCATCGAGGCGGCTCTCGGCGAACTGGAAGGCCTGGGAGCGAGGCTGGTCGAGGTCACGGTGCCCGGTGCGGCCGAGACCCAGAAGTGGGCGACGGTCATGATCTTCGCCGATGCCTGCGCGTTCCACGCCAAGCGGCTCGAGACCAGCCCGGAGATGTTCTCGCGCGAGGTCTACAACCGGATGACGACCGGTCTGTCCATGTCGGCGGTCGACTACGCGAACGCGATGCGGGGCCGGGAAGGCTGGTTGCGCACGCTGCGCACGCTCTTCGAGGAGGTCGACGTGCTGGCGTCACCGGCCATGCCCGGGCTGGTGCCGCCGATCGAGGACGATCGTTCCCTGCTCGACGCCACGCGGGACGCTACCCGCAATACCTATGCCGGGGCACTCGGCCGGATCCCGGGGCTGTCCATTCCCTGCGGGTTCACCGGTGACGGTCTTCCCGTCGGGCTGCAGCTCGAGGCTGCATGGTGGCAGGAGCCGTTGCTGTTTCGCGTCGGACACGCGTACCAGGGACGGACCGGGTGGCACCGGATGCACCCGCCGGGCGCGGACGCCTGAACAGCGATGGAGGGACCGGCAATGACAAGACCACGCTCCGACCTGCCGACGCCGTTTCCGAAGGTCGATCCCGACTGGCTGGCGCTGACGCGGGAGGAGGCGCTCGAACCCGATCTGCCGATCATCGATCCGCATCATCACCTCTGGGACTTTCCCGCCCACCGGTACCTGCTGCCGGACTTTCTCGATGACATCTCGGGTGGCCACAACATCGTTGCGACGGTGTTCATCGAGTGCCACGTCTTCTACCGCGAGGGCGGGCCGGAAGAGATGCGTCCGGTCGGCGAAGTGGAGTTCGCGAACGGTGCCGCCGCCATGGCCGCGAGCGGTGCCTACAACGCGACCCGGGTTGCGGCGGGTATTGTCGGGACCGCCGACCTGTCGCGCGGCGCTTCGGTACGCGAGGTGCTCGAGGCCCAGCGCGCCGCTGCCGGCGCGCGGTTTCGCGGCATCCGCCACGCCGCCTCGCTCGACCCGTCGCCCGAGATCCCGGACAGCCGGGTGGTTCCGCACGCGCACCTCTACCGCGACCACGAGGGGTTCAGGGAAGGGTTCCGCGTCCTCGGCGAGCTCGGCCTGGTGTTCGATGCGTGGGTGTTCCACACCCAGCTCCAGGACGTGATTGCGCTCGCGCGCCGCTTTCCGGACCAGCCGATCGTCATGGATCACGTCGGTGGTCCGCTCGGCATCGGCATCCACGCCGGCAGGCGGGCGGAGATCTTCCCGGGCTGGCAGGCGGACATGCGGGAAATGGCCCGGTGCGAGAATGTCAGCGTGAAGCTCGGCGGGATCGGCAAGCGGGTGTGCGGCTTCGGATTCGAACATCTCGACAGGCCGCCCGGGTCCGAGGTCATTGCCGAGGCCTACCGGCCGTATTTCGAGACCTGCATCGAGGCATTCGGCCCCGGGCGCTGCATGTTCGAGAGCAATTTCCCGGTCGACAAGATTTCGGGCTCCTACACCCTCGCGTGGAACGCGTACAAGCGCATCGCGAACTCCGCGTCGCCCGACGAGAAACGGCTGCTGTTCCACGACACGGCACGCGGCTTCTATGGTCTTGACGGCCTTGCTCCCGCCGGCTGATGCGGGGGCGCCGTTCGTCCGGCCGGCGAGGTGCATGCGACGGAAGATGCGACGATGACGATAGAACTGAGCGAGGTCGGACAGGTTGCGGTCGTCACCATCAACCGTCCTCAGGCGCTGAACGCGCTCACCTTTTCCCTGGTGGACGACATTGGCCGGACACTGGACCGGGTCGCGGGCAGCGATGCCCGCGGCCTGGTTTTCATCGGGGCGGGCACGCGCGCCTTCTGCGCGGGAGCGGATATCTCCGAACTGCCGGGACGCTCGCTGATGACGCACAGGGCGGACATGGAGCGCGGGCAACGCATGTTCGATCGCCTGGCAGGCTTCCCGCTGCCGTCCCTGGCGGTGATCAACGGACTGGCACTCGGCGGCGGGCTCGAACTTGCCATGGCCTGCGACTTCCGTCTCGCCGTGCAGGACGCCAGGATGGGCCTGCCAGAGATCGGGCTCGGCGTGATCCCGGGCTACGGCGGAACCCAGCGGCTGCCGCGCCTCGTCGGCGAGGGAAGGGCGCTCGAACTGGTCCTTTCCGGCCGCAGCATCGACGCCGGGGAGGCGGAGCGGATCGGGCTCGTGAACGCGGTGATTTCCGGCGATCCGCTGGAGGCGGCACTGGACTGGTTCTCGGCCATCACCAGGCACGGTCTTGCCGCCGTGGCGCTGGGCCGGGCGGCGGTGCGCCGGGCCCTCGACGTGCAGATCTCGGAAGGTCTCAGGATCGAGGCCGATCTCAATACCCTTGCCTTCCAGACCGAGGACGCCGCGGAAGGCCTGCAGGCTTTCCTTGAAAAGCGGCCGGCGGTGTTCAGGGATCGGTGAGGTCGGCCCCGGGTCGCGAGAAGATCCCGGTTTCGGCAAAGTCCGGATTGGTGACCGCGAGACGCTCATGCAGCTGATCGAGCAGCAGGGAGCGAACCGCCTCGTCATCGTCGAACCGGCCGGCACGGATGTCACGGGCGAGGCACTGCTCCAGGTCTGTCCGCTCCGCCGCATCCGCACCGTAGAGCGCGGCCAGGCGCTCGCGAAGGACCTCCCCACGGCCGGACCGCGCTGCTGACGCGTCGAACTCGCGCAGCGCGCCCGCAAGTGCCGCGATCACCAGGACGCATGTGTCACGGCGTCGATCCTCGAGTCCGGGCAGCACGTCGTCGCGCAGTGCGGCAAGGGCGGCCTCGAGAAGCGTACGGCCGTCGGGATGATCAGCCACGGCGAACGGCCTCCGCCAGGGTCACGGCCTCGAGCTCGACCTCGACCGCCTTGCGGCCGGTGAGTGCGAGGTCGAGGGCGAGCGCCGGCGGCGCGGGGGTGCGGCGGGACTGGCAGTGGGCAATGATGGCCCAGCGGGTCGCTGCCACCGCCTCCCAGAATGCGACCACGTCCCGGTCTGCCGGGCCGGCTCCCGCGTCCTCATATCCCCGCTCGAGTTCGCGGCGCCCGGCAAGGCCGCCTGCTTCCCGGTCATCAGCGCCATGGCGCCAGCACCGGGAGCAAAACCACCCGATATCCTCCATCGGGTCGCTCCAGCCCGCGAACTCCCAGTCGAGCACCGCCGTGATGGTGTCGTCGGCGACCATGATGTTGCCGATCCGGTAGTCACCGTGACACAGCACCACCGGCCTGCTCCTCGGAGCGGAACGACGCAGTTGCCTGAGCGCCCACTCGAGTGCCGGCAGCGGTTCGGGCAGGGTATCAAGTTCGTGCTCGAGGGCTTCGAGACGATGAAGTGCCGGGTCCTCCGGCAGTCGGGCGAGGCAGTCGGGCCGCTGACCGCAGGCGATGGTATCGGGTGTGATCCGGTGCAGGACTGCAAGCTGCCGCCCTGCCTCGCGCACCAGTGTCGCGCGGGTGTCGGCGGCAAGACACCCGTGCACGAGGGCGTCCGGATCGGTGGTTCCCGCAACGCGGCGCATCACGTATCCGGGTCTGCCGGCGACCGACCCGTCAGCGTCGAGGAACAGGGGTTCGGCGACGGAAACGCCCGCGGCATGCACGAGGCGCTGAACGGCGCATTCGCCGGCCCGGCCAATTCCCTGCGGCAACCTGCACGCAGGGTCCATGCGAAAGACCAGACGGTGGGAGCCTGGCAGCGTGCCTCCCGTGAATTCGGCGTCGAAGCCCCAGGTCTCCTGAATGGCGCCGCCGGCCAGGCGCTCGCAGCCCGCGATCCCGACCCGGTCCGCACCGGTCCGGACCTGAAGCCAGCGTGCGAGCGCGCCGGCGTCGGGACCCTGGTCCGCGGGCGGCAGGGGACCGGAAGCCGGTCCGCCGCCGCGTGTCATCATCCCATGCCCCAGGCCCAGAAATCGTTCCCCTCGGTGCGGTAGAACCGGGCAAGGACCATCTTGTGAACCTCGGATGCGCCGTCGACCAGGCGGGCCTGGCGAGCGTAGCGGTAGATCCACTCCAGCGGCGTGTCCTTCGAATATCCGCGCGCGCCGTTCAGCTGAAGCGCCGTGTCAACGGCACGCTGCAGGGTGTCGGCCACGTGGTTCTTGGCCATGGAGACCTCCTTGCGGGCAAAGTCGCCGCCGGCGAGTTTCCACGCCGCCCGCATGGTGATCAGGCGACCCATCTCGATGTCGGCAGCCACGCCGCCCAGCATTTGCTGAACGCTCTCGCGATCGGCGAGGGTCACGCCGAAACCCCGGCGCCTCTCCACGTACTCCTGGGCGATCTCCATGCACCGCTTGGAAAGGCCAAGCCAGCGCATGCAGTGGGTGAGCCGGGCGGTGCCGAGCCTGATCTGGGTCAGTTTCAGCCCGTCTCCCACCTCCATGATCCGGTCGGCGTCATCGATTTCCAGGCCGTCGAACCTGAGCTCGCAGTGGCCCCCGTGCTCCTCCGGACCCATGATCTCGATGCGTCGCACGATCTCCCAGCCCGGCTGGTCGCGGTGGAACATGAAGGCGGTCAGCCCCCGCCTGGGATCATCGGAGGTGCGGGCCATCAGGATGAAGTGCCGGGCCGACTCGGCGCCGGTGATGAACCACTTGTGGCCGGTAATGCGCCAGCGGGAATTGCCGAGCGGCTCCGCCTTCGTCTGCATCATCGACGGATCGGAACCGGAGCCCGGATGAGGCTCGGTCATCACGAAGGACGAGCGGGCGGTCCCGTCGATGATCGGCTGCAGCCACCGGTCCTTCTGTTCCTCGGTTGCGACCCGGTTCAGCACGAACATGTTGCCGTCGTCGGGTGCCGCGCAGTTGAAACAGACGGGGCCGAAGATCGACCGGTTCATTTCCTCGTAGGCGGCCGCCATGCCGACCTGGTCGAAACCGAGACCACCACGCTCGCGCGGCATCTGCGGAGCCCACAGGCCGGCGGCCTTGACCTTTTCCTGTACGGCCTGCAGCGGTCCGGCGGCGATGTTCTCGTGCGCGTCGTAGTTGGCGCGGTCGGCCTCCAGCGGCAGGATGTGCTCGGCGACGAAGTCGCGCACCGCCCGGCGATACTCCTCGATCTGCGCCGGCAGCGTGAAATCCATGGCGATGTCCCGTGTGTCAGATGGGAGTCGCCGTCAGGCGACCTTGCGGTAGACGGTCTCGGCGTTGAGTCCCGCCTCACCCATCAGTGCCCCGATCCGTGCGATTTCAGCCGCCGGCAGCTTGACCAGCGGAGGACGGACGTGCGCCGGCGGCAGCCGGCCGAGGTGATGCAGCGCTTCCTTCATCCGGTTGTGCATGTCGAGGAACGGCGGATCGTAGAACGCCCGGACTGTCGGGTGGATCCGGTCGTTGATTCGACGCGCCTCCTCGAGGTCTCCGTCCCGGAACGCGCGGAACAGGGCGACCTGAAGGTTGGCAATGACGCTGCCCGCGCCCGAGAGCAGTCCGTCGCACCCCTGGACCAGCGAAGACAGCAGCCAGGCGCTGTGGGTTGACAGCACCCGGACCGGGGTGTCGAGGCCGCGCAGTTCCCGGATGTGACGTTCGTGCTGCAGCGGGTCGTTGCACCAGTCCTTGATCGCGCGAATCCGGGGGACCCGGTTGCAGACCTCGAGCAGGGTATCGACCGGGTAGCCGAGACCGGAGGCAAGCGGGTACTGGAACAGGATCAACGGCAGGTCGGTCGCGTCGGCGATGGTCTCGAAATGCCGCACCGCCATGTCCGGACGCAGTTGCCCGCCCATTGCCATGCTGTTCGGCGGGAAGACCAGCAGGCAGGATGCCCCGCCGTCCCGGGCCTGTCGCGCAAGGCGTGCGCCGGTCAGTGAGCCGTCGGCATAGATGCCATGGACCAGTGGCAGCCGGTCACCGATCTCGTCGAGCGCGATGTCCATGCACCGCGCCTGCTCGTCGGAGGTGAGTGCGTGGACCTCCATGGAATGGGCGTTGACCGTGATGGCGGAGATTCCCTCGATCGCCGCGAGGTCCTGCAGGTGACCTCGAAAGGCCGGTTCGTCGATCTCGAGCCCGGAATCGAAGGGAAGAAGGCAGGCCGGTATCACCCCGCGGGGTTCGAAGGGCATCCGTATCGTCATTCGCACTCTCCCTGCTCATGGGCTGGCAACACCACTGCCTGATTGTGGCCCGATTGCCGCAAAAGGCAAGCCGGGTCGCCATGCACGGACAGGGTCATTGTGCGTTGCAGCATGAATCGGCTTGTATCGGACCGTCAGCTGTGGGACAGGGGTATCGCCAAGGCAACGGAAACGGACCCTGACCCGTGCTCTACTCGATGTACGAAACCAGCCGCCTGATGTTCACGCCGCTGCGCATGGCTGCCCGATCTTCCCGTGCGTTTGCCGGCCACGCGGCGCCGTTCCTGTTCGAGGGCAACGGAAGTCGCATGGCGGACGCGGCGCTCGAGATCTTCGATGATGCGCTGAGAGACCGGAAACGGCCGGAATGGGGTCTTGATGCGACCGAGATCGACGGCGAACCGGTGGATGTCTTCATCGAGACGGTAGCGGAGCGGCCGTTCTGTTCCCTGATCCGGTTCCGCCGCCGGATCGGGCGCGATGATCCCAAGATCCTGATCGTCGCCCCGCTCTCGGGGCATTTTGCGACCCTGTTGCGCGACACGGTCCGCAGACTCCTGCCCGCGCACGACATCTACATCACCGAGTGGAAGGACGCCTCCACCGTCCCGTTGCTGGAAGGCGGCTTCGATCTCGACGACTATCTCGAATACCTGCTTGACTTCATGCGGATCGCGGGACCCGGTCACTCGGTGATTGCCGTGTGCCAGCCGGCGCCGATTGTTGTCGCGGCCACCTCCCTGCTGGCCCAGTGGCAGGATCCGGCCCAGCCGGCCGCCATGGTACTGATGGGCGGCCCGGTCGATACCGCCGCATCCGAGACCATGCCGACCCGGCTTGCCAACGAGCGTTCGATGAGCTGGTTCGAGACCCGGTGCATCACCCTCGTCCCGCCGATGTATCCCGGGGCGGCGCGACGGGTGTATCCCGGATTCCTGCAGCTCGGCGCCTTCATTGCGATGAACGCCGATCGGCACCTCGACGCTCACATGCGCATGTTCAGTCACCTGGTCACCGGGGACGGGGAGTCCGCCGAGGCGCATCGCGCGTTCTACGACGAATACCTTGCGGTGATGGACGTGACGGCCGACTACTACCTCCAGACACTGAAGCGGGTGTTCCGGGAGCGCTGGCTTGCGACCAACAGGTTCGTGTGGCGTGGCAACGAGGTGCGGCCCGACGCGATCACGCGTACGGCGCTGATGACGGTGGAGGGAGAGCTCGACGATATCTCCGGCCCGGGCCAGACGGCGGCGGCGCACGCAATCTGTCGCGGCATTCCGGAACACCGGCACCGCACCCTCCTGCAGCAGGGCGTGGGCCACTACGGTATCTTCAACGGGCGGCGGTGGCGAAACGAGATTGCGCCCAGGATTACCGAGTTCATCCGCGACAACCGGGATTCGCCGTAGCCATCCGGACAGCGTCGGAACAGGTGGGCCGCCGTGGGCACGATGGTCAGCTGCCTGGCCTGCGGGTTCGGCGGCCGCGCCGAGCCGGGCAGGCAGCGGTTTCTCCGACCGGTCGGGCACGAGGTGCTGACCGCGTGACCCGGTTCAGGGATCGCCCGGTTTCCAGTAACCGATCAGGATGCCGCGGCTTTCTGCTCCCGGCAGGGCGCGTATGCGCTCGTCTGACACGGTGACCCGCAGGCGGCGGCCGCGCATCCACGCAAACAGCGCCTCGTGCAGGTCGGCCCGGACTGCATCGTGTTCCGGACAGGTGCCGAGATCATGGAACTCCTCCGGGTCGCGCTCAAGGTCGTAGAGCTGCGGGCGGAACACCTGGTGCAGGATGTACTTCCAGCGCCGGGTGCGAACCATGAAAGCCCGCGCGTCCCAGGGCTCGACCCCGAGGACGGCGCGGGCGCGCCGTCCCGACCAGTCGCTTTCGGTGATCACATGGTCGCGCCATTCCGGCCTGGCGCCGTGCAGCAGAGGCACCAGGGACCGGCCTTCCATCCAGTGCCCTTCCACCGCACCTCCCGCCGCCTCGACGAAGGTCGGCAGCAGGTCGATGGACTCGACGAACCTGTCATCGACGGTGCCCCGGGTTGCGTTCGCTTCGGCACTCGGGTCGACGATGATCATCGGCAGGCGGATCGAGGGTTCGTGAAACAGGTCCTTTTCGCCCAGCCAGTGATCGCCCAGGTAGTCTCCGTGGTCCGAGGTGAACACGATCATCGTGTCGGAGAGCCGGTTCCGTTCCTCGAGGAACCGGACCATCCGGCCGACATGATGATCGATCTGGGCGACGAGACCCATGTAGGCGGGAATGATGGTCTCGCGTGCGTCGGCTCGATTGAACAGGGTGCTGTCGGGGTGGCGCATGAAGGCGGCGTGAACCGGGTGCGCCGCGCTGCGTTCGGCGTGTGAGCGAACCACCGGAACGACCTGTCCGGGTTCGTACATCGAGGCCCAGGGCTCAGGCGCGATGTAGGGCCAGTGCGGCTTGATGTATGACAGGTGCAGCAGCCAGGGCGTGTTTCCGGCCTGTTCGATGAACCGCATGGCACGATCGGTCATGTAGGCGGTTTCGGAGTCTCCCTCCTCGACGCGGGCCGCTCCCCGAGAGTGGCCCCAGTACCAGCCGCTCAGGCTCTCGCCGTCGTCGCCTGTCGTCGAATTGGCCGCGGTGTGCCACGGATTGGCGCCGGTATGTCCGCGCTCGCGCAGGTAGGTATTGTAGGCCAGTTCCGGGTCGACCGACATGTCCGGGTGCAGGCCGTCGTCGCGTTCCACCGGTTCGAAGCCGCATTCGGAGACCAGGACGCCGAGATCGGAAACGGGATCGACGCCGAGCCGTGCCATGCCGCCACGGTCCGCCATCATGTGGGTCTTGCCGACCAGGACCGTGCGCCGGCCGAGCGCGCGCAGCCAGTCACCCATGGTCCGTTCATCCACCCGCAGCGGGTAGTTGTTCCACGACGACCCGTGGGAGAACATGTAGCGCCCGGTATAGAACGACATCCGCGAGGGACCGCAGATCGGCGACTGGCAGTAGGCCGAGTCGAACCGGACCCCGCGGCGTGCCAGGTCGTCGATGTGGGGCGTGCGCAGGTGCGGATGTCCGTAGCAGCCCAGGTAGTCCGCCCGGAGCTGGTCGCACATGATGAAGAGGATGTTCCTGACCTCGGCCATGGCCCGGCGCCTCAGGCGACGAGTTCCCGGCAGGCATCCGCAATGGCCGCGGCGGTGAGGCCGTAGCGGGCACGCACCTGATCGGTCGGTCCGACCACGGCAAAGCTGTCGGGCAGGGCCACGAACCGCATCGGAACCGGATGCTGGCGCGCCAGTAGTTCCGCCACCGCGCTGCCGAGCCCGCCGGGCAGCCGGTGTTCCTCCGCCGTCACGATCCTGCCGGTTTCGGCGGCGGCGGCAAGCACGGCATCGCTGTCCAGCGGCTTGATGCTGTGCATGTTGATCACCCGGACCGACAGGCCGGACGCGGCACAGTCCCGGGCCGCCGCCAGCGCTTCCGTGACCAGGCAGCCGCAGGCGATGACGGTCACGTCCGACCCGTCCTCGAGCACCCGGGCCCGGCCGATTTCCGGACGGGTGCCGGGCGGAGTCACCGATGGTTCCGGGACCCTGCCGCCGAGGCGGACATAGACCGGGCCGTCACAGTCTGTGGCCGCGACGGTGAGCAGGTAGGCCTCCATCGGGTCGGCGGGAACCAGGACCGTCATGTTGGGCATGGCACGCATCAGCGCCAGGTCCTCGACCGCGTGGTGGGTTCCGCCGGATACACCGAGCGAAATGCCCGAGCAGGCGGCGCCGATCACCACCTGCTGGCGCGCGTAGGCAACGTCGTTGCGCAGCTGTTCCATCGACCGGGCGGTGATGAACGGCGCGTAGCCGCAGACATGGGGCCGCATCCCGACAGTCGCGAGACCGCTTGCGATCCCCATGGTGTTCTGCTCCGCGATCCCGGTCTCCAGCACCCGGTCCGGCGCATCCTGCATGAACTCGCGCAAACCGATGAGATCGACCGTGTCGGCCGACAGCGCCACCACCCGGGGATCCTGCCTGGCCAGGTCGGTTACGGCGGCCCCGAATGCCAGGCGTGACTGGTCCTGGAACCGTGCCGACAGATCGTCATGTCCGACGCTCACGGCTCGCCTCCGAGTTCGGCCATTGCGCGCCGGTACACGTCGTCCGGCACCATGGTGCTGTGCCAGAGGTAGCTGTCCTCTGCAAAGGAGGTTCCCTTGCCCTTGACGGTATGCGCAATGATCACTGTCGGCCGGCTGTCCGAGCAGGGCAGCGCGTCCAGCGCGGTCACGATGCGGTCCATGTCGTGTCCGTCGATTTCCCGGACCTCCCAGCCGAAGGCGGCCCACTTGTCGGCCAGGGGCTCGATACCCAGCATGGCATCGACATGACCGCTCTGCTGGACCTTGTTGTAGTCCACGATCGCGGTCAGGGCGCTGGTCCCGTGATGGGAGGCCGCCATCGCCGCCTCCCAGTTCGACCCCTCCTGGAGCTCGCCGTCGCCGATCATCACCACGGTTCGGAACTTCTTGCCCTGCAGCCGGGCACCGAGAGCCATTCCAAGTCCGACCGAGAGGCCGTGTCCGAGTCCCCCGGTGCTCATCTCCACCCCCGCAAGGGTGATGTCCGGGTGCATGCCGAAGGGCGACTCGTAGCCGTAGAACCGGTCGAGAAGGCTCTCGTCGCAAAAGCCGGCCCTGACCAGTACCGCTCCCAGTGCGGCATTTGCGTGTCCCTTCGACAGCACGAAACGGTCGCGGTCGGGCCAGTCCGGTTCATCGGGACGGATGCGGAGGAACCGGAAGTACAGTGCCGCCAGCAGGTCCGCGGCCGAGAGCGAGCCGCCCATGTGCCCCGAACCGCCGGCCCGCAGTGCCCGCCATATGTTGCGCCGGATCGCCAGCGCCTCCGCCTCCAGCCGGCGCAGCATCGCCTGCCTGTTGCTTGTCGGCATGATCGTCACGGCTGGTCGTCGGGGACCGGCAGTGCGCGCTGGTTGTACATGATGGCGCGCATCCGGGACCGTTCCTCCTCGGTCAGGGTCGACGGGTCGACCGAAAGCCCGGACCCTGCCGCCATGCCCGCCTTGACCGCGGGACGCTCGCCGAGTTCCTCGAACCAGCGCCGGAAGTAGCGGAATTCCTCGATGTCCTGTTGCTGGGACTTCCAGTTCACGCACCACGGGTAGCAGATCATGTCGGCGATCGTGTAGGTGTCACCGGCCACGTAGCGGTTGCGGTAGAGCTGGTTGTTGAGCACGCCGTAAAGGCGGTTCGCCTCGTCGGTGAACCGGCGTACCGCGTAGGACTGGTCCCCCGCGTCCTCGCCGAGGCGCAGGAAGTGGCCGCACTCGCCGAGCTTGGGACCCTGGTTTGCCATCTGCCAGTTGATCCACTGGTTGACCGTATGGCGTCCGCGCAGGTCGGACGGCAGGAACCGGCCGGCCCTTTCGGCCAGATAGAGCATGATCGCACCGGACTCGAAGATCGAGAGCGGCGGCCCGCCGTCCTCCGGCTCGGTGTCGACGATGGCCGGCATGCGGTGGTTCGGATTGATTTTCAGGAACTCGGGCTTGAACTGGTCGCCCTGTCCGATCCGCACCGGCTTGATGGTGTAGGGCATGCCCAGTTCCTCGAGAAGGATCGTGACCTTCTTGCCGTTCGGAGTGGGCCAGTAATAGAGATCGATCATCGAGAGTTTCCGCCGTGGATGAAGGGGGAAGGAACTCCGCCGGCATACGTGCCGCGGGAGGCGGTTCCGGTCCCGGCCCGGACAGCGCCCGGTCCCATATCACGCCGGGTCCGGCGGTGTACACCGCCACGGCCGACCGGCGGACACGATGCGAGGTGCCCCTCGGACCGGGCGACGGGCGGGCTTCGCAAGCCATCCGTCACCGCGGCGGACGGGTCGGGCACGCAATCGGGCGAACCGGTCACGGGCCGGGAAAGGACAGCGCATGAGGATCGCGACGATAGGCTTTGCCGGGAAATCCGCACAACGGTTCTTCGAGCTTCTTCGCGAAGCCGGGATCACGCGTATCGTGGATGTCAGGCTTCACAATGCTTCCCAGCTCGCGGGTTTCGCGAAGAGGGACGACCTCGCCTGGTTCGCAAAGGAATTGTGCGGTGTGGAATACGTTCACGAGCCCAGGCTGGCTCCGACCAGGGAGTTGTTGAACGACTACAGGCAGAAGAGAATCAGTTGGGACGAATATGAAGTCCGGTTCATGGACCTCATGAAGCAACGGCGAATCCAATCCACCGTGGCCAGGGAAACCGTGGACAACGGTTGCCTGCTGTGCAGTGAGGACCAGCCGCACCGGTGCCACAGGCGGCTGGTCGCGGAGTATCTGGACGAGCACTGGGGCGGGCTGGACGTCACGCATCTGGGCCTCGGGCGGTAACCGACCGGACGCAGCGGTCCCGGGATCCCTGGTGCGGCAGTGACCCCTCGATCGGGCTGCAGGTCGCGGGCCTGTCGCTCGGCTGGGCTTGCAGCCTGCCGCCGGGCGCGGCGCCCGGGGTCGCGGACAGGTGCGCGCGCACCCGCCGGATCCCCGCCGCGCGTGACCGGATATCAGGCGGTTTCGAACGGCCATGGTCCCGGTGCCCGCGGACGGGGAAGCGCTGTCGGTGTGGTGCGGACCCACGGGCCGTGCGGGACCCTCGATGGCCGTGGTCGAGGGGAACGGGCGGCAGCCACACCGGTTTGCGGCGTTCAGGCACATGCGGGCAGGTCAGGATTGCGCCGGTCGCATGGTGCCGAAGCGGAGTTTCGCGGGATGCCCGCACGCCGGTGCCGTGCGTGTGCTATATCCGGCGCTGATGAGCCGGTGACTTGCGACAGGGGCGAAGCGTGATGAAAGCAGTCTATCTCGATCGACAGGGCGGTCCGGAAGTCCTGGTCTACGGTGAACAGCCGGACCCGGTTCCCGGGCCCGGGATGGTCTGCGTCGATGTCCACGCCGCCTCGGTCAATGCCGCCGACTGGAAGGTGCGTTCGGGCCAGTACGACGGCGGAACCATCGACCGGTTTCCGTACATCCTCGGCCGTGATTTTTCAGGCGTGGTCAGCGAGGCGGGTGCGG
Organism: Thalassobaculaceae bacterium; assembly: GCA_965243345.1. Lineage (GTDB taxonomy): Bacteria > Pseudomonadota > Alphaproteobacteria > Thalassobaculales > Thalassobaculaceae > Bin52. The sequence goes on from CBDEUR010000003.1 coordinate 1,103,099, forward strand.
ATCTCGCGGTCGGTGAAGAGGTGTTCGGCGTGCTCGCCGCCGGTCAGGAAGGGACCTATGCCGAACGGGTCGCGGTACACGGCAGCATCATCGCCCGCAAGCCGCCGGAACTCTCTCACCTGCAGGCCGCGGCCATTGCGCTGACCGGACTGACCGCCAAGATCGCGATCGAGGATACGCTGGAGCTTCGCCCGGGAGAGACCATCCTGGTCCAGGGTGGCGCCGGCGGCGTGGCCAGCATGGCGATACAGATCGCCAGGCACATCGGGGCCCGGGTGATCACCACGGCGAGCCCCGCCAACCACGACTACCTGGACGCGCTCGGGGCCGACGAGATCATCGACTACACCAGCGTCGACTTTGCCGAGGTGGTGAGCGGTGTCGACGCCGTGCTGGAGACGGTGGGCGATGATGTCGCCATGCGCTCTTTCGATGTCGTCGCACCTGGAGGTCGGGCAGCCTTCATAGCCTCCGGCCCGCAGGCGCCGGCGTCGCCGCGGGCGGATGTCCGTTCGCTGCGGCCCGCTGTCGGCCGTGACCGGCCGCACCTCGAACGGGTGCTGGAGCTTGTGGCGTGCGGCGCGGTTCGCGTTCCCGAAATCACCGAGTACCCGCTGGAGCGGGCACGGGATGCGCACAGGGTGAGCGAGGCGCGGCACCTGCGCGGCAAGCTGGTGTTCCGGGTGCGGTAGGGCGCGCAGCTCAGGAACCGGCGATCAGGTCCGCGAGGTCCTCCGGACGGGTCAGCATCGGGTAGTGGCCGGTATCGAGTTCGTGCCAGCGGGCACCGAGCATCTGCGCGCATCGCCGCTGGTGGCTCTCCGGCGGATTGACACTGCCCGTGCACCAGATGACGTCGGCGTCCCACGACTGTGACCAGAACCGCTTCAGTTCCACGGGCTGGTTCATGCAGGCGCGCGGATGCAGCGTGTAGCGGGCGATGGCCCAGCTGCGCACCGGTTCTTCCAGGTCGGCGAACAGGCGTCCGGTCACGTCGGACCGCGGCGGGCCCGAGGCGAGCGGCGTGTCGATCGGGGTCCGGCGCTGGACGATGTCGCCGATGCGTTCGCCGTCGAGCAGGGCAAGGGCATCGGCGAAGACCAGGCGCTGCACCCGTTCCCGCTCCTGTTCGGCCGCGCGTGCCATCACCATCCCGCCGGAACTGGTGCCGACCATGATGGCGTCGGTGATGTCCTGGTAGAACATCAGCTCCGCAACCTCGTCGGCGTGGGTCTCGGTGGTGATGCCGGACCGGAGCTGGTGAGCGCGTTCCGCGCAGCCGTCGAGCGTCGGGGTGAAGACATCGTGACCGCGCCGGCGCAGGATCCGCGCGACCGGCTGCCAGATCCAGCCGCCCTGGTAGGCGCCGTGAACGAGAATGATCTGTGCCATCACCCGGACTTCCCGACGATGTCCACCCCGGCGAGACGCTCGTAGATCCGCACCACGGAACTCGAATCGAGCTTGTTGAGCCCGGCGGCCCGCGCCATCTGGTACACCTGCTGGCTGACATTGGCCATGAAGACCGGCACCCCGATCCGCTTGGCGTGGGCGGTGACCAGCTCCTGGTCCTTGTAGACGATGTCCACGGTTCCGCCCGGGGCGAAGTCGTCGTTGATGATCCGCGGAATCCTGAGATCCGCGGCCGCACTTTGTCCGGAACTCTCCCGGATCACCCGGTACATGGTTTCAAGGTCGAGCCCGCTCTTGGCTCCGATCGCCAGTCCCTCGATCAGCGTGACGGTGTTGGTGATGCCGAGCATGTTGTTGACGAGCTTCATGACCAGCCCCTGTCCGGACGGGCCGACGTGGAATGCCGTGCGTCCGATGGCGTCGAAGATGTCCCGGCAGGCCTCGAAGTCCCGTTCGCTGCCGCCGACGATGACCGTGAGGTCACCCGCCTCGGCACGCCCGGTGCCGCCGCTGACCGGCGCGTCAAGCATGGTGATCTGCCGTTCCGCCAGGCGGGCCGCCATCGCCAGGGCGGCGTCGGGATCGATGGTGGACATGCAAAGCACCAGGTGACCGGCCCCGGCACCCTGCGCGATGCCGTCCGGTCCGGTGATCACGTCCTCGGCCTGCTGCGTGGTCTCGACCATGCAGATCGTCCGGGTCGCCGCGGCGGCGACACCGCGCGCCGAGCTCGCGGACCCGGCGCCGGCGGCGGTCAGCTCGCCGACACGCGCCCTGTCGATGTCGTGCACCACGAGGGGAACTCCCGCCCGCAGCAGGTTCAGTGCCACCGGGCGCCCCATGGCGCCCAGTCCGATGAAACCGGTCTTCATGCGATCATGTCTCCCGTCTGGTGCGCCGGCCAGTCTATCCGGGCCCGGCAACCTGGCAAGGCGCACGCAGTCATGCGCTTTCCTCCCCGGCGCGATTCACTCGCACCGTCGAACTGTGGCAGACTGCCGCAGGGATTCCCGGAACGCGGAGAGTGGCATGCGCAGTGCCGTGACGTTCTACAGCGAGGGCATGAAGCTCCAGGGTGACCTGTACCGACCGGATGGCGCCACGCCAGGGGCAGGGCGGCCGGGGGTGGTGCTCTGCCACGGCTACACCGGTGTCAAGGATCTCTATCTGCCTGACAATGCCGCGGCGCTCGTCGCGGCGGGCTACGTCGTTCTCGCCTTCGACTACAAGGGATGGGGGAGCAGCGAGGGCCAGCCGAACCGGCTGGCGCCATGGAGCCGGGTCAACGACGTGATGGCTGCCGTCACCTTCCTCGGCCTGCAGGACGGGGTGGACCGGGACCGGATCGGTCTTTACGGCACCAGCTACGGGTGCGCCACCGTGGTGGTGGCGGGGGCTTTCGACGAGCGTGTCGCCTGTGTGGTCGGTGTCGTCGGCATGGGGCACGGGGCACGCTGGATGCGCAGCGTCAGGCGGCCCGACGAGTGGTTCGACCTGCTCGAGCGCTCGGAACGCGACCGGGAACGCCGGGTGCGCACCGGGGCGTCGGAGTTCGTCGCCCGCGAGGAAATCCTGCTGCCCGATCGCCAGTCGGCCGCGCTCGCCGCCGCGGCCCGGGCAGGCAACCCCGACGCTGTCGGCCGTATTCCGCTCGAGTTCATTGACGAAACCCTGATCTTCCACCCCGAGTGGTTCGTGGAGCGCGTTGCACCGCGCCCGCTGCTGCTGGTGGCGGCGGGTGATGACCGGCTGGTTCCGCCGGAAGAAAGCCAGCGCCTGTTCGATCTCGCCGGTGATCCGAAGAAGCTGGTGGTGATCCCCGGCACCGGTCACTACGAGGTCTACACCGGGTCGGCGCTCGAGCGGGTGATGGAGGAGACCGTCAGCTGGTACGATGCCTGGCTGCGCGGAGGAAGCCAGGAGGAAGGTCAGTGATGGAAGCCACATCGGAACGCCCGCCGCTGAAGGTGTACTGGCAGCCGGGATGTTCCAGTTGCCTCAAGGTCAAGGAATTCCTGCTTGCCAACGGCCAGCAGTTCGAATCGGTCAACGTCCTCGCCGACGAGGCCGGCTTCGAGGAACTCGCACGGCTCGGGCTGCGCCTGGTGCCCATCGTGGCCCGGGGTGACGACTGGGCAAACGGGGCCGTGTTCCGCGACGTCGCCCGGGTCGCGGGCTTTGCCTACGGCGGCCACGAGATGCTGCCGCCCGAGGTCATGATGGAACGGCTGGACGGGATCCTGCGTGCCGTCTGTCGCCATGTTGCCCAGATCCCCGAGTCGGAACTCGACACCATGCTGGCGGGGCGGCCGCGCTCCTGGCGTCAGCTTGCCTACCACGTGATGAACATCCCCGAGGTGTTCCTTGACCGGGTCGAGCACGACGCGCCGTACACCTACGAGGCCCTGCTCGGCATCATTCCGGACCACATTGCCGGCCGTGACGATCTGGTCGCGTACGGCGAGGGGGTGAGACAACGACTGTGGGCGTGGTGGAAGCGCGACGGTGTCGGCACCGACTTTTCCCAGCCCGGGCGCGTCTACTACGGTGACGTGGTCCTGCACGAGGTGCTGGAGCGGACCTGCTGGCATTCCGGGCAGCACGCGAGGCAACTGATGCTGGTCCTCGAGTCCCGGGGAATCGAACCGGATGGTCGGCTGACGGATGCCGACTTCGCCGGACTGCCGATGCCGGCCGAGGTCTGGGACAACGAGATGCGGTTCGGTGAGGCCTGAGCGGAGGCTCACCGGGTACCGGGAGCCCTGGAGGGCCCGGAGCCGCCCCAGGCCCTCAGGGCCAGCAGTGCCACGAACCCTTCGACGGAAATGATCGCGAGCGCGGCCGCGACGCCGAACTGCTCCGCCATCAGCCCGACGTTGAAGAATCCGATCGTCCCGGTGCCGATGCACAGCGTCAGCATGCCATGGAGCCGGGTCAACGACGTGATGGCTGCGGCCACCCTCCTCGGCCTGCAGGACGGGGTGGACCGGGAACGGATCGGTCTCTACGGCACCAGCTACGGGTGCGCCACCGTGGTGGTGGCGGGGGCTCTCGACGAGCGTGCCGCCCGTGTGGCCGGTGTCGTCGGCGCGGGGCACGCTGGATGCGCAGCGTCAGGCGGCCGGACGAGTGGTTCGACCTGCTCGAGCGCTCGGAACGCAACCGGGAACGCCGGGTGCGGACCGGGGTGTCGGAGTTCGTCGCACGTGACGAAATCCTGCTGCCCGATCGCCAGTCGGCCACGCTCGCCGCCGCGGTCCGGGCAGGCAACCCCGATGCCGTCGGCCGTATTCCGCTCGAGTTCCGGATGCGCCCCGGCAGTCAAGGTTGATGCCAAGCGGCCAGGAGCGCCCTCTTTTCCGGATCCAGGCCATTCAATTCGACGGGCCACCCGGTACGGTGGGCAACCACGGTGATATTTCGAAGGTATTGACACAAATGCAACCAGAATACCACACGAATTGTCATCCTGAACCAAGCGTTGCGTGCAAACCAATATACGGTCCTGCCTTCGATTCATTGCGTCGAAAGCAGTCAGGAAAAGAGATACCCCGCCGATCATTCCGGTTCCATGCAGCAGATGACAGGTTCATCTCCGGCAAGCCCGGGTTCGAGCAAAGCAGTGTTGGCCTCCCTCTGCCACTTTATGTCGGTCTTCAAGGAGAGATCGACCATCGACGCTGCATGGCATCGATGAAGTTCTGCGTCGCGTCATGGCAAACCTGTACTCGGGATGGCAGTCGCCAATGTCACACGCAGCACACCGTTGGCACAAGGTCACCTCCATAAGGCTGGTGCACGAAAAAGGCGGTGTCAGTCTTTGCATGGTTTCTCCATCTCCGGTGTCGGTTGCAGAATAGGCCGCCGTCGTGGACCGCCTGTGGGTTTGTCCTGGACCGGCGAGAGTCCGTGCTCGAAGATGGGCGCGCACTGCAAGTATCCATCCAGGATATTGCCCTCGGCCGCCAGTCGTGGGTGTTCGCCGGCCCTGACCGTGGCGGCAGGCGCGTCGCGACCATGTATACCCCCATCGGCACAGCCAGGCTCAACAACGTCGGTCTCCGGGCCTGGTCGCCGATATCCTTCGCCGGCCGCAGAGACGCCGCGGAACCGGCATGGCAAGCTCTTCGTCTGATGGAACTGGCAGGACAGCCAGCGACACGATCACGCCGCATGGCAGAAACGCTCGTCTGATCCGTCCCGATCGGCAGTACGCCGCCGATAAACAAACCACAAATCGCCCTGCAGCCGTTGGCGGATGCCTAATTGCGGCAAAAGGAATTTGCCAATTCACCGCGAATTCGCTGTTCGAAGGCCATTTGCATCCCGTTATTCCCGATTTCGTGAGAGTCTCCGGGCCGACCGCATGCGCACATCTCATTTCGGTTTGTTTGCGGAGCGTGGGACCACCGATTTCCGGCCGGAAGCGACAGCAGACAAATGCCTTCAATGGCGCCTTTGGCTTGTAGTAGTTGGCAATTCGACTGGTAGTATCTGCCCGTATTTGGAAACTGCACATTTTTGGGTGGGCGGAACTGTCGTATTCCTGCAGCGCCGGGACAGATATTCGTATCATGGTAGAGTTTCCTGGAGATGCTGAAAGTGGAGGAATGCGATGAACCGCATCCAATCCGCAGCATTCCGCTTTGGCAGCCCGGTCGCCATTGTCGGTTGTCTTGGTGTCCTGCTGTCGGCTGTAGCAGCGGTTCCGGCTTTTTCCATGTCGGGTTTTGTCGATGAGACCCGTCCCACGGTAAATTCGGTGTCGGTCCAGAATTGCAGAGCAAGGCAATTGAACGTTTCATATACTGTGAGCGGCGAAGATTCACGCATTACCGGAATGCGCAACGGGTACTGCCTGAAGCTGAAGGTCCTGGAAAAGACATACTATAACTTCGAATATGGCTTCAGGACCCATACGCAAAGGGAAGAGTGTCTCAACACGGGGGCATACCCGGCGGTGGGCTCCGGATGGTTCGGCTGCGCCGAAGTCTGGGCGACTGTGAGGATCCGCTACAAGGGCTTAGACGGAGAGCTGTACTATTCCCCTTGGTCGAATGAGCAGTATGAGTCCTGTCTCCTGATGAATACGGATTTCTGTTGACAAGGTCCGGACATGGTCGAGCAGCAGCACATATATTTGATTACCTGATAGTTCGTCGTCACAAATTGTCATTCATTCGGCCGATTCGGCATTTCACAAGCGGTCCGCACGTCTCCGGATGCACGGCATGCCTCCGCACGACCGTCAGCTGGCATGATGCCTGGCTGCGCGGTGGAAGGCAGAAGGAAGGTGAGTGATTGAAACCACGTCGGAACGGCCGCCGCTGAAGGTGTACTGGCAGCCGGGATGTTCCAGTTGCCTCAAGGTCAAGGAATTCCTGCTTGCCAACGGCCAGCAGTTCGAATCGGTCAACGTTCTTGCCGACGAGACCGGTTTCAAGGAGCTCGCCCGGCTCGGGCTGCGCCTGGTGCCCATCGTTGCCCGGGGTGACGACTGGGCAAACGGGGCTGTCTTCCGCGACGTCGCCCGGGTCGCGGGCTTCGATTACGGCGGCCACGAGATGTTGCCGCCCGCGGTCATGATGGAACGGCTGGACGGGATCCTGCGTGCCGTCTGTCGTCACGTTGCCCAGATCCCGGAAGCTGAACTCCGCACCATGCTGGCAGGGCGGCCACGCTCCTGGCGTCAGCTCGCCTACCACGTGATGAACATCCCCGAGGTGTTCCCTGACCGGGTCGAGCACGACGCGCCGTACACCTGCGACGCCCTGCTCGGCACCGTCCCGGACCACAGTGCCGGCCGTGACGATCTGGCCACGTACGGCGAGGGGGTGAGACAGCAACTGTGGCGTGGTGGAAGCGCGACGGTGTCGGCACCGACTTTTCCCGGCCCGGGCGCGTCTATTACGGTGACGTGGTCCTGCACGAGGTGCTGGAGCGGACCTGCTGGCATTCCGGGCAGCACGCGAGGCAACTGATGCTGGTCCTCGAGCCCCGGGGAATCGAACCGGATGGTCGGCTGACGGATGCCGACTTCGCCGGACTGCCGATGCCGGCCGAGGTCTGGGACAACGAGATGCGGCTCGGTGAGGCCTGAGCGGAGGCTCACCGGGTACCGGGAGCCCTGGAGGGCCCGGAGCCGCCCCAGGCCCACAGGGCCAGCAGCGCAACAAACCCTTCGACGGAAATGATCGCGAGGGCGGCCGCGACGCCGAACTGCTCCGCCATCAGCCCGACGTTGAAGAATCCGATCGGCCCGGTGCCGATGCAAAGCGTCAGCATGCCCAGGACCCGGCTCCTGTATTCCGCCGGAGCTGCGAGGTAGGTGAGCGTGCCCTGCATCGCGGCAAAGCATGCACTGCCAACTCCGCTGACCGCCAGCGCGAGCGCGCAGGCAATGAAGGAGTGGTACGGCCCGCCGGCAACGAATGCGAGAAGCGAGAGATAGCCGATTGTACCCAGGTAGAGGATCACGCCGCCCACGTAGATCCGGAGGAACTGTCCTGGCCGGGCGTGAACCGCGATCACCAGGGCGCCGACGAACGCACCGAGCCCCTCCATGCTGGTGAGCAGTCCGATCAGAAGCGGCGAGAGCCCGAGTTCCTCTCGGCCGAGGATCGGGATCATGGAGGTGAACGGAAACCCCCAGATGTTGAAGATGATGGTAATGAGCAGGATCCGGCGCAGCCCGGCGTCGCCCAGCGCCAGCCGGACGCCGCCGGCAAGGTCGCGAAGGATGGACGGCATGGCCCCGATGCCCACGGTCCCGGGAATGTGCGCCAGCAGCACCAGCAGCAGGCAGAAGATGTAGATCGCGGAACTGAGCGTGAAGATCCCGCTCATGCCCAGGTACTGCAGGATGAACCCGCCGAGCAGGGGTCCGAGCATCCGGGTCGCGTTGGACGTGGCGGAGTCGAGGCCCATTGCCGGTGAGACCAGTCCGGCCGAAAGGTCACCGAGTATCCGGCGGCGCAGGGGGATGTCGCTGGCCCAGAACAGGCCGCTCAGGAAGGAGGCGATCGCGATCATCGCGTAGGTGAGGACGCCGGCGTCGGCCAGCAGCATCATGACCACCTGCAGCGCGGTGATGAGTGTCATCGCAACCGAGAGCAGGGTCTTGCGGTTGAGGCTCTCGGAGATGACTCCGATCAGAGGCCCGCACAGGGTGAGCGGCAACATCCACAGCACGGGAATGCTCGCGACCAGCAACGGCGAGCCGGTGATCTCCAGCGTATAGACCCCGAACGCGAGCAACTGGAACCAGCGCACCACCCCTGTCAGTCCGCCGATCAGCCAGACGAACAGGAAATTCCTGTTGCCGAGCAGACTGCGGACCGGTCGTGGCTCGTCGCGTTCGCCGACAGTGGGTGTAGTGTCGGCCGTCACCACGCACGGTCCCGGGACGGTGTGGTCTGTTGAAGGCGGCCGGGGTTACTGGTAGCGTTTTCCGGCTGCGGGCTCCGCACTCCGGTCGCACGAGGGGTCGGCACTGCGGTCCCGGGCCCGGAACAGGTGCCGTGCCCGCTGTCGTCGTTCAGGTCCTGAAGGCGGGTGGGGCGGTGAAGCGCACTGTGAAGGCGGCCATTGTTGCGGGCCTTGTCGGTGGCGCGGTCTTTGCCGCCTGGGAAGTCGTGCACTGGCTTACCCACGTCTACGAGAGTGACGGACGGATACGCAGCGAACTCACACGGATTTCCCCGGTGGTCAACGCGAAGATCGTTGATCTCCCGGTGTCGGAAGGAGGGCGGGTCGCGGCGGGTGACCTCCTGGTGCAGTTCGATGACACCGGGATCCGGCTCGAACTCGAAGCCCTGCGAACGGAGCTCGCGCTGAAGGGGGCCGAACGTGACCGGCTGCTGGCGGAGCAGCGGGCCGCCGAGGCCGAGCTCGAATCGGGACTGGCAACCTCGCAACAGAAGATCAGGGCCATCGAGCAGGAATTCCGCTCCGTTGGTGAACGGCTGGAACTGTCCGAGGCCAACCTGGCCCGTATGACCTACCTGCTGGAACGCGACCTGGTGTCCGAGGACAGGTTCAGCCAGGAAAAGGACCGGGTGCTGACGTTGCGTGGTGAGGCCGATGTCGTCGAGGCCAGGGTCGCGGTTGCCCGCCAGGAGTTCCGCGAGATCCAGGCGACCCGGGCCCGGATCGACGTGATCGTCGAGATGATCAGGGTGGCGGGCCTGGAGGAAGAGCGGATCCGCGACCGGATCAGGGCTGCCGGGGCCGAACGCGACGATCGCAGGATCCTCGCCCCGATCTCGGGCGTCATCAGCCGCATCTACCACCACGTCGGCGAGTACGTCGAGGACGGCACGACAATCATGATGCTGCACGATCCGGAACGGTTCTGGATCGAGGCGCATGTCGCCGAGACGAGGCTTCGGCATGTCGAGGTCGGCCAGCCGGTGGAGATCAGCCTCGAAGCCTATCCCTTTCAAACCTTCCACGGAATGGTAAGGGGTATCGGCACCGTGACCGCGACGGAGATGAAGGTCGAGATACCGTCGAACGGCAGGGGGTTCGGCTCGGACCTCGCAAGAATCCCGGTCAGCATCTCGATCGATGATCCGCCGCCCAACCTGGCTCCCGGCATGCGGGCCCGCGTCAACATCGTCATCCGCACCCTGTTTCCGGACCGGTAGCGCCTGGCATCCGGTTCAGTCGTTCCAGATGCGGGCGGAGTGCCTGTTCGCGGCCGTGATGCGGGCGACGACGCTGTGGTCCCTGCCGCCGTATACGGCTTCGCGCAACCAGTCCTGTTCCGCTTCGACCTCACCCGTGACCGTCCACCAGCTGCCACCGCCAGGCTCGGTTCGCGGTCTCCAGCGATACCCGCGCTCGCGCAGGCGGGTGTTGGCCTCGTGTGGCGCATCGACGGCCCGGACCAGCCAGTCGGTCCTGAGTGCCGATTCGCGCACCGCCGCGAGGACCTGGCGCTGGTCCGGGAGGGTACGGGTCAGCAGGGCGAGCGTGGCCCGGGCGTCTTCCATCGCGTCGTGGCTGTCAAAGAAGAATCCGTACCGCGTCGCGAGTGCCGAAAGGGACGCCGAGCCGGCTCCGTATCCGGCCCAGTTCACGCCGCGCACCGAACATCCCCAGTTGCAGCGTGCGAAGATCGGCCAGTGTTTCTCGACCAGCGGCCGGTCGAAGTCGGCGTTGTGGGCCACGACGAGACGTGCCGCCTCGGCAAGCTCCCGGACCCTCCCGTCATCGACGGTCTGGCCGCGCAGTGCGTCTGCCCCGATTCCGTGGATCGCAAAGGCCGCGGGGCTCACCGGGACCGTTGGCTCGCGCAACCCGACATAGGCCTCGTCAAGGCCGATGCTGAGAACCTGGCCGCTGTCCCGATCGTATCGGAACGGAATGAGCGCGAGCTGGATGACCTCGTCGCGCTGCTGTTGCAACCCGGTTGTCTCGGTATCCACTACCAGGCCCTCGACAACGGTTGCTCCGGGGGAAGGATCGGCCAGCGTTGCCGGCAGGCACAGGCGCCGGAGCAGCCGCCAGGTCGAGCGATGTTCATGCGCCGACGGCGCAACGATGTCGGACTCCCGGACCTCGAAGATGTCCTCGCGTTCGACCATGATTCTCTCCGTCGGAGCCTGTCTGGTGCCTGTCAAGGACGCATGTTACGGTTTCGGGGAACAGGTTGGCACCGGAACTGCGAGTATAACGCACTGGATCCCGGCAGGCGTTGACAGGCCATGCAACTCCCGGCGAGCGGCGAGTGACGGGTATTGCGCGTTCCGCGGGTGAATGGAGCAGAAGTGTCGAATTCTCTCGACCAGGCCGCGCGCCCCGGAGTGGCGGGTGTTGCACGGGACCTGGCGTTGCGCGTGACGACATCGGTCGAGTGTGTCGAGGCCTGTCTTGCCCGGATCTCGGAGAGCGACGCTGACCTGAACACACTGGTCTACCTGGATGCGCCGGCTGCACTCGAGGAAGCCGGGCGCAGTGATGAGCGCCGCGGCAGCAGTACCCCGCTGTCGCCGCTTGACGGTGTGCCGGTCGTCATCAAGGACAACATCGATATCGCAGGACAGCCGACAACCAATGGCCTTGCCGTCAGCCGGGTGGCGCGACGCGACGCCGGCGTGATTGCGGCGCTGCGTGATCGGGGCCTGGTGCCGCTTGGCAAGGCCAACATGCACGAAGGGGCGCTCGGCGCGACCACCGACAATCCGCATCATGGCCGCACTGCCAATCCGGCCGCTCCCGGCTGCACCCCCGGGGGCAGCAGCGGCGGGTCGGCGGCTGCGGTCGCGGCCGGACTGGTGCCCGGCGCTCTCGGGACCGATACCATGGGGTCGGTCAGGGTGCCGGCTGCGTATTGCGGTGTCGTCGGCTTCAAGCCATCGCGCGGGTTCTGGCCGACAGACGGGGTTTCTGTGCTCTCCACGTCCCTCGACACCGTGGGCCCGCTGGCGTGGACGGTCGAGGATACCCGCCTGCTGGCCGGCCTGCCGAAGCCACAGACAGTCGTTCGCGACCTGGGCCTGGTGACGATCGAGAATTTCGAGAGCACCAGCCTTCACCCCACCTCGGCCGCGGTCTGGAAGGAGGTGCTGGGCGCGCTGGCGGGCAACGGCGTGGGGGTCAGGCGCGTCCTGCTTGCCGATTATGACCCGGCCGTGGCGCGTCGGGCGGGACTACTGGTCTCGGAGGTCGAGGCGGCCCACGCCCACAGCGCGATGCTGCGAGGACAGCCGGACGCGTTTTCCCCGACCTTCCGGGCCATGCTGCACTATGGCGCCGCCACATTGGCACCGCGATATCTCGAGGCGATGGACCACGTACGCCGCATCGGGGAGACGATGTCCCGGGTGATGAAGACCACGGACGCGATCATTTCCCTGACCACGCCGCAACCGCCATTCGACTTCGACGACGAGGTCCCGGTTTCGCAGGCCGACTTCACCGCGCCTGCCAACTTTGCCGGCTGCCCGTCGATCTCGGTCCCGATCCCGCGCGCCGCGGGGGACCTGCCCGTCGGACTGCAGTTGATGGCTTCGGCAGGCGACGACGTGCGGCTGCACGCGATAGCCGCCTGGATCGAGACCCTGCTGCACCGCGAATTCGGGAGTTCGTGATGCCGGTACTGACCATCAACGGACACGAGATGCACTACGAGGTCCACGGAACCGGGGAGGCGGTGTTCTGTTCGGGCGGCTGGGGCACCTACTGCCACGGCAACACCGGTCATCTTCCCGAAGGGCTGGTTGACCGGTACCGGGTCGTTGTCTTCGACCACCGGGGCATCGGGCAGTCGGATGACGATCCGGCCATCGCCTCAACCACCGCGCTGCACGCGCGTGACGTCATCGAACTGGCCCGCCGCCTGGGCATCGAGCGGGCGCATTTCGTCGGCATCATCGGCATCGGTGCCTGCATCTTCCAGGAAGTGGCGCTCCAGGCGCCCGCCCTGGTGCGCAGCCTGGTCAACACCGGGTGCTGGGCCCGGCCCGATACCCGGTTCCGGGACCAGTTGACCCTGTGGCTCGACGTGCACCGGCACATGGGGTTCGACGTGTTTCAGCGCATGGTGGTGATGGAAGGGTTCGATGCCGGGTTCTACGCCCGCTACCGGGACCGGCTGCTGGGACCGGGAGGCGCGTGGTCCGATCTCGCCGGCCGGATCGAGACCCACGAAAGGCTGACCGAGGCGGGCCTGTCGCATGACACGCTCGATCGCCTCGGCGCGATCACGGCGCCGGCGCTGGTCATGCACAACGGCCGCGATGCCATCACCCCGCCGCGTCTGACACTCCCGGTGCAGGAGCACCTACCCGCGGCGCGAGGGCACTGGCTCCCGGAAGCCGCGCACGTTGCCACCGGCCGCGACGAGCGCCGGTCGTTCTGCAGCGCCCTGCTCGACTTCCTTGCAAACCACTGAACAGCGCTGCGGCGGGTCCGTCTGTAACTCCTCGTCCGGAGCGTTCGGTCCGGGCCTTGACCATCCGCTGGAAGGCGACTGGCGGTACCTCTGGCTGGATATCACCTGCATGAAGGTGCGCGAGGCCGGACTCCCCGGTCGCGGTGGCCGACAATGACCAGGGCCGTCGCGAGGTGCTCGGCATGACGATCGGCCCATCGGAGGAGAAGACCTTCCGGACCGGGTTCGGGCTTCGCTGAACCGCCGCGACCTGCGCGGTGTCCAAGGTGTGATCTCCGACGACCACAAGGGGTTCAGGGCGGCCGCAGCCCGCATCCCCGGCACCACCTCGCGGCGCTGTCGCGTTGCACTACGTGCGCACCCTCCTCGCCCATGTCGACACGCAGGGCTGCCGCCTTCATCGCCACCGCCTTTGCCCACGAGGATGCGAGCAGTGCTCCCTTGCGGTGGCGCCAGATCGCCGACCAGCTCGGGGCCAAGGCGCCAGGGCTCGCAGTCTTCATGGACGGGAGCGAGCACGATGTTCCGGCCGTATGGCCTTCCCGGGCGCGCACCGGCCCGAGCGGCACTCGACAAACCCGCTCGAACGCCTCCATGGCGAAATCAGGCGACGGACCAGGTTTGCCGGCATGGTCCCCAACCAGGAGACCATTACGCGGCCGATCGGCGCCATCCTTCTCGAGCATAACGACGAGTCAGCTGTTCAGAGTACCAGGTACATGACACTGGAACCGATCGCTTCCGTACGGGTACCGCGGGGTGACCGGTTCAGAAAGTGTGCAGTGGCCCGCGCACGTCTCTCGGTACTTCCTTTACGAGCACCTGTCGTTCGAAACCAGGTCCCGTTCTTCCTGTCTTTCTTTTTTTCGACAATACAGGCCAAGAATGCGAATTGACCTTGAAATGAAACTCACGAAAACAAAGCTGGTATGACTGCCTCCGGTTTGCGCTGAATCACGTGCAGGAGAACCCTTGCCGAACCGCTGACCCGGCGGGTGCCCTGCTCCCGTTTGCGGTAACCGGACAGGCTCATGCCCGTCACGGGCGCCATCTGCGATTGAGTCAGATTCGCGAGCTCGCGGACCTCTCTCGGGGTCAGGGGCGCAAGAACGACGGCGCGGCCTTCATCCTGGGCACTGGCCAGTGCTCGTTGAGTGACTGGACCAGATCTTCTCCGGTTTTGCACATGACTTCTTCTTTCGGGTTGCCCTGGTCGCCGTGACAATCCCCGCCGCCGCCCGCCGTTCCGCCGGGTTGAGGTCCGCTCCGGCGGAGTTCGCACAGGCGGGAAGCGCATGGCTTGTCATGGTGTCCTTCCGAAGGATTTAACAATCCTTGGACCGCCATGTATGCCCCGGCACAACGCTGCAAGCCGCGGTTTTCGGATGCTGCCGGTACCCGGGATCCCGTCACCTGCCAACGGACTTGCGTTCGGACAGAGTCACATTGATCGTGGCGTGGGCCTTTCGCCGCAGGTCGTTGGCGATCAGGTGCGTTAGCGGGCCGGAACGATGTAGACCGGGCCGAGCTTGTCCAGCCTGCGGACAACGAAGTGCCATGCAGGGCCAGAGTTGAGCGTGAAGCCGAACCTGCGAAGGGTACGGTCAAGGTCGGACAGCGGACGTTTCCGGCGGATTGCTCCTCGAACCCGCCCCGGACAGTTCGGTGTTTTCGGTGGTGCAGGCGCGCATGGAATGCTTCCGCCGTCTGTCGCGCAGGATGCCGTCCGGTTCCAGGGAACGCGAGCGGCGGTGTGGGGAAGGAGAGGGGCCGCGTGCGGAGTCGCCGCTCGGGGCACAAGCGGTTTCGGACGGTCTGAACCGAGTGCGACAGTTCCTCTCTTCGGGGCGCGCGGGGCTCCGGCTTGCGGCGGGTACGACACGGGTCTTGGTAGCGCGGGCGCACTCGCGTACCCTTGGTACAGTAACCGCGAGGGACTGCAGGGGAGAACGACGATGGCGCTTCAGGAAACCGCAGGCGAGGGTGCCGGACCGTTCCCGTTCGACGCGGCAACCGCAGAGCCGGCGCGGTTGCGCCGCCTGTTCCGGTCGGGCGCCTGGCGAGGCACGACCGCCAACATGGCCAACGGTTATACCCAGGGCAATCTTGCCATCCTGCCGGAGGAGCACGCCCTCGACTTCGCCCGGTACTGCCAGCGCAACCCGGCGCCGTGTCCGCTGATCGGCATGTCGGATACCGGCGATCCGCGTATTCCGGACCTCGGCGTGGATCTCGACATCCGCACTGACCTGCCGAGCTACAACATCTATCGCGACGGCCGGATCGAGGGCTCGGCAGCCGACATCCTCGAGTACTGGCGCGAAGACTCGGTCGCCTTCGTGCTCGGCTGCTCGCTGTCGTTCGAGGAAGCCCTCATGCTGGCGGGGGTTCCGCTCAGGCACATCGAGACCGGCCGGACGACGCCGATGTACAGGACTTCGATCGAGACGGTTCCGGCCGGGCCTTTCGGAGGCGGGATGGTGGTCTCCATGCGGCCGATGCCGGCCCGTGACGCCATTCGCGCGTCCGCGGTGACGGCGCGGTTTCCGCACACCCACGGCATGCCGGTCCATCTCGGTGACCCGGCGGCGATCGGCATTGCCGACATCGATTCTCCGGATTGGGGTGAGTCGGTGCCCATCCGCGCCGACGAGATCCCGGTTTTCTGGGCCTGCGGCGTGACCCCGCAGAACGCGATCAGGCAGGCGGGGGTCCCGCTGGTGCTGACCCATACCCCGGGGTCAATGCTCATCAGCGACATTCCCAGCAGCGTGTGCTGACAGAGGTCCAGTGGTCCTGACCGGGAGCGGCGTGCCGTGCCGTTCCCGGACGATCAGTGGTAGACCAGAACCGGCAGCCAGGTTGCGAGGCTCGGGTAGGCGATCAGCAGCAGGATCATCCCGAGCATGGCGACCAGGAACGGCAGCGAGCCGATCGCGACATCGTTGAAGTGTCCACCGCGGCTGCGGATGCCGTGCACCACGTACAGGTTGACGCCGATCGGCGGCGTGATCAGGGCGGCTTCCATCAGCAGCGTGATCAGGATCCCGAACCACACGTCCGAAAACTCGGGAACGCCGAGCGCCATGACGATCGGGAAGACGATCGGCACCGTGGTCAGCATCATGGACAGGGTTTCCATGAACATCCCGAGGAACAGGTAGAACACCACGATCAGCAGGATGGTCTGCACCGGGGTGAGCCCCAGGTCGCGGATGAAGCCCAGCATGGCCTGGGTGATCCCCATGAAACCGAGGACGAAGTTCAGGAATATGGCGGCAAAGACGATCAGCATGATCATCGCCGTCGTCCGCATGGTGCCCTCGAAGGCGTCGCGCAGCATCCGCAGGTTCAGCGTCCGGAAGAACGCGGCGATCAGGACTGCCATGCACACGCCGATCGATGCCGCTTCGGTCGGGGTGGCGATACCGGCATAGATCGAACCGACCACGGCGGCGAACAGCACGATGGGCGGCAACAGGTCCGGAAGGCACCGGATCCGGTCCCCCCAGGTGGTTTCGACCGCCCGTCCGCCCCATGACGGCCGGTACATGCACGCGCACATGATCGAGATCATGAACAGGCTGGAGAGGATGATCCCCGGAATGATCCCGGCGAGGTAGAGCTCCGGGACCGAGGTGTCGGTCAGCAGCCCGTAGATGATCAGGTTGATCGATGGCGGAACCAGGATGCCGAGCGTACCTCCGGCTGCCAGGGAGCCCAGAAACAGCCGCTCGTTGTAGCCACGTGCCGCGATCTCGGGGTAGGCGACCGTACCGACGGTGGCCGCCGTGGCGACGCTGGATCCGGAGCTGGCCGCGAAGATGGTGCAGGAGCCGATGTTTGCGTGCATCAGGCCGCCCGGCAGCCAGGACAGCCACTGGATCATGGCGGCGTACATCCGCCGCGCGATCCCGGCCCGGAGCATGATCTCACCCAGGAGGATGAACATGGGAACCGCGACCAGGATGAATTCCTTGCTCTTGTCCCAGTAGATCTCGGCGAGTGCGGGCGTGAGCGTTCCGCCCATGGAGATCTTGTCGAGAACGAAGCTGAGAATGCCCAGAACGGCGCCGACGGGGACGGCGGCGAGGACCAGGATCAGGAGGCCGACGAGAATGGTGAAGGCCATGTCTACGGCTCCCTGGAGTCCTGCGTCATCACGTCAACACCATGGGTTTCCTCTTCCACGGTTTCGGCGATTGACGGGACTCCGGCGATCTTGGCCACCAGGTCCCAGTTGCGAAGCGCCAGTGCGAGCAGCGCGTAGATCACGACGAAGACAAGGGTGATGAAGAACAGCGACAGGCCCGCGACCCAGAACAGTTGCGGGATCCATTGCGGTGTCCCGAGCGTGGTGATCGAGACCGAGTCGTATATCCATGAATTGTGGAACGAGACGAAGGCGTAATAGGTCATGATGGACATGAAATAGAGCAGCATTCCGAGCCCGATCACGTCGAGCACGCCCGTGACCGTGCGCGGCAGCAGGTTGTACAGCGCATCGATCCTGACATTCGAGCGGTGCAGCAGGCAGTAGGAATAGGCCCAGGTGGTCGTGGCCGAGAACACGTAACCGGAGTATTCGTCCGATCCGCTCATGGTCACGTTGAAGATCTTCCGGGACAGGACGTCTGCGGTCACCATGACCGCCGCGGCGAGCAAGGCGGCGCCACCGATCCATACCGCTATCTGCGAGAGCCGCTCCAGCCGCGCATGAATGATCGCGAAGGTGCCCAGTCCCGCGTGAAGCATCGCGAGCATGAGATCAGGGTCTCCAGGACGTACGGGAATGAAAGGGTGGCGCCGTGACCCGGGTCACGACGCCACTTCTCGAAGTCACTCGGTTCCGGATGCTAGAGCGATGCTGACATCCCGGAAATCTTGCCGATGGTCGCATTCCATTCGTCGACGCACTGCTGGGTGCCACAACGCTTGGCCCACCGCTTGAGCACGAAGTTCTCGACCACTTCCTTGAGCTTGGCCTTGTCCGCCTCTGACGGTTCGATCGGCACCATGCCGCCGGGTTCGCCGACATCACACGGACCAGACGCATTGCAGTCCATGCCGCGCTGGTCGTTCTGCGCGGTGGCGACCCACATTTCCTCCTCCAGCTCGGCGAGATGGGTCCGGAAGAACTGCTGGGTCTCCTCGCTCAGGCTGTCCCAGACCTTCAGGTTCATCGCCAGGAACGAGGATGCGTAGCCGAGCCTGATCCGGATGTTGTGGGTCACAACCTGCCACCACTTGGCGTTGTAGGCCGGAAGGGTGCCGGTCAGGCCACAGTCGGCGACGCCCTTCTGCAGCGCCGGGACCACCTCGGCAAACGCGATGGTCACCGCGCTGCCGCCCACACCCTCGATGAAGTCGCCGAGAGTGGTGCTGTAGGTCCGGATCTTCTTGCCCTCGAGCTGCGAGAGGCTGAAGTCGGTGATGCTCTTGTCACCGAGGTTGCACCACAGCTGCTGGCTCGGCCAGGCATAGATCATCAGCAGCTTGGCACCGTACTTGGTCTCGAACTCGCGCTCGAGGATGGCGCGGTAGGCCTCGTTGGCCTCCCTGTAGAGACCGAGATCCTGGATGACACCGGCAAGGTCGGCGCCCTCGATCATCGGGCTGTCCTGGGCCACGTAGGTGGTCACCCCGTGTACGGCGTCAAAGACACCGAGCTTGAGCAGCCGCATGATCTCGAAGCCGGACAGACCCAGTTCGGTCTGCGACTTGGCATTCGCCGTCAGTTTGCCGCCGGAAAGCGAGGGCAAACGATCGTTCCAGAACGGACCTTCCCGTTCCTTCCAGTGATCGAGAAAGCTCCAGGTCCCCACCACCTTGAACTGCTTCTGGTCGAGTTCGGCGGTGGCCGGGGTCCCGGTGACGCCGATCGCGATCACGCACAGCGCGGCCGCGGCCAGAGACACCTGTTTCAGAAACGCCTTGTACATGGTGTACCTCCCCTTGATGGCGGGGCCAGAGTCTAGTGCAGTACCGCAAGGGCGGCAATTGGTATGGTCATGTTTCGCGATGCCGTTTGTCGCCGACGAGGATTCGGCAATGCAGGTTGCACCGGGCCCTCGGCGCTGATCTACTTTGCCGCGCTTTGTCAGGAGGAGCGGAACATGGCACGGATCGTGACCGACGACGGCGTCCATCTGCACTGCGAGGAGGCCGGCACCGGTACCCCCGTGGTCTTTGTGCACGAGTTTGCGGGTGATTGCCGCAGCTGGGAGCCGCAGATGCGGCACTTCTCGCGGCGGTACCGGGCGATTTCGTACAACGCGCGCGGATATCCGCCCTCGGACGTGCCGAAGGACGCGGAGGCCTATTCGCAGAAACGGGCGTGCGACGACATCCGCGCCGTGCTCGACGGGCTTGGGATCGAGCAGGCCCATGTTGTCGGGTTGTCCATGGGCGGGTTTTCGGCGCTGCATTTCGGTCTCGACTATCCGGAGCGTGCGCTCTCGCTGGTGGTTGGCGGCTGCGGGTACGGGGCGGAACCGGGCATGCGCGAGCAGTTCCGGGCCGAGACCACCGCGACGGCGACGCGGATCAGGCGCGAGGGCATGGATCAGGCGGGTGCCGCCTATGCGCTCGGGCCCACCCGGGTCCAGTTCCAGAACAAGGACCCGCGCGGCTGGGCGGAATTCGAGCGCGACCTGCGTGATCACGATACCGAGGGATCCGCCAGCACGATGATGGGAGTCCAGCGGTTACGGCCGTCGCTGTATGACCTGACCGACAGGATGCGTGCTCTCGAGGTCCCGACCCTGGTCATCACCGGCGACGAGGACGAGCCGTGCCTCGATCCGGGACTGCTGATGAAACGCACCATTCCCTCTAGCGCGCTGGTCGTCCTGCCGCGCTCGGGACACACCATCAACCTGGAGGAACCCGCGATGTTCAACTGGTTCGTGGATGACTTCCTGCACCAGGTGGACAGCGGTTCCTGGGGAATGCGGGATCCCCGGTCGGTGACCGGCAGCATCCTTGGCGACGCTGCGCAGGAGAGCTGAGCGATGCGTCTGGCAGGCAGGGCGGCGGTGGTGACCGGGGCTGCCACCGGTATCGGGCTGGCGTCGGCGCAGGCGCTGGCGGGCGAGGGCGCGCGCGTCGCCCTGCTCGATCTCTCGGAGGCGGAAGCGCGGAACGCGGCGGCCGCGATCGAGGCCGAGACCGGGAGCCGGGCCGTCGGCCTTCACTGCGATGTCGCCGATGCCGCCTCGGTGGAACGGGCAGTCGAGGCGGCCAGGTCGGAACTCGGGCATATCGACGTTCTCGCGTGCATGGCCGCGACGCTGACGTCCCGCCAATCGGTGGCGGACCTGCCGCTCGAGGAATGGGAACAGGCGTTCAGGGTCAATGTCACCGGGTCGTTCCTCGCCTGCAAGCAGGTCATTCCCCATATGCGTGAGGCGGGGCGAGGCTCCATCATCCTGACCGCGTCGCAGATGGGGCAGGTGGCCTGGCCGGGATCGACGGCCTACTGTTCGACCAAGGGTGCGATCCTGCAGCTGACCAAGGGGGTTGCGCTCGATCATCGCGACGAAAACATCCGGTGCAACAGCGTCTCGCCGGGCGGGGTGGCCACGGGTCGCCTTGTTGCCCGCTGGGGTGATCTCGAGACCGCGGAACGCGAGTGGGGACCGAAACACGCGCTCGGGCGGCTGGGCCAACCGGATGAAATCGCGGCCGGCGTGGTGTTTCTCGCGAGCGACGAGTCGCGGTTCATGACCGGAGCGGACTTGCTGATCGATGGCGGGTACACCGCCTGGTAGGAGGAGATGTCGATGACAGACCTGCCAATTCTGGAACAGCGCCGGATCGAGGCGACCGTGATCAAGCCGATCTACGAGGAGATGGTCGCGGAACTCGGAACCGAGCGGGCGCAGCAGATCCTCGGGGCAGCGATCCGCAAGGCAGCGATTGCCCAGGGGGCGGCGCTCGCGGGCGAGAGCGAGGGAGGCCTGCGCGGTTTCATCTCCCTGTTCGAACGCTGGAAGGCCGGGGACGCGCTTGAGGTCGAGGTGCTGCACGAGTCCGACGAGCGCTTCGACTTCAACATCACCAGGTGCCGGTATTCCGAAATGTACAGGCAGATGGGCCTGGGCGAGATCGGACACCTGCTCTCCTGCGGCCGGGACGGCGCCTTCTGCGACGGCTATGACCCGAAGATCCGCCTGGAACGCACGCAGACGATCATGGGCGGGGCCAGCCACTGTGACTTCCGCTATACCGTCACGCCTGACACCTGAGCGGCGCAAACGGGTTGGGAGACCGATCGATGGGACCGCTCGCCGGGATCCGGGTGATCGAGATGGCCGGTATCGGGCCGGGCCCGATGGCCGCGATGCTGCTCGCCGACATGGGAGCGACGGTTCTGCGCATCGACCGGGTCCAGGACAGCGGCCTTGGTGTCGGACGACCACTGAGCGCGGATACCACCCGGCGCAGTCGCAAGGCGATTGCGCTCGACCTGAAGGAACCGGAAGCCGTCGACCGGGCGCTGCGCCTTCTCGAGGAGGCGGATGCGCTGATCGAGGGATTCCGGCCGGGCGTGATGGAGCGACTCGGGCTCGGTCCCGATCGCTGTCTCGAGCGCAACCCTCGACTTGTCTACGGACGGATGACCGGGTGGGGTCAGGAGGGACCGCTCTCCCAGGCTGCCGGCCATGACCTCAACTACATCGCGATGACGGGAGCGCTCGCGGCGATCGGGCGTGCCGGCGAACCACCGACTCCGCCGCTGAACCTGGTTGGCGACTTCGGAGGTGGCGCGCTGTACCTGGTGGTCGGTGTGCTGGCAGCCCTGCTCGAGGCGCGCGGCTCCGGGCGCGGCCAGGTGGTCGACGCCGCCATGGTGGACGGTGCGGCATCACTCATGACCTCGATCTACGGCATGTTCAGCGCAGGGCTGATGACACTCGATCGTGGCCGCAACCTGCTCGATTCCGGGGCCTATTTCTACGATACCTACGAGTGCTCGGACGGCCGTTACGTCTCCGTCGCCGCGATCGAGCCGAAGTTCCATGCCGAGATGTTCCGCCTGATGGGTCTCGACCCCGGCCTGGTCGAGCGCCAGATGGACCGGAAGGACTGGCCGCGGATCAGGGAAGTTGTTGCCGAGAGGTTCAGGACCCGGACGCGGGACGAGTGGACCGGCATACTCGGCGGCAGCGACGCGTGTTTCGCGCCCGTGCTCGGGATGGACGAGGTGACCGGGGATCCGCACCTGCAGGCGCGCGAAACCTTCATCGAGATCGATGGCGTGGTGCAACCGGCCCCCGCGCCGCGGTTCAGCCGCACGCCGTCGCCCGATCCCACGCCACCGGTGCGTGCTGACATGGTCCCGCTTGCCGATGCGCTCGATGGCTGGTTGCCCGAAGACGAGATCCGCGAGTGGGAGGCCGGTTGACCCGGCTTCACAGGCCCCGGGTGCTCTCCTCGATCATGCTTTCGACCACCGCGCGCAGCGCGTCGTCGTGCGGGGACTTCTCGAGCCGGCGCAACCGGTAGAGGTCGACCTGCCGGTCGGCCGCGGTGCCGAAACGGATGATGTCGTGCATCCGGGCGACCTCCTTGGCGCACCCGAGTGCCTCGGCGTCCTCGGAAACCTCGTCGATGAGCCGCATGACGATGTCATCGATGTCCTCGCGGCCTCCCGCCTCGGCACCGAGGAACGCGAGCGTGCCGTAGCGCTGCGCCAGCCAGCGGTTCTCGGAGATGATCTCGACCGGCGGGCCCTGCCGCAGGGAGCCGTCCGCGTCGAGTCGCATCAGTCTGCGGATCAGCGACGCGTACAGCGCGGCGATTGCGGTCCCGTCATCGAGCAGCGGAACCGTGTCGCAGATCCGCAGTTCCACCGTCGGAAACGCATGCGACGGCCTGATGTCCCACCACAGTTCGCTGCCGTCGCTGATCAGTTCCATGTGACGGAACCGGTCGAGCACCTGCTCGTACTGCCCGGCACTGGCGAGCGGTCCGGGTACGCCGGTTCGCGGCAGTCCGCCGAACACGCTCAGGCGCCACGACTTGAACCCCGTGTCACGGGATTCGCTGAAGGCCGAGGAGGCGGACAGGGCATTGAACACCGGCAGGTACTGGCGCAATGCGGTCATGACCCGCACGCGCTGGTCGGCGTTGCCGAACCCGGCGTGTATGTGCATGCCGCCGATCAGGGCGCGGCGGACGACATCCTGCATCCGTGT
The DNA here is from genome assembly GCA_965243345.1 of Thalassobaculaceae bacterium. Taxonomy (GTDB): domain Bacteria; phylum Pseudomonadota; class Alphaproteobacteria; order Thalassobaculales; family Thalassobaculaceae; genus Bin52. The sequence continues at coordinate 1,126,613 of CBDEUR010000003.1, forward strand.
GGTCAGCCGCTGGTAGCGTTCCTTCCGCGTGATGCCCTGAACCTGCCAGTCGGCGAAGGGGTGCGTCGAGATCGCGAGGATCTGCATGCCGTACTGCGCGGCCGTCTCGACCAGGATCCGGCGAAGGTCGCGCCGGGCCTCGGCGAGTTCCGCGATCGACGTGCACACGCGGGTGTTGGTCTCGACCTGGCAGCGCAACAGCTCCGGAACAACCTTGTGGGGGCCGGCATTGCGCTGGCACGCATCGAGGAATCCCGGGTCGGGGTCCCGGACCAGGTCGAGGCTGTCCGGGTCGACGAGGAAACACTCCTCCTCGACCCCCAGCGTGATGGAGAGCGGATCACTGACCGTCATGATCGCATCCTCGTCCTCGGCACCGCGTCTGCGATCCTACCACCACATGGTGCGCCCGGTCAGCCGCTGCCGACACACCAGCCCCGGGTACGGGACGCGAGAACGTCCCGGGCACGAGATCTCGATCAACGCGGCCGTGACAGCCAGGCCGGGCGGGTCGTTGAGGCGGGGCCCTCCCGGGCACGGGTGCCCGTATCACGGGCCGGAGTGGCGATCCCGAGGGTGGTCCGCAGGCGGGCTCCTCGGGGCAGGTCTCGTCTGTAACACCACGCGGGAGGACGCTGCGCAGGTGCGAGCGCCGGGACCGTGCGGAATCGAAAACGAGGAATCGAATCAGGTGTTCCTGTTACCGGGAACCGCGTGTCCGATCGTCATCCGGCTCCGATCAGGCCACCTGTCCTGATGGCGTCGAGTGTGCCCTGCAGCATGTATGCGGCAGCCGCTGGTCGCGTTCCTTCCGCGTGATGCTCTGAACCAGCCAGTTCTGAAGAAAGGGCGAGAGCGAGTGGCGGAATGTATTCTCGGGGTCACCGTTTCGACTCGACTTCCAGGCACGCGGACAGGGAGACACGGCACCAGGCCCTTGCTTGCAAGAATGACGTGGAGGGACAACGTGTCCTTTTTGCGTATTGCGCTTGATCGGTGTCGACTTGACTACTTTCAAATTATCTCGGTGTCGTTCGGTCACCTCTGCGAGTCGAATCCCGTGATGATGCGGCGAAGAAGATCCGTGAGCGTCTCCTGGTGTTCCACTGCGGCCTCGTGGCCGGTCGCCCATGCCTGAACGCCCTCGCTGGATACGTCTCGCGTGAATGCGGCGTCGCGCAACTCTTCCAGATATCCCTCCACATGCGACCGCGCTTGCTCGGGGAGTTCGTGGTCGTAGAGCGCAGCCCCGAACGTGAAGTCGCGCGTGCGCATCCAGCCGGCGTCCGGTCGCGAATAGAGCCACGCGACCGAGAGGGGTTGGCGAATGCCCTCGCACGGCACGCGGATGCTAAGGCCGAACGAGTATCCGAAGTCGATTCGAGCGCCCGTGTCTTGCGCGACGTCGAGGAAGGCCTCGGCTACTGCGCGGACACCTTGGTCGGGAAACCCTTCGAGGAACGACTGGCGTGTAAGCCGTGTTCGGGGTCGTCCCCGGTTGGCCTTGGCCCCTCGAGTGGTTCTTCCAATGATCCGCGGCACGAGTGTCTGGTTCGACCCGCCCTGAAAGCGCTTTATCTCGACTGCGAGAACCTCGATGTCCGGCATCTGTTCATTGAGGAAGGTTACCACGCGCGCGAGCTCGTCCGGGATGCGGTCGGAAATGAAGAGGAGCCGCAGGCGGTTGGCATCAAGGTTCCTTTCCACCTCGTCCCAGAACGCATCAACATCGGCCTCCGCGCCCTTCTGCAGCAGCCGATCGAGTTCTTGCCGGGGGTCGAGACCGCGTCTCTCGGCGCTGTTCTCGAACGTCTCCCGAAGGTGCTTCGCGGTCCAGGTTTCGCTCGCATGGGCGGCATACTCGAGCAACTGTCCGACAATGGTTCGTCGAATTTCGGTGCTCCTGCTTCGCTTGACTTCCGCAAGGGTAGGCCGTGCGTCCTGGTCGACGAGCAGGTGGTCGAGCGCCCATCTCGCTCCCTCTCCCGCTGCCTCGGCGATGCTCTTCTCGCTCGAGATGAGGAGCCAGCGTCTTGGGTCGCCGGGGCTCATCTGCTCTCCGTCGAGCAACTCTGGGTGATCTGCGATGAGCTTCTGAAGCTCGGCCTCAAGATCGAACGCCTTCTCTTCAAGCGGCTCGATGCCGCCCGTCGTCGTCAGGTAGATGCGCTCTGTCACGTTCTCGATTCTCCAAGACTCAAGAGCGTTGTATCCAAAATTCTCAAGCACTTTGGCGCAGTCGGGAATACATGCAGTGTACCTCGTCCTGTTCAGATCGGGCCACCGGCCCTGATGGCGTCGAGTGCGCCCTGCAGGATGTAGGCGGCCGCCGCCTGGTCGGTGCGCCTGGCTCGCTTGCTGCGGCTGAGATCGGCGGCCAGCATGGCCCGGGTCACCGCCTGGGTGCTCATGCGCTCGTCCCAGAACGCGACCGCAAGCCCGGTTGCGTCCGACAGGGCCCGGGACCAGTCCCGGGTCGACTCGGCGCGACGCCCCTCGGTGCCGTCCATGTTGACCGGCAACCCGATCACGATCCCGCCGACGTTCCGTTCCCGGGCGATTTCGGTGATTGTGGCCGCCACCGTGGAAAGGCGGTTTCGCCGGATGCTGCCGAGAGAGACCGCGATGGTCAGCGACGGGTCCGACACGGCAAGGCCGATGTTCCTGGTTCCCGGATCGATGCCGAGCAGCCGCTGGCCGGGAGCAAGGGTGACCGACAACGCGTAGGGGTGCGGGTGCAGGATGGCGGTCACGCCGCCACCGCTTGACCCGGACGACCGTCTGCGGCCACGGGTCCGTTGCGTTGATTGGCCGGTTGTCTGTACATACCCGCACGCAACGCCGGCCCGGCCGGTTCCACGCACCCGGTATCGCAGGTTCGCATGTCACTCGACAGGGAAACAGTCAGGCAGACGGCGCTGCTGGCCCGTATCCGGCTTGACGAGGACAGGCTCGAAAGGATGGTGGGAGAGCTCAACGGCATTCTCGCCTGGATCGATCAGCTGAACGAGGTCGATACAGGCAGTGTTGCGCCGCTGGCAAGCGTCACGGGACACGCGCTTCCGACCAGGGCCGACAGCGTGACAGACGGGAAGGACGCCGAGGCCGTGCTGACCAACGCGCCAGACCGGGTCGGCCAGTACTTTGCGGTCCCCAAGGTGGTGGAGTGATGTCCGACCTGCTCGACCTCGATATTGCCGGAGCCCGTGAAGCGCTGGACGCGCGCAAGGTCTCGTCGGTCGAACTGACGGCGGCATACCTCGACGCGATGGAGGCTGCGGCCGGTCTCAACTGCTTTGTGACACCCACGCCCGAGCGCGCGCTCGAGATGGCGGCGGCCTCGGACCAGCGTCGCGCGCGTGCCGAGGACGGGTCTCTCGAGGGTATTCCCGTTGGCGTCAAGGACCTGTTCTGCACCCGTTCGATCCCGACGTCGGCGGCTTCGCGAATCCTCGCCGGCTTCGTTCCAACCTACGAGTCGACCGTGACCGCCAACCTGTGGCGGAACGGCGCGGTCCTGCTTGGCAAGCTGAACATGGACGAGTTCGCCATGGGCTCGGCCAACGTCAACAGCTGTCACGGTCCGGTGGAGAACCCGTGGCACCGTACCGGCGACGGTGCCGGCACCCGGCTTGTCCCGGGCGGATCGTCGGGCGGTTCCGCGGCGGCGGTTGCCGCGCGAATCGCGCTTGCCGCCACCGGGACCGATACCGGGGGATCGATCCGCCAGCCCGGCAGTTTCTGCGGCATTGTCGGCATGAAGCCGAGTTACGGACGGTGTTCGCGCTGGGGCATCATCGCCTTTGCCTCTTCGCTTGATCAGGCCGGTCCGCTGGCCCGTACCGTCCGCGACAGTGCGGTGATGCTGGGAGCGATGGCGGGGCACGATCCGCGGGACTCGACCTCCGCCGACATTCCCGTTCCGGACTTCGAGGCGGCACTGACCGGCGATGTGCGCGGCCTGCGCATCGGCGTACCGCGCGAGTACAGGGTCGACGGCATGCCGGGCGAGATCGAGGAACTGTGGACACGCGGCAGTGAACTTCTCGCGCAGGCCGGTGCGGAACTGGTCGAGATCTCGCTGCCTCACACCCGCTACGCACTGCCGGCCTACTACATCATCGCGCCCGCGGAGGCGTCTTCCAACCTCGCGCGGTACGACGGGGTGCGCTACGGCCTCAGGGCTGCCGGCGACGAGCCGACCGACATGTACGAGAATACCCGTGGCCAGGGGTTCGGCGAGGAGGTGGTCCGCCGGGTCCTGATCGGCACCTACGTGCTTTCGCAGGGGTACTATGACGCGTACTACCTGAAGGCCCAGCGCGTGCGGGCGCTCATCAGGAACGACTTCGACGAGGCGTTCGGCAGCGTCGACGCGATCCTGACCCCCACGGCTCCCTCGGATGCCTTCGCGATCGGGGAACACGAGGATGATCCGATCAGGATGTACCTGAACGATGTCTTCACCGTGCCATCCAGCCTCGCGGGGCTGCCGGCGATCTCGGTGCCTGCCGGCCTTTCGGTCCGGGGCCTGCCGCTGGGCCTGCAACTGATCGGGCGGATGTTCGACGAGGAGACGGTGTTCAGGGTTGCAGGCGTGCTCGAGCAGGAAGCGGGGTTTACCCACCGCCCGAGTGGAGGGGCGTGACATGTCCACGCACATCAGCGGGAACACGGGTGACTGGGAGGTGGTGGTGGGCCTCGAGGTTCACGCCCAGGTCCGGTCCGAGTCAAAGCTGTTTTCCGGCGCCTCGACCCGGTTCGGTGCCGAACCGAACAGCCAGGTCTCGCTTGTGGACGCCGGCATGCCCGGAATGCTGCCGGTGATCAACCGGGAATGTGTCCGCCAGGCCGTCAGGACGGGTCTCGGGCTCGGTGCGAAGATCAACCGGGTGAGCGTGTTCGACCGCAAGAACTACTTCTATCCGGACCTGCCCCAGGGTTACCAGATCAGCCAGTACACCCGCCCGATTGTTGGCGAGGGGTCGCTCAGGATCACCACGGCGGACGGGGAACGTGTCATCGGCATCGAGCGCATCCACCTCGAGCAGGATGCCGGCAAGTCGATGCACGATCAGGATCCGTCGCGAAGCCTGATCGATCTCAACCGCTCCGGCGTGGCGCTCATGGAAATCGTCTCGCGCCCGGATCTGCGCTCGGGAGCGGAGGCGGCGGCATGCCTGCGCACGCTGCGAACGCTGCTGCGGTTCCTCGGGACCTGCGATGGCAACATGCAGGAGGGATCCCTGCGGTGTGACGCCAATGTCTCCGTTCGCCGGCCCGGCGGGGAACTCGGCACCCGGTGCGAGATCAAGAACCTGAACTCGATCAGGTTCCTTCAGCAGGCGATCGAGTACGAGGCAATCCGCCAGGTCGAGGTCCTGGAGGACGGAGGGGCGATCATCCAGGAAACCCGGCTGTTCGACGCCGACCGCGGAGAAACCCGCTCCATGCGTTCGAAGGAGGACGCCCACGACTACCGCTACTTCCCGGACCCGGATCTGCTGCCGCTGGAACTGTCCGAGGATCTCATTGCCGGGATTGCCGCCTCGCTGCCGGAGTTGCCGGACGCGCGCCGGAACCGGTTTGCCTCGCAGTACGGGATCGGGGAAGTGGAAGCGGACTTCCTGGTCACGGAACCGGAAATCGCCGACTTTTTCGAGGCGTTGGCGGATGGTCGCGATCCGAGGCTCGCGGCGAACTGGCTGACGACCGAGCTGTTCGGCGCGCTGAACCGGGCCGGGCTTTCGTTGTCGAAAAGCCCGGTCGATGCCGGGGCACTCGGCGAACTGATCGACCTCGTTGCCGACGGGACGATCTCGGGTCGCAGTGCCAAGGACGTTTTCTCGGAGATGTTCGAGACCGGCCAGGCGGCGGAAACGATCGTTGATGCACGGGGTCTGCGACAGCTGTCGGACGGGGCCGCGATCGCGGCACTGGTCGACGCGGTGCTGGCGGAGCACGGCGACAAGGTTGCGGAGTATCGGTCAGGCAAGGTGAAGTTGCTCGGGTTCTTCGTCGGCCAGGTCATGAAGCAGACGCGCGGGACGGCAAACCCGCAGCTGGTCAACGAGATCCTGCGCGGGCGGCTTGCCGGCTGACGGAGGGTACAAGGAGGAAGCGCAATGGCAATCGAGAGATACATGGTTCCCGGTGAAAAGGAGCCGGTCAGTCATTACTGCCACGTGGTGCGTGCCGGAGACACCGTCTGGCTCTCGGGCATGACGGGGATGACCGCGGACGGCACCATTCCCGACGATACCGTCAGCCAGTTCAGGATCGCGCTCGACGCGATCGACCATTGCCTGCGTCACGCGGGCGGTCGACCCGACCAGGTGGTCAAGGTCCAGGTGTTCATGACCGATATCCGGGAACGGGAATCGATCAACCCGATGCGGATTGCGTACTTCGGCGATCACAGGCCGGCCTCGACCCTGGTCGAGGTGTCGGCGCTTGTGGATCCGCGGATGACGGTCGAGATCGAAGCGATGGCCTGGCTCGGGGACTGAGCCTGCCGCTATCCCCGGTTCGGCAGCCAGTACGGGGCCGGCCCGTAGGTCCGGGCCAGGAAGTCGACGAAGGCGCGGACCTTGGGAGACAGGTGCCGGGTCGAGGGGTACACCGCGTAGATCGGCACGTCCTCGCGGACGAACTCGTCAAGTACGGGCAGCAGTCGGCCCGACTGGACGTATTCGCCGGTCATGAACGAGGCCAGCATCGCGAGACCGCCGCCGGCCAGGACCGCGGCCAGGATCGAATCGCCGTTGTTGATCGTGACCGTGCTCCGGGTGCGGATCACCTGTTCCCTGCCGTTGACCACGAAGTGCCAGTCATTGATCGGATTGCCGTCTCCCCAGGTGACGAGATCATGCTCCAGGAGGTCATCGGGGCATTCGGGAATACCCCGGCGCTTCAGGTAGTCCGGGGTTGCGACGATTGAACGGTGGTTGGGTGCCAGTCGGCGGGCGATGAGGCTCGAGTCCTTCAGGTGGGCGATGCGGATCGCGAGGTCGAGCCCCTCGTCGACAAGGTCGGCGATGCGGTCGTTGACCTGAACCTGGACGCTGACCTCGGGGTAGAGTTCGATGAACTGTGGCAGGTGGGGTGTGACATGGCGGTGCGCGAAGGTTGTCGGCGCGGTGATCTTCAGCAGTCCTCTCGGCGCCATGTGGGACAGGGAGACCGCCGCCTCCGCCTCGTCGACATCGGCAACGATCCGCTTGCACCGGTCGAAATAGGCCGACCCGACCTCGGTCACGCTGATCCGCCGCGTGGTGCGGTTGAGCAGCCGGGCGCCCAAACGGTCTTCCAGCCTGGAAAGCTGCTTGCTGACCACCGAGGGCGAGATGCCCAGGCTGCGGGATGCCGCCGCGAGGCTTCCATTCTCGACAACGGCGCAATAAAGACGCATCGCGGTCAGGGTATCCATGGAATGCTCCGTCACGTGCAGCCGGCACTGTACGTCATGACCGACGGCGAGACACCATGCCGGTGGCCACGGTGCGCATGGTCTCTGGCTGCGATCCGCTCCGGGTGCGCGCCTCCTCGCGCCGACGGTCCCGGTTCCGGGGCGGAGACATGTCGTGGAAACGCTTGATGAACCGGGAAGGGCAATGAACCGGACTGTTGATCCCGAGGTGACGCGGTCTGCCCGGTCCCGATCATCGGGTGTGGGGCAGATCCTGAGGGAAGAACTCTCGGCCCTGCGCATCTTCACCCTCGCGGCGGTCACCGCCGTGCTGGCGGGTGTCGGTGGCCTTGCCCTGGGTGATCCGTGGACTCCGCTGGTCGTGCTGTGGTTCGTGGGTGCGTCGTGGACCGTGATCGCCGGAATGGCCCCGGTCCGGTCCGGATCCGAACCGCATCTTGCCAGGTTGCTGGCATCCATTGCCTTTCCGGTGCTCATCACCGGGATCGGGGCCGGCGCAATGCTGGCGCTCGGCCGGGACCCCTCGCTGCTGCTGGTCGCCGGGACATGGACAATTGCGCTGCCGGTGGCAATCGGGACCTGGCGCAACTGGCGCCACAACACCGCTCCGGCCAGGATTGTCGGTACGGCGGCCCTGGTGCTGCTTGCCGGCGTGCACGTCGCACTGGCAGTTGAACAGGTCCGGCCGGCGGGGTTGCCGTTACTTGGCGATCTGCTCTCGAGCGAACTGCGTAGCGGGTTGTTCGGCGCCGGTCTGCTCCTGCTGGCGGCATCCGCCCTCGCACCCGGGGCATGGCGGTCGCTGCCGGGGTGGCCGGTGTTTACCGTCAGTGTCGTGACCGGTGGCTGGGTGCTGGGCTGGGTTTACGGGAATCCTGCCTCCGCGTGGCTGGTCACGGTCGCGCTCGCCTATCTCGTTCCGTGTTTCAGCGGCGCTCCCCGACGGGCCGGGTTCCACCTGGCGGCCCTCTCGCCGCCCGGCGCGGCCGTGATCCTGTCGACGACGGCAGCACTTCTCGCAGCCGTCGGCTTTGCCGGGATGGACAGGGAGGCGAGCGGTGCGCTCTTCCTGACAGTCCAGCTGTATGTCCTGCGCGACATCGTGCTGTGGAGAATCGTCGTCGACCTCACGCCTGGGGAGCGGGTCAGGCCGGCGATCTGGGTTGCATGGGTCTGCGTCGTGCACGGGCTTGGTCAGCTCGCGGCGTTCCAGGCCCCGCCCGGATTGGCCCCAACCTGGACCTTCATCCTCACCCTGCCGCTGCTGCGGTTCACCGACCTGTTGTTCCCGGGCTCTCCAGTGTGGGAGTGGGAAGCCGCCTTCGGTGGCATGCTCGGACTGCTCGCCATCGGTGTTGCGGCACTCCTGCTCGCGCGTCGCCGCATGCGAGAGCCTCGATCCGACTGACAGGGGCCTTCCCCCGCAGTGCGGTCCTCCGGCCTGATCCGTCCCGACTCGACCGTTTCAGGCCCCGGAACGGGTGCAGGAGCGTGGAACCGCCTGCCGGAAGGCCGGTTGCGAAACGTCGGATGACAGCTGCGCACCTGCCTGGGAGCCTGACGATTCCCGGCCGGGACCGGACCGGGCCCTGCGCCCACCTGGTGTCACGGTCGGCCCGCACAGTTAACGTTTGGTCGGTCGCGGCGTAGTTTCGCTCCCGGTCGGGTGCACAGCGGGTGCGGTAACCACTGGAGCAGGGACAGGAACCACATGCATTGGATCGCGTTGATTTTTGCCGGCGCCCTTGAGGTCGTGTGGGCCACCGCCATGAAGCAGTCGGACGGATTTACGAGAATCGTTCCCTCGATCGTCACCTTGTGCACGGCCGGCGCTTCGTTCTGGCTCCTGGCGTACGCGATGAAGGCGCTGCCCCTCGGCACGAGCTACGCGGTCTGGACCGGGGTCGGTACCGCCGGCGCGTTCGTGGCCGGTGTCGTGCTGTTCGGCGAACAGCTGTCCGCGCTCAGGGTCGTGAGCATCATATTCATCGTTCTCGGGTTGATCGGACTGCGCCTCGCGGCCGAATGACGGCAAGGGAGCTGTCTTCCGCATCCCCGGGACCTGTGCCCCTTTCCCGCAACCGGCCTGGCGGGCGCGCCGGTACCGGATTCGTCATTCCGAAGTGAGCGCGGAGGAAAGGAAGTCCAGGATCCGGCTCTCGATACGGGACAGGAAGGCCTCGCGGTCAAAACCCGGCGGGTCCCGCGCAGGTTCGCCGACTTCGTCGATCAGGGTGGCCGGGAAGGGCGTGATGAAGGCGAAGTGGTGCGCCTCGGGATGGAGGACAAGCTGCGCGCCGTCGCTCATCAGCTGCACGATGTTGTCTTCGTGCCATGGCCGGCGTAGCACCCGGTCGCGGCCGAGACGATGGATCTGTACCGGAACCGTCACCTGCGGGAAGGCGCCGGGCCCGAACAGGGCACCGGTCGGCGCGACGGCGACGGCGGCGCGGATCCGCCGGTCGGTCAGGTCAGGCAGCAAGCCACCGGTCGTCCCGCCGGGCCGCCCATAGTCGCAGAACACCGGATCGCGGTCGCGAAAGCGGGTACAGTGGCGTGCCAGTACCCGCATGTCCGCCCTTCCGCCGATCAGTGCGAGCACGCTGTAGCCACCAGCCGAATGGCCGATGGCGGCGATGCGTTCCGGATCGATGCGCGGGCCGTATTCGGGATCCTTGAGCAGTCGGTCCAGCAGGTCGCCCAGCTGGCGCGGGCGGCGCACCCAATTCTCCGCGGTCCCGCTGTAGCGGGCATCTTGCCAGTTGTCGCCACTGTGCTCCGGGGCCGCCACGACATAGCCGGCCCGGGCCAGCCGGATCGCCGTGCCGCGATGGCCCAGGCGATGGCCGCCGGTGCCGTGGGAAATCAGGACCAGGCCGAAGCGCCCTTGCGCCAGCGGCGCGTTTCGTGTTGCCGGCATCGCGAACGGACCCACGACGGCTTGTCCGTCCGGGACGTCGGCCGGATACCAGACGGCCGCCACAATGGGTTCACCGTCGCTGTGAATGCGCAGGTCGCGGAAGCCGACGCCTTCAGCCTGCCCTCGGGCACTCGACAGGAGTATCACGAGGACAAGGGAGGCGAGAACCTGCGCGGACCGGGCCCTTGCGGCCGGCGCGTCCGCGGCGGGTGCCGTGCTGCTTGGCGACCGGCAGACTGCATTCGGGGTCATGAGCATCACCAACATCGTTCCCGGGCTGAAGGGACTGCGCGAGACGGCCGCATGGAGGCAGGCGACGTGCCCCGCGAATATTCGAGAATCATGCACCGGCCCCGGACCTGCAACCGGCAGGACCAGGGTGATGGTCCGGCAGGCGCTGCCCGAACCGCGAGACAGTCCACAAGGTGCCTCCGGGCGGTCCGCATCGCTCGCCAGGCCGCGGGACCGTCAACGGTCCATTGATGAGGCAGTGGCGCCGGCAAGAAGTCGATAGAACGGGGAACAACCGACCCCGTCCCTTCGGGATTGCCTGATCGGGATGGGGGATGTATCGGGGCCGCCTGGCAAAGACCGGTCGGCGGCATGCCGGAACGGAGATGGCGACATGGAACGGAAGGTCCGGATTGCGGTGTTCGCCGGGAGTGCGCGAAAGGGATCGCTCAACCGGAAGCTCGCGCTGGTTGCTGCCCGTCACGCCCGGGAACTCGGCGCCTGCGTGAGCGTCATCGAGCTGGCGGACCACCGGCTCGCGATCTACGACGGGGATGACGAGGCCCAGAGCGGGGTTCCTGAAACCGCGAGGCGCCTGCGGAACCTGCTGGTCGGCCAGGATGGTTTCATCATCGCGTCACCCGAGTACAACAGCTCGATCTCGCCGTTGCTGAAGAACAGCATCGACTGGATTTCGCGCCCGGACGGGGATACGCCGGGGCTTGTCGCGTTCCGCGGGAAGGTCGCGGGACTGGTGTCCGCGGCGCCCGGCGGCCTGGGAGGCCTGAGGGGACTGGTTCACCTCCGGGCCATCCTCGGCAACATCGGCATGATCGTGGTGCCCCAGCAGCACGCGGTCAGCAATGCTGGAACGGCCTTCGACGAGGCGGGACTCCTGGTGCGCGACGCCGATGACAGGGCTGTGCGTGCGGTCGCCGACGCGGTGACATCACTTGCCCGCTGCCGCCTGACCGGCTGATCAGGCATTCTCGTCGGTGAGCCGGCGGAGAATCCGCAACGCGCGGTCGCTGTCAACGGTTTCGAGCACGTCAATCACGACGTCGCGGAACGACGGGTCCCTGTCCGCCAGCTGGCCGAGGCGGACCACCACCTCATCATCGGCGATCACGCCGAGCGCCTGGATGACCGCGCGGTCGGGCGTCGCCTGGAGGTCCTGCAACAACGACGCGCGGACCGCCGGGTTGCCCCGATGCGCCATCGCGATACCGGCCGCGCGACGCACCCGCGGGTCACGGTCGTCAAGTCCCGCCTCGAGTTGCCGGAGAAGCCGGGGTCCGGCACGGGCCGCGAGCGCGGCGAGACCGAAGGCGGCCTCGCGAACCCGCGGGTCGGGATCCGTGCACCAGTCGCACAGGGTCTCGGCGTCAACGTGCTGACTGCGCAGGACCGCGGCCTGCAGGGTCCGTGCAAGCAGTTCGCCGGCAAGCTCCGGCCGCTTCAGGATGTCGGCCAGGGTCCGTCCGGCGACCGGGTCATCGATTTCCTCGAGCATCGCCAGGATCTCGTTCTGGACCGGATGGATGCGTTTCTCGCCGAACGGGAGCAGCCGGTTCCACAGGTGCACCAGCGCCGGCAGGGCGCGGACGAGCCGCCTGCGCCTGACCTCGGAACACAGATCGATCGCGTCGAACCGGTCATCGCCCGTCGAGACGGCTTCGAGCAGGTGGCGGTCAGAGAGCGTGCCCGCACGCTCGGGAAGGATGTCATCCTTCGTCCGATCGACCAGGCTTGCATGATCGAACAGCGGCGCTCCGGACCCGGGCCGCAGCCGACGGCTCATCGGAACCGGTCCGTGCGTGCGGTGCCGGGGCGGGTACGGGTTGGCATGGGCCGTCTCCCTGCGCACTGGTCTGCCCGGGAGCATATCGCTTCGCCGCGGCGGGTGCGCGAGGCGGTCGCATGTGCTACTCCGGGCCGCCGACAGGGACGCTGTCGGCGACCAATCCGCCCGGGAGAACCTGGCATGAAGGCACGGCCGGAAACTCTGATCGCGCAGGTGCTGGGACATGTCGACGAGACGACCGGCGCGCTCGCGCCGCCCATTCACCTCTCGACCACCTTCGAACGCGATCCGGAAAGGGACTACCCGCGCGGCTACAGCTATTCGAGGTCGTCGTCACCGGCTTGGTCGGTGCTTGAACGACTGCTTGCCGAACTCGAGGGCGGCGCGGGGGCACTGGTGCTCGGTTCCGGCATGGCCGCCGCCACCCTGCCGTTCATGGCCCTGCCGCCCGGCTCCCACGTGGTGACCCAGGCCACCATGTACTGGGGGGTGCGGTCCTGGCTTGCCGACCAAGACCGTCGCGGAGCCATCCGGGTATCCATGGCCGAGCACCCCGATGACATCCCCGGGCTGATCAGGCCGGACGAAACCAGGCTGGTCTGGATCGAGTCTCCGGCCAACCCGACCTTTCGCTGTACGGATATCGCGGCCATCGCTGCCTGTGCGCACGCCGCCGGGTCGCGTCTCGTCGTCGACTCGACGGTCGCCACCCCGCTGCTCACCAGGCCGATCGAACACGGCGCGGATCTGGTCATGCACTCCGGCACCAAGTACCTGAACGGACATGGTGACGTCCTCGCCGGTGTGCTGGTCACGGCACGCGAGGACGGGTTCTGGGCCGAGCTTGTCCGGTTGCGCGCCATGCAGGGAGCCGTGCTCGGTCCGTTCGAGGCCTGGCTCATGCTGCGTGGCATGCGCACCCTGCACCTGCGGGTCCGGCAATGCTCGCAGAACGCGCTCGCGCTGGCCCGTCACTTCGAGAGCCACCCGCGGCTGCGGTCGGTTCTCTACCCGGGTCTCGCCTCGGCTCCCGACCACGAGGTGGCCCGGCGCCAGATGCAGGGTGGTTTCGGCGGCATGCTGTCGATCAGGCTGGCCGGCGGCGAGAGCGAGGCGCGCCAGGTGGCTGCCCGGGTCCGGGTGTTCAAGCGGGCGACGTCGCTCGGCGGCGTCGAGAGCCTGATCGAGCACCGGGCATCGATCGAGGGCGAGGGGACGCCGGTTCCACCGGACCTGCTCAGGATTTCGGTCGGCATCGAACACATCGACGACCTGATCGGTGACCTGGAGGCGGCGATTGATGGGCAGGCGCGGGCTCGGGTAGGGTTGGGCCGGTAACGGGGGAGGGGAACGGATGACCGTGCTCGTGACCATGGCTGCCGAAGTCGGGGCGCTGCTCAAGGCGCGCGGGGAAACCGTGGCGGTTTCGGAATCGTCGAGTGGAGGCATCGTATCGGCAGCCCTGCTGTCGATCCCGGGGGCCTCTGCGTGGTTCATGGGCGGGGGCGTGATCTACACCCACCGGGCGCGCGAGACCCTGCTCGAGATCGACTTCGACGATCACCCGGGCGTGCGGTCATCGAGCGAGCCCTATGCCGAACTCGCGGCACAGGCGATACGGCGACGGCTGGACACCGTGTGGGGCATCGCGGAGACCGGGGCGGCGGGCCCGACCGGCAACCGGTACGGGGACGCTGCCGGCCACAGCTGCATCGCCGTTGCCGGTCCGGTCAACCGGGTAATGACGCTCGAGACCGGGCTCGCGGACCGGGAGGAAAACATGTGGCTGTTCGCGAGGCAGACCCTGCAGTTCCTGGAACAGGCGCTGCGCGACGCGGGATAGGAAGCCGGGGACGGTGATGCCATGAGCAGGGTATTCGGACCTCTTCGACAGCTCGGATACGTGGTCCGGGATATCGAGGCGGCAATGCGCTACTGGATCGAGGTCAACGGCGTCGGTCCGTTCTTCTACATTGAACGGGTGCCGTTGCGCGAGTTCACCTTCCGCGGCGAGGCTTCGCAGCCCGATATGTCCATTGCGCTCGCTTTCTCCGGCTCCGCCCAGGTCGAACTGATCCAGCAGCGAAACCGCGAACCGTCAATGTACCTCGAGTACCTCGATGCGGGGCAGGAGGGGCTGCAGCACGTCGCCTACTGGCCGGGCGACTACGAACAGGCGATGCGGAAGGCCCGGGACCAGGGGCTGGTGATCGGACAGCAGGGTGATATCGCAGGCAGGGGCCGGTTCGTGTACTACCAGACCGCCGGTCACCACGGGACCTGCATCGAGTTCGCCGAGTGCACCGACTACCGGATCTACCAGTTCGAGGCGATGGAACGGATCGCGTCCGACTGGGATGGCCGCGATCCGGTTCGCACCAACCTTCCGGCACCTCCCGGGTAACCGGCCCGTTTCAGGGCGTCGGGTGATCCTCCCGGATCATGTCCGAGGCCTTTTCGCCGATCATGATGCAGGCGCCGTTGGTGTTGCCTGAGACCATGGTCGGCATGATGGAGGCGTCCGCGATCCGCAGCCCGTCGAGCCCGCGCACCCGCAGTCTTTCGTCAACCACGCCAAGAGGCCCGGGACCCATGCGACACGTGCCGATGGGATGGTAGGCGGTCTCCGCGGTGCTGCGGATGTAGTCAAGGATCTCGTCGTCACCCTGCACATCGGTCCCCGGCGAGTATTCGTCGCCGCGAACGGACTTCATCGCCTCGGTATCCATGATCCTGCGGATCAGGCGGAACCCACCGAGCACGGTGTCGCGATCGATCGGGTCAGTCAGGAAGTTGAACCGGATTGCCGGATGATCCCTCGGATCGGGAGACTTGATGTGAATCGACCCGAGGCTCTCGGGGCGCAACTGGTAGACCGAGATCGTCATCGCCGGAAAGTCGTGCAGCTGGCGCTTTTTCGGATTCTTGACCGCGTAGGGCACGATGTGCATCTGCACATCCGGCGTTTCCATCTGTGGCCGGGTCTTCAGAAACGCCAGCATCGGGGCCGACGGCAGGCTGAGGAAGCCGCGCTGGCGGATCAGGTACTCCATGACCTGGATCGCCGGACCGATTCCCTTCATGCGCTGGTTGTATGACAGTTCCGGTCGCTTCATGTGGAACTGGATCCGGGCGTTGATGTGATCGCGCAGGTTCTCTCCGACCCCCGCAAGTTCATGGCGGACCTCGATCCCGTGTTCGGACAACACGTCCGGACGCCCGATCCCCGACAGCTCAAGCAGCTGCGGAGTGGCCACCGCGCCGGCGCACACGATCACCTCGCGCGCGCATGTGGCTTCGATTTCGACCCCGTCCTGACGATAGACGACGCCGGTGCACCTGGTTCCGTCCAGCAGCAGCCGTTCGGAATGGGCCCGGGTCTCGATGTGCAGGTTGCGGCGGTTGCGGATCGGCTGCAGGTAGCAGCGGGCCGTGCTCTGGCGCACGCCGCGGCTGATCGTGGTCTGGGTACGGACGATGCCTTCCTGGCTCGCGCCGTTGTAGTCGGGGTTGTGCGCGAACCCGAGTTCGCGTGAGGCCGCCCGAAGCGCGTCGTAGAGCGGTCCCTCGTCGGTCGCCTCGCTGACCCGGAGCGGGCCGCCCTGGGACCGCAGTTCGTCGGCGCCATGCTCGTAGTGTTCCATGCGCTGGAAGACCGGGAGGACGTCCTGGAAGCTCCAGCCCGGATTGCCCATCTGGCGCCAGGTGTTGTAGTCGAGCGGTTGGCCGCGCACGAACACCAGCCCGTTGATGGAACTCGATCCGCCGAGCAGCCTGCCGCGCGGGACCGGGATGCGCCTGTTGGCGGTGTGCTCCTCCGGTTCGGAACTGTAGCGCCAGTTGGCGGTCGCATGGTCGATCAGCAGCCCGAAACTCACCGGGATGCGCGAGTAGGGGTGGGAGCGTGCGCCGGCCTCGAGCAGGAGCACGCGCCAGCGCGGGTTCTCCGACAGCCGGTGCGCCAGCGCGGCGCCGGCAGAACCGGCGCCGACGATGATGAAGTCGTAGGGTTCCGTGGCCACGGGCGGGTCTCCGGTTCGATGCTGTGGTGGTGTCAGCTGACAGGAAGTTCCCGCGCGGCCGAGGCAAAGGCGTCCAGGGTCAGCTCAATGTCCGCCTCGTCGTGCGCGAGGCCGACATAGAACTTGCTGTCGCCCTTCAGCACGCCGCGTTCAAGCATCAGGGCGTTGAACTTCAGCAGCTTCCCGGCATCCGCGGCGAACATGCCGCGGTAGTTCTCAACCGGAGCGTCGGTGAACTGGATGTCGAAGAGCGGCGGTTCGCCGACGATGCGGTGCGCGTGGCCGGCCGCGGTCATCGCCTCGGTGAGCCCCTGCATCAGCCGCCGTCCGGTGTCGAACACCTTCTCGTAGCTCCCGGGGCGTTCCAGCACGTCCAGGGTCGCGAGGCCGGCCACCGCGGCGACCGGGTTGCCCGAGAGCGTGCCGATCTGCGGCAGGAATTCGTCCTCGCCCACGGCCGAGCGGTCGAAATGCGCCATCAGATCGGCGCTTCCGCACACGGCCGCCAGGGGAAACCCGCCGCCGACGATCTTGCCGAGGGTGCACATGTCGGGCGTGACGCCGTAGTACTCCTGCGCACCGCCGTAGGCGAAGCGGAACCCGGTGACGATCTCGTCGAAGATCAGCGGGATACCGTAGCGCGACGTGATCTCGCGCAGGGATTCCAGGAAACCCGGCTTCGGCGGGATCAGCCGCTGGAAGGCTTCGACGATCACGCCGCCGAGTTCGTCGTGATGCTCCTCGATCAGGCTGCGAACCGTCTCCGCGTCGTTGAAGGGAGCGATCAGGACCTCGTCGCTGATCCGGGCGGGAATGCCTGCGGAGTCGGCGACGGCGTTCGGAAAGTTCGAGAGGCGGCGGGGAGCGAGACTCTGCAGCGAATAGTCGCTCATGCCGTGGAAACCACCCTCGAACTTGAGGATCTTGTCGCGCCTGCGATGCGCACGCGCGGCGCGCATGGCATACAGCGTCGCCTCCGAACCCGCGCTCACGAACCGGACCATGTCGGCGCATGCCATGGCATCGCAGATCCGTTCAGCCAGCCTGATCCCGTGTTCGTTGTTGGCGAAGAAGGTGGTGCCGCGCGTGATCTGTTCCTGGACCGCGGCCGTGACCTCCGGATGGCAGTGACCGATGAACATGGGGCCCGATCCGAGCAGGAAGTCGACATACTCCCTGCCGTGCACGTCCCGAACCCGGCCGTTCCGGCCTTCGCGGATGATGATCGAGCCGGACAGGTTGCCGAAACTGCCCGCCGGAAGCACCCGGGTTGCCCGTTCAACGAGTGTCTGATCCGCGCTGTCAGCCTGAACTGCCGCCATGGCAATGACCCTCCGTGATTGTGGTGTCGCGAGTGTACCAGACGTCGGCTGGTGCGGGTATCACGACTGTCAGCCGGTGCCGTACGCCGCCGGCAGCCGCCGGATTTCCTGGATCAGGTCGGGGGGAAGTGAAGGACGCATGTCCATGGACATGCTCGAGTGAACGGTATCCACCAGGCCGCGGAACCGTTCCCTGATGCCCTGAACCAGTTCGTCGTGTCGTCCGACCACGGCAAACAGCCTTACCGTGTCGTCACTGACTTCCCGCGCCATCCGCTCCCAGGCACCTTCCCTGGTCATGCGGTTGAGCTTGCGTCCGAGCTCGGCCAGTCCATGCAGTTCAAGCACCGGCCAGTAGCCGGGTGTCGATCCGTAGAACGCGACCCGGGTGCGCACCTGCTCGACTGCCGACGCCACCTCGGCGTCCGTCGCTCCGGTGGCGATGAACCCGCCGCCCGCGATCTCGAAGCCCTCGCGGCTGCGCCCGCCGGCCGCCATGCCCGCCGCCATGCGCGGCAGGCAGACCTCTTCCAGGTACCGGCGGGTGCAGAACGGATGCAGGTGCACACCATCGGCGACCTCTCCGGCCAGCCGCAGCGAGTTCGGGCCGACAGCGGCGATGGCGACCCGCGGCGTCGGGCAACCGGTTGGTTCCGGCACGAAGTTCGGGGTCATCAGGCTGAACCGGTAGTGTTCGCCCTCGAAGCGCAGTCTCTCCCCGGTTTCCCAGCACCGCCAGATCGCGCGCAGGGCCTGTACGTATTCGCGCAACCGCGGAACCGGAGGTGACCAGGCAACCGAGAACCGCCGTTCGTTGTGCGGCCGGATCTGCGGGCCGATCCCCAGCACGAACCGACCGCGCGATGCCCGTTGCAGGTCCCAGCAGGTGTTGGCGACGACCATCGGGCTGCGCGGGAAGGCGATGGCGACCGCGGTCCCCAGCCCGATGCGGTGCGACGAAGCCGCGGCGACCGCAAGCGCCAGGAACGGGTCGTGCCGGTTCTCCATGGTGATGACACTGTCGTAGCCATCCGCCTCGGCCCGCCGGACGGCATCGGGAACCCGAGCCAGGTCATCCTGCGGCAGGGTGGTCGAGATCCGCATGGCGGCTCACACCCCCGCGGTCATGCCATGATCGACCACGAGTTCGCTCCCGGTCATGTAGCTCGACGCCTCCGACAGCAGGAAGACGATGGCACGGGCCACGTCCTCCGGCGTGCCCGGCCTGCCGCCGGGGACCCGTGCGGAGGCGCGTTCCACGGGGTCGCTCGATCCGCGGGGATCATTGAACACGGTGGTGCCGCCTGCGGCGAGCTTCTCCCAGATCGGGGTATCGATGATGCCGGGATGAACCGAATTGACCCGCACGTTCCAGCCGCTTCGGGCGCTTTCCAGGGCCGCGGACTTGGTAAACAGGCGAACCGCACCCTTGGTGGCGCTATAGCACGACAGGCCGACGCTGTTGCCGACCAGGCCCGCGACAGAGGACAGGTTGACGATCGATCCGCCACCGGAATCGCGGATCGCCGGGATGGCGTGTTTCACCCCGAGAAACACGCCCTCGACATTGACCGACTGCTGCAGGCGCCATTCCTCCAGCGTGGTCTCGAGCAGCGGACGGGTGATGCCGATGCCGGCATTGTTGACAAGCCCGTGCAGGACCGGACAGGCCTCGATCACCTCCTGCCAGCGGTCTTCGTCGGTGACGTCCTGGACCATGAACCGGCCGGAGACCTCGTCCGCCACGGCGGAGCCTGCCTCTTCGTCGATGTCGGTCACGATCACCGAGGCACCCGCTTCGTGTGCCGCCAGGGCAGTCGCCCGGCCGATTCCGGATCCACCGCCGGTCACCAGGATCGTGCGTCCGTTCAGCTCAGCCATGTGTTGTCCTCCCGCCTTCGCTATGCTGTGCCTGCCGGCGCACAGTACGTGGGCGGGCACGCTTCGCAAACCCTGGTACGGAGATGTCCCATGGCCGGTCTCTGCGCGTTCTTTCCGACCCGCCATATCGGGTCCGATCCGGTGGCAATCCGCGACTGGGCCCAGGCGGCCGAGGACCTGGGCTACGACTGGATCGACGTTCCCGACCATGTGCTCGGCGCCGATCCCTCGCGCCACCCGGGCTGGCAGCCGCCCTACACCTGGCAGGACGATTTTCACGAGACCTTCGTCACCCTCGGCTACCTCGCCGCCTGCACAAGCCGGATCGGCCTCGCCTCCACGGTCCTGATCCTGCCGCAACGCCAGACCGCCCTGGTTGCGAAACAGGCGGCCCAGGTCGACATGCTGTCCGGCGGGCGCCTGCGGCTCGGTGTCGGGTCCGGGTGGAATTTCGTCGAATACACCTGTCTCAACGAGGACTGGGAAACCCGGGGCAGGCGCATGGGCGAGCAGGTCCAGCTCATGCGCCGGCTGTGGACCGAGGAGCTGGTCGACTTCGAGGGAGAGTGGCACACCGTCGCCGGCGCAGGCATCAGGCCGGTGCCGGTCCAGCAACCGATCCCGGTCTGGTTTGGCGGCACCAATCCGGCGGCGCTGCGCCGCGCCGCCCGCCTCGGCGACGGCTGGATTCCGATCTCCCCGCCGGACGATGCCGCCCGGGCCAGGGTCGAGACCCTGCGCGGCATGCTCGAGGCCGAGGGCCGCAACCCCGGAGACTTCGGCATCGAGGCCTGGCTGAGGGTGCGGACCAGGGACGAGGAGGAGTGGTCATCGGCGATCGAGGGTTGGCGCGGACTCGGCGCGTCACTGCTCACCATCTACCCGCTGTACGACGTCGCCTCGATCGACGAGCATGTCGAGGTCCTGCGGCGGTTCCGCGAGGTTGCGGGCTGACCGTACCGGCGGGCACACTGGAACGGAACCCACGCACGGAGGCTGCCATGAACCTCGACCCAGGGATGACACGCGAGCGGCTGGAGACCGGCTGCTGGCCCGATGGAGCCGCATATGTGGACGGCAGGTACGTGCCGATCGCCGATGCCAGGATTTCCGTGCTCGACTTCGGGTTCACCCGCTCGGACGCCTGTTACGACGTTGTGCACGTGCACGATGGCGCCTTCTTCCGCCTCGACGATCACCTCAGGCGCTTCCGGGCGTCGCTCGAAGGGGTGCGGATGTCGATCCGCTACGACGACGACGCGCTCACCGCCATCCTGGCGGAATGCGTCCGGCTGTCGGGCCACCGCGATTCCTATGTGGCCATGGTCTGCACCCGGGGCGTGCCGCCCGCGCGTGTCCGGGGTGCGATAAGCGGCATTTCCAACACCTTCATCGCCTACGCCCTGCCGTGGATCGACGTGCTGTCGGCGGAGATCCAGCGGCGCGGTGCCCACGTGATGATCGCGTCCACCCCGCGCATTCCGTCCGAATCGATCGATCCGACGATCAAGAACTACAATCGCGGCGACATGGTCCGCGCGATGTTCGAGGCCGAGGACGCCGGGGCTGACACCGTGATCCTGCTCGACCTCGCGGGGCACGTGACCGAGGGGCCGGGGTTCAACGTGTTCGCGGTCTCGGGTTCCTCGGTCCGCACGCCGGCAAGCGGCTCGCTCGAGGGCGTGACCCGGCTGGCGGCGCTTGAGCTGTGCGTGGAACTCGGCCTCGATGCCGCGGCCGCCGATCTGACCCCGGACGACCTGCACGATGCCGACGAGGTGTTTCTGACGAGCACCGCGGGCGGTATCATCGCGATCACACGGATCGACAACCGGATCCTGTCGAACGACAGCCCGGGGCCGGTGACCCGGCGGGTCACCGATCTCTACTGGAAATGGCACCGGGACGGCCGGCACGCGACGCCGGTCGCCTACTGAGATCCGGTCCCGGGCCGCGGGCCCACAGACATCAGGCATACGGCGGGGACAGCCATGAGCGCTCAGGAACCCCTGGTCCTGTACGAATCATCGGACCGGATCGCACGCATCACCATAAACCGGCCACAGCGGCTGAACGCGCTGAGCAACGCACTGGTCGCCGAGCTCAGGAACGCGTTCATCCGGTATCGCGATTCAGATGATCGCTGCGCGATTCTCACCGCTTCGGGGAACAGGGCGTTCTCCGTCGGGGCCGACATCACCGATCCGCCGGTCGATCCCGACCTGTGGGAGTGCATGCCCGGTGTCGGTGTCGTGCTCGACAAGCCGGTGATCGCCGCGGTGGCGGGGTACTGTGTCGGCGGAGCCTACTGCCTGGTGCAGTTCTGCGACATGGCGGTGGCCGACGAGACGGCGGAGTTCTTCTACCCCGAGGCCCAGCTCGGGTTCTGCGGCGGCCTGATCGCCAGTACCGCCGCGCGAATCCCGCACAAGGTCGCGATGGAGTTCATGCTGACCGGCGCGCGGTTCAGTGCCGAACGGGCGCGCGAATGCGGCATGGTCAACCGGGTGGTCCCCGCAGGCGAACATGTTGACGCGGCGCTCGAATGGGCTCGGACACTGGCCGTCAGCGCACCGCTGGTTGTCGGCATGCTCAAGCGGTTCGTCCGCGAGACGGTGACACCGCTGGGGCCGAGCGAACAGCATGCCCGCGCCCGCTCGGAGCTGCTTGCAATCAGGCGCAGCGCCGACCAGGCAGAGGGCGGACGTGCGTTTCGCGAGAAGCGAGTCCCGGTCTTTACCGGTCGCTGAGCGCGTCCTTCAACCGGAGACCTGACCAATGCAGCGACCCGACGGACTCGGGATCTGGTGTTCGACCAACAGCCTCGAACCCGACGAGGTGGCACGCCTGGCCCAGGCCGTGGAAAGGCGCGGATACGCAGCACTCTGGTACCCCGAGTCGCTGTCATGGGAGAGCATCGCGCTCGGAGCCTTCATGCTCTCGCGCACCGACCGGCTCGCCATTGCCAGCGGGATCGCCAATATCTATGCCCGCGACGCGGTGACATCCGCCCAGGCCCACGACAGCCTGAACGGGCTGTGGGGCGACCGGTTCATCCTCGGGCTCGGTGTCTCGCATGTCCCGCTGGTCACCGGCGCGCGCGGCCATGCCTACGGCCCGCCGGTCGCGACGATGCGTTCCTATCTCTCGGCCCTGGAGGCAGCACCCCTGGACGAAACGATCCGCCGGACGGAGCGGTCGGTGGTCCTGGCCGCTCTCGGTCCCCGCATGCTGGCGCTTGCGCGCGAGCGCACCCGCGGCGCGCTGCCCTATTGCGTGACCCCGGAGCACACGGCACAGGCACGCGCCGTGCTTGGTCCCGGGTCATGGCTTTGCGTGGAACAGAAGATCTGCCTGACCACGGACGCGGACACGGCGCGCGGTGTGGCCAGGCAGCAGATGGCACGCTACCTCGCGCTCCCGAACTACCGGAACAACTGGTTGCGGCTCGGGTTCACCGACGGGGAACTGGCTGACGGCGGATCGGACCGGTTCCTCGATGCCATGGTGGTGTGGGGAACCGAGGCTCGCATTCACGACGTGATCGAGGCGCACCGCCTGGCAGGTGCCGACCAGGTGGTGCTGCAGGCTTTTCCGGCTGACGGCGCAGCGGGCGCGGACATGCGGGCGCTCGATGTCTTCGCCCCAGCTGGGTGAGTCGGCACCGGCGTTTGCCGGTGGTGTCGACAGCCCGTACGCATGGTGGCGCCTGCTCGTTTCGGTGATCATCGGCACGACCGGCGGTGTCGGCCTGTGGTCGTCGGTGATCATCCTGCCGGAAATCCAGGCCCACTTCGATGTCGACCGCGGCACGGCGTCGCTGCCCTACACCGCGACCATGGTCGGGATCATGGTCGGCAATATCGTTATGGGCCGGCTGGTCGACCGGTTCGGCGTGTCGGTCCCGGTGGTGGTCTCGGCCATCAGCCTCTGTCTCGGCTACACCGGCGCGGCCCTGGTCGAGAACTTCTGGCTCTACCTGTTTTTCCAGGGTGTGCTGATCGGCACACTGGGATCGGCAGCGACCTTCGCGCCGATGATCGCCGCGATCTCGCTGTGGTTCCGCCGCCGGCGGGGTATCGCGGTGGCGCTGGTGGCATGCGGCAGCTATGTCGCCGGTACGGTCTGGCCGCCCGTCGTGACCGGGTTGCTGGAGGTTGCCGGCTGGCAGGGAACGCACCTGGTGATCGGAGCCGTCTGCTTCGTGGTGATGACGCCACTCAGCCTGGCGTTGCGCCGGTCGCCACCCGCGGAGGTGCTCGACGCGGATCCGGACTTCCCGTCGGCCTCCGGAACCTCGCCGGTGCCGCCCCGGCTGCTGCAGGCCCTGCTGGTGGTGGCGGGCCTTGCCTGCTGCGTGGCAATGTCGATGCCCCAGGTCCACATCGTTGCCTACTGCGTCGATCTCGGGCTGGGCGCGGCAAGCGGGTCGACCGCGCTTTCGCTGATGCTGGGGCTGGGAGTGATCAGCCGGATCGGGTTCGGCGTGGTGATGGACCGGATCGGGGCCGTGCCGACCCTGCTGATCGGCTCGGGCCTGCAGGCACTCTGCCTGCTGCTGTACCTGCCGGCTGACGCGTTGTGGAGCCTCTACGCGGTCTCGGCGATCTTCGGGCTGTTCCAGGGAGGGATCGTGCCGGCCTACGCGGTCATCATCCGGGACTGGTTTCCGGCATCGGAGGTCGGTGTGCGCGTGGGCATGGTACTGTCCGCTACCATCGGCGGCATGGCGCTCGGCGGCTGGATGTCGGGTGCGATCTTCGATCTCACCCTGTCCTACGAGGCCGCCTTCCTGAACGGGTTCGCCTGGAACCTGGTCAACCTCGCGATCGTGCTGGTGTTGCTGTGGCGCAGCTCGGAACCCGCCCGGGTGGCGCGGCGACCGGTACTGGCCTCGGCACCGTTGGTCGGACGCTGGCCCGGACCACTGTAGGAGGTCACTCATGACGTTTACCATTCTGGCACGGTGTCCGCGGACCGAGCGGGTGGGGGTGGGGATCGCCACCTATTCGCTCGGTGTCGGGGGATACTGCCCGTTCTTCGTTCGCGACCGGGCGGTGCTGTCCACCCAGGCCTTCGCCAATCCGGCCCTCGGACACATGGCGGTGGAGCATCTCGCCGCCGGAGTTCTTCCCCGCCAGGTGCTGGTTCAGCTGGCGGCCGCGGATCCCGGGTTCAGCTACCGCCAGGTCGCGATCGTCGCCGCGGACGGTGTTGTCGCGATGCACACCGGCGAGAACTGCCGTCCGTGGGCCGGTCACCGGACCGGGGACGGGTTCGCGGTCTTCGGCAACGTGCTGGCCGGGGAGGCCACGGTCGTTGCCATGGAGGAAAGCTGGAAGAACACCCGTGGAGGAGAACTCGACGAGCGGCTGCTGCAGGCGCTCGAGGCCGGCAGGGATGCCGGCGGCCAGGCCGCGGCAACCGGTGAACATCTGCCGGAGCGTTCCGCGGCCCTGGTGGTGCGGGGGGCGGACTGCACGCTGGACCTCGACCTCAGGGTCGACCTGCATGATGACGCGGTCACGGAACTGCGCCGGGTCCACGCCGGTTATGTGCCCTACCTCGACTACTATGCACTACGCGCCCGCGACCCCGCGAACACCCCGCCCCAGGATGTCTGGGCGCGCTCTCTGGACTGAAGCCCGGGCACCGGACGCCCTGCAGGACCGGGGGCTGGTCTCCTGGTCGCCGGTTACCGGCGCATCCGCCGACAGGCCGGATCAGCCCCTTCGTGGGCCTGGCCTTCTCCTGCGGTTCCGCGGCCTTCCGGAACGGACCGGGGTTTCCGCAGCTTCCGTATGCCGTTCGATTGCCCTGACCGGGATGTTCCGGAGGGCCCGACTGCCAAACTGCGTGCCACGAGAGCGTGAACACGCTCGGCCAGCCCCGTCACGTCAGGTTGCAGGTTCCAGGGAAGTCCCCGGTTCCGATGCCAGGGTGTCCTGTATCCCCGGTGCGTTCTTCCTGGATCTGCCCAGGTGCCGGGGTGCTGCCCGCGCCAAGACCCGGCGCCCGGTCAGTGTTACCGGGCGGTCCAGCCGCCATCGACCACGATGCTGGTTCCGGTGACGATGGCCGAGGCGGGTGCCGCGAGGTAGAGCACGGCGTCGGCGATTTCCTCGGCAAGCGCCAGTCTGCCCATCGCGATCCGCTCCAGCACGTCGCGGTTGAAGTCCGGATCGTCGAGGAAGCCGCGGGCAAGCGGCGTGTCGACAAATGTGGGCCCGACCGAGTTGACCCGGATGCCGTAGGGAGCGAGCTCGACCCCCATCGCCTTGGTCAGTCCCTCGATCGCGTGCTTGCTGGCGCAGTAGGCGGTCCGGATCGGAGCGCCCACGTGCCCCATCTGCGATGACATGTGAATGATCGAGCCTCCATGCCCACGCTCGCGCATGCCGCGGACAACGGCCTGTGCCATCAGGAACGCACCCCTCACGTTGAGGTTCAGGATTGTGTCCAGATGCTCGAGACTGACGTCGAGAAACGGCTCGGGGATGTTTGTGCCGGCGTTGTTGACGAGGACGTCGATCCGGCCGAGCAGGGGGACCACCGCCTCGATCGCGGCCGGGTCCGACACGTCACAGACCACTGTTCTCGCCGTGCCGCCGTCCGCCCTGATGGCGTCGGCAAGTGCTGTGAGCTCGCTTTCGGTCCGGCTCATGGCAATGACCTCGGCGCCCGCATCGGCAAGGGCTACGGCGCAGGCATGCCCGAGACCGCGTCCGGCCCCGGTGACCAGGGCGACCTGTCCGTCGAGGCGGAAACGCTCGAGTGCTCGTGTACGGTTCATCGTCCGGTTTCCCGCTGCTGGTCAGGCATTGCCTGCACTGTTGATGCGACCGTGCCGCCGCACGCGGATGTCGGCCTGCTCCTTGTGGCCGGCAAAACCCTCGAGCGCGCACAGTCGAGAGCATACCTCGCCGATCTGCACGGCAGCCTCGGGCGTGGTGATCTTCTGGTAGGTGCAGGTCTTCAGAAACTTTCCGACCCACAGCCCGCCGGTGTAGCGGGCAGCGCCCCGGGTCGGCAGCGTGTGGTTGGTGCCGATGACCTTGTCGCCATAGGAGACATTTGTTTCCGCACCGAGGAACAGGGCGCCGTAGTTGGTCATGTTGCGATGGAACCAGTCGGGATCGCGGGTCATGACCTGCACGTGTTCCGACGCGATCCCGTCAGCGAGCGCCAGCATCTCGTCACGATCGTCGCACAGGATGACCTGTCCGTAGTCCCGCCACGCCTGCCCGGCAATCTCTGCCGTTGCGAGGTGCCGCAGCTGCCGTTCGACCTCGGCGAGGGTATCGCGGGCGAGTGTTTCCGAGGTGGTGAGCAGGATCGCCGGCGAGGTCGGTCCGTGCTCGGCCTGGCCAAGCAGGTCGGTTGCGCAGAGTTCGCCGTCCACCGTCTCGTCGGCGATCAGCAGGGTCTCGGTCGGACCGGCGAACAGGTCGATACCGACGCGTCCGAACAGCTGACGCTTGGCCTCGGCGACGAACGCGTTGCCGGGCCCGACCAGCATGTCGACCGGCGAGATCGTGGCGGTCCCGAGCGCCATGGCCCCAACCGCCTGGATGCCGCCGAGGCAGTAGATCTCGTCCGCGCCGCCGAGGTGCATCGCGCTGACCACCGCCGGGTGCGGCTCGCCGGCGAACGGCGGGGAGGCGGCGGCGATACGCGAGACCCCGGCGACCTTCGCCGTCACCACGCTCATGTGGGCCGAGGCGATCATCGGGTACTTGCCGCCCGGCACGTAGCAGCCGACGCTGTTTACCGGGATGTTGCGATGACCGAGGATGACACCGGGAAGCGTTTCGACCTCGACGTCGCGCAGTGCGTCCTTCTGGACCTCGGCGAAGCTGCGGATCTGGGCCTGGGCAAACCGGATGTCGTCAAGGTCGGCCGCATCCATCCGCGCCAGGCAGCGTTCGATTTCCCCGTCCGACAGCCGGAAGTCATCCCGTTGCCAGTTGTCGAAACGGCTTGACAGTTCGGCGATGGCCTCGTCGCCTCGGGCCTCGATCTCGGCCAGCGTCTCCTCGACGATGGCCCGCACCTTCGTCTGTTCCTCCGCCCGTTCGGCCTCGGTCAGTCCGGTCTTCAGGTAGGCAGCCATGTGATCATCCCTTCGTGCGCGGCACCGCCGACTTCTAACAGCTTGCGCGCCCCGGCCATACCCCGGACCGCCGGGACGAATTTGCTTTGCCGCACCCGGCCGCCGGGCTACATCCACCGCGCCGAAACCTTCGCGACGGGACCGACATGGCGATCAAGGTGCTCTATCTCATCAAGGCGGAACAGGACTTCTACGACCTGATCCGCTCCACCATGCCGCGGGACCGCTATCAATTGCTCACGCTCGAGGACGGGAACGAGGACGAGTGCCGGCGTCTCCTGGCCGAGGCCGAGGTGGCGATTGTCGGCGGGGCCAGGTTGTCGGCCGAGGACATCGACGCGGCGTCGAAGCTGCGTCTGGTCCTGCATCAGGGTGTGGGCTACCACGATACCGTCGATACCGGAGCGCTGATGCGGCGCCAGATCAGGCTGGCGGTGACACCGCAGGGGACCAGCGAGGGTGTCGCCGAACATGCGGTCATGCTGATGCTGGCGGTCGGTCGCCGGCTCGCGTTCTGCGACAGCGAGCTGAGGGCCGGGCGTTGGCACTCCAACACCTTCCGGGCAACGGCACGCCAGCTCATGGGCGCGACGGTCGGCATCATCGGACTCGGCCGCATCGGCCGCCAGGTGGCCCGCCGCCTGATCGGATTCGAGGCGAGAACCATCTACCATGACATCCTCGACATGCCCGCCGCGCTCGAGGCCGAGCTTGCGACCGAACGGGCGAGCCTTCCGGACCTGCTCGCCAGGTCCGACTTCGTCACACTCCATGTGCCGCTCACCGACAGTACGCTGCACATGATCGATGCCGATGCCTTCGCCGCGATGCGTCCGGGCACCGTCCTGGTCAACTGTGCCCGGGGGCCGGTGGTCTCGGAGCCCGCATTGCTCGACGCGCTTCGCTCCGGACACCTGGGCGGAGCCGGTCTCGACGTGTTCGAGGTCGAACCACCGCCGGGCCCCAGTCCTTTCGCCCCGTTCAACAACGTGGTCCTGACCCCGCACCACGCGCCGGGAACCCGCGATACCATGGTGATCAAGTTCCGCGAGATCTTCGCGAACGCGGACCGCTTCTTTGCCGGCGAACGGCTGGTCAACGAGATCTCGCTGTCCTGACCGACCAGGAGACCATGTCCAGGCACCGCCCATCGCTCGCGGTCCCGGTGTGGAGGCGGTTGGACACCAGCGTATACATTCTTCCGTAGACCCGGCCGCCAGTGAGGTGATGAACTCGATGACCGGGTGCACCGAGGCATAGCCGGATGCTCACACCCCTGGAGTGGAAGCGGTCATGGGTCCGTCGGTTGCGGTGACGGTGAATTGCGTGTCTGTCCGGAGCAACCGGGGGATGCGCGGAACATTGGTCGCCTCATGAACGACCGGATCCGGCTGTCGAAATCCCGCTACGTCTCGGGAACACAGTGCCATCTGCGGCTCTGGTACGACACCCACCGGCGCGACCTGGCGACCGCACCCGACGAGGCCCTCCAGGCGGTGTTCGAGACCGGCCACGAGGTCGGCGAGGCCGCATGCAGGCGATTTCCGGGCGGCCATCTCGTTGCTCACGACCATCATCACGTTCCGCAGGCGCTGGAGGAGACAGGCCAGGTCATCGAGGCGGGGACCGTGCCCGCGCTGTTCGAAGCCGCCTTCGAGCACGAACGGGTGCTGGTTCGCGCCGACGTGATCGAACGCATCCCCGGCAACGCGTGGCGTCTGATCGAGGTTAAGTCGACCACCCGGCTCAAGGACGTCTTCCTGTGGGACCTTGCGGTCCAGCTGTGGGTCCTTCGCGGTGCCGGGCTCGACGTGCGCGAGGCTGCGGTGCTCACCCTCGAGCGAAACTACGTCTATGACGGCGAGCGGCTCGACCTGGACGCGCTGTTCACGATGCATCCGCTGTTCGACGAGGCGGTCGGGCATCTCGATGCCGTGGGCGCACGGGCGGGCGCAATGCAGCGCATGCTCGCCGGGTCCCGGCCGCCGGAGATCGTGCCCGGCGGGCATTGCTTCACCCCGTACACGTGCCCCTACCACCCGCACTGCACGCGCCACATGGTCGCTCCCGCCCACGGCATCGACGAGCTCCCGAGACTCACGGCTTCGATGAGGGCGCGGCTCGACGCCGCGGGCATTGTGGAAGTTCTGGACATTCCGGGAGACTTCCCGCTGACGCCGCTGCAGCAAATCGT
The DNA here is from genome assembly GCA_965243345.1 of Thalassobaculaceae bacterium. Taxonomy (GTDB): domain Bacteria; phylum Pseudomonadota; class Alphaproteobacteria; order Thalassobaculales; family Thalassobaculaceae; genus Bin52. Next base: position 1,156,529 of record CBDEUR010000003.1, read on the forward strand.
CCGGCGGGCGGTGCGGGACGGCCGGGGTGTGGTGCACGGCGACATTGCCGGAGCACTGGCGGGCATCATGCCGCCCGTGCGCCATCTGGACTTCGAGACCTTCTCCCCTGCCATTCCGCGCTTTGCCGGAACACGCCCGTACCAGGAGATTCCGTTCCTGTTCTCGGTGCACACCGAGCGCGACGGTGCGCCGCCCGGGCATGCGGACTACCTGCACGAGGGGGCCGACGATCCGCGCCCGGCACTTGCCGATCGCCTGATCGCAGCGGTGGGACGCGAAGGGACCATCTGCACGTACTCCGGCTACGAACACCGGGTGCTGCATGACCTCGCCGCAGCATTGCCTGATCGGGCATCCGCACTCCGTGCGATCCAGAAACGGCTGTTCGATCTGCATCCGGTGGTGCGCGACGGCTACTACCACCCGGACTTTCGAGGTTCGTTCTCGATCAAGAAAGTCCTGCCGGTGCTCGTACCAGTCATGGGGTATGACGATCTCGCGGTCGCGGAAGGGCAGGTTGCGGCAGTTCGATACGCACGGGCGCTCGCGAATCCTGATCACCATGCACGACGCCAGGTGTTCAGCGATCTTCGTGCGTACTGCGCGCGCGACACCCTGGGACTGGCGGCGTTGCGCGGAGCGTTATCCCGAGTTTCCGCGCGGTCATCTCCCGGGCATTCCTGAGTGCGCCATTCGTTCGGATCTCGTCGCGCACCGTGCTCGTCAGCAGCCTGGACACCTGTCAACTCCGAGAACAACCGATGCATGTCGGGGTTTCGGTTTCCGAGCCGACAGGTACTTCAACCCGCGGAGCACCGCCGGACCCACTGGAGAAACAGGTCATGCCGAACGTATTTGTGCATCCGCACCTGACGGCACGAAAGCACTGCACTGAAGGGGAGGAGGGCTGTCGCGGAAACGTGAGGTATGCGGGCAGTGCGCGCGGCGGAGCCCGTCATTCGTCGGGTACCGGACGCCAGATCGGACCGCGTGACCTGACGCGTTCGAGCAAGCTCTCATCGAACTCCGGCAATTGGTAGCCCAGTGGCTGCGGTGGCCGGTTTTCGTAACCGGTCAATCTCGCGATCACATCCCGAACGGCGGGATCGGTGTAGTAGGCGCTGTAGGCCGCCTTCACCACCTGCTCGAACGCACCGGGGCGAGTGATCTCGATCTCTCGCAACATGCATTCCCTTTCCCTCCGGGACGCTTCGGCAAAGGCCGGGGGAAGTGCCGCGAGCACGGCGTCAAGGGCCTCGGTTCCCAGCGGCGAAAGCGCGGCCAGTCGCCGTGTCTCCGCCCCAAGTCCGTGTTGACCGGCTGCCGGCCACTCCCTTCCGTCTCCAGGCAGGAGCGTATCGAGCAGGCCGCGAAGGCATGCATCCGTCGTCAATGGGTTACGGCCTCGCCAAGGCCCAGCCGGGCCCGCATCGCGTGAGCGGCACGCAGTGCAAGCGCCTGCAGCGTCGGCGTCGGGTTGACCGCACCGGCCGTGGCAAAGACGGAACTGTCGGCGACGGTTAGGTTTTCGATACCGTGCACGCGGTTGCTGCTGTCCACGACACTTTCCTGTGCGTCGTGCCCCATACAGGCCGTTCCCATGATATGGAAACCGGCCGCCCTGGACAGTTCTGTCACCACGATCCTGCGTGCACCCGCCGCCGCGAGGACCTCCGAGGCCCGCTCGATGCCGAATTCCTGCATCGCCCGCGTGTTCCGGCCGACCCGGTAGATCATCTTCGGGATGGGCATGTTCCACCGGTCCCTGCGCAGCGGATCCAGCTCTATGCGGTTCTCCTCCTCCGGCAGATCATCGCAGGTCACCGTGAGACCGACCGAGCGCCCGAATGCCTCCTCGAATGCTGCCGAGTGGGTTGCGCCCCACGGCAGGCTGCTGCCGTAGCCGCCGAGTGCAGTGGTCAGTGGACCCTGGCCGCGCAGCGCCTGCATCTGGAAGCCGCGCCGAAAGCCGCGCGCGGCGTCGGTCTCGTAGAACTCCTGACTGACCAGGGCGCAGGCGAATGGGCCACGGTAACTCCCCAGGTTTTCCCGAAAGAGACCGGTCACAATGGAAGTCGGGTGCAGCATCAGCCCCCGCCCGAGCAGGGGGTGAGCATCCGGTGCTTCGGCCAACAGCAGTCGCGCGGTTCCAAGGCCATTGGCCGCGATGGCCGCCTCGGCGCAGTTCACGCGACCCGTCCTGCCCCTGCGATCAACATATTCGAGTGCCTCGACGCGGGTTCCGTTCCGCGAGAACCGGATCCTGTTGACGGTTGCTCCCGTTCGGATTTCGACGCCCTTGGCCCGGGCCGCATCGGCGTAGGCCAGATCGGCGCTCGCACGGGCAAGACGCGGGCAGCCAAGGCCGCAGGGGCCACAGTTGTTGCAGCCTCCCGGGGCATCCTGCTCCAGGTTCCGGATTGCCGCATCGGATGGCCACCAGTGCCATCCGAGCGTCTCGAACCCCGCTGCGAGCCGTTCGGTCGCGGGGCAAAGCGGAAGTGGCCGATAGGTGCGGGCTGCGCGGGGCGGGTTGGCCGGATCACCGGCGAGGCCGCACACGTGCATCATCCGGTCGTTCAGGTCGTACCACGGCTCCAGGTCGCGATAGGTCAAGGGCCAGTCCCGCCCGATTCCGTCGAGCGACCACATGCGAAAGTCGGACGGTCGGAAACGCGGGAAATGCGCCCCCCAGCGGATCGTGCTGCCGCCAAGCGCATTGTAGAAGGCAGGCTTGATCGGTGTCTCGCTGTCATCAACCGGATGGTCAGAGGGTCCGGCGCGCATGTTCGGGTTGGCGTTGAAGCTGGTCTGGAACGCGAGTTCCCAGTCAGGATCGAGGCTGGGAGAGAGGCGCTGGTCGATACCGTCGCCACGTTCCAGCACCACCACGCTCAGTCCCTGCTGCGCGACCGCCCAGGCAAAGGCAAGGCCGCCCGCGCCTCCACCGACAATGGCGACATCCGCATTGTCACTCACGACACCCCGCTGTCTTCGGGAATGTCCAGATCGACCAGGGCATTCCCTTCCTTCATCGCATTGAATGCGCGGCAACTGGCCTCGAAGGCCGGTATGCCGGCGGGCAGCGCGGCCATGAATGCCGCTTCGTACACCTCCTTCCAGGACGCACCGTTCTGGATCGCACGGACAGCGGCCCATTCCACACCCTCGCGGTCACCCTTGACGGCGGTGGTAACGCCGACGAGGACAAGAAAACGTGTCTTGAGGTCCATCGGACGACCCTCGGCATCGCCGAAGAGCGCGTAGGATGCGAGGTTTCCGTAGCGTCGCAACATTTCCGGATCGAGTTCGGCCAGGTATTCGTGAACCGGCAACGTGTAGCCGCGCACGGCGCGGATCTTGTCGAGTTCGGCCTTGCCTTCGGGGGTCATGTCTTGCGCCTTTCCGTCTTTCAGATGCGTCGAGCGACCAGTTCGCCCTCCCGGATTGCGTCGTTGACGCGCCGCGGCGCCATGCAATCGCCGATCAGGTGGCATTCCGGGCCACCCCTGGCAACGAGTTCGTGAAACAGCTGATCCTGGGCGTCACTGCCGACGACCATCGCGACCGTGCTGACATCCTCAAGTGTCTCGGTCTGCCCGGTGTAGAGATCGCGGACCGTCACGCTGGTCTCGGTAATCGCGGTGAGTTCCCGGTCCACCATGAAGCGGACGCCAAGCCTGCGCAGCATGCCGTGGACCTTGCCCCAGTCGCGACTCGATGCGAGTTCCGGCGAGTTCTGCCCGAGCTGTGTAACAAAGATCACTTCCGCATCCCGCCGGGCAAGATACTCGGCGGTGACCGCACCCTGACGCCCTCCCATCGTATCGAAGAGCACGGCCCGCCGGCCGAGCGGTGGATCGACCTCGAACAGGGACGTGTAACTGAACACATGGGGCAGTTCTGCACCGGGAAGCGGCGGGCCGTTCCATTTTTCCGGCCGGAGCATTGTCCAGCCATGCGCCTTTCCGGTCGAACCGGTCGCAACGATGACGGCGTCGAATTCCTCCAGATCCGCAGCGTCCACCTTCGTGCCGAGACGAATGTCGACCTCCTCCTCGGCGATGCGCTCGATCAGCCAGTCGACGATGCCGACAAGCTCCTTGCGGCTTTCGACCTTCGCCCACCAGCGAACCTGTCCGCCGAGTTCGGAGCGTGCCTCGAAGAGCGTCACTGCATGCCCTCTGCGGGCCGCGGTCCAGGCTGCGCGCAGTCCGGCCGGACCGCCGCCGACAACTGCGATCCGGCGCGGGGCGGCAACTGCTTCCAGGTCATCCTCGTCGAAGTCGAGTTCCTGACCTGCTGCCGGGTTGTGAATGCACCCGATCGGAGCCATGGCGAAGATCGTCGACATGCACCAGTTCGCGCCGACACAGGGACGGATGCGCTTTGCCTCGCCCTGCATCGCCTTTTCGCCCCAGCTCGGATCGGAAATCAGCGCACGGGCCATGCCGACGAAATCGCACCGTCCTTCAGCCAGATAGTCCTCTGCCTCGTCAGGGTCGACGATCCTGCCGACGCCAACGACCGGCAGCGATACTGCGGACTTTACCCGGGCTGTCGCATCCAGCTGGAAGCCATGCTGCTCCGGCGATGTGGGATAGATCAGCATCCGGTCGATATAGGTGCCGTGGCTGAGCGAGATGTAGTCGATCAACCCGGTTGCCTCGAAACGTGCGGCAAGCTCTGCCCATTCATCGGGTCCCAGCCCGCCCTCGTGCCCGTCATCTGAATTCAACCGCATGCCGACAATCATGTCGCGGCCGGTTTCCTCGCGGACCGCCTCCAGGATTTCGATCACGATCCGCATCCGGTCTTCGAGCGAACCACCATAGGCGTCCGTACGGTGATTTGTTGCGGGCGAAAGAAACTGGTTGAGCAGATAGCCGTGGCTCATCCCGTGTACTTCGACACCGTCAAGACCACCGTCGCGGGAGATCCGCGCCGAAAGCCGGTACCCGTCGATGATCTCGGCGATGTCCCCGCCCGTCATGACATGCGGCATCTCTCGGTAGACGCCGCAGGGAATGGCCGAGGGCGCCCAGACCGGAAGTCCGTTTGTAACGCTGTTGGTCTGTCGTCCCCTGTGCCAAGGCTGCGACAGGAGCAACGTGTCGTGGGCGTGCACGGCATTGGCCAGCTTGCGGTATTCCGGGACCATGCGCGGATCGAAGGCAAAAGCCTTGCCCTTGTACGGTTGCGTGGTCGGATGTGCGGCCATCGCCTCCATGGTGATGACAGCGGCACCGCCCCTGGCGCGGGCCTCGTAGTAGGCGACGTGGGCTTCGGTAAACAGGTGATCCTTGACGAGCAACGTAGCGTGTGCGGTCATCCAGATGCGGTTACGCGCAGTCCTGGGCCCGAGCTTCAGCGGGCTGGACAGGTGCGGATAGGCGGAGCCGGTCATTCGACCGCCGTCGGTGCGATCCGGTTGCCGCCATCGCTGATCCTGAAACAGGTTGCGACATGGTCCGGACTCTCGAGGAGTTGGGCTGCAGGCACCTCTCTCCGACACCGCTCGATCGCTACCGAACAGCGCGTGTGGAAGGTGCATCCCGTCGGCAGGTGGATCGGCGAGGGAACTTCACCCTCGAGCGTGTGGCGCGCCAGCGTGGCGCTCGGATCGGTCGGCAGATGTGCCGAGAGCAGGGATTGCGTGTAGGGATGGGCAGGTTCGGAAAACAGGATCTCGGTTGGCGCGGTTTCGACGATCGCACCAAGATAGAGCACGACGATCCGGTCGCTTATCAGCCTGACGGTGCCCAGATCGTGGCTGATGAACAACATGGCGGCCTTGCTCTGACGACGGATCTCGGCGAGCAGCTCGAGGATCCCGGCGCGCACCGATAGGTCGAGCGAACTGGTCGGCTCGTCCAGAACAATCAGTTTCGGATTGGTGGCGATCGCGCGCGCGATGCACACCCGTTGCAGCTGGCCGCCTGACAGGTCGCTTGAGAAACGACGAAGGTACTCGGACCGCAGGTGGACCCGTTTCGCCAGATCGACCGTGAGGTTCTGCCGTTCGGCCCGGGAGAAATCGAGATGGAGTTTGATCGGCTCGGCGATCAGGTCGCCGATGCGCATCCTCGGGTTCAGGGCGCTCCACGGGTCCTGAAACACGATCTGCATGTCGCGACGCAGCGGTCGCATGCGGTGTTCCGGAATATGGGTGATGTCCGCGCCGCCGAACGTGATCCGGCCTTCGGTCGGCTCTGTCAGGCGCAGTATGGCCCTTCCGATCGTCGACTTGCCCGAGCCACTTTCGCCGACCATGCCCAGGGTTTCGCCCGGAGCAATTTCGAGACCGACGCCGTTTACCGCATTGACGAATGTGCCGGCACCGCCAGCGGGAAACCGCTTGACCAGCCGTTCGACCCTGAGCACCGGAGCATTCATCCGGTATCCTCCCTTTCGGGCAGGGTTCCGGCAAAATGGCAGGCTGCAAAATGTCCGTCTCCGACCCTGGTCCAGGGCGGGACTGTCGTGCAGATTTCCTTCGCAAATGCGCAGCGTGTCCGAAGGTGGCAGCCGGCAGGCAGGTTGTAGAGGTCCGGTGGAGGGGCCGCGAAAGTCTTGCCGCGACCAACCTGCAGCCGCTCCGGAGTCGCGGCAAGCAGCGACATCGTATAGGGATGTCCGGGTGTCTCGAAAATGGCTGTAACCGGACCCGATTCAACGATCTTGCCCGCAAACATCACGGCGACTTCGTCGGTGTAGTGGGCAATGATGCCAAGATCGTGGGTGATGATGATCATTGCCATGCCGAACCGAAGCGTGAGATCGCGCAGGAGATCGAGTATCTGGGCCTGGACGGTGACGTCGAGTCCCGTCGTCGGTTCGTCGGCGATCAAGAGCTTGGGCCGGTTCATCAGTGCCATGGCGATCAGGACCCGTTGCGCCATCCCGCCCGAAAGCTCGTGGGGCCAGGCCTTCGCCCGGCGCCTTGGATCGGGAATGCCGACAGCGGTCATCATCTCCATTGCGCGGTCCCGGGAAGCCGCCAGCGGAGCGCTCGTATGTGCCTGGTGGATGCGGACGAGCTGGTCGCCGATCCGTGTCAGGGGATCGAGCGAGGTACGGGGATTTTGTACCACCATTGCGATCTGTGAGCCCCGTAACGCGTTCAGCTGTTCCGCAGGCATCGCGGTCAGGTCCTGACCGTCAAACAGCACTCGCCCGCCGACAATCCGGGCAGGCGGGCGCAGCAAGCCACAGATCGACTGGGCCGTCAGCGACTTTGCAGCTCCCGTTTCACCGACAATGCCGAGAACCCGGCCGGCATCCAGTTCAAGACTGACATCGTTGATCGCCTCGGCGACGCGAATCCGGTTATCGATGTCGCGCGAGATGAAGTGGGTACGAAGGTTGTCCACCTTCAGCAGACTCACGTGGCGGCCCTCCGGCGCGGGTCCATGAGGTCTTGCAGACCGTCTCCGAACAGATTGAGTCCGAAGACGAGGAATATCAGGGCAATTCCGGGAAAGAGCGCAACCCACCACTGTCCGGTCACCATGAATTCTGCGCCTTGCCGGATCATGGCTCCCCATTCCGGGGTCGGAGCCTGGATGCCGACACCAAGGAAGGCCAGGGTCGCGCTGATTCTGACAGCCCAGGCAGCACGCACCGCTGCCTGGGCCATTGCGCCCTGGATCGCGTTCGGCAGCAGGTGCACGAAGAGGATGCGCCAGACAGGATTGCCGGCGGCCCTCGCGCTCTCGACGAAGACTGACGACCGGAGCGCGAGGACTTCGGAGCGGACCACCCGGGCAAAGACAGGTGCATCGAGGAACCCGAGCACCAGCACGACATTGAGCAGCGACTGCCCGGTTGCAGCAACCACCGCAAGCGCAAGGATGATGGACGGAAAGACCCTCAGCCCGTCGAAGAGGCGCATCAGCACCTCGTCCAGCATGCCACCCCGATACCCGGCGACCAGCCCGACCGGTACGCCGATCACCACGGCAAGCAGCATTGCCGGGATCGCGATGCCAAAGCCGAACTTCGCCCCGTAGATTACGCGTGAAAACACATCCATGCCGTTCCCGTCGGTACCAAACCAATGCTCGGCCGAGGGTGGTTCGAGAACACGGTCGGCATAGACCGAAACCGGATCGTGCGGCATCAGCCAATGGGCGAAGACCGCCATGACGCCGAAGATCAGGATCAGGATCACGCCCGACGCCATGGTCGGGCTCAGTCGGGTGATGCCGATGAGCCGGTTCTTCAGGCTGAAGGAACGCCTGGGAGAGTGGTCAGCCTCGAAGTCGTTGCCAACCGCATCCACCATCAGGTCAGCTCCGACCTCGGTTCGATCAGGAAGACGATGATGTCGACGACCAGGAAGACCAGGACCGAGAACAGCGCAAGCGTCAGGACATATCCCTGCACCGCGGTGAAGTCTCCGCGGACGATCGAGTTGAGCCCGTACTGACCAAGTCCTCCCCAGGCGAACACATACTCGATCAGCGACATCGTCCCCACCAAGCCCGCCACTTCGGTTCCGATGAAGGTGACCACAGGTGTCGCACTGTTTCTCAGCACCAGCCTTCCGAGCGTCCTTCCGGGCAGGCCACAGGCACGTGCATACCGCACCGCGTCGCTTGAAAGGACTTCGAGCGCGATCGCGCGGGTCTGCTTGATGATGGGGGCTGCCGAGACAATGGCAAGGCAGATCACGGGGAGCACAAGATGCGAAGCCGCCGAATACACTGCCTTCCAGTCGGCCGCCAGGAGCCCGTCAATCAGGTACGAGCCGGTCACCTGGACGGGTGGCGGGACCATCAGGCTTATCCTCCCGATCCCGGGCGGCGCCCACCTCAGCAGGTAGAAGAAGACGAAAAGCATCACCAGGCCGAGCCAGTATGTCGGTATGGAGAAACCGAGAAGCGAGCAAACCCGGCTGACCTGGTCGAAACGGCCGTTGGGGCGGAACGCGGCACGCAGGCCGATCGGCACACCGATCAGCGCACCGATGCCGACGCCCCACAAGAGCAGTTCCAGCGAGATGTAGGCCCGTTCCCGCAGATCGGTCAGGACCGGTCGATTCGATAGCCAGCTCTCGCCCAGATCGCCGCGCAGGACGTTGCCGGCATAGATGACGAATTGCTTCCAGAGCGGCTCGTCAAGTCCGAGCTGCTCGCGGATCATCTCGAATTCCTCGGCGGTCGCCGTCGGCCCGGCGAGGCGACCAACCGGGTCCAGTCCGCCGATGCGAACCAGCATGAAGGTGACGAGGACGATCCCGACGAGCAGCGGGATCGCCATCAACAGTCGACGTAGCAGAAATCGAGTGAAATTCACCTGCTCACCCCATTTCTGCTACCTCGCGGACCATCATTCGGAAACGAGTTCGCGCCAGCGCTCGTGCTCGTCGGGGTAATGTACCCACCCGGACACATTCGGAACCATTGCCTCGAAGGTCGCCGGATAGGTCGTCAGAACCCACGGTGCGTCCTCGACCCAGAGCTTCTGGGCCTCGTCCATCATCGCGAGGCGCTTTTCGGCATCCAGTTCCTCGCGCGACATGTCGATCAACTCATCGACCTTCGCATTGGAATAGGCCGCCCGGTTGGAGACACCCTTCGAATGCGCCATCAGGTACATGGAGTAGACCGGGTCCAGCACGATCGGCCCGTCTTCCCAGGTGAAGAAGCACATGCTTTGCTCCTTCGGCGCACCCTTGGCCCGCATCTCGGAGGTGGTCACGCGCGTGGGCTGGACATTGAGACCCACCTTCTTCAGCTGGTCGGCAATCTGGATCGCCACGGGTTCCTGATGCCAGAAGGCATCGGCGTAAAGCAGCGGGATCGGTTCGGAAATGCCATCCGGATACCCCGCCTCTGCCAGAAGTGCCTTGGCCTTGTCCAGGTCGTACTCATAGGGGAAATGGTTCGGATTGTAGCCGTCCACGATGGGAGGCACGATGGACTTCGCAATATCGGCCTGACCTGCAAAGACGGCCGTGTTGAGGGAATCCTTGTCAACCGCGTAGTTGATCGCCTGGCGTACGCGGACGTCATCGAATGGCTTGCACTTCGGATTCATCCGTGCGGACGCGATGGAACGGCCCGACGCACGGTCGACCCTCACGTTGGGATCCTGCTGCAGATCGACCACCTTCTGGATGGAGGGTCGGTCGATCATGTGAACCTGACCGGTCTTGAGCAGCGTTACGCGGCTGGCTTCCGAAGGAACTTCCTTGTAGATGACCCGCTGGAAGTGGGGCTGATCGAGAAAGTAATTCGGATTGGCCACGAAGACGGCCTGATCATCAGGACGCAGCGACTCCAAGTGGTAGGCGCCGAATCCGGCGGTATTCGACTGGATCCACTTGAGTGCCCAGGGATCGTCTGCGGTGGCATGCTCCTTCATCACGGTTGAATCATAGATGCCGGGCACGTACAGCGTCAGCGCCTTCAGGAAGATCGAACTGGGCGCGGAAAGTGTGAATTCGACCTCGTATTTCGAGATGGCCTTGACGCCAATGACATTGGAAACCCGCGCAATGAAGTTGCCGGTACGCTTCTGGGCGAATGACTTGGCCCAACTCCATTCCACGTCGTCCGCGGTCAGCTCGTTTCCGTGCGGACTCATGATGCCTTCACGAAGCTTGAACACCCATGTCTTGCCGTCTTCCGAGATCGTCCAGCTCTCGGCAAGATGGGGTTGTACCTTGGATGGGTCGTTGATCAGCCTGCCATCGACCTCTGTCTTTCCGTAGACGACGAGGTTCTCGTAGGTCTGCACGACCACGTTCTGTGTATGTGCCTTGAGCGCATCGCCATCGAAACCTTCCGGCACCTGTGGCGAGGCGACAACAAGCGTTTGCGCCGAACCGGGCGATGCACTCAGCGTGATGCCGGCCGCGAGTGCCAGACACGCAAGAACACTGGATACTGTCTTGGGCATGTATTGTCTCCTCCTGGTCACAGTTTCGATGGATGGTGCTGTCAGTGGCCCGGATTCGGATTGAAGAACGGGATCCGGTATTCCTGACGGACTTCACCGAGGATGTCGGTCACGTGGTAACGGGCCTCGATCCGGCGACCGGCGTCAGGCGCATCAAGTTCGTACCGCCACTCGGTTCCAAATCCGAGCGCCTTGTCAACGCTGACAATTGTGCCGCAGAAAATGAGAAAATCCCGCTCCGGAACGCCCGCAACGCGCTCGCGCAGAAGCGACACGATGTCTTCCGGCCTGATGAAGGCGCTGACACCGACCTCCTGATAGAGCCGGCCGTCGACCCAGCTGCGCAGCACGCAGTGATCCCAGTTGTCGCGGATCTCGTCGTAGGGCCAGAAGACCGTTGCAAGATGGTTCGCGCAGGCCTGTTTCGACCCGGGGATCGAAACCGTCTCAAGGGCGCGGTCCGTGTGATCCGAACCCACGCCAACATAGAGTTCGTCGGCGACATGAATGACGATTTCGACTTCGCCCGAAGTCCGGTCCGACTGGACGAACAGCTCACTGTCGCAGGACAGTGCGTGACGCGCGATCGGGTAGATTCGTGGCGCCGGGACGTCCAGGGCAATGTGGATTCCCGATTGCGCCACTTCCTTGTGATGCGCAACCGCTGTTTCGGGATCGCGGGTGGCCGAACCGAAATTGTACATGCGCTCGATCCTGAAGGTCTCGTGCGCCGTGGTCCCGTCGAGCCGGTTCACCTGCACGGGCAGGGTCAGTGTCATGCCGGTTCCTCCCTTTCGGGCATTGCCTGGTCGCCTCCGGCTTCGACGTGTTGCAACCACATCCAGGGACGCTTCGCCGGGTGTCCGCCTGCAATGCCGCGGAGCAGCGCCGCGCGGCCATGCGGCGACTGGTGGGTGTTATGCGCCAGGGGGTCGCGGCAGCGAATGACATCAAGGAAACCGGGGACGCCGTTCTGGGTCACGTCGTCATCTCGGTTCAGCGCCTCACGCTTCTCGTGCGAATGCGGCGCGCCGGCTGCCTCCCTGCCGGGCTCGGTCGTGACGCACGCACGGTGCGCGCGCGGTTCGGTTGTCGGGCCGTCTGTCCTGACACACTTCTCGGGGTCCTGGGGCCGGCCGGGCACCAAGCGGGAAATCACGGAAAGATGCATGTCACCGCTTGCCCGCCCGTCCCGGTTGCCTGGCCGTGGTGCCGCCGGCGGTCGCTCGTTCGCGGAGGATTGCACGCTCCCTTCGGGGCGGCGGTCCACAGGCGGGGTCGGTGCATCTGGCAATGGCATCATTCGGTCTTTGGCAGTCGGGTCGGATGGCTGTCCGGGGAGTCAGACAAACATCTCAGCTTGACCTAATGTTATACCATTATACCATTGTGTCCACGTCATGATTCATCCTTCTCATGAGTCAGGTGTTCTGGTGCTCGAGATGGCTCCACGCCCAGGACACTTCGCGGTAATCGGTTGCAACTACGATGCGTTTTGCCGTTCTGCCTTTCGCTGGAAGGTATTTGACGGGACTGTGCCGGCAGGCGGATGGATACTGGCCTGTCCGGTCAGCCGCCCGGCTGTGACGCCGCCGGCGAATGCGGACACCGGAATGCCGGCGGATGGCGCCGGCCGTCGTTGCCTTCCCGGTTGGTGCCGTGGCACAGCGTGCGGCTGCCCGGAGGGCAGGCTCGGCGGGGATCCGGGAAACCTGATCACGTGGCGAGGACACCTCCGCCGGAGCCGGCCGAATTGGGGAGCAGGGTGTCCGTGGTCACGCGGGAACGGTGACGATGGTGCAGCGCCGCCGCAGGCGCCTGGCCTCCGGCGTGACCGTCGGCATTGCTGGCGCCGCGTCTCAAGGGAGAGAAAGTGCCCCGACACGGTCCATGGCACGGGAACCGGCACCGCATTCGATTGCTGTGACCTTCGTTGCTCGGGTAGGTGTGAAGACTCCGGTGACCGCCGCCTTCCCGCCGGAGCGCAAGCCCTTGATGTCGCTCTTGCTGTTGCCGGGAGAGTTTACTGACGGGGATCGCTTCCTCCCGACCAGGGCGTCCGCCCTCGCCACGGTTGCGGATCGTGCGGTCAAGGGTGGATCGAGGATGGATTGAGATGCCAGGACACGATCGCTATCCGCACCTGTTCCAACCGGTTCGCATTGGCACGACCGAGATACGGAATCGCGTTTTCGTGCCGGCCCATACCACCAATTTCGGTGAGGACAATCTGCCGTCCAACCGGCATCTGGCCTACCATCGCGCGCGCGCGGCCGGGGGCGCCGGACTGATCATCTTCGAGGGGATCCGCGTGCATCGTTCCAGTCTGGGACGATGGCAAGGCGTCAACGGCTACGAATCTGCCGCCATCCCTCGATTCTCCCGCATCGCGGCGGCTGTGCAGGGCGAGGGGAGCCGGCTCTTCGGCCAGATCATTCACCTCGGTCGTCACATTGACGGGAACTACGCACGCATGCCGTCGTGGTCGGCATCCCCGATCCCCTGGTCGGCGACCGCTCCCGCGCCGCATCCCATGACACTGGACGAGATCCGGATGGTGATCGCGGCACATGCCGATGTTGCAGCCAACCTGATCGAGGCCGGCCTCGACGGTATCGAAGTTCAGATGGCGCATGGGCACCTGATTCAGCAGTTTCTCTCGCCGGCCTCGAACAGGCGCGATGACGGATACGGGGGAACGGCGGAGAACCGCCTGCGCTTTGCGAAGGAAACACTTGAAGCGGTACGCACCCGGCTCGGACCGGACCGGACGGTGGGAATTCGCGTCAGTGCCGACGAATTCATGCCAGGCGGGCTGACGTTGGATGAAATGTGCGGGTTCGTTCGCGATCTCGTGCGCGCCGTGCAGGTCGACTTCGTCAACGTGTCCCATTCGGCGTATCACGGCAGCTACACGATCTCGACCCAGATGGCGGACATGGCGTTTCAGCTGGACGAGTTCCAGCCGTTGACCCGGGCCGTGGGCAACGCGCTGCAGGGGACCGGCACCCGGCCAACGATCATGACTGCGTGCCGCTATCAGCGTGCGGAGCAGGCCGAGGCAATGATTGCGTCAGGCGGCGCAGACATGGTCGGAATGGCCCGGGCGCACATCGCGGACCCGGAATTCGTGCGCAAGGCACGTGAAGGACGCGAGGCGGAAACAACCCCCTGCATCGGGTGCAACCAGGGATGTGCGGGTTTCCTGGCGCTGAGCCTGCCGATCACCTGCCTGACCAATCCGAGGGCCGGGCGCGAAGCCGAGTGGCCCGCGCCGGCCCTGGCACGGGCCAGTACGTCGCGGCGCGTGCTCGTTGTCGGTGGGGGACCCAGCGGGATGGAGGCCGCTGCGACTGCTGCGGAACGCGGCCACACGGTGACCCTCTGGGAACGCGGCGACCGGCTGGGCGGGACCCTGGGCTGGATCAAGAAAATGCCGCACCGGCGGGAGTTTGGCGAGCTGCTGGCACACCAGAATGCGCGGCTTTCCGCCGCGGGGGCACGGGTTGTCCTCAACGTGGACGCGAACGCGGAGCGCATCGCCGGGAACGGAGCCGAATGCGTGATATTTGCGACCGGTGCCGAACCTGTCGGACAGACCCTGCGTTCCGGGGGGCGGGCGCTCACGCTCGAGGCCGCACTTGCAAAGCCGGACACGCTGGGAGGGCAGGTGGTTCTGGTCGACCACCTGGGCGGATGGTCGGTGATTTCCGTGGCCGAGCACCTTGCACTGTCCGGCAGATCCGTAACCTTGATCGCGCCGTCCGGTACTCCGGGCTGGACGATCAGCATGTACAGTTCATTTGCAGTGCGTCGCCGCCTCGTGGACTTGAAGGTGCGCATCGTCGGACACCACGATCTCGTTGATCACGCGGGCGGACGGGCGGTTCTTCGCGATCTCTCGCTCGGCGTCGCGGAACTCGAGATCGCTGCGACAAGCGTTGTCGCGCCGTTGCCGGGGAAACCTCGGGATGATCTGCAGAATCACGTCCTGGCGGAACTGGACGGGGTGGAGCGGATTGCTGTCGGAGACTGCCTTTCCGCGCGCAGCGCCCTCGAGGCGGTATTCGAGGGACACGAGGCGGCGAGGGCCATCGATTGAACCGGGGGCTTAGGGAAGACGTCGGTCTGTCCGTGCTGTTCCGGCACGCGTTTGACGTTGAGCGCCATGAAGCAGCGGTCATGGCAACACCATGCCGGTATGCGCGTACCCCCGGTCACGCCGACCGCGCGGCACGTTGAGCGGGTTGGATCAGTTGAATGCCGAAGGAGTTCGGCTCAACTGACGTGCTTCGCGGGCAGGGCTCAGAACGTGAAGCGAGTGTGCGAAAACCGCCTGTCCCCTTCGACAGGCAAGGGCAGGAAACGGAACTCGGGCAGGACCATAGTCCCGGCACGGGCAAACCGGCCGCTCTCCCGGCGCGGGATACGCCCGCAACTCCCTTGTCTCAGCAACTTGCCTTGACACGTCAGGGCCGGGTTCGGATTGCTGGTAGCGTGACCGCTGTTCGGTCTGGACCTGTTCGTGAGTTTCCACTCCCATACGTCAAGGCGGCCGCATGAGTGGAAACATGCATTGAATCAACATGGTAGTCGCAGTCCACTTGCAATGGATCGTGGTTTCCCCTATGTTTCAAATTGTGATCACTCATAGTGGAAACGCTAGCCTTTTCAATTCGTTAAGACAGCCCATGTTCACAGAACTCAGCAACGCCCAAAGACGTCAATACATCGACGTGATCCAGATCTTCGAGGCGTGGGAGGAGTCCAGGCAGGAGATGGGCAGGCGTTTCGCCGGTTCCATGCGATGGGTAGAGCGAAAGGGACATGTTTACCTGTTGCGAAAGCGAGCCAATAGTGAAGTTTCTCTTGGCCGAAGAACTGCCGAGACGGAGAATATTTATCAAGCGTTCCGCGACGGACGTGATGAAGAGAAAAAACGATCCAGGGAACTGAATGCTCGACTCAAGGAAATGGCACCCGTCAATCGCGCACTCCGTCTCAACCGGGTCCCGCACACTACTGCCCGAATCTTGCGTCATCTATCCGACGCCCGGATTTTGGGAAAGAGCGTTTTCGTTGTTGGTACGAACAGTTTGTACCTTTATGAAGCCCTTGCAGGCATTCACTTGTCGAGTGACTTGCTCGCGACCACGGACGTTGACTTGCTGTGGGACACCCGTCAAGGCCTGAGTCTGGCGATCACGGATAACCAGCGAGCGGGAATCATCGGTTATCTCAGGCGGGCGGATTCGTCGTTCAGACTCAGCAAGCATCAACCGTTCCGCGCTGTAAACCGGGATGGGTTTATAGTTGACCTGATTCGCCCGATTGAAGAATTGTCGTTGGGTGCAGGTGGTTTTGATAACCCTCAAGATTTGGTCGGAGCGGGGATCGAAGGTCTTGAATGGCTTGTTAATGCGCCAAAGATCGACGGTGTTGTCATCGGGGAGGACGGTCTCCCAGTTCGATTCTGGTCCGTTGATCCTCGTGCTTTTGCGCTGCACAAAGCCTGGGTTGCGCAGCGGTCAGACCGCGAACCACTGCGTCGTACCCGTGATCTGG
Source organism: Thalassobaculaceae bacterium (assembly GCA_965243345.1). Taxonomy (GTDB): domain Bacteria; phylum Pseudomonadota; class Alphaproteobacteria; order Thalassobaculales; family Thalassobaculaceae; genus Bin52. The sequence goes on from CBDEUR010000003.1 coordinate 1,173,003, forward strand.
CGCATGCACGAGAGGTAGCGAATATCGCCAGGCGCTATCTTGGTACGGAACTCTCGGACCCGGCGCTGTCGGCATTGCCAGTATTCTTGCGAAGGCTGGCAGACAGTTTGGACAATGCCCGATGAACGGACACGTCCAGATCATGCTGTGCGCAACTAGCAAGTGCGAAGTCGGCACGAATGTCGAATTTGACATGAACGCTGGATGTGCCAGTGGGATACCGGGTCAAGTGCCGGTGTTCGGCGCGAACCTTCGGCTCGCCTGCCACGTGCATTCCAACCTCAAGCACTGCCGATGGTAGACGGGAGAACGGCGCGTTCTAGGGCGCAGGCGATACCGGGTCTCCCCGATTTCGAGTGTCTGCTGCGACGGGCAAGAGCCACGGGGTTCGCGTGATGTGTCGTGAGGGCCGTGTTCAGCAGCAACGTGGTGTACGGGCGTCGCGAGTGCGTGGTCCGGAGGGACGACGGCCATGTTCCGGATCGGGAGGCGGCGCGGTCCCGCCATTGCGAACTGAAAAGCTGTTCGAGCCGGAAACCGGCATGCTGTATATCGAGCGCGCGTCATGATGGTCGCCGCGACGGCGGAATATCTCGCTTGCCCAACCTGGACCGGCAGTTTCTCATCCATGATGACTGCCGGTCTGTCCGCGCACGACAGGGCCCGAGACTGGAAGCCATGCAAACATGACCGTAGATCGGTCACGAACCCGGCCATGCTTCGTCAATCAGACTTATCACGGCCGGAGATGACGTCCGACAGCGGGTCGTCACTAACGTGAGGAATGCACGCATGTATAGGGTGAACCGATCGGAAAACCGCCTGGTCCAACTTGAACGCAGGCAATTTGCCGATCTGCAACTTCACGAACGCCCCCATCTTCAGGAATGGCTGGTGCAAACGCCGGAAGCGCTTGGCGAGGATCTTCTGGTGATCCAGAAGGAATTCGACGGCTTTGCCGACACCCGGGAGCGGCTCGACCTGCTGGCGCTTGACAAGGACGGTCGGCTGGTGGTTATCGAGAACAAGCTCGATGATTCCGGTCGTGACGTTGTATGGCAGGCACTCAAGTACGTGGCCTACTGTTCCAGCCTGAAGAAGATGGAGATCGTTGAGATCTACCAGAAGTATCTCGACCGGTGGTCCAACGGTCAAGACGCCGTGACGAACCTGTGCGATTTTCTCGACGTCGAAGATCTCGATGACACGGTGTTGAACGCGGGCAACGAGCAGCGATTTATACTGGTTGCGGCGAACTTTCGCAAGGAGGTGACAGCAGCCGTTCTCTGGCTTATCGGGCACGGGGCCCGGGTGCAGTGCTTCCGGGTGTTGCCATACAGTTTGGGCGATGAACTTCTGATCGACTTGCAACAGATCATCCCAACGCCGGAGGCTGCGGATTACATGATCGGAATGGCTGCGAAGGAGTCCGAGGAAAAGTCCGTGCAGGGCACCCAAAAGCACCGTCACGACTTGCGACGAATGTTCTGGACCAGGACACTGGAGCACCTGCGCGCCCGAGGCGTTGCACGCTATGCCAACATCAGTCCATCCAAGGAACACTGGCTCAGCTGCGCCACCGGGTTTTCTGGCTGCGGGTACAACCTGATCTTCTTAAAGAATGCGACGCGGGTGGAACTGCACCTTGCGCGCCCGGAGGCCAGCGAGAACAAATGGATTTTTGATCAACTGGAAGAGAATAAACAAGAGATAGAAGGGTGTTTCGGCGCAACACTGCAATGGCAGAGGTTGGACGACAAGAAGGCCAGTCGAATCTCCCACGCCCGGCCGTTCGATGGCTATGACAACCAGAACTGGCCTGAGATGATCGAGTGGCTGTGCCACCACATTGTCAAGCTGGAGGAAGCGTTCTCGGAACCGCTTGCGCGTCTGAACCAGGAGTTGAGGACAAGTGGCGGCGCTGCGGTCGGCAGTCAAAGCGATTCCCAATGAGTCCATTACCAATGCGGGCTGGGAAGGCCCGAACTCGGTGCCATGCGGTCATTTCCTTGTCATGCGCTTTCGGGATCGTGATTCCAGGTTTTCACGAGCAAAGCATTTGGGCGTTGCGCGAACCGCAAGGGACTGGTGGATGCCACGGTGTCCGAGGCGACCGACCGAATCCGACGCGGGCTGATTGACGCGGGCCCTGGAGGCGGCGTCATCAAGCAGCGCATCGTGCGGCCAGATGGTGACCAATCTTGAGGGTGCTGGGCGCTCATGCTGTTGCGCCGGGCAAGACTTCGCGTTTTGTTGGTCTGCGTATTCGCCAGGCGCAGACGGCACAGCGTGCGGCGAGAGGCCCTGACGACCCTCCCTCTGGTGGTGAGCGCATACCTGTCGCTGGATAAGGAGAACCTCGCGGCGGCGCAGTGTGTTCGGGCGCGGCACGCCGGCCCGGGCAGCGGAGCTGGATGGACCGGCATGTGCTGCGGGGGTCGGGAACCAGCACTACCGGCCGGCGGCTGCCCGGTGACAGGTTCGGCGGGTTCAGATGTCGACCGCGACGAAGCGCAGGGCCTGGCGGGCGGTGCGCCGGACCATGCGGCGGCGGATCGGCGAGTTCAGCATGCGGTTGAGTGCCGCGACCGCAAGGTTGGCGCCATCCCCCGCTTCCGGAGCGGCGGCAAGCGCCCGGATCGCCATGGTGGTCTTGAGCAGGTGCACCGAGACGATGTACGCCTCCTGCCCGTGATCGAGCAGGCGTTCTTCCACCGAGCGGAAGAACGCGGCCTGGTCGCTCACCATCCAGTCCCGGGGCGTGATCCCCGTATCCTGGTACCCGCCGTTGCGTCCGGCAAAACACGCCATCTGCAACAGGGCCGAGGGCCAGAGATCCGGCCACCTGCGGCAGAAACCGAGTGCGGCGTCCGCGAAGGTGAGCCCGTGGGTCATGTCGAGCCAGCCGATATCGTTGCCGTAGGGCTGGTCAAGGTCCTCGAGGTGCTCCAGGTCCAGCGCCAGCATGTTCACGGCGTTGGCCTCGAGCAGGACGCGGAAGAGCTGCTCCGGCCGGTCGGCGCCGCACCCGGCCGCCAGTTCCATGGCCCGGGCCGGGGTACGGGTGCGGAACCGGGACGCGTCGGGCAGGGTACCGGTTCCGGCTCTTGCCATGTGCTCGAGCGCGTCCCCGTAGGCGCGGAACTCCGGGATCAGGTCTTCGCGAAATGCCGAGACCAGGCTGCGAACCAGCGACAGCAGCACCGGCTCGGCAACCTCTGTGCCCAGGCGGGAGACAAGTTCCCCGGCCTTGTGGACATAGATCGCCGAGTGGCCGAAGTCGGCGTAGTGGGCAAGTGCTGCCCGGGCGAGACCCCGCTCTGCGGTCTGGTACCCGCCCGGTGACGCGATGGCGCCCCGGGTGAACTGAATGGCCGCGATTTCGTCCTCGGCCTCCATGGCGGCCACGAACGCATCCTCGTCCCAGTCCCTGACCCCTTCCGGATAGGGATATGTCTCCTCGCGCAGCACGTCTTCCGACATGTGGGCGACGGCTTCGAGCAGGCTGATTACCCGGTTCTCGTCGTCTCCGGCGTGCCTGTCATGCAGCGCAAGCCAGTCTGCTGCGCCGGCAAAAGCGTGGGTCCAGCCGAACTCAAGCCGATCATGCGACCAGCGGATCGCCTCGCGCACCGCGCGGACCGGGTCGGCGCCAAGCTGCATCAGCCGCGCGATTTCGCGCGCGAGGCGTTCCCGGTCGTGGTTGACGAACCCGTCCTTCAGCCCGTCCATGGTCCGGGCGATGCGGTGTTCGACCGGCGGATCGACAATGCGGATCCAGACCGCGTCGCCGCGGACTTCCGTCGGATACACCCGAAGCCGGTCGCCGTCGCGCTGGTTCATGCCGGTGCGCAGGTCGAACTTCCAGTTGTGCCAGTTGCAGGTGAGCACGCAATCGCCGTCGAGCGTGCCCTCGAGCAGCGGGAACCCCTCGTGCGGGCAGCGGTTGTTGCAGGCCAGGGGGCCGTTCGGGGTGGAGAAGACGGCGATCTGGCGCCCGTCCTTGCGGAACACGGCGCGCCCCCTGGCCTGGAGGGCGTCGAGGTCGACCGCCCTGACCCATCCGTCATCCATGACCGTGCCTCCAGGTCCGTGGCGTGAAGCCAGTGTGGCACCTGCAGGTGCATGGCGGCAATGGTGCGGCGACCGTATAGTCACATGACATGCAGGCAGGGGAGGGACCGATGACGGATGTTGCCATCATCAACGCGTTGGTGTGGGACGGAGATGCCGACGGGACCCGGCCCGCGACCGTGGTTGTCGAGAAACGCCGGATCTCCAGGGTGATCCCCGGGGGCGAGGCGACCGGAGAACTGCCGCCGGAGCAGATTGATGGGGCCGGCATGACACTCATGCCGGGGATGGTCGAGGGACATTGCCACCCGAGTTTCACCGGGGTGGTGTCACCGCCCGAACTCGGCCAGATCTGGCCCGAGCGGCACATGCTGCTCGTCGCGCGCAACCTGCGCCTGCTGCTCGAACACGGGTTCACCTCGATCTTCGAGGCGGCGTCGGCGAAGCCGATGCTGGGGGTCACGGCGCGCGATGCGATCAACGAGGGGATGCTTGCCGGACCGCGCATGCGGGCGGGATCGCCCGAAATCACCACGACGGCCGGGCTGGGCGACGAGCGCCGGCGCCACATCCACCAGGAGAGCTTCGGGCTGGTGGCCGACGGGCCGCTGGAAATGCTCAAGGTGGCGCGGGAGTGCGTCCGTGACGGCGTGGACGTGCTCAAGATCAACCTGTCGGGAGACGACTTCGTTCCCCACGCCGGCGGGGAGACCACGCCGACGCACGACGACGAGGTTGCCGCCCTGGTCGGCGTGGCGCGGGACTTCGGCAAGATGGTGGCCTGTCACGCCCGCTCGTCGCAGAGCGTGCTGCTCGGGGTCAGGCACGGGATCGACTGCATCTACCATTGCGACTACGCCAGCGAGGAAGCGCTCGACGCGCTGGAGAGCGTGAAGGACCGGGTGTTCGTCGGTCCCGCCTTCGGCCTCGTGCACAATGCGGTGAAGGAAGGGGCGCGCTACGGCATGGAGCCGGATGCCGTCGAGGCGCTCGGGCTGGCGCGGATGTTCGACATGACCTGCGCGACTTACCAGCAGGTCCGCAGCCGGGGCATCCGGGTAGTCGTCGGGGGCGACTACGGGTTCGCGCTCACGCCCATGGGCCAGAACGCCCGGGACATCGAGCACTTTGTCCGGTACTTCGGCTATTCCCCGGTTGAGGCGCTGCGCTGCGCAACAGTGGTGGGCGCCGAACTGATGGGACTGGGAGGGGAAACCGGCAGGGTGCGCGAAGGGTTCCTCGCCGACCTGCTGCTGGTACGCGGTGACCCGACCCGGGACGTCGCCTTGCTGCAGGACCGCGACAACCTCGCGATGATCATGAAGGACGGGTTCCTGTACAAGGATCCGCGGTCCGCGCACAGCCCGCTCGACGAATTCCTCGTCCGGGCCGCCGAATAGCCGCCCGGCGCCCTGTGCAGGCCCGGGTCCGGTTGCTATCGTGCCGCTCGTTTCGTCACACCGGCATGCGGGGAATGCATGATCGACCTCTACTACTGGCCCACGGCGAACGGACACAAGGTCTCGATCGCGCTGGAGGAGATGGGACTACCCTACACCGTCATGCCCATCAACATCGGCCAGGGCGATCAGTTCCAGGAACGGTTCCTCGCCATCACGCCCAACCATCGCATCCCCGCGATCGTGGACCCGGACGGGCCCGACGGGGAGCCGTACCCGCTGTTCGAGTCGGCGGCGATCCTGATCTACCTCGCCGAGAAGACCGGGATGTTCCTTCCCTCCAACGCTGCAGCCCGGTTCCGGTGCCTCGAGTGGCTGATGTTCCAGATGGGCGGCGTCGGTCCGATGTTCGGCCAGGCCACCCATTTCATTTTCTACGCGCCGGAACGGATACCCTACGCCGTCGAGCGGTACACCAACGAAGTCGGGCGGCTGTTCAACGTGCTTGAGAAACGTCTCGGCCAGTCCGAATACCTGGGCGGCGACTACTCCATCGCCGACATGGCGACCTACCCGTGGTGCCGGCTGCATGAACGCTATGGCGTCGAACTGGAGCAGCTGCCAGCCGTCGACCGCTGGATGCAGGCGTGCGGCGCCCGTCCGGCAGTGGAGCGGGGCCTCGCGGTGCTGGCTGAACGCCGCCGCAGCGGTCCGATCACCGACGAGGAGCGCGAGAACATGTTCGGCTCCGTGCAGTACCAGCGACGATGAGCGGCGACATCTGGCCCGGGGGCTGCCGGCTGGCACTGTCGCTGGTGGTGAATGTCGAGGAGGGTGCCGAGCTGACGGTTGCCGACGGCGACCGGGGACCGGATCCGGTCGACGAGCTGGGCGTGGCGCTGCGCCGGCCGGTGCGGAACTACGGCAACGAGAGCAACTACCGCTACGGCCTGGCCAGGGGTGCTCCGAGAATCCTTGACCTGCTCGCGCGGCACGGCATGTCCGCCACCTTTGCAGCCGCGGCCCTCAGTCTCGAACGATCGCCGGAACTTGCGCGGCGCATCGCTGCCGACGGCCACGAAGCCTGCGCACACGGATGGCGCTGGGTGCACCAGCACCGCATGGACGAGGCGGAAGAACGCGACTTCATTACGCGGGCCGCACGCTCGATCGAGGAGACGGTCGGGGAACGCCCGGTCGGCTGGCTGTCGCGGTATCTGCAGACCGCCAATACCCGCCGCCTGCTGGGAGAGGCCGGTTTCCTCTACCACATGGACGACTATTCCGACGACCGGCCGTTCTGGGACACCGGTTCGGCCGCGCCGATCCTGATCATGCCCTACGCGATCGACAGCAACGACATGAAGATGTGGGTGACACCCGCCTACACGCCGGAACAGTGGTACCGTTATGCGGTCGACAGCTTCGACCTGCTGTACCGCGAAGGCCAGCGTGAGCCGCGCATGATGTCGCTCGGGCTGCACCTGCGGATCATCGGTCGACCCGGACGGTTCGTCTGGCTGGAGCGGTTCCTCGAGCATGTCCGCCGCCACAAGCACGTGTGGGTCGCCCGGCGCGCCGAAATCGCGCGCCACTGGGCGGGACTGTATCCGCCACCGGGACAGGCCGGCGGGCGATAGGAGACAAGACACATGCCCGATGCGATCAAGGCGCTGGCCGACCACTGCGTCGGAACCGGCCATGACGACCTGCCCGTCGCTGCCCTGGACGCGGCGAAGGTCTGCATCCTCGATACACTCGGTGTCGGGCTTGCCGGCTCGACCGGTCCGTATGTCCCGGAGCTGCTGCGGGGCAACGCGGCCGGCGGGACGGCGTCGCGTGTACTCGCCCAGTCGCAGCGTCTCCCGCCGGCGGGCGCGGCACTGCTCAACGCCTACCAGATCCACAACAGCGAATTCGACTGCGTGCACGAGGAGGCGGTGATCCACACCGTCACCGTCCTGCTCGCGGCCGCCCTTGCCGATGCCGACCGGAGCGGAGGGGTTTCCGGCAGAACGCTGCTGCGCTCGGTCATTCTCGGTGTCGACATCGCCTCCAGCCTCGGGGTTGCGAGCATCAGCGGTCTGCGCTTCTTCCGCCCGGGCACCGCAGGGGCGTTTGGTGCGGTCGCCTCGCTCGGGGTCCTCCGCGGCTACGACCGGTCTACGCTGCTGCGCGCCTTCGGCCTCGTCTACGCCCAGCTGTGCGGCACCATGCAGGCGCATACCGAGGGATCACCGCTGCTCGCGTTGCAGATCGGGTTCAACGCCCGCAACGCCATCCTGGCCTGCGACCTTGCCGAGGAAGGCCTGCCCGGTCTCGAGGGGGTGCTGGAGGGGCCGTTCGGCTACTTCGGGATGATCGAGGCGGAGGGAGACATCGGTGCCGTGCTCCCCGAACTTGGCCGGACCTGGAGGATTTGCGAGGTTGCGCTGAAACCCTTCCCGTCCGGTCGCGCGACCCACGGGCTCGTCGACGCGGTCCAGATCCTGCGGGAACGCCACGACATCAGGCCCGAAGCGGTGAAGTGCATCGTGGGCCGGGTGCCCTCGCTGACCCACCACCTGATCGGACGACCGGTCCACGGGGACATGGAGATCAACTACGCCCGGCTGAACGGGCAGTATGCCTGCGCGGTCATGCTGCGCGACGGTTTCATCGCGATCGGCGACTACACGCCGGACGCGGTCCGCGATTCCGCCCGCCTTGCGCTTGCCGAACGCGTGCGGATCGACATCGATGACAACCCGGACCCGAACGCATTGTCGCCGGTCGAGGTCGACATCCACCTGGTGGACGGACAGGTGCTGTCGGATCGGATCGAGACCGTGTACGGGAACCCGGCCCGCCCGATGACCCGCGAGGCCCGGCTTGCGAAGTTCCGCAGCTGTTGGGGCGCGAGCGCCTGCGGCCTGCCCGCCGACGGTGCCGATGCGGTGATCGCCATGGTCGAGGACCTCGAGACGGTGTCTGACCTGCGCCTGCTGCTCGACCGCGTCACGGGGCAGGGGGAATGAGCCGGTACTTCCGGGAGGCTGACCCGGAAGGGATTGCCCGCGACTACCCGGCCGGCCCGGAGTTTCTCGAGCGCCTGGGGAGGATGTCGCGAGACGAACTCCGCGCCCTGCAGGAGCGGCGGTTCCTCGACCTGGTGGAGCATGCCTGGCAGGTGCCGTTCTACCGCCGACGGTGGTCGGCGGCCGGCCTGGAACCCGGCGACATTGCCGGTCTCGACGACCTCGAGCACATACCGCCGTACTCGAAGGACGACCTGATGGAGAGCGTCGGGCTCTCTCCGCCCCTCGGTGATTTCCTTGGACCGCCCGGGGCCGGGCACCGCGTCATCATGCACACGACAAGCGGGACCACGGGAATTCCCCAGCCGCTGTTCTACGGACCGAGGGACCGGGAGATCCAGAACCTGCTACTTGCGCGCGCCTACTTCCTTCAGGGGCTTCGCGGCGACGACGTGGTGCACTCGGTCTACGGCTTCGGAATGGTGAACGGTGGCCATTACATCCGCGAGGCGATCCTGCACCACACCGACGCGCTGCTGCTGCCGGCCGGCACCGGGCTCGAGACCCGTTCCGAGCAGCAGGTGGCGATGATGCAGCGCTACGGCGCCACGGTGCTGGTCGGGTTCGCCGACTACATGCTGAAGCTCGCCGAGACCGCGCGGAATGCCGGGCTCGAACCGGGGCGCGACATCCCGGTGCGGATGATTTCCGGTCATCTCGGCGATGACGGCGGCGCCAGTCTTTCGGAGGCCTGGGGAGGGGTGCCGACCCATGACTGGTACGGCGTGGGAGACACCGGGATCGTGGCCGCGGAAGGGCAGGAACGCGACGGCCTGCATATCTGGGAAGATGCACACATCGTGGAACTGCTCGATCCCGAGACCGGCTCCCGGGTTTCCGACGGCGACCGGGGAACGATCTGCGTGACCGTGCTGTTCAAGCAGGACGTGTACCCCATCGTCAGGTTCGATACCAAGGATGTTTCGACCATCCTGCCCGGGACCGGTTCGGCCGGCCTGCCGCTGCGTCGGCTGGCGGGATTTCAGGGACGAAGCGACAACATGGTCAAGCTGCGGGGCATCAACGTCTATCCCACGGCCATCGGCAGCCTGCTTCGCGACATCGAGGGGCTCGGCGGGGAGTACCTGTGCCGGGTGACGCGTGTCGACGGCCGTGACGCGATGACGGTGCTCTGCGAGACCGCCCCGGGGGTGGTACGGGATACCGAACTCGCGAGTGCGGTGGCGGACCGGTTGCGCCAGCGGCTCGGGGTCGCGGTGGAGGTCGAACTGGCGGGTCCGGGCGAGACCGCGGAGCTGACCCAGCTGACCAGCCGCCAGAAGCCGATCCGGCTGATCGATCAGCGATGAGCCCGATGGACACGACCTACGGATTTACCGACGAGGACCTGCGCAGCTGGCCGACGGTCTATCGCGACGGCCTGTTCTCGGGAAAGCTGGTGGTGGTCTCGGGCGGCGGCAGCGGGCTCGGAAAGGCGATCTCCGCCCTGTTCGCGCGGCTCGGCGCCGGCGTGGTGATCTGCGGGCGCAACCGCGAGAGGCTGGACGCTGCGGCCGAATTCCTGCGCGGGTTCGGCGGCACGGTGATGTCGCGGGCGATGACGATCCGCGACCCCAACGCGGTGACGGGACTGTTCGACGCCGTCAGGGGCGAGCTCGGAGTGCCGGATGTCGTGGTCAACAATGCCGGTGGCCAGTTCCCCCAGGCGGCGCTGGACTTCAGTCCGAAGGGCTGGCGCGCGGTCATCGACACCAATCTCAACGGATCCTGGTACATGATGCAGACCGCGGCCCGGCTGTGGCAGGCCGAGGGCAGGGGCGGAAGCATTGTCAACGTGGTCGCGGACTTCTGGCGGGGGATGCCGGGTATCGCGCATACCGCAGCCGCCCGCGCCGGTGTGGCCTACCTGTCGAAATCCGTGGCGGTCGAATGGGCGCCGCTCGACATCCGGGTCAACTGTGTCGCGCCCGGGTGCTGCGAGACCCACGCCTTCGGGCTCTACCCGCCCGAGGGGACCGCGACCTACTGGCAGGCCAATCCTTTGCTCAGGCCGGGCGATGCCATGGACATTGCCGAGGCCTGCGTCTACCTCTGTGGATCGTCGGGAAAGTTCGTGACCGGCGAGGTCTTGACGGTTGACGGCGGCCAGCAGCTTTGGGGCGATCCCTGGCCCACCGGTCGACCGGACTGGTTTGCATCCCCGTTCCGCGGGAACGGCAACCGGGACTGAGCACGCCCCGCCGGTTCGGAGGACACAATGAACCGCCGCCGCAGACAGGACAGGTCATCGCGCCGGCAGGCGTCACGTCCGCTGCGCGCGGTGCCCTATGCCGGGCTGCACAACCCGTTTCCACCGATGTGCGTCTTCTCCGAGGACGAGATCGCCGCGGTCCACGACACGGCGCTCAGGGTCCTCGAGGAACTCGGGATCAGGATCCTGCTGCCGCGCGCCCGGGAGATCCTTGCCGGCTCCGGCGCGCAGGTGGACGGCGAGACGGTTCGCCTCGACCGGGGGCTGGTGGGCGAGGCCCTGGCCGCGGCGCCCGGCGAAATCACTGCACTTGGTGGCAGTTCCGAGCGGACGCTGAGATTCGGAGGGACGAACGTCACCTTCAGTGCCGTCGGCGGTGCGCCCTACGCCATGGACCTCGATCGCGGCAAGCGCCCGGGATCGCTCGAGGACTACCGGACCATGGTCCGGCTGTGCCAGAGCTTCGACGTGATCCACATGCTGGCCGCCGCACCGGAACCGCAGGATGTCGAGCCTGCGTTCCGACACCTCGAAACCTCGCGCGTCCAGCTCTACGAGAGCGACAAGCTGCCCACCGTCTACGCGCGCGGCACTGAGCAGGTTCGCGACTGTTTCGAGATCATCAGGATTGCGCGCGGGCTGGAACGGGCCTCGGACTTCACGGACCAGGTCTGGTGCAAGACCGTGATCAACACCAACTCGCCGCGGCTCATCGACCGGCCGATGGCAAGGGGCATCATCGACTTTGCGGAGGCTGGCCAGCTGGTGGTGGTCACCCCGTTCTGCCTCAGTGGCGCCATGGCCCCGGTCACGGTTTCGGGAGCCCTGATGCTGCAACATGCAGAGGCACTGGCGGCAATCGTACTCGGGCAATGCACCAGGCCCGGGGCGCCGATGATGTACGGCAGTTTCTGTTCCAATGTGGACATGAAGTCCGGGGCCCCCGCGTTCGGCACGCCGGAACACGTCAAGTCACTGCTCGGGAGCGGGCAGCTGGCCCGTCACGTCGGGCTGTCGTGGCGGTCCGCGGCCGGAACCGGGTCCAATCTCGTCGATGCCCAGGCCACCTACGAGACCCATGCCAGCCTGTGGGCGTCGATCATGTCGGGCTCGGATCTGGTCCTTCACGCCGCAGGCTGGATCGAGGGAGGACTGTCCGCGTCGTTCGAGAAGTTCATCGTCGATGTCGAGATGCTGCAGGGCTTTGCCGAGCTGTTCCACCCGCTCGCGGCTTCCGGCCCCGATCTCGGGTTCGACGCGGTCGCCGAAGTGGAGCCGGGCGGGCACTTCTTCGCCGCAGCCCACACCATGGAACGCTACCAGACCGCATTCTACGAACCCCTGGTCTCGGATCGACGCAACTTCGGGCAATGGCAGGAGGCAGGAAGCCTGTCGGCAACCGTCCGGGCCAACGCGTTGTGGAAGCAGGTCCTTCGCGATTTCGAGCCGCCGCCGTTCGATCCCGGGCGGCGCGAAGCCATCGACGAGTTCGTGGAACGGCGGACCGCGGAAGGCGGCGCGCCCCCGGTTGCGTGACCGCGATGTCGTCACGGGGACAAACCTGGACGGTGAAATGACGCCCCGGTGACAGCATCCTGCGTCAGGGCGCGCAAGGTACCCTGAGGGACGTGAGTGGACTGGATACCTGTCATGAACAGCGATCGGCGAACGTCATCCGGTTACGGCCGGCGCAAGATCAATCCCCGGCCAGGCCTTCGTTGGGACGGGACGCCGGAGGACAACGACCGAACCGAGATCGGCCCGACCCCCCTTGCCTTTGCCGAGTGGGCGGAAGCGGGTCTCGAGGCACCCGACCTGTCGGCGCTGCGCCGCTTCCGTCTCGACAGGCTTGTCCGGATGCTGTGCGAGCGCGACTACGGCGGCGTGCTCATGTTCGACCCGCTCAACATTCGCTACGCGACCGACACCACCAACATGCAGATCTGGGCCATGCATGACCCGTTCCGGGCCTGCCTGGTCACGGCCGACGGCTACATGGTGATGTGGGACTTCGGCAGGCTCGGTGACCTGCTGACGGCGCACAATCCGCTGGTTCGCGAAACCCGCGGCGGCGCCGGGTTCTTCTACTTCACAGCCGGTGACGCGACCGAATCCCTGGCGGGCAGGTTTGCAGGCGAGGTCGACGCCCTGATGCGCGAGCGGTGCGGCGACAACCGCCGGCTCGCGGTCGACAAGATCATGGTTCATGGCCTGCTCGCACTCCAACGTCTCGGCCTCGACATCAGGGAGGGAGAAGAGGTCACCGAGAAGGCGCGCGTGATCAAGGGACCCGACGAGATCCGGGCGATGCGGTGCGCGCTCCACGCCTGTGAGCGGGCGCTGGAGGAGGTGCACAGGCGCTGCGAACCCGGGATGACCGAGGTCGACGCCTGGGCGGTCCTGCACAGCGAGAACATTCGCCGCGGCGGAGAGTGGATCGAGACCCGGCTGATGTCGACCGGCCCGCGGACCAATCCCTGGTTCCGGGAGTGCGGACCGAGAATCATGCGTAACGGCGACATGCTCGGCATCGACACCGACCTTGTCGGTCCGTATGGCATGTGCGCCGACATCTCGCGCTCGTGGACCGTAGGGGACGCGCGGCCGAGCGACGAACAGAAGCGGCTGTTCGCGATCGCGCACGAACACATCATGACCAACGCCGGGCTCTGCGCGCCCGGAGTCGCGTTCCGTGAACTGACCTTTGGCGGCCACATGCTGCCCGACGCCCTGGTTCCCCAGCGCTACGGTGTGAAGATGCACGGTGTCGGCCTGTGCGACGAGTGGCCGGCAATCCGCTACCCCCAGGACTGGCAACCCGGTGCGTTCGACTATGTGCTCGAGCCCGGCATGGTGATGACGGTGGAGGTCTATGCCGGCGAGGTCGGTGGCCGGGAAGGCGTGAAGCTCGAGGACCAGCTGCTGATCACCGAGACGGGCTTCGAGAACATCACCCGGGCACCGTTCGATCCCCGACTGCTCGGATAGCGTGCGGTCCACGGTGGACGACGGGTCCGGCGGGGTGCAGGATCGGCCCGTCAAGGACCACGGGAGCCCGCACATGCCGCGTGACGAGACCCTTCAGTCGCTGACTGCCGGCGGCGCGCTGTTCGCGCGCCTGCGCCAGCTCGGTGTCGAGTACGTGTTCTGCAATTCAGGTACCGACTTTCCGCCGATCATCGAGGGGCTGGCGGCCGCCGAACGCGGCGGACTGGACCTGCCGAGTGCCATGGTGGTGCCGCACGAACAGGCGGCGGTGGCCATGGCGCACGGCTACTACGCGGCGACAGGTCGTCCCCAGGCGGTGATGGTGCACACGAACGTGGGTCTCGCCAACGGCGTGATGGGCATGATCAATGCCGCGGCCGACCACGTGCCGCTGGTCCTGTTGTCGGGACGGACTCCGGTCACGGAACAGGGCCGGTTCGGAGCCCGGACCGTGCCGATCGGCTGGGGCCAGGAAATGCGCGACCAGCATGCCCTGGTTCGCGAGACCACGAAGTGGGACTACGAACTGCGGTTTCCGGAGCAGGTTCCGGAACTGCTTGACCGCGGTCTCGCCATCGCCCGGTCGAGCCCGCCCGGGGCTGTCTACCTGTCGCTGCCGCGCGAGGTGCTGTGCGCGCCGTGTCCGGCCGACGCGCTCGCGGCCCCTGTCTCCATGCAGCCGTCGCACACGGCGGCCCCGGAAGCCGACCTGGTCCGTCTGGCCGGGCTGATGATGAAGGCCGAGAACCCGCTGGTGATCGCCCAGCGCGGTGCGGGGACCCGGACCGGGTTCGACGCCCTGGCGCGGTTCGCCAGGGCATGGGGCATCCCGGTCTGCCAGTACTGGGCGGTCGCGCTGGCCATGTCCTACGAGCATCCCAGCTGTGTGGGATCCGATGTCGGGCCATGGCTGGCCGAGGCGGACCTGGTGGTCATACTCGACGGGCTGGCCCCGTGGGCGCCCCAGGTGCATCCGCAGCGTGCGGATGCACAGGTGGTCAACCTCGGCCCCGATCCGCTGCACCACCGCTTTCCGGTCCGCAACTTCCGGTCCGATCTCTCGATCACCGGCGAGGTCGGTGACGCCCTCGTCCGCCTCGACGCCCTGATGCGCGCGGGTGAACGCGAGCACGCCGCGCTGCGCCGCAGGCGCCGGGAAGCGCTCAAGCGGCGGGTGACGCGCATTCGTGCCGGCTGGGAGGCGGCGGAGGCGGCCGGTGCATCGACTGCCCCGATGACCAAGGCATGGGTGGCCCGGTGCGTCGGTAACCTCATGCGCGCCCATGACGCGGCGGTCCTGTGCGAACTCGGATGCCCGCTCGATCATGTCCGGCCAACCGATCCGGCGTCATGGCGTGACCTTCCGCACTCCGGCGGGCTCGGATGGAGCCTGCCGGCTGCGCTTGGCATGAAGCTGGCGCAGCCGGACCGGCTGGTGATCGCCACCATGGGTGACGGGTCCTACATGTTCTCCAACCCCGTTGCCTGTCACCAGGTCGGGGAGGGGCAGGACATCCCCGTGCTCTCGGTGATCGTGAACAACCTCGAGTGGAACGCGGTCAGGCGGGCCACCATGGGGCTCTATCCCGACGGACACGCGGTGCGCTCGAACCGCATGCCTCTCACCTCCCTGGCCCCGAGTCCCGACTTTGCCAGGGTGGTGGAGGCAAGCCGCGGCCACGGCGAAACCGTCAGCGACCCCGGGGAACTGCCGCAGGCGCTCGAACGCGCGGCGAGGATCGTGATGGAGGACCGGCGCCAGGCGGTCGTCAACGTGATGGTTGCCGAGCCGGTGACGGCCCTGGTCTGACCGCGGGCGGGCCGGTTCAGGAGCTGCCGGCCTTCACGTAGGAACCGGGCGCGTCCTCGATGACCGGGAGGGCCCCGTCACCCGGTGTCCGGGCCGGGACCTTCGCGCCGGCATGGCGTGACAGCCACCGGCGCCATTCCGGCCACCACGACCCGTCGTGCCGGACCGCGCCTTCGAACCATTTTTCGGGCGAGGCGGGCTTCCGCCGGTTCAGGTAGTAGCCGTATTTCGGCGGGTCGGCCGGAGGGTTGATCACGCCGGCGATGTGGCCGGACTCCGCGAGGCAGAACCGGACCGGGCCTCCGTAGATGCGGGTTGCCCGGTACGTGGACATCCACGGCGCGATGTGGTCCTCCTTGGTCGAGAGGATGAACACCGGAATCGTGATGCGGGAGAGATCGACGCCGACACCGTCGATTTCGAGTGCGTCCGGTTCGATCAGCCGGTTGGCGAGGTACATCTCGCGCAGGTAGTAGCTGTGCATCGTCGAGGGCATGCGGGTTGAATCCGAGTTCCAGTACAGCAGGTCGAAGGGAAACGGTTCCCGCCCGAGGAGATAGTTGTTGACCACGAACGACCAGATCAGGTCGTTGGCGCGCAGCATGTTGAAGGTGGTGGCCATGTCGGAGCCTTCGAGGTAGCCGTCCCTGCTCATGCGTTCCTCGAGCGCCTCGATCTGCTGTTCGTCGACGAACACGCCGAGGTCGCCGGCTTCCTCGAAGTCGACCATCGTGGTGAAGAAGGTGATGCTGGCGATGCGGTCATCCCCGGTGGCCGCCATGCGTGCGAGCGTGGCTGCCATGAGCGTGCCGCCGATACAGTAGCCAATGGCATTGACCTCGCGTTCACCGGTTGCCTGTTCGATCGCATCGAGTGCCGCCAGCGGACCGTTGATCACGTAGTCGGCGAACGAGGTGTCGGCGAGGTCCCCGTCCGGGTTCACCCAGGAGATCACGAAGACGGTCAGCCCCTGGGAGACCGCCCACCGGATGAAGGAATTCCGTTCGCGCAGGTCGAGGATGTAGAACTTGTTGATCCACGGCGGCACGATCAGCAACGGCCGCTTTTGCACCGTCGGCGTGGCCGGACCGTATTGTACCAGCTGCATCAGTTCGTTCTGCCACACGACACTGCCCGGCGAGGTGGCGATGTTCCCGCCGACCTCGAACGCGTCCGTGTCGGTCATCGAGATCGCGAGGCGGCCCTTTCCGCGCTCGAGGTCGGAAAGCAGGTTGCCCAGTCCGTTGACCAGGTTCTGTCCGCCGCTTTCCACCGTGGTGCGCAGGACTTCCGGGTTGGTCATCAGGAAATTGCTGGGCGACATCGCGTCGACGAACTGCCGGGTGTAGAAGTCCACCTTCTTCGCGTCGAGGCGGTCGAGCCCCTCGACATCGTGGACGGTATTCAGCAGCCAGCGCGCCGACAGCAGGTAGCTCTGCTTGATGTAGTCGAAGACCAGGTTGTCCTGCCACGCCGGGTCACGGAAACGCCGGTCGTCCCGCGCCGGCCGGGCCGCCGGTTCAACGTCGCCGCCCAGCGAGCGGGCGGTCGCCGATTGCCAGACCGACATCTGGGCGCGCCAGAAGTCCATCTGGGCCTCAACCAGTTGTGCCGGGTTGGCCATCAGGTGCCGGGTCAGTTCGAAGAACGCCGAACCGATGTTGAGCGGATCCGGATTGGCGGGCGCCTCCTCGGTCTTCTGGCGTTCCACGAAGTCGCGGGTCAGCCGCTGGGTCTGTTCGGCGATCCGTCCCATCGCATCGGCTATTTCGGCCGGATCGGGCTGGCGGACCTCATGCCTGTCGGTGCTCATGACGCATCTCCCCGTCGCTCGCGAATGGCAGAGACCAGGTCGTCGTGTGTGCGCTGCACAATCAGCGCCGCAGTCTTATGTTGCAGTGCAATATCAGGCATTGTCAAGGTTGTTGCCGGCTTCCCCGGACCCGGGAGGAACAGGCGCCGGTACGGCCCGCCGCTGCCCGTGCACGGGGCCAGTGTCCGGGTCGCAGACCCTCACGGTCCCGAAAAGCCGCACGGGCGTTCGGCCAAATCCCCTGTGCCGACACCCTCGGGACTCCGAACTCCCGGGCACGGCCGCAGGGCGGAGCGGGGGCGGGGAAAGCGGCGTTTGCGCTCAGTTCCGCTGCGACGCCTTGCGCACGGCGATGACCCAGCCGGTCACGCCGGTGCCCCTGATGTGTTCGCCGTGCTCTTCGGTGAGCCGGACGATCCGGCCCGCGTCGGCGAGCGCCGTCAGTTTCGCGGTCAGCGAACCTTCCTCGTAGAAATGCCTGTTCAGGCCGATGACGAGCGGCGCGCCGGGCGACAGGACCCGCAGGATTTCGTCAAGAGAATCCGGCAGGACGTGGCCGAAGCTGAAGACACCCACGGCGACGGCAGCGCCGTAGGCGCCGTTGGCCGCATCCAGGGGCGGCGCATTCAGATCGGCCTCGAACAGCCGGCGATAGAGGCCGGTCCTGCGAGACCGGGCCAGCATGCCGGGTGAAAAATCGCAGCCGTCGACGAGGGTGTAGCCGGCTTCGGCAAGTGCGGCAGCCCCAAGGCCGGTGCCGCAGCCGATGTCGAGGATCGCCGCAGACCGGTCGGGCAGGTGGCGCGCCAGCATTTCGGCACAGCGGCTCGGCTGGGCGTAGCCGTTCTCCTCGATCAGTTCGGTGTCGTAGGACTCCGCCCAGCGATCGTACAGGTCGCGGACCTTCTCGGGATCGCGTGTCTCGTAGATGGCCTTCAGGTACCGGTCGTTCCGTGACGCATCGGCCATGCGGTTTTCTCCTCTGTTCGGGCAGGTCTGGCCGGTAACGCCTATACCGTGCGCACCGCCATGGTCCAGCCCCCGCGCCGGCGTTCCCGACCTGATCGACAGTCAGTCCATGAAGACGACGCGGAGCGGAGGCCCTGCCGGCGATGATGCCGGGAAGAAGGTCAAGCGGCGCAAGCGTACATGACGGCTGACGTCGAGGGGATCCCGATTGAGATCCAGGTTCACACGGCCGACGTGCAGGATCGTGACGGCGCGCCGGAGGAAACGTGGATGTCTTTCCCGTTCCGGCTGTCCCGGGACCGACCGTGACCGGGCAAGGCCACGGTCGGTCTCCGCCGCCCCGCCGCCACCCGTCGTGACCCCGGTCATTCCGGACCGGTCTCGGGGCGGGAGCAGGGTGCGGAACCATGCTCGGCCTTGCGGCACCTGCGGAGTATGATACAAGCGGTATTGCATTTCCGTGATTGTCGGGAGGACGGACCAGAAATGAAGAGCATTCTCGCACGCCAGCCCACGTTCCAGGTGCGGCAACTGTACCGCAGGATCCTGCTGGGCTTCGGTCTGGTCGCGCTGACGACTGGCGTCTCAGGCTGTTCGACAATCGGGGACTGGATCGACGCTATCAACCCGTTCAGCTGAGCCTTTGGGTAGCCGGCCGACGTCGGGGGGTGGCCGCGCGCCAGCTGCGGAACGCCCGGCGCCGTCGTCGGCCCGTGCGCGTTCCGTGGAGACGTGGCCAATGGACGCCGGCAGGATCGTGACACGGTTCTGGCGCGCAAGCGCGATTGCCTGCTTCATCCTGGCCGGCGCGTCGTGTTCACCCGGCGCGCAGTTCGGCGACGTGATCAGTCCCGTTGGCTGGCTCAAGAGCACGACCGACACCGTCAGCAAGATGTTCGGCGGCGGAACCGAGGAAGAAGGCCCGCCACCGCCTCCGGCGACGTATCCCGACCTGAACACGGTTCCGGTTGGGACCGTGGCGCCGTCGACACCGTCGGAACGCGAGCGTCTGCTCAGGGAACTTGAGCAGGACCGCAGCCGATGGCTGTCGGACGACCCGGAGCCTCCTGCTCCCCGGGGCACTGGCAAGCGGTCCAGCCTGTGGCCGAATGCGGTGCCAGCCAGTGCGGCGGCCACCGCCGTGGATGACCCGCCACCTCCCGCCCCCCGGGAAACCGGTACGCGTTCCGTCGTACAGCCGGACACGGCCATTGCGGCGGTCGACACCACGAGGGAGTCGGCCGTGCTCGTGGCGCCGTCGCCTCACGAGCTGGCCCCGGTGCGGCCGGTGACCGCGCAGACGCCCTCGCCGGGTGTGGCCGGCGTTGTCCGGTTTGCCCACGGAGCCACACGGCTGTCGGAGGAAGACCGCCGCCTGGTTGCCGGACTGGCGGCGCAGGTGACGCGGTACGACCTTCGGGTCCGGATCGTCGGTCACGCCTCGGCGCGAACCGCAACCGGTGATGCGGTCGGTGCGCTGCTGGCGAATTTGCGGACCTCGCTCGAACGCGCCAGGAGCGTCGCCGAGGTCCTCGCGCATCACGGCGTCCCGCGCCATCGGGTCACGGTTGAAGCAGCGGGTGCCGGACGGTCGGAAGCTGGAGACGAGGCCGGCAGCCGGCGCGCGGATATCTTCCTCGAAACCTCCTGACGGACGGCCGGGCGGCGCGACGGGAGCAGGGAGCGGCAGGTAATGGGCAATGAACTCAGGATCGGGGTTGCCGGTCTCGGGACGGTCGGTGCGGAAACCGTGCGGCTTCTGCGGACATCGGCCCCGATGCTTGAACGCAAGTGCGGACGCAGCCTCGCCGTCACCGCGGTGAGCGCACGGGACAGGCACCGGGACCGTGGCCTCGACCTCGACCGCATTGCGTGGTGTGACGACGCCCGCGATCTCGGCGGGCGCGACGACGTCGACGTGGTTGTCGAACTGATCGGTGGGGCCGACGGTGTTGCCCGGGACACGGTGGAAGGTGCGCTTCGCCGCGGCAAACCGGTGGTCACCGCCAACAAGGCACTGATCGCACACAATGGAACGGTCCTTGCACGGATGGCCGAAAACGCGGGAATTCCATTGCGTTTCGAGGCGGCCGTTGCGGGCGGGGTTCCCGTGATCAAGGCTATGCGCGAGGCTCTGGCCGCCAACGAGATCTCCCGGGTCTACGGGATCCTGAACGGGACCTGCAACTATATCCTCTCGGTGATGCGGGACACGGGACGGGCCTTCGACGACGTGCTGGCCGAGGCGCAGCGGCTGGGGTACGCCGAGGCCGATCCGGCATTCGACATCGATGGAACCGATACGGCGCACAAGCTCGCGATCCTGGCAGCAATCGCCTTCGGAACGGCGGTCAGTTTCGAGTCGATCCATGTCGAGGGGATCCGGCATGTCTCGCCGCTGGATCTGGAGTTTGCCGAGGAGCTCGGATATCGCATCAAGCTGCTGGGTATAGCGGAACGACAGGGCGAACGGGTGCAGCAACGGGTCAGGCCGTGCATGGTTCCGGTGTCGGCACAGATCGCGCAGGTTGGCGACGTCTTCAATGCGGTGGCCGTGGACAGTACTCCGGCCGGCGCATCACTGCTCTACGGCCGTGGCGCGGGTGCCGGGCCGACAGCGTCCGCGGTCATCGGTGACCTGGTCGACATCGCCGCAGGGCGCCAGGTGCCGGTGTTCGGGATCGCCGGTTCGCTGCTGAGCGACCCGCCGGTTGCCGGCATCGATTCGCTGACCGGGTCATACTACCTGCGGCTCATGGTCATTGACCGTCCCGGCGTGCTTGCCGACCTGACCGCGGTGTTCCGCGACGAGCGGGTGTCGGTCGAGGCCATGATCCAGCGTGGCCGCGACCCGGACGAAGGTGTTCCGGTCGTGCTCACCACGCACGAGACCGGGGAAGCCGCGGTCCGGCGTTCGATCGCCCGGATCCGGACCCTTGATTCGGTTGTCGAGGAGCCGAGAATCCTTCCCATCGAGGCGATCTGAACCGGCCGGTCGGCCGGCAGCGCTCCCGAACGGAGCTCACACACGGGGAACGTGTCATGCGTGAAGGCGAATTTGCGATGGACCGCAACCTCGCGCTCGAGGCGGTGCGGGTGACCGAGGCGGCCGCGATTGCCGCATCCAGGCTGATGGGCAGGGGAGACGAAAAGGCGGCCGACCAGGCGGCGGTCGATGCCATGCGCCGGGCGCTGAACGCCCTCGAAATCGACGGGACCGTGGTGATCGGCGAGGGCGAACGCGACGAGGCGCCGATGCTCTACATCGGCGAGAAGGTGGGAGCAGGCGGTCCCACCATCGACATCGCGCTCGACCCGCTCGAAGGCACGACGATCACCGCCAAGGGCGGCCCGAACGCCCTTGCCGTCGTCGCCATGGCCAACCAGGGCGGATTCCTGAACGCGCCGGATGTCTACATGGACAAGATCGCGGTCGGCGGCGGATTGCCCGAAGGAGTGGTCGATCTCGACCGTTCCGTTGCCGACAACCTGAACGCGCTTGCCAAAGCCAGGGGTGTCGGGACCGCCGACCTGGTGGTGTGCATCCTCGATCGTCCGCGGCATTCGGAACTGATCGGCGCGGTCCGCGAGGTCGGCGCCCGGATCATGCTGATCTCGGACGGCGACGTGTCGGGAGTGATTGCGACGGCACAGCAGGACAGCGGTGTCGACATCTACATGGGATCGGGCGGCGCGCCCGAAGGCGTGCTCGCCGCGGCGGCATTGCGCTGCATCGGCGGCCAGATGCAGGGACGACTGCTGTTTCGCAATGACGACGAAGTGGGCCGGGCGCGGAAGCTCGGCATCGATGACCTCGATCGCAAGTACGGCCTGCTCGAACTCGCAGGCGGCGACGTGATGTTTGCCGCAACCGGGGTGACCACCGGCGCGATGCTTCGCGGCGTCCGGCGGTTCCCGGGCGGGGCGGCGACCCACTCGATTGTCATGCGATCCAAGACCGGAACCGTCCGGACCATCGAGGCGGACCACGACTGGACCCGCAAACCGGCCGAACCTGCCGGGTGAACGCCAGATGCAACCGTTTCTCGACGTCGAACGGTCGGTCACGGGAAGGCGATGGTGGAACCGTGGGACCTGTGACCGCGAGGCGGAACGGATCGCGCTGACGATTTCACAGCGCCACGGACTTCCCGACCTGGCTGCCCGTGTCCTGGCGTCACGCGGAATGACGCTCGAGAACTCCGAGCGGTTCCTGACGCCGACCCTGCGCTCGGATCTTCCCGACCCGATGGTGTTGTGCGACATGGAAGCGGGTGTCGACCGGCTCACCCGCGCCGTGCTGGGCGGTGAGACCATCGGGATCCTCGCCGACTACGATGTCGATGGCGCAACCGCCTCGGCGGTGCTGGTCCGCTTCCTGCGTGCGGCCGGAGCGAACACCCTCGTGCACGTGCCTGACCGCGTGACCGAGGGGTACGGGCCGAACGAGCGGGCGCTGGCCGGATTGCGGGAGCGGGGTGCGGCCCTCGTGGTGACGCTCGACTGCGGAACCATGGCCCACGACGTGCTCGATGCATCCGCGGACGACGGACTCGACGTCATTGTGGTCGACCATCACATGGCCGAACCGGTGCTTCCGCGGGTGACCGCCGTGATCAACCCGAACCGGCTCGACGAGGACGGAACCCTGGGTCACCTTGCCGCGGTCGGGGTCACCTACCTTGTGGTGGTGGCACTGAACCGTTCGCTGCGCGCGAGCGGGTGGTACGGCGAGAGGCGGCCGGAGCCCGACCTGCTGGCCCTGCTCGACCTGGTGGCGCTCGGAACAGTGTGCGACGTGGTTCCACTGCGTGGGCTCAACCGGACCTTCGTGACCCAGGGACTCAAGGTCCTGGGACGCGGCCACAACCCCGGACTGCGTGCCCTGACCCGGGTGGCGCGGCTCACCCGTCGTCCGGAGGCGTCGGACCTCGGATACGTGCTCGGACCCAGGATCAACGCCGCCGGACGCGTTGGCGAATCGGGTATGGGCGCCCGGTTGCTCGTGCTCGAGGATACCGACGAGGCGGCCGCGATCGCGCAGGTGCTGGAGGAACGAAATACCGAGCGCAGGGACATCGAAAAGTCGGTGCTGGAAGCCGCGTGCGCCCAGGTGGAGCACCATGGCAACAACCAGCCGGTCATCGTCGTTGCCGGGCAGGACTGGCACCAGGGTGTGATCGGCATCGTCGCCGGCCGGCTGCGCGAACGGTATCAGCGCCCGGCATGCGTGGTCTCGCTCGATGGTGGACTCGGCAAGGGTTCGGGTCGTTCCATGCCCGGCTTCGACCTCGGCACTGCGATCATTACCGCGCGCCAGCACGGGATCCTGACCGCCGGAGGCGGTCACGAGATGGCGGCCGGGTTCAGCCTCGAGGCCGGGCAGCTGACCAAACTGAGGGCATTCCTTGCCGAGCGGCTCGCCGAGCAGCGAAGCGGCGCTCCCCTGGTTCCCGAACTGGCCATCGATGGCGTGCTCGCTCCCGCTGGAGCACGGCGCGAGATCATCGATGCCATCGCCCGGCTTGGCCCGTTCGGTTCCGGAAACCCGGAGCCGCGGTTTGCGATTACCGGGGCGCGAATTGTGCGGGCCGACGTGGTGGGCAAGCGGCATGTGCGCTGTGTCCTGGCCGGCGAGGACGGCGCACGCGTACAGGCGATCGCCTTCCGTGCGCTTGACACCGAACTGGGACCGGCGCTGCTCGCACACCCGGGTAGTTCCCTGCACGTGGCCGGTCACCTGCGGCTCGACGACTGGGGCGGTCGGACGAGGATACGGGTGTTCATCGACGACGTTGCCGCGAACGCGGGCGTGTGACTATCCGACCTGCCGTGCCTCGGTGAGCCGGTAGTACAGGCCGGTGATGTCGTCCTTGAGCAGGACGAGCCGACCTTCGAGCATGACCGGTTCGAGCACGTACCTGACCGGTTCGGATGCAATGATGTCGATCAGGGTCGTCGCCGATCCGGGCAGGCAGAACGGGCATGACGGGGGCAGGGCCGAGAGCAGGAATCCCGTGTGGGTCTCGCCTGCCGTCAACGGGTACATGAATCCCTTGAGACGGACGATCGTTCCGCCGAGAGCCTTGATTTCCGGGTTGAACTCGCGGTGGAAGATGGTCTGCAGCGGTGCCGGGGTCTCGACCCGGATCTGCATGTTGGCGAGTGCGTCCCACCGGATGGCGCCGTCGGCATCGATCGGCTTGTTGTGCACCACGTGATCGGGCACGTCCGCCTGCTGTGCCGAGGCCGGCAGTGCACTCGCCATGACAAGTGCCAGAAGCAGCATGAGCACCGGCATTACTGACCTCTCCTGCCTGTCCCCGCGGACCGTCCCGATCCTGCCCGAACCCGTCCCATGCTGAACGCCCCGTCAGTTCCGGGCAAGGATTTCGGACAGGTTGCCGCGGCTTGCCCGCAGCAGCGGCACGCCCGCGGAGACCAGCCCTGTCAGGATTGCAGCGAGAAACAGCCATGCTTCCCCGGGTGCCACCGCCAGACCGGACAGGCCGGCATTGCCTGCCTCCGGGATGACAGTGCCGATCACCGCGAGCGCGCCGTGTCCGAGCGCAAATCCGAGCAGGGTGCCGGCCAGGGTCAGGATCAGTGCCTCCGCGACAAGCACGCCGGCGGTCCATGCCCGGACAGCCCCGAGGGCTCGCAGGATCGCGATGTCGCGCTGACGCAGTTCCAGCGCTCCGGTAAGCGTGGTGAAGACCGCCAGCGCGGCACCAGCCATCAGAACGATGCCGAAGCCGCGCAGCACGTCGAGAGCGGGCGCGAGCAGGGCGAACAGCCGGCCGATCTCCACCGCCGGCGAGGCGGTGATCATCGCGCTGTGCCGGTCGATCTCGGGGGCGAGCCTGAGCATGCTGACGGGTGAATGGAACCTGAGCAGCAGCGCCGTGATCTCGGCTTCGGCCATGTCCCTGTCCCGGGCGTTTCCGGCCTGCGCACGCCGGTCGCCGGATTGTCCCTCGTCCTTGCCGGCGGAATCCCCGCCGCCTCCGGGCGCGCGCCCGTCTCCCGCGGTCGGGACCCGCTGGTCGTGGACTTCCCAGATGCTCTCGAGTGAGGTCAGCACCAGCCGGTCGGCGACGCCGCCGGTCGGGGCAAGGACTCCGGTAACAGTGTAGTTGTCGTGCACGTGTTCGGGTCCGCCGGCCACGACACCATGCGTGGTCGCGAAGACATTGCCCACGTCGAGTCCGAGTTCCCGTGCCACGGTGGCGCCGAGGACCGCTTGGAACGATCCGTCCCAGACCCGGCCCTTTGCAAGATGCGCACCCTGGGCCTCAAGGAAAATCCCGGTCGTTCCCACGACCCTGAACGGGCCGACACTGTCCCCGAGCGAGACCGGAACCGCCCGGCTGACGGCGGGATGATCGAGCAGGGGAACAGCCTCGTTCCAGGGGATGTTGCCCGTGGGGTAGTCCACGTGAAGCACCGTGGACAGCACCAGCTGCAACCGGCTGCCCTTGGAACCGACTACCAGGTGGACATCGCGGGCCTCGCGCAGCAGGCGGTCGCGGAACTGGTGATCGAACGACAGCAGTGCCGAAATGGTTCCGACACCGAGCGCCAGCAGCAGGGTGATGAGGAGCGTCGCGAGCGGCCGCTCGGCCAGGTAGGCACAGGCCAGCGAGACCGGGTTCACGATCCGCCTCCCAGCTGCACCCGCCGGTCGAACATGCCGGCGATCCGCTCGTCGTGGGTGGTGACAATGAGGCCGGCACCGCTCGCGGCCGCGTGCTCCAGCAGCAGCCCGATCACCGAGGCGGCGTTGCCGGCATCGAGAGCCGAGGTGGGTTCGTCGGCAAGGAGCAGGTCCGGCTCGCCCGAAACCGCCCTGGCGATGGCGGCCCGCTGGGCTTGGCCGCGGCTGAGCCGGGTCGGGACGCGATGTGCGAGATCAGGGATCCCGAGCCCGTCGAGCAGGCCGAGGCACCTGGCGTCGTCCCGCGGATGTCCCGCGAGGCGCCGCGCAAGCCGCAGGTTGTCCAGCACGCTGATGGCGGTGATCAGGTTGAACGACTGGAAGACGATGCCGACGGTGTGGCCGCGGCGGCGGTCACGGTCCGAATGGGTCAGCGAGGCCCAGTCGACACCGGCAATCCGGACCTCCCCCCTGGTCGGGGCCAGCAGGCCGGCAAGGACCTGCAGCAGGGTGGTCTTGCCGCTTCCCGATGGCCCGGTCACCACCACGCGTTCCCCGTTGCCGACCGCCAGATCAGGCAGGGTCAGCTCCGGTGCTCCGGGAAAGCTGTGCGAAACGTCCTGGCTCTCGACGAGATGCATTGGTCAACCGCGGGGACCGGCCGGAAGCCGGTCCCCGGTCGGTGAGGTGTTCAGTGAATGGCGACGGGAGCGCCCATCGAACCGGTTGCCCCCCGCACCGGCGCGGGGCTGTAGAAGTAGGCAAACACGTACACACCGGCATCCGCAAGCTCGGTGAGTTTCATGTTTTCCTGGTTCACGATGCCATGCCTGGTCTGCAGGTAGGTGTGCACACAGAATGCACAGGCAGGATCCGGGTTGGGCACCGCGTCAACCGGCCAGGTATCACCGCCGGTGACCCCCGCCTTCACGTCCTCGGCGATCCAGCGTGCAACCTCCATGCCGATGCCCGGGCAGCCGTCATTGTAGGTTGGCGGATCGGTCCAGTGCTTTTCCCAGCCCGTGCGGATGATGATGGCGTCGCCCTCCGCGAACTGGAAGTCCGCCATGCCCTGGCGCTCCAGTGCATTGCGGACATCCTCCATGGTGATGACCTCGCCCTTCTGCATGGCGTCAACACCACGGGCTCCGGCCACGTCGATCAGGATGCCGCGGGCGATGATCGGGTGCAGCTTCTCGGTTCCGAGCTTCAGCAGCCCGTAGGGGCCGCCCATTTCGGCAGCGGTGAACCCGTTGTACCAGCGCATGTCGGTCTTGTCGCCGTCAGCGCCCACCTGCACGCCGATGTGACCGAGACCGTCGAACTGGGTCCCGACCTGGCCCACTTCGGTGGCCAGGAACTCGTCGTTCCACATGATCTTGTTGGCACCGAAAGCGCCACCGGTCGGTGTTCCGGGGATGCGCAGGGAGAACTTGCGTGAACCGAACAGCGGCATGTCGGCGTGGTAGTCGTGTCCGAGCCTGTAGACCTTGCCTTCCTTGATCACCGACAGGGCCCGCATCACGACTTCCGGCTTGGTGTACCAGTTGGTCGATCCGGCTTCGTCCCCTTCGCCCCAGAGCGGGTGCGGCCACCACTGCGATCCCAGGGGGGTCGCCATGTCGGAGCCGTCAACCCACGGCTTGCCGGCACAGTCCTGCCAGTTGTCGGCCGAGCATTCCGCAAACGCAGCTCCCGGCAGCGCCATGGCTCCTGCCAGAACTGCAGCCGCAACCATCGATCTGTTCATGATCAGTTCCTCCGATTCCATTCAGGCACGGTTTCCGTCAGGACCGGGAGCGGGGTCCTGGCCAGCGAGGTGATCGCCGGACAGCCACGTCCCGGGCCGGTCGATATCTCGGATCCCGCAGTCATGCTGCAGGTACACGCTCCACTTGCCGCAGGGGCGAATGACAAACTGCAGAAGTGATTTGCTGCACATCTGGTAGAACTCTTATACCAACTGTCCTTTCCGGCACCTTGATTTCTCCAGTGCGAAGCATCAGGCAACAGATCAGGACATCAACCCTCGGCGTCACGTGACCGATTCTTGCAATTATTGGTCATGCACCCGCGTCGCGCAACCCCAGGACAGATGAGGATGCGTCGGGTGGCCGTGGCGGCCGCCGGCGTGTCGCTCCCGGCGCCGGCACCTTCGCCGTCGGTCTGTCCCGCGGCCGGATTGCGGTGCGCCGGCACTGTTCTGTACTCTTGGTCCGCAAGGAGGCTTCGATGGCGAACATTGACGAGTTGGTGCGGCGCCGGGACCAGGCGCTGGCACAGTTCGCGACCCTGGGCGACCTGCGTCCGGGCAAGCTGGCCCTGAACTATCGCAAGTGCGGAAAGCCCAGATGTCACTGCGCCGGGGACGACAGTCCCGGCCATGGTCCCAGCTACGTGCTGAACCGTTCGATCCGGGGCAAGACCAGGTCGATCCGCATCCGGCCCGACGAGGTCGCACAGACCCGGGCCCTTCTCGACGAGCACGAGCGTTTTCTGGTCATTGCCGCGCAGTATCTCGAGGCCAGCGAAGCGCTGGCCG
Source organism: Thalassobaculaceae bacterium (assembly GCA_965243345.1). GTDB lineage: Bacteria > Pseudomonadota > Alphaproteobacteria > Thalassobaculales > Thalassobaculaceae > Bin52. Next base: position 1,201,545 of record CBDEUR010000003.1, read on the forward strand.
ATGCGAGGAGGGCCGAAGCGGTCGATGCCGAGGCGAAGCGAAAGCCGCGGTCCCGCCGACACGGACCGCGGTCACCGGACCTGTCGTCGTCCTGATCCGGCATCGGGACGGGAAGCCGCGCCGCGAGCCCGGTCAGGCCGGATGGATCCGCGAGCCGGCAAACCGGCTTGCATTTCGCCGGCCGTTCACGTAGTCACTCATCGCCTGCCGACTGGGTCGGGACCCCTTCGTCTAGAGGCCTAGGACACCGGCCTTTCACGCCGGCAACACGGGTTCGAATCCCGTAGGGGTCACCAGTCCTCCCTCAGGTTCCGGCGTGCCGTTCGACGAGATCCGCAAGTGCCAGGACCTCCTCCGGAGTCGAGGCCCAGGTGCCGGTCCCTCCCATCGGACTGGACGGAACCATCACCCGTTCGACGCCCATGCGCGCGAGTGCCGGCATATCCGCCGGGTCCTCGGGCATCGAGACGGTGAACGGAACCTCGGACGGATCCCGGCCGTGCTCGCGCGCGGCCGCATGGACGAGGTCGAACAGGTCCCGGGGAGCACCCCGGGCCGGGAAGAAGCCGTCGCCCAGACGCCCGGCGCGGCGCGCCGCGGCTTTCGAATGGCCGCCGACGATGATCGGGACCGATCCGTTTGCAGGCTGCGGCCGGCAGTAGACCGGGTCGAAGTCGACCAGGGTCCCGTGGTACTCGGCCGCCCCGGTTGCACTCCACAGCGCGCGCATCGCCGCGATGCACTCGTCGGTCCGGGGACCGCGGTCCCCGAACGGGACCCCGATGGCGTCGAACTCCTCCTCGAGCCAGCCCACGCCGATGCCGAGGTCCACGCGTCCGCCCGAGAGTGCGTCGAGGCTTGCGATCTGCTTTGCTGTCACCACCGGGTTGCGCTGGGGCACGATCAGGATTCCGGTGGCAAGCCGGATCCGCGTGGTCACCGCCGCGATCCAGGCCATGTAGATGAGTGGATCGGGCAACTGCATGTCTTCCCGCCCGTCACCCATCCGTCCCGAGGAGCCATAGGGATAGGTCGACCGGTAGCCCTGGGGTACGACGACATGGTCGACCGTCCAGATGCTCTCGAAACCGGCCTCCTCGGCCGCCTGCGCGATCGCGATCGCGTTGTCGGGCGCAACGTTGCGCCCGGTATTTGCGTAACGAAGACCGAACTTCATTTCTTCCTCCCGGCGAATGAGCGGGGATTATACCCACCATGGAAACGACTTCATCCGCGAGTTCGTTCCAGGCCGGCAGGACGGGCCTTCCACCTGCTTCCAGGACCGAATCGTGCGGCTCGTGCCGCGGGAACGGCTGGAATGCGCGAGACGGGGGTCCGCCGGGGACCGGTGCAACCTTCGCGGCGGTGCGGAACCGGGAGCCCCGGTCGCACACCGGTCGATCGGTAACCGCCGGACTCCCTGCACCTTGAGCAATGCCGGACGGCCGTGTTTCCGGACTGTCCTGCCGGCCCGGTCGCCGTTCGGTGACGCGGCGGCCCGGCTTGCAACCCGTACGCGAACGCGATAGAAGCGACGGGATGACCCCTTCGTCTAGCGGTCCAGGACAACGGCCTCTCACGCCGTAAACACGGGTTCGAGTCCCGTAGGGGTCACCAGTTCCTCCTGCGCGAAGCCATGCGCGACCCGGTCGATCTCGGAGGCGGACAGCCATGGAAAAGGTCGTGAAGACGGATGCCGAATGGCGTGCGCAGCTCGACGAGGTCCAGTACCGGGTGACCCGGAAACACGCAACCGAACGGGCCTGGAGCGGCAAGTACGCGCACAACAAGGACGATGGCGTCTACGCCTGCGTCTGCTGCGGTCTCGAACTGTTCGACAGCGCCGCCAAGTTCGAATCCGGTACCGGCTGGCCGAGCTTCTGGCGGCCGATCGACGATGAGGTGATCGGGGTCAGCGTCGACCGCAGTTTCTTCATGACGCGAACCGAGGTTCACTGCGCGCGCTGCGATGCCCATCTCGGCCATGTCTTCGAGGACGGACCGCCGCCGACCGGCCTGCGGTACTGCATGAACTCGGCGTCGCTGAACCTGGTCGGCCGGGTGACCGACGCGGCCGAGTAACCGTCAAGGCGATGCCGCACCCCGGGTGACACCGCCCGTCCGCGTGGCGTGATCCCGGACCATGACCTCCGCCGCACTCACGACCGAGGAACCGGTCGGGCTCCGGCACTGGCTCATCCTGCTCACCGTCCAGGTCACCACGCTGACCTTCGGCATGACGATCACGGCCGCCAACGTGGTGCTGCCGCAGATCAAGGGCGCGCTTTCTGCCACCCCGGATCAGATCGCCTGGATCGTCACCGCCAACCTGGTGGCGACCGCGGTCGCGACTCCGCTCACCGGCTGGCTTGCCGGTACCTTCGGCTGGCGCCGGCTGCTGTTCGGCTCGCTCGCCGGCTTCGCCGTGTTCTCGACGCTGTGCGGGCTGGCTCCCTCGCTGGAGACGCTGGTGCTGTTCCGGGTCGGGCAGGGGGCCTTCGGCGCGCCGCTGATGCCGCTGGGCCAGGGGATGATCCTCGCGACCTTCCCGCGCAGGCTCCACCCGCTGGCCCTGATGGTCTGGGGAATGGGCGGTGTCCTGGGACCGGTACTGGGACCCATTCTCGGCGGCCAGCTGGCCGAGGCGCTCGACTGGCGCTGGGTCTTCTTCATGATCGTCCCACTGACGGTCTTCTGTCTGGTCGTCGCCGCCGTTTCGGTCGGAGACCAGGAACGCGGCACCTCCAGCCGGTTCGACTTCACCGGGTTCGTCGCCCTGGCACTCGCCATCGGGGCGGCGCAGCTGATGCTCGATCGCGGACAGCGGCTCGACTGGTTCGAGTCGTGGGAGATCATCATCGAGGCCGGGGTTGCCTCGGTCTGCCTGTATGTCTTCCTCGTGCACAGCTTCACCAGCGACCGGCCCTTCCTGAACCCCCGGCTGTTCCTCGACCGCAACTTCACCCTCGGATGCCTGGTCTCCTTCGTCATGGGCTGGCTCAGCTACACGCCCATGGTGCTGTTCCCGCCCTTGCTGCAGGAACTCAAGGGCTACCCGGATTCCCTGGTCGGCTACCTGATCTCCGCCCGCGGGATCGGAAACTGGGTGAGCTTCTTCATCGTGGTGCAGTTTACCCGCCGGTCTCCCAGGCTGTGCCTCGCCACCGGCCTCGCGCTCCAGGCCATTGCCGGTTTCGAGATGGCGCGCCTGGACATCAACATGACGCCGTTCGACGTGTTCTGGACCAACCTGGTGCAGGGCATCGGTTTCGGGCTCGCCTACACGCCGATGGCGACGCTGACCTTTGCCACCCTGGCTCCGCGGCACATGGTCGAGGGCTCGGCCGTGTTCACCCTGCTGCGCCATTTCGGCAGCAGCATCTTCATCTCGATCTCGGTCGTTCTGATGATCCAGTCATCGGCATGGTCCTATGCCGACATGTCGAGCCTGCTGACCCTGTTCAGCGAACCGCTCCGCTTTCCCGATGTCACCGGCGCCTGGTCCGCCGGGGATGTCTCCGGCCTCGGGGCCCTGGATGGGGAGGTGCGCCGGCAGGCACAGCTGATCGGTTACCTGAACGCGTTTCACCTGTTCGGATTTGCCGCGCTGCTTGGTGTCCCGCTGTGCTTCCTGTTCACCACCGGGACGGCCCCGCCACCCTCTGCCCGGAGACGCTGGTGGCTGTGGCGTTGACAGGATGAGCGATGCTGCGACGCTTGTACCAGCTGTGACGCAGTGGAGGACACGACATGGACCGGTGCAGCCCGGATGGACCGCTCGAGCGCGCATGCGCGATTGGCCCGGAGATCGCGGCCGCCGCGCGCGCGATCGAGGAAACCCGGAGGATCCCCGAGCCGCTGCTCACGCGCATCCACGACGCCCGGCTGGCCCGGCTTCTGCTGCCCCGCTGCTACGGCGGCGAGGAAGTCACTCCCGTCTGCTACTTCGAAACCCTGTCCGAGATCGGGCGTCATGATGCATCCGTGGCATGGAACCTGTTCGTCGCCAACAGCGCCTGCCTGATCACGCCGTTCCTCGAGCCGGCCACGGCACGGCTGATCTACGCCGATCCCCGCGCCGTGATGGCCTGGGGGCCTCCCGATACCCAGCGGGCCCGGGCGGTCGATGGCGGCTACATCGTCAGCGGGACCTGGCATTTTGCCAGCGGGTGCCGACAGGCGAACTGGATGGGAGCCCACTGCCAGGTGGAGGAGGCGGATGGCAGCGTGCGGTTGAACCGGCTGGGCCGGCCGGTGGTCCGCAGTTTCCTGTTTCCGGTCGAAGAGGCGGAGCGGCTCGATACCTGGCACACGCTCGGATTGCGCGGGACGGCTTCGGACAGTTACCGGGTCGAGAACCTGTTCGTGCCGGAGAGCCGGACCGGTACGAGGGAAGAGCCGGAGAACCGGCGCGTCGCCGGACCACTGTACTGGTTCACCCAGCAGGGTCTGTACGCCGTCGGCGTTGCGGCGGTTGCGCTGGGGACCGCACGCGGCATGTTCGAGGGACTGCAGGCACTCGCCCGGACCAAGACCCCGCGCGGAATGCCGAGGCTCGCCGACCAGTCCGCGGTCCGTGCCCTGGTCGCGCGATCCCACGCGCGGCTGTCGGCTTCCGGCGCCTGGATGTGCCGCATCCTCGACGAGCTGACCGCCACCGCCGCCGATACCGGTGCCATGGGTCTCGAGGACCGGGCCCGGCTCAGGCTCGCGACGATCGAGGCCATCAGTTCGGCCATCTGGGTCGCCGACAGGATCCACAGGGCGGCGGGCGTCTCCGCGATCTTTCACGGCGACGGGCCGTTCGAGCGCCGCTTCAGGGACATCCACACCCTGAGTCAGCAGGTGCAGTCGCGCGACGCCCATTTCGAGGAGGTGGGCGCGATCATGCTCGGACACCGGCCCGAGGTCTATTATTGAGAGGGTGGTCGGTTATCCACTCGCACCTCACGCGGCAAGCGGCGGTGTCCGGCCGGATCGCTTCCGTCAGTCCCGGGGCGCGCCGTTCTCGTGCGGCGCCATGGCAGCCTGCACCACCCGGTGCGTGGGTGCCGGCACGCCGCAGGCCTGCCCCAGCCGCACCACCGCACCGTTGAGCGCCGAGACCTCCAGGCGCTCGCCGCGCTCGAGTGCGGCCAGCATCGATGCCTTCATCTCCGCCGGCAGGGTGTCGAGCAGGGCAAGCGAGCGTTCCGCCTGGTCCAGCGGCAGGTCGACCCCGTGGCCGCGGGCGACCGCGATGGTCTCGGTGACGAGATCCTCCATCAGCGCCCGGGTGGCGGGCGTGCTCCGGCACGGCCCGAGCGCCAGCCGGGTGAGGCAGTTCGCCCCGGCAAGGGTGCAGATCATCACCATCTTCTGCCACAGCTCGCGTTCGATGCTGCCCGGAACCGGACTGTCGAAACCGGCATCGGTGCATGCGGCCCGAAACGCGGCAACCCGCTCGCTGGGCCGGTCATCCATTTCGCCGACACGCAGGATGTGCAGCCGGTCGAAGTGACGGATCACGCCGGGCTGCTCGATCAGTGCGCTGATGTTGGCGACACCGCCCAGGACGTGTCCCGCCCCCAGCCGCTGCTGCAGCAGGGTGATGTGCTCGATGCCGTTCAGCAGCGGGATGACCCTGGTGTCGGGACCGAGCACCGGGGCGATGGCGTCCGCGGCCTGCGCGCAGTCGTGGGCCTTCACGGTGAAAAGCACGAAGTCCGCAACCCCGAAGGTTCCCGGATCGTCGCTTGCTGCCGCCCCGTCGAGGTGAATGTCGCCATGCTGGCTCACCACCCGCAGCCCGGAATGCCGGATCGCGTCGAGATGCCGGCCGCGGGCGACAAACCCGACCTCGTGCCCGGCGGCGGCGAGCCGGCCACCGAAGTAACCGCCGACGCCGCCCGCACCCATGACCACGATCCTCATGTCTCATCCCTCCTGCCCGGTGTCCGCAGCAGCAGCATTGCCGGCCCGAGTGCAATCCCGCCCATGACCAGGAAGGCGGCGGTGTAGCTGCCGGATGCCGCGATGATCGCCGAGAACACCATCGGACCGGTCGCCACGCCGAGAAAGGTAAAGGCGGACACCCCGCCGGTGGCGCGACCGACCAGTTCGGTCGGCATGATTCGGGCGATTTCACTGATATAGACCCCGTTCCACCCCGCAGCAACCAGTCCCGCGAGCAGCGAAAGCAGCCAGATCAGCGGCCGTGGCCAGCTCGCGTCCAGCGCCACGAGCGCGATCGAGATCGCGAAGATGCCGAAACCCGTGACAGCCAGCAGCGGTCGTGCCGGCAGGATGCGATCGCTCACCCAGCCGAGCACCGGGCGGCCGAACATCCCGCCTGCGTGCATGACCGAAAACGTGGCTCCCGCCGTGACCGGGTCGAGCCCGGCCCGTTCGACGAGCACCACGACGTAGAACGAGAACAGTGACAGCTGCATCCACGCGTAGACAAAGGAGGCGAACGCAAGCGGCCTCAGACCGGGGTCGGACAGCACCAGGCGGATGGCGACGCCGGTCTCGCCGACTCCGATCCTGTATCCGGACTGCCGGTCGGTGTCGTGGACGGCCCGGAGCGGCTGGATCACGATGATGGCGACGACGAAGACGACGATGAGCGATGCGACCGCCCAGTCCCAGTCGAACCGGGCAGCGATCACCGGGATCGTCAGCCCGAGCAGAAGTCCGCCGGCCGGCACGCCGGTCTGCTTGACCGAAAACGCCAGTCCCCGGTGCCGCGCGGGCGTCCGGCGTGCGAGCAGGTGGCTTGCCGCCGGCGTCGCGACCCCGTAGCCCATCCCGGCCGCGAAACCGCCGATGACGACCGCGGGCAGCCACCCGGTGACGGTCAGCGCCATTCCGCCGCCGCACAGCAGCAGGGCAATCTGGGTGGTCCGGACCGAGCCGTATCGCGCGACCACCGGTCCCGCGATGGAGGTGAGCGCGATGGCGCCGGCGAACACGATGGCGGAATAGAGCCCGACGCGGCTCGTCTCGACATCGAGATGAACCGCAATCTGCGGCGCGAGCACCGGCACCGTCATGACGGCCATGGCCACCCCCACCTGGGCGAGCAGCATGGCCGCGAGGACGGTAAACGGGTGTGCGCGGACCGACGCGGCGCTCACCGGTACCGGTGCCGGTCAGACAACCGGGCTGCGGCCACCGTCCACGTTGATCGCGACGCCGGTGGTGTAGCTCGCCCGGTCGGACGCGAGGAAACAGGCGATGTCGGCAAACTCCTCCGCGCGGCCCATGCGGCCGAGCGGGATCCGGTTGGCCGCGGCCATGTCTTCGAGAAACGCCTCGTAGCTGCCGCTGCCGCCACCGGCCGCGTGCCGGACCCGGTGCTGGTTGCTGTCGATCAGCCCGACCAGCAGGGCATTGACCAGCACGTTGTCACCGGCGACCTCGTTCGCGAGCACCTTGGTCAGCGCCATGCCGGCGGCCCGGGATACCGCCGTTGGCGCGCCTTCTGCGGGCGGGGCCTTGGCGCCGACGTTGAGCACGTTGATGATCCGCCCCCATCGCCGTTCCCGCATGCCCGGCAGGACCAGGCGCGCAAGGCGAATCGCCGCGAACAGCTTGAGGTCGAAGTCGTGCTGCCACAGCTCGTCGCTGATTTCGAGAAACGGGCCGCGCTGCGACGTTCCGGCGTTGTTGACCAGGATGTCGACCGGGCCGAGCTCCTCGGCAACACGGGCATGCACGGCGGCACAGGATGCGGCGTCGCTCACGTCAGCGGATACAGCGGTGACCCGGTTGCCGGCTCCGGCGGCGCTGACCTCGGCGCGCGCCGCCTCCAGCGGCCCGGGCTGGCGTGCGGCAATCCCGACCGAGGCGCCTGCCTCGGCGAAACGCCGGGCCATGGCAAGGCCGAGCCCGAGGCTGCCCCCGGTGATCAGGGCAACCTTTCCGTCGAGGCGTACTTCCATGTCGTCTCTCTCCCGAGATGGTGTCCGGCAACAGGATCGGGCCAAACCGGGCGAGGCGCAAGCGACGGGCGGGACGTGACGGCAGGGTGGGGGGTCAGATGTCCAGCGTCTCGACGAACCGGGCCTTCTCCTGGATGAAGGCGAACCGGCTGTCCGCCTTGCGTCCCATCAGGGTCTCGACCGTGGTCTCGAGCGCCTGGCGCTCCGTCGAACAGCCGGCCTCGCCGGCACGCGGCGGGACCTCGACGCGGAGCAGGATGCGTCGTTCCGGATCCATGGTGGTTTCCCTGAGCTGGGCAGGCGGCATCTCGCCCAGTCCCTTGAACCGGCTGGTCTCGACCTTGCCGCGGCCGGAGAACCGCTCGGACAGCAGTTCCTCTCGGTGCGCGTCGTCGCGGGCATAGAGCGTAAGCCCGCCCTGGCTGAGGCGGTAGAGCGGCGGCATGGCGAGGTAGAGGTGCCCGTTCTCGATCAGCTGGGGTATTTCGCGAAAGAAGAACGTCATCAGCAGTGACGCGATGTGGGCGCCGTCGACATCGGCGTCTGTCATGATGATGACCCGCTCGTAGCGCAGCTCCTGCTCGCTGTACTGGCCGCCGCGGCCACAGCCAAGGGCCTGGACGAGGTCATTGAGCTCCTGGTTTCCGCGCAGCTTGTCCGACGAGGCGCTGGCAACATTGAGGATCTTGCCGCGCAGCGGAAGGATGGCCTGGGTGGCGCGGTCACGCGCCTGCTTGGCCGACCCGCCCGCCGAATCACCCTCCACCAGGAAGATCTCGGTGCCTTCGGCCTCGGTGCGGGTGCAGTCGGTCAGCTTGCCCGGCAGCCGCACCCTGCGGGTGGCGGACTTGCGGCTGACCTCCTTCTGCCGGCGCCGGCGCAGCCGCTCCTCCATGCGTTCGGCGATCGAATCGATCAGCATCCCGGCAACCGCCGGCTTGGCCGACAGCCAGTGGTCCAGGTTGTCCCGGATGGCCTGTTCGACCAGCCGGGTTGCCTCCCTGCTGGTCAGCCGGTCCTTGGTCTGGCCCTGGAACTGCGGGTCGCGCATGAAGACCGACAGCATTGCGCAGACCCCGCCGAGCACGTCGTCGGCGGTCAGGGCGGCGAGTTTCCGTCCGCTTCCCGTCAGCTCCGCGTAGGCGCGCACGCTGCGGGTCAGGGCCTGGCGCAGCCCGAGCTCGTGGGTGCCGCCATTCGGAGTGGGAATCGTGTTGCAGTAGCTGTGCACGAAACCGTCGTCCGGGCCGTCGAGCCAGGTCACCGCCCACTCGACCCTCTCGCCCCCGGTCGAGGCGATCTCGCCCGAGAACAGGTCGGCGCCGATACGTGGACGATCTCCCAGCGTGGCGTGGAGGAAATCCGACAGGCCGCCGGGATACTGCAGCGTGTCGGTTGCGGGAATGTCCGGGTTCCCCGACAGCAGTTCGCCCGCACAGGACCAGCGAATCCGCACGCCGCGGAACAGGTAGGCCTTGGACCGGGCCATCCGGTAGAGCCGGGCCGGGCTGAACCGCGCACCGGAATCGAAGATGGTGTCGTCGGGGCGGAACCGGATCACGGTGCCGCGCCGGTTGTTCACCCGGCCCGCGGCCGCGAGCCCGCCCTCGGGCACGCCCTGGTGGAAGCGCTGGGTATACAGGGCGCGGTCGCGGGCGACCTCGACCTCGAGCACGGCGCTGAGCGCGTTGACCACGGAGATCCCGACCCCGTGCAGTCCGCCGGAGGTACGGTACGCCGTTTCGGAGAACTTGCCGCCCGAGTGCAGCGTGGTGAGGATCACCTCGAGCGCCGACTTGTCGGGAAACCTCGGATGCGGGTCGACCGGAATGCCGCGACCGTTGTCGCGCACCGTGACGGTCATGTCCGCGTCCAGTTCCAGGTCGATCTGGGTGGCGTGGCCGGCCACGGCCTCGTCCATGGCGTTGTCGAGGGCCTCGGTCGCGAGATGGTGCAGCGCCGTCTCGTCGGTCCCGCCGATGTACATGCCCGGCCGGCGCCGCACCGGTTCCAGCCCTTCCAGGACCTCGATGTCCTTTGCTGTATATTCGTCGGGCGGCCGCAACGCGGCCTGGAACAGGTCGGCCATGGCTCCATCGAAGGCTGTGGTCGGATGCCGGAACACTACTACATCATGTGGCTCCGATCCAATCGGGACGCATGCGACACGGCCGGCCGGCCGGGTGCGGCCGGCCGGAAACCGGAGTGCGAGGGACGACGCGATGACGCGGCAGGCACCATGGCTGGCGGATGATGCGGGCAGGCGAAGCTATCCGATCGGGGAACCGCGGTGGCGATCCGACGACGGCGCGCCGCTCGAGGTCCACGGCGACCTCGGCCTCACGCGCTCCGACATCGTTGCGTGCGACCGCACGCTCTGGCGCTACCGCGCAGCACTCCCGTTCGCGATCGATCGACCGGTCTCGCTCGGCGAGGGACTGACACCGCTCGTCGGGGCCGAATTCCGCGGTTTCCGCGCACTGTTCAAGCTCGAGTGGATGATGCCGACCGGGTCCTTCAAGGACCGCGGTGCCTCGGTCATGATCTCGGTCCTGCGCCAGCAGGGGGTGAGCGAGATCGTCGAGGACAGTTCCGGAAATGGCGGAGCCGCCATCGCCGCCTACGGCGCGGCCGCCGGCATGACGGTGCACATCCTCGCGCCCGCATCCACCCAGCCCGCCAAGCTCGCGCAGATCGTGGCCTGCGGCGCGCGGCTGCGCCTGGTGCCGGGGCCGCGGTCCGCCTCGGAGGAGGCAGCCCACGAGTGCGCGCGAACCGTCTTCTATGCCAGTCACAACTGGCACCCGTTCTTCATCCAGGGCACCAAGCTGCTTGCCTACGAACTGTGGGAGGATCTCGGGTGGAGCGCACCCGACGCGGTGGTGATCCCGACCGGGGCCGGCAGCAACGTGCTCGGCTGCGATGCCGGGTTCGGTGAACTGAGCCGCGCGGGCCACATCCCCCGCCTGCCGCGGCTGTACGCGGTCCAGCCCGCGAACTGCGCGCCCGTTGATGCCGCGTTCCGCTCAGGGGCCGGAGACCATGTTCGCTGCGAGGTCTCGGCCACGATCGCGGAGGGGACCGCGATCCGCCGTCCGGTCCGCATGCCCCGGCTCCTGGCCGCGTTGCGCCGCTCGCAGGGCGGAACCGTGGCGGTCGCCGAGGACGATATCGCACGCGCGGCAGGAGAACTCGCGCGCATGGGCCTGTATGCCGAACCGACCGCGGCGATGGCGGCCGGCGGACTGGCGCAGCTTCGGGCGGCAGGCGAGATCCGCGACGGGGAAACGGTGGTGGTCCTGCTCACGGGAGGAGGACTGAAGGCGGGCGCCTGGTACGAGCGGGCCACCGGGGTCGCAACCGCCGGTGGCCCGGGTCGCACGGACCGGGGATCCCCCGGTCAGGACGAGTAGTACATCGAGAACTCGATCGGGTGCGGGGTCTGCTCGAAGGCGATGACCTCCTCCATCTTGAGCTCGATATAGGCGTCGATCTGGTCGTTGTCGAACACGTCACCGGCGGTCAGGAACGCCCGGCCCCTGTCGAGTTCGTCGAGCGCCTGGCGCAGCGACGCGCTCACCGTGGGAATGTCGCTCAGTTCCTCCGGCGGCAGGTCGTACAGGTCCTTGTCCATCGGATCGCCGGGGTGGATCCGGTTCTGGATGCCGTCCAGGCCTGCCATCAGCATGGCGGAGAAGGCCAGGTACGGATTGGCGGTCGCGTCCGGGAACCTGACCTCGACCCGCTTGCCGTTGGCACTGTCGACGTGCGGGATGCGGCACGAGGCCGACCGGTTGCGCGACGAGTAGGCGAGCAGCACCGGTGCCTCGAATCCCGGGACCAGCCGCTTGTAGCTGTTGGTCGTCGGGTTGGTGAACGCGTTGAGCGCGCGGGCATGCTTCATGATGCCGCCGATGTAGTAGAGCGCGGTCTCCGACAGGTCGGCGTAGCCGGCCCCGGCGAACATCGGCTGCCGGTCCTTCCAGATCGACTGGTGCACGTGCATGCCCGACCCGTTGTCCTGGGCGATCGGCTTCGGCATGAAGGTCGCCGTCTTGCCGTAGGAGGCGGCAACCTGGTGCACGACGTACTTGTAGATCTGCATGGTGTCGGCGGTCTTGACCAGGGTGCCGAACTTCACGCCGAGCTCGTGCTGCGCCGGCGCAACCTCGTGGTGATGCTTCTCGACCTCGACACCCATCTCCTCCATGACCGCCAGCATCTCGCTGCGCAGGTCCTGTTCGGAGTCGACCGGCGGAACCGGGAAGTAGCCGCCCTTCACGCCGGGGCGGTGACCGAGATTGCCTTCCTCGTACTCGCGCCCGGAGTTGTACGGTCCCTCGGCACTGTCGACATGGTAGAAGGCGCGTTCCATGCCCACATCGAACCGGACATCGTCGAACACGAAGAACTCGGCCTCCGGGCCGAAGAAGGCGGTGTCTCCGATGCCGAGCATGCCCATGTAGTTGATCGCGGCCTTCGCCGTCGAGCGCGGGTCACGGTTGTAGGGCTGACCGGTCAGCGGATCGAGCACGTCGCAGACCAGGGTCAGGGTCGGCTGGGCGAAGAACGGGTCGATGACCGCGGTGGCCAGATCCGGCATCAGGCACATGTCCGATTCGTTGATGGCCTTCCACCCGGCGATGGACGAACCATCGAACATGAACCCCTCGGCGAGCGAGTCCTCGTCGACGGTGCTGACGGCCTGGGTCAAGTGCTGCCACTTGCCACGGGGATCTGTGAAGCGCAGATCGACGAACTTGATGTCGTGCTCCTGCACCATCTGCTGGATTGTACTTGCGTCTGACATCGCTTCCTTCCTGATGGCTTGAATGACGGCTGATGGGTTGCGGACCGCCGTCTGCGACGGCCGGGCCCCGAAGACGTCACAGTGCGGCGGCGCCGGTCTCTCCCGTCCGGATCCGGACAACCTCATCCACGGTCGAGATGAAGATCTTTCCGTCACCGATGCGGCCGGTATGCGCAGCCTGCTGGATTGCCTCGACGGCACGTTCGACGAGATGGTCTTCCATGACCACCTCGATCTTCACCTTCGGCAGAAAGTCGACCACGTATTCCGCACCGCGGTAGAGTTCGGTGTGGCCTTTCTGCCGCCCGAAGCCCTTGGCCTCGGTGACCGTGATTCCCTGGATTCCGACGTCGTGGAGGCCTTCCTTCACTTCGTCGAGCTTGAACGGCTTGATGATCGCCTCGATCTTTTTCATGGTCCTGCCGATTTTGCAAGGTTCACACCGGACTCATCCGGGGACACGCAAGAAACATGCCAGACCGCTCCTGCCGGGACCGTCGCGGCGCGGCGGGCAGCCGGCGCCCCCAGGTCCCCGGTCAAGCGCCCTGGATCAGTGCACTTGCCTGTTGTTTCAGCATACCGTTGCCGAACATTCAGGCAAGACAGCTCCTGACACGATCCAGCGCCGCGCGGATGGACGGCAGCGAGCTGGCATAGGAGAACCGGAGGTAGCCTTCTCCGAACGCGCCGAAGCTGGTTCCGGAAATCACCGCGATGCCCGCTTCCTCCAGCAGCTTCGCCTGCACCGTGTCCGAAGACATGCCGGTTCCGGTGATGTTCGGGAAGGCATAGAAGGCGCCGCCCGGCTCGACGCAGCTGATGCCGGGGATGTCGTTGAGCCCGTCGACGATGACGCGGCGTCGCTCGCCGAAGGCGGCGAGCATGTCACCGACACTGTCCTGCGGTCCCTCCAGTGCGGCGATGCCCGCATACTGCGCCGAGGCGTTGACGCAGGAGTGGCAGTTGACCGCCAGTTTCTCCGCGTGCGCGATCGCGCTTTCCGGCCACACGCTGTACCCCAGCCGCCACCCGGTCATGGCATAGGTCTTTGACCAGCCGTCGAGCAGGATCAGCCGGTCCGCCAGTTCCGGGTAGGACAACAGGCTCACGTGGTGGTAGTTGTCGTACAGCAACTGGCCGTAGATCTCGTCGCTCATCACCACGACGTCCGGCCAGTCGGCCAGCCCGGCGACCAGCCGGTCGAACTCGTCCCGTGACACCGCTCCGCCGGTCGGATTGGCCGGGCTGTTCAGAACGATCAGCCGGGTCCGTTCGGTGATGCGCCCGAGTACGTCGTCGGCCGAGAATGCAAAGCCGTTCTCCTCGCGCAGCGGAATCGGCACCGCGGTCGCCCCGGAAAACCGGATCGCGGATTCGTAGATCGGAAACCCGGGATTGGGATAAAGGATCTCGCCGCCGGGTTCGCCGTAGATCAGCATGGCAAAGAACATGGTGACCTTCCCGCCCGGCACGATCAGCACCCGGGCCGGGTCGACCTCGACCCCGAGGCGCCGGTGCAGGTCGGCCGTGACCGCCTCGCGCAGCTCGGGGATCCCGTTGGCCGCGGTATAGCCGTGGTGGCCGTCATGCAGCGCCTTGACCGCCGCCTCGACCACGTGGCCAGGTGTCTTGAAGTCCGGCTGGCCGATGCCGAGGTTGATGATGTCACGGCCCTGCGCAGCAAGCCTGTTGGCGCGCGCAAGCACCTCGAAGGCGGTTTCCGTCCCGAGATGATCGAGGCGTTCGGCAAGTCTGGGCATCCGGGTTCCCCACATGGTGAAAGTCGTTGCACAGTAAGGCAAACCGGCGGTAATCGGAAGTACGCACACCGTCGACAACCGCCGGGAATCCCCGATGAACAATACCGCCGCGCCCCTTCATGGCCTCAGGGTCCTCGACCTGTCCCGGATCGTGGCCGGCCCCCTGTGCGCCCAGCAATTGGCGGACATGGGAGCCGACGTGATCAAGGTCGAGAACCCGGTGACCGGCGACGAGGCGCGGAACCATCCCGCGCCCCGGGTCGGTTCCGATTCGCACTTCTTTCTCGCGTTCAACCGCAACAAGCGCAGTATCGGCCTCGACTTCCGCGAGGGGGAGGGCCGTCGCATCCTGCTGCGGCTGCTGGAGCGGACCGACGTGCTCGTCGAGAACTTCCGGCCGGGCGTACTGGCACGGTTCGGGCTTGACCATGCGTCGCTTCGGGACCAGTTCCCGCGGCTCGTCTACCTCTCGATCTCCGCCTACGGAGAGCAGGGCTCGCTTGCCGACCGGCCGGGATTCGACCCGGTCATGCAGGCCGAGTCGGGGATCATGGCGCTGACGGGCGAGCCTGACGGCCCGCCGCTCCGAAGCCCCCTGCCGCTGTCCGACATGCTCACCGCCCTGCACGCCACCGGCGCGGTGATGGCCGCGCTGTGGGCCCGGCAGTCCACCGGCCGCGGTCAGCATGTCGAGCTCTCGCTGCGCGATGTCGCCGCCGCCGCGCTCGGGAACGCCGCCCAGTACTACCTGCTGTCGGGCCGGATGCCTCCGCGCTCGGGCAACAGCCACCCCGTCTCGGCGCCGGTCAACCTGTTCGAGACCGCGGACGGTCCGCTCTACCTGGCGACGGGATCGGACCGGTTGTTCCGGCGCCTGTGCGTCGACATCCTCGAGCGGCCGGAGCTTCCCGATGATCCCCGGTTCCGGACCGCCACCGACAGGTCGGCGCACCGAGAGGAGCTGTTCGCGATCATCGGCGCGGTGCTGAAACGGCGGACCAGGGCGGAGTGGATGGTGCGCCTGCGCCACCTGCCCGCCGGCCCTGTCCAGAGCTTCGGGGAAGCGTTCGACTCCGGGATCGTGCGCGAGCGGGGCATGCTCCGCGAGGTCAAGCACCCGGCGGGCGATACCATCACGATGCTGGCCTCGCCGATCAGGTTTTCCGATACGCCGGTCTGCGACATCACGCCACCGCCGATGCTGGGACAGCACAGCCGCGAGATCCTGGACGAGCTCGGCTACGACGAGGACACGATCGCCACGCTGGCGCGCACCGGCGTCGTCACCATCCTCGCATCCCCGCCGGCTTGAGCGGCCCGGCCAATTCCCGTATGGAGCCCGGGCGGCACAGGGAGGTGATGCCATGAGACCCGCCAACAGCGTCCTCGGTTCCTACGGCACCACTGTCTTCGAAGTCATGTCACGGCTTGCCATCGAGTGCGGGTCGATCAACCTCGGCCAGGGGTTCCCGGACGACTTCGGCCCGGAGCCGGTGCTCCAGCGCGCCGCCGACTTCCTCAGTGACCGGCCCAACCAGTATCCGCCGATGCTTGGGGTGCCGGAACTGCGCAAGGCGGTTGCCGCGCACAACGCGCGCTTCTACGACCTCGAGGTCGACTGGCAGACGGAGACCATGGTCTCGACCGGCGCGACCGAGGGACTGGCGGCCTGTTTCTTCGGACTGATCGAGCCCGGTGACGAGGTGGTTCTCATCGAGCCGCTGTACGACTGCTACGTTCCGATCATCCGTCGCGCGGGCGGCATCCCCAGACTTGTCAGCATCCGGCCACCGGACTGGCGGCTCGATCCCGAGGCGGTGAGGGCGGCATTTTCCGACCGCACCAGGCTGCTGGTGCTGAACACGCCGCAGAACCCGGCATCGAAGGTCTACGGGCAGGACGATCTGGCGCTGCTTGCCGAACTGGTCAGGGCGCATGATGCGGTCGCGATCTGCGACGAGGTGTACGAGCACATGGCCTTCGACGGCCGCGCGCATGTCCCGCTGATGACCCTGCCGGGCATGCGCGAGCGCACCATCCGCATCGGCTCGGCCGGAAAGACCTTCTCCCTGACCGGCTGGAAGGTCGGGTATGTGACCGGACCGGCCGACCTGCTGCGCACCGTCGCCAAGGCGCACCAGTTCCTGGTCTTCACCACCGCTCCCAACCTGCAGCGGGCGGTCGCCTTCGGGCTCGGGCAGGACGATGCGTATTTCGAGGGGCTGAACCGGTCGATGCAGGACCGCCGCGACCGGCTTGCGGGAGCGCTCGCCGCAATTCCGGGGTTTTCGCCCGTGGTGTGCGAGGGCACCTACTTCCTGTTCGTCGATATTGCGGGAACCGGGTTTGACGGGTCCGATGTCGATTTCTGTACCCACATTACCCGCGAGGCGGGTGTCACGGCGTTGCCGGTCAGCCCGTTCTACCGTGAGGGCGGCCCGACGTCCTTCATCCGGTTCTGTTTCGCCAAGCAGGACGGCGTTCTCGACGATGCCGCGGCACGACTGGCTGCGCATTTCCGCTGATGCGCCGCGGTGCCGTGCCACGGCGACCTTGACAAACCGCGCCCGATCCGGTTGATGGGGGCCGATCCCGCCGTGGCGGGGTGGGGCTGCCGTGGCGGGTGTAGCTCAGCTGGTTAGAGCGCCAGATTGTGGATCTGGAAGTCGTGGGTTCAAGTCCCATCACTCGCCCCATTCCCCGCCACCTGACCCGATGAATGCAGGGTCGGCCCCCGGAGCACGCCCCGATGCGCATGCCCGCCACGTCGCAACTGCTGACCGTGCGGGAGATGGCCGAGGCCGACAGGCTGGCTGTCGACGACGGCGACACCTTCCCGCTGATGGAGGCGGCCGGTCGCGCCGCTGCCAGGGTCATCCAGCGCCGCTTCGCGCCGACCCCTGCCGTGGTCCTGTGCGGGCCGGGCAACAATGGCGGCGACGGTTTCGTGATCGCGCGGTACCTGGCGGAGTCCGGCTGGCCGGTCAGGGTCGGGACGCTGGGAGAGGGTCGCGCCGGCGACGCCGTTCGCGCCGCGGAGCTGTGGACCGGCGCGACCACCGCTGCCGGACCGCAGGCGCTGTCGGACGCCGGTCTCGTCGTTGACGCGCTGTTCGGCGCCGGTCTCAACCGCGACATCGGCGCCGGCGCCGCGCACCTGGTGCAGGCCATGGCCGGGGCACGCGCGCCACGCGTCGCCATCGATGTGCCGAGCGGGGTGGACGGAGATACCGGGCAGGTGCGCGGGGTCGCGGCGCCGGCCACGCTCACGGTCGGTTTCTTCCGCGGCAGGCCGGGGCATTTCCTGCTGCCCGGCCGGGACCTGTGCGGAACGGTGAGGATCGTCGATATCGGCATTCCCGGGCGGGTTCTGGAGACCATCGCTCCGCGACAGGCACGCAACCTGCCCGGGGTGTGGAAGCAGCACCTGCCATCAACCGCACTCAGCGATCACAAGTATCGCCGGGGTCACGCGCTCCTCGTCGGCGGCGAGCGGATGACCGGGGCGGCCCGGTTTGCCACTGCCGCGGCCCGGCGCATCGGGTGCGGCATGGTCACCCTTGCCGTTCCCGGACCCGCCGAGGCGATCTATCGGGCCACGGTACCGGGAGCCCTGGTCCGCCCGCTCGAGGAAGCGGACGAGGTCCGGTTCACCGCCATGCTGGCGGGACCCGGGATGGGCACCGGACCGGGAGCCAGGGACGCGGTCGTCTCCCTGCTTGCCCGGGGAGCACCCGCGGTACTCGACGCCGACGCACTCACGCTGTTCGCGGATGCCGCCGACGACCTGGCAGCCGTGATCCGGGGACCACTGGTCGTGACCCCCCACGAGGGCGAGTTTGCCCGACTGTTCCCGGACCTCGCCGACCACGGTTCCGGGAAGATGCACCGCGCCCGCGCGGCGGCCGACCGGCTGGGCGCGGTGGTGGTACTGAAAGGTGCGGACACGGTGATCGCGGCTCCCGGCGGGGACCTGCTCATCAATGCCAATGCGCCGGCGTGGCTCGCAACCGGCGGAACCGGTGACGTGCTCGCGGGGACCATCGCCGGACTGCTGGCCCAGGGCATGCCGGCGGCGGAAGCAGCGGCGGCGGCGGTCTGGCTGAACGGCGCCGCGGCGTTGGCCGCGGGACCCGGGCTGCTGGCGGAGGACCTTCCCGACCTGTTGCCCGCGGCACGCGCCGCGGTGTGCCCCCGGAGTGACCGCGATGGCGGATGACACGCCTGCCGGACTGCTGGACCGGACGCTCGCGAACCTGGTGCGCGCCTGGTCGGACCTGTCGGGATCCACGCGCTACCACGTTTCCGGACGGTTGCGTGCCGACCTTCCGGACGAGGACCGGGCGCGTGTCCGCTCCGAAATGGAGGCATGTGTCGCGGCGGTGGGCGATGCTGCGACCAACCGGGCGAGGGCGGCGGAACTCGGGCGGCGCTACCTCGAACTCGACCGGACCGGCAGGATCCGGTTCCTGCTCGAACTCGCCACCGGGTTCGACCGCGACCGCAAGGCCGTCGACCGGGCGGCGTCCCAACTCGGGGCGAGCGGCGGGGATGCGGTCGCGCGCCGGGAGGCCGAACAGTCCCTGCACAGGGCCCTGGAGCCGCGGTGGCGGGTGTTGCTGCGCCAGTTCACCACCCTGCCGGAGGGAATGAAGTTCCTGGTCGACCTGCGTGCCGAGATGCTGGAAGCGCAGGTCGAACACCCCGAGATCCGGTTCCTTGCCGACGATCTGCGCACCCTGCTCTCGCACTGGTTCGATCTCGGGTTGCTGGATCTGCGCCGGATCGACTGGGCATCCCCGGCGCGGCTGCTCGAGAAGCTGATCGCCTACGAGGCCGTGCACGAGATCCGCTCCTGGGACGATCTGAAGAACCGCCTTGATTCGGACCGCCGGTGTTTCGCGTTCCTGCATCCGACCATGCCGGACGAGCCGCTGATCTTCGTGGAGGTGGCGCTGGTCAACGGCATGGCGGCAAGCGTCGACGAACTGCTCGACGAGACCGCGCCCGCGGCTGACCCGAGAACCGCGGATACCGCGGTCTTCTACTCGATCTCCAACGCCCAGCGCGGCCTCGACGGAATCAGTTTCGGGAACTTCCTGATCAGGCACGTGGTCGGGGTGCTGGAGCAGGAACTGCCGAACCTGCGCTCCTTCGCGACGCTGTCACCGATCCCGGGTCTCTCGCGCTGGGTGAGGAGACAGGTCAGCGAGGCCGGTACGGAGCTGCTGACGGCGTCCGAACGTCGGGCACTGCCGGGCGGCGTCGGGCTGGCCGACCTGCTCTCGCGCCTGGAGCAGGGGGACGGCGCAATGGAAACGGCGCTGCGGGAACCGCTCACGCGGCTTGCGGCCCGCTACCTGACCTCGGCGAGAAGACAGGGGAACCGCGCGCACGATCCGGTGGCCCACTTTCACCTGAGCAACGGAGCCCGGGTCGAACGGCTGAACTGGATGGGCGACCGATCCGCGCGCGGCCGAACGCAGTCCTGGGGACTGATGGTCAACTACCTGTACCGTACCGGAGACATCGCCGTGAACAGCGCCCGGTATGCAACCGACGGTCGCATCGCCGCCAGCCAGGCGATCAGGTCCCTTGCCCGGGACTGAGCGAAAGCGCCCGCGAGAGTTCCAATGGTTGACGGGGATACCCGCATCCAGTAGCCATGCGCCGCGAGCAGCTGCAACTGCTCGATCTGGCCGCGACCGGCGGGCGGGTGTGGTGGAACTGGTAGACACGCCAGATTTAGGATCTGGTGGCGAAAGCCGTGGGGGTTCGAGTCCCTTCGCCCGCACCAAGGTTCCGGGTTCATCGCGTCGAACCGGTCGGCACCCAACAACCGGACAGGACTCAGGACAGGTGAGCACGACAGCGAGCGACAGGCTCGATCACGAGTTCAGGCTTGTCATCCAGGACCAGGAGGTGGACCTGCTGGTCGACGAGCAGCTGCAGAACGAGGCCAGCGGCGTGAATCTGCCGGGGTTTCGTCGCGGCAAGGTGCCGCTGCGGGTCCTCCGGCACCGGTTCGGCGGGGAGGTTCGCAAGCGGGTTCTCGAACGCGTGATCGGCGAGAAGGCGCAGGAAGCCTGCGAAGAGCACGGTATCACGCCGGCTTTCACGCCGTCGCTGTTGCCGTCGGAGGAACCGGTGGAGAACGGCATGGCCGTGACCATGCGCGTCGTGGCCCTGCCGATGCTGGAGCCGATCGATTTCGCCTCCCTGGAACTCGAACGCATGGCGGTGGAGGTGACCGACGAGGAGGTGGACGGGGCGATCGCGGAGATTGCGGCCAGCCAGTCCCGGTTCGTGCCGATCGAGGAGCAGCGCCCGGTCGAGAAGGGCGACACGGTCATCGTGCACTGCCGGGCAAGCCGCGACGGTGAACCGTTCGCGGAGCTCGATGACCAGAATACCCGGGTTTCGCTGACCGAGGAGCGGGGGCATCCTGACTGGATCGGGGCCCTGGTCGGAGCTGCGATCGACGAGACCAGGACCTTCACGCTCACGATCATGCCCGGCGCGGAGGAGGACGAGCCCGCCGACGAGGTCGAGGTCATCGCCACGGTCAAGGTGATCGAGGCCGAAATCCCCGTGACGGTGGACGACGAGTTCGCGCAGCTGATGGGGTGCGAGGACCTCGAACAGCTGCGCGGGCTGGTCCGGGCCAGGCAGGCGCACGGCCATGGCGAGCGCTGCCAGGCCCTGTTCTCGGTCGGACTGATGGACAAGCTCGCGGAGTATGCGACCTTCCCCGTTCCGGATTTCCTGGTTGACGGCGAGTACGGCGCGATCCGGGAGCGGATGCAGCGCGAACAGGACTCCGGCCTGCCAGACAGTGGAGCCGGTGCCGGGGATGATGACGGGACGGACCAGGCGGTCGAGGCACAGGATGAGGCCGGCTCCGGGCAGGAGGCGGAGGAGTCCGCGGCGGAGGAACAGGATCCGGAGATCCGGGCCCTTGCCGAGCGCCGCGTGAAGCTCGGCCTGCTCATGCGTGAAATCGGACGGCAGAACAACATTTCGGTCGAGGAACACGAACTCGAGCCGGCGGTCCGGGCCTGGGCCTCCCGGTTCGGCCCCGAGCGCCGCGACCGGATGCACGAGCTGGCGATGCAGTCTCCCCGGCTGGTGGAAACCATCGCGTCAGAGGTCTACGAGAACAAGCTCGTCACCTTCATTTCCGAACTGGCGACCATTACCGAGACGACCGTCACCCTGGATGAACTGGGGCGACGCGAGATGGAGGTGGACGACGTGGCGGTCGAGGAATGATCCCGGCCCCCCAGGGAACCCAGCGGAGAGAGCGATGAGCAGCCTCATCCCCATGGTTGTCGAGCATACCAACCGCGGCGAACGCGCGTTCGACATCTACTCGCGCCTGCTCAAGGAACGCATCATCTTCATCACCGGCCCGATCAACGACGCGGTGTCGAGCGTGATCTGTGCGCAGCTGCTGTTCCTCGAGGCGGAGAATCCGTCCAAGGACATCGCGATGTACATCAATTCCCCGGGAGGGATCGTGACCTCCGGCCTCGCGATCTACGACACCATGGAGTACATCAGGCCGGAGGTGTCGACGGTCTGCGTCGGACAGGCCGCGTCTATGGGATCCCTGCTGCTGGCGGCCGGCGCGAAGGGCAAGCGTTACTGCCTGCCGCACGCCAAGGTGATGATCCATCAGCCATCGGGAGGGGTCCAGGGACAGGCCACGGACATCGAGATCCACGCGCGCGAGATCCTCGAGACCCGGGCGCGGCTCAACCGAATCTACGTCAAGCACACCGGTCGGACGCTGCGCAAGATCGAGTCCGCGATGGACCGGGACACCTTCATGTCCCCGAAGGCCGCGCTTGAATTCGGGTTGATCGACGAGGTGGTCGAGAAGCGCCCGGTGCCCGAAACCGGCGAGCCGGACGGGTCGTAGGGCAATTGCCGATTGTCCGCTGTCGCCGGCAGCGGCTAACATTGCATCGATATGACTCACTTCGGATTCGCATGACATGAGCAAGTCAGGCACCAGCGGCGACTCCAAGAACACGCTCTACTGCTCGTTCTGTGGCAAGAGCCAGCACGAGGTCCGGAAACTGATTGCCGGTCCGACCGTGTTCATCTGCGACGAGTGCGTCGAGCTGTGCATGGACATCATCCGCGAGGAGAACAAGACCACCCTGGTCAAGTCGCGCGAGGGGGTCCCCACGCCCCGGACCATCTGCCAGGTCCTCGACGACTACGTGATCGGGCAGGACCAGGCGAAGCGGATCCTCTCGGTGGCCGTGCACAACCACTACAAGCGGCTGTCGCACAGCCAGAAGAACAACGATGTCGAGCTCGCCAAGTCGAACATCCTGCTGATCGGCCCGACCGGATGCGGCAAGACGCTTCTCGCACAGACGCTTGCCCGGATCATCGATGTTCCGTTCACCATGGCGGACGCGACCACGCTGACGGAGGCCGGCTACGTCGGCGAGGATGTCGAGAACATCATCCTCAAGCTGCTGCAGGCCGCCGACTACAACGTCGAACGGGCCCAGCGCGGCATCGTCTACATCGACGAGGTCGACAAGATCAGCCGCAAGTCGGACAACCCGTCGATTACCCGCGACGTGTCGGGGGAGGGCGTGCAGCAGGCGCTGCTGAAGATCATGGAGGGGACTGTTGCAAGCGTGCCGCCACAGGGCGGGCGCAAGCATCCCCAGCAGGAGTTCCTCCAGGTTGACACCACCAACATCCTGTTCATCTGCGGCGGAGCGTTCTCGGGTCTCGAACGCATCATTTCGCAGCGCAACAAGGGGTCGTCGATCGGGTTCAACGCCGATGTCCAGGACCCGGACGCGCGCAGGACCGGGGAAATCCTGCGCGGTGTCGAGCCCGAGGACCTGCTGAGATTCGGACTGATCCCGGAATTCGTCGGGCGCCTGCCGGTGCTGGCGACGCTCGACGATCTCGACGCGGACGCGCTCGTCGACATCCTGACCAAGCCGAAGAACGCGCTGGTGCGGCAGTACCAGCGGCTGTTCGAGATGGAAAACGTCCACCTGAAGTTCCGTGACGACGCGCTGCGCAGCATTGCGGCGCGGGCGATCGAACGGAAGACCGGTGCGCGCGGCCTGCGCTCGATCCTGGAGAACATCCTGCTCGATTCGATGTTCGATCTTCCGGGTGACGACGGGGTGCAGGAAATCGTCATCAACTCCGATGTCGTCGAGAGCGGGTCTCCGCCGCTCACGGTGCACGCGGATCGTCGGGAGGACCGTGAGAGCCGGGCGTGACGGTTGACCCGGGCGGGAGGCTTTCCTACATCAAGGCTGTCATGTGCCCGTGGTCCGGATCCGGGGGCGAACGCGGTGCCAGGAGGAGGGTGAGCGGAAAATGAGCGAGATCTTTCTGACCTACCCCGTGCTGCCGCTGCGCGACATCGTCGTGTTCCCGCACATGATCGTTCCCCTGTTCGTCGGTCGCCGCAAGTCCATCAGTGCGCTCGAGGACGTGATGAAGGATGACAAGCAGATCCTGCTTGTCACCCAGAAGAACCCGTCCGAGGACGATCCCTCTCCCGACGACGTGTACACGGTGGGGACCGTGGGCACCGTCCTGCAGCTGCTGAAACTCCCCGACGGTACCGTCAAGGTACTGGTCGAGGGCGTGCGCCGGGCGCATATCCTGTCCTACCGGGACAACCCCGACTTCTTCGAGGCCGAGGCCGAGCCGATCCAGGAACTGCCCGGTGATTCGCGCGAGCAGGAAGCGCTCGCGCGCACGGTCATCAACCAGTTCGAGCAGTACATCAAGCTCAACAAGAAGATCCCGCCCGAAGTCCTGGTCTCGGTCAACCAGATCGAGGACGCGACAAAGCTGGCCGACACCATCAGCGCCCATCTCGCACTCAAGATCGCGGAGAAGCAGGAGCTGCTCGAACTCGCGGGCGTGACCGAGCGACTGGAGAAGGTCTTCAGCCACATGGAGGGCGAGATTGGCGTCCTGCAGGTCGAGAAGCGCGTCCGCAACCGGGTCAAGCGCCAGATGGAGAAGACCCAGCGCGAGTACTATCTGAACGAACAGATGAAGGCGATCCAGAAGGAACTCGGCGAATCGGACGACTCGCGCGACGAACTGGCGGAACTCGCCGAGAAGGTGGCCCGGACCAAGTTCCCCGCAGAGGCGCGGGAGAAGGCCACGGCGGAACTGAAGAAGCTGCGCAACATGAGCCCGATGTCGGCCGAGGCCACCGTGGTGCGCAACTACCTCGACTGGCTGGTCACCATTCCGTGGAAGAAGCGGTCGCGGGTGAAGAAGGACCTGGGCCTGGCGCAGACCGTTCTCGACCGGGACCACCACGGGCTCGAGAAGGTCAAGGAGAGAATCCTCGAATACCTGGCGGTGCAGCAGCGCACCGGCAAGGTCAAGGGGCCGATTCTCTGCCTGGTCGGCCCCCCGGGGGTCGGGAAGACATCGCTCGGCAAGTCGATCGCCGAGGCGACGGGACGCAACTTCGTGCGCATGTCGCTGGGCGGTGTCCGTGACGAGGCCGAGATTCGCGGCCATCGCCGGACCTACATCGGGTCGCTGCCGGGCAAGATCGTCCAGGGAATGAAGAAGGCGAAGCGGTCGAACCCGCTGTTCCTGCTCGACGAGATCGACAAGCTGGGCAACGATTTTCGCGGCGATCCGGCCTCGGCCCTGCTCGAGGTGCTCGACCCGGAACAGAACCACTCGTTCCAGGACCATTACCTCGAGGTGGACTACGACCTGTCGGACGTGATGTTCGTGACCACCGCGAACACCCTGCGGATGGCGCAGCCGCTGCTTGACCGCATGGAGGTGATCCGGCTGTCGGGCTATACCGAGGACGAAAAGGTCGCCATTGCCCAGAAACACCTGCTCATCAAGCAGACCGAACGCAACGGGTTGCGCAAGGGCGAGTGGGAAATCTCCGAGGACGCACTGCGTGACCTCATTCGCTACTACACGCGCGAAGCCGGCGTCCGCAACCTGGAACGCGAACTCGCCAACCTGGCCCGCAAGGCGGTCAAGGAAATCCTGATGGACGGCGTGTCCAGCGTCAGCGTGACCAGCGAGAACCTGGGCACCTACTCCGGTGTGCGCAAGTACCGCTTCGGCGAGGCCGAGGAAAACGACCTCATCGGAGTGACCACCGGGCTTGCCTGGACCGAGGTCGGCGGCGAGCTGCTGTCCATCGAGTCGGTGACGGTCCCGGGCAAGGGCCGGGTGACGTCGACCGGGAAGCTCGGATCGGTGATGCGCGAGTCGGTGCAGGCGGCCGAGAGTTTCGTCAAGTCACGTGCGCCGGTCTACGGGATCAGGCGCAAGCTGCTCGAACACCGCGACATTCACGTTCACGTCCCCGAGGGGGCCACTCCGAAGGACGGCCCCTCGGCGGGTGTTGCCATGGTGACTTCGATCGTGTCGGTTCTCACCCAGATCCCGGTGCAACGGGACGTTGCGATGACGGGGGAGATCACCCTCCGGGGCCGGGTCCTGCCGATTGGCGGGCTCAAGGAGAAACTGCTTGCCGCGCTGAGAGGCGGGATCAAGACGGTGCTCATTCCGAGGGAAAACGAAAAGGACCTTGCCGAGATTCCCGACAACGTGAAATGCGATCTCGAGATCGTCCCGGTTGCGACGGTCGACGAGGTCATTTCAAGAGCCCTCGCAGAGGAACCGGTTCCGATCAATCTGGCGGACGAGGAGTCGCTCGAGCCCGTGCCGCCGGCAGAGACTGAGGATCCGCGTGATGAGGTCGTGACGCATTGACAACCGCGCCGGCTTGTCTCTAGCGTCCCCGGCACAGAAGCAAAGAGCGGATGCCGGATTCACTGCGCAGGGCCTTTGGGGCAGGCGACAGGAAAGGATCGCCTTGATGGTCAGGCCCGTCGGGCGGGCGTCTGCAAGTATAATTCTTGAAATGTCACGACTGACACAGGGAGTGCACGTGGTGAACAAGAAAGAACTCGTTGCCCGGGTTTCCGGGAGGACCGACACCGGCCCGGGAAACGTCGCGGACGTCCTTGACGCAACCCTCCAGGAGATCACGGATGCCCTGGCAAACGGGGACCGCGTTCAACTCGTCGGCTTCGGTACATTCAGGGTGGCGAGCAGTCCGGCTCGCATGGGGCGCAACCCGAGCACCGGGGAACCGATCGAGGTCAAGGCACGCAACCGGGCAGTGTTCAAGGCCGGCAGCAAGCTCCAGGGCGCGGTTGCAGGCGACGGCTGATCCGGAGCGGGCGCTTAGCTCAGCCGGGAGAGCGTCTCGTTTACACCGAGAAGGTCGGCGGTTCGATCCCGTCAGCGCCCACCACGCGGCCGGACCCGGAGCAATGCGTGACCACATGCCACCTGGGCGGCCGCCCGGCACGACTTCGAAGTCCTGAGTAACGGGACACTCACTGGCGGAGCCCGGGATCGCTGCGGCCCTGCGGATACGTGGCGGTACCGCGGCCACCGGGCTCCGTGTCAATCCACCCGCAATGACCCGTGAACCGGTCGGGCGTGCAGTCGGCCGTGGCGGACGGGCAGCGGCCCTGAAACGCATCCGGACCCGCCGGGACGGTTGCGGTCGGATCCCGGAAAGATGGCTGCACGGCCGGATGCAGGGCGCGGGAATGGCGCCCTGTCCGGGGTCGACCCTTCAGACGATCCGTTGATGAGCCGTGCCGGCCGCCGGCGCGTGCGTGAATTCACCGGCCCGGGGGGATCCGGCGGCCGCCCACCCGGTCCGTGCCCCGACGCGCGTGCGGTTCCAGGCCTGTGGCCGCCAGTCGGTGACCGGTGCCGCGGCGGCGACAGGGGCCCTGCAGGGCGCAGACCGGTCGCGCCGGACGCGCGCCCGAAGGGCTCCTGCCAGGCGGCGGGGCGGTTCCGTCAGCCCCCGAACGGCTTGACAGGAACGCGCGCGATTCGATAGGAAATCCGGCCAGCCGGCCCCCGGGGCCGGAGGCGCGTCGCGGGGGTGTAGCTCAGCTGGTTAGAGCGCTGGCCTGTCACGCCAGAGGCCGCGGGTTCGAGTCCCGTCACTCCCGCCAGAATTCCCGATCCCGTTTGCGGGTCCGGCGCCGGTTGCCGGCGGGGTTTCCCGGACAGGTGGCGCGCAGTATAGTCCGGCCGTCGTTGGTCTGCGCCGGGTGCGACGGACGAGGCGGTTCAGGGTCGCCGCCGGACGGATAGAGAGCTTCAATGACTGCGTTGCTTGCAGAGTACCTTCCGATCCTGATCTTTCTCGGAATTGCCGTCGGCATGGCCGCGGCCGCAGTGATCGCGTCGCTCGTCATCGCCGTCCAGCGACCGGACTCCGAGAAACTGTCCTCCTACGAGTGCGGTTTCGAGGCATTCACCGATTCCCGCGGCCAGTTCGACGTGCGGTTCTACCTGGTTGCCATCCTGTTCATCATCTTCGACCTCGAGGTCGCGTTCCTGTTCCCCTGGGCGGCCTCGCTCGGCTCGATCGGCCTGTTCGGTTTCTGGTCGATGATGCTGTTCCTTGCCATCCTGACCGTGGGATTTGTCTACGAGTGGAAGAAGGGAGCGCTGGAATGGGAGTAACGGGGATTGCCGGGCTCGACCGCCCGGTCCCGCCCGGCGCCGACCAGGACGCCATTCTCGGCGCCGTCGGCGACGAACTGCGTGAGCGCGGTTTCGTGGTCGCCCAGGCCGACAAGCTGTTCAACTGGGCGCGCAGCGGCTCGTTGTGGCCGATGACCTTCGGGCTCGCCTGCTGCGCGGTGGAAATGATGCACTCCGCCGCCAGCCGCTATGACCTCGACCGGTTCGGCATGATTTTCCGGCCCAGTCCCCGGCAGTCCGACGTGATGATCGTTGCCGGGACACTGACCAACAAGATGGCGCCGGCCCTGCGCAAGGTCTACGACCAGATGGCGGAACCCCGCTGGGTCGTGTCCATGGGGTCGTGCGCCAATGGCGGCGGCTATTACCACTACTCCTATTCCGTCGTGCGCGGATGCGACCGGATCGTGCCGGTCGATGTCTACGTCCCCGGCTGCCCGCCGACGGCCGAGGCGCTGCTCTACGGGCTGATGCAGCTTCAGCGCAAGATCCGCCGGACCGGGACGATCGCACGGTGACACCAGCCGGACCCGGAGACGCCGTTACCATGGCTGAAGACCGGCCCGTCCTCATGCCGCGAGAACTTGCCGACTACCTGGCCGACGCCCTGCGTGACCATCTCGAGGCGGTGGAGTGGTCGGGGTCCGAACTCTCGCTCCGGGCCCGGCCGGACAGCGTGCTGGCGGTGTTGCGGTTCCTGCGTGCCGATTCCCAGTGCCTGTTCGGCATCCTCGTCGACCTGTGCGGCGTGGACTGGCCCGACCGCGAACACCGTTTCGAGGTGGTCTACAACCTGCTCAGCATCCGTCACAATCTCAGGGTCCGGGTGAAGGTCGCGACCGACGAGGAAACCCCGGTGCCGACCGCAACCGGCCTGTTCCGCTCCGCGGAGTGGAACGAGCGCGAGGCCTGGGACATGTACGGGATCTTCTTCTCCGACCATCCGGACCTGCGCCGGCTGCTGACCGACTACGGGTTCGAGGGCCACCCGATGCGCAAGGACTTCCCGCTGACCGGGACGGTCGAGGTCCGCTATGACGACGAGCAGAAACGGGTGATCTATGAACCGGTCAGCCTGGTCCAGGACTTCAGGGACTTTGACTTCGAGAGCCCCTGGGAAGGAGCACGTGCAGCTCTCGCCCCGCGGTCCGGGACCGGGGAGGACTGATGGCCGAGACCAGCATCAAGCCGTTGACGCTGAACTTCGGCCCCCAGCATCCGGCAGCCCATGGCGTGCTCCGGCTGGTACTGGAAATGGACGGGGAGGTCGTCGAGCGCGCCGACCCCCATATCGGGCTTCTGCACCGCGGCACCGAGAAACTGATCGAGCACAAGACCTACCTGCAGGCGGTTCCCTACTTCGACCGCCTCGACTACGTCTCGCCCATGTCGCAGGAGCACGCGTTCGCGCTTGCGGTCGAGCGGCTGCTCGGGCTGGAGGTTCCGCTCCGCGCCCGCTACATCCGGGTGCTGTACGCCGAGCTCTCCCGGGTCCTCAACCACATCCTGAACATCACCACCTTCGCGCTCGACGTCGGTGCGATGACGCCGCTGCTGTGGGGTTTCGAGGAACGCGAACACCTGATGGAGTTCTACGAACGCGCGTCAGGGGCCCGGCTGCATGCCGCCTACTTCCGGCCGGGCGGGGTGAACCAGGACCTGCCCGCGGGGCTGCTCGATGACATCGGGCGCTGGGCCGAACGGTTTCCGTCCTTCGTCGACGACCTGGAGAGCCTGCTGACCAACAACCGCATCTTCAAGCAGCGTACCGTCGACATCGGCGTGGTCAGCGAGGAGGACGCCCAGAGTCTCGGGTTTACCGGGCCATGCCTGCGGGCAAGCGGCGTGCCGTGGGACCTGCGCAAGTCGCAGCCCTACGACGCCTACGACGAGATGTCCTTCGATGTGCCGATGGGCAGGACGGGCGACTGCTACGCGCGCTACCTGGTCCGGGTCGAGGAACTGCGCCAGAGCCTGGGGATCATTGCACAGTGCATCGAGCGCATGCCGGATGGTCCGGTCAAGACCACGGATCGCAAGATCGCGCCGCCGCCCAGGGGCGAGATGAAGCGGTCGATGGAGGCGCTGATCCACCACTTCAAGCTCTACACCGAGGGCTATCACGTGCCTGCGGGCGAGACCTATACGGCGGTCGAGGCACCGAAGGGCGAGTTCGGTGTCTACCTGGTGGCGGACGGCACCAACCGGCCGTACCGGTGCAAGATCCGCGCACCCGGCTTCGCCTTCATGTCGGCGATGGACTTCCTGTCACGGGGCCACATGCTGGCGGATACCGTCGCCATCATCGGATCACTTGATATCGTGTTCGGGGAGATCGACCGGTGAGCGGCCACGAATTTGCCGAGGAACAGCCCGCGAACTGGGAATTCTCCGCCGAAAACGCGGCGCGGGCCGACGATATCATCGCCCGGTACCCGCCGGGACGCCAGGCGAGCGCCGTCATCCCGCTGCTCGATCTGGCCCAGCGCCAGAACGACAACTGGCTGCCGCTCAAGGCGGTCGAGGCGGTGGCCGAGCGCCTCGACATGCCGCCGATCCGGGTGCTCGAGGTGGCCACCTTCTACACCATGTTCAACCTGAAGCCGGTCGGCCGGTACTACCTGCAGGCCTGTACCACGACGCCGTGCTGGCTGCGCGGTTCGGACCAGGTCATGCGCTGCATCCGCGACCGTCTCGGGATCGGGAACCACGGCTCGACCGGGGACGGCATGTTCAGCCTGCTCGAGGTCGAATGCCTGGGCGCCTGCGTGAATGCCCCGATCCTGCAGGTCAACGACGACTACTACGAGGATCTCGACTACGAGCGTACCGGGGAACTGCTCGATGCGCTCGGGCGCGGCGAACCGCCGCCTCCGGGTTCGATGGCCGGGCGGAACCTCTCGGAAAGCAGTGCGGGAGCGACGACACTGACCGGCCTGCGGCCCGCTGCACCGGGCCGAGAGGGAGAGTGACGGTGCTCGACGACAGGGATCGCATCTTTACCAACCTGTACGGCTGGTTCGACTGGGGACTGGACGCCGCCCGCGGTCGCGGCGACTGGAGCACGACGCGGGAGATCCTGAGCCAGTCTCCCGAGGACATCGTCGAGAAGGTCAAGGCGTCGGGACTGCGGGGCAGGGGCGGAGCCGGCTTTCCCACCGGGTTGAAGTGGTCGTTCATGCCCAGGGAAGTCGGCGAGAAGCCGCATTACCTGATCGTCAATGCCGATGAAAGCGAGCCGGGGACCTGCAAGGACCGGGAGATCATCCGCAACGACCCCCACAAGCTGATCGAGGGCTGCGTGATCGCCGGCTACGCCATGCGCGCCAGCGCTGCCTACATCTACATCCGCGGCGAGTTCTACAACGAGACGCAGCGCCTGCAGGCGGCCATCGACCAGGCCTACGAGGCAGGTCTCGTGGGACGCAACGCCTGCGGCAGCGGCTACGACATCGACATCATCCTGCACCGGGGCGCCGGCGCCTACATCTGTGGCGAGGAGACGGCACTGCTCGAGAGCCTCGAGGGCAAGAAGGGACAGCCTCGGCTGAAGCCGCCCTTTCCAGCCGCTGTCGGCCTGTACGGCTGTCCATCGACGGTCAACAACGTCGAGAGCATCGCCGTGGTTCCGGAAATCCTGCGTCGCGGCCCGGAGTGGTTTGCCGGGCTTGGACGTGAACGCAACACCGGCACCAAGCTGTTCTGCATCTCCGGGCACGTCAACAATCCGTGCAATGTCGAGGAAGAGATGGGTATCCCGTTGCGGGAGCTCATCGACCGGCACGCGGGCGGCGTGATCGGGGGCTGGGACAACCTGCTCGCCGTCATTCCCGGCGGCTCGTCGGTCCGCCTGATCCCCAAGTCGATCTGCGACAACATCCTGATGGACTTCGACTCGCTGATGGCGGTGCGCTCGGGACTGGGGACCGCGGCGGTGATCGTGATGAACCGCGAGACCGACATCATCCGCGCGATCACCAGGCTGTCGTACTTCTACAAGCACGAGAGTTGCGGCCAGTGCACGCCGTGCCGGGAGGGCAGCGGCTGGATGTGGCGTGTGATGGAACGCCTGGTGACGGGAGATGCCGAACTCGAGGAAATCGATGTGCTGGAGCAGGTGACCCGGCAGGTTGAGGGCCACACCATCTGCGCGCTGGGCGATGCGGCTGCCTGGCCGATCCAGGGTTTGCTGGCGCATTTCCGCGACGAGGTCGAGGACCGGATCCGCCGGCGCAAGGCCGCGACCAGCGTCGAGGCGGCGGACTGAACGCCGGCAACAGGTACCGGGAGCCCGGGGGGCAGCATGCCAAAGCTGAAGGTAGACGGGATCGAGGTCGAGGTTCCGGCCGGGGCGACCGTCCTGCAGGCCTGCGAGGCCGCGGGCAAGGAGATTCCGCGGTTCTGCTACCACGAGCGGCTGTCGATTGCCGGCAACTGCCGCATGTGCCTGGTCGAGGTCAGTCCGGGTCCACCCAAGCCGCAGGCCAGCTGCGCCCTTCCCGCAATGGACAACCAGGAGATCCGTACCGACAGCGACATGGTCCGTCAGGCCCGGCACGGCGTCATGGAGTTCCTGCTGATCAATCATCCGCTCGACTGCCCGATCTGCGACCAGGGGGGCGAGTGCGACCTGCAGGACCAGGCCATGGGCTACGGTCATCATTCGAGCCGGTTTGCCGAGAACAAGCGGGCGGTTGAAGACAAGGACATGGGTCCGCTGATCAAGACCGTGATGACCCGATGTATCCACTGTACGCGCTGCGTGCGGTTCTCCACCGAGGTGGCGGGCGTGAGCGACCTCGGCGCCCTCGGGCGCGGCGAAACCATGGAGATCACCACCTATCTGGAGAAGGCGCTCGCCTCCGAGCTGTCGGGCAATGTCATCGACCTGTGCCCGGTCGGCGCGCTGACCTCGGGGCCCTACGCCTTCGTCTCGCGGCCGTGGGAGCTGACCCGGACCGAGACCGTCGATGTGATGGACGCGGTGGGATCAAGCATCAGGGTCGACACCCGCGGGTCCGACGTGCTCCGGGTACTGCCCCGGACCCACGAGGAGGTCAACGAGGAGTGGATCTCCGACAAGACCCGGTTCGCCTGTGACGGGTTGAAGCGCCAGCGGCTCGACCGGCCGTACCTGCGCCGCGAGGGGCGCCTGGTCCCGGTCGACTGGCAGGAAGCCTTCGACGCCATCGCCGAAAGGCTCGCGGGCCTCGCCGGCGAGCGGATTGCGGCCGTCGTCGGAGACCAGTGCGATGTCGAGTCGATGTTCGCGCTGAAGCAGCTGATGACGGTACTGGGCTCGCCCCACCTCGAGTGTCGCCAGGACGGCGCCCGCCTGGACCCGTCCGAGCGGGCCGGCTACCTGTTCAACACCACCATCGCCGGCATTGAGAACGCGGACGCGATCCTGCTGGCGGGGACCAACCCGCGTCGGGAAGCGCCGGTGCTCAACGCGCGGATCCGCAAGCGCTGGCTCGCGGGCGGGCTCGAGATCGGGCTTGTGGGTCAGCACCACGACCTCAGCTACCCGTACCTGCACCTTGGAGACACTCCCGACGTGCTGTCGGGGATCCTGGAGGGTGAACACCCGTTTGCCGAGGTGCTGCGCCGGGCCGGATCTCCGATGCTGGTGCTCGGCATGGCCGCGCTCGCACGCGAGGACGGGGCGGCGGTCCATGCGCTCGGTCGGTCCATTGCCGAGACCTTCGGGATGGTGCGCGAGGGGTGGAACGGGTTCAACGTGCTGCACACCGCCGCGTCCCGCGTCGGTGCGCTGGACCTGGGGTTCGTTCCCCGGGCCGGCGGGCGCGATCTTGCAGGCATCATCGGGGGAATGGCCGACGGCAGCCTCGATCTGCTCTGGCTGCTGGGCGCCGACGAGATCGCCGGCGACCTGCCCGGCGACACCTTCGTGGTCTACCAGGGCCATCACGGCGACCGGGGCGCGCACCGGGCCGACGTGATCCTGCCAGGAGCCGCCTACACCGAAAAGGACGGGCTCTACGTCAATACCGAGGGCCGCGTGCAGGCCGGCGTCCAGGCCGCGTTCCCGCCCGGGCAGGCGCGGGAGGACTGGCGCATCATCCGGGCCCTGTCCGAGCGCCTCGGTCACCGGCTGGAGTATGACAGCCTGGGAGACCTGCGCCAGGCCCTGGTGGCCGCGCACCCGGTCTTTGCCGCGCTCGACCGGCCCCGGCCGGCCGAATGGCGGCCGTTCGGAACCGGGGGACAGGTCGGCACGACGCCGTTCGGGTCCGCAATCGCCAACTTCTACATGACCGATCCGATCAGCCGCTGTTCGGCGGTGATGGCCGAGTGTACCGAGGTCTTCGGCATCGGGGAGGCGGCGTGATGCAAGGGGTGGTGCCGGGCGCTGCCGGGTTGCGGGCGCGATGAACGTGTTCCTGTACGACTACGTGGTGCCAACCGCGATCATCGTCGCCCAGATTCTGGCGATCCTGGTCCCGTTGCTGGTGTCGGTGGCCTACCTGACCTACTTCGAACGCAAGGTCATCGCGGCCATGCAGCTGCGCCGGGGCCCGAACGTGGTCGGACCGTTCGGCCTGCTGCAGCCGCTGGCGGACGGTGTGAAGATGCTGGTCAAGGAGACCATCCTGCCGGCGGGTGCCAACAGGCTGATCTTCACCCTGGCGCCGATGCTGACCTTCATCCTGAGCCTCGTTGCCTGGGCGGTGATTCCGTTCGGGCCGGGCCTGGTACTGGCCGACATCAATGTCGGCATCCTCTACCTGTTCGCGATCTCCTCGCTCGGCGTCTACGGAGTGATCATGGCCGGCTGGGCCTCGAACTCCAAGTACGCCTTTCTCGGAGCCCTGCGCTCTGCGGCCCAGATGGTCTCCTACGAGGTCTCGATCGGGTTCGTGATCATCACGGTGCTGCTGTGCGTCGGCTCGCTCAACCTGAGCGACATCGTGGAGGCACAGCGCACGATCTGGTTCGCGATCCCGCTGCTGCCGATGTTCGTCATCTTCTTCGTCTCGGCGCTGGCCGAGACCAACAGGGCGCCGTTCGACCTGCCCGAGGGCGAGTCGGAACTGGTTGCCGGGTACTTCGTCGAGTACTCGTCGATGAGCTTCGCGCTGTTCTTCATCGGTGAGTACGCGAACATGATCCTGATGAGCGCGATGACCGTCATCCTGTTCCTCGGCGGCTGGTTGCCACCGTTCGACATCGCGCCGTTCAACTGGATTCCCGGACCGATCTGGTTCGCCGCCAAGATCGCGTTCGTGCTGTTCTTCTTCCTGTGGGTGCGGGCAACCTTTCCGCGCTACCGCTACGACCAGCTGATGCGGCTGGGCTGGAAGGTGTTTCTGCCATTCTCGTTGTTCTGGGTCGCGTTCACCGCCGGCGTGCTGGTGACGTTCGACCTGGTTCCGGACACGATCGGCTAGCCGGTGCGCCGGGCCGGTGATGGGAGGCGATCATGGAGCTGATCCGGAGTGGCCGGGCCCTGCTGCTGTCAGAGCTGGTCTCGGGCCTGTACCTGACCCTGAAGTACTTCTTCAGGCGCAAGGTCACCATCAACTACCCCTACGAGAAGGGACCGCTGAGTCCCCGGTTTCGCGGTGAACACGCGTTGCGGCGCTACCCGAACGGCGAGGAACGGTGTATCGCCTGCAAGCTGTGCGAGGCGATCTGTCCGGCCCAGGCGATCACCATCGAGGCCGAGCCCCGCGCCGACGGAAGCCGCCGGACCACGCGCTACGACATCGACATGACCAAGTGCATCTACTGCGGCTTCTGCCAGGAGGCCTGTCCGGTCGATGCCATCGTCGAGGGTCCGAACTTCGAATTCGCGACCGAGACCCGCGAGGAGCTGTTCTACAACAAGGATCGGCTGCTCGCGAACGGCGACCGGTGGGAAGAGCAGATCGCGCGCAACCTTGCCAGCGATGCACCGTACCGCTGAGGCAGCTGTCGCCGGGACGGCAGAAATCCGGAATTCCGGGGGATCGAGATGATCGTCGAGGCACTGGCCTTCTACGCGTTTTCCATCGTGACCATCGCGGCCGGTGTCATGGTTGTGGCGTCGCGCAACCCGGTGCATTCGGTGCTCTACCTCATCCTGGCATTTTTCAACGCCGCCGGCCTGTTCGTGCTGCTCGGTGCCGAGTTCCTCGCCATGATCCTGGTGGTGGTCTACGTCGGGGCCGTGGCCGTGCTGTTCCTGTTCGTGGTCATGATGCTCGACATCAACTTCGTCGAACTCAGGCAGGGGTTCATGGAATACCTGCCGATCGGCGCACTCATCGGTGTCATCCTGGTGATCGAGCTGCTGTTCGTGTTCGCCGCCTGGACCATCGCGCCCGAGGCGGCCGGCACCGGTGCCGTGGCCATGCCGCCGCCGTCGGAGATTCCGAACACCCATGCGCTGGGACAGATCCTGTACACCCGCTACGTCTACCTGTTTCAGGCAGCGGGCGTGATCCTGCTGATCGCGATGATCGGGGCGATCGTGCTCACGCTCCGGTCGCGGGAGGGTGTGCGGCGCCAGCGTATCGGCGCCCAGCTGGCAAGGACCCGGGCCGAGGCGGTCGACGTGGTGCAGGTCAATCGCGGCGAGGGAGTCTGATCATGTGGCAGATCGGACTCGGTCACTACCTGACCGTCGCGGCGATCCTCTTTACGCTCGGCATCTTCGGGATCTTCCTGAACCGGAAGAACGTGATCACGATCCTGATGTCGATCGAGCTGATGCTGTTGGCGGTCAACATCAACCTGGTCGCCTTTTCCGCCTGGCTCGAAAACCTGACCGGGCAGGTGTTCGCACTGTTCGTGCTGACCGTTGCCGCCGCCGAGGCCGCGATCGGTCTCGCCATCCTCGTCGTCTACTTCCGCAACCGCGGCTCGATCGCGGTGGAAGACATCAACATGATGAAGGGGTGATGCGCGCATGAACTCCGCCATCGTCTTCCTGCCGTTGATCGGAGCGCTCGTTGCCGGCTTCGGGGCGCCGCTGATCGGAGCCAGGGGAGCCCGGCTGACCACCTGCGTGGCCATGGGACTCTCGATGGTCCTGGGATTTCACCTGTTCTGGGAAGTGGTCATTCTCGACGCTCCGCGGACGGTGCACCTGCTCACCTGGATCGACTCCGGAACCCTCAACGCGTCCTGGTCGCTGAAGTTCGATACCCTGACCGCGGTCATGGTCCTGGTTGTCACCGTGGTCTCGACCATGGTGCACGTCTATTCCATCGGCTACATGCACGACGACCCGCACCAGCCGCGGTTCTTTGCCTACCTGTCGCTGTTCACCTTTGCGATGCTGATGCTGGTGACGGCCGACAACCTGGTCCAGATGTTCTTCGGCTGGGAAGGGGTGGGGCTCGCCTCGTACCTGCTGATCGGGTTCTGGTATCACCGCCCGTCCGCCAACGCCGCCGCCATCAAGGCGTTCCTGGTCAACCGTGTCGGCGACTTCGGGTTTGCGCTCGGCATCTTCGGTACCTACCTGCTGTTCGATACCGTGGTGCTCGACGAGATATTCCAGGCCGTCCCCGACCGGGCGGGAACCGAACTGGTGTTTCTCGGCATCAGCGCCGATGCCATCACGGTGCTGACCCTTCTGCTTTTCATCGGCGCCATGGGCAAGTCGGCCCAGCTCGGCCTCCATACCTGGCTGCCTGACGCCATGGAGGGCCCGACACCGGTCTCGGCGCTGATCCACGCCGCGACCATGGTTACCGCGGGCGTGTTCCTGGTCGCGCGGCTCTCGCCGATGATGGAGTATGCGCCCGATACCCTGGCGGTCATCACCGTTGTCGGAGCCGCCACGGCGTTCTTCGCCGCCACGGTCGGGTTGTGCCAGAACGACATCAAGCGGGTGATCGCCTATTCGACCTGCTCCCAGCTCGGCTACATGTTCTTCGCATGCGGCGTTTCGGCGTACTCGGCGGGGATCTATCACCTCTACACCCACGCCTTCTTCAAGGCGCTGCTGTTCCTCGGCGCCGGGTCGGTGATCCACGCGGTATCGGGCGAGCAGGACATGCGCCTGATGGGGGGGCTGCGCCGGCGCATCCCGGCAACCTACTGGCTGATGATCATCGGCACCCTGTCGCTGACCGGCTTCCCGTTCATGGCCGGGTTCTACTCCAAGGACCTGATCCTCGAGTCGGCCTTTGCCAGCGACAGCGGCGTCGGGCTGTTCGCGTTCTGGGTCGGGGTGCTCTGTGCGGGCATGACCGCGTTGTACAGCTGGCGGCTGATCTTCATGACCTTCCACGGCGAGTGCAGGGCGTCACAGGAGGTCCAGTCGCACATCCACGAGTCCCCGATGGTGATGCTGGCCCCCCTGGGCGTACTGGCCGCCGGTGCGGTGTTCGGCGGGGCGATTGCCTATCCGTACTTCGGCGGTGACCTGCTCGACGCCTTCTGGGGCCAGGCGCTGCTGGTCCTCGAGGGCAACCGGGTCATCGAAGCCGCCCACCACGTGCCCCTCTGGGTGATCCTCGCGCCCACCGTCATGTTCGTGCTCGGGACCGGCGGTGCGTGGCTCTGCTACTGCGCCCGTCCCGCCTGGCCGGCCTGGCTGGTGACACACTACGGCGAGATCTACCGGTTCCTGCTCAACAAGTGGTACTTCGACGAGCTCTACGACCTCGTGCTGGTACGGCCGGCGCTTCGCCTCGGCCGGATCCTGTGGAAGGGCGGCGACGGCGCGGTGATCGACGGGTTCGGTCCCGACGGGATCTCCGCGCTGACCCGGCGGCTCGCCGGACGGGCCGGCCAGCTGCAAAGCGGCTACGTCTATCACTACGCGTTTGCCATGATGATCGGCGTCGTCGCGATCGCGTCCTGGTACCTGCTGGCCCGGGGGAGCTGAGACCATGGGCAACGACTGGCCGCTCCTCTCCCTGATCACCTTCCTTCCCCTTGCCGGATGCCTGTTCATCCTGTTCGTGCGCGGTGACGAAGCGACGGTTGCCCGCAATTCCCGCAATATCGCGCTGTGGGCCTCGATACCGACCTTCCTGCTGTCGGTCCTGCTGTGGGTGAACTTCGATGCGACCACCGCCGAGTTCCAGTTTGTGGAACGGGCGACCTGGATCCCGGGTTCGGACATCAGCTACCACATGGGGATCGACGGGATTTCACTGTTCTTCGTGCTGCTGTCGACCTTCCTGACCCCGATCTGCATCCTTGCCAGCTGGGATGCGATCCGGGTCCGGGTCCGGGAATACATGATCGCGTTCCTGGTGCTCGAGACCATGATGGTCGGCATGTTCTGTGCGCTCGACCTGCTGGTCTTCTACATCTTCTTCGAGGGTGTCCTGATCCCGATGTTCATCATCATCGGGGTCTGGGGAGGACCGAGACGGGTCTATGCCGCCTTCAAGTTCTTCCTCTACACCCTGCTCGGCTCGGTGCTGATGCTGGTGGCGATGCTGACCATGTTCTTCACCGCCGGCACCACCGACATTCCCGCGCTCATGACCGTCGGGTTCGCAACGACGCTCCAGCCGTGGCTGTGGCTCGCCTTCCTGGCCTCATTTGCCGTCAAGGTCCCGATGTGGCCGGTCCACACCTGGCTGCCGGACGCGCACGTGGAGGCACCCACGGCCGGATCGGTGATCCTTGCCGGGGTGCTGCTGAAGATGGGTGGTTATGGCTTCCTCAGGTTCTCGATCCCGATGTTCCCGGAAGCAACCGAACTGTTCACCCCGCTCATCTACACGCTGAGCGTCGTCGCGGTGATCTACACCTCCCTGGTGGCTCTGGCACAGGACGACCTGAAGAAGCTCATCGCCTACTCCTCCGTCGCCCACATGGGTTTCGTGACCATCGGCATGTTCACGCTGAACGAGCAGGGTGTGCAGGGCTCGATCTTCCAGATGCTGAGCCACGGTATCGTCTCGGCCGCGCTGTTCCTGTGCGTCGGCGTGGTGTACGACCGCATCCACACCCGCGAGATCGCCGCATACGGCGGCCTGGTCAACCGCATGCCACGCTACGCCCTGGTGTTCATGATTTTCACCATGGCGTCAGTCGGTCTGCCGGCAACCAGCGGGTTCGTCGGGGAATTCCTGGTCCTGGCCGGCGCATTTGCCGAGAGCACGGTGCTGGCGGCGCTCGCCGCGACCGGCGTGGTTCTGGGCGCGGCCTACATGCTCTGGGTATACCGGCGCATCATCTTCGGCACGCTGGAGAAGGAAAACCTCAAGGGCATCCTCGACCTGTCACCGCGCGAGGTGTGTGTCTTCGCACCGCTGGTGGTCCTGGTGTTCTGGATGGGCCTGTACCCGGCGTCGTTCCTCGACATGATGGCGGTCTCGGTCGATCACCTGATTGCCCGACACCAACTCGCGCTCGGCGAAGCCGGCGTGATCGTCGCGACCCGCTGACCGGGAGGGAGTCCCCATGACGGCAGCCACTGTTCCGGTGATGCTCCCCGCGACGGCGGAGATCTTCCTCGCCGCTGCCGGCATGGTGTTGCTGATGATCGGCGTGTTCCACCGGCGCGACGCCACCGGCCTGGTTTCGTTGCTGGCAGCCGGAACCCTGGCGGCCGCTGCCGTCCTGGTGCTTCTGTTCGGCGGAGAGGCTCCCGAGCCCGCCTTTTTCGGAATGTTCATGACCTCGACCTTCGCCCAGTTCGCGAAGGTGCTGATCCTCCTCGGGGCGTTCCTCGCCATTGTCCTGTCCGACGATTACATGCGACGGGAACAGGCGCGCCGGTTCGAGTACCCGGTGCTGATCGTCTACGCGACCGTCGGCATGATGATGATGGTCTCGGCCGCGGACCTGATTGCGCTCTACGTCGGTCTCGAGCTCCAGAGCCTGTCGCTGTACGTCATCGCATCCATCCGCCGCGATACCACCCGCTCGACCGAGGCGGGACTGAAGTACTTCGTGCTCGGCGCCCTGTCCTCGGGCATGCTGCTCTACGGCTGTTCCCTGATCTACGGGTTCTCCGGCACCACCGCCTTCGTCGAGCTCGTGGACATCATCGATGCCACGGAGGGAGCGCCACCGACGGGACTGGTGTTCGGACTGGTGTTCCTGGTCGCGGGCCTCGCGTTCAAGGTATCCGCGGTTCCGTTTCACATGTGGACCCCGGATGTCTACGAAGGCGCCCCCACGCCGGTCACGGCGCTGTTTGCCGTCGCACCGAAGGTGGCCGCGGTGTGCCTGTTCCTGCAGGTCATGGTTGGTCCGTTTGCCGGCCTGATCGACCAGTGGCAGCAGATCATCGCCGTCATTTCGGTGCTCTCGATGGTTCTCGGTGCCCTGGCGGCGATCGTGCAGACCAACATCAAGCGCCTGATGGCGTACAGTTCGATCGGGCACATGGGGTATGCGCTGATCGGGATCGCCGCCGGCAACGCCGCCGGTGCCAGTGGCGTGCTGATCTACCTCGCGGTGTACCTGTTCATGAATGTCGGAACCTTTGCCTGCATTCTCGCGATGCGCCAGCAGGGAAGGGCGGTGGAGGGAATTTCCGATCTCGCCGGATTGTCGAAAACCCATCCGGTCATGGCGGTGCTTCTGCTGTTGTTCATGTTCTCCATGGCCGGGATCCCGCCGCTTGCCGGTTTCTTCGGCAAGTGGTTCGTGTTCCTGGCGGCGATCGACGCCGGGCTCTACGTCCTGGCGGTGATCGGGGTTGTTGCCAGCGTCGTCAGCGCCTTCTACTACATTCGCATCGTCAGGATCATGTACTTCGATCAGCCGGTGGAACCGCTCGACAGGGCAGTGCCGCGCGACCTCCGGGCAGTGATGTACGTCGCCGGAGCGGTGACCCTTCTGTTCTTCCTCGCGCCCGGCCCGGTTGTCGACATGGCCGATGCCGCGGCCCTGTCCCTGCTTGGCGGATGACCGGCACCACACGATCATGATGCGGATCCCCGGGCGCGTGACGCTGGTCGATCGTGACGAAGTCGACAGTACCAATGACTGCGTCCTGGCGCTGGCCGGCGACGGCGCCCCGGACTGGACCGTGGTGCAGGCCGGGCGCCAGCGCAGCGGGCGTGGCAGCCACGGCAGGGCGTGGCAGTCGCCCGCCGGCAACCTCTACGTTTCGGTCCTGCTGAGATCCCGCAGGACCGGAAAGCCGCAGCTTTCCCTTGTTGCCGCACTTGCCGTGGCCGACACCGTCCGCGACCTGGTTCCGGCGGTCCCGGTCACGCTGAAGTGGCCCAATGACGTGCTGCTGGCGGGCCGCAAGGTCAGCGGCATCCTGCTCGAGACCAGCGACGAGGTGGTGGTGATCGGGGTCGGGATCAACCTTGCGCATGCGCCGCGGCAAACCAGCTATGCGGCGACGTGGGTCGATCGCTGGCGGTCCGTTCCGGCGTCGATCGAAGAGGTCCGGAACCGGTTCCTCCGGGCTCTCGCGCGCAGGGTCGATACGTGGACCGATCATGGCTTCGAGCCGTTGCGGCTGGCCTGGCTGGACCGGGCGCACGGGCTCGGGGATCCGGTCGAGGTCACGGAAAACGGCACCGGGCGGGTGTCGGGCCGGTTCAGCGGACTCGACCGGGAAGGCTGCATGCTGGTGGTGCTTTCCGGCGGTCACGACAGAAGCATCAGGTCCGGAACCGTCCGGTACCTCGAGAAGGAGGGCGCATGAGCCTGCTCGCGATCGACTGCGGCAACACAAATACCGTTTTCGCCATTTTCGAGGGCGAGACCTGTCTCGGCTCGTGGCGCACCTCGACCAATGCGGCCCG
The DNA here is from genome assembly GCA_965243345.1 of Thalassobaculaceae bacterium. GTDB lineage: Bacteria > Pseudomonadota > Alphaproteobacteria > Thalassobaculales > Thalassobaculaceae > Bin52. The sequence continues at coordinate 1,244,314 of CBDEUR010000003.1, forward strand.
GACGGCGGACGAGTACGCGGTCTGGCTCAGCCAGTTGCTGGCGCTGAACGGACTCGAACACTCGGGCATTTCCGAGGTCATCATCGCCAACGTGGTCCCGGAGACGGCATTCAACCTGCACCAGCTGTGCACGCGGCATTTCCGGGTGACCCCGATGGTGGTCGGGTCCGGCGATGTCGACCCCGGAATCGACGTCCTGATCGATAACCCGAAGGAGGTCGGGGCCGACCGGGTGGTGAACGCGGTCGGCGCCCGGGAACGGTACGGCAGCCCGCTGGTCATCATCGACTTCGGCACCGCAACCACCTTCGACGTGGTCGATGCGTCGGGTGCCTATGCCGGGGGCGTCATTTCGCCGGGGATTGCCCTGTCGCTCGAGGCGCTCTACCGGTCGGCGGCGCAGTTGCCCCGGATTGCCGTCACCCCGCCGCCAACCGGCTTCGGGGAACCGGCGCGGGTGATCGGGCGCACGACCCGCCAGGCGATGCAGGCAGGGATCTTCTGGGGATATGTCGGCCTCATCGAGGGGATCACCTCGAGGATCGTGGCCGAGTTCGGTGCCCCGATGACCGTGATCGCCACCGGTGGTCTTGCCCCCGTGTTTGCCCGCCATCTCGACGTGGTTGACCATGTCGGCCACGACATCACGCTCCGCGGCCTGGTGCTGATCCACCGCCGCAACACCGACCGGACCGCCGGGAGTACACCGTGACCGCGCCGTTCGGGCCGGAGCCCGACGAGCTGCTGTTCGTGCCGCTCGGCGGTTCCGACGAAATCGGCATGAACCTCAACCTCTATCACTACGCCGGCCGCTGGCTGATGGTGGATCTCGGCATCTCCTTCGGCGACGACTCGACGCCGGGGGCCGAAATCCTCATGCCCGATCCCGACTTCATCGTCGAGCGCCGCGACCGGCTGGTCGGACTGGTGCTCACGCACGGCCACGAGGATCATATCGGAGCCGTTCCCTGGCTCTGGGAGCGGTTGCAGTGTCCGATCCATGCCACGCCGTTCACCGCCTCCATGGTGCGGCGCAAGCTCGAGGACGCCGGCCTCGCCGGGCAGGTCGAACTGGCGAGCCTTCCGGCGACGGGAACGGTGACGCTTGGTCCGTTCGAGATCGGACTCATCGGCGTGGCCCATTCGATCCCGGAGTCCCGGGCACTTTCCATCAGCTGTCCGGCCGGCATGGTCATTCACACCGGTGACTGGAAGTTCGATCCCGACCCGGGGATCGGGGAGGAGACGGATCTCGCGGCCCTGGAACGCCTGTCGCGTGACGGGGTCCTGGCACTGGTTGGCGATTCGACCAATGCGGACGTCCCGGGGAGCAGTGGCTCGGAGGGCGATCTGCCGGACGAGTTCGCCACGGTATTCTCCGGGTGTCCGCAACGCATCGCGGTCACCTGTTTCGCGTCCAACGTGGCCCGGCTGCGCAGCGTCGCGCAGGCCGCGGACCGGGTTGGTCGGCATTGCGCCCTGGTCGGACGGTCGATGCGCCGGATCGTCGAGATCGCACGCGAGAATGGCCTGCTTGGGGATGTGCCGCCGTTCCTGGGTGAACGCGACGCGGCGAGGCTGCCGGCGGAGCGCGTGGTCATGCTGTGTACCGGCAGCCAGGGAGAGCCGCGCGCGGCACTGGCACGGATCGCCGCCGGGAACCATCCGGTCATCGACCTTGATCCGGACGACGTCGTGATCTTCTCCTCGCGCGAGATCCCCGGCAACGAGAAGGCGATCGGTCGGGTCCAGAGCAGGCTCACCGCGCGCGGCATCCGGGTGATCACCGATCGCGATCGCCCGGTCCACGTCTCCGGACATCCCGCCCGCGACGACCTCGCCCGCCTCTACCAGGTCATCCGTCCCCGGATCGCGGTTCCGGTCCACGGGGACGCGCGCAGGCTCGCCGCCCACGCGCAGGTCGCCCGCGCCTGCCAGGTTCCCGAGGTCCTGGTGCCGGAGAACGGTGGTGTGTACCGCCTCGGTCCCGGTCCGGCCGGGACAGTGGGACAGGTGAAGACCGGAGCGTTGTTTGCCGACGGGACGCGGCTGCGCCGGCTCGACGGTTCGGTGTTCGGCGACCGGCAGGTCATGTTGCACAACGGTTCGGTTTCCGCGACCCTGGTGCTTGACCGGCACGGGCTGTGCCCGCGCGATCCGATCATTACGATCGCCGGCCTGTGTGACGGACAGGAGGCCGATGCCGTCGGCAGGGAGCTTGCCGAAGACGTCAGGGACGCGGTCGAGGCACTGAGTGCGCGCGAACGCCGGTCCGACCAGGCGGTGGTGGACAGGGCGACGCGGACGCTGAGACGCGAGCTGCGCCGCAGCTTCGGCAAGCGGCCGGTGATCGCGGTGCACGTTGTCAGGACCTGAAGGGAGGACGCCGCATGATCGGCCGGCTCAATCACGTGGCAGTCGCGGTACCGGACCTTGACGCGGCGGTGCGAGTGTGGGGCGAGACCCTGGGAGCGGAGGTCAGCGAGCCGAGCGACCTGCCCGAACACGGGGTGACCGTGTGTTTCGTCTCCCTGCCCAATACCAAGATCGAACTGTTGCACCCGCTGGGCGACGCATCGCCGATCCAGGCGTTTCTCGATCGCAATCCCTCCGGTGGCATGCATCACGTCTGCTACGAGGTCGCGGACATCGAGGCGGCATGCCGTACGCTGGCCGCGAGCGGCGCGCGCGTCCTGGGCGACGGCAGGCCGAGGATCGGGGCTCACGGCAAACCGGTCATCTTCCTGCATCCCAGGGACTTTACGGGAACCCTGATCGAACTCGAACAGGTGTAGCAACCGATCGGCAGGAGGATGACATGGACATTGCCGGCGGCCTGGTCGTGTATGTCCTGCTGTGGTGGTGGATGTTCTTCATGATGCTTCCGCTCGGAGTGAAACGGGCCGAGCACGTCGAGGAGGGGCACGATGCCGGCGCACCGGAACGGCCGTACCTGTGGCGCAAGGCCATTGCCGCCACGGTCCTCGCGGCCGTGGCCTGGTTCGGTGTCGACTGGGTGATATCGGCAGACCTGCTGTCGTTCCGTGGCGCCATGTAGGCCGGTCCCGGTTCAGCCGCGCATGTCGGGTCCTGCGCGTCCAAGCAGCCCGGTCAGGTCCGAGATCCGGTCCGAGGCCCGGATGACCCGGGCGAGCGCGGCCTGTGGATTGTCGAACCGGTACGGGTTTGCCGCCTCGAAACGCTCGAGATAGACCCGCAGCGTCGCTCCCGAGGTCCCGGTACCCGAAAGGCGGAACACGGCGCGCGCCTCGTTCCCGAAGTTCACGCGAATGCCCTGGCGCTCGCTTGTCGAGCCGTCGACGGGGTCGAGATAGGCAAATTCGTCGGCGTGCGAGACGGTCAGGCCCTCGATCGTCCGGCCCGGGAGGTCAGGGAGCCTGCGGCGCAACGTCTCGATGACCGCATCCGCCGCTGCCGGATCGACACCCTCGTAGTCGTGGCGCGAATAGTAGTCGCGCCCGAACCTGGTCCAGTGCTCGTCGAGCAGCCCGGCGACCGACCCGCGGCGGACCGCGAGGATGTTCAGCCACAGCAATACCGCCCACAGCCCGTCCTTCTCGCGCACGTGATCGGATCCTGTTCCGGCACTTTCCTCGCCGCAGATCGTCACCCTGCCCGCGTCAAGCAGGGTTCCGAAATACTTCCAGCCGGTCGGGGTCTCGAAGCATGGAATGCCAAGTGCCCGCGCAACCCGGTCCGCGGCGCGCGAGGTCGGCATCGACCGGGCGATGCCGACCGGCCCTTCCGCATATCCGGGTGCAAGGTGGATGTTGGCGGCGAGGATCGCGAGACTGTCGGACGGGCCGACGCAGATGCCGGGTCCGAGGATCATGTTCCGGTCACCGTCACCGTCGGATGCGGCTGCGAAATCGGGTGCGTCATCGGCAAACAGCTCGGCCACCAGGCCGGCGGCATGCACCGGGTTGGGATCGGGGTGGCGGCCGCCGAAGTCCGGCCTCGGGGTGGCGTTGACCACTGTACCGGGGCCGGCGCCGAGCTCGTCTTCCAGCAGGGCCCGCGCATAGGGACCTGTTACCGCGTGCATGGCGTCGAACCGCATCCGGAATCCCGACCGGAACAGGGCGCGTATCGCGTCGAAATCGAACAGCGAGCGCATCAGTGCCACGTAGCGGGGCACCGGATCGAACACCTCCACCCGCATCGGGCCGAGCCCGGTGTTCCCCACGCTTGCGAGATCGATATCGGGCGCGTCGAGCATGCGCCAGGCGGCAAGATCGAGGGTCCTGCGATGGATCGCGTCGGTCACGGGTTCCGGCGCCGGGCCGCCGTTCGCGATGTTGACCTTCAGGCCGAAATCGCCGTCCTCGCCGCCGGGGTTGTGACTTGCCGAGAGGATCAGGGCACCGTCGGCGCGCCGGTGCCTGACCTCGGCCGAGGCGGACGGCGTCGACAGCAGCCCGTTTCGGGCGACGGCGACATGTGCCACGCCGTTCGCCGCAGCCATCTTCAGCAGAACCTGGATCGCACGGTCGTTGAAGAACCGTCCGTCACCTCCAAGAACCAGCGACGATCCGGCATCCGGCACGATGACATCGAGTATCGACTGGGCGAGGTTCTCGATCCAGCCCGGCTGCATGGCCTCAACCGTCCGCGCGCGCAGACCCGAGGTGCCGGGTTTCTGGCCCGGGAACGGGACGGTCGGCACGGTGCGGACCGCCGGCTGCGCCCGGCCCGGTCTCACCGCCCCGCGCGGAGCGCTGCCGCCGCGGCGGCGCTCTCCCTGATCGCGGACCAGTCACCGGCCCTGATGCGTGCCTGCGGCGCGATCCAGCTGCCGCCGATGCAGGCCACGTTGGCAAGCCGGAGGTAGTCGGGTGCGTTGTCCGGTCCGATGCCTCCGGTGGGGCAGAACTCGAGCCCGGCGAGGGGGCTCGCCCAGGCCGACAACGCTGCCGCCCCGCCGCAGCTCTCGGCGGGAAAGAACTTGAGCACCCGGTATCCGCGCTCCGCCGCCGCCATGGCTTCGGACGGTGTCGCGACACCGGGCAGGAACGGAAGCTCGAGGGCCTCCGCACGTGCGAGCAATGCAGGTGTCAGGCCGGGCGAGACGCCGAACCGTGCTCCGGCTCGCGCGGCGCGGGCAACGTCCCCGGGCGTGCGCAGGGTTCCCGCCCCGACGATGGCGGCGGGAACTTCCCGCGCGATGGTCTCGATGGCCTCGAGCGCCGCGGCGGTCCTGAGCGTGACCTCGAGCACCTTCAGCCCCCCCTCGACCAGTGCCCGTGCGAGCGGTCCCGCATGGCCAGCGTCATCGACGGTCAGCACCGGGATCACCGGTCCGTGGGCGCAGATCTCGCGCATCGGGGACCCGGTCACGATCCGAGTTCCCGGAGCCGGGCAACCAGGGCCCGGGTCGAGTGATCGGTCTCGACCGCGCCGCCGTCGCGCAGTGCCGGGATCAGGCCGTCAGCGAGTACCTTGCCGTGTTCCACTCCCCACTGGTCGTGGGAGTTCACGCCCCAGATCACCCCCTGCACGAATACCCGGTGTTCGTACAGCGCGACCAGCCGGCCGAGCGAATAGGGATCGAGGCTGCGATAGGTCACGGTGGTCGAGGGACGGTCACCGGGAAGCAGGAGGTGCGGGACCAGTCGCGAGACCGCGTCCTCATCCTCCCCGCCGGCCCGCAGGGCTGCCGCCACCTCGTCCGCGGTGCGGCCCAGCGCGAGGGCCTGCCCCTGGGCGAGGCAGTTCGCCTGCAGCAGTGCGTGATGACCGGCATCGGCATCGCGTGGCCGGGCCGCGATGAGGAAATCGACCGGAACCGTGTCGGTGCCCTGGTGCAGGAACTGGAAGAAGGAATGCTGGGCGTTGGACCCCGGTTCGCCCCAGACGACCGGGGAGGTCGAACCGCCCGCCGGCTCGCCGTCCCGGGTGACCCGCTTGCCGTTCGATTCCATCTCGAGCTGCTGGATGAAGGCGACGAACCGGTCGAGGCGCTGATCGTAGGGAACCAGTGCGACGGAGGGCCAGCCCATCAGGTTGCGTCGCCAGATCCCGACAAGGGCGTGGAGCACCGGAAGATTGTGCTGGAGCGGCGCGGTGCGGAAATGCCGGTCCATGTCGGCAGCACCCGCGAGGAAGCTGCGGAACCGTCGCGCACCGATGCCGATGGCAAGCGACACTCCGACCGCCGACCAGACCGAGTAGCGCCCGCCGACCCAGTCCCAGAACCCGAAGACGCGGTCCGGCGGAATACCGAAGTCGCGGCAGGCGGCGGGGTTGGCCGAGACACCGACCATGTGCGCCGCCCCGTGGTCTCCGAGCCATGCCCGCGCGAGCCGGGCGTTGGCCATGGTTTCCAGCGTGCCGAAGCTCTTCGAGCAGACGATGACAAGGGTGCGGGACGGGTCGAGGCCGCGGACGGTATCGGCCAGGTCGGCGCCATCGATGTTCGAGACGTGATGCAGGCGCGGACCGTCGTGGTCGGGCGTCAGCGCCCGGGCCGCCATGGCCGGGCCGAGGTGGGATCCTCCGATACCGAGGCTGAGCACGTCCCGGAACGGGCCGGCGCGAACCTGTTCGGCGAAATCGAGGAACCGGTCGCACTCGGCCGCGACACCGGCACCGGCCGGTGCCGGTGCTCCGCCGCGCAGTGCCATGTGAAGCACGGCGCGCCGTTCGCTCGAATTGATCGGCTCCGCGGCGACCATCCGTTCGCGCATGCCCTCCACGTCGGCATCGCGCGCCAGTCGTATCAGGTCTTCGAGTGCGGCGGCATCGAGCTTCTCGCGCGAGAAGTCGAGGGTCAGGTCGTCGAGCGAGACGGCCAGCGCCGGTGTCCGGCCCTCGTCACGGAGCAGCCGGCGAAGGTGCACCGGGCCGAGACGCCGGGCGTGTTCGCGAAGCCTGCTCCAGGTACCGTCAGTTCCCGCACTCATGACCCTCTCCGCCGGCAGCCGTGCTCACCCCGCCGTATCCGGGGAGCGCGGGACGCGGCGATCCGGCGCCCGCCATCCCCGCTCACTTCTTTCGCCCCTTACTGAGTTACGGTATGAACGGATCACCTGCAACACGAGCCGTGCGGATCATGCGGGTGCAGGTACGGTCGGGCCACCAGGTCGTCGGACCGACAGTACTCAAACTCAGGGAGAATCAAACCATGGATCGCCGTGAATTCCTGAAAACCGGCACCCTTGCCGCAGCTGCAGGTGCCGCGGCCACGACACTGGCCACGCCGGCCCTGGCGCAGGGAGCCAAGGACCTGACGATCGTTTCGACCTGGCCGCGCGACTTCCCCGGCCTCGGCATTTCGGCCCAGCGTCTGGCCGCGCGCATCGGCGAGCTGACCGAGGGCCGCCTGAACGTGCAGTACTTTGCCGCCGGTGAGCGGGTCGGCGCCTTCGACTCCTTTGACGAGGTCGCATCGGGCAACGCGCAGGCCTACATCGCGGCCGACTACTACTGGAAGGGCAAGCACCCGGCCTGGGCGTATTTCACGTCCGTTCCGTTCGGGCTGACCTATACCGAGATGGACGCGTGGATCAAGTACGCCGGTGGCCAGGCACTCTGGGACGAGGTTGCCGGCGGTTTCGGCCTGAAGAACTTCGCCTGCGGCAACACCGGTGTGCAGATGGGCGGCTGGTTCAACAAGGAAATCGAGACGGCCGACGACCTGAAGGGTCTGAAGATGCGCATCCCGGGCCTTGGTGGAGACGTCATGGCCAAGCTCGGCGCATCGCCGGTCTCGCTGCCGGGCGGCCAGATCTACGAGAACCTGGTGGCAGGCGCCATTGACGCGACCGAATGGGTCGGCCCGTACAACGACTACTTCATGAAGTTCTACGAAGCCGCCAAGTACTACTACTTCCCCGGCATGCACGAGCCCGGCTCGCAGCTGGCCTTCGGCCTGAACCTCGACTTCTGGTCGGGACTGTCGGGGACCGACAAGGCCATCATCGAAGCCGCGTGCAACGAGGAAAACGCGCGCCAGACGGCGGAGACCAATGCCAACAACGGCAGCTACCTGGCGCGCCTGATCACCGAGCACGGCGTCGAACTGCGCGAGTTCAACGACGACGTCTACGACAGCTTCGGCGATGCCGCGGCCCAGGTCTTTGCCGAAACCCGTGCGCACAGCCCGCTCGCAGCCAAGGTGCACGATGCCTTCGCTGCCGCGCGTGACGACATCGGCCGCTGGAGCGGATTCTCCGACATGGCGTTCGTTGCCCAGCGCAACCGGGTCCTCGACCTCTGATGTGACCGGCGCAACCGGGCGGGGGCGGGGCCCCCGCCCGTTCTCCATCCGTGAAGGAACGGCATGTCGGACAGACCGCCGGGACCCGGGGTCCCGATCGCCCGGTGTTTCGGCTGGGGCATGCTGGGAATTCTTGCGGCATTCCTGGCCGACAACTACCTGACACTCTGGCACCGGTTTCCGGGCAGTACCGCGATCGTCGATGCGGCAGCACCGGCCGCCGCCTGGCTGCAGGCCGGCCTCTACGGTGCCGCGGTGGTGCTGGCCTGCGCGTGGGTGCTGGCCACGCCGTCGGTCCTGCTTCGCGTTGATGCGCTGAGAATTGCCGACATCAACCGGTACCTGATCCGCGGCGCGTTCTGGGCGGTGTTCCTTGTCGGCGTTGCCGATGCCGTGGTCTCGTTCCTGCGCATCGAGGAACTGCTCCCCGCGCTGGTCGGCGACACCCTGGCGCGTGATCTTGGCAAGTCAAGCTTCCGCGGCACCTGGCTGCACTGGCCGCTCGTGCTCGCGGGACTTGTCTGCGCGGCGTTCTCGCGCTCGATCGGGTTTCACTGGCTCGCGGCACTGGTGGTGATCGCCGAACTCCTGATCGTCATCGCCCGATTCGTCTTTTCCTACGAACAGGCCTTCATGGCCGACCTGGTCCGGTTCTGGTACGCGGCACTGTTCCTGTTTGCCAGCGCCTATACCCTCATGGAGGAGGGCCATGTGCGTGTGGACGTGTTCTATGCCGGCCTGTCCGGGCGGGCGAAGGGATGGGTCAACGCGGTGGGCACAGTCACGCTCGGCATGTCGATGTGCTGGGTCATCCTGGCTTTCGGGATGGGCAGCAAGTCGTCGGTCATCAACAGCCCGCTGCTCGCCTTCGAGGTGACCCAGGCCGGGTTCGGACTCTACGTGAAATACCTGATGGCGGGATTCCTCGGCCTGTTCGCGATCTCCATGCTGATCCAGTTCACCAGTTACTTCCTCGAAGCGATCGCGGACGCGCGTGGCGAGGCGGGTCGTCGCGAGCCGGAAGGCGCCCCCGGCCACTGATCGCCGCTACCGGAGCCCGCCGCCGACATGGAACTGCTGTTTCTCGCACTGCTGATCGTCCTGATGGCCGCCGCCCTCGGCGCCGGGTTCCCGGTTGCGTTTGCCTTGCCGGGTGCCGCGATCCTGTCAGTCGCGGTGGCGGCCGGAGCGGGGGCGCTGTTTGCCGACAATCCCGACGCCTATTTCGCCCAGGGCGGACCGGTCCAGTGGCTGAGCGCGGGTGTCACCAACTTCCGAGGCATCTACTGGGAGGCGGAGCGCGATACCCTGATCGCGATCCCGCTGTTCATCTTCATGGGGATCATGCTGCAGCGCTCCCGCATCGCCGAGGACCTGCTGATCACCATGGCGCAGATGTTCGGGCGCATCCCGGGCGGTCTCGGGATTTCGGTGGTGTTCGTGGGCGCCCTGCTCGCCGCGACGACCGGGATCGTCGGGGCGACAGTGGTGGCCATGGGACTGATCTCGCTGCCGGCGATGCTGCAGAACAGATACTCGAGGCCGCTCGCCACCGGGACCGTGGCGGCGTCAGGCACGCTCGGCCAGATCATCCCGCCCTCCATCGTCCTGATCATCCTTGCCGACCAGCTCGCCAGCGCCACCGACCAGGCGAGCACGACGCGCAAGGCGCTGTACAAGCAGGCGACCGGCGAGCCGACCATGCCGTCGGCCTTCGACATCTCCTCGACCAGCGCCGGCGAGATGTTCCTTGGCGCCTTCATTCCCGGACTTGTACTGGTCGGCCTGTACATGGCCTTCATTCTCGGCATTGCGCTGCTGCGCCCGGGAGTGGCGCCCGTGGTCCCGCGTTCGGCCGTCGGCGACCGCGGTTTCGTCGTGCGGGTGCTGGTGATCCTGGTTCCGCCGCTCACCCTGATCTTCCTGGTTCTGGGCTCGATCCTGAGCGGTGTGGCGACGGTCAACCAGGCCGGCGCCATCGGTGCCGTCGGGGCGCTGATCATGGCCGGGTACCGGCTGACCGCGGGGACGCCCGGGGCCTACCGGCCGGCGGCGCTCGCGATTGCCGCCGTCGTGGTCCTGGGCGTGGCCCTGTCCATCCACGAAATCAACGTCAAGCGGATCGACACCGGCCGCGACGTTGCCGCCCTGGCCGTCGCGGCCATCGCCGTCACGGCCCTGCTGGTCTCCATCGTCTGGAGCGCCTGGCGCGCGCTGCGCATCGAGGACACGCTGCGCGGCGTCATGATCGAGACCGCGAAGACCACCTCGCTGGTCTTCATCATCCTGCTCGGCGCGGCGATGCTGACCGCCGCCTTCCGCGCCTTCGGCGGCGAGGAACTGGTCCGCGACTTCCTCCAGGGCCTGCCGGGCGGTTTCTGGAGCCAGTTCGTCATCGTGATGCTGGTGATCTTCATCCTCGGCTTCTTTCTCGATTTCATCGAGATCGCCGTCGTGGTGGTTCCGATCGTCGCACCGATCCTGCTGGCCGATCCGTCCGCAAACGTGACCGCCGTGTGGCTCGGTGTCATGATCGGTCTGAACATCCAGACCTCGTTCCTGACGCCGCCATTCGGTTTCGCGCTGTTCTACCTGCGCGGAGTCGCCTCGGCGACCGTGCGCACGATCGAGATGTACAAGGGTGTTGTCCCGTTCATCTGCCTGCAACTGTTCGCCCTTGCGATCGTCGGCGTGACACCCGCGCTGGTGAACTACCTGCCCAACAGGGTTTCACTGCTCTCCGAAACGGCCCCGCCGCCGATCAACCCGCGCCTGCAGGCCTGTGTGGAAGAGCACGTGTTCGCGCGCTACGAAAGCGGGCAGGGGGAACTCGACCGGGCGCTGTCGGATGTCGGGGCGCTCGACCTGTCGGACCTGCCGTCGAAGCCGCGCCGCGCACTGGAGAGCAGTTTCGAGACCGTTGCCGGGGTCCCGGAACTGGTTGCCGCCGTCCGGACGGCCGAGCAGGCGCGCGAGGCGGCCGAGACCGGGTACATCCCGGTGCTGCGCGAGGTCCGGGCCATCGAACGTGTCGTCCGTCGCCTCGATACCGAGAGTGCCAGGCTGAAACGCGATGCGAACCGTGTCGGACGCACCGGGAACGAGGAAGCGGAGATTGCGGAACTCGACCGGGAACGGGAGGGGTTGCTCGCGCAGATTCCCGCGCACTGGGAAGGCGAACGGGAGGGGTTCGCGCAGCTGCTGGCAGCAGAGGCGCGGGCACGCACGACCTATCGCCGGACTGTCGACACGGCCTACGGCACGCTTCGCGAGACCATCGGGATCCTGCAGGGAGCCGGCGGTCTGGCCGAACTCGCACCGCGGATCGGCGAACTTGACGCGGTTATTGCGACAACCGAGCCGAAGCAGGCCTCCCAGGCGATCAGGCAGGCGGAACGCGAACTGCGCGCGGTTCCGGGAAGCAGGTCGCTGGTCTCGGCACTGTCCAAGGTGCGCAAGACCCTGCGCAAGCGGCGCCCCGACATCGAGAAGGTTCGCGGTCAGCTTGTGACGGTGCTGGAGACGATGGCAGCCGAGGTCGCCTGGCGCCGGGCGGCGGCGGCCAACATCCTGCCGGGGCTCGAGCGGTTCGAACTCGCAATCCGGGAGACCGTGGGGCTGCGCCAGCAGCCGCGGCTGCCACCAGACGCCGCACTCGATGTGGCCGCCTGCAACTCGGACCATCGCACCCTCGAGGCCCATTTCTGACGTCCGGTCCGTTGTAGAGGATGTGCCCCGGCAGCGTATCCGGCTTGAGCGCGCGCAAACGCGCTTGTCTCCCGTTTGTCCGTTGTAGTCCTTGATCCCTGTCGTGCCGCCGGCACGTTGCTTGCGGGGTAACGCAACCGCCCGTGGCTGCTCAGGCGTCAACAGAGTCGAGCGCCCTGACCACGGCGTCGGGGTCCGGATCGATCATGGTGAGCAACACCCGTGCCGCCCTGTCGGGAACGGGCCGACCCTGTTCCCATTCCTGAACAGTCCGCACATCGAGACCGAACCGGTCGGCGAACTTCCGCCGGCTTGGCCGCAACCGCTTGCGGAGTGCGACAATTCAGTCGGCGGCGGGACCGTCAATGATCCAGCGCGGCAAGGCCGTCGCGCCGCGCACATGGTCGAGAACCCCGACCGGCGCCGTTGCGATTTCCCGCCCGGGTTTCGTGCGTTCGCCTGTCATCGACCCGTTGCCTTCTTCCTGATCGCCGCGACGAGCCGCCCGCCGATGCGCCCGCGCCGACATTCCGGCAATGGCGCGGAAGGTCCCGGGTCACTCCCCTGGTGCAAGGACCAGGACCAGGTCGTGGGCGTCCACCTGGTGTCCGGCCGGGACCACGATTTCCTCCACCGTGCCCGGGATCTCGCTGAAGACCACGCTTTCCATCTTCATTGCCTCGATGGTGAACAGGGGATCGCCGCGCCCGATTCTGTCCCCGACCGCAACCGCGAGGCCGACGATCCGGCCGGGCATCGGAGCGCCCACCTGTTCCGGCACCGCCTCGTCCGCCTTGCGGCGTGCGGCCTGGTCCGAGAGCAGTGCGCGGTTGGCGGCGCGGACTGTCCGCGGCTGGCCGTTCAGCTCGAAGAACAGGGTCTGCATCCCTTCCTCGTCGGGCTCTCCCAGGGCCAGCAGGGTGACCAGCAGTACCTTGCCCTGCTCGATCTCGATCTCGAATTCCTCGTCGACGACCGGGCCGAAGAAGAACACCGGGGTCGGGAGCACGCCGACATCGGAATAGCTGCGACGGTGTGCCGCGAAATCGACGAACACTTCCGGATACATCAGGTAGGAGGCCAGGTCGTTGTCACTGACGCTGCGCCGGATACGGCGCGCGGCCTCGGCACGGACAGCCTCGAGATCGACCGCATCGAGCAGGGCGCCGGGACGCCCGTCGAGCGGTTCCTGGTCCTGCAGGATCTTGCGTTGCAGTGCCTGCGGAAACCCGCTGTCCGGCCGGCCGAGCTCACCGCGAAAGAACGAGAGCACCGACCCGGGCCAGGAGATGTCGCGGTCGGGGTCAACAACGTCGCCGGGCGCGAGACCGGCACTGACCATGGCAACCGCCATGTCGCCGACCACCTTGGAAGTCGGTGTGACCTTGATGATGTCGCCGAACATGTCGTTGACATCGGCGTAGGCCTGCTCGACCTCGGGCCAGCGGGTTTCCAGCCCCAGGGCCCGGGCCTGTTCCCGCAGGTTGGTAAACTGTCCCCCGGGCATGCCGTGCCGGAACACGCCCGAAGACCCGGACCGCATGTCACTCTCGAAGGCCGCATAGTGGTGCCGCACATCTTCCCAGTAGCCGTCGATGCGTCGCAGGGCGTCGTGGTCGAGACCGGTGTCCCACCTCGTGCCGCGCAGGGCCTCGACGATCGACCCGAGATTGGGCTGCGAGGTCAGCCCGCTCCAGGAATCCATGGCGCCGTCGAATGCGTCACAGCCCGCCTCGACGGCCGCGAGCACGCTGGCCGCCGCGATTCCGCTGGTGTCGTGGGTGTGGAAGTGGATCGGGGTTCCCACTTCCTGGCGGAGCGCCGTGACAAGACGGCGCGCCGCCTCGGGCTTGCACAGACCCGCCATGTCCTTGATGGCAATGATATGTGCGCCGGCGGCCTCGAGACTGCGGGCGAGTTGGAGATAGTAGGCGAGGTCGTAGCGGCTGTGCGGGTCGGTCAGGTCTCCGCTGTAGCAGATGGCCGCCTCGCAGAGTTTTCCCTCCTCGAGGATGGTGTCCATGGTCACCCGCATGCTGTCCACCAGGTTCAGGCAGTCGAATACCCGGAACAGGTCTATTCCCGCAGCGGCGGCACGCTGGATGAAGAACCGGACCACGTTGTCCGGATAGTTGGTGTATCCCACGCCGTTGGCGCCGCGAACCAGGCACTGGAGCAGGATGTTGGGCACCGCGGCGCGGATGCCCTCAAGACGGTCCCACGGATCTTCCTTCAGGAAACGCATCGAGACATCGAAGGTGGCACCGCCCCAGCATTCGAGCGAGAGCAGCCGGGGCAGCATCCGGGCATAGGCCGGCGCGATCTGCAGGATGTCGTGGGTACGCATCCGGGTCGCGATCAGCGACTGGTGGGCGTCACGCATCGTCGTGTCCGTCACCAGGGCACGGTCATGCTCCCGCATCCAGTGCGCAAATCGGCCGGGTCCGGCGGTGTCCAGGTGCTGGCGGCTGCCTGCGGGCGCTTCACCCGCCGGCAGGGTCAACGGGCGGATCTGGTGGCGTGCCGCCGGGCGCGGCCGGTTCCTGACCTCTTCGTTGCCGTTGACCAGCACCTCGCCGAGGAAGGTCAGCAGCCGCGTGGCGCGGTCCCGGCGCGGCCTGAAGTCGAACAGGGCCGGGGTGTCGTCAATGAAGGTGGTGGTCACCCTGCCGGCGCGGAAATCATGATTGCCGACCAGGGCTTCGAGGAAGACGAGGTTGGTGGCGACGCCACGAATGCGGAACTCGCGCAGTGCCCGGTCCATCCGGGTCGCGGCTTCCCCGGCGGTCGGCGCCCACGCGGTCACCTTCTCGAGAAGCGAGTCGTAGAACGGGGTGATCACGGCCCCGGAATACGCCGTCCCGCCATCCAGCCGGATACCGAACCCGTTGGCTCCCCGGTACGCGGTAATCCGTCCGTAGTCGGGGATGAACCGGTTCAGCGGATCCTCGGTGGTGATCCGGCACTGCAGCGCGTGTCCGTTGATGCGGATCCCGTCCTGCTCCGGAACCCCGCTTGCGCCGTCGCCGATGAGCGCGCCTTCCGCGATGCGGATCTGGGCCTTGACGATATCGATGCCGGTGATTTCCTCGGTGACGGTATGTTCCACCTGGATGCGCGGATTGACCTCGATGAAGTGGAACCGGCCGGTCTCCACGTCGAGCAGGAATTCCGCGGTTCCGGCGTTGCGGTACCCGGCCGCCTGTGCAAGCCGGACCGCGCCTGAACAGAGTTCCGCGGCTTCGTTGCGTGACAGGTAGGGGGCGGGCGCACGTTCGACCACCTTCTGGTTGCGCCGTTGCATCGAACAGTCGCGTTCGTGCAGGTGAACCACGGTACCGGCGCTGTCGGCGAGCAGCTGGACCTCGACGTGCCGGGCCCGGCGCACC
The DNA here is from genome assembly GCA_965243345.1 of Thalassobaculaceae bacterium. Lineage (GTDB taxonomy): Bacteria > Pseudomonadota > Alphaproteobacteria > Thalassobaculales > Thalassobaculaceae > Bin52. The sequence continues at coordinate 1,259,650 of CBDEUR010000003.1, forward strand.
AGCTTCTCGAGGAAGATCTCGTCGTTGCCGAAGGCGGCAAATGCTTCGCGTCGCGCCTGCGCAAGCTGGTCGACGAGGGACCCGGCATTCCTGATCATCCGCATGCCGCGGCCTCCGCCGCCCCAGCTCGCCTTGGCCATCACCGGAAACCCGATCTCCTCGGCCAGGGCGCGGCATTGCTCCGGATCCTGCGGCAGCGCGTCCGTGGCCGGCATGACGGCAAGCCCGCTGCGCTCGGCCAGCCGGCGCGCCTCCACCTTGCTTCCCAGCCGCTGCATCACCTCGGGCGGCGGGCCGACGAAGGTCACGCCGGCGGCGATGCAGGCCGCGGCGAAGTCAGGGTTCTCCGAAAGGAAGCCGTAGCCGGGGTGCACGGCGTCCACCCGGGTCATGCGGGCAACGCGCAGGATGTCCTCGATATCGAGGTAGGCCTGGACTGGCGGCTTGCCCCGGCCGACCAGGTAGGCCTCGTCGGCCTTGAACCGGTGCAGGGCATAGCGATCCTGGTGCGAGTAGACCGCGACCGTCCTGATACCGAGTTCGTTGGCCGCACGCGTGATGCGGATGGCAATCTCGCCGCGGTTCGCGATCAGCAGCTTGCGTATCGGCCTTGCCTGGGACACCGTCCTGGCCCTCCCGCTCTCCGGTGCGCGGGGACACGCGGTCTGCCGTGCGCCGTACTCCCTTGCTGCCCGACGCCGATCAGGCTCCCGTGAACGCCTGCAGCCCGGTCTGTGCCCTGCCGAGGATCAGGGCGTGGACATCATGCGTGCCCTCGTAGGTGTTCACTGTCTCCAGGTTCATCACGTGCCGGATCACGCCGTACTCGTCGGAAATCCCGTTGGCACCGTGCATGTCCCGCGCCATGCGCGCGATGTCGATTGCCTTTCCGCAGGAATTGCGCTTGGCCAGCGAGATTGCCTCGGGTGCGCCGCGTCCCTCGTCGAGCAGGCGTCCGAGCCTCAGGCAGGTCTGCAGCCCGATGGTGATCTCGGTCTGCATGTCGGCGAGTTTCTTCTGGATCAGCTGGTTGGCGGCGAGCGGGCGGCCGAACTGGAGCCGCTCGAGCGTGTAGCTGCGGGCCTGGTGCCAGCAGAACTCGGCCGCACCGAGCGCACCCCAGGCAATCCCGTAGCGCGCCTTGTTGAGGCACCCGAAAGGTCCCGACAGTCCCTGGACGCCGGGCAGCAGGTTGTCGTCGGGAACCGGCACGCCCTCCATCACGATCTCTCCGGTGACCGAGGTACGCAGCGAGAACTTGCCCTCGATTCTTGGCGCCGACAGCCCTTCCATGCCTTTCTCGAGGATGAAGCCGCGGATGACCCCGTCCTCGGTCTTGGCCCAGACCACGAACACGTCGGCGATCGGAGAATTGCTGATCCACATCTTGGCGCCGTCGAGCACCCAGCCGCCCCGGACCCGTCGCGCCCGGGTCTTCATGCCCCCCGGGTCCGATCCGTGGTCCGGTTCGGTCAGCCCGAAACACCCGACGATCTCGCCGGTCGCCAGTCGCGGCAGGTACTTCCTGCGCTGTTCCTCGGTGCCGTACGCGTGAATCGGGTGCATGACCAGGCTTGACTGCACGCTCATGGCCGACCGGTAGCCACTGTCGACTCGTTCGACCTCACGCGCAATCAGGCCGTAACAGACGTGATTGACACCGGCGCATCCGTAGCCGTCGATGGTCGCGCCGAGGAAACCGAGTTCCCCCATCTCGGTCAGGATCTCGCGATGGAAGTGTTCGTGCCGGAACGCGTCCCTCACCCTCGGCATCAGCCGTTCCTGGCAATAGGCACGCGCCGCATCCGCGACCATGCGTTCCTCGTCGGTCAGCTGGTCTGCAATGTGCAACGGGTCGTCCCATTGAAATTCCGGGCGGGGCTTTTTCGCCGACGGCGTATCCGGGGCAGGGGAGATCCTGGGAGCTTCGGCCATGGCGCGTGGTCCGGCTGTCGTGGTGCTGAGAACGAGCCTGTATAGCCGCAACCTCGACCCGCTCCAAGCCCGAGAGACCCAATTGCTAGATGGCAGCGCCCGCGCGGATACCGTATATTCGCATGACGGTGGGAACGGGCGAATGAATCGATGGACGGAAGGGTTGTCGCGATCGGGGCGGACCACGGCGGTGTGTCGCTGAAATCGTCCCTGGTCTCCTGGCTGTCTGACGCCGGCTACCCGGTGCTTGACCTGGGGACCGACGGGCCGGTTCCGGTGGACTATCCCGACTACGCCGGAGCAGTCGCCTGCGCGCTCGGCCAAGGGGAGGCGGAGGTCGGTATCGCGGTCTGCGGTTCCGGCATCGGCATGAGCATCGCGCTCAACCGGTATCCATGGATTCGCGCCGCGCTGTGCTCCGATGTCACGGCGGCGCGACTGTGCCGCGAACACAACAATGCGAACGTTCTTGCCATGGGGGCGCGCGTGATCGACGAGAAGACGGCGATAGCCTGTCTCGAGACCTTCCTGCGAACCGGGTTCGACGGCGGCAGGCACGAGCGCCGGGTCGCCAAGCTCTCGGCGCTGTCCGGCCCGACGCTGCCGGAAACCCGGTCATGACGGGGCAGGGTAGCCGCCCGGGACCGGAGATCTCCGGTTTCTTTTCCGATTCGCTTGCCACTGTCGATCCGGACGTGCACCGGTCGGTCTGCGACGAGGGCCGCAGGCAGAACGAGCAGATCGAACTCATCGCCTCGGAGAACATCGTTTCCGCGGCGGTGCTCGATGCCATGGGATCGGTGCTGACCAACAAGTACGCCGAAGGCTACCCGGGCCGGCGCTACTACGGCGGCTGCCTTCATGTCGACGAGGTCGAGACACTGGCCATCGACCGGGCGCGACGGCTGTTCGACGCCGGATTTGCCAACGTCCAGCCCCATTCCGGCGCGCAGGCCAACCAGACGGTGTTCATGGCGCTGCTCAAGCCGGGCGATACCATCCTCGGCATGTCGCTCGCAGCCGGAGGGCACCTGACCCACGGTGCTGCACCGAACCAGTCGGGAAAGTGGTTCGACGCTGTCCAGTACGGCGTCAGCCGCGATGACGCCCGGGTTGACTTCAACCAGGTCGAGGAACTCGCCAGACAACATCGCCCGCAACTGATCATCGCCGGTGGGTCGGCGTATCCCAGGGTCCTGGACTTTGCCAGGTTCAGGGAGATCGCCGACCAGGTGGGAGCCCGGCTGATGGTGGACATGGCGCATTTCGCCGGTCTCGTGGCCGGGGGCGTTCATCCCAACCCGATGGACGTCGCCGACGTGGTGACGACGACAACCCACAAGACCCTGCGCGGCCCGCGGGGCGGCATGGTGCTCACCAATGACCCCGCGCTTGCCAGGCGCATCGATTCGGCGCTGTTTCCGGGTTTGCAGGGCGGACCGCTCATGCACGTGATCGCGGCGAAGGCGGTGGCATTCGGGGAGGCCCTGCGGCCGGAGTTCCGCGACTATGCCGCCGCGGTGGTCGCCAATGCCCATGCGCTTGCCGGCACCCTGGTATCGCGGGGTCTCGAGATCGTCTCCGGGGGAACCGATACCCACCTGATGCTGGTTGACCTGCGCGCCAAGCAGGTGACCGGAAGGGATGCCGAGGCGGCGCTCGAACGTGCCGGGCTGACCTGCAACAAGAACGGCATCCCGTTCGATCCGCGGCCGCCGACGGTGACCTCCGGCATCCGGCTCGGAACCTCGGCCGCCACCTCGCGCGGGTTCGGTGTCGACGACTTCCGCATGGTCGGAACCCTGATCGGTGACGTGCTCGATGGCCTCGACGCCGAAGGAACGCCTGATGCGGATGTCGAGGTCCGGACCAGGGTTGCGGTCGCGGAGCTGTGCCGGACACATCCAATCTATGCCGGCAACAGTGCGGTGCCGTTACAGGGAGAGAGCAACCATGCGGTGTCCGTTCTGCGGCAACACTGATACCCAGGTGAAGGATTCCCGTCCCACCGAGGACAACGCGGCCATACGCCGTCGCCGGTTCTGCCGTGCTTGCGGTGCCCGGTTCACGACCTTCGAGCGGGTGCAGCTGCGCGAGATCACGGTGCTGAAGAAAACCGGGCGCCGCACACCGTTCGATCGCGACAAGCTCGAGCGGTCAATCCAGATCGCACTTCGCAAGCGGCCGGTCGAGCCGGAACGCCTGGACCGGATGGTCACGGGCATCGTTCGCCGCCTCGAGAGCATGGGCGAACCCGAGATACCCTCAAGCGTCATCGGCGAAATGGTAATGGACTCGCTTGCCAACCTCGACTCCGTTGCCTACGTCCGCTTTGCCTCGGTCTACAAGAATTTCCGCGAAGCAAAGGACTTCGAGGAGTTTGTCGAGGACCTGAGCCAGCGCTACGACGACGACGACGACGATTGATCCCGGTCGCAACGGTGACCAGCCCAGGAGATCCGACCCCGGAGACAGACCGGCGCTGGATGCGGCTCGCGATCAGGCTGGCCCGACGCAGCATGGGCCGTGTTGCGCCGAACCCCGCGGTCGGCTGCATTCTGGTTCGTGACGGGGTCGTGGTGGCACGCGCGGCAACGGCGCCTTCCGGCCGGCCGCACGCGGAGGCGATCGCCCTCGCGCGGGCCGGCACGAAGGCCCGGGGTGCTGCCGCGTACGTGACGCTCGAACCCTGTGCGCATCATGGCCGGACACCTCCCTGTACCGAAGCCCTGATCGCCGCCGGAGTGCGTCGCGTGGTCTGTGCCGGCCAGGACCCCGACCCCCGGGTCAACGGACAGGGGTTCTCCCGGTTGCGGGCCGCGGGTATCGAGGTCGAGATCGGTGTGTGCGGGGAGGAAGCCGCCTGCCTGACGGCGGGGTTCGCAAGCCGGATCACGAGGACGCGCCCGGCCGTGACCCTGAAGCTTGCCACGTCGAGCGATGCCATGATCGCGACGGGAAGCGGCGAGAGCAAGTGGATCACCGGTGCGCAGGCGCGCCGTGTCGTTCACCTGCTGCGCGCCCGCCACGACGCCATCATGACCGGGATCGGCACGGTGCTGGCCGATGATCCGGAGCTGACCTGCCGCCTTCCGGGTCTCGGCGACCGCTCCCCGCCCAGGGTGGTGATCGATACCCGGGCGTCACTTCCGCTCGCCAGCCGTCTGGTACGGACCGCCCGCACGGTCGGCGTGCTGGTGATGGCGGCGCCCGGAGCGGAACCGGACCGCGTTCGCGGTCTCGGGCGTCACGGTGTCGAGGTCGTCGAATGCCCGGCGGGCGAGGACGGACGGCTTCGCCCGGACGGCGTGCTCCGCCGGCTGGCCGAACTCGGGCTCAACGACGTCATGCTCGAAAGCGGGGGTCGGCTCGCCGCCTCGTTCCTGGGCGCCGGGTGCGTTGACCGGATCGCGTGGTTTCGTGCACCGGTCGTGATCGGCGGCGACGGCCTTCCGGCGATCAGGGCGCTCGGGCTTGCGAGGCTCGGGGCCGCACCCGGCTTCACCCTGGATGACATGCGGCCACTCGGGGAGGACACGGTGGCATACTACACGCTCAGGTGAGACTTTATTTGGTGGAAACCTGCACCATCCGGTCATAGGTTACGCTCATGTTCACCGGGATTGTCACCGACGTCGGGCACGTCGAACTCATGGAGCGCCGCGGCGATTTGCAGGTGCGGCTAGCGACCGCCCACGACACCACCGCACTTGCCGTGGGAGCCTCGGTTTCCTGTTCGGGTGCCTGCCTGACCGTGATCGGGACCGGCCCCGGCTGGTTCGAGGTCGAGATCTCCGACGAGACGCTCGCATGCACGACGCTCGGATCATGGTCACAGGGCACACCGGTCAATCTCGAACTGTCGCTCCGGCTCGGGGACGAGCTCGGGGGTCACCTGGTTTCCGGACATGTCGACGGGATTGCCGATGTGCTGTCGGTGACACCGCGGGGCGACAGCCGTACCCTTGATGTCCGGGTCCCCGGAGAACTGGCGCGATTTGTCGCGCCGAAGGGTTCGGTTGCGCTTGACGGCGTTTCCCTGACCGTCAACGAGGTCGCCGGCACCGACTGCTCACTCAACATCATTCCGCATACACTGGAGGCAACGACACTCGGATCGATCAGGGCGGGTGGCCGGCTGAACGTGGAAATCGACATGATCGCGCGCTACGTGGCGCGGTTGACGCAATCCGGTGAAGGGACCTGGAATGGCGGTACCTGACCAGTTGGGGGATGTCTACCGGGGAGCCCTGTCCTCGATCGAGGAGGTGGTCGCCGAGGCCCGGGCGGGCCGGATGTTCATCCTGGTTGATGACGAGAACCGGGAGAACGAGGGCGATCTGTGCATCCCGGCGGAGATGGCGACGGCCGAGTGCGTCAATTTCATGGCCATGCACGCCCGCGGGCTGATCTGCCTCTCGATGACCCGCGAGCGGGTGGAACGTCTCGGCCTGCCGCTGATGTCGCCGCGCAACGAAACCAGGCACGAGACGGCGTTCACCATCTCGATCGAGGCCCGGGAGGGTGTGACGACCGGTATCTCCGCGCACGACCGAGCCAGGACCATCGCGGTTGCCATCGACCCGGGATGCGGACGCCAGGACATCGTGACACCCGGACACGTGTTTCCGTTGGTGGCGCGCGATGGCGGCACCCTGGTCCGTGCCGGCCATACCGAGGCCGTGATCGACATCGCGCGACTGGCCGGTCTGAATCCGTCGGGTGTCATTTGCGAGATCATGCGCGATGACGGGAGCATGGCGCGACTGCCGGATCTGGTCCAGTTCGCGCAGTTTCACAATCTCAAGGTCGCCACGATCGCCGACCTGATCGCCTACCGGCGCCGCACCGAGTCCATCGTCGAGCGCAGCGTCGAGACCATGCTGGACAGCAAGCACGGCGGCCAGTGGCGCATGATCGTCTACCAGGACAGGACAACCCGGACCGAGCACATCGCCATCATCAAGGGCGACATTTCCGGACCCGAGCCGGTGCTGGTCAGGATGCACTCGCTCAACGTGATGGAGGATGTGCTGGGCGATCGCACCGGCATGCGGGGCGGCGGCGAGGTGCAGCAGGCGATGACGACCATCGCGCAGGAGGGCAGGGGACTGGTCGTCATGATCCGCGAGCCGACCCCGACCGCGGTATCGGAGCGGGTGCGCCAGAACCTGCGCGACCATGCGGCCGGGCGGCGCAGCGAGAACGAGTTGCGCGATTACGGTGTCGGCGCCCAGATCCTGCTCGACCTGGGGATCAGCCGGATGCTGCTGTTGTCCAATTCGCGCCGAACCGTGGTCGGCCTGGAAGGATACGGCCTCACCATCGTGGCCCAGCGCCCGATGCAGGTCGACCCGAAGGGGTGACGGACCGTGTACCGGATTCTCATCGTCTGCGCCGGCTTCTACCAGGACCTTGCGGCGGAATTGATCCGGGGTGCGCGCAGCGAGCTTGACCGGCGGGGCTGCACCTGGGATCTGGAGATGGTCCCGGGCGCACTCGAAATTCCCGCGGCGATCTCGATCGTCTCCCGGAGGGACTGCGTCTACGACGGATTCGTGGCGCTCGGGTGCGTTATCCGCGGCGAGACCTCGCACTACGATATCGTTGCGGGCGAAAGTGCGCGCGGACTGATCGATCTCGCGATCACCCGGGACCTGGCTATCGGTAATGGGATTCTCACGGTCGATACCGCCGAACAGGCCCGGGTGCGCGCGGGTGTCGACGGCCGCAACAAGGGCCGCGATGCCGTTGTCGCCTGTCTATCCCTGATCAGGCTCAAGCAGAGTTCCGCGACTTGACCCGGAAGCGGGCGCCGCATTCGGGGCCTCGTACCTCGGCGCGGATGGCCGCGGTCCAGGCGCTTTACCAGCTCGAGATGACCGGCGAGACGGCAGGCGACGTGATTCGGGAATTCATGCTGCACAGGATGAACCGGCCGAAGAACAGGCGTCCGCCCGATGTGGCGCTGTTCAGCGACCTTGTCGCCGGGGTAATGCGGGACCCGGGGCCGGTCGATGCACGGATCGCAAGGCTGTTGATGAACGGTTGGAACATCGAGCGGCTGGAAGCAACGCTGCGTGCCATCCTGAGGCTAGGCGTGTACGAGCTTGCCAACCACGAAGCAACGCCGGCCGAGGTGGTGATCGCGGAGTACGTCGACATTGCCCATGCGTTTCACGACGATCGCGCGGTCGGGATCGTCAACGGCGTGCTCGACAGCGTCTCGGGTGAACTGCGATCCGCCGGGCGGAACTGCGGCGCATGAGCGCGGGCGAATTCGACTGGATCGCGACCGGATTCCGGCCGCTGGCAGCCGCTGTTGCCGGTGCGCGGGACCTGCGCGACGACGCGGCCGTTCTCCCGGTCACCGGCCTCGATCACCTGGTGGTCTCCACCGACGTCCTCGTCGAGGCGGTTCACTTCCGGTCACTGGACCCCGCTGGCCTGGTGGGCCGCAAGGCGCTGCGGACCAATCTTTCCGACATGGCGGCCATGGGAACCTGCCCCTGGCTCTACACTCTCGGGCTTGCCGTCGGGGCCGGCCTCGACGCCGCATCGTGGACCAGGGAGATCGCGGAGGGACTGGCGCTGGATCAGCACGAATTCGGCATCGGTCTTGCCGGTGGCGACACGGTTCGCTCCGCGGGACCATCGATGCTGTCGATCACCATTCTCGGCAGGCCGGGGCCTGACGGAGTGCTCGGCCGGGCCGATGCCCGGCCGGGTGATGACATCTGGGTCTCAGGGAGCATCGGCGACGCCGCCCTGGGTCTGCGGGTTCTCGAAGGGACCCTCGATACGGCCCGCGCGACCACCGCGCTGGTCGATCGCTACCTGCTGCCGCAGCCGCGCATCGCGCTCGGCCTGGCGCTGCCTGGACTCGCGCATGCGGCGATCGACCTGTCCGACGGGCTGCTGCAGGACCTCGGGCACGTGTGCCGGGAATCCGGCACTGCCGCCCGCATCAGGCTCGACACCGTGCCCCTGTCTGCGCCCGCTGCCGCCCTGGTGGCCGACCGCGCGGTCGATGTGCCCGAGCTGCTGGCCGGTGGTGACGACTACGAACTGCTCTTCACCGCACCGGTGGCCGCCCGCGCGGGGATCGAGGCCGCTGGTCGCGGGAGTGGCACGACGGTTACCCGTATCGGCGACATGGCCGACGGCGACGGGGTGACGGTTCTCGATCACCGGGGCAACGAAGTGCACCTGGAAACCGCGGGATACCGGCATGGCTGATCTCGCCGGTTGCCTGTCCGCCGCAAGCGGGAGTGACAGGCCGTGACTGCCAGGGACCCGACAGTCCGCAACGTCGTGCTGCTTTCCTGCTGCCAGGCGCTGGCGATGTCGGCCATGTCTGTCAACATGACGGTCACGGCCCTGGTCGGCAACATGCTGAGCGATGACCCCGCTCTCGCCACCCTGCCGCTGGCGCTGCAGTTCACCGCCACCATGTGCACCACCATGCCGGCATCGCTGGTGATGCGACGCATCGGGCGCCAGGCCGGTTTCGCCATCGGAGTACTGGTCGGCGTCTCGGGCGCGTTGCTTGCCATGGCGATGATCTTCGAGCGTCACTTTGCCGGATTCTGCCTCGCTTCGATGCTGATGGGGTCGTTCATGGGGTTTGCGGTGTTCTACCGCCACGCCGCGGCCGATACCGCCAGTGATGCGTTCCGCAGCAAGGCGATCTCGCTGGTCATGGCAGGTGGCGTGGTCTCGGCCCTGCTCGGCCCCGAACTCGCAAAGTGGTCCTACGACCTGTTCGAGGCGACCGCGCTCGGGCCGGTCACCTTTTCAGGCTGCTTTCTCGTCGTTGCGGTCGTTCTGACCCTGATCCTCGCCTTCCTGCGTTTCGTGGACATCCCGCTCGAAGCCGCCCATACCCATTCCGAGCCCGAAAGACCGCTGCACGTCATCGCCCGGCAACCGCGGTTCATGGTCGCTGCGGCGGGCGGGATGATCGGCTACGGTGTCATGAGCTTCGTGATGACGGCGACGCCGCTGGCCGTCGTCGCGTGCGGGTTCAGCTTCACCGACGCCGCCTTCATCGTGCAGTGGCACGCGGTTGCCATGTTTGCCCCGTCATTCGTCACCGGTTCCCTCATCAACCGCTTCGGCGTGTTGCAGGTCATGGTGACCGGGGCCGCCCTGCTGCTTCTGTGTGTCGGGGTCAATGTCTCGGGACTCGAACTCTACCAGTTCTGGTGGGGCCTGGTCCTGCTCGGCGTCGGCTGGAACTTCCTGTTCATCGGCGGTACCAGCCTGTTGGCCGAATGTCATACCGGTGCAGAGAAAGCCAAGGTCCAGGGACTGAACGACTTCCTGGTCTTCACCAGCGTGGCCGCTGCCTCGTTTTCCGCCGGCGCCATCTTCCACAATTTCGGCTGGGTCGTCCTCAACCTCGGCGTGCTGCCGCCGGTCGTACTCACCATGGCAATGGTGCTGTGGCTGTTGTGGAAGTCACGCAGCCCGGCGCCGGCGAGCATCTGATGTCACTGGCGATCGAACCGGTCGCCAGGGGAATGACCACGGGTTCGTGACGGCGCTGCGGCGCCGCCCGCCCGCCGTCATCGGGCGCCCTGTCCCGGTTCCGGGCCCCGTCATCCGGCAGGGTCGGTCAGGGCCGCAAGTCGCGGGTGGACACCCGCTGCGTCCCGCACCGCCCGTGTGTGCGGCAAACCGCGGGCAGATGTGTACCTGGTCCTTGCCACGAAAGATTATCTTGCTATGTTCCCGCACGCCTGTCGGTACCGTATCTGGTGCCTTCCCAGCCACATTTTCGACAGTGCGGAACGGACCAGGCACACCGGTTAGCAGCTTCCAGGCAAGGTTATCGGGTCACTCCGGCACCTGACCAGCACCACGGGGATAACCAGCACATGATCGAGACCTTCGTGATCGTTTGCGGGCTGATCGCGCTCGCGTACGGGTTCTTCACGGCACGCAGTGTTCTGGCCGCGGAGGCCGGCTCGTCGAGGATGCAGGAGATTGCGGCCGCCATCCAGGAAGGGGCATCGGCCTACCTCAACCGCCAGTACACCACCATCGCCATCGTCGGCGTCGTGGTGGCGATCATCCTGGCGCTGACCCTGGGACTGGCCGTGGGAATCGGCTTCGTCATCGGCGCCATCCTGTCGGGCGCGGCGGGCTACATCGGCATGCATATCTCGGTCCGCGCAAACGTTCGCACGACCCAGGCGGCGACTGTCGGTCTGGAACCCGCTCTCGCGCTCGCGTTCCGGTCCGGCGCCATCACCGGCATGCTGGTGGTCGGGCTCGGCCTGCTGGGAGTTGCCGGATACTACCTGGTGCTGCTGGAGCTGTTCGACGCGACGACCCAGGAAGGCATGCGCCACGTGCTCGAGGCGCTGATTGCCCTCAGCTTCGGTGCGTCCCTGATCTCGATCTTCGCACGGCTGGGCGGCGGCATCTTCACCAAGGGTGCGGATGTCGGCGGCGACATGGTCGGCAAGGTGGAAGCCGGGATTCCGGAGGATGACCCACGCAATGCCGCCGCCATCGCGGACAACGTGGGCGACAATGTCGGTGACTGTGCCGGCATGGCGGCGGACCTGTTCGAGACCTATGCGGTGACGGTCGTGGCCACCATGCTGCTTGCCGCCATCTTCTTTTCCGGCGCCACTGCCACGACCCTGATGTCCTTCCCGCTTGCGATCGGCGCGGTCTGCATCATCGGATCGGTGATCGGGACCTTCTTCGTGCGCCTCGGTGCCAACCGGAAGATCATGTGGGCACTGTACAAGGGCTTCATTTCCAGCGCCGTGATCTCCGCTGTCCTGATCGGCATCGCCACCTGGCACATGATCGGGTTCGACACGGTCCTGACCACGACCGGCGGCGCCGAAACCACCGGGCTCAACCTGTTCCTGTCGGCGCTGGTCGGCCTCATCGTCACCGGCCTGATCGTCTGGGTAACCGAATACTACACCTCGACCGAATACCGCCCGGTACGCAGTGTCGCCCGGTCATCGGAAACGGGCGACGGAACCAACGTCATCCAGGGACTGGCGGTCTCGATGGAAGCCTGCGCGCTTCCCGCCGTCATCATCTCCGCGGGCATCATCGCCGGACACATGCTGGCGGGCATCTACGGTATCGGAATTGCGGCCACGACCATGCTGGCACTGGCCGGAATGGTCGTCGCTCTCGATGCCTACGGACCGGTCACCGACAACGCCGGCGGCATTGCCGAGATGTCCGACCTTCCGGAGAACGTACGGAACACGACCGATGCGCTGGATGCGGTCGGCAATACCACCAAGGCCGTGACCAAGGGATATGCGATCGGATCGGCCGGACTTGCCGCCCTCGTGCTGTTCGCGGCCTATACCGAGGACCTGTCGCACTACTTCCCCGAACTCGAGGTCAGGTTCGTGCTGCAGGATCCCTACGTCGTCATCGGCCTGTTCATCGGCGGCATGCTGCCCTACCTGTTCGGCTCGATGGGCATGCAGGCAGTCGGCCGGGCCGGCGGCGCGGTGGTCGAGGAGGTGCGAAGGCAGTTCCGGGAAAACCCGGGAATCATGGAGGGCACCGTCCGCCCCGAATACGGGCGGGCCGTCGACCTGCTGACACGGGCCGCAATCAAGGAAATGATCATTCCCTCGCTGCTTCCCGTTCTCGCCCCGATCGTGATGTACGCGGTGATCAGCCTGATCGGCGGCCAGGCCGCGGCCTTTACCGCAATCGGCGCGATGCTGCTCGGAACCATCGTCACCGGCATTTTCGTCGCTGTATCCATGACGGCGGGTGGCGGTGCCTGGGACAATGCCAAGAAGTACATCGAGGACGGCAATCATGGCGGCAAGGGCTCCAACGCCCACAAGGCCGCGGTGACCGGCGATACCGTTGGCGATCCCTACAAGGATACGGCGGGACCGGCGATCAACCCGATGATCAAGATCATCAACATTGTCGCGATCCTGCTGCTGGCGGCACTCGCGGCGTGAGTGGGGGCGGACGGTCTTTCGGGACGGCCCTACTGGGTGGTCTGGTTGAACCGTCCCAGGTTGCCGATCAGCTGCTGGAGGACGGTGAACTCCTGACCCGCGGTTGGGGTCTCCCGGTCAACCAGGGTGATTTGCCGCCCGTCCGCTTCCGACAGCGTGCCGATTTCGTCGACCCTGCCGTCCTCGGCAAACGAAACGAAAACGATGTGCCGGGACTCGAGCCTGTCCTTGAAGAAGGCGAAGGACCGGGTTCTGCTTGTCACGTAGTACCAGGTCTCCTGTCCGAAGTCGGACGATGAGGACGGAGTGCCCAGAAGGGCAGCGACCGTGTTTCGGTCTGTCTGGCCCGGAACGATCCGGACCAGACGATCAGGATCGACCCTGTTGCCATGGGTTTCCACTCGCGGCGCACAGGATGCGGCGAGGACGGCGGCAATGGCAGCTGCTGCCATGCAGCGGACCAGCGGTCGCAACCGGAAGCGAGACTGTCCGGATGGCGGTTTCGGCACGGCGGTGGTCAATGTCATCATTCTCGCAACACGATGAACCCATGCGATCCGGTGCTCGTTGTGAAATGTGGTCGCAAGCACGTCCGCGGTCAATCCCGGAACCGGCGACCATTCCCGGTCGGCCATGTCCATGATCCGGTGGTTGATGCTCCGACGCAATCGCGCGCAGGCCGTGCGTCAGTCCGTGTCTCGAATCTATGACGGAATTGTGGCACAGTCCCGTCGTATCGAGTTCTACCGTGATCTGGCTGTTCCGGATTCACTTGACGGCCGGTTCGATATGCTTGTCCTGCACATGGTGCTGGTTCAACGCCGCCTGAAGGGAGAGTCCCGGGATGCAGCCAGGTTCGCCCAGGCACTGTTTGACCACATGTTCGTCGACATGGACGAGTCCCTGCGCGAGATCGGCGTCGGCGACATGTCCGTGGGAAAACGGGTGAAACAGATGGGCGCGGCGTTCTACGGGAGGCTCGAGGCCTACGAGGCGGGACTTGCCGGGCACACGCTTGAGGACGCGCTGGCCCGCAACGTCTACCGCGGTGCGGTTCCCGACCGTGACACGGTGCGCCGGCTGGCCGACTATGTCAGGTCCGCGGAACGGTTGCTTGCGACCCGGCCGGTCTCCGACGTGCTGGGGGGGACGGCCTGTTTCGGGGATCCCTCCCCGTGACTGCACCGGAATTCAGCAGGGTCATGCACCTGGCAGACCTTCTCCCGGGGTCTGGCAGGATCTGCCTGCAGGCGAACGGGAGGGAGTGCGCTGCCCTCGCGCGGCGATTCGGAGTCGAATCCATTTCCGATTTCCGGGTCACCCTGCAAACCCGCAGACTGCGTGAGGGCGCAATCCTTCTCGAGGGCACGGCATGTGCCGAGGTGGCTGTGGCCGGCGAGGCCGGGGAACCGCCGCTCGAATTCATCATTGGCGAGGAATTCGAGGAAATCGTGGCGACCCCCGAGGCGATCGAGGAGCTTGGTGCGCTCGATTCCGAACAGGCCGAGGACGCGGAACCCGCCCCCGGGGGTGTGTGCGATGTGGGAGAGGTATGCGCGCAGCAGCTGTCGCTGGCGCTCGACCCCGTCATGCTCGAAGCGGGCCGGTTCGAGAGTGGAACACTGGCCTGCAGTGCCGGCGACGATGAACCCGATGGCGATAGTCCGTTTTCCGCGCTCAGGACGCTCGACCTTCACGGGTCGTCCGATCGATGACGCCCGGGCAGACGTGCAACGTATATGTTACGGTGATCCGATCGGCATCCTGGACAGGGAAACCGAAGTGACTCCACGAACGACACCCACGTTCCGATACACAAATGGCTGTCTCGACAACCATCGCGCTTGATGCCATGGGAGGCGACCAGGCTCCCGACTTCGTTGTTCAGGGAGCCGATATCGCTCTCGAGCGGATGCCGGACCTGCGTCTCGTCCTGGTCGGCGAGGAACCGCGGGTCACGGAACTGGTGGCGAAAACCAGGCGGTTGCGTGACAGCGCGGTGGAGATCGTGCCCAGCGACGAGGTCGTCGGTGCCGATGAGCGTCCATCCGCGGTCCTGCGCCGGGGGCGAAGGACCAGCATGCGGGTGGCGACCGACCTGGTTGCCAACGGGGCGGCAGATGGCGTGGTTTCGGCCGGAAACACCGGCGCCTTCATGGCCCTGTCGAAGTTCCTGATCGGTACCTGCCCCGGCATCACCCGGCCCGCCATAGCCGGGTTCTTTCCCACGCTCCGGGGCGAGACCTGCGTGCTCGATCTCGGGGCGAACATCGAATGCGATACCGAGAACTACGTCCAGTTCGCGATGATGGGTGCGATCTTCACCCGGATCGTCCTGGGTCTGGAGACACCTTCGGTCGGACTTCTCAATGTCGGAAGCGAAGAGCAGAAGGGATACCAGGACCTGCGTGATGCGGCGGATGTCCTTCGCAACCGTGACATGCCGCTCAGCTATCATGGATTCGTGGAAGGCAACGATCTGGCGACGGGATCGGTCGACGTGATCGTGACCAACGGATTTACCGGGAATATCGCCCTGAAGACCGCCGAGGGTTCGGCGCAATTCCTGACCAGCCTGCTCCGGGACTCGTTCCGTTCGAGCTGGATGGCGCAACTGGGATACCTGTTGTGCAGACGGGCACTGAGGCGCACGCTCGGACGGGTCGACCCGCGACATCGCAACGGTGCGGTGTTCCTCGGGCTCAACAGCATCGTGGTCAAGAGCCACGGCGGTACCGACAGGCTCGGCTTTGCCAACGCCATTTGCGTTGCCGCCAACATGGCCCGGTTCGGCTTCCTTGACAGCGTGCGGGAGGAACTGTCCGTACAGGGAACCGTCCAGGGCCAGAATAGCGTGTCGGCGGCGCTTCCTTGACCGCCCGGCGCTCCCTGCTTCTCGGCTGCGGGTCCTATCTGCCAGACCGCGTTCTGGGCAATGATGAACTGGCCGAACGCGTGGACACGTCCGACGAGTGGATCGTCCAGCGTACCGGCATCCGGCAGCGGCATGTCGCAGCGGATGACGAACTGACTTCCGATCTCGCGCTTGCCGCCTCCCGCTCCGCGCTTGCCGCCGCAGGACTGGGGGTCGACCAGATCGACCTCATCGTCGTTGCCACCACCACTCCGGACGACACCTTCCCGTCAACCGCAACCCGGGTCCAGGCCGGCCTGGGCATGCGGCGTGGCGCCGCATTCGACGTGCAGGCGGTGTGCGCGGGGTTCATCTACGCCGTGTCAGTCGCAGACAGCCTGATCCGCACCGGTCAGTTCGAGTGTGCCATCGTCATCGGAGCAGAGACCTTCACCCGGATCCTCGACTGGAGGGACCGCTCGACATGCGTGCTGTTCGGAGACGGCGCAGGTGCCGTCGTGCTCAAGGGGGACAACTCCGCGGACGGTTCCGGCTACGGAGTGCTGTCGACGCATCTTCATTCCGACGGGCGTGAACGCGATATTCTCTACGTCGATGGCGGTCCGTCACGCAGTGGCACCAGCGGGCACGTGCGCATGAATGGCCGTGAAGTCTACCGGCACGCCGTGACAAAGCTCGGGCGGGTGATCGAGGAGGCACTGACGGCCAACAGGCTGAGCGTCGACGACGTGGACTGGCTGGTCCCCCACCAGGCCAACCGCAGGATCATCGACAGCATGGCCGCGCGGATGAAGCTGCCGCCGGAGAAGGTGGTGTGCACCATCGAGCGGCATGCCAACACCTCTGCGGCCTCCGTACCGCTTGCACTCGCCGAGGCAGTCGAGGACGGGCGCGTGAAACCAGGCCACCTGGTGCTGTTCGAAGCCATCGGTGGCGGACTGGTGTGGGGTGCGGGCCTGGTCAGGATCGGGGTGCCGCGGCACGCGCAGAAGTCCCGCTGTGCCTGATGCGCCACGGGCTGTGCCGTGTTTGCCACAGCATTGCTACAAAATCGTGACATGCCCTGGTCCCGGCCGGCATGGAGGACGTGCGACCGGGAACAGGGCCGCACACGGGTGCGGACCCATGGTCCCGCTCGGTGGTCCCGGATTACCGGGTTTCGGGCCGGGAGCGATCCAGTCGCGGCATCCGTGGCACGTGAAGCACACTCCGCGCGTGTCGGCGGGAGAGGACGGGGCAGGGGCATCGGGACGGGGACAAGCGGTTTGACGCACCTGACCTGACCGCGTAGCATCGCGCCCGAGGTGGAGCGAGGCGGTTTTTTCGGCATGAACGGCACGACACTCACCCGGGCACAGTTGAGCGAAGCCCTGTGCCGGCAGATGGGGTTTTCCCGCCACGACTCTTCTGTCCTGCTCGAGTCCATCCTCGAGGAAATTTCCCAAGCCTTCGAACGCGGTGATACGGTCAAGCTACCGACATTCGGCAGTTTTTCAGTGTGTCAGAAGCGCGAACGGATCGGACGCAATCCGCGTTCCGGGCAAGAGGTACCGATCCCTCCGCGCAGCGTGCTGGTGTTCAGGGCGTCCAGGCTCCTGAAGGACCGGATCAACAAGAGCCTGCTTGGAAACGATCAGTGACCGGTAGCCGGAGGTGACGTTCGACAGGGACAGCGACCGGGCACCGGGACGCGCATTCCAGACCATCAGCGAGGTTGCGCGCGAACTCGACCTTCCGGCACATGTCCTGCGGTTCTGGGAGACCAAGTTCAGCGAGATAAAGCCGTTGAAGCGGGGAGGTGGCCGGCGGTACTACCGGCCCGAGGACATCCAGGTGTTGCGCCGCATCCAGCGCCTGCTCCACGACGACGGCTACACCATCAGGGGTGCCCAGCGTATCCTGCGGGACGGCAGCGTGCGACCCGGCGTGACGGATGTCTCGCCCGCCTCCGATGCCGACTCCGAACCTTCCATGCGTGAGCAGCTGCTCGAGATCTACGAGGAATTGCTCGAACTGCGCCAGCAGCTCGAGGCGGCACGCAATCCGGGCTCCTGACCGATCCGCTTGCCCGCGACAGGCAAACACCATACAAGAAACAGGATTCGCACCTGGTATCCGGAGCGTGGCGCAGTCTGGTAGCGCACTACACTGGGGGTGTAGGGGTCGTGGGTTCAAATCCCGCCGCTCCGACCACGTGCGAAACGACGGCGTCCCGAACGCCGCACTCATGATCGCAGACGGGCCATGACCGACATCCGCAGCCGCACCGCGCTGGCCTTCTCGAATGTCGGCCACGCCTACTCGCATTTCCTGATGCTGATCTACCCGACGGTGGTGATCGCCCTCGAAGGGGTGTTCGACCTGCCGTTTCACCAGCTGATCGGCCTGATGCTGGCAGGAAACGTGTTGTTCGGCGCCATGGCGTTGCCGGCGGGTTTCCTGGGTGACCGGTGGAGTGTGCCGGGCATGATGGTGGTCTTCTTCCTGGGAACCGGTGGCGGCGCCGTGCTGACCGGTCTTGCGACAACACCGTTCGAGGTAGCCCTCGGACTTGCAACCATCGGGTTCTTCGGCGCGATCTACCATCCGGTGGGGATCGCCTGGGTGGTGCGGCGTGTCGCAAACCGGGGCAAGGCCCTTGGCTGGAACGGGGTGTGCGGCAGTATCGGCGTGGCGCTGGCCCCGCTCGTCGCCGGCATCCTGACCGACTACTGGTCCTGGCAGGCCGCGTTCATCCTGCCGGGCGTGCTGTGCATCGCGACCGGCGTGCTGTTGCTGCTGGCGATTGGCGCCGGACTCGTGGCCGAGGACACCTCCTATCGCCGCTCCGCACCTCCCGAGGCCAGTCGCAGGGACATGCAGCGCGGCGCCCTGGTCCTGCTGGCGACCGTTGCCTGTACCGGCCTCGTCTACCAGGCGACGACCTTCGCGCTTCCCAAGCTGTTCGAAGCCCGGCTCTCCGGAATGCTCGGCGAGGGGCTGATCGGAATAGGTTTCGCAGTGTCGGCCGTTTACCTGGTCTCGAGCGTCACCCAGGTTCTCGGCGGGTGGCTTTCGGACAGGTTCGATGTCCGCAGGGTGTACCTGTACGCGTGGGTCGCCCAGGCGCCGCTGCTGCTGGTCGCGGCACTTGTCGACGGGACCCTGCTGATCGTCCTCGTTATCGCCATGGTCGTCGCCAACACCATCGGTACACCGGCCGAGAACAGCCTGTTTGCCCGGTTTACCCCGCCGCGCTGGCGCGCCACTGCCTTCGGTGTCAAGTTTGTCCTCTCCCTGGGCGTTGCCGCCGCTGCCATACCGCTCATTGCCTGGGTCTACGCGGCCACCCAGGGTTTCGCATGGCTGCTGATCGTCCTCGCGTGCATCGCCGCGGCGGCGACGCTTGCGGCCACCCTGCTTCCCAGTGCGGGCCACGACAGGCGGCTTGACTTCCGCCAGGCGACAACCGCGGCCGAGTAACCGGAGCGCCCGGCCCCGCTTCCAGTGAGGGCGAACGGCACCCCTGCCGGGCACGAACACCATGCCATCCCGCCGTTCCATGGCCGCCGGTCGACAATCGCGACACTATGCCTGCGGTTCCCCGCCGACGCGATTCGCTGTCCTCGGGGCTGACCTGCGCGCCGCAGGTCCACATCGTGAGGTCCGGTCCGTGTTCATGGGATGTCACCATCCCCTGCCTTCGCCTCACCTCCGTTCCGGCTGATGCCTCCGTGTTGTCCACCTCGGTCAGTCTGGATGTCGAGATATTCTCCACGCCCGTCGCGGTTATCGCGCGCGTGCAGATGAACATCTCGGATGCCTATCCGACTCGTCCGCCGTTCGAGACCGTAACGAAGTACTTCCATGCCAATCCCTGAGTCTCGGGCAGTTCGATCTCAGAATCAAAGGAATGGCCATGCGGCAGTGGACCGATGGGACGTGGCGTTCGATCGGGGCTCGGAGTGGCTGACCTGTGGGGTATTGATTGCCTCGATCATGCCGTTCATGGCGCAATCGAACACCATCTGAGGTGGAGTTCTCGCAGCAACAGGTGTGGCGCGAGCGCTATCTGTACGCCGGTCTCGTCCTGTTGAGCCCGGAAGCTCCACGTTCGCAACACGGACGGCCTTGCACGTTGTAAGGAAGATGTGGGCCAATGCGAGCAGGGAATGGTGAATCCGGACGGACCGGCATCGAGCCGGAAGGGTGCCGGTCAGGGCTGGCCGGCGGCAAACCTCACGGCTTCCTCGGCTGCCCGGAACAGGGCGCGCGCCTTGTTGACGCACTCCTCGTACTCGGTGTCCGGGTCACTGTCGGCGACGACCCCGCAGCCGGCCTGGATGTGCATGACGCCGTCCTTCACCAGTGCCGTCCTGAGCGCGATGCAGGTGTCCATGGCGCCGCCGGCACTGAAGTAGCCGATCGCACCCGCGTAGACACCGCGACGCGTCTTCTCGAGCTCGTCGATGATCTCCATGGCCCGGACCTTCGGGGCGCCCGACACGGTGCCGGCGGGAAAACTCCCCGCCAGTGCGTCGAGTCCGTCCAGCCCGTCGCGAATCCTGCCCTCGACATGGCTCGCGATGTGCATCACGTGCGAGTAGTACTCGATGACGAACTGCTCCACCACGCGAACGCTGCCGACCTTCGAGACCCGGCCCACGTCGTTGCGGCCGAGGTCGAGCAGCATCAGGTGCTCGGCCCGCTCCTTGGGATCGCTGAGCAGTTCCTCCGCCATCTGCCGGTCAAGTGCCGCCGTCTCGCCGCGCGGCTTGGTACCCGCGAGCGGACGCAGGGTGACGATCTCGTCGCGCAGCCGGACCAGGATTTCGGGGCTGGATCCGACGATCGAGAAGTCGCCGAAGTCGAAGAAAAACAGGAACGGCGACGGATTCAGCCGGCGAAGCGACCTGTACAGCGACATGGACGGCAGCGGAAACGGCACCGAGAACCGCAGAGACGGGACAATCTGGAACGCGTCACCGGCCCGGATGTAGTCCTTTGCCCTTTCCACCACGTCGCAGAATTCCTCCCGGGTCGTCGGCGAGACCGGATCGCCGAGTTCCAGGGAGCCGTCACTTGTGCCCGCGGGCAGCCCGCGGCGGAAATCGGCGATGACGCCGGCAATCCGGGTCCGGGCCGCACGGTAGGCGGCCTCCGCCGATACTCCCGGCTCGGGCCACACCGGGGTGACGATGCTGACCACGTCCTCGAGCCTGTCAAAGACGCAGATGAGGGTCGGGCGCACGAAGATGCCGTCGGGAATCTCGAGATCGTCGTGTGTGGTATCGGGAATGTTCTCGGTCAGCCGCACCGCGTCGTAGCCCATGTATCCGAACAGTCCGGACGACATGGGCGGCAGTCCTTCCGGAAGCGCGATCCGCGACCGCGCCAGTACCGTACGCAACGACTGCATCGGGGGCTCGCCGCAGGGCTCGAATGCATCCGGCTCGGACTCGGCCCGCCAGTTGATCTCGGCCCTGTCGCGGGAGAACCGCCACACCAGGTCGGGCCGCAGCCCGATGATCGAGAACCGGCCGCGCACCGCACCGCCTTCCACGGATTCCAGCAGGAATGCGTTTGCCTTGCCGTCGGCCAGCTTGAGCATTGCCGAGACCGGGGTCTCCAGGTCGGCGACCATGCTGGTCCACACCACCTGGGCCTCGCCGCGGGCGTAGGTGGCCGAGAAGCCTGCGAGGTCGGGTTCCACGGTCATTGCGAGGCTGCCATCAGCGTGTCGATATAGCCGCGATCGATGGTCGCCGGGTAGCGTTCGCGCAGGTTGCGGGTGTAGGCGTCCATGTAGTCCTGGCCCATGACGGTCTGCAGCCGGGACTCAAGCCCCGTGCGCTCGGCCCGGGTCCGGTCGGGATCGGGGCTCCTGATCTCAAGCAGTTCCAGCACCGCGACCCCGGTTTCGCCCGGGCTGGTCGCGACTTCACCGCGCCCGAGTCCGAAGACGGTGTCGACCGTCGACCCCGGCCAGGCCTCCTGGTCGAGTCCCGAGCCGTCACGCCCGACCGGTCCGATGGCCTGTGCCGTCAGGCCGAGTGTCCGCGCACCGGCCTTCAGTCCGACGCCTCCCCGCGAGGCCGCCGCGAGGCGCTGCGCACGTTCATCGGCCCGTTCCAGTGCCCGGGCATGCCGCCAGCTCTGCGCGACCAGGTCCCTGACCTCGGCAAGATCCCGCTGTCGGGGCGGGGTCACGCGATCGACGCGCAACAGGAAGTATCCGCCATCCGGCGTTTCGGTGAGCGTGCTCTGGTCGCCGTCACCGGTCTCGAACAGCGTCCGCAGGAAGACCTCGCCGCCGGGAAGCCCCGGGACCGGCTGACCATCCGTTCCGGCACCCGTCCTGTCGACCATGTCAACCCTTCGCGACACCAGGTCGATGCCGCGCGCGGCTTCCTCGATCGTCGCGCCGCCGGCAAGGGCGTCCTCGAAGCTGTTCGCCAGTTCGAACATGGCATCGAGCGCACGCTCACGGGCAATCGCGTCGCGTATGCCCTGGCGGGCCTCGTCGAATGACAGGATGCGCTGCGGCGTCGCGGAGCGGACCACGAACACCTTCCAGCCGAAGGCGGTGGCGACCGGCGCGCTTGCGGTTTCCCCGGCGGTCCCGAATGCCGCGGCCCTTTCTGCCTCCTCGATGAAGTCGGCCCCGGTCACGGCGTCGAGCATGACCGGTGCGCCCGCGGCCGCGGTGAGCGCGGCAATCACGGAGTCCGTCCCCGTGGAGGCCGCTGCCGTGGTGAGTGCGGCGCGTGCGCTGTCCTCGTCATCGAACAGGAACTGGGCGAGATCGCGGGTCGCGGGACGGGTGAACTCGTCGATGCGCTGATCGTACTCGGAGCGCAGTTCGGATTCGGGTACCAGGATCTCGCTTGCGAGTTCCCCGGCGGCCAGAGACAGATAGGTCGCCTCGCGGTACTCGGGCGCCACGTAGGCCGACCGTTCGCTCTCGTAGTGATCCTGCAGCTCCGCGGGCCCGGGCCCGGTAATGCCGGTCATCGAGTCGACGGAAATGAACACGCCGTCCGCGATCCGGGTCTCGGCGCGCCACTCATGCAGCGTCCCGGCCAGGGCATCCGGGACCAGGGCGGTGTTCCGGACGGCGGCCGCGATCTGGTCGCGTTTCAGCTGCCTGGCGATGGCGGCAAAGAACTCGGCCTCGGCCATGCCGAAGCGGAACATGGCCTGGCGGAACAGTTCCGGACTGAAGCGGTCGGTATGGTCACGGAACATCGGCGACTCCCGCACCCACGCCTTGAGCTGGTCCTCGCCGACCAGCAGGCCGAGTTTCCTGCCCTCGGCCTCGAACAGGCCGGTCTCGACCAGGGACTCGATCACCCCGTCGAGAATGACCGCCCGCATCCGCTCCTCTTCCTGTGGCGGCGCGCCCAGCGCGCGCCTGGTCCGGTCGTATTCGTTCAGCACCTCGGTGGACGAGAAGATGGTCTCACCCACGGTGATGGCGGCGCGGCCGCCGGAACCGCCCAGGAAGATGTCGCCGATCCCCCAGATCGCAAAACTCACCACGAGCAGGGCGAACAGGGCCTTCACGAGGATCGACGATACCTTGGAACGGATGAGCTGCAGCATCGGGGACGGGGTCCTTCCGGCCTGGATGATACGGGGGGCCCGCGGGCGCGGCGCATACTAGTGGCACGGGGATTGCTGCGGCAACACGCATCTCCGTGCCTGCGCTTGCCCGGCGTGGTAGGAAGGCGCCGGCACAGTTCACGGCCGGAGCTTCACGCGGCATGACCCCCCTTGTTGTCGGCAACTGGAAGATGCACCTGACAGCCGGCGAGGCGGTCCGCCTGGCCGGCGCCATCGCGCGGCAGGCGCCCGCCGACGCGGAAATCGTCCTCTGCCCCCCGGCAGTGTGGCTGGTCCCCGTTGCCTCGCAGCTCTCGGGTTCCACGGTTGCGCTGGGCGGCCAGGACTGTCACCAGGCCGGCCAGGGCGCGCATACGGGCGATGTCGCGGCCCGCCAGCTCGCTGACGCGGGGTGCAGCCACGTCATCCTGGGCCATTCCGAGCGGCGCGCGAACCACGGCGAGACCGACGCGCAGGTGGCGGCCAAGGTCTCCGCGGCCCATGACGCGGGCCTGGTGACCATCGTGTGCGTCGGCGAGACCGCCGGCCAGCGGGCGGGGGGTGATGCGCTCGCGACGGTGGAAGGGCAGCTGCGCTGGTCATTGCCCGCCGGGTGCGACGCCTGCAATACCGTCGTCGCCTACGAACCGGTGTGGGCCATCGGGACCGGCGCCGCGGCCTCGCTGGATGACATCGCCGCCATGCACTCCCATGTGGGATCGGTGGTCGGCGCACACTCCGACCGGCTCGCCGGCTGCCGCATTCTCTACGGCGGATCGGTCAAGCCGGAGAATTCCCGCGAGATCCTCGCGCTTGCCGGGGTGGACGGTGCACTGGTGGGCGGCGCAAGCCTGGTGGCGGAGGACTTCCTGGCGATCTCCAGGGCAGTCTGAACGGATGACGGATGCGGGCGATTCTGCTGGATTTGCGTGACCGGCGCGGGTACATACTCCACGCACCGCAGCGGTGCCAGCGGAAGAATTGAATCGAGATGACCGAAGTCCTGCTTGCCGTTCACCTGATGATTGCCGCGGCCCTTGTCGTCGTGATCCTGCTGCAGCGCAGCGAGGGCGGCGGCCTCGGTATTGGCGGTGGCGGGGCGGGAGGCGGGTTCATGTCCGCGCGCGGCACCGCCAACCTGCTGACCCGGTCAACTGCGGTCCTGGCAACCTGTTTCTTCGTCACCAGCCTTGCGCTCGCGATCATTGCCGATTCGGGCCGCCGCGGCTCGATCGCCGACGAGATCCGGGTCGAGGAACCCCGCCAGGATCCGCAGGTTCCACAGGCTCCTGTCTCGCAGTAGGCGCGTACGGCGCGCCGGTGCCGGCACGGCCCGCCTTTAGATATATGCCGTGTCAGATCTATGCGGTATGTAACGGGTCCATGTCCCGCTTCATCTTCATTACCGGCGGCGTGGTGTCCTCACTCGGCAAGGGCCTCGCGTCGGCGGCGCTCGGTGCCCTGTTGCAGGCTCGCGGCTACCGGGTCCGGCTGCGCAAGCTCGACCCGTATCTGAACGTTGATCCCGGCACGATGAGCCCGTACCAGCACGGCGAGGTCTACGTCACCGACGACGGGGCGGAAACCGACCTTGATCTGGGCCACTACGAACGGTTTACCGGTGTTCCCGCGCGCCGGAGCGACAACGTGACCACGGGCCAGATCTACATGGACGTTCTCTCGAAGGAACGTCGCGGCGACTATCTCGGGGCGACCATCCAGGTCATTCCCCACGTCACGGACGCCATCAAGGCGTTCGTGCTCGGCGACCTCGGCGACGAGGACTTCATCCTGTGCGAAATCGGCGGCACGGTCGGCGACATCGAGAGCCTGCCGTTCCTCGAGGCGATCCGCCAGCTCGGCAACGAACTCGGCCCGGAACGCTCGCTGTTCGTGCACCTTACGCTGGTTCCGTACATCGCGGCAGCCGCGGAACTCAAGACCAAGCCGACCCAGCATTCGGTCAAGGAACTGCAGAGCGTCGGCATCCAGCCGGATCTGCTGCTCTGCCGGTCGGACCGGGAACTGCCGGACGACCTGCGGCGCAAGATCGGGCAGTTCTGCAACATCAGGCCCGACGCCGTCATTACTGCCAACGACGTTCCCTCGATCTACGACGTGCCGCTCAGGTACCACGAGAACGGTTTCGACTCGGCCGTGTTCCGGCATTTCGGTCTGCTCGGCAAATGCCCGGACCCTGACCTGTCGGGCTGGCAGCGTATCGCCGGCATCACCGCCCAGCCCGAGGGCGCGGTCACGATTGCGATCGTCGGCAAGTACACGAGCCTGCCCGACTCCTACAAGTCGCTCACCGAAGCCCTGTCCCACGGTGGGTTCGAGCACAAGGTCCGGGTCGAGATCGACTGGATCGATTCCGAGATTTTCGAACGCGAGGACACCATTCACCAGCTTGAAGGGGTGCACGGGGTCCTGGTGCCGGGCGGGTTCGGAGAACGCGGTGCGGAAG
The DNA here is from genome assembly GCA_965243345.1 of Thalassobaculaceae bacterium. Taxonomy (GTDB): domain Bacteria; phylum Pseudomonadota; class Alphaproteobacteria; order Thalassobaculales; family Thalassobaculaceae; genus Bin52. Next base: position 1,285,484 of record CBDEUR010000003.1, read on the forward strand.
GCAAGATCGCCGCGGTCCGTTTCGCGCGCGAGCGCCGGGTTCCCTACCTTGGAATCTGCTTCGGCATGCAACTCGCGGTGATCGAGGCTGCCCGCAGCATGGCCGGCATTCCCGAGGCCGGATCGACCGAGTTCGGGCCGTGCGAAGACCCGGTCGTCGGCCTGCTGACCGAGTGGATGCAGGGTGAGGAACTGCAGCAGCGCAGCGCCAACGGTACTCTCGGGGGAACCATGCGGCTCGGTGCCTACGACTGCATGCTGGCCAGCAACTCGCAGGTCTTCGGCATCTACGGAACCGGCACCATCAGCGAACGCCACCGGCATCGCTATGAAGTCAACATCACCTACCGCGAGCGCCTGGAGCAGGCGGGACTGCGATTCTGCGGCATGTCGCCGGATCGGTGCCTGCCCGAGATCATCGAACTGCCGTCGCACCCCTGGTTCATCGGGGTGCAGTTCCACCCCGAGCTCAAGTCGAGACCTTTCGAGCCGCACCCGCTGTTTACCAGCTTTGTCGGTGCGGCCGTGAACCAGTCGAGGCTGGTGTGATGTCTGCGCCCGCGGCTCACCGGGTCAGCATCGGACCGCTTGACGTTTCCAACACCCTGCCGCTGACCCTGATCGCCGGTCCGTGCCAGATCGAGAGCCGGGACCACGCCTTCGACATGGCGGGCGCCCTGGTCGAGATGTGCTGTCAACACGGTCTGGGTCTCGTGTTCAAGTCGTCCTTCGACAAGGCGAACCGGACCAGCGCCAGCGGCGCCCGCGGGATCGGAATGGCGAAAGGACTGCCGATCCTGGCCGACATCAGGACGCGTTTCGGCTGCCCGGTGCTGACGGACGTGCACGAGTCCGGCCAGTGCGGCGATGTCGCCGACGCCGTCGACGTACTGCAGATCCCGGCCTTCCTGTGCCGCCAGACCGACCTGCTGCTGGCGGCGGCGGCAACCGGCCGGACGGTCAACGTGAAGAAGGGTCAGTTCCTCGCGCCGTGGGACATGCCCCACGTGGTGGCCAAGCTCGAAGGAGGAGGCTGTCGGGATATCCTGCTGACCGAACGGGGAACCAGTTTCGGCTACAATACCCTGGTCTGCGACATGCGGGCCCTGCCGCAAATGGCCGAGACCGGATACCCGGTCGTCTTTGACGCCACCCATTCGGTTGCCCAACCGGGCGGCCGGGGTTCAGCCAGCGGCGGTGATCGACGCTATGCCTCGGTCCTGGCCCGGGCGGCGGTCGCGGTCGGTGTATCGGCGGTCTTCATCGAGACCCACCAGGACCCGGACAACGCACCGAGCGACGGCCCGAACATGATCTGCCTTGACGACATGTCGGCACTGCTGTCGGAACTCGTACAGCTGGACCGCCTCGCCAAATCCCGGACCCAGTCTGAGTGGGAGAGTACGAATGGACGTGCACACTGACTGCTACGGGCTGCCCTGCACGGCGGCCAGCCCCGAAGCGGTTGCCGAACTGGATGGCGTGATCGACGCCTACGTCCGGTTTCGGCGCGATGCCGGAGACCGGCTCAAGGCCACGCTGCAGGTCGATCCCGACCTGCCGATGGCGCACGTGGCGAAGGGCTACTTCTTCAAGCTGTTCGGCAACGACGCCATGGCGCATCGTGCCCGCCGGGCCCTTGCCGACGCCCGCGACGCGGTATCGAAACGGGGCGCCACCGACCGGGAACGACTGCACCTTGCGGCACTCGGGTCGTGGTGCGGAGAGGACATCGACGGAGCCATCGACCTGTGGGAACAGGTCCTGCTTGACCATCCCCTCGATGTCTTTGCGCTCCGGCTCGCTCATTTTTCCCACTTCTATTCGGGCGCCGGCGGCAAGATGCGCGATTCCACCGCGCGGGTCCTGCCGCACTGGGGACCGGAACACCGCCACTACGGCAATCTGCTCGGCATGCACGCGTTCGGGCTGGAGGAGTCGGGAGACTACCGCCAGGCTGAACGCTTCGGCCGCCGTGCCGTGGAGATCGATCCCGAGGACGCGTGGTCGGTACACGCCGTGGCACATGTCATGGAGATGGAAGGCCGGCATCGCGAGGGGATCGAGTGGATCCGTTCGCAGGAGGACAGCTGGTCGGTGGTCAACAACTTCCGGTTCCACCTGCACTGGCACCAGGCGCTGTACCACCTCGAGCGGCACGAATTCGACGAAGTGCTGCGGCTCTACGACGAACAGATCGTCTCCGACCTTGAAGCGGACATGTACCTCGAGATGGTCAACTGCCCGGCGTTGCTGTGGCGTCTCGAGATGTACGGTGTCGATGTCGGCGACCGCTGGGATCCGCTTGCCGAACTGGCCCAGGCGCATGTCGACGATCACGAGTTGATCTTCGTCAGCCTGCACTACCTGATGGCGTTGATCGGCGACGGGCGTACCGAGGCCGCGGCGACCATGCTTTCACGGTTGCGCACCTATGCGAGTCAGCCCACCACCCAGGGCCGGATTGCGGCGGGTTTCGGCGTGGAAATCGGGGAGGCGATGTCGGCACTGCGGGCCGGAAACTGGGACCGGGTCGTGGACTGCCTGTGGCCGGTCCGCTACGAGATTCATCGCATGGGTGGCAGTCACGCCCAGCGCGACCTGTTCGAACAGATGCTGGTCGACGCCCTGCTGAAGACCGACCGGAGCACCATGGCCCGGGCACTGCTGGCGGAACGGACCACCCGGACGCCGAACAGTGCCTGGAGCTGGAGACGGTTCTCCGAAGCGCTGGCAGGCACCGGCGATACCGCCCGGTCGGCCGAAGCCTCCGCCAGGGCCGACACGCTGCTCCGGACCGGGACCTGAGGCTGCCTGTTGCGGATGTCCGGAAGGGAAGAGACGGCATGAGCGGAATCGACGACATCCGGGCGCGGGAAGTTCTCGACAGTCGCGGCAACCCGACCGTCGAGGTGGACGTACGGCTCGAGTCCGGCGCCTTCGGGCGCGCCGCGGTGCCGTCCGGCGCGTCGACCGGGGCGCACGAGGCGGCCGAACTGCGCGACGGTGATGCGGCCCGGTACGGGGGCAGGGGGGTGCTGCGGGCCGTCGATGCGGTCAACGGCGAGATCTTCGACACGCTTTCGGGCCGGGACGCGACCGAACAGCGCCTGATCGACATGACGCTGACAGAACTCGACGCAACCGCGAACAAGAGCCGGCTCGGTGCCAACGCGATACTGGGAGTCAGCCTTGCCGTGGCCCGGGCGGCCGCGGCACATCTCGGCGTCCCGCTCTACCGGCACGTGGGGGGTCTGCAGGCCCGCCTGTTGCCGACTCCGATGATGAACATCCTCAACGGCGGCGCGCATGCCGACACGCCGGTCGATTTTCAGGAGTTCATGATTGTCCCGGTCACGGCCGGATCATTGTGCGAGGCGGTGCGCACGGGAGCCGAGGTGTTCCGGACGCTGCGCACCGCCCTCCTCGATGCGGGCCACAACACGAACGTCGGGGACGAGGGCGGGTTCGCCCCCGGGCTTGACGGAACCGAGACGGCGCTCGGCTTCATCACCCGCGCCATCGAGACAGCCGGCTTCATCCCGGGCGAGGATGTCGCGATTGCGCTCGATCCGGCGGCAACCGAATTCCGGAAGGACGGGCTGTACCGGCTTGCAGGCGAGGGGCGGGAGCTTGATTCGGCCGGGATGGTCGCATTCTACGCCGACCTGTGCGAGCGCTATCCCATCGTCTCGATCGAAGACGGCCTGGCTGAAGATGACTGGGACGGGTTTGCGGCCCTGACAGCCGAGCTCGGGGAACGGGTGCAGATCGTCGGCGACGATCTGTTCGTGACCTCGCCGGAACGTGTGCGCACCGGTATTGAACGCCGGGCCGCCAACGCGGTCCTGGTCAAGCCCAATCAGATCGGAACCCTGTCGGAAACCCTGGACACGGTCGCCCTGGCGCAACGCTCGTCGTTCGGCACCATCATGTCGCACCGTTCCGGCGAGACCGAGGACGTCACCATCGCGGACCTTGCCGTGGCGGTGAATGCCGGCCAGATCAAGACCGGCGCGCCGTCCCGCTCCGAGCGGACCGCGAAGTACAACCAGCTGATGCGCATCGAGGAGGAACTCGGGCCGGCGGCCCTGTACGCGGGTCGCAGTCCGTTCGACCGGTAGTTCCTGTACCGGCGCGAACGTGTATGGTACACTCTTGATGTGACACTCGAGGAAATCGGGAGCCGCACCGGTGTTGACGATCAGCATCAACAGTCGCAAGCGTCTGCGAGCCCTTGCCGGTCCGTGCCTTGCCTGCAGCGTGCTTGCATATTTCAGCTATCACCTCCTTGAGGGCGAGCACGGTCTGTCGGCGTCCCGGGCGCTCGACTTCCGGATCGAGCAGGCCCGGGACGTGCACGAACGCGTGCGGTCCACGCGCGAGAGGCTCGAGCACAAGGTCTCCCTGTTGCGGGCAGACAGTCTCGACCTTGACCTGCTCGAGGAACTCGTCCGGTCGAAGCTCGGATATTCTCATGCGGACGAGCTGCTGATCCGACTGCCGGAAGGCGGGAAACAGGCCGGATAGCCGTGCCCTGATGCCCGGCCGACAGCGGGGCGAGGCCCGGTCCGGGTCCAGGGTCCCGCACCCCCGCCAGCGCGTGGAATTCTTGAATCCTCACGGCATTTCGGGTTCAATGCGCCTCGACTCCGCCCGGGTTACGGGCAGCACACCCCTGCATCCGACCAGAGATCCGGAGCATGTCATGGCGAGATCAGCCACCAGGACAGCCGGCCGTGCAACGAGGCCCCGGCGAACCGCCAGGGTGTCGCGGGAGGAGTTGCTCACGCTGTACCGAATGATGCTGCTGATCCGCCGCTTCGAGGAAAAGGCCGGGCAGATGTACGGCATGGGGCTGATCGGCGGTTTCTGCCACCTCTACATCGGACAGGAAGCGGTGGTGGTCGGCATGCAGGCGGCGGTCGAGGAAGGCTCCAGCGTGGTCACCAGCTACCGGGATCACGGCCACATGCTCGCCTGCGGCATGGAGCCCCGCGGGGTCATGGCCGAACTGACCGGACGTGTCGGCGGGTATTCCAGGGGCAAGGGTGGCAGCATGCACATGTTCAGCCGGGAGAAGAACTTTTTCGGCGGACACGGCATTGTTGCGGCACAGGTCCCGATTGGAACCGGGCTGGCATTTGCCCACAAGTACCGTGGCGAAACCGCGGTCAGCCTGACCTATCTCGGTGACGGCGCGGTCAACCAGGGACAGGTCTACGAGAGTTTCAACATGGCGGCGCTGTGGCAGTTGCCGTGCATCTACGTCATCGAGAACAACAAGTACGGCATGGGCACCTCGGTCAACCGGGCAGCGGCTGGCGGAGCCCTGGCGGAGCGCGGAGCGGCCTACGGCATTCCCGGCACGGAAGTGGACGGCATGGACGTCATTGCGGTGCGTGACGCTGGCAGGAAGGCAATCGCGCACGCCTCGTCCGGCAAGGGCCCCTACATTCTCGAGATGAAGACCTATCGTTACCGGGGCCATTCCATGTCCGACCCGGCCAAGTACAGGACCAAGGACGAAGTGCAGAGGATGCGCCAGGAGCACGATCCGATCGACAACGCCCGCCAGCGTCTCGCCAAGGCGGGGGTCAGCGACGATGACCTCAAGGCGATCGATCGCGATATTCGTGCCGTCGTGACGGACGCCGCCGATTTTGCCCAGTCGAGCCCGGAACCCGATCCGGCGGAACTCTTTACCGACATTCTGGTCCAGGACTGAAGCGTCCCCGGGGAGGCAGCGAAGGTGGCCACTCAGATACTGATGCCGGCGCTCTCGCCGACCATGACGGAAGGCACGATCGTCGCCTGGCACCGGCAGCCCGGGGACCAGGTCATTCCGGGCGACGTGATCGCGGAGATCGAAACCGACAAGGCGACCATGGAACTGGAAGCCGTCGACGAGGGGGTGCTCGGCCGCATCCTGGTGCCGGCCGGCAGCGAGAACATTGCCGTGAACACCCCGATCTGCCTGCTGCTGGCCGAAGGCGAGGAGGAGACCGCACTCGAGCAGCCGCTGCCGCCTGTTCCCCCGGCGGTCACGCCGGCCCGGCCGGAACCGCCCGCTCCGGCGGTTGTCGATGCCGAACGCCAGCCGGGCGAGACCCGGTTGCAGACGGTGCGCGAGGCCCTGCGCGACGCCATGGCGGAGGAAATGCTCGCCGACGAGCGGGTCTTCGTCATGGGCGAGGAGGTCGCGGAGTACCAGGGGGCCTACAAGGTCACCCAGGGCCTGCTGCAGCAGTTCGGCGACAGGCGTGTGATCGATACTCCGATCACCGAGCACGGGTTCGCAGGTCTCGGAGTCGGCGCCGCCTTTGGTGGCCTGAGGCCGGTCGTCGAGTTCATGACCTTCAATTTCGCCATGCAGGCAATGGACCACATCATCAACTCCGCCGCCAAGACGCTGTACATGTCGGGCGGCCAGATGGGATGTCCGATCGTCTTCCGCGGCCCGAACGGCGCGGCGGCACGCGTTGCTGCCCAGCATTCGCAGGACTATTCGAGCTGGTATGCCCACTGCCCGGGCCTCAAGGTGGTCGCACCCTGGTCCGGCGCCGATGCCAAGGGCCTGCTCAAGTCGGCGATCCGGGATCCCAACCCGGTGATCGTGCTCGAGAACGAGGTGCTCTACGGTCGCAGCTTCGAAGTGCCGATCGACCCCGACTTCGTGGTTCCCATCGGCAAGGCCCATGTGGTCCGGCCGGGCTCTGACGTCACCATAACCGCGTTTTCGATCATGGTCGGAAAGGCACTGGAAGCGGCGGATCTGCTGGCTGCCGACGGCATCGGTGCGGAGGTGGTCGACCTCCGGACGCTGCGGCCGCTGGATATCGACACGGTCGTCGCGTCCGTGCGGCGGACCAACCGGATCGTCTCGGTGGAGGAAGGCTGGCCCGCGTGCGGGATAGGGGCCGAACTTGCCGCACGTGTCATGGAAGAGGCCTTCGACTGGCTCGATGCGCCACTGAAGCGGGTGACAGGGGCCGACGCACCGATGCCGTACGCTGCCAACCTGGAACAGCTTGCCCTGCCCGGCGCAGAGGACATCGCGGCAGCGGCCCGCGAAGTCTGCTACAGGTCCTGAGAGAAAGAGCCATGCCGATCCAGATCTTCATGCCCGCGCTCTCCCCGACCATGACCGAGGGCAAGATCGTTGCCTGGCACCGTCAGCCCGGCGATCCGGTCCAGGCGGGCGATGTGATGGCGGAAATCGAGACCGACAAGGCAACCATGGAAATCGAGGCGGTCGACGACGGTACCATGGGACGCATCCTGGTGGCTGCCGGGACCGAGGGCGTGGCCGTGAATACCCTGATCGCGCTGCTGCTCGAGGAAGGAGAGGGGGACGAGGCGCTCGACGCGGTCTCCGGCGATCTGCCGCCGTCCACCGCGCCACAGCCTGTCGCCCCGAAGCCGGCGGCGGCCGCGCCCGCCGCGCCGGACCGGGACGGCGGGCGCGTTTTCGCAAGCCCGCTTGCCCGGCGCATGGCCCACCAGGCCGGTCTCGATCTGACGGCGATCAGCGGCACGGGCCCGAACGGCCGGATCGTCAAGGTCGACATCGAGGCTGTCATCGCCGCAGGCACCGACCGACCGCAGCCGTCGGTTCCGGTCGCCCCGACCCCGCCCGCGGCCGCCGCTCCACCTGCGCCACCTGCAACGGCGCAGTTCGAGGATCGACCGAATTCCACCATGCGCAAGGTGATTGCGCGCCGGCTTGCCGAATCGAAACAGACCGCACCGCATTTCTACCTGTCCATGGATTGCGAGCTCGATGCCCTGCTGGAGGTTCGCCGGACCCTCAACGCACGCCTCGACGACACCGCCCGGATCTCGGTCAACGACATGGTGATCCGCGCAGCGGCCCTCGCGCTTGGCCAGGTTCCGGAAGCGAACGCCTCCTGGAGCGAGGACGCGATCCGCGTCTACGGTTCGGTCGACATCTCGGTCGCGGTGGCCATCGACGGTGGACTGATCACCCCGGTCATCCGAAACGCCCAGCACAAGGGCCTTTCGCAGATCGCCGCCGAGATGAAGGAACTCGCTGCCCGGGCCCGCGACGGCAAGCTCGCTCCCGAGGAGTACCAGGGCGGGACCTTCTCGATATCGAACCTCGGCATGTACGGGGTGCGGGAATTCGCCGCCGTCATCAACCCGCCCCAGGGTGCGATCCTTGCCGTCGGCGAGGGGAGCAAGCGACCGGTCGTACGCGATGATGCGCTGGCAATCGCCACGGTGATGACATGCACCCTGTCGGTCGATCACCGGGTCGTCGACGGGGCGGTCGGCGCCCGCCTGCTCGCGGCCTTCAAGCGGCTGGTCGAGGACCCGCTGCTGATGCTGCTGTGACCGGCGGAACGGACATGTCGGACACCAGCCACGACATCATCGTGATCGGAGGCGGGCCGGGCGGATATGTCGCCGCGATCAGGGCTGCGCAACTCGGTCTTCGCTGTGCCGTCATCGAGGAGGCGCACCTGGGCGGCATCTGCCTCAACTGGGGATGTATCCCCACCAAGGCACTCCTGCGCGCCTCGGAAATCCATCACCTGCTGCACAACCTCGACGGCTACGGGATCTCGGTCGGCGAGATATCCTTCGACATGGACAAGGTCGTCGCCCGGTCGCGCACCGTGGCGCGGCAGCTGTCGGGCGGTGTCGCGCATCTGCTGCGCAAGAACGGTGTGGCGGTGATCGACGGGCGCGGACGGCTCGCCGGAACCCGGGACGGCCGCCGCCTGGTATCGGTCGAACGCGAGGGTGCCGCACTCGGCGAGTTCGACGCGGCCCACGTCATCCTGGCAACCGGGGCGAGGGCGCGGACCCTGCCCGGGATCGAACCGGACGGGACCGCCGTTTGGACCTATCGCGAAGCCATGGTACCGGATGCCCTGCCGGCATCGGTCCTCGTGATCGGGTCGGGAGCGATCGGGATCGAGTTCGCCAGCTTCTATTCCGACCTGGGTGCCGAGGTCACGGTGGTGGAGGTGCTTGACCGAATCCTGCCGGTCGAGGACGAGGAAATTTCCGAACGGGCGCACAAGGCGTTCGCTTCCAGGGGGATGACGATACTCACCGCGGCTCGGGTCACCGGGGTCTCGGCCAGTGCCGAGGGCGCCCGGGTCACGGTTGAGGACGGAGCCGGGACCCGTGATTTCGATGTCGAGAAGGTGATCCTCGCCGTCGGAATTACCGGGAATGTGGAGGATCTCGGACTGGAAGCGACCGCGGTCAGTGTCGATCGCGGCCACGTGGTGATCGACGAATGGTGCCGGACCGGGGAGCCGGGTGTCCGGGCAATCGGCGACCTCACCGGGCCGCCGTGGCTGGCCCACAAGGCAAGCCACGAGGGCGTGCTGTGCGTCGAAGCGATCGCGGGCACCGGGAACGCCCACCCGCTGGATGCCAGTACCATTCCGGGATGTACCTACTGCCGCCCCCAGGTGGCGAGCGTCGGGATGACCGAGGCGGCCGCCAGGAACAGCGGCAGGGAGGTCAAGGTAGGCCGGTTCCCGTTCATCGGAAACGGCAAGGCGATTGCGCTCGGCGAACCCGAGGGGCTGGTGAAGACCGTGTTCGACGCTGCGACCGGCGAACTGCTCGGCGCGCACATGATCGGTGCCGAGGTTACCGAACTGATCCACGGCTACACCGTTGCCCGTACGCTCGAGACCACAGAAGCCGAATTGATGAACACGGTGTTTCCGCATCCGACACTCTCGGAGATGTTGCACGAGTCGGTGCTGGACGCCTACGGCCGGGCGCTGCACTTCTGATGGGTGCGGAACCGGACATCACGCTGACTGCCTCGGGAACCCCGACCGGAGCGGCACGCCATCCCGAGAAGGCCAACAGGCAGGAACACCCGATCCGGCGCAAACCGTCCTGGATCCGGGTCAAGGCGCCGACATCGCCGCAGTACCACCAGACCCGCGAACTGGTTCGCCGCCGCAACCTGCACACGGTATGCGAAGAGGCGGCCTGTCCGAACATCGGCGAATGCTGGGCGAAGCGCCACGCCACCTTCATGATCATGGGCGCCATCTGTACCCGGGCCTGCGGCTTCTGCAACGTCGCCACCGGCCTGCCGCGACCGCTCGATCCGATGGAACCGACCAATACCGGTGCGGCGGTATCGGAACTCGGCCTTGCCCACGTGGTGATCACCTCGGTCGACCGGGATGATCTCGACGACGGCGGGGCGGATCATTTCGCGCACACGATCCGGGAGATCCGCCGGCTTTCTCCCGGAACCACCATCGAGATCCTCACGCCGGACTTCCTGCGCAAGGACGGAGCACTCGAACGGGTGATCGACGCCCGTCCCGACGTCTTCAACCACAACCTCGAGACAGTCCCCCGCCTCTACCCGGGCGTGCGGCCGGGCGCACGCTACTACCATTCACTCAGGCTTCTCGACCGTGTGAAGGAACGCGACCCGACCATGTTTACCAAGTCGGGCCTCATGGTCGGACTGGGAGAGAACAGGGACGAGGTTGGCCAGGTCATGGACGACATGCGCTCGGCCGACATCGATTTCCTCACCATCGGCCAGTACCTGCAGCCGACCCGGCGGCACCATCCGGTCGCCCGCTTCGTTCCTCCCGACGAATTCGACGCCATGGCCCGGATCGCCAGGGGCAAGGGGTTCCTGATGGTCTCGGCATCACCCCTTACGCGTTCGTCATACCATGCCGACGAAGACTTCGAGCGCCTGCGTGCGGCCCGCCAGGCCAGGACGGCTGAACAGTTGAGCGACACAGTCCGGCTTGCGAGCCTGGCCACGCGTCGGTAACGGACCCGGATCGTGCCGAGCCACAGAGAGCAGCGAACCATCCCGTTCCGCAGTTCCCAGATGTTTGACCTGGTGGCGGATGTCGCCCGTTATCCCGAGTTCCTGCCATGGTGCGTGGGAGCGCGGGTGCGTTCGCGATCCGGAACCCAGGTCGTTGCCGATCTGATGATCGGATACCGGCTTGTCCGGGAACGATTTACGTCGCGGGTATCACTTGACCGGGCCGGGGGCCGCATCGATGTCGTCTACGCCGAAGGGCCGTTCCGTTACCTGGAGAGCCACTGGCGGTTCAGCGACACGCCGGACGGCTGCCTGATCGATTTCCACGTCGATTTCGAGTTCCGTTCGGTGGTGCTCCAGAAGATCATCTCGACACTGTTCACCGAAGCGGTTCACCGCATGGTTGCCGCCTTCGAGAACAGGGCCCATGCGGTCTACGGACAGCGCCGCCCCAGCCCCGCTCCGGGCGGCATCACTCATCCGGCATCCGGTTGACCTCCCTCACCGTGCTGCCACGGCATGGACCGGCGCAGCGCCAGGTCGACCGCACCGTAGAGTGCCACGGCCATCACCGTGAGCGTGAGCAGGGCCGCGAACATGAGGTCGACCTGCATGCGGGCGTTCGCGTGCAGCATCAGGTACCCAAGCCCGGCACTGGCCCCGACCCATTCCCCGACCACGGCCCCGATCGGAGCAACGGCGGTTGCCACCCGGATGCCCGACGCCAGCGCGGGCAGGGCGGCCGGCAGCCGGACGCGGAGCAGCAGGGAGACGCCGTGACAGCCGAGCGTGCGCGCACTGTCGATCCATTCCGGTTCGGTCCGGCGCAACCCGTCGTGAAGGGCGGCGGTGACGGGGAAGAAGATGATGAGCGCCGCCATCGCCACCTTCGAGGCCATGCCGTAACCGAGCCACAGGACCAGCAGCGGGGCGAGTGCGAACACCGGAAGCGCCTGGCTTGCCACCAGGACCGGCAGCAGCCAGCGGCGCAGCACTGCCGCCTGGGACATGATGATGGCGGCTGCGGCGCCGAAGACGGTGCCGATCAACAGGCCCAGCAGGATTTCCGCGAGCGTGACCCCGGCGTGGGCGATGATCATGGTGTCGTTTCCGATCCAGGACCGGATCACGCGGACCGGACCCGGCAGGATGTAGGGCGGCGTGCCGCTTGCCCAGACCACGACCTGCCACAGGGCGATCAGCCCGGCCGCGATGATGAGCGGTCTCGCAAGGTTCACGCCCGTGATCTCCGACACGCTGGTGGACTCGGTCATCGGCTTATATCGGACCAGGAGGCAGGAGACATCACCCGGCAGGCCCCCGTGCCGGAGTCATGGCCGCGAGAATGATGGCTGTGTGCCAGTGCAACAACTCCCGGTACCGGAGGCGCGGACTACGGCAGACTTCCCGGTACATGGAGTCGATTATCAGGAGGCTCACGCAGGAGTGACGGGCTTGAACGGCCGATCGTATTGCTTCACGATCAACCAGAGCCGCGCGAGACCGCTCCGTACCTGCGGTGGCGCCCGCTCACAGCCCGGCGCCGACTTACGGCGCAACCGTGCAACAATCCAGGGGAAAAATCATGGCCAGGAAACACATTGGCGGCATGGCAGGCGTGCTTGCGGCGACACTTGCCCTTGGATTGGCTGGTATCGCCTCGGCCGCCGATACGATCAAGATCGGCATCCCGGTTGGTCTGAGCGGCGCCAACAGCGTGGTCGCCCCTTCCGTGGTTCAGTCCGCGGAACTTGCCGCGGCGGAGATCAACAAGGCAGGCGGAGTGCTTGGCCGGCAGATCGAGCTGGTCGTCGCCGATGACGGCAGCGGTGCACAGGGTGCACAGAAGGCGTTTGATTCCCTGGTGTTTCAGAAGAAGGTCGATGTACTGATCTCGATGGAGACCAGCGCCGCGCGCAACGCCGGCCTGCCGATCGTCAACCGTGGACGCGTTCCCTTCATCTACACGTCCTTCTACGAAGGCCGGTCCTGCAGTCCCTGGCTCTACGTGAACGCCTGGGTGCCGGACCAGCAGGTTGCCCCGATTGTCGACTACTTCATGGGTGAACTCGGAGCCAAGACCTTCTTCCTGATCGGCAGCGACTACGCGTTCGGCCGCGGCATGCTCGAATTCACCGCCGACTACATCAACGAGAAGGGCGGCAAGGTCCTGGGCGACGAATACCTGCCCATGGACGGAACCGACTGGACGCCGATCATCAGCAAGCTCAAGGCGTCCGGCGCAGACGCCCTGATCACCTCGACCGCGGGTGGTGCGCCCAACGTGACCCTGACCAAGCAGCTGCGCGCGGCGGGAGTGGACATTCCCTATGGCAACCTCGCGGTCGACGAGGGTACTGCCCGGAACATGGGGGCGGATGCCGCGGGCATCTACATTTCGGCCTCGTACATCACCGACATCCCGAGCAAGGAAAACCAGGACTTTCTGAAGAACATGAGGGCCCATTTCGGCGATGACCTGAAGACACCGAACGATCTCTCGGTGCCGCAGTACGAGGGCGTGTACCTCTACAAGCTGGCAGTGGAAATGGCCGGTACGACCGATGCCCAGGCGGTCATCGACGCGCTTGATGACGTGTCGTTCATGGGTCCGCGCGGCAAGATCCAGATGAACAAGCAGCGCCACGCACCACTGACGATGTATCTGGCGCAGGTCCAGGCGGATGGCGGGATCAAGCTGATCAGCAGTTTCGTCGACGTGGATCCGGGCGAACAGTGTCCTGACCTGTAGAGCAGGTCCGTCCTCGGCTGGCCGCACCGCCACGCGGTGATGCGGCCGGCCAGGCGCCGGCACGGTACACCCAGGGGGTCCGGGCACGTGGGCGTTCTGCTCCTCGACATCGTGACGACCGCTGCAATCCTGTTCACGGTCGCAAGCGGTCTGATGATCATCCTGGGCGTGATGAAGCTGATCAACTTCGCCCATGGCGCCTTTCTGGCCATCGGAGGGTACGCGGCCTTCGTGACCACCCAGCTGGGCTGGAATCCCTGGATGGCCATTCCATTTGCAGCCGTGGTCGGGTTTGTGCTCGGGCTGGTGATCGAGCGCGTGATCGTGCGCCCCCTCTACGCCCGGCCGCTGGACGCGATCCTGGCCACCTGGGGCCTCGGAATTGTCATCGGACAGGTCATCACGATCGTCTTCGGACGCGAGGTGCAGTTCGTGCAGAGCCCGCTATCCGGCGCCATAGAGTTTCTGGGCCAGTCCTATTCGACATACCGCCTCGCGCTGGTCGTCATCGGAGCAATGCTTGCACTGGTTCTCATTGCCCTGCTCTACTTTACCCGCTTCGGGCTCAACGCACGGGCGGTGATCATGAACGAGGATCTCGCGCGCGGCCTTGGGATCGACAGCACGCGTGTCCGCCTGACCACCTTCGGCCTGGGTGCCGCACTGGCCAGCATGGCCGGCGCACTGATCACACCTCTCATCTCCGTCGATCCCAACCTGGGACTGCCCTGGCTGATCAACTCGTTCATGCTGGTCCTTGTCTCGGGTGTTTCCATTCCCGGCCTGATGGTCGCTTCGCTGATCCTCGGTGGGGCCCAGGTCCTGGTCAGCAGCTACATCAGCGCCATTCTCGGCGGTCTGACCATTGTCGTTCTCGCAGCCGTGATCCTGCGGATTCGCCCGCAAGGCCTGTTCAGTGGTTGATCAGGCACAACCCGGACCTGCCCGACGCTCCCCGACCAGGCAGCGGCGCACGGATATCCGGACCGTCCTGACGTTCGGCGCCGCCGCGCTGGTGATTCTCGCCGTGGCACCCTTCTTTCTCGACATCTACGTCGTCAACATCCTGATCCGGGCCCTGCTGCTGGCTGCACTGGCACTGACCGTGGACCTGCTCTGGGGCTATACCGGCATCCTTACCTTTGGCCAGTCCGCCTTTTTCGGCATCGGCGCCTATGCCTGTGCGCTGGTGTTCACCCACTGGGGCTTCGGCGCCCACTGGGCGCTTCTTGCCGTGTTTCTCGGGATCGTTGCCGCCGTTGCAGTGGCGGCGCTGGCGGGCTGGCTCGCATTCTACCATGGAGCCTCTCCGCTCTACGGTTCCATCGTCACCCTGGCACTTCCGATCATCGTTACCCAGGTGATCTTTGCCGGCGGCCGCACCACCGGGTCAAGCAGCGGCCTTTCCGGCTTTCCGACCTACTACTGGTCCAGCGAGACCTGGTTCTGGATCGCCGGCGTGTTCCTGGTCGTGATCACGGGTCTTGCCTGGCTGTTCGTGCGCAGCGACATGGGCAGGGTGCTGGTCGCCATCAAGGAGAACGAAACACGCTGTGCCTATCTCGGAATTCCGGTGTCCCGGATCAAGATCCTGCTGCTGGTGATTGCCGGTGCGATCGGCGCCATCGCGGGCTTCGGCTACGCGACCTTCACCAATGTCGTCGCTCCGGAACTGGCAGGCTTCCTGCTCGGCACCGAATTGCTGATCTGGGTCGCACTCGGCGGACGCGGGACGCTGATCGGTCCGGTTATCGGTGCGATCCTCATCGACGTGACCAGTTCCTATCTTTCCGGCAGCCTGCCGTTTTACTGGAAACTCCTGATCGGCGTCCTCTTCGTTGCAATCATTGTGGCGTTGCCACAGGGCCTCCTGCCCGAAGTGGTCAGGCTCTGGAGGCGCCTGGTCCGGCGTCCGGCCCGCAGGATGGATGCACCGGAACTCAAGCCGATCACCGCCCAGGAAGTCGAGCGCGGCTCCGGGCAACCGCTCGTGGTTCGGGGCGTGCACCGGCACTTCGGCAGTCTCCAGGTGCTCCAGGGGATCGACTTTGATGCCAACAGGGGCGAACTGCTGAGCCTGGTGGGGCCGAACGGCGCCGGAAAGACCACCCTGATCCGCTGTCTTGCCGACGGCTACGAGAGGTCCGGCGGCACCATCGCGGTATTCGGCCGAAACCTCGGCAGGTGGGGACCCGATCGCTGCGTGGCGCTTGGCATCGGGCGGAAGTTCCAGGCGGCGAACATCTTCGCCACGCTGAGTGTTGCGGAGTGTCTGCGGGTTGCGCGGTTCCGGTTGGATCCTCCGTCGATCTGGGCCAGCGGCACGACCCTTCACCTGCCGGAAGCGGCGTTGCGCATTGTCGAGGAAACCGGCCTGGCAGAGAACCTGAATACAGAGGCGCGCCACCTGGCCCACGGCCAGAAACAGGCCCTGGAACTGGCGATGGTGCTGGCCCTGGAGCCGAGCATCGTGCTTCTCGACGAACCGACTGCCGGTCTGACCCGGGTGGAACGCGAGCGGATCGGCGCAATTCTGACCTCGCTGACCGAGCGCGAGCGACTGAGCATCCTGCTGGTCGAGCACGACCTGGACTTTGTCCGTGAAATCAGTTCCCGGGTCATCGTGCTGCACCAGGGACAGATCGTGCTGGACGGTTCCGTGGAGGAGGTGGTTGGCTCGGAACTGGTCCGCAACATCTATGCCGGCGCCTCGCTGGATGCGGAACACGGAAAGACATGAAGGATCCTGCGGCAGCACTGGCGGTCAGCGGACTGACCAGCGGGTACGGTGAAGCCATCGTGATACGCCGGATCAGCCTCACTGTCGGCGCCGGCGAAATCGTTGCCCTGCTGGGCAAGAACGGCATGGGCAAGAGCACGCTGCTGAAGACCGTGATGGGTTTCCTGCCGGCGCGGGAAGGGAACGTCGTCCTTGACGGGACTGACGTGACCCGGGACGCACCGCACCGGATTGCGCGTCGTGCCATCGCCTACACACCCCAGGAGCAGGCGATCTTCCAGGACCTGACCGTGGGCGACAACCTGCGCCTGGGCCAGATGGAACCAGGCTGGTTTGCAGAGGAACTCGCGCGGATCTGCGAGGCGTTTCCCTTCCTCGGGGAGCGGCTCGACCAGCGCGCCGGAACCCTGTCGGGTGGTGAGCAGAAAATGCTGCTGATCGCGCGGTCGCTGATGGCTCGTCCACGGCTGATGCTGGTCGATGAAATTTCCGAGGGCCTGCAGCCCTCGATCGTCGAACGGCTTGCCCGGGTACTGGTTGCGGAACGCGAGCGCACGGGAGTGGCAATGCTGCTGGTGGAGCAGAATGTCCGGTTCGCGCTGGAGGTCGCCGACCGCTGGTCGGTGCTCAAGCTCGGAGAGATCGACGACGCAGGCAGAAGCGACGTGCCAAACGCGGCTTCCCGGATCGCCGATCACCTGTCTGTCTGACGCGGGGAGAATGCCAGTCGACATGCACACGTCATCCGGCACCGGCACGCCGGGCGCTGCCTCAGCGACGCGCGTCGGTGACAGGTGTCGCCAGTCACCATGCCGCGGACAGCAGCGGCGCCATCCGACCTCGCGAGGCCCGCGCCGGGTCGAACACCGGACCGCGGGAAACCGGCCGCAGCGGGAGCGACGCACCGGAACCGTGGAACGGGTTGAAAGAACGAACTCCGGCGATCGACACATGTGGGAGTACTTGCAATGACAGGGTCCTCAACCAGAGAATTGCTCGAACCTTACAGGGACATCCTGGGAGTTGAATTTGACGCCGCTCGTCTCGAAGCCAACCTGCAGGCGTTCGAGGATATTCTGGTCGCGATCCACAAGTTGCGGGAATGCGATCTGACTGACGTGCATCCTGCGGTCGTGTTCGACCCGGCAGGCGGCTACCGGGACGGGACCACGTCATGAGCACCGAGCTGTGGTCCCGGTCGATTGAATCGCTTGCGCCGGACCTGCGCACCGGGCGCGTTTCTCCGGTCGATCTGACCGAAGCGGTACTGGAGCGCATCGGCCTGCACGACGACGTACTGAAGAGCTACGTCCACCTGGCGGACAGTGCGCTGGAGTCGGCCAGGGACGCGGAGCGGGAAATCCGGGACGGAAACTGGCGCGGTCCACTGCACGGTATTCCCGTGGGAGTGAAGGACAACTACACGACCCGGGACATGCCGACATTCGCCGGTACCACGGCGCCGGGGTTCTCGTTCCCGGCAGAGGACTCGAATGCGGTCGCGCGGTTGCGCGCGGCCGGCACGGTTCTGACCGGCAAGACACGGATGCACGAGTTCGCCTGGGGCACGGTAACACCACCGACGTGCAATCCGTGGGACACCGGCCGGGTGGTGGGCGGCTCCAGCGGCGGTTCCGGAGCAGCCGTGATCGCAGGGCTTGCGACTGCTGCGCTGGGCTCCGACACCGGCGGATCGATCCGCATTCCGGCCAGCATCTGCGGCACGGTCGGGCTGAAACCGACATTCGGCCGGGTCGGACGCAGCGGTATCGTACCGCATACGTGGTCTCTGGATACCGCCGGGCCCCTGACCCGCACTGTCACCGATGCCGCACTGATGCTGAACGTTCTTGCCGGAGCCGACCCCGGCGATCCGTCGTGTGCGGACCGTCCGGTTCCCGATTACACGACCGCGCTTGGACAACCGGTCCGGCAACTCCGGATCGGGGTGTGTCGCAATCATTTCTTCGACCGCAACCAGGACGACGTCGGGACCGCCGTTGAACAGGCGATCAGCGATCTTGCCTCCCAGGGCATGTCCGTGCGCGAATTCCGGATACCGGCCCTGGAATACGGGCTCGGCGCCATCTTCGCCGTCGAGCTTCCTTCCTCGACCGCATATCATGATGTTTCGCTTCGACAGGGAAAGACGCGGTTGTTCGAACCGGATGTCAGGACCCTGGTCGAGGTCGGCCGCTTCGTAACCGGCGTGGATTACCTGAAGGGCGAGCAGCTCCGCCGGGTCCTGATGGAGGACTTCCGCACGGTGTTCGCGGATGTAGACGTCATTGTTGCACCCACCACCGCGCTCACGGCCTGGCAGCACGATGCGACGAGCCTGGAAATTGCGGGGGAACAGGAGAGCGTGCTGGCAGCCTCGTGGCGCCTTACCTATCCGTTCAACCTGACGGGATTGCCATCGATTTCGGTTCCCTGCGGCTTCGATCGCAACGGCCTGCCCATCGGCATGCAGGTCGCGGCGAAGCCGTTCGACGAGATGACCGCACTGCGTGTCGCACACGCCTACGAGCGCACGCACGAATGGGCAGCGGTACGCCCTGAACTCTGATCCGGCAGCTGAACGAGGTCGCGCCATGACGACAATGGAACCCGAGAGCAAGGTCCGGATCGCCTGCCTGCAGATGGAACCGCGCGTGGGCGAGCGGGACATGAACCTGGACCGGACCCTGGACTTGATCGGCCAGGCGGCCAGCGCCGGTGCCGGCCTCGTCGTGCTGCCGGAACTGTGCAACAGCGGGTATGTCTTCAGCACGCGTGAAGAGGCACTGGACCTGTCCGAGGACATTCCTGACGGACCGTCATGCCAGGCCTGGGCCGACGCCGCTGCCCGCCACAGGATGCACATTGTCGCCGGTATCGCAGAGCGCGACGGGCATTCGCTCTACAATTCGGCTGTGGTCATCGGTCCACAGGGCGTCATCGGCACCTACCGCAAGACTCACCTGTGGGCCGCAGAAAACCTGTTCTTTGAACCGGGCGACCGTGGCGTGCCGGTGTTCCGCACCGGTATCGGGCGCATCGCGGTCGTGATCTGCTACGACATCTGGTTTCCGGAGGTGTTCCGGCTCGCGGCGATCCAGGGTGCCGACATTCTGTGCGTACCGACCAACTGGGTTCCCATGCCGGATCAGCCGGCCGGCTTGCCGAAAATGTCGAATATCCTGGCCATGAGTGGAGCACACTCCAATTCCATGTTCCTGGCCGCGGCCGACCGGGTCGGTGTGGAGCGTGGCCAGCCGTTCATCGGCAACAGCCTGATCGTGAGTTGCACGGGATGGCCCCTGGCAGGGCCGGCCAGCGAAGACCGGGAAGAGATGCTGATCGCAGACGTCAACCTCTCCGACGCCCGGCGCAAGCGCAACTGGAACGATTTCAACCAGGTCCTGCGCGACCGGCGCACCGATTTGTATGCGGAGGATCTCGGCGCCGCGATCACGCGAGGGTGGTACTGAGCGAGACTGGAGAAACCCGTGGCCCGAGCCGCGAACCCGGATGTGTCTGCGGCATCGAGCGCTGGCGAGTTGCCGTGAAGACCGGGCACACGGTCACGAGGGTGTTCGCCGTCCTGCTGTGGCTGCTGCTGGCGCCGGGAGCGGTGCTGGCGGAACCGGAACGCGAGGATCTCGTGGTCCGCGCGGCGGACGGCACTGAACACGCGTTGCGCGTCGAACTGGCTCTGACACCGGAACAGCAGGCCCGTGGCCTCATGTTCCGCGAGACGCTGGCACGGGACGCAGGCATGCTGTTTCACTGGCCGCGTGAGCAGACCCTCTCCATGTGGATGAAGAACACGCTGATCCCGCTCGACATGCTGTTCCTGCGCAGCGACGGAACCATCATGCATATCCATCGTCGCGCCATACCGTTTTCGACCCGTGCGATCAGGGCGCCGCGACGGGGCAGGGGGGTGCTGGAACTGCGCGGCGGGACCGCGGACCGGCTGGGAATCGCGGTCGGGGACCGAGTGGTTCACCGGTTGTATCGCGACCCGCCCTGATCACGCATTTCGACGTGGAACGTGGACGGCTCAAGCGCGAATTCGGGCCGAAGCCGGGCAAGCATGAAAACGTGAGGCGGGCGGACACCCGCACAACCATCCGCTATCTGCCCGGGCTTCAGCCACCCTGATCCGGATCCGATGGCAGCAATACACCGGGATTCATGCGCCCGTCCGGATCGATGGTCGCCTTGAAGGATTGCAGCACTGCTCGCAGACCAGGATCCAGACGCTCCCACCAGGGGTAATAGCGGCCGATCTGCAGATGTCCGGCACCGGCGGTCTGCAGGGCGCGGGCGAATGCGGCACGCAGTTCATGGGCGCAGGCCCGGGCCGAGTCACGGGCCGGTTGATCCCGATAGCGCCGCAACTGTGACGGGGTGACGTGCTGTCGGTGGAACCGGCCAAGCGCATCCGGCCAGAACAGGTGCGGTTCAATCAGCACGCTGTCTGCACTGGTCACGGTCAGGAAGCTGACAGTCACCTGATGGTCGTCTCGAGGCTGCGCCCACTGGTCCATCACCCCCTGAAGGTGCCGCCAGGCCGTGTGGCAGTCGGACGGCCGAAAAATGCCATGGACCGTCAACCATCGTTCACCGTCCGGTCCCAGCAACGCCTTGATCGGTCGAAACGGGCGCGATCGTGTAACAAGGGGAATGGTGTCCGGAATCGGTCGGCCGCCGGCCTCAAGCGCACATTCGGCCGCATTCGCCAGGCGTTGCATGGCATGCGACTCACTTTCTCCCTCGATGCAGAGATGCAGTGAGTACCGCAACGCGGCGACCTGTTGGCGACCGTTCCCGAGGAGTCTCCGGATCCGTCCGAGACGTGATCCGATGGTGCCCGGACCGCGCGCGACGTCGGTGAGAATGCGGGCGCCCTGGATGATCTCGAAACCGCCGCGGGCAAGATTGACGTGGGTCTGGGGATCGAAGCCGAAGCAGTCGGCAACGCCGTCGATCCCGATTAGTCCGGTCTGGGCGCTCAGCATCGATTCCATGTCGGCGAATTCAAACGAGGCAAAGGTCTCGCTCGCCGGAGCGTTGCGCAGGTTGAGCACCGCTTCCGCCTTGATGCCGAACGCCCCGCAATCGCCGAGAAACAGCGACCCCGGGTCGGGGCCGCCGGGGTGCGGGTGCGGTCGTCCATCGGCTCCTGTCCCGGTACGCAGCAGGGTGCCGTCGGCCAGGACCACCGCGAGGCCGGCGACGCTCCGGGCTGAATATCCGTGCATCGCCGAACCGAAAAAGGCCGCACCTTGCGACAGGGCGCCTCCGATCGTGGCGCGATATCCGGAAAGCGGCCCGAAAAACGGCGTACGCAGTCCGTGTGCGCCCAGTTCCTCGAAAAGAGCGGCCAGGTGCAGCCGGCCTCCACCTGCACCCGCCGGTTGACCGTGTCGATGTCGACGATCCGGTCGAGACCGGTGGTATCGACAATCAGGCAGTCCGGCCGGTCCGGTACGGCACCGCCGGTATAGGAGTGGCCGCTGCCGCGGGGAATGACGGCGTAGCCGAGTCCGGTCGCCGACCGGACCACGTGGCGGAGTGCAGCGACGTCGCGCGGTCGGACAATCCCGGCAGCAATGTGGTCACCGCCACAAATGTCCTCGGAATACTCGGCGCAGCGCCCGCTGTCGAAGATCCGGTCGTCCGGAGCCAGGACTTCACCGAGTTGTCGCTTCAGCGCCTGCTCACTCATGCACGCTCCTGTCAGGCAGCATTGTCTGACGGGGTCTCACCGAGATAGACGTCATGGACCACCGGGTTGGCCCGAACCTCCTCCGGCAGACCTTCCGCCAGCACCCTGCCCTGGTGCAACACGGTGATGGCGCTGGCGACAGCAAATACCACGGCCATGTCGTGCTCTGTGAAGATGACGGTCAGGCCGATCTCACGGGCAATCCGGTGCACCAGAGCGATCGATTCGAGCCGTTCCCGGGCTGCCATTCCTGCTGTCGGCTCATCCAGCAGCAGGAGCTTCGGTTCGGTAGCCAGCGCGATGGCCAGTTCCAGCCGTTTCTGGTCGCCATGCGCCAGGGTGCCGGCAAGCTGACTTTCACGGCCCCGCAAGCCGACCAGGTCCAGCAGGGCGCGGGCCTGCGTCACCTGCATGGATCGCGCCGAGGCGAGCACGTTCCAGCTCCGGCCGGAATGCGCGAGCAACGCAATCTGGACGTTTTCAAGGCTTGTGAGTTCCGAAAACACGCTGGTGATCTGGAACGTGCGCCCGACCCCGAGTCGGGCAAGAGCATGCGGAGTCCGACCGGTAACGTCGGTACCGGACAGGAAGACCCGGCCCAAATCCGGACGGTGCAACCCCGTCAGGGTATTGAACAGCGTGCTCTTGCCGGCACCGTTCGGACCGATGACGGCACGAAACTCGCCTGGTTGCAATCGGATGGTCACGTTGTCGAGGGCGACAAGTCCGCCAAACCGCTTGCCCAGCGCTTCGATCCGCAACAGCGGTTCCGGAACCGCTGCTTCACCGGGCCGGGATTCAGTGACCGACACGTCCGGACCTTGTGCCCAGAATGCCGCCCGGCAGCAACAGGACCAGGGCGATGATGATTGCTCCCATGAACAGCGGCCAGTATTCGGTGTGGCCGCTGATGACCGTCTCCAGTCCAACGAACACGAATGCCCCGGCGATCGGACCGGCGAACACCCGCAGGCCGCCGAGCACCGCCATCACGATCGGCGTCGCGCTTGCGGTCCAGTCGAGCCAACCGGGAAACACGCTGCCCGTGGACAGGGCGAACAGTCCGCCGGCCAGCCCGGCGAAGGCGCCGGCGATCACGAAGGTCAGCCAGCAATGGGCCCTTGTGTGAACGCCCAGATGCTGGACCCTGCGGGAATTGTCGCGAATGGCCCGGAGGGTCTGGCCGAATGGCGAATTCACCATTCGGTACAACAGGCCAATCGCCAGCGCGGTTATGAACAGCACGAACAGGTAGTAGACAGCGGGATCAACGAGGACGCCCGGGCGCGTCAGCCCGACGATCCCGTCATCGCCGCCGGTGAGGAAGGTCGCCTTCAGGGCAACGGTAAAGAACAGCATCTGAAAGGCGAAGGTCAGCATGGCGAAGTAGATACCGGTCAGGCGTACCGAAAAGTACCCCACCGCCGCGGCGCTGACGGCGGCAACCACGGGCGCCGCCAGCAACGCCAGCCAGAACGGCGCCGACAGCTTGGCCATGAGGATGCCGACTCCGTAGGCGCCGAGACCGAAATAGGCGGCATGGCCGAACGACAGCATGCCGCCATAGCCCAGCAGCAGGTTGAAGCTCATCGCGTACAGGGCGAAGACCAGTGCCTCGATCGCGATGAACTGCCAGAAGGCTCCAAGGCCCAGCGGGGCAACAAGGAACAGCAGCGCGGCAACAGACCAGAGACCCAGCGTGGTTCGGCTCATTCCGGCCGTCCAAACAGGCCCCACGGCCGCACGATCAGAACAACGGCCATCAGCGCGAAGGTCAGAACCACGGCGAGTGACGGAAATGCCAGGATCCCGAAGGCATTGACCAGTCCCACGAGCAGCGAACCGACCAGGGCGCCGGGAATGCTGCCCATGCCGCCGATGACCACGACCACGAAGGCGTCGATGATCACTTCGACGTGCAGGCCCGGACCGACGGCGAGGACCGGGGCGGCAAGTGCGCCCCCGAAGCCGGCCAATGCGGCACCGAGGGCAAACACGCCGGTGTAGAGTTGCCGAGTATTGACGCCGAGCGCACCCAGCATCTCGCGATCGAGGGTGGCTGCCCGGATCCAGATGCCGAAGCGGGTCCGGTGCAGCAACACCCACAGGGCGATGGCCACGGCGATGCCGACCAGGATCAGGAACAGGCGATAGGTCGGAAAGGTCACGCCGAACAACCGGGTGGCCCCGGACAGAAGCTCCGGCGCTGCTACCGATCTCTCTTCCCGGTCCCAGATGATCATGACCAGGTCGCCGATAACGAAAACCAGTCCAAAGGTCAGCAGCAGCTGGAACTCATGGGCCGAACGGTAGATCCGGCGCAGCAGCAGGACTTCGAGCCCACCGCCGACCAGCAGGAGCAGGACGGCCCCGGCGATCAGGGACAGGACAAAGCCGGGCAGTCCGCCAAGCACCAGGCCGATCATCGACATGGCGACATAGGCGCCGAGCATGAAGAGCCCGCCATGGGCAAAGTTGAGGATACGGGTAACCCCGAAGATCAGCGACAGACCGGCCGAAATCAGGAACAGCAGCATGCCGTGCGATATGCCGGACAGGGTCTGCCGGATCACGACTGTCGGATTGCCGAACAGGGTGAGATTCTGCCATGTCTGGTCGAGCAGGGATTCCATGCCGAAACTATGTCGCAGTCAGGATATGGCGTCCAGCGGACAGCGCCGTGTTGCGGTCTACGCGGGATAAAGGGAGCTCTTGTACAGCAACAAATTGCTCGGTAAGCGATTGTACTGCAAGACTATTGACGGAAATGGTGACAACGGGAATCATGTCGGCGGCCTATGGACCGAGCGAATCTGGCAGGGAGGAATGGAAATGGCGTGCGTTTCCCGGAAATGGACGATTTTGGCGGCGGCAGGCTTGCTCCTGGCGACAGTGACCACGACAGCCCGGGCTCAGGATGCCGGACCGATCCGTCTGGGCCTGATCGATATCTACAGCGGCGGCGTTGCGTTCATTGCCGAGAGCATTCGTACCGGCTTCGAGATTGCCCTGCAGGAAGCCAATGACGCCGGTGGTGTCAACGGCCGCATGTTCGAACTGACCACCGCCGATATGGGAGGCAGCGTCGAAAAGGCCGTCACCGAAGCACGACGCATGATTCTCGAGCAGGATATCCGGTATGTCACGGTGGGCATCCACAGCGGCGCAGCGGTCGCCGTCGGCAGCCTTGCCAAGGAACACAAGGCTCTGGTCGTCGGCGGATTTGCCACCAGCAAGCGCCTGACCGGATCCGAGGGCCATCGCTTTGTCGCCCGGGCCAATCTCAGCACCGTCGAGATCGGACGGGTGATGGCCGAATTCATCAAGGACCGTCCTGATATCAAGTCCGTGGCGACGATCGCGCCGGACTACGAGTATGGCCAGCACTTCGCCGCCGATTTCGTTGCGCATCTCGAGACCGTGCGACCCGATGTCCAGGTTGTTCGCCAGGAATGGCCAAAGTTCGGAGCGACCGACTTCGCGCCGCACGTTACCGCCTTGCAGGCCCGGCCGGCAGACATGGTGGTCGCCGGCGTTTTCGGAGGCGACCTGATCAAGTTCCTGAAATCGGCACAGGACTTCGGCCTGTTCGACGGCGATACCGAACTGTTTGTCCACGGCCTTGACATCGGCAAGCTCGGTTCGATGGAAGCACTGCTGCCTGAAAATGCCTTCGGAACCCTCTGGTATCCATTCTATGCGCTGGATTCAGCCAAATCCCGGGAAATCGAGCAGGAAGCCAGCCAGCGCATGGGCACCTATCCAACAGGGTCCGTTCCTGTCGGATATGTCGCCGGCAAGATGATATCGGAAGCGATCATCCGCGCAGGTGGCGCCGAAGACGTCGAGCGGGTTGTCGATGCCCTGCAGGATGTGCAGTTCGAGGGGCCAACGGGTGCGGTCATGATCAGGGGCTGTGATGGCATGGCGCTTTATGATTTCTATGTCGGCCGGGTAACGCGCGACCCCGGACTGCCCGACGGCGTGGGTGTCGATGATCTGCGCACCTACAACGTCAAGTCGATCGCGCGGAGTTGCGAGGACATTGCCGAGGCACGCAAGAAGTCCTGATCGTCATGCTCGAAGTCCACGAACTGGAGACCGCCTACGGCAGTAGCCAGGTTCTGTTCGGGGTCTCGCTTGATGTCGGGGAAGGAGAAGTGGTGGCATTGCTCGGCCGCAACGGGGCCGGCAAGACCACCACCCTCTCCAGCATCATGGGCCTGGTACCGCCGCAGGGCGGACGCATCATGTTCCGGGACCGGCCGGTCATCGGTCTCGAACCCTACGAAATCTCCCGCCTGGGCATCGGCATCGTTCCCGAGAATGCCCGCCTGTTTGCCTCGCTGACGGTCGAGGAGAACTTCGAGACCGCCCGCCGCCCGGCCACGGACGGCCAAAGCCGGTTTGGTCTCGACGAGGTCCTGGACCTGTTTCCCGACCTGCAGACCCTGCTCGGAAGACGGGCCGGCATGCTGTCCGGCGGACAGCAACGCATGGTCGCGGTCGCGCGAACCCTGGTCGGCAATCCCGACCTGCTGCTTCTCGACGAGCCGTCAGAAGGACTGGCGCCACGGATCGTCGGGGCCTTGCTCGACCGGCTCAAGCATCTCCGTGCCACCGGCATGACGGTCCTGCTGTCAGAGCAGAACCTTCGGTTTGCCAACGAACTCGCCGATCGCGCCTATGTCATGGAAAAGGGCGAGATTCGATACACGGGATCGATTGCCGCACTGGCGGCAGAACCGGACATACGCCAGCGCTATCTGATGGTCTGAACGACGGTGCTCGCACCGAGGCGGTCACCGTCCAGGATACAGGATCGACATCGTGGTCAGCACACACTCCCTGCAGGTTCCCGAAACCTATCGGCCGTTGACGGTATCGAGCGGAGTGCGGACTTCGGCTCTCAAGTGGCCGGATCGCGTGGCGTTGCGCCATGGTCATGTCGAACGGACATTTCGCGACCTGGTCAAGCGGATCGACGCCCTGGCGATCGCGGCCGGAACGTCACTCGGCCTCGAACCCGGGCAGCATGTCGGAATCCTGGCGCCCAACTGCATTGCCTATATCGAAACCGTGCTGGCCCTGTCCGACGCCGGCATGCCGACCGTCACCCTTTCAGCCCGCCTGAACCGTGTCGAACTGACCGAAATCTGCAACGATGCCTGTATCAGGGTGCTGTTCGTTCATCCCGACTGCCTCGACGTCGCCGGCAGCGCCACATTCAAGACCGTTGAGCGTCTGGTGGTTTTCGGCCCGGAATACGAATCCCTGCTGCAACCAGGCGTTGGTGCCGGGTTTCTGCCGATTGCCGGCGAGTGGGACATATTCAGCATTCCGTTCACATCAGGCACCACCGGACGCCCGAAAGGCGTGATGTTGCCGCACCGGGCCCGGGCACTGCTGTTCTACGCGATGGCGGTCGAGTACGGTTGCTTCGGTCCCGAAGACTCCTTTCTGGCGATCGCGCCGCTCTCGCATGGCGCCGGCCTGGCCTTTGCGATTGCACCGATATTTTTCGGCGGGACCTGCGAACTGGTCACCACCTTCGAGGCCTCCAGCGTCGTTGGCCGCCTCAGGGATGGCCGGTTCACCGGGGTGTTCATGGTACCGACCCATCTGCATGCGATCCTTTCCCTGTCCGACGACGTTCTGACCGCACACCGGAATGTCGCCCTGAAGAGCCTGATCAGCAACGCCGCACCGCTTTCGCAACGGGTCAAGGAGCAAGTCGTCTCACTGTGGGGCGATCATCTGTTGCACGAAACCTACGGATCGACGGAAGTCGGCATCGCCTGCAACATCCGTCCGGCCGACCAGCTTCGCAAGCAGGGGAGCGTCGGACTGGCTTTCCCCAACTGCGCCATCGAATTGCGCGATCCGGACGGTCGGGAAGTTCCGGCAAACGAAATCGGCGAACTCTACACCAATTCTCCCTTCATGTTTTCCGGTTACTGGCAGCAGGGCGGAGTCACGCCTCCTCCATTGCAGGGTGGCTGGTTCAGCGCCGGCGACCTGGCTCGCAAGGATGAGGAGGGATTCATTCATATCGTCGATCGCAAGGACGACATGGTGATTTCGGGCGGACTCAACATCTATCCACGCCAGATCGAGGAAGTCCTGTACCGGCATCCGCAAGTCGCCGAAGCAGCCGTTGTCGGGGTGGCCGACGAGAAATGGGGAGAACGACTGCGGGCCCACGTGGTCACGCGGGGTCAACCGGCACCGGATGCCGGCGCAATCATCGCCTACTGCCGCGATCACCTGTCCGGCTACAAGGTGCCGAGAGACATCGTGTTTGCCGAATCCCTGCCGAAGAATGCCACCGGAAAGATTCTCAAGCGCGCATTGCGGTTGCAATGAGCGAGTTCGGCGCCTGTCCGCCCGGACCCGCCTGAATCGGCGTCGGCCGGGACCGACGCTGCGAAGCAGGGTTGGCAGGACCATGGTGCCGATCGGGCGAAGGGCCGTGCGGGTGACCGATCCCGCGGGACGACGGAACGGATATGCCAGTCAGTAGCTACGCGGCAATCCAAGGCGTTCGCCGAGAAAGTTCTTCACCATCTCGTTCGATATCGGACTGAACGGCCCGAGACGGGCATCACGGAACAATCGTTCCATCGGACCGTCCTCGACCAGTCCACTTGCCGCCAGCACCCGCATGCAACGGTCAGTGGTGCGAATGGCGGTCTCCGAGGCTGCCAGTTTGGCCATCGCCGCTTCGACCGAACACGCGCGGTTGCGGGAAAGCAGCCAGGCTGCCTTGAACGTCAACAGCCGAACCTGTTCAAGTTCCGTCGCGGCTTCTGCAAGCGGGTGCTGCACCGCCTGGAATCCGCCAATCGGACGGCCGAAAGCAACCCGCTCGGTTGCATGTTGCACGGCCAGGTCAAGCGCAGCCGCGGAGATTCCAACATAGATCGCGGCCGACAGGATCCGTTCCTCATCGAGCGACGAGAGCAGCTGGTACCAGCCCCGGCCAGCCTCCCCAACCAGGGCATCGGCCGGGGCCCGGGCCTCGTCCAGAAACACTTCACAGGTGCAACCCGCCCGCATGCCCATCAGGTCCAGGCGACGGATGGTCACCGCATCCTGCCGGCACGGAGTCAGAATCAGGGACAGACCGCCGGCACGCTTGCCGTCTCGCACCGGTTCGGTGCGGCAGAGTACCAGGATCGCATCAGCGTCGTCGGCGAACGACGTGTAGAGCTTCTGCCCCGTGACCGACCACTGGTTGTCCCGCATGGCGCCACGAGTCGACAACTGGAGGATATCGGTGCCACCGCCGGGTTCGGTCATTCCGAACGCCATCATGAAGTCGCCGCGGGCCAGTCGCGGCAGGTACTCTGCCTGCTGTTCCGGCGACCCGTATTCGCGAAACATGCGCGCCGTCATCGCGATCAGTACCCAGTTGACCGCCAGTGACGGAAACTGTCGTGACAGTTCCTCGCACAGCACGGCCGACGTCATCACGTCCGCGTTGCTGCCGCCATGGTCTTCCGGGACCGACATGCCCAGCCATCCCAGCTCGGCAAACCGTTTCCAGAGTGCGCGCGGCACCCGGCGCGACCGGTCCATTTCGCGTATGCGTGTTTCCGGCAGTTCGCCGGCGAAAAACCGTCGAACGCTGTCCCGAAGGAGCCGGTGTTCCTGCGGCGGATCAAAATCCATCGTCTGTTCCGCTTCGCCCTCCGCTGCGGGGTTACCGGCCAGGGACCCGCACGGCGAGGATCCGGATTCTTGTCATGACCGGCCATTCAGCCTACGGTTTTCGCGGTTCCGCACGCAACTCGGACTCGCCATGAACCTGGGAATGACGCTCGCGCAGGCCGCACGGAAGTGGCCGGACAAGACGGCCCTGGTATTCGAAGGCCGGCGCTGGCGCTATCGTCAGTGGAACCAGGAGGTCAACCGGGCTGCCAACGCCTTCGCCGCCCGGGGCATTGGCCGCGGCGACCGCGTCGCCTTCCTGACCTGGAACCTGCCGGAAATGGTCACCGGCCTGTACGCGCTGCTCAAGATCGGCGCGGTCCCGGTGCCGATCAACTACCGGCTGGCAGCCAATGAAGTCGCGTACATCATCAATGACTGCGCGGCGCGGCTGCTGGTTTTCGAGGAATCGCTGCGCGACCGGGTCGCGCCGGTCCGCGACCAGTTGTCCAGCCTCCAGGCACTGATCTATGTCGGCGACACGCCGGGGCCTGATGAAATCCCGTTCTCCGAATTCCTGGCACCGGCATCGGACCGGGAACCGGTACCGGGCGCCGGCCTCGATGACCCCGCCTTCATCATGTACACCTCGGGTACGACCGGTCTGCCCAAGGGTGTGGTTCGAACCCATGCGGCCGAGTTGTTCGGCGCCATGATCATGTCGCTCGAATGCGGCTTCCGGCACGACGACTGCATTCTCAACAACAAGCCCCTGTTCCATATCGCCCAGTTGCAACTGCAGTTCGTGCCGTTCGTCCTGCTCGGCGGCATCAACGTCATGACGCGTGGCTTCGATGTCGAGGAAACGCTGTCCCTGGTCGACCAGGAGACTGTCACGGTCCTGCACGGCGTCCCGACACAGATGGTCATGATGGTCCAGGCCGATCTGTCCCGCTATTCGCTGCGTAGCCTGCGATGCGGCTTTTGCGGCGGTCAAACCCTGGCCGACGACGTGACCCGGCGCTGCATGGCCCTGTTTCCCGACACCTTCCTGAACATTTACGGCTTCACCGAGGGTTTGGCGGTCACCGCCTGCGATTACCGCGTTCGCCCGGACAAGCTCGGCAGCGTCGGTCAGGCCGCCGTCGGCATGGACGTGCGCATCGTTCGCACCGGCGCCGACAGCGCGGAAGACCTGGCTGCACCCGGAGAAGTCGGCGAGCTGATCGCACGCGGTCCGAGCATCATGAAGGAGTATTTCCGGGCCCCGGAGAAGACCGCCGCTGCCCTGCGGGATGGCTGGTATTTCTCGGGCGACGCGGCATTCGCCGACGAGGACGGTTTTGTGACCGTGATGGGGCGCATGGATCATACGATCAAGACCGGTGGCGAAAACGTGCACCCGTCGGAGATCGAGAACGTCCTGTTTTCCCATCCGGACCTGGTGGATGTCGCCGTGGTCGGTCTGCCGAGCCGCAAATGGGGCGAGGTGGTCTGCGCGGCCGTTGTCACGGCGGACGGGTCGCTGAATTCCGATACCCTCGACCGGTTCTGTCGCCAGAGTCCCGACCTGGCCGACTTCAAGCGGCCACGGCACTATTTCGTTGTCGACAGCATTCCTTCCAATTCCACCGGCAAGGTTCAACGCGACCAGCTGAAGGAACTGCTGTCGAACCTGTCCCCGACACCGCTTGATTGAGCGACCCGGCAGCAAGCCTGATGCGCCTTTCCTACGTTTCGCCATTCAGCACCGCCCCGCATCGTCGACATGCAACAGAGTACGCCGAACTGGCTGAGTCCTGCGGCTATGAGGCGGTCTGGATGCCGGAAGCGTTCGGCTCCGATGCGTTCACACTTCTCGGCCTGCTCGCCGGCAAGACCCGCCGCCTGCGACTGGCGACGGGAATCGTCAACGTGTATTCCCGCTCGCCGACGCTGCTGGCCCAGAGTTTTGCAACCCTGGACGAAATGTCCGATGGCCGCGCCATCATCGGTCTCGGTACCAGTGGCCCGATCGTCATCGAAAACTGGCATGGAAGCCGTTTCGAAAGTCCCCTGTCCCGCACCCGCGAAGTGGTCGACATCATTCGACTGGCGCTCTCCGGCGAGCGGGTTGACCATGACGGCGCACGGTTCCGGCTCCGCGGCTTCCGGATGCTGGTTCGCCCGGTGCAGGAGCGGATTCCGATCTACCTCGCGACGCTGAAAGCCCGCTCGGTACGCGAAACCGGCCGAATTGCCGAGGGCTGGCTGCCGACCCACGTGTCGGTCCGGCATCTGGAGCGCGTCCGTTACCCGTTATGCGCCGGCGCGGAATCGGTCGGGCGCAACCCCGACGAGATCGACATGGCAGCCATGACCCTGGCCGCGTGCAGCGAAGACGGTGACTCGGCGCGGGGACTGTGCCGCGAGCATCTCGCCTATTACATCGGCGGCATGGGGCAGTTCTATCATGAGCTGATGCATGGCTACGGCCATGGCGACGTTGCCGACCGGATCAAGAGCGCCTGGTTGGCCGGCAACCGGACCCGGGCGGCCTCGGTCATTCCGCGTCCGGTCCTTGACGATCTGGTCATCGCGGGCACTCCTGCCGAGTGCCGCCGGGCGCTGGATGTCCGGAAACAGGCGGGATTTCACCACATCGTCGCCTTTCCCCCGCACGGTGCCGACGTCGAAACCGTGCGAACGACGCTGCGGGTGCTCGCCGGATAATCGTTCAGCGCGGGACACGGACCTCGGTGCGGGCGTCTGCGACAGGTTGTCCATCACGGGTCAGCGTCTGATCGAGAACAACGAGGTCGGCGTCGGGATCACGGCGAACCTCGTGCACCACGCCGTCGATCCGCACGGTTTCACCGGCAAACACCATGGCGCGCATGCGGAACTCCAGTTTCCGGACAAACGCCGTCGGACCAAACGCGTCCACGGCCTGCCTGGCGAACAGGGCGCCATAGATCTGACCGTCGACCACCGGGCCCGGCAGGTGCATCCGGTCGGTGTATTCACTGTCGTAGTGCAGGCGGTGCCAGTCCCAGGTCGCGCCGGCGTACAGCACCAGGTCGACAATGGAGAAGGTCCTGTGTCCCGTTGCCAGCGATTGGCCGGGCTGCGCGATCGCCGTGTCCACGCGGGAGGTCGTCATCGGCCGGTCGCCAGCGGTTGGTAGACCAGGGTTTCGCGGTTGATGGCCAGCAATTCGCCACTGTCGTCACGGTAGCGCGCAACCGAGGTCACGAACAGTTGCGTACCGCCTCGGGAAGAGGCCCGCTCGCTGATGTCCTCGAGTGTCCAGGCAACCGAGATCCGGTCGGAAGGCAGGACCGGCCGAAAGAACTCGTAGGCATT
The DNA here is from genome assembly GCA_965243345.1 of Thalassobaculaceae bacterium. GTDB lineage: Bacteria > Pseudomonadota > Alphaproteobacteria > Thalassobaculales > Thalassobaculaceae > Bin52. The sequence goes on from CBDEUR010000003.1 coordinate 1,318,496, forward strand.
GCCCGCCCGGATCATCCGGCACCCTTCCACCGGCAGGTCCCAGGCATGGCCAATATAGCCATGATCGTCAGGAGGACCGACGGCATACTGACAGGATTCGACAATCATTGTCGGCGGTGCCACCAGTGCAGGGTATCCGGCCTGCCGGGCGTAGTCGTCGTCCCGATACAGCGGATTGTCATCGCCCAGCGCCAGGGCAAAGTACCGGATGCCGGCGCGTCCAATCTCTTCCTGCGCCGGGTAGACCGCCTCACGGCCAATCCATGCCCTGAGTTCGTCGGTGAGCAACGACATGCGGCCGCTCAATCCAGCACGGCAAACGGATCGACTTCGATCAGCATTTCCGGCCGCAGCAGGGCCTCGCAAACCAGACCGGTCGAAGCCGGGAACGGCCGCCGCATCAGTCGGGATCGGACGTCGGCAACGCCACGGTATTCCTTCAGTGCCGGCGGCGTCACATATTCGATGGTCTTGACCAGGCTGCCGGCGTGGCCTCCCGCCGCCTCGACCACCTTGAGAATATTGGCGTAGGTGTATCCCGCCTGCGCAACAACGTCGCCGTCATGCATGACACGCTGGGTTTCGGGATCAAGGGATCCTTGTCCGGACAGGAACAGCAGATTGCCTGCGCGCACGCCCGGATTGTAGGTCAAGCGGTCATAGCGGCTCCAGCCGGGATTGACAGCAACCGGCGGATCATGAGCAGCAATGAAGTCGTACTGGATCAGGGCTTCGGGATGGCACAGTCGCGGCATGATGATGCCGGCGGCCCCGGGGTAGACCGGCCCCAGGAACTGCTTTCGCACCTTTCCGGTTCCACGGTAGTCGGCCAGGGCTGCCGGCGTGAAATAGTCCAGGGTCTTGACCACCCGGTCGAGACCCAGGCCGAACGCCGCCAGCATGTCCCTGGCCCGTTCGAAAATCGCTTCGGTCTGGGCCACGACATCGCCGGGACCGATAATGTCGCCGTCGCCGTCGAGGGGCTCGATCGTCGGCAGGAAAATGACGCCGGCTGACTCCCGGGCTGACGGCAGTCCGGGCAATGCGGCAGCAACCGGACCCGCCGTCACTTCGATTTCGATCAGCGCATCGGGTCGCAACAGTGCCCGGACCGGCACCGTGTTGACGGCGGGCCGGTGATCGCCAAACAGGTCATCGCGAACCGATGCCGCCTCGCGATAGCGTTCGATACCTTCGGGTCGAACGTACTCGACCACTCGAACCACGTCGGCAAGCGTCTTTCCCGCACCTTCGAGTATGGCCCCGATCTTGTCCCAGGCAGTACGGGCCTGCCGCCGCATGTCACCCCTGATCACCATCCGTCCAGTTTCGGGATCGTGTTCGGAAGCGGTGTGGCCGGACAGATAGACAAGACTGCCGGTATCGATTCCGAGAGAAAAGGAGTAGCGGGAGTAGTCAAACCACGGGAAGCGCACGGGTTGAACCGCGACAGGGAGCACAGTCGGTCTCCGGAATCACTACGCGTTGAAGACGGATGCTAGGAGCGGCCGGATTCCGGGTCAAGCCGGTGCCCCGGAGCTGCAGGAACCTTTCCTGTTTGGAGCGAGGGGCCGGTTCCGGATGAATCGGGCTGGCCGGGAGCGGCTTGGGAGTGCTCCGGCTGCGGTTCAACGGGACTGACGGGGAGTTCAGAGCCGCGGGACAGGTTTCGCCCGGCGAGCGCAGTTGTCCTGTGGCGCGCGCGGTCACGCGGCGTGGTCTGCGGGGTCAGGCGGATTGAGGATGGCGTCGAGGGTGTCCTGCGGACAGGCGACACGGTGCTGGTTGGCCTCGGGCAGGTAGCGGAAGCGGCCCTGGCAGCGGACGATGGTGATGGCTGCGTCGGTCAGGCAGGCGAGGTCGTGCGACATGTGGCGCACATGGGCCCGGCGGCGGTGATCGTTGCAGGTGAAGTCGCGAAGGTCGTGCACAGGGGACTTCCAATAATCCGGTTCTCCCTGACCAGCCCGGCAGCTCCTCGGTCCCGGCGCCGCTGGCGGTGAGCGGATATCAGCGCTCGAGGACGTGGAGCGAACGGAAAGGCACGGTCCGGTTTCGTAACGGGTCCGGAGCAACGCCACGACCTGGCCGGACGACGGACGCCGTTCCGCACCGGCACCGGATGAGCTCACGCGGTCGCGGGTAACAGACCTCTCTGGCGTCCCGGCTGTCGTGATGGAGCAGCAGGCAGCCACGGGGGATCGCAATTCGGCACGGTTGCCTGAACCCGCCGTTCACGATGACTGGTGACGTGAACCCTGCAACGCCAGTTCGCCCGGAAAGTGACAGGCGGCACTGTGGCCCGCCTCGATCTCGATGAGCGCGGGTTCGCGCGACGTGCAGATGTCCCGCGCGATCGGGCACCGGTTTGCGAACCGGCACCCTTCCGGCAGGTTGACAGGGTCCGGCGGGTCGCCGGGAATGAGAATTCGCTCCCGTTGCGACCGGGCCGACCTGTCGATTGCCGGGACGGCGGAGAGCAGCGCCGCGGTGTAGGGGTGTTGCGGCCTGTTGAACAGGCGGATGCGGTCCGCGTACTCGACGATCCGGCCCATGTACATCACGGCAACGTGATCGGACATGTGCTGGACAACCCCCAGGTCGTGGCTGATGAACAGGTACGTCAGGCCATACTCCGCCTGCAGGCGGCGCAGGAGATTCAGGATCTGCGCCTGGACCGCGACGTCGAGGGCCGAAACGGGTTCGTCGCAGATGACCAGCTTCGGCCGGGTCGCGAGTGCCCGGGCGATGCCGATCCGCTGGCGCTGTCCGCCGGAAAACTGGTGCGGAAACAGCCGGAGCTGTTCCGGATGCAGGCCGGCTGCGGCAAAGAGCTCCGCAACGATCTGCTGCTTGGCCTCCGGTGGCCTGTCCGTCAGTGCGTCCAGTGGTTCACGGACCAGTGCCTCGGCGCGGCGGCGCGGATCAAGCGCGGAGTAGGGATCCTGGAAAATGAACTGGACCTTCGAGCGAACCCGGCGCAGGTCCTCGCCCTTCAGGCCCAGAAGTTCCTCGCCCTCGAGACTGACCGATCCACCGGCGGCGTTGACCAGCCGTGCGATCGCCAGCGCGGCAGTGGTCTTGCCGGATCCGCTCTCGCCGACGATGGCCATGGTTTCGCCGGTCGCAACAGTGAACGACACGTCATCCACCGCGCGCAGATAACTTCTCGGGCCCAGGATGCCGCGACGCCTGACCGCGAACCGGACCTGCAGGTTCCGGACCTCCAGCAGCGCGCTCACAACGCCTCCGCGTGCCAGCAATCGGCGGTGTGGTCCGGGCCGAAGGCGACGGGTCCGGGTCGCCTGCTGTCGCATTCGTCCGTGCGATGGACGCACCGAGATGCGAACAGGCAGGCATCCGCACCGAATTCCGACAGCGTGGGCACGACCCCGCCGACCTCCGTCAACTCGTCGCGCGCTTCGGTCAATGGTACCTGGATATGGGGCACGCAGGAAATCAGGCCCCGGGTGTACGGATGGCGCGGGTGCCTGATGAGTTCCTCGACCGGACCGATTTCTGCCGTGCGACCTGCATACATGACGATCATCCGGTCGGCCATCTCGGCCACCGCGCCCATGTCGTGGGTGATCAGGATGATCGATGTCCCGGTCTCGCGCCGCAGGTCCCGCAACAGATCGAAGATCTGCGCCTGCACCGTCACGTCGAGTGCAGTCGTCGGCTCGTCGGCGATCAGGATCTTCGGCTTGCAGGCCAGGGCGATGGCGATCATGACCCGCTGTCGCTGACCGCCCGACATCTGGAACGGGTAATCCGCCAGCCGGGACCGGGGGTTCGGGATGCGGACTGCATCCAGGAGGTCACCCGCGACATTCCATGCGACGGTACGCGAGAGGCTCTGATGCGCGCGCAGGACCTCGGCGATCTGTTCGCCCACGGTGTAGACCGGGTTGAGCGATGTCATCGGTTCCTGGAAGATCATCGAGATCTCGTTGCCTCTGATCTCCCTCATTCGCCGCTCGCTGGCGCCGACCAGTTCTTCCCCGTCGAACTGTACCGACCCGGATGCAATGCGCCCGATCTGTTGCGGCAACAGTCCCATGATGCCCAGTGCCGTCATGGACTTGCCGCAACCGCTCTCGCCCACGAGGCTGATCGCCTCTCCCTCGGCCAGATCGAAGCCGAGATCGTCGATGACCGGAGCGACCCCGTCCCGGGTCCTGAGCTCAATCCGCAGGTTCCTGACGCGCAGCAGGCTCACCGCTGTCTCAGCTTCGGGTTGAGTGCATCATTCAGGCCGTCGCCGATCAGCGAGATGCACAGGACCGTGATGAAGATCGCCAGCCCGGGGAAGGTCACCGTGTAGCTGGCGTCAAGGATGTACTGGCGGTTCGAGCCTATGATCTGGCCCCAGCTGACCACGTTCGGGTCGGTCAGCCCCAGGAAGGACAGTCCGGCCTCGAACAGGATCGCCGTGCCGACCATCAGGGCCGACTGCACGATGATCGGCGGCATCGCGTTCGGAAGGATGACCGTAAACATCAGCTTCACGTTGTTGGCACCCGAGGCGCGCGAGGCGATGACGAACTCGAGCTCGCGAATTCGCAGGAACTCGGCCCTGGTGATGCGGGCCACCGCGGTCCAGGACACGACGCCGATGGCAAAGGTGATCATGGCCAGGGAGGCGCCGAACAGTGCCACCAGGACCATGGAAAACAGGAGGGTCGGAAGGACCTGGAAGAACTCCGTGATCCGCATCAGCACCTCTTCGACCCAACCACGGTAGAACCCGGCAACGGCCCCGATCGTGACACCGATGAAGATCGAGACCATGGCGGCGGCGAGGCCGATCAGCAGGGAGACCCGCGCACCGTTGATGATCATCGCGAGCAGATCCCGGCCCAGGTAATCGGTCCCGAGCAGGAATCCGTGTTCCCCCGGCGGGGAGAACGGTGACCAGACCATGTCGAACGGATCGGTCGAATACAGGTACGGCCCCGCCACTGCACCGACCGCGATCAGGAACAGCACGATCAGTGCCGCGACCGCCGCGTGGTTGCGCACGAACATGTCCCAGGCCTCGGCAAGCGGACTGCGCGCCCTGACGGTCGTGATGACGTCGCTGCTCATGCGCCGCGTCCCCTGAGCCGCGGATCGATCATCCTGAGCACCAGGTCTGTCAGGAGGTTGCCGACAATGACGACCAGGGCCGAGAAGAACAGGATGCCCAGGATCGTCGGCGTGTCGCGCGCGATGATCGACTGAAAGGCCAGTGTTCCCAGGCCGGGCCAGCTGAAGACGGCCTCGACCAGCACCGCGCCCGAAACGACCGCAGAGAACTGCAGTCCCGCGAGCGTGATCACCGGTGAGAGCGCGTTCTTCAGCGCGTGCTTGTACACCACCTGGCGTTCCGCCAGGCCCTTGGCCTTGGCCGTACGCACATAGTCGGAGCCCAGGGTCTCCAGCATGGTGGCGCGCGCCAGCCGTGAATACAGCGCGAGAAAGATGGAGGCGAGCGTGATCGCCGGCAGGAAGAGGTGGCGCAGGACATCGAGCGCATGCACCACGAATCCGCCCTCGATGGTCACATCCTGCATGCCGGCGACCGGGAACCACGGGATTTTCAGGGAAAAGACGATCAACAGCAGGATGCCGGTCCAGAACACCGGCGCCGAATAGCCGAACAGTGCCAGCATCGTCACGAAATGCGATGCAATGCCGTTCGGCCGCCGGGCCGAGATCACTCCCAGCACCACCCCGACCACAAGGGCCAGGATCTGCGCTGTGAAGACGAGCAGCAGTGTTGCCGGCAGGCGTTCGAGGATCAGTTTGGTAACCGGATCATTGTAGAAGAAGGAATAGCCGAGGTCGAAGTGCAGGATCCTTCCGACATAGCGTCCAAGCTGGACCAGAAACGGTTGATCCAGCCCGTAATCGGCCCGGATCTGGTCAAGCACTTCCTGGTCGGCGCCGCCCATGGACTGGGAAATCGTGTCCGCGACGTCCCCCGGGGCAAGGTACATCAGCGAAAAGTTCAGGATCAGGACCGCGGTCAACAGGACGACCGCGTAGAAGATGCGGATCAGAAAGGACTGCAAGACTCTCACTGAAACGCCCTTCGACAGGTGGCCGGGGCAGGCTGTCCTGCCCCGGCCGCTCTCGTCAGTTCTTCAGATAGGTCATGTCGATCGGAGTCGACGTGCCCCAAATTCCCAAGGGCGGATTACCGACCTTGTCAGAATATATCGTATGATATGGAAGTGTATTTGTGTGATACACAGGCAGTTCATCAGCAATTATTGTCTGAAACTCCCTGTAAAGGGCCTTGCGCTTTTCAGCGTCGGTTTCGACCGCGGCCATCGCCAGGATCTCGTCTACCTTGGCATTCGAATATCCCTGCGTATTCGACCAGACTCCCTTGCCGACATTGTCCGACACATAGGTCCGGTGCACGCCGATCACGGGGTCGCCCCAGTTGAACACGGTATCCCAGGACATGTCGAAGTCCATTTCACCCATGCGCTTGGCCCAGGTCGGGAAGTCAGCCGATGCCCGGACCTCGACCGCAATGCCGATCTTCTTCAGGGCTGCCCTGACGTATTCGACCTGCGGCTTCACACCGGGCCAGCCGAAGTCGATGGTCAGGTCGAAGCGCTTGCCGTCCTGCACGGGAAATCCGGCCTCATCCAGCAGCGCGTTGGCCTTCTCCAGATCGATATCGTAGATCTCGACATCGCTGAAATAGAACGGGCTGTCCGGATGAATGCCCGTCCGGCTGTCAGCGGCGGTACCCTGCATCAACGCCTTCTGAATGAAGTTCTTGTCGACCGCATGGGCAATCGCCTTGCGCACGCGCACATCCTTCAGGGGCCCCCGCTGCGTGTTCATGGCCAGCCAGTCAAGCGGCCCGATGGCGCCGTATCCCTCGGGCGTGACCGTAAGTCCCTCGACCTTCTTCAGCCGGTTGACCATCTGCGGATTCGACTCGAACGCTCCCATGTGCAGCTCGCCGTTCTCGTAGGCGATTGTCCGCGCCGCGATATCGGGAATGATGCGCATCACGACCTTGTCCAGATACGGCCGGCCCTCGATGAAGAAGTCGTCGAAGCGCTCCAGGATCACGTGTTCGCCGTTCTTGAACTCGACCAGCTTGAAGGGGCCGGAGCCGACGACGTTCTCGTTGTTGCGCGGATGCGTCTTCACTGCCTCGATCGGTCCGTCACCGTAGATGTGCTTGGGCAGGATCGACATCAGCTGACCTGACATGGCCAGCATAAGGGCCGGGTGCGGCCTGGACAGCTTCAGTACTGCCGTGTGCGCGTCCGGGGTCTCGACCGTCTCGACCGGCGCAAACATGGTCTTGAACGGGTGGTTGGCCTTGATCACCTCGACCGAAAAGGCAATGTCCTCGGACGTCACCGGCTGACCATCGTGGAACACCGCGTTCTTCACGAGGTTCAGGGTCACCGTCAGCCCGTCATCGCTGACCTCCCAGGATTCCGCCAGGTACGGTTGCGGGGTCCAGTCCTCGTCATACCGCAGGGGTGATGCGAAAAGCTGGGACGCCGGATAGCCGGTCACGATGCCGGACTGCACCGCCCCGTTCAGCGTGCGCGCGTTCGAGCCCAGCACGGTGATGAGAGTCCCGCCGCGAACCGGCTCATCGGCCACCGCATGGCCGGCCACGACCGCCGCCAGCACGGTGGAGACGATCATCCCCTTGACCAGATGTTTCATCAGCTCACCCCCTGTGGATTATCCTTGGCTCGAAGACTAGCCGACCTCGACGTGCGAGTGAAAGTGGTTCATGAGGTGAGCCAGGCTCCGAGAGCGGGTGCGCCACCACCGGCTCTCGATCCGGCGTCAACAGGGGAGTGTGTCGTGCCCGAAACAACGATCTTTGCGGCCAGGCGGATCATCACCATGAATCCCGCGCGTCCCGTTGCAACCCATGTGGCCGTGCGCGACGGACGCGTTCTGGGTGCGGGGACACTGGGCGAACTGGAAGGATGGGGAAACTGCATCTTCGACGAGCGGTTTTCCGACAAGTTCCTCATGCCCGGTTTCGTCGAAGGCCATGCGCACACCATGGAAGGCACGCTCTGGCGCAAGACCTACTGCGGGTTTTTCGACAGGGTCGACCCGGGCGGACGGACATGGCCGGGCCTGAAAAGCCTGGATGCGGTCCTCGACCGTCTGTCCGGGGCCGAGCGCGCGCTGGCGGACCCCGACGAGCCCCTGGGCGGTTTTCAGCTCGATCCGATCTACCTGGGAAACATCGAGGTGACCCGCCACGATCTGGACAGAGTTTCCGGCGGCAGGCCGGTCGGCGTGCTGCATGCTTCGGGTCACATCATGAACGTCAATTCCAGGGCGCTTGAGCTGGCCGGCCTGCTGCGTCACGGCATCAATCACCCTGGCATTCCGCTTGGAGACGATGGCCTCCCGCTCGGACCGCTGAAAGGGCCTGACGTCTATACGCCTGTCGGCCGTCATGTCGGCTTCGACCGCTCGTTGACGGATGCGGATGAACCGGGGCTTCGCGACTTCGCGCGACTGTGCGTTCGGACCGGCACGACGACGATCACCGACCTTGCCTCCCGTCTCGAGCCGGACGCGGTCGACATGATGGTGAGGGTCACCTCCGAGGACAGCTTCCCGGCCCGGGTGGTGCCGCTCAAGTTCTTCCTGGGTCACACGCCCGAGGACCTGGTCAGCTACGCCCTGGAACTCAGGGAGCGCTCCACCGACCGCCTGCGTCTGGGACGGATCAAGATAGTCGCGGACGGCTCGATCCAGGGGTTTACCGCTCGCCTGCGATGGCCAGGCTACTACAACGGATCATCCAATGGCCTGTGGTACATCGCGCCCGAGCACCTGGCCGAGATCTATCGTCGTTCACTTTCGGCGGGAATCCCGGTCCACACCCATACAAATGGCGACGAGGCGACCGAACTGGTGCTGGATACCCTGGAGCCCCTGCTTGGCGCGCACCCCAGCCCGGATCACCGGTTCACGCTGCAGCATTGCCAGTTGGCGGATGCCGCCCAGTTTCGCAGGATGAGGAAGCTGGGAATGTGCGTGAACCTGTTTGCCAATCACCACTTCTACTGGGGAGACGAACACTATCGTCTGACAGTAGGCCCCGAACGGGCTTCGCGCATGAACGCGTGCCGCACGGCACTGGAGACAGGTGTACCGATGGCGATTCACTCCGACGCTCCGGTCACGCCGCTTGCACCGCTGTTTACCGCCTGGGCCGCGGTCAACCGGATCACCGCGTCAGGGCGGGTGCAGGGCGAGCACGAACGGATTTCCGTGGCCGCGGCCCTGAGGGCCATCACCCTGGGCGCGGCCTACACGCTGCATCTGGACGGCGAGATCGGCTCCATCGAGACCGGCAAGGCGGCCGACTTTTCGGTGCTGGAAGACGATCCCACGGCCGTCGCTCCCGAATCACTGAAGGATGTGGGTGTGTGGGGCACCGTCCAGGGCGGGCGCATCTTCGAGGCTGCGGCGCTATGAGCGTGCCCGTCCCGCTGACGGTCGTGGGTGGATACCTCGGCGCCGGCAAGACCACGTTGATCAATGGCCTGCTGCGCAGGGCAAACGGTCGCCGCCTCGCGATACTCGTCAACGAGTTCGGCGCCCTGCCGATCGACGAGGATCTGATCACGGCGAGGTCGGAGAACCTGATTTCGATCGCGGGCGGATGCATCTGCTGCGCCTTCGGTGACAGCCTGGCCGACGCCCTCGCCGGGTTCGCGCAGATGGACACGCGCCCCGATCATGTTCTTGTCGAGGCATCCGGCGTTGCCATACCGTCCTCCATTGCCGCGACGGCGTCGCTGGTCAGCGGGATCGAACTGCACGGAAACGTCGTTCTCGCCGATGCGCAGACAGTACGGGTGAGGGCACGGGACAGGTTCATGGGAGATACGATCAGGCGGCAGCTGGCCGACGCGGACATCGTGGTCCTGACACGCTCGGAGCTGGTCGGCGGGGACGCGATCGACGCCGTCACGGCCTGGGTTGCATCCGAGACCGGACACGGAAACATCATCACCTCTTCGCCGCGGCACGTTCCGGCCGACGTCCTCCTCGACCTCGGCCCGACCACCGCCACGGTGCCGGATGCCGGCCACGACGACGCGCTCTACGACACCGTGGTGCTGCAACCGGCGGCACCCGTCCACGTGCAGGAACTTGCGCGCAGGCTCGTTGACGAGCGTCTCGGCATCATTCGGGCAAAGGGTCTCATCGCCGATGTCGCCGGGCACGTTGCCGAACTCCATGTCGTCGGAAACCGGTGGAGCGTCGCGCCCGCGCGGGTCACCCGCGCCTCCGGGCTGGTCTGCATCGGGCAGAGGACAAGGCTGTGCCGGGAGGAAATCCGTCGAGTGGTTTTCGACCTGGAGACCAGGGCCACACGGCTGCGGACAGGCCTGGACCTGACCGGTTCGCCGCCGGCCAGGTAGTTCGGGACGTGCACCGGGGATCCCGGCGGGGCACGGTCCGGGCAGCGACACCCAGTCTGGCTTCGGGCCCGGTCCGAAGGAGGGTGCGGCGACGCCACCGGGTCCGCACTCCGGTCAGACAGTCCCGGCAGGCAGACGGAACGGCTTGCGCAGTCCCCTGTCAGCACGTATCAGGAACGACGGTGCGGGGTGTAGCGCAGCCTGGTAGCGCATCTGCTTTGGGAGCAGAGGGTCGGCGGTTCGAATCCGTCCACCCCGACCAGTGTGTCATCCTGTCCGCGCCTGCTTGCGGACCAGCCCCGGGGATCGTGCCATGACCGTCCGAATCTACCGCCCGGCGAGAACCGCGATGCAGTCGGGCAAGCAGGGCACCCGCAACTGGGTCCTCGAACACGTGCCCGAGACCGCCCGTCGTCCGGAACCGTTGATGGGCTGGGTCGCGGCAGGAGACACCCGTCGCCAGGTAAGGCTGCGGTTCGAGACCCGCGAGGAGGCGATCGCGTACGCGGAACGCAACAACCTGGTGTACGAGATCCGGGAACCGCGGACCGCGGTGTCGAAACCGAAGGCGTACGCCGACAACTTTGCCTTCGACAGGCTGGATGCCTGGACCCATTGACCCAGTGGCCCCGTAGCTCAACCGGATAGAGCACCTGCCTTCTAAGCAGGGAGTTGCAGGTTCGAGTCCTGCCGGGGTCGCCATACCGCTTCCGCCCGGAGCACCGCCATGAAAATTGCCTCGGTCACCGCGCGCTGGATCCGTGTTCCGATACCCGAAGCGCAACGCCATCGCTCGGACTTCGGCGTGGCCGGCAGTTTCGACATGACCCTGGTCAGAATCGAGACCGGGTGCGGCGTGGTCGGACACGGCGAGGCCAAGGCCACTGTTGCGAGTGCCGGGGACAACCGGGCGCTTGCGGTGCTGATCGAGCGGGAGCTGGGACCGGCGCTGGTCGGCGAGGATCCGCGCGACATCGCGCGGTTGTGGGAGGTGATGTACAGCGGTGTCCGCGGACACTACGCACTCGATCGCGGTCACGTGTTTCCGGTGCTGGGCCGGCGCGGCATCACCGTCTCCGCCATCAGCGGCATCGACATGGCGCTGTGGGACATTCTCGGCCAGTCACTCGGCGCGCCGGTGTGGCGACTGCTCGGTGGGCGCCGGCACCGCCGGATGCCCGCCTATGCGTCCGGCGGCTGGGCACCGGCTGCCGGGATCGGACGTCAGCTGCAGTCATACGTCGAGCGCGGCGGGTTTCGTGCGGTGAAGATGCGGGTCGGTGTCGCAGACGGAGAACCGCGCCACTCCGCGGAACGGGTCCACGCGGCTCGCGAGACGCTCGGCCCCGACATAGACATCATGTGCGATGCCCACGGAACCTTCGGCGTGGCCGAGGCCAAGCGTTTCTGCCGCCTGGTCGAGCCGTGCGACATCGCCTGGTTCGAGGAACCGGTTACCGCCGACGACAAGCGGGGCCTCGCCGAGGTCCGTGCCTCCACCGATATCCCGATCGCAACCGGCGAGAGCGAGGGCACGAGGTTCGCCTTCCGCGACCTCGCGGAATTGCGGGCCGCCGACATCTTCCAGCCCGACCTCGCGATCTGCGGTGGCATTACCGAGGCAGTCAGGATCGCCGCCATCGCCAGTGCCTGGCAGATCCGGCTCGCACCGCACCTGTGGGGCGGCGCCCTGATGTTTGCCGCCGGGCTGCATGTTTCCGCCGCGTCGCCGGCTGCCCACATCCTCGAGTATTCCCTCGGCGCCAACCCCCTGCTGTTCGAACTGTCCACGAACCCGCCAGTCGTCAGGGACGGGTTCGTGGACGTCCCCGACGAACCAGGGCTGGGTGTCAGGATCAACGAGGACTTTGCCGCCCGCCATACCGTGACATAGCCATGATGGCCCCGACAGGCGGGAAGTGGCACCGCCCGGTCAGCGGTGGTATCAGGCAGTCATGATCCGTATTCGCGACATGACGGTCCGCATGGCCGGACGCGTGCTGTTCGACCAGGCAAGCGCGACCATCCCGTCCGGCCATCGGGTCGGGCTGACCGGCAGGAACGGAACCGGCAAGACGACCCTGCTGACTCTGCTCACAGGGGGGCTCCAGCCCGACCAGGGCTCGGTTGAAATCGAGGGTGCGACCGGCCGTGACATCGGCATGGTGCGCCAGGAAGCACCGGGCGGATCGGAGACCCCGATCGAATTCGTTCTTGCCGTCGATCGTGAACGCGCGACGCTGCTGGCGCAGGCCGACGAGGTGAGCGACCCGCTGCGCATCGCCGAGATCCAGACACGGCTTGCCGACATCGGAGCACACGCGGCGCCGTCGAGGGCTGCCCGCATCCTTGCCGGGCTCGGTTTCGACGAGATCGCGATGAACCGGCCGCTGTCCGGGTTTTCCGGCGGTTGGCGCATGCGGGTGGCGCTTGCCGCCGTCCTGTTCGCAGGGCCACGGCTGCTGCTGCTTGACGAACCGACCAACCACCTCGATCTCGAGGCTGCCCTGTGGCTGGAGGCGCATCTCGCCCGGTACCCCGGAACCCTGATCCTGGTCAGCCACGACCGCGACCTGCTGAACCGCGTGGTCACGGGCATCCTCCACATCGAGAACGCACGGCTTGCCTTCTACCGCGGCTCCTACGATGCATTCGAACGCGTGCGCGAGGAACGCCGGGCCCTGGATGCTGCAACCGCGCGGAAACGCGAGGAACAGCGGCGGCACATGCAGGCCTTCGTTGACCGTTTCCGCTACAAGGCCAGCAAGGCCCGCCAGGCCCAGAGCAGGCTGAAGGCGCTGAGCAGGCTCGAGATCCCGCCGCCGGCCGCGAGTGAGCCGACAACGGTTTTCAGGTTCCCCGCCCCGGGGGAACTTGCTCCGCCGCTGGTGACCATGGACAGGGTCTCGACCGGCTACGATCCCGGGCAACCGGTCCTGCGCGGCATGGACCTGCGGCTCGATCCCGATGACCGGATCGGCGTGCTCGGCCGCAACGGCAACGGCAAGTCGACCCTTGCCCGGCTCATTGCCGGCCGGTTGCCGGCGTTCTCGGGCGCACTGCACCGGGCCCGGCGCCTGCGGACCGGGTATTTTGCGCAGCACCAGATCGAGGATCTCGACCCGGACCTTTCGGCCTGTGATCACCTGGCACGGCTGATGCCGGACGCCTCGATGGACCGCGTCAGGGCACGGCTCGGCGGTTTCGGACTTGTCCTCGACGCCCAGACGACGCCCGCGCGCTTCATGTCGGGCGGGGAACGGGCAAGGCTCGCCATCGCCTGTGCCACCCACGATGCGCCGCATGTCCTCATCCTGGACGAGCCGACCAACCATCTCGATATCGACGCCCGCGATGCCCTGGTGCAGGCGCTGCACGAGTTTTCCGGCGCCGTGATCGTGATCAGCCATGACCGCAGGATCCTGCAGATGACCGTCGACCGGCTCTGGCTGGTCGCCGGCGGCACCGTCAGGCCCTTTGATGGTGATCTCGACGAATACGCGGAGCGGCATGCCAGGGCCGGAGAGGAGCGCGGAACCGTCGGGATCGGCGAGTCGCGCCGCCGGGCCGGACGGCAGGCAGCGCGCCGGGCGGCTGCGGACCGCCGCCGGGATACCGCCTGCGTGCGCAGGGCGGCACGAAGTGCGGAACGACGGCTCGATGAACTGGCGGCGGAGCGCCGGCACCTCGTCACCCGACTGGCCGATCCCGAAACCTGGGAACAGGCGGGAACGGACGGGGTCGCGCTCGCGCGACGCAAGAAGGAAATCGACCGCGAGATCGAGGCGGCCGAACAACGCTGGCTCGAGGCGGCGGAAGCACTCGAAGCGGCAGAACGGATGGCAGCGGAATGACAGTTGCAAACGAGCGTATCCGCGAGGTGCGCGCAACCATGAATCGCATCCGGGCCCGCACTGCACGAGCGTCCGGGATCGACCGGGCGGTCCTGCAGGAGATACGGGCACAGCTGGTCGCGCTGGCGCGGCGCGCCGAGCTGTTTCCGCACGAGGAATTTCCGGCCACCGGGGACGACGAGCGGGATACCCGACTGCTCCATTGCGAGCCGGATGGCAGCCACGCGCTCTACCTGTTTTCCAGCGACGGCGACTGCGAGACGCCGCCACATGACCACGGGACGTGGGCCGTGATCGTCGGTATTCACGGGATCGAGCTCAACCGGCTTTACCGCCGGCTCGGACCGGACCGGTTTGAACTGATCCGCGAGGTCGCGATCGGACCGGGGGAGGGGGTTTGCCTGATGCCCGACGACATCCATGCCATCGCCAGCCCGGGCAAGGCACCGCTGATGCACCTGCATCTCTATGGCCGGGCCTTCGAGGACCAGCAGCGATCCGTGCCGATCCACGCGGAAGACGGCGGGGCGGACCGAACCAGGGAGACGACAGGATGACTGCGACGATAACCGCCGCCACACTCAGGGACCGGCTCGCCGGGTCCGGGGAACTCGCCCTGATCGATCCGAGGGAAGAAGGCACTTTCGGGCGCAGGCACATCCTGCTGTGCAGCAACATTCCGCTGAGCAGGCTCGAAATCCAGGCACCCGACGCCATTCCGCGCCGGTCGGTCCCGGTCGTGCTGTGCGACGACGGCGCAGGCGAGGCCGAGCGGGCCGCAACCGTGTTGTCGCGCCACGGGTATACGGACATCGCCGTGCTGGAAGGCGGCATCAACGCGTGGGGGGCTGCGGGACTGGAACTGTTCAGTGGCCTGAATGTGCCCAGCAAGGCGTTCGGAGAGTTCGTCGAGCACGCCTATGGCACCCCGTCGGTCACCGCGCGCCAGCTGGCCGGGATGCAGGAGGGAGGCGCCGGGGTCGCAGTGCTCGACTCGCGCCCGATCAACGAGTTCAGGGTCATGAACATTCCGGGCGGGCTGGACATGCCGGGCGCGGAACTGGTGCACCGGGTCCATGATTCGGTCCCGGATCCGGAGACGACCATCGTGGTCAACTGCGCCGGCCGCACCCGGAGCATCATCGGTGCCCAGTCCCTGATCAATGCCGGAGTGCCGAACCCGGTCTTTGCGCTGGAAAACGGCACAATGGGGTGGCATCTGGCCGGGCTCGAGCTTGAGCACGGCCAGGATCGGGCGGCGCCGGAACCGACCGCCGGGGGCAACCGGATCGGGCGTGAACGCGCCGAACAGGTGGCGCGGCGCTTCGGAGTGACCATGATCGACCGCGAGACGCTTGATCGCTGGCGGGCGGAGCAACACCACCGTGCGCTCTACATCCTCGACGTCAGGACCATCGAGGAATTCCTGACCGCCCACATTGCCGACTCCCGGCACGCTCCGGGAGGGCAGCTGGTCCAGGCCACCGACGCCTATGTTGCGATTCGAAACGCGCGGGTGGTCCTGGTCGATGACAGCCTCACAAGGGCTCTCATGACCGCCAGCTGGCTTGAGCAGCTGGGCGGATGCGAGGCCGCGGTTCTGGCCTCGGGGCTTGATGGTCAGGCGATCTGCCGCGGACCGCGACCGGCGCCGGTGTTCGGTCTCGACCCCGGTTCGGTCACCACCATCGACGCCGTCGAGGTCAGCGGGCTCGAGGGCGCGCTGTTCATCGACCTGCAGCGCAGTCTCGACCATCGGGCCGCACACCCACAGGATGCGCGCCCGGCGATCCGGGCGCACCTGGCCGAACAGCTCCGCCTGATCGCACCCGCCGGCCCGGTGGTGCTGACCTCGCCCGACGGTGTTGCCGCGATGCTTGCGGCTGCGGACCTTGCCGGCAGAGGCCTCGACGTCCGGGTTGTTGCGGGCGGCACCGAGGCCTGGGAGCAGGCCGGTCTGCCGATGGCGGCCGGCATGGCGAACCCTGTCGGTGAACTCGACGACGTGTATCTCCGCGCCTACGACCGCACGTCGGAAGAGGAAGTCCGCGCTGCGATGAACGAGTACCTCGAGTGGGAGATTGCTCTTGTCGACCAGATCTCGCGGCCGGGCGGTATCAGCTTTTCCGCCTACCCGGAGTGACGCACGCGCACGGTCACGTCGATTCCGCTGGCCTTGATCAGGGCGTGAACCTGCATGTCCGCGACCAGGCCGAGTGCGCTCACGCTGCGCCTGGTCACCCGGGCGCGCAGGACGGCGTCACCGGCCGAAAGCAGCACGTCGGTCTCGGCCCTGCCTGCCGGTTCGAAACCGGTAATCCGGGCCGGGAACACGTTGAGCGCGCTGGTTTGTTCCGGCGCGAGAAGGCTGATGGTGATGTCACGCGGCCTGATCCCGAGCCGGACATCGCGGCCGGGGTCGGCGTCGATACCGGCCACCCAGAGATCGCCACCGCTCCAGGCGAGCCGTGTCAGATGATAGTCACTGTCATGGTCACGGACCCGGCACGCAAGGACCACCGTCTCGTCCCGGTCGAGACCGGGTGACAGCCGCCACTCCGAGGCAACCTGCTCGACCGGTCCGCTCGCCGTCACCTCGCCGTCACTGACCAGTACCAGCCAGTCGGCCAGGCTCAGGATCTCGTCGAGCTGGTGAGAGACATAGATGATCGGAATATCGCGCAGACGCCGCAATCCGGCGAGGTAGGGCAGGATCTCGGCCCGGCGCTCCGCGTCGAGCGAGGCAAGGGGCTCGTCCATCAGCAGCAGCCGGGGAGCGGCAAGCAGCGCACGCCCGATGGCGACCCTCTGGCGTTCACCGCCGGACAGCGAGGACGGCAGCCGGTCCAGGAGATTCGCAAGCCCGAGCAGCGCCACCGTTTCTTCAAGACCCGGTCCCTGTCCGCCGCGGTCACGACGACCGTAGAGCAGGTTGCGCCGCACGCTCATGTGCGGAAACAGCCGGCCCTCCTGGAACACGTAGCCGAGGTTGCGGCGTGCGGTCGGCACGTTGATCCCCGCCTCCCGGTCGAACAGGACCCGTTCATGCACGGCGATCCGCCCCCGATCCGGCTTCACGAGCCCGGCAATCGACTTGACGATGGTGGTCTTGCCCGAACCGGACCGGCCGAACAGCGCGGTCACACCGTTCGACGGGGCCTCGAATCCGGCGTCGAGCCTGAAACTCCCCAGCCGGACGCCGATATCGATCGCGATCATGGACCGGTGCCGAGGCGTGCCGACATGCGCCGGGCCATCAGCTCCGAGATCACCAGCGCAAGCAGGGCCACGGCCACCGAGATAAGCGCCAGCCGGATGGCCGGGACAGGGTCACCGGGGACCTGCGTGACGCTGTACAGGGCGAGTGGCAGGGTCCGGGTCTCACCAGGGATGTTGGAGACGAAGGTAATGGTTGCCCCGAACTCTCCGAGACTGCGGGCAAATGTAAGAATGGTCCCGGTCAGGATACCGGGAAGACACAGCGGCAGGGTGACGGTCAGCCACACCCGCAGCTCTCCCGCTCCCAGTGTACGGGCCGCGTCCTCGAGGCCCCGATCCATGGTCTCGAGCGACAGGCGCACCGCGCGCACCATCAGCGGAAACGCCATGACCGCCGCTGCAACCGCCGCTCCCTGCCAGCTGAACGCCAGTGTGACCCCGAAGGCCGCATGCAGCCAGCCGCCGATGAGCCCGCTGCGGCCCAGGAGGACCAGCAGGACATATCCCACCACGACCGGGGGCAGCACCAGCGGCAGGTGGACGATGCCGTCCAGCAGCCACATTCCGGGAAACCGGCGACGTGCCAGGACCCAGGCGACGGCGATGCCGGCGGGAAGGCAGATCAGCACGCTCCAGCCGGCGACACGGGCGCTGAGCGCCAGTGCCTCGGTCTCGAGAGGGGTCAGGCCCTGCATCATCCGGCGAGCCCGAAACCCCGATCGGTGAAGAAACGCTGACCATCCGGGGACAGCAGAAATCGGAACAGGTCGGTGGCGTCCGGACTGTCGGCGGCTTGCCTGAGCAGCGCGAGCTGGTAGATCACCGGCGGATGGGCCTCTCCCGGCACCGTCCAGATGACCTCGACCCCGCTCGATGCAAGGGCATCGGTGCGATAGACGAGACCGAAGGGAGTTTCGCCGCGCTCGACCATGAACAGCGCTCCCCTGACGTTGCTCATCTCCGCCAGCCGGCCGCGAAGCGAGTCCCAGGCCCCGAGGGTCTCGAGAGCCGTTTTCGCGTAGATCCCGGCCGGTGCCCCCGTGGTCTCGGCCAGTGCCAGCCGGTAATCTCCCAGCAGGGCCGCGATGTCGCCGGCGGCGTCGACCGGCCGGGACGGCACCATCTCCCGGTTGGCTATCAGGACGAGCCGGTTGCGCAGGTAGTCTTTCCGGTCGGACAGGAGGCCGCTCCCGGCAACCGCATTCATCCAGGCTATGTTGGCCGAGAGGTACAGAGCGGCCGGCGCTCCGTCCTGGATCTGGCGGGCGAGTGCCGCCGACGAGGCATAGACCCCGTGAACCCGCACGTCCCGGCTGCCGCGCCAGGCGGCGATGGCGGCATCCATTGCGTCGCGGGTACTCGCGGCCGCAAAGACCAGCACTTGGCCGTCGGTGGCGCGTCCCGGGGTGCAGAGGGCGATCAGGCCCAGGACAACGAGACCGGACAGGCGCAGTTTCCGGATCATCTTTCACTCACTGTCCGTCGGTCGGCGGGCTGCGCAGCAACTGGCCGAACGCCGCCATCTCGTCCGCGACGCTCGCCCCCGCCTTGGCCTCGATGTGCCGGTAGCGCTGCAGCGCCTCGCGGCCGAGTTCGCTCAGCCGGGCGCCGCCGCCTCCGCGGCCGCCGGTCGTCCTGCAGATCAGTGGCGAGACGAAGTCGATGTTCATCAGCCGCACCAGGCTCCAGGCCCGCCGGTACGACATTCCCATCTCCCTGGCGGCAGCGGCAATCGATCCGGTCCGGTCGATGGCAGCCAGCAGATCCGCCTTTCCCGGACCGATCGCAACCCTGGAGCCGATCAGCACCCGGATGCGCGGCCCCGGGGTTTCCTGCACCCCGCGTCCGGGCATCATCCCGCGCGCGCGGTGGCGGAGGAGAGACGATCCAGCCCCGCGCCCAGATCGGCGATGAGGTCATCGATGTCCTCGAGGCCGGCATGCACCCGCATCAGCTGACCCGGTTCGTCCCAGGTGGTTGCCGTGCGGTCGGATGTCGGATCGAGCGGCAGGATGAGGCTCTCGTACCCGCCCCAGCTCGCACCCATGCCGTAGAGTTCGAGCCCGTCGAGCATCGCCGCGAGCGCGTTGTGCGGATAGCCCGGTTTCAGCACGAGCCCGAACAGGCCGCTCGAACCGGTGAAGTCGCGCTTCCAAAGCGCGTGCCCGGGATGGGACGGGAGTCCCGGATGCAGGACGCGGCTGACCTCCGGGCGCGATTCGAGCCACGACGCAAGCGCCAGCCCGTTCTGCTGGTTCTGCTCCATCCGCACCGCGAGCGTCCGCAACCCGCGCTGCGCAAGGTACAGGTCATCTCCGCCACAGCCGTTTCCGTGCAGCTTGGCCATCTCCCGGACCGGTCCGGCCCATTCCTCGTTGGCGACGATCACGCCCATCATGACGTCGGAATGCCCGCAGATGTACTTGGTCACGGCCTCGACCACGATGTCGACGCCGTGCGCGAACGCATCGAAGTAAAAGGCGCTGGCCCAGGTGTTGTCCATGAGGACAACGGCACCGTGCCGGTGTGCGGCCGCGGCGATTGCCGGGATGTCCGATATTTCGAAGGTATGGGACCCCGGAGCCTCGGTATAGACCGCCACCGTCTCGGGCCTGAACATCTCGGCGATGCCGGCCCCGATCGCGGGATCGAAATAGGTCACCTCGACCCCGAACCGTGACAGGAACGCATCGCTGAACCGCCGGGTCGGTCCGTAGGCATTGTCCGTGACCAGCAGGTGCTGGCCGGGGCTGACACACGCGAGCAGCGCATTGGTGATCGCCGCCTTGCCGGACGAGACCGCAACGGTGCCGGCGGCACCGTAGAATTCGGTGACCGCCTCCTCGAAGGCGTTGCTGGTCGGTGTGCTCCACCGCCCGTACCGGTAGCCGGTCCAGCCCGGTCTGCGCGACGCTTCCCACTGGGCGAGCGTCGGCTGCAGGATCGTCGACGCGTGGTAGACGGGAGGATTAACCACTCCGTGGTTGTCGTGAGGATGGCGTCCGGCGTGGGTCAGCCGCGTTCGCTGTCGGCGTGAAGAGCCTGGTTTCATGGTGCTGTGAACCTTGCTGGTGATCTGGGCGGAGTCTGCTGAAACCGCATCGGCCTACATACTCCCACGGTTTGCCGAGCGTCCAGAATGATCGGCCCCGGCGGATGCCGGGAGGGCCGGGTCCCTGTTCGAGGTTCTTGGCGGTTCTGCCGGTTCGGGAAGGCATCGATGCCACACCGAACGGACATGACGCGCCGTCGAGTCGTCGACATGCGCACCGTCCCTTTGCATCCCCCGCCCGCGTCGGCAAAGCACCGGAACCCGCTGCAGAAAATCCACCGAGCAATCCCGCACCGGTCTGTCCGACGGCCCGGATAGAGCAGTGTACTCGACACAGGGCGGGCTTGATGACAGGGTTGCCCATTTTATGGGAGTGCGGGTATCGTCTCCGGGTGGTCCCGTACCCGCAACAACCAACGAGGTGATTCCACATGAAGAAGATACTTCTGGGAATGAGCGTGGGGCTTGCTGCAGCCTTGGGCCTTGCGGCAGTACCGGCGTTTGCTGAGAGCACGCTGGAGACTGTCAAGAAGCGCGGCCATCTGAGATGCCAGATCGGAACCCCGTCTCCGGGATTCTACAATCTCAAGGCCGACGGCTCCTGGGCGGGCAGTGACGTTGCGATCTGCCGTGCAGTCGCAGCCGCGATCTTCAACGATCCGAATGCGGTCGAGTTCCAGTCCGTCACCGCTACCGTGCGCTTCACCGCGCTGGCCAATGGTGAATCCGACATGTTGTCCCGGACCACCACCTGGACTCTCTACCGTGATACCCAACTCGGCCTGACGTTCACCGCCGTCAACTTCTATGACGGCCAGGGCTTCATGGTGCCGAAGGACGCCGGTATCGCGAGTGCCCACGAACTTGCCGGTGCGACCGTGTGCGTGCTTGCGGGCACAACCACCGAACTCAACCTCACCGATTTCAGCCGGTCGAACAATCTTGACATCCAGCCGGTCGTGTTCGAGGACCGCAACGTGCGTGACGAGACCTACCTGAGTGGCGGCTGCGACGCCGTCACCAACGACAAGTCGGGCCTCGCCGCCAGCAAGGCCGGATTCCCGGATCCGGGTTCGCACACCATCCTGCCCGAGACCATTTCCAAGGAACCGCTCGGTCCGATGACCCGCAAGGGCGACGGCCAGTGGTATGACATCGTGCGCTGGACCGTGTTCGCGCTGATCAACGCCGAGGAACTCGGAATCACCCAGGCCAATGTCGACGAGATGGCCGCCAACCCGCCGAGTCCGGAAGTTGCCCGGATGCTCGGGGTCGAGGGTGAACTCCATGTCGGTCTCGGTCTCGAGAAGAGCTGGGCACACCAGGTCATCAAGCACGTGGGCAACTACGGCGAGATCTATGGCCAGTACATGGGCGACAAGTCGCCGGACGGTATCGGCATTGCCCGTGAGGGATCGCCGAACGCCCTGTGGACCAAGGGCGGTCTGATCTACTCGCCGCCGTTCCGTTAAGGACCACCGGCCCGGCCTCGCTTGATCGAGGCCGGGTCGTTCTCCCCGAAGCCGGCGTGCCGGCATGAGCGGGCTGGAGAAACGCGCGGCGATATCCTGTGCCGCCGGCCGGGCTCTCAGCTGACCAGAGCGGAGAAGCGCCCATGGCAATTGCGGAAAAGTCGGGTGCAGTCCCCGGAATCGGCGCACTGGTCAATGATGGCCGATACCGTGCGGTGTTCTACCAGATCGTGGTCTTCGGACTGGTGTTCTGGCTTATCTATTCTCTGGTTCTGAACACACAACATAATCTTGAAACCCGCGGGATGACCGCGAGTTTTGACTTCCTCTTCGGAACAGCCGGTTTTGCGATTGCCTGGACGCCGCTCGACTACAAGCCGAACGACTCGTATTTCTTCGTCTACTGGGTCGGCATCGTCAACACGCTGATCATTTCGGTCATCTCGATCATCCTGGCAACGGTCCTGGGGTTCTTCGTCGGCATCCTGCGACTGTCCAGGAACTGGCTGATTTCGCAGATTGCCGCGTGGTACGTGGAATTCCTCAGGAACACGCCGCTGCTGCTGCAGATCCTGTTCTGGTACCTGGGTGCCTTTGCCAGCCTGCCGCGCCCCAAGAGCTCGATCCACATATTCGGCCTGGACTGGCTGGTCCTGAACAACCGCGGGTTCTACTTCCCGTACCCGGAAGCGGACGACCTGTTCTGGCTGACACCGGTTGCACTGCTGATCGGGCTGTTGGCGGCATTCTGGTACAACCGGAAATCCCGGATACGACAGCTCTCGACCGGTGTGTACCGTTCAACCCTGTGGCCGACCCTCGGACTGGTGATCGGACTGCCTGTCCTTGTCTTCGTCGCGACCGGCATGCCCCTTGACTGGGAGATCCCGGCGCTGAAGGGGTTCAACTACCGGGGTGGAACCTTCATCCTGCCTTCCATGTGCTCGGTTCTCGTGGCGATGGTTGTCTACCATTCCGCCTACGCGGCCGAGATGGTCCGGGCCGGGATCCAGTCGGTCAGCCACGGTCAGACCGAGGCTGCGTATTCCCTGGGTCTGAAGCCGAACTGGACCCTGCGTCTCGTCATCATTCCCCAGGCGATGCGCGCCATCGTGCCGCCGATGATCAGCCTGTGGATGAACATCGTGAAGAACTCGTCGCTCGCGATTGCGATCGGGTTCCCGGACCTGGTGGCCGTGTTCATGCAGACCTCGCTCAACCAGTCCGGACATGCGATCGAGATCGTCGGCATGGTGATGCTGTTCTACATGACGGTCAGCCTCACGATTTCGGGTTGTCTCAACATCTACAACAGCAGAATTCAGCTGAAGGAACGCTGAGGCCATGAGCGACGTGCCGACCCGCGATGCCGACGGAATGATCGTCTTTCGTCCCAAGCCGAGCGAGCCGCCACCGCCGAACACCACCGGGGTCATCGGCTGGCTCAGGTTCAATCTCTTCAACGGGATATTCAGCACGCTTGCGACCCTGATCGGCATAGCGGCACTGATATACGTCTTTCTCGCGTTCTACGACTGGGCCTTTGTCAAGGGCGTGTGGGAGGCGCAAAACCGTCAGGAGTGCCGCCTGGGCAAGGAGTGGGGAACCTGCTGGGCCGGGGTCGAGTTCTGGTTCTCCCGGTTTATCTACGGTCGCTATCCCGACGCGGAAATCTGGCGCATCAACCTGGCGGCACTCATCCTCGTGCTGTGGATGGCGCCGCTGTGGATTCCGCGGGTCACCGCGAAGAGCGTGATCGGGCTGAGCGCGGTCCTGGTGTTCCCGTTTCTCGCCGGCTACATGTTCCTCGGCGGCGATCGCAACCTGTTCATGGCGGCGGTGGTCCCCGCCGCCATGGTCTGGTTCTTCGCCACCATGGCCCATGTCGTGCTGTGCGTGCTGACCGGTCACGGTCTCGGCAGGTGGATCATTCACCTGACCGGGTTCGGCAACCGAAGCGACCGCGCCGCCAAGTACCCGTTGATGGCGGCTGCCGCTGTTGCCTGGCTGGTGGTGCTGTTCGTCATTCGTGACTGGACCCTGGTCGAAGTCGGCACCAACCGCTGGGGAGGACTGTTCCTGACCACGGTGATCTCCGGCATCGGGATTGCGAGCGCCCTGCCGTCCGGGATCGTGCTCGCACTCGGCCGGCGCTCGAAGATGCCGATCATCCGGGTACTGTGCATCGGCTTCATCGAGCTGTTCCGCTCGGTCCCGCTGATCACCATCCTGTTCATGGCCACGACCATGTTCCCGCTGTTCCTGCCAGAGGGACTGGTGTTCAACAAGCTGGCCAGCGCGATCGTGGCCGTCTGCCTGTTTGCCGCCGCCTACATGGCGGAAACCGTGCGTGGTGGACTGCAGGCGATCCCCAAGGGACAGTACGAGGCGGCGGAGGCGGTCGGACTGGGGTACTGGAAGGTGATGGGACTGATCGTCCTGCCCCAGGCGCTGAAGCTGATGATTCCGAACATCGTGGGCAACTTCATCGGCCTGTTCAAGGACACCACCCTGGTCAGCATCATCGGCCTGTATGACCTGCTCGGGATGGTGAAGGCCGTCAGTCACGACCCGCAATGGATCGGGTTGCACCATGAACCGCTGTTTACCGCAGCACTCATGTTCTTCCTGGCCTGTTTCGCAATGTCGAAGTACAGCCAGTATCTCGAACGCAAGCTCGGTGCGGGTGATCGTCGCTGAACCGGCGGTCCCGCGGGGAGGAGCCCATGGCAATTGACACCCTGACGGAACAGGAACAGCTGAAGTCGGCCGTATCCGACGAAATTGTCGTCACGATGGACAGGGTCAACAAGTGGTTCGGTGACTTCCATGTGCTGAAGGATATCGATCTGACGGTTCACAAGGGTGAACGGGTCGTGATCTGCGGGCCGTCGGGATCGGGGAAGTCGACGCTGATCCGGTGCATCAACCGCCTCGAGGAACACCAGCGCGGGGACATCGTGATCAACGGGGTGGTCCTCGACAACAACCTGAAGAATATCGATACCATCCGGCGCGATGTCGGCATGGTGTTCCAGAGCTTCAACCTGTTTCCGCATCTGTCGGTGCTGGAGAACTGCACCCTGGCGCCGATCTGGGTCCGGAACATGTCGAAGCGGGAAGCCGAAGATGTCGCCATGGAATACCTGACCCGGGTGAAGATCCCGGAACAGGCGGCCAAGTACCCGGGCCAGCTCTCTGGCGGCCAGCAGCAGCGGGTGGCGATCGCGCGGTCACTGTGCATGAACCCGCAGATCATGCTGTTCGATGAGCCGACCTCGGCGCTCGATCCGGAGATGATCTCCGAAGTGCTCGATGTCATGGTCGAGCTCGCCGATACCGGCATGACCATGCTCTGCGTGACCCACGAAATGGGGTTCGCCAAGCGGGTTGCCGACCGGGTGATCTTCATGGACTTCGGGGAAATCGTCGAGCAGAACACGCCGAACGAGTTCTTCGACAATCCGCAACTCGATCGCACCAAGCTGTTTCTCAGCCAGATCCTGGCGCACTAGCGCAGGCCCGGAGCGTGCAGAATCGAGGGTGAGGTCGGTTGCCAGGGCGCCGAATGCAGGGGTGTGTGGCAGAAGGCAGGAAAGATGGAGTACTGCCGGAGACAAGCCATGCCGGGACCGTTGTCGGATGACCTGCGTGTCCGTCAGGTGGAGGCGGGGGCACGATACGCGTCGGTGAGCGATTCGGTGTGAGCCCGGGCTCGGTGAGCAGGTACCTCCGGGAGGCGGCACGGCAGTACTTCACCTCCGGGCACCGGCGCGGTCCCGGGCGTCGTCGTCATGCCCGACGGGAACGGGGCCACGGAAGTCCGACGGTGCGCGGGTCCGCGATCGAGGAACTGCGTCGTCCGACGACCGAGAACCCGGCTCGCTGATAGGTTCTCAGCGCGCGCGGATGGTCAAGGTCGCAGGTATTCACCGTCAGCCGCGCCGGACCTGCGGACCAGGCGATATCGACGATCGCGCGGATGAAATACCATCCGATGCCGCGCCCGATGAACTCGGGCATCAGACCGAAATACGCGAGATCGACATCCTCCCCGGTCCGGGCGAGTTCGCCGTATCCCGCCGGGACGCCGGCGACCTGCAGCACGTAGAGCTCGACTCCCGCGCCGGTGACGGCGGCGGCCAGTTCCCCGTCGCTCAGGAGCCGGCGGTCGACCCAGTACCAGGAGGCGCCCACCGTGTTGTAGAGGAACCGGTAGAAGTCGACGCCGGGCCGTTCGGCACGGTGCACCGATACTCTCTGGCCATGCGGTGCCGGCCCGACCGGCTCGGCAGGCCGTTGCCGCATCTCGAGGTCGGTAATCGTGATCGGGACCCGCACCCCTTCGGTACCGGCCACCGCCCTGCTCATGGGGCCGTCGCCGGCAAGGTATCCCGCGGAGATGAACAACTCGCGATCCGGCACCTGTTCACAGATCACGGCCCGAACGCCGCGTTCGGCCAGCCAGGCCTCGGCCGCGGCCAGCAACGCCCGTCCGTGGGCCAGTCCCGGATGCCACGATTTCACGCGATCGAGATAGCCGTTCTCCCCGTCGTGCCGCACGAGCAGCGCTCCCGACACCTCTGCGTCCACCGAGCCAACCAGAACCGCGGCATCCCGGCCGTGGCGTTCCGCCGCGTCGAGGAACTCGCTGATGAGAGGGCAGGCTGCCGTCGCGGGATCCGACCGGTCGGCAGTCCGGATCCCGAGCCTCTTCACGGTCCCGTCACGACCGGCGTGTCGTCGCGCCCACCCCACTCACTCCAGGACCCGTCGTAGACGGCAACATCTTCCCTGCCGATGAGGAACAGGCCGAGGGCAACCGCGCAGGCGGTCACGCCGGACCCGCAACTGGTCACCACGCGGCGGTCGGGATCGATACCTGCGGCGATGACACGGGCGCGGATGTCGTCCGCCGAGCGGTAGGTCCGGTGCGGATCCTCGAGCAGGTCGGTAAAGGGCAGGCTGAGGGCACCCGGCATGTGTCCCGACCGCATGCCCGGGCGCGGCTCGGGCTCTTCGGCGGTAAACCTCCCGGCGCTGCGAACGTCCACGACCTGCGCCCCGCCGCTCTCAAGCGTATGGCGCACGGCATCGATGTCGCGCACCAGTTCCGGCACGAACCCGGCCTCGAACGACGCCGTGACGGGTGAGTGTTCCGCATCGGTGACCGGTCGTCCCTCGGTCCGCCACTTCGGAAGTCCGCCGTCAAGAACCGATACCCGGTCGTGCCCGAACACCCGGAACATCCACCATACCCTGGCAGCGCTCTGCATTCCGTAGACGTCGTAGACCACGACGTGATGCCTGTTGGAGATGCCCAGCGCCGATACCTTTTCACCGAACAGCCGGGGTGTCGGCAGCATGTGCGGGAGATCGCTGTCCGGGGCGCAGATATCGTCGATGTCGAACCGCACCGCTCCGGGCAGGTGCTCGCGGGCGAACTCGGCCGCGGCGTCCCGGTTCGCGGTCGGCAGGTGATAGGTGCCGTCGATGATCGCGATGTCGGGATCGGCGCACCGCCGCGCCAGCTCTTCGGTGGAAAGAAGGGGGCGGATCGCGATGTCACTCATCAAGGCATCTCCTCGCTCGGCAGGCGGTCACAACAACCACTGCGGCAGCGGCAGGTCACGCTCGCGCAGGAATTCCGGATTGAAGATCTTGCTCTGGTAACGATGGCCCCAGTCGCACAGCACGGTGACGATGGTATGGCCCGGTCCCAGTCGCTCGGCAAGCCGGATCGCACCGGCGACGTTCACCCCGGTCGATCCACCCATGCACAGGCCCTCGGCCTCGAACAGTTCGAAGACGACCTCGAGGGTCTCCTCGTCGCTGATCCGGAACCAGTCGTCGACCAGGGCGCCCTCCAAGTTGGCCGTTACGCGGCCCTGTCCGATCCCTTCCGTGATCGACGAGCCTTCCGACTTGAGTTCACCCCGGTCGTACCAGTCGAAGATGGCAGACCCCGGGGGATCGGCGACGCCGATGCGGATGTCCGGATTGCGTTCCTTCAGTGCCATTGACACGCCACCGAGCGTGCCGCCCGATCCGACGGAACAGACGAACCCGTCGACCGTTCCGTCGGTCTGTTCCCAGATTTCCGGGCCGGTGGTCTCGTAGTGACCACGCCGGTTGGCCACGTTGTCGAACTGGTTGGCCCAGATCGCCCCCCGGGGCTCGGTTGCTGCCAGTTCTTCGGCGACGCGACCGGACTGGCGGACGTAGTTGCCGGGATCCCTGTAGGGCACGGCCGGAACCAGCCGCAGGTCGGCGCCGCACAGGCGCACCATGTCGATCTTCTCCTGGCTCTGGGTCTCCGGCATGATGATGACCGACCGATAGCCGAGCGCCTTGCCGACAAGCGCGATGCCGATCCCGGTGTTGCCGGCGGTGCCCTCGACGATCACGCCGCCGGGACGCAACAGGTTGCGCTCCTCCGCGTCGCGGATGATCGCCAGCGCCGCGCGGTCCTTGACCGAGCCGCCCGGATTGAGGAACTCGGCCTTGCCCAGAATGGTGCACCCGGTGCGCTCGGATGCGCGGACAAGCCTGATGAGCGGAGTATTGCCGATACTGCCGACGAAGCCGTCTCGAATGTCCATGGCGTGCGTCCCGGCGCTGGAATGGGTCTGATCTCGCACCGAAGCCTACAAAGCCCGCGCCGGCCACTCCAGCACGAAGTCGCGGATAGCGGGCAGTTCCTGAACCGCGCATGCGTCGCCATGCCGGTCTCTTCTCACAGCGCCCCACGGCTCACGGACCCCGGGCACCGCGTCAACCGACCGGACCCCGCGACATACCCATCGGGAATTCCGCGATTGGCGGGGTGCGGCAGCAGCCTTGCAGACCGGCACGTGACGCGGGCGTTCCGAAGCCGGGTCACGTTGCCGGCAGTGCAGGCGGAAGACGTGCAGGGGCTGCGAACATGCGGGTGCGGGTCGTGGGCATCGCCTGTTGCAGCCGACACCGGTCCCGCCCGGCGGTGGGCTGGCACATGCGCGGCCGGACCTGATAGTGTCCGGCCGCACCAGCGTGAAGGGTCGCTTCCATGTCCGACGAGACGAGCACGCCGCCGCTTCATGGCATCCGGGTTCTTGATCTGGGCCAGGGGGTTGCCGCGCCCTACTGCGGCCTGCTGCTGGCCCAGTACGGGGCCGATGTCATCAAGGTGGAGCCGCCCGGCGGGGACTGGATGCGGGGACTGGGCCAGCGCTACGGCGACCAGACCGCGTATTCGATCACCTACAACCTCGGCAAGCGGGGGATCGTCGTCGACCTCAAGGACCCCCGCGGCCTGGAGGTGGTGCGCAGGATCGCGGCACGCAGCGACGTCCTGCTGGAGAACTTCCGTCCCGGTGTGGTCAATCGGCTCGGCATCGGTTTCGATACCGTCAAGACCCTCAATCCGAAGATCCTCTACTGCTCGATCAGCGGCTTCGGGCAGGTCGGACCCTACGTGACACGGCCGGGATCGGATACCGTTCTGCAGGCGTTTTCCGGGCTGATCTCGATCAACCGGGATATCGAGGGACGGCCGCACCGGGTCGGCACGACCATGATTGACGCGCTCACCGGCATGAACGCCTTCCAGGCGGTGTCGATGGAACTGTTCGCGGGTGTGCGCAGTGCGAAACTGCTCGACGTCAGCCTGCTGCAGGCGGCGGCCAACCTGCTGGCTCCGAATATCGTTGACCACTACCTGCGCGGAGGACCCGGACCCGTGCTGAACGCACCGGCGGGAACCTACCGGACCGCCGACGGCTGGGTTGCCGTTTCGCTGGTTCGCGAGGCCGACTTCGTCAGGCTGTGCGGCGCGCTTGGCTGCCCGGAACTGGTCGAGGACCCCAGGTTCGCCGATTTCCCGCTGCGCTCGCGCAATCTCGATGCCATCACCACCGCCCTGTCGGAGCGGTTCATCCTCCATGTGACCGCGCACTGGGTCGAGGCCTGCAGCGAGGCCGGTGTCCTGGTCAGCCCGGTCAATCACTTCGGCGACTGGATCGAGGACCCGCAGGTTCACGCCGCCTGTGGTCATGCCCCGGTCAACCAGCCCGAGACCGGCGAGGTCCCGGTTCCGAGACTGCCCGCTGGCAGGCCCATGTGCGGGACAGCCCCCGCGATGGGGACGCACAGCCGCGAAATCCTGACCGAACTGGCCTATACCGGAGTCGAACAGGACGGGCTGTTCGCCGACGGCGTGATCACACAGGCAGGAGCGGCAGCATGACCGATCAGTTCGACCCCGCGGACCATCGCTACCCGGTGTCACTCTATTTCGAGGACCTGGAAATCGGTACGCGCTACTACATTCCGTCACGGACCCTGGGGGAGGCCAACTTTGCCGCGTTTCAGACGGCATCGGCGGACAACCATCCGATCCACTACGACATCGAGTACTGTCGCGCCCGGGGATATCCCAACCTGCTGGCTCACGGGTTCCAGGTCCTGATCCAGACCGCGGCCGGAGCGGGTGCGCTGGCGCATGTGATGAGCGATTCGCTGATCGCGTTTCTCGAGCAATCATCGAAATTCCTGGCCCCGGTCTACGCCGGTGATACCGTCTACCCAGAGCTCGAGATCATCGCACTCAAGCCCCAGCGCACCACCGGTGTGGTCACGGTCCGTTCGACGGTTCACAACCAGCGCCGGGAACGTGTCCTGGAAGGAACCCAGTCCTATCTCGTGCGCAGGCGTGCCGCGTCCTGACCCCGAAAACTTGTCAGGGACGCCCTCCGCCGGTAAGGAACCGCGGATGCCCCCGGTTTCCGGCCTTGGCCGGTCCCGCCCCGCCGGCGGCGCGCGCACCTGACGAGGACGTGAAGGCATGGCGGCAATCGAGCAGCTGTCTGACGGGGTCAATCAGGAGAGTCCCGATCCCGTAGGAGACATGCTCAAGGCGGCGCGGAGCGCACTGCTTACGGTTGGCCTGTTCAGCCTGGCGGTGAACCTCGCCATCCTGGTGATGCCGTTCTACATGTTCAGTGTCTTCTTCCAGGTCCTTCCGAGCGAAAGTCTGAGCACGCTTGGCTGGCTCGCCCTGATGGTGGTGGTGGTCCTGCTGGTGCAGATGGCGATCGACATCGCGAGATCACGGATGCTCGCCCACGTGGCGCGGTGGATCGACGGCCAGGTCGGCAACAGGCTGTTTGCCATCTCCATCGAGCGGTCGCTCCGGCGCGATTCAGTTGCGGATGTCTCGTTGCTGCGCAACCTGCAGGAGCTGCGTACCTTTCTTTCGGGTCCACAGGTATTCGCGGTGATGGACGCGCCGTGGGTACCGATCTTCATCCTCGTGCTGTTCCTGATGAACTTCTACATCGGGCTTGCGGCACTGGCCGTCACCCTGATCGCCCTGGGGCTGGCCCTTGCCTCGCGCTTCAGTACCATCGGCATGCGGCGCGAGGCCGGCCAGATCGACCGGCAGGCAACGGCGTTCGCCGACATGGCCATCCGGGATGCCGATACGATCGAGGCCCTCGGAATGACGCGGCGGGTCATTCGTCGATGGCGCCAGCAGAACGACCGTGTCATCGACATGCAGGGCGTCGTGAGCCGGAAGGCGGGCACCTACTTCGCCTTTATCAAGATGAGCCGGATGGGTTCGCTTGCCGCTGTCATGACGGTGGCCGCGGTGCAGATGCTCTCGCCCGACTCGGACATGGAACCCGGGGTGATGATGGCGGCCCTGCTGCTGGTCGGCCGATGCATCATGCCGCTCGAGATGCTGATCAACTCGTGGGACAACATCGCCCGGGCCGGACAGTGTCTGAAGGGGCTCCGCGAGATCCTGAAGTCGAGGTCGGGTCGGTGGATCGAGTCCATCACCCCGCCGGAGACTCGCGGCCGGCTCGACGTGCTGCACGCGGCTTACCGGCCGCCCAACGCGTCGCGGTTGATCCTGAACCGCGTGACCTTCACGCTGCAGCCGGGCGAATCCCTCGGCATCATCGGACACACCGCTGCCGGAAAGTCGACGCTCGCGCGGCTGCTGACCGGTATCGAGGCACCTTCGGCGGGTGACGTCAGGCTGGACGGCACCATGCTGAACGCATGGCCGGCCCAGGAGCGGGGCCGCGTGGTCGGCTATCTGCCGCAGCGGGTCGAACTGATGGCCGGAACGGTGTTCGAGAACGTCACCCGGTTCGAGACCGACGCGACAGAGGGCGCCGCCTGGAAGGCGATCGATCTCGCCGGTGTGCGTACCATGGTCGAAGGACTCTCACACGGTCTCGAGACCGAGGTGGGCGAGGGCGGCGGGTTTCTTTCCGGCGGCCAGAGACAGGGACTCGGCCTTGCCCGCGCGGTCTACGGCAACGTGAAGTTGCTGGTCCTTGACGAGCCCAACTCCAGTCTGGACATGGAGGGCGAGGCGGCGCTGGGGAGCGCGCTCAAGGCCCTGAAGGCACAGGGAACCACCGTCGTTGTGATCCTGCACAGACCCAGTATCCTGCATCATGTCGACCATATCCTGGTGCTGAACCAGGGCACGGTCGAGAAGGTCGCTCCCCGGGACGAAATGCTGCCGCTGCTCAGGCGGATCTCGGGTACGGTCGGGGAACGACCGGAAGCCTCCAGCGATCCTCCGCAACAGCCTCCCCAGGTCGAACGCGGAGACTGACCCCGGAGCACTCCGGGTTCACGGGGGGACTGACGGTCCACGGGAGGAAACCATGCGTGCAGGCTTCATCGGGCTCGGAACCATGGGCGGTTCCATGGCACTCAACCTCGCCCGGGCGGGACATGAACTCGTGGTCCATGACGCCCGACCCGCCGTGGCGGAACCCCATTGCGCCGAGGGTGCGACGTGGGCCGCATCGACGGTCGAAGTCGCCCGGGCCGTTGATGTCGTGTTCCTTTCCCTGCCGGGCCCACCAGAGGTCACGGCCGTGACGACCGGTCCCGGGGGCCTGCTCGAGCACCTTGCGCCCGGCAGCACCGTGTTCGACCTGTCGACCAACTCACCGACCGTCGTGCGAAACCTGCACGCCAGTCTGGCCGAACGCGACATCAGCCTGCTTGACGCGCCGGTCAGCGGTGGACCGGCTGGAGCCCGGTCCGGAAAACTCGCAATCTGGGTCGGCGGTGACAGGGATCGGTTCGATCGCTACCGCTCGCTGCTCGACGCCATGGGGGACCAGGCGGCATACATCGGACCCATCGGGGCCGGTTCAATTGCCAAGCTCGTGCACAACTGTGCCGGCTACACGGTGCAGGCCGCGCTCGGAGAGGTGTTTTCGCTCGGAGTGAAGGCCGGGCTGGAACCGCTGGCACTGTGGGAGGCGGTTCGCCAGGGCGTGCTCGGGCGCCGCCGGACCTTCGACGGGCTGATCGGCCAGTTCCTTCCCGGCAGCTACGAGCCCGCGGCCTTTGCCCTGCGCCTGGCCCACAAGGATGTCTCGCTGGCGACGGCGCTCGGACGGGAGTTCGCGGTTCCGATGCGGATCTCCAACCTCACGCTCGAGGAAATGACCGAAGCGATGAACCGCGGCTGGGGCGAGATGGACTCGCGGGTATCGATGAAGCTGCAGCTGGAACGCTCCGGTATCGACGTGGCTGTCGATGCCGATCGCATCCGCGCCGCCCTCGAACGCGACCCGCCGCTGTAGCGGACGCCCGTCCGTGACCGCCGCGTGATTCCCGGAAACGGGAGCGCGCGTTGGCGGCGCCATCACCTATGCGTGGCAACAATCCCGTACCTGCCCCTGTCCTGTCCGGGGCTCGCTGCGACTGCTGCTGGGCCGGACCGCGGCTGGTCAGGATGCGAAACCGCACCTGCGTGCTCGTCAACCACGAACGTGTCCACTGTCCCGACCGTCGGCGCCGGAACCGGGACCTGTTTCCACTCGATCCGCCGGGACGGACCGGCAGTTCATTCGCCCCGGGCCGGTTTCCGCCCAGTTGGGCAGCGAACCCGCGTTGTCCGAAGACAGGACACGGGCGCGATGCGGCAAGAGGATCAGGCGGGAAGCTGCAACCCGCGCGCGCCCACAACAATGGTGTGCCCAACCCGGCGGGCTGAACCACCTGCCGGATCTCGATCCATGCCGGTGCATCCGGTTCACGTGCGTACCGGTCGTCGCTGTCACGTGGCCGGGAACGCCCCCGGACCCTATACTTGGGAGAACCGGCCCCTGGCGTGTTGAGGAGACGAGCAATGGCGATTTCCATTCCCACCGAACCGATCGGCAGCGTGCCCCGTCCCGACTACCTGATCGAGGCCATGACGGCCCATGCGGGCGGAACACTCGACGAAGCGGGCCTGGCCGGCGCGACGGAACGCGCGATAGCCGAGACGATCGCCGAAATGGAAGCGACGGGCTCTCCCGTCATTACCGACGGCGAGCAGTCGAAACCGAGCTTTGCGACCTACCCGCTCGCCGGGCTGACGACGCTTGCGCCCGACGGTGTGATAATCCCGTTCGAGGACGGGCACACCCGCCAACTGCCGGTGCTGACCGCCGGGCCGTTCCGCTACACGACCTATTCCGGGAGCTACGTGAAGGCGGCCAGAGCCCATACCGGCCTGCCGGTCAAACAGGCGGTAATCGCGCCCTCGGCGATCTCCCTGATCTATCCCCAGGACGGGATCGGCGACTATCCGCAGGACGCTTTTCTCGCCGACCTCGTGGACGAGTGCGAGAAGGACATCCGTTCGGCGTTTGACGCCGGCGCCGACAGCGTACAGATCGACTTCACCGAGGGTCGGCTGTGCTGCAAGCTCGATCCGTCGCGCGGGCTGCTTCGCCAGTTCGTGGCACTGAACAACCAGGTGCTCGCGCGTTTCTCCGACGCCGAGCGCGCCCGTATCGGGGTGCACACCTGCCCCGGCGGAGACCAGGATTCGACCCATTCGGCCGATGTCGACTACGCCGAGCTGTTGCCCGACCTGTTCGGGATCAACGCCGGGCGGTTTTTCGTGCAGATGGCGAGCGAGGCCGATCGCGGCCGTGCGCTCGATATCATTGCCCGCGAGAGGCGGTCCGGTCAGGTCGTCTATGTCGGCGTCACCGACCCCATCGACCCGCGCATCGAAAGCGCCGAAGAGGTATGCGCGCGCATTCTGGAAGCGGCGGAGCATCTGGGAACAGAGGGGCTCGGCAGCACCGACGACTGCGGGTTCTCGCCGTTCGGCGATGATATCTCGACCGCGCGCGAGACCGCCTTTGCCAAGATCCGGGCCCGGATCGAAGGCACGAAGCTTGCCGAAGCCCGCCTCGGCTGAAGCCGACAGCGGGACGGGAACGGAGGCGGCGCGCGGTTGCGTAGCACGCGCTGCCGTGGGGCTGCTGTCACGGAATACACATGATCGGGCCAGGCAACGACGGAACCGGTGCCACTGAACTGTCGATCACGAAGCCGATACGCCCGGTTCCGGCGCCACCACACGGTCTTCAGCCCGAAGGGGTCCCGGCGGCTTTCGTTCCCGTCGCGCGTGCGCGCGCCCGGGCCGGCGCTGTCCACCCCCGGTCAGTTCCCCAGTGCCTGGCAGGACCCGCTCAGGACCTGAGCGCGCGGAGTACGGCGTCAAATGCCAGCAGCACACACTCGTGCCTGGAGGGGACCCGTGACACCGGTGCGAAGACCTTCAGCCGCGCCCAGGGCAGGTCCCTGCTTTCGCCGCCAAGGTAGTCCTGCAGGGTGCCGCGAACGGCTGCAACCTCGCTCTCCGTGATCCCCACGGCTTCTTCGGCAATGATCTCCGCTGCCGCCTCGCACAACGCGCAGCCGCGCACCCTGTGACCGATGCGCGCGATGCGGTCGTCCTCGAGGTCCAGGTCCATGGTGACGCGATCACCGCACAGCGGGTTGTCGGCACGAGCACTCCGGTCCGGGGCATCAAGACGGCCACGGTCGCGTCCGCGCCTGGCCATCGTAATGATGTCACGGTGGTAGAGCTCGTCGAGGAACGAGGTGTCACTCATGTGCCGTTAACCCGGGCCAGCGCTTCGGGCGTGTCGATGTCAACCATGACACCGTCGTCCTTCATTTCGACCTCGGCCACGAGTTCTCCGTGGGTCCCGATCAGGTGGCGGGCCCCCACGTCGCCCGCGAGTTCCGCCATGTCCTCGAAGAACTGCCGGTCCCACAGCACCGGATTGCCGCGCTTGCCCTTCCACGTCGGAACACAGATCGCACGTCCTTCAACCGGATCGTACGCGGCGATCAGCCTGTTGATCGTGGCGTCGGTGACCAGCGGCATGTCGCCGAGACAAACCACCACGCCGTCCGCGTCGTCGGGCAGCTTTCCGAGGCCGGCCTTCAGTGACGAGCTCAGGCCCGTGGCGTGGGACGGATTGTGGATCGTAATCACATCGAGACCATCGAGTACCCGTTCGGTCTCCTTCGCCTGGTGACCGGTGACCACAACCACCGGACGGGCCGTCGATGCAAGCAGGTTCTCCGCGGTTCGTCGGATCATCGGCACGCCGTCCACATCGGCTAGCAGCTTGTTGCGGCTGCCCATGCGCCGTGATTGTCCGGCCGCGAGCAACAGACCGGCAATCCTCGGCCTGCGGGCCGGCGCCGGAGCATCGCGACGTGCGCGCGCCCGCGGCAGGGGGCGGGCCGACACGTCCTTGAGCAGGCCTCCCGCACCCATTCCCATGATGTCGTTCGCACGCACATCCAGCCCGGCCGCGATACGCTGCAGCACCCAGTCGAACCCGTTGAGCCGTGGCGAACGGGCGCAACCGGGCATGCCGATCACCGGAACGTCGTCGATGGCGGCGATCAGCATCAGGTTGCCCGGGTCGACCGGCATGCCGAAGTGGAGGATCCGACCGCCGGCCTCCTCGATCGCGGCCGGCACCACGTCCCGGCGGTCGACCACGGCGGAGGCGCCCGAGACAAGGACCAGGTCGGCACCCCGTTCGCGCAGCTGCGAGATCCCGCGACTGACCCTCGCGGTCTCGTGCTCGCAGCGCACCTCGTGGACAAGACTGGAGCCGATCGCCTCCAGGCGCGCCTCCGTGACCGTTCGCGTCGAGTCGAGAACCGATTCCTTGGTGCCGGCGAGTCGTGACTGTACCAGGCCCGCCGCACGCGGTCCGAACGGTGCAACCCTGATCAGGCTGCCGCCGCTCTGCGCAATGGCGGCAGCAATACGTGTCACTGTCGCCGGGAGGGCAAACGGGATGATCTTGAGCGTCGCGACCATCTGTCCCTTGCCCACGTGCTGGTATGGCGGCACCACACCGAGGGTGACGGCTTCGTCGACCTGATTGAACCCGTCAAGCCGGTTCGGATCGTAGAGCACGATACCGTCGGTCTCGGCAAACAGGTTGCATCGCCCGGTAAAGGCGACGGCACGGGACAGGTTCGCGCCGCACACTGCCCCTGCAAGCAGGTTGGCGGCGTCGTCCTCGAGCATGTCATCGGGCTCGATCCGCGCGCAGATCACACTCTCGTGGCTGGCCTGTCTCAGGTCGTCGATGTCCCGGGCCGTCAGGATGCGGCCCTTCTTCAGGGTCCGCCCGTTCAACCGGTGACTGTGCGCGAGGATCGCGCCTTCCGCCTCGTGGAGCGGGACCGCGCCGAAGATCATGGTGCTGCTCCCGGAACGGCTGGCCGGTCATGACGGACCGCGATCATCTGGGCGAGGATCG
The DNA here is from genome assembly GCA_965243345.1 of Thalassobaculaceae bacterium. Classification (GTDB taxonomy): domain Bacteria; phylum Pseudomonadota; class Alphaproteobacteria; order Thalassobaculales; family Thalassobaculaceae; genus Bin52. The sequence continues at coordinate 1,356,137 of CBDEUR010000003.1, forward strand.
ATGCCGCGATTTCGGCAGGCGAGGTCGCTCCGATCGGCAGTCCGGCCGGTCCGTTGATGCGATCAAGATCTGCCTCGGTGAACCCCGCTTCGCGCAACCGTTCGAGCCGTAGCGAGTGGGTCCGCCGACCGCCGAGAGCCGCGATGTAGAATGCGGGCGAGCGCAATGCCGCGGTGAGCGCCGGATCGTCGAGCTTCGGGTCGTGGGTCAGGGTCACCACCGCCGCCCTCGCATCCGGCTCGAGGATCTCGAGTGCATCGTCAGGCCATTCGTCGGACAGGGCAATGCCGGGAAACCGGTCGGTGGTCGCAAAGGTGCCGCGCGGATCCACCACGGTCACATCGTAACCGGCAATCCGGGCCATGGGAGCAAGCGCCTGGGCGATGTGCACCGCACCGACGATGATCAGACGGACGGGGGGAGCGTGAACATGAACGAACAACTCTCCACCGGCCAGCAAACCGCTGTTGTCGTCCCGCATGCGCGCGCGCACCGCTTCCAGCTCGCCGTCGCCGAGCTGCAGCGCACCTGTCAGCACGTCGCCGTCACAGTGGCTCTGCACGCCGTCGCTGATCCGGGTGATGACCGCCAGCGGTTGCCGGCCCGCGCGCGCGGCCTGAATCCGGTGCAGGAGTGCGGCCCGCATTCCGGTCAGTCCTCCACCCGTTCCACGAACACCCTCACGGTTCCGCCACATGCAAGCCCGACTTCCCACGCCTGCTCGTTCGACACGCCGAATTCGAGCACCCGGGGCTGCCCCTGGTCCATCACCTCGAGCGCCTCCCGGGCGACAGCCCCCTCGATGCATCCGCCCGAGACCGATCCCACGAGATTGCCGGCATCGTCGATGCCGAGCTGACTGCCAACCGGTCTGGGCGAGCTGCCCCAGGTGCCGATCACAGTGGCGATCGCCGTTCGCCGGCCCTGGTCCCGCCAGTCGGCCACTGTCGCAAGCACGTCGTCACGGGCCAGTGCGTCGTATGTCACTGCGGCCATGTCTCTCTCTCCGAATCTCCCGACTCCCCGAGCGCCGCAAGTTTCTCACGCCATGCACTCATCGTCGATCCGCGCACGCTGACCGGAGCGTCGAGCGCCCGGGCCAGGTCCTCGAGGCTGTCGAGCGAGTGCACGGGCCTGAACTCGTCGACATGGGGCAGGATAGCGCGGATACCCCGGGACCGGGGAGCAAACTGCTCGTAGCGAAGCAGCGGATTGAGCCAGATCAGCCGACGGCAGGACCGCCGCAGGCGCTCGATCTCCTCCGAAAGCCCCTGGCCGGCGTCGCGGTCGAGTCCGTCGCTGATCAGCAGGACGATCGCACCCTGGCCGAGGACCCGGCGGGACCAATCCTGGTTGAAGGAGCGCAGGCACAGCCCGATGCGGGTGCCTCCGGACCAGTCCTCGGCCGCCTTTCCGGCCCGGTCCAGGGCTTCGTCGACATCACGGTATCGAAGGTGACGGGTGATATTGGTCAATCGGGTCCCGAACAGGAAGGTGTGGGTGCGGTCGCGCTGGCGCGACAGGGTATGGGTGAAGTGCAGCAGCATGCGCGAGTAGCGACCCATCGACCCGGAAATGTCGCACAGCACCACGAGGGGAGGGGGCCGGGTCCGCGCTTCGCGCCTGCGAAGCACGATGGTATCGCCGGCACGGTGCGCTGCCCGGAACGACGCCCGGAAGTCGATGCGGGAACCGTGGGGACCGGGCCGGAACCGGCGGGTCGGTTTCTCCGCCACCACGAGGTGCATGCGGGAGATCGCCGCACGGGCGATCGCCATCTCGGCGGCACTCATCGTCTCGAAGTCCATGCTGCGCAGGACCTCGGTCGCGGACCACGTAAGCGCCGCATCAAGCTCGACCTCGTCGCCAGGCTGGTGCGCCGGCTCGCCTTCCCCGGGAGACAGAGCGTCGACGATCCGCCGGCCCGGCGTCCGCTCCCCGTCCCGGTCCCCCCCGGTGCGGAACCGCGGCAGCACCAGCTGCATCATGCGTTCCAGCAGGTGCGGATTGCGCCAGAAGACGTGAAACATCTGCCCGAAGATCTCGCGCTGGTCGGGACGGCTGACCAGGGCCGCGTGCAAGGCCCAGTAAAAGGTCTCCCGGTCATCGATGCCGCACCGCCGCACCGCTCGCACCGCGCCCAGGGCCCGGCCGGTCCCGATCGGCATGCCGGCGGCGCGCAGCGCCCGGCAGAAATGCAGGACATTGAGCCCGAGTCGTCCGCCGCCCTCCTCCGGGAACGCGGGGGCATTCATGCGCGGCGCGGAGCCCGGGCCATTGCAGCCTCGGTCCGGATCTCGGTGAGAATGCGGTTCGCCTCGCTGCCCTGGATACGGGCGATGTCGTCCTGGTACTTGAGAAGCACACCGAGTGTGTTGTCGACCGCACGTGCGTCCAGCGACATGTGATCGAGCTGGACCAGGGCATGGGCCCAGTCGATGGTTTCCGCGACCCCCGGCGCCTTGAACAGGTCCATGCGCCGGAGCTCCTGGACAAATCGCACCACCTCGCCCGACAGCGCCTCGGGTGTGCCAGGCGCCTTTACCGCGAGGATCCGGGTCTCACGCTCGATGTCCGGGTAGTCCACCCAGGCGTAGAAGCACCGGCGCTTCAGGGCATCATGGACTTCCCGGGTCCGGTTGGACGTGATGATGACGACGGGGGGCGATGCCGCACGCACGGTTCCGGTCTCGGGTATCGTGACCTGAAAGTCCGAGAGGATCTCGAGCAGGTACGCCTCGAATGGCTCGTCCGTCCGGTCGAGTTCGTCGATCAGCAGCACCGGCGGGCCACCCGGGCCGGGTTCCAGCGCCTGCAGCAGCGGACGCTTGATCAGGAAGGCGTCCGAGAACAGGTCTCGCTCCAGCGATGCCTGGTCGGCGCCGCCCTGCGCCTCGGCGAGCCGGATCTGCAACATCTGGCGCGGGTAGTTCCACTCGTATACCGCCATCGAGGCATCGAGACCCTCGTAGCACTGCAGGCGGATCAGCCGACGGTCAAGTCCCGCGGCCAGGACCTTCGCGATCTCGGTCTTGCCCACCCCGGCCTCGCCTTCGAGGAACAGCGGCCGACGCAATGACAGCGCCAGGTACAGGGCGGTCGCGAGCGACCGGTCCGCGACGTAGTCCGCCCCGGAGAGCAGCTCCAGCGTCGTGGCAACACTTGACGGAAGGGCGCGCGTCATCGGCACTCCACCATGAACCGGACCGACAGGAAGACCGGGGCCATACCATGATGACCGGGGAACTGGAACCGTCCCGGACCGCGCCGGACACCAGCCGGGTTCCCACCGGCGCACTGGCTGATATAGTCCGCCGCGCCGGCCCGGGGAGGGCGCTTCCCCCGGGCCGAGGCGCACCCACGCACCTGCATCACGGATTCATGCCCATGAACGACGCTCCGATCATCGACGTCAGCCATTCCGGCCTCAACCCGGTCGAGGAGGCGGTTTCGCAGAGACGGTCCCTGCGCGGCTTTCTGTCGAGGCCGGTCCCCGAAACGCTGGTGCGCCGGATCCTTGAACTCGCCGGTCGCGCGCCGAGCGGCACCAACATGCAGCCGTGGCTGTGCCACGTGCTGACAGGGCCGGCGCTCGCCCGGCTGACCTCGGCACTGCTGGCCGCGTCGTCGGACCCGGAGAGGCACAATACCTCGGAGTTTCCCTACTACCCGGAGAGGTTCTTCGAGCCCTACCGGGGCCGGCGCCGCAAGGTCGGCTGGGACCTGTACGGCCTGCTCGGAATCGAAAAGGGCGACTACGCGCGCACCAAGGCCCAGCACGACCGCAACCTCGTGTTCTTCGACGCGCCGGTCGGGATGATCTTCAAGATCCACCGTGATCTCAGGATCGGCAGCTGGCTCGACTATGGCATGTTCCTGCAGAACGTGATGATCCTCGCCCGCAGCCACGGACTCGAGACGTGCCCGCAAGCGGCGTTCTCGCACTTCCACACCACCATTCGCCAGCATGTCGATATCGGCGACGACTACGTCGTGATCTGTGGCATGGCGCTCGGCTATGCCGACTGGAGCCGGCCGGAGTGTGCACTTGTCGTCGACCGTGAGCCGCTCGCCAGCTATGCCCGGTTCGAGTCCGCCTGACGGGAGGGACAGGCCGGCCGCCCGCGGGCAACCCGGCCTGTCCGCGCGAAAGGTCGACGTTACCCGGCAGCCGCCACCGCACGCCGCGCCATGACCGCCACCAGGTGCGCACGGTAGTCGGAGCCGGCATGCATGTCGCTCATGAGGCCGTCCTCGCCGACCTGGCCGTCGGAGACCGAGTCCGGCGAGAACGAGGATGTCAGCGCCGCTTCCATCGCCCCGGCCCGGAACACCCCGTCTTCCCCGGCGCCGGTCACCGCAACCCGGACCCCGCCACCGGTCCTCGCCACGAAGACTCCGACCAGCGCGTACCGAGACGCCGGGTTCGGGAACTTCATGTAGGCAGCCGCCTGCGGCTTCGGGAACGAAACCGACACGATGACCTCGTCGTCCTGCAGCGCGGTCTCGAACAGGCCGGTGAAGAAGTCGTCGGCCGCGATCTCGCGCCGGTCAGTGGTGATCGTGGCCCCCAGCGCCACGCAGGCCGCCGGGTAGTCAGCCGCCGGATCGTTGTTGGCGATCGACCCGCCGATGGTTCCGGCGTTGCGGACCTGCGGATCACCGATACCGTCGGCCAGGTCGCACAGCGCCGGGATGGCGTCCCTGACGGCACCTGATGCGGCGACTGCCGCATGCGGGGTCATCGCTCCGACGGTCACCGCGTCACCCGAAACCGAAATGCCGGTGAGTTCGGCAATGCCCGAGAGGTCCACCACGTCGCTCGGCGCGGCCAGCCTCTGTTTCAGGGTCGGCAGCAGTGTCTGCCCGCCGGCCAGGAAGGCACCGTCATCGGCACCGCGCATTGCCTCGACGGCTTCGGCGATGCTCTGTGCCTTTCGATAGGAAAAGTCTTGCATGGTTCACTGTCCTCCGTGGATCGATGCAGCGCTGACAGCGTTCCTACGCCCTGGCATCCTGGATAGCCCGCCACACCGTCTGCGGCGTCGCAGGCATGCTCACGTCGGTAACACCGAGATCGGAAAGCGCGTTCACGACCGCGTTGATCACCGCCGGCGGCGAGCCGATGGCTCCGACCTCGCCGACACCCTTCACCCCGAGCGTGTTGTGGGCGCACAGGGTGGTCTCGGTTGCGACCGTGAAACTCGGCAGGTTGTCGGCCCGGGGCATGGTGTAGTCCATGTACGACCCGGTCAGCAGCTGGCCCTCGGCATCGAACACGCACCCCTCGAGCAGGGCCTGGCCGATACCCTGGGCGACACCGCCGTGGACCTGTCCGGCAACGATCATCGGGTTGATGACCCTGCCGACGTCGTCGACCGCGGTGAAGTTCTTGACCTCGACCACCCCAGTCTCGGGGTCGACCTCCACCTCGCAGATGTGGGTTCCGCCCGGAAAGGTGAAATTGGCCGGATCGAAGAAGGCCGACTCGTCCAGTCCCGGTTCAAGCGTGTCGTGCGGGAAGTTGTGCGGCACGTAGGCGGCCAGCGCCACTTCACCGAACGCCATCGATCGATCGGTGCCGGCTACCGTGAAGCTCCCGTCGGCAAACTCGATATCCTCGGCCGAGGCCTCCAGGATATGGGCCGCGATCTTGCGGGCCTTCTCGATCACCTTGTTGGTGGCGCGAACGACCGCTTCCCCGCCGACCGCCAGCGAGCGTGACCCGTAGGTTCCCATGCCGAACTGGACATTGCCGGTGTCGCCGTGGCTGATCTCGACGCTCTCGATGGGAATGCCGAGCTGATCGGAAACCAGCTGGGCGAAGGTGGTCTCGTGCCCCTGGCCGTGGCTGTGGGTCCCGGTGAAGACCGTGACACTGCCTGTCGGGTGTACACGCACCTCGGCGGACTCGAACAGTCCCGCCCGCGCTCCGAGCTGGCCCGCGACCGCAGAGGGTGCGATGCCGCACGCCTCGATGTAGGTCGAGTAGCCGAGACCGCGCTTCCTTCCTGCTGCCTCCGACGCGGCCTTGCGCGCGGCGAACCCGGCAACATCGGCCAGCCGTTCGGCAGTATCCAGCGTCGCCTGGTAGTTGCCGCTGTCATAGGTCAGCGCCACCGGTGTCGCGTAGGGGAAGGCGTCCGGCTGGATCATGTTCAGCCGGCGCAGTTCCACCGGATCGCGACCCGTCTCGCGCGCCGCCTTGCTGACGATACGCTCCAGCAGGTACGTCGCCTCCGGCCGCCCGGCACCCCGGTAGGCATCGACCACCACCGTGCTCGTGAACACCGCCCTGGTGTTGGCGAATATGACCGGTGTGGTGTAGACGCCCGCCAGCAGCGTTGCGTACAGGTAGGTCGGAACGCTGGTCGCGAAGGTCGAGAGGTAGGCGCCCATGTTGGCATGGGTCTGGACCTTGAGCGCGGTAAATCGGCCGTCCGCGTCCAGGCCGAGACTGGCATGGGTGACGTGATCGCGCCCGTGCGCATCGGTCATGAAGCTCTCGGAGCGTTCCGCCGTCCACTTGATCGGCCGGCCGATCCGCGCGGAGGCCCAGGTGATGATGGTTTCCTCTGCGTAGAGGAAGATCTTCGAGCCAAAACCGCCGCCGACATCCGGCGCGATCACCCGCAGCTTGTGCTCGGGCAACGACAGGACGAAGGCCCCCATCAGCAGCCGGATCACGTGCGGGTTCTGGGTCGTGGTGTACAGGGTGTACTCGCTGGTCGCGCCATTGCATTCGGCGATCGCCGCCCGCGGCTCGATCGCGTTCGGGATCAGCCTGTTGTTGGTGATGTCGATCTCGGTCACGTGAGCCGAGGCGGCAAGGGCGGCATCGACCGCCGCCTCGTCGCCGAGACCCCAGTCATAGCAGACGTTGGTGCCGATCTCCTCGTGCAGCAGCGTGCCGCCGGCCGCAGCGGCCTTCAGGTCCATCACCGCGGGCAGCACGTCATAGTCGACGCTGATCAGCTCGGCCCCGGCCCGGGCTTCGTGAACCGACTCCGCGATCACCACCGCAACCTGGTCGCCGACGTGGCGGACCTTGCCCTGCGCCAGCGCCGGATGCGGCGGCTCGTGCATCGGGGAACCGTCCTGGCTGTGGATCTGCCAGCCGCAGGGAAGACCCCCGACCTGCATGTCCTCACCGGTAAACACGGCGACCACGCCGGGGCTCGCAAGGGCCGCCGAGGTGTCGATCGAGACGATCCGGGCGTGTGCGTGCGGGCTTCGCAGGATATGGGCGTAGGTCTGGCCGGGCCTGTTGATGTCGTCGACATAGGTGCCCTTGCCGGTGAGCAGGCGCTGGTCCTCGAACCGCCTGACGGATGCGCCGATGCCGGTTTCCTGTGCTCCGTCTGGCATGTCAGCCTCCCATGTTTCCGGCCGCTTCCTCGATCGACTTCACGATGTTGTGATAGCCGGTACAGCGGCAGATGTTTCCTTCCAGCCATTCCCGGATTTCGGCTTCGGTAGCGCCCGGGTTGCGGTTGACGAGTTCCACCGCGCTCATGACCATGCCAGGGGTGCAGAAACCGCATTGCAGCCCGTGGTTGTTCCGGAACGCCTCCTGCATCGGGTGCAGGCTGTCGCCGTCGGCCAGTCCCTCGATGGTCACGACCTCGGCGCCCTCCGCCTGCACCGCCAGCATGGTGCAGCTCTTCACCGATGAGCCATTGACATGAACGACGCAGGCGCCGCACTGGCTGGTGTCGCAGCCGACATGGGTACCGGTCAGCCGCAGGGTCTCGCGAAGAAACTGTACCAGAAGCGTGCGGGCTTCGACCTCTCCGGATGCCGGTTTGCCGTTCACCGACATGTTTACGGTAGGCATTTGGCTCCCCCTCTACCGTCTCGTTCGATGGTCCCTGGCCGGCGTTCCGGCAGGCACACAGCCCCGTCTGCAGGGCAAAATCCCTCCGCAGACGGCCGTCAGGGCAGTGTCGGGGTGCCGGGGCCCGAGGTCAAGGAGCTTGACCTCAGTCCGCGTCGGTGCCGATCCGGTCGATATCGAACGGGGTTGCCTGGTAGACCTGGTTGATCCAGTTGGAAAACAGCAGGTGTCCGGCGCTGCGCCACCTGTTGACCGGCGTGCGATCAGGATCGTCGCCGGGATAGTAGTAGCGCGGCGGGCTGATCGGCTGGTTGGCGTCGAGGTCGCGGCGGTATTCGACGTCCAGGGTCATCGAGTCGTACTCGAGATGATTGAACATGTGCACGTGCCTGAGGTCACTGTCATGGATCAGGCACAGTCCGGCCTCATCCGACTCGATCAGGATGTCGAGATTGGGAAATGGCTCGAAGTCCTGGATGCGGTTCTCGGTGTGGCGCGAGACCGGAATGTCGGTCACGTCGTCAAGGCCGCGGGTCAGCAGCGACCGGCTCCGGCGCACCCGGTGCGGATAGACGCCGAACCGTTTCTCGGGCAGCTGGTACTTCGGGATGCCGTAGAAGTGATGCAGCGCCGCCTGGGCGCCCCAGCACAGGTTGAACAGTCCGTGCACGTGCTGTCGCGACCAGTCGAAGATCTCGCACAGTTCCTCCCAGTACGCGACCTCTTCGAAGGGCAGCTGTTCGATCGGCGCCCCGGTCACGATCAGTCCATCGAACTTCTCGTCCCTGATCTCCGAGAACTCCCGGTAGAAGTCCAGCATGTGCTCGCGCGGCGTGTTGCGCGGCTGCCAGCCGGTGGGCGTGACCAGTGTCATCTCGACCTGCAGCGGCGAGCCGGCAAGCATGCGGGCGATCTGGGTCTCGGTCTCGATCTTCTTCGGCATCAGGTTGAGCAGGGCGATCCGCATCGGCCGGATGTCCTGGCGGATGGCGTCCTGTTCCCTGATCAGGAGAACACCCTCGTTTTCCAGGATCTCGGTCGCCGGGAGATCCTCGGGAATCTTGATTGGCATGGCAGGACGCCTGTCAGAACATGGACCGAAGAGCCGAAGCGTTGATGTACTGGATGAGCGGCCCGATTTCCACACCCGCCTCCATGGCCGCGGGTATCGTCATCCCGACAGCTCCATCGGTGTGCCCGGCCCGAAACACTCCGCGAATGTCTCCCTCAGGGCGGAGTCCACCTCGGGGGTGGAGACCGGCACCCCCAGATCCTCGAGGCTGGTCACACCCCCGTCCCGGACACCGCAGGGAACGATACCCCCGAAATGCTCGAGGTCCGGCGCCACGTTCAGTGACATGCCGTGCAGGGTGACCCAGCGCCGGATCCGGACCCCGATCGCGGCGATCTTGTCCCGGCGCGCCGGCGCGTTCCGGTCGGTTCGCCGCACCCAGATCCCGACCTGGCCCCGTGAACGGATGCCGGTGACGTTGAACCGGGAAAGGGTCGTAATCACCCAGTCCTCCAGCGAGTGCACATAGCAGCGCACGTCGGTGCGGCGGCGCGCAAGGTCCAGCATCACGTAGGCCACGCGCTGTCCCGGTCCGTGGTAGGTATACTGCCCGCCGCGCCCGGTGCGGTGGACCGGAAACCGTCCGGGCGACAGCAGGTCGCCCGATTGTGCACTGGTCCCCGCGGTGTACAGCGGCGGATGCTCGAGCAGCCACACGAGTTCCGGCGCGTCCTCCCACCGGATGTCATGTGCGCGCTGCTCCATGGTCCGAACGGCATCGGCGTAGTCCACCGGGTGGTCGGAGAATCGCCATTCGATGACGTTGTCAGGGCTGCGGCAGCCTGGCATCAGCGGTCGCCTGCTTGATTGTCCCGTCCGGATTTGCTAATTCCCCGCAACCTCCGGGGGGTCTGGGACCCGGCCGGGAGAATAGTGCGGTCGTGGCGGAATTGGTAGACGCGCAGCGTTGAGGTCGCTGTCCGGGAAACCGGGTGGAAGTTCGAGTCTTCTCGACCGCACCATGCCCCGCCCGGTTGCGGTACCGGGCCGGGCACGTGTCCATTGCAGACGACAGACGATCAGGCCCGGCTTGACTGCCCGTGGGGGTCCCAGGGTGCGCGAACCGGGAGGCGGAACAGCCATGGCGAGCGACGGGGTCCCGGAGCGGGACGGTTCACGCCTCGGTTCGGCCGCGGCACACAAGGCCGCGACCCGGTTGCGCCGGGAACGGCGCCGGCGCAAGAAGCTCGAGCGCAAGCTGAGAGAGCTGCGGCGCGAGGTTGCGCACCGCGAACCGAAGGCGCGGGCCAGGCTCTACGGGCTGACGCCGGAACTCGAGCAAGCGGTCATGCGCGCCATCGCCGAACGCAAGGGCCGGCGGCTCTACCGGCTGGTCCGGCCGCTTCATCCGGCCGACTTTGCCGATCTCATCGAGCGTCATTCCGGAGAGGACCGAAGGCTGCTGGTCACCATCGTCGGCCGGTACTTCGATCCCGACATCCTGCGTGAACTCGACGAGACGGTACGCGAGAGCGTGATCGGGTACCTCGACGACGAGGTGCTGGCGAACTCGGTCGTCGCACTGGCATCCGACGACGCCGTGGACGTCATCGGTGAACTCGACCAGGAGGACCGGCAACTGGTCCTCGGCGCGTTTCCGGAGAGCGAACGCATCCTGCTGGAACAGGGGCTCGCCTACGACGATGAGTCGGCCGGCCGGCTCATGCAGCGGGAACACGTGTCGGTCCCGCTGGAATGGACGGTGGGGCAGACCATCGACTTCCTGCGGACCGGCGGGGACCTGCCCGAGGACTTCCATGACCTGTTCGTCGTGGACGATGACGCCCGCCCGCTCGGCAGGCTGGCCCTCAGTCACCTGCTGCGTTCCAAGCGACCGGTCCTGGTCGCCGACATCATGGACCCGACCCTGCACATGATCCCCGTCGATACCGACCAGGAGGAGATCGCACTGCTGTTCCGCCAGTACGGGCTTGTCTCCGCACCGGTGGTCCATCCGGACGGACGCCTGGCCGGCGTGATCACAGTCGATGACGTGGTCGAGGTGATCGACGAGGAAGCGGAAGAGGACCTGATGCGCCTCGGCGGCGTGGTGGAGGACGATCTTCACGGCGGGCTTCTGGACACCTCGCGCTCGCGGTTCTCCTGGCTGGCGGTCAACCTGTGCACCGCGATCCTGGCCTCGATCGTGATCGGACTGTTCGAGTCCAGCATCGAGAAGATGGTGGCACTCGCGGTCCTGATGCCGATTGTTGCCTCGATGGGCGGAAACGCCGGCACCCAGTCACTGACCGTCGCGGTCCGCGCTCTTGCCATGCGCGAGCTCACCCCCACCAACGCCGGAAAGTTCATCGTGAAGGAGACCACCGTCGGGTCGCTCAACGGGCTCGCCTTCGCCGTGATCGCCGGCACCGTCAGCTGGTTCTGGTTCGGTGACGAGCGCATCGCGCTGATCCTGGGTGCCGCCATGATCGTGAACCTGCTGGTGGCCGGGGTGATGGGTGCGCTGATCCCGATCGGTCTCGACCGGTTCCGGCTCGACCCGGCCATCGCCTCGACGGTGTTCCTCACCACCGTCACCGACGTCGTGGGATTCATGAGCTTTCTCGGGCTCGCGGCATTCTTCCTGCTGTAGTGCCCGGCACGTGTGCGCTGGCGCCGGGACCATCGCGCCGATAGGCTCTGCGCCTGACACCGGAACGTCCCGCAATCCAGGAGCGCGCGCAATGGCCAGGAACCTCACCGTCGATCTCTACAGCGACACCCAGACCCGGCCGTCACCGGCAATGCGGGCGGCGATGGCCGGCGCCGAGGTCGGTGACGAACAGCGCGACGAGGATCCGACCGTGCTCGAGCTCTGCCACATGGTCGCGGACCTGCTGGGAAAGGAGGCGGCCCTGTTCCTTCCCTCCGGGACCATGTGCAACGAGATCGCCTATCGAACCCACACCTCGCCGGGCGACGAGATCATCCTGCATGCCTGGAGCCACGCCATGCATTTCGAGACCGGGGCTCCCGCCGCGCTCTCGGGCGTCATGCTGCGCACCGTGGAGGGTGCGCGCGGCATGTTCGATGCGGACCAGGTCCGCGGCGCCATCCGGTATGTCGGCAACCACCAGCAGCGTTCCCGACTGGTCTCGGTCGAGAACACCACCAACCTCGGCGGCGGTGCGGTGTGGAACCTCGATGACCTGGCCGCGGTGACGGCCGCCGCGCATGCCGCCGGCCTCGCGACCCACATGGACGGCGCCAGGCTGATGAACGCCGTCGTCGCCAGCGGCCAGCCGGCATCCGCCTTCGCGCGCGGTTTCGACTCGGTGTGGATCGACATGACCAAGGGTCTCGGCGCGCCCGTGGGCGCCGTGCTGGCGGGGTCGGCGGCGTTCATCGCCGAGGCCCGGCGCCACAAGCACCAGTTCGGCGGCGCCATGCGGCAGGCCGGGATCGTCGCGGCCGGGGGTGTTTACGCGTTGCGTCACAATGTCGAGCGCCTGGCCGAGGACCATGACAACGCCCGCCGGCTTGCCGAGGGCATCCACGAGGTGCCCGGGGTTGATGTCGACCTGTCCGAGGTCGAGACCAACATGGTGTATTTCGACGTCGACGTGGAGGCTGAACGGCTCTCCGAGGCACTGCTCGAACACGGGGTGCGGATCGGACCGATGGGGCCGAACCGACTGCGCGCCGTGACCCATCTCGACGTCGACGCGGATGGCATCGCGACCGCCGTCAGCGCGGTCGACGAGGCGATGCGGTCACTGCGTACCGGGGACTGACCGGGCACAGGTATGGCTCCCGGAGCCGTCCGCCGGTCTCAATCCTGCACAGGCCGGCGCCGGGAAATCCGCGCGGGCGCCGGTTACGCCCCGATGGCGCAGGCCATGCGGCGGGGGTCGGCACCGCCGCTCAGCGTTCCGCGTTCTGCGTCGGCGTCGATCATGCAGACCGATCCGGCCAGCCATACGTGATCCGGCCACCACTCGATCTCGTGGCCGCGCCGCGCGAGGTCATCGCCGACATTCCCGCCAAGGGCGGACTCAAGCTTCAGCAGTCCGGGGTAGTAGGCGTGTGGCTCGAAGGAGGAGGGGAAGCTGTAACTGGCGTACCGGGGAGCGGTGACCGCCTCCTGGGCGGACATGCCGTGAACCACGAGGTTCATCAGGCACTGTGACATGGCCTGGGTCTGCACGTCGCCACCGGGGGTGCCGAAAGGCACGAAACGCGTGCCGCCGTCGAGGATGGCGAGCGCCGGGTTCGGGGTCAGGCGCGGCCGTTTGCCGGGCGCGAGCGCCGACGCGTGGGCAGGGTCCGTCCACGACTGGCAACCGCGCGACGAGATCGCGAGGCCGACGCCCGGCGCCACCGTGCCGCCATAGGCCCCGTCGGACGGCGTTGCCGAGAAGACGTTGCCGGCTTCGTCGACGACGCAGATGTAGGAGGTGTCCAGCGGGGCAGACGGCTGCTCCGGGGTCGGGACGGGAGCGGCGGCGCGCGGGCGGTGCGATCCTGCATCACCGGGCGGAGGCATTTCCGGCATGGCGCGGGCCATGTCGATCTCCGCCCGGCGCAGGTCCGCGTAGGCGTCCGACAGCAGTGTTCCGATCGGCACGTCGACAAAGCGAGGGTCGCCCAGCCAGGCATCCCGGTCCGCCATGGCCAGCTTGACCGCCTCCACCGCGACATGGACGGCGTCGGCCGAGTTGTGGCCCAGCTTCGCGAGGTCGTATCCGGCGAGGATGTTCAGCACCTCGATCAGTGCGGGGCCCTGGCACCACGGCCCGCAGGCAAAGACCTCGCCGTTGCCGAACCGGCCGTGTACCGGCTCCTCGATCCCGACGCGGAACCCGGCGAGGTCCTCGCGCGTCATCCACCCGCCTTCGGCTTCCTGCCACTCGACGATGCGCCGCGCGATATCGCCCCTGTAGAAGGTCTCGCGCGCGCGGGCCAGTCCGGCCGTTCGCCCCCCGTGGCGGGCCGCGGCCGCTTCCTCGTCCGCCATGAACTGCAGCGTTTCGCCCGCCTGTTCCTGGATGAACAGCTCGCCGGTGCGCGGCAGCCGCCCGCCCGGCAGGAAGATCGCCGCGGTATCCGGGGCTGCGCGAAACTCGGCCTCGTGGTCCGCAATGATCCGCTCCATCAGCGGATACATCGGAAATCCGTGCCTCGCGTAGCGAATGGCCGCCGCTGCAACCTCGCCGAAACTCATTCGCCCCCACAGCTCCAGGGCGGTGATCCAGGCATCCGGCGCGCTCGGCACCACGGTCCTCAGCACGCCGTTCGGAATCGCGCCCCCGTGCTCGCGCCGGAAATGCTCGATGTCGGCCGCCTTCGGCCACCAGCCGAGACCCGATATCGTGGTCACCGCCCCGGATTCGGCACTGTAGACCATGATCGGGGCTACGCCGGCGACACTGACCAGGTCGCTCTCCAGGATCCCGAGCGCCAGTCCGCCGGCAACGCCGGCATCGATCGCGTTTCCGCCCGCTTCCAGCACCGAGAACGCGGCACTCGCGGCAAGCTGGTGGCCGGCCACGGCCATGTGCCGCGTTCCGACCATCCCGGTTTGTTCGACCGTCATCGGCGATTGTCTCCCGTTCCGCCCATCTCGCACGTGTACGCGCAGCGCACGTGCCGACATGATGCGCGAGAGCACACGCGAAGGCGAGAGCAGCGCGCGGCGTCTGCCCGGGACTGAAAGCCACGCGATGTCTTCACGCGCGCCGGCAGGGGGGCTTCGGCACTCCGCGGCAATGGGTGACCTGCCGTTCCGGGCATTTCGACCGCCGACGCCGCGGTCGCGACGCAAGCGTCCACCGAAGACCGGCGTGGATCCCGTATCGCGGCCCGGACACGACCGCCGCCCGCGGCACTCCAGCCGCCACGGATTTGCGAATGTGGCGGACCGTGTGACGACGCCCGGCAGGTTCGGCCCGCTCGGGTTTGAAGGGATATGCGGCACCGGCTAGACTTCGGTGTCCGGTCGGGAACATGCCGGGCCGGGCCAGTGGAGGCGGCAATGGCGCTTCGGGAACACGGAAGGGTTCGGCAGGCCGGGCTGCCGCGCCAGCGCGAGGACCTCGAGGTTCTGAGCGCCGGGCGGATGGGTTCGGCCTTCTACCGCTGGCGGTTCGCGCCGGCGCACCTGCCGGCGGTACTCGGACACGACTGGTCGCAGCTCGGCCGGCGCGTGTTCGTCGATCCCTACCAGGGAGTGGTCACCCTGATGGCGCCGTCCGCAGTCCACGAAAACATGTCGTGGCTGGCCGGACACCTGGCATCGGGCGCTGCGACTGCCCTGTCGATTCCGTGCGACGGAATGACCGCCACCACCTGGAGACCGCCCGGACAACGGCGGGTCGAGGCGGACGAAAGCTTCTACCTGGGCCAGTCGGCACTCAGGTACCGGGAACTGGAGGACGACAACGAGGGGAGCGCATTCGCTGGCACCAACCCGCCACAGCTCGTGGTCGAGGTCGAGCGGACCCACGGTGACGCCGGCAAGACCGACGTCTACCGCGCCCTCGGGGTGAGCGAGATGTGGCGGATCGACACAGATCGCTGGCCGGCGCTGATCGTCGAGATCCTGGACCTGCAGCGCCCGGATGGTGTGAGGGCCGCCGACCGCTCGTCGGTGCTCCCCGGACTGGTGCCGGCGTTGATCGCCCGGATACTTGGAACGGCACGCAGGCGGGGCGCCCGGGCCATTCCGGGTCTGCTGGCGGCAGCCGGCATCGGCCGGCCGAGTCCGCAGGAGTGACCGGGCAGCACCCGCTGCTTTCTGCACCCCGCATGTCGACCGCACGCCGGCAGCCCTTGAACACCAGTCGTGGCGGTGGACCTTGCCGCCGGCTTCTGATGGCGGAAGCTGACGGCAGTGCCGTTGAGCGATGCCGTCGGGAGGTGGCGTCCACTCCATCGCTTACGATGTGGGTCCGACCACCAGAGGCTGTGGGCCCGGTCCGGCCTGGCGGCGGCCCGGCCGCGGCGCATGCCGCAGCGGGGTCTGCCCGGCCGTTCGGTGAACGCGACAGTACGGAGAGTGACAGTACGGAGAGTGACCGAGTGAACAAGCCGGAGATTACCGCCCGCATGGCCGGGCGGACCGGGCCCGGAAAACCGGCGGCCGCAGAGGTGGTGGACGCCGTGTTCGAGGTCATCGCCGAGGCGCTGGCAGGCGGCGAGGAGGTGCGGGTGGTCGGCTTCGGGGTGTTCGGGGTGAAGACCCACCCCGACCGCACCTGGCGCAACCCGGGAACCGGCGGATGGATGCGGATCAAGGCGTCCAGGGCGCCGACATTCAGGGCCGGAAACCCGCTGCTGACGAAACCGGCGTCAGGCCGAAACCAGGCGACGGGCGCGTGCGTATCCGAGGCAGGTCCCGTGAGAAGTCGTGGCGCCACGGCTGCGCATCGGCTACGGTGCACACTCGCGCACCCAGCCGGAGCAGCAGTCATGCCGGACACCTTCCTGTCCAATTCCCAGATCGTGAGCGCCTACCGGGAGAAGACACCCGGGTCCGGAACCTTGGCCGCCGAGGCGGCCGAACTGCTGCCCAGCGGCATCGCGCATGATTCGCGCTACCTGAAACCGTATGCCCTCTACATCGAGCACGCGGCCGGCCCGCACAAGTGGGATGTCGACGGCAACCGGTACGTCGACTACTTCGGCGGACACGGCGCATTGCTGCTCGGACACTGCGATCCCGAGGTCACCTCGGCGGTCAACGACGCGATGGCGGCAGGCACCCAGTTCGGCGCCAACCATCCCCGCGAGGTCGCCTGGGCACAGCAGGTGATCAGGATGGTTCCCTCGGCCGAGCGGGTCCGGTTCACCTCGTCGGGCACGGAGGCCACACTGATGGCGCTGCGGCTCGCCCGGGCCCATACCGGACGCAACAAGGTCATCCGGTTCCGCACCCATTTTCACGGCTGGCACGACCACATGACCGCGGGTTTCGCAAGCCACTTCGACGGTTCCGCGACGGTGGGCGTGCTCGAACCGGTCGCGAAACACATCGTGCTCGCGTCTCCCCAGGACCTCGACGACGTTCGCTCGATCCTGGAGAACGATAACGACATCGCGGCGGTGATCTGCGAGCCGACCGGCGCCTCGTTCGGCATCGTGCCGATGGATGCGGCGTTCAGCTCCGGCCTGCGGGAGCTGACCGCGCGCCACGGCGCACTGCTGATCTTCGACGAGGTCGTCACCGGGTTCCGCTGCAGTCCCGGCGGCGCCCAGCAGGCCTACGGTGTGACCCCTGACCTGACCACCATGGCGAAGATCCTCGCCGGCGGACTGCCAGGCGGCGCCGTTGCCGGTCGCAGGGAGATCCTCGATCACCTGGATTTCGACCGCTCGGCGGAGGCCGGCCGCGAGAAGATCGATCACCCGGGAACCTTCAACGCCAATCCGGTCTCGGCCACCGCCGGACTGACCGCGCTCAGGATCATCGAGGCCGGCGACGCCTGCGAGAAGGCGAACGCGTCCGCGGCCTGGTTGCGTGAGCGTTTCAACGAGGTCCTGGCCGAGGAGAACGTTGCCTGGGCTGCCTACGGGACCTTTTCCGGCGTCCAGCTCTACATGAATCCCGACCGGGACCCGGTCACGCCCGGGAACATCGATCCGTCCCTGATCCCCTACGAGAAGCTGAAGAAGCGGAACAGGCAGCAGGTGATGAAGCTGAGGCTCGCCATGGCGGTCAACGGTGTCGACCTGTCGAACGCGCCGGGGGGCCTGCTTTCGGCAACCCATACCCGCGACGATCTCGAACTGACCGCCGATGCGTTCCGGGAATCGCTGCGGATGCTGCGCCGCGACGGAGAGCTCTGAGCCGGTCAGACCCCGCGGAACTCCGGGACACGGCGCTCGGCCATCGCGCGTACCCCTTCGCGAAAGTCCTCGGTCTCGCGCAACCGGTTCTGGATCACGAGTTCGTGATCGGTGGTCTCGCGTACGCGGTCCGCAAGGCCGGCGCGCATGGTCGCCCGGGTCTCGACCACGCCCAGCGGTGAGTTCTCCGCGATTTCGGCGGCCAGCGCCTGAGCGGTGGATCGGACCCCTTCAAGTGGCGCCAGCACGTCGGCCAGCCCCCATTCGACCGCCTCCTCGCCCTTGATCCTGCGGCTGGTGTAGAACATCAGGCAGGCCCGCTGCTGGCCGATCAGCGCCGGCAGGGTATGGGTCAGGCCGAACCCGGGATGAAACCCGAGCCGGGTGAAATTGGCGGAGAACCGCGCTTCCGGCGCAGCCACCCGGAAATCGGGAACCAGCGCCAGGCCGAGACCGCCGCCGATCGCCGCGCCCTGGATGGCGCCGACAATGGGCGTTCTTGCCCCGAACAGCCGGACCGCCTCGAGATAGAGATGCGGTGCGCGGACCCCGTCGCCGTTTTCGGACCGGCTGGACGAACTCGATCCGTCGGAGCCGAAGTTCGCCCCCGCGCAGAACGACTTGCCGGCAGAGCACAGCACCGCGCACCGCAGCAGCGGATCACCGTCGATGATGTCCATCGCATCCGCGATCTGCTGGATCAGGGCGTAGTCGAAGAAGTTGTGGGGCGGTCGCTGGATCTCGATGGTTGCGACATGACCCTCGGTGGTCACGCCGATGTCGGCAAACCCGGGAAACGCTGTCATCTGTACCCTCCGCAAAACTCCCTGCGTCGACTTCATCGAGTGACCATCAGGGCGTCGACGATCGATACCCCCGAACCCGGCGGGTGGACAAGCACCGGGTTGAGGTCGACCTCGGCGAGGTGATCCCCGACCGAGACCGCGAACCGCCCGAGTTCGCACATGAGCGCGCACAGGGCGTCGAGGTCATGCCGGGTCGGATCCAGCACCGCGGCTCCCCTGAGCCGGTCGAGCGATGCGGCCGCATCCGGCATATCGAGCGGAGCGGCGGCAAGCGCCACGTCCCGGCCGGTCTCGACCGCGATACCACCGAAACCGACCAGCACCATCGGCCCGAACCCGGAACTGTTCTCGATCCCGAGGATCATCTCGAGCCCCGGCGGGGCCATCGGCTGTACCAGGACGCCCTGGATGCCGGCATCCGGATGACGCTGCGAGACCCGGTCGATGATGGTCCCGAAGCCCGCCCGCACCTCTTCGGGAGTGCGGCAGCCGAGAACCACGCCGCCGGCAGCCGACTTGTGCGGGATGTCGGGAGACTGGATCTTGAGCGCCACGGGTTCTCCGATGAGTTCCGCGGCACGGGCGGCCGTGTCGGCATCGGCGGCGAGCCGGCCCGGCTCGAGCGAAAACCCCGCCCCGGAGAGGATCGACATCGCCTCGACCTCCGGAATCACCCGCGGCGGGCCGGCCAGCGCGGAGACCACCGCAGGGGCCACCGGCCGGCAGGACCCGGCGGGAACGGCGAGCGCCCGGCGCCGGGCCCGCGCGTGGGTCTCGAGTGCCGCGATGGCGGCAGGGGCGTTGCGCATCTCGGTGACGAGCGGCAATCCGGCCCGCGCCAGCGTTCGCGCGGCATCGGGATGCGGCAGGGTATAGCTCCAGGCGATCACCGGCTTGTCGGTCTCCGCGACATACCCGGCGAGCGCTTCGGCTTCGGAGACCAGCGAGTGGGGATTGCGGGCCGAGGTTATCAGCAGCATCGCGTCGACGCGCGTGGACGCCGTGATCATCCGGGCGATACGGGCATAGCCGAGTTGGCGGATCACGCCCGCGGTCCCGTCCACCGGGTTCTGCGAGGTGCCGTAGGGCGGCAGGTGGACGTCGATCCGTGCCCGCGTCTCGTCATCGAGCACGGGCACTTCCAGGCCGGCGTCGACGCAGGCGTCGGCCAGCCAGCCGCCGGCGCCCCCGGAACCGGTGAAGATCGCCACGTTCCGGCCCGAGGGCGGACGGTCGCCGAAGGCGGCAAAACCGGCGGCGATGTCGAGCATTTGGTCGAGATCGCGTCCCTCTATCACGCCGTGGCGACGGAATATGGCCTGGTAGATGTCATGCGAACCGGCAAGCGAGGCGGTGTGTGACGCCGCCGCCCGGGCCGCAGCCTCCGACCGGCCGATCTTGGCGACGATGAGCGGCTTGCCCGCACGCAGCGCGCGCGCCGCGACCGATGCGAGGCGCGACGGCGTCTTCACGTCCTCCATGAACAGCAGGAAGACGTCGGCGCCATCGGTGTCGACGAGGTATTCGACCACGTCGAGACTCTCGAGGCAGGCCTCGTTTCCCGTGGTCACGACGTGGCTGAACCGCAGGCCCTTTCTCCGCCCGCGATCGAAGAACGCGAACCCCATGCCGCCGCTCTGGGCCACGGCCGCGATCCGGCCGGGCGGGCCGGCGTCGGGCACCAGGACCAGCCCGTCACCGTCCAGAGCCGGGCTGAAGGTGGCCGCGAGGCCAAGCCCGAACGCCGCCAGCCCCTCGGAGTTCGGTCCGGCGACGATCAGCCCGGTCCGTTCGCTGATCTCCCGGATCTCGCCCTGCAGGTCGCGGCCTTCCTCGGACGGTTCCTCGGCGAAACCCGAAGCGAGGACGAGTGCCGCCCGGACTCCGGCGGCGGCACAGTCGCGCAACACGCCCGGCACATGTGCCGCGGGAATGACGATGACCGCGAGATCGACCGGGCCCGGCACGTCGGCAATGGTCGTGAATGCAGCGCGTCCCATGATGGTGTCATGCGAGCGGCTGACCGGGTACAGCTGGCCGGCAAACTCGTGTCGTGCAAGGACGTGCATGATCCGCCCGCGCAGGGTGCCGGTATCGGGCGAGGCGCCGATCAGCGCCACGGACCGCGGCGAGAGCAGCGCGGACAGGTCGGGCACCGATCCGTCCCCGGTCAGCGCAGGCCGAGTCCGCGGGCGATGATCCCCCGCAGCACTTCCGTCGTTCCGCCCTGGATGGTGAGCTTGGGCGCGATGACGGTGGCGAATTCCAGCAACTCGTCGAAGGTGGCGCGGTTGCCCGGAGCCGCGTCGACGAACGCGGCCAGGTCCCGGGCCCGGGCCGGGAGCGCCTGTTCCCACACGGTGCCCAGGTCCTTCACGATCGATCCCTCCAGGACCGGTTCCTTGCCGGCCTCCAGCATGCCCGCGACCGAGACCGACATTCGCCGCAGCGCGTGCAGCTGGGCGACCAGCCGGCCGATGCCCTCGGCGCCACGCGTATCGGGATCACCGCCGAGTACGCGGACCAGCTCGGGCAGGACGTAGAAGGTCTCGAGGAACCGTTCCGGTCCGCTGCGCTCGTAGGCAAGTTCGCTTGTCGCCTGCTTCCAGGCGCCGTCGACCTCGCCGAGCACGTGATCGTCGGGGACGAACAGGTCGTCGAAGACCACCTCGTTGAATTCGTGCCGGCCGGCCATGTCGTGCACCGGGTTGATGGTGATCCCGGGTCGCGACAGGTCGACCAGGAACTGCGTGAGACCGTGCCGCCGGTTCTCTTCCGTCGGCGGCGAGGTCCGGAACAGCCCGATCATGTAGTCGGCATTGTGCGCGTTCGATGTCCACAGCTTGGTGCCGGAGACCAGGTATCCGCCGTCGGCGGGCGTCGCCCTGGTGCTGGCGGCGAACAGGTCCGAACCCGAATTGGGCTCGCTCATCCCGATGCAGAAGCAGCATTCGCCCCTGGTGATCCGCGGCAACACGTCGCTCTTGATGTGCTCGGGCGCGTACTTGAGCAGGACGGGCCCGCTCTGGCGGTCGGCGGTGAAGTGAGCCCCGGTCGGGGCATTGGCGACCCGGAACTCCTCGGTGACCACGTAGCGTTCGAGAAAGCTGCGCTCGCCGCCACCGTACCGCTTCGGCCAGGTCATGCCGATCCAGCCTCGGGCTCCGACGCGGCGCGAGAACGCGCGGTCGAAGCCGCTTCGCATTACCGATGCCGCGGGGTCGAAGCCGCCGTTGGCGATCTCCCCGGCGAGAAAGGCGCGGACCTCGAGACGAAGTTCCTCGGCCTCGGCGGGCAGTCGGAGCTGGTCGAACTGGATTGCGTGGGACATGGGTGTCTTTCCGCCCGGACGTTACCGAGAGGCGAGCAGGGGCCACAGGTCGTCGGCGCCGGCGGCGGCGACGAACCTGCCGAGCCGGACCGCCCACTCGCTCTCGCTTCCGAAGTCGTCGCGCCAGGCCCACAGGCGCCGGGTGAAGCGGTGCAGGACGTGTTCCTCGGTAAACCCGATGGCGCCGTGCACCTGGTGCGCGATCGCGGCCCCGGCGCCCGCCGCCTCGCCGGCCCGGACCTTGGCCGACGCCGCCTCGAGAAACAGGGCGTCATCGCCGGCGGTACCGGTGACCACGGTGTCCGCCGCCGAACCGGCTGCGGCCACAGCCGCCGCGGTCTCTCCGGCCAGTCGCGCCAGGTTGTGCTGGACCGCCTGGAACCGGGCGATCGGGCGCTCGAAAGCGACCCGCTCGCGCGCGTAGTCGGTCGCGAGTGCGAGGACGGCCTCGAGCGCTCCGCCGATCTGGACCGCGCGGACAGTGGCGCCCATCAGCGCCAGGCAATCCGAACCCGGACCGGGGCCGAGCGGTGCCAGTTCGACCGGCCTCACCCCGTCGAGGTCCACCAGGTCGCGGCCGTCGTCCCTGAAACCCGGACTGGTCCGGATCGTGCACGCGGAACGGTCAACCCGGGCGACCGCCGCCGCACCCTCGTGATCGGCGAGGACCACCAGGGTATCCGCCGCGGCGGCGAACGGGATCGCGGCGGCCTTCCCGCCGAGGGTGCCGTCACCGCGCACCGTGACGGTGTCGCGAAGTCGTGACGGCGCCACCGTCATCGGGCCGGGCGGACACGACAATCCCGCCTGTGCCAGCAGCCAGCCGGCAAGCAGGGTTTCCGCGAGCGGCACCGGCACGGCGAACCGGCCGGAAACCGCGAGGACCTCGAACCCGTCAGCAAGCCCGGCACCGACGCCGCCGTTCTCCTCCGGTACCCAGGCAAGCGTCAGTCCCGACTCCTCGAGCGCCTCCCACAGCGTGTCCTTCCACTTCCCGTCGCGGGCGGCATTGACCGTGCGCGGGTCGCACAGGTCCTCGAAGATGCGCGTGGTGGTGTCGAGCAGCAGCGAATCTGGCATCACGTTTCCCGAGCCTGGCACGGCCGCAAACATAGTCCGCGTCCCGCACGCCTTCCATCACGTCGACGATATGTGGTCCTCAGCGCCGGCCGGCAAACGGCGTGCGCGGATCCTGGCCGAGCAGGCGCAGGCGGAGAAAGTTCAGCAGGCTGATCACGCCGTACTCGCGGACCCGGGTTCTGTCGCCCGGCAGGTGCGTCGTCTGGAACTCGATACGGTCGCCCAGCGCGAGGCCGAGGTGAACCGTGCCGACCTGCTGTCCCTCCTGTTCCGTCGGGCCGGCGACGCCGGTGGTCGAGATCCCGACATCGGCCCCGAGCTGCCGGCGAACGCCCTCGGCCATGGCGCGGGCGGCATCCGGTGTGACCACCGGGCCCTCGGGGACCCCGAGCAGGTCGAACTTGACCTGGCTGGCGTAGGAAACCACTCCGCCGCGAACCACGTCGCTTGCTCCCGGAACCGAGGTCAGCCTGGCGGCGACCATCCCGCCGGTCACCGACTCGGCCACGGCGAGGGTGAGACCGCGGTCACGCAGCAGGTCGAGCACCACCGATTCCATGGTCTCGTCGTCGGTCCCGAACACGTACCGGCCGATGATGGCCCGGACCGCCTCTTCCTCGGCTGCCAGCACCCGGGCCGCCTCGTCCCCGGTTTCCTCCTTTACCGTGATCCTGACCTTCAGGCCCTCGATGCCGCTGGCCTGGAACGCGATCGTCGCATGGCCGGCCTGGTCGAGATGCGCCATGCGCTCGGTCAGCATCTCGTCGAGCCCGGATTCGGTCTGGCCCCAGGTCCTGAGAACACGGCTCCTGATGACCGCGGTCATGCCGGCACGGCGCTGCAGGTCCGCCAGGACACATTCCGAGAGCATCATGCGCATCTCGAAGGGAACGCCGGGCACGGCGTAGATCACCTTGTCACCCACCGGACAGATCAGTCCGGGCGCGGTTCCGGGCATCTGCGGAATCGCGCTGGCACCGACCGGGATGTCCGCCTGGCGCAGGTTGTTCTCGCTCATGAACCGGCCGCGGGACTCGAACCGGTGCCTGATGCGCCCGGCGATCTCCTCGTCGCGGACCAGCGCGACCCCCATGACGTCGGCGATGACCTCGCGGGTGATGTCGTCCTGGGTCGGTCCGAGCCCGCCGGAGACGATCACCGCGTCGGCGCGGCCGAGCGCGCCCTGGATGGTGTCGTGCATGCGCTGGCGGTTGTCGCCGATGGTGATGTGGTAGTGACAGTCGATCCCGGCAAGCGCCAGCTGCTCGCCGATCCAGGCCGCATTCGAATTGACGATCTGGCCGAGCAGCAGTTCGGTGCCGATCGCGATGAATTCGCAGCGCATGGCGTGGTCTCCGTTTGCGCGGACGGGGAGGGGTCAGGGCAGGCCGGCGCCCGGGACTTCGACCCGCATGAACTCGATCCGGCCGGAACGGGCCCGGGCGATCTCAGGCCCCGAACCGGTACAGGTGCACAGGTACAGCGTGCGGCGATCATCGCCGCCCAGCATGCAGGCGTAGGGCGCGCGCCCCTCGAGCCGGATCCGCCCGGCGACGCTGCCGCCGTCGCGGAACCGGACAACCTCGCTGTTGTGCGGGTCCGCCACCCAGACCGCACCCTCGGCATCGAGGCAGATCCCGTCGGGGTACATCGTCGCGGTTTCGGCGAAGACCCGGCGGTTGGAGAGCGTGGCGCCGTCGCCGATCGCGAAGGCACAGAGCCGCCGCGCCCTGGTCTCCGCGACAATGAGGGTCCGTCCGTCAGGCGTGATCGCGCAGCCGTTCGGAAACCACAGGCCGCGGGCCGCGATGTGGCAGGACCCGTCCGGATCAACCCGCACCAGGGTCGTGCTCCGCGGTTGCTCGCCTTCGTGGCGGTTGAATCCGAAATTGCCGACCCATGCCCGACCGGCCGCGTCGACCACCATGTCGTTGCACCAGTACCGGGCGTGGCCGGAAAGATCGGCGTACGGGTGCAGGGCGCCGCCCGAAAGGCGCAGCAGCGCCTGGTCGCGCATCGAGACCACGAGCAGGCTGCCGTCCGGCAGCCAGCCGAGACCCGACGGCTGGTTCGCGACCCCGCACACCGTCTCGCCCGCACCCTCCGGGTCAACGGCGATCACCCGGTGCGAGTAGAAGTCCGAGAACCACAGCCGTCCCCGGTGCCAGCGCGGTCCCTCGGGGAAGGTGAGCCCGTCCACCAGGGTCTCGAACCCGCTCATGGCCACCCCGCCCCCGGCACCTCGACCCGCATCGTCTCGATGCGTCCGGTCGGGTTGCCCACCCGGTCACTGTTGCGCCAGATGTTCGTGCAGATGAACAGGGTGCGCCGGTCGGCGCCGCCGAGCGCCACCGCGTATGCGCCGCGCTCTCCGGTCGAATGCCGTTCGGCAACCACTCCGCCGTTCCGGATCCGCAGCACTTCCTTGTTCACGGGATCGGCGATCCACACGGCTCCCTCCGCATCCATGCAGATGCCGTCCGGCACCCAGGTGTATCCGCCGTCGGCCCAGTTGCGCCGCCCCGCGAGCTCGCCCCCGGCGGTGATGTCGAAGGCGGTGAGCCGCCGGCCCCAGGATTCGGCCACCACCAGCGTCGTGCCGTCAGGCGTGATCGCGATTCCGTTCGGAAAGAACAGGTCGTCCGCCGCCACCGCCGCCGTCCCGTCCGGGTCAACCCGTACCAGGGTGGTGGTCCGCGGCTCCTCGCCCGACCTGTAGTCAAACCCGAAATTCCCCACCCATGCCCGGCCGGTCTCGTCCACCGTCATGTCATTGCACGAGAACCGGGCAAGACCAGACAGGTCGGCGTGCAGCACCAGGCCGCCGGGATCGAGCCGCAACACCGTGCTGTCGGTCATGGACACCACCAGCAGGCGCCCGTCCGGGAGCCAGCCGAGACCGGAAGGCTGGTTCGGGACCTCGCAGACGGTCTCCGTCCGACCGTCGCAATCCGCGGCGATCACCCGGTGCGAGTAGAAGTCGGAGAACCACAGGCGCTCCCGGTGCCAGCGCGGTCCTTCCGGAAAGGTAAGGCCGTCGATCAGGATCTCGGGTCGGGGCATCGGCGCGCGGCTTCAGTCGGGGAGGGGGAAGCGCTCGAGCACCGACGCGTAGTGCGGCTCGTTGTCGATCTCGAGCGTTGCAAGGATCCGGACCACCGCGCAGTAGAAGGCGACGGCAATCACCAGGTCGACGAGGTGTTCACGCGACAGCGATGCCTCGAGGACGGTGAACTCGGCATCGGGTATGGCAAGGTCGGTCACCATGGCCCGGGCGGCCGAGAGCACCGCGCGGTCGAGTTCACCCAGCCCGCTCTCGCGGCCTTCGGTCTCGGCCGTGATTGCCTCGATGTCGGACGGACTGACCCCGAACTGCTCGGTGCCGAGGCGGACATGGTGGGTGTACTCGTACTCGCTGCGCGCCAGGTAGCCCACCTGGAGAATCGCCATTTCGCGCAGTCTCGGATCGAGCGTGCTGGTGTGGCGGATGTAACCCCCGAGACCGGACAGCGCCCGCGCGGCCCCTGGGCTGTGCACCAGCTGGCGAAACAGGTTGATCGGCCGTTTCAGCAGATCGCGGTCCTCCGGCGCGAGGTCGCCGGGATCGAGATAGGGCAGGCGAGCCACGACCGTCCTCCTCCCGAAGTCAGCCGCGCGGCCTGGCCGACAGCGAACAGCCGCCGTCGACCACCAGGTGATGTCCGGTGACGTAGCGGGCCCAGTCGGAGCACAGGTAGACGACCGCCTTGCCGATGTCCCAGCCTTCACCCTCGATGCGCAGCAGCGAGGCCTCGCGGCGCTGCGCGCGGTGATCCTCGGTCATGCCCGGCCCGTAGACCATCGGCGTGTAGACCGGTCCGGGCAGGATGCAGTTGACCCGGATCCCCTGCGGCCCGTGGTCGACCGCCATTGCCTGTGTGAGCGCGAGAACCGCTCCCTTCGAGGTGGTATATGCGGTCAGTCCCTTCGGACGCGTCGCCGAAATCGACGAGATGTTGACGATCGATCCGCCGCCGGTCTCGATCATCGCTGGTATCGCGTGTTTCGACATCAGGAACATGGGCCGGACATTGACCGACATGACCCGGTCCCAGGTCTCCTCGCTCTCGTCGACCACCGACAGCCTGCTGCCGATCCCGACGTTGTTGTCGAGGAAGTCGAGACGGTGCCACCGGGAAACGGCGGCATCCACCGCGTCCCGGCACCCGGCGCTATCCATCAGGTCGGCGCCAAGTGCCTCGGCCTCGCCGCCACGCGCGGCGATCATCGCGACGGTCCGTTCGGCGCGCGGCCGGTCGCGGTCGACGACGAGCACGCGGACACCGGCGTCCGCCAGCAGGATCGCGGCGGCACGGCCGTTGCCGATGCCGTCATCCTCGGCACCTCCACCGGCAACGATCGCGACCTTGCCCTCCAGCCCGAGATCGAGCGAACCGGTCATGACATGTTCTCCAGCATTGCGTTTCCCGGTCCGGACAGTGCGAAGCATTGCACGCCCCGTCAAGCAACGCGCGCCAACCCGCGGGCATTCACCGCGGCGGCGGCGTCGTCAGGATCCGAGTTCTTCCTCAGCCCGCTTCCGGTCGCGGACCAGCGCCAGCAGCCGGCGGTCACGCCAGCGGGCCCGTTCGGCGAGTTCGCCCCGGCCCATCACCTGCCGGCGTTCGGCCTCGAGACGCGCGTAGCGCTCATCCGTCCACGGACGGAATTCCGACTGTTCACCGGCAATCTGCGCGAACGCCGGCCCGAACCGTTCGAGGTAGTCGCGGATTCCCCCCGGAGCGTTGAGGTCGATGGTTTCCATCGGTCCCATGAACGACCAGCGCAGCCCCAGCCCGTGCTTGACCGTCTTGTCGAGATCCTCGCCCGATACCACCCCGTCCTCGATGAGCTTGAAGGCTTCATTGAGCAGCGCCACCTGCAGACGGTTCAGCACGAAACCGCGCATCTCCCGGCGGATGGTGATCGCCGCCATGCCGATCGCCTCCATGAAGTCCCGGGCGTGCCGGACGGTCTCCCCGGTGGTGTCGGGACCGCCGGAGACTTCCACGATCGGCAGCAGGTGCGGCGGATTGGCCGGGTGGGCGACCACCATGCGGCCGGCACCCTCGAGACCCTTCGTGATGGCGCTGCAGGGAATGGCGGAGGTCGAGCTCGCGATCACCACGGAACCGGGGACGACCGCGTCCATGCGGCGGAACAGTTCGTGCTTGATCTCCAGGACTTCGGGTGCGTTCTCCTGCACCCACCCGGCACCATCGAGCGCGTCCTCCAGCACGTCGGTGCCCGAGATCCTCGCCATCGCCTCGCGGCTGTCCGCGATCAGCCCGATCCGTTCGAGCTCGGCAAGGTCGTCGGCAAGCCGTGAGCGGGCCGCCACCAGCGCGTCCGGATCCGGGTCATACATCGATACCTCGCACCCGGACCGGGCGAACACCATGGACCACGACCGCCCGATCAGTCCGGACCCGATGACCGCGACCCTGCGTGACATCCTACGACCCTCCCGGGGCATTGACCGGATGTGCGGGCCGGGCGCCGTCAAGAACACGAACGATGTCTCCTGCCGCAACCCGGGCGATGGTTTCGAGGCACTCCCGCGTCGAGCCCGCCATGTGCGGCGTCATGATCACGTTGGGGGCGCCATACAGCGGGCTGTCCGGATCCGGCGGTTCGCCGTCCAGGACGTCAAGCGCGGCCACCCCGACCCGCCCCTGTTGCAGGGCCTCGGCAAGCGCGGTCTCGTCGACCAGGTTTCCGCGGGCGCAGTTGACCAGCACCACGCCGGGTTTCATCCGGGCGATGCTGGCCGCGTTGATCATGTGACGGGTCGCGGCGATTGCCGGCGCGTGCAGCGATATGATGTCGGCCTCGGCGAACAGGGTCTCGGTCGAGACGGGTTCCGCGTGTCGCTCGCGCACCGTCGCGGCATCGAGCGCCGGATCGGCCGCCACCACCCGCGCTCCGAACGCCGCCGCCAGCCCGGCGACCCGGGTGCCGATCTGTCCGATGCCGACGAGGCCGAGCGTGCGTCCACCGAGTTCACCTCCGAGAACACGGGCGCTGTCCCACTGCCGGCAGGACCGGGTCGCATGCGCCGCGTCAGGGATGCCGCGCAGCGCGCTGAGAACGAGCGCGATCGTCAGTTCGGCCACGGCGTCGGCATTCGCACCCGGCGTGTTGGTCACCTGCACGCCGCGCTCGGTGCAGGCCGCAACGTCGACCGGATCCACACCGGCACCGTGGACAGCGACCACCCTCAGATCGGGGAGCAGGTCCAGCAGCTCGCCGGTGACATAGCCCGACCTGAGCAGGATCCCGCCGGCGCCGGCGAACCGTTCCGCCCAGTGCACGGTTTCTTCCGCGGTCAGCGGGGCGTAGGGCAGGGCGACGGTTCGAACCTCGTGCCGGTCTCCGGCCGCATGGCGCACCGGGGCCTCAAGGATCGGCAGTTCCGGTGTCGCGGCGAGCGCGATCCAGGGTCTGGAAGTCGGCATGACCGTTCAGTATCCCGAGTCTCCGGTTCAGGCGCCGCAGTCTAGTGCGCGGGTCCTGCCGATGGAACCGGTCACGTCGACGGCGCCAGCAGCTCGAGCACCCGTTCGGGCGGGCGTCCGATCACCGCGCGGGAGCCGGAGACGACGATCGGGCGTTCGAGCAGGACCGGGTGCTCGATGAGCGCGGTCAGTTGCCCGTCGTCGTCGAGCCGCGCGACCGCGTGATCGCGGTACGCCGCCTCCTTCCTGCGCATCACGTCGTGCGGCCGGCAGCCGAGCAGCGCCAGAAGACCGGCAAGCGTGTCGCGGTCCGGCGGCGTCTTCAGGTACTCGATGATCTCCGGCTCGATGCCGTGTTCCCGCAGCAGCGCCAGTGCGCCGCGGGACTTGGAGCAGCGGGGATTGTGGTAGATGGTGACGGTCATGGTCCTGCTGATCGCACGGTGATGCCCAACGGTGTCCGGCATCTTCCCCACCCCGGGGAACAATGCAACCCCGGGGCGGCTCCCGGAATTCGCGGTTGTCCGATATGTCGGCGTCGAGCAACGACCCTGAGCACACCCGCACGGTCGTCAACAGTCACCTGATGCGCGCTCGCTGGATAGACAAGGTCTGCTACCGCTGACTGGCCGCTGGCCACTACCCCGGGGCCAACGCAACCGTTCAGGTCAGTTGGACTTCCTTCTGTCGCCCTGCATCCAGACAACCCGTCCAGCGGCACGGGCTGACGCTGACTGGAGAAGGGCCGGGAGGGCG
Source organism: Thalassobaculaceae bacterium (assembly GCA_965243345.1). GTDB lineage: Bacteria > Pseudomonadota > Alphaproteobacteria > Thalassobaculales > Thalassobaculaceae > Bin52. Next base: position 1,386,303 of record CBDEUR010000003.1, read on the forward strand.
AATTTCGCGTGACCGGCGACCCGCGTTTCAGCGAGTTCAAGGATCAACGCGCCGATGCGCAACCCCTCACGATTGCGCGGAACGAGATGCAGTCGGTGATGAGCCCCCAAGACTTTCCCGCCCTCGCCGTGGTAGTTTTCGCGCAGGGTTTCGTCTGTCGGCCGTTCAGCGTGACGATCCCCGCGTGAGATTTCGCACTGGTGCCCGGCGTTGCGGAAGTCTGTCGGGAGATCTCGGTGGCAGCTATCAGGAAAGATGTCAAGACGAAGCCATGAATGACGGCACTCTGAGACTGGACGATGACGGGTTGGCATGCCTGATCGAGGGCAGGGAGAGCTCGCGGGTCGAGTTCAAGGAAACACTCGGGGGTAGCGCACCCGACAGGCTTCGGGAGGCCATCTGCGCGTTCGCCAACGACCTTCCTGGTTCGGGTCGACCCGGCATTGCAGTCGTCGGGCTGCGGGATGACGGCACCCCCGTGGGTATCGTCGCCACTGACGAATTGCTGCGCGCGTTGGCCGACATGCGCAGCGACGGAAACATCGTGCCGCCGCCGACGATCCTGTCCGAGAAACGAGTGTATCGAGGGCACGAAATTGCCGTGGTGACCGTGCTCCCATCCGACTCGCCTCCGGTGCGCTACAAGGGCGCGATCCACATACGCAACGGTCCGCGACGTGGGGTAGCGACAGCCCAGGAAGAGCGGATACTGAACGAGCGGCGGCGACACGGAGACCGTCCCTTTGACATTTCGCCGGTGCCGGATACCGGGATCGCCAATCTAAATCGACGCCAGTTCGAGGATGAGTATCTGCCCAATTCGGTCAACCACGAGCTTCTTCAGGCCAATGATCGAAGCCTGGAGGAACGCCTGGCCGCGGCCAAGATGATCGCTTCCGTCGACGACGGGCGCGCCACGATTCTTGGACTACTGGTGCTCGGAATCGGCCCGCGCGACTACATTCCGGGCGCCTACATTCAGTTCCTGCGTATCAGGGGCCATGAACTTTCGGACCCGATCGTCGACGCAATGGAGATCGACGGGACGGTTTCCGAAATTCTGTCGCGTCTCGACGACAAGTTGCGGTCCCACAACCCTCGCCGGGTCGACATCGTCACCCGGGACACTGAACTCGTTGCCACCAACTACCCCTTGCCTGCCTTGCGGGAGCTTGCGCGGAATGCGGTCATTCATCGCGATTACGAAACCACGAACGCACCTGTTCGCGTGACCTGGTTCGACGACAGGATCGAGATCCAGAATCCCGGCGGGCCCTTTGGATCAGTCACAAGGGCGAACTTCGCTCGCCCGGGAGTAACCGACTACCGCAATCCCAACTTGGCCGAGTCCATGCGGGCGCTCGGATATGTCCAGAGGTTCGGTGTCGGTATACCGACCGCGCAACGCCAGTTGCGCGAGGCAGGACATCCGGAGCTTGAATTCACGGTCGAACAGACGCACTTGCTCGCCACGGTAAGGGCCATTCCCGAAGCCGCTGAGGCCGCGTGATGGCCGCGCCAGTCCTGACCTTTTTCAACAACAAGGGGGGCGTCGGCAAGACGTCTCTGGTCTACCACCTCGCCTGGATGCTGTCCGGGATCGGCGAGCGTGTGCTGGCTTGCGATCTCGACCCGCAAGCGAACCTCACCGCGACGTTCCTCAGCGAACGCACCCTCGAGTCGCTGTGGGAGAACGATGCGAAAGACCGGACCATCTACCAGTGCGTTCAACCCCTGACGGCGGTGGGGGACTTGCGGGAGCCGCGAGTTCACCGGGTCTCCGAAACGCTCGGACTCATCCCCGGGGACCTGGCGCTTTCCAGTTTCGAGGACAGCCTGTCGAGCGAATGGCCCAACGCGCTGGGCGAGTCGAACCTGTACCGCCCTTTTCGGATCCTCACTGGGTTCTGGCAAATCATGCAGAGTGGTGCCGAGGCCATCAACGCAACGATTGTCCTTGTCGATGTCGGTCCCAATCTGGGTGCCCTGAACCGTTCGGCGCTGATCGCGACAGATCACGTCATTGCCCCGTTGGGCGCCGACCTGTTCTCGCTCCAGGGCCTGAGAAATCTGGGTCCGACGCTGGCTCGGTGGACGAGTGAATGGGCGAAGCGCCGGGACAATTGGAAGCCACCCGGCTTTCCCTTGCCCGGGGGCGCCATGAAGCCGATGGGGTACATAGTCCAGCAGCATGGTGTGCGTCTGGGCCGGCCAGTGCGAGCCTATGACAAGTGGGTCAACCGCATGCCGGAGGCATATCACCGGCACCTGTTGAATTGCGAGAACGGTCCCTTCCCTGACAAGCCCGACAATGACGGGGACTGCCTTGCGACCGTTCGGCACTATCGCAGCCTGGTCCCGATGGCGCAGGAGGCTCGAAAGCCTGTGTTCCGTCTCACCGCCGCCGACGGCGCGATCGGCAGCCATGCAGCGGCTGTTTCCGACGCCTATCGTGACTTTCAAAAGCTGGCGGACTTGATCCGCAAGAAGATCGAGCTTTGAACATGAGGGACCGCACGTAGCTCATCGAAGTCTCCCTCCTGCTCGAAGCGATCAACAGGGCGTCGGCGCGGGAGAAACCGGTCCGGCACGGGCATCCGTCGACGCTGCACCAGTGGCGGGTGCCGATCTGTCCGGTTCCGACGAGGCCCAGCGTCCGTCCTCCGAGCTCGCCCCCGGTCGCGCGCCGGCTCATCCCCTGAGGTCAGCTCTGCAAGTAAGATGAACGTAGGGCTCGGTATTGCGGTGGAGCTTGCGGGCACGTCTGCGACGAATGTCGCTGGTCAGCCCAGCAAGGCGTGACAATTCGTTGCCCCTGTATCGGTTGACCTCCCTGCGACGGTCAACGGGGTCGCGCTGCTCAAAACCGGCGATTCTCGACTGCTCGAGGTATTTTCTCAGCATCCACGCTGTGTGTGGCTCTCCGTGTCAGCCAACCCACACGCACTCAGCACCCGAGACACTTCTCGATCGGCGTCTCGCCAATGCCAGATCGGAATGGACAGGCCGGCGAGGACGAAGTGGCTGGTGTCACCGGTGCTGGCACCGGTCGTGCCGGACTCATCCAGGTAGCAAAGATACACGGCAGTCCCGAGCCAGGAGGAACGAAAAAAGAAAACGTCTGGGCCCCGGAGCCTTGGGCTCCGAAGGACGAGCCGCTTGGCGACTCTCCGCAGACGCGATCAAGACGTAGGTCGGGGCGAGGAGAGTGTCAATACGTTTGGCAACACCCCCGGTCGGCTTCAACAGGCTTCGCGATCCCATACCAGTGTCCCACCTTGTCTCGCAGACCGGTTCGCCGTATCCCGGCGTCCCGAGCACGAAGACGTAACGCAAAACCTGTTCGTTGAAGAGTGGCAGTTCGCACGGGTATGCGGAGGTGCCCGTAGATCATGCGCCGGCCTCGCTTCACAACGACCTCATTTGTTTGTGAACCTGTCGAAGAGCGTGGGGGTCGACCGGCAGACCACAATACACTGCGCGGTGCTCGCGAACATCGATAGCGGGGTGCAGATCATCAGGCTTGACGGACGTATCCTGGGCACCAATCCGGCTACCGCTTGAAATCGGGAACCATCGCGAGAAAATCTTCGACACAAATGTGCATCCATGTAGACTGGACACCCCGGTTGTCGTAGGCATGGACCCGCCAATCCAGTACGGGCAAGAATGGAGGCACAACCCGGCCATGAAGATTGCAAATGTGGTTCTCGGGGATACCCGCGTCAAGCCCGATTGGGCCAGGCTCGTCGTTTGGTTAAAACGCCGCCGTCCCGAAATTGTCGCACTGCAGAAGACTGGCCCAAGTGAACCGTATCACGAGGAGGCGCTCCGCAAGATTGGCTACGAAGGCTGGTATCTCGGCAACAAGGAAAACTACCGCGGCGTGGCCATTTTGGCCAATCTGGACCATTTGGGCCGCCACGTTTCTTCACCGCAAAGCGTGCTTGATCGCGAATTGCCAGACGATGACCGAAATGAGTCGCGATTTCTGACCGTCCGCATCGGTGACGTTCTGGTCTCTTCCATCTATGCGCCGTATAGCAGTCAGATCCGGACGACAGCCGACTGGCTGAACCGTCTTGGCAACCATGTCGACGAACAGGCCTACGTCCACCGAAACTCTCTACTCTGCGGCGACTTCAACGTTCCGAAAATTGACAAAACCTCCAAGGGGAAGCTGAAGCAGGCGCTGAGAGGCATCAAGAGAATCGGGTTCTGCGACCTCTACCGTCAAGCGCATCCTGACCCGGAAGAAATGCCGGGTCATACTCGCCGTTGCGGAACGACGCATCCATCTCGTCTCCACTTGATTCTTGCCAGCGAGAGCCTGGCACGGCAACTCGGGTCCGCGTGGATGGAACCCGAACCACGTCTTTGGCCTCGCGGAGACGCACCGCCTCTGGTTGTGGACCTGGGCGACAAAGAGTCCGGCGGCTGGTGAGGGCGGACAGGTCGGCACTGTCATCGGAGTTGTGCACCGCTGGCAGTGTTCATCGCTTCGGTAGCAGTGCGGCCAATGTGCTCGGCGATTTCGGCGAGATGGCCGTTCAGCAGCCGCTTCCTTGTCTTGCACCTTCGTCGTTCCCGGTTTCTCGATGGCGGTGTCGAGTCTCCGAGCATGTCTTCAACAGGTTCCGTTCCTGACCATTGGGCAACGCCTTGACGGCAACGGAAAGGCCACTGCAGTGGCCCCGTCGCTGCCTCGACACGGCCCCGAAAGCGCCGGCCGCCGGGAAAGACGCTCCGGAGCAGTCCGGGAATTGCAATCATCGCGGATGTTACTGCGCCTGGCGCGGGGTCGTACAGCGCAGATGCGCCGGGTACTGAGGTCGCGGGGGGAGCGGTACGCATCGCCCGTTTTCCCTCTACCCGTGACCGTGTGGTATGTCGGCGCCGATGAAACCATCCTCGGCGGGAGACCATGATGAACCATCGCCAGCTTGGCCGGTCGGGACTGCGTGTCTCGCCGCTGTGCCTCGGAACCATGATGTTCGGCGGTCAGACCAACGAGGCCGAAAGCCAGGCCATCATCGCGTCCGCGCGCGAGGCCGGGATCAATTTCATCGATACCGCGGACACCTACGTGCAGGGAGAGTCCGAGCGCGTGGTCGGCCGCTGCATCCGGACCGAGCGCGACCGCTGGGTGCTCGCCACCAAGCTGTGCAACAGGATGTCGGACGATCCGAACGGTGGCGGGCTCGGCCGCAAGTGGGTGATGCGCGCCTGCGAGGCCTCGCTGCGCCGGCTCGGGACCGACCACATCGACGTCTACTACCTGCACAAGGAGGATCACGGCACCCCGCTCGCGGAAACCGTCCGGGCGATGGCCGACCTCGTGCACTCGGGCAAGATCCGCTACTTCGGGGTCTCGAACTACCGGAGCTGGCGGGTCGCGGAGATCTGCTGGCTCTGCGACCGGTACGGCATCGACAGGCCGGTGGTCAGCCAGCCCTACTACAACGCGCTGAACCGCATGCCGGAAATCGAACACCTTCCGGCCTGTCACCACTACGGCCTCGGCGTCGTACCTTACAGCCCGCTGGCGCGCGGCGTGCTGACGGCCAAGTACCGTCCCGACGCCGAACCGGAGGCGGGCAGCAGGGCCGCGCGCGGTGACCGGCGCATGATGCAGACGGAATGGCGCAGCGAATCGATCGAGATCGCCCAGCGCATCCGCGCGCACGCCGAGGCCAGGGGCGCAACCCCGGTCGACATCGCGATCGGGTGGTTGCTGAACAACGCCCTGGTGACCGCCCCGGTGACCGGCCCGCGCACCATGGAACAGTGGCAGGCGTACCTTGGCGCGCTGGACTACGACTACGGCGCCGAGGACGAGGACCTGATCAATTCCCTGGTCCCCTCCGGACATCCCTCGACCCCGGGCTACACCGACCCGCAGTACCCGATCGAGGGCAGGCTCAGCAGGGTCGGGACGACACCGGTCACCGACCGCTAAAGCCGGGGGCGCGCCGCTCGGCGAAGGCCGCCTCGGCCTCCTTGTGATCCTCGCTGAACCACAGCGCCGGGAAGACCTGCTTCTGAAGTTCCCGGACCCGTTCGAGACCGTCCGTCGCCCTGATCACCCGCTTGGTTGCGCGCAGTGCCAGCGGCGCGCCGGCGCGCAGTTCCCCGGCCCAGGCGCGGGCCGCCGCAAGCCCCGTGCCGTGCGGAACCACCTGGTCGATGATCGCAAGTTCGCGGGCCTCGGCGGCGGACACCTGCTCGCCGGTCAGCATCATGCGCGAGGCCACCCGGGGCCCGCAGTCGCGGACCAGCCTTTCGATGCCGTTCCAGGCCGGGATGATGCCGAGACGGACCTGCGGCCATCCGATCCGGGCATGCTCCTCGGCAATGCGGTAGTCGCAGCACAGGACGATCTCCGCACCCCCGCCGAGCGCGTAGCCGTTGATCGCCGCGATGACCGGGCAGTGCAGCCCCTCGAGCATGTCCATCGCCCTGCGGGTACGGTCGAACCGCGCGTTCAGTTCGTCCTCGGTCTCGATCAGCCGGTATTCCTTGACGTCGCCGCCGGTGCAGAAGAACCGTTCGCCCGCGCCGGTGATGATAACCGCGTGCACGGTCTCGTCTCCGGCAAGGCGGGCGAGTTCGCCGAGCAGCAGGTCGGTCAGCCCGGAGCTGATGGAATTGCCGGCTCCTGGCCGGTCGAGCGTGAGCACGGCGATGTCGTCCGCCCGGTCGCATCTCAGCATGGTCGTATTCCCTCCCGGCCCGGCTCCGCAGACTCTCTCCCGGCGATCGCCCGGATAGAGTAGAACGGCCGGTGGACGGAACACCAATCGGGAAAACATGCCATGACACTTGCGACCGGGGCACGGGCGCCCGCAGACATGGACGCGGCCGAGTGGGAGGCGCGCTGCGATCTCGCGGCCGCCTACCGGTTGGCGGCACTCTACGGCTGGACCGATCTCAACAACACGCACTTCTCGCTGCGGATCCCGGGACGCGGGGAGGAGTTCCTGCTCAATCCGTTCGGCATGCTGTTCGACGAGATCACCGCGTCGTCGCTGATCCGGGTCAACCGCGACGGCGAGGTCATCGGATCGAGCGACTACCCGCTCAACCCGGCCGGTTTCGTGATCCACGGCGCGATTCACCTCTCCGACGAGCGGCACCACTGCGTCCTGCACACTCACAGCCGCTTCGGCACCGCGGTCTCGATGCAGCGCCAGGGACTGCTGCCGGCAAGCCAGAAGGCGCTGACCATCTCAGGCTGGCTGGGCTACCACGACTTCGAGGGGCCGGCACTCGATGCCGGCGAACAGCCGCGCATCGTCAGCGACCTTGGCGAGAACCGCATCCTGATCCTGCGCAACCATGGCCTGCTGACCGTGGGACAGACGGTGGGCGAGGCGTTCGTGTGGATGTACCGGATCGAGACCGCGTGCCGCCAGCAGATCGACGCGCTCGCCGGCGGGTCGGAACTGATGCCGATCTCGCCGCAGACCCGGGAGAAGTCGGTGCGCCAGGGGCGTGCCATGTACGGCAAGGGCGGATTCATCGAGGCCGGACGCGAATGGCCGGCGCTGCTGCGCCAGCTTGACCGCTCGGGGCTCGGAGACTTTGCCCGGTGACCGCATGCAGAACCTGACCGCCTTCCTCGCCTATCACGCCCGTCTCACGCCCGATCGCTGCGCGGTCATCTTCGAGGACCGCCAGATCGGCTACGGGGAGCTCGAGAACCGGGTTCTCTCGCTTGCAGGGTGGCTGGAAGCGCGGGGGGTCGGGTGCGGCGACATCGTCGCCCTGGTGATGAAGAACTCCCCGGCCTTCCTCGAGTTTGCCTTTGCCGCCAGCCACCTCGGAGCGGTCCTGCTCCCGGTCAACTACCGCCTGTCGCCGGAGGAGTTTGCCTACATCCACGACCATGCCGGGGTGACGCTGATTGCGGCCGACAGCGAGTTCGCTGCCATGGTCGAGGGGTTTGCGAGCGCCGTTCTTCTGGACGCGGACGCGCGGGTCGACACCCGGGCCCTTGCCGGTGACCGCGCACCTGCGCCGCCGCCGGTTCCGCGTGGACCCGATGATCTCTACCGGCTGATGTACACCTCGGGCACCACGGCGCATCCGAAGGGCGTCATGCATTCCTACGGAAACTCGTACTGGAAGTGTGCGGACCACGTCATCGCGCTCGGGCTCTCGGCTTCCGACCGCCTGCTGGTGTGCGGCCCGCTCTACCACGTCGGGGCCTTCGACCTGCCGGGCATCGCGGTGCTGTGGATGGGAGGGACCTGGTGCCTGCTGCGGGAGTTCACGCCGGCGGCCGCGCTCGGGGCCATTGAACGCCACCGGCTGAACTGCGCATGGCTGGCGCCGGTGATGCTGCGCATGTGTCTCGACCTCGATGACCGGGACCGCTACGAACTCGCCTCCATGCGCTGGGTGATCGGGGGAGGGGAGAAGACGCCGGAGGCGCGGATCCGGGCCTTCGGCACCCTGTTTGCCAACGCGCGCTACATCGACGGTTACGGACTGACCGAGAGCTGCAGCGGCGACACCCTGATGGAGCCGGGACGCGAGCTGGAGAAGATCGGTTCGGTCGGTCGGCCCCTTGCCCATGTCCGGGTCCAGATCCGCGACGACAACGGGCGTCCCCTGGCGCCGGGACAGACCGGCGAGATCTGCCTTGCCGGTCCCCGTATCACCCGGGGCTACTGGCGCGATGCGGAACGGACCCGCGAGGCGTTCCACGGCGACGGCTGGTTCCGCACCGGTGACGTGGGTCACCTGGACGGGGACGGGTTCCTGTACCTGACCGACCGGAGAAAGGACATGATCATCTCAGGCGGCGAGAACATCGCGTCCTCGGAAGTCGAACGGGTGCTCCACGAGCACCCCGCCATCGCCGAGGCGGCCGTGATCGGGCGTCCCGACGAGAGGTGGGGTGAACGTCCGGTCGCAGTGGTTGTCCCGCGGACCGGCGCCGGAATCGTCGAGGATGACGTCGTTCGCCACTGTCGCGGCGCGCTCGCGGGTTTCAAGGTTCCGAGCGAGGTCCACGTCGTCGCCGAGCTGCCCCGCAATCCCTCGGGCAAGGTGCTGAAACGCGTCCTGCGCGACGCGTTCGCGGCCGGGGATACCGCGGAGTGACCATCGGGTTCATTGTCTACGTGCTGGCCGTCTACCTGGCGGCCGGCATGGTCAAGGGTGTGGTCGGGCTCGGTCTGCCCACGATCTCGCTTGCGCTGATCGCCGCCGTGTTCGGACTGAAGGAGGCGATGGTCCTGCTGCTGGCGCCGTCGCTGGTCACGAACGCCTGGCAGGCCGTGAGCGGCGGACGGCTGACGGAGATCCTGCGCCGCATCTGGTCGCTGCTCGCCATGCTGTGCCTGGGCGCGTGGCTTGCCTCCGGCGTGATGCTGAAAAGCGACGCGACCGCGCTTGCGATCGGGCTCGGCTGCATTCTCGTCATCTACTCGGGCGTCAGCCTGTTCACCCCGCAGATCGCCAGGCCCGGCCGCCGCGAAACCTGGATGAGCCCGCTCGTCGGGCTTGCCACCGGGGCGACCACGGGATTTACCGGCACCTTCGTGGTGCCCGGCGTGCTGTACCTGCAGGCGCTGCGCCTGGGCAGGGACGGCCTGGTCCAGGCAATGGGGATCTGTTTCACCACCGCGACCCTCGCGCTGGGACTGTCGCTCGGAACACGCGGCTACATGCCGGGCGACCTGGTCGTGCTGTCGCTGGCGGCGGTGGTCCCGGCCATGCTCGGCATGGTGCTGGGAAAGCGGATTCGGACCCTGCTCCCCGAGAGCCGGTTTCGCAGGATCTTCTTCTTCACCCTGGCGCTGCTCGGCGTCTGGATCGCCTTGCGCTCGACGCTCTTTCCGATGACAGGGTGAATCCGGCGTCAGGCGGCACGGGTCCCGGCCGGCCTGAAGCCGAAATGCGCATGCTGTGCTATTCTGTTCGCAGGCATGACCGTGCAGACCGACTGTCGTCCCGCGCTGCAGGAGACCGTCGGCAGGACCCACCCGGGTTCGACCGTGCAGGTGAATTGAAACGGGGAGCTGGTGTCATGGACGACTCATCCAGGTCTGGCTGGGCGGGATATCTACAGTTCGGCGTCATCGCCGTCGTGGTCGTGGGGGCACTCTACCTCGCCAGGGCGCCGGGTCCGGTCGATCTGATTTCCGGGAGTGCGCTGCAGGCCAGCGAAGGGAGACCGGAGGTCACCGTGTTCGCTCCGGAGATCACCAGCCGCGCCCTGCCGGTCGAACTCACCGGCAACGTGAGGGCACAGCGCAGAACGACCATCATCTCCCCGGTGGTCGGGCGCGTGGCCTGGATTTCGCCCGACTACAGGAACGGCGGTTCGGTCAGGGCCGGGGAACCGTTCATCAGGATCGATCCCGCGGCCTACGAACTCAAGGTGCGGATTGCGCAGGCAGAGCTGGACAAGGCCCGGGCAATACTTGACGAGACGCGCAGTGACCGGGAGGAAGGCGCAGCCCCGGCCAGTCTGCAGGCCGAGGTCGACAAGCGGGCCGCGGAGCTCGAACTTGCGGAACTCGAACTCGCCCAGACCGAGATTTCGCTGCCTTTCGACGCCCGCGTCATCGCGACCGACGTGTCGGTCGGGGAACTGGTCGGCCCCAACGAGACCGTGGGAAAGAACGCGGAGCTGGGCCGGACCTACGAGATCGGCAACCTGCAGATCCGCGCACCGCTCCGCCAGAAGGAGCTCGCCTATCTCGCCCCGGTTATCGGACGCGACGCCGTGGTGAGAACGCTCTCCGGGACCCATGCCGCCAGGGTGGCCGCGGTCTCGGCCGTCATCGCCCGGGAATCCCGGCTGGCCGCCGTCATCCTGGAACTCGATGACACGGTCGGGGCGCCGCCGATTCCCGGTTCGTTCGCACAGGTCAGCATCAGTGGCCCCCCGGTCGGTGACGTGTTCGTCATGCCCGAGGCGGTGCTGGGCGGGGAGAACCGGGTCTGGACGGTCCGGGACGGAGCCCTGGTTCCGGTTGACGTGGATGTGCTGGCGCTGACGTCGGAGGGCGCGATCGTCAGGAGCTTCGATGCCGGAGAGGGTGTTGTCCTGAACGCGCCGGCATCGGCGTGGAACGGAATGACGGTATCGGCGGTCTCCAGGTAGCCGGCGAGCCCTGAAGCGATCGCAAGGATCCGGGAGTGCAAGGCCATGGCCAGTAGTGACCAGCCCCGAGGCGGGAGTGCGGACGGTCGGGACAACGGTCTCGTCGCCTGGTTCGTCGCGAACCCGATGGCGGCAAAGTTCCTCTACATCGCGATCCTCGTGGGTGGCCTCGTTGCCGGGACGCAGCTCGTGGTCCAGCACCTCCCCGAATGGGATCCGCGGATCGTCCGCGTCACGATCACGCTGCCCGGAGCAGCGCCCCGCCAGGTGGAGAAGGACATCACCCGGCGGGTCGAGGAAGTCGTGGTCGGCCTTCCGGGTGTCGACCGGGTCGTCAGCCGGGCTGTCGAGGGCAGGGGAGAGATCGATGTCGAGATGGCCTCCTTTGCCGATTCGGAGGCCGTCTTCAACGACGTGGCAACGGCGGTTGACGCACTGAGGGCGTTTCTGCCGGCCAACACCGAAACGCCCGAGGTCAAGTTCTGGCGCTGGTCACTGCATGCCCTGACCCTTGCCGTCTCCTCCCCCTCGGCGGACGAGAACACCCTGCGGAACGCCGCGGAGGAGGTGCGCGACCGCCTGCTCGAGCTTCCCTCGGTGTCCCACATCGAGTTCACCGGCGCCCGGGAACGGGAAATCGCCATCGAACTCGACGAGGAACAGCTGCGCCGGTACGACCTGTCCGCGCGCCAGGTGGCGAAACGCGTGCGCGAAACCTCGACGAACATCACCTTCGGCGAGTTCCGCACCGACTCGGGCACCGTCATCCTGCACACCGATTCCAGACGCGAATTCGGCGCCGAGTACGCCGACATACCCCTGATTACCAGGCCGGACGGAACCGCCGTCACCCTCGGTGACGTGGCGGTGATCCGCGACGGGTTCGTCGAAGCCGGCAAGTTTGTCAGGGTCGACGGGGTTCCCGCGATCCTGGTGAGTGTCCGCGCCTCGAATGAGCAGTCGATGCTGGAGATCGTCGACGAGATCGGGGTTCTTCTTGAAGCCTACGTACCGCCGTCCGGCGTTTCCGTGACGGCCTGGGACGAGAATGCGACCGCGGTGACCGGGCGCCTCACCAGGATCGTCGAGAACGGGGTGATCGGCATCGTCCTGGTCTTTCTTGCCCTGTTGCTGGTCCTGGACCTGCGTGCCGCGTTCTGGATCACCGCCGGCATCGTCCTGTCTTTCGTGGGTTCGTTCGTGCTGTTCGGGCTGGCAGACCTGACCATCAACGTGGTGTCGGTCATCGCCTTCTTCCTGATGATCGGCATCGTGGTGGATGATGCCGTTGTCGTTGGCGAGAGTATCGAGACGGCGCGCCAGAGGGGCCTGTCCGGCAGGTCGGCTGCCGTGGCAGGAGCCAGGGCGGTCATGGGCCCGATCGTGGTCGGAACGGTCACCACCCTGATCGCGCTGGCCCCGTTCTTCTTCGTCAAACAGGAAGAGTTCCAGATCCTCGCGATCTTTTCGTTCATCGCGCTGTTCGTCCTGACCGTCTCTCTGCTCGAGGCGTTCCTGCTGCTTCCGGGCCACCTGGCGCACGACCGTCCCTGGTCGCTGCGACCACTCAGCACCATCCAGGGCTGGTGTTCGCAACGGCTGGACCGTTTCCGCGACTTCGTCGTGGTCACCGGCGTTTCCTGGTCGATCCGGCACGTCTGGCTGTCACTGTCACTGACCGCCGCGGTCATGCTGGCGGCGTTCGCGCTGTTGCGCGCGGACGTGGTCCGGCTGAACCTGGTCCTCACCTCGGCATCGATGCGGGCCGACTTCGTGCAGGCCGACTTCCGCCTGCCCGCGGGATCGCCGGTCGACGTGACCGCACGGGTCGCCGAACGGTTCGCGGCAGCCGGAGAGGCCATCAACGGCTCCGTGGCGGAAGGCAGCCTTGTCAGGGACGTGACCATCGTCGTGGGAGAACAGGCAGGAAAGGCCCGTGGCGACCATTCGGCCGGCGGGTACGGAGAGAACATCGCTTCGGTGCGACTGCGCCTCGTCCCCGACACGGAACGGACCGCCACTCCCGAAGACGTCGAGAGTGCGTGGATCGCCCTCGTCGGCGATGTTCCACAGGTCGAAACGGTCACCTATCAGCGCACCAGGTTCAAGACCGTGCCGAACGTCGCGTTCGCGCTGCAGCATCCCGATCGGGAAACCATGCACGCCGCGGCGCGCGAAGTCTCCGGGTTCCTGGAAGGCATCCCCGGGGTGAGCGGCGTGTCCGACGGGCTCGGGCTGGGCAAGCGCCAGTTCGAGGTCAGGCTCACTCCCGCGGGCCGGGTGGCGGGACTGACCCCGGCCAGGATCGGTCTGCAGCTCCGCGCCAACCTGCACGGCGTCGAGGTCCAGCGGATCCAGCGCGGACGCGAGGAACTGCGTGTCATGGTGCGCTACCCGGAAAACCAGCGCGACAGCCTGGGCGACCTGGCCCGGGAGAGGATTCGCATCGCTCCGGGACGGGAGATGGCCCTGCACGAAGCGGCGACACTCATCGAGCGGCGCGGCACGCCGCGGATCGTGCGCATCGACGGGACGCCGGCGGTCCAGATCCGCGCCCACGCGGACGGGCTCGACGCGCTGCCGCGCGCCGTCATCAGGGCGGTGGAAACGGAACTGCTGCCGGAGCTGCAGGAGCGCTGGCCCGGGGTCGAGTTGAGCAGCGACGGCGGCCAGAGGAAGATCCAGTCGCTGCTGCAGTTGATGGCAATGCTGTTTCCGCTGGCGATCCTGGCAATGTACGGCCTGATGGCAGTGCTGCTGAAGAGCTACTGGCGCCCCCTGGTCGCGGTCCTCGGCATCCCCATGTGCCTGGCCGGCGGCATCATCATGCACCTGGTGCTCAACTGGGATTTCGGGCTCATGTCGCTGTTCGGGATCTTCGCCGTCTCCGGCGTGGTCATGAACGACGCGCTGGTGCTTCTCGACCGCTACTCGAAACTGCGGTCGGAGGATCCGGATCTCCCGGCCGTTGCGGCGATTGCGGCGGCGACACGGTCGCGTTTCAGGGCGGTGTTCCTGACAACGCTGACCACCGTGCTCGGGCTGTCGCCGCTGCTGTTCGCACGCAGCGACGAACTGGTCTTCATGGTTCCCTTCGTTGCCAGCATGTTCGGTGGCCTCGTGTTCTCGAGCATCTTCGTCCTGTTCGGGTTGCCGGCGACGATCATGATGGTCGAGGGACGCCGCGAGTAGCCCTGCCGCCAACAGTCGGAGGACCGGAGATGGCCGCGCGCAGCCGCAGGACTTCCGGCAGGTTGCAACCGGAACACGCATCCCGCCCGCGGCTTTCATCCGGCGCGCGGCACCGGTGCGACCGCGCCCGCGGGCAAGGACCCCGGTCGTCCCGCGGACCCGCGGCGCCGAACGCGCCGTGACGGGTACGGAGCCTGGCGCCTGATGACCGAGATGGGCCTGTGCCGGGAGTTCCGCACGGACCGGCGGGGTCCCCTGCACGAAAGGCGGCGGACCGTGCACGGTCCCTTCACGCGCCCTCTTGCCCCACCTGACCGGCAGGGGATCGACGCGGGAGTACCGGGCGAGCGGATCCGGACCCTCGCGCGGGCTTGCGCACACGGCACCGGGGGCGACCGGTGACCATGCCTCCAGGCGGGCAGACAACCGGTCCCGGCGTGACCGGCCGGCGCGGGCGGGGCCGACGGTTCCTGCTGCGCGCCGCACTCCCGGTGCTGGTGCTGGGCGGGGCGGTCTCCGCATTCGCGGCCCTGATGCAGAGCAGTGTGACGCTCCGGCCCGAGGCTCCGGGAGAACGGGTCTGGACAGTCGAGACCGCAACCGTGACGCGGGAGACAACACGGGCCCGCATTCCCCTTTATGGCCAGGTCGTCGCAGGACGGTCCGTCGACCTGCGCCCTCTCGTGACTGGCCGGGTCACCGGGGTCGGCCCGAGGTTTGCCGAGGGCAACATGGTCGCGCGCGGCGAGCTGCTGCTCACGATCGACGCCTTCGAGTACGAGACCGCGCGAACGCTGAGAAGCGCGGATCTCGCGGAAGCCCGCGCCGGCCTGCGCGAGGCCAGGGCCGACCTCGCCGCAGCCACGGAGCAGATCGCGCAGGATCGCGTCCAGCTCGAGCTGCTGAGGAACGAGGCCGAGCGCAGGCGGCACCTCCATCTGCAGGGCGCCATCTCCCAGAAAACGCTCGACGACGCCGTGCTGGCATTCAGCCGCCAGCAGCAGGTGACCAGCCAGAGGCGCAGCACCGTCACGCGCTCGCAGGCGCGGGTCGAACGCCAGCAGGCGGCAGTCCTGCGCACCGAGACCGCGCTGGCCCGCGCGGAACGCGATCTCGCGGAAACCCGGGTCATCGCCCCGTTCGGCGGCTGGCTTGTCGATGTCGGTGTCGAGGTCGGCAAGCGGGTCAACACCGGCGAGCGCGTGGCCCGCCTCGTGGATGCCTCGAGGCTCGAGATACGGATAACAATCCCCAACAGGGTTTTCGGCGAGATCGACTCGCGCGACGGCGCGATCGGCCGACGGCTCGAGGCGGTGTGGCGAACCGGTGACAGGGTCCGCCGTTTCCCGGCCCGGATCCTGAGGCTGGAGGGAGAGATCGACGCGACAAGCGGCGGTATCGCGGTCTTCGCCGGCCTCGAGGAGGCGGGCACACAGGACAGCCTGCGCGCCGGCGCGTTTGTCGAGGTCAGCCTCGAGGGCCCGGTGATCCGCAACGGCGTACGCCTGCCCGCGCAGGCCGTGTTCGACAACGAGCGGGTCTACAGGATCGGACCCGACAACCGGCTCGAGAGCGTCGCGGTGTCGGTTCGGGCACGCGAGGACGGAACGCTGGTGGTACAGGGTCCGCTCGAGGACGGGCAGCGCATCGTGCTCACCCGGTTTCCGGAGATTGCCAGGGGTGTCAGGGTGACGACTCCGTGATCGCGCTCTTTGCCCGCCATGCGACCGCGCCGAACCTGCTGTTGATCGGGATGCTGCTGTTCGGCCTGCTTGCGCTCACCCGGATGAACAAGCAGTTCTTCCCGGATTTCGGGATCGACGTGATCGTGGTTTCGGTCGCCTGGCCGGGTGCCGGGGCCGAGGATGTGGACAACGGCATCATCCAGGTGATCGAACCCGAGGTCCGGTTCCTCGCCGGTGTCGCGGACGTCATCGCCGTCTCGCGCGAGGGACGTGCCAGCCTGCAGCTCGATTTCGAGGCCGGGACCGACATGCAGTCGGCCCTGTCCGACGTCGAGGCGGCCGTCTCGCGGATCACGAACCTGCCCCAGGCCAGCGAGACCCCCTGGATACGCCGGATCGTCCGGCGCGCCGACCTGCTGCGCATCTCGATATCGGGCGACGTGCAGGAGCGGACGCTCAAGACCTGGGCCAAGCGGATGCGGGACGGGCTGCTCCGCGCCGGTGTCGACGAGGTGGAGCTGATCGGGGCGCGTGACGAGTGGATCCTGGTGGAGGCCCACCAGCGGGACCTGCTGGCGCTCGACCTGCCGATCCAGGATATCGCACGTCGCATCGCCGAGGTCTCGCGCGATATCCCCGGCGGCATGATCGGACGCGATACGGTCTCGCGCGTGCGCTCGCTCGGACTGGGCCGGACCGCGGAGGAGGTTTCGGCGGTCGAGGTCCGGGCCTTTCCGGACGGCCGCAGGCTGACCGTGGGCGATGTCGCCACCGTCCGCGAGAGCTGGGACGAGCGCCAGCCCCGGGTCTGGGTCGACCGGCGCCCGGCCATCGAGCTGATCGTGAAGCGGGCACCGGCGGCGGACGCGCTGGAGACGGCCGCCGCGGCCCGGGAGTTCCTGGACGACTTCGTTCCGACCCTGCCTGCCGGTATCTCGGTCGAACGCTACGACGAGACGTCGGAACTCATCGACGAGCGCATCGATCTGCTGGTCAAGAACGGTCTCGGGGGGCTCGTCATCGTCCTTCTCGTACTCTTCGTCTTTCTCGAGACGCGCATTGCGCTGTGGGTTGCCGCCGGCATTCCCGCCGCGCTGCTGTCGGCAATGGGCCTCGCCTGGATGCTCGGCCAGTCGATCAACATGCTCATGCTGTTCGGCACCATCCTGGCCATCGGCATGATTGTCGACGAGGCCATCGTGGTCGCGGAGTACGCCGACAGCCGCAGGCAGCAGGGCGACACACCGTTGCAGGCGGCGCTGAAAGGCGCGGAGCGCATGGCCGGCCCGATCTTCAGCACGACACTTACCACCGTTGCCGCCTTCCTGCCGCTGGTGATGATCGGGGGCGTCATCGGTCAGATCGTGCGCGATATCCCGATCATCGTGGTCCTGGCGCTCCTGGCCAGCCTGGTGGAGTGTTTCCTGGTCCTCCCGGGTCACCTCTACCATTCCTTCGCGGCCCCCGAGCCGTCGTCCGGGAGGCGTCTCGCGCGCTGGCGGCGACGGTCCGTCCTGTTCCACCAGCAGTTCCAGCGGAGATTCGACAGGTTCCGGCACGGCCGGTTCAGGCGCATGGTCTCTCGCGCCCTCGACCACCGCTACCTGGTCCTGGCCACCGGGGTCGGCCTGCTGGTCATCTCCATCGGAATCGCGGCCAGCGGGCGCATCGGCTTCACCTTCTTCCCGTCTGTCGAGCCGGACAAGGTGTTCGCCGCGGTTACCATGATCCCGGGTACGGCGCGCGAGGAAACCCGCGAGAGGCTGTTCGAGATCGAACAGTCTGCCCGTTCGGCCGCACGGGCCCTTGGTGCGCCCGGTATCATCAGGCACGCGACCGTCGTCGCCGGCGCCGGCCCGCGTGTTCCCGGCCTGGGCCCGACGGGCGACGCGGATACGGTCGGCACCGTCACCCTGTACCTGACGGCACCGGACCGCCGCGAGGTTCGGACCGTCGACTTCGCGCGCGCCTGGCGCGAACGCGCCAGCTCACCGGTCGGAGTCGACACCCTGTCGATCCGTACTCCGCAGGCTGGCCCGCCGGGACGCGAGATCGATGTCCGGCTGTCCGGCGACAGCCTGCGGGAACTCGATGCCGCCGCCGGGCGGGTGAAGGCCCTGCTGGCCTCCTACCCGGGTGTCAGCGCGATCGAGGACAACCTGACGCCGGGTCCCCGGGAGATGCGCCTGCGGGTATCGCCGGCCGGCCGGGCGCTGGGCTTCGACACCACCAGGGCCGGCATGCAGATGCGCGGCACGCTCGAGGGAGAAACCGCGTTGCGCTTTGCACGCGGCGACGAGGAGGTGGAGGTCCGGGTCCGGCTTTCCGATCCCCCGGACGGACTGGACAGCCTGTACCTGTTCGGGCCCGGAGGAACCGAGGTTCCGCTCACCACGCTTGCCGAGGTCACGACATCGGGAAGCCACGACGTGATCCGCCGCGAGCGGGGCCGACGCCAGGTAGCGGTCACGGCGGATGTCGACGAGACCGTCACCACGAGTTCCCGGGTGCTTGCGGCCCTCGTTCGCGACGGTCTCGCACGGACCGCGACGGATGCGGGGCTCGAATGGCGGTTCGCCGGCAGGGCCGAGGAGGAGGGGGAGACCTTCGCCGACATGGGTGTCGGCGCTGCCGTGGGGCTCGCCGGAATGTTCCTCGTGCTGGCATGGATCTTCGGAAGCTACAGCCGGCCGCTGGCAGTGATGGCCGTGATTCCGTTCGGCTTCATCGGCGTGTGCTTTGCGCACCTGCTGACCGGGTTCGACCTGACCATCCTGTCGATGATCGGCATGATCGGCCTGTCCGGCATCGTCATCAACGATTCGATCATACTCATGGTCGCGATCCGCGATCACGAGGGCGACGGCACCCCGTTCCGGGACGTGCTTGTCGACGCCTGCTGCTCCCGGTTGCGCGCGGTGCTGCTCACCTCGCTCACCACCATCGGCGGCCTGCTTCCGATCTGTTTCGAGACCAGCCTGCAGGCGCAGTTCCTGATACCGGTCGCGCTGACCATTGTTGCGGGGCTTGCGACGGTCACGTTCCTTGTGCTGTGTCTGGTGCCGGCGATGCTGCTCATCGGCCGGGACGTTCGCCGGCTCGTGGCGCGCCGCAACGATGGGTATGAAACCCCGGCGGAGGCTGCGGCCCGATGAAACGACCCCGTATTGCGCTGCTTGGCATCATGCTCGAGAGCAATTCCTTCGCTCCCGTCGCGACGCGTGACGACTTTCACCGGCACTACTACCGGGAGGGCGAGGCACTCCTGGAAGACGCTCGGGCCCCGGTCTCGGCGATCCCGGCCGAAATGGCCGCCTTCGTACAGGCGATGGACGTGACCGGCCCGTGGGAACCGGTGCCGCTGCTGTTCGCCAACACCCCGCCGTGGGGACCGGCGGACTGGACCTTCGTCGCCGGATGCCTGGACCGGATCGAGGCCATGCTGGCGGACGCGGGTCCGGTCGACGGCGTCTACATCGCCAATCACGGCGCCATGACCTCCACCGAAACCCTTGATCCGGACGGCGAGATCGTGGCGCGACTGCGCGACTGTGCCGGGTCCGGCGTCCCGCTCATCGTCACCCACGACCTGCATGCCAACCTGTCGGAACGGCTGGTCGAGGCCTGCGACATGCTGATCGGCTACACCACCAATCCGCATGTCGACATGCGCGACAGGGGAGAGGAGGCCGCCTTCGCCATGCGCCGGATGCTCGCCGGAATGCGCCCGAAATCGGCCTTCATCCGCCTGCCGCTCACCCCGCCGAGCGTGACCCTGCTCACCGCCGCCGGGCCGTATGCCGACATGATCGACCATGGCCAGCGCCTGATGCGCGAGTCCGGCGGCGAGATCATCAACGTCACCATCCTCGGCGGCTTCGTGTTTTCCGACACGCCCAAGAACGGCGTGGCGATCGTGGTGACCGCACGAAGCGACGAGGCCGCAGCCCGGGCACTCGCCCGCGGGATCGCGGAATACGGCTGGTCGATCCGCGAGCGGTTCCGCCGGGAGTTGATGTCGATCGATGCCGCGACGTCACTTGCACTGGAGACCGCGGCGGACCCGGTGCGGCCCGCAGTCATCTTCTCCGACGCCGGCGACAATCCCGGCGGGGGAGGCGAGGGGCGGACCACCTGGCTGCTCCGGGCCCTGGTGGACGCCGGTGCGCGCGGTGTCTTCTACGGTTCCTTCTTCGACCCCGGGCTCGCGGAAGAGGCGCACCGGGCCGGCGAGGGGTCGCGGATCGAGGCCGTGTTCAACCGCGACCGGGAGACGGAGTTCTCGAAGGAGCTGCGGCTGACGGCGGAAGTCCTGAAGATCACCGATGGCCGGTTCGTGGGCCGGCTCGGCATCTACCGGGGTCGACAGGTGGACCTCGGGCCGTCGGCCGCGCTGCGGATCGGTGGGCCCGACGGCATCGTCGTCATCGTCATCGGCACCCGCCAGCAGACGGCGGATCCGATGTTCTTCGAGAGTTTCGGTCTCGACATCGCCGCCGCCCGGGTCGTCTGTGTGAAGTCGCGCGGCCATTTCCGCGCCGGGTTCCTGCCGTGGTTCCCGCCCCCGCAGGTGTTCGAGGTCGACACCGCGGGCCTGACCGCGCCGGTGCTCGACCGTTTCCGCTGGCGGCACCTGCCGCGCCCGGTCTACCCGCTTGATGCCGCAACCGAGTGGTCGCCGCCCGACTGGTAGCCCGCCGGCCGCAGGCAGGGGCGACTGCCCGCGATTGCAGCACCTGCCGCAACACCGTATCGTGCCGGACGCGGTCGCCACGGACCGCCCGGAACTCATTGCAGCAGGAAGGTCTACCGATGCAACTTCACAGGTTTCTGATCGGCTGTGCGATCGCCGGAATGATGGCGGCGCCGGCCTGGGGAGAGGGCAGTACGCTGACCGTCGGGCTCAAGGCCGAGCCGTCCTCGATCGATCCGCACTATCACAATCTGGGTCCGAACAACTCGATGGCGGCGCACTACTTCAGCCGTCTGGTGGAACAGGACGACAAGCTGCGCCTGTTGCCCGGTCTCGCCGAGTCCTGGCAACCGATCAGCGACACCACCTGGGAGTTCAAGCTGCGCCAGGGGGTGAAGTTCCACGACGGATCGGATTTCACCGCGGACGACGTCATGTTCACCTTCGAACGCGCGCCGAACGTTCCCAAGTCGCCCTCGAGCTTTGCGACCTACCTGAAGGGCAAGTCGTTTACCAAGGTCGACGACTACACGCTGCACATCACCACCGAGCGGCCCTACCCGCTGATGCCTGTCGACATGGCCCAGGTCCCCATCATTTCCGCCGATGTGGGCGAGGGTGTGACCACCAGCGACTTCAACTCGGGCAAGGCCGCCATCGGCACCGGTCCCTACAGGTTCATCGAGTGGGTGCCGGGCGATCGCCTGGTCATCGAGCGCAACGAGGACTACTTCGATGCCAAGCCGGAGTGGGAGCGCATCGTCTTCAAGCCGATCAAGTCCGGACCGGCGCGGGTTGCCGCCCTGCTTGCCGGTGACGTCGACTTCATCGACAACGTCCCGCCGGTCGACATCGCGCGGCTGAAGGGCGAGGAGGGTGTCCAGCTGAGCCAGGGTGTCTCGAGCCGCGTGATCTACCTGCACATGGACCAGTTCCGCGAGGATTCCCCGTTCGTGAAGGCAAACGGGGGCGGCGAGATCAAGAATCCGCTGCTGGACGTGCGCGTGCGCAAGGCGATTTCCAAGGCCATCGACCGCGACGCCATCGTCGACCGGGTGATGGAAGGCGTCGCCATCAAGGCCGGGCAGTTGCTGCCGGAGGGATTCTTCGGCGTCACGCCCAACCTGTCGCCCGAACCCTACGACCCGGAAGGTGCGAAGGCGCTGCTGGCGGAGGCCGGCTATCCGGACGGGTTCGAGCTCACGATCCATGGTCCCAATGACCGGTACATCAACGATGCCAAGATCTGCGAGGCGGTGGCCCAGATGCTGACCCGCATCGGCATCCGCACGGCGGTCGAGACCATGCCCAAGGCGGTGTACTTCCGGCGCGCGAGCCGCGGCGGAGCGGACAACTCGCCGGAGTTCAGCTTCATCCTGGTCGGCTGGGGTTCGGGAACCGGCGAATCCTCCTCGCCGCTGCGTTCGCTGCTCCACACCTATGACAAGGACCGGGGCTTCGGTGCCTCCAACCGCGGTCGCCACTCGGATGCCGAGATCGACACGCTGATCGAGGACGCGCTTGCCACCGTTGACGACGCGGCCCGGCTGGCGCTGCTGCAGAAGGCCACGGAACTTGCCATTGGACGGAACCAGGGCATCATCCCGACCCACTACCAGGTCAACACCTGGGCCGGGCGCACGGGATTGTCCTACACGGCCCGGGCGGATGAACGCACCATTGCCATGGGTGTGACATCCGACAGGTAGCGGTCAACGGGCGGGCGGTCATGCCGCCCGCCCCCGGCCGGACCCGGTGATCCGATGACCGTCTTCATTATCCGGCGACTGCTCCAGAGCGCGGTCGTCGTTGCGGTGATGTCGCTGCTGGTGTTTGTCGGCGTCAACGTCGTCGGCGATCCGGTCGACATGCTGATCAACCCGGAAGCCGACCAGGCGGAAATCGAACGGGTGATCCGGGACCTGGGCCTCGACCGGCCGCTGCACGAGCAGTACGGCTACTTCGTGGTCAATGCGCTCCAGGGGGACCTCGGCAAGTCCTTCATCTTCGGTGAACCGGCGCTGCAGCTGATCATCGAACGCATGCCGGCGACCTTCGAACTCGCGATCGCGGCACTGCTGCTTGCCGTGGTGTTCGGCATTCCGCTCGGGGTGCTCGCCGGACTGCGACCCGATGCCGGGTGGTCGCGGACCATCATGGCCGGCTCGATCCTGGGCTTCAGCCTCCCGAGTTTCTGGGTCGGCATCATGATGATCATGCTGTTCGCGGTGATGCTCGGGTGGCTGCCGTCCACCGGTCGCGGCGACACCGTCCCGGTGCTTGGCGTGGAGGTCAGTTTCCTCACCCGGGACGGGTTGTCGCACCTGCTGCTTCCGGCGATCAACCTGTCGCTGTTCAAGCTTTCGCTCGTCATCAGGCTGGCGCGCGCCGGCACCCGCGAGGTCATTCACCAGGACTACATCAAGTTCGCCCGCGCCAAGGGCCTGAGCGAGACCCGGGTGGTTCTTGTCCACCTGCTGAAGAACATCATGATCCCGGTGGTCACGGTTCTGGGTCTCGAGTTCGGCGGGCTGGTCGCGTTTTCG
Organism: Thalassobaculaceae bacterium; assembly: GCA_965243345.1. Lineage (GTDB taxonomy): Bacteria > Pseudomonadota > Alphaproteobacteria > Thalassobaculales > Thalassobaculaceae > Bin52. Next base: position 1,409,541 of record CBDEUR010000003.1, read on the forward strand.
GTGGTGACCGAGTCGGTCTTCGCCTGGCCCGGCATGGGCAAGCTCATCATCGACTCGCTGCATGAACTCGACCGACCGGTGGTGGTCGCCTACCTGATGATCGTGGTTCTGATGTTCGTGATCATCAATCTCGTGGTCGACATCGTCTACTCGATCCTGGACCCCCGGGTCCGCCTCCAGGATACCCGGGCATGACCGTCCAGGTGGAACAGCAGCCCGGGACCGGCCTCGAGGCCGCACCGCGCCCCGATGACGTCAGCGTCGAGACCCCGTTCCGCCGCTTCGTCTCCGATTTCCTGGAGAGCCGCATCGCGACCGCGGCGCTCGTGGTGTTTGCGGTCATCGCCTTCATCGCCCTGTTCGCGCCGTGGATCGCCCCCACCGACCCCTACGACCTCGCACAGGTCAGCGTGCTCGATTCACACATGCCTCCCGGCAGCACCGCGTTCGATGGCCGGGTGTTCGTGCTGGGCACGGACGGTGCCGGTCGCGACCTGCTGAGCGCGATCTTCTACGGGCTGCGCATCAGCCTGGGCGTGGGCGTGATGAGCGGCATCATCGCCATGGCCATCGGCAGCGTCGTCGGGCTGGCGGCGGCCTACTTCGGCGGGCGCGTCGATACCGTGATCATGCGGATCGTTGACATCCAGCTGAGCTTCCCCTCGATCCTGGTTGCCCTGGTCCTGCTGGCGGTGCTCGGCAAGGGGGTCGACAAGATCCTGATCGCGCTGATCACCGTGCAGTGGGCGTACTACGCTCGCACGGTGCGTGCGAGCGCGCTGGTCGAGCGATCGAAGGAGTACATCGATGCCGCGACCTGTCTCGCGCTGGGTCATCGCCGCATCCTGTTCCGTCACCTGCTGCCGAACTGCCTGCCGCCGCTGATCGTGGTGGTGACGGTCCAGACCGCGCACGCGATCGCTCTGGAGGCGACGCTGAGCTTTCTCGGCATCGGCCTGCCGATCACCGAGCCCTCGCTCGGCCTGCTCATTGCCAACGGATTCGAGTACATGCTGAGCATGAAGTACTGGATCAGTGTCTATCCCGGTGTCGCGCTGCTCATCACCATCGTCTCGATCAACCTCGTTGGCGACCAGCTGCGCGACGTCCTGAACCCGAGACTGCAGAAGTAGCCCCGTGGCGGGTGGTGAAACCACGCTCGCTGTCGAGGGGCTGAAGACGCACTTCTTCACCAAGGCCGGGGTGGTCAAGGCGGTCGACGGCGTCAGTTTCGAGGTCGCCAAGGGTGAGATCATGGGCCTGGTCGGCGAGTCCGGGTCCGGCAAGACCGTGACCGGGTTCTCGATCATCGGCCTGGTGGATCCGCCGGGCCGCGTCGTCGAGGGCCGCATCATCCATGACGGCCGCGACCTGGTCGGACTCGACGACGAGCAGATGCGCTCGCTGCGCGGCAACCGCATCGCGATGATCTTCCAGGACCCGATGATGACGCTGAACCCGGTCCTGCGCATCGAGACCCAGATGGTCGAGGCAGTGCTGGCACACAACGCGGTCCCGGCCGAGCAGGCCCGCGACGCGGCGCGCGACGCGCTGGGCCAGGTCGGCATCCCGTCGCCGGACGAGCGCCTGCGCGCCTATCCGCACCAGTTCTCCGGCGGCATGCGCCAGCGGGTGGCGATCGCCATCGCGCTGCTCAACAGGCCGAGCCTGATCATTGCCGACGAGCCGACCACGGCGCTCGACGTGACCATCCAGGGACAGATCCTGTACGAGGCGCAGAAACTGTGCCGGGAGACCGGCGCGTCGATGATCTGGATCACCCACGATCTCGCCGTGGTTGCTGGCATCGCCGACCGGATCTCGGTGATGTATGCCGGGCGCATCGTCGAGCAGGGAACAACCGCCGACATCATCGACCAGCCGGCGCATCCCTACACGCGCGGGCTGATCGGATCGGTCCCGAGCCGCAACACCCGCGGCGACCGGCTGTTCCAGATCCCCGGCATGACACCCTCGCTGCTGAACCTGGCGCCCGGATGCGCATTCCGGGAGAGGTGCTCCGTTGCCGACGACGCCTGCCTGGCCGAGCCGGAGCCGTCGCGTCCACTGCCCGGCCGGGTGCTGCGGTGCCACCACCCGGTCCTGGATGCCGCCCAGTGATCGAGGCCCGGTCAATCAGCAAGCGGTTCGTGAAGACACTCGACCTCGCAGCCCGCATTGCCGGGCGCCTCGGCGCCTCGGTGCGCGAGGAAACGGTCCATGCGCTCGACGGTGTCTCGATCACGGTGGAGCGCGGCGAGGTCGTGGGGCTGGTCGGCGAATCCGGCTGCGGCAAGTCGACCTTCGGGCGCATCGTCGCCGGGATCATGGAGCCGACCGAGGGAACGATCCTCTACCGGGGCCGGGACCTCGCGACACTGCAGGGTGCGGAGGCCCGCGAGGCGGCACTCCAGGTCCAGATGATCTTCCAGGACCCGTTCGCCTCGCTGAACCCGCGCATGCGGGTCGAGAACATCATCGGCGAGGCGCCGCTGCTGCACGGCATTGTCGCGAAGGAGGAGCGCGACGGTTACGTCGATGCCACCATGAGGCGTGTCGGTCTCGATCCGGCCTTCAAGCGGCGCTACCCGCACCAGTTTTCCGGCGGACAGCGCCAGCGCATCGGCATCGCGCGGGCGCTTGCGGTTCAGCCGGAATTCCTGGTCTGCGACGAGGCGGTCGCGGCACTCGACGTCTCGATACAGGCCCAGGTCCTGAACCTGTTCATGGACCTGCGGCGCGACCTCGACCTGACCTACCTGTTCATCAGCCATGACCTGAGCGTGGTGGAGCACATCTCCGACCGGGTGGTGATCATGTACCTCGGCCGGGTGGTGGAATCGGCTCCGAGCGCGGAGCTGTTCGACACCCCCAACCATCCCTATACCCGTGCCCTGCTGGCCGGCGCGCCCAAGCTCGACGCCCGCCGGCGGGTCTACGAACCGGTCAGGGGCGAGATACCCTCGCCGCTCGACCCGCCGGGCGGGTGTCACTTCCATCCCCGCTGTCCCCACGCGACGGCGCGCTGCCGCGAGGAGGCGCCCGCGCTCCGCGAGATCGCACCCGGCCGCCACGCGGCCTGCCACCTGAACGACGGCTGATCGCCCGCGCCGGACGCCCTTGCCCTCACCGGAAAGGCGGCAAGGTCCGGACCATTCCCGGAAACCCGGCCTCCGCCCGGGCCTCCTTCCGGACCGGCCTCACGCGCAGGTCTCCGCAGGTCTCCTGTCAGGCGGGCGGGATCCCGTGGTTTGACCCTGACCTGTGTGCAACCCGGGCCGCATTGCTGTCGGCTGTCCGTCGTGCTCCGGCGTTCGATTTTGCAAAGAGCGGTGCCGACCGCTCGCCACCGGAGCCCGCACGAGGGGTGGAGTGTCCGCGCGTGCTCTTGTCCGCCGCCACGCGCCGCCGCATGACCTGTGCGATCGTTGGGCCACCCCCGCACGATGCGGGATTGCTGGTACAGGGCGGCCGAATCACCCTGGCCCGCATTGATCGGGATTGAGTAATATTACTTCATTACAACACGATATCTTGATAATTTAATGTGATACATCAGGTATATTCCGTTCACGGATCCCCCCTGTTGCCACACACCGGAGCCGCTGCCTGGAAGGACGGCAGGGTGTCGCGTGCCGCGCCGCATGGCAGACGCCCGTACCAGTTCCCCGCGGCTGAAACCGATCCGGCGGATCGAAGGAACAGCAGGCTCAGCGGGTGTGTTCCGGGCGACATGTGCCCGGTCGGTCCCGGGGGGAACACGGGTGACGGCTCCGGGATACACGGCGCTGCTGAAAGAAATTTCCCATACCCGCGAGCTGCCCGGCATGCAGCACTGTTCCGACCGGCTCACCCGGGAATGCGGGCCTTGCCATGCCCATCTCCGGCCATGATCGACCCGGGATTGCCACATGCGGTCAGCAGGTGCCCCCGGCCGTCTCGCGGAGGGACCGCTCCCGTGTTCCGCGATGGCCCACGGGGCGCGCGCGGCCGGTGATCAGTGATGAATGGGCAGGGGGCGGCTCAGCCGCCGCGTATGGCCGGCAGGAACGCGACCTCGCTGTTCTCGCCAAGTTCCTCGAGAAACGCGTCCTGGTGGATGTCACCGTCGATCGCGACCGAGATGAAACCGTCGCGCACCTGGGCGCCGAGGCCTGGATAGCGCTCCTCGAGTTCGCGGATGAGGGCGCGCACCGTGGGGGCGGCGACCTCGAAGTCCGCCACCCCGCCGGTGAACTGCTTGCTGAGCGAGTCGGTCAGCAGGATCCTGGCCATTGCGCCCCGGGGCGACCTCCATCGAACAGTCACATTCGCTGCCGACCCTACGGTCCGGGCAGATACCAGATGGCGATACCCGCCCCGCGCGGCGGCGCCGTTTCCCGGCGCCGTGCGGGGCTTCTCCGGGCGGCACGCAACGCCCGCCGCCCGGTTTCACCGCATCCTTCGGGGGTCAGCTCCCGGGTGAGGGAGCGGCAGACTCCCCGTGCCTACTCGGCCGCCTCCGGCAGGCGGGCCGCATCAAGTGCTGCCAGCAGTCGCGGCGGCGACATCGGCAGGTGCTCCATCCGCACTCCGGTAGCGTTCTCGATCGCGTTGGCGACCGCCGCCATCGGCGGGACGATCGGAACCTCGCCGACGCCGCGCACCCCGTAGGGATGGCGGTCGTTGGGAACCTCCACAACCACGGTCTCGATCATTGGCAGGTCCGAGGCCACCGGGATCCGGTAGTCGAGGAAACCCGGGTTCTCGAGCTGGCCGCGGTCGTTGTAGATGTACTCCTCGTTGAGCGCCCAGCCGATCCCCTGGACCGCGCCGCCCTGGATCTGACCCTCGACGTAGGAGGGATGGATCGCACGGCCGACATCCTGCACCGCGGTATAGCGCAGGATCGTGACCCTGCCGGTCTCCGGATCGACCTCGACGTCGCAGATGTGGGTGGCGAAGCCGGGACCCGCTCCCTGGACGTTCTGGGCGTTGTGCCCACAGATCGGGCCACCGGTCTTCGGTGACTGGGCAGCGATGTCGGCAAGCGACAGCGGTTCGAAGTCGCCGACGTTGCTGCTGGCCGGTACCGCGTGGCCGTCACGCCAGATCACGCCGTCGACCTCGACCTCCCAGATCTTCGCGGCCCGTTCGCACATCTGGCGAACCGCATCGCGCGCCGCCTCGACCACGGCAAGCCCGGTCGCGAAGGTCACGCGCGAGCCGCCGGTCAGGAAGTTGTAGCCGACCGACGAGGTGTCACCCACGATGGGGCGCACCTTGGCGTAGTCGATGCCGAGTTCCTCCGCCGCCATCAGGGCAAGCGATGCCCGCGAGCCGCCGATGTCCGGGTTCCCCGACACCACGACCGCGGTCCCGTCCTCGTTGATGTTGACGGTCGCCGCGGACTCGCCGCCGATGTTGAACCAGAACCCGGACGCGACGCCGCGACCCTGGTTCGGGCCGAGCGGTGCGGAGTAGTGCTCGCTGGAAATGGCCTCCTCGACAGTCTCCTCGAAGCCGATGCGCCGGAAGGTCGGGCCGTAGGCCGCCTTGGTCCCCTGCTTCGCCGCGTTCTTCAGGCGCAGCTGCAGCGGATCGAAACCCAGCTCCTTCGCGAGTTCGTCGATGATGCTCTCGGCGCCGAAGGCCGAGATCGGCGCACCGGGAGCCCGGTAGGCCGCGACCTTGGGCCGGTTCACCACCACGTCATAGCCGGTCAGGCGTACGTTCTTGATGTCGTAGGGCGCGACCGCGCACATGCAGGCCGGCTGCACCGGCGAGCCCGGAAAGGCCCCCGCCTCGAGCCTGATGGTGCCCTCGAAGGCGGTGATGACGCCATCGCGGGTCGCCCCGATCCGGTAGGTCATCGAGCCGGCCGAGGTCGGGCCGCTGGCCCGGAAGACCTCCTCGCGGCTCATGATCATCTTCACCGGCCGGCCGGTCTTGCGCGAGAGCGCGGTTGCCAGCGGCTCGAGATAGACCACCGTCTTGCCGCCGAAACCGCCGCCGATCTCCGACGGGGTCACCCGGATCTGCGAGGTTTCCATCCCGCACAGCCGGGCGGTGTAGGCCCGGACCATGAACTGCCCCTGGGTGCAGCACCAGATCTGCGCCTGCCCGTCCTCCGACACGCTGGCGACCGCCGCGTGCGGCTCGATGTATCCCTGGTGCACCGCGGCGGTGGTGTAGGAACGCTCGAGCACCACCTCGGCCTTCGCAAACCCGTCCTCGACATCGCCGAGATCGAAATCCACCCGCTTGGCGATGTTGGTCGGTCCGGACGCTTCCATGCCCGCGGGCTCGAGTTCCTCGTCCAGGATCGGAGCGCCGGGCTCCATGGCGAGGTCGACGTCGATCACGTGGTCAAGCACCTCGTAATCGACGGAGATCAGTTCGAGTGCGGCCTCGGCGATCTCCGCCGAAGTGGCCGCCACGGCCGCGACCGCGTGGCCGTCATAGAGCACCTTCTCGCGTGCCATCACGTTGCGGACCATGTCGCGGTAGTTCACCAGCGCCTCGCCGGCGGCCGCCAGTTCCGACGACTGGTCGGCAAAGTCGGCCGAGGTGATCACGCCCTTGACGCCTGGCAGCGCCTCGGCAGCGGAGGTGTCGATCGACCTGATCCGGGCATGGGCATGCGGACTGCGCAGGACGCGGCCCTGCAGCATGCCGGGCAGCGCGAAGTCGGAGCCGAACTTCGCCCGTCCGGTCACCTTGTCGTGGCCGTCCGGACGGATCGCACGGGTGCCGACCCACTTGAACTCGGTCTTCTCGCCGGTCATGACGCTTCTCCCCTCACCTCGGCGGCGGTTCTCATCACCGCGCGAATGATCTTGTCGTACCCGGTGCACCGACACAGGTTGCCGGCCAGCCAGTAACGGACCTCGGTTTCCGTCGGGTCCGGATTGCGCTCGAGCAGCGCCTTCGCGGCAACCAGGAACCCGGGTGTGCAGATCCCGCACTGCAGTGCCGCATCCTCGAGGAAGTTCTGCTGCAGCGGGTGCAGGCTGTCGCCCTGGGCCATTCCCTCGATGGTCTCGACCGCCTTGCCCTCGGCCTCGGCGCCCAGCACCAGGCAGGAACAGACCAGCCGGCCGTCCAGCATGACACTGCACGCGCCGCAGTCGCCCGACGCGCAGCCTTCCTTGCTGCCGGTCAGGTTCAGTTCGTCGCGCAGCACGTCGAGCAGCGTCTGCCGCGTGGAGCAGAGGAACTCGACCGGCTCTCCGTTGATGGTCGTGGTCACGTGATGCTTGGCCATGTCCTATCGGCTCCCTGCGCGTTCGGCTGCGATACGTGCCGCGCGGCGGGCGAGCACGCCGGCGACCTGGGTTCGGTACACGATCGTACCCCGCTTGTCGTTGATCGGGTTGCACGCCGCCTGGCAGGCCGCATCGAGCGCGGCGAGCGCATCGTCGTCGAGCGTGGTCCCGACGATTGCCCGTGCCGCATCCTCGACCAGGAGCACCGTCGGCGCCACCGCGCCGAGCGACACACGTGCGGAGGTCACGGTTCCGCCGCCATCGAGAACGAGCGCGACGCCGCACCCGACGACGGCGATGTCCATCTCGGTCCGCGGGATCAGCCGGAGATAGGCGTCTCCGCCACCGGCCGGGCGCGCCGGCAGGGTGAAGCTCACGACGAACTCGCCGTTCGCCAGGCTGGTCCGGCCAGGCGCCACCGGAATGTCCTCGACGGGGACGCTGCGCCGCCCGCCGGGCCCGGCGATATTGGCCGTCATGCCGGCGACGATCATAGCGGGTACGCTGTCGGCGGCCGGCGACGCGTTGCACAGGTTGCCGCCGAGCGAGGCGCGTCCCTGGATCTGGGTCGACCCGATCAGGTCCCACGACTCCATCACCCCCGGCCAGTCGGCGACGAACTGCGCGTTCTCGTGCGCCTCGGCACCGGCAACCGCGGAACCGATGGTGTAGCTGCCATCGGCGTTGCGGACCAGGGTACGGGTTTCCTCGATCTGCTTGATGTCGACCACCAGGGCCGGATCGACCAGGTGGGAGCGCAGCTGGACCAGGAGATCGGTTCCCCCGGCCAGAACACGGGCGTCGCCCGTCGCACCCGCCAGCAGCGCCACCGCCTGCTCGACAGTGCCGGGCGCCTCGAATTGGACTGACTGCATGTTGATTCCGTTCTCCGTCTGGGATGTTCGCTCAGGGCTGTATCCGTGGCCCTTGGTTATACGGGAGGCGAGCGTGGCGCAAGCATTCGGGGCGCACGTGGCGCCCCCGTCACGGCAGCGCTCGCCGCCGTCCCCGGCCGGGCCGCAGTGTGCGGCAACGGTCGGTCGCGGTCAACGCCGGGTCACCCGGCCCGGGGCATGGCGGACTCCACCAGCCGCGCCCAGTAGGACGCCCCGAGGGTCAGCACCTCGTCGTTGAAGTCGTAGCGCGGATGGTGCAGTCCGGGATCGGAGTCGGTCTTGCCGGAACCGAGCCACAGGAACGCTCCCGGCCGCGCCTGGAGCATGTAGGAGAAATCCTCGCTGCCCATGACCGGCGGGATGTCGTCCCTGGTCATCGCCTCGCCGGCAACCTCGCGCGCGATGTCGAGCGCGATCCGGGTCTGGGTCTCGTGGTTGACGGTCGGCGGATAGCCGTAGGTGTACTCGGCCCGGATCGAGGCCCCGTGCATCGTCTCCATTCCGGCGCACAGTTCGCTGATCCGCTTCCTGATCAGCTCACGGATTTCCGGATCGAAGGTTCGAATCGACGCCGAGAGTTCCGCGGACTCGGGGATCACGTTGTGCGCCGATCCCGCGTGGAAGGTGGTAATGCTGACCACCGCCGACTTCAGGGGGTCGATATTGCGCGACACGATGGTCTGCATGGCGGTGTACAGCTGCACCGCGATCGCGATCGGATCGATCGAGTAGTGCGGCATCGCGGCATGCGAGCCGCGCGCCTCGATGGTGATCCTGCAGCCGTCCGCCGCCGCCATGATCGGACCCGGCGCCGCGGCAATGGTTCCCGCCGGCAGGTCCGGAGCGTTGTGCAGCCCCCACACGGTCTCGCACGGGAACTTCTCGAACAGCCCGTCCTCGACCATCACCTTACCGCCGCCGCCACCTTCCTCGGCCGGCTGGAAGATGAAGTTCACCGTTCCGTCGAAATTCCGTGTCTCGGCGAGGTAGCGCGCCGCCCCGAGCAGGATGGTGGTATGACCGTCGTGGCCGCAGGCGTGCATCCTGCCGTCAACCGTCGAGCGGTGCGGCACGTCGCCTTCCTCCTGCATCGGCAGCGCATCCATGTCGGCACGGATGCCGATGGCGCGGGTTCCCGACCCGCGGCCCCTGAGCACGCCGACGACACCGGTGCCCGCAAGCCCGCGGTGCACCTCGATTCCCCAGGACTCCAGCTGTTCGGCAACCAGCGCCGAGGTCCGGTGTTCCTTGAACCCGAGCTCCGGATTGGCATGGATGTCGCGGCGGGTCGCCGTCAGGTCGTCATGGTATTCGGCTATTCGGTTGTGAATCGGCATGGACCTTCATCTCTCCCGTCTCGCGCGCCGCAGGTCGCGGCCCGCCGGTTGCTGGTGCGGCTGGTCACCCCGCGCGCTGCTGTTCGTGGGCAAGCAGCATCCGCTTGACGTCAAGCCCGCCGCCGTAGCCGGTCAGCGAGCCGTCCGCCCCGATCACCCGGTGGCATGGCACGGCAAGCGGCAGCGGATTGGCGCCGTTCGCGGCTCCGACCGCCCGGTTTGCCCCCGGCCTGCCGACGGCGGCCGCGAGGTCCCTGTAGGCCGCGGTGCTCCCGTAGGGAACATCGAGCAGCGCCTGCCACACCGCCCGCTGGAACGGGGTTCCGACCATGCGCACGGGGAAGTCGAAACGGGTGCGTCCGCCGGCGAAATACTCGGCGATCTGCGCCCGGGCCTGCGGATACAGGCTGTCGTCGCGGTGCCAGTCCCGCTCGGGCGCGACCGCCCGTGAGCCGCCGGAAAACCCGATCAGCAGCACATCGTTCCCGTCGCCGCCGATCAGCAGCGGACCGACCGGAGAGTCCAGCATGGCGTAGCAAGTCACCTGTCGGGCACTTGCATGCGTCATCTCGTCTTCCTCCTGGCACCGTCACATCGCTCATCAGGTCGGTGATCCGGCCTTGCGGCGTCCCGCGGAACGCTTGTCCGGCGTTCCGTTCTCGGGCATGACTTGCGGCAACGGACCGGCGACGCGGGAGACTAGCATGAAGTTCCTGTGGTTTCACCTGATGCCCTACACCGAACTGCCCGATGACTTCAGGGAGCGCAATCCCGGCGTGTGGGTGAACATCGATTCCACGCTGTTCGATCCCCGGCGCGCCCACGTCATGTACAACGACTTCATGGACGAACTCGAATACGCCGGAACCTGCGGTTTCGACGCCGTCTGCGTCAACGAACATCACGCCAACGGTTACGGGCTGATGCCGTCGCCGAACCTGATCGCCTCGTCGCTGGCGCGGAGCACGTCCGAGACCATGATCTGCGTCATGGGCAACAGCCTCGCACTCTACAACCCGCCGACCCGGGTGGCGGAGGAAATGGCCATGATCGACTGTATCTCCGGCGGACGCCTGATCGCCGGCTTCCCGGTCGGCACGCCGATGGACACCTGCTACGCCTACGGCCAGAACCCGAGCATGCTTCGGGACCGCTACCTCGAGGCGCACGACCTGGTCAAACGGGCCTGGACCGAACGCGGGGTCTTCTCGTTCAACGGCCGCTACAACCAGCTGCGCTACGTCAACATCTGGCCGCACACGCTGCAGAAGCCGCATCCCCCGATCTGGATTCCGGGCGGCGGGTCGGTGGAGACCTGGAGGTGGTGCGCCGAGATGGACTACGTCTACTGCTACCTGTCCTACTTCGGCTACCGGATCGGTCTGTCCACCATGCGCGGGTTCTGGAACGAGATGGATCGCCTCGGCAAGGACCGCAACCCGTACCGCGCCGGTTTCCTGCAGTTCGTCGGCGTCGCCGAGACCCGGGAGGAGGCGATCCGGCTGTACCGCGAACCGGCGGAGTACTTCTACGGCCGCTGCCTGCACCTGGACCCGAGGTTCGTGCAACCGCCCGGCTACACCACCGAGGCGACGATCCGCGCCCGCGTCGAGGGACAGGTCGCCGCCGCGGCTCGCAAGGCAACCGCCCGCGCACGCACGGCGACCAGGATGGAGGACATCGTCGAGCAGGGCTACGTCATCGTCGGAAATCCCGACGAGGTCGCCGAGCAGCTGCGGCATGCCGTGACCGAAATGAACGTCGGCCACCTGATGCTGCTGTGCCAGTACGGGAACATGGACCGTGACCTGACGGCCTACAACACCCGCATGTTCGCAACCCGCGTGATGCCCCAGCTTGAGGACCACTTCGATGACCGGTGGCAGGATCACTGGTGGCCGAATCCGCTGCCGGCAGCGGAGCGTGCCGTGCCCGACGCCGGCCTCTCCGGCACCCTGGCAGCGGCGGAATGAGCCCGGATCACGAGACGACCGTCGAGGTCGCGGGCGCTCCGTACCGGGTCTGGACCGCTGGCAACGGAGCACCGCTCGGCATCCTCGCGGGTTTCGGCGGGCTCCTGCGCTGGACCCCGTTTCTCGCCCGCCTGGCCCGCCACCGCACCGTGATCGTTCCGTCGCTGCCGGGGTTTCCCGGCGGCGGCGGGCGGGCACATGTCGAACTCGACACCCAGCTCGACTGGTTGCTGCGGACCCGGGACCTGCTGGCGGCCAGCGGGCTTTCCGGTGCAGACCTGGCAGGGGTGTCGCTCGGCGCCGCGCTGGCGGCCGATGTCGCCGCGGTCTGGCCCGACATGGTCCGCCGCCTCGTGCTGGTCTCGCCACTGGGCGTCAACGACGGCGACACGGTGATCGCCGATCACTGGGGCGCTACCCATTCCGAGCAGCTGGCCCTGCTGTCCTCCCGTCCCGGGGTGCTCGAGGAACACCGCCAGATGCCGGCCGACGCCGACGAGATCGAGTGGGATGTCTCGCAGATCCGCGCCAACGAGGCTGCCGCCCGGCTGCTGTGGCCGAACGGCGAGACCGGCCTGGGAGGGCGCATCGGCCGCATCACCTGCCCGACCCTCGTCGTCTGGGGAGCGGAAGACCGGATGGTTCCACCCGGCCATCGCAGCCTCTACCGCGACGGCCCCGGGGGACCTGTATCCGAAACCGTCATCGAAGGCGCCGGTCACCAGGCCGACTTCGACCGGCCCGATGACCTTGCCGCCGCTCTCATCGCCTTCCTGGAGACCGAAGCATGACACGTTACACGCCCCCTGCAGACGTCACCCCGCAGACGGCAGGATTCCTGAACAAGCTCGCGGCTCTCGACCTGCCCCCGATGACCTCGCTCCCGGTTCCCGCCGCCCGTGAACAGATGGAGCGCGCGGTCGCCGCCCGCGAGGTCCTGCCTCCGGAAGTGGGGTCGACGGTTGAGCTGCGCCTGCCGGGACCGGCGGGCCTGATCCCGGCCCGGCTGTACCTGCCGCGCTGGGCCCACAGGCCGGGACTGCTGGTCTACTACCACGGCGGTGGTCACGTCATCGGCAGCCTGTACAGCCATGACGGCGTCGCCCGCGGCCTCTGCCACCACGGCAATGTCGCCGTCCTTTCCGTCGACTACCGTCTCGCACCCGAGCATGTGTTCCCCGCCGCGGTCGACGACAGCTACGCGGCACTGGAATGGGCGGCGGAGAACGCGGAGCGTTTCGGCATCGACCCGGAACGGATCGCGGTCGGCGGTGACAGCGCCGGCGGCAATCTCGCCGCGGTTGTGGCTCTCATGGCCCGCGACGCGGGCGGTCCGCCGCTGCGCCTCCAGGTCCTGGTCTACCCGGTGTCCGACTACCGGTGCGACAGCGCGAGCTACCGGCAGTTCGGGACCGGCTACGGGGTCCTCGAGGCCGACACCATGACATGGTTCCAGCAGCACTACCTCGGATCCGACCCGGCCCGACACGCGGACTGGCGGGCATCGCCGCTGCTCGCGCCCTCGCTCGCCGGACTGCCGCCCGCCATCGTGATCGCCGCCGGCTGCGACGTGCTGCGCGACGACGCGAGAGCCTATTCCACCCGCCTGATCGAGGCCGGGGTATCGGTCTCGTTCATCGAGTATCCGGGCGTGCTGCACGCGTTCTTCGGCCTGGTCGGGATCATCGACGAGGCCGAAACGGCCCAGCAGGCGGTGGGCCGGGCACTCGAGGCCGAGCTCTCGCACGGGTAGGCGGGCCCGAGGGGACACGTGCCCGGACGGTCGGGCCCGCACACGGTGCCGGCCCTGCCTCCGGCACGCAGAAGGACGGAGACCGAAGACCATGAGTGCAGTCAGTATCGAACGCCACGGACCGGTCGCGGTCCTTCGCATGAACAATCCCCCGGTCAACGGCCTCGGTGCCGCACTGCGCAGCGGTCTCGCCGACGCGGTCGCGGGACTCGATCCTGCGGTCGAGGCCATCGTGCTGACCGGCGAGGGACGGATGTACAGCGCGGGCGCCGACATCCGTGAGTTCAGCTCGACCCCGCCGCCGGGGACACCGGACCTCAACCAGGTGATCGCGGTGCTTGAAGGGTCCGAACGGCCCGTGGTCTCGGCCATCCACGGGGTCGCGGCCGGCGGCGGGCTCGAACTCGCGCTCGGGACCCACTACCGGGTGGCGGCACCCGCAAGCCGGGTCGGGCTGCCCGAGGTGACGCTCGGCTTTGTCCCGGGCGCCGGGGGAACCCAGCGGCTGCCGCGGCTGATCGGGGCGGAAGCGGCACTCGATCTCATCGTCTCGGGCCGGCTGGTCGACGCCGACCAGGCCCGCGAGCTTGGCATCATCGAAGAGGTGGCCGACGGCGACCTGCTCGAAGCCGCCGTCGCGGCGGCGAGGCGGCTCGCCGCCGGCGGGACGGTGCGCCGCGTCCGCGACCTCGACGACGCGCTCTCCGCGGCCCGCGCCGCTCCGGAACTGTTCGAGACCTTCCGCGCCGGCATGGCGCGCTCGGCGCGCGGGCGCAACGCGCCGTATGCGTGCGTCGACTGTGTCCAGGCGGCGGTCAACCGGCCGTTCGACGAGGGGCTGCGGTTCGAGCGCGAGACCTTCCTCTCGCTGGTCACCACGCCCGAGTCGCAGTCGTTGCGTCACGCGTTCTTCGCCGAGCGCGAGTGCGGACGCATCCCGGACCTGCCCCGCGAGACCCGGGGGCGGAGCATCGGGACCGCGGCCGTCATCGGGTGCGGAACCATGGGCGGCGGCATCGCGATGAACTTTGCCAACGCCGGGATTCCGGTCACCGTCGTCGAAACCGAACGTGCGGCACTCGATGCCGGTCTCGAGCGGGTGCGCAATACCTACGCCACCACCGTCTCGCGCGGCCGGCTGGCGGCGGACGAGATGGAACGGCGCATGGCGCTGATCACCGGCTCGACCGAACTCGCCGACGTGGGCAGCGCCGACATCGTCATCGAGGCGGTGTTCGAGGAAATGGAACTGAAGAAGGAGGTCTTCCGTGCGCTCGACGGGGTGTGCCGGCCCGGCGCGATCCTGGCCACCAACACCTCGACGCTCGACGTCGACGAGATCGCGGCGGTGACCGGCCGCCCGGAGGACGTGATCGGCACCCATTTCTTCAGCCCGGCCAATGTCATGCGGCTACTGGAGAACGTGCGCGGCGTCCGTTCGTCGCACGAGACCATCGCCACCGTCATGGACATGGCGCGCACCATCGGCAAGGTCGGGGTTCTCGTCGGCGTGTGCGACGGGTTCGTGGGCAATCGCATGCTGCACCAGTACGGACGCGAGGCCGGCTTCCTGATCGAGGAGGGCGCCCTGCCGCAACAGGTCGACCGGGTAATCTACGACTTCGGGTTCCCGATGGGCCCCTTCGCCATGGGCGACCTGGCGGGCCTGGACGTCGGCTGGCGGATCCGCCAGCGCAAACGTGCCGAGCGGCCGAGCAACATGCGCTACTCGGACATCGCCGACCGGATCTGCGAACAGGGCCGTTTCGGCCAGAAGACCGGAGCCGGCTGGTACCGCTACGAACCGGGCAGCCGGGTTCCGGTTCCGGACCCGGACATCGAGCAGCTCATCGTTGCCGCCTCGGGGCAGGCGGGTATCGAGCGCCGCGACATCCCCGACGCGGAGATCCTGGAACGCTGCATGTACCCGCTGGTCAACGAGGCGGCCAAGATCCTGGAGGAAGGGCTGGCGATCCGGCCCTCGGATATCGACGTGATCTGGATTCACGGCTACGGTTTCCCACGCTGGCGGGGCGGTCCGATGTTCTGGGCCGACAGTGTCGGCCTTGACCGGATTCTCGAGGCCATGCAGCGGTGGCACCGGGAGCACGGGGAATGGATGCGGCCGGCGCCGCTGCTCGAACGCCTTGTCCGCGAGGGCAGGGGGTTCGCCAGTCTCGGCGCCTGAATCCGGACGGGACACGCGGCCGCCGGCAGCGGCGGCGAACACGGAGGAAATCATGCGGGAAGCAGTCATCGTCTCGACGGCGCGGACACCGATCGGCAAGGCGTTTCGCGGTGCGTTCAACAACACCCACGGAGCGGTGATGGGAGGTCATGCGGTCCGTCACGCGGTCGAGAGGGCCGGGGTCGAGCCGGGAGAGGTCGAGGACGTCATCATCGGCTGCGGTTTCCCGGAGGGCGCCACCGGCTTCAACATCGCGCGCCAGTGCGCGATCAAGGCCGGGTTGCCGGTGACCAGCAGCGCCACCACGGTCAACCGGTTCTGCAGTTCGGGGTTGCAGACCATCTCGATGGCGGCCCAGCGGGTGGTCATGGACCAGGTTCCGGTGATGGTTGCGGGCGGGCTCGAGTCGATCAGTCTGGTCTCGCCGAACATGAACCAGACCGGCCTGACCGAGGACGGACTGATGGAGACCAAGCCCGAACTCTGGATGCCGATGATCGAGACCGCGGACACGGTCGGACACCGCTACGCCGTATCCCGCGAGGCACAGGATACCTATGCCTGCGAGAGCCAGCGGCGGACCGCGATCGCCCAGCAGGCCGGACAGTTCGACGACGAGATCGTGCCGCTGCCGTCCACCATGCTGGTCAAGGACCGGGACACCGGCGAGATCAGTTCACGCGACGTCGTGCTGGACCGCGACGAGGGCAACCGGCCGGGCACCAACATGGAGGGACTGGCGGGACTCGAACCGGTGCGCGGACCGGAACACTTCGTGACCGCGGGCAACGCGAGCCAGCTGTCCGACGGTGCCTCGGCCTGCGTGGTCATGGACGCGCGCCTCGCCGAGCGCCGCAACCTCGAGCCGCTCGGACTCTACAAGGGTCTGGCGGTCGCCGGCTGCGAACCGGACGAGATGGGCATTGGTCCGGTCTTCGCGGTGCCCCGCCTGCTCGAACGCCATGGGCTCGGCATCGACGACATCGACCTGTGGGAACTGAACGAGGCCTTCGCCGTTCAGGTGCTGTACTGCCGCGACCGGCTCGGGATCCCCGACGACAGGCTCAACGTGAACGGCGGCTCGATCTCCATCGGCCATCCCTACGGGATGAGCGGTGCCCGCATGACCGGTCACATCCTGATCGAGGGCAAGCGCCGGGGCGCAAGGCACGTCGTGGTCACGATGTGCGTCGGTGGCGGCATGGGTGTCGCGGGGCTGTTCGAGGTCCTCTGAGAGGGAGCGTGACATGGAACTGGTCCTGACACCCGACGAACAGGCATTCCGTGACGAGGTGCGGGGTTTCCTCGAGAGCGCCGTGACCGACGAGATCCGGCGCAAGACCATGACCGGGTACCGGTTGAGCAGGGAAGAGCACGTCGCCTGGCAGAAACAGCTGTACGAACGCGGCTGGATCGCACCCGGCTGGCCGGTCGAGTACGGCGGCACGGGCTGGACACCGATGCAGAAACACCTCTTCGAGGAGGAGTGTGCGCTGGCCGGGGCTCCGCCGGTCATCGCTTTCGGTGTGGTCATGGTCGCGCCGGTGCTGATGGCGTTCGGCAGCAGCTGGCAGAAGGAGTACTACCTGCCGCGCATCCTGCGCTCGGACGACTGGTGGTGCCAGGGCTATTCCGAACCGGGGTCGGGATCCGACCTCGCATCGCTGCAGACGCGTGCCGAGCTCAACGGCGACCACTACGTGGTCAATGGGCAGAAGACCTGGACGTCGCTCGCACAGCACGCCAACAGGATGTTCTGCCTGGTCCGGACCTCCAGCGAGGGCAAGCGCCAGGAAGGCATCTCGTTCCTGCTGATCGACATGGACCAGCCGGGGGTCACCGTGCGCCCGATCCGCACCATCGACGGCAGCACCGAGATCAACGACGTGTTCCTCGAGGACGTCCGGGTTCCCGTGCACGACCGGGTCGGCGAGGAAAACCGCGGCTGGACCTATGCCAAGTACCTGCTCGGCCACGAGCGGACCGGCATCGCCGCGGTCGGCCGTTCCAAGTCACAGCTGCGACGGTTGCGGCAGATCTCGTCGGTCGAGATGAGCGACGGACGGCCGTTGCTCGAGGACGGGCGGTTCCGCGAGAAGATCGCGGGGCTGGAAATCGACCTGCTTGCGCTCGAAGCCCTGGTGCTGCGGGTACTGTCGGACGAGACCGCCGGCAAGGGACCGGGGCCGGAGGCGTCGTTCCTCAAGATCCGCGGGACCCGGTTGCAGCAGGGGATCACCGAACTCCTGTTCGAGGCGGTGGGCAACTATGCGCACCCGTACATTCCCGAAGCGATGCAGACCGGCTGGAACGAGGACCCGGTGGGGCCGGAACACGCGGCCGCCATCGCCCCGCACTACTTCAACTGGCGCAAGGCGTCGATCTACGGCGGGTCGAACGAGATCCAGAAGAACATCATTGCCAAGGCGGTTCTCGGGCTCTGACCCGCTCCGTCATTGTCGAATCCACCGCAGCCGGGAGCGGCAAGACCGATGAGCTTCACCTTCACCGACGACCAGAGGCTGCTGGCCGAGAGCGCCGACCGGTTCGTCGAGAACGAGTACGACTTCTCCGCCAGGCGCAAGGCCATGGCGCGGGAAGGCGGCTTCAGCAGGGAGACCTGGAACACCTTCGCCGAACTCGGCTGGCTGGCCCTGCCGTTACCCGAGGACTGCGACGGGCTCGGCGGTTCGACGGTTGATGTCGCGGTGCTTCTCGAATCACTCGGGCGCGGCCTCGTCGTCGAACCCTACCAGTCCGCGATCGTGCTCGGGGCCGGCTGCGTCACGACGGCCGGCTCGACCGAGCAGAGGCGCCGCTTCCTTCCGCCGGTTGCCGCCGGCGAGCACCTGCTCGCCCTTGCCCATGTCGAGCCGCGCTCACGGTATGCCCTCGCGCATGTCGAGACCACCGCGACGCGGAACGGGTCGGGCTGGCGGCTCGATGGTGCGAAGGCAGTGGTGCACAACGCCGAGACCGCGGACACTCTTGTCGTCTCGGCACGCAGCGGCGGCGCAACGACAGACCGGGACGGGATCACCCTGTTTCTCGTGGCCCGCGATGCCGACGGGGTGTCGTTGCGCTCCTACCCGACGGTTGACGGCTTGCGGGCCTCGGAAGTCACGCTCGACGGGGTCACCGTCGGAGACGAGGCGGTGCTCGGCGAGGTCGAGGATGGACTTCCGGCAATCGAGGCCGTGGTCGACAGGGCCTGCGTGCTGCTGTGCGCCGAGGCGGCCGGAGCCATGGATGCCGCGGTCAGGCTGACGACAGCATACCTGAAGGAACGCAGGCAGTTCGGCGTCCCCATCGGCTCGTTCCAGAGCCTTCAGCACCGGGCGGTGGACATGCTGGGTGCACAGCAGTTTGCCCGCGCTCTGATGTACCGGGCCGCCGGTGTCATCGACGGCGCCGACCCGGTCGAGCGCGCGAGGGCAGCCTCGGCAGCCAAGGTGGAGGCCGGCCGGGCCGGTCGCATGGTCGGCCAGGAAGCGATCCAGCTGCACGGTGGCATGGGCATGACCGACGAAATGGCGATCGGCCACTACTTCAAGCGGCTCTCCACCATCGACGCCCAGTTCGGCAACACCGATCATCACGTCCGTCGCTTCGCCGCCCTGGCGTGAGCGGGTCACCGCGGCCGCATGTCGGACCGCAACACAGGGAGACTGCCATGATTCCGGAAATCAGTGAGCGCGCCGAGCACCTGCGGGCCCGGGTCCAGGAGTTCATGGACGGGCACGTCTATCCGAACGAGGAACTCTACTACCGCCAGATCGACGAGGCCGATGACCGCTGGGACTGTCCCCCGATCCTCGACGAACTCAAGGCGAAGGCCCGGGAACAGGGGCTGTGGAACCTGTTTCTGCCCGAATCCGACAGGGGTGCGGGTCTGACCAACCTGGAGTACGCGCCGATTTCCGAGGTGATGGGCCGGGTGTCCTTCGGTTCGGAGGTGTTCAACTGCTCGGCACCGGATACCGGCAACATGGAAGTGCTGGAGCGCTATGCCAGCGAGGAGAACAAGCAGCGCTGGCTGACGCCGCTGCTCGCCGGCGAAATCCGTTCCGCCTTCGCGATGACCGAACCGGCCGTGGCCTCGTCCGATGCCACCAACATCGAGTCCTCGATCGTGCGCGATGGCGATCACTACGTGATCAACGGGCGGAAGTGGTGGACCTCGGGCATCCTGGACCGGCGGTGCAAGATCCTGATCTTCATGGGCAAGACCGACCCGGACGCGCCACGTCACCTGCAGCAGTCCATGATCCTGGTACCGGTCGACACTCCGGGCATCACCGTCAACCGGGCACTGACCGTCTACGGCTACGACCACGCGCCCCACGGCCACGGCGACGTGACCTTTGCCGATGTCCGGGTTCCGACGGAGAACATGCTGCTCGGAGAGGGCAGGGGGTTCGAGATCGCCCAGGGCCGTCTCGGCCCGGGCCGGATCCATCACTGCATGCGCTGCATCGGCCAGGCGGAGCGCGCGCTCGAGGCGATGAAGGAACGCGCGCGCTCGCGCACCGCCTTCGGCGTGCAGCTGTCGGAGATGGGCGCGCTGCGCCACAAGGTGGCGGAGGCACGGATCAGGATCGACTCCACCCGGCTCATGGTCCTGCACGCGGCACACAAGATGGACACCGTCGGCAACAAGGCGGCGCGCAAGGAAATCGCCATGATCAAGGTCATGGCCACCCGCATGGCCACCGACATCATCGACGAGGCGATCCAGGTGCATGGCGGGGGTGGTGTCAGCCAGGAATTCCGCCTGGCGAAGTCTTACGGGCATGCCCGGGTGCTGCGGATCGCCGACGGTCCCGACGAGGTGCATCTCGAAGCGATCGCAAAGCAGGAATTCCGCCGTAATGCTTGAGAACCGGCGTGCGGTCTCACCTCCCGTTCCTCCTGGCGGTCCTCCGGTACCGATTCTGCAAGTGCTGCGGCCGTCGCCGACATCAAGGCGCGGGGACGGCCGATCGCCCGGTCCCGGAAACTCCGCCGCGACGGTCGTGGAGGTGCCGGTAACGGCCGTGAACCCGTTGCCTGACGGCCACGCAACCGGACATGGATGCGCCGGGACGGGTTGCATTTGGCGGGCAGGGCACGAAATGGATATTCTGGAATACTCCGGGGATGGAACCGTTGCGCAGGAGTACAGGAAGGACCGGACGAGCCGGATCGGGGTTTGCTGCGTGACGGGCCATGCCGGGCTCTCACCAATACACATGTGATCGCGTCGCCCGAACAGGGAGGAGAGTGGTGATGAAATGGGTGCTGGCCTCGATTGCCGTCCTCGCCGCGCTGACCGTGACCACGGCCCACGCCGGTTCCCTCGCACCCCAGCCGCGCGTCGTCGCCACCTACGAACGCGAATTCCTGGGACGTTCCGGGGCCCAGACGCTCGAGGAACTGCTCGACACCGGCATCGCGCGGTATTTCCTCACCGGCGGGCAACCCGTGCTCGTCATGGTCAACGGCAGACCCTATGAGACAACCTCGAGCGTACTGGAAACCCTGCCGATTTCGGCCATCGAGCGCATCGAGGTCATCAGCGGCGAGAGCCTGGGCACCCATGGCGGCTACGCGGTTCGCGGCGCGATCAACGTCGTGTTGCGCGACAGCCTGAACGGATTCGAGACCCGGGCACTCGTCCGGTTGCCGAGCCAGGATGGCGGTGACGGCACACAGGGCAGCGTCTTCTGGGGCGGCGCTGTCGGGGAAGGGCGCCTGACCATCGGCGTGGACAGCCTCTATCGCGAAAAGATTACCGCGCGCAGTCGCGAGTACAGCCGCTCCGCCTGGCAGGAAGGCGGCACGTTCAGCCAGTCGCAGAACGTGAGCCTGGGCGGCAACACCGTCTACGTGTACCAGCTGGACGAGGAAGGAAGGCTCGCCGGCATCAGGTCGGCCGCCCTTGGCGAATGTGACCCGGCGAACGGCTATACCGGGCCGCTCAGCAACCCGCCGGGTGTCCGCAACGGCGACCAGGGCTGCGGTTTCGCCTACGGGGACATCATGTGGAACAGTGCCGGGTACAGGCAGGACAGCGCGTTCATGGACCTGGAGCACCCGCTGAACGAAGACGCTGACCTCCATGTCGACGGACTCTTCGTCAAGAGCGATGGCGTGTTCCGCTACGCGCCGTCGGTGGGCTCCTTTCTCTTTATCCCGAACCAGGACCTGCTTGACGCCATCAACGAGGCCGCAGGTGCGACGATCGGGGACAGCAACGACCTGTTCGTCGTTGGACACCGTTTCGTCGGACACGGCAACCGGGACTGGAAGTCGGACTTCGACGAGTACAACGTCGCGGTGAGTGTCGACGGTCGGCTGACCGATGATCTCGGGTACGATGTCAGGGTCAACGCGTTCGACTGGAACGTCTCCCAGACCGGCAGCACCTTCGTGCACGCCCCGACGATCCAGTGGGAGATTCTGTCGGGCAACTACGACCTCGAGAACCCGTTCTCGACCGCCCCGGAGCACCTGCAGGCCATCCGGAACAGCAGCCTGCGCGAGGACGACAGGACCGGGTCGAGCGGCCAGGAGATCCGCATGGCGCTGGAGGGATCCGGGTTCGCGATCGGCGGCCGTGGCGCGGCCTGGACCGCGGGGGTCGACCTCGGCAGAGGGAAGGCCTACCGCGAGCTCGTATTTCACGGCACTGACGGAATGACTTACGGCGTGGACGATGTGCTCGGCTCCGGCGGAGTCAGTTTCGCCGGCGAACGTGAAGGCGCCGGGGCCTTCGCGGAGGTGTCGCTGCCGCTGACCGCGGACCTTGATGTCAGGGCCGGCGCGCGCGGGGACGAGTTCGACGATATTGGAAGCATGCGCTCCTGGCGCATCGGTGCGGAGTACCGGCTGAACACCCTGGTCACGCTGCGCAGTTCCTGGAGCACCGGGCACAGGGCGCCCTCGATGCTGCATCTCCATGCCACCGAATCGCAGGATCATCCCTATATCGAATGCGACCCGGGACCCGGCCCCCCACCCCGTTCCTGCGCCAGTACCAACCGCCGGCAGATAACGCGCGTGACCGAGGGCAACCCGGATCTCGACCCTTCGGATGCCGACAGGTTCGCCGTCGGTGCGGAGGCCCGCAGGGGGCCGTTCTTCGCCGCAGTGGAACTCTACCGGCTTTCCCGCGCGGGCCTGCCGGGGCAGAATAGTGCCAACTGGGCCATGCGAAACCTGCCCGAATGCATGTCCGGCAACAGCACCGACTGCATCGAGCGCATCGGCGCGGATATCACCATCCACGACAGCTACGCCAACGTCGTCGATACCACGTTGACCGGCGGCAATCTCCGGTTCGGCTGGGGCACCCGCACGGACTGGGGTGTGGTCGGTGTGCGCGGCGTGTGGCGGCATGTCACCAAGACCACGGCTGAAGTGGCCGGCGAGGAAGCCAGGCTGGCCCTGCCCAGGAACGCCGCCCGCGTCGGCGTCCTGGCACGGCGTGGTGATCTCACCGCCACATGGGCGGCCAGTTACCGGTCCGGCTACAGGACGAGGTCTGGACACTTCAAGTCCTGGCTCGGTCACGACGTGACGCTGGACTGGACGGATCCCCTGCTGCAGGGTGCCCGGCTGTCCGCAGGAATCTTCAACGTGACCGACACCGGGCTCTCGGTGAATACCGCCAATCCCGCCAGCGTGGACGGACCCACGGAAGCCGACTGGGGACGCACGTTCTTTCTCACCCTCAACGCGCAGTTCTGACGCCGCAACGGGAGCATGGTCCGGCGTGCGCCTGTTCCGGGACGTGACCGCGTCCCGGAACAGGCCCCGCGCACCCGGCGGGCCCGCCACTGTTCAGACCTGGGCCCGGGGCCCGGAGACCCACTTCGCCCGTCCCGAACACGAGCGCCCGGCAGGGTACGGTAAAGCGACGAAGGGCGATTTACACGTGGTCGGCACGGGATGGGCGCGCAGTGCCGTTCAATCGATGGAACGGGCGATGTCCCAGCCGATCCGGGCGAGGCGCGGCGCCTTCGCACCCACCTCGACGGCGTTGTCGGAACTGGCATTGCCCTGGAGTCCGCGGGCGTAGACGCCCTGGCAGATCGAGGCCAGCCGGAAACACGAGAACGCGAGGAAGAAACTGAAGCTGTCGATGAAACCCCGCCCGGTCCGGCGGGCGTAGGCCTGCACGTAGGCATCCATCGCCGGAATGCCCGCGGCCTCGAGATCAAGTCCGACCAGCCCGTTCAGCGACGTGCCGTCATGCGGCAGGACCCAGGGCATCACGTTGTAGGCGAGGTCCGACAGCGGATGGCCGAGCGTTGACAGCTCCCAGTCGAGCACCGCGATCACCCGCGGCTCGACGGGATGGAGCATCAGGTTGCCCATCCGGTAGTCACCGTGAACGATCGAGGTCTCGTCATGGTCGGGTACACGATCGGGCAGCCAGGCCATGAGTGCGTCCATGTCCGGCATCGGGTCGGTCTTCGCCGCCTCGAACTGGCGGGTCCAGCGGTCGATCTGGCGCTGGACGTAGGCGCCGGTCCTGCCGAAGTTCCCCAGTCCCACCGCCGCCAGGTCCACCTGGTGCAGTGCGGCCAGCACCTGGTTCATGGAGTCGTAGATCGCGGCGCGCTCGTCCGGCGAAAACGCTTCCGGCAGCGACGTGTCGTCAACAACCCGGCCGTCGAGATGCTCCATCAGGAAGAACGGGGTGCCGATGATCTTCTCGTCTTCACACAGGTGATGCATCACCGGCACCGGGACCGCGGTCCCGGCCAGCGCCTTCATCACCCGGTACTCGCGCTCGACGAGATGCGCGGACGGAAGCAGCTTGCCCGGCGGCTTCTTGCGCAGCACGTAGCGATGCGCGCCGGCGGTGATCTCGAAGGTCGGGTTGGACTGTCCGCCCTGGTACTGGCGGACCGCGATCCCGGCACCGAATCCCGGCACCCCCTGGCTGTCCAGGTAGCGTGCAAGCGCTGCCTCGTCGAACCTGTGGGTGCTGCTGACCGGACCCGGGATAGCCATGTCGTCCTCCTCAGGACGGGTCGGTGATCATCCGGCCGCCGTCGATGGTAATGGTCTGTCCGGTCAGGTAACGCCCGGCGGGACCGGCCATGGCGGCCGCAAGCATGCCGATGTCGTCCGGATCCCCGAGGCGCCCCAGCGGGGTGATGCGCTCCACCGCGGCCGTCTTCTTCGGGTCTTCCCACAGTTCGCGGGCGAAGTCGGTGCGGATCAGTCCCGGAGCAATCGCGTTGACCCGGATGTTGTGCGGGCCCCATTCCACCGCGAGGTTGCGGACCAGCTGCTGTTCCGCGGCCTTCGACAGGGCATACAGCCCGAGGTTGCGGCTGCCCTTGAACCCGCCGATGCTCGAGATCACGATCACCACGCCATCGCCCCGCTCGGCCATCTCCGGGCAGACCATGTTGGCGATCCAGAACACGCTCTTCACGTTGGTGTCCATGATCTTCTCGTACGCCCGGTCATCGGCGTCGCGCATCGGGCCGTAGACCGGGTTGGTCGCGGCGTTGCAGACCAGGATGTCGATCTGACCCCAGGTCTCTCGGGTGCGCGTCACCAGGTGCTCGAGCGCGTCCTTGCTGCCGATGTGGCACGGAATCGCGACGGCCTCGTGTCCCTTCTCCCGGATACCGGCGGCAATCCGGTCGCACATGTCGGCCTTGCGGCTCGAGATCACCACCCGTGCCCCGAGCTCTGCCATGCACTCCGCGATCGACCGGCCGATCCCCTTGGTGGACCCGGTGACCACCGCGACCTTGCCGTGCAGTTCGAACATGTTCCCGAGCCTCCCGTTCAGGTCGCGGTCAGGCCGCCGTCGACCACGATCTCGGCACCGTTGACGAATGCCGCGTCATCACTTGCAAGATACAGGATCGCGCCGGCGACATCGTCCGGTTCTCCGAGCCTTCCCGCGGGTGACGCGCCCTCGAGCCGCTGGCGGTACCGCTCCGGATCGCGATGCCCGCCTACCATCCTGGCGACCATCGGCGTGTCGGTATAGGACGGGTGGACCGAATTGCACCGGATGCCGTAGCCCTGGCGCGCGCAATGCAGGGCCACCGACTTGGTCAGCAGCCGCACCGCCCCCTTTGACGAGCAGTAGGCCGCGAGTTGCGGGGCGCCGATGATACCGGCAACGCTCGAGACGTTGATGATCGACCCGCCGGTCTGCTTCATCAGCCCGATCGCGTGCTTGCAGCCGAGAAACGGTCCCTCGGCGTTCACCGCGTGAACCGCCCGCCATTCCTCCAGCGTGGCCTCCTCGATCGAGCCGCCGGTGCCGACACCCGCGTTGTTGACCAGGATGTCGAGCCGGCCATGACGGTCACGCACCGTGTCGATCACCCGCTGCCAGCTCTCCTCATCGGTCACGTCGTGGTACAGGAACACGGCGTCGTGACCTTCCTCGCGCAGGCTCCGGGCTGCTTCCTCGCCGGCCCCGGACGCGATGTCGGTGAGCACGACCTGGGCGCCCCGGACCGCGAACAGGCGACTGGTTGCAAGACCGATGCCGGAAGCGGCACCGGTCACCAGCGCGACCCTGTCTGCGAAGCAACTCGACATGGTTGCGGACATCCCCGGTTACTCAGGCTGAGCGGACATCAGGCTTATAGGCCGAGCCGGCAGCACTGTCGAGAAACCGGCGGCAAGCTCGTTGCCGGCCGATCGGCCAGCGGGTATCTGTCACCCGGCATTCCCGTTTCCCGGCAAGGACCCGTCCCATGCACATCATTCCGCCGACCGTCGCCCGACCACCGCTGCAGCGACATGTTTCCGCAGGCGCCCGGCGGGGAGAGAACCGATGAGCGCTCCCCGCCTGGGCCGGGTCCTCGTGACCAACGACGACGGCATCGATGCGCCCGGAATTGCCGTCGCCGAGACCATTGCCGCCGCTGTCGCCGAAGAGGTCTGGACCGTGGCGCCGGCGGGTGACTACAGCGGCGGGTCGCGGCAACTCAACCTTCATCACCCGCTTCGGCTGACACCGGCGGGCGACCGGCGTTTCGGGCTTGACGGGTCGCCGGCCGACTGCGTGTTCGTCGCCCTGGGCTCGATACTCGCCGACACGCCTCCGGACCTGGTGATTTCCGGGGTGAATGCCGGGGTCAACATCGGCGGCGACGTCGGGTTCAGCGGCACTGTCGGCGCGGCGATGAGCGCGCGCATCCTCGGAGTTCCGGCCATTGCGCTCAGCCAGGCCTGGAAGGGTTCGCGCCACGACATCCCTTGGCAGACGTCGCGGGCCTGGCTGCCGGAGGTGGTCCGTCAGCTGATTGCCACCGACGCCTGGCCGTGGTCGTTCGTCCCGAACGTCAACGTGCCGGCCATCGGACCCGACGGTGTGACCGGCGTCGAGGTGACGCGCCAGGGGCATTCCGCCACCGTGATCCCGTTCGTCGAGCGCCGGGTCGATCTGAGGGATCAGGACTACTACTGGATCTACATGCGAAAGCAGAACGAAAGGCCGGAAGCGGACGAGGACATCGCGGTGCTGCGGCGCAATGCGGTCTCGGTCACGCCGCTCGGGTACGATGTGACCGACAGGGCGGGGCTCGATGCCCTGGCCGGCGTGTCCATCGACCGGCAACACTGATCCGCACGGCGCGCGGCACGGCCGGCCGGTGGACGCTATACTCCCGGCGCCAGAACACGGGCAGGAGGAGGGGACCATGCTTGCCGGTCGAATGATGGACATGCCGATGATGATCTCGAGCATCCTCGAATACGCCGCGGATGCGCGCAGGGACTACGAGATCGTCTCGAGGCGAACCGAGGGAGATCTGCATCGCTACACCTACGCCGACTGCGCGCGACGAACCGCCCGGCTTGCGCACGCGTTGCGCCGCCTCGGCATCGGCTACGGCGACCGGGTCGCGACAATGGCCTGGAACGGCTATCGGCACTTCGAGCTCTACTACGCGATTTCCGGTATCGGCGCCGTCTGTCACACGCTGAACCCGCGCCTGCACCCGGGCCAGCTTGCCTACGTGATCAACCACGCCCGGGACCGGCTGCTGTTCCTCGACGTCACTTTCCTGCCGCTGCTCGCCGCACTGCGCGAGCACCTGCCCGGCGACATGCGGGTGATCGTGCTGTGCGAACCGGGGGCGATGCCCGAGGCGGCCCCGCCCGACGCACTGTGCTACGAGGAACTCATCGGGGTCGAGGCGGACGCCATCGACTGGCCCGTGTTCGACGAGAGGGCAGCCTCAAGTCTCTGCTACACCTCCGGGACCACCGGCAATCCCAAGGGCGTGCTCTATTCCCACCGGTCGACCTTCCTGCACATGCTCGGAATGCTGACCCTGGTTCCGGGTACCGGACTCGGGGACAACGCCGCCTTGCTGCCTGTCGTTCCGCTGTTTCATGCCAATGCCTGGGGACTGCCCTACATCGCGCCGCTGCTCGGGGCCAACCTGGTGTTTCCGGGGCCCAGGCTCGACGGCGAGAGCGTGTTTGACCTGATGGATGCCGAGAAGGTGCGCTCGGCCTGGGGTGTGCCCACCGTCTGGCTCGGCATGCTGGCGGAGATGCGCCGGCGGGGACGAAAGCCCGACGGGTTCGAATACGTGCTCTCGGGCGGTTCCGCGGTCTCGCGCGCCATGATCGAGGAGTTCGAGCGCGACTACTCGGTCTCCGTGATCCACGGCTGGGGCATGACCGAGATGAGCCCGGTCGGCACCACCTCGAGCGTGCAGCTGCGCTCGGAGGCATGGCTTGAACTCGACGACAGGATCGAGCGCAAGACCCGGCAGGGCCGGAGGATGTTCACGGTCGAGATGCGAATCGTCGACGAGACGGGGACTTCCCTGCCGCATGACGGCGTCGCCTTCGGGGAACTGCAGGTCCGGGGACACGGCGTGGTCGATGGCTACCACAGCGACGAGGAGGCGAGCGGCCAGGCGATGTCGTCCGATGGCTGGCTGCGCACGGGCGACGTTGCCCGCATCGATGAGGACGGAACGCTGACACTCGTCGACAGGACCAAGGACGTGATCAAGTCCGGCGGCGAGTGGATCAGTTCGATCGACCTGGAAAACGCAGCTCTCGGCCACCCGGCCATCGCCGAATGCGCCGTCATCGCCATGCCGCACCCGAAGTGGGACGAACGTCCGTTCCTGATCGCGCGGCTGGAGGAGGGACAGAGCGCCACGCTGGAGGACATCCACACCTTCCTGTCGGACAAGGTCGCCAGGTGGTGGCTGCCCGACGACGTCGCGTTCGTCGACGAACTGCCCCACACCGCCACTGGCAAGCTGTCGAAACTGGACCTGCGCCGGCAGTTCGCAGACCACGTACTCCCGAATGCACGGTCCGATTGAGTTTGTGGGGGTGCGGGCGTATATCGGAACCCTGCCCGGCCGCAGCGAGGGACTCACGGACGACTCATGGTCGACTATGTCGCAACGCGCCGCACCATGGTGGCGAGCCAGATTCGAACGAACAGGGTCACCGATCCGGCGATCCTCGAGGCGTTCGAGACGATCCCGCGGGAACGCTTCGTGCCGGATCGACTGCGCGCGATCGCCTATGCGGACAAGGATCTCGAACTCGGCAACGGACGGTTCCTGATCGAGCCCATGGTGCTGGCCCGGCTGCTGCAGACCG
Source organism: Thalassobaculaceae bacterium (assembly GCA_965243345.1). GTDB lineage: Bacteria > Pseudomonadota > Alphaproteobacteria > Thalassobaculales > Thalassobaculaceae > Bin52. Next base: position 1,438,546 of record CBDEUR010000003.1, read on the forward strand.
CCCTGCCGCAGCCCGGTGACGCGGCGCTCGATATCGCCTGCGGACCCGCCTACACCACCGCGATCCTCTCGCAGCTGGTCTCCAGCGTGGTGGCGGTCGAAGAGGACCCTGACCTCGCAGCGGCGGGAAACGCCCATCTGGCCGCCCTGGAAATGGACAACGCCGCCGTCATCACCGGTCCGGCCGCCGACGGGTGCGGCAGTCAGCAGCCGTTCAGCCTGATCCTCCTTGCCGGTGGCGTGGGGTTCGTCCCCGGAACACTGCTCGAGCAGCTGTCGGAAGGTGGTCGACTGGTCACTGTGCTCTACGAGAATCAGGATCGGGTCGGACGGGCCGTGATCTTCGAGAAGATCGGCGGTACCATCGGCCAGCGCACTGTGTTCGACGCAATGACCCCGCTTCTTCCGGGGTTCGCGCGGGGGCCCGGTTTTGTGTTCTAGGACCGGTTCGTGCCATCGTGGCAGCCGGTGGCAATCAACTGCGCGGCGGTGAGCCGCGGGCAGGACGTCCGATTGCCGGGCGGAATCGGGGAAGTAGTGAGATGAACGGCAGCATCAGGCGTAGCGCACGTTTCTGCATGGTGATCGGCCTCGTCGCCGGGTGCGTGGGCCTTGCTGGTTCTCCGGGCGCCCAGACCTTCGAAGAAGCCCTGGTCATGGCCTATGAAGGCAACCCTGACCTTCAGGCGGCACGCGCTGCCCTGCGGGCGACCAACGAGCGCATCGCCCAGGCCGACGGCGCCTGGCGGCCGACCGTCTCCTCGCTGTTCCAGGCCGGGGCCACCTACACCCACGGCGAGAACAGGGCAAACAGAGTGAAGACCCGTTCCTATCCGGTCCTCGGCCGGCTCAGGGTCGACCAGACGATCTATGACGGCGGGCGCAGGAGCGCACGCGAGCGCGTGGCCATCAACGAGATCCAGGCCGAACGGGCCCGGCTCGGCGCCGCTGAACAGCAGGTGCTGCTCGACGCATCCGCGGCCTACGTCAACGTGCTGCGTGATGAATCGGTTCTGGCTCTGCGGATCAACAACCTGGAGCGGCTGGACAAGCAGCTGCAGGCAACGCGTGACCGGTTTGCCGTTGGCGAGGTCACCCGCACCGACGTGGCCCAGGCCGAATCCCGCGTCGCCCGCGCCCAGGCCGACAGGACCAGGGCGGAGGGTGACCTGGTGTCATCGCACATGGTCTTCGAACGGGTCATGGGCGAACTTCCCGAGACCCTGACCCAGCCCGATCTGCCGGCCTCGTGGATACCCGGGAACCAGGAGGAAGCGGTCGCGACGGCGCTGGAGGGGAACTTCTCGCTGATCACGACCAAGTTCCAGGCACGCGCCGCGAACGAGCAGGTCGCCGATATCGAGGCGGAGCTGCTGCCCGCAGCCAGCCTGTCCGCCACGGCCCAGCGGGCACAGAACACCAACGGCACCAGTGACAACAGCTTCAACACCGCCGCGGTGCAACTCGACCTTCGGGTCCCGATCTACCGTGGGGGCGTCGTGTTCTCGCAGGTGCGGGCGGCAAAGGAGGAGGCCAACCGGCGCCGCATCATCGTCGAGTCATACCGGCGCTCGGTGATCGAGGGATCGGCACGGGCCTACGAGAACCTGACCACATCGCTCGCACGCACCGAGTCACTGGTCAAGGAGGAGGAGTCGGCACGGATCGCGCTCGAAGGCGTCGAGCAGGAGGCAACGGTCGGGGCCCGGACGGTCCTGGACGTGCTCGATGCGGAGCAGGCGCTCCTCGATGCCCAGGTCAGACGCGTCCAGTCGGAGCGCGACGCCTTCATCGCGGCACTGCAACTGCAGTTCGCCATGGGACGACTGACCGCCCAGGCGCTCAACCTTCCGGTGACACTGTACGATGTGGACCGGCACTTCCTCGATGTCCGCGGCCGGTACACCGGCACCGGCCTGTCACCTGACTGAGCCCGCCGGCGCTCGCCGGGACCGCCGGCATGACGAGTGACTGAGGGATGAACGAGCGCGATACAGAACAGTCCATGGAGGACATCCTGGCGTCAATCCGCCGCATCATCGGAAAGACCGGTGACGCCCAGGGTTCCGTTGAGCCAGGACGGGACACAGGGACCCGGCCGCCGATGACCGTCCCCGAGACAGCCGGCCGACCGGATGCCGCGTCGGTGGCCGCACCGGCACCGGCCGGCAGGCCCGCGACGTCATCTCCGGCGGTTGATCCGGGGCCGAGACCGGCCCCGGCATCCGGCGCGGATACCATGCCTGCGGACGCAGAAATGCCCCTGCCTGCCACCGAAGGCCACGGCGGGGACAGCGAGGAGAGGACGGACCCGGGACTGATTTCGCAGGATCGGGCCCAGGCCGCCGCGCAGATGTTCTCGGAACTGGGCGCCACCCTGGCGGCGCACCAGAACGAATCCCCTCCCGGCACCCCGGGCATCACCGTGGAACAGCTGGTCCGCGAGATGCTGCGCCCGACGCTCAAGGCATGGCTGGACGAGCATCTCCCGGTCCTGGTCGAACGTCTGGTCCGCGAGGAAATCAGCCGGTTGTCCGGCCGATAGGCCCGTCACCCGTCCGCCTGTTCAGCACACACACGAAGGTAGCCATGCTTGAGAAGACCTACGACCCGGCTGCGCTCGAGGCCCGGCACTACAGCCGCTGGGAGGAAGCCGGAGCGTTCGAGGCACATGTCGACTCCAACATGGCGCCGTATACGATCATGATGCCGCCGCCGAACGTGACCGGCAGCCTGCACATGGGTCACGCGCTTACCTTCACCCTGCAGGACATCCTGATCCGTTACCACCGCAAGGCCGGCCGGGATGCACTGTGGCAGCCCGGCATGGACCATGCCGGGATCGCGACCCAGATGGTGGTCGAACGCCAGCTGTCGGAGAAGGGCATCGACCGGCGCGACCTCGGACGCGACCGCTTCGTCGACACGGTCTGGGAATGGAAGGCGGAATCCGGCGGCATGATCATGCGCCAGCTCCGCTCGCTCGGGGCGACCGCCGACTGGCACCGTGAGCGGTTTACCATGGACGAGGGCCTGTCCGCGGCCGTCACGCGGGTCTTTGTCGATCTGCATCGCCAGGGCCTGATCTACCGGGACAAGCGACTGGTCAACTGGGACCCGGTGCTGCTCACGGCAATCTCGGACCTGGAGGTGCAGCAGGTCGAGATCGAGGGCTCCCTGTGGCATTTCCGGTACCCCATCGAGGGCGAGCCGGACCGGTTCATCACCGTCGCCACCACCAGGCCCGAGACCATGCTCGGGGACACGGGTGTCGCGGTTCATCCCGACGATCCGCGGTACCAGGACCTGGTCGGGCGCAACGCCGTCCTGCCACTGGTGGGACGGGTAATACCGATCGTCGCCGACGAGTACTCCGACATGGAGAAGGGGACCGGAGCGGTCAAGATGACCCCGGCCCACGACTTCAACGACTTCGAGGTCGGCCGCCGCCACAATCTCGAACTGGTCAACATTCTCGACCGGCACGCCCGTCTCAACGACGCCGTGCCCGAGCCGTACCGCGGGCTTGACCGGTACGAGGCCCGCGAGCGCGTGGTCAGCGACATGGAGGCCCTCGGGCTGGTGGAGAAGGTGGAGTCCACCGTTCACGCGGTTCCGCACGGCGACCGGTCCGGTGCGCCGCTCGAGCCCTGGCTCACCGACCAGTGGTACTGCGATGCCGCCACCCTCGCGCGTCCCGCCATCGAGGCGGTCGAAGACGGTCGTACCCGGTTCGTGCCGAAGAACTGGGAGAACACCTACTTCGAGTGGATGCGCAACATCCAGCCATGGTGCATTTCCCGCCAGCTGTGGTGGGGACACCAGATCCCGGCCTGGTACGGCCCGGACGGCACCGTGTTCGTGGAAGCGACCGAGCAGGAGGCCCGCGCCGCGGCCCGGGCCCACTACGGGGAGGACCGGGAGCTGGTCCGGGACGAGGATGTCCTCGACACCTGGTTCTCGTCGGCGCTGTGGCCGTTCTCCACCCTGGGCTGGCCGGAACGCACGGGAGAGCTGGACCGCTACTACCCGGGCGACGTGCTGGTCACCGGGTTCGACATCATCTTCTTCTGGGTCGCGCGGATGATGATGATGGGAATGCACTTCATGAACGAGGTGCCGTTCCACACCGTCTACATCCACGCCCTGGTGCGCGACCAGCACGGACAGAAGATGTCGAAGTCCAAGGGCAACGTGATGGATCCCCTGGACCTGGTTGCCACCTACGGCACCGATGCGCTTCGTTTCACCCTGGCGGCCATGGCGGCCCAGGGCCGCGACATCAAGCTGGCCGAAGGGCGGATCCAGGGCTACCGGAACTTCGCCACCAAGCTGTGGAACGCGACCCGGTACGCCATGATGAACGGCTGTGCCCCGGTCGACAGCTGGGACCCGGCCGGGTGTACCCACACGGTCAACCGCTGGATCGTGGGCGAGACCGCCCGGGTTTCACGCGAAGTCGCCGGTGCCATCGAGTCCTACCGGTTCAACGAGGCGGCCGGTTCGGTCTACCGGTTCTGCTGGAACATCTTCTGCGACTGGTACCTCGAGTTCACCAAGCCGCTGCTGGCCGGAGAGGACGAGGCGGCGGCGGCCGAAACCCGTGCGACAACCGCCTGGGTGCTTCAGCAGATGCTGAACGTGCTCAATCCGCTGATGCCGTACCTGACCGAGGAACTCTCGGAACGGCTCGGAGGAAAGGCGGCACTCATCACGACACCGTGGCCGGACCTCGACCGGGTCGGCGGCGATGCCGGGGCTGCACGGGAGTTGGACTGGGTCATCCGCCTGATCACGGAAGTGCGCTCCATCCGCTCCGAGATGAACGTGCCGCCCCGCGCCGAGATCGACCTGTTCCTCGAGGGTGCCTCGCCGGAGACGCTGGCCCGTCTCGACACCCACCGGACCATGATCATGCGCCTCGCACGGCTCGCGAGCATCAGCCCGCTCATCGGCCAGGTTCCACACGGCGCGGCACAGAGCCTGCTCGACGAGGCGACGCTGGTCCTGCCGCTCGCCGACATCATCGATCTCGACCGGGAACGTACCCGGCTCTCCAGGGATCTTGCCAAGGCGCGGAGCGGCATCGCCGGGCTGAGGCAAAAGCTCGCCAACCGCGCGTTCCGGGACCGGGCGCCGCGCGAGGTGCTGGATACCAACCGGCAGCGGCTCGCCGCCGAACGCCAGAAGCGCGAGCAGCTGAAGGAGGCCCTGCGCAGGCTCGGCGCCGCCTAGACCGTTCCCGTCAGGCGGCGATACGTGCCTGCCGCTCCTCCTTGATCATGTCGGCGCCCTTTTCCGCCGCCATGATGACCGGCGCATTGATGTTGCCCGACGGCATGGTCGGAAAGATCGAGGCGTCGACGACGCGCAGACCCTCGAGACCATGGACCCTGAGCCTGTCGTCGACCACCGCCATCGGGTCATGCCCCATCTTGCAGGTCCCCATCGGGTGGTAGGTCGTGGCACCGGTCTGGCGCGCAAAGGCCAGCATGTCGGCATCGCTCACGCAGTCCGCTCCCGGGTTCATTTCGTGGTCGACGTAGCGTCCGAGCGCCTTGGTCTGGCCGAGCGCCCGGCACACGTGCAGTCCCGCGACAAGGGTCTGCTGGTCGAGTTCCAGCGTCAGGAAGTTCGGACGGATCTTCGGTGCCGCGAACGGGTCGGGACCGCCGAGATGAATCGACCCGACGCTCTCCGGCCGGCACTGGTAGACCGCAAGCGTCATGCCGGGTTCGCGCTCGAGCAGCCGGTCCCGGATCGAGCCGAAGCTCGCGTGCGCAAAGAAGAACTGGATGTCGGGTGTCTCCAGTTCCTGCCGGGTCCTCACGAAACCGTGTCCGATGCCAGCCGTCCAGGTCAGCACGCCACGCCGGGTGAGAACCCACTTCGCGACCTCGCCGGCCAGGCGCAGCCCGCGGGTCTGCTCGTTCAGCGTAATCGGCTGGTTGACCCGCCAGTTCATGCGCGCGGCATAGTGGTCACGATAGTTCTCGCCGACGCCGGACAGGGCGTGACGGACCTCGATACCGTGTTCGCGCAGCAGGTCCGGCTGACCGATGCCGGACAGTTCGAGAATCTGCGGTGACTGCACCGCGCCGGCGCACAGAATGACCTCGAGGTTGGCGGTCTCGGAACGGGACTGGCCGTTCTGCGACCAGGTGACGCCGGTGATCCGTGTTCCTTCCATCTCGATGCGGGTGACATGGGCATTCGGCTCGATCCGCAGGTTCTGCCTGCCGCGCACCGGGTTCAGGAAGGCCCGGGCAGTGCTCTCGCGCCGGCCGTTGCGCTGGGTTATCTGGTAGTAGCCGAACCCGTCCTGGCTCGCCCCGTTGTAGTCGGGGTTGCGCGAATAGCCGAGTTCCTCTCCGGCCTCGATGAAGGCATCCACGATCTCGTGGCGCTCGTACATGTCGGCCACGTTCAACGGCCCGCTGCCGCCGCGGTACTCGTCGCCGCCGCGTTCGAAGGTTTCCGCCTTGCGGAAATACGGAAGGACGTCGGCATACGACCAGCCGCGGTTGCCGAGCTGGGCCCAGACGTCGTAGTCGAATGCCTGGCCGCGGACGTAGAGCATGCCGTTGATCGAACTCGATCCCCCCAGCACCCGTCCGCGCGGGATCGGGACGGTCCGCCCGGCGAGCGCCTCGTCCGGCTCGGTCTCGAAACACCAGTTGACCTTCCGGTTGTTGAGCGTTTGCGTGAACCCGACCGGGATGTGAATCCACAGGTTGGTGTCCTTGCCGCCGGCCTCGAGCAGCAGCACGCTGGTTCCCGCGTCCTCGCTCAGGCGGTTCGCCATCACGCACCCGGCGGACCCTGCCCCGATGATGATGTAATCGTATGCCATCGCCTTTCCGTCCCTCCCGTTGTCAAGGCCATCGCACAAGACTGCCCGCAAAACGCTGTCAATGGAATTGCGCTTCGCGGGTTTGGCGTCGTCATCATGCCCCGGATGGCCGCCCCGGCGGGCGGGAGGTCACGCGAACACGGGTGACACGGCGGTCGCAAGCGGATAGGGATGGGCCCTTCAGGGTACCGGGACAGCTTGGAGGAAGAGCGTATGGCATCCGGCACACGGCTTGAGGGCAAGATCGCGATCGTGACCGGCGGTGCCTCCGGCATCGGCGCGGAAACCGCGCGCACCTTTGCCGCCGAGGGAGCCCGGGTCGTGGTCGCCGACGTCCAGGATGATCTCGGCGAGGAGGTTGTTGCCGGGATCGCCGCGGCCGGCGGCGAGGCGGTCTGGAAGCGTCTCGACGTGGTCGATGCCGAGGCCTGGGAGGCGGTGGTCGCGGACACCGTCTCGCTGTGGGGCGGGCTGCACGTGCTCGGCAATATCGCCGGCGTGTCCGGCCGCGACCCGGCGATGACACTGCAGACCACGATCACGCCGGGACCGACCATCGAGGACACCACGCCCGAGATCTGGGAACGGGTGATGTCGGTCAACGTGACCGGTGTCTACCTGGGGACCAAGGTCGCGATACCGGCGATGCGCAGTTCCGGCGGCGGGTCGATCATCAACATCTCGTCGATCTGCGGCCTGGTCGGCAGTTTCGGCAATGCCGTCTACCATGCCTCGAAGGGAGCGGTACGGATCTTTACCAAGGCGACGGCGGTGCAGCATGCGGTCGACGGCATCCGGGCGAATTCCATCCACCCGGGTTTCGTCGACACGCCGATGACCCGGCCGGGCCATTCGAACAACGAGGTCGCCCGGGTCCGGCTCGCCGCGACACCGCTCGGTCGCTTCGGCAAGCCGAGCGACATCGCGTTCGGCTGCCTGTATCTGGCGGGCGACGAGTCCTCCTGGGTCACCGGCAGCGAGCTGGTGATCGACGGAGGCGTGACGGCGCAGTAGGCCCGCAGCCCCCTCACACGACAGGAGTCCGGGAATGATCAGCAAGTTCACCACCGTCTATGCCGGTCACGTCGACCTGCCGGATATCGGCCAGCACACGACGCCGGCGAACGAACGTCGTTACGACAACGACCACCTGGCAAGCGTCTTCGCCAAGACCGAGAACATCGCGAAGACCATGGATGACTGCGGCTACGAAATGCTGTGGCTGGCCGAGCACCACTTCCAGCACGAGGGCTACGAGGTTATCCCGAACATCCTGATGATGGCGGTCCACCTCGCACATGTCACACCCAGGCTCAGGATCGGCTGCGGCTTCAACATCACCCCGATGTGGCATCCGTTGCGCCTGGCCGAGGACTTTGCCACCGCCGACGTGCTCACCGGGGGACGGACCGTCTTCGGCGTCGGCCGCGGGTACCACACCCGCGAGGTCGAGACCTTCGGCGCCCCGATGCAGGACCAGACCGCCAACCGCGACCTGTTCGAGGAACAGGTCGAGATCATGTTCAAGGCCTTCAACCAGGAGTCCTTCTCGCACAAGGGCGAGCACTACACCCTGCCGCCACGGGTCCCCTACCGCGGCTACGAGCTCGAGGAAATCACCCTGGTGCCGCGTCCGGTCAACCTGCCGGTGGAATGCTGGCAGCCGGTGGTCAGCGCCAATCCGCGCGGGCTCGACTTCATGATCCGGCACGGCATCAAGGGCGCGGTCGGCGGGGGTGCCGCGACCATGTCGGACGGTCCGATCCAGGCCTACCGGGACGCCGCCGCCCGCGCCGGCCATGAACTGGCGCTGGGAGAGGACCTGACCGTTGGCATCTTCTGCCACCTCGCCGACACGCCGGAACAGGCGCTCGAGGAAATCACGCCGCTCTACGAGGAGCACGTGAAGATGTTCGGGCCGCTCGGCTTTGTCCCCGGCCTGACACCGGAGCAGGTCTCCATCACCCAGGGCCGCGGCGGCTGGTACGAGGCCGGCGTCCCGCGGGTCCAGCACTTCATGGACCTCGGCGCCTGGTTCGCCGGAACCGCCGAGCAGCTGGTCGAGCACCTGAAGGTGCTGGAGGCACGGTATCCGGGAATGGAGCTGATCAACCTGTCGTGTCCGATGGGAACACCGGAGCAGATGATGCTGGAGCAGTACCACCGGGTGGCGGAAGGGGTGATGCCGCATTTCCGGGGAGCGGAGGCGGCAGCAGCGGAGTAGGCGGCCCGGACCGCGAGGTCCCCCAGGGAGGTCATCCCCGCAGGAGGGGCACCGTGGCCCGTATTGCCGCCCGACCGGCAGGGGAGGCACCCTGGCCATGGGTGTGAATCTCGTCGTCGCAGTAACCGACGGCCATTGGTTCAGGTATCTGCGCCAGCGCACGGGCCTTCGCGAGGTCAATTTCTGGTCGCCTTCGCCAAGGTCCTTCAAGGCCCTGCGGCCGGGCGAGCTGTTCCTGTTCAAGCTGAAGGCCCCGCATCATGCGATCGCCGGTGGCGGCATTTTCGCCCACGCCAACCTGTTGCCGTGTTCGCTCGCCTGGAAGGCGTTCGGCGCAGCGAACGGAGCTGGCTCGGCGAAAGACATGCGCACGCTCATCGCCACAAATCTCAAGGCGGATCCGAATGACCGTAGCGATTTCGAGATCGGATGCCGCATCCTGACCCAGCCGTTCTTCCTCGACGAGCACGACTGGATCCCGGTACCGGCGAGCTTCTCGCACAATATTGTCAGTTTGAAGACCTACAGTACCGCCGACGCCGAGGGCCGGCAGCTGTGGGAGGCGGTCGGGGAGCGACTGAACCGGCAGGGGTTCCGGGGGATGGAGCATGACCGGGCCCGGTTCTCGACACCGCAGCTGATACGGCCCCGCCTGGGACAAGGCGCCTTTCGCCTGGTGATCACCGACAACTATGACCGCAGGTGTGCGGTGACCCGGGAACGGACCCTGCCGGCCCTGGAGGCGGCGCACATCCGGCCCTACAGCCAGGACGGCAGCCACGAACCCGGCAATGGTATCCTGCTGCGCAGCGACATCCACAACCTGTTCGACGCGGGCTACGTGACGGTCACGCCGGATCACAGGTTCGAGGTCAGCAAACGGATCAGGGAGGAGTTCGAAAACGGCCGCCACTACTACGCACTGCACGGCCAGACGATCAACGCTCCCGAAGACGTTTCGCGACGACCGGACCCTGCTTCACTGACCTGGCACAACGAGAACTGCTTCCGGGGCTGACCCCGGACGATGATCCGGGCGGCACCGGCGCAGGGACGCACTCCAACCACTTGCTCTTCCGGGCCGCCGTGCAGATGGGCGTCCACGAGATCGCGCTGGCGCTGCACACCGCCACTGCCGCCTCGAACTGATCCTGCCAAGCATCGTGCAGCTGCTGCTCCGCGCGGTCCACACCGACTCTCAGATGCCGGTATCGGCAATGGTACCTCCACAGGTAGTCGACAGATTGAAGCGCCGGGTTTCGGCAGTTGGAGCGGACCTGGGCCGCGACCACGCAGAGCACGTCGCCGCGGTGGCGCACTACGGCGGAACCGTGGTGCGGGCATGGAAAGGCCGGAGGACCGGGTGGTTGCACGGCTTGGCGGTTCAGCACGATCGGCCTGCCGCCTGTACCGCTCGCACTTCCCGTTCCGAATTCGGCACAGGCGGTAACGCGCCGAGTTCGGAGAGCGGCACACTGCGGCTATTGCGCGGACGGCGCCGTCCGGTACCCTTGGCCGAGGAGCATCTCGATGGCCCAATCCACTGCGCCCAAGCGAAAGCCTTTCCGCCGGGCAACCTACCAGGACGTGCTCGACGCGCCGGCGCATCGAGTCGCCGAGGTCATTGACGGGACGCTGTACAGCCACCCGCGACCCGCCGCTCCTCATGCACGAGCCAGTTCATCACTCGGCGTCAAGATCGGTGGCCCCTTCGATTACGATGCCGGCGGTCCGGGCGGGTGGTGGATCATCGACGGGCCGGAACTGCACCTAGGTGAGGATATCGTGGTGCCGGACCTCGCGGGATGGCGCCGGGAACGAATGCCGGACTATCCCGACACGGCCTACTTCACCCTGGCGCCCGACTGGGTATGCGAGGTGCTCTCCACTTCGACCCGCAGGTTCGATTTGCACGAAAAGCGCCCCGTCTATGCACGTAAAGGCGTGTCCTGTCTGTGGCTCGTCGACCCGATCGACCGCACCCTTGAGGCGTTCGAGCTCCTCGATGGGCAATGGTTGCTGATCGCGAGCGCGAAGGATGAAGAGCCGGTGAGTCTCCGCCCATACGATGCGGTCACGTTCAGTCTCGGCGATCTCTGGGCCGGAGGGGCCAGCGTACAGCGACCTGCTTCAATGGGGCCCGCCCGCGACCGGGATTGACCGTTTTCCTGCTTCCTTACCTTGTGCGGTGGCCAACGTCGCGACCTTTGTGCGCCGCGTCGATGGTTTCGCTTGTGATGTCTTCAACGACCGTGACTATCGAACCGTACCAGTTCTGCGCGTCATCGACCGGACCGCACGGTATCCGTGCCGAAGCGGGGCCTGAATGCCCAATATGGAGCACCGGGCGGCCCTTCAATATCGAGACATTGTCCTCAATCCTCGAGTCCGGTACCGGTTCCCCCGAATCGAGCATTCTGCAACCCCAACCCGCGATCCACGCCGTTGGCCGTGCGAACCCGTTCCATCCCCGGTGCCCTGTCCCGCCAGCGCGGCTCGTACAGGTCGCGCTCGAGGCCACGCCGGGAGACGCCGTACGCCCCGGGGGGCCCGACCGGCCCGCACTTTCGGGGAACAGGGGAACGTTCACGGGCACGAAAAAGCCCTGCCGAAGCAGGGCTTTGTAACGCTGCCTGGCCAGGAGGAAATGTCCTGGTCCAGGAATTGGCTCCCCGGGACGGATTCGAACCGCCGGCCAAGCGGTTAACAGCCGCTTGCTCTACCGCTGAGCTACCGGGGATCAGGGTCGCCCTCTATAGCAACACCGCCACACGGGCGCAATCGGGTTGGCGGATGGTGGAGGCCCGGGCCGGAATCGAACCGACGTACAAGGATTTGCAGTCCTCTGCATCACCACTCTGCCACCGGGCCCCGGCGGGCGGTATCCCTACCGGCCCCCGCCGCGGTGCGCAAGCCCGAACACGAGCAGGGCTCAGTTCAGATAGAGCGCGATCGTCTCGGCCACGCAGGCCGGCTTGTTCTCGCCCTCGATCTCGACCGTGGTGCTCCAGGTCACCTTCACCGTCTTCTCGTTCGTCCGCTCGGCGGCGGCAAGCCGTACCCGGCCGCGAATGCGCGCACCGGCCTTGACCGGAGACATGAACCGCGCCTTGTCGAGACCGTAGTTGATGCCCGCGGTGCGGGGGGTGTATTCGAGCGTCGCGGCAATCAGCCGCGGAACCAGCGACAGCGTGAGATGGCCGTGCGCGATCGGCGCCCCGTAGGGCGACTCCCGCCGTGACCGCTCGACGTCGACATGGATCCACTGGTGATCACCGGTCGCCTCGGCGAACTGGTTGATCCGGTCCTGCTCGACCGTCATCCAGTCGCTGACACCGATCTCGTTGCCGATCTCGGCCTGCAGTGCCTCGAAACTCTCGAAGCTCCGTCGTGTTGTCTGTTGCGTCATCTGGTCGGATCCTCCGATACCCGTACGATCAGCTTGCCGAAATTCCGCCCCTTGAGCAGCCCCATGAATGCGTCGGGCGCGTTCTCGATGCCGTCCACGAAGTCCTCCCGGTAGCGCAGTTCGCCCGAGGCAATCCAGCCCGACATGTCGGAAAGGAAGTCCGGGAACCGGTTCCAGCGGTCGGTGATGATGAAGCCCTGGATGGCAAGCCGACTGGTCAGGACCGCGCGCATCAGTCGCGGCAGCTGGTCGGGGCCGGGGAAGCCGCCGACGTGGCTGTAGCGGGAGATCAGGCCGCAGACGGGAATGCGGGCAAAGGCATTGAGCAGCGGCATGACGGCGTCGAACACCGCGCCGCCGACATTCTCGAAGTAGACGTCGATCCCGTCCGGGCAGGCGGCGGCAAGCGCGTCGGCGAGCCCGGGATCGCGGTGGTTGAGACAGGTATCGAACCCGAGTTCGCCGGTCACGTAGTCGCACTTCTCCGCTGATCCCGCGATGCCGATCACCCTGCAGCCCTTGATGCGGGCGATCTGGCCGACCACCGCACCGACCGCGCCGGACGCCGCCGCCACCACCACGGTCTCGCCCGCCTTCGGCTGGCCGATGTCGAGCAGGCCGACATAGGCGGTCATGCCCGGCATGCCCAGCACGCCCAGTGCAGTCGATATCGGCGCCAGCGCCGGGTCGACCTTCTGCACCCCCCTGCCATCGGTGACGGCGTGGGTCTGCCAGCCGAACCGCGAGAGCACGATGTCGCCTTCCAGGAAATCCGGGTGCCGCGAGCGGACGACCTCGGCAACGGTGCCCGCCTCCATGACCCCGCCCACCGGCACCGGCTTGGCGTAGGATTTCGCATCGTCCATGCGCCCGCGCATGTAGGGGTCAAGCGACTGGTAGATCACCCGGCACAGCATCTCGCCATCCCCGGGATCGGGCAGTTCGACCTTCACGATGGCAAAGTCGTCGGGTTTCGGATCTCCCACCGGTCGGGCAGCAAGCTGCACCTGGGTGTTGATGGTGGCCACTCCGGTCTCCTCCTCGTCTCTCTTCTGCAAGCGGTGGTGCGACGCCGTCAGTCGTCTTCCGGCGCCGCATCCCGCGGGGACGGGATCTTGGCCCAGATGAATTCCGCAATCCAGAGGCCAAGGACGACGTAGACCGGGATCAGCGGCATCCACAGATCGTTGAACACGGTTCCCCGGAGCTCGGCCCGCAGCAGCGGCCAGAGCTGCAGCAGGCCGATACCGACCCCGCACGCCCACAGCGCCGCAAGCAGACTGTGGACATGCCGGTTCATTGCCCGGCCCGTCCACGACGGCAGCTTCCGCCACCTGATAATCTCGGTCCCTGGGGCATGGTATCCGTCATGGCGTCGGCTACAGCACGCGCAGGCTTGCCGGATCGACCCGGAAGATCAGCAGGTCGTCGCGCGCCAGCAGTTCCCCCTGGAGTTCCACGTGGAGCGCGACCTGCTCCAGGACCTCGCGCGGAACGGGCCCGCCGTCCGGTCCCGCGAGCAGCAGCAGTTCGGGCGGTTCCCCGGCACCGTAGACCACGAACATGGGCGGGATCCCGCCCATGATGCACAGGCTGGCGCAGGCGAGATGAACCTTGCCACGCCCCGGCCGCATCGCGCCGAGGTAGCACTTCGAGTCGACGATTTCCCCTTTCAGCCTGAAGCTGCCGAGCATCCTGTCCGGCGCCGGCGTCCAGTGCGCGAGCTCGCCCGGCTCCTCGAGCTCGCGGAACTTCACCCGCCCTCCGACCTGCAGCAGGCTCGTCGTTCCCGCATCCCGGGCCAGGTACCGTCCACCCAGCTGCACCGGCTTGCCGGCAAGCCGTGCGGCCCTTGACTGCACCCCGCGCTTTCCCACCCCCGTCAGCACCACGGTCGAGCCGGGCATGCGCAGCACCGGATAGGGATCGGTCTGGATGACGCCCGTGAGCGTCTGCTGCCCGGGAACGAACCGGCCGGCACCGTGGTCCTGCTGGGCGAGCACGATCGCGATCCCCGCGCCGATGGCAAGTCCGAGCGCGAGGATGGTCACGACAGCGAGGAACGCCACCAGCGGGCGCGGCGTCGGCAGGTAGCCGACGAAGAACGCGTCCTCGCGCCCGGCCATCGGCGGCAGGCTCATCCTTCCGCCTCCAGGATCACCGGCGTGGTCGGGGTTCCGGGAGGGAGCGCATTCGGATCGATCAGGATCGCGTCACCCGAGCGCGAGAGCCGGTAGGTCGGGATCCGGTCGGTGAACGGCGCCGGTGCCCGTCCGGTTTCCGGGTCGTACTGGAATCCGTGCCAGGGGCAGGTGACGCACCCGTCGATGATACGGCCCTCGGCGAGCGGCCCGTTCTGGTGTCCGCAGGCATTGGAAATCGCCGAGACACGGTTGCCGTGCCGGAAGATCGCCGCGCGTTCGCCGTCCGGCAGCGGCACCGCGATGCCGCGGCTGTCCGCGAGCGCGTCGATCCGGCAGGCGACGATCCACGGCTCGGCCCCGGCCGCCCCGGCCGCGAGCTTCCGCTCGGCCCGCAGTTCGACGATCCCCGCGGCCAGGTGCAGCACGATCACGATACCGGCACCGGCGATGACCAGTCCGGCGAACACCGGGCTGTGCTCGCTCTGCAGGAGCCCGAGCACCACATGCATGACCAGCAGTCCCCAGGCGACGTAGACCAGCATGTGGATCGCCTTCCACAGCGGCGGGCCCAGGAAATGCAGCCAGAAATCGTGGCTGGTCGCAGCCAGCACGAACAGGATCAGCAGCCCGGCGATACCGAGGTATTCGATCGGAAAGCCGATGAAGGAGGTGAAGTTCAGGTTGCTGATGAGCAGTGCCGCGTACCGGTCGATCGGGCTGAAGGCCTGGTACCAGCCGATCACGTACCACGCGTGCGCCAGGGCAACGAAGAACAGCGCCACTCCGAAGTGGCGACGGTTGTACAGCAGGGGCAGAAAGCGCGGGTCGAGCCGCGCGAGCGGCCCGATGCACAGGATGAAGTGCAGCATGATGTAGGCGCAGGAGCCGAACGCGCGCATCCGCATCTCCGCCCCGCCGACCGTCTTCACGTCCAGCCACATCGGGGCGACCCGCAGGAACACGATGACGTAGAGCGTGACCCCGACGACAAGCGCGGCGTCGTAGACCAGCTTGGTCCGGTTCCACTGCACGGGGCGCCACGCGACGGTCATTGCAGGGTCCGCTTCAGCGACTGCAGTTCCGCATGGCGGGGTTCGACCGGAACCGGTTGGCGCAGTGCAAGACCCGCGCCGATGCCGATGCCGATCAGCACCGCGAGTGCGATCCAGGCCCGCAGGTGGGCACGGCGATGGGCCGCCTTCACGGCCGCCCTCCCTTCAGTTCGAGCTGCAGCCACCGGCACAGCACCACCGGCCACAGTCCGACGACTCCGGGCAGGATCACCAGCCGGAACAGCCAGCTGCCCCGGGCTTCGTCGCAGACCCGCCCGACGCCGAACAGCAGGAACAGCGCGGCGACAACACACCCGGCGGTCACGTAGATCCTGACCCAGTCAAGGACCGCCTCGGCGCCTGCGATCGCCCCGATCATTTCAGCGCGCCTCCGATTCGGCGCACCGGGTCCGTGCGCATGCCCTGCGCCGCGCCATCCCTCCCGGCTGCGTGCAACCGGACACCCTGTTCGGCCTACAGCCCGGCAAGTGCCTCTCCGCATCCCTCGACGCGGTCGTCCAGACCGCTCACGCGCAGCGCATGCCAGTACGAGACTGCATTGATCGCCAGCACCGGCTTGCCGCGCCGGCGTTCCTCCTCACCGGCCTGGCGCATGAAGTGCAGGTTGGTCCCGAACTGGACCAGAGCCTCGACGCCGGGGCCGTCGATCTCATCCAGCGCCCGGGTCAGGGCGTCGGCACCGATTCCGGCAATCGCGACCGGGCTCGGGCACTTCAGGCCGATGAAGTTCTCGACCCCGAAGCCCAGTTCAACGAAGAAGGCGCGGATGTGATGATCCGCGATCGGCATGTAGGGAGAGAGGATCGCGATCCGCCGCAGACCGAGCCTCTCGAGCGCATCGGCCACCGCGAAGGAACCGCCGGTCACCGGGCATCCGGTCCGCTCCGAGAGAATGCGGCGACGCTCGCGCGCCGCCTCCAGACCGTCCCACACCAGCAGCGACGACATGCCCACCACCAGGCATCCTGGAGCCGCCGTCATCACCCGGTCGACGGCGGCATCCTGCTCGGCCGCGCTGAGGCGGACAAGACGGTCGAAGTCGTCGTCGGTCCTGATCGCCATGTCCGGAACGGAGATGCGGGCGGTGTGGTTGGTCACGCCGTCCGGCTTCAGATCGTCGAAATCGGGCTGCACGATGGTGTTGGTCGACGGCACCACGACACCGATCTTCAGCCTCCAGCCCCTTCGGTCGACCATGCCCCGGTCCTCACGCCGCCGGCCGGCTCTCGACCCGGCGCAACTCGGGCAGGAGTTCGTCGGAGATCATCTGCATGCTGTCGAGCGCCAGCTGTCCCGGCATGCCGAGCCAATGGGTCCGGATGACCAGGTGGTTCATGCCGAACTGTTCCCAATAGGGCCTGAGCTGTTCGAAGCATTCCTCCGGAGACCCCAGGATGAACCGGCCCTGGACAAGGTCCTCGAACTCCTGGTCGAAGGACTCGTTCTCCGGCATCACCTTGTCCTGGCCCCAGCTGGCGTAGTTCTGGTACTTGCCGAACAGGTAGGGACCGGCCACCTCCATGGCGGTCCTGCGGTCCTTCGCGCAGTAGACCTCCTTGACGATCGGGAGTTCCGCGGGAGCGGGCTTGCCGGCATCGCGCAGCGCCTGGCGGTAGACCTCCATGTGCCGGGTGATGGTCTCGATGGTCGAATGCGGGTTGACGAACCAGCAGTCGGCCATGCGGGCTGCCCGCGCAATGGCCGGGTCGTTGTTGGCGGCAAGCCAGATCGGCGGTCGCGGTTTCTGCACCGGCCTGATGTTCATCCGGACATTGTCGAGAACGCAGGTGTCGCTGCAGTGGCTGACACTGTCCTCGGTCCAGAGTCGCTCGATCAGGTTGAGGTATTCCTCGAACCGGGCGACCCGCTTCCCGCGCGGGACCGCGAACGCGTTGAATTCGACGTCGCGGTAGCCGAGCCCGACACCGAAGATCAGCCGGCCGCCGGAAAGTACGTCCATGCTGGCCACGGTCTCCGCAGTGTAGACCGGGTTGTGCAGGTTGAGCAGCAGGATACCGAGACCGACCTGCATGTCACCGGCCTCGGGAATGAGGCGGGACAGGAAGGGCACGATCTGGAGCTGCTGGTTGTCACCCTCGTTCAGGTAATGTTGACCGGAAATCAGCGAGTCCCATCCGTGGTCACGCATGTGGTGCACCATGGCGACCTGCTCGTCGAGCGCGGCGACCATGTCGGTTGCACGGAATTGCTGGTTCGTCAGGAACAGGCCGATCTTCATGGTCAAACAGACTCCACGACAAAGGGGATACAGGCTCCGCCGCGCGATCTCGCCGTCACGGCAGGTCTCGTTACACGATACCGCCCATGCGATCCGCTGTCATGCTGCGCGCGGGCGAGATAGGCTGGTACCCGGGCCATCAGGGGAGGGGAAGCGATGCAGCAGCCGGTTGCCCATCGCGGCTTCGTTGACGAGACAAACGGCACGCTGCGGGTGGGCCGGGACATCTACACCGATCCCGACCTGTTCGAGACCGAGGTCGAGCGCATCTTCGAGGGCGGCTGGATATACGGCTGCCACGAGAGCCAGATTGCCGGGCACGGGGACTACTACGCGTTGCGCGCCGGGCGCCAGCCGGTGTTCCTGATCCGCGACGCGGACGGCGCGATCAACGGTTTCATGGACGCCTGTCCGCACCGCGGCGCCTTGCTGACACGGGCGCGTCGCGGGACCATGAAGACCGTCACATGCCGGTTCCACGGCTGGTGCTTCGATACCGACGGTCGGTGCACCAGGATCAAGGAGGAAGAGCGGGGCTGGCCGGAGGGCGTCGATCGTGGCCGGTTCGCGCTCGCCAGGGTTCCGCGGGTCGAGAACTACCGCGGGTTCGTGTTTCTGTCGCTGTCCCCGCACGTGCCGCCGCTCGCCGAGGTCCTCGGCGAGGCGCGGCGCTGCATCGACCTGGTCGCGGAGCAGTCGCCCGACGGCATGGAGGTCGTCCCCGGCAGCCAGTCCTACATGGTGAGGGGCAACTGGAAGCTGCAGGCGGAGAACGGCGTTGACGGGTACCACGTTTCGACGGTGCACCGGGTATTCGCCCGCGCGGTGGCGATGCGGGAATCCCTCGGGGATACCGGCGGGCTTCGCCAGACCGAGGCGGCGCGCATCACCGGCACCGTCGCGAGCGGACTGTGCGACCTCGGCGGCGGGCACATGATGCTGTGGGCGCGTCGCGGCAATCCGGAGGCGGCTCCGCTGGCCGAACGCGAGGACTGGCTCCGGCGTACCCATGGCGAGGAGATCACGGACTGGATGCTCAGGCGCGGCAGGAACCTGTTCCTGTTCCCCAACGTCCTGCTGATGGACCAGTCGTCGACCCAGATTCGGGTGGTGATCCCGCATGCCGTCGACCTCACCGAGGTCAGGGTGTACTGCATCGCGCCCCGCGGCGAGAGTCCGGCCGCCCGGGCGGCCCGGCTGCGCAAGTTCGAGGATTTCTTCATGGTGACCGGCATGGCGACGCCGGACGACCTCGCCGCTCTCGAGGACGTGCAGCGGGGAGCCCACGGACGGCTGGCACGCTGGAATGACATGGACCGGGGTGCGGCCGACACCGTTGCCGGGGCTGACCGCGACCTCGAGACGCTCGGTGTTCGCCCGGTCACGTCCAGCCCGGACTGGGGCAGCGAGATCGCCTACCACGGCTTCTACCGCCACTGGGCCCAACGGCTCGGCTCCTGACGGGAAACGCCATGAACACTGCCGGACCGGACACCGCCTGTTGCGCCGACCTGCTCTACCTCGAGGCCGACCTGCTGGACCGTCGGCAGTGGGACGAATGGGCGGCGCTGTATACCGAGGACTGCGAGGTCTGGGTCCCGTCCTGGGACTCCGAGGAAGCGCTGGTAAGCGAGCCGGAATTCTCGGTCAACATGATGTACCTGGTCGGCAAGGCGGCGCTCCTGGCCCGCCTGCACCGGTTGCGCTCGGAGGATACCTACGCTGCCCGCCCACCGGTCTGGACCTCGCATGCGGTCACCAACGTGCGGATCGCCGGACGCGGCGATGACGGGATCGAGGTGTCGGCGAAGTGGACGGTGCTGTCGCTGGAACCCCGCCGCGGCACGTCGTGGCGCGGCGGCTGGTACGACCACCTGCTGGTCCCGCGCGACGGCCGGCTGATGATCCGGCGCAAGAAGATCACGCTGCTCGAGGACATCATCGACGGGCCGGTCGACATCCACCAGCTCTGAGCGGCCGGCCCGATCCGAAGAAACGGATCCGTCCTTGCCAAGCAGGGGCGGAATGCGCAGAGTCCGGTACTGCCCGGACGAGGCGGCATCCCCCGGAATTCGACCAGAAAGAAGGATCGGTCATGGAGCAGAGCGGCAAGCATTACAAGTGGATCGGCACCCGTCCCATCCGTCCCGACGGCGTGGACAAGGTGACCGGCCGGGCCAAGTTCGGCGCCGACTACGTCTTTCCCGGCATGCTGGTTGGCAAGGTGCTGCGCAGCCCGCATGCCCATGCCCGCATTCGGTCGATCGATGTATCCAGGGCCGAGGCCCTCCCCGGTGTCCGGGCCGTGGTGACCTCCGCCGACTTTCCCGACCAGACCTTCGCCTACGTCGGGCCGGAACGGGTGGCGGTGAACTTCTACCATGTCACCCGCAACGTGATGGCGCGCGAGAAGGCGCTCTACGAGGGACACGCGGTCGCCGCGGTCGCCGCCACCAGTTCCGAGATCGCCGACGCCGCCCTCGGCCTGATCGAGGTCGACTACGAGGTGCTGCCGCATGTCATTGACGCGCGCGAGGCCGCCGGCCCCGACGCGCCGCTGCTGTTCGAGGACATGATTACCCGCGGCATCGAACCGGCTCCGACCACGCCGTCGAATGTCACGAAGAAGGTGACATTCGAACTCGGTGACATGGAGGCAGGATTCGCCGCCGCGGACGAGGTGGTGGAAATGGACTTCCACACCGCACCGGTTCACCAGGGCTACATCGAGCCGCATGCCTGCACCGCGCGCTACAACGAGGACGGGCAGGGCGAGATCTGGACCTCGACCCAGGGTCACTTCGTGGTCCGGGCGCTGACCTCGCGGTTGCTCGGGCTCAAGGTCGCGGACCTGCGGGTCTACCCGGCCGAGATCGGTGGCGGCTTCGGCGGCAAGACCGTGGTCTACCTCGAACCGGTGGCGCTGGCGCTGTCGCGCAAGGCCGGCAAGGCGGTGCGCGCGGTCATGACGCGCGAGGAGGTGTTCAAGGCTTCCGGCCCGACATCGGGCGGTTCAATGACGGTCAAGATCGGCTGTACCCGCGACGGGACGATCACCGCCGCGGAGGGAACCTTCCACATCCAGGCCGGCGCCTTTCCGGGCGGGCCGGTCATGAACTGCTGCATGTGCGCCTTTGCTCCCTATGCGATCGCCAACCAGAAGGCGACCGGTTACGACGTGGTGAGCAACCGGCCGAAGGCGGCTGCCTACCGTGCGCCGGGCTCGCCGATTTCGGCCTTCGGCGTGGAGAGCGTGCTCGACGTGCTGGCCAAGCGCATCGACATGGACCCGCTCGCCTTCCGGCTGAAGAACGCGGCCGTCGAGGGCAGCCCGACCATCATGGGCACGCGCCATCCCAGTTTCGGCTACCGGGAGACCATCGAGGTGCTGCTCGAGCACGAGCATCTCGCCCGGCCGCTCGGGCCCAACCAGGGACGCGGCGTCGCATCCGGTTACTGGTTCAACGGCGGCGGCGAGTCGAGCGCCACCCTGCACCTGAACGCGGACGGCACCGCCGTGGTGGCCACCGGGAGCCCCGACATCGGCGGTTCGCGGGCCTCGATGGCGCTGATGGCGGCCGAGACCCTCGGCATCGACTACAGCCAGGTCAGGGCGATCGTGACCGACACCGCGAATGTCGGCTACACCCATGTGACCGGCGGCAGCAGGGTGACGCTTGCTACCGGTGCCGCGGTGATCAAGGCGGCCGAGGCCTGCATCGAGGAACTGCGCAAGCGGGCCGCATTGATCTGGGACGTCGATGTCGACGGCGTTATCTGGGAAAACGGCATGGCCAAGCCGGCCAGCACCAATGTCGGCGATTTCGACCCGATGCCACTGGCCGACCTGACCGCACGCGCCGCCCAGACCGGCGGGCCGATCGGGGCGGCCGGGCAGGTGAACGCCGGCGGGGTGTCGCCCGGACTCGCGACCCACGTCGTCGACGTTGAGGTCGACCCGGAGACCGGCAAGGTCACCGTCCTGCGCTACACCGCGTCCCAGGATGTCGGGCGAGCGATCCATCCCTCCTACGTCGAGGGGCAGATCCAGGGCGGCGTGGTGCAGGGCATCGGCTGGGCGCTCAACGAGGAATACATCTACGATGACCAGGGCCGGCTCCAGAACGCCGGGTTCCTCGACTACCGCGTGCCGGTGGCGTCCGATGTTCCCATGGTCGAACCGGTCATGGTCGAGAAGCCGAACCCGAACCACCGCTACGGTGTCAAGGGTGTCGGCGAGGTGAACATCTGTCCTCCGATGGCCGCGATTGCCAACGCGATCGAGAACGCCACCGGGGTGCGGATGCACAACCTGCCGATGTCGCCGCCCCGTTTGCTGGCGGCGCTCGATGCCGCCCGGCTGCCGGAAGCAGCCGACTGATGGAGCCGGCGCGGTGATCAAGCCCACGGTCCGGGTCGTTCTCGCGAACAGTCTCTCGCGCCAGTACACCGGCGGCGAGACGGAGTTCGAGGTCGAGGCGGCCCGGGTCCGGGATGTGCTGCGTGCACTCGAGGAGCGGTTCCCTGGAATCCGGGCCCATCTTGAGGAAGAGACCGCGGTCTCGATCGACGGCATGATCTACGATGACGCCTACCTGCAGGATGTCACCGGATCGCGCGAGGTGTTCTTCATTCCGAAGCTGGATGCCGGGTAGGACCGGGCCGGTTCGGGTCCATGATCTGGCCACCGGTGTCGTCGACACCTGAATAGAGCCAGGCCATGCCCTTGTAGGTGTCGTCCAGGCTGCGATCACCCAGCAGGTAGTTGCGCAGGTCGGCGGCTGCGCCCGACAGGTGGAAGACCTCGCCGTAGAACCGTGACGTGAGCTGGACCCGGGCGGTCCGCAGGTAGCGGTCGGACTGGTAGCGTTCAAGCGCGGCGGCGACATCGCCACTGCAGCGCTCCAGCCGGTCAGCGAGGCACACCGCGTCCTCGATCGCCATGCAGGCTCCCTGGGCCAGGTACTGCAGCGTCGGATGCGCGGCATCTCCGAGCAGACCGACCCTGCCACGACTCCAGCACCGCGCCGGTTCGCGGTCGCACAGCACCCACATGCGCCAGGACTCGATGCGTTCGAGCAGGGCCTGCACATCGGCGCACTGGCCCGAAAACGAGGCGTGCAGCTCCGCCGGATCCCCGAATACGTCCCAGCCCTGGTCGTGACGGTCACTGTGAAACACCGCCACGAGGTTCATGATGTCCCCGCGATGCAGCCGGTACTGGACGAGATGGGTGCGGGCCCCGACCCACGCCACTACCGTGTCGAACTGCAGGTGAGGGGGAACCTGTTCGATCGGCAGCACTGCCCGGTAGGCGACGTGCCCGACGACACGCGGAGCCCCGTCGCCGACTACCGAATTGCGGATCCCCGACCACAGTCCGTCGGCGCCGAGAAGTCCCGATCCCTCATGGCGCGTGCCGTCGGCACAGGTGACGGTGACCGAATCCCCGTTGTCCTCGTGGGCGACCACGTTGCGACCGAGTTCGAGTTCGATACCGGGCACCGCGCGGCAGGCATCGACCAGGATCCGGTGCAGGTCCGGCCGGAAGATCACGCCGTAGGGATAGGTGAACCGTTCGCTGAATTCGGGCGTGTTGACCGGGACCCGGATGATCTCGTCGCCGGAAAATCCGTCGCGCATCACCAGTGCGCACGGAAAGAAGGCAAGATCGCCGACCGATTCGGTCAGTTCCAGCTGCCGGAACATCCGGAACACGTTCGGGCCGAGTTGCAGCCCGGCCCCGACCTCTCCGAACTCGTCCGCCTGCTCGAGCAGGCGGACGTCATGTCCCTTGCGCCCGAGCGCCAGCGCGGCGGCAAGACCACCGATGCCACCGCCCGCAACCAATATCGGCCGATCCGCCATCGCGCTTCCCCCACCGATGTCCGACATCACCGGCCGCGCAGTCTGTCCCATTCACCGCCACGTGGCCAGAGCCGGACCGGACTCCGTCCGACAGGCCGGTGGGTTCGTCTCCATGATGTTCAGGTTCCTCCTCACCCCCTGGATCCGGCTTGCTCTCGGGGTACCGGCTGACGGGTTTGCGGCGAGGTGAATGGCTGTCGACCGCCGACGGGAAGTCGGATTCAGGAGGTGCGTGGTCACGTCCGTTTGCTTGGACAATCTGCCCGGTCAACGGGAGAACCATGCCGGCCGGGGCAGCCGGACCCGCTCCCGCCGTCCCTCCATCCGTCATGACCATAGTGCTGATAGTGGCGCGGCAAACATTCGCTCTTTGAACGGCACGACGTGCTCGTGGTCATAAAGGACGACACCCAGGGCGAAGCTGTTGCAGGTGGCGGCGGCGAGGCGGCGTTTCGCCTGTTCGCCCACACGGGCGAAGCGGGACAGGTCATCCGGACGGGCCGCCACCGGCACCCGTGCGACATCGCGCGCAAGGTCTGCCCGGGCGTGC
This sequence comes from Thalassobaculaceae bacterium, assembly GCA_965243345.1. Taxonomy (GTDB): domain Bacteria; phylum Pseudomonadota; class Alphaproteobacteria; order Thalassobaculales; family Thalassobaculaceae; genus Bin52. Next base: position 1,462,905 of record CBDEUR010000003.1, read on the forward strand.
GGATCCATCGCCTGCCCGCCCGGCGCAGTCCGGGGCCGGTTGCTGAATGTCGCCTGCTGTCATGACCAGGGGTCTGAACGGCGCAGTTTCACTATATTGATATTTCAAATGGTTATTGTTGTTTGTTAAAGTGATTTCGAGCGCAGCAGACAGTTGCGGCAGCCAAGCCCCCTCTATATATTCCGTGCAATTTTCCGCACTCAGTCGAGTTCGGTGCGTGGTGCGGGCGACGCAGCTGGAGAGTGTATATGCGGGTAACGCTCGGGCCGGACTACGAACCCAGCGAACACGAGGAATTCATGAGCGCACGGCAGCTCGAGTTCTTTCGCCGGCGGCTGCTCGAGTGGAAGGCGGACCTGCTGCGGGAAGCCGGAACCACGCTCAACCATCTCACCCAGGGCAATCTCCAGCAACCGGACCTCGCCGATCGTGCCTCGCTCGAGACCGATCACCAGATCGAGCTGCGGACACGGGACCGCGAACGCAAGCTGATCAGCAAGATCGACGAGGCGCTCGACAGGATCGAGAACGGCAGCTACGGCTACTGCGAGGAAACCGACGAACCGATCGCGTTGCGTCGCCTGATGGCCCGGCCGATTGCCACCCTGAGCCTTGAGGCGCAGGAGCGCCACGAACGTCTCGAACGGACCCACCGCGACGACTGACGTTCTCCGCTGCCCCATGGGGACAGTGATGAGTCGGCCCACTTCATCTGGTAGAGACCCACACGCGGTGGTGGGACAACCACGAACGACTCCACGGTCTTGTTGCGCACAAACCATGTTTATTTGGTTTACCTGTGCGAACAAATCACGTATGAATATCGACATATGCCGGAACAGCCGGTCAGTCCACCCCACACAGGGCTGACGGAACAGCACGGCGCCACGGTTATGCGTTGCCACACCTCCGCACGGTGTGAGATATGGAGCAGGCACATGTCGGTGATCCCCTTCCGGTCAGACCAGCAGGAAACCATGGACAAGTCGAAAGCCCTCGCGGCAGCCCTGGAGCACATCGACAAGGCGTTCGGCAAGGGTTCGGTCATGCGCCTTGGCCAGCGCGAGACCGCGGTCGAGGTCGAGGCGGTGTCCACGGGATCGATCGGTCTCGATATCGCGCTCGGTATCGGCGGCCTTCCCAGGGGCCGGATCGTCGAGGTCTATGGCCCGGAGAGTTCAGGCAAGACCACGCTCGCGCTGCACGTCGTTGCGGAAGCGCAGAAGAAGGGCGGGATCTGCGCCTTTGTCGATGCGGAGCATGCCCTTGACCCGGCCTATGCCGGCAAGCTCGGCGTCGATGTCGACGAGATGCTGATTTCCCAGCCCGATACCGGTGAGCAGGCGCTCGAGATTGCCGACACCCTGGTTCGCTCCGGGGCGGTCGACGTCCTGGTGATCGATTCGGTTGCCGCACTGGTCCCGCGGGCCGAACTCGAGGGTGAGATGGGCGACAGCCACGTCGGCCTTCAGGCCCGTCTGATGAGCCAGGCGCTGCGCAAGCTGACCTCGTCGATCTCAAGGTCGAACTGCCTGGTCATCTTCATCAACCAGATCCGGCTGAAGATCGGGGTCATGTTCGGCAGCCCCGAAACCACGACCGGCGGCAATGCGCTCAAGTTCTACGCCTCGGTCCGGCTCGACATCCGCCGCATCGGAGCCATCAAGGTGCGCGACGAGGTGCTGGGCAACCAGACCCGGGTCAAGGTGGTCAAGAACAAGATGGCCCCGCCATTCCGCAGTGTCGAGTTCGACATCATGTACGGCGAGGGCATCTCGAAGACCGGTGAACTGCTCGACCTTGGCGTCGATGCCGGCATCGTCGAGAAATCCGGATCGTGGTTCAGCCATGGTGGTCAGCGGATCGGGCAGGGCAGGGAGAACGCCCGGGCGTTCCTCAGCGAAAACGCCGAGATCGGCGAGGCAATCGAGACGCAGATCCGCCGGAATGCCGGGCTTGCCGTCGAAGCACCCCAGGAGGAAAGCTGACGCCGGGTCAGCGTCGGCACGTGTCGACAGCCGCGTGCCGACACCATCGCCTGGTTATCACCGTTCACCGCCCGTGACGTGCTGGCCGGGACGAAATCCGGCTTGAGCGCCGCCTGAACGCAACCCACCCGTACGCACGGCCGTACCAGGCGGACCATGCCGGAACCCGGCACCGGTGACCGGCCGGAAGGGGCGCGGACCCTGCGCCTGCCAGGCCCCCTGATGACCCGGCACACGCGCTGAACCCCTGCTTCCGCGGTTCCCTCGATGGTCCGGAGCCCGGTTCCCGCACATCCGGCCTGCGGACCGGCCGGGTCACGGTCCGGCCGGGACCGGTCCGGGCCTGTGGACTTGTTGCGGCCGCTTGCGTAAAACCCGGTCGAAGCCGGCGGGACGTCACCGGGCCGCCCGGACCGCTGCGAAGGGGCGGACAGGATGCAGACGACCAGCGACATACGTGCGACTTTCCTCGAGTTTTTCGCAGGACACGATCACGCGGTGGTCGCCTCCAGCCCGCTGGTGCCGCAGAACGATCCGACGCTGCTGTTTACCAACTCCGGAATGGTGCAGTTCAAGAACGTGTTCACCGGCGTGGAGACACGCGATCCGCCGCGTGCGACCACCTCGCAGAAGTGCGTCCGCGCCGGAGGCAAGCACAACGATCTCGAGAACGTGGGCTACACCGCACGTCACCACACCTTCTTCGAGATGCTCGGCAACTTTTCCTTCGGCGACTACTTCAAGGATGTCGCCATCGACCACGCCTGGTCCCTGGTCACCCGGGAGTACGGCCTGGCGCCCGACCGCCTGCTGGTCACCGTCTACGCCGATGACGACGAGGCGGCCGGGCTGTGGAAGCGGATTGCCGGCCTGCCGGATGACCGCATCATCCGCATCGCGACCTCCGACAACTTCTGGGCCATGGGCGACACCGGTCCCTGCGGCCCCTGTTCCGAGATCTTCTACGATCACGGCGACGCGATCCCGGGTGGCCCGCCGGGCAGCCCCGACGAGGACGGGGACCGGTTCATCGAGATCTGGAACCTGGTCTTCATGCAGTTCGAGCAGGTCTCGGCCGATGAGCGCGTCCCCCTGCCACGGCCGAGCATCGACACCGGAATGGGGCTCGAGCGCGTCGCCGCCGTGCTGCAGGGGCACCATGACAACTACGACATCGACCTGATGCGGGCCCTGATCGAGGCATCGGCCGATGCGTCGAACAGTCACCCCGACGGCCCCCACGCGGTCTCACACCGGGTCATCGCCGACCACCTGCGCGCATCCGCCTTCCTGATCGCCGACGGCGTGCTGCCGGCGCGGGAAGGTCGCGGGTACGTGCTGCGCCGGATCATGCGCCGCGCCATGCGCCATGCGCATATCATCGGCTGCACCGAACCGCTGATGTGGAAACTCGTCCCCGCACTCGTCCGCCAGATGGGCGAGGCCTTCCCGGAACTCCACCGGGCCCACGACCTGGTTGCCGAAACGCTTCGGCTGGAGGAATCCCGGTTCCGGGAAACCCTGGGTCGCGGCCTGCGGCACCTCGAACTGGCAACCGCGCGGCTCGGAGAGCGCGAGAACCTGCCGGGAGAGGAAGCGTTCAGGCTGTACGATACCTACGGCTTTCCCCTCGATCTCACCGAGGACATCCTGCGCGGCCAGAACCGCACGGTCGATCGTGCGGGGTTCGACGCCGCGATGGAACGCCAGCGCGAGGCAGCCCGCGCCGCCTGGTCCGGGACCGGGGATGCCGCCGAGGACACGCACTGGTTCGACCTGCGCGAGTCCCTGGGAGCAACCGAGTTCCTCGGCTACAGCAGCGACCGCGCCGAGGCCGAGGTCCAGGCGCTGGTGGCTGCGGGCAAACGGGAGGGATCGGTCAGCGCGAACGGCGCGCCGGTCGAGGTGCAGATCGTCGTCAACCAGACCCCGTTCTACGGCGAGGCCGGGGGCCAGGTCGGAGACCGCGGCACCGTGCGTTCGCCGACCGGAGCGGAGATCACGATCCTGGATGTCCAGCGGCGCGTCGGCGACCTGTTCGTGCACTCGGCACGGCTCGAGTCCGGCGCGCTCGAGATCGGGGATGCGGTGGAGCTCGTGGTCGACACGCCACGGCGGTCCTGCCTGCGCGCGAATCACTCGGCAACCCACCTGCTGCACGAGGCGTTGCGCCGGCAGCTGGGCAGTCACGTGGCCCAGAAGGGATCACTGGTCGCACCCGACCGCCTGCGGTTCGACTTCGCCCATCCCGAAGCGGTCACCCCTCCGGCTCTCCGCGCCATCGAATCCGAGGTCAACGACCGGATCCGCGGCAACAGCGAGGTCACCACCACGCTCATGGATCCCGACACCGCCATCGCCGCCGGCGCCATGGCACTGTTCGGCGAGAAGTACGGCGAGGAGGTCCGGGTGGTCTGCATGGGCGGCGCCGATCCCGATGGCGCAAGGAACGCCTGGTCGGTGGAACTGTGCGGCGGCACCCACGTGACGCGCACCGGGGACATCGGCGTGTTCCGCATCCTGTCGGAAGGTGCGGTCGCCTCCGGTGTCCGCCGGATCGAAGCGGTCACCGGCGCCTCGGCACTCGCCTACCTCGATGGGCGAGACGAGCTGCTGGAGCGCGCGGCGGCGCAGTTGCGCGCGACACCCGACCAGCTTCCGGAACGCATCGGCGCCCTGGTCGAAGAACGCCGCCAGCTGGAGCGCGAACTGCGTGACCTGCGGCTCCGGCTTGCAAGCGGCGACGGGGCGAACGGCGAACAGGCGCGCATCGGCGACATCCCGCTGATCACCCGGACACTGGAAGGGGTTCCGGCGCGGGAACTGCGCAGCATGGCCGACCGGCTCAGGTCGGAGATCGGTTCCGGAGTGATCACCATCATCACCACCGACGCCGGCAAGGCATCGCTCGTGGTCGCGGTGACCGACGACCTGACCGACCGGCTTGACGCGGTCGTCCTGGCGCGGGCCGCGGCCGGTGCGCTGGGCGGCGGCGGGGGAGGGGGACGGCCCGATCTCGCACAGGCCGGCGGGCCCGATACCGGCGCCACGCCCGCGGCTCTCGCCGCGGTCCGGCAGGCGCTGACCGACGCCACACGGTCCTGACGAGGGCGATACAACCCGCAGATCCAGAACACGGGGGGTCCGGCAATGCTGGAGCAGGCGCGGTTCCTGGGAACCGATACATACATCGCAACGGAAGATCTCATGGTCGCGGTCAATGCGGCCGTGACACTCGAACGCCCGCTTCTGGTGAAGGGGGAACCGGGAACCGGCAAGACAATCCTTGCCCACGAGGTCGCCGAAGCGCTTGGCAAGCCGCTGATCGAGTGGCACATCAAGTCGACCACCAGGGCACAGCAGGGGCTGTACGAGTACGACGCGGTGTCACGGCTGCGCGACAGCCAGCTCGGAGATGAAAGGGTCGGCGATGTCGCCAACTACATCCAGCGCGGCAAGCTGTGGGACGCGTTTGATGCGGACGAGCAGGTGGTGCTGCTGATCGACGAGATCGACAAGGCCGACATCGAGTTCCCGAACGACCTGCTGCTGGAACTCGATCGCATGGAGTTCTTCGTCTACGAGACCCGGAAACAGGTCCGGGCCCGGCACCGGCCGGTCGTGATCATCACGTCGAACAACGAGAAGGAACTGCCGGACGCCTTCCTGCGCCGCTGCTTCTTCCACTACATCCGCTTCCCCGATGCGGAAACCATGGAACGCATCGTCGAGGTGCATCACCCGAACCTGAAGAAGTCGCTGTTGCGCGAGGCGTTGTCGGCCTTCTTCGAGATCCGCGAGGTTCCGGGTCTGAAGAAGAAGCCCTCGACTTCGGAGCTTCTCGACTGGATCAAGTTGCTGGTGGTCGAGGACATTCCGCCGGAAGCCCTGCGGATCAAGGACAAGAAGGACCTGATCCCGCCGCTCTACGGCGCCCTGCTCAAGAACGAACAGGACGTCCACCTGTTCGAGCGCCTGGCCTTTCTCGCGCGGCGCCAGAACCGGAGCTGAAGCGGTGGCGGCAGCACGTCCCGCCATCGGACTGCTGGCCCTGCTGGTCGCCACCGCCCCGCTCGCCGCCAGCGACAGGGCGCTCGAGAAGGCGCTGGACGCATTCGGGCGTCACGCCGGTTACATCGCCGCGACGGTGCCGCCCTGCGGCGGCAACCAGGAGGAAATCGCCTGGTTCGCCGACATGGTCGAGGGCATGGTACGCAAGGCCGGCGGGAACGACGAGGACATCGCAGCCGTCAAACGGTCCATGGAACAGGGCCGGGCCGAGGCGAAACCGGTTGCCCGGGACTGCACGGACGCGGGCGGACAGGAACTCGCGATCACCCTCACCCAGCTGCTCGACGAGGTCCGTTCCGGCCTTGAGCGTCGCAGGGCGTAGACTGTATCCGCAGGGGTACGGGCAGGGAGACAGACAGGATGTTCACCACCTTCTTCACCTCGCTCAAGAAGGCCGAAATCCCGGTCTCGATGAAGGAGTACCTGACCCTGCTGGAAGCGGTGAAGCAGGGGGTCGCCAACTACTCGATCGACGACTTCTACTTCCTCTCCCGCGCCACCCTCGTGAAGGACGAACGCCACATCGACCGGTTTGACCAGGTGTTCGGCTACTGTTTCCAGGGGCTGGAAGCCCTTGACGACCTGTTCGGCGCCGAGATTCCCGACGACTGGCTCCGCGCGATGGCCGAGCTCAACCTGAGCGATGAGGAAAAGGCCAGGATCGAGGCGCTCGGCGGCTGGGACGCGCTGATGGAGACCCTGAAGAAGCGGCTCGAGGAACAGAAGGGCCGCCACCAGGGCGGCAACAAGTGGATCGGTACCGCCGGTCGGTCACCGTTCGGCGCCTACGGCTACAACCCCGAGGGCGTGCGGATGGGCCAGCACGAGGGCCGCAACCGCAGCGCGGTCAAGGTGTGGGACCGGCGCGACTTCCGCAATCTCGACGACACGGTCGAGATCGGGATCCGCAACATGAAGGTCGCGCTGCGCAAGCTGCGCCGGTTTGCCCGCGAGGGCGTCGAGACCGAACTCGACCTGGACGGCACCATCTCCTCGACGGCCCGGAACGGCGGCCTGCTCGATATCAGGATGGTCCCGGAACGGCGCAACGCGATCAACGTGCTGATTTTCTTCGATGTCGGCGGATCGATGGACCCCTACGTCCGGGTGACCGAGGAACTGTTTTCCGCCGCCCGCAGCGAGTTCAAGCACCTCGAGTACTTCTACTTCCACAACTGCCCCTACGAGACCATGTGGAAGGACAACCGGCGCCGCCACATCGAACGCATCCCGACCTGGGAAGTGCTGCACACCTTCCCCGAGAACTACAAGTGCATCATGGTCGGTGACGCCTCGATGAGTCCCTACGAGCTTTCGGTGGCGGGCGGCAGCGTCGAACACATGAACCCGGAACCCGGCGCACAGTGGATCCAGCGCATACGCAGCCACTTCCACCGCTGCGTGTGGCTGAACCCGACGGACCCGAAGTACTGGGGCTACACCCGCTCGATCGAGATGGTGGGCGAGCTGATGGAGGAGCGGATGTACCCGCTCACGATCAGCGGGCTCGAGGATGCGATCCGGGAACTGAAATCGTGACACGACACGATCCGCGCGTCAGGCCATGGCGTGCGGATCTCGCGGCCGAGCACCTGCGCGGCACCGTCAGTGCCGATCGCTATGTCCGCGGCCGCGACATGCAGCTCCGCGTCCCGCTCGCCGGACTGTTCGAGCATCCTGATGGCGAGGCCCAACGCGTGAGCGAACTCCTGTTCGGCGAACGGTTCACGGTCTACGACGAGGCCGACGGCTGGGCCTGGGGGCAGTGCGCCGCCGACGGGTACGTCGGCTATACCGCCGCCGACGGCCTGACCGACACGCTCGTGGACCCGACCCATGCGGTCGGCGTGCTGCGCACCGTTGCCTTCTCGCGTCCGGACCTGCGCAGCCGGCCGGTGGCCATGCTGCACATGAACAGCCCGGTCACGGTCGGAGCGAGGGAAGGGGGGTACTCGGCCATCGCCGGCGGTGGCTGGGTCCCGGACCGGCACCTTGTCTGCGTGGACGATCCCGCCGTCGACCACGTCGCCGTCGCCCGGATGTTCCTCGGTGCGCCCTACCTGTGGGGCGGGCGGTCCAGTCTCGGCGTCGACTGCTCGGGCCTGGTCCAGCTCGCGCTGGCCCGCAGCGGGATCCGGGCGCCACGCGACTCCGACCAGCAGGAGGCCGCACTGGGCGGGACGGTCGTCGAGGCCGGGACCGGAGACCTGGTGTTTACCACCGGACATGTCGCCCTGGTGTCCGGTGCCGGCCGGGTGCTGCATGCGAATGCCCACCACATGGCGGTCAGCGAGGAACCGCTTGCAGACTTCCTGGCCCGTCTGGACGCCACCGGCCTGGCGGTCAGCTCGATCCGGCGCCTTCCCGCGGTACCGCACCGGCCGGAATAAAGCACTCGCGGCGCTCCGGATCGAGCCGATAGAACCCGTCCTGCGGCTCGTCGAGCGCCAGGCTGGCCAGGCCGTCGAGACCACGCCACAACCCGCGCAGGATCCGGTTGAACGACCCGTGCGCCACGATGACCAGCGGGCGTTGATCCGGCATGGCGGCGAGAAACCTCCCCGCCCGTTCCGCAACCTCGGCGTGGCTCTCGCCGCCCGGCGGTGCCCTGTGCCATCGGTCGGCCCGGCGCTCTGCCCACTCGTGCGGATACCGCTCGAGGATTTCCTCCATGTTGAGCCCGTCCCAGGCTCCGAACGATGTCTCGATCACCCGGTGCTCCAGCACGATCCGGTCCGGATCGACACCGATCTCGTCGGCAACCAGTGCGGCGGTCTGGTACGCCCGGCCGAGCGGGCTCGAGAGCATCGCTCCGGGACGGCGTCCGCCGAGGACGCGGGCGAGCGCTCGTCCCATCGCGACGGCCTGGTGCGCCCCGCGCAGGGTCAGGGGCGTATCCCGCTGGCCCTGCAGACGGCGGTCGCGGTTCCAGATGGTCTCGCCGTGACGCAGCAGGTAGATCGTCATTGCCCGGACCTCTCGACGCGGATGATGTCGATGCCGTCGCGGTGCAGGCGATGGACAGCATCCTGCGGCCGGTCAAGGGCGTAGGTCTGTATCCGGTCGAGCCCGAGATGCAGCCCGCGGAGGATCTTGCTGACCACTCCGTGGGTCACCACCACGTGGTGTCCGCCTTCCGCGTCCCAGGTCTCGAGCAGTGGTCGGACCCGGTCCTGGACCATCTGGCTGCTTTCGCCGTTGGGATGCCTGAAGTTCCAGGGGTCACGCCGGCGCTGCTCCGCTTCCTGCGGGTAGTCCCGCGCCAGTTCCCGCCAGCCGGCATAGCCGTCACGATCGCCAAGGGTGATCTCCACGAGCCGGTCATCGAACCGCACCTCATGGTACGGGTACCCGATGGTGTCGCACAGGATCGCGACCGTCTGGCGGGTTCGCCCGATCGGACTGGCCCAGACCTGATGGTCGGTCGACCCCAGGACATCACGGAGCGCCGTGCCCATCGCCTGCGCCTGGCGGACGCCGCGCATGGTCAGCGGGGAATCGGAGCGTCCCTGCAGCCGGCCGGCACGATTCCATGTCGTCTCTCCATGGCGCGCAAGATAGATCGTGGTTGACATGGCGGTGCCGGAAGTGGACGAAAGCGCCTGCATAGCATCGCGAGCCCAACCCACCAAGACCGCGGGCCGGACAGGATCGAGGAGCAGGCCGATGGCACAGGACTACGCGTTCCCGGACCTTGCCCGAACAGTCAACGAGCTCGAGGAAACCGACATCCTCGAGATCGCCATCTACGGCTGGGGCAGGCAGGGCCTGATCCCGCTGTGGTTCGGGGAAGGAGACGTTCCGACACCGGCGCACATCTGCGAGGCGGCGGCGGACTCGATGCGCCGCGGCGAGACCTTCTACACCGACCAGAACGGGATCGAGGACCTGAGGCGGGCACTGGTCGACTACCACCTCCGGGCCTTCGGGGTTGCGGTCACGCCCGAGCGGATCACCATCACCAATTCCGGCATGATGGGCCTGTCGCTGGTCATCGGCATGCTGCTCGATCCGCAGGACGAGGTGATCGTCGTCGGTCCGGTCTGGCCCAACATCTACTCGACGATCAAGGTCAATGACGGCGTGGCCCGTCACGCAACCATCCGGCACACTGCGGACGGCTGGCAGCTCGATCTCGAGGAGGTGTTTGCGGCGGCAACCGACAGGACCAAGGCAGTGTTCGTCAACTCGCCGAACAATCCGACCGGCTGGATCATGCCGGAGGAGGACCAGGCCCGGTTGCTGGAATGGGCCCGCGAGCGCGACATCTGGGTCATCGCCGACGAGGTCTATCACTCCCTGGTCTTTGGCCGCGACGTCAGTCCGTCGCTGCTGCGGCACGCCGAACCCGATGACAAGGTGCTCATCGTCAATTCCTTTTCGAAGTCATGGCTGATGACCGGCTGGAGGCTCGGCTGGATCGTCCATCCGCGGGCTCTGGCGCCAACGCTCGCCAAGGTGGTCCAGATCCAGACCTCGGGGGTCCCGGTCTTCGTCCAGCGTGCCGGGATCGCGGCGCTGACCGGCGGTGACGAGGTGATCGAGGACCTGCGCGCCCGCTGCCTTGCCGGCCGCGACCTGGTCTGCGACCGGCTGGAGACGTGGCCGCGTGTCCGTGTCAGCCGGCCGCAGGGCGCGTTCTATGCCTTCTTCAGCGTCGACGGGCTCACGGACTCGCTCGCGCTGAGCAAGGAGCTGGTCGACCGGTGCAACGTCGGCCTCGCGCCGGGCAGCGCCTTCGGCCCCGGCGGCCAGGGTTTCCTGCGGTTGTGCTATGCCTCGACGCCGGAGAAACTGGACCGCGCAATGAACGCACTGGCCACGGTGCTGGGAGACGCCTGAACCGGGAGCGCCGTCGGCAAGCTCGGGATAACGGGACATGTTCGAGAAGATCCTCATTGCAAACCGCGGCGAGATCGCGTGCCGGGTGATCCGGACCGCGCGCCGGATGGGAATTACCACGGTTGCGGTCTATTCGGACGCGGATGCCGGCGCCCTGCATGTCCAGAGCGCCGACGAGGCGGTTCACATCGGGACCCCGGCGTCGACCGACAGCTACCTGAGGGTCGACCGCATCCTCGACGCGGTCCGCCGGACCGGTGCCGGGGCCGTGCATCCCGGCTACGGTTTCCTGTCGGAAAACCCCGAGCTTGCCCGCGGCCTCGAGGCCATGAACGTCGCCTTCATCGGCCCGGGAACGGACGCGATCTCGAAGATGGGCGACAAGATCGAATCAAAACTGATCGCGATCGATGCCGGGGTCGCCACCATCCCCGGTCACGTCCAGGCTCTCGCCGACGAGGATGAAGCGATAGAGGTTGCCGACGGGGTCGGCTACCCGGTGATGCTCAAGGCGTCGGCCGGGGGCGGTGGCAAGGGAATGCGCATCGCCAGGACACGCGACGAGATCCGCGACGGGTTCCGCTCGGCGACAAGCGAGGCCCGGTCGAGTTTCGGTGACGACCGGGTCTTTGTCGAACGCTACATCGAGGATCCGCGCCACATCGAGATCCAGGTCATTGCCGATCATCACGGAACCATCCTGTATCTGGGCGAGCGGGAGTGCTCGATCCAGCGCCGTCACCAGAAGGTCCTGGAGGAAGCGCCGAGCCCGTTTCTCGACGAGGATACCCGTGCCCGGATGGGAGCCCAGGCAGTCGCGCTCGCCCGGGCCGTGGACTACCGCTCGGCGGGCACCGTGGAATTCGTCGTCGACCGCGATCGGAACTTCTACTTCCTCGAGATGAACACCCGCCTGCAGGTCGAGCATCCGGTGACCGAACTCGTCACCGGCCTCGACCTTGTCGAACTGATGATCCGCATCGCCTGTGACGAGCCGCTGCCGTTTTCCCAGGCCGACGTGCGGCTGGAGGGCTGGGCCATCGAGGCCAGGATCTACGCCGAGGATCCCTTCCGCGGGTTCCTGCCGTCGACCGGGCGCCTTGCCCGGTTCCGGCCACCCGAGGCCGGCGACGGTGTCCGCATCGACACCGGGGTCGCCGAGGGAGCCGAGATCTCGATGTTCTACGATCCGATGATCGCAAAGCTGATCACGAGCGGCAGTGACCGGTCCGAGGCCGCCCGGCGCATGGCGGATGCGCTCGAACGCATCGACATCCGCGGCGTCTCCCACAACGTGCCGTTCCTCGCCGCCCTGGTCACTCACCCGGACTTCATGGCCGGGCAAATGACGACCGGGTTCATCGACGAGGCCTTTCCCGACGGATTTGCCGGCGCCGGACTCGACGATGACCGGGTGGCGGCACTGCGTGCCATTGCCGTGGCACGTCACCATGCGCGGTCCCGTCGGGAACGACGGATCAGCGGCCAGACCGACCTGGTCCGCCGCACCTCGGTCGCCGGGCCCGAACGGCTGCTGGTGATCGACGGCGAAACCAGGATCGGCGCGACGGTCATCGCGGTCGAGGGCGGTTTCGACGTGAACCTGGAGGGAAGAGGGACCGTGGCGGTCCGGGGAGATTGCGAGCCGGAACGCGACCTCTTCGCGGGAACCGTCGACGGCACCCGGATCGTGGCCCGGACCGGCTTTGGCCAGGACGGCCACCTGCTGCAGCACGCCGGAGCGATCCGCACGGTTCGGGTCGTTGCGGAACGGATCTGGCGCTACCTCGACATGATGCCGGTCAAGGAAGCGCCGGACATGTCCCGCTTCCTGCTTTCTCCGATGCCGGGGCTGCTGGTGTCGGTGGCGGTCGAACCGGGCGAGCAGGTAAAGGCCGGTCAGGAACTGGCGGTGGTCGAGGCGATGAAGATGGAGAACGTGTTGCGGGCGGAACGCGACGCGGTGGTTGCGAAGGTGCTGGCCAGTCCGGGCTCGAGCCTTGCCGTCGACGAGGCGATTCTCGAGTTTGCCTGACGTCTTTGCCCTTGCCCGCCTTGTTGCGAGCGGGTATTGACCGCTGTTTCGCAGGCTCCCTGCCAGACTGGAGAAACCGCACCATGGCCGTTCCGAAGCGGAAGACCACACCGTCCAAGCGCGGCATGCGCAGGTCCCACCACGCGCTTGCGGAGCCGACCTACGTCGAGGACGCCGATACCGGGGAAATGCGCCGCCCGCATCACATCGACCTGAAGACCGGGATGTACCGCGGCCGCCAGGTCCTGAAGGTGAAGGACCGGTTCTGACCGCGAGGGACAGGCCGTGACCGGAGTCCCGGACACCAGCGACGTCGTCATCGTCGGTGGCGGGATCATAGGGGTCGCGGCCGCCTACTACCTGTCCCGCGGCGGCATCGGCGTCACCCTGTGCGAAAAGGGCAGGGTGGCCGGGGAGCAGTCGTCGCGCAACTGGGGGTTCGTGCGCCAGCAGGGACGCGACCCGGCCGAGATCCCGACCATCATCGAGAGTCTGCGCCTGTGGAACGGTCTTGCCGGGGAGATCGGTGAGGACGTCGGGTTCACGCGTGCCGGCGCACTCTACCTCGCCAGCACCGAGAGCCAGCTTGCGAGCTACGAGGCCTGGCTCGAGCATGCCCGGCAGTACCAGCTCGATACCCGGTTGCTGTCGCGCGAAGAGGTCCGCAAGGTCCTGCCCGGGTCCCACGGCGAGTGGATCGGGGGGCTGTACACGCCGAGCGACGGGCGGGCCGAACCCGCCCTGGCCACCCCGGCTCTTGCGCGGGCGGCCCGCCGGCAGGGCGCCACCATCGTCGAGCAGTGCGCCGTGCGCGGTCTCGACACCCAGGCGGGCCGGGTGTCGGGGGTGGTGACCGAACATGGCCGCATCGCCACATCCGCCGTCCTGTGCGCCGGCGGGGCATGGTCCTCGCTGTTCTGCGCCCGGCACGGAATCGTGCTGCCCCAGCTCAAGGTGCGATCCTCGGTGTTCCGCACCGCCCCGGCACCCGTGGTGACCGAGCATGCCGTCTGGAGCAGGGATGTCGCGTTTCGCCGTCGCCAGGACGGCGGCTACACGGTGGCGCACGGTTCGGCAACCGAAGTGCCGATCGTCCCGGACACGCTGCGCTGGGCCCGTTCCTTCATGGCGTCATACCGCGAAGAACGCTCGCGGTTGCGGCTCAGGCTGGACGGCCGGTTCCTGACCGAGCTGCGCACACCGCGTCACTGGAGCCTTGATGGCCCCTCGCCGTTCGAGGCGACACGGGTCAATGATCCGGCTCCCAACCGGCGCATCCTGGGCGAGGCTGCCCGCAACCTCGCCAGCATGTTCCCGGCCCTGGCCCCGGTACCTGTGGTCGAGAGCTGGGCCGGCCTGATTGACGTGACCCCCGACGCCGTTCCGGTCATCGCACCGGTCGACGCATTGCCGGGATTTCACCTGGCGACCGGCTTCAGCGGCCACGGGTTCGGTATCGGGCCCGCGGCGGGCCGGCTCGCTGCCGAAATGGTCAGCGGCGCGGCGACATCGATCGATCGCACACCGTTCCGCCTGGAGCGCTTCTTCAACTGAAACCGCGTCACTCCGCCGCCTTGCGGGTGACGGCATCCCAGTCGTAGAGCGGCGGTTCCTTGGCCGCGAAACGGCGGATCGCCTCCTTGTGGAACTGTCCGTCCCGGGCGATCGACTGCGCCATCGCCTCGAGTTCGAGCATGGTGCGGTGATCGAGGTTGAACGACTGGTTCAGGATGTTCTTGGCAAGACCGATCGCACTGGTCGGCGCGTCGACGAACCGTGCCGCGAATTCGCGCGCCTCCGCCATCGCGCTGTCCTGCCCGACGACCTGGTGGACGAGGCCGATCTCGCGTGCTTCCTGCGCGTAGACCCTGCGCCCGGTAAACACCAGTTCCTTGGCGCGCTGCAGCCCTACCAGCCGGGGCAGGATGAACATGCCTCCCCAATCGGGAACGAGGCCGATGCGCACGAAGGCCTGCAGGAAGAACGCACGTGGCGTGGCGAGCACGAAATCCGCCGCCAGCGCAATGTTCGCCCCGGCGCCCGCCGCGGCTCCGTCGACCAGGCTGACGACCGGCAGTTCCAGGTTCATCAGGCTGAACATGGTGTCGTGGCTGCGCCGAAGAGCGTCTCGCGTCAGCCGTGCCGAGCCAAGCCGCGAACCCATCGACTTCACGTCTCCGCCGGCGCAGAACGCGCCGCCGGCGCCGGTCAGGATGACGGCACTGATATCGTCGGATGCGCGTTCCCTGATCTCCGCCATCGCCCGGTCCAGATCGACCCGCATTTCGGCGGAGAGCGCGTTGCGCGCCTCGGGCCGGTTGAGCGTGATTGTCGCTATCCCCGCATCGACCTCGAACAGGATGGCGCTGTAGGACATGTGCCGGTCTCCCCTGGTACGGAACTGCCGGACTATACCCGAACCCGGGTTGCGAGCGCACCTTTCGGACAGCCGGGCGCGTCATCGTGGTTTCCGACCCGGCCCGCAGCACCTATGGTTTCGTGACAGCACACGGGCAGGAGGTCACAGTCATGACACGACGGTTTGATGGCAAGGTCGCACTGATCACGGGCGGAGCCTTCGGGATGGGAGCCGCAACGGCGCGGCTCATGGCCGAGCAGGGGGCAAGGGTCGCGATCGGGGACCTGCTGGAAGCCGAGGGGCAGGGTGTCGCGTCGGATATCCAGGCCGCGGGCGGAGAGGCGCTGTTCATCCGCCTTGACGTGACCAGCGAGGCCGACTGGAAGTCGGCAATGGGCGCCATCACCGATGCCTTCGGCCGGCTCGACATCCTGGTCAACAACGCCGGCATCAGCGGCAGCGCCTATGATGACCAGGGCGATGTGGATGCCTGGGACGTGCTGATGCGCATCAACGCGACCGGTCCCTATCTCGGTACCCAGTACGCCTCGGCCGAAATGATCAGGAACGGCGGCGGGGCGATCGTCAACATCTCCTCGATCTCGGGCATCGTGGGCCAAGGGTACATCCACCCCGGCTACAATGCGTCGAAGGGAGCGGTGCGCGCCATGACCAAGCAGTCGGCCGACCGGCTGGCGCGCCACGGCATCCGGGTCAACTCGGTTCACCCCGGCATCATGCCGCCGATGCGCACATCCGGCGTGACCGCCGATCCCGAGCAGCGCCGGAAGATCCTCGAGCGGCACGTCCCGATGCGCCGCGCCGGCGAGGTCATCGAGGTGGCCATGGCGGTCGCGTTCCTGGCTTCCGACGAGGCGTCCTACATCACCGGCGCGGAGCTGCCGGTCGACGGGGGCTATCTCGCCATCTGAGCTCGGTCGGCACCAGACCGCGAGCCGGCGAGCGAACAGCAGGAGTGAAGGCACATGCACACCGTCATTCGCAACGCGCGCCTGCTCGACATCGACCGCCACCGCGCCGATCCCGCGGACATTCTCGTCGAAGGCGACACCATCCACTCGATCGGTCCGCCGGGCATGCCGGCACCTGCCGGCGCCGTGGTGCGCGACGCGCGCGGCCGGATGATGATGCCGGGCCTGGTCAACGCGCATACCCACGGCCACAACAACCTTGCCAAGAGCCTGGGAGACCGCTGGAACCTTGAGTTGCTGCTGAATGCCGCCCCGTGGATCACGGGGGGCCGCACGCTCGAGGACAAGTACCTCACCACTCTGATCGGCGCCGTGGAGATGGTGCGCAAGGGATGCACCGCCGCCTACGACCTGACCTTCGAGTTCCCGGTGCCCACCCCGGAGGGGCTCGACGCGGTCGGGCGGGCCTACAGCGATGTCGGGATGCGTGCCGTCATCGCACCGATGATGGCCGACCGGACCTTCTACCAGGCGGTTCCCGGCCTGCTGGACGCACTTCCCGCCCCGGTCCGCCGTGATGCCGAGGCGGTGGCGATCGAACCGTTCGCAACCAGCCTCGCCGCGTGGGAAGGCGCGCTCGCCGCCTGGTCGTTCAGCCGCGACCGGATCCGGCTGGCGCTTGCCCCGACCATCCCGCATCACTGCAGCACCGAGTTCCTGCGCGCGGCACGGGCATTGGCCGGGGAACACGGGGTCGGGTTTCACACCCACCTGGCCGAGTCGAAGGTGCAGGCCCATGCCGGCATGCAGCTCTACGGGATGACCCAGACCGCGTGGCTCGATCACCTCGGCATCCTCGGGCCGGATTTCGTGGCGGCGCACGCGGTGTGGCTCGACGGCGACGACATGCGCCGGATCGCCGATGCCGGCGGTGCCGTCGCCCACAATCCGGGCTCGAACGCGCGGCTTGGCAACGGCCTCGCCGCGTCCCGGGCACTGCTCGACGCCGGGGTCAGGGTCGGAGTCGGCACCGATGCGTGTACCTGTTCCGACAACCTGAACATGTTCGAGGCGATGCGGATCGCATCCATGGTCTCGCGGGTGCAGGAACTGGATCCGGAACGCTGGCTCGCCACCGACGAGATCCTGACGCTGGCAACCCGGGGCAGTGCCGACGTCCTTGGGTTCGGCGAGGAGATCGGCGCCATTGCTCCGGGCCGGAAGGCCGATATCGTCTTCCTCGACCTCGACCGGATCAACTACGTCCCGCTCAACGACCCGGTCAACCAGGTCGTGCACGGGGAGGACGGCACCGGGGTCGAGTCCGTGATGATCGGCGGGCGCATGGTGCTCGAGAACGGGCGCATGGTCACGGTGAACGAGGCCAGGCTCGCCCGTGACGCCGAAGCCGCGGCCGAGCGTCTTGCCGCGGTCAATGCCGACGCCCGGGCCGCGGCCGAACGCCTGCAGGAGCCCGTGCGCCGGTTCTCGGTCGAACTCGCCCGGCGTGACTACCACATCGAACGCCATGCCCGGTGCACCCACTGATACCGCGCTCCCGACCCGGCGGGTGCAGCCGGCGACGCGCAAACGTTGACATTTCGGGAATATCGGCCCGATCATGGGGCTGCCGCGCCGGAACGGCAGGCAAGGGCCCGTGCATCCCGGCACAACGACAATCCGGACAGGAGCGTCGACAACACCCGCGGACAGGGCAGCACAATTGCAGGAGGCAACGTGATGAAGCGTACACTTCTCGTGGCGGGACTTGCCGGTCTCGTCGGATTCGGAATGTCCGGCGTGGCCGGCGCACAGATGAAGCTGGACATGGCCACACCGTGGGCCGGTGGCGTCATGCTCGAATATGCCGCGCGTGGCGCGGCGGCAAACATGGAAACGACCTCGAACAACACCATCGACATCGAGGTCTATCCGGCCGGCACGCTCGGCAAGGCGCTGAAGGTGACGGACGCGGTCTCGAAGGGCGTTGCCCAGACCAGCCACAACTGGCCCGGCTACGACTGGGGTGTCGACAAGACCTCGATCCTGTTCGGCGGTTTCGCCGGCACGATGGCCTGGGACAAGATGATGCACTGGATCTTCAAGGGCGGCGGCCAGGAAATGATGATGGACTGGCGCATGGAGAAGTTCAACGTCGCCGCGGTCCCGTGCGGTTCCGCGCCGCGTGAGCTGTTCCTGCACAGTCACAAGGCAGTCCGCAGCCTCGAGGACTATGTCGGCATGAAGGTTCGCACCGCCGGCGCCTGGGCCGAGATCGCCCAGAAGCTCGGTGCCTCCACGGTCATCCTGGCCGGCGCCGAGGTCTATCCGGCTCTCGAACGCAAGGTCGTCGACGGGATCGAGTGGGGTACACCGACCCACAACATCGCGGCCGGTTTCGAAAAGGTCGCCAAGTACATCATCGTTCCCGGCGTCCATCAGCCGGTCGCCATGCACGAGTGCGAGTTCAACAGGGAAGTCTGGGACGGCATGACCGACCTGCAGAAGACCCAGATGAAGGCTGCCGGTCAGCTCATCACCTGGGACCTGTACCTGCATCTCGGGCACTCCGACGCACCGAACTGGATGAAGTACGCCAACAGCGAGAAGAACGAGGTCATTGACCTGCCGCAGGAATTCAAGGACGCGGCACGCAAGGCGACCGAGGAATGGGTTGCCGAGCAGGGAACGGAAAACGAGTGGTTCACCAAGGTCTGGGCAGCGCAGCAGGACTACGCGTCTGTCTGGTCGCAGGCGCATCGTTACCGCTGATCCCGACCCGCATACGCATTGTTCTGGCGCCGGCCCCTGGGGGCCGGCGCCTTTCCTTTCAGTTCATCCCGGCTTCGCAATACGGTCACCTGTTGTGCCGGCGGGCCGCGTTCCGCCCGGCGAGCCGGCCGGTCACCGCACCACGCATCACCGATGTCGCACCGGTATAGGTCCGGTAGTAGAGACCGGCGACCTCGCCGGCCGCGTACAGTCCAGGGACCGGTTCGCCCTCGGTGCTGACCACCCGGGCCCGGGTATCAATCTTGACCCCGCCGAAGGTAAAGCAGTTCGCGCAGATGATCGGCCAGGCCCGAAACGGCGGACGCTCGATCGGACGCGCCCAGTTCGACTTGCGCGGCGCAATGCCACTGGTCATCCGCCCGTCGGGCCGCAGGGGATCCACCGGATCGGCGGACGGGCAGGACGTATTGTAGTCCGTGATGGTACGGGTGAGGACGTCGCCATCCAGACCTGCCAGCTGAGCGAGTTCCCCGAGCGTGTCCGCCTCGAGCGGCGGCACCCGCGAGCGCACCGTCACCTGCCAGCCGGTGATATCGTCAAGACCGGCATCGTGTATGGCGTGCGCGATCCCGAATGGCTGGCGCATGATCTCCCGGGCCGTGGCTTCGTAGGTCGCGTCGACCATGCCCGGCGCCTCGTCGGTAAACCGGCAGGCACCGGCATTGACCAGCACGCCCCACGGATAGTTCAGGACAACCGGCTCCGTATCGGTCGAGCGCGGATCAACCGGCTGGGCGTGAAAGCTCCCGAAATCGCCGCATGCCGCCGCGCCGGCATCGAGCGCCATGCGAACACCCTCACCGCGGTTGTAGTGTCCGCCACGGGAGACCGGGCGGACATACTGCGCCTGCGATCCGACGTACCGGCTCATCATTTCCGGATTTCCCTGGAACCCGCCGCAGGCGAGCACCACGGCCCGGGCGGCAATCCGGAACCGGCGATTGCCCGGTCCGACCGCATGCACCCCGGTGACCGAGCCGTCTTCATCAAACGTCAGTCCCTGCGCCGCGGTCCGGTAGTGCACCTCGATCCCGTCACCGGCATCGATCCTGGCCCCGAGCGCCTCGACCAGGGCGAGACCGCCGCCGACCGGCGCCATGCGGGTGGTGCTCTGGCTGAGGAAATACAGCGGCAGGTGTTCAAACCTGATCCCGAACCGCTTGAGCCACCCGAGTGTCGGCGGCGCCTCCTCGGCGATGGTGGCGACAAGGTGCGGATCGATGACGCCGAGCGCGCGAAGCACCCCGGGCTGGTCCTCGGGCGAACGGACCGCATCGCGCATGATACCGGGGTCGGGCCACCCGCCGGCATTGGCGGCGAAACTGTCCTCGAAGTCGTCCGAGACCGAGGTCTCGTCCTTCATGCGCCAGAAACTCTCGGTGTAGCGGGTGTTGCCACCCCGCTCGTGGCGAGGCGCCCGTTCCAGCACGCAGACACGTGCGCCTTCCTCGCGCGCCGTCAGCGCGGCCGCGAGACCGGCAATTCCGCACCCGACAACCAGCACATCAACCTTCATCGACCCCTCCGTCATTCCCGCGCCGGCCATTCAGGCGGGACAGCCCTGATCCCGGATGGTAGCCTCGGGCCCGGCCGGCGCAAGGCCGCGGATCACTCACACGGGGCATGGCATGACACTGGATGGACGGACCGCCTTCATTTCGGGCGGAGGCAGGAACATCGGCCGGGCGATCGCACTCGAACTTGCCGATGCCGGATGCGACGTCGTGATCAACGGCAGGCAGGACAGGGAAGCCTGTGACGAGGTTGCGGGCGAGGTCGCTGCCCGGGGCCGCCAGGCCCTGGTCCAGATGGGGGACGTCGGCGATCCCGCCGGGGTCCGCTCGATGGCGAAGGCCTCGCTGGAGCGGTTCGGCAGGATCGACATCCTGGTCAACAACGCGGCCATCCGTCCGGAGAAGCCGTTCCTGGAGATGACGGACGAGGACTGGCACGGGGTCCTGGCCGTTGACCTGCATTCGGCCTTCTATACCTGCCATGCCCTGCTTCCCGGCATGGTCGAGGGCAAGTGGGGGCGTGTCATCAACATCACCGGCATGAACGCGATCCACGGCTACAGCGGCCGGGCACCGGTCTCTGCCGCCAAGCATGGCCTGTGGGGCCTGACCAAGGCACTTGCCAAGGAATTCGGGCCGGCGGGGGTCACGACCAACGCGATCTCGCCGGGGCCGATCGCGACCGAGCACAAGGACCCGCACATGGCGCGGCACATCCAGGAGCACCGCCCGCACGTTCCGCTCCGCCGGCTCGGGGAACCCGAAGAGATCGCCGGACTGGTCGGTTATCTCTGCGGAGGCAGCGGCGGATTCGTCAACGGACAGATGTTTGCCGTCAATGGCGGCATGCAGACCTGATCCGGGGTTGACAACCGCTCTCATTTTCACTATTTTAGAAATATGGAAAAAGAAACGGTCATCGCCGCACTCTCCGCCCTGGCACACGAAACCCGTCTGGCCGCGTTTCGCCACCTCGTGGTGTGCGGCCCGCACGGTGCTCCTGCCGGGAGCATCGCCGAGCGTCTCGGTCTGCCGGCGGCGACCCTGTCGTTTCACCTGAAGGAGCTCAGGTCCGCGGGTCTGGTGACCTGCGATCGCAACGGCCGGTCCGTGATCTACCGTACCGACTGCGCGCGCATGGAAGAACTGGTCGGGTTTCTCACCCGAAACTGCTGCCAGGGAGAGACGGCGCTCGCACAAGAGGAGAAGGTCCCATGAGACTTCAGCTGGCACTCAACGTCGAGAATCTTGACGAGGCGATCCCGTTCTACGAGCAGATGTTCGGCACACGGGTCAGCAAACGCAAGCCGGGCTACGCCAACTTCGCGATCGACAGGCCGCCGCTCAAGCTGGTTCTGTTCGAGGCACCGGATGCCCAGGAACGCATCAACCACCTGGGTGTCGAGGTCTTTGACGACGAGGAGGTGACGGCGGCCATCAATCGGCTGCAGGACGGCGAACTCGATCACCTCATCGAACAGGAGACCACCTGCTGCTACGCCACTCAGAACAAGGTCTGGGCCAGGGAACCCCAGGGTCTGCGCTGGGAGTGGTACCGGGTGCTTGCCGACAGCGAGAAGCGGTACGGTCCGCGTGACCGGGACCTGGCCCTCGACGGTACCGATCCCGGGCTCTGCTGCGTCGACGAGGAGCCGGATCCCTGTTGCGCCGGACAGGACGCGGGCAAGGGCTGACCGGTCGGGCCTGGAATTCCCTCTCGTTGCCGGGCGCGCCGGACGCGGTATCATGTGGACCAACGGGCCGATCCGGGGCAGCACGAGGCAGCATCGTCGACCCGTCGAAACCCCGTGTCGCGCGGCCCGGTGCCGCGCGATACCCATAGCCGCCGGAGGACAGCATGGCATCGCCCAAGCCGAGAAACGAACCGACCATCAACGGCTCCACCTATGTCCGTCCCCAGGACATGGACTGGAAACCGACCAGGTTCGAGGGCATCTCGATCAAGGTTCTCTACGAGGACCGGGACAAGGGAGAGATGACCTGCCTGCTCAAGTGGGAGCCCGGTGCCAGTCTTCCGTTCCATCGCCATCCGGAGATCGAGCAGAGCTACGTGATCGAGGGCTCGTTCTACGATCACGACGGCATTGCGCGGGCCGGCGAATACGTCTGGCGGGTGCCTGAGTCAAAGCACGAGACGCACACGGACGAGGGCTGCGTGATCCTGGCGGTCTATCGCAAGCCGAACGTGTTCCGCTCAAGCGCCGGTTTCTGAGGCCTGCCCGAACACCCTTGCACCGTCACTCCCGCTCCGGCGCACCGGGCGGAGCCTGCGCGTGCGCACCAACCTGCCCGGGGAGACCACCTGATGCTGACGTCGCCGTTCCGCGAGGTTCCCGGCATCGAATGTCCGGCAGTGCCGGCCGGCACGGGCCGCGATGCAGTCGGGTCGGGGATCAGGGGCGTCGTCCTGCCCGGTTCTGCCTCTTGCTTCGGCGGTTCATCCGGGGCCGTGAGATGAGCGAAAGTCCGATCGGCATCAACGCGCCATCGCCGTTTCCAGGTTGTTCCTTCCTGCGCGAGCGGGTCGTGAAGGTGGTGGCCGTGGCGGGCTGGGGCATCGGCACGGTTCGCACCACCTGTCCGGCGGCGGGCATCGTGACGACCGTGGCTGCGGATGCACGGGCCACGCTGCGCACCGGCTGTACCAGGTCCGCGGAAGGCTGAACGGATGGAGTTCGGACTGTTCCTCGAATTCGGGGTCCGCAACGGCCATCCGGCGGGCGACATCTTCCGTGAGGGCTTCGAGCTTACGGAACTCGCCGAACGGTCGGGACTGCGGTCGGTCTGGCTGGCGGAGTTCCACTTCATGCCGGACCGTTCGGTCCTGTCCTCTCCGATTGCGGTGGCTGCAGCGCTCGCGACACGCACAAGCCGGGTCCGGATCGGGATGGCGGTCTACGTGCTTCCACTGGTGCACCCGCTTCGGGTCGCGGAGGAGGTGGCGACAGTCGACCAGATCAGTAACGGGCGGTTCGATTTCGGGATCGGACGCAGCGGGTTCCTCGCACAGTACCGGGGCTACGACATCGACTACGGCGAGAGCGAGGCACGGTTTGACGAGGCTCTCGAGGTGCTGAGGGGTGCGTTTGCCGGCGGACGGTTCTCCTACGAGGGCCGCTACTATCGGGTGCGCGATGCGGCGCTGATGCCACCGGCGCACCAGAAGCCGCATCCGCCGATGTACATGGCTGCAACCTCGGCCGCCACATTCGTGAAGGTGGCCCGGCTGGGCCTGCCGCTGTTCGTCGGGCTGCGCGGCGACGGGCTCGAGCCGCTCGCCGCCAACATCAGGACCTACCGCGAGACCTGGGCCGAGGCGGGACACCCGGGCCGCCCCCAGGTTCACCTGCGTGTTCCGGTCTACGCCGGCGCCACGCCGCAGGCCGCGGTTGCCGAGGCCAGGCCGACCCTCGTCTACTATTTCGAGCGCCAGGCCCGGCTGATCGCCAGCCAGGGAGCAAGACCGGGGCACGGACCGGGTGGAGCGGCGACGATCGCGGCCCGTCTCGCAGCGCTGACCTGGGACGACATCCGCACCCACTATGCCGCGGTCGGCTCGTCCGGGCAGCTCGTCGAGACCCTGGGCGAGTGGCGCGAAATCCTCGACATCGACGGCATCATGATCGAGACCAATCCCGGCAACGGGCTCAGCGAGACCCAAGCCGCGGACAATGTCTCGCGTATCGCCGAGGAGATCATGCCCGCGCTGGCGTGAACACGCGACGCGCGGTCGGAAAGGAGCGTCGGCATCGACCGACCGGCCGTCTCCGGCACGCACCAGGGACATCACGCCGAGACGGGCAGACACCCGCACGCCGCGGCGTCGGCCCCACGGAAACGGGGGCGGCGTTCAATCACCCCGTGCCACCGCCATGCAATGCCCCGGAGCGTCGATGCCGAAGGCCGGCCCTGTCTTCCGCGCGCCGGGCGCGGAAGTTCGCGGCGTCGATCCAGCCGGTGACCTGCCGGACAGCGCGGCCGTCGACATCCGTGCAACCCTTCTCGAGCACAAGATGGTGTTCCTTCGCGACCAGGGCCCGACGACGGGACGGCCGGGGCGACGGGGCCGGGGACATCGGCCCTGCCTGCACCCGATGGCGGCACGCGGTCTGCGGCGGCGTCCTGCACCCCCTGGCCGGTTTCCGGGCGAGGACCGAACCGGCCTCCGGCTCTCCATGTCCCTGCACCACCACACGGGTATTCCTGACGGATCAGCCGAAGACCGTACCCGCGAGGACACGTCTCTCGGAGCTCCACACCGGAAGGGATAGACTGGCGTCGGCCGGCCGCGCGTTCCGGGTCCGGCGGAATGGTGCCGCGGGCCCCGTTCTCCGGGCACATGGCGGTAGTCGCGCACTCGACGCCCGCAACGGCTCGGGACCACCATCTGTGCGCAATGGCGCCGGAAAAGGGGAGGGCAGCACATGTACCTCGGCATCGACCTCGGTACCTCGGCGGTGAAGGCAGTCCTGCTCGACGACGAGGGCCGCATCGCGGGTCAGTCAGCGGTTTCGCTCGACGTCTCTACGCCCCGTCCGCTGTGGTCGGAGCAGGATCCCGAGGCCTGGTGGGCGGCTGCCTGCCGTGCGGTGGACGAGCTGAAGGCCGGGCACGGCCGGGCACTCGCCGCCGTTCGGGCGATCGGCCTTTCCGGCCAGCAACACGGCGCCACGCTGCTCGACTCCAACGGGTCCGTTCTGCGGCCCGCTATCCTGTGGAACGACGGGCGTTCGGGCGCCGAGTGCACGGCGATCGAGGCCGCGGTTCCGGACTCGCGCCGGATCACCGGCAACCTCGCGATGCCGGGCTTCACCGCGCCGAAGCTGATGTGGGTGGCCCGGCATGAACCCGAGGTGTTCGAGCGCGTCGCCACTGTGCTGCTGCCCAAGGACTATCTGCGCTACCGGCTGAGCGGGGAGCATGTGGCGGAGATGTCCGACGCATCCGGAACTCTCTGGCTCGACGTGGGAAACCGCTGCTGGTCCGACGAGATGCTCGCCGCCACAGGACTCGGCCCCGGGCACATGCCCCGGCTCGTGGAAGGCAGCGCGCCCTCGGCCAGCCTGTCGCCCGCCCTTGCCCGGCGCTGGGGCCTTTCGGGCGAGGTGGTCATCGCCGGCGGGGCCGGCGACAATGCGGCGGGTGCCGCGGGGATCGGGACGGTAGCGCCGGGGCTTGCCTTTCTCTCTCTCGGCACGTCGGGGGTGCTCTTCGCCTCGAACCGCGCCTTCACACCCAATCCGGACCGCGCGGTCCACGCGTTCTGCCATTGCATCCCGGACACCTGGCACCAGATGTCGGTCATTCTGAGCGCCGGAGCCTGCCTTTCCTGGGCCGCGACGGCGACCGGCGCCGCGAACGAGGGCGAACTCGCCACGGAGGCGGAACCGGCGGAAGCGCGCCTGGACCGCACGCCGCTGTTCCTGCCCTACCTTGCCGGCGAGCGCACCCCGCACGCCGACCCGCACGCCAAGGGCGTGTTCTTCGGCCTCGACCTGGCGGCGCGCCGCGGTGACCTCGGGTGGGCGGTCCTCGAAGGTGTCGCCTTCGCCTTTGCGGACGGATACGAGGCCCTGGTCGAGGCCGGGTCGGACATCGACGAAATCTCGGTTATCGGGGGCGGCGCGCGCAGTGTGCTGTGGAGCCGCATTCTCGCCGCCGCTCTCCGGCGCCCGCTGACCTATCATGCGGGAAGCGAGGTCGGCCCGGCGCTGGGTGCTGCGCGTCTCGCACGCCTTGCCGCGACCGGCGAGCGGCCACAGGACGTGTGCACACGGCCGGATGTCGAACGGGTGGCCGAGCCCGAGGACGACCTTGCTGACCAGCTCGCCGGACGCCTGGAACGCTGGCGCGACCTCTATCGCGTTCTCAGGCCGGAGATGCGGCGGATCCACGCCGCCTGAGCCGGCCGCAACGACCCTCGCTTCCGCCCCCGCGGCGGAGCGAGGGTCGCTTGTGCGCAGAGGTCACTCGGCGAGCTTGGCGTCGATGTCGAGCATCGCCTTGGGAACCCACTTGCGGATCGAGTCGACCGAGTCGAGCGTCCGCAATGCCGTGTAGAGGACCTTGGGGATGTCCTGTTCCCGCCCCTCGGCGTGCATGATCAGGGCGTTCGCCGTGTTTTCCCCCATGTTGCGCGGGTCGCGGGAAACGGCAACACCGATCTTCCCGCGGGCAACCATTTCCAGCTCGTCCGGCTGGCCGCCCATCCCGGTCACCAGGACGTCGTCGAGCTTGCCCTCGGCCTCGAGCGCGGACATGGAACCCAGCGCCATGACGGAGTTCATCCCGACAATGACCTCGACACTCGGATAGGCGATCAGCGCACGCTCGACTTCGGCGTAGGCCTTCTCGCGCTGGAAGTCACCGTAGCCTTCGTAGATGACGTTCGGGGCAAAGCCCTCGACCTCGTTCATCCCCTTCAGAACACCGTTTCCGCGGTCCTGGCTGATCTCGGAGGCAACCGGCCCCCAGATCATGATGACGTCCGCGGTGTCCTTGCCCTGCGATTTCATGTGCTCGGCGATCCAGCGCCCGGTCGCCTCGCCCATCTGGCCGTGGTTGTAGACGGACCAGTTCAGGACCGCGTCCTCGAACGGAAAGCTGGATCCTTCCTTCGGTTCGTAGTCGACCATCAGGATCTTGGTGCCCGCGTCTGCGACCATGACCAGGCCGGGCGTGTTCTGCTCGAGACTGGATGGTCCGAACACCATGTAGTCGAGGTTCAGGTTCGCCATGTTCTCGAGGATATTGAGCATCTCGTCGTGGCGGTTGGATGCTGTCGGTGCGGCCTGGAAGAGTTCGTACTCGAAGCCCTTTGCATCGAGCGCTTCGCGAAAGCCGATTTCCAGCTGGCCGAACAGGTCCGTGATGTCGTGCTGGTGCGACACGAACCCGATACGCAGCGGCTTGTCCTGGGCGACCGCGGCGGTCGCGGCGGCGAGCATGACAGCCGCGGCGACGAACAGTCCCGTGAATATCCGTCTCATGATGTTTCCTCCCCTTTCCCGGTAACCGGGTCTCCGTACTCCTGCATGTCTGCACCGGCCGCGATCGCTTCCGCGTCGCCGTGACGGCGGCCGGGCGCTCTTCGCCAAGGCTATCTCATGGCACTGACTCCCGCTTCGCGTCCCCGGTTCCCCGCAATTGTGCCGGCCCGGCCTATCCCGGCCCGCTCCTGCGCTGCTGCAGCTGCAGCGCCACGGCCGCAATGATGAGAAGACCGAGGATGATGCGCTGGACAAAGAATCCCGCGCCCGTCTGGATCAGGCCGTTCTCGAGCATGCCGATGAGATAGACGCCAAGCAGCGTGCCGATCATCGTCGAGCGACCGCCGAAGAGGTAGGTGCCGCCCAGCACGACGGCCGCGATCACGTGCAGCTCGACGCCCTCGCCCATTGCGGCGGAGGCGGAGTCGAGGCGTCCCATGAGCACGAGCGCCGCAACGCCCGCGAGCGCGCCCTGGATCACATAGGTCGATGCGGTGATGGCCTTCACGTTGATGCGGGTCGCCTCGGCCGCGCTCGGATTCGATCCGATCGCGGTGATGTAGCGGCCATAGAGCGTGCGGTTCAGGACAAACCATCCGAGTACGGCGATCGCGAGAGCCACGATGACGGAAACCGGCAGGCCGAGCACACTGGCGCGGCCCACGGCTACGACCACGTCCGGCAGGCCGGTGACGAGGTTGACCCCCATGTAGTACTGGGTGAAGCCGCGATAGGCGACGAAGGTCCCGAGCGTGGCCAGCAGCGGCGGCACACCCAGCACCGTGATGTTGAAGCCGTTGAACGCGCCGAGCACCGCGCCGACGAGGATCGCGGACGGAATGGCATAGATCGGGTCCATCCAGCCCAGCTCGAGTCCCGAACCGACGATTGCCCCGACGACACCGATCATGGAACCGGTCGAGATATCGATCCCGCCCGTGGTCATGGCAAAGGTCTGGCCGACACCGAGGATCAGGAAGACCGCCGCGGCGCGCATGATCGTGATCTGGTTGTTGGCCGTGTTGAAGGTCTCGCCGGTGATGGCGGTAAACACCGCGTAGAGGACCACGATCGCGACGGCGACGTTGAAGAAGGGCAGGGCGAGTGCCCGCTCCGCGGCGCCGCCCGCACCAAGCAGGCGGTTCCGGGCGCCTCCGGCAGGCCCGTTCACGCGACCGCGTCCTCGATATCGCCGACGATCAGGCGCACGATGTCGGTCTTCGTGACCTCGCCGGTGCGAACCACGGCCTGAACGCGGCCCTGGCGCATGACGGCGATACGATCGGACACCTGGAAGACATGCTCCAGGTCATGCGAGACGATGATCATCGTCTGGCCTTCGTCCCGCAGGCTCCTGAGGAGTGCCAGGACCTTGCGCACCTCCTCGACGCCCAGCGCCGCGGTGGGCTCGTCGAGAATGAGAAGCTCGCGGCGTCCCCGGTGAATGGTCCGTCCGATGGCCACCGCCTGACGCTGTCCGCCGGAGAGATTCGCCACGGGCCGTTTCGGATCGGGAATGTCGATGCGCAGCCGATCCAGCGTGGCGGCCGTCTCGGCATCCATCCGGCGGGTATCGGGGACCGAGAACCACCCGAGCTTCAGCCACAGCGGTTCGTCGCCGAGAAACACGTTGGCCGCCACGTCGAGCGTGTTGGCAAGCGCCAGGTCCTGGTAGAGGACCTCGACGCCGAGCGCGCCGGCGTCCTTCGCCGAGCGGATCGAAACGTCCCGTCCACGCAGCCGGATCGTGCCGGCGTCGGCCGGTTGCACGCCGGCGATGGCCTTGACCAGCGTGGACTTGCCGGCCCCGTTGTCGCCGACGAGCGCGACCGTCTCCCCCTCCGCAATCGACAGTGAAACCCCTTGCAGCGCCCGCACACCGCCAAAGCGTTTCTCGATGTTCTCCACTTCCAGGAGCGGTGGTCCCGCTTCCACCATGCCGTGTGACTCCCGTTCTCGCGGCGTCCGGACTGCTGTCCGACAACCCGGGCGGCTCCGCACACCGCATCGTTTCGGGTCGGGAAAACATGATGCACAATCGGTTTGCATTCGACAACGTGGCCCGCATGCCGGGCCCGTTCGTCCTTCGACCTGAAACGCCGATGCACTAGTATCGACATCGGACCGGTCACCGGGGACCGATCGGTCGCGAAGCGAGTTCGCGGGCCGCCGGCACCGAACCGAGGAGACGACCATGCCGTTTTACGAGAGGGGCGACGTGCGCATCCGTTACGAGGAGACCGGGAGCGGTTTTCCGCTGCTGGTCACCCCGGGCGGCGGCCTCAACTCCCGCGTGGACAACTGGCCGGGTGCGGTCTTCAACGCCATGGACGCCTTCAGGGACGACTTCCGGTGCATCACGATGGATCAGCGCAACGCCAATGGCGGCGAGAGCACGGGGCCGATCGCCGTCGACGATCCGTGGGGCGGCTTCGCCGACGACCATCTCGGCCTGATGGATCACCTGGGCATCCGCGAATTCGCCTTCATGGGCTACTGCATCGGCGGTTGTTTCGCCGGAACGCTTCTTGATCGAGCCCCCGAGCGCGTTGTTGCCGCTGTATTCTGTCAAACGGTTGGGCACCGACCGGAAGACCCCGATGTCATGCACCGGTCCGGCCGGGACGGGTGGGCTCCCGGATTGCTTGCGCAACGGCCTGGCCTGAAGCAGGACGCAATCGATGCGTATCTGCACAATCTGTACCGGTCGAACCCCGACTTTCTCTACAGCGTGTCGCGCGACGTCATCCGCACCTGCCAGACACCGATTCTCGTGCTGCCGGACGATACTCCCGCACACCCGCACCAGACCTCGGTCGACGTCGCCTCGCTGGCGCCCAACGCCGAGATCACGGTCTTCCCGTGGACGTCTCCGCCCGAACTGAAGGAGCGCACGATCGACCGTGTGCGCAGGTTCATACACGCCAACGGTGTCTCGCCGTAGCGGCGGGACGCATCGATCCCGGTGGCGCAGGTCTGAAGTTGCCCCTGATTTCCGTTTGAAACACGTACCAGGCGGACGATGTGGCGAGGCTATTGCGGCAACGGGCGCGAAGCAACGGCTTCTTCAAGGTCCAGCGCAGCGGCGGCGGCCGCGTACCTGCCCTCAGGGTCGCCGGCCATCGCTTCGGCCACCAGGTCCGGGCGGTGGAGTGCATGGGAGACCCGCTCGAACGGCACCGGGTCGAGACCCCGGACCAGCGCCAGGTTCCGGGGTCCATCTTCGGACGCATCGAAGAATCCCGCCGGCGTCAGCTGCAGCCAGGATCCGTCGACCAGCTTGATGAGCGTCACCAGCTTCCGCCCGGTGGCGGCATCCCATACGTGCGCGGTGTTGTCTCTCGACGTCGTCACGACGGTGCGCCCGTCCGCACCGAAGGCAACACCTTCGATGATGCCCGATTGCCCTTCCATCACCACCAGTTGCCTGCCGGTTGCGACGTCCCAGAGCCGAACGGTATCGGACGCTGTTGCGACAGTCCGTCCGTCCGGGCTGAACGCCGCGCCATTGACATTTGCCAGGTGACCTTCCAGCACCTGCAGCTGCCGGCCGGTCGCAACGTCCCAGAGTCGCGCCGTGTTGTCCCAGGAAGCTGTCGCCAGCAGGCGTCCGTCGCGGCTGAAGGCAACCCCGACGACGCTGGTCGTGTGCTCCTCGAGCACCGTCAGTTCCCGGCCGCTCGCAGCGTCCCAGAGCCGCGCGGTGCCATCCCGGGACGCCGTTGCCAGCACGCGCCCGTCGGGGCTGAAGGCGATGCTGTCAATGCCTTCCGAGTGCCCCTCGATCACCGCCAGTTCCCGACCCGACGAGATTTCCCAGAGTCGCACGGTGTTGTCCCAGGCTCCGGATGCGGTTGCCAGCACGCGTCCGTCGGGGCTGAACGCAACGGCGGTGACGCCGTCGGCATGGTCACCGAGCACGGTCGGCTCCCGGCCGCCCGCGAGGTCCCAGACACGCGCGGTGCTGTTGGTCAGGCCGGCCGCCACCATGCGCCCGTCGGCGCTGAAGGCAATGCTGGTGACGCTGTCCCAGAGTCCCCCCAGCTCGAGCTCCCGTCCTCCCGTGTGACTGTCCCAGATCCGAACACCGCCGGACGAGAGGAGCCCCGTAGCCGCCGGGATCGTGCTTCCGTAGCCGGTGGCGATCGTGCTCCCGTCAGGACTGACGGCAACGGCGCGGACATCGCTGGAACGCTTCCCCAGCACCCTTTGCAGCCGCCCGGCTTCGACGTCCCAGAGTCGTGCGCTGCCGCTCAACCGAAGGCCGGAGCGGGTCTGGATCGCATTGCCCTGACCGGTCGCGATCATGCGCCCGCCGGGGCTGAACGCGATTCTCGCGGTGTCATACAGGTCCTGGCCCTTCATCACCTTCAGGTGCCAGCCGGTCTC
This sequence comes from Thalassobaculaceae bacterium, assembly GCA_965243345.1. Lineage (GTDB taxonomy): Bacteria > Pseudomonadota > Alphaproteobacteria > Thalassobaculales > Thalassobaculaceae > Bin52. Next base: position 1,494,838 of record CBDEUR010000003.1, read on the forward strand.
GACGTCCCAGATCCGCGACGTGCCTTCAAGGGAGGTCGTTGCAAGCATGCGTCCGTCGGGGCTGAAAGCGATGTCGGTAACCTCGTCCGGATGGTCCCTCGCCACTTCCAGCGTTCTCAGGAGCTGACCGGTTTCGACATCCCAGAGCCGCGCGACCCCGTCCGCGGACGCGGTCGCCAGCATGCGTGCATCGGGACTGAAGGCCGTTCTGAATACCTGCGACCCCGGCCCCTCCATGACCATCAGTTCCTGCTCGGTCGCACTGTCCCAGATCCGCACCGTACCCCCGTCGCCGCTCCCGGTGGCCATCAGTCGCCCGTCGGGGCTGACCGCGACGCTGGTGGCGCCATATTCCCCGATGACGCCCAGCTTCCTCAGGACCTGACCGGTCTCGACGTCCCAGAGCGTTGCGGACTGCATGGTGGACGTCACGATGCTGCGTCCGTCGGGACCGAACGAGACGGTCAGCACAGCTTCGTACGGCGCCCAATCCTCCACCAGGATCTTCCGTTGGCGACCGGAAACGTGGTCCCAGATACGGGTGGTGCCATCAAAGGAGGAAGTCGCCACGAAGCGTCCGTCGGGACTGAACGCGATGCTGCCGACGGCTGACCAATGCCCCCTCAGCACCTTCAGCTCCACACCGTTCGCCACGTCCCAGATACGGGTGGTCCCATCAATGGACGCGGTCGCCAGGAAGCGTCCATCGGGGCTGAAAGCGACATCGGTGACCTGACCCGGATGCCCCACCTGCGGAACAATGCCGACTTCCGATCCATCCGCCTGAACCCGCTCCTGCGGGTTGCTGACAGCGTCGGCAGCGACGAGGTCGTCGGTGTTGACGTAGCCGACACGACCGTCTGACGTCAGGATCTGGCTCCACCCGTCGACACGCCTGATCTCGTCGACCCAGGCGCCGGAAGGCAATCTGGCAGCGTCATCGTACCTCGTCGAGGGACCCCGATATGCAGTGAGATGATCCACGCCCTCCTTGACACGCCGCATTTCGGCGGCACCCGATGTCGTGATCATCACCATCGCCACGACCACCCACAGCAGGGGCGCCACGTGATTGACGGCAGGTCGGGCGGGGATCGAAGACCGGACCGGACAACGCACGGTGTCCCTGTCCCGGCACCGACTGACCTCGTCGCACGGCATTCCTGACAGCGCTCCGTCCACAAAGAGGTGTTTCACGGTTTTCTCCACCCCGTCCCTGCAGACACAAGACTGCCTCACCGGTTTTCCGCGGGCAATGCGCCCGACCACTTCCACAGTGAGGTCATGGACCGTGTTGTTCCCGGGGCCCGGACCGGTGATGGCAGGGCTCTGCAGCGATAGTGGGTACGATCGACAGTCGGCCATGAAACGGGGAAGAGCCGGCGAGGTCGCTGATGGAGTGCTCGCCGGTGCCATGCATGCGGCAGGGCCTCTGCAGACCCTGGCGGACAGCTCGAGTTGGGTGCCGCGCAGCTTTCCCCGGCGCGGGCAGGGGCCGTATCCTGGTGACTGCGCATAAGGATCGAGCAGGTTTCGGGCTCGGGGGAGCACCTCGGGGATCCCGGCGGCCATCATTCCTGTCGATCGGGCCGGTCGCAGCGCGCCTGGACGATGGGCAGCTTCGCACGCCGTTCCTGACACCGGCCGACGGCGGTGCGGGTATCCGGACCGGACCTGCCGGTTGATTGAACTTCGACATGGCTGGCGAGTCGGTTTCGCCCACCGCGGTGGCGTCGTGTTCGGAGTTGGACCGGAACCGCCGGCAGCTGACCCGGCTACTCCTCCCCGGACTCCTCAAGCCGCCGGTACACGGCGGTTCCTTCAAGCTGGGGTTGTCCCGCGCAACGTCCCGGGGACTCCGGCCGTCCGCCGTCCGCGCTGCGGGATCGGCTCCAGCATCCAGGCACCGGGATACGTGTGCAGGCGTGGCTTCCTTGAAGAATGTCCAGGTCAGCCAGGCGGTGCAGGGCAACTTTGCATTCGCCGGAACGGTCGCCCCGAGACAGAGCGCGCCGGACAGCAGGACTGGCGCCTTCCGTCCACGGACCATCGCTTCTTCACCCGAGCGTACGTATTGAAGCCTGCCAGTGTTACCATGCCAAGTCTGGACGCATTCGGTCACTCTCCGGTGGTCCGAATTCTGAAACAGCGGGTCAGGGCCGAAACCCGACACCCGAACGTCCGGAGGGAGCATCATGCCGGCAGCAAGTGTGCGCCTTGGCGGAATCCTCGTTTTCGTGATGACCCTGGTCGTCCTGTTCCTGGGTCTCCTGGTCGGGCTCATGGCTTTCGGCGCCGCCTTCTCCGGCAGCCCGGGTGCCCGGGAAGATGTCGGATCGATGGCCGTCCTGATGTATGTCGTCTGCCTGCCCATCGGTGCCTTCGTTCTCTGGACGACGAAGACCCTGTTCGACGCGTCCGGCTACCGGGGCGCCGGGCCGCCGGTCGTAACGCTGATCTTCCTCCTGGCAATCAACCTGATCCACATTCTCGACAGCGGATACCAGCCAACGGCCGCTGATATGTGGGCGATGGGCGAGGTGACGTTTTTCGGCATTCTCTCGGAGGTTTGCCCGCCCCTTGCGGTTCTGTCATGGATGTGGCTCGCGGTCCGGGCAATCGGTTTCGGGAGACGGACGGTCTCCCGCCTGTGGCAGGCAACGGGCGTCATCTATCTGGTCGGCATGGCCCTGTTGGGAGCCGCCATGGTTTCAATGTCGCTCGGGGACAACATGCTGCCCATACAGCTGGTGATCTATGCCGCACCGGTGCTGCTTGTCGGCTGGATCTGCCACGGCATCGGGCTGATCGCTGGCGCACGCCGGCTGGTCCGGTTGCACGCGTCTGCACTTCACGCGTCAACGACCACATAGCCCTTCCTGACACGGACCTGAAGCGCGGACAGTCCGGAACGGCGCACCGTCGCCGCACCCGGGTCTTCATTGCGAACCGGCCCTGCGAGCGCCGTGTCGCCGACCTCACGGTCTTCACCACGTACCGTGGATTCAGGGTGTCTGGCATATTCGGGGACCGGCCTCGTGGGCCAGGCACAACCCGGATCACGAAGGTCTCTCACAGTGAATGATCACCAGCGTGTCAAGGTCTTCCTGGGGTGTCTCGTTTTGGTTCCAATACCGATAGAAAACTGCGAGCAAGAACGAAAAGCAATGGCGGGCGTCGCTTCGGGACTACGCCATGCGGCGGCTCGGCCGCAAACGGGTCGACCAGATCACCACCGCGGACGTGATGGCCGTTCTCATCCCGCACTGGCACACGAAGAACGAGACCATGCGGCGGGTGCGCCAGCGCATCGGTGCGGTGATGAAGTGGGCCGTAGCCCAGGGCTATCGGGCTGACAACCCCGCTGGCGACGCCATCTCGGCCGCGCTGCCGAAGACAGGGGCCATGCGTTGTTGAAGCTCGAACTGTATCGATTCAGTTGTTCCGGGTTGTTCCGTGCATGATTTTGATGGGTGTTCCAGATTGCTCCGGTCAGTTTCGGTTTCGGTTTGGAGCAGCGTGGTCGTAGTGCGGCCGTGAGGGCCTGGTCCTGCGGCACCACTGAGGGTTGCGGCGCTGCACACGGTGCATGCGTCGTTCTTTCCGAGCAGAGAGTATTGGTCAGGGTGAGACGACTTGCGCAGTATCGTTCAAGACGGGCTGACGACGAAGTGCAGTCCCGATCCGTGGGGTCGCAGTATCCTTTTAGAACGGGATGAGGGTTTTGTCGGTTTCGAGGAACCGGACGGCGTCCTCGGGGTTGCAGTTGAACCAGTGGCATACCAGTTCGACGGCGCCCCTGCCGAGGACACAGCGGGCATGGTCGTAGAACCGTTTGCCGTGCAGGCTGATCCGTGTGGAGCCCGGTCCAGTCCGCGAGTCTCTGCTGGACGCCAGGGCGAAGGCGACCTGCGCAAGTGGCAGGTCGTCGAAGGAGGTGCCATTGGTGATCCGGAAGGTCGGGTCGGGCGCTTCCCAGTGTCTGCGATCCGGTTCGCAAGGCGTCATGTCCCGTGAGTTCTCATAGCGTGCCTCAATGCACTCCCGGTCGATGGTGTCGAGTTCCTCGAGCAGGAGGCGCACAGGATCCGTTCCGGGCTCCATGCGCGGATCCAGTCCGGCAAGATGGCGGTTGCGCCGTTTGCCGACAGGAACACGGTTGGGATGCGGTCCTGCCCGGTCATCAGCCATGCCGAGAGGGCGTCAATGGCACTCTCGGTCACGACCAGTCGTTGTGGCGGGATCTGGTCTGGCGGGAACCAGAAGCTGCCGGCGGTTTTGCGTGATCCGGCGGCCATGCCGCGCCATGGCCGACGTCCGGTTCCGACGAGTTCGGCGCCGGTGGTTCGATGCTGGTGATTGCGACAGAGGAAGACGGCCGCCACTCCTGGGCATCTGCCAGGGCGGTTTCATGCATCAGGTCTTGGGAATGAGGATCACGCCGGGGAGGCCTTCGAAGTGGCGATCGCAGGTCAGCAAGTCGGCGTCATGTGCACCGGCGGTGGCGAAGATGATGGCGTCCGCAGTTGCGAGGCCGTGCGTGCGGCAGGCCTCGGCGGCAGCGAGAGCGATCTCCGTGTCCAGTGGGGCGACGCTGCAGACTTGGGTGAAAGCGATCACCTGATCGGCCTTGTCCTCGCCACGCTCCCGGGTGAGCCACTTCGCGAGCTCGAGCTGAACCATGGTCGGAACCAGCCAGGCAGACTGTTCCGGAAGGCGCTCCGCAACGGTCTCCCCCAAGGGCGAGCCGATCAGCCACTCGATCCAGGCCGAACTGTCGACCAGGCGCATCAGAGGCGATCCGAGCGATCGCGGTAGCCGTCCGTCGCGGCGCCCTCGGCGATGCCAGCGAGCGCGTCGCGATCCGGGACCGGAACGAGGAGGACGCCGGTACCCTTGGGAATGAAGGCGAAGATCTGTCCGGCTTCCCACTGCTGGGCCGTTCGCACTGCTTTCGGGATCGAGATCTGGAACTTGGACGACAGAGTAGCTGTCTTTGCCATGCTCGTACCCTTCTCCGATCGACAAAAGAAACGTAAGATAATCGGAAGCTCGGTGCAAGGCCGTCCCGGCTCCGGGTAGCCCGATAGATCGCAAGGCGGCCGGAATGCAGGGTGGCCAACATACCGCGCATTGTGAGAGATTTGTTGGGGGAAGGAATACAAATGTATTTTGAAAAATTACCTATATTTCAATAGATTATGTCAAAACAATGGCGGATGGGGTGGGATTCGAACCCACGAGACGCGCTAACGCCTGCTGGTTTTCAAGACCAGTGCCTTCAACCACTCGGCCACCCATCCGGAATGCCTGCTCCCATTAGGCAATCGCACGGGATGGTTCAAGGGACTCGTCGGGACCCGCTTGCCCTCCCGGCGGCAAAGGTACCGACACGGCCGCTCCAAGCACCGCCAGGGTGTCTACAACATCTTGCCGGAAAACACTGACCTGCTTACAGTATGTTGTGACACTCGACGGGGTCAGGTCAGATGCTCAGAAAACTCCTCCTGGGGACGCTGATGGCGGGAGGACTGGGAATGTACGCTGCCGAGGCGAGCGAGCCGTTTGCAGCATGGCTCGACGGAGTCCGGTCCGAAGCCCGTGAACGGGGCATCCGCGCCGAGACACTCGACGCGGCACTCGCCGGCCTGGAACCGCTGCCCCGTGTCATCGAACTCGACCGCAACCAGCCGGAATTCACGCTCACCTTCCAGGAGTATCTCGACCGGGTCGTCAGCGATCGACGGGCGCGGATGGGACGCGAGCTGCTCGAGCGCCATGCCCCGCTGCTCGAGAGGGTTTCCGATACCTACGGGGTGCCGTCGCGTCTCATCGTCGCTCTATGGGGCATCGAGACCGATTTCGGTCGCATCACCGGCGGATTTTCCGTCATCGCCGCACTTGCAACCCTCGCCCACGACGGGCGGCGCAGTGCCTTCTTTCGAAAGGAACTGATGCTGGCGCTCGAGATCATCGACCAGGGCCACATCGCCGCCAACGACATGATCGGCTCCTGGGCCGGCGCCATGGGCCAGAACCAGTTCATGCCGTCGAGTTTCCATGCCTACGCGGTCGATCACGATGGCGACGGCGAGAAGAACATCTGGGGCTCGCTTCCCGATGTTTTCGCGTCCACGGCCAACTACCTGGCACGCGCCGGCTGGTCCGACGACACGACGTGGGGGCGCCCGGTCCGGCTTCCGACCGGGTTTCCCGGCGATCACATCGGCCGGTCGGTGGTCAAGGGACTGGCCGACTGGCAGCGTCTCGGGGTTCGAAAGCCGGACGGCACCGAGCTCCCGGGTCGCAATCTCCCGGCCTCGGTCGTAACCCCCCAGTCAGGCAGCCAGGATCCGGCCTACGTCGTCTACGAGAACTTCGAGGTGATCCTGAAATGGAACCGATCGGAGTACTTCGCCATTGCCGTCGGAACCCTGGCCGACCGGCTCGGCAGGTAGTGCGGGCTCACGGACCCACGATGCGACCGGCCGCGGTCCTGGGACTTGCCCTGTTGCCGGCACTTGCGCTCGTGCAGTCGGCGTGCCTGCTCGATCTGGACGTCGCTCGGCCGGAGCCACCACCATCGGCGCCGGTACCGGCAGCAGCCACCACGTCGTGGGTCGTCGGCGAGCCCTACCGGATCGACGGGATCTGGTACTACCCGACGGTACCCGACAGCTACAATCGCACCGGAATCGCCAGCCGGCTGGACGTCAGCGAAGGCGTGACCGCAAACGGCGAGCCGCGTGATGCGAGCAGCCTCGCGGCCGCCCATCGCGTCCTGCCGCTGCCAAGCGTGGTCCGGGTCGAGAACCTGGACAACGGCCGGGCCGTCATCGTCCGGGTCAACGACCGGGGCCCGGCGCACCCGGGGCGTCTGATCGCACTCACACCGCGCGCCGCATCTGATCTCGGCATGGCCGGGGAGGGGAGTACGGCCCGGGTGAGGGTCCGCCTGCTGCGCGACAAGAGCCGTCATGCCGGACTGGCGGCCCGTTCCGGACGGGTTACCTCCCTGCAGGACACCGTCGCGGCCGCACCGATACCGCGGGCCGTCCCCATCGGCGCCGTGACGGTCACGCGTGGAACCGGGGCGCCTGCCGTGGCGGGCCGTGCAAGGGTCAGGAGCGCGGTGGAACTGGCCGGACGCAGCAGCGGCGTCAACCTTGTCGACCGCCCGATGGCCGAGACCCGGCTCTACGTGCTCGCGAGCATGTCGCCCAATCGCGGGCAGGCCGACACGATCGCGGACACGCTGCGCGACATCGACCGCGTCGAGCTCACCCGCTCCACGCTCGAGGAAACAGTGAGCTACGAGGTATGCATCGGTCCCTTGCACAGTGTCGAACGGTCCGACAGTGTGCTGGCGGAAGTCATCGCCCGTGGCTATCGACGCGCCCGGAGCGTGGTTCGCGCCGCCGACGGGTGCGAACGGTCATGAGACATCATCCGCGGAGGCTGGAAGTGACAGTCACCAGAGTCCTGCGACACTGCGCGCTCCCCGCGCTGATCCTCGCCGCGGTGTTCTTGCGTACCGACGCCTGCGCCTTCGAGACCTCCGCCCGCGAGGCAATCCTGGTCGATTTCGAGACCGGGAGCGTCCTGCTCGAGAAGAACGCCGACGACCCCATGCCGCCGGCATCGATGAGCAAGATCATGACGGTCTACCTCGCCTTCGAGCAACTGAAGGAAGGCCGGCTGCGGATGGAGGACGTGATCACGATCAGCAGGAAGGCCCGGCGCATGGGCGGGTCGCGCATGTTCGTGGAAGTGAACTCCCAGGTCTCGGTCGCGGACATCCTGCGCGGCATCATCGTCCAGAGCGGCAACGATGCCGCCGTCGCGCTCGCCGAGGCGCTCGCCGGCAGCGAGTCCGCGTTCGCCGCCCGCATGGACGAGAAGGCGCGCGAACTCGGCATGTCGTCGAGCAGCTTCCGGAACGCGACCGGCTGGCCCGACCCGGAACACCGGACGACGGCACGGGATCTCGCGCACCTTGCCGCGCGCACGGTCCGCGACTTTCCCGAGCTGTACGAGCTCTACGCGGAAACGTCCTTTACCTACAACGAGATTGCACAGCGCAACCGCAACCCGTTGCTGGGAAGGACCAGGGGGGCGGACGGACTGAAGACCGGGTACACCAGGGCCGCGGGCTACGGGCTGACCGCGTCGGCTGAACGGGACGGACGACGGCTTGTCCTGGTGATCAACGGTGTCTCGAGCAGCGCCAGGCGGGCCCGGGAAGCGGAAACCATCTTCGAGTGGGGATTCCGGGAGTTCGACAACTTCACCCTGCTTCGCGCGGGACAGACAGTCGAACAGGGCACTGTCTGGCTCGGGGTTGAACCGACGGTGCCACTGGTTCTGGAAGAGGACCTGTTCCTGACCCTCAGTCATCGCAATCGTTCGCGGCTCACGGTCACTGTCCACATGGCGGAACCGGTACCGGCCCCGATCACCGCCGGGGACCACATCGCAACCCTGCGGGTCGAGGCGCCGGGAGCGGAGGCCGTTGAACGCCCGCTGCTGGCGGGACGTGACATCGCGGCACTTGGCGTGGCGCGCCGCGTGGTCACCACGCTCGGCTACCTGCTGTGGGGGCACAGTGGCTGACCGGACCACATCCGGTCGCTTCATCACCTTCGAGGGGATCGACGGAGCCGGGAAGTCGACCCAGGGGCGCAGGCTCGCCCGGTGGCTCGGGCAACACGGCGTCAACGTCTGCCTCACCCGGGAGCCGGGCGGTTCGCCGGGAGCCGAACAGATCCGCGAACTTCTGGTCACCGGGCCGGCCGAGCGCTGGGATCCATGGTGCGAGGCCCTGCTGCTGTATGCGGCCCGGAGGGATCACTGGATACGGTTGATCCAACCCGCGCTTGCCCGCGGCCAGTGGGTGATCTGTGACCGGTTTGCCGATTCCACCTTCGTCTACCAGGGGTCCGCCGGCGGCATGTGCATGGCCATGCTGCAACGATTGCACGATCTCGCACTCGGTCCGGTTCGGCCCGACGTGACCGTGCTGCTCGACCTGCCGGTATCCCGGGGTCTTGAGAGGGTCAGCGACCGTGCCGCCGGCGAGGACCGGTTCGAGAACCGGACCCGTGACTACCTGGACCGGCTTCGAAAGGGATTTCTTGACCGGGCCAGGGCCGAACCGGACCGCATCGCAGTGATCGACGCCTCCGCTGCGCCCGGCGAGATCGCACAAGCCGTGGTGGCCGAGCTGCGCGCCCGACTGCCCCGGGATACCGCATCATGGCCGACGACAGCCCCGTAGCGCATCCGCGCGAGACCACAGGGCTCGTCGGGCACGGGGCGGCGGAAGCCGAATTGCGCGCGTCATGGGACAGCGGTCGCATGCCGCATGCCTGGTTGCTGACGGGTCCGCGCGGCATCGGCAAGGCAACGCTTGCCTATCGACTGGCACGGTTCGCGCTTGCCGGCGACCCTGCCGCGGAGACGGACCTGTTCGGCGATGCTCCGACCGGGCTCGAAGTCGACCTTGGCCTGAAGGCGGTGCGACTGGTCCTCGCAGGCACCCACCCCGACCTCCAGGTGATCGAACGCACGGCCAGTCCTTCGACCGGCCGGCTGCGCGAGACCATCGTGAACGAGGACGTCGCCAGGCTGGCATCGCTGCTGCACCTGACACCGGCGGGCGGAGGCTGGCGCGTGGTCATCGTCGACAGCGTCGACGAGATGAACACCAACAGCGCCAATATGCTGCTGAAGCTGCTCGAGGAACCGCCGGCCAACTCGCTTCTCGTGCTGGTCAACCACGCTCCGGGCAGGGTGCCGGTGACCATTCGCTCGCGCTGCCGGCGCCTGAAGCTCGCGCCGCTGGAACGTTCTGACCTGGAAGACCTGCTGCGGCACCATGACCCCGATCTCGAACCCGAGGCGGCAGCACTTGCCGTTTCGCTGGCAGAAGGCAGCGTCGGCAGGGCGCTCGCGGTCGCCCGGGGTGACGGGCTCGCGGTCCTGCGTGACGCAGCGGGACTCCTCGAGGGCGAGCCCGCGCTCGACAGGCAGACCCTCCATGCCGTGACCGAAGGCTGGATCCGGCAATCCTCGGGCGAGGGGGCAACACCACTCGCCGACCGGCTCGAGCTGGTCCTGTGGTGGACGGGCAGGGGACTGCGCGCCATGGCCTCGGGCGAGGGAGCCGAGGCGATGCCGGGCGACGGACCGGTCTTCGAGCGACTGATCGCGCGCCACGGGCTGGCCGGCCTCGCGGCGCGGATCGACAGGGCGGGCCGGCAGGTGCGCGAGGACCTGGCACTGCGGCTCAATCCGAAACAGATCGCGATGACGCTGTTCCTGACGCTGGCAGAATAGCGACACGTCCGCAGCCGCGAGCTTGAAGTCGACCCGCCCCCGGGGTAGGTCAGTGGCGCCTGGCCGCCGGGAAGGGGCATTCACGATGAGCAGACCGCGTTACTACATCACCACGCCGATCTACTACGTCAACGACCTGCCACATATCGGGCATGCGTACACCACTATCGCGTGCGACGTGATGGCGCGGTTCAAGCGGCTGGACGGCTATGACGTGATGTTCCTGACCGGGACCGACGAGCATGGCCAGAAGGTGGAAACCGCGGCCGGCGATGCCGGTCTGGATCCCCGGACGTTCACCGACCAGGTCTCGCGCAACTTCCGCGAACTGCTTCCCACGCTCGATATCGGAAACGACGACTTCATCCGCACGACCGAGGACCGGCACCGGGTCTCGGTGCAGGAGATTTGGCGACGACTGGTCGCGCGCGGACATATCTACCTTGGAAAATATGCCGGGTGGTACTCGGTCCGCGACGAGGCCTATTTCGCCGACAGCGAACTGGTCGACGGTCAGGCTCCGACCGGCGCTCCGGTGGAATGGGTCGAGGAGCCCAGTTACTTTTTCGACCTGTCGAAGTGGCAGGAACCGCTGCTGCGGTACTACGACGAGAACCCGGACTTCATCGCGCCGCGTTCGCGGCGCAACGAGGTGGTCAGCTTCGTCTCGGGCGGCCTGCGCGACCTGTCGGTCTCGCGGACCAGTTTCCGCTGGGGCGTGCCGGTGCCCGACGACGATGGCCACATCATGTATGTCTGGCTCGATGCACTGACGAACTACATCACCGCGACCGGGTTCCCGGACACCGGGTGCGAGCGCTACCGGCAGTTCTGGCCTGCCGACCTGCACATGGTCGGCAAGGACATCGTCCGGTTCCACGCCGTCTACTGGCCCGCGTTCCTGATGGCGGCCGACCTGCCGGTTCCGAGGCGGGTGTTCGCCCACGGCTGGTGGACCAACGAGGGCCAGAAGATCTCGAAGTCGCTGGGTAACGTCATCGATCCTCTCGATCTGGTGGAGACCTACGGTCTCGACCAGGTGCGCTACTTCCTGATGCGGGAAGTCCCGTTCGGCAACGACGGCGACTTCTCACGGGTCTCGATGATCGGCCGCATCAACAACGACCTCGCGAACGACTTCGGCAATCTCGCGCAGCGGGTTCTCTCGTTCGTGGCACGCCACGGGGAAGGGCGGGTGCCCGATCCCGGTCCGCTGGAACCGGCCGATCTCGCCCTGCTGGAACAGGCGGACAGTCTGCTGGAAACACTGCGCGCGGAGTACGACAACCAGGCGTTCAACCGGGCGCTGGAACGGGTGTGGGAGGTTGTCGGAGCCGCGAACCGCTATGTCGACGAGCAGGCGCCGTGGCAACTCCGCCGGACCGACCCGGCACGGATGGCAACCGTGCTCTACACGCTGATGGAGACCGTCAGGCACCTCGCGATCCTGATGCAGCCGGTGGTCCCGGGCTCGGCGGGCCGGATGCTGGACCAGCTGGGCATCGCGGCCGACGCGCGGGATTTCTCCAGCATCGGAGCCGACCACCGCCTGGTTGCGGGGACCCCGCTGCCGACACCGTCGCCGGTGTTCCCCCGCTTCCGGACCGACGGGTAACCGGTCGTGCAGCTCGTCGACTCCCACTGCCATCTTGACTACGAGGGTCTGTCCCGGGACCTCGACGCGGTTGTCGCCCGGGCCCGGCAGGCCGGCGTGTGCCGGATGGTGACGATCAGCAACGAGCGCAGCGCCTGGCCCGGCGTCCTGCGCATCGCCGAGCGGTACGAGGACATCTGGTGCACGATCGGGGTGCATCCGCACCATGCGGGCAAGGAGGGTGTGATCGCGTCTGATGACCTGGTCGAGGCAGCCCGGCACCCCAGGGTGGCCGGGATCGGCGAATCCGGCCTCGACTACCACTACGAGAACGCCCCGCGCGATGCCCAGTTCGAGAGCTTTGCCGCGCACATCGATGCGTCACGCCGCACCGGGCTGCCCCTGGTCGTGCACAGCCGCGATGCCGACCGGGACATGGCGCAGACGCTGGAGGACGCCTGGCGTGAAGGACCGTTTCCCGGCGTGATGCACTGTTTCACCGGCGGTGGCGAGCTGGCGGAACGTGCGCTGGCGATCGGCTTCTACATCTCGCTTGCCGGAATCCTGACCTTCCGGTCGGCCGACGCCCTGCGCGACGTGGTGCGGATGGTGCCGATGGACCGGCTCCTGGTCGAGACCGACGCGCCGTTCCTCGCTCCGGTGCCCAATCGCGGCAAGCGCAACGAGCCGGCATTCGTGCGCCACACGCTCGCGGCCCTGGCCGGGGTCAAGCAGGTTTCGGAAGAGCACATGGCGGCCCGGACCACGGCGAACTTCCACGCGCTGTTCTCCCGCATACCCGAGCCGGGCAGCGGCGCAACGGCCGCATGAAGGTCACGATTCTCGGATGCGGGGCCTCGATCGGTGTTCCTGTCCTGGGCAACGACTGGGGACGGTGCAACCCGGATGACCCGAGAAACCGTCGACGGCGCTGTTCGATCCTGGTCGAGAACCAGGGATTCGTGCTCCTGATCGATACCTCGCCGGACATGCGCGAGCAGCTGCTCGCAGCCGACGTCCGCCGGATCGATGCGGTTCTCTACACCCATGGACATGCCGACCATACCCACGGTGTGGACGACCTGCGTGCGCTGTCCTGGCGCATGCGTCAACCGATTGATGTCCACGCGGATGCCGCGACTCTCGCAATGCTGCACCAGCGGTTCGGCTACATGTTCTCCGCGTCACCCGAGAGCCCGCCGCATTTCCGTCCTCCATTGGTTGCCCACGAGATCGGTGACGACCCGTTCGAGCTCGCCGGCATGACCATCCGGCCGATCCGCCAGGACCACGGGAGCAGCGGAACCAGTCTCGGGTTCCTGTTCGAGGACAGGTTTGCCTACTCGACCGATGTTGCGGCCATGACCGAGGACGATCTCGCGCGGTTGCGCGGGCTCGACCTGTGGATCGTCGACTGCCTGCGTGAGGAGCCCTCGGCGGCGCACGCGAATCTCGCTCTCGCGCTGTCGTGGATCAGGGCGGCGCAGCCCGGGCAGGCGTATCTCACGCACATGGCGGCCGATCTTGACTACGAGTGGGTCGCGGCGCGATGTCCCGAGGGTGTCGCGCCCGCGCATGACGGACTGGTGGTGGAGGTCTGATGACAAACTGTGCCGAAATTTCCCATAATATACCTTATGCAACTTTTTGTCATCAACGCTCCAGGACCCGCGCGTCCTTCACCGCGGATGCCCCCGCCTCCGGAAGTCTCCATGCCCGATGACCCGTCATCCGCCGTCGACCGTCTTCTCGAGGTCATGGCCCGACTGCGCGCACCGGACGGCGGCTGCCCGTGGGATCTCGAGCAGACCTACGCCACCATTGCCCCCTACACCATCGAGGAAGCCTACGAGGTCGCCGGCGCCATTGCCGACGGGGACTTCGTGGCGCTGCGCGATGAACTCGGTGACCTGCTGCTCCAGGTCGTCTACCACGCGCGAATGGCGGAAGAAGACGGACACTTCACCTTTGCCGACGTCGCTCACGGCATCACCGCCAAGATGATCGCGAGACACCCGCATGTCTTCGGTCCGCAGGCCGGTGCTTCCCTGCCCCCCGGCGCCTGGGAGGCAGGCAAGGCAGCCGAACGCGCAGCCCGTGCCCGCGAAGACGGTCGCGAGGACGGTGCGCTCGACGGGGTCAGCCGGGCCCTGCCCGCGCTTGCGCGGGCAATGAAGTTGCAACGCCGGGCCGCCCGGGTCGGTTTCGACTGGACCGATCCGGAACAGGTCCGTGCCAAGGTGCTCGAGGAATTCGACGAGGTGCGCACCGCAACCGGCGCTGACGAGCGGGAAGCCGAGATCGGCGACCTGCTGTTCGCCGTCATCAACCTCGCCCGTCATCTCGGTGTCGATCCCGAGGCGGCACTCTCGGGGACCAACCGCCGCTTCGAGCGCCGGTTCCGCGAGGTGGAACGGATGCTGCGCAGCGAACTCGGGATCGATCCGGAGGACGCGACACTCGAGCAAATGGAAACGCGCTGGACCATCGCCAAAGAATCTCGTTGACCGCGGTTGTGCAGGTGGCGTAGCGAACGCCTCAAACCACGTCATGGATCCTTCAGGGGAGAATGGCCAATGTCTGCCTGTATCTTCATCGATGGCGAAGCCGGTACCACCGGACTGCAGATCAGCGAGCGGCTTTCCGCCCGGCGCGATCTTTCGCTGATTCATCTCGATGACACCGAGCGCAAGGACAGGCAGGCTCGCCGACGCGCCCTGAATGATGCCGACGTTGCGATTCTCTGCCTTCCCGACGATGCGGCGCGCGAGGCGGCCGGTCTGGTCGACAATGACCGGACCCGGCTCATCGACGCCTCCACGGCGCACCGGACCGCGCCCGGGTGGACCTACGGCTTTCCCGAGCTGGTGGCAGGCCAGGAGGAACTGATCCGCAACTCGACCCGGATCTCGAACCCCGGATGTTACGCGACGGCAGCCATCGCCATGCTGCGCCCGCTGGTGGACGCGGGACTGCTGCCTGCTGACCACCCGGTGACCATCAATGCCGTCTCCGGTTACTCAGGCGGCGGCAAGTCACTGATCGAACGGTTCGAGGGAGCGAATTGCGAGCGGACGCCGACGTTCTACGCCTACGGTCTCACGCTCGCGCACAAGCATCTTGCCGAGATTCAGACCCACTCGCGGCTTGCGCACCCTCCCCTGTTCGTCCCGTCCGTCGCCCGGTTTCGCCAGGGCATGTTGGTGCAGGTCCCGCTCAGGCTGGATGCCATTGCGGGGCAGCCGCAGGCAGCCGCGTTCCAGGACTGCCTTGCGGAGCACTATGGGCGCCGCGGCAACAGCGGTTTTGTCGAGGTGGCACCACTCGCGCATGCGGGAGCCGAAGCGACGCTTGATCCGCAGGAACTGAACGGAACCAACCGCCTCCTGATCCGCCTGTTCGCCCGGCCCGACTGCGGGCTGTGCCTGCTCACAGCGACTCTCGACAACCTCGGCAAGGGTGCGTCGGGAGCTGCGGTCCAGACCCTGAACCTGGTGCTCGGACTCGACCCGGCAACCGGTTTCAACCGGGCGATGGCAGCCTGATCCCGTCAAGCAGGCCGTCGCGAAGCGCAAGCCAGCCGGAACGGCCGGGGGCCGCCAGCAGGCCCCCGGCGAGTTCCGAGGGACGGTAGTCGCGCCCGTCAAACCGGGCATGCACGCCTCCCGCCTCGCTGTGGATCAGGCATCCGGCCGCATGGTCCCACGGCATGTTCTTGCCGTGGATGACAAAATGCGCCGTCCCGTCGGCCAGGCGCAGGTACTCGTGGCCGGCGCAGCCCAGACGGTAATGGCGGCCTACGGCGGCATCGGCCCTTTCACGCACCACGACCCGACCCTCGGTCCCGAGGAACCGCAGATTCAGCGCACCCGACATGTCTCCGGCCGGCACGTCGGCCGCTGCTTCGAGCCGAACCGGGACCGATCCGTCGTAGCTGTACCGCCACGCTCCTCCGCCGGCCCAGGCCGCGGTCCAGGTCTCGCCCAGCGGGTCGAGAATGACACCGAGTTCGGTCCGGTCACCCCGGACCAGCGCAACCATGACGCAGAAGTGCCGACCGCCCTTTGCGAAGTTGAGCGTGCCGTCGACCGGATCGACCACCCAGACCGGGCGTGCCGGATCGCGCAGCAGTTCCAGTATGGCGGGATTTTCCTCCGCCGCCTCCTCCCCGATCACCGCTGATCCGGCGACAAGTTCGCGAAGTGCCGGTGTCATGCGCCGCTCGGACTCGATGTCGGCAATGGTCACGAGATCCCTCGGACCGGTCTTCTCGCGCACCTCGTCCGAGGCGAGCGAGCGGTAGCGCGGCATGATCACGGCATCGGCGGCCTCGCGCATGATCGCCGCCACCCGGGTGGCGAGCTCGAGGCCCGCCATTACCGCGATCCTGCCTGCAGACGCACCGCGGGGCCGCAGGCAGTTCCTGCGGCCCCGTGGGAAAATAGCGTCCGGCCTGTCGGGGGCACGTCAGAAACCCATGCCACCGCCCATGCCACCCATGCCGCCCATGTCGCCCATGTCCGGCATTCCGCCGCCGGCGCCGGGCTTTTCCGGAACCTCGGCGACCATGGCCTCGGTGGTGACCAGGAGACCAGCGATCGAGCTCGCATCCTGCAGTGCCGTGCGCACGACCTTGGTCGGGTCGATGATCCCGGCCTCGATCATGTCGACGTAGGTCGCGGACTGGGCATCGAAACCGCGCCGGCCATCGTCACTCTCGAGCAGCTTGCCGATCACGATCGAGCCGTCCTCGCCGGCGTTCTCGACGATCTGGCGTGCCGGGGACTGCAGGGCACGGCGGACAATCGTGATGCCGACGCGCTGATCCTCGTTGTCGGGTGTCACGTCGTCCAGCACCCGGCTGGCGTAGAGCAGGGCCGAACCGCCGCCGGGAACGATCCCCTCCTCGACCGCGGCGCGGGTGGCATTGACCGCGTCATCGACCCGGTCCTTGCGCTCCTTCACCTCGACTTCGGTGCTGCCACCGACCCGGATGACCGCAACGCCGCCGGCGAGCTTGGCAAGGCGCTCCTGCAGCTTCTCGCGATCGTAGTCCGAGGTGGTGTCCTCGATCTGTGCCTTGATCTGCGTGCAACGTGCCTCGATGTCCGTCTGCTCACCGGCACCGTCGACGATGGTGGTCTCTTCCTTGGTGATCGAAATCCTCTTTGCAGTCCCGAGCATGTCGAGGCCGACGTTCTCGAGCTGAATCCCGAGGTCTTCGGACAGCATCTGGCCTTCGGTGAGGATCGCGATGTCCTCGAGCATGGCCTTGCGGCGATCACCGAATCCGGGCGCCTTCACCGCTGCCACCTTCAGGCCGCCACGCAGCTTGTTGACCACCAGGGTTGCCAACGCCTCTCCCTCGACATCCTCGGCGATGATCAGCAGCGGCCGGCTGGACCGGGCGGTTGCCTCGAGCACCGGCAGCAGCGGTTGCAGGCTCGAGATCTTCTTCTCGTGGACCAGGATGTACGGGTTCTCCAGCTCGCAGATCATCTTCTCGGCATCGGTGATGAAGTACGGCGAGAGATAGCCGCGATCGAACTGCATTCCCTCGACCACGTCGAGTTCGGTTCCGAGCGACTTGGCTTCCTCGACCGTGATCACGCCCTCGTTGCCGACCTTCTCCATGGCCTCGGCAATGAGCGACCCGATGTCACCGTCACCATTCGCGGAGATGGTTCCGACCTGCGCGATCTCGGCCGACGTACTGATTCTTGTCGATCGGTTCTCGAGTTCGCTCGCCACGGCCGCGGCCGCCTTGTCGATGCCCCGCTTCAGGTCCATCGGGTTCATGCCGGCGGCCACCGCACGGATCCCGCCGCGAACGATCGCCTGGGCCAGAACCGTCGCGGTGGTGGTTCCGTCTCCAGCCATGTCGGAGGTCTTGGACGCCACCTCGCGCAGCATCTGCGCCCCCATGTTCTCGAACTTGTCGGCAAGCTCGATCTCCTTGGCGACCGAAACCCCGTCCTTGGTGATGCGCGGTGCGCCAAACGCCTTGTCGATCACCACGTTGCGGCCCTTCGGCCCCAGGGTCACCCGAACCGCGTCGGCAAGCGTGTCGACGCCGGACATCATCCGGGCTCGGGCTTCGGTCTCGAATTTCACATCCTTCGCTGCCATCGTCTGGCCTCCTTGAGAACTTGTGCAAGCGTATCGCGGACGGTCAGTCCAGCACGCCCATGACGTCTGACTCGCGCATGATCAGCAGGTCCTGGCCGTCGAGCTTAACCTCGGTGCCGGACCACTTGCCGTACAGCACGATGTCGCCCTTCTTCAGCTCCATCGCCAGGCGCTCGCCGGCCTCGTTGCGGCTGCCCGGGCCCACCGCGACGATCTTGCCCTGCATGGGCTTTTCCTTGGCGGTGTCGGGAATGATGATGCCGCCGGCGGTGGTGCTCTCGTTGTCGAGCGCCTCGACGACGACACGGTCGTGCAGGGGTCGGAATGACATGGACACTCCCCATGTGATGGTGAGACGGTTCAAGGTGCGCCCCTACTAGCACTCTCAACAGATGAGTGCCAGCCTGATTGTGCCCTGCAGCAAACGAGGAACCGCCGATGTCCGCACATGATCCGCTGTTCGATTTCACGGCACGGACCGTGCTCGTGACCGGCGGAAGCCGGGGCCTCGGACGGGAGACCGTCCGTGCCTTCGCCGAGCGCGGTGCCGACACGGTCATCGTGTCACGCCGGCTCGACCGCTGCGCGGAGGTGGCAGGCGAGGTCGAGGCCATGGGCCGGCGCGCGTGGCCGATCGCCTGCAACCTATCGGACTGGACCGCGGTCGACGCCCTTGTCAAGGAGGTTCGGGACCGTGTCGGTCCGATCGACATCCTGGTCAACAACGCCGGCGCGTCCCCGCTTGCCCCCTCCTCGCTCGAGACATCCGAGGCGCTGTTCGACAAGGTGGTTGCCCTCAATTTCAAGGGCCCGTTCAGACTCACCGCCCTGCTGGGCACGGAGATGGCAGCCGGGCGCGGCGGAGCAATCGTCAACGTCTCCAGCCTTGGCGCCATACGGCCCCTGCCCGTCTACGCGCCCTACGCGGGGGCCAAGGCGGCATTGAACGCCGTTACCGAAGCTTTTGCGCGCGAGCTTGCGCCGAAGGTCCGGGTCAACGCGGTCATGCCCGGCAGGTTTCTCACCGACATCTCGCACGCCTGGAGCGACGAGGTGCGCGAGAACCGGACCGTCGCACTGGAACGAAGCGGCCTGCCCCGCGAGATCGTCACCGCCATCCTGTACCTCGCGTCGGACGCTTCTTCATTCACGACCGGCTCGGTGATCCGGGTCGATGGCGGCGCGCCCTGAACCATCAACCCTGTGGCAGTGTCAGTGACGACGCACAGGCGCGGAATTCCGGCCTCGTGCCGCGGTTTCGTGAACGGCGGCGGTCCCCCATCGCCAGGGTGAGCCGACCGCGGTGGTCGGACAGTGGCCTGCCCCTGTCCCCGGGCGCAGAGAGCCGGTGGTGGTGCGGGCAGGTCAGCTCCGGGGGAGAACAGTGACGGCGGTAACCCGCACTTGTGTTCGCTGTTTATTCCCGTATGATACCAAATATATTCGCAAGAGCGGCACGACCAGTCCGGTCACATGTGCGCAGTCCTGTTCCCGCCTGTGCCGGAGAGGGCATCGACGTGCCGGACCGGGCAGCTCGATCGGGGACAGGCGGGTCACGCAGCATGACCGGAACGAAGCAGGAGGACGGGACGGGGAAACCGGGCCCTGACGATCCCGGCAGGACGGACGCACGCCGCAGCATGCCGTCCAGGCCGCATGAAAACGTGTTCCGGGTGCTCCTTTCCGATCCCGCCCGCGTGCAGGCGCTGCTTCGCGATCACCTGCCGAACGATATCGCCGGACTACTGGCCGATACGCTCCCGGTCCAGGTGGACGGGACGTTCGTCGACGAGGCCCTGCGCGACAGCCGGAGCGATTTCCTGTTCGAGGTCGAACTGAAGAGCGGGAAGCCCGCCTTCGTATTCTTGCTGCTGGAGCATAAATCCTATCCCGACCCGGCCACGCCGCTGCAACTGGCGGGCTACATGGTGCGCATCTGGCTGCGGTATGCGCAGGGCAGGGCGGAGCGCCTGCGGGCGCTGCCGCCGATCGTGCCGATGGTCCTGTACCATGGCCAGGAGCGATGGTCGGTGCCCGACGGCATCGGGGAGATGACCGCATCGACCGACCCCGCTCTCGTCGTCCTGCCGGGCGAACGGTACATCCTGCGCAACCTGGCAGAGTTGCCGGTGGAACAGCTGTCCCGGGACCCGGTGCTCAGATCGGCGTTGATCATCCTGATCGGGCAGGCATTGAAGTACATGCAGGCGATTGCGGACGGTCTCGAGCCGGAGGCCGAGTTGCAGCGTCTGCTTGGCGAATATATCCTTGCAACCTATCCGGAAGCGGATCTCGGGCGCCTGACTGAGGCATGGCAGGCAATCGTGACGGAACCGCTGGGGGAGATGATGGCCACGATCGCACAGAGGCTGAGGCAGGAAGGCGAGTCCATCGGACTGGAGAAGGGCTTGCAGGAAGGCCGGGCAGAAGGCCTGCAGGAAGGCCGGGCAGAAGGCCTGCAGGAAGGCGAGGCCCGGTTCCTCACGCGACTTCTGGAGCGCCGGTTCGGCCCCCTTCCCGACGAGTTTGCCGCGCGCATCGCGGCGGCTAACACCTCACAACTCGAGCGATGGCATGAGGCGGCTCTTGACGCGCCCACCCGCGAGGCGGTGTTTCACACCGACAGGGCGCACTGAGCACCACACCCACGGTGACTGGAGCCGGAGCCGCGGGGCCGTAGTTGAGGTGGGGCGCCGTTCGGGCAGTACGACAATCCGGGTGAGATTTCCGTCGGCAACGCGGACAGGGTCCCGGTTTGCGACGCGAATTTCAGGCTGTTTTCGGGCCCTGAATGTTGCTCAGCACCAGATGGTTCGCCGACAGGCCCACGCAGTAGTCGTCGTGTGCAATCAACGACCTGCCCGTTCGGGACGATGGCGTGGAGATGTCCGGGCGCGCACGGGTTCGCGGAAGACGCATGAGCCCGCCTCGTCCGAAGCTGGCGGACAACAACTCCCGTAGCAATGCCGCGGACGACGGCCAGACAACACCAGGGGTGGAAACAGGTGCGCGCCACAGCGGTGGCCACGTACGGACCGGCTTCGAGGCCGAGCCTGGCGACAACGGATTTGTCAGGGCCGTTCCGGCCCTGGCATCGCAGGTTTCAAAGCACAGCCTGCAGCTGGAATCCCGCGATTTTCCCCACCGCTAACCCGAAGTTCCAGAGCGGTTCAAGAGCAAGTAGCTGATATAACTGACATCTGATGGACGTCAGAGGGTCGCTACTGGGTACACTACGGCCGAACCCCGAGGAGATTGAGTATCTTGGTTTGAAGCGGCGTTGGCCGTGTGGTGACCTGGAAGGGTTTGGCGTCGGGGAGCGGGGGCATCACGGTGTTGCGGGTGATGGTGGCCAGATCATCGATGAGGGTGCGGAAGCTGTGCACCGGATCACCGTCGGGAGTTTCTCTGGTCGCCGCCTTCGCCTGGGCGCTGATCGATACCTTCGCCGGAGCGACGACGGACCGGCGCAGGGCCTCGGCGCCTTCGGCGTCTTCATCGTCGAACAGCACGGGCTTGAGCTTCTGGCGCATGTTCCACTCCACATAGTAGGCGAGCATGCACAACAGGACGTGGGCACGAACCCGCGGTTCGGTGCGGTGGAAGACGGGACGGACCTTGAGGTCCACGGTCTTCAGGCTGCGGAAGGCCCGTT
Organism: Thalassobaculaceae bacterium; assembly: GCA_965243345.1. Classification (GTDB taxonomy): domain Bacteria; phylum Pseudomonadota; class Alphaproteobacteria; order Thalassobaculales; family Thalassobaculaceae; genus Bin52. Next base: position 1,516,554 of record CBDEUR010000003.1, read on the forward strand.
CCACCGAGCTGAGCCGCTTGTAGGCGCGCACCGTGCCGGGGCCGTCGAGTTGGGTCTGCGGCAGGCTGGTGCGGATCACGTAGAGACCGTCGAGCCTCGCCTCGGCGGCGATGGAGGCGTCATCACGCTGCCAGGTGAAGACGCCCTCGTCGTCGATGGACCAGGTAAAGTGCTTTGCCATCTTGTACTTGCCGATGACCTTGCCGACCCTCTCGCCGATCTTCTCCTTTCCCTTGAGCCGGCGCTTCTTGCGCCGTGTCGCCGCGGCAATGGGTTCAAGCAGGGCTTCGGTGGCTGCAAGCAGCTCCGAGCGCTTGCGGGCCCGGTCCGCGGCCAGCAGCGGATTGCGACAGACCATGAGACGCTCGCCGGGGTAGGCGTCACTGGTGACCTCCACCAGGTCCCTCTCGTCGAACAGTGACATCTCCACCTCGCCGGCCTCGACCAGGGCACGGATGGCCGGTCCTCTCAGGGCACTGATCCAGTCCAGCCCCGCAGGCTTCACCTCCTCGCGGATCCGCGCCTCGGTCAGCATCCCCCGGTCTCCCACCAGCACCACCTTCGTAAGCGAGAACCGTTCCCGCACCGTGGCGATCTGTGATGCGAGCGTGGCCGGATCCGCGGTGTTGCCGGGGAACACTTCCACCGACACCGGACATCCGTCCCGGTCACACAGCAGGCCGAACTCGATCTGCAGCTTGCCTCGCTTGCCGTCCCGGGAGTGGCCGCGTTTGGCCAGGGGACATGATCTGCCTTCCATCCACACCGAGGTGAGGTCGTAAAGAACCAGGCAGCCCTCTTCGAGGTGCCGCTCCGCCAGACCCTGCTCGATCCTCTCCTGGCGCTCGAGCAGCCAGTCCATGGCGGCATACAGCTCGTCCTCGTCCAGGTCCGCATCGAGGATCTCGCCCAGGGTGCTGACCGCCGTGGCCTCGGCCAGCCTGCGCGCCGTGGCCAGCTTCGAGGCCGGCTCGAGGATCCGCGCCACGATCATGGCAAGCACTTGATCGCGCCGTGGCGACGGCTTCGGGTCGATCAGGGTCTCGAGCCCGAGCTTCCTGAGCGTTCCCAGCACTGCGGCGACATGGCCATGGGGAAGGGAACGGACGATGTCGACGGCGTCCTCGAAGCGTGGCACCGCGGTGCCTCCCTTGAGCAGGCACCGCAATCCTTCGATCAGAGCCGGGGGCCACCTGGTGAGGTTGACGATGGTGCGCTTCTTGACCTTGCCGCCTTCGCGATAGGACTCGCGCAGCAGGATGGCGGGCGGAGAGGATCGGTTGGGGACGGATTCGATATACATGGCTACGAAACATGCACACCCTTCGCACCATGTCAACACTATTGTTCCCATATACATGGGTACACATATTGGCCCAAAAACCCGAAAAAACCTCGCCAAATCATCGACTTGGTTCGACTGTCAGTCGGGAATCAGGGGGAACTTCGGGCTAACAGCAGGAGCCGTCAGTCGGCAGTCAGGACGGCCGGCAACACTTGACGAAGTCACCATGTGGATCTCCATACCCTCTTCGACCGGTACCCGGCCATCTCCGTACAGCCAGGGCGGAGCCGCGACCTCATCGGAGTCAGTCAGAACCTGAATGCAGCTGGAGCCGGTCGCGCCCGAATGTCTGCAGCCGTTCGGCGAACGCGCCCACGTCACCAACCTCAGCTCAACAGGGAGCAAGGCCGGTACCCGCCTGCGACAGTACAACCCTGGCAACGGGATCCGGGCGGGTGCGGCATCCACGAGGCATGGAGACCACCGTGATGCACCACGCTCACGAACGCATGTCGCGGCTCCAGCGACAAACCAGACGCGTTGCCACGGCGGACCCCGCAAGGCAGACCACGAGGAACGGGCCCGCCGGCAGATCCCACAGACCGGCCAGCAGGATCGCGACCACGACCGCGACGCCGCCGCTTGCAAGCGCGCGGACGAGAACGTAGCCCTCCCCCCGTCGCGCGGCGAGGGCAGGCAGGATCAGGCTTGCGAACACGACGTACACGCCGACCAGCTGCATCGAGGCGGTGATCACGAGAGCGAACAGCAGGAAGAAGCCGGTGCCGGTACGAAGGCGAGGTGCACACAGCCACAGGAGAACATAGGTGCCGTAGATCGGAAGGAAGGCCGCGATGTCGGCCCAGGTGACAAACAGCAGGTGGCCGGAAAGCACATGCCGCAGCATCTCGCCACCTGTCGGATGTCCGGCGAGCGCCAGCAGGGCCAGGCAGGAGGCGACGATGAAACAGCTCCCGATCACCGCTTCCTGCTCATCGGGAGTCACGCGTTCGATCCAGCGAAAGAACACCGCTATTGCAAGTCCCGCGCCAAAGGCGATCGCCTGATGCTCGATCCAGAGTGGTTCGGCCAGCCAGAGGCTGGAAAGGATGACGGCAAGGCCCACGACCTGGGCCGTTGCCAGGTCGATGAAGACGATCCCGCGCCTGAGCACCTCTATTCCAAGCGGTGCGTGCGCCACGGTAACCAGCAGTCCGGCACAGAAGCCGGGAGCCAGGATTTCCAGCAGTTCAGGACTGATGATCGGTGCTCTCCAACAGGTTCATGGTCGTTTCGAACCGACCGGACAGGCTGTCAACCCGGTTCTCTCCACCATCCCTTCGGGTTGCGGGTCCGTCACCTTGCCTGGTGGCCAGGCCGACCTGCGCGAAGACGTGAAGGGAGAACCGGGCGTTCGCACGCTGCCGCGCGACGGCGCGGGAAACCGATGGTGCCAGCGCTGGCCTTTCGTCGGTAATCCTCCGGACCATGGCGCGTTGCGGCCGCCGGCCCGGTTGAACGGCTGCAACGACGAACCGGGCTTCGAGTGCGACGCCGGCAACACCACTTTGCTTCCCGGCTCATTGCCGACCAGGCATCGCATGCCCCTCCCCGCACGGCTGCGCCATCGGCGAGTGCCGCGAACGCGGCATGGCGGTCGCAGTCGCGGACGGCGGCGCATCACTCCTGACGAACGGTGACCAAGCCCGCGGAGCCGACAGGGCAGGGCACCCTGAACGAGAGTGGCGCGGACCTTTGCCTTGCGGGACTCACAAACGGCACGCGGGCCAAGCGAGAGTGCCCGCGGTCCACGTTCCTCGCCATATCCGGGCCCAAGTCGCGGGTCAGCGCGAGGCTGACCTCGTGAGGGAGCCGGCACCGGTTTCCAGGCCGGTTTCCGCAGGGCGTGCGCATCTTCGACCTCACGTCGGGATCACGCCAGGGAGAAGACGCCCTCGTCCGGGGTCCAGGACCGGAACAACCCGGTGATCACGGTCAGCCCCTGGCGCCTTCCAGCAGTTCCAGAGTGACATCGAACAGGCTGAACAAATCGTCGACCCCTTCCCTGCCGCCAACCGTAAACGGCAGGTCGACCACCGGAACCCCGCTTCGTGCCGACACCCATTCCGCCGCGTCCCTCGGATCGAACGGTGTCAGGAGAATGGCCTCGGTATCGCCGGATGACACCCGGTCGAGCACCTGCGCGAGGTGGGACGCCGTCGGCGAAACCCCCGGCAGGACTTCAAGTGCGATGACGCGGTCAAGTCCGGTCCACTGCAGAAGGTATGGCCACGACGTGTGATGGACGATGACCTTCATTCCCTGCAGCTTCTCCGCTCGCGACCGCCAGGTCGCCGTCGCCTTGTCCCAGCGGGCTGTAAAGTCGGCATGCCTGCTGCGATACCCGTCAGCATTGTCCGGATCAATCAACACCAGCCGCTCGGTCAGGATTCGCGCAAGTATCCCGATGTTCTCCGGATCGAGATGAACGTGCGGATTGCCTGCCGGATGCACGTGGCCATGGCTGCGGTCCAGGTTTTCGGGCACCTCCAGCATCCTGACGTAATCGGACGCCATGATGTTCCCTGGCTGGCCATGCTGAACGACGAGGCGGGCGCCGCGTTTCAACAGGACGGGAAGCCATCCCGCCTCGAGATCGGCACCGCTGCAGAACAGGATGTCCGCCCGCCGGATCTGCGCAATGAGACCGGGGCGGGCGCGGATATAGTGCGCGTCCTGCCGGGCGTGCGTTGCCGAATGCACGACAACATCACTCCCGCCGATCTCGCGGGCGATCGCCGCCCACTCGGGTTCACACGCCAGGATTCGGGTCTCGGCGGTTGCAGGCGCGGGCAACGCCACTGCCAGAATACCCGCAATCAGCACGCTCAAGGCGGAACGACGCATCCTGCCATTCATCGGACTGCCGCCCTTCATCAGAAGCTGTGTGCTCCGTGGGCACCAAGACTCATGATGTATTGCAGCATGACCTGGTTATCGTCTTCCTGCTCGTACAGGTTTTCGCGGTTGTACTGCAGGCGTACCCGTCCAAACTCGCTGCTCGACCAGTCCACCATGGCACTGAATGCCGAGTGATCTTCTTCCGCCTCGGCATCCTCCGGCATTTCCAGCCGGGCGTACCGGGCGCCGGCCCGCCACTGTGGCGAAAACTTGTACACGCCCTGGACATACCATCCGGAGGAGCCGCCATCGAGATCGAGGACTACGTCTTCGGTCTCGACATGGCAGGTATGCGGATCATCGGGATCCTCACAATGCTCGTGTTCCTCCTGCAGGGTGTAGAGCCCTGATTCCACGCGCCAGAAATACTCGCCCTGGAGGATCAGTTCGCTTTCGCGCGGATTGCCTGTCGGTGCCCAGGTGTACCTGACATCCAGAGCCACGAGACGGGTGTTTCCGGTGAATGCGCCACCGGTGAAGAAGTCGGCAAGGTGCTCGTGTTCCTCTTCCTCGTGGTCGTCGTCGTCATCGTCGTGAAGACCGAGGTGATCGTCATCGTGATCGTGATCATCATCATGATCATCGTCGTGATCATCGTCGTGACCGGGATCGTCATCGTGATCGTCATGATCATCGTGGATATCGTCATGAACGTGGACACCGCCCATCCTGTCGTGCGCCCTGCCATTCAGTATGGAAGCCCCCACTCGCCACGCCCCGTCACGACCGGCGTCACCGCCAATCCTGCCGTAGGCCGACCATGCTTCCACTCCGCTGTCGGAGCCACCGAACGGCATGTCGTCACCACGGAAAACACCTCCTCCGAACTCTGCAAACATGTCCGTGGGCAGCACGAGCGACATCTCGACACCGTCGTCATTGAACGCGCCGTCGAGGTAGGCCCGGTACGGAAGCGGACGGTCCGCAAAATCGTCGGCATGGGCATGGAACTCGTTCAGGTACCCGAAGGTCCACAAGGCGCGGCCGGCGGTCAGCTGAAATCCGTCCATGATGCCGATCCCGGGAAGGGTACGGACATAGGCTTCCTCCAGCTCCAGTTCGACCGGTTCACCGGGGTGCACCCCGAGACCCAGCGTCAGGTTTCCCATGAACTTGTCGTCAATGCTGCCGCTCATCACGAGTTCGCTGTGTCCGAGCGACAACCCGCTTGGAGTACGGCCGGACTCATGACCGGCCGGATAACCCGCGAGCTCCGACTCGTCCGCCGAGTGGTTGGCGACCCTGCCATCCAGAACGAGGCTGATCGACGGATTGAACGCGTTGTCCTGATGCGGCGGGTCGGAATGGTCCCGCGCGTGCGGCTCACCCTCATGCTCATCTTCATGCGACTCGTGCTTGAGCGCCTCGAGCTGGGATTCAAGGGTGGAGATCCGGTCCTCGTACTGTCGCTTCAGGGTTTCCAGTTCCGCCCGGATGGCGTCGACCGTCGTTCCCGACTGAGCATGAGTGTCCGGAGAGGACAACACGATCAGCATTCCGAACACCATGCATACTGTCAGTCTTGCAGCACCAAACATCTGTTGTCCTCATGCTCTCGTAACAGTTCCGGCGAACACGGTATTCGCCCCGGGGGCCCGTTCGTACTGGCGCGGCCTCGTCACCGCCAGGCAGGGCACGCTGGCGGCCGGGCGTGCACGGCCCCGCCACATCGGGGAGCGGTAGCCGCGCCGGTTCCGGTCGCGCAGGTTTGTTACAATATATCATAGCGCGCGCAGGAGAAACCGGACAAGCGCCGCATCAGGGCGACTGTCCCCTGGGCGTGTATTCGTTATCCGGCATCGGCTTGCGGCCGCGCCATTCCGGATACCCCGAGGCGTCAGCCGGCGGCATGAACCAGGAAGCGGCGATCAAATCGACCGGCGTCGACCGGTGAGAGCATGACACGGATCTCCACCCCGTCTTCCGTCCACTCCTGGGCCATCACCCGGCCGTGTCGGTGCAGCCAGGCCAGAGCCGCACCCTCTCCGGGATCGAGACGGTAGTGCAGGCAGAGGTCGGCACGACCGAGCATCTGCTCGATTCGTTCGACAAGCACCGCGCACCCCTCCCCGGTCACCGCCGAGACTGCGACCCTGTCACCGGATCCCCGTTCGAAGAGCGTGTTGCGCTGTTTCTCGTCGAGAAGGTCGATCTTGTTGAACACCTCGATCATGGCGGTCGAGTGTCCGACAATCCCGAGTTCCGCGAGGACCCGCTCGACGTCGGCTCGCTGCTGTTCGTGCTCGGGATGGCTCAGGTCCCGCACGTGGATGACCACGTCGGCCTCAAGCACCTCCTCGAGCGTTGCCCGGAACGCGGCGATCAGATGGGTCGGCAGTTCGGAAATGAACCCCACCGTATCGGACAGGATCGCGTCACGCCCGGACGGCAGCCCGATCCTTCGCATGGTCGGATCGAGGGTCGCAAACAGCATGTCCCGCGCCGTGACCGCCGATCCTGTCAGCCGATTGAACAGGGTCGACTTGCCGGCATTGGTGTAGCCGACAAGCGCAATCACCGGTGTCGGCCCCTTCTGTCGCGCCGAGCGGTGCAGGCCCCGGGTCCGGACAACTTCAGACAGTTCGCGACCGAGCTGCGCGATGCGGTCATCAAGCTGCCTGCGGTCGAGCTCGATCTGGCGTTCACCGGGACCTCCCAGGAAACCGGCGCCGCCGCGCTGGCGCTCGAGATGGGTCCAGGACCGGACCAGGCGGCTGCGCTGGTAGGTCAGCGCCGCCAGTTCCACCTGCAGCCGGCCCTCGTGAGTGCGGGCCCGAGCGCCGAAGATCTCCAGAATCAGTGCCGTACGGTCAATAACCTTGCAGGACCACGCGATCTCGAGCGAGCGCTGTTGCACCGGCGTGAGCGCCGCATTCACGATGGCGAGTTCCACGCCGTGTTCCTCGACAACCTCGTGGGTCCGTTCGACGACGCCCCGCCCGAACAGCGTGGCGGGACGCTGACGCGACACCCTGACGATCTCCCGGTGAACGAGGTCGAGGTCAAGTGCGGAGGCAAGTCCGACCACCTCGTCGAGACGACCCTCCGGCGTCCGGCCGTCGGGCAAGGCGGAGGACAGGACGGGGTGAACGACGAGCGCACGCGTGCGGCCGTCGGTGAAGCCGCCGCCTCTCATGCCGCGGACAGGATCAATTGTCGGTCTCTCTGTCGAATCCGAGCCGGACAGGCTGAGACGGCATGATGGTGGCGATGGCATGCTTGTAGACCAGCTGCGATGTCGCATCGCGCCGCAGGAGCAGCGAGAAATTGTCGAACGAGGTCACCATTCCCTGCAGCTTCACGCCGTTCATGAGAAAGATGGTGACCGGTATCTTCTCCCTGCGCAGCGCGTTGAGGAACGTTTCCTGCAGGTTCTGAGATCTTTCGCTTGCCATGAACCTGTCTTTCCAACTTGCAGCGGCTCAGGGTCCCCGGCGTCGGGCACGCTCACACGCACTCGAGGAACGCGGCCTGCAGGTCTGCCCTGCACGCAAAGATGTGCCGCGGCTGCCACTTGCCGAGGTCGGCATGGCAGATGACGCCACCCTGAATGAGAATGGGGATGCATCTTGCCAGATGCGCGCACTGCAAGTCGACCGCCGAATCACCGACGAACCAGACCTCGGGGCCCGGTTCGACACCGGTACCGGCCAGCGCCAGCCGGACTGGCGCGATGTCGGGTTTGTCGGCCACTGCATCCGCCGCCCCGACCAGGCGAACGAAGCGTTCGGTCCAGCCCAGCCTCTCGGCCTCGATCCGCAGGTGGCGGCCGTTCTTGTTGGAGACCACGCCCATCGGCACGCCGTGCTGCCCGAGAACCTCGAGCAGTTCGGCAGCTCCCGGCAACGGGCGGACAGCCTCGGCGTGGATCGCATCGAGCTCGCGGTAAAACATCTCGAGCGCTTCGCGATCACGGTCCGCGAACAGGTGGCGGAACGCATCCCGCGCCGAAGCGGTGGCGCGTTGGCGAACCTCATCCTGGCTCCACGGCGCATGCCCCATGGCAACCAGGGTGGCATTGAGAGCGCGGGCGATCGCACCCCAGTTGTCGACCAGGGTGCTGTCCCAGTCGAACAGCACCGCTCCGGGGCGTTGCAGCCGCGTTTCGCATTCGCGCCCGGCTGTCACGTGCCGACCCCCCGGGCATGGTCCATGTAGGCGTCGAACAGCTGCAGGGTGAAGGAGCCGGCGCGGCCATTGCCGATCACCCTGTCATCGATGCGGGTCACGGGCTTGACGAAGGACGTGGCCGAGGTGAGGAACGCCTCGCGGGCGGACTGCGCCTCCTCCACGGTGAACGGGCGCTCCTCGAACGCGAGCCCGTTCATCCGTGCAATCGCCAGAACACGCGCCCGCGTCACGCCGGCAAGGATGGCCTGGCTGGTGTCGCGCGTGACCAGGGCCCCCTCCCCGGTCACGATCCAGGCATTGGTGGAGGTTCCCTCGGTCACGGTTCCGTCGTCCGCCACCAGCCACGCCTCGCCGGCGCCGGCCTCGCGGGCCTGTTGCTTGCCGAGCACGCTGGGAACAAGGGCAATGGTCTTGATGTCGCACCGTTCCCAGCGAATGTCCGGGATGGTGATCACCCCGATGCCCTTCTCGCTGGTCTCGCGATCGGGAAGGGCCAGGCGCTTTGCCGTCACCACCAGGGCGGGAGGCGTGGCGGCATCCGGGAACGGATGGTCCCGGCGTGCGACACCGCGGGTGACCTGCAGATAGAGCAGCCCGTCGTGCAAACGGTTACGCCGCAGGACCTCGCGCAGGACCAGCCGAAGCGGTGCGCGTGCCATAGGCGGTTCGATCCGCATTTCTCGCAACGACCGGTCCATCCGGTCGAGATGCGGTTCCTCGTCAACAAGACGACCGCCGCAGACCAGCACCACCTCGTAGATGCCGTCGGCAAACTGGTAGCCCCGGTCCTCGACGTGAACACTCGCCTCACGGTGCGGGCGGTACGTCCCGTTGACGTAGGCGATCCGTGACATGCCGGTTCCCTTCGACAGTTCAGTTACAGACCTGCGGGTCTCCGCCGTCACTGTCCCGCCGGCACGGGTGCCGCGTCAACCGCCGGAAACGGCATGTCCGCGGTCACAGTGGTGAGCACGAGGAGTTCGCGCACCCGCCGCTGTTCGTCCCGCCCTGCCGCGGGTCGCCACCAGCACGGTCGATACGGGGAACGCGTTCATCCTGTCCTGCAGGTCGGAGCGACACCCGAAGGATGCCTGTCGACGTGGCGTGAGGGATACGCCGGACCACGAGCCCCGATGACCCCGCGCGGACTGCCGGGCGTTCCCGGGAACAATCCGGCGCACGACAGCTTGAACACGGCAGGCACGTGCCGGGGGGCTACCCTGAAGGCGGACGCTCGATGGACAGGCCGGTTCGGTGCACGGTTCGGGTTCAACCCGCTTCGACCACGGACCGGAAAATCTGTCATGATCCGGCCTGCCGGAACACGGTCCGACCCGGGCCGTCGGAGAAGGACACGGTGGCGGATGGGCGATTCAGTTCCGGGACCCGGGGTCAGATGCGGTTCACGGACATGCGAGGGGTGACAGCAGGGATCATGGCGTCGGATCGAGCCACGGAACTGTTTTTCGAGCTGTTCAGCGGGCTGCCCAGGCTGGCGCCGGGAAGCCCTGCCGGCACGCGGCGCGCACTCGGGCTCGTACCGGGGGTCGGACCACAGACGCGCGTGCTCGACATCGGATGCGGGACCGGCGCCCAGAGCCTGACGCTGGCGCAGAGTTCACCGCTGCGCATCATCGCCGTCGACAACCATGCACCATACATCGATGTTCTGAACCGCGAGGCACGCCGGCTCGGCATTGCGGACCGGCTGGAAGCGCGCGTGGCGGACATGCGAAGCCTCGACTTCCCGGACGGGTCCTTCGACCTGATCTGGTGCGAGGGCGCCATCTACACCATGGGTGTCGAAACGGCCCTGCGTGACTGGCGCAGACTTCTGCGGTGCAACGGTCACGTGGCGCTGACGGAAGTGTGCTGGAGGATGCCCGATCCACCCGCGGAGTGCGCAGCGTTCTGGAACCGGGAATATCCCGCGATCCGCCAGGTGTCCGCGTTGCTGGAAACCGTCATGGAATGCGGCCACGAAGTCGCGGGGCACTTCCCGCTCCCCGCGTCCGCGTGGTGGGACGACTACTATCGGCCTCTTCAGGACAAACTGACGGCATTCCGCGAACGTCACCGCGGGGCGGCGGATGCACAGGAACTGGCGGACCAGTGCCAGCGCGAAATAGACATCTGGCATGCCTGTTCGGAGTTTTACGGCTACGAGTTCCTCGTGCTGCGGACCCGTTGATTTGTGCGGGAGCGGTGCTTTGCGGGGAACAGTCCGGCCCGTCCCGATTCGGCGCAGCCGGAAGTCCCGGTTCCGGACCGGGGTCGGGGCGATGGCGACGCGGATCCGGTCTGCGGCGTGACCTGGCAGGCGCAGACGGGTCAGCACGACGTCGGCGAGACCGCCGGGCGGGACGAAAAGCGATCCCGGGTTTCGCCGGCGCAGGCTGCGGGCGTGCCGCAAGTGACCGGGTCGGCCCGTTTCCCGCGGTCAACCGGCTGATCCCTCTCCCGAACGGCACGATCGGGCGTAGTCGGTCCTGCTCCTGCCAGCGTCCCGGTCTACGGTGCTTCAGCCGGTCGCCACCGCCGGCCCGCCGTCGCCGGGAGGCCGCAGGTCCCGGCGCGCCCGTGAACCCGGTCGAGATCCGTGGGACGACCGATACCGGCACCTTCCCTCACCGATCCCGAAGCGGCTCCTTCAAGTCTCGGTGCCGGGGTGCGGGACGGGTCCCGATCACTGCGCGCGGCGCGCGCTTCCCGGCTCGGCGGGACGGACCCGGGGGACAGTGAGCGGCCGGATCACCACCGACGTACCGTTCGCTGAGCCAAGCATCAGCAGCCCGAGGCGATCCACCGGCACGCTGCCGGCCGGAACCTCGGCATCGGGACTGATCCAGCCGCGAAGCGGGGCTGCGGCTCCAACCAGTTCCACGCGGTCCCCGTCGTCGAGACCGAGGGCCCGGATGTCCGCGGGATTGAGCCGGACTACGCGGCGCCGGCTCGGACCGGACGGGCTGTAGGGCGAGCCGTGGTCCGGAACGACGGTCAATCCGATCCGGGCGGCCCTCATGCGTTCGCGCAGGGCCTCGGTGGCCCGGCGATCGACTTCTCCCTCTGCACTCAGCACGACACCGTACATGTGCCGCGCCACATGCTCCGACACCAGGTCATCGCGGACATCGGCGGCCACCGCCTCGCAGTCACGATCAAGCGGGTCTCCGTAGCCCCCGCCACCGGCAGACTGCAGCACCACCGCGTCGCCGGCCTCGAGTACCTGGCCGCCGACCTTTCCCGGCGAGGCGAAGGCAAGGGTCGAGCCGTCCGCCCGCACCACGTAGCTTTCCACCACGCCGCCGGAGTCGCCGCCCAGGATGCCGAAAGGAGGCATGACCGCGCCGTCCGCAAGCAACGAGTACCGGGCCTCGCCGCGTGTCAGGCGCAGGGACCGGCGCATGCCGAGGCCGCCCCGCCGGGTCCCCGGGCCGCCCGAATCCAGCCCGAGCCGCGACCACTCCACCTGCAGCGGGTACCGGACCTCGAGTACTTCCGTCGGCTGCACGGTGCTGAGATCGCCCCAGTCGATGGCTGCCATTGCGCTCGGACCGTCCGCCTCGGCGAAACCGCCGTTGCCGCCCGACGACCATTCGTAATGCACGTACTCGTTCCCGCCTGCCGGATCGATGCCGCCAATCAGGTTATGGAAGGAGGTCCGGTGGATATCGGCCGACACCAGGTCGGGACACGCACCCGACAGGGCCCCGAGCATGACGGCCACGACCCGCTTGCGGATCTCGCCATGGCTGCCCGCCGGCGCCGGGTGGGTCACGTTGACGATTGTCGCCGGCGGAGCGATGACCTCGACCGGCCGGAAGGATCCGTGGTTGAGCGCATGGCCCGGGTCGAGAACCGACTTCAGGGTGATCAGGACCGAGGCCGCCGACACCGCAAGGGTCGAATTGACCGGGGCTGCGACCTGCGGCGACACGCCCTTGAAATCAGCCGTCAGCCGATCGCCGTCGATGGTCATGGTGATGGGCAGGAGAAGCGGGGTGAAACCATCCGCGGTGAAGGTCTCGAGATAGTCCTCGTAGTAGTACTCCCCGTCCGGCAGGGTGCGGATCTTCTCGCGCATCCGTGCTTCCGAGCGATCGAGATTGCGTTCGACCGCAGTTTGCAGGGTCTCCATCCCGTAACGTGCGACAAGCTCGTCGATGCGGCGTTCCGCCGTCCGGCACGCCGCGAGCCCCGAGTTGAAGTCACCGAGACGATCCGCGCGCACCCGCATGTTGCTGAGCAGGACTTCCATCAGTGCGTGGTTCAGGCGCCCGGCCTCGACGATCTTGACCGGCGGGATCCGGATTCCCTCCTGGTAGATCTCCGTCGCGGTCCCCGACATCGAACCGGGAACCGCACCGCCGACATCGGCCCAGTGCTCGCGAACCGCCGGCAGGAACACGAGGCGGCCGTCACGGAAGATCGGGTAGACAATGGTGACGTCGTTCAGATGCGTCCCCTGGCGGTACGGGTCGTTCATCATGATCACGTCGCCGACCGCAAGCGTGTCTCCGATCTCCGCCAGGGCCTCCTCGACCGACCAGGGCAGTGGTACGACGTGGCTGCCGATGTCTTCCGACTGCGCCACGACCTGGCCCGACGGATCGAACAGGCCGCAGGAAAAGTCCCGCGCCTCGTGGATCGCGACCGACCGCGCCGTCCGGAACACGGTCGCCCGCATTTCGCGAACCACCGAAATCAGGCCCTCGGTGATCACCTCGAGGGTGATCGGATCAATCTCGCGCATCACCGCTCCGCTCGACCCAGCATCAGGCATCCGGTCGGCATCACCGAAGCGGTGAAACCGGGAGGGACCAGGGTGGTGGCACCGGGTTCCTCGATGACGGCGGGGCCTTCCAGGCGCGTACCCGCGCCAAGCTGTTCCCGCTCGTGGATCGCGCTCCGGTGCCAGGATCCGAACAGGTACACCTGGCGAAACCCGGCAGGCGTTGGCGCCGGACCGGGTTCCACCTTCCCCGGGAACCCGGCATCTCCGGCAGGACCGCGGCCGATGACCCGGTAGACCACGATCTCGACCGGATCGTCGTCCTCGACCCCGTAGCGTTCGAGATAGGCCTCGCGGAACCGGTCGGCCAGGGCATCGGTCGATCCCAGGGCTCCGTCAACAGGCACCGACAGTTCGAAGGCCTGTCCGGCAAACCGCATGTCCAGGACCGTTTCCAGCCGGATCAGGTCCCGGTCCACCCCGTCAGCCACCAGCAACGCCGTGACCTGGTCACGCAGCGGTTCCAGGACGGCGCCGATTTCCCCGCGGGTCGTTCCGGACAGGGCCGTGAGCAGGGTCCGGCTCGCATCGTGGCGCCGGTCGGCAACCAGCAGGCCGAGAGCGGAGAAGTTCCCCGGGACCGGCGGGATGACGATCCGGCCCATGGCCAGTTCGGACGCGATCAGGGCGGCATGGAGCGGTCCGGCTCCACCGTAGGCCAGCAGCGTGAAATCTCTCGGGTCGAGACCCCGCATGACCGAGATTTCCTTGATCGACGCGGTCATCCGGGTGACCGCGATGTCGACGATGCCCTCGGCGGCACGGGCTGTCTCGAGACCGAGGTCCCGGGCAAGCGCGGCAACGGCCGTGTGTGCCGCGTCCACGTCGACCGCGATCGCCCCGCCAAGCTCTCCCGTCGGCCGGAACCGGCCAAGGACCACGTTCGCGTCGGTCACCGTGGCCTCGGTGCCGCCCTTGCCGTAGCAGGCCGGTCCCGGCACCGCACCCGCCGATCGCGGCCCGACGGAGAAGAACCTGCCGGGCCCGATCGAGGCGATGCTGCCGCCGCCCGCACCGACAGTGTTGATCTCGATCTGCGGCACCCGGTTCGGAAACGTCCCGATCCCGCCTTCCACCGCCATCTCGTGGCGGTAACCGCGCACGAGGCAGGTATCAGTGCTGGTGCCGCCCATGTCGTAAGTGATGAGGTCCGGTATTTCCAGCATGCGGGCAAGCGTCACCGCGGCGGCGACACCGCCTGCCGGACCCGACAGCATGGCATTGGCCGGACGTTCCGCCATCCGCTCCGCCGTCCAGAGCCCCCCGTTCGAGCCCATGACCTGGAGCGGAGCGCCCATTCCCAGGTCCTGCAACCCGGATCGCAGGGTATGCAGGTAGCGCGCCGTGGCCGGTGCCACATAGGCGTTGAGAGCGGTGGTGGAAAACCGTTCGAACTCGCGCAGCTCGGGAAGAATCTCGGATGAGAGGGACACCGTCGCGCCCGGCATCATTTCCCGGACGATCCGGCCGGCCTCGCGTTCATGGTCCGGATTGGCCCAGGAATGCAGGAAACAGACGGCGACGGCCGCAACGTTCTGGTCCGCAAGGGCCCGGCACGCCGAACGGACCCCGGTCTCGTCAAGCGGGGTGGTCACCACGCCATCTGCGTCGCAGCGTTCGGCGACCTCGAGGATGCAGGTGCGGGCGACCAGTCCTTCCGGCCTCACCGCCTTCACGTCGTAGAGCCGGGTGCGGTTGCCGCGCCCGACCACGAGGACATCGCGGAATCCCCGAGTGGTGATGACGCCGAGTCGGGCACCGGTTCGCTCCAGCACGGTGTTGGTCGCAATGGTGCTGCCGTGGCTGAACCTGCGCACATGATCAATGCCGTGGGGGACCGCCCGCTGCACGGCCTCGAACACCCCGAACTCGTGCGCCGGCGGCGTCGAGGGTGTCTTGAGCACCCGGAACGACCCGGTGCCGGTATCGAACAGGACCAGGTCGGTGAAGGTTCCACCGACGTCAACGCCGATCTGGATCATTTCATCATCCGGTTCATGGGCCCGGTCACCGACCCCGGCCCGCCATGCGGGACAGAGCCGGCGAAGGCGGGTTCAGCGGGAACGACCGGACACCAGTCGCAACCCGGCACGGGATTGGGCCAGTCGCCGGACGGGCCGTCCCCGGAGCCATGCCGGCTCCGGCACTCCATGTGACAGAATTCACGATGACGCGGCCTCGATGAACTCGATGGTGATGCCGTCCGGATCGCGGCAGTAGACGACGCGCCTGCCGGTGTTGGGACCGCGGTCAACGACCCAGGGCGGGTTGATCGGCGCAACACCGTGCGCGGCCGCCGCCTCGAGCGCAGCCTCGAGGTCGTCGACATCATAGGCGACATGGGCAAAGCCGGTATCGCACGGCTCCGCCACCACCTGTCCCCGCGTCCGGGGAGCCAGGTACTGGATGAGTTCGAGACTGTGACCGGGTCCCCGGATGTACGCGACCTCGATCTCGGCCCCGCTCACCCCGGTAATGTGGCGGATGGCCTGCGGGTCGCGCGGAGCCCGCGACGTCACCTCGAACCCCAGTGCGTCGCGGAAGAACGCAATGCTCCGATCAAGGTCGGAGACGGTAAACGAGGTGTGATTGGTGGAAAGAACCCTGAACCCTGACATGGTCACTTGCTCCCGGACACTGGCTGGATGATACGGATCAACCGGCGTCGCCCAACCCGGGTCCGTGCGCGGCCCGGCTGGCGGGGCGCATGCCGATCAGGCGACCGATGTCACGCGCCGCCGCGACCGCGGCATCCGGTGCGACGTCGCAGTCGACACCCATGGATGCGAGGAAGGTCACGATGTCTTCCGTCGGCAGGTTACCGATCGACCCGTAGTCGCCGGGAAACGCGATCCCGCCGCCGATACCGCAGATCGATCCCTCGACCATCGTGACGCCCGCGTCCAGTGCCGCCAGCAGGTTGGCGGCGGCCCAGCCGCGCCGCTCGTGCACGTGAAAACCGAATTCGCAGTCGGGAAACCGCTCGCGCGCCATCCTGAACAGGGTGGAGACCTGCCGCGGTTCCTCCATCCCGGTACTGGCGGCAAGGTAGTAGCGGCGCACGCCGAGCCTGCGCAATGCCTCGACACAGGCAAGCGTCTGTTCGGGCGCAATGACACCCTCGTACGGGCACCACAGCGCCATGCCCAGCGCCATGATGTAGTCGCGTCCGGCACTGTCCGCCACCTGGAAACATGCCCCGCCCGCCTCGATTGCCTGCTCGAGTGTCATGTTCTGGTTCTTCGCGAGATAGCTGGCGCTCACCGTCATCAGGCCCAGGATCTCGTCGATGTCGGTTTCAACCGCTCGCAGCGCACCGCGCTTGTTGGGCACCAGGGCCCGGTACACCGTGCCCGGGCGGCGGTGAATGCGCGCGACCACTTCCTCCGCGTCGCGCAGCATCGGCACCTTGCCCGGATGGGCAAAGCTCGTGACCTCGATGACCGGGAAGCCGGCTTCGCTCAGGCGGTCGATCATTGCGACCTTCGTATCGGTCTCGACCCAGCGGTCGAACGACTGCAGGCCGTCCCTGGGACCGACATCGACCACTGTCACCCGATCGGGAAATGACAGCATCCCTCCCCTCCCTGTCAGGTCTCGCCGGACGGATCGAGCCGCAGTCCGGCGTTCTCGAGTTCGGCTTCGTCGAATCCGAGCCGTTCAACCAGTATCGCGCGGTTGTGGGCGCCGAGCGGCGGACCGGCACGGCGGATTCCCCCCGGGGTCCGCGAGAACCTGCCGGCGACGTTCTGCATGCGGATGGGACCTCCGAGTTCCGCGTCCTCGATGGCCACGATGTTCTCGCGCGCCTGAAAATGCGCATCCTCGAAGATCTCCGCAATACTGTTGCAGGGAGCGATGGCGGCATCGAAACTGTCGAACAGTGAGATCAGCGGCTCGCGGTCATGCCGGACTATCGCCGCCTGCAACGCCTCGTCGAGCACCCCGGCGTTGCGGATACGGCACCGGTTGTCCAGGAACCGGGGGTCCTTGACCAGTTCCGGAACACCGAGCGCATCGCACATCCGTTCGAAGGTCGACTGCGCGCTGCCGGAAATCGACACCCACTTGTCGTCCCTGGTCCGGTAGGTGTTGCGCGGCGCGGTAAACGGAAGCCGACTTCCGTTGCGTTCCTGGACCAGGCCGAGCTGGTCGAAATCGACCACCTGCGGCCCGAGCAGCGTGAACAGCGGTTCGTAGATCGCGAGATCGACCACCTGTCCCAGCCCGGACACTTCGCGTTCCTTCAGGGCGACCATGGCCAGGAATGCCGCCATCAGCCCCGCCGATTCGTCGGCCAGCCCGAATCCCGGCAACAGCGGCGGCCGGTCGGGATAGCCGGTGATGTAGGCGTAGCCGGCATAGCCCTCCGCCAGGGTTCCGAACCCCGGCCTGTGGCTGTTCGGGCCGGTCTGGCCGAAGCCGGTCAACCGCACCAGGACCACGCCCGGATTGACCGCGCTCAGCACGTCGTAGCCCAGCCCCCAGCGCTCCAGGGTGCCCTTGCGGAAGTTCTCGACCACGACGTCCGCATCGGCCACCAGGCGCCTGACGATCTCGACACCGAGCGGGGTGCGCAGATCGGCGGTCACCGAAAGCTTGTTTCGGTTCACCATCTTGTACATCAGGCCGACGCCGTCCCTGTCATTGCCCCAGTAGCGGAGTTCATCGCCGGTATCGGGACGTTCCAGCTTGACCACCTCGGCGCCGAAGTCGGCCAGGAACATCGAGCAGACCGGACCGGCGAGGAAATTCGCGATGTCGACGACCTTCACGCCGGAAAGCGGCTGGCGGTCTTGAGTCATGGTTCGGTTCTCCCGGCGACGAACCCGGTTCCCGCAGGAGCGGAGCAACACGGGACAGCCCCGCCGGTTCGGGCAAGGCCTTCTGGGCACAGCCGAACCCGGCGGGGATGTCGGGCCATCATGGCACAGTCACCCGACAGCAACACCCCCGGTTGTCAGGGCGGCACCGCGCGGACTGCGACGACCGGCAACAGGCGGGAATCGCAAGCGGGACAAATCCGGATCCGGCGTGCGAACCCTCACCCGGGATGATGTCCGTCCGGACGGCGAAGTCGCGCCGGACCCCGCACGATCAGCGCGTCGGCGTCCCCGCGCATGCAGGCGTCCGGTGCGGTTTCCGCGAACCCCGGTCCGGTCGCACGCAGCTTCCCGGCGGGCCGGGTCCCTTCGGTGGCGACGGGCTCAGAAGAAGTCCAGCCTGACCGCAAACAGTTTCTCGACCTGCCTGATCGCCTCGGTGGCGGCAAACAGGATCACCCGGTCCCCGGCCCTGATCTCCGTATCGCCGCGCGGGGCCAGCACCTCGTCGCCGCGCAGGATGACGCCGAAGACCACGCCGTCGGGAAGCCGGGCATCGCGCAGGCTCTTGCCGACCAGGGAGGAGGTCTCGAGCGCCTCGGCCTCGATCACCTCGCCGAAGCCATCGCGCACCGTATAGATGTTGCGGATGCGGCCCCGGCGCACGTGCTGGAGAATGGTCGAGACCGTGATCGCGCGCGGATTGACCACGACATCGATGCCGAGACTGGTGATCAGGGGCGTGTAGGTCGAGTTGGCGATCAGCGCCACGGTGCGCGATACCCCGCTGCGTCTGGCGAGCAGCGAACTGATGATGTTGACCTCGTCATCGTTGGAGACCGCAACGAAGGTCTCGGTATTGGCGATGTTTGCCTCCGCGAGGATTTCCGGGTCGAGGGTGTCACCGTGAAACACCACCGTGCTGTCGAGGGTCTGCGCGACAAGCCGCGCCCGGTCGCGGTCGTACTCGATCACCTTCGCCCTGACACCCTCGTGCTCGGTCTCGATTTCCTGCGCCAGCCTGAGACCGATATTGCCGCCACCTGCGATCACGACGGTCCGGCCTTCCGTCTCCTCGTGGCCGAATGCCGCCATGGCGCGGGGCAGGTGAGCGGTATCGCAGATGAAGTAGACGTCGTCGCCGGGCATCATCACCGCGTCGGAACGGGGCACCACGCCCTTCTCGTCGCGCACGATACCGACGACCCGCAGGTTGAGATCGGGAAACAGCTGGGTCAGCTGGCGCATCGGCTGGCCGACGATCGGGCAGTCCTCCTCGCACCGCACGCCGACCACCGACACCCGGCCGTTGCCCATCGGCACCACGTCGATCGCGCCGGGCATCTGCAACCGTCGCCCGATCGCACGCGCCACCTCGTATTCGGGCGAGATGATCACGTCGATCGGCATGTGGTCCCGGCTGAACAGGTCACCCCAGATCGGCTGGAGGTACTGCTGCTGGCGAATCCGCGCGATCTTGGTCGGAACGTCGAACAGCGAGTGGCTGACCTGGCAGGCCACCATGTTGACCTCGTCGGAATGGGTCACCGCGATCAGCATGTCGGCGTCCGCCACGCCGCTGTACTCCAGGATCTGCGGGTGCGATGCCCAGCCCTCGACACCGCGGACGTCCAGGGTCTCGGTGATCTTGCGGACCAGCGCCGGATCATGGTCGATCACGGTCACGTCGTTGTTCTCGCCCGCCAGGTGGCGGGCGATGCTGGTGCCCACCTGGCCGGCTCCGCAGATCACCACCTTCATGGCGGAACCTCACGCGGACCGGGAGGACCGTTCGTCCTGCTTGATCCCGAGAGACTTCAGCTTGCGATGCAACGCCGAGCGCTCCATGCCGACGAAGCTCGCCGTGCGGGAGATGTTGCCTCCGAACCGGTTGACCTGGGCCCGAAGGTATTCCCGCTCGAATGTCTCTCGCGCATCACGCAACGGCATGGCCATGGTCTCGACACCGTGTTCGGCGCGCATGCACGCCGGACCGACCGCGGTTATCTCCGGCGGAAGCATCTCGGCGCTGATCCGTTCCCTCGTCGACCCCGGCGCCATGATCAGCAGCCAGTCGATCACGTTGCGCAGCTGGCGCACGTTTCCGGGCCAGTCGTAGGTCTGCAGGGCCGCCATGGCATCATCCGCGATCCGGCGCGTGGGGATGCTCGACGTCACCGACGACTGCTCCAGGAAATGCTCCACCAGGAGCGGGATGTCCTCGCGCCGCTCGCGCAGCGCGGGAACCGACACCGGCACCACATTGAGACGGTAGTAGAGATCCTCGCGGAACCGGCCCGCGGAGATCTCCTCGCGCAGGTCGCGGTTGGTGGACGCAATGACCCGCACGTCCACGGCGACCTCGCTCTCGCCGCCGACAGGGCGGAATCGCTGCTCCTGGAGCACGCGGACGATCTTGCCCTGGGTCTCCAGCGGCATGTCGGCGACCTCGTCGAGGAACAGGGTGCCATTGTGCGCGCGCTCGAACACGCCGACGCTGTGCATCTGCGGATGCTCGGCATCCGGGCCGCCGGTCCCGAACAGTTCGGCCTCCAGCCGTTCCGGGTTCATGGTTGCGCAGTTAAGCACCACCATCGAAGCGGCGTTGCGCCCGGAGGCCGCGTGAATCATGCCGGCGACGATCTCCTTGCCGACGCCCGGCGGACCGGTGACCAGAACCCGGCTGTTGGTCGGAGCCACCTTCTTGATGGCCGAGCGCAGCTGCGTGACTCCGGACGAGGTTCCGATGAGATTCTCGACCTGGCCGACCTTGCGGCGCAGCTCCTCGTTCTCGCGTTTCAGGCGCGCGGCCTCGATGGCGCGCATTGCGCGATTGACCAGCGGGATCAGCCGGTCGGACTTGAACGGTTTCTCGATGAAGTCGTATGCGCCCCGGCGAATGGCGTCGATCGCCGACTCGATGGTCCCGTGCCCGCTGATCATGATGACCGGCAGGTCCGGGTGGGTCTGCTTGACGATGTCGAGGATCTGCAGGCCTCCGTCGTCCCCGCTGCCAAGCCAGATATCAAGGATGATCAACCCGGGGGCACGGGACCTGATCCCGTCGAGTGCCTCCGCATACCCGGACGCCTGCCTGACGTCGAACCCTTCATCCTCGAGAATGCTGGCAAGCATGAAGCGGATGTCCGCCTCGTCATCGACAACAAGAATGTCTGTGGCCATCTGGATCTACCCGTCAGATTCCGCTCCATGTTCCCGCGTCGGATCGGACCTGTCCACCCGCACGGGAAACTCGAGTGAGACGACGGCACCTCCACCCGGCCGGTCGGACATCCGGATGGAACCGTCATGATCTTCCATGATCTGCCGCACAATGGCGAGTCCCAGGCCGGTCCCCTGTTTCCTGGTCGTCACATAGGGCTCGGTCAGTCGGTGCCGTTCCATCTCCGGCAGGCCTCGCCCGTTGTCGGACACGCTGACCACCACCTTGCCCGACTCGATGCCGGCGCTGACCTCGATCCGGCCCTGTTCCGGGCACGGCTCCTGCCGACCCTCGATGGAATCGGCGGCATTCTGCAACAGGTTGGTGACCGCCTGGCGCATCTGGCGCTCGTCGCAGCGCGCCCGCAACGGACCGTCCGGCAGCGACACCTCGTAGTTGATCTCGGCGTTCGCCGTCTGATGGAGCTCGGTCTGCCGATCGAGCAGGTCGGCGAGATCCACATCGTCCATCACCGCCTCGGGCATGCGGGCAAAGGCCGAGAACTCCCTGAGCAGGCTCGAGATGTCGGCAACCTGACGCTGGATCAGGTCCACCAGGTGCTCGAAGCCGGTCCGCTCGCGCGGGGCGATCGCGTCGGCGAACTTGTTCTTCAGCCGGTCCGCCGCCAGCTGGATCGGAGTGAGCGGGTTGGCGATCTCGTGGGCAACGCGGCGCGCGACATCGGCCCAGGCCGCCTGGCGCTGGGCCGTCTGCAGATCGGTGATGTCGTCGAAGGTCACGACGAAGCCCGAGATCTCCCCTTCCGAGCGCTCGGCGACGATTCTCGCCAGCAGGACCCGGAACCGGTCATCCCTCGCATGCTGAACCTGGCCCTCCGCGCGCAGCGACGGCGCCCTTCGGGCGGCGGCAAGAAGCTCCGCCATTTCCGGCAGCAGGTCCGTGAACCGGCGGGTGACGAGTTCGGCCAGTTCCATGTCGAGCAGGGCCGCCGCCGCCCGGTTCGGCAGTTCGATCCTGCCGTCGGCATCGAGCCTGATCACTCCCGAAGAGACACCGCCGAGCACGGCCTCAGTGAAGCGCCGGCGGGTTTCCTGGTCGCGATGCGCCTCGACCAGATCGTCTCTCTGGGCCCGGAGCTGTCGCGTCATGGTATTGAACGACTGGCTCAGCGTGCTGAACGCGCTGACCTGGAACTCCGGTACCTCGGCGTCCAGATCGCCGGAACTGACCCGGGCCGACGCCTCGATCAGGTCCCCGACCGGCCGGGCGAACCAGCCGGCGAAGTAGAGCCCGACCCAGACCGCGGCAAACAGCATCAGCAGCGCGCCGATCGCAAAGATCATCGCGAACGTGATCCGGATGACGAACAGCCGGTCCTCGATCTGCTGGAATTCGTCGGAGGCCTCGACCGTCTGGTCGACGGCGCCGAGGATGTCGGGGTTCAGGTACCGGCTCGCGTACACGAAGACATCGGGAAAGTCCTCCAGACGCACGACGGCGCGTACCCGGTCCACATCGCCTTCAAGGATGACCGCACGGCCTTCCCTCGCCTGGTCGACCGCATGGCGGGGAATCGGGTAGCTCTCGAACCCGAGTCCGATACCGGTCCGGAACAACACCCGGGTGGTTCCGTCGAAAACCACGATCTCGGAGACGTTGCGCAGCAGGGCCTGGTCCTCGAGAATGCGCGCAAAGGTCTCGCTGTCGGTCCGCTGCGAGCGCGCCAGGCGGTTGAGGTCGACGGCGATCGCCAGCGTGTCGCCGATCACGTGTCGCTTGTGTTCCTCCAGGTAGGCCTCGGCGACGGTGCGTGACGAGGTGACCGCAGTCGAGATCCGATCGCTGAACCACGACCGCATCGCAAACTCGAACACGACCAGCGCGAAGATGGCGACCACGATGGTCGGGGTGACAGCCACCAGGCTGAACATGACCACGAGGCGCACCTGCAGGCCCGACCCGGCCCGCCGCTGGCGTCGGCGCAGCCACAGCCCGACCAGCTGCTGGCCGATCAGGGCCGTGAGCAGCAGCAGGACCGACAGGTCGAGATACAGGAAACCGAGGACGACCCCGGGATCGGGCCCCTCCAGCCCGGCGTCGGCGAAGGTCAGGTAGGTGCCGATCCCGGCGGCAATGGCCAGGCAGGTCAGCCCGAAGGTCAGGGTCCGGATCAGGAGCGGCCGGTTGACGAACTCGACCAGGCGCAGCAGGGGACCCGCCGAAGGCCGTTCGGCACTCTCGCCAGTTCCCGCAATACTCGACTGGGTCATGACAATTCCGGAACGGAGCGCGTTCAACCGATGCCTGCCGGCAGGCACGGGCCCGTTCCGGCTAATGTAGCACGGTGCTTCGCGGGCGTATCGTGTTCGTGACAATCACGAATTGGCCGGCGCGCCGGCCCGGTTGGCTCCGGTGCCTGCCGGGGATCGGGGATCGGTCTGCCGCCGGGTCGGGTGTCCGGCGCGGTACCCGTCGTTCTTCCCGCCACGGCCGCGGTCTTCGTGCGCCGGCCGGATCCGGGTCACCGCCGTGTCACGATTGGATGATGTCCTGTCGCTCCGCGGGATGCGGGCTCAGGGACCTGCCACCGCTTCGGTGATGTCTTCGGGGGGTGAGCCGACGATCCGGCTGTAGATCGCTGGATCGGTCGCGCCTTCGCTGGCAATGAGCAGCACGTCGGAGGAAGCATCGAGCCCGACCGCACTGCGCGCCGGGGCATCGGCGAGTATCGCGAGAAGTCCGGCGAGACCGGCGGCACCCGATTCTCCCGCCACCAGCGGTGTACGGGGATCGCGCGCCAGCATGATCATGGCCTCGGGCGCGAAATGGTCGGCGATGGTGATGAAGGCATCCGCTCCGTGCTCCAGGATTGCCCACGCAAGCGGGGAAGTCTTGCCGGCGGCAAGACAGGCCATGACGGTCTCCAGCGAGCCGGTCGCGTCGGCAAGCGCTCCGCGGACAGCGCTCCGGTAGACACAGTCGGCGGCGTGGGGTTCGACAACGACGCAATACGGCCGCTCGTTCCCGAACTCCTCCCACAACGGCGCGATTGCGGCGGCCGCCAGGCCCCCGACACCGGCCTGGACGAAGAGGTGGGTCGGGCGCCTCCCTCCCAGCTGCCCCGTCATCTCTTCGGTCATGACGGAGTAGCCCTGCATGACCCAGGCCGGGATCTCCTCGTAGCCGGGCCAGGAGGTATCCGACACCACGATCCAGTCCCGCCGCCGGGCGTCCTCCGCGACCATGCGCACCGAGTCGTCATAGGTGCCCGGGACCCTGACGATCTGCGCACCCCGGGCCGCGATCGCCTCCTCCCGGCCCCGGCTCACGTGCTCGTGCAGGTAGATCACCGAACGGGCGCCGGCGAGGGTTGCGCCCCACGCGACAGCCCGGCCGTGATTGCCGTCGGTCGCGCAGCATACCGTGATATCGCGCACCGCATCCGCCGCCCGCCCGGCAACGATGTCATCCATCGAACGCCCGGTCCGGCTCGCCAGTACCCTGAGCACGCCGTAGGCGCCGCCCAGGGCCTTGAAGCTGGCGAGATCGAAGCGGTGTCGCTCGTGCTTGATGCGCAGTCCCGCGATCCCGAGGCGGGCGGCCAGTCCCGCAAGGTCGACCAGAGGTGTCGGCGCGTAGCCCGGCCAGCGCGTGATCGCGTCGCGCGCCTGCGCGCGGGTCTCGCGTGACATCACCCGTCTCTGGGCAGGACCGTAGGCCCGGTCACGGGTTGCGCGGTCATTCAGGTGCAGCCTCAGATCGTCCGCCGTCGCCATGGTGCATGTCCTCCGTCGTGCGCTCATCGTCCCATCACGGCACCTGCGCGGAACCGGCGTCTCAGGACCCGCGGATCACCGGGATCGAGAGATCGCGGATCTTCTTGCGCAACGTGTTGCGATTGAGCCCGAGCAGTTCCGCCGCACGCAGCTGGTTGCCGTTGGTCACCGCAAGGGCGCAGACGATGAGCGGGCGTTCGATCTCGCGCAGGACCCGATGGTACAGTCCGCGCACACCGACCCCGTCCCCGTCCGCAACCAGCGCCTGAACGTGCCGTTCAACCGCGTCGGAGAGCGTGTCCGGCGCGGCGGTGAATTCGCCTTCCATCCCGCGGCTCTGCTCGGCCAGTTCCTGTCCGACGGCGCGGGCCCCGATGATCTCCTCGGAATAGAGGACGACCAGCCGCTTCACCAGGTTCTCGAGTTCCCGCACGTTGCCGGGCCAGGAATGCTTGCGAAGCACCTCCATGGCCTCGGTATCGACGTTCTTCGACGGCAGACCCGCATCGACCGCTTGCTTGAGAAAATGCTGAACCAGGTCAGGGATGTCCGACCTGCGCTCGCGCAGGGGCGGCACCCTGATCGGAACGACGTTCAGCCGGTAGTAGAGGTCCTCCCTGAACAGGCCCTGGCGGATGAGCCGCGTGAGGTCGCGATGGGTGGCGGCGATGATCCGCACGTCGGCGCGAATCGGGGTCCTTCCGCCCACGGTGGTGTATTCGCCTTCCTGCAGGACCCGCAGCAGCCGGGTCTGGGCCTCGGGCGGCATGTCACCGATCTCGTCGAGGAACAGGGTTCCGTGCTGCGCCTGGGCGAACCGCCCCGCCGACCTCGTGGCGGCTCCGGTAAACGCTCCCTTCTCGTGTCCGAACAGTTCGCTCTCGATCAGGTCACGCGGGATCGCCGCCATGTTGAGGGCCACGAACGGGCCGGCCCTGCGCTTGCCGTAGTCGTGCAGCGCCCTGACCACCAGCTCCTTGCCGGTGCCCGACTCACCGGTGACCAGCACCGTCAGGTCGGTCCCCATCAGCCGCGCCAGCACCCGATAGATCTCCTGCATCGGGGCCGAACGACCGATGAGCGGCATCGGTTCATCGTCGACCACGGACTGCGCGGCACCCTGGTCCTGCACCGGGTTCGAAAGCGCGGTACGGACCACCTCGGTCAGTTTCTCGAGATCGAACGGCTTGGCAAGGTAGTCGAAGGCGCCGCGTTCGCTGGCCTGCACCGCGGTCAGCAGGGTGTTGCGCGCACTCATGACCACGACGCGCAGGTCGGGTCGCGAGCGCCGGATCCTCGTGACCAGGTCGAGACCGTTCTCGTCCGGTATCACCACGTCGGCAATGACGAGATCACCCTCGCCCTGCTCGACCCACTGCCACAGGCCGGCCGCCGTCGCCGTCGTGCGCACCCCGTAGCCGAGGCGGGTCAGGGCCCGGCCGAGCACGGTCCGGATTGCCGGATCGTCGTCGGCGATCAGGATCGACGCCCGCTCCGTCTCCCCGGGCCCGTCGAGTTGCCCGGTACTATGACGGACGGGTCTCGGTGCGCGCGGATCTGTCATGTGCCCTCGGCGGTGCCTGATCGGCAATCGGCAGCGTGACCCGCACGACGGTGCGGCGGGGAACACTGTCAACCTCGATGATGCCGCCATGGTCGGCCACTGCCTTGGCGACGAAGGCGAGTCCGAGGCCGGTTCCCGACGGTTTCGAGGAGACGAACGGATCGAACATGGTGCCGCGTACATCGGCCGGGACCCCGGATCCGTTGTCCTGGATCGTCACGAGGAACGGCAGGTTGACCGGACGGTCGGTCCCGCCGGTTGCCACCCGGACCCCGTGCCGGTAGGCGGTCGCCAGAATGATCTCGCCGCCGGTCCCGGGGACCGCCTCGCAGGCATTCTTCAGCAGGTTCAGGAACGCCTGGATCAGGATATCGCGATTGCCGAGCACCGGCGGCAACGACGGGTCGTAGTTCTCGACGAACCTGACGTGACGACCGAAACCGGTCGCCGCCACCCTGTGACAGTGATTGAGTATCTCGTGCAGGTTGACCGGCCCCCGCTCGAGCGGCCGTTCGTCGGAGAACACCTCCATGCGATCGACGAGCGAACAGATCCGGTCGGTCTCGTTGCAGATCAGCCGCGTGAGCTGGATGTCATCCTCACCCACGGTCTGTTCGAGCAGCTGCGCCGCACCGCGAATGCCGGACAACGGGTTCTTGACCTCGTGCGCGAGCATCGCCGCCATCGCGGTGACCGAACGGGCGGCGCCGCGGTGGAGAAGCTGGTGGTGCATCCGGTTTGCGATCGTCAGTTCCGCCAGGGTGATGACCAGGTCGCCCTCGCTCTCGCCGAGCGGCGCGATCCCGAGGGTAACCGTCCGCGTCCCGAAGCGGGGACTGTCGAGCAGCAGGCTGTAGTCGGACAGGCTGCTGCCGGTCCGCCGGACCTGTTCGATCAGCCGGAAGACCGGACTGTCGTCGGGCACCAGCACGGACAGCGCGTGTCCGCGCAGCACCGCGGCACTGCCATCGAGAAAGATCTCGGCGGCCGAGTTCAGGAACACCAGCCGGTTATCGGCATCAATGACGAGCACCGGCGTCGTGAGCGCGTTCAGGATACCCGCAGTCCCGCGTCCGTGTTCCGCCTTGCCGTCCGCCATGTCCCCGACCAAGACTGTCCCGTGACCCGACACCATACCATGTGACCAAATATTGGTCACTGAAAAACATTGCTTATATTTTGCTCAGACAGCGCCACCAAGCAGGAAACCGGTCACGAACTTGACCCCGGGGAATCCGAGGGTGAGCAGCACCCACGCCACCAGCACGAACCGGGCCGAGGTCCGGCCACGGGTTCCGAAGCTGAGGTGGGCTGCAAGCGTTGCCCCGAGCACCACGAGGGCAGCGAGGCTGAGGACGGTCTTGTGGTTGGCGACAAGCACCTGGCCTGCCTCGGCCAGCTGGAGGACCATCCCGGTTGCCACGCCTGCTACCAGGATAACGACGGCCGCGGTGAGAAGTCCGACCTCGAGGCGTTCCGCCTCCATCTCCGCAGGCAGGCGGTTCACCAGCGGTCCGGCTGTCTTGCGCTTCAGTGACCGCTGGGTGAGAATCACCGACAGTCCGGCGATTGCTGCCAGGGTGACCAGGCCGTAGGTCGCCACCGCCGTGGTCGCGTGGACCAGCACCCATGGGCCTGCCACCTGCCCCGGGTTCTCGCCGCCGGTTGCGGGAAACGCCACAGTGATCATCCCGAGCACCATCAGCCACGGAACGAGGAGAGGTGTCAGCATGAGGGCGGACCGCCGCACGGCGACGGCGCAGAGCAGCAACAGCAGGGTTGCGGTGATCGACAGCCACAGCGCGCCCGAAAGGTCGCTGGCCTCCGCCCTGGCGACAAGGTCGGCCGACCGGACACCGGCGGCAATGACTGCACCGGCCACGCAGGCCGCGAGTACCCGTCCCGACACCGCGAAGTACGGGACCGCCGCTGCAGGAAGCAGGGCACACACCGCCAACAGGCTGAACACGGCCGACAGGTCCATGTCCGCATCCTACCACGCCGGGACCGGGACGTGAGTTCCCGGGCATACCGTACCGTCGGTCTCGTCGTGGCCGCCGGCCGCGGCGAACGGGCCGGCGGGCCGGTTCCCAAACAGTACAGGAAGCTTGCCGGGGAAAGCGTCGTCGCCCGTTCGGCCGCAGCCATGCTGCGGCATCCGGACATCGACGCCGTCGCCGTGGTGATTGCGCCCGGGCATGAGGATGCCTTTCGCGAAGCCTGCGGCCACCTGCCGCTGCTGCCGCCGGTCGCGGGCGGCGCGGAGCGACAGGCATCGGTCCTTGCCGGTCTCGAGGCGCTCTCGGCCCATGCTCCCGAGCAGGTACTGATCCACGACGCCGCGAGACCGTTCGTTCCCCACGACGTGATCGACCGGCTGCTTGAGGCCCTGCGGTCGGCGCCGGCCGCCCTGCCGGTCCTGCGCATGCACGACACGCTCAAGCAGGTCTGCGGAGACCGGGTCACGGGAACGGTGGAACGCAGCACCACGGTGCGGGCACAGACCCCGCAGGCGTTCCGCTTCACGCCGATCCTCGAGGCCCATCGGGCCGCGGAGGGCGGGGCACTGACCGACGACATCGCGGTCGGCGAACACGCGGGCCTGGATGCGGTCGCCGTCGAGGGCAGCCGGGAACTGTTCAAGATCACCCGGCCCGAAGACCTGGTCCGCGCAGCCCGTCACCTGTTGACGGGCACTGAAACCAGGTCCGGGATCGGCTACGACGTGCACCGGTTCGTCGAAGGTGACAGTGTGATGCTGTGCGGCATCGCGATTCCGCACCACCGTGCACTGGCCGGGCATTCGGACGCCGATGTCGGCCTGCATGCACTGACCGACGCGCTGCTCGGAGCGATCGGTGCCGAGGATATCGGCCACCACTTCCCGCCGGGCGATGCGCGGTGGCGTGGCGCCGATTCGAGCCGCTTCCTCGCCCACGCCATCGAGCTGGTGCACCGGCGCCGGGGCAGGCTGGTCAACGTCGACCTGACGCTGGTCTGTGAACGACCGAAGATCGGTCCGTACCGAGACGACATGCGCCGGAGACTCGCCACCCTGATGACGGTACCGGTCAACCGTGTCAGCGTGAAGGCAACGACCACCGAAGGACTGGGTTTTGCCGGCCGCTCCGAAGGGATCGCGGCGTATGCCGTGGTTTCGGTCGCCCTGCCCGTCGATGACGTCGAACCGCCTGGCTGACCCGGCCGTTCTCGTCTCCACCGTCGGCGGCATCGGGCTGATTCCGATCGCTCCCGGCACCTGGGGCTCGCTTGCCGCGGTCCCGATCGGCTGGCTGATCATGGACAGCCTCGGCGTCGCCGGCCTGCTGGCCGCGATCGCGGTCATCTTCGCGCTCGGGCTGTGGGCATCCGGACGGCATGCCGCGCGTGCCGGCGAGCACGACCCGGGCAGCTGCGTGATCGACGAGGTGGTCGGACAGCTGATCGTGATTGCCGCACTCCCCCCGGATCCCTGGTTCCTTGCCGGCGGATTCGTGATGTTCAGGCTGTTTGATATCATCAAGCCCTGGCCGGCCAGCCTGGTGGACCGGCGGGTGCCGGGCGGTCTCGGGATCATGCTTGACGACGTGGTGGCCGGCCTGCAGGCGGCGGCGGTGATGATGGTGATTGTCGCGATCCTTGAACACGGAAGCTTGCCGTGACGGAGCAGACGGAGCCGCTCGAGACCCGGGCACGGGACGTGCTCGAGCGCTGCCGGGCCGGCGGGATCACGCTCGCGATCGCGGAGAGCTGCACCGGCGGATTGCTCGCGGCGACACTGACCGCCGTCGAGGGCTCCTCGGCTGTGGTCGACCGGGGCTTCGTCGTCTATTCGAACGCCGCCAAGGCCGCGATGCTGGGGGTTCCGAACGACCTGATTGCCACCCACGGCGCCGTCAGCGCCCGGTGCGCGGCCATGATGGCGCGCGGGGCGCTGGTCCGGTCGGACGCCAGCATGGCGATCGCACTGACCGGAATAGCCGGTCCGGGCGGCGGTACCGTCACCAAGCCGGTGGGACTGGTGCACCTCGCGCTCGCCTCGACGGGCGCCGGACTCCGCCTGGAGGAGCGGGTGTTCGAGGGAAACCGGACCGCGGTCCGCCGGAGTGCGGTGCTCTGTGCGCTCGACATGATCGAATCGTCAGTCGGCGCGCCCGTCATCGGGGACGACACTCAAGGCAATTGACCGGTCGAGAGCCTCGTAGTCGTGGTAGCCGATGGTCCGGTAGATGTCCTTGCGGCTCATCAGGTGGTCGAGATAGCCGCCCTGCCCGCCGTGCTCGGCAAGATGGGTGTACAGGTCGCGCACCGCGGCCGCCGCGCACCGCAAGGACGTGACCGGCCAGATCACGATGCTGAACCCGAGCGACTGGAATTCCGCGGCGGCAAGATAGGGCGTGCGCCCGAACTCGGTCATGTTGGCAAGCGTCGGGGCGTCGACCCCGGCATTGAACCGCGCCATGTCGTCGACCGAGACCAGGGCTTCGGGGAAGATGACATCGGCGCCGGCGTCAACGTAGAGCCGGGCACGGTCGATCGCCGCATCCAGTCCTTCGGATGCCGCGGCGTCGGTCCTCGCGATGATGCGCAGGTCGGTACGCGCCGTCCGTGCCGCGCTGATCCTCGCCGCCATGGCCTCGGGTTCTGCGAGGCGCTTGTCGGAAAGGTGACCGCACTTCTTCGGCAGGATCTGGTCCTCGAGCTGCACTGCCGCCACCCCGGCCGCCTCGAGATCGCGGACGAGGCGCATCACGTTCAGCGCCTCCCCGTATCCGGTATCGGCATCCACGATCAGCGGCAGTGCACTCGCTCTCACGATCGAGCGGGCGAACAGCAGCAGCTCCTCGGCCGTCATCACACCCAGGTCCGGCAACCCGAGGCTGGCCGACAACGCCCCGCCCGACAGGTAGAGCGCCCTGAACCCGGCCTCGCGCGCCAGCATGCCGGCAAGCGCGTTGTGGGCTCCGGGAACCTCCAGGATCGCAGGCTCCGACCACAGCGCTTCCAGCGCCGCGCCCGGTGCACTGCGGTTGCCAGGCGCCGAAAACGCGGTCATGGGTTCACTCCCCGTCTCCTGACTGCTCCGCACCGGACAGTTGGCCCGTCCGGCAGACTGTGGCATTAACGGGTCGCGCCGACGGCAGCCGGGGACAACCCGGTCGCCGGCCTGGCGTGGCAACCAGCCGCAGCCGGAATGAGCGAGAGGCAGTGAAGCATATCGTCGGACTGGGTGTAAGCCTGCTTGCGTTCTGGCTGTTGATGTCCGGCGTCTATACCGGTCTCATCATCTCGCTCGGCGTGCTGTCGGTCCTGCTGGTGCTCTACATCGCGCACCGGATGGACATCCACGACCACGAGACCTTCCCGATCCACCTGACCCGCGGCATCTTCGGCTACTGGAGATGGCTCGCCCGCGAGGTGTTCAAGGCCAATATCGACGTCGCACGCATCGTGCTCTCGCGCAGAATGCGGCTGTCTCCGCGGATCGTGCGTGTGCGCTCGAGCCAGCACACCGACCTCGGCCACGTGATCCTCGCCAACTCGATCACCCTGACCCCGGGAACGGTCTCGGTCGAGATCGAGGGGGACGAGATCATCGTGCACGCACTGACGGAGGAACTGGCAGAGGGCGTGCTGAACGGCGAGATGGATCGCCGCGTGCTCGCGATCGAGGCCAACTGACCCATGTGGACCGCTGCAGCGATTGCCCTGCTCGTGGCGATGGTGATGGCGCTCGCACGCGCCTTCCTGGGTCCGAGCCTGTTCGACCGGGTGCTCGCGATCAACAGCTTCGGGACCAAGATCCTGCTGCTCATCGGCGTCCTCGGTTTCCTGACCGAGCGGCCTGAGTTCATGGACATCGCCCTGCTCTATGCACTGGTGAACTTCATCGGGACGATCGCGGTCCTGAAGTTCTTCCGCTACCGCAACCTCGGCCTGTCAGGTCCGGCAGCCGGGAGCCTGGAGAACCGGAAGTGATCGCGCTGGTCCAGGACATCGTGTCCGGAGCGCTGCTGCTTTCGGGAGCGGCCTTCGTGCTGATCGGGAACCTCGGGCTCCTGCGCCTGCCGGACTTCTACTCCCGGCTGCACGGCGCCGGCATCACCGATACCCTGGGCGCGGAACTGATGCTCTTCGGCATGATGGTCCAGGCCGGGTTCAGCCTGGTGACCGTCAAGCTGCTCCTGATCTCGCTCTTCGTCTTCTTCACCAGCCCGACGGCCACCCACGCGCTCGCCAACGCGGCGCGGGTCACCGGGCTGAGGCCCGCCCTGGTGCCGGAGGAGGACATCGAGACGTTGCGGACCAGGGACGACTGATCGTGGCAGCCGATATGGTCACCGTGATCGACCTGGTCCTGCTCGCCCTGCTGGGCGCCACCGCGGTCGCGATCATCATGGTCCGCCAACTGTTCGCCGTAGCGATGCTGAGCGGCGCGTTCAGCCTGCTCTCGGCCGGACTCCTGGTCACGCTCGATGCCGTCGATGTCGCGTTTACCGAGGCCGCCGTTGGCGCCGGGGCCTCGACGGTCCTGTTGCTCGGCACCCTGGCGCTCACCCAGCGGCGCAGCGAGGAGACCCGCAGGCGCGGGACCGGGCCCGCGCTGCTCGCGGTCGTTCTCACCGGCAGTGCGCTGGTCTACGCCACCACCGACATGCCGGGTTTCGGCGATCCCGAGGCACCGGGGTTCCGGCACGTGGTGCCGGAATACATCGCCGGCTCGGAAACCGATATCGGGGTGCCCAACATCGTGACATCGGTGCTGGCGAGTTACCGGGGCTACGACACCCTGGGCGAGGTCGCGGTGATCTTCACCGCCGGTATCGGCGTGCTGCTGCTCCTGGGGCGACGGCGCGAGGACGAGATCCAGGACGTGGCCCGACGCTCCGGCCCGGGAGGTGACGGGTGAGACACCACCTGGTGCTGCGCGTGGTCTCCAAGCTGCTCATTCCGTTCATGCTGCTGTTTGCTCTCTACGTGCAGTTTCACGGCGATTTCGGTCCGGGTGGCGGATTCCAGGCGGGGATGATCTTCGCCGCCGCCTTCATCCTCTACGCCCTGGTCTTCGGGATCGACCACGCGCGCGAGGTCCTGCCGGAACCCGTCCTGCGCTTTCTGGTCCCGGCAGGTCTTGCGCTGTACACGCTGACCGGATTCGCCGGCATTGCGCTCGGCGGCAAGTACCTCGACTACGACGTTCTCGGCTCCACGCCGACCGCCGGCCAGCATCTCGGCATCCTGCTGATCGAGTTCGGTGTCGGCGTCACGGTAAGTGCCGTGATGGTGACTGTGTTCTTCGCCTATGCCGGCCGCACCCGGAACGTGGACGAAGAGGACTGGTAGCCATGCCGGAGGCGATCACCGACCACTACAACTACTGGCTGATCATCTTCCTGCTCATGGCCGGACTGTTCGTGACCATGACGAGCGGCAACCTCGTGAAGAAGATCGTCGGCCTCAACGTCTTCCAGATGGCCGTTTTCCTGTTCTTCATCTCCGTCGCCAAGCTCGAGGGCGGAACCGCTCCGATCCTGACCGGGAAACCGGAGCAGTTCTCCAACCCCCTGCCGCACGTGCTGATCCTGACCGCGATCGTGGTCGGCGTGGCGACCACCGCTCTCGGCCTGGCCCTGGTGGTGCGGATTCGCGAGACTTACGGCTCGATCGAGGAAGCCCGGCTGCAGGAGGCGGACCGGCAGGACGAACTGCGGGCGGCTGCGGAACAGGGTCGTTGATGGCATTCCTCGATCACGTCGCAATCCTGCAGGTTGCGGTTCCGCTGCTGGCAGCTCCGCTCTGCGCCATGCTGCCGGGCCGGCACCTGCCGTGGGCGCTCACCCTGTCGGTCAGCTGGTTCACCCTCGTCTGCTCCGTCGTGCTCCTGGCCGAGGTCAGCGCCGGTGGGAGCATCGCCTATCATATCGGCAACTGGCCGCCGCCGATCGGGATCGAGTACAGGGTCGATGCCATCAATGCGCTCGTCCTGCTGGTGGTTTCCGGCATCAGCGCCATCGCGCTTCCCTACGCGCGAACGAGCGTCGCGCACGAGATCGAACCGGGCAAGCACGGGCTGTTCTACACCGCCTACCTGCTGTGCCTGACCGGCCTGCTTGGCGTGACCATCACCGGAGATGCCTTCAACATCTTCGTGTTCCTGGAAATTTCCTCGCTCTCGACCTACGTGCTGGTCGCAGCCGGCGCTCGGCTCGATCGCCGGGCACTTTCCGCCGCCTTCACCTATCTCGTGCTCGGGACTGTCGGTGCCACCTTCTTCGTGCTCGGGGTCGGCCTGCTCTACATGGTGACCGGCACGCTCAACATCGCCGACCTGGCCGATCGGCTGCCGCCGCTCGCAGAGAGCCGGGTGGTGCAGGCCGCGTTTGCCTTCGTGGTGGCCGGAATGGGGCTCAAGCTCGCGCTGTTCCCGCTGCACATGTGGCTGCCGAATGCCTACGCCTACGCACCGTCGCTGGTGACCGTGTTCCTGGCCGCGACCGCGACCAAGGTATCGGTCTACGTCCTGCTGCGCTTCGTCTACACGGTCTTCGGCCACGAGTTCGCGTTCATCGAGCCGGTGCTTGCCTGGCTGATCCTGCCGCTTGCGGTCATCGCCATGCTGGCGGGTTCCGTGGTCGCCATCCACCAGGACAACCTGAAGCGGATGTTCGCGTGGTCAAGCGTGGCGCAGATCGGCTACATGATGCTCGGGGTTGCGCTCGCCAACGCGGCGGGGCTCACCGCGACGATCCTGCACCTGTTCAACCACGCGCTCATGAAGGGCGCGCTGTTCATGGCCCTTGGCGGCGTGATGCTGCGGATCGGGGCTGTGTCGCTGGCCTCGGTGC
Source organism: Thalassobaculaceae bacterium (assembly GCA_965243345.1). GTDB lineage: Bacteria > Pseudomonadota > Alphaproteobacteria > Thalassobaculales > Thalassobaculaceae > Bin52. Next base: position 1,551,916 of record CBDEUR010000003.1, read on the forward strand.
GCGGGCTCGCGCGCGAGATGCCGTGGACCTTCGCCGCGATCGTCATCGGCGGGCTGAGCCTGGTCGGGGTGCCGGGCACCGTGGGGTTCGTCAGCAAGTGGTACCTGATCCTGGCCGCGATCGAGAAGGGCTGGTGGCTGCTCGCCCTGCTGATCGTGGCCGCCTCCCTGCTCGCGGTCATCTACGTGTGGAAACTCGTCGAGGCGGCCTACCTGCAGCCTGCGCCGGAGGACCGGGCGCACGTGCGTGACATGCCGCCCGACATGCTGATTCCGCTATGGGTGCTGGCGCTCGCCAATGTCTGGTTCGGCGTCGACGCGGGACTGACCACGTCGGTGGCGGGAACGGTCGTCAACGCCTTCCTCGGAGGCGGGTCATGAATCTGGTCGAGCACCCGCTGGTCCTGATCCTGGCGATCCCGCTCGCAGGCGGGGTGCTGGTGGCATGCACCGGGCGGTGGCCCAACCTGCGCGAAGCCATCACGCTCGTGGCCTCGGTGCTGCTGTTCGTGGTCGCCTGGCGGCTGATGGAGGCGATCGGAAACGGCGGGCGGCCGGGGCTGGTGCTGATCGAGGTGCTGCCCGGCCTGCCGATCGCGCTCGAGGGCGAGCCGCTCGGGGCGCTGTTCGGCTGTATCGCATCCGGCCTGTGGATCGTGAACTCGCTCTATTCCGTCGGCTACATGCGCGGGAACAACGAGCACAAGCAGACCCGGTTCTACATCTGCTTCACGATCGCGATTGCCAGCGCGATGGGCATTGCCTTCGCGGGCAACATGTTCACGCTGTTCCTGTTCTACGAGATGCTGTCGCTGTCGACCTATCCGCTGGTGGCGCACAAGGAGAACGAGGAGGCGAAGATCGGCGCCCGGGTCTACATCGGGCTGCTGCTCGGCACCTCGATCGGATTCCAGCTTGTCGCCATCATCTGGACCTGGGTTGCGGCGGGAACGCTCGACTTCGAGCCCGGCGGCATCCTGCGGGATGCTGTGCCGCCGGCAATCCTGCCGATCCTGCTTGCCCTGTACATGTTCGGCATCGGCAAGGCGGCGCTGATGCCGTTTCACCGCTGGCTTCCCAGCGCCATGGTGGCCCCGACACCGGTCAGCGCGCTGCTGCACGCGGTCGCCGTGGTCAAGGCCGGCGTGTTCACCGTGCTCAAGGTGGTGATCTACATCTTCGGGATCGACCTGCTGGCCGAGACCGGAGCCTCGAACTGGCTGATCTGGGTCGCGAGCTTCACCCTGGTCACGGCATCGCTTGTCGCCATGACCAAGGACAACCTGAAGGCGCGGCTCGCCTACTCGACCGTCAGCCAGCTCTCCTACATCGTGCTGGCCGCGGCGCTCGCCAGCGGACTGGGCGTGCTCGGAGGAGCCCTGCACATCGCCAGCCACGCCGTGGGCAAGATCACTTTGTTCATGTGCGCAGGCGCAATCTATGTCGCCACCCACAAGACCGAGATCAGCGACATGAGGGGGCTCGGTCGCGCCATGCCGTTCACCTTCGGCGCCTTCTGCATCGGTTCGCTCAGCATCATCGGGCTGCCCCCGCTCGCGGGCGGGCTGAGCAAGTGGTACCTGTCACTGGCGGCGGCCGAGAGCGGGCTGATCATCGCGGTGCTGGTCTACATGGCGAGCGCACTGCTCAATGTCGCCTACCTGATGCCGGTCGTCGTCCTCGGGTTCTTCGGTCGTCCGGACGGCGCGCCGGCCGACTGGCAGCACGAACCCGTCAGGGTGCCCTGGCTCTGCGTGCTGCCACCGTGCATCACCGCGGTCCTGTGCCTGTACCTGTTCCTCGACGGTGACGGCGTGATCGCGCTGCTGCGCCCACTGATGGAATGACGTCGATGATGCCAGCGGAGTCTCGGACAGGGTCGGCAGCCGCACCGGGGGAGCGAGCGGCCCGGGAGCTCGCGCGCATTCGTTCCTGGTCGATCGCGGTACTCGTGCTCCTGGTTGGCGCGAGTGCCGTCATCCACCTGGTTTCAGGGTCTGCGGTCCCGGTCGACGATGCCGTGTACAGCGTCGCCGGTCTCTTCGCGACCCTGGCGCTCGCACTGGCGATCAGGCTTCTCGACATCATCCTGCCCCGCAGCGAGAACCGCCATGACAGCGATCGCTGACCTGCTTGCCTGGACACCGCCGGGCCTGCTGCTGATCGTGCTCGGCACCGTGGTCGCGGTCTTCCCCGGCCGTCCCGCGCGGGTTGTCGTCATCGTCGTGCCGCTGGCGCTGCTGGTCCTGGTCCTGGCCGCCGACCCGGTCTCGCACCAGCAGGCGAGGCTGCTCGGCCACACCGTGAGCCTCTATCACCTTGACGCGATCAGCCGGCCGTTTGCCGCGATCCTGCTGTTCGCGACCGCGCTCGCGGGACTGTACGCGATGAACACCGGGGCCGCTCTGAAGGAGAGGATCGCTTTCCAGCTGCTCGCCGGCAGCGCGGTCTCCGCCGTGACCGCGGGCGACCTGGTCACCCTGTTCGTGTTCCTGCAGACGGGAGTTGCGGCTTCGGTGTTCCTGGTCTGGTCGCGGGGGACCGAACGGGCCCGGACGGCCGGCATGCGCTACCTGGTGTTCCTGGTGCTTGCCGGCGTGCTCATGCTCGAGGGTCTCGCATCGAACGTGCTTGCCGCCGGCTCCGGCCAGCCGGGCAGCCTCGGCGACGGCGGGCCCGGCACCCTGCTGGTCGGACTGGCGTTGCTTGCCTACTGCGGGGCTCCTCTGCTGCACAGCTGGATGACCGACGCCTGTCCCGAGGCCACGACGGGCGGACTGGTGATCCTGCCGATCTTCATCACCCTGGTCGCGGTGCACGCGCTGTTGCGGCATGGCGCGGGAAACGAGTACCTGCTCGCCATCGGCGCCGTCATGGCCGTCTATCCGTTGCTGTTCAGCGTGTTCGAACACGACCTGCGCCGGATCCTGATGTACGGCCTCATCACCCAGGTCGGGTTCATGCTGGCGGGGATCGGGACCGGGTCGGACGCGGCGGTCAACGCGGTGGTGCTGCACGCGGTCACCTTTCCGCTGGCCATGATGATCATGCTGATGGGAACCGGCGCGGTCCTGCTGCGGACCGGGTCGTCGAGCGCGGCCGAACTCGGCTTCCTGTGGCCGGCAATGCCGGTGACCGCCGCGCTCACCGTGATCGGAGCGGCATCACTCGCCGCCGTCCCGCTGTTCGCCGGCTTCGTCTCCCAGTCCTGGATCATCGACGCCGTTCGAACGGACACCGGCCAGGAGTGGACCCGCGTCCTCCTGGTATCGGGAGCGGCCCTCACGGTTCCGGCAATCGCCTTCAGGGTGCCCTGGCTCGCGTTCCGGGCCGATGCCCCCGAAGCGAGGGTCCCCGAGGCACCGGTCACCATGCTGGCGGCCATGGCCGCGGCCGCGGTTGCCTGCATGGCAATCGGAATCGCGCCGGGCATGCTGCACTCCCTGCTGCCGTATCCGCCCGAAGCCGATCCCCACGACCTGGACGGCGTGCTGCGTCAGCTGGTCCTGATCAGTGCCGCCATGCTCGTCTTTGTCCTGTTCCTGAGGAAGTTTCTCGTAACACCGCGCGAACCGGTCACGGTCTTCGGCGTGGACTGGATCTGGCGCCGGGGCCTGGCGCGCCTGGCGCTTCGCCTCGGCGGCTCGATCGAGCGTGCCCGGCTCGTGATCGTTGCCGGGCTCATGGACCTGGCGGGTTTCGTCATCGGCGACAGCCGCCGCCACTTCGGCTCCCTCGGCGCGTTCGGCCGCACCATCGGCATCGGCAACGGCGTGGCCTGGATCGTTGTCCTGCTGCTGGTTGCACTTGTTGCGAGCTATGCGACAGCCTGATGGTCAAGCCGGCGCGGGGGTCATCCGGCGACACGTGCCTCGGGGCACTGGTAGTCCCGGGAGGCGGGAGTGTGGTAGACAGTCAGCGGGTGCCTGGACCGCAGGGGACATGGTGACGGGAGCACGCTGTCCATGAAGATGACGGGCGAATACACCATCGCCGCGCCACGCCGCGCAGTCTGGAACGCACTCAACGATCCGGACGTGCTCAGGCAGTGCATTCCGGGATGCCAGTCGGTCGAGCAGACCGCGGAGACCGCGTACTCGGCGACGGTGATGGCGAAGGTGGGCCCGGTCAAGGCGAAGTTCTCCGGCCAGGTCACCCTGTCCAACATCGACGCGCCGAACGGGTACCGGATCTCCGGGGAGGGATCGGGCGGTGTCGCCGGGTTCGCCAGGGGCGGCGCCGACGTCACGCTTCAGGATGCCCCGGAAGGAACCACGCTCAGCTACGCGGTCGACGCCCAGGTCGGCGGCAAGCTGGCGCAGATCGGATCACGGCTGATCGACTCCACGGCCAAGAAGATGGCGGGGGACTTCTTCCGCACCTTCGGCGAGGTGGTCGAAGGTGCGGAGCAGGACACGGCCGAACACGCAGCAGCAACAGGAGAGAGTGCCATGGCGGGCGACAAGCAGGTCGAGGAGAATGTCTATCCCGGGACCCACTGGCTGGTCTGGGTCACCGCCGGTGTGGCGCTGGTCGCACTCGTCGCATTCGTGAGCAATTTCTGACCGATCTCCGACCGGTCACGCAGCAGCGGGCCTTTTGCCTTGCGGGAGGGAAGTTCATGGAAACCAGAGCCGCCGTAGCACATGCCGCCGGACAGCCGCTCTCCATCGAGACCGTCACACTCGACGGGCCGAAGGAAGGCGAGGTCCTGATCGAGCTCAAGGCCACCGGGATCTGCCACACCGACGAGTTCACCCTCTCGGGAGGTGACCCCGAGGGCGTGTTCCCATCGATCCTGGGGCACGAGGGCGCGGGTGTCGTGGTCGACATCGGACCCGAGGTAACCAGCCTGAAGCGGGGCGATCACGTGATCCCGCTCTACACGCCGGAATGCCGCTATTGCAAGTCGTGCCTGTCGGGCAAGACCAACCTGTGTACCGCCATTCGCGCCACCCAGGGCCGGGGCGTGATGCCGGATGGCACCAGCCGGTTCAAGCTCGGCGACGAAACCATCTACCACTACATGGGGTGCTCGACGTTTTCGAACTTCACGGTCATGCCGGAGATCGCGGTCGCGAAGGTGCGCGAGGACGCTCCCTTTGACAAGATCTGCTACATCGGCTGCGGCGTGACGACCGGGATCGGTGCGGTGATCAACACCGCCGGCGTGGAAGCCGGTGCGAACTGCGTGGTCTTCGGGCTTGGCGGCATCGGGCTCAACGTGATCCAGGGGCTGCGGCTGGTCGGCGCCAACAAGATCGTTGGCGTCGACATCAACCCGGACCGCGAGGCGCTCGGCTCACAGTTCGGCATGACCCACTTCGTCAACCCCAACGAGGTCGAGGGTGACCTCGTTCCCTACCTGGTCGATCTCACCGACGGCGGCGCCGACTACAGTTTCGAGTGCATCGGCAATGTCAACGTGATGCGCCAGGCGCTCGAATGCGCGCACCGGGGCTGGGGCGAGAGCATCATCATCGGGGTCGCGGGCGCCGGACAGGAAATCTCCACCCGGCCGTTCCAGCTGGTGACGGGGCGGGTCTGGAAGGGCACGGCCTTCGGTGGCGCCAAGGGACGCCGCGACGTGCCGCGGATCGTCGACTGGTACATGGACGGCAAGATCAACATCGACGACCTGATCACCCACACGCTGACGCTGGACGAGATCAACAAGGGGTTCGACCTGATGCACGCCGGCGAGTCCATTCGCTCGGTCGTCGTGTACTGACCGCCCGCACCACTCACCCGGGAGACCGCGGCATGCATCCGCTTCATCCATTGTCCGAGCGGGAAATGCGCCGGGCAATCGCCATCGTGCGTGAGCACCCGGAACTGCCACGGGACATGATGTTCGAGACCGTGGAGCTCGAGGAGCCGGCAAAGGAGGAGGTGCGCAGCCACCGGCCGGGAGATCCGGTGCAGCGGCGGGCACGCCTCGTGGTCTTCCCCGCGGAGACAATCGGTGCATGGCACGTGGTGGCCGGGCTCGACGAGGGCGAGGTGCTCTCGGTCACCCACCATCCGGCGGCGCGGCCGATGATCCAGCCGGAACAGCTTGCCGGGATCGAGGACCTGGTGCGCGCCGATCCCGCCTTCATCGAGGCCTGCGGCAGGCGCGGGATCACGGACATGAACCGGGTGATGTGCGATCCCTGGTCCGCGGGCCGGTTCGGGCACGGGGACGAGGCGAACCGCCACGTCTGCCATGTCTTCTGCTGGGTCAGGCCGGAAGAGGGCGAGAACTTCTATGCCCACCCGCTCGAGGGGCTCAATGCCGTCGTCGACATCCGCAGGCTCGAGGTGCTCCAGGTCGACGACCACGGCGTCATTCCCGTGCCGGGTGGCAGCCACGAGTATTCTTCGGGCTCCCGTGAGCCGCGCGGCGACCTGCGGGCGATCGACATCGTCCAGCCCGACGGTGTCAGCTTCGAACTCGATGGTCACCGGATTTCCTGGCACGAGTGGGAGCTGGTGATCGGGTTCAACGGTCGCGAGGCGGTGACCCTGCACGACATCCGGTACGGCGGCCGCCCGGTGGTCTACCGTGCCTCGATCGCGGAGATGGTGGTTCCCTACGGCTCGCCCGACCGGGCGCACTATCGCAAGAACGTGTTCGATGTCGGAGAGTATGGCGCCGGCAAGCTCGCCAACTCGCTCAGGCTCGGCTGCGACTGCCTGGGCGCGATCCGCTACCTCGACGCCTGGGTTACCGACATCCACGGCGAGCTCATCAGGATCGACAATGCGATCTGCATCCATGAGGAGGACGCCGGCATCCTGTGGAAGCACCGCGACCAGCGCAGCGGGCAGGTCGAGGTTCGCCGGGCGCGGCGCCTGGTGATTTCGAGCATCATCACGGTCGGAAACTACGACTACGGCTACTACTGGTACCTGCATCTCGACGGTTCGATCGAGTTCGAGATGAAGGCGACCGGCATCATCAACACCGTCGCCTGCGTGCCGGGCGAGCCGGCGCGCCATGGCCGGGAAGTCGCGCCGGGCGTGGTCGGCCAGATTCACCAGCACCTGTTCTGCGCGCGGCTTGACATGGCGGTCGACGGCGATGCGAACACGGCCATCGAGTGCAACACCCAGGTGGAGCCTCCCGAGCGCAACCCGTGGGGCAACGCCTATTTCGAGGAGGAGACGGTCCTCGAGAGCGAGACGGGGGCGGCGAGACGGGCGAACCCCGCCACCCAGCGCTACTGGAAGGTGGTGAACACCAACCGGAAGAACGTGGTCGGCAGGCCGACCGGCTACCGGCTCGAGCCGACCAGCTGTGTCACCCCGTTCGTGCTTCCGGGATCGCCGTCAGGCACGCGTTCGGCCTTCACCCGCAACCATCTGTGGGTCACGGCGCACGACCGGAGCCAACGCTATCCGGCGGGAGAGTTCGTCAACCAGTCCGACGGCAGTGACGGGGTTGCAACCTGGATCGAACAGGACCGGCCGCTGGTCAACGCCGACCTTGTGCTCTGGCACGTGTTCGGCCTGCATCACCAGCCGAGGACCGAGGATTTCCCGGTCCAGCCCTGCGCACCCTGCGGCTTCAGGCTGATGCCGTCGGGGTTCTTCGATCGAAATCCCTGTCTCGACCTGCCGGGCTGAGCCTTCTACTCGGCCGCCATCGATCTCCAGGCGCCTTCCGACCGCTCGGCGGCACGCTCCCGCACGGCGCGGCCGAACGCTTCCATGATGGCCCGGTTCAGCGGCTGGTTCTCGGCATCGATCTCGACGTGCCACTGTACGCCGACGGCGAACGAGCGGGCCGACCTCACCCGGACCGCCTCGACGGTTCCGTCATCGGCCACCGCCTCGATCTCGAGGCCCGGGGCCAGCCGGTCGATCCCCTGGCCGTGCAGGGAGTTGACCATCGCCTCCCCCTCCCCCAGGAGCGAGGCGAGAACGCCGCCTTCACTGAGCGTGATGTGCTGGCGCGGTCCGACCGAGACCTCGATCGGCAGCTCGCGGTTGCGCCGGTGGTCGTCGCGGTCCGGAACCTCGTGGAGACGCTGGTGCAGGGTCCCTCCCAGCGCGACGTTGATCTCCTGGATGCCGCGGCAGGTTCCAAGCAGCGGGACGCCGAGCGCGACCGCGCGGCGCACGAGCGCAACGGCGAGGCTGTCCCGGCCCGGGTCACGCACGTCCTCGCCCGGTGCGCAGTCCTGGCCGTAGAGGTGCGGTTCCATGTTGGAGACACCGCCGGTCAGCATGATCCCGTCAACGATCCCGAACAGCCGGTCGGGGTCGATCATCTCGCCCAGCGCCGGGACCAGAAGCGGCATCGCGCCGGCAAGCCCGAGCACCGAGGTGGCATTGCGCTCGCCCGTGGTGTGCTGGCGGTGAACGCCATCGATCCTGAGATTGCAGATGATGCCGACCGCAGGAACGGCATGGGATACGCGTCTCATCAAGTGACTCCGGAAACCCGCTGGAAATCAGAATGCCCGGTAGAGGAACGACTCGCCGCGTGCGAAGCGTGCGAGGTTCTCGAGCCACATCTCGGCGACACGCACCGCGTAGAGCGGTGACGAGGAACCGATGTGCGGCGTGATGAACAGGTTGGGAACATCCCACAGGTCGTCGTCGGCCGGCCAGGGCTCGACTGGCAGGACGTCAAGGAAGGCACCGGCAATCTGACCGGTTGCAAGCGCGTCGCGCAGGGCGTCGAGATCAACCAGCGCGCCGCGTCCGACATTGACCAGTGTTGCGGTCGGCTTCATGCGGGCAAAGGCACCGGCGTCGATCATGCCCGTGCTCTCGTCACTGATCGGGATCGCGAGCACCACGTAGTCGGCCTGCGAAAGGAACTCGTCGAGATCCGCCGGCGTCCCCTGCCGGTCGACCCCGGCCACCGCCCCGCTCGACCGCCTGATGCCGAGGACGCGCATGCCGAAGGCCTTCGCGTACCCGGCAACCCTGCTGCCGATGGCACCAAGCCCGACGACAAGCACGGTCCCGGCGCTCATGGCCTGGAGTTCGAACTTCTTCCACTCGTGCGCCCGCTGCTGTCCGTGGAGCCGGTCGAGCTGCTTGGCGCCCCACATGACGCCGGAGAACGCGAGTTCCGCGACCTCGGGCGCGTTGGCGCCGGGGCTGTGGGTAACCGGCACCCTCTTCTCCCGCATCACGTCGTAGAAATACCCGTCGATGCCGGCGTCCTCGGTATGCGCCCAGCGCGGCGCGGGGTCCATTGAACAGACGGCGTCGACCCATTCCGTGCGATAGGCCTCGCCGGCGTAGACGATCAGGTCCGATCCCTCGGGTGGCCCCGACCAGTTCCCCGACCCGTCAATGGTCGCCCACTCGATACCCGGCACGATCGCCTCGGCCCTTTCGGCAACCTGCAGGTAGAAGTCATGCCCCGTCGTGACCTTCATGGCTCTCCCCGTATTCACCGCGCGACCATGATGCGCCCGGCCCCCGTGGTTCTAGCCCAGGCTCGCGCGCAAACATAGTCCGCACGGAGCCGCCTCTCAAGGCCAGCTTGTGGACCCCCCGGCAAACCACGCCAGATGTTGTGTGCACCCGTCGCCCCGGCACGACCGCGGCGCCACGGGACGAGGCCCGGGAACCCCGGACAGGTTCCTCCGGCCCGGCAGACTGAACCACGTCATCGCGCTGCCGGTGTCCGGACCGGTCGCTCGGGTCTGCCGGACCTGAGCCGGGGTCCGGCCCGGGTTATCGCGCCAGCCCGGATCGGGGTCCGGGGCAGGCCCCGGAGGTTGAGCGCTGCCTCCACCGGCTGCGGCGGCATCGCGGGCAGGGCATGAAATCGGTCGGGAAGTCGGGCTTCGGGACGGCCAGAGACACGCGCTACGACTGAACACATAGCCCATCGTCAACCAGATGTATCATGACACGGGAGGGCTAGGCGCCGCCCGTCTGCGCCGGCGCGGGTTCGCTGCGACGGGGGCCGGCGCCCCGGGCGAAGCGGGCGTCATTGTAAACCTTGACCGTTGTGGGCGCGTAGAGCGCCGGGTGTCGGGTATCCACGCAGGTGCCGATGCAGGCAATCGGCGCGTCGTAGTTCGGCCGCGTGAAATAGCCTATTGAAAGCCTGCGGGAGCGGGAGCGGGCCTCGGCCTCCGGCACGGCCACCCGGTGCGGCGTCGAGACCCAGCGGTCGTTGGTCCAGCGCATCAGCAGGTCGCCGATATTGACGACGAAGGTGTTGTCGATGGCCGGCGCGTCTATCCAGTCGCTGTCGCGCGGGCGCACCTGCAGGCCGCCCGCCGCCGCCTCGTTGCGCAGGATCGTCATCATGCCGAGGTCGGTGTGCACGCCGCAGCGCAGCTGTCCGGGTTCGAGTTCGCGGTCCGGCGCGGGATAGTGCAGCAGGCGGAGATGGCTCGCATGGCGGTCGAGCTTGTCCAGAAACCAGTCCGCCGGAAGCCCGAGCGCCAGCGCGAAATACCGGGAGAGCCGGTACGAAAGCTCTTCGAGCGCCAGGAAATATGCCTTCATCGCGGGTTCGAGGCCCGGCGGGCGGACGGGCCAGAGATTGGGCGCGAAGTTCGGATAGGAAAGCTCGTGCGAATGGTAGCGGTCGTCCGGGCGGCCGAATGGCCCGATGGTAAACACTTCCTTGTAGTCGGGCGGCGTGTCGCCACCGTGCATCCGGGCGAGCGTTTCCTCGCCATAGGGGATGTAGCCGCGGTTCTGGTCGTGCTGCGGCCGGCGAACCGTCAACTTCGCTTCAAGCGGCAGGCCGAAGAAAGCCTGCGCCGATTCGTAGAGCGCCTGCTGGGTCTCTTCAGGCACGCCGTGATTGCCGACCACGACGAATCCGATCTCGCGGCAAATGCCGTCCAGCTCGCGCGCGGCGGCGGCGACCGTCGCGGGGTTCCCGCTCTCGAAGCGCTGCAGGTCCAGTACGGGGATCGTGCGCGTAGCCATCATGCCTCCCTTCCGGCGGGATGGGGCCGCCCGGCGCGGCAAGCATGCCACGGAGCGCCCGCATTGTCTTGTGCCGAGGCGGTTTCCGGGACCGGTCGGCATCGTGTTGTCCCGCACCGCACCCGCGACTAAAGTGGCGCGGATCGCGGCCTTGCGGACAATGCCATGCACCCAAAGGCGAAGGGAATAGCGCCGGACGAATCGCTGCCACCCGCGGAGTTTCGAAGGAAGCACCCGCTCCGCTGGTACCGCTGCCCGGTCGAGCCCTCCGAGCTTCGCGCGCTCGTGCAACGCAGCGACACGCGCGGACTGTTTCAGGCGGTCGGGCACCTGGCCATCTGGCTTGCAACCGGCGCGGCGGCCTTCCTTTGCTTCCAGCAGGAGATCTGGTGGGCGTTCGCCGTCGCCCTGTTCCTTCACGGCACGGTCGCTTCGTTCTTCACCGCGCCCCATCACGAACTGTGCCACGCCACCGTGTTCCGGACGCGGTGGCTCAACGAGTTCTTCCTGCGGGTATTCTCCTTCCTCGGCTGGCTGAACTTCCACGTCTACAGGTTCAGCCACACCTACCATCACCGCAACACGCTGTTTCCGGAGGGCGACCGCGAGGAGGTGATGCCGGAGAAGCCGTCCCTCCACCCGCTCTACCTGCTTCAGCTCTTCACCGTGAACCTCGCGGGCGGATACCAGTCGCGGGGCCTGGTCCCCAATCTGAAGCAGTTCGTCAGGATCGCACTCGACCGGTTCGACAATCCCTTCAATTCATGGGGACCGGAGCTTTACGACGGGTTCCCGAGGCAGCGGGCGAAAGCGAAGGCATGGGCCCGGACCGTGCTGGGCCTGCATGCGGCGGTGATCGTCTTCTCGATCGGGATCGGGGAACCCGTCCTGGCCGTCATCGTTTCCGGCTCGCCGTTCATCGCCAACTGGCTCCGGTACTTCGCCGGCGTGACGCAGCATTGCGGGCTCAGGAGCAATGTCGCCGATTTCAGGAAGTGTGTGCGGACCGTCACGCTCGATCCCGTGACGGAGTTCCTCTACTGGCACATGAACTGGCACCTGGAGCACCACATGTTCGTCGTGGTGCCCTGCTACAACCTGAAGAGGCTGCATCGCGCGGTGCGGGAGGACATGCCGCCGCCCCGCACGCTGATCGGCGCATGGCGCGAGATGCGCGAGACCTGGAAACGCCAGCAGCTGGATCCCGGCTATGCGTTCGATACGCCGGTTCCGGCGTCCCGGGCCCGGGAACGCGGCGCTGCGGACCCGCTCGCCGCCTCGATGGGAGGCCTGGCGCCCAGCGAAATCGCCTGATTCTCTCCGGGTCTTCGCTGCCCGGAACCGTGCGCCGGTTTCTGCGCCAGGCGGAAATCCGCACGGCGATCGGGTTCCTCCCGGGCGCCAGACGGGCGTTCGTCGCTCGCAAGACGCAGGTGGCTGTTGCCGTCTTCGACCGCGGCGGCGTGCGGGAGGCGGTCATGCACGTGCTGATCGGCTCTGCCAGGCTCAACGACGTCGATCCCCAGTCGTGGGGTGCCGACGTTTCCGGTCGAATCGCCGGGACGCCGCAGGATCGACATTTCCTGACAAGGGGAGTCAGGCGAGCGCGGCGTAGAGGGCGTCCACGAGAGCGCTCAGGCGGGGGCTGATGCCGAGGCCGGAATACATGCGGTTGGGCGCATAGGCGAACCCGAGGCCCGCATCCGGGTCCGCGAAACCGATGGCGCCGCCCGCGCCGGTGTGCCCGAAGGCGCGCGGGCTCGGCCCCATCGCCAGGTGCCCCGGCAGGCCGAGCGCGAAGCCAAGCGCCATCCGGCGGGTGTGGCCGAGCAGATCTTCCCTGCCGTGCCATTGCTCGGTCGTGGCTTGCGCCAGCGCGTCCGCACCCAGCAGGCGGCTGCCGTCCAGCACGCCGCCGCCGGCGAGACCGTCGAAGAGCTTCGCAACGCCGCGCGCGGTGCCGATGCCGTTGATCGAAGGGATTTCCGCAGCGCGGAACCGCTCGGTGTTGAAATCCTCCGGCGGCACCTGCGCCATTGCCCGACACATGAGGGAGTCCGGGTCCGAGCGGTCGAACAGCGTGCCGGCGATTTCGCCGAAGAACTCCGCGCACCGCCCGTGCAACGCCGGCGGCAGGCCGATCCAGTAGTCGATGCCGTGCGGTGTGCAGACCTCCTCGGCGAGGAAACGCCCGAGGCCGCGCCCGTCGGTGCGCCGTATCAGCTCGCCGACCAGGTAGCCCAGGGTCACTGAATGGTAGGCGCGCGACGTCCCAGGAGCAGACAGCGGCGCCTGCGCGGCCAGCGCCCCGGTCATCGCGTCCCAGTCGTATGCCGCACCTTCGGGCATGGCCTGCTCGATGGCCGCCAGGCCGGCGCGGTGGTCGAGAACCCATCTCACGGGAATACCGGCCTTGCCGGCGGCCGCGAATTCGGGCCAGTAGCGCGCCACCGGTTCGTCCCATGCGATCAGCCCCCGGTCCACGGCCATCGCGGCGCAGAGCGCGGTCACGGCCTTCGCGACCGACATCATGCAGACCAGCGTATCCTCCGCCCAGGGGCGGGCGCGGGCGCTGTCGGCGAAGCCGCCCCACAGATCGACCGCCCGCTTCCCGTTCAGGGTGACGGCGACGGCCGCGCCGACTTCGCCGCGGCTGCGGAAATTGTCCGCGAACGCATCGGCCACCCCGGCGAAACGTCCCTCGCAATGGCCGTCGACACGCACGCTGTCCCCTACCTGCATTCCCTGTCCCCATCGATGACCTCGATCAGTGAGGGCCAATAGGCGTCGCCGAGGCCCGCGGCGACGGCGCGTTGCAGCAGGCCGTGGGCTGCGTCCATGCCCCCGAGCGTCATCCCCAGCGACTCCTTGAGTTCCATGACGTAGTCGAGGTCCTTCAGCATGTAACGCGTCGGGAACCGGCCTTCGGGAAAGCGGCCCGGCAGCAGTGCCGTCATGCCGTGCTGGCGCAGCGCGAAACTGTCGCACCCGTTCCGGAAGGCCTCGAACAGGCGTGCGCCGTCCACGCCCGCGCGGCGGCCGAGCAGCAGGGCCTCGGCAAGCGCGGCGACGGACTGGGCGAGCACCATGTTCAACAGCAGCTTGGTGACCGTGCCACTCCCGCTCCCGCCGCAATGCTGGACCGTCCGGGCCATGCACTCCAGCAGCGGCTCCAGCAGGGTGAATGTCCGCTCGTCGGTCCCGACCATGATGCTGATATCCCGCTCCGCGACCGATCCGACGGTCCCGGCAACGGGAGCATCGACATAGCGCGCGCCCTTTCCGGCAAAGGCGGCGGCAAGCTCGCGTGTCAGGTCCAGCGGAACCGTGCTGCAATCGACGATGACGGCGCCGGCGCGCGCCTGGGCCAGCAGCCCGTCCCCGCCCAGGCAGACGAGGCGGACCTCCGCCGCACCCGGCAGCGACAGGAAGACGATGTCGCAATCGCGCGCCGTCCGCGCGGGGTCCGCGGTTGCAACGCACCCCTCCCGGACGCACCGGGCGCGGGCCTCCGGGTCGATATCGTGGACGGTCACGGGGAGGCCGGCGCGGCGTGCGAGGTTCCGGCACATGGGCCCACCCATGGCGCCGAGCCCGATGAATCCGAGGGTCGTCAACTCGACCGCACTCGCGCCCGCCTGCCGAGCCGTTCGGATTGAAGCGGACGCGTCCGCAGAGCCTCACCCGTCACCCCGGCTCGGGGCCGGGATGACGATTCCGGCTTCGGACCGGGATACGATTCCATCACGATGAAATCCGCTCTAGCCGTCGATCCGGCGTTCCAGCTTTTCGCGCATGTGGTCGCCGGCCATGATCCGGGGGTATTTCGCCGGGTTGCCGGGGCCGCAGCAACCTTCCAGGCAGTCGATCTCGGCGTCGTAGTTCGGGTGGAGGAAATAGCCGATGGTCTGGCGGCGGCTTTCCCCGCGCCGTTCCACCGGCGGATTGACGACGCGGTGGACGGTGGATTTCCAGCGGTCGTTGGTCCAGCGCTGCATCATGTCGCCCAGATTGACGACCAGCTGCCCCGGGCCGGGCCGGACATCCAGCCAGGAGCCGTCCGGCATCTGCGCCTGCAGGCCGCCCGGCGCATCGTTGAAGGCGAGGATCGTCAGGCTGCCGAAATCGGTGTGCGCCCCGCAGCGGAGCTGGCCCGGCTGAGGGTCGTCCTCGATGACGGGGTAGTGGTTCGACGGGCAGGTGCTGAAATGCCTGTCGATCTTGTCGTCGAAGAATGCCTCGGGCAACCCGAGCGCCACGGCGAAGATCCCCATCAGGCGCTCTGCGAGGACCTCGAACGCGCCGTAGAACTCCGTGAAGGCCTCCCGGTATGCGGCGGGACGGGCCGGCCAGATATTCTCCGAGTAGTAGAGTGCGGCCTCCGGAACATGGGCAAGCTGGTCGGCCTGCGGGACCAGGGGGCCGATGAAGAACTGCTCCCGGAGGTCGGGCGGCGTCTCCTGCCCGTAGGTGCGCGCCAGGTTCCGCGTGGCAACGGCGTGGTAGCCGCGCGGCGCCACGCCGTCTTCCGGCATGAAGCGCGTCTTTTCCTCGACGGGCAGGTCGAAGAACGCCCGCGAGACCGAAAAGGCGCGGTCGATGATCTCCTGTGGGATGCCGTGGCCGGAGACGATCAGGAAGCCGACGGTCTCGCAGGCCCGGGCGACCTGCCCGGCCACCTCCCGCCGGTCGCCGTCAGTGCCGGACCGCCAGGGGGCGAGATCGATAACCGGAATTGCGCCGATGGCCATGCCTGGGGGAACCCCTTTCCCGGATGCGTCCGAAGGGACAGTGTAATACCGCCGGTCACCGACGCAAACCGATAGCGTCGGCGCCCTTTTTCGCCGCTCCCGCGAACACCGTCACCCCGAACCTGCGGCCGGAACACACGCCGGGCCGTCCTGAGCCCCCTCCGGGGGCGCAGGTCGTGCACTCTTCAGCCTTCGCCGACCTGCCGCAGACCCGCCTGCACGAGTTCCTGTCCTGGCACTGGAAAGCCGACCGTGAGCAGGCCCTCGCCGCGCAGCCTTCGGCCTGCGCCGAATGCTCACCCCATGCATTTGCGGTCGCCCCGGCAAACGAGCTGCCGTGCATGAACGTCTTGACCGGAGCCCGTGACCCAGTCCCGATATCTCCGCAAACCGAAGCGCGGCGCCAAGGGACCTTGAGCGCAGAAAATCCCGGTGCAGCCTCCGCCGGGTTTCGCGGCACATCACGGACTCTCGATTTATGGACCATTCCGAACGACAGGAATTTTGAAGTCTCTTGTCGAGCACATCAACAACGGCACGACCGCCGATGCGGGCGGCATCATGCCTCTACCGATGTCCGATTACACGTGCCCGCAACTCATGGTGCAGGAGCAGGGCACGTTTTTTCGGAACGTACCGTTGCTGATGGGTCTCTCGCCCCAATTGCCGAAGCCCAATACCTATTGGTCAGAAAATGCGACCGGTACCCCAATACTCATGGATCGGGATGGTGTGGGGCGATTTCGCGCCCACGCAAACATATATCGGCATCGCGTGAGCCTGGTGGTGCCCGAGGGACGCGGTTCCGGGACTCGGTTTACCTGTCCTTTTCACGCCTGGACCTACGGAAGCGATGACAGCTTGTTGGCAATCAAGACGACGGTGCCTGCCAACCTCCCGGACAGCCACCCTGACATCGCAAACATCGACCGGCGTATGGTGGCGCGGCTGGCCTTGAGGATCATGTCTCGTCGCAACTCCGGTTCGCACACGCATGCAGCGTTCTACCCCGTCCGCCGGTGGCGGGGTGCGGGACGCCTGATCGACACCGGTCAACAGTATCGACCGTTTCCTTGCCACGACCCTATATGTCGATATATCTTCCTTTTGTCGACATGTTGAAGTGACATGTCGATGAGATCGACATGTTCGGCGAACGCGTCGACGGAATCAGGATGCATCGACATGACCTTCGATCCTGGCCGCCCCTTCAATGCTCTTCCAGACCTGCCACCGGCTTCGGAGACCGAGACAAGGGCCATTCTTCGCGGCTGCATTGCCGCGCGCACAGCACTGGCGGAACTCCGCGTCTGCGGGACGCTCATCCCGAACCAGGCAATGCTGATCAACTCGATTCCCCTTCTCGAAGCGCAGGCGAGTTCCGAGATCGAGAACATCGTCACGACGACGGATCGGCTGTTCCGCCACGCCAACGACCCGGCAGGTCGAGCAGACCCTGCCACCAGGGAAGCTCTGCGCTACCGCACAGCCCTGTACCGCGGTTTCGGAATGCTCGATCAACGGCCGGTTTCGATCGCCATCGCAGTCGAAGTCTGTCGAACGATCAAGGGAGTGGAACTGGACATTCGCAACACGCCGGGAACGGCGTTGGTGAACGATGCGACCAACGAGGTCATCTACACCCCGCCTGAGGGAGAGGACGTTCTCCGCAGCAAGCTGGCCAACTGGGAGCGCTACATTCACGAGACCGGGGAGATCGACCCGCTGATTCGCCTTGCGGTCATGCATTATCAGTTCGAGGCGATCCACCCGTTCGTCGACGGAAACGGCCGGACAGGACGCGTGCTGAACCTGCTTTATCTGGTGGACAAGGGCCTGCTCGACGTTCCCGTCATTTTTCTCAGCCGGCATCTCGTCTGGAACAAGGCGCTGTACTACCGGTCTCTACTGGAGGTGACGACCAGACAGGACTGGGAGGCATGGATACTCTTCATCCTGGAGGCCGTAAGAGCAGCGGCGGAATGGACGACGACGAAAATCCGCGCAATCCGGGAGCTTCTCGACGAGACGGGCACCGCAATGCGACAGCGGCTGCCGAAGATCTACTCCCGGGAGCTGGCGGAACTGATCTTCGTACATCCCTACTGCCGCATCAGCGACGTGGTCAAAGCGGATATCGCCAGGCGCCAGACGGCCTCCGTCTACCTGAAGGCCCTCGCAGCCGAAGGTCTCCTCGAGGAGACCAGGGCGGGCCGCGAGAACCTCTACATCAACCTGCCGCTCCTGGCGCTCCTGGCCGAGCGCGGGTGACCTTGTGCAACGCGGCAGCATCCTGACAGCGCCTGCATTCCGTCGAACGGAGCGCAGGCAGGAAGCCGGTCGGGATCGCACTGTCCTGGCTTTTCCCGATCGACCGGGCTCGGGAACGGAAGGCGGAACACCATGCGCGATGCGCATCTTCCACCGCCCCTTTCCCCACGCTCGGGATCCAGACCCAAAAGCTCTACCCGGTCTCCGTCGTCAGCACTATTGATCCCAGTCCACAATGGTCTCGAAGAATCGTTCCTCTCCGTGCAGGCGGGATCGTGTCGAAAGACCTTCTGCACTGCGCTGCCATACGAGTTGCGCCGATCAGGACTCGTTCCAGCTGTCCATTCGCTCAAGCACTTCGCTGAGGTCAGTCAGTGGAGCCACCTCTGCGTCGCTCCGGGACTGTCGTTCTCCACCTCCATAGACAACAGCCCTGGCGGTGATTTCCGGCAGCACTTTCGCTACCCGGTCGAGCGAGGACATGTGCAGTCCAGACCATCACTTGAAACGGACCAGTCCGCAGGCGGTTCGCGCGTCGTCGCACTTCGCGCAAGAAGCGACTCGGCACAGTGATGCCACACGGTTGCAAACCCGGTCTGCCGCACCCATTCCCGACGGTCACGGTAAAGACTGGCAAGCAGGTCCGTCACTTCGTGGCAGCGCCTGATCAGATCCGGTCTCCCGACAAGTGTTGTGGCCAGAAGTTCCTCTGCATCTCCACGCCCGAGATCCCACACCAGTGCACACAGATGATGCAGGGTTTCGACCTTCACGGGATCGTGGTCCATTTCGGAAAAATGGAACCGGCAAATTCCCGTGTGTTCATTCCTCTACCGAACCGCAAGAGATGCCAGGCCTTCGCAAATCGCAAACACCACTTCCTGAATGACTCGTCGTTTACCTCCTTCTTTCATACGGCTGCGCAATGTGCCCGCAGGTTCGACCAACGCGTCAAGACTGCGCAGGACCGAAGTGCGCATCAACTCGATGCCGGTCCCGCCTGTCGCGCGAATAACGACATTGTTGATTGCAGCGGTATCCGAGCTCCGCACAGTGGGATAGGACGGAAGCAGTTTCTCCGATACAAACTGCCTTGCGGCATCCCGGGCATCGATCTTGAAGAGAATATCCAGCAAGCGTTCCGAGTTCTTTTCCCGGGAAGCAGGCGATCGCACAACCGTACCGCACGCGGCTTCCCCCGCGCGGAATCGAGATGGTCACGAAGCAGAAACCACTGCGTGGCCTACCCCCGCACCGGACGTGCCGATCCGAATCCTGCGGTGACCCTCCCTGTTTCGGGGAAGCGGCGGGGTTGCCGGGCCCGCGACCGCGGAAGAGACGACAGGCAGGAGAGAGGACAGAAGGAAGGCAGCGTGATGCTGTCATCCACCCGATGTGTGACCGCGAGCATAGCGCGTCCGGCCCGGTCCTTACCCTGCAGGATCGGGGGCGCCTGCAACCTGTGGAACACGTTCCAGCGGAATGATATCGTGCGCCACCGCAACGAGTTGGCCAAGAGTGCCCCGGGAGGCCCGATGCGACAGTTGATCCGCCGAGTTGTCCTCGGCCTCGCCCTGGCGGTGCTGGCGTCGCCCGGCATGGCCCTGGAGTTCAAGCCGGCCGTCGTCTACGACGTCGGCACCAAGTTCGACAAGAGCTTCAACGAGAGCGTCTGGAACGGTGTCGAGAAGTTCACCGCGGAGACCGGGATCGCCGTCACCGAGTTCCAGATCACCAACGAGGCCCAGCGGGAACAGGCGATGCGACGCCTGGTGCAACGCGGGGCGACACTGGTGATCGCGGTCGGTTTCTCCCAGGCCGATGCCATCGATGCCGTCGCGGCCGATCATCCCGACCGGCAGTTCGCGATCATCGACGTGTTCTGGCTCGACCGGCCGAACCTGCGTCAGTACGCCTTCAAGGAACACGAGGGCAGCTACCTGGTCGGGGTCGCGGCGGCGCTGGCCAGCAAGACCGGGACCGTCGGGTTCATCGGCGGAATGGACATCCCGCTGATCCGCAAGTTCCAGTGCGGGTACGTTCAGGGCGTGCGCGCCGCGCGAAGCGATGTCACGGTGCTCCAGGCCATGATCGGGACCACCCCCTCGGCCTGGAACGATCCCACCCGGGCCACCGAGCTCGCCCGCTCCCAGTTCGATCGCGATGCCGATGTCATCTACCACGCGGCCGGCGCAAGCGGCACCGCGGTGATCCAGACCGCGGTGGAGGCCGGCCGGCTCGCGATCGGGGTCGACTCGAACCAGAACGGCATGGCGCCGGGCTCGGTGCTCACCTCGATGCTGAAACGTGTCGACGTTGCGACCTACCGGACCCTGGTCGACGCCATGAACGGGCGCTTCACCGCCGGCGTCAACGTCCTGGGGCTCGCGGAAGGCGGCGTTGACTGGGCACTCGACGAACACAACGCGCCGCTCGTGAGCGAAGAGATGCGCGCCTCGATCGAAAAGGCCCGCGACGACATCATCTCCGGTGCAACCCGGGTTCACGACTACACCACCGATTCCGCCTGCCCCGGGTGAGGCCCGGCGTGGCGGTCCCGGCGCTGCGCCTGCGCAACATCTCCAAGCGCTTCGGGACCGTTCAGGCAACCCGCGGTGTCGATCTCGACGTGATGCCGGGGACCGTCCACGGCATCATCGGCGAGAACGGAGCCGGCAAGTCGACGCTCGCCTCGATCGTCTTCGGACTGCACACGCCCGACTCCGGCACGATCGAGATCGATGGCACACCGGTGAACAACCTGCGCCCGGTGGACGCGATCGGCCACGGCATCGGCATGGTGCACCAGCACTTCATGCTGGTCCCGGGCTTCAGCGTGCTCGAGAACATCGTGCTCGGACTGGAAGCCGGTTTCCGGCTTGGACCCGGTCTCGCCCGGGCGCGGGTCCGCCTCGCCGGGGTGTGCCGGGAACACGGTCTCGACATCGATCCCGATGCCACGGTCGACGACCTGCCGGTCGGAGTGCGCCAGAGAGTCGAGATCCTGAAGGCGCTCTACAGGGGCGCGCGGATCCTGATCCTCGATGAGCCGACCGGAACCCTCGCCCCGCACGAAACCGAACAGCTGCTGGCATTGCTCGACCGCATGCGCGCGTCCGGTGCGACCGTCGTGCTGATCACCCACAAGCTTCACGAGATCATGACGGTGTGCGACCGGGTCTCGGTGATGCGTTCGGGACACCTCGTCGCAGAGCGCGACGTGAAGGACACCAGTGCGGACGAGCTCGCGACCCTGATGGTCGGTCGTGACCTGCCGGCGGATGGCGAGGAAAAGGCGGCGGTCGAGGTCCGCACCGTGCTCGAGGTCTCGGGGCTTGGCGTGAGGGATGCGGGCGGCGTCAGGCTGACGGACGTGAGCTTCGCGTTGCGGGCGGGAGAGATCCTCGGCCTCGCCGGGGTTTCCGGAAACGGCCAGTCGGAACTGCTCGAGGTGCTTGCCGGCATGCGGCCGGTCTCCGCCGGCAGCGTGAGCGTCGGCGGGCGACGGATCGACCACGCCCATCCCGCAAGCCCGGCCGAGATGCGGTCGCTCGGTGTTTCCCATGTGCCCGAGGACCGGCAGCGCCAGGGCCTGGTCCTGCCGTTCGACATCCGCGAGAACGCGGTCCTCGGCCGACTGGAACGGTGCGGTCCCGGCACGCTGGTGCGGCCCGCCGTGCTGCAGGCGCGTGCCGAGACGATGATCGGCGACTTCGATATCCGCCCGCCTGTCCCGGACCGGCCGGCGGCCGTGCTCTCGGGCGGCAACCAGCAGAAGGTCGTGGTGGCCCGCGAGACCGCGGAGAGCCCGCCGATCCTCCTGCTCGGACAGCCGACCCGGGGCGTCGACATCGCGACCATCGCGCTCATCCACTCCCGGATCATCGAGCTCAGGAACAGGGGGTGCGCCCTGCTGCTGGTCTCGGCCGACCTCGACGAGATCTTCGCGCTGTCCGACCGGATCGTCACACTGTGCTCCGGACGGCTCGCCGGCCCGCTTGAAACCAGGAGCGCCGACCGGTCGGTCGTGGGGATGATGATGGCCGGCTTCGACGGCGGGGCCGCGGCGTGACGCCGCTTCCGCGCTGGATCGACATCGGCCTCCTGCCCGCGATCAACCTGCTGCTCGCGCTGGTGACTGCCGGGATCGTGGTGGTCCTGATCGGCGAGAACCCGTTCCGGGTCCTCCGGGTCCTCATCAGCGGCGCGTTCTCGGCCGAGACCCTCGGTTATACCCTCTACTACGCCACCAACGTGCTGTTTACCGGACTTGCGGCTGCCGTCGCCTTCCAGGCCCGGCTGTTCTCGATCGGTGCCGAGGGACAGGCGACCCTGGGCGGCCTCGGAGTGGGCCTTACCTGCCTGCTGCTCGATCCGACGCTCCCGCCGGTCCTCGTCGTGGTGATCGCGTGTCTGGCGGCGCCGGTGTTCGGGGCCGCCTGGGCGCTGGTCCCCGGCGTCCTGCAGGCGTGGCGTGGCAGCCACGTCGTGATCACGACCATCATGTTCAACTTTCTCGCATCCGGCCTCATGGTCTGGCTGCTGTCGGGCCCGCTCAAGGAGCCCGGCCGCGGCTCGCCGCAGACACGGCGGTTTGCCGAGGACGCGGCCCTGCCCTACCTGCACGACCTGCTGGGCGCCCTCGGCATCGCGCGTTCGCCGCTCAACGTCTCGATCCTGATCGCCTTGCTCGCGGCCGTCGGGGTCTGGGTTCTGGTATGGCGTACCAGGTTCGGCTACGCCCTGCGCGCGCTTGGCCACAGCCGGGAGGCGGCCCGCTACGCGGGTATCCCGATCCGGCGGATGATCGTGGTCACCCTGCTGATCTCCGGTGCACTGGCGGGAGGCATGGCGCTCAACGAGATTCTCGGGGTGCAGCACAAGCTGATCCTCAATTTCTCGGCCGGGTACGGTTTCACCGGCATCGCGGTGGCGTTGATGGGACGAAATCACCCGGCCGGCATCTGTGCCGCCAGTCTGCTGTTCGGCGCCCTGTTCCAGGGCGGGGCCGAGCTAAACTTCGAGTTCGAGACCATCACCACCGACCTCGTGCTGGTGATCCAGGGACTGATCATCCTGTTCTCGGGCGCGCTTGCGGGAATGTTCACACCGTGGATGACACGGCTGGTCCTGGCGCGGGCGGTGCGCGATGGCTGAGACGTGGGTCGACCTGCTTCGCCTGCTCGACGGCGCACTCAGGCTGGCCACTCCGCTGATCCTGTGCGCCATGGCGGGCCTGGTCTCCGAACGCTCCGGCGTCATCAACATCGCACTCGAGGGCAAGTTGCTCACCGGCGCCTTTGCCGCCGCGGCCGCGGTGACGCTCACCGGGTCGGTGGCGGTCGGGCTCGCCGCCGCGATCTGTGCCGCCACCATGCTCTCCATGGTGCACGGGTTTGCCTGCATCACCCACCGCGGCGAACAGATCATCTCCGGAGTGGCCATCAACATCGTCGCCGCCGGACTGACCGTGGTTGCCGGCAACGCGCTGTTCCGCCAGGGAGGCCACACCCCGCCACTGGCGCCCGACGAGCGGTTCCCCGCCCTCACCCTGCCCCTCGCCGAGACCCTGACGGCGGTACCGGTCCTGGGCCCGTTCTGGGGAGAACTCGTCTCCGGCCATACCCTGCCGGTCTACCTGGCGCTCGCCTCGGTCCCGGCGGTGTGGTGGCTCGTCTATCGCTCCCGGTTCGGCCTCAGGCTGCGGGCCGCCGGCGAACTGCCCGAAGCGGTCGAGAGCGCCGGGGTCTCGGTCACCGTCCTTCGCTACCGCGGATTGCTGATCGCGGGTGTGCTGTGCGGCGTCGCCGGAGCCTACCTGTCGACCGGGCACGGCGGCGGGTTCGTGCGCGAGATGAGCGCCGGCAAGGGGTTCCTCGCACTTGCCGCGCTGATCTTCGGACGCTGGAAACCATGGCCGGTGCTGTTTGCCTGCCTGCTGTTCGGGGTGCTTGACGCGGCGGCGCCGCGGTTGCACGGGCTTGAGGTACCACTGCTTGGTCCGGTCCCCGTCGCCCTGGTCTCGGTCCTGCCATACGGGCTGACCGTCATCCTGCTTGCCGGTTTCTTCGGCCGTGCCGAGGCGCCGGGAGCACTGGGCCGGCCACCGGGACGGACAGGCTGAACCGCTTGGAGCCGGACGCGCCGGCTGCTAGCGTCCGCTGGTTCTCACCCGCTCGGGAGCCGGAGATGCGCACGAACCGGCGTACCCTTTTGATGACCGGCGCTGCGGTACTCGGCACGCTGGCATCGGGAGGACTGGCAACGGCTCGGCCCGCAGCCGGAATCCCGGCGGTCGGGCTTGGAAGCTGGATCACCTTCAACGTCGGCGACGACCCGGCGCTGCGCGACCGGTGCGCACAGGTCATGGCCGCCTTCGTGGAGGAAGGCGGCGGCGTCATCGACAGTTCGCCGATGTACGGTTCCGCCCAGGCGGTCATCGGTGACGGCCTCGGACGGCTCGGACACCCGGCCTCGGTCTTCTCCGCCGACAAGGTCTGGACCTCGGCCGACAGCGGCCCGGCACAGATTGCCGAGACCACCCGGCTGTGGGGTGTGGACCGCTTCGACCTGCTGCAGGTCCACAACCTGCTCGACTGGGAGGCGAATCTCGAGATCCTGTTCGAGATGAAGACCGCGGGCAGGCTCGGCCATGTCGGGATCACCACCTCGCACGGCCGCCGGCACCGTGACCTCGAGACCGTGATGAAGCACCACGCCATCGACTTCGTGCAGCTCACCTACAACATCCTCGACCGGGAGGTGGAGGAACGCCTGCTGCCGCTCGCACGCGAGCGCGGGATCCGGGTGCTGTGCAACCGCCCGTTCAGGCGGGGCTGGCTGCCGGACCGGCTCGAGGGCAAACCGCTGCCGGAATGGGCCGCGGACATCGCGGTTACCACCTGGCCGCAGTTCCTGCTGAAGTTCATCATCAGCCACCCGGCCGTCAGCGCGGCGATTCCGGCGACCAGCAGGGTCGATCACCTGCGCGAGAACAAGTCGGCCGAACACGGTCCGATGCCGGATGCCGCCATGCGTTCGCGCATGGCGGCACATGTCGCGGACCTGTGACCGAGTGGTGGACCTACCGGATCAGTGACCTGGTCCCGTTCGCTGCCGATGCCTACTGGCGACTCTTCGCCCACGAGAACGTGGTGTTCTGGCCGGTTCCGCTGGTCGCCGCCGTGGCCGCGGCGGCGCTTGTCCTGAAGCTTCTCAGGAGCCCCGGGGCACACTGGGGCTATCCGGTCCTGCTGCTGCTCGCCGGGTGCTGGATCTGGGTCGGATGGAACTTTGTCCTGCATCGCTACGGTTCACTCAACTGGGCCGGGGACTGGCTGATCTGGCCGTTCCTGCTCCAGGGCGCCCTGCTGTGCATCCTGGCGAACCGGGTGGAGTTCGCGCCGGTCCGCGACATCAGGACACGGGCCGGCGCCGCCGTCATTCTCATCGCCTGCTGGCTCTACCCCGGCCTCGCCGTCCTTGACGGGCGGTCCCTGCTCGAGAGCGAAGCCTTCGGCATCGCGCCGGACCCGACGGTGCTCGCAACCCTCGGGATCCTGTCCCTGACCCGCCGGCGCGCGTTCGTACTCCTGGTCATTCCGGCCCTGTGGCTCGCGGTGTCCTGCCTCGTGCTGCTCACCATCGGCGCCTGGCAGGGACTGGTGGTCGCGGTTCTTGGAGCAGCGGCCCTCTGGGCGGCGGCCGGACCGCGTGGTGTCCCTACCCGGCCAGGGCCCTGATCACCAGCATCACGGCGCGCCGCGCGTCCTGTTCCAGTTCCGCCCGGTCGCGGCTCCTGCCGGCCGTCGTGATCGCCGGACCCGGCCCGTCGGCGTGCAGGAGACTGTTGCGCCTGCGGCGCAGCCACGCATAGTCACGACCGTGCCGCACCGTGTTCAGGACCGCCGCACCGGCCCCGTCGCGCTGCTCGAACTCGGCCTCGAGCACGGCGTGCGCGAGGATCACGGTCGCGAGCCAGGCGGCGGCGGCAAACACGTCGACCATCTCGGCGAACAGCGCTTCGGCGTGCGGGCCTGCGACGAGGCCTCCGTCTCCGGCGGATTCGACGATCCGATCCTGCACCCAGCGGCGACGCACCATCTCCGCCCGGTGTTCCCTGGCATTTCGTGTCACGCGTCAGGCTTTACGTGAAATCCCCCGGGAACGGGACCGTCCGGCCCCGGTTCGCTCTCCACCTCGTGCACCCGCGCCAGGGCGGGTCCCCGGTAACAGAGCAGGGTCAGGGCCGCGATCTGCGTCGGCGATCCGCACAGGACCATCTCGACTCTGCCGTCGGTGCGGTTCCTCACCCAGCCGTCAATCTCCATATGGGTTGCCTCGCGCACGGCCCAGTCCCTGAATCCGACGCCCTGAACCCGGCCGCGGATCCGCAGGGTGACGGTCTCGTCCCATATCATTCGCCGGCGCCTTTCCCGCGATCACGACATGTCGACTATAGACCGCCTACCCGACGCCTGCCACCGCCGGACCCGGGCGCAGGAGAGCGTCCGGCACGAGGACATGAAGGCGAGGCAGTGCCGGGAACCGCCTGCCGTCGTTCCGCGGCACCTGCTATGAATCAAGCCTGTCCGAGGTTGCTCGCTTGCCGATGAGGGGCCGGTCAAATGCTTGTCTCCGCCCTCGTCCCTGTCATCGCGCTGATCCTGGCCGGATATGTCCTGAAGCGGTCGGAGCTCTTTCCCGGGGCGGTCTGGACCGGTATCGAACGCCTGGTCTACCTGGTGCTGCTGCCTGCCCTGCTCGTGGTCAAGCTCGGAACCACCGACCTTGCCGGCTTCGACGTATGGCCAATGGCGCTCGCGATGGCCGGCGCGACACTCGTGGTCACCTTTGCCCTTGCCCTCGCACGGCCGCTGAGCGGCATCGACAGGCCGCTCTATACCTCGATCCTGCAGGGCGCCATCCGCCAGAACTCGTTCATCGGCCTCGCCGCGGCCGAACCGCTGTACGGCGGCAGCGGCCTGGCGCTGGCAGCCGTCGGGATCGCGGCGGTCATCCCCATGGTCAACGTGATTTCGGTCTGGTCGCTCGCAGCCCTGGACGCCGGCGGGCGCCCGGGGGTCGGAACCATCGCGGTCCGGATGCTGACCAGTCCGATCATCGTTGCCTGCGCCATCGGGCTCGGCATCAACGCGGCCGGGGTCCGGATGCCGGACATGCTGGTGACCACGCTTGACCTGCTCGCCGGCGCCGCCCTGCCGCTCGGATTGCTCGCGGTCGGCGCCGGGCTCGCCTTCCGGGTCGCCTGGAAGAGCCCGGCATCGCTGCTGTGCAGTACGGTGTGCAAGCTGCTGGTCGTCCCGGCGCTTGCCGCCCTGTTCTGCCATGTCCAGGGCGTCGATCCCGTCGCGACCGGGATCGCGGTGCTGTTTACCTCCCTGCCGTCGTCGGCGTCGGCCTACGTGATGGCCCGCCAGTTCGGCGGCGACCACGAGATGATGGCGACCATCCTGACCACCCAGACCATCCTCGCCGCCGCCACCGTACCATTCATGGTGGGACTGCTCGGCTAGCTTGCCGATGCCGATGCCCCGCCTGTATGGTTCCGGCCTCATGATGCGGGACCTTTCAGAACCGGCAGCTGCCGGACGAAATCGCCGCCTGGCCCACCTGCTGGGAATCGAGGGACTCGATCGCGGGACCATCACTGGACTCCTCGCCTCCTCGGACCGGTTCGTCGACTGCAACCGGTCGGAAGACAAGAAACTCGGGACCCTGCGCGGCCGCACCCTGATCAACCTGTTCTTCGAGAACTCGACCAGGACCCGCACCTCGTTCGAACTTGCCGGCAAGAGGCTCGGGGCCGACGTGATCAACATGTCGGTGGGCTCGAGTTCGATCAAGAAGGGCGAAACCCTGATCGACACCGCGATGACGCTCAATGCGATGCACCCGGACGTCCTGGTTGTCCGGCACGCATCCTCGGGGTCGGTGCACCTGCTTGCCGAAAAGGTGAACTGCTCGGTGATCAACGCCGGCGACGGCACCCACGAACATCCGACCCAGGCGCTGCTCGATGCGCTTACCATCCGCCGCACCCTGGATCGCGGTCTCGAGGGACTGGTGGTAGCCATCTGCGGCGACATCACGCACAGCAGGGTGGCGCGGTCCAACATCCACCTGCTGGCAATCATGGGAGCGCGGGTCCGCGTGGTCGCGCCGCCCACCCTGGTCCCGGCCGGTCTCGACCGCCTGGGGATCGAGATCTACCACGACATGACCCGCGGGCTTGCCGGCGCCGACATCGTGATGATGCTGCGCCTGCAGACCGAACGAATGAGCGCGGGCCTGGTTCCGTCGCTGCGCGAGTACTACCGGTTCTACGGCCTGACCTACGAGAAGCTCGAACACGCCAAGCCGAACGCGCTCATCATGCATCCGGGCCCGATGAACCGGGGGGTGGAGATCGATTCCGAGGTGGCCGACGACATCGATCGCAGCGTGATCCGCCAGCAGGTGGAAATGGGTGTCGCGGTCCGCATGGCCTGTCTGACCGCGCTGGCCGGTTGCGGGTGAGCCGAACCGTGACGGCGCGCACGCTGTATCGCAACGCCCGGCTGCTGGACCCGTCCAGGCACCTGGACGCGCACGGCAACCTGCTTGTCGTGGACGACAGCATCGCCGATGCGGGAGCCCACCTGTTCGTCGATGCGGTCCAGGACGACGTGAGGGTGGTGGACTGCACCGGTCTCTGCCTCGCGCCGGGCCTGATCGACATGCGGGTGACAAGCGGCGAACCCGGCAACGATCACCTGGAAACCCTGGCGACCCTGTCCCATGCCGCCGCCGCCGGCGGTGTGACCACCGTGGTCTGCCTGCCCAATACCGCCCCGGTAATCGACGACGTCGCGCTCCTGCACTTCATCGAGCGCCGTGCCGCCGATACCGCACTGGTCTCGATCCTGAGCTACGCGGCGGCCACGCGCGGGACCGAGGGCGGGCGGATGTCGGAAGTCGGCCTGTTGCACGCGGCCGGGGCACAGGGCTTCACCGACGGTGCGCACGCCATCGGCAATGCCCGGGTGATGCGACAGTTGCTGGGCTACGCGACCGCCTTCGACGCGATGGTGATCCAGCACGCCGAACTGCCGGATCTCGCGGGTGACGGCGTGATGAACGAGGGCGAGACCGCAACCCGTCTCGGCCTTGCCGGCATTCCGGCCGAAGCCGAGGTGATGATGGTCGAGCGCGACCTGCGGCTGGTGGCCATGACCGGCGGGCGCTACCACGTCTCCCGGGTCTCGACCGGAGCTGCGCTCGATGCGATTTCCGGTGCGAAAGCGGCCGGCCTGCGGGTGACCTGCGATACCGCTCCGCCCTACTTCGCCCTTGCCGAAGACGCGGTCCACCACTACCGGACCTTCAGCAAGCTGTCGCCGCCGCTGCGCTCGGATACCGACCGGCGCGCCGTCCTGGCAGGCCTTGCCGACGGGACGATCGATGCGATCGTGAGCGACCACTGTCCCCGCGACCAGGACTCGAAGCGGCTGCCGTTCGACCAGGCTGCCTTCGGTGCCGTGGGACTGGAAACCCTGCTGGTGATCACGCTCGAGGCGGTTCACAACGGCTCGCTCGGCATGCTCCCGGCGCTGTCCTGCATGACCTGTGCCCCGGCGCGGATTCTCGGCCTCGAGACCGGTACGCTGGCTCCGGGGTCGCCTGCCGACCTGGTGATCTTCGATGCGGACTGTGCCGGCAGGGTCGATGCGGCGAAGTTCCACAGCAAGTGCAAG
This sequence comes from Thalassobaculaceae bacterium, assembly GCA_965243345.1. Lineage (GTDB taxonomy): Bacteria > Pseudomonadota > Alphaproteobacteria > Thalassobaculales > Thalassobaculaceae > Bin52. The sequence continues at coordinate 1,581,595 of CBDEUR010000003.1, forward strand.
AACAGCCCGTTCGACGGACGTCCGGTGCAGGGACGGGTGGTGAAGACCATCCGCGGCGGACACGTGATCTACGATGCGCTCGACGGCGGGGTGCAGCACGCAAGGCCGCGTCGGGATGCCTGATCCGCTCGGCAGCTTCGCCTACACCTGGCCCTTCTACGCGGCCGCGGTGCTCGGCTATCTCATCGGCTCGATCCCGTTCGGCATGCTGCTGACCCGCCTCGCCGGGCTCGGCGACATCCGTGCGATCGGGTCCGGCAACATCGGGGCGACCAACGTGCTGCGCACCGGCCGCCGCGGGCTGGCCGCCGCCACCCTGGTGCTCGACGCCGGCAAGGGCGCGGCGGCGGCCCTGCTCGGTGCGTACTACGGACCCGACACCGGCGTCCTTGCCGCGGGCGGCGTCGTGCTGGGTCACTGCTTTCCGGTCTGGCTGCGGTTTCGCGGCGGCAAGGGAGTGGCAACCGGCCTCGGGGCCCTGCTCGGGCTGCAGCCGCTGGTGGGAGTGATCGCCTGCGCGATCTGGCTCCTGGTTGCGGGGCTCGCGCGCTATTCCTCGCTCGCGGCGCTGTGCGCCTTCGTCTCGGTTCCCGTTCTTGCCTGGTGGCTCGTGGACCTTCAGCATGCCGAACTCGGCGGGTTCATGGCGGTCGTGGTGATCGCGAGACACGCCGGCAACATCGTCCGGCTGGTCCGGGGCGAGGAAGGCCGGATTTCCCTGGCACGCAAGCCGGCCCCACCTCCCGAGTAGCGTGCCGGAGACTGCCCGATGCCGAGTCACGCCACCGAGTCCGTGCTCTACGGCGCGAGTTTCGCGACCCCGGAACTCCTCGCCGTCTTCAGCGACGAGAACCGGGTCCGCAAATGGTACGAGGTCGAGGTCGCGCTGGCGCGGGTCCAGGCCGACCTCGGCATGATCCCGGAGCCCGCCGCCCACGAGATCGCACGCCGGGCCCGGGTGGAGAACGTCGACCTCATCGAGATCGGACGCGGCATCGCGGAGACTGCCCATCCGATCGTCCCGGCCATCCGCGCCGTCGAGGCACTGTGCGAGGACGGTGCCGGGGAGTTCATCCACTACGGCGCCACGACCCAGGACATCATGGATACCGGCATGACCCTGCAGGTCAGGCAGGCCTGGCCGGTACTCCGTCGTGATCTCGACGCCTGCCAGGACGCGCTCGTCGGTCTCGCACGCACCCACAGGTCCACTCCGATGGCGGGCCGGACCCACGGCCAGCAGGCGCTGCCCGTGACCTTCGGCTACAAGTGCGCGGTGTGGGTGGACGAAATCCGGCGCCAGAAGATCCGCATGCGTGAAGCCGAGACACGGATCATGACCGGCAACATCACCGGCGCAGTCGGGTCCATGGCGTCGTTCGGTCCGCGCGGCCGGGAGATGCAGCGACGGACCCTTGATGAGCTCGGGCTTGCGACCCCCGCCATCTGCTGGCACTCGTCGCGTGACCGGGTGGTCGAACTCGCGCATGTCATGACGCAGATCGCGGCCACCCTCGCGAAGATCGCGCGCGAATTCTACATCCTTCAGCAGGTCGAGTTCGGCGAGGTCGCCGAACCGCACCATCACGGCAAGGTCGGCAGTTCCACCATGCCTCACAAGCGCAACCCCGCCACCCTAGAACTGGCGATCGGGCTCGAGCGGCTGGTCCGGGCCCAGCAGGTCGCGATCATGGACGCGGTCCACCAGGAAAACGAGCGGTTCACCGCCATGCTGCGGATCGAGCTTGCCGCGGTGCCCGAGATGATCATCTACACCGGCTCCCTGCTGGCAAAGATGCGCTTCGTGCTCGAGGGGCTGGAGGTCTATCCTGCACGCATGCGTGCGAACCTCGAGCTGCTGGGAGGCCTGCTGCTGTCCGAGCGGGTCATGCTGGATCTGGGCGAGATGATCGGCAAGCAGACCGCCCACGAGGTCGTCCACGACATCGCCATGACGGCTCACGAAACCGGAACACCGTTCCGCCAGGCGCTTCTCGACGACGAACGCGTCAATGGGCATCTCGACGCGGCACGGATCGATGCGCTGCTCGATCCGGCCGGCTACGTGGGCTCGTGCGAGGCGCTGGTTGACGACGTCGTGGCGCAGGTTGCGTCCGACACCTGAGCTGACCCGTACGGCAGTTTGCAGGTTGACGAACAGGTTTCGCGGTGCGATTAGACGGTCCCCCGGCACGGATTTCAGGTACATTTGCAGAACATCCGGCCGGCGGGCGTGTCTTCGGGGCCAGGTTTTCCTCGCGCCACGATCATCTCCGGTCCGATCATTCCGGCACAGCTTCAACCGAGGGCGGTGCGCATTCATGAAACTGGTAGTCGTCGAATCGCCGGCCAAGGCCAAGACCATCGAGCAGTACCTTGGCAAGGACTACACGGTTGTCGCCAGCTATGGGCACGTGCGCGACCTGCCCGAGAAACCGGGATCGGTGCGCCCCGACGAAGACTTCGCGATGGACTGGTCGGTCGAGGCGAAGTCGCGCGAACACGTCAGGAAGATCCGGGACGGCCTGAAGAAGGCGGACGGACTGGTCCTCGCAACCGATCCCGACCGCGAGGGGGAAGCCATCTCCTGGCACCTGTTCGACGAACTGCTCCGCCTGAAGGCGCTCGACGGCAAGCAGGTCGAGCGCGTCATGTTCAACGAGGTGACCAGATCGGCGATTCTCGAGGCGATGAAACATCCCCGGGAGCTCGACGAGGCGCTGGTTTCCGCCTACCTGGCACGACGGGCACTCGACTACCTGGTCGGCTTCACGCTTTCCCCGGTGTTGTGGCGCAAGCTGCCTTCCGGATCGAACGGACGGGGACAGTCGGCCGGGCGGGTGCAGTCGGTGGCACTTCGGCTGATCACCGACCGCGAAGCCGAAATCGAGCAATTCCGCGCCCGGGAGTACTGGAGCGTAGAGGCGCGGCTGCGAACCGTGGCCGGCGCAGAGTTTGCGGCGAGACTCACCCATCTCGACGGCAGGAAGCTCACCCGGTTCTCGCTCGGGTCGAAGGACGATGCCGACCGGGCCGTGGCGGTGGTCAACGCGTGCTCGTTCCGGGTGCGCGAGGTCGAACGCAAGGAGGTCGGCAGGACCCCGCCGCCGCCCTTTACCACCTCCACCCTGCAACAGGAGGCGTCGCGCAAGCTCGGCATGGCGACCGACCGGACGATGTCCGTCGCCCAGAAGCTGTACGAAGGTGTCAGCCTCGGAGGCGACACCACCACCGGTCTGATCACCTACATGCGCACCGACGCCGTCACGCTGAGCAGCGAAGCCCGGAACCGGATCCGCCAGGCGATCGAGAAGACCTGGGGCGCCGAGTACCTGCCGGAGCGACCGCGCGCCTTCCGCAACAGGTCGAAGAACGCACAGGAGGCGCACGAGGCGATTCGCCCGACCGATGCCATGCGCCATCCGGACCAGGTCGCACGACATCTCGCCCGGGACCAGGCCCGGCTCTACGAACTCATCTGGAAGCGGGCGGTCGCAAGCCAGATGCAGTCCGCCAGTCTCCTGCGGACCACGGTCACCATTGCCGGACACACCCGGGCCGGTGTCCCGGACGATGAGGCCAGCGCCGAACTCCGGGCAGTTGGCACCGTCATCACCTTCGACGGCTTTCTCGCGCTCTACCGGGAAGGATCCGACGATCCGGTCCCCGGCGAGGACGAGGGCGAAGGGCGCGTCATGCCGATAATGTCCAGGGACGAGGTCCTGGCGCGCGAGGGCGTTGCCGCACAGCGCCACGAGACCCAGCCCCCTCCCCGGTTCACCGACGCCAGCCTGGTGAAGCGGATGGAGGAACTCGGGATCGGGCGCCCGTCGACCTATGCCTCGATCATTCGCAAGCTGCGGGATCGCAACTACGTCCGAATGGAGCGCCGCCGCCTGCTGCCGGAGGATCGGGGCCGCCTGGTCACGGCCTTCCTGGTACGGTTCTTCAACCGCTACGTCGAGTTCGACTTCACCTCGAGGCTCGAGACCGAACTCGATGACATTGCCGCGGGCCGTCGTGACTGGAAGGAAGTGCTGCGCCAGTTCTGGGAGCAGTTCATCCGCGAGGTCCGGGACGCCAGCGACCTGAGCATCACCAACGTACTCGACAGCATGACCGAGGAACTGGGCTCGCTCCTGTTCCCGGCGGACGCCGACGGCAGGCCGGATCGCACCTGCCCGTTGTGCAGCGACGGCCGGCTCTCGCTCAAGCTCGGCCGTCACGGTCCGTTCATCGGTTGCTCGGCCTATCCGGATTGCCGGTACACGCGTTCGCTGTCTCCTTCCGAGGAGGGGTTCGGCAATGACGACCCATCCCTGGACCAGCCGCGTGATCTTGGCAAGGACCCGGAGACCGGACTGGAGGTCACGCTGCGCAAGGGGCCGTACGGGCCCTACGTCCAGCTCGGAACCCAGGAGCCGGGAAAGGCAAAGCCCAAGCCGAAACGCTCGTCGCTGCCGAAGAGCCTGTCGCCGGGTGATGTCGATCTTGCAACCGCGCTCTCGCTGCTGGCGTTGCCGCGCACCCTCGGCCGACACCCGGAGTCCGGTGAACCGGTTACGGCCGACATCGGGCGCTACGGCCCGTATGTCAAGCACGGTCGGTCCTACACGCCCGTTCCGGCAGCGACAAGCGTGCTCGCGATCGATCTCGACCAGGCGCTCAAGCTCATCGCGGCCAACCGCAAGGCATCGACGGCCAGCACGGCGCTGGGCGAACAAGATGGCGCCCCCGTTCTCGTGCGTTCGGGCCGATACGGGCCCTACGTCGAATTCAGGAAGGTGCGGGCAAGCATACCGAAGGCGACCGATCCCGCCTCCCTGACGCTCGAGCAGGCACTGGAGCTGATCGCGGCGAAGCAGGCGAAGTCGGCATCCGGGAGTGCTCCGCGCAGGAAACCGGCGAGGAAGCCGGCGGCGCGGGCCCGAAGCCGGCGAAGTCCCGCCGCCCGTTCGGACTGATGTCAGGCGAAGAGCACTGCCCGTTACGGGATCGACACGGGCCACCTCGCACCGGGCGGACCGAACCGGGAGGGATGCGGGGTCCTACCAGCCGGTGCGCCCGTTCCGGGTCCGGTCATCGACCCTGACAGGCCTGTCGCACGGCAGCCGGAACCCCCGGCGCGCTGCGACTGTCCCGCGCCTGTCGACGGCATGCAATCGTGCGGCCGAGCCGCGACGGTGCCGATCGAGGCCCCGGAACAGAGAGTAAAGACGTGTTGCCGTTCATGGCAGTCAACGAGGCGTCGGGAAAAGATGCGTGCGCAAGCCATGACCATCACCCGACCCTGCGCCCTCGACGCGCGAGGCGTCCCGTCTCGTCAATCGGGACGATGCTCACCGCCCGGCTCCCGGGCAATTCGTGCGTGATGGCGGATCGCGTTCGGGAAACGGCGTGACTTCATCCAACGGACAGGACCGGTCCGACGGGACCCGCCCGCGCCGCGAACCCTCGGTTTGCGTGGCCGAGGTGGTCGACATCAACGAGGACGGAGATGCGCGCGCACTACCGGTGACCAGGCGACGCGAGGCCGCGGACGGGGAAGCGATCATCCTGCCACTGGTTGCCGGGTCGCCCGCGCTCGCCGTTGGTGACCGGGTGCTGGTCCGCATCCGCAGGCACACCGGCAGCACGCGGCGGGGGTCCGTCATCCGTCGGTTCCGGAAACAGGCATCCGGTCCGATCGTCGGCCAGCTCGGCCGTGGCCACCGGGGCCTCTTCCTGGCGCCGCTCCGCGGTGGCCGCCAGGTCCCGGTCCATCGGTCCGGGATGCGCAACGCCCGTGAAGGCGCCATTGTCGCGGCACGTCCGGACGGGTCGGGTCACGCCCGTGTCGAACGGATTCTGGAGCCGGCCGGATCCACGCCGTCGCCCGACCTGCTCGCCATCCTCGAGCACGACATTCCCCACGTGTTTCCCTCCGACGCGCTCACGCTCGCCGGAAGCGGTTTCCCGGCGGCGATGGACCATGCCGACCTGACCCACGTTCCCTTCATCACCATCGATGACGCCGATGCGAGGGACTTCGACGACGCAGTCTGGGCCGGCCCGGACCGGGATGGCGGCTGGCACCTCATGGTGGCGATAGCCGACGTTGCGCACCACGTCCGGGCGGGTGACGCGCTCGACCGCGAAGCCAGGCTCCGGGGCAACTCGGTCTACCTGCCCGGCAGGGTGGTCCCCATGCTGCCCGAGGAACTGTCGAACGGGGCCTGTTCCCTGGTTCCGGGAGAGGATCGGCTGTGCCTGGTGGCGGACATGCGCATCGACGCCGGCGGACACCGGACCCGCCACAGGTTCCTGCGAGCGGTGATGCGCTCGACCCTGCGCACCACCTACGAGGAGGTGCAGCGGGTGGCGGACGGGGACATGGGCGACAATGTCCTGCAGGCCCGTGTCGAACCCCTGCTTGGCGCTTTCCGGACCCTGCGTGCGGAGGCGCAGCGCCGCGGAACCCTCGAACTTGACGTGCCCGAACGGCAGGTCTGCCTCGACAGCCACGGGAATGCCGTCTCCATCGGCCTGCGCCCGCAATACGACAGCCACCGGCTGATCGAGTCCTTCATGGTCTGCGCCAACCGTGCTGCCGCGCAAACCCTCGGCGAGGCGGGGCGCCCGGGCGTCTTCCGCGTCCACGACACGCCTTCGCCACAGGCGATGGAGGCCCTGCGCAACGACCTGCTCGGGATGGGGATCCCGCTTGCCCGCGGCCAGGTGATACGCCCGCAGGTCCTGAACCGGGTTCTCGAGCGGGCGGCTGCAACCGGCATCGCCGGACCGGTCACCCTCATGGTCCTGCGCGTCCAGGCCCGGGCATGCTATGCGCCTTCGGACACCGGACACTTCGGGCTGGGGATCGCCTCCTACACCCATTTCACCTCGCCAATTCGCCGGTACGCGGATCTCCTGGTTCACCGGATGCTGATTGCCGCCTGCGACCTCGGGACCGGTGGCGCCTGGCCGGGACCCGAGGAACTCGAGGAGACATGCCGCGCCATCTCGGCGACGGAACGCCGGGCACTCGCGGCCGAACGCGGTGCCATCGACCGCTACGCCGCACGGCAGATGCAGAAGCACGTCGGCACTTCCCTTGCCACGACGGTTTCCGGCATCGGGCGCGCCGGACTCTTCGTCGCCATGCCCGACGGCTGCCCCGATGCCCTGTTGCCGGGCCGGTTTCTGCCGCCCGCACTCGCCCCGGACCGGCGCTCCGGCAGACGGGCCGGCACTGCCGCGCTCCGGGTCGGAGACGAGGTGACCGTCACCCTGGAGCAGGCGGACCCGATCACCGGGCGCCTGCTGGTTTCATTTGTTGGCAGCAAACCCGTCAGCCGCTACCGTTCACGCGCACGGTGACAGGCCCGGCCTCGGCAGGCGGGTGCTCGCTTGCGAAGGATGGATGATGCAGCCAGCAGGGAGAGGATGGAACGTCGCCGGCCTGCTCCTGTCCCTTCTGGCGCTGGCATCGTGCACGCTCGGGCCTGTCGATCCCGAACGCCCCTACGTTTCCGGTGAGACGACAAGGGTCCTGAAGGCCGGTCTCGGGATCGTGGACCGGTATCACCTGGCACCCCGGCCGCTTTCCGAGATGGTCCTGCAGGGATTGCAGGGCCTTGCCACTCTTGATCGGGACCTCCGGTTCGATCTTCCCGATGACCGGGATCAGCTCGTGGTCGGCCGCGGCAACTGGATGCAGCGGTACCCTGTGAGCAATGTGGTGACCGCAGAGGAATGGAGCAGGCTTGCGGTTTCGGCGATCGACGCCGCGCGCAGCGTCTCACCGTCGATACGGGCGGCGCGCGCGGAGCAGGTCTACGAACTGCTGTTTGACGCGGCATTGTCCGGTCTCGATCGCTACACGCTCTACCTCAGCGCCCGGGAAGCCCGCTCGAACCGCGCCAGACGCCATGGATATTCGGGAATCGGGCTCAGTATCGACAGCAAGGACGGGCTCATCCGCGTAAAGGAGGCATTCGCAAACGGACCGGCACGGCAGGCCGGGATCCGGAAGGACGACATCATCGTGCAGATCGACGGCGTTCCGGTCACGGAATGGACACTCGCGCAGGTGGGCGAAACCCTGCGCGGTCCGCGCGGTACACCGGTCACCCTGCTCCTGTCTCGCGCAGACCGCAGGTTCGAGGTCACGGTAACCCGCCGGGACGTCGTGGTGCAGACCGTGTTCGTCGAGATCAGGGACCGGTACGCGCTGATCAGGATCAGCGGTTTCAACGACAGGACCGCGCGGAGCTTTGCCGGTGCAATGGAGACGATCGAGGACGCAGCTGTCTCCGGCCTGGTCATCGACCTGCGCGGAAACCCCGGCGGCGTGCTTGACGAGACCATCACCATTGCCGACCGGCTGCTGGCGGACGGAACGATCCTCAGCACCCGTGGCCGGCACCCCGGCGCCCATCAGCTGTTCGAGGCCCGCGACGCGGAGTCCGATGTTGCAATCCCCCTCGTGGTCCTGATCGATCACGGTTCGGCCTCGGCGACTGAAGTGCTGGCCGCGGCACTTCGCGACCATCGACGCGCGGTCCTGATCGGGGGCACGACGCGGGGCAAGGGCACGGTCCAGCGCCTGCACGAGCTGCCGAACACCGGACAGGTCAATGTCACCTGGGCCCGCATGCACAGCCCGAGCGGCCGATCCATCGACGGCCACGGCGTGCGTCCCGCGATCTGTACCGGCGACCTTGACCGCGATCCCGACCTCGCGCTCGAGCAGATCCGTCACCCGCGCGGAGTGGAGGGTTCCTCCGACTGCAACTCTGCCGCCGGAACCGATTTCAACGTCGAGCTGGCCGCCCGGCTGCTCGCCGACCGGGCCCTGTACCAGCGCCTGCGCACCGGCGGAACCCTGGGAGCCGCGTTGCTTCGCCGACAGGCTCTTGCTGCTGCGAACACCATCGGCGTTGACCACGTGCAATAGGCTGCAGCGCCGGCGCGCCTCAGGTGCGCAGTGGTGCCTTGACGGAGCGAACATCGAGCGCGGGCTGAGAGCACGCCCCCGGGACTTCCCGCCGACAATGAAGGGGCAATGTCCATCATGATGCGTGCCCGGCCCGCCTGCGCCGTGATCGTTGCTGCCTGGTCCGGTGTCATGGAGACAACGCCGCCGTTGTCTCCGATGCTCCTCTCGCACAAGCTGGCACGGACGCCATCGCAGAACGGCTGCGCGTCATGATTCGCGGAAAGAGCCTCGACGCCGCACTCTTGAGAGCCGTCCATCCGCGGTCCCGTACCGGTGCGTTTCTTCGGCCCGGCCATCGGCTTTCCTTCCTGCCGCAAGCGCCCGGCGAGAACCCTTGGCTGACGGAGACGGGTGCATCGTGAAGCCCGATGTGCGCAGGTGAGCCGAGGTTGCGCTGTCATGCGGGTTTCCGGCCCGGTCGCACGGGTGCCGGTCCGCAAGCCAGACACACCATTTCCGGGGCAATCCCTGCGGAGTATTATCCCGGCCATGGATACATCCCTGCATCAATCGAGCCTCTGGTGGCAGACGGCCGCACCCGGACCGGATACGCCACCGCTGTCAGGCTCGCACCAGGCCGACGTCTGCGTCATCGGCGGCGGCTACACCGGCCTGTCGGCGGCCCTGCATCTTGCGGAAGGCGGGACCCGGGTGGTGGTTCTGGAGGCGGAACACGTCGGGTTCGGCGCATCGGGTCGAAACCACGGCCAGGTCGTTCCCGTGCTCTCGCGATACGGTCCGGACGACATTGCCCGAAGGTTCGGTGATGAACCGGGTGAGAGGTTCAACCGGTTCGTCGGCGACGCGGCCAGGCTGGTGTTCGACCTCATCGAGCGCCATGGAATCGAATGCGATGCCCAGCGGGTCGGCTGGCTGTTGCCGGTTGACAGCCCGGCACGCGCGGACATGGTGCAGCGCCGCGCCGAGGCCTGGGCTGAGCGGGGAATTCCGGTCAGCTACCTCGACGCGGACGCGACATCGGCGGTCACCGGCAGCGACTACTGGAAGTCGGCGCTCAGGCATGACTGGGGCGGCAACATCCAGCCGTTATCCTATGCCCGCGGCCTTGCTCATGCCGCACTACGCGCCGGTGCCACGATCCATGGCAAGTCCCCGGCAACCGGCCTCGTGCGGTCCGGCAACCGGTGGACGGTGGCGACCGACGGCGGGACCGTGAGTGCGGAAACGGTGATCCTGGCAACCAACGCGTATACCGGTCGCCTGTGGCCCGGACTCAGGCAATCGGTGGTCCCGTTCCGCCTGTTCCTGGGAGCGACAACTCCCCAGGGTGACAATGTACGGCACTCGCTGCTTCCGGGCGGCCACAGCGTGTCGGACAGCCGGACCATACTGTGGGCATTCCGCTGGGACCGGGACGGGCGAATGGTGCTGGGCGGCGATATCCTGCTGCCATGGCGCGGATGGTCACGAACGGTCTCGGTGGCGCGCAAGCGCCTGTCCGCCGCCTTTCCCGAAGTCGGTGAAGCCGACTTCGGTCACGTGTGGGACGGCAAGGTGGCCATGACAATGGACAGGCTGCCGCGGGCGGTGGAACTCGGGCCGGGAGTGTGGGCCGCGCTTGGATACAATGGCCGGGGCGTTGCACTCGCAACCGCGATGGGGAGGCTTCTGGCACACAGGTGCATGTCCGGCATTGAACCCGACGACCCGGTCCCCGCCGAACTGCGAAGCCTGCAGCCGGTCCCGTTCCACACGATCGCGGTGCCCGCCGCCCGTGCCGTGCTGCTCCATTACCGCAGGCTCGACAGCCGGGCAGAAGCGACACGCCGGTAACGCCGTGCAGTGCCGGAAGGCGAACGACACGCCCTTCCGGTTTCCCGTCGCCACGATTCGCAACCACCAGGATGCACGCGACCTGTCCGCGTTTCGGCATTGCCACATGAAACCGGCACCGTTGCGGCCGGCCCATCCGGTCCGGGGGACCGGTTTTCCACGCCCGTCGGACCTCTTCCAGGAGGCCGCCCGACCGAAAGGAACCCAGCATGTTCGGATGCTTCTTTCCGAGTCCCCGCCTCTTCGCAATCACCGGGGCGGGATGGACCTTCGTGGTCTACCTGTTCTGGCAGCTTGTGGCGTTCGACATGGCCTCGGTTCTCGGTATCGGCGAGGTCGCGGGTGCTTCGGGGGACACGGTCTGGCTCTACATCTACGCCCTGTCCTGCACCGCGGTGTTCGTCTTCGCCTGGATGTGGGGACGGCCGCACCGGTGGGCGCTGTGGTCGGTGGCCGGTTCCAGCCTGATCCTGCTGGTCAGCTGGTTCCAGGTGCAGATGGACCTGTTGCTCAATGACTGGTTCAGGGTCTTCTACAACACGGTCCAGACGGCGCTCGGCAGCCCGGGCGCGGTCTCGTTGTCGGAGTACTTCTCGCACCTGGTCACCTTTGCCACCATCGCGATGGTGATCATCTTCACCTCTGTCGTCATCGCCTTCTTCACCAGCCACTACGTGTTCCGCTGGCGAACCGCCATGAACGACCGGTATGTCGCCATGTGGCAGCAGGTCCGCCATATCGAGGGAGCGTCCCAGCGCATTCAGGAAGACACCATGCGCTTCGCCGCGATCATGGAGGCTCTCGGATCACGGTTCATCGACGCGATGCTGACACTCATCGCCTTCCTCCCGGTACTGTGGGCGCTGTCGGAACCCATCAAGGAGATCCCTGTCGTCGGCGAAATCGCCCAGGCACTGGTCTGGGTGGCCATCGTCTGGTCGGTGTTCGGTACCGGCTTGCTGGCCCTTGCCGGTTATCGGCTGCCCGGGCTCGAGTTTCGCAACCAGCGGGTCGAGGCCGCATTCCGCAAGGAACTCGTGATGGGGGAGGACGCGGACGAACGGGCACACCCGCCGACGCTGGATGAACTGTTTGCCAATGTGCGCCGCAACTATTTCAGGATCTACTTCAACTACCTCTACTTCAATATCGCGCGCTACACCTACCTGCAGGTCAGTGTCCTGGTTCCCTACATTGCGCTCGGGCCGACCATCGTCGCCGCCGGGTTCACGCTCGGAGCCATGCAGCAGATCATCCGGGCCTTCGAACGCGTGCAGTCATCGTTCCAGTTCCTGGTGATGTCGTGGACGACCATCGTCGAGCTGATCTCGATCTACAAGCGCCTGGCTGCCTTCGAACGCGCAATCCGGGGCGACGATCTCGCGGCCATTGAGTTCGAGACCGGCGGTCTGACGGCAACCGGCAACTGACGAATTCACGACGGGGCGCCCCGGAATGTGCGTGCCGCCGGTTCCGTCAGCCGCATCCTCCGAGGCTCCTGTTGCACGGGCCCGTTGCGAGGTTCAGGTCTCCGTACCGGAAACACGATATCCGGGAAGATCGGGCGATAGAGCAATGGCGGTGCGGCTGGACCACGGGCCACCGCCCAGACTGCTCTGTGGCAAGCGCACGGACATTCCTGCCGGCGTGGATCTCTCCCGGTCGGGACCTGTACCAATACCCCGTCGCTGCCCGGAGTGCTGACCTTCGCGCTGCCTGCGCACAGGTGGAGTTGCTCAGCGTTGCCGGGTCTCCCAGTCGGGGTGGATCCAGGGTTTGTCGTTGGCGGCTGGCAGGGGAGTACGGCCCAGAATGTGATCGGATGCCTTTTCGCCAACCATGATGCTGGGGGCATTGAGGTTGCCATTGGTGATCCGGGGGAAGATCGAACTGTCGGCAATCCTGAGGCCGTCGACCCCGATCACGCGGCACTCGGGATCGACCACGGCATGGGCGTCGTCGGCGGCACCCATGCGACAGGTTCCGCAGGGATGGTAGGCACTCTCCGCCTCGGCTTTCACGTGTTCGTCGATCTCCCCGTCGCTTCGGACCGGGGATCCGGGTGCGATCTCGTCGCCGGCGTAGGCTGCCATCGCGGGCTGTTCCAGCACTTCACGGGTAAGCCGGACACAGGCCCGGAAAGTCCGCCAGTCCTGCTCGTGGGACATGTAGTTGAACAGGATCGAGGGCGCGGCACGCGGATCAGCCGAGGTGAGCCGGACCCGTCCGCGCGAGGGTGAACGCATCGGCCCGACATGGACCTGGAACCCGTGTCCGTCCGCGGCGGTCCTGCCGTCGTAGCGAACCGCAAGCGGCAGGAAATGATACTGGATGTCCGGGTATTTCACCCCGGCGCGCGAGCGGATAAAACCGCACGCCTCGAAGTGGTTGGTTGCGCCGAGCCCGGTACCTGTCAGCAGCCAGCGGGCACCGATCAACGCCCTGGAAAGCGGGTTCCAGTGCCGGTAGAGCGTGATCGGCCGGCGGCATGCCACCTGCAGATAGATCTCGAGATGGTCCTGCAGGTTCGCACCGACACCGGGCCGGTCGGCAATGACCACGAGGCCGTGTTCGCGGAGGTGATCCGCGGGTCCGATGCCGGAGTGCATCAGCAGCTTCGGCGAATTGATGGCCGAGGCGGCAAGAACCACCTCGGCTCGCGCGCGCACCCGCCTGGGCGAGCCGGCAGTCTCGTACTCGACCCCGACCGCCCTGCCCTCCTCGATCAGCACGCGATTGACATGGCAGCGGGTGCGCAGTTCGAGGTTGCGCCGGCGCAAGGCCGGCTTCAGGTACGCGTTGGCGGCAGACCAGCGCCTGCCGCGCCAGACCGTCATTTCCATCGCGCCGAAGCCTTCCTGGCGCTCACCGTTGTAGTCCCCGGTGATCCCGTAGCCGGCCTCGCCACCGGCCTGGATGAAGGCGGCATACAGCGGGTTCGCCATGGCGCCGCGCGCAACGTGCAGCGGGCCGCCGGTGCCCCGCCACCCCGGGTCACCGCCGTGGGCCTGTTCCATGCGCCGGTAATACCCGAGGACGTGGCGGTAGCCCCATCCGGCTGCCCCCGCGGCCTCCCAGGCGTCGAAGTCGCAGGCGTGGCCGCGCACGTAGACCATGCCGTTGATCGAGGATGACCCGCCGATCACCTTGCCGCGCGGGGTCGCAAGCCGCCGCCCGCCGAGATGGGGCTCGGGATCGGTAACGTAGCCCCAGTCGTAGCGCGCCATGTTCATCGGGTAGGACAGCGCCGCCGGCATCTGGATGAACGGGCCGGCATCGGTGCCGCCGTGCTCGAGGACCAGCACCCGCGAGCCTGCGTCTTCGGACAACCGCGCCGCGAGCACGCAGCCGGCAGACCCCGACCCCACGATCACATAGTCGAACTCGTCGTCGAAACGTCCGGACATCGGGTTCAGATCACGACAGCCGCGCCGGCCCGACCGGCGCCGCAACGAATACGACCGCGTCCCCGCGGAACGGGTTCGCCCCGGCACGTACGGCCCGGCGCGCCCGGGCTCCGGCAGGATGCCGGCGACCGGGACCCTGGCTCGCGCTGTCACCGGGTCTCACAGACATCCAGGTCCTTGACGGGTCAATGCCACGCACTATTGTTGCCAGCCTGACATTCCTTCGGCAACGGATCTCGACCATGGCCAAGCCAGCAACCGTTCTGATCAAGCTCGTGAGCACGGCCGACACCGGGCATTACTACGTCACCAAGAAGAACCCGAGAACCCAGACCGGCAAGCTCGAGTTCCGCAAGTACGACCCGGTGGTGCGCAAGCATGTGCTCTACAAGGAAGCCAAGATCAAGTAGCGCGCACCGTCGCTCACTCGTCTCCCGGCGGCGCCACCGGTTCCTGGCGCGGCAGGGGAATACCGCCGCCACGGGTCGGATCCACGTAGGCATTGCCGGGTGACTGTCCGGCATCCTCGAGTGCACGCGCCATTGACTTGATGACCGGCAGGTCCTCGTCGTCGGGCATTTCCATGCGCGGCTTGCGCGCGAGCGCCGCCTCGATCCACGGTGCCAGTTCCTCGGCCTTGCGCGCTTCCCGTTCCGGTTCGGCCGCCTTGAAGCGCGGCATGATCTCTGACGCGAACAGCCCGAGACACTCGCAGATGTGCTCGTGCCTGTTCTTGCCGTGCTGCTGCACGAAGATCATCTGGTCCATTCCCACCTTGTCATAGGCCTCGAGATGGGCCCGGACCTGTTCCGGCGTCCCGATGCCCCCGCGCCCGGCATTGTCCGGCATCTGGTCGCGCAGCGGCTCGAACCGGCCCCAGATGTCGGCGCGTCCCGGCTTGTGCTCACCGAAACTCACGTAGTAGGCCAGCGAGTAGCCGAAGAACCGGAACCCGTCGAGACCGCGTCGGACCGCTTCCTGCTCGTCCTCGTGCACCGACAGGGCCGAGACGGCCGCGATGTTGGCGTTGACCGAGTGGCCGATCGGCACGCACTCGTCCGACTTGATGATCGCGTAGTAGTCCCGCACCCACTCGGCCGCCTGGTCCGGCTCGACGAAGCCGAACACCAGCGCCCCGACCCCGGCCCTGGCGGCCCGCAGGATGCTCTCGCGGCGTGAACACCCCATCCACAGCGGCGGATGCGGCTTCTGCACCGGTTTCGGCACGACGTTGCGGCACGGCATCGAGAAGTACTCGCCCTCGAACCCCGGGTATGGCGTCATCGCCATCATGTTGGCGGCCTGTTCGGTCCCTTCCCTCCACATCCGGGTCTTCTGTTCCCGGTCGATCCCGAACCCGTCCATCTCGATCAGTGTCGCCGACTCGCCGGTGCCCCAGTCGACCCGTCCGCGACTGACAAGGTCGAGTGTGGCAACCCGTTCCGCAAGACGCGCCGGGTGGTTGTAGCCCGGCGGGGTGAGTGTCACGCCGTGGCCGAGACGGATGGTGTTCGTCCGCTGCGACACCGCGGCCAGGAACACCTCGGGGGCGCCGGAATGCGAATACTCCTCGAGGAAGTGATGCTCCACTTCCCACACGTAATCGAACCCCAGGCGGTCGGCCAGTTCGATCTGGTCAAGCGCCTGGTGAAACAGGCGTGATTCGGTGTCCTCGTGCCACGGCTTGGGCACCGGCAACTCATAGAACAGGCCGAACTTCATTCCACGTCCCTTTCCGGTCGAGGTGTCGGGATCAGAGCGCCGGAGCGGTCCTGATGGACTCCGGAATGCTCCGCTTCAGGTACTGTCCGTCCGCGAGACCGCCCTTGAAGACACCGTCTTCGACCACGACCTTGCCGCGGAGCAGTGTCGTCACCGGCCAGGCGGTGATGTCGTGCCCTTCCCATGGGGTGTAGTCCGCCTCGTGCAGGTCCTCGAGCCGCACCTTGCGGCGCACCGACAGATCCAGGATCGCGATGTCGGCGTCGCTGCCGACGGCAATCGCCCCCTTTCGGGGATACATTCCCATGATCCGCGCGGCGTTGGTCGAGACGAGGTCGACGAAACGTTCGAGCGAGTAGCCGCGCCGGGTCACCATCTCGTGGTACATGACCGCCACCCGGGGCTCGACACCGGCATTGCCGCCGGTGGTGTCGTCGATGCGGTTGCCCACCGTCTTCAGCTTCAGCGTGCAGCAGATCTCGTCGGTCGCCACCGAGTTGATCGCACCGTCCAGTGTTCCCGCCCACAGTTCCGCCTGGTCGGCGGGCGACTTCAGCGACGGGTAGGTGTGGTAGATCTGCCCGTTCGGCCGCTTGTAGTCCTCGGAATTGAACAGCATGTACTGGTGCAGGGTCTCGCCGTAGATCGCCAGTCCCCTCGCCCTCGCCTCCCGGATCGCCTGGACCCCCGTCGCCGCGCTCACGTGCATCATGTAGAGCGGCGTGCGCTCGGATTCGGCCAGCCGGATCACCCGCCGGAAAGAAAGGTCCTCCGAGAGCGCGCTGTGCACCTCGGCCAGGTTGTGGAAACTGACCCGGCCCTCGCGGATCAGCTTCTCGTACATGTGCATGACCAGGTCGTTGTCCTCGGCGTGGATCACGCCGAGGCCGCCGGTCCGGGTGATGATCTTGAACACCTCCCAGATGTCGCCGAAATGCACCATCCGGCCCGCCCGGTTCGGCGTGATGTTGGTGGTGAAGATCTTGACCGTGGGGTAGCCGTCGGTGATCACGGCCTCGAGTTCGTCCAGGACCGGCGGTTCGATATCGCCGAGCAGCATGACGTGATAGGAATAGTCGCAGTAGCAGTTGTCGACCCAGTCCGCGTCGCGCCGCGCGATCACCTCGCGCAGCGGCAGTTCCTCCATCCGGGCCGCGAAGTCGATGAGCGTCGTCGTGCCGCCGTGGAGTGCGGCCCTGCTCACCACGTCGGGACCATCGGTATAGCCGACCGATCCGTCCGGCAGCGGCATGTGCCACTTGCAGTGGACATGCGGATCGATACCGCCCGGGATCACGATCCTCCCGCTCGCATCGATCACGCGCCCGACGGCATCGTCCGGAATGGCGCCCGGGGCCGTGACCGCGGCGATGGTCTCTCCGGCAACCGCAACGTCGGTCACTGCCGCGCCATGCGGTGTGACGACGGTTCCTCCCCTCACGATCAGGTCAAGCATCCCCGTCCTCCCCGATCCGGCATTTCACGCAAGTCTCCGCGATCGCCGGCCGGCGGTCCAGACTGCCCGCGCGCCTCGACCTCGGAAATCACGATCTCGAACAGTGCCGTGATCCAGTCGGCATGAACGCCGCGGCCGATGACCACCAGGCGCGAGGTCCGGTCCCCGTCCGGCCAGGCATCCAGCCAGGTCATCGGATGGAACACGTTCTGCACTCCGTGCACCACCGCCGGAAGGTCGGGAGCCTCGGCGATCGACACGATCCCCTTGAGGCGCAGCAGGTCCGGGCCGAGTCCCTCCGAGAGTGCCTGCAGGAACAGCGTGAGCGCCACCGCCGGCACCGGCCTCTCCCGGTGCAGCGAGACCGCAGCGTACCCGCCAGCAGCGTGACCGGCATGATGGTCATGGTCATGGTGGCCGGGATCACGGTCCTCGCCCGAGGGCGGGCGATGCGCATCGGATGCATGGGCCAGCACCGACATCGGGTCGGCACCGCCGTGACGCGACTCGATCTGGCGGGCAAACGGGTTGGAAGCGGCCAGCTGCTCGCGAAACGACGGGAGCGAGCCTGCAATGTCGGTCTTGGTCAGCAGCAGAACATCGGCGAGGGCCACCTGTCGGTGGTTGTCGTCATGGGTGAGCAGGGTCTGCGGCCCGGTGACGGTGTCGACGGTGGTTAGCACACCGCCCGGCCGGACCAGCGTGCGCAACGCCGGATCCGCCATTGTCGCCTGGACGATCGGCCCCGGGTCGGCAAGGCCCGTGGTCTCGAGAATGATGCGGTCGTATCTGAGGTGATCCCGACTGTTCAGGCGAAGCACCGCCTCGGTCAGGTCGTTGCGCATGACGCAGCAGACACAGCCGGTGGTCAGTTCGACGAGGTCCTCCTCGCTCGAGTCGATGAGCTCGTGATCGAGGCCGATCTCGCCGAACTCGTTGATGATGACCGCGGTCCTGGCCAGTCCCGGGTGTCGCAGCCAGTTGGCAATCAGTGTGGTCTTGCCGCTCCCGAGAAACCCGGTCACCACGATCAGCGGCACCCGGTCCGTCACGTCGTCTGTTCCGAAACGAACAGGACCCGTCCGCCGCCGCGTTCCGGGCTCACGATGCCGCGAAGGGTACGCAGGGCCGCCACCACCGATTCGTGGACCCGGTCCCTGCCACCCGGTACGGCGATGCGCCACACCGTGCCGAACGGATGGACCTCGAGCCTGAGCGCGGCAATCTCGGTGCCGGCGCGCAGGAGACTGCAGGAGTTTGCGGCATGGACGGCGCTCACGTCGCATGCCCACACCGTGAGCATCCCGTCCACAAGCGCGCGGAACTGCCCGGGCGTCACTCCGCCCTCGTCGCTCATGTCGCTCCACCGGCCGGACGGTCGATCCCCGGCGGGCCGACCAGCTCCGGGTCCGGTCCGATTTCCGCCGGACGGTCCGGGTAGGGAATGCGTGCAAGGAACGCCTCCATGCTCGCGAGTCTCGCCCTCTTCTTGTCATTCGCCCTGACCACCAGCCAGGGTGCGTCAGGAATATGGGTGCACAGGAACATGTCCTCCTTGGCCCGCGTGTACTCATCCCACTTGCCAGCCGAGGCGAGGTCCACGGGCGAGACCTTCCACTGCTTGAGCGGATCCCCGCGCCGCATGCCGATGCGACGCGCCTGCTCCTCCTGCGAAACCGAGAACCAGAACTTGATCAGCAGGATGCCGCTCCCGATGAGCATGCGTTCGAACTGGGGGCACTGGCGCAGGAATTCGCGGTACTCCTCCTCGGTGCAGAACCCCATCACCCTCTCGACACCGGCCCGGTTGTACCAGGAGCGATCGAACAGCACGATCTCGCCGGCCGACGGCAGGTGGGCGACGTAGCGCTGGAAGTACCACTGCGAGCGCTCGCGTTCGGTCGGCTTGTCGAGCGCCACCACCCGGGCGCCCCGCGGATTGAGATGCTCCATGAACCGGGTGATGCTGCCACCCTTGCCGGCTGCATCCCGGCCCTCGAACAGGACCACCACCCTGCTTCCGGTTTCCATGACCCAGCGCTGGGCCTTCAGGAGTTCGACCTGGAGTCTGGTCTTGCGCTCTTCGTATACCCGCCGGTCAAGCCGCTCCTGCACATTTCCGAATTCTTCCCACGCCGGACCGGACCCCTGTTCGAGCGTGGTCACGACGTTCAGGCTCTCCGTCTGCACCGTGGCACCTCCGATCATGTCCAGCGCCGGAGCACGACAGTGAAACCGGCTGAATACCATGGCAGAGTAGACACCACCGGCACCCGCCATCAAGCGTGGTGCGAGCGGCAGGAGTCCGGAGCATGATTGTCGACGTGCGTACCTACAACATCGTTCCACGCCAGATGAAGCGGTACCTGGAGTTGTTCGAGACCTATGCACTGCCGGTGCTGGAGAAGCACCTGGGCAGTCCGCTCGGCTACTTCCTGGTCGAACACGGCCCGCTGCACCAGGTGGTGCACCTGTGGGGCTACCGCGACCTGGCCGACGTGGAAGCGCGCCGTCGCGCCCGGGATGCGGACCCGGCCTGGGACGACTACCTGAAGCGAAGCGAGGGGCTGGTGGTCTCGCAGGACAACAAGCTGTGCCGTCCCGCGCCCTGGTCCGGCATCAAGTAGGGGTAACGGCATTGACGTACGAGGTCACGCTCGCGGCCGACGAAGTCGCCCGCTATCGCCGCGACGGTTTCCTGGTCCCGGATTACAGGCTGAACACGGACGTCGTCGGCCGGATGCGGAATGCGGTGGACGAACTGATCCGGGTCTATCCGGACATGCCGACGGAGGGGCTGGTCTCCCCGCATATCCGCTACGCCGGGACCACGCGGCCGGACATCCACGACAGGTTTCTCGAATTCTGCCGCCTGCCGGCGCTGCTTGACGTCACCGAGCAACTGATCGGGCCCGACATCATCCTGTGGGGCAGCCGGGTCTTCTCCAAGGCAGCCCGGACCGGCCGGCCGACGCCGTGGCACCAGGACGGGGAATACTGGCCGATCCGTCCGCTGGCCACCGTCACCGCGTGGATCGCGATCGATCCCGCCACCACCGCGAACGGCTGCCTGCGCCTTGTGGCCGGGTCTCACCGGGAGCGCCGGCTCATGCGGCATGTCAGCCTCACCGGCCAGGGCGCGGCACTCGACAAGGAAATCGCACAAGGCGAGTTCGACGAGGCGGACGTGGTGACGGTCCCGCTCGAACCCGGGCAGATGGTGCTGTTCGACGTCTACACCGCGCATGGAGCTTCCGCCAACCGGTCGGGCTCCCGCCGGGCCGGGTTCGCCATCCGGTACATGCCCGGCACCTCGCTCTACGACCGCGCCATGACGGTCGGCAGCGGTCAGGACGACGTCCAGACCGATCTGGCACAACGGGCACTGTTCCTGTTGCGGGGGCAGGACCGGACCGGGCAGAACGACTTCGGGATCGGCCACGGCGGCATGGTGGTGGCTGTCGGCTGAGTGCCGGTCAGGCGGCCCAGGCCGGCGGGTGGGTCCCGGGCGGAACCGGACCGCTGCTCCAGTTCGACGGGGTCGCGGGCATGACCTGCGGCGCCTGCACGTGCAGCACGTCACCCCACGGCGAGGAATGCACCTCCAGCATGTCGGCGATGTCTTCCTCGCCCGGCATCGGTACCGACAGCCCGTCGACCCTTCCGAGCCGGTCGATCCAGCGACCGGTCTGCGCAAGCGAGACCCGCACCATCCAGCTTCCACCCGTTCGCGCGCGGTTCAGCAGTGCGACCATGGCCCCGAACGCCGCCAGGTAACCGGTAGCATGATCGAGCGCCTGGCACGGCAGCGGCCGCGGCCGGTCGGAACCGGCGGCCTCCATCCCCTCCCAGGCGATCCCGCTCGCCGTCTGCACCAGGCTGTCGAACCCCCGCCAGTCGCGCCACGGACCGGCATGGCCGTAGGCCGACAGGGTGACATAGACCATGCCCGGCCGGAGTGCCGCCATCTCGGCCAGCCCGAACCCGCGGGCCTCCAGGGTTCCCGGACGGTAGCCCTGCACGAAGATGTCCGCCTGCCCCGCCAGTTCCCGGAGCACGCGGCAGCCCTCCTGGTCGCGGAGGTCGACGAAGGTCGAGCGCTTGCCAAGACCGCTATCGATGATCAGCGGTTCCAGCACGGGCAGGTGCGCGGCACCCACCCGCATCACCTCGGCTCCGTGCGACGCCAGGGTCCGCCCGCAGATCGGACCGGCGATTACCTTGGTCAGGTCAAGCACGCGAACACCGGAAAGCGGACGCTCGCCGTCCCGCGGCAGGGGGCGTGGCGGTGCGTCTGCGATGCGCACGATCTCGATGAGCGGCAGGTCCGCGATCGCACGGGACTGGGGATGATCGGACCATTCCCGGGGCGAGCGCAGCAGTGCCACGCACAGCGCCCGGTCCCGGCAGGCCCGTTCCAGGGCACGACCGTCCCACCCGCTCACCGCGCGGGCCACGGCGTCCGGATCCTCCTCGCAGCCGAGGACCGCGAGCACGCCGTCGCGAAGGTGCGGATACTGGCAGTGCAGCTGGATCCAGCGCCCGTCCCGGGTCGGGTAGTAGCCTGAGACCGCCGACCACCGACCGGCAGCCGGCCGGCCCAGGATCCGGGTGAAGGCCTCGCTGCGGAACGCGATGGCGGCGCGCCGCATGTCCACCGACACCTGCTGGCGTCGGCCGCCGCGCTCCCGCCACAGTTCGGCCGCGGCGAGCGCCTGCGCGGCAATCACGGCGCGCGCCGCCGTGCCGACCCGGAACACCGATGGCAGCACCGGGTCCTCGCCGGACAGCACGCAGTCACCCAGGACGCCGGGATCACACCCGGCGCCGGTCCAGATCTGCCCGAGCGGTTCGGCCGGTTCCGCCGCGCCGGCCCCCGCCGGCGGGCCGTTACTCGGCCGCTTCTGCCGGGGCCTCAACGATCCTGGTCTTGAAGTCCGCCGGCGAGACGATCTCGAGGACCTCGAAGTCCTTCGAGCAGCCGATCTCGCGGTGCGGGATGCCGGGACGCTGGTTGATGCAGTCGCCCTTCTCGATCCGTCGCACACCCTGTCCCTCGTACTCGAACTCGGCCCAGCCGTTCAGGACCAGGACGAACTGGAAGTCGCAGTCATGCACGTGCCACGACTGGACCTCGTCCTTCATTTCCTTGCCGTTGGCCTTGACGATATGGGCAATGTAGTCGCCCTTGGTTGCGTCCTTGATGCCGAGATCACGGTATTCGAAGATCTCCCTCAACCCCTCGGTCCAGACCGCTTCCTTCGCCTGGTTGTGCGAGAACACCCACTTGTCAGTCGGATTGCCCATCATTTCTCTCCGGTTACGTCCGTCGCGCCGTCCTGCGACGCCAGCACCCTAGCACGCCAACCGGCCGGAATTCATCACCCGTGGCCGCGTCCCCTCAGATGTCGAGCGAGGTCTGTCGTTCCCACGCGCTGATCGAGCGCGAATAGTCGTCCCACTCGCGCATCTTCAGCGTCACGTAGGCCGCGGAGACCTCGTCGCCCAGCGCCGCCTTCAGGACCCGGTTGCGGTCGAACAGCCGGATCGCGTCCAGCAGGTAGCGGGGCAGCCGGCGGGCGCGCCGAGCCCGGTGACCCTCCTTGTACATGTCGAGATCGAGCCGGGGCCCGGGATCGCGATCATGTTCCAGTCCGTCGAGGCCGGCTGCGAGAAATACCGCCGGCAGCAGGTACGGGTTGACCGCCCCGTCGGCCAGCCGGAACTCGAACCGCCCCTCGTCAGGGGTACGGACCATGTGTGTCCGGTTGTTGCCCGACCAGGTGACGGTGTTCGGGGACCAGGTTGCCCCGGACACGGTGACCGGGGCGTTGATGCGCTTGTAGGAATTGACGATCGGGTTCGTGACCGCGCACATCGACTCGGCGTGGTGCAGCACGCCGCCGAGGAACGCGTGAGCGGTGGACGACAGTCCCAGTTCACCCGCGGGGTCGTGGAACAGGTTCCTGTCTCCGTCCCACAGCGAGACATGGATATGGCACCCGTTGCCGGTCAGCTCCGCGAACGGTTTCGGCATGAAGGTGGCGCGCAGCCCGTGCCTTTCGGCAATCGACTTGACCATGAACTTGAAGAACGCGTGCCGGTCGGCGGTGACCAGCGCGTCGTCGTATTCCCAGTTCATCTCGAACTGGCCGTTGGCGTCCTCGTGGTCGTTCTGGTACGGCGACCATCCGAGCGTCTGCATACCGTCGCAGATTTCAGAGATCACGTCGTAGCGCCGCATCAGCGCCTGCTGGTCGTAGCAGGGCTTGGCCTCGATATCGCGCGGGTCGGAAATCCCTGCTCCCTCGGCGTCGATCAGGTGGAACTCGGCCTCGACGCCGCATTTCATGCGGTAGCCGAGACCGGCCGCGCGCTCGACCAGGCGCTTCAGCGCGACACGGGGTGCCTGCTCGACCGCACTTCCGTTCATCACCAGGTCACCTGGGACCCATGCCACCTCGGGTTTCCACGGCAGTTGCATGATGCTGCTGACATCGGGAACGGCGAACATGTCCGGGTTCGCCGGGCTCATGTCGAGGTAGGCGGCAAAACCCGCAAACCCGGCGCCCGCGACCTCCATCTCCCCCGCCGCGGAGACCGGAACCAGCTTCGAGCGCTGCATGCCTCTCAGGTCGGTGAAGTTGAACAGGAAGTACCGGACATCCCGTTCCGCCGCAAACCTCTCGAGAACACCCGTCATCGTCCTTCCCCCTGTTGCTGGGCTACTCCGTCCCTGTCTCGACCGGTTCAGCGCGACCAGCCCGGAATCCAGTCGGTTCCGGCCAGCGGCACACGGGCCATTGCGGCCGCTTCCAGCGTGAGTGCCACCAGGTCCTCGGGTTCCAGGTTGTGCACGTGGCTCTTGCCGCAGGCCCGGGCCAGGATCTGGCACTCCATCGCCAGGGTCGCGAGGTAGTTGCGCACCCTGCGTCCGCCCTCCTCCGGGTCGAGCCGGCGCTCGAGCAAGGGGTCCTGGGTAGTGATGCCGACCGGACACCGCCCGGTCTGGCACTGGTCGCAGTGTCCCGGACTGACGCCGAGTGCCGCGTAGTCCTCGGGCCAGAGCGGGGCGTTGCAATTGAGCGCCATCAGCGCGGCCACGCCGATCGACACCGCGTCGGCCCCGAGAGCCAGCGCCTTGGCGACATCGGCCCCGGTGCGGATGCCGCCGGAGACGATCAGCTGCACCTTTCGGTGCATGTCGAGTTCCTTGAGCGCATCGACCGCCAGGCGGACCGCCGGCAGGGTGGGGATGCCCACATCCTCGATGAACACGTCCTGGGTCGCGGCGGTTCCGGCCTGCATGCCGTCAACCACGACGGCGTCGGCACCGGCCTTGACCGCAAGCGCCACGTCATAGCCGGTGCGCGTGGCACCCACCTTCACGTAGACCGGTTTCTCCCAGTCGGTGATTTCCCGCAGTTCCCGGATCTTGATCTCGAGATCGTCCGGTCCGGTCCAGTCCGGGTGGCGCGACGAGCTGCGCTGGTCGATTCCCGGCGGCAGTACCCGCATGTCTGCAACCCGTTCGCTGACCTTCTGGCCGAGCAGCATGCCGCCGCCGCCGGGCTTCGCGCCCTGGCCGATCACCACCTCGATCGCGTCGGCGCGGCGCAGCTGGTCCGGTGTCATGCCGTAGCGCGACGGCAGGTACTGATAGACCAGGATGTCGGACGCCTCGCGCTCCTCCTCGGTCATGCCGCCGTCACCGGTGGTGGTGCTGGTCCCGGCCGCGCTCGCCCCGAGACCGAGTGCGCGCTTGGCATTGGCGCTGAGCGCCCCGAAACTCATGCCGGCAATGGTGATCGGGATCTTCAGGGTCACCGGCTTGCTCGCAAACCGCGTGCCGATGGTCACGTCTGTGCCGCAGCGCTCGCGGTAGCCCTCGAGCGGGTAGCGCGAGACCGACGCGCCGAGGAATACCAGGTCGTCGAAGGTGGGCAGCGGCCGCCTGGCGCCGCCGCCGCGGATCGAGTAGATGCCCTGGCCGGCGGCACGGTGGATCTCGGCGATCACGTGCGGCGGAAAGGTTGCCGAGGTCCTGGGCGGGCGGTCACCGGTCATGGCAGTGATCCCGAGCTGGCAGCCGCTTCAGTAGGCGGCCGCATTGTCGATCCTGAAGTGGTAGAGCTGTCGCGCCGAACCATAGCGGCGGAACGCACCCGCGTCTGCGGCGAACCCGGCCCGCCCGAGCAGGTCCTCGATGCGAGCGACGCGCCGGTCATCCATGTCCTTCTCGACACAGTCGGCGCCGAGACTCTCGACCTTGCCCAGCACGTAGAGCTCGGCTTCGTAGAGCGAGTCGCCGAAGGCGGCGCCGGCATCTCCACACACCACAAGGCAGCCGGCCTGGGCCATGAACCCGGTCATGTGCCCGACCGAACCGCCGACGACGATCTCGATGCCCTTCATCGAGATCCCGCACCGCGCACTGGCGTCGCCACCGATCGCCAGCAGGCCGCCCCACGCGGCCGCTCCCGCCGACTGGCTGGCGTCTCCGTGGACCCGGACCTCGCCCGACATCATGTTCTCGGCCACACCGGTCCCGGCATTGCCGGCCACGGTTACGCGTGCCTGCTGGTTCATCCCGGCACAGTAGTACCCGGCGTGGCCATGGATCACCACGTCGATCGGATCGACGAGGCCCGCGGCAAGCGCATGGCGTCCGCGGGGATTGCGCACGTCGAACGATCCTGCCTGCCGGGTGCCGTCACGGCCCTGCAACAGGCGGTTCAGCCGGCGGACAGGAACCGCATCAAGGTCGATTTCCTCGCGTGTGCTCATGCCCTGCCCCAGGAATAGACCTGGCCCGGGCGCGGTTCCCACACCACGGCATCATCCACCGACGGCAGCCTGGCGAGCGCGCGGAATTCCGATGCCATGGCGACCCAGTCATCGGTTTCGGCCATGACCGCCGGCTTGCAGGCGATCGGGTCGCGCAGCACCGAGAACCCGTCACGGGTGCCCACCGCAAAGGTGTAAAAGCCGTCAAGGTCGTGAAGCCCGGCCTCGAGCGCCTCGGCGATGGTCGCGCCCTGCATCAGCCGCCAGGTGAGGTACCCGGCCGCGACCTCGCTGTCGTTCTCGGTCTGGAACCTGAGGCCCTGGTGGTCCCTGAGCCAGTCCCGCAGCCGGTGGTGGTTGGACAGGGACCCGTTGTGGACCAGGCACAGGTCATCACCGGTATTGAACGGGTGCGCTCCCTCGGTGGTCACCGCACTCTCCGTGGCCATCCGGGTGTGGCCGATCATGTGGGTGCCGGCCATCTGCGGCACGCCGAACCGTTCGAGCACCGCCGCGGGCAGTCCGATTTCCTTGTAGATCTCGAGCGTGGTGCCGGAACTGGTCACCACCAACGGCGGATCCCCGGCTTCGGCCCAGTCGCGCAGCACGTCGACGTCCACCGCCGCCTCGAGGACCGCGTGGGTCGCCATCGGGGTGACCGTGACAGGGGTTCCGAGTTCGGCCGAGGCGCGTTCGCCGGTCGCATGCCAGTCGACGCCGGGAGCGCGGACCGTGACCCGGACCCGGCCCGCCGGGGCCTGGTCGCGATAGACCGCGAGCCCGGCGCTGTCGGGACCGCGTTCGGTCATTTCCGTCAGCATGGGAGCGAACAGGCTGCCCAGCCGGTTCCTCAGCTCCGGGTTCTTCAGATAGAGACCGACGATGCCGCACATGACCCTTCACCCTGTCCGCCTGCGCTGACACAGACTATAGCGAAGACGCGGTGCCGGCACATCAGCCCTGCGCACGGATCAGCGCCCGGCCCGGACCGTCTGCTCCCGGGTGCGCAGAAGGCGCAGGCCCGGCCAGTTCTCCTCGGTGTGACGCAAATGCCAGGTGTTGCGCGCGAGGAATACCGGCATCTCGTCGTGGTCGTGCGCCAGGTCGCCCGGGTTGCTCTCGACAAACCGCTTGACCAGTCCCGGGTCGTCGGCATCGATCCAGCGCGCGGTGTGCAGGGCCGCAGGCTCGAAGACCGCCGGGATGTCGTACTCGGTGCGGATACGGTCGGCCAGAACGTCGAACTGAAGCTGGCCGATCACGCCCACGATCCAGTTCGAGCCGATTGCGGTCCTGAATACCCGGGCCACCCCCTCCTCCGCGAGCTGGGTGACGGCGCGCCCCAGGTGCTTGCCCCGCATCGGGTCGACCGGGCGGACCCGCTGCAGCATTTCAGGCGCGAAGCTCGGGATGCCGTTGAACTGCAGTTCCTCGCCCTCGGTCAGCGTGTCGCCGATGCGCAGGTTGCCGTGGTTGGGCAACCCGATGATGTCACCCGGATACGCCTGTTCCGCCACTTCGCGGTCGCGGGCGAGGAACGTGACCGCGTTATGGACCGCAAACCGCCGCTTGTCGCGGACATGGCGCAGGCGCATTCCGCGGCGGAACTCACCGGAGCACACCCGGGCAAAGGCGATCCGGTCGCGGTGTTTCGGGTCCATGTTGGCCTGGATCCTGAAGACGAAGGCCGAGAACCGGTCCTCGTCGGGCGAGACCTCGCGTCCTTCGGCCGGCTGCGGCCGCGGCGGCGGAGCGAACCCGACAATTCCGCGCAACAGTTCCCGGACCCCGAAGTTGTTGAGCGCGCTGCCGAAGTACACCGGTGTCATGTTGCCCTCGAGGAAGGCGTTCCGGTCGAACCGCGGGCAGAGCGCGGCCGCCATCTCCACCTGTTCGCGCAGTTCGGCGGCGACGTCGCGCGGCAACAGTGTCTCGAGCCTGGGATCGTCCAGACCCTGGCAGACCTGGCCCGGGTCCGGTTCCTCGTGGCTGCCCCTGGCAACCAGGCAGAGCCGGTCCTCCAACAGGTCCCAGCACCCTCGGAACAGCTGACCTGCACCGATCGGCCAGCTGACCGGCGACACCTCGATCTGCAGCGTCTGCTCGATCTCGTCGAGCAGGTCCAGGGGATCGCGCGCCTCCCGGTCCATCTTGTTGATGAAGGTGATGATCGGCATGTCGCGCAGCCGGCACACCTCGAACAGCTTGCGCGTCTGCTCCTGGATGCCGCGGGCGGCATCGATCACCATCACCGCCGAGTCGACCGCGGTCAGGGTGCGGTAGGTGTCCTCGGAAAAGTCCTCGTGGCCCGGCGTGTCAAGAAGGTTGCAGGCCTGTCCCTCGTATTCGTAGCTCATCACCGAGGAGGCCACCGAGATACCCCGTTCGCGTTCGACCGCGAGCCAGTCCG
The DNA here is from genome assembly GCA_965243345.1 of Thalassobaculaceae bacterium. Lineage (GTDB taxonomy): Bacteria > Pseudomonadota > Alphaproteobacteria > Thalassobaculales > Thalassobaculaceae > Bin52. Next base: position 1,610,151 of record CBDEUR010000003.1, read on the forward strand.
ACCGGGCGCGGCGCTGCTCGCCGCGTGCCTTGACCACTCCCGCCATCTGGATGGCGCCGCCGAACAGCAGCAGCTTCTCGGTCAGCGTGGTCTTGCCCGCGTCCGGATGGGAGATGATCGCAAAGGTGCGCCGTCGTGCGATCTCGTGGGTGAGGTCCGCCATGGCCGTGCCGGTCCGGTGATGATGACGGGTCTCATAGCGGCTGCTCCCGCAATTGCCAAGGTGCGGAGGCACTCAATATCATGGCTGCCGTGGTGACCACCGTACAGGCGGCGTGATGGACAACCCGGTCGGGCCGCTCAACCTCATCACCGACGTTCCCGGTCTCGCGGTCGGCAATGCCGGCGACCCGGAGCTTGTCAGCGGTGTCACCGTCATCCTGCCGGATCACCCCGCCGTCGCCGCCGTCGATGTTCGCGGCGGCGGCACCGGGTCGCGCGACATCGAGTTGCTCAAGCCGTCCGCCAGCGTCGAGACCGTGGACGCCGTCGTACTCTCGGGCGGTTCCGCCTTCGGCCTCGATGCCGCGGGCGGGGTCATGTCCTGGCTTGCGGCCCGCGGCCGCGGGTTCCCGGTCGGACGGACGCGGGTGCCGATCGTCCCCCAGGCGATCCTGTTCGACCTTGCGGGACCGCCCGTCGCCCTGCAGGGCGAGCACTCGCCGTACCGTGGGCTCGCGAGGGAAGCAGCCGGGAGTGCCGGGACGCGGTTTGGCATCGGCAGCGTCGGTGCGGGAACCGGGGCGCGTGCCGGGCATCTGGCCGGAGGGCTCGGAAGCGCCTCGGTCGTGGTCGGCGAACTCGGGGTCTCTGTCGGCGCCATCGTGGCGGCCAACCCGGTCGGCGACGTGCTGATGCCCGGAACCGGCGTCTTCTGGGCCTGGGACATGGAACGCGACGGCGAGTTCGGCGGCCGCCGTCCCGACGGCCGGCACGATCCGGCCGCGGTGTCGGTCCCGAAGGCGGCGGCGGCCGGCGCGCACACCACCATCGGCGCGGTCGCGACCGACGCGGCGCTCAACCGGGTACAGGCAACCCGGTTCGCCGCCATCGCCCAGGCCGGGCTCGCCCGCGCAGTCAGGCCGGCCCACACACCGCTTGACGGCGACATGATCATCGCGCTGTCGACCGGCAGGATCCCGCTGGCCAATCCGGCCCGTGACCTTGCGATTCTTGGCGGACACGCCGCCAACTGCGTCGCCCGCGCCATCGCCCGCGGGGTTCATGCCGCGCGCGGCCGCCACGGGGTTCCGGCCTACGCCGATCTCCACGGAGAGCATGGTGCATGACCGGTCGGCGGACAGAAGTCAGACGCGACCGACCGGCGGCATTCCGCCACGGTGCCGATCGCGCACCGGCGACGCGCGGGTTTTCCGGGAATGGACGGCACCCCTCCGCGATACGGCGGGCCTGGCCGGCACACGGCCGCGTTCAGTACTTCCGCGCTCCGGCCTCCGAGGCAACGCGCGGCACCAGCGCCTTGACCAGGTTCGTCATCTCCAGCACGCCGACCGGCGTTCCCTCGCGCGTCACGATGTAGGAATGCGAGGTGTCGCCGCCGGACCGCGCAATAGTGTCCTCGAGCGTGTCGTTGAGGTCGACTTCGCCGTGTGCGTCACCCGGCAGATCGCCGCCGTTCAGGGGGGTCATGATCGAGCGTACCCTGAGAACCCTGGCGCGGTTGATGTCGCTGACGAAATCCTCGATGTAGGGATCGTTCGGGTTCAGCAGGATATGCTGCGGCTCGTCCTGCTGAACGATGTAGCCATCCTTGAGGATGACCAGCCGGTCCGCAAGCTTCAGGGCCTCGTCCAGGTCATGGGTGATGAAGACGATGGTCTTGTGCAGTTCCTTCTGCAATTCCAGCAGAAGGTCCTGCATGTCGGTCCGGATCAGCGGATCGAGAGCCGAGAACGCCTCGTCCATCAGCATGATCGGCGAATTCGAGGTCAGGGCACGCGCGATGCCGACGCGCTGCTGCATGCCACCTGACAGCTGGTGCGGGTAGTGGTTCTCGTAGCCGCCGAGACCGACCCGTTCCAGCCACTTCCACGCATCCTTCAGATAGTCCCTCTGGCGAACGCCGCGGACCTGAAGGGTTGTGCCGGCGTTCTCGGCCACGGTGCGGTGCGGCAGGAGAGCGAACTTCTGGAACACCATGGACATGGATTCACGCCGCAGTGTGCGCAACCGCTGCTCGCCGTAGGCCAGCACATCCTCGCCATCGACCTCGACCTCGCCGGAGGTTGGCTCGATCAGCCGGTTGAGATGCCGGATAAGCGTGCTCTTGCCCGACCCGGAAAGACCCATGATGACCGTGATGTCGCTTTCGCGCATCTCGACATTGATGTCCTGCAGGCCGAGCACATGCCCGTGCTGCTCCAGCAGGTCGGTCTTGCTGACGCCGGCCTGGACATGTTGCAGCGCCGCCTGCGGGTCGTGCCCGAAGATCTTGTACAGGCTCCGGATCGCGATCTTGACAGTCCCGGTCACGCCGTCTCCTCCCCGTCAGACCTTGCGGGCGGCGTTGACGCGATCGAGCGCGGCCTTGGTCACGCGGTCCAGCACGATGGCCAGCAGCACGATACCGAGACCCGAGATCAGTCCGACGCCCAGTTCCAGGTTCCGGATCCCGCGCAGCACGAGCACTCCCAGGCCCGGTGCCGAGACAAGCGATGCGATGACCACCATGGCCAGGCTCATCATGATCGTCTGGTTCACCCCGGCCATGATGTTGGGGAGCGCCAGCGGGATCTGGACTCCGAACAGCTTTTGCCGGTCGGTCATGCCGAAGGAATCCGCGGCCTCGATGACGTCCCTGTCCACCAGCCTGATGCCGAGATCGGTGAGCCGGATTACCGGTACGATTGCATACAGGATGATCGCGATGCCGTAGAGCTTCGGTTCGGTCACCGAGAACAGGAAGATCAGCGGGATCAGGTAGACGAAGGGCGGCAGCGTCTGGAGCATGTCCAGAACCGGGATCGTCATGCGCTGCATCCTGTCGCTGCGCGACATGGCAATGCCGATGGGCACGCCGAACAGGACGCAGAGGAAGGCGCAGACGAAGATGATCGCCAGGGTCTGCATGGCGAACCCGTAGTGGTCGATGAAGGCCAGGAACGCGATGCAGGCGGTCACGAATCCGATCAGCCGGACCGACTTCGTCGCGAGGTACACCACGGCCATGAGAATGGGGAACATCACCCACCACGGCGCGGCCTCGAAGACCAGAAGCGCGAAGTCAAGTATCCAGCTCAGCGGCTGCGTCATCGGATCGAGCACGAAGCGCAGGGCATCCTTGATCGCCAGGAACCCGTCCTCGACAGCCTTTGTCATGTCGCGCGACTGCACGATCCGGGCGCAAGCCTCGTTCAGCGCATCGAGCGACGGAAACGGAAACTCCCACCACGGCGTGTCCTTGCCGGCGCCGCCCTTCGCGAGCAGATCCGCCATCGACAGCGGTGCATCGCCCGTCTTGCCCGCGTCGCACCAGTCGCGCAGGCCGAGCCCGTCAAACAGGAAGTCGTAGGTCGCCATGACCGCTCACCCCCGTACGGGGAACCGGGCCGGAACAGTTCCCGGCCCGGGTTGCGCCCATTGCAGGTCGGTCAGAGCGTCGTGCGGAAAACGGCCGACGCGCCGAAACCTACTTGATGAACGTCGCAAGCTTCTCGCGCGCGCCGTCGTTGATCCACTGCGACCAGACGTCTGAGTGCGAGGACAGGAAATAGACCGCTGCCTCCTCCGCCGAGGCGCTGTTTTCCTCCTGCCAGGCAAGGATGCCGCTCAGCAGGCCCACCTCGAAGCTGATCTTGCCCATCAGCTCGGCGACCGCAGGCTCACGCTCGGTCAGCGCGGCGGTCGCGACCGTGAGCACCGGCGCCGGCGGGAAGTCCGACACGCCCGGGCTCGGATTGTCCTTGTTCTGGTTTGCCGAGTGGACATCAGTGTCGATGTCTCCCAGCGAAATCTTGACCATCTCGTACTTGCCCAGCAGCGCGGTCGGACCCCAGTAGTATCCGAACCAGGGTTCCTTGTCCTCGTAGGCAGCCGCGATCGAAGTCGCCAGGGTCTCGCCGGAGCCGTGGTTGAACACCTCGATACCGGCCGCCTCGACACCGAGCGCCTTGGTCAGGTTGTCGTTGACAATCCGGCAGCCCCAGCCGTCCGGGCAGTTGTTGAACCGTGCGCCGACCTTGTCGGGATTGGCCAGCACGCCGTCGATGGACGCCAGTTCCGGGTGCGCTTCGACAAGATAGGCCGGGACCCACCATCCCTCGAGTCCGCCCGGTGCGATCACCTCGGCAAGCCGCGAAACCTTGCCCTCGGCCTCGAGCTTGGCATAGACGTCGCCGGTCGAGTTGAGCCACAGTTCGGTGACGATGTCGGGTTCGCCGTTCTCGGCCAGGGACGCGACCGACGTCGTGGTCGCGGACGGCACCTTTTCGACCGTGCACCCGTATCCCTGTTCCAACAGGAACTTGGCGACCTCGGTGATGATCTGGGACGATGCCCAGTTCATTTCGGTGATGGACACTTCCCCGCAGTCCGCGGAGGCCTTTCCCGGAACGCCGAGACCAGCGGCAGCTACAACGCCGGCAAACGCAGCGACGAGAAGTTTCTTCATGGCCTTCCTCCCTGTTGACACCCCGCCGATCGGGACATGCGGAACCACGGTCGTGTTCGCCGCCAGGCAGTACGACCGGACCCGTCGGGCACCGTAGGCCAGACCCCGCATCCGTTCAAGGGAAGCCGCCGGTTCGACCGTCGAACCCGTTGTCCCCGAGAAACCCGGACCGGTACTGTTCGCGGGTCCGGAATGACCCGAATTCCCGTCCCCGGACAACGGGCCCGATCGGATTCAGGTCAGCCCTTGCCCCGTGCGGCGGGATCAGGGGCGTGAAGCGTCGGTTCGGGCACGGCCGCACGTCTCCCCCGTTCTGCTGGCCTTGCCTGCGATCCGGAGTGCCTTTCCTGGCAATGTGCAGTAGATTTCTGTCACTCGCTTCTACCCATGCGGTACTGCCATGCCCCAACAGGTGACAGCGCGATTGCCGGACCCGGTGGTCGATGCGCCGGATACGGCCGCGCGGCAGCTTCGCCACAGCCGGGCGGACGTGATCCGACTTGCCGTCGAACACTACCTCAAAGACTTCGACGATCCCTGCGTCACCATCGACCGGCTCGCCGAGCATCCCCGATGATCACTTTCCCGGTTTGGTACAAGGTAGAGAACCTCAATGCCAACCACCATTCGCCGCCATGTGGGGAAGTCAGTGCCCGGGTCACCGGCAGGCTGCCATAGCGCGAATTCGGCGTTGAGCCAGCGCTGGCCGCTCGCCGCCGACCGCATCGCACGCACCAACCCCGGGAGTTCGGTCCGCCGCGGCACTGGCCGGGTGCGCAGGGCATGACGAGGCGCCGGGATCTGCCGATCACCGCGATCCTCATGATCGGCGTCGGCGGCATCGTGCTCACGGCGCTCGCCTCGATCTACGTGCTCGGTCTCGTGGTCGCGGTGCGCAACACCACCGACCTGACCACGCTGCGTGCCGAGCGCAGTCTCGACGGCCTGACCCGGGCCATCCGCCTGCACGTCGAGCCCGCGGAAGCCCACGCGCGGCACGCCGCGGGCCTGGTCGCAGGGCTTGACGGAGATCCGGGGCCGGACGCGATCGACCGGCTGCACACCGCCATGGCACTGATCCCGCACCTGCGACACGCGGGATTCCTGGGAGCGGACGGCACCTACCTGCGCTACGGCCGGTCCGGCCGGTACGAGCTGTCCACCTGGACCGGGGACGAGGGGACTGCACGCCTGTTCGCCACCATGGCACCGGACGCCGATGCCCTCTGGCTCGATCCCGTCTACCTTTCCTCGATCCGCCGGACCGTCATTCCGGTGGTGGTCCCGGTCAGCCGTAACGGACAGCTGGTCGGCATGACGGCTGCGGGAGTGACACTGCGTGAGCTTTCCCGGTTCGTCTTCGACCTCGCACCGGAAGCGTCGGGAACCGCCTTCATCCTGCGCGGGACCACGCAGGTCATCGCCCACCCGAAACTGCTCGGCATTCCGATCGAGAACCATATCGGCCCCGACCGGCCGTTGCCCGACCTCGCGGTGCTTGACGATCCGATCCTGCAGGCCTTCGCGGAAGGCGAAGGCCGCGCGCCCTGGGTGATCGGAGCCGGTCAGCGGGCCAATGCCCGTTTCATCACCTCCGAGGGGGGCGAGGACCACATCCTGCTGTGGGAGGAACTCGCGGATTATGACAGCGTGCCCTGGACGGTCGGGTTCCACGCGCCGGCCGGCGCGCTCGAGGGCGCGAATGTCTGGACACGGCTGGTCGGGGCCGCGACCGTGGGCCTGGTGCTGGTCGCGCTTGCGCTCGCAGCCCTGTTCCTGCTGGGACGCTACATCCGACGGCCGGTGCGCGAGCTTGCCCGGCTGTCGCTGCAGGTGCGCGACCTCGACTTCTCCAGCGCTCCGACAGCGCGTGCCTCGCTGGTGCGCGAGCTGAACGAGGCCGGTGACGCCTTTGCCAGGATGCTCGAAGGACTGACGCTGTTCGCAACCTTCGTACCGAGAGCGCTGGTGCTCAGGCTGATGCGGTCGGGCACCGGGGTCGAGCTTTCGGAACAGCGCGCGGTGACGGTGATGTTTACCGATATTGCCGGGTTCACCGGAATGTCCGAACGGCTGTCGGCCGGCGAGGTGGCCGGAGTGCTGAACCGGCACTTCGCGCTGCTCAACCACGGGGTCGAACACGAGGACGGCACCGTCGACAAGTACATCGGCGACAGCATGATGGCGTTCTGGGGCGCGCCGGAGGACCAGGACGACCACGCCGCCCGGGGTTGCCGGGCGGTCCAGGCGATCGCCAAGGCGGTCCGGGACGACAACCTCGAGCGCCGGGAACGCGGCGAGGAGGCGTTGCGCCTGCGCATCGGTGTTCACACCGGCCCGGTAATCGCCGGCACCATCGGCGCTCCCGGCCGGGTCAATTACACCCTGGTCGGCGATACCGTGAACGTCGCCAACCGCATCGAGCAGCTCGGCAAGGACGTCGCGCCGCAGGACGACGTGGTGGTGCTGGCGAGCGGCGAGACCATCGCGGCCGCCGGTCTCGACGCCCCGGAGGTCGGCGCCTTCGACATCCGCGGTCGTACCGGCCGGATCACGGTCTTCAGGCTCGCCTGAGCACCGTCACAGCTGCCTGGCCTGCTCGCGCAGCACGAATTTCTGGATCTTGCCGGTGGATGTCTTCGGCAGGTCGCAGAACACGATGGTTCCCGGCACCTTGTAGTGCGCAAGCGCATCGCGACACCAGGCGATCACGTCCGCCTCGGTCAGCCCCTCTTGGCCGGGCGCCCGGGTGATGAACGCGCAGGGTGTCTCACCCCACTTCTCGTGCGGCTGGGCAACGACCGCCGCCTCCATGATCGCCGGGTGGCGGTAGAGCGCTTCCTCGACCTCGAGCGAGGAAATGTTCTCGCCGCCGGAGATGATGATGTCCTTGGACCGGTCCTTGACCTCGGCGTAGCCGTCCGGGTGCATGACCGCGAGATCGCCGCTGTGAAACCAGCCATGGGCGAACGCCTCGGCGGTGGCGGCGGGGTTGCGGAGGTACCCCTTCATCACGGTGTTGCCGCGCATCCAGATCTCGCCCATGGTCTCGCCGTCGGCGGGCACGTCGGTGCCGGTCCCGGGATCGACCACCCGGAATCCTTCCAGTGTCGGGTACCCGACACCCTGGCGCGCCATGCGCGTCGCCTTCTCGTCAAGCTCCAGCCCTTCCCATTCCGGCGGCCAGGCGCAGATGCCGGACGGGCCGTAGGTCTCGGTCAGTCCGTAGAGATGCGTGACCTGGAACCCCATGCGTTCCATGCCGGCGATCACCGCGCTGGGTGGTGCGGCGCCACCGGTCGCGATCTCGACGCGGTGCGCGAACTGCCGCCGCACCTCCGCGGGAGCGTGGATCAGCAGGTTGAGCACGATCGGCGCCCCGCACATGTGCGAGACCCGGTGCTCGGCGATCAGCCGGAAGATCAGCGCCGGGTCGACCGCGCGCAGGCAGACGTGGGTTCCGCCGACCGCGGTCACGCCCCAGGTGAAGGTCCAGCCGTTGCAGTGGAACATCGGCAGGGTCCACAGGTACCGCGCGTGCGAGTCGAGGCCGAAAGCGATGGCATTGCCCATGGCGTTGAGGAACGCGCCGCGATGGTTGAACACGACCCCCTTCGGGTTTCCGGTCGTTCCAGACGTGTAGTTGACCGCCATGGACTCCCACTCGTCCGCGGGTCGGGGCCAGTCGGGATCGGGATCGCCCTCGGCGAGGAAGGTCTCGTAGTCGACTTCGCCGATCAGCTCCCCTGACGCGGCCAGTTCATCGTCGATCCCGACCACGGCCGGAGGGGTGTCCATGCGCGCGAGCGCGTCCTGCGTCAGTGCGGAGAACTCCCGGTCGACCAAGACCAGCCGGGCGCCGCAATGCTCGAGAATGAAGGCGATGGTCGCCGGGTCGAGACGGTAGTTGAGCGCGTTCAGCACCGCGCCGGCCATGATCACGCCGTAGTGGGCCTCGAGCATCGCCGGGGTATTGGGCGCGATGATCGACACCACGTCACCCTTGCCGATACCCCGGCGCATCAGGGCCGAGGCCATACGCCGGGCCCGGTCACGGAAGTCACGGTAGGACAACCGCAGGCTGCCATGGATGACCGCGGTCTTCTCGGGCCAGGTCGCGCCGGCCCGCTCCAGAAAGTCGGCAGGTACCAGGGGAACGTGGTTGGCCGCGTTGGCACTCAGTCCGGTCTCGTCCATGCTCTCGCCAGCTCCGTTGCGTCCGCTCGTCCAGGATCCGGTTTCCGCTCGCCGTCGTTCCGCAACCGCAGGGTCGCACGGATTCCGGGGAGGCACAAAGGCGGCATCCCTTCGCTCCTCCTACTGCCCGACCAGGGCGCGCAGGTCCCGGATCACGCGTTTCACTCCGCGCACCCGCTCGTGGGGATCGTGCCAGTTCCGACGGAACACCAGGCTGTGGTCAGGGCGCAGCTGCACCGTCCCGCGTTCGCGCGTGATCAGGTCAACGAGCCCGGAAGGATTGATGTCAGCCGTCTCGCGGAACCCGACGACACCCCCTTTCGGTCCCGCGTCGACCTTCTCGATCCCTGCCTTGCGGCACATGAGCCTGATGGTCATGAGTTCCATCAGGTTGGTGGTTTCCTCGGGCACCGGCCCGAACCGGTCCACCAGCTCTTCGGCGAACTCGCCGAGTTCCAGGTTGTCCGTCAGCCGCGAGACCCGCCGGTACAGCGCCAGGCGGGCCGACAGGTCGCGCACGTAACTCTCCGGGATCAGCACCGGGATCCCGAGCGAGATCTGCGGCATCCAGGTCTCGAGTGCCGCCGCACCCTTGTCCCTGTCCTCCCGGGCCGCCACCACGGCTTCCTGCAACAGGTGCTGGTAGAGCTCGATTCCGACATCGCGGACCTGGCCGGACTGCTCCTTGCCCAGCAGGTTGCCGGCGCCGCGGATATCCATGTCGTGGCTGGCAAGACTGAACCCGGCACCGAGGGTGTCGAGGGTCCGCATCACCGCGAGCCGGCGGCGCGCGGTGTCGGCAAGCCTGCGGGCCCGCGATCCGGTGGTGAGGTAGGCATAGGCCCGGGTCTTGGAGCGTCCGACCCGGCCGCGAAGCTGGTAAAGCTGGGCCAGCCCGAACATTTCCGCGCGGTGCACGATGATGGTGTTGGCATTCGGAATGTCGAGACCTGATTCGATGATGTTGGTGCACAGCAGGATGTCGGACGCGCCGTCGAGGAACCCCGTCATGACCTCCTCGAGTTCCGCCGGGCGCATCTGGCCGTGCGCCGTCGCGATCTTTGCATCGGGAACGAGCCCGGTCAGCCGGTCATACATTTCCGGCAGGTCCCTGACGCGGGGGCAGACGCAGAAGCTCTGGCCGCCGCGGTTGCGCTCGCGCTCCAGCGCCTCGCGCACCACCACCGGGTCCCAGGAGGTCACGAAGGTCCGCACCGACAGCCGGTCGACCGGTGGGGTGCCGATGATCGAGAGGTCCCGAACCCCGCTGAGCGCCAGCTGCAGGGTGCGCGGGATCGGGGTGGCGGTGAGAGTGAGCACGTGCACGTCGCTGCGCAGTTGCTTGAGCCGTTCCTTCTGCGCAACGCCGAAACGCTGTTCCTCGTCGACCACGAGCAGGCCGAGGTTGTCGAATCTGACCGACTTCGCCAGCACCGCGTGGGTACCGATCACGATGGAACAGGTGCCGTCGGCAATCATGCGCCGGGTGTCCGCCGCCTCCTTCGGCCGGACCAGGCGGGACAGCTGACGCACGGTGACCGGCAGGCCGGCGAACCGCTGGCCGAACAGCGCATGGTGCTGGCGGGCGAGCAGCGTCGTCGGAGCGACCACCGCGACCTGGAACCCGTCCATCACCGCAACCATGGCGGCGCGCAACGCCACCTCGGTCTTGCCGAAGCCCACATCGCCGCAGATCAGCCGGTCCATCGGCCGACCCCGCGAGAGGTCGTCGAGCGAGTCCTTGATGGCGCGCAGCTGGTCCTCGGTCTCGTCGTGCAGGAATCCCGAGCAGAACTCGTCGTAGATCCCGGGTGGCGGCACCATCCGGGACAGCGACTGTACCTGGCGTTCGGCCGCGACCCTGATCAGTTCGTCGGCCATGTCCCGCAGCCGGTCCATGACGCGGGACTTGCGCGCCTGCCAGGCGGCGCTTCCCAGTCGGTCCAGCTGGACCAGACTGTCGCTCGAGCCGTAGCGCGACAGGATCTCGATGTTCTCGACCGGAACGTACAGCCGGTCGTCGTCGGCGTAGAGCAGTTTGAGGCAGTCGTGGGCGGCACCGCCCAGATCGAGGGTCTCCAGTCCCTCGTAGCGCGCGATACCGTAGTCCGCGTGCACGACGTGATCGCCTTCCGACAGGGCCGCGGCGTCGCGCAGGAAGTCCTCGCCCGCGCGCCGGCGCCGACGCGCCGGGCGTGACTGCCGCTCACCCAGGACATCGGTCTCGGTGATGTAGAGGCTTCCCTCGGCCCGGAACCCGTTTTCGAACGGCAGCACCGCCACCCCGACCACGTGCGGGGCGAGGCTTTCGAACTCCGCGGCGGTCCGGACCTGCTCGATGTCGGTCACCCCGGCCTCGCGGACCAGCGAGGCAATTCGCGCGCACGACCCGTCCGAGTGCCCGGTCAGCAGCACCCGTTCACCCGCGTCGAGCGCGGCGCGGACCGCCTCGACGGCCTCGGTCTGGACCGCGCGGTCGGGGTCGACCCGGGCCTCGACGAGGTTCACGCCGGCCCGGGCGCCGGCATGGAGCACCTCGAGCGCGCCGACCGGCGGCAGTTCTCCGGGTCCGCAGAACCGGTAGACCTTCCGGTCCGCGACCATGTCCTTCCATTCGGCCGGATCGACGTGCAGCAGTCCGGGCGGAAGCGGTCGGTAGACGGCGGCGTCGCCGGTGGCGCGTTCATGGGCAACCCTGCGGGTTTCGTAGTACTCCGCGATCATCTCGAACCGGGTCGAGAGCACGTCGCCGGCGTGGTTGTCGAAGGCCACGCACGCGTCCCCGACATGCTCGAACAGGGTCTCGAGCGCCTCGTGGAACAGCGGCAGCCAGTGTTCCACGCCCTGGTAGCGTCGACCTTCACTGACCGCCTGGTAGAGCGGGTCATCGCTGACCTGTGCCCCGAAGTGCCCGCGATAGCCGGTACGGAACCGCTGGACACCCTCCCCGGTCAGCAGCAGTTCCGAGGCCGGGGAGAGCGAGAGTTCCTCCAGGGTTCCGGTGGACTTCTGGCTCATCGGATCGAACTCGCGGATCTCCTCGACCTCGTCGCCGAAGAAATCCAGTCGCAGCGGATCGGCGCTGCCCGACGGAAACAGGTCCACCAGTCCGCCGCGGATCGCGTATTCGCCCGGTTCGCGCACGGTCCCGGTGCGCTGATAGCCGTTGCCCTCGAGGAAGGTCTGGACCTGTTCGATCGGACAGGTGTCTCCGACCCGCACCTGCAGCGACGACCCCGCAAAGAAGCTCCCGGGAGGAACCCGCTGCAGGATCGCGTTGGCCGTCGTCAGCACCACGAGCGGGCAGCCGGCCGGCGAGGCGGCGAGCCGGGCGAGGCTGTCCACGCGCTGGCTGACGACAAATCCGTCCGGCGACGACCGGTCGTAGGGCAGGCAGTCCCATGCCGGGATCCGCAGGACCTCGAGGTCCGGGGCAAAATAGGCGAGCGCGCGGGCGAGGCTGTCGAGACGGGCGTCGTCGCGGCAGACGTGGAGCACGCGGGAGTGGTCGCCGGCGAGCCGCGCCACCACGCGTGCGTCCCAGCCTTCCGGCACCTCCCCCACCAGGGTCGGCGTGGCGCCGTAGTGATCGACCGGAACCCGGCTGCTGTCAGGCATGGTGGAAGCACCGGATCATGTGCAGCACGTCGGTGTCGTAGGCCGGCGGAGGCACCTCCATCCCGGTGATCCAGGTATAGAGCCGCGGGTCCTCGATCGCGAGCAGGGCTTCGTAGGCGTCGAGCTGGTTGGGTCCGAGGCCGGCAAGCCGTGCCCGCGCGAACCGGCCGAGCAGCAGGTCGGTCTCCCGGGTTCCGGTGTAGAGGCTGCGGTACAGGAGTTTCCTGCGGCGTTCCGCCAGGGCCGGGCTGTCGGGCATGGACTGTCTCCGCCGGCGCCGCGTCAGGCGCCGCGCACCGTGCCGGTGCAGTGGTTCAGGAGGATCTCTTCCGGTCGGGTTTCAGGACCGTCGCCGGCGCATTGTCGCGGTCTGCGAGCGCCTGGTTGCCGGCCAGGATCTGCGGGACCGACTGAATCTCGTCGCTCCTGCGGTCGGGTGGCGCGACGATCCCGGTGGATACCAGCATCTTGAACCCTTCTTCCGACGACATGTCGAGGTAGTGGAGGTCGCGTTCGGGGACAAACAGCAGGAATCCCGATGTCGGGTTCGGAGTGGTGGGGATGAAGACATTGACCATCTCGGTGTCGATCGCGTTCTGCACCTCGCCCTCGGTATGACCGGTGACGAACCCCATCGTCCAGATCCCGCGCCGGGGATACTCGAGGAGCACGACATGGCGGAAGGCATCGGCATTCTGAGCAAGGATGGTCTCCATGATCTGCTTGACCGCGCCATAGATGCTGCGCACGATCGGCATGCTCGCCATGAACTGCTCGCTCAGGCGAACCAGCCAGCGCCCCACCAGGCCGGCAGTCAGCCAGCCGACCAATGTCAGCACGACCACTGCCAGGATCAGGCCGAGGCCGGGCAAGGGGATCGGGAGGTAGGATTCCGGGTTGTAGCGCGGCGGGATCAGCGGCACGACCTGGCTGTCAAAGAAGGTGATGATCCCCCAGGTCAGCCACAGGGTGATGCCGATCGGCGCGGTGATCAGGATCCCGGCAAGCAGGTAGCTGCGCAGACGATAGATGAGGGGCCGCCGCCGCCCGAGCGGCGGTGCGTTGCGCCGTCTGCGAGTCCTCCGTGCCCTTGGCACCCTTTCCTCCCGACCGCGGCCCGCAACCACCACGCCGGATGGTCGTGCTTTTTCGCAGTGTACGCGTTCGCGAGCCGGAAATCGAGAACCGGAGTCGGCCGCGCCCGGCCCTGGCGTCGATCCGGTTCCGCATCTTCCCGCCTACCTGGTCGCCGGTCCGGATCGTCGGGTGCCGCGCGGGACGCCCGTCTCCGCAGCAGGTCTCGATGCAGCTGATCCGGGCGTCGCAGTTCGGGTGCAGGAAACAGCCGAACGACTGCCGCCTGCTGTCGCGGCACCAGTCTGCCGGCAACGCCTGCCGGGAGATACACGGGGAGTCGGATGAACCTTCCCCGGGGGCCCGGTCCTTCGCGAACGGGCGCGGGAAGCCCGGTCGCGGCCCCTGCCCCGGGAGTCGGGTTCCGGCGTAACGGGCGCGCCTCGACGCACCCTGGCCAGGAAGCGGCCGGTCCTTTCGGACCGCGGTGCGCCAGGGACCCGGGACGGTGGACTGATCTCCCCGGTACGGCCAGCTTCGACACGGGCGACCCCGGTCGGAGGCATCGCGGGCGAAACCGGTTTCGTGGGTGACGCAGATCAGTGTCATGCCCCCGTCGGCAGGCACGCGCATCGTATCGAACACGTCTCCCACCGGTTCCGGGGTAGCCTCGTCGAACGGCACGCAGTCCGACTCCATGACCAGAGCCCGCATGATCGCGGGCACCGGTTCTCGAACATTTCCTCACCGCCCCGGGTGTCGGAGCCCGAGGATGTCATGGGCAGGGCGGATCACGCTCCCTGTCCGCTACAGGAAGAGCCGGTGTCAGTCCGGGCCGTGGCACGTGGGTCATCCACCCGGTGACCTGACGCGGCGGCCTTGCTCCCGGCCGCCCAAGGAAGACGGCACCCCCGGGGATCAGTCCCGGGTGTCCTGCGGGGCCGAAACCGGGGTCACGGTACCGGGGGGCCAGGTGTCGCTCAGCCGATAGCCTTCCGGCCACGGGTCACGCGGGTCGAGATGAAGCTGGGTCGTTCCGGTCAGCCAGGCGCGACCGGAGACCGACGGAACAATGGCCGGGCACCCTCCCAGCATCACCTCCTCCTCAACGCGACAGTCGAACACGGAACCGATGATCGACACTCCGCGAAAGCGGTCGCCGAGCCCGAGCTGGCCCCGCGCGTGCAACACGGCCATCCGGGCGGAGCACCCGGTACCCGTCGGGCTCCGATCGATCTTCCCGGGCCGGATGACCACGGCGTTGCGGCCGGTCGGGACACCGTCGATATCCCGGACCGGGGCCGCAATCTGGCAAAACGAAATGTGCCGCCAGTCGGAGTTGCAGGGATGGACGAAGCCGAGTTGCTCGTTTGCCGCGCGGGTGATGCGGATGCCGACGTCGACGATGTCACGCGCTTCGTCCGGGTCCAGGGTGAAGCCCAGCGCCTCGGAGTCCACCAGAACGAAACTGTCGCCGCCGTAGGCGGTGTCCACCGTCAGCGTTCCAAGCCCCGCGACTTCGAGCGCAGCCCCGAGCCGTGCCGCGAACGATGGCAGATTGTGCACACGGACGAGGTCGACCCGGCCATTCGAGCACGCGGCATGCACGCGGATCAGCCCGCCCGGGGCTTCCAGGACCATTACCGTTTCCGGCTCGGTCATCGGCAGGATGCCGGTCTCCAGAAGCACCGTCGCAACGCACAGGCTGTTCGACCCCGACATCGGCGGCGTGTCCTCGGGCTCCATGATGATGAAACCCATGGCGGCTCGGGGATCCTTCGGCGGTACCAGCAGGTTCACGTGGCGGAAGACGCCGCCGCGCGGCTCGTTCAGTACGAACCGGCGGAGTGACTGATCGCGGGCGATAAAGCGCGACTGTTCCCACAGCGTGTCTCCGGGCGGCGGGGCGACGCCACCGACGATGACGTCCCCGACCTCTCCTTCCGCGTGGCAGCCAACGATGTGTACCAGGCGTTTCGATCGCATCGATCAGTCCTCCACGCAGTCCGGGCCGGCCGGGAAATGCGAGCGGGGACAGTTGGCCGCGAACGGCCGCCCTGCCCTCCCCCGTCCCGTGCGCTCGGATGTGTCGCCGCGCCCGCAACAGTCAGCCGTTTCGCGGAACGGTACCCGGGCCGCTATCACGGGCATGTGGTCATCCCTCCCACGCCATCGGCCATCGAGCCCGGGCCGGCCGTGTCGGTGCGGAGCACTGCCGACGCAGGCTGCAGGGTTCACGGCGGTCGACATGCGGGCGATGCCCCCCGGACACCCGCCCTGGCCGCCGGCCCCGTTTTCATCACGCGGGATCCTGTCGACGATCCCCGACAACCTCACAACTCCCTTCCCGGCCGCGGGCCGGGCGGACCGGAAAGACCCGGGCGCGAGGCGACATGGTGACGGATACCGTGTCGTGTACCGGAATGGGCGACCACCAGGTCGTGTCCGGCAGTCCCGGCGGCTGCGCCCCGTCTCCGTGGAAACCGGAAGCGCCATGTTTCCCGCCCGGGTGGACGTCAGGTGCCGCATTCTATGGTGCCGTCATCGAGGATGCGGAGTTCGTCACCTGTCCGGAAGGGCGGGGCGTCCATGAACAGCACCGGAATCGTGTTCCAGCCCATCTGGCGGGCAACGAGGACTCCGATCGGCAGGATCGCGTCAGGAATGCCGAGGATCAGGGCCCGCGGCCCCAGTTCCCGGTACAGCAGTTCCAGGATGATCGAGGCGGATGAACTCGAGCCGATCGGCCGCGGCAACACAAGGATGCTCCCGGCGATGCGTGCACCATGCTGAGGGTGACCCGCGAGAACAACCTCGGAGGTAGTCGGGCTGATTCCGCCCCAGAAGCTGACCGGCTCGTCCAGGCGCAGAACCGTACCGCGTGCCGGGCCGCCCAGCAGGACCTCGGCCTGCCAGTTCACCCCCATATCTCCCGATCGCGCACGACCTCGCCCGCCTGGGCACTCCGGACGCAGTCGGTGAGCGTGCCGAACACCGGCATGTAGCCGGTGTTGCCGTGGGCGTAGTAGGCGAACTTCGCCGAGTTCGTCATCATCACGCCGGGTCGCGGCGGAAGGATCGCCGTCACCACGACACAGGTATCGACGACGAACTCCACCCCCAGTGCCTGCAATGCCTCGCAGGTGCCGTCCGCCTGCAGGCCGTCGAAGGTGTGTCGTCCCAGGCAGACGTAGACCGGGACCAGGAACTCTCTGCCGGCGGCGAGACCCAGCACGGCCCGGCACTCGTCGCCCGAGAAATGCGGGCTGCCGAGTGCCACGCAATCGACGGGGCCGCGCCCGGCCATGCTGAGGCGGTCGCGCGCGTCCGCGATCAGCTCCCGGGTCACGGGCACGGTTTCTTCCGGCGTCCTTCCATGAAGCGCAGCCGCCGTGTCCGGCGCTTCCGGCGTCACGCCGGCGATGTGCGTCAGTGCCACCGCACCGGTGGCCGCAGCGGCGGCGCAAAAGGACTTGAGCTTGTCCTCGCGCACCGGCCCCGGGATGCCGCTGATGACGGAGACGGCGTCACCGGCGATGCGTCCCACCAGCGCGCCGAGCACGGCGAAGAAGGCATCCTCCTGCAACAGCGGGTCCGGCAGTCCGGATACGTCGAACAACAACCGGGCCACGCGGTTTTCCGTGCAATGCAACCCGTAGAAGGGTGCCCGGCCGGTGATTGCACAGGCGAGGTCCAGAAAGTCGCCGTAGCGGTTGGTGCGTGCTCCCAGCACCGTGTTGGCGAAGGCGACCGCGTTCGACTCTCCCCACGCGACCTGCTGCCCCATCGCGGGGCGCGCCCGCATCTGGTAGGGCGCGCAGGTCCAGGTGGGTGCACAGCCCATGCGCCGGTGCGCCTCCATGAGGCGATAGGCCATGTCGCGCTGCGGCCCCGGGAGTGTGACCTGGTCCGCCTTGAGGAGATTCAGCGAGGCGACGTTCGTGGTCGCCGGCACGGTTACCCGGGCGCCTTCGTCGGCCAGTCTTTCGCAGAACAGCACGCCGGCGTCACCGTGATAGAGGCAGCCGTCGATGTGGCTCGAGACGATGGGCACCAGCCGGTCCGCGCCCATCATCCGGGCGGACTCGACAACGATCTCCATTGCCATGCGCTCGCCCACGGTGCCCGTGGTACCGGCAAGGACAC
Source organism: Thalassobaculaceae bacterium (assembly GCA_965243345.1). Lineage (GTDB taxonomy): Bacteria > Pseudomonadota > Alphaproteobacteria > Thalassobaculales > Thalassobaculaceae > Bin52. The sequence goes on from CBDEUR010000003.1 coordinate 1,627,816, forward strand.
CCCGTTCCTGGTCGCTCAGCTGCAAGACCGCCTCGCCTCCTGTTGGCCGTTCCGGTCGCACGCCGCAGCGACCCGGCGCCGTCCACGGCTGGCATTCACGCCGCTGCCCCGGCCTGGTCGGCACCCCTTGCCCGGCGAACGGAATCATCATCCTGCCCCGGGTTCCGGGCTTCCGACCGCATGGGTCCGCTCCCGGTGTGTGTACACGAGTTCCGGGGAGTGTTCGAGGTCGCGTCCGTTCTTCACGGGACGGACGAACCAGTCTGCGGCAAACCCGTGAGCCGAGGGAGAGCCTGCCATTTGCCATGTGCGTTACGCCAAGGGCCCGAGCCAGCCGTGATCCCGTCTCGCGCCACCTCCATCCCTCCTGTCGTGATCCCCTCGTTTTCCGCCCCGCAGCCGGATCAGCCCGCATCAACCCCCCCTCCCTCCAGGAGAGTTGGCGACCGTCAGCAGCAGCGGCGTCCGGTACAGCCGGCACTGTTTTCAAGCGAACGCGCGCCGAACCGGTCCGGGACGGACCGCATCGCCGTGGTCCGGGACCAGAGAGACGACCGCATTCCGGTGCATGGTTCGGCGTTGGATCTGGCTGCCGCGCGTTCCGGGTTGCCGGAATCGTATCGTCCGATCGGGCCCGTTTCGGGGCAGTCGGAAGGCTGGAACAAGGGGCAAGGCCATCGTGGCAAAATGGCACCGCACACCCACCTCCACGCGATGGCGAGTGCACCGGATCGGACCTATAGTCGGTGCTCGACCCCGGTCTCCGGCAAGGGAGCGCGCGCATGGCCCGGCGTCCGAACATCCTTTTCGTCATGGTAGACCAGCTTGCGCCGCAGGTGTTGTCCGCCTACGGCGGAAAACGCGTGAAGACACCGCATATCGACGATCTGGCCGCCGAAGGTGTCGTGTTCGAGAACGCCTACTGCAACTTCCCGCTCTGCGCCCCGGCACGGTTTTCGATGTTGAGCGGACAACTGCCCTCACGCATCGGCGCCTATGACAATGCAATCGAGTTTCCGGCCTCGGTACCGACATTCCAGCACTACCTGCGCCTTGCCGGCTACCGGACCTGCCTTGCCGGCAAGATGCACTTCGTCGGCCCGGACCAGCTGCACGGCTACGAGGAACGGGTCACCACGGATGTCTACCCGGCGGATTTTCTCTGGACACCGGACTGGCGGCTCAACCCGGAACACTGGCTCGAGTGGTATCACAGCATGCGCGCCGTGCTCGATGCCGGGCCGCACCGCAAGAGCGTCAACATTGCCTATGACGACGAGGTCGAGTTCGAGGCCATAAGATGGCTGCACGAGCATGCGGATCAGGGTGACGACCGGCCGTTCGCACTCACGGTTTCCTTCTTCTCGCCGCACGATCCCTACCTCGCGCCCCCGGCCTGGCTTGCGCGCAGCCGGTTCAGCGAGGCCGACCGGCCGACTGTCCCCGATATTCCGCTGGACGAACGCGATCCGCACAGTCGTCGCCACTGGTTCCTGACCGGCCGCCACCTGGACCCGATCAGCGAGACGGACGTCCTGCGCATGCGCCTGGCCTATTCCGCGATAACGAGCTACGTGGATGCGAAGATCGGCAGGATCCTGGACACGCTGCAGCAGATTGGTGCGGCCGGGAACACCGTCATCGTGTTCACGTCTGACCATGGTGATTCACTCGGTGAGCGCGGGCTCTTCTTCAAGATGTCGTTTTTCGAGTGGTCGGTCCGCGTGCCGCTGGTCCTGCACGCCCCCTTTGCCATCGGCCCCCGCCGCGTGCGCGAAAACGTCTCTCACCTCGACCTGTTCCCGACCCTGCTCGAACTGGCGGGAGACGGTGAGATGCCGGAACTGGCCCTGCCGGTCGACGGACGCTCGCTGATCCCGCTGGCAACCGGACCAGCGACGGACTGGCCCGATACCGTGCTGGCGGAGTACACGGCCGAAGGGGTCAATGCCCCGATGGTGATGATTCGCAAGGGGCGTCACAAGCTGATCACGAGCCTTGAGGACCCGCCACTGCTGTTCGACCTCGAGCTCGACCCGGACGAGACCCGGAACCTGGCGGGCGAGGCGGACGCGGCGGATGTACAGGCGGGACTCGAAGCGATCGCGGCCGCAACCTGGGATCTGCCGGCGCTTGACAGGGCGGTGCGACAGGCACAGGCGGCACGGCGCGTTGTCAGGGGCGCGCTTGCAACCGGCGCTCGCAGGTCCTGGAACTATCAGCCGATGCGGGATGCTGCGAAGACCTACTACCGTGAAGCGGGCGACGTCAGGGATGCGTATTCCGGAAGTATAGTTTGAACCCGAGTTTACACCATCGCCTGAACCTGCCAGAAGGACAACGTTTCGACTGCTGGCAACCCATCGGAGGATTGGCGCAGTCGGCCAAGCAACGGGTTCCGGGCATTCAATTCTCGACAGCAACGCCTTCGAGCCTTCGGACTCGCGTCAGGCACTTAGGTCCTAAGTGACTGTCAGGAGACCCTACCACGGTACGCAACATGCCAACTTCACGAGAGTTGGATCGACAACCATACCTGAGATCACCAACCGTAACCACCGGACTTTGGTTGCGTCACTGGTGGCCGTCTTTAGACACCAATTCGACACAAACTACACCGCCACGCCTAGTCTCTCTTGAGCTCAAGTCTCAGTACACGATCCAAACGAATCCAGCTTACATCTCCACGAACATCCCGAACCAACATCCAATTCTTGAAGATCCTCACTATCCTTGCGCTAAACGCTTGACTCCCAGCACCACTTTCTTCAGATAATGAGATCACATAGAACTTGTGCTCTGAAAAATAGTTTCTTTCAAACCCGAAATGTCCATAGGAAAATGCGCTAGCAACAACCATTAAACAAAGCATCACTACCTCTATTTTCGGATTTCGACATCGCACTTTGCAGCTATATAACGCAAATGCAATACCAGCACCACTTGTCCACAAACACAAAGCAATTGCTATAAGTAATTCTGAGCCTGGTATCGCACCAAAAATGGACATGCCTCCAAGCACCGCGCCACCCAAGACAAAACACTGGCAAATTCTTGAACTTGTATTCCTATGTCGTTTTATTAACTCATTATCAATTTCATGCTGAACGCATGTCGCTTCTGCTTTGACGCTACCTTTCCGCGACGGCCGCAGTGCCAAAACAAGCACAATGACACCTACAAGAACAGATTCCGGCAACCATGCAACCCAACTTATTGCAAGGTCTTCCATGCTTATAGGCGCCTTAGAAAATGAGCTTCCAAATGCGCTTAAAAATCCCCAATTATAGAAAATTGAAATACCAAACGCGATTGTTACAACCATAAAACCAATGAATAAAATCGCTTTCCTTAGTTGCCACAGCATTTCCATTTACCTCTCCACTTCTTGGAACATTAAAGTTGTTGCGTTAACTGTCTGCTGACAGAAATCGCCTTCCCCGGCTATTTCTAGTGACAACTGTATTCGAAGTGTGGCGTTGATTTCAAGGTGAGAGGTTTGCCGAGTTAGACAAAACTGTTGACGGTTCGCCGAAAGGGCATCGCAAACTACTCGAGTTGATTGAGTTTGAACCTCAGGAAGAGTATCTCAACCGCAAGACCATATCTCAGAATCGCTCCGCGCAGGTCGACCAACACCGTCCCGCACCACAATTGCCAGGGCGATAAGGGGTCTGCGGACGATGCGTAATCTGATCGAGAGAACTGATATGGTTCCGTTCCTCCGACTGATAGATGTGTCAATGGACACAGCGCTCCCATATCCCCAACATAGCGACATTCTCCCGCGCCTTTACCGCCAGTGAACTTCTCCTCGACGCATGCTCGAATGGCTAAACACCATGACCCTGGAGACATCTATCGTCGGGCATTTGTTGCGCAAACCCACCGCGACCGCAGTGCGGGAGAAACCGAACAGGTCTGAATTTAGGAAACGCGAGCGCCGCCGCCTGCACAAGGTCGGAGAGACGATCAAGGACGTGAGGCGGATTGACTGTCGACGGTGAGATTGGACCGCTTCAATCCGGCGCTAAAGCGTGGTTCCGCACGGGGTAGCGGTCTCGCCGTCCTTCCTTTCCCATTGTGCAAGTCGCTATCAGGGTGACGGCTGTCCGATTTATGGTCTCGGCCGGTCGTTTGGATAACTGGTGCGCCCATATCTGCGCCCGAAGGGGTCTCGCCCGAACCGGTCAGGCCGCCCGGGCCGCGCGGCCCGATCCGGCGTCCGCGTCCTCGATGATCATGCGTGCGGCCTTCTCGCCGATCATGATCGAAGGCGCGTTGGTGTTGCCCGAGGTGAGTGTCGGCATGATCGAGGCATCAACCACCCTGAGCCCGGCCAGCCCGTGCACGCGGAGCCGGTCGTCCACCACGGCCTTCGGGTCCGATCCCATCTTGCAGGTCCCCACCGGGTGGTAGGTGGTCTCGGCCGTCTGCCGGACCCAGTCGAGCAGCTCGTCGTCACCGGCGCGCGCCTCACCCGGCGCGATCTCCTCGCCGACGAACCCCTCCAGTGCCGGCGCTCCCATCCAGTCACGCGCCTTGCGCATCGCGGCCAGCAGCTTCGTGCAGTCATCCGGGGTCGAGAGAAAATTGAACCGGATTGCCGGCGGATCGGCGGGGTCGGCCGAGGCAATGTGGATGGAGCCGATACTGTCCGGGCGCAGCACGTGGGTGATCAGCGTCAGCCCGCGTTGATCGGCAATGTTCATGTTCGGGCCGATCAGGAACGGCATGATCGACATGCCCACATCCGGCGAATCGAGCCCCTCGCGGGTCCTGATATAGGCGCGCACCGGCGACGCCGGCAGTGACAGGAACCCCTCTCCCTTCAGGCCGTAGCGCAGCACCTGTCGCACCATGCCGATGCCGCGGGCCAGGTCATTGTAGGTCACGCCAGCCCTGGTGACCGCCCACTTCATGCGCGGTGCATAGTGATCGCGCAGGTTTTCACCCACGCCGGGCAGCTCGTGGACCGGTTCGATCCCGAACTCCCTCAGCAACCCGGGCTGGCCGATGCCCGAAAGCTCCAGAAGCTGCGGTGAATTGATCGATCCGGCGCTCACGATCACCTCGCGGGTGGCATGGGCCTTGAAGGGCGCCCCGTTCCGGCTGTAGCGCACGCCGGTGCAGCGTCCTCCCTCGAGGACGAGACCCTCGGCGAGCGCATCGGTAACGATCCCGAGATTGGACCGCCCGCGCGCCGGGTCGAGATAGCAGCGCGCGGTGCTCATGCGCCGGCCGCGCTGGATGGTGGCCTGGGTAAAACCGATCCCGTCCTGGCTGGCACCGTTGTAGTCGGGATTGCGCCGGATGCCGACCTCATCCGCGGCAGCGAACAGGGCATCGTAGAGCGGTCCGCCCTCGCGCGGATCGGTGACCCGGAGCGGACCGGACCGGCCACGGTAGGCGTCATCGCCGCCGTCATAGCGTTCCATCGACTTGAAGAACGGCAACACGTCCTGGTAGCTCCAGCCGCGGTTGCCGAGCTGGGCCCAGTGATCGAAGTCCTGAGCCTGGCCGCGCACGAACACCATACCGTTGATCGAACTCGAGCCGCCAAGCAACTTGCCGCGCGGAACGGGGATGCGGCGCCGGCCGGATCCCTCGTCGGGTTCCGAAGAGTAGAGCCAGTTCGCCCGCGGGTTGTCCATCAGCTTCGCAAACCCCACCGGGATCCGCGACCAGGGGTGGCTGGGCCGGCCGGCCTCGAGCAGCAGCACCGAGCGGCGCCCGCCATCGGACAGCCTGTTGGCGAGAACCGAGCCCGCGGAACCGGCACCGACGATCACGTAGTCATGACGGCTTTCCTGCATCAACCCTGCTCCTCGCACACTGTTCCCGCCCGTCTGCAGACCGGGGACGAGAATAGACCGGCCACGACGGCTCTGCGAGTGGTTCGGGCTGCACAGCCTTCACGTCCTCGAGGAGCTCCGTGTGACGCCTTCCTGTCGATCATGATCGCCGGCGCGCGGGAACTGGCCGGGGCGGGCACCGGCACGATCGACACCCCGGTCATTCCGGAGCCGGCCCGCCCCGAACCCGATGGCGGTGGTTGCGACCGGCAACGGGTTCGGGCCCCGGCTGCGGGTCTCCACCACGCAACCGGTAGTCTTCGCCCTCCTGCCGGAGCGGCCCGGAATTTCCGTGTCACCGGAAGGCGCGCGCATCACGGCGATCACCAACCCCGGCCGTCCGCGTGTGCCGAAGCAGACCGGGTGCGCATCAGGGCCGGCGTTCACCCGTGAGGACGTTCCCGCCCGGTCACCGGAGACGTTTCAGTCGATCAGCCGCGATGTCCGGAGTGCCGGCTGGCTTCCCGAGACCGCTGATCGCGGCGGAACGGCATCGCCTGCGGACGCGGGAGCTTCGGGCCCCGCGCACACCATCATGACGGGTGCACCTTGCCAAGCTGCAGGCGGTATGACGCCGGACATCATCCGGTGCGCAGGTATCACGGCGGGGTTCAGGCCGGCCAGTCGGCCATCCACGAGGTGTCCATGTCAGTGAGGAAATCTTGGGCAGTCTGCCAGTAGACATCGCGGATGTGGTTCATCATCTCGTATTCCTCGTCCCGGAGCGTGCGCCAGCGCCGGGCCGGAACACCGGCCCACAGTTCGCCCGAGCGGATCACCTTGCCCAGCGAAAGCAGGGAGTGGGCCGCGAGCATGCCCTCGCTCTCGATCACCGAACCGTCGAGAACGGTCGATCCCATGCCGACGAAGGCACGATCCTGCAGGGTACAGGCATGGATGATGCAGGCGTGACCGACGGTGACACCGTCACCGATGGTTGTCGCGAGGTGGACCGGGCGATCGACATGGACGACGGTGTTGTCCTGGATGTTGGTCCGGGTGCCGATCCTGATCGAATTTCCGTCGCCGCGCAGGGTCACGCTGTACCAGATGCTGGCCTCGGCCGCGATCTCGACATCACCGACGACAGCGGCATTCTCGGCGACGAAACACCCGGGATGAATCCTCGGACGCCTGCCCCTGTAGCTGCGGACGATCGGACGCATGCCGGTCAACCGATCCTTGCCGACAGGCCCCCGTCAACCGGCATGATCAGGCCGGTCACATAGGCGGCCTCGTCCGAGGCGAGGAACAGGGCCGCGTTGGCCACGTCCCAGGCCGTCCCCATCTGCTGCAGCAGCGGCACCCGTTCGTGGCGCCCCTTGCGCACCGTCTCGCGGTCGACGTTCTGTTCCCGCGCCCGGCGTTCGATCGCCATCGGCGTGTCCATCAGTCCGGGCAGTATCGCGTTGGCCCGAACGCCCCACGACGCGTTTTCCATGGCGAGGTGGTGGGTCAGCGTGTTCACCGCGCCCTTGCCGGTCTTGTAGGTCACCGTGTTGTGGGAACAGGTGGAGGCGACCGAGGAGATGTTGATGATCACGCCCGATCGCTGGTTTCGCATTACCGGCAGGACATGCTTGCAGACCAGGAACATCCCGGTGACGTTCATCGCCATCAGGAAATCCCAGGTCTCGCGGTCCATACCGGTGGTCTCGCGATCGCCCTCGGACCGGCCGACATTGTTGTGCAGGATGTCGATCCGCCCGAACCGGTCGACGCAACCGGCCGCGATCCCGGCGCAGTCCTCCTCGCGGGTGATGTCGGCGGCGAACACGTCGGCCTCCGCACCCTCCGCCTCGCACAGGGACCGGGTTTCCGCCGCGCGGTCGAGTTCCCTGTCGACCAGGAAGAGCCGCGCGCCCTCGCGGGCGAAGCGAAGTGCGGTTGCGCGGCCGTTGCCGATGGTCTCGCCCGGCTGCTGCCCGGCTCCGACGATAATGGCGACCTTGCCTTCGAGACGCATGGGTCCTGCCCTCAATTCAGTGTTCCGGCCCGATAGCGGCGCCTTCCCGGCTTCGCCCGGCCAGTGCTCGCGCGCCTGGCTGTCCCCGCGCCTAACGCTTGGAGAACTGGAAGCTGCGGCGCGCCTTGCGCTTGCCGTACTTCTTGCGCTCCACCACCCGCGGGTCGCGGGTCAGGAACCCGCCCTTCTTCAGCACCGGCCGCAATTCGGGCTCGTAGTTGGTCAGCGCCTTGGCGATCCCGTGGCGCACCGCACCGGCCTGTCCGGACAGCCCGCCCCCGCCGACAGTGCACACCACGTCGTACTGGTCGGTGCGGCCCGCCGCATCGAACGGCTGGCCGATCAGCATGCGCAGCACGGGACGTGCAAAGTAGACCTCGATGTCGCGGCCGTTCACGTTTACCCGGCCGAGACCCGGCTTGATCCAGACCCGCGCGATCGCGTTCTTGCGCTTGCCGGTGGCATAGGCCCGGCCGTGCGCATCGATCTTCGGCTCGGGTGCCGCCTGCTCTTCCTGCGACTGCAGGGCGCCGAGCGCGTCAAGGCCGGTCGCGTCCGTCTCCACCTGGTCTTCGATTGCCATTGTGCTACCTCTTGTTCTTGGGATTCATCGCGCCAACGTCGAGGACTTCCGGCTGCTGGGCCTCGTGCGGATGGGACGGGCCGGCATAGACCTTCAGGTTTGACATCTGTCGACGGCCGAGCGGACCACGGCTGATCATCCGTTCCACCGCCTTGAGCACCACCCGTTCCGGGTGCTTGCCCTCGAGGATCTTGCCCGCGGTAACCGACTTGATCCCGCCGGGATAGCCGGTGTGGCGGTAGTAGGTCTTGTCGGCCCGCTTGTTGCCGGTCAGCTTCACCTTCTCGGCATTGACCACGATGATGTTGTCGCCGCAGTCCATGTGCGGGGTGAATGTGGGCTTGTGCTTGCCGCGCAACCGCAGGGCGATCACGCTCGCGAGCCGTCCGAGCACCAGCCCTTCGGCATCGATCAGCCACCATTTCTTCTCGATGTCGCCCGGTCTCGCCGTGTAGGTCTTCATGATCTGTCACCCTTCGGTCGTGGCGCGGCGACGCGCACCCTCACTGTTCGCAGCCGGGATGTACGCAGCCCGGTTGCGATCGTCAAGGGCGAAAAATCCCTTTTGGCACATGCAGTTGCGTTAACGGTATTATAATACCGTCATGTCGTGAGCACCACCTTGCCGGCAACCGAGCGAGAGAGCAGCGCCTCAAGCGCCTGGCCCGCCTGCTCGAGCGGAAGGGCCTGGCCCACCAGCGGACTGATCCGGCCCTGGACGAACAGGTCTGCCGCCTCGCTGACGAACGAGGACCCGTGCGCCGGGTCCCGTTCGGTCTCCGCACCGTAGACCACGCCGATCACCGAGATGTTCTTGACCAGCACGATGTTGGCCGGCACCTGCTGGATCCTGCCTGACGCAAACCCGATCACCAGCATCCGGGCGTGCCAAGCGACCGCACGCAGTGCCTGGTCGAATGCGTCGCCGCCCACCGGGTCATAGACCACATCGGCGCCGGCACCGTCGGTCAGGGCGCGGACCCGGTCCCGGATGCTCTCGGTGAGGTAGTCGATGGTGTGGTGCGCCCCGTGTTCACGCGCGACCGCACATTTCGCGGGCCCGCCGGCGGCCGCGATCACGGTTGCGCCCATGCACCGGCCCAGTTCGACCGCGGTCAGACCGACACCGCCGGCCGCACCGAGCACCAGCAGGGTCTCGCCAGGCTGCAGCGCGCCACGTGCCTTCAGGGCAAACCCCGAGGTCCCGTAGACGGTCGGGAACCCGGCCGCGGTGACGTCGTCCATCGCGTCGGGCACCGGCACCAGCCAGTCACCGCGCACGACGGCCTGCTCGGCAAAGGCGCCGCCGCCGCGCATGTAGGCCATCACCCGCTGGCCGATGCGCAACGGGCGGGTCACGGCCGAACCGATTTCAAGGACCTCGCCGGCAACCTCCATTCCGGGCACGAACGGAGGAGAGAGCTTGTTCTGGTAGGACCCGGCAATCTGCAGCGTGTCGGCAAAGTTCACACCCGCCGCGCGGACCCGGACCAGCACCTCTTCGGGTTCCGGAACCGGCGGATCGATCTCACGGACCTCGAGGTTCTCCGGCCCGCCGAGCCGGCTGCAGATCACCGCCTTCATCAACCCCTCCCCGGTTGCGCATTTCGCCCCGTTCGATAACGCAGCGGCGATGCCGCGGGCAAGCTGCCGGTTGCGCCATGCCGGCGCGCGGAGCCAAGATGGCCCGCGTCACTGCATCCTTTCCGGCCGGTCCTCCATGCCTCTCACCCTTGCCCGCCACTCGCCTCACATCGCCATCATCACCATCGACAACCAGCCGAAGATGAACGCGATGAGCCGGGAGATGCTGCGCGAGCTCGGCGACCTGTGGGACGAGCTCGAGCGTGACGAGACCCGCTGCATTATCCTGACCGCCGCCGGCAGCCGCGCGTTCTGCGCCGGGGCCGATATCGGCGGCGACCTCTCCGCCGACCGGGAACAGGCTGCGGCCGTCAACCACGCCCTGCTCAAGACCGACACCTACTCCAAGCCGATCATCGCCGCCGTGAACGGCGACTGTGCCGGAGGCGGGGTCGAACTGCTCCTCTCCTGCGACATCCGGGCAGCGGCGCCGCATGCGCGATTCGGCCTGCCGGAGGTGCGCTGGTCGATCTACCCGTTCGGCGGGGCGACGGTGAAGCTTGCGCGCCAGATCGGACATGTCCACGCCATGGACCTTCTGCTGACCGGGCAGCTGATCACGGCCCGGCGCGCGGTCGAGATCGGCCTGGTCAACCGCATCGTCGAGGCAGACGACCTGCTCGATTGGGCGCTCGAGACCGCGGGCGTGATCGCGGCCAACAGCCCGTCGGCCGTCCAGGCGGTCAAGACCCAGATGAGCGCCACCCTCGCCGCCCATGCGCTCGCCCGCGAACCGATGGACCAGGAACTCGGCGATGCAGTCCGCGCCGGCCCCGACTTCGCCGAGGGTATCGCGGCGTTCCGCCAGAAACGCCGTCCCGTCTACTGAGACCGAAATGACCAGCGAGAGACCCCGGGCGTGCACCTTCACCGATCTCCTCGACGAAATGGCCGGCCGGCACCGGCACCGCGAGGCGATCATCTGGCGCGGGCAGCGTCTCGACTGGGCCGCATGGCGGGAGCGCAGTGAGGCCCTTGCCGGGTTCCTGCAGCGACGCGGGGTCAGGCCCGGCGACAGGGTGGCGATCCTGCTGCCGAACCGGCCGGAATGGCTGATCTCGGTCATGGCCGCACTGCGCCTTGGCGCGATCGCGGTGCCGATCAGTACCTTCTCGAGCCCGCGGGAACTCGCATGGACGCTCACGCACTGCGACCCCGCGGCCCTCGTCCTCGCACCGGCATTCGGTGACCGGGACTGGCTTGCGGCACTGCGCCGAGCGGAACACGTGCCCGACTGCGTGATCATGGTCGACGACGCGCCCGTCGGCACGCCGTGGGACAGCGCCCTTGCCGGCGAACCCGCCACCGGCCCGGGACCCGGACCGGAGGATACCTGTTTCATCCTCTACACCTCGGGTTCGACCGCCGACCCGAAGGGGGTGACCCTGTTGCATCGCGACGTCATCGCCAACGGGTTCGACATCGGCGAGCGCCAGCACCTGACCGGCGACGACCGGCTCTGGTGCGCCATCCCCCTGTTCTGGTCATTCGGCGCCGCGAACGCCCTGCCCGCGGTCATGAGCCACGGCGGCACCCTGGTCCTGCAGGAACGGTTCGATCCGGGCATCGCGATCCGCCTGATCCGCGAGGAGGCCTGCACGGTGTTCTACGGCATGGTCAACATGGTCCGGGCCATGCACGATCATCCGGACTGGGCCGCCGAAGCCTTCGCGTCGATGCGTACCGGGCTGACCATCGGGCTTGCACGTGACGTCACCTTCATGGTCGAGACCCTGTCGGCCCCGCAGCTCTGCACCGTCTACGGTTCCACCGAGACCTGCGGCAACTGCGCCGTCAGCGACGCCCTCGACCCGCTCGACCTCCGCCTCGCAACCCAGGGCCTGCCGCTGCCCGGCATGCAGGTCCGTGCCGTCGACCCGCAGACCCGCGCGCCGGTTCCGGACGGCACCGTCGGAGAACTCGCCGTGCGCGGTCATGTCACTCCCGGGTACTTCCGGGCCCCGGAACTCACGGCCCGGGCCTTCGACGCAGACGGCTGGTTCCTGACCGGGGACCTCGGGCTGGTGGGCTCCGATGGCCGGGTCCGGTTCCGCGGACGCATCCGGGAACTGATCAAGACCGGCGGCATCAACGTATCACCGCTGGAGGTGGAGACCGTGCTTGTCCAGCATCCCGACGTGCGCGAGGCGCACGTGATCGGCCTCGCGGACCCGGACCGCGACGAGATCGTGGCGGCGGTGGTGGAACCGGTACCGGGAAGGACCGTCGATCCGGCGGTGCTGCGTACCTGGTGCCGGGAGCAGCTCGCAGCCTACAAGGTTCCGGCCACGATCCGCCTGGCACAGGGCGACGACCTGCCGCGGACCGCCACGGGCAAGATTCACAAACCGGGGTTGCCGGCCCTGTTCGACGCGGCGGAGGTGCAGCCATGACGGTTCCCGAACTTGCCTACATCGCGCTTGCCGTTGCCGATCCCGGGGCAAGCGCGGAGTTCTTCGAGGACGCGTTCGGACTGCCGCGTGACGAACTCGTGGTGGACGGCCGCACGGTGCCGGTGATCCGGGTCGGGCGTACGGCGCTGGCACTGTTCGCGGCGACCGATCCGTTTCTCGGGCCGGGGACCGTTCGCGGCGTACACCACGTCGCGATTGCCGCCGACGACCCGACTGGCGCCGCCGCCGCGGCGGGGATTCCGACCTCCGGCGAACCACGGCCCGGTCCGGGCGGGCGCTGCCAGGTGGCGCTCGACCCGTCGGGAACCCTGGGCGTCCGGGTACGCCTGAGCGAACCGCTGGAGTCCTGGACCGCCTCCTCCGACGTGGTCGAGCGGGTCGACCACGTCGGGATCGCCTCAACCGACAACCGTGCGGCCCGCGACGTCTTTTCCAGGCGCCTCGCCTGTCGCTACGAGAGCCAGCAGACCGACAGCGAGGTCGAGACCATCGCCGAGAGCTTCACCACCGATACCGACCTGCCGGTCTTCCACGTCCGTCGCTCGCGCCTGGTCGCCAGCATGCGCGTGACCTTCATCACCGTCGGCGATACCGAACTCGAGTTCCTCGAGGATCTGACCACCCGCGTCAGGGCCGACGAGGCCCGGCACGATGCCGCCGGCAACACCCGCGGCGACCGCAGTGCCATCGCCCGGTTCATCGCATCGCGCGGGGCCGGGCTGCACCACGTCGCCTTCAAGACCCCGGACATCGCGGCCGCTCTCGCCCGTCTCGATGCGGCAGGACATCGCCTGATCGACCGGCGCGGTCGTCCCGGATCGCGGCGCGCACAGATCGGCTTCATTCACCCCGCCGCCAGCGGCGGCGTGCTCCTGCACTTCGTTCAACGCGAGGAACTCCGACTATGAACGGCCAGATCCTGTCCTACGTCGCCCTCGTCGCGCGGGATACCGTGGCAACCGGCCGGTTTCTGGGCGAGGCACTGGGGCTGCAGGCAACCCGCGTGCCGCTCGGATCGCGGGAGGTGACGTTCTTTGGCGTTGGCGGAACCGCGATCGCAGTGTTCGAGGCCACCGACCCCTGGCTCGATGCCCCCGTCTTCCCGGGGGTTCACCACATGGCGCTCGCGGCCCCCGATCCAGTCGCTGCAGCCGGTGCCCTGCCGGTCGTCCTGCAGGGCGCCGGACCCGGCGGACGGCGGTTTGCCGCACTCGATCCGGCGGCGACCGCCGGTGTCCGGACCCGGTTCGTCGAGCCACTGGACATTCCCTGGCAGGACGGGACGGTCATCGGTATCGACCACCTCGGAATTGCGTGCGCCGACGAGGACCACGCGGTCCGGGTCTTCGTCGACACCCTGGGCTGCCCGTTGGAGAGCACCGAGACCGATCTCGAGTTGCGCTCGGTGACCGAGAGCTTCGTCTCCGACCGCTACGGTGCCATCTTCCACTCGCGCCCCCCGCACATCCTCGGCGGGCTGCGGGCCGTCTTCGCGACCCTCGAGGGGTGTGAACTCGAGTTCCTCTCCGACGCGGGACCGCCCCTGCCTCCAGGCGAACGACCGCCCGCAGACGGGGGCTCGACCCGGGGCGACCGCAGTGCGATTGCCCGGTTCATTGACCGGCACGGCCCGGGCCTGGCGCACATCGCCCTTGCCACCCGCGGGATCGATGCGCTGCTTGCCCGGCTTGCGGACAACGGCTGGCGGATGATCGATCGCGAGGGGCGGCCCGGCGGACGCGGGTCGCTGATCGCGTTCGTTCACCCGCAGAATTTTGGCGGCGGCCTGCTGATCCACTTCGTGGAGCCGGCATCGGAAGGCGGCTACGCCGGCAAGTTCGCATAGGGCTCCGTACTCCGCAGGGGTGTGGGACAGGTATTCCACTGTCTTTCCCTCAACCCGGATCGGGGGCACGCGTATCGTTCGATGCGGCAGGGAAGTTCCGGGCCCCTCGCCTCTACGGCGCTCTGCTCGCCACACGAAGGCCTCTCGCGGTCTTGCACCCCCGGGGTGCCACGGCTCAAGCGGGAACACGTACACGACGACTGCGCGGTGCTGTGCGACGCCAGGACCGGTTCCCGCGCGACCCGGCCCGGGTCTTCCACCCGCGCTGTCCACGCGGCGCTGCAACTGCCCAGGGACAAGTGTGTCGGTGAGAGTGTTGGTTGCCGGCGCCTTGATTGCATCGCAATCGCCGCATAGATTGGCCTCCTGGAAGAACGGAGGGCTGGCCGTGGCGAGCATCACGATCCGCAACCTCGACGACAACGTGAAGACGCGCCTTCGCGTTCGGGCTGCCAAGCACCACCGCTCCATGGAGGAGGAGGCGCGGCTGATCCTGCGTGATGCGGTGAAGCTCAAGGCGGATCCGCGGAACCTCGTGGACATCGCGCGCTCACATTTCGGGCCAGAAAACGGCGTGGACCTGGAGTTGCCGGCCCGCGAGCCCGGGCGCGAGCCACCGTCCTTCGATTGAGCCGCGGTCATGGCCGTGCTGCTGGACACCACTGTGGTGTCCGAACTCATCCGCAAGGCGCCGGATCGCGCCGTCGAGGCGTGGGTCGCCAGTCACGCCCTGGAAGAACTGTTCTTCTCGGCGATCGGTGAAGCGGAGATGCGATGCGGTGCGGCCATTCTGTCGGCAGACCACTGGCGGGAATCGCTGGTCTCGGACATCGAGCGAATGCTGCGCGACGCCTTCGATGGCCGCGTGCTGCCATTCGACACCAGGGCGGCGCGAGCCTACGCGGATATCGCGGCCGTGCTCCGCTCCGCCGGCCACCCCGTCGCTCCTGTGGACTGCCAGGTGGCGGCGATCGCCCGCTCCCGCGGCATGGCGGTGGCGACGCGCAATGTCAGGGACTTCGACGACATCGACATCGAGGTCGTCAATCCGTGGAGAGCGGCGTGAGCGGCACGACCGAGGCCTTCGCGCGGGCATCGTCATCCGCATGCCGCTCGTGGTCGACCGGATTACGCTGGCGCGTCAGGCAGGGGACTGGTTTACGGACCATCTGTGGGACTATCCTTGCCAGGTGATGGGGTCAGGGGAGATGAGCATGGACGCAAGACCGAGACTCGCGGTGGGGCATGTGAGACTGGAGGTGGAGGACGTCGACCAGGCCTACGCGTTCTTCGTGCGCCACGGTATGCGCGACATCTTCAAGGGTGAGGCCTTCGGTGTGCTCGAGCTGCGCGGCGGCACCCACCTGGTGCTGAGCCGCCCCGGGGCACCGATCGAGCCGGGACGGGACGCCCCGTTCGACCTCATGGTCGACGACATCGACGTAGCCCGCGAGGAGTTCGCGAACAGCGGAGTGACCGCCACGGAAATCCAGCGCGGACGAATTCACGATACCTTCCACATCGAAGGTCCAGGCGGCTACCGGTTTGCGGTGACCTCGTCTCACGCCGGAGACCGCGCGGTCTGAACCTCGAAGGATACTCAACGGGCGGTGCCGGAAGACCGGTTGCGCAAGGCTGCCCGGCGGAACGACAAACCAGGGTACGGACCGATGTCATGACTGATACTTCACCGAAGGCCGGGCCGGTGGCGGTCAGGGCGGAGGATGTCGAGGCCCGGATTGGCAGCAGCTATCCCGAGCCCTTTGCAGCCGAATGCAGGGACAGGATCAAGCGCGTTCTTGGTGACCTGTTCGGCCTGACCCAGTTCGGAGTCAACCTGACGACGCTGCCTCCGGGCGCCTGGTCGGCCCAGAGGCACTGGCATGAACACGAGGACGAGTTCATCTATGTCATCGAGGGTGAACTGGTCCTGGTCAGCGATGACGGCGAGGAGACCCTCGCCGCCGGCGCGTGCGCGGGCTTTCCGGCAGGACGGGCGAACGGCCATCATCTCGTCAACCGGTCCGGTTCAACGGCACGCTATCTCGAGATCGGCACCCGCTCGGCGACAGAGCGTTCGCACTACCCGGACATCGACCTGGAAGCACGCAGGGCCGGCGGCAGCTTTCAGTTCACCCGCCGTAACGGTGAACCCTACGAGACCTGAGGCAACACCCCATGCGCAAGCCCACTTCGATGAAGGCCCTCGAAGAGCTCGGCCGGGTCCGGCTCTCGGAGCATTTCTTCATGCGCGAGATGCTCTACAGCGAGATCGCGAACTTCCACGGCATCCCGAACATCCCGGACGATCCTGATCTCGCGATCGCGGCCGGAACACGGCTCTGCGAGGAGTTGCTCGAGCCCCTGCACGCGGCGTTCGGACATGTATCGATCCGTTCCGCGTTCCGCTCCGTCGAGGTGAACACCTACGGCGCCGAGCGGCAGAACAAGGGTTACAGCTGCGGGAAGACGGACTGGAACCGCTCCCGCCACGTCTGGGATCACAGGGACGCGGAGGGCTTGATGGGGGCGACCGCGAGCATCGTCATCCCGTGGTTCATTCCGCGCTACGAAGCGGGAACGTCCTGGCGGGCGCTGGCCTGGTGGATTCACGACCACCTGCCCTACTCGGACATGATGTTCTTTGCCGTGAAGGGCAAGAACTGCGCGTTCAATCTGCGATGGCACGAGAAACCGGCTCGCCGCATCGAGGCCCATGCCCCGCACAGGGTTTTGCTCACCAAGCCGGGGAAGGCGAATCACGACGGTGATCACGGCGCGGAATATCCCGGGTTCCCGGAGCCTGCGCATCACTGACCGGACGGTCATGCCTCTCGCCGCTCGAAGGACCGGGGTCACGTGCGACGAGGCGGTCTCCAACATCCCGAGCGACGTCAGATAGCGGAGGCCCGGTATCGGTCAGCGCACCCGGCGCCTGACCGGGCCGAAGGCCTAGACACACGCGGATCGGGTGCGGGCCGGGCTCACCCTTTCCGGCACTGCTGATCTGGCCTGACACGCGAGCTTGCGGGCGCGGAGAAACGGTTCGAGACGTCGATTGACGTGTGATGCGTGATGCCTGATGCTCCGGCAAGCGGCATTCCCTGCCGTTGCGCCAGGAGATGATCGATGCGTACCACTCTCAACATTGACGGCGATGTCCTGACAGCGGCGAAAGAGCTTGCAAGACGAGAAAGCAAGACCGCGGGAGAGCTCGTGTCGGACCTCATGCGCGAGGCATTGCAGGCCCGGGCCGGCTCCGCGGGCAAGGCTCGGGCGCAACGGGACAGCTATGGCTTCAAGCCGATCCCGGCGGGCGGCGCGGTCGTCACCAACGAGCTGGTGGACGAGCTTCGCGAGAAACTCGGAGTGTGAACGGTGCGGGCCTTGCTCGATGTCAACGTTCTCATCGCCCTGCTCGACAGAAACCACACCCACCACGCGATGGCATCCGACTGGTTCGCGAAACACATCGAACACGGATGGGCGTCGTCTCCCATCACGCAGAACGGCTGCGTACGCATCATTTCGCAGCCAGGATATCCGAATGCCCTGGGGGTTGCCGAAGCGGTAATGCGGCTTCAGGAGGCCGTCGCTGCTCCATGGCACCAGTTCTTTCCCGACGACGTGAGCCTGCTCGACGACAGCGCGGTAGACCGGTTCCGGTTGCTGGGTCCCCGGCAGTTGACGGACATCTATCTCCTGGCCCTCGCTGTCGCGCACGGAGCACGGCTGGTCACGCTCGACAAGTCCATATCCCTGGCTGCTGTCCGGGGAGCGAGCGAAGAGCATCTGGCCGTGATCTGACCCCGGCGTTCGAGGCGCCGTTCGACCGCCTCGTGGCGGCGCCCATCCTGTACTGGCCAGCGCAAAGGGATGGCCACACTGCCGATCCAGTCTGGCTCCGCACCCAGGTTCGTCGGGGTGTCGGTAGACACCAGTGACGGTACGATTGCCGGACCTTGCCGGCGTATACGAAAGGTGAATTCGCAGATGGGTGCCGAACACGTGACCAGTGGCAGTACAGACTGACGGAGGGAGGGCGCATCAAAGCGGCCTTTGGCCGGGTCATCGACCAGGTTGGCGCAGTCGCCGGTTTCTCTGCCAATCAACCGAGACGCACACCTTCAACGCGCCGCCCGACGGCAGAGGGCAAACTCCGATACGAGGGATTTTCGGCCTGGATCGATCCAGCTCCGCTTTTTCTGTGATGACGGTCGCCGTCCGGCTCATCGCTATACATGCAGGTTGTGAAGGGAACAGGCGGTGGCGTACTCAGGGTGCGATCACAGCACCGTGTACTGCTCGCCGTCGTCCTCTCCGGTCGGTCGGCAAGCCTCGCAACGCTGCATCGGCTCCCTGTGGCGGAGCGCGCGCCCAGGATCGAATACGCGGCGTAGAGCGGCGTTACGAGGTCGCCGACGAAGACGCCGATCCGCGTCGGCGGGCCCCGTCGGCAGGGCCGTTCATGTCCATGATGCCGGACATGGCCTGGATCTGGTGGTCATGCGCGGGCAGGTCCTTGTAGGGGCCGGTCTGGCCGTAGCCGGCAATGGAGCAATAGACGATGCCCGGATTTGCCGCCGCGATGTCCTCGTAGCCGAGGCCCATCCGCTTCATTGAGCCGGGCGAGAGGTTCTCGATCACCACGTCGGACCGTTTCGCCAGCTCCAGGAACATCCGGCGCCCTTCCGGATCCTTCAGGTTGAGCGTGACGCTCTTCACACCTTCCGACCGTTTCAGGAACCGGACCGACAGGTCGTCCTCCGTCTGCCGTTCCGCATTGACCCCTTCGGTCCGTGAAAGGGGCCGGCGCTGCGGATCGCGTCGCCTGCCCCCGGCGCTTCGACCTTGATGACCTCCGCGCCGAAGCGGGCGAGCGTCATGCCGAGAAAGGGGCCCGCAAGGAAAACGGTAACCGAGAGCACGCGGATGTCTTCAAGGGGCGTCATCAGGAGAGATCCGGTAACGGACAAGGTGCGCCGGCGTGCAAGAGACACACCGGCGCACTACAGGCGGGGCACGGTTATGCTGGCTGCGCGACGCGGGCCGGGTCGCCGGTGTCCAGCGTCGTGACGCGGCGCATCTCCCGGCGGTAAACCGTGTCTTCGTAGGGGCAGGCGCGGTGCATGGTGGCGCGGTTGTCCCAGATGACGAAATCGCCGTCCCGCCAGGAGTGGCGATAGACGAGCTCGGGCCGTGTCGCATGCTCGGTGAGTTCGCGAAGGACAAGCCGGCCTTCCGGCACTGGCCGGTCGAGGATCCGCGAGGCGTGCGAGGCAAGATAGAGCGCACGCCGCCCGGTCCGCGGGTTGGTCAGCACGAGCGGATGGATCGCGCCCTTGAGCCCGTCGCGCTCCTCCTCTGAGAACTCGAAGCCGAGCGTCATGCGCGAGTGAGCGATGGAATGATGCACGCGGAGGCCTTCCAGCCCCGCCTTCGTCTCTTCCGGCAGCGTGTCGTATGCGGTGCGCATGTCCGCGAACTCGGTGTCGGCCGGCACGGGCGGGACCACGAGGGCGGCAAGCATGGAGTAACGGCCGCGCGGGTCCTGGAACGAGGCGTCCGTGTGCCAGAGGCGGTTCCCGAGCGCGTAGAGGCGCCGACGGCTGTCGGCTTCCACGACCTGCCCGTCTGCTTCGACATTCGAGACATCGGAGAGCGCCTCGTCGCCGAAGCGGTTCTTTTGCAGGACGCTGATGCCGGTCTTGCGATGAAGCTCTCCGTCGAGCCGGGCGGCGAAATCGAGCTGCTCCTCGCCCGAGAACGCCTGGTCCCGGAAGACGAGCACGGCGTGTTCGTCCATGGCGACCCGGATTCCTTCGAGGGTCTCCTCGTCATGCACGCGGCGGAGATCGACCGGGTCCGCCTCGGCGGCGAAATGCGGGTGACGCTTGCGGAACCGGAGTGTCATGACTGGCTCCTGCCGCGTGAAGGCTGTTGCGGGCCCGTTTCTATCGGCAGGCCGGGGTCCGGGGCCCAGTCTCCCATCGAGCCGTCATAGAGGGTGAGGTCGTCATAGCCGAGCTGGTGCAGGAGGAACAGGCCGACGGTTGCGGAGATGCCGCCGCCGCAATAGGCGACGACATGGTGGTCCCGGTCGATTCCGGCCTCCTCATGCAGCCGCCGCGCCTCGTCCAGCGGTACGAAGGCGCCGTTCGACGGGTCGAGCAGGCTGGCCGCCGGCACATTGACACTGCCGGGGATGCGCCCGGGCCTGCCATAGCGGCTCGGCCCCTCGCCCAGATGGAAGGCGGGTGCCAGCGCATTCACCATGACGGTGCCCTCGTCTTCGAGCCGGGAAGCCACGTGGTTCCTGTCCACGAACCGGCCAGGCGCAAGCGTGGCGGTGAAGCGCACCGGCGGATATCGCACCGGCGCGGTGGATACCGGGCGGCCCTCCGCCTTCCATTTCTCCCAGCCCCCGTCGAGCACGGCGGCTCCCGCGAACCCGAAGGCGCGCAGCATCCACCAGACGCGGGTCGCCCACATGATGCTGCCGGCCGAATAGAGCACGACACGGGACGTGTCACCGATGCCGAGCGCGCCCAGCGCCTCCGCGAACCGCTCAGCCGACGGAGCCATGAATCTGAGGCGCGTGTCGGGGTCCGAAGCCGTTCCCTGGAGGTCCAGGAACACGGCGCCGGGGATATGTGCTTCATCGTATTCGGCCCGGCCCGGCACGACCCGGTAGGGAGCGTCGTCGCCGGGCTCCGCGGGCCTGAGCCACGTGGTGCAGTCCACGATGCGAAGCTCCGGCGCGCCGAGGCTGTTCTCCAACTCGCCTGTCTCGATCAGCGCCCCGGGCTCGCGCCAGTGCAAGAGGTCGGCGCGTGTTTCGGTCATCGGCGATCTCCCCTGAGCTTCGGCCGCGGTCTCCGAAGGTACATCAATAGCACGAAGCGCCGGCCCGGGTTACGCTTCGATGGACCGGTTGCAGGATTGTCCGCAGCATGGAACGCAGGACGCCATGACCGAACAACCGGGAATTTGAACACAACAGGGCTTCAGACGCCATCCGGACCGAAGGTCTGCACGAGATCCTTGGATACCAGGGCCTCGGTATCAGGGCGGCGACCAGGGGGCTGCTGTATCGCCCACATCGGCAAGGAAATGAGGGACGACGTGCAGCACTGGCCTGTCCGTGACTGCATCTTCCAGTTCGTCATGGTGCTGAACGGCGGGGCCGCCACACGCTCACGGCGCGCCGGGAGCGCGGCCGCTCCCGTCTGCAGGCCGGAGTGACACCCGAAAAGACAGTGATGCATCCGCGCTCCCGAGTCCGCCCGGTTCCCGGCCACCCGCGGTGCCGGGCGCCGGGCGTGCCAGATCATCCGCGTGACGCGAAGGTTCTGCGGGTCGAGACAGCCGGTGGGCGCACGCAGCCCGGTCACGCGGCGTCGATGTCATCCTCATCGAGAATTCTCTCGGCCGCGCCCCTGGGGTCGGAGAACTGCCCGGTACGCAGCGCCCAGATGAATGCCCCCAGTCCGAGCAGGCCGAGCAGCAGCGCCACGGGAACCAGCAGCAGCAGGACATCCATCACCTGGTCCCGGTGCTGCGCGCGAGCCTGAGCGCATTGGCGGTCACCAGTACCGAGGAGAGAGACATGGCGAGTGCCGCCACCAGCGGAGTGGCGAGCCCGGCAACCGCGACCGGAACCGCAACCAGGTTATAGAGCGCCGCCAATGCCAGGTTCTGGCGCATGTGGGTGCGCGCCCGGCGCGCGCAGTCGACCGCCGAGGAGACGGCGCCGAGCGAGTCGCCCAGGTAGACCAGGTCCGCGGCGGTGCGCCCGACATCGCAGGCGCCCGACGGCGCCATCGAGGCGTGCGCGGCTGCCAGCGCCGGTCCGTCGTTCAGTCCGTCACCGACCATCAGGACCCGCTCGCCGGCGGCCTGCAATTCCCCGAGCCGCGCGTTCTTGGCTCCCGGCGGCACCTCGCCGCGCCACCGCTCGACCCCGGCGGCAGCGGCCACGGCCTCTACCCGTTCCGACCGGTCGCCCGAGAGGATCTCGACCCCGAGGCCGAGCCCGGACAGCGCGCGCACCGTGCCGGCAACCTCCGGGCGCAGCACCTCCTCGAACGCGAAACCGGCCAGCACCTCACCGTCACGGCCCAGCACCATGTCGCTGTCAGACCGGCCGGCCCAGCCCGCGCGCCCGAGCCGGAAGCACTGTCCGTCGACCCTGTACTCCAGCCCGTCGCCGACGTGTTCGCCCACACCCTCGCACTCATCAGGTGTAATCGCGCGGGCATCGGCGAGCGCACGGATCGCCCGCGCCTTCGGGTGCGAACTCGCCCGCGCCATGCCCGCCGCACGCGCAAGTGCCGTCGCGTCGATCCGCCCGCCATCGGCGATCCGGGCCTCGCCGGTGGTGATGGTCCCGGTCTTGTCCAGCACCACGTGGGTGACCGCCGCCAGCCGCTCGAGGGCGGCGCCGTCCTTGAGCAGGATCCGGGCGGCAAACAGCCGGCCCGCCGCCACCACGTGCACCATTGGCACCGCGAGCGCCAGCGCGCAGGGGCAGGTGATGATGAGGACCGCAACCGCGATCCGGGCCGCGTGCCACGCATCGCCCGATGCCGCCCACCAGCCGAGAAAGGCGAGGATGGCAACCGCGTGCACCGCGGGTACGTAGACCTCGGCCGCCCGGTCCGAGAGAGCGCGGTAACCGGCCCGGGCACCCTCCGCCGCCTCCATCAGCCGGGTGACCGAGGCCACGAAACTCTCCGAGACCGGCCTGGTGGCCCGCATGCGGAACCCGTCACCGAGGTTCAGCATGCCGGCGCTGAGTTCGTCTCCCGCCCGCAGCGGGACCGGCGCCGACTCGCCGGTGACGATCGCCGCGTCCACCAGTCCCGGTCCGTCGAGTACCTCGCCGTCGACCGCAATCCGGTCGCCCGCGCGCACCAGCAGTTCCTCGCCGGCGGTCACCTGCGCAACATCGACATCGCGGACACTCCCGTCAGCTGCCACGCGCAACGCCCGTCGCGGCGCCAGCCGCGACAGCAGCGTGGCGGCACCGCGGGCACGCCGGCGCATCAGGTGGTCGAGCGTGCGCCCGATCAACAGGAAGAACAGCAGCCCGACCGCGGCATCGAAATACGCGTGCGGACCGCCCCGCGCGGTTTCCACCAGCGACAGGGCCACGGCGAGGATCACCGCGAGCGAAATCGGAACATCCATGGTCAGGCGCCGGACCGCGAGCGCCGACAGGGCTCCGGAGAAGAAGGGCCGGCCGGCGACTGCGACGGCCGGGATGGCGATCAGCGCCGAGAGCCAGTGAAACAGGTCGCGGGTACTGGCATCGGCGCCGGACCAGACAGCAATCGACATCAGCATGATGTTGCCGGCGGCGAACCCGGCAACCGCAAGCGACAGCAGCAGCCGGCGATACCGCGCATCGTCTCCGGCCGCCTCGCGATCCGGGTCGGGGATATGGGCCTGGAACCCGAGCGCGTGCAGCGCCGAAAGCATGGCAGCCGCCGTGGTCACCCCCTCGCGCCAGACCACGCGCACGCGCCGAAGCGTCAGGTTGACCCGGACCTCGAGCACGCCGGGCGCCGCGGCAAGACCGGTCTCGATCGTGCGCATGCAGGCGCCGCAGTGCATGCCCGGTACCGAGAGCACAAGTTCGCAGCGCCCGGCCTGGCGCCGGACGGCGGTTTCCGCGGTGCTGGCATCGAGGTCGGGGATCGCCGCGTCAGCCCGGAGCATCGACGCTGATCCGCTGTTCGAGCCTGAAGCGGGTTCCGTCGGCGGCAACCGCATCCACGCGCACGTTCCACACCCCGGGTGCCGGCGGCGGCGGAAACAGGCCGCGGCCTCCGTCGATGCGCATCTGCCCGCCGGTATCCTCCCCGGTCCCGACCGGACGTTCCAGGCGCACTGCGGCCGCATCCAGCGGAATCGGTGTGCCGTCCGGGTCCGTCAGGGTGAAGTCGACGCCCGTTGCCGTGACCCGCAGCCTGCCGTTCCATCCGAGCGCCTGCTGCTCCGCCGCCTGGTGCAGCACCGCGTTGTAGCGCTGGCTCGCGACATAGCTGTCGGGCACCACCAGACCGGTCCAGGTTCCGGTCGCAACGAGCGCGAAGACCAGGTTCGCGGCACACACCACCGCGAAGAACAGCCCGAACATCCAGGCAACGTGCCGACCGGTGATCCGGGTCACCCGCTGTCTCTCCGCGGGCTCTCGAACACGGCTTCCCGCGCCGCGACCTCACCGTCATCGCGTGCCTCGGCGAGGAAGTGGAAGCCGGCGTTCGAGACCGGAAGATCGGCAGGGGAGAGATGGACATAGACCTTCGCCGTCTTCAGCGCATCGGGTGCGGCCGAGACGGTGAGCGATGACGCCGGCTGCCCGGTTGCCCCTGCAAGGCGAAGCCGCGCACCCGGCAGGCCCTCGATCGTGAGCGTGACCTCGCGCGGCTCGGTCTGCATGTTCAGGACCTTGATGGTGTAGCCGTTGCGGATCGACCCGTCGCTCAGCCGCACGAAGAGCGGATTGCGGTCATGGACCACGTGGAGTTCGAGCCGGTCGCGGGTAGCCAGCAGGCCCAGCATGACGATCCCGATCGCGCACCACACACCCGCGTAGGCCAGGGTGCGCGGCCGCAGCACGATGCGCCACGAGAACCGCCGGACCGCGTCGGCCAGTCCCCCGTCCGGCGCCCGGGTGCGGGCCGGATCAATCTCGCCGTCCGGCCCGCGCGCCAGCGCCATGTTGGCATCGTAGTCGCGCAGGGTTGCATACGAGATCAGCCCTCCGGGCCGGCCGATCCGTTCCATCACCCCGTTGCAGGCGTCGATGCACAGCGCGCAGGTAATGCATTCGAACTGCTGGCCGTCCCGGATATCGATTCCCATGGGACAGACCGCGACACAGGCATTGCAGTCGACGCAGTCCCCGCGCGGGCCTTCATCCTCGCGGTTGCGCCTCAGGTGGCGGCCGCGCGGTTCACCACGCCAGTCGTTGTAGGAGACGGTGAGAGAGTTCTCGTCCAGCATGGCCCCCTGGATCCGCGGCCACGGGCACATGTAGATGCAGACCTGCTCGCGCAGCAGGCCGCCGAACACGTAGGTGGTGGCGGTCAGCACCGCGATGGTGGCATAGGCAATCCCGGGGGCCTCGCCACGGACGAGGTCCATGGCGAGCCGCGGCGCATCGGCGAAGTAGAAGATCCAGGCGCCGCCGGTCGAGACCGCGATCAGCAGCCACACCGCGTGCTTGGCACCGCGCCGGCGCAGCTTGGTCACCGACCACGGCGCCGCGTCGAGCCTGACGCGGGCGTTCCGGTCACCCTCGAAGAACCGTTCGATCACCAGGAACAGGTCGACCCAGACGGTCTGGGGACAGGCGTAGCCGCACCAGGCGCGGCCCACCGTCGAGGTGACCAGGAACAGCCCGATGCCGGCCATGATCAACAGACCGGCCACGTAGTAGAACTCGTGCGGCCAGATCTCGATGAAGAAGAAGAAGAAACGCCGGTTCGCAAGGTCGACCAGGACCGCCTGGTCGGACACGTGCGGGCCCCGGTCCCAGCGCAGCCAGGGCGTGACGTAGTAGATGGCGAGGGTGACCGCCATGATCCACCACTTCAGCCGGCGGAAGGCCCCGCGGGCACGCTTGGGATGGATGCGGACCCGCGGCGCATAGAGCGGGCCCTTGCGGTGGTGCTCGACCGCGGAAACATCGTGAAGCTCGGGCTCGCCTGCCTGGGTCATCGCACTGCCGTGCTACTCGCCCCCGCCGAGGCTGTGAACGTAGAGCGTGAGCTGCTTGACCACGGTATCGCCGAGCCGCGCGCCCCAGGCCGGCATGACACCGTGCGACGGCTGTCTGACCTGCGCCATGATCGAGTCTGGATCCGAGCCGTAGAGCCAGATGGCATCGGCAAGCGCCGGGGCGCCGAGGTCACGCATGCCCTCCCCGCCCTCGCCGTGACAGACCGCACACTGATCGGCGTAGATTTCACCGCCGAGGCCGGCATCGCCGGTAACCGGCTCGCGGCCGCCGAGTACCAACAGGTGGGCGGTCACGTGGCGGATGTCCGCAGCCTCGAGTATCCCGTCGGTCCCGAAGGCCGGCATCTCCGAGAACCGGCTATCGTCGTTGGTCTCGTCGCGGATGCCGGCACTGATCGTCTGGTGGATCTCCTCGAGCGATCCTCCCCAGATCCAGTCGTCATCGTTCAGGTTCGGATATCCGGCAGACCCGACCGCGCCCGATCCGTGGCATTGCGAACAGTGAACCCGGAAGGCGGCGGCCCCGCCGGCGATGGCGAACTGCGCCAGTTCCTCGTCGCCGCGGATGGTCGCAAGATCGGAACTGGCGATCCGCTCGATGATCTCGCGGCGCTCGTCGGCAACCATGACCATGGTCTGTTCGAGTTCCGCCCGGCTCGAGTAGCCGAGCAGACCGGCGGTATTGCCGGTCACGAGCGGTATTGCCGGGTAGGCGATGCAATAGCCGATGCCCCACAGGATGGTGAGGTAGAAGGTCCACAGCCACCAACGCGGCAGCGGCGTGTTGAGCTCGCGGATGCCGTCCCATTCGTGGCCGGTCGTCTCCTGCTCACTCATCGTCCCGGTCCTCCCGGAACGGAATGAGCGCCGCCTTCTTGGCAGCAGCGCGTGCGCCGGGACGCAGACAGGTAAACAGGACCAGTCCGACGAAGGTGATGACCAGGTAGATCAGTCCCCAGCTGCCGGCAAGGTGACGCAGGGTCTCGTAGTCCATCGCCGCCTCCTACCGCAGGTTCTCTTCGGGCCGGAACGCCGTGAAATCCACCAGGGTGCCGAGCATCTGCATGTAGGCCACCAGCGCATCCATCTCGGTCGCACGGCCCGGCTGGCCGTCGAAGTCGCGAACCGTCACCGGGCCGTAGCGTGCAAGAAGCCCGTCGGTGTCCGCTTCCGGATCGGCCTGCGCGTACATGTCGGCCACCGCGTTGGCCACCATCTCCTCGCTGTAGGGCACACCGAGCGCCGCCTGCACCTCGAGGTGGCCGGAGATGTGACCGTCGCGCAGCCCGGTTGCGAGCAGGCTCGGATAGGACGGCATCACCGACTCCGGCACCACCGAGCGCGGCGCGATCATGTGTTGCACGTGCCATTCGTCCGAGTAGCGCCCGCCGACGCGTGCGAGGTCGGGACCGGTGCGCTTCGACCCCCACTGGAACGGCCGGTCGTACATGGATTCGGCCGCGAGCGAGTAGTGCCCGTAGCGCTCGACCTCGTCGCGGAACGGCCTGATCATCTGGCTGTGGCAGACGTAGCAGCCTTCGCGCACGTAGATGTTCCGGCCGGCCAGTTCGAGAGGAGTGTACGGCCGCACTCCCTTGACCTTCTCGATGGTGTTGTCGAGGTAGAACAGCGGCGCGATCTCGACGATGCCGCCGACCGACACCACCAGCAGGCTCGCGACCAGCAGCAGGGTGGCGTTGCGTTCGAGCCGCTTGTGCCGGAACAGGGCCAACATCACGCCGGCCCTCCGGCTGCCGCAGGAACGAGGGGCACCTCGTCACGGATCCTGCCGCGGGCCGTCATCCACAGGTTCCACGCCATCAGCACGGCGCCGGCGAGGTACAACACTCCCCCGAGCAGCCGCAGGACGTAGTACGGGAACATCGCATCCACGGTCTCGGCAAAGGAATATACCAGGAAACCCTGGTCATCGTACTCGCGCCACATCAGCCCCTGCTGGATACCGGAGACCCACATCACCGCGGCGTAGATCACGATGCCCAGCGTCGCCAGCCAGAAGTGCCAGTTGATCATGCGCAGGCTGTAGAGCCGCTCCCGGCCCCACAGTCGAGGCACCAGGAAGTACATGGCGGCAAAGCTGATCATGCCCACCCAGCCCAGCGCCCCGGAGTGGACATGGCCGATTGTCCAGTCGGTGTAGTGGCTGAGCGAGTTGACGGCCTTGATCGACATCACCGGTCCTTCGAAGGTCGCCATGCCGTAGAACGCCAGCGCAAGGACCATCATGCGGATGATCGGGTCGGTGCGGATCTTGTCCCAGGCACCCGAGAGCGTCATCAGCCCGTTGATCATGCCGCCCCACGACGGCATCCACAGCATCACCGAGAACACCATGCCCAGGGTCTGGGCCCAGTCGGGCAGTGCGGTGTAGTGCAGGTGGTGCGGACCGGCCCAGATGTAGAGGAAGATCAGCGACCAGAAGTGCACGATCGACAGGCGGTACGAATAGACCGGGCGATCAGCCTGCTTCGGCACGAAGTAGTACATCATGCCGAGGAACCCGGCCGTCAGGAAGAACCCGACCGCATTGTGCGCGTACCACCACTGGGTCAGCGCATCCTGGACCCCGGCGAAAACGATGTAGCTCTTCGCCCCGACCAGTGAGACCGGAAGCGCCATGTTGTTGACCACGTGCAGCATGGCGACCGTGACGATGAAGGACAGGTAGAACCAGTTGGCCACGTAGATGTGCGGTTCCCTGCGCCTGAACAGGGTGAACAGGAACACTGCGAGGTAGGCGACCCAGACCGCGGTCAGCCACAGGTCGACGTACCACTCCGGCTCGGCGTACTCCTTCGACTGGGTGATCCCGAGCAGGTATCCGGTCGCCGCCAGCACGATGAACAGCTGGTAGCCCCAGAACACGAACCAGACGAGGTTGCCGAGCGCAAGCCGGGCGCGGCAGGTCCGCTGCACCACGTAGAAGCTCGTGCACAGCAGCGCGTTGCCGCCGAAGGCGAAGATCACCGCCGAGGTATGCAGCGGGCGCAGGCGCCCGAAGGTAAACCACGGGTCGACATTGAGTTGGGGCCAGGCCAGCTGGGCGGCGATGACCACCCCGACCAGCAATCCGGCGAGGCCCCAGAACACCGTCGCGATGACGCCCCAGCGCACCACGTCATCCTGGTAGCCAGTCGCCTCGGGCGCAGGCGCAAACCGTACCTGTCGCAGCATCACGATGGTGGCGGCGGCGAAACAGACAGCGACAATCCAGGCGTGCGCCCGGAATTCGGGCTCCACACCCTTCGCCGCGGCGATCACCGCCAGCAGCGCGGCAAATCCGGTTACACCGATCCAGAAGGCACTTCGCATGTCCGTTCCCGTCCAGCATGTCCGGCACCGGGCCCCGACGTGCCGGGATGGGGCGAGTATCCGGCCAAGCCGGTCGGGTTTCAAGTGCCGCAGTGGGGTCTCGGGACCGTGCCACGGTGACTGCGCAGCGAGGTCTTCCGGTATCGGACATCGCTCACCGCGCTCACCCTCACCTGCGGTGTTTGCCGGCATGACGGGGTGCACATGCTCGGAAACCCGCCCGGTGCACAGGAAGCCCTCCTGACGGATTCTCCCTCTCCGGACCGGGGCCTGCGTGACAATGCCGGAGGACCGTCTTCCGCGGGATGGCTTTGCGAGAGCGCGCGACCGTCTCGTCTTGCACCTGCAGTGCACCTCCGGTCAAACCGCGCCGGCGCAGCGCCAGCTGCACCCTTTGCCGGAGGACGGCCGGTCGGGCCACGTGACAGTCCGTGCGGCTTTCCTGTCGGCATTTCCGGAGTGAACGCCCCGGGGTTCCGGTTCCAGACACTGCGCGTGCCTGCTCATACGGCTGATCAGGCAGACGGTCGCCAGAGACAGGCATCCCGACGAACCGTCGCAAACGGCAGAGGGAGAGCTTCGGTTCGATGCCCGAGCCGCCGCCGAAGCACTCCTTGCCGCAGGCTTTCCCGAATGGCGAGCTGACGCATTGGGGTGTTCACTCGCTCGGCTGATGCAATGCAAATTCGCGATTGCCGCGTTCATCTGGGCCCGTGACCGGCCGGCGCACGCGGGTGCGAGCCCGCCGATCGGCCCATCGAGGCACAACCCTGCGGCGGGGACGAGAGCTGCTGCCCTTGGACAGAGTCCATGCTTCAGCAGCACGGGGCGTACGGAACCTCCCTGCATCCCTGCACCGGGTTCGGTTGAGTGCGGGCGGGAGGAACGGGTTGTCGGCAAGCCGTGCATGCATCGCGTGATTGACGTGCCGATGTCCGACCGACACCACGCCGTCATGTTTCTGCGAAAAATGACGGCGTCATGGCAGGAAAGGCCTATCCCCGGCTGATCCAGCCGCCCAAGCAAAGCTTCTTTACGTCTCGGCGTCCGCGGGGTCGGCAAGAGCACCCGGGCGCAAGCGCAGTTTCCCGAAGCGCCACACATCGACCTCCTCGACGAGGCCCGCTACCAGGACTACCTCGCCGATCCGTCCCTCTTCGCCACCGAACTTCAGCCCGTGCCGCCGGGCGGCCGGGTGGTGGTCGACGAGGTCCAGCGCCTTCCCAATCTCCTCAACGAAGTGCATCGCCATATCGAGGAACGGCGTCTCAACTTCGCCCTGCTCGGATCAAGTGCGCGGAAGCTCAAGGCGTCAGGCGTCAACCTGCTTGCCGGCCGAGCGCCGCACAAGACGATGCATCCCCATTACGGAAGGGATTCGAACACCACCAGTGCGAGGCGGCGGCGCCGGGTGGTGAGGCCGACGAACAGCAGGCAGAGCCGGCTGTCGGCATCCATCTCGAAGTTGGCGAGCAGGCGCAGTTCCTCGATCACCTCGGTGCGCACGCTCACCCGGATCGCGGCTCATGGAATTTGTGCACATGCCGTTCGAGTTGGTGCGCGGCGGCGGGCCATCCCGCCTCGAAGCCCATTTCGAGGTGTTGCCGCATCGCAGCTTCAGCGGCGTGCCGCGCCTTCGGCGGCCTTCGAAAGTTCGAAGAAGCCGGTCATGAACGGGGCGGGTCGCGGCATGTAGTCCGCTCAACGTCGCACGGAGCGGCTCTTGTTCGCGTGAGCCAGTTCGAGGAAGCGGTCCTTGATCCGTGCGAACAGGCCCGGTGGGACGAAACCGTGGCTGAAGCTGCCCGGCTGGCCGGGCAACGGAGACAGTCCGGCATTGGGCCATTCGTCGACATTGTGTTCCGACACGATCACCCAGCTCGGCGGGTCGTCGAGGCCCAGGACCTGTTTGACGCGCGCCGGGATTTCGACGCCCACCGTATCGCCCGCGGGCGGTGTATGGGTGATCGGTAGCAGCACGACGTACCGCGGAACAACCTGCGGATCGGTCGCGGCTATCAGACAGGCAGGTCGGGTCTTGCCCTGATCGCGACCGGCAGCGGCTTCATGCGTCCAGAGGTAGTCGTAGCGGACAACCAGGCCCGGCTTCGGATCGGGAAACGCCACCGTTTTGTTATTACGTCATCAGGTCGTCGAGCGGCTTGTGCTCCGCATCCATCTCGGCGCGCTCCACCGCGTCGATTACCGTATCGGCGGCGCCTTCCGTGCGATGGCTGCGCTGCGCCGCAGCCCGCAGCCAGTCATATTGCTCGGCAGACATGAGCACGAACTCGCGCCGCCCATGCCGGGTTATCTCCACCGGCTCGCGCTGCGCTTCGTGCTGGAACCGACCGAACTTGCGCTGGAACTCAAGGGCGCTCACCTTGGGCATGGCCATCGACCCCCGGTATCGGCTATCCGCCTCAATATACGTATAATCCGTAGAAATGAAAGGAAGATGCGACAAGCGATGGTGGGCGAGCGGCGCCCTGGCGCCTGCACGTGATCGGGCGGCCTTCCGATCGCTGTGGAAAGGACACTGGGCGGAATGATGTTCATTGTGCCCGACGGGAAATGCGTTGGCCGCTCCCACAGAGTATCGGCCGCGTCGCGTGATGGATCCGCGCCGGTCGCAAAGGCATGCTGGCCCGGCTGACAAGGCGGTCCGGCCATGAGGATGCGGCGGAGCTCGCCAACGAGCGGCATGCGGTCTGCGGGGCGGCTTCGTGCGCCGGACCCGTCCCGCGAGTGAGTTCGTCAACCTGTCGGCGATGCGCCGGGCAGCGTCGCGCAATTGCGCCATGGTCCAGTCGGCGGCGTAGCCCTCGGCAACGTCCTGGGACGGGGCATGGTTGACCAGTCGCCTGGTCAGGCTGGTGGGCAGGATGAGCTCCCGATCGGCGACGGTGATGAAGCAGTTGCGCAGGGCATGAAACCAGAAATTCACGCCGCCCGCCAACGCATGAGCAGGCTATCCGTAGCTGCGCGACATGCCAGCGGCCGGGTCGGCAAAGGCGCCGTAGGGCGGATAGGGATAGCGCAGGCCGTTCTTCGCCAGCCGTTTCATGCCCTCGACCCCGCGCAGGAACTCGTCGGGCGGACAGGCCATCAGCAGTTCGTCGTCGGCGACACCGCCGTAGCGCCGCTCGGCATAGCAGGGCAGCGCCAGGCTGGTCTGGCGGGTCGACAGGGCCCGGCCCCAGCTGTCGGCGCAGGCACTCTCGCCGGTCACGGTGAAGTCGTAGCGGCGGTACTCGTGGTACTGCAGGCCGTTGATGAACAGGATCATCTGGCCGGGCGAGGCGTAGAACAGGCAGATGTCGGGCGGATCGAGCCTGGCCGAACGCAACGGCGACGCGGCGAGCCCGGTGTAGCGCCCGGCGGCCACGCGGGGCATCTGCGCCTGGTGCGCCGCCGCCGCCTCGCGGTTGCCGAACCAGACCCCGTCCATCTTCTCGCCCGAGGCGAGTTCCTCGGGAACCGGTTCGAGCCCGATGTTGGCGCCGCAACTCGCGCCCTGGCGCAGGTTGTCCTGCACGATACCGAGTGTGAACCCGGCGGTCCGCACCTGGGTGACCAGCTGGCAGGTCGTGAAGAAACGGCCGTCCGCGGGTGTCCGCAGGCCCGGAATGCGGCGCATCTCGTCGGCATCCTCGAACAGCTTCATGCCGAACGGAATGGTGCGGATGCGCAACATCTCGATCAGGTCGGCCGCCGCATCGCGCAGGCTGGCGGCATCGGGCAGTGTTGCGGACATTGGTCTCTCCCGGTCCGGACGCGGTGTTCTACGGCCTGGCGGCCGCGTCCTCGATGATCATCGCCGCCGCCTTCTCGGCGATCATGATGGTGGGCGCATTGGTGTTGCCGGTGGTCACCGTCGGCATGATCGAGGCGTCGACGACCCGCAG
This sequence comes from Thalassobaculaceae bacterium, assembly GCA_965243345.1. Lineage (GTDB taxonomy): Bacteria > Pseudomonadota > Alphaproteobacteria > Thalassobaculales > Thalassobaculaceae > Bin52. Next base: position 1,661,116 of record CBDEUR010000003.1, read on the forward strand.
CCCGGCAAGCCCGTGGACCCGCAACCCGGGATCCACCACCGCCATCGGGTCGGTTCCCATCCGGCAGGTGCTGACCGGGTGGTAGATGACGCCGCCGCTCTCGCGGCAGAAGGCCTCGAGCTCCGCATCGCCCGCCACCTCCGGACCCGGCAGGGTCTCGCCCACCGAGTGGCGCGCGAGCGATGGCTGGGCAAAGATCTCCCGGACCTGGCGGATACCCGCGAGCATCACCGCGAGATCGGCCGGGTCCGACAGGTAGCCCGGCCGGATTTCGGGCCGGGCCAGCGGGTCGGACGAGACCGCCATGATGGTCCCGCGGCTCGCGGGCCGGACCGGGCAGACAACCACCGTCATGCCGCCCTCGCGCTCGAGCTGGCCGAACCGGGACTCCGAATAGCTTGCCGGCGTAAACAGCAGTTGCAGGTCCGGGCTCGACAGTCCCTCGCGGCTGCGCGAGAACACCATGGCACTGGTCACGCCGAAGGTCAGCGCACCGGTCCCGTGCAGCGCCCACGCGCCGATCTCGCGCACCAGCCGCAGGCCGCGGGAAAGCTCGTTGATCGTGATCGCGCCGGTCACCCGGTGGCTGATCCGGGCGACGTAGTGATCCTGCAGGTTGGCCCCGACACCCGGCAGGTGATGGCGCACCTCGACACCGATGTCGCGCAGGTGTTCGGCGGGGCCGATCCCCGAGACCTGGAGGAGGTGCGGCGAATTGACCGCACCGCCGGAGAGGATCACCTCGCGGCCCGCCCTTGCCCGGTGCCGCCGCCCCCGCTGCATCCAGGCCACCCCGGTGCACCTCGCCCCCTCGAACTCGAGTCCGGTGGCAACCGCGCCGGTCTCGATGCGCACGCCGGACCGCCGCCGCGCGCGGGCGAGAAAGGTCCGGGCAGTGGACCTCCGCAACCTGCCGCGCCGTGTCATCTGCGAATACCCCACCCCCTCGGGCTCCGCACCGTTCAGGTCGGCGCTCTTCGCATGTCCGGCCTCGGTCGCGGCCCGCACGAAGGCGTGGGTGAGTTCGAGCACGCTGCGGTAGTCCTCGACCGTGACCGGACCGTCGGTCCCGCGCCATTCAGCGTCGCCGTCGCCCCGGTAGGTCTCGGACCTGCGAAAGAAGGGCAGCACCTCGGAAAACGACCAGCCCCGGCACCCCATCTGCGACCAGCCGTCGTAGTCCGCCGGGTTGCCGCGGACATACAGCATGCCGTTGATCGAGCTCGACCCGCCGAGCACCCGGCCGCGCGGCCAGTGGATCCGGCGATTGCCGCTGGTCGGCTCCGGTTCCGACGAGTAGTTCCAGTTGAGCCGGGGATGGTGGAGCAGTCCGAGTACCCCGGCCGGGATGTGGATGAGCGGATGCAGGTCGCGCGGGCCGGCCTCGAGCAGCAAGACGCTTGCTCCCGCCTCGCTCAGGCGGTCCGCCAGCACGCAGCCGGCCGAACCGGCACCGACGATGATGTAGTCGGCGGCCGCCGCCTCCATCGCTCAGACCCTGGACATGACCTGCTCGGCGAACCGGTCCATCGACGCCAGGGTCGCGTCGAGTCCGTCCGGATTCGCAAGCTGGAACATGAAGGTCCGCACGCCGAGTTCATGCAGCGAGCCGATGTCATCGAGCACCGCGCCGGCACCGCCGGTCATGATGTGGCGCTCACCGTCCTGGGGTGTCACGCGTCCGGTGACCTCGTGGTTCCAGTTCGACCAGAAGCCGAGATCGATGGTCGCGACATCGCGTCCGGCCTCGGCTGCGGACTGGCGCAGCGCCGACAGTCCCTCGGCGTAGCGCGCGGCCGTGTTCAGAGGAAACGCCGGGTTGGCGCCGATCGGGAACCAGCCGTCGCCGTGACGGACCGCCCGGCGCTTCGCCGCGGGGCTCTCGCCGCCGATCCAGATCGGCGGGTGCGGCTTCTGCACGGGCTTGGGCTCGAACAGCACGTCGGAGAACCCGGTGTAGCGGCCGGAGAACGCGGCCCGCTCGCTGGTCCACAGTTCGCGGAAGATTGCCAGGTATTCGTCGGTCACCCGCCCGCGCTCGGCAAACGGCTCGGTGCCGATGGCGACGAACTCCTCCTCCATCCAGCCGGCCCCGCAGCCGATGGTCACCCGGCCGCCCGACAGCACGTCGATGGTCGCGATCGTCTTCGCGGTGTGCACCGGATTGCGGTGGGGTACCACCATCACCGACGACAGGATGCGAATCCGGCTGGTGACGGCCGCGATCCACGCCATGGTGGTGAGCTGCTCGAGGCACTCGCCGTCAGCCGGGAACGGCGGCTCGCCGGTGTCCGAATACGGGTAGTGCGGCGCGATCGTCGCCGGAATGACGATGTGATCCGCCACCGAGACATAGGCAAGACCCATCTCCTCCGCCCGGGCCAGCACCGCTCGGGCGGTGTCCGGCCGCGCGAGCGGTCCCCGGGTCGGAAGTCCGAAACCGAACTGCACCGTGATGTCCTCCCTCACTGTACACACCTTCGGGCGGCGCATGGCCACCCGCACCATATGGCCGGCCCGCGCCGGGACCAAACCGCGCGTTTGCGCACCGGCGCCGCTCAGCTGACCAGAGGGATCACCTCGCGGCCGAACCAGTCGATCGCCTCGAGCGTTGGCGCCAGTTCCTCACGCTGCATCCTCACCACCAGTGTGTCGAGCCCGGCCGACCGGAACGCCTCGATATCCCCGGCAATGTCCTCGGGCCGGCCGGTGAGCGGTCCCGCGCGCGGCCCGCCGACAATGGCGGTGTGAAAGAACCCGGTCTCGAGCTCGCCCGGGTCGCGGCCGACGGCCTCGCAGGCCGCGCCGAGATCGCCGAGCCCGCGGGCGAGATCGTCCGGTGTGGCGATCCGGAACCGGGGGTTGTTGGCGGCCGGGTACCAGCCGTTGCCGTGCCGCGCCACGCGGCGCAGCGCCGCCGGGCTCTCGCCGCCGATCCAGATCGGCGGATGCGGTTTCTGCACCGGCTTCGGCTCGAACAGCACGTCGGAGAACCGGGCATAGCGGCCAGAATAGCTGCACCGTCCGCCGGTCCACAGTTCGCGGAAGATCTCCAGGTACTCGTCGGTGACCCGGCCGCGCTCGGCAAAGGGCGGGGCCCCGACGGCGACGAACTCCTCCTCCATCCACCCGGCACCGCATCCCAGGATGACGCGGCCGCCCGAGAGCACGTCGGCGGTTGCCACGACCTTGGCGGTGAGAACCGGCGAGCGATAGGGCACGACCATCACCGAGGTCAGGATGCGGATGCGTTCCGTCAGCCCGGCGATGAACGCGAGCGCGGTGAGCTGCTCGTGGCACTCGCCGACGGCGGCGCCGGCCCAGGCCCCGTCCTCGCTGTAGGGGTAGGTGCTGGCGATTCCGCCGGGCACCACAAGGTGGTCGTTGGGCGCGACGATGTCGAACCCCGCCGCCTCCCCCGCGCGCACGGTTCGCGTGATGTCCCCGGGCGCCAGCCCGGAGCCGCGCAGCATCAGCTGGAATCCGAACCTCATGCCGCCCTCGCAATCCCGGGCACTTCGGGCAGTACCTCGGAGATGATGCGCTCGGTCTGGTACTCCATCTCCGCGTCGCCGCGACCGACCGGGCGCAGGATGAACTTCGACACCCCGTTCGCGACGTAGCTGCCGACGCGCTCCAGGATCTCCGCGGCCCCGCCCACCACCAGGCCGCGGCTCGCCTCCTTGCCGGTCCGCCGTTCAAAGTCCTCGGCCATGGCCCTGACCACCGGCTCGTCCCAGGTACCGAACCGGACCCCGAACCCGGCGCCGAAGTGATCGTCATCGAGCGACCTGCCAAGGCGTTGCGCGGCCGAATGGATCCGCTCGACAATCACCCCGGCCTCCTCCGGCGTGTCGAAGGCGGCCTGCCAGCCGGTGCCGTAGCGGGCCGACCGTTCGATGGCGGCGTCCGAGCTGCCGCCGATCCACAGCGGCAACGGGTCCTGGACCGGCTTGGGATTGATGCTCGCGCGGTCGTAGCTGAAGTGCAGTCCCGTAAAGCTCACGTCGTCCTCGACCCAGAGCCGCGTCATGATCTCCAGCGCCTCGTTCATCCGCCGGCCCCGCGCCCGGGTCAGGGTCCCCGAGGCCACCCAGTCGCGCGAGCGGTTGCTGCCGAGGCCGAAGGCCGGCAGCAGCCTGCCGCCGGAGAGATAGTCGATGGTGGCGCACTGCTTGGCCGTCAGCAGCGGGTCGCGCAGCCCGATCGAGGCGACGTTCATACCGAACTTGACGGTGCGGGTCGCACCGGCAAGCCCCGCCATGACGGACATGCACTCGAGAAACGGTTCCCTGGAGACCAGCCGGTCGGTCTGCCACAGCGAATCGATTCCCGCCTCGTCGCACCGGCGCACCCAGCGCCAGAACCCTTCGGCGGTGGAGAAGGTGTAGGTGGCCATTCCAAGGCCCACTCCGACAGCCATGACGTTCCTCCCGTTTCCGTGTCAGTTCCCGCCGGAGACGAGCGGCAGCACCTCGTCAACGAGGCGGTCGAACTGTCCCGCCTGGTCACGCGAGACAAGCCGGATCGCCAGGTGGCGCACACCGCTGGCGCGGTAGCCGCTCAGGCGCTCGGCGCAGGCCTCGGGCGGGCCGTGCGCCGTCCATTCCCCCGTGCGTTCGGCCGAGAACCTGATCCCGTAGTAGTCGGCGAGGAATTCCCGGGATTCCTCGAGCGCCTCGGCGGCACTGTCGCGCACGCACAGATTGATGACCAGTGCGTTGTCGAGGGCCCCGGGATCCCGGCCGCACCCGTCGGCGGCAGCGAGGATGTGCTCCCACGCCCCGGTGAAGGTCTGCGGCGAGACCGAGTGGGTCATCCATCCGTCGCACAGCCGGCCGACCGTGGCCAGGGTGCGGGTCGGCATCCTGCCCGACGATACCCCGGTTGCAAGCCGGGTGATGTTGGTCGCCGCCCAGACCGGGGTGTTCGGCCGGGACGGAGCCGGCACGATCCGCACGCCGTCGAGGTCGTGGTACCGGCCGCAATACCGCACCGGCTCGCCCGACCACAGGGCGCGCATGACCTCGATCCGCTCCCACATCAGCGCGCGGCGTTCCGCCGGTTCGATGCCGGTATGCCGGCCCTCCCTGTCCCAGGCCCGGGAACTGCCGCCACCGGCGCAGGCGACCATGACGGTCCGGCCGCCGGAGATCAGGTCGAGACTGGCCCACTGGTAGGCCAGGTCGAGCACGCTGCGCTGGGTGAAGCTTCCCATGCAGGCGGGACCCAGCCGCACGGTCCGGGTCCGTGCCGCGACCGCCGCCAGCAGGGTGATGGCATCGAGCCGCGGATTGGTGAGAAACGCATCCCCCGACCACACGGTGTCGAACAGTCCCGACGCCTCGGCCGCAACACCGAGCTCGACCAGGTCGGCGGCTGTGCCGTAGTCGAGCACCGGGGCCCGGTTTGACAGGATCAGGCCGAAGCCCGGCATCGGCGGGGGCATCGCGGGGCTCCGCTCAGTCCGCCGCACCCTCGAAGCGGAACCGCTCGGCGGGCCTGCGCCCGTGCCGGCGCCGCGGCGGGGTGTTGACGACCGGGGCAAGCGCCGGGGCCCCGTAGGATGCCCGCTGCCGCTCGTCGGCGACCGCGCCATAGAGCGTGGTTCGCTGTTCGGGTGTGCGTCCGAAGGAGAGGATGGTCGCATCCATCCGTTCCGGCGGAAGTTCCTGGCCGTGCGACGCCCCGGCGGCCCGGGTGATGGTCTCGTTCATCAGGGTGCCGCCAAGATCGTTGGCGCCGGCATCGAGGCAGAGCCCCGCCCCGCCGGCACCGAGCTTGACCCAGGATGTCTGGATGTTGGTGATGACCGGGTGAAGTGCCAGCCGGGCAACCGCGTGCATCAGCAGCGCCTCGCGCCACGTCGGCCCCCGCCGGGCTCCGCCGCGCAGGAAGATCGGTGCTTCCATGTGCACGAACGGCAGCGGCACGAACTCGGTGATCCCGCCGGTGCGCTGCTGCAGCGCACGCAGCCGCAACAGGTGCCGGGCCCAGTTGAGCGGCTGTTCGACATGGCCGAACATGATGGTCGCGGTGCTCCGCAGCCCCACCCGGTGCGCGGTCTCGATCACCTCCAGCCACTGGGCGGTGTTGATCTTGTCCGGGCACAGCACGGCCCGGACCTCGTCATCGAGAATCTCCGCCGCGGTCCCGGGCAGGCTGCCGAGACCGGCATCGCGCAGCATGCCGAGATACCGCTCCAGCCCGAGCCCGAGGGTGGCGGCGCCCTGGAACACCTCGAGCGGAGAGAACGCGTGGATGTGCAGGTCGGGCAGGACCTGCTTCAGCGCCTCCACGATCCCGAGGTAGGTGCTGCCGTCGTATTCGGGGTGAATGCCGCCCTGCAGGCACACCTCGGTCGCCCCGCGCTCCCAGGCCTCCAGCGCCCGGCGGACGATTTCCTCCATTGCCAGGTCGTAGGGACTGCCGCGCAGGTTCTCGTGGGTCCGCCCCTTGGAAAAGGCACAGAACCGGCAGCCGAAGTAACACATGTTGGTGTAGTTGATGTTGCGGTTCACCACGTAGCGAACCACCTCGCCGCTGTTCTCGCGCCGGAGCGTGTCCGCCGCTGCCGCGATCGCCGCGACCTCCCCGTCGCGGGCCTCGAACAGGCGCACGATCCCGGCCTCGTCAAGTGTTTCGCCCGCCATCGCCCGGCGCAGGATCCGGTCGAGCCCGGCATCGCCGGCCCGGCCCGGCATGGCCCGGAAATTCGCGATCCGGCGGTCCGGGGTATCCGAGTCCCCGGGCGACCAGTCGTCGCTGCGCGCCAGGCCGTCGGAGTCGGCGGCGGCCAGCACCGACGGGACCAGGCCCGGGTCGATCCAGCGCGCGGCATCGCGCACGTACCCGGGATAGACGGTGAGACGCTCGACCAGGATCGAGCCGGCCGCGGCGGTCTCGTCGGCCAGCCGGTCGAGGTGCGGCCAGGGCGCCTCGGGATTGACATGGTCGGGAGTGACCGGGGAGACCCCGCCCCAGTCGTTGATGCCGGCGGCGATCAGCCCGGCGCACTCGCCGGGCGAGAGATTGGGCGGGGCCTGGATCGACATCGTCGGTCCCAGCACCAGCCGGGCGGCGGCGATGGTCCACTGCAAATCCGCGAGGTCGGGCTCGGGTGCGTCGGCCATGCGAGTTCCGGGCTTGGCCCGGAAGTTCTGGATGATGACCTCCTGGATGTGTCCGTGGGTGTCGTGCAGGTCACGCAGGGCCAGGAGGGCCTCGATCCGCTCGGCCCGGGTCTCGCCGATCCCGATCAGGATGCCGGAGGTGAAGGGGACCTCCTGGCGACCCGCTTCGGCGATGGTGGCGATGCGTACCTCCGGGTCCTTGTCGGGTGAACCATGGTGGCAGGCCCCGGGCTCGAGCAGCCGGCGCGCCGTGCTCTCCAGCATGATGCCCATGCTCGCCGACACCGCGCGCAGGGAGCGAACGTCCTCGGCACCGAGCACCCCGGGATTGAGGTGCGGCAGCAGCCCGGTCTCGCGGAATACCAGCCGGGCCATGTCCTCCAGGTAGGCGAGCGTCGTTGCATGACCGAGTTCGGCAAGCGCGTCGCGGGCGGCGGAGTAGCGCAGCTCCGGCTTGTCACCGAGCGTGAACAGCGCCTCCCGGCACCCGGCGTCGCGGCCGGCGCTCGCGATGGCGAGCACCTCGTCGGGCGACAGGTACGCCCGGCCGAGCACGCGTGGCGGCTGCGAGAAGGTGCAGTAGTGACAGACGTCGCGACACAGCTGGGTGAGCGGGATGAACACCTTGCGCGAATAGCTCACCCGGCGCCCGAAACCGTGGTCGCGCATGGCGGCGGCCGCCGCCATCAGCGGTTCCGGCCGGTCAAACTCCGCCAGCTCCAGGCAGGTGTTGTGGTCCGGCCGCCCGGCCGGATCTGTCCAGTACAGGTGATCAGTCACTGTCATCCCCGCTCCCGCAGCCCCGAGCGCCCGGCAAGCCGGGCGGCAACACCGGTCTGCCGCAGGTACCGGTGGGTCCCCGTCCTGCCCGCGCAGGCACAGAAATCGGCCAGATCCTGCGGAGTATCGATATCGAACGCAAGTCCGGGCCGAATCACCGTCTCCACCGACACACCCGCCGCCTCACCCGACGCGCGGTGACGGGCCGAACTCTCGGGCCCGAACCCGGTGGCAACCAGACCGGGCGGCGAGAGCAGCAGCGCGTTGGTTCCGTCCCCGTCACGGTCTGGAGCAATCCGCATCCCGGGTACCGGCGCAGCGGCAATCAGGAGATCGATGTCCTCGCTCGTGACCAGCGGCAGGTCCGCCGGCAGCACCAGCATGGACCGGGCCCGGCGGACCGCGGGATCGGCGAGCGCCATGTCGATGGCGGCGTTGTAGCCGCGGCTGGCCGGCTCCGTGATCCTGGTCACCCCGCGGGGGACCTCGACCTGCGCCGTCGCGACCACGAACACCCTGCACCGGTCGGGGTCGGCCGGAACCGCGCGCAGGACGTCGCCCAGCATGGCGGCGACCAGGCCCCGGCGTTGCCGCTCGTCCAGCACCGGGCGCAACCGGCTCTTGGCCTGCGCCGGCTCCTTCACCGGAACCACGATGGCGGTCCGGGTCAAGGTAATGCCAGGCCCAGGGCGCGCAGGCAGTCGCGCGCCAGCTGCTCACGGTCTTCCAGGGTATGCATCACCGTCCCCGTGCACAGCACCTCCGGCCCCAGGTCGCGGATCGCGTCAGTCTCGTCGCGGTCCGCGTGATCGATCACCAGGATGTCGGCCAGGCGGCGGTAGTGGCGCGCGATGCCGGTCGCGGTCGCCGGCACCCCGAGTTCCGCCATCATCTTGGCGGCGGGTCCCTTGATCGCCTTGCCGCCGACGATCGGCGAGACCGCCAGCACCCGGCATCCGGCGCTCTCCAGCGCCGTCCGCATGCCAGGGATGCCCAGGATCGGATCGATGCTGACATACGGGTTCGACGGTCCGATGATCACGCCTGCCACACGACCCGATCCGAGCACGCGCTCCAGCACCGGGTTGATGCGCGCATCCGAGATCCCGGCAAACCGGAACCCGGTGACCTCGGGCTCGCAGCGCTCGCGCACGAAGTAGTGCTGAAAAGCGAGATCCCCGCGCGCGGTCTCGACCACGGTTGTCACCGACTGGTCGGTCATCGGCAGGACCGAGACCCCGACATCGAGTGCGCGGGCGAGCTGTGCGGTCACCTCGGTCAGGCTCGCACCCTCGGCCAGGCGCCGGGTGCGCGTGACGTGCATGGCGAGGTCGCGGTCGCCAACCCGGAACCAGTCCTCGCCCCCGAGCTCGGAGATCGCGCCGATGAAGTTCCAGGTCTCCTCCGCGCGCCCCCAGCCGCGTTCGGGATCGGCAAGACCGGCGAGCGTGTAGACCACGGTGTCGATGTCGGGCGAGACGTGCAGGCCGAGCCAGGTGAAATCATCGGCGGTGTTGGCCACCATCACCAGGCGATCCGGCTCGATGACGCGTGACAGCCCAAGCGCCAGCTTGGCGCCCCCGACCCCGCCGGAGAGCATCACGACCTGGTCCTGCCCGGCATCCGGCCGACCGTTTGTCATCGGAACAGGTCCCGTTCCCGGGGGCGCAGCAGCGCCCCGGCGCCCTGGTGCGGCGCCCGGGACCGGAAGCCGCGGACCAGCACCACCGGAAGGCCCTCGGCCGCCTGGCCCTGCACGAGCGAGGCCGCGGCGGCCAGTTCGTCGGCGACGGCCTGTTCGCTCACCCTCAGGGCGCGGCCATGCCGGTCGAGATCCCCGCGAAGGTCGACCACCGCAGGCAGACCCGCCACGCCGATCGCATGCCCGGTGGTCCCGGTCCGCCACGCCCGGCCGATGCTGTCGGCGATCACGATACCGATGTCGACGCCCAGCCGCCCGGCCAGCGTGTTGCGGATCGCCCGGCCGCTCGCGTCGGGATCCACGGGCAGCAGCAGCACGGTGTCGTCGTCCTCGCCGGCCTGGGAGACATTTGAATGGTCGATCCCCGCATTGGCCATGACCAGTCCCAGCTTCTGCTCGACCACCAGCACGCCGGGACAATGGCGCACCACCGCGTTGGATTCGCGCAGGATCAGTTCGACCAGGCGAGGGTCCTTGTCGACCTTCGGCGCGAGAGCGAGTGCCTCCGGGCCGGGTCGGACGGTTCCGAGTTCCACCAGCCTGCCTTCTGCCTTGGACACGATCTTCTGCGCCACCACCAGGATGTCGTGGTCTTGCACCTCGAACTGCCCGAGAGCCGCAACGATCAGCGCGGCGAGGTCATCGCCCGGGGCCACCTCCGGGATCCCGGGCAGGGCATGCAGGGAAAGGGCGGGTGTCATCGACCGGCCGAACCGGGAGTACCGGTGATCCGCACGCCGGCACCGTCGATCCGGTAGCGTGCATTCATGAAGATGAGCGCCGAGGTCAGCGCCTCCGCCACGATCGAATTGGCGATCACCCCGGCATGCCAGGCCCGCAGGCCCGCGTCCGTCGCGAGCCCGACCACGATCTCGCGGGCGGCGGGATCGTTGCCGCAGACCAGTACGTCGCAGTCGATCTCGTGCGCGAGATCGGCGAGGTGATCGGCGGCCACGTTCTGGAATGCCGATACCACCCGGACCTCGGGGCCGAGCACGTCCTGGGCGTGCCGTGCACACGATCCGCCCTCGGGAATGCGGACGGTGCGCACCCTGGGCGGAACCAGGGGCACGGTGGTGTCGATCAGGATCCGTCCGGCAAGAACCGGGCGCAGCACCTCGAGGGTCGAGGCGTGGTTCGCAAAGGGGACCGTGAGCGCGACAATGCCGGCCGCGGCGGCCGCTTCCGGGTTGCCCGTCCCCCGGATGGTGTCTGTCCCTGCCTGCCGGTTCAGCCGCGCCGCCGCATCCGCGGCCCGGTCCGGGACGCGCGAGCCGATGACGACATCGTGTCCGGCGCGCGCCCAGCGCATGGCAAGCCCGGCGCCCAGCGAACCCGACCCCCCGATGACCGCGATCGATTCCGCCATGGCGCCACTCTCCTGAACTGCGTTCGCGCCCGTTCGCGGGCCGGCGGGACCATAGCACGGTCGCACGCGATGCCGTACCGCCCGGCGGCAGCGCGACGGTGCACGGCTGCGGGCCCTCGCCTGTCGCCTTTTGACCGGTGCGTGCCTATTGTGGGCCGCGTGCGACACTCCACACCCCGGGAGGGCTTCTACCATGAAACTCGGCCTCAGCATCGGCAGTGGCGGCGGCCGCTTCAGCCTGGACGAGGACCTGATCCGCCTCGCTGATGACCTGGGCTACGATTCGCTGTGGACCTCCGAATCATGGGGGCATGACGCGGTCAGTCCGGCGGCGTGGGCACTCGCGCTGACCCGCAGGATCCGGGTCGGGACAGGGATCATGCAGATGACGACCCGGGCGCCGACCATGGCGGCGATGACCGCGATCACCCTGCAGCAGCTTTCCGGCGGACGGTTCGTCCTCGGCCTCGGCCCGTCCGGGCCGCAGGTGGTCGAGGGCTGGCACGGGGAGCCCTACGGCAAGCCGCTCACCCGGCTGCGCGAGTATGTCTCGATCGTGCGCCGGGTGCTTGAGCGCACCGAACCGCTGACCCACCAGGGCGAGCACTACCAGTTCCCCTACAGCGGTGCCGGCGCGATGGGGCTCGGCAAGCCGCTCAAGAGCATCCTGCACGGCGATCCCGCGTTGCGGATCGTCACCGGCGCGATCAGCCCGACCGGGGTGCGCACGGCAGCCGAGATCGCCGACGGGTTCCTGCCGATCTACATGGACCCGACACGGTTCGACGTGTTCGGACCGCATGTCGAGGCGGGCCTTGCGCGGGCCGGTGGCGGCAAGTCGCTGGAGGATTTCGCGGTGATGCCGCTGTGCCACGTCGTGCTCGACGACGACGTCGAACGGGCCAGCAGGCCGGTGCGCGAGAACATCTCGTTCTACATCGGCGGCATGGGCGCGCGGAACAAGAACTTCTACTGCGACTACGCGAAGCGCATCGGCTTCGAGGCGGAGGCCGAGCGCATCCAGGACCTGTTCCTTTCGGGCCGGCGGGCGGAGGCGGCCGCCGCCGTGCCACAGCACCTGGTCGACCAGGTGGCCCTGGTGGGGCCGCGGGAGCGGATCGTCGAGCGGCTTGCCGACTGGAAGACGGCGGCGGCGGCACGTCATGTCGATACGCTGATCGCGCGCACCCGCTCGCACGACGCCGTCCGCCTCCTGGCCGAGGCGGTCCTGTAGCACCGGCCCCGCCGCCATGCGCGGCGCCCTCCTCATGCTGGCGGCAATGGTGTGCTTTGCCACCATGGGGGTGTTCATTCGGCTGGCGTCGGAACACGTGCATGTGCTCGAGACCGTGTTCTTCCGAAACTTCCTGTCGGTACTCCTGCTGCTCCCGTGGATCCTGAGCCAGGGCCGGGACGTACTGCGGACCCGGCGCATCGGTCTGTACATCGCGCGCTCGGCAATCAACATCGTGGGCATGACCGCCGGGTTCATGTCGATCACCATGATCCCGCTTGCCGAAGCAACGGCGCTCAGCTTCACCACGCCGCTCTTTGCGACCATCGGGGCCGCTGTCTTCCTTGGCGAGGTGATGCGGGCACGCCGGATCACAGCGGTCGCCATCGGGTTCCTCGGGATGCTGGTGGTGCTGCGCCCGGGGGTGGAAGCGGTCTCCACCGGGGCCCTGCTCATGCTCGGCCACGCGGTGGCGATTGCCGGGACCATCCTGATTGTCAAGCGGCTGACGACGACAGAACGTCCGGAAACCATCGTGATCTACATGGTCCTCCTGCAGTCGCCGGTCTCGCTGATCCCCGCGATCCCGGTCTGGATCTGGCCGACGCCGGAGGCCTGGCTGTGGCTGTTCTGCCTCGCCGGTGTCGCGACGGCCGGCCACCTGCTGTTCACCAGGGCGCTGCAGATGGCGGAGGTCTCGCAGCTGCAGCCGCTGGACTTCACCCGGCTGCCGCTGATCGCCGTGTTCGGCTATCTGCTGTTCGACGAGGAGCCGACGATCTGGACCTGGCTCGGCGGCGCCATCATCTTTGCCTCCACCGCTTACGTTACCCACCGCGAGGCCCGGCTCGAGAAGGAACGGCGGCTGTCGGCCGGCTGACGCCGGGTCAGAAGATCCCGGCCTCGAGCCCCGCCGCCATGCCGAGGCCGAAGTCCTCGCACCGTTCAAGGAAAGACGGGTCCCACTCGCCGCGGCAGATCAGGTGTTCCTGCACCGCACGCCACCGCAGGCCGTTCATGATGCCCTCGATCGCACGGCGCGTGCCGGTTCCGTCCATGCCGGCGCGGATGTAGAGCCCGTAGGGCATGCCCTGGCAGCGTTCGAGCACCGGGTAGTAGCTGCGATCGAAGAAGTCCTTCATCGCGCCGGACATGTAGCCCAGGTTCTCGGTGGTCCCGAGAATGATGCCGTCGGCCGCGAACACGTCGTCCGGCCCGGCCTGGAACGGGGTCCGTACCCTGACCGCGACACCGGTGACGTCCGGGTGGCTGGCTCCCCGCACCACCGCATCGCACATGCTCTGCGTATTCGGCGAGGGAACGTGGGCAACCACGAGCAGGGTCTTCAGTTCACCAACCTCCGGCACCGCGGCACCGCGCTTGCGCCGTGACCCGGAAACCGTCTCAATGGGGCAGCACGGTCACGCATGGAGGGACGATATCATGGGGCGGTTGTCAGGCAAGGTAGCGCTGATCACCGGGGCGGCAGGCGGCATCGGGACGGCTGCGGCGCAGCTGTTTGCGGCGGAAGGCGCAGGCGTGATGCTGGTCGATCTCTCCGCCGATGCGCTCGAGGAGCTCGCGGCTGGGATCGACGGAGCGCAATACGCGGCGGCCGACGTCAGCGACGCCGGGCAGATGCGCCATGCGGTCGAGGAGACCGTGCGCCGGTTCGGTGGCCTCGACATCGCCCTGCTCAACGCGGGGATCGAGGGACGGATCGCGCCGATCACCGAACAGACCGAGGAGGACTTCGACCGGATGATGGCGGTCAATGTCCGCGGCGTGTGGCTCGGACTGAAACACGCCATGCCGCGGATCGCCAGCCGCGGCGGCGGATCGATCGTGGTCACCTCGTCGACTTCGGGGATCAGGGCGGTCCCGGGCATTGCGCCCTACACCACCAGCAAGCACGCGGTGATCGGACTGATGCGGGCGGCCGCCATGGAAGGCGCGGCCCAGGGCATTCGCGTCAATACCGTCAACCCGGCCGCCATCGAGACCGACATGGTCCGGCGGCTTGTGAGCGCGACCGGCGACGGCGGACCGGGAACCGCCACCTTCACGCCGCTGAAGCGGCTCGGTCAGCCGGACGAGGTAGCGCGGCTGATGCTGTTCCTCGCCAGCGACGAGAGCGGGTTCTGCACCGGAGGGGTCTACATGGCCGATGGCGGGGTGTCGGCCGGCCGCGCCTGATCGTCACCCCGCCTGCGATCTTCCCTAGTCCGCGGCCGAGGAGGCCGGGGCGGGCACAAGGTGCTGCAGCCGTGGCATGACCTCGTTCGCCAGCATGCCGAGCGAGGTGTGCCAGGCGTTCGGCTGGTCCGCGTAGTCGAAGCAGAACACCAGCAGGCTGCCGAACCCGCCGACATCGTCGTAGACCGCCTCGAGCTTCTCCGCGACGGTCGACGGCGAGCCGACCAGCCAGTTGTGCCGGGCGCAGTACTCCGCGGTCACGTCGCTGTCCGGCACGTCGGGGTCGTGTTTCAGGAACTCGAGGAACCCGAAGTTCGCCAGCAGCGGGAGGAAGTACTCGTTCATCATCCGGCCCATCGGCCCCTCGACCGACAGCTTCCACGCCTCGGCATCGGTCTCGGCGACGAACACCTCGCGGACCATGCGCCAGTCGCCGCGCCACGGAACCCGGCCGGCCCGCTTCGCACCCTCCTCGACCGCGTCCCAGTGACTGCCGACATAGGCCGGGCTCAGGTTGAGGCTCATCGGCACGTAGCCGTTCTCCCCGGCGAGCTTCAGGGTATCGGATCCCTTTGACAGTCCGGCAACGCCGATCGGCGGATGCGGCTTCTGGTAGGGGTAGAGGTGCGGGCGCAGGAACCCGAACATCTCGGCCGGCTTGGTGATGTGCCAGTACTTGCCCTGGTGATCGAACTCCTCCTCGTCGCCCCACAGCCGCAGGATGATCTCGAGTGCCTCGCGCGTCATTTCCCGGTTCTGGCCCGACATGCCATCAACGTTGAACATGCCCCAGTCCGAGGGCAGGCCGCTCGCCGCGACACCGAAGTTCAGCCGTCCCTGGCTGAGGTGGTCCATCATCGCGATCCGGTTCGCGAGCTCGGCGGGATTGTGGTAGGGCAGCAGGAAGCCGCCCGGGCCCAGCCGGATATTGCTGGTCTGGCGGAACCCCTCGATCACCAGAAAGTCCGGAGCCGGGTGCGGTTCCCACGGCGCGGTGTGGTGTTCGCCGACCCAGCCTTCCTCGAACCCGAGCTCGTCGGCCCAGCGGATGTGCTGCAGGTCGAACTCGTGACCCTCGCGCAGATCGCGTTCCGGCGGATGCGACGGCATGGTGAAGAAACCTGTGCGCATTGTCCGTTACCTCCCTGAAGACGAATGCATGCCGTTGTCCTGACAGGCGGTGGTGCGCAGAGCCTTGCACGCGGTCGGGACGCTGACAAGCGCTCCGCGCGAACGGAACAGGACGCGGTGAATGGAACGGGACCGGGATGCGAAGGGCGATGCCCGTGTGCCCGGGGTGTGCGGGCCTTCAGCGGCAGCGATGTCGGATCAGGCCTTGGCCCTTGCAGCTGGATCGCCCGGCTCTTCACGAACCGATCAACCTGCGCGGGCGGTCGCCACAGTCCCAATTCACACTTCGGAAATCCACTCCGGACGATCGCCGGACACGCCATGGACGAGATCGAAGTACGCCTCCTGTATCCTCCTGGTCACCTCGCCCGGACGTCCCGCACCGACGGGCGCGCCGTCGACCGCGTTGATCGGCGTGATCTCCCACCCGGTACCGCAGAAGAACGCCTCCGACGCGAGGAAGAACTCGGTGCGATCGACATCGCGCTCGCTGGTGGCGATGCCCATGTCCCTCAGCAGCGTCAGCACCGTGTCGCGCGTGATGCTCTCCAGGATGTCGCTGGTAATTGACGGCGTGACCGCCACACCGTCCCGAACCAGGAACAGGCACATGCCCTGCCCCTCGGCCACCTTTCCGCGGCTGTTGAGCATGATGGCGGCGTCGTAGCCGTCGACGCTGGCCTGGATGCCGGCGAACCGGGCGTTGTTGTAGTTGGCGGTGGCCTTTGCCCGGGCCGGCATCGAACGGTCACCGATCCGCTCCCAGGACGATATCTGCGCCGTGCAGCCGTCGCGCACCCGATCCGGCGTGCCCCGCGGAACCGCGGTGACGAAGGTCCCGACGGGGCCGCGCGCGCCGGAACCGCCGTTACCGTCGACATAGACCGTGGGCCGGATGTGCACCGAGGTCCGAAAGCGGTTTCGCCGGACGAGTTCCAGGATCGTCGCGGCCATTTCCCCGGCCGGCACGATCTCCTCGAACCGCATGATGCGCTGCGACAGCTCCAGGCGATCCAGGTGCTCGCGCAGGCGGAACACCAGCATCTTCCCGCGCCGCTCCGACCAGTAGCCGCGGATCCCCTCGAAGACTCCGGCTCCGTACTTGGCGAATGGCGAGAACACGTGCACGCGGGCCTCGTTCCAGGGCACGAACTCGCCATTGATGTAGACGATCAGGCTTTCATGGTCGCTTGACATCACGCTGGTCCCTCCGGATCCGTCGCTCGGGTCGTCGAGCATACCCGATGGCCGCCGGGGTGTCCGGCGATGACGGGGGCGCCGCACTCCCCGAAGGCGCCGGCCACGACCTCGACCGTGATGCTCTTCGCACGGGATCACCAGCGGTCCCGGGTGTCGCCGCACCCTTGCCTCGCGGCGTGGAAACAACCGGGGGGCCCTTGATCCTCACCCCGGCCGCGGCTCGTCGAGATCCATGATCAGGTTCAGATACCGGTCGATCGACACCGTGGTATCGGGGCCGGCGACGACGGTCGACTCCCGCTCCTCGATCACTGCGGGGCCGCGAAAGGTGGTGCCGGCGCCGAGACCGTAGCGATTGTAGACCTTGCAGGACATAAAGCCGGTTTCGGGGAAGTGGACCGGCCGCTCCCCCTTCCCGGCCGCACCGGCGTCGATCCGCTGGCCGTCGAAGTTCAGGGTGACGTTCGGAGTCGGCCCGGACGCGGTCAGCCGCCAGGTCACGGTCTCCGCCGGAACGCCGGCGATGCGCCGGCCGAACAGCTCGTCGTAGCGATCGAGAAACCGCTCGTGCAGCTCCGCCCCGAGGTCGGGGCCAAGGACGCCGTCCGGCACCGGCACCTCGATCTCGAAACCCTGTCCAACGTAGCGCATGTCCACGCGGCGCTCGATGGCGATGGTCGCCGCATCGCCACCGGCTTCCACGAGCGCCCCGGTCGCGTCCCGGGCCATGGCCTCGTAGAACGCAGCGACGACATCCGCCGAGATCGATTCCACCCGGCAGACATGACTGTGCGCGCGGTCGGTGGCGGGAGCCGCGATCAGGAAGCCCAGCGACGACGTCACCCCGGCGCCGAGGGGGCAGACGATGCGCCGGATGCCGAGCAGCCGGGCCAGTCCCCAGGCATGCACCGGGCCGGCGCCGCCGGTGGCGACGAGAGTGTAG
This sequence comes from Thalassobaculaceae bacterium, assembly GCA_965243345.1. Lineage (GTDB taxonomy): Bacteria > Pseudomonadota > Alphaproteobacteria > Thalassobaculales > Thalassobaculaceae > Bin52. The sequence continues at coordinate 1,678,804 of CBDEUR010000003.1, forward strand.
CGGCGTGGGTCGCGTCCCTTCTCCGCGATGTGCCGGCGTGCCGCGGCGGCCATGTTGTTGTTGACGATGGCATGCACTCCGGCCGCGGCGGCGGTGGTGTCGAGGCCGGCCGGGCCGGACAGGACCGTATCCATCACTGGCTTTACCGCCGCTACTTCCAGGGGCATCTCGCCGCCAAGGAAGAAGTCGGGCGACAGGTAGCCGAGCCACAGGTCCGCGTCGGTCACCGTGGGCTCGGTGCCGCCGCGTCCGTAGCACACCGGACCGGGCTCGGCGCCGGCGCTCTGCGGCCCGACCTTCATGAGCCCCATCGCGTCGAGCCGGGCGATCGACCCGCCGCCGGCGCCGATCTCGATCAGGTCGATGACCGGAACCTTCAGCGGGATGCCTGAGCCGTGGGCGAACCGTCTGACGCGCCCCGCTTCGAACGTCGTCGCGTGCTCCGGCTCCCCGTTCTCGATCAGGCACATCTTGGCGGTGGTGCCGCCCATGTCGAATGCGATGACGCAGGGCGAATCGGTCATCCCGGCGTAGTGCGCCCCGGCAATCGCGCCGGCCGCGGGGCCGGACTCGATGAGGTGGATCGGGGTTTCCCGGGCGACCCGCAGCGCCGCGATGCCGCCTCCGGACAGCATCACGTTGAGCGGGGCACGAATCCCCAGGTCTTCGAGCCTGCCGTGCAGGCCGGTGACGTAGCGGCGCATCAACGGCATGACGTATGCGTTCGCGGCCGCGGTGCAGGCGCGCTCGTACTCCCGGATCTCGGGAGCCACCATGGTCGAGACCGTGAGGGGAAGCGCGGGAAACGACTCGGCCAGGATCTCGCGCGCGCGTCGCTCGTGCACGGGATTGACGTAACTGTTGACGAAACAGACCGCGACGGCCTCGACACCCATGCCGACCAGTGCCCGCGCGGCCTCGCGCAGTTCTGCCTCGTCCATCGGCAGCACCACGGTTCCGCCCGAGTCGATCCGTTCGTCCACGGTGAGGCGCCGGTCGCGCGGCGCCAGCGGCTCCGCCTTTTCCATGAAGAGATCGTAGAGGTCGTAGCGCATCTCGGTGCCGACCTCGAGCACGTCGCGAAACCCGCGGGTGGTGATGAACCCTACCCGGGCGCCGGTGCGTTCGATGATGGTGTTCGCGACCAGCGTGGTGCCGTGCACGATGCCGTCGATGGCGGCGAGTTCGAGGCCCGCCTCGCGGGCGACGCGTTCGACGCCTTCGCAGATCGCGATGCCCGGGTCGGACGATGTGGTGAGTTGCTTGCCGGTGAAGACGAGGTCGCGCGCTTCGTCCACCAGCACGAAATCGGTGAAGGTGCCGCCCACGTCCACGCCGATGCGGCAACGGGTTCGCGATGCCATCACGACCCTCCGTGTCCGCGGGCCACCCGGCATTCCATGCTGGTCATGTCCCTCCTCGCTTCCGGCGTTCCCGAAAACTCCTCGGTAGCCTGCGCCGGACAATCGCCAGGCATCCTGGCGCGAGCTTCCCGCCAATCGCGGCGCACACCGGCGAGGCCAGCCCGCACCTGGCCGGAACACGGGGGAAGATGCCCGGCACGGACAGCCTCGCGGCCTGCCCCGGCGCGCGCGAACCGCATCGGCGCGTCAACCCTTGTGGCCATAGACCGAACGGGCTGCTTCCGCCGAGACATACCCCTTGGCGATGTCGTCCTCGATCGCAGCCGGGTCGCGCTCGGCCGGATCGCCGTAGCCGCCGCCACCGGGAAAGTGCAGTCTGAGCAGCTCGCCCGGCTGCATTACCGTGCGTCCCTTCTGGTGCGGCCGGGTGCCGTCGCGGAACTCGATCCGGGTGGGCGATCCGTCCCCGCCGCCCAGGAGTCCGCGCGGCGGATACTTGTGACGGTCGGACATCAGCGAGAGCCGGACCGGCTGATCGGAACGCACCTCGATCTCCACGTCCTGGCCCAGGCCGCCGCGGAACTTCCCGGCCCCGCCCGAGTCCGACGCCAGCTCCTTGCGCCACACCAGCAGCGGGGAGACGCTCTCGAGCGCCTCGACGCTACCCACTCCGGTGTTGGAGGGGAAGGCGGTGCAGGCGTATCCGTCCATCCGGTGGCTCGCACCCATGCCCCCGCTCGCAAACAGCACCTGGTTAAACCGGTGGCCCTGCCGGTCCACGCCGCCGTAGACCGAGCGCAGGGTCGGGGTGCTGCCCGACTCCGCGACCACCCGGTCCGGCGCAATCTGCGCGAGGCACCGATAGATGACGCCGTACAGCAGGTGTCCGGTGAGTTGACGGGCCCCGACCGGAGCGGGGTAGATCGGATTGACGATCGACCCCTCCGGCGCCTTGACCGTGACGGGCTGGAAGGACCCCTCGTTGCGCGGGCTGTCGGGGTCGAGCGCGCACTTGATCGGATAGGTCGCGAAGGCACGAGTGTACTTCATGACCGAGTTGATGCCGCACGCCACCTGCCCGGATGTTCCCGCGAAGTCGAGTTCGAGGTCGGACCCGCTGATGGTCATCCGGCACTCGATATGGGTCTCGAACTCGTCGATTCCGTCGGCGTCCATCGATGCCGACCACGAACCGTCCGGCAGTGCCGCGATCGCTGTGCGCATCGCGGTCTCGGCCCGGCCGCGCAACTCGGCGGAGAGCTCGGTCAGGTCGGCGAGGCCGGTGTCGTCGAGGAACTGCTGCAGCCCGTTGCGGCAGATACGCTGCGCCGCCACCTGGGCGTAGATGTCGCCCATGACCTGGTCCGGCACCCGGACGTTGGCGCGGATGATGTCCGCGACGACCTCGACCTCCTGTCCGTCCTCGATGAACCTGACCGGCATCAGGCGCAGGCCCTCCTCGTACACCTCGCGCGTGTCGCAGGCCCACCCGGAGCCGCCGAAGTCGGGCATATGGGCGATCGACCCGGAGAAGCCCACCAGGGTGCCGCGGTGGAAGATCGGGGAGGCCATGGTGACGTCGGGGAGGTGGCCCGACCCGATCCAGGGGTCGTTGGTGATGACGCAGTCGCCGGGCCGCCAGCGTTCGACCGGGATCCGGTCCAGCATCGCCTTCACCGCGCTCGGCACCATGCCGACGAAGGACGGGATGCCGCCGGTGTTCTCGGCCAGGCAGTTGCACTCGGCATCGAGCAGTACCGTGGTGAAGTCATTCGATTCCCGGACCACGGTGGAGAATGCGGTCCGCAGCAGTGTCGCGGCGGACTCGTCCGCGATCGAGATGAGGCGCGACCACAGGATCTCCAGGGTCACGGGATCGAAGCGTCGGTTCGCTGCTGTGCGTGCGGTTGTGTTCACTGGATGTCTCAAGCCGTGTCGGTCTGCACAGGCGGCGCCGTGCGCGCCGCCCGGCCGGTTGAGGCACGCTAGCGAAAGTGGTTTCCTGTGTGAAGGAACGAGGTCGCGACGGGCACGGCGTCTCCGGGAGGTTTGCGCCGGAGAAAGCGCCGTTCACGCCTCGCACGCGTCTCGATGCAGGTTTGGGCGGCGCCGGTGCGCCGATTGGCAGACAGGTCCGGACCGTGGTGGAAGAGCCCTGCCCACTCCCCTCATGGGATACGCCGTCCCCGGAACCGCCGGCGGCCGCTGCCCCCCTGTCGGAGTCGCTTCGAGCCGACGCGATCGTCGTCGGCGCCGGGATCACCGGGTCGTCTGCCGCGCTGCACCTGGCGCGCACCGGAAAGCGCGTCGTCCAGATCGAGGCGCGCGAGCCCGGGTGGGGCTCGTCGGGGCGCGCCTTCGGCAACGTGGTTCCGGTCTCGAAGCACGGAGAGCGCCGGATCGAGAGGATCTACGGACCCGAGCGCGGCCGTCGCCTGAATGCGGCGCTCGCGGCCGGGCCGGAGGTGGTGCGCGGGCTGCTCACGGAGTTTCAAATCGACGCGGTCCTTCGTGGCGCAGGCTGGCTCCTCGCCGCGCACACGCCGCGGGCGGAGGCGGACCTGAAGCGACGGGCGAGCGGGCTCGCGGAGAGCGGCTCCGAACCCACCTTCCACGATGCCCGCGAAACCGCGGACCTGGTCGGAAGCCCCTTCTATCGCGCCAGCCTGACCGATGCGCGGGCGTTCGCCGTCAACGCGCTCACCTACGCGCGCGGACTGGCCCGGGCTGCGCGCCAAGCGGGTGTCGCCCAGTTCAGCAACACCCCGGCGACGCGCATCGAGCGGTCCGGCGCCGCGGGCTGGACCGTCTCGACGCCGGCCGGGGAAGTGGGTGCAGACACGGTCTTCATCTGCACCAACGCCTACACCGACGCACTGTGGCCGGGTCTGGCCCGCACCGTCGTTCCGGTACGCGGCTACACCGCCGTCAGCCGTCCGTTCGAGGACGGCATGCTGGACCGCGTGCTGCCGCAAAGGCACTTCCTGAGCGACACCCGTCACCTGTGGTCCGGCATCCGCAAGGTGCCCGGCAACCGGCTGCATGTGGGAGCCGGCGGGCCGCCTCTCGCGAAATCAGCCCGCGCCGACCTGGCCGGTGCGACGCGACGGGTGAAGATGGTGTTCCCGGAACTCGGTTCCGTTGAATGGGAGGAGCACTGGAGCGGCTGGGTTGCGCTCACGGCACACCAGCTTCCCCGGATCCTGCGCCTGGACCACGGCGTGTGGGCAGCACTCGGATACAGCGGCCGGGGACTGTCCTTCGCGACCCTGCTCGGCCGGGAGCTGTCGACGCTCGCCGACGGGGCCACGACCCGCGAGACGATCCTGCCGGTCGAGGAGATGCGTCCCCTGCCCTGTCACGCCCTCGCGCCGTTCGTGGCCGCCGCCTGCATCAGGTACTTCGAAGCCGCGGACCGGTGGTCGGTGTGGCGCCACCGCCGAAGGCATCCCTGATCTTCCTGAGCACTCAGTGCGCCTCGATCACTCCGCCAATCAAGGAACCCGACGTCGGGTTCGCCCCCGAGCGGGCGCTCTTCGTCCCGCACCTCCTGTTCGTCCCGCGCCGCTCCTGCGGGACGTGGACGGGCGATGACGCCATGGCCTACTCGCGCGGGAACGTCGCCGCGAGGAAGCGCAGGATTGCCGCATCGGCGCCGTGCGCGCGCAGGTCGTTGTGGCCGGCACCGGCAATGAACACGCCCTGTTTCGGCTCGCGCGCGGCGGCCAGCATCCTGCGTCCATGGTCCACCGGAACCACGCGGTCGTCCTCGCCATGGACAATCAGCAGCGGCGCGTCGACGGCGGTGATGCGGGCGAGCGATTCGTAGCGGTCCTTCATCAGCCAGCGCACCGGCAGGAACGGGTAGGCGCGGGCGCCGACATCGACGGCCGAGGTGAACGGCGCCTCCAGAATCACCGCGCCAACCTCGTGCTCGACCGCCATCCTGACCGCGACCCCGGTGCCCAGAGATTCACCGTGCATCACCATCCGGTGCGCCGGCACGCCGCTGTCGCGCAGCCAGGCGATCGCCGCGCGTCCGTCGGCGTACAGCCCTTCTTCGGTCGGCCGCCCGCCGCTGCCGCCATAGCCGCGGTAGCCCACCAGCAGCACGCCGTAGCCGGAGTCGATCAAGTGTCGCGCGGCAATGCCGCGGTTGGCGATGTTGCCTCCGTTGCCGGGGAAGTAGACCACCGTCGGCGCGCCGGCGGCGGCATGGTGCCAGGAGACGAGCTGCACGCCGTCGGCGGCGTTGAAGCGCACGACCGACATCTCCGGTACGCCGCCCTCGCGCGGCGAGTACATGCGCCGGTCGGGGAAGTACTGGAGGTGGCGCTGCATGATGTAGGTCAGTCCGACGACGACCCCGTAGACGAGCGCGGTGATCAGTGCGATTCGCGCGACCAGCTCCATGCAGCGCAGCGTAACAGAAAACGCCGCCCGCAGGCCCACCCAGGCATGGCGGCTTGCCGACACGAGTACGTTGTGTCTGATGACCCGCTTGCACAATTGCTGACACGGTCTGGTTTGAAAGACGCTGATCAATCCTCGTGAGAGGGATCGGTTTCGATCTTGCCGTGAGCCATGCGCTCAAATCCGCCACGTCCTGGCGCGTCTGTTCGGGTGCGTGCGCCGAATAACTGTTGTTTCATGTTGATATTTCCGCATGTGAAGCGGAATATCAGTCATGTTTCATGATCGACGATCGGCCCTGTCGGGGTATGTGGGCGGTCTGCTGTCCACCGGCCGAACGGTCTTCACCGCCGACGATGCCGAGCGGGCGCTCGGCATCGGGCACGGCGCATTCCTGGATGCCGCGGAACGGTTACAGCGTCGCAAGGTGTTGCTCAACCCGCGACAGGGCTTCTATGTCGTCGTTCCACCGCACTATGCGTCCTGGGGAGCACCGCCGCCGGCCTGGTACATTGACGCGCTCATGCGCCGCGAGGCTCAGGCCTACTACGTTGGTCTGCTGAAGGCGGCGGAGCTGCACGGCGCGACGCACCAGGCGGTCATGGAGTTTCAGATTGTCGCGGCGAAGCGCCTGCCCGGGATTCGTGCCGGGCGCAGCCTGATCGTCTTCTACTTCCGCAAGGACATGAATGCGGTGACGGCGGGGATCGAGGACCACAAGACCGACACCGGCGCGATGAAGGTCTCGTCCGCCGCGCTGACGGCCCTCGACCTGCTGCGCTACCCGCGGGCGTCGGGCGGCATGGACACTGTCGCGACGGTCCTTTCTGATCTCGGACGCAGGATCGACCGGGAGCGGCTCGCCGCGTTGTCGGTGGTCGTGGAGCGTCCCGTCGTGCAGCGTCTCGGGTATCTTCTTGACCATCTCGGCCATGACGAACTGACGGGGCCCATGCGGGAGTCCCTCAGGGCACGAGGATCGCTTCCCTGGACCGAGCTTGACCGGCAGGAGGCACGCGATCCCGACTTCGCGCCCGAATCGCGGCAACGCAATCGGCGATGGCGGGTCATCGTGCGGCGCGTGCCCCGGGTCGACACATGATTCCCGTGCAGAACATCGTGGCCTGGGGCGGCCTGGTTCCCCGGGCCGATCAGCGACAGGTCGAACAGGACCTCATCATCGGCCGTGCCCCGGGCGAGGACGCGGGCCATGAAGGAAAGCTCCGGAATTTCATGGTGACACGAACACGGCCAACCATGCTCTTCTGTTCCGTTCAGTCATGACCCGTCGACTGTATCCCGGGCTGTACGAAGACCTGCTGACCTCCGCTCTGGAGGCGGAAGTCAACGTCCGCACGGCCGAGGGCTGGCGGATTGATGTCACCTCGGCGGACCCAACTGTCCGTCCCGAGCTCCTGGCCCGTCATGTCTATCGGCTCCTGCGACGCGCGCTCGAAGGAATTCCCGGAGAAGACGACGCCCAGCTGGCCAACCAGGTCGCCCTGGCCAACCGGATGGTGGAGGTGCTCGTCGAACATGGCGCGATGCCCGATGACCGGGTCGCAGACGCCGCACGCCTGCTCCTGGAAGCGGTCGAACGCCGGGCATTGGGCGGAACACATTCAGCGGTCCCGCGCCCGACACTGTCGCTTCGACAGACCGGCCTGCTCGTCAATGGACGGCGCGACGTCCAGATCGCAAGCGAGATCGCACGGGAGATCCCGAGCGCCGACCGGATCGATCTCCTGTGTGCATTCGTGCGGCACTCGGGGCTGCGGCTGTTCCGTTCCGAGCTCGAGGAACGGGTACGGCAGGGCGCGGGCGTGCGCGTGATCGCGAGCGTCTATACCGGATCGACCGAACGCCGTGCACTTGACGCACTTGTCGATCTCGGCGCGCAGGTGAAGGTTTCCTATGAAGTCGCACGGACCCGGCTTCATGCCAAGGCGTGGCTGTTCCACCGCCACAGCGGTCTGCATACCGCCTATATCGGTTCATCGAATCTCACGCATGTGGCACAGGTCGACGGCCTGGAATGGAACGTACGCGTAAGCGCGGCCGAGAACCCGGAGGTGATCGAGCGCTTCGCGGCGACCTTCGAACAGTACTGGCAAGAGCCTGAGTTCGAGGATTATGCGCCCCGGCGTGACAGCGAGCGTCTCGACCGCGCGCTTTCGACACAGCGTGGCAATACCGGAATTGACGACGGCACTTTCCTTTCCCTGCTGGTCGACGTCGTTCCGAAGCCTCACCAGGCGGTCGCACTCGAGGCCCTCGAAGCGGAGCGCCTGCGCGGATACCACCGCAACCTCGTGGTCGCGGCAACCGGCACCGGCAAGACCTGGATTGCGGCCTTCGATTACAAGCGCCTGCGCAAACAGGGGACGGTTCGTTCCTTGCTCTTCGTCGCACACCGCGACGAGATCCTCCGTCAAAGCCAGCAGGTCTTTCAGCTCGTACTGCGCGAGCCGGGGTTCGGTGAGCGGCTGGTCGGCGGCGAGCGCCCGCGCGCGGGACACCACGTCTTTGCTTCGGTTCAGTCCCTTGCCAACCGCATCGGCGAGATCGATCCGGACGACTTCGACATGGTCATCGTGGACGAGTTTCATCATGCGGCAGCTGCGAGCTACGAGCGCCTGCTGTCGCGCCTGGATCCGCGAATTCTCCTCGGACTCACGGCGACGCCGGAGCGCGCCGATGGAAAGTCGGTTCTGCGGTAGTTCGACGGCCGCATTGCCTCGGAGTCCCGGCTCTGGGATGCCCTCGACCAGGGACTGCTCTGCCCGTTTCACTATTTCGGGGTGAACGACGAGACCGATCTTTCGACGGTACGTTTCGAGCGCGGACGATATGTGCCCGGCGAGCTCGACACCGTACTCACCGGAGATCACGTGCGGGCTGTTCGGATCCGCCAGGCTGTCGAGGAGTTCGTGACCGACCCGCGCCGGATGCGGGTGCTGGGATTCTGCGCGGGCATCGGCCACGCCCACTTCATGGCGAGGCAGTTCTCGAGCTTCGGCTACCCGGCGGTGGCTCTCGACGCCAGCACGTCGCGGGACGATCGGCGTTCAGCGCTCGCGAGACTTCGGCGCGGAGAACTTCGAGCCGTCTTCGCGGTCGATCTCTTCAACGAGGGTGTCGACCTTCCCGAAGTCGACACCATACTCATGCTGCGGCCGACCGAAAGCGCCACGGTGTTTCTCCAGCAGCTCGGAAGAGGGCTGCGGTGGGCCGAGGGAAAACGGGTCCTCACCGTCCTCGACTTCGTGGGCCAGGTCCGGCGCGAATACCGGTACGACGTCCGCTACCGGGCCCTGATCGGGGGCACCCGGCATCAGGTCGAGCGCGCCGTAGCGGCGGACTTTCCGCTGCTCCCACCGGGATGTGCGCTCAAACTGGACCGGATCGCGAAGGAGACGGTGCTGCACAACCTGAAAGCAGCGGTACGCGACGCCCGTTCGCGCCTCGCCGATGACCTGCGCGCTCTCGGACCTGAAACTCGGCTCCGCGGCTTCATGGATGACGCCGGCGTCGAACTCGAAGAGATCTACGCACGACCCGGTTCGGGACACTGCTTTGCCGAACTCCGTCTGCGGGCCGGCTTCGAGCACAGCGCGGTCGATGACCGCGTCCTCAAGGCCGTCGGCAGACTGCTTCACGTGGACGACCACGAACGGATCGAAACGTGGCGAGACCTCCTGGCAGGGGATCGTTCCGCAGGAATCGGGAAACCGCGGGGCCGCAGACACCGCCTGGGTCTCATGCTGTTCGCGCTGCTGGGCGGCAATCGCCAGTCGATCGAGGAGGCGGACCGGGTCCTGGACAGCGTTCGCGGGTCCGCGGAGCTGTGTCGCGAGATCCGTGACCTGCTGGATATCCTCGCCGACCAGATTCGCACGGTCTCCCGACCGGTCGATCCTGCCAGCGAAGTTCCCCTGGCAAGCCACGCTACCTACACACTGGGCGAGATCGTCGCGGCGCACGGGCTCACCGACAAGCACCGTGCACTGGTCCGTCCGCAGGGCGGGGTTCTCTGGAACGAGGCGACGCAGACGGATCTGCTGTTCGTCACGCTGGAGAAATCGGACAGGGACTACTCTCCCGCGACACGCTATGCCGACTACCCGATCTCACCGACCCTGTTCCATTGGGAATCCCAGAACACCACGTCACCGGGTACGCCCACGGGACGCCGCTACATCGATCAACCGACAAGCGGTACCAGCGTCATCCTGTTCGTGCGTGAACGCAGGAAGGACGGCCGGGGCGAAACCCTTCCGTACCACTGCCTCGGCCGTGCCCATTACCGCAGCCACGAATCGGAACGGCCCATGAAGATAGTGTGGGAACTGGAACGCCCGATGCCCGGGTGGCTCTATCAGGCAGGGAAAGTGGTCGCGGGTTGAGGCATTCATGAAGGCCGCCCGCGGCCCGGCATCGCCTGTTCTTCGACGCGGGCGTACAAGAACGTGGACATTCGTGACATCCCTGCGAGAAGCCGGAGGCTGGAGCCGGTTCGTCGAGGCGTCCGTCGCGTCGCCCAAGTGTACCGGAAGGAGCCGGCTCAGGCCGATGGTAACGGCACCTCGTTCCTGATCCAGTCGACGAAGGCCCGCGCCGCGGGTGTCTCCTCGTGTCGGGCCGGCGTGATCAGGAAGTAGCCTTCGGCCATTTCCACCCAGTGGTCGTGCGGGCGAACGAGCCGGTTCTCCGCAATCAGACCGCTCGCCAGCGTGTCGTGTGCCATGGAGAGGCCGGCACCATGCAGCGCCGCGGTCATCGCGACGACATAGGTCGAGGCCAGGTTGACAACCCTGTCGGAGGGCAGCTGCTCGCCCTGGCTCGTGAGCCATTCGTGCCAGGTCGTCGCAACGCCCGTGCAGTCATGCAGCGGCGCCGTCTTCCAGTCGCGGAACATCGGTTCGGCGTCGCAAGCACAGACCGGGTAGGCCCGTTCGTGTGCAAGACGCCGTGCGTCGTCCGGCATCAGGCCCGGGCGTCCGAAGCGGATTTCGACCGCTGCCAGCCCTTCCGCATGTTCAGGGTCCCAGATCGGTGTCGTCAGGGTGAGCGACAGCCACGGATGTGCCGAAAGCAGTGCACCCAGCCGCGGCGCCAGCCAGAAGGTTGCGAACGCCAGGTTGCACCGGACCCGCAACTGTCTGCCGCGGTCACCGGTCAGTGAACGCGTACCGGCCGAGAGCACGGCAAACGCGTTCTGCACGACCGGAAGGTAGGACGCACCGCCCTCTGTCAACTGGAGTGCGCGGGTCTTGCGCACGAACAGCGCCATTCCGAGTGCCGACTCGAGATTGCGCACGTGCTGGGAAACGGCGGACTGGGTCAGGTGGAGTTCGGCGGCGGCCTGGGTGAAGGAGAGATGGCGCGCCGCGGCCTCGAAGGCCCGCAGCCATGTGAGTGGCGGCAGGTTGGCCATGACCACCGGTATCCATGCCCAGGTCACGCATTAGTCAAAGTAATGACGTGACCCCGACTCCATCGCTTGTCAAGCGGTCGTTGGCTGCGCACGGTCCTGCACACTGCGGTGCCGCCGCGCCCCGAAACGACGATGCCCCGTCGGATGGAGGACCACCGGATGCTCGACCACTGGCAGTCCCGGGTCGATCTGGCCGCGGCGTTTCGGTGGACGGCACGCCTCGGCATGGATGAGGCGGTGGCAAATCACTTCAGCCTCGCCGTGAACGCGGCGGGCACGCGGTTCCTGATCAACCCGAACCAGGTCCATTTCGCCCGCATCCGCGCATCCGACCTCCTGGAACTCGATGCACACGACAGTGGCGTTCTCAACGCTCCCGGCGCGCCCGATCCCACGGCGTGGGGGCTGCACGGCGCGCTTCATCGCCAGTGTGCCCACGCGCGGTGCGTCATGCACCTCCACCCGGTATTCGCGACCGTGCTGGCAAGCCTTGCCGACAGCACCCTGCCGCCGATCGACCAGAACACCGCAACGTTCTTCAACCGGGTGGCGGTCGACGACGGGTTTGGCGGGCTCGCCTTCGAGGCGGAGGGCGAGCGGTGCGCCGCACTGCTGTCGGATCCCGCAATCAGGATCCTGCTCATGGGAAACCACGGTGTCCTGGCGATCGGCACCGGCGTGGCCGACACTTTCAACCGGCTCTACTACTTCGAGCGCGCGGCCGAGACCTACATCCGCGCCCTGCAGACCGGTCGGCCGCTCCGGGTCATGGACGCCCGGACGGCGGAACGCACGGCAGCCGGGATCGAGACCTACCCGGGACAAGCCGAACGCCACCTCGCCGGGATCAAGGCCATCCTCGACTCGGAGGGATCCGACCATGCGGAATGACCGCAAGCCGGTCTTCGAACGACCGACCAACGCGGCCTCCAGCGGCGTGACCCTGGAGAGGAAGACCCTGAAGTCCCTCGCGCGCCGGTCCGACCGCCCGGGTCTGGTGTATCTGGGGGGCTGGCTCGCTGGTCTCGGCGCGACGGGTTCGCTGGTGGCGCTCTCCCTGGGCACCCCCTGGCTGGTACCGGCCCTGTTCGCGCACGGCGTGCTGCTGACCGTGCCTGCCTATGCCATCAGCCACGAGACGGCGCACGGGACCGCCTTTCGCAGCCGGCGGCTGAACGAGTTGGTGTTCTGGATCACGTCGCTGATCTACATGGAGGAACCGCTGCACCGGCGCTACACCCATACCAGCCACCACACCCACACCTGGCACGTCGGCAGGGACGGCCAGATGCCGTTTGACACGCCGGTGTCGCTTGGCGGCTGGGTGGCGGAGGTCAGCGGCCTCGCCCTGCTGCGATTTCACGCAGTCGTGATGGTGCGTCTCGTGCTGCGGCGCTACTCGCGCGTCATGACGATGGCCGTGCCGGAGGGTGAACGGGCGAGGATGACGCGGAACGCGCGGATCTTCCTCGTGCTCTACGCGATCCTCGCAGCCGTGCTCGCGTCCGGTGTGCTGTGGCCTTTGTGGTTCCTGGTGCTGCCACGGCTGGTCGGCGCACCGGTGATGCAGCTGTTCACGCTGATCCAGCATGTCGAGATGGCCGAAAACAGGGCGTCGATCCTGGACAGCACGCGATCGTTCCGCACCGCCTGGGCGGGCCGTTTCCTGTACATGAACATGAACAACCACGTGGAGCACCACCTGTTCCCGCAGGTTCCGTTCTTTGCCCTTCCGGCGCTCCGCGAAGCCCTGGCAGAGCAGCTGCCGGCGCCGGATCCGGGGTTCTTCCGCACCAACGCCGAGGTGTTGTCGATCGTCGTGCGTCGCAGCCTGGGCCTGCAGACCAGGGCATCGTCCATCCGCCAGGCGCCGCACATGGTCAGCGCTGGCGGAGCAGTGGCGCCGATCGCGCAGCGGTCCATGTGATGCGCCGGATCTACACCTACGGCGGTCGACCGGCCACGCGGAACCTGACGGTGGCCGACCTGCAGGCCAACAAGGCGGCCGGCATCACGATGACGCAGGTCTCCGCGCTCGACGGCGAGGAGGCCGCCGCCTGCGAGGCCGCGGGCATCGACCTGATCACCATCGCCGACCTCGACATCGCCGAGGTGCGGGCAGCCGCACCCACCACCTTCGTCACCGGCAGCCAGACCATGGTGCAGTACGTGACCGAAGACGAGGCTCTCGGGGCGGCGATCAGGTGCGCGGAGCAGGGAGCCGACGCGATCTACACGCCGCGCGGCCTGCGCACCGTCGAGCGGCTGGCCGGCGAAGGCCTGTGTGTCCAGGGCCATCTCGGCCTGGTCCCCCGGTTGTCGACACGCGTCGGCGGGCTCCGAATTCTCGGGAAGACCGCCACCGAGGCGATGCGTCTGTGGGAGGACTTTCGCCGGCTCGAGGACGCCGGAGCGATCGCCGTCGAGGTCGAGTGCGTCGCCGTTGAAGCCCTTGCGGAAATCAGCAGGCGAAGCGGTCTCGTGACCCACTCGATCGGTGCCGGCTCGGGTGGCGACATCATCTTCTCGTTCATGGAAGACATCTGTGGTGACGTCGAGAACCCGCCGCGTCACGCACGGGCATGGGCCGACATGCTGTCGGTGCGCCACGCCCTGGCCGCGGAACGTCTGAGGGGACTGAGGGGCTTTCGTGACGCGGTGAAGGCCGGGACCTTTCCGTGCGAGCCCCACCAGGTCCCCATGACGGAGGGAGAACACGAACTCTTCCTCGAGCATCTCGACCGGTGGCAGCCGGTACACCAGTGAACGACGCGGCCGACTACACCAGGGCCTTCCCGGCCCGGCCCCGGCCGCTGACGCTGGAGCAGGCAGCGCGGATCACGCCGCCCGTCCAGGCCACGGACACAGAGGGCATGATCGATGTTCCGCGCATGCGCGCCTGGCGCCAGGGCCGTCTTCGCGAGCAGATCGCGGCCCACGGGCTCGACGGCCTGGTCCTGACCGAGCCGCTGTCGATCCGCTACGCCACCGGCGTGCGCAACTGCGCGCTGTTCCAGATGCACATCCAGGCGGGCTACCTGTTCCTGCCAGGCGACGGACCGGTAACCCTGTTCGACAACCAGCCGGGGCGCGAGACGGGTCGCCAGCTTGAGACAATCGACACCGTGCGCGATGACCTCGTACCCCTGTCCTACATGTTCGGCGGGTACCGTCAGCAGGAAATGGCACGCCGGTGGGGCGCCCAGCTCGGCGACCTGATCCGGACACACTGCGGCCGGCGAGCCTGCATCGGGATCGATCGCGTGGGCTTTCATGCCCAGCAGGCGCTGGTCGAGGAGGGAATTGCCGTCGTTGACGCGGCGCCAGCCCTGGCGCAGGCGCGCAAGATCAAGAGCCCGGAGGAAATCCTTGCCATGAACCTGGCGCTGGCGACGGCCGAGGACGGCATGACGCGCATGCGCACGGCCCTGCGGAACGGGATCTCGGAGCAGGAACTCTGGGCGCTTATGTGGCAGGCCCTGATCGAGAAGGGGGGCGAGTGGCTCGACTACCGCCTCATGGCCTCGGGCGAGCGGACCAATCCGTGGCAGCAGGAGGCGTCGAGCAGGACGATCAGGGCGGGCGACCTCGTGGTGTTCGATTGCGGTCTCGTCGGTCCCTTCAGCTACGGTGCCGACGTCAGCCGGGCACTCCACTGCGGCCCGGGCTCGCCGAGCGGCTATCAGAAGTCGCTGTATACCCGCGCCTGGAACGAGGTCATGCACAACACCGACCTGTTGCGGCCCGGACGTTCCTTCAGCGACTTCATCGCCGGGCGCTATCTCCAGGAGCCCGGATTCGGAGACCAGCCCTACCCCTGTGCGGCCCATGGGCTGGGAATGGCCGATGAATGGCCGGTGATCCTCCATTCGACGGACCACGAGGACCATTACGACGGCGAGTTCGAGGCCGGAATGGTGATCTGCGTCGAGAGCTACGTCGGCGAGGTCGGTGGCACCGAGGGTGTCAAGCTCGAGGACCAGGTGCTGGTCACCGGGACCGGGCCGGTGGTGCTGTCACGCTACCCCTACGAGGAGTCGCTTCTCTCCCGAACCATCTGAACCGGATCCCTGCACATGAACGACTGGATCGAGGTCGCCAGGACCGACGACATTGACGAGGACGACCTGCTCCGATGGGACCACGACGGCCGGACCTTCGTGATCTGCAACACGCAACAGGGATTCTTCGCGCTCGACGGGCTCTGCACCCACGAGGAGCAGCATCTCGAGGACGGACTCGTCATCGGCAGCGAGATCGAATGCCCGCTGCACCAGGGCCGGTTCGACATTGCCACCGGCAGGGCTCTCGGTCCCCCGGTCTGTGTCAACCTCAAGACCTATCCCGTCAGGGTCGAGGGCGGCCGCATCTTCATCAGGATCTGAACCCGGCGCAGCCGGCGCCGACGGCTGCCGTGCCGGTCGGCGCGAAGTCAGGCCCCGTCCACGCAGCGGGTACCACCAGCGCACGCGGTCTCCGGATGCAGCATGCCGGGCCAGGTCTCGGGGCCCGCATCGGGCCTGTACGCTTGACACGGAGGCAGGTTTTGTCGCCTTCGGTCCGGAAACCGCAGTGAGCCGGTGCACGGGGCATCGGGCCGTGCCGGGGAGAGGTGCAGGATGATGATGCGAAGACGGCTGGCCGGCTTCCTTGCCGCCCACGGGGACGAGTTCATCCGCTACTCGGTCGAAGGCGGCAAGCTGCGGGCGACCGGGTCGGCGCCGGCAGGACTCGACATCCAGTACGCGTGGCCCCACCCGACCCGTGCGCTCGCCTACCTCGCGATCAGCAACGGCGGGCCGGGCGAGCGCGGCAACAATCATGCGCTGGCGGTCTGCCACCTCGGAGCCGATGCTCCTTCCTTCCACACCGAACCGGTCCGGCTTGCCGCGCGCCCGCTCCACCTCTCGGTCGACCGGAACGCCCGGCACCTGCTGGTTGCGTACAACGATCCGAGCGGGATCACCGTGCACCGCCTCGCCTCCGACGGGCGCATCGGCGAGGAGGTGGCGCAGCCCGACGGCATCGCCTGGGGCACCTTCGGCCACCAGGTCCTCGTCACTCCCGCGGGCGGGGCGGTGCTGTTTCCGTGCCGCGGGCATGATGCGCGCGACGGGAACCCCGAACAGCCCGGAGTCCTGCAGGTGTTCGGCTACGACGAGGGCCGGCTCACGCCACGGGGGCGCATCGCACCCGGTGGCGGGTACGGGTTCGGGCCGCGGCACCTCGACTTTCACCCGAAGCTGCCCTGGATGTTCCTCGGGCTCGAGCGGCAGAACGAGATCCTGGTGTTCCGGACCGCGGACGACACGGTCGATCCGGAGCCGGTGTTCCGCATCAGCACGGTCGCGGATGCCGGCGAGGGCCGCCAGGCGATTGCCGCACTCCACGTCCATCCCGACGGCCGCCGGCTTTCGGTATCGAACCGGTGCTACGGGACCGTCGCCAGTCCCGCGGGACCGGTCATGGCAGCGGGAGAGAACTCGATCGCGACCTTTGCGATCGATCCGGACACCGGGCACCTCGAGACCCTTGCGCGCGCCCCGACCGGCGGCTACCTGCCGCGAACCTTCTCCATCGACCCCGACGGAACCGTGCTGATCGCGGCCAATTCCGAGGCGGCGCGCACACGGACCCCGGGCGGAGACGCGATCGATGTCGCGCCCGGTCTGGTAATGTTCCGCATCGGACCCGACGGCGGGCTGCTGGAGCTTGACCGGACCACGGTCGGAATGGGCGGCAAACGGCTGTTCTGGGCCGGGTTCCTGTGAGAGCACGGATTCCATCGCACTGGCGATAGCCGCGCCTGGCACTGGCGCAACCGCCGTGCCGGAGGGTAGAACACGCAGGCAAACACTGGGAGACGCATCCTTCATGAGTATCAACGGAAAGGCGTACGTCGCCGGGGTGTACGAACACCCCACGCGCAGGGCGGTGGACAAGTCGCTGGCGCAACTGCACGCGGAATCGGCACTCGGGGCACTTGCCGACGCCGGTCTCGGCAAGGACGACGTCGACGGGTATTTCTGCGCCGGAGATGCCCCCGGGCTCGGCGCGCTGTCGATGGTGGACTATCTCGGGCTGAGGCTGCGCCACATCGACACCACCGAGTGCGGCGGATCGTCCTACATCCTGCATGTCGGCCATGCGGCCGAGGCGATCGCGCTCGGCAAGTGCTCGGTCGCGCTCATCACGCTCGCCGGCCGGCCGCGCGCCGAGGGAATGGCGACCGGGACGGCGCCGCGCAACTACGGCAGCACCTCGCCCGACGTGGCGTTCGAGTTTCCGTTCGGGCCCACCGTGGTCAACATGTACGCGATGTGCGCCAACCGGCACATGTACGAGTACGGAACCACCAGCGAGCAGCTCGCCTGGATCAAGGTGGCGGCGTCGCACCACGCCCAGCACAATCCCGACGCCGTGCTGAAGAACGTGGTCACCGTCGAGGAGGTGGTGAACTCGCCGATGATCTCGGACCCGCTGCACCGGCTCGACTGCTGCGTGATCAGTGACGGCGGCGGCGCGATCATCGTCACCTCGCCCGAGGTCGCCCGCTCGCTGGACCGGCCGCTGGTCAGGGTGCGCGGCGCAGGCGAAGCACCGAAACACCAGATGGGCGGCACGATCGACCTGACCTATTCCGGCGCCCGGTGGTCCGGAGCGAGGGCCTTCGAGGAGGCCGGGGTGAAGCCTGCCGACATGAAATACGTGTCGATCTACGACAGTTTCACCATCACGGTGCTGATGCAGCTCGAGGACCTCGGCTTCTGCGAAAAGGGCCACGGCGGCAGGCTGGTCAGCGACGGCAACCTGATCTCCGGCGTCGGTGCGCTGCCGTTCAATACCGACGGCGGCGGACTGTGCAACAACCATCCGGCGAACCGCGGGGGACTGACCAAGGTGGTCGAGGCGGTCCGCCAGCTGCGCGGCGAGGCCCACCCGGCGGTCCAGGTCGCGAACTGCGACCTCGCGCTCGCGCATGGGACCGGCGGGTCGCTCGGCACCCGACACGGCGCGGCAACCGTGATTCTGGAACGGGAGTGAGACCCATGGCCAGCAGATCCTTCCCCTCCCCCGTCCCTGATCCCGATACCGAGGCCTTCTGGCAGGCGGCGAAGGACGGCACGCTCATGATCGGGTCCTGCCGGAACTGCGGAGAGAAGCACTACTATCCGCGCTCGGTCTGCCCGCACTGCGGCAGTGACGACGTCACCCTTGTCGCATCGTCGGGAACCGGCGCGATCTACTCGTGGAGCGTGCTCCGCCGTGCCGATCCGCCCTACGCCATCGCCTACGTCACGCTCGACGACGGTCCGACCATGATGACCAACATCGTCGACTGCGACCTCGACGCACTGGCCATCGGGCAGCGGGTGGAGCTCGTCTTCAGCCCGACCGAGGACGAGGACGGCCCGCCGGTTCCGACCTTCCGCCCGACCGCGTCCTGAGCTCCGCGGCCGTACCCGCGTAGTAAAGCCAGAGGATCCGGGCGGCAACACTGCGCCAGGGCCTCCACCGCTCGCCGATCCTCGCGAGTTCCGCCGCACCGGGCCGTTCGGGAAGGCCGAGCAGCGAGGCCGCGGCTGTCTGCAGCGCGAGGTCGCCCGCCGGCCACACGTCCGGGCGCATCAGGCAGGTGAGCAGGTAGACGTCGGCCGTCCACGGACCGATGCCGCGGATCCGCATGAGCCGGCGCCGGACCTCGTCGTCCTCGCACTCCGCAAGCGCATCCGGGTCGAGGGAGCCATCGAGGATGCTGTTCGCGAGTTCGCGAATGGACTTCGTCTTCTGCCGGGTAACGCCGGCGGCGCGGAACTCTTCCTGTGACAGGCCGCACGCCCTCTCAGGCGTGATCCCCCCGGCCGCCGCCTCCAGGCGCTGACAGGTCGTGCGGGCCGATGCGAGAGAGACCTGCTGCTCGAGGATCAGCAGGACCAGGCTGGCAAACCCGCCCGGGCGCTCGCGTCTTGGCGGCGGCCCGAAACGCTCGATCACGTCGCGCAGGCGCGCATCGCGCTCACCGAGTTCGCGGGCAGCCAGGGCGATGGCGGCGGCGGACAGGGCGCGGTCAGGCATCGTTTCCACCCGCAACCCGTTCAGCTGATCCCGGGCGGGAGCGGGATGTCTCCGCTCTCCCGGTGCAGCCGGTGCCAGGCGGCTTCCGCCGCCTGCTGGGCCTCCCTGATGACCGCCTGCTCGTCGAGGGTCAGGAGCCGTCCCTCGCGCATGACAAACCGGCCGTCCACCATCACCGAGTTCACCGCGCCGGGGTGACCGTAGTGCACGAGGCTCGAGGCAAGGCTGATGATCGGGCGCAGGTGGGCGCGGTCAAGGTCGATGATCACCAGGTCCGCCTTCCTTCCGGGCTCGATCGTTCCGAGTTCAGCATCCTCCCCGAGGGCGCGGGCGGCGTTTCGCGTGACCGTGTCCAGCATTGCGGCCGGCTGCGGGTCCACCTCCCCGACCGGACGGCCGCCGCGCCGGCGCCGGTGGATGATCGATCCGATCTTGAGCGCGTGGAACATGTCCTCGGTCATGTTGTCGGTCCCGAGCACGACATTGATGCCCGCGTCGAGGATCCGGCCGATCCGGACCCGGTGCGGGCCGAGGCGCGAACTGTTGGCGGGGCAATGCACCATGTGCACGCCGTGACGGGCACACAGATCGATGTCGCTGTCCGTGCACCAGGTCCAGTGGGCGGCGACGACATCGGGGCCGAGCCAGTCGTGGTCGCGCAGGTACTCGGCCGGAGTTGCAGAGCGCAGCGCGCGCACCTGGCTCACCTCGCCCGGGCTCTGCGCCAGGTGAACGGTGCGCCGCAAACCGTGACGGTGTGCCAGGTCGTTGAGTTCCCGCAGCATCCAGGGTGAACACACGTCCGGCGCGTGGGCGGCGACCTGGCAGCGGACCCGTCCGTCCCCGCGCCCGTGGAACCGCTCGATCAGGCTGGTGGATCGGTCGAGAAACTCCCGGCCGAACGACCGGTCATGCTCGTAGACGCCGTACCTGATCTTGCGGATCAGGGCATCGGCGGCATTCTCGGCCAGCCACAGGCGCAGCCCGGAGTCGACGAGCGCATCGGCATATCCGTCAAGGAACCGGAATACCTCGACCAGGGTCGTGGTCCCGCAGCGGATCGCCTCGAGGCAGGCGAGCCGGGCCAGCGCCGCGCGCTCGTCTGGCAACATGGCAAAGCTGATCGGGGTCATGTAGCCGAAGATGGCGTCGCCGCCCATGTCCTCGACGGTACCGCGCAACACCAGCAATACGGCGTGGGTATGGGAGTTGATGAAGCCCGGGATCACCGCCTTGCCGGACGCCGGGATCACGCGGGCACGCGGATGGTCGTTAACCAGCCTCGATGTCGGTCCCACCGCGAGAATGCGCGTCCCCGCAATCGCCACCGCACCGTCCGCGACCTCGGTGCGTGCCCGGTCACAGGTGAGTACCCGCGCTCCGGTAATCAGCGTGACCCGGTCTTCCGAATCGCCGTCCATCACCCCTGCCCGTTTGCCGTTTCACCGCCGCGGCCACGATACAGGCCCGCGCCGGACACCACCAAGACGCAGCCACATGGCGTGGGGCGGCGCCCGATCGTACAGTGCGATGACGAATGAACGCGGGAGAATGCGATGACCTTCTCGCTGGCGGGTCGCTGCAGCCGGACCGGGATGCTCGGCGCGGCGGTTGCCACCTCGAGCATCTGCGTCGGCGCCCGGTGCCCCCATGCCCGGGCCGGAACCGGCGCGGTTCTGTCCCAGTTCCGCACCGACCCGCGGCTGGGAACCCGGGGGCTCGAGCTGCTGCAGTCCGGGATGTCGGCGCCGGATGCACGCGACGCGCTGGTCTCGGGCGACCCGGCCATCGCCTGGCGGCAACTCGCCATCGTGGACCGCACCGGCGACACGGCGGTGTTTACCGGCGAGAAGGTCGCGGAGGTGCACGCGGCGGCCGAGGGCAGGCAGTGCGCCGCCGCCGGCAACCTTCTTTCGGGGACCGGTGTTGCCGCCGCGATGGTGGCCGGCTTCGAGGCGCATCCCGCCGATCACCTTGCCGACCGGCTGCTGCACGCTCTCGAGGCCGGCGAGGCGGCAGGCGGCGAACGCAGGCAGGTCAAGTCCGCGGCACTCCTCGTCGTCGCCGGTCACGCCTTCCCGCTGGTTGACCTCAGGGTCGACCTCGACCCCTCCCCGCTGGCGCGGCTGAGGTTCCTGTGGGAACTCTACGAGCCGCAGATGGATCGCATGGTGACCCAGGCAGTCGACCCGGCGAGCCTGGACTGACACTCCGGCCGGTCGGCCCTCCGGGCCGGCGTTGACACCGTGAAGTCGGCCAGCCACAGTCGCCGGACCACGACCGCGACGTGCGCCCGGCAACCATCGCGGTCACGTTTCACAGGGAGACTGTCATGCGGCCACTTCAGATCGTGCGCGGCACCGTCGTCGCGCTCGCGGCGCTCGTTCTCGCCTTTACCGCCCAGGCGGCCGACAAGACCATCAAGATCGGCGTGATCTACGACTACACCGGCCCGCTCGCCGGCGGTGGATCGGAGCTGCAGGCACGCGGCGCGAAGATCATCATCGATCACATCAACGCCCAGGGCGGCGTCGAGGGCTACATGATCGACCCGATCTACGCCGACGCCCAGTCCAAGCCCGACGTGGCCATCAACGAGGCTGTCCGGCTGATCGAGCAGGAAAACGTCGACATGCTGCTGGGGTTCTACAGTTCGGCCCAGTGCGTGCCGGTAGCGGCACGCGTCGACCAGCTGCAGAAGTTCATGTGGATCACCACCTGCATCTCGCCGGCCGTGCTCAAGGACCGCAATCTGAAGTACGTGTTCCGGCCCCAGGTTCACGGCGGCATGTTCGGCACCTCCTCGACCGACTTCCTGGCCGCCTACAGCCAGGAGAAGCTCGGGATCGCGCCTGACAAGCTGCGGGTGGCGATCATCCACGAGGACGGACCCTACGGTTCCGGTGTTGCGGCCGGCAACGAGGCCGGCGCAGCGGAGCAGGGGTTCAACGTGGTGCTGAAGGAAGGCTACGCCGCCACCGCACCCGACCTGTCCTCGCTGGTCACCAAGCTGAAGCGCGCCCGGCCGGACGTGCTGCTGCACACCGGATACAACCCGGACATCTCGCTCTTCCTGCGCCAGACCCAGGAGCAGGGACTGAAGTTCCGCGCCCTGATCGGGCACGGGGCGGGGTACGGGGTTCCCGACAAGCTGTATGAATCGCTGGGGTCCGCCGCCGACTACATCTTCAACGTCGATCCGGTCGCCATCTGGCTGCTTGACCCGGCAACCCTGGCCGAGGGACTCGGTGACGTGACCACCATGGTCGGCCAGGAATACGCGAAGTCGGTGGACAGTCCGGACATGGACCTGAAGCGCATCTCCGCCCATGTCGGGATGGCGGCATCGAATGCCTACGTCTTCTTCACCAATGTGCTGCCACGGGCGATCCGCGATCACGGCGGCATCTCTGCCGACGCGCTGCGGGCGGCGGCACTGGCGACCGACATCCCGGTCGGTGGAACCATGCTCGGGTTCGGGGTGAAGTTCCCGCAGCCCGGAAGCGCCATGGACGGCCAGAACACCGAGGCGTTCCCGGTGGTCATGCAGTACGTCGACCGCGCGATCAAGATCGCGTGGCCGAAGGAACTGCAGACCATCGACCCGGTCCTGCCGCTGCCGTCGTCGTCGCCGTTTGCCCGCTAGGACAACCGGTCTTCGGAGTGTGACGGGGTGTTGACGGTCGGCAACCTCGTGAAGCGCTTCGGCGGCTTCACGGCGGTCAACGACGTGTCGTTCGAGGTCGATCAGGGCGAGATCGTCGGCCTGATCGGCCCGAACGGTTCGGGCAAGAGCACGATCTTCAACATGCTGGCCGGCACCTTTCCGCCGACGAGCGGCTCGATCAGGTTCGAGGGCCGCGAACTCGCCGGGATGATGCCGCACCGCATCATCCACCTGGGCATCGGCCGCACCTTCCAGATTCCGCGGCCGTTCCGCCGGCTCTCGATCCTCGAGAACACGGCGGTGGCCGGGTTCTACGGACAGAGCCACGCCGACCGCTCCGGCGCCTGGGCGGCGGCCCGCGATGCGCTCGAGCTGGTCGGCCTTCCGACCGATCCGGACTCCCGGGTCGACATGCTGGGAGCGGCCGGGCTGAAGAAGCTCGAGCTTGCCAAGGCACTGGCCACCCGGCCCCGGCTGCTGCTGGCCGACGAAAGTCTGGGCGGCCTGGATGATGCGGAGATGGACCAGGCGGCCGTCATGCTCAGGCGGATCCGCGAGGAAATGGGCATCACAATCATCTGGGTCGAACACATCATGGGGGTTCTGATGCGGGTGGTCGACCGGGTGATGGTCCTGGATCACGGCGAACTGATCGCGGAGGGCGCGCCCTCCAGCGTGGCCAGGGATCCGAAGGTGATCGAGGTCTACCTGGGCCGGGGAGCCGACGACGCCAGCGAGGCCGCCCGGCTCGGCGCAGGCCAGCCGGCCTGACGCGGTCAGCGTAACCGTACGGGTCAGGACAGGTGCAGCCCATGCTTGCTCTTTCCGGAGTCGACGCCGGATACGGGACCTTTCAGGCCCTGTTCGGCTGCACGCTCGAGGTCAGGACCGGCGAAGCCGTGGCGGTGATCGGCCCCAACGGCGCCGGCAAGACCACGCTGATGCGGGTGATCTCCGGCCTCATTCCGGCCCGGTCGGGCACCATGACCATGCAGGATCTCGACCTGGTCGCCACGCCGCCGCACGACATCATCAGGCTGGGCATTGCCCACGTGCCGGAGAACCGCCGGCTGTTCCCGCGCATGACGGTGGAGGACAACCTGCGGATGGGAGCCTACATCCCGATGGCGCGGGCCCGCTTCGGCGAGCGCCTCGAGTTCGTCTACGACCTGTTCCCGCGCATGAGGGAACGGCGCAACCAGCTGGCCGGCACGCTCTCCGGTGGCGAGCAGCAGATGTGCGCAATCGGCCGCGCGCTGATGAGCGGCCCGAAACTCCTGCTGCTCGACGAACCGTCGGCCGGTCTCGCTCCGGTGGTGGTCGAACGCATCTTCGAGCTGATCAGGGTGATCCGGGAGCGCGATCTCACCGTGCTGATCGTCGAGCAGAACGTGCAGCAGGTGCTCCAGGTCGTCGACCGCGCCTACGTGCTCGAGGCCGGCTCGATCCGCATGAGCGGCAGTGCACGCGAGCTGTCGGACAACGAGGAAGTCCGACGGCTCTACATGGGTCTGTAGACCGGCGAGGAACGGAGGAACCGGATGGGTCGACTCGACACCGGGAGGATCCTGCTCACCCTGGCGGTGATCATGTTCGCCTGCCTGGCCTACGTCCCGACGATTCTCAGGGAAGGCGACATCGTCTTCGCGCTGACGGACATCTACCTCTACGAGACCATGATCAACGGGCTGTTGCTCGGCGGCGTGCTGGCGCTGCTCTCGCTCGGCCTCAACCTGATATTCGGCGTCATCGACGTGGTGTGGATCTGTTACGCCGAGGTGGTGATGCTGGGTATGTACGCCATCTTCTACTGCCACACCGTATTCGGGATTCCGCTCATACCGTCGATGATGATCGGCATCGCGCTCACCGCGGTGCTGGGCTACGCCATCCACTACCTCGTGATCCGCCACCTGGTGAACGCCCAGCCGATCAACCAGCTCCTGGCCACCGGTGGTCTGCTGTTCTTCTTCCAGAGCGCCGCGACACTCGCCTTCGGCATCGAGTTCCGCAATCTCGGCGTCAGCCTCGGGTCGTTCGCGCTGACCCAGGACATATACGTTTCCTGGGCGCGGCTGGCCGCCTTCGCCACCGCGGCCATCTGTGTGCTCGGGCTCTACCTGTTCCTGACCCGCAGCTACACGGGAACCGCGATCAGGGCCATTAGCCAGGACCGCGAGATCATGACGCTCATGGGCGTGCAGCAGGGCCGGATGTACCTGATGACCAGCGCCATCGGCGGCGGCCTGGCCGGTCTCGCCGCCTGCCTGCTGGTGCTGCAGTACGACGTGCACCCGTTCGTCGGCCTGAGTTTCGGACCGATCGCCTTCATGATCTGCGTGCTCGGCGGGCTCGGCAACATGGTCGGGGGCTTCATCGCCGCCTTCATCTTCTCGGAACTGATCGCGCTCGGAGGCTACCACTTCGACATCGAGTGGGGGTACGTGTTCGCCTTCGTCTTCTTCATCGTCATGATGTTCATCCGGCCCGAGGGCCTGCTGGGGAAACGGTCTTGAGCGAGTTCCGCGTGGCGCTGGCGATCGCCTGCGTACTGGTGGCGGCGGCCGTCGTCGGACTCCCGCCCTACCCGCTGCACATCATGATCGTGATCCTGATCTGGGCGTTCACCTACACCGGATGGTCGCTGATGGGCCGGTTCGGCCTGGTCTCGCTCGGACACGGCGCCTTCATGGGCATCGGCGCCTACGTGACCGCGCTGCTGTGGAACTACGGCGGCATGACACCGTGGCTCGGCATTCCGATCGCGCTCGCCTGCGCGGTGCTGCTTGCGGTGGTGGTCGGGTACCCGTGCTTCAGGTTCCGGATCACCGGTCACTATTTCGCCCTCGTGACCCTGGCGCTGAGCGAGGTGGTGCGCCAGACCATCATCGCGACCCGGGACCATACCGGCGGGTCGCTGGGATTTACGCCGACGCCGAAGGGCAACGACGACACGCCGTCGATCATCGCGCTGCAGTTCGACGAGAAGGAAACCTGGTTCGTGATCGCGATCGTCGTGTGGCTGGCAGGGCTCGCCGTCTGGCGCCTGGTTGACCGCTCGATGATCCGCTACGCGCTCGACGCCATCAGCGAGGACGAGGACAGCGCGGCAGCCGCCGGGATCAACGTCACCCGGGAGAAGCTCAAGATCACCATGATTTCCGCGGTGATGACAGCGCTTGGCGGCGCGATGTACATGCAGTACCAGCTGTTCATCTCGCCCGATACCGTCAGCGGCATCGCCATCTCGCTGCAGATCGTCTTCGCCGTCGTCACCGGGGGCATCTTCGTGCAGCTCGGTCCGACCTTCGGCGCGGTGATCACCCTGCTGCTGGCCGAAATCCTGCGCGTACAGATCGGCACCGATGCGGTCGGTCTCGACAACGCGATCTACGGCATCGCGCTCGTGCTGTTCATCATCTTCCTGCCGAAGGGCATCCTCGGCTCGCTGATCGACCGGTTCGCGACACGGCGCGGCTGACGCGCGGCGACACTGCCGGCCGGAGGCCCGGCCACCCCCGGAACCTTGTCCCCGTCCCTCTCCTTGACTACGATATGTCGTGGAGGCAGACGAGATGACAACTACATCGGCGGGCATCCGCACCACTGGTCTGGGAGATGCGCTCGCCGAGCGGTATCTTGCCTACGCACTCTCGACCATCATGTCGCGATCGCTTCCCGATGTGCGCGACGGGCTGAAACCGGTCCACCGCCGCCTGCTCTACGCCATGCGTCAACTCCGCCTCGATCCCGACCAGGGATACAAGAAGTCGGCCCGGGTCGTCGGCGACGTCATGGGCAAGTTCCACCCGCACGGTGACGCCGCCATCTACGAGGCCATGGTGCGGCTCGCCCAGGACTTCGCCCAGCGCTATCCGCTCGTCGACGGACAGGGCAACTTCGGCAACGTCGACGGCGACAACGCCGCAGCCATGCGCTACACCGAGGCGCGGTTGACCGAAGTCGCCGGGCTGCTGCTCGAGGGCATCGACGAGGACGCGGTCGACTTCACCGACACCTACGACGGCGAGAGCCGGGAGCCGGTGATCCTGCCGGCGGCCTTCCCCAACCTGCTGGCAAACGGTGCCCAGGGCATCGCGGTGGGGATGGCGACGTCGATTCCGCCGCACAATGTCGCGGAACTGTGCGACGCCCTGCTGTGCATGATCGACAGGCCCGAGATCGGCATCGACGAGCTGCTGACCCTGGTTCGCGGGCCCGACTTTCCGACCGGCGGCGTGCTGGTCGAGAAACCGGCCAACATCCGCGACGCCTACCTGACCGGCAAGGGCAGTTTCCGGGTGCGCGCCACCTGGAACGTGGAAAAACTGCAGAACGGCACCTGGCAGGTGGTCGTCACCGAAATCCCGTACCAGGTCCAGAAGGCGCGGCTGGTGGAACGGCTCGCCGAGCTCATCGAGGGGCGCAAGATCGCGATGCTCGCCGATGTCCGCGACGAATCGGCAGAGGACATCCGCCTGGTGCTTGAGCCGCGCAGCCGCAGGGTCGACCCCGAACTGATGATGGAGAGCCTGTTTGCGGCCACTCCGCTCGAGTCGCGGGTCCAGCTCAACCTGAACGTGCTCGACGCCTCGCGCACGCCCCGGGTCATGTCGCTTCCCCAGGCGCTGCAGGGCTTCCTCGACCATCGTCACGAGGTCCTGATCAGGCGCAAGACCCATCGGCTGACCAGGATCGAGGAACGCCTCGAGGTTCTCCAAGGCTACCTTGTCGCCTATCTCAACATCGACGAGGTGATCCGGATCATCCGCGAGGAGGATGACCCGAAGACGGTCATGCGCACACGCTGGGAGCTCACGGACCGCCAGGCCGAAGCCATCCTCAACATGCGGCTGCGCGCCCTGAGGAAGCTCGAGGAAATCGAGATCCGCAAGGAATTCGACAGGCTGTCGGACGAGAAGGCGGAAATCGAGGCGCTGCTGAAGGACCCGGAGTTACTGTGGAGGGCCGTGGCGGACGAACTGTCGCACCTGCGCGAGTCCTTCGGACCGGACACCGAACTCGGTCGGCGGCGGACCGCGATCGGCGGGCCGCCGCCCGACATCGAGATCCCTCCGGACGCGCTGACCGAACGCGAACCGGTCACCGTGGTCTGTTCCGAGAAAGGCTGGATCCGGGTGATCAAGGGTCACGGCGCGGATGAGTCCGGGTTCCGGTTCAAGGAAGGAGACAGCCTCCGGTTCCTGTTGCGGGCCCACACCACCGACCTGCTCACCCTGGTCGCAAGCGACGGACGTGCCTACAGCGTGCAGGCCGATCGGCTTCCGCGCGGCCGCGGCCACGGCGAACCCCTGCGCCTGATGATCGACATGGCGGAGGACCACGACCTCGTCGCCCTGCTGGTGCACCGCGAACATGCCCGCTACCTGATCGCAAGCGGGGACGGCCGCGGCTTCCTGGTGCCGGGCAGCCGGTTCGGCGCCCGGACCCGGACCGGACGCCAGGTCATGTCACCGGCCGACGGCGCCCGGGTCGTGCTGTGCCGGCCGGCCGGGGGCGATCACGTGGCAGTGGTCGGCAGCAACCGAAGAATGCTGGTGTTCCCGATCGACGAGCTGCCGGAACGCTCCGGCGGCAAGGGCGTCATCCTGCAACGGTACGCCCGGGGCAGCTTTGCCGACGCGACGGTCCTGAGCGCCGAAGAGGGCCTGACCTGGCCGATGCCGGGAGGACGCCAACGCCGGATCCGCGAACTTGACCAGTGGATGGGCCGGCGCGGACAGGCCGGTGTCGGGGTTCCGAACGGCTTCCCGCGCCCGCCGCGGTTTCCCGATGGCGGGGCCTGACCAGGCTGTGACCCCTGCCCCGTACTGCAAGGCCCGTCACGGGCGTTCACGACAATGACTTGAACATGTTGTTCAATCTTGGCACAATTTGGACACGGCAAGACCATCAACGACATCGGCTACACATCGGCCAGGTCACACGAGGAAAGTAATAATCTTGCAATTTTCAGAACTAGGCCTCAGCGATGAGGTCGTTGGAGCGGTCGCCGATTCCGGATACACCACGCCGACGCCGATCCAGGACCAGGCGATCCCGATCGTCCTGCAGGGTCGCGATGTTCTCGGCTGTGCCCAGACGGGAACCGGCAAGACCGCCTCCTTCACCCTGCCGATGATCGATATCCTCTCCTCCGGACAGGCCAAGGCGCGCATGCCGCGTTCGCTGATCCTGTGCCCGACGAGGGAGCTTGCCGCCCAGGTGGCGGACAGTTTCGAGCGCTACGGCAAGAACAGTTCACTCACCAAGGCATTGCTGATCGGTGGCGTCGCCTTCGGCGAACAGGATTTGCAGCTCGACCGCGGTGTCGACGTGCTGATCGCCACTCCCGGGCGCCTGCTCGATCACATCGAACGCGGCCGGGTGCTCCTGAACGACGTCAAGATCCTGGTCATCGACGAGGCCGACAGGATGCTGGACATGGGCTTCATCCCGGATGTCCAGCGGATCGTGTCGCTGCTCCCCCGCATCCGCCAGACCCTGTTCTTTTCCGCGACGCTGGACCGGGGAATACGCGAGCTCGCGGACGGGTTCCTGATCAATCCGAAGTCGATCACGGTCGCACCGCCGTCCAGCACGGCCGAAACGGTGGAACAGTTCCTTCTGGTGACCGAGGCATGGAAGAAGCGGGCGGTCCTGCGCACCCTGATCGACAGGGAGGACGTCGGCAACGCGCTGATCTTCTGCAACCGCAAGCGTGACGTCGGGATCGTCCACCGCTCGCTGGTCCGCCACGGCTACGACGCGGTGGTCCTGCACGGTGACATGCCGCAGCCGGCGCGGACGGAAACCCTGACACGGTTCAAGGCCGGGGATGCCCGCCTCCTGGTTGCGAGCGATGTCGCAGCCCGCGGCCTCGACATTGCCGAACTCAGCCATGTGTTCAACTTCGACGTTCCGACCCACGCCGAGGACTACATACACCGCATCGGCCGGACCGGACGCGCCGGTCGTTCCGGGCGCGCGTTCACCATCTCGACCGACGAGGACTCCCGGTACCTGCAGGCAATCCGCAGCCTGATCAAGAGGTCGATCGAGACCATCGACATCGACGTCAGGGACCAGGTGGCCCGGGGACGGACCGGCAACGCGAGGAAGGGTGCGCGGATGGTTCAGGAGCAGGAGCAGGCGACGGGAATGCCAACCGGCGCGCCGCGGCACCGGGAACGGGTTCCTCCGCCGGTGCCCAAGAATGCGCCCACCACGGGACTTGGCGACCATACACCGGCGTTCCTGTTGCGCCCCGCACGTCCGGGAGTCGCCTGAACCACGCCGGCGGGCATGGCATGACCACGGGGACGGGAGGCGAGGCCGTGCAGACGATCTTTGTGCAGGTCAAGTGTGAACCGGGAGCGGCCTATGCGGTCGCGGACGCCGTGGCGCAGGGGGTCGAGGAGGTGTCCGAGACCTACTCGACCTCGGGTCATTACGACGTCCTGCTGAAATGTTACCTGCCGGACAGCACGGATATCGGCCGTTTCGTAACCGAGCGCATCCAGCGTCTTGAAGGAGTGCGTGACACCTTTACCATCATCACGTTCAAGGCCTTTGGCTGACGCATCGTCGCGCGGCCGGTCAAGACCATCGGGGAGGAACCGCGGAACCAACCGGACCGGATCGGAAGGTTGACGTGGCTCGATTCAAGACCGACTACAGCCTGAGCGACCTGTGGCAGGACGCACTCGGCGGCACCACGGCGATGTTTGTCGCCCTGCCGCTCGCAGTCGCCTACGGCGTTGTTTCCGGCCTGGGAGCCGCGGCCGGGCTGTACGGCGCCGTCGCGGTCGGGTTGTTCACCGCGCTGTTCGGCGGCACGTCGACCCAGATATCGGGACCAACGGCGCCGATGGCCATCATCATGGCGGTGATCGTCACCGACTATTCGAACACCCTGTCCGAAGCCCTCTTGATCGTGATGCTTGCCGGGGTGTTGCAGATGGTGATCGGGCTGCTGAGGCTCGGCCGGTTCGTCGCCTACACCCCGTACACGGTGGTGGCCAGCTTCATGACGGCCATCGGTATCCTGGTGATGGCGATCCAGGTCCTGCCACTGCTCGGCTCGGCACCGGCGTCGGGAGGGGTTATCGGCATGCTGTCGGGGTTGCCCGACGCGCTGCGCACCGTCAACTACAGTGCGCTTGCCATTGGATGCGCCACCCTCGGCGTGGCCATCACCTGGCCCGGCCGGCTTCACCGCTACCTGCCGCGCACGCTTGCCGGACTGGCGGCGGGAACCGCGCTGGGCGTGCTGTGGCTGGGCGATGCACCGGTCCTCGGGCCGGTTCCGACCACCCTCATGGTTCCTGACCTGACCCTGCCGTCGATCAACTTCCTGCTTGACGCGCTGCAGCCCGCGCTGCTTCTGGCGTCGATCGGCTCGATCGTCAGCCTGCTCACCGCGCTCGCCGCCGATTCCCTGACCCGGACGAGCCATGACCCGGAGCGGGAACTGGTCAGCCAGGGTCTCGGCAACCTGGCCGCCGGGCTGATCGGGGGCCTGCCGGGCGCCGGAACCCCGGTCTACACGGTCGCCAATATCCGTGCCGGAGGACGCACGAGGGTATCGGGCCTGATCTGCGCCCTGCTGTTGCTGGCGCTGCTTCTCGGTCTTGCCCCCTATGCCGACCCGATCCCGCTGGCGGCCCTCGCCGGCGTGCTCTTCAAGGTCGGGTGGGACCTGGTCGACTGGTCACTGCTGTTGCGCCTGCGCAAGCTTCGCGGCGAATACGCTGTCACCATCGTGGTCACGACGCTGATAGCCGTGTTCATCGGTCCGATCATGGCGGTGGTGCTGGGAATGATCATCTCTTTCCTCGCCGGCGCCCTGCGGGTCGGGCAACTGGAACTCGACAGCGTGATTTCGGTCCCGTTGCTGGATTCGGTCTTTCTTTACGACGACGACGAACCGGAGGATGCGGACCCGTTTTCGGCGCGGGTCGGAATGCTTGTTCTCAAGGGGAACCTCACGGTGGCGTCGTCGAAGAAACTGGTCCGCATCATCAGTATCGACCTGCTCGAGCACGAGGTCGTGATCCTCGACTTTGCCGGCGTGACCTTCATGGACGACAGCGCCGCGACCGTGGTGAGGCAACTGATCGACCTCGCGGCCAACGAGGGAACACCAACCATTGTCACCGGGAGTTCAGGGGAGATTGCCGAAACACTCGATGCCTTCGATGTCCTGCACGCGGTCCCGGGCGAGCGGATTGTCGAGGACCAGGACCAGGCCCGGGGCCTCGTCCGGCAGATCCTGGGACTTGATCCGGCATGATCCGGATCCGGAGCATCGGAAACCGTTCCCCTGCCTGACCCGGAGGATTCCCCGGTACTTCGTCCCGGCTGCCGCCTCCTGCCAGGGAAGCCGCCACGCCAGTCCGGTCCTTCGCGGCCCTGCCGGCCGGCCGGACCCGAAGCACACCCGGGTAGAGCCGGGGCAACAACGGACGACACCCGTGTTCGTCCGGGGCTTCCCGGTTCGATCGATGCATGACCGGGGACGGACGACCGTGCCACGTGTAGAGTACGGCTCCACCAAAATCCGTGGACAGAACGTCATCGGACGGCGTACTTCCTGTCCATACCGCCACTGTCCGCAAGGAAACCGGCTTCAGGACAGCACCCGCCGATTGAACGGACGGGAGCACGATGCGCCGCAGACCGGTCAGCAATTGCGCAAGCGATGGAATCCGCCGTTGACGGGCGTGCCCGGCTGGCCGAGTTCTTCCATCAGGGTTCGCCACCCGGCTTCTGTCCGGTAGATCCGAGTTGGCTCGGTAACGGCTGGCGCCGACCAGTCCCGTGACACGGAACTCTCTCCGATCCTCGTGAATGGACCGGACAAGACTCCTGTGCAAACCCTCGGCAGATCAGCGAAATTGCTCAACGTCGAGGTTCAACTGCCTAGCAACTGGAGAGCACCATCCGGCCGTCGCAATTGTTCAGTTTGCTCACCTCGGTCAGCTTCACCTTGGCCGTATCCCACCAGTAGCTCGAGCCCACCCTGTCGCACTTCGCGGTGATTTCGCACTTCTCGCCGACATAGGTTATGGTCGCTTGCGAGCAGCTCTTGCTTGCCGAACTGACACTCCACAAGATCGAGCAAACAGTGTCATTGCCAGCACGGGCCTCGCCCAGGGGCAACGAGGCGAGAGCGATGACGCTTAGCAGTCCCAGAACCCCTCGAAGCTTCGCTGCTGTCATGTCGCACTCCTTTCGGTTGCAAGGAGACTGAACAGGCTGTCAGGCCGGGTCCGGGAAACACGGCACTCCCGGTTCCGATCTCGCAGGGTCCGTTCGTCCGCCCACCGTGGCGCGGTGAGCGCAGGAAACGCGGAACCCTGCTTCCGGGGAGAGTATCGTGGCCCACAGCCCTGTAAATCCTCCCACTTGGGAGGGTTGGAAGTCCGTCCCCGGTGCCGGTGAAGCCGCAAGCAGCAGTACAGACGCCGGCTGGCGGTGGGCCGTCAGCGGCGATCCGCGAGCAGGCGGTCCCGCTCGTCCTGCAGGGCCGCGATGTTCTTGGCTGTGCTCAGACGGGAACCGGCAAGACCGCGTCCTTCACCCTGCCAATGATCGATGTCCTTATCCTCCGGACAGGCCAAGGCACGCATGCCTCGTTCGCTGGTCCTGTGCCCGACGAGGGAGCTTGCCGCCCAGGTCGCGGACAGTTTCGAGCGCTGCGTCAAGAACTGTTCACTCACCAAGGCACTGCTGATCGGCGGCGTCGCCCTCGGTGAACAGGATCTGCAACTCGACCGCGGCGTTGGCGTGCCGATCGCCACTCCCGGGCGATTGCTCGACCACATCGAACGCGGCCGGGTCCTCCTGAACGATGTCAAGATCCTGATCACGGGCAGTGCATTGTCGCCGGGATGGCTGAGATTGCGGTCGTTGCCAGCCGCCTGTGCCTCGGCAACTGCCAGTCGATGGGAGGTCATGCGCCGTTCACAATGCCCTGCAGATCCCGCGTATGCGGGCATGCCTGAATGGGAAGACCGGGTATGTTCGCGGACACGGAACCGGAAGGCATGAGGCCTCAACGCAGCGAGGTCTTCGGGAAACTCGCGCGCCTGGCCGTCCGCACAGGGCAGCGCCGTAACCAGCCAGAGTCAGTCCCGGGGCGTGCCGGTCCAGAACCGCGCCGGGCCGGGGGAGTTCGTCCGTGCCGAGATAGCAGGCGACTGGCTTCTTCGGACCGACCCGGACATTGCTACAGGCGTCAGGCGCGTGTTCGCCCAGCTCATTCCGTTACCACGCGGTCTCGAGCATGGCGTCCAGGATGTCGGGGGCTCGGCTGACCGCACCGGGCTCCATGCGCACGGCGCTGTCGAAAGGATTCGCGGCGAGAGGTGTGCCGGTTCGCGACTTCAGGTACGAGGAGTTCGAGATCCGCTCCGGCATAGGCCTGAGGGCGCTCGCCGCTTGCCTGCTCGATCGCATGATGCGGGCACGCAACGGGCACGCCGGCGGTGCCGACCAGGGATCCGCCAGCACGCAGAGCGGCCGGGAATAGCCGCGGGAGCGCGGGCCCCTCCTCGTATTCCACCGCACGCGCAACGACGGTCGCGGCCCGCGAGCCGGCAGCGCACGCGAGGTCACGGCGAGGCAGATCCGGCACCCGCCGGACACCGGCCGCCCGGTCCATCCGGTTTCGCAGCGTGTACTCGCTTGCGGTGACATCGACGCCTCGGTGAGAGCGTTTTCGACGCCCTGGCGTACCGAAGGCGCAACCACCGCGGGAGGGAATGGCCACCAGGAGCCCTGCATGACAAGGCGGCGGTGCCGCCCGCGCGGTCGAGCGCGGGGTCGTTGACAAGATTCCCGCCGGCACGTGAACTACGTACTGGCAGCCGCCATCATGCTGGCCACGGTGCCCGGACACCGGCGCGGATGTGGCGAGCCGAGCGGCATCTGGAAGCGCCTTCAGGGAGAACCGGCACCGATGCTGCGTTCCGTCCCCGGCCACGTCTACCGCAACTTCGAGCAGTACTTCTGCGCCTTCCTCATGCTGCTCGTGGTGTTCTGCCTCGGCGCCCAGGTGTTTTTCCGCTTCGTTCTGAACGCGTCGCTGACCTGGTCGGAAGAACTCAGTCGCTTCGCGTTCATCTGGCTCGTCTACATGGGGGCGGTTCTCGGCGCGAAGGAACGGATCCACATCCGGGTCACCGCGTTTCACCGCCTGCTCCCCCTCGGCATCCGCGGCTGGGTGATCCCGGCCGCAGACCTGTTCTGGGTCACAATCAATCTCGTCTTCGCCTGGCAGGGCGCGCTGCAGGTCGCCCACCTGCTGAAGTTCAGCTACATCTCCCCGGCGCTGCAGTGGAACATGGCCTTCATCTACGCGGTGGTGCCGCTCGGCTTCCTGTTCATGAGCCTTCGCATCGTCGAGGGCCACTGGCGCGACTGGCGAAACGGCACCCTCGGACAGTGGAGGGATGACATGGTCTTCGCTGCCGAGCCCGGAGACACACCGGTCCGGCGGGACGAACCATGACTCTTGCCGCCCTGCTCGGAACCCTGGCCGTCTGCCTCGTCATCGGGGTGCCGATCTTCATGGCGCTCGGCATTGCCACCGTGGTTGCGCTCACGGTGTCCGACATCCCGATGCTGATCCTCGGGCAGACACTCTACCAGGGGGTGGACAAGTTCCCGCTGCTCGCGATCCCCTGTTTCATCCTCGCAGGCTCGCTGATGGAACGCGGCGGGGTCACACACCAGATCATCGCGGTGATCAACCAGTTTACCGGGCGCGTACGCGGCGGACTCGGCATCGCCACCATCCTCGCCTGCATGTTCTTCTCGGCCATCAGCGGTTCCGGACCGGGCACGGTGGCGGCCGTCGGCTCGGTGATGATCCCCGCCATGCTGCGGGCCGGGCACGGCCGGGACTACGCCGGTGCGGTTTCCTCCTCCGGTGGCACCCTGGGGATCCTGATCCCGCCCAGCAACCCGATGATCATCTACGGGGTGATTGCCCAGACCTCGATCGTGGGACTGTTCATGGCCGGCATCGTGCCCGGGATCATGATCGGTGTCGCACACTGCCTGGTCGCCTATCTCGTCGCCCGTCACGTTGGCTACAAGGCGACCGGGGAACGCTTCAGCTTCAGGGAATTCACCTGCGCCTGCTGGCGCGGCAAGTTCGCGCTTGCGGCACCCTTTCTCATCCTCGGCGGGATCTACGCCGGCGTGTTCACACCGGTCGAGGCGTCGGTGATCGCGGTGTTCTACGGCGCCTTCGTCGGCGGCGTCATCAATCGCGTGCTCGATCTCAGGGCGATCTTCGACTCACTCGTCGAGGCCGCCCGCATCTCGACCGCCATGATCATCGTCGCGACATCGACGGTGTTCGGCCAGATCCTGACGGTGAACCAGGCGCCTCACAGGCTGGCGGAGTTGCTGGCGACCCTGTCCAGCGATCCCTTCACCATCCTGCTGATCATCATCTTCGCCTTCTTCATCCTCGGGATGTTCATGGAGACCCTGTCGACCATAATCATCGTCACCCCGGTGTTGCTGCCGGTCGTGGTTCAGCTCGGCATCGATCCGATCCACTTCGGGATCCTGTTCGTGGTCACCAACGAGGTCGCCTTCCTGACACCGCCGCTCGGCGCGAACCTGTTCGTGGCCAGCCAGCTTGCCAAGGTTCCGCTCGAGCGCCTCAGCCTGCACGTCCTGCCGCATATCGCGGCAATCGTGCTCTGCATCCTGCTGCTGGCCTACTTCCCCGAGATCAGCCTGTGGCTGCCGCACCTGCTTGGCTACGGCCTGTAGCGGCCATGACCGGCGGCCGGGCGCCGGGCCGGGCTCTCGTGGTGCCCAGCCCGCCGGTCGCGGCCCGCGAGCCGGTGATCAGCCCTTGCGGAACTCCTCCAGGAAGGCCACCACCTCGTCCACGAACTCCTTGCCGCCGATCTTGTCGTAGAACATCGGCCAGACCGACTTCGCCTTCTCGATCCACTCGCGCTCGTTGTCCGCGGGAACGGTGATCTCGAGACCGGCCTCGACCGACTGCAGCGCCGCCGTGCCCTCGCGCGCGATGGCCCACTGCCGTTCCTCGTCCTGGGCGAGCTTTGCGGCCTCGTCCACGATGCCGCGGAGTTCCGGATCGAGTCCCTGGTACCACGCCTCGTTCACCAGGACCGGGCCGATCCAGAGCAGGTAGTGAATGTTGGTGATGTAGTCCTGCACCTCGTCGAACCGGACGGCGGGGATGGCGGCGTAGGGATTGTCCTGACCGTCGACCACCTTCTGCTGCAGCGCGTTGAACACCTCGGTCCAGGCCATCGGAACCGGGTCGATTCCCCAGGCCTTGTAGGCCGCGATCATGATCTCGTTCTTCGGTACCCGGATGCGAAGACCCTGCAGGTCCGCAGGCGTGCGAACGGGCTTCTTGGAGTTGGTGAGCACCCGGAAACCGCCGGTCATCCACGCGACAGCACGCATGTTGGCCTGCTCGGCCATTGTGTCGTTGAGCCGGTCACGCAGCGGGCTGTCCAGCACCGCCCATGCCTCCTCGAAGTTGTTCCACATGTACGGCAGGCTGCAGAAACCGACGATCGGCGCAAACGGGGTGACGTTGTTTACCGCCGCACTCGTCATGTTGAGAATGCCGCTCGACACCTGGTTCACGTTGTCCTGCTCGGAACCAAGCTGGCCTCCAAGGAACACGTCGACCTTGATGCGGCCACCGGACAGTGCCTCGGCATGTTTCTTGAACGCGTGGCCGAACACGCCGTGGTAACTGTCGTCGGGGTTGGCCGAGGCAAACTTGATCGTGACGTCCTGGGCATTGACCGGTTGCAGGGCTGCCATCAGCAGCACCGCAGCCGCTGTCATGAGCTTCTTCATGGGTGATCCCCCGGGTTGGAATGGTGTCGCCCGAAGGTGCGCCAGGGACTGCCGTCGGTGGACATGACCCGCTGGCCCCACCTCCGATGCCGTGTCGAGCATGACACACAGGCCGAACTATCGCCAAGTCCGTGGCCCGGTTCGCCGGCGGGGACGAACGGTGACTACCGCTGACAGAGAACCTCGATCGCGGGCCTCCGTCAGTCCCTCATGGCACGGGCCGAGTTCACCATCGCCACACCGGCCTGTTCGCCGAGGACCAGGATGACGGCCCGGTGTGGCGGTTTGCCGCCGGCCTCGACGATGGCACGGGAGCGGCGTCAGGCCGACCCAGCCCGCGAGCTCGCGCCGGTTGCGGAACTCCCGGGAAAAGATCTCATGCGTGAGCGGGGTCGCGTCGTGCGCGCCGATCCCCTTCAGGCCAACCGGCGCCGCGATCGTCGCGTCGGCCCGCTCCGCGCTGCCTGCGGCCGCGCCCGCGCGCACCGCCGTGTCGCGCTTGGCCTCGATCGCCTCGACATGCCGCATGACCAGTCCCAGCGGTTCGGCGAGCCGCGCGATCTCCTGGCAGTCCTGCGGCTTCCCGTTCTCCGTCAGTCCCGGGCGCGCGCGGCGGGTGACAGCGCGCTCGAAACATGCGGGTCGCGAAGGTTGTGAACTCGCATGTCCTCCGGCCCGAGGGCGAGGACACCGTCCGGTGCCGCATCCCACGCAACCGCCACCTGGTCGCCGGGCACGGTCACGTGCGGAACGCTCCGGTCCCGGGACGGAGTCGGCCTTGCAAATGGTGTCCCGGGACCCACCGTCCCGTCCGGTTGCCGATTGACGTAGAATGGAGCCGGGGAACGCGCCAGGACCGGAACCGACGGCGGCGGGAATTCGCGGAGAGCACGGGATGGGGAAAGCCTGGGAGTTGCCGGAGCCGTCGTGCGTGCTCGAAGTCCGCACCGCCGACGGATGCGTCATCCATGTCCGCCGGCATGGCATCCCGTACGGGCCGCGCCTGCTTGTGACGCACGGGAACGGCATGGCCGCGGACGCCTATTTCCCCTTCTGGGGCGGATTGACCGACCGGTTCGACATCTTCGTGCACGACCTGCGCAATCATGGCTGGAATTCGGTGGGCCGACTGGAGGACCATCGCATCGCCAACCTGGTCGACGACGGGCATCGCGTGGTGCGGGCGATCGGAGACAGGTTTGACGCAAGGCCCCTGGTCGGCGTGTTCCACTCGCTGTCCGGAATGATCGGGCTTCAGCAGGCCATCGGCGGGATGGTCCGCTTCCGCGCGATCATCATCTTCGACTTTCCCGTGGTCCCGCCCGGAAAGACCCGCAAGGACCTTGAGGCGGTGGGAGCGTACCTGGCCCGGATCGCGCGAAATCGTCGCCGCCGCTACCCGACACACGAGAGTTTCGCGCGAGTGCTGGCCCGGGTACCGGTATTCAACAGGCTGCAGCCGAGGGACTTCGACCTGATCGCACGAACGACCCTGAGGACGTGCGAGGACGGAAGTGTCGAACCCAGGTGCCCGCCGGAATTCGAAGCGCAGATGTTCGAGGAGTATTTTTCCTGGTCGAGCATAACGGAGGCGAGAGACGCTCCCTGCCCGGTCAAGGCGATCTCCGCGGACCCGACGATTGTCGGTACCTACCTCCCGGGAGAAGGGATGGAGGAACTGATGCACGTCGATTACGACTTCGTCCCGGAGACTTCCCATCTGCACCAGATCGAAGCGCCGGAACAGTGCCGCCGGGCGATGCTGGAGTTTCTGGACGAAATCGGCTTTCGGAACGGAGCATGACGGGTTGGGGTCGAAACGGCCCCGTCGCTGACGGCCGGCGCGTTCCTGCAGGCGTTTCCGTCAAGCCCCGCTGCACGACCGCGTCTCCTGTTCCTTCCCCGTCCTCCTGCGTAGTGCCGTCGGTGTTGCGCAGGTTTCAGGCTGTTTCTCGCGCCGCACGTCGCCGGTGTCATGAGCCGCCCTGTGGTTTTCCCGCCCTCGAGGTCATGAAGCCAGGGAGGGCCCGGGCACTGTCCCCGGCGGACAGGCCGCGGTTGCGCCGCATCGGAACCGAACGGGGCACCACATGCACACCTGGCAGTTGGCACAGCCGGTCCCGGATGCACCGGGATCCGAACGACTATCGACGGCAGAGAACCTCGATCGGCAGGACGCGTCGATCCCGCATGGCGCGGCCCGAATTCGCCATCGCGACACCGGCCTTCTCACCGTGGACCAGGATGACGGCGCGGTGGAGCGGCTTGCCCCCGGCCTCGACAACGGCCCGGGACCGGGCGGCGAATTCGTGCGCCTGGCTGCTGGTGTCACGCAGGTGCTCGATCCTGAAGCCCTCGGCCTCGAGGTCGGCGCGGGTCGCCTCGGGTGTCGAGAGGAAACTCGACGCGGCACTGGCCGCCCACGCCAGGGGATAGTCTGGCTCGCCGCCGGGGCCCTGTGCCACTTCCGAAAGACACAGCCACGCGCCGGGTTTCAGCACCCGGTGGATCTCCCGGTAGAACGCGCGCTTGGGCCGGATGTTCATCGACACGTTCATCGAGTAGGCGCCGTCGAACGCCCCGTCCTCGAACGGCATGGCGAGCGCGTCACCCTGTTCGACGGTCACACGCTCCTCGAACCCGAGCCGTGCTGTCAGCAGCCGCGCCACCTCGCAGAATTCCGCCGTCAGGTCGATGCCGGCCACCCGGCAGCCGAAGCGTCGCGCCATGTAGCGAGCCGGACCGCCCAGCCCGCTGCCGATATCGAGGATCCGGTCCGTGCCCGAGACCGGCAGGTGGCGCGCCATGTCCTCGGTCGCCTCCAGTCCACGGGCGTGAAACTGGTCGTAGGGCGCAAGTTCCTCCAGGGTCGGGCGGGCCGGATCGACCCCGTCGTCCCTGAGGTGCTCCTCGAGCCGTTCGAGCAGGTCGCCGCTGGTGTAATGATCCGCAATTCCGGATGTCGGTTCCATG
This sequence comes from Thalassobaculaceae bacterium, assembly GCA_965243345.1. Taxonomy (GTDB): domain Bacteria; phylum Pseudomonadota; class Alphaproteobacteria; order Thalassobaculales; family Thalassobaculaceae; genus Bin52. The sequence goes on from CBDEUR010000003.1 coordinate 1,719,608, forward strand.
CCCGGTTCCCCGCCAGTGGTATTTCCGACGATAGCAAGGTCGCGCGGCACTTCCATACACCGCGTCACCACCACGGTGAGCCGCGGCGTGGACATCGACCGGTCGTGCACACACCCGGCAGGTGATCCGCCCTGTCGCCAAACCGGTGCCGAACGCCGCCAGCCCTGTTTCGTTCCCGCCATCGCGAGGACTGCGACCATGCCGGACAGGGTCGGGCCCAGGTTCAGATGTTGCCGATCTTCCACGCCACGGAACAGTCCGGGCATGACGTGGCGAGAGTACCCCGCAGGTGGACAGGAACTTCTCCAAGCACGCTCACCAGGCTTGCAGCGAAGCCAGGACCTCCTGCGGCGCCAGCCCGGGCGATGCGAAGGGACCGATCACCCTGACCTGCCCGAGGAGCCGGCCATGCTGCAGGTCCTCCGTCAGAAGCGCCGAACCCGCACAAGAGTGCGCCGCCGCAACGATCAGCGAGTCCCACCCCGACAGGATGTAACGCTCCTGGATTCGCCTGGCCCTTTCGAGTATCGCCACGTCTGCCGCTACCGGTTGCCATGCAGCGAGATCGCGCACGATGGCGCGTGCTTCCTCGGCGTCGCAGGCCGGCTTCACCTTGCGCGTCAGCGTGGCGTAAAGCTCCTGCAGGACCTGAAAGCTGGTTCGCGCGGCGCGGAGGTGCCCGAGATGTGCGATCCAGTCCTCGGCGCGGGACTGCTTGCGTCGACTCGCAGTGTCCAGCCAGGAGACGAGGACGTTTGCGTCAACGAAGTCCGGCCCGGTCATGCAACTCCTCGCGCGTCGGTCTGCGTCCGTCGACCCGGTTCAGTCTGCGCGGCTTGCGGGCCAGAAGTCGTTCCATGGCGAGGTCGTATTCGTCCTCCCCGCGCCGCATTCCTTCCAGCAGTTCCGCGAGCCATCTGGAAACGCTACGCCCGTCCTCGGCGGCCCGGACCCTGAGCCAGGCCGCGACTTCCTCCGGCAATGTGACGGTGACGTTCTTCATGACACGAGCTTCGTGTCACACGATGTTCGTGTCGATCTGCTCCGTTCAAGCGCGCGCGTGAAGGGTCGCACGTGCCATAGCTGCGATGGTGAAGAATCCCCCCGACATCCTCGGCGCGGAGCTCGCGGCCACGCTGGACGAGATCGAGAGAACCCGTCGCGCGCTTGCCAGGGAACTGCATCCCGAGGCCAACCCGGACGACACGGTGACAGTCGACCGGTTCCGCGAAGTTGCCGGGGCCTGTCACCTGCCGAGCGATCCAGGGCGGCGGGCGGAGTTCGACGCGAGCGGCTGGCAGCACGGCCATGCCGGCGGAGTCGGACCCGGGCGCGCGCGCCGGGCCGGACGGTACCGGCGCCACGCCAGCCGATTGTACGGACCGGCCTACTTCAACTGCCCGACATCGAGAGAGAAGATCAACGGGAAGTAGGTTTCCCAGTGGCGCCATCTGAGGCTGCCGGCCTCCGAGACGCTCCAGAGCATCCCCTCCTCGTCGAACGACAGGTCCTCGGTGCCGGCCGCCACCGTGAAGAGGTCGAGCAGGTCGCCGGTCTGCGGATCGAGGCGTTGCACCACGCCGCCGTCGCCCCCGCTTTGGGACAGCCACAGGCGGCCCTCGGCGTCGAACGCGGCGCCCTGGGTGCGGACATCCATGGGGATGCTGTGCACGTCGTCGGCGGCGGTGAGATAGACGCTGCCGTCTTCCGGGAACACCTCGGCGACGGGGTAGCGGTAAAGACGCGGTTCGCCGTACTTCTCGTAAGGGCCGAACCAGAGATGGCCGGCATGCCAGGCAAGGAAGGAGGGGCCGATCTCGCGGTCTACGTCCGCCCGTCCGAGAACCGCCGCCCGCGCGTCACCGTCGGCAAGTGCCCGCGCAAGGTCGATACGGTAGAGCTTGCCCCGGTCGGCGACGAAGAGCGTGCCCCGGCGGTCGTTGGCCAGCCCGCCCGGATGGCCGACATCATCGGGAAGGCGGATTTCGCCGACCAGCTCGCCGCTTGCCATGTCCACTGCGAACACCCGGCTCTCGCCGCGGGATTGCCGGTGGGAGGTACTCCTGTAGGCGGCAACGAGGACACGGTTTCCCGCCACGGTCAGGCCCTGTGGCACGAAGCCCGCATCGAGCGCCGGCATCCAGATGCGGCTGACAATTGCATCCGCGTTCGGAACCCGGCTGAGTTCGCCCGGTTCGACCCTGGGCGCGGTTCCGAGAACCGCTGTCGGCTCAGCTGCGGAAGCGGTCATTGCGCCCAGCCAGAAGAAAAGTGCCGCGAGCCGCCTAGTCACCGTCCACCTCCTCGAGGCGCCGGCCGCTCTGCGCATCGAAGAGGTGCAGGTTCGCCGGGTCCGCCGCCAGGCGCAACCTGTCGCCCGGACGGTCCCCGGCCTCGTCCTGCGTGTGGACAATCAACTCGTGATCACCGACGGCGCAATGCAGCAGTCGCGATGCGCCCAGGTCTTCCGCGTACAGCAGGCAGGCCGACAGCAGGCCCTCGCTGCCGTCGCCAACCACCGCCAGGTGCTCCGGTCGGATGCCCAGCATCACCCGGCGTCCCGACAGCTCCTGTCCCGCAGCGTTCGGAAGGACGATCCGCCCCATCTCCCTGCCTTCGACGGCGGTACCGTCGCCGGAAAGGGTCGCGGGCAGGAGGTTCATCGCCGGCGCACCGATGAAGCCGGCCACATAGGTCGAACCCGGGCGACGGTAAACCTGCCGCGGCGTGCCCGTCTGTTCGACAACCCCCTGGTTCATCACCACCAGTCGGTCGGCCATGGTCATCGCCTCGACCTGGTCGTGCGTCACGAAGATGCTGGTGGCCTTCAACTCGTCATGGAGGCGCTTGATCTCGACCCTCATCTGGCTGCGGAGCTTGGCATCCAGGTTGGACAGGGGCTCGTCGAACAGGAAGACGTCGGGTTCGCGGATGATGGCGCGGCCCATGGCGACCCGCTGGCGCTGACCCCCGCTCAGCTGGCTCGGCTTGCGGGCCAGCAGATCCTCGATGCCCAGAACGCGCGACACCCGTTCGACGCGCTCGCGGATTTCCGCCCTCGGCCGCCGCGCGATCCTCAGCGCATAGCTGATGTTCTGAAAGGCCGTCATGTGCGGATAGAGTCCGTAGTTCTGGAACACCATGGCGACATCGCGCTCCTTGGGTTCCAGGTTGTTGACCACCCGGTCCCCGATGGCCACCTCGCCCGCGGTCACGGCCTCGAGACCGGCGATCATCCGAAGCAGGGTGGACTTGCCGCAACCGCTCGGTCCGACGATGACGGCGAACTCGCCGTCGCCGATCTCGATGTCGATGCCGTGGATGACCTCGGTCGTGCCGAAGGACTTCCGAACCTGCCGCAAACTGACGTTTGCCATCTGCCCTCCCCGCCCTACTTCTCGCCGCCGAGCAGGCCCCTGACGAACCAGCGCTGCAGCACCAGCACGACGGCGATCGGCGGCAGCATCACCATCAGGGTGCCCGCCATGGCCACGTTCCACTCGGGCAACTCATCCTCCGAGGGGATCAGGTTCTCCAGCCCCATCACCAGGGTGCGCATCTCCGGGTCCGTCGTGATCAGCAGCGGCCAGAGATACTGGTTCCACCCGAAGACGAACATGATGACCGACAGCGCGGCAATGTTGGTCTTCGAAAGCGGCAGCAGGATCTGGAAGAAGAAGCGCAGCGGTCCGGCCCCGTCCATCTTCGCCGCCTCCGCCAGCTCTTCCGGGATCGTCAGGAAGAACTGACGGAACAGAAAGGTCGCCGTGGCGCTGGCGAAGAGCGGGAGCGTCAACCCCCAGTAGGTGTCGAGCAGGTTCCACTCCAGCGCGACCTCGACCCCGGAAAGCCAGGCGACGAGATCGGTGAGCCACAGCACGTCCAGGAGCTGCTGCAGCGGCAGCAGCGCGTTGCCCGCCACTTCGTAGGTCGGCACGATGCGAACTTCCAGCGGCAGCATCAGGGTGATGAAGATCAACCAGAAGGCCAGCATGCGGAAGCGGAAGTTGAAGTAGCAGATGGCGAAGGCGGTGAGCGAGGCGCAGGCGATCTTTCCGAACAGGATGCCGAGCGTCATGATCACGCTGTTCACACCCTGGGTCGCGAACTCGCCCCGCTCCCACGCCTTGACAGCGTTCTCGAGCAACTCGCCTCCCGGGACCAGCGTCATCGGCACGTCAATCACCGCCTCGTAGGGCAGCGTCGCCGCGACGAAGGCGATCACGAGCGGAAAGCACATCACGAGCAGGCCAACCACGAGGATCGTGTGGGTAACCGCGTTCAGTATGGGGGTGCGCTCGATCATGCCCGCTCACTCCGCATAGTGGATCCGACGCTCGATCCACTTGAACTGGACGAAGGTCAGTGCAATCACGAGGGCCATCAGCACGACGGACTGGGCCGACGAACCACTGAGGTCGAGGCCGATGAAGCCGTCCTGATAGATCTTGTAGACCAGGATGTTGGTGGCGCCGCCGGGTCCGCCCTGGGTCATCACGTTGATGATGCCGAAGCCTTCGGTGAAGGAATCGGTGACGTTGATGACGAGCAGGAAGAAGAATGTCGGGCTCAACAGCGGGAAGACGATGGTGACGAAGCGCCGGATCGGGCCCGCGCCGTCGAGCGCCGCCGCCTCGACGAAGGTGCGCGGGATCGCCTGCAGGCCCGCCAGGAAGAAGATGAAGTTGTAGGTGATGCTCTTCCAGGACGCCGCGATGATGACCATCACCATCGCGTCCGCCCCGACGATGTTCGGATCCCATATGCCCGGCCAGATGTCGTTCAGGAAGGCGAAGAACCCGACGCCCGGCTGGAAGATGAACTGGAAGGCGACGGCCGCTGCGGGCGCCGCCACCGCATAGGGCCACATCAGCACCGTGCGGTAGGCCACCAGCCCCCGGATCACCCGGTCCACGAATATCGCCAGCAGGAGTGCAAGCCCCATCGAGATCGCCGTTGTCCAGAAGGCGAAGACGAGGGTGATGGCGGCGGACTCGTAGTATTCGGGCGAACTGAAGAGCTCGCGGAAATTGTCCAGACCGACCCATTGCGCGAGGCCGCCGAAAGGCGGCTCGAGGGTGAAAGACCAGAACAGCGCCTTCGCCGACGGCCAGTAGAAGAAGACGAAGATGATCAGGACTTCCGGCAGTATCAGGAGATACGGCAGAAGCCGGTTCCGGAAGAGAACGCGCTTGATCATCGGGCTCGGCGCCGTCGGTGTTCATGCATGGCGCAGCGTCGCCCGGCGGGAAGCCGGCCGGGCGCAGCTGACACCATGCCGGTCCCGGAGATCAGGGCAGGGACTGGCCCTTGTACTGCTTTTCGAACCGGCGCAGCTGCTCGTTGCCGCGTTTCACGGCGTTGTCGAGCGCCTCCTGCGCCGTCTTCTTGCCGGCCAGCATCTGCTCCAGTTCGTCGCCGATGATCTTCTTGATCTGCCGGAAGTAGCCGAGGCGCAGCCCCCGCGAGAGCGGCGTGGGCGGCGTCCGGGCCAGGCTTTCGATCGCGACCTCGCGGCCGGCATACTGTTCCTGCTTGTAAAAGCCCTTGGCAACGAGCGCGTCGTATCCGCTCCGGGTCGTCGGCACATAGCCGGTAACGGTGCTCCAGAACTCCTGTGACTCAACCGACCGGATGAAGTCGAAGAAGGCGGCAACGCCCTTGTAGTCGGCCTCATCGAAGCCCTTCATGATCCAGAAGCTTGCGCCGCCGACGACGGTGTTGTTCGGTGTCACGCCCTCATTGTGCGGCAGGGGGGCCACGTTCCACTTCATCTTGGCGCTCTTCAGTACCGTGCCGTGCGAGGCGATGGAGCCGAAATAGTGACCGCACTTGCCGGTGGCGAAGGATTCGCGGGTGCCGACCCCGAACAGCTCCTTGGCGTAGCTTCCGAGCTTCTCGTCGTACCAGCGTTTCAGCCGTTCCACGTGCTTCACATACGAGGTCTGGTTGAAGACCAGCTCCGCATCGAGACCGTCGAAGCCGTTGTTGCGCGTCGAGATCGGTTCGCCGTGCATGTAGCTGAACTGCTCCAGGTGGACCCAGAGGTAGGTGGAATAGGCAATCGGACAGGCGACGCCGGAGGCCTTCAGCGTCCTCAGGTTTTCCTCGAACTGTTCCCAGGTTGCGGCCGGTCCCTCGATGCCGGCTTTCTCGTACATGTCGATGTTGTAGTACATCACCGGCGTCGACGAGTTGAACGGGAAGGAATACAGCTTTCCGTCAGACGAGGCATAGTAACTCATGATCGAGCCGATGTAGTCGCTCCAGTCTACATCGTAGCCGGTATCCGCCATGAGCTGATAGGCCGGATAGATCGCGCCCGAGAGCATCAGGGTCGCGGTTGCCGTCTCGACTCCCTGCAGGATGTGGGGATGTTTCTTCGCCCGGTAGGCGGCGATGCCGGCCTGGAGTGCCTGGTCGTAATTGCCCTTGCCGGTGCAGACGATTTCATACTCGTCCTGCGCCGCGTTGAACCGCTCGCAGACCTTCATGACCTGCTTGCCCAGATAGCCCTTGAGACCGTACCAGAGGTTGATCCTGGTCGTGGCCTCGACCGGCGTGGCGAGGCCCACTGCCAGGAGAGCCACAACGGCGGCCGCCGTCAGCGTTTTGCGTTCCATTTGGGGTCCTTTCTCCGGCCGACAGATCGATCGGATACGGCAGTATCCTCCCCGGCCGCACAAGAGTCCATTCGACCGCCGCAACCGGGCGCGGCGTGAAGTCCGGCGGTTGCAGTGTTTCCGGCGGACCGTCACGTTGGCGGGATTTTCGTCGCCGGGACTTGTCCGGCCTTGACAGGCGGTGCGGCGACCGGCTCTTCATCGGGTCCCGGGCCGGGCCGGCGCTTCGGTCTCCCGCAGGAAGGCTGCTTTCGAATGGGTTCGGTAAGCCCCTCTCCCCGCAAGGTGGACCTGCTCGTTGTCGGCGGCGGCATCAACGGCGCCGGCATCGCGCGGGACGCTGCGGGCCGCGGCCTCCGGGTCCTGCTGTGCGAACGGGACGACCTCGCCGCGCATACCTCGTCCGCCAGCACCAAGCTGATCCATGGCGGGCTCCGCTATCTGGAGCAGTACGACTTCCGGCTCGTGCGCCATTCCCTGCGCGAACGCGAAGTGCTGTTGCGCAACGCACCGCACATCATCTGGCCGTTGCGTTTCGTGCTCCCGCATCACGCCGGGCTGCGGCCCTGGTGGATGATCCGGCTGGGCCTGTTTCTCTACGACCGCCTCGGCGGCCGTGCCGTGCTGCCGCCATGCTCGAGCGTGGACCTCCACCGGCATGAAAGCGGCCGCGCCCTGCAAGGCCGCTATCGCCGGGCGTTCGAGTATTCCGACTGCTGGGTGCAGGACTCGCGCCTGGTCGTGCTGAATGCCCGCGACGCCCAGGCCAATGGCGCGGAGGTGAGAACACGCACGCAATGCGTGTCGCTCGCTCCGGGCAGTTCAGGCTGGGAAGCCGTTCTGGAAGACCGGCTGTCGGGTGAGCGTTTCACCGTCACTGCGCGAGGCGTCGCCAATGCGACCGGCCCCTGGGTGGGCCGCACCCGCTCGCTCGCCGGCGGCGCGGACGAGGACCGGAGTGTGAGGCTCGTCAAGGGAAGCCACATCGTGGTGCCCAGGCTCTTCGACCACGCCCATGCCTACATCTTCCAGGGCGGAGACGGGCGTGTGCTGTTCGCGCTTCCCTTCGAGGAGGACTATACCCTGCTGGGAACAACGGACGTGGAGTTTGCCGGCGAACCGGGGCGGGCCGAGATAACGCCCGGAGAAATCGACTATATCTGCGAGGCGGCGAACCACTATTTCGAGACACCCGTCACGCCGGACGACGTGGTGTGGACCTATTCCGGCATCCGTCCGCTGTTCGACGACAGGGCGGAAAGGGCAAGCGAGGTCACTCGCGACTACGTTCTCAAGCTCGACCGCGGGCCGGCTCCGATGCTCTCGGTATATGGCGGCAAGATCACGACCCATCGCAGGCTTGCCGAGCAGGCGGTGGACCTGCTGTCCGGGCCTCTCGGCGTCAACCGGCCGGGATGGACCCGCGACGCACCGCTTCCCGGCGGAGATGTCCCCGATGCGGATATCACCTCGTTCGCGGCACGGTGCGCGGCGCGCCTTCCATGGCTGCCCGAGGGGCTTCTCGGGCACTACATGCGCCATTACGGGACCGAGACTGATACCCTGCTTGCCGGCCGCGGGAGCATCGCGGACCTGGGCGAGCATTTCGGAGCCGGGTTGTACGAAGCGGAGGTGGAGCATCTGGTCCGCCGGGAGTGGGCCCTGACCGCCGAGGACGTGCTGTGGCGACGTACCCGCAAGGGCCTCGGTATCTCCACCGACGGCGCGGCGCGCCTCGGAGCCTATCTTCAGAGGGTCCGCGGCGCATCCTGACGCCAGGGCGCCAGCGCCTCGATGGCGCGGTCGGGATAATCGGTAACGATGCCATCAACGCCGAGACGGGCCAGTGCCAGCATGTCGTGAACCTCGTTTACCGTCCAGACAACGACCCTGAGACCGAGATCCCGGGCCTCGGCCAGTGATTCTGCCGTCAGTTCGCTGTGGTAGGGCGACCATACCGGGCCGCCGAAACCATGCACGATCCTCGGCACCGAGCCGCCATGCGCGTGGATATCCAGGCCGGCAGTCCACGGAGACGGTCCGGGCCGGTCGCGCAGGATGTTGTCGCGCCATTCCTGTTCGGCCGTGAGGCAGCCCAGGGGGACCTCCGGCGCGAGCCTGCGGATCTCTCGAAGCACGCGCCAGTCGAACGCCCGGATGCTCGACCGGGAAATCATCCCCTCCGCCCTCAATGCCGCCACGACCGCCTCTGCGAACGTCTCCGGCGCCGCCGTCTCACCTGGTGCCAGGGGGGACAGCTTGATTTCGATGTCGAAGCCGACCCCATCGGCCCCCGGCCGGCGCCCCAACGCCAGGACCTCCGCCAGGGTCGGGACATGCGCGCCGTCGTACGCCCGCTGGTGCGGAAAACCTGCGGATGTCGGGCTGCCCGGCTTCGCCCTGCCGACATCGAATTCCGACAGCGCCTGCATGTCCAGGTCCCGGAGCAGCGGCCCTGGCGGCGTCAGCCACCTGCCGCCGGCGTCACGCGTGTGGTCCGGGTTGAGCGCATGGTCGTGGTGGACGACGGGAACGCCGTCCCGGGTCAGTCCGATGTCGAACTCGAGCGTATCGACACCGAGCGCGATCGCATGCTCGAATGCCGGAAGCGTGTTTTCCGGCAGCAGCCCGCGTGCGCCGCGATGCCCGCCTATTTCCAGCATGTGCCCGCTCAGGTCAGCCGCGTGCCGTCGACGGGGTCGAAGAAGTGGACGTGTTTCGGCGCAACGGCCAGGGACAGCACCTCTCCGGCCGCGACGCGCCGGGCGCCGTCCAGGCGCACTGTCACCGCCGCACTCTCTCCGCCGTCGGCCAGCTGTCCGTGGACCAGGCTGTCCGCGCCGAGCGCCTCGACGAGTTCGACGACGACTTCGAGCGCCGCCTCCTCGCGGGAAACAGGTTCCAGGTGCTCCGGCCGGATGCCGACCGTGATCCGGCCCCTGCCGGCGGAAGCGGGCGGCGCGACCGACAGCGTCGGCTCCGCCCCATCGAGGTGGGTTCCGCTCCCGTCATCGGCAACCGTCCCCGGCAGGAAGTTCATCGCGGGCGAGCCGATGAAACCGGCGACGAACAGCGTGGCTGGCGCATCGTAGATCTCGAGCGGCGTGCCGACCTGCTCCGCCACGCCGGCATTCATGACAACCAGACGGTCGGCGAGCGTCATCGCCTCGACCTGGTCGTGGGTGACGTAGAGGCTGGTGGTTCCGAGCGCGCGCTGCAGCCGCTTGATTTCCAGGCGCATCTGCACGCGCAGCTTGGCGTCGAGGTTCGAAAGCGGCTCGTCGAACAGGAAGGCTTCGGGCTCGCGGACGATGGCGCGGCCCATCGCCACCCGCTGGCGCTGGCCGCCGGACAGCTGTCCGGGACGCCGGTCGAGCAGTCCTTCCAGTTGAAGGGTTCCGGCTGCTTCCGCGACCCGGCGCGTGATCTCGTCCCTGGGCGTGCGCCGGTTGCGCAGGCCGTAGGCCATGTTGTCGAACACGCTCATATGGGGATAGAGCGCATAGTTCTGGAACACCATCGCGATGTTCCGGTCCGCGGGCTCCAGTTCGTTGACGCGGTTCGCGCCGATCCGGATTTCCCCTTCCGTCACCGTTTCGAGACCGGCGACCATGCGCAGCAGGGTGGATTTGCCACATCCCGACGGGCCGACGATGACGACGAACTCGCCGTCGGCAACGGTCATGTCGACCCCGTGGATCGCCTGCACGCCGTTGGGATAGGTCTTTCGCACGCCGACGAATTCCAGACCGGCCATGCCGTCAACTCCCTCGAACCGCCCGCCCGGCGCGGGCCGTCATTTCTCCTGTTCGATCAGTCCTTTCACGAACAGGCGCTGCATGAAGATCACGACCAGCACCGGCGGCAGCATGGCCAGCATCGAGGTCGCCATGATCTCGTGCCATGCGGGCTCGGCATCCTCCGCCTGGAGCATGCGCTGGATGCCCATGACAATCGTGTAGTAACCCTCGTCGGTGGTGACCAGAAGCGGCCAAAGATACTGGTTCCAGCCGAAGATGAAGAGAATGACGAAGAGCGCCGCGATATTGGTCCGGGACAGCGGCAGCAGGATGTCACGGAAGAACTTGAGCGGCCCCGCCCCGTCGATGCGCGCCGCCTCGGCGAGTTCCTCGGGCACGGTCAGGAAGAACTGCCGGAACAGGAACGTCGCCGTCGCGCTCGCGATCAGCGGCACGGACAGGCCCCAGTAGCTGTTCAGCATGCCGAGGCTGGCCACCACGCCGAAGGTCGGCAGGATGCGCACCTCGACCGGCAGCATGAGGGTGATGAAGATGACCCAGAAACACGTCCTGCGCAGCGGAAAGCGGAAATAGACGATGGCGAAGGCGGCGATGATCGAGATCGCGATCTTGCCCACTGCGATCATCAGGGCCATGACAAACGAGTTCCAGAGCATCGCGCCGACCGGGATGCTGCCCGCGGCCTTCACGCCGGAACCAAGCACGGTCGCATAGTTCTCGAGCATGTGCCCGCCCGGCCACAGCGGTGTCCGCCCCGACAGCATGGAGTCGGCCGGATGCGTCGAGGCGACGAAGGCAATCCAGATCGGGAGCGCGGTGACCAGCACGCCGAGACAGAGCACGACATGCGAGAAAACCGTGAGCCAGGGACGGTTTTCGACCATGGCGCCCCGCCCGTCAGTACGCCACTTTCCGCTCGATATAGCGGAACTGGAACACGGTGAGCGTTATGACGACGGCCATGAGAACGACCGACTGCGCTGCCGACCCTCCAAGGTCGAGCCCGATGAATCCGTCGCTGAAGACCTTGTAGACCAGGATGGTGGTGGACTGCGCCGGGCCACCGCTCGTGGTCGCATGCACGATCCCGAACGTGTCGAAGAACGCATAGACGATATTGACCACCAGCAGGAAGAAGGCGGTCGGCGACAGCAGGGGAAAGATGATCGTCCAGAACCGCTTGAACGGGCGGGCGCCGTCGATGGCGGCTGCCTCGACCAGGGAGCGCGGGATCGCCTGCAGCCCTGCCAGGAAGAACAGGAAGTTGTAGCTGACCTGCTTCCAGGAGGCCGCGAGGATGACCAGCATCATGGCGTCGGTACCGTCCAGGTAGTGGTTCCAGTCGTAACCGAACCACTTGAGCAGGTAGGCAAGAACCCCGATGGAAGGATTGAACATGAAGAACCAGAGCACACCCGCGACCGCCGGGGCGACCGCGTAGGGCCACACGATCAGGGTCCGGTAGGCCGTCGCGCCCTTCAGCACCCGGTCCGCCATTGCCGCGAGAAAGAGCGCGGCGCCGAGTGACAGTCCGGCCGTCGCCACCGAGAAGACGACCGTGCGGGCGAAGCTGTCCAGATAGAGTGGATCGGAGAAGAGGGCGATGAAGTTGTCGAGCCAGACGAACTGGCTCCTGAGGCCGAAGGCGTCCTCGAGCAGGAGCGACTGGTAAAGCGCCTGGCTCGCCGGCCAGATGAAGAAAACCAGCGTGATGATGATTTGTGGGGCCACCAGCAGCACCGGCAGCCCCACCTTGAAGAATACGACCCTTTTTTCCATGTCGCAGCCGTGCAGGACGAGCGCGAAGTGCCGGTCAGCCTCCGGTCGCCGCCTGGAACTTGCGCAGCAGCGCGTTCCCGCGCGAAACGGCGTCATCCAGTCCTTCCTGCGCCGACTTCGTGCCGGCCCAGATCGCTTCCATCTCTTCATTGATGATGTCACGGATCTGGACGAAACTGCCGAATCTCAGGCCCTTGGAATTTTCGGTCGGGGCCTTGCCCGTCATCTGCTGGATCGCGACGTCCGTGCCGGGATTCTTTTCGTAGAAGCCCTGCGAGGCGGTCAGCTCGTAAGCGGCCGTGGTGATCGGCAGATAACCGGTGAACTGATGCCAGTCCGCCTGTACTTCCGCCGAGGACAGATAGGAAAAGAACCTGGCCGCGGCCTTGTAATCCTCCGCGTCATGCCCCTGCAGCACCCAGAGGGTGGCGCCGCCGATAATCGTGTTCTGCGGGGCGCTTCCGACATCCGGCCAGTGCGGCAGCGCGGAGACGCCGAACTCGAATCCCTTGGCATTGGCCTTCACTCCGGCATAGGACGCGGACGAGTTCATGTACATCACGCATTCCTGGCCGTAGAACTTCGGCGCGCTCTCCGAGCGCCGGCCGCCATAGTCGAAGACCTTCGACTTCTGCCACTCGGCAAGCTGGCCGATATGCTTTGCATGGTCCGCGCTGTTGAAGACGAACTCGGTATCGGTGCCGGCAAAGCCGTTGGCCTTGGTGCCGATCGGCAGGTTGTGCCAGGCCGAGAAGTTCTCGATCTGCACCCAGGATTGCCAGCCCGTGGTAAAGCCGCAGGGATAACCGGCGGCCTGCGCCTTCATGGCGGCCGCCTCGACTTCCGGCCAGGTCTTCGGCGCCTCGGAAATGCCGGCCTTCTCGAACGCGGTCTTGTTGTAGTAGAGCACCGGCGTCGAGCTGTTGAACGGCATGGACAGCATGTTGCCATCGGTATCGGTATAGTAGCCGGTGACCGAGGCAAGGTAGTCACCCGGATCGAAGGCCTCGCCCGCATCCGCCATCATCTGGTAGACGGGATAGATTGCTCCCTTTGCCGCCATCATGCTGGCTGTGCCCACTTCGAACACCTGCACGATATGGGGCTGCTGCTTGGCCCGGAACGCCGCAATGGCGGCTGTCATGGTCTCGGTGTAGTTGCCCTTGTATACGGGCGTGACCTTGTAGTCGGACTGGGACGCGTTGAATCCCTGGGCGATTTCGACGACCTTTTCGCCGAGCTTGCCGCCCATGGCATGCCACCACTGGATCTCGGTCGCGGCCAGGGCCGGGCCGGCATGAGCGACGGCCATCGTTGCACCGATCGCGGTCAGCAGGAACTTCGTTTTCATCGGGAACCTCCGGGGAAATCGTTCGCCGCGGCAGCGCCGGGGCTGCCAACCCGGCAGTGTATCTGACCCGGGCAGCCGGCGATAGGGATTGTCCTCGCGTGAGGTCGCGCAGGAAATGCCCCGGCCATTCGTCATCACGACTTTCCCGAGGCCCGTATCCCCGCTTTGCCGGGCGCCCCTTGCCCGGGTCCTGGCATCGGGGAATACCACCTTTCGACCTGATGACCGGCTTCCGGTTCATCGCCGGGCAGCCGGCTGACCGGAGTACTCGACACTCCGTCGGGATTGTCCGGTGGATCGGGAGGTTCCCTCTGCCCTTCGGATCCGCCGTGAGAGCGACCGCTGCACCCGCCCCGGCAGCGTCTGCTGCGTGCCGTCCTGTCGGACCTGTCGCCGATCCGGCTGGCAAGGCCGGGCCTGACGTGTGGCCCGCTGACTGCGCCCGCGCTACAGCGTGCGCCGCGCGAGGGCGAGTGCGTCTTCCAGGACCGCGATGTCACCCACCTGGTTGGCGAGGATCAGGACGAGGCGGGCATTGAGCCGGCGTCCGTCTTCATCCGACAGCCCCTCGTGCGCCTCGATCAGCATCTCGTACCAGCGGTCGGGATCGTCGATGCGCGAAGCGCGTACCAGGTCGCTCACTGTCCTTTCTCCCTCCCGGCGCATGCCCGTGCGAGCGCATGCGCGAGCGCGGTGGCGTCGCACCCCTCCCGCCAGCGGGCGGCGACATGCTGATCCGGTCTCAGCAGGTACATCGACCCGGACACGGCGGCCCAGCGACGGGCGGCGAGGCCGCTTGCCTCCGTCACCAGCACGTCTACCCGTGGCTTCGCGTCGGCAGGGATCTCCTCGCACCAGAGCGGCTTCCCGTTCCGGGCGGTATCGGAGAAACACAGGAGCACGAACCGCCCGCCGAGACGGTCGAGCAGCCACCCCGGCTCCAGGGGGGCGTCGATGGCCGGCGCGCCGGGCGCAGGCCCGAGACCGCCGAATGCAGGGTCGTCCGGGCTGTTGAGGGGGGAGCCGGAGTAGCTGTGCGGCAGTGACAGCCGTCCGCTGTTGACCAGCGCGCGCGCAAAGGGTTCGGTCCCGGCCAGCGAGAGCACCGCGTCCCGCAGGTCGGCACTCGCCTGGTTCTTCGGCGTCATGAAGTCGGTGCTGCGCGCAGCGTTCAGGATATTCTCGTCCGCCGCCGGAACCCGCTCGTCATCGTAACTGTCGAGCAGGGAGGCGGGTGCGGCGCCGGCCTCGACCAGTGCCAGCTTCCAGGCGAGGTTGTCGACGTCCTGGACGCCGCCGTTGCCGCCCCGGGCCCCGAACGGGCTGACGACGTGGGCGGCGTCACCGGCGAAGAACACGCGGCCGTGGCGGAACCGCTCCATCCGCCGGCACGAGAAGCTGTACACGCTGATCCATTCCAGTTCGAACCGGGTGCCGGGACCGACGACGCGCCGGATCCTCTCGGTCACCCGTTCGGGCTCGCTTTCCCGGTCCGGGTCGGCATCGGGACCGAGTTGCAGGTCGATCCGGACCAGGTTGTCGGGCTGGCGGTGCAACAGGGCCGACTGGCCGGAATGGAACGCCGGCTCGAAGTAGAACCGGCGTTCGAACGGAAATCCCGCCTCGACCCGGATGTCGGTGATCAGGAACCGCTCCTCGAAACTCCGCCCGGCCATTTCGAGCCCCAGGGAACGCCGCACCGTACTGTGTACCCCGTCGCAGGCCAGCACGTACCGGGCCTCGATCCCGTACTCGCCGTCCGGCGTGCGAACCTGCACGAGCACACCATCGGCGTCACGGGTGCGCACGCCGGTGACCTCGTTGCGCCAGCGGATGTCGGCAAGCCCCAGTTCCTGCAGGCGCCGGATCATGCAGGCCTCGGCGTGGTACTGTTGCAGGTTGATGAAGGCCGGCATGCGATGCCCGGTCTCGGGCAGCAGGTCGAAGGCGTAGAGCTGCCGTTCACCCCGGTAGACCCGACCGGTCTGCCAGACAACACCGTGCTCGAGCATGCTCCCCGCGGTTCCGGAGCGGTCCAGGATCTCGAGCGTGCGCTTCGACCAGCAGATCGACCGGCTGCCGGTGGCAAGCCTGTCGCCCTTCTCGAGCAGCACCGTGCGCACACCCAGGCGGGCGAGTTCCAGTGCCGCGGCAAGGCCGACCGGCCCGGCGCCGACGATCACGATCGCGCACCGTTCCGGACTGCCGGACCCGACGGCCGCGGGACGGCGGTAGACGAGCCGGGGCGCCGGCGCGATGCTCATCCCCGTTCCCGCCAGGTGCGGACGATGTCGCGGGGGTGGCAGAACCAGGCCACGTCCGGATACTCCGTCACGTGGGCCAGCCAGCGCCTGATCGCGTCAAGGCAGCGCGGCTGGCCGGACAGATGCGGCCTGAGCACCGGGCACATCACCAGGGGGTGGTGTGCCGACTGGCGCACCTGCTCGTCGAAATGGTCCGAGAGCATGGCGGCGAACTGACGCGGGGTATGGCGACGGACCTGCACCTGCTGGAGGTCATCGAGTTCCGGTGCAAGCGGAATGCAGACCACCCGGCAATCACCGTTCGAGAGCCGGACCGGCTGATCGTCGCCGCAGGCCGCCAGCAGGTAGCGCCAGCCGGCATCCTGAACGGATGCGAGATCGACCTCGCCGCTCACCAGCAGGCCCCGGGGCTCCGGGATCCCGAGATCCGGGTATCGCGGATCCGGGACCGGGTCCACGGCAACGAACTCGTCGGCCCGGGCGGTGAGCATCGCCGTCAGCCTCGGGTGGCGGGCCAGGATCCCGGAACCGGCAGCTACCGCCACCGGCAACTCGAAGGTGCGGAACATCTCCAGCAACCGCCATGCCCCGACGCTCATGCCGTACCGCTCGGCAACCGGATCGTCGGCGTCAAGCGCAAGGATCACCGCGACGGCAAGTCGCCTGCCTCCCGGCCAGCAGAACCCGTTGCGGTCGATAATCGGGTCCGCAACGGCAAGACCGGAGAGCATCACGCCGTTCGGCGTCCCGGTCCGGTGGTCTGACCGAGCCGGACCGCGGCGAGCGCCGCGGACACCGCAACCTGGGTCGGATCGATCACCGTGATGCCGAGCCTCTCCTCGAGCGGGGCACGGCAGGCGGCCATGCCGGCGCATCCCAGCACCAGCACATCGGCGCCGTGGTAATCACGCAGGGTCTCGCCGACCTCGCCCAGGCGAGCGAGGGTGCGCGACGCATCGGCCAGTTCCACCACCGAGAGCCCGATCGGCAGGTCGGCCGCGAGCCTTGACTCGATCCCCAGTGACCTGATGTAGCGCAGGTGCCGCGGCACCGAGCTGGGCAGGATGGCGAGGACACCGAACCTGTTGCCGAGCGAGAGCGCCGCCAGCATGCCGCTCTCGGCAATTCCGAACACCGGTCGGGCCGTCGCCTCGCGGGCCGCGTGCAGGCCGGGGTCCGAGAAACACGCAACGACAAATGCGCTCGCCCGGTGCTCGTGCTCCCTGACCATGCGCACCACGTCGCCCGCCACGCGGTCGACATGCTCCTGGGTCTCGACACCCGGCGGGCCGCCGGGATTGGTCAGGCTCTCGATCGCGGGACCGGCCTCCAGCCGCAGCGGCTCGAGCGCCCGGTCCATGGCCTGCGTCACCTGCTCGGTACTGTTGGGATTGATCACGATGACAGGCCCGGTCATGCCTTCTCTCCAGTCTCCGGTTCGAGCGCCTTGCCGACGATCTCGCCGACATCGCCCGACAGGTCCCGGGTTGCCATGATGCGCTCGAGTTCGTGGCGCATGAGGCCCCGGCGCACGGTGTCGTACCGCCGCCAGCGAACCAGCGGCATGACCAGGCGGGCGGCGACCCGGGGGTTGAAACGGTCGATCTCCAGCACCCTGTCGGTCAGGAACCGGTACCCGGCCCCGTCAACGGAGTGAAACCGGACCTGGTTGCCGGCCGCGAAGCTGCCGATCAGGGAGCGGACCCGGTCCGGGACCCCGGAATCGTATCCCGGATGGGACAGGAGCCCGCGGACCACCTCGAGCGTATCCGGCAGGCTCGAGGTCGCCTTGAGAGCAAACCACTTGTCAAGTTCGAGCGGCCGTGCGCGCCAGCGGTCGTGGTAATGCGCGAGCGCCTCGGTTCTCTCGGTGCAGTCGACGGAGTTGAGCGCCTGCAGTGCCGCCATGGCCACGCTCATCGACTCCGCCTGCGTGTACTGCCCGAAGGCAAGCCCGAGTGCCGATGCCCGTCGGGTTGCCACCAGGTAGTCGAGCGCGACCGCCGCGAGCGCACGTGCACCCATGGCGGCGCTCGACAGGTCGTCGGGCGACTGGTCCGACAGTGCGCGCGCGTGCACTGCGTGCAGGTCATCCCACAACGCGGTGCCGATCCCGGCCCGCAGGCGGATCCGGGCCGCGTGGATCGCGTCGACGTCGATGACCTCCATCTGGTTCGCGAGTTCGGTCTCGCCGGGCAGCCGGACCAGCTCGGCCCTCAGCGCCGGTTCCAGTCGCTCGTCGAACAGGGCGGAGCGCACGGCCTCGATGAAGGCCGGATCGCCCCTGTCTTCGTCCCGGTCGCGTGTCGCATCGAGGAGCACCGTGCTGGCGCTGCGCTGAAACGCATCCCACCGTACGAACGGATCGGTGTCGTGGGCCGCGAGGTGAAGCAGGTCCGCGCCATCGAGTTCGAGGTTCAGCTTCACCGGAGCGGAGAATTCCCGCAGCAACGACGGAACCGGCCGCTCCGGGATACCCTCGAAGGTGAACACGGTCTCGGCATCGCGGATTTCGAGCACCCGGTCGGTGGGCGCGTCGTTTCGCGACTCTCCCGACAGCTGCAGCGGCATCTCGCGTCCGGCACCGTCAAGCAGACCCATGCGCAGCGGGATCGGCATCGGCTGCTTGTCCGGCTGTCCGGGCGTGGGCGGAACCCGCTGCAACACCCGCAGCGTCGCCTGCTGCCGCTGCCGGTCGTGCTCGAGCACCGCCGAGAGTTCCGGCGTTCCGGCCTGGCTGTACCACAGCTCCATGTCACCGAGGTCGATACCGTTCGCATCCGACATGGCATTCACGAAGTCGTCGCAGGTCACCGCCTCTCCGTCGTGGCGCTCCAGGTAGAGATCCATCCCCTTCCGGAACCCCTCCTCGCCGAGCCGGGTATGGAGCAGGCGCACCACCTCCGCTCCCTTCTCGTACACGGTCAGGGTGTAGAAGTTGTTGATCTCGATGTAGCTGTCGGGACGAACCGGGTGGGCGGTCGGACCGGCATCCTCCTGGAACTGGTGCGCACGCAGGAAGCGCGCATCCGCTACCCGCTTCACCCCTCGGGAATGCATGTCGGAGGTGAATTCCTGGTCCCGGAACACCGTCAGCCCCTCCTTCAGGCTGAGCTGGAACCAGTCACGGCAGGTGACACGGTTGCCGGTCCAGTTGTGGAAATACTCGTGCGCCACCACCTCCTCGATACGCTGGAAGTCGACATCGGTGGCACTGTCGCGGTCGGCCAGCACCAGCTTGCTGTTGAAGATGTTCAGGCCCTTGTTCTCCATCGCTCCCATGTTGAAGTGGCTGACCGCCACGATCATGAAGAGATCGAGATCGTACTCGAGGCCGAACCGCTCCTCGTCCCAGGCCATTGCCGACTTCAGCGCCCACATCGCGTGATCGCACCGGGTCTCGTCGCCGTGCTCGACATAGATCCGCAGCGCGACGTCGCGTCCGGACCCGGTGACATGGTGATCCTCGACCCAGGCGAGATCACCCGCCACCATCGCGAACAGGTAGGACGGTTTCGGCCAGGGGTCATGCCAGGTGGCGCTGTGGCGGCCTCCGGCAAGATCGCCGGTCTCGACCAGGTTGCCGTTCGACAGCAGGACCGGATACCGGGCCCGGTCCGCCACGATGGTGGTCCGGTAGACCGACAGGATGTCGGGCCGGTCGGGGAACGGCGTGATCCGGCGGAAACCCTCGGCCTCGCACTGGGTGCAGTAGATGCCGTTCGACAGGTACAGCCCCTCGAGCACCGTGTTGTCGGCGGGCCGTGTCCGGCTCGTCACCACGAGGGTGAAGGTCTCCCCGAGCCCGGCAACCTCGAACCCCGGTTCCGTCCGTCCGGGGACCGGCAGTTGCCGGCCGTCGAGCGTCAGGTCGAGGACCTCGAGATCCAGTGCATCGAGAACGATGACATCATCGGCCTGCGCGCCGTCTGCTGGCTGTCCATGCGGATTGCGCCGGCCCGCGAGGGTGGCGGTGACCGTTGCCCACTCGTCGGCGAGGTCTATGACGAGGTCGACGGTGTCGACGAGAAATCGCGGAGGGCGATACTCCACGAGCCGTTTCGGCTCCGCCGGTTCTCCGGAACCTGGTGTGTAAACCTCTGTCATGGCGCCTGGTCCGGCCCCCGGTGATCCTGGATGGCCGAAGCTGGCAGGGGACCGGCCGGACTGTCAACATCGGGAACCGGCGGGTTCGGGACCGGTTTCGGTCGCCGCCCCGACGCGCGCCGGATCAGGCAGTCAGGCGGTCGAACTGCGCAGCGGCTGGACGTTGTACGCCTGTTCGCAGTGTTCCACGCAGTAGGGGCGCCCGTCGCTTACCGGTGCTCCGCAGAACCTGAACCCGGAACTCTGCGGATCGCCGATCGGCCAGCAACACCGGGTCGTCGCCCACTGTGCCGCAACCTCCTGCAAGGCGCGACGCCGTCCCTTGACGGCCGGAGCCGCCACCTCGGGAATGGGAGAGCGCCGTCGCGGCAACCCCATGCGCTGAGCCTTGCCCACGACGGCGTTGCGGGTCACGCCAAGCGCCCGGCCGATCTGGGTGACCGACACACCCTCGGCCCAGAGTTCCCTGAGCCTGGCCAACCGATCCTCGTTCCACGTACCAGGTGGTTGTTCGGACATCGCCTCCTCCCGAATTCCCAGGGCACCCCTACATTTTGTAGGCTGGCGTCTGCAGGTTACCCAATGTTGATGAAGCACCGCAACAGAAATCATCCCGTGCCGCAACGGCCGGCGTCAGTTCCTGGTCTTGACCGCGATCGTCAGCAGCAGCGCCAGCCCCGTCGCCGACATCAGCAGCAGGGCCAGGGGCGGGCCCAGCCAGTCGGACAACAGGCCGAGGGTGACGAGCCCCACCGGCGAACAGCCGATGCAGACCGACAGAAGCCCCATCAGCCGGCCGCGGAGTTCCTGCGGGGCCAGGCTCAGTATCAGGGTGCTCTGCATGCTGCCGAAACCGGCAATGCCGAGGCCGGCGCCGAACAGCACCGCCACGGCAAGCCAGTAGAACGGAGCGAGCGACAGGAAGATCACACCGATCATGAACACGATCGATCCGCCGACGAACAGCGGGGCATACCAGCGCGGACGCACGAGGAGCGAGATCGCCAGCGCGCCGATGAACGCACCCGCGCCCTCGACAGCTGACAGCAGCCCGATCAGGGCCGGTTCGACCTGGTAGCGCGCCCGGCCGAGTACCGGGATCATGGCGGCATACGGAAACCCGAACACGTTGAGCACGAGGGTGTAGAGATAGATCCTGAGCAGGTCGCGCGATCCCGTCACCGCGTCGAGGGTGCGACGCAGGTCGCGCAGGAACGAACCGGACACCGTTGCCGTCGGCGTCGGACCGACAGTGAGCGAGAAGGCAACGACGACGCAGGCGGCGTGCGCTCCCAGCGAGAACAGGAACGCTCCCTCCAGGCCCAGCAGTCCGTACAGGATGCCACCGCCGAGCGGCCCGGCCATGCGGGTGGCATTGTTGGTCGCCGAGTCGAAGGACACCCCGGCGCCGAGCCGCTCGGGGCCGCAGAACTCGCCGAGCAGCGTTCGCCGTGCCGGGAAGTCCATGGTCCAGCAGGTGCCGCTGACAAAGGCGCAGGCCACCATGTGCCAGAGTTCGATGGACCCGGTCCAGGCCAGCACGCACATGGTGCTCGAGGAAAGGGTGGTTACCGCGAAGGCAGCGGCAAGCAGCCGGCCGCGGTTCACCCGTTCGGCGAGCTGCCCGGTCACCGAGCCGAACAGCGCCAGCGGAACCTGCCGCACCACGGTCATCACCGCCACCTGCAGCGCCGAACCGGTGGTCTCGAACACGAAGATCCCGACCGCGAGAACCTCGAGCCAGCGCATGGTGTTGCCGAGCAGGCCGATCAGCCAGATCCGGGCGTAGGCGCCGTCACGCAGCAGGGACAGCAGTGGACTCGACACGGTCGCGTTACCCCGCCGCCGGGCGGGCGGACCCCGGAAGCTTCGCCGACATCACTGCAGGGCGGATCCTGTTCATGGCTTTCGCCGGCGTCACCGGTTGTGGGGGCAAGGGATGGGGGTCTGCAACAACGTTCGCCACAATCTGCATGCCGTCAAGCGTCCGGCCGCAATCGTCCGCCGCCCCGGTGCCTTGTTTCGTGCATGCCACATCGGAGAAGATGCGGGCCAACCGACACCGGTCCGGAGACCGCCACCATGAGTGACAGCAGACCCCGCGTCCTTCTCGTCGGGACCGGCGGCACCATTTCCTATGCCGGCAGGGACAGCCTGGACCTGTGGGAATACATGGATCACGGTCGCCGCATGCCGGTCCCCGAGATCCTCTCGCTGTTTCCCGAAGTGGAAGCGGCAGCCACCATCATCCCGGTCGACGTGCGCCAGGTCTCCAGTTCCGGCATCACTCCGGATGACTGGCTGGCACTCGTCGACGCCGTGCACCGCTCGGTAGCCGCCAACCCGGACGTCGACGGCGTGGTGATCACCCACGGGACCGCGACGCTGGAGGAGACCGCCTACTTCCTCTCCCTTGCACTCAAGGTCGACCTGCCGGTGGTGGTGATCGGCGCCCAGAGACCGAGCTCGGGGTTTGCGACCGACGCCGGGTCGAACCTGCTGTGCGCACTGCGCGTCGCCTCGGCACCACAGGCCCGCGGGCTTGGAGTGCTCGTGGTCCTGAACGAGGAAATCCATGCCGCCCGCGAGGTGACCAAGACCTCGACCCTGCGGCTGGAGACCTTCCGTGCCCCGGATATCGGAATGCTCGGCTACGCCGACCCCGACGGCACGGTCGCCATCTATCGCCGGCCCGTCCGCCCCTGCTGCCGCGACACCGAGTTCGACGTTGCCGGAATCGGCGCACTGCCGCGGGTCGACATCGCGCTCAGCTACGCCGGCGCGGACGATGCGGCCATTACGGGTTTCGTCAACGCGGGCGCACGGGCGATCGTCTGCGCCACCCTCGCTCCCGGCCTGCCGACGCCCGCCCAGGAACAGGCGCTCGGCGCGGCCATCGCCCGGGGTATTCCGGTGATCTACAGCAGCCGGGCCGGAAGCGGACGGGTGCTGCGCCGCGGGTCGATGCGCCAGGCGGGTATCGTCGCGGCCGACAGCCTCAATCCGCAAAAGGCGCGGGTCCTTGCCATGCTGGCACTCACCCGCACCAGCGACCCCGACGAGATCCAGCGGATGTTCGATACCTACTGAGAGCCAGTGTACCGCCGCGGACAGCGTCCCGTTGTCCGGGCGTGCAACCCCGGAGATGACATGGCATGAAGGGCAGCATCCTTTCCCTTGTGCGGCTCGCACCACGGGACCGGGAGGCGATCGGCGGGATCGATCCCGGGCTGCGGGTGGTGGAGGCCGCGGGCTGGTTCGACGGCGAAATGCGGGAGACCTGGCCTGCATTCACCACCAACCGCTACCTCGCCCCGGACTCGACCGGCCGCGGCACGCGCGAGGAACGCGACCGGCTGCTCGCCGATGCCGAGGTGATGCTGGTCGGGTTTCCGTTTCCCGTCGACCTGCGCGCCCGCGCCGCCGGTCTGGCCTGGGTGCACCAGCGCCCCGCCGGTTCCTCGAACATGCGCCACGGCGACCTGTGGCAGTCCGATATCACGGTCACCTCCTCTCGCGGCCACGCCCACAACCTTCCCATTGCCGAGTACGTGCTCGCCGGGATGCTGCACTTCCTCAAGGGTCTGGACATTCCCTCGACAGAGCGGGAGGCGGGCGGGTTCAACGCCCGCGGCTACCCCGGTCTGCAGGTCGCGGGCAGGACGATGTGCGTCATCGGGGTCGGCGGCATCGGCCGCGAGGTCGGCCGGCTCGCCGCCGCCCTGGGAATGAGGGTCACGGGGGTGAAGCGCGTTCCCGGCCCACCCGATCCCGGGTTCGAACGCGTGACCGGACCGGACGAACTCCATGCGGTACTCGGCGAGGCCGACGTCATCGCACTGTGCTGCCAGTGGACCCCGCAGACGCACAGGATGATCAACGCCTCAGCCTTCGCCGCCATGAAGCCGGGAGCGCTGCTGATCAACGTGGCGCGCGGCGAGATCATAGACGAGGAGGCGCTGTGCGGAGCGCTGGCCGCCGGCGCACTCGGCGGTGTGGTGCTCGACGTCTATGACGGCGAGTTCGAACGGCCCCCGGACCCGCGGCTGTGGTCGGACGAGCGGGTGGTGATCACCCCTCACATCTCGGCGAAGTCTGACATCAACAGCCACAGGGGAACGGCGCTGTTCCTCGAGAACCTGCGCCTGTACCTCGCCGGGCGTCCGCTGAAGAACGTCATATCCTGGGAACAGGGGTACTGAGGCGCGGTGGCGCCGGGCAGGCGGCCCCTGTAGCATGGCGAACCTGCGGACTGTGTCCGCGCACGGCGCCGGTGGGAACCATGAACGACGGCTTCCGCATCGGAATTGACCTCGGCGGAACCAAGATCGAATGCGTGGTCATGGACCCGGCGGGATCGGTCTGCTGGCGCCGGCGGATCCGCACGCCACGAGGAAACTACGACGAGACCGTCGCCGCCCTGGCGCGGCTGGTCGCAGCCGCGCGCCCGGCCGCCGGCGATCCGGCACCGGTCGGTATCGGTATTCCAGGCTCCGTTTCGGCCCGTACCGGGCTGGTCAAGCACGGCAACGCGACCTGGCTGATCGGCAGGCCCCTGCAGCGGGATGTCGAGGCCGCGCTCGGCGTGCCGGTACGGATCGAGAACGACGCCAACTGTCTCGCGGTCTCGGAGGCAGCCGAC
Organism: Thalassobaculaceae bacterium; assembly: GCA_965243345.1. Lineage (GTDB taxonomy): Bacteria > Pseudomonadota > Alphaproteobacteria > Thalassobaculales > Thalassobaculaceae > Bin52. Next base: position 1,744,135 of record CBDEUR010000003.1, read on the forward strand.
GGAGCCGGAAGCGGCGACAGCGTGATCCTTGCCGTCGTACTCGGAACCGGCATCGGCGCCGGCCTGGTGGTGAACGGCCACCCGGTGTCAGGGGCCAATGCCATTGCCGGTGAATGGGGGCACAATCCCCTGCCCTGGCCCGAGGACAGCGAACGACCCGGGGATGCCTGCTACTGCGGACGGTCCGGTTGCCTGGAGACCTGGCTGTCGGGTCCGGCACTCGCACGACGGCACTGCCGCGAGACCGGGCAGGCACTCGAGCCCCGGGAGATCGCCCGGCGTGCCGACTCCGGCGACCCTGCCGCCTCGCGCACCCTGGATGCCTGGACCAACCGGCTCGCGCGCAGCCTCGCCACGGTGATCAACCTGCTCGACCCCGACGTGATCGTGGTCGGCGGCGGCCTGTCAAACATCGGCCGGCTGTACAGCGATGTCCCGAAACAGTGGCAGCGGTACGTGTTCTCGGACGAGATCCGGACCCGGCTGGTGGCGGCGGCGCACGGAGACGCGAGCGGCGTGCGCGGTGCCGCCTGGCTGTGGCCGCGGCACCCCGACGGGTCGGGATGACATCCCGGGGCCTGTGCCGCGACTGTTTCGCATGGTCGCACGGTACCGATGCGTGTCCGGACTGCGGGTCGCCGCGGATGATCCGGCACCGGGAACTCCCGGAGCTCTCCATCGCTCACCTCGACTGCGACGCCTTCTACGCCAGTGTCGAGAAACGTGACAATCCGGAGCTGGTTGCCCGGCCGGTCATCGTCGGCGGCAGCACCCGCGGGGTGGTGTCCACCGCGTGTTACCTCGCCCGGATCCGCGGCGTGCACTCGGCGATGCCGATGGCACGGGCACTCGCCGCCTGTCCGGACGCGGTGGTCCTGCGACCGGACATGGAACGCTATGGCGCGGTCGGGCGACAGATCCGGGAGATCATGCGCGAGACCGCGCCCCTGGTCGAACCGCTGTCGATCGACGAGGCGTTCCTCGACCTGGGCGGGACCGAGCTGCTGCACCGCAGCTCTCCCGCAGAAACCCTGGCCCGGCTGGCAGCACGCATCGAGAGCGAGATCGGCGTCAGCGTCTCGATCGGTCTCAGCTGCAACAAGTTCCTTGCCAAGGTGGCATCCGACCTCGACAAGCCGCGGGGCATGAGTGTCATAGGGCGGTCCGAGGCTCCCGCCAGGCTGGCGCCGATGCCGGTCTCGGTGATCTGGGGTGTCGGCCGGCAGCTTGACCGCGCGTTGCGCCGGTCCGGGATTTCGACCGTGGGTGACCTGCAGAAGGTTCCGGAGGCCGAACTGGTCCGCCGCTACGGAGCCATCGGCTCCCGGCTTGCCGCCTGTGCGTGGGGCCGCGACGACCGGACGGTCGATCCTTCCCGCGAGAGCATCAGCATCTCCAGCGAAACCACCTTCGAGACCGACCTGCGCGAGCCGGAGCTGCTGGTTCCCGTTCTCTGGTCACAGTGCGAGACCGTCTCCCGGCGCCTGAAGGAGGCGTCCAGGGCCGGCCGGGTGGTGATGCTCAAGCTGCGGACCTCGACTTTCCGCACCATTTCGCGCCGCACCACCCTCACCTCTCCCACCCAGCTGGCTGACACGCTGTTCAGGGCCGCCCGGCCCCTGCTCGAACGCGAGACGGACGGACGGAGTTTCCGGCTGCTCGGTGTCGGCGTCACCGGACTCGCCGACGAGGATGAAGCGGACCTTCCGGACCTGGCCGACCCGTCGGGACAGCGGCGCAAGCGTGCGGAACAGGCCATGGACGCGGTTCGCACCCAACAGGGGCCCGCGGCCATCATCAAGGGACGCAGCCTGTCGAGGAACGACCGGCAGTAGCTCCAGGGACAGGTGCTCAGGGGCAGTCGGGCTGCCCGTTCAGGCTGACCTCCTCGAGCCCGAGATCGATATCCAGGGCATCGTAGTGCAGCGTCAACGAGGAGACGGCCCCGCTCTCGTGCAGGTGCATGCTCACCTCGTAGTCGGGCGCGTCGACCCGGGAATCCGGGCTGAAGTAGCCGAGGTGAACCGGCCATGACGTGCCCGAGAACAGGATTTCCGCGACCGTCGCATCCAGGCCTTCCGGAGTGTTCCACCCCGTTTTCCCGTTTCCGATCACGGCCGTGACCAGGACGTCACCCTCCATGTGGTCGGAACCGGAGAATTCGCGGGCGGCGAACACGCGCGTGGCGCGTCGCGCCTCCTCGAGCAGTTTCCTGCTGTGCGCAACCGGAAAGAGGGTCTGCTCCGACAGCACCACGGGAATGTCGTGGCCGTCGTAGGTGGCCACAAGCCGGCCGTCGCGCCGCTCGACCCTGCCGCCATGGGACTCGGTGACGGCCTCGCGGTCCCCGCCCCACGTCCTTTCGCTGGCAAACCTGAGCCAGGTGCCGTCCTTTCCCTCCCGCGCGGTATGGCTGAGGATGGTGGGTGTTCCCTGGCCGAGCGCGTTCACGAACCCGATGACGGTCTCCTGGCTGAGGTGCCAGGCCTCGCAGTCCTCGACCAGACTGATCTTCAGCCCCCCGGAGAAATCGAAGACCGAGCTGTCGAGGTCGATCCGGGAGAGCGACATCGAATAGGTCGCCGAGTGGGGTACGATCCTGACAGCGTCATGACTGTCGTCGACCGCCCGGGCCGGGTCCGTTGCCACCATGACCAGGGCGGCGGCAAGCACCGCGACGCGCAGAGTCCTCCCCGACATGACGGCACCTTCCCTAGAACCGGCAAACGCGGCAACTATGAGCCCCCGACGCGGCAGCGACAATGATTCCGCTCCCCGGCGGGGGCACGGCGATCGACCATGCATGCGCTGCGCTCGCACCCGGCACTTGTCATTGTGCTCCGGATCGGACAGCGTTGTCAGCTCCGGCCCCTTGAACGATACAGGGTGGACATGACGGCTACGGCACTGCTCGGGCACCTGGAGACCGGGATCGCCCTCTTCAACGACCGGGTACTGGTCGTCTTCAAGTGGCTCGCGATCGCCCTGCTGGTCAGCATGCTGGCCATCGTCGATATCGCTGTCTTCATGCGCTACGTCATGAACGATGCCCTCTCCTGGTCCGAGGAGATCGCCAAGTTCGTCATGGTCTGGCTGACCTTCGTGGTCGCGCCACTGGGCCTTCGAACCGGCGCGCATGTCGGCATCGGTGTCCTCATCGGCAATCTGGGCGGGCGCAGCCGCCAGCTGCTGCTGATGATGATCTTCCTGGGCATCATCAGCCTGATGATCACGATCATGAAGGAGGGTTCCTTCATGGCCTGGAATGCCCGCATCCAGCGGGCGTCGACCATCGACCTCTCGATCCTCTACGTCTACATCTGCATGCCGATCGGCGCCTTCATGGTCGCAACGGTGTCGCTCGAATTCCTGCTGAATGCCATACGCGGTGTCATCGACCCCTCCCAGGCCCGCCCCGGGGGTCCGGGTGACGTCACCCAGGCCAACGATTGACGGTGCACGCTCGTGACAATCACCTTCTTCTGGATCTTCCTCCTGGTCATGGTGATCGGCATGCCGATCGTGTTCGCGCTCGGCTTCGCCCCCATGGTCGGTTTCCTGCTGGCCGAGAAACCGATCTTCCTGAAGATGCTGGTCCAGCGAACCTTTGCCGGTATTCACCAGTTCCCGCTGCTCGCCATTCCGTTCTTCATCCTGACCGGCGAGATCATGAACCGGGCCGGGATCACCATCAGCCTCGTGAACTTCGCCAACACCCTGGTCGGTCACCTGAGAGGCGGACTTGCGCACGTCAACATCGTGACCAGCATGCTGTTTGCGGGCATCAGCGGTTCGGCGGTCGCCGATACCTCCGCGGTCGGCTCGATCCTGATCCCCGCGATGGAACGCGACGGCTACAGCCGCAAGTTCGCCGCCGCGGTCACCGCGGCCTCCTCCGTCATCGGCCCGATCATCCCGCCCAGCCTCATCATGGTGGTGTATGCCTTCATCATGAACGTGTCGGTGGCGGGACTGTTCGCGGCCGGCCTCATTCCGGGCCTGATGGTCGGGGCCCTGCTGATGGTCGTCACCGCACTCATCTCAAAGCGCCGCAACTATCCAAAGGCAAGTGAACGGGCCAGCCTGAAGCAGGTCGGTCGTGCCGCATGGGGGGCGACCCTGCCGCTGCTTACGCCCGTGATCATTCTCGGAGGCATTCTCGGAGGCATCTTCACCCCGACCGAATCCGCCGCGGTCGCGGCTCTCTATGCCCTGCTCATCAGCCTGTTCGTGCTGCGCTCGCTGAGCCTGAAGGACCTTCCGTCGATTTTCCTCAATTCGGCGATCACCTCGGGCGCAATTCTCCTGATCGTGGGTACCGCGACCGCCTTTGCCGCAATCGCCAGCCTCTCCCAGGTTCCCGCGGCCCTGTCGTCGCTGCTGTTCTCGATCTCCAGGGACCCGCTCCTGATCCTGTTCCTGATCAACGTGCTGCTGCTGATCGTCGGCATGTTCCTGGATGCGGGTCCGGCGATTCTCATCCTCGGCCCGATCCTCGCCCCGACGATGATCGCACTCGGGATCGACCCGCTGCACTTCGCGGTGGTGATGTGCATCAACCTGACGATCGGCCTTGCCACGCCACCCATGGGCCTGATCCTGTTCGTCGCCTCCAGCATCTCCAGGCTGCGCGTCGAGGTGATCGCGCTCGAGATGCTGCCGCTGCTGGCGGTCGAGATCCTGGCGATCTTCATCGTCACCTATTTCCCGTTCATCTCGATGACGCTGCCCTACGCGCTCGGTTACACGGCGATCGAGCCGGGCCTGTTCCTGATCTCGCCCGGACCGTCATGACGCGGGCGCGGCCCGCCGGAACCGGACAGCCGGCGGCCGGCCATCCGCCCGCGGGACCGGGGCGCGCCGGAGCCTGCGGGTCGAACACGATCGGCCGGTAACGGGAGCACCTTGATGTCCACGATGGCGCAGGTGATACACCGGCTCGGTCCGCCCGACGTGATGGAATGGCAGGAGTGGCCGGTGCCCGATCCCGGTCCGGGTGAGGTGCGCCTGCGCCATACCGCAATCGGCGTGAACTTCGCGGATACCTATCACCGCGGCGGCGTCCCGCATCCCTGGCCGGTTCCCGAGCCGCCCGTGGTCATCGGTTTCGAGGGTGTCGGCGTCGTCGAGGAGGTCGGGGACGGGGTGCACGGCTTCCGGACCGGCGACCGTGTCGCCTACGGGATCCCGCCGCTCGGCAGCTACGCCGAGGCCCGAACCTACCCCGCCTCGAGCCTGCTCCACCTGCCCGAGGGACTCGACGACCGGGTGGTCGCGGCCCTGCTGATGAAGGGCATGACGGCGCAGTACCTGCTGCACCGGACCTATGCCGTGCAACCCGGCGACACCGTTCTGGTCCATGCGGCGGCGGGCGGCATGGGCCTGATCCTGTGCCAGTGGGCGCAGGCGCTCGGCGCCACCGTGGTGGGCACCGTCTCGACGGCGGAAAAGGCCGAGGCGGCCCGCGCGGCCGGGTGCGATCATCCGGTGGTCCGCGGCGAACAGGACTTCGTCTCGGTCGTGCGTGATGTCACCGACGGCGAGGGGTGCGCCGTGGTCTACGAGTCGATCGGCAGGGACACGCTGCAGCGTTCGCTCGACGCGCTGCGCCCGATGGGCGTGTGCGCCGCCTACGGCCATGTCTCCGGTCCGCCCGATCCCGTCGACATCATCACCGATCTCGGACGCCGCGGTTCGCTGTTCATCACCCGGCCGGCGATCATGCACTACGTCGCCAGGCGCGAGGATCTGGAACGCACCGCCCGCTCCCTGTTCGAGGCGATCGGAAGCGGGATCCTCGACGCCAATCTCAACTACGAATACCCGCTCAGGGACGCGGCGCGGGCGCACGCGGCCATCGAGTCGGGCACCACCCTCGGCGCAACCGTGCTGATCCCCTGACCGATTCGAAGACGGGGCCCGATCCCTGTCGCCGGTTGCGGCGGACAGGTTCGGAACACCGTTTGCACAATGGCATTGCTTGCAGCGGGCCGGGGATGCAACCATCCCGCGAACTCTGGAACAGCGGAGGAGGAACAAGGAAATGATACGACATACCCTCATGCGCGCCGCGCTTGTCGGTCTGGCACTGTCGCTTGGCACTGCCGGAGCCGCTTTCGCGGCCGACTACACGATCAAGATCTGCCACATCGGCTCGACGGATGACGAGGACCACAAGGGCTCGCTGGTGTTCGAGAACTTCGTGGAAGCCCAGACCAACGGACGGGTCGAGGTCGAGATCTACCCGGCCGGCCAGCTGTGCGGCAATTTCCGCCAGTGCCTGGAATCGGTTCAGCTCGGAACCTGCGAGATCACCGGTACGACCGTGGGCGGCATCGCCAACATCTTCCCCGAGATCCAGGTCACCGACCTGCCCTACATGTTCCCCAATGACCGTGTTGCCGAAAAGGTCATGAAGAGCCCGTTCATGGACGAGGTGCGCAAGGCGGTCCTCTCGAAGACCGGCACGCTGCGGCTCATGGGGCTGAACAATACCGGTGGGTGGCGCGACTTCTTCACGAAGGACGTCTCCATCAGGACACCGGCGGATCTCGAGGGCGTGAAGATGCGCACCATCGAGTCACCGCTGCAGGTCGAGATGGTCAACCTGCTTGGTGGCAACCCCACCCCGATCCCGTGGCAGGAGCTCTACACCTCCCTCGCCACGGGAGTGGTGATCGGAACCAAGAACGGCATCACCGACATCGTGAACATGAAGTTCCACGAGTTCCTGAACCGGGTGACGCTTGATCACCATGCATACATGTTCCTGTTCTGGTGGATGAACAACGACTTCCTGCAGGGACTGCCTGATGATCTGAAGGGCGTGGTCGCGTCGGGCTTCCATCACATGACCGCGATGGCCTCCGACGATCCCAAGTTCACCGCCCTTGCCGCCTACGCGGCATTCAAGGAAAAGGGCGGGGAGGTCTATGTCCCGAGTCCCGAGGAAAAGGCGCAGTTCGTGGAGGCCGTCCAGCCTCTCAAGGACTGGTACGTCGAGAAGTTCGGTGACAAGTGGCTGAAGCTGCTCGAGGAGTCGATTGCCACCGCGGAGATGGAAATCGCCGAGGAAGACCGCAAGCTGCTCGAGTAATCGTACCGGCACCGGCTCCGGCACCAGCCGGAGCCGGTCCGTTCCGGCAGGCGTGCGCGCCTGCCGCAGTCAGGGACAGACCAGGGACCCCAGTCATGCTTGAAAGACGCAACCCGGATACCGTCCATGCCCCCAGGGGCTACTCGCACTCGGTCCAGGTACCGGCCGGCGCCACATGGATCCACATCTCCGGCCAGATCGGCCTGCGCCCTGACGGAACCATGGTCGAGGACGCACACGGTCAGATCGACCAGACCTGGGACAACCTTGCCGCCCAGCTCGACGCGGCCGGCGCCACCCGCGACGACATCGTCAAGATCACGGTTTTCCTGACGCGGCGCGAGGATGTCGACTACTACCGGGCAACACGCCAGCGGTTTTTCGGGGACAGCGTTCCGGCGTCAACCCTGCTGTTCGTCGCCGGCCTGGCGGATCCGGCCCTGGTGGTCGAGATCGAGGCCGTCTGTATCAGGACCGGCTGAGGACACGCGGCACCGCAACCCGGTCGGCTGCCAGTGACGGCGGACCGGACTCCCGGTTCTGCATGACCGCCGCCTGCTGGCGCGCAAGCGCCGGCAACGGAATGTCGACAAGTCCCGCATCGCCATTCCAGGCCGCGGGGATGTGCTTGAACGGCGAGGAGCGCGGCAGCACCTGGGGCCCGGTCTCGGCCTCGGCCACCAGCGTGGCCCGGCCGTCGGCACGCAGTCCGGAGGGCACCAGCTTCGGAACCACCGGCGAGGCATCGCCCGCGGTTCCGGCTCCTGTCGCCGCACCGACGTCAGCGGTTTCCCGGTCGGTGTCAACCGGGGTCGCGCCCGCGACCTGGATCGCGCCGAAGGGAAGCGAGTGGGTCTCGACCGTGTTCGTGGCGATCCCGCTCGCGGAAGCAAACCGCCTCGATGTACCGGCGCCAATCCCGGACGGACCGTTCACGCCGCCGATCTCCAGTGCCAGCGTCCGGACCTTCTCTTCGGCAACCTGCTGCCCCTCCGTCACGTCGGGCCCGCCATCGGCATGATCTCCCGGAAATGACGTCGGATAGGTCACCGCGATCTGGATATCGGCTTCGGTGTATTCGCGGCAGATCGGATTGAGAAAAAGCAGCCTGTGCAGCGCGCAGTTCTTCCCGTTTGCGGCTGACACGATGTGGTCCGACGTGCTCTTGCCGGTGGTCAGGACCGAGAATCCGGACACTCCGAGCGACGCGGCCGACATGACCGGGGGAAGGAACGGAAGGCACCCCGCAAGCATCGTGCACAGCCCCACGCTCACGGCCACACGCATCATGACCACCCCTCTCCCTGACCGGGTAATGCCGACTCCCGGATTCACCCATTCAACAGCTTAGGCGGACTACTTTATCCGATAACTGAGATCACTGCAAGAACATGTTGAACCGACGATACTCTTGAGGGTTGTCGACCCCCGATGTATAGCTCGGCCATGACACTTGTATCCGATTCACGGGCGATCGCGGAACTCTGCCGCCGCCTGGCCGAAGAGCCATACGTGTGCGTCGATACCGAGTTCATGCGGGAACGAACCTACTATTCCCGGCTCTGTCTGGTCCAGCTTGCAGGCGCGCGCGACGCGGTGGCGATCGACGCGCTGGCGCCGGATATCGACCTCGCGCCGGTGTTCGATCTCATGAACGACCCCGGCGTGATCAAGGTCCTGCACGCCTGCCGGCAGGATCTCGAGATCTTCCACGACCGGACCGGTGCGGTTCCCGCCCCGGTGTTCGATACCCAGGTTGCGGCCATGGTCTGCGGCTTCGGCGAGTCGGTGAGCTACGACGCGCTCGTTCACAACCTGACGGACACCCGCATCGACAAGGGCTCCCGCTACACCGACTGGGCCCGCAGGCCCCTGTCGGACGCGCAGCTTGCCTACGCGATTTCCGACGTGACCGGCCTGCGCCAGGTCTACGAAATCCTGCAGGAGCGGTTGCGGACCAGCGGGCGCGCCGACTGGCTCGATGAGGAACTCGCCGGTGTCACCGATCCCGGGACCTACGCCATCGACCCCCGGGAGTACTGGCGCCGGATCAAGGTCAGGAACAGGTCGCCCCGGTTCCTGGCACTGGTGCGGGAGCTGGCGGCCTGGCGCGAAGGCGAGGCGCGGCGACGGGACCGGCCGCGGGCCTGGATCATGCGCGACGACGTGCTGCTGGCGATTGCCACCCGCGCACCCCGGACGGTCGAACAACTCGCCGGCGTGCGCAACGTATCCGAACGTGTTGCGTCGGGACGCAACGGACGCGACCTGCTGGATGCGGTCGCCCGCGCACGGGCACTGCCGGACCACGCCTGTCCGCAACTGCCCGCTCCTCCCGCCACGTCCTCGCGCACGCCGATCGTCGACCTGCTCCGGGTCCTGCTGAAGCTGAAGTCGGAGCAGCATTCGGTGGCGGCACGGCTGATCGCAACCAGTGCCGATCTCGACGCGATCGCCGAACACGACGACGCGGCCGACACGCCCGCGCTCAGGGGATGGCGCGCACGGATCTTCGGCGACGACGCGCTCGCGGTCCGCAACGGCGAGCTGGCACTGCGCGCCCGTGGCGACCGGGTGGAGCTGGTCAGGCCGTGACTTCCCGGGCGCTGGCGTCGTCCCGGTTCCGCGGCTCCATGATGACCGGCCTGCCGAGCACGGCGGAAAGCTGCATGATCCGCCGGGCGACGGTCTCACCGAGCACGACCGCGCGTTCACCGGGATAGCGAACGACAATCCGGTCGGCCTGCGGGATCACCTCCAGTTCGCTGAGCAACCGCGCAACGCCGCCCGAATAACTGAATCCGAACCGCAGGATGCAGCCGACCAGGTTGGCGAGTTCCCGCTGCTCCCGCGTGATCAGCCGGGCCACGGCCCTGGCACGCGGATGGTCGATGTGACCGTTGTAGCGTGCCAGCACCGCGAGAGCGACGAACACCCGTTCCCCGTGCTCGAGGCCGACCAGGGGCAACCGCAGGACCTTGAGGAAGGCGTGCTCGCCACGGTAGCTCGGATGTTCGGCCCAGGCCGCGTCACCCAGCAGGCAGATGGCGTGCACCAGTCGCGCCGGGACGGGGGCCGGCAGAAAGTCGGTCACCCAGCGCTCGAGTACCCCCTCCTCCAGCGGGAACCGGCTGAACGGGCGGACGATGTCGGAAAATCCCGAGAGCAGCGGGTCGCGCCGCCGGTCCTCCGGCGACAGCCTGTCGTACAGGCACCCCTCGCGCAGGCCGAAGGCGGAGAACACCAGTTCCCCGACCCGGCCGAGCGCGATCAGGCGATGCAGGACCAGGGCGGCGGCCGGGATCGTGTCGATCCGGCGCCGGGAGACGCCCGGCTGCGCGGCGAGACCCCTGCCCTCGGCAACACGCTCGAGAAACCTGAGTGCGCGGGCGGGTTCGATCCTGTAGCCGTGAATGATCTCGAGCGGATAGCGGCGCCTGACCATGTGCAGTCGCGCGAGACTGCGCCAGCCACCGCCGACAGCGAAGAACTGCCGCCCGGCAAGCTGGTCAAGCCACGGCAGGCGCTCGATGTGACGGTCGATCCGCCCTTGCAGCCGTATCCGGTTCCCCGGCGTGAGTGCGCCCAGGCTCAGGCCCCCCAGCGGCAGGGTCGCAACCGACCGGGGCGAACCGTCCGGAACGTCGATCAGCTCGAGGCTGCCGCCGCCGAGATCGCCGACCACGCCATCGCATCCCGGAAAGGCGCTGATGACGCCGAAGGCGGACAGGCGCGCCTCCTCGGCACCGGACAGCATGCGGACCCGGATCCCGAAGCGATCTTCGAGATCCTCGGCAAACGCCGGCCCGTTCTCGGTATCGCGAACCGCCGCGGTGGCGATGACATCAAGCCGTGCCACCCGCATCTCGCGCGCCACCTCGAGGAACCGCGCGATGATGTCGACGGCAGCCGCACGTCCGGTTTCCGACAGTCTGCCGGTCCGGCGCATGTCGGCACCCAGACCGCACAGCGCCTTTTCGTTGAACACCGGAAACGGCATGCGCCGATCGCCGGTGAACACCACCAGACGCACGGAGTTCGAACCGATGTCCAGCACGCCCACCCGGTGGCCGTTGCCCTCCTCCCATGCCGATGCGGAGTACGCCAACCTCAGGCCTCCTGCCGGTCCCGCTTGGCAATGACCGGAGCCGGAGACTGCCTGCGCAGTGCGCTGCCGCGGCCCGACAGGCTCGGGTTTGTCATGAAGTAGGTGTGGGCCGAGAAATCGTCGGCCTGTGCCTTCACCCGGATGTACCGGCCAGAGGCTTCCAGCTCCCAGCTGTTCTTGAGATCCTTCAGGTTCGCCCCCATGATTTCCGTCTGCACCTGCCGGTGCACCGTCTCGTTCTCGATCGGAACGAAGTGCTCGACCCGGCGGTCGAGGTTTCGCGGCATCCAGTCAGCGGACGAAATGAACACCAGCGAGCGCTCGGACGGCAACCCGTGGCCGTTGCCGAAACACACGATGCGCGAGTGCTCGAGGAACCGGCCGACAATGCTGCGCACCCGGATGTTCTCCGACAGCCCGGGCACGCCGGGACGCAGGCAGCAGATGCCGCGCACGACGAGGGTGATCTCGACGCCGGCACAGGACGCCTCGTACAGCTGGTCGATGAGGTCGGGATCGACCAGCGAGTTCATCTTGGCCCAGATCGCGGCGGGCCGGCCGGTGGAGGCATAGGCCATTTCGGCCCGGACAAGTTCGACGATACGGCTGCGCAGCGACATCGGTGACAGTGCGATCTTGTCCATCGCCAGCGGGGTCACGTAGCCGGTCATGTAGTTGAAGGCGCGAGCGGCATCGAGGCAGATCACCTCCTCACAGGTGAAGAATGACAGGTCGGTGTACACCTTCGCCGTGATCGGGTGGTAGTTGCCGGTGCCGAAATGCGCGTAGCTGCGCAGACCGCCGCCTTCCCGCCGCACCACCAGCGACATCTTGGCGTGGGTCTTCAGGTCCAGGAACCCGAACACCACCTGCACCCCGGCCCGTTCGAGATCCCGGGCAAGACGGATGTTGACCTCCTCGTCGAACCGCGCCTTGAGCTCGATCATCGCCGTCACCGACTTGCCCGACTCGGCCGCCTCGATCAGCGCCTTGACGATGGGAGAGTCATGGATGGTCCGGTACAGCGTCTGCTTGATCGCGACCACCGCCGGGTCGGTCGCCGCCTGGCGCACGAACTGTACCACCGCATCGAAACTCTCGTAGGGATGATGGATGATGATGTCCTTCGCCCCGATCGCGGCGAAACAGTCTCCGCCGAAATCCCGGATCCGCTCCGGGAAACGGGCATTGAACGGTGGCCAGAGCAGGTCCGGGCGCTCGTCGGTGATCAGCTGTGACAGGTCGGCGAGCCCGACCATTTCCTGCAGCGCGAACACCTCCTCTCCGGAGGTGTCGAACTCGCGCATCACCAGTGCGCGCAGGTCGTCGGGCATCGAGGAATTGGTGGACAGGCGAATGACGGTTCCGCGGCGGCGGCGGCGCAGTGCGGATTCGAACGACACCACCAGGTCCTCGGCCTCCTCGTCGATCTCCATCTCGCTGTCGCGCAGGACCCTGAAGATCCCGTATTCCATGATCTCGAAATTCGGAAAGACCGTATCGGCGTGCTGGAGGATCACCTGTTCGATGGTGATGTAGCGGATTTCCCTGCCGGGCAGGCGCACGAACCGGCCGACCTGCCAGGGCAACGGCAGCAACGCCTCCATGTGGTGGCCGTCCGACGACCGGCGCAACCGCAGCACCAGGCAGGCGCTGCGGTTGGGGAAGAACGGAAACGGATGCGCCGGATCGATGGCCAGCGGCGTGAGCACCGGAAAGACCTGCGCCAGGAAATGCTCGTCGAGCCACGCCCGGTCGGCCGCGTCGAGATCATCGTGGTCGACCAGGTGGAAACCGGCATCCCGCAGCTCCGCGGTGAGCTCGTGCAGGCAGTCCTGCTGGCCCTCGATCAGCCGGTCCGCCTCCTTCGAGATCGCCTGCAGCTGCCGCGACGGGGTCAGTCCGTCGGGACTCGAGGTGGTGACCCCGGCCGAGATCATTCCCTTCAGCCCGGCCACCCGGACCATGTAGAACTCGTCGAGGTTGGCACTCGAGATCGACAGGAACCGGAGCCGTTCGAGCAGCGGGTTCTCCGGATTGCAGGCCTCCTCGAGCACCCGGTCGTTGAAGGCGAGCCACGACAGCTCCCGATTGATGAACCGGTCCGAAGAGCTCCGGTCCGGCACCGGTTCCTCAAGGACTTCCGCGCTGGTCATCGTCGAGGCCTCCCCGTTTTCGCTCCCGTCGTCCGGATCAGATCGAACTGCGGAAGGCGCCACCGTCCATCAGCAGGTTCTGCCCGTTGATATACCCGGCGTGCACGCTGCACAGGAAGGCGCAGGTCTTGCCGAATTCCTCGGCGGTTCCGAACCGTCCGGCGGGGTTCTCCGCCGATGCGGCCTTGTACATCTCCTCGTAGCTCATGCCCGCGGCCTTCGCACGGACCACGAGGTTGCCGCGCAGCCGGTCGGTATCGAACGGACCGGGCAGAAGACCGTTGATGGTCACGCCGCGGCGGACAGTGTCCCGCGCAATCCCGGCACAGAACCCGGTCAGCCCGGTCCGGGCGCCGTTCGACAGGCCGAGGATCGAAATCGGTGATTTCACCGAGCCCGAGGTGATGTTGACGATCCTGCCGAACCCCCGCTCCATCATCGCATCGACGGTTGACCTGATCAGCTCGATGGCGGTGATCATGTTGGCGTCGAGCGCCGCGATCCAGTCCTGCCTGCTCCAGTCGCGGAAGTCGCCGGGCGGAGGACCACCGGCGTTGTTGACCAGGATGTCGATGTCTCCCGCCGCCGCGAGGGCGGCTTCCCGCCCCTCCGGCGTGGTGATGTCGCAGGCGAGTGCGGTCACCGCGATACCGCGCGCGGCCCCGATTTCGCTTGCGGCCGCTTCCACATCCGCCCTGGTGCGGGCGCAGATCGTCACCTCCACCCCGGCCTCGGCCAGTGAATCGGCGCAGGCGCGTCCCAGCCCCTTGCTCGCCGCACAGACAAGCGCCTTCCTTCCGGCAATGCCCAGGTCCATGGTCAGTTTCCTTCCGTTCCCTTGGTCATCCTGCCCAGCACCAGCCGGGCCAGTGGCAGCGTCACCGACCGGTGTTCGGTGAGCGACGCCCTGTCCAGTTCCTCCACCAGCTGCCCGGCTGCCTCGAAGGTCCGGTCCATCCTGCTGGTGATGTAGGCCAGTGCGCCGTCCTCGACCCGCAGCTGGCGGTCACGGAACATCTTCGCCATCACCTCGTGCAGCAGCCTGTCCTCGGGCGGGCCGATGGCGACCACGGCAAGGGTCGCCAGCCGGGACGCCAGGTCCGCGGGCAGGATCCCGATACCACCGCACGGTACCCGGCTCAGCACCAGCACCGTGCCGCCCTGCTGCATCACGATGTTGTACAGCTGCAGCAGGGGCAACCCGGGCCAGTCGGCATCGACCCCGTCGACCAGGAGGTGGCGCGCCCCGTCGAGCAGTTCCGGGGGCGGCAGCCGGACGAGTTCCGTCCGGTCGACATACGCGGCACCGGCCCGTCGCCGCCAGGCGATCCCGAGATGGGTCTTGCCGCATCCCGCCGGTCCGACAATGTTGAGACCGGTGATCTGCTCGGGCCAGTCCGGCCAGTGATCGATCCAGGCCACCGCGTCGCGGTTCGAGGGGCACACCACGAATTCCTCGCGCAGGAATCCCGGCGCGTGGCCGAGATCGAGGGTGAGTTGTTCGCGCGCGCTCACGACCGGTCCCGATCGTGCGGTTCACCGGCGTCATCGGCCGGCGGGATACCATGCAGGTGCAATGGACTTGCAAGGTACCGGTCGAGTGCGAACCGACCGATCACTCCGATGATGGCCGCCACCGGCAATGACAGCAGCACGCCGACGAAGCCGAACAGGGTTCCCCCCGCGAGCAGGGCGAATATGACCCAGACCGGATGCAGGCCGACGGCGTCCCCCACCAGCTTCGGGGTCAGGACGTTGCCTTCCAGTACCTGGCCGATCACGAAGATCACTCCCACGATGACGATCGGCTGCCAGTCCGGGAACTGGATGGCGGCAAGGCTGATGCTGAGCACGCCGCCGAGTATGGCGCCCACGAACGGGATGAATGAAATCCCGCCCACGAAGATGCCCACGACGATTCCGAAGTCCAGGCCGGCAAGGCTGAGCGCGGTCCCGTAGTAGACCATCAGCACCAGGCAGACGCTGCCCTGGCCGCGCACGAAGGATGCCAGCGTCGTGTCGATCAGCCTCACCTGTTCCCGTATCACCGGGCCCTGCGCCTGTGGCAGCCAGCCGCTGATGGTCCGCACCATGCGGTCCCAGTCGCGCAGCAGGTAGAAGGCGACGATCGGCGTGATCAGGATCAGTGACAGCAGGTTGGTAATCGCGACCCCGCCGGACACCACCCGTGCCAGGGTGCGGGTGATCCACGGCAGGATCCCGCCGGCGAGCGACGGCAGGGACTCGAGCGACCCGTCACGCGCATCGGCATGAACGTTCTCGAGCAGGGAACGCACCACCGGTTCGATCCGGGCGACCACCGCGGGCAGCAGTTCGGCGAGCCGCAGCAGCTGCGCGTTGACCACCGGAACCAGCAACAGCAGGAACCCGCACACCACGACCACGAAACCGCACAGCACCAGGGTGGCGCCAATGGTCCGGCCGCAACCCGCCCGCTCGAGACGGTCCACGATGGGATCAAGCAGGTAGGCGATCGCCATTCCGGCGACGAACGGCAGCAGGACGTCGGCAAGCACGACCAGGAACAGCCCGGTCGCCCCGAGAAACAGCAGCCAGAACAGTCCCCGTTCGCGTCTCGTCATCGTCAGCTGCGCGGCACGACCGGGCCGCCCGCCGCCGGTGGACGGTAGCGCTCAGGCACCTGCCGCGAGCGCTCGGTGAGCACCGGCTCCTCCCGGCCCTGGTGGAGTTCGAGGTCCCGCTGGCGCAGCGCCGTGCGCAACTGGTCGACATCACCGACCATCACGATGTCGACAACCGCCGCCTGGCGTGACAGGCGGCGCACGATCACGTCGCGAACGATGCCGATCGACTCGATCTGCCGGCGAATCGCCAGCCAGCGGCGAAAGGAGTCCTCGACCGGTATCAGCACCGCGACGCTGGTCCTGGCATCCCGGCTGACAAGGTTGGCGCGTTTCCAGTCATCTTCCAGGACCGCAACCACCTGCTCGACCGCCGCCCGGAACGCGTCCCCGCTCCCGACGGAGACCGGGTCGGCGCGGGTCTCGGGTCCGGAACCCGGTCCGTGGCGGACCAGCGAGACCTCGAGCCCGGTCATCTCCCCGTCGGGAACCGCACGGGCCAGGGCGACGACCGCGTCACCGGCGCCATAGCGCTCGGCAAGCAGCTGAAGGGGCGCCCAGTCGTCGCCGAGCGCGGCGCTCACCGGGAGGTCGCGCATGTCCTGCAGGTCGCCCCAGGGCACGACGATCGGCAGCAGTCCGTCGGGCGGTTCGAAGTCCTGCCACGCCTCGCGCCAGGGATTGGGGTCTTCCCACAGCATTTCGTGCAGGCCGTCGCTCAGCACAGGGATCACCAGTACCGGTCGGCTTCGTGTCTCGGCGAAGGAAATCCCCATGTCGTTCATCAGGTTGCGGACCGCATCCGGCCGGAAACCGAACGACAGTTCGGCAATGTACCGGACCTTCGAGGTCCGCTCCTTCAGGATCTCGTAATCATGGATGAGCGCGCGCACCTCCTCCTGGCCGAGCCCGGTCAGCCCCGCCGACTGTTCCGCCAGCACCATGCGCTCGACCAGGCGGTTCCACGCCCGGGTCTCGCCGCGCTCGAGCGCCTGTTCGCGTGCGACCAGCGACGACGACGCCGTCACGTCCACCTCGACGGGCGCGACGATGAACACGTCGTCCCCCGCCCGCACCGCAACGGTGGCCATGGCGAGGACCAGCACGACGAGCACTGCCAGCGTGCCGGGACCGCATGGGCGCGCGAGACGGAGCGATTTCATCTGGGCAGCCTCCGGGAGCAACACCCTCTATCCTAGCATACCGGCACCGCGACACTCTCGCCGCGTACCGAAGCAGAAGCCTGTTTCGGGAAACCTGGCCCCCGCCGGGCCGTGCAGCTCCCCGAACGGCCTGCCGGCCAGCGCCGCACGCCGTTCACCGTCCCCGCCACCAAACCGCACGACACCGCGCACAGGGGCGTGCATGGCGCGGTCCCGGCGCACCGTTCTGCCGGCACCGGGACGGAAATGTCCCGGTCCCTGTCAAGACCTGTTCGAAGGATACCGATGGATGAGAGGATGGGCGGCGTTCCAGACATGGTTGTC
The DNA here is from genome assembly GCA_965243345.1 of Thalassobaculaceae bacterium. GTDB lineage: Bacteria > Pseudomonadota > Alphaproteobacteria > Thalassobaculales > Thalassobaculaceae > Bin52. The sequence goes on from CBDEUR010000003.1 coordinate 1,761,585, forward strand.
TGGACGCCCGGATAGCGGCGGCGTCTCGTGCGGCCGCGACCGACGGTGCGGCAGACAGGCGAAGTTCCGACGACATGCGCAACCGTGCCGCCTGTTGCAGGGACGGGACGGACAGCGATATACGCGGCGATACGGCTGCCTGCCCTGTCGACCGTGCAGGCCCCGGGGGCCCCGGCCGCAAGCCCGCGGCACCACCGCGCCGGCTCGAACGGGAGGTGATCATCGCGACAGAGGATCCGGACCGGCCACTCACCTATCGTGATGCCGGAGTCGACGTGGATGCCGGCGCGCGGCTGGTCGAGGCCATCGGGCCGCTTGCGCGCGGCACACGGCGCGCGGGAGCCGACGGGCTGCTGGGGGGATTCGGGGGCGTCTTTGACCTGGCAGCCTGCGGGTACCGCGATCCGCTGCTGGTCGCGGCCACCGACGGTGTCGGAACCAAGCTTCGCATCGCCATCGACACCGGGCGCCACGACACGGTCGGGGTCGACCTGGTGGCGATGTGCGTCAACGACCTGGTTGCCCAGGGCGCCGAACCGCTGTTCTTTCTCGACTACTATGCCACCGGCGCACTGTCGCTCGAACAGGCCCGGTCGGTGGTCGCGGGCATCGCCCGGGGCTGCAGGACGGCGGGATGCGCGCTGCTCGGCGGCGAGACCGCGGAAATGCCGGGCATGTACCGGGACGGCGACTACGACCTCGCCGGCTTTGCGCTCGGCGCGGTGGAGCGGAGCGCACTGATCGACGGTTCCGCGGCCGCGGCCGGTGACGTCGTGCTCGGGCTCGCATCCTCAGGGCTGCACGCGAACGGACTGTCGCTGGTCCGCCGGGTTCTTGAGCGCGACGGTCTTGATCCCGGCGAGCCGGCGCCGTTCGACCGGGACCGGTCGCTTGCCGAGGCGATGCTTGAGCCGACCCGGATCTACGTCGCCGGCGCCCTGGCGGCGATGGGTGCGGGTACAGTCACCGGAATTGCCCACATCACCGGCGGCGGCCTCATCGACAACCCGCCACGCGCGTTCGGGGCAGGTCTGGCGGCCGACCTTGACTGCACCGCCTGGCCGGTTCCACCGGTGTTCGGCTGGCTCGCGCGCACCGGCGGCATTGAGGCAGGGGAACTGGCGCGGACCTTCAACTGCGGGATCGGCATGGTCATGACCGTGCGCCCGGGTGACGCCGCGGCAGTCACCCGCGCACTGGCCGGGGCCGGAGAACGCGTATTCGAGCTCGGACGCCTGCGCCGGCGCGAGGCGGACGCACCCGCGGTCCGGCTCGGGTCCGTCGCCACCCTGGTCTCGTCGTGAAGCGAGCACGGACCGCCGTCCTTGTTTCCGGCAGCGGCAGCAACCTGCAGGCGTTGCTTGACACCGCCCGGGACCCGGGGTTCCCGGCCGAGGTCGCTCTGGTCATTTCCAATGTGGCGGGCGTGCGCGCACTCGAGCGCGCCCGTTCCGCGGGCGTGGAGACCCGCATCGTCGATCATCGCCGGTTTGATGACCGGGAGAGCTTCGATGCCGAACTTGCCGGCCTGATTCGCGGCCGCGACTGCTCAATCGTCTGCCTCGCGGGTTTCATGCGCATCCTCACAGCCGGGTTCGTGGCCGCCTGGCCGGACCGGATTCTCAACATCCACCCCAGCCTGTTGCCGCTGTTTCCGGGGCTGCACACGCACCAGCGGGTCCTGGACGCCGGCATGACCATTGCCGGGTGCACGGTGCACCTGGTCTCGCCGGACCTCGATGCCGGCCCGATCGTGGCCCAGGCGGCGGTGCCGGTCCTGCCCGGTGACACTGCCGAACGGCTCGCGGCGCGGGTGCTGGTACAGGAACATCGCATCTACCCGCTGGCACTGGCGCTGCTCGCCGCCGGCCGGGTCCGTGTCAAGAACGGGCGGGTCCTGCTCGACGCACCCCTGCCCGACCCGGAACAGGCGGTTGCGGTGCCCGACAGGGCATGACCGTCGCGGACAAACTTGTCTCTTGGCGACGCCCGCCGGCGGCGCCTATATAGCGGTGTCTAGAAACCTGGAGGGGACCAGCGTCAATGGCGGCCGGAGACACGCACTCGGACCCGGATTACCGGGAACACAAGCAGGCCTACGACAACGTGGTGACCGTGTTCAAGGTCTCCATCGTCGGCATCGTGATCACCCTGCTGCTGCTGGCCTGGCTGGTGGTGTGACCGGGTCCACCGCCCGGTTCAGCCGACGATGTCGGCCTCGCTGAAGAACTGGACGATTTCCTCGGCTGCGGTGTCGGGCGCATCCGAGCCGTGCACGGAGTTCTCTCCGACCGACCGGGCAAACAGCTTGCGGATTGTCCCAGGCGCCGCCTCGTCGGGATTGGTCGCGCCCATGACCTCGCGATAGCACGCGACCGCGTCCTCGCCCTCGAGCACCTGCACCACGACCGGGCCCGAGATCATGAAGGTGACGAGTTCCTCGTAGAACGGGCGCTCGGCATGGATCGCGTAGAAGCGTTCGGCCTGTTCACGCGTCATCCTGATGCGTCGCTGCGCGATGATTCGCAGCCCCGCCTTTTCGATCAGGCTGTTGATCGCACCGGTGTGATTGCCGGCAGTCGCATCCGGCTTGATGATCGAGAAGGTACGCTGAGTGGCCATGGGCTGCCCTGTCCCCGCACGCGTTGGTTTCATGACTGGATCAGGTCCGGGACCCTCGCCCGGACGCCGGCCTTATAGCGAGCGGCCCGGATGCCGGCAAGTTCAGCGCACGGGCGCGCAGCCGGGGCGAGCGGCAGGAACCGGAGCGGCATTCCGGGCAGCAGGTCGAGCGACGGCCAGGCGAGCCACGGGCCGGATCAGCCCGGCCGGGCCTGCGCGCACGATGGCGTGCACCGACCCGCAGGTCAGCGCGCGGAGCTCGTCGAGGACGGTGGCCAGGACGGGCGGTCTGCCCGGGCCCCGGTGCCAGGGGTGACGCCGGCGACTGCCAGCAGGTCTTCTGCCGGCGGCCATCCCGACCGACAATCACCCGCCAGGTGTAGAGCGACAGGTTAGGTGATGCGTATGGCGACACCCAGATTTACGAGGCGTCGCCTGGTCTGCATCGATTTTCCGGTGGACACACTGCCGGGAGAGGACGATGGGCCGTCTCGATGGAGAGGCACGCACAGCGATGGCAGTCTTGTTGGAACGGGGTCGCACGAAGAGCGATGTGGCTCGTCTTCTGGGGGTCAGTGAGGGCACCGTTCGGTATCACGACCGGCGAATGAGGGAAGGAGCGGTGGACGGGCGCTCGCGTCAGCAGGGCGTGGCCGCCGGGTATGCCGGGGCGATCGGGCACTGGCGGGAGCTCCTCGGATCGGGGGCTGTCAACCTGGCGGAACTGCATGCCTGGCTGGTCCGCGAGCACGGGTATGGGGGCAGCCTTCGTTCGGTACAGCGCTATTGGAAGCGGACGTATCCGGCGCCAGCGATCCGTGCTCGTCGTCGGGTGGAGACCCCGCCTGGTGCGCAGGCGCAGGTGGACTGGGCGCATTTCCGCGGTGTGCATGTGGGCCCGGAACGGGTGGACCTGGTGGCGTTTCACATGGTGCTGTCGTGGAGCCGCAGGGAAGCGGTGGTTTGGGCCCGGAACAAGGACATGCTGTCGTGGTTGGCCTGCCATACGGCTGGCTTCGAGCGCCTGGGCGGAGTGCCGGCGACGGTACGGGTCGACAACGAGAAGACGGCGGTGGTACGCGGTGCCGGCGCCTGGGGCACGATCAACCGGACCTACCGCCGGTACGCCCGGCAGCTGCAGTTCCACGTCGATGCCTGTGCACCGCGCCAGCCCCAGGCGAAGGGCAAAGTGGAACGGCGAGTGCGCGACCAGCGTGCCAGCTGTGACCCGACCGGCCGGGCCTTCGAGACCCTGGCGGCGCTGCAGACCTGGACCGACCACCGCTTGACAGATCGGGCGGCCCGGCGACGCTGTCCGGCCACCGGCAGCACTGTGGCCGCGGCCTGGGAGCGCGAGCGGGTGCTGCTGACCACCCTGCCGGAGACACGGCCCGAGCCCTTCGATGTGGTCGTCGACCGGCCGGTCGGCATCGACGGTCTCGTCAACTTTGAAGGCCGCCACTACAGCGTGCCTTTCCGCTACGTGCGCCAGCGGGTCGAGGTGCGCGGCCTCGCCGGGAAGGTAGAGATCCGTACGGGCGGCGCGGTCGTGGCGACCCATCCGCGCGGCACCGAGGCCCGATTGGTCACCGATCCGTCCCACTACGAGGGGGCCAGCACCGAGCGGGTCGTGGCGCCGCCGCCGCTCGGACGCCTGGGCCGGCGCATGCAAGAGTTGGCCGCGGCGCCCGTGGCGCGCCGCTCGGTGGACCTCTACGCCGCGCTGGCGGAGGTCGCCCGATGAGCAAGGCCCGCCCCAAGCTGGACATCGACGCCACCCGGGAACGCCTCGACGGTCTGGGCCTCGCCTACGCCGGCGAGAGCCTCGATCAGGTGCTGACGGAAGCGGTCAGCGAGGACCTGCCGGCCCACGCGTTCCTCGACAAGCTGCTCCGCGTCGAGCAGGAACGCCGCGAGGAGCGCCGGATCCGGACCTCGCTGCGGCTCTCCAACCTCCCCACCGGCCAGACCCTGGAGAACTTCGACTTCGCCTTCCAGCCCGCCATCGAACGCTCCCGGATCGATACCCTGGCCACCGGCGCATGGATCCGCGGCGCCGAAGTGGTTCTGCTGCTTGGCCCGCCAGGGGTCGGCAAGTCGCACTTGTGCGTGGCCCTCGGCCTCAAGGCCGTCCAGCTCGGCTTCTCGGTCCAGTACTACCGGTTCGACGAGTTGATGACCGCCCTCAAGGCCGATGCGGGATTGCCGCCTGCCCGGCTGAAGCGCAAGAAGTTCATGTCGACCGCCCTGTTGCTGATCGACGAGATGGGCTACGACCCGCTGACACGCGACGAAGCCTCACAGTTCTTCCGGCTGGTCAGCTACCGCTACGGCCGTGGCGCCATGATGATGACGACCAACAAGAGCATCCGCGACTGGCCGGAGCTGTTCGCCGGGGACGAGATCCTGGCCACCGCCATCCTCGACCGGCTCCTGCACCACTCGCATGTGCTCAACATCAAGGGCCGGAGCTACCGCCTGCGGGAACTCGAGGAAGCTCTCAAGATGTGAGCCGGTCCGGCCACCGCGAACACGACAGGGCCCAGCCCGGAAGGGTCGCCGAGGGGCCACCAACTCCGGTCGGGCTACGCCCTCCCTCCGTTGGTGGCCCCTCGGCGCTGATGCCCCGAAAACCAGTACCCGCTGTACCTACTCAAAGCGCAGCTTCGTAAATCTGGCTGTCGCCTTACCTCGCAAAACTAGGTGTCGCTTGACACCAGGTCGGCAACCGGCGCCAGTGACGAGTGGTTTGCGGGAGCGCGGTGTCGGAGTCCCCGGAATTCGTGGTTTGCGCGGACGAAAGCGGTGATCACGGGCATGTCGCCATCGATCCGCAATATCCGGTATTCGCGTGAGCACGCGTGCAGTCTGTGATGGAGGTGTAGTCGGATCATTTGAGGGTTCCGATTATCGGCTCGGACCGATTGTGGCCGGGGTGCCGGACGGCCGTCGGCGCGTCAGGCGGCTGCGCCGCACCTGCGCTTCGCCTCGGCCCTTCGGATGACCCGCCGCCGATACATCATGTCTTCCGGCACATGGAACACATCCCTGAAACCGGCGAGCGCGTCTGCGTTGTCACGGTCTTTGGCGCGTTCGAAACCCGTATTCATCGGGCTACAGCCTTTGGGGCCATGCGCAGGATTGTCCGGAAGGTTTCACTTTCCGGGTCTGCAAGGACGTCCAGAATGTCGAAATGGTCGCGCCCGGCCGCGCGACAGAAGGTCAGGTCCGTGATCCGACCCCGCAGATGCTCGGCCAACAGACCGCTTTGCACCTGAAAGGCTTCGGGTTCGTCGCCACCGATGACCACATGAACCGGGACGTCCTGCTTCGGCGAAAAACGCACGGGCGACAGGGTTGCGACTTCGCTCTCTGACATGCGCGCCAGATCGTTGACATAGGATCTTGCGATTGGCCCAAGCTCGACAACCGCGCTGATTGGCACGGCCCCTGCGATCATGTCACCGACGCCCTTTCCCAACAGGTCGGTCAGAATGCTTGCCGTCAGATGGCCGCCCGCCGAATGCCCCGCGATGATGATACGGGTCGGATCAATGCCGAAGCGCACGGCGTTTGCGTGAACGAAAGCCACCGCATCGTGCACCTCTGCGGTCAGCCCTGTCAGAGTCACCTCCGGCGTCAGCGTGTAGCCGACGGACACATAGGCCCAGCCATGCGTGGTGAAACTGCGCGCCGCAAAGCCGGACACCTCCTTCGAGCCCTCCTGCCAGAATCCACCATGGATGAACATCAGACACGGCAGCGGGCCATCCACCTCGTTTGGCGTGAAGATATCGAGCAACTGGCGCGGGCGCTCGCCGTATGCCACATCGGCCAGAGCGCGATGACCGGTATCGGCAAGAGCCGCCCGGGTCGCGGCCACCTGTCCCGCCAGGGCGCCATTGGCGTCCTTGGCGGTCAGGCTGGGAGAAAGCTGGTGATCCAGCTCTTCTCGAGGGAGGTTCAGGCACTTCTCAAGCCGGGTGCGCACCATGCGTCCCCCGCACAGCCCTCAGCGCGGCTTCACTTCGCCGCCCGCGTCCGCGGTCAGCTCATTACGGAATTCGAACAGTTCCGGGAAGAAATAGTAGCGCAGCGTCTTGGCGAGATAGTCATCGAAGAACGTGCCTCCGGTTCCCCGTGCCCGGATGCCGATCTGCCGACGCACCATCAGGATGTGGTTGTGCCGCCAGGAATGAAAGCGCCGGTCCAGTTCGAAGGCGTGTTCGGCCATGACGAACAGGTCATGTTGGTTCCAACGGTCCTTGTAGACATTCAGCAGTGTCTGTCCGCGCCGCTCAAAAACGTCAAAGAAGGCCTTCCGAAGTGTATCCGGATGCTCGTCAATCAATCCCGGCCACAGCTTTTCAACGCGCGTCGAATATTCATCGTCGGTCACTTCACACAGACCCAGCATGACCTCGATTTCGCGGAACTGGCGGGACTGCATGCCAGATGCACCAGTCAAGTGCCCCCGAAACTCGGCGAAATCAGCCGCCGACATGGTTTCGAGCACGACCCAATGCGCCTCTGCCAGGCGCATGATCTCGCCAAGCCGTTTCAGCAGCCAGTTGGCCTGATGAATGTCATCCGCATTCAGGTATTCGATGATGCGGTGGAGATCGAAAATCACCTGCTTCATCCAGATTTCCAAGGAATGGTGTGTGGTGACAAATATATGCTCTTCCGGATGCGGCGTGACCTGGCGCATGGAACTGAGCAGTGTCTCCAACTGCAAATGGTACTGATAGCTGTACTGCTGCGTGCCTTCCTGGGCAGTTTCCTGAACTGGCACGACGAATCTCCCTTCCTTTGATTGCGATATACCTATACTGTAAAACTGGCATATCTACAATGTATTTGTATGAAACTTGGCTTTTGTGCCATTGCATGACCTTCTATACAATTATTTCATGGATAGAAAGGATTGACATGCTGCCTCACTCTGTTTTCCCGGGCTTCAGGGCCGCCGCTGTTCAGGCTTGTCCGGTTTTCCCGGGTGCAGGGAAGACGGCGGCGAAGGCTGCTGCCCTGAGTGCCGAGGCGGCTGGAAACGGTGCACGCCGGGTGTTCTTTCCGCAGCTGTTTGTCTCCGGCTGTTCCTGCAGGAACCGGATCACCGATCCGGTGACAGGGCAGCGCGTGGTTCGACAGGCTGGCGCGCACCCCGGTCTTTGCTGACGGGCCAGGGATTGGCGCAATCCGTGCGGCAGACCGGGCCAACGACCGCCATGTGGTGATCGGATTGAACAAGCCAGCCCGGTCTCGCGCGGCGCGCTTCATGATACGCTCGTGCTCAGCGGTCCCGATGGTGCGGTGATCGGCAAGCATCGCAAGCTGGTGCCGACCCGGGCAGAAGAGCTGACCTTGACCGGGGGGACAGCCCGGGCCTGAAGGAGCGTGACACAGAAACTGGCCCGCCGGGGAGCCCTGCCTGTGGCGAGAACACCAACACGCTGTCTCGATTCACGCTGCTGGCGCAGGAGGAACTGGTCCATGCCGCCAGCTCTGTCTCGCTGCGCGCAGCGCCGCCCGGGTACGACAAGGCCGCGGCGATCAAGCTGCGCTCCGTGTCGCACGGCTTCGAGGGCAAGGCCTGTGCCATCACAGCGACCTCGACCGTCTCGGACGGGATCATCACCGCGATGGGAGAGATCCGGCCCGATGCCCGCGCCCTGTCGGAGCGCTGGTCCAGCGCCTGTTCCCGCATCGTCGGCCCCGATGGACGCGAGGTGGCGCCCGGTCTGATCGACGACGGGGGTATCGTCAATGCCGGGATCGACCCTCGCAAATGTATCCGGCCCAGGCAGATGCACGACATCACGGGACACCATGACCGGTTCGACGTGTTCAACCTGCATGTGAACCACCAGCCGCGGCCGCCTGCGTCTTTCCATGGGCGTGCGGCTTCTGTTGTGATGCACGCTGATCCCGAAGAGCGGTCGGCTGAAACCGAAAGCCTCTCAATCAAGGGAGTTTGTCTCATGGCACAGACCGAGATCAAACCCGAAGACGACATCCTGGGCCGCGCCCGCGTCCGCGACACACCCGAACTTGAAGCCTACTACGACGATCTGGCCAGGATCGAGACAGGTGCACTCTGGACCGTAGCCAACGACATCGAGCCGTGGGAGCCGACGCCGAAGTCCGCACCTGTCCTGTGGCAGTGGAAGGACATCCGCCGCGAAGTGCTGCGCGCGATTGACCTGGTGCGCCCCGAGGATGCGGGCCGCCGAGTGGTCTATCTGCGGAACCCCGGGCGCAAGGAGGTCTCGGCCTGCTGCGGCTGGCTGTTCTCGGGCATCCAGACGATGAAGGCAGGTGAACGCGCAGGTGCGCATCGCCACGCGGCCTCGGCGCTTCGGTTCATCATGGAGGGCTCGGGCGCCTACACCATCGTCGATGGTCACAGGGTTGAGCTCGGTGCACATGACTTCGTGCTGACCCCGAACGGCTCCTGGCACGAGCACGGCATCCTGGAAACCGGTACCGAATGCATCTGGCAGGACGGTCTGGACATCCCGCTGACCAATTGCCTGGATGCGGATTCCGACATACTTGACCGCGGTTCTGGTGGGATTTGACCGTAGTTCTGGCAGGACTTGACCGCCCGGGACCGGGCGCGGTGCCATATCTCTCGGTCTTGGTGGGGTTCCTCCGTCGTTGTTTCAAGGGGCTGGCCGGGGCCAGCCCGGTGCGAGCGTAAGCGAGCCCTGGTGGCCCTGCAAAGGCCTTTGGGGCGCGGCGGCAAGCTCCATACATAGCATGCCGCCGCGCGCGCCCCGGCTCGTACCTCCACGAAGGCGCCGCAGGCGCCCATGGACCCCGGCCTTCAGGCCGGGGCTTTGTGGCCGTGGCCGTCAAGTGGCGGCGGCTTGTTGCGCTTGCGCTGAGACTCGCCAGTGAGCTCGATGCGGTAGGCGTTGTGAACGATGCGATCGAGGACCGCGTCCGCGATTGTTGGCTCACCGATCACCGCCGGCCACTGCTCCACGGGGATCTGGCTGGCGATGAGGATTGACTTGCGTCCGTGACGCTGCTCGACGATCTCCAGCAGATCACGCCGGCCCTCGGTGGAGAAGCCCTGCAGGCCCCAGTCGTCGAGGACCAGCAGGGAGACCCTGCCCAGGCGGCCCATCAACCTCTCGTGCGTACCCTTTGCGCGGGCGCGGGTGAGAGCGGCAACCAACTCAGGGACACGGCGATAGAGGACAGACTGGTGCTGGCGGCAGGCCTGGTGGGCGAGCGCGCAGGCAACGAAGGTCTTTCCCGAACCTGTCGGTCCGCCCAGGATCAAGTTGTGGCCCTGGCGGATCCAGTCGCCGGCGGCGAGTTGGGTGAGCGTGGTCCGTGCGATGCCACGCCCTGCGCGGCAGTCGACGTCCTGGATGTCGGCGCGGATGCGCAGCTGGGCCTGACGCAGATGGCCGAGATAGCTCTTGTGATTGCGGTCCTCGGCCTCGCGCTCGATCATAAAGGCAAGGCGGTCGTCGAAGCCGAGTTGGTCAACGCCGGCGATGTCGCGCTGCTCCTCCAGGGCCTCGACCATGCCGTTGAGCCCCAGTTGCAGCAGGCGATCGATATTGGGTTGGCGTAGGGTCATGGTGTCGCGTCTCCTTCATCGTTTCGGTAGTAGGCGCCGCCACGGACGTTGGTGTGATCGGGGATGGTCTCGTCGGGCTCGGGACGCGGCCGATCGGGCTCGCCGCCGTTCTTGATCTTCTCCCTGAGGAATCCCGAGGCGAGGCGGTTGAGGTCGAGGGCCTCGGCGCAGAGCGCGTCGATGCGCTGGTCGCCATGGTCGTCGGCGAGGCGGATCATGCCCTGTACGGTGGTGAAGGCCTGTTCGGGGAAGTCGCGCGAGGCGAAGCATCTCTCGGCCCAGGCCGCGGCGTTCGGGCCAACCTTGCGTGCCCGCCAGAGCAGGATGTCGCCGTAGTCGGGCTTGCGGATGTCCTGCACCGCCCTGAGGCGGTCGGGCATGTGGTCGGGGTTGGTGGCGTACTGGTTGCGCCCGCTCTTTCGGCGATGGACGCAGATGCGCTCACCGCCCTCTTCGAGGAACACTTCGACCATGCGCTCGCCGAGGCGGGCGGCAACGGAGCGGCCGACGTGGCCGTCGGGCACCGAGTAGTAATTGCGCTCGATCTGCACATGGCCGTTCGGCCCTACCTTGCGGGGAAGCCATTCGCCCCACTCCCACGGGTTCGCGGGCAAGGATCGGAGATGAGCCCGCTCGTTCGCATCGAACGCGGCGCGGCGGGTCTCGCCGCACGCCATGGGTGCCTCGTTGAGCCTGTCAAGCTCGCGGCGGATGGCGGCGTTCATCGACTCCAGCGAGAAGAAGGTCTCATGACGCAGCGCCAGCAGAATGCGCGTCTGGACCGCGCCGACGGCCGCCTCGACCATTCCCTTGTCGCTGGCCTGCCCCGCGCGCGCGGGCAACACGGCGACGCCGTAGTGCTTGGCGAACTCGCGGAAGCTCGGATTGAGCTGGGGTGCCTCGCGGTCCGGCTTGTCGACGCCGGACTTGAGGTTGTCGATGATCCAGCGACGCGGAGAGCCACCAAAGTACTCAAGCGCGCGACGGTGTGCCATCGTCCAGTGGCAGATCTTCTGATCCGGCACCGCCTCGGCGTAGATCAAGCAGGAATGGGCCAGCACCGCGACGAAGATCTCCACGTCCTTCTCGTCGCGGCCGACGCGCAGCGGCAGCGTCTTGCCGGAGAAGTCCGCCAGGCCGTACAGACCCGGCTCATAGTCGAAGTGCATCTGCGCTTGCCCGGCGCGATCCTTCAGCCGCATCTTGAGCCGGGCGCAGAACTGGCTGTAGCTGTAGGCCGTGCCGCCCTGCGCCAGGACCTCGTCGCGATACTCCTTCCAGAGCTGGCGCCGGGTCAGACGGGCACGGCGGCGCTTGCGGGGCGCCTTGAGGTCTTCGATGACCGAGTCCCAATCGGGCTGCGCATGCCCGCTGTCGCGCGCAGGCGTCGGGTAGAGCCGTGCCCGCAGAGCTTCATCGTCCAGATCGTCCGGCAGCGGCCACGACAGGCCCGCCGCCGACGCTCGTTCCAGAACGTGCGACACCGTCCCCGCGCTCACGCCGATCGCCGCCGCGATCTGCGCACGCGGCAGACCAAGATCGTGACGATGCCGAAGGATATCCTTGATGTTGTTCATGCCGGTCCTCTTCATCGAACCCTTGCCTCCTCGAACCGATCCATCGATCCATGAGGCAGATCCGTGAGAAAATCGGCATCCGCGCCGGGCTGAGTGCCCTTACCGCCAGACCGTCAAATGTGGTCAGAACAGCGGTCAAGTCCCGCCGGAACAGCGGTCAAGTGTCGCCAGAACCGCGGTCAAGTGTCGCCAGAACCGTGGTCAAGTGTTGCCAGAACGGCGGTCAAGTGTCGCCGGAATCGCGGTCAAGTCCCGCCAGAATTTGCAGCCTGGAGGCGAACTTCTACGAGATTCACCCGGATGACTACCAGTCCACCACTGTCCCGATGAATGACAGCGTGATGACCTATGGCGGTCCGGCGCTGCTGCCGCAGACGGACAAGTGGGACAAGCCCTATTCGCCGCTCCTGAAATACTCGTGGGAACCGACCTATGAGGCGCTCCTGAACTATGCGAAGGTCAGCGACGGCTCGCCTTATGACGGGCTGATCCTGCGGTATACCAACCCGCAGACCGGCGGGCATCCGATGATGACCATGGGCGCCTCGATGCAGATGCTGCGCGCCGGTGAGCCCACGAAAGCGCACCGCCACACCGGCAACGTGATCTATACCGTCGTCAAGGGGTCGGGTTATTCGATCGTCGGCGGCAGGCGGTTTGACTGGTCCGAGCACGACATCTTCTGCGTGCCTGCCTGGACCTGGCACGAGCACTGCAACGCGCAGGACAATGACGATGCCTGTCTGTTCTCGTTCAACGACTTCCCGGTGATGGAGAAGCTCGGCTTCTGGACGGAACAGGGACTTGAAGACAACGGGGGCCATCAGATCGTCGAAGCTTGAACACGAACAGGAAGAGACTCGTGAACCCTGTGACGGACCGCCATGGCGCGGATGGCGAAGGACGCCTGGGCGTGGTCACAGGTGCATGGTCACCTCCCCGCCCTGCAGTAAGAGTTCACGGGTGCGCGGTGTCTCGACGATGTTGGCAGAGAGGGTCCTCGCGTCACTTCAGGTGCTCCACCTGCCTCGCGCACTGAATATGGTCGTGGTCAAGCAGCCCGACGAGCATCGAGTTGCTCGGGCTGCCGAAAATGACACTCCCGACCGTCAGGGCCGTGGCCCGGACCTGAAACGTGTTGTCCCCTCCTTCGGGCAGGCCGAGCACCGTGGTCTGTCGGCTCGAAGCCCCGCCGGCGATATTCTTCCAGGACGTCCAGTTCCCCCCTTTGGGGCGGATGCGATACTGGAAATTGTAGATCCGCAGGTTGTCCGGGTTTTGATGCGTCCAGTGGAGCGTCGCCTGGCACAGATACCACGTGGCCCAGAGCGTCGGTGCGCGCAGGGATTGCGCCAGCGCCGGCGCGGCGGCAAACAGCAGCGACATGCAGACCCCCGCAGCGAACGCTACCGTCCTCGAGCGGCCCGAATTTCTTCCTTCAGCCCGACCCTTCGGTATCGGATTCATCGCACCGCACTCCTTTCGGTCCAAGCCCCCGGTTCGGTCCGCGCCAACCTGCGCCTGGATCGGTCTGCCACAGCACCGCCTTGCGCTTGACAAAGGTCGACATCGAGCGTGATTGGGTATTCAGTTTGCCGTATTCGCCACCGGCGGAAGCCAACAGACGGCAGTATTGTCCGACAAAAGAAGTGCAGTATTGAAATCACCGCAAAACTGCCACTCAATTGACAATAAACTACCCGCTTGTCGGGAACGACTACAGAAACGAGTCTGGATGTCCGCACTTCCGACGCGGAGGTCCAGGTTGGCGGGAGGAAGTGTTCCCGACCCGAGACGCGGCTCTCCAGGTATCACGTGCTTCCCTGGGCTCGACGCCGCGGCGTTGCCGGACACCGGATGCGCGGTCACCGCCACCCGTGCCGGTGCCGCACCCACGCGTTTCGCGCCGTCGGCCACGCCGATCCCGATGTCACCGACGCTCATTCGCTCACCGTCCGCGGTGGTGAACGCACGCTCTGTGGAGCATTCGCAAGAAACAGGGTATCAAGGCTCAAGCCCCTGTAAATCCTCTCATTTGGAAGGTATTCGGGACCCGCCGCTCTGCGCCCTGCCGTGACGAACCGGCCGCGATCCCCGGCAGCCGTACCGCTGCGGCCGATCCCGCTACCGCTGTCCACATGGCCGAAGACCGCTGTTGCCGTATGCAGTCCGGCGAAGCGACGCTTGCCTGGCAAACCGCACTGCAGACGGCGACGGGTTGCGCGTGCCGCCACGCCGGGTAAGCACGGTGCCCGTGTGATCGTCGCACACCAGCACGCGCGGCACGCTGCCGGCCGCCCCGAGGCCATCACACTGTCCCTGCAGGAAACCGGACATCCGGACCCCGTGGAACAGTCCGGGGAAGGTCCGGCGGGAGTTGGAACAGCTGCTGGTCATCGCCAGGGAGCTGACAGCAACAGGATGCCAGTCCGGGACGGCTTCCTCGACCAGCACCCTGACGGCGCAGGAACAGTCCTGGACGCCGACCTCTTCGTCGATCGCGACGGGAACAGTGCATGCTGCATCTTGCTTCGTGCACCCGACGGGAACCCGGAACACTTTCAGGCTGCGGGCGCAGGAGGCGCGCCCGTTGCGGAACAGGTCAGGTGGTATAAGCTGCTGCGCTGCCGCATGCCGCATTCGCGGCGCAGGCAAGTCGGAAGACGGGAGGACGTCATGGCGCTGAACAGATTCATCATCGAACGCGACATTCCCGAGGTCGGGACACTGGAACGCCAGCAACTGGCCGAGGCCGCCGCCAAGTCGAACGAGGTGCTGGCCCAGCTCGGTCCCGACATCCAGTGGGTGGAGAGCTTCGTTGCCGCGGACAAGACCTTCTGCGTCTACCTGGCAAAGGACGAGGCCATCATCCACAAGCATGCCGAGATCAGCGGCTTTCCGGCGACGAAGGTCACCGCCGTTTCCAAGACGATCGACCCGACCACCGAAAGGGCCGACTGACCGGGACGTCGGGACGGGCCTCGCATCCACCCAAGGGCAATTCGGCTTGCGGTATCCGACGGACCGGCTTGCGGTATCCGACGGACCGGCTTGCGGTATCCGACGGACCGGCTGACGGGTGCCATAGCGGCCCCCGGGACCGCGCGAAAAGGATGAAGGCCGGGCTTCGCAAGCACTTCGATGCCGGCCCCGCCCCGGCCTGCATCCAGACGAGCGGCGCAGCGGCCCGCGGGAAATGACCGTCGTTGCCGAGGCTCCTGGCCGGTGATCGCCGCTCGATCCGGTCGCTTCCCACCGAAGCGGGCTCGCGGAGGACAAGGTTGCCGGTGTGCCGGGTTGCGGGACAGGGATGCCGCTGATCATGTCAGGCCCGGGTCTGCCCGCGGGACTCGCCACGCGAAAACCGGACCATGGGGCGATCGGCGCGGGCCCCGGCATGCCGGGGCCGGCCCACGGCCTCACGCCGGCCCGTGGTCTTGTGCAACCCCGTCAGATCGGTCGCGGCGCGCGGCCGCCTCGTCGCGGCGGTCTGGCGGCCCGTAGCCACCGCCGCCACCGGTGCGCACGATCAACCGGTCTCCCGCGCGCAGCGCAAAACTCTGCTTCGAGCCGAGGGCATGGCAGTGGCCGTCACGCTCGACGAGGGATTCGGCACGCGCTCCCGGCAGGCCCCCGAACACTCCCTTCGGCGCGATCCTGAACCGGTCACCGTAGGTGGCAAAGGTGACCCCGTCACACAGGATGGAGTAGATGCGCTGGAATCCCATGCCGCCGCGCCACTGCCCTGCCCCACCCGAGGCGGAGCGCAGGCTGTAGTCGTCGACACGGAAGAACGGGTACTCGATTTCCATCGCCTCGATCGGAATGTTCGAACAGTTCGACAGCATGGAGTCGACACCGTCGCAGCCATCGTTCCCCGGTCCGGCCCCGAAGCCGCCGCCGAAGATCTCGAGGTAGATGTTGACCCTCTCCTCGCCCCGGTGACTGAGACAGCACACTGACGTGGTGTCAAAGCCGGGCGCGATCACGCGGTCGGGAACCGCCTGGGCGAGGGCGTCCATGACCGCGTTGACCACCCGGTATGAAGGCAGCAGCCGGGCCCTGACCGGCGCCGGCGGGCGCGGATTGACCAGAGAGCCATACGGAGCGGTCACCGTCACCGCCCGTTCCGCACCCTCGTTGAACGGAATGTCCGGGTCGGTCAGCACCGCCTTGATGCAGGCGACCGCCGAGGACGCGGTGGAGGCAAACGGGCTGTTGATGTTGCTCGCCGCCTGCCCGGCGGTTCCGGTGAAATCCACCTCGATGCTGTCACCGGCGATCCGCACCGCGGCCCGCACCGGCACCGGATCCTGCCCGGCGCCGTCGTCATCGAGCCACGCCTCGCCGTGGTAGAGCCCGTCCGGGGCCCCGGCGATCGCGGCACGAACCCGGCGCTCGGAATAGTCGAGCACCTCGTTCATCGCGGTCGTGACGGTATCGCGGCCGTACCTGCGCACCAGTTCGCGCAGGCGCTCGCCGCCCACGGCGTTCGCCGCGAACTGGGCGTTGAGGTCGCCGATGGTGGCATCCGGCATGCGGACGTTGGCCCGCACCAGCCGTTCGAACGGTCCCCCGTTCCAGTCGCGCTCGAATGACCAGCGAGACGGCGGAAGGCGGATCCCCTCCTCGTGCACGTCTCCGGCCTCGGGATTGAGCCCCGGAGCACCGCCGCCGAGATCGATGTGATGGACCACGGTGGCGGTCACACCGACGAGATCGCCGTCAAGGAAGATCGGAGAGAACAGGAAGATGTCCGGCAGGTGCTGGCCGCCGGAATAGGGATCGTTGTTGACCAGGAAATCGCCGTCGGCCAGCTCGTCGAGCGGATGGAATGCGAGACAGGCCCGGAAGGTCCGGGTGATCGAGCCCAGCTGGATCGGAATCAGTTCGGCCTGGGCGACCACCCGGCCCAACGGGTCGAGGATGGCCGCGCTGCAGTCCTGCGCCTCGCGCACCACCGGCGAGTGGGCGGACCGGACGAGCTTGACCCCCATCTCGTCGGCCGCCGCCAGCAGCGACCGGGTGATCACCGCCTGGTCCACCGGGGAAACCGCTGTGCGCTTCATCGGCCTCGCTCGTTGTTGTATCGCCCGTCAGGCAGGCACCGACGATATCCCGGCGGAACCGGACGGTCCATCGCGCCACTCAGGCCCCGCGCCGACAGGTTCCGAACGGTACCGAGTGGGTCCGGCGTGCCGATCCGCCCAGTTCGCGCGCCGCCGTTCTCCATGCCGGTCCGTGACCGTTCCCCGGCGTCAGTGCGTGCGCCACTTCGTGGATCACGGTGTCCCTGACCTCATCCCACGGAGCTTCGAGCGCGAATTGCCGCGACACCGTCACCAGCCGGCGGTGCGGGAAACAGGCGCCCGCCCGGCGCTGTCCGTCATCGAGCACAAACCGCCAGCCCGCCAGGCGGTCCGCATGCCGGTCGAGCAGCCCGTTGGCAAGTCCGTGCACCCGGCGCACCCGCTTCACGTCGGCGGACCGCCTGCGGCACGGCTCGAGCGCGCCGTAGGGAATGCTCCAGCGTTGCCCCCGCGCATCGCGCAGCTGTGCGCGTTCCGTCCCGAACCCGACGATCACGCCGCCGGTGATGTCGGCCGCCGCGGCCTTCTCCCGCAGCCGGACCTGGTCGCCGATCCGCCAGCCCGCGCGTTCGGTGTCGACCGCGATCAGCAGTTCGACGGCTGCCGGGTGCCTGGCCGGGGCCAGGGTCGCGGCCGATGCCGGAGCGCGGAGCCGGGTGAACGGAGGCGGCCCCCCGACCACGTGACAGGAGGATGCACGCGTGTTCACCACCAGCCACAGTCCGTCGAGATCCTTCAGTTCGACGACATCGCCCTTGCCGATACCGGGAAGGACGGGGCGATCGGCACCGTCCGCGGACGGCGGATCGCCCCCGATCGTGAGACGGGACGGTGGAACCCTCCACCTGCCGCCGGGCGTTTCCACCAGCACCGTGCGCCGATTGCACCTGACCACCACGCCGATGTGTGTTGCGCCACGCGCCTCGAAGGAGACGGTCTGACCCGGACTCGGATCGGCAGCGATGCGGGAACCGGCTTGCCACGTCACCGGAAAGCCTCCTCCTTGTGAACAGGTGCCGGATGCGGCACGCCTGCGGGAATCCTGCCTTCCCCGTTGGCAGGAATCACCCCGGCCCCCGTCACCGCCCGGTGCATCGACGCGTCAGGCCCGCCCGAGCACCAGGTTGCCGTGCGAATCGCGCCGTGCGGTCCAGCCCGGCGGCACGTGAACCGTCGAGCCGCCGTCGGTGATCAGCAGGGTTCCCGGCACCGGCTGCTCCGGTACCGCGGCACGTGCCAGCAATCGCGCGCGCTGCGACACTCCCCGTTCCACCAGGTTCGTTGTCCG
The DNA here is from genome assembly GCA_965243345.1 of Thalassobaculaceae bacterium. Taxonomy (GTDB): domain Bacteria; phylum Pseudomonadota; class Alphaproteobacteria; order Thalassobaculales; family Thalassobaculaceae; genus Bin52. Next base: position 1,779,765 of record CBDEUR010000003.1, read on the forward strand.
TTCCGCCCGTGCCGGCGCCGCCAGCGGGAGGTCGGGCAGTTCCAGCGGGGCGATCCGGGCGGCGACCCGGGCGCAGATCACCTCGACCGGTTCGTCCGGCGGCTTGGCAAACGCAAACGCCCTGCGATGGGCGTCGGCGAACAGCCCGGCGAGCCCCGGCGCCGTCAGCGTCGACAGGTCGGCAACGGCGACCGGGATCTCGAAGGCCTGGCCCGGATAGCGCATGTCGAGCATCCGGTCGATGGCGACGGCCTTCGCATCCGGGGCCGCCAGCCGCTTGCGCGCCTCCCGCTCCAGTTCCTCCAGCAGTTCCACGACCTGTCCCACCGTTTCCCGCGAGACCGGGGTCGGTCGGGTCCGTGACCGGTGCACGACGTGGTCGGCGCGCAGCAGGCCCAGCGCCGACATGACCCCGGCATGCGGCGGAACCACGACGGTGGCGATACCGAGTTCCTCGGCGACCCGCGCCGCGTGCAGCGGCCCCGCGCCGCCGTAGGGCACCAGGACATGGTCGCGCGGGTCGCGTCCCCGCTCGGTCGAGACCTGCTGGATCGCCCGGACGATGCTGGCGTCGGCCAGCCGGACCACGCTGTCAGCCATCTCCTGGACACTCATCGAGAACCTCCCGGCGAGGTCCCGGCAGCTCTCGCGGGCAGCACCCGCATCGATTGACATGGTGCCGTCAAGGAAGCCCTCCTCCGGCAGGGTGCCGCGGACAAGGTGGGCATCCGTGACCGTCGGCAGTGTCCCGCCCCGGCCGTAGCAGGCGGGACCAGGGTGTGCCCCGGCTGACCGCGGCCCCACCCGCAGCAGGCCGCCGTCGTCCACCCAGGCGATCGACCCGCCGCCGGCACCGACGGTGACGATGTCGATGACCGGGGTCTTCACCGGCAACCCGTCGACCCGGGTCATCGGCACGAGGTCGGGAACGGCGTCGCGGACCAGGCAGACGTCGGTACTGGTCCCGCCCATGTCCAGCGTGATCAGGTCGCGGTAGCCGGCGGCAACCGCCCCCCTTACCGCTCCGATCACCCCGGCGGCAGGCCCGGAGAACAGTGCGGCAATCGCGTTGCGCGCAACGGCCTGCGCCGGCATGCGGCCGCCGTTCGACTGCATGATGCTGAAGCGTCCGCGAAACCCCTTGCGCTCGAGCGCATGGTGGAAGCGGCTCACGTACCCCGCCATCACCGGCTGCACGTAGGCGGCAAGCGTGGTGGTCGATGCGCGCTCGTACTCGCGAAACTCCCGGGCGACGTCGCTAGAACAGGTCACCGCCAGGTCGGGAGCCGCCTCGCGCAGGAGCGCGGCGAAGGCGCGTTCGTGTTCGGGATTGGCATAGGCGTGCAGAAAGCACACGGCAGCGGCGTCGTAATCCCGGGTTCCGAGAGCCCGGACGATGAGCTCACGGGCGTCGCCCGGATCGAGCGGTTCCAACACCGTGCCGTCGGCGGTGACGCGCCCGGCGACCTCGAAGGTGTCGCGGCGCGCGACCACCGGTTCGGGCTTGCGGTAGCGCAGGTCGTAGATCGAGGTCCGGTCGTGGCGCTGCAGCAGCAGGATGTCCCGGGTCCCCCGGGTGACGAACAGGCACAGGCGCGCACCCCTGCGCTCGAGGACCGCGTTGGTCGTGACGGTGGACCCGTGCACGAGTTCCGTCACCACGGCCGGATCGATCCCCGCCGCGGCCAGGGCATCCATGGCGCCGATGTCGGGGTTCGCCGGCGTACTCGGAACCTTCGCTGTGAGCGCGCGGTCGGCCTCGACGGCCACGAGGTCGGTGAAGGTGCCGCCGACCTCGATTCCGACCCGCATGCGGCTGTCTCCGCCAGCCAGGTTCGGTCAGGCCGGGTCGTTCCTGGAGAACTGCATCAGCAGGACGGCAGCTCCCCGCGGGCCGGCGGTCACGGCGAGGGGAGCCTCGTGGCGGAACCGGTAGAGTCCGGCGAGCCAGTCGAGTTCACCGTCGGCTTCGGCGAGCGATCCGCCGACGACGATGGCGTATTGTCCACCGGCATCGGTCGCGCAGGTCAGGGTGGCGGTGCCCCCGGCGGCGATGCGGTAGAGCCGCGCACCCACGCCGTCCTCGTCGACCGGCATCACGTCTGCCCACTCGGAGGAGCCCGCCGCGAGTTCGTCTGCATCCGGCAGCGGCAGGTCGTTGACCAGCCTGTGCCGCCGCCGAACGGGCTTCAGCCGGTCGCGGGCGCCAGGCATGTACTTCGCACCCGAATCCCAGCGAGACCGCAGGGTGAAGTAGTAGAGTCCGTCGTCGCCGGCCTCGATCGGCCCGTAGGGCGTATGGCCGGCGGCATAGTGCACCGAAAGCGGCCGGGCCGGACGCCGGCCGATCCGCCCGTCGCCCTCGACGACGACCTGGAACTGCTCGTGGTCATGGAAATGCGGCGGCGTCACCGATCCCGGCGGCTGCATCACCAGGAAGCCCTGGGGCAGGCCGTCGTCGTCCTCCTCGGCACCGGGAACGTACATGCCGCGGCGCGGCGCCGATCCGACGTAGGGATTGAGGGTATAGGTCTGACCGTGAACGTCTACCGTCTGGCTCGCCTCGCGCGCCTGCGCCAGCGACGTGACAAAGGGCATGGCCGCCTCCGCCGTCAAACATGTGTTTGATTTCCTGACCCTGTTCAATAGTCTAGGCGGACACCCGGTGCAACCGGGGCCGGGACAGGCGACCGGAGCGGGGTGTCCCCGATCCTTCCGGTTGCCCCCGGACATGGCCGTGCACGCCGGAGTGCGCCGGCAGGACCGGGACGAGGGTCGGGGAGCAAGGCATGGGCGAAACCGCGTCTGCAGATGGGTCGGGACCACCGCGGGGCGGACGACGCGGCAGGGGCCGGCACACTCCCAAGGGACGCCAGGTCGATCCGGCGGCACTCGAACGGGTACGCACGGTGCTCGGGAACCGGCCGCGCCGGCGCGACCTGCTGATCGAACACCTGCACCTCATCCAGGACCGGTACGGCCATCTCTCGGCAGCCCACCTCGCCGCGCTCGCCGACGAGATGCGGCTCGCCATGGCCGAGGTCTACGAAGTCGCGACCTTCTACGCCCATTTCGACGTGGTCCTCGGCGACGAGGCACCTCCGCCGGCCCATACCGTGCGGGTATGCGACAGCCTGAGCTGCTGCATGTTCGGCGCCGAGGCGCTGCATGCCCGGCTTGCCTCGGCCTGCGGCCCGGATGTCCGGGTGCTGCGCGCGCCCTGCATGGGCGCCTGTGACAAGGCGCCGGTCGTTGCCGTCGGCCATGACCTCGTGGAGAACGCCAGCGTCGAAACCGTGCTCGCCGCAGTCGCGAGCGGAGTCTCGCCGCGACCCCCATCGAGCCCGGTCACGTACCACGACTATGTTGCGGCCGGCGGCTACCGGCTGCTGCGCGACTGCCTGTCGGGACAGACCAGCGCCGAGCACGTGCTGGACCAGCTGGGCCGTTCGGCCCTGCGAGGACTGGGCGGCGCCGGGTTCCCGACGCCGCGCAAGTGGACGCTGGTCCGCGGCATCCGGGGCCGCAAGATCGTGGCGGTCAATGCCGATGAAGGCGAACCGGGAACCTTCAAGGACCGCTACCATCTCGAGACCGACCCTCACCGCATGCTTGAGGGCATGCTGGTCGCGGCCTGGGTGGTCGGGGCGGACGAGTGCTACATCTACCTGCGCGACGAGTACCCGGAGATCCGCCATATCCTCGAAGAGGAGATCGCCTGTCTCGAGACCGACGGGCTGGCCCCGAATGTCCGCATCCACCTGCGGCGCGGTGCGGGCGCCTACATCTGTGGCGAGGAATCGGCCATGATCGAGTCGATCGAGGGCAAGCGCGGCTACCCGCGCCACCGCCCGCCCTACGTTGCGGAGGTCGGGGTCTTCGGGCACCCGACACTGGTCAACAACGTCGAGACCCTGTTCTGGGTCCGGGACATCGTCGAGAAGGGGCCCGAGTGGTTCAACGCGCTCGGCAAGGAGAACCATCCGGGCCCGCGCAGCTACTCGGTCTCCGGGCGTGTCCGCGAGCCCGGAGTGAAGATCGTGCCCGCCGGCATCACCGCCCGCGAACTTATCGACGACCACTGCGGCGGCATGCTCGATGGCCACGAGTTCTGCGCCTACCTTCCGGGCGGTGCGTCCGGCGGCATCCTTCCGGCCAGCATGGGCGACCTGCCGCTGGATTTCGGGCAACTGGAGCAGTACGGCTCCTTCGTCGGCAGCCACGCAGTGGTGATTCTCTCCCAGCATGACCCGCTCCGGGCGGTCGCGCTCAACCTGCTCAGGTTCTTCGAGGACGAGAGCTGCGGCCAGTGTTCACCGTGCCGGGTCGGCACCGAGAAGGCGGTCCGGCTGATGGAGCAGCCCGAGTGGGACACCGGGTTGCTGTCCGAGCTGTCCGCGGTGATGCGCGATGCGTCGATCTGTGGCCTCGGCCAGGCGGCAAGCAATCCGCTGGAGAGCCTTCTCAGGTTCTTTCCAGACGAAATACAGGGTCCGCAGGACCGGTCGACAGGAGGGTGGTCATGACGGACCGGATCAGCTTCGTCCTTGACGGTATCACGGTCACGGCCGACCCCGGGGAGACCCTGTGGGAGGTTGCGCACCGCCACGGTACCGAGATTCCGCACCTGTGCCACAAGCCGGCCGACAGCTACCGTCCGGACGGAAACTGCCGCGCCTGCATGGTGGAGATCGAGGGAGAACGCACCCTTGCGGCTTCCTGCATTCGACGCCCGACGGAGGGAATGACGGTCAACACCGCCTCGGACCGGGCCCGGGCCTCCAGGTCCATGGTGCTCGAACTGCTGGCAGCCGACCAGCCGGCGCGCCAGGTCGCCCGCGACCCCGATTCGACCTTCTGGCGGTTTGCCGCGCAGGCGGAGGTCGACACCAGCCGGTTTCCGGCGCACGAGACGCCGCCCGCGGACAGCAGCCATCCGGCGATCGCCGTCAACATGGACGCCTGCATCCAGTGCGGCCTGTGCGTGCGTGCGTGCCGCGAGGTCCAGGTCAACGACGTGATCGGAATGGCCGGCCGCGGCAAGGATGCGCACATCGTCTTCGATCTCGGCGACGACATGGGAGCGAGCACCTGCGTCGGCTGCGGCGAATGCGTCCAGGCGTGCCCGACCGGCGCCCTGATGCCGCGCAGCGTGGTCGACGACGACGGCGTGTTCGCGCACCGGCCCGACCGGACGGTCAACAGCCTGTGCCCCTATTGCGGGGTCGGATGCCAGCTGACCTTCAACATCAAGCAGGACCGCATCCTCTCGGTCGACGGACGGGCCGGACCGGCAAACCGCGGCCGACTGTGCGTGAAGGGACGATACGGCTTCGACTACGTGCACAGTCCCGAGCGACTGACTGTCCCGCTGATCCGGCGCGAGGGGGTGCCGCGGTCAGCCTCGCTGCCGATCGACCCGTCCGATCCGTGGGCAAACTTCCGTGAAGCGAGCTGGGACGAGGCCCTCGACCTGGCGGCCGACGGACTGCGCCTGATCCGGGATCGCGACGGTGGCGGCGCGCTGGCCGGGTTCGGATCGGCGAAGGGGTCGAACGAGGAGGCCTACCTGGTCCAGAAGATGGTCCGCACCGGTTTCGGCACCAACAATGTCGACCACTGCACCCGGCTGTGCCACGCCTCCTCCGTGGCCGCCTTGATGGAGACCATCGGTTCGGGTGCCGTGACCGCGCCGTTCGCCGAGGCCGCCAATGCCGAGGTCATCATCGTCATCGGCGCCAACCCGACGGTGAACCACCCGGTCGCCGCCACCTTCATCAAGAACGCGGCAAAGGCCGGGGCAACCCTGATCGTCATGGACCCGGTCGGACAGGCGCTCTCGCGTCATGCCACCCACATGGTGCAGTTCCGTCCTGGCAGCGATGTCGCGCTGCTCAACGGCATGATCCACACGATCATTGCCGAGGGACTCTACAACCGGCAGTACGTGGCCGGTTTCACCGAGGGGTTCGACGCCCTGCAGGCAAGGACCGCGGAGTTCACACCCGAGCACATGTCCGCCGTCTGCGGCGTCGCACCCGAACAGATCCGCACGCTCGCCCGCACCTACGCCCGTGCCCAGAGCGCGCTGATCTTCTGGGGTATGGGGGTCTCCCAGCACACCCACGGAACCGACAACGCCCGCTGCCTGATCTCGCTCGCCCTGCTGTGCGGCCACGTCGGCCGTCCGGGAACCGGGCTGCACCCGCTGCGGGGCCAGAACAACGTGCAGGGTGCGTCCGACGCCGGTCTCATCCCCATGGTCTACCCGGACTACCAGCCGGTGGACCGGGTTTCGGAAGCCGAGCGCTGGGAGGAGTTCTGGAATACGCCGCTCGACCGCACCAAGGGTCTGACGGTGGTCGAGATCACCGACGCGATCTACGAGGGCTCCATCAAGGGTTGCTACATCATGGGCGAGAACCCGGCGATGTCGGACCCAGACCAGAATCACACCCGAACCGCGCTGTCGCGCCTCGAACACCTGGTGGTCCAGGACCTGTTCATGACGGAGACCGCCGCCTTTGCCGACGTGGTGCTTCCGGCAACCGCGTTCCCGGAGAAGGACGGGACGTTCACCAATACCGACCGCAGGGTCCAGCTGGGCCGCAAGGCGATCGACGCCCCCGGCGACGCCCGGCCGGACTGGTGGATCGTGCAGGAGATCGCGCGCCGCCTCGGGCTCGACTGGACCTACACCGGACCCCGGGACGTGTTCGTCGAGATGGGACAGATGATGCCATCGCTCACAGGGATAACCTGGGACCGGCTCGAACGCGAGGACGCGGTAACCTATCCGTGTGCGGACGAGAGTTCCGAGGGCCAGTCGGTGATCTTCGGGGACGGATTTCCGACCGACAGCGGCCGCGGCAAGCTGGTGCCCTGTGACATCCTGCCACCGGACGAGACTCCGGACGAGGAGTATCCGCTGGTCCTCACCACCGGGCGGTTGCTCGAGCACTGGCACACCGGCGCGATGACCCGGCGTGCGAGCGTGCTCGACGCGCTGGAACCGGAACCGCATGTCCACGTGTCACCGGGAGACCTCGCGCGCGGCAACCTTACTGCGGGCCACCGGGTGAGGATTGCCACCAGGCGGGGAACAGTCGAACTTGCCACCCGCAGCGATCCGGGTGTTCCCGACGGAGTGATCTTCCTGCCGTTCTGCTACGTCGAAGCCCCTGCCAACATGCTGACCAACCCGGCGCTCGATCCGTTCGGCAAGATCCCGGAGCTGAAGTTCTGCGCCGCGCGGCTGGAAGCGCTGCCCGACTGACGCGGTTTCAGGAACCGAACGGTCCCGCCGGATCCTGTCTGACGTGGGCGTAGTTCCTGTTGGTGAACCAGAGCATGTAGTCGATGTAGGTCACCGGCGGATAGCGTGGCGGATTGTCGGCATCGGTACAGCTCGGCAGGCACGCCATCTCGTAGCCGCCCGAACAGTCGAAGAAGAACGGAACGGCGTAGCGGTCACCCTCACCCCGGTTGACCGCCCGGTGCGGGGTCGAGAGTACCCTGTCGTTGCTCCACCGCTTCAGCAGGTCGCCGGAGTTGACCACGATGGTTCGCTCGATCACCGGGATGTCGATCCAGCGGTCGTCAGGCAGGCGGATCGACAGGCCCTCGGCACCTGACTGGGGCAGCATGGTGAGGAAGCTCGAGTCCGAGTGCGGCGCAAGGCCATACTCGCGCTCCGCGTAACCCTCGACCGGCGGATAGTGCGACAGCCGCAGGCTGAACTGCGGGTCGGCAAAGGCTTCCCGGAAGAAATCGTCGGGCAGGTCGAGTGCCAGCGCATAGAACGGCAGCAGGTCGAGGCACAGCCGCTCGATCTCGGCGGCATAGTGCATGGTGGTTTCCCGGAACCCCGGCAGCAGCTCCGGGTCGGGCCACTGGTTGGCACAGCGAAACGGCCGGTCCGCCAGCACGTCCGGATGGTCGGGCGGCAGGTCGCGCTTGAGAAAGAACGCCTCCACCACGTTGGGAAGGGCCGCCTCCTCTCCCACCGGTGTCGCGCGCGTGACGCTGCCGCGGATTGGCATGTAGCCGACGTTGTGGCGGTTGGCCTTGAGTGCAAGTTTGGTCTCCAGCGGCAGGGCGTGGAACCGCCGCGCCGCCTCGAACACCTCTTCGACCAGGGCCCAGTCGATGCCGTGATCGACAAGCATGTAGAACCCCACCTCGTGCAACGCGTGCCTGAGGGTGGCCACCAGCCGGTCCCGGGCGCCGGGAGACCCCGCCCGCCAGTCGGCGAGGCTCAGGACCGGAACGTCCGCGCCCCGGGTTTGCATCTGCATGACTGTCCTCCGCATACGGAACCGGAACCATCCCCCCGAAAGGACACCAGTACCACCATCTTCATCGAAAACCTGTCTCTTGCCCGCCCTGTTCTTCCGCTATGGTTTACTATTTTCGATCTGCCATGTGCCCAAGACCTTCTCGTCGGACACCATGCATTGTTCAGCGGAAAACAATCCCGGAACCAAAACAAAACTTCCGTGCGTCCTGGAGGAAAACTTCAACAGTACCAAGCAATTGTCAACCTCATCAGCGGGATCGATGCCGGGCATCATCTGAAAGCTCAGTATTCCTGCGCCATGATCCGACCTGACATAGACCGCTCGTGCCACCACCTTGTCGTTTTCCACTATTATGCCATCGGTGGAGAAGTTGATCCTGACGTCGAAGGCAGCGAAGTCACGCCCGACGAGTGTCATGTTCTCCAGTCGCCGGTTGAACTCTTCCTGGTCTGCCGGTTCGAACCCTCTCGTTTGCGCGTCGGGACTTCCCGCTGCCATGGTTGTCACCAGCACACCGAACACCAGCCACCGGATGACGCGCTGCCACCACATGCCCGGTCTCCCTCCCTTCGGTCCGACTGTCGATCACCGGACAAGCCGGGTTGCCACTCCTTCTCCCGCCGAACCCGATGCGAAACCGCGCCGCCGAAGGCAGCCATCGGCCATGCTGACCGTCGCCGTCAGAGCGCCATGGACCGTCGTCACCGGCGACATGCCGCAGCACCGCGTGTCCGGACGGATCAGGCGGATTGTGGAACGGCTCGCTGCCAAGGGCAAGGACGCGGTCTTCCGGCTTTCCGGTCTGTCCGATCCCGGCGTCCGGATCCGTGCGACCACGGCCGGGCACTGCACTGTCGAGATCCGCGCGCCGGCTGACGCCTTCGGCTCCCGGACAGGCCGGCTTACAGACCGAACGACGCAAGCCCATGCGCAAGGACCGCCTCCCGCGCCGCACGAAACGAACCCGGCCGGCACGCGGGTTGCCGCGATCCCGCAGCCAGGAAGGTCTGCCGCCACCGTGCCCCGGTCGCGGGACCCGCGAGCCCGGGTGGCATCCGCCGGCCCGGCCCGACTGATCGCTCCACTGACCCCTGCCTCGTTTGGACCAGGGCCACGGGTGTGGCTGAAGTCGAGCGACCTGTTCGCGGCAAGGCGTCGCGGGAATGCGATCAGGAACAGCAGTTCCCTGCCGGCCCCGGTCAGATGGTAGAACCGGCCCGGTGATATGTCGGCAAGGGGGATGAAGATATGAACTCGTCGCCAGGCAGCAATCTGCTGATCATCATCTCGGACGAGCATCGCAGGGACGCGATGGGCTGCGCCGGCCATCCCGTTGTCAAGACGCCGAACCTGGACGGTCTCGCCGCCCGCGGCACGGTTTTCGAGAACGCCTATACGCCGTCACCAATGTGCGTTCCCGCCCGCGCCGCCCTGGCCTGCGGCGACTACGTCCACGCCATCGGCTGCTGGGACAGCGCGACACCCTGGCACGGTACTCCCGCAAGCTGGATGCACCGTCTGCGCGACCAGGGTATCGAGACCACGTCGATCGGAAAGCTGCACTTCCGTTCGGGCGAGGATGACAACGGCTTTTCGCGCGAAATCCTGCCGATGCACGTTGTCGACGGCGTCGGCTGGCCTGCCGGCCTGCTGCGCACGGATCCACCGGCATTTGAATCGGCGTCGCAGCTCGCCGCGGACGTCGGTGCGGGAATCAGCTCCTATACCGAGTACGATCGCGCGATAACGCGGGCCGCATGCGAATGGCTGCTCGCCCGCGGAAAGCCGGAACTCCCGTGGGCGGCGTTCATATCCCTGGTCAGCCCGCACTATCCCCTTCTCGCACCGCGTGAATTCTACGATCTCTACGACCCCGGGTCGGTCGATTTTCCCGTCGCGTACGGGCAGGCGCAACGGCCCCGGCACGACGAGGTCAGGAACGTTGCCCGCTTCTTCGACTACGACCGGCACTTTGATCTGGGCAAGGTGCGCGAGGCCAGGGCTGCATACTATGGCCTGATCTCGTTCATGGACGACTGCGTCGGGCGCATGCTGTGCGCACTGGACCGGTCCGGGCACGCGGACGACACGGTGGTCGTCTACGTGTCCGATCATGGCGACATGATGGGCGATCACGGCCTGTGGACCAAACAGGTCATGTACGAGGCATCGGCAGGCGTCCCCATGATCATGGCCGGGCCTGCCGTCCCTCAAGGAAAGCGGGTTCGCACCGGGACAAGCCTGGTCGACCTGGCACCGACGGCACTCGACGTCACCGGTGTTCCGGACCGTGCGGAAGCGTTGGTCCCGGGCCGCTCGCTGCGTTTGATCGCGGCAGAGGAGGACGACCCGGGCCGTACCGTGTTCAGCGAATACCACGACGGCGGCTCGACGACCGGAACCTTCATGGCCCGCTGGGACAACTGGAAGCTCGTGTACTACGTCGGCTGCAAGCCACAGTTGTTCGACCTGGCACAGGACCCCCACGAACTGCACGACCTGGCAAGCGGCGAGACTACCCACCCCGGGGTTCTGGCGGCCCGGCGGGAAGGCGAGAGGCGGCTGAGAGCCATTTGCGATCCCGAAGAGGTCAATGCCCGGTGTTTTGCCAGTCAGAAACGCAGGATTGCCGAACTTGGCGGTGTTGCGGCCTGCAGGGACGCATACGCGTTCAATCACACCCCGACGCCCGACGAGCAGCGTGCAGCGAAGGAAGGCTCCGCATCGTGACTCTGTTCCGGCAACGCCAGCGGCATGCACGCTGCGAAGGCGCAGGCCGGACCACCCAGACCCCCGCCAGGTCCGCTGCGGGCTGGGCGTTCGAGCGGACACCGCTTGGCCGGACCGCGTGTCGAAACACCGCGACCGGGTCAATCCGCAAACCGTGGGCGTGATCCCGCCAGCGCCGACTCGACCCAGGCCTTCGCCGGGGGGGCCTGGTTGTGGTGATCCATGGGCTGGATCAGTCCCGGACAGCTGCCGGAGTCCCAGCTCGCGATGCCGCGACGGACGCGGCAGGCTCGCCGGCGAAAAGGCGATTCAGAAAAGCACCTGCGCCACCCAGCAGGCCGGCAACTACAACATCGCTGTCACTGGTAAGTCCGGTTCCGGAAAGCCGGTGCTGATGCAAGAGCTGACGACCGGGCTTATGGGCGCCGACGGCGAGGACATTGTGATCTACGACGCGCGCTCGTTCCAATACACGGCGGAAGCGCTCGACAGCGCCTTCATCGTCTTCTGCAAGGACCCGGCCTGCCTCAACCCTTCGCCATGATCGACACGGATACCTTCAATCACGACGGCGACTATCGGGAGGAGTACTCCGCCATGCTGGTCGGCGTCATCGGGTGCACGGCCCGACGGTGCGATTCCATCGACGACATCGAAGCGGCCCACATTGCATAGGCCGTCGCCGCGACCTCGAATGAGGTAGGCAGGGGCGCGCCCGGCCGCCTATACGCGATTGGCAAATGCAGGGACACCTCCACAAGGGACCGCTCACGGCACGCAAGAAGAACGCAGCCTGACTGGCCCGGAGTTCGTCCGCTTCGCAGCGCTGGTGGCGGTGGCGGACGGCCCACTGGCGGGGTTAGCGGCAGACTGCGTGGCGCCGCTGATCGCGCTGACCTTCCGCGCGGCCCACATCCTGGTGTCGAAACTGAGATGCGATATGTTCAAGGAAAGCCGCAGGGCGGAACTGGACGCGCTGATCGCTGGCGCTTCGGACGAGGAAAGTGGGCATGCGGAGGGGAATAACGGTATCCGTGCAGCGATCGGAGACCGGTCCGCCTGCACGGTTCAGGCAGCTTGCTGGAGTACGATCTCTTTCCAGACACCCGCTACCCATTCATGAAGTACGGGAAGCGGAGCGTTGTCTGTCCAGTTCTTCGGGTGCGAGACGAAGCAGAAATACACCGGACCATCGCAACACGCTGCAATTGGGGCGCACTGTCCAAGGACATCCCGTTCCCCACGGCTCCGATGGGCCGCGACGAACAGCTTGTTATCGGCCGCACCCATGACCAGTTTGCTCATGTCCACAACGATATCGCGCGTGTTTTGCAGGCTGAATTCTGACTCGATCTGCCAGTGGCACTGGGCGATGAACGAAAGATCTCTAGGGTGCCTCTCAAGTGACCTCGTAGCCGATACGTCGCAGACCGCGACGTCGAACAGCAGCTCGTTGATGCCGAACTCCGCCTGATTGTCCCCGTTTCCCGCCCAGAAGACTCTATACTTCTCGCGCGGATAGTATCTGGTAAACTGCCGGGCGAGTGAATCGACCCACTTTCTCGACCTCCGCCAGTTGGAATTCTTGTCGTTGCCGGGCTCGATGGGAGCGTGGCGCGCGTGTTTCCAAGCGTTCAGGACAACCTCGCCGATGTTGTTGCGGTCAACCGGCATGCGCTTTTTCCTCTCTCCGGGGTGTGCTGCGGGGAGCATATCAAGACACCCTGGCGCGGTGAAGCCCAACTAGGCCTGCGACGCCGCGCTCGCCTTCCTCGCACGCGAGAAGGGCGGCGGGAGTCCCGTAACCTTTCCCGCTTCCGGCCGACGCTGGCGAAGTTCGCCGCAGAATATGTCGAGCGGCGTTCGCCATCATGGAAGCCGTCCACAGTGGCGACCACCATGAGTTATCTCAACGTCGCCATCCTGCCCGCTCTCGGCCGTATCCGCGTCACCTCGGTCATGCGTACCGACACCGCCTGTTTCTTTCACGAATACGGACCGAATACGGCCGCAGGAAGCCGGGCGGGGCGAATCGGAGTCATGACATACTGCGCACCATGTTCGACTGCGCCTGCACACAGACGAAAGTCCGGTCTGCGTCGCGGTGGTACGCTTGCTCCTGCTGACTGGATGCAGGCAGGGGAGATACGCCGCCTGCGCTGGTGTGAGGTCAAGCCGGGCCGGCTCGCGCTGATTGACGCGAAGCCGGGACCGAGGCACGTTTTGTTAGCCGAGACGGCGCGGATACTGTTAGCTTGCCTCGCCGGAACGGTGTCCGGGGAATGGGTGTTTCCGGGCAGGGGCGTTGACGAACAATTGGGCAAGAATGTGGTCTACCACTTCACGACCACAACACGCGATGCGGCCGGGATCGTGGCAGATGCGCGGCTTCACTATCCGCGACACGCGCACGCCTCGCACGCGGTCCTGAACGGCGAGAGCCTACATGTCGCGGAGCAGCTTCTCCACCATCGACGGGCGTCCATGACGAACCGCGACGTCCATCTGGAGGACAAGACGCTGAGAGAGATTGCTGAGCATGTGGCGACAGCAATGAAGCGAAGGCTCATTGTGAAAACTGGCAGCACTGCAGCCGCGACTGATTGACAGGATAGGGTGTCGGAAATGGAATGGATTACCAAGAAAGACATCGAAGAGTTGGAAAGCTATGCTATCGAACAAAACGAGGCATATGACTCCAACATACCCGCACCCAACAAGCGGTTGATGGAGGCTTTGGAGAAATTCGGTCGCGAGCGGCTGTCAGAAAACTTCTTCATGCGAGACTTTATGTATTCGGAGATTTCAGCCGCTCACGGTATCTTGAATGTCCCATCCAATCCCGAATTGGCAATTCAGGCTGGTCAAGGTCTCTGCACGAATCTGTTGGAACCACTACGCGACATCTTTGGGCACATCACTATTCGGTCTGCTTTTCGCAGTTGTGTGGTAAACAGGTATGGCTGCGAGCACAGGATGAACTGCGCTCAAAACAAGAACAATTACGGGAAGCACATATGGGACGTTCTTGGTGAAGGCGACACTATAGGAGCGACAGCATGTGTCATAATTCCGCGTTTTATCGATTCTGACTGGTATAAAAGGACCGGTGATTGGAGGGCCCTGGCGTGGTTCATTCACGACCAAGGGGACGAGAAGCTGCCATACTCGGAAATGTGCTTCTACCCGAAGAATGCCGCGTTTAACCTGACTTGGCGCAAAAGGCATCGGAAACGGGAGATTCGCAGTCACGCCAAGCCAAAGGGGATTCTTACCCGGCCGGGATATGAGAACCACGATGGTGATCATCGAGAGCATTATTCGGAGATACTTGATTTAGTGGGATCGCCTCATGAGCCAAGCGCTGGATCTCGCTAGTTCATGACCAAGAAGTCTCCCCTGTTGAGGGATGTTGAGCAATGATTGTGCCCTGAAGGTGTAATGGGACGAAAGTTGGAAGGGGTTAGAACCAACATGAGGATAACCGCCCAAGTGGTCTAAAGGGAAAAAGTTGTGAGCTTCCGAATAGGGGTTGGCTAGACATTTGCGGAGGCATCCCGGGGGTGCGGGGTGAGAAGGATCAACCGCCCCGCAGTCCAAAGAGACTACATCAGGTGGCATTCGCGATGTGGAATTCGGCACCTGGGATCTTCACCGGTCGGAGCCACCGCGGCATCTGAGCGGGCGGCTCAGCAAGAGCTGAAACCGATGGACGACTGCATCGCGAATTGTGGCTGTTGGTGATCGGTGCGGCGATCGCGAGTGCCGCGCGAAACGCGCGCGAGGGGATGGCGTTGCCGAGATGCCGGTGTGTGCACGCGGAAAAGGCCGCACAGCCGCCGGAGCGACGACACGGCCATCGATACACTACGGCTACCGCTCGACGACAAAGCGGTCTTCGGCCAGGCCTGCGCCGAAGAAGCGAAACATCCCCGCCGTGTTGCCGGGCATCGCCATGGCTGCCGTCAAGGTGCCCTCCCC
The DNA here is from genome assembly GCA_965243345.1 of Thalassobaculaceae bacterium. Lineage (GTDB taxonomy): Bacteria > Pseudomonadota > Alphaproteobacteria > Thalassobaculales > Thalassobaculaceae > Bin52. Next base: position 1,794,776 of record CBDEUR010000003.1, read on the forward strand.
TTCGTGCCGATGAGGGAAAACGGCGGCCGGACATCCGACTACCGCCTCGTTCACGGCCGGAACTCTCCTCTCGATGGAGAACAACACTCGGATGGAGTCGGCGGCGGGACGACGGCGCAACACGCGGAGGCTGGCGTCGTCGGAAGGGTAGATCGATCGACTGGATGAGGGTTGGGCGGATGCAGCGCGTGATCCTCCGTGTTGGACCGGCGTGAGGCGGCCAGCTTGAGCGTATCCGTTCTAAATGGAACCATATCCAGCGTTTCGGATGTAGTTCAGGCATTCTCGGGGCTCGATGGTGGCGATGAGGGTGCCGAGGTGGCGCCACGTATCCTCGAAATCGCGCTTCTGCGCGTTTCGCATCCAGTGCTTGATCTTGGCGAAGGCCTGTTCGATCGGATTGAGATCGGGTGAGCAGGGCGGCAGGAACCAGAGCCGGGCACCGGTGGTTCGGATCACCTGGCGGATCGCCTTGTTCTTGTGGCTTGCGAGTTTGTCGGGAATGACGATGTCGCCGGGCATCAGGGCTGGGACCAGCTCTTGCTCGACCCAGGCCTGGAAGCAGCGGGTATTGATGAGGCCGGTTCATTGACGATGGTGACGCGACAGGGTCCGATGCGGTGACGGCCGGCCGTCCGGTTCGGCACGTGCCGTTGGCCGAACGGCACCTCGGCCGCTACGATCTCCCTGCGCATGACCGCAACGATTTCCATCTTGGCAAGCGTTCCCCGCATCCCGGAGTCGTTCGATAAACGTGCGCGTATGCAGGCTAGTGTCCGGCACCGTCATGGCGGCCATGCCCGCCACACCGAATGCCGTCCGAAGACACCGCAGATACGACAGCCGCAGAAGGAAGTGGGGGTACATGATGGGAGAACCCTACAGGGCACAGGGAGTGGCGATGTGCGCCGCCGTGTCACGCGCGTCCTCTCCTCCCGGGCACCGGGTGCTCCGCGCCGGTCCCGGACGGGTCGACCTGGGTTGCGGTGCCGAGTACCGTGCGCTCGCTGGGGGAATCCCGTGACCGGAGAGCCGGGCGTCGTTGCCCGCGAGGAACTGATCGCGGCCACACCCGAGGCGGCGTGCCGTACTGTCATCGTCGGCTACAACTGGACCCTGGTGGACTGGGAGTTGGGAACCGGTCTCGCATCGACGCCGAGGAAGGGAGTCGACGGCGCACGGACCACCGAAAGCACCGGCAGCTATGCCGGTCAGCCGTTGCGGGCTCTCGCCCGGCTGTCACGCAGCGCCAACCCGTACGAACGCACCATCGGCTGTGCCGCCATCAACGCCGGGCTCAACCGGCATGATCTCCAGGGCAGCGCCGGCAACGGTCTCGAGGTTCCTGACGGTGACCCCGGCCGGGTCGTGGTGATCGGCCGGTTTCCGGGGCTCGAAGACCGGCTGCCCGACGCCGTCGTACTGGAGCGTGCCCCCGGTCCGGGTGACCTCCCGGCCGAGGCCGCGTGCGAGGTGATCCCCGGCTGCAGCCACCTCCTGATCACCGCTTCGGCATGGGTCAATGCCAGCCTGTCAGGACTGCTCGCGCTGGCGTCGGGCGCCCGGGTCAGCCTCGTTGGCCCGGGAACGCCACTCGCGCCTTCCGTCATGGGGCGGTACGGGATCTACAGGCTCGCCGGGTTCGTTGCCACCGACCCGGACGGCCTGCGCCGTTCAATCGCGGAGGGAGCGGGCGTTCGCCAGTTCCGTCACCAGGGACGCCCGGTCCTGCTTGAGTGCCCCGACAGCTACTCCGCCGCCACCTGCGCGGACGCCAGTTCCAGCAGGCAGTCATCCGGCAGCGGCTCGATGGCCGCAAAGTCGCGGTGAGCGATCCACTCCGGGCGCTTGAACCGGGTGATGCGGTTTTCCACGAGGCACAGCGACAGGTAGACGATCGTGCGCGGCATCGGGCTGATGTTGGGCGGACTCGCATGCGCCAGCAACGAGTGGAACATCAGCATGCTGCCGGCCGGGCCGGTCGGTGCGACGCATCCTCCGCGCTCGGCAAGCCGGGTCACCGTCTCGCGGTCGAGCGTCCACAACGGGTAGCTGGTGGTCTCGAGGTCATGGGTCGCATCGAGCACGCCGGAGCGGTGACTGCGCGGCAGGAACAGCAGCGGACCGTTGGCCGCGGTCACGTCGTCGAGGAACAGGGCAATGTTGAGCGCCCGCGGCTCCGGCATGCCGTCATCGCGATGCCAGACACCGAAGTCCTGGTGCCATTGCCAGACATCGCCGTCAAAGGCCGCCTTGGCGTTGATCTTGTACTGGTGCATGTAGACCGGGCCGCGCAGCACCTGTTCCACCGGCCCGATCAGGCGCGGATGCGCTCCGAGTCGACGGTGCGCCTCGCTGTAGGTATGGGCCGCGAACGCGGTCCTGGCGATACCCGATGACTCGCGCCACACTTCCTTGCGGTCCATCGCGTAGACCTCGTCCGCGGCCTCGCGCAACACCCTGATCTCTTCGGGCGAAAACTGCCCGGGCATGAAGAGGTACCCCTCCTCTTCGTAGTGGCGGACCTGTTCCTCTGTGAGCATCATCTCGCTTGCCTCCCGAACGGTGCCGAAATGATACACCAAAGGGGCCGAATCCCACAGGGACACGGACGGGGGAGTCCCGGCCTTCGCGGCGGGTGGACTTGCATTCGGCGCCGTCATGTCACAGAACACCCGGGCTCACTGCACTGCAAAACACTGATGCCGGAAGGGGAACAGGCATGGCCGGGAGCCTCAACGTACTCGTGCTCGGAGCGTCCTACGGGTCGCTGCTTGCAACCAAGATCCTGATGGCCGGCCATTCCGCCACCCTGATCTGCCTCCCCGCCGAAGCGGAGCTGATCAACAGCGAGGGAACCCTTGTTCGCATGCCGGTGCGCGGCCGGGACGGGCTGGTCGACATTCCGAGCCGGGACCTGCCGGGGCGGCTGGACGCTGGCGGACCGGGTGCGGTCGATCCGGCCGACTACGACCTCGCGGTGCTGGCCATGCAGGAACCGCAGTACCGTTCCGAGGATGTGCGCACACTGCTCAACCGGGTCTTCGAATGCCGCGTTCCGTGCATGTCGATCATGAACATGCCGCCGCTGCCGTACCTGAAGCGGATTTCCGGCCTCGATACCGATCCATGCCGGACCAGCTACGCGGATGCCACGGTCTGGGACGGCCTTGATCCCGACCTGATGACACTGTGCAGTCCGGATCCGCAGGCGTTCCGCCCTCCGGACCAGCCGGTCAACGTGCTGCAGGTACGCCTGCCCACCAATTTCAAGTCGGCCCGTTTCAGTTCGGACAGCCACACCGCAGTCCTGCGCCGCCTGGAGGCCGACATCCTGGCATCCCGGTTCGAGGTGAACGGCGAGGCGCTCGAGATCCCGGTCAAGCTCCGGGTGCACGAGTCGCTGTTCGTGCCCATGGCCAAGTGGTGCATGCTGATCGCCGGCAACTACCGATGTGTCGGAACCGACGAGGTGCGACCGATTCGCGATGCGGTGCACGACGATCTCTCGCAGTCGCGCGCCATCTACGACTGGGTTGCCGGTCTCTGCGTCGAGCTCGGCGCCAACGGCAACGACATGGTGCCGTTCGACAAGTACGCCGACGCGGCCCGTTCCCTGGTCACCCCGTCATCCGCCGCCCGGGCACTCGCCGCGGGCGCGCCGCAGATCGAGCGGGTCGACCGGCTGGTGCAGACCCTGGGCGCGACGCGGGGCCGGCAGCTCGAGGCCATCGACGGCATCGTAAGCCGGGTCGACGGCTGGCTGGAACGCAACCGCGCCGCTTGACGCCATCCCGGGCCGGCCCGGGATGGGCGGGTTGACCAGCGCGGCGCCGGCGATCTTCGTCATCCTGTGGAGTTCGGCCTTCGTCGGCGCGCGCTACGGCCTGCCGCATGCGGATCCCCTGACCTTCCTTGCGACGCGTTTTGCGCTTGTCACCGCCGTACTCGCGTGCTGCGCACTCGCTGTCCGTGCGCCCTGGCCGCGGGGCTCCGTCGCATGGGGGCATGTCGCCCTGGTCGGTTTCCTGGTGCAGGGCGTGTACCTGGCCGGCACCTTCGTCGCCATCGATCTCGGTGTCCCGGTCGGCGTCGTTGCCCTCATTCTCGGCCTGCAGCCGATCCTGACCATGGTCTGGACCTGGGCCCGCGGCGGAACGGACGGCCGCATCACCGGGATGCAGGCGCTGGGCGTCTTTCTCGGTTTCGCCGGTCTGGTCCTGGTCCTGTGGGATCGTCTCGACCCGGGCGAGATGAAGTTCCTGACGGTGCTTCCGGTCATCATCGGCCTGCTGTGCATCTCGGCCGGTACCCTGCACCAGCGCCGGTACTGCGCCGGCATGAACCTGCTGACCGGCGGCGCCATCCAGTCGGCCACGGCAATGCTGGCCGCCGGGGCGGCGGCGTGGGCGTTCGAGGAGATGCGCATCGACTGGAACGTCGACTTCATCGGGGCACTGGCCTGGATGGTCATCGTGGTCTCTCTCGGCGCCCACTCGCTGTTCCTGTTCCTGTTGCGCCGCAACCAGGCAACGAGGGTGACCAGCCTGTTCTACCTGACTCCGCCGGCAGCGGCCGTCATGGCCTGGGCCATGTTCGACGAGACACTGACCGTCATCGCACTCGCGGGGATGGCCGTGACCGTTGCCGGCGTCGCCCTGGCCACCCGCGAGTGACCGGGCAACTGCGGGCGCGAAAATGCGTCGCCAGAGGATGACCCGCCCGTGTCCCTGCCCGGGAAGGTGAGGCAGGACCGGAGCGCAGGTGTCCCTGGAACTCCCGAGAGATGGAACCGGGGCTGGAGGCCGGACGGAGGGCGCCGGGCCCGGCTGGCTGCCAACCACGTAACGGGAGAAAGGCACCATCATCGGGACGCCGCGACGCCGGTGTCTGGCTACCTGTTCCCGTCCACGCGAACCGTGCATGAAACGGCGCGATCCCTGGCAAACGACGGCGCCTTCAATCCGCGCACCGGCACGGCTGCGGATTCCGACATACTTGACCGCGGTTCTGGTGGGATTTGACCGTAGTTCTGGCAGGACTTGACCGCCCGGGACCGGGCGCGGTGCCATGTCTCTCGGTCTTGGTGGGGTTCCTCCGTCGTTGTTTCAGGGGGCTGGCCGGGGCCAGCCCGGTGCGAGCGTAAGCGAGCCCTGGTGGCCCTGCAAAGGCCTTTGGGGCGCGGCGGCAAGCTCCATACATAGCATGCCGCCGCGCGCGCCCCGGCTCGTACCTCCACGAAGGCGCCGCAGGCGCCCATGGACCCCGGCCTTCAGGCCGGGGCTTTGTGGCCGTGGCCGTCAAGTGGCGGCGGCTTGTTGCGCTTGCGCTGAGACTCGCCAGTGAGCTCGATGCGGTAGGCGTTGTGAACGATGCGATCGAGGACCGCGTCCGCGATTGTTGGCTCACCGATCACCGCCGGCCACTGCTCCACGGGGATCTGACTGGCGATGAGGATTGACTTGCGTCCGTGACGCTGCTCGACGATCTCCAGCAGATCACGCCGGCCCTCGGTGGAGAAGCCCTGCAGGCCCCAGTCGTCGAGGACCAGCAGGGAGACCCTGCCCAGGCGGCCCATCAGCCGCTCGTGCGTACCCTTTGCGCGGGCGCGGGTGAGAGCGGCAACCAACTCAGGGACACGGCGATAGAGGACAGACTGGTGCTGGCGGCAGGCCTGGTGGGCGAGCGCGCAGGCAACGAAGGTCTTTCCCGAACCTGTCGGTCCGCCCAGGATCAAGTTGTGGCCCTGGCGGATCCAGTCGCCGGCGGCGAGTTGGGTGAGCGTGGTCCGTGCGATGCCACGCCCTGCGCGGCAGTCGACGTCCTGGATGTCGGCGCGGATGCGCAGCTGGGCCTGACGCAGATGGCCGAGATAGCTCTTGTGATTGCGGTCCTCGGCCTCGCGCTCGATCATAAAGGCGAGGCGGTCGTCGAAGCCGAGTTGGTCGACGCTGGCGATGTCGCGCTGCTCCTCCAGGGCCTCGACCATGCCGTTGAGCCCCAGTTGCAGCAGGCGATCGATATTGGGTTGGCGTAGGGTCATGGTGTCGCGTCTCCTTCATGGTTTCGGTAGTAGGCGCCGCCACGGACGTTGGTGTGATCGGGGATGGTCTCGTCGGGCTCGGGACGCGGCCGATCGGGCTCGCCGCCGTTCTTGATCTTCTCCCTGAGGAATCCCGAGGCGAGGCGGTTGAGGTCGAGGGCCTCGGCGCAGAGCGCGTCGATGCGCTGGTCGCCATGGTCGTCGGCGAGGCGGATCATGCCCTGTACGGTGGTGAAGGCCTGTTCGGGGAAGTCGCGCGAGGCGAAGCATCTCTCGGCCCAGGCCGCGGCGTTCGGGCCAACCTTGCGTGCCCGCCAGAGCAGGATGTCGCCGTAGTCGGGCTTGCGGATGTCCTGCACCGCCCTGAGGCGGTCGGGCATGTGGTCGGGGTTGGTGGCGTACTGGTTGCGCCCGCTCTTTCGGCGATGGACGCAGATGCGCTCACCGCCCTCTTCGAGGAACACTTCGACCATGCGCTCGCCGAGGCGGGCGGCAACGGAGCGGCCGACGTGGCCATCGGGCACCGAGTAGTAATTGCGCTCGATCTGCACATGGCCGTTCGGCCCTACCTTGCGGGGAAGCCATTCGCCCCACTCCCACGGGTTCGCGGGCAAGGATCGGAGATGAGCCCGCTCGTTCGCATCGAACGCGGCGCGGCGGGTCTCGCCGCACGCCATGGGTGCCTCGTTGAGCCTGTCAAGCTCGCGGCGGATGGCGGCGTTCATCGACTCCAGCGAGAAGAAGGTCTCATGACGCAGCGCCAGCAGAATGCGCGTCTGGACCGCGCCGACGGCCGCCTCGACCATTCCCTTGTCGCTGGCCTGCCCCGCGCGCGCGGGCAACACGGCGACGCCGTAGTGCTTGGCGAACTCGCGGAAGCTCGGATTGAGCTGGGGTGCCTCGCGGTCCGGCTTGTCGACGCCGGACTTGAGGTTGTCGATGATCCAGCGACGCGGAGAGCCACCAAAGTACTCAAGCGCGCGACGGTGTGCCATCGTCCAGTGGCAGATCTTCTGATCCGGCACCGCCTCGGCGTAGATCAAGCAGGAATGGGCCAGCACCGCGACGAAGATCTCCACGTCCTTCTCGTCGCGGCCGACGCGCAGCGGCAGCGTCTTGCCGGAGAAGTCCGCCAGGCCGTACAGACCCGGCTCATAGTCGAAGTGCATCTGCGCTTGCCCGGCGCGATCCTTCAGCCGCATCTTGAGCCGGGCGCAGAACTGGCTGTAGCTGTAGGCCGTGCCGCCCTGCGCCAGGACCTCGTCGCGATACTCCTTCCAGAGCTGGCGCCGGGTCAGACGGGCACGGCGGCGCTTGCGGGGCGCCTTGAGGTCTTCGATGACCGAGTCCCAATCGGGCTGCGCATGCCCGCTGTCGCGCGCAGGCGTCGGGTAGAGCCGTGCCCGCAGAGCTTCATCGTCCAGATCGTCCGGCAGCGGCCACGACAGGCCCGCCGCCGACGCTCGTTCCAGAACGTGCGACACCGTCCCCGCGCTCACGCCGATCGCCGCCGCGATCTGCGCACGCGGCAGACCAAGATCGTGACGATGCCGAAGGATATCCTTGATGTTGTTCATGCCGGTCCTCTTCATCGAACCCTTGCCTCCTCGAACCGATCCATCGATCCATGAGGCAGATCCGTGAGAAAATCGGCATCCGCGCCGGGCTGAGTGCCCTTACCGCCAGACCGTCAAATGTGGTCAGAACAGCGGTCAAGTCCCGCCGGAACAGCGGTCAAGTGTCGCCAGAACCGCGGTCAAGTGTCGCCAGAACCGTGGTCAAGTGTTGCCAGAACGGCGGTCAAGTGTCGCCGGAATCGCGGTCAAGTCCCGCCAGACTTTGCACACGGCGGAGCGGGAGCAGGGACCCGTCCTCGTCTCCCCGGGGCCAGGCGGGGTCTCGGGGGCGACGGCGATGCGTGCGGGTACCGGCGCGGGGTTCCGGCCGGGCGCCCGGCGGGAACCCCTGCAGCGTCAGGGCAAGGTTACGAGGCCGCCGGACGCAACATGGGTCTGGCCCGTGATGAACCCCGCGGCGTCGCTGAGCAGGAACCAGGTGAGCTCGGCGATGTCGTCCGGTGTCCCGAACCGGCGCGCGGGCGTGCTCTCGACGATGTGCTGCCTCAGGTCGTCGCTCATGTCCCGCGTCATGTCGGTGTCGATCAGGCCCGGTGCGACGCAGTTGACCCGGATCGACGGACCGAACGCGATTGCGCAGTTGCGCGAGAAACCGATGACGGCCGACTTCGACGTGCCGTATGCAATCAGGCGATCCGCCCGGATCCTGGACGGAGCCAGACCGTTGATCGAGGCAATGCAGACGATGCGTCCGTCCCCGCGGGCCAGCATGCCCGCCTTGGCGCGCCACACGCAGTGAAAGGTGCCGTCCAGGTTCACCGACAGGATGCGGCGCCACAGATCGACAGGCATGTCGACGTCATCCTGAAACGAGGCGATCCCGGCGTTCGTGACAAGAAGGTCGACCGGTCCCCTGTCGCCCTCGATGGCGCCAAACATCGCATCGGTCGCCTCCATCGACGATACGTCCGCCCGGTACACGCCTCCCTCGCCACCGTCGGCCCGGATCCGCGCCAGCGTCTCCCCCGCCGACTCTTCACCCGATGTGTAGTTGATCGCCACCCATGCCCCGGCCCGCGCGAGCCGGCGGCAAATCGCGCGTCCGATACCTCTCGAGCCTCCGGTCACCAGCGCCACACGCCCGGCCAGGTCTCTCTCGGTCATCCATGCCTCCGCCACTGCCCGGCGGCGCGGCCGCAGCCCGGCTCCGGCCTCCGTCAGAAGAATGCCATCGTCCGGACCTCGATGCTCTGTCGGGACAGTGCGTTCGCCGGCGTGTTCGGGTCCTCGAAGGCGGTGTGGCTCATGAACCTCGCCCGACCGTCCACCTCGCTGTCGTAGGTTTTCAGGAGCAGTGCCTGGTCCGGGTTCATCCGCGGGAAGTACCACCACCGGTGGGCGTCCGAATGGCGCATGACGAAGATCTCGCCGGTGCGCTCCCGATACTTGAGCTCCATGATCAGCAGGTCGTCATCGGACTGGGACCGCGCATCGCAGCACGCAAGCGGCAGCTCCTCGACCGTTTCGAACAGGGGTTTCCAGACGTTGTAGAAGGCGACCCTTCCGTTCAGCAGCGAGTCCGCCTCCTCCGGAAGGATGTCGCGCACCCGCTGCGGACCGGACTTCGGCGTGTAGTCGCAGTGTACAAGCTGTACAGCCGGTCGCCTGACCTCGGTCTGCTGGCTGAGGTCATCGGGCAACCGGCGGCGAATGGTGTGGTCGAAGACCTCGACCCGCTTCGCCGCAGTGTGCCGTTTCACGAAGCCGATGACCTGCGGATAGAACCCGGCCTCGATCGCCGCGTCATCGTCAAAGTCCGCGAAGCCGGCGGCGAAGTGCCCGATTTCGAACCCCTCGCAGTCGGCCGAGAACCTGTCGGCCAGCGGCCAGCCATCGCGAATCTGCATCTCCCTGGTGTCGGTTCCCGGAGGATTGAGCTCAAGAGCCGGGTCCGGCTCGTAGAAGTAGTAGTCGATCGGCCGGCCGTTATCGACGGAGTAGTTCAGCGCCGCGCGCACGCTGCTCATCATCCGGGCTCCCTCGTCGTTCGCGCGGCCGGACCGCCGTGTTCAGGCCGCGTCGGGCAGCGTGAAACCCTCGCCCACATGTGTCGCCTTCCACCACGGCGCCGTCTCAACCCGCTCCGACATCCACCGCCGGATGTTGCCGTGGTTCTCGAGCGGCAGTTTCGCCCAGCCGTGGAGGTGCATCGGCGCCGCCACCGCCACGTCGGCGATGGTCGGATTGTCGCCGCAGACCCAGGTGCTTTCGCCCAGGCGCGCATCGAGGATGCCAGCCAGCTTGTGGAAGTTCGGGGCCTCTCCGTCGAGCACAGACTGGTCCGCCGTGTCGCCCAGCAGCGGCTTGACGCAATTCTCGACCAGATGGATGTAGCAGGTCCCGAACCAGGCACCGCACTCCCACAGCAGCCAGCGGTTCACGTCGGCCCGGGTCTTCAGGTCGGTCGGGTAGGCGCTCGCGTTGCCCGCCTTGTCGGCGGCGTACTGAAGGATCGCGTTCGACTCCCAGAGCACCAGGTCACCGTCGCGCAGCGCCGGGAGCGCAGCGTTCGGGTTGATCGCCGTGAATTCCGGGTTCTTCTGTTCGCCCTTGAAGTAGTCGACCTTGGTCAACGTGTAGTCAGTGCCGATGAGCTTGAGTCCGGCGAGGACCTTCCGGCAGTTCACGGTGATCGGATCGGCAAGAATTTCCATCGGTCTCTCCCCTGTTGCGCCGATCACCGGCGCGGTTGCGTCGTCAAAGATGTATTCCGCGCGGTGTGCATCTGCAACAGCGAACCTGTTGGTCCCGGCCGCCCGGCGTCGGATGGCGGAAGTCCCCGAAGTGTCCACGCACCGGAACCCGGAAGGCGCCGCAGGCGTCTTGCGGCCGGTGTCCACGCTCCCGACGGTTGTCCGGAGCATGTGCGCCCGATCACGTGACCCCGGTAGCGGGTCCGCGCGCGTTGCCTCGGATCGCAGCATGCTTTCGGTAGGAACCGCACCCGCCGCAGACCTCTGCCTTGAGCCAGCCCTGACCGGCCTTCCCGAGAGAACGATTTCTGTCGTTGTTTCATACCGTTAGACACAGTCGCGCCTGACCCGCGATCTCGCGCGCGGTCCCCGTTGTCTTCCCCAAAACGCCGCCCCTGTTCCCTGCGGACGGGACGGCATCCGAGGGAACAGACCGGGAGATCGCGCCATGCGCATCTACGCCACCGTCAGCGACCGAACCGCGCGCCGAAGTTTCAGGGAACAGAAGCGCCGCAAGCGCCCGCTGACCATGTTGGACCATACCCTGCCCGCCTTCGGCTTCACTGTCACCGCCGACGATACTGGAACGTATTTCGTTCGCGCCGTTCCCAAGTTGGGCGCAGCCAACATCGCCCTCGGCAAGACCACGGAAACGACCGCCGACGAGGCGCGGGTGAAGGCCGTCGCCGAGATCGAGGCGGCACAGGTCGAGCGCAAGGCCGGGCCGCTGATGCGCGACTTCGCCGAGGAGTTTATCCGCCGCCGCGCCCATCGCTGGAAGCCGTCCACCCGGAAGAGCAACCTTCACCTTCTCAAGCACTACATCCTTCCCCCGCTCGGCGGAATACGGGTCGCGGAGATGACCCGCGCCGACGTGCGGCGCTGGTTCGATAGCTTGAGCGGCACCCCCGGCGTCGCCAACCGCACCCTGCCGGTGTTGTCGGCGATGATCACCGCCGCCGAGCTTTGGGACATCCGGCCCCAGGGCTCCAATCCCTGCCGCAACATGCGCCGCTACAGGATCGTCCCGCGCGCCCGCTTCCTGTCGGCGGACGAGTTGAAGCGCCTCGGCTTCGTGCTCGACCACGCCGAGGACCGGCAAGCCGCCGCCGCGATCCGGCTGCTGCTGTTCACCGGCGCGCGGTCGTCGGAGATCGTCGGGCTCAGGTGGGACTGGATACGCGAGACCCGTGCGGTGCTGCCCGACTCGAAAACGGGGCCGAAGACGATCCAGCTTCCCGCGCCCGCGCGGGCCGTGCTCACGAGCCTGCCGCGCGATACCGCGTTCGTCTTCCCCAACCGGAAGGGCGCCGGGCCGATGGCCGACCTCGCCAAGCGCTGGCTCAAGCTGCGCGCTTTGGCCGGGCTGGAGGACGTGCGCATTCACGACTGCCGACACAGTTCTGCTGGCTACCAGAGATATCCAGCGCCCATCAGTGCTTTAGGAGACTATAACGCACTGATTCAACGGAATTTCTTTCCTTCCGCGCAGGCTGCCTGAATCCACTCCCAAAATTTGCGGAAGCATTCCGCAACCGGATTTGCATGTCTCGCCGTCACATCCTGGCGGCCATGCCTCCCGCAACCCCCCGCACCTTCGGTATGGAGCTGCTCCGCGACGCCGCGCAGCGTATCGCCGATCGCACCGACTGCCTGATTCGCGACGCTGTGCCTGCCGGCGCACCGGCCTGACAACGGACACCGCGCACGGCGTCGTCGACCGTCTTCGCCAAACGCTAACAGGAAAAAGTCAGATCGCGAGACTTGGCCCATCCGTACGTGAACTCTCGAAGCTCGCGGACACGATCACGTGCATCGACCTTTCCATCGCGGATTGTGAGCGTTGACGTTTCCAGGAGGACCCCCTTCACGATACCCAGCTGGTCGTCCATCTGGTTGGCGTCACAAAATCCGGGATTGAGCCATTGAATGTACAGATGGAAAGCCTGGTCAACGAGATAGCTCAACGTTTCACGCACGTCGTCGGTGTACTGCAAGGAACACAGGACAATTCGGCAATCTTGAGATCCGAGAATGTCCCCGGCGTACTCGCCTCGTTCTTCGAACGAGCCGCTGACGAGAAACACCTCGACGCATTCCCCTGGAAGAAGCTCCAGTTTGCGTGGATGCTTTCCCGTCCTGACGGTTCTGCCGAACAGTTCGTTCCACGTATGCGACTTACCGCTATTGCGGTTTCCAAGAAGGCCGATCAGTAGCCGGCTGTTCATCGGCTCTCTATCTCCTACCTCGCCAATCCCACGAGAGTGGCCGCATTCTGGAAAGCTCATCCACGCCGGTAAGGCTTCCAGAACAGCGTCTGCCGCGCCGCCTTCCGAGCTTACCCAGCGTCAATGCGGCGGGGTTTCCACTTCTGAGCCGTGCCGTCACGCTGGCGGTCCGGTCAGTACGATATCGTACTCGTCGAGGGCGTCCAGGAATTCGGCATGGCGGACCAGCTCGACGGCGGCGCCGGCCCGCAGCCGGCCCAAGGCCCGGTCGAACACCGCCACGCATTGCTCGCCCGTGAACCTCGACGCGAACAGGAACCCGTCAGCTTCCGGCAGGTCACCATGGACCGCTGCCGACAGGGCGCGGCCGGCGGCATGGTTGCCATCGTGTGCGACCGCGCTCGGCGCGCCGATCCGCACCGGCCCGTCCCCGCGAAGGTCCACCAGCGACACGGCACCGTCCGAGCGCACCGGCACCACCAGCCGGGCCTCCACATCGGAGCGCGGTAGCTCGCGTTCCTTCCGCCGCGCGAAGCGGTTACGCCCCAGCGTCTCCCAGAAGGCGCAGCGCACCGTCTCCGCCCCATAGAGCACCGAATAGCGTCCCTGCGGGTCGCTGAACCGGCTCGGCGTCGGGACCGCTGCCAGTGGCGCTGTGCGGTGGCTTCGGTGGATCACGCGAAAGACGCGCTCCAGACGCACCGTGCAGAGCCCGGTACGCAGCCGGTCCGGGTCGTAACCCCGGCTCACGCAAAGTCGCCATGCAGGTCTCCCCGGGCGGCGTCGGTCACAAGGTCGATTTCGCCCCGCGCCAACAGGGTCAGCGGCGTCGCCCCGTCAAGCGACGGCCGCGGCGCCGTCAGCCAGACCCAGGCCGCGTAGCCGTCCGTGAACAAGCCGGCCACGCGGTCCAGCCCCGGCAGAGGCCGGTTCCGCTGGTCGAGCTGCGCCGCCGGGAACACGTAGCCGCGCCTCGCGTTCTGCCAGCCGACGAGCCGGCCCTTCCTTCGCCAGTCATGCACCGACTGCCGCGTCTTGAGCCCCGCCCGCGCCGCGATCTCCTCCGAAGTCAGCAAGGTCTCCGGTGCGCCCGTGCGTGCCCGCGACGCCAGGCGCCCCTCGGCTTCCGCAGCGTCGACCAACAGCGGCGCGGCACCCTCGATGGTTCCGGCCGATGACCGTCGTTCCCGATCGCCCGTCGACAGCGCATCCGCGGCAGCCGCAAGCGCGGAGCGCACGGCGTCCGGATGCGCGACGAGCGCCGCCACATGCATCGGGCTGAGGCGGCCGGCGGCATCATGGAGCATGTCCTCCAGTTCGCGCATCTCCGTGCTCCTGGTCGGTGTCATGACTGTTCTCCGAGACGTGACTGCCACAGTCACATATTTGTCTATTATGTCTGTTTCGTCAATACCGGGGTCCATGCAGCCTCGGTTGAAGTCCGTGTGCAACGGCAGTCCCACCTGTCATGACGCCACATCCATGCCGCCCACCACCAAGAGGAAGAGTGTCGCCCGAGCGACGAGACGATCAGCAGCGGTGGGTTCTCCGGTGCGAGCGCGTACTGCCGCAACTGGTTGAACGCCGCGTCGAGGTCGGCGCGGCGGCCCTTGTACTCCCAGGCGAAGCAGCCACGCTTCCACACGTCGGCCCAGCCGTCGCCGCCGGTGTCCTTCCGCGCGCCGCGCTCGAAGCAGTACCGCTCGCCTGCCGGCTCGGCCTCCGCAGGCGTTGGCTCGCCGAGCAGGCGGCACAGGTCGATGAAGTGTTTCTGCGACGCCGAGCGTTCCTTCAACCCCGACGCACGCTACTTGGCGATGAACGCGCCCGGTGTCACGGTGTCGAACCCGCGCGCGGCAGGCGACGGCGACGGAACGATCGATCGTGCGGTGCCGAGCGGTTCATCGGGCAATGCTTCCTGTTTCAGCCCCGTTCGAGTCAACATGCAGCCACCGGGCGAGAGTGACAAGCAGGGTGCCGGGCTGTGGTCGATCATCACGAATGCGACGGCGAAGCATCCAGCGTCGAACCGCTCGCGGCGACCGAGCCGGTGCGCAAGGTGTGAATGCGCCGTGCATCGGCGGCGACACCACGCCGACCGTCTTGCTGCCCACCGCTTCGGTCATCGCCCCAATACGGAGCGGGAACACGTGCAGACGACTCGCCCGCGCCGTGCACCGTCGGCCCGGCGGCGCATCACCCTCGGCGGCAATGGAATGAGCGCGGTGCGCGAGGTGTGGAATGCGCCTCGCGCCGGTTTGCTTCGCGTCCGCCGTTCCGTTACCTGTGCCGTCAGGAAGGCGACGCGGAACGCGCTCACGGATCGTTGGCCGGTCGTCTCGCTCAAGCGCCGCGATGGCTTGGACCCCCTGTCGTTGCAGGGTTTGCGCCGGATCGCGGATGCGGCAGTGATTGCTTTGTCCGACCGCCCGGGGGGCGGAAGTTCGCACACACCCGCCGCTCCACGGTGAACAGGCCGGTCGCCCCGCTGATCGTGGGGCGTTTCGGGTCCGGATCACACCGGCCTGCACCCGTTCGCAGGATTCTGTATGCTGCCGCGCCGGCCCGCCGGTCGGCATGCGCAAGGAGGAGGGAGAATCTGCATGGCGCGGTTGTGTGAGGGACGGGTGGCGATCGTAACCGGGGCGGCTCGCGGTGTCGGTCGCCAGCACGCCCTGGGTCTGGCCCGTCACGGTGCCCGGGTGGTGATCAACGATATCGGCGCCGAACTCGACGGCAGCGAGGGCGACGCGTCGGCGGCGCACGAGGTCGCGGACGAGATCCGGGCAGCCGGTGGCGAGGCGATCGTCAACGGCGACGACGTCAGTTCGTGGGACGGTTCCCGGTCCATGATCGAACAGGCCGTCGATACCTTCGGAAGGCTCGACATACTGGTCAACAACGCGGGGATCCTGCGCGATCGCATGCTGGTCAACATGACCGAAGAAGAGTGGGACGCGGTCATCGCAGTGCACCTGAAGGGGACCTTCGCCCCGTCGCGCCACGCCGCCGCTCACTGGCGCCAGGTCTCCAAGGAGACCGGAGAGAGGGTCAACGCCCGCATCATCAATACCACCTCGACCTCCGGCATCTACGGCAATGTCGGACAGACCAACTACGGCGCCGCCAAGGCGGGGATCGCGGCCTTCACCATCATCGCCGCCCGGGAACTCGGCCGGATCGGGGTGACGGTGAACGCGATATCGCCGACGGCCTATACCCGCATGACCGAGGGACTGCGCGAGTACAGCCCGGAGGACATCGAGATCCGGGATCCGCGTTGGGTGTCCCCGACCGTCGTCTACCTTGCCAGCGCAGAGGCGGGCGACATCACTGGCCGGGTGATCCAGGCAGGAAATGGCCGTGTCGCGGTGTGCGAGGGCTGGAGGCGCGGTGCCGAAGTAGACCAGCTGGAGGATCCGGAACAGCTCGGCCCGCAGATCCGCACCATGATCACCCAGGCGCGCAAGAACTCAGGCATGGACGGACTGGAACTCGACTGACGGGACCGGTCCTGGCTGAAAGACCGGAGGACAGGGCATGGCGCGATACCCGGGCGAGGGAGGTGAACGGCGTATCGCCCGTGCAGTCCTCGAACACCAGGTTACGGAGATCTTTTCGGCCTGCGGCATGTCAGGTTCCGACGCATCCCTGCTGGCCGGTTCACTGGTGCATGCCGACCTGCACGGCATCCACTCCCACGGCGTGCTGCGGGTCCCGGACTACGTTGCCAAGCTCACGCTGGAGGGCGTGAATCCGCGCGGCGTGCCGCGGGTCGTCCGGCGCACCGGCGGTGCCATCCTCGTCGACGGCGACAACAGCATGGGACAGGTCGGTGGCGCCTTTGCCATGCGCCAGGCGATCGAGAGCGCACGGACCTGCGGCATTGCGGCCGCGGCGGTGGGCGGCAGCAACCATTGCGGCACCATGGACTACTACCTGCGCATGGCAATCGCCGAGGACATGATCGGCATCGCCACCACCAATGCCCTGCCGACCATGGCCCCGTCGGGCGGGGTCGACAAGATCATCGGCCTCAATCCGATCGGTATCGGCATTCCGGCCGGTGACGAGGAACCGGTGGTGCTGGACACCGCACTCGGAGCCACTGCCCACGGCAAGATCCGGGTCTACCACCAGAAGGGAGAGCCGATTCCCGATGACTGGGCCTTCGATCGGCACGGTCGGCCGACCACCGATGCCGCGGCTGCCCTCGACGGGCTGATCCAGCCGATCGGCGGCTTCAAGGGGCTCGGGCTCGCGGTCTGCATGGGTATCCTCGCCAGCCTGCTGTCGGGCGCGGGCTACGGTACCGAGTCCGGCACCATGGAGACCGGTGCGATCGCGGGCGCCGACGGCCAGTTCTATGCGGCGATCAATGTTGCGGCCTTCGAGGACGTCCGGACCTTCAGGAAACGGGTCGACACGGTGGTTCGCCAGATCCGGACCTCCCGGCGCGCCGAGGGTACCGATGCGCTGCATGCGCCAGGCGCCATCGAGGCGGCAACGGCGGCGCACCATCGCCGGGACGGCATCCCGCTCAACGATGTGACGCTCGCCCATGTCCGCGAGGCGGCCGACACCCTCGGCGTCGCCTTCCTGCTCGACGGACAGGCTACATCCTGAACACACCGAACCGGGTCGGTTCGACCGGCCGGTTGAGCGATGCAGAGATCGACAGCGCCAGGACCATCCGTGTCTGGCGCGGGTCGATGATGCCGTCGTCCCACAACCGGGCGGACGCGTAGTAGGGGTGGCCCTCGCGTTCGTACTGTTCGCGGATCGGCGTCTTGAACGCCTCTTCCTCTTCCGCCGACCAAGTCTCGCCGCGTGCCTCCAGGCCGTCGCGGCGCACCGTGGCAAGCACGCTCGCGGCCTGTTCCCCACCCATCACCGAAATCCGGCTGTTCGGCCACATGTAGAGCATTCGCGGCGAGTACGCCCGCCCGCACATGCCGTAGTTGCCGGCCCCGAACGAGCCGCCGATGATCACGGTGAACTTGGGCACGGCGGCACAGGCAACGGCGGTCACGAGCTTGGCCCCGTCCTTGGCGATGCCGCCCGCCTCGTAGCGTCGCCCGACCATGAAGCCAGTGATGTTCTGCAGGAACAGCAGCGGGATGCCGCGCTGGCAGCACAGTTCGATGAAATGCGCCCCCTTCAGCGCCGATTCCGAGAACAGGATGCCGTTGTTGGCAAGGATTCCCACCGGGTATCCGTGGATGTGGGCGAAGCCGCACACCAGGGTGCTTCCGTAGAGCGCCTTGAATTCGTCGAGCTCGCTGCCATCGACCAGTCGCGCGATCACCTCGCGCACGTCATAGGGAATGCGGACGTCGCGCGGGATCACGCCGAGCATCTCGTCGGCATCATGCAACGGCTCGCGAACCTCGCGCATGACCACGCCCGCCGGCTTGCACCGGTTGAAGTGGCTGACGATGCGCCGGGTCAGCGCAAGCGCGTGCTGGTCGCTGGCGGCATAGTGGTCGGTAACGCCCGAGGTCCGGCTGTGCACGTCGGCGCCCCCCAGGTCCTCGGCGCTCACGACCTCGCCTGTCGCCGCCTTCACCAGCGGCGGGCCGCCGAGAAAGATCGTGCCCTGGTTGCGCACGATCACCGCCTCGTCGCACATGGCCGGGACATAGGCGCCACCGGCGGTACAGCTGCCCATCACCACCGCGATCTGCGGGATCCCCATCGCCGACATGGTCGCCTGGTTGTAGAAGCTGCGCCCGAAATGCTCCCGGTCGGGGAAGATGTCGTCCTGGTGCGGCAGGTTGGCCCCGCCCGAGTCCACCAGGTAGATGACCGGCAGGTGGTTGTCCCGCGCGATCTCCTGGGCACGCAGGTGTTTCTTGACCGTCATCGGGAAGTAGGTGCCGCCCTTGACCGTCGCGTCGTTGCAGATGATCACCGTTTCCTGGCCGCACACCCGGCCTATCCCGGTCAGGATCCCGGCGGACGGCGCGTCACCGCCGTACATGCCGTGCGCGGCAAGCTGCGAGAACTCGAGGAACGGCGACCCCGGATCGACCAGGTGCTCGATACGGTCCCGCGGCAGCAGCTTGCCGCGGTCAAGGTGACGCCGGCGCGCCCGTTCACCGCCGCCGCCGCGAACCGCCGCGCACTCCGCCTCGAGATCCCGGACCAGGTCCCGCATGTGCGCGGTGTTCGCGCGAAACTGGTCCGATCCGGTGTCGATCTGGCTGTGGATGACTGCCATCGACCGCGCGGTCCTACCAGCCGCCGCTCTCGAGCCAGCGGTCGAGATGATCGACGCGGTCGGCACCCCAGAAGGGTTCGTCGTCGACGATGAAGTAGGGTGCGCCGCAGACCCCGGCGGCAACCGCGACATCGACCTCCTCGCGCAGACGCTGCTTGAGCCCGGGCCCGGCGATCGCGTGCTCGAAACCGGTCATGTCGATGCCGCATTCCCCCGCAATGTCACGGACCGCCTCCGGCGTGGTGATGGTCCTGCCATGGCCGAAGGTCTCGAGGAAGAGGCGTTGCCCCAGCCTGCGCGCCGCCGCCTCGTCGCGATCCTTCAGCCAGTAGAGCGCGCGTGCCGGCACCACCGAGAGGAACGGACACGGATCGGGAAAGCTGAGCGGCGCACCCTGGGCCCGGGCGCAGCGTGCAAGATCCCGCATCGAATAGTCGCCCTTGAGCGGCTGGGCCATCAGCGGTTCGCTGCCGGTGTGCTGCATGATGGCGCCGAGCAGGATCGGGCGCCAGTCGACCGGGCGTCCGTGGCGCGCACAGATCCCGTCGATCACCTGGGAGGCCAGGTAGGCGTAGGGCGACGAGAAGTCGAAGTAGAACCTGACCGGTGAACCGTCGGGCGTGTTTTCCATCGTGATCCTCCCGTTCCGTCACACGACAATGACAGCCGGCCATCCGGCGGGGCACCGCTGATCGGTCCCCGGCTTCCCTGTCTGCGCCGCACGTTAGGCACGGGGGGAGGCCGGGGCAAGCATCCTGCATCACGCCGGCGTGCGCACCGGATACCGGAAACGGCGATCAGCGTTGAGGAAGCGGGATTCCGGCCTCAGACCGGGGTGGCCAGTCTTCGTAAACACGGCCCGGTTCTTTCCGGTTGACCTGACGAGCGTTCTGAAATCCCTGAGGCGGCGGCGAACTCCATCCGCATTGCGCGACGCGAACCGCGGCATTCCGCACTGACCGGTCAAGGCCCGGGACAATGCTCGCGCGCGCCGCGGCCCTGGTCGTGGATGCCGCAGCCGCAGGCGAGAACCAGGAACTGACCTTCCGTGGCTCCCATGGCCCGGTCCCCGGGCCCGGGACTGTGGTTCGCCTCCGCGCCGCGCATGGCGGTACTCCCGCGGTCCTCGCTCTCCGGCATCCCAGTCTGCGTTGCGCAACACGACGTTCCCGGGCGTCGATCCGGCCTCGACCTTCGGTCATGTCAAACGGGATGGGTAGTGAATTTCCTGCATGGAATCGGGCCCTTGAGCAACACCGGGGGCGCAACGGCAGACATGTCGGGCCTGGCGAGCAACCGAGAGCAGTCGCCGGTCGCGGGTCTGACGGCCACCCGGATCGAAGAGCGGAAGACCCAGTGCTCGGGTGATGTCTGTCATCTGCCGGCCGCAGCTGGCGAGGTGCACTTCCTGGCCCTGATCACCCAGGGACGCGCACGACGCCCGATGCAGGCTGTCGATGGTGCTCAGCGGCTGCGGACCGGGAAGAGCATCGAGCGCCGGCGCCGGAAATCCCGGGGTCGGCTTCGGTCGTACGATCCGTCCGACAGGCCGCCTCACCGTACGAGGCTGCAAGACCGCGTGCGCACAGCGTGTATTCAGAGGGTCGGCTCGACACCAGCCTCCCGTCGCAATGGGAAACCGGAGGCTGGCGGTCCTCCGTCAGCAGCCAGGCCAACGCGACGGACATGTCGGGATTGATCACCGGTCGCGCCGAGTTCCAAGTACTCGGCCCCGGCAACCTGACCGGTGCCGGACGCGTCGCGGCATGCCGCCATGACCTCCCAGCCGTCGGAGACCAACTGGCGGACAAACCCGCGGCTCGCACCCGTTACCGGGATAGTGGGCATGGTCATCCATTCCGCCGCTTCGGGAATGCGCGCCGTCACCTCGAACTCAACACGCATCTCCTCGGTGGCGAGGCCGCAGATGAACGTGGTGTCGGCGGGGCGCGCCGGCATGCTGCAGTCCCCGATGATCGACTTGATGCGATCGAGCTTCTCCCGGCCCGCGACGTAGACCCGCATGCGGATGATGTTCTCCCGCGATGTCCCTGCCCGCTCGCGCGCATCGGAATTGGTGGCGAAGGCCCGCGTCACCTGCTCCTCGACGGTCGCGGGAAATCCGTTGATATCGGGGTCGTACCCTGTCGTCCCGGCCTACGACCCGCCGTGGTCCTTCACGGCGTCGCGCAGCGGCTTTCCGGCCCTGAATGTCGGCGCCCTGGATGCCTTGATCCGCATCCATCCACCGGTTCCCGGGTTGCGCCAGGTGCGGTCGGGGTGGGTCTTGACCCCGAACACCCCGAAGCCGACCACCCGCACCTCCTCGCCGCCTGCCAGCGCCTCGGCGATGACCTCGAACACGGCGTCCACGACCTCTGCCGCCGCCGGTCTTGCGAGCCCGGTCCGCCCGGCCACGCGGGCGGCAATCTCCGCCTTGTTCACCCGGTCACTCCCCGTACTGCCGCCTTCGCCGAACGCCCGGACAGACCCGGCCGCGGCATGCGCCGCGGCCGGGCCGCCGCCAGGCCGGACCGGGCCCACAGCCTCTGGTCGGGCCCACACCGTTCGCCGTCGCTCCGGCGCGTGACAAATCCGGCCTGACGTCCCCTACCTGCGCGCGGCCACGCGAACGCCGCCGACCCCAGGGCCGGCGGCGCCCGCCGTGCTCACCAGCGGATGCCCGCGCGCAGCATGACCCCGTGCCCGACCTGCGTTCCGGCGCCGGTGGTGTTCGTCGCCTCGTTCCGGGTGGCATCGAGGCTCACCTCGAAGCCGGGGTCGCCCCGGCCCGCCGGGGCCAGCCGCCAGCCGAGCCGGTAGTCGCGCGCGCCGCGCGCAAGCCCCAGGCCCAGGCCGGGCGTGCCGGTCCACCGGTCGCCGAACAGCGAAAGCCCGTAGCCGATCTCGCCCGCAAGGCGGTGTCCGGCCTCGAACGTCCCTTCCGGCGCGAGGCCCCGCGCATCGAGCGCCGACCACAGCCGGTCCGCGCCGCCCGACGCCGCCCCCCAGGTGGGGCTGAGGCTGAACGAGAGGCCGCGTCCCGACGCCCCGGGGGCGAGGCGCAGCGCGCCCGAGGCCCCCCATTCCCGGTAGCCCGAGTCCTCGTGGGCAACCAGCGCGCGCACGCTCGCCTCCACGCCCAGGCGCGAGCCCGGACCGGCATACGCCACGCGCCCGCCGAGCTCGACGCCGGTGCCGGTCTCGGCGTCGCCGCCGTCATGGCGCAGCCCGAGCTCGAGGCCCGGCGTCAGCGTGCCGCCGCCCGCCCGGAACGCCCGGCCGGCCTCGAGCACAAGCCGCGTCCGGCTCGCCTCCGCACTGGTCTCACCCTCGTTCGAGACCGCCTGCGACGTCGTCTTGACCAGGAACGCGTCCGCCTTCAGTGCGAGCTCCATGCCGCCGGCCTCGTCCGGCTCGATCAGCGCCCCCCGTCCGCCCACGGCGGCGAGGCGCATCCCGAGGTCGGTCCGGGTCGTCCGCTCCGGCTGGCCGCGGTCGTTCGCCGCCTGCACGATGGTCATCTCCCCGCTGCCCCAGCCGGCGAGACCCCAGACCGAGACCCGGTCGGTCACGGCCACGCGCGCATAGGGGCTCACCGTCGTCATCGAGCTCTCGATGCTGCCCGTGTCCACCTCCGGTTGTGCGAAGCTGCCCTCGCCCTCGCTCACCGAGACCGCCACACCGGCCAGCAGCCGCTTCCACTGCGCGTCCGCACCGAGGATGCCGGTGGTCACGTGGCCGTCAATGCGCACCGTGCCGCCGTCCGCCGGCGCCTCGCCGTCGAAGCCGCCGGTCGTCACCCGGCCCCAGGCCGCAAGCCCCGGACCGGTCCCCTCGCCCTCGCGCACGAGGTGGAACGCGCTGCCCAGCAGCAGCTCGCGGCCCGACGGCGTTCGAGCCGGTGCGCTGTGCGGCGTCGGGGACTGGCCGATCCCGAGGCCCGTCCCCGGCCGGCCGCCGTCCCCGTATCCCGATCCGGGGGATGCGCCGCCGTTCGCCGGCGCGCCCATCGCGCGGGCGATCGAGGTCAGGGTCTCCCCGAGCAGCGCCGTGTCGTCGGACCCGGAGAGGTCGAGGCTCTGGCCACCCACCGTCACCCGGGCGCCGGCAAGCGGGGTCGCCAGCCGGTCGGAGACCGCCGAGGTCACGTGGTCCGCCACCGTGCGCCCGAAGCGCGAGAGCCACATCCTCTGCAGCGGGTCGGAGTTCTCGATCGTCCCCGTCGCCTCGCCGTCGCCGATCACAGCGCCCTGCGGGTTCATCAGCTTGAGCGTGACGGTCTCCTCGCCCTCGTCGATGGCGTCGTCGAGCAGCGGCACGCTCACCGTCTTCTCCAGCTCGCCCGCGGCATAGCTCAGCGTGCCGCGGGTGAAGGTGTAGTCCTCGCCCGCCGTCGCCGTGCCGTTGCGGGTCGCGTAGTCCACCGTCACCGTGCCGGACGCCGCCCGGCTCAGCGTGACCGTGAACTCCAGCGCCTCGTCCGCCTCGCCGGCGCGGGCATCCGCGACCGAGAGCGCCACCGGGCCGCGCACCGTGGCGATGAGCGCGCTGGCAAGCTTCCGCCCGTCGGGCGTGCAGATCGCGCCCGTTGCCGCACAGTCCGCCGTCGCCGGCAGGCTCACCGTCACGTCGTCCACCCCGTCGGGGCGCACCTGCACCGTCAGGCGCCGGTTCTGCCCGGCCACCGCGCGCCTCACCGCCACCACCCGGCCATTGCTCACCGAGAGCGCCGCCTGGACCGCCGGCAGGCGCAGGCCCGCGACCTCCTCGCTGAACCGCAGCTCGAACTCGAACCGCTTCGCACCGTCATGCTCCGCCGGAAGCCCCGCGAACCGCGCCGTCAGCGCCGGCAGGGCCACCGCCGCGGTCAGGGCGAAGTCCGCCACCTTGTTGCCGGCGGTGTCGCGCAGGAAGTCCGAGGCCGAGTAGCTCACCGTCACCGTCTGCCCGGCGACGGCCGGGTGGGTCTTGGAGATCTCCAGCGAGACCGTGCGCCGGTCCGAGAGCCACGCCCGGTTCGGGTGGTGCCGCAGCCCGGTCCCGTCGATGGTCCACTGGGCCTTGAACCACGCGGTCGTCGCGGGTTCCGCCAGGTCCTCGTCGAAGCTCACCGTCATGAGGCTGCCGTCCACCGCCGCGCCCACCGGCGCCGGCGGGGTGGTGTCCGCCGGGCCCGGCACCGTCGCCGAGACCGCCGCGAGCTTCCGGCCGCCCTTCCCGCAGATCGCACCCGCCACCGCGCAGTCCGCCGTCGCCGCCAGCGCCAGGGTCACCGCCCCGGCCCCGGCCGGGCGCACCCTGAGCGTCATCCTGCCGTTCTTCCCCCGCACCGTGCGCCTCACGTCGATCAGCCGCCCGCCGGTGACCGAGAGCGCGGACTCGACCGACGCCAGCTTGAGCCCCGCGATCTCCTCGCCGAAGCGGACCTCGAAGCCGAACAGGGCGCTGGCGTCATGCGCCGCCGGCAGGCCGTGGAACGACGCCGTCAGCGCCGGCGTCCCCGGCGCCCCCACGTTCAGCGTGAAGCTGTCGATCTGGTCGCCCGACGCGGTCCACAGGCCCTCGCCCGACCACGGCCAGGTGTAGTCCACCGTCGCCGTCTCGCCGGCGGCGAGCGCGCGCGCGAGCCCGAGGGCAACACCCCTGCCGCTCGCCGTGAACGACGCCGAGAGCACCGCCACCGCCGTCCCGGACGCGGTGACCGTGAAGTCGGCCGGGTCCAGCAGCTTCCTCTGGTCCAGCACGTGCCCGAGCGCGAGCGTCACGGTGCTGCCGTCCACGACATGCCGCTGCGCCTGCGCCGCCCCGGCGCCGAGCAGCAGGGCAAGCGACAGGCCGAGCGACAGGACGGCCCGGTGCAGGGTTCGGTGCATGGTCATCTGCCGTTCCTCCCGTTCCGCTCGCCGGCTCATCGGATCCCCGTGCACCGGTTCGCCCGGGCGTTCTTGACGTTCAGTGCCGGATCGAACGTGTCCACCTCTCCGGAACTGGCGAGGCCCTGGAGCTTGGCGGCGCCGGAGGCGGTCGGCTTGGTGTAGGTGAGCCGGAACGCGATGTTGTTGGTCACCGTCGCCCCGGCGCATGGCGGCACCGGGTTCTCGAGATGGAGGAACAGCCGGTGTGCGGTCATCGAGACGGCGTCGATGCCGATATCGAGTTCGGCGGGCGGCGTCTCGGTGTCGTGGAACGTGAACGCCGACGCCGCCGGCACGCTGGACGGGTCCAGCCAGTTCTGGTTGCCGAAGATCACCGTCAAGGTAGCCCCGTCTACCGTCACACCGGTGGCGCTCGGGACCGGCTTGATGGCCGACGTGGCCGTCACCTGCACGGTGAACGCCGCCACGGCGTTGCCGGCCTTGTCCCGGATCTTGGTGCCGCCGTCCGCGTCGGGCTTGTAGACGACATGCCAGACGGTCGTGCCGGAGGTCGATGCGGAATTGGCTCCGAAAACCACGCCGTTGTTGGCCACCGCATGGCTGGCGGTCGTAACTATTGCGCCACCCGACCCACCGCGCCTCACCTCGAAGTTGTTGGCGTTCGGCGTCGAGCCGGAGCCCGTGTCCAGCGGCTTGGAGAAGTACAGCGTCACGGTCGAGGCGGTGGTAACCGTCGGATGCTGGACCACCACCATGGTCGGCGCCCCGGGCGGGGTGACGTCGTGGTTCGAGTCGATCGGGAAGAGCCGGAAGGACGCGACCTCGGTGTGCAGCAGCCGGTCCTTCAGCCGCCCCGAGGCCGGCTTGAAGTAGTTCACCGTCACGGTGTCGTCGGCGCTCAGCGCCCCTTCCAGCGGGATCGTGACCGCGGACCCCTGGACCGACGCCGTCGCCGTGGCCCGGCCCCAGATCGAGCGGTAGTCGTGGTTGCGGTCCGTCGCCCAGACCTGGAAGGCGCCCGCCGTCGGCGCCGAGCCCTCGGACAGCGCCCGGCTGAACACCAGCGTCACCATGCCCCCCGCCGCCGAGCCGCGCACCGGCGCCGGCGCCACCGACGCCGCGCCGCCGGTCACGTTGGTCACCTCGAGCTGCTGGAACCCCGGCACCAGGCGGTTGGTGTGGTCCTTCAACTGGGTGCCCCCGTAGTCCAGCGTCACCCGCTGGCCCGGGCGCGCCGGCTGGCTCAGCGTGAGGTACATCACCGTCGCCCCCCCGCTTTGGGAAAACGAGACCGTGTCCGGGTGCTGGTAGAGGCCGGTGTAGCCCTGGACGTCGCCTGCGCTCTGCACGCCGAGTTCCGTGACCAGCACGCCCGTGTTCACGAATTGCCCATGACCGTGCAGGGCCCCACCGAAGGTCACCGTCAGCGTCGCGCCGTCGACCTCCGCGCTCTTCACCCGGGCTCCGTTGGCGCTCGTCGTCCCGCCGTCGACCTTCGCCCGCACCGCCCCCCCGAGCTGGCCGCCCGCGGTCGGCAGCCCGGTGAGCGTCCGGCCGGCTGTGACACCGGTCTCCGCATCGACCAGGGTCGCGTCGTTGGCCAGGAACACCACCTGGTTCGACCCGCCGGTCTGGACCCAGATGCCGTCCGGGTCGCAGTCGCCGGTCCTCGAACTCGTCTGGCAGCTGGCGCCGGTCTGCACCGTGTAGGCGAAGCGCAGCACCCGGCCGCCATACTCGATGCTCTTCAGGTTGGCGAGCCGCCGGTTGGTGCTCCGGCTGCCAGCGTCGTCACCCAGGTCCAGGCGCAGCGATATCCGGCTGTTCGTCCTCGGCAGCGACGCCGCTACCGGCCGGTCGTACTGCACGTCGATCAGGATCTCGTCGCCCAGGACGTAGGTGTCGTAGACGTTGTTGCTGCCCAAGGAATGGGCCGGACGCGACGCCACCTGCATCAGCTTGATGGTCGGCGCGGCGCCCGTCGCCGGGTCCACCCGCACCTTGAAGGTCCGGGTCGCCGCGTCGGCCTTGTCCGCGGCGGTCGCGCTGTCCTTGCGCGAGTAGGCCGAGTCATAATCGTCGGCGGTGTAGGTCGCGGTCCAGGTGCCCGCCGTGGTCGGCGTGCCCGAGACCGTGCGCGTCTTCGGGTCGAAGCTGAGACCCGGCGGCAGGCCGCTCACATGGTAGAGGTAGAGCCCGGGATAGTCGGTTGCGGATATCCTCGTGTCGCCGCCGGTCGCCGCCGGCAGCACCGCGCTGCCGCGGGTGTTCTGGGCGAAGCGCAGCAGGCCCGGCGCCTTGAGGCGCGGCGCGCCGGCCGCGGGGGTGAAGGTGCCGACCGCGAAGGTGTAGGTCACGCTCTTGCTGGCGCCGTGCTCGTCGACAGCGGTCACGGTCGCGACCACGTTGGTTCGAGTGCCCGCGGCGACGGCCCTGTTCCACAGCCTGGCGCCGCCGTTACGCGTCGGGGCGACGCGCGGATAGGGAGTGTCTCCGGGATCGTGCACCGAGCGGACGTTGGCCGGCAGGGTCGCGGAGACCGTGAAGGTCAGGGCGTCGCCGTTCGCGTCGTGGAAGATCTGGTTAGCTAGAGATCTGGTGGAGCAGTCCGCCGGAACACTCGCCGCCTCCGGCGCGTTCGAGAGAATTGCCGAGACTTGGACACCGGCCGTCGAATTCTGGGGGCCGCGCGACGGCGTGGTTGCGGTGTCCACGTCGCAGAAATGGCCGGCTGAGTTCGCGGTGGTGAGATGCGTGAGCACCACCGGCGCGGCGTTGCCGCTTGTCGCCGCCGCCGTCGTGCGCGTGCGCGTGGGCGACCAGGCGCTCTCGCCGGCGGCGTTCGCCGCGCGCACCTGCACCCGGTAGGTGGTGGCGGCCGTCAGGCCGGAGATGATGACCGGGCTGGTGAGCGTGCCCCGGGTCGCGCCCGGGTCCGGGATGCCGCTTGCCCCCAGGTCGCCCTCCGCGATCCATTTGCCCGCGCAGGCCGCGTCGGAATTCTGGTCGCAGTAGCGCAGGTCGTAGTCGATCACGTACGCGCCGTTGACCTTGGCCGGCGCGTCCCAGCTCACCGCCAATTGGCCGCCCTTGCCCGCAACCGAGACCACCGTCGGCTGGCCCGGCGCGTCCGGCGGCAGCGCGTCCTTCACAGAGCCGTGGATGGCGAGGCGGAGGACGACCTGCTGGCCGCTGTTGAGGAACTGCGTCCATGTTGCGCCGGCGCGGCGGAGGCCGTAGTCCGCGATGCTCCACCCCGCGTCAACCGCATTCTGCTCGAATGCAACGCGCCGGCCGGCCCAAAAATGGTTCTCAGCGGTCCCGGTCGTGTTGACGACCACGAAATACGTCGTGCCGGGCTCCAGGTCGATGCCGCCGACTGCCGTGAACGTGTTGGCGCCGAACGACAGCGAGGCCGGCGCCGTCAGCGTGCCCACGACGGTGTTGGTCGGGATCGCAAAGTTACCGGACGTGTCGCCCGTCCGGATCTCAACGCTGAGCACCGGAAACGTGCCGGAGCCCAAGAGGGCCAGAGTAACGCTGGTCAGCTTGTAGCCGCCGGGGGCGGTGCCGGTGGTGAACCCCTGGGCGGGGTCGATCGTGAGACTCGGTGAGGCCAGCGAATTACTCTCCTGCAGACTATAGTTGTCCACCAGCGCGCCGACGGGCGGCGTGGGCCCGAACCCGGTCCGCACCGGCGCGGTCTTCGCGTAGCCGTGGATCTCGATCTGCAGGGCTTCGCTATTGGGAGAATTGCCCCAGGCAAGGTTGTTGGCGGTGCCCGACCGCTGAAAATAGACGTTGTCGACGGACCAGCCCGACGCCGGAGTCCCGTCCTCGGCATTCGACGTCGTGCGGTCGAAGAAAACGCTGCCGCCCGCGGACAGGTCCAGGACGAAGAGGTATCCCGTGCCGGCGTCCAGATCGATGCCGCCCCCGGTCGCCGTCCACGTCACGGTCCCGGTGGTGCTCAGCGAGGGGTTCGTGAGTGTGCCCAGGCTGTCGCCGGTCGGATGGCCGGTCTGGGTGTTCGCCTTGAAGATGTGCGCGGTGTAGATCGGCGCGCTGCTGTGGCCAACGATCTTTCCCTTCACCGACGTCAGCTTGAAGCCCTTATTGCCGGCGGCGTCGCTGCCCGTGGTGAACGCCTGGGCGAGATCCACGTTGATTTGAGCGGCGGTTGCTTCGCTGGTCTGCCCGGTGTTGCCCACCAGCTTGACGCTGGTCTGCGCCAGCGCCGGCGCGGCCGTGGCGAGCAGGAGCAGGCCGGCGAAGAGCAGGCAGGCCGCCGCGGCGCCCGGCCGCGCGAGACGGGCGGGGAAGCCGGAAGAAAGAGAGGAGGCAGCCTCCGCCGGACGGCGGGGGCGGGAAGCTAGCGCGTGGGCTGAGCCTGCGTGAGGGCGGGACTGGCGCTCCCGCCGGGCATGGTCGGCGCGGCCCATGGCATCAGCCGCACGGCAGGAATGCGGTGGGTGCCGGAGCGCCCGGCCCTGACGCCGGACACGGCCCGGCTCTCGGCTCTCGGCTCTCGGCTCTCGGCTCTCGGCTCTCGGCTCTCGGCTCTCGGCTCTCGGCTCTCGGCTCTCGGCTCTCGGCTCTCGGCTCTCGGCTCTCGGCTCTCGGCTCTCGGCTCTCTAAGCATGACGCACCTCACTTCGCTCGACGCGGCCTGGGGACACACGACGAGTGGTCGCCGCAGCCCGATCGCTGCCGCGTCCAGACGCTTCGGCGCGCCGGTCTCGATGGCATCACATCCAGTCATCCACCCTCCGCGGCGCAGTCACCGCAAGCTTCGCGAAACCCTGCTGCCGGACAGGGTATCCCGGCACAAGCCCTTGTAAATCCTCCCATATGGGAGGTGTCGGGAGTATCTCGGGGTGTCGAGGAGGGTGACCGTCAGCGCCGCGGCGGGGGGTTCGCCGCCAGGACATGGCGGACCAGCTGGACCTGCCCCGTCGCGCCCGGCCTGCGGCAGACCTGCCTGGTCAGCCAGAGCACATTGTCCTCCGGCCGGCCCGCCGCCGCGACGCAGGATCTCGAGTGCCGGCCCGTTGGCCTCCAGCACGCCCCGCCACGGTCCGAATGCACGACGCCGATGCGGTCGTTGTCCGGCGCGCCTGCCAGTCCGGAGCCGAGCGGACCGGTCGCCGCCCGCGCCTGGCGGACCGGGACGGATACACCTGCGCGGATCGGTACGGTGACGGGTTCAGCGTGCGCCTGTCCGGCTGTCTGCCAATGGTTTTCGCCGGCCCGGGAGCCATCAGGCAGATCTTTCCCGTCGACCCCGGCCTGTTCCGGGCCTGTCGAGCAATCAGGGCGTTCGGGGCGTCTTTCGGACCGAACTCCCTGTTGCTCTTGACGGCGCCCGGCACCGTCGCGAGCGATCCCTGCCAGCAGACCGTCGCACGGGCGGGTGTGCGGGACAGGCGCGGCTCGAGACCACAGACGGTGCCCTTGCTGTACCGTGGAGCCTTGACTGGCTCGACGGCGCCTGCGCATGTGAAGTCCCGTGCTGGCAATGAGGTGCGATATGGGTTTCCCGATGTCGACCCTGCCGAACGGACCCCTCGCCCCACCCCCGATCCAGTTGCTGAGATGGGTGTTCGCACCGCTCCCGTTCATGCACGCCTGTGCAGATCGGTACGGCGACACGTTTACCGTGCGCCTGTCCGGCTTGCCGCCGATGGTTTTCTTCACCGACCCGGGAGCCATCAGGCAGATCTTCACCGTCGATCCCGGCCTGTTCCGGGCCGGTCGGGCAAACAGGGTGTTCGAGGTGTTTTTCGGACCGAACTCCCTGTTGTTTCTTGACGGTGCCCGGCACCGCCGCGAGCGCCGGCTGCTCATGCCGCCGTTCCACGGCGAGCGGCTGCGGCTGCACGGCGAGATGATCTGCAAGATCGCCGACCGGTCGATCGACGCGTGGCCATCCGGCAGGTCGTTTCCCGTTCACCCGCGCCTGCAGGACATTACCCTGGAGGTCATCCTGCGCGTCGTATTCGGCGTGGCGGATGAGGCACGCCTGCTTCGGCTGCGCACAGCCCTGGTCGACGTTCTTGCCCTCATGGACGTGGGAAACCCGCTGCGTCCGGTCAGGGCATGGTGGAGCCTCGGCCGGGTTCGCCGCGACATCCAGGGATTGCTGCACGGCGAAATCCGGCGCTGTCGGGCGGAGGGACCCGAAGAGCGAACCGACGTCTTGAGCATGCTGATTGCCGCGCGTGACGAGAATGGCCTGCCCATGCGCGACGAGGAGGTCCGCGACGAGCTCTTCACCCTGCTGGTGGCAGGCCATGAGACAACGGCCACGTCACTGGCCTGGGTGATCCACCGCCTGCTGAAGCACCCGCACGTCCTGGAGATGGCGCGCGCGGAGGTGGCATCCGTCATCGGGAACGGACCGTGCCCGCCTGCACCCACCCCGGAGCAGATCGCCCGGCTGACCTACCTGGATGCGGTCATCAAGGAAACGGCGCGTCTCCATCCGGTAATTCCCATCGTCGTGCGTCAGCTCGAGACCGACCATGCCGTGGGCTCCGTTCAGCTTCCGGCAGGCTGCGTTGCCGCTCCATGCATCTACCTCGCCCACCGCCGGCCCGATCTCTGGAAGGAACCGGACTCCTTCGATCCGGGCCGGTTCCTGGGGACACGCCCGGACCCCTATGCGTTCTTTCCCTTCGGTGGCGGAGTGCGGCATTGCCTGGGCGCGGCGTTCGCTACCTGCGAAATGAAGATCGTACTGGCCCGTCTGTTGGCACGCGTGACGCTGCGACCGGCCCCAGGATACGCGCTTCGTGTCGTGAGGCGCGGCCTGACACTGGCGCCGTCCTCCGGCCTGCCTGTCGTTCGCATGGCTGCTTGATCGTATGCCGGACCATACTGCTGCGAAACATTGCCAGATGACGCTCCCGTAGCCGCAGCGTGCGATCGGCGTGCTCGTGAAGGCGGTAAACTGGAAATCCATGACCATGCCGCGCCGGGAGGCGCCACGGTCCATACCGACGATGCTACGGCCCGCCCGTATGGGCATGCCTTTCGACCGTCATGCGGTGGCCCACTCGGCCGGCGAGCGCGTCAGGAGTATGGCCTGCACCAACGGGATCGAGTCCGTCTTGCCCATGCTCAAGCGCGGCCGGGATCTGCCACAGGATGAGCCCGGGGCATCTGGTCCGATACGTGAAGGAGTTCGCGGACCGTCACGGCGTCCGGGGCCGGGACACCTTCGACCAGACGGGCAGACCGGTCCTCGACATGCAGGGCAAGAAACTGCGCCAGAATGACCTGCGCGCATCCAGCCGGCTGTCTTCCGGGGCGAGGTCCGGACAGCGTACCGGGAACCGAGAGCGGACTGGCTGCTTCGCGCGCTCGCCTGCCGACCGCCGCGCGGTGCGCCTTTCTCCCCTCTCGCATGACAACCATGCGCGAGGGGTTTCTCGTGTCTCAATCAATCGTCCATCCCCATCACGGGGCGCATGAAGTCTTGTCGTGATGCGACAAGCACCTGGTTGAGAACTTCGAGCGGCTCCGGATTGACCCGGAAGTGGCGGGGTCGAGCGTGGCGTTGGGGCGCAGGACTTCGGGCTCGATGAGCCGGCGTCCATGGCATGGCTCAATCGCACCCAGTGGCAGGACTGAAACCTGTGCTGCGAGGGTGTCGAGTTGTCCTGTCTATCCTTCATTCACGGCAAGTCTCCTTGCCGTGCGTGATTGAGCCCCGCCGGCGCCGGCGGGGCTCACTTGTTGAAGCTGCGCAACAGTCAGAAGCGGAACAGAATGCCCAGCTCGACACTATGCGACCCGTAATCGGCCTTGAAGTCATCAAATTCGGCTTCGCTGGTGGCGAAGTACCGGTAGCCAAGCCGGGCCTCAGCGTTTTCGGAGATGGGATAGGTGACGCCCACCATTGCCTGATAGGCGAGCACGGTATCGTCCTCGGAAAAGCTCTCAAGCTCGTGGGTGGTTCCCTGTACGGTCGCTTCTGCTTCTTCGCCGGAAACTTCGTGCTTGGCAAATCCGATTCCAGCGCCAACATAGGGACTCAAGCCCGATGATGTATCGAAGACCATGGTGCCGTTGACCATCAGACTCAGCGTTGTCACATCGCCTTCCGAATCCTCGTCGTCAAGGTCATGGGTCTCCCCACCATAGGTGGCCCTCAGATCCTCGTACTTGCTCCAGGATGATGAACGGTAGCCGAACTCCAGTTCGGCTCGCAGACCATTGGGCACGCTGTACCCGATCGCCGCTGTGAAGCCGGGACCACCGTCCAGGGGCGCTGCGGCGGCGAGCTCCAAATCGCCTTGAGTGTACGAGAGATCCGAATCGGTCGGCATGACGTAGAGGCCGCCCACCGACACATAGGCACCTCCCTCGTTGGCCGCGGCGATCCCGGGCGCTAACGCCAGCGCGGCGAAAAGGCCTGCTGCTCGATACCATTTCATGCTGTGATTCCCCATCAATTGCGCCGCTTCGGCGGGTGCCGGGCAGTTGCAACGTCACACGGAACACGGACAGAGTAAAGGCCTGTCCCGTTTGCCAGGCAGGGGTTGCCCGTTTACTTCTCTGTTCAGTACGGTGAGATCGGGGCCACCTGGACTACGGCTGTACGTTCCAAGGTTCAAACACGTCGGCGTACATGCGCTCGATCCGTTGCGTTTCCTCATCCGTCAGTCCCACAAATTCTCTTGTGCGCGCCCGACCCGAAAGACGCCCGCCATTGTGATGCAGGAACCGGAACAGCAGGTTGACAGCGCGGTCAGGCATATCGGCGATCGCCTGAAGGTGGCTCGCAAACTGGTCGTAGCGCCGGAGAAAGTCCGTTTCGTTCGGCAAGTCTACCTCGATCGTACCGCGCACGCATTCGAACAGGAATTCGGCATGGAGCGTGGCGTCGAAGAAGCGATAGAAATCTGCAGTGTCGTTGAGGACCCGGACATTTCCGCGCTCCGTCGGCTCCCATTCGATCAGCGGCAGGAGCCGCCGCGAATAGTCCGCCAGAACCGCGCCATACGCGTGAATCCAGTCCAGGATCGCGGCGGATACCGGAAACACGGGCCCCGGCGGGTTGAAGCCCCGCTGCGCCAGGACGTGATGAACGAGATAGCGATGGATGCGCCCGTTGCCGTCATCGAAAGGGTGGATGTAGACGAATCCGAAGGCCAGCGCGGCAGCTGCGATGACAGGATCGAGGCGGTTGCCCGGTCCCGGTCGAAGGCGACCATGCCTTCGATCAGCGGCGTGAGGTCTTCGTGCCGCGCGCTGATGTGGTCGGGGAGCGGTGCACCCGTGTCCCTGTCGTGCCTGCCGACAAATCCGCCTTCGGTGCGCAGGCCCAGACGCACGAACCGGTTATCGCCGATCACGACATGCTGGAGTCGAATCAGCCCATTCAGGTCGATGGGTCGCCGGCCGGCCTCACCGATAGCTCGGCCCCAGCGCTGAATGCGGGTGTGAGTCGGGCGCTCGCCCTTGATCGCGTAGCTCGACCTGGAACCCTTCACGAGCAGGAAAGCGGCTGTACTGGCCAGCAAGTCCTCCGGCACCGCAGCCACGATCTCCCGCGCCCGCTGCGCGAGACCAAGGCTGACGAATTCCTCGAGTGCTTCCGTGCGCCGGACGAGCGGACAGAAGTCCGGTATGCCCGGCAGGTTGTTCCTGGCGCGGTGCCGTGTGGAGTTCTCGCCCGGAACAGCCCATTGCTGCTGCGGGTTGACAACCGGCACATAGTCGCCCCGTGTGGCGTCGGGAAGGTCCAGTCGCTGCCCGGTGAGCCACTCGTAGAGAAACCAGAGACGCCGGGCGTAGCTGCCCGTCGGCGTATCCCGCACGATGGCTTCGATCTCGACCGCATCCACCACGAGGAAGAGGCGCTTCAGGACGGCAAGATCGAGCCCCTCGTACTTGAGGGCGAAGGTCAGGTGGGCTTCCAATGTGGGGCGCGGCGCATGGCGAGGGGTGAGAAGCCGCCAGCCCTCCTCCAGGATCCTGTGCCGCTCGCCCGTAGCGAACAATGTCCGCGGCAGGGGAACCTGCAGGTTGCAGGCATCGATCAGGGCGGCATAACCGGCCAGCGTCGCCCGGTCCGGCAACCGTCGGTCCCGAAAACCGTGATCGGCCCTGAAAACCGGTGCTGGAGTACACCATTCATGAATTCTGATTCCCGACTGAAAAACGAAGTCAACAAAGCCAATTCCGTGGAAATTCATGAAATGGTGCGAAAGATTCAGTTTCAAGGGATGTTCTATGAATTATGACTATAATTGACCACCAAGGTGAATTTCTTTGATCTCAATGCGAGTCCGGGCAGGCTGACAGGCCATCCTCGCCACCCCGCTGGTCGCGCCGCAAATGGCCCTCGCGCGGAGCGGTCGGTCGATATCCAAATCAGGCTCCGAGCCCACCCTTCCTGCAGGAACAGGATCGCCAACCGGTTCCGACACGCTCGGCACAGCGCCGTCCACTGTCTGAATCCTCGCCCCACGCCACGCGCATGGCGACAAGTCCGCGGTCCCCGTTTCTCGACATCCCCGTCCGCCTCACGCAAGCGGACATCTCGTGACACTTCCACAATCCGGCCGGGCGCCGGCGCACGAAACGGTCAGGCCACCCCAGCGCCATGTCGCAGAAGAAGGGATTGGTCCACCGCTCCTGACCGGAGGTGCACGGCGGGCCGTGGCCGGTGATGAAGGCGGTGTCGTCGCCGAGCGGGAACAGCTTGTTGCGGATGCTCGCGACCAGCTCGTCGTGATTGCCCGTCGGGAACTCGGATCTGCCGATCGAGCCCTGAAAAAGCACGTCGCCGACCATGGCGAATTCGTCCCCGCGATGGACGAAGACGACATGACCCGGCGTGTGGCCGGGGCGATGGATCACATCCATCGTGACATTGCCGACGCTCACCGTATCGCCGTCCTTCCGCCGGCGGTCCGGCTCGAATTCCATGGCGCCGGCAAAGCCGGACATCCGGCACTGCCCCTCCACCGGAACCGCGAGGCGCCTGGCCGGGTCCTTCGTGCCGCCGGCATGGTACGGATGGCAGTCGGTGATGAGGATTTTCTCGACCGTAACCGCCCGCTTCGCGATCGCGCTGTCGATCAGCTCCAGGTCGCCGCCCGGATCGGTGACCGTGCCGCGCATCGTCTCGGTGTACCAGAGCCGCGGGCTATCCTGCTGGAAGGGCGTCAACGGAATCATCACCGCCTGGATCGGAGGACCCGGCGGTTCCGGGCCGTCGGACATGGCGGGCGAGCGGCGGTCGGATGGTTCGCTTGAAATGTCGCGCGGGCCGGGGCGGCGCAAACCCCGACCTGCCGCACGATGCCGCGGCTCAGACCGCTCCGGCGACGGCCCGCTTCACCGGCCTTATCCACACCGCCGTGTCGTGGAACGCCACGCCGCCGATCGGCGCAACCGCCTCGGCGGAGACCAGCTGGTTGATGCTCATGCCGCCGCCCGCGGGATCGCTGTAGCTGTCGCCCGGCCAGATGCCTTCGACGATCACGGTGCCGGGCAGGAGACCATCGGCCAGGCGCGCCGTCAGCGTCACCCCGCCCCGGTCGTTGCCGACCCGCACTTCGTCGCCGTCGGCGATACCGTGGGCTGCAGCGTCGTCGGCATGGATGAGAACGGTTGGCGATCCCTCCCGCCGTTGCGAGCCGGCGGTTTCGGTGAAACTGGAATTCAGAAAGGTGCGGGCCGGCGGCGCCACCATGCGGAACGGCCGGGTGTCGTCGGCCGCCTCGGTCACCGCCCAATGGTCGGGCAGTTCCGGCATGCCGGCATGGTAGGGGCCGACCGCCGCCCAGTCCGGCCTGAAATGGAACCTGCCATCCTCGGTCGGGAAGCCGTTCAGGAAATGCGCGTCCTCGAACGGATGATTGCAGTCGATCCAGCCCTTTTCCGCCGCGGCGTCGGCGCTGCCCTTGTCCGAGCGCTGGAGCGTGGCGTCGATCAGTTCCCAGGCGCTCATGTCGAAGGCCGGGCTCTCGGCGCCCAGCCGTTTCGCCAGGCCACACACGACGTCGTGGTTGCTCCGCGTCTCGGCGAAAGGCTCCAGCACCCGCCGGCCGACGGTGAGAGCCGAATGGCCCCAGCCCATATAGAAGTCGTCGCATTCCAGGAAGGTGGTCGCCGGCAACACGATATCGGCGTAGCGGGCGGTCGCGGTCATGAACTGCTCGTGCACGCACAGGAACAGATCGTCCCGCGCCAGCCCCGCGCGCACGGCGCGGCTGTCGGGCGCAACCTCGGCCGAATTGGCGTTCTGGATCAGCATCGCGGTGACCGGCGGGCCTCCTTCCAGCGCGCCGGGCGCACCGGTCAGCACCGGACCGATGCGCGACTGGTCGAGCGACCGGATCGCCGGATCGTCAAGATCGAGGCCGTGGGCGAGGTTCAGGTCCAGCCCCCAGTCCTCCAGCCGGGCATAGAAGGCGCCGCCGCCCTCCTCCTGCCAGGCGCCGGTGAGCGCCGGCAGGCAGCTCACGGCATGCATGGCGACAGCGCCGTTGCGCGACCGGGTAAAGCCGAGGCCGAGGCGCAGAAAACTCCGCTTCGTCCGGCCGTACAGGCGGGCGAAATCGATAATGTCCTGCTCGGCCAGGCCAGTGATTGCCGCCGCCCAGGCCGGCGTCCGGCTGAGGATGTGGCGCTCGATGTCCGGGTCGAAATCGGTCAGCCGGGCGAGATAGTTCCGATCCGCCAGCCCTTCGGCCAGGATCACCTGCATCATCGCCAGCGCCAGCGCGCCGTCGGTGCCAGGTCGGAGGATCAGGGCCCGGTCCGCGGCCTGCACCGTCGGCGTGTCGTAGACATCGACCACGACCAGCTCGGCGCCCCGGTCCTTGCGAGCGCGCCGGATATGGCTCATCAGGTTGACATGGGTGGAGACCGGGTTGCCACCCCACACGACGACCAGGTCGGATTTCGCCGCTTCCGCCGGATCGGGTCCGGTCAGCATGCCGATGCCGGCCTTCCAGCCGGACGAGGACGGGCCGACGCAAATGGTCGAGCGCTGCTTCGAATAGCGTTTCGCGTTGCGCAGCCGGTCGAGGCCCCAGCGGCTGATCAGGCCCAGCGTACCGCCGGAATGATAGGGCCAGACCGTCTCGCTGCCATGGCGGGCTTCGGCGCGCAGGAAGGCTTCGGCGATCTCGTCCAGGGCATCGTCCCAGGATATCGGCGCGAAGGCGCCGTCGCCCTTGGTCCCGGTCCGGCGCAGCGGCTGGCCCAGCCGGTCCGGATGATGCACGCGCTCGGCGTAACGGGACACCTTCTCGCAGATGACACCGGCGGTATAGGGCAGGTCCCGGTTGCCCCGGATCCGGCCGATCCGCGTCGGCGACAGGCGCTCCACTTCCAGCGCGCAGGCGCTCGGGCAATCGTGCGGGCAGGCCGAACGGACCGTTGCGACCGCTCCGGAACCCGTTCCCCTTGCGGCTCCGGAGGCGGGATGTGCGCTATCGAGCGGCATGGAATTCCCTTCCTCTCAGGTCCGGACCCACCGAGCGTAAGAATCGGCGGCGGAGGCGTCAATAGGAGGCCGAAAGCGGCCCATTCGAAGCGGGGGTTGAATCAGGCCGCCGCGGCGGTCGCGCCAGGCATCGGCAGGACATCCCGATGCAGGCGCTCGATGGTCTCGCGCTCCCGTTCGTCGGACATGCCGGTGAAGCGCGCGACAGGCAGCGATTTTCTCCGCCGCCCGGTCCACCGTCGTCATCATGCAGCGCTCGCGGAACAGGGTGGTCAGGTCGTCGATCCCGGTGCTGCCGGTGAACGCCGTCTCGCTGGCGGCGAAATCCCTGTTCCGGGTGTCGCCAGCCAACACCTTGCCGAAGGCGGAGACATGCTCCCGCACTGCAGGCTGGCCGATCACAAAGGTCTCGTTCTCCGCATCGGCGTTTCGCCTTCTCGAGCGGCGCCACCTGCCGGCATGGCGTCCACGGCTCCGCCCGCTGTCACACCGAGGTACGTAGCGGGTGTCGGTCGGGGGACGCCTGGCCGGCTGCCAGCCGAGTTCCCGGTCATGTCACAGGCGCGTTGGCGGAGTTGCCAGGCCTCGACATGGGCGGCTGTCGGATCCCCGGGCAACTCCGCGGGATCGCGGATGCCAGCGGCCGGCGGGTCGGTAACCCTAAGCGGCCACACTTGGCCGGATAGCGTTGACGGCCTCGACATGGGCGGCTGTCGGATTCTCGAGCAGCTGCAGGGGATCGCGGATGACAGCAGCCGGCGTGTCGGTAAGGCTAGGCGGTCGCACGTGGCCGGATAGCATTGACGGCCTCGGCCTCATCGCGCTCGGCACATTCCAGTTCGTAGCGCACCTGCAGGTTCAGCCAGCTCCGGGCGTCCGTGCCGAAACAGCGCGCCAGTCGCAGCGCGGTCCCTTCCGTGATCCCCCGGCGTCCGCGCACGATGTCGTTTACCCGGGCCGTCGTCACGCCGAGCGCCTTTGCCAGCGCGTTCGAGGAGATCCCGAACGGTTCCATGACATCGTGCTTCAGTACCTCCCCGGGATGCACCGGCTCCAGTCGCGTCGTCATGCACTCTCTCCTCGCGCCTCAGTGATAATCGACGATCTCGGCGTCATGGGCGTCTCCATCGACGAAGCGGAAGCAGAGCCTCCACCGGTCATTGATCCGGACGCCATACTGGCCCGCGCGGTCGCCCTGCAGGGCCTCGAGACGCTTCCCGGGCGGGACGCGCAGGAAATCCAGGGTTGCGGCCGCGTCCAGTTGGGCCAGCCTGCGCCGCGCCACCCGTTCGATGGCCACAAACCGGCGCACACGAACGCCCGCGGTGAACTGTCCGGTCTCCTTGCAGCGGAAACTCCGGATCATCCAACGGAATGTATCGAAGCTCGATATGCGATACGAGACAACCGGCGACCATCAGGTGAAGCGACCGTTTCGCCCGCGCCAGATAAATGCCCGTTTGTCCGGATCCACGAGGATCAGGCCTCGGGCCGCAAGGACCACCGGCGGGGCCTGGAGCCGCGTCAGCCGGGCAACACGCTGGTCGTGTGAAAGCTCGACCGGCTCGGGCGCGACCTGAAGCGCCTGGTGAACACGGTGAACGGATTGCGCGGCCGGGAGGTCAGGTTCCGGGTGCCCGCCGGCGCCGGGAGCGAAATCGACACCACGACCGCGAACGGGCGCCTGGTGTCCGGCATCCTTGCATCCCTGGCCGAATTCGAGCGCGAGCTCATCGCCGGGCGCACCCGCGCCGGCCTGGCTGCGGCGTGGGCGAGGGGACGTTTGGGCGGACGTCCGCACAGGATGGACCGGCTGATCGTACCGCCGTCGCTGTCCTCGGCATTCTGATCCGCAGGCCTGCCTGAACGGACCTCTCGCCCTCCTATTGACCAGGCATCGTTCCCGAAATCGGCTCCGCCAACCAAGGCAGGATCAGGACGGCCAGGATTGACCCGCCGATCACCTTGATCCACCTGAGTTCGGTCCTGAGCTGACCCATCTCGGCCTTGAGTTCGCTCAATTCGCCATTGAGTTCAGTCGACACGAGCAACAGGTCAGCCTTGGTCGCCATGCCTCCTGTCACGCCCTCAAGCACGGGTCAGGTGATGGCTTCGGCCTGAGCGGCGTCAAAGCCCTTGGTTTCCAGACCCCGCGTCACCGCGAGCGTGTCGAACGGAACGTCTGCCATGCATGATTCATGCGGTGGGTCAGCGTGACCTTCATGATTGCCGCGGCCCTGACGGTGCCGGAGTGCGGGGCCTACCAGGGCAGTTCCTCGCCCCTGAAGCTCATGAACCGCCCGTTGTCCGCGGTGGACAGCGACAGGATCTGCTCCTTCATGCCACGCACGCTCTGTTCCGGAGTAACCGGCGCCGACGCACCGCCCATGTCGGTGCTCACATGACCGGGGTGAAGCAGCACCGCGGTCACCCCCTGGCCGGCGAGCTGGAGCGACATGCAGCGTACCGCCATGTTGAGCGCGGCCTTCGAGGAGCGATAGACGCAGGCACCCGGCCCGGCCCGGGAGATACTGCCCATGTAGGAAGAGATGAAGACCATCTGCCGGCGCGAACCCGCGAGAACCCGGTCGACGAAGGCCTCGGCAACCCTCATCGGTCCGAAGACATTGGTGGTCATCGCCGCCTGCCAGGCGGCGTAGTCGAGTGACCCGAACCCCTCCCGCTGCCCGATGATCCCGGCGTTGTTGACCAGCACGTCGACCGGCCGGTCACCGAGCGCGGCGCGGCAGGCCGCAACGCTCGCCGCGTCGTCGACGTCGAGTTTCAGGTACTCGGCCCCGGCAACCTGACCGGTGCCGGCCGGGTCGCGGCATGCCGCCATGACCTCCCAGCCGTCGGAAATGAACTGGCGGACAAACTCGCGGCCGATCCCGCGGCTCGCACCCGTTACCAGGATACTGGGCATGGCGATCTACTCCGTCGCTTCGGGAATGCGCGCCGTCACCTCGAACTCGACCCGCATCTCCTCGGTGGCGAGGCCGCAGATGAGCGCGGTGTTGGCGGGGCGCGCCGGCATGCTGTAGTCCCTGATGATCGACTTGATGCGATCGAACTCCTCCCTGCTCGCGACGTAGACCCGCATGCGGATGATGTTCTCCCGCGATGTCCCGGCCCGCTCGAGCACGTCGGAAATGGTGGCGAAGGCCCGCGTCGCCTGCTCCTCGACGGTCGCGGCAAATCCGTTGATCTCGGGGTCGTACCCGGTCGTCCCGGACACGTGAACGGTGTCGCCGTCGACGACCGCGCGCGCGTAGCCCGCCATCTCCTCGAACGGGGATCCGGAATAGAGTCGTGTTCCAATCATGCCGACCTCGTCACTGTTGGTGTGGGGCGAATCAGTGCGCTGCGCTCGCGTTCCACCTCGGCCCGGACGTCACAGCCCTCGAGATGGTCGTTGACCAGTCCCATGGCCTGCATGAACGAATAGCAGGTGACGGGGCCGACGAAACGCCAGCCGCGGCGGCGCAGCTCGCGGGAAAGCCGGGTTGCTTCCGGCGTGGTGGCAGGGACAGAAGCGTGGTCGATGACCGCCGGGCGGTCTGCCGGCGCCGGTTCGTGGCTCCAGAAGAAGGCCGCGAGCGACCCGAACTCGGCGCGCAACTGCAGCGCGAGCCGTGCATTGTGGACGACTGCCTCGATCTTGCCGCGATGGCGCACGATGGAGCGGTCGGTGAGCAACCGCTCCACGTCGGCCTCGCCGAACCCGGCAACCGCATCGATGTCGAAACCGGCAAACACGCGCCTGAAGTCGTCCCGCTTGCGCAGGATGGTGAGCCAGCTCAGTCCGGCCTGGAACCCTTCAAGGCAGACCTTCTCGAACAGCGCCCGATCATCGGTCTCGGGCCGCCCCCACTCCTCGTCGTGGTAGGTACGGTAGTCGTCGCGTCCCTCGCACCACGCACACCGCACCCGGCCGTCCGGCCCAATGGCGAGCCCCGGTGCGGGAAACGGCACTCCCTCCGATCCGGTCACGCCGACTCCCGGTAGAGCTCACGCCCGATCAGCATGCGACGGATCTCCGAGGTTCCGGCACCGATCTCGTAGAGCTTGGCGTCGCGCAGCAGCCGGCCGGTCGGGTAGTCGTTGATGTAGCCGTTGCCGCCGAGGCACTGGATCGCCTCGAGCGCCATCCAGGTCGCCTTCTCGGCGGCGTACAGGATGGCGCCTGCCGCGTCCTTGCGCGTGACCTCGCCGCGGTCGCAGGCCTTTGCCACCGAATAGACGTAGGACTTCGACGCGTTCATGGTGACGTACATGTCGGCAATCTTGCCCTGCATCAGCTGGAACTCGCCGATCGGAGTTCCGAACTGGCGACGTTCGTGCACGTAGGGAAGCACCACGTCCATGCAGGACTGCATGATCCCCAGCGGACCCGCGGCCAGCACCGCACGCTCGTAGTCAAGGCCGCTCATCAGCACGTTGACGCCGCGGTTCTCGCCACCGAGCACATTGGCCTCGGGCACCTCGCAGTCGGCAAACACCAGTTCGCAGGTGTTCGAACCGCGCATGCCCATCTTGTCGAGCTTGGGTGACGTCGAGAATCCCTTCATGCCCTTCTCGATGAGAAAGGCGGTAATGCCGCGCTGATGCGCCGCGGGTTCGGTCTTGGCATAGACGACCAGCGTATCCGCGTCGGGCCCGTTGGTGATCCACATCTTGGAACCGTTGAGGATGTAGCGGTCGCCGCGGCGATCGGCCCGGGTGGTCATGCCGACCACGTCCGATCCCGCCCCGGGTTCGCTCATCGCCAGCGCACCCACGTGCTCGC
The DNA here is from genome assembly GCA_965243345.1 of Thalassobaculaceae bacterium. GTDB lineage: Bacteria > Pseudomonadota > Alphaproteobacteria > Thalassobaculales > Thalassobaculaceae > Bin52. The sequence goes on from CBDEUR010000003.1 coordinate 1,837,739, forward strand.
CGCTGATCAGGCGGGGCAGGAACCGGTGTTTCTGCTCCTCGGTGCCGTTCAGCCGGATCTGGTTGACGCACAGGTTGGAATGGGCGCCGTAGCTGAGCCCGACAGCGGCCGAGGCCCGGCTCAGCTCCTCCACCGCAACCGCGTGTTCGAGGTACCCCATCCCGGCCCCGCCGTACTCCTCCTCGACAGTGATGCCGAGAACACCGAGATCACCCATCTTGCGCCAGAGGTCGGCGGGAAAGTCATTCGCCCGCTCGATGTCGGCCGCCCGCGGCGCAACCTCGTCAGAGGCGAAGGAACGGACCGAGTCCCTCAGCATGTCGGCGGTTTCACCAAGGTCGAAATTCAGGCTCGGATAGTCGTTCGGGATCATGGGCTACCTTCCGCGACAGGGGCGGCTTTCTGTTCCGGATGCCGCGCGGCTGACAACCGTACCCCGTCCGATGCCGGGGTTACTGCGGTACAGTCGCATCGGCCAGCACTTTCCATATTGCACCGCACAACGGTTCACGGTCCATGGCCAGTGGCGGCGGTCGGCATGCCGGGCCCGCCCATCATGTCTGCTTCCCCCGCGTGGAGCCGGGATCAGCGTGCTGGTGGACAGCCCGCCATCGAAGGCCCTTGTAGCATGTCGGTGACCACGCGAGTCCGGTCGACGGCACAGGTTCCCGCCGGACCGGGGCGTGAGGCCGTCAGCCATTCGTGATCCGTCCCCTGCTGTCGACCGGGCCGGGTCCCGCTCGAGTTTCTGATGAAATGCCCGGGCGTGAGCGCCGTGTCGCCACTGGAGGAGGGCCGCCCGGGGACGAGCACCGGCACCGCGATCCCCGCCGCGAGCCGGGTTCGTTGCCGGAATGCGGCGCTGGCGTGCCGGGGGTTTGCTGCCAGGGCTGGACCGCCGGGTGCCCGGGACATCAGAACGCAAGTCCGACGGTCACGCGGCCGGCCCAGTCTGCGTCGCCTGTCGAGATGCCCTGTGCGAGGCCGAGTTCGGTGCGGACCGACAGCCCGTTGCGCTGCCAGGCCGCACCAAGTCCGAGCAGCAACCGGCTGCCGGGTTCCCGCGCCGTCAGTGTCTCGCGGGAGACGTCTATCCGGGTCTTGCGGCTGTCGGCGGAGCCCTCGATGCCAAGCAGGCCCTCGAGAACCAGTGTCCCGCCTTCCCTGCCCTCGAGCCGGGCCCGGGCGGCCGCGCCGGCGCCGGCCCTGAGCCGGCTCGCGTCGCGCAGCGACACCCGGGCACCCGCGGCATCCGCAAACCCGTCCACCGACAGGCCCGAACGGCGCAGCCACGCCTTCGGGGTCAGGTCCATGCCATCGCCAAGACCGAACCGCCTGCCGGCCTCCAGTTCCGCGGCGTGGACCTGCGCGTCGACATCGTCGCGCAGCCCCCCGAGCCTGTCCGACTCGAAGTCGACGGAGTAACGCGTGGCAGAGACCCGGCCCGTACCGTACCAGCCCGCCTCGGAGCGCCAGGTGAGCCCCAGCGACACGCCGTAGCCGCGGGCTTCGATCCGGCCACCACCGGTCGCTGCCGACACATCGGCCGAACCCGACACCCGGCGCACGCCCAGCGTGCCTGTCACGCTGCCGTCTTCCGACAGCGCTGCGTCCAGCCCCAGCTCGATATCGTGACGGTCGTACTCGTAGCCGGCACCCACCGTACCGCCCCCGCCGCCGCGCGAGCCCGTGCCGCCCGAAACCCGGAGCCGGAAAGGTTGACCAGGGTTCACCCGCGTCTGCGTCTCGTCGAAATGCGCCCGATCGTCCAGGCTGTGCAGGATGCCCGGAAGCGCTTCGTACACGGCCGCGCGAGGCGCCCAGACGCTGACGAAACTGCCCGCATCCGAAAAGTCCAGGCCCGCGAAACCGTCGGCAAGGGCAACATCGCGCGCGCCATTCGGCGCCCGGCTCGACAGGCGCCCGCCGGCGGTGCTGTCGAACAGTGAGACCCCGTTGACCGCGAGAACGGTCTCGCCCCCGTCGTTGCGGATCGTACCGTCGAGCAGGTCGGAGGGTCGGCGCCCGTCTGGCCTCAGGTCGACATGGAGCCGGCTCGGAACCGGCTGCCCGCCGATCTCACTGTCACCGGCGGAGAAGATCGCAACGCCGGACCCGGCTCCCAACCGGCCGTCCGGTCCGACAATGACGCGGCCTCCGCCGGCAAGAAAGACCCCTGCCCCCAGCCCTGCCCCGCCGTTCACCGGCGCGTTCACGCTCACGGTCTGCCGGCGGTATCCGTCAGTCCCGATCGGGGCGGCGCGTTCAACGACACCGGTGGCCGCGGTCCGTCCGAGCCGGGTTTCGGGCGTTGTCACCTGGCCGACCCGGATACCGCTTGACCCCGTTTCGAGCGCTTCGATGCGCCCGCCATCGACCCGGATATCGATCCGGCCTGTCCCCGTGTGGTAGACGAGGATGCCATCGGCGTCGGCGCCGCGGGTTTCTATCCGGGTGCCGGATGTCGTGATCCGGACATCGCCATGGTTCAGTCCGTCGCTCGACACGTGCCCGGCCTGGATACCGCGGGACAACACCCCGTGGGTCACGATACTGCCACCTGACGTCCGCAGGTCGAGATCCCCGACAATGCCTGCCCCGGACCGGGAATTCTGACCGATATCGGCCTTCACGCCGACCGACCACGTGTCACCCAGATCGTCAGGTGCGGTCGACAGTGTCTCGATGCCGGTCCCGCGCAGATCGATCGCGACGTCTCCGACGCCGAGGCCGAAAGCCCGAATACCGTCGGAATTCACGCCCCGGGTTGCGACGGTCGTGTCCCGCAGCAAGATCGCGACGTCACCCTGCGCACCGCCCCGGACAGTGCCGACTATGCCGTGGCTCTCCGTTCCCCCGGTCACCACGGCAGATCCGGCGAGATCGAGCCGCACGTCACCGCGCGTACCATCGCCGTGAGCGTCGCCCCACACGGCATAGGCACTGTCACCCCGGGTGGTCACGGTCGTGTCCCGTACCCTGAGCGTGACATCGCCCTCCGCACCGTCCCGGACAGAGCCGAAAATGCCGTGGCCGGTCATTCCCTCGGTCACCACGGCGGACCCGCCCACATCAAGCCGCACGTCGCCGCGCGTACCATCGCCGATGGCAGCGCCCCACACGGCATCGGCGGATTCGCCCCTGGTGGCGACGGTCGTGTCCTGCAGTGTGATTGCGACTTCACCCTCCGCACCGTCCTGGACGGAGCCGACGATGCCGTGACCGTTCTGTCCCCCGGTCGTCACAGTGGACCCGGTGAGGTCGAGCCGTACGTCACCGCGCGTGCCGTCGCCATCGGCATCGCCCCACACGGCATAGGCAGCTTCGCCACTGGTGGTCACGGTCGTGTCCTGCACCCTGACCGTGACATCGCCCTCGGCACCGTCCCGGGCAGAGCCGAGTATGCCGTGACCCGTGTTTCCCTCGCTCACCACGGCGGACCCGCCCACCTCAAGCCGCACGTCACCGCGCACGCCATTGCCGGTGGCAGCGCCCCACACGGCCTCGGCGGAGGCACCCCGGGTGGTGACACTCGTGTCCTGCACCCTGACCGTGACATCGCCCTTCGCACCGTCCCGGACAGAGCCGAGAACGCCCTGGCCGTTCCTTTCCCCGGTCACCACGGTGGACCCGCCCACATCGAGCCGCACGTCACCGCGCGTACCGTCACCATTGGCGTCGCCCCACACGGCATAGGCCGTTTCGCCCCTGGTAGTGACGGTCGTGTCCTGCACCTCGAGCGCGACATCGCCCTCGGCACCGTCCCGGGCAGAGCCGAGTATGCCGTGGCCGGTGCTTCCCTCGGTCACCACGGTGGCCCCGGCCACATCGAGGCGCACGTCGCCGCGCACGCCATTGCCGGTGGCAGCGCCCCACACGGCCTCGGCAGAGGCACCCCGGGTGGTGATGGTCGTCTCCCGCACCCTGACGGTGACGTTGCCCCGCGCACCGTCGCGGACAGAGCCGAGAATGCCGTGGCCGTTCTCTCCCCCGGTCGTCACGGCAGAACCGCCCACATCGAGCCGCACGTCACCGCGCGTGCCTTCGCCGCGAGCGTCGCCCCACACCGCATAGGCCGAGTCGCCCCTGGTGGTGACGGTGGTGTCCCGCACCTCGAGCGCGACATCGCCCTCGGCACCGTCGCGGACGGAGCCGACAATACCGTGGGCGGTGCTTCCCTCGGTCACCACGGTGGACCTGCCCACATCGAGGCGCACGTCGCCACGCGTCCCGGTGCCGATGGCAGTGCCCCATACGGCCTCGGCGGAGTCACCCCTGGTGGTGACAGTCGCCTCCTGCGCCCTGACCGCGACATCGCCCTCGGCACCATCGCGGACAGAGCCGAGAATGCCGTGGCCATTCTCTCCCCCGGTCGTCACCGCGGACCCGCCCACATCGAGCCGCACGTCGCCGCGGGTACCATCGCCGTGAGCGTCGCCCCATACCCCATAGGCAGAGTCGCCATAGGTCATGACGGTGGCGCCGCGCACCTCCATGCCGATATCGCCTCCGGTGCCGTCCCGGATTTCGCCAAGCAGGCCGTGTCCGTTTCGACCATGCGTGACGACGGTCGTGCCACGGGAGCGCAGCCGCACCTCACCTGCACCGGAAACCACGACGCCGGCCGAATCGACGCCGTAGGTGACAATTCTGCCTCCCTCGATGTCGACCGAAACTTCGCCCGCACCGTGCGACCGCGAGGCGTGCACGCCGTTGGCACCGGTGTCTGCCTCGTGATCGTGGTCGTGGTGGTCCGGGTCGTGGTCCCACGCGCCGAAGGTTTCGATGTCGACATCACGCAGCGTCACCCGGACCGAGCCGCCCCTGGCCTCGGCATCGATACCTTCAGCATGGGCTTCACCCGTCAGGTGCCCGGAGGTCGTTATCCGGGTGCCCTCGGCATGAATGCGAACATCGCCGCTTCCCTCGTGGCGGCCCTCGATCCCTGCTCCGTGCTCACCGGTAATGAGCGTCGTCCCCGACACCTCTATCTCGATGTCGCCCTCGTCCCCGTCAGCGCCCACGCAGCGGATCCGGTGGCCTGCCGGCACGGCCTCGCCCGGAGCCGGGCAGACCACGGGGGGCGGCACCGGTGCATGGGCCTGGACCGGCACCACCCAGCCCACGAGAACCGCAAAGGCCGGCACGGCGCACAGCCGCCACACGGAGACCACCCGCACTGCGCGGTCCGACCACATCATGAACCGCAAGCCGCACTGCACTTCCATTCTCCGATTTCCCCTGGCTGGATTGGAGCACCCGGTCGGGGTCGCGTTCACGGTGCAATGCCTCGCCAGCACCGGCACGTGACCATCGAAGGCGCCCCGCGCATGGCGATCTGCCGGCACGACCCTGCGCACCGTGGGGCAGACCTTCACCAATCGCAAGACAGATTGCGCAGGGTTCCGGTCGCGACCTGCGCGGATGCACTGCCCCCGTGTCAGCCGTCACCCGCAGCGGACCGTCTGCCCGCAGCCACTCCAGGAAATCACGGTGTTCCGCACGGCCAGACCCCGGCGGACCCGACCATCTCCCGCACCGGCGCCGCCCAAGGGGCCATGGTCCACCTGTCAAAGGCGTTCGGCCCGGTGTTTCCGGCAGTCGCGGGCGGCATCGACACTGCGGGGTTCGCCCGCAAGCTGGCGCGCGCAGCTCTCATGCAACGGGGCCGCACGGTGACCATCCGCGTTGCCATAACGGAACGGCCAGGCGCACGCGCACGCGTGGGTTGGACAGGGGACTGTTCTTCCCGCAACGGGGCTTCGAAGCCACGCGCCGGGCAGGCCGTGGCGCACAGGTCCGCACCCGGACTTCAGAAGTCGGTCGGCGCACCGCCCTCGCGCTTGCGCCGTTCGACGAACGCGGCCAGTTCCTCGCGGCGGGCCTCGTCGAGCGGTGGAGGCTCGAACTCCGCCAGGATCTTCTTCCAGGTGGCGTTGGCCCGGTGGGTGGCGTCAACCGACCCGCGTTCCTGCCAGCTCTCGAAGTTGCTCCAGTCCGACAGGAACGGTTCGTAGAACGCGGTGCGGTAGCGTTCGCGTGTATGCTCGGCCCCGAAGAAGTGCCCGGTCGGACCGACCTCGCGGATGGCATCCACCGCAATGTCGGCCTCGCTCGCCGGGACCGGCTGCAGGTAGGCCATCATCTGCTGCAGGGTCTCGCAATCGAGAATGAACTTCTCGTAGGACGCGCACAGGCCGCCCTCGAGCCAGCCGGCGGCGTGGTAGACGATGTTCACACCGGCGGACACCACCGACCAGAGCGAGAACGCGCTCTCCCAGGCGGCCTGGGCATCCGGGTGGTTTGCAGCACAGGCGTTCGATGCGCGCAGCGGCAGGCCGTAGAACCGGGCCATCTGGCCGGAGATCTGGGTCGCCCGCATGTATTCCGGCGTGCCGAAGGCGGGGGCGCCGGACCGCATGTCGACATTGGAGGTGAAGGACCCGATGGCACAGGGGACACCCGGGCGTATGCACTGCAGCAACACGATCGCCGACAGCCCTTCGGCCACGAACTGGGTCACCGCGCCGGCAAGGGTGACCGGCGCCATGGCGCCGGCAAGGGTGAAGGGCGAAACAATCGTCGGCTGGCCGCGCCGCGCCAGCCGCATCGCTCCGTCGAGCATCGGCCAGTCATGCTTGAGCGGCGAGGACGAGTTGATGTTGGTGTACATGTGCGGCGCGGCCTCGAACTCCTCGTGCGTCAGGCCGGCCGCGATCCGCGTCATTTCCATCACGTCCTCGATCCGCTCCGTGCCGAGCGAATAGGCGTGCACCACCTTGTCGGTGAGCGTCAGCTTGTCGAACAGGCAGTCGAGGTGCCGGATCGAGGGGTGGAGGTCGACCGGCTCCACCGGGTAGCCGCAGGCGAGATGGATGCAGTTGAAGTACTGGGTGAGCCTGAGCAGGTCGCGATAGCTCTCCCGGTCGCCGACACGCCGGCCACGGTCCAGGTCGGAGCAGTTCGGCGGACTGGAGACATTGCCGAACACCATGTGCCGGCCGCCGATGATCACGGCGCGCTCGGGGTTGCGCGGCGTGATGGTGAACCGTGCCGGCGCAAGCTTCAGCTTCTCCATCACCAGCGCCCGGTCCATGCGCACATTGGTCGAACCCGTCCGGGTCTCGCACCCGGCTTCGGCCAGCACCGCCCGCGCCTCCTCGTTCAGGAACTCGATTCCGATTTCCTCGAGCACCCGCATCGCACCCTGGTGAACCGCCTGGACCTGTTCCTCGGTGAAAGGTTCGGTCGGCGCGTCGATGTTGACCGGTTGCTGCCAGTCGAGCTGCCTGATCGCCGGACCACCACCGCGCGCCGCGGCACTGCGACGCCGCGACCCGGCTCTTCGTCGCGGTCCCTGCATGGGTCGGTCGATCTCCCTGCATCGTTGCCCGGCACGGGGTTCGCCCACGTGCATCATGGTGTGAGAAATCGCGCGAATTCAAGCACGGCGCTTGTCCGGGAACGGCCGGACGCGTCGCGGACGGAACGGTCAGGTCCGGCCCGGTGTCACGTCGGACAGCCGGTCGACCCTGCGGATCGCCGGGAACAGCCAGGCCCACAGGCCGGCGATCGCGAAGGTCGCCACCCCGCCCGCGAGAACCGCCGGTACCACGCCGACGAACGCCGCGGTCACGCCGGCCCGGAAGTCGCCGAGTTCGTTCGAGGCGTTGATCGCCACAGAATTGACGGCGCTGACCCTGCCGCGCATGTCATCGGGTGTCGCGAGCTGGACCAGGGTAAGGCGGATGTAGACGCTCATCATGTCGGCCGCGCCGTAGATGGCAAGTGCCGCGAGTGACAGCCAGAACAGGGTCGAGAGGCTGAACACCACGATCGACGCCGCGAACAGGGCGAGCGCGACGAACAGCGCCGGACCCATGTAGCGCGGTGACGCCAGCCGGGCCAGCACCAGGCCGACCAGCAGCGATCCGAAACCCGGCATCGCCCGCATGACGCCGAGTCCGTCCGGCCCCACATGCAGGATGTCGCTGGCATAGATCGGCAGCAGTCCCATCACGCCACCGAGCAACACGGCGAGCAGGTCGATCGAGATGGCCCCGAGCACCCGTTTCTCGCGCCAGACATAGGAAAACCCGCCCAGCAGCGCATCCAGCGTGATGCGTCCGGCCGACCGGACGCCGCGGGCGGGCGGGATCAGCAACGCCGAGCCGGAGGCAACGGCAAAACACGCCGCCGCCGCACCGTAGACGCCGTCACCGGTCCAGGCGATCATCCCGCCTCCCAGCGCCGGGCCGGCAAGCTGCGCCACCTTGTTCGCCGATGACGACCAGGCGACCGCCTGCGGGAATGTCTCCACCGGCACCAGGTTGGGCAGCAGCGCCTGCACCGCGGTCTGGGCGAAGGCCCGCGCAATTCCGTGCACGAACAGGATGGCGAGGATGGCGGCCATTCCGCCCGCCCCGGCCCAGAGCACCACCACCAGCAGCCCGGTGACCGCGACATGGATCGCGTTGCACAGCGCGAGGATCATCCGGCGATCCAGCCGGTCCACCGCCATGCCCGCCGCCAGCACGAACAGGAACGCGGGCGCGAACTGGGCCAGGCCGACATAGCCAAGATCGATCGGGTCGCGGGTCAGCTGGTAGACGTACCAGCCGACCGCCACCGTGAGGATCTGCACGCCCATGACGTGCCCGGTCCGGTTGACCAGGTAGAGCAGGAACCCCGCGTCGCGTGCCAGCCGATGGCGGTCTGACGGGCTCATGCGGCCGCCGGTCGCATGAAATCGCTTGAGCCCGGTCCCGACGCGGATAACAATGGCCCCGATTCCGAACTCGGGGGATGACAGATGCGAATCGAACCCATTGCCGGTGCGCAGTTCGGGGCCGAGGTGCGTGGCGTGGACCTCTCCGGGCCGCTGGATTCCGGACAGATGAAGGACCTGGCCGACGCGCTGTACGAGAACCGGATCGTCGTCATCAGGGACCAGTCACTCGACCAGGATGCGTATCTGACCTTCGGGCGCTGGTGGGGCACACCGATCCCGCATGTCCTCGACCATATGCGCATGCCCGGTTACCCGGAACTGCTTGCCGTCGGCAACACCGAGCAAAAGGACCGCAAGCACGAGATCCGCAACGGAGCGGCGCTCTGGCATACGGACCAGTCCTACGAGGCAATCCCTGCCAGCGCAACTATGCTCTACTCGATCCAGGCCCCGCGGATCGGCGGCCAGACCCGGTTCGTCGACATGGTGGCCGCCTACGATGCCCTCGACGCCGCAACCCGCGAACGGATCGACGACCTGCAGGTGGCGCATCTCTACGGGGCTGGAAAGCTGCTCGACGACGAGTTCATCGCCAGTCCGCTCAAGACCGGCGAGCAGATCGATCGTGTCCCCACCTGCCATCATCCGCTGGTCATGCGTCACCCGGTGACCGGCCGCAAGGGACTGTATGCCACCGGCCAGTCCTCCTTCGCCATTCGCGGCATGGACGACGCCGAGGCGGTCGAACTGCTGTGGCAGCTGAAGAACCACGCGATCCAGGATCGGTTCGTCTACGCCCACCGGTACGCGGTGGGAGACATCATGATCTTCGACACGCTGTCGACCATGCACGCCGCAACCCCGATCGACATCGCCGACCCTGATCGCGAGGACACCCGCCGCCTGCTGTGGCGCATCAGTGTCCGCGGCATGCCCCGGGCCTACAGCCACCTCGCCGCGTAGCCCCGCGCACCCGCACCGGGCCGGATCGCCGCCCACGCGGACAACGGCGTTCCCTGTCTCCATCCGTGAGGTTGACCATGCCGCACTCCGGGCCCCTTGCCGGGATCAGAATCGTGGAACTTGCCGGCATCGGACCGGCTCCCCATTGCTGCATGCTGCTCTCGGACATGGGCGCGGAGGTGGTTCGCATCGACCGGCCGGGCGGAAACCCGGTCGGCGGCACCGACAGGAACGCGGTCCTGAACCGGGGCCGCAAGTCGGTCGCCTTCGACCTGAAACAGCCGACGGCGACCGCTGCGGTGCTGCGCCTTGTCGAACAGGCCGACGGTCTGGTGGAGGGGTTCCGTCCGGGCGTGATGGAACGGCTGGGTCTCGGCCCCGAAACCTGCCTCGAGCGCAACCCGAAGCTGGTCTACGGGCGGGTCACCGGGTGGGGCCAGGATGGTCCGCTCGCCCGGGTGGCGGGCCACGACATCAACTACATCGCGCTCGCCGGAGCGCTGGGCGCGATCGGGGACGCGGAACGCGGGCCGGTGCCACCACTCAACCTCGTCGGCGACTTCGGCGGCGGTGGCATGATGATGGCGTTCGGCATGGCGTGCGGCCTGATCGAGGCGGCCCGCTCCGGTTCGGGCCAGGTGATCGATGCCGCGATGCTCGACGGTTCGGCGCTGCTGATGGCCGGCATCTTCCAGAGTCGCGCCAGCGGCCTGTGGAACCACCCCCGTGGCGAGAACTGGCTTGACGGCGGGGCGCCCTTCTACGCGCCCTACCGCTGTGCCGACGACCGCTGGATCTGCATCGGGTCGATCGAACCGCAGTTCTACCGCCTGCTGTGCGAGTTGCTCGAACTGTCGGGACCGCTGTGGTCTCGGCAGTGGGACCGCGAAGCCTGGCCGGAACAGAAGCGGCAGCTCACCGCGGTCTTCGCCCGCCGCACGCGGGCCGAGTGGACACGCCTGCTCGGCACCCGGGACATCTGCTTCGCACCCGTCATGGACATCGAGGAGGTGGCCGAGCATCCGCACACCCGCGAACGCGGGGTATTCGTCGAGTCGGACGGCTGGCTGCAGCCGGCACCCGCGCCGCGGTTCGAGCGAACCCCGGGGCGGATCCAGTCACCGCCGCCGCGACCGGGCGAGCACAACGACGACGTGCTCTCGCGCTGGGGGTTCGACGACGGGGAAATCGCGGGGCTGCGCACCGAGGAGGCCCTGGTCGACGGATCCGGGTCGTGACCGGGTCGCTGGAGGCGCTGCTCGCCCCGCAATCGGTCGCGGTCATCGGGGCAAGCGACGAGCCCGCGCGCATCGGCGGGCGCCCGATCTACCAGATGCTCAAGGCCGGCTTTGCCGGCCGGATCTACCCGGTGAACCCGCGGCGCAGGACCGTGCAGGGCCTGCGCTGCTACCCGGACATCGCCTCGGTGCCCGAGCCGGTCGACTGTGCCGTCGTCTCGGTTCCGGCCCCGGTCGCGGTCGAGGTGATCGCCGGCTGTGCGGAGGCCGGGGCGCGCAGCGCCGTCGTGTTCACCTCGGGGTTTGCCGAGACCGGCGCCTCCGGCAGCAGAGCCCAGCAGCAGATCGCCGGAATCGCGCGCAGCAGTGGCATGCGTGTCGTCGGGCCGAACTGTCTCGGGATCTTCAACCTCGAGGTCGGATGGTTCGGAACCTTCGCCAATTCTCTCGCAAGCCGAAAGTTGCCGTGCGGTCCGATCGGCATCATCACCCAGTCGGGCGCCTATGGCGGCCACCTGTTCACCATCACCCAGAACCGCGGTGTCGGCAGCACCTACTGGGTGACCACCGGCAACGAGTGCGATGTCGACGTGGCCGAGGTGATCTCGTGCTACGCCGCGATCGATTCAGTCCGCGTGATCGTTGCCTACGCCGAGGGAATCGGTGACGGCGATCGCCTCCGCCAGGCCTTCGCCGATGCCCGGGCGGCCTGCAAGCCGGTGATCTTCATGAAGGTCGGGATGACGGAGGCGGGCGCCCGGGCCGCGGCCTCGCACACCGCCTCGCTCGCGGGAAGCGACAGCATCTATGACGGGCTGTTCGCCCAGTACGGCGTGTGGCGTGCCGAGACCACCGAGGAAATGGCCGATATCGCCTACGCCGCCCAGTTCGACCGCTTCCCGAACGGCAACCGCATCAGCCTGCAGACCATCTCCGGCGGTGTCGGGGTGCAGCTTGCCGACGCAGCGAGCCGGCGGGGTTTCGAGGTCACCCCCATGCCGGAGGCAACCCGGGCGAAAATGCTCGAGGTGATCCCGTTCGGCGGTGTCAACAACCCGGTCGACTTCACCGGCCAGGCGCTCAACGACCGCACCATCCTCGAACGCTGCATGGAACTCACCGTGGAGGAAGGCGGCTACCACAGCCACATCATCTACATTGCCAGCCTGGCCGCCTCGCCGTTCACCCGTGACCTCAGCCTGTCGGTCTTCCGGCAACTGCGCGAACGCTACCCGGACGAGCTGTTCCTGATGAGCATGATCGCGCCGGAGGAAATCCGGCGGCAGTACGAGGAAATGGGCTACCCCTGCTTCGAGGACCATTCGCTTGCGGTCCGGGCAATGGCGGCACTGCGCCACTTCAACCGGATGTTCGAACGCGGCGCGCCACTGCCGGCGGCGAGCCTCCCCGCCGGTGTCCTGCCGGTTCCGGGCGCCATGGCCGGCGAGCAGGACGCCCGCGACTTCCTGGCCTCGGCCGGCATCCCGGTGGTCGAGGGTGCGCAGGCCGCGACTGCCGAGGACGCGGTGGCGGCCTGGCGCCGGATCGGCGGGCCGGTCGCCCTCAAGATCGACTCACCCGACATCACCCACAAGACCGAGATCGGCGGTGTCCTGCTCGACCTCGAAGACGAGGACGCGGTGCGCAGAGGCTATGCCACCCTGCTCGACCGCGCCCGTACCGCCGTGCCCGCCGCAACGATCCCGGGCATCACCGTGTCGCGCATGGTCCGGGGCGGCATCGAGACGGTCCTGGGCGTGGTACGGGACCCGGCCTTCGGTCCCGTGGTCATGTTCGGACTCGGCGGCATCTTCGTCGAGGTACTCCGGGACGTGAGCTTCCGGGTCGCGCCGTTCGGTGAGGACGAGGCCCGGGACATGATCGATGCCATCCGCGGGCGTGCCGTGCTCGACGGCGTGCGCGGGGGGCCTCCGGGTGATGTCGATGCCCTGGCCCGGGCGCTGTCGCGCCTCTCGGTGCTGGCGGCGGCCAATGCCGAAACCATCGACTCGATCGACGTGAACCCGTTCCTGGTGCTGCCGCAGGGTGCGGTCGCGGTCGATGCCCTGATCGTCCCGCGCCGGGGCTGAACGCCCTACCGTGACCGCGCGGCGCGGATGGCCCGCCACACCGTTTCGGAGTTGAGCGGCATCTGCAGGTGATCGATGCCGAGCGGTGCGAGCGCATCGAGAACCGCGTTCACGACGGTCTGGGTCGAGGCAATGCACCCGGCCTGGCCGCTGCCCTTCACTCCGAGCCGGTTGGCCCCGGTCGGAACACCTTCGAGCGTGGTCTCGAACCGCGGCAGGTCCCGGGCACGCGGCATCCAGTAGTCCATGAGGCTCCCGGCCAGCAACTGGCCGGATTCGGCATCGTAGACCGCCGCCTCGCCGAGCGCCTGTCCGATGCCCTGGGTCACCCCGCCATGCACCTGGCCTTCGGTCAGCATCGGGTTGATCAGGGTGCCATAGTCGTCGACCATGAGGTAGCGCTCCAGCGTGACGGCGCCGGTGTCCGGATCGACCTCGACCTCGGCAAGATGACAGCCGTTCGGATAGGTCCGCGGAGCGTCCTCGCGCTTCGCGAAAGTGTCGAGCCCGACCCCCGCGAGGTCGGGCGCGATCTCCGGGTCACGGGCAGCCGAGGCCACCTCGGCGAGTCCGACCGAGCGGCCGCCGCTCGCAAACCGGCCGTTGGCAAACTCCACGCTCGCGGGTTCGGCCTGCAGCAGGGTGGCGGCGACCCCGTGCGCCGTGGCAAGAGCCTGCTCGAGCGCGAGCACCATGGTGCCGCCGCCCATGTGCATCGAGCGCGCGCCCCCGTGGCCGAAGCCCATCCGGGTCACGGCCGTGTCGGCCTGCTGGTAGTCGATGTCCCCGATCCCGACCCCCAGCCGGTCGGCGGCAATCTGGCGATAGGCGGTCGCGTGTCCCTGGCCGTTGGACTCGGTTCCGACCCTGAGTTCGACCCGGCCGGTGGCGGTGAACCGCACCTCCGCCCCCTCGGTCAGGTTTCCGCCCGCCGTCTCGAGGAAACACGCGATCCCGAGGCCGCGCAGCCGGCCGGCCCTCGCCGAGGCGGCCCGGCGCTCCTCGAAGCCGTGCCTGTCGCCGTAGCGCACGGCATCATCGAGGTTCTCGACGAACCGGCCTGAATCGAGCACCGATCCGAGAGCGGCCCGGTGCGGGAAGTGGCGGATCGCGTTCCTGCGCCGCAGGTCCACCACGTCGAAACCGCACCGCCGCGCCGCGAGCTCGACCAGGCGCTCGATCAGGAAATTGGCCTCGGGCTTGCCCGCACCACGGTAGGCGTCCACCGGCACGGTGTTGGTAAACACGCCGGTGGTCTCCATGTCGATCGCCGCGATGTCATAGACGCCGCCCATGGCCCTCGCCATCGACAGCGTGCTGGCGTTCGGTCCGCCGGCGGAGAGATACGCTCCCATGTCGGCCAGCATCCTGCTGCGCAGGGCCAGGAAACGCCCGTCGGCATCAAGCGCCAGCGCCCCTGTTCCGGCGACTGCGCGGCCGTGCACCGCGCCGGCAAAGTCCTCGCCGCGGTCCGCGACCCACTTGACCGGCCGGGCATGACGGCGCGCCGCCCACAGCAGCAGCACCCACTCGGGACAGAGGAAGTTCTTCATCCCGAAGCCGCCGCCGACGTCGGGCGCAGACACGCGGACCTGCTCGCGCGGGAGACCGAACACGGCATCCGCGAGTTCGTTGCGAAGCTCGTGCACGCCCTGTCCGGTACAGGCGAGATGCATGACCCCGCTCCCGGGATCGACGCTCGCCAGCCCGGCGCGGGGCTCGAGCGGCGCCGCCATCACCCGGCTGTTGACGATCTCGACCTCGACGACGTGGTCCGCGGAGCGGAACGCGGTGTCGGTGGCGGCGGCGTCGCCCCGGTGGAACCGGTACGCGACGTTGCCGGGCGCCTGTTCCCAGATCCGCACCGCACCCGGAGCAATCGCATCCCCCGGTGCCGCCACCGCGTCGAGCGGCTGCCAGGAAACCTCGATCAGGTCGGCGGCATCGACCGCTGTCTCGCGGCTCTCGGCCACGATCAGCGCGATCGGCTCACCAACGTGCCGGACCCGTCCGGGCGCGAGCGCGAACCGGTCCGGGACCACCGGGTCATCCCCCGGCCCGAAACCCACGCCGCAGGGAAGCGGGCCGAGGCCGTCGGCGGCAAGGTCGGCGGCTAGGTGGACCCCGACCACGCCGGGAAACGAAAGGGCGACGTCGATGTCGGTAACGGTGAAGTCCGCGTGGGCGTGGCCCGAGCGCAGCACCACCGCGTGCAGCACGCCGTCGGGCTCGAGGTCGGCGACGTAGGTCGCCCGTCCGGTCAGGAACCTGTCGTCCTCGACGCGGGGCAGAGACCTGCCAGTCAGTGGTGTGTCCATCGCTAGGGCTCCCGCAGGGTTCCGACAGCCAGGTTATCGCTCGCCGTTCGCGGTTTCGCCGAGCCAGCTTGAATCGAGGTTGGCAATCCGCGAGCATCCGATCTGGGTCATTGCCAGCGTGACCTCGTCGGTCAGCATGGAGACCACGTGATCCGGGCCCTGCCGGCCGAGTGCCGACACCCCCCACATGAACACCCGGCCGCAGAACACGAACCGGGCACCCAGTGCGTAGGCCTTGATGATGTCGAGACCGGAGCTGAATCCGCTGTCCACCATGACCACGGCACGGTCGCCAACGGCGCGCAGGATTTCCGGCAGCACCTCGATCGGCGACGGCGAGGCATCGAGCTGACGCCCGCCGTGGTTGGAGACCAGGATGCCGGTATAGCCCATGGCGATCGCCGCCTCGGCATCGGCGGGATGCATGACGCCCTTGATCACCAGTTCGCCGTCCCACAGGTCCCGGATGCGCTGCAGCCGCTCGCGGCTGACAGCGTTCCCGAGCTGTTCGGTGACATAGGCGGCGATGTCGAACATGCCCCTGCCCGGCGCGTAGCGGCCCAGGGTCCTGAACCGGGGCATGCCTGCGGACACGGTCGCAAGACTCCAGCCCGGGCGGACGGCGGCGCGCATGATGTTGCGGGCAGTCAGACGCGGCGGCACCGCGAGGCCGTTGTACATGTCGCGCGGACGCCAGCCTCGCGACGGTACGTCGACGGTGACCATGGCGACCGAGCAGCCGGAATCGGCCGCCCGGCGCAGCAGGTCGTCGTTCACCTCCTCGTCCTTCGGTGGATAGAGCTGGAACCAGCCCACGCCGTCGGCGGACCGGCCGAAGTCCTCGATCTCCACCGTGCAGGCGGTGCTGAGCCCGACGGGGATGCCGGTCTTTCCGGCCGCGCGCGCAAAGTGCAGTTCGGCGCCAGGGTACATCAGTCCCGCAAGCCCCATCGGCGCGATGCCGAACGGCCGGCTATAGCTGCGCCCGAACAGCTCCACCGACATGGCGACCGGCTCCCGGTCGGTAACGTAGCGTGGGACCAGCGTCACCGCATCAAGCGCCTCGCGGTTGCGGCGCAGGCCCACCTCCGGGCCGGTTCCGCCATCAACGTAGTCGTAGGCGAACCTCGGCAGGCGTCGGCGCGCCGCCCGCTGCAGGTGATCAGTGCTCGGGTAGTGCTGCGGGGCCCGCATGTGGATGTTCCGTTCGCGAAGGTGAGAGGAAGAAACCGGGCATTCAGGCGTGCGAGGCCATGATCTGGCCCCGGACCGGAAGCTCGGCCCGGAGCACCGTGCCGGATTCCGATTCGGTGATGTAGAGCCAGCGGTTGTCCGGTCCGCCGAAGGCGGCGTTGGTGGTCATCAGGCCGAGAGGGGAACGGATCCGGTGCAGTGGCTGGCCGAGGTGGTCGAAGTGCCACACCGTGCCGAGACCGACATGGCAGACCAGGAGTCCGCCCTCCGCGTCCAGCGCCATGCCGTCGGGACCGCCATGCCCGCCCGAGAGCTGGATGAAGATGCTGACCTTGGTGGTGGTGCCGTCGGGGAGCAGCGGCAGGCGCCACACCGCGTTGCCGCGGGTGACGGCGACGTAGAGCAGGGTCTCGTCGAGCGAGGGCACAAGTCCGTTCGGGCTCGGCACGGTGCCGACCAGCAGCTGCAGCCGCCCGTCCGGCGTCAGCCGGTAGACCCTCCCGGTCGGATCGTGCATGCCGGTCTGGCCCTGGTCGGTAAAGTAGATGGCGCCGTCGAGTGCGATGTGCAGGTCGTTGCAGCCGCGGAAACTCTCCGACCAGCGGTGGTCCACCAGCGGTTCGACCGAGCCGCTGGCGGGATCGATCCGCATGATGCCGCGCTTGTAGTCCGCAACCCGCAGCGTTCCGTCGGGATGGACCTTGAGCCCGTTGGGCCAGCCGTCATAGGCGGCGACGATGTCGAAGTCGCCATCCGGGGTCACGCGAAGGATCTCGCCGAACGGGATGTTGACCAGGTAGAGGTTGCCTGCCCGGTCGAACGCCGGCCCTTCGAGAAAGCAGTCGGCGTCGTGGCCCGGACGGTTGGCCTCGGCCCAGGCCGGGCGCGCGCCCGGGCGCCGAAGCCGGTCGGGAACACGGGCGAAGACCTCCGTGCGGACATCCACGGGGGGCGGGTAGAGCGACATCGGCTTCTCCGTTCATCCGCCGTCCCCGGCACTCGATCCGGGCACTGGCGGCAGGTCGTCACGAAACACCGCCGGGTTCCGGGACATCGGCAAGCGCCCGGCAGCGGGCGTTACCCGGACATGCGCGGCCCCGGTCCGTCCGGCACTCTCCCGGATGCGGCGGACAGGTCGTGTTTCCCGCACAGCAGATAGACCGGACAGGGCGAGACGCGCAACGGTTCGATCAGCCTCTGCTGAAGGTCATGGCCCCCGATATCGTGGTGCAGATCACCGCGGGCGCGGCCGGGGCGCGGTTTCGCCGAGCCAGCTCGAATCGAGGTCGGCAATCCGCGAGCATCCGATCTGGGTCATCGCCAGCGTGACCTCGTCGGTCAGCATGGAGACCACGTGATCCGGACCCCGCCGGCCGAGCGCCGACACTCCCCACATGAACACCCGGCCGCAGAACACGAACCGGGCGCCCAGCGCGTAGGCCTTGATGATGTCGAGACCGGAGCTGAATCCGCTGTCGACCATGACCACGGCGCGATCGCCCACGGCGCGCAGGATCTCCGGCAGCACCTCGATCGGCGCGGGCGAGGCATCGAGCTGCCGTCCGCCGTGGTTGGAGACCAGGATGCCGGTATAGCCCATGGCGACCGCCGCCTCGGCATCGGCGGGATGCATGACACCCTTGATCACCAGTTCGCCGTCCCACCGGTCCCGGATGCGCTGCAGCCGCTCGCGGCTGACAGGGTTTCCGATCTGTTCGGAGACGTAGGCAGCGATGTCGAACATTCCCCTGCTTGGCGCGTAGCGGCCAAGGGTCCTGAACCGGGGCATGCCGGCCGACACGGCGGCCAGGCTCCAGCCCGGGCGGACAGCGGCGCGCATGATGGTGCGGGCAGTCAGACGCGGCGGCACCGCGAGGTCGTTCTCCATGTCGCGCGGGCGCCAGCCGCTCGTCGGCGCGTCAACGGTGACCACGGCAACCGAACAGCCGGAATCGGCCGCCCGGCGCAGCAGGTCATCGTTCACCTCCTCGTCCTTCGGCGGAGAAAGCTGAAACCAGCCCATGCCGTCTGCGGACCGGGCGAAGTCCTCGATCTCCACCGTGCAGGCGGTGGCGAGAACGCCGGGGAACCCGGTTCTTGCCGCCGCACGCGCGAAGTGCAGTTCGGCTTGCGGGCACATCAGCCCCGCAAGCCCCATCGGCGCGATGCCGAACGGCCGGGTATAGCTGCGCCCGAACAGGTCCACCGACATGGCAACAGGTTCCCGGTCGGTGACGTAGCGCGGAACCAGCGTGACCGCGTCGAGCGCCTCGCGGTTGCGGCGCAGACCCACCTCCGGGCCGGTCCCGCCATCGACGTAGTCATAGGCAAACCTCGGCAGGCGCCGGCGCGCCGCCCGCCGCAGGTAATCAATGCTCGGGTAGTGCTGCGGGATCCGCATGTGGATGTTCCATTCGCGATGGTGAGAGGAGGAAACCGGAGCATTCGGGCGTGCGAGACCATGACCGGTCCCGGACCGGAAGTCCGGGCCCGGTCACCGTGCCGGGTTACGCGACAGGTACCGGGCGAGCGCGACAACGGTGTTGGTGTTCAGCCGCTGTCCCCCGCGATCCGCCCGAGAACCGGCAGAAGGTAGTCACGGAAAACCGCGGGGTTCTCGGACATCGGAAAATGCCCGACGTCCCGCATCACCTCGAAATGCGCGGCCCCGATGCGTTCGGCGAGTTCCCGGCCCATCCCGGGAGTGGCGGACACGTCGTGCTCACCGCTGAGCAGGTAGACCGGACAGGACGAGCCGCGCAGCGAATCGATCGCGGTCTGCCTGAGATCGCCGTCCTCGAAATAGTAGTGCAGGTCCCCGTGGAACACCCCGGGACCACCCTGCATGTAGTGCCACATGGTCTCCCACCGTTCCGGCGCCGGCGAGCGCGGTGCGATCATGCCCGCCATCAGCGCACCTGCCGTCTCGGAACAGTGGATGTCGGGCCGGTGCAGCGCCATCTCGGGCGCGGGGTCGCCGATGCTGCGATCCTCGGCATACAGTGCGGACTGCAGTCCGATCACCGCGCGCAGCCGGTCGGCGTGACGCAGTGCGAGGTGGACCACGACACGTCCGCCGATCGAGCACCCCATGACCACGGGCCGCGCAAGACCGAGCGCGTCGATCACGGCCATGATCGTCTCGACGTAACCGTCGGTGGTCAGCCTGTAGGTCTCGCGCTGGAAGCCGGCCGGCGGCGAGGACTTGCCGTGCCAGGGCAGGTCGAAGGCGATGACCCGGAACCGTTCGGTGATCTCCGGATCGTTCAGCAGTGCGCGGTACTGGCGCGAGTCACTGCCGGCGGTGTGGAGGCAGACCAGCGGAATCCCCTCGCCCGCCTCCTCGAAGTAGACCCGGCAGGCGCGGCCCGCGATCGCGAGTCGCAGGTAGCGGCCGGTGACCGGCTCGATCAGGGGTGACGGGAGCGGCGCGGCGTCCGCCTCCGGCTCGTCGAGGCGCGCAAACAGCTGCTCGAGCATGAGCAGGTGACGGTTGAACGCCACCATGTCGCCGGTGACCACCAGGTTGCGGGTGCGCCGCATGGCCGACAGCGTCTGGAACCCGGGCCGTGCTCCCGGTGTACCGAGTTCGCCCCATGCCGCATCGGTGGCCGCAAGCGTGAAGTCCGCCGCCTCCCCGCACGCACGCCCGAGACGAGGGCCTGTCCCGTCGATCACGAGACGCGTGCGCTCCGTGTCCGCGACGAGGTCGACGCGGAGCGAACCGAACCGGAAGCACAGCTCGCCCGCCCGTGCGACGACTTCAGCGAACACGGCGGCTCACCTCCCCGCGTCCTCGAGGATCATCTCCGCGGCCTTTTCCGCGATCGCCAGTGTCGGCGAGTTGGTGTTGCCCGAGGTAATGGTGGGCATGACCGAGGCATCGCACACCCGCACGCCATCGAGACCGCGCAGCCTGAGGCGGTCGTCGACGACCGCGCCGTTGTCGCCCTCCGGGCCCATGCGGCAGGTCCCGACCGGGTGGAAGATGGTGGTCCCGATGTTGCCGGCCTCCCGCGCCAGGTCCTCGTCGCTGCTGAAGCCGGCACCGGGCAGGAATTCTTCCGGCATGTAGGGCGTCATCGCCGGTGCGGCGACGATCCGGCGTGTCAGCCGGATGGCGTCGGCTGCCACCTGCCGGTCGGCCGGGTCAGACAGGTAGTTGGGCTGGATCTCCGGTGCCTCGCGGGCGTCGGGACTGCGCGGCAGCACCCGGCCCCTGCTCTCGGGCCGCAGGTTGCAGACCGACGCAGTGAAGGCTTCGAAGGGATGCAGCGGATCGCCGAGCCGGTCGGTCGAGAGCGGCTGGATGTGGTACTGCAGGTTCGGGGTGTCCCGGGATGCGTCCGACCGGGCGAAGGCGCCGAGCTGACTCGGCGCCATGGTCATCGGCCCGCGCCGGGCCAGGAAGTACTCGAGCCCCATGCCGACCCGCCCCAGCAGGCTGTTGGCGCGGCGGTTGAGCGTGCGGGTGTTCGAGACCTTGAAGACGAGCCGCATCTGCAGGTGATCCTGCAGGTTGCCGCCCACGCCGGGAAGGTCGACCTGCGGCGATATGCCCCGTTCCCTGAGCAGGTCGGCCGGGCCGATTCCGGACAGCTGCAGGATGTGCGGCGAACCGACCGCGCCTGCCGCAAGCACCAGCTCGCCGTTGATCCCCACCTCGGCCGGCTCCTCGCCGAGCCAGAGCGCAAGCCGCCGCGCCCGCTGGTCCACGATCCGGATCCCGCGCACGTGGGCGTCTGTCAGCACCGTCAGGTTCTTCCGGTTGGCGGCCGGGTGGAGGAAGGCGTCGGCAGCGCTCCAGCGCACGCCGCGCTTCTGGTTGACCTCGAAATAACCGCATCCCTCGTTGTTGCCGCGGTTGAAGTCATCGGTGGGCGGGATGCCGGTCTGCGCCGCCGCGGCGCGGAACGCGTCCAGGATCTCCCAGGACAACCGTTGGGACTCGACCCGCCACTCGCCCCCGGTTCCGTGCAGGTCGTCACCCCCGCCGACCCGGTCCTCCATGCGGCAGAAGTAGGGGAGCATGTCCTGCCAGCTCCAGCCGACATTGCCCAGCTGGCGCCAGTGATCGTAGTCGCGGGCCTGCCCGCGCATGTAGATCATGCCGTTGATCGACGAACATCCGCCAAGCACCTTGCCCCGCGGATAGGCGAGAGCACGCCCGTTCAACCCGTCGCATGGCTCGGTCGAGAAGCACCAGTCGGTGCGCGGGTTGTTCATCGTGAAGAGATAGCCTACCGGAACCCGGATCCAGAAGTAGTTGTCGCGGCCTCCCGCCTCGAGCAGCAGGACCCGGTTGTCCGGGTCGGACGACAGCCTGTTGGCGAGCAGGCATCCGGCGGTCCCCGCCCCGACCACGACGTAGTCGAAGCTGCCCAGATCCCGTGCTGCAGCATCCGGTTCCACCGGCCTCATCCCCCCGAGTTCGCGCGGCGCATCATGCATGCAGGCACACCCGGCGTCAAAGCGCCGCGGCGCCACGGTTGCCGCGTCCGCGGTCCCTGGTTCAGCGGCTGATCCTGCCGTCCGCGACGCCCGGACCGACAGGGAGGACGGGAGGACCGGGATCACCATGCCCGCGGCCGACACGGCCACGGACATGCCGGCACCGACCAGGTCGTCAAACGTCCCCGCACCCTTCGAGCGGCTCATGGATCACCGCGACAGGCGCGCGCCCCGGCGAGGTCGTCGGGCTCGGCAATTCCGGCGTCAACCCGACCGGGATCGGGCCCGGGGGTGCATCGGCGCTGATGCGCGGGCACGGCCTGCGGGACGGGTTCATCCGTGCGCTCGAGGGCGAGCCGGCACTGGTGACGTCCGAGAGCGAGACTCGGCCCGCTCCCGGGAATTGCGCCGGGTTTCCGGCCAGG
The DNA here is from genome assembly GCA_965243345.1 of Thalassobaculaceae bacterium. GTDB lineage: Bacteria > Pseudomonadota > Alphaproteobacteria > Thalassobaculales > Thalassobaculaceae > Bin52. Next base: position 1,860,149 of record CBDEUR010000003.1, read on the forward strand.
GACGGCACCTGCCCAACCGCACCCCGCGCGATGTGGTCATCCCGGAGGTCGGTGACCGGGTTCACTCCCCGCGTGACGACATCCAGGCCGTGATGGTTCCGGACGACCGCTGGCAGTTGGTGCGCAAGGACAGGACGCCGTACTGAAAGCGCCTGCGCGATGTCCCGGATCGCCTCTCGACCGTGTCCTGCGAGCGTTGTGCACCACTGACGTGACCGGGGCGTCGACGCCGGGAAGCGGAAGCTCGCCTTGGGTCGGGCCTCTCGGCCCGCAACGCCGCAGGTGTTCCGGCCTGGCCGCCCATGTCGACGCGGCAGGGAACGCGCTGCTGTCCGGAATCGATGGCATCGCCGCCATGGACGTCACCGGAAACCCGGGTGCCGTCAGATGCGGCAAACTCCCACATGCCCGAATCCCGTGCGCAGACGGTGAAATCGACCGGGTAGCGCGTTGTCGGTCATCATGTTTCAGGCTGACCAGCCTCCGTGGCCTCACCTATTCCAGATGAACACCCTCCAGGTCCTCAGGCTGCAACCTGTACCGTATGACATTGCCGTCGTGCAGCCCCCGAAACTGCCGCCCCACATACGTAACCACCTGTTCGCGGTCGTCTTCGGGAATACCGGCCCTGGCGGCCATGGCCATGATGCGCTCCGGCTGAAAGGCTTTCCAGTCGAGCACGCTGCTGCGCACGGCCTCACGGACGAACTCCCGGTAGGCCAGTGCCGCCTTCTCGGGTGTCTCCACTTCGGCACGCAACGTCCTGTAGTTCTCGGCCGAGGTAATGTAGGCGTCGATGTAGGCTTCCCGAAGCAACGAGATGTTGTTGAGTTCATAGACACCGAGCAGACCGTCGATGTAGTCGCGGTCATCCATGGTGACGAACGACATGGGCGCAAGGTCGGCCTTGAGCAAAGGGACGTTGGAAGCGATCCGCGAAGTTCTCTTGTTGATGTCATCGAAGGCTTGCAAATAGGGAATGTGGACCAGGAGGAAGAAAGACTGCTCGAATGGATCGCTCACGGCGGTCGCCTTCTCGACCAGGATGCCGAATTCCTCCTCGATCTCGAACCGGTCGCCGAGAGGCCTGTAGCTGGAATGCGTGATACCAACGGGCATGCGCCGCAGCTGTCCCGTCATACCGGGGTCGGACAGAAGCCCGTCGGCGAGCAAGGCGTGGATATTGCGCAGGTCCGGCCTGCTGATGGTCACGGTATTCAGGTTGTCGACGACATACTGGATGGCTTCCTTGTGGTTGAGGATCATCACCGCTTCCTTGCGGTCCTTGCCGGCGGCTTCCCGGCCAAATCGGATGAGCCGTTCGGTTTCCAGGATGTCGTAGGTGTTGCCTTCCATGCGCGAGGACGCCCAGGACAGGTCTACGAGGAGCCGTTCAAGAATCCGGCGCGCATAGGTTCCGGCAGGAAGTGGCGGGACGACAGGTCGACCGGCATCCAGCAGCCGCTGACGGTCAGTTGCGCCAAGGTAGAAGGTCGTGTCGGGAATATAGCGGTCCAGAAAGTCCCTCCTGTAGCTGGCGGGCCTGCGGCGGTTGTAGGTTGTCTGGAGATGGGCGCGGATCACGGCCGCACCCGCAAGCGTATAGCCCGTGGCGCGGGACTTGCCTGAGACTTCCAGCTTGCCTTCATCGACAAGCCTCCTGAGCGTGCGCCAGACGGTCGCGTCGCTGACCTCCGGCGCCGCATGCCGGCGGATTTCCTGCCGGCGCGCACCGGGATGGGCGGCAAGGTAGTCAAGAATGTCCTGGTCAGAGATGGGCATGAAATGAATGTTCGATAGGTTGAAACGATTATCTAGTTGAATAACATGATAACTTTCTGAGTGTCAAGGTACCGTTTCAGGGAATATGAAACAATATTCAGGATTCCGCTGTCCAGCAGCAAGCACTCGATCGTGAGGTGACCACGATCCGCCCTGGCGTCATTTCGGCGATGCAGGCTTGCCGAAGCGACGAGATATCGTTGAGTTCATGGACACCGAGCAGACCGTCGATGTAGTCGCGGTCTTCCAAGGTGACGAACGACACGTGTCAAGCGACACCTACGCTTGCGAGGCAAGGCGACACCCGGATTTACGAGGCTGCGCTTCGTCGACAAGCCTTCCGAGCGTACCCCGGACGGTCGTCTCGCTGACCTCCGGCGCCGCATGCCGGCGGACTTCCTGCCGGCGTGCGCCGGGATGGGCGCCGAGGTCGTCAGGAATGTCCTGGTCAGAGAAGGACATGAAAATGCATGGCAAGCGATGGACTGGACGCCCCCTCCCGACGGCATCGGGTTCGTGCCACGGTTGTGCAGCGATTACGCCCACCGAGAGGAGGGAGCGACCATGAAAGCGAACCGGGAGTGCAACATTCAACCTGTTGACATAACTGGAGTATGTCTGGCGTTCGCTTAATCGTTTCAACACCGTTGAAACGATTTGTCGTCCGCGTCCCCACCCCTGACAGTTCCTGCAGGCGGCGTCCATGCAATCGCGGACCTTCATGCCGTGGAGCGTGGAGCGCGCGATGCGGGAGGCCTCGGGAAAACTGCCGGCTCCGCGGACCGGTCGGGAACCCGCAGCCCCCGCCATGCACAGCTGCGCACCGCCGGCAAAGACCGACCGGAAACAACGTGAAGAAATCCCCGGTTTCGGGTCTGCGCCATGTTGCCATCAATTCGCCGTGTGTTACAATTACATTATAACGTAACTGTTACGTTATAACATAACAATCGTTGCAACAGTACCCACCGTGAGGATCCGCCATGACCGACGAAATCCGCGAAGATGAGTCCGTCGAACAGCAAGCGCACGTAGAGACGCACCAGGAGCAGGACGGCGAAGCACCGAAGTCACAGTCGCGCCGCTCCTTCATCAAGACCGCGACGATTGCCACCGGCGGTGCCGCGATCGCTACCGTGGGTGGCGGAGTGATGCACGAGCTGGACCTGGTCAAGCCGGCACACGCTGCCGAAGGCGGTATCGAAGGCACACCAATGGCCGGAAAATGGTGGCCGTCCCGCTGGGGCGAGGGCGACCAGACCGGCGCGACCAACCACATGACGCCGGCGGTTGCACTGGACGCGGCGAGCCTGATCAAGACCGGCAAGGTGTACAGCCTGGGCCGGGTCTACGAATACGGCATGCCCCTGTTCGGCCAGCGGGTGTTTGCACTGCGCATCCCGGGCGCTCCGACCGGAGGCGCGTACGGCAAGAACCAGGTCATCTGGCACGACGAGATCCTGACCACTGAAATCGGTCAGGTCGGTACCCAGTTCGACGGGCTTGCCCATATCGGCGCACGGATCGGCGATGCCGGCGACCTGGACCAGGAGGTGTTCTACAACGGGTTCACCACCACGGACCTTCATAACAACGACAACGAGGCGGGCTCTACCGCCGGTGCCTACGGGCTGCAGAAGCTCGGCATGGAACATGTCAAGCCGTTCTTCTGCCGCGGTATCCTGTTCGACGTCATGGGCCTGAAGGGGCGCATGCTGGACAAGGGTGAGGAGATCACCGTCGCCGACCTGCAGGCCTGCCTCGATCGCCAGGGCATGACCGAGAGTGACATCACCGAGGGCTCTGCAGCGCTGTGGCGCACGGGCTGGGGCGAAAACCTGTGGATGAAGGACAACGCCCGCTTCAATTCCGGTGAGCCGGGAATCGGCGTTGCCGCAGGGGAATGGCTGGCGGCCAAGGGAATTTCAGTGGGTGCCGCCGACTGCTGGGCCATCGAGTGCGTGCCCAACCCGGATCCGAACCTGGCGTTTCCGGTGCACCAGATTTTCCTGACCAAGAACGGTATCCACATCCTGGAGAACGTTCGGCTTGATCATCTGGCTGCGGACGGCGTCTACAAGTTCGCCTTCATCTTCTCGACGCTGCCGATCAAGGGAGCGACGGGCTCTCCGGGCAACCCGATCGCGGTTGTCTAGAGACCTCGACCGGTTCAGGCCAGACGGGCGAGTACGTCGGTTTCGAAACGACAGACGAACACTCGCCCGTCTGAGTCACCACCCAGCAGGCAGTTCCCGTCCGGCGACCATGCGAGGCCCGTGACCGGGCTGCCAGGCGTGCGTGCGAGGGCGCGCCTCTGCGGCCGCGGAGCCAGACTCACCAGATCGAGGCCGCCGTCGTTGTAGCCGGCGGCGGTCAGGGCGTGACGCGGGTTGGCGCACACCCTGGCGACCAGATGTTCGCTGTACCGCCCCAGCATGCGCGGGGCTGCCGGCGGCAGGCGGCCGTTCGAGAACGGCCAGCAGCTCACGGTGTCGGTGCCGGATGCGAGCAACCAGGCACCGTCCACGCTCCAGCTGATGGACTTGACCTTGCTCATGCACGGACCGAGGCTGGCGTCCTGCCCGGCAACGAGATCCCACGCGTGTATCGTCTTCTCCTGGGTGGCCGTCACCACGAACCGTTCGTCACTGCTCCAGCTGAGATCGAGGTGCGAACCCCGGTGATACAGGCGTTGCGGCTCGCCGCGCCACCCGTCCAGCGTCCACAGGCTCACCCCGTTGTAGTGCGATACGGCCAGACGCCGGCCGCTGCTGTCAAAAGCCAGGCCGGCAACGGTGCTCGGATGGTCTCCCAGTTCGGTTACCGTCTGTCCCCCGGCATCCAGCACCAGGACCTGCGGACCTTCGGAGATCGCCCTCAGCCCGCACGGGTGCGTGGCGAGCTGATCGGGCCAGGGTCGGGTGAACCGCGCCAGTTCCCGCGACCCTTCCACAGCGTGAACCCGGTACACCGCACCGTTATCGGCCCCGCATATGAACGCGGACGCCCGGCAATCGGCGACCAGCGCCAGGATCGCGCCGCGGGTCAGCGCCCGGGTTGAAAGGGCCAGTTCCCGGTCCCGGAGATCAACGACGCGAATGCACCCGTCCCCGGCGGCGAATGCCGCATATCGCCCGGCGCGCTCGACACAGATGCCGGTCAACGGCGCGTCGACCTCCCAACGGTCCAGCCTGCAGCCGTTCAACGGCCTTCACACCGTACTGAACCGGTCGGGAGAACAGGCACGCACGGCCTCAGGGTTCCCGGAACACGGGACCATCTGACGACTGGCGCGCAGTCAGCACCAGGTCCCCGGGAAAGGGGGAGCGTGTCGCCGTACCCGGGAACGCAGTACCTCGCCGGTACCAGGCTCGCACCCGGTCGGCTACGCACCCGCGGCCTTTCTCATCGCGCCCGGCAATCGCGCAGGCCCTGTTCCAGTTCCGCCTCGTCCAGGTTGCGGCCGATGAAGACCAGCCGGTTGGAACGGCGCTCGTCCCCCCAGGGGGTGCCTGGCTGTCCGTCGAACAGCATGTGAACGCCCTGGAACACGAACCGTCGGTCTTCTCCCTTGATTGCCACGATCCCCTTCAGGCGGAAGATATCGGGACCCTGGGTCTGCAGCAGCCGACTCAACCACGCACTGAGTGCAAATTCCTCGATCTCTCCATCGAGTTCGAGCGCAACGGACTGAACGGTGTCGTCGTGCGTATGCTCCGGGTTGAAGACGTGCTCCGCGGCGACATTCAGCGCCGCGCCGGCAGCATCGCAGAACCCGGCTTCGAACTCCTCGGGCATGTGCTCCGTAAACAGCGCATAAAGGCCCGGCCGTTCGACTTCAAGCACGTACTCGTAGTGTTCGGCACCGGTGAGTTCCAGCGTCCAGCAGGTCTCGCCCGGCCGGATTGCAGCACCCGGTTTCAGCATGGAATCAGGCGCGGAGAACCGGGTGAAGACACGTTCCGCCGTTTCGGTCAGGGCCTCGGGCGTCGCCGCATCAATGGGTTCCAGTACCGCCGACATGGCCGGGTCGGGGCCATTCTGGAGCCTGAACCTTGCCGTGCCGTCAATATGCAGCACACCGCCCCACTCGAACGGATACTCCGGTTCGAGGAAGCCCGGCTTGATGTCGAGGGCACGGCGAAGATCGAAGCCGCCGACATCGAGCACCTGCTCCATTGGCGCGTCGGCCATGCGAACCCGCTCGATCCGCGCCATGGCGTTCATCGCCCTGAGCCGGCGCTCGAGTGCATCGAGCTCGTCGGTATCGACCAGATCGGTCTTGTTGATCAGAAGCACATCGGCGAAGGCAATCTGCGCCATGGCTTCCTCGCTGTCATCCAGGTGCAGCTCCGCATGCTTGGCGTCAACCATGGTGATGACACCGTCCAGGTCGAATGACTCCTTGGTATCGTCGTCGACAAAGAAGGTTTGCGCCACCGGACCCGGGTCGGCCAGGCCGGTGGTTTCCACCAGGATCCGGTCGAACTTGTCGCGCCGCTTTGCCAGGTTACCGAGGATTCGAATCAGATCGCCCCGCACGGTGCAGCAGATGCACCCGTTGTTCATTTCGAAGATCTCTTCGTCGGCGTTGATGACCAGATCCTGGTCAACGCCGATCTCGCCGAACTCGTTTTCGATCACGGCGATTCGCTGACCGTGGTTCTCGGTCAGGATGCGGTTCAGCAGGGTTGTCTTGCCGCTGCCGAGAAAACCGGTCAGCACGGTTACAGGGATAGTCTGGGCCATCTCAAGATCCCATCGTTTTCAAGTGCGCAAGGTAGCGCGAAACCGGAAGAGCTGCGACGACATTCCGGTCCGTCGCAGGCGCAGTTCGGTCAGTGCGACAGTGCGTCCGCAAGCGTACTGGAGTTGTGGCTCATCATGTCGAGATAGGTGGACGCCGGACCGTCCGGCCCGGAAAGCGCGTCGGAGTACAGCGTCCCGCCGATGGATGCGCCTGTTTCATCGGCGATCTGCTTGAGCAGGCGCTGGTCCGAGAGCATCTCGACGAAAACGGCCGTGATCCCTTCTTCGCGTATCTGCCGGATCAGGGCGGCGACATTCGCCGCGGACGGTGCACTCTCGGTGCTTAAGCCTTGGGGTGCGACAAAGTTCAGGCCATAGGCCTCGGAAAAGTACCCGAAGGCGTCATGGGCGGTGACAATAGTGCGTTTGTCCTCGGGCAATCCCGCGACCCTCTTTCGAATCTCGGCGTCCAGCGCCTGCATTTCCGCCACGTAGGTGGCACGGTTCCCGTAGTAGGTCGATGCGTTGGCGGGATCGGTCTTGGCCAGCGCCGCGGTGATGTTGTCGACATAGATCACCGCGTTGGCGATGTCTTGCCAGGCGTGCGGGTCGAAAGCGCCGTGGTCGTGCGCATCGTCGTGATCGTCGTCGTGATCGTCCTTGGCAGCGTGCTTGTGCTCGTCGTCGTGATCATCCTTGGCGGCGTGGTCATCCTCATCGCCGTGGTCGTCATGGTGATCGTCGTCACCGTCCAGCCTGATGGCCTCGATCCCGTCCGTGGCCACCACGCGGAGGCCGTCAAACTCCGACGCCTCGACCAGCCGGTCCAGCCAGCCTTCGAACGCGAGACCGTTGAACACGAGAATCTCGGCCTGGCTCACGGCTCGGGCATCCGCCGGAACAGGCTGGTAGACGTGGGCGTCGCCGTCAGCCCCCACCAGCGTCGTGACGGCAACCCGGTCACCGCCGATACGTTTGACCATGTCTCCCAGTATGGAAAAGGTGGCAACGACCGGAATGGGAGTTTCTGCGGACCATGCGGAGGTTGGTGCGGCCAACGAAAGACCTATGAGGGTCGCTGCCGAGATCAGCAGATTTCTGCGGCTTGTCACTGTGAGATCCTTTCATGCATTGATTCGGTGACGAACGACTGATGCAGCAAGGCTGCCCAGCGGCCCGACCGTCAGGGATATTCCGTAGGCGACGCCAGCCACGAGGATGACCGCCGGCCCCGACGGCAACCCGAAATAGTAGGAGATGAGAAGACCGCAGAAGCTCGAAGCGATCGCGATGATGACCGCGGCGACGATCAACCCCCCGATACTCGTGGCCCAAAAGCGTGCGGCCGCGGCCGGAAGGATCATGATGCCGACGGCCATCAGCGTGCCGAGCGCGTGAAAGCCGCCGACAAGGTTCATGACGACGAGCGCGAGGAAGGTGAAATGCGTCACGGCGCTCAGTCCGCTGACCGCGCGCAGGAACTGCGGGTCCGCGCATTCGAGAACGAGCAGACGGAAAATCAACGCGAGCGCAATCAGCGTTATGCTCGCGATGCTGCTCAGCAGGATCAGCGCCGCGTTGTCGAGCGCGAGCACGGTGCCGAACAGAACGTGCATCAGGTCGACGTTGCTGCCGCGGGTGGAAACGATCAGCACGCCGATTGCCAGCGAGATCAGGTAGAAGGCGGCAAGGCTCGCATCCTCGCGCAGCGCCGTGACACGGGCGACGAAACCCGAAAGCAGGGCCACCGCCATGCCGGCAACAAGACCGCCTATCGTCATGGCCCCGAGCGAGAACCCGGCGACGAGGAACCCGATCGCGGCGCCAGGCAGGATCGCATGCGCCATTGCATCGCCGGTCAGGCTCATCCGGCGCAACAGCAGAAACACGCCCACGGGCGTCCCGCCCACCGAAATCGCGATGCAGCCCATCAGGGCCCGGCGCATGAAGCCGAATTCGGCAAACGGCTGAACCAGGACCTCCCACATCAGGCGGGCCTTCCGCAGTCGTGTGGCGGGCCGGCACAGGCCTCGCACATCTGGCGGGCACGAAACTGGTTCGCGGCCGTCAGCACCTTCGCCGTGGGTCCGTGCGCCACGAGGTCGCGCGCCAGCATCAGCGTCTCGGGAAAGTGTGCCCGCACGGCCCCCGCATCGTGCAGAACGGCGATCACCGTGCGCCCCTCGCCGTGCCACCTCTGCACCACACCCAGGAGATCGGCCATGGTCTTGGGGTCGATGGCCGTAAAGGGTTCGTCGAGCAGCACCAGCTGCGCGTCCTGAAGCAGGAGCCGCGCGAAGAGAGCCCGCTGAAACTGCCCGCCCGACAGCGTGCTGATCGGTCGGGACTCGAACCCGGTGAGCCCGACGGCCGAAATGGCCTCTTCGACCCGCGCATGATGCGCCGCGCGCAGTCCGAAAAAGCCGCCGATCTCGCTCCACAGACCCATCGCCACCAGGTCGCAGACAGAGATCGGGAACGACCGGTCAATGTCGGATTGCTGCGGCAGGTAGGCGATATCGTCCCGCGTGCAGGTTCCGAAGCGGACCTGCCCGGCAAGTGGACGGAGGATACCCGTCACCCCTTTCAGCAGAGTCGACTTGCCTGCGCCGTTGGGCCCCACGACGGCCGTCAGGCTGCCGTCGGCGACCTCGCCATCAAGTCGGTGTACCGCCGGATGCTGACCATAGCCCAGGGTCAGATTCTCGAATGCCAATGCGAAGGTCATGGGTTCCCCAGCGATGATGTCGCCCAGAAGAACATGGCCCAGAGCGACATCGCGATCAGTATCGCCGCGGCGAGCCTCGGGCCGATTCCGATGAGCAGCACCCCGCGTACCGTGTTCCGCCGGGCCTTCATGTCGAGCCCCCGTCCGACCCGCTACCTGCGTACGGCCCGTGGACCTCGAACGCCCGGTGAAGCGGCTCGAGCTGCCGGTTGTCACCGCGCGCAAGGTCGTGCGCGAGATGCGTCGACACCTGAATGCCGCTCTGCCGCAAGCCGGCACCGACATACACCGGCATGTTGTTACCCCGCAGCGTCACGCACACCTCGAGTTCGGCCCCGCAGCCGGGATGTCATGGCTGTTATATTGTAACGCTTTTACCCGACAATGGTTCCTGGGTCCACACGTGTCGGCCTTCATGCCCGGTGCGTTCGGGAATCGGCGAGCCAATCTGCCCTTGCGACCCCCCATCGCGGCCTTCCCCGAATGTTCGCGGGGGTCGGCAACCGGAGGACAGGGTGCGCGGACGTCAGATCCTGCTCCCGGGCAAGCGGCATCCGGGCCTGGCGGAGCAGCCCCGGCAACGATCGTGACCGGGCTCGGGAATGCAGGTGTGCCATCAGGATGACCTTGCCGGACGGCGGCATCTGTCATATCAGGTAGGTTCGATCAGGCGCCGGTCGAGAGGACAAGCAGCCACTCTGCGATGGAGCGAGTGCCGGTTCGTACACGACAAACCCCGAATGTGGCCACACACCTGCACCAACCATGCTCAGATTTGTCCCTGAAGTCGCCCGAGCAAAGGTACCCGCACTCGTCGTCTGCGGGATCAATGCCCGTGCAAGGACCGAAATGATCGAGCGCTCGCTTGAAGAAGACGGCGTGCGCTGGGCAGTGATCAGCAACGAAGTCGAAGGTCCTGCATTCGCCGCCGCCGCGACCGAGCGCATTGCCGGGCAAATGGTGCCGCATGCCATCGGGTGCCTGTGCTGTGTGACGCGTTCCGGTCTGGTCAGCAGCCTGCGCCGTCTTTTCGCCCGACGGGCGCAGGGTGAAATCGAATTCGACCGGGTGGTGATCGAAACCCTGGCCGACGCCGATCCGGCTCCGGTCATGCAGACCCTGCTGAACAATGCGCTGGTCACCGAGTACTTTTGCCTCGACAGCGTCATCGCGGTCGTGGCCCGGGACGACGGTCCGGGCGCGCTGGAGACTTCGCGCTACGGCTGCAAGCAGCTTGCCATCGCGGACCGTGTCGTGTTCGACCGGGCGTCACTCGCGGAGCAGGAGACCTGCGCCAGGGTGCGGGCCCTGAACCCCGTTGCCGACCTGGTGCCGTTCGATCAGCCGCGTCTTGCGGACGCGCTGATCGGTGCGGGTCTGGAAACATGCCTGATGGAGGGTGACCTGGGCGGATGGCTGGGGTCGCCGCACTATCGCGGCAGAGATGTGCTCGGCAGTGGTTTGCACGGGTTCGCGATCGAGTTTCCGCAGGCGCTCGAGTGGGAAGCGCTGCACGGCTGGCTGAACGCGGGGACGCAGACCAACGGCGACGTCATGTACAGGACGAAGGGCGCGATCAGGATCAGGGACCTTGACGGGCTGGTGATCATCAACGGTGTCCAGCACGTCTACCAGCCTCCACAACGGTTGCCGGAGTTCGACCTCGACTACTCCCGGTTCATGTTCATCACCTCCGACCTCGACCGCGCCGCGGTCGAGGACAGCCTGCGCGTTGACCTGCCCCAGTTCCAGCGCCTGAGCGAGGACCGGGCGGCCCGGCAGGTCCGGGCCGCCAGCGACCCGTCGATACCGCTCTAGTCACCTGAATCTAAAGTTCGTGGCATAGGTTTTGATCGACACGAAGGCAGAAGCGTTGGACGGCGGCAAGGATGTCGTCGGCGGACCTGGTCCATTTGAAGGGCTTTGGGTTCTGGTTATGCCGGTCGATAAAGGCTCGGATGTCGTCATCGAGTTGGCGGGTGGAACGGTGCGCGCCGCGCTTCAACTGCTTGCAGGTCAGTTCGGCGAACCACCGTTCGGCCTGGTTCAGCCAGGACGCCGAGGTTGGCGTGAAGTGGACGTGCCAGTGAGGCCGCCGCGTCAGCCAGGCCTTGACCGCCGCGGTCTTGCGGGTGGCGTAGGTGTCCATGACGATGTGGACGTCGAGCCCGTCCGGGACTTTGCGGTCGATCACCTTGAGGAAGTCGAGGAACTCCCTCGCCCGGTGGCGGCAACAGCACTTGCCGATGACGGCGCCCGTGCGCCGCGACCAGCGAAGTGGTGCCGTGGCGCCGGTAGTCGTGGGTCCGCCGCTCTGGCATGCCGGGCAGCATCGGCTGGGTGCGGTCGAGCGCCTGGATCTGTGTCAATGCTCTTTCAAAACTGACACACCATGTGGTCACTCTTCCACGCCGATCAACACACAAGCACGGCGACGGACTTCTGACACAGGTTCAAGGCACGCAATGGCGTCACACCCGGGGCGGGCGGAGCATGTGTTTCGCCCGCACCCTCCTGATTCGCAGCCCTGCCGGCTCAACCCCCCGGGCCATTCGAACGGGTAGAGCCGGCAGCGCCGGTCAGGCGGTCGCGCAGCACGCAGGTGCAGACGCCGTCCCGCTTGCACCCGTGACCGCGTTCTTCCATGTCCTGTCGGGAAACAGTGCGCGCACGCTGGCTCCGGTGACCGGTCCGCTGACGGATCGGACAGCGACGACTCAGTTCGGCACTCCCCAGTCGAACCTGTGAAGTTCCCTCCACGGAATCAGGCTGTCCATCCCCCGGCGCTGGGGTTGATCGCCACCGTAGACAACGACGAGGGAACATCGGCGGGTGGAGTGGGCAAGGTGTTTCCGGACGCGTCTGGAACCGTCGAACAGGCTGGACGAGGCCGTCTGTGAGGACTTGACCTCGATGATCGCGGTGTCGGTCGGGTTTTCGATTATCAGGTCGGCCTCCGCGCCGTTCTGATCGCGGTAAAACGAGAGTCTGCCGGCTTCGCCCTGGTTGGCCCGTCGTTTGGCGATCTCCGAGACCACCCAGGATTCGAAAATCATGCCGCGAAGCGGATGTGCGTGGAGCTGTTCGGGAGTACGAATGCCCAGCAGCCAGCAGACGAGCCCGGAATCGTAGAAGTGCAGCTTCGGCATTTTCACCAAGCGTTTGCGAAGAGTCATGTGAAGGGCCGGAAGGCGGAAAGCGATAAAGCCGGTTTCAAGGATGCTGAACCAGGCCCTTGCCGTCGGTTGCGAGATGCCGCAATCGCTGGCAAGCGACGAGTAGTTGAGCAACTGCGCCGTCCGGCCCGCACAAAGCGTTACGAAACGCTGAAAGGTCGATAGATCCCCGACGTTGCTGATCGTTCGCACATCGCGCTCGATGTAGGTGGCGACATAGGAACCGAGCCAGTCCGACGCTTCATGCCCTTCGTCGAATATGCGCGGGTAGGAACCGGTGAAGAGTGTTTCGTCGAGGGTCTCGGGGTGCCAGGGAAACCGTGTTGTCTCGCTCCTTGTCAGAGGAAGGAGATTGTACACCGCCGTCCGTCCTGCCAGCGACTGGCTGACCGTTTCAAGCAGGGAGAGGTCCTGCGATCCCGTGAGAATCCAGCGTCCCGGCACCGGATCCGCATCGATGATGCCTTGCAGGTAGGACAGCAGATCGGGAACTCGCTGGACCTCGTCGAGAACGGCGCCTTGCGGAAACTGGGCCAGGAAGCCGCGGGGGTCCTCGGCCGCGAAGGCCCGTACGTCGGGGGCTTCCAGTGTCTCGTACCGATGCTGTGGGAACAGGGCGCGGCACAGTGTTGTCTTTCCACTCTGCCGGGGTCCGGTGAGTGTGATTGACGGCCAGGTCTGCGCCGCCTCGGTCAGCTTCGGGGCGAGGTCGCGTACGATCATGCCGCACGGCATAGCAGCATTCTAAGTCAAATCAAAATTCGATTTTGAATTATACTGATTTGGAACGAAGAGACCGGCGCTGGCACCGCCCGCCGCCCGGGCCCGCTCGCCTGTTGTGTGTCCGTTCCCTGGCGGTTCGCAGACCAGGCGCAGGCCGGTTCCCGGGATAAACTCATCAAGACCGGATCCGGACGGCATCTGCGGCAGCAAGCGGTGTCGTGCCCGGTGCGTGTCCTGAGCGACGTGCTCGGGGTGCCCTTGTCAGCACTCACGCCGGGCCTGACAAACCGCTCCTTCGCGTGCTTTACCCTCTTCGCGGAACCGTACCCGAAACTCCCGGCATCGGGCGCAGGACCGTTGGCATGCTGCCCGGGGCAAGGCGCGCCCGCGGCAGCGACTTCCACCCTCAATGGTCGCGATACCGGTCGACGAACGGCGGCGCTTGCAGCAGCGGAGAAGAGCCGCTGTTTGAACTGACGGGCGACGGGATAGAACTGCTCGATGATCGCATCGTTCCGTCGTCGCGGGCTGAAGGCGCTCTGCGAGGGCGGGACGGCGCGGCGCGTGGCGCCGGGGCATGTCGAGAAGCTACGCGATATCCTGGCGGCGCTCGATCTCAGCCGACGACCGGAGGACATGAACCTGCCGGGGTTTCGCCTGCTCGCGTTGAAGGGTCGCCTGAAAGGGCATTGGGCGGCATCGGTATCGGGCAACTGGCGCGTGACGTTCCGGTTCGAGGACGGCGCGGCGGTCGAGGTAAACTACATGGGCTATCACTGAGGAGACGGGAAATGGCGATGCACAACCCGCCGCATCCCGGCGGTATCGTGAAGCGGCAGTGCCTCGAACCGCTGGGTCTGACCGTGACCCGGGCCGCTGAAGGGCTGGGCGTCACGCGGCAGGCGCTTTCGGAGCTGGTGAACGAGCGCACGGGAGTCTCGGTGGAATTGGCGATACGGCTGTCGAAGGCCTTCGGATCGTCGCCGGAGATGTGGCTGGGCATGCAGACGGCCTACGATCTGTGGCAGGCCCGCGAACGTGCAGAAGAGATCGCGGTGGAGAAATTCGCCGCGGCGTGAAACCGCGTCGCGTTCAATGACGAGAACCCTGACCGTCAGGATCGCGAAAGGACGTCGAGAGTTGCTGTTCCCCGGCAGGCGCGAGGTCTGTAGAGCTGCCGCCATATGAGGCGGTGGAGGAGTCCGGGCCAACGCGGAGCGGCAAACCGGCAGCGTGAATTCCACATCCTTGCGAGTCCGGTCCTAATGGGTGAGCCACCCGGGCCCAAAGCAGATTGCAGGGATGGAGAAGATGACCATCGACTGGCCGGAGCTCATCCGAAAGATGAATGAGGCAGGGGGTGGCGCTGACCCGTCGGGAACCACCGCGTCGGTTGACCTCGGGTGACGAGATGGCGCCGTTGGCACGGTGCTGGATGCGCTATGCGAGTCGTGGGTGAACAAGGGGCTCTTTCTGGACCTGCTACCAGCAGCCACATGGAGCTGCGCACCTCGAAGACTCAGTCGGGTGGGCGGATACTGACGGGGGACTTCGGCACGGCCGCCACCGTGCCCTCGCATGAACGGAGATGGCCGCGAACCTGTTCGCGATGGTCGGCTGCGCCCGTGAGGCAACGGCACGGGCGGCAGTCTTCGCTCGATGATCGCGGCCCGGGGTCCCGGGCGTCGTTGACCTGGCCACCTGCTTGCGGCAAGCATGCCCCGGTGGTGAAGGGAGATGTAATGACTGACGGCGCCAGGGCACTCGTGATCTATCCTCCGGTCCGCGCGGAGTGGCTTGCCCTGCGCGAGGAGGAGGAGGTGCTCGACCCGGACCTTCCGGTCATCGACCCGCACCATCACCTGTGGGAGCGGGAGACCTCGGTCTACATGATCGACGATCTCGCACATGACCTCGGCAGCGGTCACAGGATCGTTGGAACGGTCTACGTCCAGTGCCGCTCGATGTACCGCGAGCACGGGCCCGTCGAGTTCGCGCCGCTCGGGGAGACCGAATTCGCGCGCGGCGTGGCCCGGGACACCGCGGACGGAGCCCGGGGCAGGTTCGGGATCTGTGCCGGGATCGTCGGCCATGCCAACCTGATGCTCGGCGACCGTGTGCGCCCGGTGCTGGAAGCCCACTGCGAGGCCGGCGGTGGACGGTTCCGCGGCATCCGTCACATCACCGCGTGGGACAGCGACCGGAGGCTGCTGTCCCCGGGCTACCCGGTCGAGAACAGCATGCTCGGCGATGCCCGCTTCCGGGCGGGATTCGCGCATCTCGCTCCGCTCGGGCTCAGCTTCGACGTCTGGATCTTCCATCCGCAGATCGCGGAGGTGGCGGCGCTCGCACGCGCCTTTCCCGAAACAACCATCATCCTCGACCACTGTGGCAGCCCGCTCGGGATCGGCAGCTTCGCCGGGCGCCGCGACGAGGTGTTCCGGGACTGGTCAGCGGCGATCAGGGACCTCGCGACCTGTCCCAACGTCGTGGTGAAGACCGGCGGGCTGGCCATGGGTTTCTGCGGTCACGGCTTCCATGCCGAAGCAATGCCGCCCGATTCCGACCGCCTTGCCGACGCATGGCGTCCGTGGATCGAGACCTGTATCGAGGCCTTCGGCGCAGCGCGCTGCATGTTCGAGAGCAACTTTCCGGTCGACAAGGGATCCTGCAGCTATCGCACCTGCTGGAACGCGTTCAAGAAGCTGGCGTCGGGAGCCGGCGAGACAGAACGGTCCGACCTGTTTGCCGGGACGGCGGCGAGGACGTACCGTATCGATGTGACGACGTGAACCAGCCGGACACCGCACGATGGTAATCGCACGCGAGCCCGTGTTCGCCTTCGACAACAGTTACGCCACCCTGCCGCAGCGGTTCTTTGCCCGGCTGCCCCCGACCCCGGTTTCCGCGGCGCGAGCACTCGTGCTGAACCACGCCCTCGCCCGCGAACTCGGTCTCGATCCTTCCCGTCTCGACGACAGGGCGACCGTCGACATCCTCTCGGGCAACCGGGTGCCGGCAGGGGCCGCCCCGATTGCCATGGCCTATGCCGGACACCAGTTCGGAAGCTGGGTGCCGCAGCTTGGTGACGGACGGGCAATCCTGCTCGGCGAGATCCGCCTCGCCGACGGCACCCGGCGCGACATCCAGCTGAAGGGCGCCGGACGCACCCCGTTCTCGCGCATGGGTGACGGGCGAGCCGCACTCGGACCGGTGCTGCGCGAGTACATCGTCAGCGAGGCGATGGCAGCGCTCGGCATCCCGACCACCCGTTCCCTTGCCGTGGTTGCGACCGGGGAACCGGTGTACCGCGAACGCACCCTGCCCGGCGGCATCCTCACCCGGGTCGCACGCAGTCACATCCGCGTCGGCACCTTCCAGTTTCTCGCCGCGCGCGACGACACCGACGGCCTGCGCCTTCTTGCCGACCACGTGATCGATCGCCAGGTGCCGGACGCACGCGGAAGCGCGTCTCCCTACCGGGTCCTCCTCGAGACGGTTGTCACCCTGCAGGCCCGACTGATCGCATCATGGATGCAGGTGGGCTTCATCCATGGCGTCATGAATACCGACAACATGTCGATCTCCGGCGAGACCATCGATTACGGTCCCTGCGCCTTCATGGACGGGTACGACCCGCGCCAGGTCTACAGTTCGATCGACCATGCGGGCCGCTATGCCTACGGCAACCAGCCGGCGATCGGGCACTGGAACCTCGCGTGTCTCGCCCGCGCGATGCTGCCGTTGCTGGCGGACACCGAGGATGCGGCAATGACCATTGCCCGGGAGGTGATCGACGGCTATCCGGACCAGTTCCGGGACGCGTACCTGGCCGGGCTCGGGGCCAAGCTCGGTCTTGCCCGGTCCCGGACCGGCGATGACAAGCTTGCCCAGGACCTGCTGGGGTGCATGGCCGAGAGCCGTGCCGACCACACACTCACGTTCCGCCATCTTTCCGCACTCGGTATCGAGCCCGACCATCGCGACGCAGACCTGTTGGCGCTGTTCGCCGACCCCGACCGGTGCTCGGCGTGGTTGGAAAGCTGGCGGGCACGCCTGGTGCACGAACAGCGCGGGGATACCGCCCGCCAGGCGGCGATGCGCATGGTCAATCCATCCTGCATTGCGCGCAATCACCTGGTGGAACAGGCGCTCGAAGCCGCTGTCGAGCACGATGACACCGGGCCGTTTGATGCCTTGCTGTCCGTTCTCGCCGCCCCGTTCGACGAGCGTGCTCCAGACGACCGCTACACCCGCCCGCCGCAGCCGGATGAGGTGGTCCAGGCAACTTTCTGCGGCACCTGAACCGGATGAGGAGAAACCGACATGTCGATAACCCGCATTGACCGCACGTCACCGCCCGGACCGATGATGAGCCGGTGCGTGATCCGCGGTGACATGGTCTACCTTGCAGGGCTGACGGCGCGTGACCGCAGCGCCGACATCACCGGCCAGACCCGGCAGATCCTGGACCAGATCGACCACTACCTGGAACAGGCCGGCACCAGCAAGTCGAACATTCTGCAGGCCAACCTGTGGATCACCGACATGGCGAACTTCAGTTCGATGAACGCGGTGTGGAACGACTGGGTCGATCCGGAGAACCCGCCGGCCCGCGCCTGTGTCAAGGCGGACCTCGCGGTTCCCGAACTTCTGGTCGAAATCATGGTAAGCGCCAGCAGGTAGTCGGCGAACTTCCCGGGTGACCGGCGATCGGGCATGCCGGTCACCCGGACCGATCCTCCAGTTCCGCGATCGCCATGGCCAGGTGGTAGAGGCTGCTTGCCGGCATGGTTCGGTCGACCGGAGTCCAGTCGGGCCCGAACCGCTCCGTCCAGCGGCCATCCGCCGCGACGTATCGCTCCGCAACCAGCCGGACCGCCTGGCCCAGGTCGGGACCCCGGGCGGGCGCCGGGTTCACCACGAGCGCCTTGATGAGCTCGCAGACCGGCCACAGCCGTCTGGTGGCCACCAGGACGCGGCCGGTCCCGGCGTCGGTCTCGTCGAACACACCGCCTGCCGTCCGGTCCCACCCCAGCTCGAGGCCGCGTTCCAGCACCGGAACGGCCGCCCGCGATGACCGCTCGTCCCCGAGGAGTGCCGCCGAGCGATCCAGCAGCCAGGCCCATTCGAAATGGTGCCCCGCCTCGACCCGCCTGCCCTTCCCCGCGACCGGGGTGAAGCCGGCGTCGAGATATTCGCGGACCACGTGTCCGGACCGGTCCAGGAAGCCCCGGTGAAACAGTTCGAGAAGCCGTGACGCCAGCGTGCGCCAGCGCGCATGGCCGTCAGCCTCGAGAAGTGCCAGCGCGGCCTCGAGAAGGTGCATGTGCGGGTTCTGCTCGCGCAGGCCCGGGTTGCGGTCGTCGAATCGCTGCGACATCCGTTCGGCGAAAGAACCGTCCGGGCGCGAGAACCGGTCTTCGAGCACATCGGCGGTCTCGTCGATCCAGCGCCGCGCATCGGACCGTCCCAGGGCAGCGAGGTAGCCCGAGAAGCCGAACAGGACGAAGGCGTGATCGTAGAGACGCTTGTCGCTGTCAATGACCGCGCCGGCCTGATCGACCCGCGCGAACCAGCCACCCCGATTTCGGTCGTGGAAGTGCCGGACCATGTAGTCGAACACCCGGTCCGCATGCTCGGCAAGGGCCTGGGAACCGGTGCGGTGTGCCCAGGTGGAGAACACGTGGAGCTGGCGCGCATGGACCATGACCCGCCGGTACGGCGCCGGAAGCGGCAGGCCGTCGGCATCGAGTCCTTCGACGTGACCGCCGCGCTGCCAGTCCCAGCCGGCCCGCAGGAACAATGGCAGGGTTTGCCCGGCAAACCGGGCCGCCAGCGCACGGCCCGGACCGGACTGACGGGACATGCTGTCCGACCGGTGTCAGACGGTCCCGCGGTCCACGTTCACGCAGACCAGGTTCGGTCCGTCGGTGTTGGCGAATGCCGCCTCGAGCGCGGGAACGAGGTCCGCATGCTGCGCAACCCGGTGCGCCGGCACACCCAGCGAGCGGGCCAGCCCGACGAAGTCCACGTCCGGCTCCTTGAAATCCATGCCGATGAACTGCTCGTTGCCGTGGAACGAGCGCAGCCGCTCCTTGATGATCCGGTAGCCGCCGTTGTCGCAGATCACGAAGGTAACCTGGAGCTTCTGGTTGGCGGCGGTCCACAGCGCCTGTATCGAGTACATCGAACTGCCGTCACCGATGATCGCGACCACCGGACGTTCCGGGTAGGCCGCCTGCACGCCGCAGGCCGCCGGCACCCCCCAGCCGATGCCACCGCTTGCCATTCCCACCAGCGATACCGGATCGCGGTAGGGAAGCAGGGATGTCAGCGCCCTCGTGCTGATGATCCCCTCGTCCACCACGATCGCCTCGTCGGGCATGGTCTCGATGATGGTCTTCACCATCCAGGACGGATCGATCACTCCACCGCCATTCGCCTCGCGATCGAGGCGCTGCGCCAGTCGCTCCCGCTGCGCCGTCCAGTTTTTCTCCTCGATCTCCGCCAGCCTGCGCCCTGCCAGTCCGGGTTCCATGAGTTCCGCGACACGCGGCGTGAGGGCCTCCAGCGTCAGGCGAAGGTCCGCCCGGACCGCGAGTTCGGCCGGGAAGTTCTTTCCCATCTCCCAGTCGCGCTGGCCGATCTGCACGACCGGCATGCCGTCGGGCAACGGCTCGACCGGCGCCCAGACCGACATGCGCAGCACATCGGCGCCGAGCACGATCAGCAGGTCGTACGCTGCAAGCGTATCGCGCACCTGTTTCTGGTCACGGGTGAGCGCTCCCATGAAGGCCGGGTGGGCGGAGAGAAAATGCGCGCCGTAGGGCACGGTCTGCTGGTAGACCGGCGCACCGAGCGCGCTCGCGAATGCCGCTGCCTCGTGGAGCGCGCGATCGCCCGCGACCTCGTGGCCGGCAACGATGACCGGATTGCGCGCCCGGGCAATGCGACCGGCAAGCCGGTCCAGCGTCGCCTCGTCCGGCCTGACCGCTGTGAGCACCCGTGTCGGAGCGCCGAGTTCGAGTGCGGTCTCCTCGTTGAGGATGTCGCCCGGCAGCGAGATGAAGACCGGTCCCATGGGAGGGGTCAGCGCGATCTTGGCGGCCCGGCGCACGATGCGCGGAAGGTCTTCCAGGCGGGTAACCTCGACCGCCCACTTCACCAGCGGCTGGGCGATCGGCACCAGCGGATCGTACAGCAGCGGCTCGGTCAGACCGTGACCCTGCTCCTGCTGGCCCGCGGTGATGATGATCGGCGTGTTGGCGAACTTGGCGGCATAGATCGCTCCCATGGCGTTGCCGAGGCCGGGAGCCACGTGCACGTTGCAGGCCGACAGCCTGCCCGAGGCCCGCGAGTAGCCTTCCGCCATGTAGACCACGAGGGATTCCTGCATGCTCATCATGTAGGTCATGTCAGGGTGTTCGGTCAGCGCGTCCATGATCGGCAGCTCGGTGGTCCCGGGGTTGCCGAACATGTGGGTGACCCCCTCGTCCTTCAGCAACGAGATGAAGGCGGAACGGCCGGTGATCCTGTTGACACTCATCTGTTGCTCCCGGAGTATCCTGTGGTCAGGCGGCATCATACGCGAACACCGGATGAGGTGAACCACGTCCGGGACAGCCATTGCGCGTCCACGCAGCATGGCCGCCGCACTCAGCAATCGAATGCCCAGGAAAGAAGAAAGGACACAGCATGAGGACCTGTCTCATCCCGGCGGTCGGAGCGGCCCTGTTCGCCTTCGCACTGTCAGCACCCGGACACGCACAGCAGCAGTTCGTCTCGATTGGCACCGGTGGCGTGACCGGCGTGTACTATCCGACCGGCGGAGCGATCTGCCGTCTGGTCAACCGTGACCGCAAGACCCACGGCATCCGGTGTTCCGCCGAATCCACCGGCGGGTCGATCTACAACATCAATACCGTGCGTGCCGGCGAACTCGAGTTTGGCGTTGCCCAGTCGGACTGGCAGTACCATGCCTACCATGGCACGTCGAAGTTCGCCGACCAGGGCAAGTTCGAGAAGCTGCGGGCGGTGTTCTCGGTCCATCCGGAACCGATCACCATCATCGCACGCGATGATTCCGGCATCTCCAACATCACCGATTTCCCGGGCAATCGGGTGAACATCGGCAACCCCGGCTCCGGCACGCTCGGAACCTACGAGGTGATCGAGGAGGCCATGGGGTGGTCGCGCGACGACCTGAAGCTCGCGGCACAGATGAAGTCGGCCGAAACCGGCCAGGCACTGTGCGACGGCAAGATCGACGCCTATTTCTGGCTGGTCGGACATCCCTCCGCGCTGACCCAGGAAACCCTCGCCTCCTGCGCGGCTCACCTGGTCAACGCCCAGAGCCCGGAAATCGACAAGCTGGTCGCCGATCGTCCGTACTACCGTACGGCCAGGATACCCGCCGGCATGTACAACAACGCCGAGGAGGTGAAGACCTTCGGCGTCGGTGCCACTTTCGTGACGTCGGCCGATGTTCCCGAAGAGGTCGTCTACATCGTGGTCAAGGCCGTGTTCGACAACTTCGACGCGTTCCGCAAGCTGCATCCCGCCTTCGCCAACCTGCGCGAGAGCGAAATGATCAGCGATTCCCTGTCCGCGCCCCTGCATCCGGGAGCGGAGAAGTACTACAAGGAACGCGGCTGGCTGAACTGACCGTCGCGGTCGGGACCAATAGCGGGCCGGTGACACCGGCCCGCGAACCCCGGGGGTCATCCTGATGGCCGATGCCACCGCGCGATCGAGCGAGGCTGCGAAGCTTGCGGCATCAGTGGATACCGGGGGCCGTGCACCGATCGGATGGCAGCGGCTGCTGATCCCGGTACTCGCCTTCGTCTGGTCGCTGTTCCAGCTCTACAACGCATCGACACTGCCGTTCGATCTTGCCAGCTGGACCGGGCTCGGCTTCTTCGTGATCACCGACGCCAAGGCGCGGCTGATCCACCTGTCCTTTGCCGGGCTGCTCGGGGCCTTCGCCTTCCCGCTCACCAGGCGCAGTCCGCGTGAACGCATCCCGGTCCTCGACTGGGCGCTCGGCCTGCTGCTGGTTGCATCCTGTCTCTACCTGATCGTTAACTTTTCCAACATCGCCAACCGCGCCGGGTTGCCGACCACAACCGATCTGGTCGTCTCCACCATCGGCATGGCGGTGCTGCTTCTGTCGGTCTATCGCGCGCTTGGCCTGCCGCTGGTCATCATCACCTCGGTGTTCCTCGCCTATGTATTTTTCGGCGACGCCCGCTGGCTGCCCGACGCGATCCAGTGGAAGGGTGCTTCCTATGGCAAGGCCATGTGGCACTTCTGGATGCAGAACGAGGGCGTGTTCGGTGTGGCGCTCGGTGTATCGGCCTCCATGATCTTCCTGTTCGTGCTGTTCGGCGCCATCCTCGAGAAGGCCGGCGCCGGCAACTATTTCATCAAGCTCGCCTTTGCGCTGCTCGGCCATTTTCGCGGCGGACCGGCCAAGGCTGCCGTGGTCGCGTCGGCCCTGAGCGGACTGTATTCCGGCTCGTCGATCGCGAACACGGTCACGACCGGGACCTTCACCATCCCGCTGATGAAGCGGACCGGTCTCAGCGCCGAGAAGGCCGGCGCCGTCGAGGTCGCGTCCTCGAGCAACGGCCAGCTGACGCCACCGGTCATGGGAGCGGCCGCGTTCCTGATCGCCGAATTCACCGGTGTTCCCTACACGGACCTGCTGCGTCACGCCGCGGTCCCGGCGCTGGTGAGCTACATCGCGCTTGTCTACATCGTGCACCTCGAGGCGCTGAAGCTGCAGCTGCGGGGCCTGCCGCGGCCGCCCGCCGTGCTGACCGCGGCCCGGAAGGCGCTTGGTTTCCTGACCGGATTCATCGTCATCGGGCTGATGTTCACGGTGGTCTACTTCGTGGTGAACCTGGTCGGTGACTCGATGCCCGACCTGTCGCTGCCGGCGGTCGCCGCGATCGTGCTGTTCGCCTACCTGGTGCTGGTCCGTATCGCGGCACGCCATCCCGATCTCGAGGTCGACGATCCCGACGCGCCGATCGAGGCCCTGCCACGCGCCGGCGACGTCGCGGTGACCGGTCTCTACTTCTTCCTGCCGATCATCGTGCTGATCTGGTGCATCCTGCCAACGCCGGAGAAACTGTCGCCGCGGCTGGCCGCGTTCTGGGCCGTGCTGCTGATGACTGTCATCGCGCTCACGCACAACCCCCTGAAGTCGTTTTTCCGCGGCGAGGGTTCCCACGCGGCCGCGTTCCGCCGCAGCCTGCTGGAATGGCGCGACGGCATGATCGCCGGCGCCCGCAACATGATCGGGATCGCGATCGCGACCGGCGCCTCGGGGATCATCATCGGCACGGTCTCGCTCACCGGCGCACACCAGGTGGTCGGGGCCTTCATCGAGGCGCTGTCGGGCGGCAACCTCATGCTGATGCTGATCCTGGTCGCGGTGATGAGCCTCATTCTCGGCATGGGACTGCCGACCACGGCGAACTACATCGTGGTCTCGTCGCTGATGGCGCCGGTGATCGTCGCGCTCGGAGCCAAGAGCGGGCTGATCGTCCCGCTGGTTGCCGTGCACCTGTTCGTCTTCTACTTCGGCATCCTTGCCGACGATACACCCCCGGTCGGGCTCGCGGCCTTCGCAGCCGCCGCCATCTCGCGCGGCGATCCGATCAGGACCGGCGTGCAGGGCTTCATGTACGACATTCGCACAGCCCTGCTGCCGTTCCTGTTCATCTTCAACACCGACCTGCTGCTGATTGACGTTACCCTGGCCAAGGCGGTGATCGTGTTCATTGTCGCGGTCATTGCCATGATGCTGTTTGCCGCCGCGACCCAGGGGTATTTCTTTGCCCGCAACCGGTACTGGGAAACCGCCGCACTGCTGCTCATCGCCTTCACCCTGTTCCGCCCGGGCTTCTGGCTCGACCAGGTTGCGCCAGAGTTCGACGAGCGGCCGGGCACGGAGTTCGCGAGCCTGGTCGAGGCGCAGCCACCTGGCAGCGAACTGCTGATCACGGTCACCGGTCCCAACTTCAACAACCCCGACCAGTTCGATACCGTGACGCTCACCGTGCCGGTCGGACAGGGCGCCGGGGCCGAGGAACGGCTTGCCCGCACCGGTCTGCTGTACTTCGCCGAGGACGAACGGATCGTGATGGAGGAACCGCTGCCGGGCAGCAGCTTCGAGTCCCTCTCACGTGACTTCGACTTCTATTCCGATACCCCGGTGGTCATCAGCGCGGTGAAGTTGCCCAATGACCGGATGCCCAAGGAGGTGTTCTACGCACCGGCCGTGCTGCTGCTGCTGCTCGTGATCCTGCTGCAGCGCCGCCGCAGCACCCAGCCCGCATTCTGACTTTCGCCGCCATTCAACCCCACCGACCCGGAGCAAGACACGCGCGCATCGATGCGGTTCAGTTGGAGCGCCAACCGGACAGCGCGGCGCATGCAGATCGGCTCCCGGAGCCGATCTTGCCGCGGAGCCGGGTGTCAGGAACGATCGAACAGCGTTGATTGCACCGGCTGGCTCTGGATTTCCTTCCGCCGCCTGTTGACCGTGTCCAGGAATGTACTGCGGTGCATCTGCTTGCCTGATTGCCGGCATTCGACAAGGCTGACGCGGACGATTTCGCCACCGTTCCGATCGCTCTTTCCGACCCACTCGCGATGGGTGCCGTAGACTTCGTTCTGGTGGGCAAGCAGTGTTTCGAATGCGGGGAGGGCTCCCGGCATCCGGCCCTTCAGCTTGCTGCAGACGACTTCGGTGTAGAACTGGGCCAGGCCTTCGATGATCGCGATGTCGGTCGATGCAAATTCTTCCGTCGACCATGTGTGCCCGTCGATATCGGAACCCATGTGCGTGTATGCGTGCGCCAGCTCGTGCACCAGCACGACGAAGGTCAGGGCCTCGACCGGAACCGAGTACAGCGCGGCGTAGATCCCGATCGCCAGCCAGTAGATCCTGACCTCCGACTCGTTGAAGAAGTATGCCCCGAGCACGTCCTCGTTGATCTCGCGCAGAGCCGCGCCCAGCTCGTGTTTTTCAAGCAGTTTCAGCCACGATTCCGCGGTTTCCCTGACACGTCTGACCTCAGGGGGCTCGGCGGTTCCGCCATCACCGGAGTGCGCACCGGTCACGTTGTCCCACTGGGACTCCATGAAGCGGGTCCCGATGATCACGTCCTTCAGCAGCGAGCGGTTCAACGCCACGAGAGCCAGGGCATCGGTGGCCTCGAGCTTCTCGGACAGCGGTGCCGGCAAGCCGTCCACGACACGCACGGAAACCTGGCGGCCCCGAAGCTGAAAGCCGATCTCCGACGTCAGCTGGTTCCTGATCCTCTGGTTCCACAGGCGCACGGTCTGTCGGACGATGTCCGCGGACTGGGGAGCGACGCGGTTGACGGCATCGTGCCAGCGACTGTTGGCGTGAACCGCTTCGGCCTTTCGGGCCGGTCTCGCATAGTGACGCGCCGGCCCGCCCCACGCTTCGACATGCCTGCTCATGAACTCCCCCATTTTGAGTAACCGGAGCGCATCGTACGGTTTCCGGAGGATGTCGTGAACCAGCAAGAAGCCGTGCATGGTCTCTACCTGGGATTCGGAGCGCCCTCCCGCTTCCGGGCTCGCCACTACCACCCACAGCCGGTCAGGACGATTCGGCCAGGCGGAAAGACATGTGATTTGTGAGGGTTGACTGAACTCGCTCGGAACAAGAGCAAGCCGACAATACGAAGTACACCGGGAGACGCAGCCAGTCGAGCAGGAGCGGTCCACCCAATGTGGATCAAGCCTGCCGGGACCATTGCATCTGGTGTCCTGATCGACTGGTTCGGATGGACTATTCTTCATTCGTCACGTGGACATCCGGTTGATCCAGAGTCCGGAGCGCGACTATACGGCATGCGAAGGGCCTTGCTTCAAACCACATCGACCTTCATGTGGTTTGAGAAATATCAAACACAACAAAATGCAACAGATGTTTTGGACTGATGTAAATTTAATTATTACACCTGTGTTTATATTATTCATGAGTGCGTTATTTAGCACGTATTTGATTTCGATCACCAGATTTACATTATGAAATTTGGAAATATTGTCCTTGTTTGAAATGAACGAGAGAGCGATCGACACCATACTGTGCTATGCTCTCTGAGACGTATCGATCTGGGACATGGCCCTGATCGATTCACGATTGCACATTTCCTGGATTGGCACAGTGTGTGGACGAACGCGCAGCGCCCCTTCCTGTACCATCACTCTTGGCCGACACACCTTTACGTCTCCCATACCCTCGGCGACGAAGAACAGACTGGGCCCGACAGCTTGCGCGAAGGACATCCTGCTTGCATGTGAGGTGCACTTTCCTGCAACCATCACAGAACTCTCCGAGATGATCACCGGTCTGAACGGGACTTCAACCGGTATGGAGAGAAGGTAGAGGCGTCTCGGGGGCATTGACCATGCGGTTCACCAGCCTTCACATGTCCAATTTTCGCGGTACGCGAGAACTGGACATCAGCTTCGAACCGGATGTGACCGTGATCGTGGGCCGAAACGGATCAGGAAAGACGTCGATCCTGGATGCATTGGCCCTCACCATCGGCATTGCGCGTGCACAATCAAGGGAACCTGGTCGACCCGGCTTTGACGTCGAGGCTTCCGGTCAAGACATTCGCTCGGGTGCGGACACGTCCAGACTGGAAGTGGGGTACGAGGCCAGGAATCCCCGATCAGGCGCGTGCGAAGCGGACTCCGTTCCAGTCAAACTCGATCGCTACGTGGATCCAAGGCACTTTCCGTTCCTGCAAGATGATGAAGACGCGTTAACCAGACTGGCCTCCCGACAGCCCCCGTTCGTCTACTATCGCCAGGAACGGGGGTTCGGTTCCGGCAGACAGGCCAAATCACTGGAATCGACCGCAGACACTCTCGACCCGGCAGCCGTTCAGGACCGGTCGCTCCGAACGGACCTGCAAGCGATCAGCGACCTGGGCACCTGGTGGGACCAGCGCGACGCTCAGGAGGCCCGCCGGGTACGTGATGGCGAGAGCAGCTATCGGGATCCGCAACTGGAAGCGGTTCGTGAGTTGATCGCGAGAATCGACGGTTTTTCTGGACTTGCCTTCAATTCCACTTCTTCGCCACCCGGCCTACATTTTGTCAAGAATGACGGAACGTCAGTTCATGTCAGCGGTCTTTCCGGCGGCGAGCGTTCCTACATCATTCTCCTCGCCGACCTGGCACGTCGACTTCAGGTATTCGCCCCTGAGAGGACACTCGGCAAAATATCCGCAATAGTAATGATCGACGAGATTGAACTCCATCTGCATCCGGGCTGGCAAAGCGAAATCGTACCCACGCTCAGGGAAGTTTTTTCGTCTTGTCAGTTCATCGTGACCACCCATTCACCACAGGTTTTGTCAGGCGTCGTAAACACAAGAGTACGCGTCATCGAGGAAGAGGTGCCCGATTGGTCCTGGAAGGTCACCGTCCCCCTCAGCACGAGAGGACGGACCAGTAACTATCTGCTCGAAGGCGTTCTCGGCGCACGGGAGCGATTTCCACGAATAGACCGAATGATCGACGATTTCAACGCCGCGATCGACAGCAAGGATGTTCCTGCCGCTGCGAATTCGCTCGAAGAGATCGAACGGAATATCGGTGACGACACACCAACCCTTCTCGTTCTGCGCAAGCGGCTGAAGAAACTGCGAGACGAAGCGTGAGGGGCAGCCACGACAAGCAGACGCCCCGACAACTGACGGAATGGCTGGCTCGCGAAAGCCCGGACTGGCAACCTGCCTTTCCTTTTCCGAAAGATATCCGGGAGCCCGTAGTCGATGCGCTTCGAAAAGCCCAGCGCGGTCTCTGCGTCTATTGCGGACGCCGGCTGCCTGCCGACCAAGCGTGGCCGGAAAGATACCATTTCGAACACTTTCGTCCTCGGTCCCGGTATCCGCATTTGGCGACCGACCTCGCAAACCTGTTCCTCAGTTGCAGCCGTGAAGCTGGGTCCAGGAGAGTTTCGGCGACATGCGGGCACGCCAAAGGAGACCGGTTCGACGAAACCAACTGCATCGAACCCGAGTACCCCGCTTGCACCCGTCGTTTCCGTTTCCTGCTGACAGGCAAGGCCGTTCCTCGAACAGAGGATGATGCCGCAGCCGAGACGATGATTGAAATTTTGAACATGAACCACAGGGAACTCGTAAAGGATCGAGAAGATATCCTTGAAAGCGTCGATGGTGACGGGCTCGAACTTTCCGACTTCGTCGATCCAGTCAGCGGTGAAGTCCAGAGTTATGCCCATGTTGTCTGCGAACACCTTGGCGAGGTCATCCCGTAGCGGCATCGTTCGACATCCCGACTCCGACCAGAAGCATCCGCCACCTGTCTTCGTGCTCGATGCTGATCCATGGTCGTGAATGCCAACCCTGCTACATCCGGGCCATCACCTGTTCGGCAAAGGTCCGCAGGTTGCGCCGTGCCGGGCCCATGGCCGGAAGCAGGGCGACCTCCGCGAGCCCCATCGCCTCGCGTTCGCGCAGGGTGGCGATGATCTGGTCCGCGGTTCCGACGAGGCCGCCGGTTGCCCGGATCAGCTCGGCGGTCACGAACCGGCGTTCCTCTGGAACGGTCCAGGCGCAATGGCCAAGGTGAACCTGCTGGTAGCGCTTGTGCGGTGGTGTGTGCATCCGTTCGGTGAACGCGAGGTACTCCTGCCACAGGTCCTGGCAACTGCGGGCAACCGTGCTGGTATCGCCGTTCCTGCGGTACAGCTCCCACCAGTAGTGCAGGCTGGCTATCGCCATCGATCCGATCTCGTCGATGACACGATCGGAGGTGACGCTCTCGCCCGGCTCCAGCACGCAGGCATAGGTGAGTGCGGCGGTGTGGAAGTTCCCGGGCAGCGTCCGGCCCGCCGCTTCGGCAGCCTCCCCGATCCGCCGAAGGCTGTCGCCCAGCAGTGCCTGGCTCTGGTTGAAGGAACAGACCCGTCCGTCGCCGTAGGCGCCCGCGACCGCGAGAGCACGCGGGCCATCGGCTGCGACGTAGATCGGAACCGGTTCCTCGAAGTTCACGAACCCGGCGCGGGGATGCAGGAACCGGATCTCGCGACCCTCGCCTCCGTCCGGTGCATAGTCGACTTCCCCGCCGTGCAGGAGGCCGCGGACCACCCGGACATACTCGCGAAACCGGCCGGCCCCCATAGGATCCTGGCCCATCACCCGCATCGCGGTGTGACCGGTCCCCAGGGCAAGGAAGGTGCGTCCGGGCGCCAGCTGGTTGATGGTGGCGATCGAGTGGGCGGTGACCGGCGCAAGCCTGGTCGGTGCGATCGCCACACCGGTGCCCAGCCGGATCCGCGAGGTATGCGCCGCGGCCAGCGCGAGCACGGCATAGCAATCCGAGTACAGCATCTGCGAATCGGGCACCCACGCACTGTCGTAGCCGAGCGCCTCGAGTTCCGGGATGAGACGCCAGTCGGAGATGCGCGGGACGACCATTGCTCCGAACTTCATGACCGAATCCCCTCCAGGCGCCGGGCGTCGCTTCGCAGTTCCTCCTTGCGGATCTTTCCCGATTCGGTCATCGGGAACCCGTCGACGAACACCACGTGACGCGGGATCTTGAAACTGGCGATCACCCCGCGGCAGATCCCGATCACGTCCCTGGCCTCGAGCCGACAGCCGGGTTCAGGCTGCACGTAGGCGACCGGCACCTCCCCGAGTTCTTCGTCGGGACACCCGACCACCGCAACCTGGTGCACCCGCACGTCCTCGAGCAGCAGTCCCTCGGTCTCCATCGGGTCCACGTTCTCGCCGCCCACCTTCAGCATGTCGCGGTGGCGCCCGAGGAAGCGGATGTACCCATCGGCCAGCCAGACCGCAGTGTCACCGGTCCTGAACCAGCCGTCCCCGGCGAAACTCGCCGCGGTTTCCTCGGGCTTGCGGTAGTAGCCGAGCATCATCGAGCGGCCCCGCACCTGCAACTCGCCCGGCCTGCCGGGTTCGCAGGGAGTGCCCCGTTCCGGGTCGACGATCCGCACCTCGTAACCGAGAGCCGGGTATCCCGAACTCTCGCAGCGCCGCGTCACGTCGTCGTCGAGCGAACACAGCGCGACTCCGATCCAGGTCTCGGTCATGCCGAAGCCCGACAGGTTGACGATGGGGGCAAGCGCGCGCGCACCGCGACGCACCACCGGGGTCGCACTCAGCATTCCGGCCGCGAAGATCCCGGTCCTCAGGCTCGACAGGTCCCGCGGTCTCGCCTCCTGCGCTTCCGCGAGCCCCTTCATGTGGGCCTCGAACCCGTGGATGATCGTGACCCGGTGCCGTTCGATCAGGTCGAGACAGTGGTCGGGCTCGAAGCTGCGGGTCACGATGTGGCTGGCGCCGGTCACCACCGACATCAACATGGCTTCGGAAAACGCGAAGGCATGGAACAGCGGCAGGTAGTCGAGGATGATGTCGGACGCGGTCATTCCCATCCGGAACGCCCTCTCCTCGACGTTGCGGACGAGCCCGTGGGAGTGCACCACCCCCTTCGGAGTCCCCGTGGTCCCCGAGGTGTACATGATGAAGGCTGGCGCGTCCGGGTCGACCGCGGCCGCACGTCCTTCGATCGCGGTCCGGTCCACATCCGCGGGATCGATGTCATCCCAGGCGACGGTTCCCGGAGCCGCGGTGTCGGTCAGCACCACGCGGCGGAGTGCCGGAAACCCCGGGTCGGCGACGGGTTCCCCAGACAGGGGCAGGCGCACGACCTCGCGGATCAGTGCCAGGTAGTCGATCGGTCCTGACCGTGATTCGGCGATCAGGTATGCACTGTCCGACTGTGCGAGCACATAGGCCATGTCCCTCGCCCGGAACCGGGTGTTCAGCGGCACGAGGACACCGCCGATGCGGAACACGGCGAAGGCGATGAACACCCAGTCGGCACTGTTGCCCAGCCACAGCGCAACGTGATCGCCCGGGCGCACGCCGATCGCCATCAGTCGGCGCCCGGCATCGTCGACGCCGGCCGCCGCACCCGCCCAGTCGTATGTCCTGTCCCGGTCCTGCAGTGCGGGCGCCCCGGGGGAAATGGCGGCCCGGGCGTGGACCAGGTCGCCGTAGCGCGGTCGCCCCGCGACACTCATGGGTCCGCCTGACTGACGACACCCTCGGCCACGAGGCTGTCGATCCGGTCGTCGTCCAGCCCGAGTTCCCCGAGGATTTCCCGGCTGTGCTGTCCGAGCACCGGCGGCGGCCGGGATGCCCTGGGCCCGTCGACCGAGGCGACGTAGGGTGCCCCGACCAGGGTCAGCGGTCCGTCGACCCCCGGGGGGCTGTCCAACCGGGTGAGGATGTTTCGGTGTGCGAGCTGGGCCATCCCGCACAGGTCGGTGAGCGAGTTGATCCTCGCGACCGGCACGCCGCGGCGCGCAAGTCGTCGTTCCCAGTTCTCCGCGGAGTCCGTCGCCAGCGCCTCGATCACCGCGGAACGCACCAGGGTCCGGTTCTCGCGCCGTGCCCGGGGTGTTGCGCAGCGCGGATCATCGAGCAGGTCGTCGATGCCGAGTTCCTCGAACATGCCGCGTATGTGACTTGGCATCAGGGCAGCGGACGCCAGCATCCCGTCGCCGGTAGGGAAGCTGTCGGCGGTCGGCGCTCCCGTCGCCGACTGGTTTCCGAGCCGCAGGTCCGGCGTTTCGTCGATCATCGCCCGGCTGAACCCGGCCGCCTGCAGCGTCATCGCCGCATCCAGCATGGCGACGTCGACCAGTTGGCCTTCGCCGGTTCGCTCCCGGCGCATCAACGCCGCGGTCATGGCAAAGGCGGCCGACATTCCCGTCATCATGTCCACCGCGAAGTACCCGGTGCGCAGCGGGCCGCTGTCCGGTGTGCCGTTGTTGGCCATCATGCCGGAGGCAGCCTGGATCGCGCCGTCATAGGCCGGGTCGGCGGAACGCGGTCCCTCGAGTCCGAACCCGGTGATCGCGGTACAGACGATGTCGGGCCTGATGGCGCGAACCGTCTCGTAGTCGAGACCGAGCCGCTCGACCACACCTGCCCGGAAGTTGTGAACAAGACCATCCGCGCCGCGCAGCAGCTCGGCCACGACGTCGCGGCCCTGCTGTGACTTCAGGTCGAGTGCCAGGCTGCGCTTGCCCATGTTCATGGCCAGGAACCCGGCGCTCAGGCCGATGTCGGCGTAGCGGCCCGGTATCACCCGGTTGCGCATCTGGTCCCCGGTTTCCGGGGGCTCGATCTTGATGATGTCGGCCCCGAGCATGGCAAGCTGCTGGGCGCAGAAGGGTCCCGCAAGCACCTGGGTGAAGTCGAGAATCCGAAGACCTTCCAGCGCTCGCGTCATTACCGTGCTCCCCCCGCCCGTGTCGTGCCGGGATCTTTCGGCACCGCGGGTCGCGCGGTCAAGCGTCGACTGCCGGGTGTCACCCGTGAACCGCGGGAACGACAGTGGTGGCATACAGGCTCTTGAACCCGCCCGCGTCCTTGGTCACCTTGGGGCCCCGCGAAGCCAGATCGAGGAAACCGCCCATGCCCGGCCCGTTGCACGGATACCGCGTCATCGACATGACCAGCGTCGTCTCCGGTCCGCTATCGACCATGATGCTGGCCGACCAGGGAGCGGATGTGATCAAGATCGAGAATCCCCGCGGCGGGGATTTCACGCGGGCCATGTCCAACCGTCGCGGCGGATTCTCGGCCTCGTTCCTGAACAACAACCGCTCCAAGCGGTCGGTCGCGATCAACACCAAGGATCCGCGCGGGATGGAGATCGTCCGCAGCCTGATCGCCGACGCCGATGTCCTGGTCCAGAACATGCGGCCGGGCGTCATGGAACGCATGGGTCTTGGCGAGGAGACGGTCCGCACCATCCGGCCAGACATCATCTACGTCTCGATCAGCGGGTTCGGTGAAGATGGCCCTTACGCGGGCCGTCCGGTCTACGACCCGCTGGTGCAGGCGCTGTCCGGTCTCACGACCATCCAGGGCGGTTCCGACACCGCCCGTCCGCGGCTGGTGCGCACGATCGTGCCCGACAAGCTGACCGGCGTCGTTGCCGCGCAGGCGATCACCGCGGCTCTGCTGGCGCGCGAACGTACCGGCGAGGGCCAGCACGTGCGTCTCTCGATGCTCGACAGCGTGATCAGTTTCCTCTGGCATTCCGACATGGGCAGCCAGACCTTCGTAGGCGACGAGTTCCCGCAGGAGCTGGCCCAAAGTTTCATCGACCTGATCTACGAGACCGTGGACGGCTACATCAGTGTGGCGGTCAACACCGACCGGCAGTGGTCGAACCTGGCCCATGCTCTCGGTCACCCCGAGTGGCTCAGTGACCCGAGATTCGCCACCCCCGCCGACCGCCACCGCAACATCGATGCGCGCCTTTCACTGACCCAGGATGTGCTGCGGACCCGGACAAGCGCCGAATGGCTGCAGATCCTGGACGCTGCCGACGTTCCGTGCGCCCCGATCCTGCGGCGGCGCGACGTCGCCAACCACCCGCAG
The DNA here is from genome assembly GCA_965243345.1 of Thalassobaculaceae bacterium. Taxonomy (GTDB): domain Bacteria; phylum Pseudomonadota; class Alphaproteobacteria; order Thalassobaculales; family Thalassobaculaceae; genus Bin52. The sequence continues at coordinate 1,893,826 of CBDEUR010000003.1, forward strand.
GTGATCGCCAACGGCACCGTCGCCGAGTACCCGCATCCGCAGGCCGGAACGCTCCGCCAGGCGCGTCCGGCGGCGCGGTTCTCGGGAACGCCGCACTCCATCTCGCGGGGCGCGCCGGCGCTCGGAGAGTACACGGCCGAGGTGCTCTCCGGTCTCGGCTACGACCGGGACCAGATCACTGCGCTCGCGGGTGACGGGGTGATCGGGCTCGATGGGTCCGGCGGCGAGACCGACGACGCAGACATCCCGGCACCTCCGGAGACAGCCATCGTATAAAGCACCGGGCTTGATGAGTTCCAGGCGTGCACCCGGGGACCGCGGCACCGTGCGCCATCACTCCGGCCGACCGGTCCCGGAAGCGAGGCGCACCGCAGTTCACGGTCCGACCGCGGTTCGCGACCGCGCACGACCGCCGCCGATGGCTGGCGCATCCGCAGGGCGCCGGAAACACACATACGGACAGACCCACCGCCCCTGTCGGAAGAGCGCAGCAGCTCGCCCGGCCCGTTCGAGGACGCCAACGCGGCGTCCGGCAGAGTCATGAGGCCGAGAACCGGGATCTGCCGCAGGGTGCTTCGGGCCTGCCGCTTTGCGAGCTGCAACTGGTTCGCAGACCCGCGACATCGCAGGTGCATTGCAGCATCTGAACGGGTACACAGGCGGAATCGGCGTTCCGCGACATGGAGCGCCGCCTGGTACAACAAACCGGAACGGACACCCGATGTCAGGCATCGACTTTCACTACTGGCCGACACCGAACGGCTGGAAGGTGGCAATCCTGCTGGAGGAGGTCGGGATTGGCTACAGGCTGTGCCCGGTCAACATCGGCAAGGGCGATCAGTTCCGCCCCGAGTTCCTGGCCATCAGCCCCAACAACCGCATGCCGGCGATTGTCGATCACGACGTCGAGGGCGAGCCGATCAGCGTGTTCGAGTCGGGCGCGATCATGTTCTACCTCGCCGAAAAGACCGGCCGGTTCATTCCCGGTGATGCGCGTGGACGCGTGGAAGCGCTGGAGTGGCTGTTCTGGCAGACCGGGAACCAGGGGCCGATGGCGGGCCAGCTCAGCCACTTCGTCAACTATGCACCCGGCGATCATCCATACTCTCACCAGCGGTACGCCAACGAATATGACCGCTGTCTCGGGGTGCTCGAGCGCCGCCTGGAGAATCGGACGTGGCTTGTGGGCGAGGAGTATTCCGTCGCCGACATGATCGCCTGGCCATGGGTGCTGATTGCCCGTCCGCTCGGTGTCTCGCTCGATGCCTACCCTCGGGTCTCGGCGTGGCGGGGGGCGATCAAGGACCGCCCTGCTGTCCAGCGAGCGGTCGACCTGGGCAAGAAGTTTCGCCGGGCCGGGCCGCCGAGCGAGGAGGAACGCGAGGTCCTGTTCAACCAGACCGGGGACCGGCTCGTATCCACCTCCTGACCGGACCGGGCGGCACCGGCCGCACAGCGACAGGCAGGTACCGGCCGGCGGCGAGAAGACGGGCATCATTGTCCAGGATCGACAGTGTCCAGGGCGTACCTGGGGAAAGGCCGAAGGGGCGTGCCGCCTCGGTCTGGGTGCGGCCGCGCCTGCGGACGATGTCGCCGATGCGGCTGAACAGTTCGGTCTCGACGATGTGCGCGTCGACGTCGGGAAAGCCGAGATCGGCGAAGACGTTGCCGCTGCCGCGCTCAACGGCGGCGTCGGTGGGTTCCATGGCGTCAGTCCACGATGAGTGTCACGGTAGTGCCGCTCGGCGGCAGCGAGACGGTGGCAGAGGAGGTCGAGCCCAGGCATTGGTGTCGCGACGTTCCTGGCGCCTTCTTCTGGAAGGCGCGCGGCGGAACCTGGACGGCGGTCTCGAACCGGACCGTGTAGACGGCCCGGAATGTAGCGCCGTCGTGGCGCGACATCACTTCAAGGACACCCGAACCGACCCCCCTGAGCGGCTTTGCTTCTCGGTACCGGTGAGCGAGCTGGGCCTGGTAGATCGCGAAGCCCATGCGGTGCTGCACGGGAACCGGGAAGCGTTTCAGATCCGCCCTGCTCGAACCGTCCTGAAGGACGGGGTAACCGTGAGGATTAGTAACGTCAAGACAACCACTTATCGCGCTTCATCGCCCGCTGGGAGCGGCATGTGACGACGAGTAAAATGAGGCCAAATCGCCCTCAGAACCTGATGCAACTGATCGTCGCAAATGTGCTCTGCCCGGCCGGTCTTCGCGCCCCGCTATCGCGGCTTGCCAACTTGTTCGGAACCGGTCCCGAAGGACGGCGGCCGAAGCGGAGGAAGGGTCCAGCCTGACCGAGACCCCCCGGGCTCCGTCGTGAACGGGTACCGATCTGTCCGTTTCGCGATGGGTTGTCCAAAGAACCCAATTGCGCCATGGCAGGTGGGTCTTGAGGGCGATCTGCGTGGGCGCGGTTGCGTTGCCCAACAGGACTTCGGTTCCCTGGCTGGAGAAGACAGCGTAGTCGACCCGATTCACGGGGCTGAGAGCGCTCTGCAAGGGCGGATCGGCGCATGTTGGCCATTGTCGGGTACGTCCTGGGGCATCCGGCATTTTTCGGCCAGCGAATCGTCCGAAAACCGCCCGGATCGAAACACACCATGTCGAATTTCCGCCCCGGGGCCGGGAGAGACAGGTGTAGAGCCGGAAGGTCCTTGCCGCTCTGCTCGGGTTGTCCGTTGACTTGCTCTCTATAGTTCGATATACGTCCTTAGGACGTATATCGAACTATAGAGATTGAAAATAGTCTTGGCCGACACCATTGCACCGCAGTCTTTTGTCAGGCGATTCCGCGGCAGGCTGTCCCGGGCAGACAGGCATTTGGCGGAGATGCTCGAAGCAGAAGGTCGTCCTGTCATTTCGGAGACCGAACTGTTCCGGTTCGTCGACCGCCTGTACGCCCGGCCGACTGACCGGAAACTGTATCTGAGGGGCACTTCGCCGACTGAGGAAAGCTACATAACGCGGAAGCGGAACCTGCTTGCGGCAAGGATCCTCCAGGTCGACCGCGACTATCGAACTCGGTTCCGGGTGCTGTCCGTGCCTGACCGTCCTGCAGACGACATCGTCTGTCTGGCGGATGACTTCTCCTATATCTCGCATCTTTCGGCCATGCAGCGGTGGGGTCTGACCGACCGTATGCCGGGGGTGCTGATGCTGACGCGGCCGGATCGCCGAACGATGAGAGCAAAGCTCGACGAAATATCCGGCGGTTTCAGGGACATGTTGATCCCGAAGGAGATCGTTGGCCATCCGCAAGTGGTACGCCTGCGTCCCGTCCAGGTGTTCGAAACCCGAAAGGCCGGTGCCTGGGTGCGGGATCGCACCGGATTTGCCCGTGTGGCGACCGTGGGGCAGACATTCCTCGACACCCTGCAGCAACCGGTGTCCTGCGGGGGCATGGCCCATGTTCTGGAGGTGTGGCAGGAGCACGCGGGGACCTATCTGGACGAAATCATCGAGGCGGTCGAAGGACCGGCAAGCAGGATTGTCAGGTGCCGGGCTGGCTACATTCTGGAAAAGCGTCTCGGCGTTCGGGACGAGCGGGTCCGGGCCTGGAAGGCGTTCGCGCAACGTGGTGGCAGTCGCAAGCTCGACCCTGACAGGCCGTTCAGGCCGCTATACTCCGAGGATTGGATGATCTCGCTCAATGTCGAATGAGCCGCGCACACTCAGTTTGGAGGAGTGGGTCTCGCGGGTCGCGGCCGACCCGGTGGCCCTGCGACAGCGCCGGGCCATGGAAATTGTGCTCCACAGCATCGCGCGGCTTTTGCCGAAACACCGCCTGTATCTGAAGGGCGGCGTGCTGATGGGCCTGGTCCACAAGAGCCCGCGGCAGACGACCGATATCGATCTAACGGCCGGCTTCAACGTGGAGCCTGGCATTGGCGAGCGTGTCGCCGAAGATCTGAGGTCCCGGTTTCGGCCCACGGCCGCCGAACTGGGTTATACCGGCATTACGGTGGACATCCACGCGATCAGGACCTTACCGCGAGGTCGGTTCGACACGGCGGATTTTCCCGGCCTCAAGATCAGGATCGTCCACGCCGAACGGCCAGGGAGTACGGCCGCGGGCGCACTGTATTTCGACATTGACATTTCCTTCAATGAGCCGCTTCAGCATGTCCTGGCCTTCCGCATTGCGGACGACCGGGACCTTTGCACCTATGCCCTGGTCGACCTGATAGCAGAGAAATACCGTGCTGTTCTCCAACAGCCCCATCGGCGCCGCGAGCGGCGTCAGGACATTTTCGACCTTCACTACCTGACGGTCACCAACGACATTGGTCCCGACGCCAGGCGCCTAATCCTGGACTCACTGCTGATCAAGTGCCGCGCGCGCAGGATTGAGCCTACCCGTGCTTCCCTGGCAGATCCCGAGATCCGGAGGCGGTCGGGCGCAAGATGGGAGACGCTTGAACTGGAGATAGGCGAAGTGCCGGCCTTTGACACATGCTTCGAGCAGGCACGAGCATTCTACGAGAGCCTGCCATGGATACTGCGTCAGTAGAAATCCGGTGTGGATGTGGTGGGTGATTTCAAGCCGGAAGCAGTCATGTGCCGAGAACATGCCAGGACAGACCTTCGAATTGGGAAGGGGCCTCGGAACGAAGCCGAGCGCTCCGCCGTTCTCAGTCACCGGGCGGCGCTGCGCCATCGCCCCGGTCAACGCAGATCGCCGCAAGAACCGCCTCGACCCGGACCGTCGCGGGGGTCAACCATGCACTCGTCGTTGAAGCGCGGTCGGTTCCTCCGAAGGGGCGCATCCCTCCCGACCATGCGAACCTTGCGTTCGGGACATCAGGTCGTGACGTCATGGATCGCCCGGACAAGGGTGGCGAGACCGGTGAGCGAAAGCAGGATCAGGGCGGCATCGCGGTAGTACCGGTGCCCGCCGGAGGCAAAGAAGCGAATGCCGAACCAGCTGGCAGCCAGGTAGACCGGCACCAGCACCAGGCTGATCAGCACCACTTCCCTGGTGTAGAGGCCGTGCCAGGCGAGCGGCGGAATGCCACAGAGATTGAGTGCTGCGACCACCGCGATCACATTGGCGCGCTGGCGCTCGGGATCACCGGCGCGCGCGAGCGCCACCACGACCGCCGGCGGTCCGCCGACACCACCGCCACCCTGGACCACGCCCGCGAACGCACCCATGCCGACCAGCACACCCGAACCGGGTGAACGCGACAGGTGCCAGCCCCGGTACATCAGCGCCACCATCACCAGGACCGCGGTCGCGATGGCGATCTTCATCACCTCACCGTCGACAGTGACCAGGACCCAGGTGCCCAGCGGTGCGGCAACGAAGCTCGAACACGCAAACGGCAGCACGAAGGACCGCTCGGCTCGCCGGACCGCGGCCGGGAGCAGCTGGACCATGACCGGAACCCCGCTCAGGCTTGCAACGGCCACCGCCGCGGCGGGACTGATCACGTGGCTCAGCACCAGCACCATGATCATCGAGGCGCCGAAACCGACAAACCCCCGCATGAACCCGGCCACCACCATGGCGGCCAGCATCACCGTGACAGTCAGCGGATCGGCAAAGCCGGGAAACGTCCCGAAGAGGTCGGGCATGCGCGGAGCTAGTGGCTCCGCTCCGCCAGTCCCTTCACCGGTTCGCCCCTGATGGTGATCCGGTGCATGACGCGGCGCTGGCCGTAGTAATCGTTCAGCGCCGTGTGCAGCACCGAACGGTTGTCCCAGATGCCCAGCGTCCCCGGCTCCCACCGGATCCGGCAGGTCAGTTCCGGCCGGGTTGCATGCCGCATCAGCCAGGCTAGAAGCGGCCGGCTCTCCTCTTCGCTCATGCCGTCAAACCGCTTGGTGCTGCGCTCGTCGCTCACGTAGAGCGCCGCTCTGCCGGTCTCGGGATGGAGGCGCACCAGGGGGTGGATCGCTTCCTGGGTCGGCGTCTCGCGGTCCGGGATACGGGCCGCCATCCTGGCGGAGCGCGGCGCCTTCTTGTCATAGCTGTTACACGTGCGAAGCCGCGTCGCCATCCGTTGCATGCCCGATGAGAGGTTGTCGTAGGCTCCGGTCAGGCTGGCAAACATCGTGTCCCCGCCCGCGGCGGGCGTTTCGCGGGCGAGCAGCATGGTGAAGTTAGCGGGCAGTGGCGTGAAGATCTGGTCGGTGTGCCAGTGGTCCGCGAACCCTGTCGGGTCGGAGGCCTCCCGGATGATCTCGATGATTTCCGGAAACTCGTCGAGACCACGCAGATACGGATGCAGGTGCACCTCGCCCCATTGCCGGGCGAAGGCGAGGTAGTCTTCGGGCGAAAGGTCCTGGTCACGGAAACAGATGACGCCGTACCTGAGCAGGGCCGAGCGGACATCCGCCATGCCGTCTTCGTCGAGCCCGGCCACGTCAATACCGCGGATTTCCACACCGAGCGCGCCGGCTATCGGCACGATTTCGAACGACATGGCACGCACTCCCGACCTGCCCCACGGATCCCTTCAGTCTATGCCGGAATTGCCGGTACGGCCACGGTCGGTGCTCGACCGGATCTCATCCCTTCCAGGACAGATAACCCCGGTCGGGTTCGAGCGGGGCATGCGCCGGGTGGGTCTCGTGGCTCTCGGAGACCTCGATGCTGCAGAATTCGGCCCGGCTGCGCGCGAAGACCTCCCGGCGGATCGGATACCAGAAACTCGGAGGATCGAAACACCCGCCTGAAATTCCCTGCAACGAGGCCCAGGGCTCGGCGTCAATGGTCCAGTAGACCTGAGTGCCACAGCTCGAACAGCGTTCGATCTGCCAGGTGTTGCCGCTTTCGGACTGGAAGGAAAACTCCTGCAGGTCCCCGGCAAGGCGGGTCACCCGGTCGAGCGGGACATAGACCGAGACTCCGAACGCGCTGCCGGTGCGCAGCTGGCAGTAGCGGCAATGGCAGATGGCTGCCCGTTCCGGCTCGCCCTCGACGCGGAACCGTACCTTGCCGCACAGGCACCCGCCTTCATGCGTCTGCATTCCATCTTCTCCCGGCGGCAGGACATGGTGGGCCCGGAGGGACTCGAACCCCCGACAACGCCGTTATGAGCGGCGCGTTCTAACCAGCTGAACTACAGGCCCACGTGCCATACTTATGAGCACCGTGGCGGACGGCGTCAACAGCGCTCCGGCGCCCCTTGCCGGGGAGTTGGTGGCAGTTTCAGGCACGGTGCCGGACCTGCCGGCATGGACCGGATCAACCGCGATGCCCGGACCGGAACCGGGGATTGCAACGGAATTCCGGTGCGGGAGCGGGACGCGAGAGGTGCCCGGGCCCTGGCCGGCCTGCAGGCCTCGGAGGGCGGGGCGAGACCCCTGCCCGCCTCAAGACGGTCGGCGTGATCACCGATCGGAGTGCCCGGGACCACCGGAACACCCGGGGAACGGCCGCTTGCACTCGCCTGCCGATGCGAATAGCGTGCGGCCGTTTTCAAGGAAAGGTCGGCCGTGCGCGCTTGCCCCGAAATCTCAACGGACTGCCTGCAGGAAGCCCGGTCCTGGCCGTTTGTCGAGGCACGGCGCATCCTCGAGCGGATCGAACGCGACCGCGCGGGCGGTCCCGATGGCGACATCGTGCTCGAAACCGGGTACGGCCCGTCCGGACTGCCTCACATCGGCACCTTCGGCGAGGTGTTCCGCACCACGCTCATCCTGCGCGTCCTTGAGCGCATGACTGACCGGAAGTGCAAGCTGATCGCGTTCTCCGACGACATGGATGGCCTGCGCAAGGTGCCGGACAACATTCCCAACCGGGACCTGGTGGCGGAACACCTGAACAAGCCGCTGACCCGGGTTCCCGACCCGTTCGGAACCCACGAGAGCTTCGGTGCGCACAACAACGCCCGCCTGATGAGCTTCCTCGACAGCTTCGGCTTCAGCTACGAGTTCCTCAGTTCGACCGAGTGCTACCACGCCGGACAGTTCGACGAAGCACTGTTGCGCGTGCTTGCGCGTTACGACGAGATCATGGCGGTGATGCTGCCGACGCTGGGCGAGGAGCGCCGTCAGACCTACAGCCCGTTCCTGCCGGTCTGTCCGCGCACCGGGCATGTTCTGCAGGTCCCCGTCACCGGCCGCGATGTCGATGCCGGAACCGTGACCTACACCGATCCGCAGACCGGAGAGCAGGTCGAGACCCCGGTCACCGGCGGACGCTGCAAGCTGCAGTGGAAGGTGGACTGGGCGATGCGCTGGCATTCGCTCGGAGTCCACTACGAGATGTCAGGCAAGGACCTGATCGACAGTGTCCGGGACTCTGGCAGGATCTGCCGGATCCTCGGGTCCTCGCCACCGGAATCGATGAGCTACGAACTGTTCCTCGACGAGGAAGGCCGGAAGATCTCGAAGTCGAAGGGCAACGGCATGTCCGTGGAGGAATGGCTGACCTACGGGCCGCCGGAAAGCCTGGCGCTGTTCATGTTCCAGCAACCGCGCCGTGCGAAGCGCCTGTTCTTCGACGTGATCCCGAAGAACACCGATGACTACATCGCCCTTCGCGCCCGGCTCACGGACCAGGCACCCGGCCAGGCAGTGGACAACCCGGCATGGCACATCCACGCCGGAGACCCGCCTGCCGACCCGGTGCCGCTCGGCTTCGGCCTTCTGCTCAACCTGGCAAGCGTGTGCCACGCGGAGGACAAGGACCTGCTGTGGGGGTACATCACCCGCTACGCGCCCGGCACCTCGCCGGAGACGCACCGGTTTCTTGACCAGCTCGCCGGCCACGCCGTGGCCTACTACCAGGACTTCGTGCGCCCCACGAAATCGTACCGCGCGCCGGATGACCGCGAACGCGCGGCATTCGCCGATCTCGCCGCGGAATTCGAGGCCCTGGCGGACGACTGCGCCGCACACGAGATCCAGGAGGTGGTCTACGAAGTCGGCAAGCGCCACGGCTTCGACCCGCTCAGGAGCTGGTTCCAGGCGCTCTACCAGGTGCTTCTCGGCCAGGATCAGGGGCCGCGGTTCGGGTCCTTCGTCGCCCTCTACGGGGTCCGGGAATCCGTGGCGCTGATCACGGAATCACTCGAGCGCGACACCGGCTGAGGCCGGGAGGTCAGGCAACGCCAAGCTTCTCGGCAACGAAGTCCAGCCGGTCCTGGCCCCAGAACAATTCACCGCCAATCAGCCAGGACGGGGCGCCGAAAACACCCCGCTCGATCGCCTCGCGGGTGTCGGCCGCGAACCGGTCGGCTATGTCGCTGCCGCCGGCCGCCTCCATGATCGCTGCCGCCGGCAAGCCGCAGGCCTCGCACACCGAGGCGACGATGTCCGGATCGTCGATGTTGCGGTCATCCTCCCACAGGGCGGCGAGCAGGGCAGACGACAGGCCGAATGCGTCGTGTCCGGCTTCCCGCGCCGCGACGATCGCGAGCGCGGCCGTCGGGCGCGTCGCCGGAAAGTTCACCGGCTGCAGGTGCATCGGTGCGTCACGCCGCCTTTTCCAACGGGCCAGCTCCTGCAACCGGTAGGCCCGGCGTTCCGGCGAGCGCTTGGGCAACGGAAGACCGCCGGTCGCGGGAAAGATGGTGCCGAAGTCCACCGCGTAGACCGTGACCTCGGCGCCGGCCTGCTCCGCCATGCTGGAGAACAGCTTGCTGCCCAGGTAGGACCACGGGCTCGACGGGGTCATGTAGTACGAAACACTGGTCATGGACCGTTTCTCCAGATGCGGGATTGCCGCCTTCACTCCAGCATGTCTGCGACATGATCGGCAATGGCCAGGGAACTGGTCATTCCGGGCGACTCGATCGCGAACAGGTTGACCAGGCCCGACACGCCGTGATCAGCGGGTCCCTGGATGACGTAGTCGGCGGCCGGCTCGCCCGGCGCCTGGACCTTGGGGCGAATCCCGGCATAGCCGGGCTGCAGTGCGCCATCGGGCAGCCCCGGCCAGTACTTGCGCACCGCGGCATAGAACCCGTCCGACCGTCCCGGGTCCACGTCGTAGTCGATGCACTCGATCCATTCGACATCCGGCCCGAACCGTGCCTGCCCCGCGAGATCGAGGGTGAGGTGAACGCCCAGTCCCGCCTGCTCGGGCGCCGGGTAGATCAGGGAGGAAAACGGTGCCCGGCACCCCGACAGCGAGTAGTAGTTGCCCTTGCAGTAGTAGGACGGAGGAACCCGCTCCTCCGGAAACCCCTCGAGACGCCGGGCCAGATCCTGGGCGTGCAGCCCGGCGGAGTTGACCACCAGGCGCGCCTGCAGCGTCATCGCCCCGTCTCCGCCGACCTCGAGCGTGATGCCCTCGTCGGACAGCCGGCCGTACTCCACCGGAGCGTGGAACGCGACCATGGCGCCACGGTCCTCGGCATCGCCCTGCAGTCCCAGCATGTAGGAATGGCTGTCGGCGACACCGGTGGACGGCGACCACAGGGCCGCGACACAGGCAAGTTCCGGCTCCCGGCCCTGCGCCTCGCCGGCCGACAGCATCTCGAGGTTGGTCACCCCGTTCCGCGCCGCCGTCGCACGCAGCCGTTCGAGTGAGGGAACCTGGTCATCGGACGTCGCCACGATCAGCTTCCCGAGCCGGCTGTACGGAATGCCGCGCTCGTCCATGTACCGGTACATCATCGTGCGGCCGGCGACGCACATGCGCGCCTTGAGGCTTCCGGGCGGATAGTAGATGCCGGCGTGGATCACTTCGGAGTGGCGTGAACTGGTCCCGGTGCCGATCGCCTCGGCCTGCTCGAGCACGATGACATCGCGCCCGCGCAACGCCAGCGCACGCGCACAGGCAAGACCCACCACACCGGCCCCGATCACCACGCAGTCGACATGTTCGGCCACATCCGGCTCCCGTTGTCCCAACCCGGGCCGGATTACCCCGAAGCCCGGCGGCGGGGCAAGGACGCGGTCTTGACAGGCGGTGTGCGGACGGACTGTTCTCCGTGCACACGGGATGCGGGAGACCAGGACCGATGGCTGCAGATCCGGTACCGGCCATTGCCGAGTCGGAGGCAACAGGCGAGATCGCGGAGATCTACGCCGACATTCGCTCAGCCCTGGGCATCGGGGTGGTCAATCTCATCTGGCGGCACCTTGCGACCATCGACGGTGCCCTCCCCTGGGCCTGGCAGGCGGTACGACCCCTGTACGCGGGCGGCACCGCGGCCGCGGAAGGCGACGCGCTGCTGGCAGGCCTCGAATTGCCGGACCTGCCGCCCTGGCCGGCCAGCGCCCTGCAGGCCGCCAGCGTGGGCGAGGACGACCTTCCGACGGTGCGGGCAATCCTCGACAGCTACAACCGGGGCAACGCGACCAACCTGGTGGCGCTCTCGACCCTGGTTACGGGACCGGCAGAGACGCCTCCACAGGGTGCAGCATCGCCGCTGCAACCGATCCTGCCGCCGGAAACAATCTCCACCCCGATTCCGCCCCTGCCTGCGCTGGACGCCCTTCCCGCCGCAACCCGGGACCTGGTACTGGCGCTGAGCGATCTCGCCTCCGGGCCGCAGGACCGGATCGTGCCCAGCCTCTACCGGCACCTCGCCGACTGGCCGGGCTATCTCGCGCTGGCCTGGACGGCCCTGGCGCCGCTGGATCACGCGGGTCGACTGAGGACGATGGGTGACAGGGCGCTTGGGCAGGCCGCCTGGCATGCCCGCAGACTGGACACCGCGGCTGCGGAGCGACCGGAGAACGAGGCGGCGGTCAGCGCCGCGATCGAGGAGTTCCGCAGATCAGCCATCAGCCGCATGGTCCCGATCGCCATGATCCTGCGCTGCCTGACACGCTGAGGGCGCCGGTTCCGGCGGGGAGGATGCCATGACGGTATTGCGCGAGATCACCGAGGCCGAGGCGACAGGGGAAATCGCCGAGATCTACGAGGAGGTGAGACGGGCCTACGCGGCACCCTATGTCTCCTCGCTGCTGCGTCATCTTGCAACCAGGCCGGGACTGCTCGAGTGGATCTGGCAGGTGGTGCGTCCCGCCTTCGCCTCCGGCGCGCTGCAGCACGCCGGCTGGTCCCGGGTCGATGTATCGGGCCTGCCGTCCCTGCCGCCGCTCTCGGTCTCCGAACTCGCCGGTCTCGGCGTGTCACGGTCCGATATCGCGCTTATCGACACCGTCTGCCGGACCTTCACCCGGGTCAGTCCCGTCAACCTGGTGCTTGCAGGGTGCATCGCCAGGCTGGTGACCGGACAGCTGGACCTGTGCGCGAGCGCGCCCAAGCCGGCGGAGCGTGCGCTACCCGCAGCCCTGCCGAAACTGCCGGGCATGGTGCCGTGGGAGGAGTGTGACGCCGGCCTGCGCAAAACGCTCGCGGTTTTCGAAACCGACCTGGCCGGCGAGGTGTTCGTTCCCGGCCTCTACAGGATCCTGGCGCGGTGGCCCGGCTACCTCGCGCGCGTGGCCGACAGCCTCGGGCCGATGCTGCGCGACCCCGCCGTGTGCGGCGAGTGCGAACGCATCGCCGACCGGATCGTTGACGCGACCCCGGCAATCCTCGCCGGGCTCGAGCCCCCGGCCTCGCCCCCGCCGCTTGACGAGCAGGGCGTGAAGCTGGTGCTCGACGCGCTCGCGACCTACCGGGGAACCAGCCCTCAGATGGCCGGGTTCGGAACCCTCCTGCTCGATGCCCTGCCACAACACTGACCGGGAAGCACGGGAGGTCACCATGGAGATCACCGGACTGCAGACCCGCCAGCTCGAGGTGCCGTTCCCGGAACCGATCGCCACCTCGATCCACCGGATCGACGGCGCGGCCGTCCTGGCCGTGTGGCTCGAGACCGATGCCGGCGTCACCGGCGAGAGCTACCTGTGGACCATCGGTGCCCACAGGCTGCCGGTACTCGATGCGATGGTCCACTCGCTGTTCGGCACCGTGCGCGGTCATGATCCCCGCGATACCGAGGCGCTCGGCACGAGGATCTGGCGCGAGATCAACTTCCTCGGCCACAAGGGCGTCACCATCTTCGCGATGTCGGCGATTGACTGGGCATGCTGGGACATCAGGGGCAGGGCCGCCGGGATGTCGGTCTCCCGCCTGCTCGGCCGGGCACGCGACCGTGTTCCCGCCTACGCCAGCGGCGGACTGTGGGCCTCGCGCGACATCCCGGCGCTCGAGCGCGAGGCGGGTGAGCTGGTCGCCCGCGGGTTCCGTGCGGTGAAGATGCGGGTCGGCCTGCCCGATATCGGCGAGGACCTGGAGCGTGTCGCGGCGGTCCGCGATGCCATCGGGCCCGGCGTCGAGCTGATGGCCGATGCCAACCAGGGTCTTGACGTCCATCACGCGATCCGGCTCGGCCGCGGGCTCGACCAGTACGGCCTGACCTGGTTCGAGGAGCCGGTGCAGGCCTATGACCTCGCGGGTTCCGCCCGGGTCGCCGCGGAGATCGAGATCGACACCCCGGTCGCAAGCGGGGAGACCGAGTACACGCGATACGGGTTCCAGGACATGATCGATCGCGGCTCGGCCGACATCCTCATGCCCGACCTGGAACGGGTTGGCGGGGTATCGGAGTGGCTGAAGGTCGCGCACATGGCCGCGGCCCGGGACATTCCCGTCAGCCCGCACCTGTTCACCGAACACTGCCTGCAGCTGTGCGGCGCGGTGGCCAACGTCACCTGGGCCGAACACATGCCCTGGTTCGAGCCGCTGTTCCGCGAGCAGGTCGAAATGGTCGACGGCGACCTGCTGGTTCCCGACCGGCCCGGATTGGGATTCTCCTTTGATCCGGACGCAATCGACCGGTTCGCCCGGGCCCCCGTGAGGCACGCCTGACCGGACAGGCGACCGGCCGTGCGGCCATGGTTCGGTTGCGAAGGAGTCGTCGTCGGAATATGCTCGAAGTCCGGCTCCGGGAACCCTGATCAACGGTTTCGGAAACGGCGATGACGGCAACCGGTCTGCCCGGGCGCAGCCGCATGCAGCCGGACCATCACGGAGAACAGCACGTGCTGCACCCCACCGCACACGAAGGTCCGACAGGTCCGCGGGCAACGGTGATCCTGGTCGGCAACGAAAAGGGCGGCACCGGCAAGTCGACGGTGGCGATGCACGTCGTGGTCGGACTGCTGCGCAGCGGTTTCAACGTGAGCTCGATCGATCTTGACTCCAGACAGGCCACCCTGTCACGGCATGTCGCCAACCGGCGCGCGATGAAGGAACGCGACGACGCCGACCTGCCGATGCCCCTGCATGTCACCTTCACCGCCAGCGACCACGTCTCGCGCGACGAGGCTGAACGGGCCGACATCGAGGCGTTCGATGCCCTGCTGTCCGAACTCTCAGGCACGGTCGATTTCATCGTGATCGATACTCCGGGAGCGGACACCCCGGTGGCCCGGCACGCACTGTCACGTGCCGACAAGCTGATCACCCCGATCAACGACAGCTTCGTCGACCTCGACCTGCTGATGGAGGTCTCGGGGTCCACGCACGGAACCGGGCGGATCAGCCTGTTTGCCGAACAGGTCTGGGAGCAGCGCAAGCAGCGCGCCGCACGCGACGGCGGATCGATCGACTGGATCGTGATGCGCAACCGGCTCTCCAGCCTGAACGCGCGCAACAAGGTCGCCATGTTCGAGGCAGTTCAGGGGTTGGCCCGGCGGATCGGGTTCCGGGTCGTGCCAGGGTTTTCCGAACGGGTGATCTTTCGCGAACTGTTTCCGCTTGGCCTCACCATCCTCGACTTGTTCGAAACAGAGGGGACCGGACCCCCGACGACCAGCCGGATCGCGGCTCGACAGGAGGTCCGCACCCTGCTCATGGCGCTCCGTCTCCGGCATCCGGGAACGGCGCGACAGGAGGTGGCATGACGCGGATGCGACGATGAGCGGCAAGGACGACAACCGGAAGTCGGGCCCCCTGCAGGAACAGGGTCGCCGCGCCGATGTCGACGCGTTCATCGACGCCGCGTCCCGCTCGCCGCGCCGCGATATCGACGCGTTTCTCGGCAGGGTCCAGTCGATGACGCCCGCTGCGCCGACCGGCAAACCCGGCCGGCTGATCTTTGCCATGGACGCGACAGCGAGCCGGGAACCGAGCTGGGACCGCGCCTGCCACCTGCAGGCGGAAATGTTTACCGAGACCTCCGGTCTCGGCGGGCTCGAGATCCAGCTGGCCTACTACCGCGGCTTCGGCGAATTCCGCACCACGGACTGGCTTGCCGATTCACAGAAACTGCTGCACGAGATGGTGCGGGTCCGGTGCCTGGGCGGCATGACCCAGATCGGCAAGCTTCTTGCTCACGCGGCATCGGAAACCCGCCGGGAGAAGGTGCAGGCAGTCGTCTTTGTCGGCGACGCCTTCGAGGAGGACATCGATGTTGTCTGCCACAACGCCGGCGAACTCGGCGTGCTCGGTGTACCGGTGTTCTGCTTCCACGAGGGCGGCGATCCGCTGGCCCGGCGCGGCTTCGAGCAGATCGCCCGGCTGACCAGGGGGGCGTACTGCCCCTTCGACGGTTCCAGTGCGCGCCAGCTGCGCGAACTGCTCGGCGCGGTCGCGGTCTATGCCGCCGGGGGCCGCAAGGCACTGGAATCCTATTCGCGCCGGACCGGCGGTGAAGCGCTGCGCCTGACCCATCGCATCACCCGGTGAGTGAGTACGCATGCTGTACCTGCTCGTGCTCGGTGTCTTCCTGTTCATCGGGCTCGGACTGATCGGCTACTGGCTGCTCAACGCCGATCCCGCCCGCATCCGCCGCAGCCTGAAGTGGGTCCTGCTGGCTCTGGCGGCGGGCGCAATCGCCGCCGTCGCCGTTCGCGGCAACATCCATTTCCTGTGGACGGCACTGCTGCTCGGCCTGCCGTTCCTCCTGCGCGCCAGGGCGATCAGAAAGCAGATGCGCAATGCGCAGCGGACCGCCGCCGGTCCCAGTCCCGGCCACAGCTCGACCGTGCGCACCGACTGGCTGGAAATGACGCTTGACCACGACTCCGGCGACTTCGCAGGAACCGTGACCAGGGGCAAACACGAGGGCGCGACGCTCGATGCGTTGTCGCTCGCGCAGTTGCTCGACCTGCTGTACGAGTGCCGCGAGGATCAGGAATCGGTACGGCTGCTCCAGACCTATCTCGACCGGGTCCACGGCGACGCGTGGCGCGAGAGTGCGCATGCCGACCCCGGTGACCGGGCAGCGGACGGCGACCGGATGACACGGGAGCAGGCGCTGCACATTCTCGGACTCGAGGCGAATGCCAGCGCCGAGGAGATCCGCGAGGCGCACAAGCGCCTGATGCTCGCCAACCATCCGGACCGGGGCGGCTCCACCTATCTCGCCTCGCAGATCAACCGGGCGAAGGAGACACTGCTCGGCGCGTCGTGACCGGGCCTTCGGCTTGGCGCGACCGCGGCGTTATGGCATTACCCGCTCACGCGGCACGATCCCCGCATCGTCACCACGTCCTTTCCGGAGCAGCCGATGCCCGTCCCGGTTCGCAAGGCCATCCTGCCGGTCGGCGGGCTCGGTACACGGTTCCTGCCGGCAACGAAATCCCTGCCCAAGGAAATGCTCCCGGTTGTCGACAAACCACTGATCCAGTACGCGTTCGAGGAGGGCCGCGCCGCAGGCATCGAACAGTTCATCTTCGTGACCGGACGCGGCAAGCAGGCGATCGAGGACCATTTCGATCACGCGGTCGAGTTGCAGGACACGCTGGCCGGGCGCGGGAAGTCCACGGCGCTGCAGCTGGTCAGGGACAGCGTCCCCGTCCCCGGACAGGTCTGCTACACCCGCCAGCTGGATCCACTGGGCCTTGGACACGCGGTCTGGTGCGCCCGTCACTTCATCGGCGACGAGCCGGTCGCCATCATCCTGCCCGACGACCTGATCATCGGCGAACCCGGTTGCCTCGCCCAGATGGTCGAGGCCTACCGGCAGAACGGCGGAACCGTGATCGCGGCGATGGAGGTCCCCGCCGAACAGGTCTCGAGCTACGGCATCATCACGCCCGGCCGGTCACGCGACAGGCTGGTCGAGGTCCGCGGACTGGTGGAGAAACCGTCCGCCGGCACGGCGCCGTCCCGGCTCGCGGTGATCGGCCGCTACATCGTGCAGGCGTCGCTTTTCGGGCACCTGGAAGGACAGGAACCCGGGGCGGGCGGAGAGATCCAGATCACCGACGCGCTGGCGCGCGAGATCGGCGCCGGGCCGTTCAATGCCCTGCTGTTCGAGGGCAGGCGGTTCGATTGCGGCGACAGGACCGGCTGGCTCGAGGCCAATATCGCCTGTGCCCTGCAGCGCGCGGACATGCGGCCCGCGGTCTCGGCCCTGCTCGCAACCTACGGTTGAGCGGAGGGTGGCATGAACCTCTCCGTCGTGGGCGCAGGCTATGTCGGACTGGTCAGCGCCGCCTGTTTCTCCGAGTTCGGGGCCACCGTCACCTGCATCGACCGGGACCGGGACCGCATCGACCTGCTGAACGGCGGCGGCATCCCGATCTTCGAGCCGGGGCTGGAACAGCTCGTCAACGCCAACATGCGCGCCGGCCGGCTCACCTTCAGCACCTGCCTTGCCGAGGCGGTTGCGGCCGCCGACGCCGTCTTCATCGCGGTCGGAACCCCGACCCGGCGCGGTGACGGGTATGCAGACCTCAGCCACGTCCACGCCGCAGCCCGGGAAATCGCCCCGGCGCTCAGCGGCTACACCGTCATCGTCACCAAGTCGACGGTCCCGGTGGGAACCGGCCGGGAGGTCGGCAGGCTGATCCGGGAACTGCGTCCCGATGCCGACTTCGACATCTGCTCCAACCCGGAGTTCCTGCGCGAAGGAGCCGCGATCACCGACTTCATGCGTCCGGACCGGATCGTCATCGGCAGCGAAACCGAGCGGTCCCGCCAGGTGATGCGGGAGATCTACCGGCCGCTGTTCCTGATCGAGACCCCGATCCTGTTCACCTCGCTCGAGACCAGCGAACTCATCAAGTACGCGGCGAACGCCTTCCTCGCGACCAAGATCACCTACATCAACGAGATGGCGGACCTGTGCGAACGGGTGGGCGCCGATGTCCACGATGTCGCGCGCGGTATCGGCCTCGACGGTCGTATCGGTGCCAAGTTCCTGCACCCCGGACCCGGCTACGGCGGCTCGTGCTTCCCCAAGGACACGCTGGCCCTGGTCCGAACCGCACGCGAGAGCGCTTCGCCGCTCAGGATCGTCGAGACCGTGATCGACATCAACGAGGGGCGCAAGGCCGGGATGGCCGGCCGGATCAGGGCAGCCTGCGGCGGCTGCCTCGAGGGCAAGACGATCGCGATCCTCGGCGTCACCTTCAAGCCGAATACCGACGACATGCGCGAGGCGCCGAGCCTCAGCATCATTCCGGCACTCCAGTCCGACGGCGCCCGGATCCGGGCCTATGATCCCCAGGGCATGCGGGAGGCGGGCGCACTCCTTCCCGGCGTCGAGTGGTGCGACGATGCCTACGAGACGATGGACGGCGCCAACGCCGTCGCCCTGCTCACCGAGTGGAACGAGTTCCGCGGACTTGACCTCGAGCGCTGCAGATCCCTGCTCGCCGAACCGGTGATGATCGACCTGCGCAACATCTACAACCCCGACGACATGCACGCAGCCGGGTTCCGCTACAGTTGTGTCGGCCGTCCGGGCCAGTGACGGTGACGGACCGGACACACCGGTTCGATCCGGTGATCCTGCGCGCAAACGACATCAGGGGCGTGATGGGGCATACGCTCCACGTCGCGGACGCACGCGCCCTCGGCGAGGTCTTCGGAACCATGATCCTGGAACGCGGCGGGGCTGCGCTCGCCGTCGGCCGGGACGGCCGGACCAGTTCGCCCGATCTGGAGGCCGCCCTGGTCGCGGGCCTGGTCTCGACCGGTCTTGCCGTGCACCGCATCGGGACCTGTCCATCGCCGGCGCTCTACTTCGCGGTGCATCACCTCGGGCTCGACGGCGGCGTCATGGTCACCGGATCGCACAATCCGCCGGAGTACAACGGGTTCAAGATGATGGTCGGCGTCGAGCCGTTCTCCGGCATCGACCTTGGGGAATGGACACGCCCGGGGACCCGTGCGCCGGAACCCGGCCGTGTCCGCGAGGCGGACATCATCGGTCCCTGGTGCAGGCGCCTGCGGGACGGGCTCGACATCAATCCCGAACTGCGCGTGGTCTGGGACTGCGGAAACGGGGCGGCGGGTCCGTCCCTCGCGGAGCTGTGCCGCACGCTTCCGGGGCATCACCGGATCCTGTTCGACGAGGTCGACGGACGGTTTCCCAACCATCATCCGGATCCGACGATCGCGGCGAACCTGGCAGAGCTCGCAATCGAGGTTCGCCTGCACCGGGCCGACCTCGGCATTGCGTTCGATGGTGACGCCGACCGCATCGGGGTGGTGGACGAGACCGGATCGGTCCTGCCCGGTGACCTGCTGCTGGCGCTGTTTGCCGAAGAGGTGCTGCGCGAGCATCCGGGGAGCACCGTCATTGCCGACGTGAAGGCCAGCCAGGTGCTGTTCGACCGGATCACCGAACTGGGCGGCAAGGCGGTGATGTGGCCGAGCGGCCACGCGCTGATCCGGCGAAGGATGGCCGAGATCGGAGCCCCGCTTGCGGGGGAACTCAGCGGTCACATCTTCTTTGCCGACCGGTATTTCGGGTTCGACGACGCCTTCTACGCCGCCCTCAGGCTTCTGGAGATCCTGGGTCGACGTCACGCACCGCTCTCGGAATTCCGCGCCGGTCTTCCCCGTCTCGCCAGCACCCCGGAACTCCGGTTTCCCTGCCCGGACGAACGCAAGCTCGCGGTCGTCGACGACATTCATGCCCGCCTTGCGGCGCGGCGGGATATCGAGATCTGCACGATCGACGGTGTGCGGGTGCGCAGTGCCGACGGGTGGTGGCTGCTGCGGGCATCGAATACGCAGGATGCGCTGGTGGCACGGCTCGAGGCGGCTGACAGTGCCGGTCTCGCACGGCTTCACGCGGAGCTTTCGGAACTGCTGTCGTGCGCGGGCCTGACCCTGCCCGAGCCCTGATCAGTCGGTCGGGATCGCGGCGACCGAGACAACTCCCGCGCGCACCGGTGCACACGGCAGGCCGCGGTTGCGCAGGATGGTGCAGATGCTCCGGGCCTCGCCTTCCCTGAAACCGATCACCCGGGCACGGAACACCTGACCTTCGGTGCCCTGGACCCGGTCAACCCGGAAGTGATGCCGGTCCGCCCTCTCGCCGAAGACCAGCCGGGCAACACCGATGACGGCGTGAGCCGCCGGCGCACTCGAGTAGGCGCCGATCTGGACCGACCAGCGGCCCTGCAGACCAGCCGGAGCGGCGGCGTGCAGGGTACCGGTTCCGGGCCGTAACTGCGGCAGCACGATCCCGTCCGCCCGGGATGGCGCGGGCCGCGGAACCGGGGCGGTCTGGGCGCGTGCGACCAGGACCGGCGGTGGCGGCGCAACGCGCATTCTCGTGACCGGGAGCGGCGGGACCCTTTGCGCCGACGCCCGGAATGCCGCCTTGAAACCGGAGTCCAGGATCTTGACCATGTGGCGGTTCCGCCGTCCGGCGGTCTTGCCACCGAACACGACGGCGACCAGGTGCTGGCCGTTCCGACGGACCGAGGACATCAGGTTGAATCCGGATGCACGGATGTACCCGGTCTTGACGCCGTCCGTGCCTGAGTACTTCTTCAGCAGGGCGTTATGGTTCTTGAAGGTCCGTCCCTTGTACTTCAGTGTCCTTGTCTTGAAGAAGTGGTAGTACTGCGGAAAATGTCTTTGAACCAGCACTGCCAGCAGGGCCATGTCGCGGGCGGTACTCTTCTGGTGCCGGTTTGGCAGGCCGGAGGCGTTGCGGAACGTGGTACGGAACATGCCGATTTCCCGGGCCCGCATTGTCATGGCCGCGGCGAACTTCGACTCGCTTCCCGAGTGGTTCTCCGCGATCAGCGTGGCAACGTCGTTGGCCGACCGGACGACCAGGGCGCGAATCGCGGTGCGCACCGGCAGGTATGACCCGGCCTTGAGCCCGAGCCGCGTCGCCGGCTGACCCGCTGCGCGCTTCGAGACCTTGAGCCTGGTATCAAGCGTCCACCCGCCGCTCTCCAGCTTCTCGAACACCATGTAGAGCGTCATGACCTTGGTCAGTGACGCCGGATATCGCAGGTCGTCGGCGTGGCGCGCGCGGTACACCTCTCCGGTCCGCGCATCCATCACCAGCGATGCGTACCGCGCATGGCTGTCCGACGGCACGAGAAGGAGGCAAGCCGCCAGCGCCGGCAGGGGCCGGAGCACGGTCCGCAGGATCCCGGACCTGTTGCGTCGCGCAGGTGGTGCCACGTTTCACACCTTCCTTGCAGTGCACCCGCTCCGACCGG
The DNA here is from genome assembly GCA_965243345.1 of Thalassobaculaceae bacterium. Lineage (GTDB taxonomy): Bacteria > Pseudomonadota > Alphaproteobacteria > Thalassobaculales > Thalassobaculaceae > Bin52. The sequence continues at coordinate 1,915,111 of CBDEUR010000003.1, forward strand.
GGGGAGCACTGCAGGTACTCCCCCTCAACCGGAATGTGAAGGATACGTCACAACTGTCTGTCGCAAAAGCCCTTGCAAGTGGCAGGCACACGACGGCGTCCCGATCCCGGCCCTCGGGGCAGGCAAGTGTCGCCGAAACCGCGCCCGGAATCGACCGTCATGACGAGGCGAAACACGTCCTGAGCGACGGACCCGCCCGCCCGGGTGGGCGCCGGTACGGCCACCCCGGATCGGGCCCGACGGCCATATCCGGCCCCGGCCCTCCGGGGCACCCCGACGGGGGTGAACGGGCCGCGTACCGGGGCCGACGGAACCGGCATGAACGGCGTGCGGCCGCCTGGACGGCCCGGAGAGATTTGACCCGGCTGCGTCCCGGCCGGGTCGGTCGGGGACGGATGCCTCGTGACCGGCTGCCGACTTGTGCTAGCATCCGGACCAATGCGAGATTGAACCCGGATCGGGCTGGCAGAGCCGGAGCTGTGCGGGAGAAGACGTCGGAGCAACCCGGATGTCCAATAATCATCAGAACGGGAACGGGTCGGACACCAGGGTAGTTGTCCGGACCCGGGTCAAGACCAAGAAACCCTCGATGTACAAGGTCATCATGCTCAACGACGACTACACGCCGATGGAGTTCGTCGTCGAAGTCCTGCAGAGGTTCTTTTCCAAGAGCCGCGACGAGGCCACGCGGATCATGCTCCATGTCCACAGGCGCGGGGTCGGGGTCTGTGGCGTGTATACATTCGATGTGGCAAAGTCCAAGGCGAACGAAGTGGTCGCCTTCGCCCGTCACCACGAGCACCCTCTTCAATGCGAGGTGGAAAAGGCCTGAACGCCATGCTCTCGAAGAACCTCGAAGTCGGCCTCCACAAGGCCCTGGACCTGGCAAACGAACGCAAGCACGAGTACGCGACGCTCGAGCATCTTCTCTATGCGCTGACCGACGACCAGGACGCGGTGGCGGTCATGCGGGGCTGCGGGGTCGACATCGACCGGTTGCGCTCCGACCTCCTGCGATTCCTCGACAGCGAACTCGGTTTCCTCGTCCGCGACCCGCACGAGGAGGCGCGGCCGACCACAGGCTTCCAGCGGGTGATCCAGCGCGCCGTGGTCCATGTCCAGAGTTCCGGGCGCGCCGAGGTCACCGGCGCCAACGTGCTGGTGGCGCTGTTTTCCGAGCGCGAGAGCCACGCGGTCTACTTCCTGCTGGAACAGGAAATGTCGCGGCTCGACGCGACCCAGTACGTCTCGCACGGCATCGCCAAGGTCCCCGGACAGTCACAGACCCGCCGCGTCGAGGGCGCGGACGAGGACGCCAAGGCCGACGACGTGGTCAAGAGCGGGAACGAGGCCCTCGACGCCTACTGCGTCAACCTGAACGCCAAGGCGCGCGACGGTCGAATCGATCCGCTGATCGGACGCGAGCTCGAGATCGAGCGCACGATCCAGATCCTGTGCCGGCGCACCAAGAACAACCCGCTGTATGTCGGCGAACCCGGGGTCGGCAAGACCGCGATCGCCGAGGGCCTGGCCCGGCAGATCGTCGACGGATCGGTTCCGGACGTGCTGTCCGAGTCCGAGATCTTCGCGCTCGACATGGGCTCGCTGCTGGCCGGGACCCGCTATCGCGGCGACTTCGAGGAGCGGCTGAAGGCGGTGATTTCCGAACTGGAGCGCATGCCGGGAGCGGTGCTGTTCATCGACGAGATCCATACCGTGATCGGCGCGGGCGCGACCTCGGGCGGCGCCATGGATGCCTCGAACCTCCTGAAGCCGGCCCTGCAGTCGGGCACGCTGAAGTGCATCGGGTCGACCACCTACAAGGAATACCGCAACCACTTCGAGAAGGACCGGGCGCTGGTCCGCCGGTTCCAGAAGATCGACGTCAACGAACCGTCGGTCGCGGATGCGGTGAAGATCCTCAGGGGGCTCAAGCCCTACTACGAGGATCACCACAAGGTGCGGTACACGGCGGCCGCGCTGAAGACGGCGGTCGATCTCTCGGCGCGGTACATCGGTGACCGGAAACTGCCTGACAAGGCGATCGACGTGATCGACGAGGTGGGTGCGGCGCAGATGTTGCGGCCGGAATCACGCCGCCGGAAGGTGATCGGCGTCAAGGAGGTCGAGGCCATCGTGGCCAAGATCGCCCGCATGCCGCCGAAGAGCGTTTCGACCGACGACCGGACGGTGCTGCAGAACCTGGAGCGCGACCTCAAGCGCGTGGTGTTCGGCCAGGACCAGGCGGTCGGGGCACTGGCCAGCGCCATCAAGCTGTCGCGGGCCGGGCTGCGCGAGATCGAAAAGCCGATCGGCAACTACCTGTTCTCGGGCCCCACCGGGGTGGGGAAGACCGAGGTCGCCCGGCAGCTGGCCGCGGTGCTCGGCGTGCCGCTGACCCGCTTCGACATGTCGGAGTACATGGAGCGGCACAGCGTGTCGCGCCTGATCGGGGCGCCCCCGGGCTACGTCGGGTTCGACCAGGGCGGACTGCTGACCGATGCGGTCGACCAGAAACCCCACAGCGTGCTGCTGCTCGACGAGATCGAGAAGGCGCACCCGGACGTATTCAACATCCTGCTGCAGATCATGGACCACGGGTCGCTGACCGATCACAACGGCAAGACGGTCGATTTCCGCAACGTGATCCTGATCATGACCACCAACGCCGGAGCATCCGACCTGGCCAGGGAGGCGATCGGCTTCATGCGGTCCGAGCGCGAGGGCGACGACCTCGAGGCGATCAACCGGATGTTCACGCCGGAGTTCCGCAATCGCCTGGATGCCATCATCCGGTTCTCGGGCCTCGGTCTGGACATCATCCGCCGCGTGGTCGAGAAGTTCATCATGCAGCTCGAGGCCCAGCTCGAGGACCGCGGCGTGACCATCGAGGTCTCCGAGGAGGCATTGGCCTGGCTCGGCGAGAAGGGCTACGACCGGAATTACGGCGCGCGTCCGCTGGCCCGGGTGATCCAGGAACATGTCAAGAGGCCGCTGGCCGAGGAACTGCTGTTCGGCGCCCTCGCCAAGGGTGGGGTGGTCCGGATCGCACTTGTCGACGGGGCGCTGACCTTCGACTGTTCCCCGTCCGCTTCCGCGAAGAAGCCGGACCCGTCCTGAAAGCACGAAACCCGCTCCGGTGCCGGAGCGGGTTTCGCTGATGATGTGCTGCCGTGCATGTGCTTACGCGGCGGCCCGGTGCTCCTTGCCGTTCAGGGCCAGGGCCAGCCGGTCCGGATCGACCCGCCAGGCATCTCCAACCCTGTTTGCGACATCGGTGTCGAAGGCGATGCAGCTCATCACCTCCTGCACCTCGACCCCGGCCATCTCGGCCGCTTCGCGCACGGTCAGGCAATAGGCGTCATGCATGTGCCTGCCTCCGTTGATCACGTTGTGCGAGATTTGTCAGGCCAAAGTGACATTGGTCACTTCGATGCCGCGCACGGTACAGGTGCGGACCGGGGCACTCAACCCGGTTTTTGCAGTGCAACAAGGATTTTGACGGGACGGAACCGAAATTCGGGACCTGTAACCGGAGTGCAACACATGGGTTCCGGCCCGCGCGGCACCGCGATGTTCAGCTCTCTCGGCGGAACGGCGACGCCTCCTCGATGTGGCGTTTCTCCAGTTCCATGTGCCGGCGCTCGCGGGCCAGGAACCCGGCCACCGCGTCGCGCAGCCCCTCGTGTACGACGTAGTGGTTGCTGTAGGTGAAGCTGGGCAGGTAGCCGCGCTGGATCTTGTGGGGTCCCTGGGCTCCCGCCTCGACCCGGGCCAGCCCCCGTTCGATCGCGAACTCGATCGCCTGGTAGTAGCAGGCCTCGAAGTGCAGGAACCTGAAGTCGGCAATGCAGCCCCAGTTCCGGCCATACAGGGCGTCGGTGCCGATCAGGTTGAGCGCGCCGGCCACGGCCATTCCGTCGTACTCCGCGATCACCAGCAGGACCCGGTCGGCCATGCGTTCACCGAGCAGGGTGAAGAAGTCCCGGGTGAGATAGGCACCACCCCATTTCCGGTCGGCGGTGTCGATGTAGAACCGGTAGAATGCGTCCCAGTGCGCCGGCTCGATCTCCTCGCCGGTCAGCGCGCGAAGGTCGACACCCTGGGCCGCGACGCCCCTGCGTTCCTTGCGGATCGCCTTGCGCTTGCGCGAATTGAGCGCCGCCAGGAACTCGTCGAAACTCTCGTATTCCCGGTTCTGCCAGTGGTACTGCAGGTGACACCGGCGCAGGAACCCGACGTCGCCCAGGCGTTGCCACTCGGCCAGGGGCGGAAAGTTCAGGTGCACCGAGGAGACATCGAGCGCGTGGGTTGCGCTGACCAGGCCGCTGGCGAGCACGTCGGCGACCCCGGTCCGCTCGAGACCCGGCCGGACCAGGAGCTTGGGAGCGGTCACGGGGGTGAAGGGAATCGCCGAGAGCAGCTTGGGGTAGTAGGTGCCGCCCGCCCTCTCGAAGGCGTCCGCCCAGCCCCAGTCGAAGACATACTCGCCGTAGGAATGCCCCTTCAGGTACAGCGGAACACAGCCGATGACCCGGCCGTCGGCATCCTCGTGGACCAGGTGCCGCGGCAACCAGCCGGTGCGCGGGCAGACCGATTCCGATTCTTCCAGTGCCGAGAGGAACCCGTGCGAAAGGAACGGGTTGTCCGTGCCGGCACAGGCGTCCCACTCGGCCGCATCGACCTCGTCGATGGACGCAATCATGCGGACTGAGAGCTCGGCCTCGTCACGGTCCACGGTCATGTCCGAGGCTCCGCGGCATCAGGAGCGTTCGAAAATCGCCTCGACCTCCACTGCAACGCCGCGCGGAAGCGAGCTCGCGCCGACGGCGAACCGCGAATGCCGGCCGATTTCGCCGAACACGTCCACCATCAGGTTCGACGCGCCGTTGACGACCTCGGGATGCTCGGTGAAATCCTCGACGCAGTTGACGAATCCTCCGAGCTTCACGACCCGGGCGATGCGGTCGAGGTCCCCGTCACATGCCGCCTGTGCCTGCGCGATCAGGTTGAGACCGCAGATCCGCGCGATCTCCGCGGCCCCGGCGGTGTCCATGTCGCGTCCGACCTTCCCCACTCCCTGGATGACACCATCCAGCATCGGGATCTGGCCCGAGACCAGGACGAGCGAGCCCGAGATCACGAACGGGACGTAGTTGGCCGCCGGCGCAGGTGCGGGCGGTAGGACGATGCCGAGTTCGGCAAGACGGGCATTGATCTTTCCGGCCATGACGAGGCTCTCCGTTGCTGATGGCAGGCGGTGGAATGCGTCCACAGTCCACACGCAGCGCGGGTGCGTCAAGCAGCGCGCCGGTGTGTCCCTGACCTCAGAGCCCGACTACGCCGCACAGCGTCATCCAGATCTGCTGGATCATTACCGCATCACGGACCAGCGGGAGCGCGAGCAGGCCGGCGACAGCGAACACCGCCAGTCCGATCCACTCGGCCCGGCCCATCCGGCCCGCTCCCCCGGCCCGTTGCCGCCTCACAGGTCGACGTAGACGTGGGTCTCGGCGGCGGCTCCCGGGTGCGTGACGGCGCCCTTCTCCGCCGATCCCACGGTCTGGGCGTACTTCCAGATCGTGCCCGACTGGTACTCGTGTTCACGCGGCGTCCACTCGGCGCGCCGTGTTGCGAGTTCCTCGTCGGTGAGATCAACATCGATGGTGCCGTTGACGGCATCGATGGTGATCTTGTCGCCGTCGCGCAGCAGGCCGATCGGGCCGCCCACCGCCGCCTCGGGACCGACATGGCCGACGCAGAACCCGCGGGTTGCGCCGGAGAACCGGCCATCGGTGATCAGCGCCACCGTGTCACCGACACCCTGTCCGTACAGTGCCGCGGTGGTGGCGAGCATCTCGCGCATGCCCGGCCCGCCCTTCGGCCCCTCGTAGCGGATCACGAAGACGTCGCCGGCCTTGTAGCGGCGCTGCTCGACCGCCTCGAAGGCATCCTCCTCGCAGTCGAAGCACAGGGCCGAGCCGGTGAACTTCAGCGTCTCCATCCCCGCGACCTTCACGATCGCGCCCTCCGGCGCCAGGTTGCCCCGCAGACCGACGACGCCGCCGGTCGGGGTGATCGGCCGGCTGGTGGGGTACACCACGTCCTGGTTGGTCGGGAACTCGACGTCGCGCAGGTTCTCCTCGATGGTCCGGCCGGTCACGGTGATGCAGTCGCCGTGCAGGTACCCGCCGTCGAGCAGCGCCTTCATCAGCACCGGCACACCGCCGATCTCGAACATGTCCTTGGCGACGTAGCGTCCGCCCGGCTTGAGGTCGGCGATGTACGGGGTCCGCTTGAAGATCTCGGCCACGTCGTGCAGGTCGAAGGAAATGCCGCACTCGTGTGCGAGCGCCGGCAGGTGCAGCCCGGCATTGGTCGACCCGCCCGACGCAGCGACGACCACCGCCGCATTCTCGAACGCCTTGCGGGTGAGGATGTCCCGTGGGCGCAGGTTGTCCCTGATCAGCCGCATGACCGCTGCGCCCGAGGCGACCGCGTACTCGTCCCGGGACTCGTACGGCGCAGGGGCGCCGGCCGAACCGGGCAGGGCCAGGCCGATGGCCTCGGAGACGCAGGCCATGGTGTTGGCGGTGAACTGGCCGCCGCATGCGCCGGCACTCGGACATGCCACGCACTCGAGCTCGTGCAGGTCCTCGTCACTCATCGCTCCGGTGGAATGCGCGCCCACCGCCTCGAACAGGCTCTGGATCGTCACGTCCTCGCCGCGGAACTTTCCGGGCAGGATCGATCCGCCGTACATGAAGACGGCCGGGGCATTGAGACGCGCCATCGCCATCATCATTGCCGGCAGCGACTTGTCACAGCCCGCAAGGGTCACAAGCCCGTCGTAGCAGTGCCCGCGCATGGTGAGTTCCACCGAATCCGCGATCACCTCGCGGCTGACCAGCGACGACTTCATCCCCGCGTGGCCCATCGCGATCCCGTCGGTCACGGTGATGGTCGTGAACTCGCGCGGCGTTCCCTTCTCGCGCTTGACGCCGATCTTGACCGCCTGCGCCTGGCGCGACAGGGCGATGTTGCACGGTGCCGCCTCGTTCCAGGCCGTCGCGACACCGACCAGGGGCTGGTTGATCTCCTCTTCGGTCAACCCCATCGCGTAGAGGTAGGAGCGGTGCGGCGCGCGCTCCGGCCCCACGGTGACGTGGCGGCTCGGAAGTCTGGACTTGTCAAAGGCGGACATGGCTCTCCCCGGTCAGATCCTGCGTGGCAGTGCTGCGGTTTTGCCACGCACCCGCGTGCTTGGCAATCGGGGCCGGCTGTCCGCCGGGCGTCAATGACCCGGCGATGCGCCCGCGTGCAGCATCGCACGGACCTCGTCGTCGTTCATTTCCTGGCCGAGATAGGCCTCGATCACCGCCGGATCGTCCTTCACCGTTGCCGGAGGCCCCTCCCCGATCTTGCGCCCGTAGTCCAGCACCGTCACCGTGCTGCAGGTCTCCATCACCACCTTCAGGATATGCTCGACGATGAGGATCGTGAGGCCGTACCGGTCCTTCAGCCGCATGATGATGTCGAGCAGCCGGTCGATGTTGACCGGGGACAGTCCGGCCGCCGGTTCGTCCAGCATCAGCAGCCTGGGCTTCATCGCCATGGCCCGGCCGAGCGACAGCAGGCGTCTCTGCCCGCCCGAGAGCTCGCTTGCCGGCATGTCGGCGTAGTCGGCAAGCCCGATGAAGGAGAGCAGGTCCATCATCTCCTCGCGGATCGCCGCGTCGCGCCTCTCGACGTGCCCACTGTTCAGGATCGTCGTGAACAGGCCGTAGGGGACATGCATGTGATGCCCGACCATCACGTTCTGCAGGACACTCATCTCCTGGAACAGGCGCAGCAGCTGGAAGGTCCGCGCAATTCCCATGGCACCGATCCGGTGCGACGGCAGCGAGGTGATGTCACGCCCGTCGAAGATGACGGTGCTGCCGCGCTCGGCCCGGTAGATGCCGGTCACGAGGTTGAAGAAGGTCGATTTCCCCGACCCGTTCGGTCCGATCAGTCCGTGGATGCTGCCGGCCTCCACCGAGATGTCGAGCTCGGCAATGGCGCGCAGGCCGCCGAAGTTCTTCGACAGCTGCCGTGTCTCAAGCAGCGCCATGATCCTGCCCTTCCGCCGCCTCGCGGCGCTGGCGCAGCGCGATGAACCGGCGGGTACTGATCGCGCGGTCGATCACGCCGCCGATCCCCTGGGGCATGAACATGACGAGCAGCACCATGCTCAGTCCGAACATCAGCGGCTGGTAGAAGTAGTATTCGAGGGTCTGGTCGTAGATCACGGTCACGACGATCGCCCCGATCACCCCGCCCCAGATATGGCCGATCCCGCCGAGCACGACCATCAGCAACAGGGTGACCATCTCGATGATGGTGAAATTGTTGTGATGGATGTAGCCGGGAGGCATGTGTGCGAACAGCGCGCCGGCCGCTCCGGCATAGAGGGCGCTGATCACGAAGGCGAGCAGCTTGTGCCGGGGCACGTTGATGCCGTGAACACCGGCGGCGATCACGTCCTCGCGGATCGCCATGAAGGCCCGGCCGGTCGCCGACCTGAGCAGTGAGAACGAGAGGTACAGGCCGACCAGCGCCGCGGTCATCACCAGGTAGTAGTAGCTCTGGAAGGAGTCGAACACGAACCCCATGATTTCCGGCGGCGGGATCAGCATCAGCCCGGTCGAGGATCCGAGAAACGGCGTGACCGCGATCATGATCCGCACACTCTCGCCGAGCCCCAGGGTCGCAAGGGCGAGGTACGCGCCTTCCAGGCGCACCGACGGCAGGCCGACGACGATCCCGGCCAGACCCGCGAGCAGGACACCGAGCGGAAACGAGACCCAGAACGACAGGCCGAGGTGGATCGAGAGCAGTGCCGAGGACACGGCGCCGATCGCGTACAGCCCGACGTGCCCGACCGTAACCTGGCCGCAGAAGCCCTTGACGATGTTGAGACCGACCGTCAGCAGGATGAAGATGCAGATCTTGTTGATCAGGTAGACGTAGTAGTCGCTGAGCCCGATGGTGACCAGCTGCGGCACCGGCAGAAGCAGCACGAAGACGACCATCCACGGCACCAGCCGGTGGATCCGGTTCAGCCTCCCGACCCCGTCCGCGAACATCGACGCAACGGAGAGTGCCGTTGCCTGCATTCCGTCACGCACCTGCCTGATCTCTCCTGCCTGCCCGATCCGAAGGCAGGACCGCCGGACTTACTCTCCGGCGGTCCGTGCCCGGTGGAAGACGTCAGAGGCCGAAGTCCTCCGGCATGGTCACCCGTGCCAGAACCTCGGTCACGTAGTCCTCGCCTCCCTTGGAGTAGGCGATCAGAACCGCGGTCCGGTTGCCGTCCCGGCACTGCGGTGTCGGATCGGCGCAGAAGCTGATCTCGCCCGAACCGAGGCCGCGGTAGCCCTTCACCGACGCGATCGCGTCGCGGATGGCGGTGCGGTCGGCTGCGAGGTCACCGTCCTCGAGCGAGAGGCTGGCCCGGTTCAGCGCAATCTCCACGATGCGGACCAGGTCATAGGCCTGGCTGAAATCGTGGTCCGGCGCATGGATCCCGTAGCGGGAGCGGACCATCTCGTTGAACAGGCGCGCGATCGGCCTGGTGTCCGCGGCCGCGTACGCGGCGGCGAAGAACACGCCCTTGGCGGCGTCACCGGCGATGGCAGGCACCGGCGAGTTGGACGCCGACGAGGAGCCGATCCGACGCACTTCCTCCCCGATCCCGGCCTCGTAGGACTGCACGAGCGCCCGGGCCATGGTCTCGGCAAGCGCCGCGATCATGATGCCGTCAACGCCGGCCGACTTGATCTTCTGCATGTGGGTGCGGAAGTCGACTTCCTTCTCCTGCACCTGGGCCACGTACACCGCCTCGGCCCCGTGCTGGGAGTTCATCTGCGCCTGCATCGCTTCACAGTCGTTCTGGGACGCCGCGTCGGCCGCGCAGATGTAGGCAATCCGCTTACCGATGTTCTCGCCGACATACTTGGCGTTCACCCCGGCGTAGTACCGACCGGAGACCGGCACCCGGAACACCCAGGCGCTTCCCTTCTTGGTGATCTTCTCGTTGGTCGAGTGCGGAATGATCTGGGGAACTTCCGCCTTCGCGGTGACATCCACGATCGGCAGCGTGACCGACGAGCAGGTCGACCCGATCAGCAGATGGACCTTTTCCTGGAAGATCAGCTTGTTGGCGTTGGCTACTCCCTTGTCCGACTTGCACTCGTCGTTGAGCAGGGTCGCCAGGATCATGTTGCCGTTGATGCCACCGGCCTCGTTGATCATGCCGATTTCATCCATGACCATCTGGCCGTACTTCTGGCCGTTCTCGCTGATCATGCGCATGGTGATGCCGACGCGGATGTCGGCGGCCAGCGCCGTCGACGCGAGTGCGCCGAGGACGCCCGCGACGATACCACCGGCGATCAACCGGCGTGCATGTGGTTTCATGTCTCCATTCTCCTATCAGTTGACACGGAAACGCGGCGTGTCGGGATCGGCCCCGGCCGGTGATCAGGCCTTGACCCTGACCTCGACACCGAACAGGCCCGAGGGCCTGATCATCAGAACGAGTATCAGCAGCAGAAACGCGTAGATGTCCTTGTGGTTGGGCGAGATGTAGGCGGCGCCCAGGTTCTCGAAGATGCCGACCAGCAGTCCGCCGATGATCGCGCCCGGCAGGCTGCCGAACCCGCCGACCACGGCGGCGGCGAACGCCTTCATCAGCATCAGGTAGCCCATCTCGACCTGGACCGACTGCATCGGCCCGATCAGGGTTCCGGCGGCAGCGGCAAGCGCACAGGCCAGCCCGAAGATGACAGAGATCATCAGCGGAACGTTGATGCCCATCAGGAAGGCGATGTCCTTGTTGGCTGCCACCGCGCGCACGGCCAGCCCGGTGCGGGTCTTCTTGAGGAACAGGTGCAACGCGGCCATCAGCACCACGGCGATGATCGCGGTCAGCCCGTAGCTGCGCGGCAGGGTGATGTCACCGACCTCCAGCGCCGGGCCGAGATCCACCGGGAACGGTTCGGCATCCGCGCCCCAGATCAGGAAGGCGATGTTCTGCAGGACCACCGACATGCCGAAGCCGCAGATGATCATGCCCATTCCGGCCACCGTGTAGCCACCGCCGCTGCGCGTCAGGCGCCGGTAGAACACCCGCTCGATCACGATGCCCAGCAACCCGATGCTGATCATCGCCGCGAGCAGCGCCAGCGGGTAGGGAAGGCCCATCTGCGACGAGAACACCAGCCCGAAGAAGGCCCCGAACATGTACACCTCGCCATGGGCGAAGTGCACGATGTCCAGTCCCGAGTAGATCAGCGAGATGCCGAGGGCGACGATTCCGTAGACCACGCCGATCGTCAGTCCGAACATGATGAACGCGAGCAACGATGAGAAATCGAATTCCATCACCGCTCCTCAGTGCACCAGTTCGTCTTCGCTGCCGGCAACGGAACCGCCGAGGAACGATGACTTGACGTTCGGGTCCGCGAGCAGGTCCCGGGCCTCGCCTTCCATGAGGATGAGGCCGTCGCGGATGATGTATCCGTACTCGGCCAGCAGCAGCGCCATGCGGACATTCTGCTCCACGATCAGCACCGTGACCCCGGCGTCCCGGATCCGGTTGATGGCGACGAAAATGTCCAGCACCACCTTCGGGGCCAGTGCCGCGCTCGGCTCGTCCAGCATGATCAGCCGCGGCCGCGCCATCAGGCCGCGGCCGATGACCAGCATCTGCACCTCGCCGCCGCTCAGTGTCCCGGACATCTGCGAGCGGCGCTCGCGCAGACGGGGAAAGAAACCGTAGATCCGCTCCAGGTCATCGGCGATGTCCCGGCGGTTGGCCCGGATGTGGGCGCCGAGCATCAGATTTTCCTCGACGGTCATCGCCGGGTAGGAGTCCTTACCCTGGGTCACCTGCACCAGGCCGCGGCGCACGATCTGGTCGGGACGCAGCCGGTGGATCACTTCCCCGTCGAACTCGATGCTGCCCTCCCACGTGGGAAGCAAGCCCGAGACCGCCCTGAGCAGGGTCGACTTGCCGGTGCCGTTTCCGCCGAGAAGGGCAACGATCTGCCCGGCCCCGACCTCGAGGTCGACGCCCCGGAGGATCCGGATGCGCCCGTATCCTGTCTGCAACCCGCTGACCTTCAGCATCTCTCCAACCAGTCCGCCATTCCCGGCCCGCGCCTGTGCGCCGACATGTCTGCCTCCGGGACCGCGGAACCCCCTGTTCCACTCCCTCGCACAGCCCGGCGGCTGCGCCACGTCTCGGTCTCGCTGACCTGCCGCGAGTGCGAACGACCGGTTTCTCCGACCGGTTCAGGACCCTCGCGGCGTCCGGATCGCCCCGGCAGGCTCCCGCACCGCCCGGCGATGCCGACAGGATACGGGCCACGCCGCGGATGTCCACCGCTATCGCCGCCGAGGCAGGGGGACCTGCCCCGGTCCAATGACGCCTGCCGGTGCGGCCCGCATGGACGGTGCGAACACTCCCGCGATACCCTGCCGGACCCGAATGTCGAGAGGAACCCGTGGCCATGTTCACTGCCGGCGCTTCGTTGAACCGGGCGGTCTCGTTTGCCGAGGAGTACGGGCTGACGGCGCCGATCCTGCTGGCTCCGATGGCGGGCGCGACGCCGGCACCGCTCTCCATTGCGGTCGCGAAGGGCGGCGGCATGGGGGCGTGCGGGGTGTTGCTGATGAGCCCCGAACAGATCGCTGACTGGGTCGGCGAGGTTCGCACCGGCACCAATCGCGCATTCCAGCTGAACACCTGGATACCCGATCCGGATCCGCACCGGGACCGGCTGCACGAAGCCGAGGTCAGGAACTTCCTGCGACAGTGGGGCCCGGAGGTGCCGGAAGACGCCGCCGACGCCGCGGCGCCGGACTTCCAAGCCCAGAGCGCCGCCATGCTCAACGCCGGGCCGGCCGTGATCTCCTCGATCATGGGCCTGTATCCGGAGCAGTTCGTCGCTCAGATGAAGGCCCGGAACATCCGGTGGTTTGCAACCGCCACTACCGTTGCGGAGGCAGTTCGGGCCGAACAGGCCGGCGCCGACGTTATCGTCGCCCAGGGCATGGAGGCGGGCGGGCACCGGGGAGCGTTTGACGCAGCTGCCGCGGGCCGGGACCTGGTCGGGCTGTTTTCGCTCTTGCCCGCGGTCAGGGACGCCGTGCAGGTTCCGGTGGTGGCGACCGGGGGAATCGCAGACGCCCGGGGAGTGGCGGCGGCACTCCTGCTCGGTGCATCCGCAGTCCAGGTTGGCACCGGCTTCCTGCGTGCCCCGGAGTCTGGAATTGCGTCCGTCTGGGCCGATGCGATCGGCACGGCGTCACCGGAGGATACGGTCGCGACCGCCGCATTCTCCGGGCGGCTGGGGCGCAGCATCCGCACCCGGTACACGACCGCAGCGAGCGAGCCCCCGGCGCCCGCGCCTGCCCCCTACCCGATCCAGCGCCACCTGACCGGCCCGATGCGCGCCGAAGCGGCAAGAGCCGGTACCATTGACACCATGCAAGCCTGGGCCGGCCAGTCCGCGCGACTGGCGAAGGCCGCATCCGCCGCCGACATCGTGACCGAGCTGTGGAACGGTGCCCGCGAGATACTGGGCTGACGCGACACGGCCGTGACAGGCCGGCATCGCACCGGGCCGCCTCATCCCGGACCCGGAGCCGACCGGGTTCCCGGGCCGATCGAGTGGCGTGGCACTGCGGCAGTCACGGGCTCCACCTGCACGCGGCACTTTCGCTCCCGGGCAATCATCGGCGCAGTTCGCCAGCCGGGCCGGCCTCGCGACCCCGGCGCCAGCGCCTTCAAGAAACGACCCGTTCACCCAGCCGGAATGATGTCCACCACCAGCGCACGAACGGTCCGGCCGCTTTCGCTGTTCCAGAAGCGTTCGATGCCGGTGTTCTCCGGAGCGGCGACTCCCGCCGACTCCACCATTCACGTGGCGTTGCCGTCGGCATCGATACGGTGCCCGGTGATTCCGCCCTCGATGATGCAGGCGGCCCCGGCCTTCCTTCATGCCGGTGCAGCGCGACAGTCGTGCCCGGCTGGAAGAGGCTTTTGCGTGTCCGCAGGACAGGGCCAGCCCCGTCGTCGAATTCACCGTCGAGCGCGATCCTGCCAGGCTACTTGAGCGCTGCGATACCCGAGGTCTCTTTGCGCGCCTCGGCTGGAAGCTTGTCCAGGACTGACTTCCCTTCTGGTTCAGCCGCCACCTGTTGGGCGATCTGCTTGACGCCGGTCCTGTCTGCAAGGCCGGGCGCGCATTGATGGTACTCGTGGTCGTGCGCCAGCGCGCCCGCCGACGCGAGCAGGAAAAAGCCCGCCGTTACACCCCAGACCGATGCCTTCATACCCGTTCCTTCCCGCTTCGAGGATGTTTTCACCGCCTCAAGAATACCCGATCCACGAATGTCTCGCGAGGTGCCATCCGGCCCGTCGCACACGTCATCGAACCGGTTTCGGCGCCGATCGATGGGCCGCTCGTCGCCTGCGACGGAGAATGACTATTCGCCGGGCGAATGACGCGGACAGGCCTGGCACCGCGCAGATCCACCCACCGGGCGAACACCGCGGCTGGAAAACCTGCATGCCCCTCGCGATTCGACCCCGTGTCCCGGACGGGGGTACGAGAGGATCGCCTCGCGGCTGTCCCGACGCCCTGCCGGTTGCGGCACCCGTTTGGCGCCGCTTTCGACCGCGCTGCTCCGGCACGCGGCAGTGGAGCGGAGCCCCGGCCCTGGCCACCAGTTCCGGCTACCGGTGGCAGGCCACGTGCGACTGACCCCGTGTCGTTTCATGTGGCGCCCGGCTGCATCTGCCGCAGGTCACCGCCCATACGTGCCTGGCTGCCTTGCGAAGGCCGCTGTTCCGCTCCCACGGTCGTCGCCGCACTCCGGGGCGGGACAGGCTGGAGACGTCGCGCTTCCAGCCGAACTGTCACTGAACCCGGGCGCACCCCCGGGGCGGGCCTGGCCCGCAGCTTGTGGGCCGGAACGCGGGTTGGATATGCTCGGGCCATGAAGCCCGGAAAGATCCACCTCGCCCAGTTCCTGGTCCACGGCCCGAGCTATCACAGCCTCGGCATGTGGCGACATCCGCGAACCGCGTTTGACCGCGAGTCCTGGGCCCGGCCCGAGTTCTACCAGCACATCGCCCGGGTCTGCGAACGCGGCCTGTTCGACATGGTCTTCTTCGCCGATCTCAACTACATCTCCGACAGCTACCGCAATTCGCTGGCCCCGGCACTGCGCTACGCCGCCCAGGCCCCGGAACACGATCCGATTCCGCTGCTGTCGTGGATAGCCGCTGCCACCGAGCGGATCGGGGTCGCCGCAACCTTTTCCACCAGCAACCAGCACCCGTTCTACGCCGCCCGGTTGTGGGCAACCATCGACCACCTTACCCGCGGCCGCTCGGCCTGGAACGTGGTCACCTCCATCAACCGCAACCAGCAGGCCAACTACGGGGCCGAACGCGAACCGACGGAGCTGCGCTACGACAAGGCGCACGAGTACATGGAGGTGTGCCGCAAGCTCTGGGACAGCTGGGACGAGGATGCGGTGGTCATGGACCGGGAGAACGCCGTGTTCGCGGACCCGGACCGGGTCCACCGCATCGAACACCAGGGCAGGTTCTTCGCCTCCCGCGGCCCGCTCAACGTGATCCGCTCACCGCAGAACGGACCGGCGATCTTGCAGGCGGGGACATCGCCGAAGGGCATCGACTTCGCCGCCCGCTATGCCGACGGGATCTTCGCCATCCAGCCCCGGGCGGAGGACGCCGCCGCGTATTTCACCGAGGTGAAGGACCGCGTCGAAACCATGGGCCGCAACCCGGATCACTGCCGGATCCTGTTCGGCGCCCAGCCGATCATCGGTGACAGCGAGCAGGAGGCGCGGGAAAAGCAGGAACAGCACAACGAGCTTGTCCCGCTTGAGGCAGGCATGGCCATCCTGTCGGCCCATCTCGATTTCGATCTGTCGGCCCTGCCTCGTGATGCCGACATGACCACGCGCAGCGAGCCGGAGCTCTACCGGATGCGCACCCGCTTCCGCACCCCCGAGGGCAGGGCAATGACGGTGAGCGAGGTTGCGCGGCGCCATGGAGAGTCCGTTGGCCTGCCTCAGTTCGTGGGCACGGTTGCCAGCGTGGCCGACCAGATGCAGGACTTCGTCACCCGGGCGGGCGGTGACGGTTTCATGCTCTCGCCGATCTATTCACCCGGTGCCATCGAGGAGTTCGTCGACCGCCTGGTTCCCGAATTCCAGCGCCGCGGCATCTACCGGACCGAGTACAGGGGCGTCACCCAGCGCGACCTGCTGCGCCAGGAAGATTGACGGTTTGGCTGTGCAGGACCGACCCCGCGATTAGCTCAGGTATCGCGTCCCTTCGTCTTCCGACATGTGTGTCCCCACGGCCGATCCATCCCAGGTCGTGCCCCGATGATCAGAAGAATTTCCAGAATGATTTCAGCCAGTTGGCAAAGGCAGTCCTTCCCGACGGCGTGTCGAGCGAGAATGTTCTGGTGTACTTTCAGGACGAGCGGCCCGCATAGGTCAGAAAGGGATGCTCTCACGGGTTCGGGCCCGAAAGGGAACGCGCCCGCGCATACCGCGGGACTACCGGTACGGGTACGTCTATCTGTTCTCGGCAGCCTGTCCCGATACCGGACACGCTCTCGGACATGTGTGCGACAAGGCGAACGCCGAGGAGATGAGCCGTCATCTGCGGGATGTCGGCAGGGAACTTCCCGAAGGCAAACATGCCGTCATGGTCCTTGACGGGGCAGGCTGGCACCGGTCGAAGAATCTCAAGATCCCGTCGAACGTCTCTCTGCTCCGGCTGCCGCCCCATAGTCCGGAACTGAACCCGATTGAGACACTCTTCTCGGTCCTCAAGCACCGCTACTTTGCGAACCGGGTGTTCGAGAGCGCCGAACATGTCAGGACAACCGTCACCGACGTGTGGAACACCTTTATCCACAAGACCGAGGAGATCATGCGAATCACCAGGCGGGACTGGGCCAATGTCTAACTGAACACAGCGAGGCCCACTGATGATTAGTTTTTTGGTTTAGTATTACTCGTCACCACGAATCACCCAGGTCTGTCGCCTGCTTCATCCGGTGCACCTGCGAGCAGCTTGGCGGCGCCATGATTCCGCGGTGGCGCAGGCCGCTGTTTCGCCCCAGGTCTCAGTCGGCGAGTCATCCCGCCACGTTGGTCCGGAATACGCAAACGGACACACGGCCGTCCTTCACAGGTCCTTGATCGACTTGGCCGGGGCGGTGCCGGTTGTGGCGTCCGAACGTGCATCACGCTGAAAAAAGGCGTCGTACCAAATCCGGGTCACGATCGTTGCGGCGTCGTCGACAGAGACCGGATGCTCGTTGAGTTCTTCCTCCTGGGCGAACCAGACATAGGCGCATTGCTCGACCATCGCGGCCATCGCTTCGGCGACGAGACGAGCCGGAACACCGTCTACCACTCGTATACCGCACTTCGCCTCGAGGGCGCCCACGAACCTGTCGACATGGCGGTTGCGCATCGCCCACCAGACGCGGCGGAACCGCTGGTCGACCGTCGAGGCTTCGATCAGAGCCCGCATCACGTCACGGTTTTCGCTGTAGAGCGACAGGTAGCCGCGGTTGGCTTCCAGCAAGGTACCCTCGGGATCGGTCGCCAGTTGCCTGTTCGGCGCTCGACTCGCTTCGAACAATGCTTCGTGAATGCCGTCGACCAGGGCCCGGAACAGATCCTCCTTGTTGCGGAAATATCGATACAGGGCGCCGAGCGATACCCCCGCCTCCTCGGCAACGTCGATCATCTTGAGGGCGACATAGCCGTTGCGGGCCAGCACTCGTCGGGCGCTCGCCAACAGACGGCTTCGCGTACGCCGGCCCTTGGGCGTGGTTGGGACCTGGGTCGCTTGCGCCGTCATCCCTCCGACCTCCACCTCCTTTGCGCACCGCGATGTCCCGGGCGTCGCCAACCCACGCTCTTCACCGGCCATCCTCGGGGTGGTGTCGCCGCTTCTCCCGGGCGGCACCGTGGGAGCCCCGTTTCAGACGATGCCGCGATGGTACCAAGACAAAAACAAGACAGTCATTAAAAAAAAGTGACGTCACATCTTGATTTTCGAGCGAGGCGCGTCTACGGTGGACGCGAGCAGGGGTAGCGGTGGAAATGTGGCGAATCCGGGCCGGTGTCGGGAGCGACGGATGAGCGAGTTTTCTCTCGGAGATCCGGAGAGTTCGCGATCCACGCGAGCAGCGTTTCGGGATGCCCCCGCCGCCGACCGCGCCGAACGTGAACGCCGATACCGCGCGATGAGGTGGTGGTCAGGCGAGCGCCTTTGCGACCGCTATGCCGTCCTCGCGCAGCGCTTCGAGAATCGACTCGCCGTCGCCGATTTGACCGGTCGGCGGCTCAGCCACGGCAGGTTGTGGCGGGAGGGGGGACGCCTCGCCGAGAAGCTGAAAGCCTGCGGAATCGGTCGCGGCGACATCGTGATCCTCCTGCTGCCGAACATCGTCGAAGGGCAGGTCGCCTTCGTCGCACTGCTGCAGCTCGGTGCCGTACCTGCGAGCCTGCCGACCCGCACCGATCCCGAAACGGTCGCCCACGCCGCCCGACTGACGGGCGCGCGGGCGCTGGTTTCACTGGAACGCCACGGCACCGCGCCGCTCGGAGACATCGCCCGGGAAGCCGCCTCGACGTGCGGGCACGGAATGGGCGTATTCCTGCTCGATGATTCCGTCGGGACGTGGCGGACACCTCCGACAGGTCCAGGAACGCCCCTGCCGGCGCGCACCGCGAACCTCGCGCACATCATGTTCACTTCCAGCACCACCGGCCGGCCCAAGGCCGTCATGCACAGCGACGACACCCTTGCCGCCCTGAATATCGGGTTCACGGAGCGCTTCTCGCTCGGCCCGGGTGCGCCAATCTTTCTCGCCTCTCCTCTCGGACACAGCATCGGTGCGATCCACGGTATCCGATTGTCGCTCCATACCGGCGCGCCGCTCGTGCTTCAGGATGTCTGGGACCCCGAGCGCGCGCTGGAAACGATCGAGGCATTCGGCTGCGCGTTCACCGCCGCGGCGACGCCGTTCCTGAAGGACCTGGTCGAGGCGAGCTGGCCGCGCCCGACGCCGAAGCTGGCACCGCTGCGCTCGTTCCTGTGCGGCGGCGCGCAGGTGCCGCCGGCGCTGATGGAGGCCGCGCAGGCCCAGTTTCCACACACGTTCGTGACGGTGCTGTGGGGCATGACCGAGGGCGGGCTCGTGACCTGCGTCCGCGAAAGCCCTCGCGAGAAGCTCATGAGCACCGCCGGCATCGGACTCCCGGGGCTCGAGCTGCGTTGCCTCGCCCCCGGGGGCGGCACAGTGGCGGCGGGCGAGGAAGGAGAGCTCGCGATGCGGGGACCGGGCGTGTTCATCGGGTATTTCGGCCAGCAGGACCTCTACGAGTCCCAGATCACGGGCGACGGGTTCTTTCGCACCGGCGATCTCGCGCGGATCGACGCGGACGGGTACGTGCGCATCACCGGGAGACTGAAGGATCTGATCATCCGGGGCGGCGTCAACATCTCGCCGGTGCCGATTGAGAACGCGCTCGCCGACCATCCGAACGTCGGCGCCGTGGCCGTCATCGGCCATCCCGACGAGCGGCTGGGCGAACGCATTTGCGCGGTGGTGGTTCCCGACGGCGAGGCCCCGAGCCTCGACGACCTCGTCGCCCACGCGCGATCCCGGCGCGTGCCGAAGCACCACTGCCCCGAGGTCCTGCGCATCGTCGACACGATGCCCATGACGCCGGCCGGGAAGATCCGCAAGGCCGACCTCCGCGCCGTGGTGATCGGCGAGGGCGCCGGAACGGGAGCAGAGCCATGAGGGCCCGGCTCGCCGACATCGACGTCGGCTACACGCGCATGGGCGAGGGGCCGCCGGCGGTCATGATCCACGGCCTGGCAGAGGACCGCAGAAGCTGGGCGGACGTTCAGCGCCGGCTGGGGGACTTCACGACATGGGCCTATGATCTCCGCGGTCACGGCGAGACCGACCTGGGTGAGGCCGAGGGCACGCTGGAACAGCTCGGCGGCGACCTGATCGCCTTCCTCGAGGCGCTGACGGGTCCCGCCGAGTGCATCGGCTACTCGCTCGGCGGCGCCGTGGTGCTCCGGGTCGCGGCCATGCGGCCCGACCTGGTGACCCGAGCCACGGTCGCCGGCACCTCGACCGTCGTCGGTCGACGCGCCGTCGGGTTCTTCCACGACCGCATCGAGACGATTCGGAGCGACTTCTCAGGCTTTGCCAGTGCGCTCAAGGAGGATACGCGCCAGCAGCTCGTCGTCGCCGGAGACCGGCTCGAAGAAGTGACGGCCCGACGCCTCGAGGCCATCG
Source organism: Thalassobaculaceae bacterium (assembly GCA_965243345.1). Classification (GTDB taxonomy): domain Bacteria; phylum Pseudomonadota; class Alphaproteobacteria; order Thalassobaculales; family Thalassobaculaceae; genus Bin52. The sequence goes on from CBDEUR010000003.1 coordinate 1,935,549, forward strand.
GCACCGGGGACGGCTACGTCAATGCCGCCCGTGCGATGGCACGGCTCAACACCGACCCGCTCACCCGACTCCTGCCGGGAATCACCTGCCCTGTCCATGTGATCGGCGGCGAGGCCGACGTGTTCTGTCCGCGCAAGGCGGCGGAGATCATGCTCGCCGCCCTGCGCCACGGCACCTGGCACGAGGTGGCGCGGGCCGGGCACCTGATGAGCGTCGATCAGCCCGACGCCTATGCGCAGGCCATCCGCAACGCACTGGAAGGCAACGACCGATGGTGAGGAGATTCGGAATTTCGAGAGGGGTCAGTCCACGCGAGACGTTCGGCCAGGTCGGCGAGATCGCGAGGAAGGCCGAGGAGCTCGGCTTCGAGGCGCTGTGGTTCATCGACCATCAGCTCGGGATGAAGGACGTCTACGCGGCGATGAACGTCGCGGCGATGGCGACCGGGTCGATCGCGATCGGCAGTGCGGTCACCAACCTGCGCACGCGTCATCCGACGGTCACCGCCAACGCCACGACCGCGCTCGACGAGCTCTCGGATGGACGCGCCCTGCTGGGTCTCGGCGCAGGGTGGGTCGCCGTCCATTCCATCGGCGACAAGCCGAACCGGATCGCCGAGCTTCGCGACGGCATCGCGCTGTTTCGCAAGCTGTTCTCCGGCGAGGAGATCGTTTTCTCCGGCGCCAGGGGGCGGCTCGCCACCGCGCGCCGGCAGATCCCGATCTATCTCGCCGTCTCGCAGCCCCGCATGCTGGAGCTGGCGGGCGAGCTCTGCGACGGCGCCATCCTGATGGGGGCGGCCGACCCGGACTTCTGCAACTGGCAGATCGAGCACATCTACCGCGGTCTTCGAAAGGCCGGGCGCAAGCGCGAGGACATCCTCATCGATCTCTTCGTCACCATGAGCATCGACGAGGATGCCGGACAGGCGATCGCCGACGTCCGCGCCTGGGCGACCAGTCAGGCCGCGACCTTCGCCGTCTGGAAGGCGATGCCGCCGGGATGGGAGCGCTTTCGGCCCGAGTTCAAGGCCGCCGAGGATGCCTACCACTTCGAGGAGCACCTGTCGCTGCGCGCCGGGCACAAGGAGATCGTGAGCGAGGAGTTCGTGCGTTCGGTGACGATCTCCGGCGATCGGGACCACTGCGTCTCCCGGCTGCTCGAGCTCTCGACGGTCGACATCGATCGCATCAGCTTCGCCCTGCTCTCCCGGGGCCGCCTGCGTCGGCTGGAAGAACTCGGCACGCACGTGATTCCCCGGCTCACATCGAACTGAACGGAGTCGGACGAGATGCCGACAGGACACGAACAGGACGGAGAACGCCGGGTGGCGCTCGTCACCGCGGCGGCCGGCGCCGGCATCGGCGCCGCGATTGCGCGCCGGCTCGCGGCCGACGGCCACGACGTGGTGATCACCGACGCCCATGCACGCCGTTGCGGCGAGCTCGCCAGGCAGCTCGCCGACGAGCACGCCAGAGAGTTCCTGTCGATGCCGCTCGATGTCACCGACTTCGACGCGGTGGGCGCCGTCACCGATGCCGTCGTCGAGCGGCGCGGCCGGATTGACGTGCTCGTCAACAACGCGGGGTGGAGCAGGATCGAGCCGGTCGCCGAGATGACGCCCGAGACCTGGCGGCACTGCCTGGACGTCGACCTGAACGGCACCTTCTACGCCATGCGCCATGTCCTCCCGCACATGATCGCGCGAGGCTCGGGGGCCATCGTCAACATCTCCTCGATTGCGGCGTGGGAAACGACGGCCGAGCACGGCGCCGCCTATTCCGCGGCCAAGGCGGGGGTCCTGGCGCTCACCCGGGTCGCCGCCGCCGAGAACGGTCGGCATGGCATTCGCGTGAATGCCGTGGCGCCCGGGCTGATCTACAACGACTTTCTCCGGCGCATCTACCCCGACACGTTCTTTGACGGCTACGCGGAATCACGGTCCCTGGTCGGCCGTGTCGGGCAGCCCCGGGATGTCGCGGATCTCGTTTCGTTCCTCGTCGGCGACCGGGCCGGATACATCACCGGGGAGGTGTACGGCATCAGCGGAGGCGTGTTTCCGAATGCCTGATCGCAGCGGCGAGAGCCCGATCGACTGGCCCATTGCTTCTCTGATCGAGGCCTACCGGAGGGGCCTGTTGTCGCCGGTCGAGGTGGCGGACGAGGTGCTCGCGAGAATCGACCGACTGAATCCATCGCTTCATGCCTATCTCGTGCGCTTCGACGATCTCACGCGCCGGCAGGCGCGCGAAGCCGAGGCCGCCTACCGGGCCGGCCGGGCGTTGTCGCTCTCGGGCGTGCCGATCTCGATCAAGGACACGTTCCCGCTTGCCGGAGCGGTGACGACCTTCGGTTCGGTCGTGCACCGCCATCACCTCACGCGACACGACAGCGGGGCGGTTCGCAGGCTGAGAGCCGCGGGCGCCGTGTTCACCGGCAAGACCAACACCGCCGAATTCGGCCAGTCGGCGACCAGCGACAATCGCCTCGGCACGGAGGCCTGCAACCCGTGGGATACCACGCGCACGCTGGGCGGCTCGAGCGGCGGCGCGGCGGTTTCGGTCGCAGCCAGGCTTGCCAGCGTCGCCCTGGCCGCCGACGGCGGCGGGTCGATCCGCATTCCGGCATCGTTCACCGGGCTGCTGGGATTCAAGCCCACCTACGGCCTTTGCCCCGACGAAGGCGGTCTGGCGGCGATGTCGGATTTCGTCTGCCCGGGTCCATTGGCATGGCGCGCGGCCGATGCGCGGGCGGTCCTGGGCGCGCTTCTCGGTCGCAGGATGAATCGCGCCAGCGCGGGAAGGGGGTTGCGCGTCGCCTGGTGCCCGTGCCCCGAAGGACGCCCCGTCGACCCCGGCGTCGCGGCGACCGTCAACGCTGCCGTCGCGAGTCTCGAGGCCCTGGGCCATGAGGTCGTCGAGACCGCGTTGCCCCTCGAAGGATGGGACCGGGCCTTCGGGCCGCTCGTCCTCGCCGAGGAACGCCGCGAGCGCGGTGACCTGCTCGACCGGTGTCCGGACGTGCTGAGCGACTACGTACGCAAGTCGCTGGCGGCGGCGCGAAGGCTCACCGACGACGAGGTTGCGGCCGGCCACGCAGCGCATCGCAGCTATCGCGCCCGAATCGCGACGCTGTTCGAGACCTGGGACGTGATCGCGACACCGGCAACGGCCGTCACCGCGTTCCCCTTCGACATGCGGCCGAAGCGGATCGCCGGCCGCGAGGTCGACTGGCTCTGGGGCGCATTCCCCTTCGCCGTGCCGTTCAACGTCTCCGGCAATCCCGCCGCATCGGTGCCGTGCGGGCTCGCCGGCGGCCTGCCCGCGGGTCTGCAACTGGTCATGCCGCTGAATGAGGACGAGAGACTTCTCGATCTGGTCGAAGATGTGGAAGAGGTGATCGCATTCGACCGGAGCCTGATGGGTGATCCAGCGCCGCGGCCGGCGACGGCGGGGTCGGCTTCGTGAGCGGGCGCGTGACCACATCGCTGCGCGACGGTGTGCTCGAGGTGACCATCGAGAACGCCCGGCGCCGGAACGTGCTTTCCCGGCCGCTTCTGCGGGCGCTCGGCCGGGCGGGCGACGTCCGAGCGGTTGTTCTCGCCGACTTGACGGGCACGATCGACGACCGTGCGGTGGATGACGCCATAGAGAACGCCGCTGCGTCGGTTCGCGGTTGCAGGGTGCCGGTCATCGCGGCGGTCGAGGGTCCGTGTATCGGCGGTGCGCTCGACGTGGCGCTGAGCTGCGATGTCATCGTGGCCGCGGAAAGTGCCTGCTTTGCGCTTCCCGCGACGCATCTTCGGCCTGCTCTACAACCCACGCGCCGTGGCGCGCCTGCACCTTCGCCTGAGTCCTGCCGCTCTGAGATGGCTGCTTCTGCTCGGCGAGCCGATCGATGCCGGTACCGGGGCGGTGATGGGCCTGATTGCCCGTGTCGTGCTTCAAGGCACCGCCAGGGCCGAGGCGCGGGCATTGGCCGAGCGAGTATCCGCTCGTTCACCACATGCTGTCGCGGCAACCAGGAAGCTGCTCGACGAACTCGAACGGGGCTGCGCCCGACTCGACGAGTGGGACCGCGCACGCCTCGAAATCCTCGACTCGACGGAGAGACGCGAGCGGGTCGCAGAGGCGAGAGCGAGTCTGGGGCTGGCGTGATCGGCGCGCCCGGATCGCCATTCACGACGAACGGGAGGGAGCCGATGAAATGATATCGCCGACATCCTGCCGCCCCGTCACCGGACACCGGGTTCGGCCCGGTGGCCATCGTGACGCGGCTCTCGATCAATTCTACCTACGAGCGTGCAGCGCGCGACTCTGGTTCAATGGGAGAAGACAATGAAATCTTTCAAGAAATTTCTGACCACGACCGGTGCCGCCGTGATCGCGACCGGCGTCGCGTTCGGGTCCGCCCCGGACGCGGCGGAGACCATTCGCATCGGCGACATCAACTCGTACACGCGGCTGCCCGCACACACGGTTCCCTACCGGCAAGGGGCAGTTCTCGCGATCGAGGAGTTCAACCGCGCGGGCGGCGTGCTCGGGCGCGAGATCGAGTTCATCTCGCACGACGATCAGGGGAAGCCGGGCGAGGCGGTGAAGGTGGCCGAGCGGCTCTTCGCCCGCGACAAGGTGGTCCTGATCTCGGGCTCGCTGTTCAGCCACGTCGGGCTGGCGCTGACGGCCTACGCCAAGCAGAGCAAGCAGTTGTACATCGCGGCGGAGCCGCTGGCCGACGCCCTGGTCTGGGCTCAGGGCAACCGCTACACCTTCCGGCTGCGCCCGTCGACCTACATGCAGGCGGCAATGCTCGCCGCCGAGGTGGCGAAGGTGGAGGAAGCGAAGCGCTGGGCCACCATCGCGCCCAACTACGCCTACGGCAAGGATGCGGTCGCGGCGTTCCAGAGGGTGCTGACACGGTTGCGCCCCGATGTGGAGTTCGTCGGCTCGCAGTGGCCGGCGCTGTTCAAGATCGACGCCGGGGCCGAGGTCGAGGCGCTCAAGCGCATGGAGCCGGACGCGATCTACAACGTCACCTTCGGCGGCGATCTCGCCAAGTTCGCGCGCGAGGGCAAGCTGCGCGGCCTGTTCGAGGGACGACTGATGGTGGGACTGCTCACCGGCGAGCCCGAGTACATCGATCCGTTGAAGGACGAGGCGCCGGAGGGCTGGCTGGTGACCGGCTACCCCTGGTACGACATCGAGACTCCGGCACACGATAAGTTCGTGGCCGCCTACGAGGAGCGCTGGAACGACTATCCGCGGATTGGCTCCATCGTCGGCTACAACACGATGCTGGCCATCAAGGCGATGCTGGAGCGGGCCGGCTCGACCGACACGGAGAAGATGGTCGACGCCATGGAAGGGCTGAGCTTCGAGGCGCCGACAGGACCCATCACGTTTCGGGCCATCGATCATCAGTCGACGATGGGGGCCTATGTCGGCTGGACCAAGCTGCGCGACGGAAAGGGCGTCATGGTAGACTGGAAGTACCTCGACGGCGCGGACTACCTGCCCTCGGACGACGAGGTACGGAAGCTGCGCGGCGGAGGCTGAACCGGCGCATCGTCAGGGGCCGCCCGCCCGGCCCCTGACGCGGCTGTCGGGAACGGGCGGTCCGAACGACAGAGCCGGAGCATGGCGGATTTCATTGTCAGCTTGTTGACGGGGTTGTCCAGCGCCGCGGCCATGTTCCTGGTCGCGTCCGGGTTGTCGATCATCTTCGGGGTGACCCGGATCGTGAACTTCGCCCACGGCTCGTTCTACATGCTGGGCGCCTACATCGGATATACGCTGGTCCAGGCGATCGGCACCACAGTAATCGGATTCTGGGCCGCCGTCCTGATTGCCGCCGTCGCCGTGGGACTGATCGGCGTGGTCATGGAGATCCTGCTGCTTCGTCGGATCTACAAGGCACCGGAGCTCTTTCAGCTCATCGCGACCTTCGGAGTCATCCTCGTCATCCAGGACGTGACGCTGTGGGTCTGGGGATCGGAGGATCTCGTCGGCCCGCGGGCCCCCGGCCTCAAGGGCGCGGTCGAGCTCCTCGGCAAGCCGATGCCCGAATACGATCTGGCCCTGATCGCGATTTCGCCGCTGGTGCTGGCCGGACTGTGGGCGCTGTTCAACCTGACACGCTGGGGCACGCTGGTCCGGGCCGCGACGCAGGACCGGCAGATGGTGGCGGCGCTGGGCGTCAACCAGCGCTGGCTGTTTACCGGTGTGCTGTTTCTCGGCTCCGCCCTCGCAGGGCTCGGCGGCGCCGTCCAGCTCCCCAAGGGCGGCGCCGACCTGCTGATGGACTTCAACATCCTCGCCGTCGCCTTCGTCGTGGTCGTCGTGGGCGGCATGGGCAGCATCTTCGGCGCCTTCTGGGCCGCGGTGCTGTTCGGCATTCTCCAGACGCTCGGCATCCAGTTGCTGCCGAACTCGACGCTGGTGCTGATGTTCCTGGTCATGGCGGTGGTCCTGATCTTCCGTCCGTGGGGACTGCTCGGCATGCCGGAGACACTGGGTCAGGCGCCCCCCGGTCCACCCGAGCAGCCGCTGCGACCGGCCTTGCCGAGGGTACGCGCACTGGGCGGCGCCGCGACCGCGTTGCTCCTCGTGCTTCCTCTCGTGCATCTCGTCCTCCCCGAGGTGGTCGGCACGTTCACGCTGGTCCTGGTGATCGAGATCATGGTCTTCGTGCTGTTCGCCGCCGCGCTCCACTTCATCATGGGCCCGGGCGGGATGGTCAGCTTCGGCCACGCCGCATACTTCGGTGGCGGTGCCTATGCGGCCGCCCTCCTGGTGAAGTTTGCGGACGCACAATTCGAGCTCGCGTTCTGGGCCGCACCGGTTGGCGGAGCATTGCTCGCCTCGCTGTTCGGCTGGTTCTGCGTGCGTCTGAGCGGCGTCTACTTTGCGATGCTGACGCTCGCCTTCGCACAGATTGCATGGGCGTTCGTGTTCCAGGACATGCCGGGCAGCGTGCTCAAGAGCTTCGGTGTCGCAGACGAGTTCGGCACGCCGCTCAAGATCACCGGCGGTGACGACGGCCTGAACGACATCTGGCCGTCGCCGTGGGCAAGCGCGCGCATCTCCTACTACTACATCACCGTGGGGTTCAGCGTGGCCGCCCTCCTGATCATGCGGCGGTTCCTGTATGCGCCGTTCGGCTTCACCTTGCGCGCCGGCCGCGACTCGCCTCTGCGGGCCGCCGCGATCGGGATCGACCTCGCGCGCCATCAATGGCTGGCCTTCGTGGTCTCCGGCGCGTTTGCCGGTCTCGCGGGTGCCCTGTTCCTGTTTTCCAAGGGCAGCATCTTCCCGACCACCCTGGAGATCGCGCGCTCCTTCGACGCCTTGCTGATGGTGCTCCTCGGCGGCGTGCAGTCGCTGTTCGGCCCGATCTTCGGCGCCGCCGCCCTGACCTGGCTCAACGATCTCTTCAGCGTCCTCAGCTACTGGCGGTTCCTGCTCGGTGTGACCATCATCGCCCTGGTGCTGCTGCTTCCCCAGGGGCTCGCCGGCGTCGCCGGCACGCGGCTGGGCCGGCGACTCCGGCTGACGCATCCGGAGGAGATGGAGGCATGAGTGCGGCACGGCAGGGGCGTGTTCCCGTGCTCGAGGTCGAATCGCTGAGCAAGTCGTTCGGCGGGGTGCGGGCGGTGGAGCGGGTCTCGTTCACGCTCTCGTCGGGCGAGCTGCTGGCCCTGATAGGACCCAACGGCGCGGGCAAGACGACGTGCTTCAACATGCTGAACGGCCAGCTCCGCCCCGATGCCGGCTCGGTACGGCTCAACGGTCGAAGCATCCTGGGCCTGCCGCCCCGGTCCGTCTGGCGGCTCGGCGTCGGGCGGACATTCCAGATCACCGCGACCTTCGCGTCGATGACCGTGCGCGAAAACGTACAAATGGCGCTGGTGAGCCACCATCGCCGCTCACGGGCCCTGTGGCGGCCGGCGAACAACCACTACATCGAGGAGGCGATGGCGCTGCTGGAACGCGTGCGTATGGACCCGCAGCACGACAGAGCCTGCGGGGTGCTGGCCTATGGCGATCTCAAGCGGGTCGAGCTCGCGATCGCGCTGGCGAACGAACCGAAGCTCCTGCTGATGGACGAGCCGACCGCGGGCATGGCGCCCAGGGAACGCATGGAGCTGATGCGGCTCACCGCCGGGATCGTGCGCGAACGAGGCATTGCCGTTCTCTTCACCGAACACGACATGGACGTGGTGTTCACCCACGCGGACCGAATCATGGTGCTGGATCGCGGAGAGCTGATCGCCGAGGGCGCACCGATGGCGGTGCGGGCGAACCGGAAGGTCCAGGAGATCTATCTGGGGAGCAGCCCCGTGCATGGGGTGGAAGTGCAATGACTCCGGCGAGCGGCGAGCGAGTCCTCGAGCTGACCGACGTCGACACCTTCTACGGCCGGGCGCAGATCCTCTCCAGGGTTTCGATCAGGGTGCGCCGAAGCGAGGTCGTGGCGCTGCTCGGGCGCAACGGCGCAGGCAAGTCGACCACGATCAAGTCGATCATCGGTCTGGTCCCACCCACGCGGGGCGAGATCTCCTTCGAGGGGAAGTCGATACAGGGACTGGAGCCGTACGAGATCAGCCGTCTCGGGCTGGGATACGTCCCCGAGGACCGCCGGGTGTTCACCGGCCTGACCGTCGCAGAGAACCTCGAGGTCGGCCGCCAGTCCCCGCGCGAGAATGCGCCGCAATGGACGCACGACAAGATTTTCGCGCTGTTTCCCAACCTCGCGGTGATGCGCGATCGGCTCGGTGGCCTGATGAGCGGCGGGGAGCAACAGATGCTGACCATCGCACGCACGCTGATGGGCAATCCGACGACCATGCTGCTCGACGAGCCGTCCGAGGGTCTCGCGCCCGTCATCGTCGAGCAGGTGGCAAAGACCATCCTCGATCTGAAGGCGCAGGGCCTGTCGATCCTGCTCTCCGAACAGAACCTCCACTTGTCGATGCGCGTTTCGGATCGCGCCTACATCATCGAAAAGGGCCAGATCCGCTACGAGGGATCGATGGCGGAGCTCGCCGAGAACGAGGAGATACGCGCCGCCTACCTCATGGTCTGAGAGGCGCAAAACAACGCCGCCGCGGCGGCAAGGAGGGGCGTGATCCCATGGAGCTCAAGGACTTGGCCGGGCAGGATCTCGGCACCCGAACCATCGCCTGGGATGCGCGCGAGGCGATTCTCTACGCGCTCGCGGTCGGGGCGTCGTGCGACGAGATGGACCTCGTCTACGAGCGAAACCTCGAGGTGTTGCCGACCTATGCCTGCGCCCTCGGTCTCTGGGCGGTGGAAAGGACAGGCGGGCTTGGTGCCTATGACCGAAACATGTCGCTCCATGCGACCCAAAGCCTGGAGCTGCACGCGCCGATGCCGCCGAGCGGCTCGTTCGAGGCTCGCGGGCGGGTCGCCGAGGTATGGGACAAGGGCAAGGCGGCGATTGTCCGTATCGTCGTGGAGTGCGAGATCTTCACGGCCAGCTACGGCATCTTCCTTCCCGGGCGCGGAGGCTGGGGAGGCGAGCGCGGGCCTTCGGCTTCGCCGGCACAATGGCACCCGTCGTGGCAGGGCCGCCACGCGGTTGACCGCAACCGGGCGGCGCTCTACCGCCTGACCGGCGACCGGCATCCGATCCACATCGACATCGAGGTCGCGCGCGCCAACGGCTTCGATCGGCCCATCCTGCACGGTCTTTGCACTCTGGGGATCGCGGCGCGCATGCTCGCCGAGCCGGCGGGCGCTCACCCGCGCGAGTTGAGGCACCTCGAGGCGCGCCTCGCCGCACCGGTGATGCCGGGCGATGCGATCGACGTGACTGCGGGCGGCAACGGCGCTGGGCTGTCATTCGAGGCGAAGGTCGGAGAGAAGGCGGTCCTCACGGGAGGACGGGTGGTGTTCGGCTGACGCGAGCCTGATCCGGGCCCCGGACCACGTGTTCTGGTGGCCCATCAAGGCATCGTCTCCGGAACGTGCCATCCTCGAGGCGCTCGACGAGCTGCCGCAACGCGCAAGCTTCGAGAACCTGGACAAGATCTTCGAGGGACCGGTGTCGCTGAGGCCGAAGCACCTCATGGCGCTGCTGACCGCATGCCGCAGCGTGAAGGTGCGCCGGCTGTTCCTTCGAAACGGTGATGGAGCAATTCGGCTTCGTCGAGACATGCGTCCTGGCCTTCGAGGATCTGTACGGCGTCAAGGTCCATGCAGCACTCGATCGCCAGCACCCGCGAGATCTCTTTCGCATAGCGGTTGATGGTAGCGTCGGACCTGACCTGCTTGCCGCCGAGTCCCAGGGTCATGCGGTCCGAGAAAACGCAAGCGTCGAACGCGTCAACTCGTGTCCGAACGCCCGGTGTCGACTCACGACGCTTCCAGGCGCCGAAGATCGTGGCATTGCCTCGTCAAGACGCCGCTGATGACGTGCAGGAGGTCTCCTCGTCCGGTCATCTCCAGCAGCTTCTCCACCGCGTAGTCGCCCCACTGGCTCGATACGTCGCTGAAGCGCGCACCCAGCACCAGAGTGGACACTCCGCTCGCGAGAATCGCGCCGCAGCACATCGGGCAGGGTTCGAAGGTCGTGTAGAGCGTGCACCCGGAGAAGTCGGTGTGACCCATGGCGTTCCCTGCGTTGCGCAAGGCCACCGTCTCCGCATGCGCCGTGGGATCGGACTGCGTCACGACCAGGTTCCGTCCGCGGGCGATGAGGTTCTCGTCGAGCACCACCACCGAGCCGACCGCGGCGTTGCCCTCGGCCGCACCTGTACGCGCCTCCTCCATGGCGATCTGCATGAACCGTTCGTGCGTGTCCGTCATCACCGTCTCCGTTCGCTGCTGCGTTATGGTGAGCACAACGTTACTGGAGAATCCCGCGAATGAACGACTCGATCGAGCGAGTACTACATCCTTGACGGGCGATACCGTCAAGCAGGGTTCGCGCGATGCGCGGCGCCGGGGCAGGCATCGTCGCAGGACGGACGAGCTGCTCGGATACGAGGCGCTTCCGGACGTCGAGTGTCAGGCCGACTGGATCCTCGCCGAGACCGGCATCGAGGTCCGGGGCGACGACGTGGCGTTGTCGCTGTTCAGAGATGCCGGAGCGAGTGTCGACGGCGCTCGAGTCAGATTCGACCGCGGGCATGCGCGTGCGCTCTGCTCGACCGCGCCCTCCCCGTTCCGGCTGCACGCACGCGACCCCGAACGGTCCGTCACGCTCGGCGGCGACCACATCGTCCTGATGCCCGGATACGGCTCGCCCTTCGTCACCGACCTCGACCGGGGACGCCGGTATGCCTCCCTCGACGACTTTCGCAACTTCGTGAAGCTCACGTACCTGTCTCCGTGGCTGCACCATTCCGGCGGGACCGTCTGCGAGCCGGTCGACATCCCGGTGAACAAGCGCCATCTCGACATGGTTCACGCGCATCTGCGGTATTCGACGAAGCCGTTCATGGGCGGTGTCACATCGCCCGAGAGAGCTCAGGACTCCATCGACATGGCCCGCCTGATACTACGGCCGCAGCCCGGACCGGATCTCGGCGCAGGAAGTCCAGGACTTCCTCATCTACCTGCACGAAGAGCGGGGATTGGCCTGGCAGAGCTGCAACTGCGCCCGCCACGGCATCAGCTTCTTCTACCGCATCGCGCTCGGTCTGGTCGAGTCGCCCCGGGGATCTCACCGCGAGGCGCTTACAAAACCGTACGTGACAGTCTCCCGTCATACGGCTCTTCCTGTCCAGGCCTGCTGAGAAAGAAAGGGGCCTCTTACAAAGAAAGGTTGGCAGCGTGTCATGCTGCCAACCTTTCCTGCGTATTCACGGTTCGTCGGCCCGGCAACCCGGCAACCTCCCCGTGCAGCAGCGCCAGGCCCTGACGCCAAATGTTGCGGGCTGCATTCGCGTCCGCATGATCCGCATGACCGCAGGCCGTGCACTGAAATTCGGACCTGGTCCGCCGCGAGCCGGCATCGACATGCCCGCAGGCATGGCATGTCCTGCTTGTCCAGGCAGGGTCCACCGCGACCAGCCGGCCGGCCTTGCAGGACAGCATCCGCCGCATCTCGGCCCAGCCTGTTGCCAGGATGACCCGATTGAGCCCGGCCTTCTGCCGAACCCGGGAACCCGGCTCAGCGACCGTGCCTCTGGCGCTCCGCGTCATGCCCCGCACATGCAGGGCTTCGACGCAAACGGTGTCTGCCGCATCAGCGATGCGCCGGGTGACCTGATGGCGCCAGTCGCGCCGCATGCCCGTCATGCGCCGACGGGTCTTCGCAAGGCGCCGGCGCGTGCGCTCCCGGCGGCGCGAGCCGCGCCTCTGGCGCGCCAGCTTCCGGGAAAGACGCTTCGCCCGGGCCTCCAGGCGGCGCGTGTCCGGAGCGTGAAACAACCGGCCATCGCTCGCCGCAATCTGCCCGGCGTTCATGTCGATGCCAAGCGCGACCCCGTTGTCCGCAGAACCCCCGGGCGTGTTCCGGGGCGCTGCCGGGACCCGGAAGCAGACAATGGCGTACCACCTGCCGGCCTCGCGCTTCAGCACGGCCGAGACCGGGCGGCCCTGCGCATGCGGGTTGTCTCCACGCCGGCGGATCGTCAGCCACCCAAGGCCGGGCAGGCGCAGCCGGCCCCCGGACGTGCCCCGGGGGCCGGCCTCGAGCTTCACGCCGGAGACGACCGTGATGCTGTCGAACCTGCGGCGAGACTTGAAGCGGGGATACCCCACGGCGCCCGTGCGGACGCGGGCGCGCCGGAAGAAGCCCTTGAACGCCTCGTCCACGCGCCTCAGCGTGCCCCGCTGGATGGCGACGGGCATCGCCGCCATCTCCGGCAGGTCCCGACGGCAGACCGTCAGCGCCTTGGTCTGGTCGACATACGAAATCGAACGGCCTGCCAGCCGCCAGGCATCGTTCCGCTCCTGCAAGGCGGCGTTGTACAGCTGCCGCTGGTCCTCCAGGATCCGCTCCAGCAGACGCCAGTTCTTCCGCGTCCGCGGCAGGAGCCGATACACGGTCTGACGGTGGACCGGGACGGCGTGGCCGTCCCCACCGCTCTTTGCTGTGCCGCGTTCCTCAATCATGCTTTGTTCTATACTGGAACATAGACGGAACGCAATCCCTGCTCGATTGCATCGTCAACTTTTCTGTATAAGGCCCAAAGAAAGCGCCAATCAGCGAACAAGGTCTGGTTCGTTCGTCGAACACGTGCAAGCCAGACTCCCGTTCGCCGACAACTCCCGCGCAAGCGTTTGTACTTCCGCGAGACCCGCTTCCTAAGCTGAAGTTCTTCCAGGAAAGCACGCTATTTTCCATATGAGTCAGGCAGTTCTGGCCGATCATCCGAACGCGTTCTGCCTACAATTCACCATCACCGCCCCAGCGAACGGTTACCGACGACGGATGAAACGGGGCCGAATCGGCCTCAAATTTTGATGTATCCAATCGACACGAACGTGCTGCTCTACGCGGCGGAAAGCGGTTCGCATCCGTGGCTGGGGTATCGAGACATTCGACGTCCCAGTCACCGCCGCTGACATCTGTGCCACAGCCCATCGCCGGTACCGAGACCGGAGACAACAGCAATCCGGCAAGGACTCGCCGCGCATGCCGCTGCCAGATTCTTCATCGGCGCCCACGCCGAACTGGTGGGCTGTCCGCTGGTTACAGCTGATACTGCCAAATTCGCGACGTACTTCCCGTCAGTGCGGTTTCTGACTCCGTGAATTTCCCGCGGGCGACCATCAACGGACGGTGATCTGTTCGGTCTCTGAGGCGGTTGGCCGGCGAAGCGCACGCCCTGCAGTTCCCCGCAGTTCCGCGTCAGTCGCAACTGCCACCAATCGCAGCCGAAAGCCGGGGCAGACAATCGAGGCTCGCCATCCACGTATCTGTCTTGACCCGGGTGACACGAACGGAGGACTTCGACACGGCAAGATGGGTAGACTCTCCCGCACCACCCTGAGAAACGAACGTTTCGGCCCGAACTCGATGGTTTTGGGGAAACGGCATCGAACCGGAGCCAGTCGTCATGTCCCTTGACCGCACACTCGACAGACTGCTGGGCGACGGTACCCGGGGCCGCGTCCCTGGCGTCGTTGCCGGTGTCACCGACGCGCAGCAGACCCGCTACCTCGCCGGATTCGGCCAGCGCGGTCCGGACGAGGGCATGGTCATGACCGCCGACACGGTGGGGTGGATCGCGTCAATGACAAAGCCGCTGACCTGTACAGCGGCCATGCAGCTGGTCGAGACCGGACGGCTCGACCTCGACGCGGCGGCCGCGGACACCGTGCCGGACATCGCCGGGCTCGGTGTCCTCGAGGGCTTCGGGGACGACGGTGCGCCGCGTATCCGCCCGCCACGACGCCCGGTCACCCTGCGCGACCTGCTCACCCACACCTCCGGACTGGTCTACGACATCTGGAACGCCGACATCCTCCGCTACCGGGAGGTGACGGCAACACCGGGCATCATCGCGTGCAGGAACAGCAGCCTCATGACACCCCTCGTCTTCGACCCGGGGGAGCGCTGGGACTACGGCATCGGGATCGACTGGGTCGGCAAGATGGTCGAGGTCGCAAGTGGTATGACCCTCGGCGCCTACCTGCAGGAGCACGTGTTCGAAACACTCGGGATGCACGACACTGCCTTCAGGATCACGGGCTCCATGCGCAGGCGGCTGGCCCGGACGTACGCGCGCGGCTCCAACGGCACACTCGAGGTGGAACCGGAGCGCGAACTGCCCCAGGAACCCGAGTTCGAGATGGGTGGCGGTGGTCTCTACGGGACCGTCGGCGATTTCCTGAAGTTCATTCGCATGATCCTGAACCGGGGGCAGAGCGGTTCCGCCCGGATCCTGCAGCCCGAAACCGTAGACGCCATGTCGCGCAACCAGATCGGCCCGCTACGGGTGTCACGGCTGACGGCAGCCATGCCGGCGCTGTCGAACGACGCCGAGTTCTTCCCCGGGGTCGCGAAGACCTGGAGCTTCGCCTTCATGATCAACGAGGAGCAGGCGCCGACCGGACGATCCGCCGGCAGTCTCGCATGGGCCGGGCTTGCCAATTCCTACTTCTGGATCGACCCGGTGCGCGGGATCGGAGGCGCCTGGCTCACCCAGATCCTGCCCTTTGTCGATCAGGAAGCCTTCCCGCTCTACCTCGCGTTCGAAAGGTCGGTCTACGACAGCATGGCCGACTGACGCCGCGTCAGAGCTCGAGCACCTCGGTAATCCCGGGCAGAGACTTGACCGCGGCGCGCATCCGGGCATCGGTCCGGTAGGTTTCCGGAAGCGCGATGTCGATCTCCCGGTCCCGGCTCCAGACCACGAGGTGGACCGGACCGGAACCGCCGCTGCCGTGCTCGGCAAGCACCTGGGCGAGATGCGGCAGGGGCTGGGCGTTCGCGAGGAAGATCCGCAGGCCGGTCACCGTCCGGTCCATCACCTCGTCGAGCGGGCGAACGCCGTTGGCCAGCACCCGCCGGGCCCCGTCCTCCACCCGGACCTCGGCCTCGACCAGCAGGATCTTGCCCACCTCGAGGAACTGGCGCACCTCGGCGAGGAGATCGGAGAAGACCGTCACCTCGAAGCTCCCGGTGCGGTCGCTGAGCTGGACGAACGCGAATTTCCTGCCGGACCTTCCCGTACGCACGCTGCATCCGGTCACGATTCCCGCGAGATTGACCCTGCCGCGGGCCTCTCCCGCCTCGACCTCGGCCGACCCCACCACGCCCAGGCGATCGAGAGCGGAGGAATAGCCTTCGAGCGGATCCGCCGACAGGCAGAAACCGATCGCCTCGAATTCGAGGTTGATCCGCTCGGCAAGCGGCATCTCGTCGCGTTCCGGCAGCGCCAGCGCCGGCATCAGCCCCTCCTCGGCGTCTCCGAACAGGTTTGCCTGTCCCGACTCCCGTTCGGCCGCGGCCGCGGCCGCGTGCGCCAGGATCAGTTCGGCCCCCTCGAGCAGCTGCGCCCGGTTGCCGGCCATGCTGTCGAATGCGCCCGAGCGGATCAGGTACTCCAGGGTACGCCGGTTGAAGGAACGCGCATCGATGCGGGAGGCAAAGTCGGTGAGGTCGCGGAACGGGCCGCTGGAGCGTTCCTCCTCGAGCCGCTCGATCGCACCCGCGCTCACGTTGCGGATGGCGCCCAGCGCGTACCGGATCCCCATCGTGCCGTCGGGACCGGCCTCGACCCGGAAGTCATGGCCCGACCGGTTGATGTCGGGCGGAAACAGCTCGATGCCGCAGCGCCGCAGTTCCTCGCGGAACACGTTGAGCTTGTCGGTGTTGCCGACCTCGTAGCACATGGAGGCCGCAAGGAACTCCACAGGGTAGTTGGCCTTGAGCCAGGCGGTCTGGTACGCGATGACCGCGTAGGCGGCCGCGTGGCTCTTGTTGAACCCGTAGCCGGCAAACGCCGAGATCGTGTCGAAGATCCCCGATGCCTGGCTGGCCGGCACGTCGCGATCGACGCAGCCCTGGACGAAGGTCTCGCGCTGGGCATCCATCTCGGCCTTGATCTTCTTGCCCATCGCACGGCGAAGCAGGTCGGCACCGCCCAGCGAGTATCCGGCAAGGATCTGGGCTGCCTGCTGCACCTGCTCCTGGTAGATCATGATGCCGAAGGTTTCCTTCAGCACCGGCTCGAGCTTCGGGTGCACGTACTCGACCCGTTCCTCGCCGTGCTTGCGGGCAACGTAGCTCGGGATGTTCGCCATCGGCCCCGGACGGTACAGGGCAACCAGCGCGATGATGTCCTCAAGCCGGTCCGGCCGCATGCCCTTGAGCACGTCACGCATGCCGGAACTTTCCAGCTGGAACACGCCGACGCTGTCACCCCGGGATATCATCTCGAAGGTCTTGGCGTCGTCGAGCGGGATCGTCTCCAGGTCGACCTCGATGCCTCGTTCGCTCAGCAGGTCGACTGCCTTCTGCAGCACCGACAGGGTCTTCAGCCCCAGGAAGTCGAACTTGACCAGGCCGGCATTCTCCACCCACTTCATGTTGAACTGGGTCGCCGGCGTGTCGGAGCGCGGATCGCGGTAGAGCGGCACCAGCTGGCGCAACGGCCGGTCGCCGATCACCACGCCCGCCGCGTGGGTCGAGGCGTTCCGGTACAGTCCCTCGAGCCGCAGGCCGGTCTGGATGAGCCGGGCCACGCTCTCGTCCTGGTTGCGCAGCGAGCGCAGCTCGTCCTCCCCCTCGACCGCGTCGGCGAGGCTGACCGGGTTGGCCGGGTTGAACGGGATCATCTTGCAGATCCGATCGACCAGCCCGTAGGGCATTTCGAGCACGCGGCCGACATCGCGCAGCACCGCGCGAGCCTGCAGCTTGCCGAAGGTAATGATCTGTGCGACCCGGTCGCTGCCGTAGCGCTGCTTGACGTATTCGATCACCTCGCCCCGCCGGTCCTGGCAGAAATCGATGTCGAAGTCCGGCATCGACACGCGTTCGGGATTGAGGAAGCGCTCGAACAGCAGGCCCCACCTCAGCGGATCGAGGTCGGTAATCCTGAGTGACCACGCCACCACCGAGCCGGCCCCGGATCCGCGTCCCGGTCCCACTGGAATGTCGTTGGACCGGGCCCAGCGGATGAAGTCGAACACGATCAGGAAGTATCCCGGGAATCCCATTTCGATGATGATGTCGAGTTCGCTCTCGAGCCGCTGCTCATAGGGCTCGGACTGCTCCGCGTCGGCGGGGCCGCCCGGCAGTTCCCCGAGCCGCTCCCTGAGGCCCTGGCGCGCCAGCAGCCGCAGCTCCTCTGCCTCGTCGCGTCCCTCTCCGGCCGGATAGGCCGGCAGGATCGGCGCGGCCGTTGTCGGCATGTAGCTGCACCGCTGCGCGATCACCAGGGTGTTGTCGATGGCCTCGGGAAGGTCCGCGAACAGGCTGCGCATCTCTTTGGCGGACTTGAACCGGTGATCCGGGGTCACCCGCGGGCGCTTGGCGTCGCTGATGGTGGTGGACGCGGCGATACAGAGCAGGGCGTCGTGCGCCTCGTACATGTCCGCATCGGCAAAGTGACAGTCGTTGGTCGCGACCAGCGGCAGGTTCCTGTCGTAGGCAAGCGAAACCAGCCGCGACTCGATCGCCTGTTCCGCCTCCACTCCGTGCCGCTGCAGCTCGACGTACAGCCGCCCGGGAAACAGGTCCTCGAGCTGCGTGAGCGCCTCGGCGGCCTGGGCGTCGCTGCCCTCCAGCAGCAGGCGGCCGACCGCACCGCGCACCCCGCCGGTCAGCGCGATCAGCCCCTCCGCGTGACCGGCCAGGTCACCAAGCGATACCCGGTGCTCCTCGCCGCCGGCACCTTCCAGGAAGGCCCGGCTCGAGAGTTCGAGCAGGTTCAGATACCCCGTCTCCGTGGCGGCGAGCAGGTGCAGGATGTCGGGTGCGGCGGCCCGCTGGCCCGATCCGGCCATGCGCCCGGCATCCTCGCGGTGGATGCCGAGGGAAATTCCGGTGATCGGCTGGACCCCGGCCTTGCTGGCGGTGACCGCAAACTCCAGTGCCCCGAACAGGTTCCCGGTGTCGGTGACCGCGACTGCCGGCATGGCATGGTCGGCGCAGGTGCTGACCAGTTCGTCGATCCTGAGCGCGCCCTGTGCGAGCGAGTAGGCGGTCCGGACCGTCAGGTGAACGAAGTCGGCGTGTGCCATTGGGTCCCCTCCACGCGGTCCGGTCGTACCGATGCACCCGGCATTCCGGCCCCTCCTGCCTGCCAGAACACGACCCTGTCGGGCAAGTCGGTTGGTTCGGAAGGGCGGCACAGCGGCGCAGAACCGGAAATTCTTCACCGCCGGCATGTGAAAGCCCTGGCCCCTCGCCCGGGTCGGCGCCGGGCGAATCATGTCACGCAACCATCAGGGATCCGCCCGGCCGGCCCCGGTCATGCCGGGATCGGGATACCCTGCCGGTTCGACCCGGCCGTCCCTGATCGTCACCACGCGGTCGGTCAGGCCGGCCAGGTCCGCATCGTGCGTTGCCACCAGTGTCGTCAGTCCGCTTGCCTGTATGATCCCGCGCAGGGTGGTGAACACCTCCGCCGAGGTCTCCTGGTCGAGGTTCCCGGTCGGCTCGTCGGCCAGCACCACCGAGGGGACATTCGCAAAGGCGCGGGCGATGGCGACCCGTTGCTGTTCGCCGCCCGACAGCTGCCCCGGGCGATGCCGCGCCCGGTCGGCCAGCCCGACCATGTCCAGCAGTTCCAGCGAACGGCTCCTGGCCGTTGAGGACACCAGTCCCGCGATCAGTTGCGGGATCATCACGTTCTCGAGCGCGGTGAACTCGGCCATGAGGTGATGGAACTGGTAGACGAACCCGATGCCGATCCGGCGGATGCGGGTTCGCTCGGCATCCCCGAGCGACCCGCATTCCTGCCCCCGGTACAGAACCTGACCGGTTTCGGGTGTCTCCAGCAGGCCGGCGACATGCAGCAGGGTCGACTTCCCGGATCCGGACGGTCCCACCAGCGCCACCATCTCCCCGCGATCGAGCAGGAGGTCGGCTCCGCGCAACACGTCGAGCCGGCGCGTGCCCTGCCGGTAGGAGTGCGCCACCCCGCGCAGTTCGAGCACCGGTGGCGCCGGTTCAACCATGGCGCAGCACCTCTACCGGGTCGATCCTCGCGGCCCGCCAGGACGGGTAGATCGAGGCGCCCAGCGACAGTGCCAGCGCCAGCGCGATGACCGCGACGACCTCCACCGGATCGACCACGGCCGGCAGCCGGGACAGGAAGTAGATCTCGGCCGAGAACAGGTCGCCGCCGGTCAGGCTCTCCAGTCCGCGGCGGATGCTCTCGATGTTGGCGCAGAACACCAGTCCGAGTATGGAGCCGGCCACGGTCCCGATCACGCCGACACTGGCCCCGGCAAGGAAGAAGACCCGCGTGACCATGCCGCGCGACGCACCCATGGTCCGCATGACCGCAATGGCACTGCGCTTGTCATTCACCATCATGATCATCGAGGAAATGATGTTGAACCCGGCCACCAGGATGATCAGGGTCAGGATGAGGAACATCACGTTCCTCTCGACCTGGAGTGCGTTGAAGAAGCTGGCGTTCTGCCGCTTCCAGCTGACCACGCGAAGGTCTTCGCCGGTGGCCGTGGCAAGGGGCTCGCGGAACCTCTCGACGCGGTCGGGGTCGTCGACCATGACCTCGATTGCGTTGACCGCGTCTCCGCTGCGAAAGAACAGCTGCGCCTGGGCAAGCGGCACGTAGACGAAGCTGTTGTCGTATTCGAACATGCCGACGTTGAACAGGCCGGCCACCCGGAACGCCCTGATCCGGGGAACGCTGCCGATGACGGTGGTTGTGGTGACCGGGGAGATGAGTCTCACCCGGTCACCGACACCGATGGCGAGACGCTCGGCCAGCCGGTCCCCGATCACCACGCCATCGGTGAAGTCGCCGATCGAGCCTGCCACCATGCTGTCGGGTATGAGCCTGCGCGCCGCGAGATCGTCCGCGGTCATGCCGCGGACGAGGGCGCCGGATGCCCGGCCGTTGGCCATTGCCATCACCTGGCCCTGCAGCTGCGGCGTCACCGTCACGACCCCGGGAACCGCCTGGATCCGCAGCACCACATCACCGTAGTCGGGCATCGGTCCGTGGTCCGCGTAGACCGTCACGTGCCCGTTCAGGCCGAGGACCCGGGAGAGCAGCTCGATCCTGAACCCGTTCATGACCGACATGACGATGATCAGCGTTCCGACACCGAGACAGATCCCGAGCAGCGAGAACCACGCGATCACCGAAATGAAACCGTCCTGCCGGCGTGAGCGCAGGTAACGCAGGGCAACCATCCGTTCGAAACTGCCGAACACCGTGCGCTCCCGGTCAGGGGTTCAGGCGGCAAGCCGGGCCGTCGCCGCCTCCGGTGTCATTTCCTCGGTCGCTCCGGTTCGCCTGTCCTTGACCTCGACCACGCCGGACCGCAGCCCGCGCGGACCGACGATCACCTGCCACGGCAGGCCGATCAGGTCCATGTCGGCGAGCTTGGCCCCGGGACGTTCGTCACGGTCGTCGATCAGCACCTCGATGCCGGCGGCGCCAAGCTGTGCATAAAGGCCGTTGCAGACCCGGGTGCACTCCTCGTTGCCAACGGCGAGATTGACGAGCCCGACCCGGAACGGGGCCACCGGCTCCGGCCAGATGATGCCCCGGTCATCGTGGCTGGCCTCGATGATCGCGCCGACCAGCCTCGAGACCCCGATGCCGTAGGAGCCCATGTGAACCGGGACTTCACGACCGTCCGGACCGGCGACACGGCCGCCCAGGGGATCCGAATACTTGGTACCGAAGTAGAAGATGTGGCCGACCTCGATCCCCCTGGTGACGACAAGGTCCTCCGGCGCCACCGGGCAGTTCGACGGGTCGTGCTTGTCGTCGGTGGCGGCATAGCGACCGAGAAACGAATCCACCACCGGCTGCAGGTCACCCTCCATGTCGATCGACCGGTCGCGGATGTCATCGGTCAGCCAGTCACGGTGACAGAACACCTCGCTTTCGCCGGTCTCGGCCAGGACGATGAACTCGTGGCTGAGGTCACCGCCGATCGGTCCGGTCTCCGCCGCCATCGGAATCGCCCGCAGTCCCATGCGGGCGTATGTCTTCAGGTAGGCGATGAACATCTTGTTGTAGGACCGGATCGCCCCCTCGTGGTCGAGGTCGAAGGAATAGTTGTCCTTCATCAGGAATTCCCGCCCGCGCATCACGCCGAAACGCGGCCGCACCTCGTCACGGAACTTCCACTGGATGTGGTAGAGATTGAGCGGAAGCGACCGGTAACTCCTGACATGACTGCGGAAGATGTCGGTCACCAGCTCCTCGTTGGTGGGACCGTACAGCATGTCCCGGCCATGCCGGTCCTTGATGCGAAGCATCTCGGCGCCGTAGTCGTGGTAGCGGCCGCTCTGCTGCCACAGGTCCGCCGCCTGGATGGTCGGCATCAGGATCTCGTGCGCACCGGCGGCATCCTGTTCCTCGCGCACGATCTGTTCCACCTTGCGCAGCACCCGGTGGCCCATCGGCAGCCACGAATAGATCCCGGCACTGGCCTGCTGGATCAGGCCCGCTCGCAGCATGTACCGGTGCGAGACGATCTGGGCCTCCTTCGGCGTATCTCGCAGGGTCGGAACGAAGTAGCCGGAGAGTCTCATCTGTTCGGGTACTCCCGAAGTGTCAGCCGACGCGGGACATCCGCGTGCGGTTCAGGACGATGCGGTCTCGATCTTGCGGTAGATCGCCGAAAAGTCCAGCGCCCCGCCACCCGCCTCGAGAAACTCGTCGAACATCCGCGAGGCCTCGGCACCGAGCCGGGTGGCCTGGCCCGCGGTCCCGGCCGCGGCCATGGCCAGTCGGAGATCCTTGGCCATCATGGCCGTGGTGAATCCCGGCTGGTAATCGCGGTTGGCCGGTGAGGCCGGCACCGGGCCGGCCACCGGGCAGTAGGTGGTCAGCACCCAGCTCTGGCCGGACGACTGCGAGATGATCGAGAACAGGGCGTCGATGTTCACCCCGAGCTTCTGGCCCATGGACAGGCTCTCGCAGGTCGCGATCATCGAGATGCCGAGAATGAGGTTGTTGCAGATCTTCGCTACCTGGCCGGTTCCGGCGTCTCCGACGTGAACGACAGTCCGGCCCATGGCGTCGAGCAGCGGTTGCACCCGCCGGAACCCGTCGGCGGAGCCGCCAACCATGAAGGTCAGCGTTCCCGCCTCGGCCCCGCCGGTTCCGCCGGAGACCGGCGCATCGAGCATGGCAAACCCGGCCTCGCCCGCACGGGCCGCGACTTCGCGCGCGGTCTCGACGTCGATGGTCGAGCAGTCCACCAGGACCGCGTCGTCCGGCGCGTTCGGGATGATGGTTTCGGAGTAGACCTCCCGCACGTGCCGGCCCTCCGGCAGCATGGTCACCACGAACTCTGCTCCCTGGAGACAGGCCTCGGCGGTTTCAGCCGTCGTTCCGCCCTCCGCCGCGAAGGCCTCGACCGCGCCGGCCACGATGTCGTATCCCGTGACCTCGTGGTTCGCCGCGACGAGGTTGCGCGCCATCGGTAACCCCATGTTGCCCAGTCCGATGAATGCGATCCGCGCCATGATGCCTCTCCTCTGCCTGCCGTTTCCCCGCGAGCCCTCAGCCGAAACTCAGTTCGCGCCACGCGACGCGTTCGAAGTGGCGCGCCACCAGTTCGTCGGACACGTCTTCCAGCCGGGCCGGTTGCCAGTCGGGTGCATTGTCCTTGTCGACCAGCAGTGCCCGCACGCCTTCGCGGAAGTCGTGACCGAGCGCAAAGTGCTGCGACATCCTGTATTCCATCGTCATTGTTTCGGCGAAGGTCTGCGCCCGTGCTCCGCGCCGGAGCTGCTCCAGCGCGACCTTGAGGCTGGTCGGAGACTTCTCCGCGATGCTCTCGAGGGCCGACTTCGCAAACGGGGTTGCGAACGACTGAAGCCGCGCGACGATTTCTTCCAGCCGGTTGGCGCCAAAGCAGAAGTCGATGTCACCGCGCACCCCAACCACCGGGGCATCGCCGTCGGGCATGATGGCCATGTCATCGAGAATCGCGCCGACCGTCCCCTCGGCATCGGGCCCGAGATCAGCCCCGCGCAGTGCCGTTTCCAGTTCTTCGAGGCGGTCGGCCGGAACCACGTGGGTCGCAATTCCGAGTTCGAGGCAGTCCCGGGCGCCGACCGGCGTTCCGGTCAGCGCGAGGAAGGTCCCGGTTTCACCCGGCAGCCGTGACAGGAACCAGGCGCCGCCGACATCCGGAAACAGCCCGATGCCGGTCTCCGGCATGCCCACGCGCGTGCGTTCCGTCGCAACCCGGAAACGGCCGTGTACCGACAGTCCCACCCCTCCTCCCATGCATACCCGGTCGATCAGCGCGACCCAGGGCTTGGCGGAGGTGTGGATCTGGTGATTGAGGATGTACTCCTCGTAGAAGAAGTCGCGCACGAGTTCCGGGGTCCCGTCACCGTCATGGTCGACGATCGCGGCCCGGATGACCCTGACGTCGCCGCCGGCGCAGAACGCCCTGTCTCCCGCGCCCCTGACCAGAACCGCGGCGACCGCGTCGTCGGCCAGCCAGTCGGTGACCGTGCGGCGCAGGTCGAAGATCATGCCGATCGTGAGTGCGTTGAGCTGGCGCGGCCTGTTCAGGGTAATGGTGCCGATACCGTCCGACACGTCGAAGAGAACTTCGGGCTCCGTCACTGGGTTTCCTTCCCGCAGGTCACGAACGCAGCAGTTCGCGGGCGATGATCACCCGCATGATCTCGTTGGTGCCTTCCAGGATCTGGTGCACCCGCAGGTCTCTGAGCAGGCGTTCGATCGGGAAATCCCGCAGGTAGCCATAGCCGCCGTGGATTTGCAGTGCTTCGTTGCAGACGCGGGAACCGAGATCGGTCGCAAGGCGTTTTGCCATCGCGCAATGCATGGTGGCCCGGGGATCACCCTCGTCGAGACTGCAGGCAGCCCGGTGGATCATGAGACGGGCGGCCTCGAGTTCGGTTGCCATGTCGGCAAGCTTGAACCGGGTCACCTGGAAATCGCTGAGCGCCTGTCCGAACTGGCGGCGCGCAAGGGCGTGATCGCATGCCGCCTCCATGGCCGCGCGGGCGCCGCCGATGGAGCAGGCCCCGATATTGATCCGGCCTCCGTCCAGGCCGGCCATGGCGATCGTGAAACCGTCGCCGGTCTCGCCGACCACGTTCTCCACCGGAACCCGGCACTCGTCGAAATGCACCATGGCAGTGTGCTGGCTGTTCCAGCCGAGTTTGCGTTCCTTGGCTCCGAAGGAGAGACCCGGGGTGTCGCGCTCGACCAGGACGCAGGAGATGCCCTTCGGGCCGTCATCGCCGGTCCGGCACATCACGGCATAGACATCGCTGGTGGAGCCGCCGGAGATGAATGCCTTGGTTCCGTTGAGCACCAGGTGGCTGTTGCCGTCGCGCCTCGCGCTGGTCCTGAGCGATGCGGCGTCGGATCCCGCGTTCGGCTCGGTCAGGCAGTAACTCGCCATGGCCTGCATCGAGGTCAGTCCGGGCACCATGCGCCGGCGCAGCGCGTCGTTGCCGAACCGGTCGATCATCCACACGACCATGTTGTGGATCGAAAGGTAGGCCGCGGTGGACGGACAGGCGGCGGCGAGTTCCTCGAAGATGATCGCCGCCTCGAGCCGGCCCAGGCCGGACCCGCCGAACTCCTCGGAGATGTAGATGCCGGCAAGTCCGAGTGCGGCGGCAGAGCGCAGCTGCTCCGCGGGAAAGATCTCGTCCTCGTCCCAGCGAGCGGCGTGCGGCGCGAACTGCTCGGCCGCGAATTCCCGCGCCATGTCGCGGATGGCGACCTGCTCGTCAGACAGCCGAAAATCCATGGATGCGCCCGCTTGCCAGGAACGGGCGTGATCATAGGCAGAGGTCCCCGCCTGTCAATGTGGCGCGCCCGATACTTCTTGCCCTCTGTGACCCTGATGTGGATCTACGATGAAGACGCCGACCGGCTGGCCGCGTACACGGAACGACAGGCCATACCGGTCGGCGTCGGGGGCGGCGGTCGGTGGCTGCCCAGGGACCCTGCCGACTCTCTGATCCACACCTGCGTTCAGGACAGTTGCGGACAGGTCCCGCGTCGCAGGAGACGGAGCCGGTCTGCGGGGATGTCGAACGACGCACCGGTACCAGGGACGGCATCGCCAAAGCGACGGTGTCGCCACATTACCGGGAATTCGCCAGGCGCCCGATACAAGGGACCCGACCCCACGGACAACGCCAAAGCGCAATCGCGTCTCGCCGGGGTCTGGCGCAGAGCCGGAGAATACCTATGTAAGAGATATGCACGGGGTAATGGCGAAACATGCGGTGACTGTGGACGCCATCGGTGCCAGGGATACGGAACCGGTCCGCATGCGGAGCCCATGGAACCTCCCTGCAGAAACCTTGGCAATGCGAAAGGAAACCCAATGACAACCTACCCACTCAAGAGCCTTGCAGTCGCAAGCGCCATCGCTGCCGCGCTTGCCATGCAGACTGCCACCCCGGCCGCCGCCGACGAGAAGGAGAAGTGTTACGGCGTCTCGCTCGCGGGTCAGAACGATTGTGCTGCCGGCCCCGGCACCACCTGCGCCGGAACCTCCACGGTCGACTACCAGGGCAATGCCTGGACGCTCGTGCCGAAGGGCACCTGCACGACCATGGAACTGCCGGAAGGGCGCAAGGGCTCCCTTGAAGCACTTGACCGGGATATTCCGGGCTGAGGACGGCGCCTCCGCGTCCCGGATTTCCGTTCCGGGACGCGGCAGGCCGGCTTCTTGCCGAAGGGGATCCGCAATGGACGGCATGGACAGAGGGTGGAGCGGCCTGCCGCCAAAGGCCGGCGTCGGCTACAAGTCCCGGCATCTTGAACACATCCTCGCCTCCCCCGGCCCGGTGGCCTGGGTCGAAATCCACGCGGAAAACTACATGGTGGACGGTGGCCCCGCGATTGCCGGGCTGAAGCGCCTCGCCGCGCACTTTCCCGTCTCCTGCCACGGCGTCGGTCTGTCCATCGGGTCCGAAGGACCGCTCGACGCCGAGCATCTCGACCGGCTGGCGCATCTGGTTTCCTGGCTCGACCCCGCCAGCGTCTCCGAACATCTCGCCTGGTCCAGCCATGGCGGTGGCTACCTCGCCGACCTCCTGCCCCTGCCATATGACGAGGCGACGCTCGCGCGGGTCGCGGACCATATCGACGAGGTGCAGGAGCGCCTCGGTCGCCGCATCCTGCTCGAGAACCCCTCCAACTATCTCGGCTTCTCCGCCAGCACGATGGCCGAGGTCGAGTTCCTGGGCGCGGTTGCCGCGCGGACCGGCTGCGGCCTGCTGCTCGATGTCAACAATGTGCATGTGTCGGAGGTCAACGGAGCCTGTGAGGCCGAAGCCTATCTCGATGCCTTTCCGCTGGCCCTTGTCGGCGAAATCCACCTCGCCGGCCACGAGGCAGAGTTGGACGAGAACGGCGGCCGGTTGCTGATCGACGCGCACAACAATCCCGTCGCCGGCCCCGTCTGGGCGCTCTACGCCGGCGTGCTCGCGCGCTCGGGGCCGCTGCCGACGCTGATCGAATGGGACAATGACGTACCCGAATGGCCGGTGCTCGCTGCCGAGGCCGAGCGGGCCGATACGATGCTCGCAGGCTGCCATGGCTGACTACCAGCACGCATTCGCGGACGCCTTGCTCGACCCCTCGAAGCCCGTGCCTGCAAGCCTCGTCGGGCCCGAGGGCGGGCCGGCGGGGCGGCGCTTCGACATCTACCGCAACAATGTCGTGGTCGCGCTGATCCAGGCGCTCGGAGAGGCGTTTCCCGTCGTGCGAGCCGTCGTCGGGGAGGAGTTCTTCGAGGCGATGGCGGGCGTCTACGTGCGGGCCCATCCGCCTTCTTCTCCGCGCATGATGTTCTACGGCGAGGGTTTCGCGGAGTTTCTGAAGAATTTTCCGCCAGCGGCCGGCCTCGCCTACCTGCCGGACGTGGCGCGGCTCGAATATGCGCGCCGGCTCGCCTACCACGCGGCCGACGAGCCGGCAGCGGACCCTTCGGTGCTGGCCGGTCTCGATCCGGCAGCGCTCTCGGAAGTGCGGCTGGCGTTACAGGCCGCCTGCCATATCGTGTGCTCGGCGCATCCGATCCATGCGATCTGGCGCTTCAACGCGACGAAGGACAAGTCGCCGGTGCAGCCGGCCGCCGAGGACGTGCTGGTATCGCGGCCCGAGGATACCGTGCTGGTGCAGCTCCTTCCGCCCGGGGGCGCTGCATTCCTGCTGGCGCTTGCAGCCGGCGAACCGCTTGGTGCCGCTGCGGAACGGGCTGCGGCCGGGGCGACGGAATTCGATCTCGGCGCCAGTCTCGCCGGGATGTTCGCCGGCCGGATCGTCAGCACAATCTCTGTGTGAAACGTCGGGAGATCCCGCGATGTACTTCCTCTACCGCCTTGAAGACACGGTTCTCGGACCGGTCGGCCGGTTCCTCGACGGCGCGGCAACGCCGACCCTGGCCCGCCTGGTGTTCCTGGCAACGCTCGCCACCTTCTTCTGGTCGTCGGCCATGACCAAACTGGGGGAGGGCATCGGCGGCATTTTCTCACCCTCCGCCGGGGCCTATGTGCAGATCCTGCCCGCGCAGATGGAGGCCGTCGGCTACGACGAGTCGAAACTCGGGCCCATCGCAGACCTGATCGTGCTGGCAGGCATGTGGGCAGAGTTCGTCATCCCCGCGCTGATCGTGGTCGGGCTGTTCACCCGCGCCGCCGCCGTCGCGATGATCGGCTTCGTCCTCGTCATGAGCATTGTCGACATTACGGGCCACGGAGCGGACGCGGCCACGATCGGCATGTGGTTCGACAATGTGCCGGACGCGAAGATCCTCGACCAGCGGCTGTTCTGGATCTTCCTGCTGCTCATCCCCATCGCCCGGGGCGCCGGCCCCGTCTCTCTCGACGCCTTGCTCAAGCGCGGCAGCGCGTAGGGACGATACGAGGCGGCGCTCGTGCCGGTTGCCGTCCGCCGAAGCGCATCGTTCAGCCCGGCGGACGGAAGGCGAGAGGTGCTGGATCGATGACACGGACGAGACCCGCCTGTTCGGTCGTGTCAATTGTGAAGGACGTCACGGCGCCACGCGGTCGGAAATCTGTGCCGACCGGACACCCGACGGATGCCCGGTTGTCGACTTCGGTCCTGATGCCGGTTTCGCCGGCACGGCAACACTTCCCCCGGTGCCGAATTCCTGCAACGCACCGTGCGACGACCCTGCCGCTGGCGGCGAACCAAAGGCCGGCCGGGCTGCCGAGCCCAACTTGAACGACACGGGGGCAAGGGGCGGGTGAGAGCACCCGGTGCAGATCAGCCGCTCCGCACCTGCCTCATCCCTCCCGGCAGACGGTATCCCGTCTCCGGCCCCGTTCCTGTCGGGATGACCAGACACCGCCGCGGGCATCGACCGGCCTCGGCCCGGCGTGCAGATTGCGCCTGACGGAAGGCCTCCAGCGCATTCACCCCTCGCCAGTCGCATTTTCGGCGACCCAGGCGCACCAGTTGACACTGGCATACATGGGCCGCGTTGCCGAACGCCTGGTCTGTGACAGCCTGCGCGGTGCGGTCACCCGATGGTGCAAGGGGCGAGGCCGAACTCAACCTCATCTTCGCCGATTTCGCCCGTCACTATGGGATCGCCGTGCTCCCTGCACGCCCGACAGGTGGCTTCCCGCGCGCTCACCGCTCGCCGGTCACACGCACGGCCCATGGTGGCCGATGCGCTCCGCCGGAGCCCCGCGCACGAGCGGTCGCCATGGTATATGCGCGCATGCGATTGCACTGTTGACGCTGTCCCGGATCTGTACGGCCGCGGCAACCACACCAGGAACCGGAGACCGACCCATGGAGCATCATCCCGGCAAGGCGGAGTCGATCCGGCCTTTTCGTATCGAGGTTCCCGACACGGTCCTGGACGATATTCACCGGCGTGTCGGGGACTATCCCTGGCACGAAATGCCCGACGACGGCGGATGGAGCTACGGCGCCAACCTCGACTACATGAAGGAGCTGTGCGCCTACTGGCTGGACGGGTTCGACTGGCGCCGGCAGGAAGCCCGCGTCAACCGGCATCCGCAGTTCACGGCGCCGGTCGACGGGATCGACATCCACTTCGTTCACGAACGAAGCAACAACCCGGACGCCCTGCCACTGATCATTTCCCACGGCTGGCCGGGGTCGGTTGTCGAGTTCCTCGACATCATCGAGCCCCTGGCGCATCCAGAACGCCACGGAGGTAACGCCGAGGACGCATTCCACGTCATTGCGCCCTCGCTCCCGGGATTTGGATTCTCCGGCCGCCCGCCCCGGCCCTGGGGTCCCCGCAGGATGGCCCGGGCGTTCGCCGGACTGATGGCCGACACCCTGGGATACGACGGATATCTCGCCCAGGGAGGCGACTGGGGCGGCGCCATCTCCTCGTGGCTCGGCTACGAGCACGCGCCGGCCTGTCGGGCCATCCACCTCAACATCATGACCATGCGCCATCCGGATGGCCCGCGGGGAGCGGAAGAAGCGGCGTGGGCCGAGAGATTCGAGGAGGAACAGGAGCTGGAGAACGGCTACCGCACGCAGCAGGCGACCAAGCCGCAGACGCTGAGCTACGCGATGATGGACAGTCCCGTGGGAGTCGCCGCCTGGCTCGTCGAGAAGTTCAACTCCTGGTCCGACACCCTCGGCGACGACGTCGAGAGCGTTCACTCCAAGGACGCACTGCTGACCAACATCATGGTCTACCTGGTCACCCGGACGTTCAACACCGCGAGCTGGGTCTACTACGGCCGACGCGAGGAAGGCGGGCGCGTGCTGTCGCCGGAAGGCAGGAGGGTCGAGGTTCCGACAGGCTGTGCCCTGTTCCCCGCCGAACTCCTGTCGTGGCCGCCGAAGAGCTACGTGGAAAGGGTCTACAACGTGACCCGGTGGACCGAGATGCCGCGGGGCGGCCACTTCGCGGCGATGGAACAGCCGGAGCTGTTTCTCGAGGATGTCCGCGCCTTTGCCCGAACCGTGCGATAAGCATGCCCATGTCCAAGACGTCATTCCGGAACGATTTCCACGCCGTCCACCCTGGCTGGTCCCGAGCTTCCGTGGCACCGTCTGTCACTTGGATGGGCTCCCACCCTCCAGGTCAAGACTTGAGAAATTGCACGCAACATTTGCAGACCGAATGACCGTGGCTATGGATTACGTGCCTGGTCATACCTCAATAAGGACAATGCAGGAGCAAACATAAAGAGCCTTTGACTCGCTACACAGCAGGAAAGCTGAACCGGAGCGGGCAGTCGGTGAAAAACTTGATTGGACCGGCTCGACGACAAGCGAGCGTCACGGGTCTCAACCGCGCGCCGGAAGACCCGTCATGGAGTGAAGGAACACCCTGCCGTGCGGTCTGAAACAGCACTGCGCCGGATCGACACGGACCCTGCCGCCCCGCGGGTCTCGCTCAGGTCATGACATCGGCGAGACGGACGCGCTACAGTCGGAGCATGATGATCGATATCTCTTCCGCCACCATCGCTGAACTCGGCAAGGCGCTGCGAGCCGGCCGGGTAACGGCGCGCGACCTGCTCGACCAGGCTCTGGCCAACCGGAACGAGGCGCTCGGCGCCTACAAGCTCTGGATGCCGGACCACGCCGCCCGCGCAGCAGACCTCGCTGATGCCGCTTTCGCGCAGGGACTCGATTTCGGGCTGCTGCAGGGATTGCCTGTCTCGGTCAAGGACCTGTTCGGCGTCGCCGGAACGCCCACCCATGCCGGAGCCCCGAAGCCGCTGCCTTCAGCCTGGGAAGCCGAGGGACCGGTTGTCGCGGCGGTCAGGAGCGGGTTGGCGGTCATCACCGGCAAGACGCACACGGTCGAGTTCGCCTTCGGCGGCATCGGCTCCAACCCGCATTGGGGCACGCCGCGAAATCCGTGGGGCGGGACATCGCACCGGGTTCCTGGCGGCTCCAGCGCCGGCGCCGGTGTGTCGCTGCTGGAAGGTACAGCCGTCGCGGCACTCGGCTCGGACACCGCCGGATCGGTGCGCGTTCCGGCGAGCTTCACCGGCACGGTTGGCCTCAAGACGAGCTTCGGACGCTGGTCGCTCCAGGGCATCGTGCCGCTCAGCCCGTCCCTCGATACCGCGGGCCTGCTGACCCGCTCGGTTGCGGACACGGCTCCCGCCTTTGCGGCGATGGACCCGGTCTGCCGGACGCCGCCCATGCCGGCGGACCGGTCCAGCCTGCGGCTGGGCGTGATCGAGAGCTTCTTCGAAGACTGCGGGCCCGGCGTTGCAGAGGTCGTGCGCGCCGCACTTGCCGAGCTGGAACAGCGGGGCGTGACGGTGCGCACATTCGACCTGCCGGAAATCGCCGTCGCCAAGGAGATCTTCGGTGAGGGCGGGCTTACGATCCCGGAATTCATCGCCTTCATCAAGAACGAACTGCCCGAGTTCCGGGCGACGCTGGACCCGAATGTCCGCGGTCGTTTCGAGGCCTTCGGAACATTGACGGCAACAGAATACCTGGGGCGAAAGACGCGCGTCGCCCGCGCGGCGGCGGCGGCGAACGCGCGGCTCGCCGGCATCGATGCCATTGTCGGGCCAACGACGCCGATCACCGCACCCCTTCTGCAGCATGTAGCCGAAGGAGAAGGGTATCGGACACACAACATGGCCGCGCTCCGCAATACCATGCCGGGCAACCTCCTGGAGTTCTGCGGACTGACAATCCCGGCCGGCCTCGACGGCTCGGGCATGCCGGTCGGCCTGCAACTGCTTGCCCCGCGCGGCACGGACGAACGCCTGATTTCCATCGGCCTTGCCGTGGAAGCGGTGATCGGTC
The DNA here is from genome assembly GCA_965243345.1 of Thalassobaculaceae bacterium. Taxonomy (GTDB): domain Bacteria; phylum Pseudomonadota; class Alphaproteobacteria; order Thalassobaculales; family Thalassobaculaceae; genus Bin52. The sequence continues at coordinate 1,967,947 of CBDEUR010000003.1, forward strand.
CGGCCTCCCGGCGTCTCGGGGCGCCTCCCGGCATGACATCAGGTGCGTGACGGACCAGGCGGTCCGTGACCCACGCAATCTTCGATGTCGCCGGCAAGGCCGCACTGATCATCGGCGGCAACAGCGGCATGGCGCGGGGTTTCGCGGAAGCCATCGCGCAGGCAGGCGGCGACGTGTGCTGCCGGGGAACAAGCGCAGACAAGAACACCGCGCGGAACCACCGGATCGGTCGGAATGACGGGCAGAACCGGGACCATCCGGGGCGGACCGTCTGACCGGGCTTCCCTGAACGGCCTCGCGGTTTGCCAACGACAGCGTCAGGCACGCCGCGCGACAAGGCTGGTCCGGAACGCCTTGTCCTCCGGCCACGGCATGGTGTCATACTGCGGGTATGAAAACAGCTGTGTCCATCCCCGACGACATATTCAGGCGCGCCGAACGACTGGCCTCACGCGGACGGCGGTCGCGAAGCGAACTGTACGCGGCCGCGCTTGCCGAGTACCTGGCGCGGCATGCAGAGGACGAGGTTACAGACGCAGTGAACCGGGTATGCGACGAGGTCGGAGGGAACGATGACGCCTTCCTTGCCGCTGCCGGGAGGCGAGTACTCGCCGACACTGAATGGTGATCTCCCAGGGGGATGTCTGCTGGGCAGCGTTGCCTGAGTCGACGGGTTCGGAGCCAGGCTTCCGCCGGCAGGTCGTCGTCGTTCAGGGCGATGCGCTGAACCGAAGCCGGCTGGCCACGGCGGTCTGCGTCCCGCTCACGAGCAATCTCCGTTGGGCGGGCGCGCCGGGAAACGTGCTGTTGACCATCGCGATGACGGGCCTCCCGAGAGACTCGGTCGCGAACGCGACGCAGATTGTCGCGCTCGAACGGGCGCTTCTCGAAGAGCGCACAGGCCGGATTTCCTCGGCAAAGCTCGCTCTGTTGCTCGCAAGCATCGACACCGTCCTCGGCCGTTAGCGCGCAAATCTCACCAAGGGGGAGGCAGCGTTCCAGATCCGGGGTTCTGGCGATCGATGGCCGGGCTTGATCTGGAAACGATCCGAACGGGCGTCGGCGGGCGGGTATTTCACGTTTCACGGCGCGAAAGTGCACGTGAACAAAACGGAATCAGGTGCGAACCGTCTGCTGCGGTCCGCGGGTCCGGACACACCTCTGGTGTGGCCGGTCACCCCGGCGTCTGATACCGACGATGTGGTTCGGTATGGAGACTCTACGGTGAGCGGGCCGCGGCAGTTCGGCGCAGCGCCAGCGCCACCTGTGCGAACAGGTGCTGGCGCGGATAGATCGAGGACAGCGAGAACAGGATCCTGCGGACGCTGAGCCTGATCTGGCAGGCGATCTTCAACAGTGTCACGCGGATCGTCCCGTACTGGGCCCGTGCCAGTTTCGTCCCGACGAGCCCGACGTCCCGGATAATCTGCAACAGGATCCCCGCGAACACCGAGAAGTACAGCCGCAGCTGATTGGCGCGCATGGTCGCTGTCGAGGTGCGATCGGCGAACAGGTCCAGTTGCTGTTCCTTGATCCTGTTTTCCATGTCACCACGGGCGCAGTACAGGTCCTCGTACAGCTCCCGGGCTTCGATCTGCTGACGCGTCAGGCTGGTCACGACAAACCGTGGGTTCCGACCTCGGCGCCCGGCAAGCACCTCTGCCTTGCCAACCACCCGCCGGCTCCGGCTCCAGCTGGTCACGGTGCGATAGCGAAAGTCCCGGAACCGTCGCGATGCCCGGCCGGTCGTCACACACCGGCTGTGCGACCGACGCATCTGGCGCGCGATGTGGGCAACCAGACGTGGATTTCTGGCAAGGCCGAACACGTAGTCCACGTCCTTGGCTTCGCACCAGGCCATGAGCTCCTCGCGGCAGAAACCGGAATCGCCACGAACCAGGATCCGGGTCGTCGGCCACGAGGCACGGATCTGCTCGATGATCCGCGCCAGTTCCGTTACCGAGCCGGAAGATGCATCGATGTTCGAACTGCGCAGCCGGGAACACAGAACGTGATCACCGCAGGTGACATACAGCGGCAGATAGCAGTAGCAGTCATAGTACCCGTGGAAGAACCGGCCCTCCTGATGACCGTGCAGCGGGTCATCGGTGGCATCGATATCGAGCACGATCTCCCCGGGCACCGTGTCGTGCGCGTCCAGGAACAGCGCCACCATCAGCCGATCGATCGCATCCGCGTCGGCAACGATCCGCTTGTAGCGGTGGTCCCCTGCCTCGTCCGGCGTTCCCAGCTCAAGCCGGTTCAGGGTGCTCGAGCTCGCCAGCGGATGGCCCCGGTCACGCTCGCGCACCCGCTCGGCTCCGGTCAGGTCGTCTCGCCCGACTGCCAGTGCCAAAACGCTGTCGTTCCGAAGCTGATCGTGATCGTTCAGGTCCTCGTAGCCCAGGGCGATCCCCATGACCCGTTGCGCCACCAGGCAGGAAAGGGTGTGTTCCCTCCGCTCCGGGGAGCGATGATCGGTGAAACACCCGGACAGACGGCGGGTCACATCCAGCACGCCGTCGGCCTCGCGCAGAAGTAGCGCACCACCATCCGATGACAGACGTCCGCCATCAAACCGGGCCGTTACATCACGGCGACCATGTCCTTGGAACACCACCGCGCGCTTGCTACACTCTGTCTGCATGGGGCCGGCTCCCGTGGTAGGTGTAGGTGACTGGAATCACTACATATACCACGGTCAACGGCCCCGTGTCTCTTCCCCATGGTGAGCTTTAGGGGTTAGGATCTCGGTCGGCTCTGGCGACGCTGTACAATCCCTTGCTCTTTCGCGTGGATACCGCAACCGCAGGCATGATCCTGATCCAAGTCGCGGTATCTGACGGCACGGCCCGATACGGATAACCAGCGTGGCTCTGGACCAAAGACTGGTACTCAACCGATGGAGTAACCTGGCACCTTCCAGTCAACAAGAGACTTGAGTACGCCGTCTGACACATCCCTGTAGAACTCGATGCTGATCCTGATCCAGAGATCATCCGGCAGACCGTGCAGTTGCCGGCGGGAAGATATCGGCATCAGCAAGGCTTGTGCCTGTTTGTCAACGGCGAGCTCGGCGACTTGAACCGCGTTCGCGACCATTTCAATGGACCTGCCCAGGTTTTGAGCACCGGCCATGATGGTACCGTCGCGCGTGTTGCCCGAAGCCGGTCGATGGTCAGATGCGGCGTCTTGCGGATCATCTCGAGAACCAGCGCCCGGTGCAACGCCCGCAGCCACGGACGATGACCCCCAACATTGCCCGGCAGGCAGCCTGAACCACACCCCAAATCCGAAGGAAATCCCCGGGAATCACTCAATGACGGACTTGGTCCAGGCTTCGTAGTCTTCCAGAAACCGGTCGATGCGATGCATGCGTTCGTGCAGAACGGTGACGATGCCGATTGCCCCGTCGCCCAGCGTCTTCCAGTAGACGAAATGACGCTTGTACCGGAAGACGTATCCTTCCACGCCGAACTCCGCCGGAACCGGCCGCGACGCCACCGTGCCGGCCGCGATGCCCTCGAACGCTTCGAACAGTCCGGCAATGCAGGCGTCCGCCTGGGCCTCGCCCCAGCGGTCGCTTGTATAGCGGTAAATTTCGTCGATGCGGACTGCGGCGGCGTCCTGGACGCGCACAGGTGTCACGTGCCGGATCGCACCCTGTTTCTCGCGACCACGTCGGCGGCCGACAGCGGGCGATAGGTCTCGTCCGGCGCCGCAAAGGCGCGGCCCAGTTCGGCCTTGAGGCGGTCGAAGGCCTCGCGCTCGGACCGTTCCTTGTCGCGCCGTATCAGATCGCGAATGTACTCGCTGACATTCTCGTAGGAACCGGTGTCTCCGACGTTGGCCGCGACGAAGTCGCTGAGCGCGCCGCTGAGACGAACCGTCATCGTTGTCGTGCGCCGCACGGATCGATCTCCCGATCAGGGCGTAGTCAGTCTAACCAATATCGAATACACACGCAATCGAATTGGACTTCTCCGCAAAAGGGAGCACTGACCGAATCTCCTCACCTTGCGGGAAGGGTGATGCGCGCCAGCAAGATCCCGTCCGGAACCGATACGCTCTAGCGCGAGAACTTCCAGTAGGTGTCCTTGCGCACGACGTAGCCGTCGCGAAAGCGCCACAGGTCGCACCCGAGCCAGGCGAAGGGTTCGCCGGAGCGCGGTGTCCCGCACACCGTCCATTCAGAGACCGCCCGTTCGCCGTCACCGATCCAGTGGTGCATGTCCTCCCAGCGCATGTCGGGAATGTCGACGTAGCGGTCGCGCAGCACCTGGCCGATCTCTTCCTTGCCGACGCAGCGCCGCCCCTCGGGCGGAGTCGGCCCCCCGGCCATGAGCCATTCGCAGTCCTCGACGAAGTGCGAGAGAATGGCATCGACATCGTGACGGTTGAAACCGTCCTGGATCTCGTCAAGCAACTCGAGGGTGAGCACGCGTCCCATGGCTGTCTCCTCCGGTCCCGGCCCCGCGTTCCGACGCCTGCACGCTCGCCGCACACGCGGCACCGCCGGCCGGGATTCAGGATAACACCGTGCCGATGACTTCCAAGTCCGGTGCGCTTGCGCCGTTCCGGGTCAGGAGTTTCAGGTTCCAGTGGCCGGCCGACCTGCTGGTCTCGTGGGCCTTCGAGATGGAGATCCTGATCCTCGGCTGGTACATCCTGGTCGAGACCAACTCGGTGCTGGCACTGACCGTTTTCGGATCACTGCAGTTCCTCGGCACCCTGGTCGCGCCCATGCTCGGCGTGCTGGCGGACCGGCTCGGACGGCGCGCCGTGCTCAGCGCGATGCGATTCGCCTTCGCGATCACGGCCGGTGCCATCCTCGTCCTGTCTCTGACAGACCTCCTGACCCCGGTGCATGTCTTTGCCGTCGCCGCCGTGGTCGGGCTGATCCGGCCGTCCGACCTCGTGATGCGCAACGCACTGATCGGCGACACCATGGGGCCGGAACGACTGACCGCGGCCATGGGCATCTCGCGGACCACTCTCGATTCTGCCCGGATCGGCGGCGCGCTGATCGGCGCCGGCCTGTTCTCCATCCTCGGACTGTCGACTGCCTACACGGTGGTGGTGATCTTCTACACCGCAAGCCTGCTGCTGACCTTCGGGGTCTCCAGTATCCGTGTGGGCCAGGCCCGGACATCACCCTGGAGCGAACTGCGCACCGGCCTCGGCTACGTCTGGAGCACCCCGGCGATCCTGGCCGCAATGTGGGTCGCGTTCCTTGCCAACCTCACGGTGTTCCCGATCTCGCACGGCATCCTCCCCTACGTCGCCCGGGAGGTGTACATGGTGGACGAGAACGGTCTTGGCCAGCTGATGGCGAGCTACGCCTGCGGAGCGCTTGCCGGCTCGATCGCGATGACCCTGATTGCGCGCCGGCGCAATCCCGGCCAGTTCATGCTCATCACCCTGTGGATCATGCACGCGGCCCTGCTCGGGTTCGGTCTCGCCGAAACCAAGCTCGCGGGACAGGGGTTCCTGTTCCTGGTCGGGCTGGCGCAGAGCCTGTCGATGATCTCGCTTGCCGTGCTGCTGCTGAATGCCGCCGACAGCCATCACCGCGGACTGGTGATGGGTGTCCGCATGCTGGCGGTCTACGGCCTGCCGGTCGGCCTGCTGATCGCCGGCGTCGCGATCGAACGGATCGGCTTCCCGCTCACCGTCACGCTGTACAGCCTGACCGGCATCGCGCTCAGCATCGCCATCGCGGTGCACTGGCGGCGGGTGATCTGGCACTCACCCTGATCAGGGACCGCGGGAAGCCTCGAGAGCCGCGACCCCCGGCAGCGTGCGCCCCTCGAGCCATTCGAGAAACGCGCCGCCCGCCGTGGACACGTAGCCCAGGCGATCCGTCACCCCCGCCAGCGCGAGGGCGGCAACGGTATCGCCGCCGCCGGCAACCGCAACCATGCCGCCGCCGTCACACTGGCGTGCCAGCGCCCGCGCGACCTCGACCGTCCCCTCGTGGAAGGGCGGTGTCTCGAAGGCGCCGAGAGGCCCGTTCCACAGCACCGTCCGGCTGGCTGCGATCGCGACCTCGAACGCGGCGCGTGACGCGGGACCGACATCAAGGATCATCCGGTCGGCGGGGACCGCGGTAACCGGGACGGTCTCGACCTCGGCACCGGGTGCGAGTCGGGCCGCCACCACGGCGTCCTCCTGGAGCAGCAGTTCGCATCCGCAACTGCGCGCCTCTTCCTCGATGGCGCGCGCCTCGGCCGCGAGGTCGCGTTCGGCAAGCGAGCAGCCGATGCCGATGCCCCGGGCATGCAGGAAGGTATTGGCCATGCCCCCGCCGATGATGAGCCGGTCGGCGCGACGGACCAGGTTGCCCAGCACCGCGAGCTTGGTCGACACCTTCGCGCCGCCGACGATCGCGGTCAGCGGGCGTTGCGCCGATTCCAGTGCGCCTGCCAGGGCATCGAGTTCCGCCCGCATCTGGCGCCCGGCGTAGCAGGGCAGCAGCCCGGTGATCGCCTCGATCGACGCGTGGGCCCGGTGAGCGGCCGAGAACGCGTCATTGACGTAGACGTCACCGAGTTCGGCCAGCCCGGCGGCAAACGCCGGGTCATTGGCCTCCTCGCCGGCATGGAACCGCAGGTTCTCGAGCAGGACCATCTCGCCCGGCGTCAGGCCGGCCACGACGTCGGCCGCCGCCGGTCCGATGCAGTCTTCGGCGAACCTGACCCGGATACCGTCCGCCGACCGCGACAGCGGCTCGGCCAGGGGGCGCAGCGACAGCGCCGGGTCGACGCGGCCGCCCGGCCGGCCAAGGTGCGACATCACGATCACGCGGGCTCCCGAGCGCGCCAGTTCGACAAGGGTCACCGCGGCGGCATCGAGACGGGTCGCATCAGTGACCGTACCGGCCTGCATCGGCACGTTCAGGTCGGTCCGCACGATCACTCGTCGGCCGGCGCACTCAAGCTCGTCGAGGGTCTTCACCGCACTCATCCCCGCCCTCCGGTTCCGGTCGAAGACATCACCCGTGCTTCGGATATAGTGGATGCTCACCCGTCATTCGGAACAGGCGAGCATTCATGGCCGACGCGAACATCCACATCCTCAGGCGCGAGATCAAGGTGCTGGTCTTCGACCAGTACGGCACCATCGTCGACATGCAGCAGGGACTGGTCGATGCCGTCACCCCATTCCTGCAGGAACGCGGCTGGACGGGCAATCCGCACCAGTTCGTGACCTGGTGGCGCCGGACCCACTTCGAGGATTCGATGATCGATTCCCTGATCAACCGGGGACACACACCCTACCGCCAGATCGGCCACCGCGCCGTCAGCCACGTCATGGACAGGGCCGGGATCGCGTACGAGCCGGGGGACGTCACCTGGCTGGTGTCGCGGATCGAGACCCTGAAACCGTTCCCGGAAGTGCCCGCGGCCCTGAACCGGCTCCGGGAACACTATCGAATGGCAATCCTCTCGAACGGCGACCGGGACATGCTCGAGGCCGCCCGGCCCCACATCGGGTTCCCGTTCGACCTGACGATCTCGGTCCAGGAGGCCGGCGCCTTCAAGCCCGACTGGCGCACCTACGCCCGGGCCGAGGAGATCATCCACGCGGCGTTCCCGGACACCGAGCGCACCGGCATCCTCTTCGTTGCCAACCATGTCTTCGACTGCATCGGCGCCGCCGCCTGGGGCATGCGCACCGCCTTCATCAACCGCCGCGAGCGCAGCTTCGGCCAGTCCCCGCACCAGCCGGACCTGGCGCTCGCCAGCATGACCGAGCTCGCCGACACCCTGACCGGAACCTGACAGCACCAGCCTCGCCGGAGACCCCCGCATGCGCCTGCTCCTTGCCATGATGAAGCACGAGACCAACACCTTCTCGCCGGTGGTCACCGACCTCGACCGGTTTCTCTCCTGGGGCGGCTACGTGGGAGAGGAGGCGCAGCGGGCGTACCGCGGCACCGGGATGCCGTTCAGCGCCTACATGGACCTCGCCGCCCGGGACGGCCACGAAATCGTGACCCCGATCGCGGCCGAGGCCATGCCGTCGGGACCGGTCGAAGCGTCCGCCTACCGCTACATGAGCGAACTCATCCTCGACGCGGTACGGGACGGGGTCGATGCGGCGCTGCTCGACCTGCACGGTGCGATGGTCGCCGAGACCACCGACGACGGCGAGGGAACCCTGCTGCAGCGCATGCGCGAGATCGCGCCGGCACTTCCCATTGCGGTGACCTACGACCTGCACGCCAACCTCACCAGCGCCATGGTGGAGAACTCCACCTGTCTCATCGGCTACAAGACCTACCCGCACTGCGACATGTACGAGGTTGGCGAACAGATCGGGCGCGTGTTCCTCGCCTCGCTTGCCGGTACCGTGTCACCGGTGATGGCCTGGGGACGCCCGCCGGTCCTGGCCCAGACCCTGCGGATGGGACACGATGACGAGCCGATGCACAGCCTGCTCGAGCTTGCACGCGAAGCCGAACGGCAACCCGGGATCCTGGCGGCGAGCGTCTTCGGCGGATTTCCGCTGGCCGACATCCACGATGCCGGCAGCTCGGTCTGCGTGGTCGCCGACGGCGATCCCGATCTCGCCGCGCACTGGCGTGACAGGCTGGTTTCGGAGATCTGGAACCGGCGGGAAGAGTTTGTCTACCGGGGCGAGCCGCTCGAGGACGCGCTGGACCGGGCGAAGGCGCTCGATCAGGGACCGGTACTGCTGCTCGATCATGCCGACAACGTCGGCTCGGGCGGGACCCAGGACGTGATGACGGTGATCGACGCGGTGCTGCGCGCCGGTCTCGAGGACGTTGCGGTGGCGGCCGTTCATGACCCGGATGCGGTCCGCGCCATGCAGGCCGCGGGTATCGGGGGCGAGGTGACGCTCGAGCTCGGAGGCAGGACCGACATGCCGTCGGTGGGCCTGTCCGGACGGCCACTCACGGTCCGGGGCCGGGTCAAGACCCTGACCGACGGCGAATGGACCGTGCGCGGGCCGATGTATACCGGCGTGCGGGTATCGATGGGCCATTCTGCCGTGCTCGATACCGGCCGGGTCGAGATCGTGATCACCTCGCGCCATCACGAACCGTGGGATACCGGGGTGTTCACCTCGGTCGGCATCCAGCCGCAGCACAAGCGCTACCTGCTTCTGAAGTCGCGGATCCACTACCGCGCCGGGTTCGGCCCGCTCGGCACCCACACAATCACCTGCGACGGCGAGGGGGTCACGACCTCGGACAACCGGCTGCTCGACTTCCGCAAGGTCCGCCGTCCCATCTTCCCGCTCGACCGCATCAACCAGCCCTGACCGGAACACCGGCGCCACCGGGGCCTGCCCCGCATTGCGCCGGGCGGTCCGGGATGCGAGCATCAATCCTCCCGCCGCCTGCCACGGGAGCCCGGAGATGGCCACATCACCCGAAGACCGCTACGACCTGCTTCTGACCGGAGGCAGGATCATCGATCCATCGCAGTCGCTGGACACCGTCGCGGACATCGCGTTTGCCGACGGTGCGGTCGCGGCAATAGGGCCGGATCTGCCGCGCGAGCGTGCCGCCGAGGTGCGTTCGGTTTCCGGTTCCCTGGTCACGCCGGGCCTGATCGACCTTCACACCCACGTCTATTGGGGCGGCGCCTCGATCGGGGTCGACCCCGAGGACTACGCACGGCGCTGCGGCACCACCACCATGATTGACGCGGGCACCGCGGGCGCGGGCAACTTCGCCGGGTTCCGCGCCCACGTGATCGAACCGTCCACGCCGCGCATCCTTGCCTATCTCAACGTCTCCTTTGCGGGGATCTTCGCCTTCAGCGACCTGGTCATGGTTGGCGAGTGCGAGGACTTCCGGCTGCTGCACCCTCAGGCATGCCTGAACGTTGCACGGCTGCACGCCGACATGCTGGTGGGCATCAAGGTCAGGGTCGGACTGCGGGCGAGCGGGTCATCGGGATACGCGCCGCTCGACATCGCGCTCGACGTCGCCGAGGAGGCCGAACTGCCGGTGATGTGCCACCTCGACTGGCCGCCGCCGAGCCGCCGCGACGTGGTCAGCCGACTGCGCCCGGGCGATGTGCTCACCCACTGCTTCCGCCCGTTCCCCTCGGCTCCGATCCGGTTTGACGGTGCGGTTCGCGACGAGATCCTCGCCGCGCGCGAGCGCGGTGTGCTGTTCGACATCGGCCACGGCATGGGGTCGTTCGGCTTCACCACCGCGGAGCGGATGCTCGAGAACGGCTTCCTGCCCGACGCGATCTCGAGCGACGTGCACTCGCTGAGCATCCGGGGACCGGCCTACGACCAGCTGGTCACGCTGTCGAAGTTCCTGCATCTCGGCATGGATCTCTCCGACATCATCGCCGCCAGCACGACGGGCCCGGCGCGCGCGGTCCGGCATCCCGAACTCGGGACCCTGGCCCCGGGCAGCATCGCCGACGCGACGGTGCTCGAGATCAGGGAGGAACCGGTCACCTTCACCGACAGCCTCGGCGAGACCCGGACCGGGGAGAAGCAGTTTGGCCTTGTCGGGACCGTGATCGCCGGAAACTGGTGGTCCTGAGCCGGGTTACGGCCGCATCGGAAAGCTGCGCGGCCCCGCCTCGCGCAACGGAGCGGCGGTCTCGGCAAAATCGCACAGCAGCCTGCGGGTATCGCGCGGGTCGATGATCTCCTCGATCCAGAAGGTCTCGGCGGAGCGGAACGGCGACCTCAGCTTGTCCAGCCGCTCCTCGATCTCCGCGAGCTTTGTCCCGGGGTCGTCTGCCGCATCGATGTCGGCCCTGTAGGCGGCCTCGATTCCACCCTCGAGCGGGAGCGATCCCCAGCGGCCGGAAGGCCAGGCATACCTGGTGCAGTATCGCCCGCCGTTGCGGTGAGCCGCACCGGCAACGCCGAACGCATTGCGCACGATGACAGCACACCACGGTGTCGTGGTCTGCCAGATCGCGCTCATCGCCCGCACCCCTTCCCTGATGGTGCCGCTGCGTTCCGCATCCAGGCCGATCTGGAAGCCGGGGCAATCCACCAGGTAGACGACCGGAAGATGAAAGGTCTCGGCGAGATCGACAAACCTGGTGACCTTCCGGCAGGTGGCCGCGGTCCAGCAGCCGCCGTAGGAGTACGGATCGCTTGCCATCAGCGCGACGGGCCAGCCGTCGAGCCGCGCGAACCCGGTGATGACCGAGCGCCCGAAGGACCGTCCCATCTCGAAGAACGACCCGCTGTCGACCACCGCCTCGACGATCGGCCGCATCCGGTAGACCTTGCGGATGTTGCGCGGGATGGCCTCGATCAGCCAGTCGGCGCTCCGGTCCGGATCATCACTGCACGGGCCGCGGGGCGGCAGGTCGAAGACCGAACTCGGCAGGTAGGACAGGAAGCGTCTCGCACACTCGAACGCCTCCTCCTCGGTGTCGACCGCGTGGTCGACGGCGCCGGCGCGCAGCTGGATCTCGTGGCCGCCGAGTTCGTTCTTGGTCAGGTCCTGCCCGGTCCGAGCAACCACCGGCGGTCCGGCAACGAAGAGCGCGGACCGCTCCTTGATCATGACCGAGTAGTGCGAGGCGGCAAGGTGGGCCGCGCCCAGTCCGGCCACCGAACCCAGGCCGAGCGCGACCCGGGGAACCGTTCCCATGTTCTCGACCACGAGCTCCCAGCCGGAGACGCCGGGTACGTTGGCACGACCGGTGGTCTCGATGGTCTTGACCGAACCGCCGCCGCCGGAGCCCTCGACCATGCGGATGAGTGGCAGGCGAAGCGCGTTGGCCATCTGCTCGCACTGGAAGTGCTTTTCCTTGATCGTGGCATCCGCCGAGCCGCCGCGGACCGTGAAGTCGTCACCGCCGATCACCACCGGGCGCCCGTCGACCCGGGCGCGGCCAAAGACGAAGTTCGAGGGCACCAGGTCCGCCAGGTCATTGTTGCCGTCGTACTCGGCACGACCCGCGATCTTGCCGATCTCGTGGAAACTGCCCGGATCAGCCATCAGCGCCACCCGCTCGCGGATGTTCAGCCGCCCGCCGTCCTTCTGGCGCCGGACGCGCTCGGGTCCACCGAGTTCCTCGGCAAGGGCTTCGCGGCGGCGCAGTTCTTCGAGCTCTCGGTGCCAGGACATTGCAGGTTCCCGTAAGGCGATCGGACGGGGCCGAGTGTATCGATGGTTCCGACGGATGCCAGACCCCGGTCTTGGCCCCTCCCGAAATCTGGTCTACAGGTCAGGCGCCGGCGAACTGGGGCCGCGAGCGTGTACCGGGAGAGTGTCCGATGGCCGAAGTCAGGGTTCTGAGCGAGGTGACGGGAACCGCGTGGAAGATTCTGGTACGCGAGGGCCAGGACGTCGAGACCGACGAGGAACTGATGATCGCCGAGGCGATGAAGATGGAAATCCCGCACTATGCACCCGCGGCGGGCCGGGTCCGGACGGTCTGCGTCGAGGAAGGCGCCCCGATCAGCGAGGACGAACTGCTGTTCATCCTCGATACCTGACCGGACAGGCGTCCCGTGGACAGGGTGCTGATCGCCAACCGCGGCGAAATCGCCTGCCGGATCATTCGCAGCTGCCGGACGGCCGGCTACTCTCCCGTGGTGATCCATTCCGATGCCGATGCCGGTGCGCTGCACGTGCGCCTTGCCGACGCCGCACGACGCGTCGGACCACCGCCGGTGGCCGAGAGTTACCTCGACCAGGACGCGGTGCTCGGGGCCGCCCGCGAGCTGGGCGCGCGGTTCGTTCACCCGGGATACGGACTGCTCTCGGAAAATGCCGAATTCGCCCGCCGCGTGATCGGACAGGGCCTGGTCTGGGTCGGCCCGGACCCCGACACGATTGCGGCCATGGGGGACAAGGACCGCGCCCGCGAGATTGTTGCCGCGGCCGGGGTACCCGTGCTCGGTGGTTCCCACCGGCTTGACCCCTCTGACGCCGGGGGCCTGCTTGCTGCTGCGCACCGGGTCGGCTTCCCCCTGCTGGTCAAGGCGACGGCGGGCGGTGGAGGGATCGGCATGCGCCGCGTCGACGCTCCCGGCGACCTCGCGGCCCGGGCAGGGTCCATCGCCGGGCTTGCCGAGCGGATCTTCGGTGACGCCGGGGTATTCCTCGAACGCCTGGTCGCCCGTGCCCGGCATGTCGAGGTCCAGGTCATCGGCTTCGGCGATGGCCGGGTTGTCCATCTGTTCGACCGCGACTGTTCCGTCCAGCGCCGGTACCAGAAGGTGATCGAGGAGGCACCGGCACCCGATCTCGATCCGGGGGTCCGTGACGGGCTGGCGCAGGCTGCCTGTGCGCTTGCGGCCAGTCAGCGCTATCTCGGCGCCGGTACCGTCGAGTTCCTGGTCGACTGCGACACGGGATCCTTCCACTTCCTCGAGATGAACACCCGCCTGCAGGTGGAACACCCGGTAACCGAGATGATCACCGGTCTGGACATCGTCTCCCTTCAGATGGCGCTGGCCGACGGATCGCCAGCCCCGCCAGTACCCGACGCCCGCGGTCATGCGATCGAGTGCCGGATCTATGCCGAGAACCCGGCGCGCCGATTCCTGCCCTCCCCCGGGACGCTGGACCACTTCATCCTGCCGCCCCGCAGTGACGGGCTGCGGATCGAAACCGGCTACGAGACGGGAGACGAGGTCTCACGCTGGTACGACCCGCTCATCGCCAAGCTGGTGGTCCACGGGGACGACCGCCGCGCCGCGATCACGGGCCTCGGGAAGGCGCTGTCCGCCGTCAGGATCGAAGGGGTCGGTTCCAATCTCGAGCTGCTGCGACAGGTCATCCGGGATCCGGAGTTCCGGGACGGTCCCGTCGATACCGGCTATCTCGAACGCACCGTGGCGGGCCTGCTCTCCACCGTGCGCGGTACCGAACCCGGCTGAGCCACCGGGTGTCACGGGGCCGATCGCCGCCGGCGGACTGCCAGCAGCGCCGGGTGGATTCCAGCCTGCGCAGACCCTTGTTCCGCCGCCCGTTCGCCCCACCCTGGCCGGCTGCGCGCGCGAGGCCCTCTCACGGTCCTGAAGCGGGCCACGGACCGGCTGGCTCCAAGCCGACGGGCATGGCGCCACGATGACAGCCCCGGGCACCTGCCCGTGGAGGCGACGGGCCCGCCGTGGCCGCGAACCGCCAGGGCGGTCGAACCAGGGCAGCGTGGTACTGTCGGTGATACGACACAGGCCCCATGCCGCGGACCCGGCACGGTACGTGTCGTGCAGGACGAGCACAGGCGGAGAACAACGAATGCCATCGACGGGTTCGCCGGAGTCGGTTCGGGACATCATCGTGGTCGGTTACGGCTTTGCCGGTGGCGCAGCGGCAGTCGCCGCGGCCGATGCCGGAGCCGATGTCCTGCTGCTCGAGAAGATGCCCGATCCGGGAGGCATCTCGATAACCGCCGGCGGCGGGATCCGCACAACCTCCGACCGGCAGGCCGCCTTTGACTACATCCGCGCGAGCAACGCCGGGCGGACACCGGATGCCAGCATCACCCCGATCGCCGACGGCATGGTGTGGGTAACCGACTGGCTGGAGACGCTGGCGAGCGAGTGTGGCGCACGGCTTTCGACCACTCCCAGTCCGGGAACCTACCCGCTGGCGGGTCATGACCGGCTGACCATGCTCGAGGTCGCGGAAATCCCGGGATTCGATCCCGCCGCCGCCTACCCTCACGCCCGCGCACTCGGAGGGGGCACGCGCGCCGGCCGGGGAGGTGCCGCCGCCAGTTCCACCGGTGGGGGAGCCGGCGTCTTCCACATCCTGGACCGGGCCATCAGGCGCCGCGCAGACCGGATCGAGGTCAGGCTCGCAAGCCCGGTCATCGACCTGGTGGACCGGGACCGTGCAGTGATCGGGGTACGGGCCTGCATCGACGGAGAGGAACGGCGTATCCTTGCCCGCAGGGGGGTTGTCCTGGCGTGCGGCGGGTTCGAGAGCGCGCCGCAGATGCATCAGCGGTACTGGCAGGTCGAGCCGGTACTGTCGGCCGCGTGCCGGGGCAATACCGGTGACGGGATTCGCATGGCCCAGCGCCTGGGAGCGGATCTGTGGCACATGTGGCATATCCACGGCAGCTATGGTTTCCGGCACCCCGTCCACCCTGAAATCGGCATCAGGATGAAGCGCCTGCCCGACTGGAGACCGGCCGGACCGGACACGCCATCGGATTCCGAGACCCGCGCCGCACCCATGGCCTGGATTCTGGTCGATCGGGACGGACGGCGGTTCATGAACGAGTATCCACCCTATGTGCAGGACACCGGGCACCGGCCGCTCGAGCCCTACGACCCGGCAACCCTGCGGTTCCCGAGGGTTCCGTGCTGGTGCATTTTCGATGATGCCGCCCGCAGGCTGTACCCGATTGGATCACCGGTGCTGAACGACCGCGTCGCGTCCCGCCACTACGACTGGAGCGCCGACAACCTGAAGGAAACCGGCAACGGACTGCTGCACGCGGCCCCCTCGCTCGGCGAACTCGCCGGGCGCATGGATATCTGCCCGGAAACGCTCGAGCAGACGGTTGCCGGCTGGAATTCCGCAGTGGCTCGCGGCACCGATCCGCTTGGCCGGCCGGCCGTCTCGATGGTCTCGGTTTCGACCCCGCCATTCTACTGCGGGCAGATCTGGCCGGTGGTCTCCAACACCCAGGGCGGTCCCCGCCACGATCCGCGGCAACGGGTCCTCGATCCCTTCGACCAGGTGATCCCCGGGCTCTACGTCGCGGGCGAACTCGGCAGCATCTGGGGCGCGCTCTACACTTCCGGATGCAACCTCGCCGAGTGTTTCATCACCGGTCGCATTGCCGCCGAACATGCGGCTTCGCGATCCGGCGGATGACCTGCCTCGCGCGAGTCAGGCCCGCGCCGCAAGCGAACTCGAGGTCGAGTACTCGAGGTCGTGCGGGTACCCGTCCATGGCACGAGCGATCGCGGTCTCGAGACGGTGCAGGACCTCGTCGATCTCGGCCTCGGTGATGATGAGCGGCGGACACAGCCGGATGAAGTTCTTCACCGCGATAAGCACCAGTCCCTCGAGCAGCGCGTTGTAGCGGATCCGCTCCGCCATTGCGGGATCCGGTGTCCTGCTGTCGGGCCCATCGACGATATCGAGCATGTGGTAGAGGCCGAGGCCGCGGACGTCGCCGATGACCTCGAGGCGGTCCGCCATTGCGTCGAGGCCGGCCCGAAGCCGGTCGCCGAGCACCACGGCCTGCTGCGTCAACCCGTCGCGCAGGACGATCTGCAGCTGTTTCAGCGCCACCGCGGCGGGCAACGGATCGCCCGAATAGGTTCCCGCCCACGGCAGGCCGGCCTTGCCGCGAGCCTGTTCGGCGATGGACCGGGTCGTGACCGTACCGGCGATGCCCATGCCCGCGGTCATCCCCTTGCCGAAGGTCACGATGTCGGGGACGACGCCGTACTGCTCGAACGCCCACAGGGTACCGGTGCGCGCCGGTGCGAGTTGCGCCTCGTCCAGCATCAGCAGCGCGCCCCAGCGATCCGCGAGGTCGCGCAGCCCGGGCAGCCACTCGCTGGGCGGGACCACCATGCCGCCGGCCACCGGAACGGTTTCGGCCATGATCAGCGCCGGGTTGCGGCTGGTCACATGCTCCATCAGCTCTTCACTGTGATCCAGGCAGGCCACCTTGCAGCCGGGATAGGTGAGATTGACCGGGCAGCGGTAGCAGAGCGGGGCGTAGATCGCATTGCGGTGCGACGGCATCAGCAGCGGGCCGAGCTGGGCCTTGCGCCCGCCGGCGACACTGGTGACCGATTCAGCCGCCAGGCTGCCCCCGTGGAGTCCACGGATGACCGAGATGATGTCGTAGCGCCCGGTCACGCCGAGTGCCATGCGCATCGCGATCTCGTTGGCTTCCGAGCCGGTAACCGCGAGGTTGACCACGTCGAGGCCGTCCGGAAGCGTGCTCGCCACCAGTTCTGAAAACTCGACCAGCCACGGATTGGAATACCAGGACGACTGGTGGACCAGCCTCTCGGCCTGCTCGCGGATGGTTTCGGTCAGTTCGGGATGACTGTGACCGAGCACCATGCACATCATGCCCGAGGTGAGGTCGTAGTACTCCGTCCCGTCCACGTCCCGCAGCATTACCCCAAGGCCGCTTTCGAACATGATGCGCGGCTCGTAGCGCCAGCCGTAGACGCTGGCCTCGTCACGCGCCATCAGTTCGTGGTGGGAATTCGAGAACTGGAACCGCTTGTCCGCCATGGCATGCCTCCCGTGACCCGGGCGCCGCTCCCGGAACTCCCGGCGAACGAAGCCTCCCGGTCACTGTAGCACCATCGCCTCGCGGGCCGGGAGCGCCCGGCTGCGCATCCCCGGCGGGGAGCGGCGACTACCCGGTATTCGACGGCCAGGAGGTTTCGCGCTCCCGCGCCCACTCGACCTGGGGAATGTCGACCTTCGGCGATGGCGGCCAGCCGTCACCGCGCTGCGAATTCAGGCTGCGGTGCGGCGCCCAGCGGTACGGCCGGTCCGGCCAGCCCACGAGCCGTCGTCCGTCCAGCCACTCCAGGTCCGGTCCGTACAGCTCGTCGATGAGACACGACGTCAGGCGGTCGAGAACCTCCCCGTGCGCCGGGTCGGCCGCCAGATCGGTCATTTCCCTGGGATCGGTCTCGAGGTCGAACAGCTGTCGGTAGTTCCCGACCGGGTAGTAGATCAGCTTGTAGCGCGCGTCCCGGATCATGCGGGTCGAGTGATCGTCGTTTCCGACCTCGCCGTAGAGGTGGCTGCGGCGCTCCGGTCCGATCATCGAAAGCCCGTCGACGGACTGCGGACAGCCGATGCCGCAGAGATCGAGCAGGGTCGGCATGATGTCGGCGAACCCGACCAGCCTGTCGTCGACCTTGCCCTCCGGTACCCGGTCGTTCCCCGCGTTCGGCATCAGGATCATCGGGATATTGGCCGAACTCTCGTAGAAGACCCGCTTCGCCGCCATGTCGTGGTTGCCGAGCATGTCGCCATGGTCACTGGTGAACATGACGACGGTATCGTCGAGCAGGCCTTCCATCCGCAGTGTTCCGATCAGGTAGCGGATCTGGTGATCGATCTGGGTGCAGAGCGCGTAGAAGGCCCGGCGCGCCTCCAGCATCTGTGCGGGCGTGTAGAGATTTGTGCGGCTGAGCACGGCGGAGATTGCATAGGGCAGGCTGTCCCGGTCCCTGGCCCATTCACCGACGTAGGGGTCGTCGACGGGAATGGTGCGGTACAGGTCCACGTAGGCCTGCGGCGGGACCAGCGGCGGATGCGGGTGCCTGAACCCGAGGTACCAGAACGCCGGGCGGGTCGGATCGCGGCGCTTGATCACCCTGGCCATCGTCCGTCCGGCCCAGGCGGTCGGATGGTGAGCCTCGTCGAGATGCCACGGGCGCCAGTGGTACTGGTTGTTCGACATGCCGTGGTCGAACTGGCGTCCGGCCAGGCCCTGGTCTCCCAGGTAGATGTCGTAGTCGTCGAGCGTTCCCCACTGGGAACGTCCCTCGTCGTCAAGGATCACCGAATCGAACCCGATCCTGGCCCGCTGGGGATGGACATGGAGCTTGCCGACGGCATCGGCCTGGTAGCCGGCGTCCCGGAAGACCTGGGCCATGGTGTTGGCAGGCATTCCCAGCTCGTCGTCGAAGTCCCGGTCGCCGTGCGTACGCGGCACCTGCCCGGTCATCAGGGTCCGGCGCGCGGGAATGCAGACCGGGCACTCGGAATACGCGTTCGAGTAGCGCACGCCGCAGGACGCGATCTCGTTGAGGCCGGGGGTCAGGATGGCCGGATGACCGGCGAATCCGATCTGCTCGGCCGACCAGTGGTCCGCACAGATCAGCAGCACGTTTGGTCGTTCCGTCGTCATCGTCACCTCTCGCCGCGCACGTGGTTCAGGGTCGGTCGTGAACGCCCGACCGGTCCCGCAGCCTTGAGGATATTCGGCCTGCCCGCAAGGTCTCCGGGTCCCGCTCCCGTCCGATCGCCCGGCCCGGGGACGGCGGCTCCCCGGTTCTATTCGAACAGCGCAACGGCGCGGATCGGACTTCCGGTCCCGCCCCTGATGCGCAGCGGGAACCCGATGAAGCGGAACCGGCCCCTGCCGATCAGGCGGTCCAGGTTGGCCAGGCATTCCATGTGGGTGATGCCGCGTTCGGCACAGGCGATGTGCGCCTTGTAGTTGGGCTCGCCTGCCGGCGCCGGGCTGATCGCCTCGACCCCGAACATCACGATGCCGTGATCAGCCAGCCAGTGGACCGAATCGACATGAAGGCCCGGGAAATCCTCGAGATAGCCCGGCGAGCCGAACAGGCGCTCGTTGACCCCCATGTACAGCAGCACGGTGTCACGCGGCCTGATCTCCTGGCCGGAACGGGCCAGTGCCTGCTCCATTTCCGGCACCGTGACCTGGTGGCGCAATGGTACGTCCGACAGGTCGAGGCAGATCGCCTCGGTGTAGAAGTCCTCGAGTGGAACCTCGTCGATCGATGCCGCATCGGCGGCGGGGTTGAAGTGGCACGGCGCGTCGACATGTGTCGTCGAGTGATCGCTGATCGACAGTGACAGCGACTTCGACGTGAAGACGGTATCGCCGGCCCGTTTGACCTCCTGGTGATCATTCCAGACCGTGACGATCACCGGCGGGTGCGACGGGTGGGCCAGGGTGCGGTGATGGATTTCCCGGCTGAGGTCGATCAGTTCCATGGACGGTCTCCAGCGGCAGCGTTCGGCCATCAGGCCGCGTCATGCCAATGTGACCGAAGCACACACCGCATCGTCAAGCGATCCGGTCACGACCAACCAGCGCGCATCATCCGGCGTGACCGCTGTTGCAGACCCTGGCCCGGACGAAGGCAGACGGGAACGGAGCTTGCGCTGACGGTGCCTCACCCGTGGTGCGGCATCCCTGCTCCGGGTCCGCGGCGACCCGGTGTGCGAACCCGGGTGCGGCTGTGTCGTGCGCGTGTTCGCTGCGGGCACGCCTGGATTGTTCCCGAACCCGGGCCGAACGCCGCTGGATCGCCTGTACCCCGCCGGCCACGCCGAAAGTCTCTCGAGCTCCCTGCCGTTGACCCGTTCGAACCGGAACACCAGATCAGAAAGACGGAATTCACCAGTTTTGGGGATCCGCCATGAAGTGCCGCGCGGGACTGCTCGTCCTCGCAATGCTCGCGGGACTGTCGGCTGACGCGAGTTCCGCGGAGTTCAGCTACAGCTACCTGGAAGTCACGGCAGACCTGTCGAAGACCAGGAACACGGCAACGGCACCGCTCACGGACGACGCGGATGGCCGGCTGATCGGCATTGCGGGATCGTGGGAAGTGTTCGACCAGATCTACATCAAGGGCACCTGGTCCAGGGAAACCAAGGAATTCGGCAACGAGGTGGCCGGTGTCCCGCTGGACCTCGAAAGCAGGCAGACCCTTGCCATGCTTGGCGCCGGATATCACTTCGAGCCGGTCGAACAGGTCAGTGTCTACGCCGAAGCGCTCGCGATCGTTGATTTCGAGGTCGAGCACACGGTGCCGCTTGTCACGAGGTCGGCAATGGGACCGCCCGCGGTCACGACCACCGAATCCGTCATCGAGGGCGATGGTCTTGCCGCCGCCCTCGGGCTTCGGTACCGGGTCGGCGAGAACGTGGAACTCGAAGGCCAGCTCTCGCACATGCGGACCAGGGCGGACGTTCTGCGCACCGGCGGGGAAATCTCGGATTCGGAGACCATGATCAGGATCGGCGGGCAGTTCCACACCGGGCACGGCCTGTCAGTTGGCGTCCATGCATCGTACAGCAAGCATACCGACGACAACTTTGACGACATCAGGAAGCTTGGCGCCTCCCTGAGATACCATTTCTGAAGGCCCTGCGCCGGAATTGCGAAGCACTTTCGCCCCGGTCCCCCTGCAACCGCTGCGGCAACCACTTCACGGTGCTGCGAACTTCGAGATCGGGACAGCATGATCGGGAGTGCCGGAACGAAGCACCCCGCCTGCGCCGGGATACCGGCAGCATCCGCCCTCGCGAGGCAACCGGTCTTGGCACACCGAACCCGCACTATTCATGACAGATAGCGCCACCCGTGCAAAATCAGGTAGGTCAGAACCATTTGTATAATATTCGTGAGTTGTACCCATGGCACAGCACAGGCAGCAGCTTGCCAGCCGCGCCGCCGCACGGGGCAAGTATGCACCCCTTTATCGCCACCTTGCAGCCCTCGCCCGACCGGACTGGGAAGTTTCCTTTGCCGAAATCGAAACGATCCTGGGATTCGCGCTACCGGCATCCGCGCGCCTGCACCGTCCCTGGTGGGCAAACCAGACCCGTAGCGGTGGCCACAGCCACGCGCTTGCCTGGAAGGCGGCCGGCTGGAAGAAGAAGGAGGTCGATCTGGACGGGGAAAAGCTGGTCTTCCAGCGAATTCGGACCGACAGCAGCGTTACCGCACCCAGGACCAGAAAGGACATCGCGCGCAAGGCCGCATCGAACGGCAAGTATGCGCCACTCTTTCAGAACCTCGCCGCGAGGACCGGCTCCCGATGGCGAACCACGTTTGCGGACATCGAGGCAGTGCTCGGCCTCAGGCTGCCGGATTCCGCGCGCCTTCATCGACCGTGGTGGGCAAACCAGAAATGGGGTGGCGGCCACAGCCATGCCCTGGCCTGGCAGGCTGCCGGCTGGAAGACCACCCAGGTCAATCTGGCGACAGAAACACTGGTATTCGAGCGCGAGGACAGCATCGGTAACCAGGCCAGGCGAGCAGGCACCGTGCGCAGCTTCAATCTCGCTCGTGACTTCCCCGCCGTTGACATGGGCCCCTGACCCGAGGGCTTCAACGTGAGGCGCGAGGAAATTTACGACGACCTGAGGCGCCTTGCCAGCGGACTCGAAGGCAATCCCGACGACGGGCACTGAGCTGGGTGTTCATCGACACCAGCATATTCGTGCCGGCCCGCAGCGCGCGAGCACCCCACTGTACGGTCGCACGCGCTGCGCTCTCGCAGGCTCAGGAGTCGGGAAAGACCTTGCGCACAAGCCGTCAGGTGCTGCGCGAGTACCTGTCGACCATGACACGACCGCAGACTTGGCACGATCCGCTCCCCATGACCCAGGCGCTGAACGACCTGGCATGGTTGAGCGTCGCCTTCGAGATCCTGGAGGACGGTACCCATGTAACCGACATACTTGTCGAACTGTGTCGGGAAGTTCCGCTCGCCGGCAAGCAGGTGCACGACGCCCATATCGTGGCCACCATGCTGGCCCACGGCGAGCGTCGACTTCTCACGTTCAATGCCTCGGACTTCCGGCGCTACGGCGAACGCATCGAGCTGATTGCACCCGATACCTCGCGTTAGGCACGGGACTTGCCCCCCACGTCGCGTAGACGCCTTGTCCCGTGGTCAATGTTTCGGGCGCTTCTCCGGGGCGCGGCGCCAGAAGCTGCCCGAGACAGGCCATCGCCCGTGCCCGTCAGCAGGCAGACGACGGTGTCGACGAAGACGTTGCCTGCCCGTTCCCGGGATTCCTGCTCCGGGTCCGCGGCGCCTCGGCGACCCGGTGTGCGAGCCCGGGCGTCGAGCCCGACGGGCCATACACCGCTGTCGGAATCATCAGCGTTTTCTCCGTTTGCCCGCTGTCCGGCCAATGGTACACGGTGGCGGCGTGGCCATGGTCGGGCAGGAGACCGCGCGTGGCCGACGTGATGGTGTCGAGGGAGGTTCCATGAGGGCGCTCATCCAGCGGGTCGCGGAGGCCCGCGTTGACATCGCCGGCGAGACGGTGGGAGAGGTCGGCAACGGCATGCTGGTCCTCGTGTGCGCGATGCAGGGCGACGGCGACGAGCAGGCGCAGTTCCTCGCGCGAAAGGTCGCCAACCTTCGCATCTTCGAGAGCGAGCCCGGCAAGATGAATCTCTCGATCCTGAAGAGTGGCGGGTCGGCGCTGGTCGTCAGCCAGTTTACGCTTGCCGCCGACACGAGCCGCGGCAACCGGCCGGGCTTCTCCTACGCTGCGCCCCCGGACGAGGGCGAGCGCCTCTACGAGCTCTTCAAGGCCTCCCTCGCCGAGCACGGCGTGCCCGTTGCTGCCGGACGCTTCGGCGAGGTGATGCAGGTCCGCCTCGTCAACGACGGTCCGGTCACGATCTGGATCGATACGGCGGGTTAGCGCGCGTCCTTTGGAGGATCACGGGATGGCGCGCTTGAATCCCGGCTCGTCCGGCATGCGGTCCTCAGGTGAACCCCGCCGGGGCCTTGCTGCGAGTCTGGCGAGAAGCAGTTCACATGCGTCACGGGAGCCGCCGCTACGGACGGTCAACCCCGGACGCCGCGGACGTTGACAGTCCCGGGATCCGTGCCAGCGCTCCGCTCGAGTTAGGGCACCAGGGGTCCCCCTTCCTGGTCCGTCGGGCCGTCGGCAACCTCACGCCAACACTCTGGTGTCCGCTCTGCCATCTTCCGCTCCATGGACCTGTCTGGCACCTCGCGCCGCACTTCCCCAATGCCTTCGAGCGCGACTATACGCTCGGCGGTGGCGCCCTGCAGCGGGGCACGGCCCTGGTTGGTTCGTCGTTGACCGGTTACGCCCGATCGCGCACGCGGCTGATCTCGACACAGAAACCCTTCCGGATGGCAAGACGCGGATGCCACGCTTCCGACGCCACGCGGAGGCCACCGGGCTGATCGCACCCGATCCCGCATGACAGGCACGAGACTGGCCCCGGGTACCTGTTCAGCCGTAACTGACCTTGCGAGTGCGGGAACAGTCCCGGCCCGGAGGTGACACGGGAGCGCCGGCTACATGCCTGGTTGCGCGGGCGCGGGCCGGTTCGATCGTGAGTGGCCGGCCTGCACGCGCTCCGGTCGCATGCCGGTATCGGCGAGCGCTGCCATGATACGTTCCACGTGGTCCGCATCCCGGGTCTCAAGGACGAACTCGACCTCCACCAGCTTGACCGGCACGTCCTCGAACCACAGCTGGTGGTGGACGTCGATGATGTTGCCGCCGGCCTTCGCGATGACCTGGGCGGCACGGGCCAGGGCTCCTGGCTGATCTGCGGTCTCGACCCGGATCCGGACCAGCCGGCCGCTTCGCACAAGCCCGCGCATCAGCACCGAGGACAGCAGCCTCGAATCGATGTTGCCCCCCGAAACCACCAGGCCAACGCGCTGGCCGGCAAAGCGCTCCGGTTCGCTCAGAACGGCTGCAAGCGACGCCGCGCCGGCCCCTTCCACCACCTGCTTCTCGACTTCGGCCATGAGCTGTACGGCGTGCTCGAGCCGGGCCTCGCCCACCAGCACGATGTCCTCGACCAGCTCACGGACCACCGGCATGGTGTTCACCCCGGGACGCTTGACCGCGATCCCCTCCGCAATCGTCGGCCCGGCTGTGGGCAGCGGCCAGCCCCTGAGCCCATGGTGCATGGAGGGGTAGCTCTCGGCCTCGACCCCTATGATGCGGATGCGGGGTCTCAGCGCCCTCGCCGCCACGGCGACGCCGGCGATCAGGCCGCCGCCGCCGACCGGCACGACGAGGCAGTCAAGGTCGGAAACGGCCCGCAGCATCTCCAGTCCGACCGTCCCCTGGCCCGCGATGATCCTCGGGTCGTCGTAGGGATGCACGACGGTCAGGCCGTCGGCTTCGGCGCGCTCCTGCACGAAGGCTTCGCCCTCCGAAACCGAGTCGCCGTGCAGGATGACGGTCGCACCCAGCAGCTCGGTCGAGCCGATCTTGCCGAACGGTGTTGAGACCGGCATGACGATGGTTGACGGCACCCCCATCTGCCTGGCCCGGTACGCGACGCCCTGGGCGTGGTTCCCGGCCGAGAGCGCGATGACGCCCCGCTCCCGCTGCGCCGCCGTGAGATCGGAAAGCCGCACCAGGGCCCCGCGGTCCTTGAAGGACGCGGTGAACTGCCGGTTCTCCAGCTTGAGGAACACCGATGCCCCGGTGATTTCGCTCAGGGTCACCGAGTGCTCGAACGGCGTGCGCACGACGTTGCCGTCGAGCATGCGGTCGGCAGCCTCGATATCGGAATGTGTCAGGATCATTCGGGTACGATCACCAGTCTGTGGACGGGAGCCGTCGTGCCCGCCAGCACCAGCGGGTCCCCGTCGCGCCAGCGGGTCATGAGATCGTCGTACCAGCGGGAGAACGGATTGCCCGACTGGCCCGGCGTGACGATGAACTCGGATCGATCAAGGTCGTCGAGGGTGTAGATGGCGCGGTAGCCCGCTCCGTGCACGTGGCGGAACGGATGGGCCTCGTCGGAGAACCGCACGCCGCCGCGGTTGACGGTGTCCGGCCCGCCGTCGGCCGGGATTTCCCGTTCGATCAGGCTTCGCAGCAGCGGGATGCGACCGGCGAGCGGGTGGGAAAACCGCGCTGCATGGGCCTGGCCCCACACCGGCCTGTCCGATCCGTAGCGGTCCCCGATCATGCTCCGGGCGCGCGCGAGCGCATCGCGGATGCGGTCCTCGCAGTTCTCGATACCGGGTGTCGAGATGACGTCGCACCATTCCGGCCTCCGGGTAAGCGCGAGAACCAGGGCCTGCGGCCGGTAGCGCCACCACGACGCGAACCGGGATCCGAGCTCGTCGGCGAAAATGCCGCGCAGCAGTTCCCTCACCCACGCGATGTAGAGCAGCGGCTCATGCCTGTTGCGGTCCATGGTTCCGTCCCAGTCGGCGAGCTCGGGCACCGGAACCGCGCGGAGCAGGTGCGGCAGGACCATCCGGGCCGAAAGCGACACGCTGTCCATCTGGATTGACCGGTGGTCGGCTCCGTCGGAGAGCAGCGTGGCAATGCGCCGCGCCCGCCAGGGCGGCCACCAGTCCCGGCCGAGGAAGTACGGGTAGTCCGGACCCACCATGCGATTGTTGGCATTGAGCAGCCGGCCGGACGGAGGATCCACCACCCGCGGCAGCTCGTCGTAGGGGATCGTGCGCTCCCAGCCGCGCCGTGCCGACGGCACGCGGCCGCCCGGCTGCTCGCGCAGCGGGACACGCGCCGGCGAGATCATCCCGATCCGCCCGTCCCGGTCGGCGTAGGCAACATTCTGGTGCGGGGAGTGGAACGACGCGAGCGCGGCCTCGAACCCGGCCCACGAGGTCGCGCGGTTCACCTGCGCCAGCGCATCGACGGTCCGGTCATTGCCGAGGAAGGTCGGGCTTTCGAGCGACCAGCCCTCCGGGTACCGGTCCGACAGGTCGGACAGCACCACTCCGGATACCGTCTCCCGCACCACCAGTGTTTCGGGATCACCCCATCGCACACTGATGGTCTCGGTCCGCGTCGAGATCACCTCGGGTTCGCGCACCAGGTCCGCCATGTCGGTGGCGGCGTTTGTCATGCCCCAGGCGATGGCACCGTTGTGGCCGAGCACCATCATCGGCACTCCCGGCGCCGTGGCGCCGGCGAGGACATCGTCGCCCACCTCGATCCGGGCCAGGTACCAGATGCCGGGGATCGACAGTCCCAGGTGCGGGTCATTGGCCAGCACCGGCGGGGACCGCACGGCCCAGACGTTCGATCCCCCGGTTCCCACCGGGACGACGGCGTCCGGCGGGTCGCTACCGATGTCTTCCGGCCAGAGATCCTCGAGTTGTTCCGGGCTCAGCCGCTCGGCAAGCCTGGCGCGCAGCAGTTCGGTACGCCAGTTTCCAAGCAGCTGCAGGGCCATCATCCGTCCCCACAGCAGCGAGTCGGTGACCTGCCACGGTTCCGGATCGTACAGCAGCAGCTCGAGCAGCCACGGCAGCGCTCCGTCGTGGGTGGTCCGCCAGGCGTTGACGCCGGCCGCGTAGGCCACGAGCTCGGCGCGCAGATCCGGCAAAAGCGTCCGTTCCTGCTCACGCGCCTGGCGATAGAGGCCAAGACCGCGGAAGAAGCGGTCGAGCGGAACTGCGCTGGCGCCGACGAGCTCGGCCATCCGGCCGGCACCGGTCCTGCGCATCATCTCCATCTGGCCGAACCGGTCCTGCGCGTGCGCGAAGCCGAGGGCGAAGGCGGCATCTGCACGGGTCCCGGCCCTGATGGTCACCACGCCGTGGGTGTCGCGCATGATCTCGACCAGACGATCCGGTCCCTGGAGGCTCACCTGCCCGTCGAGCTGTGGCAGGGAGGTGCGAAGCCACAGCAACCCGCCACCGACCCCCGCGGCGAGCACCATCACGCCCGCGGCAAGTCCGATGGCGAGGTAACGCAGCAGGCGACGTGTCATCACCGCGTGACTGGGGCAGGCCCCGGGTACGCCCGCAACGTCACGGCGCCTCTACTCGGCCGCATGCCCGAGCTCTTCCAGGATCCGCGCCCGGTCCTGGTCGACATCGGGAGCGCTCGGCCTGCTGCGCGGATCCTCGAACCCGGAAATCTTGATCGGGCTCCCGGCCACGCGCAGGTGTCCGGCCGTCGGGTCGTCGATGTCGATCACCATGTTGCGGGGTTCGACCTGCGGGTGTTCGAGCACGGTGCTGATCGAGTTGATCCCGCTCGCCGGGATCCCGGCCGGGTCCAGCAGCGCCAGCCAGTCCGCGGTGTCGCGTCCCTTCAGGATGCCCTCGATCTCGGTTTCCAGCGTCTGCTGGTTCTCGTTGCGCAGGTTGTTGGAAGCATACCGCGGGTCCGCGGCCAGGTCCGCCCGGTCGAGGATGTCGCAGAACCGTGTGAACATGACGTCGTTGCCCGCCGCAACGATCATCCAGCCGTCCCTGGTGCGGAAGGTCTGGAACGGCGTGATCGAGGGATGTCGCCCGCCCAGCGGGCCTGGAACCTCGCCGGTGGCGCTGTAGCGTGCGATTGCGTTCTCGCACAGCGCGACCTGGCAATCGAGCATGCCGATGTCGACCTTCCGGCCCCGGCCCGAGGTCTTGCGCTCGAACAGTGCGGTCAGGATGCCGACGGTGGTGAACAGCCCGGCCCCGATATCACCGATCGACATGCCGACCCGCGTCGGTTCACCGCCCGGCTGGCCGGTAATGGACATGATGCCGCCCATCGCCTGCACCACCATGTCGTAGGCCGGGCGGGTCGAATGCGGTCCGGTATGTCCGAAACCCGAGCAGGCGGCGTAGATCAGCGCCGGGTACCGCTCCTGCACGTCGTCCCAGCCGTAGCCGAGTTTCTCCATGGTTCCCGGCCGGAAATTCTCGATCACCACGTCGGCGCCCGCGAGCAACGCCTCGAAGATACGCCGGTCCGGGGCCTCCTTCAGGTTGAGCGCGATACTCTCCTTGCCGCGGTTGATCGAGATGAAATACGCGGACTTGCCGTTGACGAACGGACCGTACTCGCGTGCATCGTCACCGCGGCCCGGTGTTTCGACCTTGATCACGCGGGCGCCCAGATCGGACAGGATCATGGTGCAGTACGGGCCGGCGAGAACCCGTGTCAGGTCGATGACCGTGACGCCGGCGAGCGGTCCGGTTGAGGTCATGGCAGTTCCCTTCTGCTCGGAATGCGGTCTCAGAACGCGCTGTTGTAGAGGCCGCCGTCAAGCAGGAGGCTCTGGCCGGTGATGTAGCCGGCCTGGCGGCTGCACAGGAAGGCCGCAGCCTCTCCGAACTCTTCGGGATCGCCGGCCCGGCCGGCCGGCACGCCGGCAATCCGCTGCTCGTGAGCCTCCTCGTGGCTGATGCCGAACTGCGCGGCGGCGGCGTCAATGCCCCCGCGGTACCGGTCGGTGTCGAAGAACCCCGGCTGGATGTGGTTGATGGTGACGCCGCTTGATGCGACCGAGCGGCATACCCCGGCGCAGAACGCGGTGAGCCCGGCCCGGGCCGCACTCGACAGGTCGAGCCCGAGCACCGGCATCT
The DNA here is from genome assembly GCA_965243345.1 of Thalassobaculaceae bacterium. Taxonomy (GTDB): domain Bacteria; phylum Pseudomonadota; class Alphaproteobacteria; order Thalassobaculales; family Thalassobaculaceae; genus Bin52. The sequence goes on from CBDEUR010000003.1 coordinate 1,996,723, forward strand.
TCACGGAAATGGAGGTGATGTTGAGTATGCGGCCGAATCCCCGTTCGGCCATGCCGTCGACGACCCGCTGGATCATCTCGATCGGGGTCACCATGTTCCAGGTCACCCCGGTCAGCATCGAGTCGCGGTCGAGTTCCCTGAAGTCACGGTAGGGAGGACCGCCCGCGTTGGTGATCAGGATGTCGGGCTGCGGCGCGGCTGCGAACAGGGCGTCCTGGCCATCCCGTGTCGTAACGTCCGCCGCAACCTCGCGGACCTCGGCTCCGGTGGCGGTACGGATCTCCGCGGCCGTGCGCGCAAGCCGCTCGGAGTCGATGCCGTTCACGACCACGATACAGCCTGCTCGTGCGAGCGACATGGCACAGGCCCGGCCGAGCCCCCTGCTCGATCCGCAGACAATGGCGTGACTGCCGGCAATTCCGAGATCCATGGTTCGTCTCCGGGGTTATCCTGTGTGCGGCGACACAATGCGTTTCGAGCCTGCCTCCTGCAACCGAAACCTGCCGCCCCGCGCGAATTCCGCCGGCCGGCACGGAACGCTCGGCGGCGTGATGCAGCCGGGCCCGGGGACATCCGCAGGCCACACCGAGCGGTCACGTCCGTGCGAGCCGCGAGACGTCAGACCACCGGTACAGCGGGGCTGCTGCCAGCGACATCACGCCGGAACCCGCCAGGCGGGCGAACCCCGGCCCCGGGTCCCGGCGGTATCCGCGTGCCGCATGCGAACCTGGCGGTGCCCGCGGTCCTGGCAACCACGTGAAATCAGGCCCGCACCCTGTGCGCCAGGACCACGGCGGCGACAAACAGGGCGACAGCGCCGGCCTGGTGCAGGATCGCGAGATCGACCTGCGCCACGCTGAGCAGGGTTGCAACCCCGAGCGCCGACTGGACCAGGATCAGTCCGGCCAGCACGACGGCGCCAGCCCGTACCTGCCGGGAAATCCCCGGCCCCGAGGCCCGGACCAGGAGCACGACGCCCGCCGCGACCGTGACCAGTGCCAGTGCCCGGTGATGGAACTGCGCGGATCCGGGGTCTTCGACCAGGGTTCGCCACACCGAACCAAGGTGGCCGTAGTCGGGCGGGACCAGGGATCCTCCCATCATCGGAAACGTGTTGTAGACGCGCCCGCCGTCGAGCCCGGCGACAAGGGCGCCCGCGAGCACGGTCAGCCCCACCAGGCCGAGGCACAGGTCGGCGTGGCGCACAAGGCGTTTCGGCGAACTTGCCGGTACCGGCGAGCGAAGATCGAACACGGTCCAGACCACGATACCGAGGATGACAAAGGCGAGCGACAGGTGAACCGCGAGTCGCAAGGGGCTGACATGCGGATCATCCACCAGTCCGCTTCGCACCATCCACCAGCCGATCAGGCCCTGGACAGCCCCCAGCACCAGCAGCAGCCAGCAGCGCGCCCGGAGACGGCCGGGCAGGCTGCCGCGCACCAGGAACCACAGGAACGGTCCCGCGTAGACCAGTCCGATCAGCCGTCCCCACAGCCGATGCAGGTACTCCCACCAGAAGATGCGCCGGAACTCGTCAAGCCCCATCCAGCTGTTGACCTGGCGGTATTCCGGGGAGGCCTGGTACAGCGAGAACACCCTCGCCCACTCCTCCTGCGACAGCGGCGGCAGAATGCCCAGCAGCGGCCGCCACTCGACCATGGACAGGCCGGACCCGGTCAGCCTGGTCATGCCGCCGATGATCACCATCAACCCGAGCATGACGGCCACGAGCACCAGCCAGGCCGCGACCGCACCGTCCGGCTCGCGCCGGAGAGCCATCAGCGAGCCGTGTTCTCGGCCATGCATCGGAACTCCACACGATAGGTGTCACATGACAGGCCTGTCGCGCCGCAGGTGTCCGGCGCTCTCGGCAGGTCGGACCCGATCAACGGGATGATGCGAAGATCAATCATCGCGTCCTTGAGACCATCCAGTGCCAGGACAGGAAGCGGCACACCGGGTCCCTGCAGTCCCGGAGCGGAACCGGGCCCCGGTTCATCTCCGGCCTGCCCCCGTAACCGTCCGTCGGACTGCGTGCACAGGGTGATCGCCGCCTCCAGCGCGATCGCCGAAAGTTCGATTGCGCCCAGGGCGGTTCGGACCAGGAGCGTTCGGCCGCTCTCCGGCCCGATCGGCGCAACATGAAACAGCAGTACCGCATCCTCCCCGGCAGCAGAGCGGAATGCGTCCGCCGGCTCTTCGATCGTGACCGGACCCTCGGTGCCCCCGGGCCGCGGCTCCGGCAACAAGGGGAACTCGTACGGCTGTGCCGCGGCGTCCCTCGCACCCACGGTCACCAGCAGGAGTACCGTCAGTCCCGGCAGGATACTCGGCATGTTCCGGCCTCTCCGTCCTGCTCTGGCCTGCACTCTAGCGAGTTTGGGGCCGGATTGTACCGGATTCCGTTTTTCTGCATGATCGCCGCGTCAGGCTCGATGCTTGCCCTGCGGTGCACCCCAAGGCATGTTTTGTTCGCCTTGGCAGGGTCCTGGCGCGACATCCTTCGACGTCCGAGGAGCATGGCAGATGAAACTGGGCATCGTCCGGGAACGGCGTCCCCACGAACGGCGGGTGGCAGCCTCTCCGGACACGGTCAAGAAACTGGTCGGCCTCGGTCTCGACGTTGTGGTCGAGCGGGGTGCGGGACTGTCTGCGGCGATCCAGGACATCGCCTATGCCCAGGCGGGCGCAAGCCTGGTCGACAACCCGGCCGACGCACTCGGCGACGCCGACATCGTGTTCAAGATCCGCAAGCCGTTCGGTCCGGACGAGCCGGACAACGAGGTCGATCTCCTCAAGGACGGGGCGGTTCTGGCCTGCCTGATGGAACCCTACAGGGACCGGGGACTGTTCAACGCGATCGCCGCCCGCAACATCACCTGTTTCGCGCTGGAACTCATCCCGCGCATCACCCGGGCCCAGACCATGGACGTGCTGTCGTCCCAGGCCAACCTTGCCGGCTACAAGGCGGTGATCGAGGCCGGTGCCGCCTTCGGCCGGGCGTTTCCGATGATGATGACGGCGGCCGGCACCGTCCCGCCGGCCAGGTGCATGATCATGGGGGCCGGAGTGGCAGGCCTGCAGGCCATTGCCACCGCGCGCCGCCTGGGCGCGGTGGTCTCCGCGACCGATGTGCGCCCGGCGGCGAAGGAGAACGTCGAGAGCCTCGGTGCGACCTTCGTCGCCGTGGAGGACGAAGAGTTCCGCCAGGCCGAGACGGCGGGCGGCTACGCCAGGGAGATGAGCCGGGAGTACCGGGAAAAGCAGGCAGCACTGATCGCGGAGACGATTTCGCGCCAGGACATCGTCATCTGCACGGCACTGATCCCCGGTCGACCGGCCCCGGTGCTGGTGAGCGAGGACATGGTCAAGGCGATGAAACCGGGTTCAGTGATCGTCGACCTTGCCGTCGAGCAGGGAGGCAACTGCCCACTGTCGGTCTACGGCGAAACCGTCAGCCGGCACGGCGTCACCATCATCGGGCGCGCCAACATGCCAAGCGAGGTGGCGGTCGACGCCTCGGCCCTGTTCTCGAAGAACCTGCTGAACTTCCTCACCCCCCTGATCGACAGCGACACCGGGCTGCTCTCGATCGACACCGAGGACGAGATCATCAAGGGTTCGCTCGTCACCTGGCACGGAGCCGTGGTGCATCCGGCCGTCCTCGAACTGCAGGATGAGACCGGCGGAGAGACGTCATGACCCCTGAACAGCTGATCGAACGGGCAAACCGGCTGGCAGAGGAGTCCCGCGAGCTTGCCGAGCACTCGGCCGAGCTGATCCGCCAGGCGACCTCCGCCGTGCCCGAGGCCTCCTCGGTGGCAGGCATCGACCCGTTCCTGTTCGGCCTCACGGTGCTCGTGCTGTCGTGTTTCGTCGGGTACTACGTGGTCTGGCGGGTCACTCCGGCGCTGCATTCGCCGCTGATGAGCGTGACCAACGCCATTTCCTCGGTGATCATTGTCGGCGCCCTGATCGCCGCCGGTCCCGCCGAGATGAACTTCTCGCAGATCATGGGGTTCTTCGCTGTCGTCCTGGCGTCGGTCAACATATTCGGCGGCTTTATCGTCACGCAGCGCATGCTCTCCATGTTCCGCAAAAAACGCTGACCCGGCAGGTACGACATCGCAATGATCCACATCTCAGAAGATCTTTCCGCAGTCCTCTACCTCGTCTCGGGCGTGTGTTTCATCCTCGCCCTGAGGGGACTGAGTTCGCCGGACAGTGCACGCAAGGGCAACCTGTTCGGCATTGCCGGCATGGTCATCGCCGTCGGAACCACGGCGGCTCTGCCTGCGGTGCTGAGCTACGAGGTGATCATCGCCGGTATCGTGATCGGCGGGGCGATCGGTACGCTGATCGCGCGGAAGATCGAGATGACCGCGCTGCCACAGCTGGTGGCGGCGTTTCACAGCCTGGTCGGTCTCGCCGCGTGTTTCGTGGCCGCGGCCGCGTTCTACCGTCCCGAAGCCTACGGGATCGGACGCTTTCTCGACATCGGCACCGCCAGCCTGATCGAGATGTCGCTCGGGCTTGCGATCGGCGCCGTCACCTTTACAGGCTCCATCATTGCCTTCGGCAAGCTGCAGGGACTGATCAGCGGCGCGCCGCTGGTGTTTCCCGGCCAGCACCTGCTGAACGCGGTGCTCGGCATCGGGCTGGTGGCGCTCGTGGTCCTGCTGGTCCAGGTCCAGTCGGAGGCCACCTTCTGGAGCATTCTTGCGCTCTCGCTGCTGATCGGGGTGCTGATCATCGTCCCCATCGGCGGTGCGGACATGCCGGTCGTGATCTCCATGCTGAATTCGTACTCGGGCTGGGCCGCCTGCGGGATCGGGTTCACGCTCTCGAACAGCCTGCTCATCATCACCGGGGCCCTGGTGGGATCCTCGGGCGCAATCCTGTCCTACATCATGTGCAAGGGGATGAACCGGTCGTTCTTCAGCGTGATCCTGGGCGGGTTCGGCGGCGAGTCCGAAGCGGCGGGCAGGTCCCACGGCGACAAGGCGATCAAGTCGGGAAGTGCCGAGGACGCGGCCTTCATCATGGAGAACGCCTCTTCGGTGATCATTGTTCCGGGCTACGGCATGGCGGTCGCACAGGCCCAGCACACGCTGCGGGAAATCGGCGACATCCTGCGCCAGCGCGGGGTCAGCGTGCGCTATGCGATCCACCCGGTGGCAGGCCGCATGCCCGGCCACATGAACGTGCTGCTCGCCGAGGCGAACGTCCCCTATGACCACGTGCTCGAACTCGAGGAAATCAACCGCGACTTTCCCCAGACCGACGTCGCCTTCGTCATCGGGGCCAACGACGTCACCAACCCGGCCGCCAAGACCGACCCGACGAGCCCGATCTACGGCATGCCGATTCTCGACGTCGAGAACGCGCGCACGGTGCTGTTCGTCAAGCGGTCCCTGGCGTCGGGATATGCCGGCGTCGACAACGAACTGTTCTTCCGTGACAACACCATGATGCTGTTCGCCGACGCCAAGAAGATGTGCGAGGAAATCGTCATCTCGCTCGGCTGAGCCACGACAGTCCCGCCGGGAGGCCAGCGCCCCGCACGGAATGCGTGACCGCGCAACCGGATGGTCCGGGATTTTCCCCCGGAAGGCAGACGCTTCCGGGAAGTTTCACCGGGGAATCAAGCCGCATACCTGTCCATGAAGGCCGGAATCACGGTCGTCGTCGACCGCGATGATGGCCATGGGCGCATGCGGCTGTTGCGCCGCCATGCGCTTGTCGATGGTGACGGGGTTGGGGGTTGTGAAGCCGCCGCGTTCCATCGCGGTCAGGAGTTCATTGTCGCGGAGCGCAGGCCAATTGCGGAAATCGGCGGATTCGACCACGACACGGCCAAGCTGATGCTGGAGTGGCTGGCGCAGGAGCGGCGACACGCTGACAACCGGAAACATCTTCCTGCCCGGAGCCAGGAGGAGGCAGCGCAGTCGGGATTGCTGGCTGCGGCGGCGCAGGAATTCCGGTACCGGTCCGGCCGCGGGTTCACCCTGCGAGTGCTGCTCCCGCCCACCCGCGCATGACCCGAAAGCTCACGGGCGCTTCGATTCGAACAGCCGTGGAAACCGTGGGCGCGCCGGTCTTCAGGCCTGCACGGTCGCGACCTCGCGCCGGTCGCCATCCTCGGGGGCCGGGGTCGGGGTGGCCGGGCTTTCGATCACCACCTCCGGCTCGGGCGGGACCGGCAGCAGTGCCACTCCCGGCGGCCTGCGCCAGTCGATGGTCGCAAACGCGCCGCAGTTTCCGCACAGCGCCGCCCAGTCAGGCGAACCGGCGCCGCAGGACCGGCAGGTCCAGGCCTCGTCGGCCTGGGCCCCGGCCGCCCGCTCCAGCCAGGACCGGGCGGCCGCACTGTCCCCGTGCTCCTCCTGCTCGAGCCGCGCCATCAGCATGCAGGCCCGGGCCCCGGCGTCATCGGGCAAGCCCAGTCCGGCGAGCACCCGGCGCGCCTCACCCCAGAACCGGCTGTCGAGAGCGGCCGCGGCAAGGGCGAGCCGACTCTCGCGTTCGTCCTGGATATCGGAGGTCAGCCGCTGGATGCGCCGAAACCGGTCAAGCGGCGTGTCCTGCGGCCAGAGCCCGGTGTAGACAGCCACCAGGTCCGGATGCGGCCGCTTCGGCCAGGAGGTTTCGATCAGCCGGGCCGCCGCCCGGGTCCGGCCGCTGCGTGCGAGCGACCTGCCCTTCAGGACGATCGCGGGAATGAAGTCGGCGGCGGTGGCAAGCGCGCGGTCGGCCAGCTCGAGTGCCTCCGCGTCCCGGCCCGCATCCAGCGCCTCCTGCGCCCTGGCCGTGAAGATCGCCAGACGGTGATCCAGTGCCTCGGCCTCGGGCCTGATCTTGCGCCGGACCGCGTCGAACAGGGTTGCCTGGGCGTCGGTCCACCTTCCCGCCCGCGACTGCAGGTCGAACAGGGTCTCGACGACAAAGCTCGAGTCGGGTCGCAGCCGGCGCGCGCGTTCCGCGATGGCGAACGCCTGCTCGGTCTCGTTTTCGCGCAGCGCCTGGCGCAGCAGGCCGGTCAGGCCGAGAAAGGCGGTTTCCTCGTTGTCCGTCAGGGCGTCAAAATACCGCCTGGCCGCTTCCTCGTCGCCGCTCAGCGCCGCGGCCTGGGCCGACAGCAGCCGTGTGACCTCGGGCTCCCGCAACAGGGAATCGGCGCGGCGCGCAAGCCGCATGGTTTCCTCGCGGTCCCCCGCCGTCGCCGCGGCCATGCCGAGCGCCAGGGCGCGGTAGCCCTCTTCGCGACGGCGTGCCGTGCGCCGCGCAACGAAGCTGCCCGGCGCGCGCGTGATCGCGCGCCAGGCCGCGAGCGTCATGTTGAACACCATGACAAGCCCGATTACCGCCACGATCAGCAGGGCAAAGTCGGTCTCGATCCGGTATCCCAGCCAGTCCACAACCACGGTGCCCGGGTGATCGGCCAGCCAGACCGCGGCGGCAACCAGGACCGCGAGTTGCACGAAGTACAGCAGGATCCGGCGCATCGTTCCCTACCCGCTCGCCAGCCTGGCCAGCACGGCCGCCTCGAGAGCGGCCATGGCGGCATCCACGGCGAGCCGGCTGCGAGCCCCGGCCAGCCAGTTCGCAACGGCGGCGGCAGCGGCACCCTCGAGCATCTCCAGCGCCGACACCGCGCCGGAGAGTTCGCCGGCAGCGAGCGCGACCTCGGCCTCGGCGACGCGGGCCTCGAGACTGTCGGGTTCGACATCCTCGACCTGCCGGATCGTGACAAGCGATGTCACCCTGGCCAGCACCTCGCCGACCAGTCCCTCGGCCACCTCGGTGTCGCGGCTTTGCAGCGCGGAGCGGGCAACGTCGGGGAACCCGACCCTCAGCCGGTCCAGCGAGGGCACGCCGGCATCGGCACCCGGCTCGAGTGCCGCAAGCGCCGCCTCGACATCCGGTTCGCCGGCAAAGACCGGACGCAGCGTCTCGAGGTGCCGGCGCCAGGGTTTCGACGCGGCCGTGGCAATCCGCAACTGCCCGAGACCGATCAGTGCGAAGGCAAGCTGTTCGCGGTCGGGGCGTTCGAGCTGCGCCGCAAGAACGTCGATGCGCTGCTCGAGGCCCGATACCTGTTCACGGACCGCACCGGTCTCGGCCCTGGCTGCGTCGACCTGCTCGCGAACCGCTCCGGTCTCGGCCCGGGCCGCGTCGAGCTGCTCGGGCAGAACCCGCTCGCGGGCCTCGACAGCCGCAAGCTGCTCGGCGATCTGCAGCAGGCGGGACATGAACTGTGGAAAGTTCCCGCCCTGCTCCTCGGCCAATTCGAGATGCTCCATGCGGATCTCGAGATCCGCCAGTCTCTCCGCCAGTTCGCGTGCCTCCCCGGCAGTCTTCTCCCGCGCCGCCGCGGTGCCCGCTGCTCTCTCCTCGCCGGCGGCTTCCAGCCGGTCGAGGCGTTCCTCGATCACCGCCAGCCGGGGTTCCCATTCCTCCCGCAGCGCCTCGAGTTCGCCGGCCCAGGCGGGTTCGGCCGGCGTTTCGACCCCTGCCGTCGTGTCGGCGCTGGACGGGGCGGCCGCCTCAGTCACCGCGTCGGACGCGGCCGGGTCCGTGCTGTCGGCCCCCGCAGTGTCCGCCGCCTCTTCCGCCCCGGATTCGCCCGTCATCCATGACGGCAGTCCGAGGCCCTGCTCGATGTCGACGAGGTCGGCCCCGACCACGGCCAGGACCGGAGCGACGCCGCCACGCCAGGAAGAATAGCTGGCGACCAGGAGGACGAGGGCGAGGATGACGGCACCCGCCGCCAGCAGCGGAACGCGCCGGGTCCGCAGCATCGATGACGGCTTGACATCGATGACCGGACCGGCGCCGGAGGACGCCGCCGCGGGCTTTTCCCGATCACTTTCACTCGGTGATGACATGCTCCCGCCCGGCTTGCCAGTTCCGGTCGGACAATAGCAGGTTCGTCATGGTTTGTGTGTTCCGCCGGGGAGCAGGTCGACCATCGCCGACCGGTCGGGACGGGCCGCGATCCTGATGGCCTTCCACTCGAGTTCACCGGCCGCTTCCGCGACCGCCGGGCTGAGACAGAAGGCGATCATGCCCACTGACGAGGACTCCAGTCCGGCCTGCCCGAGCAGGTCGGCAAACAGGCGCGCGGAGCGCGGCGAGAAGTGCAGGACGCCATCGATTTCGCCGGCTGCAAGCGCACGCCTCGCCGCCGCGGTGAGTTCCTCCACCGCCTCGGCCCGGTAAACTACCCGGCGCTCGAGCCGGTACCCCGCCGCCTCCAGGCGATGCCCCAGGTCACCGCGCGTCACCTCACCACACAGCCAGAGCAGGCGGCCGGCATCCGGTCGAAACCCGCTGATCACCAACTCCGCCAGGTCGGCGGCATCACCGGCCGCGGACAGGACTGAACGGTAGCCGGCGGCCCGCGCCCGCCGGGCGGTTGCCTCTCCGGCGCAGCAGACGCTCAGCGCCGGATCGATGCCGGCGGATACGAGAGCCGGTACCGCGGCGGCGCTCGTCAGCAACACCGCCTGCAGTCCCTGCTCCGGCGCCGGGCCGGGCGGCAGTTCGATGCGTCTCATCACCGGTGAAATCACCGTCTCGAGCCCGCGCCGCTCAAGGAGCTCGGCAAGCCGCAGCGATTCCGGCACCGGTCGGGTCAGCAGCAGCCGCACGGCAAACTACCGCAACGCATCGGCACCGGCGGACCTGCGCAGTGCCAGGCCGACCGCATGACCAAGCTCCTCCGGAGTGTGTGCCGGTCCGTCGCGTTCCGCGCTGTATCCGGACCGCAGTTCGGACCCGGCGTGCCAGCCGGAGAGCCTGAGGCGATCGGGTGCCACGAAACGGGCGTGTCCTGCAATCGGGGTCCGGCAGGTCCCGTCGAGTTCCGCCAGCATCGCGCGTTCGGCGCGCACTGCCAGTTCGCTCTCGCGGTGGGAGATCGCCTGCATCCACCGGAGCACCCTCTCGTCATCGACGCGGCACTGGATGCCGATCGCCCCCTGGCCCACCGCCGGCAGCATGTCCTCGACCGGCAGTATCCTGGTTGCGCGTTCCTCCAGCCCGAGCCGGCGAAGCCCGGCCAGCGCCAGGAGCGTGGCGGCGACGGCGCCCTCGTCGAGCCGGGCAAGCCGCGTGTCCACGTTGCCGCGAAACGGCACGATCCGCAGGTCCGCACGCCGGGCGCGAAGTTGCGCCGCACGCCGGACCGACGAGGTGCCGACCACGGCTCCCCACGGCAGTTCCGCGATGTCCGCCGCACGTGGCGAGAGAAACGCGTCGCGCGGGTCCTCGCGCGGCAGGACGGCCGCGATCGCGGTGCCGTCGGCCAGCACCGTTTCCACGTCCTTCATCGAGTGAACGGCGGCATCGATCCGGTTCTCGAGCAGCGCCTGTTCGATTTCCTTGCAGAACAGTCCCTTGCCGCCGATGTCCGCCAGCGGCCGGTCCCTGACCCGGTCTCCCGTGGTGGTGATCGCCACGAGTTCGACCGCGTCTTCGCGGCGGAGCTCGGCGTGGACCGCGGCGAGGCGCTCGCGCACCTCCCCGGCCTGCGCGAGCGCCAGCCTGGACCCCCGGGTTCCGATCCGAACCAGCGGCGTGCTAGGTTTCATCGCCGGTTGCAGACGGCATCACAGGTCATGTTCAGGCCTCGTCCGGGTTCCCGCGCACCACAGCATGAAGGCGCCCATGCGCGATCGCAAGCAGCCACCGGTGGTCCTGGGTATCGAGACGAGCTGCGACGAAACTGCCGCCGCCGTCGTCGATGGCGCACGCACCATCCACTCGAGCCTCGTGCGCTCACAGGTCCGGGAACACCGGGAATACGGCGGGGTCGTTCCGGAAATCGCCGCCCGCGCCCACATCGACTACCTCGACGACATGATCACCCGCGCAATGGACGAGGCCGGCGTCGGATTTTCGGACCTCGACGCCGTGGCGGCCACCGGCGGGCCGGGGCTGATCGGCGGTGTGCTTGTCGGCTCGACCATGGCCAAGACCATCGCGCTTGCCCGTGACATCCCCTTCATCGCGGTCAACCACCTCGAGGGACACGCGCTGACCGCCCGGCTCACCGACGGCCTTCGGTTTCCCTACCTGCTGCTGCTGGTCTCCGGCGGCCACTGCCAGTTGCTCGGCGTCCTCGGCGTCGGCGAGTACCGGCAGTACGGCAGCACCGTCGATGACGCGGTGGGCGAGGCCTTCGACAAGACCGCGAAGCTGCTCGGCCTCGGGTATCCGGGCGGCCCGGCTCTCGAGGCCGCCGCCCGCGACGGTGATCCCGGGCGCATACCGCTGCCGAGCCCGATGGTCGGGCGGCCGGGATGCTCGTTCTCGTTCTCCGGCCTGAAGACCGCGGTCCGCCACCGGGTCGCGGGGATGGAACCGCTTGATGCGGTCGACCGGGCCGACCTTGCCGCGGCATTCCAGGCCGCGGTGATGCGATCACTGGTGGATCGCAGTTCCAATGCGATCCGCAGCTTCCGTGCCAGCCACGGCGACGGCCTGCCCTTCGTTGCCGCCGGCGGCGTGGCCGCCAACGCGGCGTTGCGGGCCGCCCTCGAGCGCCTGGCGGGCGAGAGCAGCATGCGGTTCGTCGTTCCGCCGCCGGCGCTGTGCACCGACAATGCCGCCATGATCGCCTGGGCCGGCCTCGAGCGCCTGCGCCTCGGCCGGACCAGCGACCTCGACTTCGCTCCACGTCCGCGCTGGCCGCTCGCGGAGCCCGCGCATCCGTGACGACGCCGCGCATCGGCATCATCGGCGGAGGCGCCTGGGGAACCGCGCTCGGACACCTCGCGGCGCGGGCAGGCTGTGCGACCGTGCTGTGGGCACGCGACCGGGCGGTTGTCGACGCGATCAACGAGCGGAGCGAGAACCCGCATCGCCTGGCCGGTTGCCGGCTCGATCCGGCCCTGCGGGCCACGAACCGGATGGAGGACGCGTGCGCGGCGGACGCGGTGCTGCTGGTCGTCCCCGCACAGCAGGTCCGGGCCGTCGCGACCGGGCTCTCGAAGCACCTGCCCCCGGACACGCCGACGGTCTGCTGTGCAAAGGGTATCGAGACGGGGACAGGCCTCATGATGTCGGAGGTGCTGGCGGCGGCGAGTCCCGGCACCATGGCGGGCTGCCTGTCCGGTCCCACCTTCGCCGCCGAGGCGGTCGCCGGCACGCCCACCGCCGCCACCCTGGCGCTGCCGGACCCTGACCGGGCCCGGCTGCTCGCCGATGCACTCGCGTCCAGGTACTTCCGGCCCTACATCTCCACCGACGTGATCGGCGCCGAGACCGGAGGCGCGGTCAAGAACGTGCTTGCGATTGCCTGCGGCATCGCCATGAGCAGGGGTTTCGGGGAGAACACCCGCGCCGCCCTCATCACGCGTGGACTTGCCGAAGCGACCAGGCTCGCCGTTGCTCTGGGAGGACAGGCGGAAACCCTCGCCGGCCTGGCCGGTCTCGGCGACGTGTCGCTCAGCTGCGTCAGCCGGCAGTCACGCAACTACCGGTTCGGGGAAGCGCTGGGCCGCGGCGAAACCGTTGCCGATGCCGAGCGCGGGGCCGGCGGAGTGGTGGAGGGCCGCCATACCGCCGCCGCCGTGGTGCGCCGGGCCCGGCAGGCCGGAAGCGATGCGCCGATCTGCGAAGCGGTCGACCGGGTCGTCAATCATGGTGAGGATCTCGACCGCGCCATCGCGGAGCTGCTCGACCGGCCGCTGCGCACCGAACACGGTGGCCGCCCGCCCGCGTAAGGTGTCGCGGCGGCGCCCCGGCGGTGGTATGGGAACAGGGCCCGGTTTCTGGCGGAGAGTGCGGAGCATGGCATACTGGCTGTTCAAGACCGAACCCGGCGCCTGGTCGTGGGACGACCAGGTCGCCGAGGGCACGGCCGAGTGGGACGGGGTGCGCAACCACCAGGCATCCAACAACATGAAGGCGATGAAGCTCGGCGACCTCGGGTTCTTCTACCATTCAGTCAAGGAACGACGGGTGGTCGGCATCGTCGAGGTGGTCGGAACCTACCGGCCAGACGACACCGACCCGAGCGGCCGGTTCGGCCTTGTCGACGTGCGGGCCGTGGCCCCGATGAACGTCCCGGTCACGCTTGCGGACATCAAGGCCGATCCGAGGCTCGCCGACTTCGGACTGGTCCGGCAGTCCCGCCTGTCGGTCGTTCCCGTCAGCGAGGAGCACTGGCGGATCATCTGCGCCATGGGCGAGACCGGGATCGACACGCCATCGGCCTGAGGCCGCTTGCGGGACACCGCGTCGCTCACTATTTTCGCGACCTCTGTGATTGGCGGAGTAGCCGGGATGCCGGAAGTCGAGAACCTTGCGGGCGAGCAGCTTCGCTCGCTGATCGAGCGTATCGAGACGCTCGAGGAGGAAAGGTCCGGGATCACGGCCGATATCCGCGAGATCTACAGCGAGGCCAAGAGCGGCGGCTTCAACCCCAAGGTCATCCGGCAGATCGTCCGGTTGCGCAAGATGGATGCCCACGACCGGCTCGAACAGGAAGAGCTGCTGCAGCTCTACCAGCAGGCCATTGGCATGACCTGAACGGGAGCCCCGCCCGGGGCCCCGCAACCCGTCAGGAGCGCCCCATGTGCGCACGTCTGACCCCGAAGGAACGACTCCGGCCGATCAGCGGGTTTCCCGAGTGGCTGCCCGAGATCCGCGCGATCGAACTGCAGTGGATCGACAGCCTGCGCCGCGTGTTCGAGAGCTACGGCTACTGCTCGATCGAACCGCGGTCGGTCGAACCGGTCGAGGTCCTGCTCAAGCAGGGCGACACCGACAAGGAGATCTACGCGATCTCCCGCCTGCAGGAGGAAGAGGACACCGCCCCGGAACCGGCCTACGGCCTGCACTACGACATGACGGTGCCCATGGCGCGCTATGTCGCGGCAAACATGAACGAGCTGGTCTTCCCGTTCAAGCGCTACCAGATCCAGAAGGCGTGGCGCGGCGAACGGCCGCAGGAGGGACGGTTTCGCGAATTCCTGCAGTGCGATGTCGACGTGGTGGATACGCGCGAGATCCCGCTGCACTTCGATGCCGAGATGCCGGTGATCATGCAGGAGGCGATCGAGGCGATCGGCGCCGGACCCGTGGTGACCGGGCTGAACAACCGCAAGGTGCTTGAGGGTTTCTATTCCGGGCTCGGGATCGAGGATACAGCCTCGGCGCTGCGCATCATCGACAAGCGCGACAAGATCGGTGACGGCGGGGTCGCCTCGCAGCTGAAGGCGGAACTCGAACTCGGTGACGCGACCATCGAGCAGATGCTGGCGCTCGCGGCGATCCGTGGAACCGACCCGGCGGTCATCGACCGGGTTCGCGGTCTCGCGATCACGACGCCGCTGCTGGAACAGGGACTGGAGGAGCTCGATTTCGTGCTCCGCGAACTGCAGCGCTTTCCACAGGGGACCTTCGTCGCCGACTTCTCGGTCGCCCGCGGACTCGCCTACTACACCGGCACGGTCTACGAGACCCGGTTTGCCGAATACCCGGACTTTCCGACCATCTGCGGCGGCGGGCGCTACGACAACCTGGTCGGCGACCTCGTCAACCGCCGGGTTCCCGGGATCGGTATCTCGATCGGACTGACCAGGATCCTCGCCAAGCTGGTCCGCGAGGGCCGGGTCAGCCCGGGCCGGCGCGGTCCGACCGACATCCTGGTAGTGCACACCCGGGGCGCTCCCTACGCACTGGTCAGCCGAACCGCACACGCGCTGCGCGCCCGCGGCTGGCGGGTGGAGCAGTACCACGAGGATCGGCGGCTCAACGCCCAGCTCCGGTACGCCTCGCAGAAGGACATTCCGTGGATCTGGTTTCCGCCGGACCGGGAGGATGGCGAGCACCAGGTCAAGCACTCGCGGACCCGCCACCAGGAACCGGCCGATCCCGAGACATGGGTTCCGCGCGAGGAGGCGGCACCCTGACCGTCGGCGAGTTCCTGCTGGCACGGCTGTACAACTGGCACCGCATCGACTCGGCCCTGTTCCGTTCGGCGCAGATGTACCGGGGCCACTCCCGCATCCTGCTTGCCGCACACGGAATCGCAACGGTGGTCAACCTGCGCGGAGCCAATCCCGGGACAGGCTGGTACCAGGCGGAACGGGACGCCTGCGCGGACCTCGGGATCGAGCATGTCGACTGCCCCCTGCACTCGCGCCGGCTGCCAGGGCGCCAGCGCCTGCTGGACCTGCTCACGGTCTACGAAACCGCGCCGCGCCCGATGCTGCTCAAGTGCTCCGGGGGCGCGGACCGCAGCGCGTTCGCAGCGGCACTCTACCTGTTGCACCGCGACGGGCCGGGCGCGCGCGCTGCCTCACTGCGGCAAATGAGGGTGCTCCCCTACCTCCACATCCCGGGCGGGCAGCAGCGCTGGATCCGCCGGTTTCCGGAGTTCCTGTGCGAGGACGCCGCGGACGGTGACATCGCGGCCTGGGTACGCGAGCGCTACGAACCGGACCGGTTTGCCGACTGGCTGGGCGCCCGCAACCTTGGTACCGCCTGGAGGCGGTAGGGCACTACGGCACCGGTCCTCCGACCACGCCGCGGTCGTGCAGGCCGGCGATCTCGTGGTCCGGCAGTCCGAGGATGTCGGCGAGGACCGCGTCGGTATCGGCACCCAGGACCGGGGCCGGTGCGACCGGGCGGGCGTAGGTGTCGGCAAACCGCAGCGGCAGGCCGGCGGCGCGATAGGTCCCGATGCCCGGCTGGGTCACGGTCTCGATCAGCGGGTTGGTCACGGAACAGCGCGGATCCTCCGAGAGCATCTGGGTGAAGCTCCGGTACGGTCCCCACAGCACGCCTGCGGCGTCGAGTTCGCGTCCGACCTGGTCCAGCGAGCGGGCCTCGACCCACGGCGCGATCATCGTGACGATGGCGTCCCGCGCCCGGTAGCGGTCGTCCTCGCGGCCGAGGTCAAGTCCCTCCGCGTCCTCGAGACGCGATACCGCCTCCCCGATGCCGGTGGTCGCCACCAGGCGCCGCCACTGGCCGCGCGTCAGCGCGACCAGCATCACCCGGCGGGCGTCCGAGGTTGCGAAGTCATGCCCGAAAGCGCCGAAGATATGGTTGCCGTCGGCCTGCCGGTCCCGTCCCAGCAGTTCGGCCTCGGCGATGTGCCCCAGACCGCTTGCCGCCCACATCGCGACGTCTGCGAGCGCCAGCCGGATCAGCTGGCCACCGCCGCCGCGCGAGCGCTGCCGCTCGGCGGCAAGGATCCCGGTCGCCGCCAGGCTGCCGGTCAGCAGGTCCCACGCCGCGAGCACATGGTTGACCGGACGGCGCGCGTCGCGCGGCCCGGTCGCGAACGGGAATCCGATCGCACAGTTGACGGTGTAGTCGACCGCGCCGGCGCCGTCGTGGCTGCCGAGGATGTTGACCGTGACCAGGTCGGCCCGGCGTTCGCACAGCCGGTGGTGATCGAACGGGCCTCCGGGAGGCCGGTTGGTGAGGAACAGCCCGCGGTCGGGTCCCGGCTGGCAGATCAGTTCGCTCACGAGCTCCTGGCCCTCCGGCGAACGGGTATCGATCGCGATCGATTTCTTGCCCTTGTTGAGCCCGGCCCAGTACAGGCTCCTCCCCTGCCCGTCCAGCGGCCAGCGCCGGTGATCGAGACCGCCGCCGACGGGATCGAACCGGATGACCTCGGCACCGAGCTGGGCGAGCGTCATGCCTCCCAGCGGTGCGGCGACAAAGGCCGACCCTTCCACCACCCGCAAGCCGTTCAGGATGTCAAACATGGGGACTGTCTCCGTTCAGGAAGGCCTCGTACCTGCGCATGAAGCGCGGCGCGATCCGGCGCAGGCGCGCGTCGTCGACCTGGCCGCTGCGGGTCATGTAGTCATGGGCGAGATCCACCGGCTCGCGATCCATGCGCCCGGCCATGGTCTCGTACCAGGCCGAACTGCCGGCGCCGGCATCGAGCAGCCGGTCCACCGCCGGCCGGCGATTCGCTTCGAACGCCTCGAGCGCACGGGGAACGTCGTCCGGATGGGAGCAGAAGGCCCGCCATAGCGCGACCGCGTCCTCGAGCGCGCGGCGCGTGCCCGAGCCGATCGAGAAGTGAACCGTCCCGAGCGCGTCGCCGAGCATCACGGCGTTGCCGGACCGCCAGCGACTGCGCCGCACCATGGGGAACCGGCGCCAGACCGAGCGGTTGGAGATGAGCGGGTTGCCGCGGAGTTCGGGCGCGAAGACGCGCTCGCAGAAGGCCCGGTTCGCATCGTCCGGCATGTGTTCGAGCCCGGCGTTCCGCCAGGCGCTGCCGTCGCACTCGACGATGAAGGTGCTGAGATCAGGCGCGTAACGGTAGTGATGGGCCACGAAACAGCCCCCGGACGCGGCCCTGAAGGTGAGCGTCAGGGTCTCGAAGCGCTGCCGGGTCGCGTACCAGATGAACCGGTTGTCCGGGAGCGTGACCTGCTGGTCGGGGTCGGGCACCCAGTCCCGGCCGAGCGGGGAATGGGCGCCGTCGGCTGCGACCACCAGGTCGAAGTCGTCGCGCATTCCGCGGGTGGCAACCGTTTCGTGGCGCAGGTCCACGCCGGCGGTCTCGGCGATCTCCTCGAGACAGGCGAGCAACCGGCGCCGCGAGATACCGGAAAACCCGTTGCCGTCGATCGCGACCATCTCGTTCCTGTGCACGATGGTCAGATCGGACCACCGTTCGAGCTCCGGCGAGATCCGCGCACAGAGTTCCGGGTACGCCGCCTCGAGCGCGCGCAGCGCCTGGTCGGAAAACACCACCCCGAACCCGTAGCTGGCGCCCCGGGGGTCGCGTTCGAGCACCGTGACCCGGGACGCGGGAAACGATCGACGAAAGAGACCGGCGAAACACAGGCCTGCCGGACCTCCTCCCGCCACAAGAACACGCATCAACCGCTCCCGCTGCACTGCGGCCGCCTACACGCGATCGGGCACGGGGGTCAAGCCGGACCGGCCGGCAGGTGACAGGCGACCCTGGTTGTCGCAAGGTACCGCTCCTTGCATCTGGAGACCCCCGCCATGACCATCCTGTTCACCCACGATGCGTGCGGCGCACATGACATGGGGCCAATGCACCCGGAGCGTCCGGCCAGGCTGACCGCCGTTCTCAAGGCGCTCGACGGCGACGGTTTTGCGGAGCTGGACAGGAGGCTGGCCCCGCTGGCACCGGTCGAACAGCTGGAGTCGATGCACCCGAAACCCTACATCGACCATGTCCTCTCGAGTGTCCCCGAACGCGGCCGGGTCTCGCTTGATCCCGACACCTCGCTCTCGCCGGGAAGCGGCGAGGCGGCGTTGCGAGCCGTGGGGGCTGCCTGTGCCGCGGTGGATGCGGTGTACGCCGGCGAGGCATCGAACGCCTTCTGCGCGGTTCGTCCTCCCGGGCATCATGCCGAGCCCGTGCGCGCCATGGGGTTCTGCCTGTTCAACACGGTTGCCATCGCCGCCGCCCACGCGCGCTCCGCGCACGGGGCGTCCCGGGTCGCGGTGGTGGACTTTGACGTGCATCACGGAAACGGGACCCAGGCCATGTTCTGGAACGAACCCGACCTGATGTTCTGTTCGACCCACCAGATGCCGCTTTACCCCGGCACCGGCGCGCGCGCCGAGCGCGGCGCCCACGGGACCATTGTCAACGCTCCGCTGCCTCCCGGGGCGGACGGGTCGGCGTTTCGCGCGGCGATGACCGAAATCGTGCTGCCGGCACTCGACGACTTCGCGCCGGAGATGCTGATCGTCTCTGCGGGGTTCGATGCCCATGTCAACGACCCGCTGGCCGGGCTCCGGTTTGTCGCCGGGGACTACGCGTGGGTGACGCGGGAACTGCTGGCGGTCGCGAGGCGACATGCGGGCGGGCGGCTTGTCTCGTCGCTGGAAGGCGGCTACGACCTCGACGGCCTGGCGGAGTCGACAGCCGCCCACGTTCGGGAACTCATGGCCGCCTGATGCCGCGGCAGTCCCTTGTCCGGAACCGGCGGCGAGAATACACTCGTATCCCCCTCGACATGCTGGAGAATGCGTGTGACAGGCGACCGACTAGCGGTTGAGACGCTTTCCTTCGAGGACGCCCTGGCTGAACTCGAGGAAATCGTCAGCCGCCTCGAGGGCGGCCAGGGCAGCCTGAACGATGCGATCGAAGCCTACGAGCGCGGGTCGATCCTGAAACGGCACTGCCAGGCCAAGCTGGAAGAAGCGCGTCTGCGAGTCGAGCGAATCCGGGTACCGGAGAATGACGCCGATGACGCGAGTCTCGAGTGCTGAGACGGCTGTCATTTCCGAGCAGCACACGATGCGGCAATGGGTGAACTGAGCGAAGCGATGCACGAGTGCGCCTCGCGGGTCGAGCGCATGATGAGCCTGCTGCTGCCGCGTCCGTCCGGGGCGGAGACCCGGCTGTACGAGGCCATGCGCTACTGCGCGCTCGGCGGCGGCAAGCGTCTGCGGCCGTTTATCGTCAGCCAGTCCGCCGGACTGTTCGGCGTCGATCCGCGTTGCGCCATCAGGGTCGGCGCCGCGGTCGAGTTCATCCACAGCTACTCGCTCGTGCACGATGACCTGCCCGGGATGGACGACAGTGATCTGCGCCGCGGCAAGCCGAGCTGCCACGCCGCGTTCGACGAGGCCACAGCCATCCTGGTCGGCGACGCGTTGCAGACCCTGGCCTTCAGTGTTCTCTCGGCCGAGGAGACCCACGCCGACGCCTTCGTGCGCTGCCAGCTGGTTGCGGAACTGGCCCGCGCGGCGGGTCATGCCGGCATGTGCGGCGGCCAGATGATCGACATGAGGGCGGAAACCGAGGAACTCGGTATCGGCGCGATCACGCGCATGCAGAACATGAAGACCGGCAGGCTGTTCTCGTTCTCGGCCGTGTCGGGGGCGATTCTCGGGCGGGCGTCCAGGCGCCACTACCAGGCCTTGCAGACCTACGCGCAGGAACTCGGACTGGCCTTCCAGATCACCGATGACCTGCTCGACGTCACGGGCGATCCCGAACTCACGGGCAAGCCGCAGGGACGGGACCAGCCGGCCGGCAAGGAGACCTTCGTGTCGATTCTCGGCGTTGACCGGGCCCGTGCCCAGGCGCGCATCCTTTGCGACCAGGCGGTCAAGGCGCTTGAACTGTGGGATGACTCTGCATACCTGCTTAGGGAACTCGCCTACTTCGTCATTGATCGTGAAGCCTGATCGGACTGGTAACCACCATGACATCGCAAACACCTCTCCTGGATACGGTCCACTCGCCACTCGATCTGCGGAAGCTCGGTCCTGCGGAGTTGCCGCAACTGGCGCGTGAACTGCGCCAGGAGGTGATCGACGTGGTTTCGGAAACCGGCGGTCATCTCGGCGCCAGTCTCGGCGTCATCGAGCTCACCGTGGCCCTGCACTACATCTACAACACCCCGATCGACCGACTGGTCTGGGACGTCGGCCACCAGGCCTATCCCCACAAGATCCTGACGGGCAGGCGCGACCGCATCCGCACGCTGCGCCAGGCGGGAGGACTGTCGGGGTTCACGCGGCGATCGGAGAGCGTGTTCGACCCCTTCGGTGCCGCCCACAGTTCCACCTCGATCTCGGCGAGTCTCGGGATGGCCGTGGGGCGCGACCTCTCGGAGCGGAACAACCACGTGGTCGCGGTGATCGGAGACGGCGCGATGAGCGCCGGCATGGCCTACGAGGCCATGAACAACGCCGGGTCGACCGACACGCGCCTGCTCGTGATCCTCAATGACAACGACATGTCGATCGCACCGGCGGTCGGGGCATTCAGTGCCTACCTGTCCCGCCTGCTGAGCTCGCGTCCCTATCTCAACCTGCGACAGCTCGCCACGCAGATCGCAAGCCACCTGCCGCGAACTCTGGAGAACACGGCTGTCCGCGCGGAAGGCTACGCGCGCCGGATGGTGACCGGAGGAACGCTGTTCGAGGAACTGGGGTTCTACTACGTGGGGCCGGTGGACGGTCACAACCTGGAACACCTGTTGCCGCTGCTGCGCAACATCCGCGACGCCGACCAGGCGCGCCCGGTGCTGCTGCACATCGTCACCGAAAAGGGTCGCGGGCATCCGTTTCCGGAGAGTTCCACCGAGAAGTACCACGCGGTCCAGAAGTTCGATGTCGCAACGGGAACCCAGGCCCGCTCGGTCGCCAACGCCCCGAGCTACACCAGCGTGTTCGCCAACGCGCTCATCAAGCTTGCCGAAAAGGACCCGGCGATCGTGGCCATTACCGCCGCCATGCCGTCGGGAACCGGGGTGTCGACCTTTGCCAAGCAGTTTCCGGAGCGCAGCTTCGATGTGGGCATCGCCGAGCAGCACGCGGTGACCTTCGCCGCCGGATTGGCGACCGAAGGGATGAAACCCTTCGCCGCGATCTACTCGACCTTCCTCCAGCGCGCCTACGACCAGATCGTGCACGATGTCGCGCTGCAGAGCCTGCCGGTGCGGTTTGCCATCGACCGGGCGGGACTCGTCGGCGCCGACGGCGCCACCCACGCCGGTGCGTTCGACCTCGCCTATCTCTGCTGCCTGCCCAACATGGTGGTGATGGCCGCCGCCGACGAGGCCGAACTGGTGCACATGGTGGCGACCTGTGCCGCGATCGACGACCGGCCGTCGGCAGTCCGCTACCCCCGGGGCGAGGGTGTCGGCGTGGAACTGCCCGGACAGGGAGAGCCGCTGGAAATCGGCCGCGGACGGGTCATGCGCTCGGGCAAGACCGTTGCCCTGCTGTCACTGGGCGGCCGGCTTGCGGAGTGCCTCGCCGCGGCTGACCGGCTGGATGCGGCGGGCGTGTCCACCACGGTTGCCGATGCACGGTTTGCCAAGCCGGTCGACCAGGACCTCGTTCGTGACCTCGCCGGGTCGCACGAGGTGCTGATCACCATCGAGGAGGGAGCGACCGGCGGGTTCGCCACCCAGGTCCTGCACCTGCTGACCAGCGAGGGCCTGCTTGACGGTGGGGTCCGGGTCCGGCCCATGACCCTGCCCGACACCTTCATCGACCACAACTCGCCGGCCAGGCAGTACAGCGAGGCGAGGCTCGACGCCGACGCGATAGTCGAGACCGCCATGGCGGCGCTCGGTCAGCAAACGGAGGACCAGACAGCCGCCGGGGACTGACGGACCTGGCCGGTGGTGGAACCGGGGGAGCGGATCCGTCTTGACCTGCTGCTGGTGCGGCGCGGCTTCGCACGGTCGCGCACCCGGGCCCGGGAACTGATCCGTGCCGGACACGTTGTGCGCGACGAAACCGTCCTGCGCAAGCCGGGCGCCCTGATCGAGGCGGCCGCGCCGGTCACCGTAACCGGAGCCGATCACGCCTGGGTCGGCCGCGGCGGGATCAAGCTCGCGGCGGCGCTTGACGAATTCGGCGTCTCGCCCGAGGGCATGACCTGTCTCGATGTCGGGGCCTCGACCGGCGGGTTCAGCCACGTGCTCCGCGACCGGGGCGCCCGGCATGTCTTCGCGGTCGATGTCGGACACGGGCAGTTCGCCCGCGAGCTCGCGGCGGACCCCGGGATCACGCTCATGGAGAAGACGGACGCGCGCTCACTGACGGCGGACACCGTCGCTGCACCGATCGACCTGCTGGTCGCGGACCTCAGCTTCATCCCGGCGCGAACCGCGCTCGGCCCGGCGCTCGGGCTGGTGCGCGCGGGCGGTTCGGCCCTCATCCTGGTCAAGCCCCAGTTCGAGCTCGGCCCGGAGCGGGTCGGCAAGAACGGCGTGGTTCGCGACGAGCGCTGGCGCGCCGAGGCGTGCCGGCTGGTGGAGGCCTGGATCGACGCCCACCCCGGCTGGCGCACGCTCGGGATCATGCCCTCGGTCATCACCGGTGCCGACGGCAACCAGGAGTACTTCCTGGCCGCCCGCAGATCCTGAGCGGGCACCGCACGTCCGGGGCGGGACACGAGCCGCATGCGTCGTGCATCATGGACGACGGGCGCGCGCGAACACGAGGGAGGACCGCGATGGAACACCCCATGACTGACCGGATCTGCGTGATCACCGGGGCGACTGACGGCATCGGCTGGATGTCGGCTCTCGGTATCGCCCGGGCCGGCGCGCGCGTCGTCATTGTCGGGCGCAACGCCGCGAAGACCGAGGAACGGGCGAGACGCCTCGCCCGGGAAACCGGAAACGAGGCGGTGGAGCATGAAGTCGCCGACCTGTCGGTCCAGGCGGAGGTGCGCGCCCTGGCCGAACGGCTGAACCGGAACCTGCCCCGTATCGACGTGCTGGTGAACAATGTCGGTGCGCTCTTCACCAGGCGCACACTGAGCGCCGACGGCATCGAGATGACCTGGGCGCTGAACCACCTCTCTCCGTTCCTGCTGACCGGTCTCGTGCTCGACCGGGTCAGGGCATCCGACCAGGGACGGATCGTGACCGTGAGCTCGGGCGCCCATCGCGGCCCACAGGTCGATTTCGAGGATCCGCAGCTTGCCGGAGGATACCGGGGCTGGCGCGCCTACCAGCAGTCGAAGCTTGCCAACCTGCTGTTTACCCGTGAACTCGCGCGCAGGCTGGAGGGATCCCCGGTCACGGTGAACTGCCTGCACCCGGGTTTCGTGAACAGCCGGTTCGGCAACAACAACAGGGGGATCAGGGGGGTACTGATCGCCGTGGCCAAGACGCTGTTCGCCATCAGCGAGGAGAAGGGTGCGGATACCGTGATCTACCTCGCCACCGACCCGGGTGTTGCCGGGGTTTCCGGCGAGTACTTCGTCAAGCGACAGCCCGCGGAGACCTCCAGCCAGTCGCAGGACCCTGGCGCCCGGCGCACCCTGTGGGACATCAGCGAGACCATGACCGGGCTGTCGTATCCGGCCTGACCATGTTCCCCGGACCCTTTCTCGCCGGTTGCCGATCACTCCCGGACGGAGACTGCGGGAGCGGCGCGGCGCCCCGGCGCATCCGGTTCCCGGTGTTGCCCTGCTTCCGCCGGTTGCCGATGACCCGTCTGCTCCTCCTTGCCATCACGGCGGCCCCGTCTGTCGCGTCGGCGCCTGCAGCCGCTGACCTACGCTTTGCCCGCCTGGCCGAACCCGGCATCATCGCCATCATGCGCCACGCATACGCTCCGGGAACCGGCGATCCCGGGAACTTCGTGCTCGACGACTGCACCACCCAGCGAAACCTCGACAGGCACGGCAGGGAACAGGCCCGCAGGACCGGGGCGGCGATCCGGGCCGCCGGGGCCAGGATAGGGCGGGTCCTGACCAGCCAGTGGTGCCGCTGCCGGGACACCGCCCGGCTCCTTGACCTGGGTCCGGTCGAGGACCTGCCCGCGCTCAACTCGTTCTTCCGGGCGCCGGCCCGCGCCGAGGGGCAGACCTCCGACCTGCGCCGTGTCCTGTCCGGCCTCGCGCCGGAAGAGACCGTCGTCCTGGTCACCCACTACGTCAACATCCTGGCGCTCACGGGCCGGAGCGTCTCCTCGGGCGAGGTCCTGCTGCTCAAGCTACACCGCACCGGTGCGGTGTCCGTGATCAACGGGATCGTGATCCGCCCGTACGACTGAGGAGGCTCTGCATCCTTGTGCAGCCATTCTGCCAGGCTCACCCCAGGGGCCTGCGCGGGACCGACGTCTCATCATCAACATCCTTCAACCGCCGGGCATGGCCGGCGATTGCGCCTGTGCCTGTCCCGCCACAGGCAGCGAGCGCAGAGGGTGCGACCGGGATCTCCTGGATCATGGCGCCGTCCGGCCCACTGTCGCGGTTCACAGGGCATGCGTCACGCGGGTCACGTCACTGCTGCCGGTGACGACACTGAGAGGGAGGAAGCATCGCGCGTCCGGCGGCATTCCGGCGCAGGGAGGGACCGGAGCGCGATCACCAGACTTTGGAGGCGCGCCGCAGTTGGATGCCGGACGTAGGGCCGGGTCGAGGTCAACCCGCGGCCAAGACAGCTCCTGCCTGAGGCAGACCGGCATTCCGCTCTGGCAAGGCTCGCGCCATGCATCCATGCCGCGTCAACGGGCGGCCAGGGAATTTCACGGCGCCCACGCTCCACCATCGAACGCGCGCAGCGCCGGAACCCCGCGCCCGCACGCCAGGTCAGCCACCTGTGTCCTGAACTTTCGGGACCCGCAGCCAGGAGTTTTCCCGCCTTGACCCGATCCCTCCCTTTCACCGGACTTCGGTGCGGGGTTTTCTGTACGATCGGGATTTCCGAGGTGAAGCGAATGCGTTCGGTTCCCGACCCTGACACCGTGCAATTCCGGTCCGCCAGGTTGATCGAAGGCGCGCTGAGGTCGAGCCGACCCACTCGTTGCAGGGACCGCAAGAACCATGTTCTGAACGAGATGAAGAAGGCGGAATCCGCCGCCGCGCTCGTGCTCGATCCCAACGACATCGCATACATCACCAGCGCACGAAGCTTGAAGATCTTCGCCACCGCTTCGGCGTCATCTGCCCGAACAAGGGCAAGGCCGCCGGCCTTGTCATGCCCAGCGCCAACGCGGACGCGCTGATCGCGGTCGGTTGCAAGCTCGGCAAGACCGCGATGCGGCGCCGCACTCTCCCGCCCGCGCATGTCCCGTTCATCCATCCCGAAGAATGAGGCGGACGAGACCGGGCACGCCTTGCACGCGCAGGTCGGTCTCCGGATCGATACCCGTGCAGGGCTGGGCGACCAGGCGACGGCCTGCGATGTGCGCATGGACCGGAGCGCCCGGACCTCCGAGACCGGGTGCTGCAATGCCGCGTGGCGGGAGGAGGACCGCGCCCGCTACGGGAGCGCCAAGAGGCCAGTCAACATGGCGCGGCCGGTCCACGCCATCCGCACTGCGCTCTCCGAAGACGGCGGCTCCAACATGACGCCCGGCGAACTCGGGACCGCGCGACGGTTCGGCCTCGGTCTCAAGGTCGCGGTCGTGAACACCGTCGCGTCCTGCCAAGTCAAGGCCCTTCAGCATGCCATGTACGGGGCCGCCACCGGTCCTCGGACCTCTCCCGGACGAACCATGCCGACGCAGTGCGCACTCGGCTACCACCCGCGACCCCGCGCAAACGCTCCACGGCATCGACAACGGCACTGCCCCAAAATCCAGGAGAGCGACCGAATCACGTGAGGCCGGCGGCGTCCCTGTGGACGCGGGCCCGCTTCCAGTGCAGGCTATGGCGGCTGCAACTCGGGCCGCAGGCGGCGCTGGATGACCATGCTCAAGAGCATTGCACTTGCCGGTTTCAAGAGCTTCGGCACCATGGACGAAGTACCACTCGGTCCGCTCAATGTCCTTATCGGCGCAAACGGCTCGGGAAAGTCCAACTTTCTCAGCGCGTTTTCCTTTCTTGAAGCCTTCTGTTCGAACCGGCTGAACAATTATGTGAAACAATCAGGCGGCGCAGACAGGATTCTACATTTTGGTTCTCGAACAACGCAGCAAATGGAATTGCGCGTCGAATTTGAGGATACCGATGCTTATACTCTGAAGTTTTTTCATGGATCGGGAGACCTTCTACAACGGGATGAAGATGACCATCTCTATCTGGGAATGCAAAAGTATCCTGATATGGGAATAACCGAAAACAACACGATTGAGAGATTATCTTGTTGGAAATTTTATCATTTTCACGACACGGGTTTCCATTCACCGATGAAGAAAACTGCGAATCTGCATGACAACCGGTTCTTCCGGGAGGACGGTGCCAACCTTGCTTCTTTTCTTTACCTCCTGCGGGAGAAGTACGAGGATTCCTACCGGCTGATACGGAACACGCTTCGGCAGGTTGCGCCGTTCTTCGATGACTTCGCCTTGAAGCCTCTGGAACTCAACCCAGATACCATCCTGCTGGAATGGCGTCACAAGAATTCCGACGCCTATTTTGACGCTTCGTCGCTCTCCGACGGGACCCTGCGGTTCCTGGCGCTAGCGGCGCTGCTCCTGCAGCCGCCACAGCTACGGCCCGAGATCGTTCTTCTCGATGAGCCGGAACTGGGCCTGCACCCCTACGCGATCGCCATGCTCGCCGCCATGATGCGCTTCGCATCGCACAAAACGCAGATTGTGGCGGCTACTCAGTCGCCGACACTGCTCGATCATTTCGAGCCGGAGGACGTTCTGGTCGCCGAGCGCGATTCCGGGAAGACCCGTCTCAACCGACTGGAAGCGGAGCCGCTGCGCGACTGGCTGGAGGAATACAGCCTCGGCCAGCTATGGGAGAAGAACCACTTTGGCGGCCGCCCGGTACGCGAAGGCGCGGATACCGGATGACATGACGCGGCTGCTCGTTCTCGTTGAAGGCGAGACCGAAGAGGTGTTCGTCAACAGTGTGTTGGAACCGCATCTCAGGACTTTCGGCCATATTCAGGTTGCGGCACGAAAACTGGGGAATGCTCGGAAGCGCTCCCGGCGCGGTGGGACTTGTGCCTGGTCCTCTGCGCGCACAGACCTCGAACGCCATCTCCGGCAAGACCGGGAAGCCGTCGTGGCCTTGATGGTCGACTACTACGGTCTGCCGCAGGGTGGCCAACGGGCTTGGCCGGGGCGGGCGGCTTCGGCAGGAGCAGATGTCGTGCAGGCCGCGATGCGGAAGACCATCGCGCGTCGGATGGGCGGCGGATTTGATCGGGGTCGGTTCCTGCCGCTTGTGATGATGCATGAATTCGAGGCCATGCTGTTCAGCGACTGCGCGGCGTTCGGGAACGCAATTGAGCGTCCCGACCTGAGCCCTTGCCTGCAAGCGATCCGGAACGACTTCCCGAACCCGGAATCAATCAACGACTCTCCGGAAACGGCGCCGTCGAAGCGCATTGAGGCATTGTTCCCAGCCTATCAGAAGGTGCTGATGGGCAACCTCGCCGCGTTGGAAATCGGACTGGACCGCATACGAGCCGAGTGCCCACATTTCCGAAACTGGCTTGAGCGGCTGGAAGCACGCGCGGCGAGCGCGCCTCGGGCCCGGTTTCCGGAGGGCCCGCAAACGGTCTAGGCTGGAACTTGTCGGAGGAGAGGGGAACAGCCGGATGGCCAAGGGTTGCGAGAGTTATTGGCGGGAGACGAAGGTTGCGGGGGTGCCGGTGCGCTATTGCCGCTGCGGTGCAGGCAGCCCGATGCTGATCCTGCACCACGATATCGGCTGTCCGGACCGTGCGGCGTTCGCCGAGGCTCTGTCCGCAAGCCACGATGTGCTGATGCCGGTCCATCCAGGCTTCGGGCTCGGCAGCGAGCGGGCGGAGTGGATGCGCAGCGTACGCGATCTCGCAGTGCTCTATCGCGGCCTGCTGGCGGGACTCGGCATCGGACGCACAAGCCTGGTGGGCCTCGGTTTCGGCGGTTGGGTGGCGGCGGAAATGGCGAGCATGGCGCCCCTGGACGTGGACCGGCTGGTGCTGGTCGGCGCGATGGGCATCCAGCCGCGCGAGGGCTTCATTCTCGACCAGGCACTGGTCGGCTATATCGACTACGCTCGGGCCTTCTTCAGGGACCCCGCCGCCTTCGACACCGTGTACGGACGCGAGCCCTCGACCGACCAGCTCGAAGCCTGGGACATCTGCCGCGAGATGTGTTTCCGCATCGCGTGGAAGCCCTACATGTACAGCCAGACGCTGGCGCCGCTGCTGGGCCACGTCACCGCGCCGGCGCTGGTCGTGCATGGCGATTCGGACGTGGTGGTACCTGCGGACTGCGCGGAGCAATATGCCGCCGCCCTGCCCAACGCGCGCTTCGAAACCATGCCGGATAGCGGCCATGCCGTCGCGCTGGAGCGCCCGGGGGCGCTGGCGCGACTCGTTCAGGACTTCATCGGGGAGTAACAGCCGATGCATCTCATGTATTTCACCGAGCAGCCCATGTCCACTTACCCGGCGGACAAGGGGCTGGAGTTCGGCGCGACGGCGCTGATGTTCTCCAACCGCTATTTCGACCCAGTGGACGGCAGCCGCCTCTACAACGAATTCCTGGAGCAATATCTCTACGCCGAGGAAGTCGGCATAGACGGCATCATGCTGAACGAGCACCACAATGCTCCATTCTGCATGCAGGCCAAGGCCAACATCTTCGGGGCGATCCTGGCTGGCATGACCGAGAAGGTGAAGATCGTCATGCTCGGCAACCCGCTGCCGCTGGCGGAGAACCCGGTCCGGCTTGCCGAAGAGCTCGCCATGATCGACATGATCTCCAAGGGCCGCCTTGTCTCCGGCTTCGTGCGCGGCGGAGGCCAGGAGCAGCTCGCCGCCGGTGTCAACCCCGCCTACAACCGCGAGCGCTTCGAGGAGGCGCACGAACTCATCGTCCGCGCCTGGACCGAGACCGGGCCCTTCCGCTTCGAGGGCAGGCACTACCAGAACCGGGTGGTGAATCCCTGGGCGGTGCCGCTGCAGAAGCCGTATCCGCGCGTCTGGGTGCCGGGCGTCATCAGCCGCGAGACCATCGTCTGGGCGGCCCAGCAGCGCTACCCCTATATCGCCCTCAACACCTCCATCGCCGACACGAAGAAGATCTGGCAGGTCTATGACGAGGTGGCGCTCGAATGCGGCTACGAGGCCGGGCCGGACAACCGCGGCTACCTGATCCAGGTCCATGTCTCGGACAATGAGGAAAAGGCCATCGAGAACGCGCGCCAGTTCCGCTGGATGCAGGGGGAGTTCACGGGGCTTGCGCACCCGGTCTGGTCCACGCCGTCAGGCTACTCCTCACCGCGTAACCGCCGCGCCTTTGTCGAATTCGCCGCAGGCCGCCGGCCCAACCCGCGCGGCCAGACCAGCTTCGAGCAGCAGATGGAGGATTTGCGCATCATTGCCGGCACGCCGAACACGGTGGTGCCGAAGCTCCGCCGCATCCTGGAGGAGACGCGACCCGGCATTCTCGCGCTTTGGGGCAATGACGGCACGGTGAGCCAGGAGGACTCGATGACCTGCATCAAGATGATCGGCACGGAGGTCTTCCCGGCGATCCGCGAGATTGCAAAGGAGCTCGACCTCAAGAGCCCCTTCGAGGCCGAGGCCCCGGTCTCGATCAGGTATTCGACGGACCTGAACGCTCCGGCCGCGGCGGCGGAGTAGGGTAACGCGGTAGGGAACCGGGTTACCCCGGTCCCCCCCCCCGCTCAGATCCCCGCAGGCGCGTCAGCGCACAAGGCTCCTCCCTTGGGTCATGACGACGAGCCGTCGGTCTGGCCACGGATGTCGGATCCTGACCTTGGGCCAGTGGGCTGCGGTGAGTCTGTCCATGTCCTCCCACGCGGTCCGATCCCGTTGGGACCGTTGTCGGATGACTTGCGTGTCCGTTTGGTAGAGGCGGTGGAAACGGGCGGGACCATTCGCGCCGTTGGCGACCGGTTCGGTGTGAGTCCGATTTCTGTGAGCAAGACTCATCGGCGGTTGCGGCGGACCGGCAGCGCCGATGGGCGGGGACCGGTGTTCGGGGTCGACGGAGGCGTATGGGCCGCGCATCCTTTGTTGCTGATGGAGCAGCCACCCGGTCCTGGATAAGATCTGCACGACGCCGGGCTCGGCCGGTACGCACAGAGCCGTATGTCCATCCAGCGGTTCTTCCGCCGGCACCGGATCAGCGCCAAAAACCTGCGCAGCAGCCGAACAGGTGCGTGCGGACATGGTAGCTCAGCGTCGGTGCTGGCGGCAGGAGCAGCATCAACTCGCGCCTGAGCAGCTGGCCTTTCTCGACGATTCCCGGGCCTCGACCGCGACGGTGCGGCCCCGGAGTCGGGGCCGGGCGCTGCGCGGCGAACGGCTGATCAGCACGGTGCCGCGCGGCCACTGAAAGACGACAAACCCTGTGGCCGGGCTGCGCCAGTCGAGGTGGTCACGCCCCTGGTGGTCGACCGTTCGATGAACCGGGCGGTGTTCCGGGCCTACGTGGAGCAGGTGCTGGGGCCGACCCTCCAGCCTGGCGACATCGTGATCAGGGACACCATCTCGGCGCACAAGGCCGACGGAATCCACCAAGCCATTGAGGCGCGCGGAGCCGAACTCGTCTCTCTGTTGCCGTCCTCCCTTGACCTGGACCCGATCGAGCAGTTGTTCGCCAAGCTCAAGGCGCTGCTGCGCAAGGTGGCCATCCGCACCGTCGGCACCCTGTGGGCAGCCACCGGCACGTTGATCGAGAGCTTCGACCTCGACGAGTGCGCCAACTACTTCCGCCACACCGATGTGGTTCTGGTTGAACGGAAACCGCTCTGAAGTTGGACGTCACCCCGTGGCTGGGTGATCCGGGATGACGTCGAACTCTAACCGGTTACGGGCTACGGTAGGTGCGCCGCGGTCCGCGGCCGGCGCGGGCGCAGCCGATCTGTAGCCGCAACTGGCCCTGCCGGAGGTGGACCGGCCTTTCGCACCGACAGGGCGCGCACCATGCATCCCTGCCGCGTCAACGGGCGATCGGGAACTCTCACCGACCACACGGTCAACCATCGAAGGCGGGAAGCCC
The DNA here is from genome assembly GCA_965243345.1 of Thalassobaculaceae bacterium. Classification (GTDB taxonomy): domain Bacteria; phylum Pseudomonadota; class Alphaproteobacteria; order Thalassobaculales; family Thalassobaculaceae; genus Bin52. Next base: position 2,028,103 of record CBDEUR010000003.1, read on the forward strand.
CGGAACCATGCGCCCGCAGGTCAGGTCAGCCACCCGTGTCCTGCCTTCCCGAGGCCCGCAACCAGGAGTTTTTCCGCCCTGATTTGGTCCTTCCCTTCAACCGGACTTCGGTGCAGGGTCTTCGATACCAGCGGGGTTTCCGAGGCGAGGTGAATGCACAAAGTCCCTGACCCTGACACCGGCCACCTCTGGTCCGCCAGGTTGACCGAGGACGAGTTGAGATCGAACCGGCCCACTCTCTACAGCAGCCGAAAGAACCAAGTTCTGAACGAGATGAAAAAGGCGGATGCCGCCGCCATGCTCGTGCTCGACCCCAACGACATTGGCTATGTCACCGGCGCACGAAACATGACGATCTTTGCCATGCGAACGCCGGCGCGCTATCTCCTTGTCCTGCAGGACGGCTTTACGGTTCTCTTCGAGTACATGGGGTGCGAACACCTGGCTGTCGGGCTGCCGACCATCGACGAAATCCGTCCTGCACGGGGCCTCAATCGTATCAGCTCTGGCGGAAGGACAGCCCAGTCCAGTATTGCATTTGCCAGCGAGATCGCCGGGATCATCCGCGACCGCGACCCGGCCATCGACAGGATTCACGTCGACCGCTTCCCCTGGCAGGCAATCGATGCCCTGCGCGCCGAAGGCTTTGCGCTGGCCGGTTCCGACGAAATCCTCACCGAGGCGCGGGCGATCAAGCTTGCCATCGAGATCCCCTATTTGCGCACGGCGATGGACCGGATCAACGCGGCGGTGCGGCGGCTCGAGGCACGCGCGGAACCCGACAGGACGGAGTCGGAGGTCTGGGCCGAGTTTCACTACGACCTGATGGCACGGGAAGGACAATACGTGTCGACCCGCCTGTTTCAGAGCGGCTCCAATACGTTTCCCTATTTCCAGGAAGCCGGCAACAGGGCGCTGGCACGTGGAGAGCTGTTGTGTCTCGATACCGATGCGGTCGCCTACGAGAACTATTGCGTGGACTTCTCACGGACTTTCCTGTGCGGTGACGGAAAGGCCAGCAGCGACCAGCGGCTGCTCTACGGTCGTGCCCGCGAACAGCTCGAGCACCACGCAGGCATGCTGAAGCCCGGCCTCGCCTTTCGCGAACTGGCCGAGCGCGCCTGGCCGGTTCCCGAGGAACACCTGGCCAGTCGGTACTACTGCATCGGGCACGGCCTGGGGATGTCGGGGGAATGGCCGAACATTCCCCACTTCAACCCGGACGTCGCCTATCCCCTGGACGGTGTCATCGAGCCGGGGATGGTCATCTGCCTGGAGAGCTATGTCGGCTGGGAAAGGTCTGCCGAAGGCGTGAAACTCGAAGACCAGTTTCTCGTCCACGAGGATCGGATCGAGAGGATGTCGACCTACCCCTTCGATGTCCGGTTGGGTTGAAGCTGGTCCTGGCCGGCCGGCGAACGCTGCCCTCACGACTAGTCACGTACGTGCCGATACCAGTGCACAACCCCGGGGACAGTGACCGTTCGGCGCGGACGGATCGGTCGTTCCGCCGTCCTGGTCAGTGGTCTGCGGTGCGCATTCCGGGAACCTGCACGCTGGCAGTCGGGAACCATGCCGGTGGGACAGCGCACCCGGCCACTACGGGTTGCCCTGTCGGCATCGCCGGACGGCCAGCCCGGAACCGTGACGCGGCCAGTGGTACGCCGGGCGTGAACGGTGATCACGGCAGATGCTGGTGCAGTGCACTGCCGTGGCCAGCACCGGCGCCCTTCCCCGCGAACGAGCCTCGATCCCGCACGGCAGGAGCCGAAGCGACCCGTCACGCGGTCCGGTCGCCGCCCCGGATCCGCCTTCCGGTGTTTCCCTCTTCAGCGATGACCACCACCAGCCGGGTGTATCCACCGGGCTGGTTCCCGTCGCCGCCAGTCACCGGGGATTCTCATCCGGAGTGCACCCGGGCAAGCCGGCACCCTGCAACGCGTCGGTCACCCCGATGCCAGGCCGGGCGCGTGACGGCAGACGGGGCTCGGAACGAAACGCGGTGACCATGTCCTCGACAGGGGTCGGCACGTTCACGGGAGCGACGGCACAATCCCGCGCCACGCCCAGTCGTTGTATTCCTCGGGTGCGCGCAGGCAGGACGCCCAGACCGGATCGGCTTCAAGCGCGTCCCAAACCGGCACCGGGCCGTGTCCATGCGCAGCCTGCACGAGGCGGCGCTCCCGTTGGCTCGCACGGACCTCCGCTTCCAGCGCCTCCGGGTCCCAGGTCCTGTCCGCAAGCTGGCGCAACGCGGCGAGCGCGGACGTGTGCGCAGGATCGGCCGCAAGGTTGATGCATTCCTCGGGATCGGCCTCAAGGTCAAACAGCAGGTCGGGCGCTTGACCGCCGGTCATGAGCTTGAAGCGCCCGCTTCGAACCATGAACATCGGCGACGGCACGCCTTCGGACGTGATCTCCGCGAGCACTGGCTGATCCCGGACCGCCGTTGCATCTTCGCACAACGCTAGCAGGCTGAGGCCATCGGGTGGCCGCGGCGCCCGGTTCGGAAGATCGATGTCCGCCAGGTCGCAGAGTGTCGGAAGCAGGTCCACCAGGGAGACGGGCTCCGGCCGGTGCGCCGGCGCGAACCGTCCGGGCGCATGCAGGATGAGCGGCACCCGTGCTGCGTGATCGAAGAAATGCTTCTTGAACCAGAGGCCCCGCTCGCCGAGCATGTCCCCGTGGTCCGAGGTCAACAGGACCACGGTGTCGTGTGCAAAGTCCTCCGTCTCCAGAACCCCCGTCAGAGTTCCCACCATGTCGTCGAGCCAGGAGCAGTTTGCCAGATAGGCGTGCCGGGCGGTCCGTACATGGTTGTCGGCAATGTCTCCCTCGAGGAGGCCGTGGTGGGCCAGCATGCGCCAGCTGTGCAGGTCTCGCTCCGGTTCGGGAAGCAGCGGGGTCGCAGGCATCGGGATGTCCTCGTGCCGGTACCGCTCCCAGTGTTCGCGCCGTGCGAAATAGGGCTCGTGAGGATGGGTGAAGGACACCGACAGGAAGAAGGGCTGCCGTTCCGGCCGGCGCGCCGCCTGCTTCAGCCATTCAACCGACCGTGAGAGGACCGCATTGTCGTGGTCCATCTGCATGCTGCTCGCCGTGATGCCGGAACGGATGACGCCGCTGGAATCGTTGTTCGATTCCATCCGCACCTCGTCCCAGCTCGGGGTCCAGTGGAAGTCGGTCGGATAGAGTTCGGGCACGAGGCGTTCGTGAAAGCCGTGCAGCATGTCCGGGCCAACGAAATGCTGTTTGCCGGCAAGCGCGGTACGGTAGCCGGCCAACCGCAGGTAGTGCGCCATCGTCGGCGTGGCGGCGGTGAATTCCGCGCCGTTGTCGAAGGCCCGCACGTGCGACGGCGGCATGCCCGCCAGCATCGAGAAGCGCGACGGCGCACAAAGCGGGAAGTTGCAGTAGGCATTCGCAAACACGACCCCTTCCTCGCCCAGCCGGTTGACGTTGGGCATCACGGCCGGTCCGCCGTATCCGGGCAGCAGCTGCGGTTTGAGCTGGTCTGCCTGGATTAGCAGGATGTTCGGCAGGTCGCGGGCCATGAGTCTCTCCCGGCGCGGGTTTCGGGGGCCTGGCTGCCCGGCGCGGGCGCAGATGCTCGCTTTCGAGATCTGCGGCCCGCCGGGGCTGCAGGAATGCGCGGGGGACTATATCGGAAAGTCACGCGGATTGACCGTGACGCAGGGAAGGTGCGCTCCGTTCCGGCCGGCTGGCTCGGATAAACCCGCCCGACGGCGTCGGGGCCTGTCGCTGCTCACGGGGAAGGCGTTGCCGCCGGGCATCTGAAGAACCGTGAAAGTGACCTGAAACTCACGCGACTTCCCGGCGGACCTCCCGGCGCAAGGTCATCGGGGCGCTTGGGCTTAAGCTTAGCCCCGAAGCGGCGCCCGACTCGGACGCGACGGGCGAGGACGCGCCGGCGCATCGGAGACGGCGTGGAGGACCGGGTCGGGAGGAGGCGGCGCTGCGGACCGATTGCCATTGCAAGCCGATTGCATCATGGTGGGAGCATGGCTACGACCGCGATAGATACTCTTCGTTTTGCCCGCAAACTCAAGCAGGCGGGACTTCCGGACGAACAGGCCGAGGCCATGGCTGCCGCGCTCGGCGAGGAACCAACCGAACATCTGGCGACAAAGGCTGACCTCCTGTTGCTCAGGTGGATGGTGGGGTTCAATTTGGCTTTCTCCGCAGGCATTTTATGGCGCGTATTCAGTACCGCTTGAACGGGTCGCGGCCGGTTCGCACCTTGCCACCCTCCGCTACCCGTCCAGGTCCGGCCCTCCCCGGTTGACACTGGCCGCGGCACAGGCTTTCCGCAGCGCCGTTCTCGCCTCCGACGGTGAGTCCTCGATGCATCTGAGCCCGCTGGTCGCGGACAGGAACCGGACAAGGCAGTCCAACGGCATGGATGCCATCCGCGACAGTGCTGCCCGGTTCACGACTGCAACCACCTGCAAAACCCGGACTTTACACGGTTTCGCAACTGTCGTGACTTTGCTTCGGTTCCTGGAGGAGGACTGTTCTCGGGAAAGGCACGGAGAGACGTCGGAATCCTTGTCCGCCACGGCAGCGCGGTTCTGTTGTTGGCAAACCGCGACAGTGCTCGGCCTTGCAGCAGCATCCGGCCTGAGTTGGGCTCAAGACCACCGACGAACACAACCGGGGTTTCGGTCGAGGTTCGGCTCTTGAATCAACGCCGACAACGGGCCCGGTGTTCCGGTGGCCACGAAATGCCGGTACTTGCCCGTGTCGTGTCTTTAGGGGGATCCACAAGTCCCTGAACATATGCACCGGGACCAGGGAATCGACCCCGTAGACGTCCTGGGTTGAAACGTATCGCCGATCATGGACTCTTCCGTGTTTCCGGATTGCAAAGTACGGCCGACACATGTCACGCAACCGGATGTGCCGTGGGTGAGCGCCACGCCCTTGATTACTGATGGCACGCTATCGTCAGCTGGATCCAGGCCCCCGTCCCCAACAGTACGCATGGTCGACCGCCACCGCCGCTCTGCCCGCAAGTGCTTCAGACGACCGCTCCGAGACCGTTCTTCGCCAACAGCGACAACAGCTTCAGTGACGCGCCACGCGGGCGTTTCTCGCCGCGTTCCCACTGGCTCACCAGTCCCGTCGTCACGTTGAGATGCCGAGCGAACACCGCCTGACTCGCCTGTTCGCGCAGACGGAGCGCGCGGATGTCTTCTGGCGTCATGCCCTTCACTGGCGTCAGGCACATCTCGTCGAACTTGCGCATGGTCCGCTTCGACATGAGGCCCGCCTCGGCCAATCTGAGCGCCGCCTCGTGTGCCGCCGCCAGAGCCTCGTCTTGTACTGCCTGGTCATCGCAGTTCACCTCCACGATTACTCCGGCGGCCTGTACGCCCGCCAGGCCTCTTCGGCCAGCGCCAGTTACTCCTCGGCCAGCAGCCTGAAGGTTTCCAGCTCGTTCCGGCGAAGGTTCTCCCGGTCGCTCTTGGCGAATTCGTAAACGAAGAACGCAAGATCGCCACTGCAGAACAGCACAATCGTGCAGAACCCGCCGGAGCGGCCACCGCCCTTCCTGGCGATCCGATGCTTGATGACGCCGCCGCCGAGATCGGCGTCGATCAGTCCGCTGCAGGCCCGACGCACGGCCTCGCACAGCGCAACATTCTCCAGCCCCTCGCGGAACGCTTTGGTCTTGAACGTCCGCAACCCGAGCCTCGCGCGCATCCGCCTTCATGTCTCCCTTTATGGTACTTGGTGCGGCGTTTTCAATTCATCCCCCCGCACCTGCGTTGTTCCGGGCCGGCCCAGCCGAGGTCACGGGACGCGCCAGCCTTCCCGGCCAGGCTCGCAGTACATGAATGAGAGCGCCAAACGAACGAATAGGCCTGAATGAACTCAGACGATGTCTGCGAGCGCATCATCGCGTTGTTGGGAACACCGGCAAAACCGGATATCCCGGATCCTTGGTTCGGACCGGGGTGCAATCTGGTTCACGCGGATCTTCCATGGATGAAGGGCCGTGCGCGGGAAGCATCGGTCCCCTGCCGCCTCCACTCGACGGGGGTACCCGGGCTGACGCTGGCAAATCGGGCGTGATGCCGGGAACCGTGGTCAACCGGTATGGTTGACCTGCACGCCCGTTACTCGGGAAGCGTGTCGGGCCCGGTTCCCGGCTGCAGGGCGGAAATGCCCGACCGCACTTCCAGCAGCGGGCTGAAGAGCGCAAACAGTGGTTCGGCCGTACGCAGCACGGCATCGAGGCGGGCAAACACGGACAGGAGTCCTCCCCTGTCGAGCATGGAGCGCACCGCCTCAAGACGGTCGGGCTCGCGCGGAAACACCACGAGTTCGACCGGTTGTACCTCGGTGAGGTCGGACAGTTCCCGCATCTGCCGTATCGCCTCGTGGAAGCCGCCGAGCCCGTCCACCAGTCCGACCTTGAGCGCATCGCTGCCGCTCCAGACCCGCCCGCGTGCCACATGATCGAGTTCGTCGGGCCCGAGGCCACGCCTGTCCGCAACCAGCCCGGCAAAGTCGTCGTAGATGCCATCGAGGATCGCGGCATGGCGCTCTTGCTGGTGCGCATCGAAGCGATCGGTCGGCGCGTACATGGCGGCATTCTCGCCAACCGACTCGCGCGCAACGGCGATGCCGTGCCGTGCCAGGGCCCGGCCGAAACTGACCTTGCCGCCCGCAACCCCGATCGAACCGGTAACCGTGCCCGGATGCGCCAGGATCCTGTCCGCCTCCACCGCAATGAAATACGCGGCGGACGCCGCCACACCGCTCATCGACGCAACAACGCTCCGCCCGCTGTTCCGGAACCTGGCCACGGAGTCGCGCACCGCGTCGGAGGCAATGTAGTCACCGCCGGGGCTGTCGATCCGCAGGATCAGGCCGCGGACAGAGGTGTCCTCGCGGGCCTGTCCGATCGCCTCGGCCAGCCGTCCCGACACTGCCCGGTACCGGGCGCCGAACGGCAGGTCCGGTTCCCCGCGGGCGATCGAACCGGCGACTTCGATGACCGCGATCCGGACATCTGAAACCGGTAAGTCGAGGGCGTCACGGTAGTCCGCAAGCTCGACTGTCCCGGCCCGCTTGTCGGCAGCAGGCTCGTGATCGTCGGGCATCGTGGTGTCGAGCCAGTCGTCGCGATAGCCCAGCCGGTCGACGAGGCCCTGCGCCAGGGCGTCTGTGGCCGTCAACGGGGCTTGATCGACGAGTTCACGCAACCGTTGCGGGGACAGGGTGAGTGCCGCGGCGGCATCGGCAACGAAATGCTCGAACTGCGAGGTGATCAGGGTTCGCAGGTTGCCACGAACCGCATCGGGCAGCTCCCGTTCCGTCAGACCGATCATCACGCCCTTGTATTCGTGGCGCCGGTCGAAGTCGGCCTGGATGCCGTGCTCCTCCAGCAGGTCCGCCACCAGTGGCATGGCTGCCGTGATCCCCAGGACCGAGAATGTGCCGGACGGCTGCAGGTCGATCCGCTCGAAACCCGTGGCAAGGTAGTAGTTCGCCACCGCGGCCGGACCGTCGAAGGACTCGGAAAACGCCGTCGCAGACTTGCCGGATGCCCGAAACCGCGCGATGGCCGAACGGAGTTCACCGGCCTCGGCAAGGTCGAGTGCCGCCTGCGAAAGATCGACCGCGACGCCCGAAACCCGGTCATCGGCCGCTGCCGCGTCGAGTGCGCGGACGATGTCGAACAGCGACAGCCGCGACTGGCCGGGCAACAGGGTCGGGATCACCGACGGGTCGCGGACCTCGTCGAGCTCACCGTCGAGTTGCAGGGTAAGAACGATCTCGTCCGGCAGCGACGGCTCGCGTTCCTGGACCCAGATCAGCGCCGCAACCGCCGCGGCGAACAACCCCGTCGCGAGGACGCCGATCGCCGCGAACAGCCAGAGCAGGAACCTCAGGAACCTCACCGGTCCGGCAGATCGGCCTGCGGTGCGCACTGTGCATGATGGCGCAGCAGGTGATCGGCGAGGACGCAGGCCATCATCGCCTCGCCGACCGGAACCGCACGGATGCCGACACACGGATCATGCCGGCCCGTGGTCGAAACCGTGACCTCGCGGCCGTGTCGATCAACCGAGCACCGCGGCTCGAGGATCGAACTGGTCGGCTTGACGGCGAACCGAGCCACGACGGGCTGACCCGTGGAAATGCCGCCCAATACCCCACCAGCCCGGTTGTCGAGGAACACCGGGCGGCCGTCTACCATCCGCATTTCGTCGGCCGCTTCCCGGCCGTCAACGGCAGCGAGCCCGAACCCGTCGCCGATTTCCACGCCCTTGACCGCGTTGATCGACATCATCGCTGCCGCAAGGTCGCTGTCGAGCTTGCCATAGACCGGTTCGCCGAGGCCGACAGGCACGCCATCGGCCACCACCTCCACCACGGCTCCTGCCGAGGAGCCCTGCTTGCGGACCTCGTCCAGGAACCCGCTCCACTGTTCCGCCATGACCGGGTCGGGACACCAGAACGGGTTCCGGTCGATTTCATCCCACTCCCAGCGGGAACGGTCGATCGCGTGCGGACCGACCTGGACCAGCGCACCCCTGATCGTGATCCCTGGCCCGAGGCGGTGGGCCAGAACCGCGCGGGCAACAGCGCCGGCGGCAACCCTCATCGCGGTCTCGCGCGCCGATGACCGACCGCCGCCCCGGTAGTCCCGGATCCCGTACTTGGCCTGGTAGGTGTAGTCGGCATGCCCGGGACGGAATCGATCCCGGATCTCGCTGTAATCCTTCGAGCGCTGGTCGGCGTTCTCGATCACCATTCCGATCGGCGTGCCGGTGGTCAGCCCTTCGAACACGCCGGAGAGGATGCTCACGGTGTCGGGTTCGCGCCTCTGGGTGGTGAAACGGGACTGGCCGGGTCTGCGGCGATCCAGATAACGCTGGATACCGGCCTCGTCGAGCGGAATGCCGGGCGGGGTTCCGTCCACGACACACCCGATTGCGGGACCGTGGCTTTCGCCCCAGGTGGTAAAGCGGAAGACCGACCCGAAACTGTTGCCCGCCACCGCTCCCTCCGTTCAGACGACGGATATGTCCGGTGCGTCTACCGCCTTCATGCCGACGATATTGTACCCGCAATCAACATGGTGAATCTCGCCAGACACGCCACTGGACAGGTCGCTGAGCAGATAGACGGCGGCCCCGCCGACATCCTCGAGGGACACGTTTCGCCTGAGCGGCGAGTTGTACTGGTTCCATTTCAGGATGTAGCGGAAATCGCCGATACCGGACGCGGCAAGCGTCTTCATCGGTCCGGCCGAAAGCCCGTTCACCCTGATGCCGCGGCCACCGAGGTCCACTGCAAGGTAGCGCACGCTCGCCTCGAGCGCCGCCTTGGCCACGCCCATCACGTTGTAGTGCGGCATCACGCGCTCCGCCCCGTAGTAGGACAGGGTCAGCATGCTGCCGCCCGATCCCATCAGCCCGGCTGCATGACGCGCGACCGAGGTGAAGGAATAGCAGGAAATATCCAGTGTCCTGAGGAAGTTGTCGCGTGACGTGCTGATGTAGGCGCCCTTCAGTTCCTCCTTGTCGGAATAGGCGATGGCGTGGACCAGGAAATCCAGGTTTCCCCATTCCCTCCGTACCGCCTCGAAGGCGCGGTCGATGCTGTCATCATCACTCACGTCACACTGGAGCAGGATCCGTGAATTCGCCTTTTCCGCCAACGGGGCCACGCGCTTGCGCAGCGCCTCTCCCTGGTAGGTAAATGCGAGTTCCGCACCCTGATCCGCCGCCGCCCGGGCGATACCCCATGCGATCGACCGGTCGTTGGCGACCCCCATGACCAGGCCCCTGCGGCCGGCCATGAATTTTCCGGACTGATCCATACTCTGCCCCGCGCTGTCCCAGGACCGCCGCGGCCCGCACCGATATCGTCCGCGACGCGCCGGCATCCTACACCATGGGCCCGGCTGGGCAACCGCGAGCACCGGCCGGCAGGCACCGGGCCATGCACTCGCAGGTCAGTTCGATGGCGGGTGGGCGGGTGACCGGACCCGGTGTCCGGGACCGGCACCGCGCGGAGAGAAGCGGCCGGATTTCCCGGTGTTACGCCCTGAGCGCCAGGTTTTCCGGGTCGTACGGACTCTCCTCGACGATGCGGGCCGGGAGCGTACGATCAAGCACGCGAACATGACATTCGAGCCCGACCCGGGCGTGGCCGCTCTCCACGTATCCCAGCATCAACGACTTGCCGACGTGGTGGCCGTACCCGCCGGCGGTACCCCGCCCGATGACGGTACCGTCGAGCAACACCGGCTCGTTACCGAACGGGTCGGCATCTTCCGCCTCGATCTCGATGGTGCAGAACCGGGTCGGCACCCCGGCCTGCTGCTGGAGAACCAGTGCGTCCCGTCCGCCAAATTGACCCTTGTTCAGGCGCACGAACCGGCCGAGACCGGCTTCGAGCACCGAGTTCTCGGCATTGAGATCGGTTCCCCACAGGCGATAGGACTTCTCGAGCCGCATCGACTCCATCGCCCGCATGCCGACATCGGCGATCCCGAACTCCGCTCCGGCCTCACGCAGGGCGTCGTAGAGGTGGATCTGGTACTCGATCGGATGGTGAAGTTCCCACCCGAGCGAGCCGACGAAGTTCACCCGCATGGCACGGACCGACGGACAGAACCCGACCGGTATCTCCTGCATGGTCAGCCACGGGAACGCCTCGTTCGAGATGTCGGCGTCGGCAAGGCGCTGCAGCACGGTCCGGGCATCCGGACCTGCCAGCACAAGGACCCCGTAGCGGCCGGTCACGTCGGTCAGGTGCACGGATCCGTCCCGGGGCAGTGCCTTTCGCAGACCGTCCAGGTCATGGTCGTGCGCGGCACCCGGTCCGACCAGGAAGAATCGCTCCCCGTGCAGCCCGTCCGCCATCCGCGTGATCGTGAACTCCGAGCGGACGGACCCTGACGGATTGAGCGCGTGGGCCAGGCACATGCGCCCGATACCGCCCGGGATCCGGTTTGCGACCAGATGATCAAGCCAGTCCCGCGCGCCCGGTCCCTCGACCTCGAACTTGGCAAAGGAGGACAGTTCCATAAGCCCCACCCGCGTGCGCATTGCCTCGACCTCGGCACCGACATGGGCAAACCAGTTCGATCGCCGGAACGAGTAGATGTCCTTGCGCGGCGTGCCTTCAGGCGCAAACCAGTTCGGCCGCTCCCAGCCGAACCGCGCCCCCCAGACCGCCCCTGCCCGGTCGAGGCGATCGTAGATCGGCGGAGCCTTGGCCGGACGAGCGGCCGGACGTTCCTCCATCGGGAAGTGATTGACGAAGACATGCGCGTAGGCTTCCTCGTTCTTGATGCGGGCAAAGTTCCGCGACACCACTCCGAACCTGCGCGGATCGACACCGAGCATGTCGACGCCGGGCTCGCCCTCGACGATCCATTCGGCGAGTTGCCACCCGGCACCACCGGCCGCCGTCACTCCGAAGCTGTGCCCTTCGGAGATCCAGAAATTCTCGAGACCGAAAGCCGGCCCGACCAGCGGGTTGCCGTCGGGCGAATAGCTGATCGGGCCGTTGACGATGTCCTTGATACCGGCGTGCTCGAACGACGGGACCCGGCGTGCCGCCGCTTCGACATGCGGCAGCAGGCGGTCGAGGTCTCCGGGAAACAGGTCCTTCTCGAAGGTCGCCGGCACACCGTCGACGAAACAGGCCGGCGCTCCGTTCTCGTACGGCCCGAGAATCCAGCCCATGCGTTCCTCGCGGAAGTAGTAGGAGGCGTCGGATTCCCGCAGGATCGGCAGTTCCGGGTTTCCGGCCTCGCGCCACTCCTTCAGCACCGGGTCGACATCGGTGACGATGTACTGGTGCTCGACCGGGATCACCGGGATCTCGAGGCCCACCATGCGCGCGGTGGTCCGGGCGTAGTTTCCGGTGGCGCACACCACGTGCTCGCAGCTGATGTCCCCCGCGTCCGTCCGGACCACCCACTCGCATCCGTGGGTCCGCTCGATCGCCGTCACCTCGGTCCGCTGGATGATCTCCGCGCCGCGCATGCGCGCACCCTGGGCAAGCGCCATGGTGACGTCGACCGGCGCGATATGACCGTCGGTCGGGTGCCACAGGGCGCCGACAAGGCCTTCCATGTTCGCGATCGGCCACAGGGCCGCGATTTCGTCAACGCCGATCAGGCGGCAGTCGACGCCGATGGTCTCGGCCGTGCACTGGTAGTTGCGGTACTCGTCCATCCGGTCGCGGTTGCACGCAAGCCGCAGGTTGCCGGTCGGATGGAAGCCGACCGCCTGGCCGGTTTCCTGCTCCAGCCGCTTGTACAGTTCGACCGAATACTGGTGCAGCTGGCCGACCGAGTAGCTCATGTTGAACAGCGGCAGCAGCCCGGCGGCGTGCCAGGTCGAACCGGCGGTCAGTTCCGTGCGCTCGAGCAGCACCACGTCGCTCCAGCCCTTCGCGGCCAGGTGGTAGAGCGCCGAGACCCCGACGACACCACCTCCGATCACCACCACGCGCGCGGTTGTCCTCATTGGTCCTTCCCCCCGCTGTCCCGGATTCCGAACCTCCGCCCGCGCAGGCCGTCAAGCCCTGACGAACGCGACGGTATCCTGTCGAATTCAGGATGTTTCGGCCGTTTTCCCGGCAACCATGCCAGTGAGCCGCGGTTTGCAACAGGCACCCATGTGAGTTAGTGTTTTTCGCGTCTCAGCGGGCCATTGCAGGTGCAGGGACGGCGCAGAGAATTCACGGGAGCCCGAATGGCTGACGCACAGGAAGCCTTGGTCGCCTTTGAGGGTGTTCAGAAGACCTACGACGGCAGGCAGCTGGTCGTGCGGGATCTCAACCTCGACATAGCGCGAGGCGAATTCCTGACCATGCTCGGGCCGTCCGGCTCGGGAAAGACGACCTGCCTGATGATGCTCGCCGGGTTCGAGACTCCGACCCACGGCCGCATCCTTCTGAACGGAACCGAACTCAACCGGGTCCCGCCACACCGCCGCGGCATCGGCATGGTGTTCCAGAACTACGCGCTTTTCCCGCACATGACGGTCCACGAGAACCTCGCCTTCCCGCTTGAGGTCCGCGGCATGTCGCGCACCGAAATCGAGACCAAGGTCGCCCGGGCCCTGGACATGGTCCGGTTGCCTGAGTTCGGAGGCAGGCGGCCGGCGCAGCTGTCCGGCGGCCAGCAGCAGCGGGTCGCCGTCGCCAGGGCGCTGGTGTTCGAACCGGACCTCGTGCTGATGGACGAGCCGCTGGGAGCGCTCGACAAGAACCTGCGCGAGGAAATGCAGTACGAGATCAAGCACATCCACGAATCTCTCGGCGTCACGGTGGTCTATGTCACGCATGACCAGTCCGAGGCGCTCACCATGTCGAACAGGATCGCGGTGTTCGACGATGGCGTGATTCAGCAACTGGCAACCCCGGACGTGTTGTACGAAAAGCCCGAAAACGCCTTCGTTGCCCAGTTCATCGGCGAGAACAACCGCCTCACGGCGCGCGTGAAGGAGATGGACGGTTCATTCTGCACGGTCGAACTCGAAGACGGCCAGCAGGTACGGGCACTGAGTGTCAATGTCGCCGGGGCCGGAGAGATCACGACACTGTCGCTGCGGCCGGAACGGGTCGTCATCGGGCCGGGCCAGGATTTTGCCGACAACCGGATCACGGGCCGGGTCGAGGAGTTGATCTATCTCGGAGATCACATCCGGGCCAGGCTCACCGTCGCCGGAAACGATTCCTTCATCGTGAAGGTGGCGAATGCCCACGATCATGTACGCCTCAGTCAGGGTTCGGAGGTCCCTCTCGGGTGGGCTTCGGAAGACTGCCGGGCACTTGACGCGGGAGTTGGCAGCGCGGCTCCCGCCTAGGGAGCCGGAAAGTGCCGCCGCACCCGGAAGGACGGGTGTCGGAGGACCATCGTGGCCGCATGCGGCCAGACATGCATGGAGAAAGCTCATGAGACTCTTGTTCGGTTCGTCGGCCCTGGCGATGGGAATCGTCCTCGGGGCGGGAACGGCCCTCGCGGTCGATCTCACGGTCGTGTCCTGGGGCGGCGCCTACACCGCAAGCCAGCAGAAGGCCTACCACGACCCCTACATGGCAGCGAATCCGGATGTGAAGATCGTCAATGATGACTCGGCAGCCGAAGGACTTGCCAAGCTGCGGGCCCAGGTCGAGTCCGGCAACGTGACCTGGGACCTGGTTGACATGGTCGCCTCGGACGCGATCACGGCCTGTGACGAAGGCCTCATCGAGGAAATCGATCCCGACGCGATGCTCGCCGCCGCGCCTGACGGCACCCCGGCATCCGAGGACTTCTTCTCCGGAACGCTGACACCCGGCGGCACGAACTGCTTCGTTCCGCAGATCGTCTACTCCACCACCTTCGGCTACCGGACCGACGCGTTCGAGGGCGACCAGCCGTCCACGATCGCCGATGTCTTCAACCTGGAGAAGTTCCCGGGCCGCCGCGCTCTCGAGAAGAAGCCGATCGGCAACCTCGAGTGGGCGCTGATCGCCGACGGCGTGCCGGGTGAGCAGGTCTACGAAGTGCTGAATACACCGGAAGGCGTGGACCGCGCCTTCGCGAAGCTCGACACCATCAAGGACAGTGTCGTCTGGTGGACCAAGGGCGCGCAGCCGCCGCAGTTACTGGCGGATGGCGAGGTGGCAATTGCATCCGCGTACAACGGCCGGCTGTTCTCCGCCATTGCCGAAAAGAACCAGCCGATCGCCATGCTGTGGGACTGGCAGGTGTTTGACCTCGACGGCTGGGTGATCCCGAAGGGCACCCCGAACAAGGATGCCGTGCTCAAGTACCTGATGTTCGCGACCGACACGCAGCGGCTCGCTGACCAGGCCAAGTTCATTTCCTACGGCCCGGCCCGCTACTCGTCCGGTCCGCTCGTGGGCAAGCATGCCGATCTCGGCATCGACATGAAGCCGCACATGCCGACCAACGAGGCCAACGCCAAGACCATCCTGAACTTCGACTACGTCTGGTGGGCCGACCACCGGGCGGAACTTGACGAGCGCTTCAACGCGTGGCTCGCCAAGTAGCCTGCGGAGCCAGGGACATCACACGCCGGCACACCACGCCCTTTCGGGTCACCGTGTGCCGGCCCTGCTCGGGGACGCGCCGGTCTCGGCCGTCCCCGTCCATTCCCGGGTTCTGACCGGCACGCATGATGGCACATGAACTGACCACCGCTGACGGCGTTCCGCTCCGGATCAGCCTGGAGCGCGCTCTGCTTCGCAGCCGCATCCGCGCCGCACTGCTGGTCGTGCCACTCATGGCATTCCTGCTGTTCGCATTCATCCTGCCCATCTTCGACATGCTCTACAGGAGCGTCGAGAACACCATTGTCGCGCAGGTCCTGCCGGAAACCGTGGTTGTCCTGCGGGACTGGGACGAGACCGGCGACGCCCTGCCCGACGAGGCCGTGTTCGAGACGGCGGTCGCCGACATCCAGGCCGCGTTCAAGGCAAAGACGCTGGGCCGGCTGGCCCGGCGGCTGAACTACGAGAAACCCGGCATGGCCAGCTTGCTGCGCAAGTCGGGCCGGCGCTCTCTCAAGATCACCGAGGCGCCATGGTCGGAACAGTTGATCAAGATCGACCGCAAGTGGGGCGACATCAACCTTTGGCGGCTGATCAAGCGTGAATCGGACCACGTGACCGAAAGCTACTTCCTGGCCGCGGTGGACATGCGGCTCGACGACCTGGGAGCGGTCAGCTGGCAGCCGGAAAACCGTCAGATCTACCTGCAGCTGTTCTGGAAGACGGTGTGGATGAGCGGGCTGATCACGATCCTGTGCCTGCTGCTCGGCTACCCGGTTGCCTTCCTGCTTGCCACCCTGCCCCTGCGTACCAGCAACCTGCTGATGGTGCTGGTCCTGCTGCCGTTCTGGACGTCGCTGCTGGTACGGACGACGTCCTGGATCGCCCTGCTTCAGACCGAGGGTGTGCTCAATGACCTGATGGTGGTCGTCGGCCTGATTTCCGACGACGGGCGACTGCAGATGATCCACAACAAGATCGGCACCTTCGTGGCGATGACCCACATCCTGCTGCCGTTCATGATCCTGCCGCTCTACTCGGTCATGAAGACCATCCCGCCGTCATACATGCGGGCAGCCCGTTCGCTCGGCGCCACCCCGTTTACCGCGTTTGTCCGGGTCTACCTGCCGAACACGGTGTCCGGGATCGGTGCGGGCAGCATTCTCGTCTTCATCCTGTCGATCGGCTACTACATCACCCCGGCGCTGGTGGGAGGCCGCACGGGCACCTTCATCTCCAACTTCATCGCCTCGCATGTCAGCGAGACCCTCAACTGGGGCCTGGCTGCCGCGCTTGGCGTCATCCTGCTTGCGCTCGTGCTCGCACTCTACCTTCTGTACGACCGCATCGTGGGCATCGACAACATGAAGCTCGGCTAGAGGGCGCGACGATGGCCCTGCCAGTCCACGCATCATCCGGCGAGCGCGCCTGGTACTATTCGTTCCGGGTCATTTGTGCGGCGATCTTCGTGTTCCTGATCGGACCGATCTTCGTGATCGTGCCGCTGAGCTTCAACGAACTGCCGTACTTCACCTTCACGCCGGAGATGCTGTCACTCGATCCCGACGGGTACAGCATCAAGTGGTACCAGGAGTTCTTCACCGAGCAGTCGTGGCAGGACGCGGTCGCAAACAGCTTCTTCATCGCGGTCTTCGCGACCCTGATCTCCACCACGCTCGGAACCCTGGCCGCGCTCGGCCTCAGCCAGCCATACATGCCGTTCCGCACCACGATCATGGCGGTCCTGATTTCACCGATGATCGTGCCGCTGATCATTTCGGCGGCGGGCATGTACTTCTTCTACACCCGGATGGGGATTTCCTCGACGCATATCGGTGTGATCGTCGCCCACGCGGCGCTCGGCACTCCCTTCGTGGTCATTACCGTCACCGCGACCCTGGTGGGGTTCGACCGATCGCTGATCCGGGCCGCCGCCAGCCTCGGGGCCGGACCGGCCCGCATCTTCTTCAAGATCATCGTGCCGCTGATCCTGCCCGGGGTGATATCCGGCGCACTGTTTGCCTTCATCACCTCGTTCGACGAGGTCGTGGTGGTGCTGTTCGTCGGGTCGGTGGAGCAGCGGACCATCCCGTGGAAGATGTTCTCCGGCATTCGCGAGGAAATCCGGCCGACCATCCTCGCCGTGGCGACGATCCTGGTCTGCATCTCGATCGCGCTGCTGACCACGGTCGAGCTGCTCCGGCGGCGCAGCGAACGGCTGCGCGGCATGTCGCCGGGCTGACGCCGCCCGGTACGGACCATGATCCAGGACGGCTCGCTCGTTCCCAGGGATGCGATCCGCATGGCGGCGCTGGGCGCCCTGCTCCAGGGGGACCGGCCCTACAGCGAGATCGCCCGCGAGGTCCGCCAGTTCACCGCGCGCATCGTCGGACCATCGCTCGAGCTGCTCGGCAGTTCGATCGAACTGCTCCGCCTCGAAGGCCTGCTCGAAGCAACCAGCCGCGAGGAGGCGGACGAGCCGGTCCTGGGGCTGACGGAGGCCGGGCTGTCCGCACTGCGCGAGTACCTGCGCGCGGACATCAATCCGGACGCGTCCGCGCACCACAGGCTGCTGATCGCGCTGAAGCTGCGGTTCATCGGCGTGCTGGAGACGAGCGAACAGCTCGCGCAGCTGCGCGCGCTCGAGCGGATCAACGAGGCCGACGCGGTCCGTCTCGACGACCTGCTCGGGCGAACCGAGTGGCACGACGGGCTGCTTCGCGACTGGCTGGTGTCGGAACGCGCCGCGGCGGAACAGCGCGCGCAGTGGTACCGCAGGCTGATCGCTCAGCGGACCTGACACCACCGGCGGGCGCAGGAGACCCGGATCGTCACCCGGCCCTGTTCTCCGGCAGGGCCTGCGGCACCGCTCCGGAACCCCCGGCGCGACCTTGACGGCTTTCGGGACCCGCCATACCTTCCCGTGCGGTGTCACCGGAGAATTGACCCGGGAACGCACGAAATCGGCCACCGGTCATGTACGACGCAACCTGGCTGCTTCGTCTCTACGCCCGAAGGCGTCTGGTGCATCTCGCACGGATGGACCCGCGGGACTCGCAGCGCGCCGTTCTGTCCTCCCTGATCAGGCGCGCCCGTGGCACGACGTTCGGGCGGGACCACGGTTTCTCTCCTGGCTGGTCGCTCGACGAGTTCCGCGCACGGGTTCCGCTCCGGGACTACGATGCCTTCTGGCACGCCTATTGGCGCGAGCCCTTTCCCGGCCTGACCGACTGCACCTGGCCCGGTTCCGTTCCGTGGTTCGCCGTGTCATCGGGAACGGCGACCGGAACCACGAAGTACATTCCCGTGAGCCGGGAGATGCGTCGGTCCAACGTCCGGGCGGGCGCCGATCTTCTGGCCTTCCATCTCGCCAGCCGGCCGGAGAGCCGGCTGCTCGCCGGACGCGTCTTCATGCTCGGGGGCTCGACCGGGCTTGTCCGCCATGCGCCCGGCATCTACAGCGGCGACCTCAGCGGCATTGCTGCAGCGACCATGCCGGGCTGGGCAAGACTTCGCTACTTCCCGCCCCGCGATCTCGAGGGTATCGAGGACTGGGAGCGGAAGATCGATCGCTTTGCCGAACGCTCCCTGGATACGGAAATCACGGCCGTTGCCGGCACGCCGAGCTGGCTGCTGATCTTCTTCGAGCGTCTGGCCGAGATCGCCGGGACCGCAAGCGGCGGGCGGACGGGCCGGATCGCCGACATCTATCCCGAACTCGAACTGCTGTCGCACGGCGGTGTTGCGTGGACGCCCTACCGCGACCGCTTCACCAGCCTGCTTGAAGGCAGCCACGCGGAAACACGCGAAGTCTACGCGGCGAGCGAGGGGTTCTTTGCCGTTGCCGACGGCGCGGACGGCGACGGGCTCAGGCTGCTGCTCGATACCGGTATCTTCTACGAGTTCGTCCCCCTCGATCAGCTCGACAGTGCGAACCCGGACTGCCGCTGGGTCGGCGATGTCGAGCCGGGTGTCAACTACGCCCTGGCGGTATCCACCTGCGCCGGGCTCTGGCGCTACCTGGTCGGCGACACCGTGAGAGTGGTGGATCGCTCGCCCCCGCGCGTCCTGGTGACCGGGCGGACGAGCTACATGCTGTCCGCCTTCGGCGAGCACGTGATCGGCATCGAGGTCGAGCGCGCGGTGGCCGAGGCCGCCCGGGCGATCGACGCGACGGTCACCGACTTTGCCGCGGGGAGCGTGTTTCCGCAGCAGTCCGGGGCCCGTGGCGGCCACCTCTACATCGTCGAATTCGGACCGCACGGCGCCGAACAAGGGCTGGACGAGGAGCGGCACGCGCTGTTCGCGGCGCGGCTCGACGAGGCCCTGTGCGGCCTCAACGACGACTATGCGGCTCACCGCGCGGGCGGATACGGACTGGATGCCGCCCGGGTGGACATTCTTGCGCCTGGCGGCTTTGCCGCATGGATGAAGAGCCGTGGCAAGCTGGGCGGCCAGAACAAGGTGCCCCGGATCATCAACGACCCGGAGCTCCTTGCAGGGCTGCGGAACTTTGCCGATGCGTACAACCGGATGAAGGACTGATGCGCACGCAGGACCGTGCCCGGTCCGGCCACGCATGGTCTCGAGCGCAGGCCACGGACCGGGGCATCGTTGCCACGACCAGGCCCGCCCGGCGGCCGGTGCAGGCACAGGCGGGACTGTCCCTTCCGGTTCGACGGTGGAGATCGGCCGGTGCGCGACGCCGCACCGCAGTTCGCCCGGAAGACGACGGGACCAACACCTGCGCGCCACCCTTGACAGGTTCACCGGCAACCGGTCAGGAACGCCGGCATGCCCGGAAGCACGCGCAGCAACCGTGAAACATGCGATCTCACCCCGCGGACACTTTTCGTCGTGTCGGCGGCGCAGATCGTACGCGGGATTCCGGCTGCAAGCCGCGCGTTCAGGAACCGCCGGCGCATCGGCGCACACCCGTGCCGCGCGAACCCGCGCCGACAGCCATCGGGGAGCCAGGACCGCGCGGGCCCGACCCGCGGCCCGCATCCTGCCTGCACCCGGCGCGCGACCGGTTGTGGCGCGCAGGAGCCGGCCATGCGGGCGGATTGCCATGTACCAGCCGGATGCGCCGGGAACTCCTGCCGGACTTTCCGAAGGGTCGACGGCAGGGAACCTTCGGCCTGACAGGTAAGCGACGATGCCCGCAACTCCGCGAGAAGCCGGCTGCCGTTCCGCGGTGTCCCCGCCAACGCCGAAGCCCTGCTCACGTGCGACAGCTTCAGCCGGGCGATCGGGTTCGGGCCGACCTGTCCGCTGCATCGGAGCGAGGTCCGCGTTCGCCCGGAAGGCCGTGATGCGACGGCTGGGTCGTGGACTGCTGACGGCGTTCGCGCTCACCCTGACACTGCCCGTTGTCGCGGCCTGCGGCGGACTTCTTCCGCCCTCACCGGGCAGTATTCGAACCGCCGACCGAATAGAGGCGTTCAATCGCCTCCCCGCACCGCCCTTTAAAGGTCCGGTCGAGATCCGATGGAACGCCCATATGGTGCCATACATCCTGGCCGAGACCGACCGCGACGGAGCCCTTGCGCTGGGACTGGTGCACGCGCACCTCAGGCTGGGCCAGATGGAGGTGCTCAAGCGCATTGCCCGGGGCCGCATCTCCGAGATGCTGGGGCCGCTCACGACACAGGTCGACGCGGCAATCCGGGTGATCGGGTTCGCCACGGCGGCGCCGGAGATCCTGCGCAGGATGCCGCCCGAAACCCGCGCCTGGCTCGACGCCTATGTCGCGGGAATCAATTTCTACAAGTCGGCGACCGACGCGAGGTCGCCGGAATTCTCCGTACTTGGCATTGACGAGGAGCCGTGGACGGCCGAGGACACCCTGGCGGTGGGCCGGCTGGGCGGCCTGGACTTCACCTGGATTGTCCTGCCGGAACTGCTGAGGCTTCGCTCCACGCCACAGTGGGAGGCCGTCTGGGAGCAACTCGCCGGGCTGGGCGGAGAGACCCGCCAGCCCGGTTCCGGTGCGGCGGCGCCGACGCACGGCCGGGCGAACATGCTGGCGACCCTGTTCCGGCGCACGTCCCGGCTCGGCAGCAACTCAATCGCCGTTGCGCCGTCGCGCAGCACGAGCGGCAGCGCACTGATCGCGAACGATCCGCATCTCGGGCTGCAACTGCCGAACATCTGGCTGATCGCCGGGCTCCGGACCCCGTCCTACAAGGCTGTGGGAATGATGGCTCCCGGGCTGCCGGTCTTTGCATTCGGACGGACGCCGTGCCTGGCCTGGGGAGGCACGAACCTGCATGGCTGGAACACGGATCTGGTGGACCTGGCCGACCACCCCGCCCCGCTGTCGGAAGAAATCCACGACATCGGCGTCCGGTTCTGGTTCGAAACGCAGGCCAGGACCCGCCGATCCGACCTGGGACCCGTGATCAGCGACGTGGCACTGCTGGACTTCCCTTCCGAGGGGACCTACGCGGCCCGCTGGATCGGTCACCTGCCCAGCGACGAGATTACGGCGCTGCTCGACCTGCTCAAGGCTCCGAACGGCCGCGAGCTGTCCAGGACCCTGCGGACCTTTGCCGTACCGGCACAGAACATCGTCTACGCCGATTGCGAAGGCAACATCGGCCACCTGGTCGCGACATGGCTGCCGGACCGCCCGGTCGCGTTTCCCCACGACATCTTCGTCGACGCCGGAACATCGCAGCGCAGCTGGGAGCGCATCCTGACCTCCGGCGACCTGCCGTCGATCGAGAACCCGCAGGCCGGCTACGTGGTTTCAGCCAACGACCGCGCGTTCGAGGCGCCGCCGACCCGCATTGGCCTGTCGTTTTCTCCCGGACAGCGGGCGGAGAGACTGACGCGCCTGGTGGAAGCGCTCGACCCGGTCGATCTGTCGGACCTGACCGCGATGCAGCGTGACGTCTACAGTGCGGCGGCGCACGCGCTCGCCCGGCTCATCCTGGCTTCGGCGCCGGCAGCTGCGGCTCTCGTTCCCGACCTTGCGAGCTGGCAGGGCACCTACGATGCCGACTCGAGAGGGGCGCTGGTCTACGAGGCGGTGCTGACACATCTTGCGCCGAGCGCATTCGAGGCGGTCGGTCGCGGCGCCGAACTCACGTTCTGGCTGCAGACCGGGTTCCTGGACATCAAGGCAGGTGAGGTGCTCCGGTCCCTTGCCGAGGCACGGCGTCGGGAACTGGTTTCGGCAGCCCTCGCCGCCGCAGCACGGGAAATCGCTGCGCATGAGGTGTGGGGAGACCGCCATCGACTGGCGAAACGGCACTTCCTGGGACTGATCCCGGTACTTGGCGCCGGATACCACATTGGCGACCTTCCCGCCCGCGGCGGCCGCGAGACGGTCCTGAAGTCGGGCGCCGACCTCAAGATCGATCGGCACTCCCCCAGTTTCGGCTCCCAGGCGCGCCATGTCTCCGACCTCGGCGATCCGGATGCCAACTTCTTCATACTGCTTGGCGGGCAGGACGGCTGGTTCGGCAGCCGTGCCTTCGACGACCAGATCCCGCTGTGGACCGCGGGCGAGAGCATCCAGCTCCCCCTGTCGCTCGATGCAGTCCGAAAACAGTTCCCGATCACGGGCGATGGAATGAACATCCCCTTCCGACAGCATCGCGACCCGGCCAGGGCAGTGCAGCAGTAGTCAGCAGGGTGGCTTGCTGCAGGTCGGGAAACGGCTTCGATCGGAGCTGGAAACCCGTGCACGAGGGACATTCACCGTGCTCCGGTGCCGGAAAACTGTGTCCCTGATGGCCCAACCCGCCCGTCGAGTCTCAGGCCGGGGTGCATTGCGCCGGCTTTCCGGCTGCATCCCAGGCGAACCGATCACCACCAGGCGATCCGGATCGACAGACTGAACACCGTCACGCAGGCCGGGGTCGCCACCGGGCCGAACAGGCCGGATACAGGAGATGCCGCTGTCGATGCGGCATCACGTGCGATGTCGCTCAGACCCGAGTCGCGTCCGCCGTCCAGCCACCCGTGCGCCGACGGCGGCGAACCGGCGAGAAATCCGGCGATCCTGTTCGGACGGTGATCCCGAAACCGCGCCAGCACACGGGCGGGATCGGAGTACACCGGCCAGGTTCTTCATGCGGTCCGGATAGCCTGGTTCGGGTTCGGGGTGTCCGCAGTTCATGTCGGTTTCGGCGGATCGATCAGGTCCTGGGGCGCATGCCTCCGGTTGAACCGCCGGCCGACGTGCACCGTCTTGTTGTACCGTCCTGCGGAGCGACTGGCGCCCCCTTCACCCGACCGGACCTTCCCGATCCGTTTGAGGAGCATCCCGCGCGCCGCACCTTCCTTGCCGGAGACCGGACCTCGGCCGGACGTGACCTGCACCGCCTGTCCCCCGGGCACCGAAACCCCGGACCGGTACCGGCGAAGCCCGCCATGTCACAGGCCGGTCCACGATACCGTGGATCAGGTGACCGGGCGCGATCCCGATGCCAGGAACGATCCCTTCCATGCTCGCCGGCCGGCGCCGGCACCCGCTGTCGGGCACCGTCAGGATGCGGCGGTCGCGTGAGCGTCCATTGCCGCCAGCACCTCATCAAGTGACCGCCTGGCGCCGGTCTGCAGGTACTCCATGGCCCGCAACGCGTATTCGTGCGCCCCGGGACTCGAACCGGCAACACAATCCTCGATCACGCGGCAGTAGTAGTCTCCCTGGTGACCGTCCACGAAGGTGTAGTGGACGCAGACATCCGTCAGCCCGCCCGTCAGCAACAGGGTATCGACCCGGAGACCCCGCAGGAGAATTTCCAGGTCGGTCCCGTAGAACGCCGAATACCGGCGCTTCTGTACGAGGTAGTCGCCATCGCGAAAGTCGATGACCTCCCGGGCCAGGTCGGTTTCCGGGTTGTTGTCGAGGCAATGGATGTCCTCGCTGCCGTCGAGTTCGCGGCCGAAGTCAACGAGGTCGGCCCGGTGGATCTCCTGGATGAAGACGATCGGGATCCCGGTCTCCCGCGCCCGGTCGATGGCAAGCCGGGCCCGGGCGACCCGCGCGGCGTAGTCCGCCATGTGGGGGATCGCGCGAACTTCCTTCTCGACGAAGGCGGACTGCTGGATGTCGATGACGATCAGCGCCGGCCGACCCACGATCAGGCCGCGCTGTAGAGGTGCGGTGTCAGGCATGTGAAAATCCCGCTTGCTGTCGATGAGACGCAACCGCAGACAGTATCGGCGGGGAAGCCTGCTGCGCAACGAACGGGGATCTTGTCGATTGCCAGTCTGGTTGACGGGCGGTGCCGGTGCAGTATCGGGACAAGCCAAACCGTCCCCGGGGGACACCGGGCTGCACCACTCTTCCGGTGCTGGCAGGCGTCGACTTTACAAGCGCCCGACACATGAACCCTTGGCAGAAGGCTGCCATGACCGCCGTTGCGAAAGACGATGCCGACCCACCGGTGCCCCAGGCCACGCTGAAGGCCGGCTGCGGCGAGCTGAACTCCCCGGCCGGGAACACCAAGGTCCTCGCCCCGGTCACAGGGTGGCCTCGTGCGCGATCGCGGCTGAGGGGCCTGTCGGACGCTGCCCTGCTCCCCCGGGCAAGGCTCCGGGCAGGATGGTGAAGGGAGGAGTTGTCCCGGTGATCCGGGGGACCTCGAAGGGTTCGCACATTCACGGCTGCGCGGTGTCGATGCGCCTTGCCAACGCTTTCGGATCCGCACCGGTGACCGGAACCCCGAAACCGTTTGCTGTCTCACTGTCCGGATCGCAGCGGTCCAGACCTTCCCCCGCATCGACCCGGAAACGCTCGTTGCCTTCGCACGCTGACCGCGCGCTGCGCGTCCACGCCATCGTGCCTGCGCTTTCCGCAACCTTGTCCGTGGAGTTTCGCGCCAGCGCAGGTGATCACCGCGCGGATTGTGCCGGACATGGCCGCTTCGCTCTTCGGTGACCTGGTCCTGGCAGTCGGGAAATGGCCGCTGCGGGATGAGGACGCCCACACGGCTCTTCGAAGGACAGGGAATGCGGACATTCGCCCGGACAGGACCTTCCCGGGCTCGCGGAACTGGTATTTCAGACCGTGCGGGTGGCCGGGGACCAGCGTCAGTCGCGCGTTCCGGGACGGGGCTCGACAACCGGATCCGTTCGCCGCCGGAGAGCTGCTTCCAGGATTTCCCGCTTCTGATGCTCCGTCCTCCCCGCGTTCCCAGCGGACAGGGCATGGCGTGAACGCGGTCCCGGACCACGTTGCATCATTTCCGGATGCACCGGTGCCGTTCAGATCGGATCAAGGGCTTCCCGCGCCAGCGTCCGCAGACCGGCGACCCTGACGTTCTCCGTCAGCGGGTAGTCGCTATCGCCCGGATGGACGATTGTAATCCGATCCAGTTTCAGGTTCTCGAGTGCCGAGTGCATGGAGCGGGTAACCCTGGGTGTTGACGTGTACTTGAACTCGAATGCGGACCTCTTCGTGCCCTGCACGATCAGGAGATCCAGTTCGGCGTGGCCGTGAGTCGCCCAGAAAAAGCAGTCGGCGGCATCGGCACGGTGCATCTGGATCACCTGCTCCAGTGCGAATCCCTCCCACGACGCGCCGAGCTTCGGGTGAGCGAGAAGGCCGTTCTCGTCGGGAAGATCCAGCAACGCGTGAAGAACACCGCTGTCGCGGAACAGGATCTTGGGTGACCTGACCTGTCGCTTGCGCAAGTTCTCGTACCAGGGCTGCAGCGTGCGGGTGATGAACGTGCCGTCGAGGATGTCGAGGTAGCGTTTGATGGTCGGTGAAGAGACGTCGAGCGAACGCGCGAGTTCCGACGCATTGAGGATGTTGCCGTGCCAATGCGCAACCATCATCCAGAGCCGGCGCATGGTACGGGCGCTGAAATCCATTCCCAGAGCCGGCAGATCCCGTTCCAGAAAGGTGGTCACGTAGGCCTTGCGCCAGACCATGCTGTCAGTGTCGGAACTCGCCAGATACGCGGGCGGAAAGCCGCCCCGAAGCCACAGGCGGCGGTGATCGTCGGCTTCGAACGCGGTGAACGGCGGGAGTTCCAGGTAGATGATTCGACCCGCCAGCGATTCGGAGGACTGGCGGATCAGTTCGCGCGACGCGCTGCCCAGAACAAGGTAGCGCTGCTTCGGCCGCTCTCGGTCGACCAGCACCCTGAGCAGCGGAAACAGTTCCGGAATGCGCTGTATTTCGTCGATGACAATCAGACCTTCCAACGATCCGAGCGCGAGCCTGGGATCGGTCAGGCGAGCGAGGTGCTCGGGGTCCTCGAGATCGAAGTAATGCACGCGAGCGCCGTCACCGTGACTGTCATCGGTCGATGCCCCGATATTGAGGGTCGCGATATGGTCCCTTGCGAGCGTGGTCTTGCCACACTGTCGGGGACCGAGGATCCCGACAATCCGGTGGCTCCTGAAGTACCGTGCGATCAGGCTCAGGAATTCGGTTCGATCCATGCACGATCCGTGAAATTTGAAAGCGATGATTTAGATTTTCAGGGAAACCTGGCGCTGTCAACCGGTTACTCTCAAGGGAGGCATTCCCGCAAGATCATGGCATTCCCCGGCGCCGCGACCGACCTGAACCCGCAGCCATCCCGCACACGGTAACCGGATCGCGACACTGGACGACAGTCAGGACGAAACGGAGCAGGTGGTGACCCGCCGGCCATCGGCGTTCGAAGGGACGGCGGCATTTCGACAGTATCTCCATCTTCTTCGTGAAAAAGGTCGATGGGTCACGCTTCCGGACGCGCGATGACAGGTGCCAGAACCGTCAGCGCTCCGGTCTGCACCGTGCGGAAGCGTATCGGCGCGAAGTGGTGCGCCGCGGTCTGCCATGCGTTCGATCTGTGGGCGTGCGCGGACAGCGACCGCGCGATCGGACACGACGCGAGTGCCGGGGCAGGCGGACCTGCCAGGCTTCGTGATCCGGTCAGAGGATGTGCTGACCCCCGGTGACGAAGATCTCGGTCCCGGTGACGTATCCGCTGTCGGGGGAGCAGAGATAGTGGATGGTCGCCGCGACATCCTCCGGCTCGCCCAGGCGATGGAGCGGAATCCTCGGGATCAGCATGTCGGTCTCCGGAGACAGCATCGCGGTCCGGATTTCACCCGGCGCCACCGCATTGACCCGGACACCGAGTTCGGCAAACTCGTTGGCGAGTTCCCGGGTCAGCGCGGAAAGCGCCGCCTTGGAGGTACTGTAGGCCGACCCGGCGAAGGGATGGATCGCGTGACCGGCGATCGAGGTGATGTTCACCACAGCCCCCCTGCCCCGGGACAGGGCCGGCGCAAGACCACGCGCGAGGCGAAGCGGAACGAAGAAGTTGAGCTCGAAGACCTGCCGCCAGGCATCGAGGTCGCCGTTCAGGCAGCCGAGTCGCTCCTTGACCGGTGACTTGGGTGACCATCCGGCGTTGTTGACCAGCGCATGCAGCGGCCGGTCGGCCAGAAGTCCGTTGGCGCGGTCGAGAAACTTGTCCAGACTCCCAGGGTCTGCAAGGTCGGCCGTGATGTGGTGCGACCAGTTCGGATCGCGCCGGCACTCTTCCGGCGGTTCATCACGCGAGCAGGTGATGATGTCCCAGTTGCGTTCACTGAACAATGCAACGGTCGCGTGTCCGATACCCCGGCTGGCCCCGGTCAGAAGCAGCGTTCTTCGCGAGTCGTCCATGGCAGCACCCCGGCGCGGTGATGGACCGGGCCGTATCCGTCACGGCACCGGTCCGAAAGGAAGCACGATCATGCGAACCGTCATACTCACCGTTCTCCTCGCGCTTGTCATCTTCGCACGGCCTGTCGATGCGATGGAGGTCTCGACCGAGCACTACCGGGTGCGGGTGGTGACCGTCGCCGACGGACTTGCCCATCCGTGGGGCCTTGCCTGGCTGCCTGACGGGCGCATGCTCGTGACCGAGCGGCCGGGCCGCATGCGGCTCGTCACCCCCGGGGGCACGGTCTCCGAACCGGTCGAGGGTCTGCCGTCCGTCGCTGCCGGCGGCCAGGGCGGACTGCTCGATGTGCTCGTCGATCCGGGCTTCGCGGACACGGGCATCATCTATTTCACCTATTCCGAACGGGACCACAACGGTCGCGGCACCGCGGCGGTGCGCGCCATGCTTGACGGCACGACGCTGCGGGAGCCCATGGTCCTGTTCCGCCAGCTCCCGAAGAGCGGCGGTGGCCGGCACTTCGGCTCACGCCTGGTCCTGGCGCCGGACGGAACCCTGTTCATCACCATCGGCGACCGCGGCCAGGCGGAGCTGGCGCAGTCGCTCACCGTCAACCGGGGCCAGGTCATCCGTGTGACCACCGACGGGAAGGTGCCCGATGACAACCCGTTCGTCGCCACGCCCGATGCCCGTCCGGAGATCTGGTCGTACGGCCATCGCAACCCCCAGGGAGCAGCCGTGCACCCGGAAACGGGACAGCTGTGGATCCACGAGCACGGTGCCCGGGGCGGTGACGAGATCAACCTGCCGCAGCCCGGCAGAAACTACGGCTGGCCGCAGATTTCCTACGGCACCCACTACGACTGGAGCAAGATCGGTGTCGGACATGCCAAGGAGGGAATGGAACAGCCGCTCTACTACTGGGACCCGTCGATCGCGCCGTCAGGCATGACCTTCGTGACCGGCGCACCCTTCGCGAAGTGGCAGGGCAACCTCCTGATCGGTGCGCTGAAGGACCGGATGCTGGTCCGGGTGACGCTCGACGGCAACCACCGGGTGACGGGCGAGGAGCACATGCTCGAGGAACTCGGGGAACGCATCCGCGACGTACGCCAGGGGCCCGACGGTCACATCTACCTGCTGACCGATTCGCGCAATGGCCGGATCCTGAGACTGGAACCCGTTACCGACTGACGCCGGAGCCGGTTACGGATACAGGCGCGCGACCGTCCAGCCGGTCCGGGTACGCTCGAACTGGAACCGGTCGTGCAGCCGGTATTCTCCCTGCTGCCAGAACTCGATCCGGTCGGGCACGACACGAAACCCGCTCCAGGATTCGGGCCTGGGAATGTCATCGCCCGGATGCGCGCGCTCAAGCTCGGCAACCGCCTCCAACAGCACCTTGCGGCTGGCGAGCGGTTGCGACTGGCGCGACGCCACCGCACCGATACGGCTGATCCTGCCACGACTTGCGAAATAGGCGTCGGCCTCCGCACCGGTTACCGGTTCGACCGGGCCTTCCACCCGTACCTGGCGGCCCAGCGCCTTCCAGTGGAAGCACAGCGCAGCCTGCGGACTGGCCGCCAGTTCGGCTCCCTTGCGTGAATCCAGGTGGGTGTAGAACACGAAACCCCGCCGGTCAGCCCCCTTCACCAGCACCATTCGGACCGACGGACGCCCGTGCTCGTCGGCCGTCGCAAGCGCCATGGCGTCCGGTTGCGGTTCCACGGAGGCCTCCGCCTCGGCGTACCACCGCGCGAACAGTGCAAACGGATCGTCAGTGTCCGGTTCGAACATCGTGCTCCGCATCCACAGACGATGCGCGGGATCACGCTCGTCCTGTACATCCACCCTTCCGGTGCGGTATTCTGGCCACGAATTTCAACCTGTCCAGACCAATCGTGCGGTCGGTGCTCACCGGCACGCCGCTATCACAGGGAGATCCTGGTGATGGTTCGTCAAATTGCACTAGTCGCAGTGCTGGTTCTCGGTTTGGCTGCCTGCCAGACAGGCGGGCCGAAGCAGGGGGCCGGAACGCTTCTCGGCGGGATTACCGGAGCGGTTGCCGGTTCCCAGTTCGGTTCCGGAGACGGCCGGGTCGCGATGGCGGCCGCAGGAGCGCTGCTCGGTGCCCTGATCGGCTCCGAGATCGGTGCCTCGCTTGATCGTGCCGATCGCCTTGCAATGGGTGAGGCAACCCAGTCGGCGCTGGAAACCCAGCCGTCGGGAACCGAGGTCTCCTGGAACAACCCGGACTCGGGCAACTTCGGCACCATCGTTCCGGAACCGGCCTTCAAGGACAGGACCGGCCGCTATTGCCGGGAGTTCCAGCAGTCCATCACGGTCGGCGGAAAGAGCGAGGCCGGCTACGGAACCGCCTGCCGTCAGCCTGACGGCAGCTGGCAGATCGTCAACTAGGGCACTGCGCCTGCCTCGGTTGCAAAGGCGGGAGACGGCACATGGCAAGGCCGGATCACGAAGGGGATCTGCGCGCCATCAGCGGCGTGCTCAAGGAGTACTTCGACGGGCTTTACGAAGGCGACCTTGATGCCTTTGCCCGGGTGTTCCACGAGCACGCCCATCTCTACGCGACCGACGGCACAAGCGTGACCGACTGGCCGCGCACGGAGTACTTCGAACGGATCGCGGCCCGCCCGTCTCCGGTCTCCCAGGGCCTGCCTCGCCATGACCGCATCGTGTCCATTCACAGGGCCGGCCCCGACACCGCGCTCGCCACGGTCAACTGCGCAATCCCGCCACGGTATTTCACCGACTACCTGACACTGCTCAGGATCGGTTCGCAGTGGAGAATCATCTCCAAGACGTTTCACACCGACGTTCACGAGTAGCGGCGGTACGTCCGGTCCACTCTGACCGGGAACTGATTGCGACCAGATATGCGTGACTCTCCACTGTGCAAGCGCGGGGCCGGTGCGCGCAGACCTGGAACTGGAACGCGGGTAAGTCCTGGCGGAGAGGCACCACGATTTCCGATGTGACGCAGGGATCAGATTTCTGCCACAAATGCGTGTCGGGCTCGGCTGCAGCGAGCCCTCGATGCTGTCCGCGGGCGGGTGCAGGTCGCTTGGAGCCCGGAACCCGGATGTTTATCCCAGCATCATCCTGTTCAGGCGCAGGCGCAGCGCGTTCAGCCTGATGAAGCCGTGGGCGTCGCGGTGATCGTAGTCGCCCTCGCCTTCCTCGAAGGTCACGTAGTCGGCCGAGTACAGGCTCTTCTCGGCCTTCCGCCCGACCACGCTCGTGTTCCCCTTGTACAGCTTGAGCCGTACCACTCCGGTGACATGGCGCTGGCTGTAGTCGATCGCCGCCTGCATCATCTCGCGCTCCGGCGAGAACCAGAACCCGTTGTAGACCAGCTCGGCGTACCGCGGCATCAGCTCGTCCTTGAGATGCGCCATGCCCCGGTCGAGCGTGAGGCTTTCCATCGCCCGGTGAGCGACGTGCAGGATGGTCCCGCCCGGCGTTTCGTACAGCCCCCGGTTCTTCATCCCCACGAACCGGTTCTCCACCAGGTCGAGCCGGCCGATGCCGTTGTCGTACCCGAGCGCGTTCAGGCGTGCGAGCAGGTTTGCCGGGCTCAGTTCGACCCCGTCGATCGAGACGGCGTCGCCGCACCGGAAACCGACCTCGACATAGGTCGGCCGGTCCGGCGCGTCCTCCGGCGCCCGGGTCCGCGACCAGATGTATTCCTCGCCCTCGACCCAGGGATCCTCCAGCACCTTGCCCTCGCTGGATGCGTGCAGCAGGTTGGCATCGACCGAGAACGGCGCCTCGCCGCGCCTGTCGCGGGCAATCGGGATCTGGCGTGATTCGGCGTAGTTCAGCAGGTCGGTCCGCGACGCGAGCTCCCATTCCCGCCAGGGCGCGATGATGCGGATATGCGGATTGAGCGCGTAGTAGCTGAGCTCGAAACGCACCTGGTCGTTGCCCTTGCCGGTGGCGCCATGGGCAACGGCGTCAGCACCGGTCTCGGCCGCGATCTCGATCTGCCGCTTGGCAATCAGCGGCCGGGCGATCGAGGTTCCGAGCAGGTAGGTCCCCTCGTAAAGGGCGTTGGCGCGGAACATCGGAAACACGAAGTCACGGACGAATTCCTCCCTCAGGTCCTCGACGTAGATTTCCGAGATACCCATCAGCCGCGCCTTCTCCCGCGCCGGTTCCAAGTCCTCGCCCTGGCCCAGGTCCGCGGTGAAGGTCACGACCTCGCACCGGTAGGTATCCTGGAGCCACCGCAGGATGATCGACGTGTCCAGTCCGCCGGAATAGGCGAGCACCACCTTCCTGATCTGATCGGCCATTGCATTTCCCCGCATCGTCTCTCGCCGGCTGTCCGGCGCGGCAGTATAGGGTCCGCAACCGGACCGGCAACCGGTCGGTGTCATCGCCGGCAGGGTGTCAGCGAGGGGCGGCACCGAAAGCGCCCGCCTGGAGTTGTTCCGGAGACGCGGGCCTTACTCGTTTCGCAGCATCGGCGCCGCCCTCACGCCCAGGACACGCCACAGGCCGAGCAGGCCGAGCCCGACGGTGCAGGCAAGGCTGGCCAGGGTTGCCACCAGGATCGTCTCCAGGCTGAGCACGTAGCTCTCCGCGCGCATGAGCTCGATCACCACGAACCTGCCGATCACCGAGCCCAGGACCGCGGCAACCAGCGCGGTCAGCAGGCCCAGCACCGCGTGTTCGGCCAGGTAGGAGACCACGATCCTGGACCTGGTCGCGCCGAGCACCTTCAGGATCACCGCGTCGTGCACCCGGCGCTGCTGCCCGGTGACGACCGCCCCGGCCAGCACCAGCACACCGGCGAGCAAGGTGACGCTCGCGGTCCCCTGCACCGCCAGCGCGACCGCCTCGATGATGCGGGTGGCATTGCGCAGCGCGTCGCGCACGCTGATCGCGGAGACGTTCGGAAAGGCGTCGATCACCGCACCCTGCACCGCCTCCTCCGCCTCCACCCCGTCGGCATAGACGGTCGCGATCACGCTGTGCGGCGCGCGTTCGAGCACGCCGGGCGAATAGACGATGACGAAGTTCATGGCCAGGCTTCGCCACTCGATGTTCCTGAGGTTGGCGATGGTGGCGGTGATCTCGCGCCCGAACAGGTTGACCGTGATGCTGTCGCCGAGCCCGACCCCGATCCCCCGGGCCACGGCCGCGTCAAACGACATCAGCGGCGGACCGGCATAGGTCTCCGGCCACCAGTCCCCGGCGGTGATCTGTGCTCCCTCCGGTTCCGCCGCCCGGTAGGTCAGCCCGCGTTCGCCGCGCAGCGCCCAGGCGACATCCTCGTCGGGCTCGACCTCGTCCGCCGGGATGCCCGCGACCCGCACGATCCGTCCCTGCACCATCGGCGTGCGCTCGAACCGGGTCACGCCGGGAACCGAGCCCACCACCTCGATGAACCGGTCGGCCTGGTGCGGCTGTATGTCGAGGAAGAAGTAGGACGGCGCCTCGTCGGGTATCCGCGTGCCGAGCTGGTGAAGCAGGTTGAAATGCACCAGTCCGACGGTCACCAGCACCGTCAGGCCCAGGCCGAGCGACAGGATCAGCGCGGGCGCGGGGCTGCCCGGCCGGTGCAGGTTGGCCATGGCCATCCGCATCTCCGGGTTGCGCAGGTGCGGTATCCGACGAAGCAGCCGCACCAGCAGCAGTCCGCCGCCGCCGAACACCACCAGGACACCGACCGCCCCGGCAATGAACCAGAGCGTCAGGCCGCGGTCGGGGCTGGTGAGCAGGGCTAGCGCGGCAAGGCCCGCGGACGCGGTCGCCGTGATCAGCAGCGCCCCGGTCCCGGGCCAGCCGCCGGGTGGCGCGATGCTGGCGCGAAAGAGGTGTGCCGCCCGGATGGCCCGGGTCTTGCCCAGCGGCCAGGCCGCGAAGGCCAGCGTCGTGCCGTAACCGAAGACGGCCGCAACCGCGACGGGCTGCCAGTAGAAGCCGGCCGGAAGTGCAACCGGAAAAAGCCCGCTGATCAGCGTCGAGACCGCAGGAGGGACCACCAGGCCGACCAGTCCGCCGAGCACGATGCCGACGGTTGCCAGCACCAGCGACTGGAACAGGTAGATCGCGAAGATCAGCCGGCCCGGTGCGCCCAGGCATTTCAGGATCGCGATGGTGCCGGTCCGCCGCTCGATCAGGGCTCGGACCGCGTTGGCGACGCCCACTCCCCCGACCAGAAGTGCGGTGAGACCCACAAGCGTGAGGAACAGCGACGCGCGGTCGATGAAGGTCCGGAACCCGGGAGCCGCTCCGGTGGTATCGCGGATCTCGTAACCGGTGTCCGCAAACTCCTCCCTCAGGGCGCCAATCACCGGCCCGGCCTCGCCCGGGACGCGGACGCGGTAGAGGAAATCCACCAGGCTTCCGACGGTCACCAGTCCGGTTTGCCCGAGGCCCGCCATCGAGATCATCAGTCTCGGGCCCAGTGCGGTAAACCGGATGGTCCGGTCGGGTTCGCTCTCGATCTCGCCGCGGATCTCGAACTCGCCGGTGCCGACCCGCACCCGGTCGCCGACCCCAAGGCCCAGTCGCAGCAGCAGTGCCGGGTCGGCGACGGCGCCGTGTACTCCCTCGCGCGCCGCCAGTGCCTCGGACAGCGCCGTCCCGTCCCCCAGCACCACCGACCCGTAGAGCGGGTAGAGGCCGTCGACGGCCTTCAGTTCGATCAGGCTGTGCCCGTCGCCGGTCCCGGGCCGCGCCATGGCGCGCAGGCTCGCGACCTCGGAGACCTCCCCGAAATCCCCGAGCCGGTCGCGGGCCCGCTGTTCCATCGGGCGATGGAGCACGGTGACCGAGACATCACCGCCAAGCAGCTGCCGCGCGTCCCGGACGATGCCGCTGCGCATGGCCTCGGACACCGAACCGACGCCGGCGATGGCGGCCACGCCCAGGGCAAGGCAGGCGATGAAGATGCGGAAATGCCCGAGGCTGCCACGCAGTTCACGGGCCGCCAGCGTGACCGCCAGGGAGGCCGGGATCATCGCCCGTCACCGTTCGCTGTCGCGATCTGGCCGTCGGCCATGGCCAGGATCCGGTCGCAGCGCGCGGCCAGGTCACGGTCATGGGTGATCAGAATGAGGGTGGTCCCGTGCTCGGCCTGAAGGTCGAACAGCAGGTCCATAACGCCGGTGCCGGTCACGCTGTCGAGGTTGCCGGTCGGCTCGTCCGCCAGCAACAGCGCCGGCCGCCCGACGAAGGCCCGGGCGATGGCGACCCGCTGCTGTTCACCGCCCGAGAGCTGGTCCGGGTAGTGCCCGACGCGGTGACCCAGTCCGACCAGGCCAAGACTGTGACGGGCGCGGTCGAAGGCGCCGGAAACACCGGCGAGTTCGAGCGGGATGGCCACGTTCTCGAGCGCCGTCATGGTCGGGATCAGGCGAAAGGCCTGGAACACGATTCCCACCGTGTCGCGGCGGAAGGTGGCGAGCCGGTCCTCGTCGAGGCCCACAAGGTCATGCCCGGCAACCCGTACGTCACCCGACGTCACCCCCTCGAGCCCCGCCATCACCATCATCAGCGTGGACTTGCCGGCCCCGGACGGGCCGACGACCCCGATGGTTTCCCCGCTCCCGATCCGCAGACTGATACCCTGCAGTATGCTAACCTCGCCGGCGGCACTGGCGAGGCTGAGGTGCACGTCATCGAGTTCGATCAGGGCCGGCGGCGGGCTCGCGGGTGCAGCCATGGTCATGGCGATCTCTCGGGATACGGGGGCATGTGGAAGCGCAACACTACTACCACGCTGTGGCCGGTTCTCGCAGCGTTGCTGTTGGTGCTCGCAGCCCCGCTCGATGCCCGGGAACTGCGGTTGCTCGCGTTCGGCAACAGCCTGACCGCCGGATACGGACTCGCCCGATCCGAAGGGTTCACGGTCCGGCTGGAGGCGGCGCTCAGAGCGCGCGATCACGCGGTCACGGTCGTCAATGCCGGGCGGTCCGGCGATACAAGCACCGGGGGGCGTACCCGGCTGGACTGGTGGCTCGAGGAGGCGCCGGACGCGGTCCTTCTCGAACTCGGGGCGAACGACGGGTTGCGGGCCATCGATCCAGCACTCATGCACGAGAACCTCGACTGGATCCTGAACCGGCTCGACGCGGCGGGACTCCCGGTCCTGTTCGCCGGAATGGAGGCGCCGGCCAACTACGGGCCCGAATACGCGGACGAGTTCCGCTCCGTCTTCGCCCGGCTCGCCGAGCGTCATGACGTGGTCTGGTACCCGTTCTTTCTCGAGGGCATAGCCACCCGCCCGGAACTCAACCAGGGCGACGGCATCCACCCCAATGCACGCGGGGTCGACGAACTGGTCCGCCGCATCCTCCCCTTCGTCGAGGAACTGCTGGCCCGGGTGCCGGCGCCGCGCTGACGGAGGCATGATGCGGCGGCTGTTTGTGGCGGTGACAGTGCCCGAGCCCGTGCGCCGGCACCTGTCACTGCTCGCCGGCGGCATCCCGGGCGCCCGCTGGGTCGCCGAGGCAAACCTCCACATCACGCTACGCTTCATCGGGGAGGTCGACGGCGCGCTCGAACAGGACATCGTCGACGCCCTGGCCGGGCTGCACCAGCCCGTTTTCGAGACCAGGCTCGAAGGTGTCGGCCAGTTCGGAAGCGCCGCCTCGGTCCGCTCGCTGTGGGCCGGCGTGGCGCGGTGCCCGGAACTCCTGCAGCTGCACCGCGCCGTGCACCGGGCGGTCAGCCTCGCCGGAGCGCCCGCCGATCGCCGCAAATTCGTACCCCACGTGACCCTGGCCCGCCTGAAAAGGGCCGGCCCGCAGACGGTTGCCGGCTGGCTCGGCGCGCAGGCGCGGTTCCGGTCGACCGCGTTCCGGGTCACGGAGTTCATGCTGTTCGACAGCCGGCTCGGTCGCGAAGCTGCGCACTACACGCCGCTTGCGGAGTTTCCGCTGTACGAGCGCTGAGTGCGCCCGCTTGGCATGTCGGCCGGGCGGTGCCACCCTGTCCGGATGATCCGCACCCTCGCTGCAGCCGCGCTTGCCTGTCTCATCGGGTGGACACCCGCAAGCGCGGCGGAAGTCCGCGTTGACATGGAGCTGGTGCTGGCCGTGGACTCCTCGGCCAGCGTCGATGCCGGCGAGTTCGCGCTCCAGATCAACGGCATGGCGCACGCGTTCCGCTCACCCGAAGTGATCGAGGCGATCCAGAGCGGGTATTTTCGGGCAATCGGCGTCACCCTCATCGAATGGTCGAGTTACAACCTGCAGCGGGTGGACATTCCCTGGACCCTGGTCGACGGCCCGACCACGGCCGGGGTTCTGGCCGAACGGATCAGCTCCCTGCCGCGGTCGGTGTCTACCGGCGCGACCTCGATTTCGGGCGCGCTGCTGTTCGCCTACGAACTGTTCGATGCCGGACCGTTCGACGGCACACGGCGCGTCATCGACATTTCCTGCGACGGGCGCAACAACAACGGCGCCGATGTCGACCTGGTGCGCGACCTCGTGCTGGCCCGGGGGATCACCGTCAACGGCCTCACCATCCTGAACGAGCACCCCACGCTGGACATCTACTTCCGCCGCAACGTGATCGGCGGCAGCGGCGCCTTCGTCGAGGTCGCCAACGACTACGATGACTTCGCCGAGGCGTTTGCCCAAAAGCTGGTCCGGGAAATCCGCAACGTCCCGGTCGCGTCCCTCACGCCGCTTCCGCACGCAGCGCCGCAAACAGCGACTCCACGTCGCGCGAATCGTTGAACAGGTAGGGACTGACCCGGATCGCACCACCGCGCAGGCTGATGTGGACACCCCGGGCCGCGAGCCGCCGGTCAAGGTCGGGCGGCGGCGGACCGGATCCGCGCAGACCGATGAAATGCCCGATCCTGAACCGGGCGGGCGGGACGGTGTATCCCGCGTCGACGGCCCGCTCCGCGATCTCGTCGACCAGCGGGCGCAGCGTCCGCGCCACCTCGCCGACACCCCACCGGGTCAGCTGGTCGAGCGCGGCCCTGATCATCGGGACATGGATCATGCTGTTGCAGGCGCCCATGTCGAAACGCCGCGCACCGGCGCCGAACCGGTCGGAGTACCCGATCCGCTGCGTCATCGGCGGCGCGCCGGCGCGCGGCCTGTGGTTGAGTTCCACCGGCTGACCCTGCTGGCGGTGCGGCGCCACGTAGGTGAACCCGGTGCAGTCGGGACACAGCAGCCACTTGTACGCCGAGACCACGATGAAGTCCGCACCGATCCGCCCGACATCGGTCGGACAGGCGCCCATGGACTGGGTCGCGTCCACGACCAGCGGAATGCCGCGGTCCCGGCACAGGCCGCCGACCTGTTCCAGGTCGACCAGAGAGCCATCGGTCCAGTGGCAGTTGGGCAGCGCGACCAGGCCGCAGGCCGGGCCGATTGCATCCATCACCGCCGACGTCCAGTCGAAGTCGCCCGGCCGGGGAACGATCCGCAGCTGCGCCTGCGACCGCTGGGCAAGACGCTTCCAGACGTAGTAGTTGGAGGGAAACTGCTCCGCGAGCACCACGATGTCCTGGCCCGGCGCAAGCGGGAGATTGGCGGCCGCCTGGGCCAGGCCGAAGCTCGTGGTCAGCGTGAGCGCGATGTCGTCCCCCGATGCCCCGATCAGGCCCGCGAGCAGGTCGCGGCAGGCCTCGATCTCGCCGTCGATCCCGTGGCGCTCTGGGTCCCACGGGTGTGCCTTGCGCGAGACCGCGCGCCGGCCGGCCTCGGCGCTGGCATGCAGGCAGGGAGACTGGGAGGCCGAGTTGAGCCACACCACGTCCCGGGGGATCTCGAACAGGTGCTTCTGGTTCGCAAGCGGCATGGACCGGCGCCCTCCCCGGCGGCTACAGGTTTTCGGCGACGCCGTGGCCGCCCAGGATTGCGGACTGGAGGTTGCGCGGCGACCGGCAGTCACCGACCAGGTGCACCTCGAGCCTGCCAAGTTCGGCCAGGAGCCGGTCGCAGGCAATCCGTGGTGTCGCGTGCACCACGAGGTCGACCCCCTCTATCGCCGTCTGCTCGAGACTGTACGGGTTCCGCAGTTCGAGAACACCGTCGGCGAACCGGACGGTTTCCAGGGCAGGCATCAGCGCGGCCCCGGCCGTGTGAAGCCTGCGGAACACGCCGATGGCGCTGCAGTGGTTGACCCCGCCGGCAAAGGCGGGCCGCGACGTCACCAGGATGACCCGGCGGAAGCTCCGGGCCAGCAGGTCGGCCACGCCGTAGACCGCCGCGGTCTGGTCCTCGTCCACCAGCACCGCGCACTCTCCCCGCAGGCCGTGGCCTGCGGCGACGAAGTCGCGGGCCGGGACCA
Source organism: Thalassobaculaceae bacterium (assembly GCA_965243345.1). GTDB lineage: Bacteria > Pseudomonadota > Alphaproteobacteria > Thalassobaculales > Thalassobaculaceae > Bin52. Next base: position 2,067,090 of record CBDEUR010000003.1, read on the forward strand.
CGCGCGGGCCGGGCTCGAGACCCGGAGGGGGCCGCTGCACCGACCCCGTCGCCAGCACGACCGCATCGGCGTCGTAGGAGAGGATACGGTCGGCATCCGCCTGGTGACCGACGACGATCTCCACGCCGTAGCGCTCGCACATCCGCAGCTGGTGCTCGATGATGCGGCCCATCTCGTCGCGGCCGGGCAGGTCAGCCTCGAGCCTGAGCGCACCTCCCGGCCTGGAGCCGCCGCAGAACATGGTCACCCCGTGGCCCCGGGCCGCGGCGACCCAGGCGGTCTCCAGCCCGGCGGGCCCGCCCCCGATGACCAGGACCCTCTTCGCGGCCGCCGCCGGTTCCGGCACCCTGTCCGCTTCGCCGGCCCGGCCGATGTGCGGCGTGTGGTGGTCGGCCACAGGCTTGCCCCGGTGCACCTCGCCCCACGGGAAGTTGTCGAACACGCTCGGCCTGATGTCGCCGGCCTGTCCGCGCATCGCCTTGTTCGCCCACGCGGCATCGGCGATCAGGGCGCGGGTCATGCCAACGAGGTCGCCGTAGCCGTCGGCCACCACCCTGTCGGCCAGTTCTGGCGTGCCGATACGCCCCAGCGCCATCACCGGGATCCCGCCGGCGGCCTCGCGCATGCGCCGGTGCAGGTCGATGAAGTGACCGGGCCTGAAGTACAGGTCCGGGACATGGGTCTCGAGACTGAGGCTGAAATTGCCCTGGCCGTATGCCAGGTAGTCGAAATCCCCCGTCGCGGCCAGCCGGCGCGTGATCCGTTCCGCCTCGCCGGGATCGATCCCGCCCGGCACACCCTCGTCGGCCGGCGCCTTCAGGCCGATTGCGAAGGAGGAACCGCACGCCGCCCGGATCCCCGCCGCGATCTCGCGAACGAACCTGGTCCGGCCCTCGAGATCGCCTCCGTAGATGTCGGTCCGGGTGTTCGACGCCGGCGACAGGAACTGCATGATCAGGTACCCGTGGGCGCCATGCAGTTCCACGCCGTCGAACCCGCAGGCGTGCAGGCGCCGTGCCGTCTCGACGAAGGTTCCGACCACCCGGACGACCTCGTCGGTCGACATCACGTGCGGAACCGTCCAGCTGTAGGGGTCGGGCAGGTCCGACACGCCGATCGGGGCCTTCGTCGGGTGCCACAGCTGTTGCCGGCCGGGATGCCACAGCTGTCCGATCAGCAGTGCGCCCTCGCCGTGGACGTCACGCGCGATGGCGCGGAACGCATCGTCGTTGACCGGTTCGAACCCGATCACGGTCGTCGACTGGGCGATGGCCTCGGGGTCCACCGCGATGATCTCGGTCACCAGCATGGCGGCGCCGCCGCGGGCCCGTTCGAGCAGGAAGTTGCGCCACGGATCGGTGATCCGGTTTTCGCTCGCCAGGTTGGTCACGGTGGCGCACAGGCAGACACGGTTGCGCAGCCGTCGACCGGCCACCTCGATCGGCGAGAACAGGGCAGGGTACGCGGGGTCGGTCATGTGGATCTCTTCCGTGCCGGGTTCGCGGCGACAGTAGCACCGAACGCGGGCGCCCGGGCACACCGTGGTGGCCATCGACGGCACCGGCCACCCGGCCCTCACCGGGCGAGTGCGGGCGGGCGGTGCGCCGTCGGGGTGGACAGGTACGGCGGAGCGCTCTCAGGCCACGTTGGTAAGCACGATGGTGCCGCTCGCGCCGAACATGCCGCCCACGCCGTGAACCACCGATATCTCGGCGTTCTCGACCTGAGCCGGGGCCTCGCCGCGCATCTGGCGCACGCCCTCCTGCAGCGCGTACATGCCGTACATGCCCGAGTGCATGTAGCTCAGCCCGCCGCCATTGGTATTGAGCGGCAGCGAACCGCCCGGCCCGGTGTGGCCCTCGGCGATGAACGGCCCCGCCTCGCCACGGTCGACGAAACCGAGATCCTCGAGACCGTAGATGGGCAGGTGGGCGAAGGCATCGTAGATCATCAGGTGATCGACATCGCCGTGACCGATGCCAGCGGATTCGAACGCCCTCGCCCCCGCAACCCGGAACGCCGCCGAGGAGGTGAAATCGTCCATCTGGCTGATCAGCGGTGTCTCGCCGCTCTCCCCGGTTCCGCGGACGTAGACCGGGGGCCTGCGCATGTCGCGCGCCCGGTCGGACCGGGTCAGCACCAGGGCGCCGCCACCGTCGGTGACCAGGCAGCACATCAGCAGCCGGAACGGGTAACAGATCATCCGCGAGCCCAGCACGTCATCGACCGTGATCGGATCGCGGAAACTCGCACGGGGATTGAGGCCGGCCCATTCGCGCTGCACGACGGCGACCATCGCCAGCGTCTCCTCGGTCAGGCCGTACTGCTTCATGTAGCGCAGCACCGGGATGGTGAACATGGTCGGAGGCCGGGTCACCCCGTAGGGCCGCTCGAACTGCTGCTGGAACAGCGAGGGGAAGATCGACGAGCCGTGCCGGCCCAGCCCCGAGCGCCCGCTCTCGCCGTGGGTGATCAGGACGGTGGAGCACAGCCCCTCGTTGATCGCGGCCGCGGCATGGCGCACCAGCAGCATGAAGGAACAGCCGCCGACCGAGGTCCCGTCCAGCCATTCGGGCACGATGCCGAGGTAGTGCGCGATCTCGACCGCGTTGTGACCCCCGGTCGCGATTCCGTCGATGTCGCCGAGCTCGAGCCCGGCATCGGCGATTGCGTTGAGCGCCGCGTCGGCATGCAGCTGGAGCTGCGACATGGTCGGGACCTTGCCGAGTTCGGTGGTTTCCGAGGCACCGACAATGGCAACGGAGTTGGGCTTCATCTCACGACTCCCGGGCCGGCCTGAACTGGGGCAGGGTGATCTCGTCGCTGAGCTTCTCGAAACACACCTCGAGCGGCATGTCGAGGACCAGCGCTTCGGGCGTCTGCGCGCACTCCAGGATGTTGCACATCATCTTCGGTCCCTCCTCGAGCAACGCCACGGCGATGGCGTAGGGCGGCTCGAATCCGGGCGCCGGCAGGTGGCTGATGACGTAGCTGTGCAGCGTGGCCCGGCCGGACGCCCGGAAGACCGTCACGCGGGTCGAGCCGCATTTCGGGCAGAAATGCCGCGGCGGGAAGTAGACCGTCCCGCAGTTGTCACAACGCTGCAGCAGCAGTTCGCCGCGCCGCGTCCCTTCCCAGAAATGGCTGGTCTCAGGCGTGGGCCGCGGCAGTTCGCGTTCGCCCTGTGGCATGGATTGTCCCCTCCGGCTGGCGCCCGCGGATTAGTCCGCGATCTCTGCGCGTCCGTTGTTCAGCACCACCACGTCGCGTTCGACGACGCGGGAGCGGAACGACACCACCTGGCCGTCCCGCCATATCTCGGTGCGGATTGTCTCCCCGGGATAGACGGGAGCGGAAAACCGCAGCTGCATCGCCCTGAAGCGGCGCGCGTCGTATCCGCAGCACGTCCTGAGCAGTGCGTGTCCCGCCACGCCCAGCGTGCACAGACCGTGCAGGATCGGCTTGTCGAACCCCGCCGCCCGGGCCACCTCCGGGCTGGCATGCAGCGGGTTCCAGTCGCCCGACAGCCGGTAGACCAGTGCCGCCCGGGCCACGGTCGGAAGGTCGACCACCGTGTCGGGAGCACGCTCGGGCAGGCGGTGCGGTGCCGGGGCCTCGTCGCTCGGGCCGCCGTAGCCCCCGTTCCCGCGCGCAAAGGTGGTCGAGGTCAGCGTGGCAAGCGGCGTCCCAGTCCCCGTATCGGTGAGCGTGCGCTCGGTCAGGATCAGCGCACCCTTGCCCGCTCCCTTGTCGACCACCCCGACGATGCGGGACGCAGCCGAGATCGTCGCCTCGACCGGGATCGGCGCATGCAGTTCGAGCTTCTGCTCCCCGTGCAGGATGCGGACCCAGTCGACGCCGCTCTCCGGGTCGCGCGCCCAGAAGCCGGGACTGCCCAGGACCACCGCCATGGTGGGCAGGGCGGCAAACCCGTCCGCCTCCTCGAACACGTAGCGCAGTTCGTCCCCGTCCATCGGGTCGGTACCCAGTCCGACGCCGAGTGCGTAGAGAATGGTGTCGCGCGCACCGTAGGTCTGCCTGACCTCGTCGAAGGACCAGTTCTTCAGGCGGTGGTAGTCGAAGCGAGCCATGACGTCTCCAGGTATCAGATCGGATCCCAGCTGAACACGTCGGCCGACCTGTCAAGCGGGTAGAAGTCGGCCGACATCGCCGGGATGGCGTGGTCGAGAACCGTTTCCGGCGTCCATCCCTCGGCCCGGTGAACCGAGCGCAGCGGACGGGACTGTCCCATCAGGAAGATCTCGTTGTTCCGCACCCCGAAGATCTGGCCGGTCACCGTCGAGCGGTCCGAACACAGCGCAACGGCAACCGGAGCGATCTTTGCGGTGGTCATGGTCTTGAGCTTTTCCACCCGTTCCCGCTGCGCCTCGTCGCCGATGGGAATGGTGCCGATCATCCGGCTCCACGCGAAGGGCGAGATGCAGTTCGACCGCACGTTGAACCGTGCCATGTCGAGCGCGATCGACTTGGACAGCCCGGCGATGCCGAGCTTGGCCGCCGCGTAGTTGGCCTGCCCGAAATTGCCGATCAGCCCGGAGGTCGACGTCATGTGGATGAAGGCGCCGGACTCCTGCTGGCGGAACACCGTCGCGGCCGCCCGGCTGACGTTGAAACTGCCCTTCAGGTGGACCGCGATCACCGAATCCCAGTCGTCTTCTGTCATCCTGTGGAAGATGACGTCACGCAGGATGCCGGCATTGTTGATGACGACATCGAGGCGACCGAACTCGGACATGGCCTGGTCGACCATGCCCTGCGCGGCACCGAAATCCGACACGCTGTCGAAGTTCACCACCGCAGCCCCGCCGGCGTCCTCGATCTCCTTTGCCACCTCGAGCGCCGGGATGCGGTCCGCCCCCTCGCCCCGGGTGGTGCCACCGAGGTCGTTGACCACCACCTTCGCACCTGCCGCAGCGAAGGCCAGTGCGTAGTCCCGGCCGATTCCGCGACCGGCTCCGGTCACCAGCGCGACCTTGCCCTCGAGCAGCCTGTCCTGTGTCATGACGCGATTCTCCACGGTTTCACGCCGGGTTGCGTGGCTTGCGCACCGGTCCGGTTGAGAGTACCAAGGCCACACTTAGTTGAAGACGGACCGGTTTTCCATCACCTGCGTGATGGGATCGAAACCGGGCGGGAGGAACGCGATGCTGCGGCGCACGCTGTTCGGCGAAGAGCACGAGGCCTTCCGCGACCAGGTCAGGCGTTTCGTCGCGAACGAGATCACGCCCTACCACGCGCAGTGGGAACATGACGGGATCGTGAGCCGGGACGTGTGGCGGGCGGCGGGCGAGCACGGGCTGCTGTGTTGCACCGTTCCCGAGGAACGGGGCGGCCCGGGAGGCGACTTCCTGCACAGCGTGGTGGTGATCGAGGAGCTGGCCCGGGCGGGCGCCAGCGGACCCGCGTTTTCCCTGCACTCGGACATCATTGTCCCCTACATCCAGGCCTATGGCAGCGGGGACCAGAAGGACGAGTGGCTGCCGCGGCTGGCTTCCGGCGAGACCATCACCGCGATCGGCATGACCGAACCCTCGGCCGGTTCCGACCTGCAGGCCATCCGCACGAGGGCCGTGCGTGACGGCAACCACTTCGTCATCAACGGCCAGAAGCTCTACATCTCGAACGGACAGATCGCCGACCTGTACGTCATCGCCTGCAAGACCGACCCGGACCTCGGCGGCAAGGGCGTGTCGCTGCTGCTGGTCGAGGGTGACCGCGAGGGATTCGAGCGCGGCCGCAACCTGGAGAAGATCGGCTGCAGGGCCCAGGACACCTCGGAACTGTTCCTGCGCGACGTCCGGGTCCCGATCACCAACCTGCTGGGACAGGAGGGCCGCGGTTTCGTGCAGCTGATGCAGCAGCTGCCCCAGGAACGCCTGGTGGTCGCGATCCGGTGCGCGGCCTCGATCGAGGCGGCACTCGAGGAAACGGTCCGCTACACCGCGGACCGGACCGCCTTCGGCCGGCGCATTATCGATTTCCAGAACACGCGGTTTGCACTGGCCGAGGTCAGGACCGCCGCCATGGCCACCCGCGCCTTCATCGACCAGTGCATCGCGTGCCACCTGGACGGCGGTCTCAGCTCCGAGGACGCCGCCGCGGCCAAGCTGCACGCCACCGAGACCCTCGGGCGCATCGTCGACGACTGCCTGCAGCTGCACGGCGGCTACGGCTACATGCAGGAGGTCCCGATCGCCCGGGCCTGGATCGACGCCCGGATGTCACGGATCGCCGGGGGATCCTCGGAGATCATGAAGGAGATCATCGGACGGGACCTGGTCGCGGGCTCCGGCTGACGGCCTTCAGTACATGTGCTGGCCGCCGTTGATGGACAGGGTCGAGCCGGTGATGAAGCCGGCATCGTCGGCAACCAGGAACGCGACACCCCGGGCAATCTCGTCGGCCTTGCCGAGACGACCGACCGGGATCCGCTCGACGATCTTCTCCAGCACGTTGGCCGGCACCGCGGCAACCATGTCGGTGTCGATGTAGCCCGGCGCAATCGCGTTCACCGTGATGTTGTGGCGTGCCCCTTCCTGGGCCAGCGCCTTGGTGAAGCCGTGAATGCCGGACTTGGCCGCGGCGTAGTTGACCTGGCCGTACTGCCCGCCCTGGCCGTTGATCGAGCCGACATTGACCACGCGGCCGAACCTGCGTTTCCGCATGCCCTCGATGGTGGCCCGGCACATGTTGAAGCACGAGCCCAGGTTGGTGTCGATCACCGCCTGCCACATCGCCTGGTCCATGCGGTGCATGGTGCCGTCGCGCGTGATGCCGGCATTGTTGACCAGCACGTCGACCGGGCCGAGTTCCTCCTCGACCTGCCTGATCCCGGCAACGCAGGCCTCGTGGTCGGAGACGTCCCAGCGAAACACCGGGATGCCGGTCTCGTCGCGGAACGCCTGCGCCCTGGCATCGTTGCCGGCGTAGTTCGCGGCAACACTGTAGCCGCCGTCCCTGAGCCGGACGCTGATCGCCCGGCCGATGCCCCGGGTTCCACCCGTAACCAGTGCCACGCGTGCCATGTCGATGCTCCCTTCTCCGGTCAGGACTACAGGCGCTCGACGCACATGGCGACACCCATGCCTCCACCGATGCAGAGCGTCGCCAGTCCGCGGCGTGCCGAGCGCCGGGCCATTTCGTGCAGCAGCGTGACGAACACCCGGGTCCCCGACGCGCCGATCGGATGACCGAGCGCGATGGCGCCGCCGTTCACGTTCACCTTCCCGGTATCCCAGCCGAGTTCCCGGTTGACCGCACACGCCTGGGCCGCAAACGCCTCGTTGGCCTCCACGAGGTCCAGGTCATCCGCACTCCAGCCCGCCTTCTCGAGCGCGGCCCGGCTCGCGGGGATCGGTCCGGTCCCCATGACGGCGGGATCGACGCCCCTGGTTGCAAAGGAGACGATCCGCGCTATCGGGGCGATCCCGCGCCTCGCCGCGTCCTCCTCGGTCATCAGCACGACCGCGGCCGCACCGTCGTTGATGCCCGACGCGTTGCCCGCGGTCACGGTTCCCTCGCGCGCGAAGGCGGGCCGCAGCGAGCCGAGCGCCTCGAGCGTGGTCCCGTGGCGCGGATGCTCGTCCGTGTCCACCACCGTCTCCCGGCGGCGCACCTGGACCGTGACCGGCACGATCTCGTCAACGAACCGGCCCGCCTTCTGGGCCGCTTCCGCCTTCGCCTGGGACGCCTGGGCGAACTCGTCCTGCTGCTCGCGGGTGATCTGCCAGCGCTCCGCCACGTTCTCCGCGGTCGTGCCCATGTGATAGCCGTTGAAATGGTCCCACAGCCCGTCCTTGATCATGGTATCGATCAGGGTGAGATCGCCCATCTTCTGGCCGTTGCGCAGCATCTGGGCATGCGGCGCCATGCTCATGTTCTCCTGCCCCCCGGCAACCACCACGCCGGAATCCCCGGCCCTGATCGCCTGGGCGCCGAGCGCGACCGCCCGCAGGCCGGAGCCGCAGACCTGGTTGATGGTCATCGCGGTGCGCTCCTTCGGGATGCCGGCCGACATCGCGGCCTGCCGGGCCGGATTCATGCCGTTGGCCGCGGTGAGCACCTGGCCGAGGATCACCTCGTCGACGTCCTCCCCGGGCACTCCGGCGCGGTCGAGCGCCGCGCGGATGGCAACCTCGCCCAGTTCCGCCGCGGTCCTGGTGCTGAGACCGCCTCCGAACGCTCCGATCGGGGTCCGTGCAGCCCCGGCGACGACGACGTTGGACATGGCTTCCTCCCGCTCTTCGATTGATGTTGACCGTGCCTTTGGCACCCGTTCTACAACAGCCCCGGCCCTCTGGCCAGAGAAATTTGTGCACTGCACCATTTTTTGGTCATCGCCGGCCCATCAAGGGAAACGCACTGGTCTCGTGCACGGCGGTGACCGGACGGGCAGCGCACAGGTGCGAGGGGCCAAGATCGGCGTACCGGGTCTCCCCGAGCAGCCGCAACGCGATCCGGACCTCCTCCTCCAGCAGTTCGAGCATGCGCACGACCCCGGCGCTTCCCCCGGCGGCAAGCCCGTAGCACAGCATGCGGCCAACCCCGACCATGTCGGCGCCGAGCGCCATCGCCTTGACGATGTCGGTGCCGCGGCAGAACCCGCCGTCGACGGCGACCTGGCAGCGCCCGGCGACGGCATCGCGCACCTCGCCCACCAGGTCGATCGCACCGAGGCCATGGTCGAGCTGGCGTCCGCCGTGGTTCGACACGTACACCATGTCGACCCCGTGCTCGACCGCAATCCGGGCATCCTCGGCGGTGGCGATCCCTTTGAGGATCAGCGGCAGCGAGTGGGTTCGCCCGTAGCGTTCGATATCCTTCCAGCTGAGCGCCGCCTGCCAGTCCTGGCCCTCGCCGGTTCGCCACGGTTTCGCGAACCGGTTGGCGATGTCGCGCTCCCGCCGGCTGTAGCAGGCGCTGTCGACCGTCAGGCAGAGCGCATCGAACCCGGCCGCGGCGGCGCGCTCGACGTACCGGTCGAGGAAGGTGTCGTCGCCGCGCTTGTAGAGCATGGCAATCCGGGGCCCGGTTCCGGCCGCCGCGACGTCCTCGAGCGGAATGGTGCTGACCGAACTCAGCATCATGGCGCATCCGAAGCTCGAGGCGGCCCTGCACGCCGCGATCCCGCCCTCCGGGTCGAAGCTCTCGAGCGAGCCGATCGGCGCCAGGCAGACCGGGAGGCGCATGCGCCACCCCAGCACAGTTGCGCTCGCGTCGACGCCGCGCACGTCGCGCAGCACCCTGGGACGGAACGCGAGCGCGTCCAGTGCCGCCCTGTTGCGCAGCAGCGTGGTCTCGGTCTCGGCACCGCCCTGCAGGTAGTCCCAGATGTTCCGGCTCAGCCTCTCGCGGGCCAGCGCAACCATCTCGTGCAGGGCCTGGAACCGAAACCGGAAATCGGATGCGGTACTGTCCCCGTCCGCGTGTTCTGCCGTCATTCTCGCATGTTCCCCTGAAGCCAGTCGTTCAGTCTCCGCCAGGCGCGCGTCGGTGCATGCCTGCTCGTCACCATGCCGATATGACCGAGTGCCGTATGGATCGCCACCGCGTTCGGCAGCTCCGCGGCAAGCCCGATCGCCGAGTCCGGCGGAACGATACGGTCGTTCGCGGGCACGAGCAGCAATGACGGAAGGGTTATCCGCCGCGGTTCCACCGGTTCGCCGGCAATCACCCACTCACCGCGCACCGGGCGGTTTTCCCCGTACCAGCCGAACAGCGTCTCGCGCGCCACCGGCGCCGCGAGCGGCACCCCGTCGTTGATCCAGTCTTCCAGCGCCACGAAGCCCTCGCATTCCGGCGAGGCCCGGTCCATCTCGGCGAACTTCAGGAACTTGCGCACCGTCAGCAGCGGATCGATCGCATGGAACATGGCCTGGATCACCTCGGTCGGCAATTCGCCGTGCATCCCGAGCATGATCTCGATCTGGCTTCGCCAGGCCATGATCAGCCGGCCCGCACCGGAGCCGGAGAAATCCCAGGGTGTCGCCATCAGCACCAGGGACGAGAGGTCGCGCTGGCGGCGCTGCGCCAGGGCGAGTGCGAGCAGGCCTCCCATGCAGTAGCCGACCAGGGCGGGTTTCCTTCCGGTGCGCTCCAGCACCGCGTCCAGCGCGCCTTCGAGCCGGCCGGCGATGTAGCCGGTGAGATCGAGGTCGCGCTCGAGGGGTCCGGGCGCATCCCAGTCGACAACATGGGGCGACAGGCCCGCACCGGCGAGGTACTCGACCAGGCTGCGTCCGGGCAGCAGGTCAAGCACGTACCACCGGTTGATCAGCGAGGGAATGAGAAGCACCGGCGTGCCATCCGCACGGGCGGGCGTCAGCACCCTGGAGGTCCCCTCGGCATGGACCGTCTCGAGGGCGGGTTCCGGGCGGAGGAACGGATGCGACCGGTAGTCCAGCACCGCGCCGAGAAGTGCCCGGCTGCGCCGCAGGATTTCCGCGTCGACGGCAGCCGGGAAACCGGGGTCAGTCGTCGGGACCGGTACTGCGCCCGGCAGCGGCACCTTCAAGGGCGGCAACCCGCTCCTCGAGATGGCGCAGGCGGCGCGCGAACGCGTCCATGTCAGAAACGCCGTCGCGAGGTGCAGCGGAAGCGGGCGCGGACCCAGCCTGTGCGGTCTCATCGCCGGTTCCCGCCGACCGCGGCGGCATGCGCGCGGTCCAGATGTCCATCCAAGTCCGGCAGAACCGCTCGAACTCGGGGTCCTGCGCCATGGCCGTGGCCTGGTCCTGCCACAGGTCGAGGAACCGGCTGGCGAGTTCCGCCATCTGATCGCGTTCGTTCATCTCCCGCTCCGCCGCCACCCTCGCGCCACGGCCCGCACCGGGACACAATGCACCCTCGCGGGACCGGCAACAACCGGTGTCCGGTCGAATTTCGTTGCATCGCAACACGAACCGGAACAGGCTGTTCCGCGACCGGACGATGACAAGGTGGCAGGTTGGACAATGGCAAACTCCGGAAAGGCCGCCCGGACCGCACGCGGTGCCGCGGGAACTCCTGTCGATGACGGCGACGCGGCGCCATCCGCCACGATCATCAAGAAATACGCCAACCGCCGCCTCTACAACACCGCGTCAAGCAGCTACGTGACGCTCGATCATCTGTGCCAGATGGTCAAGGACGGCGAGGAATTCGTGGTCTATGACGCAAGGACGGGCGAGGACATCACCCGTTCGGTGCTGACCCAGATCATCGTCGAGGAGGAGGCGAAGGGCCAGAACCTGCTGCCCATCGCCTTCCTGCGCCAGTTGATCCGGTTCTATGGCGACAGCCTGCAGCTGGTGGTCCCGGGATACCTTGAACATGCCATGGCGGCCTTCGCCGAGAACCAGGAGCGCACCCGTTCGCAGATGAAGTCCGCGTTCGGCGGCCTGTTTCCGTTTGCCCAGTTCGAGGACATGAGCCGGCAGAACATGGCCATGTTCGAGCAGGCCCTGAACATGTTCACCACCGGGGGACCCCCGTCTCCCGCCCCGGCCAGCGACGCCATTGACGCCATGCAGCAACAGCTTGATGCACTGCAGCGCCAGCTGCGTGCGCTTTCGGGCGAAGGCAAGCCGGACGGGAGCTGACCGGCCCGCTTCAGTCGACGCCGGGGATTTCCGGTGCGCGCCGGTGGTGGTCGGTCTCGCCCTGGTAGGCGCCAGCGAGCTGGAACAGGCGGGCCTCCGCGAACGGGCGGGCGACCAGCTGGATCGCCATCGGCATCCCGTTCGCCGCGTACCCGGCCGGAACCGAGAGCGCCGGCACGCCGTAGTAGTTCATCGCCCGGGTGTAGCCGGTCATCCTCGTCAGCATGGCCGGCAGGGTCGGGGCATCACCGATGTCGAGTTCCTCCAGTGTCGGCGCCGGTTCCCCGACAGTGGGCAGGATCAGCGCGTCACAGTGTGCGAACACGGCGTGCAACAGCCGCTCGAGGTGCGATGAACGCAGGATCAGTCCCTCGATGTAGCGGGTCGCCGGTACCGCGAGACCGACCTCGATGCGACGGCGCACCTGTGGCGAGTACGCATCGCGCCGGGTTCCCAGCCAGGACTTGTGCAGGGTTGCGGCTTCCGATCTCACCACCAGGTTGGAAAGCGCGTTGAGTTCGTCCTGGTCCGTCGGCATCGCGACCTCGACCACGCGTGCGCCCAGGCCCCTGAAGACGTCGAGCGCTGCCGCGAGAGCCTGTTCGACCTGCGGGTCCGGGTCGATCCCGCCCCAGGTCGGGTCGACGCCGATCCGCAGCCCGGTGACCGGTTGCGTACACGCGGCCTCGTAGTCGTCGACCGGGGTGTCGGAGCTGGTCGGATCCATCGGGTCGGACCCGGCAATGATGCCGAACAGCCGCGCACAGTCCGCGGCCGTGCGGGCCAGCGGACCGAAGTTGTCCATCGACCACGACAGCGGCATGCCGCCATGACGGCTCACCCTGCCGGTGGTCCCCTTCAGCCCCACCAGCCCGCACAGGGCAGCCGGAATGCGGACCGAGCCCCCGGTGTCGGATCCAAGCGCACCGTAGACGAGCCGGCCGCCCACCGCCGAACCTGACCCCGAAGACGAGCCGCCGGGCGCACGGGCCGGATCCCAGGGATTGCGGCAATGGCCATAATGGATGTTGTGCCCGACCGGACCGACCGCGAACTCCGACATGTTGAGACCACCCAGGCACAGCGCACCGGCATCCGCCAGCCGCTGCATCACGGTGGCGGTATGGTCGGGAACGAAGTCCCGGCGAATGGCGCTGCCGCCGGTCGAGCGGTGACCGGCGCGGTAAAACATGTCCTTGTGCGCGAGCGGCACGCCGTGCAGCGGACCGAGCGCCTCGCCCCTGCTCCTGGCGGCATCGGCGGCGCGCGCCGCCTCGAGTGCCGCCTCGGCCTCGAGCGAGATGAAGCAGTTCAGGACCGGCTGGGCGCGGGCAATCCGCGCCAGGCAGGCCTGCGTCACCTCCTCCGAGGTCACCTCGCCGGCCGCGATCATGCCGGCAACCTCGACGAGGCCGCGGTGCGTCAGCGCCGTCATGTGTCCTTCGCCTGCTCGTCGAGGACGCGGAAGAAGTCGGCGGGCTCCGAGTCGAATGCAAGACCGGCCGCCGCCTGGCTGGCCAGGGTCTCGACAGGTTCAACCATGCCGGACAGTCCGGCGGCATCGCCGTCGTCAAGCCCGCGCCGATGCAGGCGGCGAAACAGCAGTTGCAGGAACTGCGCGTCGTAGATCGTATCGTTTCCGCTCATCGCATGCGCCCGCCCCGCCATTTCCGATCCGCGCAGCATGCCCGTTCCGCAGCCGTCCTGTCGAGCCGGCCCGGCTCGGGTTCAGCCGTGCCGGTCCGTTCCCTTCACATAGGTCCGGTCGGCACGGGCGGCGGCGACCCGGTCGTCGTTCAGGTCCCACTGGCGCGCGAGCGTCTTCAGATCGGCGCCCTTGAGCTTCTTGCCGGGCAGCTTCATGGTCTGGGGATTGATCTGGCGGCCGTTGCGGATCACCTCGTAGTGAAGGTGCGGGCCGGTCGAAAGCCCGGTCGAGCCCACGTAGCCGATGACCTGCCCCTGCCGGACCCGGGAGTGCCGGTTCAGGCCCTTGGCGTAGCGCGACATGTGCGCGTAGGCGGTCTTGTACTCGCTGTCGTGCCGGATGCGGATGTACTTGCCGTAGTCGCCGTTGCGACCGATCGATTCGATCGTCCCGTCACCCGCCGCCATGATCGGAACACCCTTGGGAGCCGCGAAGTCGAGGCCCCGGTGCATCCGGGTATAGCCGAGTATCGGGTGCTTGCGCTTGCCATAGGACGATGACAGCCGCGCGCCGTCTATCGGCGTGCGCATCAGCGCCGTGCGGTTGCTCCTGCCCCCGCGATCGAAATAGTCGGTCCTGCCATCGGCGGGGACATGGCGGACGAATTCAAGCGTGGTTCCGCTGAGCGACAACGCCGCCCAGATGACGCTGCCGTCCCGCACCATGGCCCCGGAACCGTCGTGATGGGTCTCGAACAGCACCGAGAAGCTGTCGCCGGGATGAATGCCGCGCTGGAAATCGACGGCGTAGCTGAACATGCGGATCACCTGGGCGAGTACGTTCATCGGCACGTCCTTCGCCTTCGCGGCCAGGTACAGGCTGGTCGTGATCTCCGACTCGACATACGCGTCCCTGACCTCGAGATGCAGGTCGATGACCTCGGTGCTGTATCCCCCGTCCCCGGTGCGCAGCACCATGATTTCCTGCTCGACCGTCGGGCGGAACGACATCGACACCAGTCCGGGAACCTGCGCGGCGTCACCATCGTCATGCGCGCCCTGTCCGACCCTGCTTTCATCGAGCATCTCGATCGTGAAGCTCTGGCCGATCCGCATCCTCTGCAGGTCATAGACGGGCCCCACGGCCGAGATCACCGCCTGCGACTCACCGCGATCGAGTCCCGCCCTGCGCAGCAGGCCCGACAGCGTGTCACCGCCATCGACGGTCAGGACCACCGTACGCGTGGGGATGGCCGTGCGGGCGGTGTCCGCCTCTTCCGCCCCCGGCGCCGGTTCGGGTACCGCCTGTTCCGCAGGAGCCAATGCGATCACGACGCCCGGCTCTTCCACCCCGGGTGCCGCAACCGTCCCGGGTTCTGCCTGTTCCGCCCGGGCCGGCCCGCTCGCAACGACCGGTTGTTCCACCCGGGGTGCTGCGACCCGTTCGGGTGCCACCTGTTCCGACGGAGGCAACCTGATCGCGACGGTCGGCTCTCCTGCCCCGGGTGCCGGGACCGGTTCGGGCGCCGCCTGTTCCGCAGGAAACAATCCGGCGACAACGGCCGGTTCTTCCACCTCGGGCGAAAACAGCTGCTCGCGGACTCCCGCCAGCCCGAAGAGCACAAGCACCACACCGGCCAGGAACACGAGAAGCATGTTCGTTCGCGCGGGCATTATCCTCCAACTCACTTGCCGGCTTCAGGCAAGATGCTCGTGGTCAGTTCTGCCTCTGTCAACTGTGCCGTCGCGCGACACCGCGCGGGCACTGCAGATCAACAGGGTCGCGAGCGAGGGATTGCTGCAGGATCGCCCGCGAAAAAAGCGTGCGGTCCGGTCCTCAGCGCAGGCTGGCGTTAATGGATTCCAGGACCTCGGGAGACGGCCTGAGCGCGTCCTCGTCAAGGCTGTTCAGGGGACGGGAAGTCAGTTCCAGCTTCTCGCGCAGGTCATCGTCCCCGGTATCGAGGTACAACAACCCGGTCACCACCTCGCCCTGGGCCTGCCGGTCCATGATGTAGCGAACGGCGCCGACCGCATCCCCGGGATCGTAGTCGGAATCGAGCTTGCGCAGGCGCAGCCGGCACTGGTTGTGCAGCGTGACGTCGATCACCTCGCCCTCGGCGTAGCTCGCAGTGATCGTCTCGTGGTACGGCACGTAATCCGTGGCAAGCACCGAGTGTTCGTGATCGCGTACGAACTCGAAGCTCTTGGTCGAACCGAAATGGTTGTTGAAGGTGACACAGGGCGAAATCACGTCAATGAACGCGAATCCCCTGTGGGTCAGCGCCGCCTTTATCAGCGGCACCAGCTGGTCCTTGTCGCCCGAGAATCCGCGCGCCACGAAGCTTGCACCGAGCTGGATCGCCATCACCGCGAGATCGATGGCCTCGAACGCGTTTCGCTGACCCTTGCGGCCGACCGAAACCCGGTCATTTGTCGCGGAGAACTGGCCCTTGGTCAGCCCGTAGGTCCCGTTGTTCTCCACCACGTAGAGCATGTCGACCTGGCGGCGGACCGCATGGGCAAACTGGCCGAGCCCGATCGACGCGGTGTCCCCGTCCCCGGAAACGCCGACATAGGTGAGATCGCGGTTGGCCAGGTTGGCGCCGGTCGCAACCGACGCCATGCGCCCGTGTACCGAGTTGAATCCGTGGCTCTTCGACAGGAAGTAGGTGGGGGTTTTCGATGAACAGCCGATCCCGGACAGCTTGGCCAGCCGGTGCGCGGGCAGATCGAGCTCGAAACACGCCTCGACGATGGCGGCGCTGACCGAATCGTGTCCGCAGCCGGCGCACAGCGTCGACATGGCGCCCTCGTAGTCGCGCCGTGTCAGTCCGAGCGAGTTGCGCGGCAGTCTCGGGTGATGGAACCTGGGCTTGGATACGAATGACATCGCACTTCCTCCCGTCAGGCCGCCTCGGATCCCCCGGCCGCGCTCCCGTGGCCGACTGCGGCCGCGATCAACTCGGTGACCCGGGTGGCCGTCACCGGGAACCCGTCGAAGATCAGGATCGGAACCAGTCTCGCCGGATCGATATCGCACTCGTTGATCAGCAGGGAACGCATCTGGCCGTCGCGGTTCTGCTCGACCACGAACACCTTCTCGTGCGCGCGGATGAAGTCGGCCACCTCGGTGGGGAACGGGAAGGAGCGCAGCCGCATCGAATCGACATGGATCCGGCGGTTCGTCAGCATCTCCAGCGCCTCGGGAATGGCGGCACCGGTACTCCCGAAGTGGATCAGGCCCAGGGTGGCGCCGAGCGTGTCCTGGCCGTACACGGGCGCGGGAACGAGACTTCTGGCGGTATCGAACTTGCGCAGCAGCCGCTCCATGACCCGGACGTTTACCGTTCCGTCCTCGGTGTAGCCGGCATACTCGTCATGCGAGGTTCCCCGGCTGAAGAACGCCCCCTTCTCCGGGTGGGTTCCGGGCCAGGTCCGGTAGGGAATGCCGTCACCGTCGACATCAAGATAGCGACCGAACCGCTCGACCGCGTCGAGCCCATCGGCATCGAGCACCTTTCCCCGGTCGAATCGTCGATCCGGATCCATGGCGAGCGGCCGGGTGGTCCAGTCGTTCATGCCGATGTCGAGATCGCTCATGACGATGATCGGTGTCTGCACGCGTTCGGCGAGGTCAAAGGCCTCGATCGCAAACTCGAAGCACTCGGCCGGGTCGGCCGGGAACAGCAGCACGTGCCGGGTGTCGCCGTGGCTTGCATAGGCACAGGAGATGATGTCGGACTGTTGCGTGCGCGTCGGCATGCCGGTGGATGGCCCGCCGCGCTGGATGTTGAACAGTACCACCGGGATCTCGGCAAAGTAGGCCAGCCCGAGGAATTCGCCCATCAGCGATATGCCCGGGCCGCTGGTGGCGGTGAAGGCGCGTGCGCCGTTCCAGCCGGCGCCGATCGCCATGCCGATGGCGGCCAGTTCGTCCTCGGCCTGGACGATGGCATAGGCGCGCCTGCCGGTCTCCTCCTCGATGCGGTAGCGGCTGCAGTACCGCTCGAAGGCCTCGGCCAGCGAGGTCGACGGCGTGATCGGGTACCAGGCGGCGACCGTCGCCCCGGCGAACAGGCAGCCGAGACCGGCCGCGGCATTGCCCTCGATCATGATGTTGTCCCCGACCGCGTCACTGGCCTCGACCCTGACGTCGAGCGGGCAGTCGAAGGTCTCGAGCGTGTAGTTGCGCCCGATGGCGAGAGCCTCGAGGTTGGCGCGGATCGCATCGTCCTTGCCGCGGAACTGCCGGGCGATCATCTCCTCGAGTATACCGACATCGATATCGAGGAGTGCCGCGAGCACGCCGACATAGGCAACGTTCTTGAACAACTGGCGTTCGCGGGGGATCTCGAACCGCTTGTTCACGAGCCGGGTCAGCGGAACGCCGATCGGGGTGATGTCCGAGCGTTCGAACTTCTGGATGAAGGTATTGTCGTAGAGCACGTATCCGCCGGGCACGATCGAGGCGATGTCGTCATCCCAGCTCTGCGGGTTCATCGCCACCATCAGGTCGATGCCTTCACGGCGTCCCAGGTAGCCGCGCGCACTCGCACGGACCTCGAACCAGGTCGGCAGTCCCTGGATGTTCGACGGAAAGATGTTCTTCGGCGCGACCGGGACACCCATGCGGAAGATCGCGCGGGCGACCAGGGCATTGGCGCTGGCGGACCCCGAACCGTTTACGTTGGCGAACTTGAGGACGAACTCGTTGGTCTTCATGGCCCGAGCCTCTGGTTCTGCGCCTTCGCCTCCTGGTAAAGGAACTTCTTCATGTCCCAGGCGGCGGTCGGACACCGCTCCGCGCACAGTCCGCAGTGCAGGCAGACATCCTCGTCCTTGACCATCACCCGCCCGGTCGGCAGATCGTCCGAAACATACAGATCCTGAGTCTCGTCAAGCGCCGGTACCCTGATTTGCTGCCTCAGCTCCGGTTCCGGCGCATTGTTGATGAAGTTGATGCAGTCGACCGGGCAGACGTCGACACAGGCATCGCACTCGATGCACCGGCCAGTCTCGAACACGGTCTGGACGTCGCAGTTCAGGCAGCGCATCGCCTCGTCGAACCCGAGCCGCTCGTCAAATCCCAGTTCCACCTCCATCCGGATGTCGCCGAGCGCCAGCGCCTTGTCGGCATGCGGCACGAGGTAGCGCTGATCCTCGGAAATCATGTTGTGGTAGGACCATTCGTGCATGCCCATCTTCTGGCTGACCAGGGTGACATGCGGAGCGAGCCGTTCGCTCAGGTCCCTGCCTTCGCACAGCAGGTCGATCGAGATCGCCGCCTGGTGGCCGTGGGCGACGGCCCAGATGATGTTCTCGGGCCCGAAGGCCGCGTCACCGCCGAAGAACACCCGTGGATGGGTGGACCGGAAGGTCACCCGGTCCACCACGGGCATGTCCCACTTGTCGAACTCGAGGCCGATGTCCCGCTCGATCCAGGGGAAGTGGTTCTCCTGGCCGATGGCGCACAACACGTCGTCACAGGGGAAGAACACCGGTTCCTCCCCGGTCGGGACCAGCCTGCGCCGGCCGCTGTCATCATACACCGGCCTGACCTTCTCGAAGGTCACGCCGACCAGCCTGCCGTTCTCGTGGACGAATTCCAGCGGGACGTGGTTGTTGAGGATCTCGACATCCTCGCGCTGCGCGTCCTCGATCTCCCAGGGAGACGCCTTCATCTCCTCGAACGGACTGCGCACGATCACCTTCACGTCCTTGCCGCCGAGGCGCATCGAGGTGCGGCAGCAGTCCATGGCGGTGTTGCCGCCGCCAAGCACGATCACCCGCCGGCCGACGGTATCGGTATGGCCGAAGGCAACACTCATCAGCCAGTCGATGCCGATGTGGAAGTTGTCGGCGACCTCGTCGCGACCCGGGACCTGCAGATCGCGCCCGCGCGGCGCCCCGGTGCCGACAAACACGGCATCGTAGCCTTCGTCCAGCACCGACTGCAGGCTCGTGACGTCCGAGTCGAACCGGGTTTCGATGCCGAAATCAAGGATGCGGTCGACCTCCTCGTCCAGCACCGACTGCGGCAGCCGGAACGCGGGGATCTGGCTGCGCATCATTCCGCCGCCCATCGCGTCCCGGTCATAGACAACGACATGGTAGCCAAGCGGTGCGAGGTCGCGGGCGACGGTCAGCGAGGCCGGGCCGGCGCCGATGCACGCGACGCGCTTGCCGTTCGGCGCCGCGATTTCGGGCATCAGGTGCTCGATGTCGCCGCGGTAGTCGGCGGCCACACGCTTCAGCCGGCAGATGGCAACCGGCTTGTCCTCGACACGGCCACGCCGGCAGGCCGGTTCGCACGGCCGGTCGCAGGTACGCCCGAGGATCCCGGGGAACACGTTCGATTCCCAGTTGACCATGTAGGCGTCGGTGTAGCGGCCCTGGGCGATCATCCGGATGTACTCGGGCACAGGGGTGTGGGCCGGACACGCCCACTGGCAATCCACCACCTTGTGAAAATACTGGGGGTCGGTGATATCGGTGGGCCGCATGTGCGATCCCGGCACGTTCGCCCGCGCGCCGGGCCTGTGCTCGTCTGGGCTCATGGTGTGCTGGCACTTCCCGCGATGTGGCGCCCGACCCGGAGGCACCCTGGACAATAGCACTGAATCCCGCCCCGATCGACAGGATCGCACCGTCACGCCGGTATCAGGGTCATGACACGCTACATACGCCCGAAGGCCGCAAGCTTCAAGGTTCGAGCGAGGTCAGCTACCGCGGACGGGTCACTCGTCCATTGCGGATCGTGCGCGGATTGCCGCCGGATCCCGGCCTGCGGCCGGACCCGGAACGCGGCCGGTTGCATGAGCTGAACGAGCGATCACAATCGCGTCGCCAACGACGTTCGGCACGCGTGCACGACGTCGCAGGCCACGCCTTTGTCCCGTTGCACGCCTTGCATGTGCTGGGAAGCTTCAAGCACATCGTCCTTGACAGGCGCGGTGCGGGTCTTCGGATGTTCAAGCCGGCAATCGGGAGGCCTGGTCAATTCGTTGGACGACGAGCACCACCGTCCAAGACAGACGGTGTTTATGCCGGTGGCGGATAAACTACCTGGAAGCGGCCGAATCACTCCGGTGCTCTCGGCGCGGGCACGCCACCGTCTGAGCCGACAGGGCGGGTTGCCGTCCTGCCGATACCCTCCTTGCGGTCCGGCGCAGCAGATGGAGCCCGCGCAGGCAAGAACATTATCGATGCGCTGGACTTCGTGATTGACGTAATAAACAATACACTATATATCGTTTATAGCCAATTTATTGAAGAGTCTCCCGAACCGCCATGCCTCGACTCGTCTCCGCGCCCTTCTTCAGCGCCAACCCGGTCTTCCGGCGGCCCGAGTACGCCGCGGCCGTTGGCCGCCGGCCTGAAGACAAGGTCGTCACGGCGATGCTCGCCCAGCATCTCCAAGCCGGCAACATCCGGCGCATCGCTCGTGGCGTCTTCGCCTCGGTGCCCAAGCATGCCGACGCCGCGACATGGTCGGTCGATCGCTTCCTGGCCGCCTCCCGTCTGCGCCTTGGCGGCACGATCGCCTATCACTCGGCCCTTGAACTGCAAGGCTACGCCTACACGGAGGGGCATGACGTGCAGGTCATTGCGGAGGGAGAGCCCGGCATGTTCGAGGCAGCCGGTTTCGCCTGCCGGTTCGTCAGGCCGCCGCGCGACTTCGCGCCCCCGGATGGGGTCATGGCGATCGACCGCCTGGGGCAGGAGGTCAGGGTAACGACGATCGAGCGGACGATCGCCGATCTGTTCGACCGTTACGATCTCGCCGGCGGCGCGGAGGAACTCTTCAACTCCCTGGATCTGGTGGTGCGGGTCGACGCACTGGCGCTGGTCAGGTATGCGCGCGCGCGCGGCAAGGCCACCGCAGCCGGCGCCATGGGCTTCTGGCTGGAGCGCGAGCAGAAGCGGTTGGGCGTCCCGGATGCTGCGCTCGAGGCGCTTCGGACACTCATGCCGGCTCAGCCCCGATATGTCCTTGGCACCAAATCGGGCGAGGGAAAGACAGCCGGGGACTGGAACGTCATTCTCCCCGTCGACGTCCTCGAACGCAGCTTCGAGGGGCTGTAGATGGCGGCGCCGTCTGCCCAGACCCTGCAGCGTCTCGCGGACGAGACCGGTCACCAGCCCGGCACACTCGAGAAGGTGCTGCGGCTCCTGGACCTGTTGCAGGAGATCGCGCGGGATCGGGTCCTGGCGGATCGTCTCGTCCTCAAGGGCGGGACGGCGCTCAACC
This sequence comes from Thalassobaculaceae bacterium, assembly GCA_965243345.1. GTDB lineage: Bacteria > Pseudomonadota > Alphaproteobacteria > Thalassobaculales > Thalassobaculaceae > Bin52. The sequence continues at coordinate 2,088,591 of CBDEUR010000003.1, forward strand.
TCTTCTACCTCGGTCTCGACCGTCTCTCGGTCGATATCGACCTTAACTATGTCGGTGCGCTTGACCGGGCCGCAATGGAAGCCGAACGCCCCGCCGTTGACGCCGCGCTCGACCGTCTGCTCACGTCCCAAGGATACGGCATTCGCCGCAGGCCCGACGAACATGCCGGCGGCAAGTGGCTGGCCCGCTACGCCTCGGCGCTCGGCGGCAACGCCACCTTGGAGATCGACGCGAACTACATGGCGCGCCAGCCACTGTTCAGCATGGCGCGCATGGAGTCTCTTCCCCTGGGCGGCATGCGGGCGAAGGACGTTCTCGTCCTCGACCTCCACGAAATCGTCGCCGGCAAGCTTGTCGCGCTCATCGACAGGCATGCTGCCCGCGATCTGTTCGATGCGCGGCGCATCCTTTCCATCGACGGGCTCGACTGGAACCGGATCAAGGCTGCCGTGCTTGCCATGGGCGCCAGCGGGCGACGCGACTGGCGCAACAGGTCGATCGACTCCATCGAGGGAGATCCGCGCGAGTTTCGCCAGAAGCTCGCAATCTGTCTGCCCCGCGATCGGTTTGCCGCCAAGGGAGAAGTCGACGCGTGGATCGAGGAGACAGTTGCGCTCTGCCGCGCAAGATTCGCCTTTCTGTTCGATCTGACAGCGAACGAGCAGGCGTTTCTCGATGGTGTGCTCGACCGAGGCGAAATCGACGCCGGCCTGCTCGACATCGCGCCGGAGATCGGCGTGCGAATCGAGGCCATGCCGATGCTCGCGTGGAAGACCCGACATGTTCGAGAACATCGCGGACTGGATGCCGGGAAGGCAGACCGATAGAGCAGGCGCCCGGATACATGGCGCGTCAGGACCGGATCGGAATTCAGACCCTTCTCTTTCAGGACGCCGGCCCAATCCTCGGGCGTCCCGTCCTGGCGCTTGGTCAGCATCCATTCCAGCAGGTCCATGCGCGCGTATTGGACATCATCTCCCGGTTCCCTTGGCGTCATGCAACCCGCCACGTGCTCGAAGTCAACGCGACGTCCAGCCTCACTTGATCGCAGGGGACCCGCGGAACCACCGTGCCACGCTCCCCTCGGACAGATTGACCAGCCCGTATTTCGACATCGTCTTCAGCGTCCGTGAAAGGTTCGACCTGCTCCGCCCGGCCAGTTCCGCGAGCGCGGCAAGCGAGTGCGGCTGCTCGTGCGCGATCGTCTCCAAGAGGTTTCGGTTCCGTTGTGAGAGCACCTTGGCGAAGCTCTCGATGGAAGTGAACCAGACCGCCGGCTCCCCCCGGGTCGACTTGTGCTCGCCCCGGGCGATCGCCATCGTGAGCGCCTTCAGGCGGTCGTGGTCGGCGATACCGGTCTTGAGCGTCTTCATGGCAGCGAACCCCTTTCTTTCAGAACCTCGTCCACTTCCCTTCAGAAGTCAGCGAGCAGCGTCGCCGCATCCCGGTAGTCGTAGGGTCCGACGCTACGCAGCCCGGTGCCGATGGTCGCTCTCGCAACGCCTCCACGCCCCCCGCTGACCGGGCGGGCGTTGTCGAACCCGACCAGCCTCGTGCCGTCGGGCCCATGCAGCGTCAGCGAGTAGCTGAGCCCGTGCGAACGTGAAAGGAACTGACGCCCTCACTACACTGGAACTGCTTGTGCGGCACGGGGAGGGCTGGCCCGGTCGACCTGGTGCCCTGAGCCGGTTCGCCGCGCCCAATTCGGGTCCGGGCCTGCACGCCAGTCGACCGCGGCGTCGAAGTCGGCCGGGTCCGTGGCTTCGTTGCACCGGCAAGGCTGCAGCACCTCTGGGTCAAACCCGGGCCTGGCCTCCACCGTTTCGGCACATGGCTCCGGGACACCGGGATCCAGTATTTCGACCGGGTTCTCACCCGTGCGCACGGCCTCCACGATGCGGCGGTCCAAGAAACGGATCCCGTCTCGGGTGCCGGACAACAGGGCGGTGTCTCCCGGGCCGGGGCCACGCCTTGTCCCCAAACCCGGTGCGCCGCGGGCTAGTCCGCGGGTGCTGCGAGCCGGGTGTACCCTCCCCGGTGGTACAGGAGCGGCGGTATTTCCGAGAGGATCTCGACGCGGCGGACACGCCCGATGATCACGACGTGATCGCCTGCCTCGTGACGCGCATCGAGGACGCAGTCGGCAGCACAGACGACGTCATCCAGGATCGGGGCCCCGGTTGTCCACCGGCTCCAGGCGACGCCGTCGAACCGGTCGCCGTCGTGGACCGCGAACCGGGTCGACAGTTCCTGTTGCTCGCCCGAGAGGATATTGACCGCAAAGCAGTCGGCCGACATGAAGGCATCATAGTTGGTGGAGGCGCACCCGAGGCAGAACAGCACCAGCGGCGGGTCGAGCGAAACCGAACTGAACGAGTTGGCGGTGATCCCGCAGGGCCGGCCATCCACCAGGGTGGTCACGATGGTAACCCCTGTTGCGAACCGGCCCATCGCGTCGCGAAAGAGGCGCTGGTCGATCGTCATGTCATCGGCTCCCGTCAGCGCCGTTTGTCCGCGACAGCGTCAACACTCGCCGGGTCCCGTGCAAGCGATTTCTGTCCGGTGGCGGACGGGCAGGCGACGGACCGGTCGCGTGGGGTTGGCATGACGGGTCAACTCCCCGCAATATGGATGCGGGGTGCCCCGAGGGAAGACTAGGCATGATCGATGGTGCGCGGCTTCGGCTGCTCGACTTCTTCGTGACCCATCCGAACCCGTGCCCGTACCTGCCGGACCGGCTGGAACAGCGGGTGGTCACCAACATGACGAATCCGCTCGCCGCCGCCAGTCATGACACCCTGGCCCGGGCCGGGTTCCGGCGCGTGCAACAGTTCGCGTACCGACCGGCCTGCCCGCAGTGCACCGCCTGCGTGCCGATCCGGGTCGACGTGAACCGGTTCACGCTGACCCGTTCCTTCCGGCGGATCCTGAACCGCAACCGGGACCTGGTGATGGACTGGCGGGACCCCGTGGCCACCACCGAACAGTATCGACTGTTCAGCAGCTACCAGCGCTGCCGGCACGAGGGTGGCGGCATGCAGGACATGGGATTTGCCGACTATGCCGACATGGTGTGCGAGACCCCGATCGAGACCCGGGTCGCCGAGTTCCGCCTCGCGGGCTCCGGACAGCTTCTCGGCGTCGGCCTGGTCGATTTCCAGAGTGATGGCCTGTCTGCCGTCTACAGTTTCTTTGGCGCCACCCGCCCCGACCGCAGTCTCGGCACCCACATCATCCTGTCCCTGATCGCCGGCGCCCGTGCGCTCGGGCTGCCCTATGTCTACCTGGGGTACTGGATCAGCTCGTCGGAAAAGATGGCCTACAAGTCCCGTTTCCGGCCGGTCGAGATCCTGACCGCGGCCGGCTGGAAGACGGCATGCATGGAGGACGCGGCGGACTGAACCGCGCCCGTTCCCTCAGGCCGCGAGCACGGGCCCGTCACCGACGATGGTGGTGCGGTGCATCACCCGGCGTTCGCCGGGATCGTGCGGCGTGACCCTGTGCATGGTGCAGCGGTTGTCCCACATGACGATGTCGTCGGTTTCCCACCGGTGGCAGTAGACGAACCGTTCCTGGGACGCGAACTCGGCGAGTTCGCCGATGAACTCGATGGCTTCCTCGTCCTCCATGCCCTCGATCCGGTCGTTGTAGATCGGGCTGATGTAGAGCGACGTGCGCCCGGTGACCGGGTGCCGGCGTTCCATCGGCTGCCAGACCGGCGGCATGGCCGCCCGCTCGGCCTCGGTCGGCTTCCGGGCACCGGTGATCCGGCTGAGCATCTCGAAATCGTGCCGGGCCCGGCGACCGCGGATGCGGTCCTTCCACGCCTCCGGCAGCGCGTCCCAGACCGCGTACATGTTGGAAAAACAGGTCTGCCCCCCGGTCCGGCTGACCTCGATACCGTGCAGGAGCGACCCCATGGCGGGAACCGGCCGGTAGCTCGAGTCGGTGTGCCAGGTGCGCGCACTGGACAGCTGCTGCATGGTCGGGTGCTCGCGCGGCATGATGGTGCCGGCCTCGTCGGTGTTGGAGACGCGGAAGATCTCGCGCACCGCGGTCGACTTGAGAATGTCCTGGTGGAACACCTCGGGCTCGCCGAAACTCCGGGTCACCTCGACGTGCCGGGCGTCGGTCACCGGCTGGTCCGGAAACACCAGGACCAGGTGGTCCATCCAGGCCGCGTGGATCGCCGCTGCGGCCTCATCGTCGATCGGACCATTGAAGTCGACACCGCGGAATTCCGCGCCGATGGCCGGATGCAGACTGCGAACCCGGAAGCGGGTTGCCCCCGTACCTGGCGTGGTGTTCATGGACTGGCCTCCCCTGTCACACGGCACTGCCACCGATCTTACCACATCAGCCGGCGCCCCGGTCGAGCGTGAGGCCAGGGTGGTTCCGGCCGGGCGCGCCGGTGCAGGAGCGGCACGCCAGGAGGGCCGCCGGCGGGCCCTGGCGCCGCCCGGTGTCGGGGCCTTGATGCGGTGCGCCGGGTTCCGCACTCACTGAAGCGCGATACGTGACGTGACGTGATCGCGTGGCGTTCCATCACGGCCGCGGCGGCGCTGCGCTTCAGGAGCCTGCCCGGCTGACGGGTAATGGCGGTCAGGCCCCCGTCGCCGCACGTGCGCCGCGGCGCGCGCGGCTGTCACTCCGTGGCCAGGGCCAGAGGAACGAGCTTCGACTGTCCGATTACCCGGTCGCGGGTCAGCAGGGGAACGTTATGCACGGCGCTGGTCGCCGCAATGATCTCGACGGCCGGGTCGGCGCGGAAATCGAGGCGGGCCGAGGCCCTCGCGACGGCGATGTCGATGGGCCAGACGTGCAATCCGGCGAGTGCGCGCGCGACCTCGTGGTCGTCGAAGTCCATCTCCAGCCGCCCGAGTTGGACCAGCTTTGCAAGCTCCCACAGCACGATGGCCGAAATCGACCAGCCGTTCCGCTCCAGCAGGGCGCTCTCGCCACGCCGAAGCCCGCCGGAGAGCGCGAACACGAGGATATGGGTGTCAAGATTCAACACCGGCTTCCCATTCGAGTCCCGTGGTCAGGATATCGCCCCGGACCTTCACCTTGTGACCGAGGCTGCCGATGAGTTCGGCATGCCGCCGCTCGAAGGGAAGCAGGCGCGCGACCGGCCTTCCGTGCTTGGTGATGACCAGGCCGTCATCGCCGAGGCCGTCCAGCAGGGCCAGGCATTGTTCCTTGAATTTCGCCGCGCCGATGGTCTTCATCGTTCGCCTCCCCGGTATTATGACCATACTTTGTGTCCAGTCATAAAAAGTGTCCATTTTGAAACGTAATCCGGCCTGCAAACGCCCTGCCTCGATTGCCATGGACGGAAACGCCGTACGGCGGGAGGGACAGCGGTCAGCGGGATGGATGACTGCCCGGAGCAGGACAGGACGGCGGGCAAGGCGTCCGGCGGAGCTGTGCGCGGGCGCTCGCCAGCCTCCGCCCGCCACCTGTTTGGCAGCGCGAGCCGTCATCGCCGGTGCCCGGACCAAGACCTAATGCTTGTGCCCGCCGGGCTTCCGGGTTCCGCCGAAGTGGAGCTTCTTGACCAGCCGGTCGCGGTCGGGCCTGGTGAAGTCAAGCTTCAGCGCCCATTCCCCGGTCATGTCCAGCGTGATGCGGGCCCGGTACATCCCGGGCTTGTCCTGCGGTTCGGCGGTCACCGGGGGGATGGTGTGGGCGCCCGGCATCGACGGCATGTCAGCGCCGACCGTGAACTCGGCACCGGTGATCGGCGTACCGCTCTTCCTGCCGTTCAGCACAAACATGCAGTCGTATACCAGCGGCTGCTGCTCCACCGGCGCGCACTCGACCCGGGCCGCCTTGCGTTCACCGGCATTCGCGATTGCCGGCAGGTGCCCCGCCGCCACAACCACCAGTACTGCAAGAATTCGAGAGTTCATCGCGATTCTCCCTCCATCAGGCCGAATTGAGCGGCGGCGCCGACGGGAGTCCCAGGTAGTCCGATACCAGCCGGTCATCGGACAACAGCTCCGCCGCCGGCCCGTGAAGCCTGATACGCCCGCTCTCGAGTACGTAGGCGCGATCGGCAAGCTCGAGGGCGCGCCGGATATTCTGTTCGACCAGGAGTATTGTCAGTCCCTTCCCGCGCAACCGACGGACCAGGTCGAACACACCCTCCGCCAGTTTCGGCGACAGGCCGAGCGACGGCTCGTCCAGCAGCAGCAGCCAGGGCGCGGCCTCGAGCCCGCGGGCCAGCGCCAGCATCTGCGCTTCGCCGCCGCTCAGGCTGGCCGCCGGCCGGTCAAGCTTGTCCGCAAGGGCGGGGAACAGCCGGCGCAGGCCTGGCCGGGTACGCCGTCGAAGCAGGAACCGGTCGCGATGATGGGCGGCAACGCGCAGATTTTCCTCCACGCTCAGGGTGCCGAGGATCATGCGTCCTTCCGGAACCTGGACAATGCCCCGGGCGACGACAGCGTGTGCGGGCAGCCCGGCGATCGACTCTCCTTCGAACAGGATCTCGCCGCCGTCGGCCGGCACCATGCCGGAGACGGCGTTGAGGATCGATGTCTTGCCGGCCCCGTTCATGCCGATGATGGACACGATCTCCCCTTGCCGCACCTCGAGCGACACCCCGTCGACCGCGCGCAGGCCGCCGTAGGAAACCGACAACCGGCGCACGTCAAGCAGCGAAGTCATCGCCCGTTCCCAGATAGACCTCCCGGACCGCCGGATCCGCCAGCACCTCGCCCGGAAGCCCGTCCGCGATCTTGCGGCCGAAGTCGAGGACGCACAGGCGGGTGCAGACGCCCGCGATCAGCGCCATCTTGTGCTCGATCACCACGCAGGTGCGTCCGGGAGCGACGACCTCGCGGATGAGGCGGGCCATGTCCGCGGTCTCGGCCGGCGTCATCCCGCCGGCGGGCTCGTCGAGCAGTACCAGGGGTGCGTCGACGGCAAGCGTGCGTGCGATCTCGAGACGCCGGCGGGCCGGAAGCGGCAGGTGCTTCGCGAGAACCTCCCGCTCGCCCAGGAGCCCGACCTGCCCGAGGACGGTCTCGACATCGCGCACGCACGCGCCTGCGGCTGACGGCCGGTTGCGCAGCAGGCGAGCCTGGCCGCCCGCTTCCCGCCCGTACTGCGCGGCCTGCACGTTCTGGAAGACCGTCATGGTCGGAAACAGCCGAATGTTCTGAAACGTGCGCGCGACCCCGAGCCGCGCAATCCGGTGACCCTTCCAGCCGGTGATGTCCGTGCCCCGGAAGGAAATGCGTCCCGCGCTCGGCGCGTACACCCCGGTCACCGTGTTCAGCAGGGTGGTCTTGCCCGAGCCGTTGGGCCCGATGATGCCAAGCACCTCGCCGTCCGCGACGTCGAGGTCGACGCCGGCAAGCGCCGCCAGCGCGCCGAAGCGCTTCTCAATGCCTTCGAGCGCCAGCATCGTTCCGGCGCGAGAACAGCGCCTTCAGCCGGTGCACCCGCTCCTCGTCGAGGATGCCCCGGGGCATGAGGATCAGCAGCACCGCCACCAGGCCACCGAACACGATCATCCGGTAGCCCTGGATGAAGCGTACCGCCTCGAGGAAGCCGAGATCGATGGCCACGCCGATAAGGGGCCCGAACGCGGTACCCAGGCCGCCGATCAGACCGTAGGCGAGAGCGTGGACGCCCAGCATCGCGTTGAAGAACTGCGGTTCCACGTAGGTTGTGAAGTGGGCGTAGAGCGCGCCGCCGATACCGGCGATCGCACCGGCCATCCCGGCCGCCAGGATACGGTATCGCACCGTGTTCAGACCCTGCATCTCGGCCAGCAGGTCGTCGGAGCCGAGCATCCTGAACACCGAGCCCAGGCGGGAACGCTCCATGAGCACCATGGCGATCAGCACCAGGGCCAGCAGCCCGTAGATGATGAACATGAACTCGGCCAGGCTGATGTCGCGCTCGAACATCCACCGGATGTCGTGGAACCCGTTGGCGCCGTCCGGGCCCACCATCTCGCCATCGACCTCGACCTGCACTTCCACGATCAGGAGCACGAGGCGCACCATCTCCGCGAACGCCAGTGTCGAGATCGAGAAGTACAGGCCGCTGAGCCGCAGTGTCAGGGCCCCCACGAGCACCGCCACGAACCCGGCGACACATGCGCCGATGAGGATCCCCACCCAGATCGGCAGCGCGAACATCGCGGTTGCGGCACCCGCCGCGTAGGCGCCCAGGCCGAAATAGGCCTGCTGGCCGAAGGAGATCTCGCCGGTAATCAGCAGCAGGTAGGCCGACAGCGCGATGAACGAGATCATCCCGATGTTCGACAGCACCGTGATGATGTAGCCGTCCATGGCTCAGACCCGCCTGAAGGCGAGTTCCTCCCGGCCGAGAATGCGCCGGCCCAGCAGACCGCCCGGCCGCAGCACAAGTATCGCGAACAGCAGGACGTAGGCGCTCAGGTCCTTGTACTCGTTGCCCAGGTACCACTGGGCATGGGCTTCGACCACGCCGAGCACGAGACCGCCGAGGATCGCCCCCGGCAGGGATCCCATGCCGCCCAGCATCATCGCGATGAGGCCCTTGAAGGTGGCCCACAGACCGAAGAAGGGCGTAACCTGCTCGTCGGTGGCGAGAATGGCGTAGCCGGCGACCCCGCCGACCAGGGAGACCAGCGCGAAGGCGCACAGCATGACCCACCTGGTGTCGATGCCCATGTAGCCGGCCGCCTGCGGGCTTTCGCAGACCGCCCGCAGCGCCAGCCCATACCGGGTGCGGTGGAGCAGCAGGTGCAGGGCCGCGACCATGACCACGGCCAGCGCCAGCATCGTGATCTGCTCCGCGCGGAACAGGAAGGGACCGAGTTCGAAGGAGCCGGCGACGAACAGGGAGGGGAAGGGATAGGTGCGCTCGGGCAGGAGGTGAATCGCGACCTCTTCCAGCTGCATCCAGATCACGAAGCTCGACACCATGGACGCGAGCACGGCATCGCGGCGCACGGCACGGAAGCACAGGCGCTCGACATAGATGCCGGCAAGAACGGTGCATGCCAGTATCGTCACCGCGACGACGAGCGCGTTGACCTGGTAGTGCACGTGCAGCCACGTGCCGGCATACGCGCCGAGCATGATCGTGGCGCCGTAGGCGAGGTTGAGCCGCCGCATCACGCCGAAGATGATCGTAAAGCCGATCGCCAGCAGCGCGTAGGACGAGCCGAACATGATGCCGTCGACGGTATTCTGGACGAAGTCGATCACGACACCCCCAGCCCGAAGATGACTACTCCTTCCGCGCCCCGAGGTAGGCCCGGTGGATGACCTCGTCTTCCTCGAGCTCTCCGGGCGAGCCCGAGAAGGTGATCTCGCCACCTTCGATGAGATAGAACCTGTGGGCCACCGTCAACGCCATGTGGGCGTTCTGTTCGACAAGGAGAATGGTAACCCCTTCCGCGTTCAGCTCGCGGATGATGCGGAAAATCTCCTCGACGACGAGCGGGGCAAGGCCCACGGAAGGCTCGTCCATGAGCAGGATCCTGGGACGGGTCATGAGTCCCCTGGCGATGGCCAGCATCTGCTGCTCGCCGCCGGACAGCGTGCCGGCCAGCTGTCCCCTTCGTTCCTCCAGGCGTGGAAACCGCCGGTACATGTCCTCGATGTCGGCCGATACCTCCGCCGCGGGAGCCCGCCTGGCGTAGGCGCCGGCACGCAGGTTCTCCTCGACGTTCATGCGCGGAAACACCAGGCGGTTCTCCGGCACCAGCGCGACGCCCTTCGACACCACCCTGGCGGCCGGCAACCGGGTCAGGTCCTCGCCGTTCAGGACCACGGAGCCCGAGGTGGGAGACAGGATCCCCGCAATGGTGAACATGGTCGTGGTCTTGCCCGCGCCGTTGGGGCCGAGCAGACAGGTGATCTCTCCCTCCACCGCGTCGAGGCTCACGCCTCGCAGCGCCTCGATGTTGCCGTAGGACGTGACGAGGTCGCGAATGCTGAGCATCGGATCAGGCGCTCCCGTCGGCCGGTTCGGCCTCTGCGGCCGATGTCCCGAGGTATGCCTCCTGCACCGCACGGTTGCGCTGTACCTCGCTCGGGGTGCCGAAAGCGATCATGTGTCCGAAGTTGAGCACCGCGATCCGCTCCGTCACACCCATGACCAGTTCCATCACGTGTTCGACCAGCAGCACGGTCACGCCCGAGTCGCGTACCCTGCGGATACGCCGGCTCAGGTCGTCGATCTCCTGGCTGTTCATGCCGGCCGCCGGCTCGTCGAGCAGCAGCAGCTTCGGGCGGGCCGCCGCGGCACGCGCGAACTCCAGGCGCCTCTGCTCTCCGAAGGCGAGATTGGCCGCAAGCTCGTCGCTCTTGTGCCCCAGGTCGGCGAGTTCGAGCAGTTCCGCGATCTCGTGGCGCGTTTGCCGCGTGGTGCCGAACCAGCGCGGCAGGAACCCCTGCCGGGCGATGTCCCCGGGCGAGTTCTGCGCCACCCACAGGTTCTGCCACACCGTGAGGGTCGGAAACAGGCGGATGTTCTGGAAGGTACGGGCGATCCCGGCCCGCAGGCGCTGGTGCGGCGGCTTGCCGTTCATCAGCTCCCCGCGGAACAGGACGCTGCCGGCGGTCTGGGGATAGACGCCGCAGATCACGTTGATCGTGGTGCTCTTTCCCGACCCGTTGGGCCCGATCAGGCCGAAGATCTCGCCCTCGTCGATGGTCATGTCCAGCCCGTCGAGGGCTTTCACCCCGCCGAAGTGCTTCGACAGTCCGCGCAGCTCGAGCACCGGCCTACCCTCGCCCGTCCAGGCCCACGGCGCGCTTCAGCATGCGGGCAGTGGGTGCATCGAACAGGCCGGAAGGTTTCAGGTTCATCGCGGCGATGATCAGCAGCCCGAACACGATGTTGCGCCAGTCCCCGAGAAAGCGAAGCCCCTCCACCAGCACTCCCTGGATGAAGATGACCGCCAGGAGGGTGCCGAAGACGCTCGAGAGCCCGCCGAGGATCGGATAGGCGATCGCGAAGGTCGCGAGCAGCACCGTGAAGGTGAGGTGATCGATGTAGGTCGCGGTGTGTGCGTAGAGCGCCCCGCCGATGCCGGCGATGAAACCGCCGGCGGTCATGGCCGTGACCTTCACCGCGGTGAGGTTGACCCCGACACTCTGCGCGGCGAGTTCGTCCTCGCCCACCGCGCGCAGCACCGCCCCGGCTCGCGAACGGTCCGCCCACCACAGCAACGCCATGACCAGGATGACGAAGATCCAGACGAAGGCCGTGATCTCCAGCGGCGACCAGCCGTTCGCCACGAAGTAGCGGATCTCGCGGAAACCGTTGGTACTGTCCGGTCCCACCGAAATGTCGCCGCGCGGCACGCGCCAGCTCAGGTTGAAGAAGAACAGGCGAACGAACTCGCTGAACGCGATGGTCGCCACCACGAGCATCAGGCCCTTGACCCTCAGGGCGGGAAAGCCGACGAGGAATGCGAAGAACGCCGCGATGAACGCGCCGGCGAGCAGGGCCGGAAGAATGGGCAGTTCGAAGATGACGGTGAGAATCCCCGCCGAGTAAGCGCCGATCGCAAAGAACCCGGCCTGCCCCAGGGACAGCTGGCCTGTGAGCATCAGGACATACGCGGACAACCCGAGAAGGGTATGGATCCCGATGAGCTGGACGAGGCCGAGGTAGTACGCCATTGGGGCTCAGTCCCGGTCGATGGTCGTCCCGGAGATCCCGTGCGGACGGAAGACCAGGAACACGAAGAGCAGCAGCAGGACGTACATGTCGCGTTCGTTGACGCCCCGGAAGTACAGGAAAACGTTCTCGAGCCCTCCGACCAGCAGGCCGGCGGCGATGGCGCCGGGTATCGATCCCAGGCCCCCGATGACCGTGACGATCAGGCCCTTGACCGTCAGCGGTATCGTGACCAGCGGCGAGAGCACGCCGACCGCTGCCGCCGTCATGGAGCCGGCAATGCCGCCAAGCAGGCCGGCGAGGACGAAGGTGATGGCATTGGTCCTGTGCACGTCGATACCGCAGAGACGCGCCGCCACGTCCTGCTGGGACACCGCTCGTGTCGCCAGGCCCAGCCGGCTGCGGTAGAGCACGTAGAGCAGGCCGGCGGTGCTCACGACGCACACGCCGAACACGAACAGGAGGTCGCCGCGTATCCCGTAGGGACCCAGGTCGAACATCACGTATTCGAACATGGCCGGGAACGTCAGCGGCGAGCCGTCGGTGGCATGGATGACGATCTCGTCGATGAAGAACAGCGCTCCGATCGAGGCCATCAGGGCGGCGAGGTGATTGTTGACCGGTATGAACCGGAAGCAGGCCACGTACACGACGAGGCCGATGAGGCCCGAGGCGACGGCCGAGACCAGGAAGACGACCAGTGCCGGGGCGTTGACGAAGGTAAACGCCGCCAGGCCCGCGTACGCTCCGGCGAGCGCCGCCCCGGCATAGGTCATGTTGAGTTTTCCCATGGCGCCGAAGATCAGCGTGAAACCGATCCCGATCAGCGCGTAGGTCGCGCCGAACAGCAGGCCGTCACCGACGGTCTGGGTGATCTCCACGAACTCGAACCAGAAATCACTCATGGCGTGATGTCATGCGACCCTCGAAGCCAGGTGCTTCGCCGTCCTCCCCGGACGGCAGCGCACGAAACCGGTCCGGCAAGCCCGGTGACGGTTCCGTGCGGGTCCCGCACGGACCTGTTCCGCCCGACGATGCGGCGACGGGGGTGGTTCAGCCCCCGGCGCCACCCGCCGGTCCGGATCACGGCCCGCGCCGGAGCCTTAGCGAGGATCGTGAACCACCGTCCACGAGCCGGCGTCGGCCTGCACGAAGACGTAGGGCTTGACGGATTCGCCCTCGTCCTGGACGCGTCCGATTTCACCCATCAGTCCGTCGACATTGGCCAGGGCTTCGAGACCGTCCCGGACCTTGCGACGATCGGCCGCGAGGGTCTCGGGCTTGGCCATGACGCCCGTCGCTTCCACCACCTGCTTGATGATGTGCGCGTTCTCCCAGGCGGCAGCGCTGTGCAGGTCGGCGGACCCGCCGTTGGCTTCGGCCAGGGCCGCCACCTGCGCGGCGGCTTCCGTGATCGGAGCGAAACCGGTGGGAATGTACATGCCTTCCGCGGCGTCGGAGCAGCCCTTGAGGGTTTCCGCGCTGGAGGAACTGGTCAGCCCCACGAGCACGTTGGGGCTGATGCGCTGGCGCTTCAGCTCCTTGAGCATGCCGCAGGTCGTGAACGGGTGCGAGGAGATGATCATCATGTCGGCGGCCGACTTCTTGAAGGCACGGGCCTGGACCGAGAAGTTCGTGTCCGCCATCAGCCAGTTCGACGACTTCGAGGCTTCCATAACGTTCTCGCGGCCTTCTCCCACCTTCCCGGTGACCCCTTCGATGCCCCCGCCGACCCACTCGAAGCCGTGTTTCTTGGCCATGGGGACGATGACGAGCGCAAAGGTCAGCCTCGAATGGGCCTGGTCGGTCTCCGTTCCGCCGTAGATCGTCGTGACGTCGGGATACTGGGTGCGCAGCCACCCGAACAACGCGTCGTACATCGCGATCTCGTTCGGCACGTTGCGGAAGGTCCACTGGGACTTCTTGGCAAGGCCCGGCCGGATCGCCGTGTCTGTGAGAATGGGGAACTGGAGGCCGGTGTCGGACGCATCGTCCACCGTCTTCTGGAAGATGCCGTACATGGCCGCCGCCGCACCCGAGCACGTCGGGCCGATGCCGATCAGCGCCTCGGTCTGCGACTCGACCTTGCGCGCAACGGAAATGGCCTGGTCGGCGTTGCAGGCGGAGTCGTAGTAGGTCATCTCCATCTTGGCCATGGTGCCGTCACCCAGCTTCACGCCACCCGCGTCGTTGATGGCTTGCACCGCCGCGGTGAGCACGGCCTCGGAGTTGACCCCGAACGAGCGCAACGGCCCGGACTTCGCGCCCCAGCCCGCAATCTTTACGGTGCGTTCGGTCTCCGCAATGACCGGCTGCGCAAACGTGATCGTTGCGACCGCCAGTGCGGCCACGGCCACGCTGGCGACTGTCATCGCCGGGAGTACTGTCCCGGACCTGATGGGGTTCTCCATTTTGACCCTCCCATGGGCTGTACAGGTGTTGCCAGTTGCCGTGGAACCAACAGCCATCGAACCCGGCTCCGCAAAGCGCGCCAAAAGCGCAATACTGTTCCGAGTGGCCGCAGACCGGCCGTGTTCGGTATCGTGGGAGTTACCGTGTTCCGGTTGCGGAAACCTGTCGAGTAAACCGGCGACCGGGCACGGCGCCCCGTGCTGAAATCCGGCGCCTGCTGCGCGTCGCGGAACGGTTCGATCATGTTCCATCCGGCAGTATACCGTCGTGGCGTCCCTCGCAGGATCCGGCAGGCAGGGCCGGGTTGCTCGGGTTGCCAGGACGGGCACCCTTTCAGAAGCAGTCTGGCCCATGGGAGCGATTGATACCAGTGTCTTGTATCCCGCCTCCCCAATATCGGGGATATGGAGAGAGTTGCCGTTGCCGCAGTTCGACCGGGCCCTGTTGAGTCCCCCAAGAAGAGGTGCCGCTGCCGAGGAACCACGGCCAGCCGGAACTGTTCGTCACCGGTTCGTTGGAACTGCCAGTTCCCGGGATTTATCTTTCTGCACGGCTCGACCGGGTTTTCCGCCCTGGCCGGCGGGGAAGCGAATGACAACGCACTCCGGGACGAGTACCAGGGTTCGCGTCGCACCTGCGTGTTCGCAGGCTTCAGGGAGTGGAAACGGCCTTGGCAGAAGGTGTCGGGATGGATGGTGCTCCGATCCTCGTCTGGTTCCGCCGCGACCTCAGGCTGGCCGACAATCCCGCCTTGGCATGGGCCTGCGAAACCGGCCGGCCGGCCATTCCATTTTTCGTGCTCGACGATGAGGAACGGCGAACCGGAGGCGCGTCGAGATGGTGGCTCCACGAAAGCCTGGGCGCGCTCGGCGATGACCTTGCGCGCATCGGCAGCGGGCTGGTGCTGCGCCGGGGTTCGGCGGATGCGGTGATTGCCGCGCTTGCGTGGGAGACCGGAGCAACCAGCATTGTCTGGAACCGGCTCTACGAGCCGGCCCTTGCCAGGCGAGACACGGGGCTCGAGGCACGCTGCCGCGAAATGGGCCTGACCCCCCGGTCCTTCAACGCAGCACTGCTGTTCGAGCCCTGGACCGTGAGCACGCGTGCAGGTGGACACTACCGGGTGTTTACACCCTTCTGGCGGGAATGCCTGAGCCGCGGCTTCAAGGCGCCCCTCGGTCCGGTGCGGGAGCTGTCCCCACCTGCGCGCTGGCCCGCGGGCGAGGAACTGGCCGGCTGGCGCCTTCGGCCCCGGGCCCCTGACTGGGCCGCCGGCCTGCGGGACACCTGGTGCCCGGGTGAGGCGGGCGCCCGCCGTCGACTCGAGCGGTTCCAGCAGGATCCCATCCGAGCCTATGCCCAGGGGCGCGAGTTTCCGGCGGACCGCGGCACAGGCATGCTCTCCCCCCACCTGCATTTCGGAGAGGTCGGCCCACGGCAGATCGCCGACGCGGTCGGTCGGGTCGAGTCGCGAAGCGGTGCCGATGCCTTTCTTCGGCAGATCGGCTGGCGCGAATTCAGCTACCACCTGCTCCATCACAATCCCGACATGGTCTCGACCAACCTGCGCCGCGCGTTCGACCGCATGCCCTGGCGCGACGACCCCGAGGACCTGCGGGCATGGCAGCGCGGACAGACGGGCTATCCGCTGGTGGACGCGGGAATGCGCGAGCTCTGGACGACGGGCTGGATGCACAACCGGGTCCGGATGATCGTTGCATCCTTCCTCACCAAGCACCTGCTGATCGACTGGCGGCTCGGCGCCAGGTGGTTCCTCGACACGCTCGTGGACGCCGATCTCGCCAACAACACCGCCGGCTGGCAGTGGGTTGCCGGGTGCGGCGCGGACGCCGCACCCTATTTCCGCATCTTCAACCCCATTGCCCAGTCGCGACGTTTCGACGCCGCCGGCGGCTATCTTCGACGCTGGCTCCCGGAACTGCGGCGGTTGCCCGACACCTGGATCCATGCGCCCTGGGAAGCGCCGGAGCCCGTTCTTGCGGATGCCGGGATACGGCTCGGTGATACCTGGCCCTTCCCCATCGTCGATCACGGATCGGCACGCGAACGGGCGCTCGACATCTACAGGACCGTCATCCGCGCCGGTTCATGACGACTGCAGCTCCCCGGTCCCGGCTCCTGCGCAGGCCAGGGAACTTCCGAAGGCCAGGTCCTGCCGTGCCAGCAGGTCCTGCCGTGCCAGCTCGAGGCCCGCCCGCGCTGACGCGGGCGGGACAGCGGCCTGTGCCAGGCCGGCGCGTCGATGCATCCATCGCAGTACTCCGGGCATGCCGGTCGGGTTAACCCGAAGTTCCAGAGCAGTTCAAGAGCAAGTAGCTGATACAACTGACATTTGATGGATGTCAGAGGGTCGCTACTGGGTACACTACGGCCGAACCCCGAGGAGATTGAGTATCTTGGTCTGAAGCGGCGTTGGCCGTGTGGTGACCTGGAAGGGTTTGGCGTCGGGGAGCGGGGGCATCACGGTGTTGCGGGTGATGGTGGCCAGATCATCGATGAGGGTGCGGAAGCTGTGCACCGGATCACCGTCGGGAGTTTCTCTGGTCGCCGCCTTCGCCTGGGCGCTGATCGATACCTTCGCCGGAGCGACGACGGACCGGCGCAGGGCCTCGGCGCCTTCGGCGTCTTCATCGTCGAACAGCACGGGCTTGAGCTTCTGGCGCATGTTCCATTCCACATAGTAGGCGAGCATGCACAGCAGGACGTGGGCACGAACCCGGGGTTCGGTGCGGTGGAAGACGGGGCGGACCTTGAGGTCCACGGTCTTCAGGCTGCGGAAGGCCCGTTCCACCGAGCTGAGCCGCTTGTAGGCACGCACCGTGCCGGGGCCGTCGAGTTGGGTCTGCGGCAGGCTGGTGCGGATCACGTAGAGACCGTCGAGCCTCGCCTCGGCGGCGATGGAGGCGTCATCACGCTGCCAGGTGAAGACGCCCTCGTCGTCGATGGACCAGGTAAAGTGCTTTGCCATCTTGTACCTGCCGATGACCTTGCCGACCCTCTCGCCGATCTTCTCCTTTCCCGTGAGCCGGCGCTTCTTGCGCCGTGTCGCCGCGGCAATGGGTTCAAGCAGGGCTTCGGTGGCTGCAAGCAGCTCCGAGCGCTTGCGGGCCCGGTCCGCGGCCAGCAGCGGATTGCGACAGACCATGAGACGCTCGCCGGGATAGGCGTCACTGGTGATCTCCACCAGGTCCCTCTCGTCGAACAGCGACATCTCCACCTCGCCGGCCTCGACCAGGGCACGGATGGCCGGTCCTCTCAGGGCACTGATCCAGTCCAGCCCCGCAGGCTTCACCTCCTCGCGGATCCGCGCCTCGGTCAGCATCCCCCGGTCTCCCACCAGCACCACCTTCGAGAGCGAGAACCGTTCCTGCACCGTGGCGATCTGTGATGCGAGCGTGGCCGGATCCGCGGTGTTGCCGGGGAACACTTCCACCGACACCGGACATCCGTTCCGGTCACACAGCAGGCCGAACTCGATCTGCAGCTTGCCTCGTTTGCCGTCCCGGGAGTGGCCGCGTTTGGCCAGGGGACATGATCTGCCTTCCATCCACACCGAGGTGAGGTCGTAAAGAACCAGGCAGCCCTCTTCGAGGTGCCGCTCCGCCAGACCCTGCTCGATCCTCTCCTGGCGCTCGAGCAGCCAGTCCATGGCGGCGTACAGCTCGTCCTCGTCCAGGTCCGCATCGAGGATCTCGCCCAGGGTGCTGACCGCCGTGGCCTCGGCCAGCCTGCGCGCCGTGGCCAGCTTCGAGGCCGGCTCGAGGATCCGCGCCACGATCATGGCAAGCACCTGATCGCGCCGTGGCGACGGCTTCGGGTCGATCAGCGTCTCGAGCCCGAGCTTCCTGAGCGTTCCCAGCACTGCGGCGACATGGCCATGGGGAAGGGAACGGACAATGTCGACGGCATCCTCGAAGCGTGGCACCGCGGTGCCTCCCTTGAGCAGGCACCGCAATCCTTCGATCAGAGCCGGGGGCCACCTGGTGAGGTTGACGATGGTGCGCTTCTTGACCTTGCCACCTTCGCGATAGGACTCGCGCAGCAGGATGGCGGGCGGAGAGGATCGGTTGGGGACGGATTCGATATACATGGCTACGATATATGCACACCTTTCGCACCATGTCAACACTATTGTTCCCATATACATGGGTACATATATTCGCCCAAAAACCCGAAAAAACCTCGCCAAATCATCGACTTGGTTCGACTGTCAGTCGGGAATCAGGGGGAACTTCGGGTTAACCAGTCCCTCCCGCGGAATACCGGCACGGAGCATGATGGCCACGGCCGGCTCGGGATGGTATTTCCCGCCGTTCAGGCAGACGGGGTGCCGGGCACCGGATGAGGAGACAGTGGCGTGCGGGACAGGGGCCAGCGGTTCCGGTTTTCGGTCGGGGAGCTGAACGGCGCGCTGGGCGATCTCGGGACCCTCTTGCCGCTGATGCTGGGCGCGATCTTTCTCGCCGGTCTCGCCCCGATGCCGGTCGTGCTCGGCTTCGCCGCCTTCTATCTCGTCACCGCCTTCGTATACCGGCTGCCGATCCCGGTCCAGCCAATGAAGGCGGTCGCCGCGGTGCTGCTGACCACGGGGGCAACCGCTCCGGAAGTCGCGGCCGCGGGCGTTCTGCTCGGCCTCGCCCTTCTCGTCCTCGGTGCAACCGGGTGGATCGGGTGGCTGGCCCGGGTCACGCCGCAACCGGTGCTGGCTGGACTGCAGGTCGGTCTCGGCATCACGCTTGCATTGATGAGCCTGGAACTGATGGGAACATCGCCGCCGGTGGCCATCGTGGCACTGCTGATCCTCTCGGCCATCCTCGTCGCTCCGTGGCTGCCGGCGGCCCTGCTCGCGCTCGTGGCCGCAACCGTACTCGCCGGGCTGCTGGAGATCCCCGGCGTCGCCCCTGCCCGGGCCGAACCGTTCGGCCTGGCAGTGGGTGTCCTTCCATCGCTTGACGAGATCCAGCGTTCGCTGACGGTACTCGCGCTGCCGCAGCTCTCGCTCACGATCACCAACGCGATCCTGTTGACGGCACTGATCGCCGGAAACCGGTTCGGCGAGCGCGCCGCTCACGTCACGCCGGTCCGGCTGGCGTGCACCAGCGGACTGGCAAACCTTGTGCTGGCTCCATTTGGCGCCCTGCCGATGTGCCATGGAGCCGGTGGCCTCGCCGCCCACTACCGGTTTGGAGCCCGCAGTGGAACCGCACCGCTGCTCCTCGGCCTCGCTCTGGTCGCGGTCGCCCTTGCGCCGTCGGGTCTTGCCCTGGTCGCCATGATCCCCGCGGCCGGGCTGGGGGCACTGCTGCTGGTGGCGGCGGGCGAACTTGCCCTTGGCCGGAACCTGTTGGGCAGTCCACCGTCACACTGGCCGGTCATCGCGATCACCGCGGGCGTAACCGTCTGGAGCGACCCGTTCCAGGGCCTGCTCGCAGGTGCGGCTGCGTTCCTGCTCGGCCACTTGGCAGAGAGGGGTGCACGGCAGTTGCGCGCACTGCGCCATTCCGGAGTGAAGCGCTGACGCAGGCCTGTCAGCCGGCGGCCCGTTCGAACGCCTCGATCGTCTCCCGGTCCACCCCGGCGTCGCGTGCCGTCGCTGCCAGGTCGGCACCGACCTCCGGTGGCAGCGGGAGACCATCGCGACTGCGCCGTTCCAGCGTGCGACGCTCCGGTTCTCCCGGAATCAGGACCTCGCCTCCCGGCTCGGCCGGACGGGATGACTTCAGGAACGCGACGTAGGAGCGGACCTCGGCCAGGAACGGATCGGTACCGACCAGGGCTTCGGGCGAGAGATAGAGCGAGAACATCCCGTTGCACGAGCGGCGCCGCGGCTCGTCCAGGGCGCCGGCGCACCCCGACCCGGTCAGCGCTCCCGCCATGACCTCCATCAGGAAATTCAGTCCCGATCCCTTGTGCTCGCCGAAGGCGCGCAGGGCGCCCGGGCCGCGCGACGGGTCGGGATAGTCCCCCTCGGCCACCGGCCCGTAGAGGTGGCCCGGATCGCCGGAAACCTCGCCGGCGCCGGAAACCATCGCGTCCCCGGGCAGCGGCATGCCGCCCTTCAGCGCGACAAGCGCCTTGCCCTCGGCCACCACCGAAGTGGCCATGTCGAGAATGATCGGCTCCCCGTCCCCTGTCCCGGGAACCCCGGCGCAGAACGGCGAGGTGCTCATCCGCCGGTCGATGCCGCCGAACGGAGCGACCAACAGGCTGCCTCGGACATTGACCATGTGGATCGATACCAGGCCGGCTGCCGCCGCCCGCTCCGCCCAGTCGCCGATCCGCCCGAGGTGGCCGGAGTTCCTGAGCGCCGTCACCGCCACGCCGTGGTGCGACGCGGCCTCGATTCCGATGTCGACCGCCTGCTCGCCCACCGACTGGCCGAACCCGTAGCGCCCGTCAATCAGCTGGACGACCCCGTTTCCGCCGGTGACCTCGACGGTGACGTCCGGGACCAGCAGCCCGTCCCGGAGCATCCGGGCATAGCGCGGAACCCGCACCACGCCGTGGCTGTCGTGGCCGCGCAGGTTGGCGCCGACCAGCCTCGAGGCAATCCGGCCGGCCTCCGCGGCCGAACAGCCAAGCGCGGCAAAGGTCCCGGCGACCAGGGCCGCGAGGGGGCCCTGTCCGACCAGGATGGCGGGGTCACTCATGGATGCGCGGCTCCGGTCAGGCGCGCACCTCGGCAACCTGCGCGGTGACCGCCGCGGTGAGCAGGCGCACATCGTTGGAAAGGGTCGCGAAATCAAATCCGGCCGCGAACATCTGCCTGATGTAGTCGGGCGTCATGCAGTGCAGTCCCGCCTTGATGCCGGCGGCCTGGGCAACCTCGCGGACGTGCTGGATCGCGTCGTAGACCTTGCCCGGCTTGCGGTCGAGCCCGGGCGCCTCGCCCATGGTGATGGACAGGTCGCTGGGCCCCACGTAGATCCCGGTCAGGCCGGGAGTGGCACAGATCTCGGCAACGTTGTTGACCGCCTGTTCGGTCTCCACCATCGCCATGGAAACGATCTGGGTATTGGCCTGGTTGTGGTAGTCGGCGTTGATCGCGCCGGCGCGGACCGGTCCCGAGCTGCGGTAGCCGTCCGGCGCATAGCGGGTCGCGCCCACGAAGGCCTCGGCGTCGGCGCGGGTGTTGACCATCGGACAGATGATCCCCATGGCGCCGGCGTCGAGCAGTTTCTGGATGATGCCCGGCTCGAGCCAGGGTACCCGGCACAGGATGGTGGCGCCGCTCGCCGCCATGGCCTGCATCATCGGCACCGCCGTGGTGTAGTCGACCAGACCATGCTGCAGGTCGATGGTAATCGAGTCGAAGTCCTGCATGGACATCAGTTCGGCTGAGAAGCTGGACGGGATGCCGAGCCAGCCGTTGAGCGCCGGTTTGCCGGCATTCCAGGTATCGCGAAGACGGTTCTGCATGGAGAAGCTCCCGGGGTCAGATTGTGCAGTCAGGATTGGAGAACGTGGCGGTTGACGACGCAGTCCGGATCGGGCCGGCCGTCGAAGACGCGAAGGACGTTGTCGACGGCCTGGGTCGACATGCGCCGCATCGACTCGACGGTCACACCGGCGATGTGCGGGCTGAACAGCACGTTGTCGAGGCCGAACAGCGGATGGTCCGCGGGCGACGGTTCGGCGGCAAGCACGTCCAGCCCGGCCGAACGGATCTGCCCGGTGGTCAGCGCCTCGTACAGTGCGGCCTCGTCGATGATGCCGCCGCGCGCACAGTTGACGATGACGGCGGAGGGCTTCATGGCCCGGAACTCCCCGGCCCCGAACATCCCGGTTGTTTCCGGCGTCTTCATGCAGTGGATCGCGACGGCATCCATGTCGCCAAGCACGGCGGCGAAGTCCGGTACCGGCGTGGCGCCGTGCGACCGGATCACCTCGTCGTCGACATACGGGTCGCAGGCGTAAACCCGCATGTCGAAACCCAGCGCGCGTTTCGCAACCCGGCTGCCGGTGCGCCCGAAACCGACGATCAGGAGGTTCTTGTCCTCGAGATCGAACCCCCGGACCGGATACCGTCCGGCCCAGTCGGCGGTGCGGGTGACCGGGTCGTAGTAGGCGAGCTCCTTCGCCAGGGCGAGGAGCAGCGCCATGGACTGCTCGGCGACGGAGACCATGTTGGAGTGGATCGAGATGCACAGCGGGATGCGCCGTTCGTTCAGTGCATCGAGATCGACCGAGTCGTACCCCACTCCGTGACGGGAAACGACCAGCAGGTCGGGTGCGGCCTCGATAATGCGCCTGGTGATCCGGGCGGCTCGGACCGTCATGGCATGAACGCCTGCGGCCGCGCGGGCGATCTCGTCCTCGTCAAGCGAGGTGCACTGGACGATCTCGATGTCGTCACGCGCCTCGAGCATGGCCATTCCGGCGGGGTCCAGGGTCTGGATGACCAGGACCCGTTTGGTGTTGGGGAGTGCCGTCATGCGGGTGTGGTCAGTGGATCTCGGCCGAATCCGCCATGGCCTTGCGCAGGATGTCGACGTTGAAGCCCGGAGCTCGCGCCACCTCGAGGATCACCGCCTCGCGACGCGTCATCACGTCGATGGCACCGGGAAGTTCCCTGACGCACGCGGCCGGCACCACCACGGCGCCATGCCGGTCGGCGTGGATGATGTCGTTGGGACACACCGCCATTCCGAAGATGTTGACCTCGCACTCGATCGCGACGAGGTGCACCCACGCATGGCTCGGGGCGACCTTGCCTCCGAGCAGCTGGAATCCGGGAGCACAGGCGTCGATGTCGCGGAACGACCCGTTGGTCACCACGCCGAGGCAGCCGAGACCCTGGTGGATCGCGGTGTTGACCTCGCCCCAGAACGCACCGAAACCGGGCACCGGATCCAGATCCTGGATGACGCTGATGGACGGGGCCGGGTCGGCGGCAATGGTCTCGTAGTAGGCGGCACGCATGTCGCGGGCCTCCTCCGGCGTACCCGACGCCGGCGTGGCCGCACGGATCATCGCGGTGCGCGCATACCCGACGATGGGCGGCAACGCCGGATCGAAGCACTGCATGTGCTCGATGGTGAACCCCCGGGTCCGGTACTCGGCGCCCAGCAGTTCGAGCCCGTTGCAGATCGTGGGCGTGTCCCAATGCTGCAGCACTTTCAGCTCCAGGGCGGTCACGGCTGTCTCGGCCATCAGTGCATTCTCCTTCCGACTGGGGCGCGCTGCACTATATACGCGGATCGCCCGGGTCCAATGACTCAAATCCGATGACGCTGGCGCGCGGCTCGCCTATCGTGTGCGCCCGGGCAGCGAGCACCGTTACGGAGCCATGGCATGACAGGACCCTATTGTCCCGACCCGGGATCCCGATGGGAGAGATGCGA
Organism: Thalassobaculaceae bacterium; assembly: GCA_965243345.1. Classification (GTDB taxonomy): domain Bacteria; phylum Pseudomonadota; class Alphaproteobacteria; order Thalassobaculales; family Thalassobaculaceae; genus Bin52. The sequence continues at coordinate 2,112,002 of CBDEUR010000003.1, forward strand.
GCCCGCCGATGCCGGGTTCGATCCCGCTCGCCTGGAGGCTGCGGTCGTCCATGCGTGCGAGCATGAATCCGTGCTCGACCGGGACATCCGCCGCGCGCTCGAGAACCGCGCCTTCGGCGAGCCGCCGCCGCTCGGCGACATCATCGGGCCGACACGACCGCGCGGCGCGCCGCAGGGACTGGTGCTTGCCGGCGGGCGCATCGCCGCCGAGTGGGGCGACACCGCCAGGCCCGACATCACGTTTTCGGTCGCCAAGAGCCTGCTGTCGATCTGCGCCGGACTGCTGCACGACGACGGGCTGATCCCGGACTTCGACGCTCCGGTCCGGGACCTGGTCGACGACGGCGGATTCGATCCGCCGCACAATCACCGCATCACCTGGCGCCACCTGCTGCAGCAAACCAGCGAGTGGGAGGGAACGCTGTGGGGCAAGCCGGACCTGGTCGATCGCAACCGTGATCTTTCGATAAGCCCGCAGGAAAACAGTGCCAAGGGCACGCACAGGGCGCTGCAGGAGCCCGGCAGCTTCTGGGAATACAACGATGTCAGGGTGAATCGGCTGGCACTCGCGCTGTTGCGGGTCGCGGACCGGCCGCTGCCGGAGCTGTTCGCCGAGCGCATCATGGACCCGATCGGGGCCACGGAGGACTGGGAGTGGCACGGCTACGAAAACTCGTGGCTCGAGATTTCGGGGCGCAGGGTGCAATCGGTGTCCGGCGGCTCGCACTGGGGCGGCGGGGTGTTCATAGGAGCGCGGGACCAGGCACGGGTCGGCCTGCTGATGCTGCGCGGCGGTGTGTGGAACGGACGGCGCCTGCTGTCGCGCTCCTACATCGACCAGGCGCTCGAACCGTCGCCGGCAAACCAGGACTACGGGTTCCTGTGGTGGCTGAACCGGTCGGGAACCCGGTTGCCCGGGGCCGGAGCGCACGGGTACTGCGCGTTCGGGTTCGGCTCCAACATCATCTGGATCCAGCCGGACGCGGACCTGGTCGCCGTGATGCGCTGGATCGAGTCCGACGCCGTCGGCGGGTTCTGTTCCCGGGTCATGGATGCGCGCTCCCGCGGCAATGGGTGAGGAACCGCTCGACATCCTGTGCATGGGCGAGGCACTGGTCGAGTTCGTCCGAATGTCCGGAGGCGACACCTGGCAGGGCGGGTTCGGCGGCGACACCTCGAACTGCGCCATCGCCGCCGCGCGCCAGGGCGCGCGGGTCGGCTACCTCACCGCGCTCGGCAACGACCGGTTCGGCGACATCCTGATCGATCTGTGGCGCGCGGAGGGGATCGACGTCTCCGGTGTCCGTCGGGATCCCGCGGCGCCGACCGGGATCTACTTCATCGAGCCGGCGCCGGAAGGCCGCGACTTCACCTATTACCGCGCCGGGTCGGCGGCAAGCCGGCTCGCACCGGAACACCTGCCAGAGCCGCTGATCCGGCGGGCACGGATATTCCAGACCTCGGCGATCACCCAGGCGATCAGCGACTGCGCCTGTGACGCGGTGTTCCGCGCGTTCGCACTCGCCCGGGCACACGGAGCCAGGGTGGCCTACGACACCAACCTGCGCCTCAACCTGTGGAGCCTCGAACGCGCGCGCTCCATCATCCACGAGACCATGCGCCACGCTGACATCCTGCTGCCCAGCCTGGACGAGGCGCAGGTCCTGACGGGACTCGACCGCCCCGAGGCCATCCTCGACCGCTATCTCGAGTACGGGCCGGATCTCCTCGCGCTGACCTGCGGGGCCCACGGCGCCTGGATCGCCGCCCGGGGCAGGATCGAGCACATCCCCGCACCCCGGCTTGCCACCGTCGATACCAGCGGCGCCGGGGACACCTTTGCCGGCAGCCTGCTTGCCCGGCTTGCCGCCGGCGACGGGGAGTTCGAGGCCGCCCGCTACGCGGTGACGGCGGCAGCGCTTTCCACCACGGGCTACGGCGCCGTCGGACCGATCCCCGATCGCGCCCGCACGATGACGGCGCTCGGGTAACGGGCGGCGGTCAGGCTTCTCCTTGCTCACGTTCGAGCACGGTCCGGGTCGCCGGGCGCCGCAGCATCCGGTCCCTGTGATCCCGCACCCCGGGAAACCTCTCGACGCTCACCCCGTCGCGCTCGAGCCAGCGCGTCACGGTAAACAGGTAGGGGTCGGCAACGGTGTAGTCCTCGCCCATGACCCAGGGTCCACGCAGCATGGTCTCCTCGATCAGCGCGAAACATTCGGTCATGTTCGCCGGCACCTTGACCGCCAGCGCCTCGATGACCTCCGGATCGTCGGTCCAGCGCGCCGCCCGGCCGCGATGGGCATGGGCGACGTGAACGGTCGAGCACAGGTAGGAGTTGAAGGCCTGCATGGAAGCGAACGCGAAGCTGTCGTCCAACGGCGCCAGCCCGGCATCGGGGTGGCTCTGGGCGAGAAAGGCCAGGATTGCCGGGGTTTCGGTCAGGGTGCCGCGCGAGGTCACCAGGCTCGGGACCCGCGCCTTGGGATTGATCTCGCGGTAGTCCTCGCCACGCTGCTCCGAGCGCGAGAAGTCGACCCGCACGGGTCGGTACCCGACACCCGCTTCCTCCAGCGTGATGTGCGAGGCGAGCGAACACGCACCCGGCGCATAATAGAGCGTGTACACCTGAGTCACTCCTTCGATTGCCGTCCCACTATTGCAAGAGTCTGGCACACCAGCCGTCCATCCTGTTCGGTGGTGCACACAACCAGCGCGAGTTCTTCCACGACCTGCGTTTGATCTTAAGTCACGAACCGCCGCCAAAACACGCAAGGCCGCAGCAGGCCCTTGCATTCAGATCCAAAGACAAACCGGTTCTAGTCCAGCGCGCTCCGCCGCACTCTACCCTCGTGACAGTCAGAGCGCCCGCAGCAATCACCTTGCTGTCACACTTCATCGCGGACAGACGGAGTGACGTCTCGAGCTGATGTTGCGCCATACTCGCCCCACATTGAGGATACAACGGGTCGCCGCTCGCTCAACGACTTACTTGAGCACGCTTCCGCCAACTTTCTTTCAACGTTGCTCTTGTCACTATAAGGTCTGACAGCGCCTTTTCAAATAACCATCTGCACTGTGTGGAGCGTTTGCAGCCAATAATACACTAAATTGACGCCTATTCATCCGCACATTAAAGTTGGTTTTCACTATCTGGAATATAAGCGGGACAATATAGCCTTTAGCGGAAACAAACCTCTTCGCTCCTAGCCGCTTTGCATTCTTTACAACTTTCTCATATGCTCTGCGGGTACACTTTTCGCCTCTATGCTTTCTAATGTACCTGTATAATCCAATCACTCTAACTGCGACTTTTCTTCTGCAAAGATTGTTTTGTTGCTTATTCTTGTCAATCAACCGAAAAACCGAATAGTCGACCGTGTTTACCATCACCCTAAGTTCGTACACTACAGCGTAACAAACAAACAACTGGTACAACAATCTCTCATTTTGGTCGAGCCATCCACCAAAATCGAACACTTGGCGGACTGCCATGGATGGGTTTACGGGATCAACGGAAGTCACAGCACCAGCGACCGTCTCGGTGTCAATTAAGTAATTTTCAATGCAGTAACTTCGCAATCTGTATAAGTGCCTTAGGTTCGGTTTTGGCTTTCCGGTCAAAAGATCAAGATCACCATCGACTATATATAATTTTCTTCGTCCATCCGCGCTTTGATCGCTTTTACACGCTGCCAAAACATTTTTCCTAGACCCAAAAGTATTTACACTCTCCAACTTAATGTTTTTTGGAAAATATTTCTTTAGAAAATTTACCCACAAATTTGGTGCAGCCGTATCTTCAACAAATATCTCCACGTCATTACGACCGGCATTAAGGTAACCCAACGCCTGCGCAGCTCTTGGTGAGTACTGTACACTTGTTACCATGACTTGGAAATCTCACAACAATGATCCACCTTATCCAAGATTATTGTTGGTGAATGGGTTGCCAGTATAAATTGCGTCTCAGTTGACGCTTCCATTACTCCATCTACAAATTTTTCTTGCCATTGCACATGCAATGAAAGTTCTGGCTCGTCAATAATAAATACATTAGCCCGTTCCACTTCTGGGTTAAAATACAAATGGGTCAATATTACTATCATTTGTATTTCTCCAGACGATAACGCATAAATGTACCGTTCTTCATTTTGGCCATCATCACTTAGTATAAATCTAATCTCACCGATATCATCAAATACGATTTCTTTACCGTTGTCTGTCATAAAATTGTTTGTGGTTTTTAAATAGTTATTGATGCGTTGCCGCAGCCTGTTTCTTTGATTGTTATAGTCAGATATAATGTCTGATAAGGTGCTCAGTTTATTGAAATTAATTGAATTAACTGACCACTCTAACGCCGCATAACTCAATGTATCCTCCTTTTCTTCTTCCACTTTATCTAACGTCTCATCTAGAAATTGAATTGCGGGATCAATCTTGCTCGATATAATTTCGGGGTCAATATTCAAAAGACTTGGAAAACGACGTAAGTTCACTTTGGCACTTTCAAATCGATCGAGATCTTCTTCAGACGGTCGTTCAAACTTTCCAGCACCTACAATCGATATAGGCGGAAAGTCGATTAGTTCTAGAACTAATCTTTCACGAAACCTTGCGTCGAGGGCAACTTCATCTCGCCTCACTTGAAATATATGCTCGCGAGCATAGTTAAGGGCAGTATCAAGGCCTGCTTCTATCGAACGCCCGAAAATGCTTCGAGCGGACCGACTACGAGTGCGAGTACGAAGGCCTGAGCGAAACTGAGGCATCTCCCTTGTTGGAGATAATGGCCGACGATCTAGGCCCAAGTACATTGGTACAGGTAATCCTTGGATGTACTGAAGAACCGCATTTTCCGAGTTGCGAATTAGAGATTCTTGATAATACTCCTCTGAAAGTTCTTGATAGCGATGCGGAGGTATTGGTTCAGGAGGATCAAATTCAACAATTGAAAGTTCTTGACCGAAAATATGAGAGCAGGTAACAATCGTGTGTTGAGAGTCTTTAACTACACATATGGTTACTTCTTCACCGTTGTGAATTAAATCAACCGAAAATTGCTTAAAGTAACCTGTCGCCAAATAGTCCGGTCTGGGTAATAATACTGAAGCAATCAAATTCAAAACAGTGGTTTTACCACTGCCATTCTTTCCCGTTATAAATGTAAGGTCGTCAAAAAAACTAATGTCTAGATCCAAATGGCCATGCAGTGCCCGGCCAAGGAAGCGTGTAATCTTCATGAAAATGACTCCCTTATGCGAAGCATTCAAGTCGGGGAGCGAGGCGCCAAGCTAAGTGATGAGCAAGGGGGCAGGCTTGGGCAATCACTTGACGACGGAAATGACAAACATTGTCTCTGATTGAGACATCGATTTCAAGCGGCCTTTGGATTTGGCTTTGCGTCGCAGCAAATGGTGCATTGGGAACTCGCTGTGATCGTCGAGTGCGAGACAGACAGCCTTATGGGCGAAACCAAGCTTTTTGGTACGCTGTTGTAGAGTTGGCACTGCGACTGGAACCAGCGCTCCAACCAGCGCCAAGTCGATGCCCTCAGAGAAGGCGGCTGGTGAACTGGCAGAAATTCGGCCGGGCGCGGCGCCGGCAGACATGGTTGGCCTTGACGGCGCAGCGGTGCTGCGCGAAGTCCCTGCCGTACCTTCGTCCGGCACCCCGTGTCGGCGCCGCCGCTCCCGCGGACCCCGTTTCATCATTGCAGGAACCCGACATGCATGCCAGCGCTCCCTCCTCGCCGTTTGCCGCCGTGCATGCCCAGGCCGAGCTCCACCACCAGTACCTGATCGGGCTGCAGCTGATGATCGCCACCAGGGAGGGCCCGCAGGTCGTCGGCGAGTGGATGTTCCGGCTGTTCCGCCGCAAGCACGAGGAGAGCTTCCTTTCCGGCCTCGTCAAGCTTGGACTCGACGGCCTGCCGCACGCCGTCGCCTGTGCCCGCTACCACGTGCTGTCGAACGGGATCGGCGGGGTCGGGGTCGACTACATGGAGGAGTCCGACACCAGGGCCTGGGTGCGGTTCCGATATCCGCGCTGGATGTACGACGGGCCCGCGCTGTGCGGGGTTCCGATTGAGGCCAGCCGGGGATTCCTGCGCGGGTGGTACGCGCAGAACGGCGTGACACTGGGCAATCCGCGGCTGGGGTTTGTCTGCGTCTCCGAAGACATGAGCGGCCAGTTCGGCCTTTGCGGCTACTTCAGGGAAGCGGATCGACCGCTGGGCGAGGACGAACGGCTGGTGTTTGCCCCGCACGAACGCCCGCCGGCCTGGGACCCGGAGCGCCAGCCCCGGCTTGCCACCGGGGAATGGAACGAGGAACGACTGGCCCGCGCCGGCAGGAACTACGCCATGGGCTACATCCGCACCGGCATCGGAGAGCTGGCAGCGGTGATCGGCAGCGAGCGCACGCGCGAACATGCCGGCCTCGCCGCCCGGCTTGTCGGGCTTCAGCACTACAGCCGCATGGCAGACCGCGTCGGAGGGATCGACGGTGAGCCGGCCGATGCGGCACGGTTCCTGGCCCGGATGTTCCGCGGCATGGGAGACGAGGTCACGGTGACCGACAACGCCGACGGGACGATCTCGCTCGAACAGGGCGGCCTGCGGATCCTGCGCGGTCTCGCCGGGTCCGAACGGGGCACCCTGCTCGCCTGCTGGATCGAGCTGTGGCGCGGAGCGATCGCCTCGCACCGCAGATTCATGACCCTCGATGTCCGTGACGGAGGCGACAGGCTGACCTGGGCGCTGCGGGCCGAATAGGCCGTTTCAGCGCGGCTGCACCGCCTCGGTCGGACCCAGGACCGCCTGGCGGAACCGGGTCTTGAGGTAGGATCCGTCCCGCGGAGGCAACACCGGCTTCGGCTTGCCCGCCCTGACCTTGACCGCCGCGAACAGCGGCATCCGGCCGCCGGCAAGCATGTCGATCAACCCGGAGACCCCGTCATCGTCCGTCACCGAGGCGGTGGTCGGAATGCCCGCACCCGCGGCCATCGCCGCCAGGTCGGTCCCGTGGAAGGTATGGGTCGGCTGCATGCCGGTTTCACCGTAGTGTTCGTTGTCGAGCACGATGATGGCGAGGTTCTCCGGGCGCTGCACCGCCACCGTCGCCAGCGAGCCGATCCCCATCAGCGCGTCTCCGTCGCCGGTGAGGACCCAGACCTTCCGGTCCGGCCGGGCCAGTGCACAGCCAAGCCCGGTCATCACCGCGCAGCCCATCCCGCCCACAGGTAGAAGTTCTCGGGCCGGTGATCGCTGGCGGCGGCATCCCAGCCCGGCGAGCCGAGGCCGGTGATGAGCAGCGCATCGCCACGCGCCTGCATCAGCCGCGAGACCACCTCGTCGCGTTCGAGCTCAGGCCCCGACATGGCGGGTCTCCTCGGCCACGTCGGCGATGAAGGACTTGGCCCCGATCAGGCGCTGTCCGATCAGCACCGCGACGGCCGCGTTCGACAGGAACGCCATCTTCAGCCCGGCCTCGATCGCGTCGGCCGCCTCGCGGTCGCTCTCGACCTCGAACACCCGCACGCCAAGGCTCCGCAGCACCGGGGCAACGGCCTGGCCCATCGGGATCTGCCACGGGTTCGACTCCCCGTACTGGCCGCGCATGGTCACGACGAGGAACAGCGGCATCTGGCATGCGGTGATGAGAGACCCGATCGCGTTGACGGTATTGCCCACGCCCGAGCTCTGCATCAGGAGGGCCGCCTTCTCGCCCCCGAGCCAGGCACCGGCGGCAAGTCCCACACCCTCTTCCTCCGAGGTCAGCAGCACCGTGCGGATGTCGTTGTCGCCCTCGCACGCGGTGATCAGATCCGACAGTCCGGCATCGGGCACGTACCCGACCTGCCTGACTCCGTGCGACCTGAACAGACCGTGGGCTTCGCGGGCCCAGCCTTCGACCATTCTCGTCTTCCCGTTTTCCTGTCGACCCCGCACACGCCTTACCGCGGCAGGTCAGTCGCACCCATCAGGTACTCGTCGATCGCCCGGGCGCACTGGCGGCCCTCGCGAATCGCCCAGACCACCAGCGACTGGCCGCGCCGCATGTCTCCGGCCGCAAACACCTTGTCGATCGAGGTACGATAGCTATCGGTATCGGCAGCGACGGTGCCGACAGGCTGGCGCGCCACGCCGAGACTGTCCAGCAGCCCCTCGTGCACCGGGTGGACGAACCCCATGGCCAGCAGCACGAGGTCGGTCTCGAGCGTGAACTCCGAGCCGGCGCGCTCCGACATCTGCAACCGCCCGTCGGGCCCCGGCTGCCACTCGAGGCGAACACCGTTCAGCCCCGAAACCCGCCCCTGCGCGTCGGCGGAAAAGCTCCGGCTCAGGACCGACCAGTCCCGGTCGCATCCCTCCTGGTGCGAGCTCGATGTCCTGAGCTTCATCGGCCAGTCCGGCCAGGTCAGCGCCTTGTTCTCGCGTTCGGGAGGCCGCGGCAACAGCTCGAGCTGCGTGACCGACAGCGCGCCCTGGCGGATCGAGGTCCCGACGCAGTCCGATCCGGTATCACCGCCCCCGATCACGACCACGTGCCGGTCGGTGGCGAGAATCGAACGGTCCCGGGGCACCGTGACGCCGGCCACCCGATCGTTCTGCTGCGAGAGGAAGTGCATGGCGAAGTGGATGCCGTCGAACTCCCGTCCCGGGACCGGCAGGTCCCGGGGCTGTTCGGAGCCGCCGCACAACGCCACGGCATCATGGGACGCGAGCACCCGGGCAACCGGGATCGTGGTGCCGACATGGCAGTTCGGGTGAAACTCGACACCCTCGGCCCGCATCTGGGCCATGCGGCGGTCGATCAGGTGCTTTTCCATCTTGAAGTCGGGAATGCCGATCCTGAGCAGGCCGCCAATGCGCTGGTTCTTCTCGTAGACCACCACCCTGTGCCCGGCACGGGCGAGTTGCTGGGCGCAGGCGAGACCGGCCGGTCCGGACCCGATGACGGCGACGGAGCGGTCGGTGGGGGTTCGGCTCGGCTGGGGGCTGATCCAGCCCTCCTGCCAGCCCCGGTCAACCAGGGCGCACTCGATGGTCTTGATGGTAACCGGAACGTCGGTGATGTTGAGCGTGCAGGCCTCCTCGCAAGGCGCGGGGCAGACACGGCCGGTGAACTCGGGAAAGTTGTTGGTCGAGTGCAGCAGGTCCAACCCCTCGCGCCACTTGTCCCGGTAGACCAGGTCGTTCCATTCCGGGATGATGTTGTTGACCGGGCAGCCCTGGTGACAATAGGGGATGCCGCAGTCCATGCAGCGAGCGCCCTGCTGCGAGACCTCGGCGCGCGGCAGATCCTCGACGAACTCCCGGTAGTGAAGGATCCGTTCCTCGACCGGACGATAAGTCCGGTCGGACCGCTCGATCTCCAGGAAACCTGTCGGCTTTCCCATGCGGCTACTCTCCGATCTGGACCGTTGCGGCCGACCGGTCTTCGGACCCGGCAGTAAAGACGGGCTTCCTCATCTCGAGCAGGACGCGCCGATACTCGAACGGCATCACCTTGACGAAACGCGACAGGGTTGCGTCCCAGTCGGCAAGCATGGCCCGGGCCCGCTCCGACCCGGTGTAGCGAGCGTGCCGCTCGATCAGGCTCCGCAGCCGCTGCTCGTCGAAGCGCATGTGATCCGACATCAGCTCTTCCTCGCCCGGAGCGACCCCGTCATCGTTCGCGGGATCCCGGGCGACCGGCTCCAGATCCACCATGCTGCGGTTGCACAGCGCGGCAAAGCTGCCGTCCTCGTCATACACGTACGCCACGCCGCCGGACATTCCGGCTGCAAAGTTCCTGCCGATGCGCCCGAGCACGACCACCACGCCTCCGGTCATGTATTCGCAGCCGTGGTCACCGCATCCCTCGACCACGGCCCGCGCGCCGGAATTGCGCACCGCGAACCGTTCTCCGGCAACACCGCGCAGGTAGCATTCCCCGGCAATGGCGCCGTAGAGCACCGTGTTGCCGACGATGATGTTCTCTTCCGGCACCAGAGGACTGTCGGGCGACGGGTAGATGCTGAGCCGTCCGCCCGAGAGCCCCTTGCCGACGTAGTCGTTGGCATCGCCCACGAGCTCGAGCGACACCCCGCGCGCGAGCCAGGCGCCGAAGCTCTGGCCGGCATTGCCGGTCAGACGGACGTGGATGGTGTCGTCGGGAAGCCCGGCGTGACCGTACCGCCCGGCCACCTGGCCCGACAGCATGGCGCCGACCGTGCGGTTGATGTTGCGGATCGGCATCTCGATGCGAACCGGCCGCTTGTGGTCGAGCGCGTCTCGGGCCTGCTCGATCAGCTGCAGGTCGAGTGCCTGGCCGAGGCGGTGATCCTGGGTCTCGCAGTTGTAGACCGCCACACCGTCCGGCACGTCGAGCGGCACGACCAGGCGGGACAGGTCGATGCCGTGCGCCTTCCAGTGATCAACGGCGCGGCGCATGTCCAGCAGGTCCCGCCGCCCGATCATCTCGTTGATGGTCCGGAACCCGAGACCGGCCATGATCTCCCTTACTTCCGTCGCGATGAAGGTGAAGAAATTGATCACGTGTTCCGGCTCTCCGGTAAACCGCTTGCGCAGCTCCGGATCCTGGGTCGCGACACCGACGGGGCAGGTGTTCAGGTGACACTTGCGCATCATGATGCAGCCCTGCGAAATCAGTGCCGCGGTCGCGAACCCGAACTCGTCGGCACCGAGCAGCGCCCCGACCACGACGTCACGCCCGGTCCGCAGACCGCCGTCCACCTGCACCGCGATCCGGCCGCGCAGGCCGTTCATGACCAGCGTCTGGTGCGTCTCCGCCAGCCCGAGTTCCCACGGGCCGCCGGCGTTGAGCACCGAGGTGATCGGACTGGCGCCGGTACCGCCGTCATGGCCGGAGATTGTCACGTGGTCGGCATAGGCCTTGCTGACGCCGGCGGCCACGGTTCCCACTCCGACCTCGGAAACCAGCTTGACCGAGATCCGCGCCTCGGGATTGACATTCTTCAGGTCGTGGATCAGCTGCGCCAGATCCTCGATCGAGTAAATGTCGTGATGCGGCGGCGGCGAGATCAGGCCGACGCCGGGCGTCGAGTGCCGGACCCGCGCGATCCAGCGGTCCACCTTGTGACCGGGAAGCTGTCCGCCCTCACCCGGCTTCGCACCCTGTGCCATCTTGATCTGGATGTCGTCGGAATTGACCAGGTACTCCGTGGTCACCCCGAACCGCCCGGACGCGATCTGCTTGATGCGCGAGCGCATCGAATCACCGTTCTGCAGCGGCGTGTAGCGCTCCGCTTCCTCGCCACCCTCTCCGGTGTTCGAGCGCCCGCCGATCCGGTTCATCGCGATGGCAAGGGTGGTGTGCGCCTCCCAGGAGATCGAGCCGAACGACATCGCGCCGGTGGCGAACCGCTTCATGATCTCCGAAACGGGCTCGACCTCGTCAATCGGCACCGGCTCGCCCGCCGGCTTCAGGCCGAACAGTCCGCGCAGGTTCTTCAGCTTGCCGGTCTGGTCGTTGACCCTGGCGGTATAGGCCCGGAACCCGTCGAAGTCCCCGGCACGGACCGCGTGCTGGAGCGCCCCGATGGTCTCCGGCGTCCAGACATGTTCCTCGCCGCGCAGGCGGAAGGAAAGGTCGCCGCCGACGTCGAGCGAGCTGCGGTAGATCGGTGCGTCCCCGTAGGCAAGGGCGTGGCGCCGTTCGGTCTCGGCGGCGATCTCGGCGAGCCCGACACCCTCCACCCGCGTCGCAGTCCCGGTGAAATATGCCTCGACGAACTCGCTGGACAGACCGACCGCATCGAAGATCTGGGCACCGCAGTAGGACTGGTAGGTGGAAATCCCCATCTTCGACATGACCTTGAGCATGCCCTTGTTGATGGCCTTCACGTAGTTGACGTGGGCCTTCTCCTCGCTGATGGCGTCGCGGCGCTCGGCGACCAGGTTGCTCAGGGTGTCGAAGGCGAGATAGGGATTGATCGCCTCCGCTCCGTAGCCCCCGAGCAGGCAGAAGTCGTGGACCCGGCGCGCCTCGCCGGTCTCGATCACCAGCCCGACGCAGGTTCTCAGGCCCTTGCGGATCAGGTGGTGGTGCACCGCGCCGGTGGCAAGCAGCGCCGGAATGGCCGCGTTGGCCGCGCTGACCCGCCGGTCGGAAAGGATCAGGATGTTGTACCCGCGCTGCTCGATGACGGTCTCGGCGCGGTCCTGGATCGCTGTCAGCGCCTGTTCCATAGTCATCGCGCCGGGGCCCTGGACGGGGTAGCAGATATCCAGCGTGTAGGTCCGGAAGGCGCCGTTCTCGACATGGTTCTCGATCTGCCTGACCCGCTCGAGATCGGTATTGGTCAGGATCGGCTGCTCGACCTCGAGGCGCATCTGCGAGCCGCCTGACTCGTGGTCGAGCAGGTTGGGCCGCGGTCCGATGAAGCTGACAAGCGACATCACCAGCTGTTCCCGGATCGAGTCGATCGGGGGATTGGTCACCTGGGCGAAGTTCTGGAAGAAGTAGTCGGAGAGCAGTCGCGGCCGGTCCGAGAGCGCGGCAAGCGGGATGTCGCGTCCCATCGATCCCACCGGGTCATCTGCGAGCTCTGCCATGGGTTCCAGGAAGAACCTGATGTCCTCGCGGGTGTAGCCGAAGGCCTGCTGACGGTCGAGCAGGGTTTCCGGATCCGGCGGCATCGGGCCGATTTCCGACGGCAGGCTCGAGAGATGCAGCTGCGTGCGGTCAAGCCACTCCTGGTACGGCCGCGCGCCGGCGAGTTCGTCCTTCAGTTCCTCGTCGGAGATGATCCGGTGCTGCTCGAGGTCGACAAGCAGCATCCGCCCGGGCTGCAGCCGCCACTTCTTCACGATCCGGCTTTCCGGGATGGGCAGGACGCCGACCTCCGAGGACATGATGACCATGTCGTCATCGGTCACGATGTAGCGCGCGGGGCGCAGGCCGTTGCGGTCAAGCGTCGCCGCGATCTGCCGTCCGTCGCTGAAGGCCATGGCGGCCGGACCGTCCCACGGCTCCATGAGCGCGGAGTAGTACTCGTAGAACGCCCTGCGCTGCGGGCTCATCAGGTGATTGTCCTGCCACGCCTCCGGGATCATCAGCATCATGGCGTGGGCGAGCGAGTACCCGCCCATGACGAGCAGCTCGAGCGCGTTGTCGAAGGTCGAGGAGTCGGACGGACTGTCACCGATCAGCGGCCACAGCTTTTCGAGGTCGTCGCCGAGCACGGTGGAGCTCATGGAGTGCCGGCGCGCGTTCATCCAGTTGATGTTGCCGCGTACCGTGTTGATCTCGCCGTTGTGGCACAGGAACCGAAACGGGTGCGCCAGCCGCCACGACGGGAAGGTGTTGGTAGAGAACCGCTGGTGAAACAGCGCCATCGCCGTGGCGAAGTCGGGGTCGAGGAAGTCGAGGTAGAACCTGGCAAGATTGGGCGCGAGCAGCATGCCCTTGAAGACGATGGTCCGCGACGACATCGACACGATGTAGAAGTCCTCGAACGCCTTCAGGTTCTGGTCCCACAGCGCGTGGTGCGCCTGCTTGCGCAGCACGTAGAGCTTGCGTTCGAACGCGTCGGTATCGTGAGTTTCCGGGCCGCGCTGGATGAACACCTGGCGGATGTCGGGCTCCCTGCCCCGCACGGAGTCGCCAAGCACGCTGTCGTCGACCGGCACCCGGCGCCAGCCAATCAGGATCTGGCCCTCGCGGCGGATGGAGGTCTCGATCGCCTGGATCGCCATGTCGCGCCGCGTCGGATCGCGCGGCAGGAAGACCATGCCGACGGCATACTCTCCCAACGGAGGCAGCGTCAGTCCCCGTTCGGCCATGGTCCGGCGCAGGAACCTGTCCGGTAGCTGGATCAGGATCCCGGCGCCGTCACCGGCAAGGGGATCCGCTCCGACCGCGCCGCGATGATCGAGGTTGTGCACGATCTCGAGAGCCTTGTGGACCAGGTCGTGGCGGGGCTCGTTGCGGATGTTGGCGATGAACCCGAACCCGCAGGAGTCATGCTCCTTCGTCGGATCGTACATCCCCTGCGCCGGCGGAAGCCCGTACCCTGAATGGCCGATCCCCTGGCTCATCGTGCAACTCCCATTCCCCCCGACCGGGGTCCGGTCCGCCTGCAATCAACAATGTGGAGATTGCGTGTGGCTGAGGACACACGAAAACGCCGGATCCGTGGCTCCGCCACGACCCGGTGTGTTCCCTCAAGTCGCCACTATACACGCTCGCATGTCACCTGTCTTGCTCGGAAGCCCCGGGGGCCCGCATCGCATCACCGCGACCGATCCGGCAATCACCCGACGTACCGGCTGTCGCGTCCGTGCTGCCAACGGAAGGACACCGTGGTGCCCGGGGCCGCTGACCACCTTCTCGGACGGGCGGAGCGAATTGTACGCGAACACATATGAAACACCGATGACGCCCCTCCTGCCGGTACCCTCCATCTCATGAACGGACATAAAGAAACATAATTTCTGCTACTTACAGGCAGTAAGGTCTCGCGCCACCGCAGCTGCTTCCTGCACTACCGGCCTGCCGCGTGGCCAGAACGAAGAGCCGCGCCCATGAGCGGGCAACCGAAGTCTACCTGCGCCCGGCGCATCCGGCGGCCAAATCCGGGGGGAAGCTCCACGACAACCGCGGCGACATGATCCCTTGCCTGTTGTTGCGCGTCTTTCCCAGAGACACGCGCAGCTTCACCCTCGACCGCATGGCGCGCAGTCGCTGCGCCACAAACGGCATTGCCGATGCCATGACGATCCCCGAGGCAGGGCGTGAAGCCCGCAGGCTGTTTACCAGCTACGTAGAACCGGCATCGACCATATTTCTCCTACGCTGCGGACTGCCGGCGCGTCACGCGCTTCGCGATCTCGCGGCCCACCGTAATCTCGGCTTGGCGAAGCTCCCACGTCTTCTGCAGGTTCATCCAGAGTTGCGGCGTCGTCCCGAAGTACCGCCCAAGCCGCAGTGCCGTGTCGGCGCTCACGCCCCGTTGGCCGTTCAGGATCATCGTCACCCGGTTCACCGGCACGCCCAGCGCCTTCGACAGCGCGCTGGCTGACAGCCCGAGTTCGTCGAGTTCGTCCCGCAGGACTTCACCCGGGTGCACCGGCCTCATGCCGTTCCTCACATCCATGTCAGATGCCCTCTGTGAAAATCGACGATCTCCACGTCGTGCGGCCCGTCCTTCGTCCAACGAAAGCAGACGCGCCACTGTACCTTGATCCGAATGCTGTTGTTGAGGCCCGGAATACCCCCTTACGGCTGAAGCTGACTTGTCCCGGGCAGTTTCGGCGGCAAGGTGCTGAGGCACCGGGAGAGCGCGGAACAGGGCAGGAGCTGAAGGTCTTGTCTCTGGCCGGTTGCCGGCCGCCGGGATTTGGCGAAGATCACGCGGTTCTGTTGCCGCGATGCGCAGCAGGCCTTCTCCCTGCTTCCGGACTCCTTTGCCGCGCAGTTGACCAGCGCCCTGATCGAGCTTGAGGTCGAGGTGGTTCTGGCCAAGCGTGCCGGTGCGGCGAGCCCGCGCTCACATCCGGTCCGGTTCTCCCGTCTCAGCGAGGATCAGGCCCCAGGTGGGGGTGGACGCATCGACACCGAGCCCCAGGAACGAAAGCCCGGTCTCGGCCAGGATCGCATTGGAGACACTGACCGTCGCCAGCACGATCAGCGGGGCGAGCGCGTTCGGCAGCACGTGCCGCCACATGATGCGGGTGTTCGATGTGCCAGCGGTCCGGGCGGCGTCGATGTACTGTTCCTGGTTGATGGTGAGCACCATGCTGCGCACCACCCGCGCAAAGTCGTCGACGAATGCCACCGAGATGGCGACGATCACGTTGGACAGCCCGGTCCCGAACACCGCCACGAGATAGACGGCGATGATGAAGTTCTGGAACGCCCAATGCAGGTCGATGTAACGCATGATGACGGTGTCGATGAACC
Organism: Thalassobaculaceae bacterium; assembly: GCA_965243345.1. Taxonomy (GTDB): domain Bacteria; phylum Pseudomonadota; class Alphaproteobacteria; order Thalassobaculales; family Thalassobaculaceae; genus Bin52. The sequence continues at coordinate 2,127,937 of CBDEUR010000003.1, forward strand.
CGCCGTAGAAGCCCGCGGCCACGCCGAGCGCGCTGGCGGGCAACTCCAAACTGCTGCATCGGGTCATCCTGCCGGCCTTCGCCCACCTCACCGTGGATACGGTCGAGGTCGAAAACGTCGAGGAATGGTTCGCCTCCATGGCGGATCGCCCCGGCACCGCCAACCGCCGCAGGCCGGCGTGGCGGCGCAACTCCAGGTGACGGAGGACCGCGTGCTGCTGGCCGGCGAAGAGGTCAGGATTGGCGCGCTTGGCGGCCCGGACGAAGGCGGCGTTGGAACCTGTACACGTTCGAAGGGCGCGGGCTACACGGCGACCGCGAAAGCGGGCAACTGTACGCGTTTGGCCAGCGGCTCGGGAGGAAGTCATTGGCATCGCCAGATAACACATTCGGGCTGGGACCGGTTCGCGTCGTCGATGCAGGAAAACGCGAAGGAGATCGCCTCGATCCGCAGACGATCAGGACAATTTGCGACTACGATTTCGCTCGGCCCGTGCTCATGCACACCGAGCAGCTCTTCCTTTTGCTGGAAGCCGTCGAACGCATGGCGGAGCAGACGTCCGGAACACAGGACCCGAGAATTCCTCATGCACCCCCCGGGCTGGCGCTTGCGCTCATGTCGAGGGAGATGGGCGAGGAACGCAACCTGCGATCCGAAGTTGGGAGCGAGGGGCGACTGGCGCAGCTCGCGAACCGAGGGTGGGTCGCAATGGTGGCCGGGACCTGGGAGCGGTTCCGGAGGCTCCCCCCACTCGGAGGCACGGCACCTGACCTGCCGAAGGGCATGCAAGCAGGTGTATTCGGGGACTTACAGAAGATTCGTAACGACGTCCTCAAGAACGGCGCCGTGGCCGCCCATGGTGCCGAAGGGAAGTGCGAAGTCCTCAAGTGGTTTCGGGCGGGCGAGCCGATTGTGTTCAAGCTGGATCACGTTATCGAATTCCTGAACCTGACCGCCCTGCTTCCCACCAAGAACTTTGTGTTCTGCGACAACGAGGGCAAGGCGCGTACGGCCCTGGCCTGGCACCCGAAGGAGAACCAGCCTGCACCGCCGTGGCGCAACCCTCCGTATCGCGTTGTATCCGCGAATCCGTTCATCGACCAGATCGATCACGCGTACCCTGAACCCGACCACGGGCTATTCGTGCGGCTGGCATTCGCTGACGGTTTGACGTGTACGGTTCTGGCAGCGCGGGATACGGACATGCACCGCCTTCTGGAAAAGAAACGGGCGATCGAGGCGGCACCACCGGTTGGACCGTTCGGGCTGCCGCAGCACCCGGACTTGCGCTGGGACGTGTCGGCGACCCATGCGCACGCCAAAGCCAGCCTATCGCAAGGATCTGACTACAAGGTCCCGCACTGCGTCGGACCGGTGATGCAGTTCCGATCAACCAGTTAGTCCGGAGCTCTCTGGCTTCGAAGCCGTGGATGCCTCGACCTCATCGATTTTACTGTCCGAAGTTTGCGGCATGATTCGGACGTCTCTTGCTTTGTCCGAAATATGCGTCATATTTCCGACATGACGACCCCGACTCAAGATACAGGTCTGCGCTCCCGGCTCCTCGCGCGCATTGCGTCCAACCCGGATGAGGTCTGGACTCCCGGCGATTTCGCCGACTTGGCCAACCGCCCCGCTATCGACAAGACCTTGCAGCGCCTGGTCGCCTCCGGCGATCTGCGCCGTATCGACCGGGGCCTCTACGATAAGCCGCGAATGAACGACCTGACCGGACGCCCGACCGTACCCGATTACCGTGCGGTCATCCGGGCCGTCACCCGCCGCGACCAGGCCCGCGCCCTCATTGACGGCATGACCGCCGCCAACGAACTCGGTCTCACCACCGCAGTGCCGGCGCGCATCGAGGTCCTGGTCGATGCGCGGTTGAAACCCATCAAACTCGGCAAACAGGAAATCCACTTCAGGTACGCCGCGCCCAGCCGCCTCTATTGGGCCGGTCGGCCGGCCATGCGCGTCGTCCAGGCACTGCACTGGATGCAAGACATGCTCTCCGAAGACAGCGAACGTCAGCTCGTCGAGAAAAAACTGCACGGCCTCTTTGCCGATCCCCGGCACGGGAAAGCCATCCGCGACGATCTGCGGACAGGTCTCCCGGCCCTGCCGATCTGGATGCAGGAGTTCCTGCGCGGGATGCTTATCCCCGCCGACGCGGACGGACCGCGGCGATGACTGCCGATGCCTACAAGCAACTCATCGCAGCGAAATCGCGTGACCGCCTCGACCTGTTTCTCGCGACCGCCAATCGGCTCGGTGCTCCCGTCGGCAATGTGGAAAAGGACTTCTGGGTCTGTTGGACGTTGAACGCACTCTATCGCGAGCCACCCGCCGGCGGCCCCCGCCTGCTTTTCAAGGGCGGTACATCCCTGTCGAAAGCCTACGGCTTGATCGAACGCTTCTCCGAAGACATCGACATCACAGTGTTCCGCGACGACCTCGATCAGCCAGCCTCGGTCGAGGAGCTGGAGTCCCTGTCAAAAAAGAAGCGTCGAGCCAGGCTCGACGCAATCAGGGACGCATGCCGCGCCTACATCACCGGTCCGCTGCGGGGGCTCCTGGACGCACAGCTCGCCGACGCCACCGGCGGCGCCGGCCGTATCGAGATCGACGATGCCGATCCCGACGGGCAGACGCTGCTCGTTTGGTATCCCGAGGTCGAGCCACGCAACGGAGCCTATGTGCAGCCGGCCGTTCGTATCGAAGCCGGCGCAAAGTCCGCTCTCGACCCACACCGCCCGGTCGCGATCCGACCCTACATCGCCGAGGATGCCCCAGGCCTCGACCTGACAACCGCCGACGTGACCACCATCGACGCTACCCGCACCTTCTGGGACAAGGTCGTGATCGCGCACGGCCTGCGCCGTTGGCACGAGCGCCGGGGATTTCTTCGGCAGGAGGGGCAGCGTGTGTCGCGGCACTACTACGACCTCCATTGCCTGCTTCGCTCGGACATCGGCAAAGCCGCCCTCGCCGATCGGACTCTGGGCGCCGATTGCGTTCACCACGCCCGGATGTTCTTCGACCGCCCCGACTATGACCTCGCTTCCGCCGTCCCGGGCTCATTTGCAATCGCGCCGACCGGCGCGATGATCGGTGCGCTCGAACACGACTACGCCAACACGACGGCCATGATCTTCGGAACCGCCCCTGCGTTCGAAGAGATCCTGGCGTCCATCCAGGAGATCGAGTTGGTTGTAAACGGTGTCAATTGCCGGTGACGCAGTCCATTAGCCCCAATACTGTCGCATTAATCAGAATGTGGTAGTATGATGCAGCCGCGTGACGCTCCTATTCTGTCCGTTTCCAGGGCGCGGCGGAAATGAATGCCTCGAGAAATTCCTCCTTGCTGCTACCATAGGCCTCCGGCGGCTCCACGTCGGCGAAGTCGCCGAATTTGTGAACGCCGTAGCCGTGCCAGTTGCGTAGCAGCTTGTTGTGAGCTGCCGCGTAGAGCATGACGCCGAACATGGTCGGCCGGGCTGTAATGCAATCTACGCCCCGTCTCGGTTCCCCTTCAGCGGTTGGAATCTTCATATCGTCAATGGTCCAGGCACCAACAACATCCTGCCGTTGGTGGACCTTCAGGTCGACGGGTGAAAAGCTCAGAGACCCCTCGATGCAGATGGTCTTGGAGTCGAGGCTTTCGGCCAAATCGTGCCGCGCATTTTCGGCCCATTGCGCAAGGAGTATTTGTTCCAAAGACCAGTACATGTCGTAGTGCATCTCTAGTTGCCGCCGCGATAGCGACTTAATCGCGTCTACGAAGGGGACGGCAGTGTTGTCTTTGCTGTCGTTGCTTCGCGAAGCGGCGAGCAGGCCGCCATAGTACTCGGCGCTGACGGCATCTTCGGTGACGGCACCGTGCCACAGGACATCCCGGGCCGTCCGCAGATTGGCGCGCTTGCCGTCATCCAGATTTTCGATCTTGGGCTCGGCGGCCCGTATCACACTGTCGCGCCGCTCCGCATATCGCCTTTTCAGGTCCTCACCCATCAGGTCCAGGGTTGGGCCGAGTATCTTCTTCGCGGCGTACGCAGCCGATACGAGTGCCGTTCACTCGACCAACATGGGCATTTCCCAATTCCTGGCTGAACCGCCCGCGTCCGGCGGTCAGGTTTCGGCACATCAGCAGTGCGCCTCCGGCCCGGCAACGATCGCCGCCATCTGATCTATGCCGTCGAAGTGACTACTGCTGTAGTGACCGGCAAGATCGGCGAAACAGCGCTTCGTCTGCTCCTGTTTGCGATGCTGGCAGGTGTCGTTCAGTCCGGTACATACCTTGACCTTGATTGTCCAGTGCGCCATCGCGAACAGGCCATCCCGCCCGGTTCAACAATCAGCCTTACGCTGGGAGGCTCAACCCCTTACGGCGCGCGTGCTTCGGTGCGCCGAGGCGCGCCAGCTGGGCATCGCGCAGGCCGCTGCGCTCGGCGGCCTCTCTCCATGCCAACCCCTGCCAGCGCAGTTCCTACGCGCGTTCGTCGCGTTTGCGGGCCTCGATGACATGTGGCTGCGTTGCCACGCCACACTTGTGCGGCACAGCCCAATAACAAACTGTGATCATTGATTTTATTCTTCCAATACAAGATCCGCAATCAAATAGCCACCGGAACCGACCATGTTCCAGGCGCCGGATACCGCACCTGCCTGGCCGAATCCGCTTGCGGACGTTGCCGGGAGGGCCATGTGTTCGATCAATGGATTGGGAATTTCCCGGTTGACAAAGGGGTCCTGGAGCTTCCGGGGCCCTTCTGTTTTTCCGCCCGGGACGCTCATGGAAGCTGCGCCACTACGCCGATCTTCCGTCGGACGATCTCGAAAGCGCGGTTGGGCTGGTTCGGACGCAGGTGCAACAGCGCGATGGGCCGCGCCGTCAGGTCCGCGAGTTGCAGGCCGACCGGGTTCGCCGCCTTGGGCACGAACACCGGCTGGAAATCGAACAGGGCAAAATCCCGCCGGCTCGGACCCGAGCCACTGTCGTTGGCGGCGATCCGGCGAAACTCCAGCTCAAGCTCCCGATCCTCCTTCCTGCCGCGACTCTCGAAGATGACGTGGACCGTCCTGCCGTGTTGCCTCTCCTCGCTCAACATGATGCGCAGCTGCTCCATGCAGAAGTGAAGCGCGAGCTGGCAGGGAGTCCGGGTGTCGGCATATCTCGTTCGCAGACCGCCCTTGTCGACGATGGCGGCGAAAATCGTCAAGGGCGCCGCATCGACCAGCCGATTGAGATCGCCGTAGGACCGTTCGCGCACCACCCTGTCGGTCAGCAGAACCGCGAACGGCCCCTTGCTCTCGCGGATGTCATGCTCGTGCAGCACGACCGCGTCGTGCCCCCGGATGCGGAACTTGAAACGCCGGAAGGCAGGAACGACTCCGGCGATGTAGTCGGCCTTGCGCAGGGCGCGGAAGACCAGCGCGAATACCGGATACTGCGGATCGATGGCGACCGGCCCGTGATCGCCACTCTCGTCCGCCTACACCACAAATTCCGAGAAATCCGACACCACGCCCGCGCTATCCCCTCGTCATTGGCGGCAATTGCCGACCTGACGGGTGATTGCCGGTCGGGGTAGCCGCCGGCCAAAGGCACGCGGGCGGACACCCGGGTCACGCCTGGCAATGAACCGGCAGCCGGGTCAGCCGCGCCGCCGGTCCCGTGACCGCACCACAATGCCGGCTCCCGTGTGCTGCACCACCGTCCCGCAGCCGTCTCCATCCACGCGCCTCGCTCTGCCAGGAGGGACAGGCTGGCCGTGGGCGGGGTGGCGGTCGGGCGTCCGGGGCAGGCGCGGCGGAGCCTCGCTCACATCCGGTCCGGTTCTCCCGTCTCCCGGACATCGAGGTAGTCGCGCAGCGCGTCCCCCAGGAAATTGATGCTGAGCACCGTGAGCATGATCGCGAGTCCCGGGAACAGGCCGAGCCACCAAGCGCGCGAGATGAAGCTGCGTGACTCCGCGAGGATCAGGCCCCAAGTGGGGGTGGACGCATCGACACCGAGCCCCAGGAACGACAGCCCGGCCTCGGCCAGGATCGCATTGGAAACACTGACCGTCGCCAGCACGATCAGCGGGGCGAGCGCGTTCGGCAGCACGTGCCGCCACATGATGCGGGTGTTCGACGTTCCCGCGGTCCGGGCGGCGTCGATGTACTGTTCCTGCTTGATGGTGAGCACCATGCTGCGCGCCACGCGCGCAAAGTCGTCGACGAATGCCAGCGAGATGGCGACGATCACGTTGGACAGCCCGGTCCCGAACACGGCCACCAGGTAGACGGCGATGATGAAGTTCGGGAACGCCCACTGCAGGTCGATGTAACGCATGATGACGGTGTCGATGAAACCGCCGTAGAAGCCCGCGGCCACGCCGAGCGCGATGCCCGCCACCAGCGCGATACCCACCGTCGCAAATCCCACGAACAGCGAGACCTGGGCTCCGTAGATCAGGCGGCTGAGCAGGTCGCGGCCGAGGTCGTCGGTCCCGAGCGGGTGACGCCAGTCCGGCGACCCGATCATGTCGAACTCCATGGAGTTCGGATCGTAGGGCGCCACCAGGGGGGCGACGATCGCGGCAACCGTGAACAGGGCGAGCAGGACAGCCCCGGCCACCGCCTTCTTGTCCCGTTTCATTGAGGCAATGAACCCGGGGCGGCGGATGACGGGCGCCGCGTCGTCCAGGCTGTCGGTGGCCTGCGCCGTCATTCGTAGCGTATCCTCGGGTCGATCGCGGCATAGAGCACGTCGACCACCAGGTTCGACAGCACGAAGATGCCCGACACCACGAGGATGGCGCCCTGCACCACCGGGTAATCGCGGTTCAGGATTCCCTGGATCAGCACCCGGCCCAGACCCTTGATCGCGAACACGTTCTCGACCACCACCGCACCCGCCATCAGCAGCGCGAGCGCGATGCCCATCACCGTGATCACGGGAATGAGTGCATTGGGAAAGGCGTGTTGCAGCAGGATGTACCAGCGCATCAGGCCCTTGGAACGCGCGACCTGGATGTACTCGGTCTTGAGCACCTCGAGCATCGAGGAGCGGACCATGCGCGCGATGATGGCCGCAAACGGGGTTCCGATGGCAATGGCCGGCATGATCAGGTGCGACAGCCAGGTGCCGAACCCGGACGACAGCGGAGCGTAGCCGATGGCCGGCAGCCATCCGAGCCCTGCGGCAAAGGTGATGATCAGCAGGATCGCCAGCCAGAAGTCGGGCATCGAAAGGCCGAGGAAGGCGACGATCGTCACACCGTGGTCGAGAGCGGAATACTTGTAGAGCGCCGAGATCAGTCCGGCCGGAATCGCGATTGTCACCGCGATCGTGAAGGCAAGGACCGTGAGCGAGATTGTCCGCGGGAAGGACTCGGCGATGATGGTGGAAACCGGAACATTGCTGCCGTAGATCGACGCCCCGAGATTGCCCTGGACCACCTGCAGCAGATACTTGAAGTACTGCACGTAGACCGGGTCGTCGAGGCCGAAGGCGCGGCGCATCTCCTCCGCCGCCGCCGGATCCCCGGTATCAAAGACCATCGCGAGGAACGGGTCTCCCGGTACCGCACGGAGCATGAAGAACACCAGGGTCGCGACGGCCCACATCACCACCGTCGCGCCCAGAAGTCGTCGCAGCAGGTACTTGCTCATCGGCTCTCCCGCGGGGCTGGCGCGGGCCCGTTCGGGCCCGCGCCGTGCCGGTGGTTCAGGCGAAGGAGATCTGGTCGAGCTCAACCAGTCCGGGGATGCGTGCAGCCGCCGGATAGTTGATGGTCTTGCGGTACACCAGGATCGACGCCGGGTGATGCAGGAAGGCACAGGCCACCTTCTCGGAGGTGAGCCGGTTGGCCTTCTGCACCATGGCCTTGCGCTTCTCGAGGTTGGTCTCCAGACGTTGCCGGTCGATCAGCTCGTCGGCTTCCTTGTTCGACCAGTATCCGAACCGCATCTTCTCCTTGTCCCGCTTCAGGCCGTTGAACTTGGAGTCGGTCTGCATCCAGTCGACGATCGCGTCATCGGGATCGAAGTCGCCGCCGCTTCCCAACCGCCCGAGGTCGAAGTTCATGGCCAGGAAGTCCTGGAGCACCACGGTTCCGTCCTTGGTCTCGAGCTCGATGTTGATGTTCAGCGTGCGCTTGTAGATGCCGGCCACGACCTGGGCGTCGCGACGGGTCGTCGGCGAGCACAGCAGCTTCAGCGTCGGGAACCCCTCGCCATCGGGGTAGCCGGCGTCGGCCAGCAGCTTGCGCGCCACCTCGACATCGAACTTCTGCGGGCTGTCCTCGCCGAGGTCGCCGTCGAAGAAGTACCCCATCGCCGGGTTGATCGAGCCGTATGCCGGCAGGCCGCGGCCGAACCACGCCTGCTTGATGTAGCGCTCGCGATCCAGGCCCTTGGCAAGGGCCATGCGGACCATGAAACCCTTCTCCTGCATCAGTTCCTCGATCGGCTTGTCGAAGCTCTCGGTCCGGAACGGCTCGCGATGCGGATTGATCCACACCGCCTGGAATCCGACGTCGGCGGTGATGTCGACCACCATGTCGGGATCGGCGATGAACCGGTCGAGCAGTTCCGGCGGCGGATTGGCACCACCGATGAGATCCACGTCCCCGGCCTCGATGGCGGCAGCCAGCGGCTCGGGGTCGGAGACCGGTGTGATCGTGACCTTGTCGAGATGCGGCCGGCCCGCGCGGTGGTAGTTCTCGTTGCGCTCCAGCACCACGCCCTGGCCGAGTTCGTGGAAGGTGCAGCGGAACGGTCCCGTACCGACAGGGGTCAGGCCGTACTGCGCCGGGCCCATCTCGGCCAGGGCGCCGCGGCTGACGATGGTCACGGCCCGGCCGCTGGCGCGCTCCAGGGTCTTGACCAGGAACGATGCCTGCGGCGCGTGCAGGACGAACTTCACGGTGTGATCACCGAGTTTCTGGACGTCGGCGACGTTCGAGAGCACCCGGGAGTGGATCGACTTTTGCGGGTCGCGCGAGCGCTCGACGGTGAAGAGCACGTCGTCGGCCGTGAATGCATCCCCGTTGTGGAAGGTCACGCCCTCGTGAAGGTTGAATGTCCATTCCAGACCGTCATCCGATACCGTCCAGTCCCGGGCAAGGTCGCCCTCCGCCACCAGGTCGCCATTGATGTGGGTCAGCCCGCCCAGCACCTGGGAGGCGATCTGGAACTGCAGGACCTGGTTGATGCGTGCGGGATCGAGCGTCGAGATCTCACCGGCTCCGGTCCAGGCCGCCTTCAGGTGGCCGCCGGAGGCAGCCTGCACCGGCGACGGGCGGGTGACCAGGTGTGCCGCGGTCAGCAGGCCGGATGCGGCAAGCAGGCGCAGCACGGTGCGCCGGCCCAGCGCCGGACCGGACAGCTCGGAGCGGTGCAACCCGAACATCGGGTCCGCGGGATCGAAGTCGTGGGCGTCGTCGAAGTCCGCACGAAGCCTCGGGTCTGAGAACGGATGGGTCATGTCAAACTCCCTGTTGCAGTGAAGGTGATGGGGGCGGAAACGCGCCTGCACCGGTCTCGGGACAGGCGATCTCGTGGTCGGTGCCGAACGGCAGCAGGTCCGGCACCCGGCTGCGGCAGGCTGGCACCGCGATCGGACAGCGCGGGTGGAACACGCAGCCGCCCGGCGGGTTGATCGGGCTGGGAACCTCGCCGCCGAGCACCTCGTGCTCACGTCCCTTCTCGAGATCGGGATCGGGGGTCGGCACCGCCTCGAGCAGCGCGCGGGTATAGGGGTGACCCGGGTTGGAGAACAGCTCGTCGCTCGGAGCGACCTCGACGATCCGGCCGAGGTACATGACCGCAACATCGTCGCACAGGTGCCTCACCACGCTCAGGTCGTGGCCGATGAACAGGTAGGTGAGGTTCAGCTCGTCGCGCAGGTCCTCGAGCAGGCGGATGATCTGGGCCTGGATCGACACGTCGAGCGCCGAGACGGCCTCGTCGCAGACGATGAAGTCGGGATTGAGCGCAAGGGCGCGGGCGATGCCCACGCGCTGGCGCTGCCCGCCGCTCATCTCGTGGGGATAGCGGTCAGCGAAGCCGCCGGGCAGGCCGCACAGGGACAGCAGTTCGCGCACGCGGCGACGCCGTTCGCCGGCCTGCGGCAACACGTCGTGGACCACAAGCGGTTCGGCGATGATCTGGCCGACCGTCATGCGCGGGTTGAGCGAACTGAACGGATCCTGGAAGACCGCCTGCACCCGGCGCCTGAACCGTTTCATGCCGGGCGGGTCGAGCTCCGCCACATCGGCGCCGTCGAACCGGATCTCGCCCGCGGTCAGCGGCTGGAGCTGGAGGATTGCCCGCCCAATCGTGGTCTTGCCGCAGCCGGACTCACCGACCAGCCCCATGGTCTTGCCGCGGCGGACCGAGAGGCTGACGCCGTCCACCGCCTTCACCATCGCAATGGTGCGCTCGAAGACCAGGCCCTTTCGGATCGGAAAATGGACCCGCAGATCCCTCAGTTCCACCAGAAACTCGGAGGTGTCCGCGACGCGAGCGGTCATGGGCCGGTTTCCGGGCGGGTTACCGCCGTCTGCCAGCACCGCGCGGTGTGTCCGCCCTCGAAACGGACCGCCGGCGGAACCTCGGACCGGCAGCGCTCCACCGCGTGCGGGCATCGCGGCGCAAAGGCACAGCCCGGCGGCAGCCGCGACGGGTCCGGCGGACTGCCGGGGATCGGTTCGATCGGGACGTCCCGGGGCCGGTCGAGACGGGGCACGGAGTTGAGCAGCCCGATGGTGTAGGGATGGCCCGGCCGCCTGTAGACACTGTCAGCTCGGCCCTGCTCGACGATGCGCCCGGCGTACATCACGTTGACACGGTCAGCGTAGCGCGCGACGACGCCGAGGTTGTGGGTGATGATCACCAGCGCCACCCCCAGCCGCCGGGTCAGGTCCTGCATCAGCGCGAGGATCTGGGCCTGAATCGTCACGTCCAGCGCGGTCGTCGGCTCGTCGGCGATGATCAGGACCGGTTCGCAGGCAATGGCGATCGCGATCATCACCCGCTGGCGCATGCCGCCGCTCAGGTGGTGCGGATACTGCCGCAGGCGCCGGGCGGGATCCGCGATCCCGACCATCCCGAGCAGCGCGACCGCCCGCTGTTCCGCCGCCTCGCGCGTCACGCCAAGGTGCAGCCGCATCGCCTCGGTCATCTGGCGGCCGATCGACAGCACCGGGTTCAGCGAGGTCATCGGTTCCTGGAACACCATGGAAATCCGCCGGCCGCGGATGGTCCGCATCCGCTGCTCGGAGAGCCCGAGCAGGTTCTCGCCGTCGAACTCGACCCTCCCGCCGGTAATCTCGCCCGGCGGCTGCGGGACGAGCCCGAGCACCGCCTGCGCCGCCACCGTCTTGCCGCTGCCGGACTCGCCGACGATGGCGACGATCTCGCCGGGTTCGACGGTGTAGGAAATTCCGTTGACGGCGTGAACACGGCCTGCCGGCGTCACGAAACCGAGTTCGAGATCGCTGACGCTCAGCAGCGACATCGTTGAACAGTGCAACTGGGACGGCACGTCGGATGCATCTCTTCGACCTTCCGGGCGCACAGGCAACACGCCGCGCGCGCCCGATGGTCAACCGGCATCGACCGGCCTGTCAACGCCCCCTGCCCCGCGCCCGCCGATATCACGAGTGTGACATCCACCCCGCCGGCAGCAGTGCTATCCGAGCGCACCGGCAACGAACCGAGCCCAGATGCGGGCCGGAAGACCGCCGCCGGTCACGGATTTCATCGGCGAGCCGGAGTCGTGTCCGACCCAGACCCCGACCACCAGCCTGTCGGAACCGCGGCCGGCATAGCCGATGAACGAGGCATCGCGGTGGTTCTGGCTGGTTCCGGTGTTGCCCGCGGCATCGGCGCGGTGCCGATAGAGGGTGTCGTCTCCTCTCCGGGCCTTGCCGGAGCGCAGCCGGATCGCGCTGATGCCATGCGGGCGCACCGGGGTGCCTCCATTGGCGAATGCCGCGCAGACCGTCGTCATTTCGAGCAGGGAGACCCCGGCCGCTCCCGGCGCAAGGCTCGGTCCCTCGACGAGCGGCGCGGTCACGCCGTGACAACGGGCAAGCCGGATGATGCGATCGATCCCGAAATCCCGGCCGGTCCGTGGTGCCTCGTCGTTAGGGCGCTTACGGTGCTGCCGCCGCCAAGTGAACGATGAAGGCACCAGCATCGAGTATTTCGAGGCTCACTGTTCGTCGCATGCCATCACCTGTGTACACACGCTTCGCAACACGCGACCCCGGTTGCCGGACTGCGCCTTTGCCAGGCGGGAGTTGAACCCGCTCGACTGCGATGAAAGGTCTTCAGCTCATCGCTTCCTCTCTTCCAGGGCCTCGCCTGGTGCAAACACACCAAACGGGTCGTTCTGCGTTCCGTCTCCAACACCGAACCCTGCCCCATCAGGTGTGGCCGAGACATCCGGGAGGTGCGCCCGGGTAGCACCCCGGGTTCATGGGTTGAGGCGAGGAAGACCGCGATTCATGCTCGTTTGTAGCAGCAACAAAACTTGCGTGCAGTATCAGTTCGGTCTCGAAACTGCACAGAATTTCCGTACGAAATGTCGGTAGAACTCACTATATGATGCGGTGTGCTCGAGTCTACCCTTCTTCTACCCTGGGGCTTGGGAGTGATGAGATGACTGTTCACAGACTCTGTATTCTGTTTGGCCTTATGGCCATGGCTGTCCTCGTTTCTCTACCTGTCAGCGAGGCCTCGGCGTCTTCACAGTGGTGCAAGGAGAGGTTTCAATTCAGTCCGGCAGCGGCCAGCTGCATATACACGTGGGCCTCTTACAACAGCGCTGCCAAGCAGTGCTACATTTCCACGAATTGCAACAATGGCTATGGCAATTATAGTCCGACTTCCATCACAGTGGCAACGAAAGATGTCAGAAAACTGAACAATTGCAAGGGCGAACTCAAGGTGGGTAAGTGTTGACGAAAGCAAAGGGCGTACGCAGATAGAGATTGACGGAAGGAAGGAGCGAACCTGGTAGAGTTCGCTCCGTTGCGCTTTCCTCTCGGGTCAACACTGCCACCGCAAGGACCGGAATACATTTCGGCCGCATACCAGCTGCGTTCCTGTTCACAACCTCCCGCACTGTGCGAACTCGCCAACACTCCACGCGACAGGCTTGTCAACGATCGATGATCGTTGCATCCATGCGTTCCAATCCATTCAGTTTCCGGATCCGCCCAAGACATCGAGGACGTTCACCGGTGGCTACAAGGTTGCTGCCGACGCACCATTGGGAGTACGAAGATCACTTTCATGGTTGGTGACTCGGCTTCGGCTACCGGCAACCATGAAACCGTCCGTCAGGACCTTTGCTGTTGCGCCGATCCGCACGTCGGCGTCCCACCGGTCGGTCTTTCCGTCGCACGAGTGCCCGGAAGTCTCCAGCGGCGTCCGTCCGCCGAAACGCACAGGACGTTGCGGACCGCCGGCAACTCCGCCATCGATACGATGCGCGGAGGACCGTTGTAGAGGAGCTGCCGCAAATTGAACGCCTGCATTGTCTCGCGGTTATGCGACGCATCGGCCGCAGGACTGAAGCCTGGCGGCGGGGCCCGATCCACGTTCAGCCCGCCCGGCGCATCGCCGATCTGATCCCACTCGACGAATACGCCGCTGCTGTTGCGCAGGAGGTTGCGCAAGGGTTCGATGTATTGCTCGCGCGAACGGGTCATGTTGTACAGCCCGCTGACCCCCGCGTAGAAGAGCGCATACTCCTGCCGGGCGCGGCTTTCGTACTCGTCCATTGCAAGGTTCTCGGGCAAGCCCCTGCGTAACACGGCGTCAATCGAGCGAGCGGCCAACAGCGCACCGTAGGTGGCCATGTGCACGCCCGACGCCAGCATCGGGTCGACAAAACATGCGGCATCTCCCACCTGGACAAGTCCGGGAGCCCAGAACGCGTCGCTGGCATAGGAGTAGTCTGCATCCAGTCGCACCTTGTGATACGGCGGCTCAACCGTCGGCCGCGCGTCGCGAAGAAGCGCAGCCGTGCGAGGGCATTGGGCGAGCCAGGATGTCAGCGTTCCGCGCGGGTCGTTCCGGAGCGCGCGAGCGCAGCCCCGTGGGGCGACCACGCCAACGCTGGTCAGCCTTTCCGAGAGCGGTATGAACCACGTCCAGGCCGGGCCATGCGCCGTCACGAGTGTCTCGAAGAACACGGTTCCCTCAAGCGGAGACTCCAGTCGCCCCGCGTGGTCCCAGTACCCCCACACCGCCACTTGTCGGAAGAATGTGGAGTAGGTTCGCCGGCGGACCCCGGGCAGGCTGAAGCGTCTTTGTCCACTGGCATTCACAACGTACCGAGCGTGGACCCGATGGCGGCGTTTGCTTTCAAGTTCCACGGTTTCGACCACCCGCCCGCTGGTCGAATCTCCTTCCCCGACCGACACAACCGCCTGCCCCTCGTTGACATCGACCCCCTTGGCGGCGGCGTTGTCAACGAGGATCTTGTCGAAGCGTTGACGATCCACGTTCAGCGCAGTCCGACCGACGAAGATCAGCGTCCAGGGTTCGTCCGGCCGATCACCCCAGCTGAATGTGCCGCCCGGCTTGTCGACGAAGTTCGCGCGCGCGATTTCGTCATCGGCGCCGAGGAGAGGCACCAGGTGTCGCGGCGTGGCAGGCAATAGCGACTCACCCACGCTGTAACGCGGGACACGTTCGCGCTCATACAGTGCCACGTCCAGTCCGTTCTGCGCACAGATCGTTGCCAGGGTCGCGCCCGCCGGCCCACCGCCGATTACTGCGACGTCGACCTTTCTCATTCTGAAACTCCATGCCCCACGCGTACAGGCTCACGAGGACCGTTACCCGTCCGGTTCAAGACAGACCAACAGACCGTCGGACCCGGGCGGCCAGTCTTCGCATCAGCCGGGAACTCAGCGGCGGCGGGGAGGCGCTTGGCCGCACCTCACCCGCATTGATGCGATCATCGGGGTCGAAACGATTCTTGAGTTCGCAAAAGCGAGCCCAGCGTTCCGGACCCAGGTAGGCCTGAAAGTCGAGGGATCGCGTCAGATTCTCGGCCTGACAGTAGAGTGACCAGCCACGATCGGCGATTTGCGCCACAAATTCCCGCTCTGCCCGCATCAACGCAACTTCGCCCGGGTCGGTCCCGATCCCGCTGCATACGGCCATGACCCCCATGGTGACGAAGTCCTCGTCGCGCGGATACAGCATCGGAGGGGTAGGCGCCTTGCGAAGGACCAGGTAGCGAAAGCCAATCGGCCCATCGTCCTGTAGTGGACCGACCCAACCGCCGGTGGGCCGGAGCGCATCCCGATGCGCACGGCTCCAGTTCCCGATAACCTTCCAGGCGGCGTCTTCCTCCGCGACGGGCACCAGCGCGGTAAACCAGTATACCCAGTCGATGCCTGTCGCCGGCGGCAGAGTGTCGGTTTCTTCCCGGTTGAGAGGGTTCGACACCGGAATCCGACCCGAGCTGCCAACTGGCAAGTCGCTGCCATGATTTTGATTCCGCTGCATGTTGAGTGTCACTTCCAGAACCAGGCCGAACTGTCCCATCGAAGCAAACATCCATGGGAAAATTTCATCGCCCGGAAGGATGTCATGCACGCTGCCGCACCCGTCGATCATTGTAAGCCGCGCCACTTGCGCCCACAGTCCGCCATAAGTCTCTGAGAGCGAAACAAGCTCGGGCGCTGTTGACCTGCAACCCCTGTCTCCAGATCCCGGGTTCTCGCGCTTGCTCGGCGGTACGCGCAACCCCAGCCCTCCCGCGCAAACGAAGCCGCCCACGCTCGGTCCTGCCCAGCCGCCGTTGTAGACTGTTAACCGCATGCCATTTGCAGCCGCAAAGTCGCGGATGTCCCAAAGAACCGCGCCGCTTCCGACGACAAGCAAGCCGGGCGCCTCGACACGGTAGTGGTTGAGTTCGCGCGTCAAGAACAGCGTTTCGCCCGTCCGGGGCAGGCTGGCGCCGGACAATCCGTGTCCGCTGCCTCGTATGCGCAACGCCGCACCCCGGGCCAAAGCGTCGCGCCATTTACCTACCGCGGCATCGACGCTGCCGGGCTGCACTACGGTGTAGTTGGCGCTGGAAACATGCAGTTTGCCGTAATCGGCCAGCACCATCGCCACTACCGGCTCAGAGCACAGTACACTGCTTCCATACGAGAGCGTTATCCTGCGTCGACAGTGATGTCCAGAATGAATGCTCCAACTGCATCGCTTGCAGCATGCGACCAGTCACTTGCAGCATGCAACCGACTGCATTGCCGTTGTTTGCACCATGCGTAATCGGACGGTAAATTCAGCGGATGATCTTGGCATGCAACTGATCATGGCGTGATTTGTCCTGTGTATGGTGCGAAACACTTAATCGGGCGCGTCGGGGGGTACCTCGCATTCCCCGCCTTGTCGGGAGGGAGGTGCCCGTGCACCTGACCAGCGAGGCCCTGGACGCAGCAACTGGCCGCGTTCGCTTTGTGCCCACCCGCAACGCAGGCGCGGGTGAACTGATGGGTTTTCACCGCCACCTGCTGGCAGACGGGACGCGCACCAACGCCTTTGTCGAAGCGGTTCGCCGGGCGGTGCGGCCACTGGATTTCGTCGTCGATCTGGGCACCGGCACCGGAGTGCTTGCCGTCGCCGCCGCCCAGGCGGGCGCAGGGACCGTGGTCGGCATTGAGCGTACGGCCATTGCGGCTCATGCCCGCGCGCTGGTCGACGCCAACAACGCACAGGTGAAGGTTGTGCAGGACTCCTCGGACAATGTCCGCCTGCCCCGCCTCGTCGATGTACTGGTCAGCGAATGCCTCGGCCTCGCCGGTCTCGGCGGTGCCATGATTGGCGCCGTGAAGCGCGCCCGGGACAGGTGGCTCAAGCCTGGCGGCCTTGTGATCCCGAGTCGAGTGCGGGTGTTCGCTGCCCCGGTCGAGGATCCGGAGGCGGACGCCCTGGTTCACTGGTGGGACGGCGCCGAAGTATCCGGCGTTCGCCTTGACGTCCTGGGGACTCATGTCGGCAACAATCTGTACATCGCGTCTTTCGCCGACCGGCACCTGCTCGCGACCCCCATGGAGATATGCGGCACCGACCTCCAGTCCGGCCCGCTCGACGAGTTGGTCTCGGGCGCAACGATGTTCACGACCACGCGGTCCGGCACCCTGCACGGATGGGCACTGTGGTTCGAAGCGGATCTTGCGGACGATCTCGTGCTCCGCACCGGTCCTCTCGACCCGCCGACCGTGTGGGAGCAGTGCTTTGCTCCCGTCCCCGCCCAACAGGTCGGGGCCGGCGTGCCTGTTGGCCTTACCCTCCGCTTCCGCGGCCGCCATGCCGGCCTGGACCGCCAGCCCTCTGATTCCGAGGGCGTGTGGATCGACTGGGACACCGCCATTGAAGGGGGCGCGCACCGGGGCAGCACCGAATTCAGCTACGGAGCGTCGATCCAGCATGTCGGCTCCTCCGACGAGCGTCCTCCCGCGAAGTCCGAGGCAGGATCCGACCCCGTCGTGGCAAATGTCCCCGTCACCGCGCAACTTGCGCGCGCCATGTTCGCCGCCCGGTCCGGCTGGACATTCGCCCCGGACAAGGGCCCCGGCATCACCGGGGAACTGTTCATGCGACGCATGCAGGCGCAGATCGCGGAGAAACTCGATGCGGACAGGTTGGCTCTATATGTTGCACTGCGTGATGCCGTGCGCGATGCCGTGCGCCTGATGCGCACGGGCGATCTGAAAGCAGCCCGGCAGGCATTCAGGGACTGCGAAGAGCAGTTGCCGGCTCTCGCGCCCGACCCTGAACTGGAGGACCTGGCGCGCTCCTGGCTCGACCCCGCGTGGGCGTACCATGACATGCGCCGCGGACACCCCGCTGCAGCCGAGCAGCGCCTGCGCCAGGCAATGGACAGTGACACCCGCCTGGAACGGAGGCATGGCTACGGCCTGATGCATGCCGGGCGAATTCACACGGTGCACCTCTGGCTGCGCGTGCAGGCGGCCAAGGGTGCCCAGGACGTGGCGCTCGACGGCATGAACGCCATTGTGGCCTATGTCAACGGATTCGGCGACGATTTGCCCTTGGGCACCGACTGGTCCCGGGAGGCGGCAGTCCGGATTCCGGCGGACCTGGCCGCCGCAATGACGTATCGCGTGGTCAGCGAGGCGGGGGCCTATCTGGGCGGTCTGGACCAGGAGAGCAGGGTCGAGGCTCTGGACCGGCTTCCCGCGCTGGAGCGTCTCGATCCCGGAGTTTACCGCGAAGTCTCCGATTGGACGTATATGGAGCGTGCCTGGGCCGAGGGACACACGGACGACTTTCTGGCGCGCGTCATTCCCTATCTTGCCGCCGGCAGGCGCGAAACCTGCTTGTGGTACGTCGCGCTTCTGAATCTGTGCCGCGCAGCCCGCGCTCTTCGGCCCGGCGCAGTGCGCCTGTTTTGTACCGAAGTGGCTGAACGGACCGCGGAAGATCCCGAGATACCACGGCAGCTCGGCCGGCACTTCGAACAGCTGGCCAACGACCGTCCGAAAGCCCCCTGGGTTGCGACGGTGCCGGCGCGGCGCTTCCACCTGGTCTGTGTCGGGTTGCCCCGCTCAGGCGTTGTTTCGCTGTTCACCCTGTTTCGCAACTTCCGTGCCGCCAATGAATACGCCGAGGTCGAGACGATCCGAAAGCTCGTCGACCACCGCAACGGGCATCTGGGCCATGAAGCGCTGTCTGCCTTTCTCGCCCGGCGGGACCGGGAGAGCGCGCTGGAAATGGACGCTGCCAGCTTTCTGCACCTGGTCGGCGACCAGCTGGCCAAGCTGAGCGACGAGACGCGTTTCGTCCTGCCGGTACGCGCGCCCGACACCTGGTTCGAGAGCTATCTGGCAGAGTTGCTCAGGGTATACGACCGCCTTCGGGCGCGTGGCAAATCTCCGCCTGCCTGGCAACAGGACTATGGCGAGATGCTCCTGGGACGGTTCGACTGGGAAGAGGTTGCTGCAAGGGAAGCGTGGCAGTCCGGCTTGCCCGACCTGGCTCAACGGTTCCTTGCCCACTGGGCGGAGGCCACCGGAAAGATGCTCGATACCCTGCCGCCGGAACGGACCTTCGTCTTGCGTACCGAGGATCTCGGTCCGTTGCGCGACCGTCTCACCGCCTTTGTCGATCAGCCGGCAGGGTCGCTCACCGAGGCAAGCCACAGCAACGCCCGTCCCCCGGGACCCGGTCCGCTGGATGGTCTGCCGAAAGAGTGGCTGGTGCAGATGGCGGCCGACATTTGCGGCGCCACACATGCCCGCGTGCTGGAGCGCTGCGTGCGGTGAGCCAGTCGCCGTGGGTCGCTTCCGGCCGCAAGATTGTTTTTCTGGGCCCGTCTCTGGGACTTTCCGAGGCACGACAGATTTGCCGCGATGCCGAGTTCCATCCTCCTGTCCGCTTCGGCGATCTGTATGCCCTTAGCTGTGATGCGCCCGGGCAGCTACTGATTATCGACGGGGTGTTTCACGACGCCACGCCAGTGTGGCAACGAGAGATACTGGAGCTGCTGCGGTCCGGATGGCAGGTTCTGGGCGCTTCCTCCATGGGTGCCCTGCGGGCGCTGGAGCTGGAGCCCTACGGCATGATCGGAGTGGGTACGGTCTTCGAGTGGTATCGAAGTGGCCGGATTGAAGGCGATGACGAGGTCGCCCTGATTCACGGCGTCGCGGAGATGGACTACCAGCCGCTGACCCTGCCGCTGGTCGACGTACGATATGCGCTGATGGAACTTCAGGCCGAGGGAGTGCTGCTCCCGCCCCACGTGTCCGGTGTCCTCTCCGCGTTCAAGCGTATGGGACATGAAACACGCACGCGGAACGCGTTGCTGACGCTGGTGCGGGCACACGGCGGAGACGTTGAAGAGGTGCGCGACAGGGTATCGGACAGCTGTCGGAGTCTGAAGGCGCAGGATGCGCGGCTGGCGCTTCACGTTCTTGCCGGCCACCTTCCGCTGCCTGCGACCATGAAACCGTGGCCTGACCCGCCGTCGACGCCAATACAACCGCAATCAGTTCTGCAGCGCAGGCTCTACCCGTTGGCACGCCCGGCGATCCGGGTGGCAGACGCAGTCAGCTTGATGGCGCAACGGCCCGCCGGCAGGCTCGCCCGACTCGAAAGCGACAGTCGCCGCCACTGGTTCCTGTGCGACTGGATGAACATTACGGGAAACGGACCGGACGAGAACGAAAGAGATGCCTTTGCCATGCAGCATGCGGACAGGCTGGCCAGAGAGTTGGGCGTCTCGGTGCCCCGATGGTGCGCGGCGTCGGCTCTGCAGGAGAACGAGTTGCCGGAGTGGATGGCGGGCCTTGCCGTGGAGGCATGGCTGACACGCCGTTCCGCGTCGGAGATCGAAATCGATCCTTCGCCACACCGTGACACGGCTTCACGGATCCGCCTGGCGCTGGTGGACTGGATGCGTCGCCACGGGGTTGAAGCGCCGGCCGAATGCCGTGCCGACGCTGGCCAGATGGCCTCGTGGCTGGTGCGGATGGGACCCGCGCATTTCGGGGCGCTGGACCACGATGTCGAGATAGCGTTTGTCAGGTGTCTGGCGGTGAGCGGGGAACTCGCCCGATGGGGTCGGTCGGCGCCATCTTGTGCCGGCTCGGAGGAGTCGCATTGAGGGATGTCGAGTTTGCGGAGGCGCTGGGGCGCGAAGCAGCCCGGTTGCCGTTGCTGCGCGCGTGCCCTCCTGAAGAAACGCTGAACGTCATCGCGCCCGCACTTCCTGATTGCGGCATAACGCGGGCGGCGTCCATCACCCACCTGGACACTCTGGGCATTCCGATCTGGGTGTCGGTGCGTCCCGGAGGGCAGGTACTGCAGATCAGCAACGGCAAGGGAGTCACAGACGCGGCGTCCAAGGTCTCGGCGTTGATGGAGGCCTGCGAATTGCACCTGGCGGAGAATCCCCGTCCGGACCACCTCTGGCATGGCAGCATGGCGCAAATCGTGAAGGTCAAGCCCGACGCCCGCATCGTTCCACCAACGGAACTTCCCGGTCATCTCGACCGCTACTTCACGCCCGACTTCGTCTGCGAATGGACCGCTGGAACGGATCTGGGCACGGGCAGCCGGATATTCGTGCCGTCCAGTGCAGTCTACTTCTTTCGCCGTCCCTCCCTTTTCCTGACCAGTTCCAATGGGCTGGCATCGGGCAACACCCAGGCCGAGGCCCGATTGCACGCCATTTACGAGATCATCGAGCGTGACGCAATGTGCGCGCTGAGCGATCAGGGACGGCTGAAGTTGCGGGAGCGGGGGCGGGTGATCGACCCCGACAGCGTAACCTTTCCGGTCGCCCGACTGATCCTCGACCGCTGCGCGGCGAAGGGCATCCGGGTCGTGCTGATGGTACTGCCGGCGCCGATCGCCATATCGGCGGTATGGGCGCTATTTCTGAGCGAACGCTCGGTATCGACGAGAACCCTCGTCAATCCCGGGTATGGTGCCCACGTCGACCCGAACGTTGCGCTCACCCGTGCCCTCACCGAAGCGGCCCAATCGAGCGCGGGCAAGATTCACGGCGCTCGCGACGATGTCATGTACAAGCTGGGATTGCCGAAGACAAGCCGACCCTATCGCGTTCTTGACAGTCTTGCGCCCGATACGAGCTGGAAAGAGATCGAGGCAAGGCCGCGCCTCGACGTGCCGGATGCGCCGGAAATGGCTGTACGGGCATTGGTCGACGAGTTGATCCGCCGAGGCAAGGGCCCGGTCTACGATTTCGACCTCGGCGAGCCGGAGAAATTCTTGTATTGCGCGAAAGTTATTGCCCCGCGCCTAGCCTTCAGGAAGGCGTTGTTCTGATATGCGCGGGGCTGAAGCAACGTCCGTGTGTTTCCATTTGCGCACAATGCCGACGGGGTGACTTACAATGCTCGCCGCCGGGTCATGGCTTGCATCGCGGTCGTCGTGGGAGAGGCCTGGACCGGAGGAGCGCCTTGAAAGACGCCGACTTCGCAGACGCCCTGTCATATGAAGCAGGCCGGTTGCCGTTGCTACGCGCTTGTCCACCTGAAGAAACGCTGGACGCCATCGCGCCCGCGCTGCCCGATTGCGGCATTACGCGGGCAGCGTCAGTCACGCACCTGGACACTTTGGGCATCCCGGTCTGGGTGTCGGTGCGGCCCGGGGGGCGGGCGCTGCAGGTCAACAACGGCAAGGGGGTCACGGATGCGGCGTCCAAGGCCTCGGCGTTGATGGAGGCCTGCGAATGGCATCTGGCCGAGAATCCCCGTCCGGCGCAGCTCTGGAATGGCAGCATGGCGCAACTCGCGAAGGTCGAGCCCGATGCCCGGATCATTCCACCAACCGAACTTCCCAATCATCGCGGGCGTTACTTTACTCCTGACTTCGTCTGCGAATGGACAGCTGGCACGGAGCTAGGCACGGGAGTCCGGGTCTATGTTCCTTCGAGCGCGGTTTACATCTTCCGCCGTCCATTGTTGCTCGGCTCCAGTTCCAACGGGTTGGCATCGGGCAATACCCAGGCCGAGGCTCGCTTGCACGCAATGTACGAGCTCATCGAACGCGACGCGATATCCGCGCTGAGCGAACAGGGACGAGTGAACCTGCGCGAGCGGGGGCAAGTGATCGACCCCAACAGCGTGACCTTTCCAGTCGCCCGACTGATTCTGGACCGTTGCGCGGCGCAGGGCACCCGGGTCGTGCTGATCGCGCTGCCGGCGCCCATCGCCGTATCGGCGATGTGGGCAACATTTCTGAGCGAGCGGACGACGTCAACGAGAACCTTCATCAGTCTGGGATACGGCGCCAACGTTGATCCGGGAATCGCGCTCACGCGCGCACTGACCGAAGCAGCACAGGCGCGGCTGGCCAAGATTCACGGTGCCCGCGATGACCTCAGGCTCAAGCTGGGTTTTGGCAGGGACAGTCGGATCTACCGCGTGATGGAGAGCCTCGAGCCCGATACAAGCTGGGAAGAGATTGAAGGCAAGCCGCGCCTCGATCTGCCGAAGCTGCCGGAAGCCGCGGTGGCGGAACTGGCCGCCGAGTTGAGCCGCCGGGGCAAGGGGCCGGTCTACGATTTCGACCTGGGCTGCCCGGACAGGCGACTGTATTGCGCGAAACTCGTCGCCCCGCGCCTGACGGTCTCCAGATACCTGTGAGCGTGATGGGCATACAAACAGGCCGACGCAGGCCGGTGGCCGCGATATGCGGAAACGAATTCGATGACAGGGAATACCGCCATCCGCCAACCGTTCCCGATCAGACGATCTGCCGGCTCGCCATTTCCGCCAGTATGCCTTCTTTTTTCATCAGATCCTTGTAATGTCCGGTCTCGACGATCTTGCCGTCCTGCATCACATAGATGCGGTCGGTATCAACCACGGTGCTGAGGCGGTGGGCAATCAGGATCCGGGTGATGCTCAGGCCGCGCAGGGTCGTCCGGATCGTGTCCTGAGTGCGGTTGTCGAGCATGCTGGTCGCTTCATCAAACAGCAGAACCCGCGGCTTGCGAGCCAGCGCCCTGGCAACCAGCAGACGTTGCTTCTGACCTCCAGACAGGCCCGTTCCGCTATCCGAGAGCACAGTCTTCATTCCCATTGGCAGGGCTTCGATGTCTTCGTCAAGTCCGACCGCGCGCGCCGCTTCGAACGCTTCCTGTTCGGATAGCGGCGAGTCGCCGGCAATGATGCTGTAGATGTCATTCGGCAACAGTTGCCCATTCTGGAGAACCACGCCGAAATGACGGCGCATGGAGCGCAGGTCGAGTGACAACAGGTCGTGCCCATCCATCAGCACGCTCCCGGCAGTCGGACGCTCGAAGCCGAGTAACAGTCTGTACAGCGTGGACTTTCCGGCTCCGGACGGACCCAGAAATGCGACATACTCGCCGGGGCGAACATCGAACGAAACGTTCTGGAGCGTGTCGCGCGTCGAGGACGGATAGCGGAAACTGACATACTCACACTCGATCCGTCCCAATACATTCTGCAGCGCCGTGCCTCCGGTACTTTCGGGCTGTTCCTCGATAATCGGCAGAACGCGCTCAAAAAGGGGCAGCACTGCAACTATTGTCGTCAGGGTAGCCGTCAACCCCGTAGCGCTCGCCACGAACTGCCCGAATGCTGCATTGAACGAGAGGAAATCGGCTAACGAGAACCCGTTGCCGTCCACGCCTTCGATCAGGGAGTACCAGATCAGAGCCGATATCAATACATGAGAAGCCGGCAGAAACAGCGCATTGAAGGCAACCTGCCCGGCCGCCCATTTTCTGGCAGACAGGTGTTCGCGCCTTTGCCTGGCGTATTTTTCGGACCATTGTTGCAGGGCATTGAGTTCAACATTGGCCTGCCGAATCTTGGCCAGTCCGACAATGAGTTGAAAGACCAGACCGTCAATTTTCCCCTGAGCCGAGAGAGCGGCGCGTTGATGACGGAGCTGACGCGTGGCGAAGAACCAGCTCGCTCCCGCCAATGTCAACACCAATGCTCCGGTCCACAACGCCAGCTCGGCGCTGTAGTAGAACAGAAGCAGAAAGCTGAAAATGGAAAAGACGCCGCTCACCAGGCTGGCGCTGGCAGCTCCGGTCAGCATCTGGCGAATGAGGCTAACACCGTTTGCCCGGTCCGCCAGATCGCCGGCGAGATAACGACCGAAGAAAGGCAGCGGCAAAGCGAGCAACCTGTTCCATATCGCGGTCTGGAGGGTCTCGTCGATTCGGGCCTCAATCCGCAGAAGGCATAGCGCACCCACGATCGATATGCCGACGGTGGCAAATGCGCCGAGAACAAGGGCTGCCAGCGCGGCAGTCCACATCGGGACGTCCACTCTGGGTATGATTTCGGCCAGCAGCTGTCCGGTCAGAATCGGGGTCAGCAGGGCGACAACGGCACCCAGTGCTCCCATCAGGAGCACGCCCAGTATGTCCCGGCCTCTGCCGCGAACCGCCTGGAGAAGCGCCGCCATGCCGCTGTCCACGCCGTGGGCCAGCGGTGGGTACAACTGCACGCCCTGCGCATCGAGTAGGTTCGCCAGATTTCGGTTCACCGGTGTCGTCGTGCCGGAAACCGGATCGATCATTTCGAAGATACTGCGACCTCGGTTGACAACCGCTACCGGACGCGCGTCTTTGCCGGGAACAACGCCGACGAACGATGGGCCGTCCCGCCGCTCCCACCCCTTGGACAGCTCGATGCGCCGGACTCGGATGCCCGAGGGCGACACGATCTCTCTCAAGGTATCGTACAAGTCTCCATTGGCCGGCGTATCCGAAAACTCCGCCTGCTGCGCGCCCGCCGCTTCGGCGACGATTGCGGCAACGGCCTGCAACGCACTGGAAGGCCCACGCGCCTGTTCGCCTGTCGGACGGACACTATTGCCCAGGAGGCCGCCCAGCGTCCCGACCAACTGGCCTCTCACCTGGCTTCGGTACTCGTGCTCCCCGACGCGCAGCACTTCCTCTCTCGTCTGGTTCGCCCGCCAAACACGGCTGGCGCTCTGCAGGACATGGATGCTGTGCCGGTCCAACGATTCCCATAGTTTCCCGGCACGTATGATGCCCGGAGTGTGGACAGCCGAGATACGCGTATCCTCCGGGAGTGCAAGCCAAAGGTACTCGGACAATGGAAAGGCCACTTCGGAGGCGACCTCCATCCCAGGGATGTTCATGAGTCGCGTCGGCCGGTCTGTCCGAACCCACAGGACTTCGAGATGATGAGCGCTGACCGTGGACCGGGATCCATGGGGCACGTCCGGGTCGGCCTCCAGGAGGACGGTGTTGCGGGGCGGCACCATTTCCTGCTCTGCCATGAACCAGGAAGTGCTCGTCACCCAGTCATCGATCAGCACGATCACGCTCAGGTCCAGTGCGTCCGGTGCAACAAGCCGCTCGCGCTTGTCCCGGATCACCACGGCATCGCGGGAAGGCACTGCCAGAAAGACAAACGCGTAGCCATCGCCGGTTTCTGCGTCGGAAAGAACCGGCGCACCGAAGAACGCCTTGCCTTTAGCAATGCGGGCGACGAAAGGCCTGCGGTTCAGGATGTGTCCGTTTTGGTTCTCGACCACGGCGAACAGATCAACATGACCTTGCTCAACGATGTAGTATGCGCTGCGGTCGGTGACGAGAAATGCGTCATGCGCGCCCAACTCGGTGCGCGACCTCGGGAAATCGTGGATCAGGTCCGGCGCGGCCATTGCCCCTACTCCGTCCTGATCAGCTCGGCGTAGACGCCCTTGTGAGCGATCAGCTGCTCGTGGGTTCCGCGCTCGACGATTCGGCCGTAATCGAGGACAACGATTTCATCCGCGTCACGGATGGTGCTCAGGCGATGCGCAATTATGAGGCAGGAGACACCGCGGCGCCGAAGATTTTCGTCGATCAGCAATTCGGTCACGGGATCGAGCGCCGCTGTCGCTTCGTCCAACACCAGGATATCCGGTTCGGCAACGATCGAGCGGGCCAATTCCAGCAGTTGCCGTTGCCCTCCGCTGAAATAGCGTCCGTTCTCACCCACCGGCGTATCGTATTTCCCGGGCCGGGACATCACCTCTTCGAGGATTAATGTATCGCGCAACGCCTGCGTTATCATCTGTTCGCCGATACCAGGGTTCCACAATGTCACGTTGTCGCGTACGGACCCGTCGAAAAGCACGATGTCCTGGTTGACATAGGAGACTACGGACTTCAGCTGGCCCGAGGAAACGTCGGCGATATCGGTCTCTCCGATCGACACCGACCCGGACCACGGGGTAAGCAGTCGACAGGCAAGTTTGCCAACCGTGGTCTTGCCACTACCGGAGCCGCCGACCAGCGCTACCCTCTGCCCTGGCAACACCTCCAGTTCGAAATCCTCGATCAGAGGCGGTTCCTTGGCGCTGTAGCCGAAAGACACCTTTTCGAACTTCAAGACCCGTCCCAAAGGCGAAACAGCACCGATCCTTACCTCTCCGGACGACGTTTCCTCAATTCCAAAGTCGTATCTGTCAGACTGATGTTTCAGCACATCGTCGAGGCGCCCGATGTCGCCCTTTACCGTCTGAAGATTAGCGCTGAATCTCACGATCTGTTCAACCGGTCTCGAGAAACTTGCCGCCAGAGACTGGAAGGCAACGAGCCCGCCGATGGTCAGCACGCCCTCCAGCACCCTGTATCCCCCAAGACCCAGGATGACGACCACGGTAAGCGACGTAACCAGCGGCGGCACGACGTTCAGCATGGCGGTGAGCGTACCGAGCGACTGCTGCGCCGCAACGGCGTTCACCTGCTGGCCGGACCAACGTGCAAAGAACTCGCTCTCCGAACCATCCGCCTTCAACGTTTCGATCATGCTCAAACCGTTGACCGATATGCCGGCGATCTTGGCGTGTTCCTTGAGCAAGCGACGACTGTCGTCCTCGCGCGCCCGCGCAACTATCCGCAGCACCACGATGTTGAGCGATACCATCGAAAACACGGCAAGAGCGAGGGACGGGTCGTAGGAGAGCATGACACCTCCATAGGCCGCCATCGTCAGAACGTTTACCGCACCGGTAGCCAACTCGCCCGAGATCATCTGCGCAATCCTGTCGTTCGACATCACCCGGGCGGCGATGTCGCCGGCATATCGCTGGGAAAAAAATGTCATCGGCAATGAAAAGAGATGCATGAAGAACCGTGTGGTTGCGACGACCGCGAGCTTGGTTTCCATGCGTGCAAGGCAAACCTGCTGGAGCCACGTGAGTCCGGCGTGCAGGAGAGCCACAACTCCCAGGCCGATCATCAGCGGAATCACCAGGTTCCCACTACGCGGGATCAGCACATCGTCCACGAAGACCTTGAGAAGAGTTGGCAGGGCCAGGCCCGGCACGATCAACGCCAAGGTCGCCAGGACCACGAAGAACAGCGGGGTGCGCGCATGGCCCAGCCGGGAGAGAAGGCCACGAATGGCGCTCTCCGGCCGGCCATCCCTGCGAAAATCAGGTCCCGGCTTGAAGAGAAAACAGGTATCGGAGTAACTCGCCTCGAACTCCCCCCTGGTCAACCGGCGCGGCCCTTCCGCCGGATCGTTGATGTAGACCCGGTCGCCACGAAATCCCTCGAGAACGACGAAATGGTTGAACTCCCAATGGACGATCATCGGGAAGTGCAACTGGAGAAGCCGTTCCGTGGATGCCCTTACCCCTCGGGCGATCATGCCGAATTCCCTGGCGACCCGAATCATATTGATCGCCTTGGTACCGTCGCGGGACACACCGCAACGCACCCTCAATTCCTCCAGCGGCATCCATCTGCCGTAGTGGGCGAGAATCATGGACAGGCAGGCGGCGCCACATTCGGTCCTTTCCATTTGCAGCACTGTGGGCACCGCCCGACGCCGCCTGCGCCGGAACTGAACATCGGCCGTCAGACCTTCCTCTTCGCGACGCTTCGGCCGCGTTTCCCCGTTTTCGGCGGCACTCACTAGCGCGCAAATCTCACCAAGGGGGAGGCAGCGTTCCAGATCCGGGGTTCTGGCGATCGATGGCCGGGCTTGATCTGGAAACGATCCGAACGGGCGTCGGCGGGCGGGTATTTCACGTTTCACGGCGCGAAAGTGCACGTGAACAAAACGGAATCAGGTGCGAACCGTCTGCTGCGGTCCGCGGGTCCGGACACACCTCTGGTGTGGCCGGTCACCCCGGCGTCTGATACCGACGATGTGGTTCGGTATGGAGACTCTACGGTGAGCGGGCCGCGGCAGTTCGGCGCAGCGCCAGCGCCACCTGTGCGAACAGGTGCTGGCGCGGATAGATCGAGGACAGCGAGAACAGGATCCTGCGGACGCTGAGCCTGATCTGGCAGGCGATCTTCAACAGTGTCACGCGGATCGTCCCGTACTGGGCCCGTGCCAGTTTCGTCCCGACGAGCCCGACGTCCCGGATAATCTGCAACAGGATCCCCGCGAACACCGAGAAGTACAGCCGCAGCTGATTGGCGCGCATGGTCGCTGTCGAGGTGCGATCGGCGAACAGGTCCAGTTGCTGTTCCTTGATCCTGTTTTCCATGTCACCACGGGCGCAGTACAGGTCCTCGTACAGCTCCCGGGCTTCGATCTGCTGACGCGTCAGGCTGGTCACGACAAACCGTGGGTTCCGACCTCGGCGCCCGGCAAGCACCTCTGCCTTGCCAACCACCCGCCGGCTCCGGCTCCAGCTGGTCACGGTGCGATAGCGAAAGTCCCGGAACCGTCGCGATGCCCGGCCGGTCGTCACACACCGGCTGTGCGACCGACGCATCTGGCGCGCGATGTGGGCAACCAGACGTGGATTTCTGGCAAGGCCGAACACGTAGTCCACGTCCTTGGCTTCGCACCAGGCCATGAGCTCCTCGCGGCAGAAACCGGAATCGCCACGAACCAGGATCCGGGTCGTCGGCCACGAGGCACGGATCTGCTCGATGATCCGCGCCAGTTCCGTTACCGAGCCGGAAGATGCATCGATGTTCGAACTGCGCAGCCGGGAACACAGAACGTGATCACCGCAGGTGACATACAGCG
Source organism: Thalassobaculaceae bacterium (assembly GCA_965243345.1). Classification (GTDB taxonomy): domain Bacteria; phylum Pseudomonadota; class Alphaproteobacteria; order Thalassobaculales; family Thalassobaculaceae; genus Bin52. Next base: position 2,157,456 of record CBDEUR010000003.1, read on the forward strand.
GCAGATAGCAGTAGCAGTCATAGTACCCGTGGAAGAACCGGCCCTCCTGATGACCGTGCAGCGGGTCATCGGTGGCATCGATATCGAGCACGATCTCCCCGGGCACCGTGTCGTGCGCGTCCAGGAACAGCGCCACCATCAGCCGATCGATCGCATCCGCGTCGGCAACGATCCGCTTGTAGCGGTGGTCCCCTGCCTCGTCCGGCGTTCCCAGCTCAAGCCGGTTCAGGGTGCTCGAGCTCGCCAGCGGATGGCCCCGGTCACGCTCGCGCACCCGCTCGGCTCCGGTCAGGTCGTCTCGCCCGACTGCCAGTGCCAAAACGCTGTCGTTCCGAAGCTGATCGTGATCGTTCAGGTCCTCGTAGCCCAGGGCGATCCCCATGACCCGTTGCGCCACCAGGCAGGAAAGGGTGTGTTCCCTCCGCTCCGGGGAGCGATGATCGGTGAAACACCCGGACAGACGGCGGGTCACATCCAGCACGCCGTCGGCCTCGCGCAGAAGTAGCGCACCACCATCCGATGACAGACGTCCGCCATCAAACCGGGCCGTTACATCACGGCGACCATGTCCTTGGAACACCACCGCGCGCTTGCTACACTCTGTCTGCATGGGGCCGGCTCCCGTGGTAGGTGTAGGTGACTGGAATCACTACATATACCACGGTCAACGGCCCCGTGTCTCTTCCCCATGGTGAGCTTTAGGGGCTAGCGCATACCCAGCAGTTCTTTGAGCAACGGCACAGCCAGGGTTATCGGTGCCTGGGCTCGTGTCTTGATCTCGACCGAGGCGAGCGTTCCGGCAGTCAGCCTCAGGTTCGACGCCTTGGGCGAGGTCCAGGCGAAACCGCTTTCGGTCGCGGGGTCGGAGTGCAGGGCGACCCGCCCGGCATACGGCGGGCCGCCGCTTGAGAAGCTCCGGGCCAGGTTTTCGTTCTGCAGGACGGCGACGATACCCTCGAAACTGACCGGAAAGGGAGAGAGCGATGCGACCGTCCCCTTGATCGCCCCAAATTCCTCGCGCCTCACGGTCGTAGGAGACACCAGCGCCTGCATTCCCAACTGGACCTGTTTGCCCTTGTCCGGGGGAACGTAAAGCAGAATCTCAAGCTCGGTGGTGCCGGTGCGTATGCTGACCAGCGGCACCCCTGGATGCACTACAGAGCCGGTCGTGGCCTTGATTTCGGTCACCTGCCCCGAGACAGGCGCGAGCACCTTCCCCGTCGACAGGAGGGACTCGATCTCGTCCAACCGGCGCTTCGCGATCTCGACCTGCCCGGTCATCTCGCGTATGCGCACCGCGTTGTCGTTTTCGTACTTGATCTCGTTCGCTTCCAGAAGGCCACGATCCCGACTCAGGTCGAGAAGAACCCGGCGGGCCCGGTTGAGTTCCTGCTGGGAACGTTCCAGGTCCACCCGCTGGATGATCCTGTCCTCGTAGAGCTTTCGACTGTTCCCGTGATTGGTTTGGGCGACATTGAGCATGTCGAGCGCCGTAGCCTCCAGCTCATCGAGTTGCTTGCGGCGCCGGGTATTGTTCGCGTGGACAATCTTCGCCTCTTCCGCAACTGCCGCCTTCAGGGCGTCGAGCGCATATGCGCGTTCTTCGACAAGCGCCAGGGCGCTGGCGTGCTGAGCTGCAAGTTCCTCATTGGATATCAGGGCGACGACGGCGTTCGTCTCGATCCCGTCTCCAACCGTCACGAGCACTTTGTCCAGGCGACCGCGGCCGGTTGCAACCGCGTCCACAACCTTGCCGCCCCGGTTCAAGAGAAATCCGTGGGCATCCACATAGGTCGCGACCTCTCCGAGGAATGACCAAACTCCCACTGCCACCGCCGTCGCCAGGATCACGATCAGCGCAATCCACCCCCTTGCAGAGGTAACCGATAGCGTTCGGTCGACTCTGTCGGATGTCGGAATGAAACGTCTGGGCCTCCTGGGATTGGCCTCCACCTTGTGTATCTCCGCAGGCGACGGAAGGGCTTCGACACCATTGGTCATCGACCCGGTTCCTCACTCTTCTGCCCACGCAACCCAAGAGCCTGCGGGCGAACGGTCCGAGCGGGGAATCTTGCGGGCTCCTGTCGGCGTGGTCGGGGCGACCTGTTCGCAGGGAACAGGCCGGCGGTCGCGGATATGCGGAGCGAAAGCCCTGGCGTTCGCGGCGTTGGAATGACGGAGCGTGCGACAGTGGCCCCGCGCCGGATTCCGGTGGTCATGCCGCGGCCCTCGGCAGCCGGGTCAGATGGCAGGCCACCGGCGCCGGTCCGCGATGGCGGATCATCGAGATACACGCCACCGTCTTCATCCGGCCGAGGACCTTCCCGATGCGCTGGCGGCGAACCTGGCTCACCCGAGACCCCTCGCTCGCCGCCATCTCCTCACCGATAGGCGAACTCCGGCCCGAAGTGATGCGCGCCACAAGTGCCTCGACGCCGAAGACCTTGCAGGGCCTGACGAACTGCGCCGTGTCACAGCACTTGTCCATTGCCACCGTCGCAGACCGGGCGGGTTTCTCCCGGCGCGACACCATGGCCTCGCCCGCCGGGCGGTGTGTCTCGTTCGACCAGCGGGCGCCTAGGAAGTCGCGTTCGCGATTGCGGCCTTCGCCAGCGGCGACGTCATCGCCGCTGGCGTTGTCTTCCGCCGGTTCCCCGTCAACGGTCCGGAAACTCTTGACCGACATCCGTGCTTCGATCTGGGTTCCGTCCACCGGGAAGTGATCGTACGACAGAAGAAGTTTCACCGCAGGCAGCGAAACCGGATGCGTCGGAAGGCACAGCGCTCCTTCACCCGCCAACGAACTTTCCCGGTTCTTCCTGCACACAGTCGCATCCCACACACGGTCGTCGATCCCGGGACGACCCGTGTACAAACAAGACACCTCGAAGTCGCCCGACATCTCCGCCTGCGCCGCGTTTGTCAGTTCCCGGATCGCCCGCAAGGAGTAACCTCCAGGCGCCCGAGCCTGCAGATCCATGCAGCTGAAACAGCTGCTGCTGCTCTCGTCTGTTCCTCGCATCGACGCCCCACTCTGCTCACTCGCTGCGCAGCGACTCAGGTCATGCGAACACGCGCCACAGGTTTTTCAGCAGAAGCACGAAACACGTCCACACATGTTCAGGGTACATTTGTTCTTCTGGATAGTTGTGCCCGCATTTGTGTAGGAGTCCTTGTTTTCGTTCGTAGTCATGGTTTAACAACCCGTCGCAGCGACCAGCGGGACTTCGGTGACTGCGGACTACCGGATCTCAGCGGAAACCCGGAGCAGCACCGGTTCGCAAGCGGAACTCCGCGGTCATGGCTCGGAATCGAGCCGAAGTGCGGCGCAAGCGCCTGCCCCCCGGTCGGGCAACCCGACCGCTATCTGGACCCAGCGCAAGTGTTTCCACCTCAGCTGGTGAACGGTGTTGATGCGCGTCTCTACTCCATGATCCCGGGCCAGCGCCTCGATCTCGGTCGGGGACACGGAATGGCTGTCCGTGGCGCGATTCGCTGGCCCGTCGCGGAACGACATCGCCAGAATGCCGCCTGGCCTGAGCAGCGCGACCAGATTGCGGAAGGCAAGAGACCTTTCGTGCGCCGGGACATGCATCCAGACGGCGCTCAGAAGGATCAGGTCGAAGGACAGACCGGACCGGGAGACAACATCAAGGGCCGGCAGACGGTCGTCGATCCAGCAAACGGACGCATCGGGGTGGAGACGACCGGCGACCGAGCGCATCGACCGCGACGGCTCGACAGCGACCACTTCATACCCCTCGGCTGAAAGCCACACCGCATCGCGGCCGCTGCCCGCGCCAACATCCAGAACCGTGGCCGGTCGCGACGGCAGCAGATGCAGCAGCCAGCCATGGACGGACTCGAAAGTTCCCTTCTCGAACACCGCCGCCACCGCTTCAGCGTGGGCATCGTACCAATCGACAGCGTTTGTCATTCGCATCCGATCGTGTGGGCCAGGCACATGTGTTCCGATTCACTGCATGCGTCCGGACGGAGGGCTGCCGACGCAGCATGCAGACCGCGTTCACATCCAGCCGCCCGCGCCTTCCACGTCGCCTCCCTTCGTCCGGGAATAGTCGATGGCCGGGCGGAAGACGCCGAGATATGCCTTTGCCTCCAGTACCGTTTCCACTGCGAAGACCAGCTTCAGATGATGCAGGTTCGTGACCAACGCCGGAAACCTGAAAGTTGAAACACGAGAACGAGGGCCGAAGTGCCGGAACCGCTGAAACCACGGAAAGTCCTCGAGCGCGGCCAATTTGTCCGCTCTCGCGAGGCCCTGAGCGAGCAGGTCGTCGTGGAGCGGCCGCCAGGTGTCCATCGAAAGCACCCGCTCGATGCTGTAGACCTCGAGTCCCAACCTCTCTCCTATCCGGTTCGGCAGGATATCCAGATCCAGCGCGATTTCGCCGCACACGGGTTCGAGCCGGGTCAGCGTATCGCGCAGGGCCGCCCGGTCTCCCGGCCAACCGATGTCGGCGAGCCAGCGCACCTGCCGGTCCGTATCCAGGTTCTTCACGCACAGCCGTACGACCGGCATCGTTCGCGCGCCCATTATTCCCATCTGGAACACAAACGCGTCCAACGGGAGAGCATCGACGATGGCGGCCATCCGGGACCGGTCCGGTTTCAGGCCGTAGAAGCGCTCGCCCAGCGATTCCAGCCGACCCAGCAATTCGCGGTCGGAGCCTTCCGTCCGGCCGTTCGGACCCCAGAACAGGTTCGGCCGGTCAAGGCACGCATCGAGACCTGCCCCTGTCGCGGACGCCGTGTCCGCCTCCAGCCATATGTTATCCAGCAGTCCGAGCCATTCCGGGCTGTCCAGCCACTCCCCGGCGAAACAGCCGAGCTCGCGCCAGAAGGGTGACCGCTCCCGCAAGGCATCGGCGATGTCCGCCCCCGGAACCTGAAGGTCACGGCCCGCCAGCGTCGGAATGCCTCCGCCGGTCTGTCTCACCTGCCACAGGAGGTCGGCGCGCGGCGCAGGGTCGCCGAGCCGAACTTCGATACCCCAGAAGGGTGAGAGCAGTGCCGGAATACGATCCGCCACGAACTGCAGCGCTTCACGCCCGGTCGCATCAAGCAGGGCTGCCCCGAACCGTGGCTCCACCAGGGCCAGCACGTCCGACAGGCGATTGCACACCGGTTCCGGCGGCAGGCTTGCATCTTTTTGCACGTTGAAGAAGGGATTCAGTTCCTGCGGGCCCCGGACCAGCTTCGCCGCGGATCGGGGATGCGGACAACGATGGGCGGGAGTTTCTCGAGAACCTTTCATGACTACCACCAGCACCCCGCCTGGGTTCCATTCACTGACGCAACGCGCCTGCGAAAGCTGCGCAACAATCAGGGGGTCAGCACGACCTCCTGCGACTCCGGCCAGGGCCAGTGCAGGTTGTACGCGTGGTTCACCGCGAACCTTACCTCCAACGAACAAACGCTGGGCTGCGCACGGCGTTCCCTGGTCTTGAAGTGCTCGTCACATCACTTTCTGGACCCGCCCCTGTTGCAGGTGCGGGTCCAGGTGAACGTGCTTGTCCGGTACCGGACGCGAAGTCCTGTCCGCTTGAGCAGCTCACCATCGTCTCCGCTCCCTTCCACCGTCATGACGCGGGATGGCCATGCCTTGCGGCCGTCACTCAACGCCGGGTTGGTGATCGTCGGTCTCGTCCGGTAGGCATCGCCGGCCGAAACGGGACCGGGTCAGAACGGAACAGAAAAAGGAATCCGCCAGCGCGGTCGCGATGGCTGCCGGATGCCGCATCACCGTCCTCCCAGCCATGCTGACGCGGAGGCTGCAGGAGGCATGCCGGCCTTACCAGCCACCGTCCCCCGCTGCCGTGGCGGCTCCGGCTCCGGCAGCGGCGCCGGCTCCCACGCCGGCGGCGATGCCGACACCGACGCCGACCGAGATGGCGATGGCAGCCGTGCACGAAAACACACCGCCCGAGACCTGTTCCAGTTCGTCTTCGGTGAGATACGAAAAGTCGTCATCGGCGTCGATCACCTCCTTCCGGAAAGCGATCATATCGTCAATGGTCCAGTCCAGGCCCAGGCTTTCGGCGTGCCGCATGTGTTCATCGACATCCGCAATCCCGATCGCCTTCGCCCTGTCGCGCAACTCCGGTTCGTTGGCGCAGCGCATCGCGTACTCTTTGAGGTTCGCTAAACTCATGCTGCCAATCTCCACTTTACGATGACGAAGTTGTTAACTGATCGCAGAATTCCTCCCGGACAAACAGGAGCATAATGGTAATTTCATCCCCCAAAAACATGTAGGTGCCAAGCACGGACAAATACTACAAGTCAATGGTTCTTCTGCTACAAGCAACCGTTACCGTCCGGTGGTAATGCCGGAGACGGGCATACAAACGAGCGTGGTACCTTGCGCGACGGACTGGAGGGGCTTCACGGCAACTGAGTCGAGATTGGCTCTCCGCCACGGAAGCGTCCATGATCGAAGCCGAAATCCGGTTGCAAGGCCTGTCCCGACGGCTTTCGGCCAGCGATCCGCTCGCGAAATGACCGTCGCCTTCAAACACGGAGCGGACACTCTCTCATCGCGCCATGACACATGGTCAGGCAAACGACGCGGACCCGGTTGCCGATTGTCGCGACCGGGGGCCACAGGGGTCAGGTGCGTTCGCCTCGCAGGATCCGATGGCGCCACTCGGCAAGACCTCGGGAGGAAGCCAACGTCCTGGAAGAATGACAAGTCGCCCAGGCGAACCGATGGTGTTTCCGAGCGCAGACCTGCCGGGGCCACAGGGCCGTATCCGTCCTCCGCGTCGTTGATGCCGGGAAAGTGGTGACGCGCAGGTCGGGCAGGCCGGTCTTGCCGGCGCGCATGCGAAAAATCTCGAAGTTCTGGTGCGGGACAGCCATCAAGACGGCCCACTCACCGTTGGGCAGGTTGAACAGCCATCCCAGCGAGTTGACGGCATCGACCACCACGCAGTGAGGGTCCCTTCGCCAGTAATTGCAGCGGCGACCGGCAGAGGACCCGAAGAGACAAGCGTCGAGGGCCCGACCCCGCACCAGAAAGTCGACTACCCGGGATTCGGGGTCGCGGACACGTATATCTTGTTGCTGCAACTTCTCACGTACTGGTACCTCCAATAATACTCTTGGCAGACTGACCCCTCGAACTCGTAGCTGACCCCGTTCGTCAAACTGCTCACGACGCACTCGTTGTGGTAGCAGTTTCGCTCCCCGCTGAACTCGCCAGTCTCCGTGTTCCGGAACGAGAACGTATATTCCATTGCAGCCCAGGACACGCCACCGCTGACCGACCATTGGAGGGTGACCTTGCCGTCCCCCGGCGTCACCGTGAACCCCGTCAATGACGGTGCCGCCATCACGGCCGACGCCTGCATCGGCATGGCAAGCAGGGCTCCCGCAATCGCGACTGCAAGGATCCCCTGAAAACCCCGGTGACGCTTCATCACGCCATCCCGCCGGGTGAACGGAGCATGAATTACATCTGTCTTCAACATTTGTAGCGCTCCTTCTTGTCTCAAACCCCGCAAACGCCGGGATTCGTGTCCATACTCTGTGAATTCAACCTACGTCGTATATGGCCCTGCAAACACGGCCACACCACAATTTCCCCGGCCAAATTCATGCAGTTTCAGATTGCAGCAGAAAGTACCAACGAAATGCCTGGCCACTACAAGGAATTTGCTGCATCCTAGGAACTTCATCCACCGCCGCAACAAAACCCAGTCCGGAGTTGAAGGTTCCGAAAGCCGAGTGCAGGAGGAAAACGCCGAAGCACGAGTACGGGTACAAGCCGGGGATTTTCGCCGTGTGCGATATTCATTGCAAATCGGAGAGTGTCTTTCTTGTACTGCCCAGGTGTGGCAATATTATTGCAGGCTGGTGACCGCGTTTGAGGATCGGTGCCGGGTGTGCGCCGTGACAGTCCGGAACGCTATGGGGAAAGGTCCACCGCACGACGATGCCGAAACTCTACATTCACGCCGGTCACAGCAAGACCGGAACATCCTGGTTGCAGGCGGCCCTGCGCGAGAATTCGGGCGCGCTTGCCGAATGCGGCCTCGCTTATCCGGTATTCGACGGCATCGGGGACCACAAGGGCGCCGAGATCGGTCAGGGCAATGGCCTCGGGTTGGCCGCCTGTCCGCCCGAAATGCTGGAGGACGGACTGCGCGCGATCGCCCGAGGACCCGAAGGGACGATTCTATCTTCCGAGGAGTTCTTTCCCCGCCTCACCCTTCACGACGACCCCGCCCTGCTCCCGCGGGCGGCAGCAAACGCGGGATTCGAGCGGGTCGAGATTCTGCTCTTCATCCGCAACCCGGTGAGCCACGCGGCTTCGCTGTGGCAGCAATACCTGAAGAGGGGGGGCGGTTCCGCCCCGATCGAAGCCTTTTTCGAGAAGTACAGCGTGCCCGAGAGAGTCGAACTGTTCCTCGACAGGTTCATGTACATGGACGGTGTCGGACTAACCTGCCTGAACTACGATCGGCACCGTCGGGACCTGCTGGCCCCGCTCTCGGCCTGGCTGGGACAGCCGAAGACAGTATTAGCGCCGCCGCAGGCTCCGGTTGTCAATCGCGGCATGACCAGGGCGGAACTGGTATTGCAAGCGGCGGTGAACCGGCAGATCGGAAGGTCGGGCCGGGTTCTTTCCGACGCGCTCTGCAGCGGCCTGCCCGATCTGCCGCCGGACCGAATCTATCCGGAACCGGCTTGCCAGCGCGCAATGTGCGATCGTCTGGCTCCCACGCTTGCGCGGGTGAACGCGCGCCTGGCCGTGGACGAAGGGTATCGCCGGGAAATCGAACCCGCACCGGAGAGCATATCCAGTGCGGCGCCGAGCCTCAGTTTCGAACAGATCGAGAAGATCGGCGCAGCGCTGGGGGGCGAAATTCGCAGGTTGCGCCTGGCACTCTCGGCGCAAAGGCGCCGTGTCGATACGCCGGGGCGCAACAGCGAACCGTGAGTACGGAGGCTTTGCCCTGGCCGGGTGGGCGTAGAGCGGCCCGATGAACGCGCGCGACATGTTCCGGAGCGCCGTTCGCCATGCCGGCGCTGCCGACCGGGCCGGAGTCAGGCTGGAAGAGCGCTTCGACGAGACCATCGGGCGCCTTGCCGCTGCCAGGGCCGGGCTGCCGTTCGTCGATCCGGGCGCTTCCGGCACGGGCGCCCCTCCGCAGGCCGACCTCGAAGGCTGCCCCCCCGGGATCGTCGAGGAACTCGATGCACGCGAAGGAGCGGCGCTCGCCTCACAGGACACAGGAGTTCAGTTCGACGACGTCGTTTCGCCTCTGTCCACAGCCGGTTTCTTCGCTGGCCAGTATCCGCACCCGCGACCGATACTGTTTCGTGGCCCCTCGGAACGGTTCGCCCCGCTTGTGGAATGGTGCGACCTTGACACACTGCTATGCACGGGTCGCCTGGCCGCTGCCGATCTTCAGCTTTTCATGGAGGGCGCGCGGCTTCCCGAAGAACTCTACGCCATGACCCCCTATGGCAGCGGCGACCGGCAGCGCGCACGCGACGCCGGAATGATTGACGACCGCAAGCTGCTGTCGTTTCTGCGCCAGGGCGCAACGCTTGTCGTGGACGCGGCTCACAGGTCCGTGCGTTCCGTCGCCGATCTGGCCCACGCCTTCGAAACCGCCCTGCATTCGTACTGCTATATCAATCTGTACGCTTCGTGGCGCTCGACCCGGGGATTCGGGACGCACTGGGACGATCACGATGTATTTGCGGTTCAGGTTCGCGGTGAGAAATTGTGGCGGCTTTACGGCTCCACCCGCCGGTCTCCCACCAGGGTCGACACGGCGCTGGAGGATCAGGCTCCGGGCGCGCCGGTATGGGAGGGCGTCCTGACTGCCGGCGACGTGCTCTACGTTCCCAGGGGCTGGTGGCACGACGCCCGGGTGCCGGTCGCGCAGCAAGGGATGGGCAGCATCCATCTGACTTGCCAGGTGCGCACCCTTACGGGACAGGATGTACTCGCCTGGCTGGGAAGCAAGTTGGCGCGGCACGAGCTGTTCAGAAAGGACGTACCGCTGATGGCTCGGGAGGACCAGCTGGCCCAGTACCTGGAGGAGTTCAGGAAACTGGTCGTGTCAGCGCTCGGCGATCGGACGGCGCGGGAATTGAAGGATGACTTTCGAAACCGGTGGACGGAACGACCCGCCACTGCCTTCGGTCGATGGATCGAGCCGTGGCGGAGCCCGGAGTGGGATCTGCACCGGATCATCCTGCGCGGCTTCGATCAGGCAAGCCTGAACCGCGACCGGAAGAACGGCTCCGTGCTGCTTACCGCCAACGGCTGGACCCACACGCTGGACGCGAGATGCCTGGGCCTGGTGCGGGCGCTGATGGCGGAACGTGGGGGCATCACCGTCAAGGCATTGAAGTCGGTCGATCCTGACATGTACCCCGCCGGGTTCGTCGACGATTTCGTCAGGGCGCTGATTCGCAAAGCCATCGTCGCTTCGGTTCCGCCCCGGTCAGTCCCGCTCGAGCGAGAATAGGCGGGGCGCCCAGTTCCTGCGGGTCCTGGACGCTTCGCGTTCGAGATCGGGGACATTTTGCAGTCCAAGCGAAGCGGCCGTAAGGGCCCCGACAGCCGCCTTCAGGCGAAAGGAGGAGACGAAAATGTCACGTTCCGCGGACAGTATCGCCAGTTCGTACTCGATGGTCTTGCGTTCAGCGTCAAGAACTTCTCGCGTCGAGCGCCCTCCGATTTCAGCCTGCCTCTGGATGGCGCGCAGCGCAACGCGGGAAGCCTCGACCGCCGAGGAGAGCGCTATGTGCCGTTGCCTGGCCGCCGACATTTCGTTCCAGGCGATCGCCGCTTCCTGAACGGACTGCCCCTGGGCGGCCAGCAGTTGAACCCGGCGCTGCTTCAGCAGCTTACTGGCCTGGCGAATTCTTGCCGCGTCCGACCCGCCCCGGTAGAGCGGCGCGGAAAGCCGAAGCCCGACCCTGGCTTCGGTATTGACGGGCGGAAGGGTACGAGGGCTGGTCCTGGCCCAAGACCTCGAGAAGCCGCCTTCGAGATCGATCCGCATTCCGGAAAGGCCGACCGCCGCCGCCACTTCCTGTTCGGCGCTACTCACCGCATGGCCGGCGGCGCGAACGGACGGATGGGCCCCTCTGGCAATCTCGACAGCCGCCTCCAGCGTGGGCGGCAGGCCCGTAATCTCGCGGGGCTGCTGCAGGCCGGCCGCCGGGACCCCGACGAGATTTTCGAAAACGGTCTCCTGCGTCTTGAGGCTGGCGCTTTCCGCGGCCAGGTCGGCGACGGAGATCCGCCACTCTGCTTCCGCCTGGGCCATGTCGGCCCGAGTGTGGCCACCGACGCGGTACCTCGTGGCGATCTGCTCGCTTTTCGCCTTGAAACTCTCGACCGACCGCTTGCGCAGACCAACTGCGCGCGTCGCGCGCAGAACATCGACATAGGCGATGGCAACATTCAGCAGGACCCGCTGTTCGACGGTCTCGAGGTAGGCATGGCTCCTGCGGATATCAAACTCCGCCCGCCGGATTGCCGCGGTACTGTGTCCACTCGAATACAGGTTCTGGTTGAGGGAGACGCCAACGGACTGCTGTTCGCTGTCCAACCTGCCCGAAGTGGTGAAATTGCGGACAAGGGTCGCTCCGGAATGGACTCGCAATGCGGGCAGTCGTTGTGAAAGGGCCAACGGAAAACTCTCATGAACCCTCCTGGCCTCCTCCCGGGCTGCGCGGATATCCGGGTTGGAAAGGATCGCTTTCCCGAAGGCTTCCTCGAAATCCAAGGCGTTGACCGGCGTTGCGGCGGCTATCGCCAGGGCGATCGCGACTGCCCAAAACCGGGGCTGGAACGCGCGCGACCAGACCGGGCCACGGGACACTGAGCCGAGAACACCGTGACCCGTGCAACCGGTCAACAGCGTTGCACTTCCATTCAACCGCACGGGCGCGCAGTCTTTCAGGCGGCTGTCACGACCGCTTCGGGCACCGTGGCGGTGGCTCCGGCCTCCTTCCGGGCGCGATAGTCGCGGGTGATCGCCATCTCGCACAGATAGCCCTTCGCGAACAATGAATCGAGCATGGACATCGCCGTCATCGGGCCGATCAGAGGATCGTCCGACAGCGTATCGAAAACCTGCTCGAAGGTCCGGTCTCCGCGACTGATCAGCTCGACTGTGCGCAAATGCAGGTCGCCCTTGCGAAAATCCCGGCGGGTGGTCGGGGACAGCAGGGTGAAGCCGTCCGGTTGCGGCACGACCTTCAGGTCGTCGCGCCAACGCATCGGCATCTGGGAATAGGGCCGGACCACCATGCTGCGATCGATCATCCGCTTCAGTGCCACTTCGAAATCATCGGGTCCGTCGAATGTCGTCTCGTCGAAGGTGCGGTAGCCGTAACGATATTCCATTGTGGTGTAGCAAGGACTGATCAGTTTGATGGTGCGGTTCACCATGTTGACCAGGAAGCCGGAAATGCAGGCGATCGAACCCTGAGGCGGCTGGAACCCTTCCGGCGGATTCTCGAAATCCACCTTCCGAAGATCGTCAGCGTCCACCAGTTGCTTCAGCATCCGCTCGCGTCCGCCAGGTACCTTGCCGCGAAACACCTCGCCGTCCTTCTGTTGCATCAGCAACGTGGCGTCACGCATCTCCAGAGGCGTGAAGGTCTCGTGCAGGCGGCGCATGATCTTGCGCGACAGCACGCTGATCCGCGGCCACGGCACAGGTCCCTGGCTGTAGAACCCGATCAGGTCGCGGACCCAGTCTTCACCTGCACGCGCCGTCGCTGTGCAGAGCCTCGCGCCGGTAACGCTATGCCACAGTTCCAGCAGCTTCACATAATGCGGGTTGTCGTGCGGCTCGGTGCTCCAGTAGAGCATTCCGTGCGCTGCGGGCCAGCCCAGCACATTGAGCATGCCCGTCGCCACGCCGCACGCCAATTGACGGTTCTCGAGCCGGGAAAGATCGAACACGGTCTGCAACTTGTCGGCGTCAAAGGCGCAAAAGCCGCAGCGAACCGAACACCCCACGGCCAGCTCCACCGCATGGCAGGGATGATCCAGGCTCCAACCGAAATAACCCAGTTCGTTCCGGACCGCCGCCACTCGGCGGGCCCGCCAGGCAGTGTATTCGGGGCTGAGCGTCGGTTTGGAACTCGCCACAAGCTTTTGGGCGAGAGTCATCCGGTCGAGGCGGTGACGCCAAAAAAGGGAGAGTCGCAGCACGGGATACGGCGCCAAGGCGGCGTGAAAGTCGGACGGCAGGTCCTCGAAGCTGTCGCAAGTCGCCACCAGCGAGGGCAAGCTGTCCAACAGGTTCGGCTGCAACCACAGCAGCTCCATCTCTTCCGGCTCGAAGGTCACTCCGATGTCCTTGAGCATCCGGCGCTGCTCGTCGGTGAACTTTCCTCCCTGCTCTATCGCCTGACGGAAGTCGCTGTCGCCCAGGTAGCACTCGAAGAAACGCTTGGCTTCGGCCACCAGGCGGACCTCGTTGGGGCTGAGGCCTGCAAATGTATCGACATAGCGATGGCGGAGCCGCATTACCCTTGCGTCTGAGGCTGCGTCCATCGACCCGCCGGTCGCACTAGAAAAGGCGTCGGCTTCCATGTTCTCGACTCCTACTGGAAAGGTTCCGGGGACCCGATTCCGTAGATCCCCCTACCAGCCGCCGCCGCCGGCACCCGTGGCCACGCCCACGGCCGTGCTCGTCGCAGCTCCCGCTCCGGCAGCTCCGACGGCGGCTCCGGCGGCAACACCGCCGACGACTCCGGCGACAACGATCGCTGTGGTAGTGCAGACGCCGCCCGCGATCATTTCCAGCTCGTCTTCGCTGAGGTCGGAAAGGTCATCCTCCGCATCGACCACTTCCCTGCGGAAAGCGGCCATATCAATCAGGGTCCAGTCCAGGCCCAGGCTCTCGGCATGCCGCATATGCTCGTCGACATCCATCATCCCGATCGACTTCGCCTTCTCGCGCAGTTCCGGTTCGTTGGCACAGCGCATCGCGTATTCTTTGAGGTTCGCTAAACTCATGCCACCAGTCCCCACTTCCTGTGTCGAAGTCGTTAATAATCGTAGATATCTGCCCAAAAAACAGTAATAAGCGACAATCCCGCTCAACAATAATGTGCAGTTTGCGTATGTCTTTGGATACTGCCAATAGAATCTTGATCAACTACAAACATTCTTGCAGGCCCTGCTCCGGCGGACGGCCCCGGAACATTCCGCCCGACGGGCAGCTGGCGTGACACCGACGCCCCGGCTGCGCCGGACCGGGAACCGCCGGCCGCTCAGGGAGGCGAGATCGTGACCCCGGAAGCGGCCATGTAGGGCGCGCTGCCTGCACCGAAGTGGACGGCCTCCCTCGACAAGCCGCGCACGTTCATCATCAACTCCTGTAGATTGCCTCTCACCATTGTTTCGATGAGCGGATACCGGATCCGGCCGTCTTCCACATAGAACGAATTCTTCGCGACACCGCTGAAGTCCAGGTTGCGAGCAGGAGCGCCGCCTGAAAACCGGCCGAGCACGATTCCACGTTCGGTCTCGCGGATCAGGTCGGCAGCGCTCCGTTCGCCGGGCGGCACGACCAGGTTGTATGCCCCCGCATTCTGGGTCCTGCCCAGCTTTCGGGAGCAAAAGAAGTCGATCAGGAAGTCTTGGAGCACGCCGTCGCGAATCACGTCCACATTGCAGGTCGGGACGCCGCAGTCATCGAAATCCGAGCCTTCGGGAATGCGGGGATCGGCGGGCCGGTTGAGCAAACCGAATCCGGAGTTCGCGATCCGCTCCCCTGCCCGGTCCGCATAGGGTGTGAGCCCCCCCATCAGCGCATATCCATTCAGGCTGCCGGCCAGCACCGCCGCAAGGTAGGCGGTGCAATTCGGAGTGGCGATCACGTCACCGGTGAACTTGCTGGCCACGGGCCTCGGGTCGAAGGACCGCATCGTGTCGCCAATGAGAGCCTCCGCCCCGCCTGCGTCGATCAGCCGTTCGAAAGGTTCGCATGCGCTGCTGCCCGTAGCATTGAACGAGGTCGAGCGAATTCCGTCCTTGCCTCCGAACGTGATCCAGAAGCGGTAGATCGCCCGGCGCTCCTGCCGATGCGTTCCGGCCGAGTTGGCGAACGACCGGCAGCGATCCTCGAAACTGTAGTTCGCATGACGAATGCGAACCGGCGGAAAACGCTTGCGCACATCTTCGAGCAAACGCCGCAACGCGTCGATCATCCCGTCGCGGTCCGGGAAGTCCGGACCGCGACGGGAGGGAGGAGCCCACCCGACCGCGGCAACCCCGTAGGCGGGGTCCGGCCGCGATGCTCCTGCGGAGTCGAGAGCGTGCCGAATCGCCGCGTTGATCGCAGTTTCGTCGCGACCGGTAAGCGCCGCGGAGCCCCGGCGGCCGTTTCGAAAGACCGTGAGCACTGCAGTGTCGTCGCGGTTGGTGGCGGCCAGCTTGATGCCGGTCGTGTCCGCATCGAGTTCGAATCTCAGGAGTGACACGTGGCCGGCCTGCACCTCGTCGGCGCCGGCCCGTATCGCCCGCTCGACGAGCGCAGCCGCAAAATCCGCGCCGTCCGCATCGGCAAGGAGCCCCACAGCCTATCGTCCTCCCACGTGCAGTCGGCACTTGATGGCCGGCCCGCCCATGCCGACCTCGATGAGCTGCTTCTTGTCGCACATCCCGCCGCGCGACCACGTGAAATCGTCACTGACGTGGGTAACGGTCCTGAGCATGTCGAATGCGACCCCTGAAATCGTCGTGTCACGGATTGCGCGGCCCAGACGCCCGTTCCGGATTTCATAGCCCAGCGCCACGCCGAACATGAACTCGCCGTTGGCATCGGCCTGGCCGTTGGTGGAGCGTTTGAGATAGTAGCCACGGTCGATGGCGCCGATCATGTCGTCCAGCCGGTCTGTTCCACGCTGGATCGCCGTGTTGCGCATCCGGACCAGCGGCTCATCGCTGAAGGCGTTGGCGCGGGCGTTCCCGGTTGGTTCGACTCCGAACGCGCGCGCGGTCTCCCTGTTGTGCAGGAAACTCCTGAGAACGCCGTTCTCGATGATTGTTACGTCGCGGCACGGGGTCCCTTCGTCGTCCACATGGATCGCGAAGCTCGCCTCGCCATCCGGCCCGCGGCCTCCATGGTCAACCAGGGTGACCTTCTCGGACGCAACCCGGTGCCCCAGATTGTCGCCCGCGACAGAACCGCAGAGCACAAGGTCTGCCTCGCAGGTATGTCCGACAGCTTCGTGGGCGAGGATTCCGGAGATATCAGGATCGAGAACCACGTCGTGCGTACCTGCGTCGCAATATGTTCCGTCGGCCTTCTCCCGCAGTTCCTCGTAAAGCCGGTCGATCTCCGCGAATATCCAGTCGATGCTCCGGAACCGGTCTTCGAAGTCGCCAAAGCCTCCATATATCCGGTGGAGATCAACCACGCCGTCATTGGCCTGCAACACGAGACGCAGCGCCACGTTGCAACGAGGCACATAGGAGCGGGTGGCGGCGCCGGCGGACGTAGCCAGCGTTTTCTCGACGCCGACGTGGGAAAGGCCGATATCCACATTCAGGAGTCCGGGATAGACCCGGCTCACATAGGCGTCTATTTCCGCAACGACCGCCATGCGATCGGCTGCAGTCGCTTTCCCTCTTGCTGTCTTGTGGTCGAATTCTCCGTGTCCTGCTCCGGCATGCGGTAACCTGTTGTCCTGCGACCCACCGTACCGGACCAGTTCGGCATTTTCCGCCGCTTCGGCAATAGTGCTCTCGATGATCGCGTCACTGTCACCTACCCGAGATGCGAACCCGAATGCACCGCCCTGATGGCACCGGGCGGAGACGCCGCGTCTTTCCAGTTGCATGTTCTCGACAAGAACACCCTTTCTCATCACAAGTCGGGTGTACAGGTTGGACTGAAAACGAAGTTCGGTGTGGCATCCGCGGTTTCCGACATGCTTCAGGAGAATGTCAAGCATCGGGACTTCTCACAGCGGAACGGTTGCGGCCGGACGTAGCCGGGGCTGCCGGCTGACCTGGCCGTACTTCCGGATACCGCGAGCGAATGTCGCAGGGGCGCATTCCAAGGCACGGCAGCAGCAGGATTCGCGGGCCACTTCCAGCATTTCGAATTCGAACACTCTGCCCATCGATTTAGAACCTGTCGATCAAGAGGCCAAATTGCCTGGCGCGCCGCACCGCATCGGCCTTGGTATGGACGCCCAACTTGGCAAATATCTTCCGGACATGATAGCGTACGCCGAAAGGACTCAGTCCAAGAACACGGGCGATTTGTTTGTCTTGGTGGGTTTCAATATACTCCAGTATCTGCAATTCGCGCTGGCTCATTATCGGATACTCGGACTTGTCGATGGGACGCATTGCAGCCAGGATCTGCTGTGCCATCTCCCTCATTGGGGAATCCGACACCGAATTGACATACGCTTCCACGACCGGCCTGTTGACTTCGTGGTCCCGGACCATTGCCCAGGCGTACGCAGTTTCTTCAAATAGACGCAAATACTCCCGGAACCGACTGACCGCCGCCGCATTCTCGCCCGCACAGTGCTCCAGCACCATCCACAGCGCCAAAGCGCGCATGTGGGTCCGCCTGAGACTTCGCGCCGCAGCCAATGCGCAAAGTTCCTCCGCAAACTCCCGTCCTTCGTCAAAGCTTCCCCGCACGGTCATCAAACGCAGGCGCGCGCACGAGAGCGCCTCCATTTCCCTCCAGGTCTGGCTGGCCAGGTCCAGACAGTCCCCGGTCTTGGCAGGAAGCCTACACGATACCCACTCCCGTTCGACTTCTCCGACCTCGGCCTCGCCTACCTGTGCGGCTTTCGCAAGCAACGATACGCGAAGCGCGGAAACATGCCGTTCCAGCGCCGACAGCCCGGCACTACGGAAGAATGCCCGCAGGTCGTTGGCTGCAGCCAGTGCCCGGACCACACCCTCGTGTCTAACATTCAGGTCAATCATGATCCCGATTCCTGCCGCGATGGCAGCCCCTGACTTTGTGAGTGTCGGGAGCGCCTTCAGCGGCTGGAACAGTTGTGGCCGAGGTGCAAGTCGATCGCACTCCAGCGCAAGTTCTTCCAGGAGAATCTTTGCCGTTGCAGCAGGAAGCCTTTCGAAACCACTCAATTTCCGAGCCGTCTGCCTGGCGCAGGTGTAGTGCCACCCAGCGTCCTTTACCCGTCCTCGTGCCATGGCAATTTGACCGTCTTCCAGGTCGATCAAGCTTCTCTGATACGCATTTACGGTCAAATTGTCTCGTGCCAGCAGCAGGCTGGCCGCCGCCATATCAAACTGCGCCACCAGTTGACTTCCAGCACCAAACTGTAGCTGCAGGTCACCGGATATCAATGGGTCGAGATTTTGCAGTCCCTCAAACCCGGAGGTATTGAAACCAAATGTCTGGAGCCACTCTTCGTTGATCGATCCAACCCCGTATCGAGCCATTTCAGTGCGCACGATATATTCTTCGACAGAAAGCCCAACGCCGTCTTCACCCCCGTCGTCAATACGCGCCTGTATAGAGGCGGCGGCGGCAGCAAAGCTCTTCCTTGCGTCCTCCAGGTCTCCTGTAAGCGTCAGCACCAGGCAGCGACAAAGCTCCAGCCGGGGACGATCTGAAACAATCTCTTCGTTCAGTAACCTGCCAGCGGCAATAAACTCATTGATGCCCTGTTTCACTCGCATGCCTATCCCACCGGCGTATTCGAGGATGTTTCCGGCCAGGACTGTATCCCCTGCTTCTTTAGCATGGTGCATGGCCATCACTGTTTCACCGCGATGCATCAGGGCTATCGCAATGCGCAGATTGACCTCCTTGAACCGTTCCGGGGACTCACGAAATTGTCGCCTGATGCAGTGCGCTCGAATGAGTGGATTTAATTGCCACCTGCCCGCGGTCTCGTCAGGGACAGGGTCCAGCAAGCCATGCAACGCGGGTACCGTGTCGATGCAACGTATTAAGTCGACACCGAGCACCTCAGTGGCAAGATCGGCATCGATCCATTCGAACAGTCCGATATCGAATAGAAAGTCGCGATTGTTCTCATTGAATCGTCTGAAAACATGAGAATCTATCCAGTTTGCAACGAAGTCATTATTTTCGGCCACGTTTTCCAGATTGGTATTCTTCTTGTTCGTTTGGTAGATCCGGACAGCAATAGGCCATCCGGACGTTTCGGACAGGATTTTGTTCAACTCTTGCCGGGATGTACCTGGGTCGAGGAAGTTCTCGATTTCCGCTTCAGAAAATCGCAGATCATTAGCTTCGATCACCGAGGCGTGACCTTCGAGAAAAACTCCACCAAGGTCCAAACCGGGAGGAAGTTCGCGACATGTCATGGCCAGATGGAGATTGGTGGGTCCAAAGCGTAACAAGAACTCCAGCAAACTGACTGACTCTGCGTTGATCAGGCGGTCTACATCATCGAGCGCCAACAGAAAGGGACCGTCGAGTTTCCGTACAGCATCAACCAGTCGCGCAGTCTCGCTCTTGCCCGTGTCGCAGTTGTCGTCTGAATTTGTGGTTTCGTACTGATCCAGACCCACAATGCGGCAGGCTAAGGCGATGTAGTCTTCCAAAGTCTCGGGTTCGTCCTGCGCATCCAGCGATATCCAGACAGTCGGGACACCGGCCTCTACGAGGTCACGGCAGCATTCAGCCAGGAGGGTCGTCTTGCCGAACCCGGCAGGCGCTTTCAGAATCGTCAGGCGTTTGCGGATAGGAAAGGCTCTTTCTACGAGAGCTGGACGACGGACATGCTCAATCACCGGCTCGGGGATCGTGATTTTCCGTGGCGACAACCCTCCGACAGAAGTCCTGATAGCGGCCACTGACTCTCATCTCCTCCCGTTTTGTTCCGTCCAGATAGCTTCGGCCGGCCCCTGACCGGCATTGCGCTCTGGCACGTGCGTGGGATGGCCGCACAGAACAACGAGGACAGGACTAAACTGAGCCACACGAACAAGGGCGGGCTCTTGCCCGGCGTGAAGCACGCAGTCCTTGCCCTTGAGGACACTCGCGCGACCGGAGAAACCCGCTGCGGCGCCTGGCAGCGAAACCGGCAACCCGACAGGCTGGTGTCTGACGATGGTCATGGCGTCTGGACCGTCGATCCGGGACGATCGAGCCGGCGCGGCTGCAGGCGCAGAGGCCGGCTCCTGCGTTTCCAAGGTTCGCGGAAAGCGGAGTAGAAGAAGTCTGCAAGAGGAACGGGGAGCAGCCCCCCGGCGGCCCATGGCGTCAGCCGCTCGGCAGGAATGCGGTGGGTGTCGGAGAGCATCGCCAGGACGGCGGACGCAACTCGGCTCTCGGCTCTCGGCTCTCGGCTCTCGGCTCTCGGCTCTCGGCTCTCGGCTCTCGGCTCTCGGCTCTCGGCTCTCGGCTCTCGGCTCTCGGCTCTCCAAGCATCACGTGTCCCCAGGCGCTCGACGCGGCGGCATTGCGGACACCGGATGCGTGGTCACGGCCACCCGTCCCGGTGCCGCGAACGGGCGCTTCGCCCCGTCTGCCATTCCGATCCCGATGTCGCCGAAGTTCATTCGCTCACCCTTCGCGACGGTGAACGCTAAGGTGTACGGAACCCTTCCGGATGACAGGGTATCCCGGTACAAGTCCCTGTAAATCCTCCCATCTGGGAGGTATCGGGAATCCATCAGGATGCCGATGATGGCGGCGGGAGGAGTGTAAGGCCGGGTGCAGTCAGCGTCGCAGCAACGCGTCCATCGCCGGAATCTGTTGCATCAGTTCGACCTGCCTGGTTGCGTCCAGCTTCCTGCAGGCCTGCATGCTCAGCCAGCGCACGTGGTCTCTCGACCACGGGGATGCACCAGACAGCCGCCGTCGGGCAGTACATATGACACGGCGCATTCCCGCGTCATGGGGTAGCAGAGGCGGCAGAGTTCGCACACGGCTTCCGGTCGGCTCACACCGCGATACAGGTATTGGGTGTACTGGATGCGATCGGCACCGAGGTGACAATCGCCAACTGCCAGGCAGCTGTCTCCGATAGCACAGACTTCCTCAACCATGCCCATGGCGGTGGGCCAGCTTGCGTCCTGGAGGACGGCCTCATACAGCTGCGGACACCATCGTTCAAGAACGCTGCCGGTTTCACGCTGCCGCCCCGGCGAAGTGTCCCTCCCGATCTGAGCCGCAAACCGGATCGCTGAAGACCGATGCCGTTACGCACGGTTTTCCCCGAGCCTCCGGATCGAATGGAACCGTTCAGCTCCGTCACACGGCTCAACTCACATGACCGGGAAATGCGGCATCCTCCCGGGTGCGACGCAGTGCCAGGAAACAGGCAGCATGCAGGAAGAGGAACACAGGATATTGCCGCGCAGACTTCCGACTACCAGGCAGGGCCAGTAGTCCCGATGCAGCCACGGTACGGACCTGCAACAGGGTGCAAGTCGTTTCCCGGAGTATCCCGACAGCATTCACGGATGGCTCAAGCAGCGCTCCATCAGCGTCCTGACCCCGGTCAAGAGCCTGTTCAACGATCCCGGCATGCCGGCGTCACCCGCTACCGGGAGCCGCGATCACCGGGCCGTAACGCGACAACCCGTCTGCCCCGCAGTGCCCACTCGCAAAATCAGCGGCTGCCGGGCAAAGCCCTGGACCCGCACCGATCGACATCACATGTGCATCACCCACCCCACCGGCACTACCCGAGCGCACCGGCAACGAACCGGGCCCAGATGCGGGCCGGAAGACCGCCGCCGGTCATGGACTTCATCGGCGAGCCGGAGTCGTGTCCGACCCAGACCCCGACCACCAGCCTGTCGGAACCGCGGCCGGCATAGCCGATGAACCAGGCATCGCGGTGGTTCTGGCTGGTTCCGGTCTTGCCCGCGGCATCGACGCGGACCGCCGCCTTCCTGCCGGTTCCCGAACGGACCGCGTCGCGCAGCATCCCGTCGAGGTCGGCGAGCGCCTGCCTGCCCGCCACCGCGGGCCGGCGCTCGGCACGGTGCCGATAGAGGGTGTCGTCTCCCCCCCGGGCCTTGCCGGAGCGCAGCCGGATCGTGCTGATGCCGTGCGCCCGCACCGGGATACCGCCGTTGGCGAATGCCGCGTAGACCGCCGTCATTTCGAGCAGGGAGACCTCGGCGGCTCCCAGCGCAAGGCTCGGTCCCTCGACGAGCGGCGCGGTCACGCCGAGACGGCGGGCAAGCCGGATGACGCGATCGATCCCGACGCGTCTCGCCAGCCTGACCGTCGCTGCGTTGTAGGAGTGTGCCAGCGCCTCGGTCAGCGTTACGTCGCCGTGGTAGCGGCCGTCGAAATTGCGCGGGCTCCATCCGTCCACGACCAGCCGGTTGTCGCTCACGGTGCTGTCCGGACGCGCGCCGGCGTCCAGTGCCGCGAGGTAGACGACGGGCTTGAAGACCGAGCCCGGCTGGCGCATCGCCTGGACGGCCCGGTTGAACTGGCTGGCACGGTAGTCGCGCCCGCCCACCATGGCGTGCACCGCCCCGGCCGGGTCCATCGCGACGAGCGCCGCCTGACGCCCCGCAGGCTGGTCGGCCAGTGCATCCGCCATCACCGCCTCCGCCAGTCGCTGCAGCCGTCGGTCGAGCGTGGTGCGCACCTCGGTGTCGGCATCGTCAGGTCCCCGATAACCTGTCACCTGGCCCAGCACCCAGTCGGCGAAGTAGCGGTGGTTGCGGCTCGCGGCCGCGGTCCCCCGGATCGCCGCCCCGCGGGCGAGTGCGGCATCGGCATCGGACCGGGAGAGCACCCCCGCATCCACCATCGCCGACAGGACCACCCTGGTCCTGGCACGCGCGGCCTGCGGATTGACCACCGGGTTGTATCGCGACGGCGCCTTCACCAGTCCCGCCAGCATGGCCGCTTCGTAGACCGTCAGCTCCGTTGCCGGCTTGCCGAAATAGGTCCGGGCGGCGGCACCGAGTCCCCAGGCGCCCGCCCCGAAGTACATTCGGTTCAGGTAGATCGTGAGCAGCTGTTCCTTGCTGTAGCTGGCTTCCAGCCACAGGGCCAGCAGCACCTCTCTTGTCTTGCGCTCGAAGGTGCGCTCGGGCGTGAGGAACAGGTTCTTGGCCAGTTGCTGGGTCAGCGTGCTCGCGCCTTGGCGCACCGTGCCCTCGCGCAGGTTCACGAAGGCGGCGCGCAGGACACCGAGCGGATCGACGCCGAAATGCGAGCGGAAGCGGCGGTCCTCGATCGCCAGCAGGGCGTCGAGGACCGCGCCCGGCAGGCTGCCGGCGGCCACCGGCACGTCGTGCACGGCCCCGTACTGCGCAAAGTCGGTCCCGTCGAGCGCGATCATCCGGATGCCGCCGCGCCTCTCGTGGTCGTCGAGCCGGGAGATGTCGGGAAGCCTGGTCGCCTGCCAGCCGAGCAGCAGAACCAGTGCCACCGTGCACCAGATCGCGGCCAGCAGTGCGAGCCGGGCCAGTCCCCGCGCAATGCGCCGCCCAAGGCGCCGGGCGGGTGCGTCCGCGCCCCGTGGTCGAGACGCCCTCGCCGCTGACAACGCCTTCGTACCCCTGCGCGGGGCGGCCTTCCCGGTAGCGGCGCCGCGCGAGGTCCGGGACCCGCGGCTCACGTCCCGCCCTCCGCCGCCGGGAGTTGTCCGCGGCCGGCTGCGACATCGCACGACGCTCGGAAATCGCCCATCGGACCGGCAGGGCGAATCCGGCCCGGCCGCTTTGACATTTGTGCGCGATACGGCGACAGTCCCATAAAATCTGTGGGAGACGCCCAATGGTGTACAGACTTCCAGCGCTGGTCATGGCCGGGCTGCTGGCAGCGACTCCGGCTGCGGCAGCAGACAAGGTGAAGATCGGCTTCATCACCACCGTCACCACCCCGGCGGGTGTGATCGGCAAGGACATGGTTGATGCCGTCAACCTGGCGATCGAGCAGATCGGCGGAACCATGGCGGGGTTGCCGGTCGAGCTGATCGTGGAGGATGACGGTTTCAAGCCGGCGATCGGCAAGCAGAAGGCCGACAAGCTGGTCAAGCAGGACAATGTCGACTTCGTGGCCGGATTCATCTGGTCGCACGTGCTGCTGGCAGCCCAGAAGTCGGTTCTGGACAGCGGGACCTTCCTGATCAGTTCCAATGCCGGGCCGTCGCAGCTGGCCGGTCCGCTGTGTCATCAGAACTTCTTCTCCACCTCCTGGCAGAACGACCAGACGCCGATGGCAATGGGAGAGGTGCTGAACCAGAAGGGCGTCAAGTCGCTGTACGTCATGGCCCCGAACTACGCTGCCGGCAAGAACATGGTCGCCGGTCTCGAGCGGACCTTCAAGGGCACCATCGTCGGCAAGGACATGACCAAGTGGGGCAAGGACGCCCAGCTCGACTTCTCCGCCGAACTCGCCAAGGCCAAGGCATCGGGTGCGGAGGGCATCTTCGTCTTCTATCCCGGCAAGGCCGGCGGGGCGTTCATGAAGCAGTACGAACAGGCGGGGCTGCGGGGCAACGTCGCGCTCTACACGGTCTTCACCGTTGACTCAATTGCCCTGCCACGGCTGCAGAGCGGCAACATGACCGGCGTGCTGGGCTCGATCATGACCCAGTTCTGGGCTCCGGACCTCGATTTCCCGCAAAACCGGACGTTTGTCGGCGGTTTCAAGGAGAAGTACGGCCGCTACCCCTCGTTCTACGCCGCCCAGTCCTACGACTCGATCTTCCTCATCAAGAGCGCGGTCGAGGCGGTCAATGGTGACCTGTCGAACATGGACGGCATGCGTGCCGCGATGAAGAGTGCGGACTTCCCGTCGGTGCGGGGACCGTTCCGGTACGGCAACAACCACATGCCGATCCAGAACTTCTACTCGCGCGAGGTGGTTGTTGACGCCGAAGGCGTGTGGACCACCTCGGTACGGGACGTGGTGCTCAAGGATCACCAGGACACCTACGCCCAGGAATGCGCGATGTAGCGTCCGCGCAAGCCGCGAATCCGGGCAACTGCGGGGCTCTGCCCCGCAGTTGTGACCGCACCGTACACCGGACGGTCACCATCGACCTTCCGGTCGACTGCGCGGTTCACCGGGCGCCCGGCGACATCCTTCTCCCCGTGCGGCAGCGTCGGATCCCCGAATCGGCCGCCGAACCGGTCCTCACACGTCGCCGCGGTCCCGCGCCAGGGGCATTCCCCGCGGGTTTTCGATATGGTTGCACAGTAGCTCATCCCCGGCACCGGAAGCGGATCCCGACATGGACTGGTCGCTGCTGGTCATCCAGCTGCTGAACGGACTGCAGCTCGGGGTGCTGCTGTTCCTGCTCGCCTCCGGGCTCACGCTCATCTTCGGGATCATGGACTTCGTCAACCTGGCGCACGGGTCGCTGTACATGGTGGGCGCCTATTTCTGCGCCACCCTGACCCACCTGACCGGGTCGTTCGTGCTCGCCATCGCGCTCGCACTTCCCGCCACCGCGCTGGTGGGACTTGCCGTCGAGGTCATCGTGGTGCGGCACCTGTATACGCGCGACCACCTCGACCACGTGCTCGCGACCTTCGGGCTGATCCTGTGCTTCGATGCCGCGGTGCACTACCTGTGGGGACCGGAAGGAATGGCGATCCCGCTGCCGACGGTCCTCGACAGCCAGACGGAACTGGTGGGCGGGATCGTGTTCCCCACCTTCCGGCTGCTGATCATTGCCAGCGGGCTGGTGATCGCGGCCGGCCTGTGGCTGGTGATGACCCGGACCCGAATCGGCATGCTGGTCAGGGCCGGCGCGTCGAACAGGCGGATGGTGGCGGCTCTCGGCATCAACATCGAGATCCTCTTCGCGCTGGTGTTCGCGGTCGGCGCCGCGCTCGCGGGGCTTGCCGGCATGCTGATCTCGCCGATTACCGAGGCCAGCATCGGCATGGGAAACGAGATCATCATCATCGCCTTCGTCGTGATCATCATCGGCGGGATCGGCTCGATAAAGGGCGCGTTCATCGCCGCCCTCGCGGTCGGGCTGATCGACACCATGGGTCGCGCCTTTCTCGACACGCTGATGAAGTTCGTGATGTCGAACCAGAACGCCGAGACTGCGGCCCCGGCGCTGTCGGCCATGATGATCTACATCCTGATGGCGGGCATCCTGGCCTTCCGCCCCCAGGGGCTGTTCCCGCCGCGGGGCCGCTGACCCGTGCGCCGTGAGCGATCCGCCACGGCGATCGCCCTTGCCGTGGCCCTGCTCCTGCTGGCCCTGCTTCCAGCCTGGGTCGCGTGGGCGAACACACCGTTCCATCTCGATCTCGCGAGCCGGCTGATGATCCTCGCCATCGCGGCGGTCAGCCTCAACCTGATCCTCGGACACGGCGGCATGATCAGTTTCGGCCACGCCGCCTATCTCGGGATCGGAGCCTACTGCGTCGGAATTCCGGCCTACTACGGCATCCACGACGGCTACCTGCAGTTCCTGCTGGCGATTGCCTGTTCCGCCGCCTTCGCCCTGGTGACCGGACTGATCTGCCTGCGGACCCGGGGCGTCTACTTCATCATGATCACCATGGCCTTCAGCCAGATGGTGTTCTTCGCCTTCGTGAGCATCGAGGAGTACGGAGGAGACGACGGACTGGTGATCGACATGCGCAGCCGCTTCGCGGGCCTGGGCAACATCGAGAACGCCACAACGCTCTACTACTTCATCTTCGCCTCCCTGCTTGCCAGCCTCTACCTGGTGCACCGCATCATGCGGTCGCGGTTCGGCATGGTGATCGAGGGGATTCGCGGCAACGAGCGGCGCATGCAGGCGATCGGCTACAACACCTTCCGCTACCGCCTCGCCTGCTACGTCATCGCCGGCGCCCTGTGCGGTTACGCCGGGGCCCTGCTCGGCAACTTCACCAACTTCATCAGCCCGGAAATGATGGACTGGACCGCGTCCGGCGAACTGATCTTCATGGTGGTCCTGGGCGGAACCGGGTCACTCACCGGATCGGTGCTCGGGGCCGCCGCATTCGTGCTGCTGGAGGAATGGCTGTCGGCGGTCACCATCTACTGGCACTTCCTGTTCGGCGCCCTGCTGATCACCGTGGTGCTGTTTGCGCGCAACGGGATTGCGGGGATGATCGACCGGCTCGGGAGACGGGCGTGGCGCCGGTCGTCCTGAGCGTGCGGGAGATCAGCAGGTCGTTCGGCGGCCTGGTGGCGGTCGACGGGCTCAGCCTGGACGTCACCGAGGGGGAAATCCACGCGGTCATCGGACCGAACGGCGCCGGCAAGACCACGCTGATCTCTCTGCTGTCGGGCGAACTGCAGCCGGAAAGAGGCGAGGTCACCTTCGCCGGGCGGACCGTGACCACCCTTCCGGCCCACGCCCGGGCCCGGCTCGGCATGGCGCGGTCATTCCAGATCACGAGCCTCATGCTCGACATGAGTGTGCTCGACAACGTGATGCTGGCCGTCCAGGCCCGTGGGTCCGGCGCCTGGCGGTTCTGGGCCGACGCGCGCCGGCAGGCCGACCTGGTCGAACCGGCGCTTGCAGCACTCGATCGCGTCGGCCTCGCTGCCAGGGCCAGGGAACAGGCCCGGATCCTGTCGCACGGCGAGCACCGGCAGCTGGAGATCGCGGTGGCGCTTGCAACCGGGCCGACCCTGCTGCTGCTGGACGAACCGATGGCGGGCATGGGCGCGGAGGAAACGCGCCGGATGATCTCCCTGCTGAGCAGCCTCAACCGCGAGATGCCGATGTTGCTGGTCGAACACGACATGGACGCGGTGTTCACCCTGGCAAGCCGCATCACGGTGCTGGTCAACGGCCGGGCCGTCGCCTCCGGCCCGCCCGGGCAGATCCGGAACGACCAGGCGGTGCGGCGCGCCTACCTCGGCGAGGAGGAGTTGTGACGTGCTGACGGTGGACGGGCTCGAGACCTTCTACGGCGCCAGCCAGGCGCTGTTCTCGGTCACGCTCGAGGTGCGCGAAGGCGAGGTGGTCACCCTGCTCGGGCGCAACGGCATGGGCAAGACCACGACCGTGCACTCGATCACCGGCATTGTTCCCGCGCGCAGCGGCAGGATCGAGTTCGAGGAACGGCGAATCGAGAAGGCCCGGAGTTTCCGGATCGGCCAGGCCGGGATCGCGCTGGTGCCCGAGGGCCGGCAGGTGTTCCCGAACCTCACCGTGCGCGAGAACCTGGTGGCGACCGCCGCCAACCGCCACGGCCGCGCCGATCCGTGGACGGTGACGCGGATCCTCGACATGTTTCCACCGCTCGCGGACCGGTTCCACGCCATGGGCAGCCTGCTGTCCGGCGGCGAGCAGCAGATGCTCGCCATCGGACGGGCGCTGATGACCAACCCGAAGCTGTTGATCCTGGACGAGGCGACGGAGGGCCTGGCCCCGCTGGTGCGCCACGAGATCTGGCGCTGTCTCGAGCGGCTGAAGGCGGACGGCCAGTCGATCCTGGTCATCGACAAGAACATCGCCGACCTGGCCCGGGTTGCCGACCGGCACTACATCATCGAGAAGGGAGCGATCGTGTGGGCCGGCACCACGCGCGAACTGCAGTCGGACCCGGAACTGCTGGCCGAGCGGATCGGTGTGTGAGCGGCGCCCGTAGCCCGCGGATCGCGTCGACTATCCGCCGGCGCCGGGTTCGGACTGCATCTGGATGTAGTTTTCCGTGCCCATCTTCTCGATCAGGCCGATCTGGGTCTCGAGAAAGTCGACGTGCTCCTCCTCGCTCTCGAGGATGTCGCTGAGCAGGTCTCGCGACACGTAGTCCCGCACCTCCTCGCAATGTCTGATCGCCTCTCGCAGGTCCGGGATGGCCGCCTCCTCGAGCGCAAGGTCGCAGGCCAGGATCTCGGCAACGTTCTCGCCGATCCGCAGCTTGTCCAGGTCCTGCAGGTTGGGGAGCCCGTCAAGAAACAGGATGCGCTCGATCAACCGGTCGGCATGCTTCATTTCGTCGACCGATTCCTCGTACTCGTGCGAGCCAAGCCGGGTCACGCCCCAGTCCTTCAGCATGCGGGCATGAAGAAAGTACTGGTTGATCGCGGTCAGTTCGTTTCTAAGTATCTTGTTCAAATGCCCTATGACGCCCTTGTCACCCTGCATGGCCACCCCTCCGTATTGGAATTTTAAAAAATATAACCCGACCTATTCACTGTCAACAGGCATTCTTTTATTGAAATTGCAAGTCACTTGCATTCACACAGTGCGAATGAATAGCAATTTCATTTGTAAAGGCACCGCAGGAGCGTCCGATGTCGGGAGGGACTCCCCGCCAGATGCGTCGCGTCCGCACGACCCGGGCCCGGGTACACGACCGCGACCAAAACACGGTCGCGCGGCACCGGACGTGCCGTGATGGGTACAGGGGAAGTGATCCGGCGGGACGCGCGCCGGCCGCGTCCGTCAGGCGAGCTGGAGCCCGGCGATCACGCCGCCAACCGGCTCATGCTGACTGTCTGTCCTGCTTTCCCTGATCCGCAGCCTGATCTCCGTCACGCAGCGTCCACACTGGGGGGCGACCCCGATGCTGGTGTAGACCTGCGCCGGCGTGCTGGCGCCGCCGGCGACGGCACGGTCAACGCAGCGGTCGGTGAAGCCGTTGCACAGGCAAACGTACATCGTCGAACCCCGTCAGTGTGCGGCCGGCATGGAATCACGGTTGCGAATGAGTGTCAATATCAAACTTTGGCCGGGCGGCTCAGTAGTTGATGAGCACGCAGCGGCCGAGCACCTTGCCCTCGCGCAGGTCCTGGAGCGCCATCGGGGCGTCGCTCAGTTGGCGCCTGACGAGGGGGACCGGCGTGATCCGCCCTTCGCGCATCAGCTGCAGCACCTCGACCAGGTCCTGGCGTGTCCCGACGTAGGAGCCGAGGATGTTGACCGATTTCAGCGGGAACATCGACGTGGATATCTCCACCGACCCGCCGAAGAGACCGACCACCACCAGGGTTCCTCCGCGGCCCAGGCCATCGAAGCCGAACCGCACGCTGGCCGGCGCACCGACGAAGTCGATGGCCGCGGCAGGACCGCCTCCGGTCAGTGACCTCAGCTCGCGCCGCGCCGCGGCATCGGAATTGTCGATCACGTGGTCGGCACCGGCCCGAAGCGCCGCCTCGCGCTTGGCCGGATCGATGTCGGCGACGACCAGGCGTGCGCCGACCACGGCGCGCGCCATGCCGATGGCCGCAAGACCGACGCCCCCGGCACCGATGATGAGCAGCGACTGGTCCCTTCGCAGTCCGCGAGCCTTGGTCAGCGCGCTGTAGGCGGTGATCCCGGAACAGGCAGCAGTCGCGGCGACGGCCGGGTCGACACCGTCGAACGCGACCAGGTAGCGCGGGTGCGGGACGACGAGGTACTCGGCGTAGCCGCCGGCCTGCCGGGTCCCGATGATGTCAGGGGCCGGGCACAGCAGCTCCTCGTCCCTGGCGCAGTCGTCGCAGGCCCCGCAGCCGATCCACGGGTAGACCACGCGCACGTCACCGAGCTCCACCCCTTCGGCATCGGGACCGAGTGCCGCCACCTCGCCGAGCGGCTCGTGCCCCATGGTGAAGGGCAGCGCCATTCCGCTGTCCTCGAGACGTGCCCGCCGGCCGCCGCCGAGGTCGAAGTAGCCGTCCCAGATGTGGATGTCGGAGTGGCACACGCCGCAGGCCCGGACCCGGAGCAGCACTTCGGTCCCGCGCGGTTCCGGAACCGGTACTTCGCGCTCCTCGAGCGGTTCTCCCCACCGGGTGATCTGCCACGCCTTCATGATCGCCTTTCGCCTGCCCGCCCCTTCCGTTCCGCCCGCCGGCGGCGGCCTGTCCGCGCCCGTCGCAGTTCGCCGCCGAACGCCGTCGTCAGCGGACCGACCCGCGCAATGATGGTCTCGAGACACGGTACCGGTCCGGCAGGCGACTGCTCGAGTGCGCGGCGCATCGCCGCGAGGTGCGCCGGCGCGGTTCCGCAGCATCCGCCGATGATCCGTACCCCGAGATCGCGGGCCAGCACCGCGAACCCGGCCATCAGCTCGGGCGTTCCGCTGTACCGGATGGCGCCATCGACATACTGCGGAATGCCGCAGTTGGCCTTGGCGATCAGCACGTCTCCGGCCTGCATGCGGTCGCGCAGGCACGTCAGGCAGGCGAGCAGGTCGGGAGCCCCGGTGCCGCAGTTCCCGCCGTAGGCGACGGGTCTCGGCACCTGCCCTTCCAGCCAGGCCGCAAACACGCCCGGGTCCACGCCCATCATGGTGCGGCCGTTGGTATCGAACGACATCGTGCAACAGGCAGGAACCCCGGCGTCGCCGGCAGCGGCAATTGCCGCTTCCACCTCGTCGAGCGACGACATGGTCTCGATCCAGACCACGTCGATCCCGCCGTCCTTCAGGCCCTCGACCTGTTCACGAAACGCGGCGCGGGCACTCTCGCGGGTGAGCGGGCCCAGCGGCTCGAACAGATCGCCGGTCGGGCCGATGGAACCGGCACAGACCACCGGGCGGGCGAGACGGTCGACTGTCTCGCGCAGCAGTTGTGCGGCGCGGGCATTCACCTCGTGCACGGCGGAGGCAAGTCCGTGCAGCTTCAGCCGGTTTGCCGTTCCGCCGAAACTGTTGGTGAGCACCAGGTCCGCACCCGCGTCGAGGAAGGCCCGGTAGTGTTCCCGGATCCGCTCGGGATGCTCCAGGTTCCACACCTCCGGCGCCTCGCCGTGCGGCAGGCCCATCTCGAACAGGGAGGTTCCGGTTGCGCCGTCGGCCAGCACCCAGTCGCGGGTTCGCAGCATCTCCTGCAGCACGCTCGACATCGCTCGCCCTCGTACCACGCGCTCCCGCGGTCCCGGTCCGGGCCGGCAGGGTAGCCTCGCGAAGATGACGAAACCCACTGCCAAAGGCAAGCGGACCCGACACCCGCACGGGCACGCGCCCAGGCTGGCTCGTCGTCGCCCGGCCCCCGGGTGGTCGTAGCCGCTAGGTCGGCCGGGGGCTGAACCAGCCGCCGGCCTCGCGCAGGTGCAGCGTCCAGATGAGGCCGAAATTCACCAGGTTGAACAACATGCCGAGCACGAATGCCGGCGAGTAGGATCCGGTGAGATCGAAGACCTGGCCCGCCATCCAGCCACCGAGCGCCATGCCCAGCGCGCCGAACAGGTACTGCGCCGCGATGCGCCACCCCATCTGCCCGACCGGGAACCACAGCCGCAGGAGCAGCGGGTAGCAAGGCATGATCCCGGCGAACCCGAGACCGAACAGCAGGGCGGCGACGTAGAGCGCGACCAGTCCCTCGACGACCGCAAAGACGCCGAGCATGACCATCTGGCAGGCCGAGGCGATGAGCAGGGTCGGCACCGCTCCGATCCGGTCGGCCAGGATTCCGAACCCGATCCTGCTGACAAAGCCCGCGACCATCAGGACCGAGAGCATTTCCGCCCCGCGTACCGGGGAGTGCCCGAGGTCGCTGGCGTGACTGACCAGGTGGACAATCGGCATTGACATGGCGGTGCAGCACCCCACCACCGCGATCCACAGCATGATCTGGACCCGTGCGGGCGACCAGCCGAGCACGAGGCCGTCGGCGCTGGCGCCCAGCTCGATGCGCCCGGGCGGCGGCGTCGGCGGCCGGTGGCGGATCAGCCAGGCCAGCGGCACCATGGTGGCCAGCGAGAACACCGCGTACCAGAAGTAGGTCTCGCGCCAGCCGACCATGGCGACCGTGGCGCCGATCAGCGAGGGCCAGACCGCGCCGGACAGCCCCTGGCCCGAGGCGATGATCGCGACCGCCAATCCACGACGGCGGTCGAACCAGCGGGTCGCATTGGCGATCAGGGGCGCAATCATGGCCGACTTGCCTAGCAGGCCGATCAGCAGGCCGTTCGCCACCCACAGCCCCCACATGGTCTCGGACCAGCTGACCATGAAGGCACCGGTGGCGATCATCACCGACCCGAACATCACCGGGTAGATGATGCCCTTCCGGTCCATCCACCAGCCCATCGCGATCCCGCCGACACCGGCCCCGATCATCATCAGCGAGTAGGCAAGCGAAGGAACCCATCGATCCGTACCGAGATCGGCGGCGATCGGCTTGAGAACCACGAACAGGATGTTCGGCGCACCGAGACCGATGCTGTTGAGCAGCAGCGACGCGATGATCACCACCCACCCGTAGGGAACCTCGACACTGTGCTGTGGTCCGGTGTTCATCCCGACCTGCCGGCTGGTACTGGTCACATGGTCAGGTCGATGCGTCGCGCACTTGCATTGTGACACCCGCCTGGACCAGACGGGCGCGCAGCACACCGGCAACCCGCTCCGTCTCGCGAAGGGGCGGGTAGTCCCACACGCCAAGCCGACCGTCGAACCACCTGATATATCCCTCCGCAACCATCGTGTCGAGGAACCGGCGCCGGCGCCGCGGCGCCCGTCCGAGCGGGATGACGTGGACCGGCTTGCCGGTGGCGCAGGCCTCGCAGACCATGTTGACGGAGTCCGAGGTCACCACCACACGGTCGGCCAGCCCGAGAAACCCGAGATAGGGGTTGGGGCCGTCGTCGGGCCCCGACCACAGGATGCAGGCGCCCTCGCCGGCCAGCTCCGCGAGGGCGGCGCGCAGATGCGGTCCGGTCCGCCTCGACGTCGTCACCAGCAGGCCGCATCCGCGATCCCGGGCAAGGCCGCGCAGGTCTCCGGCCAGGGCCGCCGCTTCACCGGGGCCCACGCTGTGGCCGCGGGTGTCTCCGCCTATGTTGACCGCGACCAGCGGTCGCGGAAGTCCGGTGGCGCGGTCCGCAACGCTTTGCGCGGCGGCATCCAGCGCGCCGTCGTCGATGCCGTTCAGCGACCCCCTGGTGGCAACGACGTTGGGCCCGGTCGCCGGGTCGTGGTCGGGAACCACCAGGATGTCGAACAGCCCGCGTGCACTGCGCGGATCCTGGATCTGGATTGCAAGGGTCCGCCCGCCGGACAGCCGCTTCAGCGCGATCACCGCGCCGGCGTTGCGCCGGCCGCAACCGATTGCGACCTGCGGGTACGGCGCCTGCAAGTCATGCCCCGGTCCGGCCGGCGGCATGCCCGGAACCCGGCCCAGCCATGGTGCCAGCCTGAGCGGGGACAGGGGCGTGATCCTGCTGATGCGGGGCTCGAACCCGAGCCCGCGCGCCAGCGCCACCGACTGTACCTCCATGCCGGCCGTACCGTCGCTCACGACCCAGCAGGCGGGAGCAGGCCCCCGGGGTGTCACGACACGCTGATGTCGAGTACTTCGAAGCTCTTCGCTCCGCGCGGAGTAATCACCTCGACGCTGTCGCCGACCTGGCGGCCGATCAGGGCGCGGGCGATGGGAGATGATGTCGAAATCAGTCCGCGGGAAATGTCGGCCTCGTATGGACCGACGATGGTGTAGGCGGTCTCCTCGTCGGTCTCCTCGTCCGCCACGGTCACGGTGGTCCCGAAGGTGACCGTCCCTCCGCCCACCTGTGAGACGTCGATGACCTCGGCCCGGCTGATTGCCGATTCGAGTTCGGCAACCCTGCCCTCGATGAAGCTCTGTCGCTCGCGGGCAGCGTGGTATTCGGCGTTTTCGGAAAGGTCGCCGTGCTCGCGCGCCTCGGCGATCGCGCGGATTATCTGCGGGCGATCGACGCTTTTCAGTTGCCGCAGTTCCTCCTGAAGACGTTCCAGGCCTTCACGTCTGATCGGAACCTTGTCCATACGGGTTTCCAGTCGCCTGAGGACACGCTCGCTGCCCGCCCGGCGCGCCTGCGCCGGGTGGCGCACGGCAGATCAGAATGACCCGCCGAGATACGACTGCAGCGGCGCTGCCCTGAGCCGGCCGCCACGAATGGCGCTGATAGCACGCACCGCTGCCCGAGCGCCCTCCACAGTCGTGTAGTACGGAATATTGTGGGTGAGCGCAGTCCGGCGCAAGCTGAAACTGTCCGCGATCGCCTGCAGTCCCTGGGTCGTGTTGATCACGAGATCGACATTACCCGACAACATGGCATCGACAACGTGCGGGCGACCTTCGAGAACCTTGCGAACCAGGGTAACCTCGAGACCGGCCGCCGCCAGCGCCTGCGCGGTTCCCCTGGTGGCAAGCAGGTCGAACCCCATTCCGACCAGCTGGCGGGAGATGTCGACCAGGTGTGTCTTGTCGTCATCCTTGACCGAAACGAACACCGTCCCGCTCTGGGGCAGGTTGGTCCCGGACGCGATCTGGCTCTTGGCAAAGGCGGCCGGAAAGGTCTCGTCCACCCCCATCACCTCGCCGGTGGACTTCATCTCCGGCCCGAGGATGAGGTCCACGCCCGGGAAACGCGCAAACGGGAACACCGCCTCCTTGACGGCGACGTGCCGCAGCTCGGTTGACGGCAGGTCGAGGTCGGCAAGCGCCTCGCCCGCCATGACCCGCGCCGCGATCTTG
This sequence comes from Thalassobaculaceae bacterium, assembly GCA_965243345.1. Taxonomy (GTDB): domain Bacteria; phylum Pseudomonadota; class Alphaproteobacteria; order Thalassobaculales; family Thalassobaculaceae; genus Bin52. Next base: position 2,192,807 of record CBDEUR010000003.1, read on the forward strand.
GCGATCGGCACCCCGGTCGCCTTGGCAACGAACGGGACCGTCCGGCTGGCCCTCGGGTTGACTTCCAGCACGTAGACGGTGCCGTCCTTGACCGCGAACTGCACGTTCATCAGCCCGTGCACCCCGAGCCCGTGGGCCAGCAGGTCGGTCTGGCGGCGGATTTCCGCGACGACGTCGGTCGCGAGCGACTGTGGCGGCAGCGAGCACGCACTGTCGCCGGAGTGAATTCCGGCCTCCTCGATATGTTCCATGATGCCAGCGATGTGCACGGTCGTTCCGTCGGACACGCAGTCGACATCGATCTCGGTGGCGTTCGACAGGAACCCGTCGATCAGCACCGGGTTGTCGCCTGACGCCACCACCGCCTGTTCCATGTAGCGGCGCAGCGAGGCCGGGTCATGCACCACCTCCATGGCACGGCCGCCGAGGACGTAGGAGGGGCGAATGACCACCGGATAGCCGATCCGCTCCGCCTCGGCCTCGGCCTCGGGGGTCGAGGTCACGATGCCGTTGTCGGGCTGGCGCAGTCCGAGCCGGCGCAGCAGGCTGCTGAACCGCTCGCGATCCTCCGCGAGATCGATGGCGTCCGGCGAGGTTCCCAAGATCGGGATCCCGGCGGACTGCAGGGCGTGCGCCAGCTTGAGCGGCGTCTGCCCTCCGAACTGCACGATCACCCCGGCGACGGTCCCCCGGCGCTGCTCGGCGCGCACCAGCTCGATCACGTCCTCGCCGGTCAGGGGCTCGAAGTAGAGGCGATCGGAGGTGTCGTAGTCGGTCGAGACCGTCTCCGGATTGCAGTTGACCATGATGGTCTCGTATCCGGCCTCGGTGAGCGCGTAGGCGGCGTGGACACAGCAGTAGTCGAACTCGATCCCCTGCCCGATGCGGTTCGGGCCGCCGCCGAGGATCACCACCTTGGTCCGGTCGGTCGGATCGGACTCGCATTCCGCCGGCGAGACGCCGTCACCCTCGTAGCACGAGTACATGTAGGGGGTCTTCGCCGGGAATTCCGCCGCACAGGTATCGACCCGCTTGAAGACCGGCCGTACGCCCAGCGCCCGCCGCCTCTCGGCCACGGCGGCTTCGGTCACCCCGGCAAGCCGCGCCAGCCGGGCGTCGGAGAACCCGAGCTGCTTCAGGCCCAGCATCGGCAGCGCCCGGTCCGGCAGTCCGGCCGACCCGATCCGGTCCTCGGCATCGACGATGTCCATGACATGGCGCAGGAACCAGCGGTCGATCGATGACGCGCGGTACACGTCCTCGAGGCCGATGCCGCAGCGAAACGCCTGGGCGATGCGCAGCAGGCGGTCCGGGACCGGTTCCGACAACGACGCGATCACGGTCTCCCGGTCGATCACCGCACCGTCCGGACCGACGCCGGGCAACGGGACGTCGTCGAGCCCCACGAGCCCGGTCTCCATCGAACGCATCACCTTCTGCAGGGATTCAGCAAAGGTCCTGCCGATCGCCATCGCCTCGCCCACCGACTTCATCGAGGTCGTGAGCGTGGCCGCCGTGCCGGGGAACTTCTCGAAGGTAAACCTGGGCGCCTTGGTCACCACGTAGTCGATGGTCGGCTCGAAACTCGCCGGCGTGACCCCGGTGATGTCGTTGTCGAGCTCGTCCAGCGTGTAGCCGACCGCCAGTTTCGCGGCGATCTTCGCAATCGGGAAGCCGGTGGCCTTGGAGGCCAGCGCCGAGGAGCGCGACACCCGCGGGTTCATCTCGATTATCACCAGGCGGCCGGTCTGCGGGTCGATCGCGAACTGCACGTTCGATCCGCCGGTATCGACCCCGATCTCGCGAAGCACCGCGATCGAGGCGTCGCGCATGCGCTGGTATTCCTTGTCGGTCAGGGTCAGCGCCGGCGCGACCGTGATCGAGTCACCCGTGTGAATGCCCATCGGGTCGACGTTTTCGATCGAGCAGATGATGATGCAGTTGTCCGCGCGGTCGCGGACAACCTCCATTTCGAATTCCTTCCAGCCGAGCACGGACTCCTCGATCAGGACCGTGCCGACCGGCGAGGCGCGCAGGCCCGAGCGCACGATCTCCTCGAACTCGGGAGCGTTGTACGCGATGCCGCCGCCGGTGCCGCCCAGGGTAAACGACGGGCGGATGATCGCGGGCAGCCCGACCAGCGCCAGTGCGTCCCTGGCCTCCTCCTCGCACGAGACCAGGTGCGAGCGCGGCGACTCGAGGCCGATGCGTTCCATGGCGCTGCGAAACAGCAGGCGGTCCTCCGCCTTCTCGATCGCGGCCAGGTCGGCGCCGATCAGTTCCACCCCGAACTGCTCGAGCACCCCGTCACGCGCGAGCGCGAGCGCGGTGTTAAGCGCCGTCTGGCCCCCCATGGTCGGGAGCAGCGCGTCGGGGCGTTCGTTCGCGATCACCTGGCGAACCGTTTCGGGAGTGATCGGCTCGACGTAGGTCGCATCCGCCATGCCGGGATCGGTCATGATCGTCGCAGGGTTGGAGTTGACCAGGATCACCCGGTATCCCTCCTCACGGAGCGCCTTGCAGGCCTGGGTGCCGGAATAGTCGAACTCGCACGCCTGCCCGATGACGATCGGACCCGCGCCGATGATCATGATCGAGGAGATGTCCTGGCGCCTTGGCATGGCCGTCTCAATCACCCCCGCGCATCAGCCGGGAAAAGGTATCGAACAGGTAGCCGCTGTCGTGCGGCCCCGGGGACGACTCGGGATGGTACTGGACCGCGAAGACCGGTCGGTCCCGCATCCGGAACCCCTCGATCGTCCCGTCGAACAGCGAGCGGTGAGTGACTTCCACCGTTGCGGGGAGCGTGTCCTCGCTCACCACGAAACCGTGGTTCTGGCTGGTGATCTCGACCGTGCCGGTCTCGAGCCTCCTGACCGGGTGATTGCCGCCTCGATGACCCATGTGCATCTTCTCGGTACGCGCGCCGAGCGCGAGCGCAAGCAGCTGGTGCCCGAGGCAGATGCCGAACACCGGGATGCCGACCTCCAGCAGGCGGCGGATTTCCGGTACGGCATAGCGTCCGGTCGCGGCCGGATCGCCCGGTCCGTTGGCAAGGAAGACCCCGTCCGGGCGGTGGGCCATGATGTCCTCGCAGGAACTCCCGGCGGGGACCACCGTAACCCGGCAGCCACGGTGCGCGAGGTTGCGCAGGATCGCCTGTTTGGCGCCGAAGTCCACCGCCACCACCCGGAACTCCGGGTCGGATGCCGGGAGGTAGCGGTCGGGTCCGGGCGCTGCGTCCCACAGGCCGCACGACCAGCTGTAGCTCTGGGTACACGATACCTGCGAGGCGAGGTCCATCCCTTCCAGGCCCGGCCAGCCCGCCGCCATCCGGCGCAGGGCCTCCAGGTCGAACATGCCGTCGGGCGCATGGCACAGTGCCCCGGACGGCGCGCCCCGGTCGCGGATCCTGCGGGTCAGGCGGCGGGTGTCGACCCCGCTGATGCCGGGCAGGCCGACCGATGCCAGCCAGTGGTCGAATTCCCACTCGGAGCGGTGGTTCGACCGTTCGGTCAGCTCGGCGCGAAGCACAACTCCGAGGCAGTGGGGGGTTGCGGTCTCGACGTCGAGCCGGTTGGCGCCCACGTTGCCGATGTGCGGAAAGGTGAAGGTGATGATCTGGCCGGCGTAGGACGGGTCGGTCACGATTTCCTGGTAGCCCGTCATCGAAGTGTTGAAGCAGACCTCCCCCACCGTGCTGCGCGCAGCCCCGAAGCCGCGCCCCCACAACACGGTACCGTCCGCGAGAACGAGCACCGCGGTCGCCCCTTCGGGCGTGTGCAACCGGTCGCCAGCGGTCGCTGACGGAACTGCATCCGCCATGGAACGGGTGTCTCCGGGGGGTGATGTCGCCCGCGTTGATTAGGGCAACCGGCCGATCCGGTCAACCGGATAGAACGGGTCGACGCACCCGCCCGATGAACGGGTCACGCGCCTGCGCCGGGCCCGCGGTCCCCCTGTCCGGGCGGCAAAAACCGCGCGAAACCGGCCTTTTTGGCCAAGTTTGGGCGACGGAGTACGAATCCGGGTTGCGCGCATGACCGGCCGCGGACTAGAAATCCATATCGGGTTTCACAAGCCATCGTGCGGTACCCGGAACGACGGCCACGCAGGCCCGTCCGGGCCATGCATGGTGTGGTTGGGGAGTTCGTCGTCTTGCTCCGTACCGACCTGTCGGACGCCCTGAAACGGTCGATCCACAAGCGGGATTCCTGCGCGGTTCGCGTCATCCGCCTGATCCTCGCGGCGATACGCGATCGCGAGATTTCGGCGCGGTCGAACGGAACCGAGGAACCGATCACCGACGGGGAGATCCTGTCGCTGCTGCAGACCATGGTCCACCAGCGCCAGGAGGCCATTCCGGTCAACGAGGCGAAGGGACGCAGCGACCTTGCGAAGCTCGAACGCGACGAGGTCTCGGTCATCCGCAGCTTCCTCCCGGCCCCGATGAACACGGTCGAGATCGACAGCGCGATCAGCGAGGCGATCAGGGAATGCGGCGGGCATGGCATGAAGGACATGAGCCGCATCATGGCCCTGCTGAAACGGCGCTACCCCGGCAGGATGGACTTCGCCAAGGCCGGGACCCGCGTCAGGCGAACCCTGATCGGCTGACGGAGCGGCGCTCAGGCGTCATCGCCCGCGACCGGACGCGGGCGTTCAAGCAGCACCCAGACCAGGATTCCGAACACCAGGCCCCAGAAGGGCGCACCGATGTTGAGCAGGACCATGTCGCTGACGGTCACGATGAACGCGGTGACCGGCCCCAGCAGCGCCCTGCCCGAGAACGCGCCGGAAAACGCGCCCGAGAGCACCGGCAGCATCGCCAGCCCGCCGAGCACGCCGATGAACGCGTGGGGCAACCCCGACGCCACTGCCGTGGTCAGCGGTGCGAACAGACCGAACAGGCCGATCAGCACGCCGAACACGATGCCGCCGGCCCAGCGGTGCCCGGCAGGGCGGGTCGTCACGAGGATGCCGTTGACGGGGCCGGTCACGCAGGTGGGAACGGAACCGAAGGCTCCCATTGCCAGGGTGCCGTATCCGCACGCGGCGGTCAGCGCGTTGACTGGTGGCGCGTGCCCCGCCCTGGTGAGGATCGCGAAACCCTGCAGGTTCTGGATCGCGATCACCGAGACCAGCAGCGGGGGAACCAGTTCGGCAATCGCGGCCAAGGTGAATTCCGGCCGGTGCATCGACGGCATCGAGATCCAGTCCGACTGCAGCTCGATGTCTTCCATTCCCCCGGTCACCGCAACGGCCACCGTTCCCACCAGGAGTGCCGCCAGCACCGGGGGGATGCGCTGCGTCAGCGCCGGGACGGCCGAGACTACGATGAAGGCACCGATGGTGGCGCCTGCCACCATCGGGACATCGATGAAGCCGCTGACCAGGGTCAGGCAGAACGGCAGGAACACGCCGGCCACCATGCCCATCACGACCGGCAACGGGACCAGTGCGGTCAGGCGTCCGATCAGACCGGACAGACCCAGGAACACCATGACCAGGCCGCAGACCAGGTAGGCGCCGACCGCCTCGGCAAACGAGAGGTGATCCAGTGCCGCAAGCAGCATCGCCGTTCCCGGTATCGACCAGGCCAGTCCGATCGGCTGGCGGTACAGGCCGCTCGCAAGAATGCTGAGCACGCCGCCGAACCCGTAGCCCGCGGCAATCCAGCCGACGGTCTCGTCGGCGGACAGCCCGCTCTCGCGCGCGACGGTCAGCAGCAGGGCAAGCGGTCCGGTCGTTGCGAACAGGGCGGCCACCGCTCCGGCGGTCACTGTCCGCCGGTCGAGTGCCCCGCGCAGGCCTGGCAGCAGGCCGGATCGGGAAGGTGGGGTTTCGAGGACCACTGGGCATGCCCGACTGGAGGAAGGGAGGTGGGCGGTCAGTGCCGGTTGGTCACCTGAACCAGGCCGCGGGCCGGGTCCACGACCAGGTAGTCGCCATCACGGACCAGTTCGGTTATGTCGCCCCCGGCAAACCGGTCGCAGAGCGCGAGGTCGGCCAGTGCCGCGCCCTGGGCCATGATCGCGTTGGCGGTGTTGAACAGGAAGGCCCGCGGGCACACACCGCTCCGCTTCATCGCGTACAGCATCCACGCGGTGGCGACACCGCCCTTGACCGTGTTCATGACCAGGATCTTGTCGCGGTACGACCGGCCGGCGAGAACATGTCCGGGACGCGAGAAGATCCCCCTTCCACGATCCAGGTCGTAGCGGGCGGAGAAGTTGTCGCGGGCAACCAGCGCGTAACCTTCCGCCTTCGGGCCGATACCGGCGTGGCAGGCGAGCGTGATCATCAGCGGATTTCCCCGGCAACGGCGGACGCAACGCATTGCTCCATGCTGGCCAGTGCCGGCTCGTACCCGTATCCGCCCAGGATATTGACGATCTTCGCCGAGTTGCTGAGCAGGCGCTTCCAGCCATTGGCCTCCCCGATCTCGCGGGCGAACTGGTTGTAGAAGCAGGTCCCCTGCAGGACCATTCCGCCGGACGCCTCGATCGTGCCCACGAATCCGTGGCGGGCGGCATCCGGGTAGACCTGCGGCGACGTGCACACGATGAGCGGCACCGCCATTGTCCGGCCCCGGCACAGCGCCGCTACCTGCTGCATCTCGACGATGGAGAGCTGGGGTGCGGCAAACACCACCACGTCGATCTTCTCGCCGGTTGCCCCGAACCGCGAGCGCAGGTCGTTCATCATCCCGATGCTCACCGTCTCCGGATCGAGCCGGTCGCCGCCGACATCCGACAGTCGCCTCGCCTCCGGTGTGATCCCGACCAGATGGAACAGCGGCGTGGATCCGTAGCTCGCCATCGCCGCACCCAGGTGCTTCAGCTGATCGGAGTTCGGGACCACTTCCAGTCCCTCGATCACCGGCACCTGCCAGTACGACCCGGCCCTTTCGCCCACGACGGCGCCGAGCACGCCCCAGTCGGTCAGTTCGCGCGGCTGCTCGGCCACGACGAACCGCCGCGTCGCCCTGCGGTTCTCGTCAAGGTGCAGTCCGTACCTGGGGGTCCGGCCGGTCAGGCTGGCGGCAAGTGCCGACGGTCCACCCTCGAAGTTCGATCGCGCACCGCAGACCGAGTTGCTGTAGATCACGACACCGGTGTCACCGTAGGCAACATGCTCACCCATGACCGGTGGCATGATGGTCTGGTAGTTGACGCAGGTGTTGGTCATCAGGATGCCCATCCCGGTGCAGGCGGCGATGATGCGCCGCTCGAGTTCGGCCATCTCCTCGGTCTGTCCGAGCGGGTGGTAGGAGGCGAGATCGACGCCGCGCGGATCGGTGATCGTGGGGACCCTGACCCGCGCGCCGTGGCGAACCAGGTCCTCCATGAACTGCGCACCGGCCTCACCGACCGCCTCGGGATCCGCCATCATGTGCGCTTGGCCCACCGCGACCAGGTCGTGGGCGTCGAACATCCGTCCGACCTGGAGCTGGTGATCGATTGCCCAGGACAACGGCCACCCCATCTCGCCGGCCTGCATGGCCCGTTCTTCCCCGGTCAGGGCGATTTCCGCCATGTCCCTCCCCCGCGGCGCCCGCGCCAGCGGACACGATAGGCCCGCCCGTCCGCGGCAGGCAACCGGCCGGCGGCGGACTGGCAGGGGGCAGGCGGGCGTGGTAGCCTGAACGAACGGGGCGGGTGTAATTCAACGGTAGAATGCCAGCTTCCCAAGCTGGATATGGGGGTTCGATTCCCCTCACCCGCTCCACGAAACGCGGCGACCGCCACGGGTACCGACCGGGTGCGATGCTCCGGGTGTTGCAAAATGCGGCGCTTCGGAGTAGGTCACGCACGCTGACCTACACGCCATACTCGTTACTTCCCGTACCGTCGACGGTTCCCGGGCGGGCATCCATGCCATTGCGGTTCGCGGTCGACGCCTGCGGATCATCGAAGATCCACCCGGTACATCGCCGTTCAACCAACTGGAGATCAATATGAGTGACACGCCGCTCGCTGGAAAAGTCATTGCCCTGATGGTCGCCAACGGATTCGACGAGATCGATTTCACCGGCGCCCAGAAGCGCCTGATCAAGCTCGGGGCAACCATCAGGGTCGTTTCCCGTGCCAACGGCCTGGTTCACGGCTGGTACGACGACAGCTGGGGCCATTTCTTCCCGGTGGATGTCGACCTCGTCGACACCCTCGCGATCGATTACGACGGCCTGATGATACCCGGCGGGCAGCGCAGCGTGGAGAAGATGGCGGAAGACCCGCATTCGCTGAGGGTCCTGAAGGCCTTCATGCGCGCCAGCATGCCGGTTGCGCTGATCGGAGATGCCGTCGGCCTTCTCGTTCTGGCGGAGAGCGCGGCCGAACGGACCGTGACGGGTACCGCGTCGCTGCAGGAAATCATGACCACGGCCGGAGCGGCCTGGCAGGACGAGCCGGTCGTGACCGACACGGCGCTGGTGACCGGCGCGGGTTCGGAGAGTGCGGGTGCGGCCATTGACGCCTTTGCGGGGCTCGTGGCCGCGTACCGGCGGGAAGACGACCACCTCGCCGCCTGAGCGATCGATTTTTCTCTTGCTCTCAAGGCGTTGACACGCCATGTGTGGGCGTCCGTCCCGGGTCCTGGAACACGGAGCTCATGGAGCAGGATTTTCCGATCATCTCGCCGTGCGTCGGCGTCTGCCAGATCAATGCCCAGACCGGGTTCTGCCTCGGATGCTGGCGCACGCTGAAGGAAGTGGCCCGCTGGTCCCGGTTCTCGGACCAGGAAAAGCGCGACGTGCTTGACGAGCTGCACAGGCGGCGTGGCGATGCGGCGCCGCGCGCGCGGCGCGTCACGCGGCGCCGGGCCCGTCGGACGGCATCGACCACATGACCCGTCACAACGCCTTGACCGCCCGCTCCGGGGTGCCAGGAGCCGGTCCATGAATCGGCCGGTCGTTGTTCCCCGGCCCGAAGCCGTGGACGACGGCCACTCCGACCACTTCACACGCCGTGACGGCATGACATTTGCGGGCACCCACCTGATCATCGATCTGTGGGGTGCATCGAATCTCGACGACGTGGAACATGTCCGGCGCACGTTGATCCGGGCCGTGGACGCGTCCGGCGCGACGATACTGCACCTGCACCTGCACCGGTTTTCTCCCGAGGGCGGGGTGTCGGGGATCGCGGTCCTGGCCGAGTCACACATCAGCATCCACACCTGGCCGGAACGACGCTACGCCGCGCTGGATGTGTTCATGTGCGGCGACACCGACCCGCATCGGGCAATCCCGGTGCTCACCGCAGCCTTCAGTCCCGAGTCCGTCCAGATCGGGGACCATCGCCGCGGGATCGTTACGTGACCGAATGGTTCGAGGAGGCGCTGCACCCGGGGCTGACCCAGGGGCTGTCCATGGACCGGGTGCTGTTTCGCTCCTCGACCGGTCAGCAGGAGCTGCTGATCTTCGAGAACAGGCTGTTCGGACGGGTCCTCGCGCTCGATGGCATCGTCCAGACCACCGAGGGCGACGAGTTCATTTACCACGAGATGCTGACTCACGTGCCGATTCTCGGCCACGGCAGGGCCTCGCGCGTGCTCGTCATCGGTGGCGGCGATGGCGGAACGGCGCGCGAGGCGCTCCGACACCGCAGCGTCGAGGCGCTGACCATGGTCGAGATCGACCGGGAGGTCGTCGACCTGTGCGCCACCTGGATGCCGTCCCTGGCCGATGGCGCCCTGTCGGACCCGCGCCTTGAACTGGTCATCGCCGACGGTGCCCGTTTCGTGGCCGGGACCACCCGGAGCTGGGACGTCATCATCATCGATTCCACCGACCCGGTCGGCCCCGGTGAGGTCCTGTTTTCCGAGGCGTTCTATCGCGCCTGCCGGGACCGGCTGACGCCGGGCGGAGTGCTGGTGACCCAGAACGGGGTTCCGCACGTGCAGGGCGAGGAGCTGACCGACAGTTACCGGCGGCTCGGTCCATCATTCGCCGACGTCTGGTTCTACCTCGCCCCGGTGCCCACCTACCAGGGCGGACACATGGCCTTCGGCTGGGCCAGTGACAACGCGGCGTTGCGCCGGACCGGCGTGGCCGAACTGACCCGGCGGTTCGAACGCGCGGGGCTCAGCACCCGCTACTACACCCCGGAAGTCCACGCGGCGGCCTTCGCGCTGCCCGCCAGCGTGCTCGCCCTGATGGCGTGATCCCCGCCGGTCAGACGCTGCGGGTGATCCCGCCGTCGACGCGCAGGTTCTGCCCGGTGATGTAGCCGGAACCCGGTGACGCCAGGAAGGCGACGGTCGCGGCGATCTCGTCCACGCTTCCGTAGCGGGCCATGGGAATGCGTTCGCGAAACGCCGGGTTCTCCGGCAGGCTGTCGATGAACCCCGGCAGGACGTTGTTCATGCGGATGCCGCTCGCCGCATACCTGTCGCAGTAGAGCTTGGTCCATGACGCAAGGCCCGCCCGGAACACGCCCGAGGTCGGGAAGGCGGGGTCGGGTTCGAAGGTTGCGAAGGTCGAGATGTTGATGATGGAACCCGACTGCTGCGCCTCCATGACCGGCGTGACCAGGCGGACCGGCCGGACAGCCGACAGGAAGTAGACCTCCATTCCGGCATGCCAGTCCTCGTCGGTCAGTTCGAGCAGCGGGCCGCGCGGCCCGTGCCCGGCGCTGTTGACCAGAACGTCGATGCGTCCCCAGCGCTCGACGGCGCCGTCGACCAGGCGCTGCAGGTCGGCACTCGACCGGTTTGACCCGGTCACACCGAACCCGCCGAGTTCGGTTGCGAGCGCCTCGCCCATGCCGCTGCCCGCGGCGGTGACGACGGCGACCTTACCGTTTCCCATTCGCGTTCCTCCCTCGGGGATCACTGCTCCGTTTCCCATTGCAGGCAGGCCGAGCCGCTGTCAATCGGCCTGATCCGGTCCAAGCGCCGCACCCGACGCCAGCGCCGGTCGGTCCTGCAATTGTCGTGCATCAAACCGGCGTTACAATCAGAACCGGTCCGCGGAACAGAACTCTACCACCCTGACCTCGCACTCAGAGGTCTACCAACACGCCCATGCAATGGGGGCTACAGATTCTGTGATCGCGTCCCCATCAGATTCCGTATTCGCCCACAACCGGCACAACCGCAGCGTACCGCTTCGTTGCCGTCGGTCACCCTGTTCCTTCGCAGCCGGGTTGACCGCAACGATCAATCCGTCGGTCTCCCGGTCCTGTCGTCCGAAAGGGAAAGCAATTCTCGACGTATGTCTTCGGCGATTTCTTCGACTTCCTTGGCCACCCTCGGCTCCAGCCCGAGTTCCCGTTCCAGCGCCGTCATCAACGGAAGCAGGAGGTCACGGGCGGGCGACGACTTGATCAGATCGCACATCGTCTCCAGTCCGACACCCGTCGCGAGATCTGCCAAGGCCTCCAGCACGCCCCTTGGCAACATGTTCAGTTCGGGAAGGATCGACAGTGCCGTCTCGACATCCCTGGCGCATTCGGCACCATTACCCTCCCCCAGGTGCGCCCGGGCCCGGACCAGATAAGCCTGCAGTCTGCTCTCCGGAATACCCGCCCGCGCCTGCGCCAACGCGCGGTCGAGAAGTCCGAGAGCGGTCCTCGTGCAACCCTTGGTCAATTCGTGCTGTGCCCGTCTGCGGAGCGCCGATTCCGCAGCACCGCGAAGCTGCAACACATCGCTCGTCTCGAACCGCCGGACCACCTCGTCCCACGCCGCAAGCCCCTCCTCGGCCCGGTCCAGTGCGACCAGAAGGGCGCCCTTGCAGACCAGAGTCTGTGCGGCACACTGAACAATGTGGGCCTCGTCTGTGCTCCCGAAACGCCGGAGGGCCTCGTCACAGGCCTCAAGGGCCTCTTCCGGCCTGTCCAACAGGTCCAGTAGCAACACCCTGTTCAGGACAGCTGTCGCGACCTCCTCGCGGTACGGAAGTGCGTTGTCCTCCCCGAACCGGCGCACAACACTGCTCCATACTTCGATTGCGTCTTCTGAGCGATTCATACGGGCGAGCGTCGTGCCCTTGCTGACGAGGACCGAGGCAACCAGCTTTGAAACTCCCGGCTCGTCGCTACTTCCGAAACGCCGTTCGAACTCGTCCCAAACTCCCAGCGCCTCCTCGTTTCGGTGCGCGGCAGCGAACGAGACCCCCTTGTTGAGGAAAATCCCTGCAACCGCAACGACAACTCCCGGCACCTCACTTTCCCCGAAGCGATCGACCGCCTGGTCGCAGGTTTGGAGAGCCTCTTCCGTCCGGTTCAAGTCGAACAGGTCGGCACACCTGCGCTGGAAGGAGAGTGCGACCAGCGCAACCCACTCCGGCGCGTCACTGTCCCCGTAGCGATCTTCGACCTGTTGCCAGACCGCGAGTGCCTCTTCGAAACGACCGAGCCGTTCCAGCGATCTACCCCGGCTCGCCTGAGCATGCGCCACCATGTCAAGGAGCCCGGGGCGATCGTCGGCCCCAAACTGTTCCACCACGTCGCCCCACAGCTCAAGCGCTTCCTCGGACCTTCCCGTATTGTGCAGCACCGCAGCCTTATTCATCAGCGCGTTGCAAAGCGGTTCTGCTGTCTCCCGTACACCTCCAGCCTCGAAGCCCCTGATCGCCTCTTCCCACGACGAGAGCGCTTCCGTATCCCGGTTCAACGCGGCCAGCACATTGCCTCTTTTGACGAAACAGTACGACATCACCTCCAGCAGGATCGGTGCATCGCTTGCCTTGTAGCCTTGCACAACGTTGTTGAACGCAACCAGCGCCTCCTCCATCTGGCCCGTCTGGAGGAGTGCCGTGCCAATGTTCGCTTGCGCAAAGGCTACCTGTTCAGCATTTCTAAGGGAGTCGCTCTTTCCGAAACGGTCCACCACCGCGCTCCAAGCGTTGATGGCCTCGTCGATGCAATCCAGCGCCATCAACGCTTGACCACGTGCGACCATGGCTACCGCTACTTCACCATGAAGTCCGGGCGAACCGCTCTTGCCAAAGCGTTCCAGGGCTTCATCGCTGGCTTCCAGGGCTTCCCGCGGCCGGTTCAACGTATTCAGCGCGACCGACTTCCCGACCAGTGCGTTGGCAACCAGCGTCTGAAGTTCTGGCGCAGTACTGTTGCCGAAGCGATGCACGACCTCGTTCCAGGTCGCCAGCGCTTTCGAGTGGCCGTCCTGATTACTCAGCAGTTCGCCCTTGCTCACGAGCGCCGACGCCACCGCCAGAGTATGGCCGTTCCCGTTGTCTGCCCCGAAACGCAGCATCACGTCGTCCATCGCGGCCACGGCTTCCTCCGCCCGGCCCAGCTGGCCCAACGCCTTTCCCTTGTTGACAAGCGCCAGCGACACCTGTTCGAGATCCGCCGGTACGTCGCTCTTTCCAAACCTCCGGACGACCTCGTCCCAGGCCGAGAGGGCGTCCTGCAACCGGCCTCTTTCCGCCAGTGCCAACGCCTTCCCCAAGAGCTCCTTCGCGGCCGACGGCGTCGGGGATTCCGCAGAAAACTCACCGTGCGCATACGCAAAGGCAGGTGTCGCAAGCGAGAGCAGTTCTTCGCGATGCGGCTCTAGAGCCGGCAGTCCGACGAGACGCTCGAAGGCCATGCGGTAGATCGCCAATGCACCGCCGTCGCAGCCCGGCGCTTCGCGCGCCATGCGAGCCCCAAACTCCTTCAGCTGATCGGTGGAATAGTACGCCTCCATGAAGCGGATCAGCGCATCGATCAACGGTGCTGGCCCGCGAGCCCGGCGCATCAGGTAGTAGATGTTGTAGAGCCGTTCGGTCAGGTAATAGAGCTTGCGCCGCGCGCTGCCGCCGCTCACCTCGACCGCCCCCCGATCGACCAGACGGGCGAGCTGTGCGCTGCACTTGCTGGTCCCGAGCCTGGCCCGATCGGCGACTTCGCGCGCGTTCGCCGGTTTCCAAAGATCGGCAAGCGCGAGATACACCCTTCGCTCCTGCGCCGGGAGCGCCTCAAGGTGACTTCTGAAATACTCGGTATGGTCATCGACCAGGTCGAGAAGATCGGCCATCAGCTCGCGGAACGACAGGTTCGCGCCGAACCGGGCGACGATCGTCAGCAACCTGGGACTGCCGCCAGTCAGAATCCGCAGCGCCCGGATCGTCTGCGGCGCCCGAGCCTGCCCCGATACGGTCTGCCACAGGATCGCGCAGTCTTTCGTGTCCAGCGGCTGCAACCGGATGACACGGAACAGCTCGTAGAGCGCCTCCTCCGGGTCGGTCATCTGTTCGAACCGGCTGGTCGCGCTCGCCAGCAGAACGATCCGCGGTTCGGTCTGCAGCACCTTCCGCAGCCGCCAGCCCGCGTCGTCGTCGCCCATGTCCCTGAACATCATGTTCAGGTTCTCGACGATCAGTACGAGGCGCTTCTCTTCCCGGTCGGCAAAGTCCTGCAGCACCCCGAGGCACCGGTCCCCCAGCGTTTGGTCGTCATGGATCGTGCGCAGATCCTCGAAGGTGCGGTGCAGGTCGACACCACCATCCCGGCGGGGTGCCTGGTCGGCCAGCCGGGAAACGCATTCGAGCCAGAACTCGCCGGCTGTCGAGACCTCGTAGCTTTCCTCCGCGAACACGATGGGAAAGAAGCGCGCCGAGAGACCGACATCGCGAATGACCTCCGCCGCCACTCGCAGCAGCAGGCTCGTCTTTCCGCTGCCGCGCGGCCCGATCACGATCTGGTGCGCGTTTGCGCTGCCCGAGCATTCGCGTAGCGCCTCGACCAGGGATTCGTACTCCGCCGTCCGAACGCAGAAGATCGAGACCAATTCGTCGACGGAGAGAAAGCCCGGATTGTACTTTCTGGCGGCCACAGCCATCGGCCCGGCTCCCGTCCTCACCGTTGCTGGTCAAACACGGGCACGAACCTCTGCTCGTAGAGTCCGCGCCACCAGTCCTCGAGCAGACCGGAAACGAACCGGTATCCGCCGTTCCAGGGCTCGAGGTAGCCGTCATGCCGGAGCACATGCAGAACGTGGTCGACAGAAGGAGCACCATCCCTGTCGTGGGCGTCCTGCGTCGAGAACCAGTTTTGGTACAGGTCGATTGTTTCAGAGGTGATATGGCTCTTGACTGCCGTTGCCGTCAGAACCTCCAGCGCGACCGTGTACCCCGCTCTCCCGAGGACCATCTCCAGCCGGCCTTCGTAGTGCTGCAGGTCGACCTGCCCCCGCACACCCAGCATCTCCTGCGCATAGACACATTCGACATCGGCCAGGGATGCGTCCCTCCGCCCAGCGCGCCGCAGATGTTCGTGCAACTGGTCGAAGAACATCTGGACATGGTGTGGAATGCAGCTACGCAGCCTGCGGCACATGTCCCGTCTGACCTCCGGCGGAAGATCGACTTCATAGGACTTGGCAAGCGCCTCCAGGCAGGTGACGGCCGTCTCCTCGCTCCAGGGTTTCAAATCGTAGGGAGAAAAGATGTTGACCTGGGCGCTGAGCCCAGCCTCCTCGAGCAGCGGCTCAAGGCTCACGCTGCCCGACAGGATCAGCGTGACCTGACCCCGATGAGCCTGCCCTGCCTTGCGCAGCCAACTCAGGAACGCATCCACTTCCCGCTTCCCCCTGGGCGTCACCCGTCCCGACTCGTCCTTCAGCAGCCGGTTGACGAGAATCGGGAGCTCGTCGATCGCAAGCACGACCGGTCGGCCGCTCTCCGCCAGGGCAGAAAAGATCGCATCCCCTCTTTGCGGCCAATTGCCGGCATCGATTCCGGCCCGGAGCTTCACCTTCAGATCCGCGACCGACAGTTCCTCGATCCGGCCGCCGGCGCTCCTCACCAGGTTCGCAAAGTCGGTCATGATCCGATACCACGCCGCGCGCACGGGCCTCGCCCGAACCCCGATTTCGGCAATCGCATCTGCCGGATCGGATGCCCCCTCCAGATCGACGAAGACGACCTCGAACTCTCCGGTCTTGGCCAGCCGGCGCTGCAGCTCCCGCACCAGGCTTGTCTTGCCCATCCGCCGCTGCGCAGTCAGCAGGGTATGGGTTCCCTCCCGCACCCGCTCTTCCAGCTCCGTGTCACGGTCGAAGAAGTTCTCTCCGTCGACCCAGTTGTTCCCGCCTTTTCGGATCATATCTGTTCACCAACGATTTTGTTGGCAACTATTTCGTTGGCAACGAAAGTGTTGTCAACCTTGTTTTCGTGCCCGCCGAATTCCGTTGCGTCGACCAGCCTTTCGCAGGCCCTGCCACGTCTGCGGCACTTCTCGCCGCTTGTGTAGGGTTGTCGCGGCCCGCGCCCAGTCCCTGACTGACCAAGAGCGCTCCTCCACCCGGCGTGTCCCGCATCAGGCAGCCTTCGGGCGTCAGCCCTGCCTTGCCGACACCAGCAGTCGAACTCTGAGGCCTTTCAGACCAGTCCGGGGAACGAGGCCTTTGTGCTGGAAAAAGTCAACGCCGTGAGCAACACCCTGCTCGTCAGTGAAATCTCTGATTGCCTGTACGCTGCTTCACGCAGAAAACGAACCACAGGTTCTCTTCGGCCATGACAGTCGCACCACGCAGCTGTCGCACCGTCGGCTTGCGGATCCCTGCTGCCCGCAGTGACGGGTGCACCTGCTCGAGGTGCGCAATCTCGCCGTGGACGGGTATCTCAATCGGATCGCGATCCATCCCCTGGACCCTGATCGCCGTTTCGCGCTGTCGGGCAGCCTCGAGTGCCGGATCGCCCGCGCGATTGAATTCGCACTGGTCGCGCCGGGCTGCCCGGTTACTCCCGGGGCTCCTCCCGGCCGACGCCGGCTGCCGCCAGCAGACCCGCAATGTCCGCGGCCCCATCGATATAGGCGGTCTCAAGAATGCGGGCGACCAGTTCCGGGGTCAGCCCGGGCAGGACCCCGGATTGGTCAACGGCCCGCCAGCCTTCCGGGTGCTGGAGTTCCAGGAATTCGACCGAAAGCTCCTGGTTCCGGCTCAGGTCGACCCGCCACATCTCGGCCACTCCGAGGTCGCGGTAGACGTCGGGCTTGCCGGAGTCACCGTGGGCCCGTTCGACCTCCACCACGAGCTGCGGCGGATTGCCATGGACGAACGCGTCGACCATCCCCGCCTGACGCTCCTGCTTCGCATTCTGGTACCCGAGCGCGGCCTCGCCGAGGTAGAAGCTCTCGTCGGCCTCGACCCGGCGGGAACCGGGCATGCTCCAGGTCGTGGCACCCGTCGCGACGCACGGGATCGACAGCGGCTGCGCGGCGGCGGGTACCACGTGGACGAATAGCCGCGACATGTCTTCATGGGTCACGGACGGCGCCATCAGCGTAACCTCTCCGCACTCCGGATTGAGGAACGCCCGCCGACCCAACTGCCACCAGTCATGATCGAGCACCGCCGACAGGTGCGCCGGTACAAATCGCCAGCGGTAGAAGGTCGAGCCCATCCGTCCGGTGCCCACCGACTCGAGTTCCTCGCGCCGGCACGGCAACCCGTCTTCCCGGACCTCTCCATGTTCCTGAAGCGCCATCGCCATCTCCGCTGGCCCGGCACGCCGAATTCCCGAACAGAAGCAGCAATATAGCCGGTGCCTCATGTCCCTTCAAACTCGAACGCCGAGCGAAGTGATTGCCATCAAACTGATCGGGGTGAGATACCGGTCAGAGAACTTCCTTGGATCGCCCCTTGCAGGGCCTTCAGAAGAGGCCTGTAACACCCCAGGCAGGAAAGAGGTCCTTCACGCACCGTGCCCGCCGGCACCGCAGTCACCATGAACCTGCGCGGTGGCCCATACCACTGCAGGGGACACCGACCTACGGCTGCCAGCGGAAGCCTCTGATTACACCGACCCTGGGGACACAACCCGGACCCTATGAAGTCGATAGTCATACTCGACCCCGAGCCAGACGGTTGCATCGATACCCAGCACTCTTTCGAACTGGAGCACAGTTCGCGGCTCAATCGGCACCTTGCCCGAGATGATCTCGCTGACCAGCTTTGGAGAGCAACCGCACCGGCGCGCGAATTCGGCATGTGAAATCCCCTCGCACTTGCGGCGTTCCTCGAGAACCCATCCAGGTGGAACCGCATAGTCCGGACTGAATTGACTGGTCGTTATCGCCAACGGTGCCCCCTCCGTCGGCGATGTCGACCACATCGAGGATCGTGATCGCGGTCACCTGCTCCGTTTCATTTCCTCCATCGTCCCTGTCCGGAACCCGCCCATGTTCGGCTTCGAAGTCGAGCAGGTACGGGCAAACGAGTTCGACAGCGAACTGTTCGTCCCGATCCGCAAGGAGCTGATGCCGCCTTTCCGGAGGCGTGATCGATACCAGATCAAGACTGCAGCAGCTCGAAGTCCGCCATATACATCATGATCGTCCACGCCATCCTCACACCATGGGCCCGCTGCAAGGTTTCCGCCCCGATAAAGCTCCCTTCGACCCAGCGAGTCGGGAAATTGATGTCCATGGCAATAGAACGGAGGTTCCTTACCTGTCAGGTAACGATCTATCCGAATCCATGAGAAAGAGAGGTCAGGGACCGTCAGAAACTGCACCGGCCAGGCCGGCCTGTTCGCCATGTCCTTGCGTCCTGCAGAGGCCCCATTCACAGTGCGTCGGTTCGAGGTCCGGGTATATCCTCGCTGGACACGGTCAGCGGCCGGCATGCCACGACCGCCACCTGCGACGTGCACCTTGCTCGGCACCACCTCGACGCAGCCGTTCCCTCCAGGGCACAGCAGGATCGGACAGATGACCCCCACCCTGATGCATGCCGGCATCCATGCCGCACTCACTCCCGATCGCCCGGCGCTCATCATGGGGGGCTCGGGAGCCTCGCTGGACTTTGCCGGTCTCGAGTCACGGTCCAACCGTTTCGCACACCTGGTCCGGTCACTCGGAATTGCGGCCGGCGACCGCGTGGCGCTGTTGCTCGAGAACTGCCTCGACTACCTCGTCCTCGCCTGGGGCGCCCAGCGGGCCGGCCTGCGCATCGTTCCGATCGCCACCCATCTCGCCCCGGAAGAGGTCGACTACATCCTGCGGGACTCCGGATCACGCATGCTGGTGACCTCTCCCGGCCTCGAGGCCACGGCCAAACGTCTCGACCTTTCCACCATACCCGCGAACGCCCGGTTCGCCATTGCGCCCGGCGTACCCGGATTCGCGGACCTTGATGCCGCGCTCGAGACCATGCCGGAACAACCGGTCAGCGACCAGGCGGAAGGCGTGGAGATGCCGTACTCGTCGGGGACCACCGGCCGGCCCAAGGGGATAATGAAGTCCCTGCCCGACGGTCCGTTCGGCTTTCCGTCACCGGGCTACCTTCTCGCGGCCCGGCTGTTCGGGTTCGATGCCGCGACCGTCTACCTCTCGCCGGCCCCGCTCTATCACGCGGCGCCACTGATGTTCTGCATTCGGGTCATGCGGTTCGGCGGAACCATCGTGGTGATGGAGCGGTTCGATGCCGAGGAATGCCTGCGACTGATCGAGCGTTACCGCGTCACCCACGCACAGTGGGTCCCGACCATGTTCATCCGCATGCTGCGCCTTCCCCCGACCCGTCGCACCGGGTGGGACCTTTCGAGCCTGCGGTACGCCATCCACGCCGCTGCACCGTGTCCCGAGCACGTCAAGCGCGCGATGATCGACTGGTTCGGCCCGATCATCCTCGAGTACTACGCCGGATCGGAAGGCAATGGCCTGACGCTGATCACCTCGCAGGAATGGCTGGAGCATCCGGGTTCGGTCGGACGCGCCGTCATCGGCGAACTGCGCATCTGCGACGACGACGGTACCGAAGTGCCCTTGGGGACCGAGGGCGTGGTGTACTTCGCCGACGGACCCGCGTTCACCTATTACAATGATCCCGAAAAGACCCGGTCGTCGCGGACCGCCAGCGGCTGGAGCACGCTGGGCGACATCGGCTACGTCGATGCGGACGGCTTCCTGTACCTCACCGACCGCAAGTCGAACATGATCATATCCGGCGGCGTCAACATCTACCCGCAGGAGATCGAGAACCTGCTCCTCGGACACCCCGGGGTCCTGGACGCAGCCGTGATCGGAGTGCCTGACGAGGAGTTCGGAGAGTCGGTCAAGGCGGTGGTCCACCCCCTCGACATGACCGTCGCCGGGCCGGGGCTCGAGGCGGAACTGATCGCCTGGTGCCGCGAGCGGCTGAGCCGGGTCAAGTGCCCGCGCTCGATCGACTTCGACGATGCCCTGCCGAGACAGGAGAACGGCAAGCTCTACAAGCGCCTGTTGCGCGACCGCTACCGTGCCGCGGGCGGGGGATGAACGCCCCGGCATTTCCGGAGCATCCACACCAGCGTACGTGCCGGGGCGATGGCGGCGAACCTCAACAGCACCAGAACAGCCATCATCGGCAGGACCGGCGCCTGCAAGCCTGACCGGAAGTGGATGAAGAAGTACCGCACGAGGCTTCGCGCCTTGTGCCACTCGACCACCATCGGGCTCGCCCGGCTCGTTCCCTGCACGTGGGTCACGCTGACGCCCGGAATGTAGAGGATCCGGCCCCCGTCCCGCCGCAGCCGCAGGCAGAAGTCGACATCCTCCACATGGAGGAAATACCCCTCGTCCATGCCCCCGGCGCGCTCCCAGGTATCGCGCGGCATGAGCATGAACGCCCCGGAAATGCACGGAACCTCCACCGGGTGGTCCGGAACCGGCGCGGTGTTGAGATTGACCCCCGACAGGCCCGGGACCAGCCTGGCAAGGTGCAGCTGCTCCACGACGCAACTCCACGGGGTGAGCAGGTTGCGGCGGCATCCGCGCTGTTCGGTCCCGTCCGTGTTGAGAAGCCGGACGGTCGCGAGCGCCACGTCCTCGCGCCCGGCGAGCGCGTCGAGGGCCGCCCCGATCACACCGGGTTCGAGGACCGCATCCGGATTGAGCAGGAGCAGGGTCGGCTGGGTGGTCCGGGCAACTCCCAGGTTGCAACCGCGCGCGAACCCGACATTCCCGTGTCCGGTCATCACCACGAGGCGGGCATCGGCAGCGGCAAGCCGGTCCACCTCGGCCAGAAGATCGGCAGGATTGCCGTTGTCGACCAGGATCACTTCCCGCACACCGTCCTGGCGCATCACCGACGCCAGGCATTCGAGCAGGACCGGTCCTGTCCGGTACGACACCAGCACCACGCTGCAGGCCGCAACCCAGCGTCCTGTCGGCGCGATGTCCCCGGCGGAAACCTGCGCCGCCCGTGTGTTCACCGTCCCCTCCAACCGAACCGGTCTGAAGCGCCGTGAAGCGGCGGGACCGGAGTTCGGACCCTACCATGGCCTGCGGCCCGTTGGCGATTGCAGCACCGTCACGGAAGTGTTAAGAGCGCGCCGTATGCCACTGACTGACAGGCGGCGCCGTGCATCTGGAGCAGACCGAGATCCCGGGGGTGCTGGTCATCCGCCCTCGCCGGTTCGGTGATCACCGGGGCTTCTTCTCCGAAACCTACAACGCCGCCAGCCTGGCCGAGAACGGCATTGCGCTCGACTTCTGCCAGGACAACCACTCGATGTCGGCAACCGTCGGAACACTCCGGGGGCTGCACTTCCAGATCCCCCCGTTTGCCCAGGACAAGCTGGTCCGCGTCGCCCGCGGCGCCATCTACGATGTTGCGGTTGACATCCGTCACGGCTCTCCCACCTTCGGACGATACGTCGCGCGGACCCTCAGTGCCGAGGAGTGGAACCAGTTGCTGATCCCGGCAGGGTTTGCCCACGGCTTCTGCACCATCGAGGCCGATACGGAGGTCCTGTACAAGGTGACGGCGCCCTACTCGCCGGATCACGAGGCGGGCATCATCTGGAACGATCCCGACCTCTCGATCCCCTGGCCGCTCGGCGGCGGCGATCCGGTGCTGTCACAGAAGGATACCGTCTACCCGACACTCGCCGATACCCGGGCGTATTTCAGTTTCGGACGCGGGGAATGAGCGGCATCGGGACCGTCCTGGTCACCGGCGGCGCAGGTTTCATCGGCTCGGCCGTCATCCGCCACCTGGTCGGTGACATCGGTGTGCGGGTGGTCAATGTCGACGCCCTGACCTACGCCGCCAACCCCTCCTCGCTGGCCGGGGTGGACGCGTCGCCACTCTACGGTTTCGAGCATGCCGACATCCGCAACCGCGAGGCGCTTGCCGACATCCTCGAACGCCACCGCCCGGATGCCATCATGCACCTGGCGGCGGAAAGCCATGTCGATCGCTCGATCGACGGCCCGGACGATTTCATCAGCACCAACATCACCGGCACCTACACCCTGCTCGAGGCGGCACGGGCCTACTGGTCCGGACTCGGAACCGGGGCCCGCTCGCGCTTCCGTTTCCACCACATCTCGACCGACGAGGTGTTCGGGTCGCTGGGAACCGGTGATGCGGCCTTCACCGAACAGACCCCCTACGCGCCGCGCTCGCCCTACGCCGCCAGCAAGGCCGCTTCCGACCACCTTGTCAGGGCCTGGCACGAGACGTGGGAACTTCCCGTGGTCCTCAGCAACTGCTCGAACAACTACGGACCGAACCAGTTTCCGGAAAAGCTGATCCCGCTCATGATCATCAAGGGGCTGGCCGGCGAACCCTTCCCGGTCTACGGATCCGGCGAGAACGTCCGCGACTGGCTGCATGTCGAGGACCACGCCCGCGCGCTGTGGCAGATCCTCACGCGGGGCCGGACCGGGGAGAGCTACAACGTGGGCGGCGGCAGCGAACTGCGGAACATCGACGTCGTGACCGGCATATGCCGCCTGCTCGACGAGTTCGCACCGTCAGCGAATGGAGACTCCCACCTCGAGCGCATCGAGTTCGTCACCGACAGGCCCGGACATGACTTCCGCTACGCGATCGACTGCGCGAAGCTGGAGGACGAACTCGGCTGGAGGCCGCACGAGAACTTCCGGTCAGGACTGCGAAAGACCGTGTCCTGGTACATCGAGAACCGTGACTGGTGGCAGGCGATCCTGGAGACGCGCTATGCCGGGGGCCGGCTGGGGACGCGAGGCTGATGCCGCGCGTGCTGGCGACCGGCGGCGGCGGGCAGGTTGGCAGGGAACTGGCCCTGCGCGATGGCCTGGCCGGACTCCAGGTCACGGCCGAGCCCCGAAGCGGGCTCGATGTCACCGATGCTGCATCGGTTCGCCGGGCGCTGGACCGGCATCGCCCCGAAGTCGTGATCAATTCCGCCGCCTACACGGCGGTGGACCGCGCCGAAACCGAACAGGACGCCGCCTTCACCGTCAACGATGGCGGTGCCGCGATCATGGCGCGCGAATGCGCCGGGCGCGGTATCGCCCTGATCCATCTTTCCACCGACTACGTGTTCGACGGATCGGGATCGCGGCCCTACCTGGAATCCGATCCGCCCAATCCCGTCGGGGTCTATGGACGCAGCAAGCTTGCCGGCGAACGCGCCGTTGCGGACCTGCTGGACCGTCATGTCATCATGCGCACGTCGTGGGTCTACGCCTCCCACGGCGCCAACTTCGTGCGAACCATGCTGCGGCTGGCGGGCGAACGCGATGTGCTGCAGGTCGTCAATGACCAGCACGGGGCCCCGACCTGGGCCGGGGACATCGCGGCCGCGGCACTGTGCGTCGCCGGACGCATCCTCGAGCAGGGGTCTGTCGACTGGGGAACCTACCACTACACCGCCAGGGGACGGACGAGCTGGCACGGCCTGGCACAGGCGATCGTCGAGCGGGCGGCCACCGTGACCGGCCGCCGGCCACGGGTCGATCCCATTGCCACCAGCGCCTGGCCCACCGCGGCGGGCAGGCCGGCCAACTCGAGCCTCGACTGCAGCAGGATCGACCGGCTGGTGGGACCCGGGCGGCCGCACTGGAAGGCCAGTCTTTCCCGGGTGCTGGACGGGATGCTCGAACCGGGTAGTGCCGAGGGAGGAAGCCTGCGATGAAGGGGATCATCCTTGCCGGGGGGTCCGGTACACGCCTCTACCCGCTGACAGTCACGGTGTCGAAACAGCTGCTGCCCGTCTACGACAAGCCGATGATCTACTACCCGCTGAGCACGCTGATGCTGGCCGGCATCCGGGACATCCTGGTGATCACCACCCCGGAGGACCAGGAACAGTTCCAGGCGCTGCTCGGCGACGGGTCACACTGGGGCATCACCATCAGTTTCGCCGTTCAGCCGTCGCCGGACGGGCTGGCCCAGGCCTTCATCATCGGCCGGAGTTTCGTCGGCAGCGATCCGTGCTGCCTGATCCTGGGCGACAACATCTTCCATGGCCACGGTCTCCCCGAGAAACTGCAGGCGGCCGCGGCGCGCACGGACGGTGCGACGGTGTTCGGCTACTACACGAGGGACCCCGAGCGCTACGGCGTGGTGTCGTTCAACGAGGAGGGCCGAGCCCGGAGCATTGTCGAAAAACCGCAGAACCCGGAGTCCAACTGGGCGGTGACGGGGTTGTACTTCTACGACAACGAGGTTCTCGACATCGCCCGCGACGTCCAGCCCTCGCATCGCGGGGAACTCGAGATCACCGACGTCAACCGCATCTACCTCGAACGCGGGGCACTGCGGGTCGAACGCCTCGGCCGGGGTTTCGCCTGGCTCGATACCGGCACCCATCACGCGCTGATGGCGGCATCGGAGTTCGTGCGCACCGTGGAGGACCGCCAGGGGCTCAAGATCGCCTGTGTCGAGGAGGTGGCCCTGCACATGGGGTTCATCGACGACGAGCAGGTGCGCAGGCTTGCGGCCCCGCTCAGGAAGAGCGGCTACGGTGAATACCTGCTCTCGCTCGTCGGACGTGGAGACCTGTCATGAACACCCGGCCACTTGCAGCCGCGGCCCTGCTCGCAGTCCTGGCAGCGGGCACGTCCGTCTCGGCCACGGAGCCACACGCGATCGCCGCACCGACGCCGGAAGACGTCGATGCCCCGCCGATCGCCTTCGACCTGCCGATCGACTGCGAACCGGGCATCGACTGCTGGGTCTTCAAGTACGTCGACCTGGATCCCGGTCCCGGCACCGCCGACTTCGGCTGCGGATCGATGACGCATGACGGGCACAAGGGAACCGACATCGCGCTGGCGCATTTCGCCAGGATCCGGGACGGTGTCGCGGTCCGGGCGGCGGCCGACGGCATCGTGCGCGCGATCCGCGACGAGATGCCGGACATCCCGCAGGGCCGCCCCGACTCTCCCGACGTCGCGCAGCGCCAGTGTGGCAACGCCGTCATCATCGACCATGCGGCGGGCTGGACCTCGACTTACTGCCACCTGCACCGGGGCAGCGTGCGGGTGACCCCGGGCCAGACGGTGCGTTCCGGGACCCACATCGGCGATGTCGGCCTGTCGGGGTACACCAACTTTCCGCACCTGCATTTCGGCGTCCTGTACCAGAACCGCGTGGTCGATCCGTTCACCGGCGTGTCCGGCGCACGCAGTTGCACGATCGGCCGCGCGCCGCTGTGGCAGCGACACGTGCTGGACCGACTGCCCTACCGCTCGGCGATCATCCACAACGTCGGGTTCTCCGACACCATTCCGGATGCCGCCGCCATCCGCTCCGGCGAGCTCACGCAGACGCTTTTTGCCCCCGGGGCGGACTCGCTCGCCTTCTGGATCGAGATCGCGGGCCTGCGCAAGAACGACCTGATCTCGATGCGGCTCACCGACCCGTCGGGGCAGCCGGTTGCGCTCAGGTCGGAACGCGCCAAGGACGACCAGCCGCGGATCTGGCTCGCTGTCGGTGTGCAGGTGAGTGACGGAACGCTCCGGTCGGGCGCCTACCGGGGCGAGGTCACGGTGACCCGCGAGGACCGGGCGGGACAGGCGAGGTCGCAGCGCGTCGTGTTCATGCGCATCGCCTACCCGTAGGCTTCGCAGCGGGACGGTTACCCATCCCGGCTTCCGATCCACAACCGGTTGGCCGGGGGATGAGCGGCCAGCGCCTCCTCGTTGATGGTGGTCCCCCACCCGGGTGTGTCCGGAAGCAGGAGTTCGCCGTTCTCGATCACCGGCGGCGGATCGAAGATGCCGTCCTTCCAGGTCACGTCCTCGTAGTCGGTTTCCAGCACCCTGAAATTCGGGACCGCGGCGCAGAAATGCGCTCCCATCAGCGTACCGAGATGCCCGTTGAAGTTGTGGGCCGCGACGTTGACCTCGTGCATCTCCGCCAGGTTCGCGATCCGGATCGACTCCGCGATCCCGTTCCACGGCACGTCCACGATCGCGACATCGACCGCCCCGGCGTCGAAGTACGACCGGTACTGGCGTCGGCCGAACAGTGATTCCAGGGAGGCGATCGACATCGGTGCCCGGCTTCGAATGCGCGCAAGCGCGTCGGGCTCGAAGATATCGAGCTCGAGCCAGTCGAGGCCGAGCGGCTCCAGTGCCCGGGCCACCCGCAGGTAGCCTTCGGTGCGGAAGTTGAAGTTGAGATCGAGCTTCAGTCCGATGTCCGGGCCCGCACCGTCGCGGAACGCCTGCATCTGCCGGCAGATCACGTCAACGAGCCACGGCTCGGCATTCAGTTCGGGCCCGCCGGTGGTGCGCCCGAAGCCCGGCATGTAGACCTGCGGCTCACCGTCCCCGAACAGGAAGATGTTGGTCTTGAGCGAGCCGACGCCGCTGTCGCGGACCTCGCGGCCAAGCGCGCGGATGTCGTCGAGCGAACGCGGTTGCGGCACACCCATCGCCTCGTGGTGATTGAGCCTGAAGGTGCCGCAATGCGACCAGTAGACGGGAAGCCGGGTCCGGTACGGACCCCCGAAAAGGGCGGCGACCGGCACCCCGAGGTCACGGGCCTTGATGTCGTAGAGCGCGTTCTCGAACGCGGCGATCGCCTGCGCGGCCATGCCGCCCGGCACGTGCCGGGTGACCAGGCGCAGCCGGGTGACCACGGCCTCGACCGGTCTCGGGTCCTCGCCGATGACGAGTTCGCCCAGCCTGCGGATCACCCCGGTCAGACCGGGGCTGCCGAAACCCTCGAGATACTCCGAGTAACCGACGATGCCGGTGTCGGTCACGATCTTCAGGAAGGAGAAGTCACGCCACCCGGCGCCGCAGTGCAGGTCCTGGACCAGGGCAATCTTCATCAGGCCGTCCCCTGTTGCCGTACCGGCCCTCGCGACGTGGACCGGTTTCATACCGGGTGGCATTGTGCGCCGGCTGGAGACAGCCTGTCATCACCCGCGAGGGATCCCGTGTCGTGACCGCACGCCCGTCATGCCGATCTGGCTGAGATACGCGATTGGAGCCCAGGCCTGCCTTCTGGTCGGCATGGGAATCGGGAGGTTCGGCTATGCGCCGATGGTCCCGGTCCTGATCGAGTCGGGACAGCTGGCCGAGTTCGAGACCGGTCGGGTGGGCGCGCTCAATCTCGCCGGCTACGTGCTGGGCGCCGTCGCCACCGCCCGGCTGCGGCATCGCTGGCACGAGGCCGCGGTCCTGCGCACCTGCCTGGTGCTGGCCCTGCTGTCGCTCGTCGCCAGCATCATGCCGTTCGGGTACCTGTGGCTGGCGTCCTGGCGTCTGCTGGTCGGCATCGTCGTCGCGGTGATGATGATCCTCGGCATCTCCTACGTCACCCGGTTCGCACCGCCCGACCGGGTCGCCCGGGCGACATCGATTGCGTTCTCCGGCGTCGGGCTCGGCATCTTCTTCTCCGCCGTCGGACTGCCGTTCCTGCTTGAAGCGGGTGTCGCGGCCGGGTGGGCGGGCGCAGCCGCGGTCGGCGCGGTTGCGACCGGGATCGGGCTGTGGGCCTGGTCGGGGGCGCCTCGCCTCGAGGCGGCGCACGTCCCGGAACACCGCGTGCCGATTCCGGTGGAGGGCTGGAAACTGGTCGCCGCCCAGTTCCTGTTCTCGGTCGGTCTGATTCCGCACTCGATCTACTGGGTGGACTACATCGTGCGCGGGCTCGGCCACCCGATGTCCCACGGCGCCCTGCACTGGACCCTGGTCGGTGCGGGCGCCGTACTCGGCACCCTGCTCTGGGGCCGGCTCGCGGACAGGATCGGGCTGACCCCCGGACTGGTCGTGATCTTTGCCATGCTCTCGGCCTCCATCGCACTCCCGGTCCTTGCTCCCGGCGGGCTCGTGCTGTTGTTCTCCTCGCTGGTGTTCGGCTCCCAACCCGGATCGAGTGCCGTGATTGCCGGCCGCGCCCAGCAGGTGATGGGCAGCGGCGCCATGACGCCCCTGTGGCGCTGGATGACCGTGTCGGTCGGCGCCGCCCAGCTGCTCGGCGCTCCGCTGCTGGTCGAACTGTTCAACCGCACCGGGAGCCATACACCGGTCTTCCTCGCCGGTGGCGCGGCCATGGCGTTGGCATCAATCCTGTGCGCGACACTGCCGCGGGACACCGGCGCGACAGGGCGGACCTGACCCCGTATCATGGGCGCCCCGACCGGACCCCAGGGAGCCGCGCCATGACACTCACGCCTCGAGATCTCGTCGGCTACGGAGCTTCTCCGCCGGACCCGCAGTGGCCGAACGGCGCCCGGCTGGCGCTCAACTTCGTGATCAACTACGAGGAGGGCTCGGAGTACTCGCTGCACGACGGAGACGGGTTTTCCGAAGCCAGCCTGACCGAGGCACCATCCTCCATCATCCCGCACGGCGATCGTGACCTCGCGGCGGAGTCACTGTTCGAGTACGGCTCGCGGGTCGGGTTCTGGCGCCTGCTGCGGCTGTTTGGCGAGCGCGACCTGCCGGTGACCATCTTCGCCTGTGCCCTGGCGCTGGAACGCCATCCCGAAGCGGCCCGCGCGATCCGCGAGGCGGGCCTCGACATCTGCTGCCATGGCTGGCGCTGGATCGAGCACTTCAAGCTGCCGGAATTCGTCGAACGCGAGCACATCCGCCGTGCCGTCGCCTCTCTTGCCAGCACTCTCGGCGAGCGTCCCTACGGCTGGTACTGCCGCACCGGACCGAGCGTGAATACCCGCCGGCTGCTGGTCGAGGAGGGCGGGTTCCTCTACGACTCCGACGCGTACAACGACGAGTTGCCCTACTGGGTGACCGTCGCGGACCGGCCGCATCTCGTCGTGCCGTACACTCTCACCAACAACGACTCCAAGTTCGGCCGCGGCTGGTTTTCCACCGGGGAGGACTTCTTCGCCTTCTGCCGGGACGCGTTCGACTTCATGCGCGAGGAAGGCCGGTCACAGCCGCGGATGATGTCGGTCGGGCTGCACATGCGCCTGACCGGGCACCCGGCGCGCGCCATGGGGCTGGCACGCCTCCTCGACCATGTCCGGCAGTTCGACGACGTGTGGATCTGCAGCCGGATGGACATCGCACGGCACTGGATGCAGGTGCATCCCTGGCGCGGATGAGGACCGGTCAGCCGACCTGCGGATCGTCGTCGGGCCCGGGCACCGGAAAGTCCGTCATCCCGTCGGGATGATCGGCCGGTACCCGGTACTCCCCGTCGAGCCAGCGGGAAAGATCCCGCAACCTGCAGCGGGCGGAACAGAAGGGACGGTGCGCCCGCACCGTCTCGGCCCCGCATTCCGGACATCTGCGCGCCATGCCTTCCGTCACTCCCCGTCGATCCACCACTCGCCGGGGGCCAGGCCGGAAACCGCTTCGAACCGGGGCTCGCAGCCGAGCCGCCGGGCAAGCTCGACCACGGCCGGGCGCAGGGAACCGGCCATCAGCGCCACCACCTCGGGCGCGCACCGGACCCGGGGGCACGCGAGGGCGCGGACACGGCCCGGCATGCGGCGCAGCACGTCACAAGCGACGGTCTCGGCGCTCGGCCGCACGCCGTGATCCGGGCCGGTGTAGAGTTCGTTCAGCGTCGGCAGGCCGCGCGGGCGGGCGACTTCCAGAACCCCGGTCCGGGTCCAGCCGTGGACCACCGGAGCGTCCGGCTCACCGTCGAAGGCGGCGGCGAACGCATCCGCAACCCGGTCACGGACCCGGCGCGCCCGCGGCACGTCGATCATGATCAGCCCGGCCAGCTGGCGCAGGCGGACCTGCCAGGCGAGTTCGGTACCGAGCGCCGCTGCCCGGCCCGCGGTCAGGGCGCCGTCGGCGATGTCGATGTCGATCGCGTTCAGCGCCTCGGTTTCCTCGATCACCAGCCGCAGCCCGTCCGGCATGGCAACGGTCCGCCGCAGCGCGAGTTCGATGGCGTCCTCGACGCCGAAGTCATCGAACAGCTCGCCGTCGCGTCCCTCGCGCAGAACCGCTGACGGCGCGCGCAGGCGCGAGCGCGCCACCGGCCCGGGAGCGGGATCGAGCACGGTTCCCACCGGGTCCTCTCCCGCCCATTCTCGCACCCGGATCAGCCGGTCGACCACGGCGCGCGCGTCGGCCACCACATCCGCGCACCGGCGGTGCCCGGCGGTCGCGCGGACAATGATGCCGGCTCCGTCCGGCGCCAGGTCCGCGACGGCCCGGCGCAGCCCATCGCGCTGGCCGGTGTCGACGATGCGCCGCGACACGCTGGCCCCGCTGCGGCCGGGCACGATCGAGACGAACTCCCCGTCGAGACCGAAACCGGTGGACACCCGCGCTGCCTTGCCGCGCCGGGCCTCGGAGCGAACCTGGACAGCGAGCGAGGCGCCCTCGTGCACCGGGTTCCCGCGGGTGTGGTCCAGCACGCCAGCGCATCCGCCCAGGTCGAGAAAGCACTGCCCTCGCCGCACCGCGGTGACCCGTGCCACCACCACCTGACCCAGCCGCCACGGACGCGATACGCGCTCGACCAGCAACTCCCGCAGCCGTCCGTCCTCGATGATCGCAACCCGGGTTTCGGCGGCGGACCTGTCGACCAGGATCTCGCGCGCGGTCATGGCGGATCGGCGACGTGGTAACGAAACCCGCTGCCGGCCAGCATGGCGTGGACCTCGGCGAGCGGCAGACCGACCACGTTGCTGTAGGACCCGTTGAGCGAGGCAACCCAGGCGGCCGCCATGCCCTGGATCGCGTATCCACCGGCCTTCCCGCGCCATTCACCGGCGGCGAGATAGATGTCGAGCTCGTCGGCGGACAGACGCTTGAACCGCACGTGGGTCGCAACGAGGCGCCGGAGCCTGGCGCCGTCGGGACGCACCAGCGTGACCGCACCCAGAACCCGGTGGCGGCGCCCGGACAGCAACCCGAGACACAGGCGTGCCTCGTCCGGTTCGAGCGCCTTGGGCAGGATCCGGCGCCCGCAGGCAACGACGGTATCGGCAGCGAGCACGAAGGCGCCCGGGTGCCGGGGCGCCACGTCATCGGCCTTGGCGTCCGCCATGCGCGCGGCGTAGGTCCGGGGGATCTCGCCCCTGGACGGGGTCTCGTCGACACCCGGACGGTCGATCCGGTCGGGAACCAGGCCTATCTGTTGCAGCAGGTCACGCCGGCGGGGTGACGCCGAGGCCAGCACACAGGGCAGGCCGGACTGCGGCCGAAACACCGCGCGGGGGGGCATGCGCAGGGCCGCCGGACGCCGGCTGCGCTACTTGAATCGGAAGGTGATTCGACCCTTGGTCAGGTCATACGGCGTCATTTCGACGTTGACGCGGTCGCCGGCAAGAACACGGATCCGGTTCTTCCTCATCTTGCCGCTGGTGTGGGCCAGAACCTCGTGCTCGTTGTCCAGCTTGACCCTGAACATCGCATTCGGAAGCAGTTCAGAAACCGTTCCCGAGACTTCCAGGACATCTTCTTTCGCCATGGCACCATCAGTTTGTGTTGATCGGACGGGCACGAAGGTGGAGCCGGACAGGGGAAAAATCAAGCCGCTTGTTCCCTCGACACGATGGTCGCGGACTACGGAAACCGCTTCTCGATCCGGCGGATCAGTTCGTCGCGGACCTCCCGGTAACCGGCGCGACGCATCTCGAGACTGCCTTCGAAGATGGTGACGTCGAGGATCGGCCAGTACTCGATGTCGCACGCCATTGTGCGGGTCAGTTCCGTTGCCCGGTGGTGGGCCTCGGGCGACAGCGAGACGATGAGGTCGAAGAACCCGTCCTCCATCTCCTCGAAGGTCTTCGGCCGGTGACCGGCAAGATCGATGCCCAGTTCCGACAGGACCTCGACCGCGAGGGGGTCGAGTGTTCCATGCCTGATCCCGCAGGAATCCACGTACATGCTGGTTCCGCACCGGTGCTTGAGGATTGCCTCCGCCATCGGCGAGCGTACCGAGTTCTGCACGCAGGCGAAGAGCACCGCGCCCGGCGCCGCGCCGGGTTGCGGCAGGAACGGAGTCTCTCCGATCCCGGTCACGACGAGAATCAGCCCCGAATGTGCAGGACGCAGATCAGGGTGAACAGGCGCCTCGCCGTCGGGAAATCCATCGAGACCTGTCCATCGAGGCGCTCCAGCAGGATCCTCGCTCCTTCATCGTGCAGCGCGCGTCGGCCCACGTCGATCGCCTCGATCTTCGACGGCGACAGGTTGCGGATCGCCTCGTAGTAGTTCTCGCAGACGTGGAAGTAGTCACGCACCACCCTGCGGAACGGTGCAATCGGCAGGGTGACTTCGCCGACCGTGGTCCCGTCGGTGGTGCGGATGTCGAACTGCAGCCGGCTTTCCTCGATCGCGAGGTGCAGGTGGAAGCTTGCCTCCTCCACCCCGACCGGACAGAACCTGTTGTCCTCGATCAGGTCATAGATTGCCACCGCGCGCTCGTGTTCCACCTCCGCGCTGCGCCGCAGGACCGTACGTTCGTTCAGCGTGATCTGGACGATCCGCCCCCCGGCGTTCTGGTTCGACGGATCCGGCACGCCATCGGGCATGGTGAGCGCACGCCGTGTCATGCTGCGTGTCCTCTCTACACCGGGTCAGTCCACGGACGCATCCAGCCGCGAGGCGATGGACCAGGCATGGGCATGCAGACCTTCCGCCTCGGCCAGCACCATGGCGGCCGGACCGATCCGGGACAGGCTTCCTGCATCACAGCGTATCGTGTTGGTCCGTTTCATGAAATCCAGTACCGACAGGCCGGACGAAAACCGGGCGGTCCGGCCGGTCGGCAGCACGTGGTTGGGGCCCGCGATGTAGTCACCGATCGCTTCGGGAGTATGACGCCCGAGAAACACCGCGCCGGCATTGCCGATCCGTTCGGCGAACCACGCCGGGTCGGCAACCGCGAGTTCGAGGTGTTCCGGTGCCACCCGGTCTACAAGTCCCGGCGCCTCGTCGAGGGACCCGACCACGATCACCGCTCCGTGATCGCGCCAGCTTGCAGCCGCGATGGCTGACCGGGGAAGACGCGCGAGCGTCTCGTCGATCGCGGTTTCGACACGGCGGGCAAAGCCGGCATCGTCGGTAACCAGGATCGCTTGCGCATCCTCGGCGTGCTCGGCCTGCGAGAGCATGTCGATCGCGATCCACGCCGGATCGCTGTCGCCGTCCGACACCACCAGGATTTCCGATGGCCCGGCAATCGAGTCGATCCCGACCTGTCCGAACACGAGCCGCTTGGCGGCGGCGACATAGGCATTTCCCGGTCCGACGATCTTGTCGACCGGCCTGATGGTCCGGGTTCCCCAGGCGAGTGCGGCCACCGCCTGGGCGCCGCCGAGACGATAGATCTCGCTCACCCCGGCCATGTCGACCGCGGCCAGCACCAGCGGCCTGATCTCGCCGTCGGGCGCGGGCACCGTGACGACGCGCCGCGGCACCCCCGCCACCCGGGCAGGGATGGCATTCATCAGCACGGAGCTGGGGTAGGCCGCACTGCCGCCAGGCACGTAGAGGCCGACCGAGGCGACCGGTCGCCAGCGCATGGCCAGCCCGACCCCTTCCTCGTCCTCCCACTCGAGGTCGCCGGGCACCTGGCGTGCGTGGAAGGCCTCGATGCGCCGCGCCGCCATCTCGAGCGCCTCGATCTCGGCGGCATCGCAGGCCGCGCGGGCCGCGGCCACCTCCGCCCCTGTGACCCGGAATGACTCCGGTTCGAGGCGAATGCGGTCGAACCGCTCGGTATACTCCGCGAGCGCGGCATCACCCCGCGTTCTCACGTCGTCGATGATGGCGGCGGCAACGTCGCTGACATCGCTGTCGGCTGCCCGGCGCGCATCGAGAAAGCTGCGGAACCTGCACTCGAAGTCCGGCATCCGGGTGGAGAGTCTATGCGGCAACGGCCACCTCCCGGAACCGGCCGATCAGCTCGTTGACCAGGGCGGGCCGGGTCTTCAGCGCCGCCCGGTTGACCGCCAGGCGCGAACTGACCTCGGCGATCCGTTCGACCTCGACCAGGCCGTTTGCCCTGAGCGTGGACCCGGTCTGCACCAGGTCGACGATGCGCCGGCACAGTCCGAGCCGCGGCGCGAGTTCAAGCGCTCCGTTGAGCTTGACACATTCGGCCTGCACGCCGCGTGCCGCGAAATGCCTGCGGGTCACCTTCGGATACTTGGTCGCGATGCGCAGATGGCTCCAGCGTTTCGGATCCTCGCGCGCAGCCAGTTCCTCCGGCTCGGCCACCGACAGGCGACAGCGGCCGACCTCGAGGTCCACCGGTGCGTAGATCTCGGGATGGTCGAACTCCATCAGCACGTCGCTGCCGCACACCGCCAGGTGCGCGGCCCCGAACGCGAGGAAGGTCGCGACGTCGAAACTGCGCACGCGGATGATCGTCAGGCCCGGATCATCGGTCCGGAACATGAGCTTCCGCGCGTTCTCGTCGAAGAAGTCGGGCTCGGGCCCGATACCTGCACGTGACAGCAGCGGGCCGACCTCCTTCAGGATACGGCCCTTCGGCACGGCAAGCACCAGGGGATCAGTCACGCTCATCGGCTTCGTCCGGATGGGTGGGCCGGGACCAGGTCGGCCAGGCCTCGCCGACATCCTCCGCCAGGCAGGAAAGCCGGCGGATCGACAGGCCGATAGTCGTGCCGCCGGCAAAACACAGGTACAGGCCGTCGTCGGCAAGGTTGCAGGACAGCAGTTCGAGGATCCGTCCCCGCTCGGTGATGTCGAAACCCCGGGTCCGGGCGGCGTCGACCTCGTTGATGAGAATGGCGCAGTGAACCCGTTCCGAGACCGGGCCGTCCTCCCCGACCGGCGCGGCTTCGACCAGTTCCCAGCGAAACCGCTGAACCATCATGGCAAACCGCCGGTGCGCCGGCTCGTAGACGATCTCGCGCACCGGTACGATCGCATCCTGCAGCAGCGTGGACACGAGTTCCAGGTCGTCACGGGACTCGACCCTCACCCGGAACCGGCGGCCCGGATCGGTGCGCCGGGTTGCCATCAGGCCACCTGCACGCTGTCGGCATCGGTCTCGCGTTCGATGACCGCACCGCAGGCGACCAGCTTGCCGACAAGGCGTTCGTAACCGCGATCAAGGTGGTAGATCCGGTTGATCGTGGTCTCCCCGTTCGCCGCGAGACCGGCAAGGACGAGGGACACCGACGCCCGCAGGTCGGTCGCCATCACCGGGGCTCCGGCAAGGCCGTGGACGCCGCACACCCGCGCCGAGCCGTCCCGGACCGTGATGTCCGCTCCCATGCGCACCAGTTCGCTCACATGCATGAACCGGTTTTCGAAGATGGTCTCGGTGATCAGCGACGAACCGTCGGCAACGGTCATGCACGCCATCAGCTGCGCCTGCAGGTCGGTTGGAAAACCGGGATAGGGCTCGGTCACGATGTCGACCGCGCGCGGCCGCCCGTCCGGCGCCGTCACCCGGACGCGGTCGGCCGCCGTATCGATGCGGGCGCCGGCCGCGGAAAGAGTGTCGAAAACCCGCTCCAGCATGCCGGGCCGGATGCCGGTCAGTTCCAGTTCCCCGCCGGTGATGCATGCGGCAATCGCGTAGGTTCCGGCCTCGATCCGGTCAGCCGTGATGCGGTGCGCAGCACCACCCAGCGTCTCGCGGCCGCTGATGCGGATCACGTCGGTCCCCGCACCCTCGATCTGCGCGCCCATCGCGGCGAGACAGTCCGCGAGGTCGACGATTTCCGGTTCGCGCGCGGCGTTCACCAGTTCGCTTTCACCCCGCGCGAGCACGGCCGCCATCATCAGGTTCTCGGTGGCCCCGACCGAGGGAGCGGGAAAGACGTGCCTGGCCCCGTGCAGGCGACCGCCCCGGGGCAACGCCGCCTCGACATATCCGCCGGACAGGTCGATGCTCGCGCCCATCCTGCGCAGTCCGGCCAAGTGCAGGTCGATCGGCCTGGTCCCGATCGCGCATCCGCCCGGCAGCGACACCCGCGCCCGGCCGCAGCGCCCGACCAGTGGTCCGAGCACAAGCACCGACGCGCGCATCTTGCGCACGATGTCGTAGGGTGCCTCGGTCGCGGCCACCCGTGGAACACGGATCTCCAGCTCGGGCTCACCCGGAGAGCCCGGCCAGCGAACCGCCGCCCCGAGCTCACCGATCAGGGCCAGCATCGAATCGATGTCAGCCAGCCGCGGGACGTTCTGCAGTCGTACTGGTTCGGAGGTGAGCAGGCTCGCAGCCAGAATCGGCAGGGCGGCGTTCTTGGCGCCGCTCACCGGAATTGTACCCACCAGCCGGTTGCCGCCTCGGATCCTGATCCTGTCCATCATTCCTTCCGGGGTTGCGGGGCTCCTGCCGCGTCAGTCCTGATGCGGCACCGTTTGTATTGAACGGGGCCGGGCCAGACAAGGCCGCGGCCCGGTCCCGCCGCAGCGGTCACTCGTTGCGGTCCGGTCCGCGACGCGGCGTCCCCGCAGAGCGCTCCCGCGCCTGCTGCTTGCGCCGATACAGGTTGCGGCGCAACGCGGCTGCGCGCCTGGTCTCGCGTTCGTCGGCATTCGACCTCGCGGGTTTCTTTCCTTCCTCGCGCGTCTCGTCTTCCACGTCCTCGTCCACCGTGCCGGTTCGGGTTGGTTGCACACGGTCTGACGACGCTGCCCTGTTCAGTCCGGGTCGAGAATCTCCCGCGTCGCCGCCTTCTGAACGAACGCGGAGCGCGTCATCCCGCGCATACGCGCCGCCTCGTCAAGGGTATCGAGGAACCCCTTCTCCAGGCTCAGGTTCACCCGCACGACCCGCTTCCGGTCCCGCACATAGGGAATCATCATCAGCACCGCGCCCTCCGCGATGTTGTCGGCAACCTGCTCACGCACCGCTTCGATGCCGCGCGGTGGCGCGGGCTCACCGTCCTCGAAGAACAGGCTCAATGCCTCGATCGCGTTGGGAACGATGTCATCGAAGTTGTCGGCGGCCGAATAGCATCCCGGCACCTCCGGAAACCGGACCCCATAGGCGCTTCCAGGATCCTTGTCGATGACGGCGACATAGTGCATGGCTGCCTCCTCAGTTCCAGCCTACCCGCCTGGCGATGCTCCGGGTGGTGCCGACGGGCAAGTCCTTCTTTGGATGCGGCACGACCACGATGATCGTGCCCTTTCTGAACTTGCGGTGCGACCCCCTCACGCTCACCAACTCGAAGCCCTCGGATTTGAGACGCTCGACGATGTCTCGGCCGCTGAGCAGCATGCGCAATTATATACACACGATAGTAAACGATGGAACGTACTCGTTGCCGGACGCGCTCGAAGGGTGCGGTCTCGATCATGATGCCATGTCCTGCCGCAAACACATCCACGCAACTGCGCTCGTGCCAAAGGTCACCGGAGGAAACAGCGGCCTTCGACCGTCTCCGGAGACACAACCGAATGGAGGACGTCAGGTTCCTGCACCACTTGCAGGGACACGATCTTCGGAAATCGATTCGTGCGGAATCACCCGGTGGAACGACGAGCGCCGAATCTGGTTGCTGCTCGTTTATGAACAAGGCAACAAGGGGACCCTGCCGAACTCGGCCCCGAAATTCTTCGGTCACAACGGGCCGATAGCGAGGCGGCATCGGAGTGTCTGCTGGACGAAATAGACCGGGCCGTCGATCCGATCGTGGAGAAATGGCCGGTGCGAGATGAGCGCATTCCGCAGCCGCGCAGGTGAGGGCGGGATGCCAGCGTCGAGAGGGCAGACGTCAAACCCTTCTTGACTGGCGTGCGGTTCGGGTCTGGCCACGAAACGGTTCGCGGAAATATATCCGGACATCGCCGAAACCCTGCGGGGCGGGAGACACAATTTCAGCCACTGGAGTATTGTCGGCGGCGTCTCACGACCCCTGGGAACGGACGCAAATCAGCAGGTTGCCGCGCCGATTGGCGATGAAACTGCGCATCGCACAACATAGGAACAATCTCCTTGGCCTTCGTTGCGTAATGACGGGTCCGCCAGCTGAGAGTTGCGTTGCCAGTTGACAAGGTAGGGCGCGGTAGCTACCTAAGGCGCATGAGATCGGTCGGGATCAAGGCGCTGAACAACCGGTTGAGCGAGTATGTCCGGCTCGCGGCGTCGGGCGAGACCATCCTGGTGACCGATCGCGACCGCGTCGTGGCGGAACTCGGCCCGCTCAGGGAGAGCCGGAGCCCCGTCCTCGCCGATGCGTTCCTTGCCGAGGCGGTGCGGTCCGGCGTGCTTGCGCCGCCGGCGCTGGCGGGTTCGGGACCGCCGCCCAGGCCCGCCCCGGTTGCCAGTCTGGACGAGGTCCTGGCCGAGCTGGACGAGAGCCGGCGCGACCGGTGATCTATCTCGACACGTCCGTCGCACTGGCCTGGCTGTTGACCGAGGACCGCCGGCCACCGATGTCCCTCTGGGACGGGACGCTGGTCTCCAGCCGACTCCTCGAATACGAGATATGGACGGCGCTGCACGCGCGCGGGCTTGCGCATTCGCATGGTGAGGTGGCGCACGGTCTGGTCGGACGGGTCGCGCTGCTGGAGCTGAGCCCGCGGGTTCTGGCGCGGACGCTCGACGCCTTTCCCGGTCCGGCGCCGCTCCGGACCCTCGACGCCCTGCATCTGGCGTCGTGCGCGTATCTGGCCGATCAAGGCCAGGAGCTGAAACTCGCGAGCTACGACCGGCGGATGAACGATGTCGCCCGCGCGATGGACATTCCGCTGTTCGATCCGGAAGGGTCATGAGTCGCGCGGCCGGAGATTTTTTCAAACATACTCCAGGCGCCGCATGAGCCCACTAGCGCCCCCTGTGCTACTCAAGTGCCTGATTCCATGCAGGAAATCCCCTACATGTCCGGTTTGACATGGCCGAATCGCGGGGCCAAGCGGTATCCCGCTCGGGTTCCTTCTGACCTCGGCATCCTTGCATGACAGCCTGGCGGCGATCCCGATGGCGGCACAGACCGGACAGAGGGTGACGTACCTGTACGAGGTGATGGATGCCGCCTACGACGCACAACAGATCCGCGGGTACAGTGAGTGGACCGGCCATGTCGCGATCATCGACTCCAACCCCCGTCGCGATACCGCACTCAAGGAGGTCTTGCGCCGGGGAGAGAGGGCAGAAAGCGCAGTCAACTATCGGGAGACGGCGGTGGTCCGCTATGGTGAACGCACGACAATCGAGAGAGTGAATGCCCGTCTGAAGGGCGATTGCGGCGGCAGTCACGTCCGGGTGCGGGGTCATGCGAAGGTCTATTCGCACCTGATGTTCGGTATCCTGGCCCTGACCGTCGAGCAACTCCGGCGACTGATGCTCTGGCCCTCCCCCGTTGCGAACCAAGACCAGCCCACTTCGTCAGGAAGCAGCGGTTACGTTTGACAGGATTCCGCCGAATCGGAGCGCCGTTGCCAGGTCCGAACCCGAATTTGCAGAAACAACGGACACCCAAGCACAGCATGGCCCAATGTCCTGGCAGGGCCGGTCAACGATACTCCCCCAACCAATTGAGGCCAGGAATTTTGCAAGTGGCTATCTCACTGGAGATTTACACTGACGCCATGCACGCTTGCGCCGCCTCGCAAGCCTGTGCGACTACCCGCGCCGATGAGGCCGCTTTCATCGACGAAGCCCGCCTCGCCTTCGTCGTGACGAAGGAGCGTGTCATCAAGGGCTGACGCACCCCGGTCGCTTCCGACGAGGCGGGAGTCCTCCTACCGATCCGACAGCGACGAGCCGCGCCAGTCGGGGTCGGGCTCGGCGGGTTCCGCGGCCAGGCCGGCGTTCGCGATCGCCTTGACGGCGCAGTATTCGTCCTTCTCCGAGGTGTCGCCGCTGACGCCGACGGCCCCGACGGTGACGCCTTCGCCCGTCTGGACCAGCACGCCGCCCGGCACCGGGACGAAGCGCCCGTCCGACGCTGCGGCGAGAGCCGCCTGAAAGGCCGGGCGGGCGGCCAGCCGGTCGCGGATGAGGCGGCTGGAGATGCCCATGCCGAGCGCGCCCCACGCCTTGCCGAAGGCGATGTCGAAGCGCAGCAGGCCGGAGCCATCTTCCGACTGCGCGGCGATGAGCTTGCCGCCGGCATCAAGAGCGACGACCGTGAGCGGCAGGAGACCGGCCTCGCGTCCGAGCCTGAGCGCCCCGGTCACGATGGCATTGGCCTCTGCCAGCGAAAGACTCGTTTGCAGGCGCATGGGGGCCTCCCTCCCTTGCTCGCCGGATCCGGCTGGCTACCCCGCCCCGCCGTCGGCCGCAATGGCTGTTGCGCCTCTTGCCCGCTATCCCTTAGCATTCACAGCATGATTGCGGCACTGAGGGAGACTCTCATGCCGGATACGCCGAATTGGCACATCGTGGGCGACTGGTTCGACAATTGCAGCTGCGCCGTCGCCTGCCCCTGCACCTTCGCGCAGGCGCCGGACGACAATTTCTGCGAGTCGGTCCTCTTCTGGCACGTAAAGAGCGGGCATTACGGGGACACGGTCCTCGACGACCTGGCCTTCGTGCGGGTCGGCCGCTGGGAGGGCGACCTGTGGGCCGGCAAGGCCGAGGGTGAGGCCGGGCTGTTCATCGACGACCGCGCCGACGACGCCCAGGCCGAGGCGCTGACCACCATCATCGCCGGGCGGGCCGGCGGCTTTCCCGGCAAGGTCGCCGCGCTCTTCACCGAGGGCCGCAAGCTGCGCGGTGTCGAACGGGCGGCAATTTCCTTCGAGATCACGCCCGACCAGTCGCGCTGGGGTGTCGATATCGCGGGCAAGGTCACGGCCTGGGCGAATGCGCTCACCGGGCCGACCAGCAATCCCGGCGAATATCCCCGCCTCGCCAATGCACCCGGCTCGGAGACCGGGCCGGGGCCGCAACTCGTCACCTGGGGCAAGGCGACCGTCTGCAAGGTCGATGCCTTCGGCTTCGAGTTCTCCTGGGACGTCAACTCCGCCAAGCACATCCCGTTCGACTGGACCGGGCCGTAGCCTCGCAGGCGCTGGCTAAAGAAGGAACACCGCACCGGCAAACAAGAGGGCGGCGGCGTAGGCCCAGGTGATCCAGGCCGGCAGGCGCGGCCATTTTTCGAGCGCGACCGCGACCGTCAGGAACACTATCCAGACCGGGTTCATGACGCCCGCCACGAACAGCAGCAGCATGAGCGCCCAGCAGCATCCCGCACAGTAAAGGCCGTGCCTGAGGCCCATGGCGAGCGCGCCGCGCGCGCCCTCGCGCCACTCCGCCATGAGAAACCCGAGTGGCGTGCGGCAGTGCCTCAGGCAAGCCTGCTTCAACGGCGTAAGCTGGTAGAGGCCCGCGAGAATGAGCAGTCCCGCAGTCAGCCCTTTGGAATTGCTCACGATCATGGGCGTCAGCAGACCAACCGTCTGCAACAGCCATTGCGCGCCCGCGGCAAGCGCGGACCAGCCGATCCAGACGAGCAGGTAGGCTGCGGCGAAGACCATTGACCGCGATGGCGATCTCCCGGTGCCGCCGCGCTCGACGGTGTCGAAGGCAACGATCATGGGCGCGGCCGAGGGCAACATCATGGCGACCATCATGCCTGCCCACATGACGAACACCGCCGCCGCCGTTTCCCAGGGCCAGGCGGTATCGAAAGGCATCGTCAGGCGGACGAGCGGATGCGCCATGTCGAGCGTCATCCAGGCGATGAACGCCCAACCCGCTACGCAGACCAGCCCGATTGCCGTCCAGAGCTGAGCTTGCCGCAGAAAGCGGCGGACGACCGCCTGCATCGCCGAGTGCTCCCCGATGGGTGGGACCCAATGACCTTACCCCGGATTTCCCTCCGGACGGAGCAGCCGCAAGACAAGCCCCGCAAGCCGTGGCAAGATGGCGTCATGACGCCCCCTCTTCGATCTCGCCCGGTTCGAGAGCCCGGACCCGGCCGAAGCCGTATCCGCCGCGCGCGACCGCGACCGGATCT
This sequence comes from Thalassobaculaceae bacterium, assembly GCA_965243345.1. Lineage (GTDB taxonomy): Bacteria > Pseudomonadota > Alphaproteobacteria > Thalassobaculales > Thalassobaculaceae > Bin52. The sequence goes on from CBDEUR010000003.1 coordinate 2,234,811, forward strand.
GCTGCGAGGTCGGATTCGTCGTGATCCGGAACCACGGCGTTCCAGACCGCGCTCTACGATGCGGCCCAGGCCCTTTTCGACCTGTCGCTCGACGCGAAGATGACGGTGCGCCGGCCGCAGCACGACCAGAACCGCGGCTACATTCCCTATGGCGAGGAGACACTGGCCCGGATGCATGGCGGTGACACACCGCCGGATTTCAAGGAGGTGTTCGCCATTGGCCCGTTCGGCCGCTACCACTCGCAGGAGCGTTCCTATCCTAACTTCGCGCCGAAGCTCCGGCCCGTCCGGCCGCCGGCGCTGGAGCCGGCGAAGAAGGCCTGTTTCCCGGCGCTCGAAGACCTCTCGACCAGGCTTGCCCGCTATTTCGCGCTGGCGCTCGGCCTTCCTGCCGACTGGTTCCGGGACAAGCTCGACCGCCATGCAAGCCAACTCCGCCTGCACTACCCGGCACCGGATCGCGAACTGGAACCGGGCCAGCTGCGCTGCGGTGTTCACACCGACCCCGGCATGTTGACGATCCTGCGCAACGAAGCGGCGGCCGGCGGCCTGCAGGTGCGCGCGCGAGCGACTGGATCGATGCGCCGGCCATCGACAGCACGTTCGTCGTCAATATCGGCGACCTGCTGATGCGCTGGACCAACGACCGCTGGGTCTCGACGCCGCGTCGCGGCGCCGGAGGCGTAGGCACGGTTCCAGTTCGCGCCGGCTCTCCATCGGCCATTTCACGCGCCCGAACTACAACGCGTCAATCGCCTGCATCGGCACCTGCGTGGATGCCAGGCACCCGCCGCTCTACGCACCCACCACGGTCAAGATCTGCAACGACGCCCGCTTCGCCCGCGGCGCCGGCCCCCTCGATGCGGAACCGGCCTGTTGAGGGTACCGGGCGTTTGCTGAAGAAGTCGTGCACCGTCGACCGGGCCGCGCTGTCCATGTCGACGCCGTGCTCCGCCGCGCCGGATCGTCTTCGGTCGCGACGATAGCCGTGTCGCGGACCCGGTACAGAGTCCGATGCGGGGTAACGGTGGGGGCTGCCCGCTCGACCCCGTTGCAACCTGAAAGGATCGTGCTCTGAACCCGCATTCGGCCCTATAGTCGAAGCCCGAACCCGAGAACGCTCCCAGATCCGGAGGACATAGCACCATGACCGCGCCCATCGACACCCACCAGGTCCTGATGACCGGCGAGAACTCATTCATCCGCCTGAGCCATGACGGCGGCGGGACCATGTCCGACCGCACCAGCCACTGGCGGGTGCTCTGGTGCCCGGCCGGGTCGGGCCACGCGCTCTTCATGCAGGGGGAGCTGACGGACGGCGAGGTCCGCATCTACAGCGACGACATTTCCGTCGCCCGCTGGCTGCAACGCACCATCGAGACCCTGCTGCACCCGCCCTTCGCCGACGAATCGGTGCCGGTGCTGTCGGCCGTCTTCACCCGCGAGGGCGACCCGCGGGCCACCACGGTGGAGACCGTCGAGTCGGACGAGGACATCGTTCGCATGACCTGGTACGACGCGCTGGAGCCCTTCATCCTGAACGTGCCGCCCGGCACCGGCGGCCGCCCGCTCGGCGTGCTCTCGAGCTTCTTCCCCCACGCCTCCGCCCAGCTTTCGCTCAACGGGCGCATCGGAAGCGGCTCGCCCTGGCTCGAAAAGCGCGGCGAGCACCGGTCCTCGAGCGCCGTACTGGCCTGGTCGGAGTCCTGGCTCAAGCCCCGGGACTGACCCGGCGGACCGGCGGCCTACCGCGACCATTCGCGCCGATTTCCGGATAGACGGTACCGCCGAGCATGCGGAAGGCTTCCGCCGCCCAGGCGCCGGTCCGGGTGGCATCGACGAGAACGGGCATTTGATCCTCGATCGCATGCTGGATGCGTTGCGCCGGCAGGCACGAGATCTGGCGGGACGCACAGCAAATCCGACGGGGGCCGCAATCGACAGTCAGTCCGTGAAGACGACGGAGAGCGGCGGCCCTGCAGGCTATGATGCCGGGAAGAAGGTCAAAGGGCGCAAGCGTCACATGACGGTCGACGTCGAAGGGATCCCGATTGAGATCCAGGTTAACACCGCCGACGTGCAGGATCGTGACGGCGCGCCGGACCTCATCCTCGCACTGCTGGAGAAAGCGCCAACGGTGACCAGGCTGTGGGCGGACGGCGACCAGCCCCGTTCGAGTGCGGCGACGTAATCCGGCCAGAGCTCGGCACTTGGCGTGAACAGTACGGTCATGGCGAGGACGCGAACAGGTTCAAGTGGCAACGCACGATGCACGTCATGGAGCGCTCATTTCCACATTTCAAGAACTGGATCAATTCGATTGCGGGGACGTCCGGGGGCAAAGGCAGCGGAGAAAGCACCGGAAGAGAAGACTGTCGACCGATATCTGGAGTTGCCATGCAGGAGCTTCGGTCTACGGTAGGACCGCGCCAATTACGATTTTGCCTTTATAACGTGACGAATAACGCGACTTTGTCAGTGTCATGTATGCATCTGCCGCACCGCGCGCTCGCAATGTCATCGCCAATCTGGTCGCCTTCGGCCGGCATCACTTTACCTCGTCCGAGTTCCGCTCGGCCCTTGGGGTCTCCGAGACGGCTGTACGCTAGGCGCTGAGCCGCCTTACGACCAAGGGGGAGATCGCCAGCCCCGCGCGGGGGTTCTACGTCATCGTGCCGCCCGAGTACGCGCGGCTCGGCTGCCTGCCGGCGGATCAGTTCATACCGTTGCTGATGGAGCACTGGGGCGCTCGCTACTACGTGGGCCTCCTCTCGGCAGCGCAATTTCACGGCGCAGCCCATCATCGCCCTCAGGAATTCCAGGTGGTCGTGGAGAAGAACCGGCCCGCGATCGTCTGTGGCACTGTCCGCGTCGCCTTCGTGGCGCGCCGGAATCTCGATGCAGTGCCGGTTGAGAGGTTCAACAATCCGCGCGGCACCGTTCTTGTCTCGACCGTGGAAGCGACGACGGTCGACCTCGTCGGATATTTGCATCGCGCCGGAGGCCTGGACCGGGTGGCTGGCGCGCTTTCCGAGCTCAGCGAAGACATTGACCCGGAGCGTCTCGTCGAGGCTTCGAAGTCAGCGTCGATCCTCTGGGCGCAGCGTCTGGGCTACCTGCTGGAGCATGTTGGGGCCGGAGACAGGGTAGTGCTGCTCAAGGAGCATGTGCGGCAGCACGCGCGAAACTACACGAAGCTCCTGCCCGCCGCGGACGCCGCCGACGCGCCGCGGTCGAAGGACTGGCGGCTGTTCGTGAACGCAAGCATCGAGGCGGATGCGTGATCCCGCGGGACTACATCACCCAGTGGCGGGCGCAAGCACCCCAGAACGAGGACTTCCAGGTCGAGCAGGACCTCGTCATCAGCCGGGCTCTGGTCAATGGCTGGCCATTGCTGGCAGAGGTCTCCCCGGCTGTCAGAGCGTCTCTCGCCGCACCGCGGAAACACTCGACGCCCGGCATGATCGAGATTCGACGTGAAGGGCGGATATCTCGAACAGGCAACAACCGGGTGCCCGATCTTGTACTCGGGTAGCGTTGGGCCGTACCTTTACATCGATGAAACCACACCCTGAAACCCGCGCAGGGGTTGGGAAATGACGTCACTGGCGCTCTGGCAGACCATCCAGTCCCGTCTGGATTCCTCTCTGGAGGACTGGCGCAGCCGGGTCGACGGTTTCGAGCAGGTAGCCGCGGTCGAGGCCAGGACAGCTGGCCGGGAATGGAGCGACGAGGACACCTTCCGGGGACTGCTGCTGGCCGTATTGTCGAACAACATGGACTGGCCGAAGGTCGAACGGCTTCAGACGGACCTTTCGGAGTTGTTTTCCGGCTTCGACCTGACGTCCTACGCCGAGTTTCCGCAGCGCGATATCGCGGACCGGTTTCTGCCGTGGCTTCTTGAACGCAAGGCGAATTCCGCGACCCTTGAGAAGGACCTCGTCAATTTGGCAAGCACCGCGAGGCTGTTGTCCGAACACAGCCGCCTGCACGGCAAGGCCGAGAGCTATTTCACCTCCCTCATCCGCCAGTTCGACGGAGACCCCAAGCAGGCGGCGCTCTGTCTCGGATCGAGAAGCGAATACAAGCTACCGGCCTTCGGCGTGGCGCTTGCCGCAGAGGCCCTGAAGAATCTCGGATACGATGTAGCCAGGCCCGACAGGCATGTCGCGCGCGCCGTCGCCTCCTTTGGGCTCGTGCACTTCCACAACTGGCCCCGCAGAGATGGACGAGCCGCGCCTTCGCTGTCCTCCAGGAGTTCGTACCTGGCCGTCATGCGAGCCGTACAGGACATCGCGACATCTGCGGGCATGCCCGTGGTCCTGGCAGACAATGCCATCCGGCTGCTGTGCGCGAAGAACGGCCTTTACCTGACAAACGCGGAACTTTCCGACCTGGCCCGGGAAAGCGAGGCGCCGAAGGGGCGGGCGGAGGCCGTCCACGCGCTGATCCGCTCGTGGGCCGACATGGATGACGGCGGCGAGCAGCGAAATACGATCGACTGTCTTGTGGAGGGCCTGGACAAGGAACGGCTGTCCGTGCGCAAGCATTTTCCCGAGGAGTTGAAGGGCCGGAGTTGGTGAACCGTACCATCCTGCTCGACAGCGGTCCGCTCGGTTTGATCACCAATCCCAGGGCGTCGGCGCAAACCGCCGCCTGCGGACGCCGGGTCGTGGACGTTCTCGACCGTGGCTCCGCGGTCCTTGTCCCTGAGATCGCGGATTATGAGGTGCGGCGCGAGCTCATCCGGGCAGGTCGCAGCGCAGGCGTCGGGCGGCTCGATGCGTTCATCGCAGAGGTCGAATTCCTGCCTATCGAAACGGCGGCGATGCGCCGGGCCGCGGTGTTCTGGGCCGAAGCCCGCCAGAAAGGACGGCCGACGGCGCCCGATCCTGCACTTGACGCCGACGTGATCCTGGCTGCGCAGGCGGCAACGCTGAATCGGCCTGATGTGGTCGTCGCCACGACCAATCCGAGGCACTTGTCCCGCTACGTCCCGGCGTCACTCTGGACCGATATCGCTTGATTCGGGCGCACTGCCGTCGCCGGACCATTCCCAGACCGGCCTCGGTATATCGCTGCGGCGGCTTCGTCGCCTGGCGCGCCGCCTCGATCGATGAGACCGCGAACCTGTCGCCTTCCTCCAGCGCCGGGCCGCCCGATTAGAAACTGGCCTGCGACGACGAGGTTCGACCGCGGCACGGGACGGGGCCATCCGATTGTGGGTCAGTGGGTTTGGGGGTTAGATCTCGGCCGAAGCTCCTTCGTACGCGGCGCACTCGGTGCGTATCCAGTCCTTGAGGTCGGCAAGGAACGGCATGCTCTGCTCGCGGCGCACCGCGAGGCGGCGCTCGGCGGCCTCGCCGTCGATCCCACGCCCGATGTCGAACAGCCCATCGATCCGCTTCACGGCCTTCATCGCCAATTCCCGCACAGCAAGCCAAATGTCCAGCTGTATTGACATAGTTGGCGGTTGCTTGGCGAGTTGGCGGTTGGCTGGCGTAGAAGTAGTAGGCAAACGGCGTATCGTGAAGGATGCTTGAGAGGAGTTCGATATGCAGGTGATCGTCAACAGAGAGCCACTACGAGAACGACGGCGCAGACTCGGGCTCACGCAAGATCAGGCATGGCAGCTGGTCGGCTGTTCCCTCCGAACCTACCAGCGGGCTGAAGCAGGCCACCCGATCTCCGTCGTGACTGCCAACGCGTTTGCTAACTGGTTGGGTGTTTCGCTGGAGACGCTGATGGTGGACCGCAGCGAAAACCCCGTCGTTTCCGCGTTTGCTGCGGCGGACGACGCAATTCAGCGCGAACTCGCCCGCCGAGGCGAATATGGCGCCAAGGAAGTCGTTGCGGTGCTGTCGCTGCTGCTGGTGAGGTACGGATCAGGCATGGCTCGGGAGTTCGGCGACACCGACTACGCCATCGCGGCACTCGACGCCGGAATCGCAACAGCCAAGCGCGCGATTCCAGAGCATGTTTAGCCCGTCCTTGAAGCGCACACCCTCGAAGCGAAGCCGCACGGATCGAGGAACAGTGGCGACTCGACGCTGCCTCTACAGGCGCTCATGCCTGTTCTGACCTGAAAGGAGCAAAGAGCCCATGATTACCTCCGCGCATGTCGTCGCATACGTCTTTGCAGGATACACGATCCATCACACAACCGAGGACGAAGCCGGCATCCTGGTCACAACTTGCGGCTAACCCGTCGCAACGCTTCCGGATGGCCACACCAGCCTGTCACAGTGGCGCTACACTGGCTGCCCGGCCTGTCTCGCAATGAAACCGCCCCACTGACGTGGCCAGGAACGCGGCATGATCCCCGATCGCAGCCCTTGCCGTAGCGTCCGCGAGACGGGGCCCACGAGGGAAACGCTAGGCCGAAAAGAACCTCGAACTAGGCAACCTTCACCGAACAACCGGCGAGATGTTCTTGGGAAGCCTACGTTCGCTGTCCTAAAGGGTCTGAGATCACAATAGCAGTCCTCGGCTTCTTTGCGGCCACCGGTGCCGTCACATCAAGGAGAGAACCAATGGTCGCATTTTTCGGGCCCGCAACCTCCGCCCAGACGAAGTTCGAGATCGCCGTGCAGCTGTACGGATGGCCCGCTGCCGTGGCGCCGGGGAGGCCCAGAAACGCGCTCTACGGCGCTTTACGGATTGGCCTTTGCCGGATGGCGCCGGAACATCAGCCCGCCACAACCGCGAGGCTAGCATCTAGTCCGACGACGGACGCGGGCCGAGCCGCGAACTCCGGCGTGGGCAGCGTGCGAGACTGCAATCTGCTTTAGAAGGAACCTCAACCTTGAGCTTAAGCTACTTCAGACAGTTCAGCGAGAACGATCGGCTAGCTATGCCCCAGTCCTCCGCCGACGACAGCCCGCTGAACCTAGAATACAGGATTATCCTCAGCATTGTCGCCGCGATCATCGCCGCGGGTGCGCTCTGCATCGCCGGCATCGTCTACTAGAGAGAACGACCCTGTACAGCAACCTCCTGTGCCAAAACCGCAACACCGCTCCGAAGCCTCCGGCCAACGACAAAGAACCGGGAGCCGGTTCGAAGATCGCAGCGGCGATCATCGTTGCCGTCACGCTCTGGGCTGGCGACGCCTTCGCAGACAGGCGATGCACGATTGGCAGTCACAACCGACTGGCCGTCCAGCAACATCTTGACGACGCCAAGAGAAACTGGATCCCAGAGAACTCCACAATAGAAATAGTCATAAAAGCACTGCTTTCTGGACATGGATTTCCAGCACAGGATCACTCTACGAATTCGCGTTTCAAGCACGGCTTGAGTATTTCGATTTGCAGTAACCGCGTACAGGCCAAGCTTCCCGCCTCTGCCCAACTTTCACTAAGCCACTCCTACTGTAGGTTCTGCGACTTGTACGAGAAGGAAGTCCTGTTCAGCGCAAAGACCATAGGCCTGATATACAAACGCTGCCCGACGTGGATCGACTACGCTGGCGAAAGTCCATGCGGAACGTGGAACATCTATCAGACAAAGCTTGCGGACTCCGTCCCGGTTGACCGCAGGGCGGGGGAGCCGCGCCAAAACGTCGGGAACGGGAATGCTATGCGCCTCCAGACCGACGCCAGGATGCCGGCGATGAAGCCGCGATCGGGAGCCGTTGCCTTTTGACAATGCCGCCGCATTCGCAAGTGCAGCACTGTCGGCGACGCCAGGGCCGGGTCGGGCCAGTTGCGACCGGGGCAGCGACGGGAGGACGGCATCGAGGCTGACCGCACATCCCATGCGATTCCCAAGGGCTGGATATGTCTCGGGTTAGAATCGAAAAGCCCCCGAATATATCAATGTTTTCAGGGTCTGCGATTGGTTGCGGGGGCAGGATTTGAACCTGCGACCTTCAGTTTGTGGACCTGCCGATCCTGCACCATCGCACCGAGACACTTTACTGTGCCACCACGGTTGCCGACGAGGCAGCCCGTGGTTGCGAGCCCGAACGATGCGCCCGCACCGCGTAGAGAAAACACCGTACATCTGAACGCGCGGCACCCTGGTCATGCCGGGCCACTTCAGGGCAGCCGGGCACTGATCGGAACACTGGCCCGCGGCCCGAGGACCTCTTTCCCTTGCGTGCAGTCCCGCCCTGGTCGAACATCGACACGAGCTTTCAGGGAGAGCGCCGGTGCCGGGAATTGGAATCGCCTTTTCGGGCGGGCTGACCGCAACGGAGATCGCCGACTGTGCGGAGCGGGCCGAGGAACTCGGGTATGAATCCGTATGGGTGGCAGAGGGACATGGCGGTGATCAGTTCGCGATCCTCGCGGCCTGCGCGCTGCGGACCCGGCGGGTGCGGCTCGGTACCGCGATCACCAGCGTGTTCGTGCGTACGGCGCCCACCATTGCGATGGCGGCCGCGGCGGTGGACGAGCTGTCGGGCGGCCGGTTCGTGCTCGGGCTGGGATCCAGCCACAGGGTCCAGGTCGTACCGGAGCACGGCGTCGAATACGCCAAACCTCTCGGCAGGGTCCGGGATACGGCCGCCGTGGTTCGGGAACTGCTGCACACCGGTGAGGTCAGCCATGCGGGCGAAACGGTGCGGATCGAACACTTCGATCTCTGGTTCCGGCCGCACCGGGACACCATCCCGATCTACGTCTCCGCCCTGTTTCCGAAGATGACTGAACTGTGCGGCGAGATTGCGGACGGGCTGATCCTGACCCGCAGTACGCTGAAGACGGCGGCAACGGCGCGTTCCCATATCGCCGCCGGGGCCGCGCGTGCCGGACGCGATCCCGCCCGGATCGAGATTTCGTCGCTACTGCCTGCAAGCGTTGACAAGGACCGGAGCAGGGCATTCGCTGCCGCCCGCCCAGGACTTGCCTTCTACGCCGGCTTCTTCCCCCGGTACAATCGTCTGATCGCGGAGAGCGGTTTTCCCGAAGAGGCAGCCGAAATCGGGCGGGCCTGGGCCGCCGGCGACCGGACGGCCGCCGAACGTGCGGTCACCGACGACATGATCAGTGCGACGGGCGTGGTCGGCGAACCGGCCGAGTGCCTCGAGAGGCTGGAAGCCTACCGCGCCCTGGGTCTCGATCTCCCGATTGTCAGCCCGTTCGCCCGCGGACCCGGTGCACGGGAGAAGTTCCTCGCCGTCATCGAGGCCTGTGCGCCCCGATAGGCGCGCAGGTCAGCCCGGCATGCCGGGCCGCAACGTCTGTTCCGGTTCCGGCACGAGGAATAGCCGCCGTCATCCGTAGTGTCTGTCACCCGCGGTCCCACAACGGCAGAGGGCCCGCGTCCCGCACGCAAACACCCTGCTGCTTGCTTGCGGCCTTCACGGCGCTGTGGCAATGTCCGCGCGCGTCGGGGCTGCCGTAGCTCAGGGGTAGAGCACTCCCTTGGTAAGGGAGAGGTCGTGAGTTCAAATCTCACCGGCAGCACCAGGCCCGCTATCGCACCCGGCATATGACCTGTGACACCGTCCGGCTGGCCCTCAGCGCCTGACCGGTGGCCTCGAATCCGCCTTCGGACACCGGTGCGCCCGACCCCGCCGGAGACCCGGCGACCCCTGCTTCGATGAGCATGTCATGCACGGCTGCCGGCGCGGAGGTGAAGACCCGGCCGCGGCGACGCGATTCCGCCACCGAGACCCCGATGACGTCGCCGGCGGCGTTCAGCACCGGGCCGCCGCTCATGCCGCCGAGCGAGCCCTGGAACCGCGGCTTGCGCACCGCCTCGGCCCAGGCGATGACCGGCTGCGACCGGCGGCGGCCGGGGACAACGACCCGCATGCGCCCCAGCAGGGACGAGCGCAGATCTGCGGGTCGACCCTGCGGATACCCCAGATGAAACCCGGCCTGGCCGCGCCGGAGCGGCGAGAGATCGAAGCCGAGCACCGGGGCCCGACCGTCCGTGCGGAACACCGCCAGGTCGTGCACCGGTGAAAGCCGTGCCGCGCCGCCGCGATGTGCCCGGCGTCCGTCGACCACCCCGAAGGCGCTACAGCCGTCGATCACGTGGCGTGCCGTCATCCAGACCCCGTCGCCGATGGCAAAGGCGGTCCCGGTGCTGTTGCCCTTTTCCGCCGGCGCGATGGTGATGGCCGGATCCTGCGGCGAGATCGGCCCCAGCACGTCGGAGCCGGGCAGCACCTGCGGTCGCCGATATTGCTGCTCCTGGCCGGTATCCGGCCGGCGCGGGTGGTCCGGGCTGCCGTCCGGCCGTTCGAGAACCGAAGAAATCATGCCGAGCAGGAACATGACCACGACACCGACCAGCCCGAGCCTTTCGCGTCGCATTTTCGTGACCTCCCGGCCCGCCGGAACGCTCCGGCACCATCATCCCGCCCGGTGCGCCACGCCACAATGGGCAGCATGATCCGGTGATCTGCGCAGTGTGGGCGGACACCCCGCGCGGAACGCCGCGCATCCTTGAACCGGTCCGGCGCGTCGTCCATTGTGCCGGGCACCGCGCCCGCCCGGGAGAGCCCAGACATGACCGACCGGTATGCGATCGAGTTCTACAACGCGGCCGAAGACCTGCTGTCGAGAAATCTTGCGGCCGGCCGCGGCGAGAAGGTGGCCATCATCGACGCGTCAGGCCGTCACAGCTATGCCACGCTTGCGGAGCGTGCCGGACAGGTCGCCAGCATGCTTGTCGCGCGGGGGCTCGGCCGGGAGGACCGCCTGGCACTGGTGATGCTCGATTCCGTTGACCTCGTTGCCTGTTTTCTCGGCGCGATCAAGGCCGGAGTCATTCCGGTCCCTCTGAACACCCGGCTTGCCCCGCGGGACTACGCCTACATTCTCGAGGACTGCGGTGCCAGTGGACTGATCGTCTCGGCGCCGTTGCTCGATACCGTTCTCGGCACCGGGCCGGTCCCGGGGATGGTGCTGGTTGACGGCGGGGCGACAGCAGGCCACCCGTCGCTTGCAGACAGTCTGGCCGGGCAGCCGGCGGACCATGCCACCGCGTCGACCCGGGCAGACGACATGTGCTTCTGGCTCTACACCTCGGGCACGACGGGAGCGCCGAAGGGCGTTGTGCACCTCCACTCCCACCTGGTCGCGACCGCCGAACTCTACGCCGTCCGGATCCTGGGACTTGGCGAGGACGACGTGGTCTATTCCGCCGCCAAGCTGTTCTTCGCCTACGGCCTCGGGAACTCGCTGACCTTTCCCATGGCGGTGGGCGCCACGACGGTGCTGCTGGCCGGTCCGCCGGAACCGGCAGCGGTCTGCGACATACTGGAGCGCGAACGGCCGACCGTGTTCTTCGGTGTGCCGACCCTCTACGCAATGCTGCTCGCCAGCGGGAAACTGCCGGCGCCGGACGCCCACAACCTCAGGGTGTGCGTCTCCGCCGGTGAACCGCTGCCGGCCGACCTGCTCAACCGATGGAACGCTCAGGTCGGCACCACCATCCTCGACGGTCTCGGCACCACGGAGATGCTGCATATCTTCATCTCCAACCGCCTCGACAGCGTGACACCCGGGACCACCGGGCAGGCGGTTCCGGGATACCGGGTCCGGTTGCTGGACGAGAACGACGCGCCGTGTGCTCCCGGCGAGATGGGCGTGCTCGAGGTCTCCGGGCCGACGGCTGCGCTGATGTACTGGAATCAGCGGGAAAAGACCAAGGAGACCTTCCGCGGACCGTGGACCCGGACCGGCGACAACTACATCATGGATGCATCGGGGGTGCTGACCTACTGCGGGCGCAACGACGACATGCTGAAGGTGGGAGGCATCTACGTCTCGCCCTTCGAGGTCGAGGCCGCACTTGCCGAGCACGGGTCCGTTCTGGAGGCCGCGGTGGTCGGCCATCCCGACAAGGACCAGTTGATCAAGCCCAAGGCCTTCGTGGTGCTGCAGGCGGGGGTTGCGGGGACCGACGCTCTCGCCGATGAGCTCAAGCGCCATGTGCGCACCAGTCTGGCGGAGTACAAGTACCCGCGCTGGATCGAGTTCGTCGATGACCTGCCCCGTACCGCGACCGGAAAGATCCAGCGTTTCAGGCTGAGAGCCGCTGAATGAACGCAGATCCGGTCATCGAGACCGTTACCGTCGCACAGGCCCGGCTCGAGGTTGCCTGGCTTGACCGGCCGCACCGGAACGCGCCGGTCATCGTGTTTCTCCACGAGGGACTGGGCAGCCGGTCACTGTGGCGTGACTACCCCTGGCGGCTGGCCGCCGCGACCGGTTGCGGAGCGCTGGTGTATTCGCGCCGCGGATACGGCAGCTCGACGCCCCATCCGGGCCCTCTCGGCACCGACTATCTGCACCGGGAGGCCACCGGGACCCTGCCGGCGCTGCTGGAACGGTACGGGATCGCCCGCCCGATTCTCTACGGGCACAGTGACGGCGCGTCCATCGCCCTCATCCACGCCGGTGACAGCGGCGCGGGCGTCACGGCGCTGGTGCTCGAGGCACCGCATGTCTTTGTCGAGGACATCTCGCTCGACGGTGTGCGTGCGGCCCGCGCGGCGTTCCGGACCGGCGAACTGCGAGACCGGCTCGCGCGGCATCACACCGACCCGGAACTGACCTTCCGGGCCTGGTGCGATGCCTGGCTTGATCCGGCGTTTGCCGCGTGGAACATCGTTGCCTGCCTCGGCCGGATCACGGCACCGGCGCTGTTGGTCCAGGGTGAACAGGATGCCTACGGCACGCTGCGCCAGCTCGACGCCATCGCGCGCGGCTTGCGCGGACCGAGCCGGAGACTGGTGATCCCCGACTGCGGTCACGCTCCGCACCGGGAGGCGCCGGACCTGGTGCTCGGGACCGCGGGCCGGTTCCTGGATGCGGTCACCCGGCCGCATCGACATGACGCCCCGTGCCGGCCGCCGCGCGACGGAAAAGGGTGTCCCGGGCAGCGGCCATCCAGCCGATGAAGATTCCCGGCGCCTCACGGGCCGCCAGGGCACGCATCCGCCGGCCGGTCCGCATCGCCGTCTCGATCATCTCCGGCGAGAGTTCGATTGAGGGGTAGTCCGGATTGGTTCGATAGCTGTACATCATGGCTCTCCTGGTATCGGATTGTGCGATGCACAGGAGATAGTTATTTCAAAATCGGAATGAAACCGAGGCAACCGTCAAGGCATAAATTCCAGTTTGGCACCATTTGAAGGCCGCCATGCAGTGAGTGCATGGCACGGGCAGCAGACGGGGGTACGAAGACCATGCAACCGCTCACGGGCATACGCGTGCTTGCAATCGAACAGTACGGCGCCGGTCCCTTCGGCTCCATGTACATGGCCAACCAGGGTGCCGAGGTGATCAAGATCGAGAACCCGAGTGATGGCGGCGACATGTCGCGGTCGGTCGGACCGAGTTTCCTCGGCCCCGAGGACAGCGCCTTCTTTCACAGTTTCAACGCCAACAAGCGCAGCGTCACCCTCAACCTGCGCTCGGATGACGGCAGGGCGGTGTTTCACGATCTGGTGCGGACCGCCGATGCGGTCTGCAACAACCTGCGGGGAGACGTCCCGGACCGGCTCGGCCTGACCTACGACCACCTGGCCGCAGTCAACCCCGGGGTCGTCTGCGCCCATCTCACCGCCTACGGCCGGACCGGGTCCCGCCGGACGTGGCCGGGATACGACTATCTCATGCAGGCGGAAACCGGCTGGTTCTCGCTGACCGGCGAACCGGGCACTCCTCCGACCCGCTTCGGACTGTCGGTCGTCGACATGATGACCGGTCTGGCAATGGCGTTCTCCCTGGTTTCGGCCCTGGTGGCCGCGCGCGAGACCGGCACCGGCCGGGACATGGACGTTTCCCTGTTCGATCTCGCGTTGCACAACACCAGCTACCTCTCCACCTGGTACCTGAACGACGCGGTGGTCACCGAACGCCTGCCCCGGTCGGCCCATCCGTCCATGACCCCGTGCCAGCTGTACCGGACCGGTGACGGATGGATCTTCCTGATGTGCAACAAGGAGAAGTTCTGGCCGATCCTGTGCGAGAAGATCGGACACCCGGAATGGGCCGAGGACGAGAGGTTCCTGCGGTTTCCGGACCGGCTCCGGAATCGCCCCCTGGTCCAGGAACTGCTGGACGAGGCGCTCTCGCAACGGACCACCGGCGAGTGGCTGGAACTGTTCTCCGGGCAGGTGCCTGCGGCTCCGATCCTCGACATCGGCCAGGCCTTTGCCAACCCGTTCGTCACCGAGCGGGGCGGGATCCAGGAGTTTCCCCACCCGGCCCGGCCCGGCGAGACCTACCGGATGGCGGCCCATCCGGTGCGTTCGTCCGGCGATCCGGTGCCGAACAGTCCGGCTCCGGCACTCGGGGAGTACACCGACGACCTGCTGCGCTCGATCGGCTACGATCCGACCCGGATCAGGTCGCTGCGCGAGCGCGGCATCATCTGACCGGCTCCCTGGCATCATCGGGGGGACCCGGCTGACCGATGGCGCGCAGACGCAGGTGGCCCGGCCTGCCCGTGACGGGGATCAGCCTGTGCGCGCTGGCCCTCGGAGCGATGTGCGCGGCGCCCATGGTCGGACTGGGCGGGTTCGTCGGGGAACTCGCCGCGAGTTGGCGCCCCCACATTGCGCTGGGTGTGCTGACCTGCGCCGCGATGGCGCTTGCCACACGCCTTCGCCTCCTCGCGGGCCTGCTCGCGGCACTCGCCGTCACGCTGGGTGCGGACGTCATCGAAACGGAGTTGCGCTCCGCGCAGGCTGAAGCAAGGAGCGGCACTCGGGACAGCGGTGATGCCGTTCGCGTCGTCTTCGCCAACATCCTCAAATCCAATGACGACGTCGGCAGGTTTGCCGCATGGATCAGGGACAGCGATGCTGATGTTGTCGTGGCAACGGAGGTGTTGCCTCGTCATGTCGAGCAGATGGCCGGGCCCATGGCGGACTACCCCTTCCGGAAGCTCGAGCCTCGCGGACATCCGTTCGGCATGGTTGTCTACAGCCGCCACCCGATCTCGGACGAGAGCGTAACCAGGCTCGCGGACAGCACCGGGCCGGCATCGGCTCCGGTCATGGTCACGGTGGACGTGGATACGCCCGCCGGTACGCTGCACATCGCCGGATTGCACGTGTTCCCGCCCGTCACACCGCACCGTCTTGCCCGCCGCAACGAGCAGTTCGGCGTCGCCGCTGACATCCTGGCGGAGGTCGAGACGCCAAGGATCGTGGTGGGAGATTTCAACGCGACCCCGTGGTCGGCGGGTCTGCGCGCGTTCCTCTCGGAGACCGGCCTGCATGGTTTCAACACCCGGGCCACCTGGCCCGTCTGGTTCGGTTTCGCCGGCATACCGATCGACCACGCCTTCGCCAGTATCGATCTTCGCATCCTCGACATCGAAACCGGACCCGACATCGGGTCCGACCACCGGCCGGTCGTTGTCAAGGTTGCGCCGGCCGGACCGCAGGATGCTCTGCAGACGACTGAAAGGCCGTAGCCCGGTGCGCCTTATGGACCGAGCGCAGGTGATGTGATCGTTCACCAGCTGGCGGCAGACCTCCCGCCGCCAGCGCCAGCATCGCCTCAAGGTCGTCTCCAAATGTCGGGCATGCATCTGGTTCCGGCCCAATCCCGATGCCGCAGGTTACGGGCCGCGGCGAGAGCGTCAGGGGGCGAACGGTGCACCGTGTCGGGCCTTGCGCCGGCCGGACTGCCAACCGAACTCGTCGAGCCCGGCCTGAAGGTGCTTGCGACGCGGCTCATGGCGGGCGCATCGTCCCCGCCATTGGGGGATCGGAACAGATCGTGCAAGTCCTGATGATAGCCATGCGGACATGGATATCACCGACGACACGGGTCTTGTGCCGGTCCGGGGAAATCCCGGGTAACCCGTCTTGAGGGTTGCTCGCGAGGCTGCGGCGGTTTCGACGATCTGCCAGTGGTCCGCCGCGCCGTACCAGGAGATTCCTGGCCGAACGCAGAGCGCCGGGTGTGTTTCCATTACCGCGTTCCGGTGCTCCGGTTCCTGCCTTCCGGCAGCCGCGGCCGAGACCCTGCCCGTCGGCGAGCGGATCGTTCCTGATCCGGAAGGCAGGGCTGACCTCGTCTCCCTCGACCGGACCGGATAACGGGTATTGCTCAAGATCCCCCATCGCAAAACGCTGTGCACGGGTCGCAGACAAGGACCCGGACTTCAGGTGTTCACGCATGGAAAGGGCACTGGATCCCTGGCCTTTCAAGATGCCATCCGCCGGAGCGAACCGGATTGGCCGGAGTGTCACGTGTCGCCGTCCTGAACTCGGGAGTGGAGGTTTCACGTGGCAGCGGGGGCCCGTCCTGGCCCTCGTTCACAATGCGTTCATCCTGGGGCGAAACCTGCGCGCATCCTGCCGGGTTGGCGCAGATGTTCCGGAGATCTGCCCTCGACTGGCAGATGTGTTATGGACCACCGATAGTACATGTACATGGCTCTGAAACGAGGGAAGACCAATGAATATTGCCGACATCGTACAGCGTAGCGACACGAAACCGGGCCGTGTCTTTGATTGGGCCGTCATTGGGCTTATCCTGTTTTCAATCGTCACGCTCTCGATTGAGACGTTGCCCGGCCTTCCCCAGCCCCTGCGGTCCATACTGGCCATATCCGAGATTCTCGTCATGGGTCTTTTCACTCTCGAATACTGCCTGCGTGTCGCGACTGCTCCACGCAAGCTCAACTACGTACTCAGCTTCTACGGAATCATCGATTTGCTCGCAATTGTTCCATTCTATCTCTCGCTGGGAGCCGTTGACGCTCAGACCCTGCGGATCGTGCGGTTGTTCCGCATCATCCGGATCCTGAAACTTACCCGATACAGTCAGGCCATGAACCGGTTTCAGAAAGCAATCGCCCTGGCAAAGGAAGAGATTGTTCTTTTTTCGGTTGCCACGGCCATTCTGCTTTACCTTGCGGCCTTCGGTATCTACCACTTCGAGCATGCGACGCAGCCGGAGGCATTTCCTTCCGTCCTGCACAGTCTCTGGTGGGCTACAGCTACGCTCACGACCGTGGGTTACGGCGATATCTATCCTGTCACCGCTGGCGGACGACTGTTCACGTTCGTCGTCCTGATGTGCGGACTGGGGATCGTTGCGGTCCCCGCCGGTCTCGTGGCCGCGGCGTTGTCCAGAATCCGTCAGAACGAGGACCGGGAGGAGTTCAGGTAGCGCACAAGGAAGCAGAGTGTTCCGCGAGCACTTCGGGCGGGATAGCTTCCAGTTGAGTTTCTGATTGGAATTCTATCGCCGCGAAGGGGTCAGGAGACGAGTTTCACGACAGAGTCCGCAGCCGGGGCGGGTTCGGTCGAGACCGACCAACACGAACGAAACCCGGGTTGGAATTGTCGCAAGTCCACGGACCTGACGGGACCTGGCCGCGTCGGAGTCCGGCTTCCCCATTGACAGGCTGTTTTCAGGAACCGGGGGGGTCAAGCCACACCCTGGCCCACAGAATGTCAGTGTGCCGTGGAAGGCACACCGGGACCTGCGCGTGATCGGCAAGACGCCAGGACTGGAACCACGTGCACGGTCGATGTTCCGATAACCGCTTTGCACCTGGCTCCGGTTCTGGTGTTCAGTCCCATGGCCTCGGGTGTGCCGGGTACGGCAGGCAGCCGTCGGTGACGGCCGGAACGGTGCTGCCCGCCAGCACGCTGCCACCGACCATCCGGTTGCGTCCCGCCCGTCTGATGGCGACCCGTCCCAACGGGACCCTTGCGCTGCAGCTGCAGAAGCCGCCTGGGACCGGTTCGTACCGAAGTGCCAGGCTGCCCGCCCCGCACACCGCGCTCCGTGATGGCTGATCCCGAGCGCAATCCGCTGTCAGGCCTGGTGGAAGTCGACGAGGCCAGCCTTCCCCTCCGGGCCAGGAACGACCCGCCCGCCGGCAGGTGGTCAGCGTCGACGAATTCTTCCGCGCCGACCTGACCGGGTCCCGCTGGCCTGGCTCCTTCGGTCGACCCGCGTTGAGCAAGAGCACGCGGCGGCGGCGATACGCCAGGCTCTCGGTGGACCCCGCGGCGTTTCGGGATTGTGGACGGTGCCGGCCGGCGGACCCGACACTCCGGAAAACCGACTCCGGGCGTGGTGAGGAGACAAGCGATGGCCATATCCCTTTCCACCGAACCGATCGCCGTCGTGTCCCGTCCGGATCGGTTGAGCGAGGCATGACTGCCCATGCGAGCGACAGGCTCGATCATTCAGCCGTACCCGGAAGTGACCGTTACCCGAAGGACTTCATTTCCAGGCGGAAACGGCGGCTCTGATACGCCCTCGGGCACAGGTTCAAACGGGATCGTACCGGGTGGGAGGCCGTCAATGCCCGCATCGTCGTCCACTGGCCAAGGCCAGGATCCGGCGCCCGTGGCCGGGCCGACGGCTCGAGGTTGCGACCTCGCAGAGGGGCCCGGTGCGTCAACGCATCCGCCGGGGCCTGTGCAGGGGGATCGGGGCAACCCTGCTCCCCGCCGCGGCAATTGGCGTGGTGCCGCACCGTTGTCGACATAGTTTACACCCATTTGACCCGCTGCTAGCCTTTCTTACGAATCCGGCCTGTTAGAGGCTCCATGGTCGACCCTCCCCTGCTTCGCGTAAGCGACCTCAAGACCCATTTCATGATCAAGGAAGGCGTGGTGCGCGCCGTCGATGGGGTCAGCTTCACTGTGGAGGCAGGCAAGGTTCTGGGAATCGTCGGCGAATCCGGCTGCGGCAAGAGCATGACCGCGCGATCGATCCTGCGCCTTGTACCGGATCCGCCCGGGCGTATCGTCGGCGGCGAAATCGAGTTCGACGGTATCGACATCCTCTCGCTGTCGACCCGGGAACTTCAGGCGATCCGCGGTGACCGGATATCGATGATCTTTCAGGATCCGATGGTCTCGCTCAACCCGACCATGCGGGTGGGCGACCAGATTGTCGAGGTGCTGACGGTTCACCGCGGGTACGGTGCCAGGGCGGCGGTCGAGCGCGCGGTCGAACTGTTGCACGCGGTGAACATCCCTGAACCGGAAACCCGTATCCGCGACTATCCGCATCAGTTTTCAGGCGGCATGCGTCAACGTGCGATGATCGCCATGGCGCTGGCCTGCGAGCCGAAACTGCTGATCGCCGACGAACCGACGACAGCCCTCGATGTCACCGTGCAGGCGCAGATCCTTGATCTGCTGCGTGTCATTCGGGAAGAATCCGACACGGCGATCATCCTGATCACCCATGATCTCGGCATGGTGGCGGAAATGGCCGACGACGTCGTGGTGATGTATGCAGGCAAGGTGGTCGAGCAGGCCAGTGTCCATGACCTGTTCGACGCGCCGTCCCACCCGTATACCCAAGGCTTGCTGAAGTCTCTGCCCTCGCCCGAGCATCGGGTCGAGGAGTTGACCCCCATCCGTGGTCAGCCGCCGGATCTGTCCCGTGTGCCGGTCGGGTGCAGCTTCGCGCCGCGATGCGACCACCGCATGGACATCTGCAGCCGCGAAGAGGCTCCGTTTCGGGAGCTTGCCAGCGGACACCGCAGCCGGTGCTGGCTGGACCGGGCGCCGGACCTGAGCGCTCCGCCACCAGCCGGCTAGGCAGCACGCGCGGGAGATCGAGATGGAAACGCTGCTGTCAGTCCGTGGCTTGACCAAGTTCTTCCCGGTTCGACGCGGCGTTCTGTTCAGCCGCGTCGCCGCCCATGTTCGCGCGGTTGACGATGTCAGCTTCGATCTCCACAAGGGTGAGATCCTTGGCCTTGTCGGGGAAAGCGGCAGCGGCAAGACCACCACCGGAAGGCTGATCGTGCGCCTGCTCGAGGCGACCGCCGGCGAGGTCTCCTTCGAGGGGCAGAGCATCCTGGGAATGACCGAGACCGCATTCCGGCCGTTGCGCCGCGACATGCAGTTCATCTTCCAGGATCCCTATTCCTCGCTCAACCCGCGCCTCACGGTGGGTCACACCATCGCCGAGCCGCTGCGCAGGCACGGTGTCGCCTCCGGCACCTCGGTGCGCGGCAGGGTCCAGGAGCTCATGGATATCGTCGGGCTGCCGCCCCGGTTCTCCAACCGTTATCCGCATGAATTCTCCGGCGGCCAGCGCCAGCGCATCGGTGTCGCAAGGGCACTGGCTCTCAACCCCAAGCTGATTGTCGCCGATGAGCCGGTGAGCGCACTCGACGTCTCGATCCAGGCTCAGGTGCTGAACCTGCTCCACAGGCTGCGCCGGGATTTCGGCCTCTCCTACCTGTTCATCGCCCACGATCTGAACGTCGTGCAACATCTCTGCGAACGCATCGCGGTGATGTATCTCGGCAAGCTGGTGGAGGTCGCCGACCGCGACACGCTGTATGCCGAACCGCTGCATCCCTACACGCAAGCCCTGATCTCCGCGATTCCTGTGCCCAGTCCGCGCGCCAGACGGAACCGGATTATCCTCAAGGGCGAGATCCCCAGCCCGTTGAACCCGCCAGAGGGCTGCTATTTCCACCCGCGCTGCCAGGCCCGCATGGACATCTGCAAGCGGGAGCGGCCAGTGATGAGGGAGATAAAGTCAGGACACCATGTGGCCTGTCACTTGCACTGACCTGGGGCGTCGCGCCCGCGACCGCGGGTTGCGCGCGACCCACCAGCAGACCGGGTTTCGATCCGGTAGATACTGTCCAAGGGGAGGATGAGATGAAACGACGAGAATTCCTGAAAACAACCGGCGTCGCCGCCGGCGCGCTGTTTGCCGGAGATTTCCTTTTCTCCAGGGTCGTCACGGCGCAGGACAAGACAATCCTTCAAGTGGCCGTGAGTTCCGACGCCTGGAACCTCGATGTTCGCAGAGGCACGGATGTCACCGGGCTGAACATCTGCAAGCAACTTTACAACGGGCTGATGAACTATGACCCGGACGGCAACATGTTTGCCGATCTGGCGGAAGCGGCGCCGGAGCAGCCGGACGACCTGACCTATGTCTTCAAGCTGCGCAAGGGCGTTCAGTTCCATGGCGGCTTTGGCGAGATGACGGCCGAGGATGTCGTCTATTCCTTCGATACCATTCGTGGGGTCGGCGATCAGAAGGGTACCTTCCTGGCGCTGTGGCTGCGCCCGCTCGACAAGGCGGAAGCGATCGACAGCCACACCGTCAAGTTCACCATGAAATCGCCCTATGGCGATTTCCTGGACGCCTGCACACTGTGCAAGATCGTCTGCAAGAAAGCGGCGGAAGAGCGCGGCAAGGACTTCACCCGTCAACCGATCGGCACCGGGCCGTTCGAGTTTGTCGAGTGGGTGAAGGATGACCACATCACGCTGAAGCGCTTCGACGACTACTTCACCGAAGGCGTGCCCAGCCTCGATGGAGTCTACGTCCAGATCATTCCCGACGATACAGTGAAGGTCACCAACCTGATCACCGGTCAGGTCGACATGATCAAGGAGATCCCGCCGCGCAACCTGGCGCAGTTGAAGCAGGCGCCAGGCATCGTTGTCGGCCAGCGTACCGGCACCCAGTGCGAGCAGTTGTACTTCAACTGCGAGGTCGAGCCGTTCAACGACGTCAACGCGCGCCGCGCCGTCTCCTATGCAATCGATCGGGAGTCGATCGCCGAAAAGGTGTTCTTCGGCATGGCGCAACCGGCCAAGGCGATGCTGACGGAAGAGCAGATGCCCTTGAAGAAGTTCTCCGACGACATGGTGAACGTCAATTACGACCCGGAGAAGGCCAAGGGCTTCCTCAAGGCCAGCTCGATGCCGGACGGGTTCGAGTTCACCTGCATGACCACCGGCCAGGGCTGGTTCGTCGAGCAGCTGACGGTGATGCAGGCCAACCTGGCGGAGATCGGCATTACCATGCACATCGAGCCGATGGAAAAGAGCGTGATGTTCGGGAAGATGCGGGAGGGCGACTATGTCGCCGTGTACGAAGACCTGAACGCCGCCTATTTCGGCTATGGCGCGGCGACGCCGGCGCTGTTCTACACCCCGCCGGAGCGCTGGCTGAACTGGAAGGACGAACCGGCCCATGCCGCTGACGAACTGTTGAAGAAGTTCGTCACCACGCTCGACGTGAACGAGAGGCAGCTGATCTTCAACCAGTTCCTGGACATCGTGCTCGACCAGCTGCCCTATACCCAGGTGGTGTTCGTGGACAGCACCGATGCCTGGAAGGACAGCGTCACGGACTACAAGACGTCGCTGCCGAATGACAGCATGTGGTGGCACACCAAACTCGGCTGATGCCACTGCGTTCCGTCAGCCTGCCGGGAGGCCGCCATGACCGCAACACTGCGGCAGCGGCCCTCCCGGCACGCAGGCTGACGCCGGGCTGACGGAGGTCCACGGTGAGTTTCTGGCAGTATCTGGTCAAACGGCTTCTCCACGCGGTTCCCGTCTTTATCGGGATCTCGCTGGTGGTCTTCTCGCTGATCCACCTGATTCCGGGTGATCCTGCGATCGCCGTACTGGGCGAGCAGGCGACCGATGAGGAAGTCAACGCCCTGCGCGAAGAATGGCACCTGAACGATCCGCTGTGGCAACAGTTTGGAATCTGGCTGCTGAACATCCTTCAGGGCGATCTCGGCCGCTCGCTGCATACCAACCAGCCGGTGTCGGAGATCATTGCCAGCCGTTTGCCGGCGACGGCGATCCTGTCGGGCATCGCCATCGTGGTGTCGCTGATGATCGCGATCCCGATCGGCATCATCTCGGCCCTGAAGCGCAACTCCTGGATCGACCATATTGCCCGCGTCATCGCCATGCTGGGTGTCAGTATCCCGAACTTCTGGCTCGGCATCGTCTTCATCATCATCTTCGCCGTTCATCTCGGCTGGCTGCCGCCCGGCGGCTATCATTTCTCCAAGGGTTTCTGGGCGGGAATGGAAGGCATGATCCTGCCGGCGGTTGCCCTCGGCGCGGCCTATGCGGCGATTACAACGCGGATGATGCGCTCCTCCATGCTGGAGGTCCTGCGCCAGGAGTACATCGAGACCGCGCGCGCCAAGGGCCTGACGGAGCCTCGGGTCATCCGCCTGCACGCTGTCAAGAACGCGATCATCCCGACCATTACGGTGATCGGCATGCAGATCGGCTACCTGTTGAGCGGCGCCGTGCTGACCGAGACAATTTTCTTCATGCCCGGAGTCGGACGCGAACTGATCACCGCGCTCTCGAAGCGGGACTTCCCGATCATCCAGGGGTTGATCCTGTTCTTTGCCCTGGTCTTCGTCGTGACCAGCATCATCGTTGACCTGAGCTATGCCTTTTTCAATCCCAAGATCGAATACAGTTGAGGCGGGGAGGCGAAGACATGGCAACACCCGATCTCGCTGACTCCGTTATCGTCGAGGACAGTCAGCCGCGGCGCGGCCAGTTCCGTCTTTTCGTCGACGCCTTTATCGCCAACCGGCTGGCGGTGCTCGGGCTGGTGCTGGTGCTGATCGCGGTCTTTGCCGGAGTGACCGCCGACTGGATCGCACCACAGGATCCGAATGCCCAGAACCTGGCTCGCCGGCTCGAACCGCCGAGCGCCGACTATCTGCTTGGCACCGATCAGTATGGTCGCGATCTGCTCAGCCGCATCCTGCATGGCACCCAGGTGTCCCTGGCTGTCGGCTTCTTCAGCATCGTCATCGCGGCCGGTTTCGGCGTGCTGTTCGGCGGCATTGCCGGCTATCTGGGTGGCATCATCGACGATATCGTGATGCGGATCATGGACGTCTTTCTGGCGTTCCCGGCACTGATCCTGGCGATCGGCATCCTCGCTGTGCTGGGGCCGAGCGTCGGTAATGTCATCACCGTGATCGCTGTCGTCTCGATTCCCCAGATTGCGCGGGTCACCCGTTCGGCGGTACTGACCCAGAAGGAGGAGGAGTATGTCCAGGCGGCGCGGGTGATCGGCCTGCCGGTCCATGTCCGCCTGTTCAAGCATGTGCTGCTGAACTGTCTGGCACCGATCACGGTGCAGGCGACACTGTTGGTCGCCTGGGCAATCCTGACGGAGACCGCGCTCAGCTTTCTCGGTCTCGGTGTTCGGCCGCCGACCCCGACCTGGGGTACCATCCTTTTTGAAGGCAAGGACTACATCCTGCTCAACATCTGGTGGATGAGCCTGTTTCCCGGTATCGCCATCATGTTGACCATGCTGGGCCTCAACTTCCTGGGTGACGGCCTGCGCGACGCTCTCGACCCGAAGGTACGGACCGACTGACCCGCGGTCCCGTTGGCACCCTACCGACCCCATCCGGAGAACGGGCATGGTCAGCAAGCCTTCCCGCCTGTCCACGCGCATCGATTTCGACGCTGACGGCAAGCAGTTCGGCTATCTGCAACTGCCCCACTCGGTGCATCGCTCGGCGTATGGCTGGCTGCCGGTACCGATCGCCTGCGTCAGGAACGGGGATGGGCCAACGGTGCTGCTGCTCTCCGGCGTGCATGGGGACGAGTACGAGGGCCAGATCACCCTGTCGAAACTGATCGGCGACCTGGAGCCGGCGGCGGTGTCGGGCCGCATCATCCTGTTGCCCATGGCCAATTTCCCTGCCGGGAAAGCCGGCCTGCGCACCTCCCCGATCGACGGGCTGAACCTGAACCGGGTGTTTCCGGGCGATTCCGACGGCACACCAACACCGGCGCTGGCCCACTACATCGACAGCGTGCTGATGCCCATGGCCGACTATCTCATTGATCTGCATTCGGGCGGCAGTTCGCTGATGTACCTCCCGACCGCGATCCTGGGCGGAGCGCAGATGACGGCGGAGGTGCGGCAAACCAGGTTGGAACTTGGCCGGGTGTTCGGAGCCCCGTACAGCTTCCTCTTTCCCGACGGTCAGGGCGGCAACGCCACGACCTCGGCCTCTGCGGCCAGTCACGGAGTCATCTCGATCGGCACGGAGATGGGGGGAAGCGGAACGGTAACGCCGGATTGTCTGCGCATCTGTGAAGGTGGCGTGCGCCGGGTGCTGCGCCATCTCGGCGTCTGGCGCGGTGCGATCAGTGCGGATGAAGCGCCGGCGGTGGAAAGCCGGATGCTGACCGCGCCGTCATGGGAGTACTTCGTCTATGCGCCCGATGACGGCCTGTTCGAACCCCGGGTCGAACTCGGGGACGAGGTCGAGGCCGGCCAGCTGGCCGGCTACATGCATGAGCCGGCGACTCCCGGCCGGGCGCCGGCTCCCGTCCACTTCGAAGCTGGCGGTGTCGTCATCTGCAAGCGCATTCCCGGTCGCACGGAACGCGGCGACTGCCTGTTCCATCTCGGCATCGACCTGCAAGACTGACCCCTCCCCGGCGGTCCGGCCCATCATTCGCGGGTCGGGACCTGCCGCTGGCGTGACCGGTCGCTACGGCACAATCTCGAAACTGATGCCAGACACGTTCTCGTGCTGCCGGCACTCCGGTTCGCTGTTGCCCAGATCGGGATAGATCGAGAGCTCGCCGGTCTCGTAGTTGACCATCTGGGTCGGATTGGGATCCGAATTCAGGATCAGGAAGACGGAGCCCGGTGATGCCAGGATGTGGCGGTTCAGGGAATGCCAGGTACCGCGTCGGAAAGCATATGCCTTGGCGGGATCGATGCGCAGCGCACGGATCTGCGCCGGGTCGGGGACATCGCCCGGATCCTCCGTGGCGCTCGGCGGCGCGACGCAGACGACGGCCGGAGCCCCGGATATCTGCACGAAGGCCTGGGTTACGCCGAAATGTCGCTCCATCACATTGAATGTCATGCCGCCTTCAGGCTGCCAGATTACCGACACGGTGGTCGTGCCGGCATAGGTGTACCCCGTTCGCTTGATGACCCGGTGGTCGGCCGGCCGTTCCCGCGCATCCCACAAATCACCGAAGGGCGAAAAGCTGTCTTCGGTCATCGGTTCAACCCTGATCCTGTGGATTTTCGTCATGGTTCTGATCCGTTCTCGTCCGTGTGTCCTGTATCAGCGTCAATCATCGCCGAATCTCCCACAGGGAAACAACACACGAGACCGCGCGGTCATCCCTTGTTGCCGGATCCGCAGGTGACAGGCGCCCGATTCCAACCAACGATCGGCCCCGGCGCGGGAAGCAACACCACGGTGCAGCGGGACCCCGACAGGTCCGCCAGCCAGGCTCCAGACCGCGCCGGGTCACTTTCCTCCGGCCTGGCAACGGGCCCCAGGCCCCGTCGAACCCTGGCCACGGCTTTCCTGTCGTCTCGTTCGATCCCGTCCGGGGGCCGTGGCCGTTCCCGGGACTGGCTCGGGCTCGCGGAACAGGTGCGTGCCACCATCGCGATCCTGGCTCTTTCGGTGTCACGCCCGACGCTCCACCCCGTCCGGCGAACCCGGGTTGCCAGACCTCGGCACACCCGTGAGCCAGGGTCTGTCCGGCCGCCATCGCGTGCAGCGCACCTGGCCGATCCCGACTGCCGGGCATGCGCAACAGGCGGTCCGGACTTGCGGAAAGCGCGGCGAATTTGCATGGTCCGTGTCATGTCCACCGGTTGCATTGCCTTCACGGCCTGCCGGTCCTTCGGCTTTCGCGGTGAACGACATGCCTGACGAAGAACCCGCCACCGACCTTCCTCTTGCGGGCATCCGCGTGCTCGACGCGGCCTGTTTCATCGCCGCCCCGTTCACCGCCAGCATCATGAGCGAGTTCGGGGCCGAGGTGATCAAGGTCGAACACCCGGCCGGCGGCGACCCCTGGCGACGGTACGGGACCGCGACCGAAGTGCCCGACTGCTCGCTTGCCTGGCTGACCGAGGCGCGCAACCGCCGTTCGATCACCCTTGACCTCAGCCGGGCCGAGGGAGCCGGCCTGTTCCTCGAGCTGGTTCGCGGCGCCGACGTGGTCTGCGAGAATTTCCGGCCGGGAAAGCTGGAGGCCTGGGGTCTCGGCTGGGAGGCGCTCTCCGCCGCCAACCCCGGACTGGTGATGCTGCGGGTCTCGGGCTACGGCCAGTCGGGGCCCTATCGCGACCGACCCGGGTTTGCCCGGATCGCCCATGCCTACGGCGGCCTCACCTATCTGTCCGGCATGCCCGGCGAGATCCCGGTCACGCCCGGCTCGACGTCGCTTGGCGACTACATGACCGGCATGTACGGCTGTATCGGCGTCCTGCTCGCACTGCGGCACCGGGACCGCACCGGTGACGGCCAGGTGGTCGACTGCGCACTCTACGAGAGCGTGTTCCGCGCGCTCGACGAAATAGCACCGCGCTACGTGCGCGAGGGGTTCGTCCGCGAGGCGGAAGGGACCGGCACCGTGAACGCCTGTCCGCACGGCCATTTCACCGCCGGTGACGGCGCCTTCCTCGCCATTGCCTGCACCACGGACAAGATGTTCGAACGACTGACCAGGGCCATGGAACGCCCTGACCTGCTGGCGAGGTACGCCGGGCAGGCAGCACGGCTTGCCGGTCGCGACGAGGTCCTTGCCGAGGTCGAGGCCTGGACCTTGTCCATGCCGCGTGACCGCGTGCTCGCGCTCTGCACCCGGCACGGTGTTCCTGCCGGGCCCGTGAACTCGATTGCCGACATCGTCAACGACCCGCACGTGCGCGCTCGCGGCACGCTCGCAAGCATAGAGGTTCCGGGCATCGGGTCGGTCACCGTTCCCGCGGCCCTGCCGCAGCTGTCGCGCACTCCGGGAAGCGTGAAGAGTCTCGGGCCCAGGCTCGGTGCCGACAACATGGGTGTCTACCGCGACGAACTCGGCCTGACGGAGGACCGGATTCACCAACTGCAGGAGGCGGGAATCATATGACGACCCACGCTGCCCGGTCATGGCTGTTCGCACCGGCCAACCACGAACGCAGGGCAACGAAGGCGCTGGAACTCGACGCCGATACGGTCATCCTCGACCTTGAGGACGCAGTCGCGGTTGCGGAAAAACCGGCAACGCGCGCGGTGGTCCGGGGCCTGCTGGCTCGACCCCGCACCGGCGCGGCCCTTGTCAGGGTCAATGCCTGGAACACCGAGTTCTGTCACGGTGACATCGACGCCGTGGTCGGCCCGGGGCTGGATGGAATCGTCCTGCCGAAGGTCGAGTCCGCGTCGTGCCTGATTGCGATCGACTGGCTGATTGCGAACCTGGAGCGCCAGCGCGGCCTCGCGCACGGTTCGGTCGACCTCGTGCCGATCATCGAGACCGCACGCGGCCTCGCCGGCGCCCGCGACATCGCGGCAGCCGGAACCCGGGTGCGTCGCCTGGCCTTCGGCGCAGGGGACTACACCCTTGATCTCGGCATCACCTGGTCGGCGCACGAGAACGAACTTGCCCATGCCCGTTCCGAACTGGTTCTGGCATCGCGGTGCGCGCGGCTCGAGCCGCCGGTCGACACGGTCTTCATCGACATCCGTGACCTGGCCGGGTTCCGCGCCTCGGCAACCCTGGCCCGTGACCTCGGGTTCCAGGGCAAGCTGTGCATTCACCCCGACCAGGTCGGCATCACCAACGAGGTGTTCAGCCCCTCGACGGCCGAAGTCGAACGCTGCCAGGCCATTGTCGTCGCGTTCGAGCAGGCGGAGCAGTCCGGCCTCGCGTCGATCCAGGTCGACGGGTATTTTGTCGATTACCCGATCTACGAGAAGGCGGTACGCACCCTTGCGGCCGTTCGGACCTCCCTTTCGACAGACCAGCGGAGTCCCTCCCGATGATCCGTTCCGCAGAAGACTACCGCGCAAGCCTGCGTTCGTTGCACCCGAAAGTGTTCGTCGACGGCAGGTCGGTCGAGAGCGTCGCCGACGAGCCGGCGCTGCAGCCCGGGATCAATGCGGTCGGCACGACCTACGATTTCGCCCTCCAGCCCGACTACTCGGGACTGATGCTGGCGACCGAGGCCGAAACCGGTCGAACCGTCAACCGGATGCTGCACATCGATCGCAGTTCCGATGACCTGTTGCGCAAGCTCGAGGCCATCCGGTTGCTGTGCCGGGAAGCCGGCTGCGTGCAGCGCTACCTGGTCCACGATGCCTTCAACGGCCTGTACCAGGCCACCCGCCGGTGCGATGCCGAGGAAGGAACCTCGTACTTCGAACGGTTCCGCGACTTCATGCTCGAAGTCCAGGACTCCAACCTCGCCTACGGCATCGCGATGACGGATGCCAAGGGCGACCGGTCCCGCAAGCCCTGGCAGCAGGCGCACCCGGGCAGCTACCTGCACGCGGTCGAGCAGAGAGCGGACGGGATCGTGATCTCGGGTACCAAGGCAATCGTGACCGGCGCCCCGTACATGCACGGCTACATCGTGATGCCATCACGGGCCATGACAGCCGATGATGGTCCGTTCGCGGTCAGCTGCGCGGTCCCGATCGACGCGGAGGGAGTGACGGTTTCGGCCCGGCCGGCCGGGCGCCCGGGAGAAGCCGGCGCGGTCTTCAGCCGCCGGTACGGCCAGACCACCGGCATCGTCATGTTCGACCGGGTATTCGTACCGACCGAACGGGTGTTCCTGAACGGCGAGACCGGACAGTCGGAGTACCTCACCCGATCCTATGCGACCCATCATCGCCACTCCTGCATTGCGGCGCGCGCCGGCTTTGGTGACCTCCTGATCGGTGCTGGCGCCACCATCATCGAGGCGAACGGCCTCGATACCGAACGCCACGGCCACCTGCGCGAGACCATGGTCGAGCTGATCAAGATCGTGGAGGGGTTCTTCGCCACCGGAGTGGCAGCGTCGACCTACGGCCGCGACGAGGGCTGGGGCACCATCATGCCGGACCCGGTGTTCTCCAACATCGGCAAACTGCTGATGGCAACCCAGATCTATGACATGCACCGGCTGGCCCATACCGTGACCGGCGGCCTCGTCGTCGCCCTGCCCGGGCCCGACGAGGATCACAATCCGCACACCCGGGCGACGCTCTCGGAGGTCCTGCAGGGCAATCCGGCCATCCCGTCGGAACACCGGCTGCAGACCGTGCGCCTGCTCGAAGACCTCACCGCATCGCACCAGGCGGGATGGTACTCGGTGATGTCACTGCATGGCGGAGGATCGCCCGAGGCGATGAAGCGGGAAATCTGGCGGAACTACCCGGTCGGAGAGAAACAGGAACTGGTTCGCTCTCTCATGGAACGCGACCTGCTGGAGCGAACCGACGGGTCCCGGCCCGATCGGCAACCCGGCCGGTGCTGTCCTGTCGGCTGTCGGGTTCCGGACTTCGTCAAGCAGGCACCTCTCCCGCGCGAAGCCGCGGAGTAGGGCCTGGACCGGCGGTCGGCCCGGTCCCGATCAGCCTGACGGTCTGCCTGCTGCCTTCCTGGGGTCGAGGGCGCGGTGATGCGCCCCCGCGCAGCAGTCGGGGACGGGCCTACCCGTCCACCGCCTTGAGAGCCGCTTCCTTGGTATCGTGGATCGTGATGATACGATCGAAGCCGCTGATCTCGAATATCTCTCGAATCTCGTCAGAGACCGAGCACAGGGAGAACTCCGAATTCTGCGTCCGCATGGCCTTGGCCGTCAGCAGCAGGGCTCGCAACCCGGCACTGCTGATGTAGGTAATGGCCTTGAAATCGAGGATGACCGCCCGATCCGTCTGCTCGATAGCCGCCCTGACCGACTCCTCGAACTCCCGCACGTTGGTGCCGTCAATGCGCCCGGCAACGCGAACTGACAACACGCTGTCCTGGCGTTCGGTGCTCACTTCCATGGATTGGTATCCCCATCCTTTTCCTGTACTGCGCGAGACGCAGCATTCTGGCTTGAACCCGGAATCCCTTCGCGTACCCCGCCGCGTCCTGCGCTCATTCCTCAGTCGTCCGCATCCGGCATTACAACAAATTCGGGATAGGCTTCAATGCCGAGTTCAACGACATCCTGTCCAAGCGCCTCAGCCGTCTCGGACACGCGGGCCCCGAATACCTTGTCGATGATCACCCAGACCAGCAGGGATGCAAGGAACACGAACGCACCGATCGCAACAATGCCGATGAGCTGCGTGAGCGGATCACCTCCTGCCGCAATGCATACCGCGAGTGTTCCCCAGATGCCAGCAAAAAGGTGCGCCGGAACCGCGCTGACCACGTCATCGATTTTCAGCCTTTCCATCAGCTTCATGCCAAGCACGACAACGGCTCCACCGATGGCGCCGATGATCACCGCCCAGTCATGGGTCACGATATCAGGCCCCGCCGTGATCGCAACCAGCCCGCCTATGGCTCCGTTGAGCCCGGCGAGCAGGTCGATCCTTCCGAGCACCGGCCGCGACAGCGCAATCGCGGCCATGACGCCGGCTGCGGCCGCCAGGTTGGTATTGGCCAGGATGTTACTGATCGCGACCACGTCGACGCCCGTGGACATCGCGAGCTGGGATCCGCCATTGAAGCCGAACCAGCCCATCCAGAGAATCAGCACGCCGAGGGTGACGGCCGGAACGTTCGAAGGCGGTGTGCTCCGCACCGTCCCGTCCGGACGGAACTTGCCGGCACGCGCCCCGACGACAAGGGCACCGGCCAGAGCCGCCCATTCACCGGTGGAATGCACGATGGTTGAACCGGCAAAGTCCTGGAAGCCTCGCTCGCTCAGCCAGCCGCCGCCCCAGGTCCACGACCCGATCACCGGGTAGATGACCGCAGTCAGAAACACGATGAACAGGAAGAACGACCACAACTTGACCCGCTCGGCCAGTGTTCCCGACACGATGGAAGCCGTGGTCGCCACGAACACCATCTGGAAGAACCAGTCCGACATGGTGGAGTAGCCGTTGGCATGTACCCTGGCCGCGGCCTCGGTGTCGCCGCCCAGCATCGCGATCTCGTCGGGCGTGGTGCGGTGGCCGAAATCAAGGGTCCCGATCCAGCCACCATCCACACCGGCGTACATGAGGTTGTAGCCGATCGCGTAGAATGCCAGTCCCGCGATCGAGTAGAGACCGACGTTCTTCAGGCAGATGACCGAGGCATTCTTGGTTCGCACCGAACCGGCCTCGAGCATGGTGAACCCGGCGCACATCCACATCACCAGCACGCCCCAGATCAGAAAGGCGAAGCTGTTCAGGACAAAGGCCGATTCCTCGTGACCGGAAGCATGGGAAGCCGATGGCAGCACTGCGACGATCAACGCGGCGAAGACAGTCATCGCCCGTCTCGGTGACAACCCGATTATCATTGCGGCCTCCGGTATGCTCTGGGTGCATGCATCCGCACCTGCAGGTGCGTTCGCTCCTGCCCGGTTAACCTGGGCACCGGACGAATATACCATGCGACGGTCGTACCTGCACACGCAGTGCGCAGGTGGCTTCACCGCCCGTCGCGCCGGGTGCGCCTGACGGGGATTGAACCGGGACCTGGAAGCGAAGCGCGATGGATGCAGAGATCACGACCCGCGCCGACTCGTCGGCGGAACTCCAGGCGCGGCGCCAGGAGCGTCACCGCTCCCGGCTGGCCGGCAGCGAGGGTGTCGATCTCAAGTCAACGGTCGCGCCCCAGGATGCGGGACGTCCGTTCGAGGTGGTGTCCGAATTCAGGCCGGCGGGCGACCAGCCCGAGGCGATTGTCCAGCTCGTCGACGGGGTCCGGCAGGGGGACCTCGACCAGGTGCTGCTCGGGGTGACCGGTTCCGGCAAGACCTTCACCATGGCCCACGTCATCAGCCAGATCAGCCGGCCGACACTGATCATCGCGCCGAACAAGACCCTGGCCGCGCAGCTGTACGGCGAAATGAAACAGTTCTTTCCGAACAACGCCGTTGAGTACTTCGTCTCCTACTACGACTACTACCAGCCTGAAGCCTACGTCCCCAGGACCGACACCTACATCGAGAAGGAATCGTCGATCAACGAACAGATCGACCGGATGCGCCATGCGGCCACGCGCTCGCTGCTCGAGCGCGAGGATGTCATCATTGTCGCGTCTGTCTCCTGCATCTACGGCATCGGTGCGGTCGAGACCTACAGCACCATGGCCTTCCTGCTGCAGGCCGGGAAGTCCTACGAGACCCGGACACTGCTGCGACACCTGGTGGAACTGCAGTACCGGCGTAACGACCTCGGGTTCTCCCGCGGCACCTTCCGGATGCGGGGTGACACGCTCGAAATCTTTCCGGCCCATCTCGAGGACCGGGCTTGGCGGCTCTCGTTCTTCGGCGACGAACTCGAGGAGATCCAGGAATTCGATCCACTGACCGGCGAGCAGACCGCCGCGCTCGCCCAGGTCCGGGTGTTTCCCAACTCGCACTACGTGACCCCGAAGCCGACCCTCGACCAGGCCATCGGCAAGATCAAGGTCGAGCTGAAGGAGCGGGTCGCCGAGTTCAGCGATGCCGGACGACTGCTCGAGGCGCAGCGCATCGAGCAGCGCACCGTGCTCGATCTGGAGATGCTGACTACCCAGGGGGTCTGCGCCGGAATCGAGAACTACTCGCGCTATCTCGCCGGACGCAATGCGGGTGAACCACCCCCCACGCTGTTCGAGTACCTGCCCGAGAACGCGCTGCTGATGATCGACGAGAGCCATGTCACCGTTCCGCAGATCGGCGGCATGTTCAGGGGCGACTTTCATCGCAAGTCCACGCTCGCCGAGTACGGGTTCCGGCTTCCCTCCTGTGTCGACAACCGGCCTCTCACCTTCGAGGAGTGGGAGCAGATGCGCCCACAGACGGTGTTCGTCTCGGCGACTCCGGGGCCTTGGGAACTCGACCGGACCGGAGGGATCTTCGTCGAACAGGTGGTGCGACCCACCGGGCTGATCGACCCGGTCTGTATCGTGCGTCCGACCGCAACCCAGGTCGACGACGTGATTGCGGAGTGCAGGGCGGTGGCGGACAGGGGCCAGAGAACCCTGATCACCACGCTGACGAAACGCATGGCCGAGTCGCTTACCGACTACATGTCGGAGGCCGGTCTGCGTGTCCGCTACCTGCACTCCGACATCGATACGCTCGAACGCATCGAAATCGTCCGGGACCTGCGGCTCGGCGTGTTCGACGTGCTGGTGGGCATCAACCTGTTGCGCGAGGGGCTGGACATCCCCGAGTGCGCACTGGTCGCCATCTTCGACGCGGACAAGGAAGGATTCCTGCGTTCGCGCACCTCGCTGGTCCAGACCATCGGGCGGGCAGCGCGGAACGTCGACGGACGGGTGCTGCTCTACGCCGATATCGTCACCGACAGCATGCAGTACGCAATCGACGAGACCAACAGGCGGCGTGCGCGACAGGCGGAGTACAACGACACGCACGGGATCACGCCCGAATCGGTTCGCAAGGCAATCGGCACCATCCTGGAATCCGACCACGAGCGCGGCGACCGGCTCACCGTCGAGACCGAGGCTCCCGAAGGGGCATTGGTCGACCGCACGCTCGAGGAGGTGATCCAGGACCTGGAGGCGCGGATGCGCGCCGCCGCCGCCGACCTGCAGTTCGAGGAAGCGGCCCGCCTGCGCGACGAGATCCGCCGACTCGAGGCAGCGGACCTCGGACTGGCCGAGACCAAACCCCGGAAACGGCAGGCCCGAAACCGCTCACGACGGCGGTAGCGGCGACAACCGGAGCAGCTTCGGTGCCAGTCGCCTCCCGGGCTGTTGCCATCACGACATTTCCTGCCGGTTCAGGCCGCAGCTTCGGACCGGTCCGCGGGTTCCAGGCGCCGCGATTCCCGGGGCGTTGCCGACGTCATCGAGCGGGTGGCCGCAGCAGCAGGTCGCGCAGGGAAACCATTCCGAGGGGGGTGCGGTCGCGGTCCACCACTATCGCGCGGGTCAGCTCGAAGCGCACGAGCAGGTTGACGACATTGTCCACCAGCATGTCGGCGGCGACGGTCAGGGCCGGTTTCGACATGATCTCGTAGACATTGACCCGTTCGGGCGCGCGGTCATCCGCGATGACCCGGGCGGCGATATCCCGGAGTTCGAGCAATCCGAATTCATCGTCTTCGTCGCGACGGTTGACCGCAAGCGACGTGACACCGTGTTCCGTCATCAACACCATGGCATCGCGAATTGTCGCCAGCCGGTCGATGGACTGCAGATCGCGGGACATGACGTCCGCAACGCGAACACGGCTTTCCGGGTTCATATGTCCTCCTCCAGTTCGTGCATGAGGGCGGAAATCTGCGTGTTCAGGCCGACTGCGTCCTCGATGTCTACCTGGAATGCGATGCCGGCGCCCGGTTCGGTCTCGAAACAGCCGGAATCACGGATCGCCTCGAGAATCTGGCGCGATCTCGAAGCCGCGACCAGGAGGAGGACGACATCCCGCCTGCCGGTGAGGT
This sequence comes from Thalassobaculaceae bacterium, assembly GCA_965243345.1. Taxonomy (GTDB): domain Bacteria; phylum Pseudomonadota; class Alphaproteobacteria; order Thalassobaculales; family Thalassobaculaceae; genus Bin52. The sequence goes on from CBDEUR010000003.1 coordinate 2,269,890, forward strand.
CGAGCCCGAAGAACGTGCTCTCCGGTTTCAGACCCTCGCCGCGAACACCGGTGATGACGGTCGCCCCGGTCGCTCCGCCGGTCCGCGCCACCTCGATGATCCTGTCGGTGCGGTCGTCCTCGACCAGGGCGACGATGAGTTTCAGCCTCATGACCTTCCCTTCCCGGCCTTTCCCCCTTCTCTTCGCCAGCGCCTGAACCATGCCGATGCGCCGGCAAAGCCCAGAACCGACATGATGGGAAACACACTGGCGAAAGCAATCAGTCCGAAACCGTCAACCAGCGGACTGCGGCCGGGTACGGTCGCGGCCAGACCGAGGCCAAGGGCGGCAACCACCGGTACCGTCACGGTCGATGTCGTCACGCCGCCGGAGTCGTAGGCGAGCGGCACGATGGCGCGGCTGGCGCGAAACGTCTGCACGATGACAACGGCGTAGGCCGCAATGATGTACCAGGCAAGCGGCGTACCGGTCACGATGCGAAAGCACCCCAGGGTCACGCCGACGGCAACGCCGATGGCGACGGCAATGCGGAGTCCCGCTGCACCGATCGTTCCGCCCGAGATTTCCTCGGCCTTGATGGCCACGGCGATCAACGAGGGCTCGGCCACGGTGGTGGAAAAGCCGATCGCCGCGGCAAAGGCATAGACAAGCAGGTAATCCGACCAGTCGATCCCGTCGGCCAGCCGTTCGGCACCAATCGCCGCAGGAGCCGTGAGTTGACGCGCCATGGTCTCGCCGACAGGGAACAGCGCCGCCTCCAGCCCGATCAGAAACAGCGTCAGCCCGATCAGCACGTAGACGAACCCGACGATGATGCGCCCGGGATGCGCGGGACGGCGGCGCAACACCACGAACTGAAAGACGACGAGAATCGCAATGATCGGTCCGACATCGAGCAGCGTCGAACCCGCAACACCCGCCAATGTCGCAACGAACTCCATCATTACGACAGCGTCCCGTAGGCCAGAACGCCGATGATCGGCACCAGGCTTGCGAAGGCGATCAGTCCGAAGCCGTCGATCATCGGATTGCGCCCGCGTATCGAGGCGGCCAGCCCGATGCCGAGCGCGGTTACCAGGGGAACCGTGATCGTGCTGGTCGTCACGCCGCCGGAATCGTAGGCGACACCGACGATTTCCTCGGGCGCAAGAGGCGTCATCAGTGTCACGAGAAGGTAGCCACCGATGATCATCCAGTGCAGCGGCCACCCTTTCAGAATCCTGAGCACGCCAAGCACGATCGCGGCACCCACGGCGAAGGCCACGACCAGGCGCAACTCGAGTGCATGGGTTGCCCGTGCCGCCTCGTCATCCGCAATGACCCCGGCGTCCGCCGCAATCCCGGCCGCCTTCGCGGTCACCGCGATCAGGGCGGGCTCCGCCACCGTGGTGCCGAAGCCCAGGCAAAAGGCGAAGGCGAACAGCGCCAGGGCGCTGCCGCGCCGCGCGAAGGCTCCGGCCATTGCCTCGCCGAGCGGGAACAGCCCGGTTTCCAGCCCCTGGATGAAGAAGACAAGGCCGAGGACGACGCAGACGGTGCCGACGAGGACCTTTCCGATGTCCGGAAAGGGCTGCTGCAGCACCACGATCTGGAAAAAGGCAATGACGACGAAGATGGGAGCAAGGTCACGCAGTGCTCCCGCGAACCGTCCCAGTAAAGCTCTGGATAGTCTCATCACCTCGACCGGATTGCGGGGTCGGAAAGCCGACCGGGACCTGCATGGAACACGGCCGCCGGTTTCATGCTTTCGCAGTGCCTGTCGACGGTGTCAAACCTGTCAAGCCGACACTGCAATCCTGTCACGCCTCGTTGACCATCCGGTGACACGCCGTCCGCACGTCCACCGGGCGTGGAACGGGAGCACGCCGAAACACCGTCCCGATGCGGGAGCGCAGGCGCCCTGCAGGGGCGCCTGCGCCGGTCGCAGCGTGTCGACAGGCGGTCGCGGTCGAGACCGCCCGTACGACCGGAACCCGGCGCCGGTCAGGAGGGCGGAACGTCGGGCTCGATGGCGAATTCCGCGACCGTGCCCGGCCGCGCGATCAGTCCCTGTTCGACCAGGAATTCATCAAAGCGGCGGTACCTGCCGGTGTCGAGGGCGGCGGGTCTCAGGGCGAACCTGGGCAGCGTGTCGCGAAACGCCCTCCTGTTCAGTTCGTCATCGAGACCTTCCCTGTAGCTGCTGAACATCTCCCAGGCGGCATCCGGATGGTTGACGGTGAACTGCACCGCCGCCTCGAGCGCGCCAACCAGTGCGCCGAGTTCCGCGCGGCCGAGATCGGCCGCATTCGCCACCACGATCAGTTCGTCGTAGCCGGGAACTCCTTCCTCCTCGACGTAGAAGGCACGGCCGGGCCGTCCAACGATATCCATCTGGTTGAGCTCGAAGTTCCGGTAGGCGCCGATCACGGCATCCACCTGACCGGAGATCAGGGACGGACTGAGCGAGAAGTTCACGTTGACGAGTTCGATGTCGTCGGTGCCGAGACCGTGGCGCGCGAGCATTGCCGCGAGCAGTGCGTCCTCGAAACCGCCAACCGAGAACCCGACCTTGCGCCCCTTCAGGTCGGCAATCGAGCGAATGGGTCCGTCGGCCAGGACCACCAGCGTGTTGAGCGGGGTCGCGACCAGGGTGGCGATCCGCACGAGCGGCAGTCCCACGGCATGATACAGGTGCAGTTGCGGCTGGTAGGAAATCGCGACATCGGCCTTGCCGGCCGCCACCAGTTTCGGCGGATCGCTGGGATCGGCGGGCTCGATCATCTCGACCTCGAGACCGGCCTTCGCGAACAGCCCGAGCTTGTCGGCCACCACCAGGGTGGCATGGTCCGGATTGATGAACCAGTCCAGCATGAGGGTGATTTTCTGCTGGGCCGATGCCGGTGGACCGGCAACAAGCAGCAGGACGGTGCACAGGACGGGTCCTGTCCGCCGCAGGAGGGTGTTGATCATCTGTGAGTGCTCCGGCAGTGCGCCCGGAAAACACGATGCGAAGGAGGAATGACGGGCAACAGGTCCGATCCCTTCGCCGGCATTATCCGGATCAGGTTCAATGGGTCACCCGGTCTCGCACCGGGTTTCTCAGCCGTCTCTCAGGCTCCCCACGGTCCCGGCCATGGTGATGGCCGCCCCGCCATGGTGTCAAGACGGTGTCGACGCGTCCGCACTGCGTTCCAGCACCGCGACGAAGAAACCGTCGGTTCCGAACCCGTCGGGATCGAGCCGGAGCGTGTCGGCGGTCTGCGGCAGTACTCCGCCGCCTCGCGCCGCGACCGTGGCGGACCAGACACCGCCGACCGGAAGGACCCGGTAGTCGGAACGCCGCCGCAACAGGGCCGCCACCCGTTCCTCGTTCTCCTCCGCAAGCAGGGAACAGGTGACGTAGACCAGCCGGCCCCCCGGCCGGGTCAGCCTCGCGGCCCGGGCCAGGATCGCGTCCTGGGTAGCGACAATACCGGCGAGATCCTCCTCGCCGTACCGGTGCCGGGCATCGGGGGCGCGGCGCCACGCGCCGATGCCGGTGCACGGAGCGTCGACCAGGACCCGGTCGAACCGTCCCCGGTGGCGCCGCGTGTACCGGTCGGCATCCGCGGCCAGGACCCGGCGCTCGACATTGTGCAGCCCGGCGCGTGCCACACGCGTGGCCGCCCGGTCGAGCCGGGCGGCCGACACGTCAAGCGCCAGCACCCGTCCCCGGTTGCGCATCAGTGCTCCGAGCATCAGGGTCTTGCCACCGGCGCCGGCGCAGAAGTCGGCAACCTGCATGCCCGGTTCGACCGCGGTCAGCAGGGCCGCAAGCTGCGCGCCCTCGTCCTGGATCTCGACGAGCCCGTCGCGCAGGGCCGCAAGCCCGCGGACCCGCGGCCTCCCGTCGCAACGGAGGCCGAACGGCGACCAGGGTGTCGGGCTGGTCCCGAGCCCCGCCCGCTCCAGCCTGCGCCGCACCGCGAGACGGCCAGTCCCGTTCAGGGGGTTGATTCTCAGGTCAAGCGCCGCCTCGCGGGTGAGCGCCGACATGCAGTCGGCGAACCGGTTGCCCAGCACCGGTTCCAGCCTCCTGGCAATCCAGTCCGGGCACTCGGCGCGCACGGGTGCCGGCATGTCGGGATGACCTGGCCCGGAACCGCACAACCCGTCGAGCAGCCGGCGTTCCTGGCGCGAGGGCGGCGTCGGCGCATGCGGGCTTCCGGCGAACAGCGGAGCCGCCGAGGTGCCGTCCAGGCCGTCGACAAGGGCAAGGTCGGCAAGAACCCGGGTGCGCACCGAAACATCGGCACCCGACGTTCCGGCCCACCAGTCGAGCCTGCAACGGGAGCGAACCACTCGCCAGACCCTGGCCGCGATGGCCGCCCGGTCCCCGGAACCCGCGTAACGCCGTGTGCGGAAGTACCCGGACATCACCCGGTCGAGGCGCCCGGGCTCCGTCTCCGCCTGTTCGAGGATTTCGATCGCGGCCGCAAGCCGGCCGGACGGTGTCACAGGCCGGCCCGGTAGTTCGGCGCATCGCGGGTGATCGTCACGTCGTGGACGTGGCTTTCACGCAGGCCGGCAGAGGTGATGCGCAGGAACCGGCACCCGGTCTGCATGTCGGAGATGGTCCGGTTACCGGTGTAGCCCATTGCCGCCTTCAGGCCGCCGACCAGCTGGTGGATGACCGCGTTCAGCGGCCCCTTGTACGGCACCCCTCCCTCGATCCCTTCCGGGACCAGCTTCAGGGCGTCGGCGACCTCTTCCTGGAAGTAGCGATCGGCCGAACCGCGCGCCATCGCGCCGACCGATCCCATGCCCCGGTAGGACTTGTACGACCGCCCCTGGTAGAGATAGACGTCGCCCGGACTCTCGTCGGTGCCGGCGAACAGCGATCCGATCATGGCGCAGTCGGCGCCGGCCGCGATCGCCTTGGCGAGGTCACCGGAGTACTTGATCCCGCCGTCCGATATCACCGGCACACCGGCCTCGCGGCAGACCTCGACCGCGTCGATCACGGCGGTGAGCTGCGGCACACCCACCCCGGCCACCATGCGGGTGGTGCAGATCGAACCCGGACCGATCCCGACCTTGACCGAATCCGCCCCGGCGTCGATGAGGGCCCTGGCGCCATCGGCGGTTGCCACGTTGCCGGCAATGACCTGGATCGAGTTGGAGAGCCGGCGAACACGCGAGACGGTCTCGAGCACGTTCTCGGAATGGCCGTGCGCGGTATCGATGACCAGTACGTCGGCCTCGGCATCCAACAATGCCTCGGCCCTTGTCAGGCCGTCGGAACCGGCGCCGGTCGCGGCCGCCACCCGCAGACGGCCCTGGACATCCTTGCAGGCATCGGGGTGATTGACCGCCTTTTCCATGTCCTTGACGGTGATCAGTCCGACGCATTTCTGGTTGTCGTCAACGACGAGCAGCTTCTCGATCCGGTGGCGGTGCAGCAGGGTGCGGGCCTCTTCGGCCGAAACCCCCTCCTGCGCGGTCACCACCCGGCGGGTCATCAGGTCCCTGACCGGCTGTCGCGGGTCGGTTGCGAACCTGACGTCGCGGTGTGTCAGGATACCGGCGAGCTTGCCGGACCGCCGCCGCACCACCGGGATTCCGCTGATCTCGTTGCGGCGCATGAGCTCGAGCGCGTCGGCCAGCGTCTGGTCCGGGTGAATGGTCACCGGGTTGACCACCATGCCGGCCTCGTATTTCTTCACCGCCCGCACCTCCGCGGCCTGGCGCTCGATCGACAAGTTCTTGTGAACGACCCCGAGACCGCCGAGCTGCGCCATGGCAATTGCGAGCCGGCTCTCGGTCACCGTGTCCATGGCCGCCGAGATCACCGGCACCGCCAATGCAATCTCCGGCGTCAGGCGGGTGCTCGTGTCGGTGTGCGCCGGATGGACCGACGAATGCGCCGGTTCGAGCAGGACGTCATCGAACGTGAAGGCCTGGCGGATCTGCATGGTGCTGCCTCGCTGTACGGCGATGGCACGCCACTATACACCCCTTGCGGAACGGGCAAGCACATTCGCGGATTCCGGGGATCCGACGCCGTCCCTGCCGCCTTCGAGCCGGAGGAATCGGGCCCGCTCCCACCGGGCGCGCCGCGTTTCAAGGGCCTTGAACCCCGGTGCAGGACCCCAAACACGTCACAAGGCGCAGGCCGCAGAAACGGGACGCACGCGGTGGCGTCCCGCACTCCGGTCTCGTACCCGATGGTGTGTTTCGACAAGGCGGCTGCAGCGGCATGGTCTGGATCGAAGGCGACGTCAAGGACTGTGCCAGGTGATCGCTGCGGCGCTGCCGCCTCGGTTCGGGATTTCCTGGCCGTTCCCCGTCCCGGCCTGTCGCGCATCAGGAACGCAGTCTCGACGAGGGCGCGGGTCACTCGCCATGCGGCGAGCCAGGGCTGCCTCCTCCAAACGACGCGCAATCGGGAAGCCTCACATGCTCGTCGTCAATCCGGGCGATCAAATTCCTACTATCACAACGGTATGGTACGAAAAAGTAAGATTTTCTTGACAATGCGTCATGATGATCCTACTTTTTCGACTTCAAAGATCGCGAAAGTAGGAAATGCTGCACCTCGTCGGCGAGACCATCGACAAGCACCGCGCCCAGTATGGCTTGGTGACCGGCAGGCTCGTCCAGATCATGCGAGGCATCTATATCGCATCGGAGGACGACGCCGACGCTGTCCTTTTCGATCACGCGCTCAGGATCGCCGCCTATCTCTACCCGAGCACCTATCTCAGCGGGGCGAGCGCCGAGCAGCTCGCGCCCACGCCCGACAGACGCCTGTTCCTGAGCGGTCGGCGCAATGCACGCACACGGCTACGCAGCCTGGAAATCGTGCAGACGCGCGCGCCCGACGCGCCCGAAACGGAGACCGCTCAAACGACTGACCCGATGGGTGCACTGACGGTCCGGCGCTCGACGCTTCGCTTTCGGTATCTGGAATCCTTCCGGCGGCGCAGTGAAGCCGGCGCGGCGATGCCGATCGACATGCAGACCGATATCGCCGCACGGCTCGTCGAGACCGCCAGCGGAGAGACGGCGGCGATCGTCGAATGCTGGCGACTGGCCGAGGCCAACGGATGGCGGGCGGAGGCGGGGCGCGCGGAAGCGTTCATCGCCACGCCGTTGCGAGAGGCGCCGCCGCGAGGGAAGGCGCTTCATGTCGGATGGCACGGCGAGAAGATCGGGGTGCTGTCTCATGACGGATCCGCCTGGCGCTGGGAGCAGACCGCCACCGAAGGCGCGACGCCGGTTCGAACCGGGGAGCCGGGCCGCCTGCCGCCCTTTATCGAGAGCTTGCTGCCGGAGGGCTGGCTTGAACGCGTCCTGAAGCCGAAGTCGGAGCGGGAGCTGATATCCGGCGGGAAGCGCTACATGTCCAACATTGTCATCTCCGAGGACGAGGACGATCTTCGCGCCCTTCCCGCGGACATGCTGGAGGGGCGGCTCGAAACCTACGCGAAGGAGGGTGCATTCGCCGGCGGCTACGCCGGGCCGGCGCCTGCCTTCGACGAAACGCTGGAAGACCGCATAGCCGCGCTGTTTGCATCGAACGCGATGCCGCGACTTTCGGGTTTCCAGATCAAGTCGCCGATGAACCTTTCACATGACGGCGTGCTGCGTCCGGCCGAAGGGGTGGCCTTCACGCATATCCTCAAGCCTTCGCCGGGAGCCGGCTTCGAGGACCTTCCTCTCGTTGAGGCAGCATGTCTGGCGGCTGCCCGGGCCTGCGGGTTCGAGACGGCTGCCCACGCGGTGGTCTCGATGCCGGGCGACCTGCCCGACGCACTGCTGGTCGAACGTTTCGACATCCGGCGAGACCGCAATGACCGCCGAGAGATCGCCATGGAAGACATGGCGTCTGTTCGCGGCGTCGCGCCTTCCGAAAAGTACGAGGGCTCCATCGAGCAGACCGCCCGGGCGTTGCGGAGAGTCTCCACCGACGCCGACGCCGACGTCGCATTGCTGCTTGGCCGCGCTGTGCTCGCGTGGCTCATGGGCGATGGCGACTGCCACCTGAAGAACCTGGCCGTTCTGCGGGTTGCCTCCGACGGCACGGAGAACTTCGCATCTGTCCGGCTCGCCCCGGTCTACGATGCCGTGACGACACGGGCCTTCCCGGGCCTTGAGAGGGATCGCCTCGCGCTCTCGCTGGCGGGCAAGCGGGATCGGTTGTCGTCCCGCGACTTTGTCCGGGCCGGCGTGACGATGGACATGAATGCGGGGACGGCCCGGGATATCGTCGCATCTCTGTGTGGTCGTTTGAGCACGCACCTTGGAGACCTTGAACCTGTCTCCGATCGCGTTGGTCGAGCAGTCGAGATCTGGAAGGCCAGAATCGAGACCGTTGCCGATTGACCGCACGCAACCGTTACAGTCTTCCTGCAGCCGGCGCCGCACCTGCGAGAGGACGTGCGTGGCCAGGTTGAGAACTCGGATCCAGGACATGATCAGGTATCCGGAGTTGTTGATCACGCGCTGGAGGTTTCGCATCCGGACTTCCCGAGACCGCCCCACGACGGTGTCGCGGGGCGCGGTCTTCCAGACCGGCGCCGAGAAGCCGCGCTTGGCGGGAGGCCAGCCGTTTCGGTCGTGGACGGCGCAGCGCATCCGGGCGCCAACCAGGGTCTTGTATCCGAGATAGTGGTACCGGGCGACGAACCCGTTCCACAGCCGGGACTCGCGAACGACGGGGCGCATGTCGAGCGGGTGGACTTCGTCGAGCATGGTCAGGGGTGGGAACTGCGGCGGTTCGCCGCCGGGTCCGAAGACGATCGGGTCGCTCGGGTTGCGTCACCTTCCCTGCGGCCGCAGAGCGATCACGCCGTCGCGGCGAATGGCGGGCATGGCAACCCGCCACCATGTCCTTCAGCCCGCCGTCGGGCTTGAGGCACCCGATGCGCCGGCAGATCACGCGGAGCAGGTGATCCCGGCGGGCTTCATCGCTCACGCCACGCATTGATCACGGGCCGGCACCCGCAGGGCGGCGGCAGAGAACCCGGAAGCATGCGGCCAGCCATGCGCCGAGCCCGACTTCCGGGCGAATCGCGTGAGGCGGCATCCATGCGTCGCGCGCCCTTGCCCGGGTAGGAACAACCCGGCCTGCCTGTCAGCATGACGGTGGATCGCGGAATCGCGGAGTCGCGGATGCGAACCGGGAAGAATGTTGTGACTGCGGGCGCCGGGCGGTAGATGAAGGACATGGATGTCCTCGTCGTGATCATGCTGGTCGTTGCCCTGCTTCTGGTCATCGGAACGCTGGCGGGCGGGCTGATCACCATGGCGCGCGGCGGTGACGCCGGACCGCGGCGGTCCAATCTGTTCATGCGCTACAGGGTGCTGTTCCAGGGCATCGCGGTGCTGCTGTTCATCATCCTTCTTGCGATCGCAAAGGGTTAGGAGGCATCCACCATGGTCGTGCTCACGCGAATCTACACCCGGGGCGGCGACAGGGGCATGACGTCCCTGGGAGATGGCAGCCGCGTGGACAAGCATTCCGCCCGCCCGGAAGCCTACGGGACGGTCGACGAGGCAAACGCCGCGATCGGGCTGGCCCGCCTGCACGCCTCGGGCGAGCCCGACGCCATGCTGGGCCGCATCCAGAACGACCTGTTCGATCTCGGTGCCGACCTGTGCACACCCCACAAGGAGAACCCGGAACACCCGCCACTGCGCGTGACCGGGGAACAGGTCCGGCGGCTTGAAGCGGAAATCGACACCATGAACGAGCGCCTCGAGCCCCTGTCATCCTTCGTGCTGCCGGGCGGAAGCGTCCTGTCCGCCCACCTGCACCACGCGCGCACGGTTGTCCGCCGCGCCGAGCGGCACGTCACCCGGCTTTCCGGCACGGAACAGATCAACACGCACGCGGTCCGGTACGTAAACCGGCTGTCGGATCACCTGTTTGTGCTTGCACGCCACGCCAACGGCGACGGACGCGAAGACGTGCTCTGGGTCCCGGGAGCGAACCGGTGATACCGGCCGCTGCAGGCGGGAACCGGTTGGCTGCCCCGGATCTTGTGGCCTCGACCGGCCTCGCCGCGCAGCGCGCCTTCGCTCCTGACACCAACCGGTGATGCCGACGTCCGCGCGATGCGCTCTCCCGCAGGCCGCAATCCGAACCGCGTTGCGCTCACAACGAGGTACGCCGGGGGACTTCACCCCGACACGGCTCCGTTCTACTGCACCAGCGGTGTCTCGGCGGAGGCGATGTCGAAACCGGCAATCCTGGCGCTGCCGGCGAGCAGCCGGACATACTGCCCGAACGCGCGGCGCCAGGACGCCTCCTTCAGGTACTCCGCGATCTTCTCGGCCACGGCCTCGTAGGGCAGTGCACGTCCCGGCACGCGCTTGTCCACGCGCACGACATGCACCCCGTAGCGCGTCTTGACCGGCACCGGCGAGAGCTGTCCCTCTTCGAGGTTGAACAGAAAGGTCTCCATTTCCGGAACCGTGTCGCCGCGCGACAATTGCCCGAGGCGCCCGTCATTGTGCCGTGAATCGCAGGCCGACCGCGCCCGCGCGACATCGCCGAACCGGTCCGGCGAAGCGGACAGCACATCGATCAGTTCGCCGGCCAGGGCTTCCGCCCGCGCACGCTCCTCCTCGTCATCGGGCCGCGCCGGCAACAGGATGTGCGCCGCCTCGACCAGGTCGGGGCTGCGGAAGCGCGACGGGTTGTTGGCGTAATACCGTCGACATTCCGCTTCCTCCGGCGCGGGAACGTCGACCTCACGCTCGATCACGTCGCCGATCGCGGTCTCCTCGTGCGAGACGTCGAAGCCGAGAGCGCGGGCCCGGTCCAGGAGGAGGGCCCGGATCACCAGCCATTGGGCCGCCGCGCGGCGCGCGGCATCCGCGTTCTCCGCCGGGTGATACTGCATCTCGCGCAGGATCTCTTCCTCGTCGATGCAGCGGTCATTGACGCGGATCATGGCTGTCGTCAGGCCGCGCGGCGGCCTTCGCGGGTACGCACCACCTGGTAGCCGCGCCGCCCCAGATACCCGACCGGCGCACTCCAGACATGCACCAGGCGGCTGAACGGGAACACGAGGAAGATCGTGAGGCCAAGGACGATATGCGCCTGGTAGATCCAGTGGACGCCCATCACGTAGTCGGCCGCATCGGACTGGAAGGTGACGATCTTCTGCGCCCACAGCGAGAGCTGAACCATGATCTCGCCGCCTTCCCTGTGCGCCCAGGACAGGGGCAGGCTCGCGAGCCCGAGTACGAGCTGGAGCCAGAGCATGACCAGGATCGCGATGTCCATGACGCTGGAGGTGGCGCGGATGCGCGGGTCGAACACCCGGCGGTGGAGAAGCATGGTGAGACCGACAAAGCACACCACGCCGAACAGGCCGCCGGCGACGATGGCGAGCACCTGCTTGGTGCCCGAACTCATGCCGAAGGCGTGATAGATCGGGCTGGGCGTCAGCAATCCGACGAAATGTCCGAAGAACAGCAGCAGGATGCCCACGTGGAACAGGACGCTGCCCCAGATCAGCTGGCGGCGGCGCAGCAACTGGCTCGAACCGCTTCGCCACGTGTACTGCTCGCGGTCGAAACGGATGAGGCTGCCCGCCAGGAACACCGTGGCCGCCAGATACGGGTAGTAGCCGAACACGAGGATGTGGAACCAGTCAGCCATTGGTCATGCTCCGTCGATTCCGGGCGGACGCGGCGGGTCCGGGGGTACGGCCATGCGGTTCAGCACGTCGCGGGCCGCAACGCAGCCGCCGTCGGGCGCGCCGTCGAAGGCCGGGGCTTCCTCCCATTCACTGTCAATCTCCGCCGCTTCCTCCGCCGGGGACTTGTCATGCTGCAGCAGCCCCTCGACCAGGGCGCGGTCGGGCCTGCGGGCCGCCAGGTCCTCCAGGGCCCGCAGCACACCGGCATAGTCGCTGCCGCGCCGTTCCAGCCGGACGCGGATCGCCGCGAGGATATGGACCACGTCGCCGATCAGGTCCGACGCTTCCCTCGGCTCGACAAGGGACAGGAACTCGAGGAAGAGCGGGAGATAGTCGGGCAGCTCGTTCGCGCCGATGCTGTAGCCTTTCGTCCGGTAATGCTCCGCGAGATTGACCATCGCCTGGCCGCGGTCGCGGGATTCCCCGTGAATGTGTTCGAACAGGTGCAGCGAGAGGTTTCGCGAACGGTCGAACAGGCCGACATAGGCCTCCTGGGCAGCCAGCAGGTCCTCGCGCGCCAGCCTCGCAGCCAGCCCGCTGACCGCGGAGCGCGAGGACCGTGACAGGGCACGCTCCCGGTCGACGAGCGCGGCGATGTCGCCCGCCGCCCCCGCCAGCCCGGGGCTCGGGTACTGCAGCAGCGCACCGAGAGCCCGGTAAATCATCATCGCCCGGGTGCCTCCCTGTCGGAGCGACCGCCGGCGGACGGGCCGACCCGCACCTCGTGGCTGAACAGGTCGATCTTGCCGCCGCCGCCGCTGCAGCCGTCGCCGAAGCTGAAGCCGCATTCGCCGCGCAGGTCGAACGCCTCCTCCGCGTATTCCCGGTGGCTGGTCGGGATCACGAACCTGTCCTCGTAGTTCGCGATCGCCATGGTCTGGTACATGTCCTCGATCGCGGCCTCGGTCAGGCCGACCCGGTCCAGCACCTCCAGCTCGCGCCTGTCTTCGACATGCCGCGCGCGCATGTAGGCCCGCATCGCTAGCATCCGCTCCAGTGCGAGCCTGACCGGAGCCTCGTCGCCCGCGGTCAGCAGGTTGGCGAGGTAGCGCAGCGGGATGCGCAGCTGCGAGACATCCGGGATGAGGCCGTGCGAACCGAGCGCACCCGCCTCCGCCGCCGACTGGATCGGCGAGAGGGGCGGCACATACCAGACCATGGGCAGGGTGCGGTATTCGGGATGCAGCGGAAACGCCACCTTCCAGTCCATCGCCATGCGATAGACCGGTGAGCGCTGCGCGGCGTCAAGCCAGGACTGCGGTACCCCGTCGGCCCGCGCCTGCCGGATCACTTCGGGATCGAAGGGATCGAGGAAGATGTCGAGTTGCGCCTGGTACAGGTCCTTCGGGTCCTCGACAGCGGCGGCGGACTCGATCCGGTCGGCGTCGTAGAGCAGCACGCCCAGGTAACGGATGCGTCCGACGCAGGTCTCCGAACAGACTGTCGGCTGGCCCGCCTCGATGCGCGGATAGCAGAAGATGCACTTCTCCGACTTCCCGGAACGCCAGTTGTAGTAGATCTTCTTGTAGGGGCAGCCCGAGACGCACATGCGCCAGCCGCGGCACTTGTCCTGGTCGATCAGGACGATGCCGTCCTCTTCCCGCTTGTAGATCGCGCCCGACGGACAGGCCGCCACGCAGGTCGGGTTCAGGCAATGCTCGCACAGGCGCGGCAGGTACATCATGAAGGTGTTTTCGAACTGGCCGTACACCTCCTTCTCGATCGCCTCGAAATTCACGTCCCGGCTGCGCTTGGAAAACTCGCCACCGAGAATCTCCTCCCAGTTCGGACCCCACTCGATCTTTTCCATCCGCTCGCCGCTGATGAGCGACCGCGGGCGCGCCGTGGGGGGGGTCTCGGACTCCGGAGCGTTGTGCAGATGCTCGTAGTCGAATGTGAAGGGCTCGTAGTAGTCGTCGATCTCCGGCATGTCCGGGTTGGCGAATATCTTCGCAAGGATACGCAGCTTTCCGCCCATCTTCGGTGCGATGCGCCCGTTCTTCTTGCGAACCCAGCCCCCGTTCCAGACCTCCTGGTTCTCCCATTCCTTGGGATAGCCGACACCGGGCTTGGTCTCGACATTGTTGAACCACGCGTATTCCATGCCCTCGCGGCTGGTCCAGACGTTCTTGCAGGTCACCGAGCAGGTATGGCAGCCGATGCACTTGTCGAGGTTGAGCACCTTGCCGATCTGTGCGCGAATCTTCATTCTGCCGCCTCCTTCTCCGGGGCCCGCAGGGGACCGTCCTTCCAGTCGACCGTCTGCATCCTGCGCACGATCACGAACTCGTCGCGGTTCGAGCCGACGGTACCGTAGTAGTTGAAGCCGTAGGACTGCTGCGCGTAGCCGCCGACCATGTGGGTCGGCTTGACCGTCGCGCGGGTGACCGAATTGTGGATGCCGCCGCGCCCGCCGGTCACCTCGCTCGCCGGCACGTTCACGATCTTCTCCTGCGCGTGGTACATCAGCGTCATGCCCTCCGGCACGCGCTGGCTGACGACCGCGCGTGCGACCAGCGCGCCGTTGGTGTTGTAGGCCTCGATCCAGTCATTGTCCGCGACGCCGATCTTGCGGGCGTCGGTTTCACTGATCCACACGATGGGCCCGCCACGCGAAAGCGTCAGCATCAGCAGGTTGTCGGTATAGGTGCTGTGGATGCCCCATTTCTGGTGCGGCGTGATGAAATTCAGCACCACCTGCGGACTGCCGTTGTCCTTGTCGTCGATCAGCGGCCGGATGGTCTTGGTATCGACCGGCGGCTTGTACACGCAGAGCTGTTCTCCGAAGGCGCGCATCCACAGATGATCCTGGTAGAGCTGCTGGCGCCCGCTCAGCGTGCGCCAGGGGATCAGCTCGTGCACATTGGTGTAGCCGGCGGTGTAGGTGACATGTTCCGCCTCCACGCCTGACCAGGTGGGCGACGAGATGATCTTGCGGGGCTGGGCCTGCAGGTCGCGGAAGCGCAGCTTGTCCTCCTCGCGGGCTGCCGCGAGATGTTCGTGGTCGCGCCCGGTGGCCCTGCCAAGCGCCGCCCAGGCCTTGACGGCAACATGCCCGTTGGTCTCGGGCGCCAGCGCCAGCACCACCTCGGTCGCGTCGACGTCGGACTCGATCCTGGGCAACCCCTGCGAGACGCCCTCCTCGCGCACCTCGCCGTTGAGCCGCCTGAGGAAATCGACCTCGTCCTCGGTGTTCCAGGCAATTCCCTTGCCGCCGTTGCCGACCTTCGTCATCAGCGGACCCAGGGCAGTGAACTTCCTGTAGGTGCTCGGAAAGTCGCGTTCGACCACGACCATGTTCGGCATGGTCGTTCCCGGGACCGGATCACACTCGCCCTGCTTCCAGTCGGTGACCTCGAGCGGCTGGGCCAGTTCCGTCGGGGTGTCGTGCAGCGTCGGCACCAGCACGAGATCGCGCTCGGTGCCCAGTTCGCCCTCCGCCACCTCCGAGAAGGTCTTCGCGATACCCTTGAAGATCTCCCAGTCGCTGCGTGACTCCCAGACCGGGTCGACCGCCGCCGAGAGCGGGTGAATGAAGGGGTGCATGTCGGAAGTGTTGAGGTCGTTCTTCTCGTACCAGGTGGCCGTCGGCAGAACGATGTCCGAATACAGGCAGGTGGTGGACATTCGGAAATCGAGCGTGACCAGCAGGTCGAGCTTGCCTTCCGGCGCGGCGTCGCGCCATGCCACCTCGACCGGCTTCTGCTCGCCGGTCTCGCCGAGATCCCTGCCCTGCACCCCGTGCTGGGTGCCGAGCAGGTGTTTCAGGAAGTACTCGTGGCCCTTGCCGCTCGAGCCGAGCAGGTTGGAGCGCCAGACAAACAGGTTGCGGGGCCAGTTTCTCGGATCGTCGGGATCCTCGCAGGACATCTGCAGACTGCCGTCGCGCAGCCCGGCGACCGCCGCCTGCACCGGATCGGCATCGCCGGCGCTCCTGGTGACCTCCAGCGGGTTGGTCGCGAGTTGCGGAGCCGACGGCAGCCAGCCCATTCGCTCGGACCGGACATTGAAGTCTATCAGGCTGAGCGACTGCCAGTCGCCCTCGGGCGCGAGCGGCGAGACAATCTCGTCCACGGAGAGTTTCTCGTAGCGCCACTGGTCGGTGTGGCTGTACCAGAACGACGTGCTGTTCATCTGCCGCGGCGGACGGTTCCAGTCCAGCGCGAAGGCCAGGGGCAGCCAGCCGGTCTGCGGGCGCAGCTTCTCCTGACCGACATAGTGCGACCAGCCGCCGCCCGATTTCCCGACACACCCGCACATCACCAGCATGTTGATGATGCTGCGGTAGATCATGTCCATGTGGTACCAGTGGTTGAGCGCGGCCCCGACAATGACCATCGAACGACCCTCGGTCCGGTGCGCATTGTCGGCAAACTGCCGGGCGACAGCGATGACCTTGTCCCGCGCAACCCCGGTGATGCGCTCCTGCCAGGCCGGCGTATAGGGCACATCGTCGTCGAGGCTCGCCGCCACGTTCTCGCCGCCGAGCCCGCGGTCGAGCCCGTAGTTCGCCACGAACAGGTCGTAGACGGTGGCGACCAGCACCTCGCCGTCGGCCGTCGGGAGCTTCCTGACCGGCACGTTGCGCCACAGCACCTCGTCGTGATCCGTGCCGGCGAAATGCTCGTGCTTCGCGTGACCGAAATAGGGGAAGCCGACGGAGACGACCTCGTCGCGGATGTCGATGAGACTCAGCCTGAGGCTCGTGCGCGAACCGTCGCCGCCGTTCTTCTCCTCGATGTTCCACTTGCCGGCCTCGCCCCAGCGAAAGCCGATCGAGCCGACGGGACAGACCGGCTCGTCGTCCCGTGCCCCGTCGATGGCGACGGTCTTCCATTCGGGGTTGTTGTCCTGCCCCAGCGCGCCCGGCAGGTCGGCCGCGCGCAACATGCGGTCCGGCACGTATCCGTTTTCCGTATGCCGCAGTGTGACCAGGAACGGCATGTCGGTGTACCGGCGGCAGTAGTCCTCGAAATACGGGCTCCTGCCCGCCAGGTGCCACTCCTTCAGGATCACGTGCCCCATCGCCAGGGCGAGGGCGGCGTCGGTGCCCTGTTTCGGGTTGAGCCAGATATCGGCAAACTTGGACGCCTCGCTGTAGTCGGGCGTGACCGTCACCGTCGTCGCGCCCTTGTAGCGGACCTCGGTCATGAAGTGGGCATCGGGCGTGCGTGTCTGGGGCACGTTCGAGCCCCACATCATCAGGAAGGTCGAGTTGTACCAGTCCGCGCTTTCCGGCACGTCGGTCTGCTCGCCCCAGGTCTGCGGACTCGACGGCGGCAGGTCGCAGTACCAGTCGTAGAAGCTCATGCACACTCCGCCGATCAGCGAGAGATAGCGTGAGCCGGCAGCGTAGGAGACCATGGACATGGCCGGGATCGGGGAGAAGCCGATGATGCGGTCGGGCCCGTGGGTCCTGATCGTGTAGACGTTGGCCGCGGCGATGATCTCGTTGACTTCCTCCCAGTCGGAACGCACGAAGCCGCCGAGGCCGCGCACACGCTGGTAGTCGCTGCGCCTGGTCTCGTCCTCGACGATCGACGCCCAGGCGGCGACCGGCGCCATGGTCTTGCGCGCCTCGCGCCAGTACCGGACGAGCCGGCTGCGAACCAGGGGGTATTTCAGCCGGTTGGCGCTGTAGATGTACCAGGAGTAGCTGGCGCCGCGCGAACAGCCGCGGGGCTCGTGGTTCGGCAGGTCCGGACGGGTGCGCGGATAGTCGGTCTGCTGCGTCTCCCAGGTGATGATCCCGCCCTTGACATAGATCTGCCAGCTGCAGGAGCCGGTGCAGTTCACGCCGTGGGTCGAGCGCACCACCTTGTCGTGCTGCCAGCGCGCCCGGTAGGCGTCCTCCCACTCGCGATCCTCGCTGGTCACGATGCCGTGCCCGTCCGCGAAGGTGTCCACGGTCTTCCTGAAGAAGGTCAACCGGTCGAGGAAATGGCTCATTGGGTACCGCCTCCCTACGGGTTTTTCACATAGGCGTTCCTGCGCAGATAGAACCACCAGTTGATGCAGATGCAGATCGCATAGAAGGCCGCGAAGCCGTACAGCGCGTGTTCCGGGGTCGTTGCCTTGATCTGTTCTCCGAACACCTTCGGAATGATGAAGGCGCCGTAGGCGGCGACAGCCGACGTCCAGCCGAGAACGGGACCCGCCTGCACCTTGTCGAAGACGATGGCAATGGTGCGGAAGGTGGACCCGTTACCGATCCCGGTGGCCGCGAACAGGATCAGGAACAGGACCAGGAACGGCAGGAAGTAGTCTTCCGGCGTTTCCGACGCGTAGGCGAGAGACAGGAAGTAGGCCACGCCCAGCGCGCAGGCGACCATGATCACGGAGATGATCTGCGTGACCAGCGCGCCGCCGAACCGGTCGGAGATCATGCCGCCGATCGGGCGGATCAGCGCACCGATGAAGGGGCCGGTCCATGCATACATCAACGCGCTCGGCCCGTTCGGATTCACCGTCGTGTGGGTCATGACACCGTCCACCTCGATATGCTGGAAGCCGAACACGACCTTGATCGCGAGGCCGAAGGCGGCGGCGTAGCCGATGAACGAGCCGAAGGTCATCGTGTAGATGACCGTCATTGCCCAGGTGTGCTTGTTCCTGAAGATCGCGTACTGCTGTTCGAGGCTCTGGCGTATGGGGCCGCGAATGAGTCTCAGCGCAAAGACCGTGGCCGCGATCACGAGCGGCAGAACGATCCACTTGCTGATTTCGAGCCCGGAGCCGCCCGCGCTTTCCGGCAGCAGCAGCCACAGGCCGACGGCGGCGGTGACCAGGCCGACGGCCAGCATGCCCAGGATCTTGCCGAAGGCGCCGACGGTCGAGTCGAGGCCCGGCGAGACATGTTCGGCGGTGATGTTGTTCATGCCGAACCAGGCGGCGATCACCAGGGGGATCAGGATGGCAACCCAGATATAGCCGGCGTTGTGGATGTAGGTCTCGGTTCCCGCCGGTATCTTCCCGACCAGCGTGCCCGAGCTGTTGGCGAGGATGAGCGCCGAGCCGCCGAAGACCCCGACCGTCATGACGAGGGGGACCAGGATCTGCATCGTGGTGACGCCGAAATTGCCGAGCCCGGCGTTCATGCCGAGCGAGTAGCCCTGCACGTTCTTCGGGAAGAAGAACGAGATGTTCGACATCGAGGACGCGAAGTTGCCGCCGCCGAAGCCCGACAGCAGCGCCATGACCTGGAACTGCCACAGCGGTGTGTCCGGATCCTGCAGCAGGAAGCCGGTGCCCGCCGCGGGAATGATCAGCAGGGCCGTCGTGAGGAATATGGTATTGCGGCCGCCGGCGATGCGGATGAAGAAGGACGAGGGGATCCGCAGGGTCGCGCCGCTCAGCCCGGCAATAGCGGCAAGGGTGAACAGTTCGAACTGGCTGAAGGGGAACTTCAGGTTGATCATCTGGACGGTGATGATCCCCCAGTAGAGCCAGACCGCGAAGCCGCACAGCAGGCACGGAATCGAGATCCAGAGGTTGCGTGTCGCGATACGCTTGCCCTCGGAGTTCCAGAACTTCTCGTCTTCCGGATCCCAGTTCGTGAGGTTCCTGGCCATCTCCCTCCCCTATTCCGGCCCGCCTGGCTCCATTGCCCGCGTCGGGATCCGTTACGTTCCGGCAGGCCCGTGCGGCTGCTCCGGGACATCGCTGAGGTAGCGCTCCTCGACCAGTTCCGGATACCGGCGGCGTTCCATCAGGCGAATTGCAACATGCATCCAGACCGTGCTGACCAGCACGATCGCAAACATGAGCATGAAGGAACTTGTCCAGACGCCGAACAGGTCATTCAGGATTCCGAACGCGATCGGCAGCACGAACCCGCCCAGCCCGCCGATCATGCCGACCAGTCCGCCAACCGACCCGACATGATGCGGGTAGTAGACCGGAATGTGCTTGTAGACGGCGGCCTTGCCCAGCGACATCACGAAGCCCAGCACGACGCTGAGCACCACGAAGACCGGCAGGCTGATTCCGAAGGTGAACTCGATGGGTCCCTCGATGCCCTGCACGATGTAGTCGGTACGCGGGTAGCTCATGGCGAACAGGCACGCGAGCGACACGATGAAGGTGAGGTACATGACGAACCGTGCGCCCCACCGGTCCGACATCCAGCCGCCGAGCGCGCGAAACACCGAGCCCGGCATGGAATAGGCCGCCGCCAGCATCCCGGCAGTAGCGAGCGTAAGGTCGTAGGCGCCCACATAGAACCGCGGCAGGTAGGAGGCGAGCGCAACGAAGCCGCCGAACACGAAGAAGTAGTAGGTCGCAAAGCGCCAGACCTGCATGTTCCTGAGCGGCGCCAGCTGCTCCCTTGCCGAAACCGGCTTGCGTCCCTCGCGCTGACGCGCGACCTGCGCCGGGTCGGACCTGGCCAGCAGGTAGAAGCCCACCGCGGTGATCGCGAGTGCGACGGCATAGATCCGGGCGGTCTCTTCCCAGCCGAACGCGAGGACGAGGAACGGGGCGCCGAAATTCGTGACCGCCGCACCCACATTGCCGACACCGAAGATCCCGAGCGCCGTGCCCTGGTGTTCCTTCTCGAACCACTGCGACGTGTAGGCGATGCCGACGATGAAGGACCCGCCGGCGAGCCCGACGCCGAGCGCGGCGATGAGGAACACCTCGTAGGTCTGCACCTCGGACAGCAACCAGCAGGCCACCGCGGTCGCAAGCATCTGGACCGTGAAGACCAGGCGGCCGCCATACTGTTCGGTCCACACGCCGAGAAAGATCCGGCTGACCGATCCGGTCAGGACCGGCGTCGCCACGAGGATGCCGAACTCGGTTTCGGACAGGCCGAGGTCCTGCTTGATCCTGACGCCGATGATCGAGAAGATCGTCCAGACAGCGAAGCATACGGTGAACGAAAAAGTACCGAGCCCAAGCGCGCGATACTGATCACCCCTGGTCACACCCGACAGGTCGTGCATCGAACCGGCTCCCTTCCGAGAACTTCCGGCCAACCGAACCGCTGTTGCCACTCCAACAGCACGGTGCACCGTGTTTATCGGCCTCGGTTGCCCTGGCGTCTGCCCCCTCTGCTTCCCGTGGTGTCAGGCCTGCGTTTCGCAGTCCTGTCCCTCAGCGTATCCGTGCTCCTGTTCGAGGTCAATTTGGTGCCGGGGCACAGGTGCGGTCGCCGCCCGCGGGCAGTCGGCACCTTCGGAACGCCCGTCCCGCGCCTCGCGCCTGCAGGGTGTCGTGGCGACCGGGTGACGCCTTCCGGCCGGACATCGAGGGCCTCCAGGCCCCCTCGCCCGGCATCCCTCGCGCTCTCCTGGAACCGCGGATCTTCCGGGTGATGACGGGAACTTCCGGTCTCCTGACACCGGGCGTGCCAGCAGGCCGGTGCTGCGCGCAGCGAGGCGCCGCGGGGGCCGGGCCTCTTCCCGCATCGGAACATCGGCTGTTCCCGGCCGACGACTGTGCAAGAACCACGTGTGCACCGCAATCGGTGTCCGGCCGGACCCGGTCCCTGTTGCCGGGACCGAATCAGGCCTGCCGCGGCAGGAACAGCATCGGCGCGTAGAGTGCGAGAAACACCGCGAAGGCCAGGAACCAGGAGCAGGCGGTAACCCAGATCGGGACCGCGCCGGGTGCGATCTCGAACGCACAGCGCGCAAGGACCGACGCCGTGGCCAGCCCGTAGATCGCGACGGTCCCGGGCCCGGCCCGAAGCTCGCGGCCGGTGTGGCCGAGAATGGCCCGGGTCATCACGGCGAGCGTCATCGTTCCCATCGCGCCGATCGTGAGCACGTGCAGGGCCAGCGCCGCCGTCACCTGCCCCCCGAGCATCGACACCCCGAGCAGGGCAAGACCGGCCACCAGCCACAGGTACCCCAGGTGAAGGACCGCGACCAGGGGTTCGCCGAGCGTCAGCCAGCCTCGCCAGCGCACGAGCCGGATCGCGTTGGCAGCGCCGGCGGCAATCAGGACGCTCCCTGTCACCTGCGCGGGCGCCGAAACGACCCATGCCGCAAGGGCAACGGCGGTCAGGGCGAGCGCTGCCCTGTCGAACCGGCCCCGCGGCAGGGCGATCTTCGGTCGGTCCCGCTCCGGCAGCCAGTTGCGCGTGAAGCCTGGCACGATGCGCCCGCCGATCACGCTCAGCATCATCACGATCGCGGCAACCGCCAGCCGCGTGCCCGCCGCACCGGTATCGGCAATGTCGGCCGCGGCCAGGTGAAACAGGAAATTGGCGGCGAGAAGCAGCACGAGCAAGGCGAGGACAGGCAGGTTGCGCCAGTTGCGGGCCGCGACGATGTCCCTGCCGACCAGGGCCGACAGGGCCGCGAGATAGGCCAGATCGATGCCGGCCGTGGCGACGAAGCCCAGTTCGCCGCCCCACCAGACCGCTGCCCGGCCGGCCAGCCAGGCGAGGGCAAGTGCCGCGAGCGGAGCGCCGCGCACCGGAGGGCGGCCCGTCCAGGTCGGAACCGCGGTCAGAAGGAACCCGCCGAGCGCCGCCCCGACATAACCGAACATCATCTCGTGAACATGCCACAGGGACGGGCTGCCCGATCCCGGAAAGACGACCATGCCTTCCCACACCGCGAGCCACAGCGGCACGACCGCCGCAGCCCACAGGCCGGCAGCGAGAAAGAGAGGCCGAAAACCGTTGCCCAGGAACTCGCGACCCGAGTAGCCGCCGCACCCTTCGCAACCTTCCCGGTGCGACATCGGTCCATCCAGTACAGACACCCGCGGTCACTCTCGTGCTGCAGAAGCCATGCGGGCAATGGCAGCCTGACATCCGTGAAGTGCCTATCCCGCGGGGCGGGCCGCGTCCATACCGGCGGTAGCCGGCCAGCCTGCGGCGTCAACCTTTCGCACCGGCATCGCGCATCACTCGCGAGAAGCGCAACGATTACCGTCCCCGGCACCGGGAACGCCGGAGGCGTGTCCCGGGCACTCGAAGGGCGGTCGCGGGAAGGGCCGCACGGCGGCGATGCGACGGGGAAACCCGGGGACGGTCGGGCATGACAGGCCGCGAAACCGGTACCGGGACTCCGCCGGTCAGGGTCTCTCGGCAGCCCCGGTTGCGTTCTCGGGAACGGTATGGCCCGAATCAGCCGCGGCGCGGCCGCACCAGCGCTTGACAGCGTGGTGACGCTTACCTAAGACCCGCTTGCCTGCCACGTGTGCGGGTCCCCCCTTCCGCAGCGCAGCCGGAGTCGCCATGAAGGTGCTCGTCCCCGTCAAGCGGGTGATCGATTACAACGTCAAGGCCCGGGTCAAGGCCGACCAGACGGGTATCGAACTCGCCAACGTCAAGATGTCGATGAACCCCTTCGACGAAATCTCGGTCGAGGAGGCCCTGCGCCTGCGGGAAGCCGGTATCGCGGAGGAGGTGGTTGCCGTCTCTATCGGTGAACAGAAATGCCAGGAGACCATCCGGACCGCGCTGGCCATGGGAGCCGACCGCGGCATCCACGTGCTCCACGAGGGCGAGACCGAACCGCTTGCGGTCGCGAAGATCCTCAGGGCGCTCGCCGAGAAGGAACAGCCGAAGGTCATCATTCTCGGCAAGCAGGCGATCGACGACGACTGCAACCAGACCGGCCAGATGCTGGCCGCCCTGCTCGGCTGGGGCCAGGCCACCTTCATCTCCAGGCTCGAGATTTCCGGAGACGCGGTCAGCGCCACCCGCGAGGTGGACGGCGGCCTGCAGAACATCGAGCTCGCCCTGCCGGTGATCCTGACCACGGACCTGCGCCTCAACGAACCTCGCTACGCCTCGCTTCCCAACATCATGAAGGCGAAGCGCAAGCCGATCGACCAGTACACGCCCGAAGACCTGGAGGTGGATCCGTCGCCGCGGCTGCAGGTGCTGCGGGTGGTGGAGCCGCCGGGACGCGAGGCCGGGGTCAAGGTCGAAACCGTCGCCGAACTGGTGGACAAGCTGCGCAATGACGCAAAGGTGATCTGATCATGGCGGTCCTGATCGTTGCGGAACACGACAACACCGAACTCAAGCCGGCAACGCTGCACGCGGTCACCGCCGGTCTTGCGATCGACAGCGGCCTCGACCTGCTGGTCGCCGGGCACGACTGCGCCGGCGTGGCCGAACAGGCGGCGTCAATCGCCGGGGTCGGCACCGTGAAGGTGGCCGACGCGCCGGAGTATGCCAACGGCCTTGCGGAAAACATGGCCCGGCTGCTGGTGCAGGTCGCCGCGGACTACACCCACGTCGTGGCGCCTGCGACGACCTTCGGCAAGGACGTCATGCCGCGCGCCGCGGCATTGCTTGACACCCAGCAGATCTCGGACATTTCCGAAGTGGTCGACGCGGACACCTTCGTGCGGCCGATCTATGCCGGCAATGCCCTTGCCACCGTGCAGTCGTCCGATGCAGTCAAGCTGATCACCGTGCGCACCACCGCGTTCGAGGCCGCGGAAACCGGAAGCGGTTCCGGGACTGTCACCGCGCTCGGTGCGGCCGGCGACGCCGGCCTGTCGCGCTACGTCGGCTCCGAACTCAGCTCCTCGGAACGCCCGGAACTGACATCGGCCCGGGTCGTGATCTCGGGCGGGCGCGGCATGCAGTCGGGCGAGAACTTCCCGCTGATCGAGGCGGTGGCCGACCGGCTCGGCGCCGCGGTCGGCGCGTCGCGCGCCGCCGTGGATGCGGGCTACGTCCCGAACGACTACCAGGTCGGACAGACCGGCAAGGTGGTCGCGCCGGAACTCTACATCGCCGTCGGCATCTCCGGTGCCATCCAGCACCTTGCCGGCATGAAGGACAGCAAGGTGATCGTCGCCATCAACAAGGACGAGGAGGCACCGATCTTCCAGGTGGCCGACTACGGACTGGTGGCTGACCTGTTCAAGGCCGTTCCGGAACTCGAGGAGGAACTGGAACGGCAGGGCTACGGCACCTGAACCTGGAGTGCAAACCGTGCTGAACCGGATAGGAGTGATCGGTGCCGGCCAGATGGGCTCCGGCATCGCCCATGTCTGCGCACTGCACGGCCTGGAGGTCCGGCTCTTGGACCTCGGCCCCGACATCCTCACCGCGGCCCGCGACTCGATCGAGCGCAACCTGGCGCGCCAGGCCAGCCGCGGGCGGATCTCCGACGAGGAAGTCGGAGCGGCAATGACGCGGATCTCGACCGGAACCGACTATGCCGAGCTTTCCGACTGCGACATCGTGATCGAGGCCGCGACCGAGAGCGAAGACGTCAAGCGCGACATCTTCAGGACCCTGACACCGCACCTGCGCGACGATGCGCTGGTCGCCACCAACACCTCGTCGATCTCGATCACGCGCCTCGCCGCAACCACGGACCGGCCGGGCAGGTTCATCGGCATGCACTTCATGAACCCGGTCCCGTTGATGCAGCTGGTCGAGCTGATCAGGGGCATCGCGACCGAAAGGGAGACCTTCGAGGCGGTCCGAGACCTGGCTGAACGTCTCGGCAAGACCGTTGCCGAAGCCGAGGACTTCCCGGCCTTCATCGTCAACAGGATCCTGCTGCCGATGATCAACGAGGCGGTCTATACCCTCTACGAGGGCGTGGGGTCGGTCCAGTCGATCGACACCGCGATGCGGCTCGGCGCCAATCACCCCATGGGCCCGCTGCAGCTGGCCGACTTCATCGGCCTGGATACCTGCCTTGCGGTCATGCACATGCTCTATGACGGGCTGGCTGACTCGAAGTACCGCCCCTGCCCGCTCCTGGTCCGCTACGTCGAGGCGGGCTGGCTCGGGCGCAAGGCCGGCCGCGGCTTCTACGACTACTCCGGCGACGTTCCGGTTCCGACCCGGTAGCCGGTCCCTTCACTCCCCGGCCAGGAATTCGCGGATCAGCGCGACCGCCTCGGGCGAAGCCCAGTCTGCGGGTCCGACCAGCCGGCCGAACTGGTTTCCCGCGGGTCCGATCAGCACGGTGGTGGGAAGGGCCCGCACCTCGAGTGCGCGCATCAGCCCGGCCTTGGGATCATGGGTCGAGACCAGCGACGTGACCTGCATTTCCTCCAGGAACGGCCCGGTCGCCTCCGCCGCCTTTCGGTCGATCGAGACCAGCACGATCTCGAAACGCGGATCCGGGATCGCCGCGCGCAGTGCGGCGAGCGATGGCAGTTCGTGCACGCACGGTGCGCACCAGGTCGCCCAGAAGTTCACCAGAACGAACCGGTCCGAAAACGCTGCGAGCTTGATAGGGGTTCCGCCTGACCCTATGAACTGTGTGTCGGGCACCGGGACGGGAGGATCGTGGCGGACAAAGCCCAACAATCCGTCGGTCGACGCCGCCCACGCGCCCGGCATCGTGCCGGCCAGGAAGACAGTGATCAGCAGGGACCGGACCGCATGACCCATGTTTCTCGTTCTCGCATGCACAGGAAGGCCTCCGGGCAGTGACGAACCGACACAGGGATAGCGACAGTCGTGCCGCCAGCGCAATGTGGGGCGGGCGGTTCCGGGACGGCCCGTCGGCGGTCATGGAGGAGATCAACCCCTCGATCGACTTCGACCGGCGCTTCTACGCCCAGGACATCGCCGGTTCGCGCGCCCACACCGAGATGCTCGCCGCCCGCGGCCTGATCAGCCGGGAGGACGCCGGCCGGATTGCGCGCGGCCTCGATCAGGTCCGCCGCGAGATCGAGGAGGGCAGCTTTGCGTTCAGCCGCAGTCTCGAGGACATTCACATGAATGTCGAATCGCGGCTCGCGGAACTCGTGGGAGATGCCGCGGGCCGGATGCATACCGCGCGGTCACGCAATGACCAGGTCGCAACGGACTTCCGTATGTGGGTCCGGGACGCGATCGACAGGCTCGACGACGCCCTCATGGCACTCCAGGAAGCCCTGATCGACCAGGCCGAGGCCGGGGCCGAGACCGTCATGCCCGGCTTCACCCACCTCCAGGCAGCCCAGCCGGTCACCTTCGGGCACCATCTGCTGGCCTACGTGGAGATGTTCGGCCGCGACCGTGGCCGTTTCGCGGACTGCCGCGCCCGTCTGAACGAATGTCCGCTGGGCGCTGCCGCGCTGGCGGGGACGTCATTTCCGATAGACCGCGACCACACCGCCTCCGCGCTCGGTTTCGACCGGCCGATGGCCAACTCGATGGATGCGGTGTCGGACCGGGATTTTGCACTGGAGTTTCTCGCCGCCGCCGCGATTGCCGCCATGCACCTGTCACGGTTCGCGGAGGAAATCGTCAACTGGACCAGTGCCCAGTTCGACTTCGTGCGTCTCAGCGACGCGTTTACCACCGGCAGCTCGATCATGCCGCAGAAGCGCAATCCGGACGCGGCCGAACTGGTGCGCGGCAAGGCCGGGCGCATCTTTGGCGCGCTGCAGGCGCTGCTGGTCATGATGAAGGGACTTCCACTGGCGTTCTGCAAGGACATGCAGGAAGACAAGGAACCGCTGTTCGATGCCGCCGATACCCTCGACATGTGCATTGCGGCCACGCTCGGCATGGTCCGTGACCTGCGTGCGAATGCGCCGGCCATGCGCCGGGCGACCGACCTCGGTTTCGCCACCGCCACCGATCTCGCCGACTGGCTGGTCCGCACCCTCGACATGCCGTTCCGGTCCGCACATCACACCACCGGCGCAGTGGTGCGGCTGGCGGAGGAACGCGGCTGTCGCCTCGACCAGCTCGACCTCGCGTCGATGCAGTCGGTCGATCCGCGGATCACCGAGGCGGTCTTCGAGGTGCTGGACCCGTCCCGGTCGGTGGCAAGTCGAACCAGCTTCGGTGGCACCGCACCGGTCAACGTCCGGCAGGCGGCGCGGGCCGCGCGCGACCGGTTCCTTCGGAACCGCCCCGTGGGGACAGGCACATGACGATCCGCGTGCACTGGCTGCTGATGGCAGCGTTGTTCGTCTCTCTCGCGATGCCGCTTGCCGCGTGCGGCAAGCGCGGGGATCCGAAGCCGGCGAACCCGGCCGCGGCCACGCACCCGCGAAGCTACCCGTCCAACTGAGTGACAGGAAGGCGGAATCGCGTGTCCAGCATCACCTACAGGAGCGGGTCCCTCCACGTTGAACAGGTTGCCGTCGCCGACATCGCCCGCGAGGTGGGAACGCCGTTCTACTGCTATTCGGCGGGCGCCATCCGGGCACGGTACGATGACTTCGCCCGGGCCTTCGCCGGGGTCGACGCCAGCATCTACTACGCGGTCAAGGCCAATTCCAACCTCGCGGTGATCTCACTGCTGGCCGACGCCGGTGCCGGCGTCGACATCGTCTCCGGCGGCGAACTGACCCGGGCGCTCCGGGCCGGGGTCCCGGCTGAACGCATTGTGTTTGCCGGTGTCGGCAAGACCCGCGACGAACTGTCGGCCGCCCTGCGGGCCGGTATCGGGCAGTTCAACGTCGAGTCCGGAGCCGAACTCGAACTCCTGGCCGAGGTTGCCGGCGGTCTCGGGGTGACCGCCTATGCGGGACTGCGGGTCAATCCCGATGTCGACGCCGGAACCCATGCCAAGATCACCACGGGCACGCTGGAAAACAAGTTCGGGGTCGACATCGCCCGCGCACCCGAGTTGTTCGACCGGGCGGCCGCGCTTTCCGGCGTACGGCTCGAGAGCCTGTCGATGCACATCGGCTCCCAGCTCCTCGACCTGTCTCCGTACCGCAGCGCCTACCTGCGGCTGCGGGAGATGACCTGCATGCTGCGCAGTGCCGGACACCGGGTCGACCATCTCGATCTCGGTGGTGGACTGGGGATCGGTTACGACGGAACCACGCCGGCCGCCCTGGACACCTACGCGCGCATCGTTTCCGACACGGTCGGTGATCTCGGCTGCCGGCTGGGATTCGAACCGGGCCGGTTTCTGGTCGGCGATGCCGGCGTGCTCGTCACCCGGGTCCTGTTCACGAAGCCGGGTACGGACAAGTGGTTCGTGATCGCGGACGCCGCAATGAACGACCTCATCAGGCCGACGCTCTACGAAGCCCGTCATCGGGTGGTACCGGTCACCCGGGCCGGTGCCGGTGCCCCGGCACGGCGCTGCGACCTCGTGGGACCGATCTGCGAGAGCGGCGACTATATTGCCAGGGACTGCGATCTCGCCGTTCCCGGAGACGGGGACCTGCTGGCCGTACTCGACGCGGGCGCCTACGGCGCCGTGATGTCGTCGACCTACAACAGCCGGCCACTGGTTCCGGAGGTGCTGGTGAAGGCAAACCGGTTCGCGGTGGTCCGGCGCCGGCAGACGGTCGAGGAAGCACTGGCGCTTGAAAGGCTGCCGGACTGGTTGTCCGACCGGCCGGAGGGTTCTTGACCGCGGGTGGCCGGTGACGTGACACTGACCGGCTGCAAGGCAACGAGGGACCAGGGATGAAGGTCACCGGCTCCGGTCAGTACCGCGCCCGCCTGAGGCTCGCCCGGCTGGTGCTGGTCTGGGAGTCACTGCTTCGCTCTGCGTCCCCTGCCCTCGGCGTTGCACTGGCAGTGCTTGCAGCCGCACTGCTCGAACTTCCCCAGCTGCTGGCCTTCCTGCTGGGTCCCCTGGCCCACTTCGGGCTGCTGGTCGCACTCGCGGTCCTGGTTCTCTGGCTGTTGCGCCGCGCCGTCCAGGGGTTCGAAGTACCGGACGAGGCAGCGGCGCGCCGGCGGCTCGAGACCGACAGCAACCTTGCTCACCGTCCGCTCACAACCCTGAGCGAACAGCCCGCCAACCGGTACGACCCGCGTGCGGAACGGCTGTGGCGGGCCTGGCAGCAGCGGGTCGCGCACTCGCTTCCGGTCGTACGGCTCGGGCCACCGCGACCGGTCCTGTCATATCTCGATCCCGTCGGGCTGCGGGCCGGGATCGGGATCGCGCTCATCGTTGCCCTGGTCGCGGCCAGGAACGACCCGGTCGCGAGGTTGTCCGCCGCCTTCGTGCCCGACCTGTCGGGGATCGGCGCAGCCGGAGACATCACCGTCGATGCGTGGATCGACCCGCCGGCCTACACCGGGCGGGCGCCGATCCTGCTTGAGCGGCACACGCAGGCCGGTCCTCTGGCAGCCCCGGTCAACAGCGTGTTTTTCGCCACCGTGAACGGTTCCGGAGCGGCTCCTGCCCTGCGTGTCCTCACCGACCACGATGAGGTGGCGGCGGCGTTCGAGGAACTCGCCCCGCAAACCTATCGCGTTCGCCGTCAGATCGACGCGAGCGCGGAGTTCGCCATTCGCTACAACGGACAGGATCTCGCGAACTGGTCCGTCAACGTGGTGCCCGACCTGCCGCCCAGCGTCCGGTTCGCCCGCCCGCCTTCCGCGACCCGGCGCGGAAGTGTCTCGGTCTTCTACGAAGCCCGTGATGATTACGGCCTGGCCTCGACGGTGCTCGAGATCAGGCTGCTTGACGGGGACGGCGGCGTCGGCGAGGAGGTGCTCGAACGCGCCATGCCGCCGATCGCACCGGGAAGGACCGAACACGCCGGCCAGGGCATTCACGACCTCACTCCGCATCCGTGGGCCGGCCGCGCGGTCCGGATGGTGCTGCGGGCGTCTGACGGTGCGGGTCAGGCCGGCCGATCCGAGCCCGAAGACCTGGTCCTGCCGGAGCGGGTGTTCCTGCACCCGATAGCCCGGGCGGTGATCGAGCAACGCCGGCGCCTGCTGCTGCGCCCGGAAGACCGTGCGGACGTGTCCCGGGTCGTGCTCACCCTGGCGGGTCGGCCGCACGCCTACGGGCACGACGTGGTGGCCTTCCTGGCGTTGAAGTCGGCGGCGCAGCGACTGCGCCTTGTGACCGACGGAACCGCCGACCAGGAGGTGGCCGAGTTGCTTTGGAAAACGGCGCTGCGGATCGAGGACGGCGGCTTGTCCAACGCCGCGCAAAGGGTCCGTGAACTGGAACGCCAGTTGCAGGAGGCCCTCGCCTCGGATGCCTCCGACCAGGAAATCAGGCAACTGGTCGATCAGCTCAGGGAAGCGCTGGACGAATACCTGCAGGCCATGGCTCGGGAAATGGCGCGCAATCCACCGCAGCAACAGACATCGTCATCGCCCCGGACCGGTGACGATGCAGACGGCGTTCGCCGCGAGGACCTGCAGAAGATGCTCGACCAGATCAGGGACCTGGCGGAAACCGGCGCACGCAGCCAGGCGCAGCAGATGCTCTCCCGGCTCCAGGAGATGCTGGAGAATCTCCACATGGACCAGCGCCGGGCTTCGCCCCAGGAAAGGGCGCTGGAGCAGATGATGCAGCAACTGGGTGCGATGCAGCGCAGGCAGCAGGAACTGCTCGACGAGACCTACATGCAGCAACGCAGCCAGCCTGCCCGCGGTGACACCAGGAATCCGCCGTCCAACGAGGAGGCGGAGTTCCGTCGCATGACGCCGCAGGAGCTGGCCGAGGCCCAGCGGGAGCTGCAGCGCAGCCTGCAGTCGATCCGCGACCGGCTGCGCGAATTGAGCCAGGAGGTTCCGTCCAGCCTCGAGCAGGCGGAACGCTCGATGGGAGATGCGACCAGGTCGCTTGACCGCGAACAGCCCGGCAGCGCGCTCGGATCCCAGGTCACTGCAATCGAACAGCTGCGCCGTGCCGAACAGGCGCTGCTGGACCAGTTGCTCCAGCGCAGTGCCGGCCGGCAGCAGCCGTCGGGCAGCAGCGGTCCCAGCAGCGGGACGCGCGATCCGCTCAATCCGCGCCGTCCGGGAAACGGCCACGACAGCGAGTCCATCATCGGAATTCCCGACGAACCCGACTTCCAGAAGACCCGGCGGATTCGCGACGAACTG
Organism: Thalassobaculaceae bacterium; assembly: GCA_965243345.1. GTDB lineage: Bacteria > Pseudomonadota > Alphaproteobacteria > Thalassobaculales > Thalassobaculaceae > Bin52. The sequence goes on from CBDEUR010000003.1 coordinate 2,301,274, forward strand.
CACCGCCGTTCGGGCGAGATCAACCGGCCGCAGCTCGAACTCGATTACATTGACCGGTTGCTACAGCGGTTCTGACCGCCGGATGCGAAACCGGTCGTTGCAGTCTGGCAAATCGTCGGCATTATTCCCCGCACCATGCGAGCGCAACGTGTATGAGTAGGGGCTTACAAGGAAAGGTTGACAGCACGTCATGAGGATCCAAACCCCACCGAGCATGTCCGCAGGAACTGGGAACTCCAGCGAGTTTTCGCACCGCCAAGTGGTGTTCCGGTTGCTGCCGGGCAGGCCGGCTGTGTGGCGACGTCTCGAACGGGTCCTGGAGGCGCAACGGCAGTTGTACAACGCCGCGTTGCAGGAGCGCAGCGACGCCTGGCGTCTCGCTGGTGTCTCGGTGACCTGGCAGGATCAGTACAAGGGTCTGACTGTGTGCCGGCACGAGATCCCTGAGATGGCGGCGGTACCTGTGGCCATCCAGCGCGGCACGCTGAAACGCATCGACGAGGCGTTCAAGGGGTTCTTTCGGCGTGTGAAGGGGGGCAAGAAGCCCGGGTTTCCCCGTTTCCAGGGCAGAAGGCGCTTCGACAGCTTCTCTGTCGTGTCCGGGGTACGACTGGACGGGGATTGTCTGAAGATTCCCGGCTTCGGGAAGCTGGCGGTCCGCCGGCGTGGCGGCAACCCGCACGAGCACGGCCGGCCGGTCTCGGCTGTACTCAGGCGCGAAGCGGGCAAGTGGTACGCTGTTGTGTGTTTCAAGATCCCGGTGCGGGTCCGTGAGGATGACGGAACGGCGATCGGCGTGGACATGAATGCCGGACAGGTTGCGGCGAGCGACGGGCGTCTGTTTCACGCTCCGGACACGCGGCGCCTGGAGTCGCGGGCGAAACGTCTGTCCCGGAAGATGGCGCGGCAGAGACGCGGCTCGCGCCGGCGAGAGCGCACGCGCGCGCGGCTGGCAACGACGAAGCGGCGCATGGCCGGCATCCGGCGCACCTGGCGCCACGGCACCAGCCGGAAGCTTGCCGGCGCGGCGCACACGATCGTGGTCGAGGACCTGCAGGTTCCGAACATGACGCGGAGCGCCAAAGGTACGGTCGACGAGCCTGGCTCCCGGGTGCGGCAGAAGGCCGGGTTGAACCGGGTCATCCTGGCCACAGGCTGGGCCGAGCTGCGGCAGATGCTGTCCTACAAGGGGGGACGCCTGGTCGCGGTTGATCCCGCCTGGACCAGCAGGACCTGCGCTGTCTGCGGGCATGTCGATGCCGGCTCCCGGCGGACCAGATCGGAATTCCAGTGCACGGCCTGCGGCCATGCGGATCATGCCGACGCGAACGCCGGCAGGAACATACGGCATCGGGGACTGGCGCTGCTGCACGGGGAGGCCGCCGGGTTGCCGGGCCGAGGAACCGTGAAAACGCAGGAAAGGCTGGCGGCATGAGCGCGTCAACCTTTCTTGATAAGTCCCTATGAGTACGTCAGGTACTACCGGCAGGGCGAGTGAACCCGAACCATGAGCATGATGGCATCCGACAGTATCGTCTCGTTCGACAATGTCGAGATGCGCTATGCGGACAGTCCGCCCATTCTGCGCAACGTGAGTTTCGACATTCCGCTGGGCAGTTTCCATTTCCTCACCGGGCGCAGCGGGGCAGGCAAGTCGTCGATCCTGCGCATGATGTACCTGGCGCTGCGGCCGAACCGGGGACAGGTACGGATCTTCGGCCGCGATCCGCACCAGGGCAACGCGGCCAACATTGCGAACATCCGCCGGCGCATCGGCATCGTGTTCCAGGATTTCCGGCTGATCGATCACCTGAGCGTGCTCGAGAACGTCGCCCTGCCGCTGCGCATTGCCGGAGAACGGGAATCGGTCATTCACCAGCACGTGTCGGAACTGCTCGAATGGGTCGGCCTGTCACGGTATCTCGATGCGCGTCCACCGGCACTGTCGGGCGGCCAGCAGCAGCGGATCGCCATTGCCCGGGCAGTAATCGCCCGTCCGTCACTGTTGCTGGCAGACGAGCCCACCGGAAACGTGGATGACCGGCTGGCCGACCGCCTGCTGTTCCTGTTCGAGGAACTCAACCGCGCCGGGACCACCGTGCTGATCGCCACCCACAACGAAACCATGGTCTCGAGATACCGGCATCCCCGCCTCGTGATCGTCGGTGAGGGCGTCGAGATGCAGTACTCGAGGTACTCGTCCCCATCGGCCGTCTACCCGAAGTGATGGCAGGGATGGCGCGACGCAGCAGACGTGAATTCGCGGTCAGCCACGGAAACACCGTTGCCTTCCTGGGCTGGACAGTCGGGGTCATGGTCTACCTTGCGACACTTGCGGTCGCCGGCGCCCTGTTCTCGCAGACGGTGCTCGACCGCTGGTCGCTGTCGCTCGCCGGCGTGGTCACGGTCCAGGTTCCCGAAGCATCGCAACCGGCCTCGAACGGGCCCCTGAACCGGATCGACGCCGTCACGGCAATCCTCGACAGGACGCCGGGCGTGGACGACCACGCGGTCCTGGAAAATGCGCGGACCCGGGCCCTGCTTGAACCGTGGCTCGGCGAATCCCTGATCGCCGAACTTCCACTCCCGGTCATGATCGACGTCCAGCTCGAACGCGGCGCCCGGGTGGACTTCAGCAGGCTCGGCGAGCAGATCACCTCGGCCGCGCCCGGCTCCGTGCTCGACGATCACGGGCTCTGGCTCTCGCGGGTTGCGGCCACCGCGTCGACGCTCGCACGGGGAGGCTGGATCGTGGTTCTCCTGGTCGGGCTCGTGGCGGTGATTTCGGTCGTCTTCGCGATCCTGTCCGGCCTGACGGTCAACCGTGACATCGTCGAACTGCTCAAGCTCATGGGAGCGCGTGACACCTACATTGCCCGCAGGTTCCAGGGTCACATGGTCGGCACCACGCTCCCGGTCTGCGGACTGGGCGGACTGTGCGCGATCGGAACCGTGCTCGCCGTCACGGGACTCGCCAGGGAAAACGGCGCCACGGGGGAGGCGTTGCCCGTCCAGCTTTCGCCGGCTGCCCTGTCGCTGCTCGACTGGGCCATCGTCGCGGCCGTTCCCGTGGCGTTCGCGATCCTGACGGTCGTCACGGCACGGCTGGCGGCCCTGTACGCGCTGCGCCGGATGTCATGACGACCGGCGCACGGCAGGCGCGGGTCAGCTCGTTTCGCCGCACCTTCGTGGTGCTGCTGGTGCTGGCACCCGTAGTCTGGGCCGCCGGGTTCCTGCGTTTTGTCGATCAGGTGCCGCGCCCGGGTCCGGTCCAGGCGGCACAGGCCGACGCGGTCGTGGTGCTGACCGGAGGAAGCGGACGGCTCGAAGCCGGGTTCGAGCTGCTGTCCGATCGGCGGGCCGAACGACTGTTTGTCTCCGGGGTCAACGCGCAGGTCACGAAACAGCAGATGCGCTCCCGGGCGGGACACACCGTGTCGAACACGCTGTTCGCGTGCTGCGTGGAGCTTGGCCACGAGGCCATGGACACGCTGGGCAACGCCACCGAGACCGCGGCCTGGGTGCGGAAGAACGAGGTGCGGTCAATCCTGCTGGTGACCAGCAACTACCACATGCCGCGGAGCCGGTTCGAGCTCTCGCTGCTGTTGCCGGACGTGGTGATCCACCCCTTCCCGGTCTTTGCCGAGCGGGTCGAGATGGACCGGTGGTGGCGGCACCCCGAGACACTGCAGCTGCTCTGGACCGAGTTCCACAAGACCCTGCTTTCCAGCCTGCGCGAACTGCTGTCCTGAGCCGCCGGGCGGCACTGCCCGTATCCAGTCAGGCCGGATCCGTGACTGCGTCCGGTTCGTCCTGCGCCGGGATGGAAAACCGCGACAGGGCCGAAGCCTGGCGTGCCGCCATGGCGTGCTGATCGAAGTCGTCGATCAGGTCGTGAAAGAGCCGGTGCCAGTTGATCTCGGCGCCGAGATGCATGAACACCGACCCGAGTCCCACCGCGGCCCTGTCCATCAGGACGAACTCGCGCGGCGGCCTGACCCCGTTCAGCCGTCTCAGTTCGGTGTGGACCCGCCCGACGACCTTCCTTCCGTCCGCACCTCCGTCGCGGTCCCGGATCGTGCGAACCCGGTCGACCATCAGCGGTCCGTAGAGATAGCGGGCCCAGTGGTTCAGCACCTCGATGGTCTCGCGGTCGATATCGTCGAACCCCCAGTTCCGGTAGGCCTCGACCGCCAGTTCCTCGTCCCCGTCCCTGAGCGCGACGTACAGGTCGATCACGCCCCGCACGAACGGCGCCGGGAATACCCTGATGCAGCCGAAGTCCATCAGGTTGACCGAGCCGTCGGGGCGGAAGGTGTAGTTGCCGAGATGCGGGTCACCGTGGATGACCCCGTAGAAATAGAACGGCACGTACCAGGCCCGGAACATGTGGTGCGCCACCCGGTTTCGCATCTCCAGGCCGGCATTCCGCGCCATGAACTCGTGCAGCGGCTGGCCCTCCAGCCAGGTCATGGTCAGCAGCCGCCCCGTACTGAGTTCCTCCACCGGCTCGGCGAGATGCACGGCCTCCTCGGTCTCCAGCATGAACCGGTACAGTTCGAGGTGGCGGCGCTCGAGCGAGTAGTCGAGTTCCTCCCGGACCCGTGCCTGCAGTTCCTTGTAGATCTCCGATGACCTGACGGCCCGGTCGTAGCGTTCGTACAGCGCCAGGATCACGCGCAGCTGCGCGAGGTCGGCTTCCACGGTGGACGCCATGTCGGGGTACTGGAGCTTGCAGGCCAGGGTGCGGCCGTCATGGTCGTGCGCCCGGTGCACCTGGCCCAGCGAGGCTGCGGCCGCGGCGGTCTCGTCGAACCCGGAGAACAGGTCGCGCCAGCCGGGACCGAGTTCGGCCGACATGCGCCTGCGCACGAACAGTCGTCCCATGCCAGGGGCATTTGCCTGCAGCTGGCGCAGTTCCTCGACATACTCGTCGGGGAGCACGTCCGGGATGGTGGCAAGCAGCTGCGCGACCTTCATCAGCGGTCCCTTGAGACCGCCGAGCGCAGCGCGAATCTCGGCCGGAAGCTCGCCGCCGGGAAAACTCAGCCCGAGGTAGCGCTGGCCGGCAACGCGTGCCGCGAGGCCGCCGACCGTGCCCGTCACCCGGGCGTAGCGGCCAAGCCGCCTGGTGAGCCTGTTGTCCTCGTTTCCGTTCATTGGCCGCGCGACGATCCGTCAGGTCGCCGGGTACCACGGCGATGAATCCTTGTCATAGTCACGAACCACCCGGGCCACCCGGATCCGGTATTCGGCAAACAGCTCGGCGCGCCCGCGGGCCTGCGCCGAACGGTGTGTCCGGCGCTCGCGCCAGGTCCTGACCGCTTCCTCGTCGCGCCAGAACGACAGGGACAGGACCTTGCCGGGGTTTGCTAGGCTCTCGAACCGCTCGATCGAGATGAACCCGTCAACGGTTTCGAGTTCGGGCCGCAACCGCGCCGCAATGTCGAGATACTCGGCCTTGCCCTCGGCGGTCGGTTCCGCTTCGAAGATCACCGCATACATTGGATTGCTCCACAAGCAGGACACCGCGGGTCAGTGTACACGTGCGGGCAGCGCCGGTGAACAGTGCCCGGGCGCCGCGGCGATCACCCGGTCGCATCCAGTTCATCGATGAAGGTCTCGATCAGTCCGAGCCCGCGGTCCCAGAAACCCGGGTCGGACGCGTCGAGCCCGAAAGGTGCGAGAAGTTCCCGGTGACGGCGCGATCCCCCGGCGGCGAGCGCCTCGAGATAGGTGTCGGAAAACCCGTGCGGCGAGTCGCGGTAGACCGCGTAGAGCGAGTTCACCAGGCAGTCGCCGAAGGCGTAGGCATAGACGTAGAACGGCGAGTGAATGAAGTGGGGAACGTAGGCCCAGAACACGCGGTAGTCGTCGTCGAGACGGATGGCCGGGCCGAGGCTCTGTTCCTGCACGTCGATCCAGATGTCCCCGATCGCATCCGGCGTGAGTTCGCCCTTGCGGCGTTCGGCGTGCACCCTGGTCTCGAAATGGTGAAACGCGATCTGGCGCACCACCGTGTTCAGCATGTCCTCGACCTTGCCCGCGAGCAGTGCGCGGCGCTGCCCCGGTCCTTCCGCGCCGGACAGCAGTTCCTGGAAGGTGAGCATCTCCGCGAATACCGACGCGGTCTCAGCCAGCGTAAGCGGCGTCTCCGCCATCAGGTGTCCCTGGCGCGCTGCCAGCAGCTGGTGCACGCCGTGGCCGAGTTCGTGCGCGAGCACCATCACGTCGCGTGTGCGCCCGAGGTAGTTCATCAGGATGTAGGGATGCGCGGACGGCACCGTCGGATGCGAAAACGCACCCGGCGCCTTGCCGGGGCGCGGCCGGGCGTCAATCCACTGACTGTCGAAGAAGCGGCGGCCGAGTTCCGCCATGCGCGGTGAGAACCCCGTCCACGACCCCAGAACGATCCCGCGTGCCTCGTCCCAGGACACCTCCCGGTCGTCGTCGTCGGGAAGCGGCGCGTTGCGGTCCCAGTAGGCGAGGGCATCAACGCCGAACCACCGGGCCTTGATCGCGTAGTAGCGGTGCGCAAGCCGGCCGAACCCCGCGGTCACCGACGAGACCAGTGCCTCGACGACCTCGTCCTCGACCCGGTTGTCGAGGTTGCGCATCGAGACGGGCGCCTGGTAGCCGCGCAACCTGTCCTCGATCTCCTTGTCCTTGGCCAGGGTATTGGTCACGAGGCAGAACAGGCGTTCGCGGGCGCGGAGTTCCCGGGAAAGTGCCAGCGCCGCCGCCTTGCGGCGCGCTCCGTCGCGGTCCGACAGCATGTCGAGGACCCCTGCCAGGCCGAGGCTCTCCCCATCCACCTCGAAGACGATGCCGGCCAGTGTCTCGTCGAACAACCGGATCCAGGCGATGCGCCCGGCCACGCTCTTCCGGTGCAGGACTTCCTCGAGTTCCTCGGCGAGCTGGAAGTCGCGAAAGGCCCGCACGTCGCGCAGCCACGGCGCATACCGCGCCAGTTCCGGAGCGGCGAGCGCCCGGTCCAGGTCTTCCTGCCCGATCCGGTTGAGCTCGAGAACCAGAAACAGCATGTCGGTTGCGATGGCGGTCACCCGTTCCCGGATGGACTGGCAGAACCGGCCGGTTTCGGGCGACGCCAGGTCGGCGGCATTGAGCAGCTGGGCGTAGGAACCGACCCGCCCGAGCACCTCGTCGATCCGCTCGTACTCGGCCACCGCCCTGCCCAGTTCGTCACCGGAGAGGCCCGCAAGGCGGCCTGCATGGCGCTCCCGGAAGGCCCGTGCGTCACGCGCCGCATCCGCCAGGTCGCGCTCGAGTTCCGGTGCACCGGGACCGGAATAGAGGTCGTCAAGGTTCCAGTCGGGAAGCGTTCGCGTCACTGGCGGTTGTGCGGCAGGTGTCATGGCTATATCACTTCTGGAGCATGCCGGTGACCGGCACACCGTTTCCGGCCGCTCGCTGCTGGTGGACGGGGTGAAGGGTATGGTGATGGACTACAGTGGCATCGGCAATCTCGCAACTGCCTTCTTCGACCAGGCGGACCGTCGCGCGGACCAGCCGTTCCTGTGGGCGAAGCGCGACGGCAGCTACCGGTCATGGTCATGGCAGACCGTCTCGGACGAGGTATGCCGGCTGGCAGCGGGGCTCGTCGACCTCGGGGTCTGCGAAGGCGACCGGGTTGTCATCGTCTCGGAAAACCGCCCCGAGTGGGTGGTGGCCGACCTCGCGGTGATGGCGATCGGTGCGCTCAGTGTTCCGACCTACACCACCAACACAACAGAGGACACGCGCCACATCATCGAGCATTCCGGCGCATGTGCCGCGATCGTGTCCACCGATGCCCTGATGGATACCGTCCAGCCGGCAGCGGAGGCGGTGCCGGAGTGCGCACACGTCATCATGATCGACGAGGGCCGGACCCGGGAGGCGGCCGACGGAACCCGCATCGTGGCGCTCTCGGGGATCCCCTATCCCGGGTCCGAACGGGCCACGCTTATCCGGCGCAACGCCCGTGACATCGCGCGCGATGCACTGTGCTGCCTGATCTACACGTCGGGAACCGGCGGTCGGCCGAAGGGCGTGATGCTGACGCACGCCTCGATCCTGGCCAACTGTGCCGGGGCCCACGACCTGCTGGCGGAGATCGGGATCGGGGACGAGACCTTCCTGTCCCTGCTGCCGCTCTCGCACGCCTACGAACACACCGCCGGACTGATGTTTCCGATCACCATCGGCGCCCAGATCTACTACGCGGAAGGGCCGGATCGCGTCGCCCAGAACCTGCAGGAGGCGCGCCCGACGATCATGACGGCGGTCCCCCGGCTCTACGAGGTGCTGCACGAGCGCATACGGCGCGGCGTGGACCAGGCCGGCGGGCTGCGGGCGACGATGTTTCACCAGGCGGTGGCGACCGGCCGGCGGCGGATCGAGGACCCGGGTTCGCTCACGGTTTCCGACCGCCTGCTCGATCCCCTGCTCGACCGGCTGGTCAGGCGCAAGGTCGCGGCCCGGTTCGGGGGCCGGCTCAAGGCGTTCGTTTCCGGCGGTGCCGCGCTCAACCGCGACGTCGGCCTGTTCTTCCTCTCGCTCGGGGTGCGCATTCTCCAGGGCTACGGCCAGACCGAGACGTCGCCGATCGTCAGCTGCAACCGGCCGGGGCGGATTCGCATCGAGACCGTCGGTCCGCCGTTCAGGGGTGTCGAGCTGCGGATCGCGGACGACGGAGAGATCCTGGTGCGCGGCGAGCTGTTGATGAAGGGCTACTGGCGTGACCAGGAGAGCACCGACGCCACCATCGTCGACGGATGGCTGCATACCGGCGACATCGGCGTGATCGACGCCGACGGAGCGTTGTGCATTACCGATCGCAAGAAGGACATCATCGTGAACTCCGGGGGCGATACCCTGTCACCGGCCCGGGTCGAGGGGTTCCTCACGCTCAATCCCGACATCGCCCAGGCCATGGTCTCGGGCGACCGCCGGCCGTGGCTGGCGGCGGTTGTGGTCCCCTCCGAGGAGTGCATCGACGAATGGGCCTCCCGGCTGGACCTGCCGGACCTCGCGGCACTTGCCGATGACGACCGCTTCCAGGCGGCGCTCGCCGACCGCGTCAACGAGATCAACGCCACTCTCTCTCCCGTCGAGAGGGTCCGGCGCATCATCGTCGCGAGCGAGCCGTTTACCACCGACAACGGCCTGATGACACCCACGCTGAAGGTCAGGCGCCACAAGGTCCTGGAAATCTACGGCAGCGTGCTGGACCGCCTGTACGACCGCACCGGCTGACAGTCTGGATCGCAGCGACCGGGCGGTCGCGGACAGCCGAACCGGACATCGCCGCAGCCAGGATGTTTGCGTCCGCCCCTCCCGGCCATGACGGAGTATGTGGCAGGTGCAGATGCCGTTTGAAGACAGTTTCGACGAATAATCGTCATCACCTCTATGAAAATGTGAGTCCATGTGAGCTCCTGGCACGAACTCCACATGCGAAACACAGGTCAGCCCCGTGCGCACCTGCCGTGAACCCCCGGGATCCGGAACCACCGCTCCAGGATCCAGAACGGGAACACCGCCACCATGACCATGGTGCTGCCGGCCACGTTCCTGCCCCACCACCAGCCCTCGCGATGCACGAAGGTGACCGCGGTGACCGGTGCGGGAACACGCACCCTGGACGGTTTCCGCACATCCTGTCCGGCCGGGATCACACCGGTTCGCGCGGTGGCGGGCCGGCTGCAACCCCGCGGCAGTGACAGTCCGCCCTGCCCGGACCCGCATGGCGGTGTGTTCGGCGCATGATACTCTCGCCGCCGGGCAACCGGGTGTCTTGCTCCGCTCGGTGGGAACCACCGGCCGACCACCGCTGGTCTGAACCGGCAACGGCATGAAGGAACGGTACATGGATCGAATCCTCCTGGTAACCGGCGGTGGGCGCGGGATCGGTGCGGCGACCGTGCGTCTCGCGGCAGCGTCCGGATACGGCATCGCGATCAACTACCGGGACCGGGCCGACGCGGCCGAAGCGCTTGCCCACGAGATCGAGACCGGCGGACATCGGGCGATCACGGTTCGGGCCGACGTCGCTGACGACGCGGCAGTCGCGAAAATGTTCAGGACCGTCGACCACGCACTCGGGCCGGTCACGGCACTGGTCAACAGCGCCGGCGTCGACGGGGGTGCGTTCCGGGTTTCGGACTTCCGCCCGGAGGTGCTCGATGCGCTGTTTCGCACCAATGTCGTGGGTACCATGCTCTGCTGCCGCGAGGCGGTGCGGCGGATGTCGACCCGCCTCGGGTTCGGGGGCGGGGCCATCGTCAACGTCTCCTCGATGGCAGGCACGATCGGCGGGCGTCCGGGCAAGAGTCACTACGCGGCGTCCAAGGCGGCGATCGACGCGTTTACAGTCGGCCTCGCTCGGGAGGTTGCCCTCGAGGGCATCCGTGCCAACGCCGTCCGTCCCGGCATGACGCTGACGGACATGACCGCCCCGGTCCGCGATGACCCTGCCGAACGCGACCACGTCTCCGCGACGATTGCCATGGGCCGGCCGGCCGAGGCCGACGAGGTCGCAGGCCCGATCCTCTACCTGTTGTCCGACGCCGCGTCCTTCGTCTCCGGCGCCTGCCTCGATGCATCGGGCGGCGGGTTCGTCATCGATCGTGGTCGCGACGGGTGATGACAGCGGAGCCGGCCGGCAACGGGCTCGACTGCGGACGTGCTCGTCAGGACAGTTCCTGCATCAGCGCGGCAGACCGTTCCGCGACGATATGTGACATTTGGCCCCGTACCGCTGTGGCTGCTTCCGACCGCCGAGCAAATGCAGGCAACCCCGGAGAGGCCGCGCGCCGGGAGAGTCGCGCGGCGAGGTCCGCCAGGGCAGCCTCGGCCTCGCCGCCCGGCAGTCCGATCGTGCGTGCCGTGGTGAGAAAATCCCGGAGGCGGAGCCAATCATCCCTGCCGTTGAGCTTGAGCGCCATGCGGTCGCCGCGCCATGCGGTCGCCGCGCCATGCGGTCGCCGCGCCATGCGGTCGCCGCGCCATGCGGTCGCCGGCAAGACCGGGAACGACGCGGGTCGTGACGGCGCCGTAAAGCGGCGCCAACCGAACCGACGCAAATGCTCTCGCCCCCGCGTCGGCCGTCCCGGGAAGTGCGATATTCTTCAGGTGCATGTCGCCGTCGGCGATGAGCCAGGCGAAGACCGCGCGACGGAACAGGATGTCGAGAGCGGCCGGAGACCCCTGGCCACGCGTTCGTTGGTGCTGTCGTACCTTGCCGGGGCCGGCAGGTCCAGGACCGAACAGAAGTCCTCCAGCGCAGGTCGGCGCCGGTCTTCTGCACCGCGGCGGATGTCGAAGCGTTCGACCAGCAATGCGGGGGACATGCCGTCCGGCATCTCGATCAATGCGGCGGATGGCACTTCGAAGCCGCGGGCACGGCCGATTCCCAGGCAAAGCCATTCGACGACGGGTATCGTCTCGAAGCCCGCGGTTCCGGCGGGTTTGAGGACATGGGTAAACGCCCGGCCGTGGGCCGGCAGCAGGCTCATCGGCGCCTTGATCTGGACGCCCGACAGGCGCGGTGTCCCAGGCTGCGAGCAGAGCCTGGCGAGGTGGCGGCGGTCTCTCTTCCCTCGCCCGACGGGCCGTGTGACGCAACCGCGCCGTTCTGTCCTCAGTCGGTCAGGAATTCCCCGAAGGTCCAGTCCCGGCCCGGGGCGACGCTGAACAGTGCCCTGGTGTACTCGTGGCTCGGGTTGGCAAAGATCTCCGCCGCATCGCCGTACTCGACCACCTTGCCGGCACTCATGACCGCGAGCCGGTCACACACCTGGGCAGCCACCCGCAGGTCGTGGGTGATGAACAGCATCGCGAGGTCGAGCTGGATGCGGATGTCGTCGAGCAGGTCCATGACCTGGGCCTGGACCGAGACATCGAGCGCCGAGACCGCCTCGTCGGCGATCAGCAGTTCCGGTTCCATCGCGAGCGCCCGGGCGATGCACAGCCGCTGGCGCTGGCCGCCGGAGAACTGGTGCGGATAGCGGTCGAGTGCATCCGGGTCGAGCTGCACCAGCCCCATCAACTCACGAGCCCGCGCCGTGGCCTCGTCACGCGGCTGACCGAAGTTCATCGGGCCCTCGATGATCGATGCGCCGACCATGCGCCTGGGGTTCAGCGACCGGTACGGGTCCTGGAACACGATCTGGATGCGCCGCCTGTGGCTGCGCATCTGCCCCACCGACACCCGTGCGATCTCGTCGTCATCGATGTAGATCCTCCCGCCGGTCGGGTCGATCAGGCGGGCAATACACCGTGCGACCGTGGTCTTGCCCGATCCCGATTCACCGACGATGCCGAGGGTCTCGCCACGCCGGATCTCGATGTTGACGTCCTGGGCGGCCACCACCGAGCGCCGGGACTGGAACATTCCGCCCTGTCTGTAGGTCATGGCCAGTTCCTCGGTGCGCAGCACCACCGGCGCGGCGCGGCGGGTCTCGCGGTGGCGCGGAACCAGGCTCGGGACCGACGAGATCAGCATCTTGGTATAGGGATGATCCGGACGCTTGAGGACCTGTTCGGTCGTCCCCTGCTCGACGATGCGTCCCCACTGCATCACCGCGACCCGGTCGGCGATTTCCGCCACCACCCCGAAGTCGTGGGTGATGAACAGCACCCCGGTATCGTGGCGCTCCTGCAGGTCCTTGATCAGCTCGAGGATCTGGGCCTGGGTGGTGACATCGAGTGCCGTGGTCGGTTCGTCCGCGATCAGCAGCACCGGATCGAGAACCAGGGCCATGGCGATCATGATCCGCTGGCGCTGGCCACCTGACAGCTGGTGCGGATAGGAGCTGAACAGTCGCCGGGGTTCGGGCAGGCGCACCTGCTCCATGATGTCGAGGATCTTGGCGGTCCGGGCCGCCTGGTCGAGCGAGGTATGGGTCTGCAGCACCTCGTCGATCTGGCGTCCGCAGGACATCACCGGGTTGAGTGCCGTCATCGGCTCCTGGAAGATCATCGACATGCGCGTGCACCTGAGATCGCGCAGCCTTTGCTCCGTCGCGTGGCGCAGTTCCTCGCCTTCCAGCCGGATCGAGCCGGCAACCGCTGCCAGCTGGTCCTTCGGCAGCAGTCCCATGACGCTGTGTGCGGTCACAGACTTGCCGGAGCCCGACTCGCCGACCAGGCACAGGATCTCGCGTGGTCCGACGTGAAGGTCGATTTCCTCGATCGCGTGCCGGCGGTCGGTCCCCTTGGGCAGTTCGACGGTCAGGCCGGAGACCGTCAGCACCGTGTCGGTGTCGGTTGACATGGTCTGCCTACATCCGTTTCTCGAGACGCGGATCCAGGGTATCGCGCAGCCCGTCACCCAGCATGTTCACCGCCAGCACGGTCACCGCGAGGAACAGGCCCGGGAACAGGATGTTGTGCGGGAAGATCCGGAACAGCAGCCGGCCCTCGGCCATGATGTTGCCCCAGGTCGGGATTTCCGGCGGGATACCGACGCCCAGGAACGACAGGATCGCCTCCACCAGGATGGCGGAGGCCACGATGTAGGTTCCCATGACGATGAGCGGCGCCACCGTGTTCGGCAGCACGTGCCGGATCAGCAGCAACGGCAGCCGGGTCCCCACCGAGATGGCCGCCTCCACGTAGGGTTCCTCCCGGATCGACAGGACGATCGATCGTACGAGACGCACCACGCGCGGCACTTCGGGAATGGTAATGGCGAGGATCACCGTATCCAGGCCGGCGCTCGACAGCGAGACCAGGGCGATCGCCAGCAGGATGCCGGGGATGGCCATGAGGCCGTCCATCACCCGCATGATGATCCCGTCGAGCCAGCGCACGTAGCCCGAGACCAGCCCGACAACAAGGCCGATGGCAATCGAAAGGCCCGCGACCGACAGCCCGACGATGAGCGAGACCCGTGTCCCGTAGATCACCCGGCTGTAGGTGTCCCGCCCCAGGGTGTCGGTGCCCATCCGGTACACCCAGCCCTGCGAACCGTCGGCGGCAGTGGCTGTCAGTTCGGTACCCGGCACCTTGTTTCGCCACGCCGGGTTGATTTCCGCAGGATCCATGGTGCCGAGGAAGGGCGCCATGATGGCGACCAGGAGCATGACCGCCATGACCGCGCCACCGATCACCACGCTCTGGTTGCGTGCCAGCCGCTGCCACACCGACAGCTTGCGCGCCGCCGCATCCGCACTGGCTGCCGCGTCCACCAGGCCGGCGGTTTCCTGGCGCAGTTCGCTCAGATCGCTCAATACCTGATCCTCGGGTCGAGAAAGCTGTAGGTGAGGTCGATCAGCAGGTTGATCAGTACGTACACGCCCGAGAACACCAGGATCACAGCCTGGATCGTCGGGTAGTCACGACCGAGCACGGCATCGACCGTCAGCCGGCCAAGGCCCGGGATGTTGTAGACGCTCTCGGTCACCACCACGCCGCTGATCAGCAGCGCGACCCCGATCCCGATCACGGTCACGATCGGAACCGCGGCGTTGCGCAGCGCGTGGCGCAGCAACACCACCCGGTTGGGCAGTCCCTTGGCGTGGGCGGTGCGGATGTAGTCCTCGCCCAGGACCTCCAGCACGCTCGCGCGCGTGATGCGGGCGATCAGCGCGATGTAGATCACGGAAAGGGTGATGCTCGGCAGGATCAGGCGGTGGATGAACGGAAAGAACCCGTCCGCCAGTTCCTTGTAGCCCTGGACCGGAAACATCTTGAACTGCATCGCGAACAGGTAGATCAGGATGTAGCCGACCACGAATACCGGCACCGAGAAGCCGAGCACCGAGAACCCCATGACACAACGGTCGAGCCAGGTTCCGTGGCGGTAGGCCGCGATCACCCCGATGGGCACCGCGATCAGGACCGTGATCACGAGGGTGGTGATCGCGAGCGCGACCGTGGGTTCCACCCTGAGCAGGATCAGCTCCGTCACGTCCTTCTTGAAGAAATAGGACTGGCCCAGGTCACCCTGCAGCAGGTCGCCGAACCAGATGCCGAGCTGCACCGGGATCGGCTCGTCCAGGCCAAGTGTCTCGCGGATTTCCGCGATCTGCTGCGGCGTCCCGTTGTCGCCGGCCAGCACCGCTGCCGGATCCCCCGGGGTCATTCGCAGCATCAGGAAGACGAACAGGGCCACCATCCCGAGAACCGGAATGGTGGCCGCAAGCCTTCGCATCAGAAAACTGTACACTGTTTCTGACCTGTTCGTTACACCCCGCTACTTCTTGGAGATGTTCCAGAAATAGCTGACCGGGCCGTCAAGGACGCCGTCAAGCCGGTCGCTTCGGTAGGCAACCGGACGATACCACTGCCCGCCGTGGGCATGGGTGACGACCTCCATGGCGCGGATCTGGATCTGCTCGGCGATCTCCTTCTGCTTCGCCGCATCGGTCTCACGCGCAAAGGCATCGCGCAACGCTTCCATCTCCTCGTCGCACGGCCAGCCGAACCACGCGGAATCACACCCGGCATTGAAGCCGGCGGCCATGATCGGGTTCAGGATGTCAGCCGCGGTCCACGAGGTCATGAACACGTTCCAGCCGCCTTCCGACGGATGCTCGCGCTTGGCGCGACGCGCGACCAGCGTCTGCCAGTCCATCGCCTGCAGGTCGGTCACGAACCCGCCCTTCTCGAGGTTCGCCTTCGCCACCGGGCCGAGGTTGTTCAGCACGTTGACGTCGGTCGACTGCATGATGACGATCGGAGTGCCGTCGTATCCGGCTTCCTCGAGCAGCTTCTTGGACAGCTCGAAGTCCGACTTCAGCACGATGTCCGCACCGGCATCGGTCGCAAGCGCCGAGCCGCAGATGAACATCGCGGCGCATTCCTTGTAGTAGGCCGGATCGCCGATGGTTGCCTGCATGAAGTCCTTCTGGTTGATCGACGCAAGGGCCGCCCGGCGGATCTTGACGTTGTCAAACGGCGGATGCAGGTGATTGAGCCGGAACATGAACTGGGCGCCGAGCGGGTTGATGACCTTGAGCGCCACGTTCTCGTCGCCCTCGAGCAGCGGCAACAGGTCGTTGGGCGGGGATTCGATGTAGTCGATCTCGCCCTCGATGAGCGAATTGACCGCCGTCTGGTGATCCTTCACCGACATCCACTCGACGGCCTCGACCTTGACGACCTTGCCTCCTGACGCCCAGCTCGGGGACTCGCTCCGGGGCTGGTAGCTGTCATTGCGCGTAAACAGCACGGTGTCGCCCGGCTTCCAGTTCTCGACGTCAAAGACGAACGGGCCCGAGCCGATATACTCGGAGATCTGCTCGCTCGACGGGGTGGCCGCAACACTGGCCGGCATGATGAACGGCACGTTGGAGCTCGGCTTGGCGAGCGACATGGTGACAAGACCGTAGGGCTCCTTGAGCACCATCCTGAAGGTCCGGTCATCGACCGCCTGCATGTCGGCGACGAATTCCATCAGCTTCTGGCCCATGGAATCCTTGCTGCCCCAGCGCTGGATCGAGGGGATCACGTCGGCAGACGTCACCGGCGACCCGTCGTGCCAGGCAAGACCCGGACGCAGGGTGAAGGTGTAGGTCAGCTTGTCGGCGCTGACCTCGTAGCTCTCGACCATCTGCGGATGCACGTCGGTATTTGCGTCCATCGCGAACAGCGTGTCGTACACCATGTACCCGTAGTTGCGGGACATGTAGGCAGTGGTCCAGATCGGATCGACGATCTTGAGATCCGAATGCATGACGACGCGCAGCGTCTGGTCGGCCGAAGCCGGCGCGGACATCACGGCGCCTGCAACAAGGGCTGCCCCGGCCGCAAGGCCGATCGGCAAGTTGGATCGCATCAGGTACCTCCCCCGATAATGAGTGAGAATTGGCGTCTACGAGAGATCACGCGCCATGGTGCACGCGCCGTCATGGCATCGTCAATGACGCTCATGACGCAACGGCATCGCGCCAGTGCCAGGGCTCGCGGGAGCAACGGGTCCACGGGCTTCCCGCTTCCGGCAGGACGGGCCGGCCTAGACGCGGGGCGTCCACCGGTAGATCGCGGCGAGCGCCCCGCCCATCAGCGTTGCTCGCTCGGCGTCGTCCAGGCGATCGGTCAGGCGGAACGGTTCGACACCCTGCCGATAGGTCAGGATATTGCTGGCCCGGGTCCAGTCCGTGCCCCAAAGGCAGCGCTCCAGGCCGAAGGCGTCGAAGATGCGGCACAGCGGATCCCAGATGTCATCGTACGGATACGGCGCGTGCGAAAGCGTGCAGGCCCCGGAAATCTTGATCGCCACGTTGTCGAAGTCGGCGAGGGCCAGGACCTCTGGAAGTGCCGCGAACGGCTCGGCAGGCGCCGGGGGGTCGAACGGCTGCGGCAGCCCGAGGTGGTCGATGACCACCATCGCGTCGGGATGCGCCCGGGCCAGTGTCGCCGCCTGGTCGAGCAGACCCCAGCACAACAGGTTGACCGGAAGCGAGTGCCGCGCCGCGGCGCGCAGCACCGATCCGGTGCCCGGATGCAGGGTCTCGTCGTCACTGCCCCCGCCACCCGGGCGCGCCAGCATGATCCGGACCCCGACCGTACCGTCGAGGCCGGCCCACTCGGCGACCACCTCCTCGACCGCCGGATCGGCCGGGTCGACCGGCTTGATCAGTCCGAACCGGCCCGGATGGGCAGCATGCACCTCGAGCGCATAGCTCGCATCGAACCGGTACATGGCATAGGGCGAGACCAGGAGCGCCCCGTCGACACCGACCTGCGCCATCGCGGCAACCATGTCGTCGCCGGTCACCTCCGGCGGCCCGGCCAGTGTTCCGACCCAGGGTCGCCCGGGGTGGTCACGCTCGTAGGCGTGAACCTGGGAATCGATGATCGGCATCCAGGCTGCTCCCTTCTCGGCCCGTCGATCCACGCATCCTACGCCCGAAGTCTCCGGTTGGCGACCGGCCGCGCTCAGTCGTCGGCCGGCGCCATTGCCCTGTTCACGAAGGCCGCGAGCTCGCCGTAGCCACGATAGCGTACCTCGTACGCGAGGCCGAGCCGGTCCGCGGCCTCCTGCGCCTTCCTGCGCAGGACGGGATCGTCGGTCTGGGCAATGTAGATGAGCCGGGTGTAGTTCCCGAAGTACATGTCGCGCAGTTCGGGATACCGGTCGAGACCGAGCCCGGCCACGATCAGGCGATCGAAGTGCCGGACCAGGTAGTCGGTGAGATAGAAGCAGCCGGGCTCGCGTTCCGCGGTTTCGGTGAACTCGCCGGTTCCCATGAAGAACTGGTAGCAGTGCGGTCCCGGTATGCGCTCGACCCCCTCGCGCTCCAGCATCCGGTCAAGCTCGCCGCCGGTTCCGCAGTCGCCGTACAGAACGAAGACCCGCTCGTAGTTGCGGCCGATACCGCGGATCTTCCCGAGCACCGCGGGCGTGATGCGCTCCGGCGTGTTGTGCCAGTGGGCCGGCAGGCACGCGATGGTCGGCCGGGGCAGTCCGGCGGCGCGAAGCACCGCAACCAGTTCCCGCCCCAGCGCCCCGCAGGCTATGAACAGTGTTCCCGTTCGCCGGTGGGGATCCTCAGGCGACATTCATCGCGGCCGAATTCGACCGGCGGCGCTCGGCGATCAGTTCCTTCGCGGTCTCGACCGCCACCGCCGCGTCCCGGCAGTAGGCGTCGGCCCCGATGCTCTCGGCGAACGCCTCGTTCAGCGGCGCGCCACCGACCAGGACGATATAGTTGTCACGGATCCCCCTCTCCTTCAGGGCATCGATCACCACCTTCATGTACGGCATGGTGGTCGTGAGCAGCGCCGACATCCCGAGGATGTCGGGTTCGTGTTCCACGAGCGCGTCCAGATAGGACTCCACCGGGTTGTTGATCCCGAGGTCGATGACGTCGAAACCGGCCCCCTCCATCATCATCGACACCAGGTTCTTGCCGATGTCGTGGATGTCGCCCTTGACCGTACCGATGACCATCTTGCCGACCTGCGGCGCTCCGGTCTCGGCCAGCAGCGGTCTGAGGATCGCCATGCCGGCTTTCATGGCATTGGCGGCCATCAGCACTTCCGGAACGAACAGGATCCCGTCGCGAAAGTCGATCCCGACGATCCGCATCCCCTCGACCAGGGCCTCGGTCAGGACCCTGTACGGTGCCCATCCACGCTCCAGCAGGATGTGCACCGCCTCCTCGATCTCGTCCTTGAGACCATCGTAGAGGTCGTCGTGCATCTGCTGAACAAGCTCGTCATCGTCCAGTTCCGACAGGACGATATCGTCTTCCGGTTCATCACTCACGCACCGTACTCCAGCAAGTCCGGGAACAATGCATACTGATCCACGGTTTACTCTCCTACCCTCCGGGTCAACCCCGCAGTAGCAGGTGCGCGACAGGATTTGTACAGGGTCCGACTCCCCGGGCCGCCGCGGACAGGGACTTGCCCCGCGAGACCATCGCGCCCACACTTGCCACACGGGCAGCTGTCCTCAACCGGGAGAACCTACATGCGTCTCTGTCCACGCGTCATCATGATTGCCTGTATCACGCTCGCGCTCGGCCTGCTGGCGCCCGCCATCGCGACAGCCGACGGGGAAGGCGACATCAAGTATCGCCAGAAGGTTATGAGCGCGGTGGGCGCTCACACCGGAGCGCTTGTCAGCATCCTGAAGCAGGAAGGCGGCTCCATGGACCATCTCGCCGACCACGCCAACGCCCTGGCCAAGCTGGCGGAGATCTCCCAGACCGCCTTCCCGGCCGGGTCGGGACCTGAGGCCGGCAAGACCGGGGCCCTGGCGGACATCTGGGACGGCGACCAGCATTCACTGGAATTCGAGGCCGAACTGGAAAGGTTTGCCCAGCTGGCCAATGCGCTCGCCGACGTGGCGGTCACGGGCGACCGCAGGGCGACCGGCGGTGCGCTCAAGACCCTGGGGCAGGACTCGTGCAAGTCCTGCCATTCGAAGTTCCGCAAGAAGTAGGACGCGTCCTGCCAGCGGGAACCGGTGTCCCGGGTCCCGCCAGACATGGTCGTACCGGAACTCACGCCGGCTGAATGTTCCGGGCCGGCCGACTGCCGCACGGGCCACGGGCAGTTGCTCCACCTGGTCCGGAACACGCCTGCCCGGGGCCGCCACTTCCCGCTCGCGACCAGCGACTGTCGATGGCCGTTCCCCATCGCCACGCACGCAGGGCCCGTGCCAGGTCCCGCCCGGCCCGACGCGGCCGGGTGCCGGCGGCCCCGAACCCGCGAAAACCGTTACCGAACCGGCCGGGATGCCGGTCATCTTCAACTGCGCCCGCGCGCGCGGCGAGGTCGTCGCCGGGGTGCCGGAGAGAAACGCGCCAGCTGCCTCGCCAGGTCCGTCCCGGCGACCCCGTGGTTCCAGGCGGTCCTTCACAGCCGGGCCGCGTCCCCGGGGGAGCCGTATCCCCCGTCCCCATCCATCTCCGCAGGGAGCGCCGCATCGTGCATGCGGCCGGGGCCCCGCACGCGCCGGTCCCGCCCGCATGCCATCGCTTGCGGTCCGGGAATGCGGGAACGGGTCCGGCGGGTGATCCGGTCCGGTGTTCGGATCCCGGGCGAACGGGCAGGCCCGGGAAGGAGCGGCCCGGTGCCCATGCGGCGACTGGCGTGCTATAGCAGGGCGCTGCGTGCGCCAGACATGCCGAAGGAACAGCTTGCGTGACCGCCCGTTCGAGCGATGCCGGTACCGCCGCGCCATCCCGCGTGCTCCTGCGCCGCCTGCTGCTGGATCATGTTCGGCCCCAGGGCGCGATACTGGTCGTGGCACTGGTGCTGATGGCGGTCGTGGCCGCCAGCACCGCGGCACTCGCATTCCTGATGGAAACCATACTCGATGACGTCTTCACGGCCGGGGAACCCACGGTCCTCTACCTGACCGCGGCAATGGTCATGGCGGTATTCGTCGCCCGGGGACTCGCCACCTACGGACAGGCCGTGCTCATGAACCGGGTCGGACAGCGTATCCTGTCGGACCTGCAGAAGCACATGTTCGACCACCTGCTCCAGGCCGATTTCGGCTACCTGCACGGGCGCTCGAGCGGCAAGCTGATCTCGCGGTTCATCAGTGACGTCGAGCAGATGCGCAGCGCGGTGTCCGACGTCATTACCGCGTTCGGCCGCGACCTGCTGACCATCGTCTTCCTCGTCGGCGTCATGGTCTACCAGGACTGGCTGCTGGCCCTGATCTCCTTCTTCGCCTTTCCCACCGCGATCCTGCCGCTGGTACGCATCGGACAGCGCATGCGCCGGGTCTCCGGCAGCACCCAGCGCGAACGGGCCGACCTGACCGCGCTGCTGCGCGAAGTGTTCCAGGGGGCGCGGCAGGTCCGGGCCTACGGCATGGAACACCATGAGCGTGACCGCGCGAACCGGGTGATCGAGCAGATCTATCGCCTCGTGGTCCGCGCGGCGCGCACCAGGGCTGCCGCCTACCCGATCATGGAGACCCTGGGCGGGTCCGCGATCGTGATGGTGATCTGCTACGGCGGATGGCAGGTCATGGAGGGAGCGCAGACCACCGGGACCTTCTTCTCCTTCGTGACCGCCTTGCTGCTCGCCTACGATCCGCTGAAACGGGTGGTGGTCCTGAACGCCCGGCTGCAGGAGGGACTGGCAGCGGCGGAGCGCGTGTTTGACCTGCTCGATGTCCGGCCCTCGGTGGTTGACCGCGCCGGGGCGCGCGCCATCGACCGGGCGCGGGGCGAACTCGTGTTCGAGAACATCGACTTTGCCTACGCGTCCGACATCCCGGCGCTGCACGGCATCAGCTTCGCGGTTCCCGCCGGCCACACGGTGGCCCTGGTCGGGCCGTCAGGCGCCGGCAAGAGTTCCGTCCTCAAC
Organism: Thalassobaculaceae bacterium; assembly: GCA_965243345.1. Classification (GTDB taxonomy): domain Bacteria; phylum Pseudomonadota; class Alphaproteobacteria; order Thalassobaculales; family Thalassobaculaceae; genus Bin52. The sequence continues at coordinate 2,323,063 of CBDEUR010000003.1, forward strand.
CTGATCCCGCGGTTCTTCGACCCCGACGCCGGGCGCATCACGCTTGACGGCATCGATATCCGCGATCTGACACTGAGCTCGCTCCGGAAGCAGATCGCGCTCGTCAGCCAGGACATCATGCTGTTCGACGACACCGTTGCCGCCAATATCCGCTACGGTTCCGAAGGCGCCGGCGACGCCGATGTCCGCCGGGCAGCCGGCCACGCGGCGGCGGACGAGTTCATCGAGGCACTGCCGGACGGCTACGACACCCGGGTCGGAGAGCAGGGCGCCTGGCTCTCGGGCGGCCAGCGCCAGCGCATCGCAATTGCCCGCGCCACGCTGCGCAATGCACCGATCCTGTTGCTCGACGAGGCGACCTCGTCGCTCGACAGCGGGTCCGAACAGGCGGTGCAGGCGGCACTCGCATCCCTGATGCAGAACCGGACCACGCTCGTGGTCGCGCATCGACTCTCCACCGTTCGCAGCGCCAGCGTTATCCACGTCCTGCAGGACGGGCGCATCGTGGAATCCGGGCATCATGACGACCTGCTGGCACTGAACGCGGCCTACTCCCGGCTCTACCGGCTGCAGTTCCCCGTCGGGAATCCCGGCACGTTCGGGACAGAACCGCCATGATCCTGCCCCTCTACAGGACATCCATGACGCTGGCTGCTCCGGCGATCGACCTGCTGCTGGCGCGCCGGGCCCGCAACGGGAAGGAGGACCGTTCCCGTCTGGGCGAACGGCGTGGCGTGTCCGCATTCGCGCGCCCGCCAGGCCGGCTGATCTGGCTGCATGCGGTCAGTGTCGGCGAGAGCACCTCGGCGCTCGTGCTGATCGAGCGGCTGCTCGAGGAGGCGGACGACCTGCACGTGCTGGTGACCACCGGCACGGTCAGCTCGGCACGCATTCTCGCCGGCCGGCTGCCGGACCGCACCTGGCATCAGTTCGCACCGATCGACCGGCCGGCCTGGGTCGGGCGGTTCCTCGATCACTGGCAACCCGACCTCGCGCTGTTCTTCGAGGCCGAGTTCTGGCCGGAAAAACTGCTCCGCACCCACGAACGCGGAGTGCCGATCGTCGCCGCAAACGCCAGGATGTCGGATCGCTCGTACCGGGGGTGGCGGCGCTGGACCGGTCTGTCGGGTCCGATGTTCCGGGCAATCGACCTGGTGCTTGCGACCAGTGACGCCCAGGCAGACCAGTTTCGCGCTCTCGGCGCACGCCGCGTCACGGTCGCGGGCAACCTGAAGCGGGCGGCGAACCGGCTGCCGCTCGAGGACGGGGCGGTCAGCGCACTGCGGCGCGAGATCGGGTCGCGGGCGGTGTGGCTCGCGGCCAGTACGCATGAGGGCGAGGAAGAAGCGGTTGTCCGCGCCCAGCTTGACCTCCTGGTCCGGCACCCCGGCCTGCTCGCGGTCATCGCGCCGCGCCACCCCGATCGCGGGCCGGCGATCGCGGAGCTCGTGCGCTCGTTCGGCCTCGCCGTCGCCCGGCGCGCCGCCGGCGAACGGATCGACCCGGACACGTCCGTGTACATTGCGGACACCCTCGGCGAGATGTCCCTGTTCTTCAACGTCGCGAGCGTCGTCTTCGTCGCCGGATCCCTGGTCCCGGTGGGCGGGCACAACCCGGTCGAACCCGCGCATTTCGACTGCGCGGTCCTGTTCGGGCCGCTCATGACGAAGAACCTCGACATTGCCGACGAGATGATCAGTGCCGGCGCCGCGATCCAGTTTCCCGATGCCGAAGCGCTCGGACCCACGATCGACGCCGTCCTTGCCGACGGGGGGCGGCGGCATGCGCTCACCGACGCCGCCAGGCGGTATGCCTCTTCCGGCCGCGCCGTACTGGACGGGATCGTCACCAGCCTGCACCCGTTCCTGGATCGGCGGGAATGACACCCTCGCTGCCGGTCACGCCCGAGTTCTGGAACCGTGACGGGCCGGCCGCCCGGTTGCTCGGCCCTGCCGGTTACGTGGTACGCGCCGTCGGCTCGCTGCGACGTCGACTCGTGCGGGGCACGTCGCTCGATATCCCGGTGATCTGCGTCGGCAACCTGGTCGTCGGCGGAGCCGGCAAGACCCCGGTCAGCCGCTCGATCGCCCAGATGCTCGCGGGCCGCGGGCTCGAGGTCAGCCTGCTGCTGCGCGGCTACGGCGGCCGCCTGCGCGGGCCGGTCCGGGTCGACCCTGCCCGCCACTCGGTGCGCGACGTCGGCGACGAGGCGCTGATGCTGTCGCGGCACGCGCCGGTGTGGATCGCCCGCAACCGGGTCGAGGGTGTGCGGGCCGCCGAACAGGCCGGGACGGAAGTGGTCGTCATGGACGACGGCTTCCAGAACCCCGCGCTTCGTGCCGACCTGAACCTGCTGGTGATCGACGGCGACTACGGTGTCGGCAACGGCCGGATCATGCCGGCGGGACCCCTTCGCGAATCCGTCGCAACCGGCATGGCGCGTGCCGACGCGGTGGTGCTGATCATGCCGGACAGGGTCGCGGTCACGGACCTGGTACCGCCCGGGCTCCCGGTCCTGCACGCCACCGCCACCGCCGTCGCTCCGGCCGGCCTGGCCCCCGGAACCCCGGTGTTCGGATTTGCGGGTATCGGACGTCCGGTCCGGTTCAGGAACAGCCTCGAGGCACTGGGCCTCGACGTTCGCGGGTTCCGGCCGTTCCCGGACCACTACCCGTACGGTCGCGAAGATGTCGACAGGCTGCTCGCGACGGCGGCCGGTCTAGGCGCGGTCCCGGTCACCACCGCGAAGGACCATGTCCGGCTGGACGGCGCCGCGGGCTCGATGGTTGCCTGCGTCGACCTTGAGCTGGACTGGCAGGACCGGCCGGCGCTCGCGGCACTGGTCGAGGGGACGGTGCGGAATGTCATCGGGTAAGGCCGGGCACACGCCGGCTCCCTGGCGCAAGCGCTACCTGACCTGGCCGCTTTCCGGTGCGCTTGCGTGGAGTGCGGCCGCGGTGCTCTCGCGCATGCAGCTGGACGCTGCCTCGCGGACGGGAGGCGCCGTCGCACGCAGGATCGGCCCACGCCTTCGCATCAACCGCCGGGCACGGCGCCACATCGCCGACAGTTTTCCCGAGTGGTCGGACCGCGAGATCGACGACACGCTGCTCGCGATGTGGGAGCACCTGGGCCGGGTTGCCGGAGAGTACGTGCACCTGCGCGACTTCGACCTGTCGGGAAACGACCCCCGCGTGACCGTGGTCGGCCGCGAACACCTGCTCGCAGCCCGCGACGACGGCCGACCGGGGATCTTCGTCTCGGCCCACCTGGGAAACTGGGAACTGTTACCGGGGGTCGCACTGGCCAACGGCCTGGCCGTCCACAGCGTCTACCGGCCGCTCAACGTGCCAATTTCCGAGCGGGTGCTGCGCCAGCGGATCCTGCCCCACGCCCACCTGATGATCCCCAAGGGCTCGGCCGGCGCCGGTCGTCTCGCGAGGTTGCTGCGGCGCAACGAGCATATCGCGTTCCTGGTCGACCAGCGACTCAACGAGGGAATCGCGGTCCCGTTCTTCGGGCGCCCGGCCCGAACGACCCCTGCCGTGGCGGTCTTTGCCCTGCACCACCGCTGCCCGGTCATTCCCATCCGCGCGCAGCGAACCCGAGGCGCGGAGTTCCGGATCACCGTGTCGCCACCGCTCGAGCTCCCCGATACCGGCGACCGGGACGCCGACATCCACACGCTGACCAGCGACATCACGCTGATGGTCGAGAACTGGATCCGCGAAACCCCGGAACAGTGGCTGTGGCCGCACCGGCGCTGGGGCAAGTAGGGCGCGTGTCAGGAACCCCGGCCGGGGCGCTCCCCGAGACCGGAAATCACCGCACCGGCCTCGCCGTCGCGGAACTGCAGCCGCACCTCCTGGCCGTGGCGGAGTCCGTGACGGCCCGCGATCGGGGTTCCGCCGGCGTCCCTGACCACCGCGAACCCCCGATCGAGCACGCGTTCGAACGATGCGGCATCCAGCAGCCGGGCCAGGGCGTCCAGTCGCGACCCTGCCCGCTCGAGTGCGCGGTCGAGCACGGATCCGAGCCCGGTTGCGGCGTGCGCCAGCCGTGCGTGACCCTGTTCGACCCGACCGGTCACCCAGCGCGCCCCCAGCCGGTCGGCGGCGTGGCCCGACTGCAGGCGACGCAGCTGAACCGCCCGGTCGGCGGCCGCATGCAGCCGGCTTTCCAGGCCGGCAATCCGGTCGGCAACACCCTCAAGGTGCGACCGGGGATCGACAAGCCGGCCGGCGTGACGAACCACCTCCCCGGCCCGGCGCTCAAGCTCGCGACCGATCGCGCCCGACAGCCGGTGCTCGGCGAGATCCACCGCCTGGGCCCGCGCCTCGATCATCAGCGCCGGATCTCCGAGACCACGTCCGAGGCCCTCCACCCTGGTCCGCGCATGCTCCGTCATGCGGGCGGTGGCCTGGAGCAACCGGCTGCCTGAGTCCGTCACGCGCACGAGCAGCTCGGTGCGCACCGGGACCGCGCGTTCCGCCGCGGCGGTCGGTGTCGGGGCCCGAAGGTCGGCCGCGAAGTCGATCAGCGTCGTGTCGGTCTCGTGGCCGATGGCCGAGATCACCGGGATCCGGCTCGCCGCCACCGCCCGGACCACCTCTTCCTCGTTGAAGCTCCACAGGTCCTCGAGACTGCCACCGCCACGGGCAACGATCAGCAGGTCGGGCCGCGGCACGGCGCCGCGGCCGTCAAGCGCGTTGAAACCGCGGACCGCCCGGGCAACCTCGCCGCTCGCGCCGTCTCCCTGGACGCGCACCGGCCACACGAGGACGTGCACCGGGAAACGGTCTTCCAGCCGGTGCAGGATGTCCTGGATCACCGCGCCGGTCGGCGAGGTAACGACGCCGATCCGCTGCGGCAGGAACGGCAGCGGTCGCTTCCGCTCCTCGTCGAACAGGCCTTCGGCCGCCAGCCGGCGCCGGCGCTCCTCCAGCATCCTGAGCAGGGCGCCCTCGCCCGCCACCTCCATCGCTTCCAGGATGAGCTGGTACTTCGAACGGCCGGCGTAGGTGGTCAGCCGACCGGTGCAGATCACTTCCATCCCGTCCTCGGGCCGGACCGACAGCCGCGGCACCTGGCTGCGCCAGCAGACGGCGTCGAGCACCGCCCGGTCGTCCTTCAGCGTGAGATACACGTGCCCCGAGGACGCGAATGCCGGCCGGGACACCTCGCCGCGCACCCGGACCCGGTCGAAGGAGGTCTCGACCGTGCGCTTCACCTGCGCCGACAGCTCGCTGACCGAGAGTTCCGGCAGGTTTCCCGCCAGCGCGCCGATCCGGTTGCCGCGGGAGTCAGCCATGGCCGCGAACCGTGCTACAAGGCGACCCTGCGACCGCGGGAAAGGGACTGCGCATGAAGGTTCTCGTCGTCGGTTCCGGTGGGCGCGAACACGCGCTGTGCTGGACGATCGCCGCTTCACCACTGTGCGACGCACTCTACTGCGCACCGGGCAACGCCGGCATTGCCAGGGACGCGGAGTGCGTACCGATCAGCCCGGAAGACATACCGGCTCTGGTCGCGTTTTCCAAGCAGCAGGCCATCGACCTGGTCGTCGTCGGCCCGGAGGCCCCGCTTGCGGCGGGACTCGTGGACCGGCTTGGCGAACACGGCATCCGCGCCTTCGGTCCGACCGCCGGCGCGTCCGTGCTCGAAAGCTCCAAGGCCTTCACCAAGGATTTCTGCGCCCGGCACGGCATCCCGACAGCGGGCTCGCGGACATTCGAGGATCTCGACGCGGCTCTCGCCCACCTGCGCCAGTGCGCGCTTCCGGTGGTGGTCAAGGCCGACGGGCTTGCCGCGGGCAAGGGCGTGACCGTTGCGGCCAGTCTCGAGAGTGCGGAAGCGGCAGTGCGCGACGCCATGGAACACCGCGCGTTCGGAGCAGCCGGCGACCGCGTGGTCATCGAGGACTTTCTCGAGGGAGTGGAGGCGAGCTTCTTCGCACTGAGCGACGGGAGCACGACCCTTCCCCTTGCCGCGGCCCAGGACCACAAGCGCGCGGGAGATGGCGACACAGGGCCGAACACCGGGGGCATGGGCGCGTTCTCTCCGCCCCCGGCGGTGGACGCGGCGGTGTCGCGCCAGATCATGCAGACCATCGTCGAGCCGGCCATTGCGGGAATGGCGGCCGAGGGCCGGCCGTTCAGCGGCGTTCTCTTCGCCGGCCTCATGCTGACGCACGACGGTCCGAAGCTCATCGAGTTCAACGTGCGGTTCGGCGACCCCGAGTGCCAGGTGCTGATGGCGAGGCTTCGCAGCGATCTGCTTCCGGCACTGCTCGCGTGCACCGATGGTCACCTGCGGCACGTTGACCTGCGCTGGTCGGACGACGCGGCGGTGTGCGTGGTGATGGCATCGAGGGGATACCCCGGATCCTACCGGCGCGGCTCGCCGATCCGGGCACTCGAGGATGCCGAATCCGACCCGGAGGTCACGGTCTTCCATGCGGGCACCGCCGCCGATGCGGCCGGGTCCCTGGTCGCAAGCGGCGGGCGCGTGCTGGGGGTGACCGCAACCGGTGCGGACATCGCCTCAGCACGCTCCCGGGCCTACCGGGCGGTCGGGCGGATCGACTGGCCCGACGGCATGTTCCGGACCGACATCGCCGCGACCGGCGCCGGAGTCGCGCCCTGAACAGCTGCACCGCGAACGCGCCCGGCATGATCATCACCGACCACCGGCGCAGCAGGGCGTAGCGGAGCGGCAGCCGGGTGTGCGTCGAGCGACATCCTGCGACGCCCGCCCGGTACCGGGTTTCGCGCCGCTGCAGGTGGCGGCGGATCAAACGGTCCCGGCAGTGCAACCTCCCCTGTGGCGACGGCGAGGCAGACGCGGTCTGCAAGAGCAACAGCGTTTCGGGCTCGATAGCGGTATCCGGCCAGCGAAGCTATGGCGCGGCATCGTCCTCCGGCGGCGGGTTTGTAGCCGCCCGCTCCAGCGCCGAGACGACGGCGGGCGTGCGGTCCGGCCCGGACCACGATCGCGCCACACCCAGAGGCGTCGTCCCCCAGTCGTTTCGCGCCATCGGATCGGCGCCCGCCTTCAGCAATTCGATGATGATGACCGGGCTGTCGGTGCTCCGAACCGCCCAGTGCAGAGGGGTATCGCCTTTCCTGTCGCGGGCATTCAGGTCCGCTCCGGCGGTGACCAGGGCGTCGATGACGGCGGGGTTCCCATTGTCGTATGCCGCCGAGTGAAGGGCGGTGTCCCCATTTTCGCCGCGGGCGTCCAGGTCCGCGCCAGCGGCAACCAGGGCGTGGATGATCGCGGGGTTCCCATTGTTGCCGGCCGCCTCGTGCAGAGGGGTATGGTCGTAGATGTCCATGCGGGCATTCGGGTCGGCCCCAGCCTCGGCCAGAGCCTGGATGACGGCAGGGTTCACGCTGAACCGTGCCGCCTCATGCAAGGGGGTGTCGTTGTACTCGGCGCGGGCATTCGGGTCCGCCCCCGCAGCGACCAGAATGTCGATGACCGCTGGGTTTGCGTTGTGACCGGCCGCCAGGTGCAAAGGGGTGTTGTCGCTCCGGTCGCGGACATCGGGAACCGCCCCTGCGGCGAGCAGAATGTCGATGACGGTGCCATCCAGGTTGCCGCCGGCCGCCTCGTGCAGAGGGGTGCGGTTGTAGTCTTCGCGGGTATTCGGGTCCGCTCCGGCAGCGAGCAGGGCGTTGACGACGGCGGGATTCTGATGGTTGGCCGCCAGGTGCATGGGAGTAGTAGAGCTGCCTCTGGAGTGGGCATTCGGGTCCGCCCCCGCGGAGACCAGAATGTCGATGACGGCGGGGTCGTCGTTCGAGTTCGCCGCAACGCCCAGCGAGGCGTTGCCAAAACTGTCGGGCTCGTTCGGATCCGCCCCGGCGGCGAGCAGGGCGTCGACGATGGCGGGGCCCTCGTTGACATCGATCGCAAAGTGCAGAGGGGTATTGCTGTCGATGTTGCCGTAATTGGGATCCGCCCCGGCAGCGAGCAGAGCGTCGATGACGGCGCGATCTCTGCCAATTGCAATCGCAAGGTGCAAGGGGGTGTTGTCTCCGCCGTCGACGGCATTCGGGTCGGCGTAGAAGTCGAGGCATGCGGTGACCGTCTCGAGGGTCGCGGTCCCGAAGAATTCCAGCGTGTTCCAGTCGTCGCAGTCCGCCGCCATGGCGGGCATGCTCGCCAACGACCGATCGCCCTTTCGAGCCGCCTGGTGTTCCTCCTGAAGCCGCCGGTACACGGCCGTTCCCATGAGAGGGGAGTCGTCCCCTATGAGGTCCCAAGGCCTCTCGCCAGCCGCCGTCCTGGCGCCCGGGTCGGCTCCGCCGTCGAGCATTGCGAGCATGACCGCCGACATCTTGGGGCTTGTGGCGAATGCCGCAGCCCGATGCAGGGGCGTCCAGCCGTCTTCGGTTCGTGCCTCCGGATCGGCGCCGGCGTCCAGCAGCGCCTCGACGACAGGGACGGTCGCTGAGGTGCCGGCCCGGTGCAGGGGCGTCCGCCCCTTTCCATCCCGCGCTGCCGGATCGGCGCCGGCCTCCACAAGCGCCACGATGACCGGGGCGGTCTGGGTGAAGTCGGCCGCAAGGTGCAGAGGCGTCTCTCCGTCGTCATTGCGTGCGTCCGGATCGACCCCGGCGTCCAGCAGTGTCTCGACGATCCTGCGGCTTCGTCCGGGTGCGTCCTCCATGAAGATGACGGTCGAACCGCTTCTCGCGGCAGCGCCGTGCAATGGCGTGTTCCCATTGTGACCGCGCACTTTCGGGTCGGCGCCGGCCTTCAGCAGTGCCTCGACGATCGAAGCCGCATCGAATTTGTTCCTCATCGCCAAGTGCAGCGGGGCCTCTCCTTTGCCATCCGGCATGTTCGGGTCGGCGCCGGCATCCAGCAGCACCTCGATGATCGCTGGAACTGCATTCTCCGAGACCGCCACGTGCAATGGCGTCCGCGGGGGCGTCCGTGTCGAACCATCCCGCGCATTCAGGTCGGCCCCGGCGTCGACCAGCGTTGCGACGACCTCTGGCGTTGAACTGCTCAGGACAGCCGTGTGCAGAGGCGTCTCTCCGTCTTCGTTCCGTGCCTCCAGGCCGGCTCCGGCTTCCAGTAGCGTCTCGACCACCTCTGGCGTTGCGTTGTGCCGGGCCGCCAGGTGCAGGGGCGTCGGCACGCCTTCGCTCCGCGCCTCCAGGTCGGCGCCGGCGTCCAGCAGGGCGGCGACGACCGAGGGCGTCGCGCTGGACACCGCTGCCAGTTGCAGAGGCGTCAGACCGCGGTCATGGCGTTCCTCCAGGTCCGCTCCGGCGTCCACAAGCATCTTGACGATCCCCGGAGTCGTGCCGAAAGCCGCCACCGCGTGCAGGGGCGTCCAACCCGAACGGTCCCGCGTATCCGCGTCGGCGCCGGCGTCCAGAAGCACGGGCACGGCCGCCGCACTGTACGCCGCAGCCAGCTGCAGAGGCGTGGCGCCTTTGTGACTGACGGCTTCCGGATCGGCACCGGCGTCCAGAAGCGCCTTGATGAGCGCGGGAGTTGCGTTGTTTGCCGCGGCCCAGTGAAGAGGCGTCAAGCCTCCGGGGCCCGGTGTCCACGGGTAGGTGCCAGCGTGGGCCTCCGGATACGCGCCGGCGTCCAGCAGCGCCTGAACGACCGATGGGCTGTGCACTGCCGCCAGGTGCAGAGGTGTGATCCCTGTTCGGGTCGCAGCACTCGGATGTATTCCGGCGTCCAGCAGCACCTCGACGACCGATGGGGTCGTGCCGCTCTTCGCAGCCCAGTGAAGAGGCGTCCATCCGGACTTGCCCCATGCCTGCGGGTCGGCTCCGGCCGCGAGGCAGCGCGCGACTTCCGTTGCGGTGGCGTCTTCGAAGAATGCGCTCGTGTTCCAGTCCGCGCAGGATGGCTGCGCCGTCGCGGGCAAGACGAAGGCAACATGCGGGGCGCAGGTCGCAAGAACCGCTGCCGTCACAAACCCTGATGTCCGCGTCCGGCAAGCAACACCGCGCGCTGCACCAGAAGTCATCCAGCGCCTAGCAAACATCTGTTGAGCGCCCTCGTCGACCGCGTCGCTTTGTATCGTGGAATATAGACGAAATCACGGCCAGGCCGAAGACCGCCGGAGCGAGCAGCCCGTGAGCCGGCCGCCGGTCTCCCAGGCGGCTCTGGAACCAGACGACATCAGGGTGGGCCATGAACACCGTTGGCCGATCAGCCGGGTTGAGCCCACGCCCGCGGCTGAGCGACGACATCGCTCGCGCTCAACGCCCCGAGCTACGGCGATCCATGAGCGGCCTTCGGTCCGGCCAGCGCGACACCGATCAGCATGGGCAGGTGGTCGGAGCCGATGTCGGGGCCGGTTCCGATGTCGAGAATGCGCAGGTCGCGGCTGACAAAGGCGTGGTCGATCGGGATGCCGGCGAAACCCAGCCAGACGGGCCAGGTCGCCAGGGTGTTGAAACCGGTGAGCCGGGTATCCCGGAGAAACGCCCGCAGACCTGCCGACCATGGTATCGCATTGAAGTCTCCCGCCACGAGCTTCGGGGAATCGAGTTGCTCCAGGATGTCGCCGGCCATGGCGAGCCGCTCGTTGCGCCGGGCGAGACGCCGCGGCGTGAAACGTGGCGGCGGAGGTTGTCATCGGCTCGGCGAGCGACATGACCGCCGCCGAGGCCCGCGAGAAGGCCGCCACCGTGATCGAGGCCGCGAGAACCGAGCACGAGCACGGCCCGGTGTTCCGCGAATTCGTGCCCGAGTACATGCGCCGCCAGGCACGGCGCTGGAAGCCCGCCACGCGAGAGGGCAACGCCCTTCTCCTGCGGCGCTACCTCGTGCCGTTCTTCAGCGATACGCGTGTCGCCGACATCGCTCGTGCGGACGTGCAGCGCTGGTTCGATTCGATAAGCGGCACCCCCGGCAACGCCAACCGGGCCTTGCCAGTTTGCAGTTCACCTATGATGGAAATGGCGGTGCCAACCTCCGCCCATCTTTCGTAAAGTCGAACCTGTGCCTCGGTGGGATTGCCTTTACCGTTTCCGGGAGAATCCGATATTGCCGACATCGAAGCAGCTCGCGCAATCGCCCGCAATCAGCGCTCGGAGATGTTCATCCGCGGCGAGAACGTCCGTATCCGCGAGCGCAACACCTACGGCCCCGATCCGTACCCGCCAAAGGGCGGATCCCCCGGGAGAAATCCCGTGGTCAAGATGGAGACGCGGTTCAACGGCCGCACGATCACTTCTGCCTCCCAGTTCGAACGCGAGATCAAGCGGAGCACGGAGAGGCACGTCGAGGACAGACTGAACAGGGCTGCCGGTCCCGGTGTCCGGATGAAGAAAAAGACCCGAGACGGCTATGTCTTCGAAGGCACGCCGGAGCAGATCGAGCGCATGAGGCAGCGACTGCACCGAGGCGCCCGCTGAATCCGTACAGTCTTCATTCGCTTGCAGATCAGGACCGCCTCGGGGCGATTGTCAACCTCGATTGCCAGGCTGCGGTTCCGCTGCGATAGCGCGAAGAGCCTTCTCACCGATTCTACGACAGGATGCGTGTGGGGCGGTCGCGAGGTGCACCGGAAGAGACCCTACACGCATCAACCCGTCGTCATGGTCCGTGGGCTCGAATGTCGGCGCGGCCGTCACCCAACCAGGATCGTTTGAGCATCCGCCATTCATCAAGGCGATTCTGCAAAGAGATCGGGGCCACCGGCGAAGCAGGACGTGGCGGGGCGGCAGCGGGCCGCGTCGGCCGGCATCGCAATCGAGCGGGAACGCACCCGCTTGCCGGACGGCATCGCCGTTATCTTTTCAGGTCAGCACCCGGAGCGCGGTTTCCGGGGCCTTGTCAAGCAACCGCAACAGGGCGCGCGCCGCGCCGGTCGGGCAGCGCTTGCCCTGCTCCCAATTGCGGATCGTCTCGTGCGATACATCGATGCGCCGCGCCAGTTCGGTCTGCGAGAGACCGAGGCGCCTGCGGACCCGGCGCGCGTATCGCGCCACGTCCTGCATGGCCTCTTCCTCGTCCTCCCGCTCCTGTGCCGCGATCTCTGCCTCGGTAGTGGCATCCAACCTAGAGGGGTCGATCCGCCCTTCGGGCAGGGTGGACGGATCGTCGGGATCAATCCTGACGCGCGTTGTGCTCATAGTCCGCAACCTCCTTGCCATTGGCCTTGCGGGCCGAAATGATGTGAACGGCCAAACCCCGCAGCGTGTAGACCACGACATAGGCTCGCCCGTCGATCCTGCCAAGCAGCCGGTAGCGGTGCTCGCCATAGTCCCGTCGGCGATCCTGCGCGATGATCCGGTGCGGATCGAGAAAGGCCCGAACGGCATAGGCGAAGTCGAAGCCGCGACGCTCAAAACAGGCGCTGTTCTTTGATTCGTCCCATTCGAATTCCATCGCGACACCATAGGCCAATGGCCTACTGACATCAAGCCTTCGAGCCCAGTGTTCGCAGTGGGGGCCTGTTCGATGTCACGATCGCAACGATAGGTGCAGGAAGGGACATAGTGCGAAACCCGTTACAGTCAGCCTGCCGGCGATACGGGAGACACGCGCGGCCCGCATCGAGATCTCCGTCCGCACCGATCTCAAGATCCGAAGCGGTTGGCGGTTCCCGGCAGCGTCGCGGCCCCTATTCCGTGCTGCCGCAAGCGCAAGGGCTGACACTCCTGCTCGAGCGCGAAGCCGCACCGACATCGCCTCGACCGGTGCCGCGGTCAGGCCCTGAACAGCAGCACCGCGAAGGCGCCGAGCATGATCATCACCGACCACCGGCGAAGCAGGACGTAGCGCGGCGGCAGCAGGCCGCGCCGACCGGCGTCGCGGTCGAGCAGGAACGCACCGGCATGGCCGGCTGCCAGCAGGCACAGGGCGGCGGGGGCGACCAGTTGCCCGGAAAACCAGGCGGCGAGCGCGAGGACGGCCGCCGAGGCGGGCCCGGCCGGCCCGCCCGCGCCCGACGCAAGCGACAGGCCCCAGTGGACGGCCCCGACACAGGCAAGCCCGATCGCCGCGTAGAGCAACAGGGCATCAAGGATCATCGCAGCCCGCGCGGCATCGACCAGCCAGACTGCTGTCGCGCAGGCCGGAAACGGCGCCAGCGCCAGGCCGGCCCACCACCACGCGGCGGCGCCGAATCGGCCGGAACCCGGGGGCGTCACTCGCCCGCCATTGCGCGATCTGCTATATCCACGGCTCATTCGGAACCGGCCCGGAACAGGAGACAGCCATGCAGATTTCGGGACATGCGGCCCTCGTCACCGGCGGCGGCAGTGGTCTTGGTGCGGCGACGGCACGTCTGCTGGCGGGGGCCGGCGCCCGGGTTGCCATTCTTGATATCAACGAGGACGGGGCGCAAGCGGTCGCGGACGAAACCGGCGGCCTGGCGATTGCGTGCGACGTGTCGGATGCCGATTCCGGAGTGGCGGCCGTCGGCCGCGCCCGCGACCGGCACGGCCCGGCGCGGATCCTGATCAACTGCGCCGGAATCGGGCCGGCCGAACGGATCGTCGGGCGTAACGGCCCGATGGCGCTGGACAATTTCCGGCGTGTGATCGAGGTCAACCTGATCGGCACCTTCAACATGACGCGGCTCGCGGCCGCCGACATGCTCGGTCTCGAACCGCTGGACGACGGCGAACGCGGCGTCATCATCTCGACCGCATCGGTTGCCGCCTTCGAGGGCCAGATCGGACAGGCGGCATACGGTGCATCGAAGGGCGGCGTCCACGCGCTCACCATCGTCTGCGCGAGGGAGTTCGCCCGCAACGGCGTGCGGGTGAATACCATCGCTCCGGGTCTCTTCGAGACGCCGTTGCTGATGGGAATGCCGCAGGAGGTGCGTGACAACCTGGCGGCCTCCGTCCCCTATCCGTCGCGATTCGGCATGCCGGAGGAGTATGCGCGGCTGGCCGAGACAATCATCGGCAACGTCATGCTGAACGGGGAAACGATCCGGCTTGACGGCGCCATACGGATGCAGCCGCGCTGACCGGCAATGCCCGGCACCGGCTTCTTCGCGCACCCGGCCCGACGCGCCCGGGCTGACCCTGCACCAAGATGAACCTGATCATCGATGCGGTCCTGTTCCTCGGGGCCGCGGTCGTTGCGGTCCCGCTGCTGAACCGGGTCGGCCTCGGATCGGTGCTGGGGTATCTCGCCGCCGGTATCGTCATCGGACCGAGTGCCCTCGGGCTGGTGGGGGATGTCGAGAGCATCCTGCACTTTGCCGAGCTCGGGATCCTGCTGCTGCTGTTCCTGATCGGTCTGGAACTGCAGCCCGCGAGGCTGTGGGGACTGCGACGGCCGATTTTCGGGATGGGCGGCGCCCAGGTGATCGTGACCGGCCTCGTGCTGTCCGGCATCGGCATGCTGTTCAACCTGGATACCGGAACGGCGCTGGTCACCGGCTTCATTCTCGCGCTCTCCTCGACGGCGGTGGTGATCCAGCTGCTGGCCGAGAAGGGCGAATTGCGCACAAGGATGGGCCGGGTCAGCTTCTCGATCCTGCTGTTCCAGGACATGGCGGTGATCCCGCTGCTGGCACTGATGCCCGCACTGACCCTGGCGTCCGGTCTCGGCGAGGTCTCGGTCAAGCCGGAAGCGATCTTCTTCGCCGCCACCGCGATCACCGCGGTGATCATGACCGGTCACTTCCTGCTGCCGCATTACCTGCGCTACGTGGTCACCAGCCGCATCAACGAGCTGTTCACGATCTCGGCCCTGCTCGTCGTCGCCGGAACGGCAGCGCTGATGGAATTCGTCGGGCTGTCCATGGCGCTCGGAGCGTTCCTCGCCGGGGTGATCCTGTCCGAGTCCGCCTATCGTCACGCCCTGGTCGCCGACATCGAGCCGTTCAAGGGCCTGCTGATGGGCCTGTTCTTCGTTTCGGTCGGTGTCTACGTCGACCTGGGCCAGGTGCTGGAACAGCCGGTGACGGTCGCCGGGCTCACCATCGGGCTGCTGCTCGTCAAGGGAACGTGCATCTTCCTGCTGGCCCGGCTGGCACGCCAGCCGACCCTGGTCGCCGGCCGCCTGGCATTTACCCTGCCCCAGGGGGGAGAGTTCGCGTTCGTGCTGTTTACCGCGGCGGTTGCGAACGGAGTGGTCAATTCCGAGTTTGCCGGACTGATGATCCTTGTCGTGTCCCTGACGATGATCGCAACCCCGTTCCTGCACCTGGCAAGCCAGCACCTGTTCGCCTCCCCTCCGGCTGCGGCCCAGTCCGACCAGGATTTCGACCGGATCGAACGGGTTGACGATCGGGTCATCATCGCCGGGTTCGGGAGGGTCGGCCAGATCGTCGGCCGCGTGTTCCGCACCTGCGGCGTCGGGTTTACCGCGGTCGACTACGACTTCGAGCGGATCCGGGTGGTCCGTCGCATGGGCATCAAGATCTACTACGGCGATCTCACCCGCCTGTGGCTGCTGCGTGCCGCCGGCGCCGACCATGCCGAGGTGCTGATCTGTGCCATCGACAAGGTGGACGCCTCCATCCAGCTGGTCGATCTCGCACGCAAGCACTTCCCGCATCTGAAGATCTATGCCCGGGCCCGGGACCGGGATCACGCGGCCCGGTGCGTCGAACACGGGGTCGATCGCGCGGTCCGCGAGACACTGGGCGGCAGCCTGGAGATCGCGAGCCATGCCCTGCAGAGCCTCGGAATGGCCTCCGCCGATGTCCGCGATACGATCGAACGCTTCCGGGTACATGACGAGGCGATGCTCCATGCCAGCAGTCACGAACCGGACGAGATGCACCAGGCGATGGACCGCTCGCGACGCGAGGAGGCGGCCGAGCTCGAACACCTGTTCGAGGAGGACAGGGCCGACCTGGGCACCGGCGCCCCGAATTCGCCTTGACGCCTGCGGGGGAGGGCATATCGTCGAACGGCGCTTGCAACGACGCAGCAATCGGACCGTGACCCGGCCTTCGCTGCCAGCCACGTGACGGGAGGGACGCCGGATGACACGCATACAGCAGCACTGGATCAACGGGCGCCCCGTCGCCGGCGCCGAAACCCGTCGCGGCGACGTGTTCAACCCGGCAACCGGCGAGATCGGCTCCCGGGTTCCGCTCGCCGGTCCGGGCGACGTCGACGCCGCGGTCGGCGCGGCGGCGGCGGCGTGGCCCGCCTGGGCCGCGACTCCGCCGTTGCGGCGGGCGCGGATCCTGTTCCGGTTCAGGGAACTCATCGAGTCCCACCTGGCCGAACTTGCGGCCATCATCACCTCGGAGCACGGCAAGACCCTGTCGGATGCCGAAGGCTCGGTCATCCGGGGCCTGGAAGTCGTGGAATTCGCCGCCGGCATCCCGCACCTGCTCAAGGGCGAGTACACCGAGGAGGCGGGCAGCGGCATCGACAGCTGGTCGACCCGTCAGCCGCTGGGTGTCTGCGTCGGGATCACCCCGTTCAACTTCCCGGCCATGGTGCCGATGTGGATGTTCCCGGTCGCGGTCGCATGCGGCAACACCTTCGTGCTGAAACCGTCCGAACGCGATCCTGGCTGCAGCGTCAGGCTTGCCGAGCTGCTGAAGGAAGCCGGGTTGCCCGACGGGGTGTTCAACGTCGTGCACGGCGACCGGGAAGCGGTGGAACTGCTGATCGACCATCCCGATGTCGCGGCGGTCAGCTTCGTCGGCTCGACACCGATCGCCGAGCGGGTGCACCGTGCCGCCGCTGCGGGCGGCAAGCGGGTCCAGGCGCTGGGCGGAGCGAAGAACCACATGGTGGTGATGCCGGACGCGGACATGGACCAGGCCACCGACGCGCTGATGGGCGCGGCCTACGGCTCCGCCGGCGAGCGCTGCATGGCCGTGTCGGTCGCGGTCGCAGTCGGATCCGCCGGCGACGCCCTGATGGACCGGCTGATTCCGAAGGTCCGCGGACTGCGCGTCGGCCCGGGAACACACCCCGACAGCGAGATGGGACCGCTGATCACGGCCGCGCACAAGGCCAGGGTCGAGGACTACATCGGCCAGGGCGCGGAGGCCGGGGCCGACCTGGTGGTCGACGGTCGCGGCCTGACGCTGCAGGGCTACGAGAACGGGTTCTTTACCGGGGGCACGCTGTTTGATCATGTCCGGCCGGACATGTCGATCTACCAGGACGAGATCTTCGGCCCGGTGCTGTCGGTGGTCCGCGCGTCCAGCTACGACGAGGCGGCCGGCCTGGTCAACGACCACCCGCTCGGCAACGGAGCGGCCATCTTCACCCGTGACGGAGATGCCGCCCGCGAGTTTGCCCACCGGGTCAAGATCGGCATGGTCGGGGTCAACGTGCCGATCCCGGTGCCCCTCGCCTTTCACAGTTTCGGTGGCTGGAAGCAGTCGATGTTCGGCGACCACCACATGCACGGTCCGGAAGGCGTGCGGTTCTACAGCCGCTACAAGGTGGTCACGGCGCGCTGGCCGACGGGGATCCGTTCGGGAGCCGAGTTCGTGATGCCGACCATGCGCTGAGGCACCAGTTACGGATAGACCAGCTTGTTCCGGCCCGATCGGTCGGTCCCGCGCATGTGGTAGATTTTCCGCTCGGAATGATCCGGCACATTGAGATTGTTGTACTGCTCGCGCGCGAGAGCATGGTCGAACACGCTGGTTGTCGGCATGAACCGCATGGTCATGCCCCGGCGTGGCCTCGACGACCGGTTGGGTTCGGAGCCATGCACGAGAAACACGTCGTGCAGCGAGATCTGGCCCTTCTCGAGCACCAGGTCGACCGCGTCCGCCTCGTCGTATTCCGACTTGAGCAGTTCCTGGTTCAGGGTCAGGTCCTCGCTCGGATTGGTCTCGTGGGCGCGCAGCCTCCGTTCCCGGTGCGATCCCCTGATGAACCGCAGACAGCCGTTCTCCGTTGTCGCGTCGTCGACCGCGAGCCACACGGTGCAGGTGGCCAGCGGCCGGATCGGCCAGTACTCGCCATCCTGATGCCACGGCGTGGCCTTGCCGTTTACGGCAGGCTTGGCGAAGAAGCTGGAATTCCACAACGCGATATCGGGACCGATCAGCTGCTCGACCATGTCCAGGATCTCGTCATTGCGGCAGTAGGACAGGAACCCCTCGTCATACTGGAGTACCGCTGAGCAATAGTCGCGGAATTCCGGGTGACGGTCCAGGAGCTGACGGTGACGGTCCTTGATCGAGTCGAGGACACTCTCCGGCATGCGGAAGTCCGGGATCACGAACCCGTCTTCATGGTACTGGCGGATCTGGCCGTCGGAGAGCATGGGCCCCTCCCTGTTCCTGTGTTCCGGGCACAGTCTATACCGTTCCTCGCCCCGACCCAATCACCGGATCGGGACCGGAACCGACATGCCGTCCCTGTCGCGAGCAGCGGCGGCTGCGCCGGCGCACCCGATCACGGCCGCGCGTCATTTCATTCTCCGCGGCCGGACGGGACCGGCGCGCGCACCTGCATGCCTGCGGGAGTCCCCGACGGTTCTTTCCACCGTGGCGTCGGCATGCGGGATGAACCCGCGCGGATGGGTCACGCCGGCCGGTTCGACGACCGGGAGAAGAACTGCATCCTGCGGCCGGGACTGTTCCCGGGCGCGCAGCGCCGTACCGGTGAACCTGGCGGGCACGAGAACGCAACACCCGCGCAGCGGGTTCCGAGTGCCCGTTCGGGTGCGGCCGCGTCCGGCTCGCTGTCCCTACGACGAGGACCCGTTGCGCCTCGTCGCGTGATCGTCCGGCACGGCGCCGGCGTGCCGTCTTATCGCTTCCTCGAGGTCGCCGCGGGCGACCGGCTGGACCCCGACCTTCCCGCAGATCACGCCGGCGCCGTAGTTGGCAAGCGCCACTGCCTCCGCGGCGGTCCCGCCCGCCGCCATCACCGACGCCATGACGCTGATCACGGTGTCTCCCGCTCCCGCGGGGTCACTGACCACGCGCACGAATGCCGGCCAGCGGGTGCAGCACCCGTCGGGTCCGGCCAGGATGACACCGTCCCTGCCCAGTGTGAGTACCAGGTTCTCCGCGTCGACCCGGCTGCGCAACTCCGCAGCCGCCCTTTCGATCGATTCCCGGTCCTGCAACCGCACCGCCAGCGCCTCCGCCGCCTCGCGCAGGTTCGGCTTGAAGACCGTCGCACCCCGGTAGGCGAAGAAATTCTCGAACTTGGGATCGACCAGGACCATGACCCGGTGCTCGCGGGCTGTTCGCAGCAACTCCGCGATGAACTCCCCGGTGAGCAGCCCCTTGTTGTAGTCCTGGATGATGACGGCCGCGAGGCCGGGGGCGGCGGTCTCGAACGCGGCTGCCAGCTTTCGCCACAGTCGCTCCTCGACCGGCGCGCGGGATTCGAAGTCCGCCCTGGCCAGGTGGCGATCCCGGGCAAACAGCCGCAGCTTGACGGTCGTCGGACGTGACGGATCGGCCAGGATCACCGGTTCGACACCCTCGTGTTCATCCAGCAGGGCACGCAGCCGCCGTCCGTCCTCGTCATCCCCCACGACGCTGAACAGCACCGGCCTGTCACCCATCGCGCACAGGTTGTTGACGACATTCGCCGCTCCGCCGAGGTGCTCGCTCTGTCGCGAGACATCCAGGATCGGAATCGGGGCCTCGGAGGAGAGCCGGTCGACGGCGCCGAACACCGACCGGTCCAGCATGACGTCGCCGATCACGCCGATGCGCCGTCCGCCGATCGCGTGCAGCAGTTCCAGGTAGCGTGTACGCAGGTCCATCGACGATACCGGTCCCGGGCGGCGGCAGGGACTTGCGGGTAGCATCAAAGCCGGCCGGGACGCAATAATCGCCGGAAACCGGAAGGGAGGCGGTGATGGGCAATGCGGCGCGCGCGGGCGGCCTGATGGCGTTCTGGGCCGATATCGTGGATGACCACGTCCAGGAGTTCCGGGAGTGGCACAATTGCGAGCACATGCCGGAACGGTGCGCGATCCCCGGGTTCATCGTCGGACGACGCTACTGCGGCATCGACGGGGCACCGATGTTCCTCATGTACTACGAGACCGAGGATGCGGCGGTCCTGGCCAGCCCGGCCTACCACGCCCGTCTCAACGACCCCACGCCCTGGACCACGGCGATGCTGCAGCACTACCGCAATTCCGACAGAACCATCTTCAGCCTCGTGGCCGCGTCGGGCACGCCGGCGGACACCGAACCGCCCTACGTGACGACCTGCCGGTTCAACCTGGACCCGGCGACGCGCCGCGAGGTCGAACCGCGGCTCGAGGGCGAGTGGCTGGACCGGCTTGCGCGCCACGAGCAGGTGATCGACGTTCGCCTGTACCGGGTCGACGAGGAGGTTTCGGGGATCATGACGGCCGAGCGCAGGATCTACGGCGGCGGTCCGGCGGGAGCTCGCGAATACCTGGTCATGATCGAGACCCGGCGGCGCTCTCGTCCCGATCTCGACCCCGGCCCGGAACTGCCCCGCCGGGACCAGGTCGTGCACGAATTCTGGCTCGACATGGCGCTGCACGCACCCGGACCCCGGTAACAGGGGCCCACAGGCGGCCGGTACGGCGCCCGGCGGCTCCCCGCCTACCTCATGACCACGATCGGTTCGACCGGCCGGGGTTCCAGGTCCCATGGGAAGTAGATCCAGGTATCCTGGCTCACCTCGGTCACGAAGGTATCCACCAGGGGTCGGCCGGCCGGCTTGGCGTAGACCGTCGCGAAGTGGGCATCGGGCAGCAGCGTGCGGACGACCTTCGCCGTCTCGCCGGTATCGACCAGGTCGTCGACCATCAGCCACCCGCTGCCGGACCCGGTCACGTTCGGCGGCTTGATGATCTCGACCGCGCCCCGGGCGCGGTCCTCGAACTTCTCGATCGCGTTGTCGCGGTAGCTGATCGCGCCGATGGTGTCGATGATCCTCAATTCCAGCTCCCGGGCGACAATGGCGGCCGGAACCAGTCCTCCCCGGGTGATCGCGATCACGCCGTCGAAGGGTCCGAGTTCGTGCAGGCGCCAGGCCAGCGCCTTCGACGTGCGATGCAGCTCCTCCCAGCTGACCGGAAACGGCCGGGTGTAGCCGGTTGATGAACTCACGATACTTCCCTCCACGCCGGGAATCCTGTCCGGAACGGCATGCACGGCATCTGCCGAAGCATGAGCACCGCCGCCCGGGATCCCGGTGTCCCTGTCGTCAACGTCGTGAACGGTACGGTCATCACGCGATGCGCCGGCACTCAGCGAATGTACAGGCGCACCTCGTTGCCGCCGGTCGATGAGGTGGTCGCGGTGATCGTGAGCCTGTCCGCGGGCACGCCCATTTCAACCAGGGCCCGCAACACCCCTTCCGCGTTGCGGCGGATCTCCACGACGTCGATGGCGGCCTGTGCCTCGCCCCCGCCGACGCCGCTGACGGCAACCAGGTCGAACCCGGCATCGGGCTTGCGGTCCAGCACTTCGCGAACAGCCGTATACAGGGCCTGGCGATACTTCACGTCGGGACGGTCGAAGCGAATCACCACCAGCGGCTGGCGCGTGTCGATCCGCTCCGTCGTGCCTGGTGGAATCGCGCGGGCGGGAGGCGCCGAGGCACCCGCGGGCGTCAGGTTCGGCCCCAGGTACTCCGCGTTCTTGACCGCAAGCGAGAGCGTGAGCAGGTCGCTCTGTTCCGTGGCGAGATACCGCAGGTGCCTGCGGACATCGTCACTCAGTTCCTCCAGCAGCTGATCGATATGGATCACGGCCCGGCTGACGTCGGCCTCCAGCATGACCAGTTCACGGTGATCCTGTTCGGTCGCGCCGGAGATCCCGTAGGAAGCCCGGGCGGATTCAAGCAGGTAGGATGCCAGGGCCGCATCAGACGAGACCGTGGCGGCGAGTTCATTCAGCCGACCGACATCGCCGTTGATCGCCTCGAGTTCCTCCTGTGCGGCCTGCCACTCACGGGTGAGTTCCGGATTGCCGGGGGTGGTCCCGCGCTGCAGTCTCGCGCGAATGGCCGCAACCCGCCCATGGTAGCTCTCCACGGTCCCGTCGATACCGGTCCGGATCCCCTCGAACTCGCCCGACACGGTCCCGATGGACTGCTGCAGCCGCTGCAGGTCCGCCTGCAACGCGCGAACCTTGCCGCCCACGAAGGTTGTTCCCGCTTCGCTGACGGGCGCAGCGCCGGCCACGGGAGCAGGCGGTGCGGCGGCGGCCACGGGAGCGGGTGGTGCGGCGGCAGGTTGCGGCGGCGCCACTTCGGCGGGCGGCGGTGCCTCGGCGGTCGTCGGCACCGGAAGCGCGATGCCTGACTGCCGCGGCACCAGCGGCTCCAGCCGTCCTGTCGAGCCACCGCAGGCTTGCAGGAACATGACGCTGCCGAATACGGCTAGAACAAGTCGGTTGGTCCTCATGTGACGCCATCACCCCGCTTCGCTGACCCTGTCGCGACACGTCAACCGCGCGCACCTGTCTACCGGCGGGGCAAACTACCACGCAATCGGGAAAACGTCATCAGCCCTTCGGGCGGCCGGAGGCGCGGTTGCGGGGCCCTTCCCGCTGCGCGCCCCTGCCTTTCGCCCCTGAAACCGCGCCGGTCGGCGGGTTGCAAATCCCGGACGAAGTGCGTAGGTTCCCGCACCCGGTTTGCGGGCGCCCGTAGCTCAATTGGATAGAGTGCCTGACTACGGATCAGGAGGTTGGGGGTTCGAGTCCTCCCGGGCGCGCCATTCCTTGTCAATTCTCCGTGACAATCGTTTCCGAAGCGGTCCGTGCCGCGGATCGCCTGTGGGCGACAACGGGCTTCGCATCCCGGCGATGTACCGCGCCGCGGCGGCCATGCAACTGGTCCGTCCGGCGGTTTTCGTGTGCCGCGCCGACGTCTTCGTCCTGCCGCCGGGCGGGAATCGGCATCGATGGCACCCGGCGTCCCGAATGGGCACGGTTGGCCGGTGCTTCCGCCACACCGGCGGCAGTACGGTTCCGCTCCATCACCCTCTGACCGAACACACACCCCCTGTGAAACCCTCACCAGGCGGCAGAAGCAGCGCAAGAGAGTGAAACAGGAGCTGGATGCCGAGCTTGGCCAGATCGCTCGGACCGCCCCTGTGCAGGGCGAATGGGCGGACTTCGTGACGTGACTGCGCTGCTCATGAACATCGACGACCAGGAGAGCAAGCGTCTTGGGGAAGTACGTTCCCGTCTCACGAAAACGGCGGACGTGATTCCACTCGATCCAGCCCCATACCGAGGCCGAACCTGCCGGCCGGACGGTTCTGCGGCGTGAACTCGCCACCAGGGGCGAGTCTCCGCGCGTCGTGCGCCGACCACCACAGTTTCTCCACACCGCTCGCGGTCGCGCCCCAGATCGGCGCGAGGCCAAACGACAGCTCCGTGCGGGGCCCCGCGGGCGAGGCGCAGCGATCCCGACGCGCCCCGTTCCTCGCAATCCGAGTCCTCGTGCGCGACACGGGCGCCGGATCGGGTACCATGGACCGGCATCCGTCATCGCTGCCGGGCAGAGGGTCTCGCGCAGCCGGAGCGCCGGGAGGCTCGGACATGGACAGGCGCGACGATCAGGGTCATGCACGGTCGGCGGCAACAGACGACGGCACACTCCATCCGTGCGGATGGGCCGGCGCGGCGGTGCCGCAGTGAACGCATGATCGACGATCTCGTTGTCCCGGGAGTGCTGAGCCTGGTCGGGCCGACCGGCCCGGTTCGCCCGCTGATGCTGGATTCACCGCACAGCGGAACCTGTTTTCCCGACGACTTCGAAACTGTCGTGTCCCGGGAGATGCTGCTCGAGGCGGTGGACACCGCGGTGGACCGGCTGTTTCGTCCCTCGCCTGGCTCGGGGCTGACCCTGCTCCATGCACATTTTCCACGAACCTACGTCGACCCGAACCGGGCCGCCACCGACATCGACGAGGACATGCTGGACCGGCCCTGGCCCGGATCGGCGCGGCCGACGGGACGGTCGGCCCGCGGCAACGGCCTGATCCGCCGGACACTCAGCGGTGACCTGTTCCCGCTCTATGACCGGCGCCTCTCCGTCAGCGAGGTCGCAGCACGGATCTCGCGCTACCACGAACCCTATCACCGCACGCTTGCCCGCCTGCACCGGGTTCTGCACGCGACCTTCGGGACCGTGTACCACCTGAACTGCCACTCCATGCGGTCACGCAACACCGACGACGGGACCAGGCGGCCGGATTTCGAACTGGGCGACCGCAACGGAACCACCTGCACGCCGGAGTTCACCGGTTTCGCCGCGGAACTGCTGAGCGATCTCGGCTACGATGTCCACGTCAACCGGATGTTTCGGGGCGCGGAGATCATTCGAGCGTACGCCGCACCCGATGACGGTCATCACTGCCTGCAGATCGAGGTCAACAAGGACCTCTACATGGATGAGTCCACGCGGACCCTGCTGCCGGCGTTCGACCGGCTGCGGTCGGACCTTGCGACCGTTCTCGACCGGCTCGGGGACTTCGCGGCCGCACATGCCGCGCCCGGACGGAACTCCGCGGTCAGCCGAAATCCGCGCGGGTAAACAGCGGACGCAGCCGCAGCCCGTGTTCGGCCAGCGCCTCGACAGCGCCCTCCATGCGGTCGACCACCGTCATGATCTCGATCACCTCGCACCCGAGTTCGCGGACCGCGCGCCAGGCCTCGAGCGACGAACCTCCGGTGGTGGTCACGTCGTCGATGATCACCACCTTCTGGCCCGCTTCCACCACGCCGTCGATGCGCTGCCGAGTCCCGTGCCCCTTGGCGCTCTTGCGCACGTAGAAACCGGACACCGGGCGCTGGCGCAACGAACTCATCACCGCAACCGCCGAGACAATCGGCACCGCCCCGAGCGCCAGGCCCCCGATGGCGTCGAGCTGCGGGTGCTCGTCGAGCGCATCCAGCACCATGCTGGCCAGCAACCGACCCCCGGTCGGATGCAGCATGGTCGGCTTGAGATCGAAGAAATACCGGCTCCTGCGCCCCGAGGTCAGCGTGAAGTCCCCCGTGCGGAACGACCGTTGCCTGATCAGGGCATGGACCTGGCTGCGGATGTCTTCCCGCCCGCCTGCCGACGACGTCATTGCGTTCGTCCTCCTCCCGTAACGGACAGGGCCGGGCACACCGGCCCGGCCCCGTCGCGTCGGAAACCGCGAACTAGTACAGGTTCTGTGCGGAAACCATCGCATACAGCATCGGCACCGACAGCAGGGTGTTGGTGCGCGAGAACAGCATCGCGGTCCGCGCTGACGCCGCCTTGGTGGCCGCGTCGGCCTCGACCAGGCCCAGGGCCTTCTGCTGGTTGGGCCAGATCACGAACCACACGTTGAACCACATGATGGCGCCGAGCCACATGCCGATCCCGATCGCGGTGTGCTTGGCAACCTGGTCGGTCAGTCCAAGGGTGATCGCCTCGACGAGGTAGCCGTTCATCCAGGCCAGCAGCAGGCCGGTCACGATGGTCGCCATGGCGCCCCACCGGAACCAGAACAGGACCGCCGGTGCGATGACGCCGCTGATCGCCGGTTTCTGCTCGTCCGGGATGTTGGGCATGTTCGGGATCTGGACGAAGTTGAGGTACCACAACAGGCCGATCCACATCACGCCGCTGAGCACATGCAGCCAGCGCATGAAGAACGTGAAATAGGCGTGGTCGAACATCATGCCCTCGCCGACCCCCGCCACGACGAGCACCATCACGATGGTGAGCACAACACCGGCGATGACCGTGTTGCGCAAACTGGTCAGTATTGCCGCCATGAATTCTGTCCCTTCCTGTCTCGACAGGTGCCGGGTCCATGACCTGCGCACGCCCGGCAAGATGAGATTGCCCCGCAAAGACTAGATGACGCGTCCGCAATTTGAAAGCCGGTGTCAGCGCGCGACGCGGACAGCGCGTCCTCTTCCATTGCGGCTGTTTCGCACGCATAGTCGGGACCTGCGGCACAGTGATCACCTGCACCGGAACCCGCATGGCACCGTTTTTCACCCAGCCGCCGGACATTCCGCCGGAAGAGCTCAACAGACCGCGATTCGTTCCACCCGAGACCGCGCTTGCGCGGACCCTGTCCACCCTGCTGATGGCATGCTGGGTCTGGTGGTGGTGGAACGATCTTGATCAGGGCGCCTACTGGATCATCGCGGCGGCCGCGATCTTTGTCACCGGTGAGACCATGCCGCATCTCTACCGGCCCCTTCTGCCCCTGTGGTGGCCACTGCGCATCGTGGTCCGGCCGGTCACCGCCCTGCTGCTCGCCATCGTGCGCCGGGTGATCCCGGAAGCCTACCGGCGACCCCAGCAGGTGCTGAAACCGCTCAGCCTCGACGAGATCAACGAGGCGCTCGACGAGGCGGCCGGACGCAACGAACCTCCGAAATCCGACCGCCGCCAGGACTGAACCATTCAGATATCCAGGTTGGCCACCCTCGCCGCATTGTCCTGGATGAACTCGCGGCGAGACTCGACGACGCTTCCCATGAGGGTGGAGAACACGTCGGCCGCCTCTTCCGCGTGGTCGATCCTGACCTGGAGCAGCGACCGGCGGCCCGGATCGAGAGTCGTTTCCCAGAGCTGGTCCGGGTTCATCTCGCCCAGCCCCTTGTAGCGGTTGATCGCAAGACCCTTGCGTGCGAGGTCGTGCACGCGGGTGACCAGGGTGACGGGACCGTCGATGACCACCTCATCGTCCCCGGTCTCGAGCACGCAACGGTCGGAATAGAGGTCCATCAGCGCATCGACCTCGGCCGCAAGACCGCGCGCTTCGGAAGAACGCATCACCTGCTCGCCCAGCACGTGGCGTTCGGTCACTCCGCGAAGGGTCCGGGAAAACACCAGTTCGCGGCGTGCCGCGTCGAATTCTCCGGTCCAGCCGCGCTCCAGGGGCTCGCACATCCCGTCGAGCCGCCCGGCGATGACCGACGCTGCCGGCCCGGCCCGGTCGAACGCATCCGGCCCCATCACGCCGGCTATCGCACACTGTTCGACCACTGCCCGGGACCCCACCCTGGACGCCAGCGACTCGATCATCCCGCGGATCCTGATCGCGATGTGCACGTGCCGGTCGAGATCCGGTCCCGTCAGCCTGGCCTCGGCACCGCGGCGCAGCACGACATCCTTCACCCCGTTGTCGGTCAGGTAGGTGTCAAGCGCCCGGTCATCCTTGAGAAACGTCTCGTCCTGGCCCCGTTTCGCCCGGTACAGCGGCGGCTGGGCGATGTAGAGGTACCCGGCCTCGATCAGCGCCGGCATCTGGCGGAAGAAGAAGGTGAGCAGCAGGGTGCGGATGTGTGATCCGTCCACGTCCGCATCGGTCATGATGATGATCTTGTGGTACCGCATCTTCTCGATGTCGAACTCGTCCGGTCCGATACCGGTCCCGAGCGCCGTGATCATCGTGCCGATTTCCTGGCTCGACAGCATCTTGTCGAACCGTGCCCGCTCCACGTTCAGGATCTTGCCGCGAAGCGGCAGGATCGCCTGGGTTCGCCGGTCCCGGCCCTGCTTGGCCGAACCGCCCGCGGAATCTCCCTCGACCAGGAACAGTTCGGCAAGCGCCGGATCGCGCTCCTGGCAGTCAGCCAGCTTGCCGGGAAGGTTCGAGACCTCGAGCACGCCCTTCCGCCGGCTCAGTTCGCGGGCCTTGCGGGCGGCCTCCCGCGCGCTCGCCGCCTCGACGACCTTGGCGGCGACCCGGCGGGCATCGGCCGGGTGTTCCTCGAACCATTGGCCCAGCCGGTCCGCGACGATGGACTCGACGACCGGCCGCACCTCCGAAGACACCAGCTTGTCCTTGGTCTGTGACGAGAACTTGGGATCGGGAACCTTGACCGACAGCACGCAGGTCAGGCCCTCGCGCACGTCGTCGCCGGTCAGCTGCACCTTCTCCTTGCGCGCCGGTCCGCTGTCGGCCACGTAGGAGTTGACGGTGCGCGTCAGCGCGCCGCGAAAACCGGCGAGGTGGGTTCCGCCGTCACGCTGGGGAATGTTGTTGGTAAAGCACAGCATGGTCTCGTGGTAGGAGTCGGTCCAGCGCATGGCCAGCTCGACGACGATGCCGTCGCGGTCCACATCCACGATGATCGGTTCGTGCAGCGGTTGCCGGCCGCGGTCGAGGTAATCGGCGTAGGCAACGAGACCGCCCTCGTAGGACAGTACGAGGACGCGGGGCTCGAGACCCCGGGCATCCTCGAGCCTGATGCAGACGCCGGAATTCAGGAACGCGAGTTCGCGCAGCCGATGTTCCAGCCGCGCGAACTCGAAGGACAGGTTGGTAAACACCGTGTCCGCCGGCTTGAAGGTGACCTCGGTTCCGGACTTCTCGCCCGCCTCGCCGACAACGGCAAGGTCGCCGATCGGCTCGCCGTGGCTGAACTGCATGAAGTGCTCGCAGCCATCCCGCCAGATCCGGATCTCGAGAGTTTCCGACAGCGCGTTGACCACCGACACGCCGACACCGTGGAGGCCGCCGGAGACCTTGTAGGAGTTCTGGTCGAACTTTCCGCCGGCATGCAGCTGGGTCATGATGACCTGCGCGGCCGACACCCCCTCCTCCTGGTGGATGTCCACCGGAACGCCGCGGCCATTGTCCCGCACGGTGACCGAACCGTCGCTGTTCAGGATCACGTGGATGGTGTCGCAGTGACCGGCCAGGGCCTCGTCGATCGCGTTGTCGACCACCTCGTAGACCATGTGGTGCAGGCCGGAGCCGTCATCGGTATCACCGATGTACATGCCCGGCCGCTTGCGCACCGCTTCAAGGCCGCGAAGGATCTTGATCGAGTCCGCGTCGTACTCGTCGGCCGGGTTGTCGACCGGATCCGGCATGTCCGTCATGACACTGTCCGCATTGTGCTGGCTCTCTCCACGTCATGCCTCCAGTTCATGGAACTGCGCCTGGTCCCGCAGTTCCGAAAACAGCGCCGCATCCGTGCCGGTGAGCCAGACCTGGCTGTCGAACCCGCCCAGTATACCGAACAGTGCCGAACGACGGGCCCGGTCGAGGTGAGAGGCCACGTCGTCGAGCAGCATCAGCGGCGGCGCACCGCAGCGCAGCGCGTGCAACCGGGCGTGGGCAAGGACGATGGCGATCAGCAATGCCTTCTGCTCCCCCGTCGAACACTGGCGTGCCGGCATGTCCCGGCCCAGGTGGCGGACCTCGAGATCGCTGCGGTGTGGCCCGGGAACCGGCTGGCCGGCCGGATACCGCCGTTCCGCCTGCAGCGCATCCCGCAACCGGTCTTCAACGGCGAGCGCCGGTTCGGCCTCGAGCCAGTCCTGGACCCTGCAGGCCACCGTGAGTCCCGCGCCGGGAAACGGTCCGGCCCCCTCGGACGCCAGCGGCTGCAATCGCTGCACCAGCTCGTGGCGTGCCGCCACGACCGCCACTCCCGCGGTTGCCATCCGGTCCTCCAGCGCGGCAAACCAGGCGGAATCGCCCTGGCCCTGGCGCAGCAGCCGTCCCCGTTCCCGGGCCGCGTGACGGAACCGGTTGACCCGGGCCGCGTGGTCCGGGTCGAAACACTGGACCAGCCGGTCCAGGAACCGTCGCCGGTCCCCTGCCGTATCCAGGAACAGCCGGTCCATCTGCGGCACCAGCCAGGACACGGCGAGAATGTCGCCCAGCGCACCCTGCGAGCGGGCCGGCCTGCCATCCACCCGCACCAGCCGGCGCTCGCTGTTCTCCTGCGGATCGCGCCCGGTGCCGATGGACACCGGACCCGCCGCGGTTTCCAGCCGGGCCGACACCGCCCATCCGACGCCCGCACGCGCCGGCAGCCGGTCAATTTCGACCAGCCGTGCCCGGCGCAGGCCACGCCCCGGCGCCAGAAACGACAGCGCTTCGAGGACATTGGTCTTGCCCGCACCGTTCGGCCCCGTCAGCACGACGGGCGAGCGGTCGAGATCGAAGCCCAGGTGCTCGTGGTTGCGAAACGCCGTAATCACGAGACGGCGAACCGCCGGACCGGCCTCGCGATGCGTACTCGCCCGCTCCGCGATCCCGGTTCCCGTCATGTCCCTGCGTGCCGGCGCGCCGGTTCCGTGCGGCTCGGCACCACCGGATCACACCCGGACCGGCATCACGACGTAGATCGAGCTCTCGTCATCCCGATCGCGCAGGATTGCCGGCGCGCCGCCGTCAGCCAGCCGGAACACCGTCCCCTCGCCATTGATCTGTCCGGTGATGTCAAGCAGGTAGCGGGCATTGAAACCGATCTGCATGGCCGTGGCCCCGTAGGAGACCTCGAGAACCTCCTCGCCCGACCCCGAATCGCCGCTGCTTGAGCTGACCACGAGTTCTCCCGGATCGATGGCCAGCTTGACGGTGCACGAGTTCCGGTCCGACGCCACCGCCGCCACACGGTCCACCGCGTCGGCAAACGAGCGGCTGTCGACCACCAGCTCCCGGTCGTTGTTCTGCGGAATGACCCGTTCGTATTGCGGAAACGACCCGTCGACCAGCTTCGTGGTCAGGGTCCGGTCGCCGAAACCGAATGACGCCCGGGTCTCCGAAACCGCGACCGCAACCGTGTCCACCGTCTCGTCCGTCAGCCTGAGCACCTCGCCAACCGCCTTGCGGGGAATGATGATCCCGGGCATTTCCTCGGCACCCTCGGGCAGCGGCATCTCCACCCGGGCCAGCCGGTGACCGTCGGTCGCGACCGCACGCAACACCGGAATTCCCTCCGAGCGGGTCGCGTGCAGGTAGACACCGTTCAGGTAGAACCTGGTTTCTTCCGACGACATGGACATCCTGGTCCGTTCAAGCAGCAGCCGGGCGGCGCTGGCATCAAGGTCGAACCGGTGGGTCGGCGGTTCGGCACCGAGGACGGGGAAGTCCTCCGCAGGCAGTATCGGCAGCGTGAAGCTCGACCGGCCCGACGATATCTCCATCCGGCCGGCGTCGTCTGACGGACTGACCCGGACGCGGGAATCGGCAGGCAGCCTGCGGACAATCTCGTGCAGGACGCCGGCCGGCAGTGTCACACTGCCGGCGACCTCGTCCTCGCACGGCATGGTCTGGACGACTTCAAGGTTCGAATCGGTCGCCGTCATGGTGAGCAGACCGTTCTCGGCGTTCATCAGCACGTTGCCGAGGATATGGTGGGTCTGTCGTCTCTCCACCACGCCCTGGGCGTGGGACAGGGGACGGATCAGCGTGGCTCGATCGATCGAAATTTTCATCGGCGTGTCAGCTTTCGGGTCCGGATCGACTGCGGCCAGCCCGATGCATGGACGTGCAGGGCTCCGAAACCCGACCTATAGCATATCCGGCAGGTCTCGGCCCCGATTTTCGTGGCCGGGAACCCGCCGGAACATCAACCGCCGAGATCCCGAAGCAGCTGTTCAACGTCCCGGCCCGTCACCTCCGGATCTTCGGACATCAGCTTCTCCACCCGGCGTACCGCGTAGAGCACCGAGGTGTGATCGCGCCCGCCGAACGCGCGGCCGATGTCCGGCTGGGACAGTGGAGTGAGGCGCTTGGTCAGGTAAATGGCGACGTGACGCGGTCGGCTGAACCGACGCGCCCGGCCCCCGGAAACAAGTTCGTCAACCGTAATGCCATACTTCTCTGCAACCATTCTGCAAATCGTCTCGGGATTTCCTTGCCTTTGTGTTTCTCTCATCTCGTAATCATCGAACATTTCGGTAACGACATCTGCCGTCACTCTTCTCTTCAGCAACTTGGCATTTGCAACGACCCGTCGAAGAGCGCCTTCGAGTTCACGAACACTTCCACCAAACCGGTTGGCAAGCTTCTCGACCACGGCATCGTCGATCGGGATGTCGAGTTCGGCGACCCGGGCATGAAGGAACTTGAGCCGGAACTCGAGATCCGTCGGATGGATCTTCGCACGCAGTCCGGAACCGAGCCGTGACTGCAGGGCCTTGCCCAGGCCGGTCAGCTGGGCCGGGCGCCCGTTCGCGGAGATGACGATCCTGGAGTTCCGGCCCGACAGGACATCGAAGGTATGGAGAAGCTCGTCCTGCGACTTCTGGGCAGCGGAGATGAAGTGAATGTCGTCGATCAGCAGAAAGTCAACGTTTCTCAAGTACTCCTTGAACTCCCCGGTGGTTTGATGTTTCAGGGACTGGACGAACTGGTAGATGAAGTTCTCGGCCATGATGTAGAGGACGCGGCGTTCCGGGAACAGGCGCCGGTACTCGATCGCGATCGCATGCAGGAGATGGCTCTTGCCCAGCCCGGTGCCGCCATACAGGTACAGCGGGCCGTATTCCGACGAATCGGCCCGTGCAACCTCCAGAGCCGCGGCATGAGCCAGCTCGTTGTTGCGGGACACCACGAAACGCTCGAAGGTCCACCGCGGATTGAGCATCCCTCCGAACACTGCCCCGGGCCGGGCCGGGTCCCCACCGGCTGATGTGCTCGCCTCGTCCGGTGCGGCTGCGGCCTCCTGCGTCCGGGCGGCAGCGGGCGCGAACCGCACGTCGACCGCGGCGACCGGAGTACCGGTTTCCTTCATCCAGACAAGGCGCAGTATTTCCGCGAACTGTGTCCTGATCCTGTCTCGCTCCACCAGGGACGGAACGGCCAGGATCAGAACCCCGTCTTCCAGACCAACCGGGGTGAGTCGCCTCAGCCACCTGCGGAACGTTCCCTGCCCAACCTCCGCGGCAACCAGCCGCAGAAACCGCGTCCACGACGCGTTACCCATTGTGTCGTCCAACGCCTGCCCCTTTCCTGCTTGCGACGACCCAACCCGGTCAATGACCGGGATACGCACCCCAGGCCGTCACACCTCCCCCCAGGCACTCAAACCCATGCTTTATGTTCATGTGCCAAGACCATTGAGCTAGCGCATTTTCCGGTCAGCCCCCTCGCGCTGCCCTATGCATAAAGGTTCTCTTTACTTCGTGTTTATCAGTACTCAAGTACGTACTTTAGCAAAATCGATCACAAATACCAAGCAACAATCACTATAATCGCAGACAGGATCTATATGCTTTACCAGTGTTGCCTCGATCACACAGAAATTTCAACACCAGATTTGTATTCATCGAGAATGCACAATTTATTCACAAGAAAAACACATGATAGTTATTCTTGCTTTTGCGTCCCCGATCCGTGATCACGTTACCCGGTCGCCGCCGGGGGCGCAACCGCCGAATCGCACCCGGATGACATTTTTCTTGCACCCGTGAAGCGGTCGCTTTGGGAAACAATCACTTAACAGACAGACGTGAAATCGAAGTCTGGGAACACGCCCGCCGGGGCGACGGAAACGCCACTGCGAGGTTGACGCTCACCACGCTCGCAGGCATGGTGCCGACGCTCCGGGGATGCGAATTCCGGACACGCCCGGGCCTGCGCCATCCGGTGCACGGGATGCACCGCGCGGACAGGGCCCGGACGCTTCACGTCGGACAGGTCTGCTCACAATGACACCCTTGTCTTCTTCCTGTCCCGATGCTCCGGCACCGGACCACGCAGCGCTTGCCAACGCCATCCGCGCACTCGCGATGGACGCGGTGGAACGCGCGAAGTCGGGACACCCCGGCATGCCCATGGGGATGGCCGACGCGGCCACGGTGCTGTTTTCGGAACACCTGAAATTCGACCCGGCCTGCCCGGAGTGGCCCGACCGGGACCGGTTCGTGCTCTCGGCCGGTCACGGCTCGATGCTGCTCTATGCGCTGTTGTACCTGACCGGCTATGACCGGCTCACCCTCGGACAGCTGCAGAACTTCCGGCAGCTGCACGCGATCACGGCCGGCCACCCGGAGCACGATGTTGCCGCCGGCATCGAGACCACCACCGGCCCGCTCGGCCAGGGACTCGCCAATGCCGTCGGAATGGCGATTGCCGAGGAGAAACTTGCCGCCCGTTTCGGTCGCGACCTCGTCGATCACCGGACCTACTGCATCGCCGGCGACGGCTGCCTGATGGAAGGGATCAGTCACGAGGCCGCCTCGCTCGCCGGGCATCTCGGACTTTCGCGGCTGATCGTGTTGTTCGATGACAACGGGATTTCAATCGACGGACCCACGAGCCTTGCCGCATCCGACGACACCATCGCGCGGTTTGGCGCCCTGGGCTGGCATACCCAGGCAGTCGACGGCCATGACCGCGCCGCGACCGGACGCGCGCTCACCGCCGCCCGCGAGACCGACCGGCCGTCGCTGATCGCGTTGCGGACCGTCATCGGCTATGGCGCCCCCAACAAGCAGGGGACGGCCGCAGCCCACGGCGCGCCCCTGGGAGAGGACGAGATCGCGCTCGCCCGCGAGGCGCTCGACTGGCCCCATCCCCCATTCGAGATCCCCGAGCCGGTCCTCGTGGCATGGCGCGGCTTCGGCCGCGGCGGCACGCCGCTGCGCCGGGCCTGGGAGCAGCGCCTGGCGGCCTCCGGACGCCGGGACGAATTCACCGCCGCCTGCAAGGGAACCGTAGCGGCCGGGCTGCGGGGTGCCGTCGCGGGGCATGTCGGAGACCTGCTCGAGGCCCCGGTCAGCATCGCGACCCGGGTCGCATCACAGCGCGCGATCGAGAAGATCGTTCCGGCGGTCCCGGAACTCTTCGGCGGGTCGGCCGATCTGACCGGATCCAACAACACCCGCGTGGCGGGCCAGGCCCCCTTTGACCGGGCCGACCGGGCCGGCAGCTACCTTCACTACGGTGTGCGCGAGCACGCGATGGCGGCCGCGATGAACGGCATGGCGCTCCACGGCGGCGTCATCCCCTACGGCGGAACCTTCCTCACCTTTACCGATTACTGCCGGCCGGCGATCCGGCTGTCCGCCCTCATGGGCCTCAGGGTGATCTACGTGATGACGCACGACTCGATCGGGCTCGGAGAAGACGGCCCGACCCACCAGCCGGTCGAGCATCTCGCGGCCCTGCGCGCAATTCCCAACCTCAACCTGTTTCGTCCCGCCGATGCGGTCGAGACCGCCGAGTGCTGGGAAATCGCGCTGAACGCCACCGCCACCCCGTCCGTCATCGCCCTGACCAGGCAGGGCCTGGAACAGGTCAGGCTGCACCCGCACCGGGACAACCTGAGCGCGCGCGGCGGCTACCTGCTGCGCGAGGCCGAAGCCGGCGAACGGGCGGTCACCCTGCTCGCGACCGGCTCGGAGGTTGTCGTCGCACTGCGGGCCCGCACGGCACTCGAGCAGCAGGGAATAGGAACCGCCGTTGCCTCCCTGCCCTGCCTTGAGCTCTTTGCCGCCCAGGACCGCTCCTGGCGCGACACCGTGCTCGGACGCGACACGGTGCGGGTTGCGGTCGAGGCCGGAATCAGCCAGGGGTGGGACGGGCTGATCGGCGAGCGTGGCGGGTTTGTCGGCATGAACGGCTTCGGCGCCTCGGCACCGGGCAGTCAGCTCTTTGACCATTTCGGAATCACACCGGCAACGGTTGCCGGTACGGCGCTGTCCCTTATCGGGAGGAATGCATGACCACCAGGGTGGCAATCAACGGGTTTGGCCGCATCGGCAGGCTGGTCCTGCGTGCGTTGCACGAAAGCGCGCGCACTGACCTCGCTGTCGTCTCCATCAATGACCTGGGACCGGTCGCATCCAACGCCCATCTGCTCAAGTGGGACAGCAACCACGGGCGCTTCCCCGGCGAGATCGTCGTGGACGGGGACAGCATCGATCTGGGCGCCGGTCCGATCAGGGTGACAGCGGAACGGGACCCGGCGCGGCTGCCGCACCGGGAACTCGGCGTCGACATCGTCATGGAGTGCACCGGGATCTTCACGTCGCGGGAAAAGGCGGCGCTGCATCTTGAGGCCGGCGCACGCAGGGTCATCGTGTCGGCACCGGCGTCGGGCGCCGATCTCACGGTGGTCTACGGCGTCAATCACGACAAGATCACTCCGGAACACCTGGTGATCTCCAACGCGTCCTGCACCACCAACTGCCTGGCGCCGGTCGCCCATGTGCTGAACCAGGCAGTGGGCATCCGTACCGGGTACATGACGACGGTCCACGCCTATACCAGCGACCAGCCGACGCTCGATACGCTTCACGGCGACCTGCACCGGGCCCGATCCGCGGCAGGCTCGATGATCCCCACCTCCACCGGTGCCGCGAGGGCGGTCGGGCTGGTCCTGCCGGAACTGGCGGGCCGTCTCGACGGCACGGCGATCCGGGTGCCGACGGCCAATGTCAGCCTCATCGATTTCACCTTCGTCCCGGACCGCGCGACCGGGGTCGAGGAGATCAACGACGCGATCCGCGCCGCTGCCGACGGACCGCTCGCTGGCGTCCTTGCCACCAACGAGGAGCCGCTGGTCTCGAGCGACTTCAATCACAACCCGGCGAGTTCCACCTTCGATCTCAATGAAACCCAGGTCATCGAGGGCGGGCTGGTCCGGGTGCTGGCGTGGTACGACAACGAATGGGGGTTCTCCAACCGCATGTCCGATACCGCCGCCGCGGTGGCGCGGACACTCTGAGCGGACCGCACGAACACGGCATCCAGGGAAACGGCACCGATGAAGCTGACCAGCACCGTCTCGCGACTCCTCGACAACTACGAAAGCGACTCCCCGGGGACCAGGGCCAACCTGGCGCGCATCCTCATGCAGGGCAAGCTCGGCGGCACCGGCAGGCTGCTGATCCTGCCGGTCGACCAGGGGTTCGAACACGGCCCCGCACGCAGCTTCGCACCCAATCCGGATGCGTATGACCCCCACTATCACTTCGCGCTTGCGCGCGACGCCGGACTGTCGGCCTACGCGGCCCCGCTGGGAATGCTGGAGGCCGCAGCCGGCAGCTTCGCCGGCGAGGTTCCCACCATCCTCAAGGTCAACAGCGCCAACAGCCTGTCACGGGAGAAGGACGCCCCGAGCCAGGCCATCACCGGTTCGGTCCGTGATGCGCTCCGGCTCGGCTGTTCCGCGATCGGCTACACCATGTACCCCGGCTCGGATGCCGCCTACGACATGATGTCGGATTTCCGTGACCTCGCCGAGGAAGCCAAGGCCTGCGGTCTCGCCGTCGTGCTCTGGTCCTATCCACGGGGCGGTGCGCTGTCCAAGGAGGGAGAGACTGCCGTCGATATCGTTGCCTACGCCGCCCACATGGCCGCACTGGCCGGCGCGCACATCATCAAGGTCAAGCCCCCGACCGCCCACATCGAACTCGACGCCGCACGCAAGGCCTACGAGAGCAACCATATCCCGATCTCGACCCTGGCCGAACGCGTCCGCCACGTCGTCCAGTCCTGTTTCAACGGCCGGCGCCTGGTGGTTTTCTCCGGCGGCGAGGCCAAGGGTCTCGACGGGCTGCTCGACGAGATCAGCCAGCTCCGCGACGGCGGCGCCACCGGTTCGATCATCGGCCGCAACACCTTCCAGCGCCCGAAGAAGGACGCGATCGCAATGCTCGACAGGATCATCGACATCTATCGCCAGGCCGCCGCGTAGCGTCGCCATGGCGTCCTGCCAGCTGTACCTGATCACGCCTCCAGCCTTCGAACCGGTCGCCCTGGCAGAGACGCTGGCACGCACGCTCGAGGCCGGCCCGGTCGCCTGCCTGCAACTCAGGCTGAAGGAGGCGGACGACGACCGGATCCGGCGCGCCGCCGACTGCCTTCGGCCGGTCTGCCACGCAGGCGGGGTTCCGCTCATCATGAACGACCGCCCCGACCTTGCGCTCGCGACCGGGTGCGACGGGGTGCACGTGGGTCAGGACGATGCGCCCTACGCCGAGGCCCGGCGCATGCTCGGCCCGGACGCCATGATCGGCGTGACCTGCAAGGCGTCGCGACACCTTGCCATGGTCGCTGCCGAACAGGGCGCCGACTACGTCGCCTTCGGCGCCTTCTATCCCTCGGCAACCAAGGAGGTGACCGTTCCGGCATCGCCCGGGATCCTCGAGTGGTGGTCGGATCTCTCCACTGTCCCCAGCGTGGCCATCGGCGGCATCACTCCGGCAAACTGCGGACCGCTGCGCAGGGCCGGCGCCGACTTCCTTGCCGTGGTCGGCGCGGTATGGAACCATCCGGCCGGGGCGCCGGCGGGGGTCCGGGCCTTCACGGCCATTCTGTCGGAGGACCAGCAATGAACGCCGCGTTCGAGAGTTTCCTGGCGGGGGCCCCGTTCCTGTTCAGCCACTTTGCCGTCACCATCGCCATGCTGGGCATCGGCGTGGTCATCTACATGTGGATGACCCCGCACGACGAACGGACCCTGATCCGAGACGGAAACATGGCTGCCGCCATATCGCTGGGGGCCGCGATCATCGGGCTGGCGCTGCCGCTGGCCATCTGCATGGCATACAGCGCCAGCGTCTGGGACATCGTCATCTGGGGCGTGGTCACCCTCGCAATCCAGATCGTGACCTTCAAGATCATCGACCTGTGGGTCCGCAACCTCTCGCAGCGCATCGAGAACGGGGAGATCGGGACCGCCACGCTGCTGGCCGCGATCAAGGTCTCGGTTGCCGCGGTGAACGCTGCCGCGGTGTCAGGGTAGACGCCCCTTTTCCGGGCCTGGCGCAGCAGCGGCCCGGAGATCACCACCGGCCCGGCATTCCCGGGCGTCGCACGTCGATCGCGCAGGCAGGCCGGGTCCCGTCCGCGGGCCCTGCCCTGACTGACCCGGGACCGGTCGGCGCGGACATTCTCCCGGCCCGTTTTTGGGCGATACCTGTCATGGCGCAAGGGTCGGGACCAGTCCGGTCGCGGCCGGGATGCGCCCCGCTCGCGGCCATCGCCGTCCTCCACCGGAACCCGTGATGACCGCGACCGCACGCAAGGCCCGCGCGGCGTAGACCCGGACGCGCTGTACCTGGCGACACGCGGCAGCGCCTGCCGGTCCGAGCCTTCCGCACTGACCGACGGGGCCTGCGGCGCGACATCGACGCCGTCGCGCACAGGTTCGGGACCGGGCGCGGGAGCGCACCGATGCGCCGCACCAGCAGGCATTTGCCGTAGCTGTGGACTTCCACCGACTGCCGTGGAGGACCGACGACAGCTCGATGCTGGCGGCGCCCGGGTCCCGGTCCAACCCGACCCGGGCGCGGTGTCCCGTGAGCCCCCGGCCACCGCTTTGGCGAGTCCGGCCTCGTGCACCACCGCCTTGAAGATGCGGGGCACCTGGCAGGAATGAAGCACCTCGCCGATCCGGCCGGTTCGCACGGATGGCACAGCGGTACGACCTCCACGCTTTCGCCTGGCGCGCGATTGAGCCCCAGCCGCTTCGGTCCCGACCGCGCGCAGCAGGCTGCAGAAACGGCGCTCCTGTCGTGGGTGCGCTCGCACTCGTCGTGCGTGGAGCCCGGGAACACGTAACCCCGGAGCGCATCCGCCTCCTCGATGGTAATGCCCGGTCCGGCCCCGAAGGCGCCTCCGCCGGTGCCGTATCGACCCCCCGGTCAGCCAACCTCCTCCCGGAGCCCCGGCGGACTCCACCTACCTCCCATATGGGAGGATTTACAAGGGCTTGTGCCGGGATACCCTGTCCGGCAGCAGGGTTTCGCGAAGCTTGCGGTGACTGCGCCGCGGAGGGTGGATGACTGGATGTGACGCCATCGAGACCGGCGCGCCGAAGCGTCTGGACGCGGCAGCGATCGGGCTGCGGCGACCACTCGTCGTGTGTCCCCAGGCCGCGTCGGGCGAAGTGAGGTGCGTCATGCTTAGAGAGCCGAGAGCCGAGAGCCGAGAGCCGAGAGCCGAGAGCCGAGAGCCGGGCCGTGTCCGGCGTCACGGCCGGGCGCTTCGGCGCCCGCCTCATTCCTGTCGCGCGGCTGATGCCATGGGCCGCGCCGACCATGCCCGGCGGGAGCGCCAGTCCCGCCCTCACGCAGGCTCAGCCCATGCGCTAGCCTCCCGCCCCCGCCGTCCGGCAGAGGCTGCTTCCCTTCCCCGTTTCCGGATCCGTCCGCCCCGTCTCGCGGGCGCGGCGGCCTGCCTCCTCTCCGCCGGCCTGCTGCTGCTCGCCCCCGCCGCGCCGGCGCGGGCGCAGACCAGCAGCGAGCTGGTGGGCAACACCGGGCAGGCCGCCCACGCAACCGACCGTCTTCTCGTCGCAGACTTCGCCCAGGCGTTCGACACGGGCAGCAATGCCGGCGGCTACAAACTGACGTCGGTGAAGACCACGATCGTCGGCAACAGCGGCGGTCCGACCTACACCGCGAAGGTCTTCCTGGCGCACGACAACACCGGCCATCCGACCGGCGACAGCCTGGGCACGCTCACGAAGCCCTCGCTGACCGCCAGCGGGACCGTGACCTGGACGGCCCCCGGGAGCGGCATCGACCTGCTCGCGAACGAGGGCTACGTCGTCGTCTGGGACGTGACCTCAAACACAAACTCCAATCTGGCTCCCAAATTCAAGACGACGGCGGCGGACGGCGAGGATTCGACTCCGGCGTCGGGCTGGAGCATCGCCAACAACGGGTTTAACCGGTCCCACTGGCAAGACACTCAACCGTGGAGCTCGATGAGCAGTGGCCGCTCTCTGAAGATCGAGCTCCACGGCTACGCGAAGACCGCGCCGGTGCGGACCGGGTTCGGGCCCACGCCGCCCGTCGGCGCGCTGGTGGACAACTATAGTCTGCAGGAGAGTAATTCGCTGGCCTCACCGAGTCTCACGATCGACCCCGCCCAGGGGTTCACCACCGGCACCGCCCCCGGCGGCTACAAGCTGACCAGCGTTACTCTGGCCCTCTTGGGCTCCGGCACGTTTCCGGTGCTCAGCGTTGAGATCCGGACGGGCGACACGTCCGGTAACTTTGCGATCCCGACCAACACCGTCGTGGGCACGCTGACGGCGCCGGCCTCGCTGTCGTTCGGCGCCAACACGTTCACGGCAGTCGGCGGCATCGACCTGGAGCCCGGCACGACGTATTTCGTGGTCGTCAACACGACCGGGACCGCTGAGAACCATTTTTGGGCCGGCCGGCGCGTTGCCTTCGAGCAGAATGCGGTTGACGCGGGGTGGAGCATCGCGGACTACGGCCTCCGCCGCGCCGGCGCAACATGGACGCAGTTCCTCAACAGCGGCCAGCAGGTCGTCCTCCGCCTCGCCATCCACGGCTCTGTGAAGGACGCGCTGCCGCCGGACGCGCCGGGCCAGCCGACGGTGGTCTCGGTTGCGGGCAAGGGCGGCCAATTGGCGGTGAGCTGGGACGCGCCGGCCAAGGTCAACGGCGCGTACGTGATCGACTACGACCTGCGCCATTGCGACCAGAATTCGGACGCGGCCTGCGCGGGCAAATGGATCGCGGAGGGCGACCGGGGGGCAAGCGGCATCCCGGACCCGGGCGCGACCCGGGGCACGCTCACCAGCCCGGTCATCATCTCCGGCCTGACGGCCGCCACCACCTACCGGGTGCAGGTGCGCGCGCAGAACGCCGCCGGCGAGAGCGCCTGGTCGCCCACGCGCAGCGCCACGACGGCGGCGGCGGACACGACCAACGCCGCGCCGGTGGTGTTCAGGTTCCTTTCCACTGCGAACTCACACGGCAGATTCTGCGAGGTGGACACCGCAACCACGCCGTCGCGCGGCGGCCCCCACAATTCGCCGGCCGGAACCGTTGTCTCGACAGTTCTCTCGCGGACGCCGGAGGCGGCGGAATTCCCGGCAGACTGTTCCACAAAAGGTGAATTCGGCGCCCACTTCCACGACGCCGACGGCGACGCCCTGACGTTCACGGTCTCGGCGACCCTGCCGGCCAACGTCCGCTCGCTCCACGATCCCGGAGACCCTCCCTACCCGCAAATTGCGGTCCGGTCCGCGGCACAGGGCGGCGGCCACAGGTTGTTCAACAGGGTCGTCGCCGCGGGCGGCAACACGAACATGGTCGCGACCATCACGGCGGTCGACGAGCACGGCGCCACCAGGAGCCTGACCTACACCTTCGAGGCCGGCACCTTCCCCAACGCGGCCGGCGCGCCGAGCCTCAAGGCGCCGGGCCTGCTGCGCTTCGCCCAGAACGTGCGCGGCAGCGCGGTGCTGCCGGCGGCGACCGGCGGCGATACGAGAATTGGGCTTGGCGACTATCCCGGGCTCTACCTCTACCATGTGAGCGGCCTGCCGCCGGGTCTCAGCTTCGACCCGGCGACGCGCACGGTCTCGGGCACGGCGACGACGGCGGGGACCTGGACCGCGACCTACACCGCCGACGACTATGACGGGTTCTACTCGCGCGAGGACAGCGCGACCGCCGCGGACAAGGCCGACGCGGCGACGCGGACCTTCAAGGTGCGGGTCGACCCGGCGACGGGCGCCGAGCCGACCATCCAGCTGATGCAGGTGGCGTCGCGGCCGGCCCACTCCTCGGGCAGCAACAACGTCTACGACACCTACGTCCGGGACGACGAGATCCTGATCGACGTGCAGTACGACCGGCCGGTGGCGGCGTCGCTGCCCAGGACGAACAGCCGGATATCGCTGCGCCTGGACGTGGGCACGGACGACGCCAACCTGGGCAACAGCCGCAAGCTCGCCACCCTGAAGAGCATCGAGTATGGCGGGCGGGTGCTGCGCTTCGCCTACACGGTGCAGGGCGGCAACGGCCAGGCCTGCAATGTCTCGACGACGACCGCCGACTGCGACAGCGACGGCATCTGGGTGCAGACGGGCGGGTCGAACCAGGTGGTGTTCATGGCCAACGGCGCGACCCTGGTCGACGCCGAGACCGGCAAGACGGCCGGCCGGACCCTGACCGGGCTGCCGACCGCGGGCGGCCAGCTCGGCGGCGCGGTGCGGGCGAAGGTCGACGGCGGGGTGGAAACCGCCAACGGAGCCCGGGTGAAGAGCGCGGAGGTCGACGGCGCGACGCTGACGGTGATCTTCGGTTCGGCCCTGCTCGGTCACGGGCGGTTCGTGAACACGGGCGTGCTGGTCACGGAACTCGGCGTGCAGAGCGCGGGCGACGTCCAGGGCTACACCGGCCTCTACCAGCATCCCGACACGGTCTCGCTTTACCAGTCCTCCGGGGGCGCTACGACAGCGATGCGCCTGACCCTGAGCCAACCGGCGCGTCCCGGCCAGCGGGTGACGCTGGACTACGGGGGCACCCAGTTGAAGGACCACCGCAACCGCCTGGTGCCGGGGTTCCAGCAGCTCGAGGTCACCAACGTGACCGGCGGCGCGGCGTCGGTGGCGCCGGCGCCGGTGCGCGGCTCGGCGGCGGGGCGCACGGTGACGCTGGTCTTCGACCGGGCGCTGTCCGGGGACTCGGCG
Organism: Thalassobaculaceae bacterium; assembly: GCA_965243345.1. Classification (GTDB taxonomy): domain Bacteria; phylum Pseudomonadota; class Alphaproteobacteria; order Thalassobaculales; family Thalassobaculaceae; genus Bin52. The sequence goes on from CBDEUR010000003.1 coordinate 2,366,123, forward strand.
CCGACGGCGGGCGCCTTCCAGGTCTGGGCGACGGACCGCAACCACGACTACCGCTCGATCTGGGGCCGGGCCACGGCGACGGCGTCGGTCCAGGGGTCGACGGTCACGATCCCGCTGGAAAGCGCGCTGAGCGCCGACGACATCGTGACGGTGAACTACTTCAAGCCGGCCTCGGGGCCGGTGCTCAAGGACCGGCTGCTGCACACCGAGGTCGCGTCCTTCCGGCTCTTCCCGGTCGACTCGAACCACGACGTCGCCCCACCGCTGGCGCCGGAGATGGTGGTGGTGCAGCACCCGACGATCAACGGCCGGTCGATCGCGACGCTGTACTTCTCCAAGGCGCTGGACCCGGACTCGGTGCCGAACCGCCATAACTTCACGGCGCGCCGGGAGGACAGCACCTTCGCGACCGCCAACCATGCGGTGACCAACAACGCCGTCACGTTCCTCGCCGCGTCCGGCTCGACCACCGGCACGAGCTCGTGGACGGTCGTCTACGGCCCCTCCGCGGAGAGCGGCGCCCCGATCCGGGACAAGGCCGGCAACGCCGTGGCGGGCTTCACCGTGCAGACGACGGCCACGTCGGCCGTCAAGCCGGAGCCGGCCGACGGCGTTCAGAGCGTGGACGGGGCTACCTTGAAGGTATTGTTCAAGAACAATGCCTGGCTGGACCCGGCCAGCGTGCCGGCGGCGTCGGCGTTCACGTTCCACAACACCGAGACGCCGCCCGCCGAACTCGATATCGGCATCGACGACATCTGGGTAACTCCTAGTCGTCTTGTGTTCCTGCTCGAGAACCCGGTGCCGCCCTGCGCCGGGGCGACGGTGACCAACAACATCGCATTCCGGATCTTCTACACAAAGCCCTCGACGAACCCCCTCCAGGGCCTCGCCAGCACCGGACAGGTGGACTCGTTCGGAGGGACGCTCGGGTTGAACGTGCAGAACCAGCGGGCGAACCGGTGCATGGGGATCCGATGAGCCGGCGAGCGGAACGGGAGGAACGGCAGATGAACATTCACCAAACCCTGAGCCGGGCCGTCCTGTCGCTCGGCCTGTGCCTCGCCCTGCTGGCCGGCGCCGGGGCGGCGCAGGCGGCGCCGCATGCGGTGGAGGGCAGCACCGTGACGCTCGATCTCGGGCACGTGCTGGACCAGCGGAAGCTGCTGGACCCGACGGACTTCACGGTCTCGGCGTCGGGGGCGGCGGTGGCGGTGCTGTCGGCGTCGTTCACGGCGAACGGCAAGGGCGTCGCCCTCGGGCTCGCGCGCGCGCCGGCCGCGGGCGCGGCGGTCGAGGTGACGTACACCTGGCCGTGGTCGGGCGAGGGCCTGTGGACCGCGTCGGGCTACCAGATCGACAGCTTCACGCTGAACGTGCGGGCGCCGGGGACGGCGCTGACGGCGTCGTTCCGCGGCCTCCCGGCGGCGCATGACGGCAGCGGCCTGTTCGGCTTCGAGCTGCGCTTCAGCGAGGAGATCGCGGGGCTGACGCTGGCGACGGTCCGGTCCGCGCTGACGGTGACGGGAGGCCGGCTGATCGACGTCAGGCGCACGGTGCAGGGCAGGAACGGCAGGATGACGGCCAGGGTGCGCCCGGCCGGGGACGGCGACGTGACGGTGGCGCTTGCGGCGACGGCGGACTGCACGGCCGCGGGCGCGATCTGCGCACGTGACGGGCGGAAGCTCGCGGCGGTCTCGGCGACGGTGCCGGGCCCGGCGGACACGACGCCGCCCGCGCCGGTGAGCGCGGCGGTGGACGGGAGCCTCATGACGGTGAGCTTCGACGAGGACCTGGCCGAGCCCGCGACGACCGAGTGGTTCAAGATCCAGTGGACGATCGACGGGACCGGGCTGCGGCACCACCCGAACCGGGCCTGGCTCTCGGACCGGCGGACGGTCTCGCTGGAGATCTCCACGACCCATCCGGCGGTCGCCGGGCAGACGGTCACGGTGGGCTACTGGGCGTCGGACTTCCTGCGCGACGCCGCGGGCAACCGGGTGGCGGACTTCACGCTGACGGCGGCGGTGGCCCTGCCGGCGCTGACGGCGCGGTTCGCGGGGCTTCCGGCGGAGCATGACGGTGCGAAGCGGTTCGAGTTCGAGCTGGGGTTCAGCGAGGAGGTCGCGGGCCTGCGCCTGACGGCGGTCCAGGCGGCGCTCTCGGTGAGCAATGGCCGGGTGGTGGCGGTGAGGCGCGCGGTGGCCGGGCAGAACCGGCGCCTGACGGTGCAGGTGCGCCCCGACGGGGTGGACGACGTGACGGTGAGCCTGCCGGCGACGGCGGACTGTTCGGCAGCGGGCGCGATCTGCACGCCCGACGGGCGCAGGCTTGCGAGCGCGCTCATCGCCACGGTGCGCGGCCCGGTGGCGCTCTCGGTCGCCGATGCCCGCGCCGGCGAGGCGGACGAGGCGCTCGAGTTCACGGTCACGCTGAGCCGGGCGGCGTCGGGCACGGTGACGGTGGACTACGCGACCCGCAACGGCACGGCGACGGCGGGCGAGGACTACAGCTTCACCCGCGGCACGCTGAGCTATGCCGCGGGCGAGCTCGAGAAGACGGTGAGCGTGCCGCTGCTCGACGACGCCATCGACGAGGGCGAGGAGACCGTCACGCTCAAGCTGATGAACCCGCAGGGTGCGGTGATCGGCGACGGCGAGGCGACGGGGACGATCGAGAACTCCGACCCGCTGCAGAGGATGTGGCTCGCGCGCTTCGGGCGCACGGTGGCTGACCACGTGACCTCGGCGGTGTCTGAGCGGCTGGCGACCCCGCTTGCCGGCGCCCGGGTGACGGTGGGTGGTCAGAGCCTCGAGCTTTCCGGATCCGATGACACGGCGCTGCTCGGGGAGACCCTGACCTCGATCGCCCGCGCGATGGGCGCGCCGGCGGACGGCGGCGCATCCCCCGGATCGGGATACGGGGACGGCGGCCGGCCGGGGACGGGCCTCGGGATCGGTCGGTCCCCGACGCCGGACAGCGCACCGGCTCGAACGCCGTCGGGCCGCGAGCTGCTGTTGGGCAGCGCGTTCCACCTCGTGCGCGAGGCCGACGGGACCGGTCCGGGGCTTGCGGCCTGGGGCCGGGTGACGACCGGCGGCTTCGACGGCGAGGCGCCGGCGGACGGCGGCACGGTGCGCATCGACGGCCACGTGACCACCGGCATCCTCGGCGCGGACGCGCAGTGGAAGCGCCTGCTGGCCGGTGTGGCGGTCTCGGCGAGCGAGGGCGAGGGCAGCTTCGCACAACCGGAGGTGGACACGGGCAGCATCGAGAGCTCGATGACGACGGTGAGCCCCTATGCGCGCGTGGCCGTGACCGACCGGGTCTCGGTCTGGGGTCTCGCCGGCTGGGGCAGCGGGGAGATGACCATCGTGCAGGCCGCGAACGACCGCGGCCAGCCGGAGCGGACGACCCGGACCGACCTCGGGATGCGCCTCGCGGCCGTGGGCGGACGGGGGGCGCTGATCGAGCCGGACGAGGCCGGCGGCATGGAGCTCGCACTGAAGGCGGACGCGTTCCTGGTCAAGACGACGTCGCAGGCGGTCTCGAACGAGGGTGAGACCAGTGCGGAGGCGAGCCGGACGCGGCTTGTGCTCGAGGCCGGCCGGGCGTTCCGGGCGGGCGGCGGCACGCTGACGCCGGGCCTCGAGCTCGGGCTGCGCCATGACGGCGGCGACGCCGAGACCGGCACCGGCGTCGAGCTCGGCGGGCGCGTGGCGTATGCCGGTCCGGGCTCGCGCCTGGGCGTGGAGGCGAGCGTGCGCGCGCTGGTTGCCCACGAGGACTCGGGCTACCGGGAATGGGGGGCCTCGGGCGCGCTGCGCCTCGCCCCCGGGGCGTCGGGACGCGGCCTCTCGTTCAGCCTCAGCCCCACCTGGGGGGCGGCGTCGGGCGGCGCGGACCGGCTGTGGTCGGCGCTCGATGCGCGGGGCCTCGCGCCGGAAGGGACGTTCGAGGCCGGACACCGCCTTGCGGGCGAGATCGGCTACGGGCTTTCGCTGTTCGGCGACCGGTGGACCGGCACGCCCGGCCTGGGCCTGGGGCTTGCGCGCGGCGCGCGCGACTACCGGCTCGGCTGGCGGCTGGCCCCGGCGGGCCGGGGCGACCCCGGCTTCGAGGTGAGCCTCGATGCCACCCGGAACGAGGCGACGAACACCACCGGCGCCGGAACGCAGGTCGGGCACGGGGTCATGCTGCGCGCGGGCATCCGCTGGTGAGCACACCGGCGCCGGCACGGGGCGCCAGGCCGGACAGGACACGCGCCGGAACGACGGCGAGGGGTGCGGGCCTCGCCTGATGGTGCGGGGCCCGGTCCGGCCTGGCGGCGCCCGGGCCTGTCCGCGGGTGCGGCGAAGGCGGGGGTGCAGGGAGGGACAGGGTGAACAAGACGGAGATTGCCGCCCGCGTGGCCGGGCGGACCGGCATCGCAAGACCGGCGGCGGCAGAGGTCGTGGACGCCGTGTTCGAGGTCATCGCCGAGGCGCTGGCAGGCGGCGAGGAGGTGCGGGTGGTCGGCTTCGGGGTGTTCGGGGTCAAGACCCACCCCGACCGCACCTGGCGCAACCCCGGAACCGGCGGATGGATGCGGATCAAGGCGTCCAGGGCGCCGACATTCAGGGCCGGAAAGCCGTTGCGCGACGCCGTGAAGGACCACGGCGGGTCGTAGGCCGGGCAGAGCCGGTGCCTGAACGCTGAGCCTCGTTGCCGGCACCGGGACGACCGGTCACCGTATACAGTCGCGCGAAACGAACCCCGATCAGGGCGCACGCCCTGTGCGGTTCGAGACAGGGTGCGGCGAGACCGGCCTGGGCCTGACTGATGACATCAGCGCGTCGGGAACACCTGGGCCGGTTCTGCGACCTGTTGCGTGCGCTCGAGGGAAAGTCGGGGCGCGCGTCGGTCGTGCGGGTGTTCCGGCCAATGCGCGGGGTGTAGTTTTTTCGCGAGCCGGGTGAGGTCCGCACCGACAGCGCAACGGGCCCACGCATCGTACGCGTCGACATCCAGGCCCTGAAGGCCTGCTCCGAACGGTCGACAGCGTGGCACCGCCCGCTTCCGGCCGTCTTGCGGAAGCCGAACAGGCACCGCGGGGATTGTCCGCGCGCCCGCGCGCTGCCAACATCGGACGACCGCCGCCCGGGTTCGAGGGAGATGCCCATGGAACCACTGCACATTGTCGTCACCATGGACGTCGAACCCCCGCTCCACGACACCCATCCGGCCGCCACCGGACCCGCGACCTGGGCGGACAGCGAACGGTTCATCCGCGGCTACGTCGACAGGGCCGGCGAGTTCGGGTTTCCCGTCACCTTCTTCATCCATCCCGAGGTGGCCGTGGAGCAGGCCGGACTGTTCGACGAACTGCGGGAACGGGGCTGCTGTGTCGAGGGCCTTCACCTGCATCCGTGGAAGTTCCGCGACGGCATCTACAGGTCGCACTTCGGCGGACTGGGCGAGAGCGACATGCGGGCCGTGCTCTCCGAGGCGGTCTCGATGTGGCAGTCCGGCATGGGGCGCCGTCCGCTCTACTTCCGCCCGGGAACGTTTTCAGCGAACGACCTGATGTACCGGGTCCTGGTCGACCTGGGGTTCCGAGGCGGTTCCTGTTCGCTGCCGGGACGGGTCTGGCCGCGCATGAACGCCGTGTGGACCGGAGCGGCGCCCGATCCGCACCGGGCGCACGCAACCTTCAGGCAACTCGTCGGCAGCCTGCCCTTCGGCAACATGCCGGTGTCGGTGGACTTCTCCCGAACCCGCGCAACGACCGGGGTCAGGTGGCAGGAGGTCGAACCGTCGGAGGCATCGCTGGAGGACAATACCCTGGTCGGCCACCTCGACATGCGCCCCGACTGGCAGGAGGCGGACTACGAGACCATTGCCGCCAACATCACGAGACAGGTGCGCGAGCGCGGCGCCACGATCCCGGTCATGAACTGCATCACCCACAACGACAATGACTTCTCCGACCCCCGTGACCGGGTCTGCGGCAATTTCATGCGCGCCATGCAGGCGATGGTCAACGCCGCCGGCGCGGCCGGGATGAGGCCGGTCGGCGCGACGCTCGAGAGCATCGTCGACCTGGTCCTGGCCGAACCCGATCGCTCGTTCGAGTTCATCCATGCCTGAACCGCCGCATGTTCGTGCCCGTGGTGCGACGCGGTGGCGCGGGTGACTTCAAACGGTCGCACCGCGCGTGGTAGGTGAGTGTACAGGAGTGACGTGATGCGTCGGGAATCCATGCCGGCACCCTGCAGTGTCCGTGCATGAACAGTCCCTGCAGCCGCAGAGGGAGAGAGGCAGTGGTTGACCACACTCACAATCAGGACGAGGACACGACGAACGAACGGCCGACGGACTTCGAGGTCATCGTGACCAGGCGTTTCTTCATGAAGGGCGCGGCTGCCGCAGGCACCATCGGCATCATCGGTGCAGGTGCGGCGCGGCCGGCTTCCGCCGGACCGTCATGGCTGGCGTTCGAGCCGATTGCGGCCAACACCCTGGATACCGTGACGGTTCCCGAGGGATTCTCGTGGTACCCGCTGATCAGCTGGGGCGACCCGATGTGGTCCGATGCCCCGGCATTCGACCACGAGACCCGGGGGACCGGAGCAAGCCAGGAACGCAGTTTCGGTGACAACAACGACGGCATGTCGCTGTTCACCCGGGACGGGACCAGCGTGCTGGTGGTGAACAACGAGTACACCAACCGCAAGATCAGTCACGGGAACCGGGAGTCGAAAGGCCCGGAAAACAGCGACGACGTGCGCAAGAGCAAGGCCAACCACGGGGTGAGCGTGGTCGAGATCGCGATGACCGACGGCAAGTGGATGCCGGTGATCGATTCCGCCTTCAACCGCAGGATTACCGCCGACACGCCGATGGAGATCACCGGACCGGCCCGGGGACACGACCTGCTGAAGACAGGCGACGATCCGTCCGGCACCCTCTCGCTGGGCACGTGGAACAACTGTGCCAACGGCCAGACGCCGTGGGGGACCTACCTCGCCTGCGAGGAGAATTTCCACGGCTACTTCTCCTCCAGCGATCCCGACCTGGAGATCCCCGGAGCGCTGAAGCGGTACGGCATCAAGCACAAGGACCGGGGATACGGCTGGGCGATGGCTGACGAACGGTTCGACGTCGCACGCCAACCCAACGAACCGAACCGCTGCGGCTACGTGGTCGAAATCGACCCGTTCGACCCTGAATCGACCCCGAAGAAGCGGACCGCGCTGGGGCGGTTCAAGCACGAGAACGCCGAGGTCGTGGTCGCGGACAACGGTCACGTCGTGGCCTATCTCGGCGACGACGAGCGCGGTGAATTCCTCTACCGGTTCGTCTCCGCGGCACCCTGGTCGGGTGCGGATGACGAGCGCGACGCACTCGAGAACGGCACCGTCCACGTCGCGAAGTTCAGCGACGACGGAACCGGCAAGTGGATCCCGCTGACCCCCGAGACCACCGGGATCGAGACGGCCGCCCTCGTCGCCATCCACACCCGCCAGGCCGGGTCTGCCGTGGGGGCCACCACCATGGACCGGCCCGAGTGGGTGGCAAGCAACCCGCACCGGGCCGAGGTCTACTGCTGTCTGACCAACAACAAGAACCGCGGCAAGAAGCCGAATGCCGGCGGGGATCCGACCCCGGTCGGCGGCCCCAATCCGCGGCCGGAGAACCTCTACGGCCAGATCGTCCGCTGGCGCCCGGACAACGGCGACCATACGGCGGAGGGCTTCTCCTGGGATCTGTTCGTGGTGGCGGGCAACCCGGTGGTCCACGATGACGCCCGGGCCGGCTCGGCAAACGTGGATGCCGAGAACATGTTCAACTCGCCCGACGGGCTGAAGTTCGACAGCCAGGGCGGACTCTGGATCCAGACCGACGGCAACTACAGCAACGAGGGTGACTTTGCCGGGCACGGCAACAACCAGATGCTGCATGCGTCCGCGGACAGCGGCGATATCGCCAGGTTCCTGGTCGGCCCCAACCAGTGCGAGGTAACCGGCCTGTGCTGGTCACCCGACCGCACGACCATGTTCGTCGGACTCCAGCACCCGGGAGAACGGGGTTCCGGCAACTTCCCCGGCGGTGATGGCACCGTGCCACGCTCGACGGTGATCGCCATCACCCGCGACGACGGCAGCGTGATCGGGTAACGCCCGTGCGGATCGCCGCGCACCGGTCCCGGGACCGGTGCGCGGCGCTTTCCGGACCTGCTACTGGCCGGCGAGGATGGTGTCGGCGATCTTCTCCGCGGTCATCAGCACCGGAAAGTTGGTGTTGGCACAGGGCACCACCGGGAAGATCGAGGCGTCGCAGACCCGCAGACCGTCCACGCCCCTGACCCTTCCGGTCACGTCAACCACTGCCATGGGATCATCGTCCGCCCCCATCCGGCAGCTGCACGACGCGTGCCAGACCCCGACGGCCCCCTCGCGTACGAAGGACTCCAGCCGGTCGGCGTCGTTGATCACCTCATCGAGACGTCCGGAATCGGCCACGAACCGGTCCATCAGCATCCGTCGCACGAAACCCGGCCCGTCCAGCAACCGGGCCGCGATCCCGGTCATCACGGTGTTCTGCACGGTCTTGTTCCCGAACTGGCGCACCTTGTCGCCCCAGACGGCAGGAAACGGATCGCTGGAGATGGCCTGCACCGCCGGGTGGGCATGGACCCTGGCGGCAAGCCGCACACCTTCCATCAGCCGGTCAAGGTCGCGACGATCGGACAGCAGGTTGAACTCGACCTCGGGTTCCTGGCGCCAGTCGGACGAGGAGAGCCGGACCTCGCCCGTCTCCGAGTAGGTCTTGTTGACGAAGATGATCATGGATCCGAACTGGCGTCCGACCGCATGCCAGAATGACTTGCTTGCGGTCGCGATGAACATGTCGCCCTGGCGCGCGTTCTCGATCTCCGAGGTATAGCGAAGTCCCACCAGCAGGTGCCGGCGGGTCAGGGATTCATCCATCCGTGCCGACGGGCGCAGGAACGCGGCAACCGCGATCGACGGGTGGTCCATCAGGCGCTGGCCCACTCCGGGAAGTGCCTGGCGGACCTCGATGCCCATGTCGTGCAGGTGACCGACCGGACCGATACCGGCCCGGAGCAGGTGTGCCGGCGAATGGATGGCGCCGCTTGAGAGAATGACCTCGCGCGCCTGGAAACTCCGCCTCTCGCCGTCGACGAGCGCCGTCACCCCCGTGCACCGGGCGCCGTCGAACTCCAGTCCGGTCACCACGGTCCTCGTGGAAAGATGCAGGTTGGAACGGAGCCGGACCCCGGGGTCGAGGTAACCGCGGGCGGCCGAGACCCGGGTCTCGAAGGCGTTGGAAATGGTCACCGGGAAGTGTCCGTCCAGGAATTCCCCGTTCTGGTCGGGCAGATACCCGTAGCCGAGCGCCTCGTAGGCTTCGGCCATCGCCTTCGCGTGATCGCTCCACAGGTCGGGAAAGATGCGCCGGACCGGAATACGGCCCTCGCGCCCGTGCAACGGGCCATCGAAGTCCATGTCGTGTTCGACCTTGCAGAAGTAGGGAAGCACCCCCTCCCAGTTCCACCCGGTCGCACCCCGTTCGTCCCACTCGTCGTAATCCGCCGGAGCCCCGCGGTTGGCCATCTGCCCGTTGATCGAAGATCCACCCCCGAGCACCCGCGCCTGTTCGTAGACCCGGCGCGGCGGCGGCGGGGCATCGGGGTCATTGTGCGGGACCGGCTGGGTTGTCACCCTGAGATCGGTCCACAGGAACGCGGGGTTGAGATAGGCCAGCCCCGGGTAGCTGTCGCGGATCTCGGCCGGAATCCTGCCCTCCGGGGTGTCCTGCCCCGCTTCGCACAGCAGCACCTGGTTGGCACCGCGCGCCGAGAGCCGGTTGGCGAGCACCGACCCGGCACTGCCTCCACCGACGATGATGTAGTCGTAGATCATCCGCCCCTCCCCGAGGTCCGCATCCATGCTGGTCGCGAAGGGTAGCCCGGGGCCATGCGCCAGCCAACCACGGCGGAGCGGCGGGTGCGGCCAAACGGCCGCGGATCCCGCCGTACCGGCTACGGCGCCGTGAAGGCGGGCTTCGGAGAAGCGCTGTGCGGACACGGTCGAAGCGGGTGTCGCGGCGACATTCGCGCGGGTGCGCACCGCTGATGGCCCACCCGGGGCAACGGGGCCCCCGGTTGCGCGGACCGCCGCGATGGCACAAATTCCCGGTCCGTTCCGCGATCATGTCCCGGCCCGGGCACGCCGGGGCCGCGGGTCGAACATGCCGGTCAGGCCGTCGGCGCCGGGAGTCCGGGAGCTGCTGAGGCCGGGCCGGGCTCCGGCGTGGTGCCAGGCCGTCGGGGTTTCAGCAGTGCCAGCACAGGTGAAGCAGTGCCCACAGGAATGGCACGGACATCAGTCCGACCGCCACGACGGTCCCGATTGTTCCGGACATGACAGGCACTCTTTTTTTTGGTCAGTAAATCTGACCTTGATATTGCATCGCACAACGCCCGTGTCAACCGGTGGGACGCACCGGTTTCACGGATCAGGCGGCCGCCGCCCGCATGGCCTCGAGCACCCGTTCCTGTTCCGCGATTCGCGTCGCCATCAGTTCGGCTTCGGCGCCCGCCAGGTTCTTCAGCTCCTCGCCGAGATCGGCGATATGCTGCTCGGCCGCTGCCAGGTCGAGTTCGGCAACCGGTACCGCGGCCTCGGCAAGCACCGTGCACCGGTCTTCCGTCACCTCCGCAAAACCGCCGGCGATAAAGATCCGGTCGGTGACGGCTCCCTCCTCGTAGACATCGATCACGCCCGGAATCAGCGTCGAAATCAGCGGCGCATGCCGGGGCAGGACACCGAAGAGTCCTTCCGATCCGGGAACGACAACCATGCCCACCTGCCGGGACAGCAGGAGACGTTCCGGGGAAACCAGCTCGAACAGGGTGGTTTCGTCAGCCATTGAGCCTGCTCCCGAACAGTCGGACGGATCAGGCCGCTTCCGCGGCCATCTCCCTGGCCTTGTCGACCGCCTCTTCGATGGTTCCCACCATGTAGAACGCCGCCTCGGGCAGGTCGTCGTGCTTTCCTTCCACGATCTCGCTGAAGCCGCGGATGGTTTCCTCGAGCGGCACCAGAACGCCCGGAGTGCCCGTGAAGACCTCGGCCACGAAGAACGGCTGCGAGAGGAACCGCTGGATCTTGCGGGCCCGTGCCACCGTCAGCCGGTCCTCTTCCGAGAGTTCGTCCATGCCGAGGATGGCGATGATGTCCTGCAGCGACTTGTAGGTCTGCAGCACCTCCTGTACCCGTCGGGCAACCTCGTAGTGTTCCTCGCCGAGGATCCGCGGGTCGAGCATGCGCGACGTGGAATCGAGCGGATCGACGGCCGGGTAGATGCCCAGTTCCGCGATCTGCCGGCTCAGGACCGTGGTCGCGTCCAGGTGCGAAAACGAGGTGGCGGGCGCCGGGTCGGTCAGGTCGTCGGCCGGAACGTAGATCGCCTGAACCGAGGTAATCGACCCCTTGTTGGTCGAGGTGATCCGCTCCTGCAGGGTACCCATGTCGGTCGCCAGCGTCGGCTGATATCCGACCGCGGAGGGAATGCGTCCGAGCAGCGCCGAGACCTCCGAGCCCGCCTGGGTAAACCGGAAGATGTTGTCGACGAAGAACAGCACGTCCTGGCCTTCCTCGTCGCGGAAGTACTCGGCGAGGGTGAGCCCGGTCAGGCCGACACGGGCCCGCGCGCCCGGGGGCTCGTTCATCTGTCCGTATACCAGGGCTGCCTTCGAGCCCTCGGACCCGTCCGCCCTGATGACGCCGGATTCCACCATCTCGTGGTAGAGGTCATTGCCCTCGCGCGTCCGCTCGCCGACCCCGGCAAACACCGAGAAGCCGCCGTGCGCCTTGGCGATGTTGTTGATCAGTTCCATGATGATCACGGTCTTGCCGACACCGGCGCCGCCAAACAGTCCGATCTTTCCGCCCTTGGCGTATGGTGCCAGCAGGTCCACCACCTTGATGCCCGTGACCAGGATCTCCGACTCCGTCGACTGGTCGACATAGGCCGGGGCCGGCCGGTGAATGGGATAGGTGGTCCGCGCCTCGATCGGCTTGCCCTCGTCGATCACGTCTCCGACGACGTTGATCAGTCGCCCGAGGGTCTCCGGTCCCACCGGGACCTTGATCGGCTGGCCGGTATCGACCACCTCGGAACCGCGCACCAACCCCTCGGTGCTGTCCATGGCAATGGTGCGAACCATGTTCTCGCCGAGGTGCTGGGCGACCTCGAGAACCAGTCGCTGGTCGGCGTTGTCCGTGTGCAGCGCATTCAGGATCGCCGGCAGGTCGCCATCGAATTGCACGTCGACCACGGCGCCGATCACCTGGCTGATCCGGCCTGTCGTGTTGGTTGCCATGTTTCACTCCCGTCTGGTCGACCCGGCCCTCGGCCGGCTTGTTCCCGCAGGGGCAGGCGCCCGCCAGGCCTTCGCCTAGAGTGCCTCGGCCCCGGAAATGATCTCGATCAGTTCCTTGGTGATGTATGCCTGACGCGTGCGGTTGTAGGTCAGGGTCAGGTCGTCGATCATGTCGCCCGCGTTCCGCGTCGCGTTGTCCATCGCCGTCATCCGCGCGCCGTGTTCGCTCGCGGTGTTCTCCAGCAAGGCGGAATACACCTGGGTCGCCACGTTGCGCGGCAGGAGATCGACCAGGATCTCCTCCTCGTCCGGCTCGTACTCGTACAGTCCCCCGCCACCGTTACCCTCCTGGTCGGGAACCGGAGCGGGAATGACCTGCTGCAAGGTCACGATCTGGGTCATGGCCGACTGGAAACGGTTGTAGATCAGGGTGCAGACATCGAATGCCCCCTCTTCGAACATCCGGATCAACCGGCCGCCGATCTCGCTGGCCGACGCGAACTCCACGCCGCGCTGGGTTACGCCCTCGATGGTGTCGACAATCAGCGAGGCGTGGTCGCGCCGCAGCTGGTCGCGGCCCTTGCGCCCGATACAGAACACGCTGACCGACCGGCCCTCGCCCTCGAGTTCGGCGATCCGCGCCCGAGCGGCCCGGGCTATCGAACTGTTGAATCCGCCGCACAGCCCCCGGTCTGCCGTCATCACCACGACGAGGTGCCGGTCCTGCGACCCTGTTCCCGACAGCAGTGCCGGCCCGCGGGCAGCCCGGCCGGCCAGCGACGCGATCATGCGGTCCATGCGTTCCGAATAGGGGCGCGCCGCCTCGGCCTGCTCCTGGGCACGCCGCAGACGCGCCGCCGCCACCATCTTCATGGCCGAGGTGATCTTCTGCGTCGACTTGACGCTGTTGATGCGGATCTTCAGATCCTTGAGGCTTGGCATGCTGTCTCCCGGCCGGGTCCCGACACGATACCCGGGCGATCAGGCAAACCTGCTGGCGTAAGCTCCCACGAACTCGGCCAGCTGCTTGTCGGTCGCATCGCTGAGTTCCTGCTCGGACCGGATCGCATCGAGAATGGACGTGCCATTCGCCTTGATCTCGGAGATCAGCCCCTGCTCGAACCGGGTGATCGCGTTCACCTCGACACCGTCGAGATAGCCCCTCACCCCGGCGAAGATCGACACCACCTGCTCCTCGAACGGCAGCGGCGCATACTGGGACTGCTTCAGCAGTTCCGTCAGCCGGACACCACGGGCCAGCAGGCGCTGGGTCACCGGATCGAGATCGGATGCAAACTGGGCAAAGGCCGCCATCTCCCGGTACTGGGCCAGCTCGAGCTTGATGCGTCCGGCAACCTGCTTCATGGCCTTGACCTGGGCCGCCGAACCCACGCGGCTGACCGACAGCCCGACGTTCACCGCCGGACGGATGCCGCGGTAGAAGAGCTCGGTCTCGAGGAATATCTGTCCGTCGGTGATCGAGATCACGTTGGTCGGAATATATGCCGACACGTCACCGGCCTGGGTCTCGATGACCGGCAGCGCGGTGAGTGAGCCCGCACCGTGCTCGTCATTCATCTTGGCCGCACGCTCGAGCAGGCGCGAATGCAGGTAGAACACGTCGCCGGGATAGGCTTCGCGTCCCGGCGGACGGCGCAGCAGCAGCGACATCTGCCGGTAGGCTACCGCCTGTTTCGACAGGTCGTCGTAGACGATCACCGAATGCATGCCGTTGTCGCGGAAATACTCGCCCATGGTGCAGCCGGCATAGGGGGCCAGGAACTGCAGCGGGGCCGGCTCCGACGCCGTCGAGGCGACAACGATGGAGTAGTCCATCGCGCCGTAGTCCTCGAGCGTCTTGACGATCTGCGCCACGGTGGAGCGCTTCTGTCCGATCGCGACGTAGATGCAGTACAGCTTGCGGGATTCGTCGTCTCCCGCCGCGTCGTTGACCGCCTTCTGGTTGATGAAGGTGTCGATGGCGATGGCGGTCTTTCCGGTCTGCCGGTCACCGATGATGAGCTCGCGTTGCCCGCGGCCGATCGGGATCAGGCTGTCGATCGCCTTCAGACCGGTCTGCATCGGTTCGTGCACGCTCTTGCGCGGCATGATCCCGGGAGCCTTGACCTCGACGCGGCGCCGTTCGCTGGCCTCTATCGGTCCCTTGCCGTCAATCGGGTTGCCAAGCGGATCCACGACCCGGCCCAGCAGTTCCCGGCCAACCGGAACGTCGACGATCGTGCCGGTGCGCTTGACCGTGTCACCTTCCTTGATGTCCCGGTCGTCACCGAAGATCACCACGCCGACATTGTCGCTCTCCAGGTTGAGCGCCATGCCGCGAATCTCGTTCGGGAACTCGACCATCTCGCCGGCCTGGACCTGGTCAAGCCCGTGGACCCGGGCGATCCCGTCGCCGACGGACAGGACCTGCCCGACCTCCGCGACCTCGGCCTCGGTGCCGAAGTTGGCAATCTGCGACTTCAGGATCGAGGAAATCTCGGCGGCTCTGATATCCATCAGCCTACACCCCTCATGGCACTGTGCAGCCTCTGCAGCTTTGTCCTGATCGAACTGTCGACCATGCGCGATCCCACGCGCACCACCAGTCCTCCGATCAGGGATGAATCAACGGTATGGGTGACTGCGACCTTCTGTCCGATCGCGGCACGAAGCGCAGCCGCGACGGCCTCTGCCTGCGCGGTGGTCAGTTCCACGGCGGTCATCACCTCGGCCACGACTTCGCCGCGTCTGCGCGCCAGCTCGGCGAGAAACGCCTCGGCCATCTCGGCCAGCGCAAACGCCCGCCGGTTCATGGCCACGACACCGACGAACCTGCGGGTGAGCGAGTGGGCGCCGCCCGCATCCAGCACTGCGTCCAGACCACGCGCCTGGTCCGCGCGGCCGAGCACCGGCGAGCGAACCAGGCGGCCCAGATCGGCATTCCCGGCAATCAGCGACCTGAGTTCCGCAAGATCCGAAGCAACGGTATCGAGTGCCCGTTCACTCTCGGCGAGCTCGTACAGGGCCGAGGCGTACCGGGCCGCGAGTCCGTGCGATTCAAGTGCCACCAGGGACCGTCCCTTGCCGAATGTCTGCTGAGCAGGAGCCGGCCCCGCGGCGCGCCCTGCCACGCCCCGTTCGGGTGTGTCCGTCCACCGCTCGCAAGGCGGCGTCTACCTAGCACAGGCACCCGGGGGGCGCAAGCAAGCCCGGGGGCCGGATCAGAGAAACGAATAGGGGTCGACATCGATCCCGACCCGCAGCCGGGACGGGAATTTCAGGGGTTCGATCCAGGCTCTCAGTACCGCCTGGACATCGACGTCGCGGTCTGCCTTGACCAGCAGCCGGCGTCGGTGCCGGTCGCGCAGCAGTGAGAGCGGGGCCGGGGCCGGCCCCAGCACCCGCACGTTCGAATACTGGGGTGCGGTGCGGGCAAGGACCGCCGCGGCCCCGTCCGCCTCGGCGGCATCGTGCGAACTGACGATCAGGGACGCGAGACGCCCGAACGGCGGCATGCCCGCAGCCTCGCGCTCACGCGCCTCGGCCGCGACGAACCCGTCCCGGTCCCAAGCCGCCAGCGCCTTCATCACCGGGTGTTCGGGCTGGAACGTCTGCAGATACACCCTGCCCGGCCGTTCTTCCCGGCCGGCACGTCCTGCGACTTGGTGCAGCATCTGGTAGGTCCGCTCCCCGGCCCGGAGGTCTCCGCCCGACAGTCCGAGATCGGCATCAATCACCCCGACCGTGGTGAGCAACGGAAAGTGGTGTCCCTTCGCCACGACCTGGGTCCCGATGATGATGTCGACCTCGCCGGCGTGGACCGCACGCGCGAATTCCCTCGCCGCACCCGGTCCCGACAGCGTGTCGCTGGAGGCGATGACCGTCACGGCATCGGGGAAGCGCATCCGGCTCTCCGCCAGCAGCTGCTCGACTCCGGGACCGATGGCCGCCAGGCTCCCGGTTGCACCGCAGCCGGGGCAAACCGTAAGCCGCGGCCGGGTCGCACCGCAGTGATGACACTGCAGCACGTCGAGCAGTCGGTGCTCGACCAGCCACGCGCTGCAATGATCGCAGCTGCAGCGCCAGCCGCAGCGCCGACACAGCGTGAGCGGCGCGTAGCCGCGCCGGTTCAGGAACAGCAGCGACTGCTCGCCCGAATCGAGCGCCGTTTCGACGGCGCGGACCAGCTGCGGCGCCATCCATTCACCGCGGCCGGGTCCGTGCACGCGCATGTCGAGCAGGGTGACATGCGGCAACCGGCTGCCGCCGACCCGGGCTGGAAGCGCGACCCGCCCGAAGCGTCCGCGGTGGATATTGGCCACTGTCTCGAGCGACGGAGTAGCGGACACCAGCACTGCCGGGATGCGGGCCAGCCTGGCCCTGACGATCGCCATGTCGCGACCCTGGTAGCGCACGCCGTCCTCCTGCTTGTAGGCCGGCTCGTGTTCCTCGTCGACAACGACCAGCCCTAGATCGGCGTAGGGCAGGAACAGTGCGGAACGGGCACCGATCAGGGCCCGCGCCCGTCCATCGGCGACAGCGCGCCACACGATTCGACGCTGAGATGCCGGCAGCTCGGAGTGCCAGGCGAGCGGAGGCACTCCGAAGCGGGCAGCAAACCGGTCGAGAAACGGGACCGACAGACCGATCTCCGGAACGAGCACCAGGACCTGGCGGCCCTGGCGCAGCACCTCGGCGACAGCCTCGAAGTAGACATCGGTCTTGCCGCTGCCGGTGACACCATCCACGACGGTCACCGAAAAGCGCCGGTCCCGAACGGCGCGCACCAGCCGTTCGGCCGCCTCGACCTGTGCGGCGTCAAGGGTAACCACCGGTTCGCGGTCCGGATCGGGCGGGGCGATCTCCTCACCCTCGACCGGCAAGGTGACGCGCTCGATCAGTCCTGCCTGTGCCATGCCCCGGAGCACTGCGTCCGAGACCCCGGCCGCGGCCCGGATCCGGGGCCCGGACAGTATGGAACCGGGCCCGAGGTGATCGAGCACCCGTTGCCGCGCCGGGGTCAGGCGCGCTGCAGCCCCCTGCCCGCCGCGGGTCCATGCGCGGACCGGTGCCGCGGCAGTCACGATGTCCCGTCCGCCCACCACCATCTTCATCACCGCGCCCGGCGGTGACAGCGTGTAGCCGGCCACCCAGTCGGCAAAGGCGAGCGAGACCGCGGGAAGCGGGGGCACGTCAAACCGGTTCAGGACAGGCTTCAGCCTGTGCTCCGCCACCTCGCACCGGCCAGGGCCGACCACGACCCCGAGCACCCGTCGGGAACCGAGAGGGATTTCCACGATGGCGCCCGCCTCGAGTGACAGTCCGCCGTCGTGGTACTCGTAGGCGGACGGCAGCGGCAGCAGGGGCTGGACCGAGACACGTCGCGACCTGGCCGCAGGCATCGCAGAATTCCTTCCGGCGTGATGGCATGACCCGGCCCCGCAGGCGGGGCCACGGTCCCGGGGCGGACTATATCGCAAAGTCACCCCGTTGCAGGCCGGCGCGGGCAGGACGACCGCCCGGCCCGTGGCCCGGGGCTCGACAGGAAAAGCCGCACGATCGTGGCTTTCCGGCACGGGGCCCCAAACTCGCCACAACGTCGACATACGGACATTCAGGCAGGTAGGATGGAGGCGCGGTCGAGATCCGACGGCGCAGGCAAAGGGAGGCCGGCATGGAGTTCTTCATCGACACCGCCGACGTCGCGGAGATCCGTGATCTGGCTGCAACCGGTCTGGTGGATGGCGTGACGACCAATCCGTCGCTTATCGCCAAGTCCGGCCGTGACATTCTCGAGGTGGTTCACGAGATCTGCGAACTCGTCGACGGTCCCGTCAGCGCCGAGGTGGCCGCCACCGACTTCGAAACCATGCTGGCCGAGGGCCGCACACTGGCGGCTCTGCATCGGAATGTCGCGGTCAAGGTGCCGTTGACCGTCGATGGCCTGAAGGTGTGCAAGGCGCTGTCCGATGGCGGCACCCGGGTGAACGTCACCCTTTGCTTTTCGCCCGCACAGGCACTGCTGGCCGCCAAGGCCGGTGCCGCCTACATCTCGCCGTTCGTCGGCCGGCTCGACGACATCGGGTCGGACGGAATGGAGCTCGTGCACGACATCGTGCAGGTCTATTCCCACTACGACTTTCCGACCCGGGTCCTGGTTGCATCGGTCCGGGGACCGGCGCACGTGGTCGAGGCCGCGAGGCTCGGCGCCGACGTCGCGACGCTCCCGCCGGCGGTCATCAGGGCCATGTACGCCCACCCGCTGACAGACAAGGGACTCGCGGCGTTCCTCAAGGACTGGCGCGCCACCGGCCAGACCATCCTGCGCGCGAAGGGTGAAGCCGCGTGAGCGGCAACGGACCTGCCTCGACCTCGGGCACCGGGTCGCCGTCCGACCCCGGGGCCGGTGACCAGCCGACCCGGGTCCTGGCCTGGCTCAAGCAGAACCCGGAGTTCCTGTCCGATCACCCGGAACTGCTGGAGGCCCTGGCGCCCGCGCCGAGGTTCCCGGGCGACCAGGTCGTCGACCTTCAGTCGGTGTTCCTGCAGCGGCTGCGGGGCGAAAACGAGCGTCTGCGCGAGACCATGGGCGCCATCATCGGCGCGGCCCGTGACAACCGCTCGGCCCAGGGCCGAATCCATTCCAGCGTCCTGCAGTTGCTTGCCGCCGAGAGCCTCGAGGCGGTGGTCCACGCCGCAACCGCGGATCTTCCGCTGGCGCTGAATGTCGAAGCGGTGTCCGTCTGTGTCGAGGCGGGTGTTTCCGGCCTGCCGGTCGGGAACACCGCCGGCGTACGCCTGTTGCCGGAGGGAGCTGTCGACCACTACGTGGGCGCCGGCCGGGACAGTGTCCTGGTTCCGAGCTGTACCGGCGAGGAACGGATCTACGGCGCCGTGGCCGGCGTGATCAGAAGCCAGGCACTGGTCCGCCTGAGTGTCGGTCCGGGCATCCCGACCGGTCTGCTCGCACTTGGTGCGCGTGAACGCGGGACGTTCCGCCAGTCCCAGGGCACGGAGCTGATCATGTTCCTCGCGCACGCGCTCGAGACCATCATGCGGCAATGGCTGGACCGGGCCGCCTGACCGGCGTGGCGGTCGCCGCCGACCTGGCGCCGATC
This sequence comes from Thalassobaculaceae bacterium, assembly GCA_965243345.1. GTDB lineage: Bacteria > Pseudomonadota > Alphaproteobacteria > Thalassobaculales > Thalassobaculaceae > Bin52. The sequence continues at coordinate 2,385,635 of CBDEUR010000003.1, forward strand.
ACCGGCCAGTGGCTGAACTGGCTCGCGGACGAACGACAGGTCGCCAGGAATACGGTCCTTGCCTACTCGCACGACCTCACCTCGTTCCTGGAGTTCCTCCTCCGCCATCTCGGCACCGCGCCGGGATGTGCCGAGCTGGGCGCGCTGGAAGTGCGCGATTTCCGCGCCTGGCTCGCCCATCGGCGCAACCGGGGACTGGATCCGGCATCGACCGCGCGGGAACTGTCCGCCATACGCACCTTCTACCGCTACCTCGAACTGCGTCACGGTATCACCAACCCCGCCGTGCGAAGCGTGCGCAGCGCGAAGCACCAGCCGCCCCTGCCAAGGGCGCCGGGAACGGCAGAGACGCGCGACGTGATCGACCACGCGGCACGGAGCGCCCGCAGACCGTGGATCGCCGCCCGCGACACGGCGCTGCTCACACTGCTCTACGGCTGCGGCCTGCGGATCGGCGAGGCCCTCGCGCTCGACCTCGGCGATGTACCGGACGGTGAGACCATGCTGGTTCGCGGCAAGGGCGGAAAGGAGCGGCTGGTCCCGCTCCTGCCGGTGGTCCGGGACGCGATCGCCACCTACCGGGAACTGTGTCCCTGGCACACCGGACCCGCCGACCCGCTGTTTGTCGGCCAGCGCGGCAGGAGGCTGCAGCCGGCGGTCGTCCAACGGACCGTGAAGGCGGCACGCACGGCGCTCGGCCTGCCGCAGGCCATGACCCCGCACGCTCTGCGTCACGCCTTTGCCACCCACATCCTGGCGGGAGGCGGCGACCTGCGCGCAATCCAGGAACTCCTCGGCCACGCGTCGCTGTCGACGACGCAGCGCTACACCCACGTCGACGCACGCCGGCTGATCGACGTGCACCGCCGTGCCCATCCCAGGGACACCTCCGGCTGATCAGTCGGGCAGGCCGAAGCCGGCGTAGTCGGCGTTGCCGGCGGGAACCACCGCCCTGAGGCCCAGCGCCGACCTGCTTGCGGGATCGAGTGCCCCCACGCCGGCCACCAGTGCCGACAGGACCCGTTCATGCGGCATGTCCGGCCCGGTGATGAACGGCAGGCCGGGAACGGCAGGGCTGCGCGCGACGACCTCGACCCCGGAAGCGGAGGGCTCGTACCTGCGGGCAAGGCGCCAGGAGACGGCGTCGATGGCGGCGACCTCCGCCTTGCCCGCCGCAACCGCGCGGATCGATCCCCGGTGACTGCCCGTGGTCAGCAGCCGGGGCGGGCCCGCCGGGGTCCGGTCGGCGAGGAAACCGAGCAGCGCCACGTAACCGGACTGCGACTCGGGCCCGTTGACGGCCGCCACGGCAACCCGTGCCGGTGCCGGTTCGCCTCGGCGCGCGATGATCACGCTGTGGTACCAGCCCGGAGGACCGGTTTCGGGACCGTAGTCGCCGGCAGCGATGACACGGGCGCCGCCGCACCGGCCAAGCGCAAGCGGCAGGCCGCAGGTCTGCGCCAGCACCAGGGTTGGCGCGGTCCATGCCGCGCCGCCGTCAAGGTCCCGGTCGAGCCGGTCGGGTGCGGCGACGCCGTCGGCCCTCAACACGTCCCGAATGCAGCCCCACAACGCGTCGGTGGCAGCGCGCACCTCCGGCCAGTCGTACATCCCGAACCAGGCGACGGTCATCGGTCCTCCCCGCGGCCGCGCGAACGCGGTGCCGCGCTCAGTCCTGCTCGAGAAACGCCGCGAAGTCGGCGGCGACACACGCGGCACTGGCCCGTGCCAGCCGCTCCCCGTGTTCCGGTCTCGCAAGGAAACTGTCCGCCTCGATCCGCCCGTCCGGAAACAGGGCGCGGTAGTCCTCCGCATCCTGGAACGCCCGCGGTGCCGGCGGTGCCGGATCCATGGGGGCCTGCTTGATGAAGTCCGGGCAGGCGTACTGGGTCACGGCGACCTCCGATGCCGTCGCGTGGCGGCCGTCCCGGTCCGCGTACAGTTCAGTGGCGACGGCCTTCACCTCGGGAAAGCCGAACCAGTTCGCGAGCTTGCACCTGACCGGCGGATGGTTCGTGCCGCGCGCAAAACTTCGCTCGGCATGGATCTCGGAGAACGCCGCGCCGATGGTGGCGATGTTGCCGCCGTGACCGTTCAGAAAATAGAACCGGTCGAAGCCGTTGCGTGCCAGCGAATTCACGTAGTCGCAGATGACCGCGATCAGAGTCGTCGGGCGCAGAGCCACCGAACCGGGAAAGGCGAGGTGGTGCTGTGCCATGCCGACGGAGATCGTCGGCCCGACAAGGTGTCCGCGCTCGTCAGCGGCAAGATCGGCGATCACCTCCGGGCAGATCGCGTCGGTTCCGATGAGACCGATCGGTCCATGCTGCTCGGTGGACCCGATCGGGATGATGATGCCGGTCTCCCGGCCGAGATGCCGTTCGACCTCAAGCCAGGTCATCATGTGCAGGCGCATGCTCGCATCCTCCGAGCTCGTGTGCCGGACTGCCGGTCTTCCCGGCAGTTCCGATCCTCCCTTGAACAGCGGATTGCCGCAAATGTCGACCCCCCTTGCGGCATGCCCGGGGGTTGCCCTCGGGCCGGCAGGCCGGTACTGACGGCGGAAACCGTGACCGGACCCATTGCCCCGAGAGCGCACCATGCAGGAACGCCAGCCGCGTCCACGACGCAGTTTCATCTTCACCCCGGGCCTGCGGCCCGACATGTATCCGAAGGCGCTGGCAAGCGGAGCCGACATCGTCTGTGTCGAGCTGGAGGACGGGATTGCGCCCGCGGACAAGGCCGAGGCACGGGCGAGCGCCATGGCGCTGTTCGAAAAGCCGCAGGCGGATGACGGGGTCGAGCGGATGGTGCGCGTCAATTCGCTTCGCGAACGCGTCGGCATCGAGGACCTGCACGCGGTCCTCGCGAGTGCGACGCCGCCCCCGGCACTGATGCTGCCGAAGGTCCGCACCCCCGACGAGGTCAGGCTTGTCGACGATCTGCTGTCCGAGGCCGGTCATTCGACCAGGCTGCACGTCATCATCGAGACCAATGCCGGCCTGGAGGCCGCGCACGACATCGCACGGTGCTCGGAGCGGCTCGAGGCCCTGTTCTTCGGCGGCGTCGACATGGCCGCGGAGCTGCGGTGCCGCAACGAGTGGGAACCGTTGCTGTACGCGCGCTCCCGCGTGGTGCATGCCGCCGCCGGCGCCGGCCTCGATGTCATCGACGTCCCCTACCTTGACCTTGACGATCCCGACGGCATGCGCGTCGCGGCCGAGCAGGCCCGCGACCTGGGTTTCTCCGGCAAGGGAGCGATACATCCCAGGCAGATCGCGGCACTGAACACCGTGTTCACGCCGTCGCCTGACGAGGTGCAGCGCGCGCGGCGCATCATCGACGAGTTCGAACAGGCGAACACGGGCCTGGTCGTGATCGACGGCAAGCTGATCGAGAAGCCGGTGCTCCGCGACATGTACCGCATTCTTGCAATCGCAGAGCGCGTGGCCGGATGAGGCGGACGCCACCTTGCATCATGGCGCGATGCGACGGAAACGGGTGAATGTCGACGGAGGTGACCATGCATGAGTATCCCGTGCGCATGGATGTCCGTCCCGAGGTGCAGGGGTTCTTCCACGCCGCGAGCAACACCATCACCTACCTGGTCACCGACCCGGCGACCGGGTCCTGCGCCATCATCGACAGCGTTCTTGACCTCGACTATTCCGCCGGGCGCGTTGCCACCGACAGCGCCGACCTGCTGGTCGCTGCCGTCAGGGGTGCGGGGCTCTCGCTCGAGTGGATCATCGAGACCCATGTGCATGCCGACCACCTGTCGGCGGCACCCTACCTGCAGCAGCAGCTGGGCGGCAGGCTCGGGATCGGCGCCGGGATCGTGGAGGTGCAGGAGACCTTCGGCAAGATCTTCAACGAGGGCACCGAATTCGCGCGTGACGGATCCCAGTTCGATGCCCTCTACAGGGACGGCGACACCTACACGATCGGAACGCTGCCGGCGTTCGTGATGGAAACGCCGGGGCACACGCCCGCCTGCATGGTCCATGTCATCGGCAGCGCGGCCTTCATCGGCGACACGCTGTTCATGCCGGACGGCGGTTCGGCGCGGGCGGACTTCCCGGGTGGCGACGCCGCACTGCTCTACGACAGCATCCAGAAGATCCTGGACCTGCCCGACGACATGGTCCTGCATGTCTGCCACGACTACGCCCCCGGCGGCCGCGACTTCGCCTGGCAGACCACCGTGGGCGAACAGAAGGCGGCGAACATTCACCTTGCCGGCAACAGGACCCGCGAGGACTTCGTGGCGCTGCGTACCGCGCGTGACGCACAGCTCGCCATGCCGAGGCTGATCCTGCCCTCGCTGCAGGTCAACATGCGCGCCGGTGAAGTCCCGCGTGACGACGGGGGCAACCCGGTCCTCAAGGTCCCGATCAACGCCCTCGACTGACCGGTCCCCGTGCACCGGGGCACTGCCCGCACCACCCTTCGGGTTCAGGGATACCGGGCGGGGGGTGGCGAACCCGTCACGCGGCCGCGCAGGCCGGAGGGCCGCCGGAAAGATGGCGGGGGTAGCGGCCGGGAAACTCGCCAGGGTTCGGGATGCTCGCTGCCTGCGCCACCGCCCGGGCCATCTGCTGCGGACTCGCTCCGCGCGAGCGCAGGCTGAACGCCATGTTCAGGTACACCGTCACGTGCGGGGGCGGGTCGTGGTTCTGGAAGACCGTCGCGATGTCCCGCCCTGGGATGCACGACGTTCACAAGACGGCCCCGGATGGAGATTCTGCCCCCGCTGGCCTTCTCGAGGCCTGCGATGAGACGGAGCGGGATCGACCGGCACCACGAATCACCGCCCGGGATCCCGACATCGACGACGTGACGCATGTCCGTGGCCCCGAACGACCTTCCGGCCCCGGCGACGTCGAAACCTGCCATGTACTGCAGTTTCTTCTACCCCTTCACGGCTCCCGCCGTCATTCCGCTTACGATGTAGCGGTTCGCCGCGAGCGCGAACACGACGACCGGCGAGACGACGAGGACGGAATACGCGGCGATGACGCCGTACTCCGCCCCTGCCTCCGCACCGCCCAGGAACCGCGTGATTCCGACCGTCAGCGGCTGGGCGTCGGAGCCCGCCAGGAACAGCGCGAAGAGATACTCGTTCCATGACATCACGAAGACGAGGATCGCGAGCGCGATGACACCGGAGCGCACCACCGGCAGCGTCACGTTCCAGAACAGGTTCCACGGAGTGCAGCCGTCGATGATTCCGGCCTGCTCGAGTTCCTCCGGGACGGATTCGAAGTATCCGATCAGCATCCAGGTGGCGAAGGGTATGTGAATCGCGAGATGCGCAAGCAGGAGGCCGAACCGTGATCCCGCCAGGCCCAGGTTGACGAAGAGCAGGAACAGGGGCAGGGCCAGCACCACGTACGGAATGAACCGCATCGCGAGCACCCCGAACGACACCGCCGACCTCGCGCGCCCCGAGATCTTGGAAAGGCCGTAGGCCATCGGCACGCAGACCACGAGGGTGATGACCACCGCCGCCGACGAGATGATGAGCGAGTTGCGGAAGAAGAACCAGAATGCCCCCCGCGTGAACGCCTCGCCGAAGTTCGCGGTGGTGAAGTCCCGGAGCAGCAGGAGGTCGAGCGGCGAGCGAAACAGCGCCGTCGAGTTGAACGAGGCCGCGAGCAGCATCAGCGGCGGGAGGATCGAGTAGATCAGCCACAGACCGAGAGCGCCATGCAGCAACATCACCATCAGCCGCTGCCTGGTCCGGGGCGAGATCATTGCTCGTGCTCCAGGACGCGGCGGTAGACGGTGATGTAGATCCAGGCCGCGACAGCCATGATGATGAACATGGAAAACGCGATGGCGTTGCCCATCCCCATGTCCTGATTGGCGATGCCCCGGTCGTAGGCAAAGATCGACAGCACGGTCGTGGCCCGGCCCGGGCCTCCCCCGGTGAGCGACCAGATCATGTCGAACTCCCGGAACGCCGAGGTGATGATGATGATCGAGACGAAGAGCATGTGCGGTCGCAGCATCGGAAGCACGATGTACCAGAGCGACTGCATCGGTCCCGCCCCGTCGGTCTTGCCGGCGTCGAAGAGCTCGTCCGGGATGGTCGTCAGCGCCGCGTAGAACACCAGGATCGCGAGCGGGGTCAGGTGCCACGAGTTGCTGATGATCGCCGCGATGAGCGCGGTTTCGCGCTCGAGCAGCCAGTACGGGTCCGGTCCGCCCAGCGCGACCAGAACCTGGTTGATGACGCCGAACTCCTGCTGCCACATGAAGAAGCGCCACCCGATCCCTGCGACGACAGGGGTCACCACGAACGGAATGAGGAAGAGCGCGAGCCAGGTCGGACGCATGCGCACCTGGCGCGAGTTCAGCATGAAGGCGACGAGAAGGCCGAGCACGATCGACAGGACGAGGCAGCCGAGCGTGAAGAGGGTGGTGACCTTCAGGGCGTTGATGTAGAGCGGATCGCGAAACGCCCTCAGGTAGTTCGCGAGTCCGACGAACACCTGCTCGTCGAACCGGTAGAGGAACACGCGGTGCACGCTGTAGCGCAGGGCCATGACGAGCGGCACGCTCACGATGAGGGTCATGAGGAAGAGACCCGGCGCGAGGAACCACCAGCCCCGCGTGAAGCGTGAGCGCATGTCAGCCACTCTCGCCGCTCTCCTCGATCGTCGACCCGGAAAGGGTCCCTTCCCCCCGGGAACCGGGGGGAAAGGGTTGATGGCCTCCTACTCGAGGTAGCCCGCGGCCTTGAACGCCTCGGTCATGTTCGCGACCCAGCGCTCCTGCGCCTGCTCGGGCGTCAGGTCGCCCGAATAGACGTCGGTGATGTAGTCGGTCGCGCCGCCCCACATCACTGCGCCGTACTCGGGTATGCCCTGGCGGATGAAGACAGACTGGAGTACCTGCTCGAAGGTGGGCAGGTAGTCCTTGTAGAAGGGCCTGAGATTCCTGAGTTCCTCGCTCTGGAAATGGGCCTTGCGCGAGAACTGGAGGCTGCGCTTGCCCCACTCGACCTCGTTGTCCTGCAGCATCCACTTCAGGAACTTGAAGGCCTCGTCGGCATTGGGGGTGTCGAAGATGAACACGCCACCGCCGCCGAGGAACGGAGTGCCTTGCGTGAAGCCCTTGAGGTTGCCTTCCCAGACAGGCAACGTGGTGTAGCCGACGTTGCCCGAGGCGTCCCCGCCCTCGGTCTCGACGATGCCGACGCCCTGGGGCCACATCGTCGCCATCGCGAGACGTCCGTCGCGGAACATCTCGAGCCCTTCCAGGAATCCCCAGTTCTGCGCCTCGCGCGGAGCCGTGTTCTTCGCGAGGTCGACGAAATACTCGGCGGCCTCGTTCACGATTGGGTGACCGACGTCGGGCTGGAAGTTCTCGTCCCAGCCGCTGATGCCCGCGGAGTAGAGGACGACGATGAAGCTCCGGGTGATCCCGACACCCGCTCCGAGCGCGTCGGTCCAGCCATAGAGGTCACGTTCGAGCTCCTTGCCCGCCAGCATCTCTCCCGCGTCGCGGGTGAAGAAACCCGCAACCTCACGCAACTCCTTGAAGGTCTTCGGCACTTCGAGTGGACGCCCGAACTCCTTTTCGAACGCGGCCTGCTCGTCGGGATGCGAGAACCAGTCCGCGCGATGGATGAGCATCGGTGCGGCGGGCGTCGTCGGAAGGGCAATGTACTCGCCTTCCCGGGCGCTCGAGGTCATGTGGCTGTTGACGACCAGATCGGGGTAGGCGCCGACGTCGAAGCCGTGTTTCTCGATCAATGGGGTGAGGTCGAGGACGTGCGGCGCGAAGGTCCCGAACCAGCCGGGGCTGTGGTAACCCATGTCCCAGCGGTCGGTGTCGCCAATCGCCTCGATGGACATCTGGTCGCGAAGCTGGTTGGCGGGCAGGATCTCGCCAATCACCTTGATGCCGGTCTCCTCCTCGTACCTGGGAGCGAAGTACTCGACCACGGCATCTGCCTCGGCGCCGGGATGCAGAGCCCAGCGCAGGGTGACGTCCTGCGCGGCGGCACTCGACGCGAACGCGGTCGCAGCGACGAGTGCAGCGAGTTTCAACATGTTCGATTTCATGTGGTTTTCTCCCTTGACAAACAGGATCATTGTCGCCCTCGCGGTCAGGAGGGTCAACGTGGCAGCGTTGCAGGAGGGCCCGATGCCCCGCAGGACCTGCCCTTTCAGGCCCTGTACGGCTGGCAGGCCTGCAGTTTCCGGGCTGCTGCCCCCGCGCCCGCCTGGCCGCGGGAAGACGCCCGAGAATTCTGCGAAGGCTGGGATTCCTGGGCCTGAAGATTTCCGGATCATGAACCGGGACACGCATTCGCTGCCCGAGCGAAGACGCTCGGGGAATGCTCGCAGACGACCGGCAGGCCGCGGCCACGTCGTGACTACGGCGCGAGCCGCAGGTCCGGTTCGACCGAGGTCTCTGCCACCAGTCGGGCATTGACCATGTCGTTGGCCACCGTCTTCTCCTTCGCCTCCGCCGGCCCGTATCCATGGTAGAGCCAGCGACGCATCAGACGGCGCCGGAGTTCGTCCGCAGGTACCGCCAGGAATATCGTGAAGTCGAGAAAGGCGCGGGCGCCCCGCCACCGCTCGTCGTCGAGCAGCAGGTAGTTCCCTTCGGTGATCACGACGCGGTGATGCCGCTCGACGATCACCGCGGCGGCCCGCGAGAGCTCGAGTTCCCGATCGAAAACGGGTACGGCGACCGGCTCGCACGAGGGAGCGGCGAGCCGCTCGAGCATCATCCTGAATCCCTCGGCATCAAAGGTGAAGGGCGCACCCTTCCGGGGCCGATGCCCCCGGGCGTGCAGGATCCGATCGTCGTAGTGGAAGCCATCGAGGGCCGCGATGGCAGCGACCCCGGCCGTCCCCTCTCCCGCCGGCCCTGCATCAAGCGCATCACGAAGCGCTGCGGCGAGGGTTGACTTGCCGGAGGCAGGCGGCCCCGCGATGCCGATGATGTACCGCCCCTTGCGGCGTTCGAAATCCGCGGGAAGCGCCGAGAGCACTCGTGCGACATCCGCCTCGATCCGATCTCGCAACTCACTCTCTCCCGCACCTGGAGGCTAACGGAGGTCGCGATGCGCCCACAGGTGTACGACGGGCGTCTCGGGGACTGCGGGCGATCCGAGTACCCGGAACACACCGTACGGCTACCAGAGGATGTCGTGCACCGGCAAGCAGTCGTACTCGGTCTCCGCCTGCGATCCGGAGCGCACGTCCGCTGCCGGGCTCGACCCTGCCACCATCAGCCGATCGTGAAGAACGATCGGTTCGACATGGATGGCAGGCAGGGCCTGGCCGCGCTCGAAACCATGAACAAGGCCATTCGGAACTGCGGCATGCAGGACCTGAAGTGGAAGAAGGCACTCCCTTCCTTCCCGGCCGGCGAAATCGGCATGGTGTTCCGGTCCACCTCCACCCTCGGCGCCGTGGAGCGGGCACTTTGCGGCCTCGGGTCGAAAACCGGCTCCATTCCCGGTATGAACGGTCCGCTCAGGGGACTGCCCGCCGGCGGCAACACTGCCAGCGTGTCTCCAACGCGGTCGATCCGACGGACCTCGAGCCAGCCTGGGCGCGGCCTGCGTGCACCACCTCCCGGGCGGGCGCGGCGACGGCGGCACGGACCACCGGCTGCATGCCAACCGGCGAGGCCGCGAACGGGAGCATCCTGTCCGGCTTCCACCGGCAGGACCCGAACACCAGGGCGGCGGTCGACCGGCTTCCGCTGCTGCGGGACGGGCCGGCCTGTCCGGGTGACAAGGGCCTCGCCGTCACGCCGGTGATCAATGTCGGGATCGAGTCCTTCGTGGTCGCAGGGAGCGAAGACACGACGGCGCTGCAACACCAGGCTGTCGAGGAGGTGGCCGAAGTCGTGCCGGCGCCGGGATCCTGTCCGCCCGCAGCTTTCGGGCGGGGGTACACGCCCCCGTCTCCTGCAGGTGGCGCTATCTTCCAGAGGGTTCTTCGCTTTCGGAGCTGATCATGAAAATCATTCAAGTCACCGACCTTCATCTCACCGAGCCCGGAACGACCATCGACGGGCGGGATCCGAACGCAGGCTTCGAGCATGCTCTTGCCCACGCGCTCGAACAGCACCCCGACGCGCAAGCCCTCGTCATCACCGGCGACCTGTCGGACCGGGGCGAGCGAGACGACTATGAACGTCTGAAGGATCGTCTCGACAGGCTGCACATTCCGGTTCACCTTGCCATCGGCAATCACGATGACAGGGCAGCATTTCTCCGGGTCTTCCCGGAACTGGCCGACCCGGACGGGCACGTCCAGAAGACCTTCGAGCTCGGCCGCGGAACGGGGATCATCCTCGACACCTGGGATCCTGCCTCCCATGCCGGTTTCTTCTGCGCCACGCGCTGCGCCTGGCTGCGCAGGACCCTGGCAGCCATCGACGGACCGGCATACCTCTTCATGCATCACCATCCGGTTCCCACGCATTTGGGCCCGATGGACCGCGTCATGCTGCAGGACGCAGATCCGTTCGGCGCCGTCGTGGCGGAGCACAGGAACACAATCGCCCACATTTTCTTCGGTCACTGTCACCTGCCCCTGGCCGGCTCGTTCCACGGTGTGCCGGTGAGCGCGCCCCGAGGCACGAACCACGCAGGTTTCGCGGACTTCCGGGAATGCGAACGGATCCTCACATGCGATTTGCCGCAGGCCTATGCCGTCATTGTATTCAGCGGGCCGTCCGTGACTGTCCTGATGCAGGAATACGGATACCAGGGCGCGGTGCGTCGGGCGGGCTCCCCGGACCGTGCGGACCAGGAAAGGACTTCCTGAAGCCGGTCACACGGATCGTGACGAGCGCCGAAGCAGCAGGGAGGCGGGAGAAGGGCCGCCGGCTGGCTGCGGTCATGTCGCCGGGATGGTCACGACTGCCGTGGCCGGCAGGCGGTGCGAACGGGCACCCGGCTTGCGGCGTGACGTTCCTGCGCGGGGGTTCGCCGGGGTGGCCGGCACCAGTCATTCCCGACGGTCAGGTTGGTCCGCCCGGTGCGGGGATCTCACCCGGATCGTCGTGCGGCTCACGGGACGCACCGGTGCCGAAGATGCCGGGTAGCGGATGCGGGACCTGGTCCCGCGGACGTGCGAGGTAGCGGCGGAACACCTCTGAGTAACTCTTGAACCGATAGCCGTCGTTGGCGTGCAGGATTGCCGGGCGGCAGTCGCGATACCGTGCCGGCAGCCGGTACCAGGCAAGTTCCGGTTCGGCATGGTGCAGTGCGTGCAGGTGGTTGTTCAGGAACAGCAGTCCGAGCAACCCTCCATTCTCCACCACACAGGAGCGTGCGTGCGGATCCGGGTGGGCGCGGTGCTCCGCATAGGTGCGGATCTTCAGGATCGAGAGCGCCGCGTAGGCGGTCGCAAGCACCATCCACCACGGCACCTCCCCTGCCTCGGACAGCCACCAGATCACCGGTACCAGCCCCGCCGCATGCAGGACCCATGCCCGAACCAGGCCCGGCTCTCCCGACCAGGCCCGCCGCAGGTCGCCCGAGGCCAGCAGGAACTGGCTGACCAGCGGACCGAGGACAATCCGGCCGGCCAGGGTGTTGTTGGCGTGCATGAGCATCTTCACCGCGACTGGCAACCCACGCCAGGTCGCCGGGTCGACATAGGCCGATTCCGGGTCGCGGTGCGGGCAGGTCAGGGTGTGGGACCGGTGATGGGCGAGGTGCGTGTCCCGAAACCGGTTGTAGGGGATGAACAGTCCCAGAGGCATGATCGCCAGCGCATCATTGAGCGCCTGGTTGCGAAGCGGATGGCCGTGGATCATCTCGTGCTGCACCGAGGAGTGCAGGACCAGCAGCATGGTGAGCAGCGGCGCCGTCAGCCACGGGCCAAGAGTATCCGCTCCCGCGGTCACCAGCATCCAGCAGGCATGCACGGCCACGACCAGGCCCAGGGTCGGCCATTCCACGGCAGGGATGCGAAGTGAGTGGGCCATACGGGATCATCGTCTTCCCCACATGATCATCAATGCGAAAGTCCGTAACGAAATCATCTGAATTGATTGAATTCATCACTTTCAAATGATAAGATGATTTTCTATGCAATTTCACTACACGTTGAGACAATGAACAAGCGCGCCATCGCCGACCTGTTCCGTCAGCGCCTGTCGGACCTGATGGCCCGGAACGGCGGAACCGCAGCCCGGTTTTCCCGGCTCACGGGTGTCGACAGGTCGGCCCTGTCACAGTTCCTCGATCCTGAACAGCACCGACTGCCGCGGGCCGACACCCTGCGCCGCATAAGCGAAGCCACAAGCGTGCCGGCGGACTGGCTGCTCGGGCTTGCCAACACCCCGGAGGCCGGCCAGGAAGTTCGCGGCAGCGTCCAGATCGAACTTGCGATGGCCGACGATGGCCGTTCCCCGCTCGACCGCTGGCGCCGGGAAGCCGAGGGCGGCAAGATCCGCTACGTTCCGGCCGTACTTCCCGATGTCCTGCGTCACCCGACGCTTGACGGGTACGGTGCGGAACCGGAACGCGACCAGGTACTCGCGCGCCAGGGCCAGAGCCTGCTGTCTGATGTCCGCATCGGCGATCTCGACATGGAAATCTGCATGCCGCGCCAGGAACTCGAGGCACTGGCGGAAGGAAGTGGCGTGTGGAGCATGGTCAGCCGTGATGACAGGGTCACCCAGCTGCAGCACATGGCCGAACTGGTCGAGGCCTCCTACCCCACCGTGCGGCTGCACCTGTTCGACCTGCAGAACAGTTTCTGCGCACCGCTGACGGTGTTTGCCATGAAGCGGGCCGCCATCTACCTCGGGCACTCCTACCTGGTCGTCACCGCCAGCGACCAGGTTCGGGCGCTGGCCCGACATTTCGACCGGCTGGTCCGCGAATGCGCGTCGGCGGACGAGACCCACCTGGTCCTGGACCAGCTGGCCGCACGGGCAGCAGCACCTGCCTGAACCTCGCTTGTGCCACGGTACCTGTTCCGGGTGGTCGGCGCAGGCCGGGTCATGCTCTCCGGAACCCCCTTGCCAGGCGAGATCGAGAATGTCGTCCCGTCACCTCGTCCGGTGAGGAAACCCATCTGTATCCGGGACCCTCGGCAGTGGCTTCGCCTCAGGTGGGGTACCGGAGTGCTGCTGGAGCCGCTCGCGCCCGTACGCCCGAAACAGCATGGCGGCTTCCCGGAAGCATGGCCCGTCCCGACCTCGATCTGCAACTCCGGGCACTGACGGGTGACGTCGTCACGAGCCCGGGTATCGAAGGCGAGGCCCGTGACCGCGACAGCGTGCGATCGTCGCCCGCGCCCCGGCCTGCTTGCGGCGGCAATCGCACCGGCCGACCGCATGTCGTCCTCATGATGCCCGACGCTGCCAGTTCGCCTGGCGCACCGAATACAGATGCCTGACCGGGAAGCAGGTTACCCCGATCAGCCGTCACGGCGTCCGGCGTACCAGGAACAGCACGAACACCGCGCCGATCGAGGTGGTCAGCACGCCGATCGGCAACTCCTGCGGGGCCAGCAGCGTGCGCGCGGCGATATCACTGGCCAACAGCAGGGCGGCGCCGATCACGGCGGAGGTCAGCATCAGTGCCCCGTGCAGCGGGCCGACGAGACCACGCGCCAGATGGGGCACCATCAGGCCGATAAAGCCGATCACGCCGCTGAGCGCGACGAAACTGGCGGTTGCAAAGGCACAGACCAGGAAGGTCACCTGCCGAAACCGGGTGACGTTCACGCCCAGCGTAACCGCGGCGTCGTCGCCGGCCAGCAGCGCGTCGAGGCGCCGATGAGCAAGCAGGACGAGGGCGCTGATTGCCGCCAGGCCGGCCGCCGCAATGGGCAGCACATCCCAGTTCGCCAGGCCCAGCCCGCCCAGCGTCCAGAACAGCACGGAATGGGCTGCGCGCTGGTCGCCGGCGAAGATCAGGTAGTACGTCAGCGACAGAAACAGGAACGAGACCGCCAGGCCGGCCAGCACCATCTGGCTGGCCCCCTGCCGGGCCAGTCGGCCAAACAGGGCAAGCACGATCAACGAGGCGATGAGGCCACCGGCGAACGCCGCCGCCGGCAGCGTCCAGAAGCCGAGCACGTTGCCGGTGACCGTGATCACCACCACCGCGCCAGCCGCCGCACCGGACGACAGCCCGAACAGGAACGGGTCAGCCAGGTCGTTGCGGGTCAGGGTCTGCAGCACGACCCCGACCATTCCGAGACCGGCACCGACGATCACCGCCAGCAGCGCACGCGGCAGACGCAGATCGAACACGATCCGACTAATCGGTTCGTTTCCGGGACCGGCCAGCACCACGTCGATGACCCGGGCAACCCCGAGCTGGGTCGAGCCGACGGCCACCGCGACCAGCAGCAGCCCGAATACCCCCACCAGGCCAAGCGCGAGGACACCCGCAACCCGCATTGGGGGGTATCCGGCGGGTTAGTTCATGGCACCCTTCATGGCCTCGGCCATCTTGGCCATCGCCTCGATGTTCGCCGGACCGGGTGTCAGTTCCTCGTAGCGGAGCGCCACATAGGCCTTGTTCCTGACCGCGGTCGCGTGCTTCATCACCGGATGCGACTGCAGGAACTCAAGCAGATCGGTGGCACCACCACCGGACTGGTAGTCCAGCAGGATCAGGAACCCCGGGTCCGCGGCCGCCACCGCCTCCCACGATGTGGTCCCCCAACTGGTATCCATCCCACCGGTGATGTTGGTGGCCCCCAGCGCTTCGATCATCGCGGTCGGCATGGCGAACTTGCCCGCGGTGAACGGCTTGTCCTCGCCCGAGTCGTACAGGAACACCTGCGTGCCGGAAACGTCGCCCACCGCCGCCTTGATCTCGGCCACCCTGGCTTTCCAGCCGGCGACAAGGGCGGCCGCTTCGGCGTCCTTGCCGAAGATCCTGCCCAGGCGTTCCACGTCCGCGTACAGCAGGTCCAGCGACGCGGCAGGCCGGGACTTGTCCAGGTGGACACAGCTTTCGGTCAGGATCAGGGTCCTGATCCCGTGAGGCGCCAGCGTCTCGGGTGTCACGTCGCCGCCCGGCCGCATGCCGTAGTACCAGCCGGCAAAGAACAGGTCCGGCGTTGCCGCGACCAGGTTCTCGATGGTCGGGTACTTCGGCGCCAGTTCCGGGATTGATCCCCGTGCCTCATCGAATGCCGGCGTGGTCTTGTACCAACCGGTGATGCCGGTCACACCGACCATCCTGTCCTGCAGACCCAGTGCAAAGGCCATCTCGGACATGTTGATGTCGTGCACGACCACGCGTTCGGGCATCGTGTCGAAGGTCAGCGGTGTACCGCAATTGTCCACCGTCACGGGATCGGCCTGTGCGGTGCCGAACATCGCGGCAGCGACGACGCCTGCGAAGGCGTGCACCATTGGTCGGTAGTTCATGTCATATGCCTTTCAGGTTCAATCGTTGGGAGCGAAGTCGGCGTGATCGCCGATTGCGATGTCCAGCGACGGCAGGATGCGCTGTTCGTGCGGATGCGCCAGGCGGTACAGGTGAACACCGAATATGTCCTGCACCGTGTCGGGAGTGAAGATATCGGCGGGGTGCCCATAGGCGGCGAGCCGCCCCTGCCGCAGCACCGCGACATGGCTGGCGAAGGCCTCGATCAGGGTCAGTTCATGCAGGGCGGTCACGACCGTGATCCCCAGCCGCATGGCCGCGGACAGCAACGCTCCCTTGGCGGCGGGGTCGAGATGGTTTGTCGGCTCGTCCAGCAGCATCAGGCTCGGCGCCTGGCAGATGGCGCGGGCGAACTTGGCTCTCTGCCGTTCGCCGCCCGACAGCTGATCCAGCCGTGCCCCGGCGTTCGCAGCGAGGCCAACCTGGTGCAGCGCATCGTCGACCCGGTCCTCGACTTCGGCTGCGGACAGCATGGCGCGATGCGGCAGCGTGCCCAGCGCGACATAGTGGTGCAGCAGCAACCGTCCGTCGGCATCGTCGTGCTGGCCGACATAGGCGATCCGACGGGCCCGCTCGGCGCTGGAGAGCGTTGCATAGGATCGGCCATGCAATTCGATCGTCCCGGCCGACGGCACTATCAGGCCCGCCAGCAGGCGGATCAGGGTGCTCTTGCCCGCGCCGTTCAGACCGACGACGGCAAGGATATCGCCCGGGCACAGGTGCAGCGTGACCGCATCCAGCAGCACGGCGCCGTTCGGGGCGCTGTAGCTCAGCCCGTGGAGGTCCAGCGCAATCTCGCCGTCGAGTTTGTGGCTCATCTGTGTCGCACGAGTCCTCGTTGGCGTCAGCGCCAGATGTTATAATATAACATGTCGCGTGGCTGGTCCCAAGCGGTGCGGTCCCCCTCACCTAGCTTACACGCGCCCGCATGCCATAGACACAGGAAGTGGAGACAAGGGAAGTGGGCTCGACGACCCTTTCCACGACGAGGGTCGGTTGATGCGGGACTCTGCGCGAAGGGACCGGGGTGACCGGGGTCGTGGCCGGCATTGTCCCGGCCGGTTCAACCTGAGACACTGCCCGCTCCGACAACCACCGCACAGCCAGGGGGACCGCGATGCTTGAGATCACACCGCTTGACTGCACGCTCGGAGCACGTGTCACCGGGATGCCGCCGGGCCTGCAGCTCACCGGGGCCGAGTGGCAGGAGATCGAGAACGCGTTCCACCGCCACGCGGCGCTGGTGTTCCCCGCCCTGCACCTCAGCGATGACGAGCACATTGCCTTCGCCGAACAGTTCGGCGCCATCGAACTCCTGCGCGACGGCCAGAAGGTGGTCCGCATCAGCAACCTGCGGCCGGACGGCACGGTGATGGACAGCGAGGAGAAGCGCTACCAGACGTTGCGCGGCAACGAAGGCTGGCACACCGACAGCTCCTACATGCCGCTTGCCGCCAAGGCGTCGGCACTCGCAGCCGAGATCGTCCCCGAACGGGGTGGTGAAACCGAGCTCGCGGACATGCGCGACGCCTGGGACACGCTCGACGACGAAACCCGCGATCAGATAGAGGGATTGTCGGCCTACCACTCGCTCTATGCATCGCAGGCCAAGGCCGGATTTGTCTTCAAGACCGGAGACGGCTACGGCTATCACACGCGGGGCGCGCCGCTGCGCCCGCTGGTCAAGGTGCACCCGGCGACCGGTCGCCGCTCGCTGTTCATCGGACGGCACGCATTCCGGATCCCCGGAATGGAAGACCGGGACGCACAGGCACTGCTCGACAGGCTGCTCGATCACGCATGCTCGCCGCCTCGCGTCTACACGCATCGATGGCAGCCGGGTGACCTGATGATCTGGGACAATCGCTGCGTCCTGCACCGGGCCGGCGCCTACGACTACACCACGCCGCGGGTCATGCGTCATGTCCGGGTGGCAGGAGATCCGGAGCACGATCTCGTCTCGACCGGCCGCGACGAGAGGGCCGACGGCTTCGCTCCGGCGGCGGCCACCCCCGGCTGACCCGACCCGCTTCTCCGTTGTTTCCCGTGGGAGCGGCGGCGCCGGCCTGTCGGATGACGGTCGCCCGGTTGCGGGGCACCGTGCGGGAGGTGCCGGCCACGGTCCCGGGTGCGCCGTGATCCGGGCTCCGTACCGGTCACTGACCGTCGGAAGCGGACTGCATCACTGCCCGGCGGCGTGCACGCGCCTCCCCGGGGTCGACGGCGACCGGGCACTGAGCGACCACACCCGGGCCGTGGAACTCAGGCGTGAATCGGTCGTTCATCCACCGCGAGTGCCGCTTCCTTCACCGCCTCGCTCAGCGTCGGGTGGCCGTGGCAGGTCCGGGCGATGTCCTCGGCCGAACCGCCAAACGCCATCACCGCGGAGCACTCATGGATGAGCGTGCCGGCCTCCGGGCCGATGATGTGGACACCGAGCACCCGGTCGGTATCGGCGTGCGCCAGCATCTTCACCAGTCCCTCGGAATCCCCGCTCGCGCGCGCCCTGCTGTTGGCGCTGAACGGAAACACCCCCTTGCGGTAGGGAACCTCGCGCTCCTTCAGCGTCTCCTCCGTCTCGCCGATCGCCGCGACCTCGGGATGGGTGTAGACGATGCCCGGAACCAGGGCGTAGTCGACATGTGCCGACAGTCCGGCCATGATCTCCACGGCCGCAACACCGTCCTCCTCCGCCTTGTGCGCCAGCATCGGCCCGCGAATGCAGTCGCCGATCGCGAAGATGCCGGGCACCGAGGTCTCGAAGTCCTCGTCCACCTCGACAAAGCCGTGCCGGTCACGCGCGACCCCGAGCTCCTCCAGCCCCAGGCCGGCCGTCCTCGGCCTGCGGCCGATCGCCACCAGGACCGCGTCGCACTCCACGGTCTCGGCACCGCCGCCAGCCGCCGGCTCGAGCGCAACGGCGATGGCGTCATCGGAAACCGTCGCCCCGGTAACCCGGGTCGACAGCCTGAACTGCATTCCCTGCCGGCGCAGGGAGCGCCGGAACCGCTCGCCGATCTCGCGGTCCATTCCGGGGACGATCCTGTCGAGGAACTCGATCACGGTCACACGCGAACCGAGACGGGACCAGACCGAGCCCATCTCCAGGCCGATATAGCCGCCCCCGACCACGACCAGGTGTTCCGGCACCTTCTCGAATGACAGTGCCCCGGTCGAGGTGACCACACGACGTTCGTCGATCTCGAGCCCGTCGAGCGGCATCGAGTCCGATCCGGTGGCGATCAGGATGCGGTCGGCCTCGACCTGGTTCGACCCCTCACCCTCGACCGCAACCCTGCCGGCAGCCTCGATCCGCGCGGTTCCGGTGATCCGGGCAACCCCGTTCTTCGAGAACAGGAACTCGATCCCCCGGGTCAGGTCGTGCACGACCTTGTCCTTGTGGGCCAGCATGTTCGCCAGGTTGAGCGTCACCTCGCCGGTCTCGATACCGAGCTTCGACATGCCGGCACGGGCAGCGGCAAACTTCTCCGACGTCGACAGGAGTGCCTTCGAGGGAATGCAGCCGACGTTCAGGCAGGTCCCGCCGAGGGTTGGCCGCTCGTCGATGCAGGCCACCTTCATGCCGAGCTGCGCGGCCCTGATCGCCGCGACGTAGCCCCCCGGCCCGGCCCCGATGACGGCCAGGTCGTAACGATCAGCCATCTGTCTCTCCAGGTCGTGCTACAGGTCGATCAGCAGGCGTCGCGGATCCTCGATCGCCTCCTTCACCCGAACCAGGAACGTCACCGCCTCCCGACCGTCAATGATGCGGTGATCGTAGGAAAGCGCCAGGTACATCATCGGCCGGATCTCGACCCTGCCGTCGATCGCCATCGGTCGCTGCTGGATCTTGTGCATGCCGAGGATGCCCGACTGGGGCGGATTGAGGATCGGTGACGACAGCAGGGATCCGAATACCCCGCCATTGGAGATGGTGAAGGTTCCCCCGGCGAGTTCCTCCAGGGACAAGCGGCCGTCGCGCGCACGTGCGGATAACTCGTTGATGGCCTGCTCGATCCGGGCGAACCCCATCCTGTCGGCATCACGCAGCACCGGCACCACCAGGCCCCGGGGAGACCCGACGGCGACCCCGACATGGTAGTAGTTCTTGTAGACGATCTCGTCGCCCGAGATCTCTGCATTGACGGCGGGAATCTCCTGCAGCGCCGCGACACAGGCCTTCACGAAGAAGGACATGAACCCGAGACGGACGCCATGCCGGGCCTCGAAGGCATCGCGGTACTCCGACCTGAGTTCCATGACGGCACCCATGTCGGCCTCGTTGTAGGTGGTGAGCATCGCTGCGGTGTTCTGCGCCTCCTTGAGGCGCCGGGCCACCGCCTGGCGCAACCGGCTCATCCGGACCCGCTCCTCGCGCGGTTCCACATCCGGCTCCGGCGATGCCGCGATCTCGCGCCGCGCATCGCCCCTGGCGATCGCCGCCAGGACGTCGGCCTTCAGCAGCCGGCCACCGCGTCCGCTCGGGGAAATCCGCGCCGGATCGAGATCATGCTCGTCCACCAGCCGGCGTACCGCCGGCGAGAGCGCGGCAGCGGGGTCGGCCGCCGGAACCGGGACCGGGCCGGGAGAGGAAGCCGCAGCCGGGGTGGCTGCCGGTGCCTCTGCGACAGCGCCCTCGGCGATGACGGCAAGCAAGGCTCCCACCGTGACGGTCGAGCCGGTCTCGGCAACGATCGAGGTCAGCACGCCGGAGGCCGGTGCATTGACCTCGAGCGTGACCTTGTCGGTCTCGAGCTCGACCAGCGGCTGGTCGACCGTGACCGCTCCGCCGGGCTGGACGCGCCATCCGGCCACGGTCGCCTCGGAGACCGACTCCCCGAGTGCGGGAACGAAAACTTCGGTTGCCATCGGTCTCCCCGATCCTGCGTTCGGCTATTCTGCGGCGGCACGGGACGCGCGGCGGTCCGACACGTCGAGCGCATCGGCGGACAGTGCACGGTCCACCAGCGCCTCCTGTTCCTTCTTGTGAGTTCGGAAATTGCCGGTTGCAGGCGAGGCCGCCTCCGCCCGCCCCACGTAGACCGGCCGGCGTGCAGCGCCGCCGAGTTCCTCGAGTACCGCCTCGAGCCGGCGGTCGACAAAGCTCCACGCCCCCATGTTCTCGGGCTCCTCCTGGCACCAGATCACCTCGGCCTGCGGGAAACGCGACAGTTCGTCGAGAAGGGCCGCCCTCGGAAACGGGTAGAGCTGCTCGAGGCGCAGGAAGAAGATGTCGGTGATCTCGCGCCGCGCACGTTCCTCGTACAGGTCGTAGTAGACCTTGCCGCTGCACAGCACCACGCGGCGCACGTCGCTGTCCTCACACAGCTTCTCGTTGTCGTAGAGCACGCGGTGGAACGAGGTCCCCGGCCCCATGTCCGCGAGCGTGGACACGCACAGGCGATGCCGCAGAAGCGACTTCGGCGACATGATGACCAGCGGCTTGCGGAAGTCGCGGCGCAGCTGGCGGCGGAGCACGTGGAAGTAGCTCGACGGTGACGAGCAGTTGACCACCTGCATGTTGTCCTCGCCGCAGAGCTGCAGGTAGCGTTCGAGCCTGGCCGAGGAATGTTCCGGACCCTGGCCCTCGTAGCCGTGCGGCAGGAGCATCACCAGGCCGGACATGCGCAGCCACTTGTGCTCGCCCGAACTGATGAACTGGTCCATGATCACCTGCGCCCCGTTGGCGAAGTCGCCGAACTGGGCCTCCCACAGGATCAGCGCGTTGGGCTCGGCCTGGCTGAACCCGTACTCGAACCCGAGCACCGAGGCCTCCGACAGCGGGCTGTCGATCACCTCGAAGCCTGCCTGCTCCGGTCCCAGATGATTGAGCGGCAGGTAGCGTTCCTCGCTGTCCTGGTCGACCCAGACCGAGTGACGCTGCGAGAAGGTTCCCCGGCCGCTGTCCTGTCCGGACAGGCGCACCGCGTTGCCCTCGAGCAGCAGCGATCCGAAGGCGAGCGCTTCGGCGGTGGACCAGTCCAGTCCCTCGCCGGTTTCGAACATCTTTCGCTTCTGCTCGAGAACCCGGACAAGCCTCCTGTTCAGGCGGAGCCCCTCCGGCGGCTGGCACAGCACCTCACCCATCTGCTGGAGGGTTGCGACTTCCACCGAGGTCATGCCGCGCCGCGCATCGTTGCCCACGGCCTGCCTGATGCCTGACCACACGCCGTCCAGCCAGTCGGCCTTGTTGGGCCGGTAGCTGACGCCGGCCTCGAACTCCACGTTCAGCATGCGGTTCTGGTCGGCGACCAGCTGCTCGCCGGTGCCGGGCTCGACGACGCCCTCGGCCTCGAGCTGGCGCGCGTAGAGTTCGCGAACCGACGGGTGACCGGCAATCTTTCGGTACATCCGCGGCTGGGTGAAGGTCGGTTCGTCGCCCTCGTTGTGGCCGAATCTCCGGTAGCCGATGATGTCCAGCACCACGTCGACCCCGAAGGTCTGGCGGAACTCGGTCGCGATCCGCGCGACGTGGATCACCGCCTCGGCGTCGTCGGCGTTGACGTGGAAGATCGGCGCCATGACCATCTTGGCCACATCGGTCGAGTAGGGCGACGAGCGCGAGTAGGCCGGACTGGTGGTAAAGCCGATCTGGTTGTTGATGATCACGTGAATCGTACCGCCGGTTCGGTAACCGCGCAGTTCCGAGAAGTCGAACACCTCCGCGACGATGCCCTGGCCGGCGAAGGCGGCGTCGCCGTGCATCAGGATGCCCATCACCTTGCGACGGTCGCTGTCGTTGCGCTGGACCTGCTTGGCGCGAACCCGGCCCACCACCACCGGGTTGACCACCTCGAGGTGGGACGGATTGGCGTTCAGCGTGAGGTGCACGGTATTGCCGTCGAACTCGCGGTCCGCCGACACCCCCATGTGGTACTTCACGTCACCCGACCCGCCGGCATCCTCCGGATTGGCGGGGTTGCCGAGGAACTCGGAAATGATGGCCCGGAACGGCTTGTTCATGAAGTTGCACAGCACGTTGAGCCTGCCGCGGTGCGCCATGCCGACCACGGCCTCCTCGAGACCGAGCTGACTGCCGCGTTTCAGGATCTGCTCGAGCGCCGGGATCACCGCCTCGCACCCGTCGAGGCCGAACCGCTTGGTCCCGACATACTTGACGGCCAGGAACTTCTCGAAACACTCGGCCTCCGTCAGCCGCTCGAGGATGGTCCGCCGGCCCAGCACCGTGAAGTCCGTATGGTTGCCGGCCTGCTCGATCCGCTTCTGGATCCAGAGTTTCTGGTCCGGGTCCTGCATGTGCATGAACTCGACACCGATGCTGCCGCAGTAGGTGTCGTGCAGGATCTGCATGATCTCGCGCAGGGTCGCCCGTTCGCGTCCGAGCACGTTGTCGATGAAGATCGGACGGTCAAGGTCGTCCGGTCCGAACCCGTAGTGTGCCGGATCAAGTTCCGGGTGCGGTTCGGGTTCCTCGAGGTCGAGCGGATCGAGCCTCGCCTTCAGGTGCCCGCGGATGCGGTAGGCGCGGATCAGCATGATGGCCCTGAGCGAGTCGAGCGCGGCGCGGCGTTCGTCGACACCGCGCGGGGAAGCCGGGGCCTCGGCCGCGGGAACCCCGACGACGCGGGTGGTCCGCGGCGCCCAGCTCGGACCCTCGCCGTCGCACGGGAGGCCGCCTGCCTCCTCGGCAAGCGAGGCAAAGCTGTCCCGCCAGCCGGCATCGACGGAGTTGGGATCCTCGCGGTACTTCCGGTACAGGTCGGCAATGTAGGGAGCGTTGGCGCCGTTCAGGATTCCGGGTTCATCGAGCTGCATGGTCTCTGCCCCTGGCTTGCAATTCCCCTCTACCGGGCAAGCAGCCCGGCTGCGGTCGTGCCCAGCTCCGCGGGTGATTCGACGACGGTGATGCCCGCGGACCGCATGGCCTCGATCTTGTCACCTGCACCGCCCTTGCCGCCGGCAATGATGGCACCGGCGTGCCCCATGCGCCGGCCCGGCGGTGCGGAGATCCCGGCAATGAACCCGACCACCGGGGTGCCGGAGTTCTCGCGGCGCAGGAATTCGGCTGCCTCCTCCTCGGCCGTACCCCCGATTTCCCCGATCATGATGACCATGTCGGTTTCGGAATCGCCGAGGAACAGCTCGAGGCAGTCGATGAAACTGGTGCCGTTGACCGGGTCGCCACCGATACCGATACAGGTCGACTGACCGATCCCCGCAGCCGTGGTCTGGGCCACCGCCTCGTAGGTCAGCGTGCCCGAGCGGGACACGATTCCCACCCTGCCGCGATGGTGGATGTGGCCGGGCATGATGCCGATCTTGCACTCGTTCGGGGTAATGACGCCCGGGCAGTTCGGACCGATGAGCCGGGTCCCCGAGCCCGCGAGCACGCGCTTGACCCGCACCATGTCGAGCACCGGGATCCCCTCGGTGATGCAGACCACCAGCGCAACTCCGGCGTCGACGGCTTCCATGATCGAGTCGGCGGCAAATCTCGGCGGCACGTAGATGACCGAAGCGTCGGCCCCGGTCACCGAGACCGCTTCCGCAACCGTGTTGAACACCGGCAGTCCGAGGTGCTCGCTCCCGCCACGTCCCGGTGTCACTCCGCCGACCATGCGCGTGCCGTAGGCCAGCGCCTGCTCGGTATGGAACGTGCCCTGCGACCCCGTCACCCCCTGGCAGATCACCCGGGTTGCGGCATTGACGAGCACCGCCATCAGCCCGCTCTCCGCACCGCGGCCACGATCCGGGCCGCCGCATCGCCAAGGTCCGATGCCGCCTCGATGGTCAGACCGCTTTCGGCAAGGATCTGGCGCCCCTGCTCGACATTGGTGCCTTCCAGGCGCACCACCAGCGGGACATCGACGCTCATTTCGCGCGCGGTCTCGACCACGCCCGCCGCGATCACGTCACAGCGCATGATGCCGCCGAATATGTTGACCAGCACCCCTTCCACGTTGGGATCGGACAGCAGGATCCTGAAGGCGGCCGCAACCCGTTCCCGGGTCGCGCCGCCGCCCACGTCCAGGAAGTTGGCCGGCTTCTCGCCGTGCAGGGTAATGATGTCCATGGTCGCCATTGCGAGCCCGGCGCCGTTCACCATGCACCCGATCGTGCCGTCGAGGCGAACGTAGTTGAGCTCGTGGAGCGCCGCCTCGGCCTCGGCCGGGTCCTCCTCGTCCTCGTCACGCAGCGTGACCACGTCGGGCTGGCGAAACAGCGCGTTGTCGTCGAAGTTCATCTTGGCGTCGAGCGCCATGACCTCGTCATCGGCGGTCACGATGAGCGGGTTGATCTCGACCAGCGAGGCGTCAAGTTCCACGAAGGCCCGGTACAGTCGTTCCAGCAGCGTGACCGCCGAGGCAACCTGTGCGCCCTCGAGACCGAGCTTCCAGGCGATGGTGCGGGCGTGGAACGGTTGCAGGCCCGTTGCCGGATCGATGGCCACCGTCACGATCTTTCCGGGCGAATGCTCGGCGACCTCCTCGATGTCCATGCCGCCTTCGCTCGACGCCATCACCGTGATCCGCGAGGTTGCCCGATCGACCAGCAGCGAGAGGTAGAGTTCGCGGGCGATGTCGCACCCGGCCTCGACATAGACGCGCCGCACCTGCTGCCCGGCACTGCCGGTCTGCCGGGTGACCAGTACCCGCCCCAGCATCGCCTCGGCGTGCTCACGAACCTCTTCGAGCGAACGGGCAATCCTGACCCCGCCGGCCCCGGTCCCGTCGCCGACAAACCGGCCGGCCCCGCGGCCGCCCGCATGGATCTGGGACTTGACCGCAAACACGGTGCCGCCCAGTTCCCGGGCGGCGTCCCCGGCCTGTTCCGGGGTGTAGGCCACCGCGCCCTTCGGTACCGGGACACCGAACCCTGCGAGCAGCTGCTTGGCCTGGTACTCGTGCACGTTCATCACGACCTGCCATCGGGGGATACGGCGAAACCTGCCCACACCTCAGGCGGCTTCACTCTAGGCGGCGCACCCTGACCACGCAACCGGCGCCGATCCAGGATCAGTCCTCCAGGCCGGCGGCAACCGCGTTCAGTTCGCGGACCGCCGCTACCGACCGGTCGAACATGGCGCGCTCGGCGGCATCGAGCTCGATCTCGACCACCCGTTCGACTCCGCCGGCCCCGAGCACGACCGGAACGCCGACGTAAAGGCCGTCGAGACCGTAGGGCCCGTCACACCAGGCCGCGCAGGGCAGGACCCTCTTGCGGTCGTGCAGGTAGGCCTCCGCCATCTCGATCGCCGACGACGCCGGGGCATAGAATGCCGAGCCGGTCTTCAGCAGCCCCACGATCTCCGCACCGCCATCACGTGTCCGCTGCACGATCTCGTCGATGCGCTCGCTGGTGCTCCACCCCATTCTCACGAGGTCCGGCACCGGAATCCCGGCCACCGCGGAGTAGCGCACCAGGGGAACCATGGTGTCGCCGTGCCCTCCGAGCACGAAGGCGGTCACATCGCGCACCGAGACGTCGAACTCTTCTGCCAGGAACCGGCGGAACCGGGCGCTGTCGAGGATGCCGGCCATGCCAACCACCCGGTTCGGCGGCAGGCCGCAGGCCTTCTGCAGCACGCCCACCATGACATCGAGCGGGTTGGTGATGCAGATGACCAGTGCGTCGGGACAATTGTCGCGAATGCCGGCCCCGACCGACTGCATCACCTTGAAGTTGGTCCCGATCAGGTCATCGCGGCTCATTCCCGGCCGCCTGGCGATCCCCGCGGTAACGATGACGACGTCGGCGCCGGCCAGCGCCGAATACTCGTCCGTCCCGGCAACGACGGCGTCGAATCCCTCGACCGGCGCCGCCTGGGCGATGTCGAGCGCCTTGCCCTGCGGCATGCCGTCCACGATGTCGAACAGCACGACGTCACCCAGCCGCTTCAGACCGGCAAGCAGCGCCAGTGTCCCACCGATGTTGCCCGCCCCGATGAGGGCGATCCTGTTTCGGGCCATGCCTGCCTCTCCAGCTGTCCGTCCTCGGCGTGACGTCATGTATCGCGATTGCGTTCCCCCGGCAAGACGGCCGGTCAGGCCGCCGGCCGTTCCTCGTCCGACGCCAGCCGCGCCGCCTCGGCCCAGTCGGCCGAGCGCATCTCCTCCAGCCGCGAGGCGGTCCGTTCGAACTCGAACCCCCACCGCTTTCCCCGGTAGAGGTCGGCCGGTTCGGCTTCGGCCGAGATAACGATATGGGTGCGGCAATCGTAGAGAGTGTCGATCAGGGTGACGAAACGGCGCACGACGTCGGGACTGCGCTGGCCGAGCACCGGAACGCCGGCAATCAGGACCGAACGGTAGCGCCGTGCGATGGCGAGGAAGTCGCCGGGACCGAGGGGGTGCGCGCACAGGTCGTCGAAGTCGAACCGCGCCACCTGCCCGGCGGCCCGGGGGACCCGGATGGAGCGCCCGCGGAACGAGATCTGTTCCGCGCACCCGCCGGCCCCGTCGGTCAGGACCGCGAACGCGTCCTCCAGCGTCGCTTCGGCCGCCGCGTCAAGCGGCGAATGGTAGACTTCCAGTGTCCTGATCCGGTCGAGACGATAGTCGCGCTCGGCATCGAGATGGAGAATGTCGAGGCGGGAGCGCAGGATCGCGATGAACGGCAGGAACCGGTCGCGGTGCAGCCCGTCGCGGTAGAGATCGTCGGGATGCCGGTTCGAGGTCGCGACCACGACGACCCCGCAGTCGAACATGCCCCGGAACAGCCGCGAGATCAGCATCGCGTCGGCGATGCCCCGGACTTCGAACTCGTCGAAGCACAACAGCCGGTTGCGCTCCGCCAGCATGGCCGCCACCGGGCCGACCGGTTCCGTCCCGGGGTGGGAACGGCGCCGTGCGTGGATCAGGTCATGCGCCTCCTGCATGAAGGCGTGGAAATGCACCCGGCGCTTGCTCTCGACGGCGACGGTGTCGTGGAACAGGTCCATCAGCATCGACTTGCCGCGCCCGACACCGCCATGGATGTAGAGACCGCGCGGCGGACCAACGGCCCTCCCGCGCCCGGCGAAAAGCCCCACGAGGCGGCCGAGCGCGCCGGCCGGGGCCTGCGGGCGCCATGCACCGAGGGCGACATGCAGTGACTGAAGCCGTTCGACCGCACGTTCCTGCGCGGGATCCGGCTGCAGGACTTCGGTCTCGAGCAGGGATCGGTAGCGACGGAGCGGATCCTCCCCGGGCGCCATCCCTACCGGCCGCCGGTGATGTCGACGATTGTTCCGGCACAGTAGCTCGCGCCGTCGCCGAGCAGCCAGATCACCGCCTCGGCCACCTCCTCTGCCGACCCGACCCGGCGCATGGGAATAGACGGAGCAGCCTTTGCCGCCCGGTCCGGCAGGCCGGCCGCGGCATGGATCTCGGTATCGATCATGCCGGGCGAGACCGCATTGACCCGCACACCTTCGGGGGCGACCTCGCGTGCCAGTCCGAGGGTGAAGGAATCGACCGCGCCCTTCGAGGCCGCGTAGTGGACGAACTCGTTGGGACCTCCGAGCCGTGATGCCGCCGATGCCAGGTTGACGATGGCACCGCCGGAACCGCCGCGCGCGGTGGACATGTGCCGCACCGCCTCCCGGCAGCACAGCATGAGGCCGATCACGTTCAGGTTGAAGACGCGGTGCATCTCGTCGACGCTCATCGTCTCGACCCTGGTGGCCAGTCCCGTGGTCCCGGCGCTGGTCACCAGCCCCTGTACCGGTCCCAGGGCCGAACCGGTCTCGGCGAACAGCCGCAGGACCTCGTCTTCCCGGGTGACATCGGCCTGGATCGTGGTCGCACGCCGGCCCGCTGCGCGCACCCGTTCGGCTATCCGCGCCGCCGATTCGGCGTCACGCTCGTAGTTGACCGCCACGTCCCAGCCGTCTTCGGCCGCGCGCACCGACGTCGCCGCGCCGATGCCGCGGCTGCCGCCGGTGACAATCAGTACCCCCCTGCTCACCACGCATCCTCCCGCCGGTTGGTTCGATCCCGCTTATACCGGCGCACTCCCGGCTTCGGAAGCGCCCGGCTCAGGCCGCGTTGACCCAGGCCATCATGTGGAACCGCACCTGCCCGTCCGGGTAACGCGCTCCGGCACCGACGGGACAGGCGCCGCGCGCCTGGCAGCCGCCCTCGACGCAGTGGCGCCCCTGCGGTGTCGCCAGGTGCGACCGGCAGGAGTGCCGGTCGAACCCTTCACGGGAAAAAGCCCCGACCGGACAGGCGCCGAGACACGGGCGCTCCGGGCAGCTCTCACAGGGAGAGGGTCGCGGCGGAGTTTTCGGCACATCAAGGCGCCAGGGAAGCAGCAGGGCGCCCCGGTACGCGTGCCACAGGCCCCAGACAGGATCGATCAGGAGCCCGGTCGGCGAGGCGTACACCCGGCCGGCGCGCAGGGCCCAGCTCTGAAACGGCGCCCAGGGCGGACCGTCCGAAGGCATGATCACCGAGCATCCGAAGCCGCGCGCGCACTCATCCAGGATGTTCCGGCACCACCGGTCGAGCGGGTCGGGCCCGCCCGCCGAACCATGCGGGAAGCGGGACCACAGTCCCGGTCCGGCATTCCCGACCAGCAGAACGGCGCGTACCGGATGTGCCGGAGACGTCACGCCGGCGAGCGATTCACCGCTGTCGAGATCGAAGCCGCCGCGCATGATCAGTCCGTATCGGGCGAGATGCCGCGCGAGGGCGGGAGGGATACCGCGCCCCGCGGGTGGAGATGAACGTCCGCATGCAGGATTTTTCATGGAAATTCACAAAACTGTCGTTCTATCCTTTTCGGACTGCCGCCTGTGCAGGTTCAGGCTCAATGCGGACCACCGGTTCGGGGTCAGTCGGGACGCGGCCCGCGTTCCGCCAGAAGAGAGTAACACGGATGTTCGACGATCCCGGCGACGTCCCGCTGCAGATCGACTTCCTGCTCGTTCCCGACTTCTCGATGATGGCCTTTACCTCCGCGGTGGAACCGCTCCGGGCGGCAAACCGGCTGTCCGAGCGCGAACTCTACCGCTGGCAGCTGCTGAGCCGGGACGGTCAGCCG
This sequence comes from Thalassobaculaceae bacterium, assembly GCA_965243345.1. GTDB lineage: Bacteria > Pseudomonadota > Alphaproteobacteria > Thalassobaculales > Thalassobaculaceae > Bin52. Next base: position 2,415,033 of record CBDEUR010000003.1, read on the forward strand.
GTTCAGGCAAGCAACGGAATCGCGGTCGTGCCGTCCGCCTCGATCGCGGACGTGATGCGCAGCCGAGTGACCTTCGTGGTTTCAGGTGTCGACGTCCAGCGCCACCTCGATTCGCAGGACACCGTGTTCCTGCGCCGCATGGTCCGCAGCGGCGCGGTGCTGGGTGCCCTGTGCACGGGCTCCTACATCCTGGCCGCGGCCGGGCTGCTGGCCGGGCGCCGCTGCACCATCCACTGGGAGAACCTCGGCGGGTTCGTCGAGGATTTCCCGGACATCACCGTCTCCCCCGACATCTACGAGATCGACCGCGACCGCGTCACCTGTTCCGGCGGCACGGCGGCACTCGACATGATGCTGTTCCTGATCGGGCGCCAGCATGGCCAGGCGCTGGCCAACGGGATCTCGGAGCAGTTCATCCACGACCGGATCCGCGAGCCGCACGCCCACCAGCGCATGGAGCTTCGCTCGCGCCTCGGGATCAGCCACCCCAAGCTGATCGACGTCATCAGCAACATGGAAGCCAACCTCGAGGAACCGGTCAGCCAGACCGAACTGGCGGAGCTGGCGAACCTCTCGACCCGGCAGCTCGAGCGGCTGTTCCGCAAGTACCTGCAGGCAACCCCGACCCGGTACTACCTGAACCTGCGGCTGCAACGGGCCCGCAACCTGCTGCTGCAGACCAGCATGTCGATTCTCTCGGTTGCGCTCGCCAGTGGCTTCGTCTCCGCGAGCCACTTCTCCAAGTGCTACCGGGAGTGCTTCGGTCGCACTCCCCGGGCCGAACGGTCGCTGCGCCAGACGACCCCGGCACCGTTCGAGGCCGAAGGGACCGCACGGATCTCCGGTTTCACGACGCTGCCGTAGACGCCTGGGCCTTCGTGATCGTTGCCTCGAACTTCTCGAGGGTGCACACCCCGAGCGTGACCGGGTCCTCCGGCGGGACGGTCTGGGTATTGGACTTGATGCGCTCTCGAACCCGGGCGACCGACTGCTTCGAACCCGCCGAGAGCCTCGCGACATCGGCATCGGACAGTTCGGGATGGTTCGCCAGCAGCCAGGCGACCGAGGCACTGAGCACTCTCTCCTTCACGACCATCGCCTCGAATTCCTCGGCCGTGCACAGCTTGAGCGAAACCGGGTGCTGCGGGGAGATGGTCTGCGTGTTCTGATGGGTGCGGTCGCGCACCTTGCCGATGGTCTGCTTCGAGGTTCCGATCAGCCGGGCGATGTCGGTATCGGACAGCTCCGGATGATGCCGCAACAGCCAGGCGATGGCATCGGGCTTGTCGCCGCGGCGCGTGATCGGCACGTACTTGGCTCCGCGGCGTTTCGGGGCCTGGCTGGCCACCGGGGTCTCGAGCCCCTGCAGCCGTGCCGACGGATCCGCGGTACACCGTTCGATCTCCTCGGCCGTAAGCCGGTTGTTGGCGACCGGATCGAACCCGCGCACGGAGAACTCGGCATCGGCGAGCGTCTGGACCTCGTAGCGATGCATGCCACAGAAATCCCCGATCTGCTCGAATGTCAGGGCGGTGTTCTCAATGAGCCAGACGGCGGTCGCCTTTGGCATCACCGGTTGCGTCATGTGTCTCGAATCCTTCGCGCGTCATCCGTTCCGGGAAAGGCCGCGGACCCTGCCTGGCCGCGGATGGCCAGTGTATACAAGGAATTTGCGTGACCGATCAAACACCAACTGTTGCCACGGGCGGCGATTGCAGGCACCCATACCGTCTCGGAAAGGGGTGTGCCATGGAACCGGAAGAACTTGAACCGCGGGCCGCGTTTACCGCACCCGGCGACCTCGACAGCTGGAACATCGAGGATCTCGAGGGCTATATCGGGCAGCTCGAACAGGAGATCGACCGCGTGCGCGGGGTTATCGCGCACAAGCGGGCCGTCGGCGATGCGGCCGAAGCGCTGTTCAGGCGCTGAGCGACGGGACATCATGACCGAAAGTACCATCGAGCCGGCGCCGGGCCGCCGGCTGTTCCGTGTTGTCCGCATCCTCCTGCTCCTTGCCCTTCTCGGCGCCATGGCCGCCTGGGCGGTGCAGTGGGCCCGTACCGCCGTGCTCTACGTTCACGAGACCGACGCCAGGGTCATGGCCGACCTGGTCACGATCTCGAGCGAGGTGGACGGCCGGCTCGTCGAACTGCCGGTGCGCGAAGGCGACCGGGTCGATGCAGGCCAGGTGCTGGCACGGCTTGATGCACGGGCGGCGCGGGCGCTGGTGGTGGAGATCGCGGCGGAACGCGACGCGCTGCTGCGCGAGCGCGAACGGGTGGCGGCCGAGGCCGCGGTGATCGCCGCGAACATCAAGGCCAGGCTCGAAAGCGGCCGCGCCCGTCTCTCCGAGGCGGAAGCCAACGAAGGGATCCATGTCCACGAGCTCGGCTTTGCCGAGGGCGACTTTCGCCGCATCGAGCAACTGGCGGCATCGGGAACCGTTCCGGCGTCACGTCTGGAGCGCGCCCGGACCGACTTCCTCAAGCGGCGCCAGGAACTCGAGCGCGCCGAAGCGGCAACCGCGACCGCCCGGGCCGACCTGGCCGAAACCCGCGCCCTGCAGGCGGAGCTCGACGTCAAGCAGGCGGAGACCGAGGAACTCGATGCGCGCATCGCCCGCGTCGAGGCGCGCATCGGACTGCACCGGATCGGGCTTGGCAACCGGACCATCCGCAGCCCGGCCGCGGGCGTGGTAGGGCGGGTGTTCGTCGCGGAGGGCGAGTTCCTGGTGCGCGGGCAGCGCATGCTGATGATGCACGACCCCGAACGCGTCTGGATCGAGACCAATATCAGGGAAACCGAGCTCGCGCGGCTCGCCGTCGGGCAACCGGCCCGCATCGTGGTCGACGCCTACCCCGATGAGACCTTCACCGGCGTGGTCGGCCGTATCGGAACCGCGGCGACCAGCCAGTTCGCCCTGCTGCCGCGGCTCAACGAGTCCGGGACCTTCACCAAGGTCACCCAGCGTGTCCGGGTGCGGATCGACCTTGCCAACGGATCCTCCCGCCTGAAGCCGGGAATGATGGTCGAGATCTATGTCGACGACGGGACCGCGGCGCGGCTCGCACCCTGGCTGACATGGCCGTGAGCGAAGTCACGCCACCCCGCATCGCCAGCAGGATCGGCATTTCCGTCACCGCGATGCTGGCGATGATCGCCATGATCATGTCGTCGACCATGGTCAACGTCGCCATCCCCGACATCATGGGCGCGTTCGGAATCGGACAGGACCAGGCGCACTGGATATCGACCGGCTTCCTGTCGGCGATGACGGCGGGCATGCTGCTCAATGCCTGGCTGGTGACCAGTTTCGGACCGCGCAACGTCTTCATCGCCGCGCTGGCCGTGTTCTGCCTCACCGCCTTTGCCGCCCAGTATGCACCCACCTTCGCCGGGGTGGTGTTCGCCCGGTTCGCCCAGGGACTGTGCGCCGGGCTCATCCAGCCACTCGCCATGACCACCGTGTTCCTGGCCTACCCGCCGGAGCAGCGGCCCGTCGCCATGGGGTGGATCGGGATGGGCATCGTGTTCGGCCCCACCATCGGTCCGGTCCTCGGCGGATTCATCGTCGACATCGCCCACTGGCGCCTGGTGTTCGCGGCACCGGTCCCGGTGATGGCACTGGCGGCAGCCCTGGCCGCGGTGTACCTGCCGGGGCGCAGCGACGACGGACCGGCGGCACCGTTCAACCTCACGAGTTTCGTGCTGGTAACCGGATCACTGATGCTGCTGCTCACCGGGATCACCCTTGGACAGCGCGAGGGCTGGTCCGACAGCACCGTGTTCCTGCTGCTGTTCACCGCCTGTCTCGCGATGCTCAGCTTCATGATCCGTGAATTCCGCAGCCGGGCGCCGCTGTTGCAGCTCAGGCTGTTCGCCTACCGCACCTACGTCGCATCGGCGATCGTTGCCTTCATCTTCGGAGCCGGAATGTTCGGATCGCTGTACGTCGTGCCGGTGATGGTCCAGACCGTCCAGGGCTACACCGCACTCAAGGCCGGACTGATGCTGCTGCCCGGCGGCCTGGTCGCGATGGTCACCTTCCCGGTTGCCGGAATGCTCTCGGGCCGGTTCCCTGTCGCCCATACCATCACGGTCGGCCTCGGCATCTTCGCGCTCTCGTGCCTGCTGCTGGCGAGCGCCGGCATGCTGACCGACTTCTGGGCCATGGCGCTGCTGGTGGCCTTCGGCCGGATCGGACTCGGACTGGTGATCCCGCCGCTCAACCTGTCGGCCATGAGCGCGGTCCCCCGCGACCTCGTCGCCTATGCCGCCGGAACCCTGAACTTCATCCGCATGACCGGCGCCTCGCTCGGCGTGAGCATCCTCGCGCTGGTCCTCGACACCCGGATCACGGGGCACGGTCTCGAACTCGCGACGTCCCAGACCGCCGGCAACGGAACCGGCATGGCGATGATCGGGACGATCTCGCGCGAACTTGCCGCAACCGGGCTGACCGAGCACCAGCGCGTCATGGCCTCGACGGCCTGGCTGCGCGAGGCCCTGATGCTCAAGGCCAACGAACTCGCCTTCCAGGACGGGTTCATGGTCCTGGTCGGCCTGTTCATCGTGGCCATGGCGAGCACCATGGTCCTGCTGCGGCGACCGCGCGACCTGTCGTCGGTTCAGTCGAGTTCGGGCTCGGCACCGGCAGGCAGCGGAACCTGAAACGCGTTCAGCGTCATCGAGATCAGGGTGTAGTAGCCGAGGATGCCTACGAGGTCGACAACACCCGCCTCGCCCAGCAGTTCCACCGCCTCGGAATAGGTCCGGTCGCTGATCCGGTGGTCGCGGTGCATCTGGGTCGCGACATCGTAGACGATGCGCTGGTCATCACTCGCGAACTCGGGGACCCGGCGCTGGCGCACCGCTTCCACCAGCTGCGGATCAAGACCGGCCTCGAGCCCGATGCGCTTGTGCGCCCACCACTCGAACTCCGCGCCCCAGAACCGGCCGGTGACCAGGATGGCGAGTTCCGACAGCTGCGTCGGCAGCGAGGTCTCGAACCGGCAGAACTGGCCGAGACGCTGTGCCTTGTCGGCAAGTTCCGGACTGGTGAGCCAGACGGCGAGCGGACCCTGGAGCTTCCCGCGCGGACCGGAAACGATATCGTCGTGAACGGCGCGCTGCTCCGGTGTCATCTGCTCGAGCGAAGGCGGCTGCAATCGGGTCATCGTCAGTCTCCCTCAGACCGGAAAGCCGGGTTCGGTCCGCGGCATGGCATCGTGCAGGTCAAGCATGCGCTCCCGCCAGGCGTGGACCGGGTCATCATCGTCGAGCAGGCGGAATCCGCTGACCCCGCGCGCCCACATGAAGGCACCGAACACGGCGTAATCGGCATATCCGGGTCCGGGCCCGGCGAGGAACCCGCCCGCCTCGACGCTCTTGCGCACCGGGTAGAGCGCGCGCTTGAGCTCGGTGCGCGCCGCGTCGCGTCCCTCGGCCATGGCCTCGAGCGTGGTGCCGAACCGGGCCTCCCTGGAGCGCCGGAAATACTCGTGATCGGCCGGATCGAGCACGGCGGGAATGTCGGAGACGACGCATCGGGCGACCAGGGGATGCAGCTGGCTGTCGGTCCACGCGGCGACGAAGCGGGCAGCGGTGACCCCGGTGGGCGCGAACAGCGATGGCTCCCGCGCGTGGGCCCTGTCGAGGTGGAGCGCGATCTGCCAGCTGTCGGGCACCACCGTGCCCTCGTCAACGATCACCGGGACCTGTTCCTGGCCGGAGAACACGAGCTTGTGCTTCTGGGAAAACGTTACCCGCTCGACCGTGGCGCCGGCCTCGAGACCCTTGTGCGCAAGCGCCATGCGCACCCGCCAGCCGAACGGGCTGAACCGGCGGCCGTCGCCGCCTGCCAGGTCATAGAACGTGATCGCCATGCCACCGCTCCCGCAGGTCCGCACTACTGGTTCGCGGCACAGAGCTACCATGTTGCGCGGGGACCGCAAAGTCCGGTTCCCGCTGACCGGACCGGGCGGCAGGTGCCGGTGTCGAACGCCCCTTCCCTTCCAAATGCCAGCAATGGCGGAATACGGGCCGGCGCGCAGATCGACCTTCTGCTCCACCTGCCCGACCGCCGCCCCTGGGCGATAGAGGTCAAGCGAAGCGCAGCACCCCGAGCCGGCACGGGCTTGGAGATCGCGGCCTGCGACATCGGAGCGGACGAGCGGTTCGTCGTGCATCCCGGACGGGAGACCTTCCCGCTCTCCTCGACCACGACTGCGGTCCCGCTCGCACACCTGATGATGCGGCTTGCGGCCATCGGCTGAGCCCCGGGAGCGCAGGGGCGCTGGCACCCGCTCGTTCAGCGCACGCGGCGCAGAGTGACAGGTGGCGGCAAGACTGCGTCAGACAGGGACTGCTGCACTGCCCTCGCCGAGGCGATGCAGCCTGCACTTCCTGACCGGTGTTTCCTGCATGGCCAGGTGCGGGGTCGGGAAGGCACGTCCGATTGCGGATGGCGCTTTCGCCTCGCCGCCGGAGGCAGGGGTGCATCGCGTGAAGCAGTCGTCCCCGGTCAGGGCGGCCCACTGGCTGCCGTGGCAGCGGCGATCCGCCGCCCGACACCTGCGCACCTTCCCCTGGGCCAGCCCGGACATGGCGCAACGGCATGCCCGGTTGAACGCCGCGGAAACCCCGGCTATTTGAGCCGGAGCCAAATGGAGCGACACCGTTGCCGACCCCCGACGTTGCCCTTGCGCTCTTGAAGAGCATCTTCGGTCATGACCGGTTCAGGCCGGGACAGGCGGAGATCGTCGCGGCTCTGCTGGCAGGCGACAACGTTCTGGCGGTGATGCCGACCGGTTCGGGCAAGTCGATGTGCTACCAGCTTCCAGCCCTGGCGACCGAGAGCCTGACCGTGGTGGTGTCGCCGCTCATCGCGTTGATGCGCGATCAGGTGGCCGCGTTGCGCCTCAACGGCGTGGCGGCCGGCGCGCTCAATTCGGCGACGCCTCGGGGAGACGCCGTCGAGACGCACCGCCAGCTGCGCGACGGTCGATTGCGCCTGCTTTACATTTCGCCGGAGCGGCTCATGCGGCCGGAAGTCCTGGAAGGCCTCTCCCGGCACGGTCCGGCGCGGTTCGCCATCGACGAGGCGCACTGCATCTCCCAATGGGGACACGACTTCCGGCCGGACTACCGCCGCCTCGCCGAACTGCCGGAACACTTCCCCGACGCCCGGATCAGCGCCTTCACGGCGACCGCGGACGCGGTTACGCGCAAGGACATCGTGGAGCGGCTGTTCGGCGGCCGGGCGCAGGTCTTCGTCTCTGGCTTCGACCGCCCGAACCTGCGGATCGGCATGGCGCCCCGGAGTTCGGGACCACGGCAGATCGACGACCTGCTGGACCGGCATTCCGGGCAGTCCGGAATCGTGTACACCCTGTCTCGCAAGGAGGCCGAACGAACGGCACAACGCCTGGCCTCGGGCGGGCTCACCGCGCTGCCCTACCATGCCGGCATGGATCAGGCTGTCCGGGACCGCCACCAGGACCGCTTCCTTGCGGAGGACGGCGTGATCGTGGTCGCCACCATCGCCTTCGGCATGGGCATCGACAAGCCCGACGTTCGATTCGTCGCCCACGTGAACATCCCGTCGACAGTCGAGGCGTACTACCAGGAGATCGGCCGCGCCGGGCGGGACGGATTGCCTGCCGAAACCCTCATGCTCCACGGCATGGACGACATCAGGCTGCGCCGCCTGATGATCGAAAACTCCGACCGCCCCGACGAGGCCAAGCGCGTCGAGCACCAGCGGCTGAACGCACTGCTCGGCCTGTGCGAAACCGCGGGCTGCCGCCGCCAGGCCTTGCTCGGCTACTTCGGCGAGGCCTGCGAGCCGTGCGGCAACTGCGACCGCTGCCTAGCGCCGGTTGAGACGATCGACGGCACGGTGATCGCCCAGAAGGCGCTGTCGGCCGCGCTGCGTACCGGCCAGCGTTTCGGCGCCGAGCACCTGATCGCGGTGTTGCGCGGCGAGATGACCGAAAAGGTCCGCCAGCACCGGCATGACCGGTTGCCGACCTTCGGCGTGGGAGCGGACACCGGCAAGACGCTCTGGCGCTCCTACCTGCGGCAGCTCGCGGCGACGGACGTGCTCAGGATCGACATCGCCGGCTACGGCGCCCTGCAGCTCGGCACCCGTGGGCGCGCGGTGCTGAAAGGAACCGAGAGCGTGGCGCTGCACGGCGAGGCCGCCAGGCCGTCCCGGGCACGCAGGCAGGCAGCGGAACCGCAGCCGGGAAACACCGACCCGGCGCTGCTTGCACAGCTGAAGCAGGTGAGGCTGGAGATCGCAAGGGAGGAGGGGGTGCCGGCCTTCGTGGTGTTCCACGACCGCAGCCTCCAGGACATGGCTGCCCGCAGGCCGAGAAGTCTCGAACAGCTTGCCGATTGCCACGGTGTGGGTGCCGCGAAGCTGGATCGTTATGGAGAGCGGATGCTCGCAACGCTGAAGGACGCGGACCGTTCCCGGCAGTCGACGGATGCAGCGCCCGGGGAAGGGCGGCAGGGATAGGCCGGGCATGGCGTCGGGTTGACGCCGGGACGTGGGAACGAAGCCGAAGGAACCGTCATTTCCCGGATATCGGAGCAGACCCGCGAGTTCTCCTGTGCCGCTTTCGGACCGCACTTTCGCGCAACTTTCGCTCACGGCCCTGTCACGGGGCGAAGAACCGGACGACACAGGGGATATCCTGGCCGGAGGAACCGGCGTCACGCGGGGCGCCTTTTGCACGTCGCATGCTGGCCGCGTGCCTTCCCGCCAGGGCGCTTCCCGCCACCGCGATGCAGATTCCCGACGCGGCGGACCATGCCGAGTTCATGGCGTCCGCAGCGGATCTCGCCGGGTTCGAAAGCGGCCTGGCGCTCCGCGAAACGGCGTGCAATCCCCGGCACCGGGCTTGCGTTGCTGCTCAAGGGAACTCATCGGACCTCCGCCCGGAAAGGAATTTACGGGGTTCGATTACCACCACCCGAGGGACGCCTCGCGCGTCCCTGTACCTTGCAACGCCCCGGCATTCCGCGTCCTTGTCGGTGACGCCCGGGATGCCCGAATAACGGGCGATCACCCGAAATGCCATCTCCGCGTCCGTCTCGACGACCCGAGCCTTTCGGAGCCCTTCACCGCCGCCTTGGTCGCCTCCGGGGAGGGTGATCGGGCGCAACTCGTCTGGAACAGGCGGCGGAAGTAGCAACATGAGCATCACACTCGTGGTCGAGCTGTTCGGTTCCGGTTGCAGGGGATCACGGGGCGTGATACAAAATCTCGGCATTTATGCGTTATTGCCGAGCATACGGAACATGGCAGAAACGACTCAACGAACTCTGAAGGATCGTGCGATCACCGTCGCCAGGGAGCGCGGTATCGCGCGCGCGCGCGATTTCGATGCGGCGGGCATTCCGCGCGCCTACCTGCGGAGGCTGCGGGATGAGGGGCTTCTGGTGCGTATGGGGCGCGGCCTCTATCAGCTTGCCGATGCGGAATGGTCCGAGGGCCACAGCCTTGCTGAAGCCGCTCGGGCCGTGCCCCACGGTGTTACCTGCCTGCTCTCCGCGCTCAGCTTCCACGAACTCACGACGCAACTGCCACATCAGGTGTGGATGCTGATCGGTCACAAGAAGTGGGCGCCGAAGAACCCGCCGGTGTCCCTGCGAATCATCCGGGCCACAGGCGACGCCCTGACCGCCGGGGTGGAGTGGCACACAATCGAGCAGGTGGAAGTACCTGTCACCAATCCCGCCAAGACGGTGGCTGACTGCTTCAAATACCGCAGCCAGGTCGGTCTCGATGTCGCCATTGAGGCACTCAGAGACTGTCTCCGAAGCCGCCGCGCCACGGTTGATGACATTTGGCATTTCGCCGCCATCGACCGTATGCAGAACGTGATGCGGCCCTATATCGAGGCCACGGTATGACCCCGAAACCTTCCCTCAGGAATGTCGGTGCCTCGGTCAGGGCTCGTCTCACCCGGCGCGCGAGCGAACGCAAGGAAAACGTCCAGCTTGCGCTCACGCGCTATGCCATGGAGCGGCTTCTCTACCGGCTGAGCGTCTCGGTCTATAGCGGGCAATTGGTCCTCAAAGGCGCCATGCTGTTCAGCCTCTGGGCACCCACGCCCTATCGGGCGACCGGCGACCTCGACCTTCCGGGATATGGTGACGCCGCGCCGGAGCGTATCGCCACAACCTTCCAGGAGATCTGCAGCATCGACTTCGCGGATGACGGCGTCGTCTTCAAGCCGGAGACGCTGCGGGCAGAGATGGCTCGGGCCGACGACGAACATAGCGGCGTTCGGCTCACGATGATCGCCCAGATTGCTGGCGCGCGCCTGCCAATCCAGGTTGACATCGGCTTTGGTGACGTGGTGACGCCGGGCGTGCTGGAGATCGACTATCCTTCTCTGCTCAACATGCCGGCGCCGCGGCTTCGGGCCTATCCACCCGAGACAGTCGTGGCTGAGAAGTTCCAGGCGCTGGTCGCGCTCGGCATGCTCAACAGCCGGATGAAGGACTTCTTCGACCTCTGGGCTATCTCCCGGACGTTCTCTTTCGACGGCGGTGTCCTTGCCGACGCTATCGCTGCGACCTTCGAGCGTCGCCATACGGATATCCCCACAGACACACCTGTCGCCCTGACGCCGGCCTTCGCAGAAAATGTCGCGAAGCAGGCGCAATGGCGGGGGTTCCTGCGCCGAACTGCGATTGCCATGGCGCCCGGCCCGTTTGCGGAATTGCAAGGCACTGTGGCCGCGTTCGTGCTGCCGCCCACCCATGCTCTTGTCGCTGGCAAGGCCTTCGACGGGAAATGGCACGCGGGTGGCCCATGGAAATGAGCCGCCATGCTGGTCCGCAAGACCGCGTTGAGGGTGCCTCATATGGCTTGTGGTTCTCGGTTTCTGCTCATTCCACACCTGCAGGCGTTGAAATTGTTCTCTTATTGTTCCGTTCTGCCGTAACGCCGAGGCGACAGCAGGGCGACGTTGCTCGCAGATGAAGGCAAGGAAATTCTTCGAGGAACGCTCGGACCAGTCCGAGGTAAAGGCGCCAACTGTCACGAACTACTTCTTCACTTGGGCGCGAGCGATAATGCCGACCGCCGCCATGCACGGCGGCAAAATCGCTCTTGCGAGACAAAACTGCTCCAGCCATACGGAATACTCCGGGACTTGGCGCATCAGCCTCGATGCTGTTGCCCGCACACGCCGGTTCAGGCATTGCCATTGGCTTCCGCGAGAAGTACAAGACGGACCTCCTGGATGTCCTCAACAATCGCATTGCTTTAGTTTTCGAAGAGTGCAAGCGAGCGCTCCATGACGTGCATCCTGCGTTGCCACTTGAACCTGTTCGCGTCCTCGCCATGACCGTACTGTTCACGCCAAGTGCCGAGTTCTTGCCGGGTTACGTCGCAGCGCTCGAACGGGGCTGGTCGCCGGACACCCTGCGGCCGCAAGCCGCGGCAGAGCATCTGGCCCTGATACGGCAGGATCCCGATGCCTTTCTCGCGCACCAGAACGACCCGGAGGGCAAAGGCCCTCCGGTGACGCTCGTCGACGGCTCTGTCGTGCCGCGCCTGCCATGCCTTGGCCGCTGGATCCACAAGGACGGGTTCGCCGGAAGGATCAGCCTGCGCTGGCAGCCCGGCACCGAAGCGCTGCCCCCGACCTGTCCTGGTCACGTCGGGTACGCCGTCGTGCCCTGGCGGCGGCGCGAAGGGCTGGCCAGCGCCGCCTTGATCGAGCTGCTGCCATCGGCCCGCGCACTTGGCATCGCGCATGTCGATCTTGCGACCGACACCGACAACCCGGCCTCCATCGCGGTGATCGAGAAGGCGGGGGGATTCCTGGTCGGAGAGTTCGAGACCCCGGCGCAACTGGGCGGCGGTACACATGTCCTGTTCCGGATCGAACTGTAGGCATCCATCGAATCCGCGGTCCGGCAGCGGCGCTGCACCCATCCTCACGAGGATGTGACTCAGAGAGCGGACGTCCTGAACTGCTCGAAGGCCGCCCAAGTTCGACGCCATGCCCGTCGCACGTGAAGCCAGGCAGGTTTCGATGGCCGATCTCCGTCACTGCTGACACTTCGCTGTCAGGAGGCCACCTCGATACTCCCGTTCGAGTCACCGGATGCGGAGATCGTCGTGGTCCAGAACGCCAGGGAGCAGGTCCTGCTCGGTCGCGTCCTCGTTGCGCTGTCGGCGCTCGCGTGGAGCGCGGCGGGGATCTTCACCAAGGGTGTGGAGGCGGACGTCTGGACAATACTGCACTGGCGAGGGCTCCTGGCCGGAGCCGTGATGTCGGCATGGCTCGGGTGGCACCGGGGTCGGGACCGGCTCGCGGACTGGAAGCGCCTTGGCTGGCCGGGATGGTCGGCTGCAACCGTCAGCAGTGGAGCGACGGTCTGCTGCATCGCCGCGTTCAAGAACACCGCTGTCGCCAACGTGGCAATCGTCTACGCCGCCGCGCCCTTCGCCGCCGCCATTGCGTGGATCTGGCTGCGCGAGACGCCCGGTCTCGTCACCCTGGTTTCGGCCGGGCTTTGCCTCTCCGGTGTCGCGGTCATGGTGGGAGGATCGACGGGCACTCCGGATCTGGTCGGTGACCTGCTGGCTCTTGGCATGACGGCGCTGATGGCATCGATGATGGTCATCATGCGGCGCCATCCCAACCGACCGATGACCCTGGCGGCGGGTCCGGTCTCGTGTTTCCAGCTCGTCGCGATAGCCTGGATCGTGGGCGCTCAATTCGTCGTAACCGCGCGTGAGCTGGTGCTGCTGGCTGGTTTCGGCACCGTTCATGCGGCCGCCTCGGTGCTGCTGGCTGAAGGGGTGCTGCGGATCCGGGCTGCCGAGGCCGCCCTGATCGGCGCACTGGAGGTGCCGTTGGCGCCCCTGTGGAGCTGGCTGATTCGCTTCGAGATCCCGCGCATGCCGACCGTTGCCGGCGGGGCCGTCGTGCTCGCAACGCTCGCCTGGTACCTGGGTCGCGAGATCTGCGTCAGAACCTGACGCTCCTCCATCCGCGCCGGGTTTCCGCACTGGCGGCACGCTCGAACAGGCCATCGGGTGGCGCGGCCCCGGCCCGCGCGGAACCGCCGCGCCCGAAGGATGATCGGTGGCTGCCGAATGCCCTGGTTGCGTAGGGGAGCGTTGCGGATAGCCGGTCTCCATCGCTCGCCTCGACCAAATGCCGGTCTCGGTAGTTGCGAGCCGCCGCAACCGAAGTACACCCGAGATCCGATACCGTCCGACGTCGCCTTTCGGCGTGCAGCTCCGGGACCGGCGTCCGCCCGGATCTGCAACGCGGCGGTGGCACGGCTCCCGGCGCGGGGGCTTATCCCGCGCCGCACTACCGGCCATGGTGCCAACGCAGTGTACGGTTTCAATTCACCAGGCCCCTCTCTTGGGTGGCGTATTCCGATCAGCCTGGCAAACGGATCGGGAAGGTCGCCCGAATGGCGCGGTCCACATCGGGAGCGATGTGACCGGGCTTCGGCCCTGCCAGCAACGCCCGCGTCCGGTCGCGTGCCCGCGAGAGCAGGTCCTCGGCGCCATTGTCGCGCCACTCCTGCGGCGTGCTTCGATCGCCCAGGTCGGGGTAGCAGTAGTCGCTCTGCATCCGTTCCATGGTCTGCGGATGGTCCAGGTAATGCCCGGGCCCGCCGATGCACACGTCGCGGACGGCCTCGAACGACAGGGTTTCCTCGGAGACTTCGATCCCGCGGGTTGCGCGCAGTACGGCACCGATCAGGTCGTTGTCCAGCACGAAGCTCTCCAGCGAACAGGCCAGCAACGAGCCATACATGCCCGCGGCTTCATAGATCAGGTTCGCGCCGGCCAGAGCACTGAGCAGTTCCGTGCAGCCCTTTTCGTAACCGGCCTGGAAATCCGGCATCTTGGAATCCGTCATGCCGGCAGAGACGGCGCACGGAATGCCGTAATGCTGCGCCATCTGCGCGCACGCTGCCATCAGCAGCCCCTGTTCGGCGCTCCCTCCGGACATTGCACCGGTTCGCAGGTCCGAGACGAAGGGCAGCGCGCCGAACAGGGCCGGGTGTCCGGGCCTCAACAGGTTCACGTAGACCAGGCCGGCCAGGACCTCGGCGGTTTGCTGGGCCACGGCGCCGGCCAGCGCCGCCGGGCTTGTCGCACCGGCCTGGCCGGCCGATACCAGCTTCAGCGGGACGCCGTGATCGCAGCAGGCTTCGATCACCCCCAGCGCGTCTTCCGCGAACTTCAACGGCGGCACGACAAAGCACGTGGAAACGCACAGGAACGGCCGGTCGCGGAACGCGGCTTCGCCACCGGCCACCATGTGCATCAGGCGAATGCCGGCTGCCAGGTTGACCGCATTGGCAAAACTGGTGCCGACATGCTTGCGCGTCCCGCTCAGACAGGCGTAGGCCGTGTTCAGGTCCATCTCGAACGGGTCGAGGATGTCCCTCGCCACGACGGTGCGCTGGAACATGTGGATGTTGGGCAACCGATCCGCCAGCCGGGCCATGTTGTAGAGGTCGACGAGATGCGAATCCCGCACCTCGAGCGTTTCGCTGTCGACCATGTGGACCGCTGCGCCTGACGTGCCAAGATGAATGCGCCGGCCCGACGGGTCCAGATCGTGGTCAGGGTCCTGCGCGTACAACTTGAACCCCCGCCCGGCAGTTGCAAGAGCGCGCCCGCAAACCTCGCGCGGGATCAGCAGTCGGCCGTCGCCGGTCAGCGATCCGCCAGCCGCCCTCACGACGTCGATGCAGCGTTGCGAAGCGTCGCGCATGCCGATCTCCGAGAGAATGCGCACCGCCGTGTCATGCACGGCGACGACGTCGCCCTCGCTCAACGGCCTGTATCGACCGCCGGCAATGCCGGGCCAGATGGCGGCCGTCTGCCCCCTGCCGGCGCCATCCCGGCGTGCGCGGCGGCGGGCGGACCGGCCAACGCGCCGGGTTCCAGTACCCTCGGCAGTCTCGATCGGGATCCGCGTGTTCGGTGTCACGGCGTCATTTCCGGGGATTCAGGAACGAGGCCCCAGCTGTGGAGACAGGGATCGGCACCGAGTCCCATCGGCTCTCCTGGAAGTCCTCATCCGCGCACCACGGCGTCGTCGTCCAGCGCTTCCCTGATCCAGCCGTGCAGGGCCTGGAGGGAATGCTCCGAGTTCACGCCGCCGTGCGGATCGATCAGCAGCGGTCCCGGACGGTAGCCCCTGCTGTTCAGGCCCCGCTGCACCGATTCGACGAGACGGACATCCTCTTCGACCGTTGTCTGCCGGTCCTGGTGCGCGAGCCGGCGGATAACGTCGGAGTCGGCACCGTCAACCGTGTACCAGCTGCGCCGGACCGTAACCCTGTCCACACCCTGCGGCCGCCAGTGATAGGTGTTCAGCACGTTGCCCGGATACACCTGGAAGGAGAACATCGGCCACAGGAACCAGGAACTGTAGCTGGCGGCATGCGCGTTGGCGTGCAGATCGATGGAGTAGGTCATCCGGTCCAGGTTCTGGCATTCCGTCGTGTGGCGCAGGCAATAGCCCTGGGGCCGGATATCGTAGGTCTGCGGCCTGATCACCCCGGTCGAGAAAGTGGGGTGATTGCGGGCGCAGTGGTAGCATTCGCAGTAGTTCTCGACGGACACCTTCCAGTTGCAGGTTTCGTCGACATCGATCCATTCTAGGGGTTTCAGCCGGTCGATGTCCGGTACGAAGGCCCGCAGCTCGGCTTCGACACCGGGAAACCACTCCGCCATGGGTCTGGCGTCGGGGTCGGGATTGACGAACAGAAACCCGCACAGGTTCTCGACCGGGATTTCCGTCAGCCGGACCCGATCCTTCGGAAAACCCGGCATGGCCCGCTGGTTGGCGGCGCCCCGCAGCGACCCGTCCAGTTCGTAGGTCCAGGCGTGATACGGGCAGATGATGAAGCGGCAGTTGCCGCTTCCGCGCACCAGCTCGTGCGCCCTGTGCTGACAGACGTTGTAGAAGGCGCGGATGTCGCCGGCCCGGTCCCTGATGCAGAACAGGCCTTCGCCGGCAATATCGAAGGCGAAATAGTCACCGGCCCGCTCCAGGGCGGACGCATGTCCGGCAAAGTGCCAGGTCGATCCGAACAGGCCCCGGCATTCCCGTCGGTAGGTTTCGGGATCGGTGTAGTAGCGGGCGTCCAGCGCCCTGGAGATCGTGGAAGGTGTGCGGGTGTTCACGTCCGCGGGCTCTCCTCGTCCCAGTAGATGCCGAACTCGCGCCGCCGCCGGTGAAACTCCTCGATATTCTCGATCACGTCCGGATCGGCATCGGCAACGACAAACGCCGTCAGCGTTTCCAGGAACGCCGCAAGGGCGACCGTCGATGCGAAGAATTGCGGCGTGTCCACCGGAATGACGAAGCGATGATCCGCCCGCAGCAGGACCGGCGAGGCGGGGCTGTCCGAAAGACCGATGATCGCGACTCCCTGTTCGCGGGCGACCGCGACCGCCTCCACGACCTCGCGCCGGTAGGGCCTGAACGTCATGGCGAGCAGCACATCGCCCCTGCCGGCCCGGGCGATGCTGTCGAGGGGAATACCCTCGTCGCGCGGAATGGCCCGGACATTGTCGACCGCCATCCCGGCCAGGTAGGCAAAGTTCCGGGCGACCGCGTGGGCTATGCCGACCCCCAGCACGAAGGTCTGCCGTGCCGCAACGATTGTCTCGGCCGCACGCTTGAGGGATTGGGCGTTGGCGGCGGAATACAGGCTCTCGATGTTGACCAACGAGGTTTCGGCCATCGCCTTGTAGAGGCCGGCCAGCCTGCCGCCGCGGGAGAGGGACTGCAGCCAGCGCGCTCGATCCGGGAAGTTCTCCCGGCCTTCGCGAATCCGGTCACGAAACGGCTGGCGGAATTCGTCGTAGCCGTCGAACCCGACCGCGCGCGCCATGCGAACGAAACTGTTGGGCTTTACGTCGGCCGATTCGGCGATCTCCCGGATGGAGGTCACACCGACATCGTTCGGATTCTCCAGGACATAGGCGGCGGCCTTGCGGACCTGGGGCGTCAACGTCTCGAGCCCGGCCGCCAGCCGTTCCAGCACACCGGCTGGTGCCGCATCCGCGATCCTCGATGGTACAATCATTTCTTTCATCGTTGACGATTGTACAAATGTACGATAGCGCATGTCCAACGAAAACGACCTCCTCCTGCGGGATGTCCCGAGAAGGCAACCTGACATGCTCCCCAGCCACGCCCGGGTAGTCATCATCGGTGGCGGCATCATGGGATGCGGCCTGGCCTACCACCTGGCGCACGAAGACTGGTGCGACGTGATCCTGCTGGAAAAGGGGGAACTCACCTCCGGTTCCACGTGGCATGCGGCCGGGCAGGTCACCCACTCGACCTCCAGCTATTCGCTCGGCCAGTGCGTCGGATACAACATCGATCTCTACGCCAACGTTCTGGAGCGCGAGACGGGCCAGTCGGTCACCTGGCACGGCTGCGGTTCCCTGCGCCTGGCCTACACCGACGACGAGGTGGATTGGCTGCGGCACACCACCAGCGTCGGCCGTGCTCTGGGATTCCCGATGGAAATCGTCGGGCCGAACCGCATCCGCGAGTTGCACCCCTTCTACAATCTGGATGGCGTCCAGGCGGCGCTCCACACGCCGGACGACGGCCATGTCGATCCCGCCGGCGCAACCCTTGCCCTGGCCCAGGGTGCGCGTCAGCGGGGTGCGAAGGTCATTCGCCAGTGCCGGGTAACCGGCGTGCAGGCCGAACCGAACGGCGAATGGCGGGTCCGGACCCTTCGGGGCGACATCGTCTGCGAACATGTCGTCAATGCCGGCGGGACCTACGCCCGTCAGGTCGGGCAGTGGGTCGGCCTCGACATCCCGGCCACGTCGATGACCCACCACTACCTGATTACCGATACCGTGCCGGAATTCCAGGCAATGGCGGGCGAACTGCCGGTCGTCCGCGACGACCGGCTTGTCTCCGGCTACGTCCGGATGGAGCAGAAATCGGGCCTCATCGGCATCTATGAGAAGGCCAATCCCAACACGGTCTGGGAAGACGGATGCCCGTGGGACGCCGAGAACGAGCTGTTCGATCCGGACTACGACCGCATCATGCCGTGGCTGGAGAACGCCATGGACCGCATGCCGGTTCTGGCAGAGCTGGGAATCAGGCGTACCGTGCACGGTGCGATCTCACATCCTCCCGACGGAAACCCGCTGGTCGGGCCGGCGCCGGGACTGCGCAACTACTGGCTGGATTGCGGGTGCCAGATCGGCATCGGCTGGGGGCCGGGCCTGACCCGGCAACTGGCGCGGTGGATGGTGCACGGATCGGCCGACATCAACATGCGGGACTACGATCCGCGCCGGTTCGGTTCCTATGCCGACGCCGAGTTTCAGGTCACCAAGGCGAAGGAAGACTACCTTCTGCGCCACGAAATCCCGTTCCCGCATCTCAACCGCCCGGACGGGCGGCCGGTCAGGCCGAGTGCGCTGTATGGCCGCCTCAAGGCCAAGGGCGCAGTCTTCGAGGAGGTCTGCGGCTGGGAGCGGCCGCGCTGGTTCGCCACCGGCGATCTGGAACAGCGGGACTACTATTCGTTCCGGCGGGCGCCCTGGTACGACGCGGTGGCGGGTGAGACCGCTGCCGTGCGCGAGCGCGCCGGGATCATGGACATCTCCGCCTTCGCCAAGGTCGAAGTGTCCGGGCCGGATGCCCACGCGCTGGTCGAACGCCTCATTCCCAACCGCGCGCCTGGCCAGGCCGGCCGCCTCGCCCTCGCGCACCTGCTGGGCGTGAACGGCCGGATAGAACTGGAAGCCGCCATCGCCCGCCTTGCCGAAGACCGGTTCTACTTTACCTGCGCCGCATTCTTCGAGCAGCGTCTGCTCGATCATCTGGCGAAACACCGGGGTGACGCCGTCGTCGACATCGTCAACCGTTCCGACGACTGGGGCGCCCTGGCGCTGAACGGCCCCCGGTCGCGCCACATTCTCGCGGCCTGCACCGATGCAGCGCTCGACAACGCGAACTTCCCCTGGCTGCGGGCGCAGGAGATCTCTCTCGCCGGAACCACGCTGTGGGCGTTGCGCATGTCCTATGCCGGCGAGCTCGGCTGGGAACTTCACGGCCCGGCCGACACGGTCGCCGCCGCCTACGACGCGCTCTGGACAGCCGGCGAGGCGCACGGCATCGCGGATTACGGATCGTTTGCCATGAACGGCATGCGGATGGAAAAGATGTTCAAGGGCGCCGGCGAGCTCACGAACGAAGTGACCCTGCCCGAGGCCGGCGTCATGCGGTTCGTCAGGATGGACAACGGCGACTTTGTCGGCAAGGCGGCGACGCAGGCGGCCATCGCCAGGCCGCTGCGCTGGCAGTGCGTGTACCTGGAGATCGACGGGGACGGCGTGCATGACGGGCATGGCAGCGAGGCCGTCCTGTTGTCGGGCGAGCGGGTCGGAGCGACCAGTTCGGTCGCCTGGGGGCACCGGGTGCAGAAGCTGCTCGCCTTTGCCTATGTGAGACCGGACTGCGCCGACCCCGGCACCAGTCTCGAGGTTGTCATCATGGGCGAACCCCGCGCGGCCCGGGTGCTGGCCGATGCCGCCTACGATCCCGAAAACTGGGTGCCGCAAGGGTAGGCCGATATCCGTCCTGGCAACGCAAGCCGATCCCCGCGCCGCGGCCGGGACCGCTGTGCCGGGTACCGAACCCGGAGGCTGCCCGGTGCCCGAAGAGGGCGGGTTCGTTGTCCGCGAAGGCCGGCTGATCTCCGTCGTGGGCGAGGAGTAAGTCGATCAGGTCTGCGGCGCCGGGGCAGCCATCATCGGGTAGACTCATCCGGCGGTCTCGGATGCCTGCGACCGGTCCACACGGCGGTCCCCGAAAACCGCTCCTTCCCTCGCCATCCCTCGCTCGCTCCTGTCATGGTCCGGACACCGACAGGGGTGTCATTCCGTTCATCAGATGAGTACCCGTTGCGCCTGTTCGTATTCTTGTTCATGAACTGATTGTCACCTTCGCGCGTCATGCCGCGGCCCGGCCGGGCACTCCCGCCGGCTTGCATTGCCGTTTCCCGCTTCCTACAGTGTCGTTCCATCGCCGCGCGGCGGTTGGGGACACGGTTTCCGCGGGTGCGCGGCGGAGCTGCTGCCCAGGCCGGATGCCGCAAACAGGACGGCTGTCACTGCCCGGGCAGGTGAACGACGCCGAGCGGCGGTCGTGTTCACACGCGCCACGTACAGTGGGACGGGCATGACGACATCACCATCCTCCCCGCCTATCGAGACCGGAACCCGGTACGACGCCGTGATCGTCGGTGCGGGGTTCGGCGGCATGTACATGCTGCACGCCCTGCGCAGGCTGGGGTTTTCCGCCCGGGTGTTCGAGGCCGGCGACGATGTCGGCGGAACCTGGTACTGGAACCGCTACCCGGGAGCACGCTGCGATATCGAGAGCCTGCAGTACTCCTATTCCTTCGACCCGGACCTCGACCAGGAATGGAGCTGGTCCGAACGCTACTCGCCACAGCCGGAGATCCTCGCCTACGCCAACCACGTGGCGGACCGGTTCGACCTGCGCCGCGACATTCGCTTCGCAACCCGGGTGACCTCGGCCCGGTTCGACGAGGACGCCGGGTGCTGGGAGGTCGAGACCGACCGCGGCGACAGGGTCACCGGATGGTTCTGCATCATGGCGGTCGGGTGCCTCTCGAACGCAAACATTCCGGACTTCCCCGGACGCGACGAGTTCCAGGGACCCATCCTGCATACCGGGCACTGGCCGCACGAGGAGGTGGACTTCACCGGCAAGCGGGTGGCGGTCATCGGCACCGGGTCATCGGCAATACAGTCGATCCCGGTCATCGCCAGCCAGGCCAGTCGGCTGACGGTGTTCCAGCGCACGCCGAACTACTCCGTCCCGGCGTGGAACCGTCCCATGGACCGGGAACAGGAACGCGAGGTGAAGGCCGACTACCCGGGACTGCGGGCGCGGATGCGGGGTCGCCCCACCGGCTTCTTCTTTCCGTTCAACGCCGACCCGGCGCTTGCGTCGACGCCGGAGGAACGCGAGCGCCAGTACGAGGAGTTCTGGGACCGCGGAGGCCTGCCGTTTCTCGGCGCCTACGGCGACCTGCTCTTCGACGCCGACGCCAACGAGACCGCGGCCGAGTTCGCCCGCGAAAAGATCCGCGCCGTCGTCCGGGACCCGGCCACCGCCGAACTGCTGTGCCCGGACAACGTGTTCGGCTGCAAGCGACTGTGCGTCGATACCGGATACTACGAAACCTACAACCTGCCGCATGTCCGCCTCGTCGACGTCTCGGGTACGCCGATCGAACGGTTCTCCCGTGACGGGGTGGTGGTCGACGGGACCACGTGGCCGGCCGACGTCATCATCTGCGCCACCGGATTCGCCGCCATGACCGGCTCGTTCGAACGCATGGAGATCACCGGGCGCGACGGCCTGACACTCGCCGAGAAATGGCGTGCGGGACCGCGTACCTGCCTCGGGCTTTCGACGCACGGGTTCCCGAACCTGTTCATGATCACCGGTCCGGGCAGCCCGTCGGTCCTCGCCAGCATGATCCAGGCCATCGAGCAGCACGTCGACTGGATGGCCGACTGCATGGCGCACCTGCGCGACATCGGCGCACGCACCATCGAACCCGGGGTCGCGGCCGAGGATGCATGGGTGGACCACGTCAACGAGGTCGCCGGTGTCTCGCTGCGCTCGACCTGTTCATCCTGGTACGTCGGGGCCAACATCCCGGGACGGCCGCGGGTGTTCATGCCCTACATCGGCGGGTTTCCGATCTACGTGAACCGCTGCAACGAGGTGATGGATGCCGGCTACGAGGGATTCATCATCACCGGCGGCGAGAAGCCATCGGCATCGCCCGAGATCCGCCTGACCGAACGCTGGCACGTTCCGGTCGACATGGACGTGATCTCCCCGGCCATGGTCGCGGCACGCCAGGTCCCGGTGGTCTGAGGCGCCGTCGCCGGCCTGTACCCGCGGGCATCACCCGTTCATGTCGCGACATGTGAACATCGGGAAGGTGCCATGACGGTGGCGCGCCGGGAATTCCTGGCCGGGGCCGGGACCCTGCCGGTGCCCGCCGTCATACCACGGGGCGTGCCGGCATCGGTTCACCTCTGAGAGGCCGTGTTCACCACCGTGACCGACGGCTCCCTGGTCCTGCCCGGGAGCTTCGTCTTCGCCCCGATGCCCGAAGCCGAACTCGCGCGCGACCTGGCCGGATTCAGCATCTCCGCCGACCGGCTGGAGCCGGAATGCAATGTCGCGCTCTACCGCGACGGCACCAACACCGTGCTGTTCGATGCCGGCGCCGGTCCCGACTTCATGCCGAGCGCCGGGTTCCACCTGCCCGGCGGCGGCATCGGCCGGATCACGGCCGGCGGCGACGGCTACCGGTTCGTGCAGGAGGACTGATCACGCACGCGCGCGGCCGCCGCCGGGCACGGGGCGGCATCACCGGGTGCGGACGCGGACGGGCCGCCCCCGCACTCCGTGAGTCCGGGTCAACCGAACATGTCGGCGGTGATGCCGGTGTACCAGCCTTCCGATTCCTCGTAGGTGGCCTTGCGCAGCTCCGCGCTCTCGCCGGTCTTGGAAATGAACCCGCCCGTGTTCTTGATCTTCTCGTCGGTCGCCTCGTAGGACGCGCCGACCTTCACGCCGTTCTCGGCGGAAATCAGCGACCAGCAGGTATTGGAGTACCGGGCCGGGAACACCTTCGAGTCCGTCAGCGCACCACGCACCGCGTTGGCGCAGACCTTGGCCTGGCTGTTCGCCGAGAACCCGGACTTGGGCATGTCGCCCTGCTGCGAGGCATCACCGAGCACGTGAACGTTCGGATCCGTCCGCGACGACATGTCGTAGGCGCTGACTGGCGCCCAGTTGCCGTCGGTCACCCCGGCGATCTCGGCAATGCGTCCTGCCTTCATGGCCGGGATGACGTTGCACGCATCGACCTTGGTGGTCTCGCCGTCGATGGTGACGGTCATGGCCGCCGGGTCGACCGAGACCTTGTCGCCGCCGAAGTCGGGGCCGATCCAGTCGATCATGCCGTCGTAGTGGTCGCCCCAGCCCTCCTGGAACAGCGCCATCTTGGAGAACTTGGGCTTGGGATCGGCAATGATGATCTTCGCGGTCGGGTTCGCGGACTTCAGGTGGTGCGCGACCATGCAGATCCGTTCGTACGGGCCCGGGGGACACCGGAACGGGTTCGGCGGCGCGATCATGGCATAGACCCCACCCTCGGGCATGGCACGGATCTGGGCACGCAGCAACTCGCTCTGCGATCCCGCCTTGTAGGCATGCGGCATCGCGTTCTGCGCCGTGATGTCCCAGCCCTCGACCGAACCGTCGACGAAGTCGATGCCCGGCGAGAGGATGAGCCTGTCATACGACAGCGTGGCACCGCCGGCGAGGCTGACCGTGCGCGCGGACCGGTCGACCCCGACCGCCCAGTCGTGCACAACGTTGATGCCAAAGTCGCTCGCCAGCCGGCCGTAGGTGTGGCCGATGTCGGCAACCTCCTTGAACCCCCCGATGTAGAGGTTGGAGAAGAAGCAGGTGTAGTAGGTCCGGGTGGGCTCAACCAGGGTCACGTCGATCGCGCCCTTGCTGTCCTTGGCGATGTAGCGCGCCGCGGTCGCACCGCCGGCGCCGCCGCCGATGACCACGACCCGCCCGCGCGCCTGACCGACCACCTGCGGGGCCGCCAGCGCCGCGGTCGTCGCGGCACCCGTGCCCAGGAACGTCCTTCTGTTCATCTTCATTGCCGTTTCCTCCATGTTGCCACTGCGGCGACGGCCGGCTTCACCGTCACTCGCCCGGATTTTCGAAAAACGCGGCCAGCGCCGCAATCTCCTCGTCACCCAGCCTGCGCGCGATCATCTGCATGACCGGGTGGTCGCGCCGCCCGGACCTGTAGGCATGCATCGCGATCACGAAACGGTCCGCCGGCCAGCGCACGATCGACGGGATCCCCGAATCACCGCCGTCTGCCCGGTGGCAGGTGACGCATTCTCCGCTCAGCCAGGCACCGTATTCCGCGTCACCCCTGATCGCGAGGACCGCAGGGTCGATACCGTGGTCCTGGCCGTCACCCGTCCTCGCGATGCCGGACCCGTCGCCGATCCCGCGCAGGAACGCGATGAGGTTGCGCCGGTCGACGGCGTCCGGGAGCCCGTCGAAACTCATCGGTGAGCCTGGAACGAGCGAGTCGGGATCCGCCAGCAACTGCTCCAGCGCCGCCTCGTCCCAGACCAGGCCCCGGTCCCGCAGGCGCAGGAAGGCCGGCGAGTAGGCGAAGGTCCCGTGGCTCGCCGCCAGCCGGCCGAACAGCCCGTTCAGCTGCGGACCGATCCCGTGCTTCGCTCCGGCGCCGATCTCGTGACAGCCCTCGCACTCACCGAAGACCACGCGCCCGGCCTCGGCATCGCCGGGCTGCGCCTGCACCGACCCGGCGTGGAT
Source organism: Thalassobaculaceae bacterium (assembly GCA_965243345.1). Taxonomy (GTDB): domain Bacteria; phylum Pseudomonadota; class Alphaproteobacteria; order Thalassobaculales; family Thalassobaculaceae; genus Bin52. The sequence continues at coordinate 2,439,533 of CBDEUR010000003.1, forward strand.
CGCAACCGCGAGGAGCAGGACCAGCACCCGCACAACCGCGCCCGTTCCGCCCCCCTCGCTCCCGGTACCGGCGATGACGGCCCCCATGCCCGTTCAGCCTCCCTCGCTCCTGATGTAGGCGATCACGGCCTCGATGTCGGCGTCCTTCCTCAAGCCGGCGAACACCATCTTCGTCCCCTTCAGGTACCGCCTGGGATTGGCGAGGAACCCCGCCATTTCCCTGTCATCCCACACCCGGCCCTCCTCTGCCGCCTGCCGGAATACCTTCGAGTACCTGAACCCCTCGACGTCGCCCATCCTGCGCCCGAACACGCCGGAGAGTGTCGGACCGATTCGGTTCCTGCGGTCATCACCGACGGTATGACAGGCCTTGCATTTTCGAAACACTTTCTTGCCGGCGCTGACCAGTTCCGGGTCGGGTTGCGCGGCGGCGGCAGCCGCGGCCACGGCAGGCACGGTATCCGTGCCTTCGTCCTGCGGCGTGACGTCGAGCACCACGGCCCGCATGGTGATGGCCACGGAATCCTTACAGTCGCGCATGCACGGCTCGCCCCGCCAGGCCGCATACTCGGTCACGGGACGGTCATCGACGATGAACCCGCCGGCGTTTGGTAATTCGATCTCCCCGAAGGTCTCGTGACCGAGTTCGAACTCCTCGTCGACCAGATCGTTCGAGTACAGGATGTAGGCCACGATCGCGTAGACCTCGTCGGGCTCGAGTGTCTGCGCGGCGCCGTAGGGCATCGAGCGGCTGACGTAGTCCCACACCGTCGACAGGTACGGCCAGTAGGACCCGACGGTCTTGACCGGATCCTCGTCCGCCAGGGTGTCCTCTCCGCCGGCGAGTTCCGGCCAGTTGTCCACCCCTTCCGCGAACTCGCCGTGGCAGGCGGCGCATTTCTCGCTGAACAGTTCCTCGCCGACGGCCACGCTGCCGCTGCCCCGCGGCAGGCCGGTACCGTCGGGCAGGATGTCGACATCCCACGCCGCGACCTCCTCGGGCAGCGCCGGACGGCCGAGACCGAACCGGTCCGACGCCAGGACCGGCGACGCGAGCAGGAGCGCCGCCGCCACCACCAGTTCAGGACACTTCCACATTCTCGGTCACCCCGTCGGCCCTGACATGCCAGGTCTGGATACAGTTGTTGTGGTAGATCGAGTTCAGGCCCCGGACCTCGCGCAGCTGCCGCTTGGTCGGCTGCACGTAGCCGGTCTCGTCGATGGCCCGCGACTGCAGCAGCATCTCCTCGCCGCTCCACGTCGTATCGAGATAGAACCGCGTGAGTGCCCGGTCCTGGCCGGGAGCTGCGAGCCGAGCCGTTTCCCAGTTGATCCCGCCGTCACGCGACACGTCGACGCGCGTGATGCGCCCGTGGCCGGACCAGGCGAGACCGGTAATCACCAGCGGGCCGGCGCCATGCGCGACCGGAGACTGCGGACTGGGCGAGGTGATCACCGACTTCGCATCCATCACCCAGGTCCACTTGCGCGAGGTCCCGTCGGCCAGGGTGTCGGTGTATTTCGAGGTTTCCTCGCGGCTTTCCACCGGTTCGGCCAGCACCTCCACGCGGCGCAGCCACTTCACCCACAGGTTGCCCTCCCATCCCGGGACCACCAGCCGGACCGGGTAGCCATGCTCCTTGCGCAGGGCCTCGCCATTGGCCTTGAAGGCGACGAGGACGTCGTCAAGCGCCTTCTCGAGCGGCAGGGACCGCCCGTTGGACGAGGCGTCGGCCCCCTCGACAAAGATCCACTTGCCGGCAACCGCGCCCGCCGCCCCGAGACCGGCCTCTTCGAGCAGGGTACGCAACGGCACCCCGGAGTATTCCATGTTGTGAACCATGCCGTGGGTGAACTGGGCACCGTTCAGCTGCGCCCCGGCCCACTCCATGCCGGTATTGGCCGCGCACTCGCAGAAACACACCCGGTTGACCCGGGGAAACCGCTCGAGATCGGCGTAGGTGAACACCATCGGCGTGTCGACCAGGCCATTGATCAGCAGGCGCCAGTCCTGTTTGCGCACATCGATCGCACCGGAATGGTGTCGCTCGAACGCGCATCCCTGCGGCGTGATGGTCCCGTCGAGCGCGTGGATCGGAGTGAAGTTGACCGAGGAGACGGTATCGGCCGTCAACCAGCCGACATTGCGCCTGACGACATGCTTCTCGTGTTCGGTCGGCATGCCGTAGGGGACCGCGTCCACCCCGTCACCCAGCGTCGAGGCCCAGTCCTGTACCCGTGTGATCAGGGGATCGGGAGCCGCATCGGCCACGGCCGGGACCGCGGTGGCAGCACCCGCGACCAGGCCTCCGCCCAGCAATCCGCGACGACTGATCCGCGCTGTCATGGCATTCCTCCTTCTGCCCGCCTATCCGCCGACGACGGTAACGGCAGTGTTGGGCGTGACGGTGACCGTCCCGAGCCTGCGGACATGGGCCTCGACGACGTCCCAGATCGGCGGCCCCCGGGTGCCCTCGTTGACCGATGCCCAGCCGGCAACGACATAGTCGCGCGCCGGGTCGATGGCCTCGCCGGTCCGCAGCAGCACCAGGTCGCTGATCCGTGATCCCCGGGGCCTGTCGATCTCCAGCCGGTAACCGATGCCGCCGGTGCGGACCATGTCGCCGCCCTGCTGGTAATACGGGTCGGGGTGGAAGATGTTGTCGGCGACATCCTCGAGCACCTCCCTGAGGAATGCTCCCGGCATCCCGGTGCGGTAGGCCGCACCATAGGTCATCGAGGTGACGTTCCAGATGTCCTCGCGCGTGATCGCCTGGCCCGGGATCAGCGTCGGCCCCCAGCGCACGCCGGGAGACAGCGCGATCTCGGCATCGCGCTCGGACAGCAGCGCGTCGCAGATGACGTCGTCCCAGGTGCCGTTGAAGTTGCCGCGCCGGTAGAGCAGCGAGCCGGTGTGCCCGATCACCTCGCCCAGCGCCTCGAGATGAGGCGCGCGCTCGGCCTCGATCAGCCGGGCCATCGCCGGATCCGGCGCGATGACATCGGCGAAGACCGGAATCAGCCGGTGCCGCCACCCCCGCATCCGGCCGCCCCCGACATCGAGGTCGATCCGGCTGACGAACTTCCCGTTCGAGCCCGACGGCACGATGATGGTGCTGCCGGCCAGGACCGGTTCGGGAAGCGCGTCATGGGTGTGGCCGGACAGGATCACGTCGATTCCGGAGACGATCCCCGCCATCTTCTTGTCGACGTCGAACCCGTTGTGCGAGAGCACCACCACGCAGTCCGCGCCGTCACCGCGCACCTCGTCGACCATTTCCTGCATGTGTTCGTCGCGAACGCCGAACGAGTACTCCGGAAACATCCAGCGCGGATTGGCGATCGGCGTGTAGGGGAAGGCCTGGCCGATGACGGCAATCCTCGCACCACCGCGCTCGAACACGGCATGGGGCGCAAACAGCTCGGCCGGCTCGTCCCACTCGGCATCGAAGATGTTCTGACCCAGCGCGGCGAACGGCAGGCTCCCGACCAGCTCGCGCACTCGCTCCGAACCGAGGGTGAACTCCCAGTGGAACGTCATCGCGTCCGGGCGCAACGCGTTCATCGCGTTCACCATGTCCTGGCCGGCGGTGTGATGGCAGGTATAGGAGCCGTGCCAGGTGTCTCCGCCGTCGAGCAGCAGCGCATCGGGGCGGTCGGCACGGATCGCGTTGATGACGGTTGCCACCCGGTCGAGTCCACCAACCCGGCCGTAGGCGCGCGCGAGTGCCGCGAAGTCGCCGGAACTGAGCGCATAGTGCGAGGGGCTGCCGTCGGCAATGCCGTAGAGCCGCCGGTAGTCGGCGCCGGTGACATGCGGAACGGCGCCGCGATTGTCGCCCGCGCCGATGTTGACCGAGGGTTCGCGGAAATAGACCGGCTTCAGCTGGGCGTGGATGTCGGTGACGTGGATCAGGGTCACGTTGCCGAATGTCCGGAAGTCGAGCAGCTGCTCCTCGCTGAGGCTCTGGCGCGCCGCGACGCGGGCCCAGTTTCCGAAGCCCGAGGCCCCGAGCAGGGCGGAAGCGGCCATGCCCGCCTGGAGAAAGTCGCGTCTCGAGATCATCTGCTCATGGGCCTGTACAATCCGAATGCGGGCGCGTGTCCTTTACGGGGAACCACCCCGTACCTCCCGGCACGGGACGGCACACCGGTCAGTTGCGCACGGACGGTCCCTCGACGCTCAGTCCGTTGCCCCGCGAGGCGACGTAGAGTTCAAGCGCGACGAACTCGGGCGAACCCGGGGCGAAGGTATGGGCGCGGGTGTCTCGCAAACATCCATTGAACCGGGAATGCAGCGCGATCAGCCTGGCGTTCTCCAGCCTGTAGGCCGGGAACCCGTTGGTGTGTCCCTGGCTCAGGTGATCTGCCCGGATCATGTTGCCGTAGTTGTCCTCGTGACAGTTGGCACAGGACAGTTCGAGCTGACCGAAACGCGTGTAATACATCTTCCTGCCGCGCTCCCACGTTGCCCCTGCCGGCCCGTCGATGGCGACATTGACCGGCATGCCGCGCGAGACCGACGCCAGCAGCGCGGCCATGCTGGTCATCTCCTCACCCTCGTACTGCCACGACTCGGCGCCCATCCGGGTGGTGCGGCAGTCATTGACCTGCATCTCGATGCTGCGGACCTCGCCCGCTGCCGGGTTCCATTTCGGGTACACCGCCCTCACACCGGCCATGGTGGAGACATCGTCATGGCAGGACGCGCAGGACTTCCCCGCGCTGCCGTCCGCCATCGACCAGACCTCCGCCGCGGCCTCGACGAGGAGCATGGCGGGATTGTCGAAGTCGTCCATCTGCATGGCCTGGGTCTCGTCGGTGCGGAACCGCCAGCCCGACCAGATCCTGTCGAATCCCTCCACATGCGCTGGAGGGCTGGTCTCGGTCACCATCCGGATCTCCCCGTTGACGACGAGTTCATCGTTGTCGGGGCCGGGACCGGCGAGGACCGATGCGCTGGCCAGCAGCGCCGCGGCAACGCCGAGCGTGCCGGTTGTCCCGGGCCCGAGCGTCACGAACCCCTCCCCGCTTCGCGCGGTGCGAAAGCGCGCACCGTTACCCGACCTTGATCTTCCTGGACTTGGTGTAGACGGATCCGTCGTCGTCGTACCAGGTGAAGGTGAACTCGCCCGCCTCGGGAACGACGGCATCGAACTGGAAATACGGATTGGTGGAGATCGCCGGCTGCATGGCCACGTCGATCACGTTCTGGCCGTTGAAGTCGACCACGAAGCGGTTGATGATCGAGCGGGGAATCAGGTTTCCCTGCTTGTCCCTGCGCTGGCCGCTCTCCATCTTGTGACGGATCAGGGTCTTGATCGTGATCGTCTCGCCCGGGCTTGCGGACTTCGGAACCTTGACCCGGGGCTTCACACCCTTTGCCATCCTGTCTTCCCCCTGCTGTCTCAGCCGCCGCAGCCGCCGATGGTCACCTTGACCGCCGACCGCGCCATCTGGAACGACCCGTCCTCCATTCGCGCCACCGCGATCACGTTCTGGGTCCTGGCGAGCCTGATCCGGGTCGACGCCGTGCGGGTCGGGTTGAGCGGCCCGAACCTGATCACCGCAACATCCGGCACCGGGTTGCCGTCGGCGAACAGCGCGACCAGTGACGCACCGGGCGCGCTGACGCTGATCGGCACCGTGTTGCCGTTCTCCGCGATCTCCGGCGCATCGAGCGTGATCACCCCCTCACCCGGCACCGCGTCGCCCGTCAGCGCGGCGATCGCGTCCTCGGTCGGCGTCGCGAAGGCGGGCAGGCTGCCGGTGCCGGCGGCGGCCACGGCGCCCGAGCCGAGCACAAGCAGGTCTCGTCGTGTCAATTCCATCGATCTCTCCCGTTGCCTGGCCTCACTCCTGCCCGAGCGTCATCAGGTAGGCGACGACATCCTCCACCTGCTGGGCGGACAGCAGCGGCTGCACCCCGCCCTCGGGCGGTTTGCCGGTAAACGCATCGCCAACCCGGATGAAACCCTCGGTCCGGTAGAACGACGGCATCAGCGATCCCTCGAACATGACCTTGGCATCGGCGACGATGCCGCGGATCTCCGCCTCCGACCAGCGGTCGGCCACGCCGTCGAGCGAGGGCCCGATGTCGCCGTGCCACTGCAGGTGCGCAAGCCCGGTGACCTGGTGACACGCGATGCAGTTCCCGGCCCCCTTGTCCATGATCAGTGCGCCCGCCTCCGAATCACCGGGCTTTCCGCTCAGGGAATGCTCGACCGCGCCTTCCACGAAGACCACCGCGCCTGGCTTGACGCTCTCCGCAGCCACCGCCGTGACCAGGACAAGCCCCAGCACGAGCCCGGCCGGCAGTCCGACCACCTGCCAGCCGCATGAGGCCTCCCCGGAACGCCGTGTCGTCATCCCCTCCCATAGGGACTTATCAAGAAAGGTTGACGCACTCATGCCGCCAGCCTTTCCTGCGTTTTCACGGTTCCTCGGCCCGGCAACCCGGCGGCCTCCCCGTGCAGCAGCGCCAGTCCCCGACGCCGTATGTTCCTGCCGGCGTTCGCGTCGGCATGATCCGCATGGCCGCAGGCCGTGCACTGGAATTCCGATCTGGTCCGCCGGGAGCCGGCATCGACATGCCCGCAGACAGCGCAGGTCCTGCTGGTCCAGGCGGGATCAACCGCGACCAGGCGTCCCCCCTTGTAGGACAGCATCTGCCGCAGCTCGGCCCAGCCTGTGGCCAGGATGACCCGGTTCAACCCGGCCTTCTGCCGCACCCGGGAGCCAGGCTCGTCGACCGTACCTTTGGCGCTCCGCGTCATGTTCGGAACCTGCAGGTCCTCGACCACGATCGTGTGCGCCGCGCCGGCAAGCTTCCGGCTGGTGCCGTGGCGCCAGGTGCACCGGATGCAGGCCATGCGCCGCTTCGTCGTTGCCAGCCGCGCGCGCGTGCGCTCTCGCCGGCGCGAGCCGCGTCTCTGCCGCGCCATCTTCCGGGACAGACGTTTCGCCCGCGACTCCAGGCGCCGCGTGTCCGGAGCGTGAAACAGACGCCCGTCGCTCGCCGCAACCTGTCCGGCATTCATGTCCACGCCGATCGCCGTTCCGTCATCCTCACGGACCCGCACCGGGATCTTGAAACACACAACAGCGTACCACTTGCCCGCTTCGCGCCTGAGTACAGCCGAGACCGGCCGGCCGTGCTCGTGCGGGTTGCCGCCACGCCGGCGGACCGCCAGCTTCCCGAAGCCGGGAATCTTCAGACAATCCCCGTCCAGGCGTACCCCGGACACGACAGAGAAGCTGTCGAAGCGCCTTCTGCCCTGGAAACGGGGAAACCCGGGCTTCTTGCCCCCCTTCACACGCCGAAAGAACCCCTTGAACGCCTCGTCGATGCGTTTCAGCGTGCCGCGCTGGATGGCCACAGGTACCGCCGCCATCTCAGGGATCTCGTGCCGGCACACAGTCAGACCCTTGTACTGATCCTGCCAGGTCACCGAGACACCAGCGAGACGCCAGGCGTCGCTGCGCTCCTGCAACGCGGCGTTGTACAACTGCCGTTGCGCCTCCAGGACCCGTTCGAGACGTCGCCACACAGCCGGCCTGCCGGGCAGCAACCGGAACACCACTTGGCGGTGCGAAAACTCGCTGGAGTTCCCAGTTCCTGCGGACATGCTCGGTGGGGTTTGGATCCTCATGACGTGCTGTCAACCTTTCCTTGTAAGCCCCCTCCCATACTCCACCTGTAGTCATAACGCAGGCCGGATGCAATTCAAATTCACATTCATGATTGTTTGAATATGTTTGGTCCCGCCTCCCGGATCAGTCGGCGGACCCGTCATTGCGTTCGCGGATGCGGCAGGCGCGGCAGCGCTGGAAGTCCTCGTCGGTGTCCGGCAGATAACACTTTTCCACTCCCCGGGTGAGCAGGTCGAGTGTCGTCCTGCCTGCGCAATGGTATGTTCGGCGCGGCCGGGCAGATGATCCAGCGGCCCGGCAACCGGCGCGAGGGAGCGGCAATGACACCGAAGAACCTGGTGTTCATCATGTCGGATGAGCACAACTCGGCCTTCATGGGAACCGTCGGCCACCCCGTGGTCAGGACCCCGAACATGGACCGGCTCGCCGCATCGGGCACCCTGTTTGCGAATGCCTACACCAATTGCCCGATCTGCGTGCCGGCGCGGGCGAGCTTTGCGACCGGCCGGTACGTCCATGACTGTGGCTACTGGGACAATGCCGATCCCTACGACGGCGCCATCCCGAGCTGGGGGCACCGGCTGATCGACCAGGGGCACCGGGTCACCTCGATCGGCAAGCTCCACTACCGTGACAGCAGCGACGACAACGGGTTCGACGAGGAGCTCATTCCGCTGCATGTGGTCGACGGCCTGGGAGACCTGGCCGGACTGATCCGCGAGGACATGCCCGAGCGCAAGGCCGCCGCCCGGTTTGCCCGGGACGTCGGGCGTGGCGAGTCGACCTACACCGCCTACGACCGGCGCATTGCCGGGGAGGCGGTCCGCTGGCTCGCCGAGGAGGCGCCGCGCCACCGCGACCGGCCGTGGGTGCTGTTCGTCTCGTTCGTCTGTCCGCATTTTCCGCTGATCGCGCCGCCGGAGTTCTACGACCTCTACCCCGAGGCCGACATTCCGTGGCCGGCGCTCTACGCACAGGACGAACGCCCGGACCACCCCTACTACGCAGCACTGCGCCGCGCGATGAACTACGACGCGTATTTCGACGAGGACCGGGTTCGCAAGGCGGTTGCCGGCTATCTCGGACTGTGCAGCTTCCTTGACCACAACGTCGGACTGGTGCTGGACGGGATCGAACGGGCCGGTCTGGCGGGAGACACCCGGGTCATCTACACCTCCGATCACGGCGAGGCGCTGGGCCAGCGGGGCCTGTGGGGCAAGTCGACCATGTTCGAGGAATCGGCCGCGGTCCCGCTCATCATGGCCGGCCCGGGGATCGAGGCCGGCCGCAGGGTCGACACCCTGGTCAGCCTGGTCGACTGTCACCCGACCATCATCGATGCGGTCGGCGGCGAGCGGCATCCCGATGACGCCGGCCTGCCCGGGAGCTCCCTGTTCGAGATCGCCGGCGGCGCCGACCCGGACCGGGTGGTGTTCTCCGAGTACCATGCCGCCGCCTCGGTCGCTGCCAACTACATGGTGCGCGAAGGTCGCTACAAGCTGGTGTACTTTCACGGCATGGAACCCGAACTGTTCGATCTCGAGGCGGATCCGGGCGAGTGCCGCAACCTTGCCGGCGACCCGGACCATGCCGATGTCAGGGCCCGTCTCGAGGCGTGCTTGCGCGAGGTCTGCGACCCCGGGGAGGTCGACCGCCGGGCCCGGGCCGACCAGGCCAGGACCCTGGAGAAGCACGGCGGGCGCACGGCGGTGCTGGAACGGGGTGACTTCGGCTATTCGCCCGCCCCGGGACAGACGCCGGAATTCGCGGCCTGACCGGTGGCGGACCCAGGCGTCCGGGAGGCGGTGAGGGACCTGGCACTGCTGCACGGCGAGGAGCGTTCGGTTCTGCCGGCTCCCGCGACCCGTGAAACGGATCGAAGGCTCGCAGCATGACGCTGTCCGGTCACCGACAAGGGGCCCGACAGGATGCCCACTTGCGCGCGATCGCCTTCTCGCTCAGCGTCCCGCCATCGAAGTCGACCACCCCGGTATCGCCGTGCAAGCTCGGCTGCACCACGAAGTAGCTGTCGGTGATCGTCCTGGCCACGTCGGGGTCGGGGAACACCTCTTCATGCATCCGCGTGCAGAAGATGCAGCCACGCTGCTCGAACAGCAGCAGCAGGCGCCTGCCCTCGCCGGAGGCCTCGGCGAGGGCCTCGGCAAGGTCCTTGGAGGTATCGCGCATCCACGGCGCCTTGTGCAGGCCGTCATCACCGGGTTCCGCGGCCACGGCCGCAGTCCCGAACAGCAGTGCCAGCAGGATGACACACGGGCGAAGCATGGGTTCCTCCCTTTCCCGGCCGGTCCCGGTCAGCCGATGGTGGCGAACCATGGCAGGGTTTCCAGCATCCACAACGCGATCAGGTTGACGGTATCGGTCGCGATCAGGACACCGAACAGCACGAGCAGTCCCCCGGTCAGCCTCTCGATCACCGGCAGGTGACGGCGGAGTCCCGCCATCCAGCGCATGAACGGGCCGATGAACAGGGCCGCGAGCACGAAGGGCGCCGTCATTCCGGCCCCGTAGACGAAGAGCAGTGCCGTTCCTTCGAACGCCGTGTCCTGGCCGGCGGCAATGAACAGGATCGCAGCCAGCACCGGCCCGACGCAGGGCGTCCAGCCGAATGCGAAAGCAACCCCGATGCCGTAGGCGCCGGGCAGGCTCACCTTCCCGGTGCCCCCGGCGGCGCTGAACTGCCGGTACAGCAGTCCGATCCGCACCACGCCCAGGAAATGCAGCCCCATGGCGATGATGACGCCGGCCGCGGCCCAGCGCAGCACATCGAAGTACTCGCGGACCAGCTGGCCGAACACCGTGGCCGCGGCACCCAGTCCCATGAAGACGGTGATCACGCCGAGCGCGAACAGCACGGCGACCAGGATGGTCCGGCGGAGAACCGCAGGCGTGATCTCGACCCCGGCGGTGACCAGATTGGCCCCGGCGCCCGCAAGATAGCCCAGGTAGAAGGGCACGATCGGCAGGACGCACGGCGAAAGGAACGACAGCAACCCGGCAAGCAGTGCCCCGGCCAGTGTCACGTCAAACATTGTGCCGACGCCATCCACGCGGTGAATTGCCAGTGCGCTGCTCCCTGCATAGTCCCTTTGCCAGCCGCCCAGCAAGCCAGCGGGCCGTGAAGACTGCATCGGGGCCGCGAACCCGGTATGCTGCGGCTTCAGTCCGGCCCGGGTCGAGGATCGCATGCGGTTGATGGCACCACTGCTGCTTCTGCTCGTGCTGTGGTCGGTGCCGGCGCCCGCCCAGACAATGCTGCTCATGGCCGAGGAACAGGGGTGCCCGTGGTGTGCGCGGTGGGACCGGGAGATCGCCGCGATCTATCCGAAGACGCCCGAGGGCCGAGCGGCGCCACTCCTGCGCTTTGACGTGCACCGGGACCCTCCCGCCGGCGTGAGGCTGGCCGGCCGCATCCTCTACACGCCGACCTTCGTGCTGGTCCGTGACGGCTCGGAGATCGGGCGTATCGAGGGCTATCCCGGCGAGGATTTCTTCTGGGGTCTGCTCGGCACGCTGCTGGCCCGGGCCGACATCGACCTGTCCGGACCCGGGACAACGAGGTAAGGCCGGTGTCCTGGCCCCGGGGGTTTACGGCGCCATGACGTGGACGCCATACCGGTCCCAACGCTCCCGACACACAGACGCCCGATGGTTGGCAGCATCTCGTCCGACTGGGAATTGCTGCGATGCCTGTCACCCGCAAGCTGTCTCGTGGAGCCCGAAGATCGAGGACTCGCTCCGCGAGGTCAGGGCTTCAACGCGCCGACACTGTACCTGCGTCTTCGTCCTGCTCCACGTACCGGGCCGTTCGCTGGTTCCATTTCCGGTACTGGCACTCTCCACCGATGGTTTCGGCGTCGACAGCCGCCAACGCTCGACCGAACACAGCCAATGCTGCTCATGCGCCCGGGCCAGGCGGAGCGCCGCACCCAGGTCCGGACCACGGCAGTCCACGCCCGCCGCGCCGATGCGCACCGTGTCGAAGCGGTGGAAAGGGTCGGAGCAATCATCGCCGCCGCGATGACGGTTCAACATTCACGGCCGGCAACGCATCGACAACAGCGCCCCGGGGCGCGGAGCACGTCGACAGCGTGCATCAGTCCGGCGCGACCGTGTCGCCCGTGTAGAATGCCGCCGTGCGCTGCGCCGCAGCGCGCGCAACGCCGACGTCCGTTCCCGCTGCCTCGGCCGCCCGGCCCCACGCCGCACTGCTTCCGACGATGAGCGCCTTTCCGTCACGAGTCGTGTGGAACGTTGCCGTGTCCAGCTTGGGTTCGTTCGGCCGCGCAAGGTGCAGTTCCATCCCCAGCATGCCCATCTCCCAACCCACGCCGACGGCACCGGGACCGAAACTGTGCCAGTAGTCCGACACCAGCGCGGAATGCGTAATCGCAAGGCGCGAGCGGCCGGCACCATCGGTACACAGTCGCGCCTCCACCCAGCTCACGTCACCGCCGAATTCCCACGTCAGCCCGAGATACGCGGGACGCACGCAGTGCGTAATCGCGCCGCATGCGTTTCCCTCCAGTTGGAAGCGACCGCCGAGTTCGAGGCGGCCGCTGACTGGCAGGAACCAGCGTGGGATTCGTTCCGCGCTCGTCACGGCGTCCCAGAGGTCCTCCACTGTCGTCGCGTAGCTGCGGGCCAGGGTGACCGCGCGAACGGCCTGTCCGTCGCGTTCCAGGGACGACACTGTGCGCTCCACCGCGCCGAGGAGGCGTTCGACATCCAGGTCCATGGCTTCTCCGTTTCGTCAAGCACGCGATTATCCAGGTACATGCCACTGCGTACCGCAATCCAGGCCGCGTGGACGATGGCTCGGACCGTCCACAAGGTCGCAGACCGTCTGACAACAGCAAGTCGGAAGCCCGCCCAATGGCGATACGTCTCGACGAGCTCGAGCGCCGACAGCTGGCCCGGCATTTCCTTCCCCGCAACTGTCACCCGCGGTGGGTCGGCCGTTGCACGGTCTGATAACCGCTTTCCCTCTGCGCCAACGTATACGCTACCCGGCACTTCGCGCCCGAGACAACGAGTCCGGCGGCTGTCATGCCGCCCCGCCTTGTCTTGTTACCTTGTGCTTCCTGTACTGCCGGCCGGAAACCGCACGACGGTTCCGGGTTGTCCCGGCAAGTGCGCGGCGGCTGGCCGGAGCGTGGCCCGTGGTCAAGCTCGTCAGGGCGGTGTTCCGCGAACCGGTTGCAGGACGACCCGTCGATCCGGTCGGTGAAGTCAGGTGTGTTTGAGATCTGCAGGTTGGTCAGACCCCCGTTCGGGGGAAGCATGACCCGCGTCCAGTCCTTCGCGCCTGACCGGGTCGTGCGCCGGGCACTCGGGATCGCCGCGCTCCTGCGCAGTCAACTTGATCTCGACCGATGGCCGCAGCACCATGACGTATGAAAACGACTCTCTCCCTCTCAACTTTCCGAGCGCCGCGTTCGGGACACCAGGGAGGTACCAGGCAGGAACGTGAGCAGCACCTCAGGGCATGATGCGCCGGGCAGGCTTCCCGTCCTTGATGAGGCCATGTCGCCCGAGGATCGCGAGGAGATGCGCCGGAACGCCCGAAAGGCGTCGCGGTTCCTCAAGGCGATCAGCCACGAGGGCCGCCTGATGATCCTGTGCCACCTCGCATCGGGCGAGAAATCCGTCACCGAGCTCGAGGAGTTGCTGGCAATCCGCTACCCCGCTGTCTCGCAGCAGCTCTCCCGCCTGCGCCTGGAGGGATTGGTCACGCCTCGGCGCGACGGCAAGACCGTCTACTACAGCCTGACCGACGATCGGCCGCGCCAGGTGATCGAGGTGCTCTACAAGCTGTTCTGCTCCGAGCCCTGATCCGGCCGGCCTGGCTCTCTCAGGCCTGACCGGAGGACGACGCGTAGTCCGGATTCACCACGAAACCGGGAGCCTCGCCGGCGGACACCTTGCCGATATTGCCGAAGGCGAAATCAAGGCGCCGCCACCAGGTGTCGATGGTAGTGCCCGCGGTGTGCGGTGTCATCACCACGGTGTCCATGCCGGCAAGCGGGCTGGTTCCGAGCGGTTCGGTTTCGAACACGTCGAGGCCGGCGCCGGCGATCTCGCCGGATCGCAGCGCCTCAACGAGATCATCCTCGACCACGATCTCACCGCGCGAGGTGTTGATCAGGACCGCCGACGACTTCATGGCCCTGAACGCAGCGGCGTCCATCAGGCCGCGGGAGCCGTCCGTAAGCGGCGTGTGCAGGGTGACGATGTCACTGGTCGCCAGCAGCTCGTCAAGCTCGACCCGGCGCGCGCCGAGTTCGCGTTCGACTTCCGGGTCCGCCGCCATCACGTCGGCATAGACCGGTTCGGCGAGGAAGCCGCGAACCATGCGGGCAACCTCGCGGCCGATCTTGCCGAAGCCGACAATGCCGACCCGCTTGCCGCGCAGCTCGAACATGCGCAGCGCCTCACGGTGTCCCAGCCAGTTTCCGTCCACCAGTTCGCCATGGTGCAGCGGCAGCTTGCGATAGGCGGCGAGCATCAGCATCAGCGCATGCTCGGCAACGGTCGGCGCGTTGGCGCCACCGTTGGTGGCAAGTGGAATGCCCTTCGCGGTCAGCGCCGGAACGTCCAGCCGGTCGTAGCCGGCACTCAGGATCTGCAGCAGCCGTACCCGGTTTGCCACGTCGACATCATCGAAACCGACCCCGTAGAGCATCAGGTAGTCCGCCTCGGCGACCCGGTCGCGACGGGTGCCGGCTTCGGTGGCGGATTCGCACAGTTCGAGCCGAAACCCGGACGGCACCTGCTTCATCGCCGCATCGCGGATCAGGTCCGGAACGTGGGACGCGCTGTAGAGAAACACGATGGTCTCGGCGTTTTCCATCTGGACAGTCCTCTTGCGGGGTTCGGTTGCTGCGGGTCGGTTTATAGCAGGGGTTTTTGTCGAAGGCTGGTGCGCCAGGCCAATTGGCGGAATGTCGCCGGGTGAAAGTCCCGGCAGGAAGAGAGGGTCACCACCACTTCCTCGGCGAATCATGCATCGGCCGCGGTGAGGCGGAAGGCGTGGGCCGGAACACGTGCGTTCATGGATCAGTCGGGGTCCGGCGCGAAGATCTGGGGAAAGAGGGAGCGCACCGCCTCCTCGTCGAACCCCACCTTGAAGGGATGGGATGCTGCCAGGGCCTGCGCCCGTTCCGCTGCCGGGCGGGCGTCAACCTCGCGAAGCAGCCTGTCCAGGTTCGGGTAGGTCTCCATGATCCGGTCATCCCCCAGCATGTAGGCCAGCCGCGACGCCCAGCCCCAGACTGCCATGTCCACGATCGAGTAATACTCGCCCAGCATGTACGGACGGCCCGCCAGACGATCCTCGACGATCTGCCAGTGCCGACGGGCCTCGAAGTCGTACCGCTTGAGCGCGTAGGGCAGCTTCTCGGGTGCGTTGTTGCGGAAGTGCACGGCCTGTCCCGAATACGGGCCCACGCCCGAGGCCACGAACATCAGCCAGGACAGGAGCTCTCCCCTTGCGCCGGGACCCTCGGGGGGCAGGAACCTTCCCGTCTTTTCCGCGAGGTAGAGGAGTATGGCGTTGCTGTCGAAAACCGTGGTCTCGCCGTCGACGATCACGGGCACCTTGGCGTTCGGGTTGATTGCCAGGAACTCCGCCGTGTGCTGCTCGCCCCGGCGGGTTTCGACAGGGACGGGCTCGTAGTCCAGGCCGCTCTCCTCGAGGAAGAGCGCCACCTTCATCGGGTTCGGCGCGGTGTTGTAGTAGAACCTGATCATGACCTGCTCCAATGGTGCGCAGGGCCGGCGGAACTGTGCCCGCCTGCCGTCGCGCCCGTTGCCCGGAAGACGAACCCTTGTACGATGAAAGTCCGGAGGAGGGCCATGGCATCGTCAATTCCGTCACTCATGCCGAACCGTCAGGCGCAGCTGTCACCATGGCCGGTGAACCCCTGATCTTCGGCCTTGTCGTCAATCCCATCGCCGGTCTCGGCGGCACCGTCGGGCTCAAGGGAACGGACGGACCCGGCACGGTGGCCGAGGCGCTGGATCGTGGCGCCGTGCCCCGTGCGGGCGAACGTGTAAGACGGGCATTTGCGCGACTTGCCGAACGTGCGCCGGGAACGCGTGTCCGGGCCGCTCCGGGAGCGTTGGCCGTGGACTGGCTGGAGGGCCTTGATCTGGATGTCCGGCCCCTGCCCCCGTTCGAGGTCTCCGGTACGGCACGTGACACGCACACCGCGGCCCGGGCGCTGGCAGGATGTGATCTTGTCGTCTTTGGCGGTGGGGACGGAACGGCCAGGGACGTGACCGGCAGCCTTGATCCCGGTCACGCCGTTCTCGGAATCCCCTGCGGCGTGAAGATGCACTCGGGCGTCTTTGCGGTCTCGCCCGAGGCGGCGGGCGCGATCCTGTCCGACCTGGTGACCGCGCCGGACCGCGTCGGCTGGGACGACGAAGCGGAGGTCATGGATATCGACGAGGTGGCGCTGCGGTCCGGTCGCCTGGCGCCGCGGCTGTTCGGCCATGCCCGCATCCCCGTGTCGCGAACGGGAATGCAGGCCTCGAAAGGCGGACCTTCGCTCCCCGCCGCGGGCGCCCTGGCGGGCGCCGCACGGGAGCTCGTCGACGGCATGACGCGGGGTACGCTCTACCTGATCGGCCCGGGGACCAGCGCCGGCAGCGTGCTCGCGGCACTGGGCGCAACGCCCAGCCTGCTCGGGATCGATGCCGTCCGTGACAGGAGGGTTGTTGCCCGAGATGCGTCGGCCGAAGAGCTGGAGGCGCTGGCGGGCGAGGCCCCGGTGCGCATCGTCCTCGGGGTCACGGGAAGGCAGGGATTTCTCCTCGGGCGCGGGAACCAGCAGATCACTCCCTCGCTGATTGCGCGGGCCGGACCCGAAGGCCTGATCGTGCTGGCCTCCAACGAGAAGCTTGCCACCCTTGCCCAGCCCCACCTCTGGGTCGATACCGGTGACCCGGCACTGGATCAGGCGCTCTCGGGATACCTGAGGGTAAAGACCGGTCAGCGGCGCGAGACGATGATGCGTGTCGGAGCGGAATGAAATGCGGATAGCTTCCCGTTTTTCCTGCGATTCCGGGCCGGCGCCCGGACCGGTTCGCGCCGCGCACTCGACGAGGCGGAGGATCCTGGCCTGGAACCGGGAACCCCGGCCGGACCGTCGGGCAACCGTGGCGAGGCGGCGCCCCGCATGATTCCCACCCGGCCCGCCGCGGACGCGGAGGCTCGTGGTCGACGAAGAGACCCGGAGCAATCGGCCATGGAAAATCGTGCTTGACGGGGAACCCCCTAATTACGAAAGGCAATTTGTGCCATGCGCACGAATCCGTGCATTATTTCCCGGGAATCGCGGACCCGAGAGGGAGCATTGAGATGTCAGGCGAGAGACGGGCCCATCCCTGGATGGCCAGTTCGGCCCCCGGCGCACTCGAGGTGATGCTGAAGGAAATCGGCGCCGACTCCGTCGACGAGATGTTCGAACAGATCCCGAAGGATCACTTCCGGTCGACACCGCTCGACCTTCCGCCTGCCCTGACATCCGAAATCGAGCTTCGCCGCGACCTCGTCGGCAAGCTCAGGAAGAACGCCAACTGCGAGAACAACCTCTCGTTCATCGGTGCCGGCGTCTGGCAGCACCATGTTCCGGCCATCGTCGACGAGATCGTCGGGCGGACCGAGTTCGCCACGAACGTGTGGGGCAGCTACCAGTCTGATCACGGCCGCAATCAGGCCTGGTTCGAGTTCAACTCGCAGCTCGGTGCTCTGCTCAACCTCGATGTCGTACAGCTGCCGGTCTATTCCTGGGGCTGTGCCATTGGCCACGCGATCCGCATGGCGGCCCGGCTCACCGGACGCACCAGGGTCCTGGTTCCCGCCCTGTCCGATCCGGAGCGGCTGAGCGTGATCCGAACCTACTGCCAGCCGTCCGGGATGGACGGCCATATCGAGGTCGTCACGCTCGCGGCCGATCCCACCTCGGGCCGGCTCGATGTCGGTGACCTCGCGGCACGGCTCGGCGACGACGTGGCGGCCGTCTATTTGGAGAACCCGGCCTACCTGGGCACCATCGAGACCGGCGCAGCGGAAATCGCGCGGCTGGCCCGTGCCGCCGGCGCCGAGACCATCGTCGGCGTCGACCCGGCAAGCCTGGGCGTGATCAGGGCGCCGGGAGACTACGGCGCGGATATCGTCACCGGCCCGGTTCAGCCGCTCGGGGTGCACATGCATTGCGGCGGCGGCGCCGGGGGGTTCATCGCATCGCGCGACGAGGAACGCTACGTGCGGGCATACAACGGCTTCCTGGTGTCGGTCGTGGAGACCCGGGAACCGGGACAACTGGGCTTTGGCCTCGCCTGCCCGCATCAGAACTCCTATGGAATGCGGGAGAACGGCAACGACTGGACCGGCAATTCGACCTACCTGTGGGCCATTGCCGCAGCCGTGTACATGAGCCTTCTCGGTCCCGAGGGCTTCCGCGAACTCGGGACCCTGATCGTGTCGCGCGCGCGGTACGCGGCGAGGCTCCTCGGTGACATCGACGGCGTGCGGATCGTCTGGCCCGATACAACCTTCAAGGAGTTCGTCGTGAACTTCGACGACACCGGCAGGACCGTCGCCGAAATCAACGATGCGCTTCGCGCACGCGGCATCTTCGGGGGCAAGGACATATCGGGAGAGGCGGGCGGTCTCGGCCAGTCCGCACTGTACTGCGTCACCGAGGTTCACACCGCCGCCGACATCCGCCGACTGGCCGGGACCCTGACGGAGGTGCTGAGATGACCCGCCTGCCGGACTTTCACGCTGCAAGATGGGACGAGCCTGTCGTGATGGAACTGGGCCGCCCCGGCGGTCGCGGCCAGCACTTCCCCGCCCCCGAAGACGAGGTGCAGGCCGCGGTCGGCGCGGACCTGATCCCGGGAGGGATGGCGCGCACGGACCGCCCGGACCTTCCCGAGATCACCGAGTTCGAAGCGCAGCGCCATTACCTGCACCTCAGCCAGATGACGCTGGGGATGATGGGCGTCAGCCTCTTCGGCACCTGCACGATGAAGTACAACTCGAAGACCGCCGAGTTCGCGACATTGCGGCCGGAACTGGCGGCAGTGCACCCCTACCAGCACCCGGACACGCTGCAGGGTGTCCTGCAGATCTTCCACGACATGGACGGCATGCTCCGGTCCCTGTCGGGGATGGACCAGTTCATCTTCCAGCCGGGTGGCGGGGCGGACGCGGCCTACACCATGGCCTGCGTGGCCCGCGCCTACTGGGCGGACAGGGGCATGCTCGGCCAGCGCACCGAAATGGTCACCTCGGTCCAGGCGCACCCGTGCAATCCGGCGACCGCGGCGGCGGCGGGCTTCAGGGTGGTGAACCTGCCGCTGGAAGAGCACGGTTATCCGTCGCTCGACGCGCTGAGGGCGGCTGTCGGTGACAGGACCGCTCTCATCATGATCAACAACCCGGACGACATGGGGATCTACAATCCGGAGATCAGGGAGTGGGTCAGGATCGCCAGGGAAGCGGGCGCGCTCTGCTTTTATGACCACGCGAACTTCAACGGCGTGATGGGCAAGCTGTCTGCGCGCGAACTGGGCTTCGATGCGTGCATGTTCATGCTGCACAAGACCTTCGGCGCGCCGAAGGCCGGCGGCGGCCCTGCCGTGGGCGCGTTCGGCTGCACAGACGAGCTTGCCGCCTACCTGCCGACGCCGGTCGTGGTGAAGTCCGGCGACCGCTACACGCTCGACGATGACCGCCCGAAGTCAATGGGCAAGATCCGGGAGTTCTGGGGCAACGTCCCCCAGGTGGTGAAGGCCTATGCCTGGACCCGCGCCATGGGCGCGGACGGGATCGAGCTTGGTGCCGATATCTCGGTGGTGGCCAACAACTACATGGACAAGAGGCTTTCGCAGATCCCGGGCCTCGCCATCTCGAACCCGGACGTGTCGGCAAGGCGGATGGAAATGACACGCTGGTCGCTTGGCCCCATCGCCGGCGAAACCGGCATCGGCACGGTCGATTTCGCGAACCGGATGGCAGATTACGGGATTGATCCGTGGTGGATGAGCCACGAGCCGTGGATCGTGGCCGAACCGTTCACCCCCGAGCCGGGAGAGCTCTGGTCGAAAGAGGACATCGACCTCTGGATCGACGTTGTTGCGAAGGTCTGCGAGGAGGCACGTTCGGACCCCGGGATGGTCAGGTCGGCCCCGCACAACCAGGCCATTGCGCAGGTCAGGGGAGACGCCTTCGAAGACCCGGCAAAATGGGCAATGACCTGGCGCGCCTGGAAGCGCAAGCAGGGCGGTACGGACCGGGCCGAACGCGGCGCAGCCTGAGCGATGTGACCGATGGGCGAGCGTCTAGTCGCAGAGCAGGGACAGGCCCCGGAGGGCGACGGGCGGGGGACGCCCCAGCGCCAGGTCCGCGGCCACCCGGGCCGTCGTCGGAGCGGCCGAAAAGCCGACCCAGGGGAAGAGGGCGTGGATCACGTCCGGATGACCGGGGTCCTCGCCGAGGATCGGGCGCCAGTCGGGCGTTCCGTTTACCCACGCCGTCCAGCTTCGAAGCGCGCGGGCACGCGCCAGTGCGGGCACGACCCGCACCGCCACGCCCATGTTGCCGGCAAGGCTTTCCGGATCGGTCACGAGCACGCCATCCGCCCGTTCCCGCGCGGGCCATCCGCCCCCGATCACGCATCCCCCGTTCGCGACCTGCTTGAGGCTGAGCTTGCCGGCTGCGGAGTAGACGAGATGGGGGATCATCGCGGCCACGGGTTCCGTGATGGTCACCTGGAGGGGAAATCCGCTGATGTCCAGCGCGGTACCGATCATTGCCCCGATCCTGTCCGCGGCGGCCCCGGCAGCGTTCACGATCCGGCCCGTCCGGACCTCGCCGCGGGTGGTGACGACCGCATGGCTTCCCCGCACCGGTGCAATGTCCGAAACCCGGGTCCGCGTCACGATCCGGGCACCGGCGCATGCGGCAGCCCGCGCAAGCACCGGTATCGTCCGCAGGGGGTTTGCCTTCCCTTCCAGGCGGCAGAAGCCGCCGCCAACCGCCACCGGCGAGAGGTAGGGCGCCCGCTCCAGAAGACCATCCCTGTCCAGGAGTTCGGTCTCGACACCGGCCTCGGCCTCTATATCCGCCTTGGCGCGTATGTGGTCCATCTGCGCCCCGGTCCACGCCGCGATGATCCCGCCGGCGAACCTGGCGTCGAGATCGACCCCGAGTTCATCCGGCAGGCCCGTCCAGAGTGCCAGCGACTGCCTGAGAAATCCCAGGCACGGCCGGTAGGCACGCGCCCAATCCTCGCCGTAGGCCACGAATTCCGGGTACGGGATCTGCAAGTGGATCGACCCGGCGTTCGCGCCCGAGGCCTCGGCCCCCAGGTCGCCTGCCTCCAGCAGCAGGACATCCGCCCCTTCAAGCGCGAGGTACCGGGCCGTCATCAGACCCACTATCCCGCCGCCGATAATGACAATGTCGGCGCTTTCCTGCATTACCCTGTCCAGGCCGCCGCGTCGGCTTCGCAACTGTGAGGGACCCTGCCATGCAAGCCCCCTTTTCCGGAAGTTACACCGTCACGATCACCCCGTTCACGCCGGGAGGTGCGGCGATCGACTACGAGGCATGGCGCAGGTTCCTCGACTGGCAGGTGGTGTGCGGCGTGCCCGGTATCATCATTCTCGGGACCACCGGGGAATTCCTGACCGTGACCGATGCCGAGCGGAGCGAGTTCGTGGGGCAGACCGTCGCCCTGGTCGCTGGTCGGATGAAGGTCCTCGTGGGGACCATGAATGCCCACACGCCGAACGCGGTGCGGTATTCGGTCGAAGCCGAGGCACTTGGTGCGGACGGGCTGATGATCATTCCGCCGTACTACTACACGCCGACCGAGGACGAGATCTTCAACTACTACAAGGCGATCTGCGGAGCCTGCACCCTGCCGATCATGCTCTACAACAACCCGTTCACCTCGAACGTGGACATGCCGGCAAGACTGGTCGGCAGGCTCACGAAGAGCTTCGAGCAGATCCGGTACATCAAGGAAGCATCGCAGCGGATCGAGCGTGTCCACGAGATCATCGTCGAATCCGGCGGGCTGATGAACGTCTGGGCCGGTCAGAAGGTGCTTGAGTCATACAAGATGGGGGCCAGGGGTTACGTGAATCCCTACGGCAACTACATCCCGCGGGCATCGGTCAAGTTCGTCGAGTGGGCGGAGCAGGGCCGCTGGGATGATGTCTGGACGGTGCAGTCCATCATTTCGAAGTTCGACGCGATCATCACGGAAGGTCATCCGCTCTACGGGCACCAGTGCTATTCCAAGGCGCTCGCCGCCGCGGCCGGATGTCCGGTGGGAGACGTGCGACCGCCGATCACGACCTTCGAGAGCCTGGGCGCGGAAGGACAGGACCGGGTGGCACGAATGGTGCCGCTGATGGAGGAACTCGACCGGGTGGTCGACGCGATCGAGGCGCCGAGAGCCGCCGCCGAGTAGGTTCACCGGATGTAAGCCGCGCCGTTCACGTCGATCGTGCCGCCGGACAGGTGGCGGGCACGGCCACCGGCGAGGAAAACGCAGATCTCGCCGATGTCCGATGGCGGTATCCATTCCCCCATGGGCAAGGTTGCCGTTACCGCCGCCTCGCCGCCAACGAGCGTGGCGCTGTCAACGGACATCTGCGTTTGTACGACGCCGGGGGCGATCACGTAGGCGAGGATCCCGCGGTCGGCATAGTTCCGTGCGACGGTTTTCGTGGCAGCCGTCACGGCGGCCTTCGAGGCGGCATAGGCGATGGCGCCCGGGTTCGAGGTGCCGCGTGTCGCCACCCAGCTGCCGATCCCGATGATCGCGCCCGGCCGGTCCGCCGCAAGCCAGTCGCCCACCGCGTGTCGCAGCAGCCGGGCGGGCGCATGGACGTTGACCGTCATGGTCTCCAGCCAGACCGCGTCCCACTCCTCGATCGGATCGGAAATACCGCCCGTCTGGTGCATGATGCCTGCATTGTTCACCAGCACATCGATGGGCCCTTCCGCCGCATCCCTCGCTTCTGCCCAGAAGTGATCGACCGCACCCATGTCGCGGAAGTCAGCGCTCAGCAGCACGACCTGTCCCGGAGCCGCCCCGGCCACCGCGGCCTCGGCCCCTGCCCTGTCTGCCCTGTAATGCGCGATGACCCGGGCACCCGCCGCCACGAGGGCCGAGGCAATCGCCGCGCCGATACCCTTTGACGTCCCGGTCGCGACCACGGTCTTTCCGGTCAGGCTTCCCATCACCTCTGCTCCTCGTCACATGGGACTTGCCGCGTAACGCTGGGCCGCAGCGACCGCAGGACGCGAAAGGCCCGAACTCCTCGCCCCGGCGCCACGCTCATCGCGGAAACCGGAGCACTCCGCGCGACCGATCGTGCACGCGCAGGTCGTGATGCTGGCAAGAGCGGCCCGGGCCGCGTCGCCGTTTCGCCTCGGCCTGCGTCGTCACGACCAGGAGCAGGGCGGCCCCGCCCCTGGCGCATTGCCCGCCATGACCGATGTGCCTGTCGCCAGGGACGCCGGCACATGGAAGAGACGGTGCTGCGGTCCGGAATCGTGACACCCTGCAGATCCGTCGGGCAGGGACGGTGCTCGTCGCTGAACGATAACATGCCGATTGAACCGCGAAGGCCGTGCAGTATGGTGGCTGTGACTCAGACTTTGAACACGTGCCCCGCAGGCTGACAAGAGGAGAGACCGGGAAGATGACCCAGTTGGACGTGGCCGCGAGCACTTTCCCGTTTCTGTACTCCCATGACGGCCTTGGTGCGCTCAAACATCTGAAATCGCTCGGATACGACAGGTTCGAGATGATGATCTTCCCTCCCCATTGCTGGCCGAGGGAACTGCCGGTCGCCAGTCGCAGGGAATACAGGTCCTGGCTGAACGGCGAAGGATGCGAGATCACCTCGTTCTGCTACCCGCTTCTCGACAACAACCCGAACGGCGTGGACCGCCTGATGCGGGCCTATACGCTCGACCGGTATCGTGAAGCCATCGACCTTTCGGCGGAATGGGAGTGCCCCTACGTGGTCGCGATCCCCGGCCCGGTGAACAGTCTCATCAACCCACCTCGCCAGTGGATGCTGGACTGGTTTGTCGAGGGCATGAAGCAACTCGTCGACTACGCGAAAGGAACCGGCGTTCAACTTCTTCTGGAGAACGTGCCCTTCACCTACCTTCCGACGGCCAGGGACATGAAGGACACCGCCGCGCTCATCGGGCCGGAGGTCGGGGTCAACTTCGACATCTGCAACAGCGCCTTCATCAAGGAGGACCCGGCAGAAGCGATCCGCATGCTGGGCGGTCTGGTCAGGAACGTCCACATCTCCGACTCGGGGTACGACGAGTTCCTGCACACGCGGCTCGGGACCGGCGTGGTCGCGCCGGGACCGGCGGCGGCCGCGCTTCGGGATATCGGATACTCCGGCATGACCGTACTCGAGATCATCACCGACGCGTTGCAGCCCGGCGCCGACCCGGATACCGATATTCGCGAAAGTCACGCCATACTTGCACAGAACGGGTGGGCCCAACCGGGTTAGGCAAGCCTCGCTTCGCCGGGTAGCATCACGCCCGTCAGCCGGTCTGAAACATCGGAACTGAACCGTCTTGACGATGCGATGTGCGATGCAGGGATTCTTCAGGTGTATGAAGAACGGGTCCGGCGCCGCCAGGGGCGGCCATACGCCGCCCGGCCACCTTCGATGCGGTTTCGGACCGGGCCTTAACTGTGCGTCGGCCAGTGAAAGCCGGGACGTGCGATGAGCTGGTGAAGAGATTCCCGGATCTGGATCAACAGGGTGATGTGGTCCAGACTGAAACCTCGATCAAATGTCGGTCCCGGTGGTTGCGAGCCCGCGCCATGACCGTTGAACGACATCGCCGGTCGGTTCCGCCCGCATCCCGAATTCCGTCGCGCGGCGGCCGGCGCACGGGAGTAGTGGCGCGGCCTGCTGCCGCGAGGATGGACCGGGATGACCGAGATCAGTTTCACCTTCAACGGAGCCGGTATCGCCGCATCCGGGGGTCAGTCGCTGGCAGCGGCACTCACCGCGGCGGGACGTCGTGAATTCCGGGTCACGCCCGGCGGAAAACCCCGCGGGGTCTTCTGCGGAATCGGCGTGTGCCAGGACTGCCTTGTCACCGTCGACGGGACACCGAACCGGCGCGCCTGCATGACCGGGGCGGTCGACGGCATGACAGTCGAGACCCAGCCCGCGTTCCCGGGACTTCGCCCGGATGCGGAGATGCCGGACACGCCAAAGGCGCGGATCCTTGCGCCGGATGTACTGGTGATCGGAGGCGGCGCCGGAGGCCTGTCCGCCACGATCGCGGCCCGGCGGGCGGGAGCGGAAGTCGTTACCCTGGATGAACGTGCTGTCCCGGGCGGCCAGTACTACAAGCAGTCCGCCGATGGTGGCCTGCTCGATGCGCAACAGGCCGAGGGAGCGGCTCTTCTCGAAGACGCCCGGGCCAGCGGCGCGGAGATCATTGGCGGGGTCGAGATCTGGGGGGCGTTCGACGGCCCTCTCGTCCTTGCCGAGTGTGAAGGCTCGGCGCTGATCGTGCGGCCCCGAACGGTGATCGTCGCAACCGGCGCGTATGAACGGCCAGTCATCGTGCCCGGCTGGACCCTGCCGGGTGTCATGACCACCGGGGCGGCGCAAACCCTGTGGCGCACCTATCGGACGCTGCCGGGACGCCGCATCGTGGTTTGCGGGTCGGGGCCGCTCAACCTGCAGGTCGCCCTGGAACTCGCTGACGGCGGGGCTGAGATCGCACTTGTGGCCGAGGCCGCGCAGTCCCCCTTCCGTTACCCCCTTCGGGGTGCCCGGTGTTCGATCCATGGCCCGGCGCTCGCCTGGAAGGGACTCGCCATGCTGTGTGGCCTGCGACGGCGGCGCGTGCCCGTGCGCAACGGGCTGCGGCTGGTCGCCGTGGAACAGTCCGGGGACGGGCTGTCGGCGACGTTCCGGCGCATGGACGGGAAAACCTGCACCGTGCGGGCGGACGCCCTTTGCATGAACGCCGGGTTCGAGCCGCAGAACGAGATCCTGCGCCTTCTCGGCGCCCGGATGACCTACGATCCCGCCGTCGGGCACCTGCGCTGTGAGCGGTCCGAAACGCTCGAGACCTCGGTCTCCGGGATCTTCGCTGTCGGGGACTGCGCCGGGCTTGGCGGAGCGCCCGCGGCCTGTGCCGAAGGGCGCATCGCCGGATGTTCGGCGGCAGCGCGGTCTGGTCACGGGGATGGCCGCGGTCTCTCGTCCGATCGGCGGGCGCTTCGACGGTACCGGCGTTTCCAGGACGCGCTCTGGCAGTTGCACGACCTGTCCCCGACACCGCTCGACAGTCTGCCTGAAGACACGGTTCTCTGCCGTTGCGAGGAAGTTACCGTGGGCGAAACCCTGGCCGGCTACGCCGTGTCCCCCGGTCATCTCGGGACCCTGAAGCGCACGACACGTATCGGGATGGGACCGTGCCAGGGCCGCTACTGCGCTCCCGCCGCCGCGCGCCTGATCGCGGAAAAGACCGGCGAGGCGCTCACCGATCTCAGTTTCTTCGCCCCGCGTGTCCCGGTCAAACCGGTGACGATCAATGCCATCCTCTCCGCCGAAGAGGCGCTTCGCGGTGACGAGTGATCTCCTGGTGATCGGTGGCGGCATCGTCGGGCGGATTGCGGCACTGGAGCTTGCCAGGGCCGGGGCGCGCGTAACCCTTGTCGACGCCGCGCAGAACGCCGGCAGTACGACGAATGCCGGAAGCCTTCATGTTCAGATGCAGAGCAGGCTCATCCGTCTGCGCCCCGAACATGCGCGGAATGTTGAGCGGGCGCTGCCCTACTACAGGCAGGCAGCTGAGTGCTGGGACACGCTCGAAGCCGGCCTTGGACCCATGCACCTCGTCCGCAAGGGCGGGCTGATGCTGGCGGAGAGCGCCGGGCAGATGGCCTTCCTCGAGGACAAGTCCCGGCGGGAAGAAGCGAAGGGGCTCGACGTGGCGCTTCTGGACCGGTCCGAACTCGATCGGGTTGCTCCCTGGATCGGCCCTGGGATCGTCGGTGCCGAACTCTGCCGCAACGAGGGCTCGCTCAATCCGCTGCTGGCCAACAGGCTGCTGGCGGAGGCTTGCGCGAACCTGGGGGTGTTCTGCGTCATGGACAGGATCGACAGGCTGACCGTCACGGCCGATCGTGTCTCGGCGCGGGGATTGAAGGGCTGCTATGGGGCCGGTGAAGCCGTCGTCGCCGCGGCCTGGGGCTCGGGTGCGCTGGTCAGGGCATTTGGCGTTGACATTCCGACCGCCCCCGTACCGCTGCACATGAACATTACCGAAGCGTGCGAACAGGAAATCGACCACCTGGTCCAGCACGCGGAGCGCTCGCTCACCCTGAAGCAGTTCGGGACCGGCCAGATCGTCATCGGGGGCGGCTGGCCCGCGCATGACCGCGGTGCAGACACGGTGCCCGGCGTCCGTGCCGGTTCGCTTGTCGGCAACGTGGCGCTGGCCGCTCGGCTGGCGCCGGCGATCGGTACGCTTCGCATCATCCGGACATGGGCCGGCATGAACACGACCGCGGACGGGACCTCGATCGTCGGCCGCCTGCCGGGCGCTGAACGGGTCACCATGGCCGTGCCGGGAGATGCGGGGTACACGCTCGCCCCGCTCGTGGCGCAAATTGCCGCATCCATCGTCCTGGGCCGCGATCCTCCAGCCGATCCGGCGCCCTGCTCGCCCGCGCGGTTCGCCGGATAGCGCGCGGGAGCACGGGCAACCGTGTCCCGGAGCCGTGGCAACGCACTCTCGACCGTGGTCTCCGGCGAAAGCGACAGCAGCGATCACCCTCCGTGCCGAGCCACGGCATCATGAACGGCCGGGCACCGGCCCTTCATGCCGCTTCGGGCTTTCGGGACAGCAACCTGTCCATGCCCTGCCTGACATGGTCCAGCGCCGCACCGGCGAGCGGGCGCAGCGGCGGACGCAGGGGGCCGCCGCCGGGCAGGCCGAGGTGATCCATCGCAGCCTTGGTGGCCGGGTACAGCGTGCACCCGCCCGTCGTGAACAGTTCGGTCATTTCGATGCCCGTGCGCTGAAGCGCCCAGGCTTCGGCCAGGCGGCCGGCCCTGGCCATGTGCCACAGGTCGAGGCATCCGGGCGCCCAGACGTTGGGAAAGCAATCGATGGTACCGTCCGCCCCCGCCAGCGCCGCCGGCACACCGAGGACTGAGGACGGGCCGCAAAAGACACGGATCCGGCCACCGGCACGGTTCAGTGTTCCCTGAAACGTGTTCCAGTTGCCGCTGCTTTCCTTGATGCCGACGACGTTGTCGAGATCCGCAAGACGGTCGGTGATTTCGGGGGTCAGTTCGTTCCCGGCGTTTCCGGGGATGTTGTACAGCAGGATCGGCAGCACCGATCTCGCGTCGATCGCCTCGAAATGCGCAATGATCTCGGCCTCGGACGAACGCACGAAATAGGGCGGCATCACGAGCACGCCGTCGGCACCGGCCTCTTTCGCGGCGTGGATCTGGGTGATGATCTCGTCCTCGCGGATCGATCCCGTGCCGATGATCGCCGGTCCCCGTCCCGCTGAAGCGGCGACGGTCAGGCGCGCCAGCCTTTCCCGCTCTGCAAGGTCCAGCGCCCAGAATTCACCCGTGCACCCCGCTGCGACGATGCCCGTGGCCCCGGCGGCGTACAGTCTTTGCACGTTTGCCGAAAACGCCTCTTCGTCGATCGACAGGTCCGAGAGAAACGGTGTCGTCACCGCCACCATCGGGCCCGACCAGTCTATCGTGGTTCTGTCCATCGCTGCCTTCCTTCGCACTGTGGGCCGCCGCACGGGAGTCCCGAACCGGGACCTGTATCCCTGACCACGCGGCTCCCGCCACCATCTTCCTGTCGTTGTCGGGTCTCCCGGACCGGGCAAATCCGCCGCCGCCCCTTCACAAGCGTGCCCGACGCCACAGGGTCGAGGGAAGGTGCGTTCGACCGACAGGTCAAGGGAACAGCTGATCGGCCGGCGGCGCCCGGCCCTGTTCCGGTACCCCGGTCCTGACCGCAGGCCGCGTTTTCTCACCCCTGTTCGTCGGACCGGACGTGCGGATGTCCCGCACCCCCCTTCCGGTTGCCGTCATGCGCCGATCCACGCACGTGCTTTCGTCGTCCTCCCGAAACGTGCGAGGCCGCGGCCGTCGAACTCCCGCTTTCCGTGTGCGGCGTTTTCGAGCCGGCGCTGGTTCCCGAGCGTGCGGGCCGTCCATCGCCTCGTCAATGATCCCTGCAGCAGCAACCGGGCACAACCCTGCGGGATGTGACCGGGCCGGCGGAACAGTTCGCGGAACCGTTGAAGCGCGAAGACCCGGTTGCATGTCCGTGCACCGCCCGGGCAGGGTTCATGTGGAGGCGGAACACCGTCACCGACGGCCGGGTCTGCAAGGAGTTCCTGTGATGAAGGTTGCGATGATCTCTGGTGGCGGCAGGGGCCTCGGCGCGGCGATCATCCGCAAGCTGCTTGAAGACGGCTGGACCCTGTCGCTGGGCCTGAGGGATCGCGGACAGGCGGACGCCTTTACAGCCCCGTCCGGTACGCTCGCGGCGTTTCCCTTCGATGCCACGGACCCGTCCACCGCCACACCCTGGGTCGAGGGCACCATGGACCGTTTCGGACGGCTCGACGCCCTGATCAACAACGCGGGCATCCTGCGCATCGTCGACTTCGGACAGGGCAGCGAGACGGACCTCGACGACATGTGGGCGGTCAACGTCAAGGCGCCCTTCCGTCTGACCCGGGCCGCGCTGCCGCATCTCAGGCAAACCGGAAGGGGTCGGGTCATCAACATCGCCTCGACCGATGCCAAGCGCTACCGGGCCGGCGTTTCCATCGGGTATTCGATGACCAAGCACGCCCTTCTCGCGATGACCCAGGCGGTCCGCCTTGCCGGCTGGGACGACGGCGTACGGGCCACGGCGATCTGCCCCGGAGCGATCGACACCGACCTGCTCGCGGGGATCCCGGGCACGACGCCCCGGGCCGAGCGCCTGCAACCGGAAACCGTGGCGGAGATGGTGGCCTTCCTGTTGTCCCTCCCGAACCAGGCCAGTGTTCCGGAACTGATTGCCAACACGCGGCTGGAGAGCCCGTTGTGAGCTCTCGTTCCCGATCACCCCAACGATGAACCGGTGGCCGGATCGGTGTCGCCAGGGGCAGGCCGGGTTTCGACCTGCCGGACACGGTGCCGGGCACGGCCACCATGCGGGCCGCGCGCACCGCGGCCGGCCTTCCGCACGGCGCCGAATGGAATTCGCATGTGGAACCGGCCACCCGCCCGGACCCTGCGCGTACCCTCTCCTTCAAGCCGCCGACGGGTGCTGGCCCGGTGCGCCTGCCGCGGGTGGGCGAGCCGGCGGGTCATGTCAGTCTCCAGCCCTGCGGCGGCACCGGTGTATCCCGCGCCGGCGGGACCGGCCCCGTCCCGATCGGCAGGATCGAGAACAAGGGCCGGCACAGCCGGAGGGTGAACCGCCGCCTCGCGGAGCATGGCGCGGGCGCACCGCAGTCACGATCGGCGGGACCGGTCACCCGCCTGCTTCAGACGCGGGGTTCGCGGAACCGGGCCGCCGGGGTTCCGAAAGGGCGCTGTCGCCTCGCGCTTTCGGCCCGGACGGCCAGTTCCGCTGTAGAACCTCCTACAGCTTGTATTCGCGGAAGTCGTACCGCGGCGGCAGCAGGGCTTCCATCTCCGCACGCGGGATCCGCCTCTTGACGACGAATACACCGTTTTCGACCTGGCTCATGTAGCAGTCGATCATGCCACTGTGATCCTGGCCGCGCAGCAGCTTGGCTCCCTGCGGATGCGCCAGCGAATTCTCCATCTCCAGCCCTTCCAGCGCTTCGATGACGCCCGGCGTATCCTTGTTCCGCTGCCAGCCTGACGCCTCGATCGCCTTCTTGAGCACGAAGAAGTTCTCGTACGACTGCCAGGCGTGGCTCTTCGCCATCACCCGGTCGGACCCGTTCTCCTGGGCATGGACCGGATCGATATCCATCATTTCGATGAATTCCTTGTGGTACTCGTCATTCTTGTATTCCAGAGGACGCGGAAAATTCTCCAGGAAGAAGACGTTCTCCGCCGCACCGTTGATCGCCTCGGGGTGGATCGCTTCGATGGTTCCACTGACCGAATACATCTTCATTCTCTCGTCCAGCTTCATCGACTTGGACTGGGTATAGAACGCGACGGACAACGCTCCGAAAAACACCGAGAACAGGACTTCCGTTTCCTCCGGTATCTTGGCGAGATACGGCACCAGATCCCGTGTGCCGAGCGGTACGGCTATCGGATCGTTGACCTTGCCGCCCATTGACTCGATCAGCTTGCGATGTTCCTGATGATGGCTGTGACCCCAGGCGTAGTCGGGGAAGATCATCGTCCAGTTCTTGCCGAGGTTCTCGAAGGCCCAGGGTGCCCCCGCCGCTGCCAGGGCGTAGGTATCGGTGCCGGTGCGGAAACTGTAACGCGTGCCTTTCGAGCCGGTCGCCTCGGTCGCTTCGCCGGCAGAGAAATACGGCGTTTTCAATTCCGTGGCGATGGGAATCGAAGCGAGCATGATGCCCGAGTGCACCGAACCGACAACGAAGCTCGCTTTCGACCGCTGGATCAGGGAACGCAGCTTCCGCGCGCCCGCCGCGGGAGTGGATTCGGTATCCGCCACCGGGACTTCGAGCTTTCTCCCCGCTATTCCACCGCCTTCGTTGATCAGGTTCGCGGCAGCCCTTGCGCATTTGTCATGCCAGTAGCCCCAGGACGAGAATCCGCCCGTCAGTTCGCATTGATGCCCGATCACGATCGGGCCGCTTTCCTTGGCGACCAGATCGCGGGTGAGGGACAGGTAGGCGGTCGACGCAACGACGCCGCCGGCCAGGGCGGTTTGCAGGAAGGATCGGCGTGGCAGTTCTGTACGAAGCCGCGTCGCTTCCGGTTTGCCTGTCTTGTTCTTGCACGTCATTTTCTTTCTCCCAACTGGTCTTATGCGGCCATACCAAGGTACCGATGAATAACATCGGGCCGGCTCTTGAGTTCGGCTGCGCTGGACCGGTGAACGATACTTCCTTTTTCCATCAGGTAAATTACGCTGCAAATCTTGAACGCAGTAACCAGGTTTTGTTCGACCAGAAGTATGGAAACTCCGGAACTGTTGATTTTCCGGATTTCGGATCTGATTTTCTTGATCAGGATCGGCATAATACCTTCGGTCGGCTCGTCGAGAATGAGGAGTTTGGGTTGCATGACGAGGCAACGTGCGATCGCCAGTTGCTGCTGTTCTCCCCCCGATAACGTGCCGCCCTTTTGAGACAGTCGTTGCTGCAGTTGCGGAAAGCGTTCGAAAACCGCCGCCCGCTGTGGCGCCGACGGTTCGCCTCGAAGGCCGAGAAAGAGGTTTTCCTCAACGGTGAGGTTGGGAAAGATTCCCCGCCCCTGCGGAACGTAACCGATGCCGCGGCCCGGGACCTTGTGCGCTGCGATGCCTGTCAGATCGACGCCATCGAAGGTCGCGTGTCCGGCCGATGTCCGGACCAGACCCATGATGGCCTTCAGCGTGGTCGTCTTGCCGACGCCGTTGCGGCCCAGCAAACCGACAATTTCCCCGTCGCCGACATTCAGCGAAACGCCCCGGAGCACTTCCACCTTGCCGTAACTGCTGTGAAGGTCGCGTACCTCAAGCATCGGGATCGTCTTCCTCCTCCTCCTCGTCGCCGAGATAGGCTTCCCGCACCGCAGCATTCTTCGCGATCTCGCCCGGCGTGCCCCGGGCCAGCACGCCGCCCTGCGCCATTACGGTAATCCGGTCGGCGAGATCGAACACGACCGGCATGTCATGCTCTATGATGATGACATCGACGTCTTCGGCCAGGTGGCGAATTTTCTCGACCGTTTCCGCCGTTTCCGCCGGGCCCATCCCGCAAATCGGTTCGTCCAGCAGCAGGAGCGACGGCTCGGTTGCCAGGGCGATGCCGATCTCCAGCAGGGCGACATCGCCATAGGACAGGGTG
Source organism: Thalassobaculaceae bacterium (assembly GCA_965243345.1). Lineage (GTDB taxonomy): Bacteria > Pseudomonadota > Alphaproteobacteria > Thalassobaculales > Thalassobaculaceae > Bin52. The sequence continues at coordinate 2,472,295 of CBDEUR010000003.1, forward strand.
CCCGCGGGAGAATTGCGCAATCCTTCAAGGCCGATCTGCTCGAGGATCCTGTCGACGCGTTCAGTTGTCCGCCCGAAGCGGGCTCGGCTCGCAAAGGGATGCATGACGCCCTGTCTCGCCTGCGCTGCGATCCACAGATTTTCGGCAACGGTCATCGAATCGAACACGCTCTTGATCTGCAACGACCGACTCATGCCAAGGCGGCTGATCCTGTGCGGCGCCATGCCGGAGATATCCCTGCCGCGAAACTGCACAGTCCCGGAATCCGATTTGAGCATCCCCGAAATCACATTGAACAGGGTGGTCTTGCCGGCCCCGTTCGGCCCGATGATCGCGTGCAAGACGTTCGGTTCGAAATCGAGCGTGACGCGATCCAGCGCCACCAGCCCGCCGAAGCGTTTGGTCAGATCGGCGATCCGCAGCATGGGCGCGTTCACGGGCCGGTCCTGCGCTCGGCCGGCACAGCCGCAGCGTCCACGGTTCCGTCCGTCCGCCCGTCCCCTGTCGTGCGGTCGGCAGGCGCTGGCGCCAGGCGGTCCAGCAACGCGTTCCAGAAGCCCATCAACCCCTTCGGTGCGAAGATGACCGTCAGAATGACGACCAGGCCGACCAGAATGGGATAATGCTCCCACATGTTGGACAGTTCCTCCCGGACGACGATCAGCAGCGCGGTCCCGACGGCCGGACCGAACAGCGTTCCCGCGCCGCCGATGATCGTCCACACAACGCCCTCGCCCGACACATGGTAGAACATGTAGGTTGCCGAGGCGTATCGTCCGAACAGGGCGAACAGACATCCCGCAAGCCCGGCGAAACCACCGGCGATAACAAAGGCGATCCAGCGCAAGAAATAGACATTCAGGCCGATCAGGGACGCGCGGACATCGTTTTCCCGCACCGCCATCAGCGCCATGCCAAACGGGCTCTTGACGATCAGATACTTGAGGAAATAGGCCGCGGCCGCAACCGCAAGAATAAAGAAATACTGTACGGTCGGATCGGTAAGACTGAGTTCGAACCCGCCGGTTTCCAGCATGGCGGGCATCGAGAAGCTGGTTCCGTCATCTCCCCCGGTCAGCGGTTTTGCACTGAGGGCGATGAAGTAGAAGATGAGCGAGAACACAACGGTGATGATCGCAAAGTAGTGCCAGGTCAGCCGCACGGCGAGCGCCCCGGCAACCGCTGCGGTTCCGATGGCGACCGTCATGCCAAACCCCAGAGCCGGCCAGAATCCGAGTCCGAGCTTGGCGATGCCGATCGCGACGCCGAACATGCCCATGCCGAAAAACAATGCTTGCCCGAACGACAGCAACCCGACATAGCCGAACAGGAGATTGACGCTTGCCGCAAACAGGGACCAGATGATGATCTCGGCCAGGATATCGAGCCAGTAATCAAACCCGATCGCCGGCAGAACCCACGGCGCGGCAACCAGGAATACCAAGACCACCAGCAGGACGGTGCGGTTGATACGGTCCTTCATCGCGTTGCGCCGGCGAACAGTCCGTGCGGCCGTGCCAACAGGACGGCGCTCATCAGACAGAGCGAAACGATGCGGGCAACCGTCGGATCGGTGAAGCTGGTCACGATGCCTTCGGTAACCGCCAGGAGAACCGCCGCCGCTACCGTTCCGGGCAGGTTCCCCAACCCGCCAATGATCACCGCCATGAAGCAGAAGGGCAGCACGTCCACGCCGGTCTGAAAATCGACGGTGGTGATCGGCGCGGCGACCGCACCGCCGAGCGAAGCCATCGCGAATCCAAGCGCGAAGGTGACCATGTATACCGTGCGTGCCGGCACGCCCATGGCAAGTGCGGTATCCCGATCGAACCGCACGGCGCGCATCCATGTGCCCAGTTTGGTGCGGTGCAAAAAGACGAAGAATCCGAAGATGGCAACGATGGAAACCCCGGCAGCGAAGAGCCGGTAGTAGTCGTACTCGATGCCAAACAGCGGGATCGTCCCCTCGATCGGCGGCAGAATGCGTTTGGGCGCCGCGCCGAAGCCGGCCCTGACGACTTCCTGTATGATGATCGACAGGCCAAAGGTCGCCACGATGGACAGCGCCGCCGTGCCGCGGATCGGCTGAATGACCGAGCGCTCGACCAGAGCCCCCAGCACCAGCCCCACGAGCGGCACGATCAGAAAGGCGAGCCAGTAATTGCCGGTTGCCTCGAGCACGAACCAGGTGAGGACCGTCCCCACCATGAAGAAATCGCCATGCGCCAGATTGATGATGTCGAGCAGCCCGAAGATAATCGACAGGCCGAGTGCGATAAGGGCGATGATCAGGCCCCAGACCAGGCCGTTGAGCGCAAGGGCAACGACAAGTTCCATTCGACGATCGCTTAGCCGCCTGGTCGGCGGTTGTTTTCGATGCCGCCGGCCATGTCCTCCGGGTCAGCGGACACTGTCTGAAACGTCTTTCGGTTTGCGGAACCGGCAGATAATCGAGTGCATTCTCTCTTTGCGCGTCTGCGGGTGCGCTTCGGTGCCTCCGGTCATGTTCGTTCCTGAACGGCTTCGGCGGCTGCACGAACCGCCGCTGCGCGCCGGGATTGGCGGCCGCTCGCCGCCGAACGGGCCGCCGCCTCGATCTCCGGACCGGCTCCTTCCGGGGAGCCTGCATCGAAGGGCGGCTGCGGATTGTATTCGATGGCCAGTTGTATCGACTTTGCGACATCGGCACCGAACAGTTCGCCGGCGACGGTGAGGGCAAAATCGATTCCTGCGGTCACTCCACCACCCGAAACGATATTGCCGTCCACGACGACCCGGGACGGGTCGGGGATCGCTCCGAAAGCCGACAGCATCTCCCTCGACATCCAGTGACATGCCGCACGCCGCCCCTTCAGCAGGCCGGCGGCTCCCAGGACCAGCGACCCCGTACAGACCGACGTGACGTAGCGGGCGCCTTGCGCCTGCCGGCGGAGAAAATCGAGGGTTTCCCCGTCGGTCAGCAATGCGTTCATGCCGCCGCCGCCCGGCATGCAAACGAGATCGAGCTGCGGACAGTCCGAATAGGTGGTGTCCGGGAGAATGCGCATTCCGCCGCTCGACCGTACCGGGTCGAGGGATTTCGAGACCAGCAGGACCTCGCTGTCGGGAAAATGCGAGAAGACTTCGTGCGGCCCGGTCATGTCGAGCTGCATGATATCCGGAAAAACAAGCAAGCCTATCTTGAATGCCATCGCCTGCGCCATCGATTCCTGCCAATGGACGTGATGTTCGCACGGCCCCAACCTCGTTGCAACAGATCGGTCCGTATGGCGGACGAAGTGTTTCCATCGAAACCGCAACGCCGGAAACGGGCCGGCGAAGCGTGTCGCCGGCAGGCCGCGGCACGGCGGACGGGCTGCGCCGTTACCCGGCCGCCGGCACCAGCAGGCACCCGTCGCCGAGCGGCGAAACCGGGCTCAGGTCGCGGTGGTGCTGGTGTTCCGGCCGCTTGTGGCGGGTCAGCGCGTTGGCGACCGGGTTGAGGATCAGCGAGAAGATCGTGCGCGGCCAGGGCGTCATGTTGATCGAAGAGCCGTGGACCAGCGTGTCGCCGAAGATCAGCACCGTGCCGGGCGGCCCCTTGGCGGCGACCAGGCCGCCCTCGGCGACCAGGCAGGCCACCGTCTCGTCGTCGACCACCCAGAGCGGATAGCTCGTCGTCTCGGTATCCAGCGTCGCCGGCGCTACGCCGCGCCTGTGCGAGCCGCGGATGAAGACGATCGGCCCGTTGAACTCGTTCACCTCGTCGAGCAGCACGTGAAGGTTGAGTGCGAGCGGCTCGGGCACGCCGTCCTCGCCGCCGTGGGTCGCGAAATCGTAGTGCCATTGCCAGACGTCGCCGGAAAAGGCTGCCTTGGCGTTCACCTTGACCTGCTGGATGTAGAGATCATCGCCGAGAAGCTGCCGGGCCGGTTCGACGAGGCGGGGATGCCGGACCAGCCGGGCGTAGACCTCGCTGCGCAGGTGCAGGGCCATGGCCGTGCGTACGGCGTCGCTCCCCTTTTCCCGAAAATTCTCCGGCCGGCGCTCGGCGAAAAGCCGCGGCAACTCCGCCTTGAGAACAGCCACTTCCTCGAGCGAGAACAGCGACGGCAGGATCAGGAACCCGTCGTCCCGGAACCGTGCGATCTGTGTGTTCGTCAGTCTCATCAGCCTGCCGTCCGCCCGGACCGTCCCGTGTCCGAAGGGTAGGGCACAATCCGCCAGCCTGTCACGTCCCCCGTGCCGCCTGCCGCGAACTCACAGGAAACGTGGAACAGCTCCACGCCGCCGGGGCCACGGGCATCGGTGCGGCGGGATGCACCGGCGGGTTCCGGGCACTGGATCCTGCGGAGCGGGAAAGGCTGGCTCGCCTGGCCGTCGACGCCACCCCGTGCCGGTTGGCACCGGCGGTGACGACACCCGCGTGCTCGACGGCTGCCCCACGCTCCGCTGCATGATCCCGGGCCGCGGGCGCCCCGGGACCGCCAGGGCGGGGCGAAGAACCGGCCCGGGCCCGCTGCCGGTTACTTGCCCCAGCGCATTGCCACGAGGTCAAGGTCGCGCGCCATGCGCATCAGGGTCTCGCGGGTCGGCGCCGGCAGCGGCGCGAGCGGGTGGCGCACGGCGTCGGACCGGATCACCCCGCCCTCCTTCATCACCGCCTTGGTCGCCCGCAGCCCGCACTGGCGGTTCTCCAGGTTGATCAGCGGCAGCATGCCGGCATAGAGCGCCTCCGCCTCCTCGCGCGACCCGGCAAGATGGCTGGTCACGATCGGGCGGACCCGCTCCGGCGCAAGCGCACTGGTCATGGTGCCGGTGGCACCCGCATCGAGGTCGGCGAGCAGTGTGATGCCCTCCTCTCCGTCGAACGGCCCGTCGATATGCGCGCCGGCAGCCGCAAGCAGGGCGCGGAGCTTGTCCGCCGTGCCCGGGGTCTCGATCTTGAAGTAGCCCACCGTCGGAAGCTCGCGCGCGATACGGGCCAGGAGTGGCACCGGCAGGGTGACACCGGACAACGGCGCGTCCTGGATCATGACCGGGATGTCGATCGCCTCGGCCACCGCCCGGAAATGCGCCACGATACCTTCCTCGTCCGCCTTCAGTGCCGCACCGTGGTAGGGCGGCATCAGCATCACCATGGCGGCCCCCTCGGCCTCGGCACGCCGGCAGCGTTCCACCGCGATCCTGGTGCTGAAGTGACTGCAGGTCGCGATCACGGGAACCCGCGAGGCCACGTGGCCGAGGCACAGCGTCTGCAGCATTTCGCGTTCGGCATCACTCAGCAGGAACTGTTCGGAGTAGTTGGCGAGGATGCAGACCCCGTCCACTCCCTGGTCGACCATGCAGTCGAGAACCCGCCGCTGTCCGTCCGGATCAAGCCCGCCGTCATCATCGAACGGGGTGGGAACGATGGGAAAGATCCCGGTGTAGGGTGCGCTCATGGGAGTCCTCGCCGCCGGCCGATACGGGAACGGCGATCCTACAGCGCGGCACCGCGCGACGCGAGGCCCGCCGGGAAGACCGGGACAGGAACCCGTTCGCCCTTCACCGGGCCAGGGTTGCGTGTCGCACGGGAACTTGCCACCAATACCCCATGGCCACAGTCGGAACCTCGATGCCCAGGGTCGAGGACCCCTCGCTCCTGATCGGTGACGGCCGGTTCGCGGACGACCTCGCTGAACCGCCGGGCTGCCTGCATGCCGCCTTCGTGCGCTCCCCGCATGCCCACGCCCGCCTGCTCGCCGTCGACACCGCCGCTGCCGCGGCCATGCCGGGTGTGCGTGCAATCGTGACCGGAGCCGATGTTGCACGGCTGACCTCCCCGTTCCTCTGCGGTGTCAGGGTGGCGGCACACCAGTACGCGCTCGCAATCGACCGGGTCCGCTACGTGGGCGAAGCGGTGGCCCTGGTAGTGGCGGAGGACAGGTACCTGGCCGAGGACGCCGCCGAGCGGATCGAGGTCGGCTACGAGCCCCTGGCGCCGGTGATGGACCCGGATGCCGCGCTTGCTCCCGGAGCGCCGGTGCTGCACCCCGACGCCGGTTCCAACCTGCTGCACGAGCGCGGCTTCAGCTACGGCGACCCGGACGGCGCCTTCGCCGCTGCCGGCCACGTGGTCTGCACCACGGTTCGCTACCCGCGCAACGCCTGCACCCCGGTCGAGACCTTCGGAGTGCTTGCCATCTGGCGCGAAGGCGAGGACAGCTACGACGTCACCGCAAACTTCCAGGGACCCTACACGCTGCACACGGTGATGGCCCGGGCCCTCGGGGTTCCCGGCAACCGCCTGCGCCTGCGGACCCCGCCTGATTCCGGCGGTTCGTTCGGGACCAAGCAGGCGGTGTTTCCCTACGTGGTGGCGCTCTCGCTCGCGGCCCGTCTCGCCCGGCGTCCGGTCAAGTGGATCGAGGACCGGCTCGAACACCTGGCGGCCGCGACCGCGGCCACCAGCCGCATGACCACCCTGCGTGCCGCGGTGGACAGCGACGGCACGGTCCGGGCGCTGGACTGGGACCAGATCGAGGACTGCGGCGCCTGGCTGCGGGCGCCGGAACCGGCGACGCTGTACAGGATGCACGGCAACATGACCGGTCCCTACGCGATCGGGTCCGTCCGGATCCGCAACCGGGTCGTGGTCAGCAACCGCACGCCGACCGGACTGATGCGGGGGTTCGGCGGACCGCAGGTCTACTTCGCGCTCGAACGCCTCATGGACCGGGTTGCGGCGGAACTCGGGCTCTGTCCGCTGGAGCTGCGCCGGCGCAACCTGGTGCCCGCAGACGCCATGCCCTGCACCACTGCTCCGGGCGCGGTGCTCGACGGCGGTGACTATGCCGCAACGGTGGACCGGGCTGTTCGCGATGGCGGACTGGCCGAGCTCAAGCGGCGACGCGACGCCGCCCGCGGCGAGGGCCGGCTCTACGGGATCGGCCACGCGATGGTGATCGAGCCGTCGATCTCGAACATGGGATACATCACCACCCTGCTCACCGCAGAACAGCGCGCCCGCGCCGGGCCGAAGAACGGTGCCCTCGCCACCGCCACCGTCGCCATCGATCCCACCGGCGCGGTCACTGTTTCTGCCGCCTCGGTTCCGCAGGGACAGGGACACCGGACGGTCCTGGCCCAGGTGGTCGGCGACGAGCTCGGCATCGCCCCGTCGCAGGTTGCGACCGTATCCGAGCACGACACGCTGAAGGATGCCTGGTCGATCGCGTCAGGGAACTACTCCAGCCGCTTTGCCGGCGCCGTCGCCGGGGCGGCCAGCCTTGCGGCCGGCCGGATCGCGGACCGGCTGCGCGACGTAGCGGCAAAGGAGCTGAACACCACCGCCGACCGGATCGAACTCGCGGACGGCATGGCACGTACCCGCGACAATCCCGACAACGCGGTCGCGCTCAACCGCCTGGCGGCACAGGCGCACTGGGCACCGCTTTCGGCCAGCCCCGGCGACGCTGCCGACGGTCTCAGGGAAACCGCGTTCTGGACCCCGTCGGGCCTGCGCGAGCCCGACGACCGGGACCGGGTCAATTCCTCCGCCACCTACGGGTTCATCCACGACTACTGCGGTGTCGAGGTCGACCCGGACGACGGGTCGGTTCGCATTGACCGCTACGTCACCGCGCACGATGCCGGCCGGCTGCTCAACCCGGCCCTCGCCGACGGCCAGATCCGGGGCGGGTTCGCGCACGGTCTCGGAGCGGCGCTGTTCGAGGAACTCGCCTACCGGCCCGACGGAGCGTTCCTTGCCGGAACCCTGGCCGAGTACTGCGTGCCGCGTGCAACCGACATGCCCGAGCTGATCGTCCTGCACGACCACACCCCGTCTCCGGTCACCCCGACCGGGGCGAGGGGACTGGGCGAGGGCAACTGCATGTCGACACCGGTGTGCCTGGCCAACGCCGTCTCCGACGCGATCGGGGCGCCGGTCGACACGCTGCCGCTTACCCGCCCGCGGGTCTGCGCGCTCATCGGCGAGCACGAGCCGCCACCGCCGGACCGGGAACCGCCGGCGGCGCCGGAGGGAGGGGAGCTGCGCCAGTCCGGCACCCGCGGTGTCGCCATTCCGCCCCCGCGGCTGTGGGCGATCGTCACCGACCCGGAGCACCTGGTCCGGCTGATACCCGGCTGCCATTCACTCGAGTCCACCGGAGACCGTTCGTGGTGCGCGGTAGCCAGTCTCGGCGCCGGGCCGGTGCGCGGCCGGTTCGTCGCCCGGGTCCGGTTCGTCGAGATGCACGAACCGGACCGACTGGAGATCGCCGGAACGGCCGAGGGCCCGCTCGGATCAGCCAGCGGCCGCGCCACGATCCGGCTCGAACCGGCCGGGGACGGGGGAACCGATCTCGCCTGGGACTATGCGGTCACGGTCTCGGGAACCATCGCCGCCGTGGGTGGCCGGGTGCTGAATGCCGCTGTCCGGACCGTGATCGACCAGGCGTTTGCCAGGCTCGCGCCGGAACCCCGGCGGAGCGGGTGGCTCCGCCGCCTGCTGCGCCGCCTCCTCGGAGGACGGCAGTGAAACCGGCATCCTTCGCCTATGCCCGGCCGGATACCCTCGAGGAGGCACTCGAACTGCTGGCGCAGCACGGTGCCGAGGCCCGGGTGCTCGCGGGCGGCCAGTCCCTTGCCGCCATGCTCAACATGCGCCTGGTGCAGCCGCGGGTCCTCGTCGACATTTCCGGCCTCGCCCAGCTGGACACCATCGACGCGGATGACACCGTGATGACCGTGGGTGCCTCGGTCACCCAGGCCGCGGCACTGCGCTGGCCCGGACTCGCCGCGCAGCCCCTGCTCGCGGCTGCCCTGCCCTGCGTCGGCCATCCGCAGACCCGGGAACGCGGAACGGTGTGCGGGTCACTCGCGCACGGGGACCCGAGCGCCGAACTGCCGCTGGTGCTCGCCGTGCTCGGCGGCGAGGTGGTGCTTGAGAAACGCGGCCGTCGCCGCCGGGTGGCGGCATCACTGTTCCAGCAGGGGGTGATGCTGACCGACATCGCCGATGACGAACTGGTGACCGCGGCCCGGTTCCCGGTCCGGCCCGGTCCGTTCGCAACCGCGTTTCGCGAAGTCAGCCCGCGTCAGGGTGACTTCGCCATCCTGGCAGTGGCCGCCGTCGCCGACCCCTCGGGGGTGACGGTGGGCTTCGGCGGCATCGCCGACAGCCCCCTCGTCCGAAGGCTCGACCACCTCGAGGCGGACGCCCTTGCCGACGCGCTCAACGCGATCGCCTGGGAAGCAGGCGGCGACAGCGACATGCACGCACCGGCATCCTACCGCCGGCACCTCGTCCGCCGCCTGGGTGCTGCAACCATCCGCGAGGCATGCGATGCGCTACCTCGAGCCTGACCATCGTCACCGGGTGCGGCTGTGCGTCAACGGCGGATCCGCCGAGGGCAGCGCCGAGCCGCGAACGCTGCTCAGCGACTTCCTGCGCCACGAGCTCGGCTTGACCGGAACCCACGTCGGGTGCGAACACGGCGTGTGCGGCGCCTGCACCGTCCTGCTCGACGGCCGGCCCGCCCGGTCCTGCCTGCTCTACGCGGTCCAGGTCGACGGCCGGAGCGTGACCACCGTCGAGGGACTGGCGGGACCGGGTGAGCTGACCGGCCTGCAACGGGCCCTCGCCCGCCACCATGCCGTCCAGTGCGGCTTCTGCACCCCGGGGATTCTCATGTCGCTCACCTGCCTGCTGGAACAGGACCCCGGCGCCGGCGAGGAGCAGGTTCGCGAGACGCTCTCCGGTCACATCTGCCGCTGCACCGGCTACGAGGCGCTCCTCAGCGCCGCGCTCGATGCGCTGGGCGGGACGGACTGATGTTCGATCTCGGCCGCGGGTTCCTGGCGAGCGCGGCACGCGAGCCCGACCGGATCGCACTCAGCGACGGCGCCCTGCGGCTGACCTGGCGCCAGTGGGAACGCGCGGCGCGCGAGCTCGCCGGCGGCCTGCAGCGTTTCGGCCTCGAGCCGGGCGACCACGTCGTGACCCTGCTGACCAACCGGCACGAGGCGGCAACCCTTCACATCGCCTGCCAGCTGGCCGGCCTGGTGATCACCCCGCTCAACTGGCGGGCATCGGCCGGGGAGATCGAGCACGTGCTCGCGGACGCCGAGGCGCGGGTCCTGGTCCACGAACCGTTGGTCGCGGACCGGGTCGAGGCCTGCCCGGGCATCGCTGACGTCCGTCTCGTGGGGCTCGACGGCGCCGCCGGCACGCCGTGGGAGGACCTGTGCGGCGCCGGGGCCGTCGCACCGGCCGCCTCGCCCGACGATACCTCGGTGATGCTCTACACCTCGGGAACCACCGGACCCGGCAAGGGGGTACCGCGCAGCCACGGGGCGGAGCGCGCCGCCGCCGTCGCCCACGTGGCCCAGAACCTGTACCGGCCGGGCGAGGTGATCCTCGGGGTGATGCCGCTCTACCACACCATGGGGGTGCGGACCCTCCTCGCCTCGATCGTCGTGAGCGGGCATTTCGTCTGCCAGCGCCGGTTCGATCCGGCGGCGGCGCTGGCGCTGATCGAACGCGAGCGGATCAGCGCGCTCTACCTGGTGCCGACGCTGTACCATGACCTGCTCGAGGCGCCCGGATTTGCGACCACCGACATCAGCTCGGTCCGCAGGCTGGGATTTGCCGGCCAGACCATGACCGACGGGCTGGTGGCGCGGCTCGACACCGCATTCCGGCCGGAACTGTTCGTCAACCATTACGGCTCGTCGGAAATCTACACCTTCACCGTCGAGACCGACGCCGCCGGCAAACCGGGTTCCGCCGGCAAGGCCGGGATCAACCAGGAGATCAGGGTGGTCGCCCTCGACGACCCGGATTCCGGCCGACCGGTCGCGGCCGGCGTCGAGGGCCAGATCATCGCCGCACTCGACGGCGACGAGGCCTTCGACGGCTACTGGAAACGTCCCGATGCCGACGCCGGCGCCCTGCGCGACGGCTGGTACTACACCGGCGATATCGGCTACCGCGACCGGGACGGCGACCTGTTCGTGACCGGCAGGGTCGACGACATGATCATCTCGGGCGGCGAGAACATCCTTCCCGCCGAGATCGAGAGCGTGCTGTCGCTGCACCCCGCCGTCGGCGAGGTCGCGGTGGTCGGCATGCCGCACCCGCGCTGGGGGGCGCAGGTGACGGCCTTCCTGACCCGGACCGGAAACGTGGAGGCCGACGAACTCGAGCGCTGGTGCCGCGCCAGCAGCCTGGCCGACTTCAAGCGGCCACGGCAGTACGTGTTCGTTGCCGCCATTCCGAAGTCGCCGGTGGGAAAGATCCTGCGCCGCATGCTGGTCGCGGGAGACTGGGAACCGGAAAGCGGGAAGCGGAGATGACAGGGACACACGACGGTTTCAGGGTGGAAGTCGACGCCGCCGGGGAGCGTGGCGACATCATCCTCGACCGACCGCCGCTCAATATCATCGAGATGCCGCAGCGCGAGGCGCTGCGCGAGGGTTTCGAGGCGCTTGACCGCGATCCCCGGGTGCGGATCATCGTGCTCCGGGCCGAGGGCCGGCATTTCTCGTCGGGCGGGAACATCGCCGGCTTCCTCGCGGCCAGCCCCGAACACGTCTCCAGGCTGGCCGACAACATCGCGGCACCTGCCCGGTGCCACAAACCGGTGATCGCGGCCAATCGCGGCTATACCTTCGGCGTCGGTTTCGAACTCTCGCTTGCCTGTGACTTCCGCATCGCCTCGGAGACCACGCTCTACGCCCTGCCCGAACAGCGGATCGGCCAGATCCCGGGCTCCGGCGGCTCGATCCGGCTGCTGCACATGATCGGGATGCAGCGGACCAAGGACATGACCTTTCGTTCCCGCCGGGTCACCGGCGCGGAGGCGAGGGACTGGGGCATGGTGCTCGACTGCGTGCCCGACGACGGGCTCGAGGCTGCGACCGACCGTCTGGTCGATGAACTGCGCGGTTTCTCGCCCCTGGCGCAGCGCACCATCAAGGGCGTGCTGAACGCCGCCCAGAACACCACCGTCGAGGCCGGGATCGAGATCGAGGGTAACGCCTACGGGCGCCTGCGGACCTCTGCGGACTTCGCGGAAGGCGTGGCCGCCTTCCACGAGAAACGTCCGGCGAGGTTCACTGGCTCGTAGAGGCGGTGTAACCGAGTTCCATGACCCGCGACAGCCGGGAAGCGAAGGCCCTGACGTCCGCGACCGGCTCCCCATCCATGATCCGTGCCTGGTCGAGCAACAGGAAGGCGGCGTCCTCGATCTCGGCCCCGCTTTCCCCCTGCTCGATGCGCCGGGCGAGCCCCTTGATCAACCGGTGCCCCGGATTGATCTCGAGAACCCGCGGCGAGGCTTCCTGCACCTGCTTGTGCTGGCGCAGGATGCGCTCGAGGTTCATGTCCATGTCGCCCTCGTCCGCAATCAGGCAGACGGCGGAATCCGTCAGCCTCACCGACGCCCGCACGTCCTTGACCGCGTCTCCAAGAGCAAGCCTGATCGAGGCGATCAGCGGCGCGACATCCTCCGATTCGGAGCTCTCCTGACTGTCTGAGCCTTCCTCGTCCGGCGTCTCCTCCGGCGTGATGGCGTCGAGCTCGGCGGTTCCCCGGGTCACCGAGCTGAACTGCTTGCCCTCGTAGCCCTCGAACATTGACGAGATCCAGAAGTCGTCGACCGGATCCGACAACAGCAGCACCTCCACGCCGCGGGCGGCGAAGCCCTCGAGATGCGGCGAGTTGCTCACGGCATCATGGGATTCGCCGGTGATGTAGAAGATGTGCTCCTGCCCGTCCTTCATCGCCTCGACATACTCGGCAAGGCTGACCAGCCCGTCCCTGGTCGAGGTCCTGAAGCGCACGAGCTGCAGCAGGGTGTCGCGGTGTTCGTTGCCGAACCCGTACAGGCCCTCCTTCAGCACCGGTCCGAACCGGTCCCAGAACCCGGCGTACTGCTCCGGGTCTTCCTTTGCCCGGTTCCCCAGTTCGGTCAGGACCCGGCGGGTCACCGCACCGCTGATCGCCGTCAGCATCGGGTTCTTCTGCAGCAGCTCGCGGCTGATGTTGAGCGGCAGGTCCTCGCAGTCGATGATGCCACGCATGAACCGGAGCCACTCGGGCACCAGGCCCTTGCAGTCGTCGGTGATGAACACCCGCTTCACGTACAGCCGCAGACGGTTCCGGCGCTCCGGATCGTAGAGTTCCGTCGTGGCCGCGGACGGAACGAACAGCAAGGCGCTGTACTCGTAGCGGCCCTCGGCCCGCCAGTGGATGGTCTGCCACGGCTCATCGAACGAGCGCGAGACATGGCGGTAGAACTCGGTGTACTGCTGCTCGGTGATGTCTCCCCTCGGCCGGGTCCACAGGGCCGACGCCTCATTGACCGTCTCGTCGCTGTCATCGGATGCGAGGCGGATCGGCACCGCGATGTGATCGGAATAGGTCTTCACGATCGACCGCAGCCGCGCGTCCTCGAGGAATTCCGCCGCGTCTTCCTTCAGGTGCAGGGTGATGACGGTGCCGCGTCCCGCCTTCTCCGACGGCGCCACGGTGTAGGACCCGAGCCCGTCCGAACGCCAGATCCACGCGGTTTCATCGCCGGCCCTGCGGGTCAGCACCTCGACTTCCGATGCGACCATGAAGGCGGAGTAGAACCCGACGCCGAACTGCCCGATCAGCCCGACATCCTGCTTCTCGTCGCCCGAGAGATTGTCGAGAAACGCACCGGTTCCGGAGCGGGCGATGGTCCCCAGGTTCTCGTGGAGTTCGGCGTCGTTCATGCCGACGCCGCTGTCGGATACCGTGAGCGTGCGGGCATCGGCGCTTGCCGCCAGTCGGATCGCGAACTCCGGGTCGCCCCGGATCAGGTCGGGGTCGGTCAGCGAGAGATAGCGCAGCCTGTCACATGCATCCGCGGCATTCGAAATCAGTTCCCTCAGGAACACCTCGCGCTCGCTGTAAAGCGAATTCGCGACAATATGCAGCAACTTGCTGACTTCCGCCTGGAACGACCGAGTTTCCACGCTTCCGGTCTGTGCAGTCATTGTGCAGCTACCTCCGTTCCTTGCCCGCCTGGCCTTTCCGCGTACCGATTCGTGTTCGCCCTGCCGGATCCGGGGGCGATTTTGTCGCTGATATGTGCAAGATTGGCGCACGGCGCAAGCCCCTGCGCCAAGGTTGCGTCGACGAGGGCCATGCCATGACCCACCGGGACGTCCCACGGATTACCGCCGTGCTCGGGCCGACCAATACCGGCAAGACCCACCTGGCGATCGAGCGGATGCTCGGACATCACAGCGGGATGATCGGGTTTCCGCTGCGACTGCTGGCGCGGGAGAACTACGACCGGGTGGTCGCGCGCACCGGCAGGAGCCAGGTGGCGCTGATCACCGGGGAAGAGAAGATCATTCCCGCCCGGGCGCGCTACTTCCTGTGCACGGTCGAGTCGATGCCGACCGACCGGTCGGTCGAGTTCCTGGCCATCGACGAGATCCAGATGGCCGGCGATCGCGAACGCGGCCACATCTTCACCCAGAGGCTCCTTTCGGCACGTGGCACCGCCGAGACCATGTTCCTCGGTTCCGGCACCATGCGCGCGCTGGTGGAGAAACTGGTCCCGGGGGTGGCGTTTGCCGGCCGTCCCCGCCTGTCATCGCTGGCCTGGGCCGGAGCGCGCAAGATCACCCGGCTGCCGCGGCGCTCCGCCGTGGTCGCGTTCTCCGCCAACGATGTCTACACCCTGGCCGAACTGGTCCGCCGCCAGCGCGGCGGCGCCGCCGTGGTGCTGGGCGCCCTGTCGCCGCGCACCCGCAACGCCCAGGTGGATCTCTACCAGGCCGGGGAGGTCGACTTCCTGATCGCGACCGATGCGATCGGCATGGGTCTGAACATGGACATCGATCATGTCGCCTTTGCCGGCGACACCAAGTTCGACGGACGGCGGCCGCGCCGCCTCGACCACCAGGAACTCGCGCAGATTGCCGGGCGCGCCGGTCGGCACATGAACGACGGCACCTTCGGGGTCACCGCGGGTTGCGCCGAGTTCGATGCCGAGACCATCACCGCGATCGAGCAGCACCGGTTCGAGTCCCTGCGCCGGGTGTACTGGCGCAACGCCGATCTCGACTTCAACACCGTCCGCGACCTGAAGCGCTCGCTCGAGCGCCCCCCGTCATGGCCGTTCCTCGCGCCCAAGCGCGATGCCGAGGACCAGGCGGCACTCGATGCGCTGTCACGCGACACCGGGCTGATGCAGCGCGCCGACACCCCCGGAAGGGTGCGGCTGCTGTGGGACGTGTGCCAGGTCCCCGACTTCCGCAAGACCCTGACCGAACCGCACACCCGCCTGCTGACACTGTTGTTCGGCCACCTGGCCGGCGGGACGGAGCGACTGCCGCAGGACTGGGTGGCACGCCAGGTCGGACGGCTCGACCGGACCAACGGTGACATCGACACCCTCGCCGGCCGGATCAGCCACGTGCGCACCTGGACCTACATCACCCAGCGCCAGGACTGGATCGACGATCCCGTGCACTGGCGGGAGCGGGCGCGGGCGATCGAGGACCGCCTGTCCGATGCCCTGCACGCGCGGCTGATCAGCCGGTTCGTCGACCGCCGCGCCGCCGTCCTGTCCAGGCGACTGCGCGACGGCGACGAACTGATGGCCGCGGTCAAGCCGGATGGCACGGTCACGGTCGAGGGGCACAGGGTCGGCCGCCTCACCGGCCTGCGGTTCACGCCCGATGCGCCCGACAGCAAGACACCGCGGCCGATCGTGGCGGCGACACGGCGCGTCCTGCCCCGCGAGCTCGTGCGCCGCGCCGCCGTGATCCGCTCGGCACCGGACACGACCTTCGGGTTCGGTCCGCGCGGAGCGATGCTGTGGAACGGAGAGCGGATCGCGACGCTCGCGCGCGGCCGGCACCCGCTCGAGCCCGCGATCGAGGTGGACGTTCCCAGCCTGCTGCCATCGGCCGAACGCGATGCGGTCGCACAGCGGCTGCGGGCCTGGCTCGGGTCGTGCCGCGCCCGGCTGGTCCCCGGACTCGACCGGTTGCGGGCCGCCGGAGACACCGGTCCGGTCCGCGGCATCTTCTTCCAGCTGACCGAGGTCCCCGGCCTGCTGCCGCGCCAGCAGGTCGCGCCGCTGCTGGCCGACCTGGACGCGGCCGGTCGGCGCACGCTCGGCCGCGCCGGAGTCCGGTTCGGGACCGAGAGCGTGTTCATGCCGGCCCTGCTGAAGCCGCGGGCCGCGCGGTTTCTGGCGCTGCTGTGGCAGGTCCACCACGGCGAGTGGCACGAGGACGCGCTGGTCCCTGCGGGCCGGGCCGCGGTCGCGGCAAGCCGGGACGTGCCGGACGGCCTGTACAGCGCCACCGGCTATGTCCGCATCGGCGGGCTGGCGGTACGCGCCGACATCCTCGAACGGCTGGCGGCGGCGGCGCGGCGCGAGCCGCGCGAGCAACCCTTCGCCATCAGCCAGGACATGCTCTCTCTGCTCGGTGTCACGCGGGCCGCCGCCGGCGCCGTGCTGGCGGATCTCGGATATGTGCGGGCGGGAGGGTCCGACGAACTCCCGATGTTCAGGCGCCCGGCAAGACGGTCCCGGATCCGGCGCCGGGCCGCCAGGACCAGGCAGGACCATTCGCCCTTTGCCGTCCTCGCCACCATGGGGACCGCCGACTGACCCCGAACCGGAGGGAGCACCACCGATGTCCAGAACCGCACTCGGCCTGCCCGAACAACCAGACACCTGGAGCTGGCCCGAGGAACGCTGGCGCCCGATCGTCGAGAAGGTCCGTGCCGGCCGTTCGCTCAAGCCCGAGGCCTGGCCAGGCGGCGCCCGCTGCGCCGTTGCCCTGTCCTTCGACTCGGACCACGAGACCCAGACGCTGCGCTGGGGCGACTCCTCGCCGGGCAGGCTCAGCCAGGGCGAGTACGGCTCGCGGGTCAG
The DNA here is from genome assembly GCA_965243345.1 of Thalassobaculaceae bacterium. GTDB lineage: Bacteria > Pseudomonadota > Alphaproteobacteria > Thalassobaculales > Thalassobaculaceae > Bin52. Next base: position 2,489,196 of record CBDEUR010000003.1, read on the forward strand.
CGTGCCGCGCATCCTCGCGCTTCTGGCCCGCTACGACATCCCGGCGACCTTCTTCGTGCCCGCCGTGGTCGCCATGCTGCACCCCGAGGAACAGCGTGCGGTGACCGACCACGGCCACGAGATCGGGATCCATTCCTGGATCCACGAGCTGAACTCGGCGCTGCCGCCGGAGGTGGAACGGGACCTGCAGATGCGTGCGGCCGACACCCTGGAGCAGATCGGCGGCCAGCGGCCCGTCGGCATCCGGACCCCGTCCTGGGACTTCTCCCAGCACACCCTGGCGATCACCCGGGAGATGGACCTGCTCTATGATTCCTCGCTGATGGCCGATGACGATCCCTACGAGATCCTCGAGGACAACCAGCCGACGGGTGTCGTGGAACTCCCGGTCGAGTGGATTCGCGACGATGCCCCCTACTGGGCGATGGACCGGTTCTCCGGGCTGCGTCCCTACACCCCGCCCTCGGGCGTGCTCGAGGTGTTCGTCCGTGAGTTCGACGGTGCGTACGAAGAGAACAGCCTGTTCCTGCTGACCATGCATCCGCACTTCATCGGCCACCGCTCCCGGCTGCAGGTGCTCGAGGAACTGATCCGTCACATCCGCTCGCACGCCGGCGTCTGGTTCGCCACCCACGCTGACGTTGCGCGCTACTGCAGGGATCAGGCCGGGCTGTAGTCCCGCGGGGCGGAATACAGGCAGGCATCGGCATGGCCCGGACTGTGCTCGACCAGCGGCGGCACCTCGAGCGCGCAGTCATCGCGCGCCTGCGCACACCGGGTCCGGAACCGGCAGCCTGACGGCAGGTTGCCGGGATCGGGAGGCTCGCCCTCGAGCCAGAAGGTCTCGGTCACCCTGCCCTTGCCGATCTGCGGCACCGCAGCCAGGAGCGACTGGGTATAGGGATGACGCGGCCGGTCGAAGATCTCGTCGGAGCTGCCGAGTTCCACCACCTTGCCGAGATACATCACCGCGACGCGGTCGCAGACCATGCGCACGACGCCGAGATCGTGGCTGATGAAGACATAGGTCAGGTCGAACCGTTTCTGCAGGTCGAGAAACAGGTTGAGGATCGTGGCCTGGACAGACACGTCGAGCCCGGACGTCGGTTCGTCGAGCACCACCATGGTCGGATGCAGCGTCAGGATCCGTGCAAGTCCGACCCGTCGTTGCTGGCCGCCCGAGATCTCGTGCGGATACAGGTCGAGATGGCCGTCCGGCAGGCCGACCGCATCGAGGATCTCGCGCACCCGTTCACGCCGCGCCCGGCGGTTGAGCCGGGTGTGGATCAACAGCGGCTCGTCGAGCGACCGGCCGATCTTCCAGCGCGGGTCGAGCGATGCGCCCGGGTCCTGGTAGGTGTACTGCAGGTCACGCCGCATGCCCCGGGACTGGTGCGGCTTCAGGTGCGTGATGTCGTTGCCTTCGAAGATGATCCGGCCCGAGGTGGGCCGGTGTATGCCCATGACCGTCTTGCCCAGCGTCGACTTGCCGCAGCCCGACTCGCCGACGATGCCGAGGATCTCGCCCTTGTGCACCGAGAGCGAGACCTCGTCGAGCGCCTTCAGCCATCCCGACCGCCGCTTCCACACGTTGAGGACGGGGAAGTGCTTGGACAGGTTCTCGAGGCTGAGGAGCGCGTCCGCGGTCATGGGGTTCCCTCCCCCTGGGCCGGGTGCCAGCAGCGCGCCACGTGGCCGGCGCCGACGTCGCTCGGATCGGGACGGGTCTGTCGGCACAGTGCGCTTGCGGCGTCGCAGCGCGGATGGAACCGGCACCCGGGCGGCGGTGCGGTCAGGTCCGGCACCTGCCCCGGAATGCCGCGGATCCCGTGGTCGCGGCTCGGCAGGCTCTGCAGCAGCCGCACGGTGTAGATGTGCCGCGGTTCGGTGAAGAAACTGTCGGACGGCGCGCTCTCGACATCCTGGCCGGCGTACATCACGGTCATCCGGTCGCAGATCTCGTAGGCGGTGCCAAGATCGTGGGTGGTGAACAGCACCGAGACCCCGCGTTCGGCAGCCAGCCGGCGCAGCAGCTTCAGGATCTGGGCCTGGATCGTGACGTCGAGCGCCGTGGTCGGTTCATCGGCGATGATCAGCTTCGGTTCCGGCAACAGCGCCATGGCGATCATCAGCCGCTGGCGTTGTCCGCCGGAAACCTCGTGCGGGTATTTCCTGAGCAGGGCTTCCGGGTCGGGAAGCTGCACGATGCGCAGCAGCTCGAGCACCCGTTCCAGGTCGCTGCGCCGGCGGACGCGCGCATACCGGCGGGGACCGGAGCCGGGTTCGGCGTCCGGCGACTTCCATTTCATGAGCTCCTCGATCTGCCTGCCGATGGTGAAGACCGGGTTGAAGGAGGAGAACGGGTCCTGCGGCACGAAGGTGATCGCGCGGCCGCGGATGTCGTTTGCGAGCGCGTCGGGGTCCTCCTGCAGCAGGTCGCGGCCATCGAACTGGATGCTGCCGGCGCTGATCCGGGCGGAGTTGGCGGGCAGAACGCCGAGGATCGCCCTGGCAAGCGTGGTCTTGCCGCAGCCGGACTCACCGACGAGACCGACGATCTCGCCGCGTCCGATCCGGAAATCGACCTGGTCGAGCACCCGTGCGAGCCCGCTTTCGGTCGCGAACCCGACCGTGAGCCCGGTGACGGCAAGCAGGTTATCCATCTCCCGATCTCCGGGTCCGCGGATCGAGAATGTCGCGCAGGCCGTCGCCCAGCAGGTTGAACCCCATCACCACGAGGAAAATCGCAAGACCGGGCGCGGTCGCGTACCACCAGGCCTCGGGCAGGAACTCGCGGCTTTCCGCAATGGTCCGGCCCCACTCCGGACTGGGCGCCGGCGGGCCGAGGCCGAGAAACCCGAGAACGGCCGCGGTCAGGATGGTTCCCCCCATGCCGATGGTGGTGCGCACGATTACCGAAGACGAGATGTTGGGCAGCACGTGCAGGAGCATCACCCGCCACGGAGAGGCACCGAGTGCGATCGAGGCCTCGACGTAAGTATCGTTCAGCGCCGAGCGCGTCTCGGCGTAGACCAGCCGGGCCCAGAACGGCCAGTAGGTGGCAGAGAGCGCAAGGATCACGTTTTCGATCGACGGGCCGAGCGTCTGGGCAATGGCGATCGCGAGCACGATCTGCGGCACCGCGAGGAATATGTCGGAGATGCGCATCAGGGCATCGGAAACCCAGTTGCGGTAGTACCCGGCGACCAGCCCGACCGGGATGCCGACCAGCACGCTCGCCCCGATGGCGATCACGGCGATGGCGATGGTGATCCTGGCGCCGAACAGCAGCCTGGAATAGACGTCCGCCCCCATCCTGTCGGTGCCGAAGAAGTGGTCACCGGACGGCGGCAGCAGCCGCTCGGGAGGATGGAACTCGGTCACGTCGCCGGGATGGGTCGAGAGCACCGGGGCGGCGATGGCGACCACGACCAGCAGGGTAATGATCAGGGCCCCGAGGGCGGCGGTGCGGTCCGACGCCAGCCTGCGCAACAGGAAGCGGGTGGTCTCCAGCATCACCGCTACCCCGTCTCGCGCGGATCGATCAGCCCGTGGCTGATGTCGACCAGGAGGTTCACGATGATGAACACCGTTCCCATGATCAGCGTGAAGCCCATGATGCCGTTGTAGTCCGACTGCAGGATCGAGTTGACGGCATAGAGCCCGAGACCGGGCCAGTCGAACACCGCCTCGACCACCACCGCGTTCGCGATCAGGTTCCCGAATACCAGCCCGACCTGGGTGACCGTGCCGATCAGCGCGTTGCGCAGCACGTAACGCCAGACCACCACCCGCCTCGGCACCCCCATGGCCAGCTGGTAGTCGACGTAGTTCGAATTGATCGCGTCGAGCACGCCGGCCCTGGTAAACCGCATGATGGTCGCCATGGCCGGAAACGACAGGGTCACGGCCGGCAGGACCATGTGCCCGATCACGTCCGCCAGCGTCTCGAGGTCGCCGGCGAGTACCGAGTCGACGATGTAGAAACCGGTGACCGGGTCCGGCCCCCAGCCGTCGACCCTGCCCTGCAGCGGCGTCCAGCCGAGCTTCATGGCAAACAGCAGCTGCAGCAGGATGGCGAACCAGAAGGCGGCGATCGCCAGGCCGGAGACGGTGAACACCCGGAGCGCATGGTCGAGCCAGGAGTTCCGCCTGACCGCCGCCAGCACGCCGAGCGGAATGCCGATCACACCCGACAGGATGACGGCGACGAACGCGAGTTCGAGCGTTGCCGGCAGCCGGGCGATGAGGTCCTCGGCGATGGGCCTCTGGGTGTACAGGCTGATGCCGAAGTCACCCTGGGCAACACCGAGAATGTAGTTCCACAGCTGCACCGGGACTGGCTTGTCGACGCCGAACTTTGCCTTGAGTGCGGCGATCTGCTCCGCCGTCGCGTTGTCACCGGCGATGAAGGCGATCGGGTCTGCGGGGATGATGTGGCTGATGGTGAAGGTGATCACCAGCAGCCCCAGCAACGTCGGAACAAACCAGACCAGCCTGTTGACGGTCAGCACCAGTGCGCGCATTTCGAGTCCCGGCTGCAGCGTGCCGGCGCGGCCCCGCGGGGCCGCGCCGGTCATGCGTCAGTCTTCAGTCGATGGACACCCAGCGCATTTCCTGGCCGTTGCCGATCGGGCAGAAGCGAACGCCCTTCACCCGGGTGCTGAACGGTCCGAACCACTTGGTGTTGTAGACGAAGATGCCGGCGGCATCCTCGGCGAGCAGCCGGTTGGCCTGCTCGTAGTTCGCCTGGCGAACCGCCTGGTCAGTCGAGACCCGGGCCTCGCTCAGGAGTCGGTCGACCTCCTCGTTGCAATACCAGGAGTTGTTGCGTGCCCCGATCTGCTCGCAGGCATACATCTCGCCGAGCCAGTTGTTCGGATCGGCGTAGTAGGTGGACTTCCACAGGAACAGCAGGTCGTACATCTGCTGCTCGTCACGCATCTTGCCCGAGGCGACCGGCCACGGCTCGGTCACGATCTTGGTCTCGACGCCGATCTTGTTGAGGCCGTTCTGCAGCAGGGCCGCGGCCTGCTCGGTCTGGCCGTAACCGGCAAGCGCACCGAGCGTGATCTCGCGCAACGGCTCCTTGACCATGGCCAGGTGTTCGGCCGCCTTGTCGAGATCGTAGGTGTAGCCTTTGACGTCCGCGGGCGCGCCCCACATGTTGTTGGGAAGCGGAACCGGGTCACGGGCCACCGAGCCGGACAGGATGTTGTCGATGAACCCATCATAGTCGAAGGCGTAGGCAAGCGCCTTGCGGAAGTTCACATCCGTCATCGGCGACCGGCCGTTGTGGATGATCGAGTAGAAGATCCGCATCGACTCCTGTTCGTCGACATTGACGTTCTCGCTCGCCGCAAGCCGCTTCACCTGGTCCTGCGGCAGGTAGCCGTCGGTTCCGTGGAAGTCGCCGTTCATCAGGCCGAGCACCCGCGAATTGATCTCCACCACGGTGCGGAACTCGATGACGTCGAGCGGATCCTCGACCATGTCCCAGCCGAAGAAGTGGTCGTCGAACCGCTCCGCCTGCCATCCCACCGCCGGGTCGTAGCGCGTCAGTCGGAAGGAGCCGGACCCGGCGTCGTTCTTCGACAGCCACGCGGTGCCGAGGTCGCCGTCAACCTCGTTCGCACGGACCAGCTCCTCGTTGAGCACGTGGACTTCCGGCACGGTGGCGAGGAAGATGGCGGAGGGCTTGTTGAGCGTGAACACCACAGTCTTGGCATCAGGCGCCTTGGTCGAGCCCGGCTCGACGGTCCCGGCGAACAGCGAGAACGCGCCCTTCTTCATCTCGAGAATGCGGTCGATCGAATAGACGACGTCCGACGCCTCGACGGGAGACCCGTCGTGGAAGGTCGCGTCGCGCAGGGTAAAGGTGTAGGTCAGCCCGTCGTCGGACACCTCGACACTCTCGGCAAGCCACGGCTCGAGATGAGGCGGGTTGTCGAACCAGCGCATCAGGCCGTCGTAGAGATTGATGCGCGACGCCACCCGGCCGACGTCGAAGATCGCGTGCGGGTCCAGGGTGTCGTAGGCCGAGGAGTTGGCGAAGACGAACTTGCCTCCCGCCACGGCCGGTGACGTGGTCGCGACGCCCACGGCGAGGGCCGCGACCGCGAGGAAGCGGCGCACCCCTGCTGATTGATCCAGCATTCTCATGATCAGTATCTCCCCGATCCGTTGCGAAACCGGGCCGGCCGTGCCGGCCCGCCGGTTCAACGGTTCCACTGGAACCCGTCGATGGTGATGTCCTGGCCGGTGATGTAGAGCGGTTCGGCGGTCGCGAGAAACGCGACCAGCCCGGCAACGTCGCGTGGCGACCCGGTACGGTTGAGCGCGATCCCGCGCACCAGTTCCGGCTCGCGGGCGGCGATGACCGGGTTCTTGTCGGCAAGTTCCGTCTTGATCAGACCAGGGCAGACACAGTTCACGGCGATATCCGGCCCGAGTTCCTTCGCGAGCGCCCGGGTCAGGCCGATGATGCCGGCCTTGGCCGCGGCGTAGGCGAACCTCGATACCGCTGCCGTCACTCCGCCGGAGTGGGCGTTGAGCGAGGACATGGAAACGATCCGGCCGTGACCGCGCTCGAGCATCGACGGCGCCACGGCCTGGATGTAGTTGAAACAGCTCTTCAAGTTGACGTCGATGGTGGCGTCCCACTGGGCCTCGGCGATGTCGAGAATGCCGACCGGCATCGGGCGCCCGGCATTGTTGACCAGCACGTCGATGCGACCCCACGCGTCACGCACCTCGTCCGCGACCTCGTGCGCCCGGGCATGGTCGGCAACGTCGGCAACATGGGTGCTGCACGGAACGCCCATGGCCTCGATCTCGCCGCGGGTGCGGAGCATCTCGTCCTCGAGCACATCGACGAGGGCCACGGCAAGGCCGTGCTCGGCCAACGCGTGCGCACATCCGCGGCCGATGCCGCGTGCTCCGCCCGTCACGATGGCCACCCTGCGGTCCATGCACTCCTCCGGTCAGCACAGGAGGGCCGATCTTGACCACGTGCACGGTCCCCGTCAACGAGAGCACGGAATGCGCGGGTTCATCGCGGCACCCGGCGATGCCGGCGGCGGGCACCGGCCGCCTCACCGATCAGCGACCGTTGAAGGCCTTCCCGATTGAAATGTCACACTGGAGTGCTCTCCATCCCGACATCGCGTTCTTCAGCTGGCGGAACGGCCGCCGCGGTCCCGTCGGACCCCACTCACCGGGCGTCGACGATACGAAGATGCGGGGTCGGTCGATCGCTCGGGGGCACAACCTGGCCCATGCGGCGATCCAGTGTCGCCAGGCATCCTGAACGCGCCCGCGCGAGCGACAGGAGATACGCATCGGTAACCTGACGATGCCCCGTGAGCTGGACGCCGCCGGAGAACACAGCCGACATGCAATTGACGTCATCGGGCCAGAATTCGTGACCATCCATGGCGGTGATGTCCTGCAGCAGGGAGAGCGCCGCACCGGGCGAAACCGCATCCAAAGTGAACGCGGGGTTGGATGACAGCCGGACAAATCCGAGCTGGGTCAGCGGGCAGGTCGCCCAACCCTTGTGCGCTTCTCCTTCGAACCATGCGTGGGCGTGATGGTGATGGATGTGCGACGGCCACGCCATGGCGAGCAGGAGATTGAGATCAAGCAGGAACTTCAAGGTTCGCCTTCATGGCGCTTGACACGATCGAGCGTCAGAACGGTGCTGTCGTCCGAGACCTCGAACACGGGAAATCCCGTGTGCGTGCGTGCCCCTGCATGTACCGGTCGCAATCCACGCCGCGCCAGGTCGGACAGCACGGCACCCACCGAGAGATTTCGTTCTCCCGCAATGAACCTGGCCGCCTCGAGAATCTCATCGTCGATGTTGAGCGTCGTTCTCATGGAGGGAAAAGTACCGCGGTGATGTGGTGATGTCTAGATGACTCGATGCAATGGGGAAATGGCGCTGTCCCCGGCTATTGGTGGAGCCGCCGCCGAATAACTCGAGGCCACCACTGGAACACGAAACCCGGGTCGGCGCCCGTCATCCGGCTGCGGCCCCGGGAGCGAGCCGTGTAGCGGAGTCTGAGTGCCGGTCGTGTCTTCCAGAACCCCTGGATCGAGGCACTGCCGCGGGAACCGTGCCGACGGACCGGAAGGCCCGGTCCCCAGTCCTCGCCAACGCGTGGCGCGTCCCCGCGGACCCTGCACGCATGTCGCGGACATTCGGTTTGCATAGGGACTTTTAATGTCCTTGAGATCAGATACAAGGTCAGTTTCAAGGCAATATCAACGTAATTTTGATAATTTAGTATTGAAATACAGAGTAAATGAGGAGTCAGACTGCCGCAATGTGACCACTCGCGTATCCGGACCCTGGAAGGCCGGGGCCGGTATTCCCCCCACAGGGCCGACCCGCCCGACACCCGACGCAGGTTGCCGAGCGGTGCTGTACCACGGATCCGGGACGGTGAACGGAGTGGTTGGCCCGGATCATCCCCGCGGACCCGACACAACCCCCGGCATGATGACCATGATCCGGTCGAAGAGGTGACGGACCGGGTGACAGGCAGTATCGTCGCCCCTGATCCCGGACCGTGGGTGGAACGTGAACCCGGAGGCACGAGCAGAATGACAGTGGACAGTCCCGAGGAGCCGGGCGCGATGTCGGACGGGAACCGGTTCAGGATCGGCGTGGACATCGGCGGGACCTTCACCGACTTCTGCCTTTTCGACGAGGCGTCCGGCACCCTTCGCAGCCTGAAGACGCTCTCGACCCCGGAGCGGCCGGGGGAGGAGGTGATGACGGGGATCGGGGAGCTCGAGGAGCGGTTCGCCTGCCCCGCCGGCGCCATTGCGAGCTTCGTGCACGGCACCACCGTGGGTGTGAACACGGTGATCCAGCGCCGGGGTTCCGAGCTCGCCCTGTTCACCACCCGGGAGTTCGAGGACGTCCTCGAGGTGGCGCGGCTCAAGGTCCCGGACCCCTACAGCATCTTCTCGCGCCGGGCGGCGCCGCTTGCGCCGCGCGAGCGGGTCTACGGGATCGCGGAGCGGACCCTGCTCGACGGGACGGTCGAGAGCCCGGTCGATCCCGCCGACGTCGCCGCGGCGGTCGCACGCGCCCGTGTCGACGGGGCGGACACCATCGTGGTCGCCCTGCTGCACGCCTATGCCAACCCGGCCAACGAACGCGCCGTGCGCGACGCGATCCTCGCCGCCGATCCCGGCCTGGGCGTGATGCTGTCATCGGACGTGTGGCCGGTGATCCGCGAGTACGAGCGCACGGTGACGGCGACGGTTGCCGCCTACGTGCAGCGCCGGGTGGCGGGCTACATCACCTCGCTGCAGGCAGCGCTCGGCACCGCCGGCGTTCCCGCGGTGCCGATGGTGACCAAGTCGAACGGCGGCATCATGACCGCGGAGCTCGGCAAGACCAACCCGGTGGCGATGCTGCTGTCGGGCACCGCCTCGGGCGTGATCGGGGCGGCCGACATCGCGGCGCGGACCGGCGAGGTCGACGTGCTGAGCTACGACGTCGGCGGCACCTCGGCCGATGTCGCGGTGATCCGCAGCGGCAGTCCGGCCTTCGGCAGCGGCGAGATGGTCGGCGAGTTCCCGATCTACGTTCCCACGGTCTCGGTCACCTCGATCGGTGCCGGCGGCGGCTCGATCGCACGGGTCGACGATTTCGGCGTGCTCAAGGTCGGCCCCGAGAGTGCCGGGTCGAGCCCGGGGCCGGCGTGTTTCGGTCACGGCGGCACCGACGCGACCATCACCGACGCCTTCGCGGTGCTCGGACTGCTGGGCGGGGAGCTGGGCTACGGCACCGTGACGCTGGACCGGGAGGCGGCCGAGCGCGCCGTGGGCGCGCTGGCAGGCCGGCTGGGGATGTCGCTTGCCGAGGCCGGCGAGAGCATCATCCGGGTGGCCGTCGCCGGCATGTATCTCGAGACCTCGAAGCTGCTGGCGCGGACCGGCGCCGATCCGCGCGGCTTCGCGCTGCTCGCCTTCGGGGGTGCGGGACCGATGACCGCCTGCCTGCTCGCCCGTGAACTCGGCATGGGGCGGGTGATCGTCCCGCCGCTGCCCGGCGTGCTCTCGGCCTACGGCGGTCTGATCGCCGACATCCGCAACGACTTCATCCGCACCGCCTTCGTCGACCTCGATGCCGCCGGTCTCGCGGTTCTCGACCGTCACGCCGACGACCTCGAGGCCCGGGCGCTCGCCTGGCTGCGCGGGGAACAGGGTTTTGCGGGTCCGGCATCCCTGGTCTGGTCGGCCGACATGCGCTACCGCGGCCAATCCTACGAGATCGAGACGGTGATCGACCGGGCCGACCTCGCCGCCGGTCGCATGGAACCGGTCGCGGAGGCCTTCCACCGCGAGCATCACGCGGTCTACGAGCACGCCGACCCGGAGGCGCCGGTGCAGGTGGTGAACCTGCGGCTGGTGATCCGCGGCAGCGTTCCCAGGCCCGAGATCGCCCGCAGCCGGCGCTCGAGCGGCCGGCCGCCTCCTCTGGGTACCGGCCGGATCCGGCTCGACGGCACCGACAGCGACGCCGTGCTCTACCGGCGAACCGACCTTGCCGCCGGCCACTCCCTTTCGGGGCCGGCGATCGTGATCCAGGACGACTGCACCAGCGTGATCCCGGCCGGGTTCACCGCGTCGGTCGACGACTGGGCCAACCTGATCATCGAACCGGAGACCTGACCATGCCCGTTGACCCGGTCACGCTCGAGATCCTGAAGAACCACACCAGGGCGGCCGCCGAGAGCATGGCCTACACGCTCTACCGCACCGCCCATTCGACCTTCGTGAAGGAGACCGAGGACTTCACCACCGGTCTGACCACGCCCGCCGGCGAGACCTTCGCCACCCCGACCGAACTCGGGGCGACCTGGTTCGTCGGCCTGAACTACGGCCGCGCCATCGGGCTGATCGACGACTACCGGCCCGGCGACATCGCCATGACCAACGATCCCTATTCCGGTTTCGTCTGCACCCATTCGCCCGACATGCACATCTGGAAGCCGATCTTTCACGACGGCGAGATCGTGGCCTTCTCGGTCGGCCACGTCCACAACACCGACGTCGGCGGCGCGGTGCCGGCGTCGCTGTCGCGCACGCTGTCCGAGATCCACCAGGAGGGCGTGCGGATCCCGCCGACCAGGATCCTGGAGGAGGGGGAACTCAACCGGCAGGTGCTCGACATCTTCCTCGCCAACGTGCGCGCGCCCGAGCAGAACTGGGGCGACCTGAAGGCGCAGATCGCCGCCTGCAACACCGGCGAGCGCAAGGTGCACGAGATGATCGCGCGCTTCGGCGCCGGGACCTTCCGCGAGGGATGCGACGCGCTGCTCGACTACGCCGAGGCCCAGGCCCGCGCCATCGTGCGCGCCCTGCCCGACGGCACCTACCCGTTCGCCGACTACATGGACGAGGACTCGGTCGACGGGTGGCCGTGCCGGATCATGCTGACCCTGGTGATTGACGGCGACCGGCTGATCTTCGACTTCACCGGGTCCGACCCCCAGCTCGAGAGTTCGCTCAACATGCCGACCGGGGGCGACGAGCGGCACACCCTGCTCATGGTCGGCATGACCTACGTGCTCTACTCGCTCGACCCGTCGCTGTACCTGAACTCCGGGATCGGGCGCGTCTGCCGCTGCATCCTGCCCTCGGGCACCATCGTCAACCCGGTGTTTCCGGCCGCGGTCGGCATGCGCACGCTGTCCTGCACCCGCCTGCAGGGACTGATCCTCGGCGCCTTCGCCCCGGCGGCGCCGGACCGCATGGCCGGTGCGCCGGGCTCGGGCGGGCCGATCATGAACGTCAACACCACCGACAACGCCACCGGCCGGCGCATCATGGCGGCCATCAACCCGATGACCGGCGGTGCCGGCGGGCGGGCGTCGGAGGACGGCCAGGACGGCTCCGGTTCCACCCAGGGCTTCCTCAAGAACACGCCGGTCGAGGTCAACGAGGTCGAGGCCGGCATCAAGGTCCTGCGCTACGGCCTGGCTCCGGACAGCGCCGGACCGGGGCTGCACCGGGGCGGGCTTGGCACCGACATGGTCTTCCAGGCGTTCTCGCCCAATACCCGGGTCACCGCGAGGAACCGCGACCGCACCCGGTTTACCGGCTGGGGCATCGCCGGCGGGCGGACCGGCGGGGCGTCGCGGTTCATCCTGAACCCCGGGACCAACCACGAGGTGAACCTGCGCAACACCGACATCCTGACCATCGGCCCGGGCGACGTGATCCACGTCACTTGTGGCGGCGGCGGCGGATGGGGTGACGCGCTGCAGCGCGACCCGGAGGCGGTGCTGCTCGACCATCGCCGCGGCTGGGTGAGCATCGAGCATGCCAGGGACGCCTACGGCGTCGTGATCCGCGACGGCGCCGTCGACCATGCCGCGACCGCGGAGCTGCGTGCCGAACGCACCGGCGAGGCCACCGACGGCTTCTACGACTACGGCACGGAACGGACCGCGTTCGAGGCGGTGTGGAACCAGGCGAACTATGCCGCATTGACGGAGGGTCTCGCCCGGCTGCCGGTGCACTGGCGCTTCTTCGCCAAGCACCGGGTGTTCGAGACCATGGAGCGCATGGACCCGCAGAGACGCGGCGTCGACGGCTCGGATGTCCACCGGATCCTGGCGGCACTGCAGACCGAGTTCCCGCAGCTCGCGGACGCGGCCGACTGAACCCCGCCGGCCGGACGGGACAGCGATTCCCGGACCGCGCGACCGACGGCCGGACCGTTTCCCCCGCGAGCGGGCACGGTGCCCGGCTCACGGTTCATCGCGTCTGACGGGCCTTCACGCCCTGCGTGCACATGACTGGGCGAGCCTGACTTGCCGGCCCGGCACCCGCACCACACCATGGCCTGACCTGTGCCGGGAAGAGCGGGAGAACCCGTCGTGCGCGAAGTCCTCTCGTCGCTTGCGATCTACGCCGACCGGCGCATGGCCCGCATCCTGCTGCTCGGCGCCATCAGCGGGCTGCCATGGGTCCTCATCGGCAGCAGCCTCAACCTGTGGCTGAAGGAGGACGGGCTCAGCCGCAGCACCATCGGCTGGGCGGGGCTCATCTTCGGCGTCTACGCCTTCAACTTCATGTGGGCACCACTGGTCGACCGGGTACGATTCCCCTGGCTGTCGCGGCGGATCGGGCAACGACGGGCCTGGATCGTGGTGCTGCAGACGGTCATCCTGGCCTGCCTGGTGCTGTGGAGCGTGTCCGAACCCGCGTCGGGCCTCGCCGGCGTCGTCGCCGTCGGGCTGGCCATCGCCATCGCATCCGCGACCCAGGACATCACCATCGATGCGCTCAGGATCGAGCAATTCGGCAGGTCCGAGGACCGGCAGATGACGGCCGGCGCCGCGGTGGCCGTTGTCGGCTGGTGGAGCGGTTTCAAGCTGGGCGGCATCGTCGCACTGGTCTCCGCGGACACTCTCCAGCAGGCCGGGTTCGCGAACTACTGGCAACTGACCTTCCTGATCATGGGTGTCGTGGTCATCGGGTGCACGCTGGGCCTCGCCATGGTGCACGAGGCGCCGGCTGCCGGGCGCATCGCCGCCCAGGCGGAGGACGAGCAGCGGCTCGCAACCCGGCTGGCCATACCGGGTCTGGCGGGAAGCGCCGCCGTGTGGCTCGCCGCCACGGTTATCGGCCCGCTGATGAGCTTCCTGCGGCAGAACGGTTTCGCGATTGCCCTGGCGGTGCTCGGGTTCATCTTCCTGTTCAAGGTCGGAGAGGCGTTCCTTGGCCGCATGTCACTGGTCTTCTTCACGGAGATCGGGTTTACCAAGTCGGACATCGCGCTGTACTCGAAGGGGTTCGGCTGGATCACCACCATCGCGTTCACCCTGCTCGGCGGGCTGGTCGCGATCAGGGCAGGCGTGATACCGGCGCTGTTCCTCTCGGGCATCGCGATGGCGGGCACCAACCTGCTGTTCGCGGCCCTGGCCTGGTCCGGCAAGTCGGAGGCGCTGTTCGCGGTCGCGGTCGTTCTCGACGACCTGACCGGCGCTTTCGCGACCGTCACCTTCGTCGCGTTCATCTCCATGCTCGTGGACCGCACCTACACCGCGACCCAGTACGCGCTGCTCGCCTCGATCGGAACTGCGGGCCGGACCCTGCTTGCGGCCTCCTCGGGCGAACTGGTCGACTGGCTCGAGGGGGACTGGGGCACGTTCTTCGTCATCACCACACTCATGGTGATCCCGTCGCTCGTCTGCCTGTGGGCGATCCGCAGCGCGCTGCGCGACATGCTCGCAGGCGCCAGGGTCCGTCTGTTCGGCAGGGATGCGGGCAGGGAAGCCGGCTGAACTGCCGTCAGGGCGCCCTCGGCTGTTCCGTCACGTACGCCGACGCGCTACCGTGGCCATGCTTGCGAACGAGCGTCGGCGCCGGTCGGGTGCGGGCGCAAACGGAGGTCCTGCCACCATGAACGCACTGATCAGACGGTCCCTGCCGGTCCTGGCCGCCCTGGCAACCGGATCGGTCCTGGCCGCGCCGGTCCACGCCCAGGTCAATCTCTCGGCCGAGGCGTCGAGCCCCGGCAACTCTCCCCACCTCTCGATCATCCACATGGCCGAAATCGCCAGCGAGGCGGGTATCGCCAACCTGCAGGTGCAGGAGGGCCAGACGCTGACCAACTCGGTCAAGAACGTCGCGGAGGGCAAGACCGACATCGCGCCGATGCCCATCATCCTCGGTTTCCTGATGAGCAAGGGACGCGGTCCCTACTCCAAGCTCGGCGACGCCGGCGCAGCACTGGCGGCGAACCTTCGCGCGCTTTATCCGTACAACGCCGGCGCCTACGGGCTGTTCGCCCACGAGTCCGAGAACATCCGTTCGTGGGACGACCTGAAGGGCAGGAAGGTATTCAACGGCCCGCCGCGCGGCGCCGCCCTGGTCAACGCCCGCCAGGCCATCCAGCTGGCGGCCGGACTGAAGGACGGGGCCGACTACGACGGGTTCCAGGCCAACTGGGGCCAGCTTGCCACCATCCTGGTCGACGGCTCGGTGGACGCATTCGTCATCCCGCTCACCTTCCCGTCCCAGCGGGTCACGGTGTCGCTGGCGGCCGGCAGGATCAACATCATCTCCACCCCGAAAGCGGTGTTCGAGAGTGCGGCGTTCCAGCGGATCCTGAAGGCGCCGGGCAACGTGCCGATCGTGGTGCCGGAGGCGGAGATGGGCTACGGCGCCGACCAGGGTGTCACGCTGATTTCGGAGGACGGGGTGTTCCGGGGCATGGGCACGGCGTTTACCGACGTCGTGCACAAGGACATGGATGCCGGGCTCGTGCGGGCCCTGACGGCGGCATACATCGCCAGCATCGACCGCCTGCTGGCGCGGGCGCCTTACGTGAAGAACATCGGTCTGGCCGAGCTCGATCCCCAGAAGTCGGGATTCTGCGGCGTCAACCCGGTGAAGTACCACCCGGGGGCCGTCATGGCGTGGGAAGACGCCGGCTACACCGTGCCTGACTGCGCGAAGTAGGCGCGCGCCGGCCGGGGCCCTCCCGGACCGGCCGGCCGCGGGCCGAGATGTCGGACCCGGGCGAGACCCTCGCAAGCAGGCCGGGCGGTGCCGGCCGGCTTGCGCTGGTGCTCGGGTTCTGCCTGGTGCTGGTCGGCATGGCCAACACCCAGCCCGCGGTGCCGGGTCTCGAAGCGCTGATCCAGCAGGGGATTGGCGCCACCGAGTTCAGGATTCGCAAGTTCTCCTACGAGTACCTGTATCCCGCCTGTTTCGTCGTCATGATGACGATCGTGGCGCTGCAGCATTCGTTCCTGCGCTCCACGCCGTCGCGGCACCTGCTGCGCCGCCTGGCCTGCGCCTTCATGGACGGTGTGCTGGTGGTCACGGCGGTTGCGATCTCGCTGGCCTACCTGGTCGAGATCGACTCGGTCTGCCTCGTCGATCAGCTGACTGGCGAGCGCGCGGCCCTCATCGCCCGGGCGCTCGAGGAGGAACGGGAGTTCGCGGTCCTCTACGGGCTGCCCGTCCCCGACAGTGTCGACGATCCCGCATGCATCAACACGCTCGGCGTGTGGATCTTTCCGCTGGTCGGAGCCGCGATCACCGTGTTCCTGATCTACAACGTCAGGGTCTGGGGACTGCCTCTGGTGATGGTGGCCATTCTGGTGGCCTGCTACACGCTGCTGACGGTCCTGGTCTGGTATCTCTGGGGAGCGGATGACATCAACCGCTACCTGGTGACCAAGCTGGGCGGCGAACCGCGCCAGCTGATCGATGGTCGACCGAACATCCACGACGTCCTGGTCAACAATGCCCAGGGGCTGCTGGGCAGGTTCATGGGCATCCTGATGAACACGGTGTTTCCCTACATCGTGCTTGGAAGCCTGTTCGGTGCCTCTGCCGGCGGACGGTCGCTGATCAGGCTGGCATTTGTGGCCACCCGCCGACTCCGTGGCGGGCCGGCCCATGCCGCCATCGTGAGTTCGGCCATGTTCGGCACCATTTCCGGCGGACCGGTGGTCAACGTACTGTCCACCGGAGTGCTCACCATTCCGATGATGCTGCGCCGCGGGTTCAGCCGGCCCTTTGCCGGCGGGGTCGAGGCGGCGGCGTCCTCGGGCGGCCAGATCATGCCGCCGGTGATGGGGGTGGCGGCCTTCGTGCTCTCGGCCATGACCGTGGTCCCGTACCGCGATGTGATCATCGCCGCGGTCATCCCCGCCGTCGCCTTCTTCGGCTGCCTGTTCTTCACCGTGGTCTTCCAGGCCCGCAGGCAGGGCATCCGGATCGAGGACGGGATGGACGAGGACGTACGGCTCACCCGCGAGGACGCTGTTCACCTGTTGATGATCCTCGCGCCGATCCTGCTGATCCTGGTCCTGCTGCTCACGCCGAAGGAAGCCGTCGGCTGCGGACCGGTCTCCCGGCTGCTCGGCATCGCACGGATCGGAGCGGACGGGGCATGTACCCCCGACACCCTGCCGTGGCTGCTGCAGCTGGTCCAGAACTCGGCCGGGGACGCGGGTTCGGCCGGGTGGTGGGCCTCGGTGCTGCTGATGGGGCTGTTCTTCCTTGACCGGGAAATCCGCGCGGCACCGGGCCGGCTCGTGCGGGCGCTCGCCGAGGCCGGGGTGCTGGTCAGCACGCTCTACCTGATGTTCCTCGCGGTCTCGGTGATCGACTTCTGCCTGAACTTCACCGGCCTGTCGAGCTACGTGGCCCGCGACGTGATCCATGCGCTGAACACCTTCGGCCACGCGATCGGCGAACACGGGGTGTTCCTGTTCGCGGCCCTGTTCATGACCATGGTGCTGGCCATCCTGCTCGGCATGGGAATGCCGACGGTGCCCGCCTATATCAACGTCGCGCTGCTGATGGGGCCGCTGCTTGTCGGGCTCGGGATCGCGACCTTCACCGCCCACATGTTCATCTTCTACTTCGCGGTGGCCTCTGCCATCACGCCTCCGGTTGCCGTCGCCGCCTTTGCGGCGGCCTCTATCTCGCGTTCGGAGCCGGTGGTGACCGCCGTGGCGGCGGTACGGGCCGGGATCGTAATGTTCGCGATCCCGTTCGTGTTCGCCTTCTACCCGGAAATGCTGCTGATCGAGGCAGCCAGGCTCGACCCGGCCGGAAGCGAAACCCGGCACCTCCCGGGCTACGGCCCGGACCTGGTCTGGGGAGATGTCGCCTGGCTGTGCCTGCGCCTGGTGCTCGCGCTCTACCTGCTGGCCAGCGCACTCGCCCGGTTCGACCGAACACCGCTGTCCCCGGTCGCGACCATGGCGCGGCTTGCCTGTGCCGTCCTGGTCATGGCCACGGCCCCGGAGCTGTACTGGCCGGCCATCGCCGCCGGTTTCGTGCTGTGCGCGGTGCACCGTCTGCGGACCGCCCCGGCCGGCTGACCGGCCTGGCGTGCCGAGCAGCATCAAAGCACCGGTCCGGGTGGCAGGGCTGGTCCGGGACAGACAGAAAGGTTGCTCACAAACCTGCGGGCAGGCGGGGATTTGACACTGCGGGGATCGCGTCCGGTGTACGGTCCCGATCCTGCGCGTCGGTCGAATCAGCCTGGGGCCCGGATCGGTATCACTTCGACGTTGACCTCACTGTGGCGCTTGCACCCGTCAGCTTCTTTCCAGGCATCAAGGCCGCGGGCCCACCCTCCCTCGGTTGTGCTGGCTGACTGTCGCTTGCGGCTGTCGCCTGCTCGGTGGGATTCGCGGCCTGCGAATGTTCGACCACGATCTCAAGCCAGCACCAGCCGGACGAACAGTCCACTACTGGTTTACATCTGTCGTCTATCAGATTACAGTGTGGGCATGATAAAGTCCTTCGCGAACAATCAACTGAAGGCTCTGTGGGAAACAGGTAGGTCGAAGATCGACTCGCGAATGCACAGACGCATCCTGCGGCGGCTCGATGCTCTTGACGTTGCGACAGCGCCTGAGGACATGAACCTTCCCGGATTCGGTTTCCATGCGTTGCGAGGTCACAACCCGACCCGCTTCTCGGTCCGTGTGAATGGGCCGTGGCGCATCACCTTTGGGTTCAGCGACGGCGACGCCTATTTGCTGGACTATGAACAATATCACTAGGAGGCGAGGATGAGCCCCAAGCCTGACCGCTGCCCGACGCATCCGGGCGAACTGCTCCGCGAGGATGTGATCCCGGCTACCGGGAAGTCGAAGGCCGAAATTGCCCGGATGCTCGGGGTTTCACGCCAGCATCTGCATGACCTCCTGGGCGAGCGCAAACCCGTCAGCCCCAAGGTTGCCGTTCGCCTCGCCAAGCTGTTCGGGAATACGCCGCTGTTCTGGATCAGGATGCAGGGTGCCTACGATGCATGGCATGCGGCCCGCGAGGTTGATGTCTCTGCTGTTCCGACGCTGAGCGCCGCTCCTGGAAGTTCGACTCCGTGATCCGTGTTGCAATCAACGGCGGCGCAGGAAGCAAACACAGGGGAGCGTCTTTCGCTCCGGAACGCCGTACATCCGTTTGTTGACTGGCTGAAAGCCTGTCAGTCAGGACGGTAACGGCCAACACGCAACGACCGCTCTGACTGCGGGGAACGTCAATGGCCACCGAAACCGACATCCGCAGGGAAATCATCGAGGCCTGCCTCGAACTCAATGCATCCGGGCTCAACCAGGGGACCTCCGGGAACATCTCGGTACGACACGGAGAGCGGATGCTGATCACGCCGTCGGCAATACCCTACCGCGACATGACGCCCGGAATGATCGCATCGATGGACCTGTCGGGAGACATGACCGGGTCCTGGGACGGGCCGCATGCGCCCTCGAGCGAGTGGCGCATTCACTGGCTGCTCCTGAAGACCCGGAGCGACATGACGGCGGTGGTGCATGCCCACCCCCCGTACTGCACGGCACTCGCCATCCTGCGCCGGTCAATCCCGGCCTGCCACTACATGGTCGCGGCCTTCGGCGGAACAACGGTGCGCTGTGCCGGCTACCACACCTTCGGATCGGCGGAACTGGCGGAGCTGGCCATCGGGGCGCTGGAGGACCGGACCGCCTGCCTGCTTGCCAATCACGGCATGATTGCCGGGGGCCGCGGGCTCGCACAGGCGATGTGGCGGGCGGTGGAACTGGAGGCGATCGCACGCCAGTACCACCTCGCGCTGCAGGCGGGCGATCCGGTGATCCTCGGTGACCGGGAGATGGAGGAAACCATCGCCAGTTTCGCCGGCTACGGCGTTGCCGGTACATAGTGTTCCGCCATCATCCCGCTGATGGCGGCGAAGCGGGACCCGGACCCCGGCGGCGTCGGACT
This sequence comes from Thalassobaculaceae bacterium, assembly GCA_965243345.1. Taxonomy (GTDB): domain Bacteria; phylum Pseudomonadota; class Alphaproteobacteria; order Thalassobaculales; family Thalassobaculaceae; genus Bin52. The sequence goes on from CBDEUR010000003.1 coordinate 2,508,966, forward strand.
TGAACGAGCGGGGCGCGCCGTTCCACTATTCGCCCGGCGCACGCAGCTGCCGGAGCACAGATGGATATCACCTTTCCGGGCAAGACCGTCCTCGTCACCGGTGCGGCGAGGGGGATCGGCACGGCCATCACCCATGCCTTTGCCAGGGAAGGGGCCCGGGTGCACGCCACCGACATTGATGTCGCGGCCCTCGAACAGGTCGCGGCCGGCGCCCCGGCACCCGTCGAATGGCACCGGCTCGACGTCACCCGGTCACAGCAGGTCGACGACCTCGTGGCAACGATCGGGACGGTGGATATCGCGGTCCATGTGGCCGGAGGCGTGCTCGGGCAGACTGCCGGCCCGCTGGAGAAACTGGCCGACGAGGACTGGCGCGCCATCCAGGCCGTCAACCTTGACGGCGCCTTCCACCTGTCCAGGGCGGTGACGCCGGGCATGAAGGCACGGGCGAACGGCCGCATCCTGTTCATCTCGTCCGGGGCCGCGCTCAGGGTGTCAAAGACCGGCCTGCACAGCTACGGGACCGCGAAGACGGCGCTGCTCGGCCTCGCGCGACAGCTTTCCTCCGAACTCGGGCGCTTCGGGATAACGGTCAACACCGTCGCACCCGGTTTCATGCCCACCTCGCCCGACTACGTGCGCCAGTGGGACTCCTACGGCCAGGCCGGACAGGAAGCCCTGGTCGAGAGCACCGCCATGCGCCGGCTGGGACAGCCCGACGACATTGCCGACGCGGTCCTGTTCCTTGCATCCGACCGTGCGAGCTGGATCACCGGCCAGACCCTGCCCGTGACCGGCGGACCGTGACGCGACGATGACGGTCCCTGCGGACAGTCTGCTCGCCCTTGATGTCGGCGGCACCTTCACCGACGTGATCCTGGTCAACCGGGAGAGCGGCGAGTTCGCGATCGCCAAGACTCCCTCGGTTCCCGCCGCGCCCGCACGGGGATTTTTCTCCGGTGTCGACCGGGTGCTCGCGGAGGCCGGCGCCGGACCCGCCGATATCGCCTCGGTCCTGCACGGGTCCACAATCGTGACCAACGCCATACTCGAGAACACCGGCGCGCGGACCGGTCTGGTGACCACCGCGGGATTCCGGCACGTGCTGGCGATCGGCCGGGCAGAGATCCCGCGCGCCGCCAACCTGTTCTCGTGGGTCAAGCCGGAACGGCCGGTGCGGGCCCGGCACATCTTCGAGGTCCCGGGCCGGATCCGGCTCGACGGCAGCGAGGCGGTTCCGCTCGAGGAGGCCGTGCTCGATGCGGTTGCCGACGCGATCGCGGCCGCCGGACTGGACACCGTGGCGGTAGTGCTGCTGCATTCCTACGCCAATCCAGATCACGAGCGGCGGGTTGGCGCCAGGTTGCGCGCGCGGTTGCCCGATATCGACATCTCGCTCTCGGTCGACGTGCTGCCGGTCTTTCGCGAGTACGAACGCACGGTGGCGACCACGCTCAACGCCAGGGTGCAGCCGGTGGTCGCGCGCTATGTCCGCGAGCTCGCTGCGGGGCTCGAGCAACGCGCCATCGGAGCGCCCCTGCTGCTCATGAAGTCGAACGGAGGGACCTGTCCGCCCGCCGAAGCCGCCCGGGCCCCGGTCTCGCTCGCCCTGTCCGGACCGGCGGCCGGAACGGCCGGAGCCGCCTGGCTCGGCCGGCTCGCCGGCTTCCCCGACCTGCTGACCATCGACATGGGCGGAACCAGCGCCGACGTGGGTCTGGTGCGCGGGAACGAGCCGGTGCGCACGACCGCAGGCGGGATCGGCCACCACCCGCTGTCGTTGCCGATGATCGACATCCACACCATCGGGGCCGGTGGCGGCTCGATCGCCTCGGTCACGGACGAGGGCGGGATCCGGGTCGGACCCGAGAGCGCCGGTGCGGATCCCGGACCCGCCTGTTACGGCGCCGGCGCGACCCGTCCGACGGTGACCGACGCCAACCTGGTGCTCGGACGCATCCCGGCGTCGCTGCTGGACGGCGAGGTCACACTCGACCCCGACGCGGCCGAACGCGCCATCGACGAACATGTGGCCAGGCCCCTGGGCACATCGACCGGTGACGCCGCGCTTGGCATCATCAACCTGGTGAATGCCTCCATGACCGGTGCGCTCAAGGTGATGTCGGTCGAACGCGGACTGGACCCGATCGATTTCGCTCTGTCGGCATTCGGCGGCGCCGGCCCGGTGCATGCCGCCATGCTGATGCGCAGCCTCGGAACCGGCTGCGTCATGGTTCCACGCCATCCCGGCATCATGTGTGCCATCGGCCTGCTGGCAACCGATCTCAGGTACGACTTCGCGGTGACACGGCTGCAGCGGGCTGGAGACATCGATCCCGTGCTGACGGGCGAAATCCTCGATGACCTCGCTGACCAGGCCGACCGGAGGCTCACCGCGGACGGGATACCGCCGGAACGCCGCCTGTGCCGGCGCGCCGCTGACATGAGGTATGCCCACCAGGGCGTGGAACTCACGGTGGGGCTCGCGGAGGGCCCGGTCAGCGCGGCAACACTCGAAGCCCTGGTCGAGGACTTCCATGCCCTGCACCAGCGCCTCTACACCTTCTCCGATCCGTCCGCGCCGGTCGAGATCGTGACACTCAGGCTCGAGGCATCCGGAAGCACCGGGGAGTTTGCGCTGCCCGAGGTCGCCCGCGCGGCGTCACCGAAGCCCGAACCGGCAACGGAACGCAGGGTCCGCCTGGACGGCCGGGCGGCAGTGCCGGTCCCGGTATACCGGCGCACCGCGCTGTGCGCCGGTCACGAGGTATCCGGACCGGCGATCATCGAACAGTTCGACTCCACCGCGGTCATCCTCGACGGCCAGAAGGCGATGACCGACCGGTACGGGACCCTGGTCATCCGGGAAAGAACGAGCCGGGAGGGTGTGCCATGAACTCCGGGACAGGCCCCAGGGTCGACCCCTTCACCATCGAGCTCGTCAAGGGCACGCTCAACGGCGCGCGGGCCGAGATGGAGGCACTGATCGCGCGCACGGCCATGTCGCCGTTCATCCGCGAAAAGAAGGACTATTTCACCGCGTTCCTGAACCCGGCGGGCGAACTCGTGGTGTCGACGGCGCTTACCCTGGCGGGCAACCTTGTCGACGCGGTGCTCGACGAGTTCCCGGCCCGAACCATGCGGCCCGGCGACATCTACGCGTACAACGATGCCTACGGCACCGGCGGTGCGGTCAGTCATCTCCCCGACATGGCCTTCGTGATGCCGGTCTTTCACCAGGGACGGCTGATCGCCTTCGTCGAGTCCTGGGGACACCTGTGGGACATCGGCGGCATGGTGGCCGGCTCGATCAGCCCGCATGCGACGTCGGTGTTCCAGGAGGGGATCATGATCCCTCCGGTCCGCCTGATGCGCGACGGGGTGGAGGCACGCGACATCATGCGGATCATCACCCGCAACTCGCGGTTCCCGGACATGCACGTGGGCGACATCAGGGCGATCATGGCCGCCTGCCGCCTCGGCGCGCGCAGGCTCGACGAGACCATCGCGCGCTACGGTGTCGGGCAGGTCGAACTGGCGTTCGAGGCGATGCTGAGGGAAAGCGAGACCGCTCTGCGCAACAGGATCGCCGAGCGGATACCGGATGGAACCTGGGGGTTCCGGGACCGGATCGACTCCGACGCTGTGAGCGAGCGGTCGTACTTCGTTGACCTCGAGTTGCGCAAGCAGGGCCGGTCGCTCACCCTCGACTTTTCCCGCTCCGACCGCCAGGCCGAGGGCCCGATCAACTTCCTGATGGACGACTCGGTACCGAAGTTCATGCTCGGGCTGTGGATGTGCATGGACGACCCGGGTATCGGGATGAACGGCGGGTTCGAACGCGCCGTCGATGCCATCGAGACCAGGCCGGGCACCCTGGTCGCGCCGCGGTCCCCGGCGCCGCTCGGCCTGCGCTCGCACACCATGATCCGGGTGACCAGCGCGCTGTTCGGCGTACTCGCGCAGGCCACCGGGGGCGATGCATCGGCCGCGCCGGCGGTCTACGTGCTCTACTACCTGCGCGGCCGCAGTGCCGGGCGGGAGGACACGCTGTGCATCGAGGGGCTCTCGGTCGGTTTCGGCGCCCGGACCTTCGCCGACGGGATCGACGCCGTCTATTACGTCGCCCAGGAGAACTACCCTATCGAGTTTGCCGAAATGGAGTTCGGGGTGGAGATCGAGGCGTTCGGCATCCACCGCGATTCCGGCGGTGCCGGACGCTGGCGCGGAGGATGCGGCATCATCCGCGATGTCCGGGTGCTCGCGGACGAGGCGGAACTCGGCCTGCGTCTCGACAATTGCCGCCACCCGGCCTTCGGCGTCAACGGCGGTCACAGCGGCCAGCCAGGCCGGGTCCTGGTCAACCCCGGGCAGCCCGACGAGCGGGACATCGCGACCATGAGCGACGGCACCCGCCTTCGCAGGGGCGACCTGCTGCGCATCATAACCCCGGGCGGGGGCGGGTGGGGTAATCCCGCGGAACGCCCGGTCGACCTGGTGCTTGATGATGTTCTCGACGGATTTGTGTCGAAACAGGCTGCAGAAGACATCTATGGTGTGGTGTTTCGAGGTGATGTCATCGATCACGACGAGACGCGCAGGCGGCGTGAAGCGCTGCCGCGGCCGGACGGCCTGTACCACCGGGGACACTACTACCACGCCGAGGCGGACCGCCGGGACTGAGCTGTACCGACCTGGCCAGGGCACGCCCATCATCCCTCGCACACGAAAGGACCAACGCGATGCAGACACCGGACGCAGCGGAACTGCTTGACGGCATCAACAGGTGGGCCGCCATCGAAAGCAAGACCGACGACGAGGCAGGCATCAACCGGATGATGCACCAGGCCATGTCGGAGTTCCGAGACGCCGGCCTGGCGGTGCGGGAAATCGCCGGTCGGGACGGCCACGGCCCGCATTTCGAGGCGGCGGTTCCCTGGAACGACGAGCGTCCCGGGATCGCGGTCCTGTGTCATCTCGACACGGTCCACCCGGCGGGCACGCTTGAGCGCAACCCGCTGCGGACCGAGGGCGACCGCGCCTACGGCCCGGGCATCTACGACATGAAGGGCGGGGTCCACCTGGCGCTCAACGCCATCCGAACCCTGATCGATGCCGGCACGCCGACGCCGCTGCCGATCCGGTTCCTGGTGGTCTCGGACGAAGAGGTCGGAAGCCCGACGTCACGCGCACATATCGAGGCCATCGCCGAGCGGTCGACCTACGTGCTTGTGACCGAACCGGCGCGCGACGGCGGCAGGGTCGTGACCGGGCGCAAGGGATCGGCGCGCATGAAGCTCATGGCTCACGGCGTTCCGTCTCACTCCGGCACCCGCCACCAGGACGGGTCGAGCGCGGTGCTCGAGATCGCACGCCAGATCGTCGCGATCGAGGCCATGACCGACTACGAGCAGGGCGTCACATTGAACGTCGGCATGGTCAACGGCGGCAGCGGCGTGAACGTCGTGCCGGAATTCTGCACCGCGGAGATCGACATCAGGGTGGTCCGGCCCGAGGATGGCGATGCGACCGTGGCGAGGATCCGGAACCTCGCATCCAATGATTCCTCGGTACGGCTGACGGCTTCCGGAGGCATGAACCGGCCGCCCTACAGGAAGTCGAACTCGGTGGCAGCACTGTTCGAGCACGCCCGCGGCCTTGCGGCCGAACTCGGGTTCGAGCTGGAGGATACCTTTACCGGCGGCGGCAGCGACGGGAACTTCACCGCCGCAATTGCGCCGACCCTTGACGGTCTCGGCGTCGACGGCGCCGGCGCCCACACAATGGAAGAACATCTCCTCATCCCGTCCCTGGTCCCGCGCTTGCTGCTGCTGCGCCGCCTGTTCCAGACCTTGCAGTAGCCGGTCGCGCCATCCGGGACATGTGCGGTGGCGACCGGTGACGCGGTGCCTGCCCCCGTGCCATAGTCCGACGCGCGCCGCCTCTCGCACCTCCAGGCCCTGTACATGCAGCATCCCGACCAGAGCCAGCGTCTTGACAAGTGGCTGTGGTGTGCCCGGTTCATGAAGAGCCGCAGCCTCGCTCACAAGCTGCTCGGCTCCGGAAGGCTGCGGCTTTCGGGCAAGGTGGTCACCAAGGGACACCAGCTGGTCCGCCCCGGCGATGTCCTGACTTTCCCGCAGGGACCGTTGCTGAGGGTGGTCAGGGTGCTGGAACTCGCCGAACGCCGCGGCCCCGCCCCTGTCGCCCGTACCCTGTACGAGGACCTGGAACCGGTGGAGAACCAGATCAAGCGGCGGGACCCGGTCGAGTTTCCGGCCCGGCCGGCCCGGCGTGCGGCGGGAGACGGGAGACCGACCAAGGAACAGCGGCGCGCGACCGACCGCCTCATGGGACGCAGGTAACAGGCATCTGTCCATGTCCGTGCTCCTGATCGCCGTCATCGCGATGCTGGTGCAGCAGACCGTCGCAACCACGGCGAAGATCGGGCTGCCCGCCCTGTTCCCGGCACTCGCCGACGACCTCGCCTTCGATGCCGAGTTCGTGCTCGCCTACGCCTGGGTCTACGCCGCCTGTTCACTCGCCGTCATGGCCGGGTGCGGCGGCGCCATCCGGCGCTACGGCGGCCTGCGAACCAGTCAGGCCGGCTGTATCCTGATGGCCGCGGGCCTGATTGTAGCCGCACTGATCGCAACTCCGCTGCTCGTCGTCCCCGTGCTCGCCGTGACCGCGCTGCTGATCAGTGTCGGATCAACGGTGGCGACACCGGCAAGTTCGCAGATCCTGGCGGCCTACTCACCGCCCCGCTGGGCACCTCTCGTCTTCTCGATCAAGCAGACGGGAGTACCTGCGGGTGTGGCGATTTCGGGACTGGTCCTTGCCCCGATTGCCGTCGTGTTCGGCTGGCGAGGCACCGCATTTGGCCTTGCAGTGCTGTGCCTTGCCATGGCCGTTCTGCTGCAGCCGCTCCGCTCACGGTTCGACAGTACGCGGGACCCGCGTGCCGCGATCGGTCCGGGAGGGTTCGCAGACACTGTCCGCACCGTGATGGCGCACTCCGAGACCAGGACGCTGGCCATCAACGCCTTCATCTTCGTCGGGATGCAATCGATCTACACCAATTTCACGATCACCTACCTCTACGAGAAGCTCGACTTCTCGCTCGACGAAGCAGGCCGCGTGCTGGGACTTGCAACCATCGTCGCCATTCCGGCCCGGGTGTTCTGGGGCTGGATCGGCAGTACCCTGGTGCGGCCCCGCACCCTGCTCGCCGTGCTCGCTCTGCTGATGGCGTCATCGACAGCGCTGGTCGGAGCGTTCGATCCACACTGGAGCCACGTCGCGATCCTCGCCGTCAACTGCGCGATCAGCCTGTCGGTGCTCTCCTGGCACGGGGTCCTCCTGTCCGAGATCGCGCGGCTGGCCCCGGCCGGGGAAGCAGGACGCCTGACCGGCGGAGTGCTCGCCTTCGGTGCAGCCGGACAGCTGTTCTACCCGGTCCTGTTCGGCACGGCGTTCTGGCTTGCCGGCTATCTTGCGGCCTGGAGCCTGATCGCACTGCCCGCCGCACTGGTCGGCGGCGCACTGTTGCTGAGACGCGGATAGCGCCGCCGAACCCGCATGGCATCGAGCGATGTCCCGCTGCGCCGCGCGTACCGGTGCCCTGCCCGCACGCACGTGGTCGGCAACCGGCGTTTCCGGCCCGGGCCGGTTGCAATCGCCGACCTGCGGTGGCACCTGTCGGGAAGCGATGCGAAGTCCGCTCGCCAATCGAAACAGCAGGACGCAGAGGTCGCAATGTCCAGCCCGCTCGATGCCATTGGCCGCTTCCCCCGGATCCGGCTCGGCCATGTGCCGACGCCGCTGGAACCTGCGCTGAACCTGGGCAGGGCGATCGGTGTCGAGCTCTGGATCAAGCGGGACGACTGCACGGGTCTTGCGCTTGGCGGCAACAAGGTGCGCCAGCTCGAATTCCACTTCGGCCAGGCCCGCGCCAGGGGCGCGGACACCATCCTTGTCACCGGCGCCGTGCAGTCCAACCTGGTTCGTGTTGCCGCCGCGGCCGCGCGCCTGCTCGGCATGGCAGCCCATATCCAGCTCGAGGACCGGGTGGACGGGACAGGCGAGCTCTATCGCACATCCGGCAACCTGCTGCTTGACCGGATGCTGGGAGCGACGCTGCATACCTTCCCCGTCGGCGAGGACGAGGGGGCGGCGGACCAGTCAATGGAACGGCGCGCAGCTGCGCTCGCAGCCGAGGGACTCAACCCCTATGTCGTCCATTCCGCACCGGGGTCCGTTCCTGTCGGCGCACTGGGCTACGTACTGGCTGCCGAAGAGATCCTGGTTCAGGCGCGCGAGATGGGCATCAGCTTTCACGCGGCCGTGACCGCCTCGGGAAGCGCGCTCACGCATGCCGGCCTGCTGGTCGGCTGGAGGGCACTCGGCGAGCGGTTGCCGGTGCTTGGCATCTGCGTGCGACGTGACGCCGACGGCCAGGGCGCGCGGGTGAGAGACGTGGTCGGTGCGCTCGCGCGCGGGATCGGCCTGGAGGGCATTTGCGGCGAAGGCGACGTCGAGGTCTCCGACGCGGTTCTGTCGCCGGGCTACGGCCGGCTCAACGACGCGGTGCGCGAGGCGATGGAACTGGCGGCGCGTCACGAGGGACTGCTGCTCGACCCGGTCTACACGGGACGGGCAATGGCGGGGCTGATCCACCACGTGCGTACGGGCCGTATTGCCGCAGGCAGCCGGGTGGTGTTCATCCATACCGGCGGGCTGCCTGCGCTCTTTGCCTATGGAGATAGCCTGGGGTCCTGGCTGTCGGAAGCGCCGACCCGGTGAGGAAATGATGATACGTACACGCGGGCTTCGCGGCCGCGCGGGAACCAGGGCTCGACCGGGCAGTGTCGCCATGCCGGGCCAGGCGGCGCACCGTGCCGGGCCTGTTGTCAGCGCAGGTGACCTCCGCGAGCCGGAACTGCATTCACACCCGCTGGCGCCTTTGCCGTGCTCCGAACCCGAAAGGGCCCGGTCCTCCCCCGGCCGCCGTACCGGTCGTGGTACTCGATACCCGTATCCCGCCCCGACCTGATCAGGGAGACGGAACACACGGGCGTGGGCCGGCGCAGCCGATCGCGGGCCGGTCATCCATGGACGCCGCCGGCGGGCCGGCGAAAGCAGAAGACCTGTCTTGCCTGCATGAACCGGGGCAGATCAGTTCGGCAGGAACCTCTCGTTCTGGCAGTTGCGCAGGGTGCCGTCACGCAGCCGGGCGGCGGCGGTCTGCACGGCCTTGGACCTGAGATCGACCAGTCCGGGCGGGCTGTAGAAGGCGGCGTGCGGCGTGATGATCAGCCTGCCCTCGAGCCACTCCTCCCGCGCCATGTAGGCCCTGATCAGCGGGTGCGTGTCGTCCGCCGGTTCGTCCGGCAGGACGTCAAGCGCAGCACCCGCCGGACACCCTGCCCGGAGCGCTTCGTACAGGGCGTCGAGGTCGACCGTGGGCCCGCGCGACGTGTTCACCAGAATGGCCCCGGGTTTCATGCGGGCCAGCCTGTCGGCGTTGGCAACATGTCGGGTCGTTTCGGACAGCGGCGCGTGCAGGCTCACCGTGTCCGCGGTCTCGAACAGTTCCTCGGGAGTCGCGACCCGGCGGTACCCGGTCGAAAGATCGACACCATCCGGCAGCCAGGGGTCGTGGAAGACGATGTTCATGTCGAAGGCCGCGGCGCGCCGCGCGGCTGCCAGCCCGATGCGCCCGAGCCCGAGGACACCAAAGGTGCGTCCACGCAACCGGTCGATGCACGGGCTCTCGACATACCGCCACAGGCCCGCCGGATCACTGCGCATCCTGGAATCGTAGCGGTCGAGACCCCGCCGCAACGCCAGCATGAGCGAGAGTGCGTGATCCGCGACCTCGGTGGTTCCGTAGTCGGGCACCGTGCACACCGCGATATCCCGCTGTCCCAGGGTCTCGAGATCGAGACCGTCGAAACCGACCCCGCCCCGCACCACGATCCGGGCACGCTGCATCATCGGGACTGCCGCCATTACGGCGGCCGTGCCGCGGTAGGTCACGATCCCGTCCGCACGCGCCCACGCATCGTCGGTGACCTCGTCCTGGTGGTCGAAGAACTCGAGCTCGACCTCCGGTCCCACCGCGTCCTGCTCTATGTGTTCGTCACCACGGGTATGCTTGTCGGTAATGAGGATCCGCATGTTCCGCCCTGTCCTGTCTACATTGTCGTCCGGTCACGCCGCGGCCCGGCGCAACACGTCACTGCCAGCGGTCTGGCCGAGCAGCGCATCAACCCTCTTGCGACCGGCGCGGTCAAGCGCCTGGTAGCGTCGGCGCAACTCCTCGAGGCACTTCACCTGGTAGCCGAACACCGGCTGGCTGTACGGCCGGCCAAGCAGTTCGATGGTAAACTCCGGCTGCCCGGCCCGCGCCGCGAATGCATTGCCCTCGAGGAAGGGCAGGTAGAGGTCGCCGCAGTAGCGAACCAACTGCACCGTTGCGTCCGGCAGCTCATCACCCGGTTCCAGCCACTCGCCCTCGATGCCGGACGCGTCGTCGAGCGTGCGGACCCAGCTCTCGGTGCGCTGTGCCGCGCTGCGCATGATGGCCATCGGGGTCGGATCGGAGGCAAGGGTGGCGAGCTGGCCGAACAGGCCGAAGTCTCCCAGTGCCGGGCGTGACCCGAACAGGTAGCTGAACGCACTCACATGCGTGTCCAGGACCGCAATCACGTGCCGGTAGCTCTCCTCGATGAGCGGGGCATTGTCGGGAGTGCATCCGACCAGGGGCAGCCTTGCGATCTGGCGTTCGGCGAACTCCCGGGCCGCGGCCGAACGCTCCTTACCCGTCCGGTCCGGGTGGAAATCGTCCGCGATCCAGAAGCTCGCGTAGCGGATGTCCTTGTCGGAGGACCAGCGGTAGTGAAACAGGGGCTTGGTCAGCCACTCGTCGCCCATGTCCTCGATCAGGTGGCTGAGGAAGGCATGCACCGGATCCGGCGGCACGATCGAGCGCCGGTTCGGATGGCGCTCCTCCAGCGCATAGGCGATCGGCGTCGAATCGATGTGCATGCTCCCGTCCTCGGGATACTGCAGGATCGGCATCAGCAGCGGGCGGACACCTGCGAACTCGTCGATGTTCCGGTCGGTGCGCAGCTCCCAGACGTGCGGCAACCGGCGATAGCGCAGGATCGCACGCAGCTTGCGCGAGTAGCCCGACCCGTTTGTTCCCACGATGCGGTAATGATCCATGCACCGGTGCTCCCCGTCGCAGTCGCGGCACCGCCCGGCCGTACGCGGGCGCGAACCTTGTCAGCGATGTCCAAACATCCCATGGTCGCCGCCTTCACACTGGCGGAGGCCCGGGATGCGCCTGTACTACCACACCACGAGCAGCGCCTCGATGCGCGTGACCCTGTACCTGCGCTGCCGCGGGATCGCGATCACCCTGGTCGAAACCGGTTTCGAGACCGATCACCGGGGCATCCCGGTGTTCACCATGCCCCAAGGCGATCCCGAGACCGTGAAACGCGGCACCACCGACCTGACCGCATTCAACCCGGAAGGACGTGTCCCGGTCCTGCTGCTCGACGACGGGCGAATGATGACGCAGACAGGTCCGATCATGGAGTACCTGGAAGAGACAGTTCCGGCCGGCAGCGGCCCGAGCCTGTTGCCGAGGGACGCGTGGGACCGTGCGCAGGCACGCCGGATCGCCTCGATCATCGCCGCCGATACCCAGCCGTACCAGAATGTTCCCTTCATCATCCAGGCCATCGGCGAATGGGGCCTCGCCAAGGCGCCACCCCTGGTCCACCCGCTGCGCTGCCACTACATCCGCCGCGAGTTCGGCGCCATCGAGACAATCCTCGAACAGACCGCGGGTCGTTACGCGGTGGGAAACGAAATCACCGTCGCCGACTGTTTCCTGGTTCCCCAGGTCCGCAACGCCCTGCTCGCCGGCATCGACCTGCCGGGCGAGTTCCCGGTCCTTTCCCGGGTCTGGGAGAACGCGACCGCGGTGCCGGAGTTCGCCGAGGTGATCGCGGAGGCCGGTGGCATCGTCCAGAACTTCGTCTTCGACGAGGAGAGGTTCGAGGTCTACACCGCACCCGGCTGATACCCGCACCCTTCTCGCGGCACGCACGGCGACCACCGCAGCAGGCCCGTCACCGGACGCCGTGACGCCCACGGCCCGGGCCGGAGTTCCCTGCCCCGAAGCAACGCCCCGGACGGCCAGGTTCGCCCGCCCGGTCGGGCCGTGGACATCAGGGCAGGCCTGCGTTCCGCTGATCAGCGGCCCCGCAGCGGCGCGAAGAAGGCGCGGATGTCCTCGACGAGGAGGTCGGGCTGTTCGAAAGCCGCGAAGTGCCCGCCGCGCGGCATGTCCGTCCAGTGGACGATGTTGTAGACCGGCTCGCACCACGACCGGGGCGCCCGCAGGATCTCCTTCGGGAACGCCGCGACACCGGTCGGCACCTCCACCCGGCCGCGGCCCGTTCTGCCGAAACTCTCCCAGTACAGGCGTGCCGAGGACGCGGCCGAACCGGTCAGCCAGTACATCATCACGTTGTCCAGCATCTCGTCGCGGCCAAGCGCGTTTTCGGGATGCCCGTCGCAGTCGGTCCAGGACCAGAACTTCTCGATGATCCACGCAAGCTGCCCGACGGGTGAATCAGCCAGCCCGTAGCCCAGTGTCTGCGGCCGGGTGCGCTGCTGCTTCGCGTAGCCCGAGTCCCGGTCAAGGTAGTGCCCGAGCGCGGCAAGTGCGGCCTCATCCTGCGCTGTCGGGTTGTCCCGCGCGGCCTTTGTGGGTCGCGCGATCGGCATGTTGAGGTGAATCCCGACGCACCTGTTGCCGGCGATGCGGCCGAGACACGTGGTCACCGCCGCGCCCCAGTCGCCGCCCTGGGCCCCGTAGCGGTCATAGCCGAGGCGCCGCACCAGGACCTGCCACGCTTCGGCAATCTTCTCCACGCCCCAGCCGGTCCCGGTCGGCTTGCCCGAGAACCCGTACCCGGGCAGGGACGGACAGATGACGTGGAACGCGTCGCGCGCGTCGCCCCCGTGCGCGACCGGATCCGTCAGCGGCCCGATGATCTTGTGGAACTCGACGACCGAACCCGGCCAGCCGTGGGTGACAAGCAGCGCAAGCGCATCCGGATGGGGAGAACGCTGGTGGATGAAGTGGATGTCCACCCCTTCGATCCCGGTCAGGAACTGGTCGAACCGGTTGAGTTCCCTCTCGCGCTCGCGCCAGGCGTAGCCGTCGGCCCAGTAGGCCGCGAGTTCCCGGACATAGGAGAGCGGAGCCCCCTGCGACCAGTCATCGACCGTCTCGCGGTCAGGCCAGCGGGTCGCATGGATCCGCCGCCTCAGGTCGACCAGGTCCTCCTCCGGGGTCTCGATCCTGAACCGCCGTATCGCGCTCACGTCCACCTCCGGTCGGCGATCACAGGATATCCAGCGGCTCCGGACCGCGCGGCGGCGGGAACCCGGCGTCGAGCTCGGCGAGGTCGGCGTCGGTGAGCGCTATCGCGTCGGCGGCCCGGTTTTCCTCGACGTGGCGCACGGTGCTTGCCTTGGGAATGACAATGGTCCGGCCATCGCGCATGCACCAGGCGAGGGCGACCTGCATCGGGGTTGCCCCGTGCCGGTCGGCAACGCGGCCCAGTACCCCTCCCGGGTCAAGCCGGCCCTGCTCGAGCGGCGAGTAGGCCATGACCGGCATCGAGCGGCGCGCGCACCAGGCCAGCAGGTCCCATTCGACGCCACGACGGGCAGGGTTGTAGAGGATCTGGTTGGTCTGGCAGTCGCCCGAGACGGCGGCGAGCCGATCCATCCCTGCGGTATCGAAGTTGCTCACTCCCCAGAACCGGATCTTGCCGTCGCGCCGCAGCCGCTCGAACCCCGTGACCGTCTCTTCAAGCCGATGCCGCCCCGGCCAGTGCAGCAGGTAGAGATCGATCACGTCGGTGCCGAGACGGCGCAGGCTGTTCTCGCAGGCCTTGACCGTTCCGGAGGCACTGGCGTTGTAGGGAAGCACCTTGCTGACGAGGAACACCTCGGCGCGGCGCCCGGCGATCGCATCCCCGACCACCTGTTCCGCTCCCCCGTCGCCGTACATCTCGGCGGTATCGACGAGCGTCATCCCGAGATCGAGACCACGGGCAAGCGCCCGGACCTCCCGGTCCCGCTCGCCGGCACGTTCACCCATCCTCCAGGTTCCGAGGCCGAGCGCCGGAACGACTTCCCCGGCCGGAAACGCGACAGTCTTCATGAGCCTACCCCGCTTTGCGCCAGCGCCGTCCGTCCTGCTTCCAGTAGGCAAGCTCGTGCTCGCTGTCCTTCAGGCTGCGCCACAGGGCCCGGGCGTGGCGCAGCTCGGTGTCGTCGTTGCCGTCAAACAGGGCGAACACCCTCTCGTAGCCCTCGAAGTGCCCGGGCGAGACGCCCCCGGTAAGAAACAGGCAGGCCGCACCGTTCGGATTGGTCGCGTCGGTGCCGAGCAGGATCGGCTGCAGGTCGGGGCTGCCGTCCAGGGCCGTGCCGTGCGGCAGCCAGGACGCCGCCTCATAGGTCCAGAGCATCCGGTCGAGCGCCCGGACCCGCGCCTCGTCAGGCGCAATCACGACTGCGCGCATGTCTTCCGCGAGTACGCGTTCGAGCAGTTTCGGCAGGACCGACCCGATCTGGTTTCCATGCAGGTGATAGAACCCGACCCGGCTCATTGCCGGATCATGAGTGCGGGGTTTCGTAGCAGCTGCGCACCATGTGATCGAGCAGGCGCACACCCCACCCGGTCCCGCCCTTCGGCACCGTCGGCGCGTCCTTCGACGCCCACGCCATGCCCGCGATGTCCATGTGGCTCCACGGACACCCGTCGACGAACCTCTCGAGGAAACAGGCCGCCGTGATGCTCCCGGCGTTGCGTGGACCCGCGTTCTTCACGTCGGCGATGTCGGAGTCCATCATCCGGTTGTATCCGTCGCCAAGCGGCATGCGCCACACCCCTTCGCCGACCGCCCGGCCCGCATCGGCGATGCGGGTCGCGAGTTCGTCGTCGTTTGCGAAGTAGCCGCAGTTCTCCTCGCCCAGCGCCACCAGCATCGCACCGGTCAGCGTGGCCAGGTCGACCATGAACTTCGGCTTGTAGCGATCCTTGACGTACCAGAGCACGTCGGCAAGGACCAGCCGGCCCTCGGCATCGGTATTGATGATCTCGATGGTCTGGCCGCTCATCGAGGTGACGACGTCACCGGGACGCTGCGCATTGCCGTCGGGCATGTTCTCGACCAGGCCAACGGCACCGATGGCGTTGACCCGGGCCTTGCGGGCCGCCAGCGCCCGCATCACGCCGGCCACGGTCGCCGATCCGCCCATGTCCCATTTCATGGCCTCCATTCCGGCGGCCGGTTTCAGCGAGATCCCGCCGGTGTCGAAACAGACGCCCTTGCCGACGAACGCGACCGGCGGGTCACCGTCGTCACCGTTCCTCCATTCCATGAGAACGATACGGCTCTCCTTCGCCGAGCCCTGCCCGACCCCGAGCAGGGCTCCCATCCCGAGCTCGGTCATGGCCTGTTCGTCAAGGACGCTGACCTCGACCCCGTAGTTCGAGAGGTCCTGCAGCCGCTCGGCGTAGCTGGCCGGGTACAGTACGTTCGGCGGCTCGGAGACCAGGTCGCGCGCCAGGAACACGCCTCCCGCCACCGCCTCGAGTTCGCCGAAGAGTTCCCGCGCCGCATCCGCACCCTCGAGTTCGAGCGTGACCTGCTGCAGGCTCGGCCGGTCCTCTTCCTTCTGGGTGGTCCGGTACTTGTCGAACCGGTAGGAGCGCAGCATCGCGCCGTAGCCGATTTGAGCCGCACGACCGGCGGCGTCCAGACCGGCTTCGTCGCGCTCTTCGAGGACAACGGTCAGCCCGACCTCCCCCGAATCGGCAAGCGCCGCCACCAGTGTGCCGCCGGCCTTCTGGCACCAGAGATCATCGGTGTCCTCGCCGCTGCCAAGGCCGTAGAGCACCACGCGGCCCCGGGGCGTAAACACGGTCAGCATCTGGTGCGCCTTGCCGGCGAAGCGGCTCGCTTCCATCGCCCGTGCAAGCAGGCCGTCCACCGATGCATCGAACTCTGCCGTCCGGGCCGGCATCCTGCGCTCCTCGTACACCCCGAACGCCAGGGCTCCGTCCCGGGGCTCGCCCGGTCTTGCAAACTGTACCTGCATGACACATTCCCGTCTGGCTGCGACATCACTGCACTACCGGCCGTTACCGGCACTGTCAACGAGCCACCACAAGTCGTATCGCCTCGTGCGTCGCCTGCGGTAGGATGGGCGTTCGACCTATGTCGGCTTGCGGGAACAATGCGGCTCGACCTGTACATTGCGCGTCAGGCGCTCGCGGCCTCGCTGATCGTTATCGGATCGCTGACCGGCATCATCTGGCTCAGCCAGTCGCTGCGGTTCGTCGAGCTGATCATCAATCGCGGCGTTCCGCTCGAGACCCTGGTCTTCCTGACCATGCTGCTGCTTCCGTCGTGGCTGTCACTGGTGCTGCCGATCGCGGTCTTCGTGAGCGTGCTGTTCGTCTACAACCGGATGACGGGCGACCGCGAGATCGTCGTGCTCGAGTCCTCCGGGTTCAGCCCGCTCCGGCTGGCCCGGCCGGCCCTGATGGTCGCCGCCGTCGCCACGGTCCTCTGCTACGCATTGTCACTGTGGGTCATCCCGGTGTCCTACCGGGAATTCAAGGACCTGCAATACCAGATCCGGCACGACTACGCCGGGCTGATCCTGCGCGAAGGCGTCTTCAACACCATCACCGACAACGTGATGCTGTTCGTCCGAACCCACCGGGCCGGCAACGAGATCGAGGGCATCATCATTCACGATGAACGCGACAAGGACGAGGCCGTCACCTACTTCGCACGAACAGGGCGCCTTGCCATCACCCCGGACGGACCGACCCTTGGACTGACCTCCGGAACCCGTCAGGCCCGCGACATCAGGACCCGCAAGGTCGAGTTCCTGTCCTTCGACAGCTACGATGTCGACTTCCGTTCGGTTCGCGAAGACACCGGCAGGGCCGCGCGCGACCGCAACGAGCTGTTCATCTCCGATCTGCTCAACCCCAAGGTCGAGTTTGCGCTCGAACGGGACTTCGGATCCCTGGTGGCGGAAGGACACCATCGCCTCACCGCGCCGCTGCTCGCCCTGGTCCTTCCACTGGCCGGACTGGCGGTCCTGCTGCGAGGCGAACTGTCGCGGCGCGGGAGCGCGATGCGGATCATCGTCGCGGTGGCCATTGCCGTCGGGCTCGAGGTCGTCGTCATTGCGGGCAAGCTGCTGGCGGCACGGCACGCGTGGCTGATCCCGGGGCTCTATGTCGCGGTCCTGGTCCCGGGTCTTGTTGCGGTCCTCGCCCTGATCGGACACCGGCTGCGGCGCCGTGTGGTGCCATGAGACACGCCGGCACGCTCTCCGCCTACATCGGCCGCGAATTCCTTCTCGGCTGTCTGGGCATGCTGTTCGGCCTGGCCGTGATCATCGTCATGACCGACACCATCGAACTGCTGCGCCGCAGCGCCGGAAAGCAGATCGCACAGCTCGATACCGTCCTCGGCATGGCCCTGATGAAGTCCGCGGGGACCACGATGTCGGTCATTCCCTTCGCGGTCCTCTTCGGCGGCATGATCGTGTTCATGCGCATGAGCCGCAGCCAGGAGCTGATCGTCGTCCGCGCCGCGGGCATCTCGGTCTGGCAGTTCCTCGCTCCGGCACTGGTCATCGCGGCCATTCTCGGAACCGTGCTTGTCGGGGCCGTCAACCCGGTGGTCTCCATCCTCATCGAGCGTTACGAGGAGATGGAAGACCGTATCATGGGCAACAGGAGCAGTGCCCTTTCCCTGTCGGCCCAGGGACTGTGGATCCGGGAAACCGGGCCCGACGGCCACTCGGTCGTGCACGGACGCGCGAGCCCGGACGACCTGCAGTTCGCCGGGGTCACCGTGTTCATGTTCGACAGCGACGGCGACTTCATCCAGCGCGTCGACGCGGCAAGCGGCAGGCTCGACCGTGGTTTCTGGGAGCTGGCGGATACCGTCGTGACGCGCAACGACGCGACCCGGCATACCCAGGACGTCTACCGGGTCGCAACCGAACTGACGCGGGACCGCATCCGCGACAGTTTCGGTTCCCCGCAGGCGGTCTCGTTCTGGAACCTGCCGGAATTCACCAGGCTGCTGGAACAGGCCGGCTTCTCGTCGGTTCGCCACCGGCTTCACTGGCACGTCCTGCTGGCCACCCCGCTGCTGCTTTGCGCGATGGTCCTGATCGCAGCCGCCGTTTCCCTCCGCCGCACCAGGCACGGCAGCATTACCGCCCGCGTGTGCGCCGGTCTGCTGTGCGCCTTTCTTTTGTTCTTTGTATCTGATGTTATATTTGCCCTCGGTCTTTCCTCGCGTATCCCGGTTGTCCTGGCAGCATGGGCTCCGGCGACGGTCACGACACTGCTCGGCGCGTGGAGTCTCCTGCACCTGGAGGACGGGTAGACGATGGCTGCAAGCCGGCACGGCGCGAGCATGGACACACGTGTCGCCCGCCTCCTTGCCGCTGTCGTGTTCACCGTCTGTCTGTATTGCGTGCCGGCTTTTGCCGATGATCCCCCGGTCCTGATGCGTGCGGACGAAATCGTCCATGACGACGCTCGCAACATCGTCACCGTTCGCGGCAACATCGAGATTTCCCAGGACAACCGGGTCCTGCAGGCCGACGAGGTCGTCTACGACATCCAGGCGAACACGGTCACCGCAACGGGCAGGGTGATCCTGCACGAGCCGACCGGGGAGGTCGTGCACGCGAGCCTGGTGGTGCTCGAAAACAGGCTGAGGGACGGCATCATCGAGAACCTGCGCATGGTTCTCGCCGACGGATCGCGCGTAGCCGCACACCGGGCCCGCCGCCAGGCCGGGGTGAGCAAGACCATGGAGAGCGCGGTCTATTCCCCGTGCCTGCCGTGCAAGGAAGGCTCCGGTCGGCCGCCGCTGTGGCAGATCAAGGCCGAGAACATGATCCATGACGAGGTCGGCCGGAACGTTATCTACGAGGATGCAACCCTCGAGATGTTCGGAGTGCCGGTTGCCTGGTCACCGTACCTCACCCACCCGGATCCGACGGTCGAGCGCCGGTCCGGTCTGCTGTCGCCGACACTGGGACATTCGGACGAACTGGGATCGATCTACGGACAGGGCTATTACCACGTGATCGATCAGTCGAGCGACATCGAGATCGAACCGATCCTCTACACCAGGGAAGGCATGGTGCTGCGCAGCCGCTACCGGCATGCCTTCAACACCGGCGATCTCGATCTCGAGGCAACCGCCGGGCTTCTGGAGGGAAGCGAGGAAACCGACGAGCACGACCTGCAGGGTAGCGTCGACATGACCGGGCGCTTCTCGCTGTCGGAGGACTGGCGCTCGGGTTTCGATGTGGAACAGGCCAGCAGCCGGACCTACCTGCGCCGGTACCGGCTGGGAGGGGAGGATATCCTGACCTCCCGGGCTTTCATGGAAGGGTTCTGGCCCGAACAGTACGTCGCGGTCGAGGCGTTCAAGTTCCAGGGGTTGCGCTCGGGTGACGACCGCAGCCGCCAGCCCACGGTCCTGCCGCTCGCCCGGTACAGCTATGACAGCCTGGCGCGACCGGCGGGCGGAAACGTCCACTTCGACGCCACGGCCCTGTCGCTGAGCCGCACCCGCGGGCCCGACAGCCGAAAGCTGTCGCTTGTGACCAGCTGGACCCGACCCTGGTACGCCCTGGCGGGAGACATCTACGAACTGAAGGCCGTGGTGCAGTCGGACCTCTACGCCACCAGGATGGCGTACACGGATGGCGAGCCGTCCGACGAAACCTACCTCACCCGGCTGTTCCCGCAGTTCTCGTTCAACTGGCGGTTCCCGCTGGCCCGGGCCCGGGCGGGCGGCAGCCAGGTGATCGAACCGGTCATCAACCTCGTGGCCGGACCCACGGGCGGTTACGGCCCCGACATTCCGGACGAGGACAGCCAGGCGTTCGAGTTTGACGACATCAACATCTTCGACGTGAACAGGTTCTCCGGAACCGACCGGGTGACCTCCGGTACCCGCGTGGACTTCGGGGTCAACTTCACCATGCTGGATTCCGAGTTCGGAACCGGTCAGGCCTTCCTGGGACAGAGCTACCGGCTGGCCGGCAAGAGCTCGTTCGACCCCGGCTCCGGACTGGACGAGAACCTCTCCGACCTGGTGGGCCGGCTCAGATATTCGCCGGCCGACTGGGTCGACCTGCTGTGGCGCTACCGACTCGGCAAGGACAACCTGCAACCGCGGCGCACCGAACTCGGCGTCCAGCTGCACCGGCAGGACTTCGGCGTCCAGCTCGACTACGTGCAGCTCGACGACCACGTGGCCGAGCACCAGTTCGGCGATCGTGAACAGCTCGACCTGCGGGTCAACCTCAGGGTCGATGACTACGTGTTCGCGTCAACCCGGCTGATCCAGGACCTGGCCGACAATGACAGCCTGATCCGTTCCGCCAGTACCGGCCTGCTGTACGCAGACGAGTGTTTTTCATTTGGACTGCAGTACGAGCGGCTCAATTTCACCGACGATGACATCAAGCCGGAACACCGGTTTTCCTTCCAGGTAAACTTCAAGTACCTCGGTTCGGTGCAGGGCACCGACATCCAGTAACCGGCGTCCCCGGGGAACAGCACATGGGTCGACGGTCATGACGCGAACCGCCGCAGCATTCATCACCGCCTGCCGGCACGGCCTGGTCCTGGTGCTCGCCGCGATGGCTGTCTTGCCGACCGCGGCCCATGCCCAGCAAGCACTGCGCATCGCCGCGGTTGTCAACGACGAGGTCATCTCGGTTCGCGACCTCGACAACGCGACACGACTGGCAACGGTTGTCTCCCGGCTGCCGGCAACCCCCGAAACCGGCCGACGGATCCGGGGCCAGGTGCTGCAGTCACTGATCAACGACACCCTGTACCTGCAGGAAGCCCGGCGGAATTCCGTCACCGTGAGCGAAGCCGAGATGTCGCAGGCCGCAGGCCTTCTGGAGCAACGTCTCGGCATCAGGCCGGGGACGCTGGACGATTTCCTTGCCGTCAACCGGTTGAACCGCCGCATGGCCATGCGGCAGATGCGGGCGTCGATCGCCTGGTCCAAGCTGGTCCGCCAGCGTTTCGGATCCGTGGCGACGGTTGCCGAGGAGGAGATCGACGAGGTCCTGGACATCTACCGGCGCAGCCTCGGGCAGCCCCAGTACCTGGTCTCCGAGATCCAGCTGCCGGTCAACGACCCTGGCACCGTGGCACAGGTTCGCGACCTCGCCACGCGGATCTTCCAGCAGCTGCAGCAACCTGGAAGTGATTTCCGCGCAATAGCCCGGCAGTTCTCGTCCTCCGCCAGTTCGGCCCAGGGTGGCCTGATCGGCTGGGTGACAGCGGATCAGCTGGCACCCGAAACCGAGACACTGCTTTCCGGGCTCGGACCGGGAGAGGTGGCACCACCGGTGCGAACCGACTCCGGGTTCCAGATCGTCAAGCTCGAGAACCGACGAATCCTGCGGGCGTCGGACCCGTTGAAGTCGCAGGTGAAACTGCGGTTCCTGTCGGTGCCGCTGCCGGACGGCGGCGAGGAGAACGCGAGCACCGGACTGATCCGGGAAATGGAGCAGGATGTCGCCGACGTGAGAAGCTGTCCGGAACTGGCGCAACTGGCCGACGCCCGGGAGGGCGCCTCGTCCGGCGTTCTGGGTCCCATCCTGCTGGAAGAGGCGGCGCCGGCCGTGCGCGAGATCGTGCTCGACCTTGACGTCGGAGCAGCCAGTCGCGCCGTCCGGATGGGACGTGCGGTTTCGGTGTTCATGGTGTGTGAACGGACGGCCGCACCCGAAAACACGCCGGAGCGCGAGAACATCGTCGCCCGGCTCCGCGCCGAGAAACTGCGATCCCTGGCCCGCCGGTACATGAGGAACCTGCGCCAGTCCGCCTTCATCGAGACCCGGTAGTGGCGGGAGCGCTGCCCCCGCTGGTGCTGACCCCCGGTGAACCGGCAGGCGTCGGGGCGGAAATCACCCTTGCCGCCTGGCTGACCGGGGCGGTGCCGGCCTTCTGCCTGCTTGACGACCCCGACAGGGTCCGCCGCCGTGCCGCCCGGTCCGGCCTGACGGCAGGCTGTGTCGCCATCAGTCACCCGGCCGAGGCGATGGAAGCGTTCCCCCACGGCGTTCCCGTTCTGCCCACGGAGTTCGCAGTGGACTGTGCTCCCGGCCACCCCGACCCGGCCAACGCCGCAAGTGTCACCGGGGCGATCGAGGACGCGGTCGCCGCGGTCCGCGACGGAACGGCACTCGCCGTGGTCACCAACCCGATCCAGAAGCACACCCTGGCGGCGGCGGGTTTCGCTCACCCCGGCCACACCGAGTTCCTCGCCGAGCTCGCCGGCGGCAGCCGGCGCCCGGTGATGATGCTGGCCGGAAACGGGCTCAGGGTGGTCCCTGCAACCATCCATGTCCCGCTCGCCCGGGTCCCGGAACTGATCGGGCGCGGCCTCGTGGTCGAGACTGCCCGCATCGTGCTGGATGCGCTCAGGACCGACTTCGGCATCGAAGCACCGCGGCTGGCGGTGTCGGGCCTGAACCCGCACGCGGGCGAGGGCGGCATTCTGGGCGAGGAAGACAGCCAGGTGATCGGTCCGGCCGTTGCCATGCTGCGCGCCGAAGGCGAGCAGGTCAGCGGACCACTGCCTGCCGACAGCATGTTTCACGCCGAGGCCCGCGCCGGGTACGACGCCGCACTCTGCATGTTCCACGACCAGGCCCTGATCCCGGTCAAGACCCTCGACTTCTGGGGAGCGGTCAACATCACCCTCGGCCTGCCGTTCGTGCGCACGTCACCGGACCATGGTACCGCGCTGGACCTGGCCGGGACCGGCAGGGCCCGGCCGGACAGCCTGGTGCGAGCGCTGCAGCTCGCTGCCGCCATGGGCCGGCGGCGCCGTGTCTGACGATCATCCCGCGGACGACGTCATTGCCCGGGTTGCGGCCCTGCCGCCGCTGCGCAACGCAATCGGCCGGCAACGCCTGTCGGCCCGCCGCTCGCTCGGCCAGCACTTCCTGCTCGACCTCAACCTGGCGCGGCGCATTGCCCGTGCGGCCGGTCCTCTCGGGACCGGGACCACGATCGAGGTCGGCCCGGGTCCAGGCGGCCTCACCCGGGCCCTGCTGATCGAGGGTGCGGGCCACGTCATCGCGGTCGAACGCGACCCCAGGGCCATTGCATCCCTGCGCGACCTCGGGCAGGCGGCGCAAGGCCGGCTGGACGTGATCGAGGGCGATGCGCGCCGGTTGGCGTTCGATACTCTCGGGACCGCACCGCGGCGCGTGGTGGCCAACCTGCCCTACAACATCGCGACCATGCTCATCGTGCAGTGGCTCGCGGCACCCCGGGCCCTCGAGAGCATCACCGTGATGGTCCAGAAGGAAGTGGCGATGCGCCTGTGTGCCGTTGCCGGTTCACCCGACCATGGCCGCCTCGGCATCCTGGTGCGTTGGCTGACCGAGCCGACGTTGCTGTTCGAGGTGCCTGCCAGCGCCTTCACACCGCCGCCGCGGGTGACCTCGGCGCTTGTCAGGCTGGTACCGCGCCCGCAGCCGCTGCACCCGGCCCATGGCGCGACCCTGCAGCGGCTGACCGCCGCCGCCTTCGGCCAGAGGCGCAAGATGCTGCGCGCCAGCCTGCGCCCACTGGGCGGCGAGATGCTGCTGCAAGAGGCCGGTATCGACCCGCAGGCCCGTCCCGAGACCCTCGACGTCGCGGAATTCTGCCGTCTCGCCCGCGCATATGATCGCGTGGCGACATCAGGAGCCGCGGCGAAACCGGTCGACGAACCCGTCGAGCCCGGTCAACCGGCTCCGCCGGCGCCGTTCTCCGACCAGGATTGACCGGACCTCGTCGATGCTGGTCTCGAGATCCTCGTTGACGATGACGTAGTCGTACTCGGAGCAGTGGCTGACCTCTTCGAGCACCTGCGCCATGCGCCGCTCGACGATTTCCGCGGGGTCCCGGCCCCTGGTGGTCAGCCGCCGGCGCAATTCGGCAGTTGACGGCGGCAGGATGAACACGCGTACAAGGTCCCGGTCGCCGCGTTCGGCCAGTTGCCTGGTTCCCTGCCAGTCGAGGTCGAACAGCACGTCACGTCCCGAGTCGAGGGCATCCTCCACCGGAGCGCGCGGGGTTCCGTAGTAGTGGTCGAACACGCGTGCGTGCTCGAGCAACTCGCCAGCATCGATCATCTGCCGGAACCGCGGCGCATCGACGTAGAAGTAGTCACGGCCCTCGACTTCGCCCGGGCGAAGTGGCCGCGTGGTGGCAGAGACCGACATCACCAGTTCGGGATCGGTCGCAAGCAGGCGGCGGGAGATACTGGTCTTGCCCGCTCCCGACGGCGAGGAGAGCACCAGCATGACGCCGCGCCGGCGAATCACCATCCCTCCCGTCATTCCACGTTCTGCACCTGTTCGCGGAACCGCTCGGTCTCCGCCTTCAGTTCGAGTCCCAGGCGCGTGAGCGCCAGGTCGGCGGATTTCGAGCAGACGGTGTTGATCTCCCGGTTGAGTTCCTGGCACAGGAAATCGAGTCGCCGGCCGACCGGCCCTCCCTGTTCCAGAAGCGTGCCGCAGGCCGCCACATGCGCCTGCAGCCGGTCCGTTTCCTCCCGGACATCCGCCCTGGCCGCCAGCAGCGCCACCTCCTGGACAAGCCGTTCCTCGTCGAGTGAGGGCACGGTGCCCAGCAGTTCATCGGTCTGGCGCCGGACCCGGTGGCGAAGCAGGGGAGCCTGTTCCTGCGCCTGCTGTCCGGCCCGCTCGACCAGGGAGGCCAGCCCGGCCAGTCCGTCGGCCAGCACCTCCACGAGCCGCGCGCCCTCGTGGCGTCGCATCTCGCACAGCCCGTCCAGCGCCCTGTCCAGGCCGGCCAGGATTTCGTCCAGCGCGGCCTCGTCGACCGCGTTGTCTCCGGGTTCGGGACGTTCCAGCACACCGTTGACCTGAAGCAGGACATCCAGCCGCGGCGCCTCCACCCGCATTCCGTCTCTTGCAAGCGCCTCGTGCAGGGCCAGCAGGTCGCGGAGCAGCGGCTGGTTGATCCTGACCGCGGCGGCTTCGCGGTCACGCCGCAACGTCAGGACCGCGGTCACCGATCCGCGCGCCAGCCGCGCTGCGACCATGCGCCGTGCCTCGGGCTCCAGTGCCGCTGGCCCCGCCGGTATCCGGCAGCGGATATCCAGTCCGCGGGCATTGACGCTCTTCAGTTCCCACGCCCAGTGCCAGGATCTGTCCGGGCCGGCCAGACCATCGGTCCGCGCATACCCGGTCATGCTCGAAACCGTCACCTGCACCCCACCATCCGATCCTGCGGACCCGCCCCTGAATATACGGTCACGGGGTGGGCAACAAGGTCGTGACCGGAACCCGCCCGACGGCGGCCCTGCACGACCCCGTCCCGGAACCCGTCATCGGGCCGCGGTCACCCGTGCAACACGCGGAAACGATAGCGCGCGGGACCTGCCCCCGCGCGCCGTCCGGCACCACGCCTTTCCCGAAGACGGCTCTCGACCACGTGCGCGGGTTCCTGCGCCGGTCCGGTCACTGCCTGGTGCCGTCCCCCTGACCGGCGGGCTCGGTACCCGTTCGGCGATCGCGCAGCCGCCGCCAGTTGCGAACGTTGCGCTGGTGCTCTGCCAAGGTGCGGGCAAAGGTGTGCCCGCCGGTGCCATCGGCAACGAAATAGAGATAGTCGACATCGGCAGGGTTGAGCGCGGCCCGAATCGATGCCTCGCCGGGATTGCAGATCGGGCTCGGCGGCAGCCCGGCTATGACATAGGTGTTGTAGGGCGTGGGTTTCTGGGTGTCGGCCCGGGTCATCGGCCGGTTCAGGCCGCGCGGCGCGATACCGTAGGCGACCGTCGGATCGGACTGCAGCTTCATTCCGCGGTGCAGGCGGTTCGCGAACACACCGGCGATCACCGCGCGTTCGTCGGGCTTGGCGGTCTCGCGCTCGATGATGGAAGCCAGGATCACTGCCTCTTCGGGCGTGCCGAAGGGAAGCCCGTGCTTGCGCTCCGGCCAGAGGCGCGCAAGCAGGTCCTGCATGTCCTTCTGCATGCGTGCGATCAGGCCGTCCCGGGTGTCCCCCCAGGAGAAATGGTAGGTCTCCGGGAGCAGCGAGCCTTCCTCAGGCTGGCGCGTGATGGTGCCAAACAGGCCGTCGCTCGCACTGATCCTGTCGAGCACCTGTCCCGTCGTGAGACCCTCGACCAGGGTGATGCGCCGCACGACGGTACGGCCCGACATCAGGATTTCCACCACTTCGCGGGGGCTGACCGAAGGCGGGAACCGGTACTCGCCAGCCTTCAGCCGGCTGGCATGGCCGGAGACCCGCGCCCCGAAGACAAACACCTCGGCATGCTGGACGACGCCGGCGCGCTTCAGGATCCCGCCGATTTCCTGGATGCCGCGACCGCGCTCGACCACCACCACCCGGGAGACATCCGACGGCCCCGGACGCGTGTATTCGGCGTAGCCCCAGATCGCCACGCCTGCCGCAATGATGCCCGTCGCGAGAACCAGATACCCGAGCGTCAGCAGCACCCGCCGCATGGCATCCCGCCAAGATCAGTTTGCCCGAGTCAGCACCAGGGACGCGTTGGTCCCTCCGAAGCCGAAGGAATTGGACATGACGTTGTCGATCCTGCGTTCCTTCGCCGTTCGGGGAACGAGGTC
The DNA here is from genome assembly GCA_965243345.1 of Thalassobaculaceae bacterium. Classification (GTDB taxonomy): domain Bacteria; phylum Pseudomonadota; class Alphaproteobacteria; order Thalassobaculales; family Thalassobaculaceae; genus Bin52. The sequence continues at coordinate 2,535,777 of CBDEUR010000003.1, forward strand.
GATTCCGTCACAGCCGTCGGAAACCCTGTCAAGGTTCAGCGTCGGCGGGGCCACGCCATCACGAATCGCGAGGATCGAATAGATCGCCTCGACCGCACCGGCTGCCCCCAGGAGATGCCCGATCGCCGACTTGGTCGATGACATGCTGACACTGCCGGCGGCATCACCGAACAGGCGCTGCACCGCCCCGACCTCGATCGCATCCCCGAGCGGGGTCGAGGTCCCGTGGGCATTGATGTAGTCGATCTGCTCCGGTGCCATTCCGGCACGCGCCAGGGCGTTCCGCATGGCCCGAAACGCTCCGTCGCCGGTCTCCTCCGGCGCGGTGATGTGGTGCGCGTCCCCCGACAGGCCGTAACCCGTGACCTCGGCATGGATGGTCGCGCCACGCCGGAGCGCGTGTTCGCGCTCCTCGATCACCACGATTCCGGCCCCCTCTCCCATGACGAAACCGTCGCGATCCTCGTCCCACGGCCGCGAAGCCAGTTCGGGGGTGTCATTGAATCCGGTGGACAGTGCCCGTGCGGCAATGAAACCGGCAAGTCCCAGGCGATTGATCGCCGCTTCCGCGCCACCCGCAATCATCACGTCGGCCGCATCATCACGCACCAGGCGCGCGGCATCGCCGATGGCATGGGCGCCGGTGGCACACGCGGTTCCCACGGCATGGTTCGGACCCTTGAAGCCGAAACGGATCGAAACCTGGCCCGAGACCAGGTTGATCAGCGCCGACGGGATAAAGAACGGCGAAATCCGCCGGGGCCCGCTGTTCGCAAGCTTCAGAGCGGTTTCGTAGATGGTCTCGAGTCCGCCGATACCGGACCCGATCATCACGCCGGTCCGGTCCTGCCGTTCCTCGGTATCCGCCACCCAGCCGGACTGCTCGATCGCCTGCGCCGCGGCGCACAGTCCAAGCAGGATGAACCGGTCCATCCTGCGCTGGTCGCGGGCCGGGACCCAGCAATCCGGATCGAAGAGCCCCCGGTCGGACGGACCGGCCGGAATCATGGCGGCAACCCGGCTGGCAAGATCCGAGACATCGAAATGTTCGACCGCCCGAATGCCTGACTGTCCCTCGATCAGCCGCGACCAGTTGTGCTCGATGCCGACTCCGAGCGGAGTCACCAGGCCCATGCCGGTGATGACGGCGCGCCTCATCGCGTCCCGTCACCCGTCGGATTCATGCCGGCCTGACCCAGGCGGGAATGCACGCTCAGTCTGTTGCCTGCTCAATGAATGCGATCGCATCCTTGACGGTCACGATCTTTTCGGCTGCGTCGTCGGGGATTTCCACGTCGAACGCTTCCTCGAACGCCATGACAAGCTCTACCGTGTCAAGGCTGTCGGCACCGAGGTCATCAATGAAACTGGCGGTATCGGTCACCTTTGCGCCGTCAACACCCAGATGTTCAATGACGATCGACTTTACCTTTTCGGCGACTTCACTCATGTCGGCATTCCCCAGTTCCTTCAGCACACCGCCCTGTGCGAACCGGCCGCACGGGCGCGGTTGCTCCGCGTCACTCAATGGAAACAGTCATATACTTCGCGCCGCGCGATTACCACAACTTCCCCTCGCTTGCCTAGCTCCGGCACCCCCGGCCTCTAGCCGAGCACGGAGAAGCTCGACTGCTCGTTCACCGGCCGCCGGCGCGAATAGAATCCGGTGTCGATTTCGCGGTCGATGCGGGGTAACCGGAACCGCATCGGACTGGCGTCCTGGTCGCCCCCGTTCTCGCACCACTCCACCAGCGACGCCATCATCTTCCCGGCGATCGCCGCGTTCTTGAACTGGTTGCCGCTCGAACCGCAGGCCATGTAGTAGCCGTCAAGCGCCGAACGGTCGTAGATCGGGATCCAGTCGGTCGAGGCGTCGTAGAGATCGACGACACCGCGCGCCCGGTTGGGAATGCCGAGCGTCGGAACCCGTTGCGCGTAGCGCATGGCCTGGGTGGTCCATTGCTCGCTGAAGCTGCGGTCGTAGGCCTGGTCATCGTCGGTGAACACGTGCGGGTCGCACGGAGGATCCTCGCTGCCGATCAGGATGTGATTGCCGTGTTCCGGCCGACAGTAGCAGGCGATGTCCCCGTCGGACACCACGGTCCCGTCCCGCTCGAAGTCGAACCCTTCCGGTGCCGGGACATGGACCACCTCCTGGCGCAGCGGCCGGGTTTCGATCGTCATGTCGTCCAGCACGCCCGCGAGTGCGTTGATCCGGGCAGAGCCGGGGCCCGCCACGTTGATCACAACCGGCGCATTGATCACCTCGCCGTCGTCCAGCCGCACACCGGCAACCCGGCCATTCCGCTGCACGATCGCGGTGACCGTCGCGCCGAGCCGGATCCGGGCACCGCAGCGCACAGCCGCATCGGCGAGGTTGCGCGCCGACAGTGCCGGATCGGTGACATAGCCCCCGTTCGGCCAGTACACGGCGCCCTCGATCCGGTTCCCGTTCGACTGGCCGAAGCCCGGGTCGTCGGTCCGCTTCGCCGGAGCGAAACTCTCCAGGGAGTAGATCGGCAGCCGTTCGAGGATCTGCGCGCTGTCCCACTCCTCGAACGGGCAGTCGAGCATGGCGCTGAACCGCATGTGCCGGGCCAGCTGGTCGTTGCCGTCCGTCTTCATGACCATGCAGCCGATTTCCCTGAACCGGGCAAGGTCGCTGCCGGACGGGGCCTCGAGGTAATCGGCCCAGTCACGCCAGTAGTGGTACCCTTCCCAGGCAAACGCGGTCCCGTCGAAGGTCGAGTAGTGCATGCGCACGATGGCGCAGGAGCCGGCGGTGGAGCCGTGACCGATTTCCCGGTTGCGATCGAGCGACAGCGTCTTCCACCCGGCCCTGGCTAGTTCGAGGCTGATCGCCGAACCGATCACCCCGGTCCCGATGATGATGGCATCCGGCTTGCTCATGATGTCTCCTCCCCCCGCCCGGCATGAACCCTGTGTGCGGCACGTTTCCGTCCGGGCCGGTTGACATGGTGGCGGACCTCCCGGGTACGGTATCGATCCGCGCACCCGTCCGCTACCCGGAACACGAGCCATGTCCGCGACCCATCAACTGTCCCCCTCCCCGTCCACGGTGCACTGGGGCTTCTTCGACGCCGCTCTCGATCCGGTGCTCGAGATCGCGTCCGGTGACACGCTGGTGCTTGAATCGGTCTCGGGCGGGCCCGAGGTCCTGCCCGGGCCGGGCTACCACGTCCCGCCGGAACTGCTCGACATCCACCGGGAGGTCCCGCGTCCCCTGCCGGGGCACCTGCTCACCGGACCGGTCAGGGTCAGCGGTGCGCGGGCCGGGCACGTGCTGCAGGTCGACATTCTCGAGATCGGCCTGCGCCAGGACTGGGGCTACAACTACATCAAGCCGCTGTCGGGGGCGCTGGCGGGTGAGTTTCCCGAAACCGTGCAGATGACCATTCGCCTGCACGACGCCAGCGGCGAGGCGGAACTCCCCTGGGGAACGCGGCTGCCGCTCAGGCCCTTCTTCGGCGTCATGGGCTGTGCGCCTCCACCCGCCTGGGGGATGATCAGCTCGATCCAGCCGCGGGCCCACGGCGGGAACATGGACAACAAGGAACTGATCGCGGGCACGACCCTGTACCTGCCGGTCTTCGTCGACGGCGCCCTGTTCTCCGCCGGAGACGGGCACGGCTGCCAGGGCGACGGGGAGGTGTGCGTGACCGCGGTGGAGACGGCGCTGCGCGGGCGCTTCCGGCTCACCGTGCGCGACGACATCCGCTGTGACCTGCCGTGGGCGGAGACCCCGGACAGCCTGATCACCATGGCGTTCGACGAGGACCTCGATGCCGCCGCCCGGGAGGCGCTGCGCCAGATGATCGGGCAGATCACCGCGCGCACCAACCTTGGCCCGGCCCAGGCCTACCAGCTGTGTTCGCTCGCCGCCGACCTCCGGGTGACCCAGATCGTCAACGGCAACAAGGGCATCCACGTCGTCCTGCCGCGATCGGCTCTCGCCGGACCGGCATGACGGATCCCCGGCCCGTTGCGGGCGGGGTCGGCGGCCGCGTCAGGACCGCGGACGGTTCGGCAGGTACCAGTCGAAACGGTCGCGTGCCTCACCGATCTCCTCGCACGGTGCCTCGCTCGCGATCAGGACCAGGTATTCCCGAGCCCGGGTCATTCCGACGTAGAGCCTGTCGAACATCCGCAACCGGTGCTCCGCGACCTCCTCGTCGGGTCTCTCCACATCCGGGACGGCCGCGTCCCCTTCATCCTCGCCAACGTACCGGCCCGGGAACAGCGACGCACCGAGCCGGAGGATCAGCACCGCCCTGAATTCCATTCCCTTTGCCCGGTCCAGCGTACCGACCCTCACACCGTCGGGCAGGGTGCCGGCGGTACGCAGGTCCCCCAGGGGGGCGGTCCTCGTTCCCCTCGCGGACAGCGCGTCCGCGCACGCCCTGACGTCGGCATTGTGCTTCATCAGAATGCCGATTTCCTCCGGCTTCAGGCCCTTCTCGTCCACCAGGCAGGCGACCTCGCGCAGCGCGCCCAGGATCTCGCCTCCCGCCTGGCACTGCAGGAAAACCGGCAGGCCGCCGTCACCGGCAGCTGCGAAGGAGGAAGGATAGGTGGCCGGAACCGTGTCGTGATCGGCGTTGCGGTACGCGGCACCGCGGATATCGCGGGCGGCATTCATGATTTCGCGGGTGGTGCGGTAGCCGGTTGACAGCCTGAACGACCTGTTCCTGACGTTGAGGCCGGCCGGTCCCGGCAGGAACCCTCCCGGATTGAACCTCTGGGCAGGATCATCAAGAAACACGAAGCCGTTTTCCGGAACCGGATTGTCGGGCGAGCCCACAAGAACGGCGCGCAGGAACCGCATCTGGGCAATGGTCATGTCCTGTGCCTCGTCGACCACGATGGCCCGGTAGCGTCCACCGCCGGTTGCCTCGGCACTGGCCAGCGCCCTGAGGATGACGTCCGCCCAGCTGTCGGTCCCCAGTGCCCGCATCCGCGCGTTCCATTCGTGCATCAGTCGCAGGCAGGTCTCCCGGTCACGACGCCGGAACGACATCACGCGACCGACGCGCTGGAAGCGGCTGGTGTCGAGGTAGGTGTCATCGTCGGCGCACTGGCCCTTGATCACCCGTTCGATCTCCTCGCGCAGGTACGCGCGGCCGCACCGTTCGAGCGACGTGCCCGCAAGGACCGCGTCGCACGCGTCGCGGAATGTGTCGCTGACTGCTGTTGCGCGGACTTCGAAGTTTCCCAACTGCTCGCGCGCCACCTGATGAACAGACCTGAACTCGACATTGCCGGGGGGATCCGGCAGCTTCCGGAAGGCTTCCGCGAGGTGCGTGATCAGGGACCTGCTGAAGGTGGTGAACAGGACGCGCTGGTCCGGGTATCTCCGGCCGGTCCATGCGGCCCGGTGCAGCGCGATCACCGTCTTGCCGGTTCCGGGTCCTCCCTGGATCCGCGCCGGGCCCGAGAACTGCCGGCTGACATGCTCCCGCTGCTCCGGGTGCAGGAACACCTGCCACTCCGCAAAACTCCCGGTAGCCCACAGCGCGTCCACGGGCTCGCGACCGGGAAACATGTCGCGCGGGTCGACGCCGGACGCCGCGTCGCTGTGATGGCCCTGGCGCTCCGACCAGCCGTATACCTGATCGTGGTGGCCGAAGTTGACGACCATCACCGTGTCCGGAGGCAGGCGTTCGGGGTCCGGCAGCGCCAGGATGATCCTCCATTCCTGCGATGCGCGGATCGAGAAGTGGTTGTGCCGCCGCGTGCTTCCAAGTTTCTCGAAGTTGAGCCCGGGATGCCTGAAGTCCTCGCGGAGCTGCCTGAGGGCTGTGTCGCACCGGTCCTGTTGCTCGGGGTATCGCTTCATCGCCCGCCAGAACTCCCTGGCAATCAGCAGGTTCATGGACAGGTCCCGGTCCGGTTGCATGGTCCCGACGCCACAGTCACTCCCGACAGCCAGGACCCTGTGCACGAACGATCGCCCGGGCGGTGCGCAGGGGGCGATCACGGGGAAGAGGCGACAGTAGATCGTCGCGTCAGCGGACCGGTCAAGCGCGCACCCGGGCGGACGGGCAGCGCCACCGCGCCGGAATTCACGAAACGGGGGTTTCCGTTCGTGCCGGCGCCGCGCCGGCACGAACAGGCGCTGCGATCTGTCCCGACAGGATCGCGAGTCCCGATGTCCAGACACGATCGGGCGCCGCGTCCCGGGACCCGAATGACGGTGCCGATGACGGCGACGGTCGGTTTCGCACCTGGCGTCCGGATCAACCCTGCGGTGGGGAGAGATCGTGGCGCAGGCCGGCGGTAAGGGCCGGCATCACGAATGACGGACGATCCGCCCCACCGGTCACGAGGGCATCGACCCGGTTGCCGCGTTGTCCGTCTGCGCGGATCGCTCCTGCGTCCGTACCGGGGATCCGCGATGCAGGCCGCTGCAAACCGGCCCTGTGCACCCGCCGGCGTTCTCGTCTACCATGCGCCGTCCGGCGTGCCGTGGCACGCCGCCTTCCTGCGGGGAACCCCCAACCATGTCGCTCACCCATGCTCCGGTCCGCGCCCTTGGCGGCGTGGTCGCCTCGGCCCACCCCCTTGCCTCGTCGGCCGGCGCCGAAATGCTGCAAGCCGGCGGCACCGCCTTCGACGCCGTCGTTGCGACGGCGGCAACCCTGAACGTCGTCGAGCCGTTCATGTCCGGTCTGGCCGGGCTCGGCATGGCCACCTTCTGGGACGCATCGGAGCGCCGGGTCCGAAGTCTCGACTTCACCCCTCCGGTCCCGGCCGGGTTCGATTCGACCCGGGTCAGCCGGGACTCGATCGTCACCGGCCCGATGGCGAGCGGCGTGCCCGGGAACCTGGCGGGATGGTGCGCCCTGCACGAGACCCGCGGCTCGCTGCCGCTTGCGCGCGTGCTCGAACCAGCGATCCGGCATGCGCGCAACGGCTTTCCGCTCTCTGCGCTCTACTGTCATCTCGCGACGATGACCGCACCGCATGCGAGCGGGACCGAGTGGCACCGGGTCTACGTGCCCGCCGGCTCGGAGCCTCGGCAGGAGGACGTTCTCAGGCAACCCGACCTGGCCTCCACGCTCGAGGCCATTGCCGCCGACGGACCAGGCTACCTGTACGGCGGACCGCTCGGATCGGCAATGGTCGCGCACCTCGGCCAGCACGGCGGCTGTCTTTCAATGTCGGATCTCACGGCGGTCCGGGCCGAGTTCGTGGACCCGCTGTCTTCCGGCTATCGCGGACTGGTCGCGCATGTTCCCCCGCCGCCCTGCGAGGCCTTCCAGTTCCTGCTGACGCTTCGCATCCTCGACGGGTTCGACCTCGGTGCACTCGAACACCTGGGAACAGACCACCTCGACAAGGTGTTCCGCTCCATCCGGCTCGCCGCCGAGACACGGATCATGAACAACAACCGCAGCCTGGCCGAGATCGAGGCGCTGCTGGGCGAAAGCGAGGTTGCGACACTGCGCGACCGCGTCTCCGACCCCCGGCCGGTCGACGGCCGCACCGAGCAGTTCGGCGACGCGCCGCCGCCCGAAATCGCCGACGCCCGGGGACATACAACCTCGATGTCGGTTGCCGACCGGTACGGAAACATGGTCTGCATCACCCAGAGTCTCGGTTCGCAGTGGGGATCGACGGTTGTCATCCCGGGTACCGGCGTGTGCATGAACAACTTCATGAACTGGGGCGATCTCAGTCCCGCGTCCCCGAACTACCTGGTCGGCGGCAGGAGATGGGCCATGTGCCTGTCACCCGTCATCTGTACCCGCGACGGGCAAGCGACGCTCGCGATCGGAACCCCGGGCAGCTACGGCATCATGCAGACCCAGGCCCAGGCCATGGTCCACCACGTCGACTTCGGGCTGAACCTCCGCGAGGCCATCGAGGCGCCCCGCGCCCGGCTGTTCGATGGCCGCCGCGTGGTGGTGGAGAACCGGATCCCGGACACGGTCATCACGGCGCTCGGGGACCGGGGCCACGAAGTCGAACGGGCGGAAACCGGATTTACCATGCTGTGCGGCGGCATGCAGGCGGTCATGCGTGACCCTGAGACCGGGGCACTGCTGGGCACCGCGGACCCGCGCCGCGACGGATCGGCAGTCGGGATCTGAACTCTCAGTCGGCCTCGCGCCGCCAGGCGAGGATCGCGCTGCCCAGCAGCAGGACCAGGGCCAGCACCTCCGGCAGAAGCCGGGTGGTGTGGACCCCGGTCACGTCATGGGCCTCGTTGGCCCGCAGTCCCAGCCAGCCGCGGCCAGCCGCGGCCCGGCCCGGCCGGACACGGCGCACGTCGGGCGTGCCGTCATCGCCCGCCCAGAACACACCCCCGCCGGTGGCCTGCGCCACGGGGCCGACGATGTCCGCCGTCGTTTGCAGCCGCGCGAACTCGAGGTCGTTGAGGTCGCCGAGCGCAACCAGGCGAACCAGGTCCCCGTCGGAAAACCGGTACAGGCCGACCCGGTCCGCCTCGAAGACCGCGTTATGGGTCCCGATCCCGATCTGCTGCAGCTCCCGGGTCTCGCTGTGTCCGCCCGGCGCGGTCATGGTCACCGACTTCCCCGCATCGTCCATGGACCGGCGGATGATCTCGATCCGCTTGCCGGTCACGGTCGCACGCAGGTCGTTTTCCTCGAGAGCCGGTTCCTTCATGAGCCAGTGCGCGAGGCGCCGCAGCAGTTCGGCCTGTGGCCCGCCGCCCTCGTAGCCGCGGCTCCACAACCAGACATGGTCGGACAGCAGCTGCGCCACCCTGCCGTCCCCGATCCTGGCGAGCATCAGCAGCGGCCGTCCCCCGACCCCGTCGAACAACACGTCCCCCTGCCGGGCCTCGGCCTCGATCTGGCGGAGCCACCGGCCCCAGTTCGCTTCCGAGATCCGGACTCCGTCCCGGTCCATTTGCCCGCCCCCGGGCAGTCCGGCGGTGACCGGGTGACGAAAACCCTGTTCGGTGATCCGCGGCCGGAAGCCGGCCTCGATGACGTTGCCGAGAGGAGACGACGGCAGGATCTCGCCGATCGGTGTTGCGGCAATCGAATAGCGCCCGGCAAACATCGGTCCCGAGGCCGCCAGCAACGCCCCGCCCGAGCGGACGTAGTCGACGATGTTCGCCAGGTACACCCGCGGCACCACGCCGCGGCGGTGATAGTGGTCGAGCACGATCAGGTCGAAACCGTCGATCTTGAGTTCGAACAGTTCGCGCGCCGGAAACGGGATCAGCGACAGCTCGCGCACCGGCGTTCCGTCCTGCTTCTCGGCCGGTCTCAGCACCGTGAAATGCACCAGGTCGACTGCCGGATCGGCCTTGAGCAGCGATCGCCAGGTCCGCTCGCCGGCGTGGGGTGTACCCGAGACCAGCAACACGCGCAGCCGGTCCCGGACCGCGTTGATCGCGTGGGCGACCCGGTTGTTGACGGTACCGAGTTCGTCGGACCGTTCCGCGACCTCGATTTCCACGATGGTTTCGCCGGCGCGCGTGAGTTCGAACGCCAGCTCCTGGTTCAGGTTGACCGGTACGCTCATGGTCCTGAACGGTTCGCCGTCAACCAGGACCGATACCGGCACGACGGAGTCCGGCGGGACCCCCGGGTCTTCCACACGGAACCTGATGCCGACCCCGTGGCCCACCATCCCGAAGGTTGGCGCCTGTTCGATCACGATCCTCCGGTCGTCCTCATCCCGTTTGCCGGTCAGTACCAGATGGAACGGAGCCGGCAACGGCGTCCCGTCAGGGCTGGCATCAACGTCGTGAACCTGTCCGTCCGTGATCGCAATGATCGCTGCCAGCCGGTGGTCGGGAATATCGCCGCGCTCGCGGGAAATCACATCGAACAGGCGTGTTCCGCGCCGGCGTGTTCCCTCCACCCGCACGACCCGGACCTCGAGGTCGGACCGGCCCTGCATGGACGCCTGAAAGTCCGCAAGCACCCGGTCCCTGACCGCGGCCCGGTCGCCCACGCCCTGGCTGGCGCTGTCGTCAACGACGAGCACCGCGACATCGGCCCGCGGCTCGCGTGTCTCTCGAACCAGGGTCGGATTGGCAAGCGTGAGCAGGAACACCGCCACGGCAAGCGCGCGCCACCTGATGCCGGACGCACCGACCCGCATTCCCCAGCCGACCAGCAGCACGGCCACGAGCGCAACGGTGCCGAAGGCCCACGGGTTCAGCAGAGGATCGATGTCCAGGCCGACCGCGTCTGCCATCACTGGCCCAGTCGATCGAGGATGGTCGGAACGTGGACCTGGTCCGACTTGTAGTTTCCGGTGAGCGTATACATCACGAGGTTGACCCCGAACCTGAAGGCAAACTCGCGCTGCAGTTCTCCGCCCGGGATGACCGGAAAGACGAAACGGCCCTCGCTGTCCCGGGCCCACGCGCCGGCCCAGTCGTGGCTACCGACGACGACCGGGCTTACGTCGGTAGCCGAAGCCGACTGTTCGTCCTGGACCCATACCGGTCCACCGGCAAACCTGCCCGGGAACTCGCTGAGCAGGTAGAAGGCCTTGCCCAGCACGTGATCAGGCGCCACCGGGGCAAGTGGCGGCAGGTCGAGATCGCGGGTCAGGGACTGCAGTCGCTGCATGCCGGAACCGAAACCTCCCGCGCCGGTCTCGAACCGGTCGCGGGTATCGAATACCACCGTGCCGCCGTTTCGCATGAAGCCGTTGATCCTCTCCGACACTCCCGGCGCGAGCGGCGGATGGGTGCTCCAGATCGGCCAGTACAGGAACGGATAGAACGCGAGTTCATCGGTTGCCAGGTCGACACCGACCGGGTCGGGAGGTTCGACCGAGGTGCGCTCGCGCAGCACGCGCGACAGTGAGACCAGCCCGGCCCGGCTGACCCTGTCGACCCGCTCAAGACCGGTGACGACATAGGCAAGATGTGTCTGCCGGGTCGCCCTGATCGCCGCCGGGTCCCCGTCGCGCTCGATCAGTTGTGCCTGCGACGGTGTCCCCGTCGAAACGATCGCAACCAGCAGCGCGACCGCACCTGCCTGCACGCCGGACCGGGGGTGAAACAGCACCCCCCTCAGCGCCAGGGTGACAAGCAGGTCGAGGAGGAACAGCACGCAGGCCGCAACCAGGAGCAGCGGACCGAGACTGCGCTCGGAACCGGCATCGAAACCGCGGCTCGAGACGCCTTCCGGGGGATCCGGCTCGAGGCTGAACCCCTCGGGATCGATCACGAGGTTGAGTGCGCGCGGTGCCCCCCTCCGTCCGTAGAAACCGGGCGGAAGGTTGGGACCGACCACGCTGTCCGCAGTGCCGCTTCCCGGCGTCCATGACCGTGTCGCAGGCCCGGGAACGCCGAGGTGACCGAGGCCGTCAAGGGTCTCCAGTGGCGGCAACCGCGATCCGGCCGCGTCGGTTTTCAGGCCGCTGCCCAACGCGACCACGCGCCGCAGCATCTCCACGAACAGGCCGGAGAGCGCCAGATTGCTCCAGTCCGGCGTCGGCGTGGTGTGGAACAGGACCAGCCAGCCCTTCCCGTGCTCGCGACCGGTGACGATCGGCGTGCCGTCCGCCAGCCGGGCCCAGGTGCGCTCGGCAAGGTCGACTGCCGGTTCGGCCAGCACCTGGCGCCGCACGGTGACATCGTCGTAGGAGGGAATGTCGGCGAACGGCCCGTCGGGCGCAAACCGGGTGATCGGAAGCGGCGCGGACCAGGACAGCGCGCCTCCCAGGGTTCGGTCGCCGACGCGAAGCCGCACCGGAACCAGGGTATCGCGCACGGTTTGCGACTGCTCGGCACCGCCATCGGCAAGTTGTGGACCGGCAAACCGGATCAGCACGCCCCCGTCCCTGACCCAGCCCGACAGCCTGGTCCGGACCGCATCCGGCAACCGGCCGACATCCGCCAGGACCAGGGTACTCATTCCCGTTTCCACAAGCTCCTCGAGCGGACCGCGGGTGACATCGCTGGTCGGGGCAAGCGCCTGCTCGATGTAATGGAGTTCATCCAGAAGCAGCTGGCCGCCGCGGTAGGCGGTTTCCGACACCAGGCCGACCGGCCTGCGCCTGAAGGCATCGTCGAGCAGCAGCACGCCTCCCGCTCCCTCTCCCTTCAGAACGATGCGCCCGATCTCGTTGCGCAGCGCCACCGGCAACGCAAACTGCAGCCGGACGTGGGTATCGCCGGCATCGAAGGTAGCGGTCGTTCCGGCGAGCAGACGGCCGTCGCCGGCAAGCGCGCGAGCCGACACCGGGGCTGCGGATCCGGCTGCCGGCCGGGTGACCCTCACTGCAACATCGTGTCCGGCACCCCGCTCCAGCGAGATGATCCGCGGGCCTTCCAACCTGTCCGCGATCACGGTCACGGCGCCCAGGCTGCGCAGGACCGAAAGAAGATCGTCCTCGCCCTCGTCGTGGATCCCGTTGCTGATCCACACGCTTTCCGCCGGTGGCCGGATCGTGGCATCCTGCAGGTGCGTCGCAAGCCGGGCCGGACGCGACTGCCACGGGACCGGCTCGAGGCCGCGAACCAGTTCCCGGGCCTCCGGCGCGGGGCGCAGGTTCAGCGGCCCGTCTCCGGCGTGCGCGGATCCGGCCGTGGTGAGCAGGATCACCTCCCTCCCCTGGCGTTCGGCCTGGGTGATCACCGCATCGATGGCCGCAATCCGTCGTGTCCAGTCCCGTCCCGCCGCCCAGTCGTCGTCGATAACCAGCAACACCGGTCCGGAACCGGCGAGATGGTCGGCCGCATTCAGGATCGGCCGGGCCAGCGCGACAATCACCAGCGCCGCAATCAGCAGGCGCAGCAGCAGGAGCCACCACGGGGTTCGGTCCGGGGCCTCCTCGCGTGCCTGGAGGCGGTACAGCAGCCGGATCGCCGGAAAGACGGTGGTGCGCGGTGCCGGCGGGGTGACGCGCAACAGCAACCACAGCAGCGGGAGGCCGGCGAGTGCCAGCAGGACCAGGGGACTGGCGAAGCTGAGGACACCGAGCGACAGCACTGTCCCGCCCCTTCAGTGCAGCGCGCCGGACAGCGCGCCGTGCAGTGCCAGCAGCGCCGAGTCGGCCGAGCGGTCGGTGGTGTGGCGGGCGTAGCTCCACCCGGTCCGGGCCGCCAGCTCCTGCAGGGCGCCGCAGTGTTCCGCGAGGCGCTGGCGGTACTCGTCGCGCACCTGCTCGCTGCGCCTGAGCAGGTGCGGTTCCTCCGCCTCGCTTCCCTGGAAACGAATACGTCCCCGGAACGGGAATCCGCTCACGGCTGGATCAAGCACCTGCAGCAGGTGCCCGGAACATCCGGTGGAAACGTAGTGGCGTACTATTTCGCGGTAATCCTGTACCGGCTCGAGGAAATCGCCGATCAGCACCAGCGAGCAATGCCGGGGGATCCGGACGACCGGCGGCAGGCGTGTTGGCCGGGGCGCGCCCGACAGGGTGGCGACGAACCGCTCCAGGCCGACGCGCCCGCCGTGCGGGGGAACGCCGCTTCCGAGAAGCCCCACCCGTTCACCTCCCTCGGTCAACAGGATGGCCAGCGCAACGGCGAGAACCCGGGCCCGGTCGCCCGCATGTTCGAGACGGCGCCGCGAGCGGTAGTGCATGGACGCGGACCCGTCGCACCAGATCCAGACCGACTGCGCCGCATCCCACTCGGTCTCGCGAACGTAGAGCCCGGTCCCGCGCGCCGACCGCCGCCAGTCGATGCGGCGGGCCTCGTCGAAGTGCTGGTAGCGCCGGAACTGCCAGAATGATTCTCCCTGTCCCCGGCGACGGCGGCCGTGCAGACCCTGCAGCACCGTTGCAGCCACTCGCGCCGCCGCCACCTGCAGCGGCGGCAGCCGGGTCGCGAGTCCCTCGGCCCGCTTGCGCGTCTCGCCTGCCACCGGATCAGCCATGCCGTTCGCACAGGAGGTCGATGATGCTGTCCAGTGTCGTCCCTTCGGCCTGGGCCGCGAAGTTGAGAGCCATGCGATGACGCAGGACCGGGTGGACAAGGGCGAGCACATCCTCCACCGACGGTGCCAGCCGGCCGTCAAGCACCGCACGGGCGCGTGCAGCCATGAGCAGCGCCTGACTGGCGCGCGGTCCCGGACCCCAGGCAACGTGGCGCTGGACAGCCTCGATATCGCTGCTCTCCGGGCGACCGTCACGCACCAGTGCCAGGATTGCCTGAACCACGCTGTCGCCGACCGGTGCCCTGCGCAACAGCAGCTGGGCATCGCGCAGCTCGGCGGGAGTCAGTACCGCAAGCGGCGCGTCCTCCCCCGCCCCGGTGGTGTTCAGCAGCATCTCGCGCTCCGCTCCGAGGCCGGGGTAGCCGACCGAGACCTGCAGCATGAACCGGTCGAGCTGGGCCTCCGGAAGCGGATAGGTGCCTTCCTGCTCCAGCGGGTTCTGGGTCGCGAGGACATGGAACGGGCTGGGTACCTCGTGGGTCTGTCCGGCAACGGTGACGGTCCGTTCCTGCATCGCCTGCAGCAGGGCCGACTGGGTGCGGGGGCTGGCACGGTTGATCTCGTCCGCCATCAGCAGCTGGCAGAACACGGGACCGCGGATGAAGCGGAAGTGCCGCCGCCCGTCGCCATCCTCCTCCATGACTTCCGAGCCGACGATGTCCGCCGGCATCAGGTCGGGCGTGCACTGCACACGCTTGCTCTCGAGTCCGAGCACGGTACTGATCGTGCTCACCAGCCTGGTCTTGCCCAGCCCCGGAACGCCGATGAGCAGCACGTGTCCGCCGGCAAGGATGCAGGTGAGCGTCTGGTCGATCACCTCCCGTTGCCCGTAGATCATGCGCTCCACCTGCTGGCGGACCCGGCCCAGCCGCTCGGCCAGCGCGTCCATGTCCTGGAGCAGACGATGCTCGACTGTCTGTTCGAGACTGGAGATGTCGGTCATGGGCGGGCAGGCTCCTGTTCCGGTAGGGATCGCGGTATGCGATGATGTACCGGGATGGGCAGCAAGCATACCGAAACGGGCACCAACTTCGAACCGCCCCGGACACCGGCCGCGGAGGCGCCGCGGCACCTGCAGATCCGCATCGGCGCGGACGGGACCTGGTATTACCGGGGGACTCCAATTCCCCGCATCGCGATGGTCCGGCTGTTCGCGTCGGTGCTGCGTCGCGACGACCACGGCCGCTTCTGGATGGTGACGCCTGCCGAACGCGGTCTCGTCGATGTCGACGACGCGCCGTTCGCAGCCGTGGAACTGTCCTGGCAGGCCGGGGCGGACCCCGACGGCCGGGACGACGTGATCGACTTTCGCACCAACGTCGATGATCGGGTCGAGTGCGGCAGCGACCGGCCGCTCCGGGTCGAACTCGACGGTGACACCGGCCGTCCACATCCCTATGTGATGGTGCGTGACGGCCTGGAAGCCCGGCTTACCCGGTCGGTGTTCCTGGAACTCGCGGAACTTGCGCGCGAGCGCGACATCAACGGCGAAAGGGTGCTCGGCGTATGGAGCAGGGGAACGTTCTTTGTCCTGGGGCCGGCCGACGTCGAATGCTGACGCTCGAGGATTTCCGCGACCGGTTCCACCGTGCCCGCATCCTGGAGCGCGAACAGGGCGGTGACCACGACCTGAATCCCGGGATGTCGGTTCCCGGCGACTGCCGTCCGGCCTCGGTACTGATCCCGGTCATCGGGCGCGAACACGAACCGACCATCCTCCTGACCCAGCGCGCCGCCGATCTGCCGCACCACGCCGGACAGGTGAGCTTTCCGGGCGGCATGGTCGAAAGCAGCGACCGGGACGCGGTCGAGACAGCGCTGCGCGAGACCGAGGAGGAGATCGGCCTCGATCGCAGCCACGTTGACGTGATCGGCCGGCTCAGCACCTACGTCACCCGTACCGGGTTCGTGGTAACCCCGGTGGTCGGGCTGGTGCGCCCGCCGTTCGAGACCAGGCCCGACCCGGTCGAGGTGGCGGCCGTGTTCGAGGTGCCTCTGTCCTTCGTGCTTGACCGCTCGAACCACCAGCGCCACAGCCGGGAGTGGCAGAACCAGATCCGGCACTTCTACGTCTTTCCGCATCCCGAACACTACATCTGGGGAGCGACGGCCGGCATGCTCGTCAACCTTGCAGAACTGCTGCAGGACCGGCGCCCGGCGTAGGTGCGGCGTGGTCGGGCAACGGGGCAGCGGCACCACGGGAGACTGGTGGCGGCGGCCGCCGGCCAGCGCGGTGATGGCCGCGATGCAGACCGGCGCCGACATGGCGCGGTTCGTGGGCGGGTGCGTCAGGGATACGCTGCTCGGCCGCCGGTTCACCGAGATCGACATGGCAACGGTCCACCTGCCGCAGCGAACCGCGGCACTGCTGGAGGCGGCAGGTCTGCCGCCCCGGCTGACCGGGTTCTCGCACGGGTCGGTTTCCACCATCGCCGGCGGAATGGTGTTCGACATCACCACGCTCCGGCGCGATCTCGAGACCGACGGGCGCCGCGCAACGGTCGGTTTCACCGACGACTGGGCGGAGGACGCGAAGCGGCGCGACTTCACGATCAACGCCCTTTTCATGGATGCCGACGGCGTGGTCCACGACCCGGTCGGCGGTCGCGACGACCTCGAGGCCGGCAGGGTCCGGTTCGTCGGAAACCCGGCGGAGCGGGTTGCAGAGGACGTCCTGCGAATCCTGCGGTTCTACCGCTTCTCGGCGTCCCTTGCCCGCACCCCCCTCGACGACGCAGCGCGCCGGGCCTGCCGCAACGCGGCACCGGGGCTGTGCACCCTGCCCGGCGAACGGATACGCACGGAATTCCTGAAGCTGCTCGAAGCTCCCGGTGTGACGGCCGCGGTCATGGCGATGGACGAGGACGGTGTGCTCGACCAGGTCCTGCCGGGCCGGCGACGAATCGACGCACTCGCGCGCCTTGTCGGCCGCGAGCAATACCCGGACCCGGTCCGCCGCCTCGCGGTTCTTGCGGACGACAGTCGAATTCCGGAACGGTTGCGCCTGTCTTCGGCGCAGAGGGCGCGGCATGACCGGATCCGGGACGAACGGCTGGCACCCGGCATGTCGGAGCACGACCTGAAGGCCCGGCTCTACCGCGCCGGTCCCCGGCGTTTTGCCGACGCGGCACTTGCCGGGTACGCACTCGACCGGCTGGCGGATACCGAGACCGACCGCGCCCTGGCGCTGGCGCGGGACTGGCCCGTCCCGTCGTTCCCGCTTCGCGGCGAGGACCTCGTCGCGCTGGGGATTGCACCCGGTCCGCGGATCGGCGCGATGCTGCGCGAACTCGAGACCCGCTGGATCGACGACGGCCTCGAGGCTGACCGCGCGGCCTGTCTCGCGTGGGCCCGCGATGCGGTCGGTCGCGCCGAAACCGGGTCGTGCTGAGGGCCGGTCAGCCCATCCGGAACCGGGTGACGTGTTCCGGCATCGGTACGCCATCGATGTTGCGCGGGTCGGGAACCGGATCGAGGATCCGCGTGCAGACGGGGATCACGCCGGCCCAGATCGGGAGTTCATAGTCCTCCTCGTCGTCAGCGGGCGGGCCCTGGCGGATCTTGGCGGACGCCTCGTCGATCGGCATGGTCATGACCGTCGTCGCCTTGATCTCCTGGCCGTTCGGTGCTCGCAGCATGTCCCAGCGTCCGGGAAACATCGACTCGACGAAGGTCCTGAGCCGGCTTTCCTTCTCCTCCGCATCGTCCACCTTCCGCGCGGTGCCGAGCATCATGACCGAACGATAGTTGATCGAGTGATGGAACCCGGCCCGCGCGAGCACGATGCCGTCCGTGATCGTGACCGTCAGGCAGACCGGGGTGTCCTCGACCGCCCGCAGCATCCGGCTCGCCGACGATCCGTGCCAGTAGATGTGATCGCCCTCGCGCCAGTGGAGTGTGGGGGTAACGTAGGGCTGCCCGTCGAACACGTAGCCGACCGAGCACAGCGGAATGGCATCGATGATTGCGTGAAGAACAGACGGATCGTGGGCGCCGCGTTCGTGATACCGACGCAGCCGGACCCGGTCGGAAGAGGGTGGTATGGCCATGGCGGGCCTCCGTTGCCAGTCTGCGGACACATCCCGTCCGGCACGCATACCACGCCCGACCCGGCTGTCAATCTCGCCACCGGTTCCGTACCGTGCGCTGCCGGCGCCAACGCGGGAGCAGGACGCGTGGAGGCCGCGCCGCCAACCTCGATCCAGATCTGATTGGCCAACCTCCTCGAGACCCGCGACAATGCCGGAGAGTGCCTGGGAGACACGCAATGGTGAATGCAGGAACGGACAGGTTCGCCGGTACCGGACGTGACAGTGTTCACGGGATGCTCCCGCCGGGCCTGCCATCATCCGAGTGGCAGGCGGTGGCGGACCCGGGAACGGTCTGCTCGTCCCGCCCTGTCAGTTCGCCCACCGAGTGCACCAATCCATGGGCCTGTCTTGGGGTAGTGCGCCGGCGCGGCAAATGGTAGGGACAATCACGCCCACGCCTTGGTGATTGCACCGGCCCGGCTCCTCCACGCCTGGCTGAGGCGGAAGGCGGCGGAGCGGCCGGTCAGGGGCAATTCCACCTCGACACAACGATGCATGCACCCGTCGGCATACCGGGTTCAGGGCACCCGGGCGGCCGTCGTCTGGCACTCAAGCCGAGGTTTCACAATGCGAAGACTCGCCATCACCCTTGCCGCGCTTGTCACCTTGTGCGGCGTGGCACAGGCCGGGGAAACGACTTTCTCCACCGTTCCGGCCAATATCTCCGATGCCCCCGTCACAGCATGGCATGGGGTCACGCGGGAAGATGGCACCTACCATGCCAACTGGCGGGCGGTCTTTGCCAATGGCGCCGGTCTCGTCGTGATTTCTCAGATGCACCCGGGACGTCACTGGACGGACACGGCGTTTTCGTCCGAGGACCGGGTGCTGCGCATGTTCGAGAAAGACGGACTGCGGAACTTCCGTCGAGTTGAAACCACGTCCCATGCCGGCAGACAGTGGGGCCACATGGCCGTCGCGGACTGGCGGGGCCAGGTCTGCGTCGTCGGACTTGTGCTCAAGAGGGACCACAACGCCCATGACACGGGTGGTGAAGGCGGTACCCTGCTCGGCCAGGCATTTGACTGCGCCTCCGGGGCGGTCGGGCGCTACCCCGCATGGCAGACCTGGTTCCGCTCGTTCAAGCCCGTGCAGACCGGATACAACGCATCACTCGACCGGTAGCTGACTGGTACCTGTTCCCGGCCAGAACCGGTGGAGTTCGTCAACTCGATCCGGTCTGCGGTTGAAGTCATGCCGTTCGAAGCGGAAGTCCGTCACCTTCACGCCAAGGCCCGGGTTCGTGCCACCGGACGGGCTGTCGGCCATTGGCGTGCAGTCGATGCCGATGGCATTCCCCCTGCGCTGTCAGGGTCGCGCGTGCCGAAAAGAACCGTGGCCCGATGACACCGCGGCCGCGCAGACGCAGTCTGGTCCGCCGCGCCAGCCAGGCCTGATCGGCACTGCCGGGACTCATGATCTCGCTGGCGGCATTGAAAGCGACACCATCTTCGACGGAGAGAACGAAGTCGAATGGGCGGCAGGCCGCACGGCGCCATCAGCACTCACGTGCGCGATGGCGTTGATGAGCCTTGCGCAGTCCCGGAGATGACTTCTTGAACAGGAATATGGGACGAGGTCACCTGTGGGACGGAGACGGCAATGATCTCGTCCGGGGCGGGCAGGACAACGTCTGGGGTGTCGGCGAGCAGGGCGCCAGCGCGTTGCAGAAGGCGATTGCTCCGGTCGCACGGTCCGCCGGTATCGGGGCCAGTTTGAATGCGTCCGGGATTGGAGCGTTACCGTGAAGGAACTCCAGCACGAAGACATCCTGACGATGCTCAGGCGGCGCTACGATGTACCGATCATGAACAACATCTGTCGCAGCGACTATGTCGAGTGCATGATCGGTGCTGCGCTGGGAGACGATTGGCGCCTGAACTGGATGGACGGCTGGGATTGGGCAGCGTGGGATTGCGAGCACACGCCTTCCGGCGCCCGACTGGAAATCAAGCAAGCCGCCGCGCGGCAAACGTGGGACAGGGGGCCGACCCCGCAGCGACGCGCCCCGACTTTCGATATCGCGTCCCGTAGCGGCTTCTGGACACGGGGCGGCGTGTGGATCGATTCCCCGGGCCGGCAAGCGGATGTCTACGTCTTCGCCTGGCACGGACGCGATGATGACCATGCCGACCACACGGATCCCCGGCAATGGCTGTTCTACGCCGTGGTGGAGCATACCCTTCCCAGGGGCCAGAAGCGCATCGGACTGGGGCCGCTGAGACGCATCGCTTCGCCCTGTGGCGTAGCCGGCCTGCGGAGCGCAGTTGAGGCGGTGTGCCCAACGGAGCGTCACCTCAAGGCGGAAAACAGTGGGCGGACATACCCGTGAATCCAACGACACTCGGCGTCCCGTGCGAACGGGCGGAACGGGAGCGGGTGGGATGCGACAGCCAATCGGGACCGCTCCGGGCGCGATCAAGGGGAGCAAGTTCGCCGTCGAAACCGGTTAATTCGTCACTTTTTGCTACCGATTGCGGTCGGACCAGGAAAACTCTTGCAGGCCATGAGGTCAGGAAGTCCGTGTGTGCGCAACGCACTGTCACAGGTACGGTGTACGCTGACGGATCCGTTCGGCCTGGTGGTTCCCGACCCTGACCGACAGGCATCCTGCTGCGAGGCGGGCGCGCCAGCCGCATCCTCACGGCAGGATCGGCGGGCTTCGCGATGCCGACCATCCGCTTGCCGCCCCGGCGCCGACCCCGCGGCTTCCCGAGCACTTCGGCCGCGTGGTCCATTGTCCTTCCGATGCGGTTACCGAGTGCATTGGAAGCGAAACCATCTTCGACGGAGAGAACGAAGTCGAATGGGCGGCAGGCCGCACGGCGCCATCAGCACTCACGTGCGCGATGGAGTTGATGAACCTTGGGTCGTCCCCTTCCCGTGCCCCTCCGGCGCGCCGACCAGCCTGTCGGCTGCGACCCGGACACGCGCGACAGCCAGGGTTTCCGCCACCCTGGCGTCCCCCGCCATGACAGCGTCGAAGATATCCCGGTGCTGGCGCCAGATGCTGGCCCGGAGCTCCGCCCGCCACAGCGCCTCGCCCATGATCCGGTGCAGGAAACGCCAGTGCGGTTCCGCGGTTGCCCCGAGGAGCGGGTTTTCCGACACCTCGCAGATCAGGGTGTGGAACGCTTCGTCGTACCGGGCCTGTGCGCGGATCTCGCCTGCCGCAATCGCGGCACCTCCGGCCTGGAGGATCCTGACGCCGCATTCACCGAGGCTGGGGCGCGGACTGGTCGTCACGGGCGTGTCCAGCGGGGGCCGCGAGGTACTTCATACCGGCTTCCCCGTACTGTATGCTGAAGCAACATGACGGGGACCGGAGGCTGCCATGAAGCCGGAGCAGGTGCGCAAGCGCGAACTGAAGGTACTGACGCGCGAACAGCGCGAGGCGTACTTCACGAACGGATACCTCGTGCTCGAGGGATTCATCGGCCGTGAGTGGCTCGACCGCCTGTGGGAGGTCACCAACGGCTTCATCGACGAGAGCCGGTCCTGGACCCGTTCCGACACCAAGTTCGACCTCGAGCCCGCCCATACCGCCGACGAGCCCCGCCTGCGGCGTCTCACGGCCCCGGTTTCGCATCACGAGACCTACTGGGAATTTGCCAGCAACGGCCCGATCGTCGACGTGGCCGAGGACCTGCTCGGTCCCGATGTCGTGTTCCACCACTCCAAGCTCAACTTCAAGTGGTCCGGCGGCGGCGAAGAGGTCAAGTGGCATCAGGACATCCCGTTCTACCCGCACACCAACTACTCGGTGCTCGCCATCGGCCTGTACATGAGCGACGTCGATGACGAGATGGGCCCGATGGGCGGCATCCCGGGCAGTCAGCGCGGCCCGATCTACTCCCACTACAATGAACGCGACGAGTGGGTCGGTTCCATGCGCGATGACGACGCGGCCGGGCTCGATGTCCACAGGACCGGCTGGATGAAGGGACCGGCCGGCACCATCACCGTCCATCACTGCCGGACCGTGCACGCGTCGATGCCGAACAACTCTCCGCGCATGCGCCCGCTGCTGATCAATGCCTACTCGGCGGCTGACGCGCTGCCGATCACCGCACATCCCTCCCCGTGTCCCCAGGTCGGCCGGGTGGTGCGCGG
Source organism: Thalassobaculaceae bacterium (assembly GCA_965243345.1). Taxonomy (GTDB): domain Bacteria; phylum Pseudomonadota; class Alphaproteobacteria; order Thalassobaculales; family Thalassobaculaceae; genus Bin52. The sequence goes on from CBDEUR010000003.1 coordinate 2,557,888, forward strand.
CAATCCGGCGCGCTGGGCCCGGTTCGACGCGGACCCGTGTCCCCTGCCGCCGGACTGGTCGAACGGCTATACCTCGATCTTCGCCTCGCAGCAGGAAGAGGATCCGTCGCTCAGGGCAGCCGAGTAGACCGTTCCGGCTCGAGCACGGCCTCGCGGGCCCGGATCTCTCCGGCGAGTTCCAGCAGGGTACGCGCCTGTTTCAGATGCGGCATGTCGAGCATCCGGCCGTCGAGGCCGACGGTGCCGACACCGGGGTTCTGCTCGAACAGCTCCACCACCCGCCTCGCGTGGGCGATCTCGTCCTCGCCGGGCGTGAACGCGTCGTTGATCACGCGTGACTGCGCGGGGTGAATGGCGATCTTGCCCACGAACCCGGCCCGCCTGTCGTGCAGGCACTCCCGCGCCAGCCCGTCGAGGTCGCGGTAGCTCACGTAGACCACGCCGACCGGTTGCACGTCCACGGCACGGGCGGCAGCGAGGCAGAACGACTTCGCCATCAGGTAGGGGTCATCATACGCCCCCGAGGTGGGGTGCCTGTTGTCGCTCGCGCCGAGTGCCGCCGACAGGTCTTCCGCGCCCCAGGTCATCGCGGTCATCCGCTCGGTCACCCCGTCGAGATAGGTGTGGAAACCGAGCAGTGACGCCGCCGTCTCGGTGGCAACCACCAGGATCCGGGTCGATCCCTGCTCGATCCCCTCGCGCGCCTCGAGCGCGGAGAGGTAGTTGGCGCACACGTTGACGTCGTGCGCCGAGTACACCTTCGGGAGCACGATCCCGTCCGGCGCCCCCTGCATCACCGCGGCCAGGTCCGGCAGCGCCATCGGCGAGTCGAGCGGGTTGACCCGTACCCAGAGCTGCTGGCGCGACCGGTCGGCCCGCTCGCGCAGGCAGTCCCGGACAAGCTCCCTCGCGATTTCCTGCCGGTCGTCGGAGACCGCGTCCTCGAGATCGAGTATCAGCGCGTCGGCCTCGTTGTCGCGCGCCTTCTGCATCTTGCGTTCCGAATCACCGGGAACGAACAGCCAGGAGCGGATGATCATGACGGGGTCCTGCGCATCAGCGCGGTGCGGACACAGAAGGCCACCTCTTCGTCGCGCTGGTTGAAGCCGGAGTGTTCGAAGACCACCAGACCGGCGTCGGGCCGGGACTTCGACAGCCGCATCTCGCGCACGGTGGTCACGGAGCGGATCGTGTCCCCGTGCAGGACCGGGCTGCGGAACCGGACGTCGGTCATGCCGAGATTGGCAACCGTGGTCCCGAGCGTGGTGTCGCCGACCGACACGCCGATCACCAGGCCCAGGGTGAACAGGCTGTTGACGATGCGCTCGCCGAACTCGGTCTGCCGGCCGAACTCGGCATCGAGATGCAGTGGTTGCGGATTGTGGGTCAGGGCGCAGAACAGCACGTTGTCCATCTCGGTCACCGTGCGCGTCAGCGCGTGCCTGAATTCCATACCCACCTCGAACTGCTCGTAGAAGAGCCCGGACATGCTGTCTCCCTCCTGGTCGCTCGCATCCACGCACGCTGATACCAGCACCGGGGTCCGGTGTCGCCTCCGTGCGTGCCGGACCGGAGCAGGCCAGCCGGGCCGCGGGCGTCAGGCGATGCGGGTGTCAGGTCTGGCCGTGCCGGGTGCGGTCCGTCGGCAGATGCTGGTCGCCGAGCAGGTCGGCCAGGACCACGTCCCGGACCTCGCCGGCATCAAGACCGTGTTCGCCGATCATGGGCCCGACCGTCGCCATGATCGCGTCGGCATCACCGATCAGCTTCAGGCGCTTGAACAGGTCCGGCTGGTTAATCCCCATCGCCTCGCCGATCAGCTCCATGTAGTTGGCGACCGCGAACGGCCACGCCGACTCGTGACCGGAAAACTCCCGGTGATCGGCATGGTAGACACCGACCAGGGTATCGACGCCGGCGGCCTCGGCCGCCGCGAGCCCGGCCGCGATTGCATCCCGGTGATAGGAGCCGAGCGGTGCGAGCGCGGTACTGGTGTAGCCGATGCTGGCATGACCGGTCTCGACCAGTTCGAGACCCGGCACGGCGCCGAGCAGCTCCCGGACCGCGTCCATCACGCCCAGCCCCCCGGCGTATTCATACAGCGCCACCCGGCGCGGGACCGGATGGACCAGGTGGTCCCTCAGCCCGTCAAGGTGTGCAGCGAGGAAGACCGGGAACATCGTCATGTCGAGGTCGGTCCCGGTCAGGTCCCGGTAACCGGGGATCATGGTCTCGCCGAACTGGATCTGGCATGTGGGGCACCAGGACAGCACCTGCGAGGTTCCGGCACCGGCGAGCCGGTCCAGGGTCGAGAGCGCCTGGCGGGCCGCATTCTCCATGTCGCCTGCCCGCGTCTGCAGGATGCCGCAGCAGCTGCCGGGACCGCCGTGGACCTCGTAGGTCACGCCGAGACGGTCAAGCACGTCGAGGCAAAGCAGGCCGATGTGCGGGGTCTTCAGCATGTTGCAGCCGGTGTAGAACACCACGTCCGGCACCTCGCTGCGTTCGGGATGCGAACGCGGGCTGAGCCGCTCGAGCGACGGTGTCGCCATGGTCAGCCGGGCGAGGACGCGAACCCCGCGGCTCATGTGTCCGAACGCCGCCTTGCCGGCGGCGCGCCGCTCGTCTGCCGGGCGCGCGACGGTCATTGCGCGGCGCGCCATGGCCAGCATGAAGCGCGGGTTGATGCCGTGGGGACAGACGTCGAGGCAGGCGCCGCTGCCGCAGCAGGAGCTGGCCCACAGCTCCGCAGCCTGCGGTCCAACTCCCGTTCGCAGGACCTGGCGCACGCCCTCTGTGACCGCTTCCGGATCGCCGATGTCGAACCCGGCGACCCCGGGGGTCGGACAGGCGCGCGCGCACTCGCCGCACGCGGTACAGGCATCGAGCAGGCCGTCCACCCGCGCATCGAGGTCATCAAGGAAGTCCCGGGCCCTGACAGCCATGATCACGCCCCTCCCTGGCACACCATCGCCAGTCTACCCGGCCGGACGCTCGAAGTCGCCCTCGGCGGCGGCGGTTTCAGCGCGGGTCGATCGGCGTCACCCGCCCCGCCGCCGCCTCGATGGTCGCGGCGGCCCCGAGACACAGTCCATCGGCGAACCGCGCCCCGATCACCTGCACCCCAAGCGGCAGTCCCTCGTCGAGCCCCGTGCACACGGCCACCGACGGCAAACCCAGCAGGTTGACCGTCACGAGCAGGGACTGCGACCTGAAGATCCGTTCCGCGCCCGGACGCGGTCCCACGTCCTCGTTGGGTGCAAACGGCGGGATCGTGCTCACCGGCCCGACGATCAGGCGGTGATGCTGCAGGAATCCGGTCCAGGCCCGCAGCAGGCGGGTGCGCTCGGCAAGCAGCCCCATGTATCCAGCAAGGTCCACCGCCGGATGGTAGGACTCGAGGTGCTCGAGCGACGCGATGATGTCCGGGGATCCGGATTCGCGAATGGCCTCCCCCATCATGGTGCGGCTGTCGGCCGTGATCAGCCCGGTCCAGACCTCGGCGCACAGTCCGAGTTCCGGCGGCTCAACCTCTTCGACGCGGTAGTCGCCGCTGGCCTCGAGCATCCGTGCCGCACGTTCGAGGGCGCGGGCGACACCGGGGCTCACCGGGGTACCGGGCGGCGTGCGGACCAGGGCTACCGGTATCGGGGATGCCGGTTCCGCCTGCTCCCGGCGGGCCGGCACCCAGAACGGATCCCTGGGATCGTGTCCCGCCATGACCTCGAGCGCGTGCCCCGCATCGGCCACCGACCGGGTGATCGGTCCCTGGGTGGACATGCGCAGCAGGGCGGGCGGACGCTCGCCCGTGGACGTCGGGTTGAAGGCGGGGATCCGGCCCTGGGTCGGGCGGATGGTCGCGAGCCCGGTGCAATAGGCCGGGTAGCGCAGCGATCCGCCGAGATCGTTGCCGTGCGCGATGCAGCCGATGCCGGCGGCAAGTGACGACGACGCACCACCCGACGATCCGCCGGGCGTCAGCGACGCGTTCCACGGATTGACGGTCGCCCCGAACAGCGGGTTGTCGGTATGCCAGCGCAGGCTGAACTCCGGAGTGTTGGTCCGGCCGATCACGATGGCACCGGCCGCCAGCAGGTTGTCCACCACCGGAGAGTTCGCGCCGGCCACGATCCCGTCGAGTGCCGCAAGTCCGTTGGGGCTCGACTGCCCGGCAATGTCGACATTGTCCTTGATCGTCACCGGAACGCCGTGAAGCGCCCCGAGGCTCTCGCCCCGGGCCTGTCGCGCATCCGCATCCCGGGCCTGCTCGCGTGCGGCATCGTGCAGCGGCCGGGTGACCGCGTTCAGTGCCGGATTGACCGCGTCGAGGCGTTCGAGATGGGACTCGACCACCTCGGCGGCGCTGACCTCCCGCCTGGCGATGCGGCGCGCCGTCTCGATCGCATCGAGGCTCCACAGGGCTTCGGTCAACGCAGCTCTCCCGTCGCGGCTATCACTGGGCCGACCGCAACGTGGCGACCCGTTCACGCCCGGCCGCCATCAGCAGCGAGAGGTCATTGCCTCCCAGGACCAGCCGGGCACCCATCCCGATGTAGGTCCGCATCAGCGGCGGGTCGTACACACCCCCCATGCCCGCGTGCTTGCCATGCGCCTTACACGCGGCCACCACCGTGCGGTATGCCTCGACCACGTCGGAGTGGCCGATCTCGCCGGGGATTCCCATCTCCATGCACAGGTCATTGGTCCCGATCAGCAGGGCGTCAATCCCCGGCACCGCGGCAATCGCGTCGGCATTGGCGATCGCCTCCGGGGTCTCGAGCATCACCACCAGGGCAGTGGCCGCGTTGACCTCGGCCGTGGCCTCTGCCACGGACCGGGTCTCGAAGCCGAGCACGGGCTGGGCTCCCTGCACCGACCGGCGTCCGAGCGGCGGATACTTGCAGTTCGCCACCATCTCGCGCGCGGTTTCAACGGTATCGACATGCGGAACCACGATGCCCTGGGCGCCACCATCGAGCACGCGGGAGGCATGGAAGTGCTGGAACCCGGGAACGCGCACGATCGGCGCAATGCCGGCGGACTGCGCTGCAACGCTGATCTGCACCGCGGTATCGAGATCCATGGTGTTGTGTTCCATGTCGATGAACAGCCAGTCGAACCCGGCGGCCTTCATCGCCTTGCCGATGTCGACCGTCCTGGCCTGGCGCAATCCGATCCCGATGGCGAGTTCACCCGCCTCGAGCCGGTCCATCATCACGTTCGTCACTGTCATGCCGGTTCCCGTCCATTCGTCTCGCCCGCGGCACCCAGCCGCCAGCCGGTCGGGGACGCTACCACGCCCGGGGGCGGATTTCGACAGGCACACGCCGCCGTGCTACCCAGACGGATGGATCCGTACGACCTGACCCCCACCGTTCCCGCGGACAGGCGGATCGCGCAGGACTGGCCCCGGCTGGCGCGGTACCTCGCCGGCCAGGGGATGACGTTCGATGACCGGATCGCGCCGGTGCAGTTCGCGGGCGGCTTCGGCAATCTGAACTACCGCCTGGTCATCGACAGCCAGCCGGCGGTCCTGCGCCGGCCACCGCCGGGACCGGCACCCGCGGGCGCACACGACATGGTCCGCGAGGGCCGGATCCTCACCGGCCTCGCACCGCTGTTCGATCTCGCGCCACGATGCCTTCACGTCTGCGCGGACACCGGGGTGCTGGGCGCACCATTCCTCGTCATGGAGTACCGTCCGGGGATCGTGATCCGCGACAGGTTGCCGCCACGTCACGCCGCGGTCGCCGGGACGGGAGAGCGGCTGGCCGACACGCTGGTCGAGGTGCTTGCCCGGCTGCACCGGATCGATCCCGACCGGGCCGGGCTCGGAACGCTCGGGCGTCCGGACGGGCTCCTGGTCCGGACCGCGCAGGGCTGGGCCAGGCGAGCGGAACAGGCGTGGGACGGAACCGCACCGGGGCAGGCGCGCGAGTTGCTCGATCTGCTCGCCCGACACGACCAGGCTCCCGCCCGTGCGGTGCTGCTGCACAACGACTACAAGCTCGACAACCTGATCCTCGATCCCGACAGCCTGGAGCCCCGTGCGCTCATCGACTGGGATCTCGGCACCCGCGGCAGCGCGCTGTGGGACCTGGCAGTGCTGCTCAGCTACTGGAGCGAACCGCAGGATCCCGACGCGTTGCGCTCTCTCGGCCAGATGCCCACCGCAGCCCCGGGGTTTCCGTCACGGCGCGAGGTCGCGGCGCGGTATGCCGCGGCAACCGGCCTCGACCTGTCCGGCCTCGCGCCCTGGCGCGCCGTCGCGCAGTTCAGGCTGGCCGTGGTGTTCCGGCAGATCTACCGGCGCCACCGGGCCGGCGACGGCGGGATCGCCGGGGCGGACCGGTTCGGAACCCTGGCAGACGGCCTGCTCGAGGTGGCCGGCATGGTCATGACGGGAGAACTCGACTGAGCGCGCGGCAGCGGCGGCGCTCTCAGAACTCCTGGTTCATCGACAGGGCCGGCCAGTCCTCTCCGCCGATGGTCCCGACCTCGCGCGCCGGGACACCGGCATAGGTGGTGTTGTCGGGCACGTCGGTCAGGACCACGCTGCCCGCCCCGATCTTGCAGCAGCATCCGATCGAGATGTTGCCGAGAATCGAGGCGTTGGCGCCGATCATGGTTCCGGAACCGATCTTCGGGTGCCGGTCACCGCGTTCCTTGCCGGTTCCGCCCAGGGTCACGCCGTGCAGCAGCGACACCCCTTCCCCGATCACCGCGGTCTCCCCGATCACCACGCCCGTCGCATGGTCGATCATGAGGCCCCTGCCGATCCTGGCCGCCGGGTGGATGTCGACCCCGAACACCGCCGAGGCGCGGCTCTGCAGGTAGCAGGCCATGATGCGCCTGCCGCCATGCCATAGCGAATGTGCGATCCGGTGCGCCTGCAGGGCCTGGTAGCCCTTGAACAGGATGAAGGGTTCGAGATAGCTGGTGCAGGCCGGGTCACGCTCGTGAGTGGCCGAAATGTCGGCCCGGGACGCCTCGACGATCCACGGATCGCCCCGGAGCACCTCGTCGAACATGCGGCTGAGCAACAGGCGGTCCGCCCCCGGACCTTCCAGCCTGATCGCCAGCAGGCATCCGAGAGCCTCCTCGAAGTCGGCCCGATCCAGTACCGCGCCGTGCAGCAGGCCCGCCAGGGCCGGTTCCCCCTCGAGCCAGTCCCGCGCGTCGCGGCGCATGGATACCCAGATCGGATCCAGGACGGGTTCGGGTCTCGGTCCAGGTCCAGCCATGCCGCCTCCTCCGTTTCCGCCTTCACCCGGCCAGGACGAGCATCACGACGTGGAAACTGTACGCCGTAACGAGCGCTCCGGCAAAGGCCCAGGCAACGTAGAGCATGAACACCGGCATGCGGACCAGGGCAAACACCGCCATCGCGGCCGGGATGCTGGTCGCGCCGCCCGCGATCATGAAGCCGAGGCCGGCTGCCGGCCCCATTCCCATCTCGATCAGGGCGTGGACCGTGGGTATCGCCGCGTAGCCGTTGAGATAGGCCGGGACCCCGAAGATCACCGATGCCGGGATCGACCACCAGTTCTCGCCACTGAGCGCCGATCCGATCAGGTCGGCGGGAATATAGGCGATCATCAGGCTCTCGAGCAGGAAGGCAAGCGCCAGCCACTTGCCGAGGAACCACGCATTGCTGCGTCCTTCCCGCATGAACAGGGAGCGCCGCTCGGTATCGCGCCAGAACGTCGCGACCACTGGGGCGGACTCAACCGTCGCGCCAGCCCCGCAGCCGCCGCACCCGCCGGTACCGGAGCGCAGCGGATCGGCGAGCATCGCCGTTCCGCTCAGCAGGTGGGTCGCCCCTCCGGCCACCACGCCGATCGCGAAGGCCGCGATCAGCTTGGCAACGGTAAACCCGGTCCCGAAGATCGGCAGCATCAGGATGAACATCTCCGGGTCCATCAGCGGCGAGGCGAGCCAGAACGCCATCACCGGCGCCAGCGGCACGCCGGCGGCCAGCAGACCCGCGATCAGCGGGATCACGCCGCAGGAGCAGAACGGTGACAGCGCCCCGAAGGCAGCGGCCAGGACGACCGCGCGCCACGGTCCGCCGGCAAAGGCACGCGCGATCTGGCGATCGAAGCCGCTGGCCTTGGCACTGGCGGCCACCAGAACCGAAACCGCGATGAACGGGGCGATGAACACCAGGGCGTCGCCGGTGAATTCAAGGCTGCGGAGCGCCTGGTCCGGAACCGTCAGCGCCAGCACCGCGAAGAGGCCGGCAAACACCAGCAGCACCCTGTCGATGCTGCCGAGTCTCCGCCCGAGTGTCAGGCTATCGGTCAGAAAGGCCATGTCCGTCTCCGCGAACCGAGCCGACAGGCGTCATGGTGCCGTGATGGCGTCGATGTCCGCAACCTCCCCGGCGTCCATGACCCAGCCGGCGGCCGCGACATTCGCGTCGATCTGTTCGGGCCTCGTCGCGCCGGCAATGATGCTCGCGGTCACCGGACGGCTTGCCAGCCAGCCGAAGGCAAGCTCGAGCAGGGTCCGTCCGCGGGCCGTCGCATAGCTCTCGAGTTCGGAGACGAGGGCAAAGTTGCGGTCGGTCACGTATTGCCGGCTGGCAAAGGACGGGTTGTCAGTAAGCCGGGCTCCGGCTGGCATGTCACCGGGCCGGTACTTGCCGGTGAGCATGCCGCTCGCCAGCGGAAAGTACGGCAGCAGGCCGCAGCCGTAGACCGCCATCGCCTCCATGAGATCGGTCTCGATCGCGCGGTTCAGCAGGTTGTACTCGTCCTGGCAGGAGACATAGCGCACGCTTCCGGCATCGCGCGCCATCCACTGCGACTCGACCATCCGCCAGGCCGAGAGGTTCGAGCACCCGACGTACCGCACCTTGCCCTGTGCCACCAGGTCCTCGAGCGCCCTCAGGGTCTCGTCCATCGGGGTGAGCGGGTCGGGCTGGTGCTGCTGGTACAGGTCGATCCAGTCGGTTCGCAACCGGCGCAGCGACGCCTCGACCGCCGACATGATGTAGTGTCGCGACGCGCCGCGCTTGCGACCGTCATCGCTCATGTCCATGCCGAACTTGGTGGCAAGCACGATGTCCTTGCGTCGCGAGCCGAGGATCTGGCCGAGCTGTTCCTCCGACCCGCCGCGCCCGCCGTACATGTCGGCGGTGTCGAACAGGGTGATGCCGCAATCGATCGCCCGGTCGACCACGGCCCGGGTCTGTTCCGTATCAAGCCGCATGCCGAAGTTGTTGCAGCCCAGTCCGACCAGCGACACCCGCAGGCCCGACGTTCCAAGGTTCCGGTATTCCATGCGAAGTCCCCGTTCTGCCGCCCGGACCCGAGGGTCCTTCCGGTGCCGGGAACCTAGAACACGAACCCGTCCCTTGTCACCCGCTGCCGGAGGCCCGGATCACTGCAGGCCGGCTGCCTGCTGTTCCGGATCCGTCATGGCGTCGGAATTAGAATGCACAGGCAATAATAATCTTGCCAACAATTGCCAGCGCAATCATATTGCCGGTATGGAACGCGAGGATCTCGAGCGGAATTTCGGCTTTCTCCTGCATGACGTGGCACGGCTCATGCGCACCGTGTTCGACCGTCGTGGCCGTGAACTCGGCCTGACGCGGTCGCAGTGGTGGGTGTTGACCATGCTGTACGCGCGCGAGGGTGTCACCCAGTCGGAACTCGCCGACTACCTCGAGTGGGAAAAGCCGTCGCTGGGGCGCCTGCTCGACCGGCTCCAGGAGAAGGGGTGGGTGGAGCGCCGACAGGATCCGGTTGATCGACGCGTCAATCGACTGTACCTCACCGAGACCGTCCAGGGACTGATGCGGGCGCTGCGCAACACCGCCGCCGGAGTACGCCGCGACGCGCTGGGTGACCTGGACGAGGCAGAACGCGAGCGGTTCGTCAGCACGCTGATCCGGATCAGGACCAACCTGCTCGGCCTTGACGACATCGGTCCGGACACCCCGGAACGCAGGATCGCGCTCGGCGCGGACGACTGAGGCTGGACATGAGTGAAGACGAAACCAGAGCCGTTGGCCATACGCCGGTACGGTCACGCCGCAGATGGGGCCGGACGCTGCTGCGACTGTTCCTGCTGGTTGCCATTCCGGCCGTCGCGGTGGTCGGCGGCGGTGCCTGGTACGCCTCGACCGGGCGGTACGTCACCACGGAAAACGCGTATGTGAAGGCACACGTGATCGCCGTCAGTCCCGACGTGGACGGGCGGGTGACCAACGTGCTGGTCGAGGAAAACCAGCGGGTAAACGCCGGCGATCTGCTGTTCACGCTTGACCAGACGCCGCACCTGATGCTCGTGCGCCGCGCCGAGGCCCAGCGCGAGAATGCCCGCCACAGCATCGAGGCCATGCGCGCCGAGTTCCACCAGATCAAGGCGGAGACGCTGGAAGCCGAATCGGCGGTGGACTACTACCGCAAGGAGGCGCAGCGCCAGCGCGAGCTTGCACGCAAGGCGGTCACCACCCGCTCGCGGCTGGAGGAGGCGGAACACAACCTGCGGGCTGCCAACAGGCGCGTGGCCACACTGAACCAGAAGATCCGGACAGTGCTCGCCCGCCTCGGCGGCAACCCGTCGCTGGCAGCCGAGCTTCACCCTGACTTTCTCGCCGCCGAGACCGAGATCTCGATGGCGCGCATGAACCTCAGCTACACCGAGGTTCGCGCTCCGATCGACGGCGTGGTGACCCGGCTGCGGCTTGAACCGGGCGAGTGGGTGGAGGAAGGGCAGCCGGCCTTCGGCCTGATCGCGATCGACCGAACCTGGATCGAGGCCAACCTGAAGGAAACCCAGCTGACCCACGTCAAGGAAGGCCAGACCGTCGAGGTGGAGGTCGACGCCTACCCCGACGTCGTCTGGCTGGCCAGGGTGGCCAGCATCAGCCCGGCGACCGGCGCCGAGTTCTCGGTGCTGCCGCCGCAGAACGCCTCGGGCAACTGGGTCAAGGTGGTCCAGCGCCTGCCGGTCAGGATCGAACTCGAGCACCGGTCCGACCATCCGCCGCTGCGCGCCGGCATGACCGCCACGGTGACCATCGACACCAAGTTCAAGCGCGAGTTGTGGAACTCCGTCAAGCGCGCCGTCGCCGGCTGAGCACGACTGCGGGCCCTCTCCCTCGCTGCCACTGACCTGGCGATCGGGCGGCTCCTGGAGCAATGGCCGACGGCATGTCGTATTCCGCCTTGGTCCTGCAGTTTTGGAACCATTCACTGGTTGACGTGCACGCCGTCTCTGTTTCCCGGCGACTTGTTCCCAATGCCAAGCGGGGATCCAATATTGCTCGGGCGTGGTAGCGACCCGGCGACGCTTCAGAGACATGGTCTTTGCTCGCCGGGACAGCGCCCAGCCTTGTCCGGATCAGGCAGCGCTCTCCGCTTACCGACGCTAGGCAAACGCCGGGACAACGGCACGTGTGCATCAAGCTATCCTAAACACAGCGCGCTGACCACTTCGCCAGTCAAACCATCACCCCAGGACAAAACAACTCTTGCGCGGAAAACTTCCGGTGCACCGCGAACCCTCGTCACGTACACCGACCATCGTGTCACTGAACATCTCCGGCGGAGGAACGTCCCCCATTGGTCCACATCCCTCTTTCTCCGCGCCTATCACTGGTCAGTCATTACGAAATCTTGTGTCTTGATACTGCACCCCTGTCCGCCGCCCTTGAATTTTCCAACTGGTGCAGCTGATCGACCCGTGCATGGGCTCCAATCATCTTCGAGGAATGTCAACCCGCTTGCATTCCCCGCATTTGCCATTGACCACTCTTCCCTCAAACACGAGAATGGAAACTTCCAAGCTTTGAGTGCGTCCATACCTATCGAGGCATATACTCATCAAGGATGTCCGCAAACACGAACAGAGGCTCAATACCCCCTTGGCACTTCAGACTCTCCTTACTAACGAACATATCAGGCTTGCCTTGGCCATGCTATTCCCGGCTTGCGCCAAAGATGCATATCCCCCCGAACAAGCAGACCTTTCTGATTCTGCCGGACAACCATGGTTGATCTTAACTCATTCATTCAGGCTTAGGTGCATCCAAACAAAACGAATGAGCTTAAGCATTCGCCTGCCTGGTTTGATCCCGTTTCATTGAGTACCGGAGGCAAACCAACATGAATCCCCTTTTTGAACTTCGCCAGTCCACAAATGATACAGCCCGAGCCGCACGAAACAACTATTTTCTCCTTCTGGTTGTAGCCCTTTTCATCGCAATTCTCGTGGCAAATACTAGTGACACTTCGCTCTTGACACGGGAACGTCTAGATTTACCTCTTATGCAAATTGGTATATTCATAGATCATTTCTACGGAGCGGCACCTATAGTTTTTGTTCTTCTGCATCTGAACCTGCTTTTGCGTCTCGATCGACTAGCTCATGTTGCAGGATTACTGAAGTTGCAAGTTGACAGGCTTAAAACGCCCCTTGACAAAACCCACGAGTTGGCGCTCTTGCTCCCTTTCGACTTCCTTCAGCTCCTCCTTTACAAGGCCAACCGTCCTTTCCTAGGCGAACCACCACGACTATGGCCATTGCGCCACTACCAGAAATACGACAGAGATAAGCATGGCAACTTTTTTGTACTGCTCCTTATTGTATCGCTTCCCACCTTTGTTCTTCCTCCCGTTATAATCATTTGGATGCAGTTGAGATTTTTACCGTACCAAAGTGAACAAATTACCCTCGTTCAACAAAGCTGCCTCTTAGTCGATTTAGCCGCACAGACCTTTCTCTTCATTCGCCTCGGGGTATTCAAGAACCTCCTGAGTACAGCAAAAACAAGCCCCGCTCCGCTCGAACGACCACTTGCGGTCATGCACTTAATTTTACTCACGTTTTTTCCTACTCTGTTACTCGCTTTCTCTCGGATGATTGCCATCGTTCCTGATAGTTGGACAGAAAAAAAACCTTGTGTCCCCGAAGCTTCGAGAATGGACTACGGGTCCAATTTTTAAAGATTGGTGGAACCAACACGATTGCACTACCCACTTTCTCCTTAATCCGGGAATATTTCGCCGCTACCTCTACATTCCCAATACATCCATCACGCACGGGAACTTTTCGATCCAAGACGAGGAGGGTCATTTGCGACCCGGGCCGTTACTCAGCAAAACTGAGAGAGTAACTGCAGACTTGGATGTCAGTGGACGAACATTCCGTTACGCTTGGTTCAATGGCAGTGCATTGCGTCGAACTTCATTCGCCAACACCGACCTGCACTGTACAAACTTCGGGCATACCACGTTCCACGAAGTTGTGTTCGATGGAGCCAACATCAATCAAACAAAATTCAATTCTTCTCAGATTCAAAAGGCCAGTTTCAAACACGTGACCTTCAATAACGCAGAGTTTTGGAACTCCAAACTACTGGACTCAAACTTGTCCCGTGCAAAATTCTACGATGGTTCGTTTTATGGAGCGTTGATTTCGGGTACGAATGCGAACTCGAGCGTATTTTACGGTATTGAGCTGACTAAAGCACGGTTCTATGATGTAAACTTTTCCGCTTCTGTGTTCTTTGGCGTGAACCTGAACCACGCCACATTTTTCGGAGTCAAACTCACAGGTTCACAACATGCGGGTTCCACGTGGGAAGAAGCGGATTTTCACGGCGTCAACCTTGACAATGCAGAGATCAACGCAGTCAACGCAAACCGATCCCGCTTCTATGGATCACGTATGGTTAGCACTAAGCTAACCGGTGCCAGCTTGCTCGCGGCGAGTTTTTTCGGAAGTGATCTAACCTCCGCTGATCTAAACCTGTCCGACTTCCGTGACACACGTTGGGAAAAGCCAGCGAACTGGAGTTCGCTTTCCCGGGGGTTGCTTGAATCTTTTCGAACAAAAAAGTTAGACGCTCTGGAGGGACGTATGTTTCTCGATGTGGTACACGAAAACGCCAATCATCAGTTTTTTAATCAAGGACTAGAAACGCTAGCAAAACCAGAATGTGTTTGGGTCGACGGAAACGGCCCCTTTGTCGGATGGAGAGCGCCTAGTGACACGTGCTGGGGCAAGCTCGAGGGACATGTGGTGAAATCGATTTGCAGTGACGACACCCATAGTATTGGAACCCAAATTGTCATGACACCTTGGGATCGTATGACACAGAGGAAATTGCACATAGCACTTGCGCTTATCGAAACCAGCGGAAGTGAGTGCCCCTCTGTCAACACCGATAGTCGGGATGAAATCTGCAAGAGTATAAACTGGTGGTTCGGTTCTGAGCGACAGAGAGATCGGAATAGTAACGAGTCCTACACTACCAAGGTAGGCGTGCTGAAGGATCGTTGGAGGCGAGCAATTGATGGCGGAGCGTGCCGAACTTCTGAAAGCTGGTGGTTATTTAATTGATCGGTCTCGAACCGGCGGGACACATCAACAACGTCGATACCTCAGAGTTTGTCACCTTGTAGAGCAATATGGGCCACTACGTGTCACTTGGCAAGAGACGAACGTGTCGCTTTCAAGTTCTTTCAAGCTTGAGCGTATCCTTGGCGTTAACAACGTAGTTTGTCCGGTTGCGGGACCGAGACGAAGTCCGATAGCTGGGTGACGCGCTAGTCAGGCAGTCATCCCGCAATGATTCATAGGCACTTCCATGCGGTATTTCTGCAAGCAAGTCTCCCGATGCCCCTGTACCTCCGTCTTCCGCCGGATGGATCATTTGTGGCGAACTTGTAGCGTATCCGCCTGCCGGCTTCGAGTTGGGTAGGAACGGACTTAGTGTAAGCGTCGGCGGGGCCATGCAGCTGATCAAGGCTGAAAGGGATGACAAGCGCGTTCCAATACCGGGCCTCTGCCGGCATACGTAGTGAATGGCTGCACGCGTGCACGATTATGCGATGCACCGCTACCCGCGCCAAGGCGGGTATCCGCGAGACAATGACGGGCGGCGCACGCGTCCGGTTGCGCGTCACTGCCCGGCTCTGGTAGCGTGCGGACGGAAGGCTGGAATGGACAGGCTCCTCGCCAACCCGGTCAGATCCGGAAGGAAGCAGCCGTAACGAGTTCCGGCCTGGGTCATGACCCAGCCTTCCATGTTGTTTCCGGGGCCGGGTCATGAATGACAGCGCGGGGTCGACTGCGGAATACCGCGTGCTCGCGCGAACCTACCGCCCGCAGACGCTGGACGACCTGATCGGCCAGGACGCCCTGGTCCGGACACTGCGCAACGCACTCGAACAGGGTCGGGTGGCGCATGCCTTCGTGCTGACCGGTGTCAGGGGCGTCGGCAAGACCACGACCGCACGCATTATCGCGAAGGGGCTCAATTGCCTCGGCCCGGACGGAAACGGCGGTCCGACCGTCAACCCGTGCGGCGTCTGCGCCAACTGCCGGGCGATCACCGAGGACCGGCATGTCGACGTCCTGGAAATGGACGCTGCCAGCCGCACCGGCGTCGATGACATCCGCGACATCATCGAGGGCGTGCAGTACCGGCCGGTCTCGGCACGCTACAAGATCTACATCATCGACGAAGTGCACATGCTCTCGCGCAACGCGTTCAACGCCTTGCTGAAGACGCTGGAAGAGCCTCCGGAACACGTGAAGTTCGTCTTCGCCACAACCGAGATTCGCAAGGTACCGATCACGGTGCTGTCGCGCTGCCAGCGGTTCGACCTGCGCCGGATCGATGTCGCGGACCTGTCGGGACTGTTCGAGCGGATCTGCGGCCTGGAATCGGTCGAGGCCGAGCCGGAGGCCCTGCGGCTGATCGCGACCGCCGCCGACGGCTCGGCCCGCGACGGCCTCTCGCTGCTTGACCAGGCCATGGCGCTCGCCCGCGGACCCGTCACGGCCGACCTGGTTCAGGACATGCTCGGCCTTGCCGACCGCGCCGAGATCTTCACCCTGTTCTCGGGCCTGATGGCCGGCCGTATCACGGAGGTCCTGGCGCAGGTCCGCGCCATGCACAGCCTGGGCACCGACCCGCTTGTCATCACCCAGGACCTGCTCGACGCCATCCACCTGGTCACCCGTTTCAAGGTGACCCCCGCCGAGGCTGCGCTCGAGGCATCCCAGGTCGAACGGGAACACTGCGAACCGCTCGCGAACGGCCTTGCCATGCCGCATCTCGGCCGTGCGTGGCAGATGATGCTGAAGGGTGTGGAGGAGATCCAGAGTGCGCCCGTCCCCCTCGCCGCCCTGGAAATGCTGCTGATACGGCTGGTCCATCTCGCCGACACGCCGCCGGGGACCGCGCCACGCCGGGGTGACAGCCGGACATCCACCGGCGCGGCATCACCCACCCCCCGGGCACGCCCGGCCGAAACCGGGTCCGCGGACCAGCCCGTCGAAGCCGGGACGGCAGCCGCCCCCCGGAACCGTCAGGCCGAGTCCGGGCCTGCAGACGGGCCCGTCCAACCCGAGGTGGCCACCGCCGACGGGGAACCCGAAGCGCCGGCCGGCGCCGACAGCCCGGCGGAAGAACCGGGACTGCCGCAGACCCTGGACGAGATCGTGGACCTGTTCGAGCGGAACAGGGAGGCGGTCATCGTCGCCCGGCTGCGGCGCCACGCCCGCCCGGTCCGTGTCGAACCGGGCACGGTCGAACTCGCGGCGGTTGCCGACATTGATTCCGACCTTGCCACGGAGATGATGCGCCATCTCGCGAACTGGACAGGCCGTTCCTGGTCGGTCATCTTGAACGCGGACGCGCAGGGCGGTCCGACGATTGTCGAGCGCGAACGGGACGAGGCAAAGGCGAGGATCGAGGCCGTCACCACGGAACCGACCGTAGCGGCCGTGCTGCGCGAGTTTCCCGGCGCCACGGTGCGCGAGGTACGGGACCGGACGACCGGCGAGACCGCCACGTGACCCGGCAGGCAGGCTGGAGCCAGATGAGATGAAGAACCTCGGCAGCATGCTGCGCCAGTTTCAGGACATGCAGGAGAGCATGGAGTCCGCGCGCAAGGCCATGGCCGCCGTCGAGGTCGAGGGTACGAGCGGTGGCGGCATGGTGACCGTCAGGCTTAACGGCCAGTCCGAAATGCTCTCGCTCGACATCGACCCCTCGATCGTTGATCCCGGCGAGGTCGACGTGCTGGAGGACCTTGTCCGGGCCGCGCACGCGGATGCCCGGGCCAAGGTCGAACAGGAGCTCGCCTCCAGGATCGGCTCGCTGCTGCCGCCCGGTCTGTCGCCCTTCGGGAACTGACGCCGGATGGGCGGAGGCGAGGCGCCGGTCGAGATCACGGAGATCATCCGCCTGCTCGGACGGCTGCCGGGTTTCGGGCGCCGGTCGGCACGCCGCGCGATCCTGCACCTGCTGAAGCACCGCGACGGCCTGATGCGGCCGCTGGGCCAGGCCCTGCTCGACGCCGCCGACCAGGTGTCGACCTGCAGCCGCTGCGGCAACCTGGACACCGAGGATCCGTGCGGCATCTGCCGGGACCCGGAGCGGGACCAGCGTCAGGTCTGCGTGGTGAAGGAAGTCGCGGACCTGTGGGCGCTGGAGCGCAGTGCAACCTACCGCGGTCTCTACCACGTGACCGGAGGACTGCTCTCGGCGCTGGACGGCATCGGCCCGGAAGACCTGAACATTCCGATGCTGTGCCGGCGGGCGGCCCAACCGGAGGTCGAGGAGGTGATCCTGGCCATGGACGCGACCGTCGACGGCCAGATCACCGCCCACTACCTGGTCGAGAGTCTGGCCGACTGCGGCGTCACGGTCACCCGGCTGGCCCGCGGAGTGCCGGTCGGGGGCGAGCTCGAGTATCTTGACGACGGCACGCTGTCGCAGGCGCTCGAGGCACGCAGGACGATGTAAGACCGACCGGGACGGCAGGCCGGACGCCTCAGGCGAGCGGTTCGCCGTCAAACCGCTCGATGGTCGCGATCTCGGCCACCGGGCGGCGCCGCAGGCGGGTGAGCTGGCGCACCGGCCTGCCCAGCGGCACCACGGCGGCGACCGCGTAGTGCTGCGGCACCCCCAGCAGTTCCTGCACCCGCGGCTCCTCTGCCGAGGTCAGCGTGGTGATGGTCCCACCGAGCCCGGCCTCGCGAGCCGCCAGCAGGGTGTTCCAGACGAACGGGTAGATCGATGCGCCCGAGATGACACCGACGCGCGGGAGGTTCTGGTCCATGGAGGCAACGACCCGCAGGTCGACCAGGAACACCAGCAGCACCGGGGCGGTGCGGAAGGTCCGCACCAGCTGTGCCGGCGGCTCGGTCGCGGCGACGGTCTCGTCGGACACCGCGGTCGGGATCACCGTGTTCCACGGGTTCTCGCCTGCGGCCACCTGCGCCCCGTAGCGTTTTGCCGCCGGCTCCGCCAGTTCGGACAACCGCTTCTTGGTCGCGGGATCGCGTACCACCACCACCCGGTTGCCCTGCCGGTTGCCGCCACTCGGCGCAAACCTGGCGAGTTCCAGGATATCGTGGATCTGCCGGTCGGACACCGCCTCGTCAGTGTATTCCCGGCAGGCGAAGGTGGTCCGCATCGCCTCGGACAGTTCCATCGCGTCCTCCGCTGTGGCAGTTGCCGTCGTATCCTACCCGGCCGGCGGGGCCGTCGCCCTCATCGAGGGCCGGTCCGAGAACCCGGCGTACCAGTCCGCGAGCGCCGGACGGGCCGAACGCCAGTCGCGGTCGGCGTACCGGAAGTCCAGGTACCCGCAGGCGCAGCCCATGCAGATCGTTGCCAGGTCAACCCTGGCGCCAAACCGCTGTACCGCCGCCTCGAACACGTCCATGACCCGGTCCACCTTGGCCATCTGGCCGTCGCTCCAGTCCGGCCAGCGAAGCTCGGCCGGACGCATCATGATCTCGTAGCGGTTGAGCACGGCGGCATCCATCAGCCCGTCGGCAACCGCCTGCATCCGCAGCACCTCCCAGCGCTCCGGTCCCGAGGCCGGCACCATTCGCGGTCCGTCATGGGTCGAGTCCAGGTACTCGCAGATCAGCGGGGAGTTGGCGAAGGTGGTGCCGTCATCGAGCACCAGGGCCGGAATCTTGCCGACCGGGTTGGCCCGCGCCAGATCGGGATTGGCGGCAAGCGGAGTGGTCTCGCCAGGGACCAGTTCGACCCGGTCGAGTTGGCCTGTCTCGTGGATCAGCACCATCACCTTGCGCACGAAGGGTGATGCCTGGGCATGGAAGAGTTTCATCGCGCGACCTCGCATCGACTGGGTTAATCCCGCCCGGCGGGATCAGAACCGATCCTTGCGGCCACGGATCTCGGCAAACACCGCCACCGGGTCGGCGCCCGCCATCCCGACCGCTGCCGCAAGCCCCGGGTGATCGGCCCGCAGGAACGGATTGGTATCGAGTTCGTCGGCAAGCACTGCCGGAATGGTCGGCGTGCC
Organism: Thalassobaculaceae bacterium; assembly: GCA_965243345.1. Lineage (GTDB taxonomy): Bacteria > Pseudomonadota > Alphaproteobacteria > Thalassobaculales > Thalassobaculaceae > Bin52. Next base: position 2,577,204 of record CBDEUR010000003.1, read on the forward strand.
CCGCGCGCGCATTTCCTCGAATTCGCGGGTGCGTGCCTGCAGGCGCACGTTGTCCGGGTCGACGCTCAGCGCAAACCGGGCGTTCGAAACGGTGTACTCGTGGCCGCAGTAGATCCGCGCCGTCGAGGCAAGACCCCGCAGCTTCAGCAGCGACGACCACATCTGTTCCATCGTGCCCTCGAACACCCGGCCGCAGCCGAGTGCGAACAGGGTGTCGCCACAGAACAGGGCATCGGAATCGGCAAACCAGAAGGCGATGTGCCCGGAGGTGTGGCCCGGGGTCTCGAACACCGCGCCGGTGTGGCCCGCGAAGTCCACGACATCGCCCTCGGCGACGGTGATGTCCATCCCGGGGATTCGTGCCGTCTCCGCCTTCGGCCCGATCAGTACGGCCCCGTGGCGCTCGACCAGTTCCTGGTTGCCACCGATGTGGTCGCCGTGGTGATGAGTATTCAGGATGTGGGTCAGGCTCCAGCGCCGCGCGTCGAGCGCGGCCTGCACCGGAGCAGCCTCGGCCGGATCCACGACCGCCGTTGCACCGGATGCGTGATCGTGCACGAGATAGACGTAGTTGTCGGACAGGGCCGGCACCAGCACGATCTCGAACGGGGCCATGGATTGTCTCCGCCAGCATGTGGGATGAGTTGCCGCGGAACCTACCACCAGCCAACTTCCGGCGCAAAGTCCGTGAACCGGGACCAATGGAGGACAGGATGAAGATTGTCGGCGTGGAAGCGATCGAACTCGAAATGCCGTTCAGCCGCGGCGTGTCATCGGGTCGCGAGGTCGGTTTCCTGAACTGGGGAATGCTCGACTTCTGCCTGGTACGGGTCGAGACCGACACCGGGCTCGTCGGGTGGGGCGACGCCTTCGCCTTCCAGTGCAGGAAGCCGGTCGCGGAAGCGGTCAGGCACATGGTCGCCCCGCGCGTCCTCGGCCGGGACGCCCGCGACGTGACAGGGATCAGCCATGACCTGCAGCAGTCACTGCACCTGTTCGGACGCTACGGGATCACCATGTTCGCGATCTCGGGCCTCGACATCGCGCTGTGGGACCTCGCGGCGAAGAGCGCCGGGCAACCGCTGTACCGGCTGCTGGGCGCCGACGGCACCCGCCGGGTTCCCGCATATTCGAGCCTGTTCCGCTACGAGGAACCGGAGCTGGTCGCGGACCGGGTGACCCGGTCGATCGAGCTCGGTTACCGGTCCGTCAAGCTGCACGAGACCCGCTGCGCCGAGGTTGCGGCCGCACGCGAGGCGGCGGGGCCGGACGTGCCGCTGATGCTTGACGTAAACTGTCCGTGGACCCCGGCCGAGGCGGCCCGGATGGCAGCGGCACTCGCCGGGTATGACCTGCTCTGGCTGGAGGAGCCGATCAATCCGCCCGAGGACTTCCCGGCCCTCGCTCGCCTGCGCAGTTCCTGCGGCATCAAGATCGCGGCCGGGGAGAACGCCTGCACCGCATTCGAGTTCCGCGCCATGCTGGAACACCGGGCGGTGGACTATGCCCAGCCGAGCGTGACCAAGGTCGGCGGGATTACCGAGTTTCGCAAGGTTGCCGCCCTGTGCGAAACCCGGGCAACCCAGATCATGCCGCATTCCCCGTATTTCGGGCCGGGTTTCCTTGCGACCCTGCACCTGGCGCAGGCGCTCCCCTCGCCGGGGATGATCGAGCGGATATTCCTCGAACCGGAAGCGTCGCTCTACCCCGAGGGAATCCACGATCCCGCGGACGGGACGTTCGGCGTTCCCGGCGAGGCGGGGCTCGGACCGGATCCCGACCCTGACGTCATCGCCGAGTACCGGGTCGGCTGACGCCCCGACCCGCCCCTTGACTTGCCCGAGAACCGCGACCCACAGTGCACCGTGCGACCGAAACAGGGTGCGGTCCGCGCGGTGACCGGCCGGGCACGGGCGCACCCCCGACGATGCAAACAGGACGGGATCCGCCTCCGGCGGCTGCTCCGGCGCCATGTACAGTGACGTTACCGATCTCGAGCGGTTCTACGCATCACGACTGGGCCAGATGGCCCGAAGGCTGATCCGGCGCAGGATTCGGGCCATCTGGCCCGATGCGACGGGACTGGCACTCGCAGGGCTTGGCTATGCGTCGCCCTACCTCGGCCCGTTCCGCCAGAGCGCCGAACGGGTACTGTCGCTGGCACCGGCCCAGCAGGGGGTGGTGCACTGGCCACGCGACGGGCGCAACCTGGCCTCACAGGTCCACGACGACGGGCTGCCGCTGCAGGACGTCTCGGTCGACCGCGTACTCATTGTCCACGGACTCGAGGGCAGCGAAAACGCCAGGGCAATGCTGCAGGAGGTGTGGCGGATCCTCGGCGGCGACGGCCGTCTCATGGTGGTGGTTCCCAACCGTCTCGGACTGTGGACACGGCTCGAGCGGACACCGTTCGGTCATGGTCATCCCTACTCGCTCCTGCAGTTGTCGCGGCTGCTGCAGACCAACGGTTTCGTGCCCGAGCAGACCGCGCACGCGCTCTACCCTCCACCCTATGCCTGGCGCCTGATGCTGAGATCGGCACTCGCCGTCGAGGAGATCTGCGCGCGCCGGTTCAGGCATCTGGGAGGCGTGATCATCCTGGAAGCCGGCAAGCGGCTCTATGCGACGCGCCCGGCGCGAACCGCCCGGTCGCACCACCGGACCCTGGTTCCGGCGACAGCGCACGGCCCTCCGGTTTCGGCAACCGGCCGACGGCTTGCAATCCCGAATACGCCGGACTAATTCTGTCCCGCGTGCTCGCCCCTGCCTTCACAGTGACCGTTCGCGGGCCCACAGGAGAAGGACCGTGCCGAGCCTCGACGAGCTGAGAGCGGAAATCGACACGATCGACCGGCAGCTGCATGACCTGCTGGTCCGGCGTGTGGCAATCGGACGCGAGATGGCCAGCGCCAAGGCGTCTGATCCGGCACCGCCGTACCGCCCGGCCCGCGAAGCCCAGGTGATGAGGCAGCTGTTGCAGCGCAACCGGCCACCACTCGCAACCGGGGTCCTGGACACCGTCTGGCGTGCGATCATGAGCGCAAACCTGAACCAGCAGGAGCCAATCACAGCCCTGCTCTATGCGCCGGATCCCGGGACCAGGGACCTGGCCCGCGACTACTGCGCGGGCGCGACCCGGATCGACGTGGTCGAGACTGCTGCCGCCGCACTCGATCCCGACGCACCTGCGACAATGCGCATCCTGCCGATGATCACCGGTGATGTCTCCGACCGCTGGTGGCCGCTTCTGTTCGCCGGCCCGGCACCGTCGCCGTCGTTCCAGGTCGTCGCCCGGCTGCCGTTCATCGAGCCCGAGGCTCCGGGCTGCGAAGCCCTGGTGGTTGCGGCCCAGCCACCTGAACCGTCGGGTGACGACCGCTCGCTGTTCGCCATCGCCGGCAGCCCCCCACCCGACGGCGAACTGCTCGACAGCTGGAACGATACCTGTGCCTGGCATGTTGTGCAGTTCGACGGGTTTCACGACCAGCCACCGGCAATCCCGCGGTCCGCGCCGTGGCACCGGCTCGGCGTCTACGCAACCCCGGTGCGGAACTGAGCCCGGATCCTTCGGAGAACCGACATGCCTGCTCCGCAACCGCGCCCCGCGATCAGCGCCATGGCGCGCTACCAGCCCAACCTCAACCCGCCGGCCCAAGGCCGGATCATCCGGCTCTCGGCCAACGAGGGTGCGCTGGGTCCGAGCCCGGCAGCCGTCAGGGCGCTGGACGCGGTCACGAACAGGCTGCATCACTACCCGGAAGAGGATCCCTCGGCGCTCGCGGACGCGGTCGGCGCCGAGCTGGGCCTCGATGCGCAGCGCATGGTGTTCGGCTGCGGATCCGACGAACTGATCCTTGCGCTGTGTCTCGCCTATCTCTCGCCCGGGGACGAGGCGATCCACACCGAGTACGGGTTCATCATGTATCCGGTCTCGATCAGGGTCGCCGGCGGCGAGCCGGTGGTCGCACCAGACCGCGGATACCGGGTCGATGTCGATGCCATCCTCGAGCGCGTCACACCGCGGACCCGGATGGTGTTCCTTGCCAATCCCAACAACCCGACCGGTTCCTACATCGGCCGCGGCGAACTCGAGCGGTTGCACCGGGGCCTGCCCGAGGAGGTCCTGCTCGTCATCGACGCCGCCTATGCGGAATACGTCTCGCGAAACGACTATGCGAGCGGCGCCGACCTGGTCGAGAAATCCGAGAACGTGGTCATGTTGCGGACGTTCTCGAAAATCTACGCCATGGCCGGGCTCAGGCTCGGATGGGCCTATGCGCCACAGGTGGCCGCAAACGCGATGCACGTGGTCAAGCAGCCCTTCGGCGCCAACCGGGCCGCCGTCGCGGCCGGGACCGCGGCTGTCAACGATCACGAGTTCCGTCGCAGGTCGGTCGCGCACAACGAGACCTGGCAACCATGGACTGCCCAGGAGCTGGCCGGGCTCGGCCTGACCGTGCTTCCCAGCGTTACCAACTTCCTGATGGTGCGGTTCCCGGACGAACCGGGGCACACGGCGGCCGAGGCCGGGCCCTGGCTGGAGCAGCGGGGCATCCTGGTGCGTGGCATGGCCGGCTACGGGGCGCCGGAGTTCCTGCGAATGTCGATCGGAACCGAAACGGAGATGCGAACCGTGGTTGAGTCGATCTCGGAGTTTCTTTCCGCATGAGCAGCGAGGCCCCGAACCCGGAAGGCATGATCTTCCGGCGCATGGCGCTGATCGGCATCGGCCACATCGGTTCGTCGCTTGCCAGGGCCATCCGCCAGGAACCCGGCATGGTCGGTCACCTCGCGGTGTCCGATCTCGACCCGGCGACACAGCGCCGGGCCGGCGAGCTCGGCCTCGCCGACTCTCTGCATGCCGAACCCGCGGACGCGGTGGCCGGCGCCGACTGCGTGGTCCTGTGCACCCCGGTCGGGACCTGCAGGGCGATCTCGAGGGCAATGGCCGGCCATCTCGAGCCCGGCTGCATCGTAAGCGACGTCGGCTCGGTCAAGCGCGCCCCGATCCGGGACATGGCGCCGAACCTGCCGGATCACGTTCACCTGGTCCCGGGCCATCCGGTAGCCGGAACCGAGCATTCCGGGCCGGATTCGGGCTTTGCCGAGCTGTTCACGGGGCGGTACTGGCTGCTGACGCCGCCGGAGGGTACCGACCCGGACGCGGTCGAACGGCTGGCGGGGCTCTACCGGCGCATCGGCGCCATGGTCGAGGTGATGGATGCGGAGTACCACGACAAGGTCCTCGCCATTACCTCGCATGTCCCGCACCTGATTGCCTACACCATCGTCGGCACCGCGGTTGACCTCGAGAAGCAGATCCAGAACGACGTGATCCGGTTTTCCGCGAGCGGATTCCGGGACTTCACGCGCATCGCCGGCTCGAACCCGATCATGTGGCGCGACATCTTCCTGAACAACCGCGAGGCGGTGCTGGAAATGCTCCAGCGGTTCTCCGAAGACCTGACGGCACTGCAGCGCGCGATCCGCTGGGGCGAGGGCGAGACGCTGCAGACCCTGTTCACCCGCACCCGGTCGATCCGGCGCGGCGTCATCGAGGCCCATCAGGACGTTCCGCCCTCCATGACGGACGGACGGGACGACGCAGACCGCTGACCAGGTCCGGGTAGTCCGGATCGTCCGGCGTGATGAACCCGTGCCGGATCAGAAAGTCGATGATCACCAAGTTGCAGTTGTACTTGAAGCTGTCGAGCGAGGTGCGCACGATCTCCGCCACCTCGTGAACCGGCCGCAGCATGAACTCCTCGACCTCGCCGTCACGCGCTCGCGGCGTGAAAGCGTCGGGAACCGCAAGGTCGTAGACGTACATCAGGTGCCGTCTCAGCCCGCCGGGGACACCCATGGTGTAGGAAACGAGACCGGCAGCCCGCGCCGACAGTGCCAGTCCTTCGGGGATGTCCGCCTCTTCCCGGCATTCCTTGACCAGGTTCTGGACGAGCGTCAGACCCGCCGGCTGGCCGCCGGCGACCATGTTGTCGAGCGCGCCTGGATAGCTCGGCCGGTCGGGCGCTCGGCGCGCGATCCACATCATTGCGTCATCACCGCGGCCCCGTACGCCGTTCAGGTGAAACCCGGTCGACAGCACGCCGAAGGCCTCTGCCGCACCGCGATCGATCCGCATCAGTTCTCCGCCACCGATGTGCTGGCGAACGGAATAATCCTCGTGGCGCAGGGCAGCGATCATGCCGTCGGAGCGCAGCCGGTCGAGGAGACCGGCGACGGCCCGGGTCCGGTCTTCCGGATCACCGAGGTGATCAGCGAGAACAAGTCCGTTCGTCGTACGGGCAAAGACATCCGGTTCGTCTGCAAGCCGGCCCGCGAGCGCGCGGGTCACGTACCCCGCCACAACGCCATCGATCGTCCACGGCACCCGGTCACGGAAATCGTGACGGTTGCAGAGCTCGATGTGGTCCAGGTACCCCATCGCCGCTGCCACGCCCGCAACCGATGTCACGGCTGTTCCGCGGCCGGCGGGCCGCGGAACCCCCTGGCCACCACGTAGGTTTCGGGCGAACGGGGCCGGCTGGCATCGGGCTTGGCGTGTCGAACCGCGGTGAAGCTGCGCTTCATCCGGGCAAGAAGCCCGGCCTCGCCTCCACCGCGGAAGACCTTGGCAACGAAAGCGCCGTCCGGCGCCAGCACCTGTTCCGCCAGATCGTAGGCCGCCTCGCACAGGGCCGAGGTCCGCAGGTGATCGGTCGGCGCATGACCGGTGGTCGGAGCCGCCATGTCGCTCATCACCAGGTCCGCGGTGCCGGAGAGCGCGTTGAGCACCGCGCCCAGGCCGGCCTCTTCCATGAAATCCGCCTCGAGGACCAGGGCGCCCGCCACCGGGTCCATCGCGATCATGTCCAGCGCGATCACAAGGCCCGAACTGCCGACCCGGGCCGTCGCCACCTGGGTCCAGCCGCCGGGCGCCGCTCCCAGGTCGACAACCCGCATGCCGGGGCGCAGGAGGTCAAATCTCTCGTCGAGTTGCAGGAGCTTGAACGCGGCGCGCGACCGGTAACCGCGCCGGCGGGCTTCCTGCACGTAGGGATCGTTCAGCTGACGGTGGAGCCAGCGCTGTGACGACGCGCTTCGGCCCCGCGCCGTGCGCAGCCGCACCCGCTCCGCCCGGGCTCCGCCCGTGCCCCTGCCAGCCACGCCGGTCACACCCGCCGCGACGAGAGCACCATGGCGCGCCCGCCTGTCCGCACCGTCAGGCGGACATCGACTTCGAGATGTACCGGCCGCCTTCCGGTCCCGTAAACATGCTGGTGATGTGAGGGTGGCCGACCGGGCCGTTGTCGCTGTCTTCCACCAGGTTCTGCTCGGAGACGTAGGCGACGTAGTAGCTCTCTGGATTCTCTGCAAACAGGTGGTAATAGGGCTGGTCACGCCGCGGCCGGCGATCGGCCGGAATGGACCTGTACCACTCCTCTGTGTTCGCAAACTCCGGATCGACATCGAACACGACACCTCTGAAATCGTAGTGGCGATGTCGCACGATGGCGCCCAGTGCGAATTTGGATTCGACGATCTTCATTGCCGCTCCAAAGTTTTCGCTGTAGCCAGGACAACAACTATTGCATTGCAGGGTACGCCGCGCAAGGAATGCAGGGTCGGCCATGCTGACCCGTCGGGACCTGCCGACACCGGCCTCTGTCCGACCGTGTCAGGGGATCTGGCTGGCTGGGGAACCTGGATTCGAACCAGGACCGACGGAGTCAGAGTCCGCTGTTCTACCGTTAAACTATTCCCCAACGCGCGTACGGGAATCAGCTGGCGCGGTGTTAGCATCTTGCGGTTTTCCTGGCAAGCGAACCGGCGTGCCGCCACCCGAACCGGTTCCGTGCCGGTCCGGATTGCGGTAGGGTCGCCACCGCACTCCGGCAGTCGCCTCCATCCCCGGGAGTTCCGGTGACTTCCTCGACATCTTCCCCGGCACCTGGCAGCGTGCCGCAGCGCCCCGCCGACCGGCGCCGCCCGGTCAAGCCCCATGACTCGGCCAGCATGCTGGTCCTGCGAAACGGACCGCGCGGGCTGGAGGTCCTGATGGGGCGGCGCGGTCGCAAGGCGGTGTTCAACGACGTCTGGGTGTTTGCCGGCGGCAAGGTGGACCAGGCCGACCGGGTCGCGTCTCCCGGTACCGACCTCGACCCGGCGGTGGCGCGTCACATCTCGAGCGACCCGTCCCGGGCCAGGCTGTTCGCCATGGCGGCGGTCCGCGAGACCTGGGAGGAAACCGGGCTTGCGCTCGGCACCCGGGGCAGCCCCGGGGTGACCGGCAGCGACAGCTGGGAGAGTTTCGGCTCCCTCGGCCTCGCACCGGACCTCGCCAAGCTCGGCTACGTCGGCCACGCCATCACCCCCGCCTCGCTCGCGGTCCGGTTCAACGCCCGGTTTTTCTGCGTCTGGGCCCATGACCTGCAGGGCGAGCTGGCCGGGTCGGGCGAGCTGGCCGACCTCGACTTCTTTCCGGTGCGCGAGGCGCGCGACCTGCCGCTTGTCGATGTCACCCTGTTCATGCTTGAGGAGATGCTGCGCCGCGAGGCCAGCGGCTTCGCGACCCCGACGGTCTACCCGTTCTTCGGCTATCGCAAGAATCGCACCTACCAGCGGTACAGCTGACCGCTACCGTGACCGGTAGCGGCCTTCCACGGTGAGCGGACCCAGGGCCTCGGCGCGTCCGTCCTCGACCAGGAGGATGAGCGTTGCCAGCAGCGACCTGGCGGCGGCGGCATGCAGGTGCGCGGCGACATCCTCGTAGACCAGCGGCACCATCTCGCCGACCGTCCCGATGCCCCGGTCAAGACATGCGAGCACCCGGTGCTCACGCTCGTGGCGGTGGGCGATGAAGGCGCGTACCAGCGTGTGCGGGTCGCGGATCTCCGGTCCGTGCGCCGGGTAGTAGACCTCGTCGTCACGCTCGAGCAACCGGTCGAGGCTGCGCATGTATGCCCCCATGTCACCGTCGGGCGGCGAGACGATGCTGGTTGACCAGCCCATGACATGGTCTCCCGGGAACAGCACCCTTCTCTCGTCCCAGGAAAAGCTCAGGTGGTTCGAGGTGTGACCCGGGGTGTGCACGCAGGTCACCGCCCAGTCGTCGCCCTCGATGCGATCCCCGTCACCCACCGTGTTGTCGGGCACGAAGTCGAAATCGCCACCGGCCTCGACCTCTCCCTGGCCCGGACGGCGGCCGCCACCGTGCGGGCCGAACCCCCAGGTCGGTGCCCCGGTCGCCTGCCTGAGTGCGCGCGCCGCGGGAGAATGGTCGCGGTGGGTGTGGGTGACCAGGATGTGGCTCACCGTCTCCTGCCCGAGGCCGGCAAGCAGGGCCTCGACGTGTTCGGGCTGGTCGGGACCCGGATCGAGCACCGCGACCCTCCCGGTCCCGAGCACGAAGGTGCCGGTCCCGCGAAAGGTGAAGGGACCCGGATTGTGCGCGGTGATGCGCCGGATCCCCGGTGCCACGACTTCGAGTTCGCCGTGGCGGACGTCGAAGTCGCGGTTGAGCGGAAGTGGCGTCGTCATGTCCGTCCCCGCGTCCCCGGCCCCGCCAGTTCCCCGGTTTCGACCAGGCCCCGGTAGCGTTCGAAGTGCTGCGCGATGAGTTCTGTCTCGCCCAGACCGATGTCGTAGGCGGGCGACAGCACCATGCGGGCGTCGGTGACCGCGATCTCGACAATGCCCTTCATGCGATCGGCGTAGTCGGCCCAGGTTCCGAAATCGGCAAGGAGTTCCCCGAACCGGGCGCTGCCGCGCGCCGCGTGGCATGCCTCGCCGCCGACACGAACCGCCTTGCGGCGGAACACGTCGATGAAGTTGAGTTCGACGAGGGGATTCGCCTCGATGTTGCGGATGGTCCCCGGCGAGCGGAGATTGGAGAATGCGAGGGTGCGTTCGTCAATGATCACCACCGTTGCCTTGGGCGAGACCGCCGGCCTGCCCTCCGGCGTGACGGTGGCCACGAAGGCGACGGTGTTGTGGCGGATCAGGTGGGCCATTTCAGCGGTGATCATTCCATCCCTCCCGCACGAGCACGCTTCGGGTCCGGTCCTATGGAAGGCGTGATCGGCTGTCAATGTCGCGCCCGTGACGGTTCCCGCCCCTGGAATCGGACCACTGCATGAGCAGGATGCCGCCAAGGACCATGGCGGCTCCCGCCAGGGTCTCGGTCGTGAGCAGTTCCTGAAACAGCACGATCGCTGCAACGATGCTGGCCACCGGCTGCAGGTTGTTCAGCATCGCGGCCGGTTCGGTCCCGATGCGCTGGATCGAGAAGTAGTACAGCGGGATCGACGCGGACTGCAGCGCCACCACCAGTCCCAGTGCCCACCAGCCACTTTCGAGTACGGGCCAGGCGAAGGCATCGAACCTGACGGTCAGGGCGCCCAGGACCACCGTTGCCACGCAGGACTGGTAGAAGACGATCTGGAACGGGTGCAGGCCGCGTGCACGGCGACTGACCCAGACGATGTTGATGGCACAGGCGAGCCCCGAGGTCAGGCCAAGGGCGACGCCGCGCAGGTCGAGGCGGTCGAGATCGACCCCGAGCATGACCGCCAGGCCCGCGAAAGCCGTGAGCATTGCCACCATCTTCACCGCGCCGGGCCGGCGCCGGTCGACGGCGCCGTTCAGCAGTGCGACCAGCGGCGGATAGACGAAGAACAGCAGCGCCGCCAGGCTCACCGGGATGTACTTGGTCGCGCCGACATTGCCGAAGGCCATGTGCGAGAACAGGATGCCGGCGAACAGCATCTGCAACAGGAAACCGCGCGGCAGGCGCAGCGGAACCCCGGCCAGCCGGCACACCATGCCCATGACCAGAACCGAGAACGCGGCCCGGCAGAGACCGACGGTGAGCGGCGTGGTTCCGCCATCGAAGGCGAGCCGGCCCAAAGCGACCGCAAGGCCCAGTCCGACCGAGCAGAGGACCGCGAAGAGGACACCGCTCGCCCACTGGGTGGGAGATTTGTCGACTACTGGAACGGACACGTGGTTCTCGCCCCGCTCCGGCACAGGTCCGAACGGGATGTGGGTGTTGGCGATCAGACGTCGAGCGCGGCGAACGGGTTGTATCCGTCACGATCCTCGACTTCAAGCACCCACAGGTCGGGATCGCGGGAGAGATGGCGGTCCAGAAGGGCGTCGGCCTCCTCCTCCGGCACCGGTGTTTCCCCGCTTGCGGCAAGCCAGACCGCCCGGCCGGTCTCGCCCCATGCCTGCGCCAGCACGGTGCAACCGTGTTCCAGCCGGTTGACCTTGACCAGGATCGCCCCTGCGTCCGGGTCGCCACGGTGGACCACCGTGACCGGAATTGCCCGGTGCGCGCACAGCCGCAGCCCGGCCCGGACCAGCACGTCGGACTTCAGACGCATGGAACCGGCGCGCCCGGTCCGGGAGGAAAGAGGGCCCCGGAGCCGGTTGGCTCCGGGGCAATTGGAACAGGGAGGCTTAACGTGTGGGAGATGCCGGACCTGAGGATCGCCTTCACGGGCGGGGCAGCCCGGGAAAGACGCTGAGAGGCTGTAATCGAACCCTGGCACTCATGCTGTCCAGCACTCGCAACTTTGGAAACTAGGCAGCCACCGGCAGGGGTGCAATGCACATTCCGGCAGGTCGGCCATGCGTCTGACGCATGGCTGGCGGCCTTTTGCCCGGTATTTCGACATCGCGCGGCCTAGAAACTGGTCCCGGCGACTTCCTGCAGCAGAAAGTCGCGCAGCACGGCAATCCGCTTCGAATTCCGCAGTTCTTCCGGATAGACGAAGTAGGCCGGTACCCGGGGGCCCTCGAGATCAGGCAGCAGCCTGACCAGGCCGGGATCCCCGTCGGTCATGTAGTCCGGAAGCAGCGCAATGCCGACCCCGCCCTGCACCGCGCCAAGGATCGCGCAGTAGTTGTCGATGTTGACCACCGTGCGCGGGCGCGCATGCACGCCGCCCGCCACCACGTCGCGCAGCCAGTTGACCCTGGCAAACGGTGGATGGGTCGTGTCCCCGTAGACGATGATCCGGTGTGAACGCAGGTCCTCGATCGTGCCGGGCGTTCCGAACTGCGACAGGTAGGACGTTGCGGCGTACAGATGCAACCGCATGGTCCTGAGGTGCCGCTGGATCAGGTCCGGCTGTCGCGGCGGCACGAATCGGATCGCCACGTCAGCCTGGCGCATTGAAAGATCAAGCTCGTGATCACTGATCAGCATGCTGACCGCGATCTCCGGGTAGAGCTCGATGAACTTGCCGATCCTGCTGGCCAGCCATACCGACCCGAAATCGACCGTGGTCGTGAGGCGAAGCGGACCCTTCGGACGCTCGCGACCCTCGCCGATCAGCGCCTCCGTGGTCGCAAGCTTTGCGAACACGTCACGGGCTGTCGCGTACAGCATCTCGCCCTGCTCGGTCAGGATCAGTCCGCGTGCGTGCCGATGGAACAGGGCGGCATTGACGCTTTCCTCGAGGTGGCTCACCTGCCGGCTGACCGCGGACTGGCTCAGGTTCAGGACCTCACCGGCATGGGTGAAACTGCCCGCCTCAGCCACGGCGTGAAAGACGCGAAGTTTGTCCCAGTCCATCATTCCGATCCGCCGGATCCGCCCGCTCCCCGCGGGCTCGGTTCCGGTCACGTCGCACCACGCCGGTTGACCCGCCGGGCGCCATTGCTGTCGCTTGTACCCTAGGATGTAGGAGAAGCCTGCGGCGAAACAAGATGCTGCGCGCCAGCAATCACATCCGTGTCACCGAGCGTGCCGAGATAGCGGTCCGCCTCCAGCGCCGCCATGCAGCCGAGACCGGCAGCGGTGACCGCCTGGCGGTAGACCTTGTCCACGCAGTCTCCGGCGGCAAACACGCCGGGAACCGTCGTGCACACGCTTCCCGGCGCAACCGAGATGTACCCGTCCGAATCAAGTTCGAGCTGGCCGGCGAAGAGCTCGGTTGCCGGCACGTGACCGATCGCGATGAACACGCCCTCGGTCGCAAGGTCCCGGCATTCGCCGGACCGCACGTCGCGCAGCCGCACCGCCTCGACCCCTGCCATGGGCCCCTCGCCTCCGAGGATCTCGTCGATGACGCTGTTCCATTCCACCGAGATCCTGGCGTTGCGAAACAGCCGTTCCTGCATGATGTGCTCGGCCCGCAACCGGTCGCGCCGGTGGATCAGTGTGACGCTCTCGGCGATGTTGGCGAGATAGAGCGCTTCCTCCACCGCCGTGTTGCCGCCGCCGACAACGACGACCGGACGGTTGCGGAAGAAGAACCCGTCGCAGGTTGCGCAGGCCGACACGCCGCGGCCGCTGAAGCGCTGTTCGCTGTCGAGCCCGAGCCAGCGGGCCTCGGCGCCGGTGGCAATGATGAGCGCGTCGGTCGTCCACTGCGCACCCGAATCGCTCCGCAGCAGGTACGGCCGCCGGCCGAGATCGACCGAGGTGATGATGTCGTCGGCAATGCGGGTCCCGACGGCCTTCGCCTGGGCCTGCATCTGGTCCATGAGCCAGGGGCCCTGCACCACGTCCGCGAATCCCGGGTAGTTCTCGACATCCGTGGTGATGGTCATCTGGCCACCCGGCCGAAGCCCGCCGATCAGCAGCGGGCCGAGGTTCGCGCGCGCCGCGTAGATTGCCGCGGTCAGTCCGGCCGCGCCCGATCCGATGATCACCAGCCTTTCGTGGTCGCGTGACATCTCCATCCATTCCGCTTCCTGGTGGTTCCGCCCCGCGTGGTGTGCGCCTGCCCGGCGCAACATTCAACCCGAAACCGCGGGACACCGTGCTGCCGGCTGCGCCCATCGACAGATTGGCGGCCCTCAAGTAGGTTTTGCCGCCTTCCAACGGCAGTGGAGTTGACCGGCCGTGCGCCAGATGACCCTCGTCGCCTTCCTGCAGGCGCAGAACTGCACGAACTTTGCCGCATCGTGGCGGCATCCGCAGTCACGCACCGACTCGACAACGCCGGAGTTCTACCGCGACATCGCCCGGATTCTCGAGGAAGGCAGGTTCCACATCGGGTTTTTCGACGACCGGCTGGCAATGCCCGACATGTACGGCGGAAATCACGAGCACGCGGTCGAAGGCGGGATCCGCTGCGTGAAGATGGACCCGGTCACCGTGCTCATGACCATGGGCATGTGCACGGAACGTCTCGGGCTGGGATCGACCTACTCCACCACCTACTACGAACCGTTCCATGTCGCCCGGGTATTCCAGACCCTCGACCTCATGAGCAATGGCCGCGCGGCCTGGAACATCGTCACCTCGCTCAATGACGGCGAGGCGATGAACATGGGCCGCGTCGAGGTCATCGAACACGATGCCCGCTACGACCGGGCCGACGAGTTCATGGAGATCGTGCTCGGTCACTGGAACGCCTGGGAAGCAGACGCGATCCTGAATGACAAGGCCGGCAACCGGTTCGCGGATCCGAAGAAGGTGCACCGGCTCGACTACGAGGGCCGCTACTTCCGGTCACGGGGTCCGTTTACGGTTCCCCGCTCGCCGCAGGGCCACCCGGTACTGATCCAGGCCGGCCAGAGCGGGCGCGGCCAGAGGTTTGCGGCCCGCTGGGCCGAGGTGGTGTTCGTCGCCTATCCGACGATCGAGATCGCGCGCACGGAGTACGCGGGCCTCAAGCGGCAGATCTCCGAACACGGCCGGGACCCGGACCGGGTGAGCGTTTGCGCGCTGACCCACATCGTCGTTGCCGAGACCCGGGCCGAGGCCGAGGACCGGCGGGCACTGATCGATCGACTGCCGACCGACCTCGACCAGCTGTCGCTTCTCGCCGAGGCGCTGAACTTCGACTTTGCAACCCGCGGCCTCGACGAGCCGCTCACCGATGCCGACCTCGCGGGCATGCAGGGAATCCAGGGCATCCGCGACCGGGTGGTGGAGGCGAGCGGCAAGCGCAACCCGACCCCGCGGGAGTTCATGCATTTCAGCGGTCGCGGCCTGCTGCACAATCCGTGGGTCGGCAGCGGGGCGGATGTCGCGGACATCATGGAGGAGTGGTTCGTGACCGACGCCTGCGACGGTTTCGTGATCGCGGCCTCGCACGTTCCGGGCGCCTATGCCGACTTCGTGAAATACGTGGTGCCGGAACTGCAGCGCCGCGGCCTGCACCGGACCGACTACGCCGGGGCGACGCTGCGGGAAAATCTGGGTCTCGAGCTGCCGACCCCGGGCCTGTGGCACCTGCCGATGCCCGACGGCGGCCACGGCTGACGGGAGAACGACAATGCCCCGCGTCCTGCCTGAACGACTTGCCACCATCTCCGATGCGCTGCTTCGCGGCGCCGGGGTTCCGGCCGAAGAAGCGGCCGTCGTCACCCGCCACGTCATCGACGCCAACCTGGCGGGTCACGACAGTCACGGCATCATCCAGATCCCGACCTACATCGAGCGGGTGGAGAAGGGTCACATCGTGCCCGGGGCACCCTGGAAGATCGTGCAGGAATCCGCGGCGACAACCGTGGTGGACGGCCACTGGGGCTTCGGATACGTGGTCAACGAACGGGCCATGCTGCACACCATCGAGAAGGCGGAGACCGCCAACGTGGCGGCGGCGACGGTGTTTCGCCAGGGCCATATCGGCCGGCTGGCCAGCTACCCGATCATGGCCGCGAAACGCGGGATGATCGCACTGATCACCGCCGACTCCGGTCGGGGTCCCAAGCATGTCGCGCCGTTCGGCGGACGCGAGAAGCGGCTCGGCACCAACCCGATCGCCATCGCCATGCCGTCCGACCTCGACGGTCCGTTCTTCGTCGACATGGCGACCTCGGCGGTCGCGGCGGGCAAGATCAAGCTGGCGATCGCGCGCGGCGAGCAGATCCCGCAGGGCTGGATCATCGACAGTGAAGGCCGGGTGACCACCGACCCGATGGACTTCGAGAGCGGCGGTCCGCTGCTCACGCTGGGGGGGACCGAGGGATACAAGGGTTACGGGCTTTCGGCGATGATCGAGGTGTTCTCCGGGATCCTGACCGGGCTCGGCCACGGTGTGGAGCCGACCGGGCGGCACAACGACGGCTGCTTCATGGCGGTCTTCAAGGTCTCCGCCTTCCGCGACCTCGCAACCTTTCGCGCCGAGGTGACGGACTTCGCCCGCTACCTCAAGCAGACGCAGCCGGCCGAAGGATTCGAGGAGGTGTTCTATCCGGGAGAGATCGAACACCGGAACGCCCAAGTCCGCGCCCGCGAGGGCGTCGAGGTCGAGGATGCGACCTGGAACGCGCTGAAGGCGCTGGCGGACCGGTTCGGGCTCGCCGATACCCTCGCGTTCTGAACCCGGCTACAGGCCGAAGATCGAGGACAGGCCGAGACGGCCGGCCTGGGCCGCCATCGCGGCATCGTCCGGCATGCTGATCTGGGACGCCGCCGCCCGAAGCACCGCCGGCAACAGGTCGACGTCGCCTACCGAATTGAGGAACAGGTCGGACCGGGCGAGCACGTAGCAGACGGCGCGGTGGATGTCGTCCTCCGCTTCCACCGGCTCGTACCACGTGTTCCGGCTCCTGGCTGCACCGGCGGCCCAGGGCCCCCGGGCCAGCGCCTTGATGGTCTGGACCGCGACACCGCGCTCGCGGCAGACCGCCAAAGTCCGCTCGAAATCGGCGGCATAGGTGGCATGGTGAGCCGCCACCCAGTTGTACGGCATCAGCACGGAGTCGAACGCGAACAGGTCGAGTGCCCGGCGGTGGGTGGCCGCCACCGTCCAGCCGTGCCCGGTGATGCCGATGAAGCGCGCGAGGCCGGCTTCGCGCGCCTCGAGCGCGGCGCGCAGCGCCCCGTCGTCGCCCAGGGCGCGGTCGAGTTCGTCGGGATGGTACAGGCCGTGCAGCTGGATCAGGTCGATCCGGTCGGTTCGCAACCGGTCAAGCGAGCGGGCAATGCTGTCGCGGGCCTCCGCGTAGCCGCGATCCCGGGTCTTGGTGGCCAGAAAGAACTCGTTTCGGTGCTGCCGCATCCACGGGCCGATGCGCAGTTCGGCGTCACCGTAGGCGGCCGCCGTGTCGATGTGGTTGATGCCGTATTCAAGCAACAGCTCCAGCACCCGGTCCGCGGTCGCCTGGTCCGCGTCGCGCAGTGCCGCGGCGCCGAAGATCACGGCCGAACTCATGTGTCCGGTGCTCCCGAACGGTCTCTTCTCGATCGCCATGCATCCTCTCCCCGTGCCCTGTCACCGCTTTTCGAAATCGATGCGTTCATCAACCGGCAGGCCGGCCAGCCGCCGGCGCAGGCAGTCGATCGCAAGCTCGACGGCTCCGAGACGGACCCACTCCCGCCCCCCGAGCAGCCGGGCCTCGCGCGTCACCGTGCCGCCCGCATCCGAGATGCCGATCACGACGGTCCCGCCGAGCTCGATCCGGTCCTCACCCTCGTCAACCGCGACCAGGGTTGCAAGCGCATGGGTCGTGCCGACCTGCCGGCGCAGCGCGCAGGCGATCGCGGACGCGGCCGTACTGTCCGGGCTGCCCGGGACCGCGGCCAGGCCGGCCGCCGCGGCAAGCTGCCCCAGGTCCCTCGAGACCACGCCGGCACGGTGAGGGTCAACGGCGTCCTTCCCCGGCAGGAACCTGGCCGCGATGGCGCCCGAGGTCAGCATCTCCGCGGTGGCAAGCGTGCACCCGTCCCGGGCCAGCAAGGCCGAGACCACCCCTTCGAGCGTGTCGTCATCCTCCGCGACGACGTGGGTTCCGAGCCGGGAGCGGACCTCTGCCTCGACCGGAGCCAGCACGCGCTCGAGTTCCGCCTCGCTGTCGGCGCGGACAGACAGCTTGGTCTCGAGTTGCGGGTAGTGGGCCTGGAACCCGAGCTTGACCGAGCCGGCGGGTGCAAGCGCCTCCACGCCGCCGAGCATGTGGTCGGCCCGGGATTCACCGATCCCGAAGGAATGGAACCGCTTCATCCGGATCGCGACCCGGTGCCCGCTGCGGCTCAGCAACCGGGGTATGACCTGTTCCTCCAGCATGCGCCGCATCTCGCGCGGCACGCCGGGAGTGAAGATGAACGGGGTTCCGTCAATCTCGAGCGCAAAGCCACAGGCGGTGCCGATCGGGTTGTCGATGAACTCGGCCGTCGACGGGAGCAGTGCCTGCTTGCGGTTGTTCGGCGGCATCACCCGGCCGCGGCGCTCGTAGAACGCCTCCATCCTCGCAAGCCAGTTCGCGTGCAGCACCAGTTCGACGCCGGCGGCTTCCGCCGCCATCTCCTGCGACAGGTCGTCGACCGTCGGCCCCAGCCCGCCGTTGACGATTACCGCGTCGGCGCGTGCGGCCGCGCGCCGGAACGCCTCGCCGAGGCTTTCGCGGTCATCCCCGACCGAGGTTCCCCAGCAGACCGTGAGACCGACCTCGCCCAGGCGCCGCGCCATGTGGCTGTGGTTGGTGTTGACCGTCTTGCCGCTCAGGATCTCGTCGCCGGTGCACAGGATTTCGATACGCATGAAGAGATCCCTGGTGACCGCCCCGCCTTGCGGGACCCGGCCGCTCTATAGCACGGTGCACGGGCCCGGTCCCGCATGCAGCGCCGCGTACCTCCGTCGGCCGGCCCGGCAAAGCGGGAAGACGGCCAGATCACGGCATCAGGGATCCGCACGCCAGGCACCTCGGCGCAGGCGAGATCCGACACCGCACAGGACGAACGGGTTCATGCTTATGGCCATTTCCGAGCTCCGTGCTGCACACGGAGAATCGTAACGGCGCGGACATCCGCCGCATACACCACGATGCAGTTCGAGCGTACGGCCATCTCGCGCGTACCTGCCACGCGACCGACCCGGTAAGGCCTCGGGTGCTCCCGCAACCCCGATACGCTGGCTTCGATATCGTTCTTCAGGACCTGGGCTGCTTCGGGATCATGGTCGGAAATGTAGTCGACAATCGACATGAGGTCGGCAGCCGCTGCGGGCCCCGCTCAGGATCGAGCACGGCGCTTTGCATCAACCAGCGCCTGCGCATCGGTCATTGCCCGTTCATGCGAAACCGCAGTGCCCGGGTCGTCCAGTGCTTCCCGCACCTTGGCACGGAACCACGCGTCATGGGCTTCGGGATCGGTGGTCAAACCCGCCGGCAAACCTCCCTCTGCGGCAACGCGGGTCAACAGGATGCGAACGGCATCCGATAGTGTCAGGCCAACAGCGGCCAGCGCGGCGGCGGCCTCTGCCTTAAGCTGATCATCAACCCGAACATGGAGCATCGAAGTGCGCGCTGGCATTGGACATTCTCCGCAGTTGCCAACAGTTTGCATCTCAATTGAGATACGTAAAGGGCAGTGGTGAGGTTCAGACAGACGACATCCATCCGGCATGGCTCCGCACCGCGCGCAATTCTCGCGGTCCGGTGAGTTTCCCAAACTGCTGTCGATATCGACGCTGGAGTCACTGACTGTGTCGCTGGCGAGGTGTGCCTGGGCCACCCGCTTCTTCGCCGAGGCCCATTGTCCCGGGCAGCTCTCGAGGTCGGGAGCGGAAACGACCGGTCCTTCCGACGAGCCAGCACCCTCTTCACCTTGCCGGCACCCGCGCCCTGTCGACACTGGCGTCAAGTCCACGCCAACCCCGCTGTCCGGTTCGGCACTGGCAACGCGGTTTGCCATGCATTATATTCTTTCCGAAATGAAGGAAAGATAATGAGCCCCACCGTCACGGCCCCGGATCTTTCGCCGAATGAGGCGGCCTGCGTCACCGGGGTGCCTCTCAAGCAGGTGCACCGCATCATCGATGCGGGGCTGCTCGGTGATGCCGCGCGCGGCGGCAATCGCGCCCGCGCCATCCGCCGCGACGGTCTGGTAGGCCTGAAGCTCGCCCACGAGACGACCGAGGTCCTCACCCTGGAGGGGCGCCGGCGGCTCGTTCGCTTTGTGCTTGACCACCCACAAACGATAACGGCACGTGAGCGCCATGTTACGGTCGATGTGCGGTCGGTGAAGCGCGACGTGCGCAGGGGCCTGTCCCTGCTCGCGAAGGCGCGCAAGGCGGTGTCGTGCGACGATGCCGTGTTCTCCGGAGCCCCGTGCACCGCCGATACCCGCATTCCGGTCCACGCCATCGCGGACATGATTGCCAATGGGGATACCATCGGATCGGTCCGGGAGGCATTCCCGCAGCTCTCGGAAGCGCAGATCGAGCGCGCCACCTTCTACGCGCGAGCCTATCCGCGGCGGGGCCGACCGCGCCGGAAACCCTTCTGGCGCGATCGGGAGCCGATCGCATCGAACGAGGTCGCCATCGAAGAATGGTCTTCCACCCGGTGAAGTACCTGGTCGACGGCTGCCTGCGCCCCACTCTGGCGGCCACTGTACGCGGGCGCGGGTTCCCTGAAGTCCCCCATGTGACCTGGCCTGGACTATAATCCACGCAGGACCGGGTGCTGGTTCGGCGCGCGATCGATGAAGACTCCGTTCCGGTGACGCACGACAGCGATGACTTCGCCGCCGTGATTGAGAGCGACCCCCGCCATCTTGGGTTGCCCGCGTCTTGGCTGAAACACCCTTGTCCTGACCAGATCGAGTCCGGGAGCACGTGCAATTGATCGTTCCGGGGAGCATCCACACGCGCGGAAGGGGAACCAGGCCAAAGCGATCACGGTAGGCGATTGGTGCAATGCCTGTGGGCAGCTCGCGAATCGGTCTTTGCGGCGGAAGTTTGTGGCGCGCTTGTATGTTCGTCGAATCAGGATCAACAATGTCAGTTGAAATGTAGCCGGGTGTATTACTGGACCCAGGCGGAAGAAGGGCCTTGAGTGAGGCATCGCAAAGACGCGCCGTGAAGAATTATCGAAGTCGTCTTGCTGAACGTGGCATGGCCCGCTTTGAGGTGCTGGGGCGTGCCACAGACCGGGAGCTGATCCGCTCTCTTGCCAAACGATTGGCTGAGGATTGCCCCGAAGCTGATCGTCTGCGAGCGACCGTCAGCCAAGGCATCGCCGACAGGGCTCCGAGGAAAGGTGGCATCCTTGAAGCTCTGCGTCGATCACCAATGGTCGAGGCTGATCTCGTCGCGTCACGCTCGTTCGAGGTCGGCCGCAAGGTGGACCTGTGAGCCGCTATCTTCTTGACACGAACATTGTCAGCGACGTCACGAAGGTTGTGCCGTCGGAGGCCTTGCTTGCCTGGATGGCGGATCAGGCGGACGAAACCCTGTATATCTCTGCACTCACCGTGGCCGAAATTAGGCGTGGCGTGTTGGAAAAACCTCCGGGCCGCAAGCGGGATCAACTCGACGCGTGGTTCAACGGTCCGGACGGTCCATCGAGACTGTTTGCGGGTCGCGTGCTGCCGTTTGACGAAAAGGCGGGTTTGGTCTGCGCGCGCCTCATGGCGGATGGCAGGACACAAGGCCGCCCGCGCAGTGCGCTGGATACGATGATCGCGGCGACCGCGGAAGCAAACAACTGCATTGTCGTTACCGACAATCAGAAGGACCTCGACGGCGTCGAAACCTTCAATCCCCTTCGGCGTGACGGGTGACCGCAGACAAATTCAGTTCCCGATTTCGATCCTGTCGTCATCCGTCCTCTCAGGCCGCGGCCTCGAAGCGCTCGAAGCGCCGCGCCAGTCGATCGCGGTCCGGCCGGTCTACGATCCGACCGGGCAGATGCAGTTTGCCGCCCTGCAACTGCTTGATCGCTTCCAGCATCGGACCATCACGCTGCTCCAGAAGGCTCTCGGAAACGTGCACGCCATAGTCCGGATCGATACCGATCAGGTGGGCATCGAACGCGGCATGGTGAATCTTGGACAGCGGCAGTCCGTTCGTGACGACTGGTTGGCCCAGCAGTTCGTCCTTGTCAGAAACAATATGCGCCGCATCGAGGAGCCGGTTTTCACGCAGCCCCGACAGCGCACAGCGACCCTTGTAGGCGGTGATGACTGCTTCGCGGAATGAACCCTGATGCAAGCGCTGCTTGACGATGCGCAGGGCGTAGCGTCGCTCCGCCGCCTGCGGCGGCATCGGCAGGTCATCTCGCTCAGGCAGGCCAAACGAGATGCTCGCGCTGAGAGACGCAGGATTCCACCCGGAAACAAAGGTCGGGACCAAAGCCTGGTACTTGCCCGGCGCCACACCGAGAAAGTAGATGACGGGAACCTGGTGTTCGTGGGCCTCGCGCAGCCATCGATTGTCGGCCGCCTCCGGGTTGGTGCCCATGAACGAATAGTCGACGCTTTCGTCGCCCTGGTAGATCTGTCTGTGAACCTCCAGCTGGTCGTGGTACCAGACCCTGGCGCCGCGTCTCGGCATAACGGTCTTGATCGACAGCAGGAAACGCATCTGGCGCGGCTTGAAGATGCCCCGCTGCGGGTTGATGAGCGGGATGCGCGTGCCGTCGAAATCGAAACCCGCCCCCAGCAGTCCGGCAGTCAACTGACCGTGCGTTTCGGTGAGACGTCGAACGTGCTCGAAGGCTCGAAGCCGCATCCGGGTATCGTTGTCTCGATGATCGGCAGTCCCTGTCATGCCTGTCCGATTTTCTGTTTGGACGCCTTCGTTGCAAGCAGTTCGGTCGCGGTTCGGCCCCGAACTCCCGGCCGCTATCCGACATCGACCCGGCCGGAGACTGTAACCGGCGCCGGGCAGCGCCGCGGGCCTATGTTTCCCGGGAAGGCACCGGCAGAACTTGCAGCAAGTTTGTACCCAGAACGCGGTCCATCTCCGACTCGCTCATGAAATCGCAGTAACGGCGCACGTAGTCCAGGCTCTGCTTGTAGGTACAGAATCGTTCCACGTTGGGCATGTCCGAACCCCAGACCAGCGTCCCTGCGCCGTAAAGCCGGTGCAGGCCTTGAACCAGGACCTGCAGTTCGGGATAGGGATAGTCGTACCGACCGCCCCAGGTTATGGGGTAACAGACCTCAAGCCAGACGTTGTCCCGGCGGTAGATGGCGTCGACCGCCTCCGGAAAATCCCACTGGCCATTGCTGGAGAAGAACTGCACGGGCGGCGTCATGACACACACCCATCGAATTCCCGGATAGCGGTCTACCAGGTTTCCAAAGCGAGCCATCACCTTCACATAGCTTGGCCGGTCGTAGTCGGGGATGGCCGAGAACTCTATGAAGACCGGACGCCCGGTTTCCTCGACCAGCGACCAGAAACCGTCGAACCGTTCGTCGTCCATCCAGACATCGAAGGCATAGCGGCTGAACTGTTCGACGGAGTAGTACAGGCCCTTCAGGTCCAGCTTGTGGATCGCGCGGTTTGCTTCCGCCATCCAGTAGTCGGTGTCGGCCCGGGCCTCGTCGACGTGAAACAGGCCGGTAAACCGGTGCGGAAACTGGCGCTGGGCAAGCGCGTTGTAGTCGTTCATGTAACCGTAGGCGAACCCGGCCTGAAGGACGATGTGGTCGACCCCGGCAGCGTTCATGTGGGTGATCATGCCCTCGGGCGTCGATTCGATCTCGTACATCGCAGCCGGCATGTACTGGACGTAGTAGTCTTCGCCACCGACCCTGAAGTCGACGCGGCCATAGGGTCCGGCGCGAAAGTCAATGTCGGTGCGCAATCCCTCCCAGGTGGTCGTACCTTCGCGAAACAGGTGCTGGGCCGACGCCGGCGCGCCATCACGCAGACGGAAGACCTTGGCCGCAGGCCGGGTCAGGCCCTTTTGCAGGTATTTCAGATGCAGGTCGAGCGAGGGGAGCCCGCAGGCACCGGACCACTTTTCGAAGATGTGCGCGTGGGAATCCACGATCATGCCGATCTCTCCCTGACGGGTGTGAAGAACGTGCTCCGAGGTGCGCGGCAGCCCGCGTCGAAATTCGGACTGCCGCCACTGAACATCAGCCGTCGGCCAACTCGCCGAGACAGTGATCGTCGCGTTCCTTCTTGAGCCCACTCCCGACCATGTGGTCGGCCCACGTGTCCAGGAAATACTTCCAGGCATTGTTGCCGTAGCGGATGGCACAGGAGTTGGCCATCATGCCGATCGACGCATCGGCATTGACAATATGAGCCTTGCTCGAATTCCTGCGCTGAAACAGCATCACATCCAGGTCGCCCGTGGTCCGGATATCGGCCGGCTTCGCCCGCACCGGCGGGTGCAGAAGCGTCGCTCTCACTCGACATGTCGATCCCTCGAGCGATGGGGCAGCCGCCTCCCCCGACGGCATCGCGATGTGCCACGCTGGGGTCCGTTCACGCGCGAGGAGCAAGACACCCATCGATCAGGTTAGCATCATCGGTATCGGTGTCGGCAAGAACAGTTTCCGGCGCCTGGCATGCAGTCCAATGGATCTGTTGGGGCCTTACAAAGAAAGGTTGGCAGCGTGTCACGCTGCCAGCTTTTCCTGCGTATTCACGGTTCGTCGGCCCGGCAACCCGGCAACCTCCCCGTGCAGCAGCGCCAGGCCCTGACGCCGTATGTTGCGGGCTGCATTCGCGTCCGCATGATCCGCATGGCCGCAGGCCGTGCATTGAAATTCGGATCTGGTCCGCCGCGAGCCGGCATCGACATGCCCGCAGGCATGGCATGTCCTGCTTGTCCAGGCAGGGTCCACCGCGACCAGCCGGCCGGCCTTGTAGGACAGCATCCGCCGCAGCTCGGCCCAGCCTGTCGCCAGGATGACCCGGTTGAGCCCGGCCTTCTGCCGAACCCGGGAACCCGGCGCAGCGACCGTGCCCCTGGCGCTCCGCGTCATGCCCCGCACATGCAGGGCTTCGACGCAGACCGTGTCTGCCGCATCCGCGATGCGCCGGGTGACCTGATGGCGCCAGTTGCGCCGCATGCCCGTCATGCGCCGACGGGTCTTCGCAAGGCGCCGGCGCGTGCGCTCCCGGCGGCGCGAGCCGCGCCTCTGGCGCGCCAGCTTGCGGGAAAGACGCTTCGCCCGGGCCTCCAGGCGGCGCGTGTCCGGAGCGTGGAACAACCTGCCATCGCTCGCCGCAATCTGCCCGGCGTTCATGTCAACGCCGAGCGCGACCCCGTTGTCCACAGAACCCCCGGGCGTGTTCCGGGGGGCTGCCGGGACCTGGAAGCAGACAATGGCATACCACCTGCCGGCCTCGCGCTTCAGCACGGCCGAGACCGGGCGGCCCTGCGCATGCGGGTTGTCTCCACGCCGGCGGATCGTCAGCCACCCAAGGCCGGGCAGGCGCAGTCGGCCCCCGGACGTGCCCCGGGGGCCGGCCTCGAGCTTCACGCCGGAAACGACCGTGATGCTGTCGAACCCGCGGCGAGACCTGAAGCGGGGATACCCCACGGCGCCCGTGCGGGCGCGGGCGCGCCGGAAGAAGCCCTTGAACGCCTCGTCCACGCGCCTCAGCGTGCCCCGCTGGATGGCGACCGGCATCGCCGCCATCTCCGGCAGGTCCCGACGGCAGACCGTCAGTGCCTTCGTCTGGTCGACATACGAAATCGAACGGCCTGCCAGCCGCCAGGCATCGTTCCGCTCCTGCAAGGCGGCGTTGTACAGCTGGCGCTGGTCCTCCAGGACCCGCTCCAGCAGACGCCAGTTCTTCCGCGTCCGCGGCAGGAGCCGATACACGGTCTGACGGTGGACCGGGACGGCGTGGCCGTCCCCACCGCTCTCTGCTGTGCCGCGTTCCTCAATCATGATTTGTTCTATACTGGAACATCGACGGAACACAATCCCTACTCGATTACACCGTCGCCTTTTTCTGTATAAGGCCCATCTGTTGCATGCCGCAGCATGCTGATCGGGACCAGGGTCCTGCCGCTCCTGGCGTGGCAACCGCGTGGCATGGTGACGGTGAAGGCCTGCGCGGATGTACCTTGTCGGGCCGGCGACCTGATCCGGGACTGCATCGACCCCGGTCTGGTCCCCCGGACCCGAGTGGAGCACGGCGGTCATATCGTTATCCGCCAGATCTGCAACAATGCCTGCATCTTCCGGGATCCGGACGGCCGGGTGACCTTCGCCATTCCCTTCGAAACCGACTTCACGCTGATCGGGACCACCGACCGCGATCACCACGGCTCGCTGGTGGATGCACCCTGTACCAGGGAGAAGGCCGGGCATCCGTGCTAACCCGCTTCTCACATGGGTCTGAGCGAGTCTTTCCGTATCAACCATTTGCGAAGCCCGAGACGGGCAAGTTGCACTACAAGTGGGCGTAAAGGGGTCTGCTGCACGATGGCCTGGCGGTGCGTCATCAACGCGTCGGAGGCGCGATAGAGCTGCATCGGCCCCAGGGTCTGAAAGTCCACCCCCAGCAGCTCACCCGGAGCGCTGCGTTCGCCGAGCCAGCGCCGCGCGGCGCGCTCGGACCCCGGTCGGGCCGTGCGCGCGATGATCGAACCCACCGCGGCAGCGCGCAGCGAGGCGGTGGGTGAAGTAGAACTCACCGCCGACGGTGGAGCGGGTTTGGGTACACGGGATGAACATCGAGTCCAGGGGAGCGGGGGCGGCCGCCAGCCGGTCAGAGGATCTGGCTCAGGAACTCCTGGGTGCGGGGGTCCTTCGCCTCGGTGAAGAAGGTCGCCGGCGGCCCGTGCTCCACGATGACCCCGCGGTCGGTGAAGTAGATGTGGTTCGCGAGCTCTCGCGCGAACCCCATTTCGTGGGTCACGAGGATACAGGTCATGCCCTCCTCCGCCAGCTCGCGGATAGTGACCAGTACCTCCTTCACCGTCTCCGGATCGAGGGCGGCGGTAATCTCGTCGAAGAGCATGACGTCCGGGCGCATCGCGAGGGAGCGTGCGATCGCGACCCGCTGCTGCTGTCCTCCCGAAAGCTCCCCGGGGTAGCTCGCCTCCTTGCCCTCCAGGCGCACCTTGCGGATGAGCGCCCGCGCGCGCTCCTCGACCTGCCCCTTCGGCTCCCTGAGCACCAGCACCGGGGCCATCATAACGTTCTCGAGCGCGGTCTTGTGCGGGAAGAGGTTGTACTGCTGGAAGACCATCCCGACCTTGCGGCGGAGCTCCAGCTTGTCGAGGTTCGGGTCATGGACCTCCTGCCCTTCCACCCGGATCGAGCCGCGGTCGATCGTGTTGAGCGCGTTCACGCACCGGATGAGGGTAGACTTCCCGGAGCCGGATGGGCCGATGATGCAGACCACCTCGCCCTTCATGACGTCGAAGCTCACCCCTCGCAGCACCTCCAGCTCGCCGAACGACTTGTGCACGTCTCGAATGGAGACGATCGGTTGGCTCGGATCCCAGTTGGTTTCGTTCATCTCGGCCTCCCGGGCCCGATTCCGGTCAGAGCTTCACCGCGAACCGCCGCTCGAGGGAAATCGTCCAGCGTGCGATCGGGTAGCAGTACGCGAAGAAGATGACGAGCGCGAACCCGAAGAACGGGACCAGGAGCTCCGGGTGGTTGTCCTCCGCTTCCATCGCCTGGCGCGAGAGGGTCACCAGTTCCTCGACCCCGAGGAGGGAGACGAGGGGGGTTGCCATGGTGAGGATCGCGTACCAGTTCATCCACGGCGGGATCATGCGCTTGAAGCACTGTGGAAGCACGATCCGCCACAGTGTCTGGCGGCGCGAGAAGGCGAGCGACTCCGCCGCCTCCCACTGCCCCGTCGGCACCGACTGCACCGCGCCCCGCACCACCTCGGAGATGTTGGCCATGATGGGGAGCGAGAGCCCGAACACCGCCTTGGCCCAGTCCGGGATGAAGACGACCGTCGAGCCAATCGAGATCTGGAACGGGAACGTCAGCATCACGATGAAGAGGAGCACGAGCCACGGCGAGTTGCGAAACGCCTGGGTGAGCGCCCACGCAACCCGCCGCAAGACGGCCGAGGGCGCGATCTGCCAGAGACCGAGCACCACGCCCCCGAGGGTCCCGATCACCATGGTGAGGAAGCTGATGAGGACGTTCATCAGGAAGCCCTTGGTCACCAGGAACGGGAGCCACCGCCAGAGCGCGTCGAAGGCCTGCGCCATCGTGTAGCCCCTGGCGTCGGCGGCGGCCGCGAACGGCCAGACGGCGACGAGGGCCACGACGAGGAGCAGCTTCCACGGCGCGGCCGACCCGACCCAGCGGCTGAATGCGAGGTCGCCGGGCGGGCCAGGCGCGCGGGCGCGCGCCGCGGCCGGCAGAAGCACGGGGAGGTCGCTCCGCCGCGCGGCGCTCACACCGGGAATGGCCGCGAACACCGGCATCGATCAGCCCCCGTACCCCGGGATGCGAAGCGCCCGTTCCCAGCGGGTCATGCCGAGCACCAGCACCCCCACCAGGGTGATGTAGACGATGAACATGAGCAGCATGCAGGCGTTCTGGGAGGTCGAGTAGTCGTTGTAGATGCTGACGAGCTGGTAGAGCAGCTCCGGGACCGCGATGACGATCGCCTGGGTGGTCGTCTTCACGAGGTTGACGAGGTTGTTGTTGAGGGCGGGGAGGCTCACCCGGAATGCGAGGGGGAGCACCACGTAGACGTAGATCTGGAGTCGGGACATCCCGAGGGAGTCCGCCGCCTCGCGGGTCGACTCCGGGATCGCCTCGATCCCGGCCCGGAAGATCTCGACGTTGAACGCTCCGGCGAAGAACGAGAGAGAGATGATCGCCCAGCCAACGTTGGAGATGATGGGGACCTGGAGCCAGCCGTCCGGCGAATAGGTGGGAGTGAACTGCCCGAGCGCGAAGTAGAAGAAGAGAAGCTGGATGAGGGGGGGCGTATTGCGGAAGAACTGGATGTACCCCTGCACGACGGCGCGGACCACCGCGCTCCGCGAGCCCTGCAACCACGCGCCCGCCACCCCGATCACCACGCTCAGGACGACGCACGCCACCGAGAGCTGGAAGGTCATCCAGAGCCCCTCCCCGACCCGGGCGGTCTGCACCGGGTCGTAGAGGTAGATGAAGTTCCACTTCGGGTGGGTATCCGCAAGGGTGCGGAAGTACGTCTGGATGGACTCGACCACTCCGATGCTCCGCGGTCCCCGGGGGAAGGCGGGCGGCGGGGCGCCGCCGGGCGTCCCGCCGCGCGCCGGCTATTGCCCGGCCAGCCAGTCGGCGAAGTGCGCGTGCTGGTCCTTCAGGTACTGCGTGGCCTGGATGCCCCACTTCGCCTCGAGCTCGATGAGGCGGCCGGACTGGTGCCAGTTGTAGGTCATCCCGGACATGAAGTTGCCGAAGACGCAGTGCCGTTCGCCGAGCGGGACGGCGAGACCCCACGGGTTGTCGTCCTCGGAGGCGAGCGGCATCTCGAACTCGTCGTAGTTGCCGGACGCGAGGTCGGACATGATCGACGAGTCGTCATACACCCACGCAATGCACTTCTTGTCGCGGAGCGCCTGCTTTGCCTCGGCGTTGCCGGTGAACGCGACGATGTCCGCCCCGTACCGCTCGGACACGATCTTGTTGTAGAACGCGCCCTGCTTGCCGCACACCGGCTTGTCGCGGAGGTTCTCCCACTCGGTGAGCCCGAGGGCCTTCGGCGACATCACGTTGGTGCCCGAGGTGTAGTAGTTGGGCTGGGTGATGCCGACGATCTTCCTCCGGTCCGGGCGGTCCGACATGGTGGCGATCATCATGTCGATCTTGCCCTGCTCGAGGAACTGCATGCGGTTGGAGGACTGGACGGGCACCAGCTCGAGGTCGACCCCCATCGCATCCGCGACGTCCTTCGCGAGGTCCGCCTCCATGCCGACGAGGTTGCCGCTCTCGTCGCGGAACCCCCACGGCTTGTAGTCGGCCTTGATGCCGACGACCACCTTGCCGCGACTCATCACATTGTTCCACACTTCGTTGGTGCACTCGGCGGCGGCGGTCGCGGAAAGCGACCCGGCGACGAGTCCGGCGAGCGCGGCGCCGAATGCACCACGGCGGATGAAGTAGTTGCGCATGACTGTTCTCCCTGATTCTCGACAAGCGTTCCCCGCCGGCGCCGTGCGTTCAATGCGCGCGGCACCCGGCGAGCTCGGGCACGGTTCCAGGGACGGGCTCGAACGCCCACCTTGCGGCGTGCCCGACCGAAGCATCGACGAATGTACCACCACGCAGCGGGAATCCCGATAGCCCGCGGCGGGGAACCGCCGCGCGGCGCAGCGCCCGACCCGACCCTCCCGCCATCGCAAGCCCTCCCGGTCACCTCAACAGGAAAAACAAGCCTGCCGGGAAGAAAACCTGAACAGGCGGGTCACTATTGGAGGAGCATGGTGGGTCAATTTTGAAAGAGCATTGACACGACGAGCTCCTGGCCGGACATCTCGCACTGCCGTCCGACCGCTCCCCGGCACTGGAACTGCACGCCCGGCGCATCACCGCCCAACTGCTCGCCCGCGAGCGCGTCGGTACCGTCTCGACGAGCCTGGAGCGCGACCTGCAGCTCGTCGACGTCGATTCGCTCAAGCTCATTCGCCCGCGCTCGGTCGGGGCGGAGCACGTCGCGCTGTGGGCAATGGACCAGCTCGGGGTGCGTACACGGCGCGGGGAGCTGGGGATCGGCGCCTCGCCGTGCGCCGCCGCGGTGGGCTCGATCATCGCGCACGTGGCCCGACCGGGGTCGGAGCGCGCCGCGCGGCGCTGGCTCGGCGATCGCAGCGCTCTGGGTGAGCTGCTGGGCGGTGGACTTCCAGACCCTGGGGCCGATGCAGCCCTATCGCGCCTCCGACGCGTTGGGCATCAACTCTGCCCCAGGAGGAACCCGCAAGACCATCGTGCAGCAGACCCCTCGACACCCACTCGTAGTGCCACTTTCCCGTCTCGGGCTTCGCAAATGGTCGATACTGAAAGACTCGTTCAGACGCATGTTGAATTTGGGCCAAGCGGTGGCAGGGTGTTTCGGGCACGCCTCCCGCGCCCGCCGACATGGTCCGGGGCTTCGCGGGCGTGCGCCCACTGCATGAAGACGGCCCCGGATCCGCGGCCGTCGCGTCCCGGGTCGGCGCGGCGCTTCCACACCTGCATCCGGACATGTCCGGACCCTGGACCGCGGGGGCGTCCCTGCCGGAAGGCGACTTTCCCCTCGGCGGCGTCAGCACTCTCGCCCGTCAGATTGCGCACCACAGCGTTCCGGGGCGGGTGGAGTGCCGCGGTGACCTGCTGTACCGTCCGGGACCGACACGCCACCCTCGGGGATCCCGGTTTATGAACGGTCATGTCCTGGCAATCGACCAGGGAACCACCTCCACCCGCGCGCTCGTCTTCGACGTCGAAGGGCGGATTTGCGGTCTCGGCCAGCAGGAATTCACCCAGCACTTTCCCGCCGAAGGGCAGGTGGAACACGACGCGCGGGAAATCTGGCATTCCGTGGTGCAGACCGCGGGGACGGCGCTCGAGCGCGCCGGTGTTGCCGCGGACCGGATATCCGCTCTCGGCGTGACCAACCAGCGCGAGACCGTGGTGGTCTGGGACCGTCGCACCGGTACACCGCTGCACCGCGCCATCGTCTGGCAGGACCGGCGCACCGCCGCGATGTGCGACGGGCTCAGGCAGCAGGGTCTCGAGGAGATGGTCAGCGCCCGGACCGGGCTGCTGCTCGACCCGTACTTCTCGGGCACCAAGCTCGCCTGGCTGCTCGATACCGTCGACGGGCTGCGAAGCCGGGCCGAGGCCGGCGAGGTCTGTTTCGGGACCATCGACAGCTGGCTGATCTGGAACCTGACCGGCGGACGCGTTCACGCGACGGATGCGACCAACGCGTCGCGAACCCTGCTCTACAACATCGCCGACGAGTGCTGGGACGAGGAACTGCTGGCGCTGTTCCGCATCCCGGCGGCCATGCTGCCCGACGTCAGGGACAGCGCCGGCGACTTCGGGAACACGGACCCGGCCCTGTTCGGTGCCGCGATCGCGATCCGCGGTGTCGCGGGCGACCAGCAGGCGGCCACCGCCGGCAATGCCTGTTTCCGGCCCGGGATGATGAAGGCGACCTACGGCACCGGCTGTTTCGCGCTGCTGAACACCGGGACCGACCGGGTGAAGTCCGGGAACGGACTGCTGACCACGATTGCGTGCCGCCTCGGCGGCAGAACCACCTACGCGCTGGAAGGTTCGATCTTCATCGCCGGCGCGGCCGTCCAGTGGCTGCGCGACGGGCTCGGCGTGATCTCCCGGGCTTCCGAAAGCGGCGAGCTCGCCGCACGCGCGGATCCGACCCAGACGGTGGTTCTGGTCCCCGCCTTCACCGGTCTGGGCGCCCCGCACTGGGACCCCCATGCCCGCGGCGCCCTCTTCGGACTGACCCGCAACACCGGTCCCGCGGAACTGGCGCGTGCTGCACTGGAGAGTGTCGCCTTCCAGACCCTCGACCTGCTCGAGGCCATGCATGCCGACTGGTCGGGGTCCGACGCCTCGACGGTCCTGCGGGTCGACGGTGGCATGGTGGAATCGGACTGGGCGATGCAGCGCCTGGCCGACATCCTGGCGGCTCCGGTCGACCGGCCGGTCGTCGCGGAAACCACGGCGCTGGGCGCGGCATGGCTCGCGGGGTTCGCCGCCGGGACCTGGCCGGACCAGGACGGTTTCGCCCGCTCGTGGGCACTGGAACGCCGGTTCGAGCCGTCGATGCAGGAACCCGGGCGCACCGAGGCCATCGCGCACTGGAAGCGGGCGGTCGAACGCGTGCTTTCCCGGTAACCGGGCCCGGCCACGGTTGTCGCTCGCCTCCCGGCAATGCGATAGTGCCCGGATCACCCACCGGCAGCACGGAGGTCGCCTTGACGAAACAGCCGGCGCGCGTCTACGGGACGCGGGCGCGCATCGCCCTCATGGTCCCCTCGCCCAACACGGTCGCAGAGACAGAGTTCTGGACCATGGCTCCGGTCGGGGTAACGGTGCACACCTCGCGGATGCCGTTCTTCGGCGACCGGCACGCACGGCCGTTCGATGCCATGGAAGCCGAGCTGCCGCGGGTGTTCGAGGAGGTGAACACCGCGCGACCGGATGTCATCGCCTACGGCTGCACCGCCAGTTCGGCACGGGGCAATCCGGCCGAGGTCGAGGCCCGGCTGACGGCGCAGGCCGGCACCCCGACGGTCACGGCAGCCGGTGCGCTCGTTGACGCACTCGCCGTCCTGGGTGCCCGGCGGATCGTGCTGCTCACACCCTATCCGCAGGCTGTCAACGACAAGGAAAGGAAGTTCTTTGCCGAAAACGGCATCACTGTGCTGGATGACGAGAGCGTGATCGTCGACGAGGGCCAACACGCCTTTCGCAACATGAGCGCGGTCCCCTGCGACCTGCTGACCGAACGGGCGGTGGCACGCGCGGACCGCGATGACGTCGACGCGGTGGTGCTCAGCTGCTGCGACATGCCGACACTCGACGCCATCGGGCGCATCGAGGGTCGGACCGGCCTGCCGGTGATCTCGAGCACCCAGGCCCTGTTCTGGAAGGCCGC
Source organism: Thalassobaculaceae bacterium (assembly GCA_965243345.1). Lineage (GTDB taxonomy): Bacteria > Pseudomonadota > Alphaproteobacteria > Thalassobaculales > Thalassobaculaceae > Bin52. Next base: position 2,610,455 of record CBDEUR010000003.1, read on the forward strand.
CCGGACCGCCGGGCTCGATGACGCGATCGCGGACGCGGGACGCCTGCTCGCGGCCTGACGGACCGCACCCTTGCGCCGGGGGACCTGCGCTGTAGGGTGGCCAGACACATCCTGCCCCGGGGAGGGTACCGTCATGTCCGACAGGCTGCTTCGCTTCGGGATCTTCCTGGCGCCGTTTCACGCGCTGGAGGAAAATCCCACCAACGCCATCGACCGGGACATGGAGCTGCTCGAGCACCTCGACCATCTCGGCTATCACGAGGCCTGGATCGGCGAACACCATTCCGGCGGTTTCGAGATCATCGCCTCGCCGGAGGTCTTCATCGCCGCGGCGATCGAGCGGACCCGGCACATCCGGCTCGGGACCGGCGTGGTCTCGCTGCCGTATCACCACCCGTTCATGACGGTGGACCGGATGGTGCAGCTCGACCACCAGTCGAGAGGCAGGGCCATGTTCGGCGTCGGGCCCGGAGCGCTGGTCGGCGACGCCTACAGGATGGGCATCGACCCGGCAACGCAGCGCGACCGCATGAACGAGGCTCTCGACGTGATCATGCCGCTGCTGCACGGTGAAGTGGTCAACGCGAAGACGGACTGGTTCGAGATGCGCGACTGCCAGCTGCAGATGCCCTGTTTCACCAGGCCGCACATCGAAATGGCGGTTGCCTGCGCACGGTCACCGTCGGGTGCGCGCGCCGCCGGCAAGCACGGAATCGGCATGCTCTCGATCGGCGGAACCTCCGACGAGGCCCTCGCGCACCATGCGGACAACTGGCGGATCTGCGAGCAGACGGCTGCCGAACACGGCAAGACGGTCACCCGCGACAAGTGGCGGGTCGTCACCCTCGCCCACATCGCGGATACCCGCGAGCAGGCGTTCGAGAACGTGAAGTTCGGACTGGCGAAGTGGACCCGCTACTTCCGGGAAATCGCCACCTTCCCCATCGTGCCCGATGACGTGGAGGACGATGCCGCCTACCTGGTGGAAAACAGCATGGCGGTGATCGGAACCCCGGATGACGCGATCCGCCATATCGAGAAGCTCCAGCAGGGAACCGGCGGCTTCGGCGCCTACATGGAACTGGCGCACAACTGGGCGGACTGGTCCGCGACCAAACGCCACTACGAGCTGATGTCGCGTCACGTCGCCCCGCACTTCCAGGACCTGAACACCCTGCGCCGGGAAAGCTACGACTACAGCTACGCCAATCGCGAAGTCTTCGTGAGCCGGGCCCAGGACGCGGTCCAGGCCGAGATCGACCGCCAGCAGGAACGCGACCGGGCCCGGGAACAGGCTGCGGAGTAGGTTCGCCGGACACCTGCTCAGGCAGCGATGGCGCGTGCGGCCGCCGCTTGCGGCCTCACGCCGTCTCGTTGCCGACCCGTGCGACCGGGTTGCGCATGCGCCGGGACCGGTGCAGGAACCGCGCCCGCGCCCGGCGCCGGTAGCGCGCGATGAAGCGGAGGCTCCAGGAATAGCCCAGCCAGCCACCGAGGACGGCCCAGGGCACGGAACCGATGAACATCGGGATGCCCCACAGCGTGATCAGCGCCTCGGTCACGTTCCAGATCTTTGACAGGCCGGCCTCCTGACCGTCGAGAATGGTCTGGAGTTCCACCCTGAAGGTCTCGAAGCCGAGCAACTGGTCCCATTGCCCGAGCATCAGCCGCCCGGTCACCAGGAAGACATAGTAGAAGAACGGCAGGGTCAGCACGTTGGTGATCCAGGTCCAGGCCAGCGCCGCGACCACGCTGAACTTCCAGCCCGGCGCCAGGATCCGCTGGATCGCCCATACCGCGCTCACGATCAGCATCTGCGCACCGACGAACGGGTTCAGTGCACAGATGACGCCGACCATGACGCCGCGCGCCGGGATGACCGGCGGCTCCCGCCTGCGCAGGATCGGGACGAGCAGCCGGTACCGCAGCAATCTCGTCAGTCCCCGCATCGAATACCCGTCTTGCTGCCAGAGAGCACCCGGATCGCCAGGCAGGCGGCACCGTAGCCGTTGTCCACGTTCGATACCGCAACCCCCGGGGCACAGCTCGCAAGCGCCGCATGCAGCGCCGCCCGGCCGCCGGCCGCGACACCGTAGCCGGTGGAGGTCGGGACCGCGATTACCACACCGGGAACCAGGCCGGCAATCACGCTGAACAGCGCACCCTCCATGCCGGCGCACACGATCAGGACAGGCAGACGGACCAGCGCCTCGCGGTGTTCCATCACCCGCCACAACCCGGCAACGCCGACATCGTGGATCTCCACGCATGGATACCCATGGCAGGCAAGCGTGCGGATGGCCTCGCGTGCCACCGGGACGTCGGCGCTGCCCGCCGTAAGCACGCCGACCTCGGCCGCCGCCCCCGCGAGCGGAAGGGAATCGGGGGCCAGGGCGGTTCGCGAGACCGGGTCGTAGTCGAGCCTGCCGCGGTACCGTGCGGGCAGAGCGGCGAACTGCTGTTCCGACATCCGTGTCACCAGTACCGGTCCGCCCGCGTCGAACGCCTGGCGCACCGCTTCGGCCAGCTGTCCGGGCGACTTGACGTCGGCGAGCACCGCCTCCGGAAGCCCCAGACGCTCCCGTCTCGCCGCATCGAACCGGACTTCGGCAACCGGGTCACTCATCCCGGCCTCGCACCGTCACGCAGGAACGCGCTTCCGCGACGGTAGGCCTCGACCCGGACCGGACCGGGCACACCGTGCCGGTCGAGCACGCCCTGCAGCAGGGCGGGAAGCCGGTCACCGGTTCCGGCGAGCGTGTCCGGCTCGAGTTCCACCACGACACCGTCTCGACGCACCCGGCAGCGCAGGGTGGTGTCGCCGACCTCGGCCCTCACCGCCCCCTCGACTTCCGAGATCAGTGCAAGCCGCTCCCGGGTGACCGGAATCCCGGTTTCGATCCTGCTCGACAGGCAGGGCGACGCCGGCAGTTCGGCCACGTCGTCGAGTCCCAGGTCACGGGCCAGCCGCCGGATCACCGGCTTGCCGATCCCGGCCTCGATCCACGGGTGACGCACCCGGTGGTTGCGGGCCGCCTCGAGCCCGGGGCGATAGTCGCCGAGATCGTCGAGATTGGCGCCCGAGAGGATGACACGGTCGGTGAGCCCGCCGATCCGGCCGTAGAGATTGTTCTTGCAGAAGAAACACCGGTTGACGGGATTCGCAAGGTAGGCCGGATCCTGCATCTCGCCGGCATTCAGGATCTCGAGCGCCCAGCCGAACCCGGCCGCGTGCCGCTCGACGCGTGCCGTTGCCTCGGCAGGCACGGCCGGGGACAGGGCGTGGCAGATCACCGGATCGACGCCTGGCGTGCGGGCCGCAACATGGGCGAGTGTCATGCTGTCCACTCCGCCGCTCACCGCGATCGCGACCCGTCCCGTCGTCCGCAGGACGTCCTCGATCCGGATACGGGCCTCACGGCTGTCCATCGTCCGCCTCCCCCTCGATGCGGCGCCGCAGCCGGGCGCGTCCGGCGTGATCGGTCGCGGCGTCGACAAGCGCATCGAGATCCGCCTTGGTGGTGACGGCCCCGTCGGGACGCCGGACCCGCTTGGCGCCGTGTCCGGCGATCGTCACCTCCTCGCGCGCCAGTTCCACCCGTTCCTCGGTCCGCCAGCGCAGGCCGATGGTTGTGGTCTGGGCAAAACAGGCCTCGATGACCGCCTGTGCCGCGCCGGTCCGACACAGGACCCGCACCGACATCGCCAAACGACCCTTCTTTCCCGTCACCGGGACCTGCACCACGTCGAGCACGCCGTCCTGCGCGCGCAGCCGATCGAGCCCCGCCGACAGCTCCTCGGGCGTCTGGTCGTCGATCTCGAAGCTGATGACACCGACCACTCCGCGTACCGCAGCCTGTCCGGTGTCGAGCGCGATGACGCGCAGGATGTTGGCCATGCCCTCGAGCGTGCGGGTTCCCAGTCCGTATCCGCTCACCTGCACGGTCCCGGACGGTCGGCGACCATCCTGTCGGGCCTGCAGGTGGGCTAGCAGCGCCGCACCGGTCGGCGTGACCCGTTCGCCGGGCACCCCGTCGTCGACCAGCCGGTAACCGGCCAGCAGCAGGGCGGTGGCCGGGGCCGGGACCGGCATGCGGCCATGCGCGGTCATCACCGTTCCGGACCCCATCGGCAGGTCGCCGACCGACCAGCCGGCCGCACCCAGCGCCTCGATGGCAGCGGCCGCACCCACGATGTCGGCAACAGAATCCCAGTCCGCCAGTTCATGGAAGTGCACGTCGTCCACCGCGACCCCGTGAATCCGGGCCTCTGCCCGCGCCAGGTGAGAGAAGATGTCGAGCGAGCGGGAGCGCACTCCCTCGGACAGCGGGGCCGCAAGCAGGCGTGACCGGATGTCGCCAAACCGGCCCACAGGATGGCCGTCGGCCTCTCCCCTCACCACGAACCGGTTGCCGGTCATCCCTCCCGACGTGCCCGGGACCACCGTGACTGTCCAGGACCGCGGCAGTCCGGCGGCCCGCACCGACGCCACCACTTCCTCCTCGAGTTCCGGCCAGCCGTGCAGGACGGCCCCCAGGAACATGTCTCCGGCAAGCCCGCCGACCGGGTCGAGATGAATGTGCACCGGCGACCTCACGCACCCTGCATGACGGGGATGACATAGGGTCCTTCGGGGATGACCGCCACCGAGCGGCTGGCCGACCGGCCGACACAGTGTTCGACGCAGCGCGCCAGGTCGTCGACGCGATTGACCCCGGTCAACGGCCAGTACTCCTCGGCAAGCTCTCCGGCGAACAGGTGGATGCGGCCGACGCGCATGGGCTTGACCTGCATCTCGGTCTGCCACTCGTCGATGTCGGCACGCGGCTTGCGGCTGAGTGTCTCGAGGAACCGGTCCGGCCCGAGCGCCACCAGGCGGCGCTGGGCATCGACAAACTCGCTGGACCCGAACCCGCCGGAGCACTCGGACACCACGATCAGGTCACCACCCGGCTCGAGGATGTCCATCGGCCCGACCATGCCCTTCACCGTCTGGTAGTAGTTCTGGTCGAGCGGATAGCCCGCGCAACTGGTGATCACCGTCGGGAACCGGCGCCGCGAGGGAACCTCGGCATAGCGGCGGACGTGGTCGACCGCCTCGAGGTGGCTCGAGACGATTTCCCCGAAGTTGAGGAACGAGACCCGGCGGTGCTCGTCAATGACCACGTTGACCGCCAGCGCCCCGCCGATCATGCCGACGATCTCGAGCTGGTCGGTATGCAGCGGGTTGCCGTCGAGCACGCAGTTCGCGGTCGCGGCATGCTCCATGTAGCGGTAGGAATGGAAGGTGGTGATGGTCTCCGCGTGGGCGACACCGGGGGCGATGACCTTGCGTCCCCCCGACCATCCGGCCATGAAGTGCGGTTCCACCAGCCCGGTGACCAGCCTGAGGTCCGCCTCGACGAACCGCCGGTCCAGCCGCACCACCGTGCCGCTCCGCGTGGTGCCCACATGGACATGGTCGTCATCGTCGCGTGCATGGTGATTGACGACCCTGACCGTCTCGAGGACCCACGGATCACCGACGAGTTCCTCGAGTTCGGCGCCCTCGTTCGGACGGTGCAGCCCGGTTGCCACCAGCACCGTGATCGCATCGGGCGCCATGCCGGCATGCAGCAGGCAGCGGATCAGCGGTCCCAGCAGCAGGTGGTTGGGAACCGGCCGGGTAATGTCGCAGATCAGGATGCAGGCCGAACGCGCGGACCGGGCCACGGTCGCAAGCGGCGGACTGCCGAGCGGGGCCGCGAGCGCGTGTTCAAGCGCCCGTTGCGGCGCGGGCAGCACCGGCATGTCGGACTTGCGGAACACGGTCACGTCCCAGTCGTCGCGCAGTTCGACCGGAAGGGTGGATCGTCCGTAGTTGAGATTGACCTTCACCATGCCCCCGCAGCATCACCGTGATGCCCGAACGTCGATCGGCATGGTCCAGAGCAGCATGACCGATTCGACACCCGGGTTGATCGATCCGAGACCGGCATTCGACAGGTGGTACACGCCGATGCCAAGCTTCGAACCGTCCTCCAGCCTGTAGGAAAGCGCGGCACCGGACCGGAATTGCACCGTGTGCCCCAGCTTCTTGCCGTTGCCGTTCGCGTACACCCCGGCCGCAAAGCTCGGTGTCAGCACGATGCGATCGGCGATTTCGAAGTCGAACCCGACCCCGGCGTGGGCATGGGCACCGCCCTCGCCGGTGGCCATGAGCCCGACAAAGGGCTGGTAGTCGAAGCCGCCGAACACGTACTCGGCCCGGAATTCCACGGTGGTGCGATCATCCGTCACGTCATAGACACCGGCGCCGATAGTGACGGCATCCCCGTCATCGGCGGACACTTGTGAAGCCGGCAGCAGCATGGCGCACAGCCCGGCCGCCAGGACTGCCGCGCATCGACGGATCGCCGGTCCGGCGCCCCGGCCTCGTTTCGATCCCCGCATTACTCCCCCCGGATGTGCCGGCTCAGCCACGCAGTCTACACCTGAATTCTTCCGTGGCACGGACCAATGCCGCTCGTATACCCGGTTCCATCGCCGAATGTCCCGCATCCGGCACGATCACGTAGGTCGCGCCCGGCCAGGCGCGGGCAAGGGTGTCGGCCGTGCGGATCGGGCAGACCATGTCGTAACGCCCCTGCACGATCCACGCGGGCTTGTCGGCGATGCGCGACATTCCGTCAAGCAGCGACCCGGGCGCGAGGAACATGTCGTGGGTGAAGTAGTGCGCCTCGATCCGGGCAAGGGCCAGGGTCGCGGCAGGATCCGGCGCCGGTTGCCGGCCGGGCTGTTCCGGCCGCAGGGTCGAACAGGCCGCCTCGTAGCTGCACCACGCGGTTGCCGCCGGACCGTGAACCGCCGGATCCGGGTCATTCAGACGCGCGCCGTATGCCTGGAGCACCCGGTCGCGCTCCGGCTCGGGCAGGAACTCCCGGAACCGGGAGCACGCCTCGGGGTGGAACAGGCCCATGCCGTGCAGGAACCAGTCGATCTCGCAGCGCCGCCCGAGGAAGATGCCTCGCAGGACGAAGCCGAGACAGCGGTCAGGATGCTGCTGGCCGTAGGCAAGGGCCAGCGTGCTGCCCCAGGATCCGCCGAAGAGCAGCCAGCGGTCGATGCCGAGGTGCCTGCGCAGCGTCTCGATGTCGCCAACGAGATCCGCCGTCGTGTTCTCCCTGGTCTCCGCGACCGGGGTCGAGCGGCCGGCGCCGCGCTGGTCGAACAGCACCACGCGGTAGGCGTCGGGGTCGAAGAAGCGCCGGTGCGAGCGCGACAGGCCGGATCCCGGACCGCCATGCAGGAACAGGGCCGGAATTCCGTCCTCGCGTCCGACTTCTTCCCAGTAGATGGTGTGCAGGCCGGACACCCGCAGCATGCCGCTGCACCGCGCAGTAACGTCGGGAAAGAGCACCGATCTCATGGAGACCATCCACCCGGTGGCAGCAGCGATGCGCGGCCACCGCCGGTTTCCCGTCCCGTGGTCACCTCCGCCGGCCGGAAGCCGGCCCCGCCCCCCGGGTCATCCCGGCACCCGGAACGGGCGCACACGCACGCCACCGCCTGCAGCCGTCGTCCGCCTGCCGGCCCCCCGGTGCCATCAGCCGCACCCGGCTTTCGTCACACTCCGGCGAACACACGCATCCGCCTCACGCGACGGTCATGATCTTCTCGAGCCTGGTGGCCGCCTTTTCCTGGTCGATCCGCTCGATCGCCGCGACCTCGCGCGACAGCCGGTCGAGCGCCACCTGGTACATCTGCCGTTCGCTGTAGGACTGTTCCGACTGGGTCGTGTTGCGGCGCAGGTCGCGGACCACCTCGGCAATCGCGGCGGGATTGCCCGAGTTGATCTTGGCCTCGTATTCCTGCGCCCGGCGCGACCACATGGTCCGGCGCACCTTGGCCCGTCCCTTGAGCTTGGCCAGCGCCTCGTCCATCACCTTGCGGGAACTTAGCCGGCGCAACCCGGAATCCCCCGCCTTTGCCACGGGAATGCGCAGTGTCATCCTGTCCTGCGGAAACTTGATCACCAGAAGGTCGAGCGCGCTGCCAAGCACTTCTTCAGTCACCGTTCCGATCACCTCGCCCACACCATGGGTCGGGTAGACGACGAATTCACCGGCCTTGTATTCTGCTTTCTTTACCATTCGAACCTTCTTTCTGATCGTACCTTCATCAGGCGAACAACAGTCCCGCGCGCCCTGCTGCATGCAGGCGCAGGCCTGTCCATTTCGCGGGCAGGATTGCCGCGCTGCTGTCGCGGCCGGAGACACAGGGCCAGGGACCCGTGTACTTCCGAGGATTTGCTACTGTACCATGAAACCTGCAGGAAATCACGGGAAAATCGCGGGAAACAGGCCGATCCGCCGGTCCGCGCCGGTGTTCCCGGACATCGTCCCGTTGCCACCAACCGTCGTGGGAAGTGCCAATGACCTACCACCCGACAACATTTCGCGGCCTCACCTGGTGCGACTCCCTCGACCGGATGGCGAGCGGTCAGACGACACCGCGCGAGTACCTGGAATCCTGTCTCGAGACCATCGCCGAGCGTGAACCGGTGGTCCAGGCGCTCACCGCCGTGGACGAGGACGGGTCGCGCGCCCGGGCCGACGCCAGCACCCGGCGCTGGAAGGACGGCCGGGCACTCTCGGCAATCGACGGCATGCCGATCGGCATCAAGGACCTGCTCGAGACCGCCACCATGCCCACCGAGATGGGGTGCGCGGCGTTTCGCGGGAACTTTCCCCGCCGCGACAATGCCGCCGTGCGGGCGCTCAGGGCCGCCGGCGCCGTCATCCTGGCCAAGACGGTCACCGCGGAGCTCGGCGGGGCGCATCCCGGTCCGACCACAAACCCGCACGACCCCTCGCGCTCGCCGGGCGGATCATCCTCGGGCTCGGCTGCGGCGGTCGCCGCCGGCATGATGCCGACCGCCATCGGCACCCAGGTCGCCGGCTCGATCATCCGGCCCGCCGCCTACTGCGGCAATGTCGCCATCAAGCCCAGCAAGGGCGCCATCAACCGGGGTGAGCGCCAGGCCACGAGCATGAGCGTTCACGGCGTGCACGCAAATGCCCTGGAGGACATGTGGCGGGTGGCGATCGAGATCGCGAAACGCGCCGGAGGCGACCCCGGCCACCCCGGACTGAGTGGCCCGGACCACCTCCCCGAGCCCGTCCGTCCGAACCGTCTCGTCGTCCTGCACGGCGCGGGCTGGGATGCCCTCGACCCGGCAACCCGCTCGGCGTTCGACGCGGTCTGTTCCGGACTGAGGGAGGCCGGCGTGGAGATGACCGGTGCCGGGGAAGATCCCCTGGTGGTCGAGCTCGAGCACCTCCTCGTCGATTGCATGGAGACCTGCAACCTGATCACCGGCTGGGAGAATCACTGGCTCTACCGCAACCTCGTGGACCAGGATCCGGAGTCCGTCAGCCCACGGGCGCGGGAAGTCCTTGCCCGTGCCGAGGCGCTCACACCCGCCGACTACCGCGATGCGCTGCAGCGCCGGGCCGCGGCACAACAGGCCGGAGCAGCGGTGCTGGCCGGCGCCGACGCGATCGTGATGCTCTCCTGCCCCGGGCCGGCCCACGTCTGGCAGGGCGACCGGCCCGGTGAGCCGCTGATGGAAAGACCGACGGGCGACCCGGTCTTCAATGCGCCGTCTTCCTACCTGTTTGCACCGGCCGTCACCATGCCGCTGCTCGCCGTCGACGGCCTGCCGGTGGGTGTGCAGGTCATGGGCCCGCCCGGGTCCGACGCCCGGGTCACGGCGCTCGCCCGCTGGATCATGGGGAACCTGTCACCGATCAGCATGTGACAGCCGGCCGTGGCCGGAGCGCGGACACAGGGGAGCGGGCCCGGCACGCTCGGCGGGATCGGGCTCATCCTGCTGGCGGGGCTGTGCTTCGTCTGCATGCAGGCGGCGGCGAAGGCGGGTACGCAGGCGGGGTATTCCCCGGTCCAGGTGGCGTGGGCCCGTTTCAGCCTGCACCTGGTGCTGGTGGTCGTGATCGTACCGGGCAGCGCGAGGCAGGTGCTGCGAACCGGACGGACAGGCCTTCAGCTGTTCCGCAGCGCCCTGCTGGTTCTTTCCACCATCTGTTCCTTTGCCGCGCTGGCGCGTCTGCCACTCGCGCAGATGAACGTCATCACCTTCGTCGCGCCGCTGTTCGTGATGGCGTTCGCTGCCATCGGACTCCGCGAGCAGGTCGGATGGCGCCGCTGGACAGCGGCGGCGGCCGGTCTTGCCGGCGTGGTGCTGGTTGCCCGGCCGGACGGTTTCGTGGTGTCGACAGGCGTGCTCTACGCGCTTGCCATGGCCGTGTTCTACGCGCTCTACCAGGTGATCACCCGTGCGCTCGCCCCGACGGCCCCGACCCTTGTCGGCCTGTTCTACGCCGCCTTTCTCGGCGCGGTGACCTGCAGCATCGCGGTCCCGTTCTTCTGGCGCACACCCGACCTGTCGGGCTGGATGCTGCTCGCACTCCCGGCCCTGTTCGGTGGCATGGGGCACTACCTGCTGATCCGCGCCTGTGAACGGGCACCGGCCAGCCTGCTCGCCCCGTTCATGTACTGCGAACTGCTGTGGTCGCTGTCGCTCGGTTTCATGCTGTTCGATCACTGGCCGGCGCCGGCAACCTTCGCCGGCGCCCTGATCATCATCGCCAGCGGGCTGTATGTCTGGCAGGGCGAACGGCGGGCCGCGGGGACGGGCCGGCAATGACGATCGAAGGCCACTCGACCCGGCGCGCGACGGTGCGTAGCATCGGGCGGACAGTGATCGTAGCGGAGAACGACCGATGAACGGCGAAGACTGCCTCGCGGGCCTGAAGATCCTCGACTTTACCCAGTTCGAAGCCGGCCCGTCCTGCACCGAGGCGCTCGCCTGGCTCGGAGCCGACGTGGTCAAGGTCGAGAATCCGAACCGCGGCGACCCGGGCCGGTCCCTGGGCCGCACGGACCCGGAGCAGGATGCGCTGTACTTCCTGCAGTACAACGCCTCGAAACGATCGATCACGCTCGACCTGAAGGATCCCGACGGCATCGGGACCGCGAAGGCGCTGCTTGCCCGTGCCGACGTGATGATCGAGAACTTCGCTCCCGGTGCCATCGAACGCCTCGGGCTGGGATACGACGTCGTGCGCGCGATCAACCCGGGCATCATCTACTGCCAGATCAAGGGTTTCGGTGCCGGAACCGCCTACGAGAAGAACCTTGCCTTCGACATGATCGCCCAGGCGTGCGGCGGGCTGATGTCGGTCACCGGCCAGGAGGACGGGCCCCCGTGCAAACCCGGCGCCACCATCGGGGACACTGGAACCGGCATGCTGATGGCGGTCTCGATTCTCGGCGCCTACGTGCGCCGGATGCGAACCGGCCGGGGCGAACACCTGCAGGTGGCAATGCAGGATGCCATCCTTCACTTCATCCGCAACGCGTTCGCCTACATGGAACGCACCGACGGACTGGCCGCGCCCCGGGCCGGATCGCGGACCGTGGGCGGCGCCCACCCGCCGATCGGCGTCTACCCCTGCCAGGGCGGCGGTCCGAACGACTATGTCTACGTCTTCACCAGCCCGTCGAACCCGGAACACTGGGACCGGCTGCTCCGGGTAATGGGTCGCGAGGACCTGATCGGCGATCCCCGCTACAGCACGCCGGAGGCACGGCGCGAACGGCGCGAGGAAGTCGATCAGCTGGTGGCCGAGTGGACCCGCGGACACGACAAGCACACCGCGATGCGCCTGATCGGCGAAGCCACAGTTCCGACGGGAGCGGTGCTCGACACCCGGGAACTGGCCGACGATACCAGCTTCGAGGACCGCAGGATCCGGCAGACCATGCACCATCCCGTCATCGGGGACTATGTCATGAGCGGATGGCCGGTCCGTTTCGGAGACGCACCGCCAGCGGTCGGCACGGCGCCGCTGCTGGGCGAGCACGCGGGCACGGTCCTCGAAGAATGGCTCGCGGACGGCTGATCCCGGAGAGCCACGCCCGGCCGATCGGGCTCAGGAGCCCTTGCCGGGGCTGGGACTGAAATACTTGTCGAACTTGCCCTCGACACCCTCGTAGGACTTCGCATCCTCGGCATGCGGGATCATGCGGACGATGTTGGGCCACTCCTCCGAGAACCGCCTGTTGTGTTCCAGCCAGTCTTCCGCACCCGGTTCGGTGTCCGGGACAATCGCCTCGGGCGGGCATTCCGGTTCACAGACGCCGCAGTCGATGCACTCGTCGGGATGGATCACCAGCATGTTCTCGCCCTCGTAGAAGCAGTCGACGGGGCAGACTTCCACGCAGTCGGTGTACTTGCACCGTATGCAGTTCTCGTTGACGATATAGGTCATTCTCCAGCCCTTCCGGCCCCTGCTGCAATCAGCGCCCGCGTCTCCTACTCGCTGGCCGGGTCCCCGGCAAGTCCCAGGCGCGCGAGTGCGCGCTTGCGCGCGGTACCGCTGTCACGGTCCTCGACGTAGAGCAACCCGGCGAGGCGTCGCATCAGCTGGGCCTCGTAGGCGTGGACCACGCCGTCCGCGTACACGACTTCCCACAGCATCTCCAGCAGCTCGATGCGTTCCTTTTCGTCGAAGGCACCGCGCAGCGCCCGGGTGTAGCGGTAGATGTCGACACTGCGGTCGAGGTCGTCCTCGGCCTCGGCAAGGATGGTGCGCACTTCGTCCGGCCCGAGCCCGAACCGGTCGACCATGGTGCGCTCGACCGCAGCCTCCTCGCTCTCGGAAAGGTGGCCGTCCAGCCACGCCGCCCTGGTCAGCAGGGCGGCACAGGCCAGGCGCGCCGGATCGGTCGACACGGAAGGAACAGCCGGTTCGCTCGCCCGATGCGCCTCAAGGGCCGCCTTCAGCCTGCGAAGCATCGCCTGACTCCCGGTTGCGATGTCACGCGCGGTTCGGATAGATGTCGCGTCATGGTCCGAGAACACTCTCCCATGCTTGATGCCCCGGCGGCGCGGCGCAACGGCGCCGCGATCCTGGGCGTGCTGCGCACCGTGCTCCCGCACTCGGGCACCGTGCTCGAGATCGCGAGCGGTACCGGCCAGCACGCAGCCGTGTTCGCCCCGGCCCTGGCGCCGCTTGCCTGGCTTCCCAGCGACCCGGATCCCGTCCAGCGCGCCAGCATCTCTGCGTGGGCCGCCTCGGTTCCCGGGGATGCCCCGCTCCCGCCCCGCGACATCGATGCCGCTTCGCCGTCCTGGGACGTCTCTCCTTCTGACCGCATTGCCGCCATCGTCGCGATCAACCTGCTCCACATTGCGCCGTGGCCGGTCACTCTCGGCCTGCTCGCGGGCGCGGTCCGTGTCCTGCCGGACGGCGGCCCGCTGTGCATCTACGGGCCGTTCATGCGGTCAGGGCGCCATACCGGGCCCGGCAACGCGCGCTTCGATACCGCCCTGCGTCACCAGGATCCGCAGTGGGGCGTACGGGATCTCGACGAGGTCACCGAACACGCCGTCCGGGCGGGACTCGGCCTCGACAGGATCTGCGGCATGCCGTCGGACAACCTCCTCGCCGTCTACAGGAACCGCACGCCGGACACGGGATGGTGAGCGCGACAGGATTCGAACCTGTGACCCGCTGATTAAAAGTCAGCTGCTCTGCCAACTGAGCTACGCGCCCGACCGGGCCGCACCCTATGGAAGGCCGGGCATCCGGTCAACGAGAACGCTCATCGGAAAGCCCCGTCAGTTGCCGCGCGCGATCGCCGCCCTCACATGTGCCTCGACCCGCGGAGAGACAAACTCCCGGATCTCGCCGTTGAGCCGCGCGATCTCCTTGACCAGACGCGAGGAGATGAACTGGTGCCGTTCCGACGACATCAGGAATATGGTCTCCACCTGCGGGTTGAGGCGCGCGTTCATGCCAACCATCTGGAACTCGTACTCGAAGTCGGACACCGCGCGCAGTCCGCGGATGATGAATCGCGCTCCGCACTCCTCGACGAAGTGCATCAGCAGGGTGTCGAACGAGATGACCCTGATGTCACACTCGATCCCGGCCTGCCGGTTCTCCTCGATGATGACGGCGACCTCGTCACTCACCATTTCCGCGCGCTCGTCGGTCCCGAACATGGGGGACTTGCCGATGTTGCGGGCCGGCGAGACCACCAGCCTGTCGACCAGCTTGCTGCCACGACGGATGATGTCGATGTGCCCGTTGGTAATCGGGTCGAACGTGCCTGGGTAGACGCCGGTTCGCATGCCTGTCTCCGGGGATCTGGGAATCTGGGCTCGGGGAGTTCAGCACTCGACGACGTCGATGTCGCCGTCCTGGTGGTCATTGACCTCGCCGTTGCCCTCGTCGGGAGCCAGGCTGACGGAGACCACGTGTTCGTCCTCGTCGACGCGGAACACCCGCACGCCCTGCGTCACCCGACCGGTGATGCTGATCTGGTCAGCCGGACACCGGATCAGCCGGCCTCCGTCGGTCACCAGCATCACGTGGTCGGTCTCCCTGACCGGGAACGTCGCGATCACCGGGCCGGTCCGCTCGGCCTGTGCCAGGTTGCGAATGCCCAGACCGCCCCGGCTGGTGGTGCGGTAGTCATGCGCCGAACTTCGCTTGCCCATGCCGGTGCTGGTCACGGTCAGCACGAATTCCTCCAGCCCCGCAAGTTCGGCAAACCGCGCGGTGTCGAGTTCGACCGCGTCGCCGTTCTCGTCCTCGGCGTCCGCCGCACGGCGCAGGCGCGACGACTGGCGCAGATAGACATCGCGTTCATGCATGTCGGTTCCGGGAACATCGCGCCAGCTCACCTGGCCCAGGATCGACATCGACACCACCTCGTCCTCTTCGGCCAGCCGGATGCCGCGCACGCCCTGGGAATCGCGGCTGCGGAACACCCGCATCGCGGTGGCGGGGAACCGGATGGCGCGGCCCTCGCGGGTCGCGAGCAGCACGTCGTTGTCGTCCCGGCACGGCAGGACTCCGATCAACCGCACCCCTTCCTCCAGCTTCATCGCGATCTTGCCGTTCTTCTTGATCCTGGTGAAGTCCGACAGCGCGTTCCGGCGCACTGACCCCGACGAGGTGGCCAGCACCACCTGATAGTCGTCCCACTCGTCCTCGTCGGCCGGCATCGGCATCACCGCCTGGATCCACTCGTCCCGTTCCAGAGGCAGCAGGTTGACCATGGCCTTGCCGCGGGACTGCGGCGAGGCAAGAGGCAGCCGGTAGACCTTCATCTGGTAGACCATGCCGCGGGAGGTGAAGAACAGGATCGGGGCGTGGGAATTGGCGACGAACAACCTGTTGACCACGTCCTCCTCGCGTGTCGACATTCCCGAGCGCCCCCGGCCGCCGCGGTGCTGTACCCGGTAGGTCGAGAGCGGGACCCGCTTGATGTACCCCCGCAGGCTGACGGTGACGACCATGTCCTCGCGCGGGATCAGCGCCTCGTCATCCTCCTCGAACTCGTTCTCCTCGATGACGGTGCGACGCGCGTCGGCCCAGTTCCTGCGGGTCTGTTCGAACTCCTCGCGCAGGACCGAGACCAGCCGGGCCGGCGACTGCAGGATCTCGAGGTAGTCGTTGATCCGGGTCGCGAGGTCCCGGGTCTCGTCCTCGAGTTTCGAACGCTCGAGCCCGGTCAGGCGCTGCAGCCTGAGATCGAGGATCGCCCGCGCCTGGGCTTCCGACAGGCGGTAGACATCGTCCGTCACCCCGTGCCCCGGGTCGTCGATGAGCGCGATGAAGTGCGTGACGTCGCCCGCCGGCCACGACCGGGCCATCAGGGCCTCGCGCGCCGCCGCGGCGTCGGGTGCGGCCCGGATCAGCGCGATGACCTCGTCGAGACTGCCGAGCGCGACCAGCAGCCCGGCAAGCACATGCGCCCTGGTGCGCGCGCGCTCGAGCAGGTAGGCGGTCCGCCGGCTCACCACCGAGCGGCGGAACCCGAGGAACGCCCGGATGATGGCGGCGAGGTCGAGCTCGCACGGACGGCCCTCGTGCAGCGCCAGCATGTTGATCCCGACGCTCACCTGCATGCGGGTGTGGCGGAACAGCTGGTTCAGGACCAGGTCGGGCTCGGCGTCGCGTTTCAGCTCGATGACGACCCTGACCCCGTCGCGGTCGCTCTCGTCGCGCAGGTCGGAAATCCCGGTGACCTGCTTGAGGCGCACCATCTCGCCGATCTGCTCCAGCAGTCGCGCCTTGTTCACCTGGTAGGGGACCTCGGAAACCACGATCGCCGACCTGCCCTTGCGGACTTCCTCGATCGCGGTCCGGGCGCGGACCGTGATCGAGCCGCGGCCGAGGTGGTAGGCGGCCCGGATCCCGGCCTGTCCCAGTATGATCCCGCCGGTGGGGAAGTCCGGGCCCGGCAGGTATTCCATCAGCTCGGCGACCGTGAGCGCGGGGTTCTCCAGCATGGCGAGACAGGCGTCGATCACCTCTCCCAGGTTGTGGGGAGGGATGTTGGTTGCCATGCCGACCGCGATGCCGCTGGCGCCGTTGACCAGCAGGTTGGGAAACTCGGCCGGGAGCACCGACGGTTCGAGCGCGCTCTCGTCGTAGTTCGCGACGAAATCCACCGTCTCCTTGTCGATGTCGCGGAGCAGTCCTTCCGCCGACCTGGCGAGCCGGGCCTCGGTATAGCGATGCGCCGCCGGCGGATCGCCGTCCATCGACCCGAAGTTGCCCTGGCCGTCGATCAGCGGCAGGCGCATGGAAAAGTCCTGCGCCATGCGCACCATGGCGTCATAGATCGCGGCGTCGCCGTGCGGGTGGTACTGGCCCATCACGTCGCCGATGATCCGCGCCGACTTGCGGTAGGGGCGGGTCCAGTCGTACCCGCCGTCCTTCATGGCGTAGAGGATGCGGCGGTGGACCGGCTTGAGGCCGTCACGCACGTCCGGAAGCGCCCGCGACACGATCACGCTCATGGCGTAATCGAGGTAGGAGCGCTTCATTTCCTCCTCGATCGCGACCGGCGTGATGTCGGGAGGATACTGGTCGATGACGGTCACGCGATGCCTGCCCGGAAGGTGTCGGATGTCGACGACAGCCCGCACCGCGTGCATTCGGCTGGAGTGTCAGGTCTCGTCGGTACGATAACGGCAACATACCATATGTCGGGGCAGCGGGCAAGGATTGCGGTCCCCGTGATCGGGAAATTGCCGGCCTGTTCCGGCCCGATTCCGGCACCTCGGGAAACGCGCCGGATCCGCCGGAACATCGGCGGTGCCCCTGCCGTGTCGGGCGTGATGAAAACGGGGCTCCGCCATCGAGAAATCAGGTTCCGCCCGAGCGGCGTTTGGGCGCAGCCGCTCCGGTCGTGACCGAAACGAACGGGAGGGATCGGAAGGTGGCAGACAGAACCGGGGGCACGATGGTGCGGGCGTGCGGCTTCGCGCCCGTGGAAAGATGCGAGGCCATGCTGTGCGGCAGCGCGGTGGTGCGCGACAGCGAGACAGGCGGTTGTTTGCTTCCAATGCCGGTCGGGACCACCGTGCGGCGCCGGTCTCACCCTGTACCACGGCGTTTTCCGGTCCGCCGGCGTTCCTGCCCCCGTGCATCGGGGGCACGCAGGCTCCGGGATATTCCATCGAGGTGATGCCACCTGGGTGCGCCCTGATACCGCGAATGGGGCCTCCCGGCCGGGCCCGGACCCGTCGCCGGGAACGCCATGCCGAAGAGAAGCACATTCCTCCGCCTCACCATCCTCAGCTTCGCCGTCCAGCGGGCCACCGGCAGGGACGCCTTCCGCCGGGACCGCGACCTGGCCGGATTCTCCCCGAGACGGGTCGAGACCGGTGCGCACGGCCCGCCCACGCTCGGGCGTGATCTCCCGCCTTTGTGAAACAGGAGCCGTCGCTTCCGGTTCTTCCATGCCGATCATCGTGGCAATGGCCTGCCCGGCACGCTCTGCTGCGGTCTCGAACCCCTGGTCCCCGACATGGACGTAACGGATGATCGCGCGTCCATGGCCGTGTCCAGGCATGCCGGCGACGACCGGCAGCGGACCGCCATTCATGGCCGCCTGTCCGGCTACGCGGGTGGCGGAGATCATCGGTGCCTGCGGCAAGGGCATCGGCAACGTCAGTCCAACCGCGGGCGCGTTCTAGATGGCACGTGCCCGGCTGTCGCGGAACAGTGGCATGACGTCGGCGGCGAAACGCTCCATGGAGGCCATCACGTCGGCGTGGCGGGGGATGCCGAGGTGCATGTCGAGCGCGATCTCGTCCATGCCGAGTTCGGCATAGGCGCCGATCCTGTCGACGATCTCGTTCGTCGTGCCAACCAGGATCTGGCGCATGGCGTCCTCGAAGCCGAAGTCGGTCCCGACGATCTCCAGCTCGCCCCTCGTCACCGTGCCCGGTGTTTGGAACCCGTTGGCGAAGCGCAGGCCGTACTCGTGGGCCACCCTCGCCTTCTCCCGCACGTCGGCTTCGTCGCTCCCGACATAGGCCGAGCGCAGCATCGACATCCTGGGCCGCCGGCCGGTCTGCGCCAGCGCCTCGTCGGCACCCCGGTGGAACGCATCCATCTGTTTGACCGCCAGCGCGTGGCCGCCTCTGAGCGGCGTGGTCTGCACGTCGTAGCCCCGGCGCGCGGTATGGTAGATCGCTTCGGGTCCGAGCGCGGCGATCCAGAGCTTCGGGCGCCGGGGCGAACGCGGCATCGCCGTGAGGGGGCCGAAGTCGTACCAAGTACCCCGCCAGGACACGTCCTCGCCGTCGAACAGCGCCTCCAGCACGGCGAGCGATTCATCGAACTTCGCGCGCGTGTCGGAAGGATCGATCCCCATGCGTTCCATCTCGTAGGCAAAGGCGCCGCGCCCGACGCCAAACTCGATGCGTCCCCCCGACAGGATGTCGGCCAGCATCGCCTGGCCCGCGAAGCGGCGCATGTCGTGGAACGGCAGGACCACCACCGCCGTGGTGACCGGCAGCCGCTCGGTGGCGTTCGCGACATGGAGTGCGAACAGCAGCGGGTCCGGGTTCATCAGGAGGTTGACGAAGTGGTGCTCGGGCACCGAGAGACCGTCATAGCCCAGCGCCTCGGCGTGGCGCGCCTGCTCGACCAGGTCGGCATAGAGCTGCGCGTGGCTCCGGGGATCGGAAAAGTGGTGGCACGACAGGAAGACGTTGAACCCGGTCATGGACGGCTCCGCGCGGATTGCCGGCACGAGCCTACCGCAGGACCGGCGGGACGCACCACGGGACCGCCTGTCGACACGGCCGTCGATGAGCCGGGCACGACCGGGCCGGAGGTCGCGCTACCGATCGCCACGCCAACGGCGAGAGACCGCCATGGACATCGGGTGACAGTCATCGACTCGACCTTGGGACAGATGAACCGGAATGACGAGGGCGGTTCCCTCTCCCGGTTGGCGACATGCCACGGGCAGGTCGGCGAACAATCCGGCGCATGGAGGTTGCCCGAGAGCCATTTGCCGTAGCGCTCCTTGATCATCGGGAGGGTACCGGGTCTATTCGCGGGTAGATGATCACCACCCCGTGGGGGGAGGCCGCGCACCATGAAGTTCAAGATTCTTGCGATACCGTTTGCACGCCAGTTCGGCGAGGACGTTCAGCTGGCCGGTCGGGACAGAAACCGGTTTCAGACGATGATGCACAAGATGCGCGAGCAACTCGTGCTCGCCGAAGAACTCGGATACGAGGGCTTCTGCATGACGGAGCATCACATGCAGGTCGAGGGCGTCGAATGTACGACGAACCCGCTGTTCTGGAACATGTACATCGCCCAGCACACCAGGAAGATGATGGTGGGCCAACTGGGCATGAACCTCACCGCGATGAATCCGATCAAGCTGGCGGAAGACCTGGCCATGCTGGATCATCTGACGGGCGGCCGGCTTTTCGTGGGCTTCTCGCGCGGAAACACGCCACGGTGGACCGCCACCATGGGGCAGCATCTCGACATCACGTCGGCCGAGTCGGACAAGTCGGAAGCGGACCAGCGAAACCGCCGCGCGCTTTACGAGAACTGGAGGCTCGTCAAGTCGCTCTGGACCGACGACCTGACGACGCATGACGGCGAGTTCTGGAAATTCCCGTATGACGTCGAATGGGTCTTCAACCCGACCCGGGACTGGGGCGGGGAAGGCGCGGTCGACAGCGACAACATTCTTCGCAAGAGCGGTATCGTGCCCCGTCCTTTGCAGGATCCCCACCCGAAGGTGTACGCACCGTTCAGTTACTCCATGGACACGGCACGCTTCTGGGCTGCGGAAGGTGCGAAGATGGTGTCCTTCGTCTCGGCCGACAAGGAAGGGTTCATGCCGGTCATTCTCGAAAACTGCCTGAAGGCGGCGAACGAGGCCGGCCGCACCGAAACGGTCAACAACGACGTGCTTGCCCTGGGCGCGCACCTCCTGATGGGGAAGACGCCGGAACGCGCCGAGCGCTACTACGAAATGTTCAGCGAGGTCTTCAGCTACGCGTACGATGCGCCGCCCTACCACGTGCCGATGGGACGGGTCTGGAAGGGGTCGCGCCAGGAGACCCTGGACAACGTGATGGAACTCGCCGAACGGTACGAGATCGACGAGTTTTTCCTCTGGCATCACATCGGCTTCTTCGGGGACGATGTCGAGAAGGAAGCGCTCGAGGAGTTCTCCGAAGGCGTCATCAGGAAAGTCAACGGCTAGACCGCCTTGCCGCCGGGTACGGGGAGGTTCGCAGATGCTGCCGCTCGGCAGACTGATCGAACGGAACGCTCGCGGCCTGCCGGGACGCGATGCTTATGTTGAAATGGAGCGACGGCGGACGTGGTCGGAACTCCATGAACGCACCGATGCGCTCGGCCACGGCCTGCGCGAAAGGGGTGTGAGGCCCGGCGACCGGGTTGGTGTCGTCCTGAGGGATTCGATCGAGGTGGCGGAAACCATCGGCGCCTGCGCCAAGATCGGCGCCCTTCGGGTCGGATTCAACCACCGTCTGGCTCCTCTGGAGATCGGTCAGCTGATCGACGATGCGGGAGTCGATTTCGTGTTCGTGCAGGCGGACCTGATCGAGGCCGTGACCGCCGGTGTCGAGGCAGCGGAACGAACGCCCGAACTCGTCGGCATCGGTGAGGGCCATGGACTCGACCTCGACTACGAGGGCCTTGTCGCAGACGGGCTGAAGCGCGGTCCGCTGGTCCAGACGCCGCACGAACGGTTGATGATCTGCTACACGACCGGTTCGACCGGATTTCCGAAAGGCGCCATCTATCCGCACCGTTCGATGCTGGAGTCGATGGCGGCGATCGCACTTTCGGAAGGTGCCCACGCCGACGACGTCTGGCTGCATGCCATGCCGGCGTCCGGCATTCCGATCATGCACCTGCTGCGAAACGTCTTCCATGGCTCCAGATGCGCGATCGTCGGCGACTGGTCGGCGGAACGCGCCCTCACCTTGATCGAGCGCGAACGCTGCACCATCACGGTGCTGGTTCCCACCATGCTGAACGATCTTCTGGCTTCGGGTCTGATCCCCGGGTTCGATTGCAGTTCCATGCGCCAGCTTGGCTATGGCGCCGCCCCGCTGCCGCCCGCCACGATCCGCGAAGCCATGGATGCCCTGGGATGCGGTTTCCTGCAGATGTACGGCACGACCGAACTGATGGGCATGTCCATGATGCTGATGCCCTCCGATCACCAACGGGCGCTGGCGGAAGGACATCGATGCCTGGAGTCCGCCGGCCGGCCGCTCCACTTCGTCCAGACCCGCATTGTCGATGACGACGGACGCGATGTCGGCGAAGGCGAAGCGGGAGAACTCTGGATCAAGTCCGACTACGTGATCCCGGGATACTGGAACCAGGACCTCCAGTATGCGGAAACGGTGTACGACGGCTGGCTGCGCACCGGGGATATCGCGACCCGAGACGACGAGGGATTCATCTATCTGAAGGACCGCGCGAAGTTCCGTATCAAGTCGGGCGGTTTCAACATATTCCCGGTTGAGATCGAAAACTGCCTGGCCGAGCATCCGGCGGTCAACGAAGTCGCGGTGGTCGGTCTTCCCGATGCCAGATGGGGCGAGCGGATCCACGCCGTGATCACGCTTTCCGGCGCGGAACGGCCTGGCGCCGAGGAGTTCCGCGAGTTCTGTCGCGGCAAGATCGCCACCTTCAAGATTCCGAAGGCGGTCGAGATCTGGGACCGCCTGCCCAAGGGACCGACAGGCAAGATCCAGAAGCGCGAGATCATCGATTTGTGCGCAAGCAGGGAGGCTGGCGCGCGGGACCGGGAGGAAGCGGACAGTCCCTGAACCGCTGCATCGGCCTGTCACCCTCCGCATTCCGCAGGCGGCCGGCTTGACGGGTGCACAACATGCACGAGCATGCGCAGCCGGAAAACGACCATCTGGCTCTGCCCGTTACGCAAGGACTGGAAGCACACGCTCGACCGCAGACCCCATTCCTCCGTAGCCGTGCGATCGGACCAACGCATGCTGCGCTCGGAACCCGAACACCGGTCACGTCGGCTCACAGTCCGGTGAGCACCCTCCCTCCTGCCCGTGTCCGGCACCGCGGGCGAAAGGAGGTCCGCCGGGCAGCGACCTGAACCAAGGCCCGGGACGGCAGGGTCGGGACCGGAGAGCGACGGACCTGCTGGGCAGCGAAGGGCGGTTGCCAGGATTGGCGCGGATCCGGGGTCGAGCGAAGTCGCGGACGACTGCCGTCCAACCTGTCGGAAGCACGGCCCGCCTCCAGGATGTCGGGCCGCGAAACGCCTTGCGAACCTTCTAGAACGGAACCTCGTCGTCGAGGTCGTCGTCGACGGGTGCGCGCATGCCCGACTGGCCGGAGGACTCGCCACGCGTCGGCGCCCGTCCGGCGGCGGGTCCGGAATCGGACTGCCGTTCCCGCGGGTCACCGAAATCCGAACTGTCCTCCAGCGCGTCGCCGCGCCGGCCGAGCATCTGCAGATCACCGCGGAACCGCTGCAGCACCACCTCGGTGGTGTAGCGCTCCTGCCCGTCCCGGTCGGTCCACTTGCGGGTCTGGAGCTGCCCCTCGATGTAGAGCTGTTGCCCCTTGCGCACGTAGTCCTCGACCACCCGGACCAGGTGCTCGTTGAAGATCGAGATCCGGTGCCACTCGGTGCGGTCGCGCCGCTCGCCGCTGTCGCGGTCCCGCCAGCTCTCGGTGGTCGCAAGCGAGAAGCCCGCGACCTTGCCGCCGTTCTGCATGGTCCTGATTTCAGGTTCCCTGCCCACGTTTCCGACCAGGATGACCTTGTTGATGCTGCCCGCCATGTCCCGTCCAGGTTCGTAATCACACCGGTCGGACTGTGTCACAGCCGGAAACGTTAATCCAGACCGTCTTGCCGGCGGCCGCAGACCTCCTCGCCCTTGATGCGGCCGCACCCGGTTGGCATCCTGCGGGCCCGGGGCAGCACGCCGGTCATTCATCCGGGTACCACACGCAACGGGAGGCCGCCCGGGCGGGCGCATGGCGAACCACACCGAGATTTCCAGCATCCGGATCCGGGGCGCACGGGAACACAACCTGCGCGACGTCGATCTCGACCTGCCCCGCAACCGGCTGATCGTTCTCACCGGGCTCAGCGGCTCGGGCAAGTCCTCGCTCGCCTTCGACACCATCTATGCCGAGGGGCAGCGCCGCTATATCGAGAGCCTGTCGAGCTATGCCCGGCAGTTCCTGGAAATGATGGACAAGCCCGACGTCGACCTGATCGAGGGGCTGTCACCGGCGATCTCGATCGAGCAGAAGACCACGTCGCGCAATCCGCGCTCCACCGTCGGCACGGTGACCGAGGTTTACGACTACCTCCGCCTGCTGTTTGCCCGCATCGGCATTGCCTACTCGCCCGCCACCGGCCTGCCGATCGAGAGCCAGACGGTGAGCCAGATGGTCGACATCGTCATGGCGCTGCCCCGCGGCACCAGACTGAACCTCCTGGCCCCGGTGGCGCGCGGCAGGAAGGGCGAGTTCCGCCGCGAACTTGCCGAACTGCGCCGCAAGGGATTCCAGCGGGTGCGGATCGACGGTGACATCACCACCATCGCCGACGCGCCGAAGCTCGACAAGAAGTTCAAGCACGACATCGAGGTGGTGGTCGACCGGGTCGTGGTGCGCGATGACATCGAGGTCAGGCTTGCCGATTCGATCGAGACCGGGCTCGGGCTCTCCGACGGACTGCTGTTCGCGGACAACGCCGATACCGGCGAACGCCTCACCTTCTCGTCGCGTTTCGCCTGCCCGGTCTCCGGGTTCACCATCGACGAGATCGAGCCCAGGCTGTTCTCGTTCAACAATCCCTTCGGCGCCTGTCCGACCTGCGACGGGCTCGGCCGCAGCCTGTACTTCGACCCGGACCGCGTGGTTCCGGACCGTACCGTTTCGCTGGCCAACGGTGCGGTCCAGGTATGGGGCCGCCACCAGCGCGAGCACGTCTACTTCGACCAGGCGCTGAAGGGGATCGCGGACCATTTCGGCGTCTCGACGCGCACCCCGTTCGGCGAGCTCCCGGAGGAAGTGCAGCACGCGATCCTGTACGGCACCGGGGGCGAGCCGGTCACGATCAGCTACCGGGCGGGGCGCAAGAACTACCGGACCCGCGCGCCGTTTCCGGGTGTCATACCGCACCTCGAACGACGTTTCCGGGAGACCGAGTCGGGCCGCGTGCGCGAGGAACTGGGCCGTTACCAGTCAGTGGCCCGGTGCGAGGCCTGCAACGGCCAGCGCCTGAAACCGGCCGCGCTTGCGGTCCGGGTCGGCGAATTGACCATCTCGGAGATCACCGAGATGTCCATTGCCCGGGCGGTCGAGTGGTTCGCGGCGCTGGAACACACGCTGACCGCGAAACAGTCGGAGATCGGCCACCGCATCCTGCGCGAGATCCGCGAACGGCTTGGCTTCCTGAACAACGTCGGTCTCGACTACCTCACCCTGTCGCGAACCTCGGGAACCCTGTCGGGCGGCGAGAGCCAGCGCATCCGGCTCGCATCCCAGATCGGGTCCGGGCTGACCGGGGTGCTGTACGTGCTGGACGAGCCGTCGATCGGCCTGCACCAGCGCGACAACGACAAGCTGCTCGCCAACCTCAAGCGCCTGCGGGACCTCGGCAACACGGTCATGGTGGTCGAGCACGACGAGGACGCGATCCGCACCGCCGACCACGTGGTCGACATGGGCCCCGGCGCCGGCCAGCACGGCGGCCTGGTGGTGGCGAGCGGCACTCCGGGCGACGTCATGCGTACGCCCGGCAGCCTGACCGGCGAGTACCTGCGCGGCACCCGCAGGATCGAGGTGCCGCCGTCCAGACGGCGGGTGTCGGAGCAGCGCATGGTGCGGCTCAACGGCGCGCGGGCCAACAACCTGAACGGGATTGACGTGCGGTTTCCGCTCGGAGTGTTCACCTGCGTGACCGGGGTGTCGGGAAGCGGCAAGTCATCGCTGGTGGTCGAGACCCTGTGGAAGGCGGCCTCGCGGCGGCTGCAGAGGGCCGAGCAGGTCCCGGGACCGCACGACGAGCTGCTCGGGCTCGAAATGCTCGACAAGGTGATCGACATCGACCAGTCGCCGATCGGCCGCACTCCCCGGTCGAACCCGGTGACCTACACCAACACCTTCACGCCGATCCGCGAATGGTATGCCGGCCTGCCGGAGGCGCGGGCACGCGGCTACAAGGCGAACAGGTTCTCCTTCAACGTCGCCGGCGGACGCTGCCAGGCCTGCAACGGCGACGGTGTCATCCGCATCGAGATGCACTTCCTGCCGGACGTGCACGTGCAGTGCGAGGTCTGCCGCGGCCGGCGCTACAACCGGGAAACCCTGGAGATCAGGTACCGGGAGAAGTCGATCGCCGATGTCCTGGACATGACGGTCGACGAGTGCACGGAGTTCTTCGCCGCCATCCCCGCCATCCACAAGCGGCTCGCAACGCTGCAGAAGGTAGGCCTTGGCTACATCACCATCGGCCAGCCCGCCACCACCCTGTCCGGCGGCGAGGCACAGCGCATCAAGCTGGCAAAGGAACTGTCGCGCCGGGCGACCGGGCGGACGCTCTACATCCTCGACGAACCGACCACCGGGCTGCACTTCGACGACATCCGCAAGCTGCTCGAGGTCCTGAACGCCCTGGTCGAGCAGGGCAACACCGTGGTGGTGATCGAACACAATCTCGAGGTCATCAAGACCGCCGACTGGATCATCGACCTCGGCCCGCTCGGCGGCAGCGGCGGCGGCGAGGTGGTGGTCGAGGGAACGCCGGAAGCCGTTGCCGACTGTGCGGCGAGCTTCACCGGCCAGTACCTCCGCGGCTGTCTTCCCGGCCTCGACCGGCGCCGGTCCGCATGACCCGGCCGGTGCATGTCATCGGTGGCGGCCTCGCCGGGTCCGAGGCCGCCTGGCAGCTGGCCCGGGCCGGAACACCGGTGGTCCTGCACGAGATGCGGCCCCGGCGCATGACCGACGCCCATCGCACCGGCGGCCTTGCCGAGCTGGTCTGTTCCAACTCGTTCCGCTCCGACGACCACGAGAGCAACGCCGTGGGCGTGCTTCATGCGGAGATGCGCCGGTGTGGTTCGCTGGTGATGCAGGCGGCCGACGGCGCCCGCCTGCCGGCCGGGTCCGCACTGGCGGTGGACCGGGACATCTTCTCCGCCGCGGTCGAGGAGCGGCTTGGCGCTCACCCGCTGGTCACCATCGAGCGCGACGAGGTCGACGGACTGCCGCCGGGTGACTGGGACAGCGTGATCGTTGCCACCGGTCCCCTGACCTCGCCGGGACTTGCGGACGCCATCTCCGGGCTGACCGGCACCGACGCGCTCGCCTTCTTCGATGCCATCGCGCCGGTGGTCCACCGGCACAGCATCGACTTCGAGACCGCCTGGTTCCAGTCGCGCTGGGACCGCGGGTCCGGTGACGGCGACGGGGCCGACTACATCAACTGCCCGCTCGACGAGGGGCGCTATGCGGCGTTCCTCGATGCCCTGCTCGCGGCCGGGACCATCGAGTTCCGCGACTGGGAACGCGACACTCCGTACTTCGAGGGCTGCATGCCGATCGAGGTGATGGCGTCACGCGGACGCGAAACCCTCCGCTTCGGCCCGATGAAACCCGTCGGTCTCACCGATCCCGCCACCGGACGGCGTCCTCACTCGGTGGTCCAGCTGCGCCAGGACAATGCGCTGGCCACGCTCTACAACCTGGTGGGGTTCCAGACCAAGATGCGCCATGCCGAACAGGTTCGCGTCTTCCGCATGATCCCCGGACTCGAGCACGCGGAGTTCGCCAGGCTCGGCGGACTGCACCGCAACACCTTCATCAACTCGCCCGCCCTGCTCGACGGGCAGCTGCGGCTGCGCGCCGAACCGCGGCTGCGGTTTGCCGGACAGATCACCGGGGTCGAGGGATACGTCGAGAGTGCGGCCGTGGGACTGCTGGCCGGCCGGTTCGCCGCCGCCGAGCGGCACGGCGCCACGGGGACCGCGCCACCCGGAACCACTGCGCTCGGGGCGTTGCTCGCACACATCACCGGCGGAGCCCACAGCAGGACATTCCAGCCGATGAACGTGAACTTCGGCCTGTTTCCGCCACTCGCCGCCCCGGCGCGCCTGCGCGGTCGCGAGCGCAAGCGGGCGATGGCGGCCCGTGCGCTCGACGACGTGACCGCCTGGGCGGGCGGATGATCGCCGGACCGGTTCAGGCGAGCGTGCCGCGAATCGGGTAGTCGTTGGTGCGGATGTGGCGGATGCCGCGGAGAACCAGTGCCGGTTCCGGGCGAATGAACGGGGCGTTGGCGATCTCGATGATGTGGGCCCGGCCCTGCTCGTTGACCACGAACACGCCCGGTTCCGGGAACGGCCGGTCGGTCTCGGTCGGCCGCGGTTCGGAGACGTAGAGGCCGAGCCGGCGCATCTGCTCCACCGACAGGCTGTGCGCCACCGGCTGTTTCAGGCCGACCTCGTCGGCGAAGGCCTGCGCCTTTTCCGGCGTGTCCCCGGAAACGAAGATGATGTCGGTCCCCAGTTCGGCCAGCTCCCCGGTCAGCGCCTCGACCCGCGCGGTGTAGTCCTTGCAGATCGGGCAGTGCAGCCCCCGGTAGACCACGACCATCCGCCACCGTTCGCCGGGACCGCCGATGCTGACCTCGTCGCCGGCAACCGTCGGCAGGGTGATGTCCGGCATCGCGCCGCCGGCTTCAAGTTTCTGTGTCATTGCGTACTCCGTGATTGGGGACCGTGGTCCCGGGCCCCGGTCCATGCAAGAGGGGCTCCTGCATAGGGCAAGGATGGCCCGGCCCGCAACCCTGCCGCTTCAGACCCGGCGCAACAGCCGGGCGAGCACCAGGCGGAACACCGCGTGCGGCACCGGAGCCGTCACCCGTGGATCGAACATGTTCCAGTCGGCGGCCGCGAGCCGGGCGAGGTAGAGCCGCGCCAGGGTCGCGGGAAGCAGCACGGGGGCGGCGGCCGCATAGCGGGCCGGCCGGCGCGCGCGCTCCAGCGAGGCCGCGGCGAGTTCCCCCGTTTCGCGCGCCAGTGCGCCGAGTTCCGGCCCGCCCCGAAGCTCGAGGTAGGCGCCGGGTGGCACCGCGTGGCGGCTCAGCGCATCGGCAGGCACCATCATGCGGCGTGCCCTGGCGTGGAAGGGCGCCGAACGCAGCAGACCGACGAGGCCCCAGGCACGGGCGACATGCCCGGCACTGTCCCGGGTGGCGCCATCCGCCACCCCAAGCAGGTCGAGCGCCAGCTCCGACAGCACGCCCGAGGTGTCGGCGACGTAGGTCTCCAGGGCGTCGCTGTCCGCGAACGGCGCGTCCTCGAGGTCCAGTTCCCGCGCATCCACAAGCCGGTGCAGCTTCGCGGGGTCCGGCACGCGGACGGCCAGGGCCTCGAGCACGGCGTGACGCCGCGGCTCTCCCGCGGCCAGCATGTCGATGCTGTCCCGCCACCACTGCAGCCGGATGCGGCCGGTCAGCGGCTCGCTCACCCTGTCGCCGACCATCGAGACCTCGACGTTCAGCGCGTAGAGCGCAAGCAGTGCCTCCCTGCTCGCGGCCTCGGCGAACAGCGCGCACAGGTACCGGTCGGGATCGTGCCGGCGGACCAGCGCCGCGCAGTCGGACAGGCCGGGCAGCGACCCTTCCCCGTCAGCCCGCCGGAACCAGCGCCGCCGCGACGCGGCGCTGTTCGGCGAGCAGCAGGTTGTAGGTCCGGCAGGCGGCGCCGGTGTCCATGACCTCGAGCACCGGTCCCCTGTTCCTGACCGCCGCGCGTACGGCCGGCGGGACCTGCACGGCCCGCGCGCCGCATCCGAGCAGCAGGATCTCCGGGATCTCCGCAACCTCGAACACCGGTGCCAGGGCCTCGAGCGCGCCGGCCCGGGAGGCCAGTGCGGTGAACATGTCCGCCCCGCTCGCCGCGGCCGGCCAGGCGATGCAGCTTTCGGGAAAGATGATCACGGCTCCCTGCCAGACCGTTCCCGAAACCCGGAAGTACCCGTCGCCGTAGCCCTCCACCACCTGGCGTCCCTCGGGAACCAGCGGGGTCACGTCCACGGGTCAGCCATCCTCCCCGACCCGCTCGTCCTGGGGCACCGACACGTGCGTCGGCGTCTCCTCGCCGCGTTTCAGGTTGGTGTAGAGCAGCAGGGGTACGGCGATGAAGATCGAGGAGTAGGTGCCGATGCACACGCCCCAGATCATGGCGAGCGCGAAGTCGGCCAGGACCTCGCCGCCGAAGAAGTAGATTGAGAACAGGGCCAGCAGGGTCGTCACCGAGGTCATGGTGGTGCGCGACAGCGTCTCGTTGATCGACATGTTGAACAGGTCGGCCAGGTCCATGCGCTTGTACTTGCGCAGGTTCTCGCGCACGCGGTCGTACACGACCACGGTGTCGTTGATCGAGTACCCGGCGATGGTCAGCACCGCTGCCACCGTGGCGAGGTTGAACTCGTGCTGGATGATGGCGAACAGCCCGACCGTGGTCAGGATGTCATGGCCGAGCGCCAGGATCGCGCCGATCCCGAACTGCCACTCGAACCTGAACCAGATGTAGACCAGGATCGACAGCAGCGCGAGGCCCACCGCCAGCGCGCCGGCCTCCTTGAGTTCCTCGCCCACGGTCGGTCCGACGAACTCGGTCCGGCGGTAGTCGTAGTCCTGGCCCAGCGCCTGCTTGACCGCCTCGATCGCGGCCATCTGCTCGCGTTCCGCCCCGTCCTGGCGCTGCACCCGGATCAGCACGTCGGTCTCGACGCCGAATTCCTGGATGCTGATCTCGCCGAGGCCGAGGTCCGACAGGGTGCTGCGGACCCGCGGAATGTCGACGGCCTGCTGGGAGCGCACCTCCATCAGGATGCCGCCGCGGAAGTCGATGCCGAAGTTGAGCCCCATCAGCAGCACCGCCAGCAGCGAGCCGATCACCATGACGGCGGATGCCGCAAAGGCGTAGCGCCGGTTCGAGACAAACGGGATCCGGGTATCGGCCGGTACGAGACGCAGCGGTTTCAGCATGTCCGTCGCACCCCTCGCCCGGTCCTCAGATCGGCACCGCCGCCGGACGCCGGCGGCGCAGCCACAGAACCACCATGAACCGGGTGACCATGATCGCGGTGAACATCGAGGTCATGATCCCCACCGCCAGCGTGACCGCAAACCCCTTGATCGGCCCGGATCCGAAGGCATACAGGCAGATCGCGGCCAGCAGCGTGGTCAGGTTGGAGTCGATGATGGTGGTGAGCGCCCGCTTGTAGCCGGCATCGATCGCCGAGATCGGCGTGCGACCCAACCGCATTTCCTCGCGGATTCGCTCGAATATCAGCACGTTGGCGTCCACCGCCATGCCGATGGTCAGCACGATCCCGGCGATGCCGGGCAGGGTCAGGGTCGCCTGCAGGGCCGAGAGCACGCCCAGGATCAGGGTGATGTTGAACAGCAGCGCGACATTGGCGAACAGGCCGAACAGACCGTAGGCCACCACCATGAACACCACCACCATCACCAGCCCGATCACGCTGGCAACCTTGCCCGCAGCGATCGAGTCAGCACCCAGCCCCGGCCCGACCGTGCGTTCCTCCAGCACCACCAGCGGCGCCGGCAGGGCACCGGCGCGCAGCAGCAGCGCCAGGTCGTTGGCCGACTTCACCGTGAAGTTGCCCGATATGATCCCGGTGCCTCCCAGGATCGGCTCGCGGATCACCGGTGCGCTGATGACCTTGTCGTCGAGCACGATTGCGAACGGTTCGCCGACATGGTCCGAGGTGGTGCGGCCGAACCGCTTGGCCCCCAGGGTGTCGAACCGGAAACTCACGACCGGCTGTCCGTCCTGGAAGGTCGGCTGGGCATCGACCAGGTTCTCTCCGCTCACCTCGACGCGGCGGCGGACCACGTAGTGGCCCGGTTCGCCGGGCCCGGGATCGGCGGCCTGGAGCAGCAGCGATCCCGGCGGAACCCGCCCTGCGAGAGCGCTGTCCACCGGAGCGGTGATGTCCACCATCCGGAACACCATCCTGGCGGTCTGGCCGAGCAGCGCCTTGATCCGGTCGGGATCATCGACGCCCGGCAACTGGACCAGGATGCGGTCCTGGCCCTGGCGCTGGATCGTGGGTTCGCGCACGCCGGTCTCGTCGATACGCCGGCGCACGATCTCGATCGACTGCTGAAGCGCCGCGGCGCGGGCATCGACGATGGCGGCCTCGGTCAGCGTGATCGTCGCCCGGCCGGACGCCTCGTCGAGCTCCACCACCGTTTCCTGGTCGAGTCCCTCCAGGATCCCGCGCGCCCTCGGCACGTCCGCGACATCCCTGATCCCCACCTCGACGCGCTCGCCGGACACACCGAGACCGCGGTAGCCGATCCGTTCCCGCCGCAGCGCCTGGCGTGCCGCGTCGACGATGCTCTCCAGGCGTTCGGCGATCACCACGTCGAGTTCGACCTTCAGCAGCAGGTAGGATCCCCCCTGCAGGTCAAGGCCGAGGCTGACCTTCTTGCCCGGCGCAAAGTCGGGAACCCGGTCCGAGTAGTCGGTATCGATCGCGTTGGGCGCGGCGTAGACCAGGCCGATCAGGCACACCAGCAGGACGATCGCGATCTTCCAGGGTGGAAAGTGCAACATGGCCGGTTGCCGCCTGCTCTGTTCGGGCTGTCAGTCGCTGCCTTTCGAAATGACCTCGGACACCATGCCGCGGCGGACCTTGACCCTGACGTTGTCGGCGATGTCGACCTCGAGCTCGTCGC
Source organism: Thalassobaculaceae bacterium (assembly GCA_965243345.1). Classification (GTDB taxonomy): domain Bacteria; phylum Pseudomonadota; class Alphaproteobacteria; order Thalassobaculales; family Thalassobaculaceae; genus Bin52. Next base: position 2,642,618 of record CBDEUR010000003.1, read on the forward strand.
GGTCGGCAACGACCTTGGCCACCTTGCCGATCAGTCCGCCGTTGGTGACGATCCGGTCGTTGCGGTGAATCTTCTCGAGCATGGCCTTGTGCTCCTTCATCCGCTTCTGCTGGGGACGGATGAGCAGGAAGTAGAAGACCACGAAGATCAGTGCGAGCGGCGCCAGCGCCACCAGGTCGAACCCTCCGGAACCGCCCGCGGACTGGGCAAATGCAGGTGTGGTGAACATGGTCAACTCCCTGGTCCCCGATCCCGCACCGGATCGGTTCGTTGGCACACGGGTGACACGCGTCGCCGGACTATAGCGATCGATGTGGTGATTGCAACGAACTGCGCTCTGCAGTGCGGCACCCTGCGGGCGGTCCCGCCCGGCTCTGCCGGATGCTCAGGATCCGAGATGCAGTTCGGGATCGAGTGCAGTCGCGCCGCGGCGCACCTCGAAGTGCAGCTGCGGTCTTCGCACCCCGCCGCTGGTCCCGACGGTCGCGATCGTCGTGCCGCGCCGGACCGTGTCGCCTTCGCGCACCAGGACCCGTCCGACATGGGCATAGGCCGTGATCAGGCCACCGGCGTGCCGGATCAGCACCAGGGTGCCGTACCCGGCAAGCTCCCCGGCAACCAGGATTACCTCCCCGTGCCCGGCGGCGAGCACCGGGGTACCGGTCGGGGCCGCGATGTTGATGCCGTCGTTGCGCAATCCGTCGCCGCCGGGTCCGAAGCCGGAGATCACGGGGCCGCGCACCGGCCACATGAGCGGTCCGGTCTCGCGCCCCGGCAGCGCGGCGGGGGCAGGTGTCGGGGAAAGTGCGGCAGGCGTCGAGGCAGCGGCAACCGGGTCGTCCGGGGGCGGATCCGGCACCGGCGGGTCCGCGGACCGGATCCGCGCCAGGATACCCCCGAGCCAGTCTGTTCCGGCTTCCGGCTGCGCCGCGGTCGGGGCGCCGCGCAGCACCGGGACCGGGACCGCACCACCATCCCCCGGGGTGACCGGCATTGCCAGGACCTGACCGGGCCGAAGCGTCCAGGGCCGCTCGAGGCGGTTGAGCCGCGCCAGCCGTTCGGGGTCGATATCGAACCGCCTGGCGATGCCGAGCAGCGAGTCGCCTGACCGGACCGTGTAGCCGCCGGGAGCCGGCAGGCGCAGCAGCTGGCCGACCCTCAGCCTGTCGGGGCTCTCCAGTCCGTTCACGTCGACAAGAGCCCCGACCGTGACGCCATGGCGCCGGGCAATCGCGGTCACGGTGTCGCCTCGGGCAACCCGGACGTACCGCCGCCCGGGAGCGTCCGCGTGCGGCCGGCTCACCGCCGCCTCACGCTGTGGCGGCACCGCGAGACCGCTGCACCCGCCGACGAGCAGCACCAGCAGCAGGAACCGAACGAGTGCTCGCAATGACCGCATCAGCGCGATGATACCTTCCGGCCAAGGCCGCACAAGCCCGTCGCCTGGCCGCCATTCGGGACCGGGCACCGCGTGATCGATGCGATCCCGGTCGGCGAAAGACGGTGGCCGGACACGGGACGGTTTCCTGCGGCCGTCGTCCCGGTGCTCAGCCGGGAGCAGCACTCCGTCCGGTGCGTGCCTGGCTCACCAGGGGGACGAACCGGACCGGCAGCAGCCGCTGCTGCGCAATCTCGCCGGCGCTCCTGGTAACGAGCACCAGGGTCTGGTCTCCCTGTTCCGGACCGATCGGAACCACCATGCGTCCGTTCTCCGCGAGCTGCCCCACCAGGTCCGCTGGCAGCTCGGGCGCAGCCGCGGTCACGATGATCCGGTCGAACGGCGCCTGTTCGCTCCATCCCCGCCACCCGTCGCCCAGGCGGCTGATCACGTCCACCAGCCCCAGGTCCTCGAACCGGCGCCGCGCGAGTGCCAGCAGCACGCGGGAACGTTCCATGGTGTAGACCCGCCGGCACATCATGGCGAGCACAGCCGCCTGGTAGCCTGAACCGGTTCCCACCTCCAGCACCTTGTGATCGGCCGTCAGCGCCAGACGCTCGGTCATGTAGGCGACGATGAAGGGCTGGCTGATGGTCTGGCCGGCCTCGATCGGCAATGCCCGGTCGGCGTGGGCGTGGGGACGAAAGACCGCCGGGACGAACCGCTCGCGCGGCACGCGGCGCAGGGCATCGAGAACGCCGCTGTCGCTGATGCCCTGGCGCTGCAGCAGCTCCACCATGCGCAAACGCCCGCGTTCGGCGTCGTTCACCCCAGTGCCGCGGCCAGGTCCGCGAGTGTGCGGTAGTCGGTGAAGTCGAGCATGAGCGGCGTGACCGATACCAGCCCGGCCGCCACGGCGGCCACGTCGGTCCCGTCACCCGGCGCGGTGGTGTGCATGTCGCCGATCCAGTAACGGGTCCCGCCGGAGGCGTCGCTCTCGGGCACGGTCTGGTCACCGACCTTGTGCCGCGCGAGCCTGGTGACCGCGACCCCGCCCGCCTCGCGCGGAAAATTGACGTTGATCAGGGTATCGGACGGCCATCCGCGCACGACCAGTGCCTGTGCCAGACTGGCGAGACCGCCGCGCGCACCCGACCAGTCGGTCGCACCGGCCTCGTCCAGCTCCTGGCTGAAGGCGATCGAAGGCACGCCCAGCACCTCGGCTTCCAGCGCCGCGGAGACGGTCCCCGAATAGGTCACGTCGTCGCCCAGGTTGGTCCCGTGGTTCACGCCCGAGAACACGAAATCGGGACGGTGGTCCGCCAAGATCCGGTTGATGGCCAGCAGCACGCAGTCGGTTGGTGTTCCGTCGACCGAGTAGCACTTCGCGCCGCGTTCGGTGATTCGCAACGGCCGGCGCAGCGTCAGCGAGTGTCCGGCCCCGCTCTGGTTGGTCTCCGGCGCCACCACCCACACATCGTCGCACAGCCCGGCCACGATGGTCCTCAGGCACGCGAGCCCGGCGGCATCGTACCCGTCGTCGTTGGTCAGAAGGACCCGGGCGCCCCGCAGATCGGAGGGGAAGGTGCGCGGCCGCGCGGTCACGGGGCCCGGTCTCCGGGCGCGATGACCTCGACGCCGCCGATCCACGGGCGCAGCGCCTCGGGAATGACGATGCTGCCGTCGGCGCGCTGAAAGTTCTCCAGCACCGCGATCAGGGTCCTGCCGACGGCGAGACCCGACCCGTTCAGGGTGCAGGGGTGGTCGATCACGCCTTCCTGGCGGAAGCGGGCCTTCATGCGCCGCGCCTGGAAATCGCCGCAGTCCGAACAGCTGGAAATCTCCCGATACCGGCCACTGCCCTCGTCCTGGCCCGGCAACCAGACCTCGATGTCGTAGGTCTTGCGTGCCGAAAACCCGGTATCGCCCGAACACAGCAGCACGGTCCTGAACGGCAGCCCCAGCACGTGGAGGATGTCCTCCGCGCACGCCGTCATGCGCTCGTGCTCGGCCTGCGCCTCGCCGGGATGGCAGATCGAGACCATCTCCACCTTGGTGAACTGGTGCATGCGGATCATGCCACGGGTGTCCTGGCCCGCCGCACCGGCCTCGGAACGGAAACACGGCGTGTGGGCGGTGAACCTGAGCGGCAGGTCGGCCGCATCGAGGATCTCGTCGGCAACCAGGTTGGTGAGCGGGACCTCGGAGGTCGGGATCAGCCAGAGCCCGTCCTCGGTCCGGTACTGCTGGTCGGCAAACTTCGGCAGCTGCCCGGTCCCGAACAGGGCCTGCTCGTGCACCATGAACGGCGGCGAGACCTCGAGATAGCCATGATGGCCGGCCTGGCGGTCCAGCATGAAGGCGGCAAGCGCACGCTCGAGCCGCGCCAGCATGCCGGTCAGGAACACGAACCGGGCCCCGGAGAGCCGGGCCGCGCGGCCGAAGTCCATGAGCCCGAGCCCGACCCCGATGGCCACGTGGTCCTTCGGCAGGAAATCGAACGCCGGCAGCTCGCCGCAGCGGCGGATCTCGAGGTTCTCGGTCTCGTCGCGGCCGTCCGGCACTTCCCGGGCGAGGCTGTTCGGAAGCCCGGCCAGCAGGTCGCGCAACCCGGCCTCGAGCCCGTGCGCCGTCTCCTCGAGCTGCTGCGCCTCGCTGCGGATCCGGGCAACCTGTCCGATCAGCTCGTCGGCATCCTCGCCCTCGCGCTTGCGCCGCCCGATCTCGCGCGAGGCATCGTTGCGCCGCTGGCGCAGCGCCTGTGCGGCGCTGACGCATTCCCGCCAGCGCCGGTCGGCATCGAGGATCTCGTCCGCGACGTCGCCAAGGCCGCGCCGACGCATCTCGTGGTCGAACCCGACCCCGTCTTCGCGAATTCGCCTGATGTCATGCATGTGCCACTCACCCCGGACCGCGAACCCGGGCTTGCCCGCCGCCGCTGTCGGCGGACCTTATAGCCGCAGCATCGGTTGCGGTCCACCGGACCGGGTCAGTCCTCCTGGTCGGCCCGTCGGCGCTCGATCACCCGCGCGCACAGGATCGAGACCTCGTAGAGCATGATCACCGGGACCGCGAGCAGGATCTGGCTGATCACGTCCGGCGGCGTGATCACGGCAGCAACGACAAAGGCGATCAGGATCGCGTACTTGCGCTTGGCCCGCAGGCCGGCGGAACTGGCGATCCCGACCCGGGTCAGCAGGATGATCAGCACCGGCAGCTCGAAACACACGCCGAAGGCGAAGATCAGCCGCATGACCAGCGACAGGTACTGGTCCACCTTGGGCTCGAGCTGCATCGGCAGCACACCGTCGCCACCCGGCTGCTCGAAGCTGATGAAGAACCGCCAGGCCAGCGGGATCACCAGGTAGTAGACCACCGCGGCGCCGAGCGCGAACAGCATCGGCGTCGCGACCAGGAATGGCAGGAAGGCGCGGCGTTCGGTCCGGTAGAGTCCCGGGGCGACAAACCCCCATACCTGGGTCGCCATGATGGGAAAGGCGATGCACATGGCCGCGAAGAAGGCGACCTTGATCTGGGTGAAGAATGCCTCGTGCAGCGCCGTGAAGATCATCCGGCGCCCTTCCTGGCCCTCGGTGATGTCGGCGAGCGGCTGGACCAGGAAGTTGTAGATGTGCCCGGCCACCGCGTAGCACACGAAGAAGGCGACGATCAGGGCGACGAAGGACCAGATCAGGCGCTGTCTGAGCTCGATCAGGTGATCGAGCAGCGGCATCCTGCTTTCGTCGAGGTCGTCCGATGCCATCTACCGTCGCTCCCCGGCCGCCGCGGCAACCCCGCGATCGTCCGGCTCGTCGACGGCCGGCGAGGGTTCGGGTGCCGCCGGTTCGGCCCCGCCCCGGGAGCCGGGGTCGCCGTCCGCGTCCTCGACCCTGTCCCCGGCCGGGACAACAGGGTCGGCGACGCCCTCCTCTTCCTTCCGGTCATCCGGAACGCCGGTCCCGGCCTCCGCGCTCCCGGTGCCTGCCTCCGCGGTCCCGGAGCCGGCCTCCGCGGTCCCCGCGTCGGAGGCGTCGACAACCGTCGCCATCGGCACGGCATCGTCGCTGCGGGCCTCGCGCTCGATGGTCCGGCGGGTCTCGTCGACGCTGCGGGTCAGTTCTCCGTCGGGATCGACGGTGTCGCGGATGCTGTCGGCAATGTCGGAGCGCGTCAGTTTCTTGGCTTCTTCGCGGATCTCGTCAAGCTCGGCCTCGCGCGCCACTTCCTCGACCTGGTGCTGGAAGTCCCGCGCCATCCCCCGCACCTTGCGGATCCACTTGACCACCGTGCGGATCACGCCGGGCAGGTCCTTCGGGCCCACCACGAGCAACCCGATGACCGCGATCAGGAAAAACTCCTGCCAACCGAGATCGAACATGCCGCCGGTCCGTTACGAAGATGCGGCGCACCCGGCACCGCTTCGCCGGTCCGGCACCACGGGGACGGTGGTCTGGAACCTAGCTCTTGACCGCCTGGTCATTCTTCGCCGGTTCCGCCTGGGCGACCGCATCACCTTCGAGCGCCCCGGACGCGGTCTCCGGCTTGTCCTCTTCCTTCAGCCCGGACTTGAAGTTCTTCAATCCCTTGCCGAAATCCCCCATGAGCGACGATATCTTGCCTCGTCCGCCGAACAACAGGAGCACGACGGCAAGTACGATCAACCAGTGCCAGATGCTGGTGAATCCCATGTAAACTGCTCCCGAAACCTGAACCGTGCGACCGGCTCACGCGCTGACAGCAAGACTGTATGCACGACTCCAACGCCCTTCGCAACGTCCTAGCACAGGTCCGGGCCTGAACAGGAGGCCTCACCCGGAGGCGGGAAAGACGAAGGTCTGCGCCGGATCGAGCCGGACCGAGAGCCGGGTTCCCGGACACGGCGTCACCACGCCGGGCGTGCGGACCTGCAGCTGCACCGTGCCCCCGGGACCCGTGCAGGCGAGCTGCAGCAGGCTGCTGCGGCCGAGCAGCCTGGCATCACGGACCACCGCCGGAACCCCGTCACCGCCGGCCTCGCCGACGATCCGGACTCCCTCGGGCCGCACGGCCACCTCGACCGGGCTGCCCTCGGCGAGTCCGTCCGCCGCCACCCGGCCGAGCGGTGTCTCGACGACTCCCCGGGCAACCACGCCGTCGAACCGGTTGATGTGGCTGAAGAAGTCGGCCACGAACGGGGTTGCCGGAGCACAATAGAGTTCGTGCGGCGTTCCCGACTGCACCACCGTTCCGGCCTGCATCAGCACGATCCGGTCGGCCATGAACATCGCCTCCTCGGAATCATGCGTGACGATCAGGGTGGTGCAGTCCGCGGCCTTCAGCACCTGCAGGATCTCGTCGCGAACCTCGTCGCGCAGCCGCGAGTCGAGACTGGAGAACGGCTCGTCGAGCAGCAGCACGTCGGGGCCCGGCGCCAGCGCCCGTGCCAGCGCGACCCGCTGCTGCTCCCCGCCGGAGAGCACGTGCGGAAAGGCATGCGCATGCCGCGCCATCCGCACCCGTCCCAGCGTCTGCATGGCGCGATCGAGCCGGTCCGCCCGCCGCGACAGGCCGAACAGCACGTTGTCGAGCACCGAAAGATGGGGGAACAGCGCATGGTCCTGGAACACCAGGCCGACCCCGCGCCGTTCCGGCGGGACCTGCCCCCGGGGATCGGCAACGGTCTCTTCCCCGATGCGAATCCGCCCCTGCTGGACGCGCTCGAGGCCGGCGACCAGGCGCAGCAGCGTGGTCTTGCCGCAGCCCGAGGGTCCGAGCAGGCAGGTGATCCGTCCGGCCTCGGCCGCAAACGACACCTGCGCAAGCGCCTGGATCGCCGCAAAACGGTGAGCCAGACCGCTCACCTCGAGCCGGGCGGCGTGGGCGGGCCCGTTCCCGGATGCGGGACTATCCACCGTTGTCCTCCGGTTCCGGGTCGGATCCGAACTCGGGAACCGGATCGAGCAGCCCCGACGCACGCAGCTCCTCCAGGCCCGGCAGGTCATCGAGCGAGGCCAGCCCGAAGTGATCCAGGAACGCGTCGGTCGTCACCCACTGCAGCGGTCGTCCCGGGGTTTCACGGCGTCCGTGCGGCCGGATCCAGCCCAGTTCGAGCAGCATGTCCATGGTCCCGCGGCCCGGCACCACGCCGCGGATCTCCTCGATTTCGGCACGGGTCGCCGGCTGGTGATAGGCGATGATCGCAATGGTCTCCACGGCCGCACGCGACAGCCGGCGCGGGACGTCGACCTCGCGTTGCAGGCGCCCGGCCAGGTCGGGCGCGGTCCTGAACGCCCAGCCTGCGCCGGCCCTGACCAGGTTGACCCCGCGCCCGTCGTAGGTCCGGACAAGCTCGGCCAGGACCTCGCCGACCGCCACGCCCTCCGGCATCCTCTGCTGCAGGAAGTCTTCCGCCAGCGGCTCCGCGCTCGCGAACAGCAAGGCCTCGGCAAGCCGGCAGCCATCCTTCCGGCGCGCGGGCTCCGGCCGCTCCTCGTTCACGTCTCCTCCTCCCGACGTCCCGTTCCCCTCAGTTCGATCTCTCCGAACGGCCGGTCCTGGCGCAGTTCGACCTCGCCGTCACCTGCGAGCTGCAGGCTGGCCGCGAACAGCGACGCAATCGCCGAGCGCACCTCGAGCCCGCCGCCGACACCGGCCGGAACCATGTCGAACAGGCGGTGCCAGCGTGTGGACACGCCGAGAATGCGGCGAAGGAGCACCGTGGAGTCTCGTACCGAATGAAGCCGCGGCGGCGCAATGCTGAGTGACGCGTCCTGTTGTCGCATGCGACGGTTCGCATAGGCGCGAAGCAGGTCCCGCAGCGTCGCGAGGTGCCGGGTACGCGCGATGTCGGCGACCTCGTCGGTCATGCCGCGGGCGAACCGGTCCCGGCCGAGCCGGGGCAGGTCCATGAGCCGCTGCCCCGCCTGTTGCATGGCCTCGAGGCGGCGAAGCCGCAGACGCAGCACCTCGGCCATTTCCTCGGCCGAGACCGGTTCGTCCTCTTCCTCCTCGGGCAGCAGCAGCCGGGACTTCAGCCACACCAGCCACGCCGCCATGACCAGGTAGTCGGCCGATCGCTGCAGGTCCGGGGATGCCGCCATGAAGGTGAGGTACTGGTCGGCAAGCTGCAGGACCGAGATCCGGACCAGATCGACCTCCTGGCGGCGTGCCAGGTCGAGCAGGACGTCGATCGGACCCTGATAGCCGTCGAGGCTGAGCAGAAGACCGTCATCCTCGCGCTCTGCCTCGCAGTTCACCGGACCGGCTCCCGCAAGCCCTGCCGGAACGGCGTGCCGGTCCCCGCCATGCGCCGTCAGGCTCCTGCCAGCGCCATGACGAGGCCGATCAGCCCCTCGATCGGGAGGATCAGCAGCGGCCAGACAAAGTCGAGATCGAGGCGCAGCAGGTCACCGACCAGAGAGGGCAGGATCAGCACCGCGAGGATCAGCAGGATCCCGTAGCGTCCGAGCCGATTGTACCGGACCGCCAGCGCCGGCGGCAGCAGGCCGGTCACGATCCGACCGCCGTCGAGCGGCGGAACCGGCAGCATGTTGAACACCGCCAGCACCGCGTTCAGGATGATCGAGCACCGCAGCACGTTGGCCATCCAGACCGCCATCACGTCGGGGACCAGCGGGACCAGGCCCAACAGCAGTGCCGAGACCACGCAAAGCAGGACATTCGCCGCCGGACCGGCAGCGGCCACCAGCATCATGTCGCGGCGCGGCGAGCCCAGCCGGCGGATGTTGACCGGTACCGGCCTCGCGTAACCGAAGACGAGCGCCAGCGGCGAGATGACGCAGAGCAGCGGCAGGATCACCGTCCCGAACGGGTCGATGTGCGGCAGCGGGTTGAGCGTCACGCGACCCCTGTCGCGTGCGGTGGTGTCTCCGAGCTGCGCTGCCATCCACCCGTGCGCAGCCTCGTGCATCGTGACCGCAAGGACCACCGGCGGCGCCCAGATCGACAGCAGCCACAACGCCCGTTCCGCCTGGAAAGCGAGGTCAGACATAGTGCAGGTTCCGGACCGCGGCGGCGATCTTCTCCTCGAGCTCGCGCGCGTCGACCTGTTCGGCGCCGCCCCGCAACGCCTCCGAATCCGCCATCAGCGCGACGGCCCGCTCGAGGGCTGCGTCGGCAAGCACCGGAACCGCGTCCGCTACCGACACCATCTCCTCGAGCCGGCCGTTGCAGTGCAGGGCGACATCGCACCCGGCCCGGCACGCCGCGGCCGCACGGTCCGCGAGCGGCCCATCGAGTGCTTCCATCGAGAGATCGTCGCTGATCAGCAGTCCTGTCAGCCCGATGTATCCGCGGATCAGCGTCTCCAGCAGCACGGGCGACAGCGTGACGGGCAGGTGCGGGTCGATACCGGAAAACAGCAGGTGACCGGTCATGCCGGGAAGACCCGGATGCTGACCGCCGACCATGCGGAAGGTCAGGAAGTCATTGTAGACAAGTTCCTCGGTCGGGGTGTCGATGACCGGCAGCGACAGGTGACTGTCACAACGGGCCCGGCCGTGTCCGGGCAGGTGCTTCATGACGGGGACGACGCCGCCTGCCTTCAGACCCTCGATCCAGCTGGTTCCCAGCAACGCGACCTGGTCCCCCTCACCGGAAAACGCCCGGTCGCCGATGACCCCGTGCGCGCCGTCAAGCCGCAGATCGAGAACCGGGGCACAGTTGACGTCGATGTCCGGGCCGTTGCGCAGGTCGTTCGCGACCAGCCGTGCCGTGAGTTCAGCCACTTCCACCGCCACCGGCACGCTCTCCCCCATCAGCGTGCCGAACAGGCCCGCGGGCGGATACCTGCGCCACGCCGGTGGACCGAGCCGCTGCACCCGACCCCCCTCCTGGTCGACCAGGACCGGTGCACGGCGACCGACGGTCTCGCGAAGGTCCGCGACCAGCGCACGGAGCTGATCCGGTGCGTGACAGTTGCGTTCGAACAGGATGAACCCGTAGGGATCGGCCTCCCGGAAAAACGCCCGCTCCTCCCGCGTCAGGACCGGTCCGCCACAGCCGAGGATGCACGCCTTCATGGCGTATCCGGAAGGCAGGTCTGCCCGCGCGAAACCAGCGTCCTGCAGATCTGCCGTGCCTGCGCCACGCTGACCGGACCGGCCAGCAGACGGAAGTATCCGTCCTCGCCCCCGCTCTGCTCCAGCCGCAGGGTGAGGCCGCCGAGTTCGGCCGGATGGCGGGCCCGGAGTTCCTGCCAGACAATGATCGCGTCGTCCCTGCCCCTGACCGCTCCGACCTGGATCCGTCCACCGGGCCCGCGAGCGGCCCGGTCACTGAACGGCCGCAATCTCGGCAGCACGCCGGACTCCACCCCGGCCTCGGGCGCAGCCGCAGCCGCAAACGGCCTGGAGCGCGGAAGGGGCACCGCGACCGCCGGTTCGCCGCCGGGTTCGTCGGTCCCGGCATCGGCGACAGCCCGGTCGTCCGGTCCGGCCAGCGGAACCGGACCTGCATGCGTGTCCGGCCCCGCGCCCTCGTCCCCGTCCTCACCGGGACCGGCAGACGCGGCGGGATCCCGCCGGGGAGGTACCGCATCCGCGGTGGCCGTTATCAGGGTCGACGGGTCCACCGGCTTCTCCGGCGGCGGCAGCACGCGTTCGGTCACCGGTGCCGGAGACCTCTCTCCGGACTGGGCCTTCAGGATCTCCATGTCCCGGTACGGGATCGTCCGTCCGCCCGGATCGTCCGGCCTGATCCGTTCCGGACCGGGTTCCCTTGCAATCAACGGGATGTCCTCCGCCACCGGATTCAGGAAGGCGTCGCTGTAGGCGTACAGCAACAGTCCGCCAAATGCGAGCAGGGCGCCGAGTCCGACCACAACCGACAGCCAGCGCGGCGCCGTCCGCATCCCGTATCCACGCTGCGCGACATGGTCGGGCCGACTCACGATCGCAGCTCTTCGACCGGCCTGACCCCGATGACCGACAGGCCGGATGCGATGACGGTGGCAACGCCGCGCACCAGGGCCAGCCGGGCGCGGGTAGCCTCAGGCCGTGCGGGATCGATGAACCTGAGCCGGGTGTCGTCGCGGCCCCGGTTCCACAGGGCGTGGAAGCCCGCGGCAAGGTCGGTCAGGAAAAACGCGATGCGATGGGGTTCGCGCGTCTCGGCCGCGACCTCGACCGTTCGCGGCCAGCGCGCGAGCTGCCGGATCAGCCCGAGTTCCCCGTCATCGATCAGCGGGTCGAGATCAGTGGATCCGAGCGACCCGCAGTCAAGTGCAGCCGCGTCCACGAGACCGGCGGCATGACGCAGCACAGAGTGGCACCGCGCGTGTGCGTACTGGACGTAGAAGACCGGGTTGTCCCGGCTCTGCTCGGTCACCCGGGCAAGGTCGAAGTCGAGCGGCTGGTCGTTGCGCCGTGTCAGCATGATGAACCTGACCACGTCCCGGCCGACGGCATCGATCACGTCGGACAGGGTCACGAAGGTCCCGGCGCGCTTGGACATGCGCACCGGCTTGCCATCCCGGGTCAGGTTGACCAGCTGGCAGATCCTGACATCGAGTGATCCCTGGTCGGAGGTGAGCGCGCGGACAGCGGCCTGCATGCGCTTGACGTAGCCGCCGTGATCGGCGCCCCAGACGTCGATCATCTCGCCGAAACCGCGCCGGTACTTGTCAAAGTGATAGGCAGCATCCGAGGCGAAGTAGGTCCAGGTTCCATCGGACTTGCGGATCGGCCGGTCGACGTCGTCCCCGAACTCGGTCGCCCTGAACAGCCGTTGCGGACGCGGTTCCCAGTCCTCGGGGGCCCGCCCCTTCGGCGGTTCGAGCACGCCGGTATAGAGCAGGCCGCCGGAATCGAGCGCCGACATCGCCTCGTCGACCCGCCCGGACTCGACAAGGGCGCGCTCCGACGACCAGACCTGGATATGCACGCCAAGACGTTCGAGGTCGTCGCGGATGCCGTCCAGCAGTGTCTCGACCGCATGCCGTCGCATGACGGGCATCCATTCTTCCTCGGCGCTGTCCAGCCACCGGTCACCGTCACGGGCCACCAGGCGTTCGGCGACATCGACCAGGTAGTCGCCCGGGTAGTGTCCCTCGGGCAGTGTTCCGATCTCCTCGCCCAGCGCCTCGCGGTAGCGGGCCCAGGTCGAGCGGGCGAGCACATCCACCTGGGAGCCTGCATCGTTGATGTAGTACTCCCTGCACACGTCATACCCGACCTTGTCGAGCAGCCGCGCCAGCGCATCGCCCACCACCGCGCCGCGGGCATGGGCGGCATGGAGCGGCCCGGTGGGATTGGCCGAGACATATTCGACGTTGACCCTCCGGCCGTTGCCGATCGCCGAATCCCCCCAGGCCGCGCCGGCCTGCAGCACGTCACGCAGCCGCTCGCGCCAGAACGCGTCGGCCAGCGTGATGTTGACGAACCCCGGCCCGGCCACTTCCGCGCGGGTGATCTCCGGACGGTCCTCGAGCCCGGCGGCAAGACGCGCGGCGAGATCGCGCGGGGGCATGCCGACCCGCCTGGCCAGGGTCATCGCCGCATTGGCCGACAGGTCCCCGTGAGCCCCGCTGCGCGGCACCTCGACCACGATGCGCTCCCGGTCAGGGTCGACCGCCGCCGTCACCTCCGGCACCGTCGCGAGGACCTCGCGAACCACGGCCTCGAATTCCCTGAAGACGTCCATCTACCCTTCCCGTCCAAACACCCGCCGATGCTCGAGGATCGCGAACCGGTCCGTCATGCCGGAAATGTAGTCGGCGACCAGCCGCGCCCTGACCGCCTCGTCTTCGAAGGCCGACTGCTGCTGCCACCTGTCAGGCAGTCGCTGCGGCTCCTGCATGAGGCGCTCGAAGAGACCCGTGACCAGCTGGCGCGCCCGGCGCGTCATCCGGTTGACCCGTTCGTGGCGGTACATGCGCGCAAACAGGAACGACTTCAAGTCCTCGATCCCGGAGCGGATGTCGTCGGAGAACGCAACCACCGGCCGCGGGGCCCGGCGGATGTCGTCGGGACCCTCCGGCCCGAGACGGTCAAGCGCGCCCCGGGTGTTGTCGAGCAGGTCGGTCACCAGCGTGTCGATGAGCCGGCGCACCAGTTCGTGCACCGCACGATGATCGCCGCCGGCCTGACCGTTTCCCTCCACCCCGGCCAGTTGCAGGCCGGCAGCGCCGACGGTTGCGAGGTCGGCAAGCCCGAACAGTCCGGCGCGCAACCCGTCATCCATGTCGTGCGAGCCGTAGGCGATGTCGTCGGCGATCGCCGCGACCTGGGCCTCGGCCGAGGCGTGGCCCGCAAGATCAAGGCGGTAGTCGGCGTCGACCGCGGCCAGCACCGGTGACAGCGGACCGGTGACGGGGCCGTTGTGTTTCGCGATCCCCTCCACGGTTTCCCAGGTGAGGTTCAGCCCGTCGAACCCCCGGTATCGCTGCTCGAGCCGGGTGATGATCCGCAGGCACTGGTCGTTGTGGTCGAAACCGCCCCACGGCCGCATCAGGGTGTCGAGCGCGTCTTCCCCGGCGTGGCCGAACGGCGTGTGCCCGAAGTCGTGGGCGAGCGCCAGCGCCTCGGCCAGGTCCTCGTTGAGGCCCAGCGCCCGGCTGATCGAGCGGGCCAGCTGGGAGACCTCCAGGCTGTGGGTGAGCCGGGTGCGGAAGTTGTCGCCCTCGTGATACACGAAGACCTGGGTCTTGAACTGCAGCCTGCGGAAGGCGCCGCAGTGCACGATCCGGTCGCGGTCCCGCTGGTGCGGGGTCCTGTCACGCGCCTCCGGCTCGGGGTGCAGGCGCCCCCGGGTCTGCCACGGCGCACAGGCATAGGGGGCAAGCGCCCCGTACCGGGCGTGCGACAGGTCGTCCGACATCAGTCCCCGGTCCGCGCCGCCGTGCCGGTCGGCATCCGGTTCTCAGAGGACAACGGCACAACGGGCGACCGGCACCACCACACCTGTGCGTACCGCGATCCTCATCTGTCTCTCCCGGTGTCACGGCAGGCCCGCAGTCTATCGACCCGGGTATCGGCGCGCAAGAAACCGGGGAGCTGAATCGAAGGGCCACGGAGACCGGGTCCGGCGCGCCACCGCGGGCAATCGTGCCGGCCGGGCGGCGCCGGAGACCGGCGCTTCTGCACGGGGCGGGGAGCGTTCAAGCGTGCCGATCCCCGCAACCCGTGAAACGGATCGGAGCGCCAGCGTGCCGCTGCCAGCCTTTCGCCATCACTCATCTGCGAACACCCGCGTGAACTCGTCCTTCTGCTGCTTCCCGGCAGTGAACTGCAGGGAGGTGTCAAGGCGTTCCGACCCGCAGGAAGACCCGGCAGGTCACGCCGGCCGGGGCCGGATGGCTCGATGACGGGTCCGGCAACCGACGGCGGCTCCCCGTCACTCCGCACTGGCAATCCGGGATCGGCAGTTGCGCACCGCGTCCCGGGCCGCCGCCGCTGGCGCAGGCGGAGTGTCGAGCGCCTCCAGCAACGCCCGGCTGTCGCGCTCAGAGAGCGCCGTGGTCTGACCTTCGCGCGGGATGCGCCCGCTTCCCTGACGGCCGGCGCCCTGACGAATGTCGTGAGCGTCACTCCCGACAGCCCGGCGGCCCGTGCCATACGCTCCCTGTCGCTCGGCCTTGCCCGCATCTGGATGGTGTCGGTCGCCTCCTCGTCCGAGGGCGAATTGGCGTCGCTGGAGCTCGGCACGGGCGATACTCCTTCCACCTGTCCCGGCACTGCAGGTTCAGCGCAGCGGCGCGTCAATCGGCTTGCCTCGGCAACGGCGCTTCGCAGGAAGGCGCTGCCCCACCCCTCCGGCACCGCCGGTTTGCAACGGGCGGGCTCCGCATCGCCGCGGCCGGTCGCGCCGGCGCCCATTGAAGCCGCGCCCGCGATCCCGGTATACTGTGGCTGTCATTCCCGTACGGAACAACAGGAGTGCACCATGCCAGACGGCCATCCCGCATCCGCCCAGCCCTTCGACCTCACAGAGAGCGCGGCGCGGCGCGTCAGCGTGCTGCTGCGCGACGAACAGGCCGCCGGCGACGACGGTGCACCCGTGTACATGCGGGTCTCGGTGGAAGGCGGCGGGTGTTCGGGGTTCCAGTACAACTTCTCGCTTGATGCCCGGCGCGAGGCCGACGACCTCGCCTTCGAACGCGACGGCGTCACCGTCCTGGTGGACCCCGTGTCGCTCGACCTGGTCCACGGCGGCGTGCTCGACTACGTGGAGGAGCTGATCGGGTCGTATTTCCAGGTCACCAATCCGAATGCGGCGTCGTCATGCGGATGCGGGACCTCGTTCTCGATCAGGGACCCGGAGGAGTGAAGGCAGCCACCTGGAACGTCAACTCGATCCGCGCCCGGCTCCCGAACCTCCTCGACTGGCTCGACCAGGCCCGGCCCGACGTCGTGATGCTGCAGGAAACCAAGACGGTCGACGAGGCCTTCCCGCGCCTGGAGATCGAAGACCGCGGCTACAACGTCGCGGTTCACGGCCAGAAGAGCTACAACGGTGTTGCCATCCTCTCGAAAGACCCGCTCGAGGATGTCGAGGCGGGGCTTCCGGGCGACGATGACGATGCCCAGGCCCGCTATCTCGAGGCCACTGTCGGACCGGTGCGGTTCGCCTCGATCTACCTGCCGAACGGCAACCCGATCGGCACCGACCGGTTTTCCTACAAGCTCGGGTGGATGGACCGCCTGATCGACCGGGCCCGCGCCCTGCTCGAACTCGAGATGCCGGTGGTGCTCGCCGGTGACTACAACGTGGTGCCGGGCGACGACGACGTGCACGATCCCGCGGCCTGGGCCGACGATGCGCTGTGCCAGCCGGAGTCGCGCTCGCGGTTCCGCCAGATCCTCAATCTCGGCTACATGGACGCGTTCCGGGTGTTCGACGACACACCGCATCGCTACAGCTTCTGGGACTACCAGGGCGGAGCGTGGCACAAGGATCACGGCGTGCGCATCGATCACCTGCTGGTCTCGCCCTGGGCCACCGACCGGTTGCTCGGCGCCGGGATCGACACCGCCCCGAGGGGCAGGCCGAAGGCCTCCGACCATACGCCGGTCTGGCTCGAGATCGACGCCTGACCCCGCAAACGGCGGTTTCTGGCAAGAATCGTGACGGACCGGAAACAGCAGCAACACCCGTTCGTCATGCACAAGCGGAATAACAGGCCCTGCGTCGGAGGGTGTTCCGCATGTCGAATCTCGATGTCAGCGCGATCATGGCGGGCCTCACCGCCCCGGCCGAAACCAGACGGGGGCTGCCCAACGCCTGCTACCGCGACCCCGAGGCCCACCTGCTCGAGGCGCGCTCGCTGTTCGCACGCACCTGGACCTGCATCGGGGTCGGGGCCGACATTCCCGAGCCCGGCGATGTCCGTCCGGTGGAACTCGCCGGCATGCCGCTGGTGCTGGTGCGGGACCGCACCGGGGCAATCAACGGGTTTCACAACGTGTGCAGTCACCGCGGCGTGCTTCTGGTCACGGGGCCGGAACGTCACCGCAGTTCGCTGCGCTGCCCCTACCATTCCTGGACCTACGGTCTCGACGGCCGGCTGGTGCGCACGCCGCATGCCGGCGGCTGGAACCTGGACAGCTGCCCGGCTCTGGAGAAATCGGATCTCGGCCTCACCCCGGTCCGGCTCGAGGTGTGGAACGACCTGATCTTCGCGGACCTCTCGGGCAGCGCGGAGCCACTGTCGACATTCCTCGGACCGCTTGACGAGCGCTGGTCCGGCTACGAGATGTCACGGCTGCGCCACGCGGCCAGCTGGGAGCTCGAGCTCGCCGCCAACTGGAAGCTCGCGATCGAGAACTACCTCGAGTCGTACCACCTGCCGTGGATCCACCCGAACCTGACCTCGCGCTCGCCGTTGGAGAACCATCACCAGGTCGTCGTCTGCGACCGGGTCTACGGCCAGGTCACGTCAGAATTCTCGGCCCTGTCCTCGGGCGAGGCGCCGTTCACCCCGTTTCCGGGCCTGACACCCGAACAGCAGCGGTCCGGCGAGTACCCGCTGGTGTTTCCCAACCTGCTGCTGGGCCTCCAGCCCGACCATTTCTACGCCATCATCATCGACCCGCTCGCGCCCGACCGCACCCGCGAGCGCATCCACCTGTACCTGGTCGGCGACCGGCCGGACCGCGAGGACCACGACCGGGCGGTGGCACAGCTGGTCGACACCTGGAAACTGGTGTTTGCGGAGGATGTCGGCGTGGTCGAACTCATGCAGTCCGGGCGCCGGTCGGATGCGTTCGCCGGCGGTATCCTGACCGAGGCACACGACCGGCTCACGCACCGCTTCATGGTCGCGGTGGCCAGGGCCCTCGCATCGGGCACCGGAACCGGGGGACATTGACAGCGGGCGCGGCGTTGCGCCACCTTGGCCGGGAGCGAGACCGCACCAGAGACCGGGCCGGGGTTCCATGCCGCTACGCAGCACCGTCGCCGGAGTGCCGGTCGACCCGGCCCCGGCCTTGCGGCCCGGGGTGCGCCTCCTGCACCGCGTCAGCCGCGAGCCCGGAGCCACATGACCACTCCCCCGCCCGGTCGCACCGACCTGCGGCCCTACCCGGTCGAAATAGCGCCCCCGGACCTGTCGGCTTACCGTTCCGGCAATACCGGCGTTGACTACTTCACCACCCTGGCGGCACCACAGCCCGGACCCCACGTGATGGTGACCGCGCTGATGCACGGCAACGAACTGTGCGGTGCCGTGGTGCTCGACCGGCTGCTGCGGGACGGTTTCCGGCCAGACCGCGGCCGGCTGACCCTGGGTTTCTGCAACGTCGCGGCCTACCTGCAGTTCGACCCGGACCGCCCGACGCTGAGCCGCTACGTCGACGAGGACCTCAACCGGGTATGGGACGAGGCGGTTCTGGACAACAACCGCACCAGCCCGGAACTGGAGCGCGCGAGGGAGATCCGCCCGCTCCTCGATGATGTCGACATGCTGCTCGACATCCACTCGATGCAGCACCCCACCGAACCGCTGATGCTGGCCGGACCACTCGACAAGGGACGCCGGCTGGCCGAGAGCGTCGGGGTGCCGGCCACGATCGTGCTCGACGCCGGCCACGCGGCGGGTCGACGCATGCGCGACTACGGACGGTTCGGGGACCCGGAAGCCTCCGGGGCGGCGCTGCTGGTCGAGTGCGGCCAGCACTGGGCCGCCACGAGCGTGACCGTCGCCCGGGAGACCCTGGTGCGGTTCCTGGCCGCGGCCGGCGTTGCCGCACAGGACCGGTTCGACCCGGTCGCGTGTCCGGAGCAGACCGTGATCGAGGTGACCCACCCGGTCACGGTGAAGACCAACCGGTTCCGGTTCACCCGCAGCTATCTCGGCATGGAGATCATCGAGAAGGCGGGCACCGTGATCGGTCATGACGGTGACGAGGAGATTTGCACCCCGCATGACCGTTGCGTGCTGATCATGCCTTCGCGCCGGCTTGGCCGGGGCCAGACCGCGGTGCGGCTGGGCCGCATCATTGGCTGACCGGGAGGAACCGGCCTCCGATACCGTATCGGACCGGCGCGGCGGCGAGCAGCTCACCACCGGCCGGACCGGCGGCTCGTTGCTGCTGGCCATCGGCATCGGCGCCGCCGGGGGCACCGTCTTCGCCCTGCTCAAGCTGCCCCTGCCGTGGATGCTCGGCGCCATGGTGTTCGTGACCGTTGCCTCGATCGCGGGGGCACCGGTCCGCCTGCCCCACATGCTGCGCCAGTGCATGGTCGTGTTCATAGGCACCATGCTCGGAAGCCAGTTCACGCCCGAGCTGCTCGACCGGGTCGGAGAATGGATGGTCTCGGTCGGCGGGCTGCTGGTCTACGGCATCGCGGCGATGACGCTGGTGCTGGGCTATCTGCGCCGGTTTGGCGGCTACGATCCGGTCACCGCCTACTTTGCGTCGGCGCCGGGCGGACTCAACGACATGACCATCATCGGCCGCGACATGGGCGGTGACGACCGGGTCATCGCGCTGACCCAGGCCTCGCGCATCCTGCTGGTGGTTCTGACCATCCCGGTCCTGTTCCGGATCTTCGGCGGCTACGAGCCTCCCGAGGGGCTGATCGCGGACGGGCCGGGCTTCGGCGACCTGCCGCTCGCGGAATGGGGCATGCTGCTCGGCTGTGCGCTGCTCGGCCCGGCAATCGCCCGGGCCTGCCGGCTCCCGGCCGCCTTCCTGCTCGGGCCGTTGCTGCTCAGCGCTGCCACCCATATCGCGGGATGGAGTGACGCAACGCCCCCGGTCGTCCTGGTGGCGGCCGCCCAGGTCGTGCTCGGAACCGCGGTGGGATGCCGGTTTGCCGGAACCGGATACGCCGAGGTGCTCCGCATCCTGCGGACCTCGCTCGGGTCCGCCTTCCTGCTGATCTCAACCGCCACCGGTTTCGGATTGCTGGTCGCCGAACTCACCGGGCTTCCCTGGTACGTGGTCACCCTGGCCTACGCGCCCGGCGGACTGGCGGAGATGAGCCTGGTCGCGCTCGGCATCGGGCAGGACGTCGCCTTCGTGGCCACCCATCACCTGTGCCGCATCGGGATGATCGTATTGCTGGCGCCGCTCGGCTTCCGGCTGATCCGGCGCGCCTTCGCGGCCCGCGGCGATGAAACCGTCAATCGCAGCCCAGGCTGAGGCCCGGACCGCATCGATCTCGGACAGGATTTCGTGCCGTGAGCCGGCCACGACCCTCAGTTCGCCACCACGCAGGCGCCGGCAGAGCCGGTGCTGTGCCCGGTTGGAGACGATCCGGTCCGCTCCTGCCTGCAGGATCAGCACCGGTACGCCCGGATCCACGGGTTCGCGACCAAGCGCGGCGACGGAGGCATAGGCGGCGGCAAGCCAGCCGTAGGTCAGGCCGACGATGGCCAGCCGCGGATCATGCTCGACCAGGGAAAGGGTGCGGCGGAACCGGCGCCGGTCACGGGTCAGCCGGTTCCCCTCGAACCGGCCCCGTCGGGGAGTGAAGGCAACCAGGTGACGCGACAGGCCGAGGGCAACCGCGAGCCGGACCAGCAACCGCATCACCCTGCCCCCGATCCCGTCAGGCAGGATGTCGACCATCGGCGAGAGCAGGATCAGCCGGTCGGGACGGACCCGGTGCGCCGCACGCAGGGCCAGGTGTCCGCCCATGGAATGCCCCATCAGGAACAGGCGCCGGCCATCGCGCACTGCGAACCGGCTTGCCCGCAGGATGCCGTCGAGATCGGCAAGGTGGTCATCCATCGCCTCGACATGGACCAGCCCCGGGTCGGGGAGCGCGCGGTCCGAAAGCCCCTGCCCGCGCCAGTCCAGGCACAGCACCTCGTGCCCGCGCGCCTGCAGCTCGCCGATCGTCTCCAGGTACTTCTCGATGAACTCGCTGAAGCCCGGAAGCAGGACGGTCCGCGGTCCCTCCGGACCGGACGGGCGCGGCGGAAAGACGGCATAGCGCAGCCGGGTCCCGTCAAGGGCGGTCCAGCGGTGCTCGATACCCCGGTGATCGCGGATCGCGGGAACGCCGGACGGGGGTGCGGGGCGTGCGGTCATGACGCGAGCACCACCGCGCAGTCCTCCGGCCAGTCGAGCACGACCTCGGCTCCCGGACCCGGCAGCCGGTCCGCCGTGCGCGCCGCGTTGGCGCGCGACACCCTGACCAGTCCGTCCGGACCCGGCATGCAGCGGACAAGGTAGAGCGAGAGGTCGCCG
This sequence comes from Thalassobaculaceae bacterium, assembly GCA_965243345.1. Lineage (GTDB taxonomy): Bacteria > Pseudomonadota > Alphaproteobacteria > Thalassobaculales > Thalassobaculaceae > Bin52. The sequence goes on from CBDEUR010000003.1 coordinate 2,663,633, forward strand.
CGGTAGACGACCTCCTCGACCACCCCGGAAAGGCGCCCCGCCGGCGCGCCGCCGCGCGGTGCCATGGTGATCTTCTCCGGCCTGACCGCGATCCATACCCGGCCTGCGGCCCCGGTCCCGCGAGACCGGGCGGTGACGCCGGGGAACGGGTGTGCTGTCGCGGTGCCATCGGCGTCGACCGTGGCCGGAAACAGGTTCACCTGGCCGATGAAGGTGGCAACGAACCGGTCGGCCGGCACCTCGTAGAGTTCGGCCGGGGGCGCCACCTGCCTGATGCGTCCGGTCTCCATCACGGCGACCCGGTCGGCCATGGAGAGCGCCTCCTCCTGGTCGTGGGTCACGATGATGAAGGTGATGCCGACCGTCTTCTGCAGCGAGACCAGCTCGAGCCGCATCTCGTCGCGGAGCCGGGCATCGAGGGCGGACAGGGGCTCGTCGAGCAACAGCACCCGCGGCCGCTTGACCAGCGCGCGGGCGAGCGCCACCCGCTGGGACTCGCCGCCCGAGAGCTGGTCCGGCATCCTCTCGCCATAGCCGGCGAGCCGGACCAGGCCGAGCGCCGCCTCGGCGCGCTCGTGCGCCTCGGCCCGGCCCGTGCCGGTCACGCGCAGGCCGTAGGCCACGTTGCTGCGCACCGACATGTGCGGAAACAGCGCGTAGGACTGGAACACCATGTTGACCGGCCGGCGGTTGGCCGGTGTGCGGCCCACGTCGATCCCGTCGATGAAGACCGAGCCCCGGTCCGGATGCTCGAGCCCGGCCATGATGCGCAGCAGCGTCGACTTGCCGCAGCCGGACGGCCCGAGCAGGGCGAAGAACTCCCCGGGCTCGACCCGCAGCGAGACCTCGGCAAGCGCGGTCACCACCCCGAACCGCTTGCAGATCCCGTCGACCCTGACAGCCTCGGTCATGGCGCCGCTCCGGGCCGGGTCCGGTTCTGCAGCCACATGGCCACCACCGTCACCGTGATCGTGACCACGATCAGCACCGTGGAGGCGGCATTGACCTCCGGCGTCACCGAGAAGCGGACCATCGAGTAGATCTTCACCGGGAGGGTCACGGTGTCCGGCCCGGACGTGAAGAAGGTGATGACGAAATCATCGAGCGACAGCGTGAACGCGAGCAACGCGCCGGCGACCAGGCCGGGGCGCATGTGCGGCAGGATCACGTCGCGCACCACCGCCCATTCGCCGGCGCCGAGGTCGCGCGCGGCCTCGGCCAGTTCGCCGTTGAAGCGGGACAGGCGGGCGCGCACCACCACGGCGACGAAGGGAAAGCAGAAGCTGATGTGGGCGATGGTGATCCGCGACAGGCTGATCGGCCACGGCAGGTCGCCCGGCCAGCCGATCCGCGCGAAGAACACCAGCATCGCGACCCCCATGCAGATTTCCGGGATGACGATCGGCAGCATCACCACACCCTCGCACAGCGGCTTCAGGCGAAACCGGAACCGCCACAGCGCATAGGCGGTCATGGCCCCGAGCAGCGTACTCACGACGGTGGCCGCCAGCGCGATCAGCAGGGAATTGCCGAAGGCCTCGACCAGGCCGTCATTCGCCATCGCCCGCTCGTAGTAGCGGGTCGTGAACCCGCGCCAGACGATGTTGCGGCGGCTGTCATTGAACGAGTAGGCGACCAGGGTTGCAATCGGCGCGTACAGGAACACGAAGGTCGCAAGCAGGACCAGCCTGATCCAGGCACGGCGCGTGAACTCCAGCGGACCGGGAGGGATCCTCATGGGACGGACGGTCGGCGGACGGACAGTGACCTGAGCGCGAGCGCGCCGAAGGTGACGTACATGAGCAGGAACGAGAGCGCGGCGCCGAACGGCCAGTCGTTGGCACTCTTGAACTGCCGCTCGATGACGTTGGCGATCATCTGGCTGTCGGGGCCGCCGAGCAGGTCCGGCGTCAGGTAGGATCCAAGCGCCGGAACGAAGACCAGCAGCGATCCGGACACGATCCCCGGCACCGCGAGCGGCAGGATGATGGTGACGCACACCCCCAGGTGCCCGGCGCCAAGATCCGCCGCGGCCTCGACCAGGGACCGGTCGAGACGGTGGAGCGTGGCGTAGAGCGGCAGCACCATGAAGGGCAGGTGGACGTAGACCAGCCCGGCGACGACCGCCCCGTTGGTGTAAAGCAGTGACAGCGGCTCGAACGGCAGGCCGAACAGCTCCGCCGTCCACCCCAGGGTGGCATTGACATGGCCGCGGGTCCGCAGCACGGCGATCAGCGCGTAGGTGCGGATCAGCAGGTTGGTCCAGAACGGCAGGATCACGAGCAGCAGCAGCAGCGGTCGCCAGCGCGCCGGCGCGAACACGATTCTCAGGGCCACCGGCAGCCCGGCCGCGAGGCAGATCACGGTGGTGAGCGCGGCGATCCACAGGCTCTTGCCGACGATGCCGAGATAGAGGGGATCGAGCGCGCGGAGGTAGTTGTCGACGGTCCAGACGATGTCGACCGCGACCAGTCCCTGCTTTTCCCCGAAACTCAGGACCCAGACGAAGGCGAGCGGCAGCAGGAAGAAGCCGGCAAGCCACAGGCCGGGTACGACGCCGGCAACCCGCTGCAGCAGTCCGGTGCCCGGTTTCACTGCCGGCCGCGTCGCCGCCGGCCGGATCAGGCCGCCTGGATCCGGGTCCAGGCCTCGTCGTAGAGCCGGACCACCTCCGGCCCCTGGTAGATGGCGGCCTCACAGCGGGCCAGGGTGGCGTCCGGAGGGAATATTCCCGGATTTTCGGTGTAATCGGCCGGAAGCAGCGCCTTGGCTGCCGCGTTCGGGGTGGCGTACCGGATGAAGTCCGCGATATCGGCCCCGACCCGTGCGTCGAGAATGTGGTTGATGAAGGCGTGGGCGTTCAGTGGATGCGGGGCACCAACCGGGATGGCGAGGCAATCCTGCCAGATGATCGAACCCTCGCGCGGGACCACGTAGGACAGATCCGGATCCTCCTCCATCACCTGCAGGATGTCGCCGTTCCATTCCATCGTGATGTCGACCTCACCGGACAGCAGCAGGTCCTGGCCGTTGTCGGGAGCAAAGGTCGTGATGTGCCGCTTCTGCCCGGTCAGGAGCTCCTCGGCCTTGCGGATGATCGCCGGGTCCCTGGAGTTGAGCGGATGGCCGAGATACTTGATTGCCGCCCCCAGCACCGTGCTGGCGTCGCCGAGCAGGGCGCAGCGTCCCGCATAGCGATCGGAATCGAACAGCCACTTCCAGCTGTCCGGAACGCCGTCGACCTTCGACTTGCGGTAGCCGATGCCCAGCGTTCCCCACATGTAGGGCATGGTGTGCCGCCTGCCCGGATCGAAGGCGGCATCGGTGAACGCATCCTGCAGGTTCACGCGGTTGGGGATCAGCGAATGATCGAGCGGCTGGAGCATGTCGACCGCGATCATCCGCTCGACGTAGTCGTTGGTCGGCACGATCACGTCATAGCCGGGATTGCCCTCGCGCAGCTTGGCGAACAGCTCGTCGCTGTCCGCAAACAGGTCCATCTTGACCGAGATGCCGCTGGCCGTGCGGAAGTCGGCGAGCGTGGTCTCGCCGATGTAGGTGTCCCAGTTGTAGAAGTTGAGCCGCGGTTCCTCTGCCCCGAGGCCCGGCCGGGGCCGGATCGCGAACGCGGCTGCGGCAGCACCGGCAAGCAGGCCGCGGCGGGAGAGACGGTGTCGTGCATGTTCTCTCATGGCATGTCGTCCTCGGCTGGGAATGGCGAAGGAACGCCCGGGCGGGTCAGGTTCCGAGCCGGCGCCCGGGTTCGAGACCGGCCTCGCGGATGAAGTCGGCGGCAGCGACCTTCGGGCCCCTGCCGAGGCGGACCCGCCCGACCCGGATGCCGCCGCGTCCGGCAGCCACCGTGAAGCTCTCCGCGTCGACGGCGCACACCCGGCCGACCCGGCCCGAAGCCGGCGCCTTCTCGCAGTCGAAGATCTGCAGGGTCTCGCCGTCGAGCGTCGTCCAGGCGCCCGGCTGCGGATTGGAACCGCGGATCAGGTTGTAGACCTCTCCGACGGACCGCTTCCAGTCGATCTCGACATCGCCGGCCCGGCACCAGCTCTCGTAGGTTGCGAGCGACTCGTCCTGCGCAATGCGCGGCGGCGAGCCCGACCGGACCAGGTCGATCGCCTCCAGCACCGCCGAGACGCCGAGTTCGAAGATCTTGCCGAAGTACACCGAACCCAGGGTGTCGTCGGGTTCGATCGCCACCTGTTTCTGGAGCAGGATGTCGCCCTCGTCGAGCCCGTCGTCCGGCCAGAAGATGGTCAGGCCGGTGTGTTCGGCCCCCCAGATGATCGGCCAGTTGATCGAGCTGGGACCGCGGTGCAGCGGCAGCAGTGACGGGTGAAAGCAGATCGTGCCCGACTTCGGCACCTGCCGGGCCGCCTCGGGGATGAACAGCGTGACATAGGCGAGCACCATGAGGTCGGCGTCGTGCGCGCGCAGGCCGTCGAGAACCGCCCCGTCGGAATAGTCGGCCGGCTGGAGGACCGGGAGACCGTGCTCCAGCGCCGCCTGCTTGATCGGATCGTGCGGACGCCCCTCGACATCGGGCGCGGTGTAAACGGCCACCACCTCGTCGGTTCCCTTGGCGACGATGGCGTCGAGACAGGCCTTGCCGAAGGCCTGCTGGCCGTTGATGACGATGCGCATCTGTAATCTCCCTGCCCAGGTGGGTGCGCCCGGTGCTCCGTCCTTCACATCCGGGTGCCCGGCACCCTAATATACACGCCGCGCCGGGACAGGAACGGTTCTTCCGGCCGGAAAGGTGTGCCGATGAACTACACTACCACCCCGCCGTTGATCGGGCAGTCCCGGCACGGACCGGCCTACCCGTCCACCCGGATGCGCCGCAACCGCCGTACCGACTGGTCGCGCCGGCTGGTTCGCGAGAACACCCTGGCCCCTGACGACCTGATCTGGCCGGTGTTCGTGCGCGAGGGACGCGGCCTGGCCGAACCGGTCGACGCCATGCCCGGCGTGGTCCGCTACTCCTGCGACACCCTGGTCGACGCGGTGGGGACGGCAGGTGATCTGGGGATCCCGGTCGTGGCCATCTTTCCCTTCATCGAACCCGGCATCAAGGACCCTGACGGATCGGTCGCGCTCGAGCCGGACAACCTGGTCTGCCGTGCCGTCCGGGCGGTCAGGCAGGCGCATCCCGACATCGGCATCCAGTGCGATGTCGCGCTCGACCCGTTCACCAGCCACGGCCACGACGGGGTGCTTGATCCCGATGGCCAGATCAGCAACGACCGGACGGTCGACATCCTGTGCCGGCAGGCGCTGGTCCAGGCCGAGGCCGGGTGCGACATCATCTCGCCGTCGGACATGATGGACGGCAGGATCGGCGCCATCCGCCGCAGCCTCGACGCCTCCGGTCATGACCGGGTGCAGATCATGGCCTACTCGGCCAAGTACGCGTCCGGGTTCTACGGACCGTTTCGCGAAGCGGTCGGATCGGCACCGACGCTGGGCTCCGCCAGCAAGGCGACCTACCAGATGGACCCGGCCAACGGCGACGAGGCGTTGCGCGAGGTGGCGCTCGACATTGCCGAGGGTGCGGACATGGTGATGGTCAAGCCGGGCCTGCCGTACCTGGACGTGATCCGCCGCGTCAAGGACAGCTTCGGAATGCCGACCTACGGCTACCAGGTCAGCGGCGAGTACGCGATGATCAGGGCGGCTGCCGACCACGGCTGGATCGACGGCGAGACATGCATGCTGGAAAGCCTGATGGCCTTCAAGCGTGCCGGTGCGGACGGTGTGCTGACCTATTTCGCCTGCGATGCCGCCAGGCGGTTGCGCGAGGGCTGACGATCCCCGATGCGGCCCGGCGCAATCCTGTTCGACCTCGACGACACGCTGATCTCGCCACACCTGCACCGCACGGTGTTCTGGAACGACGCGATCGCGGGTGCGTGGCGGGACGACCCGTCGGGCGAACGTCCGTTGCCCGGCGACCTCGACCGGCTGGTGGAAGCGGTCGACCGGGCGGCACGTCACTTCTGGTCGGACCCGGTCCGCCACAGGCACGGCCGGCTCGACCTCGCGACCACCAGGCTGCGCATTCTCGATGCGGGTCTCGGCCGGGACGACCGGTTCCCTGCCGCGTTGCGAGGCGAGATCGCAGACCGCTGTGGCCGGCTGATGCACGCCGCGACCCGGCTGTTTCCCGACGCCATCGCGACGCTCGAGGCCCTGAACGCGGAAGGTGTGCGGCTGGCCCTGGTCACCAACGGTGCCGGTGCGGTCCAGCGCGAGAAGATCGAGCGGTTCGCGCTTGCCCGCCATTTCCGCCACGTCCAGATCGAGGGTGAGGCCGGCGTGGGCAAGCCGGAACCGGAAGCCTACCGTCGCGCGCTTGCCGCGCTCGACGCGCGTCCCGAGGAGACGTGGATGGTCGGTGACAACCTCGAGTGGGAAGTCGCGGCACCGCAGCGGCTCGGCATCCGCGGCATATGGCGGGACCCGCGGGGCCGCGGCGTCCTGCCAGGTCACGCGACGGTCTCGCCGCACCGGACCATCGCCCGTCTCGAACAGTTGCTGGAGTAGCGGACGGGGCACCATGCCGGACCTGCTGCCACCGCCGGACCGCTGCGTGACACGCGACGTGCTGCACCGGTTCGCACACGAGCGTGGCGACGATGTCTTTGCGGTCTTCGACTCCGGGGAATGCTGGACCTGGGCCGAGACCCTCGGGCACACGCGGCGTGCCGGGGCGGCGCTGCAGCAGCTCGGCGCCGGGCAGGACGACCATGTCGTGGTCTGGCTGCCGAACGGCCACGAGGCCCTGCTTGCCTACCTCGCGATCTGCTACATCGGCGCGGTCTACGTCCCGATCAACACCGGCTATCGCGGCCAGCTGCTCGCGCACGTGATCGAGAACTCCGACGCCCGGCTGATCCTGGCCCACCGCGATCTCGTCCCCCGGCTGTCCGAGGTCCCGCTCGCCAGGCTCCAACGCCTGGTCGTGTGTGGCGGACAGTGCGCGGTACCGGCCGGTCTGGAGCCGTTCGGGTTCGACACGGTGCTGGCCGCGGCGGGCGAGCCGCGGGACCCCGGTCGCGCCATCATGCCCTGGGACCTGCAGTCGATCATCTACACCTCGGGCACAACCGGGCCGTCAAAGGGGGTGATGTCCTCGTATTTCCATGCCTGGAACGGCATGAACGAAGAGGCGTGGTCGCCGGTACGTGCCGACGACCGGTTCCTGATCAACCTGCCGATGTTCCACATCGGCGGCAGCTTCATCGTCCATGCCATGCTGTGCCGTGGCGGATCGGTGGCGATGAACCCGGGGTTCCGGACCGAGGAGTTCTGGGACGTGGTCCGGCGCACCGGCAGCACCGCCGTCTTCCTGCTCGGCGTCATGTGCAGCTTCCTGGTCAAGCAACCGCCCCGGCCGGACGATCGTTCGCACGGATTGCGGATCGCCTTCACCGTGCCGCTCACCGAGGAGGCGGTGCAGTTTCCCGAACGGTTCGGGACAGCGATCTGCACCATCTTCAACATGACCGAGGTGAACACCCCGATCATCTCCGGGCCAAACCCCCGCACGCCCGGCCTTGCCGGCCAGGCCCGGCCGGCGAACCGGCTGCGGATCGTCGACGAGCACGACATCGAGGTGCCGGACGGAAGTGTCGGCGAGCTCGTGATCCGTCCCGAACTGCCCTGGGCGCTGAACCACGGCTACTACCGCGACCCCGAGGCAACGGTGCGGGCCTGGCGCAACGGCTGGTTCCACACCGGTGACGCATTCCGCCGCGATCCGGACGGGTCCTACCACTTCGTCGACCGGCTGAAGGACGCGATCCGGCGCCGCGGCGAGAACATTTCGTCGTTCGAGATCGAGGTGGTGGTGAGCGACCACCCGTCAGTGCGCGAGTGTGCCGCCATTCCGGTACCAAGCGAGCACGGCGAGGACGAGGTGATGGTGGTGCTGGCGCCGCAACCCGGCGCGGTGATCGACCCGGTGGAACTGGTCGAATTCCTGCGCCCGCGCATGGCGCACTTCATGGTTCCGCGCTATGTCCGGGTCATGGACAGCCTCCCGCGCACACCGACGGAGAAGGTTCAGAAAACCGGCCTGCGCCAGGCGGGGGTCACCTCCGACACCTGGGACCGCGAGGCCGCCGGCATTCGCCTGCGCCGTGACCATCCGGGGTCCTGAGCAGGGTGCGGCGGTCAGCAATCCCTCCCCGCAGGCGCGGGCCCGGGGTGCCAGGCCGACCGGCACATGACAGGGAGGACACCATCCGCTCGACCCCGAACCGTACCGGACAGGCCCGCCCCGGCGCTCACGGCCGAGGGTTCCTGCGCCGGGGTGTCCGCGTCACGGAGTGCGCCTCCGGTTCCTTCGGTGTGCGGGCCGCAGACGGCACCGGCCAGGGCAACTCCCGCAGGCACCGGCGCATCACCCGGCCCGGCGACGGTCTCGCCGGCCATGTTCCCGAACAAGGAGAAGACGACCATGCATGAAACAGGAGGTACCGCATTCCTCCCCGTACCGAAGGACGGGCCCTGCTGCGAGCGTGACCGATGAGCCAGACAGAAATCCCGGTCTACATCGACTTCAAGAGCCCGTACGCCTTCCTCGCCATCCGGCCCATCCGCGCGATGGCCCTCGAATACGATGTCCGGCTCGACTGGCGTCCGTTCAACCTGACGATCGGCGAGTTTCTGGGCGAGGTCGCAACCCGCAACGACCACCAGTGGCGCCGGGTGAAGTACTCCTACATGGATTGCCGGCGGCTGGCCAACCAGCGCGGCATGACGATCCTCGGCCCGCAAAAGGTCTACGACTCGACGGTTGCCTGCGTCGGCCTGTTCTGGGCGCAACGCCATGGTGCCGAGACGGCGTACATCGACACCGTGTTCGAGCGGTTCTTCCGCCGCGACCTCGACATCGAGGATCCGGACGCGATTGAGGCGGTGCTGGCCGGGTGCGGTGCCGATCCGCAGGGCTTTGCGGACTGGCAGGCCGGACAGGGAAGGGAAGAGTTCCGGCGATTGAGCGAACAGGCGATGGAGTTGGGCGTGTTCGGTGTGCCCTCGTTCCTGCTCGACGGCGAACTGTTCTGGGGAGGCGAGAGACTGGAGCTGCTGAAGGAACGCCTGCGGGCCAGCGCCGTGCCGTATCGCTGACGATTCGCAGGCTCCCGGGGTCGGTAACGTCATCAATATTGCACGTACCTGTAACAGTTTACGATAGATAACTTTACCAGTTACGGCCAGTTCCTGATCCTTTGGTTGAGGAAACACGGGGTGTTTCCCGATCGGCTGGGGGGTCATGATGGCACGGGAACTGCAGGGTCGCGTCATCGGTCTGGCGGCACTCGTTCTCGCGGCAGCCATGGCGGCAATGGCCCCGTCCGCCTCGGCTCAGTTCTACCTGCGGGCCGGGGTCGGGCTGGAATGGGTCGACGACACCGTGTTCGAGGACCGGTACTGCGGCTCCGAATCCCCGGTGGCGCTATACGGCTGCGGCAGCGGAGGTGACGGGGCGCCCACCCGGACGACAGGGTACTTCGACGCCGGGGCGGCGTTCGAACTCGCATTCGGCCACGAGCCCGTGCCCGGGATGAGGGTCGAGACCCGGTTCGGGTATCTGCCACGCCTCCGGTTCCAGGGCACCGCCAATTTCCTGGAGCCGGGGCGGGAGCAATCGGTCACGGCCGACGTTTCCGCGCTCTCGGCCATGGTGGCGGGCTACGCAGACCTGCCTCTCGCCCTCGGCCACGGGAGCATCGTCCCGTTTCTCGGCGCCGGCGCCGGTGTCGCCCAACTGCGGATCGGCACCACCCGCATGACCTTCCCGCAAACCTACACCGAGGTGCCCGGCGCAACGCGAACGGCGCTTGCCTGGATGGCGACCGTCGGCCTGTCGGCCGCCGTCAGTGAACGGACAGCGGTCGAGTTCGCGTGGTGCTACACCGATTTCGGCGAGGTCCGCACCGGTCGCGGCGCCGGGCAGGTCGTCTGGCACGATGGCAGCAAGCCCCCGGTCCCGCTCGACATCGCGGAAACCCGGGCCCGGGTCAGCGATCACGGAATTCGCCTTTCGCTCCGCTACGGCTTCTGACGGCCGAGCAGTATGCTGCGGTCCCTCCACAGGGGTTGACCGACCGACCCGCTGCCGCGTTGAATGTCGTCCCTCCGCCATGGACAGGGAGGACACGTCAGGTGAAGCCGCTCGTCGATTCGACCCCGCTGCTGGGTGATGCCGACCGACTGCGCAGCCAGGCGGCAGCCGACGGCTACCTCCTCGTTCGCGGCCTGCTGCCCGCCACGCTGATCGAGGAACTCGCCGACGAGATTTCGGCGGTGCTTGTCGATGCAGGCTGGATCGAGCCGGGCAAGCCGCTGGCGTCGGCGCGCGTGGATCTCGCGCGGTTCTGCGTCGAGCCGCAGCCGCCGTTCATGGAGATCTTCTACCGGCTGCTGTCGCTGCGCTCGCTGCACGCGCTCAAGCATCACGACAACCTCGTCGGCCTGTTCGGTGCGCTGTTCGGCGAGGAGGTCTTCTGCCCGCCCCACTTCGTGATGCGCATGGCCTTCCCCTACCGGGACGACTACGCGACACCGGCCCACCAGGACTACACCCATTTCGAGGGCAGCCGGAACAACTGGGCGGCGTGGATCCCGTTCGTCGATGTCAACGAGGCGCGCGGTGGCCTCGCCGTTGCCTCGGGGTCGCACCGGGGCGGAGTACTCGACATGCGTCCCGCGCTCGGTGCCGGACAGATGGTGATCGATGCCGACCTCGGGACCTGTGACTGGCGCTGGAGTCCGATGCGGACCGGAGATGTCCTGATCCACAACTGCCAGACAATCCACAAGGGATGCGCGAACACCTCCGGCGCCATGCGGGTGTCGATGGACTGTCGCTACCAGCCGCTCTCCGAACCTGTGGGGGAAAAGTACCTGGGGGTGTCGCACCAGATGAAGACCTGGGACGAACTCTACGCGGACTGGGACGAGGACGATCCGTTGCGATACTACTGGCGGGACCTCGACCTCACCGTCGAGCGCTTCACCTATCACTGGTACGACCGGCGCGACATGCGTGCGATCGAGATGGGCGAGGCCGGCGACCCCGAGGCGCTGGTGGCGCTGGAGAACATTGCGCTCAAGCATCGCTCCCCTTCCACCCGCGCGCGCGCGCGTTCGGCACTTGCGGATTTGCGGGCCGGCGGGAAGTGAAATCCCGGCGGCCCGGTCCGGATCCGCACCCGGAGGGTGGTATGGACCTCAAGCAGCATATCCGGCAGATGCCGGACTTTCCCGAGCCGGGCATCACCTTCTGCGACATCTCCACCCTGCTCGCCCACCCCGGAGCATGGCAGACCACCATCGAGCAGCTTGCCGAAGCCATCGCGCCGCACCGGCCCGCGGTCCTGGCGGCGATCGAGTCCCGCGGCTTCCTGCTCGCGGCACCGCTTGCAGTGAAGCTCGACGTCGGGTTTTGCATGGTCCGCAAGTCCGGCAAGCTCCCGGGACCGACCTCGGCGCTGAGCTACGACCTCGAGTACGGCAGCGACTCCCTCGAGATCCAGCAGGATGCCGTGCGCCCCGGCCAGCGCGTGGTGGTCGTCGACGACCTGCTCGCAACCGGGGGAACCTTGAGCGCGGCGATCCGGCTGCTGAAGGACGCCGGCGCCGAGGTCATCGCTGCGGCGGTCGTGATCGAACTCGGCTTCCTCGGCGCGCGGGAACGGCTCGACGTTCCCCTGGTCTCGCTGGTGACCTACGACGAGTGACCGGCGACGCGTGACCGGCTGCGAGCGACCTGCGGGTCGCGGGCGTCGGGCAGTGCCGAGAGGCTGTCGACAAGGAGGACCGGCAGGCTGTCGTCGCGACCACGCACCGTCACCTGCCGGCTGGGGAACCCGGCGAGGTCCAGCCCCGACTCATCGGCAACCGCGTGCGAGACCACCAGCTCGGTCGCAAACTCCTTGGTCATGGCCTCGAGCCGGCTGGCGATGTTGACGGTATCGCCGACCGCGGTCAGCGAGCGGGTCTCGCGGTAGCCGAGTTCGCCGATGATTGCCGATCCGCCATGGATGCCGACGCCGATCCGAAGCGGTTGCTCCAGGTCGTTGGCGAGGCTGTCGTTGAGTTCCCGCAGGTTCTCTCCCATGCGCCGCGCCGCGTCGAGGGAGGCCCGGCACCCGGAAGCGTAGCTGTCGTCCACACCGAACAGTGCCATGATCCCGTCACCGATCACCTTGTCGATCCGTCCACCCGCCGCCTCGATCGCACTCCCCATCTCGGTGACGTACCGGTTCAGAATGAAGACGACGTCATAGGGCAGACGGCTTTCGGCCAGCCCGGTAAACCCGCGGATATCGACGAACATGACCGCGATGTCACGCTCCTGTCCGTAGGTATACGCCGCCCTGGACCCGGCGGGCACCGATGCGGACTGCTGCGGCGGCAGCAGGGGCAGGATCTCGACAGATGTCTCCGGGCGGGTCTGGCAGGCAAGACGCACGTTGGGCGGAACCCCGATACGCTGCAGGACGCGGCGCTCCGGTTCCTGGACCGGGGCCAGCAGTTCGAGCCCGTCGCAGATGCGGACCCGGCAGGTCGAACACCGTCCCCGCCCGCCACAGACACTCGCATGCGGGATCCCGCCGAGCCAGCTCGCCTCGAGCAGCGTCGCCCCCTGGGGAACCGCGACCTCCTGGCCGGACGCGTAGCGCACGATGACGCTGCGCCGGCGCCGGCGCAGGGCAAGCACCAGCCAGCGCACCCCGACCAGGGCGGCGAGCAGCACCAGGTAGCCGGTCGCAACCGCGATCACGCGCCCCTCGGGATCGATATCCGTCCCGCGGCCCGGAAGGTTGAAAGAGGCCTCGGCGGCGGCGAGCCACTCCGGATTCGCCGCGAACTGCATTACCCTGGCACCGGCGGCAACGTAACCCGCAAGCGACAGCGCCGGAACCAGGAGCGCCGCGGCGAACCACCACGCCCGGGAGCGGCGATAGAACGCGGAGTAGCGCAGCCACTGGTGGACGCCGATGCAGCCGTGGGTCCACACCACGACCAGCGCCACGGCTTGCATCGCGGCACCCGACCACATGTCGTGCCACAGCCCCAACAGGACGTAGGTGTAGGTGTCATCGACCCCGAACAACTGATGCTGTCCCCGCGTCCCCACGACATGTGCGAGCAACAGCCACGGTCCGAGCAGTCCGAGGACGTACTGCAGCTGCTGAAGCATCGGAAGTCCGCTCAGCTTCTCGCGCAGCACGATGCTGCCGGCCGCAAGCACCATGTGGATCGCGAGCGCGCCGTAGAGCAGCACCGTCATCGGTCCGGAACGCCAGACCGCGACGAACCAGAGCCGGGAGGCCTCGAGTGCCTCGAGCGACCACAGTCCGGCCATGTGGTTGGCGAGGTGGCTGGTCACGTAGACCATCAGCACCAGGCCGGAGTACAACCGCAGCCGCTGCACCAGCTGCCGGGGGCCCTTGCGCGCTGTCTCGGTCGACAGGTCCGCCATCAGCCGGTCACCGGGCGGTTGCGCTTGAACTCGGTGCCGACCTGCGCCATAAAGCCGCGCCTCTTCCAGCCGGACCTTGCGACACCGTGACCCATGCGTTGCACATCGAAGGCCTGACCAGGCATTTCGGTTCCAGGATCGCCGTCGACTCCGTGACCTTCACCGCCGACACCGGTGAGGTCCTCGGCTTTCTGGGACCCAACGGTGCGGGCAAGTCCACGACCATGAAGATGATCGTCGGGTTCCTTGCCCCGACCCGGGGCACCGCGCGGGTCCTTGGACGTGATGTCCTCCAGGATCCGCTGGGAGTCAAGGCGGCCGTCGGCTACCTGCCGGAAGGAGCGCCTGCCTATCCCGACATGACCCCGAGGGCCTTCCTCGACTTCATTGCCGGGATTCGGGGATATGACGGGACCGAGCGCCGCAAACGGGTCGGACAGGTCATCGAGCTCACGCGGATCGAGGAGGTGGCCAGCCAGCCGGTGGAAACCCTGTCGAAGGGGTACAAGCGCAGGGTCGGACTGGCCCAGTCGCTGCTGCACGATCCGCAGGTGCTCATCCTCGACGAACCGACGGACGGCCTTGACCCCAACCAGAAACAGGTGGTGCGCGAATTGATCCGCACGATGGCGCGGAACAAGTGCATCGTGATCTCGACCCACGTACTCGAGGAGGTGGACGCGGTCTGCACACGCGCCATGATCATCGCACGCGGCCGGATCAAGGCCGATGGCTCGCCCGACACGCTGAGGACGCAGTGGGGTTCCGACAACCTCGACGAGGTGTTCGGGAGGGTCACCCGGAATGCGTAACACCTGGCTCGTCTTCAGGCGGGAGTTCGCCGCCTACTTCGCGACTCCGCTCGCCTCGATCTTCATCGTCATCTTCCTGTTGCTGGCCGGACTGCTCACGTTCTTCCTCGGCGGATTCCTCGAACGCGCCCAGGCCGACCTCGTGCCATTCTTCGAGTTCCATCCCTGGCTCTACCTGTTCCTGGTTCCCGCACTGTCCATGCGCCTGTGGGCCGAGGAGCGCCGGCTCGGCACCATCGAGCTGTTCCTGACCCTGCCGGTCTCGATGATCGAGGCCGTGGCGGGCAAGTTCCTTGCAGCCTGGGCGTTTGCCGGGACGGCACTGGCGCTGACCTTCCCGTTCTGGCTGACAGTCAACTACCTGGGCGATCCCGACAACGGCGTCATCGTGGCGTCCTACCTCGCAAGCCTGCTCATGGCCGGCGCCTACCTCTCAATCGGCTCGATGATCTCGGCTGCCACCAAGAACCAGGTGATCGCCTTCGTGCTGACCACCGCGGCCTGCTTCGTTCTCACGCTTGCCGGATCGACCTTCGTGCTCGACTTCCTGTCGGCATGGGCACCGACCACCGTCGTCGAGATCGTGGCCGGTCTCGGGTTCCTGCCGCATTTCCAGTCGATCCAGCGCGGCGTGATCGATCTGCGCGACATCGTGTTCTTCGTCTCGGTGATCATGATCGCGCTGACCGCGAATGCGGTGATCGTCGACTGGCGAAAGGCGATGTGAGATGGCCGCCCAGACATCGAGAGCGCCAGGCGGCACCGGAACGGTTGTCCTCGTGCTGGGACTGCTGGCGGTGCTGTTCGTCTCGATCAACACCATCGCCTCGTCGCTCCTGACCTCGGCCCGCCTCGACCTGACCGAGGACCGGCTCTACACGCTGTCGCCCTCGACGCGCGCCCTTCTGGCGAAGGTGGAGGAACCGGTCACCTTCAGGCTGTACCTCTCGGGCTCGCTGGCACAGGCGGCACCGAGGCTCGGGCTCTACGCGAGCCGGGTACGCGACCTGCTGCGCGAGTACGAGACCGTTTCGGGTGGCCTGGTGCGCCTCGAGGTCCTGGACCCCGAGCCGTTCTCCGATGTCGAGGATCGCGCCGTCGCGGCCGGGCTGCAGGCCGTGACCGCCTCGGGTGGCAGCGAGAATCTCTACTTCGGGCTGGTGGGGACCAACACCACTGACGACATCGAGACGATCCCGTTCATGCGCGTGGATCTCGAGGATTTCCTCGAGTACGAGCTGTCGCGAATGCTGCACGCGCTCTCGACCGCCGATCCGACGGTGGTCGGAATCATCACGTCGCTGCCCACCGACGGGACAGTGCGCATGAACCCGCAGGGGGTGCAGGAACAGGTACCACCCTACGTGATCCGGACCCGGATCGGCGAATTGTTCGAGACCCGGTACCTGGGCCGGCAGGTCGACGAGGTGCCAGACGACGTGAACGTCCTGGTCATCGCGCACCCGAAGGACGCCACGCCGCGGACCCGGTTCGCCATCGACCAGTACCTGCTCGCGGGCGGCAGGGCGGTGATCCTGGTCGATCCGTTCTCGGAGACCCAGGGCATGGAGGGGCAGCTGCTCGGAACCGTGGTCGAGGGCAGCAGCCTGGAGGCGCTGTTCGATGCCTGGGGCGTGGAGTTCGGGGTCGGCACGGTCATCGGCGACAAGCTGAGTGCCCGCAAGGTCATCTCCCAGGACAGCGGGAGCCTGGTCGAGTACGTGCCCTGGCTGGAACTGCGCGGACCGAGCATCAACTCCTCCTCGCCGATCATGTCGGGCGTCGAGGTGGTGGCCGTGGCAAGCGCCGGCCACTTCACCCTGCGCGATGACGCTCCGGTGACACTGTCGCCGCTGCTGACCTCCTCGCCCGGATCGATGCTGATCGATGCCGCCAAGGTCCAGGGTTTCCGGGATCCGGAACGGTTGCTCGACGAGTACAGGGCCGGCCAGCGCTACGTCCTCGGTGCCCGGGTGACCGGCATGGTCGACACGTCGTTTCCGGACGGGCCGCCACCGCCCCCGGACGGGGAAGATGCCCGGGGCACACCGCCGCCGCCCTGGACGCGGCCGGTGCTCACGGCCTCGGTGCAGCCGCTTGACGTGGTCCTGTTCGGGGATGCCGACCTGCTCTCCGACCGGTTCTGGATCAGGATGCAGGACTACGTCGGAGGGCAGATCCCGGTTCCGACCGCGAGCAACGGCACCCTGGTGCTCAACACGCTCGAGGCCCTGTCGGGATCGAGCACGCTGATGGAACTGCGCGGCCGCGGCAGCGTCAGCCGACCGTTCGAGGTCGTCGAGGAAATCCGGCGGGCGGCCGAGCGGAACTTTACCGACAAGGAACGCGAACTCCGCCAGACACTCGAGAAGACCGAGCAGGAGCTCCACGCGCTCAGGGTCCGCAATCCCGAGGACGCGGCGCGGGTGGTTCCGGAGCGCGACCGCAGGCAGATCGAACGGTTCCAGCGCGACAGGCTGCGGCTGCGCTCCGAACTGCGCGAGATCCAGCGTTCGCTCAACGTGGACTTCGAGCGGCTGCAGACCAGGCTGTGGTTCCTCAACATCGCGCTGGCCCCGCTGGTCGTGACCCTGGCCGCCATCCTGCTTGCGGTCTGGCGTGCATTCCGCCGGCGTGACCGTGTCCACGAGGCGGTTGCAGGATGAGTGAGCCGGCATGCTGACCAGACGTTTCATCCTCGTCCTTGCGCTGCTGAGCGCCGCGGCGTTCGTTGCCGCCGCCGGACTGACCTGGCAGCGATGGCACGAGACCATCCGCAGCGTCGATGCCGAGCCCGCCTTCCCCGGCATTGCCGAACGGCTCGGGGACGTGACAACCATCCGGATCTTGCGCGCCGCGGACAACCCCGACGGGAGTCTCACCATCACGCGCGCGGCGGACCACTGGACGGTCGCCGAAAAGGACGACTACCGGACCCGGCCGGCGGCGGTCCGCGAACTCCTGCTCGGACTGGCCGATTTCGAGCTGATCGACGCCAGGACCCGGACCCCTGCCCGCTATCACAGGCTGCACCTGTCCGACACCGACACCCCGGGCTCGCGTGCGACCCGCATCGTGCTCGAGGACGCGGCGGGCGCGGTGCTGATCGATGCGCTGTTCGGGAAGTCGGTTCCGAGCCTGTCCGGAGACACACCGTCGATGTACGTGCGCGGCTCGGGAGAGGCCCAGAGCTGGCTTGGAACCGGTGAGTTGCGGATCCGGGGCGGGCACCTCGATTGGGTCCCGATCGTGCTCGCACGCATCGAGAGGACCAGGATCGCTCTCGCCCGCCTGACATCACCCGGCGCCGACCCGCTCGAGCTGTCCTGGGACAACAGGACCCGGCAGTTCCGCATCCGCGACCTGCCCGACGACCGGGAGATCGCCTCGCGCTACGAACTGCTCCAGGTCGGCATGCTGGCCGAGACCCTGGTGCTCGATGACGTGCGCAGTGCGGACGGGCTCACGCCCGATCCCGAACTCGGCGGCGCAACCTGGCGGACCGTCGACGGCCTGGAGCTCACCCTCACATTGGCGCCGGGGTCCGGCAACGACCCGGCACCGTGGGCGCTGCTCGCCGTTGACACGGCCCCGGACGCCGAACAGAAGGTGCTGGACGAGGCGGCCGGGATCCGGGAGCGCATCGACGGCTGGGCATTCCGCCTGCCCGAGCGCACCCTCGCGCGGCTGCGCTCCACCAGCGACAGCCTGACCCGGCCGAAAGGCTAACGCGGACGGACCGGGCCGGCGAGCCCGCCACCCCGGCTCCGGCGTCCTCCGTCCCGACCTGCACCGTGAATCCGGTGACCGCCCGGCACCCTCACGACGCGGAACCAGACCAGTGCCGGCCTTGCCGACGCGCTGCCTGCCCGGGTTCCGACCGGTCGGCTCGCCGGAGGTCGCAGTCGCGGGGCAAGAGTTCTTTGGCTATCCAGTTTCCGCCGCGTGGGCGCGGCCCATGAGCACCGTGGCGACCGGTGGCTAGGCCGAAGTTCCCCCTGATTCCCGACTGACAGTCGAACCAAGTCGATGATTTGGCGAGGTTTTTTCGGGTTTTTGGGCGAATATATGTACCCATGTATATGGGAACAATAGTGTTGACATGGTGCGAAGGGTGTGCATATATCGTAGCCATGTATATCGAATCCGTCCCCAACCGATCCTCTCCGCCCGCCATCCTGCTGCGCGAGTCCTATCGCGAAGGCGGCAAGGTCAAGAAGCGCACCATCGTCAACCTCACCAGGTGGCCCCCGGCTCTGATCGAAGGATTGCGGTGCCTGCTCAAGGGAGGCACCGCGGTGCCACGCTTCGAGGACGCCGTCGACATCGTCCGTTCCCTTCCCCATGGCCATGTCGCCGCAGTGCTGGGAACGCTCAGGAAGCTCGGGCTCGAGACCCTGATCGACCCGAAGCCGTCGCCACGGCGCGATCAGGTGCTTGCCATGATCGTGGCGCGGATCCTCGAGCCGGCCTCGAAGCTGGCCACGGCGCGCAGACTGGCCGAGGCCACGGCGGTCAGCACCCTGGGCGAGATCCTCGATGCGGACCTGGACGAGGACGAGCTGTACGCCGCCATGGACTGGCTGCTTGAGCGCCAGGGGAGGATCGAGCAGGGTCTGGCGGAGCGGCACCTCGAAGAGGGCTGCCTGGTCCTCTACGACCTCACCTCGGTGTGGATGGAAGGCAGATCATGTCCCCTGGCCAAACGCGGCCACTCCCGGGACGGCAAACGAGGCAAGCTGCAGATCGAGTTCGGCCTGCTGTGTGACCGGAACGGATGTCCGGTGTCGGTGGAAGTGTTCCCCGGCAACACGGCGGATCCGGCCACGCTCGCATCACAGATCGCCACGGTGCAGGAACGGTTCTCGCTCTCGAAGGTGGTGCTGGTGGGAGACCGGGGGATGCTGACCGAGGCGCGGATCCGCAAGGAGGTGAAGCCTGCGGGGCTGGACTGGATCAGTGCCCTGAGAGGACCGGCCATCCGTGCCCTGGTCGAGGCCGGCGAGGTGGAGATGTCGCTGTTCGACGAGAGGGACCTGGTGGAGATCACCAGTGACGCCTACCCCGGCGAACGTCTCATGGTCTGTCGCAATCCGCTGCTGGCCGCGGACCGGGCCCGCAAGCGCTCGGAGCTGCTTGCAGCCACCGAGGCCCTGCTTGAACCCATTGCCGTGGCGACACGGCGCAAGAAGCACCGGCTCACGGGAAAGGAGAAGATCGGCGAGAGGGTTGGCAAGGTCATCGGCAGGTACAAGATGGCCAAGCACTTTACCTGGTCCATCGACGACGAGGGCGTCTTCACCTGGCAGCGTGATGACGCCTCCATCGCCGCCGAGGCGAGGCTGGACGGCCTCTACGTGATCCGCACCAGCCTGCCGCAGACCCAACTCGACGGCCCCGGCACGGTGCGTGCCTACAAGCGGCTCAGCTCGGTGGAACGGGCCTTCCGCAGCCTGAAGACCGTGGACCTCAAGGTCCGTCCCGTCTTCCACCGCACCGAACCGCGGGTTCGTGCCCACGTCCTGTTGTGCATGCTCGCCTACTATGTGGAGTGGAACATGCGCCAGAAGCTCAAGCCCGTGCTGTTCGACGATGAAGACGCCGAAGGCGCCGAGGCCCTGCGCCGGTCCGTCGTCGCTCCGGCGAAGGTATCGATCAGCGCCCAGGCGAAGGCGGCGACCAGAGAAACTCCCGACGGTGATCCGGTGCACAGCTTCCGCACCCTCATCGATGATCTGGCCACCATCACCCGCAACACCGTGATGCCCCCGCTCCCCGACGCCAAACCCTTCCAGGTCACCACACGGCCAACGCCGCTTCAAACCAAGATACTCAATCTCCTCGGGGTTCGGCCGTAGTGTACCCAGTAGCGACTCTCTGACGTCCATCAGATGTTAGTTATATCAGCTACTTGCTCTTGAACTGCTCTGGAACTTCGGGCTAGGAAAGCATGTGTTTCCGCCGCGTGGGCGCGGCCCATGATCGCGACGAAGTCGGCCGGGGAGAGGCGAGCGAAGCGCGCACAGCCGGCCGCGGATCCCCGGTGACAAGGACAGCAGCCCGCAGGGCGAAGGAAGGAAACGGTCACGCTGCAGGCTGTCGGAGCAGACGGGATGGCACCGGGCCCGCCGCACGGAGCGATGCTTCGGCTGTGTCACAATTCTCATTGTGCCTGAATTGCGTGGCGGGAGATCTGCACGGGTTCCCGTTTTCCCGGAAACACGAAACTCTCGTCGGCCCAGTCGAAGGGCGCATCGATCCGGTGTATGGCACGGTGGTGGTTCGGGCAGACGAGCACCAGGTTGTGTAGCTCGTCCTGACCGCCGCGGCTGAGCCAGTGGACATGATGTGCCTCGCAGAGATCCCGTCGATACAACGATCTGGGGTCCCATCCGCAAAGCTGGCACATGCCTCCGTACAGTTTCCGCAACTGCCTGACATGGCGCGGGCTGCGCCGTGGTGCCTGTTCGAACAGGTAGCGGCGGCGTTCATCCGTGATGCCGGGGGCCTCAGCTTCGACGAGGCCGCTTACGGAAGCCCGGTCCCCGAGAAGGATGCGGGCTTCCAGCTCTTCCTCCGGCAGCAGTCGGGCGCGCAGCTCGAGCGGCAGGTCGCGGGCGTATTCCGCGAGCACCTGGTGGTCTGCCGGGCTCAACCGCCTTACGGCTGCGTGACCCTGAAACGACATGCCGATGGTCTGGGCGCGGGCCTTGACGGAGAGCTGCCTGATCAGCCTGGAAACATCGGGCTGGCTGCCGGTCCGGAAATAGCGCGACAGTTCAAGGTCGCCCCAGAGGCGATACTCCCCGTATCGATACCCTGGTGGATTCCTGGTTTTCGCGCGGACGACAAGCTCCATCGCGAGGACATACCTGCCAGAAGGCGTTCTGGTGAAGGCCCACAGACTGTCGCCAGGTTCAATCTGGTGCAGGAGCGGGTTGGACTGGTTGAGGTGATAGCCGGCTCCCCGGTCCAGGTCGCGGCGATGGTTCGCACCCACCCAGTGGTACAGCAGCGGCATCGGGATCAGCCACAACACCCACATCGGAACCCTGCCTCTTCAACGCCAGGCTCCGACTGGCGTTGGGGCAGACCGTCACACGTGCGGCGCACATCCATGGTCGGGAACGGTTCGGCTTCCATCAGCCAACAGACGGGGAAACGGCCGGTATCGAGAAGGTCGCAAGGAAACGCTGCACAACGCCTTCTCAACATGCCACAGCGCGTTCCGGGAAGCGGCCTCTCACCGTCCCCGGAACTGCGGGCGTCGCTTTTCCATGAAGGCGCGCCGGCCCTCCTCGTAGTCTTCGCTGGTCCGGCACATGGCCACCGCGGCCTCCGGGGCGTCGAGGTCCCATTCCGCCTCCGGCTTTGCCAGTTCGATCAATGCCTGCTTGACCGCACGGATCGCAAGCGGGGCGTTGCGCGCGATGCGATCGACGAGGTCGCCGACCGCGTCATCGAGACCGGCCTGGGGCACGACCCGGTTGACCAGCCCCATGGTCCGGGCCTCCTCCGCGTCGAACTGCCGGCCGGTGTAGAAGATCTCGGCGGTGAATGACGGCCCGACCAGCCGGGCCAGGCCGCGAATGCCGTGGAACTTGTAGCCGATCCCGAGCTTCGCGGCCGGAATGCCGAAGGTGGAGATGTCGGAGCAGTAGCGGATGTCGCACCCGACCGCGATCGCGAGCCCGCCACCGATGCAGTAGCCGTTGATGCGGGCGATGGTGGGCTTGGCCACCGCGTCGAGCGCGCGGTGGAAGTTGGCCACCGAAACCTCGTAGGCGCGAATGGCCTCGAGGGATCCGCGCTCGCTTTCAAACCGGGAGATGTCGGCCCCGGCCACGAAGGCCCGCTCGCCCGCGCCCGTCAGCACGATCACGCGGACATCGTCCCGGGCGTTGAAACGGTCGAGCAGGTCGGCCGTTCCGTCCCACATGTCCCGCGACATGGCATTGTGACGGGCCGGGTTGTTGAAGGTGATCCACGCGACCCCTCCCTCGACCCTGGCCAGGAGCCGCTCGTCGTCCCGTTCGGGTTCGGCTGCCATCCGGTTTCTCCCTGTCTGTTCCTCAGATCACGTCATCACGTCGCAACTGTTCGATCTCGGATTCTTCCAGGCCCAGTTCGGCCAGGACCTCGTCGGTGTGTTCCCCGTACTCTGGCGGCGGGCGCGTGAAACTCGACGGCGTGCGGGACAGGCGGACCGGCTGGGCCACCAGGGACAGGTCGCCGCGGGCATGCCCCTTCACCGTGTCCGCCATGCCGAGATGGCGGACCTGGGGGTCCTCGAAGGCCCGGTCCACGGTATGGATCGGACCGGAAGGAACCCCGTTGTCATTGAACAGCGTCACCCAGTGCTCGGTGGTCCCGTTCGCGAGCAGCTGCTGGATCTCGGCGTTCAGCGCATCGCGGTTCGCCGACCGGGACGCGGCATCGGCATAGTCCGGGTTATCGGCCAGATCCTCGCGTCCCACCACGGCGCAGAACCGCTTCCAGATCACCTGGCCGGCAACCCCGAGGTTCATGTATCCGTCGCTGGTCCGGAATACACCGGTCGGAATGCTGGTCGGGTGGTTGTTTCCGGCGGTCTTCGGCACCTCGCCGTCCACGAGCCAGCGGGCGGCCTGGAAGTCGAGCATGAACAGCTGCGCCTGCAGCAGCGAGGTGTCGATCCACTGTCCCCTGCCCGAGACCTCGCGCTCCAGCAAGGCAATCATGATGCCCTGGGCCGCGAACAGGCCGGCACAGAGGTCGGCAACCGGGATCCCGGCGCGTACCGGACCCTGGCCGCTCAGCCCGGTGATCGACATCAGCCCGCCCATGCCCTGGGCGATCTGGTCGAAGCCGGGCCGGGTTGCGTAGGGGCCGTCCTGTCCGAACCCCGAGATGCTGGCGTAGACGAGTCCGGGATTGTCGGCACTCAGTGCCTCGTAGTCGATGCCGAGCCGGTGCTTCACGTCAGGGCGGTAGTTCTCCACGACCACGTCGGCGGTCCTGGCAAGCCGCATGAACAGCTCCCGTCCGCGCGGGTCCTTGAGGTTGAGCGTGACCGCACGCTTGTTGCGATGCAGGTTGAGGAAATCCGAACCGTGCCGCGAGCCGCCCAGCGCATTGCCGCCCTCGAGCCGCTCCGGCAGCTCGACCTTGATGACGTTCGCGCCCCAGTCCGCGAGCTGGCGCACGCAGGTGGGACCGGCACGCACCCGGGTGAGGTCGAGGACGGTGAACCTCTGCAGCGCGGTCGAGGCAGGCGCCGTGGGCATGACCATGATCTCCCCGTTTCTCCGGCAGGGCGGCGGATGTTGACGCGGCGCTCCCGCCCCGGTCCGGGCGGGCCCGGGCCCTGTATCGGGTGCCTACAGGCCGAACCTGCGCATCGACCGGGCCAGCCCCCTGTGCGCGGCACGACGCACACCGAACCGGACCACTCCGCCCGGGCCCTTCGAGGCCGCCGAGAGGAATGCGAAGACCGAGAGGACGCGGTACATCGTGCGCAGCATGATCAGGATCTCCCCGGACGGGCCATCGGGACGAGACGATGGCCCCGGGGCTCGGCCAAGTCAATCTGCAGGTGGCGGGCCGTCACCCCGTTGCCACATCCCTGCCAGATTTGTCGTGCAGTATCGCGGCCTGTTGTCCGCCAGGCGGCGCGTGGACCACCCGTCCTCCCCCGGTCCGCGCGCCGCCGTCCCGTCAGGACGAGCGGTTTGCACCGGCTGCCGCCTGCCCCCGTTCCCCGGTCCGGCGAGCCGTATCGGGGCGCTGCACACCGTCCTTCAGCAGCTTGTAGGTCAGGCCGTCGGAGAGCGCCATGATCGAGGCGTCGATGATGTTGCCCGAGACACCGACCGTGGTCCAGCGCCCGTCCCGGTCGCCGCTCTCGATCATCACCCGGGTGGTGGCGTCGGTACCGTCACCGTCGGCGGGCGGCGGCAGGATCCGGACCTTGTAGTCGATCAGGCGCACGTCCGCGAGGCAGGGATAGTGGCGCACCAGGGCCTTGCGGATGGCAATGTCGAGCGCGTTCACCGGACCGTTGCCGACTGCGACTTCATGCAGCCGGTCGGCGCCGACCTCGATGGTTGCCGTCGCCTCGGACTCGATGACCAGGATACCGCGGGCATTGAAGCGGCGTTCGTCGATCACCCGGAACCGGTCGATGGAAAAGTACCCGGGCACGGTCCCGATCAGCCGGCGCGCCAGCAGTTCGAAACTCGCCTCCGCACTGTCGAAGGCGTAGCCGAGGTACTCCTTCTCCTTCACGTCCTCGACAAGCCGCCCGATCCTGGCGTCGCCGGGATCGAGTTCCAGCCCGATCTGGCGCAGCCTGGCCAGGATGTTCGAGCGTCCGGCCTGGTCCGACACCAGGATCTGGCGCTGGTTGCCCACTAGCGCCGGATCGATGTGCTCGTAGGTCCGCGGGTTCTTCTCCACCGCCGAGACGTGCAGGCCGCCCTTGTGGGCAAAGGCCGCGGACCCGACGTAGGCGGCGCGGGCGTCCGGCATCCGGTTGAGCCGTTCGTCGAGCAGGCGCGACAGTGCGGTCAGCTTGCGCAGTCCGTCCGCGGTCACGCCGGTCTCGTATCCCAGCTTCAGCACCAGAGACGGAATCAGCGAGCACAGGTTGGCATTGCCACAGCGCTCGCCGAGTCCGTTGATGGTTCCCTGGACCTGGCGCGCACCGGCCCTGACGGCGGCCAGGGTATTCGCAACCGCGTTCTCGGTGTCGTTGTGGCAGTGGATC
Source organism: Thalassobaculaceae bacterium (assembly GCA_965243345.1). Lineage (GTDB taxonomy): Bacteria > Pseudomonadota > Alphaproteobacteria > Thalassobaculales > Thalassobaculaceae > Bin52. The sequence continues at coordinate 2,688,705 of CBDEUR010000003.1, forward strand.
CCGAGGTGACTGCCGGGAATCACGGCCGTCATGTCCCCGACGATGTCCCCGACCTCGTGCGGCAGGGTCCCGCCGTTGGTGTCGCACAGCACGACCCAGCGCGCACCGGCATCGTACGCGGTCTCCGCGCAGGCCCGGGCAAAGCCCGGATCTTCCCTGTAGCCGTCAAAGAAGTGCTCGCAATCGAACATGGGCTCGAAACCGCTGGCGGCCGCATGCGCAATGCTGTCGGCGATCATCGCCAGGTTCTCGTCCCGGCTGATGCCGAGAGCGAGGTCGACGTGAAAGCCCCAGCTCTTGCCAACCAGGCACGCTGCGTGGGCGCGTGCCGCCAGCACACCGGCAAGACCCGGATCGTTCTGCACGCTGCGCCCGGCGCGCCGTGTCATTCCGAACGCCACCAGTCTGGCCCGTGCGAGCTGTGGCGGAGCGGCAAAGAAGGTGTCATCGGTGGGGTTGGCGCCCGGCCAGCCGCCCTCGATGTAGTCGATCCCGATCTCGTCGAGAGCGCGCGCGATCGCCGCCTTGTCGGCAACGGTAAAGTCGACGCCGCGGGTCTGCTGCCCGTCACGCAAGGTAGTGTCGAAGAGATACAGACGATCGTCGCCGGTCATGTCGTCACCGCCAGTGCGCCGACGCGTCGTACGCGGCACGGCCAAGGTTGACCCCGGACCCGGTTTCCCGAACCCGGCCGCTGTTTACTCTCCCGGGGCCGGAATTGACAGCCCCGGCCCATAGTGACTCGGTTTGAAACTTCACGCTCAGCCCCAACCTCGACAGCGGGCTTCCGACTTGAGGCTGGAGCGGCCCCGACACCCGATCCCTCGCACCGGGAAGAACTGCTGCCGTCGGGCAGGAGGCTGGCGCGCTATTCATCGTCGCGACCCGGACACGACATACCCTGTTGAGCATGCCAGCCTTGCCGCAACCGCGGGGCCAGCTCGGCAAAGCTGTCGCCGGTCTCGCGGCAAGCGACGATGCGATCGGTGCGAAAGTGGCGGAAATCGTCGCGCAGCTCGCACCAGGCTGCCAGCACAGTGACCTCGATGTAGTAGATGACGGCAACCGGCAGGCACGTGCGCTCGGTCAGGCGTTCCCGCTCGTCCCTGTAGACGAGGGCAAGGCGCAGGCTGTCGCGGACCGCGGATCGCAGCATTCCCATGTTGGCTGCCGTCGGCGTGCCGAAGCCCGAGACGACGAACCGGCCATCGTCCAGTTCGTCCGCGCGTAACCCGGGCAGAACGGCCGCAATCTTGGCGGCAACGCGGCCGGCGGCCTCCTGCAGGCCCCGGTCGCCAGTCCGCTTCAACAGCCGTAACCCGACTGCGACAGCCTCGACTTCCTCGCGGTCGAACATCAACGGCGGAAGGTCGTAACCGGGCCGCATGATGTAGCCGACACCGGCCGCCCCGTCGATCGGTACCTGCATGGCAACCAGCGCGGCGACGTCGCGGTACACGGTGCGCGGAGCGACCTCCAGCGCCTGGGCAAGCTCTGCGGCGGTCACCGCCCTGCGAGCACGCCGCAGCAGGTGTATCAGCTCGAAGAGGCGGTCCGCGCGGCGCATGATTGGGTGCCTCCGTCTCGGCGACGCGAAATCCGGAGTCGCAGGAATCCGGAGGGGGAACGTCTGCCGTTGCTCATGTCCGGTATCTCCCCAAACGATGCCGGCCGACGATGCACCAAACCTCGGCGCTGCCCGACACGACCCCATACAGAATTCCGCGCGGCGATGGCGCAACAATCCCGGCCACGGGGCGGCGGACCACGACGACCATACCGACTGTTTCGGGTCATGCGGAAACGCCCGGCGACGCGCGAAGGGGATCCTGATGCGAGAGTCGTCAGAATCGTCGACGGCCGACCGCCGTCACTGCTGACACCATGCTGTCAGGAGACCTCCTCGATACTTGCGCTCGACTCACCGGATGCGGAGATCGTCGTGGTCCAGAACGCCAGGGAGCAGGTCTTGCTCGGCCGCGTCCTCGTTGCGCTGTCGGCGGTCGCGTGGAGCGCGGCGGGGATCTTCACCAAGGGCGTCGAGGCGGACGTCTGGACAGTACTGCTCTGGCGAGGGCTCCTGGCCGGAGCCGTGATTTCGGCGTGGCTCGCGTGGCGCCGGGGTCGGGCATGGCTCGAGGACTGGAAGTGCCTTGGCTGGCCGGGATGGTCGGCCGCAACCGTGAGCAGTGCGGCGACAGTCTGCTTCATTGCCGCGTTCAAGAACACCGCCGTTGCCAACGTGGCCATCGTCTACGCCACCGCGCCCTTCGCCGCCGCCGCCATTGCCTGGATCTGGATGCGCGAGACGCCCGGTCCCGTCACCCTGGTTTCGGCCGGGCTTTGCCTCTCTGGTGTCGCGGTCATGGTGGGAGGATCGACGGGCACTCCGGATCTGGTCGGTGACCTGCTGGCTCTTGGCATGACGGCGCTGATGGCATCGATGATGGTCATCATGCGGCGCTATCCCAACCGGCCGATGACCCTGGCGGCGGGTCCGGTTTCGTGTTTCCAGCTTGTCGCGATAGCCTGGATCGTGGGCGCTCAACTCGACGTAACCGCGCGTGATCTGGTGCTGCTCGCCGGCTTTGGCACTGTTCATGCGGCCGCCACGGTGCTGCTGGCCGAAGGGGTGCTGCGGATCCGGGCAGCCGAGGCCGCCCTGATCGGCGCACTGGAGGTGCCGCTTGCGCCCCTGTGGAGCTGGCTGATTCTCTTCGAGATCCCGCGCATGCCGACCGTCGCCGGCGGGGCTGTCGTGCTCGCGACGCTCGCCTGGTACCTGGGTCGCGAGACCCGCGTCAAGGCCTGAAACCCGCTCGTCCGCGCGGGGGTTTCTGCAATGGCGGCACGTTCGAACAGACCATCGGGAGGCGTGGTGCCGGCCTGCGCGGAACTACCGCGCCCGAACGATGATCGGTCGCCGCTGGATGTCCTGGTTCATGAGCCGGAGCGTCGCAGATGGCTGGTCCGCACAGGTTCGATTGCCTGCGCGCCGGCCGCGACCGGGGCGCTCGACAAACCGCCCCCCTCCACTCACTGGCGTTACACCGAGACGGTGGCCCGGCGCTATCCGCACTGAGCCCCACGGAGATTGGAACGAAGCTGAGCCCGACACTGCGCGCAGTCGTTGAACGGCAGCCCGTACCTTTGTGGCGACCGCAGCGCCCGATGGGCGTGTGAACGTGCCGCCCAGGGGCATGAGCACGTCGCGCATCCTCGGCGACCACATATCCGGTGGCTCAACCTGAGCGGCAGTGGCAACGAGACCGCTGCCCATGTACGTGCATCGAATCGGATGACCCTGATGTTTGCGCTTTCGAGGGCAATCCCGTGATCCTGCGCGTCTACGGGCAGGCGACGACCAGCCATCCCCGGGACGCGGACCGGGAGGAAAAGGTCGCTGATTTCCCCGGCCTTGCGGGTTCGCGGCGGATCTTCGATCCGAGACTCGATCTTGTCCGAACCTGCCGTGGAAGCGGCGTGCCGATCATGCGGTTCATGAAGAACCGCGGCGGGGAGGAGATGGTCCCGTTTTGCGAACAGACGGGACTGGAGGGCGTCACCGGGTACCGACAGCGCAGGAACACGCTCGGCATCGATGGCATGGCCACCGCGATCTTCGATGACGACTGATACACCGCCTGCCTTCCGGGAAGGATCCACGCGGGCTTGTTGGGCAAACCGTGCGCACAGGGCAACGGACTATGGATAGGCTGCGGCACATCAAGGGGAAGGTGTTCAAGGACCTGCATTCGGCAGAAGGGATGTTCGTGATGCCAAGTGCGTGGAACGCCAGCAATGACTGCGTGCTCGAAGAAGCCGGCTTCCCGGCAGTGGGCAGGACCGGTGAGGGTATCGCGTTCTCTCCGGATCTTTCGGACCATGCGAGAGTGCCTGCCCGGAAAGCGGAGTTGGAGCAGATCCGTCGGATTTCCGGCGCGGTTCCAATACCGGTCACCGTGGACGCCAGGAACCGCAATGAACACAGGTCGGAAGAGGTGGGTGAGACCACCCGTCGGCGGGCTTCCCTGCCGCGATATCTTCAACCTCTGCCAGATCGACCTGTCGCTGAAACTGACGACAGCAATGGCCGCGGGTGTCAGTGACATGCTCCGCGACACGGTGTGGTTTGTCGGTCTGATCGACGTCCTGGGACCGAAACCCCGGCGACCGGAGATCTGCAGCAAGAGGCCGAAGCCAGGCTGATGCATTACCGCCGACCGGTCAGCCGCCCGGCTGTTCCTCGCGCGCCAGCTGCGAAATGATACCGCGCAGCATGTTGGGCCCGCGGTCGATCGCCAGCCTGACCGGCCGGCGGTCGTCCGCCCGGTCCTCGCGCCGCTGGATCGCCTCGAGGATCGCCTTGTCCTCGTCGAACGCCACCCGGAGCTGGGTGTTCATGCGCTCCCCGATCCCGGGATCGTCGAGGCCGATGTTGCGGGAGTGCGCCCAGTGATCGACGGTTTCGGTCCCGCTCACCGGGGTCAGGAAGTGCATGGCGTACAGCCGGACCCCCTCGTCGCGGTCGTCCTCCGAGGCATGGCGGGAGGTCTCGATGCTGCCGAAGTCGATCACCGCGATGTTCGGCGCGTGGAAATGGTAGTAGTGCCAGCGGTCGACCATGCCGGCGAACCCGCCGAACGCATTGAAGAACCCGATCGGCGGCGCGTTCCTGATCCAGCGCGACGTGATCACCGTCCTGTCCCGCCGCACCACGTCGACCGGCACGCCCTCGCTCTCCGGATTGCCGAGGGTGGTGGGATGGACGAAGGCGACATGCGCCGGATCGCACAGGTTTTCCGCCAGGTGCAGGTAGTTCGCCCGGATGCGCAACGCGTCTCCGTACTCCAGTGCCCGGTCAGGGCCGAGATAGGCCGACAGATCGTGCACGGGGGTGACCGCCGCGGGATCGCCGGTCCACACCCACACCACCCCGTGCTCCTCGCACACCGGGTAGGAGCGCACGACGGCCGAGTCCGGCAGGTTCGACTGGCCCGGAATGCGCACGCAGCGGCCGTCGGGCCCGAAGGTCATGCCATGATACCCGCACTCGATCGCATCGCCGCGGATCCGGCCCATCGAGAGCGGCAGTCGCCGGTGCGGGCACTGGTCCTCCAGCGCCGCAACCGACCCGTCCGCGGTGCGGTAGACGACGATGTCCTCGTCAAGCACCCGCAGGCCGAGCGGCCGGTCGGCCAGGTCCCGACTCCAGGCGACGACGTACCAGGCGTTGCGGACGAAAGTCATGCGCCCGTCCTCCCGTCAAGCACTGCGTCCGGTGTCACTATGGTCGATCATGTTCCTTGGCGACAGGGTGAATGACGCCGCGTGACAGGCCGGCTGTCAGCGCGCGCTTTTTCCGGCCCGTTTCACCGTGTAGTGTGGGCCGGGACCAACAGGAGGCACTCGCCGAACAACAGAGCGTGGGAGACCTACAGATGAAGTTCAGCAAAACCGGCATGACACGCCGGCTTGGCATGCTGACCGTGTGCGCAGGCGCACTGGTCGGACTTTCCGCAAACGGATCGCTGGCCGCGGACCCCGTGACACTGCGGATCGCGGCCGACCTGACCGGACCGCCGCATCCCGCCGGTATCGCGATGGAGTACTTCAAGGAACGTCTCGCCGAGGAGATTCCCGGCAGCGAGGTCCGGACGTATTTCGCCGGCGCGCTGTACCGGATCCCGGAGGCCATCGAGGCGATGACGGACGGCAACCTCGAGATGACCTGGGGTCAGTTCGGCAAGTCCTCGCAGATCGAGCCCTACGCGAGCGTGGTGATCGGCCCGCAGCTTCTGACGACACCGGGCGCCATCAACTCGCTTGATTCCTTCGAGACCTTCAAGATGCTGCAGGACCGGTTCGCCAAGGTCCACGACGTCAAGATCTTCGCCTCGGCACACCTGAGCATGTACATGGGCGCAGGCGCCGGCTTCCGGCTGCTGAACCCCGAGGACTTCGAGAACCGGAAGATCCGCTCGATGGGACCGGCGGAGAATGCCGCGCTCAAGGCGTGGGGCGCCAACCCGACCACCATGGCCTTCGGTGACGTGCCGCCGGCACTGCAGACCGGCGTGATCGACGGCCTGCTCACCAGTCTCGGCGGGTTCAACAACACCAAGGAACAGGCACCGTACTTCACGGTTGCCGGCATCAACGGCATCGTCGGCGACTACTACTGGATCGGTGCCTCGCTCAGCTGGTGGAACTCGCTGTCCGACGAGCAGCGCACCATCATCGAAAACCTGGTCGTCAACGACGTGATCCCGTTCCAGAAGCAGATGAACTGGTGCAACGACCGGCGCCTGGTCGACAAGTTCGAGACCAAGGACCCGTCGAAGCCCGGCATCTACGTCATGAACGCCGACGAGGCCGGCGCCCTGCGCGCCAAGCTTGGCAACGCGACGGCGGACTGGGTCAAGGCGAACACGCCGGATGATGCCAACCCGTGGGTGGACAGGTTCATCGAGGAGGCGACCGCCGCAACGGCAGCCAACCCGATGGGTTCGGATCCGCTGGAAAAGACCGACTGTGGAGAAATGGCCAAGTACTTCGCAAAGTACGTGAAGAAGTAGCCGCGCAGGCCGTGCATGCATGAAGGCGGCGGGCTGCCCGTGGCAGCCCGCCGCCGGCTTTGGGAGGATGTGTGCAATGGACGAAACTGTCGACCGGGTGTACCGGGCGCTGCGGTTCTGCCTGGACGCCATCATCGGCAACTGCGCGGCGGCGGTCCTCCTGGGAGCGACCCTGCTCGCGATCGCCGAGATCTTCCGGCGCTACATTCTCGGCGTGGTGTTCGAATGGGGCCAGGACGCGGTGACCTACATGGTCATCAGCGCCATGTTCCTGTACTTCGCCGTCACCCAGGCCCGGCGCGGTCACCTGATCATGAGCGCCGGCATCGACGCCATGCGCGCCAAGGGCATGCACCGCACCCTGGTCGTGCTGCGTACCGGCGTCTCCATACTCTCGATCTGCATCTTCAGCGGGTTCGTCACCTGGGGGATTCCCACGCTCGAGAGAACCATCCTCATGGAACGCAAGACCCAGAGCATGGTCCTGCTGGTGTGGCCGTTCCAGACCTGCCTGATCGTCGGGTTCGGGCTGATGGCGCTCGTGACCCTGTTCCACCTCTACCAGGATGTCCGCGCCCTGATGGGAACCGCGGTCTTCGCCTGGTCGCCGCCGGAAGAAGCCACCGACATCTGACCCAAGGGCGCTGTTGACATGCACCTTCTCGGCTCCTCCCTGATCATCCTGCTCGTGGTCGGCGCACCGATCGGGATCGCGCTTTCCGGCGCAACCATCCTGGTGGTGCTGTCGGATCCGATCATGACCCCCAAGGCCCTGTTCCGGTCCTTCTTCAGCTTCCTGTCCAGCTACACGCTGATGGCGATCCCGTTCTTCATCTACGCCGGTTTCCTGATGGAGCGGACCGGGCTGATCGCCAAGCTGTTCAAGTTCGCCGACTCCCTGATCGGCTGGCTGCCGGGCGGGTTTGCCTACGCGACGCTGCTCGCGGCAGTCATGTTCGGGGCGATTTCCGGCTCGAGCACGGCCATGGCCGCGGCGATGGGGGTCATCGCCTATCCCGAGATGATCCGCCGCGGCTACCCGGTGTGGATGGCCGCCGGCATCATTGCCTGCGGCGGCGGCATCGCCCTGCTCATCCCGCCGAGCATCACCCTGATCCTGTTCGGCATCATTACCGAGGAATCGATCGTCGCCCTGTTCTTTGCCGGCGTCGTTCCCGGCATCATGCTGGCGCTGAGCGACGCGGTGATCATCGTCGCGATCTCGTTCTACATGCGGCTTCCCTCAGGCACCTTCAGCGTTCGCAACGTCTTCACGGCGCTGTGGGAGGCATGGCCGGCCCTGCTGATGCCGGTGATCATTCTGGGCGGGCTCTACGGCGGGCTGTTTACGCCCACCGAAGCGGGTGCGGCCGCCTGCGCCTATGCCATGGTCTACGGGCTGCTCTCCGGTGGCCTGCGGTTCCTCAGGGAACTGATGCCGACAACGAAACGCGCCGCCAACCTGACCGCCATCGTGTTCTTCGTGCTCGGCTGCGTCGGGGTGTTCCAGTTCCTGCTGGCCAACAAGGGCTGGCCGCAGGATGTGGCGAACTGGGTGAACGACCAGGGCCTGTCGCAGCTCGGCTTCCTCGTCCTGCTGCTCGTGGTCATGCTGTTCCTGTCGATGTTCCTGACCGGTGTCGCGATCCTGGTGCTGACCGTGCCGATCTTCTTCCCGGTCGCGCTTACGCTCGGGGTTGACCCGGTCCACCTCGGCATCCTGACCGCACTCGCGATCGAAATGGGCGGCGTGATCCCGCCGGTCGGGCTCAACCTGTTCGCTGTGAGTGGAACCACCGGTGTCTCGGTCACCAAGGTCATGCAGGGCGCCATTCCGTTTCTCTTCACCGACGGCCTGGTGCTGATCCTGGTGCTGCTGTTCCCGATCCTGGCCCTGTGGCTGCCGCTGAACGCGGTCAAGTCGGCCTTCGGGAGCTGATCGCGTGCAACGCCCTGACCGGCCGGGAGAGGGCGGCGGGCTGCGCGGCCCCGGTGTGAACCCGCGGTCCGGCTGCCTGCCTTGATTCCGGCGGTTCTGCCTCTTATTTTCTCGCACCCGCAGCATGACGCCGGATTGACCATCCACGATGACCGACCGTGTCTCCGACAGGCCCGCGAGCGACTTCCAGTCCCTGATCCTGGCGCTGCAGCAGTACTGGGCCGACCAGGGCTGCGTGATCCTGCAGCCCCTCGACATGGAGGTCGGGGCCGGGACCTTCCATCCGGCAACCACCCTGCGGTCGCTCGGCCCGGACGACGTGTGGAACACCGCCTACGTGCAACCGTCGCGACGACCCACCGACGGCCGGTACGGCGAGAACCCGAACCGGCTGCAGCACTACTACCAGTTCCAGGTGCTGATGAAGCCGTCCCCGGCCGACAGCCAGGAACTCTACCTCGGTTCCCTGGCGGCAATCGGCCTCGATCCCATGGCGCATGACGTGCGTTTCGTCGAGGACGACTGGGAGAGCCCGACCCTGGGCGCCTGGGGGCTCGGCTGGGAGGTCTGGTGCGACGGCATGGAGGTGTCGCAGTACACCTACTTCCAGCAGGTGGGCGGCATCGAGTGCGACCCGGTGCCTCTTGAACTCACCTATGGCCTCGAGAGGCTTGCCATGTACGTCCAGGGCGTCGAATCGATCTTCGATCTCGACTGGAACGGCAGGCCCGCAAGTCACGGCGGCAAGCTCTACCGGGACATCTTCCACCAGGCCGAGCAGGAATACTCCACCTACAACTTCGAGTGCGCCGATACCGGAGCGCTCCTGCGCCACTTCGAGGATGCCGAGGCGGAGTGCGCCCGGTTGCTGCAGCGCAGCATCCCGCTGCCGCTCCCGGCCTATGACCAGTGCATGAAGGCCAGTCACCTGTTCAACCTGCTCGATGCCAGGGGTGTGATCAGTGTTGCCGAACGCCAGTCCTACATCGGACGGGTGCGGACACTGGCCCGGGGATGCTGCGAGGCCTGGATTGACGCCGGCGACAGCTGGAAGGCGCGGCAGACCGGCCATGGCTGAACTGCTGCTCGAACTGCTGTCGGAGGAGATCCCCGCGCGCATGCAGGCGCGCGCCGCCGGCGACCTGAAGCGGCTTGTCACCGACCGCCTGTCCGGGTGCGGACTGGAACATGCGCACGCCGAGGCCCATGTCACGCCGCAGCGCCTTGCCCTGCTCGTGGATGGTCTGCCACTGCGCCAGCCTGACGTGCGGACCGAACGCCGCGGACCCAGGGCCGATGCCCCCGAACGCGCGATACAGGGTTTCCTGAAGTCGGTCGGCAAGACGCGCGACGAGGTGGAGGAACGTGCCACCGCCAGGGGCACCTTCCTGTTCGTCACCCTGGAACAGGCCGGTGCCGACACCAGGACCGTCCTGCCGGAGCTGCTGGTCGACGCGATCCAGCAGATGCCGTGGCAACGGAGCATGAGATGGGCCCGCAGCAGTTTCCGCTGGGTCCGCCCGCTGCACCAGGTGCTCGCGCTCTTCGACGGCGAACCGCTCGACGGCCACCTCGAGCTGGGCACGACCGGGATCGCGTTTGGCGACCTGACGCGGGGACACCGGTTCCTGGCCCCGGATCCGTTCGCGGTGACCGACTTCGCCGGCTACCGGGCGGGCCTGCGTCGCGCCTTCGTCGTTCTCGACCGCGAGGAACGCAAGCGGATCATCCTCGAGCAGGCAACCGCGCTCGCCGAAGCGCGGGGCCTGTCGCTTCGCAATGACCCGGGGCTCCTCGACGAGGTCGCCGGCCTCGTCGAATGGCCGTCACCCCTGCTCGGGCGCATCGACCCGCAGTTCATGGGCGTGCCTCCGGAAGTCCTGGTCACGGCCATGCGGGCCCACCAGAAGTACTTCGCCCTGCTCGATGCCGACGGAACCCTCGCCCCATGCTTCGTCACCGTCGCCAACATGGCCCCCGACCCGGAACGCGATGCCACCATCGTCGCCGGGAACGAGAAGGTCCTGCGCGCGCGGCTGGCCGATGCGCGCTTCTTCTGGGATCAGGACCGGTCCGTGGCGCTGGAGGAACGGGTTCCCGCGCTCGCGGACGTGGCGTTCTTCGAAGGTCTCGGCACCCTCGCCGACAGGACCGCGCGCATGGAGGTGCTGGCGGATGACATCGCCGGCATGCTCGGCCTCGCCGACACCGCCCCGGCGAGGCGGGGCGCCCGCCTGGCCAAGGCGGACCTGACCACGGAGATGGTGGGCGAGTTTCCCGAGCTCCAGGGCATCATGGGGCGCTACTACGCCGAACACGACGGCGAGGCCGGGGAGGTCTGCGCCGCGATCGCGGATCACTATGCGCCGCTCGGTCCGTCCGACCGGGTACCGACGGCGCCGGTCAGCGTCTGCGTGGCACTTGCGGACAAGCTCGATACACTGGTCGGGTTCTTTGCCATCGGCGAGCGACCGACCGGCTCGCGCGATCCCTACGCGCTGCGCAGGGCCGCGCTCGGCGTCGTCAGGATCATCCGGGAGAACCGCCTTCGGCTGCCGCTCTCCCGGCTGATCGGGGCGGCCCTTGCCGCCTACCGGGATGTCGGGACCGCGGACGGGCTGTTCGACTTCATCGTCGACCGGCTGGCCGTGCACCTGCGCACCGAGGGACTGCGTCACGACCTCATCGCCGCCGTGCGCGGCACGGGAGAGGAGGACGATCTCGTCCGCCTGATCGCCCGGGTCGAGGCCCTCGCCGGATTCCTCGCCTCCGCCGACGGCGGAAACCTGCTGGTCGCCTACCGCCGCGCAAGCAACATCGTGCGCATTGAGGAGTCCCGTGACGGCTGTCATTACGACGGCATGCCGCGCGAGGACCGGTTCGCCCAGCCGGAGGAACACGAGCTTTACCGGCATCTCCTCGAGGCAGACGCACGCCTCGGACCGCTGATCAGCCAGGAGGGTTTCCTCGAGGCGATGACGGTCCTCGCCGGACTGCGCCAGCCGGTCGACAGCTTCTTCGACGAGGTAACGGTCAACGTGGACCAGCCGCGGATCCGCGAGAACCGCCTGTGGATGCTCGGCACGATCACCCGGACGATGAACCGGGTTGCCGATTTCTCGGGTATCGAGGCATGAGCGCGCGACGGAACCGGGCACCATGACCAAGTGGATCTACAGTTTTGGCGGCGGCGCGGCTGAAGGTGACGCCTCCATGAACGACCTGCTCGGCGGCAAGGGCGCCAACCTTGCCGAGATGAGCGGCCTCGGACTGCCGGTCCCCCCCGGGTTCACCATCACCACCGAGGCGTGCGCGCGCTACGGCGCGGACACCGGAACCCGTCCGCCGGACCTCGAGGCCCAGGTTCGCGACGGTATCGCCTTCGTGGAACGGCTCGGCGGCGCGGTGTTCGGTGACCCCGACAACCCGCTCCTTGTCTCCGTGCGCTCGGGCTCGAGGGTGTCGATGCCGGGCATGATGGACACGGTGCTGAACCTCGGACTGAACGACCGGACCGCCGGCGGACTGGCAAGACGCACCGGCAATCCCCGGTTCGCCTATGACAGCTACCGGCGCTTCATCCAGATGTACGCCGACGTTGTCATGGGAGTTGACCCCTACCTGTTCGAGGAGGCGCTGGCCCATGCCAGGGACGAAAAGGGGGTCGACCTCGATACCGATCTCGACCCCGACGACCTGTTGCGGCTGACCGCAACCTACAGGAGCATCGTCCGTTCCCAGGCCGGAGAGGATTTCCCCGAGCGGCCCGAGGACCAGCTGTGGGGCGCCGTCGGCGCGGTATTCCGGTCGTGGACCAACCGGCGCGCGGTTACCTATCGCAGGCTCCACGACATTCCGGACAGCTGGGGAACCGCGGTGACGGTCCAGGCCATGGTGTTCGGCAACATGGGACCGGACTGCGCGACCGGCGTGGCATTCACGCGGGACCCGTCGACCGGGGAGGCCCGGCTCTACGGCGAGTACCTCGTCAACGCCCAGGGCGAGGACGTCGTCGCCGGCATCAGGACCCCGGTCCCGGTGACCGGCAACGGGGATGCGGGATCGATGGCCGAGGTGATGCCGGAGGCGTACCGCGAACTGCTCGCCATGCGCGACCGGCTCGAAACCCATTACCGCGACATGCAGGACATGGAGTTCACCGTCCAGAACGGCCGCCTCTACATGCTGCAGACACGGTCCGGCAAACGGACGACCCAGGCGGCAATCCGCATCGCCGTCGACCTTGCGAATGAAGGAATGATCTCGCGCGAGGAGGCGATCCTGCGAGTCGATCCCGGTGCGCTCGACCAGTTGCTTCATCCCACGCTTGACCCGCAGGCCGAGCGCCGTGTGATCACGACCGGATTGCCGGCGTCACCCGGAGCGGTCAGCGGCACGGTGGTGCTGACCGCGGATGAAGCCGAACGCCGGAGCCACGATGGTGAACGGGTGATCCTGGTCCGCCAGGAAACCAGTCCCGAGGACATTCACGGCATGTACGCCGCCCAGGGCATCCTGACCACGCGCGGAGGCATGACCAGTCACGCCGCCGTGGTCGCGCGCGGCATGGGCCGGCCCTGCGTGTGCGGGGCCGGACGGATCCATGTCGACCAGGAGGCCGGCTGCTTCCACGTCGACGACGTCACGGTGCGCGCGGGAGACTGGATCACGCTTGACGGCAGTTCCGGGGACGTGATGCTCGGACGAGTTGCAACCGCGCAACCCAGGCAGTCCGACGAGTTCACCACCCTGATGGACTGGGCCGATACCTGCCGTCGTCTCGGAGTGCGCGCCAACGCCGAGACGGTGGAGGATGCCCGCACGGCCCGCGACTTCGGGGCCGAGGGAATCGGGTTGTGCCGGACCGAGCACATGTTCTTCGAGGCGGAACGGGTGGTCGCGGTACGCGAGATGATCATGGCCAGCGCCGAGGAGCAGCGCCGGGACGCCCTCGGCCGGTTGCTGCCCATGCAGCGCTCCGACTTCGAGGCCCTGTTCCGGATCATGCAGGGCCTGCCGGTCACGATCCGGCTGCTCGACCCGCCACTGCACGAGTTCCTTCCGCACAGCGAGGACGACATCGCCGAGCTTGCAGAGGCGACCGGCATTCCCGTCGAGCTGGTCCGACGCCGCACCGGGGAGCTGCGGGAGACCAACCCGATGCTCGGGCACCGCGGATGCCGCCTCGCCATCAGCTACCCGGAAATACCCGAGATGCAGGCCCGCGCCATCTTCGAGGCCGCCGTGGCCGTCGCCAGCGACAGTTCCGAGGCAGTCCTGCCGGAGATCATGATCCCGCTCGCCGCCACGCGGCGCGAGATCGAGACCGTCAAGGCCATCGTTGACCAGGTGGCGGAGACGGTGTTCGCGGAAGCGGGAACCCGGATCGACTACCTGGTGGGCACCATGATCGAGCTGCCGCGGGCGGCATTGCGCGCCAGCGATCTCGCGGAATCGGCCGCGTTCTTCAGCTTCGGCACCAATGACCTGACCCAGACCACCTTCGGGATCAGCCGCGACGATGCCGGAGGGTTCCTCAGGACCTACCAGGAACGCGGAATCCTCGAGCAGGATCCGTTCGTGACACTCGATGCCGAGGGGGTCGGAGAACTGGTCGACCTCGGCGCCCGACGCGGGCGCGCCGTCCGTCCCGGCCTGAAGATCGGCATCTGCGGCGAACACGGTGGGGATCCGGCATCCATCGCCTTCTGCGAACGGGCGGATCTCGACTATGTCTCCTGTTCCCCGTACCGGGTTCCCGTCGCACGCCTTGCCGCGGCCCGGGCGGCACTCGAGAACCGCTGAACCGCCGCTTTCCGGCCGCAGCCGCCTCGGCTATAGTGCGCGCACGTGCGGGCGTGGCGGAAGTGGTAGACGCGCCAGACTCGAAACGGGGTCGCCGTCGGGGAAACCCGGCGGTAGCAGGTGTCAAATTCGGGGAAGGCTGACGGGTCGCGCCGCTGCTGATCCCGAGCCAAGCCCCCGGGTCGCGGACCCGGAGTGGAAGGTGTAGAGACTTGACGGCACCCACCTAAACCCCCTCGTCGGGGCATGGTGAAGAGAAAGTCCAGACCACAAACATCCCGGAACCGGGATGGCGGCGGAAGCCGCAGCTGGTACGCAAAATCTGGTTTCCTCAGGAAGTGGGAGTTCAAGTCTCCCCGCCCGCACCACCCCCCTGGACCGGCGACGCGGATCCGACCCGCCGCTTGCGGTGAATCAGCCACAGGTTGCGGCTGTAGATGAGGATGCCGGTCCCCTGCCCCAGCATGATCACGAGATCCTTGCGCAACAGCGCGTAGGTGAACAGCATCAGCCCGCCCGCCAGGCTGAAATACCAGAACGCGACCGGCACGACGCTCTCGCCGCGCCGCTCGCTGATCACCCACTGCACCAGGAACCTGGCGCTGAACATCGCCTGAGCCAGCAGGCCGATCGCCAGCAACAGCATCTCGGCAACATGGAGCCCGTCGGGAAAGAACCAGGCGAGCACATCCGAGAACAGGTCCGCGATCACGCCTGTTCCTCTCGCTCAAGTCCATGCGGAAACCGTCGGATCAGCCAGAGGACGCCAACAAGATCGGGGATGCCGACCAGGAGCCGGCCCAGTGTGGTGTACTTGGACCGGCCCGCCGTGCGCGGCCGATGTGATACCGGAACCACCCGGATCTCGCAGCCCTCCCGCCGTGCCAGTGCCGGAAGGAACCGGTGCATGTGATCGAAGTACGGAAGCGAGAGGAACAGCGCGCGTTCGAACAGCTTGAGCGAGCATCCGGAATCCGGGTTGTCGTCGCGCAGCACCCGGCGGCGGACCGCGTTGCCCACCCGCGATACCAGTCGGCGCATGGCGCTGTCCTTCCGGTCAACCCGGTTTCCGGTCACCATCAACCGGCGCCGTCCGGCATGGGAGCGCTGGACCTCGAGCAGGTGCGGAATGTCGGCCGGGTCGTTCTGTCCGTCACCGTCCAGGGTAGCGACGAGGCTCCCGCGGGCCGCCAGCACTCCGCTGCGCAACGCCGCGCTCTGTCCGAAACTCCGGTTGTGCCTGACAACCCGGAGTTCGGGGCCTTCGCCGGCTGCCTCGCGCAGACGCTCACGGGTCCCGTCTGTGCTGCCATCGTCGACGTAGATGATCTCGTATTCACACGTATCCCTGAGGGCTGCCCGGATCTCGGCGACGAGCGGCAGGATGTGCGCCGCTTCGTTCAGGACCGGCACGACCACGGACAGCAGCGGCGGCCCGGCACGGGAGGTGCGCGACTGTCCTGGAATCCGGGCTTCGGCCACACACGTTTCTCCTGACGCTCGGGTAGCAGCTTCTTAGCCCTGCGGCTTGTCCCGGTTCAACAGGCTTCGCACCCGCGGATCCCGGTAATGGCGCTTCAGCAGGATGGTGACGCACGCCGCAAGCACCACTCCGGCCAGCACGTCGCCTGGAAAATGCGCGAGCACCACCACACGGCTGAGCGCCACGGTGGCGGCCAGCAGCAGGTAGACCACCGCGAAGCGCGGATAGACCAGGTAGAGGCCGAGGCAGATCGCCACGATGGTCTGGGTGTGACCGGACGGAAACGAGTTGCGGGCGATGTCGAAGCTCAACGGGGCGAATCCGTAGAGATCCTCCGACAGCAGGTAGCGCGGCCGGTAGCGTCCGACCAGGATCTTGAGCGCGTGGTGGGCCACGCCCGACGCCGCACAGGCCAGGATCACGAACCAGCAGTTCCAGGCATGGACCAGCAACCGGGTTCGCGCGTGGCGGAAACGGGCCAGCCGGGAAAGGCCGACGGTGAAGGCGACAGCCACGAGCAGCGCGACAATGTAGGGTGTCGCCTCGCCAAGCCTGGTGATGACCCGGAAGACCTCCCTGACCCCCGGGTCGGTCGAGGCGGCGAGCCACAGGACCACGGGCCGGTCGACCCACAGGGCCAGCGCCACGCACGCCCCGGCGGTCAGCGCAACGAGCGTGACCAGGGGACGGGTCCGCACCCACCCGGACAGTCCCGGTCTCACCCGTCGCCCCCCCGGGTCAGGATCTCGAGCGTCACCTCGCGTCCCTTCGAATAGTTGACGCCCGACACCGTTGCCCGTTCCTGCACCGACAGGCCCAGTTCCGCGGCCGCGGCCCGGAACTCCGCGCGCTGGCGGCGATCGACGACCGCGACCGCGTCCGGCATGCGCCAAAGGGCGAGAGCGGCCTGCTCCGCGGTGACCAGCCGGGTGGGGGTCCCGGCAAGGAACACGAGACTCGGCTCGTGGTAGCCGACGGCGAGCACCGTCGGCTGCGCATCGCCGCTGAACGCCCTGATCTCTGCAACCACCCTCGACGAGACCTGGAACTGCGTGAGCGACGGCAGGACCAGCTGGGTGAGCGCGATCACGAACAGCCCGCCTCCGGCAAGCGCGCGCAGCGTGGCGGCCTCGGGACGCCGGGCAAGCAGGGCCAGGCCGGCGGCAGCCCCTGCCACGGGCGGCACCCCGGCCGCCAATACCGCCAGTGGCGCCGCGGCCCAGGCCTGGCGCAGTCCTTCGACGGACAGACGGGCCGGGCCGGCGGTCCCTGCAACGACCATGGCGAGCACCGCGCACCCGAGCACGACCGAGACCGCCATCCAGGACCAGGCGTTCAGACGGCGCACGGGTCCGCCGGATCCGTCGGCGTCGATCCAGTACACCGAGACAATCGCCAGTGCCGGAAGCACCGGGAGCAGGTAGTGAGGCAGCTTGGTCGGCACCACCTCCATGACCAGCCACGTCGGCAGGATCCAGCACAGCAGGAAACAGGCGGCCGGCTCTGCGCGATGGCGCCAGGCATGAACGAGCCCGGGCCA
The DNA here is from genome assembly GCA_965243345.1 of Thalassobaculaceae bacterium. Classification (GTDB taxonomy): domain Bacteria; phylum Pseudomonadota; class Alphaproteobacteria; order Thalassobaculales; family Thalassobaculaceae; genus Bin52. Next base: position 2,706,050 of record CBDEUR010000003.1, read on the forward strand.
GATCAGCAGCGAGCCGGGCCAGAAGATGAAGACCATCAGCACCAGGTAGTAGCCGGGCGGGGCACCGTGCGATTCCATTCCGCCCTGGAGCCTCGGGAGAAGGTCGGTTCCCAAGGCAGTGGACAGGAACGCGCCGCCGGTGTGCAGGTGCACTGCGACGAACCACGGCAGCGCGAGCGCGAGCGCCGTCACCAGGCCCGGCAGCGGTCGCAGCACCGCCGCCCAGCGCACGGACCGCCTGGTCCAGCACAGTGCCGCCAGGGTCAGGACCGCGACCATCGGCGTGACCGGGCCCTTCAGCAGTACGCCCGCCCCGATCCCGAGCCAGAACACGAGCCAGGTTGCCGGTCCCTCCTGTCCGAGCCAGGCCCGGGCAAGGCCGAGCTGGACCGCAACCACCGTGGCGAGCAGCAGCGCATCGGTCTTGGCCATGTGGGCCTCGGCCCCCACCAGCAGGCTGGTGGCAAGCACGCCCGCGGCCAGCAGCGCCATCCGGCTCGCCATGAACAGGTGCGCCAGCGCCAGGGTCAGCAGCACCGCCGCGGTCGCACCCAGCACCGACGGGACACGGTAGGTCCAGATCGCGGAGCGGTCGGATGACAGCAGGCCGGTGGTTGCCGCCTGCGCCCAGTATGCCCCGACCGGTTTCTTGTAGCGCGGGACATCCTGGAACCGGATGTCGACGTAGTCCCCGGTTTCCAGCATCTGTTTCGACGCCTGCGCGAACCGGGCCTCGTCGCGGTCAAGCGGCGGAATGGCGCCGAGGCCCGCGAGATACATCGCCAGGCACATCAGGATCAGAACCGTGACATCGCGCAACGACACGTCCGGGAACCTCGAGACGCGACCGGAACCGGCATCCGGTCATGGTAGGATCGCGCCAGCACCTGTTGGCAGGCTACGGGACCGGCGCGAATGAGCAGGGCTTATGCGATTTCTGCGGCAAGGACCATGGCACGGGTCGTGGTCATCGTGCTGGCGGGCGGCCTGGTGTTCGGTTCGGTGCTGCGCGGTGAGATCGACGTCACGGTCGCACTGATTTCCGCCGGAACCACGCTGCTGATCGGTCTGCCGATACTCGCCTTCGAACTGCTGTTTGTCTACAGCCCGCTTGGAGCGGAATTCCGCAGGATGCCGTTCGCCCGCTTCGTCACCCTTCGTTCGCTCGCCTGGGGTTGCTGGATCCTGGTAGGCACGGCCATCGCCGCAACCACGCTGTGGCCCATCCCGCTCGCCGATCTGCCGACCAGCCCGGATTACTGGATCACCGTCGCATTTTCCGTCTCGCTCGGCGCCGCCGTCGCCGGCGCCCTTGCCGTGGGCAGGCTGGTGGGCCGTGGGGTGCTCCGGGACTTTGCCCTCGGGCGCTACCACCGGCCGGTCGAGGAGGAACGGGCGTGCCTGTTCGTCGATCTCGCGGGCTCCACCGCGCTGGCCGAACGGCTGGGCCCGAGCCGGTTTCTCGACTTGATGAACGAGTTCGTGCGCGATTTCGAGACCGTGCTCGACGGCAGCGGCGGCGAGATCCACCGCTACGTCGGAGACGAGATCATCGTCACCTGGCGTATGCACCGGGGGCGTGACATCTCCGCCGCGCCCGGGCTGGTGTTCGGGCTGCGCCGGCGCATCGACGAACGCGCCGGCTTCTATTCCGAGCGCTTCGCCACGGTGCCCGGGTTTCGCGCGGCACTGCATGCCGGACCGGTGGTGGTCGGTGAGATGGGTGACAGCAAGCCGGAAATCGTGCTGCTCGGCGACACCATGAACACGGCAGCACGGATCGAGCAGCTGTGCAGGGAGCTTGACCGGCAGTTCCTTGTTTCCGCCCAGGCCATGGACCTGCTCACCCTGGCCGACGGCGTCCGGGCCGAGGCGATGCCGCAGGTCACGGTCCGGGGCCGGGAAGAAGGGGTGCGGCTCTTTGCCCTGCACGACTGAGTCCGCACCTGCGCCGATCAGCGGGCAACGGGGGGTGGCGCAGCCGGTCGCGACGATGGACGGGCGAGCGGTTGGCCGGGGCGAACGGGTTCGGTCTACCATGGCGAGGACCGGCGGACCGACGGCCCGCGCAACGCCCCGGGAATTCGACCGGCAACGGGAACGGAGACAGTCATGAAGGCGGCGGTGTTTCACGAACACGGCAGCAGCGACAACATCCGGTGGGAGGAGTTTCCCGATCCGGTCTGCGGTCCCGACGATGCGGTGATCAGGATCGGCGCCGCCGGACTCAACGGTTTCGAGCCGATGATCCTGTTCAGGACCACCGCCCTGCGCACGCCGCTGCCCATGATCGTCGCGGGGGACGGCGCCGGGGAAATCGTCGAACTGGGCAGCCGGGTCAACGGGTGGTCGATCGGCGACCGGGTCTCGATCTATCCCATGGTCGCGGGCGAAGGCATGACCGGAGAGACCCGGCTCGGCACCTGCGCGCAGTACCACCGCGTTCCGGCCGCAAACCTCGTCGCCATGCCCGACGGACTGCGATTCGAAGAGGCCGCCGCCCTGCCGATCGCCTATGCGACGGCCCTGCGCATGCTGAAGACACGATGCCCGGTCCGCGCCGGCGAGACGGTGCTGATCCTGGGGGCGGCCGGAGGCGTGGGCACGGCCTGCGTGCAGCTTGCCAAGGCGGCGGGCGCGGAGGTCATCGCATGTTCCGGCTCGCAGTGGAAACTCGCGAAACTGTCCGACCTGGGCGCCGATCACGTCGTCAACACGGCGACGACCGACTTTCGCCAGTGGGTCTGGGAGCGGTTCGGCAAGCCGCGCATGGGCGCATCGGGCGGAGTGGACGTGGTGATCAACTACATCGGCGGCGACACCTGGGTTGATTCTCTCAAGTGCATCACGCCGGGCGGCCGCATGACGGTCTGCGGCGCCACCCAGGACTACCGCACCGAGAACGACTGCCGGTACATCTGGACCTACGAGATCTCGATCATCGGATCGAATGGCTGGACCATGGAGGACCAGGCGGGGATCATGGACATGGCCGCCGACGGCCGGATCAGGCCGGTGATCGACACGGTGCTGCCGCTTCCCGACACCGGCAGGGCCGTTCAGAAAATCGCGGACCGTGACTTCTTCGGCAAGATCGTGCTGGTCCCCTGAAGGGGGACGGCTCCGGAGGCCTGCCTGCCCGTCTGTGCCGGCGAGCCGCCTGGGCATATGATGGACGGGCGGCTCCGTACCGTGCCCGCACACCGCGGCGGCAGCGTCGTCCGGATCATCGCTTCAGGGGAATGCAGGCGACCAGGGAGACTGCCGGTATTCGGCGCACGACAGCTGCCAGGCCTTCCGGACGGGCGAGCCCGCCCCGGCCTGGCGTCCACTCACCCATCGCCGGACCGGCCGGGCAGGAGACCATGCAGGACGCAAGAACAGCTTTTCGTGTCGGCGTGGATGTCGGAGGAACCTTTACCGATGCGGTCGCCTTCGATGACGAGACCGGCTCGGTCCGCTACGCCAAGGTCCCCTCGACACCCGCGGATCCGGCAGCGGCCGTGATCGCCGCTCTCGACGCGCTCGATATCGCGAGTTCCGACATCGACCGGTTCGTCCACGGCATCACCATCGGCACCAACGCGATTCTCGAAGGCAAGGGCGCGGAGGTCTGGATGCTGGTCACGCGCGGGTTCCGGGACGTCCTCGACATCGCGCGAACCAACCGTGCGACCCTGTACGACATCACGACCCTGAAGCCGCCGCCAATCGTCCCGCGCACCCGCACCGCCGAAATCGACGAACGGCTCATGTTCGACGGCACGGTGCTGGTTCCGTTGGACGAGGACCAGGTCCGGGCGGCGATCGGGCGGCTGCCCTTGGAACCCGGCGCGGCCATCATCGTGTGCTTCCTGCACAGCTACGCCTTTCCCGGCCACGAGCGCCGCGTCGCGGCCCTGCTCGAGGAGGCGTATCCGGACGTGTTCGTGTGCGCATCGTCCGCCGTCCTGCCGCAGTTCCGGGAGTACGAACGGTTCAACACGACGGCCCTGAACGCCTATATCGGTCCATTGATGAACCGGTACCTGACCGATCTCCAGGACCGCCTCCGCAACCGCGGGTACGGCCGCAACATCTTCATCATGACCTCGAACGGCGGGGTCTCGGCTGCCGGCCGGGCGCGGCGCCTGCCGATCGCGACGGTGCTCTCGGGTCCTGCGGGCGGCGTGGCGGCATCCCTGCATCTCGGCGCCCGGACCGGACTGTGCAACCTGATTACCTGCGACATGGGCGGAACCAGCACCGACGTCTGCCTGATCAGCGACCTGCAGGTGCCGGTGACCAACGAGCAGACGATCGGGCCCTATGCGAACCGCACGCCCCAGATCGAGATCAACACGGTCGGGGCCGGCGGCGGCAGCATTGCCTGGCTCGACGCCGGAGACATCCTGATGGTCGGGCCCGGAAGCGCAGGAGCGGTGCCCGGTCCGGCATGCTATGGCCAGGGTGGAACGGACGCGACGGTAACGGACGCCAACCTGGTGCTGAACCGCCTGAAGTCCGGGTCCCGGCTCGCCGGCCACATTGCGCTCGAGCGCGAACGGGCACTTGCGTCGATGGCACCCCTGATGGAGCAGCTCGGTCTGGGGGCCGACGCGCTCGCCGAGGGCATCATCCGTATCGCAGTCGCCCGCATGGTCAGCGCGATCAAGCAGATATCGATTGCCAAGGGATTCGATCCGCGCGATTTCGTCCTGTGTTCCTATGGCGGCGCGGGACCCATGCATGCGGCGCTCATCGCCGACGAGATGGATATCTCGCGGGTCGTCCTGCCGCGCGGCCCGGGCACCTTCGCCGCCCTCGGCTCGTTGATCTCGGATATCCGCCAGGACCATGCCCTGACCAGGCAGCTGCAGACCGCCCGGGCCGGATATGGAGAGATCGACCGGGTGTTCAGGAACATGGAAGAGGAAGGCCGGGCACTGCTGCAGGCTGAAGGCGTCGCTCCGGAGAACATCGCGATGAGACGTTCCCTCGGCATGCGGTATCTCGGCCAGTCCTGGGAACTCGACGTCGATATCGGGGATGACGTGCAGAGCACCGAGGCGATCGACAGGGCCTTCCACGCGGTGCATGACCGGCGGTTCGGCCACCGCAGCGCGGGTGCGACCGAGATCGTCACCTTCCGGGTCGCCGCCATCGGCCTGGCTGCGCCTCTCGAACTGCCCGCCCTGCCCCGCAGCGGCGGCGGGAGTGCTGCCGCCCTCGTCGAGCACAGGCGGGTCTATTTCGACGGCGCCTTCCGGGATACTCCCGTCTACGACCGGAACCGGCTGCCGCCCGCGGCAGCCGTCGAGGGCCCGACGATCATCGAGGAAGCCGGCGCGACGACCGTGCTGCCGCCGGGCTGGCGCGGATGCGCGAACGGGCACGGCGACCTCGTACTCGAGCGGAGATAGGCGATGGCGGCACCGGGCGTCGATCCGATCACCCTTGAAGTGGTGACCGAGGGACTGATCGCAATCGTGAGGGAAATGCGGGCCACCATCATCAGGGCGTCGTATTCCTCCGTGATCCACGAGTTCGACGACTTTTCCTGCGCACTCTTCGATGCCGACGGCCAGATGGTCGCGCAGTCATGGGACCATCCGGGCCATGTCCTGCCCCTGCCATGGGGCGTGCGGTGCGCGCTGGAGGATTTTCGCGACGACCTGAAGCCCGGCGACGCGGTCCTGCTGAACGATCCGTATCGCGGTGGCACGCACCTGAACGACGTCACGTTGCTCTTTCCGGTATTCGACAGCAGCGGCGAGCCCATGGTCTTTCCGGCGGTCCGGGCGCACTGGGTCGATGTCGGTGGCATGGTGCCGGGCAGCTATTCGGGCCTCTCGACCAACGTCTACCAGGAAGGCGTGCGGATTCCGCCGATCAAGATTGTCGAGGAGGGACGGATCAATCGCTCCGCCATGACCCTTCTGATGGCGAACATGCGGGTACCGGAGGAGCGCGAAGGGGATCTCAACGCCTCTTTCGGCGCCTGCAGGATTGCCGAACAGCGCATCCGCCGGCTCTATGAGAAGTATGGCCGGGTCTGCGTGGAAGACTGCATCGCCACCCATCTCGATCGCACCGAACGGCGCCTGCGCGAGCGGATCGCGGCGCTGCCGGACGGAAGCTACTGCTATGAGGACTATCTGGAGTACTTCAACGACGGCCGCCTCGATCCGGTCCTGATGCGGCTCGAGCTGACCGTATCGGGCGACCGGATGGTTGCGGATTTCGCAGGCACCAACTCGCAGGTTCCGGGCGTTGTGAACTCGTCCCTCGCGGTGACCGGCGCCGGCGTCTTCGTGGCGGTCAAGGCGACACTCGACCCCGGCGGAGCGGTCAACCAGGGCGCGTTCAGGCCCATCGAGCTGCGTGCGCCGGAGGCATCCATCGCCGACGTCCGGCACGACGCGCCGGCGGGCGCTCACGGAGAGGTCCGGAAACGGGCCGTATCGGTCACGCTCGGCGCACTGGCGCAGATCATCCCTGACCTCGTATCGGGCGATCTCTGCGGCACCTCCTTTCCCAATGCGATTGGCGGCTTCAACAAGAGACGGGACCGGCAATATGTCTATTACGAAGCGCCGGCCGGCGGAAACGGGGGCTTTCTGCAGCACGACGGTCCGAGCGCCATGGTCAACGTCGACTTCGGCAACCTGCCGTCGGTGCAGACTGTCGAGTCGATCGAGAACGAAATGCCGCTGCTGGTGAACCTGTGCGAACTGCGCATTGATTCCGGAGGACCGGGCGCCAGCCGCGGCGGGCTCGGCATGCGCCGCGACGTGCGTCTGCTGGACGAGGAAGGCAGTTACTCGGTCCTCAGCGACCGGGCCGTGATCCCTCCCTTCGGTGTGCTCGGCGGCGCCAGCGGCAAACCCTATGTCGTCTCGGTGGTCCGCGACGGCGTCGAGACCGGGTTTTCGACCCCGGGCAAGGTGACGGGCCACGCGATTCAGCGCGACGACACCGTGATCATGCGTTCGGCCGGGGGCGGAGGGTACGGGGATCCGCTGACCCGCGACCCGGAATCGGTCCGCCGCGATGTTGCCGAGGGTCTGGTCAGCCGGGCCAGTGCGGCCGATGTCTACGGTGTGGTGCTCGACGACGACGGGGAGGTCGACGCAGCCGCAAGCGACGCCGCCCGCACCGCCCTTGCCGAAGCCCGCTACCGGGCCCGGGTTGTGGCCGACGATGCCCTCGATCCGTACGTCGGCACACGGGGACGGCGCCGGACCGTGCGGGTGTCACCCGCCATGGCAGCACGGCTCGGGGTCGCCGAAGACGACCTGACGGAGCTGATCGGCGCCAACCCGGCGCCGCTTCGCGCCTGGGTCACGATCGACGCCGGCCATGCTGACGATACCGTGCTGCTCGATCCATTCGGACGGCAGGCGCTCGGTGTCGAGCATGACGACACCGTGGTCCTGAGGGCCGTGCCGACGCCCGGGATCCCCGGGGGGCTTGCCTGACCGGCGGACGGCGGGAATCGCGCCGCGTCAGAGCGTTGCCCGCGACAGGCCGCCGTCGACGGCCAGCGTCGTGCCGGTGATGTAGCGGCCGCGCGGAGAAACCAGGAACGCGACGGCGGCAGCGACCTCGTCGGCGTCGCCGAGGCGGCCCAGGGGAATGTCACGGATCAGCTCGGACATCTCGTCTGCCGACTGTTCGGCAACCAGGCGCAGCCGCGGCGTGTCGATCAGTCCCGGCGCAAGGGTGTTGATCGTGATTTCCGGCGCGAGTTCGCGCGACAGGGTCTTGGCCAGCCCGATGACGCCGGCCCAGGTGGCGACGGAGAGCCCGAATCCGGCAATCGGCTGGATCGCCGACAGCGCCGTAATGTTCACGATGCTGCCGGCGCCGCGCGTCTTCATGTGGGGCGCGGCGGCCCGAATGCACCGGACCACGCTCATCAGGTTCCGGTCCACGGCGCGGCGCCAGGCGTCGTCGTCGAAGTCGAGGAACTGACCCAGCGGCGGTGCGCCGTCGTTGTTGACCAGGATGTCGAGACCGCCGAAGCGCGCGACTGTCCCGGCGATGATCCGCTCGCAGTCCTCGGCCCGGCGGATATCGCCCGGCATGGCGAGAAGCTCGCCGCCCGTCGCCCGCGTCAACGCGTCACGGGCCGCATCGAGCGCCGGTGCGCGCCGGCCGGACATCGCGACCCGCGCCCCCTCCCCGGCGAGGGTTCCGGCGATCGCGTACCCGATGCCCTGGCTCGCTCCGTTGACGATCGCGATCTTGCCTTCGAGTCCGAGATCCACGTCACTGTCCAAACATGTCGAGGAAACTCTCGGCGTTGCGGTAATTCACCCGTTCCATCACCTCGTCGGAATAGCCGAGGCCGCGCCAGTCCGCGATCAGCCGTTCGTAGCTCAGCAACGGGTAGTCCGCACCGAACATGACGCGGTCCCTGAGCCGCCGGGGGATCTCGTACTTGAGGTCGTCGGAAAAGTACCGCGGTGACCAGCCATGCAGTTCGTACCAGACGTTGGCCTTGTGGATCAGGACGGCGATCATTTCCGTCTGCCACGGCCAGGCCGGGCGTCCGGCAAGGATCTTCAGCTCCGGATAGCGGGCCGCAACATCGTCCAGATGGCGCGGATGGCAGTGATCGAGCAGGATCCCGTTGCCGCCGGGAAAGCCGGACCCCAGACCGGTCGTACCGACGAAGACGAGCGCCGGGACGTTGGCCTCGATGCACAGGCCGTAGAAGGAGTCGTAGGCCGGATCGCTCGCCGGTACGCCACCGGACCCGGAGACGGCCAGTCCCGTGAAACCGGCGCCCTCGGCGATGCAGCGCTCGAACTCCCGCAACGCCTCCGGTCCGCTCTCGGGCTGGAAGTGGAACCAGTTGCCGAGAATCGCGTCCGGAAAGCGGCGTTGCGTGTCGAAGGCATAGTCGTGCAGGTCGCGGGCCTGGTCGACGGGAACGAACTTGGTGAACCCGAAATCGAGTATGACCCGGACCCCGGCCCGCCGGAAATCCCCGGCCATTTCCTCTTCGGTCGCGTAGGCCGGTTCGGAGCGCCAGGTGTGCCCCTGTCGTGCAAGCTCGGCCTCGGTCTGCAGGACGTAGCCGCGCCGGGTCTTCCAGTGGGAATGCATGTCGATGTAGCGCATCGCGATGTCCTCGCTGCGGAATGGACCGACAGCGGTCTCAGCGCCCGCCGGCTGCCAGCCGCCGACGGGCCATGTCGGCAAGAGGCTGCTTCTGCACCTTGCCGGTCGGTGTTCTCGGGAGGTCCTCGTATATCTGGAGATACTCCGGCAACTTGTAGGTCGCGATCGTGTCCCGGAGGAACTCGGTCAGCGCCTCGAAGGTGATGACCTCGCCGGCCTTCGGGACGATGCAGGCGCAGACACGTTCCCCGAGCCGGTGATCGGGAACGCCGACGATGGCGGCGTCGCGGATTGCCGGGTGCTGATACAGCGCTTCCTCGATCTCGCGGGGATAGATGTTGGCGCCGCCCCGTATCAGCATTTCCTTCTTCCGCCCCACGATCTGCAGGTTTCCGTTGGCGTCGAAACAGCCCTGGTCACCCGTGCGGAACCAGCCCTCCGCGGTGAAGCTGTCTCGATTGGCCGCGGGGTTGTTGTAGTAGCCGACCGTGACCGACGGGCCCGCGGTCAGGATCTCTCCGACGGTGCCGGGCGGAGCGTCCGAGCCGTCATCGTCCACGACCCGGATTTCCATCTCCGGTACCGGCCGGCCAACGGTACCGCAGACCGCGGCCGGATCGTCGGCCAGTACGGTATGGGCCTGGGTGCCGCACTCGAGCATGCCGTACATCTCGAGCAGATGTCCCGGCATGCGGGCCTGCACTTCCCGGATGACCTCGATCGGACAGGACGCGCCGCCCGTCATGACGACCTGCAGGCTGGCAAGGGTGTAGGACTCGAACTCCGGCACGTTGAGCATTGCCACCAGGTGCGCAGGCGCGCAGCAGAAGTGCGTGACCTGCTCGCTGGCTATCAGTGCCAGCGCCTCCTCGGGCCTGAAGACATCCTGGAGAATGACGCGGCATCCCGCGTCGATCGCCTGCAGGACATTGAACAGCCCCCAGTTCAGGCCGACCGGGAGAAAGACCAGCAGCACGCTTTCGGCGGAGATGCGCTGGCCGCGGTTCAGGAACCTCAGCGCGCAGTTGGTCGTGTTGTGGGTGTGGAGTACAGCCTTCGGGTTGCCCGTGGTGCCCGAGGTGAAGGCCGTCCGCGCCAGCTGGTCGGCGTCCGGCCGGCGCGAGCGCAGGGCACCCGGCGGCACGTCCGGATCGTCATCGGTTTCGAGGAAGGCACGGAGGTCGACATACCCGGACGGCACATCGTCACCGACCACCATGACATGGTCCAGGCGCGGGAGCCTCGCGCGCATCTCTTCGATCATGGGGAGATAGTCGAAGTTGCGATGGCGGCGCGGAACCACGAGGGCCGAGGCTTCGGCAAAACCCAGGATGAACTCGACCTCGCGGCTGCGAAAGTCGCTGTGATACTGGCAGAACGGCACGCCCGCCATCATCGCCGCATTGATGGTGATCGCGAATTCGTTCCAGTTGGGCAGCTGTACCGCAAGCACGTCGTCGGACGTCAGTCCCATCGCCACGAATCGAGCCGCCAGCCGCCGTACCCGGCGGAGGTACAGGCGATAGTCGAGGCGGCCGCGACCGTCCTGCAGCGCGAGCCTCTCCGGCGCGCTGTCCGCCGCGGCTTCCAGCCAGTCATTGCTGGTTGCCTTCCGCCAGTATCCGGCGCTTCGGTACTGCGCCATGCGCCACGCCGGAATATGGGGTTCGCCAATACGCATCGGATCTCACAGTGCCCGGCCGGCCCCGGTTCGGGTTGAACGCCTGCTGACGACTTCGGCGACGAGACGATGGCGCTGCAGCTTGCCGGTCGGAGTGAACGGCAGCGCTTCGAATATCTCGAGAGCCTCGGGCAGCTTGTAGGTGGCGACCTTGCCGTCGAGCAGCGCGGTCATTTCTGCGAGTGTCACGGTCTGCCCCCGCCGCGGCACCACGCACAGGCAGTTGCGTTCGCCAAGCCTGGGATCGGGCATGCCGACGATCGCGACATGGAGGACCTTGGGGCAGGCATAGAGAATCTCCTCGATTTCGCGGGGATGGAACTTCTTGCCGCCACGATTGACCAGCTCCTTGCTGCGGCCGGAGATAACGAGGTTGCCGTTCCCGTCCACGTACCCGATATCCCCGGTCCGGAACCAGCCATCGGCCGTGAACGCGGCCGCATTGGCGCCGGGATTGTCGTGATAGCCGAGGTGGATCGACGGACCGCGCCCGGCAATTTCCCCCTCCTCTCCCGCACCGACCTCCCGGTTGGCGTCGTCGAGAATGCGCAGGCCGAGGCCGGTCGCCGGCCGGCCCACGGTGCCACTTGCCGCTTCCGGGTCGTCGCCTGGCCGCGTGTAGCTGTGAAAACCCGATTCCAGCATGCCGTAGAGTTCGATGAAGTCGCCCGGCATCCTGGCCCGGAATTCCCGGATCGTCTCGACCGGACACGACGCCCCGCCGCTCACCACCTGTCTGAGAGAGGAAAGATCCGTGCGGTCCAGTTCCGGCGCATTCAGCATTTCGATGATCGCTGCCGGAGCCGTAGGGATGTTCGTGACCCTCTCCGACCCGATCAGGGCCAGTGCCGCAGGTGCGGAAAACCGGTCGAGCAGCACGGCGCGGGCGCCCGCGATCAGGGTCTGCACCAGCGCGAGATACCCCCAGTTCAGGCCCAGGGGCAGGTAGAGCAACAGCACGTCCTGGGCGCTGACGTCCAGGTCGAGATTCTGGATGCGCGCCGCCGACAGTGTCGTCTCGTGACTGTGGATCACCGCTTTCGGATCACCCGTGGTGCCGGAGGTAAAGGCCATCCGGAAGATCTCGTCGGGATCCATCGCCACCGGAACAAGGCCTGCCGCGGACGAACGCCCCGCGATCGCGTCGGCAAGCGACAGCACGTCGGGTTCCGCCGACGGGTCGGTACCGGCGACGATGCGCAGCCCGGGCAGGGACGGGCGCAGTCCGCGGATCATCTGCACATGGTCAAAGCCCCGGAAGGTGCCCGGACAGATGAAGGCCGCGCTTCGGGAAAACTCGAGTATGAAGGCGAGTTCCCGTTCGCGAAAATCGGTGCTGACCTGGACGGCAATGGCTCCGAGGCGCTCGATCGCAAAGAACACGCAGGCAAAGTCGATGCGGTTGGGAAGCTGGATGGTCACGACGTCCCGGCGATCGATTCCGTGGGCCTGCAACACGGCGGCCACCGCGTCCACGCGGTCGGCGAGTTGCCGATAGGTGACCCGGCGGTGACCGTCGTACAGCGCCTCCCGCTCGGGATGCTGTCCGGCACGGCGAGCCAGGATGTCGTGGAAGGTCTCGCCCCGCCAGAATCCGGCGTCGCGGTAGTTTCGCACCATCTGTCCGGTCAAGCGCGTTTCAAAGGCGGCCATGTGCACTCCGGAGCAGCTCTGTCGCGCTGAGGCCAGTCTGAACCACCGGCGTCCGGGCGACAAGGTGGGGACAGCCGGTCCTCCGCGTTGCGTACGGTTGCATTTGCCGCGTCCCGGACACAACAATGGGTGCCCGGACGCCTCGGCGCAGCATGCCGAAGAGACGGGCATTATGTGACGGGAGGAAATGATGCACCGCAGGAAGCTTCTGCAGATATCCACGGCTCTGGCACTGGCGGTCGGCCTGGGGGGCGCCGCGCAGGCTGCCGATCCGGTCAAGATCGGCTACGTGGGAGGGATTTCCGGCGCATGCGGCGGGCTTACCCATTCGGCAGTCAAGGCGATGAAGATCGCGCTGGAGGAAATCAATGCGGCCGGCGGCGCGGCAGGCCGGCAGATCGAGGTGATCTGGCGCGACTCCAAGACCAAGCCCGACGAGGGCGCCAAGCAGGCACGCGACCTCATCCTCACCGAAAAGGTCGATCTCCTGACCGGGGTCTGCTCAAGCTCGGTGTTCATGGCAATCAACCCGATTTCGCAGCAGTACGGCGTCCCGCTCATCAGTGCGATCAGCGGCACCCACAAGGCCACCATCGATTTCGGGCATCCGTTCGTCTTCCAGACCCAGCCGCATACCCTCATGGAGGGCAAGGCCCTGGCAGAGTACGCGGCACGCCAGAACTGGAACAACATCGTCACCATGGGCCTCGACTACGAATGGGGCCGGACCACGGTGAAGGTCTTCACCGAGGAGCTTGCGAAGCTCAAGCCCGACGTGAAGATCTCGAAACAGCTGTGGCCGCGTATCGGCGAGACCAACCTGACTTCCTACATAACGGCGGCGCTGGCGGAAGAGCCGGACGCAATCATGGGGGTCCTGTTCGGCAGCGGCACCAACAGCCTGATCAAGCAGGGCAAGTCCTACGGCCTGCTCGAGCGGACCAAGTTGCTCACCTTCCTCAGCACGGAGAGCTACATGTCCCTGGGCAAGGACATCCCGGACGGCGTGCACGGCTGGGCCAGGGGTCCGTTCTACGCTCTCGGATCCGACAAGGCGAAAGCCTTCGTCGAGAAGTACCGCAACGCCCACGACGGCGAGTATCCGAACGACTGGGGCATGCTCGGCTATGACGCGATGTACATCATCGCCCGCGGCATAGACGCGGCCGGCGGAACGGATCCGGAGAAATTCCGCCAGGCGCTCGGTTCCATGACCTTCGACACCATGCGCGGACCGCTGAAGATGCGGATGCTCGATAACACCTTCAACGCGCCGAGCTACCTGGGCGTGACGATGATGAGCGACGCCTATCCGTTTCCGACCATGTCGGACGTGGCCGTGATTTCCGGCGACGTGACCCTGCCGTCCGAAGAGACGGTCAAGGCGCTTCGGGCCGCTGCCGCGAAGTAGCGGTCGCCGGTCACCTTCTGTCAGGGAGCCTGTCCCCGGGTTCTCGGGGGAGGCTCCCTGCGCCGTCGCGGAAGTCGGACAATGCTGTTCGTTCAAGTCTTGCAGGGCGTCATGGAGGGGATCTTCCTCTTCCTGATCGCATCGGGCCTGACGCTGATCTTCGGCGTGTCGCGGATCGTCAATTTTGCCCACGGCTCGTTCTACATGGTCGGCGCCTTCCTGACCTACCAGATCTATCCGTGGATCGCGGAGGGAACGGCCCTCGGTTTCTTTGCGACAATCGTGATCTGCGGATTGCTGGTGGCCGCTCTCGGCCTGCTGTTCGAGGTCTTCCTGCTGCGGCGCGTCTATCACGCCGAGGAACTGATGCAGCTGGTATTGACCCTGGCTGCGGTGCTGATAATCCGTGACGCCACCAAGTTCATCTGGGGTCTCGATGACGTCACGGTGTCGCTGCCGGACACGCTTGCCGGCGCGGCGGTGGTCGGAGGCACCTATCTGCCGACCTATCAGCTCGTCATGGTGGGGGTCGGCGTGGTGGTGCTGGCGGCCGTGTGGGGCTTCCTCAAGTTCACCCATGCCGGGATCATCCTGCGGGCCGCGACCGACGACCGCGGCATGGTCGCGCTGCTCGGCATCAACCAGGCCCACGTCTTTTCCTCGGTCTTCGCCATCGGCTGTTTCCTCGCCGGAATAGCCGGCGGTTTTGCTGCCGCCTTCGAGAGCATCAATTACCTGCTCGACACGCGGGTCATCGTGCTTGCCTTCATCGTGGTGGTGATCGGCGGCCTCGGCAATCTCTACGGAGCGCTGTACGCGTCGCTGGCGGTCGGCATCCTGAAGGCGCTCGGGCTCCTGTTCGCGCCGCGACTGTCGATGGTGATCATCTTTCTTCTCATGGCGGTGGTCCTGCTGATACGGTCCCTGCGCAGGACGACGGAGTGACCATGACGCCAGGCGACGGGACCCGGAGGCACTCCGCATCGGCGCCGAAGCGCGGGGACGCCTACTCGATCAACTGGCGCCTGGTCCTGTCCGTGGTCGTGCTGCAGTCCATCCTGCTGGTGGTATCGCCGCCGCTGGTGGTCTTCGCACTCATCGAAGTCATGATCTTCGCCCTGTACGCCAGCGCTCTCAACCTGCTGCTGAGTTTCAGCGGCATGGTCTCGTTCGGGCACGCCGTGTATTTCGGTCTCGGCGCCTATGGTCTGGCGCTGTCCATTACCCATTTCGACTTCCCCATCGCCCTCGGCATCATCGCCGGGCCGCTGGTCAGCGCCTTTTTCGGTCTGGTCTACGGCATTCTCTGCGTCCAGCTCACCGCGATCTATGCCGCGATGCTGACGCTCGCGTGCGCCGAAGTGACATACGCGGTCGTCTTTCAGTGGTTTGACGTGACCGGAGGGGATTCGGGCATCTCCGGCCATGTCCCGACCATGCTGGGGCTCGAGCCCTATCAGTTCGGCCTTGTCGTCCTGTGCGTGGTGACGGTGGCGATCCTGATGCTGTGGCGCGTCGTGTATTCGCCGCTGGGCCTCACCATCCGTGCCGTCGGGCAGAATCCGGCACGCGCTGCCGCCCTCGGTCACGGACGGAAGTCGGTACAGTTGATCGCCTTCGTCATCTCGGCGTTCTTCTCAGGTGTTGCGGGCACCCTGTTCGGAATCTTCCACGGCAATGTCTTTCCGGACTATGTCGGCATCCTGTTCACCGTTGACGGGCTGCTCATGGTGGTGCTCGGCGGGCTGTACAGCTTCGGTGCCGGGATCTACGGCGCCATCGTCTACAAGCTCCTCGACAATCTCGCGGCGCACTATTTCGAGTACTGGCAACTGGTCATCGGATGCATCATCGTCATCGTCGTGCTTGTATCTCCGAGCGGGATCGCCGGCCTGGTGCGTCGTATCGTCAGTCGGACCGGGCCGCGGCGATGACGGGGAACCCGATGTCGCGGCCGGCACTCAGGGTTCGGGGCCTGCACAAGGAGTTCGGCCGGTTCGTTGCCCTGGACAGTGTCGACCTGACGGTCGATGAAGGAGAAATCCGCGCCATCATCGGCCCGAACGGCGCCGGCAAGACGACGTTGATCAATGTGCTTGGCGGCCAGATCGTGGCCGACCGCGGCAGTGTCGAAGTCGCCGGCCGCAGGCTCAACCGCCAGCACCCGCACCAGGTGGCGAAGCTCGGCGTCGGGCGCACCTACCAGATATCGAGCACCCTGCGGCGCATGACCGTCTTCGACAACATGCTCTGCGCCCACAATGCCGTATCGGGAAAGTGGTTCAGCCTGAGTGCCGGCCGGCTGCGGACGATGGAAGACGCCGTGCTTGCCGATCTGAAGGCGATCGAGCTCGACGGGCTGGCGGACCAGGTCGTTGATGACATTTCGCATGGCGACCGCAAGCGGCTGGAGTTCGGTATGGTGCTGGCAACCCGCCCGAAGGTGCTGCTGCTCGACGAACCGACCGCCGGAATGGGGCTGCGCGAACGACACGAGCTGATCGATCTGGTCCTGGCGGTCACCCGCGAGAGGGGACTGACCCTGGTGTTCGTGGAGCATGATATCGACGTCGTCTTCAAGGCGGCGGAGACGATCACCGTCATGGCGCTGGGAGGCGTCTTCGCCGAAGGAAAACCGGACGAGATTGCGGCCAATTCGGCAGTTCAGGACATCTACCTGGGCGGGACCGGCTGATGTTGGCACTTGAAGACGTCGTCGCGGCCTACGGGCAGAGCCAGGCGCTCCACGGCATCGACCTCGAGGTCAGGGAAGGCGAAGTCGTCTGCATGGTGGGTCGCAACGGCGCCGGCAAGACCAGCACCATGCGGTGCATCGTGCACGACATGATCCGGGTGACCGGCGGATCCGTTCGCTTCAAGGGCGAGGAGATCGCCGGTCTCGACCCGCACCTGGTGGCCCGCAGGGGCATCGGCTATGTCCCGGAAGACCGTCGGGTCTTTGCCAGCCTCACGGTAGCTGAAAACCTGAAAGTACCGCGCTCGCATACCGGGCAGGGCGGATACTGGAACGTCGAACGGATTACGGAGCTGTTTCCGCAACTGGGCGAGTTTCATTCGCGCCTCGCCGGAAACCTCAGCGGCGGCCAGCAGCAGATGCTGAGCATCGCGCGCTCCCTGCTGACCAATCCGGAGTTTCTGCTGCTGGACGAGCCGCACGAAGGACTGGCTCCGGTCGTTGCGCGGGACGTGATCAAGGCGGTCAACACCCTGAAGTCGCTGGGTGTATCGATGCTGATTTCCGAACAGCAGCTGCACCTTGTGCACGAAACCGCCGACCGGATCTATATTATCGACCGTGGCCGCATGGTGTTCTCGGGCACGATGGAGGAATTCGAGAGCGATCCCGAGATCGCCCGGCGCTACCTTATGGTCGTGCAGTAGAAACGGCGACATGTCCGCCGGTGACCGACGGCCGTGCATCGCCCGTCATGTCCTCGTGCCGGACATGCCTTCACGATGCCGTTGTTCCTGGAATTGGCGTTGTCCCGAGGCCGAACCGGCCGGGAACCGCGCGTGATCGGGATCCCGATCCGGACGACCGCGGCCCTCCTCGCCCTTCGAGCGCACCGGGATACGGCACGGGCGGAGCGACGGCATGCGCGCCACGACCCGCGCTTCCGGTTTCGAAGCACCCCCGGCAGCCCGGCATCCTCGCCCGCACACGCATCGCAACCTGTCCGGCAACGGCGTGCACCATCGGCGTAGTTCCCCGTACCCGGCAAGCCGGCCCGCCGGGCGTATCACTCCGCCGGACAGGCCACGCGCATCCGGCTCGCTGCCATGCCGCAACCTGCACTCGCGGCCTCGCGCGTTGCCTTGCGCGGTCCCGGTCCGGTTCATATGGTCCTGTCCTTTCCGGTCCGGCCGGCCTGAGGAGAGAGATCATGGACCCGAGGGGGCGGAGACACGGCAATCTCGGTTACTTCTCCCATGAGGCGGCGCGGGACAACCCGGACGGCACCGCGGTCATTGATCTCTCGCGCACGCCGGCACGCACGGTGACCTACCGTGAACTCGAGCGGCGACTTGACCAGGTGGCGTCGCTGCTGACAGCCGCGGGAGTGCGGCCCGGCGAACGTCTCGCCATGTGTGTGGGCAACCGGTTCGAGTTTGTCGAGATCATGTTCGGCATGATGCGCGCCGGAATTGTCCCGGTCCCGCTCAATACCAAGCTTTCCGGGGACGTCATCTCCTACATCCTTTCCGACTCGGGAAGCCGGGGCGCGATCGTCGAGCCGGGCACCAACAGGTTCGTAACCGGTATCGTCGAGGACCTCGCCCTTCCGGTACGCTTCAGCTTGGACCTGAAGCTGCCTGGCTGGAACGCCTGGGAACCGCAGGTGACTGCCGCGGAACCCGGCTTCGACGCAGTTGATATCGACGGGGATCATCTCGCGTTCCTGCCGTACACCTCGGGCTCCACCGGTCATCCCAAGGGAGTTCCGCTGACGCACCGGGGCCAGATGTGGTGGATCCGCACGGTTCAGCGCCACTGGCCGTCGTCCGCGAGCAGCCGCGCGCTTGCCGCCATGCCGCTCTATCACAAGAACGCGATGGCAGGGGCCGTCAAGCCGATGCTGCACGCAGGCGGCTCGGTGGTTCTCCTGCCGGATTTCGAGCCCGAGCGGTTCATCCACACGCTCAGTGCGCATGGCTGCACCCGCGCCGGCGGTGTCCCGGCAGCGTTCTCCATGATGCTTCGCCATCGCGACCTCATCGACAGGCTCGAGTTTCCCAAGCTCGAGTCGCTGATGGTCGGATCGGCCCCGGTCACCAGGGAACTGGCCGAGCAGATCGAGGATGCGTTCGGGGTTCCCGTCTCGGAAAGCTACGGCCTGACGGAGGGGGGACCGGTCATGCTGGGACCGCCGACCGATGGCCGCGCAATCCCGCACGGCAGCTGCGGCGTCGCGTGGCCCGATGGCGAGGTCAGGCTGGTGGGAGCGAACGGGAAGGACGACCCCGCTCACGGGGAGCTCTGGGTGCGCAACCCGGGCGTCACGCCGGGGTACTACAACCTGCCCGAACTCAACGGCGAGCGGCTGGTGGATGGGTGGCTGCGGACCGGCGACCTGTTCCACCGCGATGCCGACGGCTTCTTCTACTTCAGGGGCCGGACCGACGACATGTTCAATTCCGGCGGCGAGAACATCTACCCGAAGGAAGTCGAGAACCTGCTGCTGTCGCATCCGTCGGTGGTTGACGCCTGCGTGGTGCCGGTCGCGCACACCGTGAAGGGCCAGGTCCCGGTCGCCCTGGTCATGGTCACGCGTGACGCGTCACCCTCGCCCGAGGAGCTGCGTACCTACTGCCTGGAGTACGGCCCGCCCTATGCCCATCCCCGCCGGGTGGAAATCGTCGAACAGATCCCGCTGAACGGCGCCGGCAAGAACGACCGCACGGCGGTTGCCCGGATGATGGCGGAACGCCACGGAACCCTCGGCTCCGCGATCGCGTGACCTGCCCCGACCGGGAAGTGGCCCGGCGGATCAGTCCAGACGGATAATCCGCCCCTCAAGGGTCGGCGAGACGGTTCCCGCTGTCGTGACATGCTCGATGACCCGGGTGGCAAGCAGCGCGCCGTCCCGGGCCGGGATCAGCCGTTCGGCTGTTTCAAACACGGCGTACCCGTCTCCACCCTTCGCCAGGAAATCGTTCGTCGCCAGGGTATAGACCGCCGCTTCGTCGAGCGGCTTGCCCCCGACCGCGACATCAACAACCCGTGCGCCCTTCGGCCGGCGCGCATCGAACGAGAACGTCAGTCCCGACACCTGGGGAAAGGCACCGCGACCGTCTTCGATACCTGCAACGCCGATCTCGAGCGCTGTCCTGAGCTGCGCTCCGGTCACGGCCAGCTTCACCGTTTTGTTTCCGAACGGCAGTTCCGTCAGCACGATCCGGCGGGTAAGCGCCGTCCCGGCGGGATAGACGGTATCGCCGCGGATCCCCCCACCGTTGGTCAGCGCAACATCACTGCCGGCTGCCGCGCGCATCGCGTCGGCAACCAGGTTTCCGATCGCGGCCTCACCCGAGCGCACGGACGCCCGCCGGCTGTCCAGCTCCGTTGAGGTCTGGCCGAGGACCGTGTCCATTCCCTGCTCGAGTTGCCGGCGCAGCACATCGACGGCATCGACGAGATCGGGCTCGAGGTCGACCCCCGCGGTCGGGCGAAGTTCATAGCCCTGTTTCAGGACCAGCCTGCTGCCGCCCCGTCCGTCCTCTTTCCGATTGATCTCGAGCCGGAGGATCCCGACATGGATCCCCTGGGAGCCTGCCTTCAGGATGGTCTGCCGGCCATCATGCAATGCCAGCACGAGGTGGTCGTGGCCGCCGAGGACGATGTCGATCTCGGGAACCTCGCGCAGGAGTTCCCGGTCCTGCTCGACATGGTTGTGCGTGAGCGCAACCACGACATCCGCTCCCGCATCCCTGAGCCCGGCGGCGAGAGTGGCGGCGGACGCGGTGACCGGGGCAAAGGAAACCTCCGGGCCCGGTGCCGAAATGCTCGCGGTCTCCGGGGTGGTGATCCCCAGAAACCCGATGCGGTACCCGCCGTGTTCGACCATGCCTGTGGGCCGGGTGCCGGGAAAGCCGGGCCTGCCCCGCCAGGTCACGTTGCCGGCGAGCCACGTGGCGTTCGACTCGCCGAGCCGCCGCTCGAGAATCTCCGGTCCGAAGTCGAACTCGTGGTTGCCCAGAACGGCAAAGTCGAACCCGATGGCATTGGCAAGCGCGATCATGTGCGCGCCCTTGTCGACACCGGACAGCAGCGATGGCGAGATCATGTCACCGCCAAAGGTGACGATTGCACGGTGTCCGGCTGCCCCGGCGCGCGCACGCTCCTCGCGTACGACCGTGGCGATCCTCGCGGCACCTCCCCGCCCCTTTATCCCCTCCATCCGATCCCAGTCGTTGACGTGGA
Organism: Thalassobaculaceae bacterium; assembly: GCA_965243345.1. Lineage (GTDB taxonomy): Bacteria > Pseudomonadota > Alphaproteobacteria > Thalassobaculales > Thalassobaculaceae > Bin52. The sequence goes on from CBDEUR010000003.1 coordinate 2,726,849, forward strand.
CCAGGGTGACCGACACCGGTTCGGCGCGCCCCGGCCTGGCCGGGGCGCAGGCAATCACGCCGGCACACACGAGAAGAACAAGTAATCGAAGCCACCCGGTCATGACGAATGATCCCCTGCTTGCGGTCTCCACCAGTCGCGACTGGCAAGCGCATCGTATCCCATACTTCGGGTCCGCGCAGGCAGCTGGCGCGGACCTGCACGCTGCAGTACCCCGGACAACGTGACCCTGCGGGCCCGGTCGCGGCGGGAACGGCCAGGTGTGGCAATCGCGTCCGCGCCGGAGCACGAACCGTGTCCGCGGTCGGTACCGCATGCGCAATGCCACCCGCTCGCGGGAGGCCACGCCTTGCCTGGTATCGAACCCGCCAGACGCATGCGGAGCCGGCCCTCCTACCGGCTGACGCTGCGTTCCAGTGCCGGGTAGGCAAGGCCGAGCGTGACCGCACGCGCCACCATGAAGCCGAAATACGCGCCCCACAGCCCGTGGTTGCCGAAGAAGGGGACCAGGGCCGCGATCCCGACCACGAACACGGCAACGCTCACGCTCATGGCGTGCAGCATGGTCCGCGTGCGCGTGGCGCCGATGAAGATGCCATCCAGCTGAAATCCCCAGACAGACACCAGCGGAAGCACGATTGCCCAGGGCAGAAACAGGGCAACGGCCGACTGGACCTCGTGGATGTCGGTCATGATTGCCACGATGTGCGAACCGGCGCCCAGGAAGGTCGCCGTAAACAGCATGGCCACGACGGCGGCCCATCGGGTGGTCGAGAGGACCGCGCGTCGCAGGCTCGCCCGGTCGCGGCGGCCGACGGCCGACCCGACCAGGGCCTCGGCCGCATGGGCAAAGCCGTCCAGACCGTAGGCCACCAGGGTCTGAAGCAGGAACAGGATCCCGTTCGCCGCCAGTATCAGTTCCCCCATCCTCGAGCCCACGGCGGTGAACAGCATCACCGAACCCACGGCAAGCAGGGTGCGCAGAAAGATGTCTCCGTTGACGCGAAGTGCGCGGCGCAGCGCCGGCGTGTCCTGAATCGCGCGCCATTCGAGTGGCGCGCCGTGCCTCCTGGCCAGGGCAATGGTCATGCCGATGGCAAGCACGAGTCCGCTCCACTCTGCCAGCACCGAGGCCCATGCGACGCCGGCCAGCCCGTAGCCGAGGTGAATTCCCAGCCACAGGTCGAGGCCGCAGTTGAGAACATTGACCAGCAGCTGGTGAGCGAGGACGAGATCCGCCCGTTGCCACCCGAGCAGCAGACCCAAGGCCGCAAAGTTCACGAGTACCGCCGGCGCCGACCACATGCGGATCGCAAGATACCGGTCGGCAAAGTGTGCCACGCCCGGCGCCGGATCGGTCACGAGAAGCGCAAGCCATCGCAGGGGCATCGACAGCAGGACCAGGATCACGCCGATCACGGCGGCAGCAACGAAGGCGCGAACGGCCCAGTTCGAAAGTTCCCGGACATCGCCGGCACCCCAGGCCTGGGCGGCGAATCCGGTGGTGCCCATCCGGATGAAGACGAAAATCCAGCAGACGAAGGCGAACACGGACGAGCCCAGGGCGACCGCACCGATATCGGCTACACCGATCCGCCCCACCACCGCCGTATCCACCATGCCGACCAGGGGCACCGTCAGGTTCGACAGTGTCATCGGCAGGGCGAGCCGCCACATCGGAACGTCAGCACGGGCGGGCCTTGCCACTTCGGCCACCTCCTTTACCTCGCGTCGCCCCGTGGCAGTGTTCAGGCGGTACCGTGACCGCCCGGACGCGGACAACGGGCACCATGTTCCCGTGCGGAACGGTGCCGGGGATCCGGGCCATCGCACGCTGTCACGCACTCGTGGGTCGGGGCAGGTCCCGATTGACTTGTGGAACACCCTCGGCGACCATTTCGCCCGTCGGACGGCGATCCATGAAGAGTCAGGATCGGGTCCGGGTGTTCGGACCGGTGACTGCACCATGATGAAGGTCGGGATTGAACTTGTCCAACTCCGTCCCTGAGCGTGACCTGGACTACCAGGTGTCGATCCTCGACGGCGTCTCCCGCACATTCGCCCTGACAATCCCGCAACTTCCACCCGATCTGCGCATTGCGGTCGGCAATGCCTACCTGCTGTGCCGGATTGCCGACACCATCGAGGATGAGCCGGCAGTTGCCCAACATGAGAAACAGGAGCTCTCGGCACGGTTCGCCCGGGCTGTCGAGGGGTCCGAGGATGCACACCGGTTCGCGCTGGAACTGCACGAAACCCTCGGTCCGGCAACGACGGCGAGTGAACGGGACCTCGTGCTCAATGCCGGTCGCGTCCTCGGAATCACCAACAGCCTGCAACCGGCGCAACACCGGGCCATCGCCCGGTGCATCAAGGTAATGACCACGGGAATGGTGCATTTCCAGGAACGCGCCAACCTTCGTGGACTTGCCGACTTCGAGCAGTTCGACAGGTACTGCTACTACGTTGCAGGCGTGGTCGGAGAATTGCTTACGGAACTGTTCTGCGTCCATTCGCGCGAGATCGGGGCCCGCAGGGACGAACTGCTGAAACTCGGAAGGTCCTTCGGCCAGGGCCTGCAGATGACCAATATACTCAAGGACGTGTGGGAAGACCGCAGCAGGGGAGTGTGCTGGTTGCCGCGCTCCGCGTTCACGCAACAGGGGTTCGACCTGGCATTGCTGTCACCGGGGGATGAAAACCCCGGGTTTGCCGACGGGCTGAACACCCTGGTTGCGATTGCGCGGCACCACCTTGCCAATGCCTGTCGATACGTCCTGATCATCCCGGCTCACGAAGCCGGCATTCGCCGGTTCTGCATGTGGGCCGTGGCTCTCGCGGTGCTGACGCTGCGGCGCATCCACGCCAACCCGGGATACAGCAGCGGCCGCGAGGTAACGATCTCGCGTCGCAGCGTTGCGACCGCAACGAGCCTGGTCAGTGCCACGGTCCGGTTCAATCCCGCGCTTGCGATGCTGTTTCACCTCCTCAGTTTCGGCCTGCCGCCTGCCACCCGCGGTCCGGGAGACCAGGGCGACTCCGATGACATGCGACGGTTCGAAGGGGCGTGAGTCCAGGCAGGTCACATGCCGGTCAATCGCGGCCGGATCGAAACCCGCACACGGACCGGCCCCGCGCACCGTGGACCCGGCCGCTCGCATGCAAGTCGTCGTGCGTTGCTGTCCGCGCACTGAAACCGCTCATGTCCCCTGAGCGGGAGCATGTCGTACCAACAGCCAGACCCGCCATGAAACCGGCCATCTTCCTCCGCATCCTGATCCTGTCCCTCCTGTGCATGGCGCCATCCGGAAACCTGCTGGCCGCATCGTCCCTCGAAGACGCAAGAGCAGCATGGACGCAGGGACGGTTCGCCGATGCCGCCCGAATTGGCGAAAGCCTCGCGACTTCCGAAGGCTACGCGCTTGCCGCCCGGTCACTGGCCGTGCATGCGGTCTATGTCGCCGCCGAACGCGAAAGGGAGGCATTGCTTGAACGTGCCACGGCGTTCGCTCGCAGGGCAGTCGAGCTGGATCCCGGCAGCGCGGACGCGCAGGTGGAACTGGCCCGTGCCATCGGCCGGTACGCGGAAACCATCGGTGCCTACGAGGCGGCGAACGAAGGATACGCGGAGAAGATCCGCGCGGCGGCCGACGCAGCGGTCCGGCTCGATCCCGACCTGGCCACCGCGTACCTGAGCATTGGCGGGTGGCACGCCGGAATAGTGGGCGCGGTGGGCTCGTTCCTGGCGCGCCTGACTTACGGGGCCACGGAACGGGAAGCCGTGGCTGCCTTCGAACGTGCTCTCGGGCTCGCTCCCGATTCGAAGGAAGTACCCTACCAGTATGCGCTCAGCCTGCTCGATATCGATGAAGACGAACATCGGGAAAAGGCGGAAGAGCTTCTCGAACGCGCGGTGGCAATTGCGCCGGCAACCGCCCACGAACGGCTGTTGCATGCAAGGGCTATCGAGCGATTGAAGGCGCTGCACGCCTCGGGAGGTTGAGCTCCGCACCGCGTCCAGACAGGCTGACGCCGGCACTTCCCTGCTTCCGGCCTGCGGGCCAGAATAGACAAGACACCGGGAGAATCAGGATGTCCGGACCGCTTGCCGGATTGCGCGTGATCGACCTGACCACCGTGATGTACGGCCCCTACTGCACCCAGTTGATGGGCGACTACGGAGCCGATGTGGTGAAAGTCGAGCCGCCGGGAGGCGATATCAGCCGCCAGGTGGGGCCGCGCCGCAATGCGGGCATGGCGGCCGGCATTCTCACCAAGGCGCGCAACAAGCGCAGCCTCGTGCTCGACCTGAAGCGGCCCGCGGGACGCGACGCGCTCTACCGGCTGGCCCGGACGGCCGACGTGTTCATCCACAACATGCGCCCGAAGCCCGCCACCCGGCTCGGGATTGACTATGCGACGGTCGCCTGGCACTGCCCCGATATTGTCTATTGCACCGCCGTCGGCTTCGGCAAGGACGGCCCCTATGCCGACAAACCCGCCTATGACGACCTGATCCAGGGTGTCTCCGGGCTCGCCTGGCTGGAGGGCGCGCAAACCGGCGGCGCGCCGCGCTACGCCCCCTCGGTGCTGGCCGACAAGACCAGCGGCCTGTTCGCGCTCTTCTCGATCCTGATGGCGCTCCACCACCGCGACCGGACCGGCGAGGGACAGGAAATCCACTGCGGCATGTTCGAGTGTTTCGCCTCCTTCGTGATGAACGAGCACCAGCAGGGGCGCACCTTCGACCCGCCGCTGGGGCCCGCCGGCTACGAGCGCCTGCTGACCCCCTGGCGCCGGCCGCATGAAACCGCCGACGGGCATCTCTGCGTGCTGCCTTACAACGACCGCCACTGGCGCCGCTTCTTCGGGATTGCGGGGCGGCCAGAGCTCGCGGAGGACGAGCGGTTCGCGAACATGACCGCCCGCTCGCGGAACATCGAGGCGCTCTACCGGGTCCTGGCGGACATCATGCGGGGCAGGACGACGGCGGATTGGCTGGCGGAGCTGGAGGGCGCCGACATTCCCTGCATGCCGATGCACTCCCCCGAAACGCTGTTCGATGACCCGCACCTGCAGGCCGTGGACTTCTTCACGACCCTCGACCACCCCTCCGAAGGCCGCCTCCTGCATATGCGGCCTCCCGTCTCCTTTTCGAAGACGCCCGGTTCGATCCGCCTCCAGGCGCCGCAGGCCGGCCAACACAGCGAGGACGTGCTGCGCGAGGCGGGGCTCGACGCAGCGGAAATTCGGGCGCTGGTCGAGGCCGGCGTAACGGCGACTGCCGCAGAGTCATGAACGACGCCGCCCGGAGTCCGCTCTTCAACGACAACCGCATCAAGCTCGGCGTGATGGCGTTCAACTGCTCGCACGGCTCCACCGTGACGACGGCGGACGGCGCCTGGCCAATGACCTGGGACGACAACCGGGCGCTCGCCCGAATGGCGGACGCCGCCGGTTTCGAGGCGCTGCTGCCGGTCGGACGCTGGAAGGGCTACGGCGGCGAAACGAATTTCAACAACCGGACCTTCGAGAGCCTGACCTGGGCGGCCGGCATCGCGGCCGAGACCGCGCACGCGACCGTCTTCTCGACCGTCCACGCACCGCTGGTCCACCCGGTCGCGGCGGCCAAGATGGGCGCGACGGTGGACCATATCTCGGGGGGGCGCTTTGCGCTCAACCTGGTCGCCGGCTGGTTCAAGAACGAGTTCGACATGTTCGGCCTCGAAATGCGCGCCCATGACGACCGCTACGCCTATGCCGAGGAATGGCTTTCGCTGGTCAAGCGCCTCTGGAGCGAGACGGAGCCGTTCGACCTGGACGGGCGCTTCTTCAGCGGCAGGGCGCTCTGGAGCGAGCCGAAACCCCTGCAGCGCCCGAGGCCGGCGATCATGAACGCCGGCAGTTCGCCCGCCGGGCAGGCCTTCTCCGCCGCCCATGCCGACATGAATTTCGTCATGCTGCGCCAGAAGGACGAGGGCAGCGACCGCGCGCAGATCTCCCGTCTCAAGGCCATGGCTGCCGATCTCGGGCGCTCCTCGCAATGCTGGATCCACGGCTATGTCGTCTGCCGCCCGACGCGTCGCGAGGCCGAGTCCTATCTCCATCACTATGTCGTCGAGCGCGGCGACGATGTGGCGGTCGCCAACATGCTGGACATCTTCGGGGTGCAGTCCGGCACCCTGGAGCCGGCGGTAATGAATGCCTTCCGCTTCCACTTCAAGGCGGGGCACGGCGGTTACCCGCTGGTCGGCCCGCCGGAGGACATTGTGGAAGAGTTGGAGCGGCTTTCGGACATGGGCGTGGACGGGCTGCTGCTCTCCTGGGTGGACTATCTCGGCGAGTGCCGCCAGTGGATCGAAGAGGTGATGCCGCTGATGGAGATCGCCGGCCAGCGCCGTCCCTTCGCGCCCGTCGAGACGCTATAGTGCCCCGACCACCCCTGCCCGGAGGACCCACGATGACGCGCAACGAACTCAAGCAATTCACGCTCCGGTTCACCGACGCCTTCAACCGCGACGACCTGGACGGCGTCATGGCCTGGTTCGCCGAGGATGCGGTCTATGATGAGTTCCACGGCGCCCGGCATGAGGGCAGGGAGGCGATCCGCGCGGCGTTCGAGCCGATGTTCGCGGGCAAATTCGGCAAGGTGCGGTTCGAGGAGGAGGACCTGTTCCTCGACCCGGAGGACGGAAAGGCGATGATTTCCTGGTCCTGTGTGCTTACAACAGAGGAGCGGAGCAGCGCCTGGCGCGGCCTCGACCTCCTGCATTTCAAGAGCGGCAGGATCGTGGCCAAGCACACCTACGCCAAAACGGCGCGCCCGCTGATCGAATCCCGCGCCACCTGATCGGACCCGTTTCGGCTCTGAACCGAACGGCTTCCCGCCTCCGGACCTGTCGCGCTGTTGTGCTGCCGAGAACGGCATCGGAACCACGCGGGTGACCTGGATCAGGTCGCGGTCGATGAGGTCCGCGACCTTCGGCGCGACCTCGATCTTCCAGAAATCACTCTCGTAACCGGCGACGTAGAGTGCCTCGCGACTCGCTTCGCCCTCGAAGCGGCACGTCCAGAAACAAACCGAGTCATCCTCCTCGCCGCGGTAACTGCCGGTGATGACCATGCCCTTGGAGACCTGGAACGGGATGATCGTCCCCTCCATGAACTCGAGCCATTGTTCCATCTTGCCGGGCCGGACCGTGTACCGGCGAAGCTCGCAGAACGCCGTTCGGATGCTCCCTTCTCTTCCGGAAATGCCGGGCGATGCTGTATCGATACTCCGGCGGAGGGAGCGCGGCAAGCGGCACACGAAAGGCCAACTGCTTCCGCGGCCGTTCTGCTATGCTTGCCCGCAAATGAAGGGAGGCGAGCCATGACGAGAATGATCGCCGTTGTCACGTACGGATTGCCGGAAGGCACCGACCGGAAAACTGCCGTGCAGATGTTCCGCGATTCGATCCCGCGCTACATGGCGACCGAGGGACTGATCCGCAAGAACGTCCTCTACAGGGACGGCCTCGGCGGTGGAATCTATCTCTGGGAGTCGCGAGAGGCGGCGGAGAAGGGCTACAACGCCGAATGGATCGCCTACATGACGGCGAAATACGACCATCCGCCGCAGATCGAGATGTATGAGATGCCCATCACGATGGACCGGGAATACGACACGGTTTACGACGAGGGTGCGGCCTACGACGAAGCGGCCGAGTAGCCGCCCCGCCAAGGCTTCCCCAAAGCCGGCGCCGGTCAGGCCGCGCCGGCTTTTTCCTTTCGCGCGCTACTCCGCGGCCAGCGTGTCCGAAGCCGCGTCGGCCTGCGCGGGGTCCTTCGCTTCCCGGTCGAACACCGCTGGCTGCTTCTCGACGAAGCGGGCGACGGCGGCGCTGTGGTGTTCGGAGCCGGACGCGACCGACCGGGCGAACGCCTCCATCTCCAGCATGCTGCGGTGGTCGAGGTTGAAGGCCTGGTTGAGGATGGTCCTGGAAAGGCCGATGGCGGCCGTCGAGGCCCCGGGGCGGTTGTGAATCGCCCCGCCGGCGCCGCGTCCAGGAGCGCGTCTTCCTCGTGCAACTTTCTGTTCTGTCCTGGCGCGTCAGCATGACGCAGACGTGAACCTGATCTTCAGCTGGCTCCGCCAGTGTCGGAAGCCGAGAGCAAATCGAAATCATGCCAGACATCGAACCGGACTATGCGAGCCTTCCGATCGAGGACAACTGGGTCGACGATCTCAGGATCCGGTTGCCCTGTTTCTTGTGTCGGGTCCGAACGGAGAAGCAGCGTTACGTCCTGTCCGACCCTGATCTGTCAACATGGTGAGCCGAGTTCCACAATTTCTGGCAGCGCGGGCATGTCCACTACTCGGTCGGCAAGCTGATCGACATCCACAGCCTTCCAACATTCTGGCAGGCCTACAGCGACTCTCACGAGAGCAGGCTTCGCCGCGGAAGGCGGCCAATCCCCGAACTCCCTGCCTACATGGCTTGCGACGCCATCCAGACGTTCGAGCGCGGCTGCGCGGATTCGACCTCCCCGTCCGGCCGTCCTCTTGAGCCAGTGGCCGGTGTCATGCTCCTGCTCGACATCGGCGATGTCGACCAGCGTCGAATCCACGATGTCATCGCCCAACGGAGCGGCATCCACCGGCATCAGTCGCTCGAAATCGGTGTCGATGCGCTTCTCGAGCGCGAGTTCCATCAGCACAGCTCCGGCAAGCGCCAGATCAAGCGACCGCCTGGCATGCCTGGGGCCAGTTTCCCCGCCCTTCGTCGAGAACGAGGAGCAAGATCTCCTCGGCACATCTGAGCATGACTATTCGTCGTTTCGCCTGTTGCCGACCTGCAGCCGGTCCCTTGGCCCGGCTCGTTCACCGCCAGCCAATTTCGCGCAGGTCGCGTCCGGAACCAAAGTGCAGGAAACCCGTGCCCTATTCGACGCGCGGCAACGGGCCAAGCGGCTCAGGCTGCCACGGTGAGCGGCCGCAACCGCAGGCCATCGCGGTCCTCAGCGGATCAATTCAGTCCGAACGCTCGGCGTGCTCGACGAGAGGCGCGATCAACTGTCTCGCGGGTATGGCACCCAGGGTCACGGGAACTTCGAAAACACCATCAGCGGCTATTGCCCCATGATGGTTATGCCCGCCGTCGCGGCACGGTCGTTCACGCCGCCACCCAGGCCTTTCGTACCGCACGGTGCGACCCCGTCTTCGGGATACGCGTCGTCAGGCCCGCCCCAGCAGGAGACAACCGCGAGGTCGTGCTCACCGGCCGACAGATCATCAGGCAGCACAATTTCGGCGGTGAATGCGCCGTCAGGCGTTGTGCCCTCGGGATCGATATCGATGTGTTCGGCGATGTAGGTGCCGGAGTCGGTGGTCCTGGCCGCGTGGAGATTCGCGGTCGCAGCATCAACGCTCGCCACGCTGCCTATGGGCACACCACCGATGGTGATGGTCGAGGTGTAGATGAAGGACGCTTCGGTTCCCACCCTGAAACCGGAACCCTGGACCACGATGCTGTCACCGGGCTTTGCTGCGCTTGCACTCAAGCTCAACCTGGCCATGTCGTCGGCCCGGGGCGCTCCTGGTAAAGCTGTCAGCGCTGCGATCACGGCCGTGACACCGAGGGTGGCCGAACCCATGGCCAGCAATTTCGGCCAGACGTGCTTTCCGGTGGTCGTCATCATTCGACAAGGCCTCCGTGCTCGGAAAATGAAATACTGGCCAGGTTCTGTTCCTCCGAAGTCGGATTCTATGGGAAGGAACAGCCGATGCGAACGATTCTCATTTTCCAATGGCACTGTGTCAACCACCTGATCCGCCTTCGGGGTGGTTCACGCGGGAAGGCCACGGCAGGAGGCGATCGACTCCACGGGTTCGAGAGGTTCGAAGTCACCATGAAGTCGGGAGCCCGTCCATTTGACCTGAGCCTGGTTCCGGACGGCTTCCCGGATCGCGGGCAGGCGCTCCTGCAAACGGGTGTGCGGCAGGTCGGCGATGCAGTGAGCACATCGGAGAACCGGGCCAACGTGCAGAATCCTGCCGACTTGACCAGGAATCCAGCGGAGCGTGAAGAAGGTGGCGTCGGCGCGATGAAACTGCGCCGGCCTGGAACATTGAGCGGATCGAGGCCGGGATGGACGGCACGGGCTGGTTCAAGTCCTGCGCCTTGCGGTGGCGCCTCCGTCACGCCGCGGTCCGGCCCGGTCTGTTGATCAGACCTTTCCGGCGCTGGCGATGGCGGCAACGTTGAGCAGGCCGCGCACGGTGGCGTTCGGCGTGACGATATGGGCTGCGCCGCCATAGCCGAGCAGGATCGGGCCGATCGGCTGGGCGTTGCCAAGCGCCGACAGCGCGTGGATCGCCGCATTGGCCGCATCCATCCCCGGAAAGACCAGGATGTTGGCTCGGTCGGTGAGCCGCGCTTCGGGCAGGAAGCGGTCGCGCGCCGCCTTGTCGAAAGCCAGGTTGAGCTGCATCTCGCCCTCGAACTCGAAATCGGCCTGCGTCTCGTCAAGGATCTCGGTCGCACGGCGCATCCGGGCCGCGCTCGGGCTGGAATGGGCACCGAAACTGGCGTGGCTGATCAGCGCAACCCGCGGGATCTGGCCGAAGGCGCGGACCTGCGCCGCCGCCGCGCGGCAGATCCCGGCAATTTCTCCCGCATCCGGTTCGTAGTTCACGTAGCCGTCGGCGATGAAGACGGTGCCGGTATCCATGATCAGCGGCACCAGGGCCGAAACGGTTTCCACCCGGGGTCCCAGTATCTGGTCGACCCGTTCCAGGTGGGTCGAGTAGTGGCCCGAAGTGCCGCAGATCACGCAGGCCGCTCCACCCTCGCGGACGTACATCGCCGCGGCCAGCGTGTCGCTGGTCCGGAACAGCTTGCGGGCGGCCTCTGGGCCGATCCCGTCACGGGCGCGCAGACTGTGGACCTTTGCACCGTAACGCTCGATCAGCTCCTCGTCGTCGTGGTCGAACACTTCGAAATGCCTGTCGGGTACCACGCGCAGGCCCATCTCGGCGCACAGGGCGGCGATACGGCCTGTTCGCCCGGTGGCGACGGGCGCCGCGATGCCCTCATCGAGGATGTTCTGGATTGCCCGGAGGACCCGCCGGTCCTCGCCCTCGGCAAAGATCACCTTGCGCGGCGCCGCCCGGGCGCTGTCGAAGATCGGACGCATCAGGAAGCTGGTTCGGTAAACGAAGCTGGAAAGCCGGGTGCGGTAGACGTCGAGATTCTCGAGCGGGCGCACCGCGACGCCGCTGTCCATCGCCGCCGCGGCGACGGCCGGTGCGATCGCGTCGAGAAGCCGCGGATCGAAAGGCCGGGGCAGCAGGTAGTCGCGGCCGAACTTCAGCCGCTGTTCGCCATAGGCCCGGGCGACCTCGTCGGTGATGCCCGAGCGCGCCAGTTCGGCCAGTGCGGTGACGCAGGCCAGCTCCATCTCCCTGTTGATGGCCGTCGCGCCGACGTCGAGCGCGCCGCGGAAAATGAATGGAAAGCACAGGACGTTGTTGACCTGGTTCGGATAATCGGTCCGCCCGGTGCAGACGATGGCGTCCGGGCGCACGGCGCGGACCTCTTCGGGCATGATTTCCGGCACCGGATTGGCCAGCGCCATGACCATCGGTTCCGGTCCCATACGCCGACACTGTTCGGGGCTCAGCACCTTCGGTCCGGAAAGTCCGAGAAAGATCTCTGTGCCGTCGATGACGTCGTCCAGGGTTCGGGCATCGGTGTCCTGGGCGAAGGCGGCCTTGTGCGGCTCCGTACTGCGCGCTGTGTGGACAAGCCCGTCGATGTCGACCAGCCAGACATTCTCGCGCTTCAGGCCGAGGTCCAGAAGCAGGTTCAGGCACGCGATGCCGGCTGCACCGCCACCGGTCGAGACCAGCTTGACCCGGCCGAGGTCCTTGCCCAGCAGATGCATGCCGTTGACGACGGCAGCGGCGACAACGATGGCAGTACCGTGCTGGTCGTCGTGGAAGACGGGGATGTTCATCTCCACCTTCAGCCGGTTCTCGACCCGGAAGCAGTCGGGCGCCTTGATGTCCTCCAGGTTGATGGCGCCGAAAGCCGGCTCGAGGCGGCGGATCGTGTCGGCCAGCGCGTCCGGATCGCTCTCGTCGATCTCGATGTCGAACACGTCGATATCGGCGAACTTCTTGAACAGGACAGCCTTGCCTTCCATGACCGGCTTCGCTGCCAGCGCCCCGATGTTGCCGAGGCCAAGCACGGCAGAACCGTTGGTGACGACCGCGACGAGGTTGGCCCGCGCCGTGTAGCGCGCCGCATCCTCCGGCCGTTCGGCGATCGCGCTGCTCGCCTCGGCGACGCCCGGGGAATAGGCCAGCGCAAGATCGCGCTGGTTGGCCAGCGGCTTGGTCGGACGGATTGCCAGTTTTCCCGGTCTGCCCGACTCGTGATAGCGCAACGCGTCCCGGTCCATGTCCTGCCCCTCGAACCGGCGGAAAGTGACCTTCGTAGTCGGGAACCGTATCACAGAAGCCGCGAGGTGGCCGCCCGGGCGAAGCATTGGCCGCGTGGTTTGCCAGCGACGCAAACCGGAAGGTGCCCAGGCCTGCGCGGGGATTGAACCCAGGCAGAGGGGCTGAACCGCCCGCCTCCCCGGGCATATCGCCAGCCCGCTCCAGCCATACGGAATAGTCCGAGATGCAACAGTGGCATGCGCTGGCGTATCGCCGGGGACCAGGCAGTCTTGACAGTCCGTGCCCTCATCAAATCAGGACATTTCGACCGCGCATGGGATGCGATCACCGCCACCCTGCCAGGTGCAGCAAACGACAACTGCAGATCGAACGAGGTCCCCCAGATCGCTGCATAACCTCAATCATCGCCATGCCAGAATCGCACCCCCGACAGATGTCCCGTGGGCGTTCGCAAAGGTGAGCCTGTGGCGCGGCATGAGTGTGATGCTGCCGCAATCTCGGGCGGAACGGGTCTTCCTGCTGGACGACATGAGCTGGAATCCGCACAACCCCAGACGTCGCGGAAAGGCGACCCATGATTTTGCCCGAAGCCTGCTGCCAGCATTCCACGGGAGAAACCGCAACGGACCGCGAGAGGGTGCGGAAACGGGTACGGGCGGCATTGACGGCTTGGAATGTCAATTCGATAATTGTAACGTCCCGGAATTCTCGACTCGATGCAGGAACTGCTTGCAATGGACCTCACGCATCCGCCGGAAACCATCGACGCCTTGTTCGCCCGGCTGCACGAGGACTCGCCCACCCTTCCCAAGCGTCTCAGGCAGTGCGCCGCCTTCGTGCTGCTCAACCCTGACCGCATCGCGGTGTCCACCATGTCCGAGCTTGCCGGGTTGGCGGAGGTTCAGCCGTCGGCCTTCGTGCGTTTCTGCCAGGCGATGGGGTTCTCGGGGTTCTCCGAGCTGCAGCGCCTCTTTCGCGAGGCCTACGCACAGCGGCAGTGGCCGGACTACACAACCAGGCTGGAGATGCTGCACGCCGAGGCCGACGACAGCCCTGCCGCGCTGCTTGGCGAGTTTGTGACCGCAGGCCGTTCGTCTCTCGATAATCTTCTGGTTTCACTTGATATTGAGGATCTAGATGCCTCCGTCGAGCTGATCGCCGAGGCCGACGTCATCCATATCGCCGGCTTTCGCCGATCGATGCCGGTCTCTACCTATCTTGCCTACGCCTTCGAGAAGCTGGGCGCCGCGAGCGTCCACCACGCGGACGTGGGTCGCATGAGCAGCCATCAAAGCGTGCGGAAGGGCGACGTGCTCATCGCGATCTCGTTCGCGCCCTATACCGTCGAGACCATCGATCTCGCGGCCCATGCGCGCGCGGTCGGCGCCCAGGTGGTGGCCATCACCGACGCTGGCGCGAGCCCGCTCCGAAGGCTCGGTAGCGTGGCGTTGACGGTCTCCGAGATCGACGTGGGCGCGTTCCGCCCGCTGGCGGCCACACTCGCGCTCGCGATGACGCTCGCGGTCTCCGTCGGCGCGCGGCGCCATGCCAAGGCGACCGGCCGATAGAATTTGCTTTTGCATTCCAAAATTGGAATATGTATTCTATCTCTTGCAACCGCGCTCGGCAGCCCAGGCGGATGCGAGTCTCTGCCCGCCGGGTCCGGCGCACCGAGAAACGGAGGGACTCATGAGATCCAGGTTTATCGGTCTTGCCGCCGCCGCACTGGCGGCGACCGGTCTGGCAACGGCGCCGGCAATCACCCAGGCGGAGGGCGAAGAGTTCGTCCTCATCAGTCACGCGCCGGATGCCGACAGCTGGTGGAATACGATCAAGAACGCGATCGCGGTCGCGGGCGAGCAGATGGGTGTGACCGTTGACTACCGCAATCCGCCGACCGGCGACTTGGCCGACATGGCCCGCATCGTGGAGCAGGCGTCGGCCGCCAACCCTGACGGCATCATCGTCACCATCGCCGACTACGACGTCCTCAGCGGGCCGATCACCGATGCGGTCGACAAGGGCATTCCGGTCATCACGATCAACTCGGGGACCCATGCGCAGTCTGAACAGCTCGGCGCCCTGCTGCATGTCGGCCAGCCCGAATACGAAGCGGGCTTCGGAGCCGGCAGGAAGGCCAAGGCGGCCGGCGTTGCCAAGTTCCTCTGCGTCAACCACTACATCACCAACCCGGCCTCGGTGGAGCGCTGCCAGGGCTATGCCGACGCCCTCGGCGTCGAGCTCGGCAACCAGATGATCGACAGCGGTCAGGATCCGGCCGAGATCAAGAACAAGGTGATGGCGTACTTGAACAGCAACGAGGACACCAACGGCATCATCACGCTGGGGCCGACCTCGGCCCACCCGACGCTGGCGGCGCTGGATGACCTCGGCCTCTCGGGCGAGATCCACTTCGGCACCTTCGATCTCTCCGAAGAGATCGCCGCAGGCGTGAAGGACGGGACGATCGCTTTTGCTATCGACCAGCAGCCCTACCTCCAGGGCTACATGCCGGTCATCATCCTGACCAACCTCGCGCGCTATGGCGTGGTGCCGTCCGGCCACATGAACTCTGGCCCCGGCTTCATCACCAACGCCAATATCGCGCTGGTCGAGCAGCATGCGGGGGAGTATCGCTGATCCTCTCCTGACAATTTCCGGTACGGGTCTGCTCCGCCGCAGCCAAGCGTCGCGGCGGGCGCCCATTCGGTCATAAGGAGAAGTCCGCAGGGGGACCCATGCCCGACGAACGCTTGAAGGAGATGTCATCGTTTCGTCGCGCCATGATTCGGCCCGAGCTCGGCGCGATCTGCGGAACGGTCCTCGTTTTCGTCTTTTTCCTTCTGGTTGCCAGCGACACCGGCATGTTCACGCCGGAAGGGGTAATGAACTGGGGCGTCGTCTCCGCTCAGTTCGCCATCATCGCAGTCGGCGCCTGCCTCCTGATGATCGCCGGCGAGTTCGACCTCTCCGTCGGCTCGATGATCGGCTTTGCCGGCGTTGTCATCGCCATCGTCTCGGTCCACTGGGGCTATCCCGTCTGGCTCGCGATCATCCTGGCGTTCGTCATCGCCGTCGCGCTCGGCGCGCTCAACGGCTGGCTGGTGATCAAGACCGGCCTGCCCAGCTTCATCGTCACGCTGGCCTTCCTCTACATCCTGCGCGGCCTCACCATCTTCATTTCCATCACCACCACCCGGAAGACCATCATCGGCGGCGTGAAGGACGCGGCGGAGGGCGACTGGCTGGCGCCCGTCTTCGGCGGCAAGATCCTGGGCGGTCTCTTCGATTGGTTGGCCGACCTCGGCCTGGTTGCGACCTTCACGCGCGGCCGGCGCGAGGGCGAGCCCGTCGTCGACGGCATCCCGATGCTGATCGTGTGGGCGATCGGTCTCGTCATCGTCGGGCACTGGGTGCTGACGCGCACCAGGTTCGGCAACTGGATTTTTGCGGCCGGCGGCGACGCCCAGGCCGCGCGCTACACGGGCGTGCCGGTGAACCGGGTCAAGATCCTGATGTTCATGTTCACCGCCTTCTGCGCCACCGTGTTCGCGACCTGCCAGGTGATGGAATTCGGCTCCGCCGCCGCGGACCGGGGATTGCTCAAGGAGTTCGAGGCCATAATCTGCGTCGTCATCGGAGGCGCCCTGCTTACCGGCGGCTACGGTTCCGTGGTGGGGGCGGCGCTCGGCGCCCTCATCTTCGGCGTCGTGCAGCAGGGGCTCTTCTTCACCGGCGTGGAGAGCAGCCTCTTCCGCGTTTTCCTCGGCGTCATCCTGCTGCTGGCGGTGATCCTGAACACCTATATCCGCCGCATGATCACGGGAGAGCGATGATGAGCGAGCCCGTTGAGCCTGCGTTCGAACTGTGCGACGTGGAGGTCGACGAGGATTCGCTTATCGAACTCTCCAGGATCGAGAAGCACTTCGGCGCCGTCATCGCGCTCGCCGGCGTCTCTGTCTCGGTCTATGCGGGAGAATGCCACTGCCTGCTGGGCGACAACGGCGCCGGCAAGTCGACCTTCATCAAGACCATGTCGGGCGTCCACAAGCCGACCAGGGGTAAAATCCTGATGGGGGACGAGGAGGTGACCTTCGAGAGCCCACGCGACGCCATGCGTGCCGGCATCGCGACCGTTTACCAGGACCTCGCGCTGATCCCGCTCATGTCGGTGACCCGCAACTTCTGGATGGGGCGCGAGCCGACCAAGGGTATCGGTCCGCTCAGGTACATCGACTTCAGGATGGCCAACGACGTCACGATGACGCAGATGGCCGAGATGGGCATCCACCTGCGCGAGCCCAATCAGGCGGTGGGCACGCTCTCCGGCGGCGAACGCCAGACCGTCGCCATCGCCCGCGCGGTCTATTTCGGCGCAAAGATCCTGATCCTCGACGAGCCGACCTCTGCTCTCGGCGTGCGCCAGACCTCGAACGTGCTGGCGACCATCGACAAGGTGCGCAACTCCGGAATCGGCGTCGTCCTCATCACCCACAACGTCCGCCACGCCATGGCCGTGGGCGACCGCTTCACCGTGCTGAACCGCGGCCAGACACTGGGTACCGCGCGGCGCGGTGAGATCAAGGCGGAGGAACTGCAGGACATGATGGCGGGCGGCCAGGAGCTTGCGGAACTCGAGGGTTCCCTCGGCGGCACCGTGTGATGCGGCCGCTCGACGTCATTTCCATCGGCCGCTCGTCGGTCGACCTCTATGGCGGTCAGGTCGGCGGCCGTCTTGAGGACATGCGGACGTTCCACAAGTACATCGGCGGCTCGCCCACCAACACGGCGGCAGGCGCCGCGCGGCTCGGCCTGAAGTCGGCCGTCATCACCCGCGTCGGCGACGAGCACATGGGCCGCTTCATCCGCGAGCAGTTGCGCGCCGAAGGGGTCGACGTGCGGGGCATCATCACCGACCCGGAACGCCTGACGGCGCTGGTGCTGCTCGGCATCCGCGATCAGGAGCAGTTCCCGCTCATCTTCTACCGCGAGAACTGCGCGGATATGGCGCTCACGCCTGACGATATCGATCCCGACTTCATCGCCGAGGCCCGCTGCGTGCTCGCCTCTGGCACGCACGTCTCCCACCCGCAGACCGAAGCCGCGACGTTCAGGGCGGTCGATCTCGCCCGCGCAGGCGGGGCGAAGACGATCCTCGATATCGACTACCGGCCCAATCTCTGGGGCCTTGCGGGGCATGCGGCGGGCGAGAGCCGCTTCATCAAATCGAGGGTCGTCACCGCCAAGCTGCAAGGGATCCTGGACCGTTTCGACGTGGTCGTGGGCACCGAAGAGGAGTTTCACATCGCGGGCGGCGCAATCGACACTCGCGAGGCGCTGGCCAACGTGCGCGGCGTGACCGAGGCAACCCTGGTCTGCAAACGGGGAGCCGCCGGCGCCACCGTCTTCGAAGGGACGATTCCCCCGAATCTCGACGACGGGATCAACGGCGAATCCTTCCACGTCGAGGTGTTCAACGTGCTGGGCGCCGGCGACGGCTTCATGGCAGGTCTGCTCAAGGGGTGGCTCTCGGGCGAGGACTGGTCGGAAACCTTGCGCATCGCCAACGCCTGCGGCGCGCTCGCCGTCTCGCGCCACGGCTGCACGCCGTCATACCCCAGCGCCGTCGAGCTGCGCCACTTTCTGGAGAACGGCCCGGCGACTCCCGCGGTGCGCCACGATGCACGCCTGGAGCAGATCCATTGGGCGACGAACCGGCCCAAGGCATGGCCGAGCCTGCGCGTCTTCGCCTTCGATCATCGTGCACAGCTCGAAGACATCGCGACCGGCTGCGGCTCGACGGCGGCGCGTATCGGCGCCTTCAAGAGCCTCTGTCTGGAAGCCGCGTTGCGCGTCGCCGACGGCCGCGACGGCTACGGCGTCCTCTGCGACGACCGCCTGGGGCGCGACGCCCTCTACGCGGCGGCGGGAACCGGCCTCTGGATCGGTCGCCCGGTCGAGAGGCCCGGAACACAGCCGTTGGAGGTCGAGATCGGGGACGATTTCGGCTCGTCGCTGGCGGAATGGCCGGCAGAGCACGTGGCGAAGGTCCTCTGCTTCTATCGTCCCGACGACCCCGACGAGCTTCGCGCCCGCCAGGAGGCCACGGTCAAGCGCCTGGCCGGGGCCGCGCGCGCAAACGAGTTGGACTTCCTCCTGGAAGTCGTTCCATCGAAATTCGGGCCGATCGACGAGGTGATGACGGCCGCCATCGTCGACCGCTTCTACGCCATCGGCGTCTATCCCGACTGGTGGAAGCTCGAGCCCATGGTCTCGGAGAAGGCGTGGCGGTTGGCGTGCGACGCAATCGCCGCCAACGATCCGCATTGTCGGGGCATACTCGTCCTCGGCCTGGATGCGCCCGCCCGCGACCTGCATACGAGCTTCGGGGTTGCGGCCAGGCACGATCTGGTCAAGGGATTCGCCGTCGGGCGCACCATCTTCACCGATGTCGCCCGCACCTGGATGGCCGGCACCATGAGCGACGATGCGGCAGTAACACGGATGGCCGAGACCTTTGCCGGTCTCTGCACGGCGTGGGACGAGGCGAGCGCAGGACGGAGAGGACCATGAGCACCATCCGACTGACGGCGGCGCAGGCTCTCGTTCGCTACCTGGGCGCACAGGTGAACGAGGACGGCGAATCACTGGTGGCCGGCGTGTGGGCGATCTTCGGTCACGGCAACGTCGCGGGCCTCGGCGAGGCCCTGCACCGCGCCGGCAACACGCTGCCGACGTGGCGGGGCCACAACGAGCAGAGCATGGCACTGGCCGCCATCGCCTACGCCAAGGCGAACAACCGCAAGCGGCTCATGGCGGTCACCTCGTCGATCGGACCGGGCGCCACGAACATGGTCACGGCGGCGGCAGTGGCGCACGTCAATCGCCTGCCGGTGCTGTTCCTGCCGGGCGACGTCTTCGCCAACCGGCTGCCCGACCCGGTGCTCCAGCAGGTCGAGGATTTCGAGGACGCAACCGTCAGCGCCAACGACTGCCTCCGCCCCGTCAGCCGCTACTTCGATCGCATTGCCCGGCCGGAACACGTGCTTGCCGCCTTGCCGCGCGCGATGGCGACGCTCGTCGATCCGGCTGCCTGCGGCCCCGTCACCCTCTCCTTCTGCCAGGATGTCCAGACCGAGGCCTACGACTATCCCGAAAGATTCTTCGAGACACGGACCTGGGCCATGCGCCGCCAGAGGCCCGACCCGCGCGAGCTGGCGCGCGCGGTGGCGGCGCTCCGTGCGGCGAAGACACCGCTCATCGTCGCCGGCGGCGGGGTTCACTATTCCGAAGCCTGCGATAGCCTCGCCGCCTTCGCCGAACGCCGCGGGATCCCCGTCGCCGAGACCCAGGCCGGCAAGGCGGCGCTGCCGTGGTCGCACCCCTGCAGTGTCGGCGCCATCGGCGTGACGGGCACCGAAGCCGCCAACGTCATCGCGCGCACGGCCGATCTCATCGTCGCGATAGGTACGCGCCTGCAGGACTTCACCACCGGGTCGCTGACCCTGTTCGAGAATCCGGACGCGCAGCTTGTCGCCATCAACGCGGCGGCCTTCGACGCGACCAAGCACGACGCCATCGCCGTCGTCGGCGACGCGCGGACGACCCTCGACGAGCTAGACAACGCGCTCGGCGACCTCGCCTTCACGCGGCCGAGTCCGGCGCTGAAGGCCGACTGGGACCGTGCTGCCGATGCTGCGACCGGCGCGCCCGGCAACAACGTCCTGCCGTCGGACGCCCAGGTGATCGGTGCGGTCCAGCGAACCATCGGCGACAACGGGATCATCGTCTGCGCCGCCGGCGGCCTGCCTGGTGAGCTGCACAAGCTGTGGCGCTCGCAGAGGCAAGGCGACTACCATCTGGAATACGGTTACTCGTGCATGGGCTACGAAATCGCAGGCGGGCTCGGCGTCAAGATGGCGCGGCCCGAGACCGATGTCGTGGTCATCGTCGGCGACGGCTCCTACATGATGATGAACTCGGAGCTTGCGACCAGCGTGATGCTCGGCCAGAGGCTCACCGTTGTCGTGCTCGACAACCGCGGCTTCGGCTGCATCGACCGGCTACAGCGGGCCACCGGCGGCGCCAGCTTCAACAACCTGCTCGACACGGCCCGGCACCAGGCGCCGTCCGCCATCGACTTCGCCGCCCATGCTGCCTCGATGGGCGTTAATGCCACGCGTGTCGACGATATCGCGGGGCTCGAAGCCGCCATGACCGAGGCTAGGTCCGCCGATCGCACCAGCGTCATCGTCATCGACACCGACCCGGCGATCAGCACCGGCGCCGGCGGCCACTGGTGGGACGTTGCGGTGCCCGAGGTCTCGGATCGCGCGCCCGTCGTCGCGGCGCGCGAGGCCTATGAGGAAGCGCTGAAGAGGCGCCAATGATCCGCTACGGCACCAACCCCATCGCCTGGTCCAACGACGACGATCGCACTCTCGGCGGCGACATCCCGTTGGAACAATGCCTGAGCGACGCCGGCCGCATCGGCTTCGACGGGATCGAGAAGGGCCACAAGTTCCCCGACGATGCTGGGGCGCTGAAGGCGGTCCTCGACGCCTGCGGTCTTGCCTACGTCTCGGGATGGCATTCGCTGAACCTTCTCGGACGATCCGTCGTCGACGAGATCGCGGCGATCGAGCCGCAGCTCCACGTGCTGACGGCGCTGGGGAGCTCGGTCTTCATCGCCTGCGAAACGACTGGCGGAATCAGCAGCAATATCGACGCGCCGATCTCGGCGCGGCCGACCCTGGACAGCGGGGCCTGGCCGGCGTTCTGCGCCGACGTGGAGGCGGTCGCTGCGCACTGTGCCGATCGGGGTGTTCGCCTCGCTTACCACTACCACATGGGCACGGTGGTCGAGACCGCCGGCGACATCGAGGCCTTCATGGCGCACGCCGGCCCCAACACGTGGCTGCTGCTGGACACCGGGCACGCGGCATTCGCCGGAGCAGACCCGACGGCGCTCGCGGAGCGCTACATGGACCGCATCGTCCACATCCATGCGAAGAACCTGCGCCCCGCCATTCGCGACAAAGCGCTGGCCGAGGACCTGTCGTTCCTCGACGCGGTCAGGCTCGGCGTATTCACGGTGCCGGGGGACGAGGAAGGCTGCGTCGATTTTCCGGCCGTGCTCCGCGTCGCCGCACGGCACGGCTATTCCGGGTGGCTCATCTCCGAGGCCGAGCAGGACCCGGCCGTGCGCGACCCGGTGGAGTACCAGACGCTGGCACTGGAGACGCTTCGCGCCATGGCGCGGGACGCCGGTTTGGACAAGGAGGGCGTCAATTGACCAGTCTCTTGCGCAAGCCCTCGGGCTCGACGGGCAAAGTCATCGACATCACGCCGGATGACGCAGGCTGGCGCTACGTCGGCTTCGCCGTCTACGCGCTCAGCCCCGGCGAGACCGCCAGCGAGGAGACCGGCGGGCGCGAGGCAATTCTGGTCATGGTCGAGGGCAAGGCTCATCTGGCGACACCGGAGGTCGAATTCGGCCTCCAGGGCCAGCGCATGAGCGTCTTCGAGCGCAAGACGCCCCACGCGGTCTACGTTCCCAACGGCACGTCGTGGACAGCACGGGCCGAGACGGACTGCACCATTGCGGTCTGCTCGGCGCCGGGCACCGGCGGCCACGCGGCGGCGGCCATCGATCCGAGGAGCATCCCGCTGCTGGAGCGCGGCAAGGGCGCAAACACGCGCTACATCCATCCCATCGCCATGGACGACGCCGATATCGCCGACAGCCTGATGATCACCGAGGTCTTCACGCCCCAGGGCAACTGGTCGAGCTATCCGCCCCACCGGCACGACGCCGACGAGGGCGACGAGATGACCTATCTGGAAGAGACCTATTACCATCGCATCAACCCGCCGCAGGGATTCGGCATCCAGCGTGTCTTCACGGAAGACGGCACGCTCGACGAGACCATGGCGGTCTCCGACGGCGACACCGTGCTCGTGCCGCGCGGGCACCACCCCTGCGGAGCGCCCTACGGCTACGACATGTACTACCTGAACGTAATGGCGGGCCCGAAGCGCCAGTGGCGCTTCCGGAACCATCCCGACCACGACTGGATTTACCAGCGGGACTCGAACTCGTGAGCGGCTCTGTCAGGCTCGGGCTCTTCGGCGCCGGCCGGATCGGCCAGGTTCACGCGCGTTCGGTCGTGGCCGCCCGGGATGCGCAACTGGCTGCGATTGCTGACCCCGACGAAACCGCCGCCGCGACCGTCGCCCGGCTGACCGGCGCGCGCGTCGCTTCCGCCGAGGAGGTGCTGGACGATCCCGCCATCCAGGGCGTGCTGATCGGGACGCCCACCGACCTGCACGCCGAACAGATCGAGCGGGCCGCCCGGGCGGGCAAGCCCGTTTTCTGCGAGAAGCCGGTCGCCCTCGACCTCGACCGGGCGCGGCGGAGCGTGGCCGTGGCGACAGGCTGCGGTGTCCCGTTGATGATCGGCTTCCAGCGCCGCTTCGACCCGTCGTTCAGGCGGGTGCGCGAGGTCATCGACAGCGGTGAGATCGGCGACGTCGAGCTCGTGCAGATCACGTCGCGGGACTCGACGCCGCCGCCGGCTGGTTTTGTCGAACGCTCCGGCGGGCTCTTTCGAGACATGATGATCCACGACTTCGACATGGCCCGGTTCCTGATCGGAGACGAGATCGTCGAGGTCACCGCAACGGGATCGGTCCTGATCGACGATGCCATCGGTGCCGCGGGTGATGTCGATACGGCGGTCGCCATGTTGCGCTCGCGGGGCGGACGACTTGCCCTGGTCTCCAACTCCCGTCGTGCCACTTACGGCTACGACCAGCGAGTCGAGGTGCATGGCTCCCTCGGCATGGTCTCGGCGGGCAATCCCGTAGCGACGACGGTCACGCGGGCCTGCGGGGTGGGGTTCGCTACCGATCCTCTCCGCGACTTCTTCATGGATCGCTACGTGGACGCTTACCGGCTGGAGATCGAGGCGTTCTGCGACCTCGTCCGCGGCAGGGAGGTCGCCTATTCAAATGGCACCGACGGCCTTGCAGCACTCGCCATCGCCGATGCCGCGGCCCAATCCCTCGAGAGGGGTCGAGCAGTCGCCGTCCCCGATCCCGGCGGTACGTTGCGGGGGCACACAGCGGTCCGGGAATAGTGGACTTGCCCCGTTTTGGTGGACACCTGATCAGTTGTGAGAAAGGAGCCCACGATGTCGCTTACACATCCGTCCTATCCATCCGGGTTCCGGGAGCAGATGGTCGAGCTGGTTCGCTCGGGCGCCCCGCCGTATCACAGCACCGCATTCCACGCTTCTTCGCCGAGCAGGTGACTGTGCCGAGTCCTGGCGAATAGGCAGGGCCAGAGAGGAAAGGCGAAGGTGAAGCGCATCGCCACCGCCACCCTTGCAGCACTCGCAGCAAGCGCCCTCGCTGCCCTGTGCGCAGTCCCCGCGCACGCGCAGACCACCCTGGTCAGCAACGCGGGCGAAGGCTTCAGCGTCATCAACGTCGGAAACCAAGCGAACGGCCGCATCGCGCAGCAATTCACGACCGGGTCCAATGCGTCGGGATACGAGGTGAGCTCGGTCGAGCTCTACGTGGGCGCCGTGAACTACACGGGGACCGAGACGATGACGTGGCGCATTCACGAATTCGACTTCTTCGCCAATGCGCTCAACGAGTACCACCGCGGGCCGCTGGTCGCCACACTGTCCACACCGTCCACGCTGACCGCGAACGCGGTGAACGTGTTCACCGCCCCGAGCGGGACCATTCTGAAGCCGAATACCCGGTACCTGCTTACTCTTCACCGCACCGGGGACGCCGCGGACGACGCGCAAATCGGCGTTATCCAGGACAATGACGAGAGCGGCCTGTCAGACTGGAGAATCGAAGACACTTTTCGACTGCTAGGTGCCCTGTACGGCCCGGGATTCAGCATACGATTCAGCATGAAAGGAACCGTCAGGGACCCGTTCACCGCATCGCTCGGGTCGGCGGAGTTCTCCATCGACGAGCATGCGGGATACTACGGCGGGATGGGCTACCACTTCGACCTCACGCTGAGCGACAGGGTGTCGATCGCGGCGCGCAAGCTGCGCCAGTCCGGGTTCTCGGTGACGAACGGCATCATCGTGAGCGCAAGGCGCATCGACAAGCAGTACGTGACCGAAGACGGCCGCCAGCGCGTGCACAGCAACCACTGGCGGCTGACGGTGCTGCCGGTGAACGACCGGGAGGCGGTGACGGTGCAACTGCGGGGCGACCGGGACTGCAGCGAGGCGGGGGCGCTGTGCGGCGCCGTTGGCAACAGGGTGACGAACTCGCCCGAGCTGACCCTGCACTACCCCGATCTCACGATGAACACCGACAGCTTGCCGACGGTCGTCATCCGGAACACGACCTCGGCGGAGAACGACCCGTACATGGCGTTCAAGGTGCGGCTGTCGAAACGGGCCGGACAGATCGTCGAGCTGGACTTCGCGACAGTCGCCGGGGGCACCGCCACCCCGATCACCGACTACCTCCCGGCCGACGGCGGGGTCCGGTTCATGCCGGGCGAGCGCGTGAAGGAGGCCAGAGTCCGATTGGTCGAGGACAGCACAAATGATGCCGGGGAGACGGTGTTCGCGCAGATCGGCAACGCCCGGGTGAGAACGCTCAGCGGACTGAGCTTCCCCGTGCCCACGATCACCACGGCGCAGGCGACGGGGACCATCAACGCGCCGGCGAGCACGACCCAGATAGCGAACCTGACGATCCGCATCGATAACGATTGGGCGTACGAGTCCGACGGGTGGCTGAACTTTCCGGTTACGCTCTCCCGGGCGTACAGCAAGGACGTGTGCTACGACTTCGAGACCCTCGGCACGGGCACGGCCACCGCAGGCGTCGACTACGGGGAGCGCCCGACGGTGCTGAACTGGATCGAGGCCGGGGCGACCGAGGAGATCTCCTTCGTCCGGATATACGACAATTCGGTGAACGATACCAACGAGACGATGAAGGTCCAGATCAGCAACGCGCGGCTGTGCACCGACGGGTCGAAGACGGTGAACATCGGACGTGCGCAGGCGACGGGGACGATCTGGAACACCGACCCGGTCCCGCAGGCATGGCTCGCACGGTTCGGGCGCACTTTGGCCTCCCAGGCGGTGGACGCCATCGGCGGGCGCCTGGAGCGCCAGGGCGAGTCTCACGTCACCATTGCGGGCCAGCAGCTCACGCTCGGCGACGAGGCCGCGGCGGCGCAGGCAGTCGCAGAGTTCGTGCAGCGGTTCGAAGGCGAGGCCAGACCGGACCTGCGCGCGATGCTGCTCGGAACCCGGTTCCAGCTCTGGGGAGGAAACGAGAGGCCAGCCCCCGGTTTCACCGCATGGGGCAGCTTCGCAGCCGACACGTTCGAGGGCCGGAGCGACGGGGTCCGGGTCGAGGGAGACGTGACGAGCGGATTCCTCGGGGTCGACGTCGGGAAAGCCCGATGGCTCGCAGGGGCTGCGGTTTCGCTCAGCAAGGGCGAAGGCTCCTGGACGAGCACGGCGGCGGAGAGCGACGCTGGCGGCGACCTCAAGAGCGAGCTGACCATGGTGTACCCCTACGGGCAGTTGGCCATTTCGGAGGCCGTGAAGGTGTGGGCGCTGGCAGGGTCGGGCAGCGGCGAGCTGACCCTGACCGAGAAGCCCGCCGGGCAGCACCCCAGCCGCTACGTCACCGACCTGTCGCTCATGATGGGAGCACTCGGGATCACAACAGACGTCACCTCCCCCGAAGACCCGGGAGGCCTCGGCGTCAAGGTGAAATCCGACGCGTTCTGGGCCCGCACGGAGTCCGGCGCGGCGCAGAGCGAGCACGGGCTGCTGGGCGTAGCGGAGGCCGACGTCAGCCGGCTCCGCCTGCGCGTCGAGACCTCGCGCAGATTCGCCCTCGCCGCGGGGACCCTCACGCCGGCGTTCGAACTCGGCGCGCGCTACGACGGCGGCGACGCCGAGACCGGAGCCGGGGTGGAGGCAGCGGGGAACGTGCGCTACGAAAGCGCCCGGCTCCGCATCGAAGGAGGGCTGCACACGCTCGTTGCGCACGAGGACGGCGATTACAAGGAATGGGGAGCATCCGCATCGGTGCAGCTCTCACCCGGCGCGGGTGGACGCGGACTGTCGTTCGAGGTGACGCCGAGCCGGGGTGCAACAGGGACGGGCACCGACCGGCTTTGGGGCCTCGACAACGCGCAGAAGCTCATCGACGAGGACGGGGAGTTCGAGCCCGGCCGGCGCCTGAAGACAGAAATCGGCTACGGTCTCGGATCCACCACGGTGCCCGGTACGATCACGCCCTTCGCCTCGATGACGCTCGGGGACGACGGAGGTCGGGGCTGGCGGGCCGGGGCACGGTGGCAAATCGCCGACGACGCAAGCCTGTCGCTCCAAGGCACGCGCAAGGAGAACTCCAACGCGACGAACACCCACCACGGCGTGATGCTGCAGGGGTCACTGCGCTGGTAGAACGAGACAACATGCCCGAAGACCAGGGCGCGAAGAATCGTAAGCGGTACCCGACGAGTCCAGCAGTCCCGCCAAGGCGGGATGGCTGGACAGAATGCCTCGGATCTCGGTCAACGCGGCCCGAACCGGACCGCAGCGCCGCTCGTGGTGGCGAGACTCAATTTTCCACGCTCAACAACAGCCGGGGGTATCGCTCAAGGGTTAGCCCAAGCCTCTCCGACAGCGAAACCGCCGCGCGAGGTCCGGCCTTCACCGGATGCTCACTTTTCGGGAGCTGTCGTCTCCGGTTGATCCGACGTGGCGAGCCAGATCCATTGAATCGTGCAACAGTCGAAGCACGTCGATGCTGGGTGGCTCGGACGGGCTTGCGATCCGATACAGCACGAAGTGCCGGCCTCTTCGCCCGGCACGCGCCACGTGAAGTATCATGAGGCCCTCCGCGATGTCGTCGCGTTGGCGCGATCCGGCGACGTGCGGTCCGCTGGTGAGGGCTTGGATGGCGTGCGTCAAGGTCTCGCTGTAGATGCGCCCCTGGACATGTCCGGACCGCTCAGCAGTCCAGCGGAGAATGTTCCGAAAATCGCTCTCAGCCGTGGCGGTCAGCCGAACGCGCCAGCGGCCGCCGCCGGTCATTGCCCGGCGTCGGCATTCGACGACGGGTCGGCAAGCGCATCTTGGGATAGGGCGGAAAGATGATCTTCCAACGCATCGGCCGTGTCGAACGTGCGGAACCTTCCGACCACCACATCGGCAATGCCCGTATCGGCTGCCTCGCGCAACACCTTGAGTCGGACCTGGTCCTCGGACTCCTGCCGCTCGATCAGTCTCAGACCCTCGCGCATGACCTCACTGGCATTCTGGTAGCGGCCTGACGCCACCAGCTTGGCGATCAAGTCCGCCTGATGATCGGTGAGCACGACGTTACGCGTGGGCATCATGCGTACTCGAAGCGAGGATCAGAGAATTGGCATATTATGCCAATTCAGGTCTGGAGACAAGATCACATGCAGGGGCAAAGACCGATACGCGTGATGGCGGGGGGCCTGATGATCTACTGGCAGCCTCATACGGGGGAGCGATACGCTCGGCCGACGATCTCGCCGATATCCTTCGGACCGGTCAGTTTCCATCCTAGCGACTTGGCGGCACGTTCCCGTGCTCCACGATGCCGGCCTCGATACCCGCCCATCCGCGCCGTTATGGGACTCGTGACCCAGGATGGGTCTCGTCTCCGCGCCCCATCAGCAGGCCTACCACCGAAATATCCTCGTCGAGGTGGTCCCAATGAAGACCGGCGCCCGAATAGCCGATTCGATAGTTCTCCCGCTGTTCGGGCGCGCCATGCGCCAATCGCGGGAACCACGCAAGCGGGACCCCGAGCGAACGGCCGTCGTCCAACTCGATCCACATGGTGTGGTCGTCAAAGGCGAGTGACTTGGCCTTAACCGAAGCGTTCATCCCATGCCCCGTCTCTTCCGGTGCCGGCTTGCCAATTTGGTCAGTTCGGAGAGCTGCCTTCGGTTGAAGCCCGCGCTTCGCGCAATCGTCGCTTTCGGATGAAACCAGAACTTTGCTTTGCCGTCACTGCTCTCTGCGCGGATATGCATCGGCATACGGGGGCTGCCTTCATTCGGGTAGTGGAGCATATATGCTGAACAGCCAATTTGGGCCGCGGTCACCATTGCAGCTTGCGGGGTACGAGGAGCATCCGCGACAAGAAATAGCTCCTCTGCGCCGTTGTTCTTTGCGTCGATGACCGAACCAGCGAACTACCGAGCGGCGCAACCGTCGTGCCATGCTCCCATGCGCAGGAGCGTGTCGCTGGACACGCCGAAGGCTTGCTCAACTCTGAGCGCCATTTCCGGCGACAGGCTCGACTTGCCGTCGATGAGATCAGCCGGTGTTACATCGCCCACACCCAGGATGTCGGCGGCGCGGGCGATCGACAGGCCCAGCTCCTCCAGGATTTCGGTACGGATGAAGCTGCCGGGATGCGGCGGCGCCATGCCAATCTTCACTCGATAGTGGGTCATCGATTGAGGTCCCTCAATTTCGGATTGAGATCGGTGTCGTAAACGCGAGCAGCCTCTGAAGAGGCATTTCGAGCTGGCTGCCAGACCCGCCGCCGGCGCAAAGTACACTGCAGTGACTACGGTCCGTCGAACGAGCAAGCACATCGGCGTCGGCGCACCAGAGCCACGGCTTGCAGAATGTCCCCGCGTCGCTTCCTCGACCCAGACCGGAGTTCTTTCGTCGCACGCCGTCACGTTCGGCTGAGGGGCCTCACTCACCCTCGTCATCGTTCGTGAAGCGGCGTTTGCCTTCCTCCATCCAGCCGTCGAGATCGCCGGTGTCATAGATCACCCGCCGGCCCCTCTTGGTGTAACAGGGCTCCTCGCCGGTGACGCGCTTGCGGTTCAGCGCGCGTCTGTTCGAGTGCGTCCCCCCCGACGTGCGTCCGACCCGCGTGGGCACTCTGGCCGTTGAGCACGCGCGTCGCATCCTGCGCGACATCGAGGTGGGCGAGGCTGCAGTGACGGCGGCGCTAGCCGGGCGCACCGGCCGTTTCCGCGTCACTGCGCCGCCTCTCTGGATGCAGACGGTCGTCGCACCCGCCGTCCAGGCGTTCTACGCCGCCTTCCCCGAGATCGAGCCCAAGCTCCGCACCGCCGCCTGGCGCGACGGCGCGCGGCTGCTCGCCGACGGCTCGTGCGACCTGCACTGCGGCGCCGTTGACAGCGGCGAGGCCCTGCCGACGCACCTCCGGCTCTAGCGCTTCCTCGACGTGACCGGGGGCATCGTCGCCGCAAACCGCCATCCGCTCCACGCCGCAGCGCCCCAGCCCCGCGACTTCGCCGGCTGGCCCTGGATCGACTTCGAAGGGCCAGCCGGGGCCGGGGCCAGCGGCGACAGCCCGTCCCTGGCCGCGGTCCTCGACAAGCTGCGCAGGCTGACCTGCCGGCCGATGCGCGCCGTTGTCCGCGCGGGCTCGGCCGGCCTCACCCTGCAGGCCGCCGGCCCGTGGCTCGCCTGGCTGCGGCTCGACCTGCTCGACAGGCTGCCCTCGCGGCCGATGCGCAGCGGCAGCGTCTTGCCGGAGAAGTCCGCCAGGCCGTACAGACCCGGCTCATAGTCGAAGTGCATCTGCGCTTGCCCGGCGCGATCCTTCAGCCGCACCTTGAGCCGGGCGCAGAACTGGCTGTAGCTGTAGGCCATGCCGGCCTGCGCCAGGACCTCGTCGCGATACTCCTTCCAGAGCTGGCGCCGGGTCAGACGGGCACGGCGGCGCTTGCGGGGCGCCTTGAGGTCTTCGATCACCGAGTCCCAATCGGGCTGCGCATGCCCGCTGTCGCGCGCAGGCGTCGGGTAGAGCCGTGCCCGCAGAGCCTCATCATCCAGATCGTCCGGCAGCGGCCACGACAGGCCCGCCGCCGACGCTCGTTCCAGAACGTGCGACACCGTCCCCGCGCTCACGCCGATTGCCGCCGCGATCTGCGCACGCGGCAGACCAAGATCGTGACGACGCCGAAGGATATCCTTGATGTTGTTCATGCCGGTCCTCTTCATCGAGCCCTTGCCTCCTCGAACCGATCCATCGATCCATGAGGCAGATCCGTGAGAAAATCGGCATCCGCGCCGGGCTGAGTGCCCTTACCGCCAGACCGTCAAATGTGGTCAGAACAGCGGTCAAGTGTTGCCAGAACGGCGGTCAAATGTCGCCGGAATCGTGGTCAAGTGTCGCCGGAATCGCGGTCAAGTCCCGCCAGAATTTGCACGCTGACCCCATGCCCCACTCCCCGACGCGACACCGGACTGTAAGGCGTCGCCAGGGATTGCGCGTCCCCAATCTCGGGAAGGATCGGTGCGACGTTTCCGCGAATTGCGCGAAGACGGATGTTTTCAATGCCGCCCTGCGGGCTCTGCCGATTTCGGCATCCACGGACCTGGTGAGTACGCGTTTCCGACGGCGACCTTGAGATTATCAGTTATCTCGTCCAGCTATCTGGCCGATTTCCTGTTTTTTCGTCAATTTCAGCGAGTTATCGTACTTCCCATGCTTCAGAGACGGCCCCTGGCGTGCTTACACGAGGTCAGCACGGCCCTCATGTGGCTTTCCGACGGTCTATTTCCGAGAAGTTCTTCAGGAATGAAGAACGCCGCTATGTCATTGACTTAGCGGCGTTTTTTGTGGTTGCGGGGGCCCGCAACCACCGAGACCGACATCTGATCGAGGTCTCAGTATGAACCGTCTCAACCCATTGATCTGAAATAAGAAAACGCACTGCCGCACGTCTGCAGATGTCAACGGCAGGTGACTTCTGCGCAAGCACGGGACGGGTTGAATTCCGTATCAGGCGCGGCGAGGAG
The DNA here is from genome assembly GCA_965243345.1 of Thalassobaculaceae bacterium. Lineage (GTDB taxonomy): Bacteria > Pseudomonadota > Alphaproteobacteria > Thalassobaculales > Thalassobaculaceae > Bin52. The sequence continues at coordinate 2,758,148 of CBDEUR010000003.1, forward strand.
AGTGTCGAACGACGGGGGCACCTCACCCCAAACCGAGACGGCACGCGATCTCGACCAATCCCGGTCAGAATTGTCGCCGCTGCTTGATGGCGAATTCGGAGAGTATTCGCCGGAGTGTCTCCTCCTACTTGCGAGCCGGCGCAATCTGAAGGCAGTTGCCTGTCTGCCGATCTTGTTCTTATGCGGTCATCAAAGAGGCCCTGTCGTCGGGAGGATGCCCTGCGTGAGTCTCCCGGCGATGGCCACGCGGAGCGAGCCTATTCAGGAGGGGGCTTCGCGATGAGGCGTTCGTGGACCTCTGGACAAACGGCGACAGATCATTGCCCTTGAGGAAATCCTCTACCGGAGTAGGTGAATCGATCCGCCGATCCGGCCCTTGAAGTCAACGCACTTGTTGTCAACGAAATGGTTGACAACGAGTGCGTTGACTTTGTACGATCCAACGGACTCGCTGAATGGAGAGAGGCTCTGCATGAAATCCTCCACCGGTCGCTGGGTGAGCGGCGACGATTTCTTCGATAGAGAACGCGAATTGCAGATGCTGGAGTCGAGGGTCCGCGACGGCAACCACGTGCTTCTGACCGGCCAGCGACGCATGGGCAAGACGAGTCTGGCTCAAGAACTCGGCCGTCGGTTGGAGATGGCAGGGTGGAGCTTTCTCTTCGCCGACGTGGAGGGCGCGACCTGTCCGGAAGACGTGATCGCTGACATCGCCGAAGCAGTGCATCCAATTCGTTCGATCGCATCCCGTTTCGCCGCCACGATGAGCCGTTGGATCGACGAGAATGTGGAGGAAATCAGTGCTTCGGAATTTCGCGTGAAGATTCGTGCCGGATTGAGTGGAGGCTGGCAACGCTGGGGAAAGGAGCTAATCGGGAGTTGCGCTGAGCATGATCGACCGGTCCTCCTCGTGGTGGACGAACTGCCCATATTTCTCATGAGAATGCTCCGTGATGAGGAGGGAGTCCGGCGAGTTGACGAATTCCTCAGCTGGTTTCGCGGCGTGTCTCAGGGATTCCGAGATAGATCGCCGGTGCTCATGGTGTCCGGCAGCATCGGGCTCGTCCCGCTTGTGCAAAGGCTTGGTATACCCGACCGCATCAACCACCTCTTTCCATATCGCTTGGGACCCTGGAACCGTCATGACAGCGTCAAGTGCTTCAAACGACTGGCGGAGAGCCACAGGTTACCGATCGACGAGGGGGTGGCCGACGCCGTGTACGAGGCGCTCGGCGTCGGTATTCCTCACCATGTGCAGTCCTACTTCGCCCATTTGCAAGATTTCGTCGCCATGCGAAATCTCGACAGGGTTACGATAGAGCACGTAGGCGAGGTCTATCGAACCGAACTTCTCGGACCTGCCGGGCAGAGCGACCTCGCACACTATGAGACGCGTCTTGGGAACGCCCTGGACGGAGACAGCTACCGGATTGCCTTGGAGATTCTCGCTGAGGCAGCCACCGAGGACGTATTCACGGGCCGCGCACGACGTCATCTCGAACGCTGGTACTCACCGGTGATGGAGGAGGCGCCCCGCCGTATCGGCGAAGCGCTGGATGTCCTGATACACGATGGCTATCTCGAAGTTGCCGACGACGGCCACCGATTCCCGTTCCAATTGCTGAAGGATTGGTGGCTGGCCCGCTTCCGCGACCACCATGTTCCCCTCAAAGACCGTGTCCCGGAAATGAATTGAAGGAGCCACCGATGAAGGAATCGTTTCGGCGGCCGAGAAGGATCCGAAAGTTTAATCCAGGGATACTCCAATCCGATGAAGAGGTGAAAAACCAATTCGTAGTCAGGAATCGCGAGCTTGGGGTCGTGCTGGATGTCCTCCAGGGAAACATCGATTCTCCGTCATGCCAGCACATCCTGCTTGTCGCCCCGCGTGGTCGAGGAAAGACAATGTTGTTAGCCCGAGTAGCGGCCGAACTCCGCACCGACCAGGCACTCTCCGAACGGCTGTTGCCCGTCCGCTTCATGGAGGAGAGTCAAGAAATATTCAGTCTGGCCGACTTCTGGCTGGAAGCGCTGTTCTATCTGGCCCGGGAGCATGCAGCACAAGACCCCCAATTCTCTCGGGAGCTGCAAGCCATGCATGCTGCTCTGGCGGCCGAGTGGCACGGCAGGGAACTGGAAGAGCGCGCTCGCGCAGCTGTCCTGGAAACAATCGACCGACTCGGAAAGCAACTCGTTCTCATGGTCGAGAACCTGCAAGCGCTGTGCGAGCATGTCGACGACGATTTCGGCTGGAAGCTGCGCAGGGTATTGCAGTCGGAACCCGAAATCACGCTGCTCGCGACCGCCACCAGCCGCTTCAAGGGGTTAGACGATGCAAGGGAGCCGTTCTTTGAGTTGTTCAGGATCCTACGTCTGGAACCGTTGGATACCGGCGAATGCCAACGTCTGTGGCGAATGGTGAGTGGCGATACGGTAAGTGAACGCGAAATCCGACCATTGCAGATCCTGACCGGAGGCGACCCTCGTCTGCTAGTCATCATCGGCGACTTCGCACAGCACAGATCACTGCGCCAGCTGATGGAGGAGATGGTCGCGCTAATCGACGAGCACACCGAGTATTTCCGCGGACATCTAGAGGTCTTCGCTAAGACCGAGCGACGGGTCTATCTCGCCGTGATCGACCTCTGGCAACCATCGAGCACCGGAGAGATCGCAGCGCGGGCGCGCATGGACGTTCGAGCCGTATCGGCCCTGCTTGGGAGGCTGGTAGAACGCGGCGCGGTGCTCGCGGAAAGGAGCGGCAGAAAACGAAAGTATGCAGCCGCGGAACGTCTCTACAGTATCTACTACAAGTTGCGGCGCGAACGCGACGAGGCGGCGATCGTCCGCAACCTGATCCACTTTATGGCGGTGTATTATGCGGAATCGGAGCTGGATGATTGGTTTCGCACAATAACCGTGGAGGCGGCCCAGTGGCCGGCCATCCGCGATGGACTGATGCTGGCAGTCAGCGAATCGCAGAAGATTAGCCGCATCTTCTCCGACGAGACGTGGCCAGAGCTCGAGCAAATCTCGAAACGATCCTCGACTATCCTCCATGCGCACGCCAGGGGGACTTTCGACGAAATTACCGCTGCGTTAGGAGAGAACGCGTTCGAGAGAGTCATCGAGATCGCAGACCGATTTCTTTCTTCCGAGAGATCTGGCTTACCACAAGTGCCGGATTGGCTTGTCGCATCAATAGTATCGGCAAAAGCGTTTGCATATGAAGGGTTGAATGAACCCGCGGCTGAATTGGCGATCTACGACGAAGTGATTGAGCGCTTTGGTACTGGTGAAGCGCCCGAGTTGCAGAGACACATCGCCATAGTAATGCTCCGCAAGGGAATCACACTGGAACAGCTGGGCGAGGATAGGGCAGCGATTGCCACGTTCGATGAGATGGCCGAGCGTCTCGGAAACAGCAGCACAACCGAACTCCAAGAATGGATTGTGAGGGCGCAAGTCAACAAAGGGGGAGCGCTGGAGCGACTAGGCGATAGTGAAGCTGCGATTACCATCTATGACCAAGTAATCGAACGTTTTGGAAACAACAAAACACTTCAGATCGAGATGGAGGTCGCAAGGGCGTTGGTTAGAAAGGGAATTGCACAAGGAGGACTCAGTGAGAACAAAGCGGGGGTTGCAACTTTCGATGAAGTGATAAAGCGTTTTGGAAACAGTAGCGCACGGGAACTCGATGAATGGGTCGCGAAGGCGCTAGTCACCAAGGGACTTGTACTAGAGCGGCTCGGCGAGAGTGCGGCGGCGATTGCCACCTACGACGAGGCAGTTACACGATTCAGTGACAGCGAGGCGCCTCAGATCAAGGTACACATTGCCAAGGCCTTGGTCAACATGGGATTCAGGCAAGGGCTGCTCGGGGAAAGCAGAGCGGCAATTGACACCTTTGATCGCGCAGTGGAACGCTTCGGTCACAGCGACAAGCCTGAACTTCAAATGCAGGTGGCCATTGCACTGGTCAACAAAGGAATAAGGCTTGGAGAGCTTGGCGAGATAAAGACGGCGATTGCGGCCTTCGACGAAGTAGTCGAACGCTTCGGGGAAAGTAATGCACCGGAAGTCCAAGAAGGCGTCGCAAGGGCATTAGCCACCAAGGGATTTGCATTGGAGCAACTCGGTGAAAGTCATGCAGCTATTGCGATCTACGACCAAGCAATTGACCGTTTTGAACACAGCGAAATGCATGAGGTTCAATTACAGGTGGCGATAGCACTAATGAACAAGGGACGTAAACAACTGCAACTTGGGGAGACGGCAGATGCGTTTGCCATTTTTGATAAAATGATCGATCGCTTTGGAGACAGCGACAATCTGAGTTTGCAAAGAAAAGTGGTCAGCGTGTTGAAGGATAGAGGTGTAACGAGCCTTCAATTGGGAAATGTGCAGGAAGCAATTTACGACTGGGAGGAGGTAGTCAAGCGTTTCGGGGATAAGAACATACCAGAACTTCAAACACAGGTCGTAGAATCCCTAATCTACAAAATTGAGATACAGATCCAGTTGGGACGAGTAGAACAATCGCTACATGAGTGCGATGATCTAGACAGAAGAATAGAGGTCATCTCACACAAGGATATGTCGATACCAAGTTGGAGGGCAAAGTGGCTGAGAACAAAAATACTGGTCGTTCTTCAAAGGTATCCCGACGCCATGATTGAGTTGGACTCCCTATATGGCGCGTTCGATCCTAACGTGGAGACAATGATGCTTGAAATGATCGGGCGTGTATTGAATCTAGTCGCGAACGGTGTTTCCGAGAGCGATCTGGTAGAGATATTTTCGCATGATAAAGAGAAGGCCGACGCGCTGCTGCCCCTTATCGTGGCTCTGCGACAGCGTGCCGGAGAGACGGTTCGTGCACCGGCCGAAGCGTTGGAAGTCGCAGCGGATATACACAAGATGATCGAGGCTAGGGTTAGTTCCATCGAAGCTGTCTCGCTTAGTACGTCCACTCCATAGGGCTACCGTGGTGCCCATATGGTATATTCGCCGCGCTTACATTGAACCCGTCTTTATCTCTTGCTTTCGAGGAATAGCTCTGTCCGATGCCACGCTAGACGCTCTCTGTGCTTGTCTGTCAACGCAACGGGTCGATACCAGCGCAGTTCCGATCGTGCTGCTTCCCCAAGGTCTGCCGCGAATTGCGGTCGCCCTTCGTCGTCGAACGTTACCAGTCCCCTGTCGAAGGCGGCGTCCCAGAGCGCTGAAAGCAAGAGCCCGTTGAATATGTTCAGCCGTTCGGCGTCGTCCGGGCACTCCGTCCACGGGATGATGTGGGAAGCGCGCAGGAGGGCCGGGTCCGTTATGCCCGTAAGCGGGCAGCAGCCCTGCCAGTAGGTCAGCAGTCGATCGCGGAAGATGTCCTGGCCGATCCGCTGGACGGCCAGGCGCTCGGCCTCGGTCTTCCTGGGCAGGTTCCGGGTCTTGGCGCGGAAATCCTCGAGCGGGCCTTCGGGGAGCGTCAGCCCGAGGCCGTACACTTTGGACAGTACGGCGTAGAGATCGCCGAGCGTCGGGAAGGTGTATCTCGCCAGGCCGGGACCGGGCATATCTGCCGCCGGCTGCTTCAGCTCCTCGACGACGCCATGATGATCCAGTGCGAGGAGCCAAGGGCCGTCGGGCCGTGCGGCGGCCAGATGGATCGTTCCCCTTGCTGTGGTCGAGCCGTAACGCGCCCAGCCTGTCTCCTCGCCCAGGGAACGGCGATAGCCGTTCTGCCAAGCGGCCTTTCGGCATTCCTCAGCGACGACGAAACCCTGGGGCGCCTCGACCACCGACTCAACCTTTCGCCTTCCAGAGTCTCTGGGCCGAAATGCCCATCGCCGTTTCCACGGCGTTCGCCGCACGGGTGATGCCGTAGAGGTCGAGATGCTCGAACGCACCCTGGTATTTCGCGAGATAGCTTTCGCTCCGGGGCTTCACCCCGTTCTGTTTTGCGACGATATAGGCTGTGCACTCGGCCTCGACTTCTCGCAGCGCGTGATGGGTATGGCTGCGGTCCGGAACGCGGCGTCCGCGGTCGGCGCCCAGATGGCCGAGATAGAGGTGGGCGAGTTCGTGGGCGACGGTGACGAAACGGGTCGGCGCGTCATGATTTCGGTTATAGGCAAGCTGGTAGGAGTTCTTGCCGTTGGGCAAATTCGTCCATGAGACCGGCTCGATCCAGCCTGCCGTTGCATCCCCGGCGTCGAGCGCTTCAATTTCGATCCGCTGTCTGCCGACCCACCACATGAATTCGCTAAAGCGATCCTCTGTGAGGTTTCCGGATGTCGGAAAGCTGAAGGCGTCCAGCGGCACATTGCCCCCTTCGACGTCCTGTATGTCGAAAACGAAATCGACAGGTCCCATGGCGCGCAGCACCACCAACGGCCGCGCGCCCGTTTTCGGCACGCAGCCGAATCGACTCCACCAGTCGTGCGCCGTGGCGGCGTGGGTCAATCCCGGCTTCTGGATATGCAGCAGCATGGCGTTGAAGGGGGCGAACTCGCGCAGCCGGGCGATAAAGGCGAACAACTCTCGGACCGCCTCGCCGCTGTTGTAGAGCCGGGTCGCCGCAATGAGCTGATCGATCAAGGCGCGTTCGGCCGGATCGACCTGTTCTGTGCTCAGCGAGTCATTGCCAACCATCGCGCTACAGCCCGAGCTCGCGGAATTCCCCGTCCGCCTCCATCCGGTCCCAGGCGGCAAGGACGAGGCGCTGGGTGCGGTATTCGCCGTATTGCCGGATTTCCTTCTCCTTGAGCACTCGGAAGGTTTCCGAGGGGTAGTCCGGGCCCATTACGACCGCCGGGTCCAGGATGTAGCGCAGCTCGTCGCGAGAGAGGCCGTAGGCGCGGGCGTAGAAAGCATCGAGATCGGCGCGCAGATGGGAGCGGCGCTGGTCGTCCCAATCGAAGGGTGAGTCAAACCACCCTAGGTCTTGGGCAAATGGGGTCAGCAATTTTGATGTGTAAGTGAGCTCCAAGATTCTCGGTAGTAAAAACGACAAATGAGAATTGCTATAGAAGGTAGAAGAAAGGATAGGAAATTGCGCTATGACATTCTTGCGAATATGAGTGCCGCCAACTTTCGATTGCGCCGCATAGTCAAGAATCAATGAATTTAAGTTGGCTAACAATGCAGCACATAATTTGCAATTCTCCAACTTCGGAAGAAGCAGAGATAAAGTATCGTCAGTTGCACACAGTGGTAGAACAGATGCAATAACAGTTCTCTCATTTGTTGCGTTGGTAATGTCACGCCAACCCATTAGCCAGTTACGATTCCAACCTTTTCGAGAAAGGCGATGGAGAACTTCACGCTTAGGCGCAAAGCGGCCATCTCCAAACCATTCTTGGAATTGCAGTTTTTCACTCTCGTGTAAGCTATACCTATGGTCAAAATTGAAAATATCGGCTCCTCGAAGCACGGGTAGAAGGTCTTCTCTCGGTCCCAATGACATATACTTCTCGAATATTCCAGCGTCCTTACGGTTTGATCCTGAAAAAAAGTTCAAAATTATTACGGGAGAATAACTGGAAATTTCCCTTTGACCATCCATACCAATAAAGACCTGACCGTTTTGGCAGATCTTTGCCGTCAGCTCCGCATCGGCCCGAGAGCGGAAAATGGGTGCGGTGCGAGTGTTGGGATTGATCGCTGCTATCTGCTCTCGGGTCAAGCAGTAGCGACGTTCATCATGGTAGAGTTGTTCTACAGACAGCAAGTAAGATGCAAATTCAGTCGTACTAGATGCCTGCCCAATTGTAATTAAAGCAAATGGCGTATCGGGGTGAATAGCAGGAAATATCCTCCACGCATTATCAAACATTAGCGCCGATATAAGTTTTCTGTCCTTAACAAGGTTATCAAAGAAAAAGCGATTCGAGAAATCGGTCGCAATGCCCGTAGGTACAATTGCTCCAGCTCGGTTGATAGTTAAGTGTGAGAATAGCTCAGCGAAAAGTGCATAGGTGTTGATCTTTCCCCGTGCAGTCCGGTCGAAACGCCCAGATTCTCGCGCAAATTGGTTGCTAGCGTCGAACGTGTGTTTTGCGGCGACATAGTCCCGAAACGCCACTGGATCAGAATGTTCGAGGTCGCTTATCGCTCTCTTGCGGGCTGCACCGGTAAGAGCAGCAATCTCAGGCCGTCGGGTGGCAAAGTACTCCTTTTCAGAAAGCTGCATCACCTCCCACGGCGGATTTCCCAGAACGACATCGAAACCGCCGCGGGCCATGATGTCGGGGAATTCCAGCGGCCAGTGAAAGGCACGCGCCTCGTCAAGCGCCCGTTCAGCGTTCTGCACGAGCAGGCCGAAGGGCCGGACGCCGCGCAGGTACTCCCAGACCGTCCCCGACGTCGGCACGGTCTCGGCGCCCCGGCGCGGCAGGCCGAACGCCCCGGCCGTCGTGGGCAGCACGATCTTGGGGCCAAGGAAAGCGGCCACATACAGGTCGCAGGCGCGGGAGAGAAGCCAGCTATCGGTGCCGCTCCCGGTCAGGGCGTTCAGCCGCTTCGATTTCGCGGCGATCTGGTCGAGGGTATCCTCCGGCATAGCGCGCATGGCGGCAAACGCCTGCATCAGGTCGCGTTGCCGGCCGAAACGGAAGCCTTTTTCGACGTGTGCGCGTTCGGACCGCTCCCCCTTGTTCTTCTTCGCGTAGTGACGGGCCACGGCCTTGTCGTCGCCGGTCAGCGCCTTGTAGGCGGCGTCCGGGATGCCCCGCTCCAGAACCGCCAGGTCGAAGACGCCGAGCAACGCATCCCCGCAGCGGATCTGGGCGTCGAAAAAGCCAAGCGGGCGACCGGGATCGACGGTCTCGATCCAGAGCGCGACCTTGGTGAGTTCCACCGCCATCGGATTGCGGTCCACACCGTGAACGCAGCGACGCGCCACGTCGCGAAGGGCATGACGGAAGTCGGCGAGGGAAGGCGTGCCCTCGGCGCGAATGCGCGCAAGCCGCGTCGCGATGCGCCGGGCGGCGGCGAGCAGGAAATGGCCGGACCCGCAGGCCGGATCGATGACGGTCAGCCCGAGCAGGGCTTCCGCCGGATCCTCCGCCTCCGCCTCGGTCCGGTCGAGGACCGGGTCGAGCGCGGTATCGAGCAGGGCCTGAACGAGGCTGTCGGGCGTGTAGTAGGACCCGGTGGTCTTGCGCTGGTTGCCCTTCTGCTCGATGACGTCCGAGGCGAAGACCAGCGCGCGGCCGTCATCGGCAAGCTGCGGCTGGAGCTCGAGGAGGGACTCGTAGACCGAGCCCAGCTCCTCGGTCTCCATAGCGCGCCAGTTGACCGGCACCATGCTGCTACGGTCGGAGAGCCAGGCGAGGCGATAGACCGCTTCCATGAAGGCCCGGTTCGGCAACCGGGCGGAATCCAGGGATGGCAGCCGGTCGGGCCCGAACAGGCCGCCGAGGGCGGGAAGGCCCAGCACCTCCTCCCCGGCGGCAAGTGCGCGGAAAACGATCTTCATGCCCTCGTAGCGGTCATGGTGGCGGTCCCATGCCGCCCTGCGCACGCTCTGGGCCCTGAGCGCCGCGAGGCTGTACCCCTCGGCATAGAGCTTTCGCGCGCCCGCCCTTGCGTTCGGCGGATGGAGCAGATTCCGGTCCTCCGCCACCATCAGGAAAATGAGGCGATAGACGAGGCGGAGTAGCTCGTTGAACCACGGCGTCAGCGCCAGCTCGCCGGACCGGAGCCGCCGGGCGAGGTCGGGGTTGGCCTCCAGGAATCCCGAACCGAGAACGCGGAGCGCGATCTCGACCTGTCCCGCCAGCCGGTCCCGCGCGGCTTCGCCCTCTCGCGCGCCTGTGTCCCGCCAGCGTTCGAGGGCGCAGTCCGTTGCCGGGGTTCCCGCCGCGCCGAAGCGGGACCGGTGAATGAGCAGCCAGAGCGCGGCGAAGGACGCGGCATCCTCGTTGCTGAAGATCTGGGCGAGATCGGCCTCGATATGGGCCGGCCGGGTCAGCGAGGCATTGTCGCGCAGGAGCCGGAGATGGGTGCCATTCGTAACGAGCCCCCAGAGGGCTTCTTCGCGTTCGTTCAAGTAGTCCTGGAGCGCGATGGTCGGGGACCGGGATCTATCTACCGAAAGCGTCGGGCTGCGCCGGTCGAGCGCTTCCAAAGGCGGCACGACCACGACCGGCACCCGGCCGCCGGCAATGCAGGAAATCGTGCCCGACCCGTCGGCGAAATCGTCAAATCCGAAGGTTTCGTTGAGGAAGTCGCTTGCGAAACGGCGGGTCGCTTCCGCCGAGGGAGCCGCGTTCTTCGCGAACCTGTCGAAATGCGCCTGGCCGACGCGAAAGGCGAGCGAAACCTCGTCCCTGATGGTCAGGCCTTTGCGGACCCTGTAGTCGTCTTCGTCCTGCTCTCGGCCTTCGCGGCGGTCGATCCTCGCCACCATTGTCGGCGCGATCAGATTGCCCTCAAGAGAAAGCGAGGGCCAAGCGGACATGTCGGCAACCTGCGTGCGGGCCATCGGTCAGGCTTCGCCGGGCAGCAGAACGAACAGGCCGATGACATCGGCGGGCCGGGCGACTTCCACGCTCACCCGCGGCGCCCAGCCTGCGGCGGCCCGCACCCGGGTGTGGTCTTCGGCCAGTTCTCGCGCGCGCGAGTCGGCAAACTCCTCGATCGGTCCGTCGACCAGACCCAGCAGTTCCTCCTGCGCTCGCCGGATGAACCGGTCCCGCGCCGCCGCGGCGAGGTCGGCTGTGGCCGGCGCATCGAGGAGCGTCCGGGCGTCCTCCCCTGACGCGACGATCGCGCCACCCTGCACAGCGACCAGCGCAGCCTCCTCGGCCAGCAACAGGCGCTCCCGTCGTGCGTGAACCGTCGCCTTGTAGCGAATTCTGAGCAACGCCACCCGCGTTACACGATCCACGGCCGCGGTTGGCCAGCCGCCGACACGTCCGACCCCGAGGCCTGTCAGCGCTTCCGGGTCGAGGGATGCCTCGACCAACGCCTCCGCGAGGGTGGCGGTCAACGGATGGGTGCGCGTGAGCAGCGCCGTGCCCGAAGGAGCCGGTTCCGACGGCGCGAGACGGACCGAACTGGGCAGACCCTGTTGCTCAAGGCGTTCGCGAAGCCCGTGTTCGAGCGCATGGACATGGGCCACCATGACCGGCCCGCGCGGTTCGAGGGGAATGCCGAACGCGGTCATGGCGCGCTCGACAAAGCCGCGCGCGGCATCGGGGGAGCCCAGGAAGCTCGCGGCCTTATCCCATTCCGGCGCCACTTCCTGCGGCTTCATGGCGTTCTGGGCGAAGCGGGTGCGGGAACGCTTCTCGTTCTCCGATGCGTCGCGCCATCGGGTTTCCATTTGGCGCTCGCCGCTATCGAGCCGAAGATCGAGCGCCAATTGCCTCGTGTCCCCGCGACGGAGCATCATGGAGGCCATCAGGGCGTTGGTAACCGGGCCGCGCTCGTCGGGAAGCGGCACGGTCGCCCCGGTCGCCTTCCGGATTTCCTCGGCCTTGCGCAGGATCACGTCGAGCACGGCGCCGTCGATCGCGCTGTCGGGCGAGTACATCATGATCGAACGCACGAGTTCGGCGGGCTGGCCGAACCGGTCGACGCGCCCCTCGCGCTGCTGATGCCGGGTCGGGTTCCACGACAGATCGTAGTGCACCGCCGTGTCGAACAGCTGCTGGAGGTTGATGCCCTCTGACAGGCAATCGGTGGCGACCAGAATACGCTGAATTTCTTTCTCGTCTTCCTGCGGTGCCATGTCAGCGACGCGGTCTCGCCGTTCGTCCGGCGTGAGAACGCCAGTGACCCACTCGATGCGCAGTTTCGGGAAGGCCTCGCGGAGACCGTCGCAGACATGCTCTGCCGTTGCGATGAAGCGGCAGAACACGACCGGATTCACGCCCTTCTTCAAGAGCGGCGTAAGGACACCGACGAGCGCTTCCAGTTTCGGGTCGGGCTCCCCGATCAGGCGTTCGGCATGTGCGACGAGGTCCTGGAGGGCAGAGTCGGTCTCGAACACGGCATCCGGCTCGATATCGACGGCGTCCTCGTCGTCGCCATCCTCGTCGTAGATCCGGGGCTCCAGTCGGTCGGGATCGCCGGCCATCCGGTTGCGCAACGCGCTCAAGGCCGCCGCGGGCGACGAACCGACACAGCGCATCAACGCCAATGTGCCCCAGAAGGCCAGACGCCGCTCGTGCTGGCCTTCGCCGGCGCGAGAGACAACGCCCATGCAGTAGTCGAGAACCGCTTCCTGGAAATCGAGGTGAGGCCCGGTCAGCGAATAGGGTGTTTCGGTCGTTTCATGCTTCGGAAAAGCGCGGTCCTCACCCCATTCGCCTGAGACGAGATCGATCCTTCGCCGCTGCACGAAGTGCCGCGCCAGACGCTCCCGGTAGCGCGCGTCGTCGAAGTCGAGGGAGACGAAAGCGGGATCAATGAGGGACAGGAGGCGGGCGAACGCCTCTTCATCGCCGGAATGGGGCGTGGCGGTCAGCATGACCAGGCGCCGCTCGGGATCCCTGGCGAGCCCTTCGAGCAACGCGAACCGCTGCTGCCTGCCCTTGTGGGTGCCGACGCAGGCATGGGCCTCGTCGACGATGACGAAGTCGGGACAAGCGCGGGCGAAGCCGTCGCGTCGCCTTTCGGCCTTGATGTAATCGAGGCTGACGACCGTGAAGGGATAGGCCTCGAAAAGCGATTGGGCGATGGGAAGGTTGCGTTCCAACCGCGCGGCCGAACCTGAAGTCACTGCGACCGCGTCGATCCCGAATCGGGAGGCCAACTCAGTCGTCCACTGCTCGACAAGGTGCGGCGGACACAGCACCGAAAACGCATCGACTTCTCCCCGGTCCATGAGCTCGCGCAGGATCAGGCCCGCCTCGATCGTCTTGCCGATACCGACATCGTCTGCGATCAGGAGTCGCGGAACCTGCAACCGCAGCGCCATCAGGAGCGGCACGAGTTGATATGTCCGGGGTTCGAAGGCGAGCTGGGCCGCGGACCGGAACGGCCCGGCGCCGCGGCGCAGCGTGAGACGAAGTGCATCCGCGAGCAGAGCCGCCTTCGACTGGACGGTCGGCGTCGGATCGGCGGGCAGCTCGAAGTGAGCGGGCACCACCGGCTCGAGTTCGAGACGCGGATCGAGGAGAACGATATCGTTCTCGTTACCGGTAAGCGGGCGAAGAGCCAGGAGATCGTCTTCCGGTGCCGGCAGGGCGACCCATTCCCGGCCTCGGGCGTGTACGAGGTCGCCTGGCGAAAACGGAAGGGTCACGGGATCACTCTGTCAGGGCTTCGATCAATTGGGACGGCAACCCGTCCGACGGGTCGGCAGGCAATTCGAAGAGGCTCCATCCCCTGTCGTCCCCCGCCGATCTCGCGGCTGAGGGAACGGGTCCCGGCTTCGCGGCGACATAGTGGCTGCGCCAGGCGAAGGGGAACGAGACTTCAGCCAGGGTCAATGACTTGCTATCGGGCGATGGGACTCCGAATTGAGCGAACGAACCGGACCAGCCGTCCTCTGCGCCGGATTTCGGAGCCTCAGCTACTGGTGCGAGGTGGCCCCGGGCAAGATCGATGAGCACCTGCAGCGCCTCGGGGCTCGCACGGTCAATCGCCTCGTGGTCGGGTTGGTTGAAATAGGACAGCAAGCAGCGATAACAGCCTCGAACGCAGGCCTCGTCTTTGCGTTCCGTGAGAAGCTCGGGATCGCCAACCTCGGTCGCCTCCTCAACCCGGTCGAAATGCATAAGCTCGAGAGCCCGACGCGCAACGCGATTTAGGGCGTTCGAGTCTTCGACCAGGCGATTCAACACGCCCGCACCGCCTTCCGTCGCTTCATAGGCAAGGATCGCGCGCCGGTTTTCCCTGTCCGGCAGCGGTTCGCCGAGCACTTCGCCTTCCTCCAACTGGAACTCGACCGCAATTCCGCGCAGCAAGGCATGCTGCACGGTAGCGATCGTCCCCGGATCGAAGCGCTCGGGACTTTCGAACCGAAGCAGCAATGCGTTCTTGCGATCCCTGACGATGGGCACGATCCGGACCGGCCGTTCCGCATCCGGCGGCAGGTCCGTCTCCGGATCCTCGTCTTCGTTCTTAGCCCAGTATCCGGTGCGGGGATCGATCATGAACCCGAGCACGGTCCGGTCGCGTCTGCGCTTCAACCCCTTGTTGATCCGGCTGATCTCCGCGCTGTTGGCATATTGGAGCGTGAAGAGCAGCGTATCGCCGGCCCGAAACTCGGCCTCCGCGACCTCCACACGGCCTTGTTTTCTCGGCCAGGCGAACACGGTCTGGATCTCGAATCCCTGGTGTATCCGTTCCTCGTCATTGGCGGTGATCCGCTCGACCGGCGCCGCCTCGACATTGTCGATCCTGAGCGTTCGCTTGACGGGCGATGCGCCCGCCATCGGCGCATCGCAAGCATGGCAGCGTTCGACCTCCTCTTCGTGCGCGGCTCCGCAGTTGGGGCAGATCGCCAAGTCCCGCGTCGCGAGTTCCCGGCCGTCCGAAGTCCGGGTTTCAGGCGGCAGCTTGGCTTTGACGACACGAAACGCGCGGCCTTCGTGATAGATCAAGCTACGCGGGCCGAACTCGGAAATTGCCAGGAAGCGGGCGCGCTGCAGGAAAGAGCCGGACCTGTCATCTCCGGGAACGAACGCGTAGAGCGGCAGCCGTGGAAAATTGTAGCCGGGCAGGAATCCTTCAGTGGCGAGGTAACGGTACGAATAAAAGTCTGAGCTGTTGGTTGCTTTACCCTGTTCGAGAATGCCGATCTGGTCCGTTGCCTGCATCTGCGCGGCCCTGATCTTGCGCCGCTCGGCCGCGGGTAGCCCCGGTATCTGTGATTGCCGGTTGGCTTCGATCAGCTGGCTTCGAGCAGAATCGTAGAGTTCGCGCCATCGATTGAACGCGTTGTCGAATTCGGAAGGCGCCTGCGTTGCGATCTCGGTCACATAGCCATCCGGATCGTCCAGCCAAGGAGGAACTTCACCATCTAAAGACGAGAGGATCTGGCCGAGAACACGACGCATCGGGGCTCGCGCCTTGTCGACCAAACCAGTATCGCGGATGACCCCGAGGAATTCCCCCTTCAGGGGATAGCCCTGTTCTTCAAGATCGAGAATCTCGGGAATATCGGGCGACAGGGCCAGCCCGCTTTGAGCGAGCCAGATCGCTTGCAGGTGCGACGTGACCAGATTCCTGTTGGCGATGTCGAGCGCGGGCGGACGGACGGCGCCGGCCACCATTTCGCTCCGACGTTCGAAGTAATACTGGTCATGCGGCGACTGGGCGGCGCAATAGGTGAATATCGCCGCCGCCTGTCCGGATCGTCCGGCGCGGCCGGCCCTTTGCGCGTAGTTCGCCGGGGTCGGCGGCACGTTGCGTAGGTAGACCGCGTTCAACGCCGAAATATCCACACCCAGCTCCATCGTCGGCGTGCAGAACAACGTGGGAAGGAACCCGTCAGACTCGCCGCTCTCCTTGATCTCGGATTCGCACTCGGCGATCCGAGCGCGGTCGTCCTCTTCGTAGCGGAAGCGCCATTCGCGCCACTCCCGCTGCCTCTGGGTTACCTGCGCAGTGTGCTCGCGGCTCTCCAGGCCGTATAGCGCACTGCCACCGCTAGCCCCTAAAGCTCACCATGGGGAAGAGACACGGGGCCGTTGACCGTGGTATATGTAGTGATTCCAGTCACCTACACCTACCACGGGAGCCGGCCCCATGCAGACAGAGTGTAGCAAGCGCGCGGTGGTGTTCCAAGGACATGGTCGCCGTGATGTAACGGCCCGGTTTGATGGCGGACGTCTGTCATCGGATGGTGGTGCGCTACTTCTGCGCGAGGCCGACGGCGTGCTGGATGTGACCCGCCGTCTGTCCGGGTGTTTCACCGATCATCGCTCCCCGGAGCGGAGGGAACACACCCTTTCCTGCCTGGTGGCGCAACGGGTCATGGGGATCGCCCTGGGCTACGAGGACCTGAACGATCACGATCAGCTTCGGAACGACAGCGTTTTGGCACTGGCAGTCGGGCGAGACGACCTGACCGGAGCCGAGCGGGTGCGCGAGCGTGACCGGGGCCATCCGCTGGCGAGCTCGAGCACCCTGAACCGGCTTGAGCTGGGAACGCCGGACGAGGCAGGGGACCACCGCTACAAGCGGATCGTTGCCGACGCGGATGCGATCGATCGGCTGATGGTGGCGCTGTTCCTGGACGCGCACGACACGGTGCCCGGGGAGATCGTGCTCGATATCGATGCCACCGATGACCCGCTGCACGGTCATCAGGAGGGCCGGTTCTTCCACGGGTACTATGACTGCTACTGCTATCTGCCGCTGTATGTCACCTGCGGTGATCACGTTCTGTGTTCCCGGCTGCGCAGTTCGAACATCGATGCATCTTCCGGCTCGGTAACGGAACTGGCGCGGATCATCGAGCAGATCCGTGCCTCGTGGCCGACGACCCGGATCCTGGTTCGTGGCGATTCCGGTTTCTGCCGCGAGGAGCTCATGGCCTGGTGCGAAGCCAAGGACGTGGACTACGTGTTCGGCCTTGCCAGAAATCCACGTCTGGTTGCCCACATCGCGCGCCAGATGCGTCGGTCGCACAGCCGGTGTGTGACGACCGGCCGGGCATCGCGACGGTTCCGGGACTTTCGCTATCGCACCGTGACCAGCTGGAGCCGGAGCCGGCGGGTGGTTGGCAAGGCAGAGGTGCTTGCCGGGCGCCGAGGTCGGAACCCACGGTTTGTCGTGACCAGCCTGACGCGTCAGCAGATCGAAGCCCGGGAGCTGTACGAGGACCTGTACTGCGCCCGTGGTGACATGGAAAACAGGATCAAGGAACAGCAACTGGACCTGTTCGCCGATCGCACCTCGACAGCGACCATGCGCGCCAATCAGCTGCGGCTGTACTTCTCGGTGTTCGCGGGGATCCTGTTGCAGATTATCCGGGACGTCGGGCTCGTCGGGACGAAACTGGCACGGGCCCAGTACGGGACGATCCGCGTGACACTGTTGAAGATCGCCTGCCAGATCAGGCTCAGCGTCCGCAGGATCCTGTTCTCGCTGTCCTCGATCTATCCGCGCCAGCACCTGTTCGCACAGGTGGCGCTGGCGCTGCGCCGAACTGCCGCGGCCCGCTCACCGTAGAGTCTCCATACCGAACCACATCGTCGGTATCAGACGCCGGGGTGACCGGCCACACCAGAGGTGTGTCCGGACCCGCGGACCGCAGCAGACGGTTCGCACCTGATTCCGTTTTGTTCACGTGCACTTTCGCGCCGTGAAACGTGAAATACCCGCCCGCCGACGCCCGTTCGGATCGTTTCCAGATCAAGCCCGGCCATCGATCGCCAGAACCCCGGATCTGGAACGCTGCCTCCCCCTTGGTGAGATTTGCGCGCTAGTGACGATCACGTCAGCCCACTGCGTGCTGGGCGATGCGGTCGGCCGCCTCGATCCCCCGGCCCGCTGCGTCTTCACCATGGCGATCGACGGGCGCGCCTACGCACGGCGCGGCACCGGGTTCGACACCCGCCTCACCGTGCTTGAGCGCGGCGACGAACCCGCTGTCGAACTGGACGGGACTGCCCGGGCCGCCCACGCCGCCGAACTGCTCGACGCCGTCATCGCGCAAGTGCCGCAGCGTCAGCCGATCGCGCCCGCCCCGGTCCCGGCCGGCCCCGCCCGCGACCTCTTCGGCAAGCCGGTCACACCCAAGCCGGGGAAGCGCCGGGGTCCGAAGCCCGTATCGACGCCCGAGACGCGGCAGTCTCACGACTGGGGGACCATTTCCGAGTTGGCCGTCGAGACCGGCTCTGTCGAACCCGCCAACACGGACGCCGCCACCGGCACCGGCGCCGCCGACGCCGGCCCCTACGCGCCGTGGCAGCCGTGCGCCGTGCGGGTGCCGGGCGCGGTCGAGCATCCGACGCCGCTGGTGCAGTCCGCCGCCATGGCCGCCGTGCCGCATCCCGTACCCGCGTACCGGCCGATGCTGCCGGAGCGCGTGGTCACCGACGGCCTGCTGTCGGACGCCCAGCTCGAGAGCGTCGTGCTGGCGGGGGAAGCCCATGCGCACCACCTGGCCGCCGAATACCGCGTCGGCTCTCAGTGGGAGACCGTTCACCGCCGCAAGCTCGACGATGACGGGAACGAGGAGGAAATCGACACCTCCCTCGTCACCCAGGAAGGCGAGACCCTGTCGGAGCCGGTGCGCTTCCGCCGGGGCTGGATGCTGGGCGACGGCACCGGCTGCGGCAAGGGCCGCCAGGTCGCCGCCATCATCCTCGACAACCGCCTGCGCGGCAGGAAGCGGGCGCTGTGGCTTTCGCAGTCCGACAAGCTGCTGGAGGACGCGCGCCGCGACTGGACCGCGCTCGGCGGGCTGGAGAGCGACGTCATCCCGCTCGGCAACTTCCGGCAGGGGATGGAG
The DNA here is from genome assembly GCA_965243345.1 of Thalassobaculaceae bacterium. Classification (GTDB taxonomy): domain Bacteria; phylum Pseudomonadota; class Alphaproteobacteria; order Thalassobaculales; family Thalassobaculaceae; genus Bin52. Next base: position 2,776,566 of record CBDEUR010000003.1, read on the forward strand.
ATCCCCCTCGACGCCGGCATCCTGTTCGCGACCTACGCCACGCTGCGCTCGCCGTCCCGTCAGGGGAAGCCCTCGCGGCTGGAGCAGATCGTCGAGTGGCTGGCGGGCTCATTGGACGAGGAGCACCGCCACGGCTTCGACGGCCCGATCGTGTTCGACGAGGCCCACGCCATGGCCAACGCCGCCGGGTCGAAGTCCGAACGCGGCGAGACCAAGCCGTCCCAGCAGGGCCGCGCCGGTCTGCGCTTGCAGAACGCACTGCCGGACGCTCGGATCGCTTATGTGTCCGCCACCGGCGCGACCACCGTCCCCGGCCTCGCCTATGCGGGGCGGTTGGGATTGTGGGCCGCCGGCGAGACGCCGTTCGAGAGGCGCACCGAGTTCGTCTCCGCCATGGAGGCGGGCGGCGTCGCGGCGATGGAGGTGGTCGCCCGCGATCTGAAGGCGCTCGGGCTCTACCAGGCGCGTGCCTTGGCTTATGACGGGATCGAGGTCGACATCCTCGAACGTCCCCTCAGCCCCGAGCAGCGGCGCATCTACGACGCCTATGCCGGCGCCTTCAAGGTGATCCATGCCAACATCGAGGAGGCGCTCAAGGCGACCGGCATCGTCCAGGGCGAGGATACGTTGAACAGGAATGCCAAGGCGGCGGCGCTCTCCGCGTTCGAGGGGACGAAGCAACGCTTCTTCGGCCATCTCCTGACCGGCATGAAGTGCCCCTCGACCATCCGCGCCATCGACGCCGACCTCGCGGCGGGCCGGTCGGCGGTCGTGCAGCTGGTCTCCACCGGCGAGGCCCTGATGGAGCGCCGCATCGCCGACGTCCCGGCTTCCGAGTGGGACGACCTCAACATCGACCTGACGCCAAGGGACGCGATCCTGTCCTACCTGATGCACGCCTTCCCGGTGCAGTTGCAGGAGCCGTTCACCGACGACGGCGGCAATCTCCTCAGCCGGCCGGCCAGGGATGGCGACGGCAACCCCGTCATCTGCAAGGAGGCCGAGGACCGGCGCGACGCGCTGATCGAGAAGCTGGCGGCATTGCCGCCGGTGCCCACCGCGCTCGACCAGATCGTGCAGCATTTCGGACACGAGGCCGTGGCGGAGGTCACGGGACGGTCGCGGCGGGTGCTCAGGATCACCGACGCCAAGGGCGAGCGCCTGGCGCTGCGCAGCCGGCCCGCGTCGGCGAACCTCGCCGAGACCGCCGCCTTCATGAACGGCGAGAAGCGCATCCTGGTGTTCTCCATGGCCGGCGGCACCGGGCGCAGCTACCACGCGGACCTCAGCTGCGGGAACACGGAGCGGCGCATCCACTACCTGCTGGAACCCGGCTGGCGCGCCGACCAGGCGATCCAGGGGCTGGGGCGCACCCACCGCACCCACCAGGCCAGCGCCCCGCTGTTCCGGCCCGTCACCACCGACGTGAAGGGCGAGCGGAGGTTCATCGCCACCATTGCGCGGCGTCTCGATTCCCTGGGCGCGATCACGCGCGGCCAGCGGGATTCCCAGACCGCCATGGGCGGCAGCGACGCGGCGCTGTTCCGCGAGAGCGACAACCTGGAGAGCGTCTACGCCCGGGCCGCCTTGCGCCAGTTCTACGGCGCGCTGTGGCGCGGCAGCATCGAGGGCTGGAATCTGGAGCGCTTCGAGAAGTCGACCGGCCTCAAGCTCACCTGGGAGGGCAATCTCAAGGAGGACCTGCCGCCCATGCCGAGGTTCCTAAATCGGCTGCTCGCCTTGCCCATCGCCGAGCAGAACCAGCTCTTCGCCGAACTGGAAGAGCGCATCGCATCCAACATCCAGCAGGCGATCGAGGCCGGCAGCTACGAGGTCGGGGTCGAGACGGTTACAGCGGACTCTCTCATCGTCGCCGGCCGGGAGACGCTCTACGAGCATCCCGGCACCGGGGCGGCGACCGAGCTGGTCGAGATCGTCCGCCGCGACAGGCTGGTCCCGCTCACGGCGGAATCGGCACTGGAGATCGGCGGACGCGATCCGGGTCCGGACGGCAAGCCACGCCTCGCGGTCAACGCCCGCTCCAGACGCGCCGCCGTCATCCTGCCGGCAGCCTCGCGCATGCTCGACGACGGCGGGGTGCGGGAGCGGGTCCGCCTCATCCGGCCCGCGACGGCCGAGACCATGACCAGGGCCGCGCTCGACGCCTCCAACTGGCGCCCCGCCGACGAGGCCGCGTGGCGCCGGGTCTGGGACGCCGAGATCGCCGGCCTGCCGTCGCATAGGGACTCGCGCTTCTGGCTCGCCACCGGCCTGTTGTTGCCGGTCTGGGACCGCCTCCCGGCCGAGAACATGCGGGTGCGCAGGCTCACCAGCGATGACGGTATCGCCCTCATCGGGCGCGTGCTCGACGCCGAGCAGGTGCGCGCCGTGCGCCAGGGCTTCGGCCTCGACGGCGGCCCCGCCATGACCGGCGCCGAGGCCTTCGAGGCGGTGATGGGACGCGGCAACGCGCTCGCGCTCGCCAACGGCTGGCGCCTCGCGCGCCGCCGCCTCATGGGCGCCGACCGGATCGAGATCGAGGGACCGGCCGACACCGACATGGACGCGCTGAAGCGCATGGGCTGCACCGTCGAGATCGTCTCCTTCCGCGCCCGGATATTCGCGCCCAATGCCGGGGCGATGGAGCGGATCCTCGACCGCTGGCCGCTCGCCGCCTGAGCCCCCCGCGATACATATCGCCGGCCCGCCGTCCTCCGCCCAACCGTGCGGCGGGGGGCGTGCCGCCGGCGACTCCACCCAACGACAGGCTCGCGCCGCCGCCTGCCCGGATACATATTGCCGGCCGGGCGGCGGCCGCCCGAAGGAGAGACGCCATGACCGCGCAGACCCTGCCGGACCACCCGAATTTCTGTTTCGTGCCCGCCTACGACGTCGAGACCGACGTGCAGCAGATCCGCATCGTCATCGAAGGCATGGCCGGACACGTTCCAACGGCCCTGATCGCGCTGAACCTCAACGATGCGCTGAGCATTTGCGACAAGCTCAACCGCCGCCTCGGCTACAACCGCGAAGCCTGGGAAGCCATGGCAGCCGCCTCCATGCAGGCCGAGGACGACGATCCGGAGGGCAGCGCATGGCACTGAAGCTCCGTCCGGCTGCGCAGCCGGCCCGCGGGCACCTGCTTGCCGATCATCTACACAAATGCTATATATCGGAGCCAAATCAACACCCCGTGCCCTGAACGGGAAGGAGGCCGTCATGCCCCAGGTGAACTTCCGCACGTCCACCGAGCGCCTGGCCGTCATCGACCGCGCGGCGGAGATCCGGGGCGTCAGCCGCACCGAGTTCGTGCTGCGCTCCAGCGAGGCGGCGGCGATCGAGGTCCTGAACGAGCGCCCCGTGATCGCCCTCGACGACGAGGCCTGGGACGACTTCGTCGCCGCGCTCGACGCGCCGGTGGTGATCGATCCCGCCGTGAAGGCGCGCTACGCGCGCACGCCCCTGTGGGATCGCTAGGCCCGCCCGAGCCGCTCGCGCCCAGCCACGACATCTCGCAGTTCTCCTCGGGGGTTCCCACCCTCGACGCCTGGCTGCGAGGCAAGGCGCGGCTGAACGAGGCCAGGGGCGGCGCACGCACCTATGTGGCCTGCGACGGCGACCGCGTGGCCGGCTTCTACAGCCTCGCCGCCAGTTCCGTGGAGCGGCGGCGGCTGTCGTCCCGGGTCGGCCGCAACATGCCCGACCCGGTCCCGGTCATCCTGCTGGGGCAGCTCGCGGTGGACGAGGCCTGGCGCGGCCGGGGCCTCGGCTCGGACCTCCTGATCGACGCGGTGAGGCGCGCCCGGACCGCCGCCGGCGTGGTCGGCGCCCGCGCCGTCGCGGTGCAGGCCATCGACGACCGCGCCCGGGCCTTCTACGAGAGGTTCGGCTTCCGTCCGTTCTCGGAGCGCGAGCCGCTCATGCTGGTGCTGCGCATGTCCGAGATCGCCGGGCTGCTGGAGCCCTGAGCTGCGCAGCCGGCCAGCCACTCTCCGTCCCGCTTCCCTGTCCCGACACCATCGGCGCCGCCCACACCGGGCTCCGCTGCTGCGCAGCCGGCCCTCCGTCGTCTCCGCTCAGCCCCGCCACGCGAGCCACCACCACGCGATCCAGACCGGAATGCCGAGTACGACGGCCCAGGCCGCGATCGCGAGCGGCCCGAGCAGGCCCGCGAACACCGCCACCGGGACTGTCACGGCGCCGAACGCCACCCCCGCGGTCCAGGCGCCGCGCCGGTAGCCGAGCCGCCACAGCCTCCGGCATCCGAGCGCGAGCGGCAGGCCGCAGGGCACCAGCGGCGCCAGCGACAGCCCCTCCATCGCCATCGCCGCCAGCCACGGCCCCGGTGTCCCCGCCGCGACGGCATCCGGCCCGAACCGCACCGCCGCCTGCGCCACGATCCCGGCCGGCAGCCAGAGCAGCGCCAGCGGCCAGAACCCGTGACGCCCGATCCATCCGCGCCCGTCCATGCCGTAGCGATGCACCAGGCCGGGGTGCCATTCAAGCGAGACCGATCGCATGTCGCCAGAGAGATGGAGGAGAGCGCGCGGGGGGCGAGGCCGCTGACGGAGAGGGAGCGGCGGTATTCGACATCCGGGAGATCGGGACATGGCGATAGTGCGATATGCAGGGATCGGGGCGCGGGCGACACCAGAAGCCGTGCTGGCGGACATGACGGTGATGGCGGGGTGGCTGGCGCGGACCGGCTGGCATCTGTCGAGCGGCGGAGCAGACGGGGCCGACAGCGCGTTTGCCGGGGGAGCGCCGGCCGGGCAGCGGACGATCTGGCTGCCGTGGCGGGGCTACAACGGGCATCGCGGGCCGGACTGCCGGGTGCTGTCGGCGGCTGAGATAGCGGCGTGCATCGAGATCGCGGCGCCCCTGCATCCGGCGTGGGAGCGGTGTTCGACGGCCGTCCGCAAGCTGCATGCCAGGAACGCGGCGGTGCTTCTGGGCGAGGCGCTGGATCGGCCGGTCGATGCGGTCGTGTGCTGGACGGCCGGCGGGCGGACCGAGGGCGGCACGGGGATGGCCATACGCATCGCCGAGGCCCGCGGCATCCCGGTGCTGAATCTGGGGTCGATGACGCCGCGGGCCGTGTGCGAGCGCCTGCCCGCGATCCGCCGCGCCGGCCCTTCGTCGTAGAGCAGGAGGAGAGCGCCCGTCGGGCGAGTGTCCGGCAGGCCGGAGGGAGTGGGTTCCCCCGCGCCGATGCCGGGCAGGCCTACGGCACGAGGAGAACCCGCCCATGTTTCGTCCCGATACATCTCTCGACCTTCCGACCGGCAGCGACCTGCTGGCCGAGCTCGGGGTCGATCGCCGCACCGTCCGCGAGATCGCCGAGGACGAGCGTGCCATCCGCTGTCCCGAGCTGGGCGCGGTCTTTCCGGAACACGGCTTCGCGAGCCTCTACCCGGACCCGGCGTGGTCGCTCCCCCCGGCCGATTAGAGGGGGAGGAGGGCTTGAAGAGATTGAACGGTCGGGGGTTCGGGGGAGTAGGACCCGGCCCCCGGTCGTTCGGAACCCATCGTCATCAACCTGTCCATGAAGGGGAATCGTCATGGCATTCGGACTCAACAAGGTGCAGCTGATCGGCCGTCTCGGCGGCGACGTCACCGTCAACCACCTCACCTCGGGCGGCCGCGTGGCCAACCTGAGCATCGCGACCGACGAGTCGTACATCAACCGGCAGACCGGCGAGAAGGTCGACAAGACCGAGTGGCACCGGGTCGTCACCTTCCAGGACGGGCTGATCGACATGTTCGAGAAGCACGCCACCAAAGGCCGGCTGGTCTACGTCGACGGCAAGCTCCAGACCCGGCGCTGGTCGAAGCCCGGCGAGGAGGGCGACCGCTTCTCGACCGAGATCCTGCTCGTGCCGGGCGGACGGGTGCAGTTCCTGGACAAGCCGAACGGCAACGGCCAGATGCAGCCCGACCCGGATGCGGCGGGCGACACCGGCACCGCCCCGACCGCCGCGCCCGCGGGGATGGCCGACGGGGCCCAGGATCCCAGCGACATCATCCCGTTCTAGGCCGAAGTTCCCCCTGATTCCCGACTGACAGTCGAACCAAGTCGATGATTTGGCGAGGTTTTTTCGGGTTTTTGGGTGAATAGATGTACCCATGTATATGGGAACAATAGTGTTGACATGATGCGAAGGGTGTGCATATTTCGTAGCCATGTATATCGAATCCGTCCCCAACCGATCCTCTCCGCCCGCCATCCTGCTGCGCGAGTCCTATCGCGAAGGCGGCAAGGTCAAGAAGCGCACCATCGTCAACCTCACCAGGTGGCCCCCGGCTCTGATCGAAGGATTGCGGTGCCTGCTCAAGGGAGGCACCGCGGTGCCACGCTTCGAGGACGCCGTCGACATCGTCCGTTCCCTTCCCCATGGCCATGTCGCCGCAGTGCTGGGAACGCTCAGGAAGCTCGGGCTCGAGACCCTGATCGACCCGAAGCCGTCGCCACGGCGCGATCAGGTGCTTGCCATGATCGTGGCGCGGATCCTCGAGCCGGCCTCGAAGCTGGCCACGGCGCGCAGGCTGGCCGAGGCCACGGCGGTCAGCACCCTGGGCGAGATCCTCGATGCGGACCTGGACGAGGACGAGCTGTACGCCGCCATGGACTGGCTGCTTGAGCGCCAGGACAGGATCGAGCAGGGTCTGGCGGAGCGGCACCTCGAAGAGGGCTGCCTGGTTCTCTACGACCTCACCTCGGTGTGGATGGAAGGCAGATCATGTCCCCTGGCCAAACGCGGCCACTCCCGGGACGGCAAGCGAGGCAAGCTGCAGATCGAGTTCGGCCTGCTGTGTGACCGGGACGGATGTCCGGTGTCGGTGGAAGTGTTCCCCGGCAACACCGCGGATCCGGCCACGCTCGCATCACAGATCGCCACGGTGCGGGAGCGCTTCTCGCTCTCGAAGGTGGTGCTGGTGGGAGACCGGGGGATGCTGACCGAGGCGCGGATCCGCGAGGAGGTGAAGCCTGCGGGGCTGGACTGGATCAGTGCCCTGAGAGGACCGGCCATCCGCGCCCTGGTCGAGGCCGGCGAGGTGGAGATGTCACTGTTCGACGAGAGGGACCTGGTGGAGATCACCAGTGACGCCTACCCCGGCGAACGTCTCATGGTCTGTCGCAATCCGCTGCTGGCCGCGGACCGGGCCCGCAAGCGCTCGGAGCTGCTTGCAGCCACCGAAGCCCTGCTTGAAGCCATTGCCGCGGCGACACGGCGCAAGAAGCGCCGGCTCACGGGAAAGGAGAAGATCGGCGAGAGGGTCGGCAAGGTCATCGGCAGGTACAAGATGGCCAAGCACTTTACCTGGTTCATCGACGACGAGGGCGTCTTCACCTGGCAGCGTGATGACGCCTCCATCGCCGCCGAGGCGAGGCTCGACGGCCTCTACGTGATCCGCACCAGCCTGCCGCAGACCCAACTCGACGGCCCCGGCACGGTGCGCGCCTACAAGCGGCTCAGCTCGGTGGAACGGGCCTTCCGCAGCCTGAAGACCGTGGACCTCAAGGTCCGCCCCGTCTTCCACCGCACCGAACCCCGGGTTCGTGCCCACGTCCTGCTGTGCATGCTCGCCTACTATGTGGAGTGGAACATGCGCCAGAAGCTCAAGCCCGTGCTGTTCGACGATGAAGACGCCGAAGGCGCCGAGGCCCTGCGCCGGTCCGTCGTCGCTCCGGCGAAGGTATCGATCAGCGCCCAGGCGAAGGCGGCGACCAGAGAAACTCCCGACGGTGATCCGGTGCACAGCTTCCGCACCCTCATCGATGATCTGGCCACCATCACCCGCAACACCGTGATGCCCCCGCTCCCCGACGCCAAACCCTTCCAGGTCACCACACGGCCAACGCCGCTTCAAACCAAGATACTCAATCTCCTCGGGGTTCGGCCGTAGTGTACCCAGTAACGACCCTCTGACGTCCATCAGATGTCAGTTATATCAGCTACTTGCTCTTGAACCGCTCTGGAACTTCGGTCTAGGGGTCCCCTTCCATCTCCCTCCCGCCTCGGGGGCCGGCGCTTCCGGCGTCGGCTCCCGTTTTTTTGCAGCCGGGCTGGAGTCTTTCTTCTGCATCCCGGTGCCACGATGCCCCGCTACCGGAGTTCGGGAGAAGCGCGGAAAGGGGCGTTCGCCTTTGCGAGGAGAGAAAGCATGACCCGCGTCACCGAGAGCGTCTTCGCCCAGGGGGCCATCATCGTCCCCGACTTCGTCACCCCGCCCGAGGAGGAGCGCATCCTGCTGCGCATCGCGCAGGCGCCCTGGATGACCGAGCTGCGCCGGCGCGTCCAGCATTACGGCTACCGCTACAGCTACAGCGGCACGAGCCGCCCCGTCCCGGCCGCGCCGTTCCCGCGCTGGGCCGAGGTCATGGCGGATCGCCTGCGGCCGCACTTCGGCGGCGTGCTGCCCGTCCAGTGCATCGTCAACGAGTACCGCCCCGGCCAGGGGATCGGCATGCACGCCGACCATGCGGATTTCGGGCCGGTCGTGGCGTCCCTGTCGCTCGCCGCCGACTGGCCGATGCGCTTCCGCCCGCGCTCCGTCCGCCCCTACGCCCGCGACGGGCTGCCGGGCGACGAGGTCGCGGTGCTGCCCCGCCGCTCGGTGCTCGTGCTCGCGGGCCGCGCGCGCTCGGCGTTCATGCACGGCATCGACCGCGCCGACACCGCCGGCGAGACCGCGCCGCGCCTCTCCGCCACCTTCCGCACCCTCGCCTCCGCCACCGGTCGCCCGTGACCGGGGCGGCACCGACCCTTCTTCGATCCTCCCCTGCCAGGAGCTGCGCCATGATCCGTTTCGTCCAGGGCGACCTGTTCGCCTCCGGCTGCGAGACCCTCGTCAATCCCGTCAACTGCGTCGGCGTGATGGGCAAGGGCCTCGCCCTCCAGTTCAAGCATCGCTTCCCGGCCAACTTCGAGGCCTACCGCGACGCCTGCGCGCGGCGCGCGGTCCGGCCCGGGCGCTGCTTCGTCTTCGACGCCAGCACCGGCCGGCCGCGCTTCCTCGTCAACTTCCCGACCAAGCACCACTGGCGCGACCGCAGCCGCATCGAGGACATCGCCGCCGGTCTCGACGACCTGGCCGACGTCCTCGATCGCCACGCCATCGGCTCCGTCGCGATCCCGCCGCTCGGATGCGGCCTGGGCGGCCTGCCCTGGCCTGCGGTCCGCGACCTGCTGCTCGACCACCTCGCGCCCTGCGAGGCCGTCTCCATCGTCATCCACGAACCCGTCCGCCGGTAGCCGGCGCCGGCTGCTCGCCTACCCCGCGGGAGTGGAGGTGCGCTTTCGCGCGGGCGAATCGCGGCAGGGCCGAGGGAGTCCGCCGCCCATGAACGGAGGATGACTCCATGCGTATCTACAACCGCGACGAGGCTTGCGCCTTTCGCTTCACCCGCCAAGCCTGGGGCGAGTTCAGCAACTTCGCGCCCCTGGCGGCGCCGATCGCCGCCGGCCCGTGGACGTTTTCAACGTCCGAGGCCCTGTACCAGGCGGCGAAGTTCGGAGCCGCCCCCGAGGTGCAGCGCCGGATCGCCTGCGCGCCGACGGCGCGCGAGGCGGCGGCCATCGGGCGCGGCACACCCGACGGTTTGAATCCGGACTGGAACGCGCAGCGCGTGAACGCGATGCGCTGGGTGCTGCGCATGAAGCGCGAGGCGAACGCCGCCGGGATCGCCGCCGCGCTGGCGCGCAGCGGCGACCGGCCGATCGTCGAGGTCTCGACCCGCGACGCCTGGTGGGGCGCCAAGCCCGCTGGCGACACCTACCGCGGCGAGAACGTGCTGGGCCGCCTCTGGATGGAGCTGCGCCGGCAGCTCCGCGACGGCGACCCCGCTTCGCGGGCCGCCGCCTGGACCGGCCGGATCAAGGTCGGCCGGCTCGCCGAACCGCCCTGCGCCTGACCGGCGCACGGCCGCCGTCCCGGCCTCGCGCCCCCGCTCCGCGCGGGCCGCTCGCCTCCCGGCTCCGCCAGGAGGAGGAGGCCGGCCGGTATCGGGCGTCCCGCCGGTTCCCGAAGGAGGTCCCCTTGCACAACGGTCCGTCTCCCGCCGCCGCCATCGCAGCGGCGCTCGCCGCGCGCGCCGAGGAGGTATGCCGCCGCTATCTGCCCAACGGCCGCCGGCTCGGTCGCTACTGGATCTGCGGCGACCTCGACGGCGCCCGCGGCCGCTCGCTCTTCGTCCGCCTCTCCGGCTCCGGCAAGCCCGGCGGCTGGACGGATGCCGCAACGGGGCAGCATGGCGACCTGCTTGACCTCATCCGCCATCGCACCAACGCGCCGTCGCTGCGTGCGGCGCTCGACGAGGCGCGGGCGTTCCTCGCCTTGCCGGCTTCGCCGGCGACGGCATCGGACCACGGATCGCCTCCGGGGCGGGCCGAGCTCTACGACGCGACCGAGGCGGCGCGCCGCCTGTGGTGCCGCTGCCGCGCGGTCGACGGCAGCCACGCCGAGCGCTATCTCCAGGCGCGGGGCCTGTCGCGCTGCCGCTTCGCGGCCTTGCGCTTCCATCCCGAGCTTCGCTATCGCGAAGGCTCGACCGTGCGCCGCTTCCCGGCGCTGGTCGCCGCCGTCACCGGCGACGGCGGCCGGATCTTCGGCGTGCAGCGCACCTGGCTCGATCCGCGCCGGCCCGCCAAGGCGGGCGTCGCGACCCCGCGCAAGGCGCTCGGCCGCGTCTACGGCCTCGCGGTGCGCTTCGGCACCTCCTCCGACGGCGCTGCGCTCGTCGTCGGGGAGGGCATCGAGACCGTGCTCTCGCTGGTGACCGCCGTGCCCGAGATCCGCGCCGCCGCCGCGCTCTCCGCCGGGAGCCTCGGCGCGTTCGCGCCGCCGCCCGGCCTCGCGCGGCTGGTGATCGCGAGAGACAACGACGAGGACGGCGCGCTCGCGGCCGAGCGCCTCGCCCGGCGCTGCGCGCGGGCGGACGTCGCCGCCACGGTGATCGTGCCCGCCGGCAACGACTTCAACGACGACCTGGTCGATTTCGGCGCGGCGGCGCTCCGCGCCCGCTTCGCGCCGCTGTTCCGCTGCGCGGGAGGAAGAGGGGAGCGGAGGGTCGGGCAAGCCGACCGGGAGAGGGGAGGGAGCACATGGACGCCGTCGTCAATCTGAGGACCGAACCCGCGCTGCGCGAGGAGTTCGAATATGCCCACGTCGTGCACAACACCGTGCTGATCGACCGCCGCACCAGGTGGGGCAACCCGTTCAGGATCGGCAAGGGCCAGGACCGCGAGAAGGCGATCGCGCGCTACCGGGCGGACCTGTGGCGCCGCATACGCGCGGGTGAGGTCTCGCTGGAAGAGCTCGCCGAGCTGGACGGGTGCTGGCTGGCCTGCTGGTGCGATCCGCTGCCCTGTCACGGCCATGTGCTCGACCGCGCGGCGGCGTGGGCATCGCGGCAGCTGACGGATAGGGCCGCGTCATGAGCGGCGTCACCTTCCGCCGCATTGCCCCGGACGAGTCGCGCATCGTCCTCGACGGCGATCATGTCGGCGACGTCTACGCGTTCGACGATCCGCTGCGCGAGGGAGCGCGGTATTTCGTGGTGCATCTCGACGAGGACCCGCGGGGTTTCTGCCGCGTCCATGACCGCAACCGGATCCGCGAGGTGGCCGAGCAACGGATCCTCTCGCATCCGCTGTGGGGTTGATCGGCCATGGCTGTCAATCGCAGCGCATCGAATGCAGCGGAGAATATGAGCGATGCCTTCGGCCCGGGCTCTCCGCTCAAATCTCCGGTCGCTGGCGCTCCCTCCGATAACCGCTGCGATCCCTATCGCCTCCGCACGCTGGCGCGTGCTCCGCGCTTCGCTTGGCAGGCATGGCTGTCAGGCCGGCGGATCGTTTCGGACGCCGTGCCGGGCGGAACCGCCGATGGGGTCCGTGCAGGTGGAGAGAAATACGCCACCCCGCTGTGCTGTCCAATTGTGTCACACGTGCTCGGGCCAGCAACCCTGAAGGGTCCTCCGCTCCGCTCCGGCCTGACCCAAGAAGCTCTAGGGCGGACCGTGAAAGTTGCCGACCGTGAAGATCGCGGAGCGATCTTCCGCACCAAGATCGGCAACTTTCCGCACCAGCTCCGCCCAAGACCTTCTAGGCCGAAGTTCCAGAGCGGTTCAAGAGCAAGTAGCTGATATAACTGACATCTGATGGACGTCAGAGGGTCGTTACTGGGTACACTACGGCCGAACCCCGAGGAGATTGAGTATCTTGGTTTGAAGCGGCGTTGGCCGTGTGGTGACCTGGAAGGGTTTGGCGTCGGGGAGCGGGGGCATCACGGTGTTGCGGGTGATGGTGGCCAGATCATCGATGAGGGTGCGGAAGCTGTGCACCGGATCACCGTCGGGAGTTTCTCTGGTCGCCGCCTTCGCCTGGGCGCTGATCGATACCTTCGCCGGAGCGACGACGGACCGGCGCAGGGCCTCGGCGCCTTCGGCGTCTTCATCGTCGAACAGCACGGGCTTGAGCTTCTGGCGCATGTTCCACTCCACATAGTAGGCGAGCATGCACAGCAGGACGTGGGCACGAACCCGGGGTTCGGTGCGGTGGAAGACGGGGCGGACCTTGAGGTCCACGGTCTTCAGGCTGCGGAAGGCCCGTTCCACCGAGCTGAGCCGCTTGTAGGCGCGCACCGTGCCGGGGCCGTCGAGTTGGGTCTGCGGCAGGCTGGTGCGGATCACGTAGAGGCCGTCGAGCCTCGCCTCGGCGGCGATGGAGGCGTCATCACGCTGCCAGGTGAAGACGCCCTCGTCGTCGATGAACCAGGTAAAGTGCTTGGCCATCTTGTACCTGCCGATGACCTTGCCGACCCTCTCGCCGATCTTCTCCTTTCCCGTGAGCCGGCGCTTCTTGCGCCGTGTCGCCGCGGCAATGGCTTCAAGCAGGGCTTCGGTGGCTGCAAGCAGCTCCGAGCGCTTGCGGGCCCGGTCCGCGGCCAGCAGCGGATTGCGACAGACCATGAGACGTTCGCCGGGGTAGGCGTCACTGGTGATCTCCACCAGGTCCCTCTCGTCGAACAGTGACATCTCCACCTCGCCGGCCTCGACCAGGGCGCGGATGGCCGGTCCTCTCAGGGCACTGATCCAGTCCAGCCCCGCAGGCTTCACCTCCTCGCGGATCCGCGCCTCGGTCAGCATCCCCCGGTCTCCCACCAGCACCACCTTCGAGAGCGAGAAGCGCTCCCGCACCGTGGCGATCTGTGATGCGAGCGTGGCCGGATCCGCGGTGTTGCCGGGGAACACTTCCACCGACACCGGACATCCGTCCCGGTCACACAGCAGGCCGAACTCGATCTGCAGCTTGCCTCGCTTGCCGTCCCGGGAGTGGCCGCGTTTGGCCAGGGGACATGATCTGCCTTCCATCCACACCGAGGTGAGGTCGTAGAGAACCAGGCAGCCCTCTTCGAGGTGCCGCTCCGCCAGACCCTGCTCGATCCTGTCCTGGCGCTCAAGCAGCCAGTCCATGGCGGCGTACAGCTCGTCCTCGTCCAGGTCCGCATCGAGGATCTCGCCCAGGGTGCTGACCGCCGTGGCCTCGGCCAGCCTGCGCGCCGTGGCCAGCTTCGAGGCCGGCTCGAGGATCCGCGCCACGATCATGGCAAGCACCTGATCGCGCCGTGGCGACGGCTTCGGGTCGATCAGGGTCTCGAGCCCGAGCTTCCTGAGCGTTCCCAGCACTGCGGCGACATGGCCATGGGGAAGGGAACGGACGATGTCGACGGCGTCCTCGAAGCGTGGCACCGCGGTGCCTCCCTTGAGCAGGCACCGCAATCCTTCGATCAGAGCCGGGGGCCACCTGGTGAGGTTGACGATGGTGCGCTTCTTGACCTTGCCGCCTTCGCGATAGGACTCGCGCAGCAGGATGGCGGGCGGAGAGGATCGGTTGGGGACGGATTCGATATACATGGCTACGAAATATGCACACCCTTCGCATCATGTCAACACTATTGTTCCCATATACATGGGTACATCTATTCACCCAAAAACCCGAAAAAACCTCGCCAAATCATCGACTTGGTTCGACTGTCAGTCGGGAATCAGGGGGAACTTCGGTCTAGGGCCAGGTGCTCGCCCTGTGCGCGCGTGCCCCAACAGGACATCACAACGGGGATCGGCCCCGAACGTGAAACCGATCAAGGGAGATCGACATGACCTTCGATATCGACACCATCGCGACCGACGGACAGTCCGCTACCGCCACCGTCTGCGAGCACGCGGCGCTGTTCGGCGCGACCCCGGAGCGGGACGAGTTCGACACCCGCGACATCTGGGACGCCGACGAGGCCCTCTGCGCCATGCAGGAAGCCTTCGGTCTCCTCGCCGACGCCGTCGCACCGGACGGGTTCCAGATCGCCGACGAGCGCGAGAGCCTGCTCTGGGGCTTCGTCAACATGCTCGACGCCCAGACCCAGCGCCTCGACCGCGCCGCCGACAGGCTCATCCCCGAGCTGCGCGACCTCCAGCGCGAGCAGGACGGCACCGAGATCAAGTCGTTCGAGCTGGAGCTGAAGACCGACCGCGCGCAGAACCTCACCGCGCGCCGCGACGCCTTCGAGACCATGCGCGACGCAGCCGCCGAGAGCTACCGCGACGTCACCGGCACCACCTGGCGGCCCCGGCGCGGGTCGCACGTCTCGCAGACCGGCAAGCTCACCTCTGCCGCCATCGACGCCCGCGATTACGTCCACGCGAAGAAGGACCGCAAGACGCAGGCCCATCTGCCGCAGGGCACCCTCGTCGCCATCGCCGGCGGCAAGGACATCGCCAACCCGGCGGCGGTGATCGAGCGGCTCGACATGGTCCGCGCCAAGTATGCCGACATGGTGCTCGTCCACGGCGGCGGCCCCGGCGTCGAGAAGATCGCGGCAGGCTGGGCCGAGCGCAACGGCGTCCACCAGGTCGTCTGCAAGCCGGACTGGGACCGCCACGGACGCGCTGCCCCGTTCCGCCGCAACGACGAGCTGCTCAACCTCCTGCCGAAGGGCGTCATCGCGTTCCCCGGCTCCGGCATCACCGAGAACCTCGTCGACAAGGCGCGGCAGCTCGGCATCCCCGTCCAGCGCGTCGCGGCCTGACCGCAGCGCATCGCGGGCCGCGTCGTCGCTCCGGCGGCGGCGCGGCCCGTTTCCGCGTGCGCACATCGGGGACGCGGCCACCGCATCCTCGCGCGCGCTTCGCGACGCGCTCGCGCTCCGGCTCGCTGTCGCTCGCCGATCGCCGTTGCGTTCCGCATCCGCGTCACGCACCGCTGCCCCATGCTGCGCATGGGTGCACCGGCAGCCGCGCCGATCCCGGCGCGCTTGCCCCGGACCCCGATCCGGGGCCGCCACTCGCATCGCTCGCGGCACTCGTGCAGGCGCTCCTGCGGAGCCCGCCTGCACCTCGCCCGGCACTGCCTCGCGCAGTGCGCTCCGCAGCGCCGTCCGCTCAATCGCCGCGGCGGCTCCCCTCCGCCGGGTTCCCCGGCGTCGATTTCCCGACCTCCCGTTCAGCGCAAATCAGGCTTCCGACCGGCCTGGGCCGGCCTTGGGGGTCACACCCCACGCACTTTCAGTGCCTTGAGCGAGGCCCGGCCGGTTGCTTCCGGGGCATCTTTTTCCGTTTTCTGTCAGCGGGTTATGCCGCTTGCCGCGAGCCTGCGCGCGGGCCGCGCTGTCCGTCCCGAACCGCCGCCCTGTTACCCCGGTGCAGGCGGCGGCCCAGGGAACAGACAACGGAGACCGCCATGCGCATCCATGCCACCATCGACGAACGGACGGCCAAGCGGCCGTTCGAGCAGCGCCGCAAATCCCGAAACGGCCTCACCGTCATCGACCGCGACCAGCCCGCCTTCGGCCTCAAGGTCGCCAAGGGCGGCGCCAAGACCTTCTTCGTCCGCCTCGCGGGCAAGCCGGTCACCCTCGGCACGCCCGACGAGATAACCGCCGCCGAGGCCCGCCGTAGGGCGCTCGCCGCCCTCGCCGAGGCGAAGGTCGAGCAAGAGGCCGGGCCGCTGTTCGCCGACTTCGCCGCCGAGTTCATGCGCCGCCAGGGCCGGCGCCGGAAGCCCTCGACCCGCGAGGGCAACCGCCAGATGATCGCCCGCTACCTGCTGCCTTCCTTCGGCGAGATGCGCGTCGCCGCCATCGACCGCGCCGCCGTGCGGCGTTGGTTCGACAGCCTGAGCGGCACCCCCGGCAACGCCAACCGGACGCTGCCCGTGCTGTCCGTCATGATGCGGCAGGCCGAACTCTGGGAGCTTCGCCCCCAGGGGTCGAACCCCTGCCGCAACATGCGGCGCTACAGGACGACGCCCCGCGAGCGCTTCCTGTCGGCCGAGGAGTTGAGGCGTCTCGGCTTCGTTCTCGACCATGCCGGGGACGCCCAGGCCGCCGCCGCGATCCGGCTGCTGCTGTTCACCGGCGCGCGCTCCTCCGAGATCGCCCGCCTGCAATGGGACTGGATACGCGGCAGCCGCGCCGTGCTGCCCGATTCCAAGACCGGGCCGAAGGCGATCCAGCTTGCCGCCCCCGCGCGCGCCGTGCTGGCCGCCCTGCCGCGCCGGGGCCGGTTCGTCTTCCCCGACCGGGCGGGAACCGGGCCGATGCGCGACCTCGGCCCGCGCTGGCACCGGCTCCGCGCGCTGGCCGGACTCGACGATGTGCGTATCCACGACTGCCGACACAGCTTCGCGTCGCACGCCGTGATGAGCGGGCTCGACCTCTACACGGTCGGCCGGCTGCTCGGCCATGCCGACACCGCCGCGACCGAGCGTTACGCCCATCTTGCCGACAGCCATGTCCGCGAGGCCGCCGGGCGCATCGGCGGTATCGTCCATGCCGCGATGACCGGAAGCGGGACGGAGGACCGGTCATGAGCGGCGCCGAGCACCGTTTCCGGCTCACCGTCAAGGCCGTCGCCGCCGCCAAGCCGCAGGCGAAGGAATACACCATCTGGGACGCGCTGCTGGCGCATTTCGGGGTGCGGGTGCAGCCCTCCGGCGTCAAGTCCTTCATCCTCCAGACCCGCGTGCGGGGGCGCATGCGCAAGGTCACGCTCGGGCGCTTCCCCGAACTCTCCCTCGACGCCGCCCGGCGCGAGGGTGCCGCCATGCTGGCGAGGCTCTGGGGCGGCGAGGAGGTCGTGGCCCCGCGCAAGGCCAGGGCGCCCGTCTTCCGCGACTTCGCCGCCCGCTACCGCGAGCGCCGGCGCCACCGCTGGAAGCCGTCCTCGCTCGCCACCTACGACACCTATCTCCGCGCCCGCCTGATGCCCGCCTTCGGCAAACTCCGCCTCGACGCCATCGACCATGCCCGCGTCTCGGCATGGTTCGACGCCGCCAGCGTGGACAAGCCCGGCGCGGCCAACCGCGCCTTCGAGATACTCCGCGCCATGCTGGCCTCGGCCCGCCAGTGGGGCGAGCTCGGCGGCCATGTCCCCGACGCCTGCGCCAACATCGTGCGCAACCCGCGCCGGCCCGTCGCGCGGTTCCTGCGCGCCGAGGAACTGGAGCGCCTCGGCGCGGCGCTCGACCGCCATCGCGAGAGCCGGCCCTGGCCGGTCGCCGCGATCCGGCTGCTGATGCTGACCGGGGCGCGGCTCTCGGAGATTCTCGAGCTGCGATGGCGCGAGATCGGCGCGCTGACCGAGGACGGCGCCAGCGCGCGCATCCGGGACTCCAAGACCGGGCCGCGCACCCTCTGGCTCGGGCCGGAAGCGGCAAGGGTCCTCGCCGCGCTGCCGCGCATCGAAGGCCGGGAGCGCGTGTTTCCCGAGGACCTCACCTGGTCGCGGCTCAACACCGTCTGGCACGCCGTCCGCGAGGAGGCGGGCCTGCCGGGGCTGCGCATCCACGACTGCCGGCATACATATGCCTCGCAGGGCGTGATGAACGGCGTCGGGCTCGCCACCGTCGGCGCCCTGCTCGGCCACCGCCGGCGCGAGACCACCGCCATCTATGCCCATCTCGACGACGCCGCGCTCCGCGACGCCGCCGAACGCGCCGCCGGCGTCATCGCCCGGCACATGGGATACCGGGCCGAAGCGCCGCCGCTGCCGGAGCCGGCGGAAGACGGAGGCGCGGCCGCCGAACCCTCCCGCCCTGCATCGTCGTCGCGGGCCGGGCCGTCCTTCTACTGACGGCGGCACAGTCCGTCACGCCTGCCCGGCGGCAAGGTCGCGATACTGATTGAGGATCGTCTTGGCGCGCCGGCGCCGGCGCTTGATGCGACTGTGCATCCAGCTGCCCTGCCACCATTCCGCCGCGACCCGTTCGGCGCCCCAGAGCCGCACCGCGGTCTCGCGGTGGGTGAGCCCTTCCGCCTCGCCTTCCAGCGCCAGCAGGAGTTCCCTGTCCCCGTCGTCCCCCGTGCCCGCCCCGGCAGAGGGAAGCCGGCGCCTCCGGGGGCGCCGAGCCAGACATCCTCGATGTCCACCACCTCGCGGATCGTGAGCAGCCCGCCGTCATCGGGGAACACGGTCCCGGCGGGGAACCGGAGTTGCATCGACCGGCCCGGCTGCTCGATCCTCAGCATCAGCGCGCCGTCGCCGAGGCGGAGGCCGGAGAGCGTTGCCCCGCCCTCGGCCGCGAGCCGGACCAGCGGCGGCGTGTCGAACGTCACCCGGCCGTCGATCACCCCGGCGCTCGCCCAGAAGGGCGCGAGCGGAAGATCGGCATACGGGTCCTCCCAGGCCAGCATGCCCCAGCGCAGGGCGGCGAGATCGGTCGAAGTCTGCAAGCGCACCGGGAAGCCTGTCCCGGCCCCCGAGCCGGGAGGCGCCCGTTCGGGCAGACCCGGCATCGGGTTGCGCCGCTTCCATGCCGCGCGATAGTCCCGGCTCGCGCGGATGAAGCGCCAGGCCCTCAGCGCATCCCATCCGGCGACCCGCCGCGCCATGGCTCAGCCGACGCTCACCAGCGCGCGACGGCCTCGAACCCGAACCTGTGCTCCGGTTGCGCGGTGTCGCTCTCGCGGCGCGTCGCCTTCACTCCGAACGACAGGTCGGGCGCGTTGGCATTAGCCTGCCCCGAGCCTGCCGAAGGGGCGGCCGGCGTGAGCCGCCAGCCAAGGCTGTAGTCGCGCGCGCCCGTGGCAAGGCCGAGGCCCATATGCGGGCTGCCGGTGAAGCGGCCCCCGAAGGCCGGGAAGCCGTAGGCCGCCTCCGCCTGCCAGCGCGCGGTGGCGTCGCCGCTCCCGCTGCGGTCCGCCAGCGGATCGGACGCGAACAGCGCATCGAGCCCGCCCTTCGCCCGGCCGCCCCAGTCCTGGCTCAGGCTCAGCGACGGACCCCGCTTCGTCGCCGGGTCGGGGTCCCAGGCGAGCGAGGCGGCGAAGCCCCGGTCCTTGAGATCGTCCGAGCCGTGGGCGATCAGCGTCCGGCCCGAGAGGTCGAGCGACAGCCCGAGCGCCGGGTCCACCCAGGCGATCCCGCCGCCCACCTCGACCCCGAAGCCGGTCTCGGCATCGCCGCCGTCATGGCGCGCGCCCACCTCCAGCTTCGGCGTCAGATGACCGCCGCTCTCCAGCGCCATGCGGTAACTGCCCTCCAGGCCGAGCCGCAGCCGCGTCACGTCGGAGTCCGACGCCGCCAGAGCGTTCGTCTTGTCCGACGATGTGCGCGCCCAGAGCGCGTCCGAAGTGACCGCCAGCGCCGGGCCGCTGCCCTCCTTCGGCGGCGCGATCACGTCGCCGCGCAGGCCGAGCGCCGCCATGGTCCAGGTAATGTCCGCCTTGTAGGACCCGCCCGGCTCGGGCTTGAGCGTCACCTCGCCCGTGCCGTAGCCCGCCGCGCCCCAGAGCCTCAGCCGCTCCGACGCCTGCAACGCCGCATAGGGGATCGCCGCCGTCAGCGACGCCTCCACCTTGCCGTCGCCCTCCCGCACCGCGCCGTTGCAGAGCGCCTCCCTTGTCTCCGCGTCCATGCCCTCGGCATCCGCGCAGATCTGCGCCACGGCGCGGGACGCGGCGTGCGGCCTGGGATCGGTATCCCGGTAGCCGCCCTCGCCGTTGGTCTGCATCAGCGCCAGCCCGACCAGCCACCTGTCCCGCGCATAGTCCGCGCCCAGCATGGCCGTGGTCGCCTCGCCGTCGAGCGAGAACGCGCCCTCCCTGCCGTCGAAGCTGGATTGCGCCGCCCGGCCCCAGAAGGCGAGACTGCCGCCGGTGGCGTCCGTCTCCCCCGTCGCCGTGAAGCTCGATCCCAGCAGCGCATCACGCGCCGTCATGGTGCTGGATTGTGCGCCGCTGCCGCTGCTGAACCCGAAGCGGTCGCTGCCGGGGGTATCGTGGACGCTGCCGAACCCGCCATGGCCGGCGCCGAACGCGCGGGCGAAGCTGTCCTGCACCGGCAGGCCGTTGCCGGTGAGGCTGCCCGGCGCGGCGCTTGCCCCGGACCCCGATCCGGGGTCGTTTACCGCGCCGTCCGATCCATCGGACCCCGTTCCACCGAAGTTGACCGCCTGCCCGGCGACGGTCCCCTGCACCCCGGCGCTGCGCGGGGCCGCGATGCGCCCGGCGATGCCGTCCAGCGCCTGCTCCGCCGCCGTGCGGCCGAACCGCGCCAGCCACGCCGCCGGCATCGGGTCCGAGTTCACGATCGTGCCCACCGCCGTGCCCTTGCCCTTCGCGATCACCGTCTCGCCATTCGGGTCCCTCGGGTCCGACAGCACCACCTCGAAGGTCTCGCGGCCCTCGTCGTGGTTGTCGTTGATGACGTAGACAGGGATTCTCTCCTCGGTCTTGCCCCGGTCGAAGGTGAGCCTGTGGTCCATCGGAAAGTAGTCCTTCCGCGACTCCGCCGAGACCGGACTGGACTCGCGCGTGCGGAAGCGCACCGACACCGGCCAGGGCATGGCCTGCGAGAGCTTCACCCTGAACCACATCAGCCCGTCCTTCTCGTTGATGGTCTCATCGCCGACCGAGAAGGCCGGGCCGGTGGCCGCCGCCGCGTCGTTGTCCGCCACCTTCACCGTCGCCGCATTCCCCGGCGCCGCCGCCACCGTGTAGCCCGTGCCGGCATCCACGGTCGCCGTGATAGAGCCGTCCGTTTCCTCCACCGCGTCGTCCGCCGTATCGACCTCCAGCGTCACGCTGCCCGAAGTCGGGACGGTCACGGTCTTCGCCCCGGCCTCGCCCGACGCGGCGAAGGCGCCGCTCTGGCTCACCGTCAGCTTGACCGTCAGCGGCGCATGCGGCGCCGGGGTCGCCGTGACCGTGAAGGAGGCCGAAACGCCCTCCGTCACCCCGCTGCCGGCGGCGATGCTCACCACCGGCTCGTCATTGTCGGCCACGCTCACCGTCGCCGTCGCGGCGCTGCCGACCGTGTAGCCCGTGCCGGCATCGACGGTCGCCGTGACCGAGCCGTCGGCCTCGTCCACCGCATCGTCCGCCGTCGAGACCGCCAGCGTCACGCTGCCCGAAGTGGGGACAGTCACCGTCTTCGCGCCGGTCTGGCCCGATGCGGCGAAGGCGCCGCTCTGGCTCACCGTCAGCTTCACCTCCAGCGGCGAAGACGGCGCCGGGCTGGCCGTGATCGTGAACGACGCCGACGCGCCCTCCGTCACCCCGGCGCCGCCCGAGATCGTGACCTCGGGAACCGACGCGGCGTCATTGTCGGCCACGCTCACCGTCGCCGTGGCGGCGCTGCCGACCGTGTAGCCGGTGCCGGCGTTCACGGTCGCCGTGACCGAGCCGTCGGCCTCGTCCACCGCATCGTCCGCCGTGGAGACCGCCAGCGTCACGCTGCCCGAGGTCGGCACGGTCACGGTCTTCGCGCCGGTCTGGCCCGACGCGGCCACATCGCCGCTCTGGCTCACTGTCAGCTTTACTTCAAGCGGCGCCGACGGGGCCGGACTGGCCGTGACCGTGAACGACGCCGACGTGCCTTCCGTCACCCCGCTGCCGCCCGAGACCGTGACCACGGGCAGCGCCGCCGGGGCGGCCTGCTGCGCCTGCGGCCGGGCCTCGTCCTGCTGGGCCTCGGCCTCCGGCTCCGGCTCCGGCTGGGGGTCGGCGATACTCACCTTGAACAGCCCGACCGGGCCGCCGTCCGACGATTGCCAGTCCGAGCCCGCGACCGGCTGCCACTCCAGCGGCAGCTTCACGTCCCCCGCGGGACGGGACTTCCAACTGACCGTCACCGTGGACGGCGGGCTGCCGAGGCCCTGGAAACCGAAGCCGAGCCCCGACCAGCCGGACAGCCGGCGCGCCCCGCCGCTCACCTGCGGCCGGCCCCGGCCCTGCCAACTGGCGGGCACGTCGATCGTCACCGAACCGTCGGCGACTGCCGCCTCATGCGCCTGCGTGCCAGTCGTCCCGGTGCCGGAACCCTGCGTGCTCCCCGGACCCACGGCGAGGGTCGCCGTGCCGGCGAGCTTGTCCAGGCGCACGGTGTCGCCGTTGCCGTCCACATATTCCGGCGTCACCGTCACCGTCAGCGTCATGGCCTCCGTGGCATCGTGCCAGATGGTCGCCGACGTGCCCGTCACGCCGGGCTCGCTGCCGGCCATGGCGGTCAGGGACTGCGGGTCCGTGCTCGCCGCCTCCCAGGACACGTCGTAGGAGGTGGCGTGATCCACCGCGTCCCAGGTGACCTTGGCGTTGGCGGCGTCCACCGCCGTCACCTGCACGTTGGACACCGCCGTGGCGGGAATCCCAATCACGGGCGCGTTCTGGCCCTGGGGGGTCCTGTCCAGAATCCTCACCGCACCGCTGCGGGCGCGTCTGTGCAGCGACGTGCCCCGCGGAATGTTGGTGCTGGTCACGCTGGCAATGCCCAGCGTCAGGGTCTCCGTGCCCTCGGTGAGCGCGTCCGTGTTGGCGCTCACCAGCAGGAAGGCGAGCCGCACATAGTTCGACGCATGGCCCGTGAACGTGACCACCGGCTGGTTCGGAACGGACGTGTCGAGCGTCACCCCGTGGTTGACGTCGGACGGGACATGCGGGTTCAGTGTGATGGAGTAGTCCGACGCCGTGACGTTCGCGCCCGAGACGGTCAGCGGCACCGTCACCGTCTGGCTCGCCGCCAACTGGCGCGACAACCCCACCGTGATCTCGGCGTCCCCGCCGCCCTCGGCGGCATCCACCCGGTCGCGGCCGAGCCGCTTCGTACAGCTGTCGGCCCGCGTGCCGGCCGGGCTGTCGCAGACCGTGGGTCGCACCCACACGTTCACAGGGTTGGCGCTCGGCGAGGCAACGAGGTCGTAGGTGTATCTGTTGGTGTTCTCCACCACGAAGTAATAGTCGTTCGTGCCCTCGGGCGTGAGGTTCGCGGACAGCGCGCTCCCGTCCGCCTTCTGGATGTCGTGCCCGCTCGCGAAGCCCAGCGTCACCGTGGCGTCGAGACCCGCCAGGTTGCCGCCCGAGGCGGTCACGTCGTAGGCGTTCGTGCCCGCGACCTGCGACACCCCGGTAATCGTGGCGGTCGTGCCCGAGACCTGGAAGTCCGCCGCGTTCACGTTCCGCACCGCCTCCTTGAAGGCCACGCGCCAGGTCAGGCTGTCGGCGCCGGTCGGCGAGGAGGACGGCAAACGGCGCTCGATCGACTGCACGCTGGACGGCGGCTCGGCGGCGTCGGTGATCCGGAAATCCGCCAGGTTGTCCGCGACGATGACGCCGCCGCTCTCGGTGGTGGTGACCGACCCTAAACCGATGGAGACCGTCTCGCCGCCGCTCTCGGCGCTGCTGTCCGCGATGGCGGAGAAGGTAAGGTTGAAACCGGTCGACGTATTAGGGCCGCCGGTAAAGGTCGAAATAATTGTGACGTTCCCATTTCTGGTGCAGTTGATCCCATGCAAGTCCGCGATCGAACAGAGGAGCGTGTAGTCCGTGTTTTGGGTGGCGGTGCCGGAGAAAGTCAAAAACACTTGTACAATCCGGCCTGACGTGGGCCTCCGGCTCAGCGACAGCCGCAGCGTCTTCGTGCCGCCCTCGACGACATCGCCCGAGGTCCCGCTGAGCGTCACCGTAATGCCGCTGCTCTGCGCGGCGGCTTCGGTCGCCAGCCCGAAGAACAGCGGCAGGGTGAGCAGGGCCGGGAGCAGGCCGCGCCGCAGACGGCGGGCGGTAGAGTGGGAACCCGCTACGGCGCCGGCGGGAGAAAGCTCGGAACCGTCGGAAGGGGAAGCCGGTCGGCGGGATGCGTTGCGACCGCCGGCAGAATCGGAAGAGTCAGGCCGGGAGGAAGATGGCCCTGGGCGACGAAGCCATGAGACGATGCCCATGGCCGTCACGCGGCCACAGGTTGGGCGACCGGCGACCGGCGACCGGCGACCGGCGACCGGCGACCGGCGACCGGCGACCGGCGACCGGCGACCGGCTTATTGTAACAGCCGCATCATCCGGGCTTGTCAAGCGCGAACAGGTTTCGGTCAGCCTGCCGCTCAGGCCCGGCACCCTCGCCGCCGCCGCGCGCAGCGCGCCCATCGCCGTGTCGATCATGCTCATCGCGTCGCCTCCGCAACCGTCGCCCGGCCGGTCGGCGCGCACAGGGCGCATCCCTGCCGAGCTTCGACTGTCTCACTTGCGGCTACCGTAAGCCAAGCACGGCGGGCGGGCAAGAAGCGCCTGCCTCGCGATGACGATGACCGCAGCGCGGACACCCGGCGGAACGGCACGCCGACAGCAGCGCCGGCGCCGTGCGCGACGATGCGAACGGCCGCGCCGTCGCCGACGACAACAGAACCGCGCGCGCGACTGTCCGCACCGGTGCAGGTCGCCCCGCGCGGACCCGCCGACAGTCCGGCCGCAGGCGCGCCGCACGAGGCGCCGGGCTGACCGCAAGGTAACATGTCGGACGCGCCGACTGCGTTCGCGGAACATGTGGACGGGCCGCCTGTCGCTTCGCGCCGCGCCGTCGGTCGAATTGCCGGCGACGCCTTCGAACGGACGGGACACGCGCACCGGCGACAGCGCCGGCGATGACGCTGCGGCAACATGTGAAGCCGCTGCGGTAACGTGTGAAGACGGCCAGCCTGATTTCCGGAACATGTGGGACGCAGCCGCTGCGCTGCGGTAACGCGGAGCGCCGCGCGCGGGCGCCGGTGCGCCCTGTGTGGCGAGCGGCCGATCCGCTTGCACGGCGTGTCCTGATCTGTTACCCCAGCCCTCGGGACGACAGCGCGGAACGTGCCCAGGGTCGCGGTCCGGTCGCCTCGCTCAAACGCCGCGACGGCTCCAAACCCTTGCGGCGCCGGCACTTCAGGCCGATGACGGTGTGCAGGGCGAAAGCCCGATCTTGACTCCTGGCGGAGCGGAATTCCTCACACCCCACGCATCGATGATGCAGGGCTGCCAATGGGCCCATTGTCCTGTCGTTTCGGGGACTCTCGTGGTCAAGCAGGGTCCCGGGATTGTTGGAGCGAGCGCCATGCGCGGATCGTCACCGCCCAGGGGCCGGGTGTCCCCGCCTATCTCCGGCGCATGGCGGGCTCCACCCCGCCGCATGGCCAACGCCATGCGCGATCCACGCCGGCGCCATGCGGCGCCGTGCGCCAGATTCTCTCCGGATCGGGTCGGGTTGCGGCCGGCCGGGGCGCCGCGGCGCGTTCCCCGGAGCGCCGGTCAGGCTCCGTCTGGTGCGCCTTGGCTCAGCTTGCCGTGCAGGGCGCGGGCCTCGGCCACCAGCGCTTCGACCTCTTCTTCGCGCCCTTCGCGGACCATCGCGTCGCGTCTCTCGGTCGCCAGGAACCAGGTGTAGCGGAACATCCGCTCGATCAGCGGCGCCGTCGACGGGGCAACGGCGTCCGATACTTCTCTCTCGGGATTCCGCGCGAGCGCCAGGATCGTCTCGCGGACGAACTCGGTCGGCCCCGTGTCGTGCAGAACGGCGGCGCGCCGGACCTCCTCCCACTCGGAATCCGAGAAGCGGATGGTGCGGTTCTTTCGCGCGTCCTCAGCCTTCTCGGCTGCCGCTTCGGCTTGCGGCGCGTCGTTTCGCGTATCTTCGCTCACGCTTCCACCTTGTCAGGCGCCCATGCCGGGCGCAGCAGCCGGGCCGTTCGCCGCCTTTCCGACGATCTCGAAACGGTGGCAGGCGCTGCGGAACGCCCGCGGCGTCCTGCTTTCGCCGAACCCGAAGACCGAGAATCCGCTCTCGCGGAGCCGCTGGGCAAGCCCGGTGAAGTCGCTGTCGGAGCTGACCAGAAGGAACCCGTCGAGCCGCACCCGGTAACTCAGGTCCACGGCATCGATCGCCAGCGCGATATCGGCCGCGTTCTTGCCCCGGACATGGGCCGGCTGGTGGCACGGCACGATGGCGAAGTTGCGGATGGCGGCCTTCCAGGACGCCAGCCGGCCGTTCGAGAAGTCCCCGTAGATGCGCCGCACTGTGGCCTCGCCGAGCGCTTCGGCGGCCTCGAACACCGCCCGCGCATGGCGCGGACTCGCGTTCTCTCCGTCGATGAGCACGGTGAGACGCGCCCGTCCGGCCCATTTCGCCATGGCGGTTCGGTCACAATCCAAGGTCCATGCCTCCCTTGCCCCGGTCGCGCTCCGGCGGTTCCGGCGTCTTTTCCGGCGTCTTCATGCCTTCGCGGGCCTTTCCGGCGCCCTCGCCAGGGCCGCGTTCGGGGCGCGACTCGGGCGTCCGCGCCGCCTCGGCAGCCTTCTCCGGCGAGTCGCGCTTCATTTCGCCGATGCCTTCGAGCGCCGCGATGCGCTCGCCAGTGACGGCCTGGAGCTGGGCGCGGAGCTCGGCCGCGTCGTCGGTGACCAGCTCCGCGCGGTCGCGCGCGCGGCTGATCTCGACATAGAAGCTTTTTTGCGTGGTGAGGTGCGGGTGACGCGCTTCCATCGCGGCGATCACGTTGTCAACGGTGCGGCCCTGGAAGGCGTGCACGGTGGACGCCCAGGCGTGGTCGAGATGGCGCAGCTGCGGAGCGCCCTTGCCGAGCTCCAGCGTCTTGCCGTCCTCCAGCCGGAACGTCACCCGGCCGTTCACGACCTCGAGCACTTCCGCCGTGCGGCTGTTGACCAGGCCCAGGCCGGCATCGTTGCGCGTCCAGCGGATGCGGTCGCCGGCGCGGAGTTCGATTTCTTCCGCGCGATAGACCTCGCTGCCGCCCTTCCGCCCGCCGATCTCCTCCGGCTTCCACGCAACCCGGCCGCCCTTGCCGTCATCCAGCAATACCGCGCGGGCCTTGCGATCGACGCCCATGACGCGGCGCTCGTCGCCCTTCTCGACGGCGATCCGCTTGTAGGGCCGGTGGAAGGCCACCACGTCGCCCACGCCGTAGTTGGCGGCGAGCGCCTTTTCGGCATTGGTGTAGCCCTTCGAGACCAGCCGTTCGGACTGCATCGCCGGCCCGTGGATGCGTCCCTCGCGGTCGAGGCGCTCGCGGATGTGGCCGTTGATCGCCTGGCGGAGCGCATGGGACGGCGCCATGACGCCCGTGTTCTCGCGCGCCTCCGCGTCGAGCCGGAGCCAGCGGGCGGCAACGGCACCCGCGATGTTGTCCGGCTTCACCTCGGCGACGTTGTCCCCGAGCTTCTCGAAGGCGCGCCCGATGTTGCCCTTCAGGCTCGCCTCGACCGCTTCCTTCAAGGCGGGATCGCGCTGGCGCATGATCTCGTCCATCGTCGCGGTCTGCATGCCGGCGGCCTGGAGCTGGGCGAAGGGCTTGCCGGCGTCCACCGCATCCAACTGCTTCGCGTCGCCCACCATCACCACCCGGGGAATGCGCAGCACGCCGGCGATGCGCAGCAGGTCGCGCGCCTGCACGGTGGAGGCCAGCGATCCCTCGTCGACCACCAGGATCGTTTTCGCGAAGGCGGCGCGCATCTCCCTGGCCCCCTTCCGCGTGAGCCTGCCCTCCGCCACGCCGGCATTGCGGGCGAGGAACATCTGGAGGGTTTCCGTGGGAATGCCGGCCTCTGTGGCCAGCGTCCGCGCCGCCGAGGCCGAGGGCGCGAGCCCCGCCACGCGCCAGCCCTTCTCCTCCGCCAGCGTCCTTGCCCGGTCCAACATCGTCGTCTTGCCCGTCCCGGCGTAGCCCTGGACGCCGACCGTGCGGTCCTTCGCCGACAGGATCAGCTTCACGGCGTCCTTCTGGCCGGCCGTGAGCGGTCCCTTGTTGAGGTGCGCCTGGACCTGCCAGCCGCGCATCGGCGCCCGGCCGCGCGCCTGGCCGCCGCGCCACAACGCCACCGTCTCGCGCTCCTCGCCGACCGTGCGGTCCGTCGTGAGCGAGGCTTCGGCGCCCGGCAGGTCGACGGCGTGCAGCGTCCCGGCCTTCTCCAGCGCCGCGACCTCGCGCTCGACGTCCCCGATCGTGACGGCGCCCGGCGCATGGGCGAGCGCGGCGGCGAGCAGATCGGTGCGCGCGAATACCGCCTCGCGCTCGGAGAGATGCGCCATCGCCCAGGCGACGGCCTCCGCCGCGGGCGACGCCGGCGAGATATCCGCCCCGGGCTCGCGCCCGGACGGGCGACCGTCACTCCGGCCCTCGCCTCCGGCACGCGTCCGCTCGCTCGACGGTTCGTTCAAGGAGGCGGCAGCCAGATGCCGCGCATCGTCGAAATCCTGTTGCGGCAACGCCCCCGAACCCGGCTCCCTGCCCAGCCCGGCTGGGGGTTCCGCCGCTGCTTCCCGTTCCGCCTCGGGCGACCTGTCCATTGCTTCCGCCGTGAGCGCGCGGGCGTCGAAGCCGAAATCGGCCGCCTGCTTCTGCCAGACGCCGCGTAGCTCGTCGCGGTCGATGTCGCGCTTCACGGCGCGCGTCATCAGCGCCGCGCGCTCCGCCAGGCGCGGATTATCCGCCGAACTGCCGAGGTCGCGCGTCTCCATCGCCGCCTCGATCTCGGCGCGCCGGCTCGAGAACGCCTCCACGACCTCGCGCGAGACCCCCGCGATCTCGAAGCGCCCGTCCGCATGGGTCTTCTCGATGCCGTAGCCGAGCCTGGAGAGGCCAGCGGCAAGTTCGTTGCGGTAGAGCATCCCGATCAGCTTCTGGCGGGCGTACAGCCCTTCGTTGGCCATCGAGCGCCACTTGCCGTCCCCGCCCTGCACCATGTTGGCGAGCACGGCGTGAGTGTGGAGCTGCGGATCGAGGTTGCGCGAGGTGTCGTGGCGGAACGTGGCGGCGACGATCTTCTGGTCCCCGACCCGGCCCATCTTCCCGGTGTCGGGGTCCTTCATGCGGGTTTCGGCGGCGTTCTTCTCGACCCAGGCGAGGGTTGCCGCGATGGCGCGGTCGTGCGCCTCCACGATGCGCCTGTCGCCGCCCACCAGCGCGGCCAGCGAGACGGATTTCGGGGCCGAGAAGGTGAGGTCGCGGCCGGGGCGATGCACGATCTCGCCGTCCTTGCCGCGCCGCCCGAGCCGCGTGTCCGAGCCGTCCGGCACCTTGCCTTCCAGCACGGCCCTGAAGGTGTCCGGATCGACCGGGCCGGTCAGCCCGAGCTCTTCGGCGCCCTTGCCGGCCCAGGCGCTGGCGTCACGATGCTCGGGATCGTCCTTGGCGTAATAGCCGTCGCGCTCGTAGTAGGACGCCCCCTGGGCCGCCGAGGACAGCGCGCCGATCGACAGCATGTCAGCCCCAGTCGGAGCCGCGACCGCCGCCGGAGGAGCGCGGCGGATTTGCCGTCTCCGAACCGGCATCCGGCGCACCGTCCTGCGCCACCTTGCCCTTCGTATCCGGCGCCTTCCCGGCCTCCCTTTCGGCCGCCGCCGCGTCCGGTTGCGGATCGCCGGCCTCTCCCGGAAGCGGCACGAGATCGAGCTCGCCCTGCCAGGCCGCAGGCTCCGGCGGCGTGGCGGGCGCGACGGGACCATCGGCGGAGTGGAAGTCGTCCGGGTCCGGCGGCTCCGGGATCGCGATCCCGTCGCTGCCGGCCCCTTCGGCACCGCCTCGCGGTTCCGCCCCATCGTCTTCGCGCGGCACGAACCGCTCGGCTGCCTTCTGCCTGGAAACGTACTTCAGGCGGATCGAGGCGACCGGGAAGGGGCCGGGGAACTTGAGATAGCCGTCCAGGTTGGGAAGCCGCATGATCTCGGAAGGAAGCGCCAGCGCCCGGAGCTCGCGGCGCGGCGTGAGCGAGACGCCGTCGCGGATGGTGTTGGCGCCGTAGGAGAATCCCTCGGAGACTTCCTCGATCTCGCTGCGGCCGAGGCTGTCGGCCGACCATTGCGCGGTGTCGCGGTCCGGGGCCGCCAGCACCACCCTCGTGCCGCAGAGCCCGGAGATGGTCTCCGCGCCGTTGCGGCCGTAGAGGTCGCGCAGCGCCGAGGCGACCTGGACGCCGAGCACGAAGCAGCCGCCGAACTGGCGCGACTCCGCGAGGCCGGGCTGGAGCGACGGCACCTGGTGGAGCGTCGGCAGCTCGTCGAGGATGACCCAGATGCGCCGCCCGTCGTCCTGGGCGAGCGACAGCATGGCGTTGACCGCGATCTCCAGCCAGGTCGAGATCAGCCCGCGCAGGCTGGCGTGCTGGTCGCCCCTGGACGTGAGGAACAGGAACCCGCCTCGGTCCTCGTCCGATATCCACTCCCGGATCGAGAACGGCTTGCCCTCGTCGGGCAGGAACTCCAGGGCGGACAGGTTGGCGGTCAGCATGGCGCGCACCGAGAGCGCGGTCTTGGGGTTGTCGGGATCGACGATCGACTGCGCGACCGTGCCTTCCATCGCCTCGGCGAGCGCCGTCAGGTCGGTCTTCAGGAGATGGTCGACCAGGACCCTGTTGTCCGTCACCCCCTTCTGCCTGAGCACGCCGGCGCCGTTGGAGAAGAGCTGGCGCGCCGCCGTCACCCAGAACGGGTCCACCGTGTCCTTCTGCTGGGGGATCAGCGCGGCGGCCATCATGTCGAAGTCGCGCGGGTTGCGGGCTTCGAGGAAGGGCGACCAGCGCGGCGCGCGGGCATCGAGCGGGTTCAGCAGCACGTCGCGGTCCCGATCGAAGAAGGACCGCGTGTAGGAGCCCATCTTGTCGTAAAGGACGCAGCGCTCGCCCCTGCTACGGATCTGCGAGACGAGATCGGAGATCAGCACCGTCTTGCCGGACCCGGTGGTGCCCGAGACGATTGTGTGCTGGGTCTCGGTGCGCTCCGGATACGGGATGCCGGCGATGGCGTAGGGCCGGAACCGGGCGGCGCCCGGCATGCGCGCCAGCAGCCGCTCATGCGGCGATTGCAGCCGGCGGCGGAGCTCATTAGCCGTCACCATTTCGGCGCCCCTTATGCGCTTCTGGCGGCCGAGCTGCGCCCCGCGGTACCAGAACGCGACCAGGAACAGCGCGATCAGCCCGGCCCCGGACGCAGCGCCGAGCCCGGCGCTGGCGAACATCTCGTCCCGGATCCGCTCGCGCGCCTCCAGCGCCGGGACGGAGGCGGCGATGTCGCGGATGCGCATCACGCGCCGCGTGCCGTCTTCGAAGCGGATTTCCTGGCCCGAGTCCGGGTCGTAGCCGAGGACGAGCTTCACTTCCGCCAGCGTCGTCATGCCGGCGGCGTACCATTCCGCGCCCGTGGTCCGGTGCCACAGCGTCCAGGCAGGCACGGCGACGGTGGTGAAGGCGGCGAAGAACACGCCCGCCCGGAAGAGCTGGCCCCACATGCGGATGCCGTGGAAGACGGTCTGGCCGCCCCGGAGCGTACTGCCGCCGATGCCGCGCATGTGCGTTCTCCCTCAGATTGCGTGGATTGCCGCCGGGAGGCCGAGGTGGGCGGGGGGCCGGGCGAAGGGGCCCGGGAGGAGAGAGCGTCCATCCCGGCCGACCGGCGCCCGGGATTCCCATTCCCCGGATCGCCGGTATGATCGGAGGACATGAACATGACACGAACATTTGACGATCGGCCTGGGCCCGCCGGGCCTCCGGCGCCGTCCCGGACCAGCTGGGGCGAGCGCGCCCTGGTTCTGGCCGGCTTCGCGCTCGCGGCCCTCGCCACCGCATGGTCCGCGGCCACCGGCGCCGGCATCGAGACCGTCGCCGCCGCATGGCTTGCCGCCGGCGCCTGGGCCTTCCTTTCTTCGCTGGTCCTCGCGCTCCGGCGGGGTCTCCGCAACCGCGACTGGAGCCCCTTCCGCCGCGCCCGCCTTCCCGACGACACCGAGCTCATCGACTGGAGCACGCAGAGCGGCCGGTACCTGGACATGGCCCTCGCCGAGGACAACGAGCGGCTGATGCGCGGGGACTGAACCCGGGCAGTCCGTCCCCCGCATCACGGCGAGGAGTCCCCCCAGCCCCTTTCGTCCTGCGGCCTGTCCCGCCCGGCGCCGCCGGGGGCGGCGTCAGGCACCGCGTTCCTCGCCGTGCCGTAGAGCTTGCCGGCGAGCCAGTCTCCG
Source organism: Thalassobaculaceae bacterium (assembly GCA_965243345.1). Taxonomy (GTDB): domain Bacteria; phylum Pseudomonadota; class Alphaproteobacteria; order Thalassobaculales; family Thalassobaculaceae; genus Bin52. The sequence goes on from CBDEUR010000003.1 coordinate 2,808,833, forward strand.
ACCACCGGCAGGTTTTCGGTCGCGTGACGCTCGAATGGCTTGTCCGCCTCGACGGCCACGCCGACGCGGCCCTCCGCAGTCTCCCGCCCGGTCACCGTCTGCCGGGCCTCGCGCGCCGTTTCCTTCATGGTCATTTCGGTCTTCGTCTCGACCCGCTCTTCCATCGCGCCCACGTCGGTTTCGCCCGGGCGCGGGGCGCCCGCCGCAGCGGCGCGATCCCGCACGCCCGCCGACCAGCCGCCATATGCGGCGGCGGTCTCGCCGGCATAGGACTCCCGCAGCCTGCCCGCCGCGTCCTCGTAGACCGCCGCCCCGCCGACCGACGCCGGGTCCGGCCCGGCGGGGGCGGGGAACTTCTCGGCGACGAACGCGGCGGCGTGCTCGCGCAGGGTCTCCGCGTCCTCCGCCGTCTGCACCGAGATCAGGGCCCCGGCCCCGGCGGCGCCGATCGGCCTGCCGTCCGTTCCCGTCCGCTCCGACAGCCAGGCGAAGAAGGGCTGGGCGAGGTTGCGGTCGATCGCCTGGGCGTCGGAGCGCACCTGCGCCTCCTGCTCCGACCACATCTCGGACTCGTTCCGCGCCAGCGACGCCCGCTCCTGGAACGTCCGCATCCGGGTGAGATTGGCGTTGAGGCTCTCGTCGAGGCTCGCAAGCTCGCTGTCGCCGGTCTGCGTCGAGTAGCGCCGGGAGGCCTCCGAGACCTGCGACCAGGTCTCCGTGACGCCGTGCTGGCGGTCGTACTCCTTCACGCGGTTCCAGGCCTCCTGCTCGATGGTCTGGCCACGCCACATCACCGAGCCGTCCGCCTTCGCCTTGACGATGAAGTCCCAGCCGCCGCCGACGCTTGCCTGGCCGGTCAGCAGCGCCGCCTGGTTCCGGGATATGCCGGCGATCTCCGCGAGCTTCTCGTGGTGCGACTCCAGCGCCTGCGCCTGGCTCGACTCGCTTTCCGTAACCCCGCGCGCATGGGCTTCGCCCGTGCTGATGTCGTGGGAGTAGCGCTCGACCAGCCCGGTCGCGTCGGTGACGGCGGCGTTGCGCGCCTGGCCCGCTTCCGCCGACCAGTGGCGCGAGAGGCCGCGTGCCTCCGCCGCGCGGGTCTCGTAGCTGGTGGCGAGCGATTCCGAGAGCCGGACTCCGGCGGCGGGAATGTTGCTGGTCGCCGACGACGCGTCCACGACCGGCGTGCCGTCGCCGGTCACGACGAATCCCGCGCCGGCGGGCGCAAAACCCACATAGCGGTCGGTGTCGACATGGGCCGAGGTGCGGATCTGGCGGCCCTCCAGGGTCGCGAACCGGTGCGTGTCGTAGCCCGTGTTGGCGAGCGACAGGTTGCCGGTCGTGCCCTCGTGCGCGGCCGAGGACGCGGCGTCCTGGCCGACCGCCAGCACGGACGTGGCCAGCACCGTCGCCTTCGACAATCCATACGCCAGGGCGGCGGCGAGGAACGGCACCGACATCGACAGGTAGCCCGACATCACCGCGACGTCGGAGGCGACCGCCCTGATCCCGGCCTGGGCCACCAGCGAGATGCCGATATCGCCGCCCGGCATGAGCGCGGCGGCCTGCATCCTCTCGGCCGCCTCGCCCATGCTGATCCGGTGCAGCACCGCGTAGAGCGGCCCCCATGACTGGAGCCAGACCAGCCCGGTGACATAGGAGCGGAAGATCGCGCCGCCCGCGGGCGTCAGCATCAGCAGCACCGCCATCGGGAAGGCGCCGATGTAGAGGCATTCGAAGACGATCCGCAGCAGCGGCACCCAGGTCTCGGCCTGCCGTCCGATGGCCCGGTAAGCCGAGACCGTCTGCGCCTCGGCCCGGGCTTCGGTATAGGCCCTCAATGCGGCCGCATTGCCGGCCTCGGCCGCCCACTGCTCGCCGGCGTCGTGGACGGCGTTCAGCACCATCTGCTGGCGCATGATCTCGGCCGCCGAGCGCGCCGCGCCGATGAGGAAGGTGTGGGAGGCGGGCAGCGCCGCCAGCAGCTCGGCGCGGGCCAGCGCATCGGTGCGGGCGTCGGGGAAGATGCGCCGCCCGAAAATGGTCCCGGCGCGCTGGATTTCGGCATTCCACTGCGCGTTCAGCCGGCCCGCGCCGTCGCGGCAGGTGACCACCTGGCGGTCGACCGTCGTGGCGCCGCCGGCGCCCGCCGCGCCGCGCGTCGCAAACTCGAACATGCGCGCCGGCGAGGCCCCGGCCGACGGCGTGCCCGTGGCGGTGACCAGCCGCCAAAGGTCGGTCGATTCGCGCAGGTCGTCGGCCGAGATATGGCCCAGCAGCAGGGCGTGGAACACGCACTGGCGGGCGTAATTGCGGAGGTTGCGCGCGAACACCGCGTCGGTGATTTCCAGACGGGTCGTCTTGGCCGCGAGCCGGGCGCCGAAGATCAGCCCGTGGCGCCGGTACTGCAGGTCGTTCGGCAGCGTGAAGGCTTGCTCGGTGAGGCGCGTCAGCCCGTCGCCGACGTTGCTGGTGAGCGAGGCGAACAGCGCCAATCCAATGGGGACGTTGGCCACCACCGCCGGCGCCAGGGTCGGATCGAGCCGGTCGACCACCCGCACGGTCGCCTTGGGCACGATCATCGCGCCCCACACCGCCACGAACAGCAGCATCCACTTCGCGTTGTCCTTCCAACTCCCGCCGAAGGCGGTGCGGAAGAGCACCCAGGCGAGCCCGGCGACGCCGGCGAGCTGGGCGAGCGTGATGTAGGCGCCGCCGCCGGTGATGGCGGCAACGGCGTTCAGCAGATCGACGAGATAGGTGCCGCCGCCGAGGGTGAAGAGCTCGTACATATGTAAGGTGTCACGCCATGGCTCAGCGCGACCCGGCGCCGGCACCGCCGCGCGCGAAGGCCAGTGCCGCGCGGAGATCGGCGGACAAGGCCCCGGCAAGTTCTGTCTCGATCAGCCTGAGCTTCTCCACGACGGCGAGCGCGGTGTTGAGCCGCTGGAGTCCCTGGTGACGATGGCGCGCCAAGGCGATGCGGTTCGAGCGCAACCCCTCGCGCCAGCGCTGCAGCTGCTCGCCGTCGGCGATGTCCAGCGTCCCGGCGCGCTCCTCGACCGTGCGGTGCAGGTCGGTGAGCCACACCTGCATGACGTCGAGCGCCACCGCCTCGGCGAGCGCGTCCATCTCCTGGTCGATCACCGCGCCGCGATAGGCGGCGGCCGCGTTGGCGACCCGGTAGACCGGCAGGGTGGTGAGGTTGACCAGCCCGAGCGTCGGCGCGGGCACGGCGGTGTCGGCGCGCACCGCATCGACCATGTCGCGCAGGAGCGACGCCACCCGCGCGCGGAAGCCCCGGTTCGCCGGAATCGTCACCGTGCCGAGCGTCGGGTTGAGACAGGCGGCAGGCGTGTCGCAGCGATAGACCGGGAGCGCCCCGCCGCCCTCCATCAGCACCTCGGTCACCCGACGGTCGAGCGCCAGCGGCTCCAGGATGCGCACCCGCGGGCCGGAGGTATCGGCGTCGGAAGTCGGCGCGGTGACGATCAGCGTGCCGGTGACCGCCATGGCGAACTCGGCAAGCTGGGTGTCGCCGGCGAGGAAGGACGACGCCCTGATCGCCTTCCACGCGTAGTTGACGTTGACCGGCACCTGGTCGGCCATGGCACCCGAGGCGGCGGCGAGGGTCGAGTTGCGCTTCCCGTCCGCGCCGCAGCCGTGCTTCGCGGCGGCGTAGTCGGAGAAGATCCCCTGGCCGGTGCCGATCGCGGCGCAGATCGCGGACGAGGCCCGGTCGTTCTTCGACCACAGCGCGCCGACCAGGGCCTGGGCGGTCTCGCAGGAGTTCAGGTTCTGGGAGTTGACCCACTGCGCCAGCGCCCGGAGCTTCGCCATGGTCTCGGCGATCACCGGCGAGATGGTCTCCAGCGCCAGCTCGAAGGCGAAGCCGGCGGCGTTCTGCGCCACCGCGCGGCCGAAGGCGACGAGCTGGTCGGAATTGATGAACGAGAACGCGCCGGCGAAGGCGTCGATGCCGCCGCAGCCCGAGCGGAACGACGGCAGGCCTACCGTCGCGATCTGCTCGGAGCGCACCGGGGAGCGCAGGTAGAGGTTGCCCAGCGTCCAGTGGCCAGAGGCCTGGCCCTGGAAGGCGGTCGGCCCGGTGGTGTTGACCGCCGCGCCCTGCCAGAAGCGGTTCATCTCCGACAGCACGTCCGCCCGGGCCGGTGCGGCCGCGAGAAGGGCGGCGGCAAGCAGGCCGGCCGATACGGCGGCCCGCCGGAAACGGCGCTGTATGCCGGACGGACGCCGGCGCCGACGGTTCGTGCATACGGTATGCAATCCGGCCCGCATCGGGGAATCGCTAGTAGTCATGGCCGGGCTCCAGGGCGGTGAGGGCGTAGATCCGCTCGGCCATCTGGTCCTCGGCCATCACGCCGAAGCCGACCGGGAGGACACGCTTCGTGGCGGTGTCGAACAGCACCAGGGCGGGAACCGGGGCGTGACCGAGGCCGAGTCGGGCCGCGCGCCCGTTGTCCGGCACGGCCTCCGGCCAGCCCTCCAGCGCCTCGCCGGTGAGCGAGACGGCGAGCACGTCGAGGCCGTGACGTCTTGCGAAGGCCCGGAGCAGCGGACCGAACACCTTGCATCCCGCGCATCCGGCATGGCCGAGATAGATCAGCCCGTAGCGCTCCCCGAGCCGGGCGAGGGCGCCGTCGCGGGCCTCGCGCCGTTCGTCCGACCAGACCTGCTTGGCGAGCGCGCCCACAGGGCGGCGCAGCGTGTAGTCGAGCTCCGGCGTCGCCCAGACCGTGCGCCGGAAGGCGTCGGAGAAGGCCGCCGCCCGTTGAAGCGTCTCCTGCTGGAGGCGCAGATAGGCGGTCACCTTCTCCGGCGTCGGGTCGAGGATCGCCTCGGCACGCGCTTCTTCCAGCACCTTGCGCATCGCCTCGATCCGTTCCGCCGCAGATCCGCTCGTTTGGCCCGAAGGCGGGGCCGGGGCGGGTTCGACCCGTTCCGGCTCCTCCTCCTGGCGGTCGCAGTAGAAGTGCCAGCCGAGGCCCTGTCCGGCGTTCGATCCGGGATCGCCGCACCACGACCGCCACTCCGCGCCGGCCGCGGACGCCCCCAGGGCCGACCACACGACTGTCGCCGCGAGGACACGTTTCAGGGCATGGAGCGCGGCGCGAACCATCACTGCCCCCGCCGGTAGAAGTCCCGGATGCGGGTGCGCATCGCCTCGCCGGTGTCGCCGGCGTCGGGCAGCGAGACCGACGGCGCCCGCGACCCGTCCATCAGGTCCTGGGTGAACTCGGAGAGGTCGAGGCGCGCGAAGTCGATGCCCTCGATCTCGGCCACGGTGAGGCCGCGGCAGCTTCCCCAGCCGATGCCGAGCTGGACCCGGCCCTGCTGCTGCAGGATGCGCCCGAGCTTCGAGCCGAACACGCACCAGGCCCGCGAGCGGCGGATGCAGACGCCGAACAGCGTCTTCTTCGAGCAGTATGTGCCGAGATAGTGGGTGTTGCCGGCGTTGCGTTCCTCGGCCAGCTCGCGCTCGGAGGCCGAGCAGTTGCCGAGCCCGACGAGAAGCCCTGAGTTCTTGCAGCAATTGGCGAGGCCGAACAGCTTGATGTGGCAGGCGCGGCGCTGGCCGGTGAAGAGACGCATGTCCTGGCGGTCGAACTCGTCGCCGCCCAGCTCCAGCGCCATGTTGAGCCGCGTCGTCGCGTTCACGAAGCCGGCGTTCGCTTGCGGGCTTACCGTCTCGCAGCCGGCGCCGACGCAGTAGCGCACGGACCCACAAGATCCGCCGTCTCCGGCGTCCTGAAGATCCGCCCCGCAGTCCGCGGTACTGCCCGAGGCGAGGCCGTCCGCGCCGTGCGCCGCCGACTGCGGCGATGAAGCGACAGTCTCCGAGCGCCGCACCAGCGGATCGCTGGCCGGCACGTTGGCCGGGGGCCGGCTCGTCGCGCCCCGGACCACCGCGCGGCCGGCCGCGCCGCCGGGATCGTTCGGATCGACGAGCCGCGCGCGCCCCTCGTCCTCAAGCCGGCTCGCGCCGATGCTGCGTTCGGGCAGGTTCGTGCCGGCATAGCCCGGCACCTCGGCCGCGTTGGACGAATCCCGCGCGACCGCGCGCGCCGCCGCATTGCCCGCATTGCCGATGGCGCGGGCCGCCGCCTTCGGGTCCTCTCCGGCCTTGGCCGCCATCCCCGACACCACCCACAGCATCAGGCAGACGAGGGCGAACATCGCCGTCCAGGTCAGCAGCCGCATGACCCGCGTCCCGCGGTCCAGCGCGATCTCCACGCAATCGCGGCGAAGATCGGATTGTTCCGTCATGGCCGGTCCTTCCCCCACAGGCGTTCGAGATGCCGGCGCGCGACATCCCGGCCGACGGCGCCCTCGTCCGCGATTGCCTCAAGCGCCGCGATCAGGCCGATGTTTCCGGCGATGCGGTCATGCGGCGGCGCGGGATCGTCGGCACAGCCGCGGCTCCGGCAGGGCGGCACGCCACCCGGCACCACGACCACGGCGGGCACCCGTTCGATGCCGAACAGCCGGAACAGGCGCGGGTCGATGGCCACCCCGGCCTCCGCCCCGCCGAGGCGCTCGCCGATCCGCTTCGCCGTCGCGGGCAACCCGCCTTCGCCGACGCCGCGCAGCACCAGCGGCGGACCAGCGTGTTCCGCTGCGCCGAGCCGGGCCGCGTCGCGCGCCCACTGCCTCCAGCTCTCACGCGGCACCGACAGGCTGGTGAAGATCAGGACTTCCGCCGTGCCGGAACGCGGTCCGGCGAATTCGCCGGCATGGCGTTCGGCCGGAAGGGGCGCGGGTTCTCCGGGTCGGCCCGGGACGGTCTGCCGCGCGGTTTCGCCGGCCCGTTCCAGCGCGCGGTCGAGGATCGAGCGCGTCCAGGCGCCGAGCGACTCGCCGTCGTCGCCGCCCGCCTTGCCGAGAATTTCCTCGACCAGGCGAGCAGCGTCAGTATCGGGATTTGCCGTACCCGCCTCGTCCGCCCGCACCGTTCCGGACCAGCCCGTCACCAGCAGCAGGACGGACAGGAACAGGACTGTCGGGGCTTGTCGGAAGCGGCGCATCGGGCTATCCTTGGATTGGAAATAATCGTTGTGTTTCAATGGTTTCATAAGAGGCAACAGTTCCGCTTTTTCCACAGCAGGTAGCCGAAGTTCTCTCCGGCCACCGGTAGCTCGCGGAGCGTTTCCCAGAGCACCGAGGAGCGCCCGGTCGGGTTGCAGCCGGTGAACGGATCGACGGCCGGCACCGGCTGGGTCATCTGCCAGCGGTACTGCGATTTCCGCATGATCGGCATCGGGTAGCGCCCGCAGAGCGCGCCCGAGCCCATCGTCCCCCAGGCGAGCCCGGCGCGGTGCAGCCGGTAGAGCAGGCGCTGGGACGCGAGCAGCGAGGCCTGAACGCCGCCGACATGCGCCGCGACGTTGCCGGTCAGCGGATACATCCCGCCCTGGCAGCCGGCGCACCAGAACAGCGGATCGAGCGGCAGCCCCGCCGAGGCCGCCGCGCAGTCGGCGGCGCAGGCCGCCTGGGCCGGCAGGTTGGCGAACAGCGCCGCCTCGGGGTTGAGCAGGAAGGTGAGCTCGTCGTCGAGCCAGGCCGGGTCAAGCTCCGAGGCCCAGGCGATGTCGAGCCCGCCGCCCTCGAGGCAGCCGAGGTCGAGCAGCACGCCGATCCAGGAGAGCAGCGGATACATGTAGTAGTGGGCGTGCCAGACCGAGCCCTTGGCGCCGTCGCCGCCCGCGGCCCCGGTGCGCCCGCGCCCGGCCGGCAGGCCGGGGTCGATGGTGAGGCCGCCGAGGTTGGGGAAGCACCAGGGCGCCCGCGTCGCGTCGACCAGCCGCGCCGGCTCCCACACCCCGAGCGAGAGGCCGATGCGCGGGATCGGCGAGCCGCAGAGGCAGATCGGCGAGGACGGGTTCGGCGTGTCCAGCACCCCCGAGACGCTGCCGATGGTTATCGGCCCGATCGAGATCGGGAACAGGCATTCCCAGCAGACGTCCGAGATCGGGTTGACGAACCGCCCGGTGCATGACTGCGCCGAGGCCGCACCGGACCAGAGGACGGCCAGCAGCGCGAGCGCGGCCGGAAGGGCGAGGCGGCGGATCATTCCGCTTCTGCCGGTGCGGAGGCGCCGGCATCGGGCGTGTCTCCCGGCGCGCGGCGGCCGCCGAGGATGTTGACCATGCCCTGCCATCCCGAGACGACGATCTCGGTCACCGTCCGGTCGTTGCCTTCCCTGTCGGTGAAGCCGCGCGTCGCGATCCGGCCCTCGACCATCACCCGGTCGCCCTTCTTCAGCATCTTTTCGACCGCCGCGACCGTGGCGCCGTAGACCACGACGCGGTGCCATTCCGTCGCCTCTGCCGGGCGTCCGTCCCCGTCCGTCCACTTCTCGGTGGTGGCGAGCGTGAACACCGCCGCCTTGCCGCCGTTCTTCAGGTCGCGCATTTCCGGATCGCGCCCGGCATGGCCGACCAGGGTGGCCCGGTTCATGTTCAGCATCGTTCAGTCCTCCTCTCGGGTGCTCTCCCGGTCTTCGACCGGAATCTCCGTAATGCGCAGCCGCGAGCCCGCCTGTTCGACCAGGCTCGGTGTGAAGCGGAGACCGAAGCGCGCCGCGAGGCGTCCGCCCTGGTCGAAGAAGAAGGGCCGGCGGTGCCGCCGCATCAGGTCCAGCGGCCGTCCGGCGAGCAGCACGATCTTCGCGGGACGGTCATGCGCCAGCGCCCAGGCGATTTCCGCCTCGCGCCTGCCGTCTATGAACAGCAGGTCGCGGGCGAGCGTCGCGTGCTCCAGCGGGTTCACCCGCATGCCGGCGGCGGCGATCAGCACCCCGTCGGCAGTGCGGATGTCGCGTGCGACCGTGACGGCGGGGTCGAACGGGCGGCTGCGTTCTTCCCTCGCCGGCGCGATGCCGGGCGCCGGGTCCGGTTCCTCCAGCTTCCGGCGCGCATTGGCGCGGGCCTCTTGTTCAAGCCGGGCCAGCTCGCCGGAACCTTCCATCTCGACGAGCCGCGCCTCGATCTGCGCCAGCAGGTCCGGCTCGGCGACCGGCCAGGTCGCGCCGCGCACCCCCAGGTCCTTCGCCGATGCCGGCGCGGCCAGCACGAGCGCGAGCGCCATGAACGGCGCCGCGAAGGGCCGGAAGGCGGCAGGACGGACGGCAAAACGTGTCATGGCCCGTCTCCCGCAACCGGAGGCGGTCCGCCCGCCGGATACGGCAGGACCGTCGCGCTACCGGCAGCCGGGCCGGAGTCCTCCGGCCCGACCAGCGGCCCGTCGAGACCGAGCCAGGGAATGTCCGGCATGGCGACGGCGCGGCCCAGGATGCGCGCACGCGGCACCAGCCCGATCTCGGCGTAGCGGCTGTCGTGGCTGTCGATGTGGTCGCCGTGCAGGTAGAAGTGACCCGGCGGGACGGTCCCGGGCGCGATCGCCGCGAGCGGCCGCCCGTCGAGCGCATGCGTCTTGGCCAGCCCGACCGGCTCACCGTCCAGCCAGACCGTTCCGTCTTCCCCGACCGCGACCGCCATGCCCGGCACGCCGCGCACCGTCTTCAGGTAGGGAACCCGGGAACCGACCGCCTCGGGCGGCTCGAACAGCACCCGGTCGCCGATCGCCGGGTCCTCGCCGAACAGCGGGAAGGCGGCGTAGCCCCAGGCCCCGTCCGACCAGCTCGCATTGACATGGACGTGCGAGATTGCGGCGAGCCAGAGCGCCGCCAGCAGCGCCATGACCGCCAGGCCGATCCGGCCCCGGCGCGAACGGCCGGTCTTCCGCGCGAGTTGCAGCCCCTGCGCGCTCATCGCTCCGCTCCCCGGTGGCTGAGGATCGCCGCGAGCGCCGCCTCGACCCGGGCCGTCGCGTCGGGCGCGCCGGCGGCCACCGCGCGCGCCGGCAGCAGCACCAGGCGATGGCGTGCCGCAACCCGGTCGAGCGCCGCTTCCAGCGCCTCGCCCCAGGCGCGCACGTCCTCCGCGCTCCTGCCTTCGCTTGCGGCCCGCGTCGTATACGCCGCCGTGATCTCGGCAAGCCGCACGCCGGCGATGCGCGGCGGTTCCTCCACTCCGTATCGGAGCGTCGCCGCCGCGACCGCAGCCGCAATCGCGCCCGACAGCAGCACCGCCGACACCATCACCGGCCAGCTCCCTGCCCCGGACAACGATCCGGGGGACCCGCGCCGGTCCATGTCAGCCTTCGCCCGCAACTTGCCCCGGACCCGTTCCGGGGTCCGACCCGTCCGGTCGGGCAGCCGCCACGATGCGCCGCTGGCGCTCCTCTTCCGGCCCGGCGAGAGCACGGAATCTGGCGAGCCAGGCGGTGGCGGCCTTGTCGGGCGGGATCGAGCGGATGCGCCGCTTCAGCGGCGGGAACGCGACGCCGGCGCCCGCGGGACCGTCATCCATGATGTCCCGGCGCTCGGCCGCGGCCGCCATCCGCGTGACGAAACGGAGCAGTTTCGCATGCTCTTCCTCCAGCACGGCATCGAGGCCCGCGGCCTCGCGCACCGCGGTCTCGATCCCGGTGGCGAGCTTTCCGGCGCGTTCCACCGCGCGCTGCGAGTCCGGCAGCCATCCCCGGAGCCAGGCCGACGGAGCACTGGCGATCAGCGCGTGTAGCGCCAGCGTCCGGCGGTCCTCGTCCCCGAGCCCGTCGAGCGCCTCGATCTCCTCCGATACGATCACCGCATGGGCCGCGACCGAGTGGTACTGCCGGCAGCAGCCGCCCCGGCGGCAGGTGTTGGCCAGCACATGGGCCAACGCCTCGAAGTCGATATCGGCGGCGGTGACGTTCTCGGCATCGCCCGGCCAGGTGAGCGGCCGGGCGCCTGCCCCGGACATCGATCCGGGGGCAGTGGAATTCCGGGTCATGCGGTTTCTCCAGTTTCGGATGGTTCGGAATGGCCGGTAGCGGCCCCGGCGAGGGGAGCGTCCCCTGCGAAACGGGCGCCGTCCGCGAGCCGGTCGATGGCCTCGACCGTGGTGAGCCCTTCGGCCTTGAGCCGCTCGACCGCCGCGAACGCCGGCCCGCGCGACGAGAACAGCGCCACGGACCATGCGTCGAGCACGAGGCGAGCCACGCGCCAGCCGTCGGGCCCGTGCAGCACTAGCTCGGCATAGCGCCCGTCCGCCGTGGTGAGGGACTTCAGCGCGCGTTCCATGCCCGGATCGCAGTGGATGCGCTTCTCGGATTTCAGCAGCTCGACCGACTCGTCCTTCTGGGCGAGGAAGATCGTCCAGTCGGAGTTCTCCCAGGCCGCCCGCGCCGCCGGGTTGGCGTAGTAGTCGTTGACGCTCTGCGTGCCCGTGACGAGCGCGCCGCGGTACTTTCTGGCCCTGCGCGCGGCGCCTTCGAGGAACGCCTTCGAGTCCTCGCCCGAGAGCAGGTCCCAGGCCTCGTCGATGACGATCGCCTTCGCCCGCGTGCGCGGGCCGTGATACATGCGCTGGGTCGCGAGGAAGACCACCAGCATCAGCACGACGGCCTGGACGTCGCCCCGGCCCTTGAGCTCTGCCAGCTCGAACACCGTCAGCGCGTTCTCCAGGTCCGGCACGTTCGAGCCCGCGAACAGCCGCCCCATGGCCCCGCTCGGACACCAGGGTCCGAGGGAGGTCGCCATGTCTGCCGCGCGGCGGTCGTCGCGGGCTGCCAGGTTCTTCCGCACCGTGCCGAGATCGGCATCGTTGCCGGCCTCGTCCCAGGCCGCCGCGATGGCTTCGGCGATCAGCGCTGCCTCGATGTCGTCGATGGAACCGCGGCGGCGGGCCATCCGGCCGATCACGCCGGCCAGCATGGCGAAGCACTCCTCGCGGTAGTCGCCGTCATGCGCCGCCGTCCCGGCGTCGATCATGGCGAAGGGGTTGAGGCAGGCCGGGTCCTTGCCGAAGGCGATGAAGGCGCCGTCCAGCGCTTCCGCCGCGTGCTGGAACGACCGCCCGTCGTCGATCACCACGGCCTCGCCGCCGGCGCCGATCAGCCCGGTCACCAGCTCCTGCATCAGCACCGACTTGCCCGAGCCGGACTTGCCGGTGACGGCGACGTTGTAGTTGCCGGCGTCGTTGGCGAAGGGCGACCAGCAAGCCGGCTGGCCCCGGCGGCCGATCAGGAAGAGGGCGGGCGGGTTGTCCCGATTGGCGGGCTGGCCGCGCCACTCGCCGTGCAGCGGCGCGAGATTGACCGCACTCGACGTCAGCAGGGTCTTCATCCGGCCCATTCGCTCGAGATCGGCGTCGAGCCCGCCGGCGGACGCCATCGGCAGGCAGGCGAGCCAGGAGGGGAGTTGCATGTAGCGCTCCGCGTTCACCCGCCAGCCCTGGCCGTGATAGATCGCGCGCACCGCCTGCTCGGCCTCGTCGAGCGCATCCAGCGGCGCGTAGACCGCGGCCATGTAGCAGGCGCGGACCAGCTTCTCGCCGTCCTTGATCCGGTCGGTCACGGTCTGCCAGTCGCGCGCCTTCTCGGGCAGGCCGGGGAGATACTTGGCAATGCCGGTGCCGGCCTGCTGCGTCGCGCGGGCGGACTTGAGGAACGCCTTCTCGCCCGCCGCCTCGTCGCCGGTCATGATCGTGAGGCAGGTCAGCACCGGGCAGCCCGGCTGGAGGAAGTCGCGGTGGAAGTCGCCGATCAGCGCGTTGCCGCGCCAGCCCGGCCAGACCTCGGGGAAGGCGATCGCCGACAGCACGCGGACGGCGATGTCCTCCCCGTCCGGGTGATGGAAGGCGAGGCCGGTCGGATGGACCGTGAGCGCGCGGCCGGGCGTGATGCACTGCTCGTGCAGGGGATCGCGCGGCGCCCAGCGCCGGGGCGGGCGCTCGGTGCCGCCGTCGCGGTATCCGTCGATGTCGGGACTGACCAACTCTGCCGCCAGCGACAGCAGCCCGTCCGGCTCCAGCCGCCGTGTCTGCGCTCCCGCGGATGCCAGCGTGCCCTCCAACGCCCGGCGGAAGGCGCCGAGCGCGGTTTCCGCCGAAGGACCGGGACCGCCTGCGAGACAGGCGGTCACCAACACCCGGTAGTCCGACAGCGTGAAGGGCGGTCCCCCGCCGTGCAGCCGCCGCCAGCCGCCGGGCGCCAGCAGGTCGCGGCGCCCTGCAACCATCCGGGCGAGCGTCCCCCCGGCCTCGCTGCGCGGCCCGGCCCAGGACCGTGACGCGGCCCCGAACCTTGGGCTCGCCCAGTGGATGACCTGGACGGTGCAGCGCTCGGGCGCGGCGTCGGCCAGCGTGCCGGAGAGCGCGCCCAGGGTCTCGGCGTCGATCCCGGCGAACGGCGGCAGCTCCAGCACGAAGCCCACCGACCCCGCATTGACGTAGAGCTCGCTCGACTCGTCGAAGGCGCGCCAGGGCAGCAGGGAATGGAGCGCGGCCGACGCCATCGGCGGCGTCCAGGGACCCGGCGCCTCGGGACCCTCGAAGAGTTCGAGGAGACGGCCGATCACTTCAGCCTCCAGCCGGCCGGCTCCAGCACCACGCGGATGTGCGAGGCCTCGCGGTAGACCCCGTCGGCATCGACGAAAGGCGCGATCCAGATACGCGCCACCACCTCGCCCGTCCTGAGATCGTCCGCTTGCGGACCGACCGCTGCCGAGGCCGGTTCGGCCGGAAGGACGGCGGCCTCCGGTCCCGCCGCTTCCGGAGCGGCCGAAATGGCCGCCGCGTCCGCCGCCCGGACCGGACTGGCGGGCAAGGCCCCGGTCGTCGTGGCAGTCGCCGGCCCCGATTGGCCGGAGACCGATCGCTCCTCAACGCCATCGTTGCCGCCGGCCCCGGCCTGCGGTTCCAGTCCGGGGCGGGCTCCCGAGCCGGGGTCGCCGAACAGCCGTGCGAGCCAGCCGAAGGGATCGAACCCTCCGCCGCAACCGGTCTCGCAAACCGTTTTGCTGCGCGTCTCCGGGGCGCTGCCGCGCACCTGCCAGAGCGGCTCCCCGAGCACCGTCCGGCCGCCCGCGTCCGGCACCGCCGGATCGGCTGCCGCGACGCTGTCGCACGAGCCGCCCTCGGCCAGCGGGCATTGCCAGCTGTCGCCGATATGGCCCGACGAGCAGCCGGCGAGCAGGAGGGCAACGAGCGCGGCGGCCGGAATCCCGGCTCGGGGGCCGGGACAGGTCGCCGCCCGGCGCGGTGCGTGTTTCGTGTCTTGCGTCATGTCATTGCCCTTCCTGAGCGGATTGCGCCTGCACTGTTGTCCTCGGGCGGCCGTCGATGCGCGCGCCTTCGAGGAACACCAGCGTCACCTTCGTGCCGGCCTGGAGCTGGACCACGGGCTGGTACTGCTCGGCGCGGCGGATCATGTAGTCGGCCACTTTCTGGCCCGCGCTCGACGCGCCCGAACCGAGGCCGGCCCGCCCGATATCGCCGAGCCCGGTGTTGGCCACGGCTGCGCCGGTGCCGGTGGCCACTGCTTGGGGCTGGAACGCCTGCGACACCCCCTGGCCGAGGCCGGACACCACCCCGGCCAGGAACGCCTTCTCGACCAGCGCGCCCTCGCGGCTCACCACCGGCCCGCGCACCCCGGTCTTGCCCGACCCGGCGACGAACCCGGCGACGTCGGTCTCGACCACCGTGCCGGGCTCGGGCCCGGCGCAAGTCATGGTGCGGAAGCGCACATAGACCTTCTCCGAGGAGAGATCGCCATGGGCCGCGCCCGTCACCGTGCAGCCGTCGACGTCGACCTGCATGGCCGTGCCACCCTCGGCGGCGGTCCAGGCGGGGCCGGTAATGCGCATGAGCACCGGGCGGGGATCGCCCTGGGAGGACACCCCGGCCGAGGCATCGACGCCAGCCAGCACCACGGCCTCGGCGTGCGCGCCCGCCGGCAGCCACGACGCGACCGGCTTCGCCACGGCGTCGGCCACCAGTTCGGGGCCGCTGCGGGGATCGCGCCCAGACGATCGAGGTGCGCCCTCCAGCTCGAAGGTCTCGATCATGCGCGTGCGCACCGGCGCCGTGGGCTGCTGTTGTCCGCCCCGAGGCGGCACCTCCTGGCCCCGGAACCAGGGATCGCCCGCCGGTGCATTGCCTTGCGCGGCGCCGGGCTGCGCCTGCGGCTGAAGCCGCCGCTCCAGCTCGTCGATCGCCGCCTTGTGGGCGTCGATGGTCCGGAGCGCGTCGGCCGTCCGGGCTTCCAGCTTCGCCCGAAGCCCCTCGTTCTCGGTGTGCAGCCGGCCCGCCTCCTGCTCCATCCGCCGCAGCGCATCCTCGACCTTGTTGAGCCGCGCCTCCGAGCGCCGCGTCCAGACCAATTCGGCGGCGTCCGGGTCCACGATCCCGGCCTCGATGCCGCCCTGCGGCGCCTCGGTCTTGCTCCCGCCCATGCCGAGCCAGGCCGCGACCGCGATCAGCATGACCGCCGCGATGACAGAGAACAGCAACAGCTGGCGCCGCCGGACCGCATCGGCGTCGTTCGCGTCGCCGGCCGGGCGCCTGTCGGCGCGCGCGCTCATTGCCAGACTCCCGCGCCGGCGGTTTCGACCACCGCCACGCCGAGCCGTCCGCCCGAGGGGCCGGTGGCCGGCGGCGCCAGCCAGAGCGCGGCAACCGGGCCGACTCCCGGCACGCTCCCGATGGTCCCGGCAAGGCCCGCGAGCCCGTCCGCGTCCTTCGATGCCGGACGTTCGGCCTCGAACACGAGCGCCGCGAAGCGCGGACCCTGCCAGGTCTCGATGAGCCGGATGCCGGCGCCGAGGGAACCCCCGCCGGCATGGATCGCGGTGCCCGGCAACGGTTCGCGCCCGGCGACGGCGCGCACCAGCCGCACCAGCGCCGCGACATGCGGCTCGCCCGCGGACGGGAACGCGGCGAATGCCGTAGACGACGGGGCCGCATCCGCGTTGCGGATCAGGATCTGCGCCGAGTCGCGCGCGGCCGGCATCAGCGTCAGCCGGTAGGTGAAGCCCTTCTCGGTGCCGATGAACAGCGTGACGGGGTCGTGCGCGGCCGGCTCGGCCGTCAGCGGCCTGAGATAGAGGTCGCCCGACCGGGCGTCGTGCTCGACCGCGAACCCGTCCGGCGACCGCACCACCTTCGCGATCCGGTCGCGGCTGAGCGCGATGCGGTTGACGTTCGAAGCCGAGATCTCCGCCGCGAGCTCGGCATGGTCGGCCGCGTCGAGGATCTGCATCGCCAGCGCGGGAACCGGCGCCGCGAGCGCGCCCACGGCCAGAACGTGCAGCGCAAGCAGCATCGCGCGCGGGCGCGAACCGAAATTGGTCATTTTCCACTCTCCAGTTGTTCGAAGCGCAGCAGCCCGATCCGCCCGGCGTCGATGCGGAAGACGAGCCGGTAGCGCCGGTCCTCGCGCGAAGCCTCCTCGCGGCCGATCCAGGTCACGAGCTCGCCCGCGATCTCGACCGTGAGCCGCGCCGGGTCGGCCTCGATGTCGGCGGGGTAGAAGGCGCTGGCGAGGTCGCGCCCGGCCATGCGGCCGGCCTCGGCCTCGACCCAGGCGCCGATCGCGCCGCGCGCCGAGGCGTGGCTCATCCGCGCCGCCGCGTGCCGGACATGGCCTGCGTTCTCCGGCGTCAGCGTCAGCAGCGTCACCGCCACCGTGCGCGCCATGTCTTCCAGATAGCGGGCCCCGGCCAGGCCGGCGCCGGCGCCGTTGCCGCCGACCTCCAGGTTGGGACCCGAGACCGCCGGCACCAGCACCGTGACGGTCTCGCGCCCGGCGAAGCTCATCGTGAGCGCCAGGTTGGCCGCCATCGAAAGCGCCAGCAGCGCGCCGAGCGCGACGCGGATGTCCCGCACCCGGCGCAGCGCCGTATCCATGTCGCCGCGCCGCATCAGCCGACATACCGCCGCAGGTGGCTCGGCGGCGTCGCCTTCAGCCGTAGCACGAAGTCGGGCAGGAACCAGTAGAGGGCGTAGCGCGCGATGTTGGCCCCGCCGCCGCGCTTCACCCGGCGCAGCAGCAGCCAGCCGCCGACGCCGGCGACCAGCCCCGGCACGAACTGGTTGGCCGCGAGGCCGAGCAGGGCCGGGCCCATCAGCGCCGCCGCCTCGTCGACGGTCCAGAACAGCCAGCGCTCGGGGCCGTCGAGCCGGCGCGGGATGGTGTGGCGCGCAGTGTCGTTCATCAGACGATCGCCGTGCCGACCAGGGTCGTGACGATGCCGGTGCCGGCGCCCGCGGCGATGCCGACGCCGACGGCGCCCATCAGCTGCATGGCATTGAAACGAAGCACCGAGCCGACCAGGGCCGCGCCCACGGCGAGCGCCGCAGCGAGCTGGCCGCCGGTGCCGCCGACGATGTTCTCCACCGTGGTCAGCGGATCGCCGAAGGTGGTGTCGGTGGTCGCCAGCGCCATGTCCGGTCCCGCCAGCAGTGCCGCGGCCGCCAGCGCCGCCGTCGCGGCGAGGCGCAACGCGTCGCCCGCCCGGTCGCTGCAGGTCGCCGGCATGCTCTTCGCCGGCGCCCTCATCGGTCGTCCTCCGGGGGCGTGCTGCCGTCGTCCACGGTCGAGGTCCGCCGGCGCTTCTCCCACCAGACCTTGAGGTCGTCGCGCAGGTAGCGGATGCGGTTCCCGAACCGGTGAAACACCGGCCCCTCGCCCGTGACCCGGTAGCGGGCCAGCGTTTTCGCCGACAGCCCCAGCATCCGGGCCGCCTGCTGCGTGTCCAGGAAGGTGATGTCCTCCGTCATTCCCGTCTCCTCGTCTTCGATCGTCCCCGCCCGTGCCCAGGGCGGCGCGGACGCATGTGCGAACATCGAAGCGAAAAAAACGGTCGCCGTGCATGGTCGAACTGCACTCCCCGATCGACCACCCAGGAGGGGACTCTCGGGGACAGGAGAGGACAGGACGATGACCGGTCGCGGCGCGGCGGCGCGGGCGACCACCCCAACGGGACGTGAGTCGCCGGTCCTGCTGCCGTCGCATGCGACAATTCAGGCGACAATTCAGGCGACTCGCGGAGCGCGATTCGAAGCAATGGAACGGGTATTCGGGAAGGCGGAAGATCCGCCGTCAGACGCCGCGGGAACTCCCGTCAGGCACGGCAGATCTCGCAGTCAGATGCGCAGGACCCCGCACCCGATCACGCGACGGACGATGGATAGAGGTCGATGCGGACGGTGCGATCGACGCGGAGCGCGATCACCGGCACCCAACCCGCGATGCTCTGGCCCTCCAGGCAGATCAGAGTTCATTTGGTCTGGCGGAATATCGGCAGGGGCATCTACCCTTGAAATTGCCTGGCGAAGATGGCGGAGCTGGTTGAAGCCGAGATCGTGTTGCTTCAGGAAGCCGGCAGTCCGCCCGACGATTGCCCGCACGTACCCCAGTGAAGCGAGGGCGCTCAGCCCCCGCTGCGACCGAGGAACCCAGATATTGCGGTCCGCCGAGACATGCCGGCGTTGACGAACAGCAGACAAAGGAGATCAAACGGTGTGGATCGACGATGGTGAGAAGTATGCCCTGGTCGGCCTCGAGGTGAAGCTCGAAGGTCCGCCGCCACCGGAGCGGATCGCGCCCAGCCTCCGGGTCCTCACCGATACTACATTCGACGTCCCGCCGGAGTGGCGGGAATGGCTCGGCAGCGTTCGCGCCGATCAGGTCGAAGGCAGCAATCTGTTCCTCGTCAGCAGCTTGAAATCGACGACACCCGGTGTTCTGGATGGCGAGAACCAATCGCTGCAGCAGCGTGTCCGGCATTTCTACGCGGGGCTCCTGATGTCGGCGATTTTCTCGCCTTCCCATGAGCCGGTCATGCTGACGGGTGCGCGGGAGGATGGCGCCATCGGTGTCCGGCAACAGGCGAATCTGGATTGCCCCGTGCCGCAGGTGTTCCGGCCTTACCCGCCGCTTGTCGCTGGCGACATAGAACTCGCGGCCCAACTGGCACAGCAGCTCGATGCAATGCGGCCGGACACCCAGCCTGCCCAACTCTTGCGCCTGCTGCGGACGATGAACATTTATGTGAAGACAAGAGCGGTCGCGGAACCTCTCGACCGGATCCACCAGTATTGCCGCTGCATCGACGGGATGATCCTCCCCACTATCGGAAAGACAAAGCGGCAGTTCAAGAGCCGGACGGAATTGTTCATCGGGCCGACTCATCATGACCTGATGGGTGAGTTGTACGACATTCGAAGCAATGTCGAACACCTCCACGAAAACCGCTATCTCGAGACATTCGACCGCGAAGTTCGGCTCGATCTGGTGGCCAAGGAGGCGATCGTCGAGTATATCGCGCGGTCGGCTCTGGCGCGGATTATCAGCAGTGATGCGCTATGGCCACATTTCGGAAGTACCACGGCGCTGAACGTGTTTTGGTCTCTACCCCTGGAAAAACAACGCAGCATATGGGGCGCCCCAATCGATCCGCTCGAAGCTCTCGCAGAATTCGACCCCAAGTATCTTCACGATGAGCATCTCGGGAAGGCTTAACAAGTCTCTGAGCAACCTGACCCCGCAATTCCAAGATGGGGAACGGTCGGGCTGGGGATTCCGATGAAGGATTCGAAGATTGTGGCGGTGCCGAACAACGAAGGCAGGGCGTGCGACGCCGTCGTCCGGTCGCTGGAGAAATGGACGCGTGAGATACGCACGGACGTCCGGCACCCCGACAAGGAGGGGCGTGCTCCCCCTGTCGACCTGCGCCTGAGACTCGGCACGCAGGACTACGCGATCGAACACACCCGGATCGAATCCTTCGGAAACCAGATCGGAACCCTCGCAGTTGCAAACCGGATCGTCCGGCATGTCAGGAAGAGCATCCCGGACGCGTTCCCTAGCCCGGCCTATTACGAGCTACAGTTCCGGATCGACGTTTCCCTGCCGGGAGGAAGGGACCGGCGCGCCCGCGCCCTGAACAGCCTGGTGCAGTGGATTCGCACCTCCGAACGGATCCTGCGCGACCGGAACCCGGTTCCGTTCCCGCCGGTGCGCAATCCCCACCTGGCCAACGACTGGATCCGGGAAACGCCTGCCGGATTCGACTGCCGGTTCCAACTGTTGCACTGGCCGGTCGCGCGGCTCATCCGCCGGGAACCGGGCGCACTCGCGTACCGGTTCATCCCCCAGGACGATCCGGATGGCCCGCGCCTGGACAGCCTGCGGCAGACATTCTCCAGAAAATGTCCCAAGCTTCAGGCCTGCAAGGAGGAAGGGGCACGAACCGTGCTGGTGTTGGAAAGCGGCGATCCGGCTCTCGTGCACTTCGAATTCAGGGGTGGCCTGCTACCTTCGCTCCTGGCCGACTGCGAGAATCCTCCGGACGAAATTTTTCTGGTGGAGACCCACACTGACGATCGTTGGCAGACATGGCTGCTGAAGCGCGACGACGGCCATTGGCCCGACATGGGCATGCCGGAGCTGGGCCCATGCTACTACGACCCGGAACCATCGGACCTGCCGGGCATTCCCGAATGGCTGGACAGCATACCGCAGTGGGAGCGCGAGGCTCTCCAGCTCGACCGCATGTACACCCCCTACCTGCGGGGATGGGCGCCTGCCACCTACGAGAAGAACGAACTCGACGACCTGGCGGCGGGACTGCACACGGCCTGCCCATGAACAGCTCCTCCCCTTCCGAAGTTGCCGATCCGGCAAGCCGTCCCCGTCCGCCAAACCCCTGCTCGGACCAGTCGCGCGCCCCGATGTTCGCCGGCCACACGACCCCCTGCAACCCCTCGCAACCCCGCAGATTCCGTTCCGAATGCATTCCGAACTCCATTTCGGAAGAATTCTCCGGAAAAACGAAACGCCGCTAACCCATTGGATTAGCGGCGTTTTTTGTGGTTGCGGGGGCAGGATTTGAACCTGCGACCTTCAGGTTATGAGTTTGGTAACGATACGAGGACTTGAGACCTCGGGAGGATGCTGTAGGGCGATTTTTCTAGGTTTTACGGTGGTTTATGTCCCCGTTCAGGTCATTCGAGGGGTATCGAGAGCCCGCCGGATTGATGCAAAGTGTTTGCCAATAGTTTGCCAGCATGCTACACGGTCCCGGCAACGTCAAGGACCCTCGCCATGGCTTCCAACCGCATCCCCCGGCTCACCAAGCGCACCGTCGACGCCATCAAGGCGAACGGCAGCGATGCCGTCTACTGGGACGGCGAGCTCACCGGCTTCGGCCTTAGGGTGCGCAAGTCGGGCCGCAAGAACTACGTCGTCCAGACCCGGGTGGACGGCAAGCTGCGCTGGTTCACCATCGGTCCGCACGGGCCGCTCACGCCGGACGAGGCGCGCACGAGGGCGCTGGAAGTCCTCGCGGAAGCGAAGAAGGGAATCGATCCCCGCACCGCGGAGGCGGCGCAAAAGGCCGAGCCGACCATGGCGAACCTGGGCAAGCGGTTTCTCGAAGAGTATGTGCCCGACCACTGCAAGAAGAGCACGCAGCTGGAATACGCGCGCTCGGTGACGCTGTTCGTCGATCCGGCGATCGGGGAGCTGCGGGTCGCCGAAGTGCAGCGCAAGGACATTGCGGCCCTGCACCACGATCTGCGGGACAAGCCCTACCAGGCCAACCGTACGCTGGGCGTTCTCTCCAAGATGTTCTCGCTTGCCGAGGTCTGGGGCTGGCGGCCGGACGGCACCAACCCGTGCCGGCACGTCAAGCGCTTCAAGGAGCACAAGCGGGAGCGCTTCCTGTCGGAGGCGGAGACCGAGCGGCTGGGCGAGGTGCTGCGCGAGGCCGAGGCGGAGATGCCGTCGGCGGTGGCGGCATTCCGGCTGCTGCTGCTTACCGGCTGCCGGATGTCGGAGATCCGCGACCTGAAGTGGGACTATGTGAAGGCGGACTGCATCGAGCTCCCCGACGCGAAGACCGGCGACCGCATCGTTCCGCTCGGTCCCGAGGCGCGGGCGGTGCTGGCGGCCATTCCGCGCAAGGACGACAACCCCTGGGTGATCGCGGGGCGTCTGCCGGGGTCGCATCTCACCGACCTTCAGCGGCCCTGGCGGCGCATCCGCGAGCGGGCCGGTCTGAAGGACGTGCGCATCCACGACTTGCGGCATTCGTTTGCCAGCAGGGCTCTGGCGCTGGGCGAGAGCCTGACGATGATCGGGAAACTCCTCGGTCATACGCAGGTACAGACAAC
The DNA here is from genome assembly GCA_965243345.1 of Thalassobaculaceae bacterium. Taxonomy (GTDB): domain Bacteria; phylum Pseudomonadota; class Alphaproteobacteria; order Thalassobaculales; family Thalassobaculaceae; genus Bin52. The sequence goes on from CBDEUR010000003.1 coordinate 2,830,855, forward strand.
CGCGCGTTACGCCCACCTCGCGCGGGATTCGATCCAGAGCGCGGCCTCGCGGATCACCGGCAGCATCGGCGGCAATCTCTTGGGGGGCGACAAATCCGGATCCGCCGGCACGCCCGATGCAGACGCGGCCTGACGATCACCATCCCGTCGGTCTGGAAATCCCGGTGCCAGGCAAGGTATGTGGGAACTGTGCCGCCTTCAGTTGTGCGGCACGGACATGCCGAACGTAGCTAGCCGCGTGTTTCAGCTTCGGCGCAACCTGCCAGCGCCCGGGACACACGATGAAGACGGGCTTGCCCCGTTCGGCCGTCACCATTCGTATCGGCGTCACAAGATCGGTATCGTTCGAAATCACGGCGGCCGTGTCGAACAGGTCGTTCCAGGCGTCGTTGAGGAAGTGCGCCGCGAGATTGACGTCGGAGCCCTTTTCTTCCATCGCGTGGAATTCGGCGACGAGTGCATCGGGCAATGGCGCCGTTGCCTTGCGTCGTTTTCTGCGCCCGCTGCCGCGCCGGGGATAGGTTCCGACAGGTAGCGTCTGGCGAGTCGCGCCTGCGACCGGATGGTTGCCTGCGGGCAGCGTGACGGGCCGAGGCGCGTCGATCCGGCTACCCGCGACCGGCAGGTTGACGAGGGGGCGCCATACGGTCTTGGCCAGAAAGCTCCCGTAATGGACCTCGACTTCCGGCAGCGTTCCCAGCGCGCTCAAATAGGCCTGCTGACGGGCCGGCGCCGCCGGGTCGGGTATCCCGGAAACGCGCGCGGTGAAATACAACAGCTTGTCGATCGCGCATTCCGGAGGAAGCAGCAGCCGGCTCAAGCGTACCGGATCGAGCCATTTGAACGATGTCCCCCTGACCGCTCCGTAATACAGGTTGAAGCCGTCCACATAGACCCGCGTTCTCACGTTCGTCCCCCGCAAAAAGCAGGGGCCACTCCGGAGAGCGGCCCCTGAGCCGACAGCACGCTGCCGGCGGGTAACTGGCTGCAAGGTAGCCCCGGCCGGACCGTATTTCAAGCCCCGTCTCGTGATGCCGGTCGCGGCGATCGGGAACGTCGAACGCCCGGTTGAGGCTCATGCGCCCGATCATGGCCTTCGCCGCAACGAGTTCCGATGCTGCGACTTGCGCCCCCGCCCCTGTCGAATCGCGGTTCGACGCCTCGCCGGATTCGCCTCTGCGGGCGTTCGCGGCGCCGATTCGGGGACAGCATGGGGCCGTTTCGCGACGACACCCGTCGGAGCGTTCGCAATTGCGATCATCCTCACGGGGTCTCAAGGGCTCTCCAGCATCCTCCAGGGGGTGGTCGTTTTCAAAATGCAAAACGACCATCCCCGCGCTCCGTTTTCTGCGCTTTCCTTGCCGCCGGTGCGCCCGGAGCGGTCCGGGGCAGGCATGGAGACGGAAGGGATGAACGACAGCGGTTATCTGGACACGGAGCAGGCGGCGGCGCATCTCAACATGCGGCCGAAGACGCTGGCGCGCTACCGGGTGTCGGGCGGCGGGCCGGTGTACCACCTGCTGGGCCGGCTGGTGCGCTATCTGCGCGAGGACCTGGACGAGTGGGCGCGGGGCCGGCGGCGGGCCTCGACCTCGGACGACGGCACGGCGCTGTCCGGTCCGAAGGGCCTTGGCCCGGACGATCCGGGAACGGGAGCGGCGCCATGAGGGACCTGGCGACGATGCCGGCAGCCGGCATGGGCCGCTCCGGCTCCGCCTGGCGCGGAGCGGCCGTCCTGGCGCTCGCCATGGCCGCCATGGTAGCCGGCCCGGACCTCGCGCTGGCGACCACCGACACGACCTTCGACGCGCCGCTCGACACGGTGTCCGACATCGTCGGCGGCACCGGCGGTCAGCTCGCCGCGGCCTTGGCCGTGGGCGCCGCGCTGGTGGGCTCGGTGCTGCGCTTCAACGCCATGCAGCTGATGGGCGCGGTCGGCGTCGGCATCGCCGCGGGCGCCGGCACCGGCATCGTCACCGGCCTGGTCGGCACGGCGATTATCTGATGAACGACACCGCCCGCCATACGATCCCGCGCCGTCTCGACGATCCGGAGCGCTGGCTGTTCTGGACCGTCGACGAGGCGGCGGCGCTGATGGGTCCCGCCCTGCTAGGCCTGGCAGCCAATCAGTTCGTTCCGGGGCTGGTCGCGGGCGTCGGCGGCTGGCTGGTGCTGCGCCGGGTCAAGCGCGGCGGGGGGGCCAACATCGCCCGCTACGCCCTCTACTGGTTCCTGCCGGACTTCGTGCTGCGTCTCAAGGCGACGCCGCCGAGCCATCTCCGGCGGTTTGTCGGCTGAGGCGGGACGATGCGCCGTGTCGATCTCGACCTTGCCGTCCGCCGGGTGCGCGACATCCGCCTGGCGCTGGCCGGGCTGCTGGTGCTCTCGATGACCGCCAACCTCGCGCTCACCGTGGGCTTTGCCGGACGCGAGACCGCGACGGTGCTGGTGCCGGCGGCGGCCGGTCCCTCCTGGGTGGTCGGCGGCAGCGGCCCCGGCGAGGGCCGCGCCGGGGCGCGGTATCTCGAAGACATGGCGCGCACGGTGGCGGTGACGCTGCTCACCCTGACGCCGGAGAACGCGGCCCATGTGCGCCTCGCGGCGGCGCGTCTGGCGCATCCCTCGGCCCGCGGCGCGATCGGCGCCTGGGTCGAGGCCGAGGCGTCCCGCATGGCCGGGCGCGATCTCGCCAGCGCGTTCTATCCCGACGGCATCGAGGCCGATCCCGCGCGGCTCACGGTGGAGATATCGGGCGAGCTGGTGACCTGGATCGGCCGCGAGGAGGCGGCGCGGGAGGACCGGCGCTACCGGCTCGCCTTCCGCGTCGACGCCGGACGCATCGGCCTGCTGCGCTTCGAGCAACTGGAGGATTGAGAATGAGACGGATTTATCGGCGCTCGCTCGCCATTGCGTGCCTGATGTTCATGGGCGCGCTCGCCCTGCCCGCCCCGGCGGCGGCGATGCAGATCCTGGAGGCGGTCGATCATGCCGAGCTTTCCGCCGAGATCTCGGCGACGGAGGTCAACCGCATCGCGCTCATCGGCGACCGGATCGCCCGGGTGGTGCGCGCGCCGGACGGTTATGCGGTCGAGCATGATGCTGCCTCCGGCGATCTCTGGCTGCGGCGCGTCGAGGGAACGCCCCCGACCGCGACACCGGTCACGCTGTTCATCGGCACGGAGCGCGGTTTCACCTACCGGCTGACGCTGACGCCCTCGGACCGCGACGCGGCGCAGATCCTGATCCGCAATGCGGCGGTGCTGCCGGACGCGGAGATCGCTCGCCCGGCCGACCGGGACAGCCCGCATGTGGCGGCGCTGGTGAAGCTGGTGCGCGCGGTGGCGCGGCGCGAGCCTCTGGCCGGATACGACATCCTCGCGGGAAGCGATTCGCCCGCTTCCGGCCTGACTCTCATCGAGACCTGGCGGGGTCCGCGCTTTCGGGCGCTCGTGTTCGAGGCCGGCCGTTCCGCGCCCGCTGGCGGGGACGGGCATGCGGGCCTCGCCGGGACCATCGGCGCGCTTCCGGGCGCGGGCCGGGTCGCCGCGCTCTGGCTGGCGGCGCCCGGCTCGGGACCGAGGGGCGGGCGGCTCGCCGTGGCGGTGGTGGAGACCGCGCACATGGAGACCCCGCGATGAGCGCCGGGCGGACTGCCGATCCCGCCGCAGCCGATGCGGTGCGGCGGCGCCAGCTGCTGCTGTTCTCAGGCGTAGCGGCGGTGGTGCTGGTCGCGCTGGCCGCCTGGCTCGGCATGGGCGGCGGCGGGACGCCGGCGCCGCGGGGCGGCATCGACGCCGGGATCGTCGGACCCGACATGGCCGAGAAGGTGTGGACGCGGCGCTCGGAGGCCCGGCTCGGCGAGATCGAGACGCAGCTGCGCGAAATGCGCCAGGAGGCGCGCACATTGCGCGCCGACAACGACCGTCTGCGCGCGACGCTGGAACGGGACGCCGCGGATGCGCGCAGGGTGATCGACCGGCAGGCGGCCATCATCGCCGATCTGGAACGCCGGCTCCGGACACCCGCGCAGCCGGGCGAGGCGCCGGGTAGCGGTACCGCGGCGGATTCGTATTTCCGGGTGCCGACCGGTCCGCAATCGACCGGACAGCAGCAGGCTCAACCGGCCGCGCCCGTTCCCATGATCGAGACCTTCGAGCTGAAGGACGGGCCGCAGTCCTCGGCGACCGATCCCCGCAGCGGTCCCGAGCTCGTGGCCGACGCCGTGGCCAAGCCGGTCTCGGCCTGGCTGCCGGCGGGCGCCCATGCGCAAGCCGTCGTGCTGGCAGGCGTCGATGCCTCGGCCGGCATCTCCTCGCAGGGCGATCCCCGCCCGGTGCTGATGCGCATCACCGGCCCGGCCTGGACCGCCGCCGAGGACGGCACCGCCCTCCAGGTCGATATCGACGGCTGCACCGTCACGGGCGCGGCCCATGGCGACCTCTCTTCCGAGAAGGTCTATGTGCGCTTCCGCACCATGACCTGCGCCGGGCCGGAGCCGGGCACGGTGGTCGAGACCGACGTCGCGGGGTTCGTCGCCGGTTCCGGCAAGACCGGGGTGCGCGGGCCGGTGGTGAGCCGCGAGGGGGCGCTGGTCGAGAAGGCGTTCCTCGCCGGCATGATCTCCGGCGCCGGCCAGGGCGTCGCGCAAGCGTTCCAGCCCCAGGCGGTGGCGACGGGCGCCGGCGGGGCCGCGGTCGCCAATACGGCGCTCTCCGATATCGGCCGCGCCGGTCTTGGGGCGGGTGCGTCCTCGGCGGGCCAGAAGGTGGCCGACTACATGATCCGCCGCGCCGAGCAGTACCAGCCGGTGATCCAGCTCCAGGCCGGCACCAGAGTGACGCTGGTCTTCCTCGAAGGCGCACGCATAGACGGGCGTGCGGCCAAACCGCAATCCAGTCAGGGAGGGAAGTGAAGTGACCGCAAAGATGAAACACGCGCACCGCTCGGCGACCTGTCCCGGCCTCCGGATCGGGTCCGGGGCAGGCTTCCGAGCCGGGATCACCGTCACCGTCCTTGCGGCTCTCATGCTCGCGGGCTGCTCGTCGGGTCATATCGGCGAGGACTGGCAATGCCCGCTGGCGGCGGGCGGGTCCTGCGCCAGCGTCGCCGCCGCCGATCCGGCGGTGCCGAAGGCGGGCGCCACGCGGACAATGGCGACCGGACAGCCGATCCGACTGTTGCCCCGGGACATGGAAACCGAACGCGCCGAACCATCCACGACAGAGGCGCGGTCCTGCGAGGCCGACTGCGGATTCGATCCCTTCGCCTGGCTCGCGAGGCTGTTCGGGGGAGCGGATGGCGGTCGCAAGGGCGCGGCGAATGCCGGAGCGGCAAGGGCCGGTTCCGACACCGATGTCGCATCGTCCCCGACCGTCGCGGCGAAATCGGCGCCGGATCGTCCGGCCTCCGGTTCTCCCGCCCTTCAGGCCGACCCCGCTTCCGGCGATGACGGTCTGCCAACCGACGATCTGCGCACCGGCGAGGTGGTGGCGCGCATCTGGATCGCGCCCTTCGTCGATGCCGACGGCGTCTACCGCGAGGGTGCCTGGGTCCGGGTGGTGCTGGAGCCGGCCGGCTGGAGGCTGCCGTAATGGCCTCGGGCGCGCTTTCCCGGCTGCTGGAGATGTTCGAGGGTCCCGAGGCGCCGGGGCCGTGGGCGCCGCCGGCCCTGCCGGCCGCGCTCCATTCCCTGCTGCCCTGGCGCGCCTTCGACGAATCGAGCGAGCTCTACGTCAACGCGGGCTCGGTCGGCTTCGTGCTGGAGCTGCCGCCCTTCGCCGGGATCGACGCCGAGACGCTTGGCGCGCTCTCGGGCACGCTGGCCGACGCCGCGCCCGAGCGCTGCACCATCCAGGTCGTCCACTGGGCGAGCCCGCGCTTCGGCGCCGCCGTCCGCGCCTGGGCCGAACCCCGGATCGGGTCCGGGGCAGGCTCGCGCGTTGGAACCGCGCCCCGAGATGGAACGACCAGCGCCCTCGCCCGCATGGGCGAGCGCCGCCGCGACCTGCTCGCACCCGGCGGCTGGCGGCGCCTGCATGAAGGGGGACCGCCCTTCACGCTCTCGGACTATCGGGTGTTCGTCACTGCCTGCCTCGCCGGCCCGCCGGGTCCGGCGTCGGAGACCGCCCTCGGCGCCTTCCGCCGCGCATTGGAGGGAACCCTCGCCTCGGCCGGCGCACAGACCCGGCGGCTGGAGCCGGACGGGCTGCTGTCGCTGGCGGCCGAGCTCTCCGCGCCCGACATTGCGGGATTGCATGACGGCGAAACCGAGCGCCCCGTTCGGCGCTGGGCGCCGCGCGATCCCCTGCACGAACAGTGCATCGCGCCCGGCCGCGCGCTCGGCGTCACCCCGCGCGGCCTCGCCTTCCACCACGCGGAGGGCGAGGCCGACGCGTCCGGCGGGGACGGCGCGTCCAGCGGGGACGTGGCCGTCCGGGTGCTCTCCGCCATTGCCTTTCCCGAGGTCTGGCCGGGCTGGCGCGGCAATGCGCTGATCGGCGACTTCCACCGCGACTTCCTCCAGCCCGGCTGCCCGGTGCTGACCTGCCTCACCGTCATGACCGGCGACGCCGCCTCGGGCGAGAAGGCTTTCCTCAAGGCGGCACGGGCGACGCAGCAGGCCGGCACCGGCATTGCAAGGTATCTCCCCGGCCTGCCCGAGAAGGCGCGCGACTGGCAGACCGTGACCGAACGGCTCAAGGACGGCGAGCGGCTGGTCAGGGCCTGCTACATGGCCGCCGTGTACGCGCCGCTCGACAGTCTCGACGAGGCCGAGCAGGCGGTGCGGGCGATCTATCACGGCCAGGGCTGGCGCGTCGGCGCCGAGCGCTACATGCAGCTCCCCTCCTGGCTCGCCTGTTTGCCCATGGTCTCGGCCGGTGGGCTCGACGCCGATCTCGAACGCATGGGCCGCATGAAGACCCTGCTGACGTCGAGCGCCGTCAACCTCAGCCCCCTGCATGGCGAATGGCGCGGCCAGCCGGCCAACCCGGCCAACCCGCCCGCCCTGTTCCTGATCGGGCGCCGGGGCCAGCCGGCCTGCTGGTCGCCCTTCGCCAACGAGGCCGGCAACTACAACGTCGCGGTCACCGGCAAGTCGGGCTCGGGCAAGTCGGTGCTGATGCAGGAGCTGGTGACCGGGCTGATCGGCGCCGGCGGCGAGGCCGTGGTGATCGACGACGGGCGGTCCTTCCAGCACACCGCCGAGGCCCTGGACGGCGCCTTCATCGCCTTCGGCAAGGACCCGGCCTGCCTCAACCCCTTCGCCATGATCGACGCCGCAACGGCCGAGCATGACGGCGACTACCGCGAGGAGTGCTTCGCCATGCTGGCCGGAGTCATCGGCCGCATGGCCCGGCGCCGGGGATCCATTGACGACATCGAGGCCGCGCTCATCGCCGAAGCCATCGCCGCCGCCTGGGACGAGGCCGGCAACCATGCCGATCTCGGCACGGTACGGAGCCATCTGACGAAGCGCGACGACCGGCGCGCGGCCGACATGGCGACCTCCCTCGGTCCCTGGTGCCCGGGCGGGGCGATGGGGCGGCTGTTCGCCGGTTCGAACGTGCCGGACCTCGAGAACGCGCTCACCGTGTTCGAGCTCGCCGAGCTCAAGGGACGCGGCGACGTCCAGGCGGTGGTGCTGATGCTGGTGGTCTTCCTCGCCACCCAGCGCATGTATCACGGCCCCCGCACCCGGGCGAAGGCGATCGTCATCGACGAGGCCTGGGACCTGCTCTCCGGCGAGGACAGCCGCGCCTTCCTCGAAGGCGCCGCCCGGCGGGCGCGCAAATACCGCGGCGCGCTCATCACCGGCACGCAGTCGGTCAACGACTACTACGCCAACCCGGCGGCAAGGGCGGCCTGGGAGAACTCGGACTGGGTGATCTTCCTCGCCCAGAAGGACGAATCCGTCGAGCTGCTCAAGCAGGAGAAGCGCATCCACTGCGACCCCGGCATGGAGCGTGCCTTGAAGAGCCTGACCACGGCGGACGGCCGCTACGCCGAGCTGGTGCTGCACGGCCCGGACGGCTGGCGGGTGGCGCGGCTGGTGCTCGACGCCTGGTCGGTGGCGCTGTTCTCCTCGCGTGGCCCCGCCTTCGCCGCGGTCGAGCGGCTGAAGGCCGGGGGGCTCTCCACCGTCGAGGCCATCGACAGGCTCGCGGGCGCTGCGCCTGGGGACGGCGCCCGTCCGGCTGCGACGGGACAACCAGGACCATCCGAAACGACTGAAACCGGAGAAGCGGCATGACGCGAAAGGCAACCGACGGCGGGTGGCGCCCGCTCAACTGGCCGGACGAGCCGGAGGGCGTGACGGCCGCCCATATCGACTTCGAGGCGCTGGCGCATGTGCTGGCCAACACCTGCCGCCGGGGCGGCTGCTGCCGGCAGTACCACTCGGTCGCGGCGCACGCGGTGATCGTCTCGGAGGAGATCGAGGCGCTCGACGGGCTCGGGGACGAGGACCGGCGGACGCTCGCCCTGCATGCGCTGTTGGCGAATGCGCCGTCGGCCTGGCTGCGGGGCCGCCTGCCCGACTCTCAGCGCGCCGCTGATCGCGTCGGAAGACTCGCCACCGGGATCGAGGTCGCGGTGCGCGAGGCCGCCGGGCTCGATGCCGTGCTGGACGAGGACCATGGCGAGCTGCTGAGGTTCGTCACCCGCATGGCGGCTGCGGCCGAGCACCGCGACCTGCTCGATGGCAACGCGGCTTCCGGTATCGCCTTCCCGCCGCTGAAGCGGCGCATCCGCAGCGTCCCGCCGGACAAGGCGGCGGAGGCCTGGCTCGCCCGCTTCCGGGCGCTGGCGGGAGACCGGGCTTCGATGCCCGGCACCGGTGCCGCTCAGGCGAAGGACAGGACGGATGCGCCGGCGTCGTGACGCTGAAGGGCGGTCCGATCCGGTCTGGCCGGTGATGATCTCGGCCGTGCTGCTGTCGGGCGCGGTGGCGGCGGCGGTCGCGGCCGCAACGCTCCGATACGGTGTGGAAGAGCCACCGCGCATCGCCGGCGTCCGGCTCGCGGAGATGACGGCGGCCTGGACGACGCGGGCCGCTGCCGAGGGCGTCTCGGCGGAAGGCGCGCGCGCCTGGGGCGCGGCGCTGGAGGTCGCCCTCGACCGGGTGGCGCGGGATCACGGGGTGGTGCTGCTGCCGGCCCGGGCGGTCGCCGCCGGCGCGCCCGACATGACCCCGCAAGTCGAAGCGATGCTCTCGGCCATTCTCGCGGGAGGCGGAGCGGTGCCGTCCCTGATACCGGCGGGAGACAGGCCGTGAGCGCATCGCGCCGGATATTCGGTCCGCGAGACGGCCATGCGCGACGCCGCCGGATCGGGCTGGCGGTCATGGCCGTGCTGGCGGCGATCTGGCTCGCCGCGGCCTCGCGGGTCCATGTCAATGCGAGTTGGTCCGACCAAGCTTGGGGCTACGCCGCGTTCCCCCTGTTCGGCGAGAGCCTGAAGATCGGCGACCGGGTGCTGTTCGAGCCGCCCGAGGCGCTGGGCTCTCCTGTCCCGTATCTCAAGACGGTGCGCGGCATACCGGGTATGGCGGTCGCGGTCGCCGAGGACGGGACGGTCCGACTCGACGGCGTTGCGGTCGGCCGAGCCAAGGAGCATGCGCTCGACGGACGGCCGCTGGCGGCGGTCGCGCCGGGGGGCATCCCGCCCGGGCACTATTTTCTGTACGCCGATCATCCCGACAGCCACGACAGCCGCTACGCCGAAATCGGCCTCGTGTCTCGCGCGCGCATCCTCGGCCGCGCCGTGGCCTTGCCCGACCTGCCCTGGATCGGCCTGAAGGGGCCGCTGGTCGGGCCGGAGGATGTCCGCAACGACGAAACGCCGGAGGCGCGGCGATGATCCGTTGTGCCGTGCTGGTGTTCGCGATCGTCGCGACCCTGACGGCCCTGCCCGCCGCGGCGAAGGATCTGGGCGTGCGCGGCGCCACCTGGCCGGTGGCCGAGCCCGACCTGCTCGAACGGATCGAGGCGCGCCTCACCGAAATGCAGCAGTCCGGCGAGCTGGCGCGGCTGGAGGATGAAGCCCGCGCCCGCGCCCGGCGCAGGCTGGAGGAGCCCAAACCCATTCCCGGCATCGCGCCGGCGCGGGAACTGCGCAGCCGCCCCTTCGATCCCGCGATCGTCGTCGCGCAGGACATCCGCACACCCGACGGCATTCTCATCGCGGCCGCCGGCACGCGGATCGACCCGCTGGAGCGCGTGGGGCTCACGCGCGATCTCATCTTCATCGACGGCCGCCGCGAGGCCGAAATCGCCTGGGCGCTCGAACGAATGAGGTCGGGAGACCGTCCGGCGAAGATCGTGCTGCTCGCCGGGCGCCCGCTCGACCTGATGCGCCACCACCGCCGGCCCTTCTTCTTCGACACCGGCGGCAGGCTCGCCGCGCGGTTCGGCATCGCGGCGACACCGACGCTGGTCGAGCAGGTCGGAAGCCGGCTGCGCCTCACCGAAATCCCCGTTGAAAGCCCCGGCTCGGGGGCCGGGACAGGCAACCAGAAGGAGGACTGAAACCATGCTGACCGTGAACCGCGCGACCCTGGTGGGCCATGTCGGGCGCGACCCCGAGACCCGCACCCTGCCGAACGGCGGCAAGGCGGCGAGCTTCTCGCTCGCCACCGCCGAGAAATGGACCGACCGCGAGGGCAGGCCGGCCGAGGCCACCGACTGGCATCGGGTCGTCGTCTACGGCGCTTCCGCCGAGATCGTCGAAACCATGCTGCGCAAGGGCGACCCGGTCATGGTCGAGGGACGGATCGCGACCCGCAAATACAGCGACCGGGAAGGCGCCGAACGCAGCGTCACCGAGATCGTCGTCGCCGGACCGCAGGGCATGGTCAACGTGCTCGGTCCGCGCAAGCCGGAGAATGGCGACGCGACGGCATCCGGGACCACGGCATGACCCGCCGTCTCGTCCCCCTCGCCGCCCTCCCGTTCGTCGCCTTTCTCTGGTCGGCGCCGGCCTCGGCGCAGACCTGCACCGGACGGTTCGTCAACCCGATCTCGGACGTCTGCTGGGAGTGCCTGTTCCCGATCTCGATCGGCCCGCTCACCATCGGGAGTGCCGGCGGCGTCATCGACACCCCCAACCCGTCCTCGCCGATCTGCTTCTGCGGCTCGCCCATCCCCCGCATCGGATTGTCCCTGGGGGTCTGGGAGCCGGCGCGGCTGGTCGACGTCACCCGGACCCCCTGGTGCTTCCCCAACCTGGGCGGGCTCACCATCGATCCGGGCCTCCCCGCCGCCAGGGGCCGCACCGGGTCGTCGGGCGGCGACGGCGCCAAGGGTTCGGTCTGGCATGCGCACTACTACATGTATCCGCTCTTGTCCTGGATCGGCGTGCTGCTCGATCTCGGTTGCCTGGAGAGCGGAAGCCTAGACATCGCCTGGGTCTCGGAGCTCGACCCGGCCTGGCTCGACGACGAGCTGTCGTTCCTGCTCAACCCGGAGGCGGCGTTGTTCGCCAACCTGCCGGCGCAGGCGGCGTGCGCCGCCGACTGCGCCGCGGCCTCGATCGGGCTGCCGCAGGACGGCCTCTTCTGGTGCGCGGGCTGCCAGGGCGGGATGTATCCGCTGACCGGCAACGTGGCGGCGCATGTGGGGGGTGTGCAGGCCTCGCTGCTGGCGGCCCAGCGTCTGGTCTACCGTCTCCACCGCGCCGGTCTCGCCTGGGGCACGTCCGGATCGCAGGCGCTCTGCGGGCGCTACCCGATGCCGGTGATGCGCAAGAGCCAGTACCGCTGGCAGATGACCGAGCCGGTGCCGGCGACGACGCCGATGACGGGCTGCAACCCGACCGGGCGGTCCTCGGTGCTCTGGGAATCGCTTCGCGAGCTGCCGGTCTCCGGCGAGAGCTTCGGCTACCTGCTGTGGGCCAAGCGCAACTGCTGCCTTCTCTGAACCTGTTGAAACACAACGCCAACTGGACCGCTGACGATGCCATGACGACACGATCTTCACCCTTCCGGCCCGTCCTTCTGCTCACCGTCGCGCTGCTTCTCGGCGGCTGCGCCTGTGCGGCCCGGGCGGATGAGGGTCCGCAAACCGAGACAGACAACGTCGATGTCGGACAGCTGGTCGAGGAGGTGCTCCGCAAGACCGGCGGCAACGGCTCTGACTCGCTCGGCGCCTGGACGCGCTCCGTCATCGACCGCGCCCTGGAACGGGCCGGGGAGACCGCACGGCAGACGGTCCCGGAAGGATCGGAGGGCAACGCCGCCGCCCTTCCGGCCGAACGTCATGCGGGCGGCCTCGTAGCCGGACGCCCCGCCTCGGCGGACGTGCTGATCTTCACCAGCCTGTCGGTGCCGCCAGCGAGCTGGCGGCAGTGGGCGCATGACGCGGCGCGGACGGGCGCGCCGTTGGTGCTGCGCGGCGTAGGTGCAGGCGGTTTGCGCGAGACCGCCATCCAGATCGGCGCCCGGCTCGGCAGCCATGCGGCTGGGGTCGCCATCGACCCCCGCCTGTTCCGTCTGTTCGGCATCGAGCGGGTGCCGGCGGTGGTGGTGATCCCCGGCGGTGTGCCGCCCTGCGAGAGCCGCGGCTGCACCGATGACCTCGTCCCGGCGCATGACCTGATCTCCGGCAATATCGGCCTCGTCGCCGCGCTGGCGGCCGTCGCTGCCGAGGGCGATGCCGGGCGCGAGGCCGCGAAGGCGTATCTCGAACGGATGACGGAGGACGGGCAATGAGCGCTCGGCGGATATTCCGGAGAACGCGGACACCGCTTGCGGCTCCCCTGCTCGGCTGGATGCTTCTGGCTGCGGTGTGCTGCTTCCTTCTCTGGATCGTCTTCGGCGGCGCTGTCCACGCGGGCGATCCCAAATCGGAAGCCCGCAGCATCGGCAATGCGGGCACGGCCGCCGCGCGCGCGATCGCAAGGGATGCGTCGAACGCCGCCACCGTGCCCGGCTATACGGGCACGAACGTCCCCGAGCGCGCTATCGGCGCGAATGCCCTGGAGGACGAAGGCCGGGCGCGGCTGGCCGATCCGGACGATCCGGGCGGGCAGGCCGGACGCAGCGTGGTTCAAGGCGTGACGCTGCGCCCGGCCGTGACGGTGACGGCGGGCGATCCCGGCGTCGCGCGCGGCAGGGCCATCGCCGCCGATCCCCAGGCTGCCGCCCACGGCGCCGGCAATCTCGCCTCGGGCAGCGTGTCGGACTGCGGCGCGGACCTGCAAGACGCTCAGGACGGCGGGAGTTGCGGTTCCGTGCGCTGGTGCGTCGGCGCCGGCTGCGAGACAGTGCAAGCGCAAGCCAACACCGGCTTCGTCGAGGCGACGACCCGACTCAACATGGCGCTGGAGCTCGGCGGCGAGGAGTTCGACCGCGACAATCTCCGCTTCTTCACCGGCAAGCGCCGCGCCTGCCACATCAAGCTGTTCGGGCTCGCCAACTGCTGCAAGAACAGTGGGCTGCTCATCGGTCTCGGCAACTGCTCGGCCTCGGAGCGCGAGCTGGCGCAAGAGCGCAACGCCGGCAACACCCACTATCTCGGCCGATACTGCTCGAAGCGCACCTTCTTCGGCGCCTGCATCCGCCGCTCGCGCGCGTGGTGCGTGTTCGGCTCGAAGCTCGGGCGCATCCTGCACCAGCAGGCGCGGCCGCAGCTTGGGCTAGGCTGGGGCAGCTGCCGGGGCTTCACCGTGGCCGAGGTCGAGCGCATCGATTTTGCGAGGCTCGACCTCTCCGAGTTCACCCAGGACCTGATGGACGGCTCGCGGGAGCCGGCCGTCACCCTGCCCGAAGCGGGCGATACGCAGTCGGTGATGCGCGACCGCGTGCGCGATTTCTACGGGCGGCAACCGTGACGGCGCGCGCCGCGACCCCGGCCCTCCGGCGCACCTTGTGGCGGCTCCTCGGGGCGCTCGGCGTGTGGGCGGCGCTCGGCGCCCCGGCGGCGGGCGGGGACACGCGTGCCGGAGACACGCGTGCCGGGGAATGGCGCTCCTGGTGCGGGGATCCCGGATCGGGTCCGGGACAGGCTCATGGATCGGGCGCCTCGCTCGGCTGGCACTTCTACTGCGACCGGCAGGAGGAACGGCGGGAAGCCGAGCCGCCGCCAACGCAGCCGGATCCGCCTGCCGTTGAACACGACACCCCCGCAACCGAGCGCATCCTGGCGCTGCGCAAGGCGCTGGAGGAGGCCCGGGCCGAGGCGATCCTCGACCCCACGACCGAGAATGTGACCGCCTATTTGCGGCTACAGCAGGAGACGCTGCAACGCGCCGCCGCCTTCTCCGACGCCTTCCGGCGTACGGTCTGGGCGACGCCGGAACTGGACTACACGCTGAAGCGCCCGGTCGGCGCGCTCGCCAAGCGGGTCTGGTCGGACGAACGGCGCGAGGCCCGCGATGCCGCGCTCGCCCGGCTCGGGGACCGCTACGGGCTGATCTATCTGGGCCATGCCGGCTGCGCGGGCTGCAAGGTGTTCGGCCCGCTGCTGCGCGCCTTCGCCATGCGCCACGGCCTGGACGTGCTGGCGGTCTCGCTCACCGGCGAGGCGCTGGAGGGCTGGCCCGAGGCGGTCGCCGATCAGGGGCGCGCCGCCCGGCTCGGCCTCGGCAATGCGCCGGTTCCGGCCCTGGTGCTGTTCGACACGCGGACGCGGCGCGTCCTGCCGGTCGGCTTCGGCGTGATGGCCGAGGACGAGATGGCCGAACGCCTCTTCGCCCTCACCGCCCTGGAGCCCGGACATGACTATTGAGAACGCGCGCCGATATGCCATGGCGGCATCGGCCCTTGCGGTGCTGATTGCCGCCAGCATCCCGGCGAAGGCCGACGTGCTGTCGGAGATGAACCGCTTCTGGCAGGGCGCGGCGGTGAACCTGACGGGGCCGACCGCGTTCGACGGCCAGGCTTCGGGCCACTGGACGCTCGGCAACCTCTACCTCCGCGCGCCGGTCCGCTCCGAGCAGGTCGCCACCGTCAGCCTGCCCTCCTTCCGCGCCGGCTGCGGCGGCATCGACGCGTTTGCAGGCGCGTTCTCGTTCATCGACTCGGACCAGCTGATCGCCTTCGGCCGGGCGGTGGCGCAGAACGCCGCCGGCTTCGCCTTCGAGCTGGCATTGGAAACCATCTCGCCGGTGATCGCCGAGACCATGGCCAAGCTCAGGGCGCTGGCGCAATGGGTGAACGGCCAGAACCTCAACTCCTGCGAGACCGCCCAGGCGCTGGTCGGCGCGCTGTGGTCCAAGAACGACCGGGCAAGCTCCGCAATCTGCGCCGCGATCGGCACGTCGCAGGGCATCTTCTCCGACTATGCGGCTGCCAAGCACGGCTGCGGCGCCGACGGCCAGCGGAACAGCACTCTGGCCTCGGCCTCCGGGGCGATAGCCGACCAGGTGCCGGTCAACGTCAACTATGCCTGGAAGGCGATCCGGGCGTCGTCTTTCCTCTCGGGCGACACGCAGCTTGCCGAGTTCGCCATGGCGGTCACCGGCACGCTGATCGTCACCGCGCCGACCTCGGACGGCGATACCTCGGGACCGCGGGTGCGCATCCTGGAGCCGCTGGCGCTCGACCGGCGGGTGACGGAAGTGCTGATGGAGGGCGGCGGCGCACTCCCGGTCTATCGCTGCGACACGCCAGACCGCTGCCTCAACCCGACCTTGGCCAGTGTCTCGATCCCCGCCGACCGGGGCTTCCGGGCGCGGGTGGCGGAACTGCTGCGCGATCTCGTCGATGCGGTCAGGAACGACACCGCCCCGCCCGCCGCCGCGCTCGGCCTGGTCAACCTCACCACGCTCCCGGTCTACCGGGTCGCCAATGCGGCGGCCGCATACAGGGGAGCGGTGGTCGACCAGGAGATGGACGTGCTCGCCGAAGCGGTGGCGCTCGACGTCATGCAGGTCTGGCTCTCGGACCTCCACCGCACGGTCGAGGAGCGCGCCGGGACGCTGGACATCGCCGACGGCGAGCAGCTGCAAAGGTGGCGGGACGGTCTCAGGGCGAACCGCATCGCGCTGGCGCGCCACCGCAACGAGGGTCTCGCCCGCTTTAACACCGCCCTCGCCGTGGTCGAGAAGCTGCGCCTGATCGAGACCGAGCTGGCGGGCGCGCTCTCGGCCGATCTCCGCGCCGCCCTGGCCTTCGCACGCGGCGGCGCCGGGGCCGGATCGCGGTAGGGGCGCCTATAGATAATGTACGAGCTCTTCACCCTCGGCGGCGGCACCTATCTGGTCGACCTGCTGAACGCGGTGGCCGCCATCACCGGCGGCGGGGCGTTCGTCAACCTCGCGCATCTTGCCGGCGTCGCCGGTCTCGCCTGGGCGCTGTTCCGCACCGCCTTCGGCGGCTCGTGGAAGGACAACGCGAAGTGGATGCTGCTGTTCGTCGCCGTCTGGGGCGCGATGATCGTGCCGAAGGCGACGGTCAGGGTGGTGGACCGGCTCGATCCGGCGCTCGCCCCGGCCGTGGTCGCCAACGTCCCCATCGGGCTCGCGCTGTTCGCATCGATCACCAGCCAGGTCGGCGACGGTCTGACGCGGCTCACCGAACAGGCCTTCGCGCTGCCGAACGACCTCGCCTACCGCCGCCACGGGCTGATCTTCGGAGCGCGGCTGGCGGACAAGGCGACGCGGCTCGAAGTGACCGACGCGGTATTCGCGAGGAACATCCGCAACTACGCGAGGCAATGCGTCTTCCCCGCCCTGCTGCTGGGGCATGTCTCGGCGGACGATCTCAGGGAGTCGACGGATATCTGGCGGCTGGTGACGGCGACCGGCACGCCGTCTGCCGGGGCCTCGCCCGCGCGCATGGTCGAGTTCGCAACGCGGCAGGCGCCGTCGGGCACCGGCGCGACCACGGTCGATAAGGCCATCGTCACCTGCCGCGATGCGGCGGGACGGCTTAACGCCCTGTGGAACGCCGAGATCGCGCGCGCCGGCACGGTGTTCGGCAGGCGCATCTTCCCGGACGCCCGGACGGAGGCGCTCGCCAGGGCCGAGCTGCTGGCCGCGCTGCCGGCCGCGCATGACTTCCTCATAGGGGCATCCAGAAGCGCCGGCGAGATCATACGCCAGCAGATGGTGCTGAACGCGGTCCACGACGCCGGCGAGCAATGGGCCGCCGAGGCCGGTAACGCGGCGGCCTTGAGGGCGTATACGGAAGCCCGCGCCGAGGCGCAGACGGTCTCGGCCTACCGCGCCATCGGCAGGCAGGCCGAGACCTGGGTGCCGCTGCTGCGCATCGTGTTCGAATGCCTCTATGTCGGGGCCTTCCCGATGGCGGTGCTGCTGATGCTGACCCCGGCGGGCGCGGCGATCTTCCGCTCCTACGTCACCGGGCTGGTCTGGCTCCAGTCCTGGGGGCCGCTCTACGCCGTGCTGCACCGGATCAGCATGGGCGAGGCGGCCGAGCGCATGAGCGCGGCGGCGCTGATGCCGGACGGCGATATCGGCATCTCGCTGGTGGCGCAGGCGGGGATCAGGGCGGTCGCCGCCGACGTCGCGGTGATGTCGGGCTATCTCTCGATGTCGGTGCCGTTCCTGGCGGCGGCATTGGCCTACGGGCTGTCGAAAGCCACGGTGCTGGCGACCTCCGTCCTCGCGGTCGGCCAGGATGCGGCCAGCTCCGCCGCGCATGAAGGTACGACCGGCAATCTCAGCCTCGCCAACACGGGCTACGACACGCACCGGTTCGCGACGCTGGAGGGGCGCCAGATCCGCACCTCGGCCCACGTCGATACCGACCGCTACACCGGCTACGCCCCGGCGGGCGCCGGGTTCACGGTCACGGGCGACGGGACCGTGGTAACGGACGCCGGCACCGCGACCAGCCGCATTCCGGCAGCGGGAGTCCGCCTCTCGGAGTCGCTGGCGACCAGCCATGAGCAGCGCGCGGCCCATGCGCGCGGCCTGTCGCGGCAGTGGTCGGCCGAGGCCGGCCAGGCGCGCAACGCCGCCGTCACCGATGCGACCGCATTGATCGAGCGCTACTCCCACGACGTCTCCACGGGCGAGGCCTATGCCAGGGGCGTCACCGAGAGCGAGAGCAGCCAGGCGCAGCAACTCGACTCCCATGTCGAGAAGCTGTCGGAGGTTGCGGGGATCAGCAGGGACCAGGCGGCCGTGCTGATCGGTCAGGCCAGCGTCGGCGGCGGCTGGGACTTCATCGTCAAGGCGCGGGCGGACGGCTCGGTGATGTGGCGCGGCCAGACCATCGAGTCCGAAGCCTGGAACCGGGTGAAGGACTACGACCGCCAGCACGGTGTCACCGAGACCTGGGCGCAGGTGTCGGAGGCCTCGCGGCGGTATTCCACCCAGACCGGGGAGTCGGAACTCGCCAGCCTCGACGAGAGCCTGTCGGCCAACCTGACCCGCATGCAGAGCTTCCAGGAGCGGGCCTCCCTGGCGCGCCAGGAGTCCGAGAGCTGGTCGGAGCAGGCGGCGCAGGTGCGTTCCGACGCGCAGGCGATCGAGCGCGAGCTGGGCCAGCCCTTCTTCGCCTGGCTCGCCGAGCGGCCGGGCACGGACGGCCGCCCGATCGGCGCCGCCGGGGCCATGCGCATCGCCTCGCCGCAAACACCGGAAGACGCCGAACAGCTGCGCGAACAGGCCGCCGCCTTCATCGCCGAACACTACCCCGCCCCCGCCGGGCCGGACCCGGCATCGGTCGGCGGCGAGGCGGAATACGGCGCCGCCACCGGCGCGTTGCGCGATGCCTACGGCCGCGAGACCGCGGCGGCTTACGGCGGCTGGTCGGCGGGTGTGCGGGACCGGGCGGCCGCGGCGGGCGCGCCGCGCCCGGGCGAAACGCAAGCCGGCGCGATGGAAGAGCGGGTCGAGACGAAGACCGGTATGACCATGAAGGGCACGGCGCGGGAGGCCCGGCAGACGGTGACGCGGCAGGAGACCGCGGCGGGCCGGGCCGGCGCCTCGGCCGAGATGAACAAGCCGTTCGAGCGGCATGTGACCGAGAACCTGCCGGTGGCCGGCGACTGGCTCGCGGGCAAACTCTTCGGCAGTGCGCGGAACGCCGTGCCCGATGCGGCGCCCGGAGGAAGCGGCAGGGCCGGCCGGACGCAGGATGACAAGGGCTGGGGAGACTCTTCGCCGTGACGGGAGGTGCGGAAGCTCCGGGCTCAGGTCCTGCGGACCAGCCGCTCGTGCTCCTCGGCGATGCGCATGTACGCGTAGGCCCCCGTCTTCGTGGACCAGTCGATCGTATCGCTGTTGTCGAACGGTTCGACGCCGCGAAACGCGGTCCAGTCGCCGTCACGGAAACCCCGCCTGAGGGCGAGCGTCAGCGACGAGACGAAGCTCCAGACGAGTGCCGCCAGCAAGGCCGCGCCGACGGTCTCCATGTCGAGGCCGAGCACGGCGGCGGCGACGGTGTAGAGCGCAGCAAGGGCGATGCCGCCGAGCACGACGACACGCTCGGCCCAGGTCGTGCGCGGCCTCGAAGCCGTGCCGGCATTATCGTTTCGTGTTCCTGTCATGTTCATGGCCTCCGCCTGCCCCGGACACCGATCCGGGGATCATACCGCCCGGGCGGCGAAAGGGAATCCCCGGCGCCGCTTCGGCCGATCCGGCCGGGCCCGGTGGGGATGGCTCCCTCCGGCCCTGCCGTATTCGTCCCTTCCCCCGCCAGCCTCCTCCTCCCCGCGGCGCGGCCCGCGATGCGGCCCGGGGCGCGACAATGATCCGGGGCATCGGCGGCTCGACGCTCCGGGGCGGTCAGACCGTCTTCCACGGCATCCGCATGTGGGGCCAGCTGTTCCAGGCCGCCATGCTGTTCGCCGCCTTCACCACCGTCGCGGTGCCGGCCTGGAACCTGTGGCGCTCGACCTCGGGCGCGGAGTGGTACGCCGCCGGCATGGTGACGCTGGCCGAGAGCAAGCTCGCGCTCGGCTACGACCCGGACTCGGGCCAGGAGATCCGCTTCCCCGACGGCACGGTGCGTTCGCTCGCCATCGAGGATATCGCCGCTTCGGTCCCGGCCTTGCAGGCGCGCGAGCGGATCCTGGACGAGATGCTGGCGAGCGCATGGCTGGGCTTCAAGGTCGGAGGCAGCATGATCGCGCTGTTCCTCGCCGTCTTCTGGTATCGCGGCGCGCAGCTCGGGCGGCAGAGGCGCATCAGGGGCGCCGAGATGGTGAGCGCGGCGGAGTTGCGCCGCCGCGTGCAGGCGCCCCGGGTGCGGCTTCTGGCGCGGCTTCCGGGCGGGCGGCGGTTCCGCCCCTACGCCATCGCCGGCATTCCCTACCCGGAGCGCACCGAGACCCAGCACACGATCGTCTCGGGCACCACGGGCTCGGGCAAGACCGTGCTGATCTCCGACCTGGTGGGCCAGATCCGGGCAAGGGGCGAGCGCTGCGTGATCTACGACAAGATGGGCTCCTACACCCAGACCTTCTTCGATCCGGCCCGCGACGTGCTGATGAACCCGCTCGATGCGCGGGCGCCCCGCTGGTCGCCCTTCCTGGAGGCCAGGGGGCCGCGCGACTTCGACATGATGGCCGCCGCGCTGATCCCGCAGCAGAAGGACACCGTGGACCCGTTCTGGGTCACCGCCGCCCGTCAGCTCTTCTCCAACGGCGCCGGCGTGCTCCGGCAGAAGGGCGAGACCCGCAACCGGGTGCTGGTCGAGCATCTCCTGAAGACCGACCTGACGGCGCTCGCCCAGGCGATGGAAGGCACCGTGGCGCAGTCCATCGTCGATCCGGAGAACCCGAAGACCGCGCTCTCGGTGCGCGCCATGCTGACCGCCAATCTCGCCGCCTTCGAGTTCCTGCCCGACGAGGGCAAGCCCTTCTCGATCCGCGAGTGGGTCTCCGACGAGGAGCGGCAGGGCTTCCTGTTCCTCACGTCAAGGGGCGACCAGCACGCATCCCTGCGCGGGCTGATCTCGACCTGGCTGGAGATCGCGGTCAACGCTATGCTGTCGCTCGCCCAGGACGACGGCCGGCGCATCTGGGTCATCCTCGACGAGCTGCCGACCCTCCACCAGGTGCCGAGCCTCCAGCCCGGGCTCGCCGAATCCCGCCAGTTCGGCGGCTGCTTCGTGCTCGGCGTCCAGGTCGCCTCGGCGCTCCGCGACCTCTATGGCAGGAACGGCGCCGAGACGATTTCCGGGCTCTGCGGCACCCGCGTGGTGCTGGCGGCACCCGACCGCGACACCGCGCAATGGTCGGCCGACAGTCTCGGCCGCAGCGAGGTCGAGGAGATATCCGAGGGCTATTCCTACGGCGCCAACACCATCCGAGATGGCGTCTCGCTGACGCCGCGCCGCGAGCTCAGGGCGCTGGCGCTGCCGTCCGAGATCATGCGGCTGGAGAACCTCTCGGGCTATCTCAAGTTCCCCGGCCCCTTCCCGGTCGCCTCCATCAAGCTGAAATACGTCTCCCGGCCGAAGGCGGCCGAGCGGTTCATGCCCCGCGAGGAAGGGCCGGGGCCGACAGATGATGCCGACGGTGCGGTGGAGGAAACGGATGCGGTTCCGGTGGGCGACGGCGGGCTTGCGATCCCGGATCCGGACGGCAAGACGGATGCCTCTCGAAACCCCGCGCCGCCGTCGGGTAGCCGCGCCGACGATTCCCGTCATGTGCAGGGCGAGCTGCCGCTGCTGCCGGAGATGTCCGGCAAGGCGGCGGGCGGGCAGGCCGGGGCGGACGACCCGGCCGGAGGAGCGGGCACGGCGGAAACCTCTGCAAGCGAGGACGGCAAGCCGGAGGTCGAAACCGGCCACGGGCCGAAACGTCCGGTGTCCGCGGCGCGGAAACCGACCGCGCGGCCGCGTGTCGGCCCGCCTGTCGCCGACCGACCGGACTGGGGCTGAGATGCTCTCGATCGGCGCACTGGCTTCGGCATCGCAGGGCGCGTCCTATTACGAGCGCGACGGCTATTATGCGAAGGACGATCCCGAGCACCGCGAGGCGAGCGCCTGGGCCGGCAAGGGCGCGGAAGAGCTCGGGCTGAAGGGGCCGGTCGATCCCGACACCTTTCGCGCCGTCCTCGAAGGCAGGGTGCCGGACGGCTCGGGAAAGCAGCTCGGCAAGCGGGGCAAGGACGGCGAAATCCATCACCGCCCCGGGCGCGACCTGACCTTCAGTGCGCCCAAGTCGGTCTCCATCGCCGCCCTGGTCGGCGGCGACGACCGCATCGTCGAGGCCCACGACCGGGCCGTCGCGGCGACGCTGGCCTGGGTCGAAAGGAACGCCGCCGAGACCCGTATGAAGGACCCCGGATCGGGTCCGGGGCAAGTCCCCGAGACCGGGCGAATGGCGCGGGTCGGCGGCCAGAAGATCGTCGCCGGAACCTTCCGTCACGACACCTCGCGCAACCTCGACCCCCAGCTCCACACCCATGCCGTGCTGGCCAACATGGTGCAGGGCGCGGACGGCAAGTGGCGGACCATGGCCAACGAGGGCCTCTACGCGAAGCAGAAGCTGATCGGCATGCTCTACCGCAACGAGCTCGCCGCCGGTCTTGCGAAGCTCGGCTACGGCATCGAGAAGAGCCACGCCGACGGCCGTTTTGAGATCGCCGGGGTGCCGCGCGAGGTGGTGACAGCCTTCTCGACGAGGCGGGCGGAGATCGAGGCGGCGATGGAGGCGCGCGGCCTCGGCGCCTCGGCCGACAATCCGCGCCTGGCCGAGCGGGCGGCGCTGATGACGCGGGCGGCCAAGCGGGACATCGACCGCCGGGAGTTGCGCGGCGTCTGGCGCCACCAGGCCGCCGATCTCGGCTTCGATGCCCGCGGGCTGGTCGCGGAAGCGGCGGAAAAGTCCGCCTCGCCGGAGCGGGAAGCGACGGCGGAACCGGCTCCCTCGCCGGGACGGGATGCACGACCCGCGCCACGGACGCCGCTGGAACCGGGGGTCGCGCCGCATGGTAGCGGCGGTTCGGGCAAGGCAACCGGCAGCAGGCGGCAGGCGGAACTGCCTCTCGACGGGCGCGATGCGGCCGTCGAAGCCGCGCCGCCGTCGCCCGCGTCGGAAGCGGTCGGCTGGGCGCTGGCGCACCTCTCGGAACGGGAAGCGGTGTTCGCCCGCGCCGACCTGCTCGCGGCCGCGCTTGCCCATGCGCCGGGCGCGGTCGCGATCGACGAGGCCGAGCGCGAGGTTGCCGCCGTGGAGAAGGCGGGAACGCTGCATGCCGTCGATATCCCCGGCGCGGAGGACTCGCTCGCCACCGAGCGCACCGTGGCCGAGGAGCGCGAGACCGTGGCGCTGATGCAGGCCGGCGAAGGTCGCGGCCGGGCGCCGATGCGCGGCTGGCAGGTGCAGGGTCATCTCAGCCGGGGACCGCTGACGGCCGGGCAGAAGGACGCGGTGAAGCTGATCCTGTCGGCGAGGGACCGCACGGTCGGCGTGCAGGGCTACGCCGGCACGGGAAAGACCACCATGCTGAACCGGGCGCGCGGTCTTGCCGAGAAGAAGGGCTGGCGCATGACGGGCCTCGCGCCCTCGGCCTCGGCGGCGGAGACCCTGGCGACGGAGGCCGGCATCGCCACCGAGACCCTGCAGCGCTTCCTCGCCCGCAATGCCGGCGTGGCCGAGGGACGGCTCACCAGAAAGGGCGCGCGAGAAATGCGTGCAGCGTTCGCGAAGACCATCCTGGTGGTCGACGAGGGATCGCTCGCCTCCACCGTCCAGGCAAGGGACCTGCTGCGCATCGCCAACGAGCTGCGCATCCCCCGCGTGGTGCTGGTGGGCGACGCGAAGCAGCTCGACGCCGTCGATGCCGGCAAGCCGTTCGCCCAGCTCCAGGCCGCCGGCATGAAGACCGCCACGATGGACGAGATCATGCGCCAGCGCGATCCGGCGCTGAAGGAGGCCGTCGAGGCGAGCCTCAGGGGCGACATCGCCCGCGCCTTCGAGAAGCTCGGAGAGAATGTCGCCGAGGCGAAGCCCGACAATCTCGCCGGCGCGGTTGCCGCGAGATGGCTCCGGCTCTCGAACGAGGGACGCGAAAACACCGGGGTGATGGCGCCCTCGCACGAGCTTCGCCGGCAGATCAACGGCCATATCCGCGAGCGGCTCGCCCGTGAGGGCCGCCTCCACGGACCGGCGATGCAGTCCGAACGGCTGGTCTCGAAGGGCTACACCAATGCCGAGAAGGCGCTCGCCGGCAACTACAGCCCCGGCGACGTGGTGGCCTTCCACCGCCCCTACAAGCGGATCGGCGTCGAGAAGGGCGACGAGCGCCCCATCACGGGCATTGACCACCGTAACCGCGAGGTGCTGCTCGACGACGGCCACAGCGGAACCGTGCGCTGGCGCCCGTCCGAGATCGGCGGACGGCAGGGCGGCAGCGAGGTCTACCGGGTCGACGAGATCGAACTGAAAGCCGGCGACCGCATCCGCTGGACCCGCAACGACGCCGGCCTCGGACTGGTGAACTCCCGCACCGCCGAGGTGGCGGCGGTGAAGGGCGACCGCGTGACTTTCCGCCTGGAGGACGGCAAGACCCTCGAACTCGGCAGGGGCGACCCGCAGTTGCGCCATCTCGACCATGCCTGGGCATCCACCGTGCATGCCTTCCAGGGCCGCACGGTGGACAGGGTGATTGCTGCCATGGAGGCACGGCACAAGCATCTCACCACGCAGAAGAGCTTCTATGTCGAGATATCCCGCGCCCGCGACCGGGCCGAGCTGGTCACCGACGACGCGAAGGCGCTGCGCGAACAGCTCGAGGCGGTCACCGGCGAGCGCATCGCGGCGCTCGAGGCCATCGGCGATATGCCGCGCGCGGACGCCGGCCGGGCGGCGGAGGCCGGGCGTGACGGCGAGCGCCATCGGGACCGCGAAACCGGTTCCGAAACCGGCGCGGCGCGGCAGCGGGAACGCGATGTCGGCGGGGCCTCGCCCGGAACGGCCCGGCAGCCGGAGCGCGGGGGCGTTGCGCCGTCGGCACGGGAACGCGGGGATGCGGACCCGGCGAAGCCGCGCGAGGCGCCGGTGCGCGAGCGCGGCGGCGGCAAGGGTATCGATCTCGGGCTGTGACGGCCGCGGTCACTCCTCGGGCAGTTCGCGCGGCACCAGCTCGCGCCAGCCGCCGGCCGCGAGCGCTTCCGCCTTGCGCGTCCAGCGCCGCATCTGCGAGCGCATCCACGGGCGGTCCTTCCAGTCCTCGGCGACCCGCTCCGCGCCCCACACCTCCACCGCTATGGGGCGCGGCTTCCTGCCCCGCCTGAGCCCGTCCATCACGATGGCGAGGTTGATCTCCTCCTGGCGCTGTTTCGCGGAGGAGGGGGCGGTCGGCCCGCCACCTGCCAGAAGTCGAGCAGCCGGCGCATGCTGTGCGGCATGCGCAGCCCGAAGCCGTGGCGCAGCTCGATGCCCGCGCCCGGCGGAAACGGCCCGGCGTCGCACAGCAGGATCTGCAGCGCCGCCTCGCCGTGCTCGATCTTGAGCACCATGCCGCCGTCGAGCAGCCGCAACCCCTCCAGCGAGCCCCCGCCCGCGGCGACCACGCCGGCGAGCGGCTCGGCATCGGGCGAGACCGCCGCCTCCGGCATGCCGTCCTGCACCCAGAAGGGCGAGGCGGGGCCGCCCTCGCCGCGCGGGTCCTGCCAGGCCAGGAGGTCGAAGCGTGCCGCCTCCAGGTCTGCCCGGGTCTGCGCCCGTACCGGGAACTCCGTCCCCGGACCCGTTCCCACGTCCTGTCCTCCCGGCTCATCGGCCTGGCCCCGGCCGTTCCCTGGCGGCGGGCCGGCCTCCCCGGGATCCCGATCCGGGTCGCAGGCCTGCGCCCGCCACGCCGCCTCGTATTCCGGGACGTTGCGGAGGAACCGCCATGCCCGGACACCGTCGCCCCTTTCCATGGGCTGAACCGACAGGTGCGCGCCGGTTACCAGCGCGCGGTCAGCTCGAACCCGATCGCGTGCTCCGCTTCGGCCGCATCGCTCTCCCGGCGCGTCGCCTTCAACCCGAACGACAGGTCCGGCGCGGTCGCCGCCTCCGGGGTCAACCGCCAGCCGAGGCTGTAGTCGCGCGCAGCCGTCGAGAGGCCGAACCCGACCTGGGGGCTGCCAGTGAAGCGGTCCCCGAACACCGGGAAGCCATATGCCGCCTCCATCGCCCAGCGCGACGCGGCCTCGCTGCCTGAGCGGTCCTCCAGCGGGTCGTTGGCGAACAGCGCGTCGAGACCGCCCTGGGCCTGCCCGCCGAAGTCCTGGCGCAGGCTGAAGGACGGCCCCCGCCGCGTCGCCGGAGCCGGATCGAAGCCCAGCGCCGCCGAGAAGCCCCGGTCCTTCAGATCGTCGTTCTCGTGCGCCAGCAGCGTGCGGCCCGAGAGGTCGAGCGAGAGACCGAGCGAAGGATCGACCCAGGCAATGCCGCCGCCCACCTCGACCCCGAAGCCGGTCTCGGCGTCGCCGCCGTCATGGCGCGCGCCGATCTCAAGCTTCGGTATCAGGCTGCCACCATCGGCCAGCGCCATGCGGTAGCTGCCCTCCATGCCCAGCCTGAGCCGGGTCACGTCGGAGTCGGTCGCATTGAGTTCGCCGGTCTTGTCCGAGGAGGTCCGCGCCCACAGCGCGTCCGAGGTCAGCGCCAGGGCGGGACCGGAGCCTTCCTGCGGGGCTTCGAGCAGGTCGCCCCGCACGCCCGCCGCCGCCATGGTCCAGCTCGTGTCGGCTCTGTAGCTTTCCTCCATCGTCTTCAGCGTCACCTCGCCGGTGCCGTAGCCCGCAGCACCCCACAGCTTCAGCCGCTCCGAGGCTTGCCACGCCGCATAGGGGACCGCCGCCGTCAGCGAGGCCTCCACCTTGCCGTCGCCGGCGCGCACCGCGCCGTCGCACAGATCCGGCACTTCGCCGTCGACTTCGGGACAGGGATTGTCGCCGATGGCGGCGTACTTGCCGTCCGACGTGCTCTGGGTCAGCGCAAGGCCGACGAGCCACTTGCCCCTGGCATAGTCCGCGCCCAGCATGCCGGTGGTCACCGTGCCGTCGAGGGTGATGTCGGTGCCGTCTCCTCTTTCTGCACCGTCGAAGCTGCCCTGCGAGGCCCGGCCCCAGAAGGCGAGGCTGCCGCCTGAACCGTCCCTCTGTCCGGTCAGCGAGAAGCTCGACCCGAGCAGCGCGTCGCGCGCCGTCATCGTGCGGGATTCGCCCAGCCCGTGGCCGCCGCCGAAGCGGTCGGCCGCGCCGCCGGGGCCTGCCGGGGCGGACGCACCCGCGCCGAGGCCGCGTGCGATGTCCGCCATCGTTAGAACCGCCTCGCGATCCGCCGGCGTTGCGCCGGGCGTCGCGCCCGTTGCCGTCGCTCGGTCGGAAGCGGACGGGTCGAAGGTCAGCGCCTGTCCGGCAACCGTGCCCTGCATGCCCGGTGTACGGTCCGCCGCCATGCGCCCCGCGATGCCCTCCAGCGCCTGCTCCGCCACCGTGCGGCCGAAGCGCGCCAGATACGCCGCCGGAAGCGGGTCGGCGTTCTCGATGGTACCTGTCCCGACGCCGTCGGCGACCCCCGCCGTGCCCTGATACACGAACAGCACGCGCGCCTCGAAGGTCTCGCCCCCGTCGTCGTGGCTGTCGTCCTTGATCAGCACCGGGAAATACCCCACCGTCTTGCCGGCCTCGATCCAGATCATCTTCGTGTAATACGGACCCCGGAAGTCCAGGCCGGCGCGCGCCGACACCGGGTCCGACTCCTCCGCGATCAGGCGCACCAGCACGTCGTGCTCCGCGGGCGCCGAGAGGCGCACGGGGAACTGCATCGTCTGGCCTTCCCTGGCCGTCGCGTCCCCGACCGAGACCAGGAGCGGCCCCGCCGCGTCGTTGTCGGCGATGGCGACCGAGGCCGCAGCGTTCGGCGACGCCGCCACCGTGTAGCCGTCGCCGGCATCGACCGTCGCCGTGACCGACCCGTCGGGCTCGTACGCCTCGTCGTCCGCCGTCGCCACGGTGAGCGTCGCCGAGGTCTCGCCGGCGAGGACGGTCACCGTCTTCTCGCCTTCGTCGGCCGCGGCCACGAAGTCGCTATCCGCCTTCTCCGTGACGTTCAGCGTCACCGCAAGGTCGGCATCCGGCGCCCGGTTCGCCGTCACCGTGAAGACCGCATTCTGGCCCTCGGTGACGCCGGTTCCGCCCGAGACCGATATCTCGGGCGGCGGCAGGTCGTCGTCCGCGATGGCCACCGTCCCGGAGGAGGCGGAGCCCACCGTGTAGCCCGTGCCGGCGTCAACCGTCACCGTGACCGAGCCGTCCGGTTCGTCCGTGCCGTCGCCCAGGGTCGCAAGGGTCAGCGTGGCGCTGCCGGTCGTCGGGATGGTCACCGTCCGCTCGCCGGCCGCGACGCCGAACGCGCCGGTCGCAGCTATCGTCACGGTCACCTCCAGCGGCGCCGCCGGGGCCGGCGTCGCCGTCAGCGTGAAGCTGGCGCTGCCGCCCTCGGTCACGCCGGAGCCCGCCGCGATGGCGATCTCCGGCACCGGCGCCGGGTCGGTCGTCGTCGCCGGCTGCGTCGGTGCCGGGTCCTCGATCGTCAGGACCCGCGGGTCCCGCGCATCGCCGTCGGACGGGCGCCAGGACGACCCGGCGATGGGCTGCCATTCCAGCGTGAGGCGCAGCGTGCCGGGCTCGCGCGAGGCCCATGCGACCTCGAAGCTGTCGCTGTCGACGGTCCCGATCCGAAGCGCGGTGAACCTGCCCTTGTCCCGCGCCTTGGAACCGCCGCCGAACTGGATCTTGCCCGATCCCGTCCAGGCGGCGGGCCGCGCGAGCGTCACGACGCCGTTCGACACCGGCCCCGCCACCGTGCCCGGCAGCGTGGCGCCGGTCTCCTGCGCCGGCGCGTCGTCGTCCGCGATGGCGACGCTGCCGGAGGACGCATCGCCGACCGTGTAGCCCGTGCCGGCGTCCACGGTCACGCTCACCGAGCCGTCGGCCTCGTCCGCATCGTCGCCCGTCGTCGCCAGCGTCAGCGTGGCGCTGCCGGTGGTCGGAATCGTCACCGCCTGCGTGCCGGCCGCGATGCCGTAATCGCCGCTCGCCGCGACCGTCACGCTCACGTCCAGCGGTTCGGCCGGCGCGGGACTGGCCGTCAGGGTGAAGCTGGCGCTGCCGCCCTCGGTCACGCCGTCGCCCGCCGCGATCGTGACCTCCGGCGTGTCCGCCGACAGCGGATCGTCGTTGCGGATGGTAAGCGTCACGCTGTCGGGCGCGGTGGCGTCGTAACTGCCCCCGTCCTGCAGATGCACCGTGATCGTCTCGCCGTCGTCATCGATGTCGTCGTCGACGATCGTCACCGGAATGGTCACGCTGCCGGCGTTTGCCGGCACCGTGACGGTGCCGCTGCCGCCGCTTCGGCCCGGTATTGTGTAGTCGGCGCCCGGCGTCGCCGTGCCGGACAGGGTGAAGCCGAGGCTGTAGTCGCTGGCCGGCGGCGGTTCGACGGCCACCTTCAGATCATAGGTCCTGGCGGTATTCTCCAGCACGTCGAACGATTTCGACTGGAAGTACAGGCACCCGTTGCTGCCGGTCCGGGCGCAGGAGGCGGTCGCCGACACCTTGGTGGCCGTCTTCAGGTCCGAACTCACCGTCAGCGTGTTCCCGTGGCCGTCCACAGGAACCGGCGGCGCGATCGGAACCTGCTCCGCTCTCGGGTGTTCCGGGTTGGAGATCTCCTTGACTGCGGCATGCACCCGCTCGACCTGGAAGTGCATCGTGCCCGGCGCAACGACCTCAAAGGACGCCTCGCCCTGCGTCTCGCCGCGCCTCAGCCACAAGTGCTGGCGCCCCATGGGGGAAAGCATCGACGGCGTTCCCCGCCACCGGCGGGGCGTCTGGTCGACTTCGACCGTGAAACGGATGTCGGTGCAGGAGCGCAGGCCGTCCGACGTGCGGACCCGGATCCTCGCGGTGTCGCCGACCGTGTAGCTCGCCCTGTCCCACGCCACCACCAGCCCGTCCGGCGGCGGGAACACCTGCCGGCCGCGCGAGGGATAGGTCACCGTGCCGCCCGACCCGTCGGGCAGAGCGATGCCCTCGCCCGCCGCGAAGCAGCCGAAGCTGTCGCCGCTGCCCTGGCGGTCGTAGTTCACAATCACTTCGGCGCCGTTTTCATCCTCGGTCGCGAAATCCGTGCCATTGATGATGACGTCGGCCGTGGAAGCGGGCAGGTTCTCCGGCTGGTTCGGGTCGCGGATCGTGACGCGGAACAGCTCGCTGTCCTCGACGAGAGAGTCGTTGACGATCGGGATCCGCACGACATGCGCGACGCTTCCCGCGGGGATCGTCACATCGCGCACGAGCAGGAAATCGCCGCGTGGCGTCGCGTTGAGGCCGAGATACTCCAGCCTGAACCGTATATCCCGGTCGAGGTGCCTGTCCAGGATGAGGGGCAGCTCGGCCTCGCCCTCCTCTTCCGAAGAGATGTAGGTCTGGTTACGGAAGGCGAGCGTGTACTCGTCGTCCTCGATGGAGACCACCGCGGATTCGGGCCAGACGACAAGCACGCCGGGGGCATTCGTGCTGAAGGCGCGCAGCAGGAAGTTCTCGTCCTCGCCCGCTTCCCGCAACCTGTCCTGGACGGTCGGGACGTTCACGGGGGCCTCGGTCTTCCCCGCCGGGATGACCACCTCATAGGGGCCGGGGACGTAGTCCGCAGGCACCGCGTTGCCGTCAGTGTCCGTGTCGCCGACGCCGTCCACGGCCGTTCGCTCGAAGTCGTGGACGGCGATCCGCGTGTCCACCGTCCGCACCCGGTCCAGGACCAGCTTCAGCACGATGCGCTCGCCCTCCGTCACGGTGATGCGCTCGGACGCGAACGCCACCTCCGGATGGACGAGGACGCCGTTGACGTTGATCTTCAGGGCTTCGGAGTTGGTGGACCACGATCCGCTGGAGCCGCGGGACCGGTGCCGGCTGGTGTTGGCGATGCGGGAGGCCGACACCGGGGAGATTTCGGTGTAGTCCTCGTGGTTCTGTGCCGTGCTGCGGAGTTCGTTGTCGCCCGTAAGAGCCGCCGTCACGTCGATCACGATCCAGTACGTCGTGTTCGGCGCAAGCTCGATGCCCGAGTTGGGCAGCGATAAATCGGGCGCCGCGAATTCGTACAGCCGGTCCGTGGTCGAGGCCGGGAAGGCGGGATTGGTCAGCGTGCCGACGACCGCGCCCGGCTTTCCCCCGGAATCGCGCCGGACGGTGACCGTCAGCTTCGAGGACGCGCCCGTGTCGGAGACCTGCGCGAACCTGATTTCGACGCTTTGGAAGATGTACCCGTCGACGCTGCCGCCCGTGGTGAACGCCTGGGCCTGGTCGCTCTCCAGCGACCTGGTGCCGTCGAACGTCCCGGAGATGTTCCCGACAGACCATGTCGTCTGCGCCTGCGCTACCGTCGCAAGGCCCGTCAGAAGGGGCAGGGCGAGCAGGGCGGCAACCAGGCCGCGACGCCCCGCGCAGACGACGGAACGCGCGCTCGCGGCAATGCTGCCGTGGGCGGCAGAAGGATCGTGACTGTCGGGAGAGGCGCGCCGACGGGACGGTCGGAGCCGTCCGGCGGCGGAGGAAAGCTCAGGCGGGGATGCAGGAAGGCGAAGCCGGCACCGCCGTGCGGGACCGCTCATGCCGGAATGCGCACGCAAGTGGGGCGACCCGGCGACCCGGCGACCCGGCGACCCGGCGACCCGGCGACCCGGCGACCCGGCGACCCGGCGACCCGGCGACCCGGCTTATTGTATCAGCAAGGTCAACCCGTCCTGTCAACCCCCGATCGCCGATCGCATTCACGGCAGCCGCCATCGCCGCCATCGCACCCCGTACCGAATCCCGCATCGAAACCATGGCCAATCCTCGCTCCGGACCCCCAAAAAAACACCGGATGCAAACTCCCCGGAGAGAGCGTTCGATCCGATTCGGTGTTCTGGTACCAAATCCAAGACCCTGAATCAAACAGTGCTTGCGCATCCATCCCTGCGCCGCAGTCGCCCCGAAGCGCCGCATGGCGGATCCCGTCATCGCCGCCGGTGCCTCCGTCTCGCAGGATTGATGCTTGTCGGGCGCCCCCGCGTTTCCTATGATTCCGCCATGTCAGAGGCCATCGCGTTCGATACCCACCGCTTCGTCAAGCGCCTGACCGACTGCGGCTTCACCGAGCAGCAGGCCGAGACGCTGGCCGATGAACATGTCGCCCTGCTCAACGCCAACCTCGCGACCAAGGCCGATGTCGCGAGGATCGAGGAGCGTATCGCGAAGGTCGAAGCCGGCATGGATGCGCTGCGGCAAGAGACCAAGGCCGGCATGGATGCGTTCCGTCAGGAGATCGGTGCCGGCATGGATGCGTTGCGCCTTGAGACCAGGGCTGCCATCGAGGCGTCGAAGTCCGAGCAGATGAAATGGCTGATCGGCTTGCTGATCGCCCAGGGCGGCCTGATCGTCGCCCTGGTCAAGCTGCTGTAGCGGCCCCGCCGCCGCGTCCACCGTTCCGGAGTTCCTGCTACGGTTTCCTCACGCCCTCTCAGGGCAGTTCGCGCGGCACCAGTTCGCGCCAGCCGCCGGCTGCGAGCGCCTTGGCCTTGCGCATCCAGCGGCGCATCTGGGAGCGCATCCAGTCGCCGGTTCGCCATTCCTCAACGACGCCATCGGCACCCCGCTCCGCGCCCCAGACGTCGATGGCGATGGAACGCGGCTTCCTGTCCTGCCGCAACCCGTCCATCACGATCGCCAGGTTGCGATCCTCCTCGGCCTGCTTCACCGAGGAGGGGGCGGGCAGCCCACCACCTGCCAGAAGTCGAGCAGCCGGCGCATGCTGTGCGGCATGCGGAGCCCGAACGGGTAGCGCAGCTCGATGCCGGCGCCTTCGGGGAACGGTCCGGCATCGCGCAGCAGGATCTGCACCGCCCGCCCGCCATGCTCGATCTTGAGCACCAGACCGCCGTCGAGCAGCCGCAGCCCCTCCAGCGAGCCCCCGCCGGCCGCCACCACCCCAGCGAGCGGCGCGGTATCGAGCGAGACCGTTGCCTCCGGCATGCCGTCCTGTATCCAGAAGGGCGAGGCGGGTCCGCCCTCGCCGCGCGGGTCCTGCCAGGCCAGCAGGTCGAAGCGCGCCGCTTCCAGGTCGGCCCGGGTCTGCGCGCGGATCGGGAACGCCTGCCCTTCCGGCCCGGAAGCCAGGTCCGCGTCGGGCGCGGCCTGGCCGGCGTGAGCCAGCCAGGCCGCCCGGTAGTCCGCCACGCGGCGCAGGAACAACCACGCCCGGATGCCGTCGCCGGTCTCCATCGAACCGCGCGTGCGGCGCGTCGCTCACCAGCGGGAGGTAAACTCGAACCCGATGCTGTGCTCCGCCTCGGCCGCATCGCTCTCCCGGCGCGTCGCCCTGATACCGAACGAGAGATCGGGCGCGGTCGCCGCTTCCGGCGTCAACCGCCAGCCGAGGCTGTAGTCGCGCGCAGCCGTCGAGAGACCGAACCCGACATGCGGGCTGCCGGTGAAGCGGTCCCCGAAGACGGGCAAGCCGTATGCCGCCTCCAGCGCCCAGCGCGACGTGGCCTCGCTGCCTGAGCGGTCCTCCAGCGGCGCGGTATTGAACAGCGCGTCGAGACCGCCCTGCGCCTGACCGCCGAAGTCCTGGCGGAGGGAGAGGGACGGCCCCCGCCGCGTCGCCGGAGCCGGATCGAAGCCCAGCGCCGCCGAGAAGCCCCGGTCCTTCAGGTCGTCGTTCTCGTGCGCCAGCAGCGTGCGGCCCGAGAGGTCCAGCGAGAGACCCAGCGAAGGATCGACCCAGGCAATGCCGCCGCCCACCTCGACCCCGAAGCCGGTCTCGGCGTCGCCGCCGTCATGGCGGGCGCCGACCTCAAGCTTCGGTATCAGGTGGCTGTCGCCCTCCATGGCGATGCGGTAGCTGCCCTCCAGGCCCAGCCGCAGCCGGGTCACGTCGGAGTCCGTCGCCGGCAGGTCGCCCTTCTCCGAGGAAGTCCGCGCCCACAGGGCATCGGACGTGAGCGCCAGGGCCGGGCCGGAGCCCTCCGCCGGAGCTTCGAGCAGGTCGCCCCGCGCACCCGCCGCCGCCATGGTCCATGACGCGTCAGCGCTCAGGCTCTCGCCCAAGGCCGTCTTCAGCGTCACCTCGCCGGCGCCGTAGCCCGCCGCGCCCCAGAGCTTCAGGCGCTCCGATGCTCGCAACGCCGCATAGGGAATGGCCGCCGTCAGCGACGCCTCCACCTTGCCGTCGCCTTCGTCGCCGCCGCCGATGGCGGCGTACTTGCCGTCCGACGTGCTCTGGGTCAGCGCAAGGCCGACGAGCCAGTTGCCCCTGGCATAGTCCGCGCCCAGCATCCCGGTGGTCACCGTGCCGTCAAGGGTGATGTCGGTGCCGTCGCCGCGCTCGGCGCCGTCGAAGCTGCCCTGCGAGGCGCGGCCCCAGAAGGCGAGGCTGCCGCCCGCGCCGTCCCGCTGCCCGGTGAGCGAGAAGCTCGACCCCAACAGCGCGTCCCGCGCGGTCATCGTGCGGGATTCGCCCAGCCCGTGGCCGCCGCCGAAGCGGTCGGCCGCGCCGCCGGGGCCTGCCGGAGCGGAGACCGGAGCGGACGCGTCCGCGCCGAGGCCGCGCGCGATCTCCGCCATGGCCAGCGCCGCCTGCCGGTCCACCGGCGTCGCACCAGGCGTGCCGGCGGCGCCGGGCGCCGCGCCGGCTGCCGGCGGCCCGGACGCGTCCGGGTCGAAAGCCTGTCTTGAGCCTGTCGAAAGGCTCAGCGCCTGCCCGGCCACCGTGCCCCGCATGCCCGGCGTGCGGTCCGCCGCCATGCGCCCGGCGATGCCGTCCAGCGCCTGCTCCGCCACCGTGCGCCCGAAGCGCGCCAGATACGCCGCCGGCATCGGATCGTCGTTCTCGATGGTCACCGTCGCGAACACCCCCGTCGCCGGGACCGCGCCGCCCCGGACCGGGACCACCATCACCTGGAACACCTCGCCCCCGTCGTCATGGCTGTCCTGCTTGGTCGGGACCCGGGCGTACTTCAGCGTCTCCCCCGCCCCGAAATGCAGGCTGGAGCGCATCAGCCTGAAGTCCGCCGGCGTGGCGAGCTTCCCGGCGCCGACCGGCGCGTACACCGACTTGTAGATCAGCCACACCGATTCGGTGGGCGCCGGGCTCAGCCGCACCGGGACCGCGGCGATGCCGCCCTCCCGGACGGTCACGTCCTCGACCGAGATCACCGGCGGCCCCAGGGCCGCCGCGTCGTTGTCCGCCACCGCGACCGAGGCCGCGTCGGCGGGCGGCGCCGCCACCCTGTAGCCGCCGCCGGCGGCCAGCGTCGCCGTGACCGAGCCGTCGGGCTCGTCCACGGCGTCGTCCACCGTCTTCACGGTGAGCGAAGCCGAGGTCCCGCCGGCGGGGATGGTTACCGTCCTGCCGCCCTCGTCCGCCGCGGCCACGAAGTCGGAGCCTGCCTTCTCCGTGACCTTCAGCGTCACCGCAAGGCCGGCATCGACCGCCCGGTCCGCCGTCACCGTGAAGACCGCGTTCTGGCCCTCGGTGATGCCGGCTCCGCCCGAGACCGAGATCTCCGGCGGCGGCAGGTCGTCGTCGGCGATGGCGACGGTGCCGGAAGACGCGGAGCCCACCGTGTAGCCCGTGCCGGCCTTCACCGTCACGCTCACCGAGCCGTCCGGCTCGTCCGTGCCGTCGCCCAATGTCGCAAGGGTCAGCGTATAGCTGCCGGTCGTGGGTATCGTCACCGTCCGCTCGCCGGCCGCAACGCCGAACGCGCCGGTCGCGGCGATCGTCACGGTCACCTCCAGCGGCGCAGCCGGCGCCGGCGCCGCCGTCAGGGTGAAGGTGGCGCTGCCGCCCTCGGTGATGCCGGAGCCCGCCGCGATGGCGATCTCCGGCACCGGCGCCGGGTCGGTCGTCGTCGCCGGCTGCGTCGCGGCCGGGTCCTCGATGGTGAGGACGTGCGGGTCCCGCGCATCGCCGTCGGACGGACGCCAGGACGACCCGGCCATGGGCTGCCATTCCAGCGTGAGGCGCAGCGTGCCGGCCTCGCGCGAGGTCCAGGCGACCTCGAAGCCGTCATTGTCCGCGTTCCGGATCCGGAGCCCGGTGAACTTGCCCCTGTCCCGCGTCTTGGAACCGCCGCCGAACTGGACCTTGCCCGAGCCCGTCCAGGCGGAGGGCCGCGCAAGCGTCACCGCGCCGTTCGACAGCGGAGCCGCCGCCGTGCCCGGCAGGGCGATGCCGGCCGCCGGCGCCGGGTCGGGGGTCTGCTGCTCTTGCGGCGCCGTCGCCAGCCCGGCGAAGTACTGCTCGGCGTAGGTCACCGCCTCGACCGTGCCGTTCCAGGCCGTGTTGGCCCCCGGACCGCCGTGGTTCCACAGCCGCGTCGCATCCGACACCGTCACCGCGGCCCGCGGGTAGTTCACATACTCCGGGTGCCCCATCGCCTTCAGGAAGCGCTTGTTCCAGCCGCTGATGGCGCTGTTGCCGTGCCGGTGCCGCGCCCCGATCCGGTCGTAGAACGCCTTCACCAGCGCCGCGTACTTCACCACCGGATGCGCGGCGGGCAGCGCATCGACCGCCTGCGGGTCCGGCTCCGGATCGTCGTTGCTGATCGTGAGCGTCACGCTGGCGGGCGCGGTCGCCCGGTAGTCGCCGCTGTCCAGCAGACGAAGCGTGATCGTCTCGCCGTCGTCGTCGACATTGTCGTCGGTAATCGTCACCGGAATGGTCACGCTGGCGGCGTTCGCCGGCACCGTGACGGTGCCGGCGTTGCTGCCGCGCACGCCCGGAACGGTGTAGTCCTCCGCCGCTCTTCCGTAGCCCCGCGTCGCCGTGCCGGACAGGAAGAAGCTCAGATCGAAGCTGCTGGGCGAAGGCGGCTGGACGGCCACCGTCAGGTCCACCGTCCCGGCATCCTCCTGCACCTCGTGCGAGGCCGTTGCGAAGGACACCCCCGGCGGGTTGACGTCGACCACCGTCACCGACGCCGAAGGGGGAGATACATAGGGCGGGTTGACCGGCCGGTGCTCCAGCGCAACGCCGTTGAAGTCGACGATCTTCGCCGTGAAGATGAAGTAGGTGCCGCGCCCGCCCGGCGTCACCGTCATGTCACCAGTCGGAACATTGCCGGCGGTATCGGCCAGGGACACCGTGACGCGGCTGTCCGGCTCGCGCTGGCCGTCCTTCACCGTGGGCACCTCGAAGGCGGCCCAGCTCTGCCCGTGTTCGAAGCGGACCGTCTTGTGCCCCTCGTGCTCGGCCGCGACGAAATCGCCGCCGCCGCTCTCCTCGACCTTCAGGTGCACCGTGAACGGCACTTGCGCCGCCTTCGGGCCATCGAGCCTGATCTCGAACGGAACGGATTCCCCTTCGGTCCGGCCCGTCCCCCGGTCGCCCGCCTTGACCGAGACGATATGGTTTACTTCGAGCTCCGCGTCCGGCCCGTCCTCGATGTTGTAGTAAACGTAATTGTTGAGGCCGATGTAACCGTTGCCGGCCATCAGGGTCACGGTCACCCGGTTGTCGCCGGCGGGACCCTCATTGTTCGCCCGGATCGGAACCTCCACGTCGACCGAGGTCTTGTACGCCGGGAGGACGGCGGTGTGGTAGCCGGTTCTCGCGTGCCAGCCCGGCTTCCCCTGCTTGGCGTCGCTCACGTAGTAGTTGAACGTGATGGCGTGCCCGACCCCGAACTGGTACGGGCGCGCATGCTGCACCCGGAAGACCAGCTTGCCGGCGGTCTCCGGCACGCTGACTTCGCTGTTGGCCGTGTCGGCAGTGCCGTCGCTCTTCACCGGATGGATACGGAAGGCAGCATCCGCCGGAGCCCGGTTCTTGATCGTGATGGTGAACTCGGCGTTCCGGGTCGTGTCGGTGGAGTCCTGGATCCTTACAGTGAACGTCTCGTCGCCTTCGTTGGTATCTGCATCCGGAAGTGCATAAATCGTAAAGGTGAAGGTCCGCCTCGCGCTGTTCCATGATACACTGGAAACGCACGCATCCACGCCTGAAGACAAACCGCCTTGAGGGCAGCTGCTTGAAATTGCTGCCGGGCTTGTGCCGCTGCCCGTAAAGGTGGTTTCTACCGTTCCGGTCCAGCTGTTCGGGATGCCCGTGACGGTGAAGGTCTTGGTCTGGCCCTCGTTGATGGTCGACGAGTCGATGCGCGGCGGCGCCACCTCGAAGACCGGGGAGAGGCCGTAGAAGGAATAGACTTGGCTAGAGTCTGTCGAACCGCTGTTCAGGGGACTGTCGACGCCATCCGGGAA
Organism: Thalassobaculaceae bacterium; assembly: GCA_965243345.1. GTDB lineage: Bacteria > Pseudomonadota > Alphaproteobacteria > Thalassobaculales > Thalassobaculaceae > Bin52. The sequence goes on from CBDEUR010000003.1 coordinate 2,869,022, forward strand.
CCCAGTACTGGGATGGGAGGCGCCAAGGTATTCCGTGCTGCGCTTGGTGCCGTTAGTGTTGCTGCCCGTCCAGACGTCGCCGGCGATGGCGGTGTTTCCATGCTCGTTCTTGACGGTGTAATCGTCCCAGGTGTTGTCGTAGAAGTCGGCATAGTTGTCGGCGAGCTTGTTGCCGTTCAGCCAGTAAATCCGCACGCCCGTGCCCGTGGTGCCGGTGTTGTCGCGCGCATCCACCGCCGAGGTCGAGCCGACGACCTTGAAGAGATTCCCGCAGCTGTCGGAAATCGCGCTGTGGCCGGCCTTGGCGCGAGTCTGCACATACGTGTTGTAGGTGGCGATGCCGGTCGCCGTGGCGTTGCGCGTGGTGGAGGTGACGAACAGCAGCCGGAACTTCGTCCCGGCGGCAAGGCCCGAAGGCGTCAGCGCCCAGTCGGCCGGCACCAGGTAGGCGCCGCCGGAATTGGCCGTGGTGCATGCGGGCGCCGTCTGCGCCGAGGCTTCGTCCGGAAGTCCGGCGAGGAGCGGCAGGGACAGCAGCGCGGCGGCAAGGACCGGGCGCAGCCGGCGGGCGGCGGAACGCGCGCTCGCGGCGACGCCGCGGTGCGCGGGAGCGGGGTCGAAGCTGTCGGGAGTGTCGGGGCCGGAAAGCCGTCCGGCGGCGGAAGAAGGCTCAGGCGGTGAGGACGGAAGGCGGAGACGGCGCAGCCATACGGGACCGCTCATGCCGGAATGCGCACACAGGTTGGGCGACCCGGCGACCCGGCGACCCGGCGACCCGGCGACCCGGCGACCCGGCGACCCGGCGACCCGGCGACCCGGCGACCCGGCTTATTGTATCAGCAAGGTCAATCCGTCCTGTCAACCCCCGATCACCGATCGCATTCACGGCAGCCGCCATCGCCGCCATCGCACCCCGTACCGAATCCCGCATCGAAACCATGGCCAATCCTCGCTCCGGACCCCCAAAAAAACACCGGATGCAAACTCCCCGGAGAGAGCGTTCGATCCGATTCGGTGTTCTGGTACCAAATTCAAGACCCTGAATCAAACAGTGCTTGCGCGTCCCCGGCGGCCGCCGTCGTCGCGCGGCGGTCCCCGGCGGCGGCGGGCGGCAGGCACAACCGCGCCGCCGGGCGGCTCGCAGCCGACGCACCGAGGGCAATCGGGATGCGCCCGGCCGGCCGCCAGGGACTGGAACGACGTGCCGCGGAGGCGATCGCCGGGCGGCGCCTCGCCAAGCGCATTGACACAGATCGACAAGGCGCCGCCGAAAGCACCGGTTCGTCCCCCTCCGGCCACATCGCCCGGGTATGGGCCCGGGTATGGGAATGAGGCCGACCATGCCGCATCGTGACGCGCGCGCCCGCCAGCTGGAAACACTGACACACCCCGGCATGGGCCGTCGGAGAATGGATTTTCCCCGATAATCGCGGTAGGGACGCTGGTTGGCCAGCGCCCCCCGCGCAGATCCGGATGTGCCCGCCAAGGCATGGACGGATCGTTCCAGGGTCAAGGGGGGCCGGGTGCGCGACGACGAGCCGAAGACACGGCACAATCTCATGGACGGGAGGACGGGTGGCGATGACGGTTTCGATCCGCGCGGCGCTGGAGCGCTGCGCGACCCCGCGCGTGGCGCTCGCCGCGCTGGTCGCCGCCGCAGCCTGCATCGCGGGGCTGGCCTGGCGCCGGGACCGGCTGGGCGGCCTCGCGCTCCTCGACGGCCGCGGCTGGTACACGCCCACCGAGGCGGCGGCGCTGTTCGAGGCGCTCGACCGGCTCGACGCCCATGCGCGCACGGTCTACGCGGCGACCGGGCTGACGATCGACATGGTCTTTCCGCTGGCCTACGGGCTGCTGTTCTCGATCCTGCTGATCCGCCTGTTCCGCGTCCCGTTCTGGCTGCTGCCGCCCGCGCTGGCGGCAACGGATGCGCTGGAGAACGCCACCGTGGCGGCGCTGGCACTGAGCTACGCCGGCGCGCCCTCGCCGCTTGCGTGGCTGGCGGCGGCGTTCACCCTCATCAAGACGGTGCTGATCGCGGCCACGCTGGGAGCGGCGGGCATCGGGGTGGGCCGCTGGCTGTGGCGGCGCCTGCGGGGGTCGTTGGACGGTAAATCGGGACGGTAAGTTGCCGCGGGCGCCGCAGGGCGGGACAGGCTAACCCTCGTCTTCGACCTCTCCGGGGCCGGGACCGCCACCGCCCGTCGCGCTGTCCCGCAGTTCGCGCTGGAAGTCCTTCGCGCGCTCGACCAGCCGTTCCATCTCTTCGCCGCGCCCGTCCGCGGCCATTTCGTCCCGCCGGAGCGTCGCCAGCACCCAGGCGTAGCGGAACGTCCGCTCGATCAGGGGCGCGAGAACGGCAAGGTCCGGGGCACCGCCGCCGCCCCGGGCGGCGCCCAGAACCGCCGCGCGGACGAACTCGGCGGCGGGAACGCCCCGCCGTTCGGCGGCCGCACGGACCTCGCGCCACTCGGATTCGGAGAAGCGGATGCCCCGCGTCCGGCGCGCCGCGCCCCGGTCGCCGGCGCGCGCCGCATCGGTTTCGGGAGGACGGGGATCGGAATCCGTCATGGTCATGCGCCGCCCGGGCGTCCCGACCGGGCCGTCGCGGCGCTCCTTTGCGGCCGGTCCCGGTGCCGAACCGTGCCCGCCGGCGGTTGAAACCGGAGCGCCGAAGCGGTGTTGGGGGTGTCCGTAGCGCCGGTTTGCAAGCCATTGCCGGCAGAAATCGACGCGCCGGCGCTTCGGGTTGCGAGTGGATATCGTCGTGCGGAGGGTGGGAGATCGCGATAGCAGGGCCAGCATGGACGGCCGCCGGCCGGCAGCCCGGCGCATGCCGGTCGTGTATCGGTGGCCGAGTCTCCGCATGGCGATCGTGTTGCGAGCCTGGATCGGCGCATGTCGCCCGCATGGCGGGCGGGGACGGGAGGGATCGGGAGAGCCCGGGAGGATGACGAATTGCGCATGCCGCACCGATACACGCTCGATCCAACATTCTCAAGGGGCCTCAAGGGGTCGCAAAGCACCGCAAGTCCCTGAAAGGGATGCTATTGGGCCTCCCGAGACGACCGCATCTCGATGCGTGGGGTGTGAGATTTGCCGCCGGCCCTGGCCGGTCGGAAGCCAGTTTGCGCGGAATTTTCGATGGGGGAATCGACGCCGGGGAACCCGGCGGAGGGGAGCCGTCGCGGCGCTTGAGCGGCGGGGCTCGGCGCGGTGGCCGAAGCAATCATGCGCAGCATGATGCGAGGCCGCGCTGCGCGAAGTGTGCGGCGTTGTGCCGGACGACGTGCAAGCCCGCTCCGCAGGAGCGGCGGCACGAGTGCGACGAGCGATGCGACCGGCGGTGCGCCGGGATGGGCGCAGCAGCCGGAGCAGCCATGCGAAGCATGGTGCGAAGGCGGACGACGCGATGGCCGACCGGCAGGTCGGCGGAGCCGACGGCGGGAGCGCGCAGCGCGATGCCCCCGGATGGTCGTCCGGGGCAGGCTCCGGCGAACGTAACGGTGCGCGCGGCAGCGAACGCACCGGCGATCGGCGAGCGCAGCGAGCCGGAGCACGAGCGCCGCGCGAAGCGCGCGCGAGGATGCGGTGGCCGCAGTCCCGATGTGCGCACGCGGAAACGGGCCGCGCCGCCGCCGGAGCGACGACGCGGCCCGTCGAGGCGGTGCCGGCTACGCGGCGCAGCGAACCACCGGGATGCCGAGCTGGCGCGCCTTGTCGACGAGGTTCTCGGTGATGCCGGAGCCGGGGAAGGCGATGACGCCCTTCGGCAGGAGGTTCAGCAGCTCGTCGTTGCGGCGGAACGGAGCGGCGCGGCCGTGGCGGTCCCAGTCCGGCTTGCAGACGACCTGGTGGACGCCGTTCTTCTCGGCCCACTGCGCCGCGATCCTCTCGACGCCGGGGCCGCCGCCGTGCACGAGCACCATGTCGGCATACTTGGCGCGGACCTTGTCGAGGCGGTCGAACACCGCGCCGGGGTCGGTCACGTCCTTGCCGCCGGCGATGGCGACCAGCGTTCCCTGCGGCAGGTGCGCGGCGGTCTTGCGATCCTTCTTGGCGCGCATGTAGTCGCGGGCGTCGATGGCGGCGCTGGTGAGCGTGCCGGTCTGCGAGACGTGGCTGCCGCGCCGGGGCCGCCAGGTGGTGCCGGTGGCGTCGCGGTAGCTCTCGGCGGCTGCGTCGCGCAGGGTCTCGAAGGCGTCGCGGCGGGCGGTGAGGTTCTGCGCGCGGTCGGTCTTCAGCTCCAGCTCGAACGACTTGATCTCGGTGCCGTCCTGCTCGCGCTGGAGGTCGCGGAGCTCGGGCATGAGCTTGTCGGCGGCGCGGTCGAGGCGCTGGGTCTGGGCGTCGAGGCAGTTGACGAAGCCCCAGAGCAGGCCCTCGCGCTCGTCAGCGATCTGGAACCCGTCCGGTGCGACGGCGTCGGCGAGGAGCCCGAAGGCTTCCTGCATGGCGCAGATCGCTTCGTCGGCGTCCCAGACGTCCCGGGTGTCGAACTCGTCCCGCTCGGGGGTCGCGCCGTAGAGGGCCGCGTGCTCGCAGACGGTTGCGGTGACGGACTGTCCGCCGGTTTCGATGGTGTCGATATCGAAGGTCATGTCGATCTCCTTACTGATCGGTTTCACGTCCGGGGCCGATCCCCGTTGTGATGTCCTGTTGGGGCACGCGCGCGCAGGGCAAGCACCTGGCCCTGGAAGCTCTTGGGCGGAGCTGGTGCGGAAAGTTGCCGATCTTGGTGCGGAAGATCGCGCCAGCGATCTTCACGGTCGGCAACTTTCACGGTCCGCCCTAGAGCTTCCCGGGTCAGGCCGGAGCGGAGCGGAGGACCCCGCAGGGGTTGCTGGCCCGAGCACGTGTGACACGATTGGACAGCACAGCGGGGTGGCGTAATTCTCTCCACCTGCACGGACCCCATCGGCGGTTCCGCCCGGCACGGTGTCCGAAAAGATCGCCGGACCTGTCGGCCGCATTGGCAAGCGGAGCGCGCAGCCCGCGCCAGCGGGCGGAGGCGACAGGGATCGCAGCGGTTTCGGCGCGAGCGCCAGCGAGCGACGATATGAGCGGAGAGCCCGGCCCGAAGGGGTCGCCCAACCCTCCCGTTTGCCTGCGCGACCGGCCCGGCATCACGCCACGTCCCGGACGGGCCTGAGATGATCGAAGTCGTCGGAGCTAGCGACGATGCTGCGCTGGGACCCGGAGATGTCGAAGATGAAGACGAGCGCATCACCGGACTGGGAAACCGCGTCGTAGAAGGCGGTCCAGGCGTCGTCCTTCTCCTTGTGGTCGGATAGGGCCTCAATGGGGAAATCGACATCGTCGATGGCGTAGACGAAGGTGCGATCGGCGGTGGCGACCCGGTAGCGCGGCGGGATGGCGGGATCGCTCTGCCAGAGGATGGCGCCGGTATCGCGATCGAGGACGGCGGTCTTCAGATCGGGATCGGCGGCGATGCGGCGCTTGGCCTCGGCCCACGCGGCGCCGCGGTCGTCGATGCGGGCGGGTTGGTCGACGAGATCGATCCAGTCCTCGTCGACGGTGCGGATGGTGTAGCGGATGGTCATGACCTCCTCCCTCTCTCCACCGGTCGGCTTGCCCGACCCTCCGCTTTTCTCCTCCTCCAAGCGTGCGCGGGCCTGTCCAATCGGCTCGGAGGCCGGGCGGAACCGGCCTCACGCGCGCGTCCGGTCCGCGACAGCCCCTGCGGCCCAGGCCGCGGCGCGGGCCAGCACATGGCCGTGGCAGGGCAGCGGCGCGCACCAGCAGGCGAGGCGGCGGCCATGCAGCGCGGCCAACTGTTCCAGCGAGACCTCGCCGGCGCGGATGCGCCGCCAGAGATCGGCGCGGTAGCGCGCGATCGCCTGGGCGCGGTCCAGGCCTGTGCCGATCCGGAACGGATTGCCCCAGGCCGTGCGGCGGTCGATCAGCACGGCGGCGTCCTGCACCGGGTTGCGGGCGAGCATCGCGCGCAGCGCGGGCTCGTGCTTCAGATTGACGACGGTGCTCACGATCTCCCTCCCATCCTCAAGTCGGCTTGCCCGACCCCCGCGCTCGTCTCTTCTCCACCAGAGCGGTCCGCGCGGCGGAACAGCGGCGCAAGGCGGGCGCGGAGCGCCGCCGCGCCGAGATCGACCAGGTCGTCGTTGAAATCGTTGCCGGCTGGCACGATCACCGTGGCGGCGACGCCGGCCCGCGCGCAGCGTTGGGCGAGGCGCTCGGCCGCGAGCGCGCCGTCCTCGTCGTTGTCGCGCGCGATCACGAGACGCGCGAGGCCGGGCGGCGGCGCGAACCCGCCGAGGCTCCCGGCCGACAGCGCGGCCGCCGCCGTGATCTCCGGCACGGCGGCGATGAGCGAGAGCACGGTCTCGATGCCCTCGCCGACGACGAGCGCAGCATCGTCGGAGGGCACGCCGAAGCGCACGGCGAGGCCGTAGACGCGGCCGAGCGCCTTGCGTGGGTTCGCGACGCCCGCCTTGGCGGGCCGGCGCGGATCGAGCCAGGTGCGCTGGACGCCGAAGACCCGGCCGTCGCCGCCGGTGACGGCGGCGACCAGCGCCGGCAACCGGCGCACCGTCGGGCCTTCGCGATAGCGAAGCTCCGGGTGATAGCGCAGGGCCGCGAAGCGGCAGCGCGCGAGCCCGCGGGCGAGCAGATAGCGCTCGGCGTGACTGCCGGCGACGGGCCGGCAACGCCGCCACAGGCGGCGCGCCGCCTCGGTGGCGTCATACGGCTCGTCGGAGGCGGGAGCCGCCATGCGGTCGCTCGCCGCTGGCGACGCCGGCAGCGCGAGGAACGAGCGCGCCTCGGCGAGCGCCGCGCGCAGCGTCGGCGCGTGCGAGCGGTGGCGGATGAGATCGAGCAGGTCGCCGTGCTCGCCGGTCGCCGCGTCGGTGAACTTTCCGGGCGTTCCGGGTCCGCGCAGGCGGACGAAGAGCGAGCGGCCGCGGGCGCCGTCGAGGTCGCCGGCGACCCAGTAGCGCCCCTGCCGGCGGCCGTGCGGCAGGTAGTGCCGGCAGACCTCCTCGGCGCGCTCGGCGAGCGCGGCGGCAATGGCGGCGGCGGGAGACGGACCGTGCTGCATGCGGAACCTCCTTCAATCCATGCGGGACGCCCGATACCGGCCGACCCTCCGCCTCCGGCCGGCGCGCGCGGGCCGGCAGGCCGGGCGAAGCGGGGACAGGCGGTCCGAACGGACCGCGCTCCGGATCGGCAGCATGAAAAAGGGGGCCGACGCGAAGCGCCGACCCCCGAGGGAGGAAACGGAACGCCGATCAGAAGGGGATCCGATCGTCGTCGAAATCGGCGGGCTCCGAGGCCTGGGCGGCGCCGGTGTCGCCCGCCATGTCCGGGTCGGGCTGGGTCCGGGCGCCGTTGCCGTTCGGCTTGTCCAGAAACTGGACGCGCCCGCCCGGGACCAGCAGGATCTCGGTCGAGAAGCGGTCCGACTCCTCGCCCGGCTTCTTCCAGCGCCGGGTCTGGAGCTTGCCCGCGACGTAGACCAGCCGGCCCTTCACCGCGTGCTTGACCAGCATGTCGATCAGCCCGTCCTGGAAGGTCACGATGCGGTGCCACTCGGTGCGGTCCTGCCGCTCGCCGGTCTTGGCGTCGATGTACGACTCGTCGGTCGCGATGCTGAGGTTCGCGACGCGGCCGCCGTTCTGGAGGTGGTTGACGGTGACGTCGGCGCCGAGGCGGCCGATCAGTTCCGCGCGGTTCAATCCGAAAGCCATGGGGACTCTCCTTCATGGGTCCTGGTTGCTGACGATGGGTTGGAAACGGGGGAAGCCGGATCGATCCCTCTCCCCGGCCCCCTTCCGTTCAATCTCTTCAAGCCCTCCTCCACCTCCGGGATGCCGACGGAGAGGCCGGATCCGGGTAGAGGTCCGCGAGATGCCGCTCGGGAAACGCGACCTCGCGGTCCGCGCAGCGCAGCGCCCGGTCTTCGGCGATGACCTCGCTGACGGAGGCGGGATGGATGCCGATCGCGGCGAGCATGTCGCCGGCGAGCGGGGCCTCGAAATCGAAGCCGGAATCGAAGGATGAGAGGACCATGGCGCAATCTCCCTGTGCTGGTGCCCGGCAACGGTGCGGGGAAACCACTCCCTCCGCCCTGCCGGGCATTCGCCCGGCCCGCGCTCACCTCTCGCTCCCGGATACCGGCGCGGCCCGGCGGATATCGCGCAGCCGCTCGCAGACCGCCCGCGGCGCCATGGACCCCAGGTTCAGCACCGGGATGCCGCGGGCCTCGGCGATGCGAATGCCCATGCCGGTGCCGCCGACCGCCTCGCCGCATTCGCTCCACGCTACGCAAGCATCGACCGGCCGGTCCCCCATCAGCAGGATCGCGACGTTCCGCGCATGCAGCTTGCGGACGGCCGGCGAACAGCGCTGCCACGCCGGATGCAGGGGTGCCGCGATCGCCATGCAGGCTTCCAGCTCAGCCGCCGACAGCGCCCGGCAGTCCGGCCCGCCATGTCCGTTGTAGCCCCGCCACGGCAGCCACACCGTCCTCTGGCCGGCCGGCGCTCCCGCCGCGAACGCGCTGTCCGCTCCGTCCGCGCCGCCCGAGGACAGATGCCAGCCGGTCCGCGCGAGCCAGCCCGCCATTTTCTCCATGTCCGCCAACACGGCCCCCGGCGTCGCCCGCGCCCCGATCCCCGCATATCGCAATGTCGCCATGTCCCGTCTCCCCGCTTGCGATCCCGCCGCTCCCTCTTCGTCAGCGGCTTCGCCCTCCACCGGCTTCTCTCCACCTCCCGCACGAACGGACCGGCTTGCATGACGAGGGTTTCCGGGGCATCGGTTGCGGCATGGACGGACGGGCATGGATCGCGCGGCACGGGTTCTGGCTTCTCGCGCTGCTCTGGCTGCCGGCCGGGGTGGCGGCGCAGGCGGCGCTGCGCTTCGGGCCGTCCGCCGGCGCGTTCGCGGATTCGGGGGAGGCGATGGCGGCCCTCGGGTCGCTCGCCGTGACCGTCCCCTGCGGCCTGCCGCTGGCGCTGGGCTGCCGCCGTCTCTGGCGTCTCGGCTACCGGCGCGCAGCCTGGACGGCAGGCATCGGGCTCGGCGTGCTGACGATTCCGGCGACGGTGTTCGCCGGCCTGCTCGGCCCGGTGGCGATCGCAGCCTGGGCTGCGCTGCTCAGCGTGCCGGTGTGGCTCGGCTGGCTATGGCTCGCGCGGCACGGCTGACCGCCGACGGCGATGGACCGGCTGCGGAGCCTCGGCGTGGCATGCGAGGCCCAGCCGGCTGCCGGACGGCGAGGAGCCGGCTACGCAGTATAGGAGCAGCCGAAACCGGACCCCGCCCCGGCAGGACGGCGACCGGCCGGCGGCGCAGCAGGGTTGACGGAAGCTGCGAGTCGGCAAGTCGTCGCGCCAAACCGGCCGGAGCAGCGGCGGCGCGACTTTCGCTGCCTGCCCGCCAGGCAGCGTTCGATACGACATATTCGACAAATGGCTGTGGGCGACGCGGAACGACGGAATCGGGATACCGCGTGATCGCCGCAACAAGATCGAAACATTGGTCCGCGAAGGGAGGGGTCAAATGTCGGCGAGGGTGATTTTCTTGCGGGAAGGGTCAGGCCCGTATTCGACCTCCGCCGCCCTGCGTATCAGCGTCCTGACGGCGGACTTGAGGAAACGATCTTCCTCGCGTGTATAGGGTGCCTTCCTGCCATCTTCTTTCCTGGCACCGGTCCCGCCCTTATAGGCGCTAAGCTTGCGTATGTGCTTGAGGACCTTTGTCGAGACGCCGAAGTGCTGTGCGGCAGTGTCATGCATCCGTTCAAACACGGTCAGGCAGAAATACGCCATGCCCGGCAGCGGTTCCTTGCCTTCAAGATGCCCGAGATAGCGCCGATACATGCTGTCGACGTCCGGACTCCGCTTGAGGGCGGTTGGTGGCGGTTCGGGATAAGCATGAGGTTGGATCTGCAAAGTCACCGGGTCGGCGGAAAGTTCGAGGGTTAGGCGTCCCGCAAGGCTTATCCGTCCGGGCGTCGGCTTTCGATCGATGATTTCGGGCCGATCAAAGCGGAGGGTGAATGCGTTCGGGCCTCGCACCAAGCCGACGACGAATTCCCAGTTAGGTATGTAATCGGCCTCGACTGCGGATCGTGCCGCTTCTTCCGACGCGTAGTGTTCCTTGAACTCGAAGCGAACCCGACCGCCCCCGACCTGGACGCGAAAGCCGGGTTCATCCTTATCCAGCGAATCCGCTTGGGACCAGTCGATGCCCGGTCCGTGCTTAATGCGGTATTCGAGGGCCACGACATGCGGATCGTTCATCGGTAACCGGCGTCAGGCGGGTCCGGCGGCGATGCGCAGCTTGCCGCCCTCGGCAGAGCGCGGCTGACGGACCACGATGTCGATGTCGCGTCCGAGCGCGGTCAGCAGCCGGAACAGGCGCTCCAGCGAGTACTCGCGAAAATCGCCGCGCAGCAGCCGCGACACGTCGGGCTGGGACAGGCCGAGCAGCCGTGCGGCCTCGGTCTGGGTGATGCCGCGGTCGCGCACGATGTCGTCGATGCGGCTGACCAGCTCGGCCTTGACGAGGTGGGCGTCGGCGTCGGGAAAGCCGAGATCGGCGAAGACGTTGCCGCTGCCCCGCTCGACGGCGGTATCTTTGGATTCCATGGCGTCAGTCTCCATGATGGGTTTCACGATAATGCCGCTCGGCGGCCTGCAATCGGCGGCGGACCAGGTCGAGCTCCTGCTTCGGGGTCGCGATACCCCGCCGCGCCTTCTTCTGGAAGGCGTGCAGCACATAGACGGCGGTCTCGAAGCGGACCGTGTAGACGGCCCGGAAGGTGTCGCCGTCGTGACGCGAGACAACCTCCAGCACACCGGCGCCGAACCCCTTCAGGGGCTTGGCGTCGCGGTGGTGGCTTCCGAGCTGGGCGCGGTAGATCGCAAACCCTATGCGATTCTGCACGGGGTCCGGGAAGCGCTTCAGATCCGCCTTGCTGGAGCCGACCCATTCGACCGGTTTCATCATGCCATTGCTGACTCCGCACTATAGGGGTTTCGCCATACTCGGACAAGCAGATCGGCGCGTCAGTGCCAGGCGCCGCCGTCGGGATCGTCGTCCTCGGCGCGCATGGAGGCGGCCGCCATGGCGGTCCAGGCCTCGCGGTCGTAGCCGAGCCTCCGGTTCAGCTTGTCGCAGATCGACTGCGCATCTTCGAGCGTGAGCGCGATGAGCGCGGTCGGAACGTGGCCGGCCAGCCCCTCGATGACGATTCGGATCTGCTGCACGTCGGTCTCGACATCGTAGGCGGGCACGAAGCAGAAGTTGGGGCAGTCCGGCAGGGTCTGCGCGGTCATGGCGGCGATCTCCTCCTCCTATGATGGTTGTCCAGCGGGGATTTGTTTTCCCACGATTTTGAAGGCGGGGAAGTCTTCGAAGACCCAGCCGTTTTTCAGCGTGTCATAGATGATTTTGAGCAGCTTCCGGGCGGTGGCGATGATCGCCTTGCCGGCGCCCCGCCGCTCCTTGATGCGGCGGTAGAAGGCATTGAGATAGCCGGAGTAGCGGATCGCGATGAGCGTGCACTGAACGAGGGTGGTCCTCATCAGCTTGTCACCGCGCTTGGTGATCCGCCCCCGGTTGTCTGTCTCGTTCGATTGACTGACCCTGGGCACGATGCCGAGATAGGCGGCCAGCTTGTCGGCGCTCTCGAAGTCGTTGACGTCGCCGATGCCGCTCAGGAAGACCGCGGCCGCACGCGGACCGATACCCTTGATCGAGACCAAGCCGTCATAGCCGTCCATGGCGCCGGCGGCGCGCTCGATCTCCCGGTCCAGTTCGGCGACCGACGCGGTCAGGCTCAAGGCCTGGTCGCGCACCACCTTGAGCTCGACCTGCTCGAGGGCGGAGAAGCGGCCGATCTCCAGAGCATTGAGCCGCCGCTTCGAGCCGAGGCTTTCCTTCTTCAGCTTGATCCCGTGCCGCGTATGCAGCGCATGGATCTTGTTCAAGAGCCGGGTGCGCTGCTTGACCAGCAGGTCGCGGGTGTGGGTCAAAGAGGCAAGTTCGCTCTCGCGCACCGTCTTCACCCGCGTCTCGGGCAACATGTCCTTGGACAGGAAGAGGGCAAGAGCCCGGGCGTCGTTCCGGTCGGTCTTCTTCACCGATTTCCGGATCACCCCGAACTGCTTCGGGTTGACGACGACCACCCGGCCGACGCAGGAGATCACCTGGTCGCGGAACCAGGCCGAGTTCCCCGTCGCCTCGACGGCAATCTCGTCGTCAGCGTCCAGGCTCAGGCAGAACCGCCGCAGATCGGCAGCCGCCAGCTGATAGGTTTCAAACGATTCCCCACCGTCCGCCGCGAGACGGCAGACGGTAAACGAGTTCTGATGAAGATCGACACCGATAAAGGACATGGCTACACTTCTCCGGTTGGTGAGTGGCGGAACCCCGAAAGGGGCGTGAGCGGCCAAGCCAAACTCCTATACGAGGTCGCCGGCAATAACCGGGCCTCAGGCTGGTCGTTCGGATACAGGCCTCGGGTAATCTCCGTGACAGGGTCGTACCGCCCTAAAAAGTCATCCAGCCAGTAACCTATCCGCCTCTCCCAACACTCTATCAGAGCCGGGAAACTTGACCGCTCACCCCCCATTCATGCCATCTCCGTGCTGAAGGGCATCGGACCGGCGTTGGCTGGATGCGGAGTGCGACTCCCGTTCCGCCCCGCCGGACCGCCCCAGGCCGGCTGGCCTGCCTCCTGTCGGCGCGGAGCGGGAGGGAGGGAGAGTGCGTTCGGGGAAGTGGACGCGGGATCAGGCGGGACGGGTCAGCCGAAGCGCGTGCCGTCCGCCGTAAAGGTCAGGCCGTTGACCGAAAGCGCCTCGTCGACGGATTCGTCGGAGGTCTGGTGCTCGTACTCGCGCTCAAGCTGGCGATAGAGCCAGCGCGCTAGGTCGCGCAGCGCCTCGATCACCGTGTCTTCCGCGCCGTCGGTCGGGGGCTGCCAGGTCGGGCTGTCGCGCTCGACCTCGATCGCCATGGTGTATTCGTGGCAGTAGCGGCCACGATGGCGAACGGTCGCGTTCAGCTGGTAGAGGTTGCGCTTCGCAGTCTCCTGCAGGACATCGGCGATGCGGTGCAGCTCCTCGTCCTTCGGTGCATGAGCGCGGATGGCCTTGCGGGAACCCCGGGCGTGGCTCCACCAGCCCTCGTAGCTCGCACCGTCCCCCTGGTTGGCGAAGCCGCTGAACATGATGCGCGGCTTGTCCCGCGTTCCGCCGCCGTAGAGCCGCACCGGGGTGGTGGCGAGGGTGACGCCGAGGATCCGGCAGATGGTCCCGAAATCCTCGTAGACGAAATCGTACCATTCGTCATGCAGCCCCTGCCGGCGATACCAGCAGCGGGCGGCTTCCTTCGCCTCGTCGGAAAGTTCGTCGATGGTGTAGACCGTGGTCTCGACGATCCGGGGCATGCGTCATCTCCCCTGCGGTTTGGGCGTGGGCCGGGCGGCCGGCATGAACCGGACCGCCCCGCGGATGCGCCGCCTGGCGATGCGGTGGCAGTCGGGGTCGGTGCGGCTCCAGGGGCGCGCTCTGCGCGACAGCCACGCACCGGAATCGGCAACGAACCCGTCCGCATAGGCGACGAAGTGATTGCCGGCGGAAATCGCCCAGGTCCCGGACGGCGCGGCGTCGAGGAAGGTGCCGAGCGTGACCGCGCGGAGTTGGTAGGGAAGTTCGGCGAAGATGCGCTCCCAGACCTCCTCGCGGCGGGCGTGGCGGCGTTCGCGGTGTTTCGGATGCCAGAGTGCGAAATCGGGAACGAAGCCGAACTCTTCGAGGGCGGCGGCGAGTTCGTCGGTGTAGACGCCGTTGACCGAGGGCCGGTCGAACAGGCGGCGGATGACGGCGGCGGCCTCGTGTGTGGGCACGCCGGCGATCGCGGAAATCGCGGCGGGGCCGCACTTGGTAGCGCGGCCGGTGATCCGGTGAAGCATGGCGGCCTCCGGGCTGGAAGGGCGTGGATGTACGGGTGCGGCCGCGGAGAGGCGCGACTGCGCGCTCAGTCGTCCTCTGGCCACATCACGGTGATGACGGGCTCATCGCTATCGCCGGAACCGATCGCCACGATGGGGAAGTGCCTCCGAGGCGGCCGGTTGCTGTCGCGCAGGTCCTTGCGGATGTCGCGGACCAGGACGCACATCTTCACGCGGTCGCTGTTCGAGGCGCGGAGCGCGTAATGGCGCGCCATCCAGAGCACGTCCCACAGACGCCCGGCCTCGTTCTGGAATCCCTGGTAGCCCTCGGGCAACGCGACGAGTCGCTCCCACACGGAGCGGGAGAGCGCGACGGGGATCTTGAAGCCGGCCTCGCGCGCGGTCTCGGAGACGTCGACGAGCACGCCGTCCTCGATAGCTTGGGCGCGCGTATAGGCGAACAGGACGGGGCCGAAGGGCTCGGCGGTGCGGGGATCGGGCATGGCGAAATCCTCCATGGGGTCGAACGGAAACGCCCCGGATCGGAGTCCGGGGCAGGTTCCCGCCCCGCGAGCTCCTTGATCGGGTCCGGGACCGGCGGGACGGGGCGCTCTCTTGCAGCGCAGATGGGAAACCGGCCGGGTCAGCGGACCGCGGCCTCCGGCCCCGGGCCGGGCGGGCCGAGATCGACCGCGACGCGGCCGTGCTCCACGGTCACGGTGACGGTGCGCTCGGGCGGCATGAGCCAGAGCAGGTCGGTCCACACGGCATCGGCGATGGCGCGCTTCTGCGCCTCGTCGCTCGGGGCCTGCGGGATGGCGGCGGAGACGGTCATGGGCGGGATCTCCCTCGATTGGATGGCGGAAACCGGCTCCGCCCGGCGGGGAGCGGAGATCGGCGTTGGTGGACGGACTGCCGGGGCGGGCCTATGACGGCCCGGCGGCGGCGAGGGTCACGGTGACGTCGGGCCGGCGGATGCGGATGTCGATCGCGCGCCCGCGCGGCGCGAGCCACATGAGTTCGCGGCGGACCGCCTCGGCGATCGAGGACCGGCAGGCCTCGTCGTCCGAGAGCAGCAGCCGGGTCGCGATGTGCAGCGCCTCCTCGTCGAAGCGGTTGCGCTGGGTCTCCCAGCTGTCGGCGTCCGCATCGTCGCTGAACGAGAAGAACCCGGCGCGCATGAGCCCGGCGAGCTCGTGCGGCTGGATCGCGCCGCCGGCGGCGACCAGCGGCAGGGCGTCGCCGACCCACGACCAGGCCTCGCCGGCGAAGGCGAGGTCTGCATCGAGGTCGATGATGCGCCCGACCCCCTTGCCGGCCCGCACGGTGAGGCTCATGCGGATCACGTCGGGACGCCGGGGAAGCGGCGCCTCCGGTGCGCCGGTGCGCTCGGGAACGGGGTACGTGTCGAGCGCATAGGGGCGGCGCTCGACGGTCGCCTCGGTATGGATGCGCACGATCCGCTCGATGGCGTCGTACCAGGGGTAGCCTTCGAGCCTGCGGTCGGCCTCGAACAGGCGGGTTTCGATGCCGGCCCGCTCGGCGGCGCGCCAGAGCGCCTGCGCCTCGGGCGGTTCCGGATCGCAGACCATCGCCATGGCGTCGGCGCCCGCCGTGACCGGCCTCGGCGGATCGCGCCAGTATTCGGAGTCCGCCACGCATGGGCGCCAGGGCCTGAGCATGGCCGGCGGCGGGGCGATGTCGATGCCGGCCTCGCGCGCCCGGGTCCAGTCTTGATAAGCGGGGCGCGGGTCGGGATCGGCGGCCATGGCGCGGTAGACGGCGAGCCGGGCGGCCGCGCGCATCTCCTTGAGGAAGGCGTTCTCGACCGCCTCCTTGCGAGCCGGCAGCACCAGCTCCAGGTCGGGGCAATCGTCGATGTCCGCGCGCACCGTCCAGGTGGCGCCATGAACGGTCTCGACCGCGGGCAGGCGCACCGGCAGGGTGAGGCCGTGGAAGTTGAGGTCGGGGTCGTTGTAGCCGTGCCGGCGGTCCTTGAAGACGCCGAAGGCGAGGCCGTGCCACGGTTCGGCATGGACGGCGCCGTCGAGGAAGGCCCGGCGCGGGAGCGCTTCCCCGGCGCGGGACCGGTCTTCGGTGCGATCCTCGAAGATCACCGGCAGCGGGTAGTGGCGCGCAGCGTTCTCCGCCGCGTTGCGGATCGCCGCAAGGGCTTCGGTTGCCACGAACGAAATCGACGTCCCATGAGGATACGGCGCGCTGTCTTCGGAGTAGATCGACGCCGCCTCTTCCCCCAGGAAATGCCCCGGCATCAGATCGACCCGCCAGCCCGGCAGGACCTCGCCGTCCTGCGAGCACGGTCGCGAGGAGACGGCGCAGCCGCGGCGCGCGAGGCTGGCGAAGCCGAAGCCGGCGGCGTCCTCGCGCCGCACCAGCTCGTCGGACCAGCCGTTCTCGCCGAAGCTCAGCAGCAGGGCGGGATCGGCGATACCGGCGCCGTCGTCGGCGACGGTGACGTTGAATTGCGTCTCGGCGGCCGGGCGGGTGTTCTCGACGTTGGCACGCTCCACCGAAATCCGCACCCGCGCGGCGTCGGCGCGGCGCGCGTTCTGCAACAGTTCGGTGAAGATCTCCGCCAGGGTGGCGGCATAGGTACGGGTGACGCGCTTCACCGCGCTCTCGTGGATGCGGGCCCGGATCGTCCGGGGTTCGGTCGGATGGCTCATGGGCGATGTCCTCCATCGATCGTGGAAACGGAAACGCCCCGCCGGCCTGCCCCGGCTCCCGGATCGGGTCCGGGACAGGCTCGTGAGCCGGGGGCAGTGCGCCGGCGGGGCGCTGGTAGCCGGGTTGGCGGCGGTCAGTGGACTCGGCGCAGGAACTCGGGAATCGCCATCGGATCGGGCGCCGCATCGTGGCCGTTCACCGGCGCCGGCGGCGCGATGCCGTCGGGACCGGCGATGTCCGAACCCGTTTCCCCGTCGGCGGGCGCGGGGGCGGCCTCCGCCGGCGGATCGGCGGGGACGTCCGCGGTCTGGGTCGGAACCGCTTCTCCCTCGGCCGCGGAGGCCGCGTCCCCGGAGCCAGCCTCCGCTCCCTGCGCGACCCCGGCGGTATCGCCACCCGCATCCCCGTCGACTCCGCCGGTATCGAACGCCGCGAAACCGGGCGGCATCCAGGCGAGCGCCGCCGCATGCGCATCGGGGCCGATCCCGACCGGGCGATCGCCCGCCGCGAATGCGGCCTCCATCGCTTCGGCCAGCGCCGGCTTCTTGTACTTCGAGCGCGCCGCCGCCCAGGCGACGCCGAACACCGTGCGCGCGATGTCGAGCACGCGGCCCTTGTTGATGCGCGACCACAGCATGTCGGCGGTCGGGCGGACATGCTTCGCGAAGTCGATGTCGAGCCGGGCGACGGTGGCTTCGAGCTCGGGCCGTGCCTGGGGCTCGAAGGCGAGCTGGCCCTTCACCGTGCGCGCGACGCAAGCCGCGAACAGCGCCTCCTTCTCGGCCTGCGGCAACGCCCGCAAGGCGGCGAAGGACTCGCCGTCGTCGTCGATCGTGAGCCAGTCGAGCGACAGGTGGGAGCGGTCCTCCAGCATCGCCTCGCCCGGAGACCAGGCCGCGAAATCGGCGTCGTTCATCCGGGTGTTGGGCCGGTCCGGGGTCTCCTTGACCGCGATATCGAGGGCGTGGACGTGATAGCCCGGCGCGAACACGGCGCGGCCCATCTGGAACAGCGCGAGGTCGAAGGCGGCCTCGAAGTCGCCGGCGAGATGCGCCTTGACCAGAGCCGTGCGGATCGAGCGCAGATCGTCGGCGAGACCGATGCCGACCCCGGCCTCCTTGCGCGCCTCGGC
The DNA here is from genome assembly GCA_965243345.1 of Thalassobaculaceae bacterium. Classification (GTDB taxonomy): domain Bacteria; phylum Pseudomonadota; class Alphaproteobacteria; order Thalassobaculales; family Thalassobaculaceae; genus Bin52. The sequence goes on from CBDEUR010000003.1 coordinate 2,886,790, forward strand.
CTCGCGGTCCCTCGGTCCCGCCACGGGCTGGGTGACGGACTGTCCCGGGACGTGAACGCCATGGCCCGCGGCGTCCGGGTCGCGGCCGTTGCCTGCCTGCACCGCCGTGCCGGCCTCCCCGGCATTGTCTTCCGGCTTCGGCATGTCCTCGGGCCGGACCAGGCCGGAGATGACCTGGAGCCTGCCGTCATGGCCGACGGTGGCGATGCAGCCGGCGATCCGGAAATCCTCCGGGCTGAACACGGCGCGGCCCTCGACCGCATGGTCGATCTCGGTCAGACGGGTCTCGATCCCCTGGGCCTCGGTCTCGACCTCCTCGGTCCAGGCGTCCTCGTCGAGATCTTCGATCTCGACGAGGCGGGTCTGGAGCCGCGCGATCTCCGCCTGCTCGTCGTCGGTCGGCTCGCCGGGGCGGGGATGGACGCGCCCGAGATGCGCCGTCGCCTTCCAGTCGACCTCGACCATGGCGGCGGCCCACTTCCAGCGGGTCGCGAGCTCGTCGGTGAAGGGCCGCAGCTTCGTCATGGCGAGATTGTGGAGAAGCACCGGATCGTCGAACCAGACCCCGCTCTCGTCGTCCCTCGAGAAGAGGTCGCGCAGCACCTGGCCGCCGGCGGCTTCGTAGTCCTCGATGCCGACGAAACGGGCGACGCCGGCCGTGCCCGGCACCCGCTCCTCGGTCAGCATGCGCTTCACCTGCCAGGCCGAGGGGCGGTAGCCCTGGCCGGCGACCTGCTCCCAGACCGCCATCTGCCGGGCGCGGTCGCCGGTGACGGTGAAGGCCTTCAGCACGTCGAGGTCGATCTCGCCCGCCCGGTAGGCGTCCAGCAGCTCCGGCGCGACATGGCCGAGGCTGAGGCGCTGCTCGACGGTGCGTTCCGACACTCCGAAGCGCGCGGCGATCGAGGCGACCGTCTGGCCGGCATCGGCGAGCTTGGCGAACGCGACCACCTGGTCGGCCGGGTGCATGGCGATGCGGATGACGTTCTCGGCCAGCGACAGCTCGGCGGGCTCGACGTCGCCGGACCTGACCTGGCAAGGCACGGGATGGTCGAAGTCGAACACCTTGTCCTCGACCAGCGCCTGCATGGCCTTGAGGCGGCGGCCGCCCGCGACCACGGCATAGCGTTCGTTGCCGTCATCGTCGGGATCGGCGGCGCGGACGACCAGGTTCTCCAGCAGGCCGAGGGCGGCGATCGAGGCCTTGAGCTCGGCGTCGGCCTGGGCATCGGGCGGGGTCTTGCGGACGTTCTCGGGCGCGAGCGCGAGGCGGGAAAGCGGGATCTCCCGGATGAGCGGCTCGGCGGTATCGGCCCGGGGAGCGATGAAGTTCATGGCGGTCTCCATGGAAGGTTGCTTGCGTGCGGCGCGGCCGGCTCCCGCCGCCCGCCGCCGCATCCGCTTCCGAACCGCCCTCCTCAACCTCCGGACGGCGCGCCGCGAGGCGCCGGCGACCGGGACGGGCTGGCGGCGTTGCGGAAAGGTGGGATGAAGCGGGGGAAGCGGCGGGCGGGCGCCGAGCGGCTTGCCTGCGCGGCAATTGCGGCGGCTGCTCTCCGGGAGCGCGGGGGTCGATTACCGGTCGGCGGAGATCGCGGCTCCGCTGGCGATGCGGCCGGTCAGAGGCCGAGTTCGCTGTGCGAGCCGAGGCGCACCAGATCGAGGTGTTCGGTGTCGGGCTTGCGGTAGATCAGCACCAGGTCGGGCCGGACATGGCAGTCCCGGTGGTCCTTCCATTGCCCGCCAAGCGCGTGGTCACGATGGCGCGGCGCCAGCGGCCGGTCTTCCGCCAACTCGGCCACGACACCGGCAAGCTCGTCATCGACGGTCCTGGCGAAGCGGCCTCTTCTCTCGCGCCTGTAGTCCCGTTTGAAGGCCGCGGTCCGCCTAATCCTCCGCATGGAGGTCGGCCATCAGGCCGTCGACGTCGCCGACCGTGACCAGCTCGCCCCGCCGCGCGGCCTCCATCGCCGCGACGGTCTCGGCGTTCGGCACCAGGGGCTCGAAGGGCAGGCGCTTCTCGGCCGCGATCCGCACCATCATCAGGCGGAAGGCATCCGAGACGGTGAGGCCGATCGCGTCGAGCACGGCGGTCGCCTCCTGCTTGGTCTTCTCGTCGATGCGGGCGCGAACGACGGTGCTCATGCCTCGATCCTCCTCATTGGGCTACAATGTAGCCTCGTCGGGTGAGCGGTGTCCATGCCGCCGGTAGCAGCCGATCACGCCGCCGCGATGTCGATGCGCTCGCCCCAGGGCTCGCGGTTCCAGTCGCCGGGCGGCTCTCCATGGTTGACCCAGAGCACGGGAAAGAGCGGCTCCGTCTCGGGATAGCGCGAGCACTCCATGTCGGTGAGGTAGAGGCAGACGCCGGGCTGGACGTCGTGTTCTTCCAGCCAGGCGAAACCCGGCCGGAAATCCGTGCCGCCCCGTCCCCTGACGACGATCTCGTCGGGAAGATCGCCGGCGGCGTATTCGGCGGCGTCCCGCACCGCGGTGTCGACCTGGAGCAGGATGACGCGCTCGGGCTCGATCTCGGCCGCGACCTCGCGCACCTCCGACCAGAAGGCGGCGAGCGTCTCGGCCGGCAGTGAACCCGACGTGTCGATCAACACCGCGATCGCATCGATGCCTTCCGAGCGGATCGAGGGCAGATAGAGGCCGGAGTCGATGAAGCGCCGGTTGGGCACGCTCCAGCTGTAATCGCGCTTGGCGGCGTCGGTCATGAAGCGGCGCAGCAGCGTTCGCCAGTCGACCGTCGAGGCGTGGGCGCCGCGCACGGTCTCCTCGACGGCGCCCGGCATCCGGCCCTCGGCCTTGGCGAGACTCGCGGCCTGGTGCATGGCCTCGTCCCAGGCCTGTTCCTCGGCGGCGATATCCCGCGCGGGCGGGCTGCTCCCGGAGTCTTCGCCATCGCCCCCGCCGCCGGCCGGGGCGTCCATGACCTCGCCGGTGCCGGCGGGATCGCAGCTCGACGGCGCGTCGCCAGCATCGTCCTGGCCGAGGTCATCCGAATCCAGGCCGGCGCCGGGATCGGCAGAATCGCCTTCGCCATCGCCGCCATCGGGCGACGGATCGTCTTCACCGGCATCGGCACCGGCACCACCGGCATCGCCGCTACCGGGGGAAGGATCGCCGGCATCGCCGGACTGGTCCGACTCGGGCTCCGGCAGCCGTTCGTAGGCCTGCTCGACGCTGATCCCGTCCCACGCCTCGGCCTCGGGCGGAAGGGTGAAGCCGGCGTCGCGCAGCAGGCCGTGGGTCACCAGCTGCGAGGCGCGCTGCCAGCGTTCGGGATCGCGCTCGCCGCGCCGCGTGTGGTGCTTGAGCGCGCAGGCCAGCACCACCCGCGCGATCGCCGTCTCGACGGCATGGGCGTCCGTCTCCGCGACCCATTCGGGCGCATAGCGGATCTCCCGCCCGTCGCTCGCCAGCGTCTCCCGGCCGGCATCGGCGCGGATCGGTAGCCGGAGCGCGAGCGAGCCGAAGAAGGGCTGCTCGCGCAGCAGCGCCGTGACGCAGCGGCTGACCCGCTCGGCGGACTCCCGCTGCGCGCGCCCGGCCATCACGCCGCCTCCCGTGCCGGTTCGTCGGCGGTGCCGGCCCCCGGCGCGAAATACCCCGCGAACCGCTCCTTCAGCGCATCCGCCTCGCGCTTGACGCTGGCGCGGGCGACGGGATCGAACGACTTGGACGGCCTGAGCGCATCCGGCTCGACGCTCGCGATCTTCTCCTTCACCTGGCCGCAGAGCTGGGCGAGCGTCTCGTCGCCGAAGATGTTGAGCCGCGGCACGATGTCGACCAGCTCGCGGATGTTGCCGATCATCGAATCCCGGAAGACCAGCGGCTTGCCTTCGTCGTCCTCGCGCAGGCGTTCGGACACCCGCTCGACCGCCTCGCCGAGACGGCGGTAGAGGTCACCCACCGCATCGTGCAGCCGCTCCTCGATCTGGCGCTCGATGTCGCGCTTCACCCGGTCGGTGTCGTCGGAGGCGAGCTTGGCCATGAAATGATCCGCATCCGGCACCGGGATGATCCGGTAGCGCATGCCGAATTTACCGTGCAGGTCCTCCTTCGAGGGATACTCGACGATGCGGAACAGCTTGCCGAGGTCGAGCCGGGCCTTGTCGATATTGTCCTCGTAGTCCTCGATGAAGCGGGCGCGCTCGCGGATCATGCGCTCGCGGAGACCGTCCATCAGTTCCGTGTAGCGCTCGTAGTTGGCGACGGGGAGAAGGCGGCTTCCCTGGTCGTCCCAGGGCAGGGATTGGGCGTAGTGGGCCGTGCGCGCCGCGCTCATGGTGGAGTTGATCGCGGCAAACGCGGTTCGGGGCAGCAGGCACTTGTTGTAGCGGCCGGCGGCGGTGCTGGCCTCGTGATGGACCGCGACATGGGTCGAGGCCTGGCGGTCGTAGAGCCGGCCCGACCAGGCGGTGATCCTGAGACTGACCAGCATGGCGTCGTGGGTGAGGTTCATGGGGCGTATTCTCCCGATGGGGGTGCTACTGAGTGCGGGCGGCGGCCCAGCGGATGAAGGCGGGCGAGCGCCGGAGGTGCGGATCGCGCCGGATGCAGGAGCCGACCAGGAACTCGCCGACCTCGCGCCTGAGCCGCTTCGCGTAGGTGACGATGGCATCCAGCGTGATGTCGTCGGCCATGCGGTAGAGCGAGCCGCAGAGCGCGATCAGCGCGCTCGCGTTCTCCGGCACCAGGGCGTTTGCGGGGTCGTCGATGACGGCCCTCGGATGGGGCAGCTCGCGCCAGACCTTGAGGAAGGCGGAGAACTCCACCGCCGCCGCCTCGCCGACCGTGCCCCGGAACAGCGCGCGCTCGACGCTCGCGTCGAGGCTGGCGCGCCGGTTGACGACGTTGGACACCATCTCCCAGGTGCGGGGACAGCAGAACGCCTTCTCGTTCGACTGCGGATCGAAGACATGCAGCAGCTCCGGCCGCATGGAGACGAAGAACAGCACTTCCGGCGCGATGCCGTGCTCCGCCCCCCAGGCGAGCCAGTCCTCGGCGTCGACCCGGATTTCCAGATGCACGAAGCGGGAGGCGAGCGGCGTCGGCATGCGGTGCACCACGCCGCGGTCGTTCTCGCGGTTGCCGCAGGCGATCAACGAGGCGCCCTCGGGCAGCTCGTATTCCCCGACCTTGCGGTCGAGCACCAGCTGGTACAAAGCCGCCTGGACCATCGGCACGGCCGAGGGCAGCTCCTCCAGGTTGATGAGCCAGCGGCCGGGATCGTCGCTCGGCGGCAGGAAGGCCGGCGGCGCCCAGCGGGTGCGGCCGTCGGCGTCGCGCCAGGGGATGCCGTGCAGGTCGACGGGATCGAGCAGCAGCGCGCGGACGTCGAGATAGCGGCGCACGGCCTCCGCGGCGACCTGTTGCGCGAGCGCGCTCTTGGCGCAACCGGGCGGTCCCGTCACCAGCACCGGCTGGCGGGCCTCGACCAGCAGCGCCAGCGTCGCGACGAGCTCGCTCGGGCGCAGCGTGTAGTCGGCGGAAATCGTCACGGGATCGGTCATGGGCGGCCTCCGGATTGGCGGGACGGAGGCGCGGGCTCCCTCCGGGCGCCCGGCCTTCGCCCGGCCGGCAGCGCCGCTCCGCTCTTCGTGTCGGGAGGCATGGGGCGGGCGCCGGCGGCCGGTTGGCGGCGGGGCGCACGAGCCCAGGGTCAGGCGCGGTTCAGGCCAGCGGAGCCGTCGCGGGCGACCGGGAGAACGCCAGTCACTTCGGGAAGCGGCCGGCGCGTCGGCGACAGCGTGTGGCCGATGCGCCGCTCAAGCTCGGCGTAGGCGCGGTAGAGGTCGGGACGGAGCTCGGCCGCCCGGCGCAGGTCGGCGCGGGAGGCCAGGATGCAGAAGCTGCAACTCAGCCTCGACATGCCGGCGGCATAGGCCCAATGCGGCGACTGGCCGGCGTCGCGGATGACGCGGAAGACGTCCGCGGTCGAAAGATCGAACACCGGCAGCCAGTCGAAGACCTCCCGGCCCGCGACGCTCATCCGGTCGTTGCGCCGCCACGGCGCCTTCCTCGCGCGTGCGGAGCTTTCCTCTGCGCGCATGCCCATGGCGTTGACGAGCCGCCCGCCGAAGCGGGGATGGGCTTTCAGATACCGGCGCAGCTCGCGCTCGATGGGCGTTCTCTTGTAATCCCCTGTACACCAGCGTTGTCTGGCTCCAGGAAACATGCCCCGATCCTCGACGCGTTCGAGCAGGGTCTTGCCGGACGCGACGGGCGCGAATATCAGCGGCACGCCCGCAGGCAGCGTCGCCTCGATATGCTCGATCGTGCCCGGCCACTCGATCTCGCCAAGCGGGGCGTGGACCGCCAACAGTTGATCGCGCGGAACGATCCGCGACAGCAGGATCGTCATCGCCTGGCTGTCCTTGCCGCCGCTGTGCGACACCGCCACGAGCGCACCGGCGCGTATCATCGCCCGGCACTCGGCCGGCAGGGCGAGGCCGGCGGTGGATCGGCGGCGGCTTCCGGCACTGGCGGTATGGGCCATGGCTGCGGTCTCCCGGGCGGTGGTGCCGGAAATCCCTCTCCGGGCCTCCCGGTTCGCCCTGACCGGCGCGGACCGCGACCTCTCGATGGCGTGCGTGCGTGTGCCGGGCGCGCCGGCCGGCCGATGCCGAAGTGCCGGATGAGGATTGTGTGCGCCGCCCGGGCGCTGGCGGCGTTGTTGCCGGTGACCGCGGGACGACCCAGAATGACGACCCGCACGGAACCGGAAGAGACCGAAGCGACATGGCCGCTCCGCCAGCGATGGGAACCGGCCGGTGAGGCTGACCGACCGAACCGACTACGCCTTCCGCGTGCTGATGTACCTCGGCGCGAACGGCGGCGGCCTCGCCACGATCCGCGAGATCGCGGCGCGCTATGGAATCTCGCACAGCCATCTGACCAGGGTCGTCTGGGCGCTCGGCCGCGCCGGGTTCATCGAGACCGCGCGCGGCAGGGGCGGCGGGTTGCGGCTGGCGCGGCCGGCGCAAGCGATCGGCGTCGGCGCCGTGGCGCGGGTGATGGAACGGGGGATCCCGCTCGCCGAGTGCTTTCCCGGTGGCGCCGGCGGCTGCCGGATCGAGCAGTACTGCGCCCTCAAGGTTGTTCTCGCCGAGGCGGAGGCGGCGTTCTTCGCCGTCCTCGACCGCTACAGCATCCACGACCTGGTGCATGGCAACCATGAGCTGCGCGCGTTCATTCTCGCCGGGCCGACAGGCGGGGATGTTTCGACTCCGCACTCGGAGCGTCGATTTACCGATCTGTGAGGACTGGCGCGGCCCGGACGAATTGCCGGGCGCCCACGATCCCGCTATAGGAATCGAGTTGCCGACTGCCAACCGGGATGCGGGAGGTGTTCCATGAACAGATCGGAGCTCGAAAGGCGCGTCGCCGAACGCACGGGGCTGGCGTCGTCCGCGGCCAAGGGTGCGGTGGACGCCGTATTCGACGTGATCGCCGAAGCCCTGGCCAACGGTGAGGACGCGAGGGTTTCCGGGTTCGGGGTCTTCGGGACGAGGGCACTTCCGGCCCGCACCGGGCGGAACCCCAGGACAGGCGAGAGCGTCTCGATAGCGGCCTCGACGGCGCCGACGTTCAAGGCGGCGAAGGCGCTGAAGGACGCGGTGAACCGATAACGGAGGGATGGCTACTTCGAGACGGCAGCCGAGCAACTGGATGAACGACGAAACCGGTCCCGGCGGCGAAGTCGCCGTTTACGAGAGCGGCGAAGGCGAAGTACGGGTCGACGTGCGCCTCGACCGGAATACGGTCTGGTTGACTCAGCGCCAGATGGCGGAGGTATTCGACACCACGCCCGAGAACGTCCTGATGCACCTGCGCAACATCTTCGCTTCGGGCGAGCTGGAGGCGGATCCAACGACTAAGGAATTCTTAGTCGTTCGGGCCGAAGGCCGGCGCCGCGTTCGGCGCAACTTGAAGCATTACAATCTCGACGCGATCATTTCGGTCGGCTACCGCGTCAACAGCATGCGGGGTGTACGCTTCCGCCAGTGGGCCACCCGGACCCTGCAAGACCACTTGGTGCGCGGCTACACCATGAACGAGCGTCGGCTGGCCGAGCGCGGCTTGCGCGAGGCGCACGAGACCCTCGACCTGCTGGCCCGGACCTTGCAGAACCAGGCCTTGGTGGACGACACCGGGCAGGCGGTGCTGGACCTTATCGCGGGTTATGCCGATACATGGCGCCTGCTGCTGGAATACGACGAGGATCGGCTGCTGACCCCGCCCGGCGTGCAACCGTCGGTCGGGGTACTCGATCACGAGCGTGCGGTCGATGCGATCGCGCAACTGAAGCGCGATTTGATGGCGCGCAGCGAAGCCTCGTCCCTGTTCGGCAATCCTCGCGGCGACACGCTCGCCGCCATCCTCGGCAATATCGAACAGACCATGTTCGGCGAGGCGCTTTATCGCTGCCGCGAAGAGAAGGCCGCGCACCTGCTGTACTTCGTCGTCAAGGACCATCCCTTCTCCGACGGCAACAAGCGCATCGGTTCGCTGCTGTTCCTGCTCTACCTGAAGCAGGAGGGGATGGCTCACCGGCTCAATCCCCAGGCGCTGACGGCGCTGACCCTGCTGATCGCAGAAAGCGCCCCGGCCGGGAAGGACCTCATGATCCGGCTGATCATCAACCTGCTTGTCGGCTATTCGGAATGAACTGTGAAGGAGAACAATTATGTTGTACGCTGTCAACATTGGTATGTGTCAGACGATACCTCAGACAATAGGCCTGTATCTGGTCGTTGCAGTGCTGTCCTTCGCTGACGGGTTTTCTTCTAATTTAGCAGTGGCTCAAGAATCAGACCAAGATCGCTGTCTGGGCGTAATAAATCAGAGCAGAGGTGAAACGAAATCAATTGCAAGTAGGCAGGAGTTCTTGCGCCATCAGGAAAATTTCTGCCGAGAATACCAAAGCTCAAAGCAGAGCGGCCGCACGGCGAGTTTCGGAACTAGCTACAACGTATTGTCGCTGTCGTCGAGTAGCTCGCGTATGAGCGCCGACGCGGTCGCGACAAAGTATTGTCGGGATGGCGGAACCACAAGGCGAAGCGAAGAAGACTACGAAAACTATACGTCTCAGATTCCCGGCGAAGCGTTTCGGGCGTACGAGGCGTGCCTCAGAAGTGCGGAAGGAGGAGTGGTCTTCGACCATGACGGTTCAGTGGTGACGCATAGGGAACTGCTGTTCGGTGTCCGGTTTAATGCCCGGACCGAAGGTGAGCAGGCGGAGGTCCGATGGACTGCGGTTCCAGAGGAGGGAACGACTTGCAATTGGATCCACCGGGGGCAGGGCGTCGAGGGCAACGGAAATGTCATCGTCATGCAGGATTCGAGCCAAGCGAATCTGCGATGCCAACGGGAGGACTGGAAGTCGAAGTCGGCAGTAACAATAGACCGTGCTAACGGCGATGCGCGTATGGCGTTCTTTTGGCCGGCCTATGCTAAGACCAATAGCGGGTATTTCCCCGTTGATGTATTGAACGACATGAAAGTGGAAATTGCCGATCTTCGAAAGAACCTGAGGCAATTGCAGGCCGACGCAATACGTATAGAGTCAGGATCTCTTTCTCTTCCCGATGATCGGCGAATCCTTAGTAGAAATGGAAACTACGTACGCCGAGGAATAAGGGACCGTGTCGAGTTCGAAAAAGAATTTTCTTCCAAACCTACAGTAATCGTAAACTTGAGCCGTTTGGATATAGACCAACGATGGAATGCGAGAATTCGCGTTCTGTCGACCAAGATCGACAAGTCGGGATTTTCTTACGAATTCTTCACTTGGAGTGATACCAAAATTTATGAGGCTATAGGAACATGGATTGCGTATGGCAATTGAGGAAGGATCAATTGCCCCGAACCGATATTTCTGAAGTATTCGTATGTGCAGGCGGGACGTAACGCTGGCATCAACGTCCTGTCAGCGCACCTGCACGAGATCATAGGTGGTCTGGCGTTGCAGCCAGAACTCGCCATTGGACCAGCCTGCCTTTTCGAGGTGGATCGCCATTTCGGGAGAAATGCCCGAGTGGCCGTTGAGAACCCGAGATAGCGTATGGCGGGTGACACCCAGCACCCGTGCCGCTTCGGTCACGCTCAAGCCGAGCGGTTCGAGACAGTTTTCCCGGACGCTGCGTCTTGGCTGGGGAGGATCGATCATCGGCATGCTCATGGCTCCCGTCAGTGGTAGTCGATCAGGTCAACGTCGTAAGCGTCGCCGTCCTCAAGGCGGAAGGTCATATACGGATTCCTACGGACTTGACGACGAATTCCGCTCGAACCGTGGGGACTTGCGGCCCCTTGAGAGTGATTCCCAAGTGTTTGCCAATAGTTTGCCAGAGCACCAAGATTGCCAGATCAAAAATGAAGAAGCCCCTGAAAACATCAATGTTTTCAGGGGCTTTTTTGGTTGCGGGGGTAGGATTTGAACCTACGACCTTCAGGTTATGAGCCTGACGAGCTACCGGACTGCTCCACCCCGCGTTTGGGTGTGTGTGAGGTGTGTGCGCATCGGTCGGGCCTGGCGACGACCTACTCTCCCACGTCTTGAGACGCAGTACCATCGGCGCGGAGGGGTTTCACGGCCGAGTTCGGGATGGGATCGGGTGGGGGACCCTCGCCATGGCCACCAGGCCGGAGCGATGCGCATGTGGGGTGTTTTCCGGTGAGCGATGGTTGATCAAGCCGTTCGAACGATTAGTACCGGTCAGCTTCACATGTTGCCATGCGTCCACGCCCGGCCTATCGACGTGGTGGTCTTCCACGGTTCTCATGCGAGACCTGGTTTCGAGGGGGGCTTCCCGCTTAGATGCTTTCAGCGGTTATCCCGTCCGGACGTAGCTACCCTGCAGTGCCGCGGGCGCGACAACAGGTCCACCAGAGGTCCGTCCATCCCGGTCCTCTCGTACTGGGGACAGCTCCTCTCAAGTCTCGTACACCCACGGCAGATAGGGACCGAACTGTCTCACGACGTTCTAAACCCAGCTCACGTACCACTTTAATCGGCGAACAGCCGAACCCTTGGGACCTGCTCCGGCCCCAGGATGTGATGAGCCGACATCGAGGTGCCAAACACTCCCGTCGATGTGAACTCTTGGGGAGTATCAGCCTGTTATCCCCGGCGTACCTTTTATCCGTTGAGCGATGGCCCTTCCACGCGGAACCACCGGATCACTATGGCCGACTTTCGTCTCTGCGCGGCCCGTCGGCCTTGCAGTCAGGCAGGCTTGTGCCATTACACTCACCAGCTGATATCCGACCAGCCTGAGCCTACCGTCGCGCGCCTCCGTTACCCTTTGGGAGGCGACCGCCCCAGCCAAACTACCCGCCATGCAGGGTCCCGGACCCCGGTCAGGGGCCGCGGTTAGATATCAAGACACAAAAGGGCGGTATTTCAAGGGCGGCTCCACGCCAGCTGGCGCCGGCGCTTCGAAGCCTCCCGCCTATCCTGCACATTCATCCCCTGATACCACTGCAAAGCTGTAGTAAAGGTGCACGGGGTCTTTCCGTCTGACCGTGGGAACTCCGCATCTTCACGGAGAATTCAGTTTCGCTGAGCCGACGTTGGAGACAGCGGGGAAGTCGTTACGCCATTCGTGCAGGTCGGAACTTACCCGACAAGGAATTTCGCTACCTTAGGACCGTTATAGTTACGGCCGCCGTTTACCGGGGCTTCGGTTCGAGGCGCCAACCTCTCCCCTTAACCTTCCGGCACCGGGCAGGCGTCAGACCCTATACCGCGCCTTGCGGCTTCGCAGAGCCCTGTGTTTTTAGTAAACAGTCGCCACCCCCTGGTCTGTGCCACCCCCGATCGGTTGCCCGAACGGAGGTCCCCCTTCTCCCGAAGTTACGGGGGCATTTTGCCGAGTTCCTTCAACGTCGTTCTCTCAAGCGCCTTGGTATGCTCTACCTGCCCACCTGTGTCGGTTTCGGGTACGGTCTTGTCAGCGGGGCTGTTTCCTGGAACACCATGGCTGCGCATCCACTCCACACAAGGACACACACCGTCCGGTATTCGTCACCACCGCCAGGCTCGGGACTATTCACCCGATTCCCATCGACTACGGCTTTCGCCCTCGTCTTAGGGGCCGGCTCACCCTCGGAGGATTACCCTGGCCGAGGAACCCTTGGGCTTTCGGCGAGAGTGTTTCTCACACTCTTTGTCGCTACTCGTGTCAGCATTCGCACTTCCGATACCTCCAGTCCCCCTCACGGGACACCTTCGCAGGCCTACGGAACGCTCCGCTACCATGCGGCCACAGGGACCGCATCCTCAGCTTCGGTGCGTGGCTTGAGCCCCGGTACATCTTCGGCGCGGGATGGCTTGTCTAGACCAGTGAGCTATTACGCTTTCTTTAAAGGATGGCTGCTTCTAAGCCAACCTCCTGGCTGTCTTGGCCTTCCCACCTCCTTTCCCACTGAGCCACAACTTCGGGACCTTAGCTGGAGGTCTGGGCTGTTTCCCTCTCGACCACGGACCTTAGCACCCATGGTCTGTCTGCCGCGCTGTACTCGCCGGTATTCGGAGTTTGGTTAGGTGTGGTAAGGCTCGCGCCCCCCTAGCCCATCCAGTGCTCTACCCCCGGCGGTAATCACACGACGCACTACCAAAATAGTTTTCGCGGAGAACCAGCTATATCCTGGTTTGATTGGCCTTTCACCCCTAGCCACAGGTCATCCCCCACTTTTTCAACAGTGGTGGGTTCGGTCCTTCAGCGCGTGTTACCGCGCCTTCAACCTGCCCATGGCTAGATCACCAGGTTTCGGGTCCGATGCAACGAACCAATTCGCCCTGTTCAGACTCGCTTTCGCTGCGCCTACACCTACCGGCTTAAGCTCGCTCGTCACACCGACTCGCTGACCCATTATACAAAAGGTACGCCGTCAGGGGACAAGCCCCCTCCGACTGATTGTAGGCATCCGGTTTCAGGTCTCTTTCACTCCCCTCGTCGGGGTGCTTTTCACCTTTCCCTCACGGTACTCGTCCACTATCGGTCGCCAAGGAGTACTTAGGCTTGGAGGGTGGTCCCCCCATCTTCAGACAGGATTTCACGTGTCCCGCCCTACTCATGGACCATCAAGACCCTGCCCGTACGGGGCTCTCACCCGCTCCGGCACGACATTCCAGACGCTTCCGGTTCAGGTCTCGATGGCCACTGGCCTGGTCCGCGTTCGCTCGTCACTACTAA
>CBDEUR010000003.1:2905000-3257500 GCA_965243345.1 Thalassobaculaceae bacterium
TCCACCCGGTCGCGCTCCATGATCGATATGGCCAGATTTGACGGTGTGCCTCCGAACATGTCGGTAAACACGATCACTCCCGCACCACGATCGACCTCGTTGATGGACTTCACGATGTCGTCGCGTCTCTGCTCCATGTCGTCCTCGGGCCCGATGCAGACCGTCGCTGTCTGTTCCTGGGGACCAACGACATGTTCCAGGACTTCGCGGAGACCGTCCGCCAACAACCCGTGGGCCACGACGACCATTCCAACCCGTACCGATTTGTCTGATTCAGCCATGGACATGTCCACTCCCTGAGATCCGGGAGCCACCCCTTCGGCGGAGAACCCGGTGACACGGATCAGAACGCGCGCGCAACCCGTTTCAGGAAGGGTTGGACCGCACGCCGGGCAAGACCCCGAACCGGACCTTCGCTACCGCAGACGCCTCGAACGGTGCAAGCCGCAGGAGCGGGATCGTGATTCCAAGGTACCGGCAGGATGCAGGCTCAGGAAGCCGGGTGATCTCGCCAGGTTCGACCAGGTCGCATACCGCGACAAGCTCGGCACGATCAAGCGATGGTGCCGGGCATATGCCCACTCCCCGGATCTCGATCCGACCGGCAATGGCCTCCGGACATCGCGCGATGAGCCGCTCACCGTGACGCTCGAGAATCGTGCGGTCGTCCGCAACCAGCCTCCCGCCCCGTTCAATGAGACGCAGGGCGAGATCCGACTTTCCCGACCCGGATGGCCCGCGAAACAGGACAGCCCTCCCGTCAACGGCGACGCAGGTTCCATGTACCGTGCAGTTCATCCTGCTCCCTTGCCCGACCGGTCCGGCGCCCGCGGATGGCGCACGACAAACCGCGCTCCCGTTACCGTTCCGTCTGCACCAGCCACATTTTCCGCGTGTATTGTTCCGCCAAGCGATCTGATGATCTCCCGGCAGCCTGCCAGGCCGATGCCGTGATGGCTGTGTTCCGGTTCGCCCGGCCGCATGGACCGGAACGGATCGAAGATCCTTTCCAGGTCTTCCTGCTCAATACCCGCGCCGCTGTTCTCTACCGAGATGCGAACACATTCCGGTTCCTTGAAGAAAACCATACGGAGAGCGCCGCTCTCTTCGACAAAGTTCTGCGCATTCGCTATCAACTCGTCAAAAATCATGTCAAAAAATCGCCAACACGTACATATCTGTACGCCGGACATGTCATCTGCCTCAACTACGGAAAATGATACCCTGTTCATTTTCATCTTGTTGAGACGATATAATTCAATCCACCGTGTGACAGTTCTCGTTTCACGTTCCTCCGCATTTATATCGGCCTCCAGGGACTCAAAACTCACGACCCTCTCGGCTATGCGCCTCAGGTTGTTCAAGGACGCCTTGAGCTGACTGATGTTCCTGCCTGCCCTTTCGTAGTCCTTGTGCCCGATATCCTCTTCCACCAGTTCGGTGCAAATGGCCATACCCTCGATCGGGGACTTGAAACTGTGAAACAGGGTGCTCGCGTACAGCTTCCTGCGCTGAATCCTGCCCTCGAGTTCGCTGGTCATATCCGCCAGTGACCTGGCCAGCACGCCGATTTCGTCCGGACGTTCCGCCACGGTCTCGAATATTCTCGCCCGGTCCGACGCGTTCGGAGTTTCCTGCGCTGCGCCCGCCAGTTCGTGAAGCGGATACGCAATCGTCCGCGCCAGGTACAATGCCAGTACACCGAAACACGCGGCAATGAGCAGGAATCCCCCCACCGTGATACTGAGGAACACACGGGAATACGGTTCAATATTCAACTGTTCCTTGATCAACAAAACATGGCCGACTGTCTCGGAGCCACTTATCAGAACAGGATGGTAAAACAAATCAACCGGTTTGTCGTTTATTCTATATTCATGCCATATTTTACCCGACTCATTTTGATGAGTGACATAGGGCACACCTTCCCTGATTTTCGGGCAGTTGTTCCCTGGTTCTTCTTCTGGAGACGGGAACGGGAGCAACAATGCAGCTGGAACCGGTGGTGGTGCATGTCGAGGAATATGATTCAGCCAATTTTGCGCTCCTTCACCCATTCTGATTGTTTCTACACTCCAACTTGTTTGTATCTTACTAACTGTTCTGTTGTTTCTATATTCGATTACATTCACTTGCAAAGGAACAGTATTCGTAGAATTGACCGACTTGGCGTCCTGCCCTGCTTCCAACCGGAAGCGGTCGGGAAGCACTCCGTGCACACTCGTCCGGACCCTCGGGCCGGAGAACGTCATCAGGATAGTGCCGTACCCTTCGATGAACCGGCCCCACGCAGTCGGCGCCCTGCCACTGAGGACTTGCATCACGCGATAGTGGCCTGACGCTTCCCTTCTGGATTCGGGTGGGTGTGGCCGGGATTTCCTCGTCAGCAGCCTTCCATGAGCATCATAGATGCAGACAGTGGTCGGAACGCCCCCGGTCCCGATGTCACCCCTGCCGTGCTCGCCGCTGCGGAACCTCTCTTCGGCAAGGAACCGGCCCACGGCATCGGCAATCCCGCTTACCGTGCCGGTATGGAGTCTGCTTGCTCCTTGCCCGCCCGGGTCGGGATCCGAAACATAGGTGTCGGCGACAAGCTGCGCGATGAACCTGGCAGAGTCCTGGTTTCTGCGCAGCGCCTCCTCCCTCTCACCAGGCTGAAGCACCACGAATGCAAGCATGGCGCAGAGGAAGAGCGTGACCGGAACCAATGCGGTCAGGACGAACTTGTGGGAAACGCGTGCAGTCCTGAGCCACGACGCGCCAGCACTCACAACCAACCGGACGTTTCGAAGTCCGTGAACTGGGTTTCGAAGATTTCGTGCGCGTTCTGCCATGCGCTCTTTCATGCTGGATCCAGATCACAGACAATACATCATAAACTTTTACCTTATCCACTTGTAGCCATGAGCATGAACGGTCCTGATTTTGTCAAATTCCGGGTCAATACTTATGAAGGCCTTCCTGATTCTCTTGATGTGATCCTTGATGTGATTGTTGGATTTGGCCATTCGTCCTGGTCCCAGGGCTTCGGCAAGCTGGCCTCGCGAGAGAGTATGATCCGGATACCGAGCAAGTGAATGGACGATCTGGTAGGCGTCTGCAGTCAGGCCGACATGTTTTCCTTTCCATGTCGCACTTCTGTCATCCCCATGCAGTATCAGATTATCAACTTGCAATACCTTGTCTTTGGTTTCATTGGCGGTCGTTTCGACCAGTCCCTTCCTGTGTCGAATAATCAATGCCGCTGCCATATCTCTTATGGACTTCAAAGAAGTTTCCTTTGGTATAAATGACAAGGAATAACTTCTAAACTCTTCCGCCCGCAATTCTCTATCAAATTCACTTTCAATAATCGTTGGCATAGGATTGAAGCTGGGATCCTTCGGAACATGTGTGTTTGCACCACTGTCAATAGACCTCTGATGGTATTCCAGATCCGTATAGGCTGACAGTGCCATTATTGGAGCATCACTCTTTGTTCTATAGTACTTAATGAGCTTGTAGCCGCTATCGGGCTCATCCAACCAAATATCTTGAATGATTAAGTCAATTTCCGTGTATGTTTGATTGAATGTTTCTTTCGCATCCTTGTAAAACCTGCACTCCAGGACCTCGTAGCCCATGCGGCACAACCCTTCAGCCAATGGAATACGAAAATCTGCCGAGTCATCAACCAGCAGAATGCACCCCTTGTCGCCTGACTGAGCCATGGTGATCTCCCCGTCGAGACCAGGATTCGCGCTCGATACTCTGCCATGAAAGTGGCAAGCGGGCCCGGTCTGCTGCCACAATTTTCGCCGCGTGCACCGGGTCGTCCCGCCGGCTCGGGGCCGCCGACGCGCGTGCGTCACTGGGCACGCTGTCCGGTCCCGGAGCCCGCGCGGGCCCGAGGCTGTCCTCCCTCCGCATCGTCCTTCCGTCAGCGGTTGATTTTCGTGCGCCGATCAACCAAACAGTCACATTCGCGCGAATGGTCCGGTACCCTCGCAGCGCGACAGTCTGTTGTGGAGGATACCATACCATGGTCCGCGAACCCGCCGACCGCGCGCCCTTGGAAACGCACGGGCTGTTCGACCTTGCAAGCGTCAATCGCAATCTGTCACTTCCGGCACTCTACCAGCATGCGGTCCGGCGCAACGAGGCCAGTGTCGCGCCTGGCGGAGCCCTTGTCGTCAATACCGGCGAACATACCGGTCGCTCGCCCCGTGACCGCTTCATCGTCCGGACCCCGGGAGTGGACGGGACCATCAACTGGGGCGCGGTGAACCAACCGCTCGAACCACGGGTCTTCGACGACATGCACAGGCGGGTGGCAGCCCATTTCGCCAACCGGGATGTCTTCGTGCAGGACTGCATCGCCGGTGCCGACCCGTCCTACGGCATCCGGGTGCGCGTCGTGACCGAACTGGCCTGGTGCGCACTCTTCTCGCGCAACATGTTCATCCGGCCACCGGCAGGAGATGCCGCCTGGGCGGAGCCTGACTTCACCATCCTGCACGCCCCCGGGCTGCGGGCACGGGGACAGTCCGACGGCCTCAACTCCGAGACCTTCATCCTGATCCATCTCGAGAAGCGCCTGGTGCTGATCGGCGGCACCGGATACGCCGGCGAGATCAAGAAATCCATCTTCGGTATTCTGAACTACCTGCTTCCCGACCGGAACGTACTGCCGATGCACTGTTCGGCCAACGTCGGGCCCCGGGGTGATACCGCCGTTTTCTTCGGCCTGTCAGGAACCGGCAAGACCACCCTGTCGGCCGACAGCAGCCGCAGGCTGATCGGGGACGACGAGCACGGCTGGTCGGAATCCGGCGTCTTCAACTTCGAGGGCGGCTGCTATGCGAAGGTGATCAACCTCTCCGCAGAGGCCGAGCCCGAGATTTACGCGACCACCTCACGGTTCGGCACCGTGCTCGAGAACGTGGTGTTCGACCCGGTCACCCACGAACTCGATTTGGCCGACAATTCGCTGACCGAGAACACGCGGGCCTGCTATCCACTCGATTATGTCGGGAACACGGCCGACGGGTGCGGCGATCATCCCCGCAACGTCGTCATGCTGACCGCGGATGCCTTCGGGGTGCTGCCGCCGATCGCCCGCCTGTCACCGGAACAGGCCATGTATCACTTCCTTTCCGGCTACACCGCCCGTGTCGCCGGCACGGAACGCGGTCTCGGCCGCCAGCCCGAAGCCACATTCTCGACCTGTTTCGGTGCTCCGTTCATGCCAAGACAGCCAACGGTCTACGGCGAGATGCTGCGCCACAGGATCGCGGAGCACGGAGCAACCTGCTGGCTGGTCAACACCGGATGGTCCGGGGGCAAGGCCGGAGACGGCGGCCGGCGCATGCCGCTCGGATACACCCGGGCCATGGTCCGGGCCGCCCTTGACGGCGTTCTCGAGACGGTGCCGATCCGCGAGGACCGGCGTTTCGGTCTCCAGGTTCCCGAACACTGCCCCGATGTCCCGGAAGAGATTCTCCAGCCGCGCGCGGCATGGCACGACAAGTCACGCTACGATGTGACGGCAGCAGACCTCTGCAGCCGGTTCATCGAGAACTTCCGGTCGTTCGAGAGCCAGGTCAGCGAAACCGTGCGCGCGGCCGGTGCCCGCGCCGTCTGACTGCACCCGACCCTCCCCCTCATCAGAAGGGACCTGCACATGAACGGTGCCGAATCACTCGTCCGTACACTGGTGCGAAGCGGCATAGACACCAGTTTCACCAATCCCGGCACTTCGGAGATGCACTTTGTCGCCGCCCTCGATCGCATTGGCGGCATGCGGTGCGTCCTCGGCCTGTTCGAGGGGGTGGTGACGGGCATGGCCGACGGCTACGCGCGCATGATGGACCGCCCGGCCGCGACCCTGCTCCACCTTGGTCCGGGCTTCGGGAATGGCATCGCCAACCTGCACAATGCCCGCAAGGCGCATTCGCCCATCGTCAACATCGTGGGTGATCACGCCACCTACCATGTCCGCCACAACGCGCCACTGACCGCCGATATCGAGGGCCTGGCCAGGCCTGTTTCCCACTGGATCCGGACCTCACCGTCGGCCCGTGATGTCGCACGCGACGGAGCACGGGCGGTGCAGGCCGCGCGCACGGGAGCGGGCCGGATCGCCACGCTGATCCTGCCGGCCGATACGGCGTGGAACGAAGCCGGGAGCGAAGACCCGGCACCCGTGACGGTCCCCCGGCGTACCGGTGTCGCTGCCGATGCGATCAGGACCGCCGCCGGGGCGCTCGCGTCGGGCGAGAACACCCTCATCCACATGACCGGACGCGCCCTGCGCGAGGACACGCTCAGGCTGGCTGGACAGATCCGCAGCAAGACCGGATGCAGGCTCTCCTGCATGACGGCAAATGCGCGATGGCAACGTGGAGCCGGGCGCGCGTATGTTGAACGCATCCAGTATCCGGTCGACGTGGCACTTCGCCAGTTGCAAGACGTTCGGCACATCATCCTGGTCGGGACCGATGCTCCGGTGGCCTTCTTCGCCTACCCGAACCGTCCGAGCGTGCTGGTACCCGAGGGCTGCCGGGTGCACCACCTGGCCGACATCGACCACGACCACCTGGCGGTGCTGCAGTCCCTCGTTGACGAACTCGACGCGCACGATGCGCCCGAACTCGAGAGCCGCGATCCTCCTGACCTGGCAACCGGCTCCCTGACGACGGAAGCAATCGCACGCGCGCTGGGACACCATATGCCGGAAAACGCGATCCTGGTGGACGAGTCCGTCACCTCCGGTCGCGGTTTCATGCCCTTTACCCGCAACGCGGCTCCCCACGAATGGCTGGCTTTGACCGGTGGGTCGATCGGCTACGGGCTCCCGTGCGCCACCGGTGCCTCCCTCGCGTGTCCCGATCGGAAGGTGATCTGCACCGAGGGCGACGGATCGGCGATGTATACGATCCAGGCCCTGTGGACGCAGGCTCGCGAAGGGTGTGATGTGGTGACAATCCTGTTCAACAACCGCAGCTACGCGATACTGAAGGGCGAACTCGCCAACGTCGGAGCCGGCAACCCCGGGCGTACCGCCCTCGACATGCTCGACCTCGACCGCCCGGATCTGGACTGGTGCCGGCTCGCCGGTTCCATGGGAGTACCCGCAACCCGGGCGACGACCGCCGAGGAATTCAATGGCCAGCTGGCACGCGCGGTTGCCGAACCGGGTCCACGGCTGATCGAGGTTGTCATGTAGTGGCCGTCAGCCGTGAACCGCTTCCGCGCGCCAACGATGTCCGACCACCGACGCAGGTGAAATAGCCGGGATCCGCTGCCCGGGGCAGGCGGCTCAATGGCGGTAGTCGGGCTCGAGCCGGTCAAGCACCCGGCGCAACGCCGTGAAGTGACGGTCGGCTATCTTTGGCGCCTCGGCCGCAAACTGCTGGCGTGAAACCGCCCGGATCCGGTCCGACACCCTGCGCAGCGGCCCGCCCTGCGCTCGCGCCAGAACCTGGAACATTGCGGCGCGCTCGAGGTAGTAGAGGTCGTTGAACGCATCGGCGACCGTCGGACCGGTCACCACGACACCGTGACTGGCCATGAACAGGATGGTGCCGTTTCCCAGTTTCCGGGCCAGCCGGTCGCCCTCGTCGGTGGAAAGCGCCAGCCCCGTGTAGTCATCGTCGTAGGCAATACGTCCGTCGAACAGCAACGCGTTCTGCTCAGCCATCTCGAGCCTGCCGTCCTCGATCAGGGTGATCGATGTGGCGTAGGGCATGTGGGTGTGGAGCACGCAGGCCGCATGGGGCGCCCCGACATGAATGCGGCTGTGAATGCAGAAGGCGGTATCCTCAACCGTGTTCTCGCCCTCGAGCACGGCGCCCGTGTCATCGCACAGGACCAGCGAAGACGCGGTGACCTCCGACCAGTGCCAGCCGTACGGATTGATCAGGAAGCGGTTGCCGCGCACGACACCGTCGCTGTCCGGCACCGCCAGGGAAAAGTGATTGTCCACACCCTCGTGCAGGTTCAGCCTGGCTGCCCAGCGCAACGCGCACGCAAGGTCAACCCGCAGCTGTTCGAGATCGGCTTCCACGGGCCTGAACCTCCCCTTGACCAGAACCGACGGCTCAATCCCTTCGGACGGCGCAACAGGCTATTCGGCTGCAACCGCGGTCACGTTGCCCACGGCCCCCGACGCGACCACCCGGTCGAGTTCGGCCCCGGAGTATCCCAGTACCTCGCTCAGCACTTCGGCCGTGTGCTCGCCGAGCAGCGGTGAACGGAGCACCTCGGCCTCGCTGTCAGAGAGCTTGATGGGGCAGCCAACCGTCAGGTAGGGGCCACGTTCCGGGTGATCCACCTCGACGATGGTTCCGGTTTCCCGAAGCGACGGTTCCTCCGACAGTTCCTTCATCGACAGGATCGGACCGCACGGAATGTCCAGCGGATTGCACGCATCCATCACCTCGAACTTGGTCCGGGTGCGTGTCCATTGCTCGATCCGGTCGAAGACCTGCGGGATCTTGTCGAGACGGGCCGCCGGCGTTGCATACCCCGGATCCTCCTTCCAGTCCGGCTCGCCGATCAGATCACAGATCCGGCCCCAGACGGCCGCCTGGGTAATGAAATAGACATAGGCATCCGGGTCGGATTCCCAGCCCTTGCACTTGAGGATCCACCCCGGCTGCCCTCCCCCGGAATCATTGCCGGCGCGCGGCGTCGCCTCACCGAACGGTATGCCCTGGCCAAACTGGCTGTATTCCGTGAGGGGACCGCGTTCCAGGCGCTGCTGATCCCGCAGCTTCACGCGACACAGGTTGAGGACACCGTCCTGCATCGCGGCGAGGACCTTCTGGCCCCGGCCGGTCTTCTCGCGCTGGAACAGCGCCGACACGATGCCGAGAGCCAGGTGCAGACCGGTTCCGCTGTCACCGATCTGGGCTCCGGTCACCATTGGCGGACCGTCGAGAAACCCGGTTGTCGACGCGGCGCCGCCGGTGCACTGGGCCACGTTCTCGTAGACCTTGCAGTCCTCGTACGGACCGGGACCGAACCCCTTCACCGACGCCAGGATCATGCGCGGATTGATCTGCTGGATACGCTCCCATCCGAACCCCATCCGGTCGATTGCACCGGGCGCGAAGTTCTCCACCATGACGTCACACGTCCGGATCAGGCGTTCCAGCACCTCCTTGCCGGTCTCGTGCTTGGTGTTGATCTCGATCGAGCGCTTGTTGTGGTTCAGCATCGTGAAGTAGAGCGAGTCCGCCCCGGGGACATCGACCAGCTGCTTGCGGGTGGCGTCCCCGACCCCCGGCCGTTCCACCTTGATGACATCCGCTCCGAGCCACGCCAGCAGCTGCGTGCAGGTCGGTCCTGACTGGACGTGTGTGAAATCCAGGATCCGTACCCCGTCCAGCGCCTTGCCCATCGCGACCTCCGCCCTGTCTGTCACGCCCGCCTACCGTCTCGGGTGCCTGTCTATACAGACCGCATCCGGCGGTGGCAAACCTCCGCGCGACACCGCAACGGCATCCGCAGGATGAGGCACCTTGCCACCACCGTACCCGACGGAAACGCCCGCCTCGGGGCGCCCGGCAGCCCCCCGTGTCGTCAGGCCGCCGCCCGTGCGTGCTGGGCCAGACGCGGCATGATCTCCTCGGCCAGCATGGTCATCGACCTGCGGCAGAACACCGGATCATCCCACTCGTGCGCCATGGCGGTCAGGACTCCGAACGGCCCGACGCGATCACGCAGGGCCACCAGCTTGTCCATCACCGTGCCGGGTGAGCCGAAGGCGACCTGCGACTCGGCAATCTCGCTCCAGGTCACGTTGTCGGGATCGGGGTGATCGTCCGGCGCGGCAAATCTCGCGATGCCGCGTGCACGAACCGAACTCTCGAAATAGCGGAACCAGAAGGCCATCGGGCCGTCGGGGTCCAGCACGTAGTCCCGCGCCTCCTCGTCTGACTGTGCGACGACAATGCTGCGCGAAACCCGCCAGATCGACGGGTCCGGACGCCGTCCTGCCCGTTCGCATCCCTCGGCGTACTTCTCCCAGTGGCTCGCCGTGTAGCGCGGCTGCAGGAAGGCTGCACCCGATATCGGAATCCACCCGTTTTGCCCGGCCATCAGCGCACTTCCGGATCCCGGCGACATGATCGAAATCGCGATCGGGGGATGTGGTTTCTGGTACGGCCTGATGAAGTGACCGACGCCGAACTCCGAGCGGTCCATGTCCTGTATCCGCACCGCCCACTGTTCTCCCGCACGGTCATACGGCGGTTCCTGCTGCCAAATGGCCAGGATGTGCTCGATCGACTCGCGGACCAGGGCGCCGCGATCGGTGTCGCCGCCGACCTCGAAGAGCTCGACGTCGGAGGACAGGCTCCCGGTTCCGATCCCCATCAGGAACCGTCCGCGGGAGAGATGGTCGAACAGCGCGGCCTGCCCCGCGACCTGGGCCGGATGTTGATTGGGCAGGCAGAACACCCCGGTCCCGAGCTTGATGGTGCGGGTTTCGTTGAGCAGGGTCGCGAGGAACACAAGCGGTGCGGTGATCGGCTCGACCGTGGCACTGGCATGCTCACCGATCCAGCACTCCTCGAACCCCAGCCTGTCCGCCAGGATGATGGTCTCACGATCTTCTTCGAGAACCTGGGTCAGGTCCCTGGCCGGATCGTGCACCGGCTGCATGAAAAGTCCCAGACGCATCACCCTCTCCTTCGCGACATGGCCACACCGACCGGATAGTAGCGTATCCCCCCGCCCGCTTCCACGCCGGTCGGTCGCAAGGCATGTGTGTCGTGGCGAACCCGGGGTGCGGGCCGGACCAAGGCAGCACCGGTCTGAGCAGCAGGACATATTCCCCCGGGGTCGTCGGCCGCCTGACGCCGGTACTGTTCGGTCCTCAAGGCGGAGTCCCGTCAATCGAGGCCACGCAGACGGATCTGCCGCTCGTCACGCTGGAGAAATCGGACCGGGTCTAGCCTGCAGCGACACGGCATGCCGACTGCCCGATCTCTCCGGCACTGTTCCACCAGGACTCCCGGAACACCGCGTCACCGGATGTGCCACAGTCCGGTCCGTCATCCGGTCGGCGGCACCACACGCAGCAGGAAACGAATCACCGACTGCGCAAACAGGTCGTTCCTGTCGCCTGCCACCATGTGCGCCGCATTTCCGACACGGGCGTACTCGGCATGCGGCACCTGTTCGAGAAAGGCACGGGCACCCTCCTCGCTCAGCACGTCCGACATGCCGCCCCGGACCAGCAGCACCGGCAGGTCCAGGCTGTCGGCCGCGTCCGAGAGGCGCTGCCGGTACCCGGGGTCACCGACCTGGGACAGGCGGCGTGCCGGGTCCCAGTGCCAGACGTACTTTCCGTTCGCGGCCAGCCTGACGTTCTTCGCCAGGCCGTCGAGGGTGCGCGGGCGCTTGCGGTGCGGCTGGTATCTCGCGATCGCCTCGG
The DNA here is from genome assembly GCA_965243345.1 of Thalassobaculaceae bacterium. Taxonomy (GTDB): domain Bacteria; phylum Pseudomonadota; class Alphaproteobacteria; order Thalassobaculales; family Thalassobaculaceae; genus Bin52. The sequence continues at coordinate 2,916,426 of CBDEUR010000003.1, forward strand.
CAACCTCCTTCAGACTGTCGAACCCTTCCGGTTTCTGGTCCATGAAGTCCCGAATCCGGGCGCGTCCGTCCGCCTCGATCCGGGGCGCGATATCGACCATGACCAGGGCCCGCGCCTCGACCCGCCGCTCGCCGACCGCAACCAGGGCGGTGGCACCTCCCATGGACGCTCCCACCAGTACCGGGGGGACAGTCCCCAGTTCGCCGATCACGCAGCCGAGATCGGCAACCATCCGGTCGACACCGTAGCCATCCCTTCCGGCCCAGCCGGAATCACCGTGGCCCCGCGCGTCGAACGCGATCGCGTTGTACCCCGAAGCTCCGAGCCGCTGACCGGCACCCCGCCAGGAATGACGGGTCTGGCCGCCGCCATGCATCAGGATCACCGGCACGCCGTCCGGATTTCCCCAGCTGTCGGCTGCAAGTCGAACTCCCCCGTGACCCGTCCACACGTGCCGGGGCTGCGGGGTTCCGGGTAACCGTTCACCTGCGCTCATTGCGGTTCCTTCTCCGGTCGTGATCGAGCGCGCGCAGCTTGCCGCGAGTCCCCGCCACGTCAAGAGGCGTGACGCCACCCCCGTCACTGGTTCATGATCCCCCATCCAGGCGGCGCGGTGCAGGGCACCGGGATGCCGAAAGGACAGAACGAGGGGGCTGGCCGACATCAGGCCCGCCGGGCAGGCACCCGGGTTCAGGGGCGCAGACAATGATCATCGACAGCATCGAAGCCGTGCCGCTGCGCATCCCGCTTTCCCGGGACTTCGGCGGCAGTGTCTACACAGTGACGTCCCGGTGCACGGTGGTCACGCGGCTCCAGGTTCGTGACGGTCCGCTGGCCGAGATCTACAACGGCGACAACCGCAGCCACGGGGTCGAGATTGCAAGCCTGATCAACGACCGGCTGGCACCCCTGGTAACGGGCGGTGACGTGCGCAACTGGCAACGCCACGCCGCGTGCCTCGAGGCGGAGATACCCGGCGCCGCCATGTCTCCCGAACTGATGATGCAGGCCATCGCCTGCGTCGACTGCGCCATCTGGGACGCGGCCGCACGCTGCTACCGGACCAGCGTGTCACAGCTGCTCGGCGGCTATCGCCGGGAAATGCCGATCATCTCGATCGGCGGGTACTACCAGGACGGCAAGACCCCGTCCGACCTCGCCGGGGAAATGCGCCTCCTGCGCGACCGCGGCATGGCCGGCTGCAAGGTGAAGGTCGGCGGGCTGTCGCCGCAGGAGGATGCAGAGCGGGTAAGGGCGGCACGTGACGGCGCAGGCCCTGACTTCATGCTCGCGGTCGACGCCAACCGGGGCTGGTCGTGGCGCGACGCCGCGCGGTTTGCCAGCCTCGTGGAGCATCTCGACATCGCCTGGTTCGAGGAACCCTGTCACTGGTTCGACGACATCGAGGGCATGCGTGAACTGCGGGGCCGGACCTCGATACCGATCAATGCCGGCCAGAGCGAAATCACCGGCCAGGCGATGCGCCGGCTGATCAACTCCGGCGCCGTCGACATGGTCAACAATGACGCTTCGGAGTCCGGCGGGGTGTCGGGCTGGTTGCGCGTCGCCGGACTGGCAAGACTGGCCGGTCTGACGATGACCCACCACGAGGAGCCCCAGATCGCGCTCCACCTGCTGGCGGCACATCCTCACGGGTACTGCGTCGAGTGCTTCGCGGACCCGGAACGAGATCCGCTGTGGAACGGGATGCTCAGCACCGGACCGGAAATCGGCGACGGAGTCATCCGGCTTGCCGATGAGGCCGGTTTTGGAGTGACGATCGATCCCGATGCGGTTACACGCTACAGGATATGAACGGGGACACCAGGTGATTCGGACCGGGCGCGGCGTGATGGCGGACAGGCAATGAGCATCTGGGGAAAGGTCATAGGCGGGGCGGCGGGGCTCGCTCTGGGCGGGCCGATCGGTGCGCTGCTGGGCGCCGTCGCCGGCCATGCCGTCGACCGGATGACCACGTCGCAGCCGGATGTCCCCGACGAGGAGGCATCGACCCACAAGGTTGCGTTCACGATCGGGGTGATCGTGCTGTCGGCAAAGATGGCCAAGGCCGATGGTGTCGTCACCCGCGACGAGGTCAGGGCGTTCCGCGAGGCCTTCCACGTACCGGAAAGCGAGGCAGGCAACGTCGCCAAGGTCTGGAACCAGGCGCGTCGCGACGTCAGTGGGTTCGAGACCTACGCCAGGCAGATCGCCCGGCTGTTCAGCCCCGGCTCGCCGGTACTCGGGGAGCTGCTCGTCAGCCTGCTGCACATTGCCAAGGCCGACGGGGTCGTCCACGAGAACGAGCTTGCCTACCTGAAGCGGATCGCCGAGATATTCGGCTTCGACGCCGAGGCGTTCCAGAAGCTGCTCGCCATGCACGGCGCTGCTCCCGAGGAGGATCCCTACCAGGTGCTCGGGGTCACGACTGACACCGCCGATGACGAGATCAAGGCCACCTACCGGCGCCTGATCCGCGAGCACCACCCCGACCGCCTGGTCGCACAGGGCCTGCCGGAGGAATTTGTCCGCCAGGCAAACGACAGGATGGCGGCGATCAACGCGGCCTACGACAGGATCACGCGGAGCCGTTCCCTGGCGTGACGGCCCCGGGCCGTTCGCCGCGGGTGCGGCTGTCCCGCAGGCCGCCACGGAGGTCCGCTGCCCCGGGCCCGGACTGACCGGAACGATGCCCGGGCCGGCAGGGTGGGCGGCCCGGGGTTCTCCGCGGCCGGACCCCATGCCGGATGCCTGGACGGTCTTGACGGCCGGTCATGAACAAATCATGATCACAAAATGAACGATAATTGCCAGGCTCCGCGCATGACATCGCTGCCGGCCGTGCCCCGTCGGATCCTGTATCTCTGGCTGCCGGGTCTGGCACTCGAGCGGCTCGACACTGCATTCGGTGCCGGCCCGACGGTCATCGTGCATGGCGCGGGCGGCCGCCGCGAGGTCATCGCTGCCTGCCCCCTGGCACTGGCAGCCGGCATCGTCCCGGGTCGGTCGGCCGCGGACGCCCGTGCCCTTGTACCGGGCCTGCACATGCTTCCGGCGGACACGGATGGCCAGCAGGCAACACTCGAGACCCTCGCCGACTGGTGCGGCCGCTATTCTCCGACGGTGTCCACCGACCCGCCGGCGCAGACCCGCGGTGACGGCGGGGTGTGGCTCGACGTGACCGGCTGCGCGCACCTGTCCGGCGGCGAGACGGCGCTGTGCCGCGATATCCATGCCCGGCTGACCGGGCTCGGCTGGACCGCCCGGATCGCTCTTGCCGACACCCCCGGTACGGCCTGGGCAGTTGCCCGGTTCTCGAGCCCCGACCTGGTGGTGGTGCCCCCGGGCGCCCAGCGGGCCGCGATCAGCCCGTTGCCGGTCGCGGCACTGCGCCTGCCGGCAGAAACCACCGAGGCCCTCGGAAAGGTCGGAATGCGCCGCATCGGAACCCTGTTCGAGGTTCCCCGTGCATCGATCGCCCCGCGTTTCGGCAGGGAGGTGACACTCCGGATCGACCAGGCCCTGGGCACGGCGCCGGATCCGCTGCCGCATCGCCCCTTCGCCGTGCCGCACCGGGTGGGGATGTCCGTGCCGGAACCGGTGGGCACCCGCGACGCTCTCGAGCATCTGGCCCGGAACCTGCTGCAGCGGCTGATCGCACGCATGGCACGCGCAGGTCTCGGGGTCCGCCGGCTCGAACTGGTCTTCCGCCGGGTGGACGGATCGGCACAGCGCCTTGCGGTCGGCACCAGTCGGTGTTCACGCGATGCCGCCGCCCTCTGGCGGCTGTTCGCGCAGCACCTCGATACGGTCGATCCCGGCTTCGGCATCGAGACCGCGTTCCTCGAAGCCGTCATCGTCGAACCGTTCCTGGCAGAAACCCCGGACTTCTCCGGCAGGGGCGATGGTGTCGGACTGGCCGACCTGCGCGACCGGATCACAAACCGTCTCGGCACTGCAGCGGTCACGCGGGCGGTCCCGCAGTCAAGCCACCTGCCGGAACTGGCGGAAGTCCGGGCCCGGGCCTGCCGGTCCGGCTGGCCGGCCGACGCGCCGGGCCCCCGCCGCGAGCGGCCGCTGCAGCTGCTGCATCCACCGGAACCGGTGACGGCGGTCGCGCTTGTCCCCGACCATCCGCCGGTCCGGTTTCGCTGGCGCGGGACCGATATCCGCGTCGTCTGCGCAACCGGACCGGAACGGCTGGCACCGGAATGGTGGCGGGAAACCCGGCGGATCCGGACCCGCGACTACTTCCGGGTCGAGGACGGGGACGGCCGGCGCTACTGGCTGTTCCGCGAAGGTCTTGCCGAGCGCGGTGAAACACCGGCCTGGCACCTGCATGGCCTGTTTGCCTGATCATGGCCGACTACGCCGAACTGCAGATGACCAGCAATTTCAGCTTCCTGCGTGGAGCGTCACACCCGGGCGAACTGATGGAGACCGCCGCGGCACTCCGTTACCAAGCCGCGGCACTCGCCGACCGCAACAGCCTGGCCGGCATCGTCCGCGCCCACGAGGCCGCCCGGGCAGCCGGCATTCGCCTGATTGTCGGGGCCCGGCTCGATCTCGAGGACGGCGCGAGCCTGCTCTGCCTGCCCCGTACCCCTGCCGCCTACAGCCGGTTGACCCGGTTGCTGACCCGCGGCAAGCGGCGTGCGGCCAAGGCCGCCTGCCGGTTGTGGCGCACCGATGTCCGGGACTGTGCCGACGACCAGATCCTGATCGTCCTGCCCCCGCCGCTCCATGCAACACTCGGCTTCGCGAACGAACTGTCGGACTGGAGCCGCATGGTTCCGGGAGCGGTCTACCTCGCCGGCAGCATCCGGCATGACGGGGCCGACGCCGACCGGTTGGCAGACCTGGCCCTGCTTGCCAGGGACTGCGGAACACCGCTGGTGGCAACCAACGACGTGCTCTACCACCGCCCGGACCGGCGGCCGCTGCAGGATGTCCTGACCGCGGTCCGGCTGCGCTGCCCGGTCAGCCGGACCGGATACCGGCTCCACGCCAATGCCGAACGGTACCTGAAGCCTCCCGGGGAATTGGCGCGGCTGTTCAGGCACCATCCGGATGCACTGGCCCGCGGCCTCGAAATCGCCGATCGCTGCCGGTTTTCCCTCGACGCCCTTCGTCACGACTATCCCGAGTCACCGGTCGCCCCGGGCCGCACGCCGCAGCAGGAGCTCGAGGCCCGCACACGCGCCGGCGCGGCGGACCGTTATCCCGGCGGGGTCCCGCAGAAGGTCCGGCGCCAGAACGAGCACGAGCTGACCCTGGTCGGCCGTCTCGGCTACGCGCCGTATTTCCTGACGGTTCACGACATCGTCACCTTTGCCCGGCAGCGAGGCATACTCTGCCAGGGGCGCGGCTCGGCCGCGAATTCCTCCATCTGCTACTGTCTCGGCATCACCGCCGTCGACCCCGATACCTCCGACCTCCTGTTCGAACGGTTCATCAGCGAGGAACGCAACGAACCGCCCGATATCGACGTGGACTTCGAGCATGAGCGGCGCGAGGAGGTGATCCAGCACATCTACGCGACCTACGGCCGCGACCACGCGGCACTGGCCGCCACGGTCATCCGGTACCGGCTCCGCTCGGCACTGCGGGATGTCGGCAAGGCCATGGGGCTCTCACCCGACGTCACCAGCAGCCTGGCCGGCCAGATCCGCAACTGGGACGACCGCAGCGGGCTGCGCGCGCAGGTCCGCGAACTCGGGCTGGATCCGGCCGATCGCACCCTGCAGCAGGTCCTGGTCCTCGCCCGGCAGCTTGCCGGTTTCCCGCGGCACCTCTCGCAGCATGTCGGCGGCTTCGTCATCACCCGGGGCCGGCTCGACGAACTGGTGCCGATCGAGAACGCGGCCATGCCGGAGCGGACCGTCATCGAGTGGGACAAGGATGACCTCGAGGCTCTCGGCATCCTGAAGATCGACGTGCTCGCGCTCGGAATGCTGACCTGCCTGCGCAAGGGGTTTGACCTGGTCCGCCGCCATCACGGGCGCGACCTCGATCTCGCCGGTGTTCCGACGGACGATCCGGCCGTCTACGACATGCTGTGCGCCGGTGATTCCCTCGGCGTGTTCCAGATCGAGAGCCGGGCCCAGATGGCCATGCTGCCGCGGCTGAAGCCGCGCTGCTTCTACGACCTGGTGATCGAGGTTGCCATCGTGCGGCCCGGACCGATCCAGGGCGACATGGTCCACCCGTACCTGCGGCGGCGCAACGGCGAGGAACCGGTCAGCTTCCCGTCCGCCGAGCTCGAATCCGTCCTTGGCAAGACCCTCGGCGTGCCGCTGTTCCAGGAACAGGCCATGCGGATTGCCATCGTCTGCGCCGGTTTCACGCCGTCGCAGGCCGACCGCCTGCGACGGGCCATGGCAACCTTCCGCGCCCCCGGCAACATCGGGCAGTTCGAGGAGAAGATGATCAGCGGAATGGTGGCGCGCGGCCATGACCGTCGCTTCGCCGAACAGTGTTTCCGGCAGATCAGGGGGTTCGGAAACTACGGGTTTCCGGAGAGCCACGCGGCGAGCTTCGCGCTCCTGGCCTACATCTCGAGCTGGATGAAGTGCCACGTGCCGGCGGCCTATGCCGCCGCCCTGCTGAATTCGCAGCCCATGGGGTTCTATGCCCCGGCACAGATTGTCGGCGATGCCCGGGAGCACGGGGTGACCGTCCTGCCTGCGGATGTCAACCGGATCGGCTGGGACTGCGATCTCGAGCCGGACCGCCCCGACCGGCCGGCACTGCGCCTCGGGCTGCGCCTGGTCAGGGGATTGCGGCAGCAGGATGCGGACACCATCGTCCGGCATCGCGGCTCCGGCTACCGCACACCGCTCGAGCTTGCCCTGCGAACCGGTCTCGATGCCCCGGTTCTCGAGAGACTGGCCCGCGGTGACGCCTTCGGGTCCATGGGCCTGTCCCGGCGCGATGCCTTCTGGGCCATTCGCGGCATTGCCGCCGGATCGGGGGGCGCACCCCTGCCGCTGTTTGCGGCCACGGGCCTGCACCCGGTCGGGCAGGAACCCGACATCAGCCTGCCGCCGGCCCCGCTCGGGGAAGAGGTGGTCGATGACTACGAGGCGCTGCGGCTTTCGTTGAAGGCCCATCCCCTGGCCCTGCTGCGCGGTCACCTTGCGGCTGCCGGCTACCGGCCCTGCGAACGGCTCTCGACGATCGAGGCCGGCCGCCGCATCCGGGTCAGCGGCCTGGTTCTCGCCCGGCAACGACCCGGAACCGCCCAGGGCGTGGTCTTCATCACGCTCGAGGACGAGACCGGAACCGCCAATCTCGTTGTGTGGCCGGACCGGTTCGAACAGTTCCGGCGCACGGTCATTTCGGCACGGCTGCTCGGCGTCACCGGCACGGTGCAACGCGAGGGACTGGTGGTCCATGTCATTGCCGATGGCCTCGATGACCTCACCGCGGAACTCGAGCGACTGACCGATGCGGCCGGCCCCGCCGCCGGGTCAACGGCCCAGCCACTGCGGGTGCATCCACGCAGGATGCGGCCGGGTCTGCGGGTGACCAGCCGGGATTTCCACTGAAGGACCCCCGCCGATCCCTGTCGCGCGGGGTGCGGAGCGGGCACCGGGCCTCCCGCACCGGGCTGGAACACCGCGACCGCGGCCTGTAGCCTGCCGCGCCGGCAGGGACGGTGACGGAGACAGATGGATGCAGACCCGTCATGACCGGACGGAACCCCCGCCCCGCGGGTCAGCGCCGCAGCCGCCCACCTGGTACCACGCCAGCGCCCGGCCGTTCGCCGCCCTGGCCCCGCTCGGGGAGGCGGTTGATGCCGACGTCTGCGTTGTCGGCGGCGGCCTGACCGGTGTCTCGGCGGCACTGGCACTGGCCGAGCGCGGCTACCGGGTGGTGCTGCTCGAGGCCGGCCGGATCGGGAACGGGGCATCGGGCCGCAACGGCGGCCAGCTGGTCACCGGCTTCAGCTGCGACATGCGCGAACTCCGCCGCCACGCCGGACTGGCCGCTTCCCGCGACATGTGGGACATGGGGCTCGAGGCCATGGACCTGGTCCGTTCCAGGGTCGCGCGTCACGCGATCGACTGCGACCTGCGGCGCGGCTACCTGTTCGCCGCCGGAACCCCGGGACAGCGTGCCGACCTCGCCGGGACGGCCGAGGACTGGGCGTCGGTGTACCGATACACGGGACCCCGTCTGCTGGATCGTCCCGACCTCGCCCGGCTTGTCGGAAGCGACAGCTACGTCGCCGGCCTGGCCGATCCCGGAGGCGGCCAGATCCATCCCCTGGACTACCTGCGAGGCCTCGCCGCCGCCGCGCGCCTGGCCGGGGCCGCGATGTTCGAGCACAGCCGGGTCCTGGCCGTGGAACGCGCGGGGGCACGCAGGTGCGTGCGCACCGCGCGGGCAGAGGTGCGAGCCCGGGTCGTCGTACTGGCGGGCAACGCCTATCTCGAGGGGCTGCACCCGCCGCTGCACGCCCGGCTGGCGCCGGTTGCAAGCCACGTCGCGGTCACGCCGCCACTGCCGGCAGAGACCCTTCGGCGCATCATGCCGGGCAATGTCGCGGTCTGCGACTGGGCGCCGGCACCGGACTACTACCGGGTGACCGGGGACGGCCGGCTGCTGTTCGGGGCCGGGGCACGCTACCGTCCGGGAGACAACGGCGGCAGGGACCGCTTCCTGAAACGGCGGATCGCCCGGGTCTTCCCCTCGCTCGGCCCGGTACAGCTGGACTGCTCGTGGAGCGGACTGATCGGAGTGACCAGGACCCGGATCCCCGACATCGGCCGAAGCGGTCCCGACCTGTTCCACGCCCAGGGATTTTCCGGGCACGGGGTGGCGCTCACCGGGCTGGCCGGCACCCTCGTCGCCGAGGCGGTGGCGGGGACCGCCGAGCGGTTCGATGTCTTCGCCGCACTCCGGCACCGGCCGTTTCCGGGCGGGGCGCTGCGGGGGCCGCTGCTGGCGTTGGCCATGAGCTGGTACCGGATCCGCAACCGGCTCGGCTGACCGTCACAGGCGGGGGACGACCTCGGCGGCAAACCGTTCCATTTCCCGCTTCTGGGCCTCGGCATCATCGCCCCGGTAGCGCACGATCACCGTTCCGATCCCGGCGTCGAGAATCATCCGCAGGTCGCCGAGGATCTCGTCGGGGGAACCGCTGCCGATGTCGCGGCCACCCCAGGGACCCGGGCGCGCGTCACCGGGGGCGATGAAGATCTTGAAGACAAGATCGAGGCCGTCGGGATCGCGGCCCGCTTCGGCGGCAAGGCGACGCAACGTGGCCAGCCGCTCGGTCAGCATGGGCCGGTCGAGCGCCACGGCCAGCCACCCGTCACCGCTCCGGACCACCCGGCGCAGGGCCGGGTCCGACACGCCGCCCACCAGGATCGGCGGGTGCGGCCGCTGGACCGAACCCGGGTTCGAATGCACCGGATCGAATTGCGTGGTCTCGCCCCGGTAGGAAACCTCGCCCCCGGCACAGACGGCCTTGAACACCTCGAGCGCCTCGTCGGTCGCCCGGCCACGCCGTGCGTAGTCGGCCCCGAGCGCCTCGAATTCCTCCCTGAGCCAGCCGACACCGGCGCCGAGTGTCACCCTGCCGCCGGAAAACCTGTCGATCGTGACAAGCATGCGGGCGGTCAGCAGCGGGTTGCGGTACGGCATGATCAGGACCGCAGTGCCGAGCCGGACCCGGCGGGTAGCACCCGCCAGCACACCGAGGGTGGAAATCGGCTCGTACAGCGCCTCGGAGACCGGCGCCGGGAACCCGCCGTCGGGACTGTAGGGATAGCGCGAGGCGAACCGCACCGGCATGGCAACGTGATCGGCGAGCCAGATCGACCCGAAGCCGGTGTCTTCGGCAAAACGCGCGAGATCGATGATGGTGCCGGGCTCGGCCAGTCTGCCGTAGATCCCGACATCGAGGCCGAACCGTTCCAGCCCGGCCATCACCCGTTCCCCGGCGCGTACTTCCCGGTCAGCTGCGGGGTTGGGGTGGCATGCCCCTGGTTGGCCCTGTCAAGCCTGGTTTCCCGCGCCCAGGTCCGCCCGAGCGCATCGCTGACAGAGATCTCGAGCGTGCCGATCCGGGCGATCTGGAGCCGGATCCGGTCGCCATCCTGGAAAGCGCTGAGACCGCGGTGGTTGGTCCCCGTGGCCACGAGGTCGCCGGGTTCGAGCACGTGGATCGAGCTCAGCCAGGCGATGACCTCCGGGATCCTGTGGGCCATGTCGCTGGTGTTGAAGTCCTGCTTGAGTTCGTCGTTCACCCACAGCCGGACGTCCAGGTCCTGGGGGTCATCGATCTCGTCGGCGGTGACGATCCAGGGTCCGATCGGCGCGAAGGTCGCGCGTGACTTGACCTGGAAGAACACGTTGCGGTCCGGCGGGAGGCCACGGGCCGACCCGTCGATGAAGTTGGTGTAGCCGAACACGTACGACATCGCGTCGGCTTCCGGTACCTGCCAGGCCCGCCTGCCGATCACCAGCGCCAGTTCGGCCTCGCCTTCGAAGATGGTTGCCGGGACGTCCGGCAGGACCATGGTATCTCCGGGACCGATGATTGCGCCCGGCGTCTTGTGGAAGCCGTTGCGGGGCGGCTTCTCCGACAGGGTTCCGTCCTCCATGTAGTTGACCGCCATGCAGTCGATGGCCCCGGGACGCGGCAGCGGCGGCCGGAGCCGGACCTGGTCGAGCGGGACCGCCTCACCGTCCGCGGCGCGGGCCTCGAGCCGGTCCCGGTAGGCCTCGAAGCGGGCGATCAGCCCGTTCATCAGGTCGCCGGGCCCGGTGTGCGGGATGTCGCGAACGATGTCGGACACGTCGACGACGCCGCGCCCGGTCACCACGGAAGGGACAAATTCATCGCAAAAGGCCAGCTTCATCGGTTTCCTCCCTGGAGTGCGGGGGCATCTCGACGCCCGTCGAGCAGATACGGCACACCGGCCGCCCCGGCAAGCCGGCGCACGATGTCGCACAGGGCGTCGGGGAGCGGGATGCCTTCACGGAGCCTGTTCTCGCGGGTCATGCGTTCGGGTTCCCCGGCCACCAGGACAGGCAGGTCGGGGTCCGAGGGTCGAGAGGCCTTCAGCGTGTCGATCACGTCGTCGACATCGGCAAGGAACTCGTCCGCCGGTCGGAATGCTTCCGGGTTGATCACCTGGAACCAGTGACCGAGCCGGTCCGGGTCCTCGCGCTTCTGGGTCCGGACCCGGACCGGCGAGAAGGACGCGCCCGGGAGCGTGCCCCCGAGAAGGTGCGAGAACAGCGCCAGCCCGTACCCCTTGTGGCCGCCGAGGACCTCGCCTGCACCGCCGATCGGGTTGAGGCCGCCGCCCGAACGCCGGGTGAAGATCTCCAGCGCCTCGCCGGCGTCGCGGACCGGACGGCCGTCACCGTCCGTCACCCAGCCCTCGGGCAGTTCGAGACCGCGCAGGTGGCGGACGCGGACGCGGTTGACGGCGGCCACGGTGGTCGCGAAGTCGAGCACCAGCGGCGGGTGGCGCCCGGCCGGAGCCGCGAGTGCAAACGGGTTGGTACCCAGCACCGGTTCGAGACCGCGGGTGGGGACCATGGTAATGCTCCGGCTCGAGGTGGTGACCAGGCCGATCATCCCCGCCTGCGCCGCCAGCTCGGCATAGTGGCCCGCCGCCCCGAAATGATGCGAGTTCACCACGCACACCATGGCGATGTCGCACGACTTTGCCTTCTCGATGGCGCGAGTCATCGCCTCGACCGATACCGGGTGGCCGAGCCCGTGCCCGGCATCGAGCAGGGCGCTGGCCGGCCGGTCGCGCAGCAGCTTCGGACGCGCGCGCACGTTGAGCGCGCCGCGCCGGAATGTCTCGTCGTACTGGCGCAACATGTTGATGCCGTGGGAATCCACACCCCTCAGGTCGGTCTCGACCATCACGCCCGCGGTGGTCTCGGCGAGGTCCCGCGGCATGCCCCAGGCCGTCAGGACCGTGAGGATCTGGCGATGGACCAGTTCGGCCGGAACCCGCACGGTCACGGCAGCACCTCGCCGCCCTCGTAGCGCCGCCACGCGTTCATCTGCAGCTGCGAGGTGTGGCAGTGGACCACCACCGGCCGGGTCCGCACCGCGAAGGCCGATGCGATCACATCCTCGACCTCGTCCTCGCTGCGGATCGTGAACCCTTCCGCGCCGAAGCTCCTGCCCCAGTCCGCGAAATCCGGATTGGTCAGCCGCGTCCCCTCGAGGATCGGCCGGTCGGGATAGCGCGTCAGCCCGTGCATCGCGATGGTGCCGTAGACCGAGTTGTCCGCGATGATCATGACCGGGTTGACGCCGTACTGGCGGGCGGTGGCGATCTCGTTGCCCATCATCAGGGCACCCCCGTCCCCGATGAAGCAGACCTGCTGGGTTCCCGGGCGACGCAGGCCGGCGGCAACCGCCATCGGCATGCCCGAGCCCATGGCGCCGACCACCGAGGCGAGGAACACGTGGCGCTGGCCGAATCCGATATGCCGGTGCACGAAGCTCCCGAAGTTGCCGGCGTCGGTGGTCACCGTTGCGTCCGGCTCGAGGTGACGCTCGACGGCACAGACCACGGCCGCGAAGTTCACGCCGTCCTCGGCGCTCTCCCATTCCGGAGCCAGCAGCCGGCGATGCAGGCCGTTCAGTCCGGCAATCCATTCCGCCCGTCCGGCAGGCGCCTGCGGCGGCGCCTGCGCAAGCAGGCCGCGCACGACCTCGTGCGGGCTCGCGGGAATGCCGAGATCGGGTCGCCACACGCGGCCGACCTCGTCTGCATCCGGCCAGACGTGCACCAGCGGCACCTGCGGCGCCGGGGCCGCCGGAAAGCTGTAGGACTGGCTGACGGTGTCGGTCAGCCGTTCGCCCAGTGCCACCAGCAGGTCGGCCCGCTTCATCTCGGCGATCAGGACAGGCGGAACGCGGATGCCCATGTACCCCCCGAAGTTCGGGTGGCGTGCATCGAACAGCTGCGGACGGCGATGGGTCGGGCTGATCGGCAGCGACCAGCGTTCCGCAAGGCTGCACAGGTCCGCAAGGGCCCGGGGGTCGCGGACCGCATCGGCGAGCATCGCGCCTCCCACCAGCACCAGCGGTCTCTCGGCTTCGGCCAGCATCCCGACCAGCCGATCGAGGTCGCCGGCACGGGGCCCCGGAGTGACCGCGGGCCGGGGCAGATCCACCGGCGCCGCGGTGACGGCGTCGAAAAGGTCTTCCGGCAGGACCACGGCGACCGGACCGGGCGTGCCGCTCTCGGCCATGTGGAATGCCCGTGCCAGGGCCTCCGACGCCGTGTCGGGCTCATTGACCTCGATCACCAGCTTGGTGATGTCGGCCAGCAGCAGCGAGTAGTTCTGTTCCTGCAGCGCCTGGCGGCCGAACTCGGCGCGCTCGACCTGGCCGATCAGCATCACCAGCGCGGTGGCATCATGGTAGGCGGAGTGAACCGCGACCAGGCCGTTGGCGAGCCCGGGACCGCGGCTGACCACCGCAACGCCCGCCCGGTCACGCAGCCGTCCGTCCGCCGCCGCCATGAAGGCGGCGCCGGCCTCGTGCCGGCACACCACGATGCGCACGGTGTTGCGCGCAACCAGCACGCTTGTGAGGCCGACGTAGCTCTCGCCGGGTACACAGAAGATCTGGTCGACGCCATGCGCCTCGAGGCTGTCGGCGAGCAGCCGGGCTACGGTTCGTGTCATCGCGGTCTCCGGGTCGGGAACATGCGGCTTGTCGACGGCGTCATAGCACCGCCAGCCTTCCGCACCCATCGCAAGGGTGATGGTGCCGGCGCGCGAGGCGCGCACGCAGGCACCGGGCTTGGTATAGTACGTGCGCGCCACACTAGCCGAGAAACTGGGGACGGTTCATGGATATCGGTGTTTTCATCTTCGACACGGACTACAGCATCAGGGCGGACGAGCTTGCCCGGGAACTCGAGGACCGGGGCTTCGAGTCCCTGTTCGTGCCGGAACATACCCACATTCCGACCAGCCGGAAGTCGCCGTTCCCGGGAGGCGGCCAGCTTCCAAAGCAGTACTCCCACACTCTCGACCCGTTCGTGACCCTGTCCTGGGCGGCGGCAGTGACCAGCAGGCTCCGGATCGGGACCGGGATCTGCCTGGTGCCGCAGCGCGACCCGATCGTGACCGCAAAGTCGATCGCCAGCCTCGACATGATGTCGAACGGGCGATTCGTCTTCGGCATGGGCGGCGGCTGGAACGTCGAGGAGATGGAAGACCACGGCGCGACCTACCGGACCCGGTTCGCGATGCTGCGTGAACACGTGCTGGCGATGAAGGCGTTGTGGGCCGAGGAGGAGGCCTCCTTCAGCGGCGAGCACGTGTCCTTCGAGCCGACCTGGTCCTGGCCCAAGCCGGCGCAGCAGCCGCACCCGCCGCTGCTGCTCGGCGGCGAGAGCGACTACACGCTGCGCCGCGTGGTCGAGTACTGCGACGGCTGGTTTCCGCGCGGCCGGGGCGGCTTCGACCCGGCGGTGTCGATGGACCGGCTCCGGCGCACCGCCGACGCCGCCGGTCGGGACATGGCAAGCCTGACGGTCAGCGTGTTCGGAGCACCGGCCGATGCCCAGACACTCGAGAACTACGCACAGGCCGGGATCGACCGCGCCATCCTTCCGCTGCCGTCGGAAGGGCGCGACCAGGTACTGGCGCTGCTGGACCGGTACGGTCCGCTGCTCGGGTGAGCCCGGTTGACATACGGCTGACACACTCGCGGGGTCTTCTGCTGTCATGCGCCGGTACAGGAATACCCGGATCGTCGCCACGCTCGGACCCGCGAGCGCGGACCGTATCCGCGAACTGGTCGAGACCGGCGTCGATGTCTTCCGGCTGAACTTCAGCCACGGGACCCTCGACGATCACCGCGCGATCTACCGGCGCATCCGCGAGACCGAGCAGGCGCTGGGCCGGCCGATCGGCATCATGGCCGACCTTCAGGGGCCGAAGCTGCGGATCGGTACCTTTCCGGACGGCAGGATCACGCTCGAACCCGGCGATACCTTCCGGCTGCACCTGGACCCGATCGAGGGCAGCCGGAGCCGGGTGCAGCTGCCGCACCCGGAGATCTTCGCCGCCGTACGGGCGGGAACCGAACTGCTGCTCGACGACGGTCGAATCAGGCTCAGGATCGGCCGAAGCACCGCCCGCATGCTCGAGACCGAGGTGATCACCGGAGGCAGCCTGTCGGACCGGAAGGGAGTGAACGTGCCGGGCGTGGTCCTCGACCTGTCGCCGCTCAGCGACAAGGATCACCGCGACCTCGCCTTTGCGCTCGACCTCGGCGTCGACTGGGTTGCCCTGTCCTTCGTCCAGCGTCCGGAAGACGTGGCGCAGGCCCGCCGGCTCGTCGGCGGCGCCGCCAGCCTGCTGATCAAGCTCGAGAAGCCCGCCGCGATCGAGCACCTCGACGAGCTGGTCGAGATGACCGACGCCGTGATGGTCGCACGCGGCGATCTCGGCGTGGAACTGCCGCCGGAACAGGTGCCCGGTCTGCAGAAGCAGATCGTCAAGCTGTCGCGACAGCTCGGGAAACCCGTGATCGTCGCAACCCAGATGCTCGACTCGATGGTCCACGCACCCGCACCGACCCGGGCCGAAGCGTCCGACGTGGCCACCGCCGTCTTCGACTCGGCCGACGCGGTCATGCTCTCGGCCGAGACCGCGACCGGCGCCTGGCCGGTCGAGGCGGTGGCCATGATGGACCGCATCATCCGCGCGGTGGAGAGTGACCGGTTCTACCACGCGCTTTCCGCCGCCAGCCATGAAGCTCCCGAACCGACCGTGTCGGACGCCATCACGCTTGCGGCGCGCCAGGTGGCGGAAACCGTCAGCGCGTCCTGCATCGTCACCTACACGGTTTCCGGTTCGACGACACTGCGGGCTGCCCGGGAGCGGCCACCGGTTCCCGTCCTGTGCATCACCTCGTCCCTGCGCACCGCCAGGCGGCTTGCCATCACCTGGGGCGTGCACGCGGTCCACATCCCTCGCGAGGAACGGTTTTCCGCCGTTGTGGTTCGCGCCACGGAAAGCGCACTTGCCGAGGGTTTTGCGCGGTCGGGCGACAAGATCGTCGTGACCGCCGGCGTTCCGATGGGAACACCGGGATCGACCAACGTGCTCAGAATTGAAAGAGTGCCGTAGCCGCGGTTGCCTTCCGACCCAGTCTTTGTCAAGCTTGGTCCATGCACGGCTTCCGGCGAGGCCGGGCGCACCGCACCCTCACTCGCGGGGATGGAACCGTGCCAGAGCCGTCGCGAACGCGCCGGTTCCACGTTCAGTACGGAACAAGGTACATGCCTGTAGGAAAGATCAAGTGGTTCAACCACGCCAAGGGGTACGGATTCATTCAACCCGACGAAGGCGGCAACGACGTGTTCGTTCACATCACCGCCCTGCACCGCTCGGGAATCCAGGGAGTCAACGAGGGCGACAGCGTCAGCTATGACCTGGTGGCCGGCAGGGACGGCCGGTCCGCAGCGGACAATCTCTCGCTCATCGACGCCTGACGACGCGGCTGCGTCAGTCGCGTTCGGAGACGCCCGCCTCCGCGAAGGTGGTCATGCCCTGGTGGCATGCGGCAGCGGCCTGCAGCAGGCCGAGGGCGAGGGTCGCGCCCGAGCCCTCGCCAAGGCGCATCGCGAGGTCAAGCAGCGGTTTCCTGTCAATGCGCTCGAGCAGGCGTCGGTGACCGGGCTCGGCGGAACAGTGGGCGACCTGGCAGTGATCGATGGCGCGCGGGGAGACCGCATGCAGGACTGCCGCGGCCGCGGTGCACGCAAATCCGTCGAGCAGCACGGGGACCCTGGCCATCCGGGCCGCGAGCACCGCTCCGACGATCGCGGCCAGTTCCAGCCCGCCGAGAGCCGCCAGGATACCGAGCGGATCACCCTCCCGGTCGCGGTGGCGGGCAACGGCGTGTTCGACGATCCCGATCTTGCGGCGAAGTGTCTCTCCCGCCACTCCGGTGCCGGCGCCGGTCCACTCGGCAGCGGTCCCGCCATGGAGCGCAAGGCACAGTGCGGAGGCCGAGGTGGTGTTGCCGATCCCCATCTCGCCGAGGCATATCAGGTCGATTCCCGGTTCCACCGCCGTCATCCCGTAGGCGATCGCGGTGACACACTCCTGCTCGCTCATGGCCGGGTTCTCGACGAAGTCCGCCGTCGGGCTGTCCAGCCCGAGTTCGTAGACGCGAAGATCGGCATCGAACAGCCGGCACAGCTGGTTGACCGCCGCACCCCCCGCCACGAAGTTGGCGACCATCTGCCCGGTGACCTCGGGCGGATAGGCCGACACGCCGCGTGCCGCCACCCCGTGGTTGCCGGCAAAGACCGCGGTGCGGGGGTGACGGATTGCCGGGGGATGCCGGCCCTGCCACTCGGCCATCCAGCGGACGAGTTCTTCCAGCCGGCCGAGCGACCCCTCGGGCTTGGTCAGCTCCCGCTCGCGCGCCGCGGCCGCAGTGCCGGCCCCGAGATCGGCACCGGGCAGGTTGCCGATCAGCGTGCGGATCTCGTCGAGCGAGGAAACCGCTCCTGCCGCGTGGTCCATGATCACCCCTGCCAGACCGCGCACGGAACGGGCCCGGCGCCACCGGTCGCGCCAGCCTATACGCCGGGACGGCGGCGTTGGAAACCCGCCGCGACACCGGAGCGTCCCCGATGGCAGGCACGAGACCGCTCATGCCGCCCGAACCTCTGACGGACATGTCGTCCCCGCGCCGCGTGCTGCGCGATCTCGCCACGGCAACGGCGTTCCTGACCCGCATCCCGCTCGTCCTCGAAGAGCCGCCGCAGTTGATGCGCACGGCCTGGTGCTTTCCGGTGGTCGGAGCCGGGATCGGGCTGTTCGCGGGTCTGGTCCTGGTGCTCGCCGCGTGGCTCGGACTGCCGCCTCTGGCCTGCAGCCTGTGTGCGGTGGCGGCGGCAGCGGCGGCAACCGGCGCCCTGCATGAAGACGGTCTCGCCGATCTCGCCGACGGTCTCGGCTGTCCCGACCCCGGACGACGGCTGGCGGCGATGCGCGACAGCCGTATCGGAACCTGGGGCGTCCTGGCGCTGGTGCTGATGATCGCGCTGAAGTCTGCCGCCGTCGCGGCGATCCTGGAGGGTGCGGGCGCACTCGCGGCCCTGCTGGCATTCGTCTGTGCCCTTGCCGCCGGCCGGGCCGCCATGGTGGCCGCGGCATCGGTGCTGGAACCGGCACGCGACGACGGGCTCGCCCACGCCGCCGGGCACCCGGAACGCAGGACCGCGGTTTTCGGGCTCGCCTGCGCCGGCGGACTGCTTGTCGTCTTGCTTCCCGTGCCCGCCGCGGTCCTGGTCTTCGTGGCGGCACTCGCCGGCGCGGCGGCCGTGGCCGGTGTGGCGTCACGGACCCTCGGCGGGTATACAGGCGACGTCCTCGGCGGCATGGAACAGGTCGCCGAAATCCTTGCGCTGCTGGCGCTGGCTGCATGGTTCGGAGCGGATCCGGGCATGGGACCGACATGAACGAGACACGCTGGCATATCGTGCGCCACGCTCCGGTCCCGAACCCGGGCCAGCGCATCTACGGCGCGTCGGACCGACCCGCCGACACGTCGGACGACGAGGCGTTTCGCGCCCTGGCCGGCCGACTGCCGCCCGGATCGGTGAGCGTGACCAGCCACCTGATGCGGACGCGCCAGACACTCGATGCGATCCGCGCCGCCGGTCTCGGCCTGCCCGACCCGGTGGTCGATGCACGCCTCGGCGAACAGGACCTCGGGGACTGGACCGGGCGGACCTACGACGAGGTCCGGGCGCTCCAGGGCGATGGCTGGAACAGGTTCTGGCTGGCTCCGGCCGACGAGGTTCCGCCCGGCGGCGAGAGCTTTGCCGGCCTGGCGGTGCGGGTGCACGAGTGCCTGGACCAGCTGAGCGAACGCTGGCGCGGCCGCAACGTGGTCTGTGTCGCCCACGGCGGGACCATCCGCGCCGCCCTTGCCCTTGCACTCGGCATCGAACCGGCACGCGCACTCGGCTTTTCGGTCGACACGCTTTCCACCACCCTGATTGACAGGCTTCATCCGGAACCCGGGTTCGACGGCGGCTGGCGTGTCAGGGGAACCAACCTTCCCGCCCGCTAGACGCGGTCGGGCGGCAGTGCCGTCGGTCGCGGAGTGAGGCGATGGCGCGTCCGTTTTCCCTGAAGGCCGAGGGATTCCGCACTGCGAGCCTGTGTGCCGCACTGGCCGTGTTCGTTCCCGCCGGATTGCTGGCCAAGATCACGCTGGTTCCCGTGTTCGGACTGCTCGCGGTCTCGCTGCTGGGCGCAACCGCGCTCACCCGCACGGCGCAGTTGCGACCCATGACCCTGCCGGGCGTGGTCACCGTGGTCCTGGTGGTTCACATGACCGGTGTCCTCGGCCTTCTGTCCGCCTGTTCGGTCTGCAGCGGATGGGCCCCCGGCAAGGCGCTGGCGCTCGCGCTCGTCGTGTGGACCGCATCCTGCGGTGCCGCCGCCGGACTTGGCGTGAGCGCACGCCGGCGGGTCGCGTACTGGCTGATCGGCGGTCTCGGCGCCGCGGTCGCTCTGCTGCTGTTCGAGAACGCGACCGGCGGGATGATCTCGCTCAGGCTCGCGTCCGACCCGGCCAACCAGGGCTGGCCGCTGGTCCGCTACAACCGCGCGACCAGCGCACTGGTCCTGCTTGCCTGGCCGGCTGCCGGCTGGCTGTGGAGCCAGGGCCGGCGCGGCGCGGCGTGGCTTCTGATCGCACTGGTGACGGGTGTTGCCTGCATCGGGGATTCGGCATCTGCCGCGACCGCCGCCCTGCTCGCTGCCGGCATCTTTGCGCTGGCCTGTCATGCGCCGCGTGCCGTCCTGTGGTGCGGAGTCGGGTTCACGGCAGGCCTGGCGGCGACCGCGCCCTGGCTGTTCCTTGCCCTGCCGGACTGGCTGGAACCGCTGGCGGACACCGTTCCGGCCACCGTGCTGCACCGCGTCGAGATCTGGCACGCGACCGCGACCGCGATCCTGGACCGGCCGCTGCTGGGACACGGTGTCGACGCGACACGCGAACTCGACCTGGCGGCCATCGGCGCGCGGCCGTACCAGCTGCTCACGGCCAATCCCATTCATCCGCACAGCCTGGTCCTGCAGTTGTGGCTCGACCTCGGCCTGGTCGGGGTGGTGGCCGCGGGGCTGCTGCTGTGGTGCACCATCCGGCGCGTCACCGCCCTGCCGGACCCGTGGCGCAGCGCCGCGCTTGCCGCCGCGGCGGCCGGGGTGTTCACTGCGCTGGTGTCATACGGCATCTGGCAGGAAACCTGGCTGTGCATTGCCGCAATCACCGTGCTGGCATTCCGGGCGCTGACCGGGGATGCGGGCCCGCAGGGGAGAGGATGATGTCTGACTATCCGGACCACGCGCAGGTGCGACGGATCGCGGTGCTCGGGGCGGGAACCATCGGCGCGAGCTGGGCCGCGTGGTTCCTGTCGCGCGGCTACGCGGTCGACGCCTGGGACCCTGCCGGCGGCTGGGAACAGCGGCTGGCAGCGTTCATCGAAAACGCCTGGCCACACCTCGAGGCGCTCGGGCTCGCCGACGGTGCCGATCGCGCCGCGGTCACCCCCCACCCCACGGCGGCGGCAGCCGTCGCGGGCGCGGACTTCGTGCAGGAAAGCGCGCCGGAACGGCTCGATGTCAAGCGGGCGCTCTACCGCGACATCGATACGGCCCTGCCCGCGGGCACCATCCTGTCGTCGAGCACCTCGGGCCTGATCATGAGCGAACTGCAGGAGGGTCTCGCCTCGGCCGGACGGTTCGTTGTGGGCCACCCCTTCAATCCTCCCCACCTGATACCGCTGGTCGAGGTGGTGGCCGGCAGCCTGACCGATCCGGACGCCGCCGACTGGGCCATCGGCTTCTATCGCCACGTCGGCAAGCACCCGATCCGCATCCGCAAGGAAGTTCCGGGCCATCTTGCCAACCGTCTGCAGGCGGCGCTGTTCCGCGAGGCGGTGCTCGCGGTCCAGAACGGCCTGGCGTCGGTCGAGGACATCGATGCAGCCGTCTGCCGGGGCCCCGGCCTGCGCTGGGCGCTCATGGGGCCGCACATGACCATGAACCTTGCCGGCGGAGCGGCCGGTTACCGGGGAATGCTCGGGCATTTCGCGCCGGGGATGCAGGCCTGGTGGGAGACCATGACCGAAAACCCGGTGCTGGCCGGGGAGTTGGCGGAGACCATCGTCGCGGGGGTGGAAGACGAGGCCGGCGAACGCAGCATCGCGGAGCTCGAAGCCGAACGCGACGCGCGGCTGATCGGCATACTCGGCGTGCTGGACCGCGGATGAGGCCGGCCGCCATGGCATCCGCACCGCGGCGCGTACTCGTTGTCGGCGCCGGGATCGTCGGGGTGTGCACCGGGCTCTGCCTCGCCCGGGACGGGCACGAGGTGCTGATCGTCGACCCGAGGGCTCCGGGACGCGCGACGTCGTTCGGCAACGCCGGGTCGATCGCCGTCGACAACATCTGGCCGGTCAGCACGCCGGGCGCATGGATGCGGGTTCCGCGCATGCTGCTCGACCCGGCGGCGCCGCTGCGCATCCGCTGGCCCTACCTCCCCCGGATGTCCCCGTGGCTGCTCCGGTTCCTGGCGGCGGGACTCCCGTCGCGGGTCGAGCGCATCGCCTCGGAAATCAACGCGCTGAACCGGGACGCGATGGCGGCCCACGAGGCGCTGATGGCGGAAAACCGGATCAGCGACATTGTCCGCCCCACCGGGTGGCTCAAGGTGTACGCGTCGCAGGCCGCGTTCAACGCCACCACGGCGGAGCGCGCGGCTCTGGTCCGCAACGGTCGCGCGGTGGAGGTGCTCGGGCCGGACGAGATCCGGCAGCTCGAGCCGGGGCTCGCCCACCACTTCACCCGCGGCATCTTCCAGGCGGCCAACGGTTTCGTCACCCAGCCCTCGGCACTGACCGACGCCTACGCCGAGGCGTTCGTGCGCCGTTCCGGACGGATCCTGCCGGAGCGCGCGGTACGCTTCGAGTTCGAGGGCAACAGGCCGGTCCGGCTGGTGACAGACCTCGGCATCCATGCCGCCGACTGTTTCGTGATCTGTGCCGGCGCCTGGTCCCGCCCGCTGGCAGCCATGCTCGGCTCCCGGGTGCCGCTGGATACCGAGCGGGGCTACCACCTGAATCTCGGTCTCGAGACCGGTCCCGGGTTGCGCCGGCCGGTCGTGGTCGGGGACCACGGGTTCGTGCTTGCGCCCATGCGTGACGGACTGAGGCTCACGTCGGGCGTCGAGTTCGCCGGGCTCGCCGCACCGCCGGACTTTCGACGGATCTACCGGATGCTGACCCTGGCGCGCAAAGCCCTGCCGGGACTCGGCGAGACGGTCAGCCGCGAATGGATGGGGTTCCGTCCGTCGTTTCCGGACAGCAAGCCGGTGCTGGGCGCATCGCCGCACCACGGCAACGTCTTCTTCGGTTTCGGCCACGGACATCTCGGCCTGACCCAGTCCGCCCGCACGGGCCAGCTGATCGCAGACCTGGTTGCCGGGCGCGACCCCGGCATCGACCTGGCGCCTTACCGGGCCGACCGATTCGGGTGACTCGGGGCATCAGATCGGAATGGTTGCGATTCAACCGTGTTGCGTTGCATTGCTCCCAGCGCGTATTGTGTTTGCCGTGTTCGAGCCCGTTGCATTATTCGGAGGTTGGAATGCCCTGGCACGCACTGAAGGCGGCCCTGGGGACAGGCGCCGCAGCCCTGCTCCTTACAGGATGCGTCGGGCTACAGCTCGAGGTAGCCAAGGAAACCGCCGGGACAGGTGATGCGTTCAACAGCCAGCTCTACAAGGGCTATGTCGCGCTGTCCCAGTCGGAATATGACGAAGGCGACCACATCGACTCCGACTACTTTGCCGACCGCGCCATCGCGGCCGCGGGCGGCGCCGCAACCGGTCCTCAGGCGGTTGCCGAACGCCGAATTCCTTCGGAGCATGTCGGCGAGCTGATGACCGCGCACCGGGAGATCAGCGAAATGCTGGCCGAGGGTGCGGAGAAGTTCCCGAAACTGGCTGCGATTGCCCAGCTGTCGCTGGACTGCTGGCTGCAGGAACTCGAGGAAAACCGTCAGCCCGACCACATCGCGAAGTGCCGCAATGACTTCGCGTTTGCCAAGGACGCGCTTGCCGCGGCGCTCACTCCGCCGCCGCCACCGCCCAAGCCGAAGGGTCCGGTTGCGCGCCTGTTCGAGAAGTTCACGGTGCTGTTCGACTTTGATTCCGCCGAGCTGACCGCGGACGGAATGAAGGCGGTCAACAAGGCGGTGCTTTCCATCGACCAGCATGGCGTGCGGCGGGTGACGATTTCGGGTCACGCCGACCGCTCCGGTCCGCGCAAGTACAACCAGACGCTCTCGCAGCAGCGTGCCGAGGTGGTTGCCAAGGCCCTTGACGACAATTCCTCGACCGACCTGCAGGGCATGATCGAGATCATGGCCTACGGCGAGACACGGACACTGGTCCCGACCAAGGACGGCGTCCGGGAAGCCAAGAACAGGCGGGTCGATATCGGCGTCATTCGCTGACCTGTCCCCTGCCGGAACCCCGCTTCGACGACGGGCCGCACCCTGTGCGGCCCGTTTTCGTCTGACCCTTCCGCTTCGCGCAACCGGAACGCGGTACCGCCATGCCGATCAACAAGATCGTCGAGAGTTTCGAGGACGCGGTGTGCGGCATCGAGGACGGTGCCACACTGCTGGTCGGGGGTTTCGGCGGCGCCGGAATGCCGACGGAACTGCTCGACGCCCTGCATGACCAGGGGTGCCGGGACCTCGTCATCGTCTCCAACAACGCCGGTGTCGGTCACCGCGGCATCGGCGGGCTGCTCGAGGCCGGACGGGTGCGCAAGGTGATCTGCTCCTACCCCAGGTCCGGCGGCTCGGTGGTCTTCGAACAGATGTGGGCGAAGGGCCAGGTCGAACTCGAGGTGGTGCCGCAGGGAACCCTGTCGGAACGCATGCGGGCTGCGGGCGCCGGAATCGGCGCCTTCTACACGCCGACCGGCGTCGGGACCCGGCTGGCCGCAGGCAAGGAGATCCGCGAGATAGACGGGCGTGCGCATGTGCTCGAGCATGCGCTGCACGGCGACGCCGCCTTCGTCTTCGCCCAGTGCGCCGACCGGTGGGGCAACCTGACCTACAGCAAGTCGGCGCGGAATTTCGGACCGGTCATGGCCGCGGCCGCCCGGCTCACCGTTGCGCAGGTCCGCCGCATCGTTTCCCTGGGCGACCTCGACCCCGAGGTCATCGTCACGCCGTCGATCTTCGTTGACCGGGTGATCCGGATCGAGGGGTCCGGCTCGGGAGAAACCGTCACGGAGCCCTGATGCGCGGGGCAGGATCCCGCGGCCCGCGCTCCTGTCGGGAGAGGCCCGTGCACCGTGCCCTTGCGCGGACACGGTGCACCGGGCCTGGCCTCAGGTGGTCAGCCAGCGGAACTGCTGCGGCTTGCGGCCCGCCTCGGGGTGGAGGATGACGTTGACCAGCGCCGGCCCGTCATGGGCGCTCGCGGCGTCAAGTGCCGCCCCGAGATCGGCCGGGTCCTCGACGTGGAACCCCTTGCCGCCGAACGCTTCCATCATCCGGTCGTACCGTGCCCCGATGGTGAGTGCGAACGGCGGGATCTGCTCGCCTGCCTCGAATTCCGCGACACCCCGGCCGATGCCGCCGTTGTTCAGGACCACGATCTTGATCGGCAACCCGTAGCGGCACGCGGTCTCGATCTCCATGCCGGAGAACCCGAGCGCTGAATCTCCCGAGACGGAGATGATCGGCCGGTCGCGGTGTACCGCGGCGGCGGCAATCGCGAACCCCATGCCGATGCCCATGGTTCCGTAGCTTCCCGCATCCAGGCGAAGCCGCGGCTGCGCGTTGGGCAACTGGGTCCGACCGATGTCCATGGTGTTGGCGCCTTCGCCGATGATCACCGCCGACTCGCCTGCCCAGGCACGGATGTCCCTGAGTGCGCGGTAGTAGTTGGTTGGCGTCGAGTCATCCTCGAGCATCGGCCTGATCTGTTCGGCATTGGCTTCCGCCTTCTCCCTGAGCGCGGAGCGCCACGGCGTGTCGGCGGGATAGAACCACTGCCGGTTCTCGAGCGCCCTGTTCAGCTGTCCGGTGATCGCCCTGCCGTCCCCGACCAGCGCGACTTCCGCCGGGACGTTGTTGCCGATCGCCTCGTGGGCAATGTCGAGCTGCACCACGCGGACGTTGTCGCTGAACCGGGGCTTGTGTCCGAAATGCATGATCCAGTTGAGCCGCGCACCCATGAGGAACACGACATCGGCCTCGCGCAGCGCATGGCTGCGCGCTGCCCCGACCGACAGCGGATGGGAGTCGTCCATCACGCCCTTGCCCATCGGCGAGGCCAGGAACGGCAGCTGCGTGCGTTCGATGAAGGCGCGCACCTCGTCCTCGGCGCGGGCCCATGCCATGCCCTTGCCGATGATGGCAAGCGGCCGCTCGGCGGTTTCGAGTGCATCCAGTGCCGCCTCGACACTCTCCGGCAGTGCCTGGCTTCGCGGCGGATCGGGGATCCGCGCCACCTGCACCGCGTCCTCCTCGTCCACTTCGCCCTGGATGATGTCATCGGGCATGTCGAGGTAGGCGGCGCCGGGCCGGCCGTAGATCGAGTGACGGACGGCCTGTTCGACGTAGAACGGGATCCGGTAGGTGTGTTCGACCGCATGCGCGTACTTGCAGAACGGTTCGGCGATCCGGACCTGGCGCTCCTCCTGGAACGCCCCCATGCCATTCTGGTAGGTCGGCGAGGCGCCGCCGATCAGGATCATCGGCCAGCAGTTCTGCTGCGCATTGGCCAGTCCCGCCAGGCCGTGCACCACACCGGGGCCGGAGACCACGAGACAGGCGCCGGGCCGCCCGGTCAGGTACCCGACCGCCTGGGCAGCGTAGGACGCCGCCTGCTCGTTGCGCATCCCGATATAGGTGATGCCCTGTTCCAGGGCAGCCGCCGCGATCGGCTGGACGGGAAACCCGACCACGCCGAACATGTACTCGACACCCTGTTGCCTGAGCGAGCGCACCATGAGCTGGGCGCCTGTAACCGTGGCCATGACAAAGTCTCCATCTGTCTCGATCGCGCAATGGCGTGCACGCTAGGCACGCCGGTCAGTCACGGCAAGTCCGCGCACCGTCACGGCATGCGGAATTACCGTTGTGATCATGTCCGAAGCGCCGGATCAGTAGGTGACCGGCGCCGACGCCTCCTTCCTTGCCCGGGTCACGTGGTCGATCGCCGCACTGACGCCGCCCGAGGCGCAGGGAATGTCAAGGTAGCCGCAGGTTGCCTCGACGGCGGCCAGTGCCCCGAACAGCATGGGTGCGTTGAGGTCACCCATGTGGGCGATGCGGATCGCCCTTCCGTCCAGCTTGCCGAGACCACCGCCCAGTGCCGCCATCATCTCGTCGCGACAGACAGCGCGCATCCTGTTGGCATCGATCCCGTCTGCCGTCAGCACGGTGGTCACCCCCGGCGAGCGTTCGCGCGGGTCCTCGATGTTGAGGCTCATGGTCCCGGCCTGGCTCCAGAACTCGACCGCCGCGTGGGTCGCCCCGGCCAGAACCCGGTGGCGTTCGAAGATGGTCTCGAGACCCTCCTCGAAGATCATGTCCAGGGCTTCGCGCAGCCCGAAGACCATCAGCTGCGGCGCGGTGCCGCAGAACTTCCGGTAGTGCTCGGCCTCGAGCCGGGTGCGCCAGTCCCAGTAGCGCCGCGGCAGCGCAGCCCGTTCATGGGCGCGCATCGCCTTCTCGCTGGCGGCGATGATCCCGATCCCGGGCGCCATCATCAGCCCCTTCTGCGATGCGGCCACGGTCACGTCGACCCCCCACTCGTCCATCCGGTACTCGGTGGTGCCCAGTGCCGCGATGGTATCGACCAGCAACAGGGCGTCGTGGCCGGCGGCATCGATGGCGCCGCGCACACCCGCGACATCGCACAGCGAGGAGGTGGCGGTATCCGCGTGCACCAGCAGGATGCCCTTGATGGTTCCTCCTGCATCCTGCCTGAGCGCGGCCTCGATCGCTTCCGGGCGCGCCGGGCGGCGCCAGTCGCCGGGAACGGGCTGAACGTCCAGGCCAAGGGCCATCGCCATGTCCTGCCAGGCGGCGGAGAAGTTGCCGCTTTCGGGCACCAGCACCCGGTCGCCCGGCGAGAACAGGTTGGCGAGCGCCGCCTCCCACACCCCGTGCCCGTTGCTGGCGTACAGAAACACCTCGCCTTCGGTCAGGATGACCCGTTGCATGTCCCGGAAACACGAGATGGAAACGTCCAGGAACTCCGGATCCGAAAGGTCGAGCGTCGGACGATGCATGGCATTGAGCACGCGCTCGGGCACGTTGGTCGGACCGGGTGTGTTCAGGAACTTGCGACCGCGCTTGAGCGACATGCGGGCTCTCCGGAAACTGTCGATGCGGGGAATGTCGTCATGGAACGCCGCTGCAGCCATGACGGCAGCGGAGCATACGCGCGGGCCTGCACAATTGAAAGCCGGTGATGCCGCTTTCGCCACGGCGCCGCACTGCCTAGAGTAGCGCCATCGGCTCCCTCCTTCCGCGTGGAAACACCGCCATGAACCTTGTACCAGACCTTGCGTCCTGCCGGCTGTCGCGCCAGCAGATGGCATGGCGCGCCGCGCGCGCGATTCCCGACGGCAGCTTCGTCAACCTCGGGATCGGCATCCCGACGCTCTGCGCCGACCATCTGCCACCGGACCGGGAGATCGTCCTGCACAGCGAGAACGGGGTTCTCGGCTTCGGTCCGCGGCCGGAACCCGGTAGCGAGGACCCGGACCTCGTCAACGCGGGCAAGCAGCCTGTCACCATGCTGCCCGGCGGCAGCTACTTCGTGCATTCGGACGCGTTTGCCATGATCCGCGGGGGCCATCTCGACATCGCGATCCTCGGCGCCTTCCAGGTCTCCGGGACCGGCGACCTGGCGAACTGGACCACCGATGACGACCGGTTTCCGCCCGGGGTCGGCGGAGCGATGGACCTGGCGGTCGGCGCCCGGCAGGTGTGGGTCATGACCACCCACGTGACCGGCACCGGCGCGCCGAAGATCGTGGAGGAATGCACCTATCCCCTGACCGCGGCCGGCTGCGTTGCCCGGATCTTCACCGACCTCGCGGTGATCGCGGTCACCCCTGGCGGACTGGTGGTGCTGGAGAAGGTCGCCGGCCTGTCCATCGACGACCTGCAGGCGCTGACCGGACCCCCGATCGTTGCCGGGCCCGAGTGTCGTGACCTGACCGCGCCCGAACCGGCGTCGTGACTATCTCTTGCCTTCCTGCGCACCCGAAGCGAAGGGCTCGAGGAAGGCAACCAGGTTCTCGATGTCCGCCGGTTTCTTCAGACCCGGGAACACCATCTTGGTCTTCGCCTTCTTCTTGCCGATCATCGCCCCGATATAGGGCTTGGGATCGGCGATGTAGGCCGCAAGCACCTCGGCGGACCAGACCAGCCCGGCCTCCCCTGCCGCCTTCATGTCCTTGGAATGCCTGAACGTCTTGCCCTTGGAATCGACGAAGGTTCCGGCCTGGCGCCCGTAGACGCCGTGCAGCGACGGGCCGGTTCGACGCTTGCCCGCCTTCAGCGAGTGGCACGCCTGGCACTTCTTGAACACCTTGGCGCCGGCATCGGCATCGCCCGCCCGGGCATCGGTTCCTGGGAAGAGCATCAGGGCGCCGGCCACCAGCGCTCCCCTCAGCACGATTCGCAGCAGTGTCATCGCCAACTCCGGGGGTCACGGACGTTTCCGGCGCCCTCTGTATCACACGCCCGCGGTCGGGGTACAGGCGACATTCGGAGGCGGGCGGAGCGGCGTGTCCCGTGCTCTATACTGGCGTGCCGGCACCCGCGGGCGGTGCCGGTTCCGGACAACCGGGACGGGTCGGAGAACACATGACGGTCAGTGACGGCTTTGCGGCGACGGAGCGCGAGTCCTACCGGGTGTGGACCCGGGAATCCCTGCGGTACGCGGATCTCGACCCGGTGGGTCACGTCAACAACACCGCCTATTCGATCTACATCGAGAACGCGCGGACCATGCTGTTTCACCGGGTCATGCAGCAGCTCGGTCCCGGTCACGAGTTCGGCAACCTCGACTGGATCCTGCGCCGGATCGAACTCGACTTCCTGCGCGAGATCCGCTACCCGGGCGAGGTCGAGGTCGGGCTCTCGATCACCCGCATGGGCACCTCGTCGATGATCCTGGAGATCGGGATCTTCACCGCGCACTACTGCGCGGCGACGTCACACGGTGTCAGCGTGTGCTTCGACACTGTCGCCCGCACCTCGCGCCGCATCCCCGACCGGCTCCGGCACGCACTGTGGGAAAGCGCCGCGTATGCGGGCGATCCGGTCAGTTGACCGGGGTGATCAGCCTGCGTCCGTCCAGCCATGCCCTGAGATTGTCGTGGAGCACCATGCCCATGGCCATGCGGGTGTGGTGCGTCGCACTGGCGACGTGGGGTGTCAGGGTCAGGTTCCCGGTGATGTCCAGGAGTACGCGCGGAATGCGCGGCTCGTCGGGGTAGACATCGAGCGCGGCACTGCCGAGCCGGCCGTCGTTCAGGCAGCGCACCAGCGCATCGGTGTCGATCACGCTGCCACGGGCGACATTGACCAGGTGGCCCCGTGGCCCCAGCGCCTCCATCACCTCCTCGCCCACAAGGTGCCTGGTTGCGTCGCCGCCCGGCACGATGACGATCAGGATGTCGCATTCGCGCGCCATCGCGACCAGGTCGGGATGGTGCGGCCACGGCACGTCGGACCGGAGCGTGCGCTGGTGGTAGCAGATATCCATCTTGAAGGCGGCGCAGCGCGCGGCGATCTCCATGCCGATCCGCCCCAGCCCGACGATGCCGACCCGGCACCCGGTGACGTGCAGCGTATAGGGATAGTCGCCGTCCCGTTCCCACCTGCCTTCGCGGGCATAGCGGTCCGCCTGCACCACCTGCCGGCGTCCGGCGAGGACCAGGGCCATGGCCAGGTCCGCCACGCAGTCGTTCAGCACCGAGGGCGTGTTCACCACCCGCACGCCTCGCCTGGTGGCCTCGGCGACATCAACTCCGTCGTAGCCGACACCGAAGGTCAGGATCAGTTCGAGGTTGGGGACCGCGCGGATCAGGCTTGCCGGGCAGACCTGGAACGTCCCGATGATGCTGCAGCGCGGGCCGACCTCGGCGAGCAGGGCGTCAGGGTCCGCCGCCTGCCACAGGTGGTGGGTCACGCCCAGTTCGTCGAGCCTGCGCATCGCCGGCTCGTACCAGGGGGACTGGATCAGGATTTCGGGTTTCGCTGTCACGGTTGTGTCCTGTCGCTGCTGTGACCGGGGCCCGGGGTCAGAATCCCGACCCGGGCTGCAGCAGGAAGTCGCGCTCCTGCGCCGTGCTCTCGCGCCCCAGGATCGCGTTTCGATGCGGGAACCGGCCGAACCGCTCCACGATCTCGAGGTGGCGCCGGGCATACTCGACGCCCTCCTCGTCGCAGAACTCGCGCATCAGCTCCACGCACAGCTTCTGGTCGTCGAGCGCTTCGCTGTGTTCGAACGGCAGGAACATGAACGTGCACTGATCCGGCGTCAGGACCCGGTGATGGCCGGCGGCGACCGCCCGCCTCGCGACCCCGAGCGCCTTCGCATCGGCCCGGTAGGCCCGGGGATCCTCGCGGAACATGTTTCGCGGAAACTGGTCAAGCACCACCACCAGAGCCAGGCAGCTGTGCGGATCCCGCTCCCAGTGGTCGTATTCCCCGGCAAGGGCGCGCTCGTGGGTTTCGGCGAACCGCTCCCGAATCAGGGCGTCGAACTCCGGCCGCTTGGAGAACCATTCCTCCGGTCCGCTGTCGTCGAACCAGAACCGGACGATGGTCGAGGCGAGTTCGTGGTCACGAACCGGGTTCGGCATCGCGGGTCGGACCCTCCGGTCATGTCCTGGTGGTTGTCGTGGAGCCGGTGGAACCGGATCCGGGGCACGCGGGTGCCTGGCCGCGCCTAGTAGCCTTCGCGCTCCAGGCGCTTGCGCAGCAGCTTGCGGTGGCGGCGCATCGCTTCGGCCCGTTCGCGCGAGCGTCGTTCCGAGGGTTTCTCGTAGCTCCGGCGAAGCTTCATTTCCCGGAACATCCCTTCCCGCTGCATCTTCTTCTTCAGCGCCCGAAGCGCCTGGTCAACATTGTTGTCACGGACGGTCACATGCACGGAATTCGGCCTCCTGTTCTTCTTCTTGCGGATACCACACGCCTGCGGGCCATGGCCTTCGCTGGCCATTCTGGATAGCACAGCTTCACGCCGGGGCGCAATTCGTCGACCTCCGCGCGCTGTTTACCGGGACCGCGCGGGTGCCTAGTATCCTGTCATGGCGGTCAGGCCGATCATCAGGATGGGGCATCCCGTATTGCGCCGGCGTGCGGCCCCGGTGACGGCGGATCATGCGGCCCTGCTGCCCGACCTGGTGCGCGACATGGTCGAGACCATGACCGCCGCCCGCGGCATCGGGCTCGCCGCGCCCCAGGTTGCCGAGAGTCTGCGCGTCATCGTCTTCCTCGACATGGCGTGCCGCGAGACCGACGAGGCGGTACCGCTGCAGGTGCTGATCAACCCCGAGGTCGTGCCCGTCGGCGACGAGACCGCGATTGACTGGGAAGGCTGCCTCTCGATCCCGGGCCTGCGCGGCGAGGTGGCGCGCCATGCACGGATCCGCTACAGCGGCATCGACGGGACCGGACAGCGCGTCGAACGCGAGGCGACCGGGCTCGCGGCCCGCGTGGTGCAGCACGAGGTCGACCATCTCGACGGCATTCTCTACCCGGAGCGGATGACCGACATGCGCCGGTTCGGCTTTGTCGAGGAGCTCGATGACAACGAGGACATGGACCAATGACCGGTAACGCCGGGGCCGCGGAGCGGATCCAGGCACTGCGCGATCGCCTGATCGAGGCGTCGCTCCCGCATGTGCCGTTCGACGGCTGGACCCTGCGGGCGCTGGCGGCGGGTGCAGCCGATATCGGGCTCGGCATCGGCGAGGTTCACGCCGCCTTTCCCGATCCTGCCCGCAACAGCGTCAGCCACTTCGCCGAGTGGACCGACCGGCGCATGCTGGAACGCCTCGCCGGAACCGACCTCGACAGCCTCCGGACCCGGGAAAGGGTGTCGCTGGCGATCCGCCTGCGCCTTGAACTCCTGGCCGCTCATCGCGAGGCGGTGCGGCACGCGATCGGGTACCTGTCGCTTCCCGGCAACCAGCTGCTCGGGCTCGGGTGCGCGTGCCGCAGCGTCGACGGGATCTGGCACGCCGTCGGAGACCGGTCGACGGACTTCAGCTACTACACGAAGCGCGGCCTGCTCGCCGGCGTGCTGCTGTCGACGACGCTGTTCTGGCTTGACGACGACTCGGACGGGTTCGCCGACACCGCAGCCTTCCTGGACAGGCGCATTGCCGACATCATGCGCATCCCGGAGATACGCGGGCGTCTGAGCCGCATCATCCCGAAACCCCGGTTCAGGCGGTCCTCGCGACGCGGTTGACGTGCCCCATCTTGCGTCCCGGACGGGTCTCGGACTTGCCGTAGAGATGCAGCCGGGCGCCGGGCTCGGCCAGGACGTCGGCCCAGCTGTCCGCCGCTTCGCCGATCAGGTTCTTCATCACGGTCGGATGCAGGAGGTCCGCAGGTCCGGGCGCATGACCGGTGACCGTGCGCACCAGCTGCTCGAACTGGCTCGTGGCCGCGCCGTCGATGGTCCAGTGCCCGGAGTTGTGGGGTCGCGGCGCAAGCTCGTTCATCAGCAGCGAGCCGTCGACGAGCAGGAACATCTCGACAGCCAGGACTCCGACCAGCCCGGAGGCCTCCGCGAGCGTCACCGCGATGCGGCAGGCCGCGGCCGAGACCTCCGCCGGAACGCAGGCCGGCGCGATGGTGGTGTCGAGAATGTGGTTCTCGTGCCGGTTCTCGACCACACAGTAGGGGACCGGCCGGCCGTCGAGACCCCGTGCGACGATGACCGAGACCTCGCGCTCGAAGCCCACGAACGCCTCGAGGATCGCATCGTCCGTGCCAAGCGCCGACCAGGCCGGTTCCAGGTCCTCCGGCGCGCGAAGGACCGCCTGTCCCTTGCCGTCGTAGCCGAACCTGCTGGTCTTCAGCACCGCGGGAAAGCCGATGGCGCCGGCCGCGTTGGCCAGCGTGGTCCGGTCGGTCACGTGACGCCAGCGGGCAACCGGTACCCGGTTCGAGGCCGCGAACTCCTTCTCCCGGACCCGGTGTTGCGAGACCGCGAGCAGGGCGGCACCCGGACGGACCGGAACCCGTTCCTCCAGCAGGCGCACCGATGCGAGCGGAATGTTCTCGAACTCGTAGGTGACGACGTCGACGGCGCCTGCGAAGGCGGCGAGCGCCTCGCTGTCGCCGAACTCCGCCACCGTCACGCGATCGGTGACCTGGGAGGCCGGGCTGTCGGCCTCGGGCGTGTAGACATGGCACCGGTACCCGAGCCGGGCCGCGGCCAGGGCGGTCATGCGGCCGAGTTGCCCGCCGCCCAGGATGCCGATCACGCTGCCAGGGCCGAGCGCCGTGGTCAGCACGGGTCTTCCGGCACCTCGCCCACCGCCTCCGCCTGCGCGCGCCGCCACGCGTCAAGCCTGGTTGCGAGGTCCCCGTCGCCGGTTGCAAGAATGGCGGCCGCCAGCAGGGCCGCGTTCGCCGCCCCGGCGCCGCCGATCGCGAGCGTGCCGACCGGGACGCCGCGGGGCATCTGCACGATCGACAGCAGGCTGTCGAGACCACTCAGCGCCCGGCTCTCGACCGGGACGCCGAGCACCGGCAGCGAGGTCTGGGCCGCGACCATTCCCGGCAGGTGAGCCGCTCCCCCGGCACCCGCGATGATGACCTGGAGCCCGCGGCCGCGGGCTTCGCGGGCGTAGGTCGCCATCCGGTCCGGCGTGCGGTGCGCGGACACCAGCCGCACCTCGTAGTCGATCGCAAGTTCCTCGAGAATGGCCGCGGCGTGGCGCATGGTCGGCCAGTCCGACTGGCTTCCCATGATCAGTCCGACACGGGGCCGCGAGGGCGCCTGCTGTCCCATGGCGTTCTCCGGTGCGTCTCGCGGCTGCCCGACCTGCCGCTCAGGCAATGATGTCCGGCAGCAGGTCGCTCTCGATCTGGGCGATCTGGTCCCTGAGCGCCAGCTTCCGCTTCTTCAGCCGTGTCAGGCGCAGCTGATCGAAACCGGTCGGGCGGGACAGGCTGTCGATCACGCTGTCAAGGTCTCGGTGCTCCTCGCGCAGCTGGTGCAGGCGCGCCTTGAGCTCCTCCCGGTCCCGCATGCTCACGATGCTCTTCCCGCCCATCTTCAGGATCGCGGGTCATAGCAAGGTTCGCCGTGCATGAACAGCGGCAACGGAGGCGTGCGCGCCGGGCATTCCGGCTCATCGAGATTGCGCCCGACGGCGGTGCACAATAGAATTTGGGCCTTCGCTCGACCGACCAGTCCAGTACAGACGGAGGACACAGATGACGGATATGGCACGTACGGACGAACTGCGTGCACGCCACGCCGAACTGGATCGCCTGCTGGCAGAGGAACAGGCGAGACCCATGCCGGACAGCGGTATCCTGTCAGACCTCAAACGGCGCAAGCTTGCGCTCAAGGACCAGATCGCCAGTGCCGAGGGAGCTGTCGACGCCTGAACGGCGCCTCGATGCGTCACGGCTCGAAGAAGACCGTCTCGTGCTCGCCCCTGAGATGGATGTCGAAGAGGTAGACCCCGGCGCGCGAACCGGGCGCGGCGAGAAGGGTGTCCCGGCGTTCGGGCGGAACGATTGACAGCACCGGGTCCGACGCATTGGCCTCGGCCTCGTCGGCAAAGTAGACCCGGGTGAATGCGTGGCGCGGCATTCCCCGCATGAACAGGATCACGTTCAGGTGCGGCGCCTGTCCGTCGCCCGGCGGACCCGGCCGGATGGTCTCGAACACGAACCGGTGTTCGGAATCGGTACCGGTTCCGCATCGCCCGAAACCGGCAAACCCGGTATTGCTCCTGCCGTCAGGGTAGCGGCCGGTGGCATCCGCCTGCCAGATCTCCACCATGGCGTCCGGCACCGTCTCGCCTTCGGCATCGAAGATCCGGCCCTCGAGGCGAAGCCGCCGGCCGGGGGTGTCGGGTCCGGCCATGGTCCCGTCCGCGATACCGGCGAGCGCGGAATGGCCGTACTGGCCGGGGGTCAGTCCGAAGGCGAAGAACGGCCCGACGGTCTGGGACGGTGTCTGGCGCCGGCGCACGGCTCAGCCCTCCAGCGGCGTGGCGCGACGGCCGCGCAGCACGATGTCGAACCGGTAGCCCAGCGCAAAGCCCTCCTCGGTCACCTCGGGGTCGTAGTCCATGACCAGAAGGTCGCGGAAGGGCGCCGGCGTACCCATGTAGATCGGGTCGTGCGCGAGCAGGGGGTCTCCCGGAAAGTAGCTCTGGGTCACGAGCCGGGTCACGAAGGCCGGGCCGAACAGCGACAGGTGGATATGCGCCGGACGCCAGGCGTTGGGATGGTTGCCCCAGGGGTATGCCGCCGGCTTGATGGTGATGAACCGGTAGCATCCCCTCTCGTCGGTCACGCAGCGCCCGCCGCCGAAGAAGTTGGGGTCGATGGGCGCGTCGTGCCGGTCGGCGGCGTGTATGTATCGCCCGGCGGAGTTGCACTGCCAGATCTCGATCAGGGTGTCGGGCTGCGCGCGCCCGTCCTCGTCGAGCACCCGGCCGGTCACGATGATGCGCTCGCCGAGCGGCGCGCCGTCGGTGACCCCGTTTCGTGTCAGGTCGTGGTCGAGCGGCTGCACGGCGCCGTGTCCGTACACGGGTCCGGTCAGTTCCGACAGGGTCTGGATCAGCGGGATCGCCGGCCGGCCGGGGCTTCGGGACAGGCTCGAGCGGTACTCCGGCACTACCCAGTCCGGCTGGGTTTCCGGATCGAACGGTGCGTATCCGGGCAGGTCCCGGCTGCTGGTATCGGACATCGGCACCCTCCCTGTCAGCGTGCGGTGTCGATCAGGATGGCCCGGAAATCGTTGACATTGGTCAGGGTCGGACCGCGCATCACCAGACCGTCAAGACGCGAGAAGAACCCGAATCCGTCGTTGCGCGCAAGGAATTCCGCTGCCCGCAGCCCGGCGTCGGAGGCCCGGGCAAGGGTCCGCGGCAGGTAGATCGCACCGGCATTGTCACAGGTCCCGTCAATGCCGTCGGTATCGCAGGCAATCGCCGAGATCCGGTCCAGGCAGTCGGTCGACCGTTCGGCCAGGGCGACGGCGAGGCCGAGCAGGAACTCGGCGTTGCGCCCGCCCTCGCCGTCACCGGTGACGGTGACGGTGGTCTCGCCGCCCGACAGCAGCACGCAGGGAGGCGGCGCCGGCTGGCCGTGCCGCGCCACCTGGCTGGCGATGCCGGCATGCACGCGTGCGACCTCGCGGGACTCGCCCTCGATCGCGTCACCGAGAATGAGCGGCGTCACCCCGGCCAGGCGAGCGGTCTCCGCCGCCGCGACCAGCGCCTGCTGGGGCGTGGCGACCAGCCGGGCCCTGGCCCGTCGCAGCCGGGGATCGCCCGGCTTGGGAGTCTCGCTGTCCGGGCGCGCCAGATGCGCGGCCACTGCCGGCGGTGGCGTGATGGCGTAACGCCGCAGCACCTCGCGCGCCTCGGCGAGGCTTGTCGGGTCCGCGACCGCCGGACCCGATGCGATGACATCGAACGCGTCGCCCGGAACGTCGGAAATCGCCAGGGTCTCCAGGCGGGCCGGCGCCGCGGCGAGTGCCAGGCGCCCCCCCTTGCTGGCCGACAGGTGCTTGCGTACGCAGTTCATCTCGTGAATGGTCGCCCCGCACGCCAGCAGGTCTTCGGTCACCCGCTGCTTGTCGGCAAGGTCAAGTCCCCCGGCCGGCAGCGACAGCAGTGACGACCCGCCTCCCGAGACCAGGAACAGCGCGAGGTCATCCGGACCCAGGCCGCGGGCGAGTTCGAGCAGGCGCGCGGCCGCCGCAAGCCCGGCCGCGTCCGGGACCGGGTGGGCGGCCTCGACCACCTCGACGTGCCGGCACGGGACCGCGTGGCCGTACCTCGTGACCACCAGCCCCTCGAGCGGCCGGCCGGGCAGGTTCAGGTCCCACCAGGTCTCCACCGCGCGCGCCATCGAGCCGCCGGCCTTGCCCGCGCCCAGCACCACCACCCGGCCGGCCGGCGGGTCGGCCAGGACCCGGTCGAGATGCGCCGGCAGGCACCGTTCGGGATCGGCGGCCGCGACCGCGGCGTCGAACATGGCGTTGAGCAGGTCGACGGGATCCATGGCTCACCTTCCCGGCAGGGGCTACGGGTCCCGATGTAGCCCGGGCGGGACGGGTCGGGCAATGTCCGCGACCGGTCTTGATTCCGGCCCCGCGTCCGCGCAGGGTCCCGTTGAACCGCCGGAGGACAGTTTTCCATGGCTCACCGGAACACCGCCCCGGAGATTGTCACCGACCGCCTGAGGCTGCGCTCCTTCGGGGCCGGCGATTTCGAGGAGTACGCCGGTCTTGTCGGACACCCGCTGGTCGCACGGCACGTCGGCGACGGGACCCGGCTCGACCGGACCGCGGCCTGGCGCCACCTGGCCATGGTCCTTGGGCACTGGATCCTGCGTGGTTGCGGCATGTGGGCGGTCGAGCACGACGGCCGGATGGTCGGCCGCGTCGGCCTGCTGCACCCCGACGGCTGGCCGGCGCTCGAACTCGCCTGGGCCCTGCACCCGGACGCCTGGAACCGCGGGCTGGGGACCGAGGCCGCCGCTGCGGCCATGGACTGGGCGTTCAATGTCCACGGCGCCGACCGGCTGATCAGCATGGTCCGGCCCGACAACACCGCATCGATCAGGGTGGCGGAGAAACTCGGCATGCACCGGGAGGACAGCCTGGTCCTGCTCGGTCAGCCGGCCCTGGTCTACGCGCGCGGGCGCGTCATCAGGCAGGCGTCTCCATAGGACAGGAATCGGTAGCCCGCGTCGATGGCGTGGCGATAGGCAGCCATCACCCGTTCGTGCCCGGCAAAGGCGCTGACCAGCATCATCAGGGTTGAGCGGGGCTGGTGGAAGTTCGTGAGCAGCAGGTCGACCGCCCGGAAACGGTACCCCGGGGTGATGAACAGCGCGGTCTCGCCTTCGAACGGCGCCGGTCGGCCGGTTGACGCCGCGGCGGTCTCGAGAATCCTGAGCGTCGTGGTTCCCGCCGCCACCACCCGTCCGCCGGCATCGATGGTACGCCGGATCTCCGCGGCAGTGCCGGCACTGACCGACCCCCACTCGGCGTGCATCGGGTGATCGTCGGTGTCGTCAACGGTCACCGGCAGGAAGGTTCCGGCACCCACATGCAGCGTGACCGTGACCCGCCGCACGCCGCGGAGCTCCAGCGCCCTGACCAGGCGCGGGGTGAAGTGCAGGCTTGCGGTGGGCGCGGCAACGGCCCCGTCACGGACCGCGAACAGGGTCTGGTAGTCGGAGCGGTCACGGGCATGGTCCGACTCCGGACCGCGCCTGATGTAGGGCGGCAGGGGCATGCGCCCGGTCTCGTGCAGGCGCGCACGCAGGGTCACGTCGTCGAGACGGAAGTCGAGCTCGACCTCGCCGGCGTCGCGCGAGAGCACCATCGCATCCAGTCCGCCCGCAAACCGGACCGTATCGCCGGGCCGCAGGCGACGGGCAGGCCGGGCCAGTGCCTTCCAGCGACCGGGTCCGGCGGGCCTGTGCAGGGTGGCCTCGATGCGCGCGTCGCCGCGCCAGCCATCGAGCCGCGACGGGATGACCCGGGTGTCGTTGACCACCAGCAGGTCGTCGGGCCCGAGCAGCGAGACCAGGTCCCTGATCGAGCGGTCGGCGAGCCCGGCACCCGTCATGTCGAGCAGGCGCGCCGCGTCCCGTGGACGCACCGGGTGGTCGGCGATCCGTTGTCTCGGCAGGTCGTAGTCGAACAGGTCGACGCGCATGCCGCTTCACCCGGCGGTCCCGTGCCGGGGGTCCCCGTTCGGCCTGCCGGCAACCGCCACGATGGCACGGAACGGCCCGAGCAGGACCAGGGCCATCGCGAGCTTGGCGCCGTAGTCACCGATCGCGAGCGTTATCCAGGGCACGTCGGTGCCGGCGAAGGCGAGAGAGAAGAACAGGGCGGTATCGAGAGCGGAACCCGCGAGCGAGGACACCAGGGGGGCCTTCCACCAGGTTGCGCGCCGCAGGCGGTCGAAGATCGCGACATCGAGCAGCTGTGCCGTCAGGAAGGCGGTACCGGACGCCAGCGCGATACGCATGTCGGCAAGCGACAGCGACAGCACCACCCCGACCGCGAACCCGGCGTACACCACGCGCCGCGCCGGTGCGCTCCCCAGCAGGCGGTTGGTCACATCGGTCACGAGGAACGCCACCGGATAGGTAAACGCGCCCCAGGTCAGCCAGTCGCCGAGCTGGTACTCGACCGCGATGTTGGACACCAGCACCACGATGCCCATGGCACACACGGCCAGCACGGTGGCCTTCGTCACGGACGGTCGCATGCCAGTCCTTCCGGCGCGGGTGGGAACACGAACCCGCTGTTTAGGCGGAACCCGGCCGTGCCGCAACAGGACGTCCGGAAGAAGGCGGGCTCGCTTGCGCCCGGTCAGGCCGTCTCCTAAGTTTGGTTCCGGAACGCAACACAGGGAGAATCCGGACATGGCCAACCGGGTCGTCGACGAGAGGATCGTCATCGCCGACACCGTGACCAAGCTCGGGGCGGAATGCGCGGGCCGCGTGGTGCTCGGCGGATCGCACGGCGGGGTCTACGCCGCCTACTGCGCGGTCAAGGCCCGGGCCAGGGGCGTGATCCTGAACGATGCCGGCCGCGCGAAGGACGACTCGGGTGTCGGCGGCGGCGTCTACTGCCAGGACCTCGACATTCCCTACGCCACCGTTGACACCATGTCGTGCCGCATCGGTGACGGGGAAAGCGCGTTCCGCGACGGGGTCATCTCCCATGCCAACCCGCTCGCGGCCTCGCTCGGTGTCGCACCGGGCATGCCGGCGCGCGAGGGTGCGGACCTCATGTGCCGGGCGGCGCTGTCGGACCGGCCGGTCCCGGCCTACGCGGAGGCACGCACCGAGCTGCCGTGTCCGCCGGGCACCCGCATGATCGTGCTGATGGATTCGGCCTCGCTGATCGTCGACGAGGACGTCGGCCGGATCGTGGTCACGGGCAGCCACGGCGGCGTGCCGAGCCCGGATCCGGCGACAGCACTCAGGGTCGACGCGCATGCCGGTTTCTTTCACGATGCCGGCGTTGGCAGGGACCGGGCGGCGCTCGGACGGCTGGCACCGCTCGACGACCGGGGCATCATCGCCGCCACGGTGGCCTGCATGAGCGCGCGGATCGGCGACGGCGCCTCGATCTACCATGACGGGGTGCTGAGCCACCTCAACCGGACCGCGGCCGCGGCCGGGGCCGCGGCCGGCATGCCGGCACGCGACTTCATCGACACTCTCGCCGGGAACTGAGACATGGCACTCTATGGCACGGGCATGCTGATGACCTTCACCCAGCCGGATGCGGCGGGCGAGGAGGACTTCAACGAATGGTACAACCGCGAGCACATCGACGAACGGGTCTGGATGCCCGGCTTCCACCGCGCGCGCCGCTATGTCGACTGTACCGGGGATGCGCGCATCAGGTACTTCGCGACCTACGAGACCGATACCGTCGAGGACCTGTCTGCTCCGGAATACATGAAGCTCCTCGCCGACCAGTCCGACTGGTCGAAGCGGGTAATGAAGACCTTCACCGACTTCGACCGGGTCACGGCCAGGGTCACCGTTGACCTGTCGCACGGCTTTGCTGGCGCCTGCGCCTTCGCGCGGTTCCATCCTGCGCCGGAGATGATGGACGGGCTGCGCCGGCACCTCGCCAACACCCTGCTGCCGGAACTGGTTGCCCGTCCCGGCATGGTCGGAGCGGTGCTGGCGGAAAACGACCTCGCGGTGGTCAACGAGGGACGCAGGGCCCAGGGCGTGCCGATCCCCGAAAACGAGACACCGCAGTGGATCGTGCTTCTGGAAGGCCAGACAGGCCACGCCACCGCCGCGGCGCTGCGCGCCGGGTTCGGGGCCGGTCTGCCCGACCACGGCGTGGCCGCGGCAGACATCGATACCGGCAACCATATCCTGTTGTTCGGCAACAACCGGTAGACCACGCATGCCGACGGGCTTCGGGGTCACGGCCACCGATGGCATGGCCCGGCGCGGTCGGCTTGACACGGCACACGGCTGCGTCGAGACACCCGCCTTCATGCCGGTCGGAACCGCGGCAACCGTCAAGGCGATGCTCCCGTCCTCGGTCCGTGCCGCCGGAGCGCAGATCCTGCTGGGGAACACCTACCACCTGATGGTGCGGCCCGGAGCCGAGCGCATCGCGAAGCTCGGCGGGCTGCACCGGTTCATGGGATGGGACGGGCCGATCCTGACCGATTCCGGCGGCTACCAGGTGATGTCGCTCGCCGGCCTGCGCCGGATCCGCGAGGACGGCGTCACCTTCCGCAGCCACGTCGACGGGTCACGCCACCACCTCTCGCCCGAAGCCTCGATCAGGGTCCAGGACCTGCTGGGCGCCGACATCACCATGGCGTTCGACGAGTGCACGCCCTGGCCGGTCGACGAGACGGAAGCCGCCTCCTCGATGCGACTGTCGATGCGCTGGGCTGAACGTTCACGCCGCGCGTTCCGCGACCGGGCGGGCGCGGGGCTGTTTGGCATCGTCCAGGGCAGCGTCTACCAGGCGTTGCGCGCGGAGTCGGCGGAGACCCTGGCCGGGATCGGGTTCGACGGCTACGCGGTCGGCGGGCTCGCGGTCGGCGAGGGCCGCGACGAGATGCTCCGGGTCCTCGCCGGAACGGTCCCGCTGCTGCCGCATGACCGGCCACGCTACCTGATGGGCGTCGGCAAGCCGCGGGACCTGGTGGACGCGGTCCGGCACGGTATCGACATGTTCGACTGCGTCCTGCCCACCCGGTCCGGACGCAACGGCCAGGCATTCACGCGGCACGGTCCGGTCAACCTGCGCAACCGGCGTTTCCTCGACGATCCGCGCCCGCTCGACGACACGTGCGGCTGCCCGGCGTGTGCCGGTTTCTCCCGCGCCTACCTCGCCCACCTGGTTCGCGCCGGCGAGATCCTGGGAGCGATGCTGCTGAGCTGGCACAACCTGCACTACTATCAGGAGCTGATGGCCGGGATCCGCGCCGCGATCGACCGGGGGGAGTTCGAACGCTTTGCCGCCGATTTCCACCGGGAACAGGACGCGGGGGTGCCGTGAGCACGCCGGTCCGACAACGCGTGCTCGATGCGGCGCGTGCGGCCGGTTTCGATGCGGCCGGGATCGCCCCGGTTGCCGTCGGAGCCCGCGAGCAGGCGCGGCTCGACGGCTTTCTTGCCGGCGGCGAGCACGGCGACATGGACTGGATGCTGCGCACGGCGCAGCGCCGGCGGGATCCGGCGCGGCTGTGGCCGCCGGCACGCTCGGTCGTGGTGGTTGCCGCCAACTACGGCCCGGCCCGGCCACCGCTCGGGGACCTGGCCCACCGCGGGCGCGGCAACATCTCGGTCTACGCGCGCAACCGCGACTACCACGACATCATGAAAAAGCGGCTGAAGCGGCTCGGACGTTGGATGAGCGAGACCTTCGGATGCGAGGCGCGGGTGTTCGTCGACACCGCCCCGGTGCTCGAGAAACCCCTGGCCCGGGCGGCCGGCATCGGCTGGCAGGGCAAGCACACCAACCTGGTCAGCCGCGAATTCGGGTCCTGGCTGTTCCTGGGCGAGGTCTTCACCAGCCTCGAGCTCGAGCCCGACACGCCCACGCCCGACCACTGCGGGACCTGTCGGCGCTGTCTCGACATCTGTCCGACCGACGCCTTCCCGGCGCCCTACACGCTGGATGCGCGACGCTGCATTTCCTATCTCACCATCGAGCACAAGGGTCACATCGCCCGGGAGTTCCGCGTCCCCATGGGCAACCGGATCTTCGGGTGCGACGACTGCCTGGCAGTCTGTCCGTGGAACAGGTTTGCGCGCACCGCCCGCGAGGCCGGGTTCATTCCCCGCGACGACCTCGACCTCCCGGAGCTGGCCCCTCTGCTCGAGCTGGACGACGCGGCGTTTCGCGCCCGGTTCTCCGGCTCGCCGGTCAAGCGCCTCGGGCGCGACCGGTTCCTGCGCAACGTGCTGATCGCAGTGGCCAATGCCGACGGTCCGCTGCCCGCCCGGGTGCACGACCTGCTCGACGATCCGTCGCCGCTGGTTCGCGCCATGGCGGTCTGGGCACTGGGCCGGCTGGCGCCACCGGAGCAGGTTGCGGCGCTGCGGGAGACCAGGATGCCGGGAGAGCCCGACCCGCAGGTCCGACGCGAATGGACCCACACCCTCGGGAGAGATGGTCATGGACACCGAGACCTTTCGCCGGCACGGCCACGCCCTGGTCGACTGGATGGCGGACTACCTTGAGGACGTCGCGGACCTCCCGGTCCGCGCCCAGGTCCCGCCCGGTGCGATCGCGAACAGCCTGCCGGTCTCTCCGCCGAGGCGCGGCGAGGACATGGAGACGATCTTCGGCGACTTCCGCAGGATCGTCCTGCCGGGCATCACACACTGGCAGCACCCGGACTTCTATGCCTACTTCCCGGCCAACTCGAGCCCGCCGTCGGTGCTGGCCGAAATGCTGACCGCCACGCTCGGTGCGAACTGCATGCTGTGGCAGACCAGTCCGGCGGGAACCGAGATGGAAACCCGGATGACCGACTGGCTGCGGCAGATGATCGGCCTGCCGGAGGGATTCCATGGCGTGATCCAGGACACGGCGTCGTCCGCCATCCTCTGCGCCCTGCTGACGGCACGGGAACGCAGCACCGGCTGGCAGGCCAACAGCCAGGGACTGGCCGGGCGTGAACCGCTCATCGCCTACACCTCGGCCGAGGCGCACAGCGCCACCGTGAAGGGCGCCGGCATCGCCGGCTACGGCCGTGACAACGTGCGCCTCATCGAGGTGGACGAGGCATTCGCCATGCGCCCCGACCGTCTCGAACAGGCCATCCGCGCCGACCGGGAGGCCGGGCTCCATCCGGCCTGCGTGGTGGCGTCGCTGGGGACCACCGGGGTTGGCGGCTGCGACCCGCTCCGCGCGACTGCTGAAATCTGCACCCGGTACGGGCTGTTCCTGCACGTGGATGCCGCCTGGGCCGGATCGGCCCTGCTGCTGCCGGAACACCGGGCCATGGCCGACGGACTCGAACTGGCGGACAGCCTGGTGTTCAATCCGCACAAGATGCTGATGACCAACTTCGACTGTTCGGCCCATTACGTGCGCGATCGCGACGCG
Organism: Thalassobaculaceae bacterium; assembly: GCA_965243345.1. Classification (GTDB taxonomy): domain Bacteria; phylum Pseudomonadota; class Alphaproteobacteria; order Thalassobaculales; family Thalassobaculaceae; genus Bin52. The sequence continues at coordinate 2,960,875 of CBDEUR010000003.1, forward strand.
CTGGTCCGCACCTTCTCGATCCTGCCGGAGTTCCTCAAGGGCCGGGAAGGTGTCAGCGTGATCGACTACCGCGACTGGGGCGTTGCGCTCGGCCGCCGGTTCCGGGCGCTCAAGCTCTGGTTCGTGATCCGCTCCTACGGGATCGAGGGACTGCAGGCGATCCTGCGCCGGCATATCGCGCTTGCCGCCGAACTCGAGCAGATGGTCGCGGAGGCCGACGACTTCGAGCTCATGGCGCCCCGCTCGCTGTCGCTGCTGAACCTGCGCTACCGCCCGCCAGGGATGACCGACGAGGCCGAACTCGAACGGATCAACCGGGCGCTGCTCGAGCGGCTGAACGACTCGGGCCGGGTCTACTTCACCCAGAACCTGGTGAAGGGGCGGTTCGCCATTCGCTGGTCGATCGGCCAGACCCGGACCGAACGTCATCACGTCGAGGCCGCCTGGGCCCACGTGCAGCGGACGGCCCGGTGCGCCTGACCCGTGACCACGACGCACGGGGGACGGGGCCGCGCCCTGTGCCGGCCACCGGAGGGTCCGGATGACGGGCGGACCGTACGAGGGTGACGCCGGTATCAGCCGCGCCGCGCTCTACGAGACGGTGCAGGCCCGGGACCTTCATTCCTGGCTCGAGCCCTGGCTGCCGGAGGCCCCGGCACTGGTGCTTGACGTCGGGGCAGGTTCCGGGCGCGACGCCGCCTGGCTTGCCGATGCCGGCCACGAGGTCGTTGCCGTCGAGCCGTCGGCGACCATGCTGTCCGAGGCCCGGCGCCGGCATCCGCGCTCGACGATCTCCTGGATACGGGACAGCCTGCCGGCGCTCGAGCGCATCTACAGGCAGGCATTCGCCTTCGACCTGGTACTGCTGAGCGCGGTCTGGATGCATGTCGGTCCCGAACACCGGGAACGCGCGTTCCGCAAGCTGGTCGGCCTGCTGAAGCCGGGCGGCCGGCTGGCGATCACCTTTCCCCACGGCACGGTCGACCGCTCGCGGGGACAGCATCCCGCGTCCGTCGACGAGGTCGAGAGCCTGGCGCGCCGCCACGGCGCCTTCCTTGCCTTCCAGGACCGGGACCGGGACAGGCTCGGGCGTGCGGGTCTCGAGTGGGCCCGCCTGCTGGTGCGCCTGCCCGACGACGGAACCGGGGCGCTGCCGCTGCTGCGCCACGTGATCCTGAACGATGCCAAGTCATCCACCTACAAGCTCGGGCTGCTGCGTGCCATCGCGCGCGCATCCGACGGCGCGCTTGGCATGGCCATCCCCACGGACCGTGATGTCGCCGTCCCGCTGGGCCTCGTGGCGCTGAACTGGCTGCGCCTGTACCGGCCGCTCGTCGATGCCGGGTTCCCTCAGGCACCCCGCAATCACGGGCCCGACGGTCTCGGCTTCGCCGGAAAAGGATGGCACCAGATCAGTGAACTCAAACTGGCACCGCCCGAGCTGCGGGTCGGATCCCTGCTCTCGGGCGAGCGGGCCGCCGGAGTGCACCGGGCGCTCGCGGACATCGCGGCAACCATCGCCAAGATGCCGGCTACGCACACCACCTGGCCCGGATCCGCCGAGCCGATCTTCCGGGCCAGGAAGGGAACTGCCGGAAAGGCGCCCGGCCGGATCCTGATCGACCGGGACTATCTCGCCCGGTTCGGAGAACTCAGGGTTCCACTGCACCTGTGGCGCGCGCTGTCGCGCTACAGCTGCTGGATCGAACCGGCGGTCACCGCCGAATGGATCCGGCTGATGGACGACTATGCCGGGAGGCAGGGACGATCGCTCGACCGCGCGGCACTGGCCCACGCCATGACGTGGTCCGAGCCGTCACGTGATGTCGGACCGTCACGCGACCGGGCGCTCGAACTCGCCGGGAAGGGAGCGCTCTACTGCGTCTGGTCGGGACGGCGCCTGCGCGAGACTCACTTCGACATCGATCACTGCATTCCCTGGGCCGCCTGGCCCTGCGACGACCTGTGGAACCTGCTGCCGAGTGCTTCGGCCATCAACAGGCAAAAGAAAGACCTGTTGCCCTCGGCCGGCGCGCTTGCCGCCTCGCGGGAGCGCATTCTCGAGTGGTGGGAGGCCGCCTATGTCCGCCGTGCGGAGATGAGCGAGCGGTTCTTCGTCGAGGCCCGCTCGTCGCTGCCACTGTTCGACGAGCCGGAGGCGAAGGTCGAGGTGCTGTTCGACGGGCTGCACGCCCGGCGCCAGTCCCTGGTCACCGACCAGCGCGTGGACGAGTGGATGCCGAGGCGCTGAGGCCCCCTACCCGGTCTCCATCGGCAGGGTCTCGTCGCGCGACCATTCCGACATCGAGTTGTCGTAGAGCCCCACGTTCTCGTGACCGAGCATGACCAGCAGCATGGCGGTGGCGCTCGCCGCGATCCCGCCGCCGCAGTAGGTCAGGACGCGTTCGGCGCTGTCCGCTCCGACGCCGGCGAACCGGGCCGCGATCTCCCCGGCCGGCAGAAAGGCGGTGGTCTCGGGATCGAGCAGTTCCGCGGTCGGCACGTTCACGCTGCCGGCAATGCGCCCGACCCGGCCGTAGGCGCGCCCGCCGGTCCCCGTATGCTGATCGCGCGCCAGCGCGTTGACCGTGCACACCCCGCCGTTGCCGACAGCCGCCAGCACCTCGTTACTGCCGACAATCAGGCCCTCCCTGGGGCGCGGCGTGAAGGTGGCAGGCGCATAGGATGCGGGTTCGGTGGACACCGCGCGGCCCTCCCGCGCCCACTTGGTGAAACCGCCGTCGAGCACCCGGACCCGGTCGAAGCCGAAGGCCCGCAGCATCCACCACACACGCGTCGCCCACTGCGGAGAGGTCGTGCTATAGAGCACCACCGAGGCGTCATCGCCGAGCCCGTGGCGGCCGACCGCCTCGGCAAACCGGTCGGCATCGGGAAAGGTGAAACGATACTGGCTGTCGCTGTCGGAGAGTTCCCCCTGCAGATCCAGGAAATCGGCTCCCGGGACATGTCCACGGTCGTAGTCTGCCCTGCCGCTCTCCACCGTGTAGGGCAGGGTCGGGTGCGGAAGCAGGTGGGTGGTGCAGTCGTAGACCCTCAGGTCGGCATCACCGAGACGGGTTTCCAGCTCCGCCGTATCGATCAGGACGTCGGGGTGCCGGTATCCGGACGCGCTGGCGGTCATGGACATGCTCCTCGTGCTGGTGCCGCACCGGGCGGCGGCGGCGGTCACTCTACCTGATGTGGCAGGTTGCTCAAGTCACCCGGCTGTTCTCGGGCGTGTCCGACACGGTCCGCGGCATGCTGTGGATGGCGCTGGCGGGGCTGATCTTCGCGTCCTTCATGGCGATCGTGCGTCATGTCGGGACCACGATGAACCCGATCCAGGTCGCGTTCATGCGTTACTCCATCGGCCTCGCGTTCATGCTGCCGTTCTTCCTGAGCGTCACCCTCGCCGACCTTCGGAGCGCCCGGTTCGGACTGCACGCCACCCGCGGCGTCATGCACGCGCTCGGCGTGATGTGCTGGTTCTACGCCATGAGCCGCATTCCGATCGCCGAGGTGACCGCCATCGGGTTCACGGCCCCGGTGTTCGCGGTGATCGGTGCTGCCCTCTTCCTCGGCGAACAGGTGCGGATCCGCCGGATCCTCGCCGTCATCGCGGGGCTGTTCGGCGCCGTCGTGATCCTGAAGCCCGGGACCGGGAGCATGGACCCGGGCGTGCTCGCGATGCTGGTTGCCGCCCCGGTGTTCGCCGCCGCCGACCTGGTCTCGAAGGTCCTGACCCGGCGCGAGACGGGAGCCGCGGTGGTCGCCTATCTCTCGGTCTTCGTCACGCTCACCATCATGGGACCCGCACTCTGGGTCTGGCAGGCACCGACGCCGCAGGAATGGGGGCTGATGACACTGACCGCCGGACTGGCCACGCTCGGGCACCTGTGCATGGTCAGGGGCGTGAAGATCGCCGAGGTCTCGGCCCTGCAGCCGATCAAGTTCCTGCAGCTGTTCTGGGCGGCGCTGATCGGCTACCTGGTGTTCGCCGAGGTGCCGGAGGCCACCACCTGGATCGGCTCGGCCATCATCGTTGCCAGCGCCACCTACATCGCCCACCGCGAGGCCGTCGCCCGCAGGTCGGGCCGGACGCGGACGACTGCGACGCGCCGGTCGCCATGATCCGCCCTGACGGGCGGCTACCGCAGGTGGCAGGAGACCCAGTGACCGGGTGCGCGCTCGGACAGACGGGGCGTCTCCTCCCGGCACCGCTGCTCGGCATAGGGGCAGCGGGTGTGGAAGTGGCAGCCCGGCGGCGGGTTGATCGGACTCGGCACGTCGCCCTCGAGAATGACCTTGTTGCGCCGCACCTCCGGATCGGGGATCGGGACCGCCGAGAGCAGGGCCTCGGTGTACGGGTGCAGCGGATTGGTAAACAGGGTCCTCTTGTCCGTGTGTTCCACGATGCGCCCGAGATACATCACTGCCACCCGCTGGCTGATGTGCTCGACAACCGCGAGGTCGTGGGCAATGAACAGGTAGGACAGTCCCAGATCCTGCTGCAGGTCCATGAGCAGGTTGATCACCTGGGCCTGGATCGACACGTCGAGCGCCGAGACCGGTTCGTCACCGACGATCAGGCGCGGGTTGAGCGCGAGTGCGCGGGCAATGCCGATGCGCTGCCTCTGGCCGCCGGAGAACTGGTGGGGCAGGCTCGACATCTGGGCCGCCCGCAGTCCGACACGCTCGAACAGGGTTGCGACCCGCTCGCGCAGCTCCTCGCCCCTGGCCACGCCGTGGACCATGAGCGGCTCGCCGACGATGTCGCCAGCCGTCATGCGCGGATTGAGTGACGAGAACGGATCCTGGAAGATGATCTGCATGCGCTGGCGATGCTGACGCAGCTGCACCCGGTCCAGCTCGGTGATGTCGACACCGTCGACCTCGACCGTGCCCTCGGTCGGCTCCAGCAGCCGCAGCACTGTGCGGCCGACCGTCGACTTGCCGCAGCCGGACTCCCCGACCAGGCCCAGGGTCTCGCCCGGAGCGATCTCGAAGGTCACCCCGTCGACGGCGTAGACGTGGCCGACGGTTCGGGACAGGAGGCCCTTGCGGACGGGAAAGTGCTTCTTCAGGTCGGTCACCCTGAGCACCGGCGGCGTCGCGTTCATGCGGCCCTCCCCTCGGCCGGGTGTTGCTCTCCGGTCCGCCAGCAGGCCACCCAGTGGCCGGCCCGGAACTCCTCGTACCGCGGCTCCTCCTGCCGGCAGCGATCCTCCGCGAGCGGGCAGCGCGGCGCGAAGGCGCAACCCTGCGGCAGGTCATGCAGCGGCGGGACGATGCCGTCGATCTCGTTGAGACGTTCCGCTTCCTCCTCGTGTCCGCTCATGATCGCAAGCCGCGGCACCGATTCCAGCAATCCCCGCGTGTAGGGATGCTGCGGGTCCCGGAACAAGGTCCGGACATCGGTCTCCTCGACCTTCTTGCCGGCGTACATGACGATCACCCGGTGAGCGGTCTCGGCCACCACGCCGAGATCGTGCGTGATCAGGATCACAGCCGCGCCGACCTCCTGCTGCAACGAGACGATGAGATCGAGGATCTGGGCCTGGATGGTCACGTCAAGCGCCGTCGTCGGCTCGTCGGCGATCAGCACCTTGGGCGTACATGCAAGCGCCATGGCGATCATGGCGCGCTGGCGCATGCCGCCGGACAGCTGGTGCGGATACTCCCGGGCCCGCTGCTCGGGTTCCGGGATCCGGACCAGCCGGAGCATGTCGATCGCCCGGGCAAGCGCCTCCTTCTTCGAAAGCTGCTGGTGCAGCACCAGTGCCTCGCCGATCTGGGTTCCGATGGTCATCACCGGATTGAGCGATGTCATCGGCTCCTGGAAGATCATCGAGATGTCGTTGCCGCGCACGTCGCGCATTTCCTCTTCCGCAAGCGTGGTCAGATCGCGTCCGTCGAGGACCACCGTGCCGGAGATGATCCGGCCGGGCGGATCCGGCACCAGTCTCATCAGCGACAGCGCCGTCATGCTCTTGCCGCAGCCGGACTCACCGACAATGGCCAGTGTCTCGGCCTGTCCGACCTTGAAGGAGACCCCGTCGACCGCCTTCACCACGCCCTGGCGGGTGAAGAACCAGGTCCTGAGGTCATCGACGGAAAGCACGATGTTCCCGGCATCGCCTTCACTCGGTGTCATCGCCGGTCCTCCGGACATCAGCTTCGTTCACGCGGGTCGAGAATGTCGCGCAGCGCGTCGCCCATGAGGTTGGTTCCGAACACGGCTGCACTGATGGCGATACCGGGGAAGATCACCAGCCACGGGGCGACCCGGACGTACTCGGCCGCCGACTCCGAGAGCATGCGTCCCCACGAGGGGTAGGGCTCGGGAACGCCCAGGCCGAGGAAGGACAGCGACGCCTCGGTCAGGATGGCCGAGCCGAGCTGGGCGGTCGCCAGCACGATCAGCGGCGCGATGGTGTTGGGCAGGACGTGCCGCACCGCGATCCGCCACTCGGTCATTCCCCCGGCCCGGGCCGCCTCGACGAAGGGCATTTCGCGCAGTGACAGGGTGTTCGACCTGACGACGCGGGCAACCTGGGGCACCAGCGGGATCGAGATCGCGAGAATTGTGTTCTCGAGTGACGGGCCAAGCGAGGCCGCCATCACCAGCGCCATCACCAGCAGCGGCAGCGCCTGCATGATGTCGATGATGCGCTGGGTGAGCAGGTCGAACCAGCCGAGCAGGTAGCCCGACATCAGTCCGATGACCACCCCGATGCACCCGCCAAGCAGGGTCGAGCCGATCCCGACGGCAAGCGAGATGCGGGCCCCGTGAATGATGCGGCTCATCATGTCCCGGCCCATCATGTCGGCGCCGAACAGCATCGAGGCGTCCGGCGGCGCCAGCGACCGCCCGGCGTCGGTCTGCAACGGATCGTGCGGCGCCACCACGTCGGCGAAGACGGCGGCAAGGACGAAGACCACCACGATGGCGCCGCCCACGGCGCCGAGCGGGTAGCGGCGGGCGAGATGTAGCGCGCCTGACCACCAGCCCACGACATTGGCGCCGGCGCGGTCCAGTTCCCGACGATGATCGATTGCGGCCATGACGGTCTCCTAGTCGGCGTACTTGATGCGCGGGTCGAGAGCCGCATAGGCGAGGTCGGTGATGAAGTTGATCACCACCACGATCACGGCGATGAACATCACCAGGTTCTGCACGATCGGGTAGTCGCGCATCAGGATCGCCTCGACCAGGAAATGCGCGACACCGGGTATGTTGAAGACGGTCTCGGTGATGATCAGGCCACCGATCAGGAACGCCGCCTCGATACCGATGATGGTGGTGACCGGCAGGACGGCGTTCTTCAGGGCGTGGACGTAGTTGACCGAATTGTCGGGCGCCCCCTTGGCCTTCGCGGTCCTGATGTAGTCCTGGCGCAGCACCTCGAGCATGGAGGACCGGGTCAGGCGCATGATCAGGGCCGAGGCGCGGAACCCGACGGCGGCCGACGGCAGCAGGTACAGCGCCAGTTCGTCCCACAGCGATTCCGGCGTGTCGGTGTAGATCGGGATGGCGCCGAACCAGGCCACGCAGGCCATCAGGATCAGCAGTGCCAGCCAGAACGACGGCAATGAAAGACCGCTCAGGCTGACCACCCGCAGGACGTAGTCGAGTGCGGTGTTCTGCCGCACGGCGCTGATGACACCGAGTGGCAGGCCGAACAGAACAGAGAAGAACAGCGACAGCGCAGCGAGCTTGGCCGTGATCGGGATCCGCGGGCCGATCTCGTCGATCGCCGGCATTTCCGAGACGTAGCTGAAGCCCAGGTCCCCGACCAGCAGCCCGGTGACCCAGTCGTAGTACTGGACCGGGATCGGCTGGTCGAGGCCCAGTTCGGCCTCGATGATCGCCTTTTCGGCCGGATCCACGAACCCGGCGGAGTCGAACATGATGTCCGCGATGTTGCCCGGAACCAACCGCAACAGCACGAAGATGACGATCGACATCCCGACCAGGGTCAGGATCATCAGCAGGAACCGTCGTATGAGATAGGTCGACACGCGCCGCCTCCCTGCTCCCCGGCGGGAAGGTCCCCCGGAACGGACATTCCGCGCGCGGGGCATCCCTGCGGGAATCCCCGGAGCCGGACGTCGCCCGTCGTCAGGAGACCCCGTGCCGGAACAACGGACAGCCGGGCTCCCCGGAACAGGCCGGGGAGCCCGGAGCCCGGGTCATGCCGTCAGCTGTCGAGCCAGACGTCTTCCAGACGCCAGCCGTTGTAGATGCTGTTGGTCATCATGGTGAAGCCCTTGACATGGGGCTGCCAGCACGTGGCGGCGACATTGTTGAAGATGATCGGGCGTGCCGCATCTTCCTGCAGCCGCTTGTCGATCTCCCACACCAGCTCCATCCGGTCCGGACCGTTGTCCATCATCGACTGCTTCTCGAACAGGTCCATCATTTCCTGCTTGCAGTAGCCGGTGTAGTTGCGCTGCGACCCGCACGCGTAGTTCTCGTAGAACATGGCGTCGGGATCATCGACACCGATGCCGGTCAGGTTGAGACCGACCTGGTAGTCCTTGCGCGCGACCTTGGCGTGCCAGTTGCTGGTCTCCACGGTCTCGAGCTCGCCGTCGATGTAGATCTCCTTGAGATGGTCGATCAGGATGACGGCGGGATCCCGGTAGACGGCGATGTTGCGGGTCGCCACCTTGACCTGGAGCCGGTTGTCGGGCCCGTAGCCGAGGCCCTCCATGATCTTGCGGGCCTCTTCGCGGTTGGCGGCCACGTCGGGACTGTAGCCGGCGACGGTCTTCAGCACCTCGGGAGGCATGCCCCACACCCCGCCCGGAGGCGGCAGCAGCGATCCGCTCTTGATGGTCTCGCCGTGTCCGAGGATCTGGATGAAGGCGTCCCGGTCGATGGTGAGCACCATCGCCTTGCGGATGTCGGCGCTGTCAAACGGCGGGCTGTCCTGGTTGACGATCAGGTTGGTCGACACGTTGACCGGGCCCTTGTGGCAGACGACATGCGGAGCCTGCTCCTTCACGTCCTTGAGCAGCGGCACCGTGACGTCGCTGTTGAAGGTCATGTCGAACTTGCCGGCGACGAAGGCCAGGACACGGGTCGAGCGGCTCTTGATGATGGTCCACTCGTGGCCGTCGAGGTAGGGACGGCCTTCCTTCCAGTAGTTCTCGTTGCGGGCGAACTTCACGTGCTCGTTCTGCTTGAGCTCGACAAACTTGAACGGGCCGGTTCCGATCGGGTGCGTGCGCATCTTCTTGGGAGGCACGTGGCACGGATAGACCGGCGAGTACCCTCCGGCAAGCAGGGAGAGGAACGCGGGCTGGCGCCGCTTGAGCGTGAAGGTGACCTCGTGATCGCTATTGGCAGTCACGCTCTCGAGGTTCTTGTACCAGGACTTGCGCGGGTTCTTGCGAAGCCGGGCCTTGGCCGTTCCAAGAACCAGGTTCCAGGTGCAGACGACGTCCTTCGCGGTAAACGGCTTGCCGTCGTGGAAGGTCACGCCCTCGCGCAGCTTGAAGGTGAGCGCCGTGCCCGCGTCGTTCCAGCTCCATTCCGTCGCCAGGTCCGGGACGATGGTATCGGCGCTGTTGGTCGGTGCCGACTGGTCGTACATCACCAGGTTGTTGAAGACCCCCATGTAGGGCGACACCGTCGAGTTCGTCGCCTCTTCGTGGATCGATCCGCTGGGCGGTGTTCCCCGGTGATAGAACTTGAGCACGCCACCCTGTTTCTGGGCCTCGGCGACGCCGGCGGCAAGCCCGGTCCCGAGCAGCACCAGGGTGGCACCTGCCACGAGTGTGCTGAATGTAGGTTTCATCTGTACTCTCTCTCCTCTCCCACTTCTTTCAGGCCCAACCCCGCCGGGCGGCGGGATCGCCCGGGCGCACCCTAATCAGGTTTCCGGTCGCGCAACAGGCCATGCCCGGGGTTCGCACCCATCTTCATCACATATGTGTTCAAATCGCCCGGGCAGGGCCGGAACCGGCCAGGATGTTGCGGATGCGATCGTGCAGGTTGCCGCCCGCAAACGGGTATCCGCGGATCCCGGCCGCCGCCGCCGCCGCCATGTCGCTCGCCCTGTCGCCGACCATGAACGAGCGGGACAGGTCGACCGGCCAGCAGTCCGCGAGGTCGAGCAGCATGCCCGGCGCCGGCTTGCGCCAGTGCGCGCGGTCGCGGTACCGGCCGTCGTCGAAGTCAGGGTGATACGGGCTGTAGCGAAAGTCGTCGATCCGGGCGCCGTGCCGCGCCATCTCCCTGTTCATCCACTCGTGCAGCCGTTCGACGTCCCCGCACCCGTAGAGCCCGCGGGCAATGCCGGCCTGGTTGGTGACCACCAGGACCAGGTAGCCGTTCTCGTTCAGCAGCCGCACCGCATCGAACGCACCGGCGACCCAGCGGACCTGGTCCGGGCGGCTGACGAATCCCACGTCCAGGTTGAGCACGCCGTCGCGGTCAAGGAACGCTGCCGGTTTCGCTGCTCGCGGCATCGCTCACAGACTGACCACGATGTTGCCGAACCGGTCCCGCTCGCACCGGGCTCCTGGCGGCACCAGGCAGGTCGCATCGTACTCCTCGATGATGACCGGTCCCTCGCGCGGTGTCGAAAGGTCGGCGCGGCGCAGGACCGGGGTTTCGAGCCACCCGGCATCGCGCCCGAAATACGCGCGGCGCGCCGCCACGGTTCCGTCCATCTCCGCCAGCAGGAGACGCTCGGGCACCCGGTTGGCCTCGGACAGTCCCCGGCCCACCACCGCGATGTTGACCAGTTCGACCGGTTCCTCCGGCCCGGCCCTGTGGCCGTAGACGGTCTCGTGCTCCTGGCCGAACCGCTCGGCAAGTTCCGTGAGCTTGCCGCGGTCCAGCACCCCGTCGGGCGCCGGCACCGAGAGTTCGTAGATCTGGCCCTTGTAGTGAAGGCTGGCCGAACGCTCGATCACCGCCGACGGGCCGGAAAACCCCTCCTGCCCGAGTTCCTCGCCCGCCTCCCGCGCCAGCGCGTCCCACGCCCGGGTGAGTTCCGCCGGGTCGGCGTCGGACAGCAGGCACCGGAAGGTCCGGGAATGGTGGTGCTCGACGTCGGCGTACAGCAGGCCGAAGGAGGAAAACAGTCCCGGGGCCGGCGGCACCACCACGCGGGAAATCCCGATGGCCCGGGCCATGCCGGCCGCGAACATCGGCCCGTTGCCGCCGAAGGCGAACAGCACGTAGTTCCGTGGATCGCGGCCGCGTTCGGTCGAGACCGCCTTGATCGCCCGGATCATGTTCGACGCCGCGATCAGGTGGGCGCCGTGCGCCGCGACCTCGAGCGGCAACCCGAGCGGGCGCGCGATCTTCTCCTCGAGCACCTGCGCCGCCCGGTCACGGTCGATCCGCAGGGCGCCGCCGACCAGGTGCTCCGGGTTAAGGTACCCGAGCACCAGGTTGGCGTCGGTGATCGTCGGCTCCTCGCCGCCGATGCCGTAGCACACGGGCCCCGGCTGGGCGCCGGCGCTGTGTGGACCGGCCAGGAGCGAACCGCCGGGATCGATGGTCAGGATCGAACCGCCCCCGGCACCGACCTCGGCCAGGTCGATGGCCGGCACTTTCAGCGCGTACCCGGCACCGGTGAGCAGCCGGGAGCCGTGGATGATCCCGCCCCCGACCTGCATGTCGAGCGCGCGGGTGACCTCACCGCGGGTGATCATCGAGGTCTTCGCCGTCGTGCCCCCCATGTCGAAGGCGATGACGTTCTCGATCCCGTGCGCGCGCGCGATCGCCTGGCTTCCGATCACGCCCCCGGCCGGACCGGACTCGATGATGTGCATCGGCAACCTGGCCGCGGCGGCCGAGGTGGTCAGTCCGCCGTTGGACTGCATGAGGTAGAGCGACGCGGCAACGCCGCCGGCGTCGAGTCCGGCGCGCAGCGCCGCAAGGTAGGTGCTCACGACCGGCAGGACGTAGGCATTGATCACGGTGGTCGAGGTGCGCTCGTATTCCTTCATTTCCGGCAGCACGTCGGCGCTGATGCACAGCGGCAGATCGGGGGCCATGGCACGGATCACCCCGGCAATCGCCTGCTCGTGCGCCGGGTTGGCATAGGCATTGATCAGGCACACCGCGATTGCCTCGACACCCTGTTCGAGCAGGATGCCGACCTCGCGGGCGATCTCGTCCGGGTCCGGTGCCCGTTCGACCACGCCGTCGGCGTTGATGCGCTCGTCCACGGTGCGACGCAGGTAGCGCTCGACCAGCGGCGGCGGCTTTTCCCATGCCAGGTCGTACAGCTTCGGCATGCGCAGGGTGCGGATCTCGAGCACGTCGCGGAACCCTCGCGAGGTGATCAGGCCGACCCGCGCTCCCTTGAGCTCGAGGATGGCATTCGACGCCACGGTGGTGCCGTGGCGGATCTCGCGGATGTCGCCCGGCTCGAGGCCCGAAGCCTCGAACAGCTCGGCCAGCCCCTCGACGATGGCCCGTGCGTAGTTGTCGACGCTCGAGGACACCTTGCGGGTCAGCACCGTGCCGTCGGCGTCGAGCAGCACGATGTCGGTGAAGGTACCCCCGATGTCGATCCCGACCCGAAACCGGCTCATGAGCCAGCTCCCTGTCCGGCGCGCGGCCAGTCCTGCCACAGCACCGGCGGTGCGGAACCGACCCGCTCGCCGCCGATCGCGTCCCTGAGCGCCCGTGTCGCCGCCTCGTCCACGCTCCAGGTCGCGGTATCGACGACCACGCCGTAGTCGCGGCGCGCGCGCTCGGGGCTCACCAGTTCGTTGCGCACGTCGCGCAGGACCGCCTCCGGGTCACGCTCGAGCGGGTCGCCCCAGCCACCGCCGCCGGCGAGTTCGTGCCGGAAGACGTCGCCCGAGCGCATCATCATCGTCAGCTTGGACTCGAGCGGCCGGTCCTCGCTCCCCGGGTTCATGGTATTGCGCGACGGCTCTCCCGGGTTGCCGCCGTACAGTCCGTAGGGCCGGAAGGCATGGCGGTCGGAACGAACCTGCAGGACCGCCTCCTTCTCGAGCAGCCGGTAATCGCGCCGATAGGGCGCGCCGCCACGGAACTTTCCGGCGCCGGCCCGGTCGGGCACGTACTCGTAGGAAAGCACCTCGACCGGGTTCTCGGCCTCGGTGACCTCGATCGACTGCGAGGCCATGTTGGCGAACAGGTTCGAGTTGCCGGAAAGACCGTCGGCCCACGGGCGCCCTCCCCAGGTGCCACAGGCGAAGTCGACGTAGATGAAGGGGTTGCGATCCTCGTCGTATCCGCCGATGGACACCCCGGTATTGCCGCCGTCCGACGCCGCCATCACCGCTGATGGCAGCATCATCGCCAGCGCTCCGAACACGCAGTCCAGCATCCGGAACCCTGTCAGGCCGCGGGCGGCGCAGGCCGCCGGCAGCACGCCGTTGGCGATGGTCCCCGGCGGTGCCGTGACCTCGACGCAGCGGAAGAACCCCTCGTTGGCCGGAACGTCGTGCGGCAGGACCGACTTCACTCCGCAGTAGGTGGCGGCCTTGGTGAACGAGAGCGTGTTGTTGATCGCACCCTTGACCTGGGGCGAGGTGCCGGTCCAGTCGGCCTGCATCACCTCGCCCTTCTTGCGCAGGGTCACGAACAGGCGAATGGGCGATCCGACGTCGACACCGTCGTCGTCGATCCAGTCCTCGAACTGCCATTCCCCGTCCGGCAGGTCCTTGAGCGCGGCCCGGGTGACCCGCTCGGAATAGTCGATGAAGTCGTCCATGAACCCGGTCATGGTGTCGACTCCGTGTTCGCCGACCAGTTCCAGGAACTGGCGCTCGGCGATGTTGCAGGCCGCGAGCTGGGCGCGAATGTCGCCGAACACCTTGACCGGCACCCGCACGTTGGCCTCGATCAGGCTCCACAGGGTCTCGTTGCGGCGGCCCTGCTCGAACATGTACATCGGCGGGATGCGCAGCCCTTCCTGGTAGATTTCAGTCGAGTCGGACGCGTTCGACCCGGCAACCCGGCCGCCGACATCGGTGTGGTGACAAATGGTCGCCGCGAAGGCGATGCGCCGCCCGTGGCTGAAGATCGGCTTGAAGATGAAGATGTCCGGCAGGTGCATCCCTCCCCTGAACGGATCGTTCAGGCAGAAGATGTCCTCGGGCAGCATGTTCTCGCCGAACCGCTCCACGACGGCGGCGAGCGCGGTGGGAATCGACCCGAGATGCCCCGGCAGCGTCAGGCCCTGGGCGACCAGCCTGCCTTCCGCGTCACAGAACGCGGTGGAGAAATCCATGTTGTCGCGCAGCACGCCGGAGTAGGTGGTGCGCATGATGGTCAGCGCCATCTCGTCGGCGATCGCCGAGACCGCGTTTCGCAGCAGCTCGAACTCGATCGGATCCCAGGACTTCTGCGTCATCATTTCCTCCGCACTCGTGACGCGGCACTGTGCGACACCGCATGGCCAATGAAAAGGACTTGTCGGGAGAACCGGGTACGCGAGCGTCACACGATCTGGCGTTCGGCGCGGGCGAGGTCCGCGGTTGCGCCGGTCTCGTACTGCTCCAGCGGCGAGAAGTCGTCGAGCGCCCTGGCGTCGATCTGGGTTCCCTCGGCCAGCGCGATGTTGAACAGGGCATCCCCGTCATGGACCACGGGCATGTTGGTCCTGCCGACGATGACACCGTCCGCCGGGGCCTCGATCTCGGTGTCGGTCATGCCCCAGGGATCGGAAATGAACGCCAGCACCTGGTCTCGTCGCACCTGGGCGCCGAGGGGCTCGATGACCCGCAGCACGCCGCTGCACGGCGCGCGGACCCACCGGCTGGAACGCAGGACCAGCGGTTCGAGCGGCTCGGCATGTTCATCGCGCCGCGGCAGCATTTCCAGGTGCTGCATGACACCGATGATGCCGCGCACGCCGGCACGGATCCCCGCCTCGTCGAAGCGCAGTGCCTCGCCCGCCTCGTAGACGATCACCGGAACCCCCAGCGAGTTTGCCGCCTCGCGCAGGCTGCCCTGCCGGAAGCCGGCATTGAGCACCACGGGAACGCCGAAGGCCCGCGCCGCGGCCTCGATTTCCGGACTGTCCAGGCTGGCCCGGACCTGGGGATAGTTCGAACGATGGTGGCTGCCCGTGTGCAGGTCGACGCCCCATGAAGACCCGCTCACGATCTCGTCGAGGAAGCAGCGGGCGATCCGTCCCGCCAGCGACCCGTCGTGCGATCCCGGGAACGAGCGGTTGAGGTCACGCCGGTCGGGCAGGTACCGGCTCTGGTACAGGAAGCCGGGCGTGTTCACGATGGGAACGGCGACCACGCTCCCGCACAGGTCCCTCAGTGCGGTGAGCCTGGTGAAGCGCCGGATGATCTCGACACCGTTGATCTCGTCGCCGTGCAGGGCGGCGGAGATGAACAGCTGCGGCCCCGGATGGTGTCCGTTGATGACATGCACCGGCATCCGGACGGGAAACCCGCTCGACAGCTCGGCGATCTGGATGTCGACCTGCCGGCGTTCGCCGGGAGCAACGGTGGTCCCCGCGAGGCTGACATCCGACCGCGCGCCCCCCTGTTCTCCGGCCATCCTGCCCCCGCGCTGCTGCTGTCCGATCGCGGCGGACCCGGTCGGCGTCGACCGCGCCCCGCAGCAAAACCCTAGGTGGTCGGCGTCCGCGTGGTCAACGCGGCCGGCACTACGCGCTGCGGCGGCGGCGCTTGACCGGCCGGTGGGCATTGGCCTCGATGAAGGTGACGATCCGCTCCGCGATGTCGACACCGGTCGCCTTCTCGATGCCCTCCAGCCCGGGGCTGGCATTGACCTCCATGATCACCGGCCCGTGATTGGCCCTGAGGAAGTCGACACCGGAGACATCCAGCCCGAGTGCCTGGGATGCCCGCACCGCGCTCGAGCGTTCCTCCGGCGTGATCCTGATGGGCTCGCAGGTTCCGCCCCGGTGCAGGTTCGAGCGGAAGTCGTCGCGCGGACCTGTTCTCTTCATGGCGCCGACAACGCGCTTGCCGATGACGAAGGCGCGGATGTCCGTGCCTCCTGCCTCCTTGATGAATTCCTGGATCAGGATGTTCACCTTCGCACCCCGGAACGCCTCGATCGCGCTCCGCGCCGAGGACATGCTCTCACCGAGCACGACGCCCACGCCCTGGGTCCCTTCCAGCAGCTTGATGACCACCGGAGGGCCGTTCACCATGCGGATGATCTCCTCGGCCTGGCTCGCGGAATTGGCGAAACCGGTCACCGGCAGCCCCAGGCCCTCGCGTGACAGCAGCTGCAGCGCACGAACCTTGTCGCGGGCCCGGCCGATGGCCAGCGAGTTGTTCAGTGTCCACACACCCATCATCTCGAACTGGCGCAGGATGGCGAGACCATAGAGCGTGATCGACGCGCCGATGCGGGGAATGACGGCGTCGAATCCCGACAGCGGCCGATCCTCGTACATGACCTGGGGGCGATGGGCGGTGATGTTCACGTAGCACCGGGTCGTGTGAATGATCTCGATCCGGTGTCCGCGCGCCTCTGCCGCCTCGACCAGGCGCCTGTGGGAGTACAGACTCGGATTTCGCGCAAGCATGGCGATTCGCATTGTCCGTACTCCTCCAGATATTTACAGAACGGTCAGATTTCCTTCACTTGCCTTGTATAGATCAGCGTATCGACCCGAACGGTAGGACCGTCTCGGATCAACAATGAATCGGCCGCGCATCGCCTCGCGACCCACCAGCATCCTGAACCCCATCGGGTCCCGGTTGGCCAGGGTGAGTTCGATGGGCCAGGAGTCGTCGGCGATGCTGAGGCGGGTCGAGATCACGCACCGCCACTCCCGCATGCCGCCGGAGTTCGTCACCCAGCGCTGGTCGGAAAGCGGCGCCTCGCACACGACCGGCGCCGCCGCCGGCCCCTCGAGCGGAAAGGTCCGGAACCGTACCCAGGGCTTGCCGTCAATCTCGACGGGCTCGGCATTCCAGGCATGGAGCGCCGAGGTCCTGGCCCCGGTGTCAAGCTTGGCCTTGATGGCGGTGATCCCGAGGTCCGGCAGCGACACCCACTCCCGCCAGCCGAGGATTCGCCCGTCGTCGATCGCCAACCGCTTACTCCCGTTCGTGGCAGATCCGGCGCGAGCCCGGGCGGTGCCGCGCCCGCGGGCGCGGTCCGGCCCGGAATTTTCCCGCACCAAAGCGTACTTGGCACGGCGTTGAAGGGCAATGATCGGCGTCGTGCGAACCCCGACGCGGAGGGCACCGTGCTCAGAGAGCCGCGCTCGGTCGCGAGCTCACGGCATCGTACCATCGCGCCGCCTCGGCAGCGCCTTCCGGCAGGCCCATCTTCAGCCAGCCGGCGAAGTCGACCACCACCAGCAGGTCGATGTCGGCGACCGAATAGGTGTCACCGGCCACGAACGGCCTGTCACGCACCATTGCATCGACACCGTCGAGGAATCGCAGCACCCTGTCCCGGCCCCGCTCGGCGAGTGCGGGTATCTGCTCGTAGTTGACCGGACCGGTCAGTGCCCTGCCCTGCATCCTGCTCGCCCGGTTGCGCAGTGCTTCCGACATCGCCATCAGGCCGTCGGCCTCGATCTGCCACAGCAGGTCGGCGATCCGCCCCTGTTCCGCGGCAGTGCGCCCGCACAGGTTCGGTTCCGGATACGCGATGTCGAGATACCGCCGGATCCCGGCCGTGCTGGCAAGCCGCGTGCCGTCGTTAAGTTCGAGGACAGGCACCGTGCAGCGGGGATTGACGGCCCGGAAGGACTCGGTCAGCTGTTCGCCGTTGCCCAGGTCAACCTGCACCGTCTCCACCTCGAGGCCCTTTTCGGCAAGGTAGATCCGGACCCGTCTGGGCGAGGGGGCGGGAGCGCAGTCGTAGAATTTCATTGTCGGAAACCTCCGGCAGGCCTGCGGAACGGTCAGCGGGTGAGGTGCACCACGTGACGACGCATCAGGCGGTTGAACTGTTCGGGTTGCTCCAGTGATGCCAGGTGCCTCGAGGGCGCAATCCAGTGCAGGCCGCAACCGGGGATCAGCCGGGCCATCCGTTCCGAGACGTCGCGCGGCACCCCCGGATCGTCCGGGCTCGCCACCACGAGAGCCGGTACCGCTATCTGCCCGAGCCGGGCCTCGGTGTCGAGTGCGCACATGGCCCGTGCAGCCGCGGCAAAGGTCGCGGGCCGGAACCTCCGGAACACCTCTTCCATGTAGACGTAGCCCGGCACCCTGCGTTCCGCCGCTTCCGGTGTGAACCAGCGCCGCATCAGCGCGCCGGTCACCGGTTCCAGGCCGTCGCGTTCCACGAGGTCGGCCCGGGATTGCCACAACGCCCGCTGGTCGTCGTCGTAGCGGCAGGTGGAGGTCACCAGCGCGAGCGAGAGCACGCGGCCGGGGTAATCGAGGGCCATGGTCTGGGCGATCTGGCCACCGAACGACACGCCGCACAGATGGACCGCATCGAACTCCAGCAGGTCAAGGAGCCGGACAACCTCCGCCGCCAGGGACTCGAGGCTGCACCCTTCCGGCCCGAGCGGGCTCATTCCGTGCCCGGGAATGTCGACGCACAGCAGCCTGCACCCCTCGAAGGCCTCGCGGTGCAGGTCCCAGTAGCGGTGATCCGCCCCGAAGCAGTGCAGCAGGCAGAACACCGGGGCATCGCCCGGTCCACTGAGCCGGTAATGGAGTGTCACGGCCACATCCCGTCGTTCAGGGGGCGCACGATCCGGTCGGCACGGCATGCGCGGCGCATGCCACCGCCCGTGACCGTACGCTGGTTCGCTTCACGCAACAGCACATGATGCCGGGCGGCGCAGGCGTCAAGCCGCACCGGGGTTTCACACAAGGCAGGTCCGTTCCGCGTTCTGCAACCAGGATCGTTTCGCTGTCCGGGGACGCGATACCGCACGCAACCGGTCCGCCCCGGACCGGGCCCGGCGCGGGATGACCGGGTTGACACGGTCCAGGGTGAAATCGCGGTCGGGTCGGACACTGTCACGGGCGTGGCGGCGGCACCACGTCCACGCTGGCCGCCGAGCCATGGCCGTCGGCATTGCGTGCCCGGAGCTGGAACTCGAAGGCGTTCTCGGCGCCGTAACGGGTCCCGAGGCCAACGCTGACGGTGTCCGAGTCGGCGGTCGGGAGCACAGTCCAGTCCGGCGTCCAGAAGTCCACTTTCGCGAAGCGGAACCGCCAGTCGTAGCCGGAGATGTCCGGATCGCCCGGATGGTCCCAGCATATGAAGATGTCCCCGGATTCGAACTCGGCCCGCAGGTTGACCGGCGCCGCCGGGCCCTCGGCCAGCGCCCGGAGCGGCGCCAGCGCCAGAACGACAGCGACGACAAGGAGGGCAGAACGCGGGAAACCGCCGGCAGCCGTCGTCGGCCTGCCCGGAAGGACCCTGCGGATTTGCGCCGGATGCTTCGATGACGGCATCTTCGACATCGCGGTCCGGTTCTGCGATCGGTTCATCTCGATGCCTCCCAAGCGACACGAAGCCCGGCAGCCCGGTTCCCGAACAGAGCTGATGTCTCGCGGGCCACCACGACAGTAACCGTCCGGGACCCGCAAGGGAAAGCGGCGGGAAACGTCAACCGTTCCCCACGGGTCGCTTCCGGGTTCCCCGGAGAGTGCATCCGGGAGTTCCCGACCCGAACATCGCGCCGGTCAGCGGCAGCCGGTCCTGCTGCCGCTTGCCATGCTGCCCGGTCATGGACGGTACCGTGATCGCCAGTTCCTGTTGCGTCCTCCGCGCAGGCTGTAGGCTGGCCGGTCGCGGGAAGCAAACGGAGACTGTCATGACCGTCGCGCGCACCAGGACCGGGGATGTCACCACCGCGTGGCGCGCTGACGGCCCGCCGGACGGTCCTTGCGTCCTGATGGCGCATGCGCTGGGAACCGATCACCGCATCTGGGACCACCAGGTTCCCGCGCTTGCCGATCGATACCGGGTGCTGCGCTATGACTGGCGGGGTCACGGCGAAACAGAAGCGTCGCCGGGTCCCTGGAGTCTCGAGATGTTCGTCGCCGACGCGGTGGCACTTCTCGATGACCTCGGGCTCGACCGGGTGCACTGGGTGGGACTGTCCACCGGCGGGATGATCGGCCAGGGCATGGCCATCCTCGAACCGCAGAGACTCTCCAGCCTCACGCTGTGCAACACCACTTCCCAGGCCGGCGACGGGTACCGGGACTCGGTGGCCAGGCGCGAGCAGGTGGTCCTGGGCGAGGGCATGGAGGCGGCATGGACCATGGTCGATCACCTGTGGTTTACCGAGCCCTTCATTGCCGGGCGCGGTGCCGGATACCTCTCGGTTCGCGACGCGTTCGTACGGATCCCGATACCCGGTTACCTGGCGGCGACCGCTGCCGTCACCCGGCTCGCCTGGCGGGACCGGCTGCATCGCATCACCGCTCCCACGCGCATCATCGCGGCCGGCGAGGACCGCGTGACCCCGCTCGAGTGTTCCCGCGAGCTGCACCGGCGCATCGCCGGAAGCCGGCTTTCGGTCATCCCGGGTGTCCGGCACCTGTCGAATGTCGAGGCCCCGCTCGCCTTCAACCGGATACTGCGCGCAAGCCTCGACCGCATGACCGCATGACCGTCAGCCAAGCCACCGCTCGATCTGGTCCAGCGTACCGACACCGGCCCCCGAAATCGTGTCGCACACACGCCTGACCCGCGGATTGTGCAACGCCACGCCGGCCTTTCGCGCCGGCGCCGCGCCCACCCGGTCGTACTCCAGCGTGCACACCAGTTCCGGTGACAGCACCCGGACCGGACCCGACCGGCTGAGCACCCGCATCCGGCCCTCGATCGCCCGCCAGTCCGGGTCGCCCGATGAGAGCAGCACCCGGGCGACCGGAACCAGCTCATCGCCCCGCCAGACTCCGAAGGTGCAGGTCACGGTGCCGGGCCGCAGGCGTGCGACGTGCAGCAGCACCGCGTCGATCGCGAGCGGATCCGCATCCCACGCGTACCAGCCGGCACCATCCGGCCGGTAGGCCCCGTCGAGGCGTTTCAGCACCAGACCGGACCGTCCCGGCCCCCGCGAGACCGAGTGAAGGGAGTGAAGCTGGCTCCTGTCGGCACAGTCGAGCGATGCCGGAGCCAGCATGTTCCCGAGCGAGCCGGCCGAGTACAGGTGACGCAACCGGCACCTGCGTACTCTGAGCGGAAGGTCGCGCAGGTCGCGGGATGCCTCGGACAGGATGTCGAACAGGCGGATCTGCGGACGGGCGCCACCTGTCTGCAACACGCCGTCCAGGATGGCATCGATCGCGACCTCTCCGGCAATTCCATCCCATCGCATCCCCAGGTCTTCACCGCGCGCCGACCGGATACGCCGTTCGCTTCCACGTGTTGCGACCTGGACCCGGAGCCCGTCCCACTTCCACTCAACACACCGTGAAGCCGGATCACACGCGGCCATCGCACCCGGATCCAGCCGACAGGTCGGCACCATCGGCCACCACGGCACGGTGTCCGGCGGTGCCGGCCGCGGGCCCCGGCCGTCAAGCCACGCCAGCAGGGCAAGGTAGGGCGCCTCCTGGGCCGACCACAGCTCGTCGATCTCGCCCGGCTGCCGGCCGCCGGCCCGGGCGAGCGACGTTCGCAGCAGCGAGGCCGGTACCGGCGGGCGCCAGCGGGGCGCCAGAAGCGCGAGCAGGCCCTGGCGCTCCCGCGGCTCCATCCGGTCGAGCAGATCCGTCAGCACCCCTTCGTTCCACCTCCCCGTCCCGGCCAGGCGAACCAGGTCCGCCAGGCCGGGAACCGGAGAGCCCGGGCAGCGGGCGGGCCACGACAGGGCGACGGCCCCGGTCACGGTGCCCACGGTCTCACGGCACATCCCGAACAGCACCGGGTCAAGACGTTCGAGGACCAGGGCACCGAGCCTTTGGGCAGCGACCGGAGGCAGCCGGACCGCGCCAGCGAGAACGCCGAGAGCGAACCCGCGTTCCGGATCGGGGGTGGAGCGGACGTGGTGGACCAGCCATCGGCACGCGACATCTTCGCGAGGCGCGCGAACAAGCCGGTCGACGAGTTCGAGGAACGCTCTCACGCTCCACCCGGCGGCGGAAGTGGCCCGGCTGCAATCCCGTCTCGGCTTGCACGATGAACGAGGGCATCGGTTCGCCCGTGCGTCGCCAGGATCCGGGATGCGCCCACGTCGTGGAAGGTCCGGTGCAACTCGGTCCAGTCGGCGTGGTCGGAGATCACCAGCGGCAGTTCGACGCCCGTGTGCCGTGACCGATCGGGAAGCACGAGCCACCCGGAGGCGGCGACCGTGACGGGGTCCGCAAGACCGCTGCACGCTGGCTGGTCGCGCGAGAGCAACACGACCTCGCCCGCAAGGCCGCGTTCCATGGCCGGTTCGGCCGCCGCCAGCGCACCGAGATCAACGCCGAACCGGCGATAGACCTCGCACATCCGCATGGTCGGTGCATCGAGGTAGACCCGGCGATCATGGCCGTGGGCCCGAAGCAGCGCGATGAGCCGCTGCGCCTTGCCAAGCGCGTATGCCCGGACCACGTGGCAGCGGTCCGGGAACATCTCGATCGACGCCAGCAGCCTCGAGACCTCGTCATCGACCGCAGGGTGAGTGAACACCGGCAGACCGAAAGTGGCCTCGGTCACGAAGACGTCGCAGGCCACCGGCTCGAAGGCAGGACAGGTCGGATCGGCCCGACGCTTGTAGTCGCCCGAGACCACGACCCGGGTGCCTCGGTACTCGAGCACCACCTGCACGCTGCCGAGAATGTGGCCCGCCGGCGCGAACCGGACATCCACCTCGCCGATCCGGACCGTGCGGGACAGTCCGAGCGCGTCACGGCGCCTGCCGCCGCGGCGACCGAGCCTCGCCTCCATGATGGCGAGGGTCTCCGGTGTGGCCACCACCCTGTCATGCCCGGGACGGGCGTGATCACCGTGTCCGTGGGTGATGACGGCGGTGTCCACCGCTGCCGCGGGATCAACGTGAAACCCACCCGGAACGACATGGATTCCCCGCGCATCGGTGACAATCCACGGGGCGCCGGGCAGTTCGCCCATCAGTCGGGAAGGTTGTCGGTCCGCACGCGCTTGCCGAGGTAGCCGCCATGGTGGCGCAGGCCGTAATCCGCGCGCGTAACCCCCTTGCGTTCGAGCAGGACCAGTGCCAGGGCATCACCGATGGCGGACATCACCGCCATGCTGGCGGTCGGTGTCAGCCCCAGCGGACAGGGCTCGGCAATCACCCCCATGTCGATGATCACGTCGGAGAGGTCCCGCAGCCCCGAGTCGCGGTGCGAGGTGATGCCGATCACCGGACCGGCGTCGAGATGCCGGGCAAGCTCGATGAACTCCAGTACCTCGGTGGTCTTGCCACTGGTCGAGAACGCCACCACGCAGTCGCCCGGCGCCAGCATGCCGAGGTCTCCGTGCGTCGCCTCCGCCGGATGGATGAAGATTGCCGGGGTGGCGGTGGAACTGAGGATCGCCGCGAACTTGCGCGCCACGTAGCCGGCCTTTCCCATGCCGGTCGAGACCACCTTGCCACGGCAGTCCACCAGGTGGTCGACCGCCGTCGCGTAGGCCGAATCGACGGTAACCGACCTGATCGCGTCGGCCTCCGCGTCGAGGACAGCGCGAATCCGTTCGGTGACGCCATGGTCCCGTGACTGTCCGCTCATGTCGGGTTGCCGCCGATCCAGGGACCGAATTCCCGCACCACCGCATCGTAGATCGGCCGCTTGAACGCGATGATCTGCTCAAGGAGGTCGCCCGGCAACATCCAGTCCCAGCGATCGAATTCGGGACTGTGGCCGTGCAGGTCGATCTCCGCGTCATCGCCGATAAACCGCATCGCGAACCACTTTTGCCTCTGGCCGCGGAACCGCCCGGCAAAGGACCGGCGCCGGACCGCATCGGGATAGTCGTAGGTCAGCCACATGCGCGTCTCCGCGAGCACCCTGACCGACCTGATGCCGGTTTCCTCCACGAGCTCGCGCAGGGCCGCCTCGCGCGGGTCTTCACCGGCGTCGATGCCGCCCTGCGGCATCTGCCACGCAGCACCCGGAATGTCGGATCTTCGACCCGCGAAGATCTTCCCGTCCCGGTTGAGGACCATGATCCCGACACACGGCCTGTATGGCAGGTCGATCGGCGCACTCGCTGCCATGATGCGTCCCGCGCGTCAGTCTCGGTCAGCGCCGGAACGCGTGACCGGTGCAAGTTCGCGGAAACGGTGCAGTCCCTTGAGCAGGTCAACCGCCCTCGAGATCTGGTAGTCCTGCTTCTCCGGCTCTGCGGGTTCGGCGGTTTCTTCCTGGCCCGACTCGGCGGCGTTCCCCCCTTCGAGCGCGTTGCGCAGGTCTGCCTCCCGGTAGGCGGACCTGGTCTCGACCTGTTCGATCAGCGCCAGCGGGACCTCGATGTCAGGCACGATGCCGGTCTGCTGGATCGACCGGCCCGATGGCGTGTAGTACCTGGCGACGGTCAGACGCATCGCCACCTTGCCGGGTAGCGGCATCAGGGTCTGGACCGATCCCTTGCCGAAGGACCGTGTGCCAAGGATGACCGCCCGGTGGTGGTCCTGCAGGGCGCCGGCGACGATTTCCGATGCGGACGCGGAACCGTTGTTGATCAGCACCACCAGCGGCTGACCCTCTGCCAGGTCGCCGCTGGTGGCATGCACTCGCGTGATGTCGTCGGGATCCCTGCCACGGGTGGACACGATTTCACCGTGATCGAGAAACGAATCGCTGACCGAGATCGCCTGGTCCAGCAGTCCGCCCGGATTGTTGCGCAGGTCGATGACATAGCCGATCAGCTGGTCGCCGAGCTCGGACCGGACCGTGGCAATCGCCTCCTCGAGGCCGCTCTGGGTGTGCTCGTTGAACGCGGTCACGCGCAGGTATCCGACCCGGTCGATCGCGCGGGAGCGGACCGATCGGATCTTGATGGCCGCCCGGACCAGGGTCACGTCGAACGGACTCTGGTTGTCGCGGCGTACCGACAGGACAATGGTGGAGTCCACGGGACCGCGCATACGCTCCACCGCCTCGGCAAGGCTGAGCCCGAGCACGGCCTCCCCGTTGAGGTGGGTGATGAGATCACCCGGCTGGAGTCCGGCGCGGTGGGCCGGGGTCCCGTCGATCGGGGACACGACCTTGACCAGTCCGTTCTCGAGCGTGACCTCGATGCCAAGGCCTCCGAACTCGCCCCTGGTCATGATGCCGATATCCTTGAAGGCCTCGGCATCCAGGAACGCGGAGTGGGGATCGAGCGAGGACAGCATCCCGGTGATGGCCGCCTCGATCAGTTCCTTGTCACTCACCTTTTCCACGTACTGTTCACGCACTCGCTCGAACACGTCGCCGAACAGGTTCAGCTGCATGTAGGTATCGGTCGTATTGTCGGCGTCCGCCGCCGCGGGTGCGCACAGCAGCAGGACTGCCGCGAGGCGGGCGAGTGGCCTTGACGTCAGTTGCAGCACTCTCATTGTGGCACCGTTTCCTTTCCGACCGGGATCCAGAAAAGCGGATCAACGGGTGTTCCGTCCCGCCAGAGCTCGACGTAGAGACGCTCCTCGTGCTGTGCGGAACGCCCCATGACGCCGACCGGCTCGCCCGCGAACACCATCTGCTGCGCCCGCACGTCGACGCGTCCCAGCGGCGACAGCAGGGAATGCAGACCGCCATCATGCTCGATGATCACCATACGTCCGTATCCGCGAAACTCGTCAGCGAATACCACGGTCCCGTCGTTCGGCGCCACGACCCGGGCTCCGGGGCGTACCGCGACCGTGATACCCCTCGACTTCATGTGCTGACCGTCGGCGTCACCGAAACCGGTCACGACGTCGCCCGCGACCGGGAAGGTAAACCGCGCCCGCACAGCCTCGCCGGTTCCCGGTACCTCGGGTACCGTCAGCGCGGCATCACGCGCGGCGACCCCGTCCGGCCGTTGGCCGCCCGGTGCCTGCGGTACCCGTGCGAGCAGGGACTGCAGCTTCAGCACCGCATCGCGCTGCTGTCCGGACGCCGCCTTCAGGGCGGCGTGAAGCTCGTCCAGCGTCTGCACCGTTTCCCGGATGTCGGGCCCGGCGACGAGAGGAACCCCGCTTCGGGCACGGTCAAGCTGCAGGGCGACCGTCTTCTGCCCGATCAACCGGTCAAGCCGGCTGCGCTGGCGCTGCAGTTCCGACTCCGCGATCCGGAGCCGGGCCTGTTCCCGCGTGATCGCCCGTCGCAACTCTGCAAGGTCGTCGACCTCCGCCCCGAGTGCCGCGGTCTGTCGCTGGATACCCGGCGTCAGCGAGCTGATCAGGCTGAGTGCCCGGGCCGAATCAAGCGGTGAATGCGGCGTGGTCACCACCGCCCCGGGCGCCCTGCGCGCGAGGCGCTGCAGCGCCATTGCGAGATCGGCGAGGCGTCCCTGCATCCTGCGGAACTGGGTCTCGCGGTCCTCCTGGCGGCGGCGCAGCTCGGCCAGCCGATGTTCGGCGCGCGTGACATGGGCTTCCTGCTCGCGCACGGCGCGGGCCAGTTCCACGAGCTGGCCGCGCACCGTCTCCAGCTTGCCGCCGAGCCCTTCGTCGGCCCGAGCGGCGCTGGCCAGACCCACCAGCAGGGCCAGCAGACATACGACGGTGCGAAACCTGTCAGTCGTCATCGCGATACGGGCCGGATCCAGACAAGCGAAGCAGGGAGTTGCCGTTCATGGCGGCGGGAACACCGATCCCCATCAGTTCCAGCAGGGTCGGGGCGATGTCGGCCAGTCGTCCATCCGCGAACGACCTGACGCCTTCCGGCGCATTGACCAGGATCGCGGGAACCGGGTTGGTGGTGTGGGCAGTATGCGGACCGCCGGTCTCGGGGTTGAACATGGTCTCGCAGTTTCCGTGATCGGCGGTGAGAACCATCACGCCTCCGGCGCGGCGCAGTGCCTCCTCGACGCGCCCGATGCAGTGATCGACCGTCTCCACCGCCGCGATCGCGGCTGCGAGATCACCGGTGTGGCCGACCATGTCAGGGTTGGCATAGTTGGCGACGATCAGGTCGAACTCGCCACCGCCAATTGCCTCGACAAGCCGGTCCGTCACCTCGTGCGCCGACATCTCCGGCTGGAGGTCATAGGTTGCGACCCGAGGTGACGGCACCAGGATCCTGCTCTCACCCTCGTGACCCTGCTCGCGTCCACCGTTCAGGAAGAAGGTCACGTGCGGGTATTTCTCGGTCTCGGCAATCCTAAGCTGACGCCGCCCGGCCCGGGCGACCACCTCGCCCAGGGTCCCGTCAAGATCCACCGGCGGGAACAGCGGCTCGATGAACGGGTCGAGTTCGTCGGAGTAGTGCACCATCCCGCTCGCGTGGGCGAACCGCGCCAGGCGCGGGCGCTCGAATTCGACAAACGACGGATCGAGCAGCGCGGCCAGGATCTCGCGCACGCGGTCCGCCCGGAAGTTCGCCACCATGAGCCCGTCGCCATCGCGCATGCCGTCATAGCCCGCAATGGCAAACGGGCGGACGAACTCGTCGGTCTCGCCCCGGGCATGGGCGGTTTCCACGGCAGCACTCCCGGTCGCGGCCGCATCACCCTGCCCGTTCACCAGCAGGTCCCATGCGGTGCGCACCCGGTCCCAGCGCCGGTCGCGGTCCATGGCAAAGTACCGGCCGATCACGCTGGCAAGCGACGCGCCGGCGGGCAGCGCGTCTTCGAATCGCGGCAGATCGCACCGGGCCTGGGAGGGGGGAACGTCACGGCCGTCAAGGACGGCGTGAACCAGGACCCGGATGCCCGAGCCGGCGAGCCTGGACGCGAGCGCCATCACGTGGTCCTGGTGGGCATGGACCCCGCCCGCGGAAACCAGGCCCACCAGGTGACAGCGACCGGTCCCGGCGGCGGAGCGCTCGACCAGCCGGTCGAGCGACGGATGCCCGTCGAGTACGCCCCCGGCAAGGGCATTGTTGATGCGGGGCAGGTCCTGCATGACCACCCGGCCGGCACCGAGGTTCATGTGCCCGACTTCTGAATTGCCCATCTGGCCATCCGGGAGGCCCACATCCTGTCCGGAGGCATGAAGCCGGGCGGACGGCCACCTGCGGCGGAGGCGGTCGAAGACCGGGGTGTGAGCCAGGGCAACCGCGTTGTGGTCGGGATCCGCGCGCTCGCCCCACCCATCCATGATGCACAGCATGACCGGCTTCATGGACCGATTCTATCCCAACCGGCAGGGCCGGCCAAACCGGCCAGGTCAGCCATGGTGGTACGGATGTCCGGAGAGAATTCGCTCGGAACGGTAGAGCTGCTCGGCAACCAGTCCGCGAACCAGCATGTGGGGCCAGGTCACCCGGCCGAGCGACAGGACAAGGTCGCAGCACCCGACCACCGCCTCGCCCAGGCCGTCCGGACCCCCGACCAGCAGGCAGAACTGCCGGGTGCCTTCGTCGCGATGACGCCCGATCCACCCGGCCAGCCTTCGACTGTCAAGATCCGTTCCGTTCTCGTCCAGGGCGATGGTGCGTGCCCCGCGCGGTATCGTGGCCAGCAGTGCATCGGCCTCGAGACGCAGCCGGGTTCCCCTGTCACGGGCGGTCCCGGCGGGAACCTCTCTGAGTTCCAGTTCCCAGGTGAGGCGGCCGGCATAGTGACGGTACAGGTCGCGGAACACGTCGTCCCGCGCCCGTCCGACAGCCGCAAGCGTGATCCGCACCCCGCCACTCACTGCGCCCGACCGGAACCGCCGGTCGCATCACTGCCCGCGCGGACAGTCGCGGTCCACATCTTGTCGAGTCCGTAGAACTCGCGCACCTCGGGCCTGAACAGGTGCACGATCACGTCGCCGGCGTCGATCAGGACCCAGTCTCCCTGTCGCAGACCCTCGACGCGACGCCGCTGAGACTGCATCGGCTTGAGGCGAGCGAGCAGGTGTTCCGCCATCGCGGTGACGTGCCGTGACGAGCGGCCGCTCGCGATCACCATGTAGTCGCCGATCGTGCTCCTGCCGGCAAGGTCGATCGAGAGCACGTCCTGTGCGCTGTCCTCGTCCAGGGAGCCGAGTACCAGTGTCAGCAGGTCCGCCACGTGGTCGCGACTCGCGGCATCGCGCAGGCGTGTCGCCGATACCGCGTTGAGCCGGGTGTGAAGATAGGCCCACGCCGGTGCGGACCGCGCCGGCAGCAGCGCGGCCGCACGTTCGCGAACCCGCGCACGGGGGAACGCACGCGCTGCCGCTCCCGACAGGGCCGTCGCCCCGTAGCCGGGCCTGGCAAACACCGCGACAGGGATGCAGTGCATGAGGGACTTCCAGTCCTGCCAGTCCGGCAGTTGGCGGAAGTTGTCAGCCCCCATGAGCCAGACGAACCGGGTTCGCGGACACCGCCGGCGCAGCAGCCGGACCGTGTCCACGGTATAGGCGGTACCCAGGTCCGACTCGAGCGCGGTGACCTCGATCGCCGGGTGGGCGCCGACGCGCCGGGCAATGGCCATCCTGTCGGCGAGAGGCGCCATGTCCTCGGCCGACTTCAGCGGGTTCTGCGGCGAGACCAGCCACCAGACCCGGTCGAGCCGCAGCCGGCGCAGCGCCAGCAGCGCGATCATCCGGTGTCCGTCGTGCGCCGGGTTGAAGGATCCGCCCATGAGCCCGATGCGCCGGGAACCGGGATCCGGCCTGACGAGGGTGGACAGCGTCGCGTGCCGCGCGTGTGGTCGGTCACCCGTGTCCACGGTTCCTCGGCCGCCGGGTGAGAGAATCACGGACGCGTTTGCCCGTTGCCGCGGACAACGTACTTGAAGCTGGTCAGCTGCTCGACACTCACCGGTCCACGTGCGTGCAGCCGTCCGGTCGAGATGCCGATTTCGGCCCCCATGCCGAACTCGCCGCCGTCCGCGTACTGGGTCGAGGCATTGTGCAGCACGATGGCGCTGTCGACCTCGTCCAGGAATCGCTCGGCGGTGGGACCGTCACCGGTCACGATGGTGTCGGTATGGCTTGATCCGTACCGGTTGACATGTCCGATGGCGCCGTCAATCCCGTCGACCAGCCTGACCGCCAGGATCGCGTCCAGGTACTCCGTGCTCCAGTCAGCTTCGGTGGCGGCTTCCATCTCCGGCACCAGTTGCCTGGCCTGCGCATCGCCGCGCAGGCTGCAGCCGGCCTCGCTGAGTGCCGCTGCGACCGGCGGCAACAGCGTGGATGCGACGGCCCGGTCAACCAGCAGGGTCTCGGCGGCACCGCAGACACTGGTGCGGCGCATCTTGGCGTTCAGCACGATGTTCCTGGCCATGTCGGGATCGGCCGCCCGGTCGAGATAGACGTGACACAGCCCGTCGAGATGCGCGATGACCGGGATCCGGCTTTCATTCTGAACCCGCTCGATCAGTGACCGGCCCCCGCGCGGCACGATGATGTCGATCCACTCCGGCATGGTCAGCATGTGGCCGACCGCTGCCCTGTCGCGCGTCGGAACCAGCTGCACGGCGCTCGCGGGCAGCCCCGCCGCCTCCAGTCCCTGGCTGAGGCAGGAGGCGATTGCGCGAGAGGAATGCAGCGATTCCGATCCGCCGCGCAGGATGGCGGCATTGCCGGACTTGATGCAGATGCCGCCGGCATCCGCGGTCACGTTGGGCCGGGACTCGTAGATGATGCCGATGACGCCGAGCGGCGTGCGCACCCTGCTGATCTCGAGGCCGTTGGGCCGGGTCCAGCTGGCCATGACCGACCCGACCGGGTCGGGCAGGTCCGCGATCGCCTCGAGCCCGCCGGCGACACCGCCGAGCCGGTCCCTGTCCAGTGCCAGCCGGTCGAGGAGAGAGGCCCGCAGGCCGCGGTCGCGACCGGCGGCGACATCGCGCTCGTTGGCCTCGAGGATGTCGCCGGCCTGCGCGCGGATTGCGTCCGCCGCCATTCGCAGTGCGCGGTTCTTCTGCTCCTCGCCCGCCCTCGACAGGGTGCGCGCGGCCGCCCTGGCGTTGCGGCCGAGCGATTGCATGACGGTCTCGAGCGATGTCTCGCTGTCGTGGCCGGCTTCGGCAAGCGACATGGGCCCGTTCCTAACTGGTCAAGACAAGGTCGTCGCGATGGATCATTTCATCGCGGCCACGATACCCCAGGATGGATTCGATTTCACCGGACTTGCGCCGACAGATG
The DNA here is from genome assembly GCA_965243345.1 of Thalassobaculaceae bacterium. Lineage (GTDB taxonomy): Bacteria > Pseudomonadota > Alphaproteobacteria > Thalassobaculales > Thalassobaculaceae > Bin52. The sequence goes on from CBDEUR010000003.1 coordinate 2,991,945, forward strand.
AGCGCGGCGTCGCGCGAGCCGTAGGCGGCAAGTCCACGCGCGAGTTCCGCGCCGCCGGCGTCGGTGACCGCAACCAGGTCACCACGCTCGAACTGCCCTTCAACCCGGGTGACCCCGGCCGGGAGCAGGCTGCGGCCGCGCCGCAACGCGGCCGCGGCACCGTCGTCGATGGTCAGTATTCCGGCAGGACCGAGCGCACTCGCGATCCAGTTCTTGCGCGCTCCGCGCGGTGTTCCCGACGGGGCAAAGCAGGTGCAGCGGGCCCCGCGCTCCACCGCGCCCAGCGGTCCCATCACGTCGCCGGACGCGATGATCATCCGGCAGCCGGCGCCGGTGGCGATCCGGGCCGCCGCCAGCTTGGTCACCATTCCGCCCGACGCGACCTCGCTGCCGACGGGTCCCGCCATCGCCTCGATCTGCGGCGTGATCCGGGCCACGTGGGGGATGTGACGCGCCGACGGGTCGTCTCTCGGGTCGCGGTCGTACAGCCCGTCGACGTCGGACAGCAGCAACAGCGTGTCGGCGCTGACCATCTGGGCGACCCGCGCACTCAGGCGGTCATTGTCGCCGAACCGGATTTCGGCGGTTGCAACCGTATCGTTCTCGTTGATCACCGGCAGGGCGCCGAGCGAGAGCAGTGTCGAGATGGTCGCACGCGCATTCAGGTGCCGGCGCCGGCGCTCGGTGTCGTCGGGCGACAGCAGGATCTGCGAGACGGTCATGCCGTGCCGCGCCATCATTTCCTGCCACGCGTGCGCCAGCCGGATCTGCCCGGTTGCGGCCGCAGCCTGCTTTTCCTCGAGCCTGAGGGTCCGGATGTCGAGACCGAGGTGCCGGCAGCCGACGGCGATGGCGCCCGAGGAGACCACGATCACCTCGAGTCCCCGGCGGCGCAGCCTCGCGATGTCCTCGCCGAGCGCGCCGAGCCAGTCGCGCCGGACCCGTCCATCCCGTTCACGCACCAGCAGGGCGGACCCGATCTTGACGACCAGCCGCCCCGACTCCGCGAGAACGCTCGCCCCCCCTGTCAGTGCGGTGTCCACGCGCTCTCCCCGGTGGCGGCCTCGCTGCTGCGCCGGGTGCGGACATGCCGCAGCACCTCCGACAGCATTCGGTCGAGGCCGTGTCCGGCAACCGCCGAGATCCGGTGCACGGTCCGGCCGCACAGCCGGCCGAGGTCGTCGGCCAGTTCCGCGGCGACGGCAGGCTCGCAGGCGTCGACCTTGGTCAATGCGACCACCTCCGGCTTGTGCTCGAGCCCCGCACCGTAGGCCGCGAGTTCGCCGCGAACCACCCTGTACGCCTCGAGCGGTTCCGGCCCGGTGGCGTCAACCAGGTGCAGGAGGGCTCCGCAGCGCTCGATATGGCCCAGGAACCGGTCACCCAGACCGGCGCCGTCATGGGCCCCTTCGATCAGGCCCGGGATGTCGGCAAGCACGATGACCTCGTCGGAAAACCCGACCACCCCCAGCCCCGGGTGCAGCGTGGTAAACGGATAGTCGGCGATCCGGGGCCGGGCCCGGCTTACGCGCGCAAGCAGGGTCGACTTGCCGGCGTTGGGCAATCCGACGAGGCCGGCATCGGCGATCAGCTTGAGGCGCAGCCAGATCGACCTGGTCGCCCCGGGCCATCCGGGCAGCGCCTTGCGCGGGGCGCGGTTGGTCGAACTCTTGTAGCGTGCGTTGCCAAACCCGCCGTCGCCGCCGCGCAGCAGGGTGACCCGTTGTCCGACCCGGGTGAGGTCGGCGATCAGGGTCTCGCGGTCATCCTCGAGGATCTGGGTGCCCAGCGGCAGGCGAAGGACGACGTCTCCACCCGACGCGCCGGTCTTCTGGCGGCCGGCGCCGCCACGCCCGGTTCCGGCGCGGAAGTGTTGCCGGTAGCGGTAGTCGATCAGGGTGTTGAGACCATCCACGCAGACCGCGACGACATCGCCGCCGCGCCCGCCGTCGCCGCCGTCGGGACCGCCGTACTCGACATGTGCCTCGCGGCGGAAGCTCACGCAGCCGCCGCCGCCGTTTCCGCTGGTGATGTGGACCTTGGCCTGGTCAAGAAACTTCACTGCCCACGGGCCCCCGTCAACGGGGCAGGATCACTCCGCCGCGACCGGCTCGACGGCGATGTAGGTTCGGCCGCCGGCCTTGTGCCTGAAACGGACCAGCCCCTCGGTCTTGGCGAACAGCGTGTGGTCCCGGCCCATGCCGACGTTTTCGCCGGGATGGAACTTCGTTCCGCGCTGGCGCACCAGGATGTTGCCCGGGATCACCGCCTGGCCACCGAACTTCTTGACCCCGAGACGCCGTCCCGCCGAGTCGCGCCCGTTGCGCGAACTGCCGCCTGCCTTCTTGTGCGCCATGAGCTGCTACTCCCCGGCCGCGTGGATGTCGGTGATCCGCAGCACCGTCACGTCCTGGCGATGACCCCGCGTACGCCGGTAGTTCTTCCGCCGCTTCTTCTTGAACACGATGATCTTGTCACTGCGCTTCTGCTCCAGCACCCGGGCCGTGACCCTGGCACCGGCGACCACCGGCCTGCCGACGGTCGAGGACTCGCCGTCACCAAGCATCAGCACCTCGTCGAGGTCCACGCTGTCGCCCGCCTCGGCGGCGAGCTTCTCCACGACAATCACGTCGTCGACGGCGACCTTGTACTGCTTGCCACCGGTCTTGAGAACCGCATACATCGCCTGGGATCCCGGGAGAGGTCTGGATCTCGGGCACGCGCATCCGCGTCCCGAAGGGTGGGGACTATAGCCCCGGGGACCGCACTGTCAATCGGGAATTCGCCGCCGGACTGCCGCCGCATTGCACTGGTGTGGGCTCACCGACCCATCTTGCACCATCCGGCCGGCAACTCCGCATCCTCCGGTTGAACCGGCCGTATGCGGCGCCCTGTCCGAACGATGTCCAGGGTCATCAACGCCGTGTCCGACAGCATCGAGCCGGAACGCTTCACACCGCTGTCGATACTCGGAACCCGGCGAAGGGCCCGAGGCGATCCCGAAGACGGCTGACCGGACAGGTTCCGCACCATGGCTTCCACTCTCCGATCCGGCGTGAACACCGAACCGGACAAACCCCTTGGCGACGTGCGCCAGACCCGATACAAGGCGACCGGTTGTACAGCGGGGTGGGGTGCCGGAGTGGTCGAACGGGGCGGTCTCGAAAACCGTTGTGCGCGCGAGCGCACCGTGGGTTCGAATCCCACCCCCACCGCCAGAGGCAACCGGAACTCCTGTGGGGATTACGGACGACTCCTCGCAAACAGTTGATATCATAATCCAATTTCGAGATCTCTGTTCGATTTGAAGTGGCGTTTTGTACGTCATTCCTGCCCTTTCGCGTCATCTGCGGAATTCGATGGTCGTGGGCCGGTGCTCCTCTTGTCCATAGGCCTGCCTTCCCCGCTTTTCGGTATCTCCACCAGGGCGCTCTCGATATCCTCACTGCAGTCGTCGGGATGGACCGGAAGCTCCGCCGGTTGCTTGATCGTGATGTGCGAGGCTTCCGGTCTGCAGCGCACAGGGCCAGACTGCCGGGAAGGGGAGTGCCGGACATGTCGGAGCGCGACTACGAGTTGCTGGTCATCGGATCCGGACCCGCTGGCCATCGCGCTGCGATACAGGCGGCGAAGCTCGGCAAGAAAACGGCAGTTGTGGAACGTCAGGCCGTCGTCGGCGGCACCTGCATCAACACCGGTACCATCCCGAGCAAGACGCTCCGGGAGGCAGTGATGCATCTTTCCGGCTACCGGGAGCGCAATATCTACGGCGCCTCCTACCGGGTGAAGAAGGACATTTCGATGGAGGACCTGCTGGTCCGCACCGACAATGTCGTCGCCCATGAACTCGACGTTAACCGCCATCAGCTCCTGCGTAACCAGGTCGAACTGCTGCAGGCGGAAGCGACCTTCGTCGATCCGCACAGGTTGCGCCTTGCCGGCCCGGACGGACGTGGAACACGGGAAGTCACCGCCGACCGGATCGTCATCGCCGTCGGCACGACGACGACGCGCGCGAGCCATGTCGAATTCGATGGTCAGCGGATCTTCACCAGCGACGACATCCTGACCCTGGAGCACCTTCCGCGTTCGCTTGTTGTCATCGGCGCCGGCGTTATCGGCCTCGAATACGCGACCATCTTCGCGGCGCTCGGCGTCAGGGTCACCGTCATCGACAAGCGACCGCGGCTGCTGAGCTTCATCGACTTCGAGATCATCGACACGCTGGTCTACCAGATGCGCCGGAGCCGCATGACCCTGCGGCTTGGCGAAGAAGTCAGCAGCCTCGAGCGGCCGGGCGGCGACAAGGGCGAAAAGGTCCGGGTGCATCTTGCCAGTGGCAAGCAGATCCAGGCCGATTCCGCCCTTTACAGCATCGGCCGAACCGGCGCCACGCAGGCGCTCGGCCTGAGCGCGGCCGGGCTGAAGGCGGTCGATCGCGGCCTGATCGCCGTCAACGGGTCCTTTCAGACCGAGGTTCCGCACATCTACGCGGTCGGTGACGTGATCGGCTTTCCGAGCCTGGCCTCCACGTCGATGGAGCAGGGCCGCATCGCCTCGTGCCACGCCTTCGGCGCTCCGGTGGAAAGCACGCCCGACCTGCTGCCCTACGGCATCTACACGATTCCGGAAATTTCCATCGTCGGACGCAGCGAGGAGGAGCTGACCGACGCGGGTGTTCCCTACGAAGTCGGCCGGGCCGCCTACAACGAGATTTCGCGTGGCCAGATCCTCGGCGACTCGGAGGGTATTCTGAAACTCATCTTTCACCTTGAGAGCCGCGAACTCCTCGGCGTCGCAATACTTGGCGAGGGCGCCACGGAACTGATCCATATCGGACAGGCGGTGCTGACGCATCGCGGCAAGATCGATTATTTCGTCGATACGGTGTTCAACTTTCCGACATTGGCGGAGTGTTACAAGACTGCCGCCTTCGACGGCATTAATCGTCTCGACTGAACATTGGTGGTTGCGCATTCGAGGTCAGGTACATCGTGAAAGGGACGTGCCTCCCTGGCGACAGGGACTCGCGCTCCCGCATCATGATCAGTCTGGCTGACGATGTTGCACCTGTCCGCGCGGCGCCTGTCAGCCGGGTCTGGCCGTACCACGTGATCCGGCGTCCCGGGTCCGGATCGTGCTTTCGTTCCCGGCAGTCGCCGAGCCGGTCTGGAAGCCGCGTCCATCGCCGCGGCGCTTCGTCACCGGTCGTTCGCGCTGCACGACGTGCAGTGCTGCGTGTCATGCAAGACTCGCTTCCTGCCGGGAGCGGATCGTCGGTGGCGGCGTACCGGGCACGCGGGTCCGGACGTCGCTACAGTTCCGACCGCTTCCGGCCGTTCGTCCGGTTCCGCCTGGAGTATGGACGTATACAGGGGCTCCCTGGCATCGCGCTCGAACAGCAACCGGTATGTGTTGTCCGTGCGCACCCGGAGTTGCGCCCGGTCATGAAAAGGAGCGTGGTTGGCCCCGGAAGCCGCAACTTCGATGATACGGTCGGCGATCTCGTCATCGGACAACGACGGATCGAGCCGCCAGCCGTTTACCGCCAGGGTCGCGACGAGGGTGCCGTAGCCGGCTCGTTTGTTGCCGTCCACCCAGGGATGGTTCCTGGTGATCGTCCAGCAGAGCATGGCGGCGGCCTCGACGGGGTCGAGGCTGACATGGTCCTGGACCCGCTCGACCCGTCCAACCGCGGACTCGAGCAGGCCGCGATCGCGCCGCCAAAGCGGCGCAGCATCGCGTCATGCAGGTGGATGAGGTCCGCGGCGCTCGTCGCTCACTGGGCACGGCGCCGATAGACGTCACTGCGGGCGTCCATGTCGTCGAGCAACGCCTGAAACATGGCACCGCCGGCGGTCGCCCTGGACTTGAGGACGATACCATCCTGGACGGGCAGGGCGACTGGTTCTTCACCGGGCGCGAGGTTGGCCTGGCTGAGGAGGTCGCGGCCGAGGATGACTGCGTGAGAACCGCCGACCCTGGCAATCTTGAGGTTTGCGACCTTTGGCATGGCAAATGGCTCCGGCAGAGAGCTTTACGAATTGCAAAACAGTGGCCTGCGATGTCGAGTGGGATGGAGATGAACGATGGATCCGATGCTGCGGGATCCGTCGAATGGCCAGACTTGCAGGGCCCGGCCCCATACCTTCCGTCGATCGACCGGGGCGACAAGACGGGAGACGACGGCGTACACCACGGACATCGGACGCTACAGCACAACTCCAGGTCGCACAGTACGGGAAGCAGCGACCGCACCATCCCCCCGGTGCGCTGTTCCGGTCAGACGCCGGCATCATCCCGGACCCGGACGGGACCATCCTTCTGATGCATATCCTCGACACTGCCAGCACTGCCGGCGACGCCGCAATTGCAGGCCTGCTTGAAGAACCCAACCAGGCCGACGCACTCCTTCCCGGCACCAACCTGCGCCTGGTCCGCGAACTGCCGGGGACGACGATGCTACAGGCGAACCGGAAATATCGGGGTTTGATCGGCGAAATGTGTGAGGTCAGGACATTAGTTTCTTCTTCAAAGGCGCTTCCCCCGGGTCAAAACCGTTGCATGTCGCGGGCAGCCCCGCTGATATTCCTGGAGGATGGATTCCGTCCAGGGCACGCGTGACTCCGTTCGGCTCTCGATCGAGCTGGATCACAGGCCCCTGAAACCACTCGGCTCTGTTTGGGGTCAGTGGCTTGTGGTCGTGGCGAGACGACTTCGGTGCAAAGGCCGACCTGGTGGAGCAGCCGGGCTCACATTTGCTCGACGGCGACGCCGATGCGATCAGGTCAACGGTGACGGCAGGTCGAGCAGGGTCGTCGCAGACAACCACCAACGCACGGGAGCGCCCACATGTCCCAGTTCTTTCCGGACCTGTTCAGCCCGATCAGGGTCGGCAGGTACACGCTCAAGAACCGGATCATGAACACCGGGCATGCCGCGCACTTTCAGACCGCGGCGGGCGTGCCGACGCAGCGCTATGCCGACTATGTGGGCGAACGTGCGCGGGGCGGTGCCGGCGTCATCGTGATTGGCCATACCGTGGTGGCTTATGACGGTCCGGTGCCCCTGTCGCTTTCAAGCGTCGACGACGGGGTCGTGCCCATCTATCGGAAGATGGCCGACGCAACCCATGCGTACGAGGTTCCCCTGCTCGTTCAGATGGGGCACCGGGGTCGTCGTGTCGCCGATCCGGGCGCATTTCTCGGCGGGCGCATCATGAACGCTGCCTCGGCCGTGCCTCCACCGGACTTCTCCGTCGCACAGCACATGCCCCACGAAATGTCGACATCCGAGATGGAAGGCGTCGTCGACCTGTTTCGCCAGGCGACCTCGAGAGCGCGGCGCGGCGGCCTCGACGGAGTCGAACTCGCCGTCGGCATGGATCTGCTGCTCGCGAACACGTTGAACCCCCAGGCCAACCGCCGCCAGGACAAGTACGGCGGTGAGACTGTTGAAGAGCGCATGACGTTTCTTCGGGAAGTCGTGGATGCCGTGCGCGGTGAACTCGGAGCGGATCGATTGGTCGGTATCCGGTTCTACGACGATCTCGTCGAGTACAGTCTCACCGTGGAGGACTACAAGGTGATCGGCAAGCTGCTCGAGGCCGACGGCACGGTCGATTACTTCAACATGTGGCAGGGCATCGTTCCGAGTTTCAAGAGCGGCCGGGCGCACTGGCCAAGTTACTACTACCAGCCGGGCCAGTTCGCGAACCTGCCTGCAGCGCTCAAGTCCGCGGTCTCGCTCCCGGTCGTCGGCACCGGCCGAATGGACTCACCGGCGGTTGCCGACAGGGTGATCAGCCAGGGCAAGGCGGACATCATCGGCATGGCGCGCGCGCTCATTGCGGATCCGCATTTTCCCAACAAGGCGAGAGAAGGTCGTACCGAGGACATTCGTCCGTGCATTGCGTGCACCCAGAGCTGTGTGGGGCACATCTATCTCGGTATGGGCGTGGGATGCATATACAACCCGGTCACCGGGCGTGAAGCCGAATGGGCCGACCTCGACAAGGCACCTGCACGAAAGAAGGTGGTCGTCGTGGGCGGTGGCCCGGGTGGAATGGAGGCGGCCCGCACGGCGGCGGAACGCGGGCATGAGGTGGTGTTGCTTGAACGCAGCTCTCGCCTCGGCGGGCAAATCAGGCTCATCGTGAAGACCCCCAACCGCGGCAACTTCGAAGAGATCATCCTGTTCTTCGAACGTCAGCTGGCAAAGCTCGGCGTAGAGGTACGATTGCGCACGGAGGCGGACGCGGAGACCGTACTTGCCGAGCAACCGGATGCGGTCGTCGTCGCCACCGGATCGACCGCATACATTCCCGAGGTCATCGGCACCGGTCAGCGCCACGTGCTGAGCGCGCGAGATGTCCTGGAAGGCAATGCCGACATCGGTGAGCGGGTCCTGGTGGTGGATACCATCGGCCGCGCCGAAGCGGCGACGACTGCGGACTACATCGCTGAACTCGGCCGACAGGTCGAAATTGTCACCGGCCTGCCCTACGTTGCCCAGGATATGCCGGTGCCGTCCTGGCACAACCTGACCGAGGAGCTCCTGAACAAGAACGTCACGCTCACGCCTTTCACCGGTGTCTGGGAGGTCAACGAGAATTCGGTCGATGTCTACAACGTGATCAACTGGGCGCCGCGGACAATCGAGGAGGTCGACACGGTTGTGTTCGGCTCAGGCGGACGTGCGGATGATACCCTGTACCGAACGCTCGAGGAGCGTCACGACTCGGTCTACGCAATCGGTGACTGCTACCAGCCACGCGATATCGAACTGGCGGTCACCGATGGTCATCGGGTGGCCCGGGAGATCTGAGGCATGCGCCACCGCATGGGCGGACAGGCCGCGCGGTTGCCGACCTCTTGTCGAGCGACACCCATGGCTCACGTCAGGCCACCTATGGCCTGCGGCGCCTGCGCCTGCGGGACATTGTCGAGAGGATACCATCCTCTCATCGCTATCGTCTGACACCGGCCGGGCACAGGGTCGACCTTGTCTATTGCCGCATCCACCGCAGGACGCTCAACCCTGTACTGGCGGCGGCCTTCGATCACAAGGCGCCACCGAAGCCCGGACGCATCCTCCACTCGCTCGATCAAGAGATCAGCAAACTCCAGGAGGGACAGACACCTGCCGCCCGAACGTGTCCGTGCTGAAAACCTGGCTCACCTGTGCGGTCTCGGGCCCACCCAAGCGAGTCCGGAATGTGTGCGCCGTGCTTCATGCCGTGGCGCTGCACGTTGATGGCGCCTCGCTTGGCGACCTCGATCTGTAACCGCGCGAGGAATGTCGAGAGGGGTAGGTGTCATCAACGTTCGAGCTGGGACCTGCGGCCGGCCCACAAGGATTTCGGTCAGACGATGAAGTCCTAGCACGGGATGGTCGGTCGGCTGTTGTCACCCGCCGCCGATTGACCCCTCGGAATCAAGGGCAATCAACAGGTTGGTACGCCGATCGGCGTCTGATCCATGTACCGAACAATAGTTGGGGGGAGTCACGAGCCTGCTTGAACGGTTCAGATGACGGGCAATTCCGGCGCGGCACGGGTGGTCAGCAATTCCGCGCCGCCTGCGCGAACCACGACGTCTTCCTCGTGCACCATCATCAGGCCGTCGCCGTAACCGAGCGAGGGCTCGAGCGTCAGCACCATGTCTTCCTGGAGCACGGTGTTGTCGAACGCCGCATTCGAGGGCCATTCGGTCAGCTGCATGCCAAGGCCGTGCCCGAGACGTCCGACATCTGCGGGCTGATCGTCCATTTTTGCAATCACAGCCCGCATGGCGTGATAGACGTCGCGGCAGGTCCGACCCGGCCGCGCCGTGTCGATCCCGGCTTCGGTCGCGCGCCAAAGCGTGTCGTAGGCACGACGCGACAGGTCGTCGCTGCGACCGATGGCGAAGTTCCGGTCGAAATCGCAGAAATAGCCATCCCATGTCGATCCGGTATCGAGCATCAGGACATCTCCCGTCCGAAGAGGTCGCTGCGACGGGGGAGAGATGATGTCCCGGTTGCCGCCCTGCTCTGCTCCCCCTACAAGGTATGGAACGTCATCGGCCCCAAGCGCAAGCGCCTCGCGCCGGAAGGACCGGAAGACTTCGGACAGTGGCTCGCCGTCATGCACAAAGTCGGGGAGCCTCTCGAAGGTGGCTGACACGATGGCGCAGACATGGGCCAGTTTCTCGATTTCCGCGGCGGACTTCACCATGCGCAGGGCCCGGACCAGTCCGGTCGAATCGACGACCTCAAGCCCGGGAAGTGCAGCGATCAGCCGCTCCCAGTCGCCGAGGGGCATCCTGAGCGAGGTCTCGTGTCCCTTCGGCACCCCGATTCGCGCGCCTCTTGAGGCCAAGGGCGATAACAGGTCGGTCAGCAGGCCAATGCCGTCGTCTTCGGGAGCCGGGGCATTCCAGGTGCGGATGTCGTCGAGCCAGGTCTTTCGCATCAGCACGACGCCGATTTCCGGGATGACCGCAATCGGCTTGCCCTCCGCGGGCACGAACAGGAACCATGGCCGTGTCGGGGATTGCCAGAACTGCGTCTGGAAGCCGCTGAAATAGCGGACCTCCGGCTCGGTGGTGAGCAGCAGTCCACTCAGATCCTGCTCGGACATCAGCCGCTGTGCCTTGCGGGTACGGGTGGCGAATTCGCTCTCCGGGAAGCCGCGTTGCGGCGCATCAGACAACATGGTCGACCTCCATGATCCTGTCGAAAATCGCGGGATCCGTAACGCCTTCCGAACCGATCGGCAGCACGCGCGACCGCGTATCGAGCCCAAGCCCCGCTGCAAGATCCCCGTCATGCCTCGCGGCAACCAGTGCGGCAAGGCCGGCTATCGCGTCCCTGCCGGCCTCGATGACCGGATCACCGGTGAAGGATCCGCTACGCCCGGCCGACTGTCCGGCTCGGTCGAGTAACCGTCGATGTACCGACATTCAAGCAGACCGGTGGCCGGGGCAAGTCGCTCGACCAATGGCCGATTTGCCGCTGCATGGGATCGATTCTGCCACGCAAACTTGTCCTCGAACATGGATTCTGGTTGGTAACTGAACATGTCTGAATGGTATTGGATTGAGATTGCAGCCGTTTGTGGACCCGTGAGGAGCAATGGTGCCCGCGATGCCGCCCTCCCCCTGCATCCGGTCGTTGAAGTTTGAGACTGACGCCGGTCCGGGCGAGCGGGCCCGGATCGGACTCATCGTCCTGCAATCGGATCAGACGATCGAGCCTGAATTCGCGTCTCTCCTGCGAGGACTCGGAGTGGTGCTCTATCACGCTCGCATCCCCAACGCCATGGAGGTGACACCGGACACGCTTCGCCAAATGGAACGCGAGCTGCCCGGGACGGTGCGCCTGCTGCCCAGGGAATTTTGCTTCGATGCGATCGGCTATTGCTGCACTTCCGGCGCCGCGGAGATAGGGGAGGAAGAAGTCGAACGGATCATCTGCCGTATCCATCCCGATGCGAGAACCAGCAATCCCCTGAGCGCATGCAAGGCCGCGTTGCGTGCACTCGGGTTGAAGCGGATCGCCCTGGTCACACCTTACCTCCCATCGGTCAACACGGACTTGCGAGAGAGGCTGGAGGTGGCCGGTTTCGAGGTGAGCGCCGTCGCCTCCTTCTGCCAATCGAATGATCTCACCGTCGCCCGGATCGCGCCGCACAGCATCCTCGAGGCGGTCAAGGAGATCGGTGCGGGCGAGGATTGCGATGGCGTGTTCGTAGCGTGCACCGGCCTGCGAGCACTGGAGATCATTCCGGAAGCAGAGGCCCGGGTGCAGAAACCGGTCCTGTCCAGCAACCAGGCGTTGGCATGGCACTTGATGCGCCTCATCGGCATCGACGACAGCCTGGAAAACGGTGGGCGGCTTTTCCGAGCAAGACTGGGTGCTGGCACGTGACACCGCAAACAGCAGCATTCTCCGCAACCCCAATTCAGGAAAAGGGGATCTGTCTTGCCGAGAGAATTCCCGGTCACGAGCGGTGTAGCTGGACGAAGATTCTGCTCGGCTGGTCGGTGTCCCGGACCGCGGCCTGATCGGCTCGATGGGGCGCCGCGGCAACCCCTACGACAACGCCATGATGAAAACTTCGTGAAGACGCTGAAGGTCGAAGGCGTCTATCTCATGGCCTTCGAGAGCGCGGAAGACGTCGCTGAAGACCTGCCACGCTTCATCGACAGCTACAACGACAGACGTCTGCACTCTACCCTCGGCTACCTGAGCCCCAACCGTTTCGAGGAGGAACAGTCCCGCACCCCGGTCGAAGACGCAGCATGAACCTGTCCGGCCCCAAGGGCCCACTCCAACAGGGGGTCAATTTTCCACGCTAGACAACATTTCGATGTGCAGCGCCATTTCCGGCGACAGGTGCGCGCGCTCGTTCAGCACGGCGGACAGCTCGGCCTGCGTCACGCCAAGCGCGCTGGCCGCTACCGTCACCGGGAATCCCAGGGGTTCGACGATTTCGCTTTTCACGAGCCCGCCGGGATGGGCGGGATTCTTCATACGAATGCCCTGAGCTTCAGCCATGCCTCCCTCCCTCTATGGTAATCACCATGGTCGAGATCGACGATTTCGCCCGTTTCTCGGTCGATCCGGAATGTAGTGCCAGCGGTCGTCGATCGGAGCCGATGGCGGTGTCGCCCCACCGTCGCCCCGGCTCGGAGGCCGGGGTGACGAAGGGGGTGCGGAGCCGGGCGTATTTGAACATGCGGGCGGGCCGGCGCGCCTCAACGGCGCACCGCTTCGGTTCTGATCCGTGATCTGTGGTGTTCTGTTCCGCCATCCATCCTGCTCTCTCCGGTCCAGCCCTCTCGCGTGAACCTGTCCGGCACATGTGAAAGCCGGGGCGGCGGTATCCGCAGGAACTTCGTGTCGATCGGATGGCTTCTCCCTATGAGACGGGATGAGGGATCGGGGTTCTGGTCGACGCAGGCGCCTGGATGCTTCCTGATGAATTGCCGAAGGCAGGGGCATCTTCGATAATATCCATCATACCAACGAGTTATGCTGCCATTGACAGGAACGGTCGTCGCGAAGGGTGTGTCTGGTCAAATGACATCTCCCATCCTATTCTCGGTCGAGGGCGCCCAGAAAGGCAGGTAGGCGCGACTCCGTCTGCCTGCCATCGGATCGTCGATGACGATCATGCCAGCCTCCACGGCTTCGTTCAGCAGGCGGGAAACGACGGCGGCGTTCCGACTGTCGACTGCGAACCGCTGGCGCAACGTCCCGTTGGTGGCTTTCTCTCGCATGACATGACGGAGACAGGTATGGAGATAAACGGCTCGCACCCGGTCCGATTGTGTTCGCGCCTATCTGTTTCCGGACGAACCACTGCAGGCCGCGGAGCTCGAGATCCGTCGGGATGGATGGCCCCGGCCATGGGCCGACATGCGCCGACGCTGCGCTCAGTCCACGAAACGAAGCGATCATCGCATCGGTGGTCCGGGATGACGCCCGTCAAATGACACCTGACGGCCATCCCCTGGCCGGAACGGAGCTGCACGCATGACACTCCCTACCGCAATGAGTGCCTGATCGCGCCGGATCGCCAGGGGACAGGTCCCCGCGCCTGACGGCGGGCGCGCCACTGCAACCGGTGTCACGGGACGGCACGACGGTTCAGAACAGTTCGTCGCTTGCGATCGCCGCGCCCTCGGTGAGCGACCGGAGTTTTGCGAAGACTATTTCGGGATCCACCACGCCATATCCCGCAAATGTCGCGAAGCCGCAATCGGTTCCGGCGACTACCCGCTCCCGCCCGACGATGCCGGCGAAGCGCAGGATGCGGTCGGCAACGTTGCGCGGGTGCTCGACATAGTTGGTGGTGCTGTCAATCACCCCGGGGATGAGCACCAGGTCGTCGGGCAGGTCGGCGTCCCGCCAGGCCCGCCATTCGTGGCCGTGCCGGGGGTTCGCGGTCTCGAACAGCAAGGCCCCGGCCTTCACCTTCAACAACACAGGGAGGACCTTCTCCATCGGGATGTCGTGGGTGTGGGGCCCTTCGTAGTTTCCCCAGCAGATGTGCAGCCGGACCCGCTCGCGCGGCACGTCGGCCAGTGCCTCGTTGATCACCTCGACATGCATCTCGGCCACCTTGAGGAACGCCTCGTCCTCGAGCCCGGCAAACACGACATGCCTGCCCAGCGCAAGATCCGGCGCATCGATCTGCAGGGTCAGGCCCGCGTCGACGATGGTCTCGTATTCCATGCGCATCGCGGCGCCGAGGTCCCGCACGTAGGACTCGTGATCGGCGTGGAAATCGGACGGCTGGAACTGGGCGATAACACCGGGCGAGGCGGAGTTCATGAAGCCGGCGGAGTAGCCCGCGTTTTCGAGCGCGCCGAGGAACCTGGCGATATCCTGGTCGAGAGGGCCGCGGTCCTTCACCGCGATGGGCCCGACGCAGCGCGGACTCCGGTAGGTCGGGGTACCGCCGCTCTCCGCGAGCTTCTTCAGATAGTCTGGAAAGTCGGCGAGGTCCGCCGGCGGCCGACGCGGGCTGTCACCGTCGAAGCCCGTCAGTCGGTCCTTGATATAAGTGGCGTAGGAGATCTTGCCGAGTTCTCCGTCCGAGGGCAGGTCGATACCGACGGCGCGCTGGCGCGCGACGATGGCATCAACCGCATCGTCCAGGCAGTCCCGGAAGGCGGCCGGATCGAAATCCCCGCCACGCTCCCGGGCGAACAGCCCTTCGGCAATGTCGTCGGGCCTCGGAAGGCTGCCGACATGGGTCGTCTGGATATGGTCGGTGTTGAACATGCTGCCTCCCCTGTCCGATACGCACGGCTGCGTCATTCCATCCCGCCGGGCGCCCATATGAGCGTCCCCTCCCGGTCGCGGACCGGCCCTCCCGGCAACCGCGCGCTGCCGCGCACCGCCAGGCGGCCCGGCACCACCCGGTGGTGGGAAAGGATCGACGAGCTTTCGATCTGCTCCATCATCAGCTCGACTGCCGCATCCACCATCGGCGCCACCGGCAGCGTGAACGAGGTGAGCGAAAAGCTCGGCCAGCCCGCCGCCCCGACATCGTCGTAGCCCACGATCGAAACGTCTTCCGGGACGCGCAGCCCGAACTCGTGCCGCGCGACTTCCATGACGGCGAGCGCCATGTGGTCGCTGCCGGCGAAGACCGCGTCGGGCGGTTCGTCGGCCGCGAACAGTTCCCGTGCGGCGGCACGGGTGTCAGCCAGTTCGAGGTTGCCCTCGGCATGGCCGATCTGCCCGATTCCGTGCCGCAGCAGTCCCTCGCGGAACCCGGCCTCGCGGTCCCGGTTGGTCGAGGAAATCGCCGCGCCCGCGACATAGGCGAACCGGCGGTGGCCGCCCGCAACGAGAAACTCGGCGATCTGCCGTCCGCCGTTGCGGTTGTCGCTGGTCACGCTGGAGCACAGCGGGTGCTCGGTCATGCGGTTGAACATGACGACGGGGACACCGGCCGCGGTGCATTCGTCGGACAGGTCCGAGGAGAGCGTCGTCGATGCGAGCAGGAGCCCGTCGACCCGGTACTGCATGATCTGCTCGAAGACCGGGTCGGAATGGCGGTCCTTGAACCCGGTGAACAGCAGCATCTGGTAGCCGCGCTGCTGCAGCCCCGCAGCCAGTTTTTCGAGAACGTCGGGATAGATCATGTTGTCGAGATAGGCCATCACGACGCCGATGATCCGCGAACGGTTGGTAATCAGCGTCCGCGCCATCGCGTTCGGCCGGTAGCCCAGCTCCCGCGCCGCCGCGAGCACCTTCTCGCGGGTCTTGGCAGCGACGCTCGCGCCCGGAGTAAAGGCCCTCGAGACGGCCGACTGCGAGACACCGGCCCGGCGCGCAACCTCCTCCGCGGTCACAGCATGCCGGGCAGTTGTCGCAGGGCCGCTCTCCGGGCGGGGTACACCGCCTCCGTCAACGGACATCACCGTCCTCCGCCCGGGCAGCGCGCAGCCGGCTATCGTTCGAACCGGGGCGCGGCCGGGTTGTCGCCGCCGCGCACGACATAGGCAACGGTCGGTCCCGGCCCGCCGTTGCGGAAGCTGCGGGGAACGCCCTCGGGAACCGACATCGTGTCGCCCCGCCGCATGACCACCTCGCCTTCCGGCCAGGAAACGCCGAGTTCACCCTCGTGCACGAACACCACCTCGGGCTCGAGGCGGACATGCGGAGGAATGCGCGTGCCGCTCGTCATGCGCAGCTGGCGTAGCGCAAACCCGTGCGGCCATCCGCCCCGGATCGGGCCTGCCGGGAACCCGTCCGCGGTGTCGACCAGGTTGAGGATGCCGCACTCCTCGACGCCGTCGCCCGCGAGCGGGGAGGCGGGATTTGCCGTCATGTCGCAACGACGGCACAGGCCCTTTTCCATCTCCGCCATCGCCGGCGTCGCCCAGGCGGCCAGCTGGGCCGGCGAAGGCGGCTCCTCCAGTTCGGCGTTCGGAGGAAGGCTCTCGCCGTCCTCGACCTCGATCAGTTCGCCGCCCTTGAGCAACCGGAGCCCCGTCCGTTCGGCGCGTGCAAACACCTCGGGCGCCCAGATGACCTGGCCGGGATCGTCGCTGCCGAGCACGACCCAGAGAAACCCCTGTCCCTCGTCCAGTTTCTCGAAGCCGCGGAACATGTGAACCGGGATCGAAACCACGTCCCCCGGTGCCGCGTCGAGGTGGCCATCCTCCCTTTCGGGACCGAAAATGATGCGCCAGTGTCCGCTATGGACGACGAAGACCTCGGCGGTCGTATGGGAATGCTGGGAGTTGATGCAGCCGCCGGGCTGGCGCGCGCCCCCGATGTTGAAGCCGTGCGGTTCGGCGATGTGCACATGTTGCCCGGGGTTCTCCGCGACGCCGGGGCCGATGATGCAGAAATTCTCCTTCTGGTCGGAGCCGGGTGTGCGGGAATCGAGAAAGGCTGCCGCGCAGGGGACAAGCTCGTCGTAGCGAACCAGCCTGTTCTCCATCGCCTTCTGGGTCCAGGAACTCACCGATTATTCTCCCTGCGGATCGGGCGGCGTCGACGGTACACGTTCGCCGCTGTCGGAATCGAACAGATAGATGCGCGAGGCGTCGACCTCAATGCCGACACGCTCGCCGATGGCATGGCGGACGTGGCGGTCCGCCTTCGCGGCGATCCGGTTTCCGGCGATCTCCAGTGTCACCAGAACGCTTTCGCCGGTGAGCTCGGAAGCGTAGACCGGCGCGTCGAAATCGCCCTTGCCCGCCGCCGTCAGTTTCAGATCCTCGGGCCGCACGCCGAGCACGAGACCGCCGCGCGGAGACGCGGCAACCGGCGCGACCGGCGTGCCGCCGACCCGGAAGCGGTCCTCCGCGACCTCGCCCTCGAGCAGGTTCATCGCCGGCGAGCCGATGAAGCCGGCGACGAAGAGGTTCCTCGGCTCGTTGTAGATCTCGTCCGGCGGCCCGAGCTGCTGGATCCTCCCCTCGCTCATGATCGCCACCCGGTCGGCGAGCGTCATCGCCTCGATCTGGTCATGGGTGACATAGACCGTGGTGATCTGGAGCTCGTGGCTGAGATGCTTCAACTCGGCCCGCATGGTGACCCGAAGCTTGGCATCGAGGTTGGACAGGGGCTCGTCCATCAGAAAGACCTGCGGGCGGCGCACGATGGCACGGGCAAGCGCGACACGCTGGCGTTGGCCGCCGGAGAGCTCGCGGGGCTTGCGCTCGAGCAGGTCGCCGAGTTGCACCTTCTCCGCCGCCGCGCCCACGCGCTCGCGGATCTCGGCTCCCGGTGTGCGCCGGACCTTCAGGGGATAGGCGATGTTCCCGAACACCGTCATGTGCGGGTAAAGGCCATAGTTCTGGAACACCATGGCGACGTCCCGGTCCTTCGGCAGCTCGTCGTTGACCATGCGGTCGCCGATCCAGACCTCCCCTTCGGTCGGCTCCTCCAGTCCGGCGATCATCCGCATCGTCGTGGTCTTGCCGCACCCGGATGGTCCCAGCAGGACCAGGAATTCGGTATCCGCGATCTCCAGCGACTGGCTGTCGACCGCGACGACGGTTCCCCATCGCTTGGTCAGATTGCGCAACGAGATCGTCGCCATCCCACCCTCCGGTTCCCTGCCGCGGTCGGCCGGTGCCCGCCGCCCCGGCACCGGACAGCCCCTGCGCCCAGAAATTGCATACGCATGCAAAAAAAGCTAGCGGCCTCTGACGTAATGTGCAACTTATCTCTGGGACGGCATCCTGGCCGAAGGCTCTCCGATGGAGGACCCCCTTCACGAGCCGGGTATGGTCGGGTCTGGGAACCCGTCCGGCTGCCGGAACAACATCTGTCGGAGGAGACCATGCGAACAACCCGAAGGACGCTGATGGGCACCCTGCTGACAGGCGCGGTCGCGGCCGGGCTTGTCTGCGGCGCGACCCTTGCGAACGCTGCCGACGCGCTGCCCTACGGCCTGAAGGCGGGCAAGCCCTATGCGGGGACCAAGCTCACCTATCTCGCCCCGGTGGCCGGCCAGTACGAGGGCCACGAGGCCAGGCTGAAGGAGTTCACCGACCTGACGGGGATCGAGGTCGAGTTCGAGTTCATCCCATTCCGCAACCTGCTCGAGAAGATCCTCGCCATCAAGGTGGCGGGCGATGCCGATCCCGACCTGATCAACTACAAGGACGACTGGGGACCGGGGCTGAAGGACCTGTTCGTGCCCATTGACGAGATGATGGCGGCGGACAAGGTGACGCTCGACCGCTACTACCCCGCTCACCAGCTCGGGGTCACCTACGACGGCATGATCTACGGCCTGCCGCTGCGCGGCCATGCCCAGCTCATGTTCTACCGCAAGGACCTGATGGAAAAGCACGGGCTTTCGGTGCCGAAGACCTGGAACGAGCTCGCCGAGGTGGCAAAGGTCATCAAGGACAAGGAAGGCATCGGCATCGGCATGTACTACTCGCCGAAGGCCGCCCAGAACGTCGCGGTGTGGATGAACATCCTGTGGAGCAACGGAGGCGAGCTGTTCCAGGACGGCAAGGTGACATTCAACTCGCCGGAAGCGGTCGAGGCCCTGAAATACTACGTCGCGCTCGAGAACGACCTGAAGGTGAATTCCGAAGGCGCCAAGTCCTTCGAGCAGTATGACGGCTCGCTGTCCATGGGCGCCGGCCAGAGCGCGTTCTTCATGGGCTGGTGGTGGCATTACGGCTCCCGCATCCTCGGCAAGAACACCACGCTCACGCCGGAGCAGGTCGGCTTCGCGCCTCTGCCCGCATTCCGCGGCGACGAGTCGACCACCTTTGCGATGTCCATGCCGACCGCGATCAACGTGAACTCCGACAAGCAGGAAGCCGCCTGGGAGTTCCTGAAATGGGTCAGCAACCCGGACCTGGAGAAGCGCAATGTCATCGAGAAGGAAAAGCGCAACGTCATCGTCGCGCTGCACAAGAAGAACCTGATGGACGAGGAGGTCAACGCGGCGAACCAGGGACTGCAGATGGCCGCGGCTGGCAGCCTCGAGAGCTCACGGATCTTCCCGCAGCTGGCCGTCTGGCCAGAGGTCATGCAGGTACTGGCCAACGCGATCTCGGATGCGGTGAGCAACGGCGCCGATCCCAAGGAAGCGCTCGATGCGGCCGCCGAGCAGGCGCAGAAGCTGGTGGACCGCGGCTGAGGAGCGGCGGCGGCTGCAGGAGGTGTGAGCCGGGCGCATCGCGATGCGTGACCGACACCTGAAGTACCTATTGATGATGCCGGCCCTGCTCCTGGTCACGGCAACTGTCATCTACCCGCTCGGCTATGCCGGCATCATCAGCTTCATGGACTGGCGACTGAGCCGGTCCCGCGTGCCGACCGACTTTGTCTTCCTGGACAATTTCTGGCGCGCCTTCTTCGACGACCCGTCGTTCCTGAACTCACTCGGCGTCACCATTACCTTCGTCGCCGGATCGGCAGGCGGCGCGGTCCTGTTCGGACTGCTGATCGCGCTTCTGCTGGCGCGCCGCGGGCGCAGCTATTCGATTGCGCGCACCGTTCTCGTGCTGCCGTTCGCCATGTCGCCGGCACTCCAGGGCACCTCGTTCCGCTTCTTCCTCAACCCCGAATTCGGGATTTTCGACGCGGTGCTGGATGCGCTGTTCCCGTTTCTTGCCCACGTGGACTGGCTGGGCAGTTCGGGCTGGGCGATGACCTGGCTGATCCTCACCGACATGTGGCACTGGGGACCGTTCCTGTCGCTGATGCTGATCGGCGGGCTGCTGTCGATCCCGAGCGACACGCTGGAGGCAGCGCGGGTGGACGGGGCGTCTGCCTGGACGTCGTTCTGGACGGTCGTGCTGCCGCAGCTCATGCCGGTGCTCGCCATCGCCTTCGTCCTCAAGACGATCTTCTCGTTCAAGATGTTCGACTACGTGTACCTGCTGACCGGCGGCGGCCCAGGCGAGTCGACCAGCACGATGACCTATTACGCCTTCCGGATGGGGTTCACCGCCTACGACATGGGCTATGCCTCCGCGATCGCCTTCGTGCTCGCCCTGATGCTGGTCGTCGTGTCCGTGGTGTATTTCCGGCTGCTGTTCCCCAGAGGGGAGGCGGGCTGATGGCGCTCTCGCCGCGTCAGCGCGGACATGTCCTCTTCTGCCTGCGCAGCATCGCGATCGCGGTCCTGCTGACGGTTCTGCTGGGGCCGATCGCCTGGATCTTCCTCACCTCGATCAAGCCGCTGTCCGACGTCTACACGATGACCCTGTTCTTCGATCCCACACTGGATAACTTCCGGGCCATATTCGAGCGCCCCTTCTATGTCGGCGACCGGCTGCTCAATTCGCTCGCGATCTCCGGGTTCACGGTGCTGATCGGCGTGCCGGTGGCGCTGGCAGCCGCGTACAGCTTTTCCCGCTTCTCGATGAGGTTCAAGAAGACGCTGTTCTTCGGCGTGCTCGCGACCCAGTTCGTTCCGCCCATCGTCGTGGTGCTGCCGTTCTTCCTGATGTTCCGGCAGCTCCATCTGCTGGATACCTGGACCGGGATGGTCTGGATCAACCTGTCGATCGTGCTTCCCTTCGCGATCTGGATGCTGAAGGGGTTCATCGACACCATCCCGGTCGAGATGGAGGAAGCGGCGATGACGGACGGAGCAACGCGTTTGCGGGTCATCCGGGACATCGTGCTTCCCGTTACCATCCCGGGCGTGTTCGTCGCCGGGATCTTCTGCTTCATCTTCTCGTGGAACGACTTCCTGTATGCGCTCATCCTGACCAAGAAGGAGGCCGTCACCCTGCCGGTGGTGCTGAGTACGTTCTATACCGAGGAAGGCGACCGCTGGGAGCTGATGGCGGCAACGGGAACCTTCATCCTTTTGCCCATGTTCGCGATCAGCTACTTCGTCCAGCGGCATTTCGTGCACGGCGCTACCCAGGGCTCCGACCGCTGAGCAGGCCCGCGCGCCGGGAGAGGACAAGCCTGTGGGACGCAACATACTCTTCGTGACGACCGACGAGCAGAGATTTGACGGGCTCGGCTGCTACGGCGGCCGGATCGCCCGTACCCCTGTCGCCGACCGGCTGGCGGCGGAAGGCGTGCTCTACGAGCGGGCCTACGCCCAGAACGTCACCTGCATGCCGGCGCGCTCCACGATCATCACCGGACAGCACGTCAACACCCACGGGGTTTACCGCAACGGCTATTCGCTGCCCGAAGCCGACCCCAGCGTCGCGGCCTTGCTGAAGGAACAGGCCGGCTACCGGACCGCGCTGGTGGGCAAGGCCCACTGGCAGCCGATGGTGGATGCCACCGCCTTCGAGGCGACCGCCGCGACCGCCGGGAGGCACGGGCCCTATCGTGGCTTCGACCACCTCTCGCTCGCGGTGCACAGCGCCCATTCCTATCGCTGCGTCACGCACTACAGCCGCTGGATGGCGGACAATCACGGCGAGCAGGTCGAGTGCTTCTACCCGCCGGTCGGCCCGAAGAACGGCCCCAACAACCTGCGGGGCGGAGAGACCGGCGCGATCCAGGTCCATTTCAACGGTTGTGCGCGCGATCTCTACCACACCGAGTGGGTCGCCGACCGGGCAACCGACTGGCTTGCGACCCTGGGCGCCGGCGACAACTGGTTCCTGTGGGTGAGCTTCCCGGACCCGCACCATCCCTTCGATCCGCCGCGATCCGAGCTCGGCCGGGTGAACTGGCGCGACCTCGATCTGCCGCCCGGCCATCCGGGCTCGCATGACCAGGCGATGGAGCTCCTGGCGAGGAAGCCGAAGCACTGGCTCGAGTTCTATCTGGGCAAGGCCGACATCGCCGAAGAAACCCCGGACGACTTTGTCCCGTCGACGATGACCGCGGACAATGTCCGGGAAATCAACGCGATGGTTCACGTCCAGAACGAGCTGATCGACGAGGCGCTCGGGAGGATCCTGGACTGGCTGGAGACTCGCGGCTGGCTGCAGGAAACGGATGTCTTCTTCACGACCGATCACGGAACCACGCAGGGCGATTTCGGGCTCATGTTCAAGGGTCCGTTCCACGTGGACGCCCTGATGCGGCTTCCCATGATCTGGCGGCCGGCCACCTCCGCCGGGCTCGAGGTCGCGGGAACGCGCATCGATGACCCGGTCGGCCATGTCGATCTCGCGCCCACCTTTGCCACGATCGCCGGGCTGGAAACCCCGACGTGGATGGAGGGTGTGCCGCTGCCGCTCGCCAGCGCACCGGAACGCGACCACGCACTCTGCCAATGGGACGCCGAAAAGGCCGGCCTTGAGATCCGGCTGCGGTCGATCTACGAGCGGTCGGGGTTCCTGTGCACCACGTACGGCCCGACCAACTACTACCATGGGGGCGAGGGCGAACTGTACGATGTCCGCGAAGACCCCCGGCAATTCGAAAACCTCTGGGACGACCCTGGCTACCGAACCGTCCGCGACGGGCTGGTCGCCAGGATGCGCGAGGGATTCCCGGAACCGCGCAACCCACCGCTGCAACGCCGCTCGCGAACGTGACTCTCCCGCTCGGGGCATGGGGTGGGCAAACGCGTCTGAGGCAAAGCCCGCAACCGGTTCGACGATCTGCCGGTTGTCGACCTCATCAGGGACCGTCCGAAGCACTTCAGGCGGGTTGCGACCGGCGAATTCCACTCTTCGCCTTGCGGGCCGACAGAGCGGTGCCGCGCCGCATGATCTTCTCCAGTATGCCCAGTCGGACGCTGGCGCAATCGAAGGGCCGTATACAGAGAGGTTCGCGTTGCACTCGAGCGGGGCTGTGCTCCGTCAATGTTCTGCACAAAACAAAACAAGTCCAACGAACATGATGCAGCAGGGAGCGGTGAGGCCGGCTCCGCCGTCTCTGTCCACCGTCAGACCGTGTATCGGCTCCTGCCGCGGACACGGAAGAACTGGCGTCTGCTGGAGCGGGTCCTGGAGGACCAGCGGCAGTTGTACAACGCCGCCTTGCAGGAGCGGAACGATGCCTGGCGGCTGTCAGGCCGTTCGATTTCGTATGTCGACCAGACGAAGGCGCTGACAGTCTGCCGTCGGGAGATGGCGGCGATGTCGGGCGCAAGTAGAGTATAACCCGATCGAATTCCGGCGGACTGCGGCCGCTCCCTCGTTTGCCCCCCAGGCCGATCCTTGCGAAAGATGATCCAGGACAGCATCCTTCGGGCAGGGTGGGCCTAGTCGAACGCCCCGGCCTGGTCGAGGCGGGCGAAGGACTTGCAGAGCCAACATGCGTCGAGCTGTGCCGCGGGTTGTCGCGGTTCAGACTTCGGTTCCCATGACGTGGCCTATCGCGGCAAGGAGCCGGCTCGCCTCCGGAGCAACTTCGGCCCCGTGCGGGACGTGCGCACCGTACGCATGCGGCACCTCCGGCCTGGTGCGGGCAACGACGACCTCCGGTCCGGTCAGGGCGGCGGCGATGAACGGGTCGAGAAAGGCGCAGCCGACGCCGGCCCGTGTCATCAGCGCGGCGGTCACGACCGACGTGGTCTCGGCGACATGGCGCACGTCCAGGTCCAGCCGGGCCAGCACTGTCTCGACGCTTTCCTGGTATGACGCGAAGGGGTCGAGCGAGATGAACGGCAGGTCGGCGAAACGCTCCAGATCGGGCCAGACGCCGCCGACCGGGCTGACATCCGGCGGGAGCAGTGATTTCGGGGCGGCCAGGACAAGGCTGAACCGGTATTCCGCCACCTGTTCGAAAGCGAGTGGACGCATTGGCAGCGGCGCGATGACCAGATCGTAGGCGTCAGCTGCCTCGAGGTTGAGAATTTCCGTCAGGCTTCGCATCGTCGCGCTTGGCGGCAGGTCGGGGCGTTCGTCGAGGTATCGCTCCAGCGCAGGCGGCAAGAGACCGTGCATCACGGAGCTCGTGGCCGCAACCCGAACGCGGTCATAGGCGCCGTCGCCGATGGCCCGGGCAATCCTCGGCAGGTTTCCGACCGTGTCCACGACCCGCCTCGCATGTGGCGCGAATGCCCGGCCCTGACGGTTCAACGCGACGCGACCGCGGTTCCGGTCGAAGAGCCGGAAGCCGAGGGCCGCCTCGAGCCCGGCTATCTTGCGGCTCACGCCCGACTGGGTAAGGCCCAGCCGCTCTGATGCGCGGGTCACGCTGCCGGTCTCGGCGACGGCCAGGAAGGCCTCCAGATCACTGGTTCGGAGCATGTATACCGTCCTCCATCTACATGACGTTTGCTCATCAAGTAATGATACTAATGAATTTTACATCATGATTAGAGCGGCGATACCCTCCTTGGCGACGGACGGCGGTTCGACCGCCACCGAACTGGTGACAGGGCCATCAGGGAGTTTCTGACATGCATCGCATTGCACGTGTTCTCGGCGGGTTTGCCCTCGCCATCTCGATGTCGGGGATCGCGGCCGCCGACGGCTATCCCAGCAAGACGATCACGCTGATCTGCCCCTACTCGGCGGGCGGCGGCGGCGATACTGCGACCCGGATGGTCGCCAAGCTTGCCGGAGACCTGATGGGCGTGCAGATCAATGTCGAGAACAAGACGGGCGGAGGCGCCACCATCGGCATCGGCGCGACGGCCAAGGCGAAGGCGGATGGCTACACCCTGTCCTTCGTCTCGACCAGTCCGATCACCATCCGCCCGCACATGATGGATGCACCGTACCACCCGCTTGAGGATCTGAGCTACGTGGGCCAGATCGTCTCGAGCAACCAGCCGCTGATCGTGCGCGCGGACAGCGAGTGGAAGACGCTCGCCGACGTCATTGCCTACGCGAAGGCCAATCCGGGCAAGCTGCGCTGGTCGACCTCCGTCCAGCGGGGCGGCCCGCATGTAGCGGTCGAGGCGATGTTCGGAAAAGAGGGCGTGGCGGCAACCTACGTACCTTTCCGCGGCGGCTCGAAGGTGTTGGCTGCGCTTCTGGGCGGGACGATCGACCTTGCGATGATCTCCGAGGGCAACAAGGCCACGCTCGACGGCCAGACCCGTATCCTGGCCGAGGGGACGCCGGACAGGAACCCGGTGAATCCGGACGCGCCGATCCTGACGGAAGCCGGATATCCGATCGCGCCGGCGATCTTCTTCGGCTTCGCCGGGCCGGCGAACCTGCCCGCGGAAGTGCTGGCCAAGTGGGACGAGGTCTTGCCGAAGGTCGTGGCAAGCCCCGAATTCCAGAAGCTGGCCGAGCAGCGCAAGTGGTCGCTGAAGCACGCCGGCAGCGCCGAGTTTACCAAGATCGTAACCATGGACTACGAGGCCGCGAAGAAGACGATCGCCGAGATCGGCATGAAGTGAGGCCTCGGATCGCTTCCCCGCTCCCGGCACCCTTCCAGGAGCGGGCCTGCCGCACGGTTCCTGTCGCAGCAGGAATGGCAGGCGCGTGAGCCCGGAAACACGTCCGCGCCGCAGCGAGATCGCACTGCTCTGCGGGCTGCTGCTGGCGGATGCCGCCTTCTACTTCGTCGCGATCCCCTACGGGATCGAGGACCCGGACGGTTTCGGCCTCGACCAGGGCCTGCCGCCCAGCTTCTCTGCCCGCGTCGCGGCGATCCTGATGGCCCTCATCATGGGGGTGCGTCTGCTCTGGGTGCTGGCAGGCGGGGAAGTTACTGCGCCGGAAGAGGAGTTCGGGAACCGAGAGGCCGGGACGGGCTCGCGGCGCAGGAACGCGGCAGGCATCGGTATCGCGCTCGTCTTCGCCGTCGTCCTGGTCCCGCTTGCCGGCTATTACCTTGCCGCGGCCTGCATGGTTCTGGCGCTGACGATGGCGATGGGCGAGCGACGCTGGCTCCATCTCGTCGGCCAGCCGGTTGCAGTTGTGGGGCTGATCTGGCTGCTCTTCGACCGGATCTTCTCGATCCGGCTGCCGACCGGCACACTGTTCGACGGGTGAGTGCATGGACACGATCGTCGAAGGCATCGGCCTCGCGCTGACCTGGCAAAGTCTCTTCGCCGTGGTGCTGGGTGTCATTGCAGGCCAGATCCTTGGCGCGATCCCTGGGCTGACGGCGTCCATGGCCGTCGCCCTGCTGATCCCCTATTCCTTCTATTTCGACCCCTGGGTCGGGATCCCCATGCTGCTCGGCATGTTCAAGGGGTCGCTGTTCGGCAGCAGTGTCACCGCCATCCTGATCCGAACGCCGGGAACGCCCGCGGCGTCGGCCACGGTGCTGGACGGCTATCCGCTGGCGCAGGCCGGCAAGGGAGCGAAGGCCATCAAGATGGCGCTCTACTCCTCGGTTTTCGGCGACACCTTCAGCGATGTCTGCCTGATCTTCTTCGCCAGCATCCTCGCCCTCGTGGCGCTGAAGTTCGGACCGGCAGAGTATACGCTGCTGATCATCCTGGCGCTCGGCTCGCTCGGCATGTTGTCCAGCAGGCCGGTCTGGAAGGGGCTGGTCGCGACACTGATCGGCGTGATGATCGGCATCGTCGGGCTTGACCCGATCACCGCGACCGAGCGGCTGACCTTCGGCAACCCCGAACTCGAGGAGGGCATCGGCCTGATCCCGATGCTGATAGGTTTCCTCGCAGTGTCCGAAGTGTTCCGCCAGATGGGCGGTTCGAACAGGGAACTGTCCTCGAGAGCGACCCGTTATTCGGACAGGCGCGAGGACAACCGCGTATCCTGGACCGAGTTCCGGGGCTGTATCCCGGTCCTGTTCCGCTCGTCCGCCATCGGCACGGCGATCGGCGCGATGCCCGGTCTCGGCTCGACGGTGGCCGCCTTCATCGCCTATGGCGAGGCCAGGAGGACCTCCAGGAAGCCGGAGGAGTTCGGCAAGGGCGCACTCGAGGGCGTGGCCGCACCGGAGGCTGCAAACAATGCCGTTTCCGGCGCGAACCTGATTCCACTGCTTGCCTTCGGCATCCCCGGCGATATCGCGGCAGCGCTGATCCTGGGCGCCCTGATGGTGCAGGGGGTCAATGTCGGGCCGCTCGCCTTCTCGCAGAACCCGCTTCCGATCTACGCGATCTATGCGGCGCTGATCCTGGCAAACCTCGTCAATCTCGCCATCGGACTCGGCATGCTGCACGTCGCGCGGTTCGCCTTCTCGGTGCCGCGCCGGCTGTTGTTGGCAAGCGTGCTGGCGATCGCGGCGGCGGGAAGTTTCGCGCTGCGCGGATCGCTCTTCGACGTGCAGCTCGTCTTCGTCTTCGGGGTCGCGGGCTACCTGATGATGCGACACGGCTTTCCGCCCGTGCCGCTCCTGATCGGGTTCATCCTGATGCCCTTGCTCGAGGAGAACCTGCGTACGGTGCTTCTCCTTGCCCCGACCTATGACGAGCACATCCTGTTCATCTTCCGGCGCCCGGCCTTTCTGGCGCTTCTTGCGATCATGGGCAGTGCAATCGGATTTGTCCTGTGGCGCCGGCACCGGTCGCGCCCGGCAGGGCGGACCGGTGCCTGAGCCGACGGGACCGAAACAATGACCGGAAACAAACGCCCACCCTACGCCACCCTGAACGGCCGGATCGTACCGTTCGACGAGGCAAAGATCTCGATCATGGCGCCAGGGCTGACCTACTCGGTCCTCGCCTTTGAGGGGGTGCGTGGATACTGGAACGCCGCCGCAGGCGAACTGTACGTTTTTCGCATCCAGGAGCACCTGGCGCGCCTCGGGTTCTCGACCAGCATCATCGAAATAGACGGTGTGCCGGACGACCAGGCATTGACCGCGCAGACGATCGACCTGATCCGTGCCTGCGAAATGCGCGAGGACTGCTATATCCGCATTCAGGCCTATGTGGATGACTGGGGTGACATGACGGCCACCGGACCGGCGTCGAGTTCCATCGTCTGCCGTTCGCGCGGGCGCGCGCCGACCTTCACGAGTGGCATGCACTTCTGCGTCAGCACCTGGCGGCGCAATGAGGACGATGCCAGCCCGCCCCGGATCAAGGCGGCGGCCAACTACCTGAACAGCCGGCTCGCAGGGCTCGAGGCCAGGCGGAACGGGTTCAACGGCGCCGTCATCCTGAACCGCGACGGCACCGTCAGCGAGGGACCGGGCGGCTGCATCTTCATCATGCGCGAGGGTGAATGGATTACCTCTCCGGTCACCGCCGGAATCCTCGAGAGCATCACGCGCCGCACGTTGATCGAGATTGCCGCTGACGCCGGTTCCCCTGTCATCCAGCGCGCGATCGGCCGGACAGAACTCTACGTCGCGGAGGAGGCATTCTACTGCGGCACTGGCCAGGAGATCGCGCCAATCCTCAGCATCGACCGCAAACCGGTTGGCAATGGATCCCCGGGAGCCGCAACCCGCAGATTACAGACCCGCTACGACGCGCTCGTCCGTGGCCGTGTTGAAGAATACAGCCACTGGCTGACGCCCGTCTGGAAAGGCACAGGGTGATGGACCCGATCCGCATCGGCCTGATCTGGCGACGCATCGAGGGGCTCGTCGACCAGGTGGCCGAGACATTCCTGCGTGCGGCCTTCTCGGTCGTGGTGCGCGACAACTACGACATGGCCTTCAGCCTGTTCGATGCGCGCGGTCGCCTGATCGCCCAGTCCAAGCGCTCGATCCCCAGTTTCACGGGCACGCTGCCTCGGACGCTGGAAGCCGTACTGGCGAAGTTCCCCGCCGGGAGCCTCGCTCCCGGTGATGTGGTGATCACGAACGACCCCTGGATCGGGACCGGGCATCTGAACGACATATCCATGGTACATCCGATCCACCGCGACGGCCGCCTGATCGCCTTTGCCGCCTCAACCGCCCACACGGTCGATATCGGCGGCGCGCCCTCGCCGACCGCTCGGGACCGGTTCGAGGAAGGGCTCTGCATTCCGATCTGCCGGATCGTCGAGGGCGGGCGGGAAAGCCGCGTGGTCGTGGATTTCCTCAAGGAAAACCTCCGCATGGCCGATGAGACCCTGGGCGACATCCGCGCCCAGTTCGCGGCCTATACCGACTGTGCGGCGAAGCTCGCCACACTTCTGGAAGACGAGGGGCTGGAGGATCTCGAGGCGGTGGCAGACGAGATCATCGAGCGCTCCGAACGGAGCATGCGCCGTGCCATCTCCGAACTGCCGAACGGGACATGGCGGGACGGTTTCGATACCGACGGGTTCGACCAGCCCCTGCATGTTGCCTGCTCGGTAACGATCGAAGGCGACCGGATGGATATCGATTTCACCGGCACGTCGCCTCAGGTGCGCTGGCCGGTCAATTGCGTGCTGAACTACACGCAGGCCTACGCCCGCTATGCCGTGAAGTGCCTCCTCGATCCGGAGGCTCCCAACAATGCCGGTTCGCTCCGCCCGATCGGCATCTCGGCACCGAATGGCTGCCTGCTCAATGCGACGCCCCCCGCTCCGGTCTGGGGACGACACCTGTCCGGGCACTACGTGCCGCCCGCAGTGATCGGCGCGCTCTCGCAAGTTGTGCCGGAGCGCGCGGTCGCCGAGTCGGGTTCTCCCCTCTGGAACGTCTATTTCACCGGTGCGCGGCCGGATAGCAGCGGCAACTTCGTCAAGATGTACTTCATGAACGGCGGCCACGGGGCACGGGCCACGGGTGACGGTCCCGGTTGCCTGAGCTTCCCGTCCAACGTCTCCAACGAACCGGCCGAGGTCTTCGAAAACCAGGCGCCGATGATGGTCGTCGAGAAGACCTTCGTGCCCGACACGGGCGGGGCGGGGCGGTTCCGGGGCGGCAATGCGCAGCGCATCCGCTTCCGCTCGATCTCTGAGTCACCGATCGTCATGACGATCCGGCACGAGCGCGTACGGTTTCCACCCCGCGGCCTCTACGGCGGACGCGACGGCGCAACCGGGGTCGACCTGCTGAATGGCGAGCGGCTGGAGCCGAAGTCGCGGACGGTGCTGGCGCGAGGCGACGAGGTGACGTTCCAGACACCGGGCGGCGGCGGACTGTTCCCGCCCGCCGAGCGGGACCGCGCGGCGATTGACGCCGACCTGGCTTCGGGCCTCGTGAGCGACGCGGCGGCGGAAAGGGACTATGGCGGCACCTGACGCCGGACAGGGCGCCTGGTCCATCGGAGTGGACATCGGCGGCACCTTCACGGATGTCGTGCTCTGGCGCGACGGTGCGGCGACAATGCGCCGGGAGAAGCTGCTGACGACCCCTGACGATCCCTCGCGAGCGGTAATCGAGGGGGTCCGCCGCGCGCTTGAGCGCCAGGGCATCGCCGCCGCCGATCTCGGTGCCGTGGTGCATGGCACGACGCTGGTCGCGAATGCGCTGATCGAGCGGCGGGGTGTGCCGACCGGCCTGATCGCCACCCGCGGCTTTCGTGACGTGCTGGGACTGGGGCGCGAGTGGCGGTACGATCTCTACGATCTCGACATCGCCATGCCTGCGCCGCTGGTGCCCCGGACACTCTGCCTCGAGGTAAACGAGCGATTGCTGGCCGACGGCAGCGTCGCCACGCCGCTGGACGAAGCGGACGTGGCCGCCGCCGCCGCGACGCTGCACCAGGCCGGCGTTGCAGCGGTGGCGGTTGCGCTTCTGCATTCGTTTCGCAATCCCGCCCACGAGCGGCGCGTGGCCGAGATCCTCGCGGCCGAACTTCCGGGCGCGGCGACTTCGCTCTCCTCGGAGGTCAGCCCGGAACTCGGCGAGTACGAACGGACGTCGACCGTTGCTGCGAACGCCTATGTGCTGCCGGTGTTCGCCCGCTATGTCGAACGGCTGGAGCAGGCGCTGGCCGGCCTGGGATACCGCCGGGATCTGTTGATGGTTCTCTCCGACGGGCGCTGCATCCGGGCCGAGACAGCCCGCCGCTTTCCGGTTCGGATGGTTCAGTCCGGCCCGGCCGCCGGGGCAGAAGCCGCACGGATGTTCGGTGAGCTTGCCGGTGCGCGCGACGTTCTCTGCTTCGACATGGGCGGCACCACCGCAAAGGCCTGCCTGATCCGCGATGGCGAGCCGGAGCGCACTGCCCGTTTCGAGGTCGCCCGCGAAACCCGCTTTGCCGAGGGCAGCGGCCTGCCGCTTCAGATCCCCGCCGTCGACATGATCGAGATCGGTGCCGGCGGCGGTTCGATCGCCGGCGTCGACACGCGCGGACTGATCCGGGTCGGCCCTCAAAGCGCCGGGGCCGATCCGGGTCCCGCCTGCTATGGCCGCGGCAACCCCTGCCCCACCGTGACTGATTGCGATCTCGTCCTCGGCTATCTCGATCCCGGCTCTTTCCTGGCCGGGACAATGACGCTCGACCGGGAGGCGGCGGAGACTGCGATCCGCATTCATTTGGCCGAGCCGCTCGGCATCTCCGTCATCGAGGCCGCCTGGGGCGTCCACGAGACGGTCACTGCCAACATGGCCCAGGCAGCGACGATCCACGCAATCGAACGGGCGCTCGACGCGACCCGTTTCGCCATGTTGCCGATCGGCGGCGCCGGGCCGGTCCACGCCTGCGCAATGGCTGCAAAGATGAACATCGACCGGCTGATCTGCCCGGTTGGTGCCGGCGTTGCCTCGGCCATCGGGATGCTCGCGTCGCCGGTGTCGTTCGAGGTCGGCCATGCCGCGCCTTGCCGCCTCGATGCACTCGACATCGCCGGGGTCGGGGCCTTGCTTGCCGAGATGCGTGCCGAGGCGGAAGCACTCGTCGCCGGAACCGGGATCGCAACGGAGGCGATTGCAGTCCGGGCCAGCGCGATGATGCGCTATGTGGGCCAGGGCTACGAAATCGAGGTCGAGGTCGATCCCGACAGGCTGGCGGGCGGCGACCGTCTCCACGCGGCCTTTTCCGCCGCCTACAAGGCCCGTTACGGCCGCGCAGAGACAGCGGCGCCCGAAATCCTCTCCTGGCGCGTCGTCGCCTCGGGTCCGCGTCCGGGGCTTGCCGGAGCACTCGGCACAGGCATGGCCGTCGAAGCGCCACCGCCTGCCAGCCACGCCGCGCGACCCGTCTTCTTCGGTGACCGCTTCATCGACACCCCGGTTCTCCGGCGCGACCAGCTCCGACCCGGCAAGAACCTGCAGGGTCCGGCGGTCGTGGAGGAGGACGAGTCGACGCTGGTCCTCTTCCCGGAGTTCGATCTCACCGTCGATTGTGCCCGGAACCTGGTCGTCACCCGGAGAATCAATCGATGACAACCCGATCGCACCGGTTCGTCGACTGGCTCGCGGACGATCTCTACAGGCGCGGCACGCGCCTTGCCTTCGGCGTGCCGGGCGGCGGCGTCAGCCTGGACCTGCTCTCGGCCGCACGGAACGCGGGAATGCGAACGGTCATCGCTGCGCGCGAGGATGCCGCTGCGATGATGGGTGGCGTCGCCGGCCGGCTCTCCGGAGCGCCGGGACTTGCCTTCTCGACCAAGGGTCCGGGACTTGCCTCGGCAACCAACGGCCTTGCCTCGGCGCTGCTCGACCGGATGCCGCTGCTCTTCGTGACGGAAGGGTTCGAGGCGGCTGAGCTCGAATACCTCTCCCACCAGGTCTTCGACCAGAAGGGCCTGGTCGAGGGGCTGTTCGGCGCGATTTCGGGCGGCAAGCCCCGGGCGAGCACGCCCCGCCCAGACGAGGTTGCCCCGACACTGGACGCGATGACGATGGCGCCGATGGGTCCGGTGGTGCTGCTCGCCGACCCCGGTCTCATGACGGCCCCGGTGGACGCGCCGCCGAACGGCCCGAAGCGTTCCGTAGCGGCCGCCGACCCTGACGCGATCCAGCGGGCGCGCGAGCTGATCGCCGCAGCGCGCCGGCCTGTCATCGTCGCGGGGCTCGAGGCGGCAGATGCCGCGGCTGCGGCCGGCGTGCGGGACCTGGCCGCGGCGCTGGGAGCGCCGGCGCTGGTGACCTACATGGCCAAGGGCGTCGTCCCGGACAGTGATCCGACGTTCGCGGGCATCTTCACGGGCGGGGCGGTCGAACGGGCCACCGTGGACGCCGCGGACCTGATCGTGCTGGCGGGCCTCGACCCCGTCGAACTCATCCGCAAGCCATGGCCGTACCGCGCACCGGTGCTCGACCTGTGTGCCTGCACGCATGCGCCCCACTATGTCACACCGGCCGTGCGGGTCGAGGGCGACCTTGCCGAAACCCTGCGGACGCTCGCCGACACGCCAGCGGCCAGCGACTGGAGCGCCGTCGAGATCGCCCGCCACCGCGAGACGTTCCACTCGGACATGGGTATGCCGGGAGGAAACGCCCTCTCGCCCGAAGCGGTGGTGCGGGAGGTCGGGCAAGCTTTCGAGTTCACACCGCGTGTGGCGATCGATGCGGGCGCCCACATGTTCTCGGCCTGCGCCTTCTGGAAGGCCGCCTCGCCGCTCGACCTGCTGATCTCGAACGGCCTCGCCAGCATGGGTTTCGCCATGCCTGCGGCGCTCGCGGCAGCGCTGCACGACCCCGGTCGCGGCGCTGTCGCGCTGACCGGCGACGGCGGCCTGATGATGTGTCTCGGCGAGTTGAAGACAGCAGCGGCCGCAGGCGTCGACCTCACCATCGTCGTCTTCAACGACGCGCGCCTCTCGCTGATCGACATCAAGCGCGAGCAACGCCAGATGCAGGACCTCGGCCTTTCATGGGATGCGCCGGATTTCGCGCGGATTGCGGACGGCTTCGGTTTCACGGTCTGGACGGCGGAAACCCGGGAAGACATGCGCAGCGCAGCCAGCGCCGCTGCCGCCGGCTCCGGTCCGCGGCTGATCGACGCCCGGGTCGACGCGTCCGGGTACCTGCAGCAGCTGCGGGCGCTGCGCGGATAGCCGTCAGGCGAGGCAGCGGGAAGCACGGGATGAACGCCACGAACGGGCCGGGCCAATCGATTGACGCCTCGGATGCCGGCCGGCCCGGACGGATGTGCAACCGCCGGCTGCACTTCCGGTACAATGCGATTCAGCACACGGCCTCGCAGGTCCTGTGGAGGCAGGGCACGTGCAGGTGGGCGGACAGAATGCCGGTTGACCAGCCCCTGGAGGAGGCCGCTCCGGAAGCACACGCCACAGATGATGAGGACGCATGGCCGCGACCGATTTCCTCCAGGCCTACGAAAGAATGGGGTTAGTCACGCCCGAGACAATGTGCGGCATCGGTGTCATCGGCTCTTCCGCCCTGCTCAACGCCACGGTGGACCACCGTTGGCGGATTCCCTGCGGCCGGGAATGCCGCGGTAAGGAGACCGCGCACAGAGTGTTCAAGATGGCCCCAGTGCTGGCTGCTGTTCCGGGCCTGTCGACATGACGGACATGGACGCGCGTCTCGTCGAGGCGACACGAGATGACTTTGCGCTCGTCCACGACATGACGCGGCTCTATCTCTACGACATCGCACGCCAGATAGGGCCACGCGACGAGTGGGTATCCAGCTTCGAGTGGATGCGGGAAACCAAGGACTTCTCCTACGCCTGGGACCCGGGCAACCATCCGTTCCTGATCAAGGCCGATGACCTCGTCGTGGGTTTCTGCCTCATCGACCGGTATGCCCTGGTACCGGGTATCGAGTGGAACATGAGCCAGTTCTTTGTCATGGGCCCCTGGGCCGGGCACGGAGTGGGGCGACGGGCTGCGAAGGCAGCCTTCGATCGATTCCCCGGACGCTGGCAGGTAATCCAGATCCCGGAGAACGGGGCTGCCGTGCTCTTCTGGCGCCGGATCATCACGACCTACACGCGCGGTGACTTCGAGGAACGGCTCGTTCCCGAACCGGACCGCGAGAATGCGCTCCGCAATGTGATGACATTCACCGCTCCCGGATCGCGGGTGTGATGGAGTATCGACGGCTCAGACCGGCGTCGAAGCGACCCACCGGCACCAGTCCGTACTGTGCAGGCGGGGTCGCTCCTCGGTCTGCGCATCTGGAGCCATCATCGCTCGGAGTGCGACCGGGAGGTCACGCTATTCGTCCCGAGGACATGCATGTCAGTTCGCACCTTGCCCAGACAGCCTGTCGCCGGTCCGCAGACAGTGGCGGGTTCTGACCGCAGCCCACGGCACCAAGCAATCATCGCGTGGATCCACTACTGTCCCAACATTGGCCAAAATGATTCTGCCGGCTACTGGCCACGGCTCTTCACTACCGTGGTCCCCGCGCAACGCAGGTCCCGGCAGGTCAGGCTTCCGCCGCTCTCCGCGACATTCTTCGGACAGTTGGAACAATCGGCGTGGTCCGACTGTGGCCGCCTCGGACTGTCTCCATCGAAGCCTGTCGGTTGGTCCTTGACATAGGCGACGCAGGAAGCCCTGCCGGGTCTTCTGTTCGAATGCAGATCGATACCGAGGGCGCGCTGCCGTGCAACGATGGCGTCCACCGCATCATCAAGGCAGGCCCGGAAGACGGCCAGATCGAACTCCTCCCCGCGGTCCCGGACGAAAGGCAGCCGTCCAGCCCAGTTTTGGCCCATTCGACCTACCTCAGCATGTGGGATGAGACCGATTGGATCGCCCGGGTTGCCGACTGCAATCTCAGGGCCTGCCTGGACGACATCACCGTCTCCGGTCCTGTTGTACGCAGTGAGACGGTCCACGCCATCAAGCGGATTCTTCGCAAGCGTGGCCACCGAACCAGGGATGGATGGGAGGAGTCTGGCTGAACAGTTCGGTGACTACGACTGGCGTGTTCTCTTGGAACGAAACCTTCACTTTCCCAACGCCTAACAACATCACCACCGTATGCGCATAGCGCTTGAAGACCTCCAGTACGGTCCGGAACGCGCAGTTGGTAGCCTCTATCGCTGGTCCTGACGAAACCGAGCGGCAAATCGTCAATCGACACAGGTCTCAGCAGAGTTCCGTAACCCCAATCATTGTTGGAAGTTACACTTCAGGTGCGTCGGTCCGGCGTCATTCGGGATCATGAACCTCTTGAAAGCAGCAGTAATCCTCAGAGGTGAGCCGCATTACAGGGCTTCAACAAGGACCGTCCAAACCGCTCTTCAGGCAGGTTGCAGCCGGCAAATGCCATGGTTGCATCTGCAAGCTCCATCGTCTGTCGCAAGAGGAGCACGAAGTCGGGTGGCCGCCCCGGCGCCACTTCCGGTAGGCGCAGTACTTGGTTCCTGTCGGCAGGGATCGGTTATGGGTCAGGTTAGCTTCCGGCTCCCCAAGAGATGTGCATTCTCGCGGCCGGCAGTCTTTCGAGGCTGGCTTCGATCCTGTTGCGCCAGCCCGGCCCGCGCTCCACGGCCTCATCGTAGGCCAGACGCAATTCGTCTGGGCGCAGCTCCGCCAGAGCGGCGATGAGGAAATCCGCCTGGGCGCGGTCCTTTGCGGCTTTCAGGGAATCCGGCCCATCGCGCCGCCGTTCAGCCACGATCAGTTTGTACATGGCGTAGCGTTCGGGCCGCGGGATCTGGACGAGCACGCCTGACCGGTAGAGCGACACGGCTGGAACAGGATCCTCAAGAAGATAGTCCAGATGGCGCAGGGCCAGTGCGCTGACACCAAGGGCCGGCAGCTTGCGCACACCCTCTTCTCCCCACGCCGGCATCAGGAACTCGACCAAGACCAAGCCGCTTGTCTGGCGCCAGCGCCAGACATGCCGACGGTCGGGGGCCGGGACGGGCTGGAACTTGAGATCGCGGAAGACGTCCTCCAGCGATGGTTCGACACTGTCGCCAAGCGCGAAAGACAGCCGTTCGAAGCTGGCGATATCGATATCGTCGGTCCGGGCGGTCCGCTCGAAGTCCAGGGCCACGCCGAGTTCGCCCTCATAGTGTTGGAAGGCAACTGTCCCGACCAGAGTGCCACCCAGCCGGAAGACGCCGCATCTGGCGAATGCGGCCAGGAGACTGCCGGTACTGCGGTCCATCGACCTGTAGTTGCTGGCTCGCAGGAACCGGACAAGGCGGGTCTGCTCCCGCTGCAGTGCCTTGCGGTCGGCGTTCAATCGCTCCAGACGGTCCAGTCTGGCGAGAAGTTCGTCAGTCTCGGCTCCGATATAGCGTTGCCGCACCTCGTCGCCGACCCGGTACTTGTCGTACCAGAAATGGCGGCTCTTGACGGCAACCCGGGTTGGCGTACCGCGGATTTCCGACAGGGCTGCGTCCATCAGAAGCCGCCGGAGGTCGTGATAGGCTGCGTTGCCGGTGTGGCTGTGGTATTGGAGATCGTCCGCCATGGTTATACAACGTTATTTATTTTTGTTGTATAACGCAAGGACGGATGTCCCTACCTCTTCTCCCTGCCCTGTGGCCCCCCTCTGCATCCCGGCAGGGCAAATGGAGGAGCACGCCGGATCAGCATAGACGGTTTGATCGCAGTCGTGTTCGATCGACGCACGAAGGCCACGATTGCGGGTGGTGCCTGTCCACATCAAGCCGACGCTCCAGGGTCTCGGTGCGTTCGGGCTGCACCGGGAACGCGCTGCGCAATGCCCGCCAGGAACGGCGGCTGGAATGTCACCAGGCAATTCGCGTCGCTGGTCTCTTGATCAAGATTCGTTGCCCAGGCCGAGCAAGTCCAGGCGCGGCACTCGGTGATCCAAAGTCACTTCGTGCGAAGACGCAGATGACGATGGTCGCACGCAAATGTCTGTTTCACTTGGTGTACGCTTGTTCAATCACGCATCCGGGACGGGCAAAGTCGTCGAGCGAAATCGCGATTTGTTCCATGCCATGAACGCCCCATGACCAGACCGTAGCACTTCAAGTCTTCCTGGCCGGTCCCGCCAGCCGGTCCGCAAGGACCTCCATCGGTACGCGCCCGGCCCTGATCTCGTTCACCCGGCGGCGCCACCGTTCGGGTATCGCTGCCAGACCGAACCGCGCGCCGAGGATCGCACCGACAATGGCGCCATTGGTATCCGTATCGCCACCCGCCTCGATGATCCTGCGGAGAGCGAACTCGAAGTTGCCGGCCTGCCAGTAGCAGATCAGGGCCGCCTGGAGGGACAGAAGCGTGAAGCCCATGTCCGGGCCGTCGAACCGCACCATGTCCAGGTCCGAGCGGGACGCGACAGCAACAGCCTCCATCACGCTGGACGGTACTTCAGCCCGGTATCCGTATCGACACAGCTCCGGCAGGGATGCCGCCATGCCTTCCTGTGCCGCCCGCAGCAATGCCTCCGGCGACACCGCATCCCCGCGCAGGGCCGCTGCAACGGCCAGGTTCGCGATCGCGCAGGACCAGCCGCAGC
Source organism: Thalassobaculaceae bacterium (assembly GCA_965243345.1). Taxonomy (GTDB): domain Bacteria; phylum Pseudomonadota; class Alphaproteobacteria; order Thalassobaculales; family Thalassobaculaceae; genus Bin52. Next base: position 3,030,426 of record CBDEUR010000003.1, read on the forward strand.
GCCGGTCCCAGTGGGTCGGCACGGCAGAAACCACGCTCTCCCGCACCAGCCTGTTCGGATCGTCGCGCCAGCGGATTGCAAGCGGGGCGCAGCGCATCAGTGCGCCGTTGCCGGCCCGGCCCCCGGCCCAGCCCTGCCGGGACGCCTCCGCAATGGGAATACCCTTCGCGGGCCGAGTGGTCCCGGCGGACCGGTTGCGTGCCAGCCGTTGCGGATAGCTGCCACCGTGCAGGGCCAGCACGTCTGCGGTCAGTCCGCCTATTCCCAGGCCGTTTGTTTCCGCCCACGCCCAGAAGCGCCGGCCGAGGTCGTCGATATCGAGCCCGCCTCCTGCGGCCGCAGCGTCCGCGATCTCGATGGCCTGCGCCAGGTCGTCGTCGTCGGGGTATCCCCGTTTGGCGGTAATCTCGGTGACACCCGCCGGGAAGACCCGGGCGATACTCCGTCGCGACCACCCCTCTATCGGGACTCCCAGCAGGTTTCCCACCGCGATCCCGACCATCAATCCGCGTGCGCGATCCAGGTCAGTCATGGCTGGTCTCCGCCCTGCCCTCCATCCGCGAGAACGCCGCATGGATCACCGCGCCGTTCAGCGTCAGTGCCTGTCCGGTCAGCCGGCCGTCGGCAATGCGCTGTTCCATCCCGAGGCCGACACCCGGCACCTCTCTGGCTCGCGTGCGTGCACGCGCAAAACGCCGAATCTGTGCAAACACCCGGTCCGCGGACGGACGGCCGCCCGGAGGCTTCGATTCAACATAGTACGACCGGATCAGCCGCCCCCAATGTGCCGCAAGCAGATGAGGCGTGCCGAACAGGTCCATCGAAGTGACCCGGCTGCCCCGGGCGACACCAATGCCGCACTGGCCCGGCAGCGGACCGCGCCTGACGAGTTCCTCGACGGCATCGGTTCGAGGTGCTGTCCGGCGATACGCCTGCTCCAGGTCCGCAGCCGCATCCGTTTCGGAATCAATGCCCTCGAGGTCCAGCATTTCGCTGACTTCGTCCCACACTTCACACTGGTCTCCGGCACGGGAACCGTCCCGCATGGACCGGGCGACACCACTTCGCTGCGCCGCCCGGACACGGGCCGGCGCGAACGCCTCGGCCCGGCTCCACGCCCGACGACGGCCCCAACGGCCCTGTTCCAGGCAGCTCACCGGGAGTTCGACGTCGCACAGGGAACCTACCAGTACCGACGCGTTGACTGCCCGGTTCTGCTTGCCGCCCACGAAGTGCTCGCCTTCGACCACCAGCACGGGCTTGTCCGTGGGATTGGTCACCCGCAGTGCCTGCACGGATGCGGTCTCAAGCTCGTTCACGATCAGTCCGGAGGCATCGCCGGTTGTGATTGCCGGCAACTCGTTGCCCTGCAGGTAGAGCGGGAAGAACCACACGCCGAACCGCCCGATCGGTGGACCCAGCGCGACGGTGTCCAGATTTGGCCTGGTCATGGATAGCTCTCCTCCATTTATTGTCATATTCACAATATATGGACCGGACTTGATATTGTCAAGTGTACAATTTATGGTTCGGCGATGGCTGGCCATGTTTCCTACCGATACGACCCCGGAGCGTTCCCGCCGTTCGCGGTCACCGCGGACGTCGCGCTGTTCACCATCAGGAACAACGCGCTCCAGCTGCTGCTGATCGAGCGGGGCCGGGAGCCGTTTCTCGGGGCCAAGGCCTTGCCCGGCGGCTTCGTACAGCAGGACGAGGACCTGGAAGATGCCGCCGTCCGGGAGCTGGCGGAAGAAACGGGGCTCACCGCGGGGCCCTGGTATCTCGAACAGCTTGCCGCCTACGGTGCCCCGGACCGGGACCCGCGCATGCGCGTCGTCACGGTCGCCTTCTGGGCAGTGTGCGCCAGTCTGCCGGCTTCACCGCGGGGCGGCGGGGATGCTGCTGGGGCGAGCCTCGTGCAGGTGAAGGACATAGAGAGTGGCGTCGTGCGCCTCGCCTTCGACCATGCACGGATTGTCGGGGACGCGGTGGAACGCATCCGCACCGGCATGGAGCACACCGCGCTGGCCGCAGGGTTCTGCCCTCCGGAGTTCACAATCCGGCAGCTCAGGCGGGTCTACGAAACGGTCTGGGGCGTCTCGCTCGACCCGGGCAATTTCCAGCGCTACGTGCGTGACAGCGGGGCCTTCGAGCAGAGCTTCGCCTTGTCTGAAGCGGCGACAGCCGAAACGCGGCCAGAAGCCGGCCCGCCCGCATTACACGAGCCGAGCTTCGTCTTGTCCGGGCCCACGAGAGTCGACAGGCGTTCGGAACCCGGCCGGCCCGCGTCGCTGTGGACGGCACGCAGGACCGAGTCCGGACGCCCGGCGACAGCGGGCCGAAGGCTCGCAAGGCCGGGAAGGGAGCAGGCCAGAAGCCGGTAAATCACGGCTTCGCAGTCGATTGCGTACGCCCTGGTCGGGATCGTGACCGGATTATGGTCGGATGACCCGCCACCCCGATACTCGCAGGCGATCGTGCGTCAGGTGGTGCGGGGTACCGGCGTCCTTCGCCGTATCCGGCAGGCAGGCACGGGCGGATGGGGTCTGCGGAGTCCGTGGTTTGCGAGCCGGCAACGTCGCCCGCGGCCTGCATCACGGTCTCGCGTTTCTGTCTCACTGGTGGAATCGCCCCCGACATGACGCGCGTGCCCGGGGGCTGCCCGCCGGATGCCGGTGAGAGAGCAGACCGGCAGTATCGCGCGTGCATCCGCACGGCTCATGCAGGTCGCGGGGCCTGCCGCGTCGTTCGGCCACATGATCGCGGTCATCGACGTGTCGTTCTCAGTCGATGCACCCCGCATGATCGGGTCCCCGGCGCCGGGGGGACCATGCAGTCCTCCCGGGACCGGGAAAACACGCTCTCCACCATCATCCTGATCATCACCATGGACAGTCTGTCCGGCGCGGTCCACCGCCGGTGCATCCGCGGCAGGGCGACAGGGCCGTCACGCGGCGAAGGCCACGAGCATCGTGACCATCGTGCCGACGGACTGATCGAGCGGGCCGTCATTGACCAGGATCCGCACGTCCGGGCCCGGGGCGGGGTCCTCGGCCTTCCGGTCGAGCCGGCGCAGGCGGTCGTCACGGGATTCCCGGCCCCTGCCGGCAAGCCGTCGCGCGCGCGTCTGCATGCCCGCGGTGACATGGATGACGCCGATGTGCCGGAAGCGGTCCCGGGCCTGCCCGATCACTCCCCGGGACACGTTCGCCACCACCACCCTGCCTTCTGCCAGCAGGGTGTCGATGCATCCGGGAAGCGCATAGCACAGGCCGTGGGCCCGCCAGGCGAGCGCGAATTCACCGGCGCGCTCGCGCGCGACGAACTCCTCGCATGACAGCGGGACGTGATCCTCGTGCGGATCCCCGCCGCTGCGGGTAATCACGCGGCGGACGAACCGGAAACGATCGTCGTCGCGCAGCGCCGCCCCGGCACGGCGCAGGAGCGTGTCCTTGCCCGCACCGCTCGGGCCGACCACGAGGACGAGACGCCCGGCGGACACCGTCCGGTCACCTCAGTCCCGGATCACCGAAGCGATGATCCCCCGGTAGTGTTCGAGACCGGGTGTGACGGCGGCCGGGTCCTTCGACTGCTCGTCCCACCGGCGCACGGCGATCGAATCGGATGCGTGCGGTCCGTCCATGAAGGCGGCCGCCTCGGCCTCGCCGAACGGTCCGCCCTGCAGTTCAAGGCTGCGCACCGATGCCGCCGACAGCGTTGCGAAATACGCCGGGTCGATGGCGCAGAGACAGCGCTTGGCATCGACGTGCAGACCGACCGGCGCGGTCACCGCCTCGTCGAACCATCGGGAGAGGAACCGTTCGCCGAGCCGCTCGTGACGATCGTCGATGCCCTTCGCCACCGGGTCGTCACCGAGCCCGTGGATCAGGTGACCGATGTCATGCAGCAGTGCCGCCGCCACCAGGGACGCAGGCGCACCGGCGGCCTCGGCCCGGTGTGCGCACTGCAGGGCGTGCTGCAACTGGGTGACCGGCTCGTCATCGTACTGCCCGGCTCCCCTGGTCTCCAGGATGGTCATGATGCGATCAAGGCCCGACATGCTTCCGTTCTCCCGCCTAGATGACCCTGTCTCCGGCGCGCCAGGTCCCGCGCACGACGGCCGCACCGTCCACCTCGCGCACGCGCACGAAGTCGGCCCGCTTGCCGCATGCAACTTCACCGCGATCCTCGAGCCGGACCGCCCGGGCCGGGTTGGAGGTCGCAAGCGCGACGGCGCGCGGCAGCGTCATGTCCTGGACGGTGTCACGGATGATGAAGATGCCCTGCAGCATGCTGGACGGAACATAGTCCGATGACAGCACGTCGAGCAGGCCGGCAGCGGCCAGCTCAAGCGCGGAGACGTTGCCCTTGTGCGATCCCCCGAGAATCAGGTTCGGCGCACCCATCAGGATGGTCAACCCGTTCCGGCGCGCGGTGTCCGCAGCCTCGAGCGTGGTCGGGAACTCGGCGATGGTGATCCCCTCGCGCACCGCTTCGTCGATCTGGTCCCGGGTAGCGTCGTCGTGGCTTGCGAGCACGATGTCCCGACCGTCGAGCGCCGCGAGCAGGGCACGGCGGTTGCGCTCGCCGTGCCGCGCCTGGTCCAGCAGCCTCTCCTGCATGTGATCGCGCATCTGCGCATCCGTGTAGCCAAACCGCTTCTGGTAGAACTCCCGGTAGCTTTCCAGGTCGACGAACTGGCGTTGCCCGGGCGTGTGGTCCATCAGCGAGATCAGCCGGACCAGGGGGTGGTCTCGTATCGGTGCGAACAGGTCCATCATCACCGCGCAGGAGACCTCGCAGCGCATGTGCAGGAAGTGTTCGGCCCGGAACACGTTCCAGGTGGACGCGAGGCTCACGGCCTCGACCAGCGCCTGCATGGGCGTGACCTTGAAGTCTTTCCTGTCGTCGACGCTGACGGCATCGAACACCGTGGTAATGCCTGCCGCGGCAACCTGGCTGTCGTGGGCAAGCACGGCGTACCTGCCCGGCCAGGCAACGCCAGGTCGGGGCGCGAAATTGCGTTCCAGGTTGTCGGTATGCAGTTCGACCAGCCCCGGGATCAGGTAGTCGCCCTCGAAATCGACCGCCGCCCGGTTCCCGACCGATCCGTTCCCGACGGTCACGAACTGCCCGCCGGCAACCTCCACCGTGCCGGCGACGACCGCCTCGGGCGTGACGATCCGCGCGTTGGTGATCGTCATCCGCGTCATCATGCCGCTTCCCGCCCGGTGTCCATGGCAACCACACGTGTCGCCACCGCATCACGCACTGCGGCGTCGTGGAATGTGCCGAGGATGGCCGCGCCCCGTCCTGCAGCCTCGCGGATCAGGTCGATCACCACTTCCCGGTTCTCCCGGTCGAGGGAGGCGGTCGGCTCGTCGAGCAGGAGGACCGGGTACTGCGCGACCAGCACCCGCGCGAGGTTTACGCGTTGCTGTTCGCCCCCGGAAAACGTCGCCGGTGCCAGCTGCTGCAGTTCCGTCGGAATGTTGAGGCGGCGCAGGATGGAGCGGGCTGCGTCGGCAGCGCCTTCTCGATCCGCACCGCGATCACGCAGGGTCTCGGCGACCACGTCGGCGGTGGAAACCCGCGGGATCACGCGCAGGAACTGGCTGACATGACCGACCGTCTCCCTGCGCACCGCAAGGATCTCGCGCGGATGCGCGGCCACCATGTTCACGACCCCTTCCCGGTGACGGACGAGGATCCGCCCCGCATCGGCGCGGTAGTTGCCGTGCACACAGCGAAGCACCGTGCTCTTGCCGACCCCGGACGGTCCGTGCAACGCCACGCACTCGCCGGGCTCGATCTCCAGGTCCAGTCCGGCCAGGACCGGAAGGCGCACTCCACCCTGGGTGTGCAGGATGAACGACTTCACCAGTCCCTGGATGCGAAGTGCGCCTGTCACGGACCCTCGCCTCCGGTCTTCACGGATGCAGAACCGACGAGACCAGCAGCTGGGTATAGGGATGCTGCGGGTCGTCGAGGACCTGGTCGGTCAGGCCTGTTTCCACCACCGTGCCCTGGCGCATCACCAGCAGGCGGTGCGACAACAGACGGGTCACCGCCAGGTCGTGAGTAACCACGACGGCCGCGAGCCCCAGGTCGGAGACCAGGCCGCGCAGGAGATCGAGCAGGCGCGCCTGCACCGAGACATCCAGGCTGCCGGTGGGCTCGTCCATGAACACGATCCGCGGTGCCGTCACCAGGTTGCGCGCGATCTGCAGGCGCTGCTGCATGCCGCCGGAGAAGGTGCGCGGCAGGTCGTCCATGCGCCCGGTATCCACTTCGACCTTGTCGAGCCAGCTCGTCGCCGACTCACGGATCTGTCCGTAGTGGCGCGCGCCCACCGCCATCAGGCGCTCGCCGATATTGGCTCCCGCGCTCACTGCCATGCGCAGTCCGTCGCGTGGGTCCTGGTGAACGAATCCCCAGTCGGTACGCATGAGCAGGCGTTGCGCCGGTTCGCTGATGCGGTAGATGTCGACCGGACCGTCGGTCCGGGTATCGTAGGTCACCGTTCCCGCCGACGGCTCGAGACGGGCGGAGATGCACTTCAGCACCGTCGTCTTGCCGGAACCGGATTCACCGACGATGCCCAGCACCTCTCCCGGCCAGATGTCGAAGCTCACGTCACGGCACCCGAGGATGCGGCCGTAGTACCGGGTCAGCCCCCGCGCCGACAGCAGCGGGCGGTCCTCGCACGCCATCTCATGCCTCTCCCGGGTCCCGGTCGCCTGCCGCGGGCCCGACATGACCGGCCCGCACCCGGGCATCGCAATGATCTGTGTCCGAACAGACGAACATGCGCCCGCCCCGGTCGTCGGTGACGATCTCGTCGAGGAAGCTCACTGCCGAACCGCACAGTGCGCAGACATGGTCCCACTTCTGGACCTCGAACGGATGATCGTCGAAGTCCAGGCTGCGAACCTCGGTGTGCGGCGGCACCGCGTAGATGCGCTTCTCGCGACCGGCGCCGAACAGCTGCAGGGCCGGAGACCGGTCCATCTTCGGGTTGTCGAACTTGGGAATGGGCGACGGGCGCATCAGGTAGCGGCCGTTCACGCGAACCGGGTAGTCGTAGGAGGTGGCGATATGCCCGTACCGGGCGATGTCCTCATACAGGCGCACGTGCATGACACCGTACTCCTGCAGCGCGTGCATCCTGCGGGTCTCGGCCTCGTGCGACTCGAGCCAGCGCAGCGGTTCGGGGATCGGCACCTGGTAGACCAGGATCTGGCCGGCGCGCAGGGGGGTTTCCGGGACCCTGTGGCGGGTCTGGATGATGGTGGCATCCTGCGTGCGCGTGGTGGTCGGAACCCCGGCGGTACGGGCGAAGAACGCACGGATGCTGACCGCGTTGACGGTGTCGTCCGCACCCTGGTCGATCACCTTCAGCGTGTCGTCCCTGCCGATGATGCTGGCGGTGACCTGGATGCCCCCGGTACCCCAGCCGAACGGCAGCGGCATCTCGCGGCTCGCGAAGGGAACCTGGTAGCCCGGGATGGCGACGGCCTTCAGGATCGCACGACGGACCATCCGCTTGGTCTGCTCGTCAAGGTAGGCGAAGGTGTAGCCGCCGTCGGATGCCGCGGTGCTCACGAACGCTACTCCGCCGCCTGCGCGGAAGTCGGATCGAATTCCGAGCGAAGCCTGCGCAGCAGTTCGAGTTCCGACTGGAAGTCCACGTAGTGCGGCAGCTTCAGGTGCTGAACGAAGCCCGAGGCCTCGACGTTGTCACTGTGGTAGAGAACGAACTCCTCGTCGTCGGTGGGCGAGTCGGTCGCCTCGCCGAGTTCCCGGCCCCTGAGCGAGCGGTCCACCAGCGCCATCGACATGGCCTTGCGTTCCTGATGCCCGAAGACGAGACCGTATCCGCGGGTGAACTGGGGTGGTGCCGTTTCGCTGCCGGCAAACTGGTTGACCATCTGCACCTCGGTGAGTGCGATCTCGCCGATCTCGATGGCGAAGCCGAGTTCCTCGGGTACGATCGCCACCGCGACCATGCCGTAGCGGATTTCGCCCGCGAAGGGATGGGTATTCGAGAACCCGCGCTGACTGGCGTAGCCGAGCGCAAGCAGGAACCCCTCGTCACCGCGTGCAAGCACCTGGAGACGGGCATCGCGTCCGGCCGGAAATCGCAACGGTTCCCTGGTGATGTCCGCAGGTGGCTGGTCTTCATCCGAACCGGAAGCCTCGTCCTCGACCAGGCCTTCCCGTCCCAGGAGATCCATTACCCGTGGCATCGCCTCTCCCGCGGGCGGGAGCCGGTCGGTCGGGGCCGTGTCCCCGCACTGCGCGGCGTCCGTCGCGGCGACGTCCGCAAGCCGGAAATCCAGCAGGCGGTGCGTGTAGTCCGGGGTCGGGCCGAGGATCTGTCCGCCCGGAATATCCTTGAAGGTGGCCGAGATCCGCCGGCGGATGAGCATGCGGGCGGTATCGACCGGTTCGCTGTTGCCAAGCCGCGGCAGGGTCGTGCGGTAGGCGCGCAGCAGGAAGATGGCCTCGATGAGATCGCCCGCAGACTGCCTGATCGCCAGTGCCGCGAGCTCGCGGTCATACAGGGACCCTTCGGCCATCACCCGGTCCACGGCACGCGGAAGCTGCTCGGAGACCTGCCTCGTGGACAGTTCGGGCACGGCCGGATCACCGCGCCGCGCCGCTTCCAGCAGCCGGTGCGACGCCTCGATCGCCCTTTCGCCACCCTTGACCGCAACATACATCTCACCACCTCCCCACGCTCGAGCGCGGCATGGCCGCCACCCCGACACCCGATGTGAACACGAGATCCAGCCCCTGCGGGAACAGGCCCTCGAACACGCGGCGCTGGAGCCAGAAGTCGCGCGTGACATCCTCGGGGCCGAAAGTGCGTTCGCCCGGGATTCCGGGGCCCGACACCGTCACCGGCATCCCTCCATCCAGTGATCCGACCTGCAGCATCAGCGTCGCGCCCTCGTCGGGATAAGCCTCCGAACCGATCGCGAAACCGTCAAGCCGCGGCAGCATTGCCGGAGCCGCCGCGACGACGAACCGGGCCGCGGCCGGATCGGCGACCAGCGGACAGCCGCAGTGAAACCGCAACCAGGTCCGGACCGCATCGGTGGACGCCGCGGCATCGAGCCAGACCGGTGTCTCGAAATCCAACAGCGCGAGGCAGACTGCGGCGGTTGCGGGATGCAGTGGTGCCGGCGCGGCCACTTCCACGGCCACGGTCTGCACCGTGCCCGGCTCCGACATCGCCGCCAGAACAGCGCGGAACACCGACTGGCTGTCGGCGACCGGGGCATCGAAGCCGGGCTGGAGTTCCGGTGCGGTGCGGGACGCGGGCACCGTCTCAATCCTGACCGCGGACCATGGTGAAGAACTCGACGCGCGAGCTCTCGGTGTCGGCGCGTTCCGCATCGCGCCTCGCGAGGTCGGCCTGCGCGAGCGGTGCGATCACCGTCTCCTCCACTTCCTCGCGCCAGGCATCACACTGCAGCATGGCATCAAACGCCGCGGCCAGTTCGGCGTGGCGGGCACTGCGCCCCGCCACGTAGCCGATGCCGATCACGCCGTCCTCGAGCTGCACGGCACAGCGTGTCGCACTCATTTCACCGAGGTTGAAGTCGCGACCGGCTCCACCGGTGCGGCCACGCACCATCACCAGCCCGGTCTCGGGCGGGCGCAGCATCCGGTAGTCGGGGCGCACGGCGAGACCGGCCCAGGCGGCCTCCAGCGCGTCGGCCCCGGCTCTCGCCAGGACTCCCATCCATCGCTGACGGGCGTCGGACCGCGGGTCGGTTCCGATTGCTTCCGGCATCGTGTCTGTCGCTCCCAGTCTGGCCGGCGGGCATGGGACCACGGGGCAGTGACCCCTTTTGTGACCCGTCCTGTCAAGCAGACAGGCACTCTGCCCGCACGCGCCTGCAAACCACGTCCCGCGCCCCGGTGGCGGACAGGACCGAGCCGAACCGCCGGGCCGGCGCCTGCACGGATCAGGCCGGGTAGCGGGCGATCAGCTGGCGGGCGATGATCAGGCGCTGCAGTTCGTTGGTCCCCTCGCCGATCGCAAGCAGCGGCGCGTCCCGGTAGTAGCGCTCGATGTCGAACTCCTTCGAATAGCCGTAGGCACCGTGCAGGCGCATGGCTTCGAGGCTGTTGTGCAACGCGGCCTCGCTGGCGGCGAGCTTGGCCATCCCCGCCTCCATGTCACAGCGCTCCCCGCGGTCGTAGGCGTGGGCCGCCTGCTCGGTGAGCAGACGTGCAGACTCGAGCTGGGTAGCCATGTCGGCGAGCTTGATCTGGATCGCCTGGTGTTCGCAGATCGGCTTGCCGAACGTCCGGCGCACCTGGGAATAGGCCACCGACTTCATGAGGCAGGCCCGGGCGATCCCGACGCCGCGGGCCGCGACATTGATTCGCCCGAGTTCCAGTCCGGACAGGATCTGCTGCAGGCCCCGCCCCTCGACCCCGCCGATCAGGTTTTCTCCCGGCACGAACAGGCCGTCCATCACGAATTCGCCGGAATCAATGCCCTTGTAGCCGAGTTTCTCCAGCCGTTTCTCGACCTGGAAGTCCGGGCTCTTCTCCACCAGGAACAGGCTCATGCCCCTGTGGCGCGGCACTGCCTCCGGATCGGTCTTGGCCAGGATTGCGAGCACCCCGCCCTCGACCGCGTTGCTGATCCACGACTTCGCGCCGGTCAGCGCGTAGCCGTTTCCGGACCGGTCCGCCCTGGTCCTGATCCCCTGCAGGTCGGTACCGGCATCCGGTTCGGTCAGCGCAATGCCGCCCCGCAGTTCGCCGGACGCAAACCGCGGCAGCCAGCGCTGTTTCTGTTCCGGGGTTCCGGCCCGTTCAACCGCGGCCGCCATGATCAGGTGGGAATTGAAGATGCCGGAGACCGACATCCAGACCTCCGAGACGCGCTCGACGATCTTCGCGTAGGTGGTCGCCGACAGTCCCAGCCCGCCGTACCGGGTCGAGATGGTGGCCCCGAACAGCCCGAGCTCGACCATCTTGTCCACGATTTCCTGCGGGTAGATGTCCCCGGCCTCGAGGGCGTGCGCGTAGGGTGCGACGTCGCGTTCGAGGAACCGGTCGACGCTGTCGAGGACCATCCGGTCCTGTTCCTCGCGCTCCTGCGGTGTCAGGTCTTCGGCCGTCTGCATCGCTGCACTCTCCGGACAGGTGCCGGTGCTCACGCCTCGGTGTCGTGAGCGCGGGTTGGAACCAGGATCGAGCGTTCGTAGGTCATGAACACGGTACCGTCCGCCTTCTGCCCGGTCGTGCGCACCGACACGATCCCCTGGCCGGGCCGCGAGCGCGACAGGCGCTTGGCGAGCACCTCTGATTCGGCGTAGATCGTGTCGCCGACGAACACCGGCGCCGGCAGGGTGATGTCGCTCCAGCCCAGGTTGGCGATGGCCTTCTGGCTCACGTCGCTGACACTCATGCCGGCAACGATCGACAGCGTCAGGCAGGAGTTGACCAGCAGCTGCCCGAACTCGGTCCCGCTGGCATGGACCGCGTCGAAGTGCTGCGGGTGGGTGTTCATCGTCAGCAGGGTAAACCAGGTGTTGTCGGCTTCGCTGATGGTCCGGCCGGGACGGTGCTCGTAGATGTCACCGACCTCGAAGTCCTCGTAGCACCGGCCGATGTCCTCCCGGTAACGCTGACCCTGGGCACCGGCAACCGGAGTCGACCGGTAGCTCACGGCGCTCAGTCCTCACCGGCCATGCGCAGGCCCGGATGACGGCCCGGCCGGGTGAGTTCGAGCATCGGAACCATCGAGGCGGCGGCGTCGAGCCCGAGAAGTTCGTCGGCGAGCGCATCGCGACACGCCTCGTCGAGCCACGGTGAGGTCAGGGCGTCGAACTTGGCCCGGAACTCCTCCAGCGTGAGGAAGTTGTCCGGTTCGCCCCTGGGCACCGCAAGCCGTTCCTGGAACAGGCCCCGCCGGGTGGTGATCCGCACGACACCGGCCATGTTGGCCGGGTATTCCGCCTCCGCCCAGGGATCGGTGACGGTGGAGAACCGGCTGGCCAGCGCAAGGGTCTCGTTGTCGTTGAGGTGCAGGGCGTAGTCGTCCCACCCCATCGTCCCCTGGCGCAGTATCACCGCGCCGCAGAAGGGCATGGAAAACTGGCCATCGACCGGCCCGGTCGGCGCACGCTTGGCCTCGTCGTTCTCGCCGATGATCCGCCAGCCTGTATGCGGGAGGCCGACCTCGACCGCCTCAACCTCATCGGAGGTGATGTCGTTGGCGGCACGCGCGGCCGCGATCGCGCCCATCGCCGCGTGGCTGTACCGGCACGACGGGTAGGGCTTGACGGCGATATTGAGCGTCTCCCACACGGAGCCGAGATCGGCCGCCGCCCTGGCCACGTCCGGATCGGGCGCGTAGGAGCGCAGGAAACCGTCCTGCCCCTCGATCGCACCCGCGGGCCCGATAAAGCCCTCGCGCGCCAGGGTCGCCGCCAGCAGGCCGTTGTGTGCCGCGTAGCCGACCTGGAACCGCTTGGTCCAGGCGCCGTCGAACAGGAAACGCATCGAACCCGAGGTCTGGCAGCCGGCGATGCCGAGCGCCCGCTCCATCTGCTGCGCATCGAGTCCGAAGATACGGCCCGCCGCCACGGCGGCACCGAACACGCCGCAGGTCGCCGAGGGATGGTACCCGCGCTGGTAGTGGGCGCTCGGATCGAGTGCCAGGCTCAGGCGGATCTGGGTCTCGTAGCCGGCCGCGATCGCGGTCACCACCTGGGCGCCGTCGGCACCGGTCATCTCGGCCGCCGCCAGTGCGGCCGGCACGATCGGGGCGCTCGAGTGAATCGACCCGGCAGCATGGGTATCGTCGAAGTCGAGACTGTGCGCGAGGGTTCCGTTGATCATTGCCGCGGCCAGCGGGGTAAAGGTCTCGTCGCTGCCCAGGATCCGGGCGCCGCCGCCCGACTGCCCGGTGGCCCGGGCCGCCTGCAGCAGCGCCGGCGTCGACTCCGCGTCATGAATGGCCCGCACGGCAATCCCGACGGTATCGAGCACCAGCAGGCAGACGCGCGCCGCAACCTCGTCCGGCAGGGTGTCCCGGGTCAGGGCCGATGCAAACTCGGCAAGTCTCTTGGTCTCGGACATGGTGCTGCCTCCCGGTCTTTCCCCATATTCTCCCGTGGCGCCAAACTAGGTCCACCGGGCACCGGCGTCAATTCGGCGGGCCGCACGGGCCGGTGTTCGGGTGCCGCTGTTCGCGGCCATCGAGCCGGCGCGGCAAGCTGGCCGGTGTCGGGGCCGGCGCGGTGCGAACCCGTTCTGATCGCCCGGACCCTGCGCCTACCGGAATTCACCGAAGTGGTAGGAGACGCCAAACAGCACGGAGAACTGCGACATCTCCGAGATCGTCGTCGTGCTGGTCATCCCGTCGATGGCATGGACGTGATAGCTGCTTTCGTCCTCCATGTCCTGCATGACGCTGTAGGTCAGCTTGACGCCAAGCGAGAAGGCATCGCTGACCCGGTAGTCCATGCCCGCATGCAGGTGCCCGGACAGCACCATGTCGGACAGGTCGGTCTCCTGCCAGGACTCGAAACGGTCCGGTGGACCGGCATCACAGTCAGCCGAACAGGAATACCGGTTGCGGTAGTACAGCCCGGTTACCTCGGTCCAGGACACGCCGCCACCGACCCCGAGATAGGGAGTCAAAGCGGTCCCGGGAAGCTCAAGGTCGCGGTAGAGATTGACACTCAGTGCACGGCTTTCGAGAGCGTCGAGCGAGGTTTCGGTCTGACCCTGGTATGGCGAGGACGGATCTGCGGGAACCGTCGACCCGTCGAGCAGGCTGACGCTCCTGAACCGGTGCCCGAGATCGCTTGCCTGCTGACGGGCAGACAGTTCGATGCGGATGCCATCAATCCTGTATCCGAGGGCGACCTCGAACGCGCTGCCCCGGTCAGCCTCGAGGTCGTAGACCCAGCGATACCCGTCGAGGACCAGGTTTGCGCAGGAATCGTTCGGGTAGCAGGTGGTGTCCCGGTTCATGCCGGCCTGGCGCATGTTTGCCATCAGGCCCACCCCGCCCGCGGCACTGATGTACCACCCGGAACGTCCGGGCTCCCCGGCCGCGGCCACGGTCGCGAAGAGTGCGATCCCCAGTGCGCATCCCAGCAAGGCCGCGGCCGGTCCCGGTCGGTTCATCGCCATACTCCCGCTTCGCTCGCCCGACGTCCGGCGGCCAGTCCGGCCGACCGATACCACGCCAGCTCACCGCCGTCGCCGCTACCGGTTCCCGCGTGATAGGATGCGGCATGTCCGGTCTGAATTCCTCACCCGTTCCCGCCCCGGTGGTTGTCGAGGTCTCGCGCGGCGGCATGGTCGAGAGCCGGCACCGCGGCTCGGTGGTGGTTGCCACTGCCGATGGCAGGGTGCTGTCGAGCTGCGGAGACGCGGGACTGCCGGTCTACGGCCGCTCGGCGATCAAGCCGCTGCAGGCGCTGGCCATGGTCGAGTCGGGTGCTGCCGACGGGTACGGACACGACCGGCTTGCGCTGGCCTGCGCCAGCCACGGCGGGGAACGGCGCCACGTCTCCCTCGTCCGCGACTGGCTCGCGGACCTTGGCCTCGCGCCGCGCGATCTTGAGTGCGGTGCCCACCTGCCGTCCCACGAGCCCTCGGCCTGCGAACTGCTGCGCAGCGGGGGATCCGCCGGGCCGGAACACAACAACTGTTCCGGCAAGCACACCGGCTTCCTGGCGCTGGCACGGCACATGGGATGCGATGTGCGCGGCTACGTCGAACTGGATCATCCCGTGCAGCAGACCGTGCTCGGCGTTCTCGAGGAAATGACCGGTCTTGACCTGTCCGACGCCGCGCGCGGCCGCGACGGCTGCGGCATCCCGGTCCTCGCGATGCCGCTCGGAAACATCGCGCTCGCCATGGCGAGGCTGTCCGATCCGGTCGACCAGCCCAAACGCCGGCAGCGCGCCGCCCGGCGCGTGCTCGCGGCCATGGCTTCCGAGCCGTGGCTGGTCGCCGGATCCGGTCGCAGCTGCACCCGTATCATGACTGCCGCACGGGGAAGGGTCGTGGTCAAGACCGGGGCAGAGGGTGTGTACTGCGCTGCCGTGCCCGACCACGGAATCGGCATTGCGCTGAAGATCGAGGAC
Organism: Thalassobaculaceae bacterium; assembly: GCA_965243345.1. Lineage (GTDB taxonomy): Bacteria > Pseudomonadota > Alphaproteobacteria > Thalassobaculales > Thalassobaculaceae > Bin52. The sequence continues at coordinate 3,045,566 of CBDEUR010000003.1, forward strand.
GGCAACGGCAGGGCCGGCGGCGTGCTGCTGGTCGAGGTGCTTCATCGCCTCGGCCTGCTCAATGACGCGACCCGCTCTGCCCTCGACGATGTCGCCACCCCCGCCGTCCACAACCGTCGCGGCGAAGTGACCGGCAACGTCCGCCCGGCCGGCGACCTGCCCTTCCGCACGCTCGTCGATTGACCCGCGGCACCGCCCTGGCCTAAGCACGCATTCCAGACCGCGCAGAACCGACTGACCATGGCTGTCCGACCGATCATCCTTGCCCCCGACCCGATGCTGAAGACCCGCGCCCGACCGGTCCGTGCAGTGGACGACGATGTCCGCAGCCTGATGGAGGACATGGTCGAGACAATGCGGGCAAACGACGGTATCGGGCTGGCGGCGCCGCAGCTCGGGGTACTCGAACGGGTCGTCGTCGTCGACCGCGCTCCCCGGGGGCCCGACTCGCAGCCGCTTCGGATGGCGAACCCGGAACTGGTGGCGGTCTCGCCCGAGCGGGTGGTCAGCGAGGAGGGCTGCCTGTCACTGCCCGGACATGTCGGGGAGGTTGAACGGGCACGCGCGGTCACCGTGCGCTACAGCGACGAGACCGGGACCGAACGCACGCTCGACGCCGAGGGTCTGGAGGCGATCTGCGTCCAGCACGAACTCGACCACCTGGACGGCATCCTGTTCGTCGATCACCTCTCGCCGCTGCGCCGCAACATGATCCTGAAGAAGATGGTCAAGGCGCGCAGGGAACGTGCCCGGACCGGCGCGGCCTGATGGCGGGCGAAACGGCCCGCGGTTCACGCCTGCATCTCGCCTTCATGGGTACCCCGGACTTTGCCGTGCCGGCCTTCGACGCGCTGCGCGCTGCCGGACACGAGATCGCGGTGGTGTTCACCCGCGCCCCGAAACCGGCCGGACGCGGACGCGCCCTGCAGAAGACCCCGGTGCACCGGGCCGCCGAGAGCCACGACATTGCGGTGCTGACACCTGAACGCCTCGGTGAGGAAAGCCACGTCTCCCTGCTCGCCACCTGTGACGCGGCAGTGGTTGCCGCCTACGGGCTGCTGTTGCCCGCCCGTGTGCTGGCGGCGCCGAGGCTCGGGTGTTTCAACATTCATGCATCGCTGCTGCCGCGATGGCGGGGCGCGGCGCCGATCCAGTACTGCATCATGGCCGGCGATCGCGAAAGCGGGGTCTCGATCATGCAGATGGACGCCGGGCTCGACACCGGCGCGGTGGTACGCTCGGAGCGCATCGAGTTGCCCGACACGATCACCGGCGGGCAGCTGCATGACCGGCTTGCCCGGCTGGGTGCCCGGCTGGTCTGCCCGGCGCTCGAGGGGGTAGCCGCGGGCCGCGACGTTCCCGTCCCCCAGCCCCGCACCGGTATTACCCATGCGCCGAGACTCACGCCGCAGTCCGCCAGGCTCGACTGGAGCCGCCCGGCGGACGAACTCGAACGCAGGGTCCGCGCACTCGACCCGTGGCCCGGCGCCTGGTGCATGCTGGACGGCGAACGCCTCAAGGTCCTGACGGCACAGGTGGTCGCCTGCGGGCGAACACATCCGCCGGGAACGGTGATCGACCGGTCGCTTGCGGTCGCCTGCGGCGATCAGGCGCTCAGGCTGCTGCGGGTGTGCCGGCCGGGCCGGCGCGCGGTGGCGGTCCCGGACTTCCTGCGCGGGCGCACCGTCGAACTCGGAAGCGTGCTGGACTGAGCGGTCAGCCTTCGTTCCGGTCCCACGCGGCCGCCGCCCGGTCATCGATCTCCCGCGCCCGGACCCAGTCGCCCGCGCCGTCGGGTGTCTCCTCGTGTTTCCAGAACGGGGCCCGGGTCTTCAGCCAGTCGATCAGGAAGTGGCAGGCGGCCAGAGCTGCCTGCCGGTGCGCCGAGGCGCAGGCCACCAGCACCACGCGGTCTCCCGGCTCCAGCCGGCCGAAACGGTGGATGATCAGGCTTGCCTCCAGCGGCCAGCGCCGATGCGCCTCGGCCTCGATCTCGGCAAGCTGGCGCTCGGTCATGCCTGGGTAGTGCTCGAGCGTCATCGCGGATACCGGAGCGTCACCTGCCATGTCCCGGACCAGGCCGACGAAGCTTGCCAGGCCGCCGACACGGTGATTTCCGCCGGCCAGTGCATCGAGCTCGGCGCCGAGGTCGAAGTCCTCGCGCTGGACCCGGATCATGCCGCTACCCTCCGGTCACCGGCGGGAAGAACGCCACCTCGTCGGCGTCGCCGAGCGGGTGGTCGGAATCCACGTACTCCTGGTTGACCGCGACCCGGATCTGCGACGGATCGGCGAAGGCATCGGCATAGCCTCCGCCGCGGCGCTGCAGCCACTCGATCAGGCCGGCAACGTCGCGCACGCCGTCGGGCAGCGCGATGGCCTCGGAACCGGTCCCGATCCGGGACCGCACCCATGCAAAGTAAAGGATCGTCACACTCCGACCTCGCTGAACGGCAGGTAGTCGACAGGATCGCCGCGCGACACCGCGACCACCGTCTCGGGCAGTTCGACCAGTCCGTCGGCGTAGACCATCGACGACAGGATCCCTGCCCCTTCCCGCGGGAAGCGGCGCGCGGTCAACGTGCCGCGGGTATCGGCCTCGAGCCGCACCCGGACATACTCGCGCCGGTTGCGTTTCTTGGTGTAGTCGAACCCCGACCTGACCCGGAACAGCCGCGGTTCGGTCTCGGTTGCACCGGCCAGCTGCAGCAGCAGCGGGCGGGCGATCCGCAGGAAGGTGACCATGGCTGCGACCGGATTGCCCGGCAGGCCGATGAAGGGAACCTGGCCGACCTGGCCGAGGGCGACCGGCCGGCCCGGCTTGATCGCCAGCCGCCAGACATGCAGGGAGCCGTGGTCCTCCACCGCGCCGCGCACATGGTCCTCGCCACCGGTCGACACCCCGCCCGAGGTGACAATGACATCGTGATCGGCGGCGGCCGCGCGCAGTGCCGACCCGATCCGGTCCCGGTCGTCCTCCAGGATCCCGAGATCGCTGACCCGGCACCCCATGCCGGCGAGTGCGGCGGACAGCGCAAAGCGATTGGAGTCGAAGATCTTGCCCTCCGGCCTCGCCTCGCCCGGATCGCAGATCTCGTCGCCGGTGGAGAACACTGCCGCGCGCAGCGGCCGGTAGACCGACAGCGTCCGGTGTCCGGCCGCCGCCGCGATCCCCACGTCCTGGGCGCGCAGCCTGCACCCGGCCTCGAGCGCCACGGTTCCGGCCTCGAGGTCCTCGCCGCGAAACCGCCTGTTGGCGCCGCGGCTGATCCCGGGCCGGATCACCACGGCGCCGTCCGTCACCCGGCAGTCCTCCTGCATCATCACCGTGTCCGGTCCGGCGGGCATCGGCGCCCCGGTGAAGATCCGCACCGCCTCGCCGCGGTGCTGGGTCTTCGGATACGGGTGGCCGGCGGCAGCCCGGCCGACCACCGGAAGGACCGTCTCCGTGGCCGGCGCGAGATCATCGAAGTAGACCGCAAACCCGTCGACCGCGGAGTTGTCGTGCGGCGGCACGTCCCCCTGCACCCCGACATCGCCTGCCAGGATGCGGCCGTGCGCGGCATCGAGTCCGATTTCCTCGGGTTCCGCCACCACCGGGAGCACCCGCGCAAGCTGCGCAAGCGCGTCGTCAACCGGCGTGAGCCCGCCACCGAAGGCGAAACAGTCATCACTGAGCTGGGCCATCGCCGCAGTCTATCACAGGGCCCGGCACCGCCGGAACGCGCGTGCGCGGGCGACCACGAAACCGGCGATGGCATCGATGTCGTCGAGGCTGAACACGGGCCGGCCGGACTGTGGCAGCGGCACGTCACTGGCAATGGCGCAGACGTGCGGGTCGTCCGGGTACAGCAACGGCTTGCCGTTCGCCACCCTGTACACCTCGAGCTTGTCGTGCGAGTCGTGCTTGAACCCCTCGACCAGCACCACGTCGACCGGGTCGAGACGGGTGAGCAGCTCCGCGAGCCCGGGCTCGGGGTCACCCCTGTTCTCGTTCATCAGTGCCCAGCGCCGCGACGAGGACACCAGCACCTGGCGGGCGCCGGCGAGGCGGTGCGTGTGGGAATCCCTGCCCGGCTGGTCGACGTCGAAGGCATGGTGGGCGTGCTTGATCGTCGAAACCGCCAGGCCGTGCTCGCCAAGCCGCGGGATCAGGCGGCGGACCAGGGTGGTCTTGCCGGCGCCGCTCCACCCGGCCACCCCGAGCACCATCATGCGCGCTTCACCCGCCGGACCGGACCGACCCCTTGTCCGGGCTTTCCGAATCATGCGCATTGGCGTGCAGCAAGCCCGAGCGCAGGTAGTCGTACCCGGTCCACAGGGTCAGCAGTGCCGCCATCCACAGGCAGACCTCGCCAGCCTCGGTCGTGGGCAGGAAGGCGGGGCCGGCATCATCGAGCATCAGAAGGCCGATGGCCGTCATCTGCAACGCCGTCTTCCACTTCGCCAGTCGGCTGACCGGCAGGTGCAGGCGGAACTCGGCGAGGTACTCGCGCAGTCCCGACACCAGGATCTCGCGCAGCAGGATGATTACGGCGGCAAGCACGCTCCAGCCGTCGATGCTGCCGAAGGCACACAGCAGCAGCAGGCAGGCGCCGACCAGCAGCTTGTCCGCGATCGGATCGAACAGACGACCGACCAGGGACTGCTGGTTCCAGTTGCGTGCAAAATACCCGTCGAGCCAGTCGGTCAGACATGCCAGGGCGTACAGCACCGTCGCCGCCCACTGGGTTTCAGGTTCGCGGATCCACAGCAGTGCGACCAGCACCGGGATGATCGCGATCCGCGACATGGTCAGAATGTTGGGCAAGCGCATCATGTACGGGAACCCGGTGTCAGCCGTGGCCGAAGGTCTCAGGTGGCGCGCATTCTATCGCAAAGGAAATCAAGTAGGGTAGTGCCGAGGCCCGTCGCCGAATCCTGCTGCCGCCCCGCGACCGGCGGGGGCGACATTCCCGGCGCCGGGCCGGCCAATCGGCGCGATCGGGCCGGGGCCGGCACCCGCGCGGTACGCCACGCATCGGTATCGCCCTCGACCGGGAGTCCGTTCCGAATCCGGCAGCGCGAAAGCGCGCGTGAGGCGTTGTGCGCGGGAACTCCCGTCACCCTGTCTGCCCGGGAGCGGCTCGGTGTCAGCAGCGGCCTTCCGGTCTGTTCCGTGGTCGAGCGTGTCAGGCCCGGTCCTCTCGTGGTGGGTGCGGGGCAGGACCTGAACCTGCGACCTTCAGATCATGCGACTGTCGCACGACAGTCCGCAGCACCGCGCCCGGGTGCTCGCGGTGTGCAGTGTCCGACCGGCCATCCGCTCGGCAGCGCGTGCCTGCCGAAATCGCCGGCAGCTCATGAGTCATGACAGCAGGGTCTCGTGTTCAACGCCTCCCGGCCAAGGCTCCGGAGATGCGGGCGAAGGCGTGTTGAGGCAGAGCAACAACCGCGTGCAGCCAGTGCCCGCGACCGGTGGCGAGCGGTGCACGATGCCGCTGCCCGGTCCGGCGGAACTGCCCCGGAAAACCGCCACGTCGTTGTTACGGAGGTGCTCCACCGGTCCCGCGAACCGTTTCTGTGCGCGCAGTGCCTGCTCGGCATGGATCGGCTGGACCCACTCGGTGCCGGGACCGCGGTAGGTCGTCAGGATGCGCGCCTCGACCCAGTCACGGTGGAACTTCCAGCAGGAATCGTGGCTGACATGCTCCAGCCGGACATCGACGAGATCACTCCGGGTGATGCCGGCAAACGCCGAGACGAGATCATCGACATCCCCGAGCAGCAGGTCCCGCATGTCTCCCGGAGGCATGCCGCAGTCATCGAAATGCGGTTCCACCGCCCGTCGAAGGTCACCCGGGCGGACAAGAACCCGTATGTGGGGAAGACACGACGCGTCCATTCGTTCGAGCCAGGTCTGCAGGCACACAGGGAGCGCGCGGCGCCAGATCACGAGTTGCATGCCGGGGGTGCCGATGGCGGCGAGGTCTTCCAGCGCATCGCAGGTCCCGATGCCCGTGCCGAAGGTGGCTGGGGTGCCGGCGGGATCGCCTTTCAGAGATACCGACGGGCCGGTCACGACGGCTCACCCCGGTTCCAGGCCGGGAACGGGTCCTTCAGCATTTTCCAGGCCGCGGGCTGCATGGCTTCGGCATCGGCGTCGCCGAGGAGGCAGGCGTCGAGGCGGCGACGGATCAGGGCCTCGTCCATGTCGGTGCCGATGAAGACGATTTCCTGGCGGCGGTCTCCGTAGACGGCATCCCAGGAACTGGCCATGTACTGGCGCCATTCCGGGTGATCGGGCCACCGGTCCTTCGGCACGTTTGCCCACCAGAATCCAATGGCCCCGTGACGCACAAGGGCGCCGGCCTGGCTCAGCTCGCCGACCCATTCCGGGCGGGAGGCCAGCCAGAAATACCCCTTGGAGCGAATGACTCCCGGCCAGGAAGAATTGATGAAGGCGTGGAGTTTTTCCGGATGGAACGGGCGGCGCTCCCGGTACACGAAGCTGTGCACGCCGTATTCTTCCGTTTCCGGCTTGTGCTCCGCAAAGCCGTACAGCTCCTTGAACCAGAGGGGATGTTCCCGGGCCTTGGCGTGGTCGAACCGCCCGGTGTTCAGGACCTTGTCCAGCGGCACGCGCGACATGATCGTTTCGATGAGTTCGGCATCGGGATTGAGCGAGCGGATGATCTTGCGCGCGGCGTCGAGCTGTTCGGGTGTTGCCGCGTCGATCTTGTTCAGAATGATGACATCGGCGAACTCGATCTGATCGACAAGCAGGTTGACCAGCGCGCGGGTGTCCTCCTCGCCCAGCGCCTCGCCACGGTCCTTGAGGAAATCGGTCGAGGCGTAGTCGCGCAGGAGGTTCGCGGCATCGACCACGGTCACCATGGTATCGAGGCGCGAGACGTCCTCCAGGCTCTCGCCCCCTTCCGTGCGGAAGTTGAAGGTGGCCGCCACGGGCAGCGGCTCCGAAATGCCGGTCGATTCGATGAGAAGGTAGTCGAACCGGCCATCCAGCGCGAGCCGTCGCACCTCCTTGAGAAGGTCATCGCGCAAGGTACAGCAGATGCAGCCATTGGTCATTTCGACAAGCGTTTCTTCCGTGCGGCTCAGATCGGCCCCGCCGTTCCGAAGCAGATCGGCGTCGATGTTGACCTCGCTCATGTCGTTGACAATCACCGCAACGCGCGTGCCTTCGCGGTTGTTGAGGATGTGGTTCATGAGCGTGGTCTTGCCGGCGCCGAGGAAGCCGGAAAGTACGGTGACGGGCAGGTTCGGTCGTTCCAGGGTTCGGGTCATGGCACGTCTTCAGAGCGTGATTGCAAAGTCGGGGGCATTGGATGCGCGCGCCGCGAAGGGCCGGGGAAAGCGGTCGGCCTGCGCCCCGGCGACGGTGCCCGTCGGCGGGACGTCACCCCTGGCGCGCTGATAGAGGGTGTCCTCGCCCACAGTGCGGCACACGGTGGATGGGTCACGGATCGCAAGCAGGATGTTCCGGTCCCTGGCGACCCTGGCCATGCGCTCGCCGTCCGGATCGCCGGCACGCAGGCAGAACAGGGTGTCATCGGGGAAGAGCATGCCGACGGCGCTTGCCCCGTACGGGCCATCCTCCGGTTGCGGAAGGACTACGGCGGCACGCTTGAACAACGTCGAAGCCATGTCGATGGCACGGACACGGGCGGTCTTCATTTCCCGCGCTCCGTCATCAGCGTGGCAAGCGGCGTATTGCCGGGAATGCCGGGCCTGTCGCGACTCACGATCACGGCGCGCACTCGTTCCGGCACTTCCGCGAAGCGAGGTGGCAGCTCGACGCCCGAGGCGTCATCGAGGGGTGCGGGCAGACCTGGAGCTGGACGCATGAGAGGTCCCTCACTGCCCCTCAAAGCTGCGTCGGGTTCGGCGCGTCGCCATAGACGGTCCCGGGATCAAAGGACTTCTGCGACTCCGTGAACACGAGCCGGGCAGGTCTGCCGGGAGGGCCGCCGAGCTCAACCGATCGATAGAAGCAGGAACGGTATCCGACGTGACAACTGGCACCCGAACCACCGATCCGGACACGCAGCCAGACGGCGTCCTGGTCGTCGTCGATACGCATCTCGACAACCTCCTGGACGAGGCCACTGGTTGCGCCCTTGTGCCAGAGGCACTGGCGGCTTCGGCTCCAGTAGTGCGCTTCGCCGGTCGCGATCGTTCGCTGCAGGGCCTCGCCGTTCATATGGCCCAGCATCAACACTTCACCCGTGCTGGTGTCGGTCGTGATGCAGGGGATCAGCCCGTCGGCGTCGAACCTGGGCGCCAGGGCGAGGCCTTCCTCGACCTGCTCGACCGTCGACCGGGCGGCGAAGGCTGCCGGAATGGACTTGTCAGGAGTCATGGGACCCGCTCCCGGGGCTTCCGATCATGGCAAAGAAAGTCCTTCACAGCCCCGCATCGCGCGCCCGGACGTACCCGTATGGACTTCACGGCCCGGGTCGTCGCCCGTCCGTTCGACCGGCGTCCACACCGCCGCTTCCGCCCCCTGCCGGCTGGACCGTCGGCACCCGCCCGGGTTGGCGAACACCGATTCCGTGGGCTGGATTCCGATCACCGCCGTGTCCATGTCGGATCCTCTCCTGCGGCCACGCCCGGCGTTCAGGAGCGCTTGGCTCTTGTTGCAATGAGATGTAATGTTATAACATTACCTGCCTCAACGCAAGAATGGACAAGGCCATGGTGCCCCTGCCGGTCCAACCCCAGCCCTGTACCGATCCCGACTGCCGCGGGCAGCATGCACCGGCTGAACGGGTTGCGCTGGCGATGTCCCTGTGCAGCGCACGCGGAGTGCAGCTTACGGAACTGCGGCGCCTGGTACTGGAACTGCTCTGGGAGAGCGGTCGCCCGACAGGTGCCTATGACCTGATCGAAGCCCTGAGGCTTCGGAGTTCCCGACCGGTCGGGCCGCCCACCGTCTACCGGGCGCTCGAGTTCCTGATGTCCCAGGGGCTCGTTTCGAAGATCGAGAGCCGGAGCGCCTACGTCCCCTGTGCGCATCCGGAGCGCCGGCATGACTGCCTGTTCTTCATTTGCAGCACCTGCGGCGCGTCGGCCGAACTGGAGGACTTGCGGGTCGAGCACCTGATTGCCGAGAACGCCGCCATCCTGGGGTATCGCGTGACGCGACGCGTGGTCGAGGTGGAGGGCACCTGCGCGACCTGCATCGCGGCCGGCGCCGCCTGACCGGGAAAGAGGGGCACCGTGGAAAGCCGGAATCCCGATGGATCACCGCAGCGTCTGCCGGTCCCGGTGCTGACGGGCGTCCCTGGCATCGCCGGGGCACCCGTGCTTGACCATCCCATCTGGCAACCCGTGCCGAGCCGGACACTCGTCTTCATCAACGATTTCGGCGTCGGCCACGACCTGGTGACGCATGGCAGGGATGACGTCGTCATCGAGATGTCGGGCGACTGCCTCCGCTGCACCACCCGGGGCGACCCCGCCAGGTTCGAGGTGCGGGTATGACGTTACGCCTCGTCAACACGCTCACCCGGACGAAAGAACCTTTCTCTCCGGCGAGCCCCGATCACGTCACGATGTATGTCTGCGGGCCAACCGTCTACAACTTCGCCCATATCGGCAATGCCCGCCCGGCAGTCGTGTTCGACGTTCTCTATCGCCTGTTGAAGCGGCGCTTCGGGAGTGTCGTCTACGCGCGCAACTTCACGGATGTCGACGACAAGATCAACGCCGCTGCGAAGGAGGCCGGGGAGCCGATCTCTGCCGTCACGGAACGCTATATCGAGGCCTACACTGCCGACATGGCCGCGCTGGGGGTCCTGACGCCGGATCTTGAACCGCGCGTGACGGAACACATTCCCGAGATCATCGACATGGTGGAACGGTTGATCGCGCGGGGTCATGCCTATGCGGACGAGGGGCATGTCCTGTTCCACGTGCCCTCGTATTCGGCCTACGGAGCCCTGTCCGGCCGCAATCGTGACGAGATGATCGCCGGCGCCAGGGTCGAGGTCGCGCCCTACAAGCGAGACCCGGCCGACTTCGTCCTCTGGAAGCCCTCGACACCGGACCTGCCGGGCTGGGAGAGCCCGTGGGGCCGCGGGCGGCCCGGTTGGCATATCGAGTGCTCGGCCATGATCGAGCAGGGCCTCGGTGCGACGATTGATATCCATGGAGGCGGCCAGGACCTGATCTTCCCGCACCACGAGAACGAGATCGCCCAGGGCACCTGCGCACATGACGGAGAGCTCTATTGCCGCCATTGGGTCCACAACGGCTTCGTCACCGTCGAGGGACGGAAAATGTCGAAGTCGCTCGGCAACGTGCTTCTCGTTCGTGATCTCCTCGGGGAAGCGCCGGGCGAGGCCATTCGTTTCGCGCTTCTTGGCGCGCACTATCGCCAGCCACTCGACTGGAGTGCTGACGGACTCGCCCGGGCGAAGCGCGGTCTCGATCGTCTCTATGGAACGCTTCGCACTCTCGGCGATGCTCCCGGCCCCGCCCGTCCGTCCGGCCTGCTCGACGGGTTCGAGGCGGCCCTCGAGGACGATCTGAACTTCCCCGGAGCGATCGCTGAACTCTTCCGGATAGCGAAGGTGGCGCGCCGGGCGACAACCGAGGCGGACCGTGCCGCCTGCAAGGCGGCCTTGCGCAACGCCGGCGGCCTGCTGGGCCTGTTGCAGGAGGAGCCGGCGGCCTGGTTCGGACAGACCGCGCAAGAAAACGCGGGCACGGCACGGATCCAGCGCCTGGTTGAGGCGCGGTCGGTCGCTCGATCGGCACGGGACTATGCCACTGCGGATCGAATCCGCGCCGAGCTCGCTTCGCTCGGCATTACCGTCGAGGATCGCGCCGACGGTTCGGCCTGGCGGAGGACCGGTTAGATGGGGGTCCCTCTGCACGCGGGGCCCGCACCGCGCGGGACCGAGGCGAATGCCCGCCGGTCCGTCGTGGACAGTTCCTGGTCTCTCGGAAACCGGACCGGGCACGACCGGTACCAGGTCGAACCGGGGCGCCGGCTGCGGCCATTCCCGGAGGCGATGCGGATCAAGGCCAGCAGGCTGAATCGCTGTCAGTCCGGGGTCCGGGTCGAACCCGAACCATTCCTGCCGGTGGTGGACTTGTCCGGCCGCCACGGCCCGGCGTTGCTTCCCGTCCGGGTGCTGCAGCGCGCAATCGCGGAGGTGGGCCCCGGTCGCGCCCGGCAGCGACCCGCTGTGGTGAGCGTCGGGCAGATCGTACGGGCATGACCAGACTCCCCTCCCCGGGCCTGATCCGGTTCGTCCGTACCTGTCGGTCCGTTTTGTCGCCGCTGCCTGGCCCCGACTGCCGCCTTGCGCCGATCCGCCCGGTCCATGCCGACGAAGCCTTGCGACGGCACGGCCTCGTGCGCGGCAGCTGGTTGACGGTCAGCTGCCTGTTGCGCTGTCACCCCTGCCGTCCCGGCGGCCTGGATCCGGTACCGCCCGCGATGGCGCCGCGAGCGGGAGCGGCGTTCGGATGATCCGCAGAAATCCGCGCGGCGACATGCCAGTCGTCCATGAAAGTGCGTTTGTCGACCCCACTGCCATTCTCTGCGGCCGGGTGATCGTGCACGAGAATGTCTTCATCGGACCCTATGCGGTGATCCGTGCCGACGAGGTCGACGCAGAGGGCCACATGGAGGCCACCGTCATCGGTGCGCATTCCAACATCCAGGATGGCGTGGTCATCCACTCCAAGTCCGGCGCGGCAGTCACCGTCGGCGAGCGGACCTCGATCGCACACCGGGCAATTGTCCACGGCCCCTGCACGGTGGGCGACAGTGTTTTCGTCGGCTTCAACAGCGTGCTCTTCAACTGCGCAGTGGGCGAAGGCTGTGTCGTGGAGCACAACGCGGTAGTCGATGGCTGTGAGCTGCCGCCTGGTTGCTTCGTCCCTTCGACACGGCGTATCGGACCCCACACCGATCCCGCCAGCATCCCGAGGGTCACGGCCGACGCCTCCGGGTTCTCGGAGGATGTCGCGCGCACCAACAACTCTCTCGTTCAGGGATACAAGCGTCTTGAGCGGGAGTTCTGAACATGCGTGTCGTCCTGCCATGCCCGATCCCTGGTTCCGCGCAGGGACCATTCAGTCCATCCGAGCGCTCTTCGCGCACCCCCGCTTTCCGGAACGCCCGGCGTGACAGCCAAGGGAGCGGAGCCGGTTGTCCTCTTCTATCGGGCCATTCCCATGATCCAGATCACGTTGCCTGACGGACCCCAAACCCACAGCGCACCTGTCCGCGGTACCGAGGTCGCCACCCGGTCAGGCACCGCTGACGCCGACACGGCGCTGGCCATCCGGATCGACGGTGTCCTGCGGGACCTTGGCGATCCCGTCGAGAACGATGCCAGTGTCGAGGTCATCACCCGCGATCACCCCGAGGCGCTCGAGTTGCTGCGACATGACGCGGCGCATGTCCTGGCCGAGGCCGTCAAGGAGCTTTATCCCGAGACCCAGGTCACCATCGGGCCCACGATCGAGAACGGGTTCTACTACGACTTCGAGCGCAAAGCCTCGTTCACGCCGGAAGACCTCGTGCGAATCGAGGAGCGCATGCGGGAGATCGTCGCGCGGGACGAGGTGATCGAGCGTGAAGTATGGCAACGCGACGACGCGATCCGCTATTTCGAAGCCAGCGGTGAACGGTACAAGAGTGAGATCATTGCCGGCCTGCCAGCAACCGAGACGTTGACTGTCTATCGCCAGTGAGAGTTCCGCGACCTTTGCCGCGGCCCGCACCTGCCTTCGACGGGCAAGCTCGGTACCGCCTTCAAGCTGCTGAAGGTCGCCGGCGCCGGGCCTAATGGAAATGCTCGTAGATCCTGCGGGCGGTGGCGTTGCTGATACCCCGGACCGTCTCCAGGTCGGCAAGACCGGCCCGGGCCACCTCCCGGGCCGACCCGAAGTGGTTGAGCAGCGCCCGCTTGCGCTTCGCCCCGATACCCGGGACCTCGTCGAGCGCCGAACGCCGGGACGCCTTGTGACGGCGCGCCCGGTGGGTCTCGATGGCAAAGCGGTGTGCCTCGTCCCTCAGGCGCTGGAGGAAGTACAGTACCGGCGTGCGCTCGGGCAGCAGGAACGAGGGCCTGCCGCGCTGGTGGAACCGCTCCCTGCCGGCATTGCGGTCCGGTCCCTTGGAGATCGCGACCACGGCGAGGTCGGCAATCCCGAGCTCGTCGAGCACCTCCCAGGCGGCGCCGAGCTGCCCGGGACCTCCGTCAATCAGCACGAGGTCGGGAAGGCCGGCATCCTCTTTCAGGGCGCGGGCAAACCGCCGGCGCAGCACCTGGCGCATCATGGCGTAGTCGTCGCCGCGTGACATCTGCTCCGACCCGGCCGCGGCGTCGCGGATGGTGAACTTGCGGTAGGCCGCCTTCTCGAAGCCGTCGGAACCGAACACGATCATTGCTCCCACGGCGTCGGCACCCTGAAGGTGACTGTTGTCGTAGACCTCGATGCGCCGGGGCGGCTCATCGAGCCCGAAGGTCTCCGAGACGTCGCCCAGCAACCGGCGGTGCGAGGCGCCCTGGGCCTGTCGCCGGGCGAGCGCGTCGCGGGCATTGACCGCGGCCTGGGTGACCAGGTTGCGCTTGCGGCCGCGAACAGGGGCGGTAACGGTGACCCGCGCCGCCGCCCTGACCGACAGTGCCTCGGCCAGCAGTTGCTGCTCGGGCAGCGGATGGCTGACCAGGACCTGGCGCGGCGGACGCCTGTTGTCATAGAACTGGGCAATGAAGGCCGACAGGATTTCCTCCGGCGCCCAGCTTGCGTCGTGGCCCGGGAAATAGGCCCGGTTGCCGTAGTTGCCGCCGCCACGGAAGAAGAACACCTGGATGCAGCTCGCCGGGCCCTCGGCATGGACCGCGAACACGTCTGCATCGCCGAGCCCGTCGACATTGATGTCCTGGTGCGCCTGGACGGCGGCAAGCGCCCGGATCCGGTCGCGGTATGCGGCCGCGGTTTCGAAGTCGAGCCGGTCGCTGGCCTCGTGCATCCGCGCGGCCATTTCCTCGCGGATCTGCCTGCTCCTGCCGCTGAGGAACGCACGCGCCTCCTTGACCAGGGCCGCGTAGTCCTCGGGATCGATGTAGTTCACGCATGGCGCGGCACAGCGCTTGATCTGGTACTGCAGGCACGGGCGGGACCGGTTGCGGTAGACCGAATCGGAACAGTTCCGCAACAGGAAGGCACGCTGCATCGCCGACAGGGTCCGGTTGACTGCGCCGACCGTCGCGAACGGTCCGAAGTAGTACCCCTTGCGGGACTGTGCGCCGCGGTGCTTGAGCAGTCGCGGGGCCTCGTGATCAGTGGTGATCAGGATGTAGGGAAACGACTTGTCGTCGCGCAACAGGATGTTGTAGCGCGGCTTCAGCCGCTTGATCAGGTTGCTCTCGAGCAGCAACGCCTCGACCTCGGTGTGGGTGATGACGATCTCGATCGTCGAGGTCTCGGCGATCATGCGGACGATCCGCGTCGGCATCCGCGACGGATTGGCGTACTGGTAGACTCGCCTTTTCAGGTTGCGGGCCTTGCCCACGTAGAGCACGGTGCCCCGGTCGTCGATCATGCGGTAGACACCCGGGGAACCGGGGAGCGTGCGCGCGCTGTCGCGGACCGCGGCGATTCCGGCCGCGAGGTCGGGACGGCGCTTCGGCGCCGCCGCGGTGGTATCCGGTTCGGCGTCCGCTGGTGTCATGAACACACTGTGGAACCTGTGTCGAAAAGTCACAATGGGCTTTGCGATCGATCCGACGGTTCCTCGGGCGCCCGACGGCAGCGCCGGCCCCGACACCGGCGGGGCAGATCAGTCCCGCGGTCGGCATCAACCTTGAAGACCCGGCACCTCCTCTCCTACCTTCCGGGCACCAGACAGGCCATACGAGGTCAGGACAGGCGCCCCCATGACCCTTCCCATTCCCGGCCACCGCCTGCGCATCCCCGCCGAGTGGATCGACTACAACGGTCACCTCAACGTCGGGTACTATGCCGTCGCCTTCGACAAGGCTACGGACGCACTGCTCGACCATCTCGACCTCGGGCTGGCATACCGCCAGTGCAGCAACCACTCGATCTTCGTCCTCGAATCCCACGTGGCCTACCTGCGCGAGGTCGCGGAGAACGACAGGGTGCGGTTTGCGACCCGGCTGCTGGATGCCGACGGCAAGCGACTGCACCTGTTCCACGCCATGCATCACGAACAGGAGGGCTGGCTGGCGGCCACGGCCGAACTGCTCGCGGTCCATGTATCCCTGGACGAGCGGCGCTCGGCGCCCTTCCCCGCACCCCAGCTGGCCGCAATCGGTGAACTCGCGGACGCGGACGCGGCACAGCCCTGGCCGGAACAGTGCGGGCGCGTCATCGGCATTCGCCGCCCCGCAGGCGTCGCTTGAAGGCCGGTCCCGGGCTCGCCTAGTATCCGCCACCCGCCCCGGGCCGGTCCGGACCGCCGGTCCCGGTCATGAACCCACCACCGGAGCGTGGCCATGGCGTCACCGCCGCACACCCAGTCGGTGCTGATCACCGGCGCCGCACGGCGGATCGGCGCGGCGATGGCCCGCGCGCTGGCGGCCGACGGCTGGTTCGTGGCCGTGCACTACAACCGCTCAAGCGAGGACGCGCGCTCGGTGCTGGCCGATATCCGCCGTGACGGCGGGGACGGCATGCTGGTCTCGGCCGACCTGGGCGATCCGGAAGCAGCCGGCGCGCTGGTTCCCAGGGTTGCGGCCCAGGCGCCGCCGCTCGCAGCCCTGGTCAACAATGCCTCGATGTTTGCCTACGACCGGCTGGGCTCGCTCACGGCGGAAGCACTCGATCTTCACTTCGCGGTCAACCTGCGGGCTCCGCTGCTGCTCTGCCAGGCCTTCGTCGACTGCGTGGAGGAAGACGGGACCGGGTGCATCGTGAACATGCTCGACAACAAGGTGCTCGCCATCAATCCCGACTACCTCTCCTACACGGTCAGCAAGGCCGGTCTGCACGGCGCGACGCTCGCGCTCGCCATGGCATCCGCTCCCCGGGTCAGGGTGAACGCCATCGCTCCGGGCATCACGCTGGAGAGCGGCAACCAGGGCAGGCAGAGCTTCGAGGCCGGGCTCAGGATGAGCCCGCTCGGCCGGGTCTCGCGCGTCGCCGACATCATCAGCACCCTGCGGTTCATTCTCGCGACCCCGTCGCTGACCGGCCAGGTCATCGCGGTCGACGGCGGCCAGATGCTGCAGCGGCTGCCGCGCGACGTCGCGTTTCTCGAACCGGAACCGTCGGCGGACACGCCGTGACCGACATCAGCACCCGGCTCCTGCTCGAGGACTTCGCGCTCGACGTCGAGATCGGGATCCACGACTTCGAGCGGGCGGCGCCGCAACGCGTGCTGGTCTCCGTCGAGATCGAGATCGGCCCCGCGCCCGAGACCGACTGCATCGACGAGGCGCTCGATTACGACTTCCTGCGCCGGGAGATCGGGGTGCTCGCCGCCTCGCGCAGGTTCAACCTGCAGGAGACCTTCTGCCGCGGCATCATCGGGCTGCTGCTCGCGCGCAGCGAGGTCCGCTCGGGCCGGGTCACCACGCGCAAGCCGGACGTCTATTCCGATTGCGCGGCCGTCGGGGTCGAGATGCGGTTTGCGCGCGGCACTCAGGGGAGGACGGAAGCCAGCAGCGACCCGGCCGGATAGAACTGGAGCGTCACGAAGATGACGTAGGTGAAGAAGAAGGCGACCGCGAGCGGGCGGACCAGGGTGCGCAGCAGCAGTGCGGAGGCGATGAATACGAAGGTGATGGCCGCCATCACCCACAGGTCGACCCGCACCAGTTCGGGCGTGACCGTCAGCGGACCCACCGATGCCACCACGCCGACGATGCCGAGCGTGTTGATGATGTTGCTGCCGATGATGTTGCCGAGCGCGACATCGGTGTGCCGGCGGAAGGCGGCCGAGGCCGTGGTGGCAAGCTCCGGGACCGAGGTTCCGAGCGCAACCATGGTGATGCCGATCACCGTCTCCGAGACACCCAGCTGGGCGGCGATGTCGACGGCCCCCATCACCAGCATCTGGGCCCCGCCGATCACGGCGACGATGCCGCCCGCCACCCGCAACCACGATACCAGCTGGCCGGAATGACGGCCGATCTCCGCAGTTTGCGCCCTGCCGTTTCCGGCCCTCGAGCGACGTTCGCTCCAGTAGCAGTAGTAGAGGTAGGACGCGAGCAGGACCAGCATCAGCAGTCCCTGCCATATCTCGATCACGCCGTTCTGCCCGAGCAGCACGAAGATCACGGTCGCGCCGGCCAGCACGCCGCAGTCTCGTCTCAGCGACCGGCCGTCGGTCAGGAACGGGCAGATCACGCCCACGGTTCCGATCATCAGCAGGATGTTGGAAATGTTGCTGCCGACCACGTTGCCGACCGCAATCCCCGGCGAACCGATCATGGCCGCCTTGAGGCTGACCACCAGTTCGGGAGCCGAGGTTCCCAGCGCGATGACGGTCAGGCCGATCACGTGCGGACTGATGCCGAGACCCCGCGCGACCGCGATGGCGCCCCGGATCATGAGGTCGGCACCGAATATCAGGACGACCAGCCCCGCCAGGCCGAGCATGATTGCGGTCATCGGGCAACTCGAACTGCGGGCAGACCGGTCGCACCGGTCCCGTCTGGCGCCGATGGCGGATCCTGACATCCACCCCCGGCAGATGCTGCTGCACCGAGAAAGTCCATGTACCTGCCCGACGGTCCTCCTGCCACCGCCGGGACACGATGTCGGTCCGACAGCAGATTTTTCAGATGGGGATGTTGCGAGCGGATTTCCAGACGCGGGGTGCCGGAATCAGGCGTCGGACCGGTCGAACCCGGCGCTGCAGGACGCGCCGCCCAGCACGCAGAACCGCGCGCAGTGAGGATGGTTGAGCCGGACCGGGCGTCGGGCCTCGGCCAGGGTCGCTCCCAGCTCGAACCGCGGATCATGCGGCAGCAGGGTGCAGGCGACCACCACCGGCCGGGGGCTGCCCCGGCGCTTCACCACCATGCGCGCGGTCGCACACATCTGGTCCTCGGGCCGGACCGACAGCAGGTCCCAGCACTCCCGGGTGATCTCCGGGACATCCCTGGTCTCGTCCATTTCCGGGAACAGCACGAGCCGGGCCGGGTCCCGCGCATCGATCTCGAGGCCCTCGTCGGAAAACAATGCCGCGTAGCCGTCGCGCAGCTCCGCCTCCGTTTCGTCATCGGGCACGCGCCCGGCAACGGTCGGCTCGAAGCCCTGCTCCTGCAACCAGCGGAGTCCCCTCAGCATCGGGGTCCAGGTCCCCGGACCACGCTCGGTCTCGTGCCGGTCGCGGGAGTGGTGATCGATCGAGACCCGCAGCTGCAGCCTGGCCGCATGGCGATGGCGCAGCCCGGCGAGCGCATCGCGCCGGTTCCACATCGGCTTCATGGCGTTGGTGAGCACCAGCGCCTGGAAACCGCGTCCCAGCGTTTCGTCAAGCATGGTGATGAAATGCGGGTTCATGAACGGCTCGCCGCCGGTAAACCCGATCAGACGGGTTCCCATGCGGGAGTTTTCGATCTCGTCAAGGTAGGCCGAGACCTCGCCGGCGGCGATGTAGGAGAGCCGATCGTTGCGCGGCGACGATTCGATGTAGCAATTGGCGCACTCGATGTTGCACAGGGTCCCGGTGTTCACCCACAGGGTATCGAGGTTCCGGAACGGGACGACCGCCCGTTCCGAACCGCACGCCGTGCGCCGCGGATCCTGGAACTTCCGGTTTGTGCACGCGCCGCGACGTGTCGACATGCCCGCTCCAACAGCCTGCACCGTCATCCCCCGAAGAGGTTCCGGACCTTGCCTTCCAGAACGCACCAGACCGAACAGTCCGGGCTGTCGCGCGTGTAGGGCGATGACATTTCAAGACCGAGCAACAGGAACAGTGAGACGAAGATGAACGCCATCACCACGATGGAGATCGCAGCCGCCCGCAATCGTCCAAGCACGCTGCCATACATCCCGGTCCCGCCCGCTCCTGATTCCACACCCCAATGTGCATCAGCGCGCGCACGGCGGCAAGCAGGGACGCAAGTCCGGCACCGCAACCGGGTGCCGGGGTTCCCGGACAGACGGGCCGGCACCTCCGTTTCCACAGGTCGTCACCGACCACCGGCTGGAACCGCGGTGCGGGCACGTCGGGTGGCCGGGTGTTGAGCAGGTGTCCGGGATGCCCGAGCTCGAAGCGGGAGCGAAAGGCTCCGTCCTTCATCCCCCGGGACAAACCCGAAGTCCCCGGTCAGGACCGGCAGGAAGACCGGCGGCGACATCGGCATCCGGACCAAGACCGACCGGCTCGGACAGGTCGCGGGCATCCCGGGGCCATGATGAAGATGGGGTGCGAACCGGTCGGGGCCCGAAGGTCGTTCCCCTTCCCCCGGTTTCGTCGCCCCCGGGCTCGAAGGAGCGGGATCTTCGAGCCTGTGACGGATGGCGCGGTCGGCGAGCCGATCTGCGCAAACAGCTCGGGGCTGCTCGGCACTTCGGGGCCGTAATCGAACACGGGCGAGGTCTCCTGCGCCAAGGGCGCGGCCGTCGCTCTCCTTCCCTCCGCCCCGGACGCCAGACCAGCTGCGCAACGGCGGACGGTGTCCTTGATGCAGGAGCGTGATTACGCCATTTGTGTATCATGGCATGATACATTTCGGCTGTGATTGCAGGCACAAGAGGCAAACGCGCGGCGGACGCGGTCCGGGATCGGTATGGCAAGGGCTTCCCGGGCGACCTGGTGAAGCGCGCACGAGCCATGCTTTCGGCAGTGGACGCGGCCGTGGTACTCGAGGATCTGAGGTTCCCTCCGGGGAACCACGTCGGGGCGCTGAGGGATGACAGGGCCGGCCAGCATTCGGTTGGCATCGACGAGCAGTGGCGGATCTGCTTCGTGTGGACCGAACAGGAACCGGCGGACGTGGAGATCGTCGACTACCATTGAAGAGGCGGACGATGACACTGATGCAGAACCCCTCGCATCCCGGTGAGGTGCTCGTGGAGCTCTATCTCGAACCGCTCGGCATGAGCGCCATCGAGCTTGCAAGACGGCTGCACGTGCCGCGCACGCGCATCGAGCGGCTGGTGAAGGGCAATACCACGCTGACGGTGGATACTGCGCTGCGGCTTTCGACCTTCTTCGGCAACACGCCGGAGTTCTGGATGAACCTGCAGCGCTCGCATGACCTGGCCCGGGCCCGGGACTCGGTCGATGTCTCGGACATCGTGCCGCTGGCAGCCGCCTGACGGAGGACGGGAGTGTACCGTGGTGTCGCGTGGCCGGCCCCGGTCAAGCCGTTTCGCAACTCTTCCGCGTCGCTGTGGCCCTTCGCAGGTCGTGTTCCCGGTGGTGGTGCAATCCGGCGGCGATCCCGCTCGCCTATCGCACCATGGAGGGCCGACATGAACCGCGCCGCCGGATCCCTGGCCCCGTACTCCGTCGGCGGGGCGGAGCCAGGTTTCAGGGTCGACGATGGCGACGATCCGGCCCGGTCTGTCGACCGACCGGAACATGCCGCGGGGAACCAGCCGACCTCCAGCCGGGCACACCCGGCGCGGTTCGGCTGCAAACGGGTCGCCGGGAACGCGGTGAACGGGCGCACCCCTGCGGATGACGGCAGCCGGATGCGCGGCGTGTCCGGCGGAAACGCGGTCTTCGCGCCGTGACCGTCGCGGAGCGCATCGCGGCACTGCTCGACCGGCTCGGTCTGGACCGGGTCTTCATCGCGACCCAGATGCCCGGAGACATCGCCGACTTCTGCCTGGCGCAGCCGCACCGCGTCGGCGGCCTTGCCCTGGTGGTTGCAAGCCGTATCGAACCCGATCCCTTCCGCGCCCTCGCCGACCGCCTTCTCGTGATCACCGGCGACAGCGGCGTCCCGGCCGAGGCCGCTGCGCGCGCGGCAGCCGCGCTTGCGCAGTGCCGGCAGCACCGCTTGAAGGACTATGCCACCACCGCCTGGACGGATGTGGCCGCAGACCGTCCCGACGAGCTGTGCGCCGGACTGCAGGTGTTCTTTGCCCGCCTCGCGTCCCCCGCCTGCCCCGCACTGCCCGCTTCCGGCACGACGGCGGGCCTCGACTGGCGCTGCAGCGGCAGCGGACCGGCGCTGCTGCTGTTCCCGTTCTTCCTCGCCGCCTCGCAATGGGACCCGGTCATCGACCGGCTCTCGCGACACTTCACCGTGATCTCGCTCGGCGGTCCGCACATCGGCGGCGCCGCCATGCTCGAGGACCGGGCCGGTCTCGCCGGCTACCAGGACATGTTCTCGGTGCTGCTGCGCCGCATGGCGATCCCGCCCGGCGCCCGGGTTCTCGAGGTCGGATGCGGCACCGCTGCACTGGGCCGGTCTCTGCTGCGCACCCGCCCGGATCTCGAAGTCACCGGGGTTGACCTCAACGGTTACCTGTTGCGGGAAGCGGCCGCGATTGCCCGCGCGGAACGGGTCGGTATCGGGGATGCCGGGACCGGGGCCCTGTCGCTCGCATCCGGCGACGCGACCGACCTGCCGCTGCCCGACGCGGCGTTCGACGCCGTCTACTCGGTCACGGTGCTCGAGGAGTGCGACGGCGATGCGGCGCTCGCCGAGATGGTACGCGTCGCCCGGCCCGGCGCGCCGGTCGGGGTGGCGGTGCGTGCGATCGACATGGTGCAGTGGTGGAACCTCGATCTGCCGGACCACATCGCGGCGGTGGCATCGACGCAGCCGCAGTCGAGTTCGCCGGGCTCGATCGCGGACCGGTCGCTGTACCGGCGCATGGCCGCCGCGGGTCTCGAGCGGGTCCGCGGGTTTCCCTACCTCCTCGGGTTCGACCGGCCGGACGGCCCGATGTGGAAGTACCGGGAGGCACATGTCCGCTCGGCGCTCGACCGGGCGGACCGGGAGACCTGGGATCAGGCTTGCCGGGAAGCGCGGGAAGCCGGGTTGCTGTTCCAGGCCAACCCGCTGCACTGCGCGGTGGGGTGGCGCCCGGCTGGCGACACCCCACAGTGTTGATCAGCTCGGGACAAGCCCACCGTCGACGTTGTAGCACTGGCCGGTGATGTTCCGCGCACCGGGCGAGGCGAGGAACACGGCGAGAGCCGCGATGTCCTCGGGGTCGTTCGCACGCCGGATCGGGATGTCGCGGGTGAAGATCTCGACCATCTCCTCGCGCGAGATGCCGCGCTCGGCGGCACGGGTGTTCACCATCCTCTCGACCATCGGCGTCATCGTCACGCCGGGACACACCGAGTTCACGGTTATCCCGTGTCCGCCCAGCTGCTGGGCCGCGGTCTTGGTCAGGCTGATCACCGCGCCCTTGCTTGCAGCGTATGCGGCATTCGACGTGCCGGCGAAGCCGCGGCCGGCGATCGAGGCGATGTTGACGATGCGCCCGCCGCCCTGGGCAATCATCTGCCGGGCCGCGCCCTGCAGGCAGAAGAAGACCCCCTTGGCGTTGACCCGGTGCATCCAGTCCCAGTCCTCCTCGGTCAGGTCCATGATCCAGGCGGCACGGGTGACACCGGCGTTGTTGACGATGACGTCCAGCGATCCGAACCGTTCGACCGTGGCATCGATCATCGCATTGATGGCGGCAACGTCCCCGACGTCGGTCTCGATCGCCATCGCATCGACACCGTGCTGACGCACCATGTCGGCGACCGTCAGAGCCGCGTCTGCGTCGATGTCGGCACAGGCCACGTTGCGCCCCGCCGCCGCCATCGCGGTCGCGACCGCACGTCCGATCCCGCTGGCGGCCCCGGTTACCAGTGCCGTTTCACGCTGTACTTCCATGTGGTGTTCTCCCGTGCGGACACCCGGGTGCCCTGGTCATGTGATCGCAACCGCCGCCGGCTGCAGGGCTTCATTCCGTCGGCCGCCCGCCCGGCCAGACCGGGTCGAGCGCAAGATCCGGCCAGCCGATCGGGGCCTCGGCCGCGGCCCGGTTCTCTTCCACCGAGCGGGCAGGGTCCCAGAGGGCCGCGACATAGCGGTTGCCGGTCACTCCGTCGCCTTCCGGCGAACACAGCCACAGCGCCGGCCGGGTCATGGCTTCGGGCCGGATGAGGTCTTTGCGGTCGAATCCCGCTTCTTTCGGTACCATGGGCGTATCCGCCGGACCTCCGGGCACCACGACGTTGACGGTGATGTCCTGGTCGGCGAACTCGAGGGCATGACCCGCACTCATCGACTCGAACCCCGACTTGGATGGCCCGTAGGGGTGGAAGCTGCCGCGCAGCATGGTGAAGAAACTGGTGGTGACGTTGATGATGCGTGCCCGGTCGGCGCGGCGCAGGTGTTCGATCGCCGCGCGTGTCATGTGCCACGGACCGGTCAGGTTGATCCCGACCATCCGGTCCCAGAACTCCGGCGTGACCTCGTCGATGCGGACCGGTTCGACCATGTGGGATTCGCGAAGCGCTCCCATGCCGAGACCGGCGTTGTTGATGAGTACGTGCACGCCGCCGAACCGGTCGACCGTGCGGGCCACGGCGGCCTCGCAGGAGGCGTAGTCCGCGATGTCGACCCCGAGTGTCAGCAGCCGGTCCTCGTTGACGCCGTGATGGGCCGCGCGCAGGGCCGCAAGACCCTCCTCCGACACGTCAAGAGCAGCGACGCTCGCCCCTTCCCGCAGGAAAGCTCCGACGAATTCCTGCCCGAAGCCACCTGCCGCACCGGTGACCATGATGACCCGACCCTGCATGTTCCACTCCCCGTCTTCCCGTTCGGAAGGTCGGAGTATAGGTGATCCCTCCGCCCGGTACAGGTGGTGAATCGTCCCCGGATCCGCCCGCTTGACCGCACTCCCGCCACCGCCGATCCTGTCACCTGTCACGGCTCGTCGGAAGGAATGCCCGCGCATGAACGAACGGTGCTGTCTTGTGACCGGCGTCGGTCACGGCACGGGACGGGCGCTCGTCGAGCGCTTCGCCGATGACGGCTACCGGGTTGCAATGCTGGCGCGCCGCACCGACCGGCTTGCGGCGTTCGAACGCGAACTGGCGGGCACCAGGGCCTACCCCTGCGACGTTGCCGATGCCAGGGAACTCGAGCGCACGGTCGCCAGGGTCATCGCGGATCTCGGCCCACCGGCAGTCGTCATTCACAACGCGGTCAGCGCCGAACGCGGCACCTTCCTGGAGATCGAGCCCGCCGGTCTCGAACAGGCATTCCGGGTCAACTGCATGGGCCTGCTGCATCTCGCCCGCGCGACGGTCCCGGCCATGATCGAACGGGGCGGGGGCGCGCTGATCTGCACCGGAAATACCGCTGCCTACCGCGGACGCGCGGCCTACGCCGGGTTCGCCCCGTCAAAGGCGGCGCAACGCGTGCTTGCCGAGTCGATGGCGAGGGAACTCGGACCCCGGGGCATTCACGTCGCCTATGTCATGATCGACGCGGTGATCGATCTGCGATGGACCCGGCGTGCCTGGCCTGACCGGCCCGACTCGTTCTTCATCAAGCCCCGGGACATTGCCGCGGAGGTGTTTCACGTCGCGCACCAGCCGCGCAGCGCCTGGAGCTTCCGGGTCGAGATCCGTCCGCACGGCGAAAACTGGTAGGAGGCCCGGACATGGGGCACGGGAAGATCGATCAGGCCGCCGCGACCCTGCTCGCGTGCTGGCGCGACGGTTCGGTGATTGCCTCGCTGCCCGACGGACTTCGACCGGCGAGCCGGGCCGAGGGCTACGCGATCCAGGCACGCTACGCCGAACTCGCGCAGGACCGGCAGATCGGCTGGAAGATCGCCGCCACAAGCCCGGCGGGGCAGCAGCACATCGGCGTGGAAGAGCCGCTTGCCGGATGCCTCCTCGCGGGACGGGTGTACGAGGACGGTGCGACCGTACCGCTCGGGCCCAACCGCATGCTGGTCGCCGAGGCCGAGTTCGCGTTCCGGCTGGGCGCCGACCTTCCGGTCCGCGCCGACCCGTGGGAACCGGACGAGGTCCTTGCGGCGGTCGACAGCCTGCACCCGGCCATCGAGCTGCCGGACTCGCGCTTCGAGCCGTTCGAGCAGGCGGGCGGCCCCCAGCTCATCGCCGACAACGCCTGTGCCCGGCAATTCGTCCTCGGTGCGGCGATGCCTGGGACCTGGCGCGAGGGGGATCTCGCACAGCACCCGGTGCTGATTTCCGGTGCGGCCGGAAGCCGGTGCGGTGCCGGGGCCAACGTGCTGGGCAGCCCGGTGTTGGCGCTCGCCTGGATCGCCACGGAACTGTCGCGCCACGGAACCGGGCTCGCCGCCGGCGAGGTCATCACCACCGGGACCTGCACGGTGCCGCTCGCCGTCTCGCACGGTGACCGGGTGACCGCCGATTTCGGCTCGCTCGGCCGGGTGTCGGTCGGGTTCGAGCCCGCCCGGCCGGATCAGCGGTAGGGGTCGGCGGCGTCGCGCAGCCCGTCGCCGAAGAAGTTGAACGCGAGCACCACCACGATGACCGGGATCACCGGTGTCATGATCCAGGGATAGAGCTCCACCGCGTTGATGTTCTGCGCCTCCGTGAGCAACACCCCCCAGGAGGTGATCGGAGCCCTCAGGCCGAGGCCGAGAAAGCTCAGCGCGGTCTCTCCGAGAATCATCGACGGGATCGACAGGGTGGCCGACGCGATGAGGTGACTCATGAAGCCGGGAAGCAGGTGCCGGGCAATGATGCGGCGCGGCCGCGCGCCCATGAGCCGGGCCGCCAGCGCATACTCCTCCTCGCGCAGCGCCAGCAGCTTCGATCGCACCGCGCGGGCAAGACCGGTCCAGTCCAGCATCCCGAGGATCAGGGTCAGCCCGAAGTAGACCAGGATCGGGCTCCAGGTCACCGGCAGTGCCGCCGACAGCGCCATCCACAGCGGCAGTTCCGGAAACGACCGGATGATCTCGATCACCCGCTGGACCAGCCCGTCGACCCAGCCGCCGTAGTAGCCGGCAAGCCCGCCGACGACGATGCCGATCGCGAAGCTGATGATGATCCCGATGAGTCCCACTGTCAGGGAGATCCTGGTGCCATAGACCATGCGCGAGAACAGGTCGCGTCCCAGCCGGTCGGTACCGAGCAGGAACAGTGTTCCGCCCTCGGCGGGACAGAACAGGTGGACGTCGGTTTCGAACAGGCCCCAGAACCGGTAGCTGTCGCCCGAACACAGGAAGCGGACCGGCATGACCCGGGAGTGGTCCGGTGTGTAGGTCCGCTTCAGCGTGCGCATGTCGAGCTCGTAGTCGAGACCGTAGACGAACGGCCCGACGAAGCGGCCCTCGTGGAAGAGATGCAGGCCCTGGGGCGGCGCAAAGATGTGGTCCGTGTGCCGGGTGGCAAGCGCGTAGGGAGCAAGCACCTCGCTGATCAGGATCGAGAAGTACATGAAGGCGAGGATCACGCCGGAGACCAGCGCCAGCCGGTGCCGGCGCAGCTTCCACCACATGAGCTGCCACTGCGTGGCCATGTAGTAGCGTTCCTGCTCCGGGGTCATCGCCTCGGTGGCGTAGGGATCGAACGGCGCCGGATTGACGTAGTGGGTGGTCATCGTCCCGTCCCCGCTCCGAGCCGGATGCGCGGATCAAGCCAGGCCAGCGCCAGGTCGGACAGGAACATGCCGACCACGGTGAGCATCGCGAGAAAGATCAGGAACGAACCGGCGAGGTACATGTCCTGGCTCTGCAGCGCGGCGATCAGCATCGGCCCGGTCGTGGGCAGGGACAGCACCATGGAGACGATCGCCGAGCCGGAGACCACCTGCGGCAGCAGGTTGCCGATGTCGGCGACGAACGGGTTCAGTGCGGTGCGCAGCGGGTACTTGACCAGGCGCCGCATGGGACCGAGGCCCTTGGCACGGGCAGTGACCACGTAGGGCTTGTGGAGTTCGTCCAGCATGTTGGCGCGCAGGCGCCGGATCATTCCGGCGGTTCCCGAGGTCCCGATCACCACCACCGGGACCCAGAGGTGCTCGAGCACCGAGAGCGCCTTGTCCGTGCTCCACGGCTGGTCGATGTAGGCCGGGTCCATCATCCCGCCGATCGAGGTGCCGAACCACACGTTGCCGAGGTACAGCAGCACCAGCGCGAGCAGGAAGTTCGGGGTAGCCAGCCCGATGAACCCGAGCAGGGTCAGGCCGTAGTCGCCCCAGCTGTACTGGTGGGTCGCCGAGTAGACCCCGATCGGGAACGCCACCGCCCAGATGAACAGGATCGTCGCCGCGTTCAGCACCACCGTCAGGAACAGCCGGTCCCCGACCACCTCGGTCACCGGCTGCTGGTACTCGAAGGAGAACCCGAGGTCTCCCTGCAGCAGCCCGCCGGCCCAGACCAGGTACTGTTCGGTCGCCGACAGGTCGAGCCCGTACTGCGCACGCAGCGCCGCGATCCGTGCCGGGTCGACCGACTCGCCCTGGCTCTCGAGTTCGGCGATGTAGCTCGACAGGTAGTCGCCGGGCGGCAGCTGGATGATGACGAAGGTGATGATGCTGATCGCGATCAGCGTCGGCACCATGATCAGGACACGGCGGACGAGAAAGGCCAGCACCGGTTCGCCCTCCCGCTACCGGTCGCCGGTCCCGAACCAGAAGGTATCGGGACAGTACATGCCGAAGTGGGCTCCCGGATCCCAGTTCCAGATCCCCCGCTCGGGTACGTTGCGCAGCGAGGAGGCGACCACCACCGGCTGCGGGACCGCAGCGATCAGGCCGATGGTAAAGACCTGGTCGGCATGGATCTCGAGCATGCGCCGCCAGGCCCGCTCCCTCTGGTGGCGGTCCGCGGCCGAGCGCCACGCGCGGTAGAGCGCGAGCAGTTCGCGCGCCGGCTCCAGGTCCGGCGCCTCGCCCGAGGCGCCGCGGGTCTCGTAGTGCTGCCCCCATTTCGGCCACTGCAGCGACAGCTGCGTGGTGGGCGCGAACTCTGCCGGGCTGCTGTCCGGGGTGGCGAGGCCGTTCTCCACGCCGGACCAGATCGACATCGCGGTCGCGCCGGCGAAGATGCGATTGCGGAACACGGTGCGCTCGAGCGGCCTCGAATAGAGCTTGATCCCGACCGCGAGCCAGCTGTCATGGACGAGCTCGAGGACATCGGTCTGCTCGGTGCTCTCGCCCGCCGTCTCGACGATGATCTCCAGCGACCGGCCGTCGGGCAGCTTCCGCACGCCGCGGGAATCGCGTTCGACCAGGCCGATCTCGTCGAGCAGCCGGTTGGCGGCATCGGGATCATGACGGGTCCAGGCGAACCGGTTCTCTTCCCGGTAGAGCGGCGACTCCGGCAGGGTGGTGTTGTTGCCGACGAGCGCGAGACCGTAGTAGACGACCTGGTTCAGCTCGTGGCGGTGGACCGCCAGCGACAGGGCGCGGCGGAACCTCGCGTCGCGCATGAGTTCGCGCAGCACCGGGTCCTTCACGTTCAGGTTGGGGTAGAGCGCGAGGTGCGCTCCCTTCGCCGTCTGCCACAACCGGGTTTCGTAGGGCCAGCGGTCCTCGCCGCCGCGCAGGAAGGTGTAGTCGTCGAACCTGAGGTAGCGCGCCTGCAGGTCGGCTTCCCCGGTCCCGGCCTTCGCGGCGATGAGCCGGTTGTTCGCCACGTCGACCAGCCAGGAATCGACATACGGCAGCTGGCGGCCCGCCGGGTCGACCCGGTGGAAGTAGGGGTTGCGCCTGAACACCAGCCGCGATGACGACAATGCGGTCACGATCCGCCACGGCTGCAGGACCGGGAGGTCCGGGTTGTCGTTGCGGTAGAGGTTGTCGCGCTTGTTGTGCAGGGCCGACCAGGACCGCTGACTGGCCTCGTTCACCCTTTGCTCCAGTTCGGCGGGGTCCGCGTGGGCGGCATGGAACCGGCGCAGGTAGTGTGCCGGACGGTAGATGTAGAGCGGCCTCGCGGCGGCGAGCCGCGGTAGGAAATCCGGGTTCGGCCTCGACCAGCGGTACTGCACCGTCCGGTTGTCGAGGACAGCGAACCGCGCGAGTTCGCCGTCGACCCGCATGACGACTGGCGGTCCGGCCGGCGACAGTTCCGGGTTGTTGGCAACATCCTCCCACCAGTAGCGGAAGTCGTCGGCGGTAAACGGGTGCCCGTCCGACCAGCGGTGGCCGGCCCGCAGCCTGAAGGTGAAGACGCGCCCCTCCTCGACCTCGACCGACTCGAGGATGTCCGGTTCCAGGCGGAACCCGTTCGGCTCGCGGACCAGTAGCCTCGAATACCCGTAGACCGTGAGCTGCCGGGCGTCCTTGGCCCGCGCCATCAGGGTACGGATCGCCCCGCCATGCACGCCGGGCTCCAGTCCGAGAGCCTCGAAGTCGAGCATGCGCGGCACCTCCGGAAGGCGCCCGGCGACCGGCGGCAGCTCTCCCGCCGCAACCTGCGCGGCGAGTTCCGGTGTCTCGATGTACCCGGCGGCCGCCGGTGCCGCACCGGACAGCACGCACCCGCAGATGGCGACGAGCAACCGGCGCATCATGGCGCGTGCGCCGCCCGCACCAGGTGCCCGTCCCCGACATCGACCAGCCCCGGGTGGTGCCGGTCATCGCTGCGGAACGGCATCGGCCACTCGGACGGTATCGACTGGCGCGCGTCGGCAAGCGCGCCGAAGTCGAGCGGGCGGTCCGGATCAGGCTCGGGAACGGCGGACAGCAGTGCGCGGGTATAGGGATGGACCGGGCGTGCAAACAGGACGTCCCGCGGCGCCAGTTCCACCAGGCGGCCGGCGCAGAGCACCGCGATCCGGTCGGCGATGTAGTCGACCACCGCCAGGTTGTGGGAAATGAAGATGTAGGTGAGATCGAGCGCGCCGCGCAGGTCCCTGAGCAGGTTCAGGATCTGGGCCTGGATCGACACGTCGAGCGCGGAGACCGGTTCGTCGCACACCAGCAGTCTCGGGCGCAGCGCCAGCGCCCGGGCGATCGCGATCCTCTGGCGCTGGCCGCCGGAGAAGCTGTGCGGGTACCGGGTCAGGTGACGGATGTCGAGCCCGACCGCCTGCATCAGTTCGCCCACCATGGCCCGACGCGACGCGTGGTCGCCGATGCCGTGGATGACCAGCGGTTCGCTGACGATGTCGAAGACGGTCATGCGCGGATTGAGAGAACCGAACGGGTCCTGGAAGACGAACTGGACCTCGCGCCGGAACCGTGCCAGCGCCTCGGCCGGACCGGGGCTCTCGCGGTCGGCCGCGTAGCGCACGACCCCGCTGTCGGGCTCGGCCGCGCGCATGATGATGCGCGCAAGGGTGGTCTTGCCGCAGCCGGATTCACCGACGATGCCCAGGCACTCGCCGCGGAGCACATCGAAACTCACGTCGTCGAGCGCGGTGACCCGCCCTCCCCGGCGCGCGGCATAGGACATGCAGACCCGGTCGACCCGCAGCAGCACCGGGTCGGGATCGGCGGCGGGCGGACCGGCCGCAGGGTCCTCGTCGCGCGGAGCAAGCAGACGGCCGCCGGCGGGACCGATCTCCCTGAGCGGGACCAGGCGTTCGTCGCGCCCCATGTTGAACCGGGGAACCGCCGCCATCAGCGCCTTGAGATACGGATGCCCGGGCCGGCGGTAGATGTCGTCGATCGCGCCGCTCTCCATGATCTCGCCGCGGAACATCACGACCGCCTCGTCGGCAACGGTGGCGACCACTCCCAGGTCGTGGGTGATCATCAGCATCGCCATGCCGAGCTCCGACTGCAGGTCCCGGAGCAGTTTCAGGATCCGGGCCTGCACGGTGACATCGAGCGCCGTTGTCGGTTCGTCGGCGATCAGCAGCGCCGGCCGGCAGACCAGCGCCATGGCGATCATCGCCCGTTGCCGCAGGCCTCCGGAGAGCTCGAACGGATAGGCGCGGTAGGCCCGTACCGGGTCCGGGAACCCGGTTCGGTGCAGCATTTCATGCGCCAGCTCCTCGGCCTGCCGGCCGGTTGCCAGCCGGTGCACCTCCACCGCTTCGCGGACCTGGTTGCCGACGGTGTGCAGGGTCGACAGCGAGGTCATCGGTTCCTGGAAGATGATGGAAATCCGCCGCCCGCGCAGCCGCCGGATCTGCCGTCCTTCCGCGGGCAGCCGGGCGATGTCGACAACCCTGCCCGGCGTATCGGGATCGGCGAACAGGATCTCTCCGCCGAGGATCCTGGCCTGGCGGGGAAGCAGTCCCATGATCGACTGGCTGACCACGGTCTTGCCGGAACCGGACTCACCGACCAGCGCCACCACGCCGCCGCGGGGCACCGAGAACGAGACGTCGCGGACCGCGAGCAACTGTCCTTCCGGCAGGTCGAAGCCGATGCGAACCGAGCGCAGCTCCAGCAGCGGCGGTGTTGCCGCCGGACCCGCAGGGATCACGCCGGCTCCGGCGGTGTGTCGACCCGCGACGCCGGCTCGACGGCAAAACCGGTCGAGGCAAGGTTCTCGGTGGTGGCCTCCGACAGGGCGAGCCGGTTTCGACGCGCCGCTCCGGCGGCATGTTCCAGCACGGTGTCGAAGTCGTCGAGTTCCGAGTCCAGCGAGAGCTTGGCGGTGCCGCTGCGCAGGGTCAGCTGGAACCATCCGGACTTGCGGTCGCGCCGGGTGGCGAAGTAGCGCAGCCGCAGGTCGGTGAGATCCGACCAGGCGATCTCCCGGCCGAGCGGGCCCTGGGCGCGCAGGCCGGCATCGCTCACGCTGTAGACCGTCAGATGGCGCTGCAGGGTTCGCAGCACGAAACCGGCGAACAGCAGCGCGAGGCCGATCATGATGTACTGGAACACGCTCAGCATGTTGGCCATCACGAGCAGCGCGCAGGTGATCACCAGCCCGGACCCGCCTCGGAAGTAGTCGCCGACAAGCGACTTGCCAGGATATCGATGTTCGGTCATGCGGCTCCTGCAGCCCCGTGCAGTTCGCGGGAGTCTATCATGCGGACCGCGGGATGCGCCATGAGCGCGGTACAGACCGAGGCGAACCCGCTCCAGTCCGACGGCGACATCACCAGGTGGTGCGTGAGCAGCCCGACCGGCTCCACCTGACCGGCCGTCCTGCAGACCGCAAGCCGGCCGGCCAGTTCCCGGGCCATGGCGTCGGTTCCGATGAAGCGGCGGTCTCCGCGCCAGGCGATGACGTCGAGATGGGTGTTGACCTGCACGAGCCCCGCAACCGGCCCGGGTGCGGGTCGCAAGCCGTGTGTCGAAAGCAGGTCGAAACCGAGCCCGGGCAGCTCGCCGACCAGGTCCGGCCGGATCCGGTTCCACGGCGGCACCAGGATCGAGGCGGCCCGGGGTCCGAACAGGTCCCGGATGCGGGCACGGGCACGGGCCAGATCGGACCGGGCCCGGTCCAGCGGCCTCGACGGGCCGAACTCCGCCTTGCGGCCTTGCCTCTCGTGGTTTGCGTGCGACCATCCGTGCACCCCGATGGCAACCGGCTCGCCGTCGAGCCGCCCGGCAAGCGCGGTGCCGGCGCCGGCCGGGATGACGGCGAGGAGCGGGACCGCTGCCAGCACGCGCGCGTGTCCGAGCAACCGGTCGAGTTCCGGCCCCGGCGCCGAGAGGTCATCGTCGCGCCACCACGCGCGCACGGTCAGCCCGGCAGCGCTCCAGCGATCGAGTTCGCCCGCGAGTTCCAGGTGACCGGTCACCGGGCGTCGGCCAGCCGGTGCAGGATCCGGGCGGTCCGTGCCGCTCCGTCGAGATGAACCCCGCCGGGGCTCCGGCGCCCACGAGCGAGCGCCCGCTGCATGGCGGCGCCCAGGGTTCCGGCTGCGAGAACGTCGTGTGCGACCACCTCGAGCGCGCCCCTTTCCGCCAGCAGGTCGGCCCTCAGTCGCTGTTCCGTCTCGACCCCGCCCTCGAAGGGGATGACCACGGCCGGCGTGCCGGCGGCGAGCACCTCGACCAGGGTGTTGTATCCCGCCTGGGAAATCGACAGGTCGGCGTTCGCGACCAGTGCCGGCAGGTCGGCCCGGCTGCGTTCCACCGTGACCCCGGGGGCCGGATGCAGGCGGGACGCGAACTCCTCGGGCATGTGCGGTCCGGTCACGAACCGCCACGGGCGTCCACCGGACGGCAGTGCGCCGCGCAGCTGCATCACCCTGGCCATGATGGCCCCTCCGACCGCGCCGCCACCGGCGGAGACCACGATCTCGCCGCGCCCTTCGCCGTTCCCGGCGTGCCAGGGCGTCATCACGTACCCGGTGTACTCGACCATCGGCGCGATCCGGTGGTGGTCGGGAAAGGTGCTGGCAAGGGTGATGACCCGGCGGTCGCCGTGCACCAGCACCCGGTCATAGTACGCGTGCAGGGTATCGACGATCTCGCGGTTACGGTCCGCCCTCGGCTTGGTCACCAGGATGTCGCGCATCGAGCTCACGATCACCGGCGGAAGGGCGACGCCGCGGGCCTTTTCGAGCAGCGGCAGCAGCTCGAACCTGAGCTGGCGCCTTCCGAAGGGAAACAGCTCGGTCACCAGCACGTCCGGCCGGACCTTCTCGAACAGCGCCAGGGTGGTGTCGCGACGCAGCCGGCGCCAGCCGTCGTCGATCGGTCGGCCTTCGGCGTCGACCAGGACGCGGAAGTCGCTGTCACGCGTTCTGACCGCCGGCAGCTGGAACAGCCGGGCGCCGCCGAGGTCGAGGTCGGGAACCGGCATGCCGCCGGATGCGACCGTGACCTCGAACCCGGCATCGGCCGCCGCCCGGGCGACAGCCGCCGCCCGGCGCAGGTGGCCGATGCCAAGCAGTGTCTGGACATGGAGCAGCAGGCGTCGCATCAGCCACATCGCTCCGGCACCAGCGCGAGCGCCGGACAGTCGAGGCTGAGCCGGTCCTGGTCCTCGAGACGGAACACCTGGGCCGAGCCTTCCGGCACCCGGAAGCCGGGCCCGCTGAGCATGTCCCAACCGGTCGCGAGCGCCAGCAGCGCGCGGATCACCCCCTTGTGGGTGACCACCCCGACCGCCCCGGCGCCCGTTCCGGCCAGTTCCCGGAGCAGGGGACGGAGCCGGGCCTGGACCTCGCGCGGCGTCTCGCCGCCGGGCGGGCGGAACTCCAGGCCGCGCGCCTCGTTGGCACGCATCTCCCCGCCGTGTCGGGCCCGCAACCCGGCGAGACTGCATCCCTCCCAGTCGCCCCAGTGCATCTCGACCAGCCTCTCGTCCGTGATGGCGTGTTCCAGCCCGAGGATGCCCGCGGTCTCGGTCGCCCGCCGCAGCGGGCTGGACCTCCAGGACGCGTCGCGGCTCCAGTCCGGCAGGCGCCATCGTGCCACCTCGCGCCGTCCCGGACCGTCGAGCGGAATGTCGGCGCGGCCCTGCATCAGACCATCCCGGTTCCACCGGGTCGGCCCGTGGCGGACCGCGATCAGTCGCACCGTCAAGCCGCCGCGCGGCGTGAACGAAAGCGGCGAACGGTCTCGGCCAGCGCCGCATCGATCCGCACGGATGCCTGGTCGAGACCGTGGCGGGCGCGAACGGAGCGCGCGGCAACCGCTCCCATGCGCCGGCGCAGTTCCGCATCGACCAGCAGCCTGCGGACGGCATCGGCGAAGGCGGCGGCGTCGCGCTCGGGGACGAGCAGGCCGGTCTCGCCGTCGCGCACGATGTCGGGAACGCCGCCGGCGGCCCCCGCCACCACCGCCGTTCCCGCGGCCTGGGCCTCCAGCAGCGCCATGCCGTAGGCCTCCGAGACGGCGGGCCACAGGTACAGGTCGGCCGCAGCCATCCAGGAGGCGAGTTCATCCGCCCCGAGCGTGCCGGTGAACAGGGTGTCCGGACCCAGTGCCGCCTCGACCTCGCCGCGGGTCGGCCCGTCGCCCACCGCGATCAGCTGCCAGTCCGGGCAGTCGTGCAGACGTTCGAGCGCAACACCCAGCAGGCGCCACGACCGGAGCTTGGCATCCCTGCGCATCATCCCGACCGCCAGCAGCCAGGTCCGACCCGGGTCAATCCCGTGCCGGGCTGCGAGCGCGCGCCGCGCGTTCTCCCGGCCGGGGTTCGCCGACGGTTCGATGAAGGGCCGGAGCGAGAGGTAGCGCCCCCGGGGCCCGAGCGCCGGTTCCACCCCCGGGCGATCGGCCCGGTTCAGCCCGATCACGAGGTCTGCCCGGCCGAGGGCATCGGCGACCGCGGCGTGCCAGGCACTCCACGGACCGGTCGCCCGCTTGCCCGCGTGCGACGCTTCGGCCACCACGTAGGGTATCGCCAGTTCCCGGGAGACCGCCGGGCCCAGCCAGTCGGGAGCCTTGTAGTAGAGGTGGTAGGTAAACCACAGGTCGGGAACCCAGGCACCGGGAAGCCGGGCGCGCTCCGCGAGTGCGCGGGCGATCCGCCGTCCACGGACCTCGATCCTGCGCTGGCGGGCCCGGTCTCCGTCGGGCTCCCGGCTGCGCAGCCGGGACGCCAGCCGCACGTCGTGCCCGGACTGGCGCAGCGCCGCGAGCAGCAACCGCGCCATTCGCCGGTCACCCGAGGGCGTGGGAGCGTCGGGCGGCTTGAGCGGGGCGTGGAACGCGATCCTCACGCAGCCTCGCGGGCCGGCGCTCCGAGACGACGCAGCAGGGGTGCAACGGCGCCGGTGTGGTCGAACTCGCTGCGGACACGCTGGCAGGCCGCTTCCCCGAGACGCCGGCGCAGGGCCGGGTCACCAGCGAGCTGCAGGATCGCTGCCGCCAGCCGACCCGGGTCGTCGGGCGGCACCAGCCAGCCGGTCTCGCCGTGCGAGAGCAGTTCCCTGACCGCCGCCACGTCGCTTGCAAGGCAACACAGACCCTGGCTCGCCGCCTCCAGCAGCACGTTGGGCAGGCCGTCACGGTCACCGTCCTCGGCAATGCGGCTCGGCAGCACGAACAGGTCGGCGCCACGGCACGCCGCAAACACGTGATCGTGGGTCCGCGGGCCCTGCCAGTCGATCCGGGAGGCCAGTCCGAGCGCCGTCGCCTGCCGCTCGAGACGCTCGCGATCGGGCCCGCCGCCGATATGGGTCCAGCGCCAGTGCACCGTGTCCGGCAGCAGTGCGAGCGCGTCGAGCAGTCGATCGAATCCCTTCTTGGGAACCGCGCGCCCCACCGAGAGCAGCTGCAGCGGTGCGCCAGCCTGCCGGCCCGTGCGCGCGGGCCGCAGCACCGGGCCCGCGGGCAGGACGTCCGGATCGATCCCGTGGTAGCACAGGGTCACCCGGCCGGGAGCCAGGCTCTCGAGGTGGGTGTGACCGTAGGCGGTGCAGGTCACCGCCCAGTCGCAGTCGCGGAGTTTCTCGCGCTTCTCCCATTCCGGCGTCAGCCAGATGTCCTTCGCATGGGCCGATACCGACCACGGAACATCGAGCAGCATGGCGGCGTAGCGGGCCACCGACGCCGGGGTATGCAGGAAGTGCGCGTAGAGACGCGACACGCGTCCCTCGAGTTCCGCGGCCAGCACCATGGCCTGTCCCCAGCGGCGCACCCGGTTGGGGGTGCGGTCTCGCCGCAGGTCGGCGAGCCACTGTCGCCGCGCTTCGCGGTACCGCGGCCAACGCCGCACGCTTGTCCAGGCGCGCGCGACCCTGGACGGCTCCTGGTACAGGTATTCCGGGAGGTAGTGCACCGGCGCGGTGATGCGCCGGTTGATCTCGTGCACATGCGGATCGGTGGGATGGCGCAGCGAGACGATGACGAGATCCACTCCGGCGTCCTCGAGCGAGAGCAGTTCCCTGGCGATGAAGGTCTCGGACAGGCGCGGGTAGCCCTTCACCACCACGCCGACGGTGCCGCCCCCGCTCACGTCACCGCCTGCCGGTTCATGTCCGGCAGCCACGTCGCAGTCAGCAACTCGACCTGTTCCAGGCCGTTCAGCATGCCTTCGGCCATCCGTTCCGACGGCCTGTCCTGGCCGGGCAGGCAGCGCAGCGCGCCCGCCATGACCTCCGGATCGCGGCCGTCCCGGTCCACCAGCATGCTGACCAGACCGAGGTCCCGCGCCCGGCTGGCCCGGATCAGCTGTTCGAGGCGCGGCTCGGTCCGCGGAACGATCAGGGCCGGCTTGTCGAAGGACAGGATCTCGCAGAAGCTGTTGTAGCCTCCCATGGCGACGATCGCGGCGGCATTCGACATCAGGATCTCGATTTCCGGGTTGAAGATGATGACCCTGATGCGCTCGAGCGCCTCGGCGCGGCGCATCAGGTCACGCGTTCGTTCCCGCGGCATGAACGGCCCCAGGACCAGCAGTCCCAGCAGCGGCAGGCCGGCATCGTGCTCGTAGGCCCGCAGCACCCAGTCCATCAGGCCGTCACCGTCGCCGCCGCCCCCCGCCGTGACCAGGATGTAGGGTTCGCCCGGCACCCCGGCAGTGCCGGGAGCAGGCTCCGGTGCCCGTCGCTGCAGGTAGCCGGTGTAGCGCACCTTCTCGCGCACCGACCGGGGGAGGTCGAGACCGTGGAGCGGGTCGCACATGCAGCGGGTGCCGTAGATCCAGATGTCGTCGTAGATCCCGTCGAGCGCCGGCAGCACGTCCTTGCGCTCCCACTCGGGCACCAGGGCGGCGGCCTCGTCGAGCACGTCGCGCAACCCCAGCACCAGCGCGGTTCCGCGTGACTTGAGCAGTTCGAGCGCCGGGCGCACCTCACCACGCAGTCCCCAGGGTTCCTTGTCGACGATGAACAGGTGGGGATCGAACTCCCGCGCGGTGCGGGAAATGATCGATTCCCTCATCCCGACGGTCTGGTCGATGTCGCGATGGGCGGCCCGCGACATGTAGTCGCCGTTCTGCAGCTTGCGGACCGCGGGAAGACGGACCACCCGCACCCGGTCGTGGAAACGGAACTTTCCGGACATCGGCGAGCCGCTGAGGATCGTGACCGAGAGCCGGTCGTTGCGCGCCACCAGCCAGTGCGCGATCTCGCGGCACCGGCGCAGGTGACCGAGCCCCATGGTATCGTGGCTGTACATCAGGATGCGCGCATCGCCACGCGGGGGCGACCAGGTGCGTGTCACGATGTCTTGTCCACTGGCTGTGCGATACGGGATACGCCGCCAGCACTGGCCGGTGGGATCGGCGCCGCCCTCGGTCCGGACCCGGATGGTATAGTGCAGGATCGCGTCAACGTAAATCGGGTGTGCGACCTCCCGGTACCATCGCCCGCGGTTCAAACCGGTACGCGGGAAATGTAGGATCGGGGCGGCCGGCCGACGGTGGCGGCCGCAGCAGGCCTGGCGGCGGGCCAGGCTCCAGGAAGGGCCGCACGGCATGGAACGGACGCTCTTCGGTTTCATCTGGCGTTACAGCAAGCGGGACCAGGTCCTGCTGCTGGTGATGACCGGGCTTTCCTTTCCGTTCCTGTACGTCTCGCTGGAACTGCCCAAGACCATCATCAACGAGGCCATCGGCGGGGAGAACCTTCCCGGTGATCTGTTCGGCGTGCCCGTCGACCAGATCCAGTACCTGTTTGTCCTGAGCGGCCTGTTCCTGGCGCTGGTCTGTGTCAACGGCGCCTTCAAGTACGTCATCAACGTGTTCCGGGGGCAGCTCGGCGAACGCATGCTGCGCCGGCTGCGCTACATCCTGTACGGGCGGGTGCTGCGGTTTCCGCTCGGCCGGTTCAGGCGCACCAGCCAGGGCGAGATCATCCAGATGATCACCGCCGAGGTCGAACCGCTCGGCGGGTTCGTCGGAGATTCCATCGCCCTTCCCGCCTTCCAGGGCGGAACGCTGCTGACGATCCTGATCTTCATGTTCGTGCAGGACTGGATGCTGGGGCTTGCCGCGATCTCGCTCTACCCGATCCAGGCCTACATGATCCCGAAGCTGCAGCGACGGGTCAACGAGCTGGGCAAGGAACGGGTTCGCACGGTCCGCCAGCTGTCGGAACGGATCGGCGAGTCGATTTCCGCCATCGAGGAGATCCACGCCAATGACGGCGCCCGCTGGGCGCTGGCGAATGTCGCCGAGCGGCTCGGCGTCATCTTCGGCATCCGCTACGAGATCTACCGGCGCAAGTTCTTCATCAAGTTCCTGAACAACTTCATCGCGCAGCTGACGCCGTTCCTGTTCTACGCCATCGGCGGCTGGCTGGTGATCCGGGGCGACCTGACCTTCGGCGCCCTGGTCGCGGTGCTCGCCGCCTACAAGGACCTGTCCGCACCCTGGAAGGAGCTGCTCGGCTACTACCAGCGCCTCGCCGATGCCCGGATCAAGTACGACCAGGTGGTCGAGCAGTTCGACCCGGCCGGAACCATGCCAGCCGAACTGCAGTTCGCCGAACCTCCCGATGACGTCTCGCTCGTCGGTCAGTTCGTCGGTTCGAACGTGACGCTGCTGGACGAGGACGGGGAGGCCGAGGTGGAGAGCCTCAGCGTCACGATCGAGACCGGGGCCAAGGTGGCCCTGGTCGGGCCGAGCGGCAGCGGCAGGGACAGCGCGACGATGCTGCTCGCCAGGTTGCTGTTCCCCGATCGCGGCGGACTGTCGATCGCGGGCGCATCCCTCGCCGAGTTGCCGGAGACGGTGACCGGGCGCCGGATCGGCTATGTCGGGCCGGCGCCGCACCTGTTCAACGCCAGCCTGCGCGCCAACATCCTGCTGGGCGCGATGCATCGGCCGGTCGGCCTGGCGCACGACCACGACACCCCGGCCGGCCAGCGCCGCCGCGCCGCCGCGGCAGCCTCCGGAAACAGCACCGACGACACCACGGCCGACTGGGTCGACCTGGCCGCGGTCGGGGTCGGCTCGGACGACGAGCTCGAGGCCCGGCTCACGCAACTGCTGGGCCGCGTCGACCTCGGCGACGACGTCTACGGTTTCGGATTGCGCAGCGTATTCGACCCGGACGAATGGCCGGGGCTTGCCGAACGGGTTGTCGGAGCGCGCCGCCGCCTGCGCGAACGCCTGCGCGAGGAAGGCGTCGCCGAGCTCGTCGAGGCATTCGACGAGACCGCCTACAACACCAACGCGTCGGTGGCCGAGAACCTGCTGTTCGGCACCCCGGTCGGGCCGGCCTTTGCGCTCGACCACATCGCGCAGCACCCGCATGTCCGGCACGTCCTTGACAAGACCGGCCTTGTCAACGACTTCGCGCGCATCGGCCGCGACGTGGCGGTGACCATGGTGGAACTGTTCGCGGACCTGCCGCCGGACCACGAGTACTTCTCCCAGTACTCGTTCATTTCGGCGGAGGACCTGCCGACCTACCAGGTCCTGCTCGGCCGGGCCGAACGGCTGGGACTGGACGGCCTCGACGCCGAGGACCGGGACCGGCTGGTGTCCCTGCCGTTCAAGCTGATCCCGGCGCGGCACCGGCTGGGCATGATCACGCCGGAGATCCAGGAGCGGATCCTGCAGGCGCGCCGCGTGTTCACCGAGGACCTGCCCGACGGGCTGCGCGGGGCGGTCGCGTTCTTCTCGTCCGACCGGTACAACGCGGCGGCGACGCTGCAGGACAACATCCTGTTCGGCAAGGTGATCCACGGCCGGGCCGATGCCCAGGCCGAGGTCGGGCGGCTGCTCGCCGAGGTGATCGACGGGGAACGGCTGCGCGACGCGGTTCTGGGGATCGGGCTCGGCTTCGAGGCCGGTATCGCCGGTGCCCGGCTGACCGCGGCTCAGCGCCAGAAGACAGCCCTGGCCCGGACCCTGCTGCGCCGCCCGGACATCCTGATCCTGAACCAGGCGACCGGGGCACTGGACCCGGCGAGCCAGGCCCGCGTGATGACGGCGGTCTTCGCGGAGTCTCGGAACCGGACCGTGGTCTGGTCCCTGCACCGGGCCGGGCTTGCCCCGGTGTTCGACCGCATCCTGGTGTTCTCGGGCAGCCGGGTGGTCGAAGACGGCGAATACGATCAGTTGATGG
Organism: Thalassobaculaceae bacterium; assembly: GCA_965243345.1. Lineage (GTDB taxonomy): Bacteria > Pseudomonadota > Alphaproteobacteria > Thalassobaculales > Thalassobaculaceae > Bin52. Next base: position 3,086,319 of record CBDEUR010000003.1, read on the forward strand.
CCCGTGGCGGCGTCTTCGCGTCGCTGATCGAGGAGGAGAAGGCGGGAGGATGAGATGAGCCTGAACCAGGAGGTCGAACTGCTGAAGAACATCCCGTTGTTCTCCAGGATCGCGACATCGCGGCTCAAGTTGCTGGCCTTCACTTCCGAACGACTCGACTGGGATGCGTCGCAGACGCTGTTCCGCCAGGGCGACGACGGCGATGCCGCCTACATCATCATGGAGGGCAGTGCTGCGGTCCTGATCGAAACCGATGCCGGCGAGGTGGAGGTGGCGCGGCTGCGGCGCGGCGACGTGGTCGGCGAGATCGCGATCCTGTGCGATGTCCCGCGCACCGCGACGGTACGGGCCACCGAGGCGCTCACGACCTTGCGGGTGACCAAGGAGACCTTCTTCCGGCTGGTCACCGAGTTTCCCGAGGTCGCGATCGAGATCATGCGCGAACTCGCGGCCCGGCTCGAACGGACCAACGCGCAGCTGCGCGAGGCCCTGGGCACCGGCGGCGGATGAGCCGGCTGGACAGCGCGATCCGCAGGCTCGAGGCGCAGAAGCGCACGCTCGAGTGGGCGGTTGCGGATCTCGGCCGGCTTCCGGGCCCGTTCCTCGAGATCGGGCTGGGCAACGGGCGGACCTATGATCACCTGCGCGAGATCGCGCCGGGCCGCGACATCTACGTGTTCGAGCGCTGCGTCGCCGCCCACCCGGACTGCGTGCCGCCGGACGACCGGCTGTTTCTCGGCGAGATCGACACCACCGTGCCGGTCGCGGCACGCATGCTCGGGCCGGTGGCGGTGCTCGCCCATATCGACATCGGCACCGGCGAGAAGCAGGCAAGCGAGGCGCTGGTCCGGCGCATTGCACCCGGACTGGACAGGCTGCTGGCGCCAGGCGCCATCGTGATTTCCGACCAGCCAATCCCGTCCTGGCCGCCGCTCCCGCCGCCGGACGGCGTGGCGCCGGGACGGATTCACCTCTACCGGCGCCCCGGTATCGGTCCTTCCGCCCGCGGCGCGAAGTCGATGGCCCCGTCCACCTCCCGGTAGTGCTGCAGCGCCCAGAGCACGGAGGGAAAGGCGAGCGCTTCCCACGGGATCTCCTCCCAGGAGAACAGCCCCACCTGTTCCGACTCGGGTCCCGCGGCAACCTCCGGCGAGACCAGGCGTGCGCGGAAGATCAGCTGCACCTGGCTGATGCGGGCAATGTTGTAGACGCCGAGCAGCGCATCGATCTCGATGTCGGCGCAGGCCTCCTCGCGCGCTTCGCGCATCGCGCCCTCGCTGCTGGTCTCGTTCTGCTCCATGAAGCCGGCCGGGATGGTCCAGTATCCCTTGCGGGGGTCGATGGCACGCTTGCAGAGCAGGAACCGGTCGCCCCAGGTGCAGACCGAACCCACGACGATCCTGGGATTGACGTAGTCGATGAAGCCGCACTCGTCGCACACCCTGCGCTCGAGCGAGTCACCGGGCGGGATGCGACGATGGATCGGTCCACCGGTTCCCTGTTCGTAGGATGGTCTGCGCATGGGCGGTACTGTGCCCCGCACCGTCGCGGGCGACAAGCCCGGCCCCGCGCGAGCGGACCGGCCGAGCATCTGGCATCGGACGGAACGATGTCGCATGATCGGGCATGGTGAAGCAGCCGCTCAGGTGCGCTCCGGCGCGTGCGGGTGCCAGAGACGGAAAGGAATGATGTGATGCGAAAGGTGCTGGTTTCGACACTGGCCGGTCTGGCGGTGCTGGCCGCCGGTCAGGCCCTTGCCGCCGAGAAGCTCAAGATCGGGTTCCTCGCGACGCTCGAGGGAACATATACCGTGCTCGGCGAGGACGGGTTGCGCGGTTTCCAGGTCGCGCTGCAGCAGGCCAACAACATGGCTGGAGGCCGGGAGATCGAAGTCATCATCGGCGCCACCGACGCCAGCCCGGACAGTGCGCTGCGCGCCGTCCGCAAGGTCGTCGAGCAGGACCAGGTCGACATCGTGATCGGCCCGCTTTCCGGCTCCGAGGGCATTGCGCTGCGCGACTATTCCAAGACCCAGCCGCAGGTGACCTTCATCAACGGCATCTCCGGTGCCCAGGAAACCACCTACGTGACCCCGTCGGAGAACTTCTTCCGGTTCAACATGGACGGCGCCCAGTGGTCGGCCGGTCTCGGGGACTACGTCTACAACGAGAAGGGCTACCGCACGGTCGCCACCATCGGCGAGGACTACTCGTTTATCTACACCCAGGTGTTCGGCTTCGCGCTCGAGTTCTGCAACGCCGGCGGCACCATTACCGAGCGGTTCTGGGTCCCGCTGGGGACCAAGGACTTCGGGTCGATCATCGCGGCCCTGCCCGATGACGTCGACGCCATCTACCTCGGTCTCGGCGGCGGCGACGCGGTCAACTTCCTGAACCAGTACCAGCAGGCCGGCGGCGACGCGAAGCTGATCGGCGGAACCATCATGATCGACGGCACGGTGCTGAGTTCGCGCGGAAGCGCCAAGAACGCGCTGATCGGCACCCCGGGCTCGGGTCCGCAGGCGGACGACTGGGACCACCCGAACTGGCAGGCCTTCGTGAAGGCGTACCAGGATGCGTTCCCGCCGGAGAAGCGTTTCCCGACCCCGGCCCTGATGGCGACCGGCTACTACAACGCGTTCACCGCCATGAAGTCGTGCATGGACGAGATCGGCGGCGACCTGAGTGACGGCCATGCCGCATTCCGCCAGTGCCTTGCGGGCCTGGAAATCGACGCGCCGAACGGCAAGATCCGGCTCGACGGGAACCGCCAGGCGATCGGGACCAACTTCATCACCGAGGTGGTGGAGGAGGACGGCCAGCTGGTGAACAAGCTGATCAAGGTGGTTCCCGACGTCAACCAGACGCTGGGAATCGATCCCGCGGTGTTCCAGACCATCGGTCTGCCGAGCCGCGAGAACCCCGAGTGCAGGAAGTACTGATCCTGCACCCGAACTCCCGCCCGGCCGCATGTTCGCGGCCGGGCGGCTTCAGCGCACGGACGACGCCCCGGGCCTGTCCCTGATCCGCCGCAGACCGGCCAGCCGGCATCGCGGGAACGTACAGGACCGGCCCCGTTGGCCTGAGCGGACCCGGTCCGCACCGGCCGGCCCGGTCGCCACATCACGGACACGGCGTGCATGAACGAGACCGACGCGGATCGGCTGGCCCGGCGGGTCGCCGCCTTCATGACCACGCTCGATACCGCGAGCTCCAGCCTCGGCATCGACCTGGTGTCGGCGCGAACGCGGCACGCGATCATGACCATGAGCGTGCGCGCGGACATGCTGAACGGCCACGGCATCTGCCACGGCGGCTACGTGTTCTCGCTGGCGGATTCCGCCTGCGCCTTTGCCTCCTGCAGCGAAGGCCAGGTGATGGTGCTGCAGAGCAGCACGATTACCTATCTCAATCCGGCCCACGCCGGTGACCGTCTGACTGCGACCGCGACCATGACCGACCTGCGCGGCAGGACCGGCATCGTCGACGTCGCGGTCGAGACCGCGGGCGCGACACGTATCGCACTGTTCCGGGGCATCGTGCGCAGCGTCGGAGCCAGCGTCCTGCCCCCGGACCGGGACGGCAGCCCGGCCGCAGGCTGAGTTCGCTCCACGGGCAGTGTCCGGGCGGTGCCTGACACTGGAGCAACGACGCACGACCACAGGGCAGAGATGGCCCGGAGTTCCTCGTGATCGTCAGCCCGCTTCCGCCAACCGCCGCCGGACTGCCGCCAGCAAAGCTTCCACCTGTTCGATGGCCCGGGACCGGCCGAGCGGGCATGCGCCCGGACCTGCTCCCGCGTAGCGCGAGCGAACGGCGTAGCGGGCCTACTGCACCGGCCTGTCGAAACGGGCGACCTCCGCTCCGCCGATGACCAACAGGACCAGCAGAGCCGCCAGGTCATGCGACAGCGGGCGGGTCTCTCCCTGTGAAGCAGGCCAGTCCCTGAACAGCATTTCCGCCGCCTGCTGGACATGGAAGCCGAAAATCTGGTCGGCGAAGAGGTCTGCGTCTCCCATGCCGCGAAGCGCCGAAATGTCTCTCTCCGCAGCGCTTGCCAGTTCCCGCGCCTGCTCACGGTCGCTCATAGAGCGCCCTGCCCTCACGCAGCGCTCGCGCGAGCACATGATTGAGGGAGCCGCGCCAACCCTCGGCCTCGTCCAGGCTGTAGACCAGGATGTCCTTCGGGACATGGAATTTTGCAAGCGCACGCCAGAGGCGAGTCTCTTCGGCGCCACGATCCCGCCCCGGCCCGAACGGTTCCGCCTCGAGGATCACCAGATCGATGTCCGAATCCGCCTCCGCGTCGCCACTGGCGCGAGAGCCGAACAGGATTACCCGCTCGGGATCGGCCGCCTCGACGATTGCCGCTGTCATCCGCTGCAGGAGCGCATCGTCAATCGGTGTCATGCCCGCTCTCTCTCCTGACGATCCATCCACCCTCGAAAGTGGTGACCGGTATGCCGTTCGCTGCCCGCACCCGTCCTGTCGCAAAAGACATCTTGCCCGCCCCTTGCACAGGAGACACCTTGCTCCAGTCGCTTTCCTGCATGCTCCTCCCCATTTGCGGCCTATTGCATAGTGCACCGCCTTGCCGCCTTCTGGGACGGTGGAACGACATGGTGCATCATGTGGCGACGACGCTCCCGACACGCGTCGGCCATCCCGAGGGCCCTGTGAGCTGCAACGCACCTTGATGGTGCATGCGGTTCCGTTGAGCACGGTATGTGAAGGACCGTTTTTCGTCCCGGTGTGTTCCGGTCCTCCCCGAAGGCCTTGCGCACGGCGCCCCGGGGGAGTTCTCTGATCGATACCGTCACAACGCCGCAATCACACGCGTATCGTTACCAACCAACCCGCGGAAAGCCACTCCATCAAGCTGCGTGAACAAACCACCATCAGATAGCGTGCGTGCTCATAGGCCCGATGTGAAGTCGGTCGGCAATCGATCGCACGTCTCTTCTGAGCCATCGGTGGCCGTGCTCCGTGCGCCACCTGCGACGGCGCGTTGGCACGGGAGTTTCATTGTGACAGGGACCGCCCGCGTACCCATCCGGTTGCACGGGGCACGGATGACCCTCCTTCCGGGACTGCAGCGTTCAGCCGGCGAACCGTTCCGCGAGGCGCACGCGGGCGGGCGGCAGCGGCTGTCCCGCCGGCGCAAAGACATGCCTGGCGAGAAAGTGCCCGGTGAGATCAAGTCCGGCCGCGAGGTCGGTCCTGGACACGCTCGCATCCACCGTATCCTCTCCGGCCAGGAATCCCGGCAGCCGCAACAGCCGCGGCGTCCACTCCCCGGCTCCTTGCCCGGTCACCGCGCGGCCGGTGCGCGGACTGACCCAGGCAAGGCCGGTGCGCTCCCCGGTCACCGCGCACCGCGACAGGTCGAGCCCGTAGCCCAGCACCTGCAGCAGGTTCAGTTCCCAGCGCAGGTAGACCGCCATCCATGCATCCCCGAGTTCCGGCAGGGCAAGGCTGTCGATGAGGACCAGCAGACCGCCGTAGACGCCGGGGTAGTGCTGGCGTTCGGCGAGCGCGCGTTCCGCAACCGCGGCCGCAGACGTCAGTCCCGCCAGCCGGTCGGCATCGTCGAACAGGGCAGCCGCGATGGCGCGCTGCGGCTCGAGATCGAACCGGCCCAGGTGATCGGCGAGCCGCGCCGACCAGCGCGCGGACACCAGGGTCCCGCACTGCAGGTACCCGCGCCTTGCCGCCGTGCGCGCACCGTGCACCAGCCCGGCGTGGCGGCCGTTGTGTTCGGTCAGCAATGTCACGACCGCCGCACTGTCGCCGAACGGTCGCGCCGAGAGCACCACGCCGCTGTCAGTCCACTGCATGGCCGCGGTCAGGCATCCGGATCGAGTCCCCACAGGACGTAACGACCGGGATCATCCATCCAGTTCTCGCGCACCTTCACGAACAGGAACAGGTGCACGGTCCGCTCGAGCGCCTCCTGCAGGCCGAGGCGGGCCGCCGATCCGATCGCCCGGATCATCCGGCCGCCGCGTCCCAGCACGATCTTCTTGTGTCCGGGCCGACGCACGTAGATCACCTGGTTGATCACCAGGGCGCCGTCATCGCGCTCGGTCCACTGCTCGGTCTCCACCGTCGCCTGGTACGGCAACTCCTGGTGCAGGCGCAGGAGGACCTGCTCCCGGGTCAGTTCGGCCGCGAACAGCCGCTCCGGCAGGTCGCTGATCTCGTCCTCGGGATAGAGCCAGGGCCCGGACGGCATCCGGTCCGCCAGGTGTTCAACCAGCCGGTCGCAGCCGTCCCCGGACTGGGCCGAGATCATGAACACCTCCTCGAACACCCCCTCGCCGGCAAACTCGGCGGCGAGGGGGAGCAGGGTCTCGGCGCGGACCAGGTCTATCTTGTTGAGCGCGAGTACCACCGGGCGGTTCTCGCGCCGGACCCCGTCGAGGATCCGCACGCTCTCGGCATCGCGGGCGCCGCGGGCGACGTCGTGCACCACGACCACGACATCGGCATCGGCGGCACTCCTCCAGGCGGCGTTGACCATGGCCCGGTCGAGCCGGCGCCGCGGCCGGAAGATGCCGGGGGTGTCGACGAACACCACCTGGGCATCGCCGCAGATGCACACGCCGCGGATCCGGGTACGGGTGGTCTGGACCTTGTGGGTCACGATCGCGAGCTTGGCGCCGACCAGGCGGTTGAGCAGTGTCGATTTTCCGGCGTTCGGTGCGCCGATCAGGGCAGCGAACCCGGCGCGGCGGCCGTCCCCGTTCATCGGGTCCACACCGCCATCAGGCGAACGCGGGCATGACCTCGGCCGCGAAGCGGCGCATCGAGGCCAGGTTGGCGTCGTGGTCCATGTCGCCGAAACCGGTCTGGCACAGCAGGTGGCGCACCCCCGCGTCGCGGAGTTCCGCCACACCGTCGCGGACCGTCGACGGGCTGCCGAACAGCGACCCGGTCTCCATCACCATGCCGACCCCTTCGGCATGGCTGACCGCGGGATCGGACCACGCATTGAGCATGGCCGGGTCGGGGGCGAAGTCCGGCGGGTTGAAGGCACTGCGCATGTGCATCATGTGTTCGCGGGTTCGCACCAGGTAGCACTCGAGCTCCTCGCGCGCCTGCGCGTCGCTCTCGGCAACATGGACGTAGCGCCACAGCGCGGTCTGCTCCAGCAGCCGTTCCCGCACCGCCGGATCGTGCCCGCCCTCGTCGAGCCCCTCCTGGTACAGCGCCCAGCGCTGGCGAATCTGGGGCACCGGCAGACGGGCGGCCAGGACCGGTATGCCGAGGCGGCCGCAGGTCCGGAACGAGTCGGGAGAGATCGCGCTGCGCCAGAGCGGCGGGCCCGGACGCTGTACCGGCCGGGGCCGGATTGCCGGGGCGTCGAGGTTGTGAAACCGGCCCCGGTAGGAAATCGGACCGGCGGTCCACGCCTGCTCCAGGATGTCGACCACCTCCTTCATTCGCTCCCGGCTGTCGTCGCTGCGCAGGCCGTGCCCGATGAACTCGTACTCGTTGTAGATGGTGCCGCGTCCGACCCCGACATCGACCCGGCCGCCTGACAGGTTGTCGAGCAGGGCAAGCTGGGTTGCAAGCCGGACCGGGTGGTGGAACGGCATCTGCAGGACAGCGAAGCCGAGGCGAATGGTCCGGGTGCGCATCGCGAGCGCGCCCGCGAACAGCACCGCGTCGTTGTAGACGCTCTCGCCGGTGAAGTAGTGCTCGGTCAGCCAGACGTCAGCGAACCCCAGCCGTTCCGCCTCCTCGACCTGGGCAATGATCTCGTGGATGCGGGCATGGTCCTCGTCGGGTGCCGGCGACATGGCAAGGGTGAGCCATCCAAAGCGCATGAGGTCTCCGTTCGCAATGTGAACCCCCATCAATAGGCCAAGGGGGGTAGCGCCGTACAGGCCGCCGCGGGGCCGCCCGTCATTCCTTCCGGGGGGACTGGCGCGAGCCGATCTCGATGGTGCGGACCTGCGTCTTCGGCGGACGCTGCCTGAGCTCGATGTGCAGCAGGCCGTTGTCGGTCTCCGCCCCGATCACCTCGATTCCCTCGGCAAGCACGAAGGTGCGCTGGAATTGCCTGCCCGCAATGCCACGGTGCAGGTAGACCCGGTCATCGTCTTCGGCCTGCCGGCCCTGGATGACGAGCTGGTTGTCCTCGAGCCGGATCGACAGGTCGCTCTCGGCGAACCCGGCGACCGCGAGCGTGATCCTGAGGCTCTCGTCCGACGTCTGCTCGATGTTGTAGGGCGGATAGCCGTCTGCGGCGGACTTGCTGACCCGGTCGAGCGTGCGCTCGAACTGCTCGAAGCCGAGCATCAGCGGGGAGTTGAACAGGGGAATCCGTGCCATGATCCGATTACCTGTGCTCGCCGGGTTCCGGTGGTGACGACCCCGTCGCCGGCCCGGCGTCCCCCCGGTCTCTCGATGTCCCGTCAAGGAGTGTTGTCCCGTTTCCGGGCCTGTCAAGGTCGCTGAACTCGGCGTCGATGATGACAGCGCCGTCCGCTCGCTGCCGCGAGTGGCGCGAAGCAACCCAGCCGACCAGCCCCGGCAGCAGGAGGGCGCGGACCGGCGGCAGCAGCAGCAGAAGCCCGGCGGCATCCGACACGAACCCGGGGATCAGCAACAGCATCGCCCCGGCCAGGATGCCCAGTCCGCCGAACAGGTCGGCGACGGGGAGATCGCCGCGTTCCAGCGCCGCGCGGGCCCGCACGAGGGTGTTCATGCCCTGGATTCGGGCCAGGACCAGGCCCGAGGCTGCGGTGACGACCGTGAGCGCGATGGTGGTGAACGCCCCGATCTCGCTGCCGACCTCGATGAAGACAAGGATCTCGAGCAGGGGCAGACCCACCACCGCGAGAAGAACGAGCAGGACCGGCATGGTTGCCCCTTGCATGAGAATGGCTTAAGTAGGATACAGCAGGCTGAAGGTTCAAGCAGTTTGGCGATCCCTCACAGCCGGACGCGCAGGATGGGTGACGGTTTCGCATTCTTCGATCTGATCATCTTCGCGATGCTGGCGGGCTACCTCGTCTTCCAGTTGCGAAGGGTTCTTGGCAGGCGAACCGGACACCAGCAGCGTCGTCCGAATGCCTTCGCGCGCAAGCAGCAGGACGCTGCCGACAACGACAATGATGCCGTTGGCGGAGAGCGGACCACGGCCTACCTCCCCTCCGGCGACAGCGAAGACGAGGAACTGAGCGGCCAGACCCGGCTGAGCGCCGAGGATCCGGATTTCGATCCTCGCACCTTCGTCCAGGGCGCGAAGGCCGCCTTCGAGTGGATCGTCACGGCGTTCGCACGCGGCGACCGCGACACGCTGCGCGGCCTGCTCGGCCCGTCGCTCTACAAGGATTTCGAGGCGGCGATCACGCAGCGCGAACAGGCGGGCGAAACACTCGAGACCACCGTCGCCTCCATCAAGTCGGCCTCGATCGGCGACGTCCGTCTCGAAGGGACCATCGCCACCATTACCGTCGAGTTCATCACCGACCAGGTCAAGGTGGTCCGCGACAGCACGGACACGGTCATCGAAGGGGATCCGCACCGCATCGAGACCCTGACCGACCTGTGGGTGTTCTCCCGCGACGTCCGTTCACCCGATCCGAACTGGCACCTGGTCGCGACCCAGGAACCGGAGGACGACCCGGACTGATCCGTCCGTCGTGAACCATCCGGTGCTGCGATTTTCTGTCCTTGACCAGTCGATTGCGGTCGCGGGTCGGCCGCAGGGTGAAGCCATTCGCGAAACCGTGGAACTGGCGCGGCATTGCGAGGCGTTCGGGTACCACCGGTTCTGGGTGTCGGAACACCACAACCACCCGGTCATCGTGGGAACCGCACCGGAAATCCTCGTAGCCGCGATCGCGGTGTCAACCACCCGGATCCGCGTCGGCAGCGCCGGGGTGATGCTGCCGCACTATGCGCCCTTCAAGGTGGCCGAACAGTTCCGGGTGCTCGACGCCCTGGCGCCGGGCCGGATCGACCTCGGGCTCGGCCGGGCCCCGGGTTCCGACCCCATGACCGCCTTTGCGCTGAACCCGCGGGCCAATGAACGGCCGGTCGAGTTTCCGCGCGACATCGTCGATCTGGACGCCTGGCTTCACGACGAGCCGCTGGCCGAAGGGCACCCCTTCGCACGGCTCCAGGCCCGCCCTCAGGGCGCCACGGCGCCCGAGATCTGGATCCTTGGCAGCTCGGACTACGGTGCGCGGGTATCCGCGCATTTCGGGATGCCCTACTCCTTCGCGTGGTTCTTCACCGACGGACGCGGCGGTGCCCAGGCCCTTGCGCTTTACCGGGACGGGTACCGGCCGAGCCGGCGCCACCCGGAGCCGCGGGCGGGGATCTGTGTCTGGGCGCTCGCGGCGGAAACCCGGGAGGAAGCGCAGTACCACTTCAGTTCCCGGGCACGCTGGCAACTGTTCCGCGACCGCGGCCTCCACCTGCCGTTCGAGGATCCGGACACCGCGCTCGCGGCCCCGCTGAACGAGGGCGAGGCGGCGCGGATCGAACAGCTGCGCAAGACCTCGATGGTCGGAACCGGAGCCGAGGTGGCCGAACGCATCACCGCGCTCGCACGTGAACTCCAGGTCCGGGAAGTCGCGGTCGTGACCTGGACCCACGACCCCCTCGCACGGATTGCGAGCTACCGCGAGATCGCGCGTGCGCTGTCGCTTGCTGCACCGGAAGATTGACCGGCCGCACGAAGCGGGAGAGACTGTCGCCGCTCCCGCTCCCGCTCCCGTCCACGAAAGGACGTCCCAATGAATGAAATGCGACTGCAGGCCGAAGCGCTCGGCCATACGGCCGAACAATGGCAGGCGCGGATCGACCTGGCCGCGGCCCATCGATGCGCCGTGATGCATGACCTGCACGAAGGCATCTTCAACCACCTGACCCTGCGTGTTCCGGGCCACGAGGACCGCTACTACCAGATCCCGTTCGGCATGCACTGGTCGGAGGTGACGGCGAGCTGCTTCATGGAGGTGGGGTACGACGGCGAGGTCAAGCGCGGAGACGGTATCGTCGAGCGGTCCGCCTACTGCATCCACGCCCCGCTGCACCGCGACACGCCGCAGGCGGCCGCCGTGTTCCATACCCACATGCCGTACGCGAGTGCGCTCACCCGGCTCGAGGACCAGACAATCCTTCCGATCGGCCAGACCGAGCTCGGCACAATGATGCGGACCGGCTACGACGACACCTATACCGGCCCGGCAGTCAACTTCGAGGAAGGCGAACGGCTGGTCACGGTGTGCGGCAGTCACAGCGTGCTGCTGATGGCCAACCACGGTGCGCTCACCCTCGGCAACTCCGTCGCCGAGGCCTATGACCGGCTCTACTACCTCGAACGGGTCGCCCAGGTGCAGCTCTATGCGATGTGGACCGGGCGTCCGCTGCGGCCGCTGGCGGATGACGTGATCGAGAAGACCTACAGCACCTATCAGGGCACCACGATGAAGTACGGCGAGAAGTCGAATGCCGAATGGCATTTCGATGCGCTCAAGCGCATTCTCGACCGCAACGAGCCCGACTACGCCAGCTGACCTTCGCCGCCCGGGGCGGCGCGGTGGACCGCCCCGGCCTCGGCCATGCGCTCGATTTCCGCTGACCCGTAGCCGATCTCGGCCAGGATCTCGGCCGTGTGCTCGCCCAGGCGCGGCGCGTGCCGGTGCACGCCGGGCATGCCGCCCGAGAAGCTGTTGGCGGCCCGCGTGGTGCGCACCCGCCCCTCACTCGGATGATCGAGTTCGCGGAAGAACCCGACATCGTGGAGGTGCGGGTCGTCCAGCAGGTCCTCCAGCGTGTTGTAGGGTGTCGCCGGAATGTCCCGGCGCCGGCAGATCTCCAGCCATTCGGCCGTCGTCCTGGTCGCCAGTCCCTCCCTGCGTACCTGGAAGTACTCCTCGGCGTGCGCCGTTCGCGCAGCAGCACTGGCGAACCGCGGATCCTCCCGCAGTTCCGGCCGGCCGATCTCCTCGAAGAAGGCAAATGCCTGGTCGTCGGTGTTGGGCCCGACCGTGATGTAGCCGTCGCGGGTCGGCAACGGACGGTAGTGCGGACTGAGAAGGCGTCCGTCGCCCGTCGGTCCCACCGGCGGCAGGAAGGTCGCCGCTCCCATGTGTTCGGCCGTGACGAATCCCGCCATGTTCTCGAACATCGGCACCTCGATCGCCTCGCCGCGACCGGTCCGCTCGCGCCGGTAGAGCGCAAAGCCGATCGCCTGGGCGGCAATCAGCCCGGTGATGTGGTCCGTCATCACCATGGGTACGAACCGCGGCTCGCCGGTGGCGCGGTGCAGGGTAGCGGCCACCCCCGAGGCGCTCTGGATCACCGGGTCGTAGGCCGGCGTGTTGTAGTAGCGCCCGCCCCTGCCGAACCCGACGATCATGCAGTGGACGAGGCGCGGATTGACGCCGCCAAGACCGGCCGGGTCGAGGCCGGCGCGTTCCAGCCCCTGCGGACGGACATTGGTCACGAACACGTCGGCACCGGCGATCAGCCGCCGCATGGCGTCGAGCCCGTCCGGGTGCTTGAGATCCAGGCAGATCGAGCGCTTGTTGCGGTTGAAGTTCAGGAACTTCCCCGACATCCCCGGCGACCGGCTGCCGTGGGCCATGGTCCGCAGCAGGTCGCCGCCCGGCGCTTCCACCTTGATGACCTCGGCCCCGTGGTCAGCGAGGGTACGGCTGCAGATCGGCCCGACCACCACCGTGGTCTGGTCGATGACCCGCACCCCCTCAAGCGGTCCCATCAGGCGAATTCCATGTCCATGACACCGCACTGGGCGCCGTCGGCGTCGGCCACCCACACCGACATGCCGTTTCCGTCCGCGCCCCTGCCCTGGATCCGCACCGTGTCCCCGACGTGGATCGGGCGGGTCAGCCGCGTCGTGAACCCCGCGAGCCGGCCCGGTGCGTGGCGGACACCGGCGCCCGCCATCAGGGTCATGGTCAGCCCGCCGTTCTGCACCGTCGCCGGGTATCCCTCGACCTCCCTCGAGTAATCGGCGTCGTAGTGGATCCGGTGCGCGTTCCACGTCACCGCTGAGAACCTGAACACCAGTGCCTCGGTGAGCGTCACCGTCTGCGACCACTCGGCATCGTCCGGCGCCGGCACCGGCGGAGTGACCCGGCTCTGCTGGCCCGGCGGCGGCATTTCGCGGTAGACGGCATCGTTCTCGTCAACGGCGACAACCTGTCCGTCACTCTCGACGGTATCGCGCAGTGTCAGGATCGCGATCCGGCCGGTACGCGCGATCTTCGGGGTGATCCGGACCACCTCGATGGTCTTGGTCGCCGGAACCCCGACGCGGAGGCTGCCGGACACCGTGACCCGGCGGCCGGCCCCCATGCGCCGGGGCAGCGGGATCGGCGGCAGCACCACGCCTGGCGCCGGATGACCGTCGGGACCGATCGCGGACTGGCGCACCACGTTGGCAAAGAACATGCCGAACCAGTGCGGCGGCAGTTCCGACCCGGCCCGGTAGCCGTCCGGATCCTCGTCCAGCATGCTGGCAATTCGCCGGACCGCGGACAGTCCGATCTCGTCCTCCACCACCCTCCTTCTCCCGACATGGGGAGCGAGGGCCTCGATCGCGGCGATGAACTCGCTGTCAGTCTGCATGGGCCGGTCCCTCCTCGCCTGCGTGAGGCCGCACACTATGACGAAACGGCCGCAACGGTTAACGATATCCATATCCTGATCGACGTCATCGCGCCTCCCCGCGCCACCAGAGAACGACGCGTCAATCCGGCCTGATCCCGCGGTTTCGTGACGGGCCGTGTCTCCCTGTTGCCCGAACACCTGTCGCGAGGGTGACCGATCCGGGGTGTTCGGGCAGTGGTCCGGCCCCTGCCCGCGCACGTCATCGACCGGGCCCCTGAACGCAGTCGGCGGGCGCTTGATGGGTGCGGATCACCCAGCCGACCGGACAGCACCGAGCATCCGGTTTTACCATGAAATTGCCAGTAAATTGATAATCAGATCGCATTTTTGCGGAAAATACGCTGATAACTGCATGAAATAGTATTCTTGTTTGAAATCAGGTAATGATCGGTATCATGTCGAGCCGGAGGAAGTAAGGCGGGATGACCAGCCGCGATGCGGAGACGGGGCAGGCGGCGGGCCGTGACAGAGAGCGACGAGATCCATCACACGCCGACGCCGCTCGAGGTGCGCGGCCGGCGACACCTCGAGCGCCACGGATGGCCGCTGGCGCACCGGGCCAGGCAGTCGAGGACGCGTCGCCGCGATGGCCAGCTCCTCTCCGGGACCTGCGTGCCTCCATCAAGCCGCCGGGCGGGCGCTTTACCGGCATCACTTGCGCGGACAGGTGCCGGGTCGTCGCTGCGCTATCCGCTGCCCCGCGGTTCAAGGTCCCTGGCCGCGAGAAGGACAGCTGCGCCGAGTATCAGCGTCCCGCAGATGCGGTTGACGAGACCGAAACCATGCGCCCGGATCCGCTCTGCAACCCTGACGGCAAGCCAGCCCCAGACAAGCAGGATGATACCGTCGACCAGCAGATAGGTTCCTCCAAGCAGCAGGAGCTGTGGCAACACGGACGCCTCGGGATCGAGGAACTGTGGAAACAGGGCTGCAAAGAACATGATCGCGAAGGGATTGGCGCTGGACGTCACGAAGCCCTGGCGGAACAGCCGGACCGATGAACCGGCTCTCGCGGCCGGCATACCCATGCCCCGGGGGCGGGAGAGGATGAGCCGAACTGCCATCCAGGCGAGATAGGCCACGCCAAGCCACTTCACCATCTGGAATACCGCGGCAGATGCGGCGATCACGGCGGCAATCCCGAATGCCGCCGCGGTCATCTGAACCACGTTCGCTGTCAGATCGCCGGCGATTGTCCAGCTGGCCTTCTTCAACCCGTGGCGTGCGCTGTTGGCCATGAGGAGCAGTTGGCTGGTGTCCGGCGGAGTCGCGAAGAAAACGCCAAGAGCAGCCAGGTAGAGCAGATAGGTTTCGATGGACATTGCTCGCTCTCGCACCGGACGCTGAAACTCGCGGCTCGCGGAACGAGCGTAGCGAGCCCGGATCCCTTCCGCTACCGCACTGCCCAGGTCGCATTCGATCGGAGTGGGATCGATTGACTGACACCATGGTGACCTGCGCCGATGCGCTGTCACCACAAGCCGGGTCCACCGGCACGGCACCGGTCGAAGCGATCTTCCGGAGACGTCGGCTGACCCACAGCGCACCCAGCCCCACCCTCCAAACCCGCACCTGGGCAGAGAGGCCACAACCCAAGAGTGAGAAATTTTCAGTCGGAAATGACATCGGGGGTGGCGGAGCCCGGCCCGGTTCCCGCAATGGTGTACACCCGGCATGCCGGACGGTATGTCTTCACCGGCGGATCCGGGGTCACGCGTGCAGACACGCAAGACGGGAACCCGGACAGGATGCGGCACCATCGCGACCGTTCGCACCGGACGGTCGGAGCGGGTCCGGTCCGGTGATCCGGTTGCCGGGCGGAACGGGCTTCCGGCAGGCGGCGGCGGTCCGGTACCGGAGGGGGCGAGGAGGCGACGCATGAAATTCGGGTTTTCCGAGGAGCAGGAGGCGTTCCGCGACGTGTTGCGCCGGTACTTCGAGGACCGCTCTCCGACCACCGAGGTCCGCCGTCTCATGGCCACTGACCAAGGCTGGGAACGCGAGAGCTGGGACCGGATGAACAGCGAGCTTGGCCTGGCCGCGATCGCGATACCCGAGGCCTACGGCGGCCAGGGCTTCGGTCTTGCCGAACAGTGCATCGCGCTGGAGGAAATGGGACGCGCACTGGTCTGCTCTCCCTATTTCGCCACGGCCGTCCTCGCTGCATCGGCGATCGAGCTCGCAGGATCCGAACAGCAGAAACAGGCCCTGCTGCCGGGCATCGCGTCGGGGGAGACCATCGCCACCCTGGCGTTCTGCGAGGATGACGGGCGCTGGGATGTCGAGGGCGTTGCCCTCGAGACCCGTGGCGGCGGTACGCTCCACGGCACCAAGAGCTACGTGCTCGACGGACAGGCCGCCGACCTGGTCGTGGTGCTGGCCCGCACGCCCGGGACCACCGGGACCGACGGCCTGTCCCTCCACCTGGTGCGCGGCGACGCCCCGGGACTGGAGCGTCGGGCGCTGCAGTCGATCGACGAGACCCGCAGGATCGCGCGCCTCGCCTTCGACGGTGTCGAGGCGGAACCGCTGCCGGGGGCGGCGGCGCCGGCGATGGAACAGGTGCTCGTGCGCGCCGCAATCTGCCTCGCCAACGAGATGGTCGGCGGTGCCGAGCGGCTGCGTGCCGACGCCCTCGACTACGTCGGAATGCGCATGCAGTTCGGCAGGTCGATCGCGTCCTTCCAGGTGACCAAGCACAAGGCGGCGGACATGCTGCTCGACGTCGAACTGGCACGGTCGGCGGCATACTACGCGGCGGCTGCCCACGACGAGGCTGACGACGGGGTGATTGCGCTTGCGTCGCTGGCCAAGGCCGGCGCCGGAGAGGCCTACATGCAGACCGCGATCCATGCCGTCCAGATGCACGGCGGCATCGGGTTCACCTGGGACAACGACACCCACCTGTGGTTCAAGCGGGCCAAGGTATCGGAGGTGTTTCTCGGATCATCGGCCGAACACCGGGAGCGGCTGGTGGCACACTGGCAGGACTGAGGGGAGATCCGGGATGACCGACCTTCGTGAGCAGGAGACCCTGGAGGAACTGCGCGCGTGGCTGGCCGACAACTGGGACCCGGAACGCGGACTGGTCGAATGGCGTTCCATGCTCGCCGACTCCGGCTGGGGCATGCCGCACTGGCCGCGGGAATGGTACGGCCGCGACCTCCCGGTCGGCTTCACCCCCCTGGTCGATGCCGAGTTCGACAGGTTCGGAGCCCTGCAGGTGACCCGGAGCGGCATCCGCATGCTGGCGGCCGCCACGATCCTGGAACATGGTTCCGACCTGCATCGGCAGAAGTTCCTGCGCCGGATCATCACCGGCGAGGATGTCTGGTGCCAGCTGTTCAGCGAACCGGGCAGTGGCTCGGATCTCGCGGGTGCGACCACGCGTGCCGTCATGGTCGGCAACAAGTGGGTGGTGAACGGCCAGAAGGTGTGGACCACCAGCGCCCACAAGGCGCACTGGGGCCTGCTGCTGGCACGAACCGACATTGATGTCCCCAAGCACTCGGGACTGTCCTATTTCATCCTCGACATGCAGCAGCCCGGCGTGGAGGCACATCCACTCAGGCAGATGAACGGACACGCCTCGTTCAACCAGGTCTTCCTGACCGATGCCGAGGTGTTGCCCGAGTTCCAGGTTGCGGCCAACGGCGAGGGATGGAACGTCGCGACCACCACTCTCATGCACGAACGCCGCGCCGCCGACTCGCTTCGCAGCTGGGGCAGCGCCGGCGAGCCCGGAACCGGACGCATCTACGAGGAGGCGCAGGAAGAAATCCGCACCGCCATGGCCCCCTATTCCTGGTATCCGCAACGCGCCGGCAGGGTCGACCTTGTCATGCCGCGCGCGCACGAGACCGGGGCCATCCGCAATCCGGTGATCCGCCAGGAGATCGCGCGGCTGCTCATCATGCACAAGTCCGCCGAATGGACGGCCATGCGGGCGCGGACCGCGCAGCAGCGCGGACGGCCCCAGGGACCGGAAGGGTCGCTCGGCAAGCTTGCGTCGAGCAATGTCGCGCGGCTCGCGGCACGGGTTCACACCATGGTTTCGGGCGCGGACGCGATGCTCGCGGGACCGGACGGACCGTGTGACGGCACCATCGCCGAGATCCTGGTCTCGTTTCCCGCCGCGTCCATCGCCGGGGGAACCGACGAGATCCAGAAGAACATCATCTCCGAACGGGTGCTCGGCATGCCCAAGGAGACACGGTTCGACACCGACAGGCCGTTCCGCGACATCCCGCGCAACACGGTGTCGTGATCAGCCGGTCAGTGCCGCGTCGCGCGGGCGGAACCTCCAGGCCGCCAGCGCCGCGGCCAGTCCGATCACGGGCACGATCATGGTGAGGATGAGCACGAGGTCGTAGCCCCCGACCTGCCAGATCAGGGATGCGAGGATGGGCGCGACGGCCGATCCGCCGACGAAGCCGATCGCCAGCAGTCCCGCCGTCACCCCGAAATCGGTGCGCCCAAGCAGTTCGGCCACCGCGGTCGGACGGATGACGCTGAGCACGCCTGCGCCCGACCCCTGCAAGGCGACGAAGACGATGACCAGGCCCGGCGCCATCCCGGCGAGATAGAGCGCCGTGCCCGCCAGGCCCATGGACACGAAACAGACGCAGCAGATCATCCGGGTCGAGACCCGGTGCTCGACCGAGAGCATCAGGAGCCGCCCGGCAACCTGCATCGGGCCCATCATCGAGGCCGCCGCCACCGCGGTTCCGACGGCCAGGCCCCGGTCGGCCATGATCGGCAGCAGGTGGCTCACCAGCAGGGTGTGATCGAGCGCGATGCTGGTGAAGCTCAGTGCGAGCAGCCAGAAGGTCACCGTGCGCGCCGCCCGTGCCGCGGCGCGCGGATTGGCGCTTGGCGGGCGGGCGATTGCGGGTGCGACCCGCGCGGCATGGTGACACCCGTAGAGGATGAGCGGAATGCAGACCACGACCACCACCCCGGCAAAGATCACGATCGCACCGCGCCAGCCCAGGAACTGCGTGAGGAAGTGCGCGCTCGGAAACGAGACGGTTCCGGCAAAGCCCGCGGCAAGCGAGACCATGGTGATCGCTCGGCGCGCGCGTGCGCCCAGGCAATGGGTCAGGATCGTGAAACAGGCCTCGTACAGCGTGCCCGACATCGCCACGCCGAGGCCGAGCCAGATCACGTAGAACTGCCACACCTCCCGGACCTGGGACAGCAGCAGCAGCAGGACCGCCGCGAGCGCGGCGCCGCCGGCGAACACGACCCGGCTGTGTCCGCGGTCGATCAGGCGCCCGGCCACCGGTGCCAGGACCGCCGATACCGTGAGCGAGAGGGTGAAGGCGCCGGTCAGGACCGCCTTGGAGAATCCGAGTTCGGCCTCCCAGGTCGGCAGCAGCGCCGGGAAGGAGTAGTAGTAGCAGGCCCAGACCAGGGTCTCGACAACGGCGAACGGCCAGACGATTCGGCGAAAGGTCCCCTTCGCGATCACGTCGCCCGGAGGTAGGGCCACCTGTCAGCCGCGGGCGACATTGCCACTGCGCACCGGCACTCCGAAGGTACGGTGGCAGATGTCGGCGAGGATGCGCACTCCCTCGCGGATCTCCGCCGCCTCCGGGTGTCCGAAGCACAGCCGCAGCCTGGAGCGCGCGGCCTCGGGATCCGCCGACCATTCCGGACCCGGGTTGAGCGCGACCCCTGCCGCCGCCGCCTCCGTTGCCAGCACCCGGGTATCCACGACGTCGGGCAGGGTGACCCACAGGAAGATGCCCCCGGTCGGACGTTCGAATTCGGCCGTGGCGCCGAACTCCTCGCCGAGCGCGTCGACCAGGGTGTCGAGCTTGGACTCGAGCGTGCCCACCAGGTTTTCGACATGGGTGTCGAACCGGGCGTTGCAGTATTCGGCCAGCATCATCTGTTCCAGCGCACCGGTTCCGCCGTCGCTCTTGCAGGCCACCATCTGTGCGATTACCGGCTGCTCCGCGGTCACGTAGCCGACCCTGAGCGCCGGCGCGATCGTCTTCGAGAACGACCCGACGTGGATTACCCGGTTCCCGGCGCCGTCGAGCGACGCGATCGCGTGCGGGCGCTGCTGGTCCCAGGTGAGATCGGCATAGCACTCGTCCTCGACGATCGGCACTCCGTACTCGGCCGACAGGCGCAGCAGCTCGCGACGCCGTTCGACCGGCATGACGCTGCCGCCGGGGTTCTGGACCGTTGGAATCACGTAGATGTACTTGACCCTGCAGCCCCGGGCGGCGTGATCGGCCAGCATCGAGGCAAGGGCATCCATCCTCATGCCGTGCGAATCGATCGGAACCCCGGCGAGGGTGACGCCCCTGGCGCGCAGACGGGAAATGGCCCCGCCATAGCTGAATTCCTCGAGCAGGACCGTGTCACCCGGGGCGCACAGCACGGTGTTGACGAGTTCCAGGGCCTGGTTCGATCCCGAGGTGATCAGCACCGTGTCGGCGGAGATCGACATGCCGCAGCGTTCGGCCAGCTTGCGCACGACGAACTCGCGCAGCGGCCGGTAACCGAGCGGGCCGCTCTGCAGGCCGTAGGTGGCAAGTGTATGACCTTCGCGACCCAGCACGTCCGAAACCGCCTGGATCATGTCGTCAACCGGAACGCTGGCGCTGTCGTTGTGCCCGCCGACGAAATTGTAGCGCGGGAAACCCGACCAGCGCGCGGCCGGTACCGGCAGCTCGGGACGGAACAGGTCACTGAATTCGATGTCAACGGCCACCGGCGTCATCCTCCGTTGCAGACAGGTCAATCACACTATATCCCACGAATGACCGAACCCGACCACTGTCCTCCCTCCCGGAACCGTACGGCTTGATCCCGCCATGACCGCAGCCACCCTGCCGCTTGCCGGCATCCGTGTCCTGGACCTGACCCAGATCTACAACGGGCCGTACTGTACCTTCCTGATGGCGATGGCCGGTGCCGACGTCATCAAGGTCGAGCCGCCGGGCGGCGAGCACCTGCGCCGGCGCAATGCGCGGGGCAACGCGGTCTATCCGTTCCTGATGCTGAACCCGGACAAGCGCAGCATCGTGCTGGACCTGAAGCAGGAAGAAGACCGGTCGACGTTCCTCGAGCTGGCGGCCACCGTCGACCTGGTGGTGGAGAATTTCGCGCCAGGCGTCGTCGACCGGCTCGGGGTCGGGTACGAGGCCGTGCGTGAGGTGAGGCCCGACATCATCTATGCCTCGGGCAGCGGGTACGGCCAGGACGGCCCCTATCGTGGCTACCAGGCCATGGACATAGCCGTCCAGGCGATGGCCGGGGTGATGAGTGTCACCGGCTTTCCCGAGAATCCCCCGGTCAAGGCCGGGGTTGCGCTGTGCGACTTCCTCGCCGGCATCCATCTCTACGCCGGCGCAATGACGGCGCTGGTTCGCCGCGAGCGCACCGGGGAAGGCGGATACATCGACGTGTCGATGCAGGAATCGGTCTTCCCGACCTTCGCCTCGAACCTCGGCCTGTTCTTCGATGACGAGTCCGGCTCGCTTCCGGGCCGCACCGGCAACCTGCACGGCGGGCTCTCCATCGCCCCCTACGGCGTCTACCCGGCGCGTGACGGGCACGTCTCGATCATGTGCAACAACGACACGCACTGGCACCGGCTGCTCGGCATCCTGGGCCGGGACGACCTGGCCGGCGACGACCGGTTCCGGACCATGGCCGACCGGGTGCGTCACCTCCCCGCGGTGACGGAACTGATCTCGCAGTGGTCAATGCAGCACGACCGGGCCGAGATCATGGCCCTGCTCAACGCCGGGCGGGTTCCGTGCGGCGAGGTCAGGCACCTCTCGGAGGTGGTCCGGGATCCGAACCTGATCGCACGCGGCATGATCCGCTGGATGGACGACGGGGACGGCGGACGCATGCTCTCGGTCGCAAGCCCGCTTCACATCGACGGCCTAGCCTCGGCTCCGTCGCGCAAGGCGCCCGAACTCGATGCCGACCGGGCAGACATTCTCGAGGAACTGAAGGAACTACGGAGTGAACAATGACAGATGATCTTGCAGGCAAGGTGGCAATCGTGACCGGTGGCGGACGAGGCCTCGGACGTGAATACGCGGAGAAGCTGGCGCTGGCCGGCGCCTCGGTTGTGGCAGCGGACATCATCGACTGCGCCGAAACCATCTCGACCATCGAGGCCCGGGGCGGGACCGCGATCGCGTGTCACCTTGACGTGCGTTCCTACGAGAGTTGCGAGGAGGTCGCCGAGGCGGCGCGCACGCGGTTCGGGAGTATCGACATCCTGGTCAACAACGCAGCACTCTACGGATCGCTTCGCGGCGGCCGGTTCGAGTCGCTGCCCGAAGCCGACTGGAACGACTGCATGGATGTCAATGTCGGCGGCATCTGGCGGTGCTGCAAGGCGGTGGTCCCGGAGATGAAGGCGCGCGAGGGCGGGTCGATCATCAACATCTCCTCGCTGGCCGCGGTGGCCGGGCTGCCGTACGGACTGCACTACGCCACGTCGAAGGCCGCGGTGATCGGACTGACCCGCTCACTGGCCCGCGAACTCGGCCGCAACTGGATCCGTGTCAACGCCATTGCGCCCTCGGCGGTGATGACCGAAGGGACCGCCGAGTTCTTCGGCGACAAGCTCGACCGCGCCACCACCGTCATCGCCGACGGCCAGACGCTGAAGCGCTCGCTCGAAATCGAGGATCTGGCCGGAACCGTGCTGTGGCTGGCAAGCGACGCCTCGCGCTTCGTGACCGGCCAGACCATCATGGTCGACGGCGGCACGGTCTTCCTGTGATCACGGACCGGCCGGGAGTGGAATTCGCGGGACACATCGGCTACACCTCGCGGGCATCGATCGACCCGCGGCCCCGCACCCGGAACGGAGTTTGACCATGCAGCACAGCACCCAGGTCTCGCTGACCCGGCGCCTGTTCGATCATATCGACGCCGGGACCACCGACATGGCGCCGGACGTCGCCTACAACAGCGTCGACGCCTTTACCTGCCCGGACCGGCTGCAGCGGGAATGGCGCACCCTGTTCCTCGATCACCCGCAGTACCTGGGCCTGTCCTGCCAGATCCGTGATCCCGGTGACTACTTCACCAACGACGATCTCGGGGTTCCGATCCTGGTGACCCGGGACCGGGAGGGGACGGCGCGCGCGTTCCTCAACGTCTGCCGGCACCGCGGCGCCCGGCTCGTCGAGGGTTGCGGCCGCGGCAAGCGGGCCTTCGTCTGCCCCTACCATGCCTGGAGCTACGACACGGCGGGTCGGCTGGTGTCGGTGCCGCAGCGCGGGAGTTTCGGAGAAATCGATACCGCGTCGCGCGGGTTGCGCGAACTGCCCTGCGAGGAACGCCACGGCATGATCTGGGTGTGCGCCCGGCCAGACGGCGCGATCGACCTGGACAGCTGTCTCGGCGGCCTGGATGAGGATTTCGCGAGCTACGACTTTTCCAGCTACCACCACTACGAAACCCGGGTGAGATCCTGGAAGATGAACTGGAAGGTGGCGGTCGATACCTTCCTCGAGCCCTACCACTTCCCGGCCCTGCACCGGGATACGGTCGCTCCGATCTTCCTGCCGAACCTGTGCCTGGTCGACGCCTTCGGCCGCAACCTGCGCGAGGTGCTGGCGCGCCGGTCCATCATGGACATGCGCGATCAGCCCGAGTCCCGGTGGGACCTGATCCGGGAATCGGCGATCGTCTATGTCCTGGTCCCCAACGTGGTCGTGATCTCGCAGATCGACCACCTCGAGATCTTCCGGCTCTACCCGGTCGACGGCAAGGTCGGCGAGACGCTGGTGTACTTCGAGTTCTACATCCCCGAACCCGCGACCTCCGAGAAGGCGGTCGAGCACTGGCGGCGCAACCTCGACCTGACGATCCGGACCATCGAGCAGGAGGACTTCCCCACCGGCGAGGGTATCCAGGCCGGCATGACGTCCGGGGCCCAGCGCGAGGTGGTCTACGGACGCAACGAGCCGGCGCTGCAGCATTTCGAACGGACCATCACCGAGATGGTGGAGATGTCTGCGGCGGCGTGAGCAGTCCGCGCAGGATGGAGGAAACACATGACCGTCACACATGACTTCTCCGGCCGCGGCGCCGTGGTCACCGGGGGTGCGCGGGGCATCGGTCTCGCCATCGCCCTGCGGCTGGCAACCGGAGGCGCCTGGGTCTCGTTGTGGGACCTCGACGGCGAGCGCATGGCCGAGGTCGCGGGCCAGTTTCCCGACGGTGTCGACTGCCGCACCGTCGACATCACCGACCCCGCATCGGTCGCTGCCGCAACCGAGGCAACCCGGGCCGCGATCGGGGCGGTCGACATCCTGGTCAACAGTGCCGGGATCGCCGGTCCCAACCACACGACCTGGGAGTATCCGGTCGAGGAATGGGAACGGGTCATCGACATCGACCTGAACGGCACCTTCCTGTGCTGCCGCGCCGTTGTTCCGGGAATGCGGGAGCGCAACTACGGCCGGATCGTCAACATCGCCTCGATTGCGGGCAAGGAAGGCAATCCGAACGCGTCGGCCTACAGCGCGGCGAAGGCCGGGGTGATCGGCCTGACCAAGTCGCTGGGCAAGGAGCTGGCGTCGACCCCGATCACGGTGAACTGCATCACGCCGGCGGCGGTCCGCACCGAGATCTTCGACCAGGTCAGCCAGTCCCACATCGACTACATGCTCTCGAAGATCCCGATCGGGCGGTTTGGCCTGGTCGAGGAGATGGCGAGCCTGGTGGCCTGGCTGGTGTCGGAGGAGTGCTCCTTCACCACCGGTGCCGTGTTTGACATTTCGGGCGGGCGTGCAACCTACTGACCGGGTCGCCGCCTGCCCCCGGAGAATCCCGATGACCGCCGACAGCAGCCTCATACCGCGCACCGCAAACGAAATCGTCGCACTGCTGCGCTCCGAAGAGATCAGCCCGCTCGACCTGCTCGACACGCTCGAGGAGCGCATCGCCGAGGTGGACGGCGCGGTCAATGCCATGGTCACGCTCTGCTTCGATCGCGCGCGCCAGGACGCGGGGCGCCTCATGGCGCGCCCTGTCGGCGAACGCGGCCGGCTCGCGGGCATGCCGGTGGCCATCAAGGATCTCAATCCGGTTGCCGGTGTCCGCACCACCTGGGGATCGCCGATCTACGCCGACTTCGTTCCGGCCCGGTCCGACTGCCTGGTGGAGATCCTCGAGGCCGAGGGCGCCGTCATCTACGCGAAGACCAACACGCCGGAATTCGGCGCCGGCGCGAACACCTTCAACGAGGTCTTCGGGGCAACGGTCAACCCGTGGGACACCACGCGCAGCTGCGCCGGGTCATCCGGCGGATCGGCGGTCGCGCTCGCGACGGGACAAGCCTGGCTCGCCAGCGGGTCGGATCTCGGCGGATCGCTGCGCAACCCGGCGAGCTTCTGTTCGGTGATCGGCTTCCGGCCTAGCCCGGGCCGGGTAGCGGCGGGACCCGCGGGCCCCGGAGCCGCACCCGATGACCTGTTCGGGATCCCGGGCCAGCCGTTCGGCGTCGCCGGCCCGATGGCCCGGACCGTGCCTGACGTCGCACTGATGCTCGACGCCATGACCGGGTTCCACCCGGCCGACCCGATCTCGCTGCCGCGCGAGGCGGGTCGCTACGTCGACGCGGTCGCCGCCCGGACCCTGCCTCGCCGGGTCGCGTTCTCGCGCGACCTCGGCGTCACCCCGGTCGATCCCGAGGTCGCGGAGATCTGCGAAGCCGCCTGCCGGCGGTTCTCCGACCTTGGCTGCACGGTCGAGGAGGCGCATCCGGATTTTTCCGACATCCAGGACATCTTCCAGACCTGGCGCGCGCTGCTGTTCTACACCGGCAAGCGGACGCTGCTGGAGACCCGCCGCTCCGAGCTCAAGCCGGAAGTGATCTGGAACATCGAGCGCGCTTCCGACATCTCGGTCGACGACTTCGCCCGGGTCGAGCTCGCGCGCGGCCGCTACATCGAAAGGGCCCGGGCCTTCTTCGAGACCTATGACCTGCTGGTGTGCCCGGCAACCGTCGTGGCGCCGTACCCGGTGGAACAGCGCTACGTGGAACGTCTCGGCGACCACGAGTTCTCGAACTACGTCGAGTGGCTGACCATCGCCTACGCAATCACCATGACCGGCCACCCGGCGATGAGCGTGCCGGCCGGCTTCACCGCCTCCGGCCTGCCGGTCGGGCTGCAGCTGGTCGGCGGACCGCGCGGTGAGGCAGCACTGCTGTCGGCCGCGGCACTCTACGAGGAGGAGGCGGGACTGTCGGGGAAGGTTCCCATCGTGCCGCGTTCTCCGGGCGGCTGACGGGGAGGGCATCATGGCTGACAGGTTGACGGCGCAGGAACGCGAGGAAGCGCTTGCCGGGTTGCCCGGCTGGTCGGCGACCGAAGGGCGCGACGCCATCGAGAGCAACTTCAGGTTCGCCGACTTCGGCGAGGCCTTTGCCTTCATGGCCCGGGTAGCGCTGCGCGCCGAGCAGATGGACCATCACCCGGAATGGTTCAACGTCTACAACCGGGTCGAGGTCACGCTGGCGACCCACGATGCGGGCGGTGTCACCGAACTCGACATCAGCCTCGCCCGGTTCATGAACACCTGCGCCGGTCGCTGAGTACGGCCAGGAATTCGAGGATCAGCCGCGAGGGTTCTTTCGACCCTTGCCCGCAGCTTCGACCAGCGCAAGTCGGCCGAAATCTCCCGGATCATGCGCTCGGCGCACCCGGTCTGCGAAACGCACCCTGCGCATCGACCCGTGACCGCCCCCCGGGAACTTCGACAAGAGAACACCGGGCGCAGACGCTCCGAGGAGAGCCCATGAACCGACCCAGGCGCCTGGCCCCGAATTCCGAAAGCGAAACAAGCCCCGCCTGCGCATTCCTGCACGCCGCAACCCGTTGACGGCGGCGCATGGCGGCCGCCGTCATCGCCGCCGGTGCGGCAGCCCGGTCCGCGCGAGAGCCAAGGCCACCCAGCCGGGAACCGTTCCGGCAACCCACCAGGCGCCGTCCCTGAGGATCGCAACCTCCCGGTGCGGCCGGTCGGGATCGGAGTTGTCGTAGAGCATGGCCTCGTGCGCGAACGCAATCGCCGCCGGGAGACTGGCGTGCGAGCGCTCGAACCGCCTCCGCGCGTCCGTTTCCGGGACATCGTGGCCGCCGAGCGCAACGCGGTTGCGGATCCGGTCGAGCGCCCGGTCCGGCGACGTGACCGACACATAGTGCAGGACGACCCGGTAGCCTGCCCGACGTGCGGCGTCCATGTGGCGAAGAATGCCGGAACCGGCGAGGGTGGTTTCCACGAGATGCGTCCGGCTGGCGCCGAGCGCAACCTGTCGCCGGCGCAGCGCCTCGCGCCCCGCCTGTCCGGGACCATCGGCCGTCATGCCGCGGGCGATGGCGTCGGGGTCGATGATGTCGAGCCCTCTGAAGCCACTCATGTGTGTAAGGGTTGACTTGCCGCACCCGTTGGGGCCGGCAACGACAAGGAGGGTCGGCACGGACGTCGGCCGAGTCAGGCGGACTTTCGCTCGGGCGCAACGAGCACGCGGTCTCCTTCCTTGGTCCGCGCGATATAGGCGCCGTCCGAACGGATGCCGTAGAGCGTACCACCGGCTTCGACCTGAGCCGCCAGGTTCGCCTTGATCTCGTCGCGCCAGCCCTTCGGGAACCCCGGTATGTCGGGCGGCGGCCCGTATGGGTACCAATGATCGCTCATGTCGCCCACCATACACTCCACCGCCATTCCGTTCAAACCGGTCCCGCCACCGCAACACCGCTCGGCGGTCGCCGGCCCCGCAGTTTCCGTTGAACCGCCAGCGCCACCCGCTCGGCAGCCTCGCCAAGGGTCCCGTCGTCGAGATGAACGTACCTGTTGGCGGTGCTGGCCCACCAGTGGCCGGGCAGGCGTCCCGCGACACGCAGACTTGCGCCGTTCATCACCGCGTTCGATGCGTGCACATACCTCCTATGTCGTGCCAGACAACAGGAGGCATCATCGCCTGCGATCTGCTCCAGGCCGGCGTGGATATCAATACGAATGGCACCTGGCTCGGGCATGTTTCACTCGGCACGACCAGCATCTATGCTGAGATCGACCCCGAAATGAAGGCGCTCGGCGACGCGGTGGAGGTGAAACCGGGCCTGGACCCTCGGCGAATTCGTCCGGCCCCGATCCCAGAAAATACTTCGCTGCCACGATGCGGCGGTGAATGTCCGCCATGCCGGCGGCGATGAACCGGCGCGGCTGGAACTGGCTCTCGCCCCTGGCGGTCTCGACGGTGCGGACCGGGCCCGCCCGGGCGTAGACGTCCTGGAAAAGGTGGAGGTGGTTCGCCTTCAGGCGGCCGAGGTCGAAATCGCCCGCCGGCACGGGCTCAAGAAGGCGCGGGCAACAAGCTCTCGTTCCGCTGTTTCCAGGGGCGCGGCGTCCCGGTTGTCCAGCCTGTTGCGGAGTACGGTGTAGTCAGGCGGATAGCAGTAGTCGCGACCGCTCATTCCGCCGCGGCGACGCGGCCGCGGTCTTCGATCCGGCGGAGGACATGGGAGCGGCGACGTTCGGGCGGCCACCCTTCGCGCTGGAACATCTCGAACATGGCGATCTCTTCCGCCGTCAGTAGTTTGCCCTCGATCGCATGGAAGTGCACGGCCTCGGCCAGCAGTTGGTCCGCGGCGGCGCTCGCGGCGGAATTGGAATGACGCTGGATCCTGAACATGCCGCGACCGTACCGGTTTGCGCCGGAGAAGGGGAAGACCAGCGGCAGGCCGTTGACGACGCGTTCCAGATCGGCCCGGCGGTTGTAGTTCGGTGTCCGGAGGCCGGTGAGCTTCAACTCGCGCACGGCGAGGAAGCGATCGGAGTCCACCGCGTTTTCGTAGTTGATCACCCGGACACGGGTGTTCTTCCGGTGGCCGAAATCAGGAAGGTCGCCGTCGTGCTGTCGGGCGTTGCCATCGCTGCCGTCGTGGTGCTGTCTCCTTCCTGCCGGTGCTGGGGAGCCACTTGCGCGGGGCGAGGACGTCATCGCCATTGGCCCGTCGAGCGGCGTGTCGTTCAAGTCCTGCGAGGGGCTGAAGGAGGCGCTGATCCGATGGATCAGCGGACTTGCTGGCGGATGCCTTATGTAGTTACATAACTACAGATACCAATTCCGGGAGCCCGCCATGACCATCACGACCGTGACGAGCCGCGAGCTCAACCAGGATGTCGGACGGGCGAAGAGAGCGGCGAAGTCGGGGCCGGTGTTCATCACCGACCGCGGCAAACCGGCGCACGTTCTGCTCAGCATCGAAGACTACCGGAGACTGGCGGGACAGCGCCGCAGTCTGGCGGAGGCATTGTCCATGCCCGGTCTGACCGAAATCGACCTCGATGCGCCCCGCGCCCGCATCGAGGCTGCTGTACCCGATCTGAGCTGATGTTCCTGCTTGATACGCATATTGTAGAACACGCTTGGTAGCGCCGTAAGTCGCTGTAATATAGTAGTTTATTCTGTTTTCCTGCTGGACGGATTTCAGCCCCGTAAGCGATGGAGTGGACGCCCCCTCCTGACGGCATCGAGATCGTGCCACGGTGGTGCAGCGATTAAGCCCACTGAGAGGAGGGAGCGACCACTCCATCGCTTACCCTGATTCTTGCTGTCCGCCGTCGCCAGTGCTATCTCCTGCGTGCTACTGATCGGTGGCACGCCCATCGGCGCCAAATGCCGACATTCTCCGGTCGCCGACGACGAGAATCGGCATCGATCCGGCCCTCGTTTAGGCGTCCGAACGGGTCGGACAGCCTCGGTTTAGCGCATAATCCCGGCGCACCGGGACCTCGTTCAGCAAACAATTCGAGACGAAAGACAGCCCCACACAATGCCAGACTCCACCGAGTAGACCGTGAACAAGCACATCCGCGTACGCCCCGAGCAATGGGAACGGATCGAGAAAGCCGCTCAGGGGAGCGCCTTGACCGCCAACCAACTCGTGATGGAGCTCGCAATCGAGGCGCTCGACCGACGCGAATGGCCCAACACTGAAGCCGAAATCAAGGTCGCGAGGGCCACGCTGTTCGCCGCCCAAGTCCTCGCTCGCGACCTCATCGCCCAGGGCTGCGAGAACGAGGTCCAGGAAATCCGGGAATTCATCTCGACCATCGTGCCGGATCCAGATCAGTCGCCATCCATGGAAGAGAATGAATCCAATTCAAGCCACTCTCTCCGACACAGGACTGCGTGAACTCATGGCTCGACTTCCGATCCCCCAGGCATCCGACCACTCGGACGTGGATCTCGCTCAGTCGCCCATTGGCGCACACCCGTGCCACCGGGCAACGCATACGGCGACCTTGAAGAATTCGCATTCGAGACTGCGCCAGAACACCGCACGGAACCAGTCAATCGAGCCGTCCGCCAGGCTTTCGCTGATCCCTGGCCCTCCGCGCATGCGTGCAAACCGGCCTTGCGAGGCCGTTGGATAGCGCAATGGAAGAACGTCCTGAACCGATTCATCTCGAAAACCACAGCCTAGATGAAATCATCCAGCTGCTGATGGCCGGTATCCCCGTTCACCGTGCCAAGGAAACCCCCTTCTGTCTCGACACCACCGACAAGCGAAAGGTCTTCGCGTTCTATAGCCGCAACCGTGACTTTTGGCGCAGTAACCGAACCGTCCAGGCCAGGGAAGTGGACAGTCTGCTCGACGCGCTCGGCGGCGAACTGCCGGTTGTCGCGGCCAAGCGGCCGGGCGCCGCCGCCGAGAAGCCTTTCTGGCATCTTGAGCGTGTAGAGATCCACCGCTTCGGCGGTCTACATCGGCACTTGGGGCCGAACGGCGAAGATCCAGAGGATTTCGTCTTCGACCTCAGCAAGGAGGTAACGCTCCTGAGCGGTTTCAATGGCGCAGGGAAAACGGCCCTATTGAGCGCGATCATCTGGTGCCTGACCGGCAAAGCACTGCGCTCCCAACACATGCCCCACGAGGTGCATGATCCCATGACCGTGAAATGGTCGGACGATGGCGATCAGACGCCGGACGAACCGGACGACCGCCCCGAAATCTCCATCCCTCCCATCGTTCCACTTCCGTCCGCCGACGATCTCCTGGCGCTGGGCGACAAACCCAAACTCGACACCCGTGTGCAACTTACCTTCACGCGCGAGGATACCGGCGAGGTGCGCAACGTCTCGCGCTGGCTCGAGGTCAAGGGCAAGAAGCTCTCGGCACCCGTCGAGGGGCTCCATGCGTTGGGTCTCCCTGCTCTCGCCATCGAGGCGGGAACACTCATGCCCGGTGTTGCCGCGCACATGCGCTTCGATGAGAAGACAGATTTCGCGCAAGCAGTCTCGCAGCTTACCGGACTCAAGCCGCTGCAAGAACTCGGCCAGCGAACCCAACGACTCGTTAACCGCCTTCGCACAACCGAAAGAAAAGAAACGGAAAGGGTGCGCAACCAGCACTACGGCCGCTTCGAGGACCAGCTTCAGGTCTTCAAGGACGCGTGGAAGGAACGTCCCGACCTAGGAGAGCCGCCGGAAATCCTGCTTCCTAGCGAGATCGTCGAGGCCCAGGATCGGAGCGACGACACCGCCGAAAAGCCCGACTGCCGGTCAACGCTCGCGGCTGCCCGGAAGCGTTTGTGGGAAATTCAATCGGCCATGGCTGGCGACATGGAAACGATTCTTGGTCGCAGGTTTGAACTCACTACACGGTCGGAAGTCGACTCCTTGACCGGCGCGCTCGACAATGCCGCCGACCGCCTGAAGGGCAGTGCGCTGCGCGAACTGCCAACCGTAGCGCTTCTCAGTGATCTGGGTCAGGTTCCAGACAACGACGCGGCAGCCGCCCTGAGCGCCGTGAAAGATGTCCGGCGCCGGGCACAAGTGCTTTCCAAGACGTTGGAGGACAAGCACAAAGCTGCACGCTGGCGTCTCTACTCGCGTGTTGCCGCATGGCACAAGGACAACCATCCCCAAGAAGACATCTCCAATTGCCCCGTATGCGGAACCGATCTGGACAGCGTCCCCGCCGACGCCTTGCTGGACATCTCGGTGAAAGCCGCCCTCCTGCAATGCCGGGGAACCGTCACCGACATCGCGAAAACAGCAGCCGAGTGGGAACGGGACGAGTCGGCAGCGTTCCTCGACGCGCTTCCCACAAGTATTCGCCGCTTTGCGGACGAGACGCTGCCCGAGACGCTGCTCGCTTTCTGCCGCAAGGGCTATGTGGACGAATTGCTTGGGCAGAAGGCGTTTATCGGCACGTTGCAGCCCCTTCAGAAAAATGCGAACGCCGTTTGGGATGCCGCTACCAGAGACCATGCGCTACCCGAAGCACCTCATCCAGCGGAAAGCGAATTGCCGACCATGCTGTCGCGCGGCAAGCTGCAAAGGCGCCTGTCGGCGATTGCCCACGCACTCATGCTACGCGCGCATCGCAACAGCGCTGCACATGCCCTGCACTCGATCCTGGCAACGTATATCAGTTCCGTGAAGTCCACGTCGGCGTCCGCCGAGCCACCGAGTGCCAAGCCAGCGTCGCCAGACGACGGCAAGGAAAGAAAGCCGCAACAGGCTTCGCTTCGGGAGCAGATCGCGGCTGTCCGCCGGGGCGTTCAGAACGCCATGCCCATTGTCACACTCATACGACAGCTCGACGCTCTGGAAACGGTGAGACAGGAATGGGACGCGCAGGCGGTTCGACTGGGGCTTCTTGCTCGCGCCGCCGATGCTGTCGAGCCCTACCTCGCTTTCCCTGAACTGGTTTACGAACGCGTCTCAGGTCTCATCAAAACTCTCGATCGGGACACGGCCCGCTGGCTCGGCCAAATTTACCGCGCGCACTACAAAGGCGGACCTTCCTATGGCGGATTTGAGCCGGGGGAAGCCAGCAGGTTCGCACTCCGCGCCGGGATCGGCGAAATGCGCGTTCCCGCTCACCAAGTCATGAACGCATCTCTCTTGAAGGCCTGCGTGTGGGCGTTTCTTTTCGCCCTCTGGGAGCATATTCGCAGGCAGTCCGGCATCCTCAGCTGCATGTTGCTTGACGATCCGCAGACGCACTTCGATCCGATCAACAGCGAGAATCTGGCCGCCGCGGTGCCGATGATGCCAACACACGGGATGCACCCGCTCATCGCGTCTAACGATGTCCGCTTCATTGCCGCCATCCAGGACAAGCTGCCGCCTTCCGCATCAGCCAACCCCACCTGGACCGCCCAGCGGATCGATCCCGTTTCATCGTCGAAACTTACGGCGTCTCTCAGCCCTGCAATCGAGGAGATACGCGAAAAACGGGATCGTTGGAAAGAAGACGAGAACAACGTTTCCAACGCACAGGACTTCGTCAAATGCGTCAGGGTCGATATCGAGAACCGCCTCTGGAACCTCCTGGCAACCGATCCGCTCGTCATGCACTCCCCGACGCTCGGCGAGCTCCTTGGAAAGTTGCGCCACGCCCGCAACGCGGGCGAACGGCCTTTCGACGAGCCGCCCTTCGAAAAGCTGCTTTCCCATTCCGCTCTCCGCAATTCCGATCCGTTCTACACGATCATCAACCGGGCACATCACCGGCCCATGAACATCACTCCGACCGATGCGGATGATGTATTCACGGCATACGGAAGCGTCCATTCCATCCTGCGCAGCTGTACCGCCTCCTATGCTCGATTCCTTGGCCGCCTTCCATCCACCGACCGCGACCTTGTTCTGACGGATGCCCCGGCTCGTCCCAATGTCGTGCACCTGCCCGAGCTGCAACTTCCCGTGCTCGGCAATCTGGCTGCCCGAAGCGGCGCCGACATCCTTGCCGTAGGCGACCATCAAGATCGGATTCGCCTCGATACCTTGGGATCCGTTGCCCTGTATGTGGTGCGCGGGTCGACACTCGGACTTCTGGCGTTGCCCGGCCAGGTCGTCATTGTTTCGCTCGACAGCGAAGCCACCGACGGCGACGCGGTCATAGCATTGCACCGAGGCAAGGCGTTTGCGCGGCGCTTTCATCGGGATCGAAACGATCTCTCGCGCACAGTGCTTGCCGCGGATTTCTCCGGATCCAAGAACGTTCCGCCGACAATGTCGGTCCCAACTGCCGCAACACGGGTCATGCCGATCATCGGCGTGCTTTACGATACGCAGACAATACCGGGGCCCGATGAAGCCGTTGCTGTGGAGTCGACGGATATTCTTTCCCGAAAGCTCGCGGCAGCTCACATCATCGAGGACAGCGCCTATCCGGTCATACAGAACGGCGACATAGTGCTGGTGGAACAGATCGAGGATCTGTCCCGCACGACCCTGCAGACTCTGGAGGGACGAATCGTAGCTTTGACCGCAAGCAGCGGCGCAGACAGCTTCGGGTACCTGAAGCGATTGGGCCAGAACCTCGGCGACGGCCTCCGCATTTACGAGAACATCGGCCTGAACGGTCAAGCCGTCTGCGTCGCTGAACGCCAGTCCGCAGCTGCCGGCGACGTGCTGTGCCTCGAGCGACTCTGGCGTGTGCATGGGTTCCTGCGACCAATTCCAGGCCCCTGACACGAGGCAAGGCGCGTCACTGCGCATTTCAAGTCCCGTAACGCGACCGCGCTCATGCTGGAGCGATATCCACGCTCCTCAGGTTGAGCAGAGCCGACCCGTCAACGGAGAAGATGCCGTTTTCCGACAACCATGGCACTGGTCCACCCTCTGCGGTCTTGGATGTTCCTCTCGCCAATCCGAATATCATTGCGGGCTCGTCGCTACTGGAGGGGCCTTCCGCGATCGCGCGAGCTTCCTTCAGGTCGTTCTCGTCCGCTATTGGACGTATCCCGAGCGGCGTTACGAACGCCGCCTGGTAGTGACCCACATGCGGTTCCCGTGACGCAGGTTCAGGTGGGGCAAAGGGACTATCCCTCCCTGATTCGATTGCCCAGTGCTTCATGCTGCCATCGGAACCATCCACGGCGACGCACACGACGAACTTCGGGGCTCCGAGCCCCGGGCAATCGCGTCGATTCGATGCCTGCGTATGGCATCGGCATGCCGGCGAGCCTCCTCCTCGCCGAGCGGCTCGCCATCGCCCGGCGGATCCCACAACAGCGAGACCGCCGGTCCCCCACGGTCCTCAGTCGACCAGCGGTTCACCGCAATCCAGTTTCGGGTGAACATTCTCCTGTTCCCGGAATCCCTGACTTCGACCCGGCCAAACTGCGCTTTGCCCGCACCGATGCAGCCAGGCATCCCACTCTGGAATGCCCGCAGACTCCTACTCAACCGACCCTTGGCTTCGCCGAGCACATAGCCTGGCCGTCGCGAATCCCAGGCAATCCAGTCCGGAATGTCGCCTCCGTTGAGACGCCGCACAGTCACGCCGCCGTCGATTTGCGTGCACACTCTCTCGAGGGGAACGAAGTCAGTGATCCCGAGTTCACCCGCCTGCAGCGCGCGGCCGAAAACCTGCCATACAAGCCGGAATACACCCGCCTCGTTTCTGCGCTCGTGCCGAGATTGCCGCGCCACCGCAGCAATCCTGGCACCGAATCGCTCGGATGCGTCCGAAACAACTGCAACCAAGCAGATGCGAACGGATAGCCCTGGATCGTCTCTTCGGCCGCGGAGAGAGCCGCGCGAAATAGATTGATCGGCCATTTTCCGGTCAGCACGAGGAGCCGGATGGCAGCCGCCGCGTGGGCCGAGCCGGAAGAGCTCCTCGCGGGTGAGGAACCGCTCGTGCTTCTCGACCCGGAAGCGGGGCATGCCCCGACACGGGTTGCTGCCGGAGGGACGCCAGCCCCACGCATCCGCCAGGTTAAACTCTTCACCAGGATGTCGACCGCCCGGTTGGCGACGGTCGGCACGCGGTGCAGGCTGTTGTGAAAGGCGAGGATGTCCTTGTACTCGACGTCCGCGACGAGACGCTCGCCGAGGGCCGGCACGATATGCTTGCGAAGCATGAGAAGGTCGGCACGAACGCCTGCCGGGTCAGCCGGAACTTCGCTCGGGCGCTACGAGTACCCGGTCACCTTCCTTGGTCCGCGCGATATAGGCGCCGTCCCAACGAACGCCATAGAGCGTGCCGCCGGCCTCGACCTGGGCCGCCAGATCCGCCTTGATCTGCTCACGCCAGTCTTTCGGGCGACCCGGTATGTCGGGCGGCGGCCCGTATGGATACCGGTGCTCTCTCATGTCGCTCACCATACACTCTACCGTCGTTCCGCTCAAACCGGTCCCGAGACCGCTGCATCGCTCAGCCGCTACCGGACCCACAGCGTCAGCAGCACCGCTGGCGACACCCGCTCGGCGGCCTCGCTGAACGACGCGCCGTCGAGGTGAACGTACCGGTTGGTGGTGCTGGCCCACCGATGACCGGGCAGGCTTTCGCCGTTCATCACTGCGTGCGGTGCGTGCGAGCACGGCGGTCGTGAAGTCACGCGTCCGCCACGATTCCAGCCGTATCGCGTGCTTCGATCCAGAACCTGTAGGGGGGTGCGTATCCGGCGGTTGGTCCCCGTTCTAGCCAAGAACTACCCTCCCACTGGCCACCGTATCCGCAAGGCAGGCGGTGTTACAGCACGCAACAGCCCTCTCACCCTGTTCATGAGTGCCTGCGCTGGTCGCCGGGTCCGCCCAGGAATTCGAGGATCAGCCGCGAGGTTTCCTCCGGCTGTTCCTGCTGCACCCAGTGGCCGGCGCCCTCGACCAGCACAAGTCCGCGCATGTCGGTGCAGATCTCCCCGTTCATGCGCTCGGCGGCACCCGGTCGCTGGAACACTCCCCAGTCACTCACGCCGGATATGAACAGGGACGGCTGGTCGATGGTCCGCCCGGCAAAGGTCCGCAGTTCGTCGCGGTCGAATTCGCCGGTACCGCGCCGGTACCAGTTGAGCCCGCCCTGAAATCCGTTTCTCGCGTACTCGCCGGTGTAGACCGCGAGTTCGCCATCGGTCAGCCAGGTTGCGCGTGCGATTTCACTCGCGTTGGGCATCGCCCCGGCCACGGCGGCCGGCATGGTATCGGCCAGGTCCATGATGTAGTAGGTGGGCATCAACGCCAGCTGGTCGGCCCGCCAGGCTTCGAGCCGGTGCGGGCGGTTGCCGGACCAGTCGGCGCTCTTCATGTGATAGTAGGCTCGCAGGAACGCGTGCAGCCCTCCCGGCGGATCGACCATGTGCGAGTTGGCGGGCCGGGTCGAATAGTACCAGTGATAGTGCTTGCGCGGTCGCTCGAGCGCCGCCAGTTCGGCGTGGATGTCGGGCCTTGTCGGGGGCGGTGCCGCCAGCGGTGGCGGGCCGTCGAACGGCGCGCTCATCAGGATGCAGGACGCAAAGACGTCCGGGCGGGTCAACGCCGACCAGGCTGCGACCGAAGAGCCATAGTCGTGACCGATCACCGCCATCGCACGGTCATGCCCGCAGGCCGCCAGCAGACCGATGGCGTCGCGTACGGTGTTGAGCAGCCTGAACTGGTCAAGCGGCGCATCCCAGTCCACCGGGCCCCAGCCCAGGGTGCGCCCGTAGCCCCGCAGATCGGGAGCGAGAACGTGATAGCCGGCCTCGGCAAGCGCCGGCATCACCTTGCGCCAGCTGTAGGCCAGTTCCGGGAAACCGTGCAGAAGCAACAGTGCCGGGCGGCCGGGATCCCCGGCCTCGAGCAGGTGCATGACAAGCCCGTTGCGATTGTCCACGTGGCGCGAGGTCACGCCGTCGGGCAGCAGTTCCGGCTCGTAGGCCTGGTGCAGGGTCATGCCGATTCGCCTCCGTTGGCAGCGCCGTGCGGGCCCGCACCCTGCCATCCCGCGCGGGGCGGGTTCAAGCCGTCGGCACCCGGGGGTTGGCGGCCGCCGTTCGGGATGGTGTGATCATCCCGATCCATCGACCCTGGAGTACAGAGCAGTGACCCAGCACGACAGCAACCAGGTTCCGGGACTGTACCGGCGCCGGATCGGTGATGTCCTCGTAACCGCGATCTCCGACGGCTACCTCGACGCCACTTTCGAAGTACTGCGCGGCATCGACGCCGCCGGGGCTGAAACGGTGCTGCGCGAGAACTTCCGGCCGGCTCCGCCACGAATCTCGGTCAACTGCTACCTGCTGCAGAGCGGGACCCGTACCGCCCTGATCGACACCGGTTCGGGCGACAGCATGGGCCCGACGCTGGGCAGGCTCCATGGGCTGCTTGCCAGTCTCGGCGTTGCTGCCGGCGACGTCGACACCATTCTCCTTACCCACATGCATCCCGACCATTCCAACGGCCTTGCCGATGCCGACGGCACCAGGCTGTTTCCCGAGGCACGACTGGTCGTCGACGAGAAGGAACTGGCGCATTGGCACGACGATGCCGCGCGCTCGCGTGCCGACGAGACCGCCCGGGCACGCTACTTCGACGGAGCACGGGCCCAGGCCGCCCCGTACCGGGACCGCCTGGCATCACCGGCCGGCGAGCCGTTTCCGAACGTCACCGCGGTGCCGCTTGCCGGCCACACGCCGGGGCACACCGGCTACCTGGTCGCGTCGGGCGGCGACACCCTGCTGATCTGGGGCGACATCTGCCACGTTCCCGACATCCAGGTCCGTCAGCCCGAAGTGACCATGGTGTTCGATGTCGATCCGGACGCGGCGATCCGGGCTCGCAGGCGGGCCTTCGACATGACAGCCACCGACCGGATGCTGGTTGCTGGCATGCACCTGCACTTCCCGGGCTTCTGTCACATGGTCCGGAACGGCAGCGCCTGGCGGATGATTCCCGAGGCCTGGCACTTCACCGCGTGAGCGGGCGCCCGGTCAGGGCGCGAGGAACCTGCGGACCTCGGCGTTGTAGGCGTCGGGGTTCTCAAGGTAGGCCGCGTGGCCCGCGCCCGGGATGCGGACCGACCGGGCATCGGGGATGATCGCGGTGAGTTCCTCGCTACGCTCCGGCGCGATGATCCCGTCTCCTGCTCCCGACAGCACCAGGACCGGCATCGCGAAACCACGCGCGAGCGGCCGGGTATCGGCGTGGTGCAGCACCAGGCAAGCCGGTTCCAGGCCGGCGATCGGGACTTCCGACGCGATCCCGGCGAGCTCGTCCACGACGTCGCCCGACGCCCCCGCCGCCACCATGGCCGAGGCCCGTGTCCGGCCGTAGTCCTCCGAAACCATCCGGCGCCGGTCATCGAGTCTCGCGGTCCAGCGCGGGCCCAGCGGTCCCTCCGCGCCGTCACCGGTCCAGGTGCCAGACAGGATCAACCGGTCGACCCGCTCCGCGAACAGCCCGGCCAATCCCTGGGCGATGACACCGCCCATCGAGTGTCCGAGCACATGGGCGCAGTCGATGTCGAGTGCGGAGAGCAGGGCGGCGGCAACCGCCGCGTAACTCTCGAGGTCGGGGTCCACCGCAACCGTCTCACCGTAGCCCGGCGCATCCCAGGCGACGACCCGCCGGTCGCCGGACAATACCCCGAGCTGGCAACGCCACGACCGGCTGTTGCCGCCGATGCCGTGCAGCAGCAGCAATGCGGGTCCGCTCCCGGCTTCGCGGTACGACACCGGCCCCCTCGCGGTTTGCACGACCCTGCGTTCGTGGTCGGTCATCTCCAGCATCCCTGTCCCGCCTGCTACAGTATCGCAAGCATCATGCCCGCCGCGGCGCATCCGGCAAGTGTTCGCAACACGCCCTGGCGAAGCACCGGCAGCAGCAGCACGGCGAGGGCGGTCAACGCCAGGCTGGCCGGCCGGACGCTTTCCGGCACCGGGATCTCGAAAGCCGCCCACGCGAGGCCGCTCGGCGCCAGTTCCGAGAAGCTCACGTGCAGCCCAAACCAGACCGCGAGGTTCAGCACCACCCCGACCACGGCGGCGGTGATCCCCGACAGTGCCGAAGAGATCGCGCGGTTGCCGCGGAGCCGCTCGACCCACGGTGCGCCGAGGAAGATCCACAGGAAACACGGGGTGAAGGTCACCCACAGGGTCACGACGGTTCCGAGCACGCCGGACCAGATCGCATCCCCTCCTGCGAGGCGTGCCGCACCGAGGAAGCCGACAAACTGGGTGACCAGGATCAGGGGACCCGGCGTGGTCTCGGCGAGCCCGAGCCCGTCCAGCATCTCCTGCGGCGTGAGCCAGCCGAATGCCTCGACCGCCTGCTGGGCCATGTAGGCCAGCACCGCGTAGGCTCCGCCGAAGGTCACCACCGCCAGCTTGCTGAAGAACACCGACTGGCGGGCCAGCACGTGCTCGGAGCCGAGCAGACCGAGCAGCAGGACGACCGGTCCCGCCCAGAGCACCGCGAAGACCGCGACCAGCACCACGGCACGCCGGGCATCGGGCCGGGTATGGTCCTGCCGTCCCGACGCCTCCAGTCGCGCGATCACCGTCTCGCCGTCGCCGTCGCGGTCCACCGTCTCGCCGGGGGCCGGGACGGTGCGCACCAGGCCGGAAAGCAGTCCCGCGAAGGCGGCACCGGCGACGATCGCCGGGAAGGGGACCGCGAGCACGAAGATCGCGATGAAGGCGGCAACCGAGATCGCGACCATTACCGCATCGACGAGTGCCCGCCGCGCAATCCGGACCACCGCCTCGACCACGATGACCAGGACCGCCGCCTTGATCCCCTCGAAGGCGGCAGTGACCAGGGGAAGATCGGCCCAGAGCAGGTAGGCGATGCTCAGGGCGAGCATGACGAGGGCGCCCGGCAGGATGAACAACAGCCCGGCGATCAGGCCGCCGGCAGTCCGGTGAATGAGCCAGCCGATGTAGGTCGCGAGCTGCTGTGCTTCGGGCCCGGGCAGCAGCATGCAGTAGTTGAGGGCGTGCAGGAATCGCGTCTCGTCGATCCAGCGCCGCTCCTCGACCACCATGCGGTGCATCAGGGCGATCTGTCCGGCCGGCCCGCCGAAACTCAGGATCCCGATGCGAAGCCAGACCGCGAACGCCTCTCCGAGCCCGGGAATGCGGTCGGTTTCCCGGAGCTGTGGGGTCATTCATGTCTCCGGGAGGCCGGTCGGGCCCGGGGTCAGCGTCTGCGGTCCCCGTATCTGCCAGAACCGGCGTGCACTGTCGAGACGGCCGCGGGCCGGGTCGCGACCGGTGACGGCGCGGTCGTCGCGGCGCCTGACACCGAAAGTCCGGGGGTGCACCAGCGTTGCCACTGCCAGTTCGGGCACAGGCGCGAACCCACCTTCACCCGGTTCCCACGTGCAGCGTACCGGATTGCGGTGACGTGACGTGCCTGGCATCACCGGAGCGGCCGCGAGCGTGCGAGTTCAGCCGCAACCTTGGTCATTGGGGACCTGCAGCCTGCCCGCAAGACGCGTGGTGCCGGGGCCAGTCTCAATCGGGAAATCATCGCCACCGGCCTGTCAACCCTGCACCCCGTGCAGACCGGAGCGACAAGCGTAGTCGGTGATCAGGGCGCCGCCGTCACCTCACGGACCAATGCGGTCTCCCCGACGCCGGATCACGACAGCTGCGGGAGAGGTTCCGCTGCGTGGCCCGCGCCCGGGCCGGTCTCGCCGGCCTGAACGCGGCGTGGGGCATTCCGGTTCCGGGATAGCGGCGCGGCTGTCCGGCTTGTGAACCGTGCAGGCGATCACGGGCAGGCGGCGTGCTGCCGCCTACCGGCCGGTTCAGGTCCCGATTGACAGCCACACCCGAGCCCGATAGAGCAGCGGCGCAACCCGACAGGAAAACGGACGACCAGTGCCCGAACAAGCCATCGCCGTGCTCGGAATCGGCTATGTCGGACTGCCGCTCTCACTTGCACTCGCTCGTCACCACCCGCGCGTGGTGGGGTTCGATACCAACCACGGCCGGATTGCCGAGCTCAGATCGGGGACGGACCGCAACGCCATCAACGGCGACGCGGTCGAGATTCCTGCGTCCCTGGACCTGACCAGCGAGCCCGGCGACATCGCGTGTGCGAGCATCTACATCATCACGGTGCCGACCCCGGTCAGCAGCGACCGCAGGCCGGACCTCAGCCTTGTCCGCAGCGCGTGCCGCACCATCGCCGCCTCGATCGCGCCCGGCGATCTCGTGATCGTGGAATCGACACTGTATCCCGGCGCCACCGAGGAGGTGTGCGGGCCGCTGATCGCCGAGGTCTCCGGCCTGCGGGCCGGCATCGACTTCGCGCTCGGCTACTCGCCGGAGCGCATCAGCCCGGGTGACGGACGCCGCACGCTCGAATCGGTGACCAGGATCATCGCCGGCCAGGACGGCCCGACGCTCGAGCGCATGGCGGCGCTGTACGGCCCGGCGATCTCCGGCGGCCTGCACCGGGCGGCGTCGATCCAGGTGGCCGAGGCCGCGAAGATCGTCGAGAACGTGCAGCGAGATCTCAACATCGCCCTGATGAACGAACTGGCGATGATCTTCGATCGTCTGGGACTTCGCACGGCCGAAGTGCTCGAGGCCGCGGCGACCAAGTGGAACTTCCAGCACTTCACCCCGGGCCTGGTCGGCGGCCACTGCATCGGGGTCGATCCGCACTACCTGATCTCCCGGGCCGAGAGCCTGGGCTACTACCCCGAGGTGATCCGCGCCGTGCGGCGGCTGAACGGTGAGGTGCCCGGCTTCGTCGTCCGGCGCATCCTCACCCTGCTCTCCGGCGCGTCCTGCACCCCGCGGTCAGCCCGCATCGGGGTGCTCGGGATGACCTTCAAGGAGAACGTCTCGGACTTCCGCAACAGCCAGTCGCCGGCCATCGTGCACGCACTGCGCGACTACGGCGCCGAGGTGCTGGCGCATGACCCGCATGCCGATGCCGAAGCCCTTGCCGGGGCGACCGGGATCGAGACCTGCGGGCTCGACCGGCTTTCCGGGCTCGACGCCCTGGTCCTCGCGGTCCCGCACGCGGTCTATCTCGAGGGCGCGCCGGCCCGGCTGACCGGACTGCTGCGGCCCGGCGGCGCCCGGGTGCTGGTCGACATCAAGTCCGCACTCGACCCGGCCACGCTGGCGGGCGACATCACCTACTGGAGCCTGTGAGCGGGCAGTCCGCCGGATCTCGCGAAAGCCACCGATCCCCGCCCGGGGTCAGGCGCGTCGCGTCTTCAGTTCCGCAACCTGTGCGGGGGTCAGGAACCGGGTGTTCATCGAGCGCAGCATCAGGAACAGCCGCGCGGCCTCCTCCAGTTCCTCGGTGGCGTAGACCGCGTCCTCGAGCGAGGTTCCCGCTACCACCGGTCCGTGATTGGCCAGCAGGACCGCGTGATGGTCCGACGCCATCTCCCGGACCGCGCGGGCGAGATCGAGGTCGCCCGGCGGATAGTACGGCACCAGCGGCAGCACGCCGATCCGCATCACGTAGTAGGCGGTGACCGGCGGCAGCACGTTGGCCGGATCGACGTCGGCAAGACAGCTCACGGCCACCGAGTGCGTCGAGTGCAGGTGCACGACGGCACCGGCAGACGGACGCTGCTCGTACATCGCCAGGTGAAGGAAGCTCTCCTTGGTGGGAGCATCCCCCGATACCAGCCTGCCCTCGGCATCGAGCCGGGACAGGCGGGCGGGGTCGAGTTCACCCATGCTGGTGCCGGTCGGCGTCATCAGCCAGCCGTCCTCGAGCCTGACGCTGATGTTGCCGGAACTGCCGCATGTCAGGCCGCGTTCGAAAATCGACC
Organism: Thalassobaculaceae bacterium; assembly: GCA_965243345.1. GTDB lineage: Bacteria > Pseudomonadota > Alphaproteobacteria > Thalassobaculales > Thalassobaculaceae > Bin52. Next base: position 3,129,520 of record CBDEUR010000003.1, read on the forward strand.
GGGCCAGTCTGGCGATTGCCTCGCGTTGCGCTGTCTCGGACATGTCCCTATCCCTGCCTGCGCGCGCCCGGGGTGGTCCGCGCTCAGCCCAGCACGCGCCCCGCCACGGCATCGAGCTTCGCCACCAGTTCCGGATCACGCATGTCCGGATGGGTGACGATCGCGGTGTCCAGCGCCCGGTCGCCGCCTGCCAGGTCAACCTCGGGGCGCTCGGCCAGCCGCGGCGCCACCTCCGCGACCAGCGCCCTCGCATTGTCAGCATTGGCCATCATCACACCGATGATCGCCTCCACCGACACGCTGTCGTGATCGGGGTGCCAGCAATCGTAGTCGGTGACCATTGCCACCGTGGCGTAGGGCAGCTCGGCCTCCCGGGCCAGTTTCGCCTCGGGCATGTTGGTCATGCCGATCACGTCGCAGCCCCAGGACCGGTACAGCATGCTCTCGGCGTAGGTGGAAAACTGCGGACCTTCCATGCACAGGTAGACACCGCCCCGGTGCATCACCAGCCCGAGCGACCTGCCCGCCTCCTCGAGCGCGTCCTGAAGGCGTGCCGACACCGGGTGGGAAAAGGTGACGTGGGCGACACAGCCCGCGCCGAAGAACGACTTGTGGCGCGCGAAGGTGCGGTCGACGAACTGGTCGACCAGCACGAAATGCCCCGGGGCAAGCTCGTCGCGAAACGAGCCGACCGCGCTCAGCGAGAGCACGTCGGTGACACCGGCCCGCTTCAGCGCATCGATGTTGGCGCGGTAGTTGATTTCGCTCGGCGGCAGGACGTGGCCGCGACCGTGGCGTGGCAGGAACACGAGCTGCTGGTCCCCGAAGGTCCCGAACAGCAGCTGGTCCGAAGGCTCGCCGAACGGGGAGGAGACGCTTTCCCAGCGCCTGTCGGTGAGCGCCTCGAACTCGTACAGGCCGCTGCCGCCGATGATCCCGAGGACCGCTTGCGCCATGTCCCGCTTCCTCCTGCCGGTCCCTGCAGTGCGGTCACCGGAACCGGTCAGTGCACGTTGGACCAGATCCTTCGCTTGCTGACGTACAGCAGGCCGGTCATGACCACCAGGAAGATCATGGTCATCACGCCCATGCGCTTGCGCTCCTCCATGTTGGGCTCGCTGGCCCAGGCGAGGAAGGCCGTCACGTCGCGCGCCTGCTGCTCGACCGTGGCGGGCGTACCGTCAGCGTAGGTAACCCCGTCCTCGAACAGGGGCGGTGGCATGGCGACCTGGCCACCGGGAAAGTAGCCGTTGTAGCTCATGCCGTCCGCCATGTCGGTGTCGGACGGCGGATCGGAATAGCCGACCAGCACGGCGTTGATGTAGTCCGCACCCCCGGCACGCGCCTCGACGATCAGAGAGAGGTCCGGGGGAAGGGCGCCGTTGTTGCTGGCACGCGCCTCGTTGGCGTTCTGGAACGGCGCCGGGAACCGGTCCGCCGGAGTGGCCGGGCGCGGGTGGATCTCGCCGTTCTCGTCGGGTGCCGCGGGAACCTCGTACTCGGCCGCGATCGCCTTGACCTCGGTCTCGGAGAACCCGAGATCGGTCAGGTTGCGGAACGCGATGTATTCCAGCGAATGGCAGGCGGCACAGACCTCCGCGTAGACCTGGAAGCCGCGTTGCAGTTCCGCACGGTCGTAGGTGCCGAACACGCCGGAAAACGACCAGTCCTGCGCCGGCGGCTCGGCGCCGCCGGTGGCCGCCCCGGCCGGAGAGACGGGACCCGTTGCGAGCGCAACGGCGGTTGCGGCCGCAATCAGGAGAGCGGGCGCGCGCATCACGGTGCCTCCTTCGACGTTGCCGCCGGAGCGGCGACGGAACCGGCCGGATCGAGAACCGGCCGACTGATGCTGCGCGGCAACGGACGCGGCGTCTCGAAGATCGACAGCGCGGGCAGCAGGAGCAGGAAGTGGAAGAAGTAGTAGGCCGTGCCGATCCGGGCCAGCACGACGTAGATCCCCTCCGGCGCCTTGGCGCCGAGATAGGTGAGCAGGACGCAGTCGGCCAGCAGGACCCAGAAGAAGATCCTGAAGATCGGCCGGAAGCTCGCGCTGCGCACCGGCGAGCGGTCAAGCCATGGCAGGATGAACAGCACCCCGATCGACGCGAACATCGCGATGACGCCGAGCAGCTTGTCGGGAATGGCGCGCAGGATGGCGTAGAACGGCAGGAAGTACCACTCGGGCACGATGTGGGCCGGCGTGACCAGCGGGTCGGCCGGAATGTAGTTGTCCGCGTGCCCCATCGCGTTCGGCATGAAGAAGACCACGGCGGAGAAGAAGATCAGGAACACGCCGAGACCGAACATGTCCTTGACGGTGTAGTAGGGATGGAACGGGATCGAGTCCTGCTGGCCGCGCAGATCGATGCCAAGCGGATTGTTCGACCCGAAGCGGTGCAGCGCGATCACGTGCAGCACCACCACGCCGACGATCAGGAACGGCAGCAGGTAGTGCAGGGAGTAGAACCGGTTCAGCGTCGGGTTGTCGACCGCGAATCCGCCCCACAGCAGGGTGACGATCCAGTCGCCGATACCGGGAACGGCCGAGAACAGGTTGGTGATCACCGTCGCGCCCCAGAAGCTCATCTGGCCCCACGGCAGGACGTAGCCCATGAAGGCCGTCGCCATCATCAGCAGCAGGATCACGACGCCGAGGATCCACAGCAGCTCGCGCGGCGCCTTGTACGAACCGTAGTAGAGGCCGCGGAAGATGTGGATGTAGACGACGATGAAGAAGAAGCTGGCGCCGTTCGAATGGATGTAGCGGATAAGCCAGCCGTAGTTGACGTCGCGCATGATGCGCTCGACGGACGAGAAGGCATAGTCGACATGCGGCGTGTAGTGCATGGCGAGCACGATGCCGGTGACCAGCATGATGACCAGCACCATTCCCGCCAGGGACCCGAAATTCCACCAGTAGTTCAGGTTCTTCGGCGTCGGGTATTCATGCAGCTCGTGGTGCATGAACGAGAAGACCGGCAGCCGGTGCTCGATCCACCGCACCACCGGGTTGGAGAAATTCGGGCCGCTCATCCTTCAGCTCCTCACCCGATCCTGATGACCGTATCCGAAATGTAGGTATAGGGCGGGACCTCGAGATTCTCGGGCGCCGGGCCCTTGCGGATGCGACCGGAGGTATCGTAGTGCGACCCGTGGCACGGGCAGAACCAGCCTCCCCACTCGCCCCGGGGATCCGTCGCCTTCTGCCCCAGCGGCACGCAGCCGAGGTGGGTGCAGACACCGACCAGGACCAGCATTTCCGGGCGCTCCGCCCTGTCGGCGTCGGCCTGGGGATCCGGCAGGCTGTCGAGGTCGACCGCGCCCGCCTCCTCGATCTCCGCGGCGGTGCGGTGGCGCACGAACACGGGCTTGCCGCGCCACAGCAGCGTGACCGCCATGCCCTCCGCGACCCCGGCGGTGTCGAATTCGGTCGACGCGAGCGCCAGGGTATCGGCTGCCGGGTTCATCTGGTCGATGAATGGCCACGCAACGCAGGCCCCGCCGACGACACCCATCGTCGCACTGGCGACATGGATGAAGTCGCGCCTGGTCGCACCGTCGTGAGTCTCAGCCATCACGTCTGCCTTTTGCCAGTCCCGGGGCTGCCGCCGGCCACAGTCGTCCCATGCAGAAGCGCGGTCCGCACCGGCATGTCCGTGCGTGTGGGCGGGCAGGCCTTCATACTAGAGGGCGTCGCAAATTGCAAAGCGCCTTCAACCGGTATCCGGGCACCGGCAGACGGGGAGCGGACCGGCCCCGGAAGGAGAAGTTCTGACCCTCCCCCGGGACCGGATCCGGACCTCGTTACTCGGCCGCGAGACTGGCTCCCGTAGCGCGGTCGAGCGCCCGGCCGAGGTCGGCCAGGATGTCCTCAATATGCTCGATGCCGACCGACAGGCGGACATATCCGTCCGACACACCGGTCAGCTGCTGGTCCTCCGGCGACAGCTGGCTGTGGGTCGTGGTGGCGGGATGGATGGCAAGCGAGCGCGCATCCCCGATGTTGGCCACGTGGTAGAACAGTTCCAGCGCATCGATGAAGGCGCGTCCCGCACCCCGCCCGCCGGCAAGCTCGAAGCCCACGAGGCCGCCGTATCCACCCGACAGGTAGGCATCCGCGCGCCGGCGCGCCTCGCCATCCTGCAGTCCCGGGTAGATGACCGTATCGACCGCGGGATGCGACGACAGGAAATCCGCCACCGCGGCCGCGTTGCGGGAGTGCTCGAAGATGCGCAGCGGCAGGGTCTCGAGACCCTGGATCACCTGGAAGGCGTTGAACGGCGAGAACGCGGCCCCGAGGTCCCGCTGGAGCGTGGTCCGGGCCTTGATGATGTACGCCACCGGTCCGATCGGCTCCACCGCCTCGACCCAGACCGCACCGTGGTAGGACGGGTCAGGCGTGTTGAGCGCGGGCTGGCGCTCCGGGAACTCCGCCCACGGGAAGTTGCCGCCATCGACGATGAGACCCCCGATCGAGGTCCCGTGACCGCCGATGTACTTGGTGGTCGAGTACACAATCACGGCCGCCCCGTGATCGAACGGGCGGCACAGCAGCGGTGCCGCCGTGTTGTCGACGATGAGCGGGATGCCGAACGACCGGCCGATCGCCGCGACCTCGGCGATCGGAAAGACCTGGAGCTTGGGATTGGGCAGGGTCTCGGCGTAGTAGGCGCGGGTGCGATCGTCGGTGGCCCGCGCGAACGCCTCCGGATCGGCGGGGTCGACGAAACGCACCTCGATGCCCTGGTCCTTCAGCGTGTTGCTGAACAGGTTCCAGGTCCCGCCGTACAGGTCGGTGGAGCTGACGACATTGTCGCCGGCGCGCGCCAGGTTCTGCAGGGCGATCGCCGACGCCGCCTGCCCCGATGCGACCGCAAGCGCGCCCGAACCGCCATCGAGCGCGGTGATGCGCTCCTCGAGCACGGCGCAGGTGGGGTTCATGATGCGGGTGTAGATGTTCCCCAGTTCCTTGAGCGCAAACAGGTTCGAGGCATGCTCGGTGCTCTGGAACTGGTAGGAGGTCGTCTGGTAGATCGGCACCGCGACCGATCCGGTCGCGGGGTCGGCACGGTATCCGGCGTGCAACGCCAGGGTCTGCGGATGAGCTGCATTCGAGGTCATATCGACACTCTCCTTCCCGAATGGCCGGCAACAGCCGGCTCGTGAGGTTCATGCCGCCAAACGATCGGGAAGGGGAAGGGCCCGGAGACCATGGCCGGAAGACTCGCTCTCCCGCCACGGCAACAGAGGACGGGACCCGTCTTCCGCCGCTTTAGCTGCATTTCTAACGCGCCCGCAAGCTGGTGCTCAAATCGGCGCTTGGACCGTTCACTACACGCGCCGGCCGGCGCTGTCAACCCCGGTGGTTCGCCATGGACGGCCGGGGCTTGCGGTGACAGTCTGCCGGCATGCGTGACTGACGGTGAAAGGCGCCATGACAGACACCCTCGCAAGCCCGGGACGGCACCGTTCCGGCACGAGTGCCGGGATCAACGATTTCTGGCTCGCCGACAGCCTGGACAGCCCGGAACGGGCCTCTGCCCGCCGCGACTGGTGGTACAGGGGCGGTCCCGGGGTCGACCGCGAGATCCGGGTGCGTTTCGGCCACCTGGTCACGCGCGCCTGCAACCGCGACCCCGAGCTCGCGGACTGGCAGGAAACACCGGACGGCGCGCTGGCTCTCATCCTGTTGCTGGACCAGTTCACGCGGAACATCCATCGCGGTACGGTCCGGGCCTATGACGGCGACGCCCGGGCCTTCGAGGTCGTCGAACACGCCATCGAGCGCGGGCTGGACACCGCGCTGCACCCGGTGGCCTGCATCTGGCTCTACCACCCCTTCCACCACTCCGAGGACTGCGGCGAACAGGACCGCGGACTCGACCTGCTGCGGGCCCTGAAGCGGAACACCGACCCGGTCTGGCGGGCCTACGTGGACCGGAGCATCCAGGGCTGGACCCGGCACCGCGACATCGTGGCCCGCTTCGGACGGTTCCCGCACCGCAACGGCGTGCTCGGACGCCCGAGCACGGCGGAGGAAGAGGCGCACATGGCGGCCGGTGGCGAGAGTTACGGCCAGGGATCGCAGGCGGGCGGGGCCGCGGCCTAGCCGCCTTCCGCCTTCTCCGCCGGCTCCGTCAGTTCCGCGGCCTGCAGGGCCCTCGGCTCCGTCTCCAGCTGTTCCAGCGGCGGGATCGACTCTCCGGCCGAAACCACGCTCAGCCCCTCCAGCTTCCGTGCCGACGGCAACACCTGCCGCTCGAGCGTGCCCACACCCCTGTTGTAGCGGTCCACGGCCTGGCGCAGAGACTTTCCGATATCCTCCATGCGACCGCCGAACCGCTTGACGCGCTCGTACAGTTCCCGCCCGGTCTCGGCGACGGCCCGGGCGTTCTCGGCCAGCCTTTCCTGTTGCCAGCCGTAGGCCACGGCCCTGACGAGCGCGATCAGCGTGATCGGCGTTGCGATCAGCACCCGGTTCCTCACCGCGTCCTCGAACAGGCCCGGCTCGCGCTCCAGCGCGGCGGCCAGGAACGCGTCGCCGGGAATGAACATGACGACGAACTCCGTCCCCCCGGCGAGCCCGTCCCAGTACTTCTTCCCCGCCAGTTGCCGCACGTGCGAGCGCAGGTTGCCCGCGAGCACGTCGAGGTGGCCGGCGCGATCGTCATCCGTCTTCGCTTCCACCGCATCGAGATAGGCCTGCAGCGGCGTCTTCGCATCCACAGCGACCGACTTTCCGCCAGGCAGACGGATGACCACGTCGGGCCTGAGCACGCCGTCCTCGCCCGACAGGGTGGGCTGTTCCTCGAAATCGACATGCTCCACCATGCCGGCGATTTCGAGCACGTTGCGAAGCTGGTGCTCGCCCCACCTGCCGGCGCCCTGAGGGCGGCGAAGCGCCTGGACGAGGCGGCCGGTCTCGGATCGCAGGTCGGACTGGGCCTGGGCAAGCTGGCGGACCTGCTCCGTGACCGAGCGGTAGGCGTCGACGCGAGACCTCTCCAGCTGCTGCGCCCGCTCCTCCACCTTCTTCAGCTCGTCGCGGATCGGCGCAACCAGCGCCTCGACGGCCTTCCCGCGCGCCTCCAGGTCCTTCTCCGCCTCCACCCTGTGCGACTGGAAGCGCTCGCTCACCAGCTGCAGGAAGGAGTCGCTGTTGCTCTTGAGCACGTCGGAGGCAAGCTCCGCGAAGCGGCTTCCGGTTGTCCTGTCGATTTCCTCGAGCCGCGCCTCCGCCCTCTCCGCCCGGCTGCGGGCCGGCGCGGCGAAGACGAACCAGACGAGTGCCGCGCCCGCAAGCAGCGCGCACAGGACAGGCAGCAGGACTTCCATGCGTTCTCCAGTTCTCTTCCAATCCAGCGATAGACGAAAGCCGCGGACCCGGCAATGTCGCCGCCACGCCCCGGCAGGACCGGGTCCGGGCCGTGGCTGGCCCGGTCAGCCACGGCGCCCTTGACACGTGTGGCGCGGGCCCGTATTGGATCGATCCAAATATTGATGCCGATCGGAACCCGGTAACGTCGGGTCTTGAAGGAAAATACATGTTTGGATCGTTCCATCCAGCACCGCGAACCATCCGAAGGCAGCGCCGGAACCCATGAACCCCGAGGCGAAGGAACCGGCTCCGGCGAACCGGCGGGTCACGGTGAACGACCTGGGCCTTGCGGCCGGCGTGTCGCGGTCGACGGTCTCGCTGGTGCTGCGCAACAGCCCGCTGGTCAGGCGCGAGACCAGGCAGCGCGTCGAGGAGGCAATCGAGCGCCTCGGCTACGTCTACAACCGAAGCGCCGCGAACCTGCGGCGCCGGACCAGTGACATGGTCGCCATGGTCATCAACGACCTGACCAACCCGTTCTTTGCGGAGCTTGCCGTCGGGCTGGAGGAAGCCCTGCAGTCCGCCGGATACGTCTCGCTCATGGCCAACACCAACGAGGACCCGGCAACCCAGCTCCGGGTCATGGAGACCATGCGCGAGCACGGTGCTGCGGGCTTCATCCTGTGCCCCGCCATGGGCACCGGCGCCCGGGATACGGCGGCGATGGCCGGCTGGAGCATACCGGTCATCCAGGTCATGCGCCGGCTACCCGATACCCGGCTGGGCGCGGTCGTTCCCGACAACGTGCTGGGCGCGCGCATGGCTACCGAGCACCTGCTGGCGCTCGGCCATCGCCGCATCGCCTTTCTCGGCGGCAACGCCACCGACGTCACCGCCCAGCGGGTCGGCGGCTACGGCACGGCCCTTGAAGCGGCGGGGATCGGGGCCGATCCCGACCTGGTCGTGCCGGCAGCGCTCAATCGCGGCGGCGGTATCGAAGCTTTGCGAACCGCCATCGCGCTCCGTCGACCGCCCACGGCGGCCCTGTGTTTCAGCGACGTGGTTGCATTCGGCGTGCTGGACGCGCTCAACGAGGCGGGTCACGCGGTGGGCCGCGACTTCAGCGTCATCGGGTTTGACGACGTGGCCGGATCGCGGCACACCCTGCCGCCGCTGACCACCGTCGCGGTCTACCCGAAGGAACTGGGAAGGCGGTCCGCCGCTGCCCTGCTGCGCCGCCTTTCCGGTGCGCACGAACCTGCCGAGCACGAAATTCTCGCGCCTTCACTGGTCGTGCGCGGCACCTGCGGTCCCGTGCCGGGGAGCGGAAGAGGACGATGACCGGTACCCTTGGCTGGGCCGTGGTCGGGGCCAGCACGATCGCGGCCGAATGGATGATCGACGCGATCCGCGCCCAGGGTGACAGCGATGTCGTCACGGTGATGAGCAGCAGCGCCGAGCGCGGTGAGGCCTTCGCGCGGCGCCACGCCATCGCCCGCTCCTGCGACAGCATCGACGCACTGCTGGCCGACCCGGACGTCGACATCGTCTACGTGGGAACCTCGAACGAACTGCACCTGAAGCACACGCTCGCCGCCGCCGGTGCCGGCAGGCACGTGCTGTGCGAAAAGCCGCTCGCACTGACCCTAGACGACGCGCGCCGCATGGTCCGGGCCTGCGCTGCGGCGGGCGTGCAGCTGGGCACCAATCACCACCTGCGCAACGCCGCGACCCACGAGGCGATCCGCACCGCGGTGCGTGAAGGGCGCATCGGCACACCCCTCGCGGCACGGGTGTTCCATGCCGTCCATCTGCCGGATCACCTGCGGACCTGGCGCGTCGGCGGCGCCGGGGCGGGTGGCGGCGTCATCATGGACATCACGGTCCACGACGCGGATACGCTCAGGTTCATCCTCGACGACGAACCGCAACACGTCGTCGCCCAGGCGCAGAACTCCGGCATGGCCGCCCCGCCGCTGGAGGACGCGGTGATGGCGGTTGTCAGGTTCCGCGGCGGCGTGATCGCCCAGCTGCACGATGCCTTCACGATCGCGCACGCCGGCACGGGGCTGGAAGTTCACGGCAGCGAGGGTTCCGTCATCGCCCGCGACGTGATGACCCAGCAACCGGTCGGCACTGTCGTCCTGCGCGACGCCACCGGCGAATCAACGCTTCCGGTCACGCACGTCAACCTGTACGAACGTTCGGCGCGCCGTTTCAACGACGCCGTGAAGGGACGGGGCAGTCCGGCCGCCACGGGCCATGACGGTGTTCGCTCGCTCGCACTGGCCCTGGCCGTACGCGAGGCCGCGGCGCGGGGGACCCGTGTCGAGGTGGAGGAGTAGGGAAGCCATGGCACGCATGATCACGGCCAGCGAAGCGGCGACACTGATCCCCGATGGCGCCATCGTCACGGTCAGCTCCTCCAGCGGCCTCGGCTGCCCCGACCGCGTGCTGCGCGCGATCGGGGAGAGATTCGCGTCCATCGGCAGCCCGCGCGGTCTGACGACGCTGCACCCCATCGCCGCGGGCGACATGTACGGGATCAGAGGGATCGACCACCTCGCCAGACCGGGCCTTCTCGCCCGCGTGATCGCCGGCTCCTATCCCTCCGGACCGTCGTCCCTGCCGATGCCGGACATCTGGCGCCTCATCGTGGACAACGAGATCCCCGCCTACAACGTACCGAGCGGCATCCTCTTCGACATGACCCGGGAGGCCGCGGCCAGGCGTCCGGGAGTGCTCACCAAGGTGGGGCTCGGCACCTTCGTCGACCCGGACCTGCAGGGCTGCGCCATGAATGCGGCGGCGGCAGGCCAGCCGATCGTGCGCCGCACCGAGTTCGACGGCGATACCTGGCTCTATTTCCCGGCGATCGTGCCCGATGTCGCCATCATCCGCGGCACCAGCGCGGACAGCCGCGGCAACATCTCGTTCGAGCAGGAGGGAGCCTATCTCGGCGCCCTGGACCAGGCGCTGGCGGCCCGCAACAACGGGGGGCTCGTCATCGCCCAGGTCAAGCAACGCGTCGAGGCCGGCACGCTTCGGCCGCTCGCCGTTCACGTGCCCGGCGTGCTGGTGGACTGCGTCGTCGTCGAACCGGAGCAGTGGCAGACGACCCAGACCGTGTTCGATCCGGCGATCTGCGGTCAGGTCGTGCGGCCCGAGACCGACTTCCCGGCCCCCGACTTCGGGCCGGAGAAGGTGATTGCCAGGCGCACCGCGCTCGAACTCAGGGACGGAATGGCGGTCAACATCGGGTTTGGCATCGCCGCCAACGTTCCCCGCATCCTGCTTGAGGAAGGTGCGCATGGCAGCGTCACCTGGATCCTGGAGCAGGGTGCGGTCGGCGGTGTTCCCCTGCTGGGGTTCGCGTTCGGCTGCGCGGCCAACGCCGAAGCCATCATTCCCTCGCCGTACCAGTTCACCTACCTGCAGGGCGGCGGCTTCGACGCCTCGCTGCTGTCGTTCCTGCAGATTGACCGGGAGGGCAACGTCAACGTGTCCAGGCTGGCGGCACACCCCCAGGTCACGGCCGGCGCCGGCGGATTCGTCGACATCACCGCCAACGCGCCGAGCATCGTCTTTGCCGGCTACTTCACCGCCGGGGCCAGGCTCGCCATAACCGACGGCGCGCTGCGGATCGAGTCCGAGGGACGGGCGCGAAAGCTGGTGGACCAGGTCGAGCACGTCACCTTCAGCGGCCGCCGGGCGCGCGCCCGGGGACAGGGTGTTCTCTTCGTGACGGAACGCTGCGTGCTGCGCCTGGGCGACGAAGGACCGGAGGTCGTCGAGATCGCTCCCGGCATCGACCTTGAACGCGACGTGCTGGCCCAGGCCGGTTTTCCGCTCGGCGTTGCCGACACGATGACACTGATGCCGGAGCAGCTGTTCCGGCCCGAACCGCTGGGCCTGACCCTGCGGGAGCGCGCGGCATGAGTGACGGACTGGTCACCCTCGCCCTCGACGGCCCGCTCGCGCGGATCACACTGGACCGCCCGGCCAGGCTCCATGCGCTGACACCGGCCATGCTCGCGCAGATGGGCGAGATCGTCGACCGGATCGATGCCGACGACGACATTCGCGTCGTCGTCCTGGGCGCGACCGGCAAGCGGGCCTTCTGCGCCGGCGCCGACATCGACGCCTGGGCCAACGAGGGCCCGCTTGGAATGTGGCGCCACTGGATCCGCGACGGCCACGCGCTCTTTGACCGCATCGCGCGCCTCAGGCCCCCGGTGATCGCCGCGATCGAGGGAGTGGCACTGGGCGGGGGACTCGAACTCGCGGCGACATGCGACATCCGTATCGGCGGCGCCGGCGCCGTCTTCGGCCTGCCGGAAGCCGATGTGGGCGTGGTCCCGGGGTGGTCGGGCACGCAGCGTCTCACCCGCGCGATCGGACCGGGGCCGGTCAAGCTCATGGCGCTCGCCGGCGAACGGCTCGACGCCGTCGCCGCCGAACGTGCGGGCGTGTTGCACCGGGTCGTTCCCGCCGGCGGCGCGCTGGATGCGGCGCTCGCGATGGCGGCCCGGATCGCTGCGCGCGCACCGGTCGCGGTGCAGGTCACCAAGCAACTCGTCAACGCCGCGGTGGGAGAGGACACGGACGCGACACTGGAAGCGCTCGCGGCGGGCGTCGTCGGCGGAACGCAGGACATTCGCGAAGGCGTGGCCGGGTTCCGGGAGAAACGCGTTCCGGGGTTTTCCAACCGATGAGGACCAGCGTGACGGCGGCAAGCCGGGGCACGGGCCGTGCGGATGCGCGATGCCCCGACGGGAAGCGGCCGGCGGAGCCGGCCAACGGCAAATGGATCAATCAACTGACGGGAGAAGCAAGATGAAACTCAGGTCGTTCCTGCTGGCGGGTGCCGCCAGCGCCACGATCGCCCTCGCGGCGGGGCTCGCGCCCTCCGCCCGGGCCGCCGAAGAGGTCGAGGTCCTGCACTGGTGGACCTCGGGTGGCGAGGCCGCCGCTCTCAACGTCCTCAAGAAGGATCTCGAGGGTCAGGGCGTGACCTGGCAGGACATGCCGGTCGCGGGCGGAGGCGGATCGGAGGCAATGACCGTGCTGCGCGCGCGCGTGACCGCCGGCAATCCGCCGACCGCCGTGCAGATGCTCGGTTTCGACATCCAGGACTGGGCCGCCGAGGGTGCGCTCGCCGACCTCAACGCCGTCGCGGCGGCGGAGGGCTGGGACGGCGTGGTGCCGGCGGCACTCCAGCGTTTCGCCAGGCATGACGGCAAGTGGATCTCGGCCCCGGTCAACGTGCACTCGACCAACTGGGTGTGGGCGAACAAGAAGATACTGGACGAACTCGGCATCGCGATCCCCGACACCTGGGACGAACTGGTGGCCGCTCTCGCGAAGATCCGGGACGCGGGCTATGTCGCACTGGCGCACGGCGGCCAGGCCTGGCAGGAGGCCACGATCTTCGACGGTGTCCTGATGTCCACCGGCGGGCCCGAATTCTATCGCCGGGCCATGGTCGACCTCGATCCGGAGGCTCTCGGTTCGGACACCATGAAGGAGGCGTTCGACCGCATGGCGACACTGCGCTCCTATGTCGACGACAACTTCTCCGGACGCGACTGGAACCTCGCGACCGCCATGGTCATCGAAGGCCAGGCGGGCATGCAGATGATGGGTGACTGGGCCAAGGGCGAGTTCCTCAATGCCGGCAAGACACCCGGCACGGACTTCGTCTGCTTCCGCCACCCCGGCACACAGGGAACGGTGATCTTCAACGCCGACCAGTTCGCGATGTTCGCCGTCGGCGAGGAGCGCCGCCCTGCCCAGGAGAAGCTCGCTTCCGCCATCATGTCGACCTCGTTCCAGTCGGCCTTCAACGTGGTCAAGGGCTCGGTGCCCGCGCGCACCGACGTTGCGGACGACGCCTTCGACGACTGCGGCAAGAAGGGGATCGCGGACCTGGCCGAGGCCAACGCCAACAACACGCTGTACGGTTCGATGGCGCACGGCCACGCGAGCCCGGCCTCGGTGAAGAACGCCATCTACGACGTCGTCACCGCCCACTTCAACGGCGAATTCGATTCCGCGACCGCCGTGGAAGAGCTGGTTAACGCCGTCGAGTCGGCGCTGTAGCATCACCGGCGGGCCGCCCCGGCCGCAGTGCCGGGGCGGCCCGCCGCAACACCCGGGAACCCGGGCAGGAAGGCGCGTGAAGGAGTGTCCGACGTAACGAGATACGGCCATGGCCTGCGCGGCATGGCGCAGCAGGCGCTGCCGCGCCTGGTGCTCGCGCCGAGCTTCGCGGCGATCGTCCTGTTCGTTTACGGCTTCATTCTCTTCACCGTCTATCTCTCCTTCACCGGATCCCGGCTTCTCCCCAAGTTCAACCTGGTCGGATTCGAGAACTACGAGAAGCTGTTCGGGCTGCGCCACTGGTCGACGGCAGTCGAGAACCTGCTGATCTTCGGTGGCTTCTACATCACCATCTGCACCGCCATCGGGCTCGTTCTCGCCATACTCCTCGACCAGAAAATACGCAGTGAAGGGGTTCTCAGGCCGATCTACCTCTACCCGATGGCGCTCAGCTTCATCGTCACGGGGACGGCGTGGAAGTGGTTCCTCGACCCCGGCATCGGGCTCGAACAGACGGTGCAGGACTGGGGCTGGGAGAGCTTCGAGTTCGACTGGATCAAGAACAGGCAGATGGCGATCTACACCATCGTCATCGCCGCGGTCTGGCAAACCTCGGGATTTGTCATGGCCATCTTCCTGGCAGGCCTTCGGGGCATCGACAACGAGATCATCAAGGCGGCACAGGTCGACGGAGCGTCGAACACCCGGCTCTACACCCGCATCATCATTCCGCAGCTGCGCCCGGCATTCCTCTCGGCATTCGTCGTCCTCGCCCACATGGCCATCAAGTCCTACGACCTGGTGGTGGCGCTGACGGGCGGGGGTCCGGGCAGGGCAACCGAGATGCCGGCGACCTTCATGTACTCCTATACCTTCACGCGCAACCAGATGGGCATCGGTGCCGGATCCGCCGTCATCATGCTCATGATGGTCGCAGCCGTCATCGTGCCCTACATCTACGCCGAGCTGCGGGAGCCGCGTCATGGCCGCTAGCGGTACCGAGCTTGCGGTCCGCACGCACCGGCTGACGCGGGCCCTGATCTACGCCGCACTGCTGGTGTTCGTCGTCTACTACCTGCTGCCGCTCTACGTCATGATGGCCAACTCCTTCAAGGAGCTCGACGAGATTCGCGGCGGGAACATGCTGGCGCTGCCGGAGTCCGTGACCGTGGCGCCGTGGCTCAAGGCCTGGAACCAGGCCCAGATCGGTGTCCAGGCAACGGGTCTCGCCCCGTACTTCCTGAACTCCATCATGATGGTGGTGCCCGCGGTGATCATCTCCACCCTGCTCGGCGCACTGAACGGCTACGTGCTGACCAAGTGGCGTTTCCGCGGCGATACCATCGTCTTCGCCCTGATGCTGTTTGCCTGTTTCATCCCGTTCCAGATCGTGCTCATTCCCATGGCCCGGGTGCTGAGCGTCCTCGGTATTGCCGGGACGACCTGGGGGCTGGTCCTGGTGCACGTGGTCTACGGTCTCGGCTTCACCACCCTGTTCTTCCGCAACTACTACGCGGCATTCCCGACCGAGCTGGTGAGAGCAGCACAGATCGACGGCGCCGATTTCCTGCGGATCTTCTGGCGGATCTTGCTGCCGAGCTCGGGCCCGATCATCGTGGTCACGGTGATCTGGCAGTTCACCAACATCTGGAACGACTTCCTGTTCGGCGCCTCGTTCAGCGATTTCGACTCCCAGCCGATGACGGTGGCACTGAACAACCTGGTCAGTTCATCGACCGGCGTGAAGGAGTACAACGTGCACTTCGCCGGTGCGATCCTGGCCGCATTGCCAACGCTGCTGGTCTACATCGTCGCCGGGCGCTACTTCGTGCGCGGCCTGATGGCCGGCGCCGTAAAGGGATAGGCGCATGTCGTTCCTGGTGGTCAGGGGCCTGGAAAAGCGTTTCGGCCCGGTCGAGGTCCTCAAGGGCATCGACATCAGTGTGCCGCGCGGCGGGTTCCTGGTGCTGGTGGGGCCGTCGGGAAGCGGGAAATCGACACTGCTCAACGCCATCGCCGGGCTCGAGACCGTCACCGCAGGGGAGATCCTCGTCGACGGTGCGCGTGTCAACGAGCTTCCGCCCTCCAGGCGCGACATCGCCATGGTGTTCCAGTCCTACGCGCTCTACCCCAACATGAACGTGTTCAAGAACATGGCGTTCGGCATGGAGATGCGCGGCGTGCCCCGGCCGGAACGCAGGCAGGCCGTGGAGCGGGTGAGCCGGCTGCTGCAGATCGAGGACCTGCTTAACCGCAGGCCGGGCCAGCTGTCCGGCGGACAGCGCCAGCGGGTCGCCATGGGGCGCGCGCTGGTTCGCGACCCGAAGATCTTCCTGTTCGACGAACCGCTCTCGAACCTGGACGCCAAGCTGCGCGTCGAGATGCGCACCGAGATCCAGAAACTGCACCGGCGCCTGGGCACCACCATCGTCTATGTCACCCACGACCAGATCGAGGCGATGACACTCGCAACGGTCATCGCGGTGCTCAGGGACGGCGTGCTGCAGCAGGTCGGGACACCGGCCGAGATCTACAACACGCCGGCCAACGTCTTCGTGGCCGACTTCATGGGCTCGCCCTCGATGAACCTCCTGCCTGCGCGACTCGAAATGGACGGGGACGCCCTGTTCGCGACCCTGGAACGCGCCGACGGATCAACCACCGCGCTTCCCCTTCACAAGCCTTCCGACACCGCCCGGTCCTTCGCCGGCCGCGAGGTCATCCTGGGCCTGAGACCGGAGAGCATAAGCGATGCCGCCGCCGCGGATGCCGACGGCACCCACCATCATCCGCTCGAGGCTCACGTGGAGGTCACGCAGCCGACCGGCGCCGATACCCTGGCCATGATCCGGCTCGCCGGGCGCGAAGCGGTCGCCCGGCTGCGTGCCGAGACCGGCGTTCGCGCCGGTGAACGCCACCGGCTCACGGTCGACATGTCCAAGGCCGTCCTGTTCGACCCCGGGACCGAGACACGACTCTGAGGCGATGGGCGGGGCTTTCGACATCGTCATCATCGGATCCGGCGTGGGTGGCGGCAGTGTCGCGCACGCGCTGGCGCACACCGGAGCACGGATCGGGATCCTCGAGCGCGGCCCGAGGCTGCCGAGAGAAGACCGCAACTGGGACCCCGAGGAGGTCTACGCGAACGAGGCCTACAAGTCGGATGAACGCTGGTTCGACGGGCGCGGCCGGTCCTTCCGGCCGGGCCAGTTCTACTATGTCGGCGGCCATACCAGGGTGTTCGGCGCCTCCATGTTCCGCTTCCGGCGCGCCGACTTCCGGGCCGTCGAACACGCCGGCGGGCTGTCCCCCGCGTGGCCGGTCGACTACGACACTCTCGAGCCCTATTACGCACGCGCCGAGCGCCTCTTCGGCGTGCACGGCGAGGCTGGCGCCGACCCGACCGAACCGGCGCGTTCGGGCCCCTATCCGCATCCGCCGCTCCGGCACAACCCGGTGATCGCCGGGGTCGCGGAACGGTTGCGCGCACAGGGCCTGCGCCCGTTCCCGATCCCGTCATCGGTCCAGGATCACGAGGGCGGCGCCTGCGTGCGCTGCAACACCTGCGACGGCTTCCCGTGCCGGCTGGGCGCCAAGGGCGATGCCGAGACCAGGCTCATCGACCCGGTCACGCAGCACGACAACGTGGAGCTGCGAACCGGCGCGCAGGTCACCCGCCTGCGTGCCGACCAGGATGGCCGGCGCATCGTTGCCGCCGAACTGCTCGACGGCGCGACGGTCCGGGGCGGCCTCTTCGTGCTGGCGGCGGGCGCCATCAACAGCGCAGCGATCCTGCTTCGCTCGGACCACGCGAGACATCCCCGCGGCCTTGCCAACGGATCGGGAATGGTCGGGCGCAACTACATGAACCACAACTGCACGGCGATCATGGCCGTCAACCCGCTCCGGACCAACCGGGAGTCCTTCCAGAAGACGCTGGCGCTCAACGATTTTTACCTCGACGACGGCGAGGGCGGCCCGCCGCTCGGCAACCTGCAGCTCCTGGGCAAGATCATGGAGCCGATGCTGCGCAACGAGTTGGGCAGCGTGCCGCGGCGGGTACGGAGCTGGCTCGCCGCCCGCAGCTGCGACTGGTACGCCATGTCGGAAGACCTGCCGCATCCCGAAAGCCGGGTGACCGTGGGCGGCGACGGCACCATCACCCTGGACTGGAGGCGCACGAACACCGCCGCGCACGGGATGCTGGTCGCCAGGGCGCGCAGGATACTGCGCGCCGCGGGCTTCCCGATCGTGCTGACCAGGGCGTTCTCCCGCAAGACGCCGTCGCACCAGTGCGGCACGGTGCGCTTCGGCACCGATCCGGCGCACGCGCCGCTCGACCCGTTCTGCAAGGCCTTCGAGCTCGACAATCTCTACGTCGTCGACGCCTCGTTCTTTCCCTCGTCCGCCGCCGTCAATCCCGCGCTCACGATCGCCGCCCAGGCGTTGCGGACCGGCGAGCACATCGCCTCGACGGCGGCACACCGGGAGGCCCCGTGAACCCGACCCCCACGTCCCTGTCCGCCATCCGTTCCGTCACGGTCACCGCCGGGAGCCGCGCGGGCCCCCGCGTCGGGCGGTCCTGACCGTGCGTGCGTACGACTACGTGATCGTGGGCGGCGGCCCCGCGGGCTGCTGCCTCGCGGCCCGGCTGTCAGAGGATCCGGACATCTCGGTGTTGCTGCTCGAGGCGGGCGGCCCGGACCGGCACCCCTACATCCACCTGCCGGCCGGCTTCGCCAAGCTGACAGGACGGTCGCACAGCTGGGGCTATTCCACGGTCCCCCAGGGTGAAATCGATGCCCGCGCGATGTGGTACCCGCAGGGCCGGGTCCTGGGCGGCGGCAGTTCCATCAACGCCATGATCTACACGCGGGGCAACGCTGCGGACTACGACGCGTGGGCCGGGGCCGGGTGTCCGGGCTGGGCCTGGAGCGACGTGCTGCCGTATTTCAGGCGGCCCGAGGACAACGAGCGCTTCGACAACGAGTTCCACGGTTCGGGCGGACCGCTGGGAGTGAGCGATCCCGCCCGCCCGCTGCCGATCTCGGCGGCGTTCCTGCGCGCCGCGCAGCAGGCCGGGCTGCCCTTCAATGCAGACTTCAACGGCGCGACCCAGCAGGGATGCGGCTACTACCAGGTCACCACCCGGAACGCCCGGCGGTGCAGCGGCGCCGTCGCCTTCCTGCGGCCCGCGATGGCGCGTCCCAACCTCGACGTGGAGACCGGTACGCTGGCAACGCGCGTGGTCGTGAAGAACGGGCGCGCCGTCAGCGTCGACTGCATCGGTCGCGGCAGGCCGGCAACGGTGCGGGCGACGCGGGAAATCCTGGTCTGCGCCGGGGCCATCGGCTCCCCGAGGCTCCTGATGCTCTCGGGCATCGGCCGCGGCGGCGATCTGAAGGCACTGGGCATCGACGTGGTCCACGACCTTCCCGGGGTCGGACGCAACCTGCAGGACCACATGGACGTCTACGTGGTGAGCGAATGCAGCGGTGACCACAGTTACGACAGGGTCGCCCGGCCCCACCGCACCCTCTGGGCCCTCGTGCAGTACGGACTGTTCCGCCAGGGTCCGATCGCGTCGACCCTGATCGACGCCGGCGGGTTCTGGTACGCGGACCCCGATGCCAGGTCACCCGACATCCAGATGCACTTCGTGCTCGGCGCGGGTCTCGAACAGGGTGTCGCGCGGCTGAACAACGCCGGGGTCACGCTCAACACCGCGTTCCTGCGCCCGCACTCGCGCGGCACGGTGACGCTGCGGGACGCCGACCCGACCTCGCCTCCCATGATCGATCCCAACTACTGGGGCGAAGCCTACGACCGCGAGATGTCGCTGCGCGGTTTCAGGCTCGCACGCGAGATCATGGCGCAGGAGGCGTTGCGGCCCTTCGTGCTCGGCGAGCGCCATCCGGGTCCAGACGTGCAAAGCGACGTCGAGATCGCCGCCTATGCGCGCCGGACCGCCAAGACCGACTATCACCCGGTCGGGACCTGCAGGATGGGAACCGATGCGATGGCGGTGGTCGACACCGAGCTCAGGGTTCGCGGCCTCGAATCCCTGCGCGTCATCGACTCCTCCGTCATGCCCCTGCTTCCCAGCAGCAACACCAACGCGCCGACGATCATGGTCGCGGAAAAGGGCGCCGACCATGTTCGCGGCCTCATCTGACAGCGGGGCCGGAGCAGCGACCGCCGCCGTCCATCGACCCGCCCGCTGACACCCGGGCGCGATCCGCCGGCCGCGGGCTACCCGGCCCGGGCCGGGGTACGGGCCGCGAGCCAGCGGGCCAGCGCCTTGTCCGGATCAGCAATCTCGTCCAGGGATTCGTACCACGAGGCCTCCCAGCCGGCTTCCGGCAGGCCGGCGAACACCATCAGGTTCAGCGGGTAGGTCTCGCAGTCGGTGCAGCGGCGAAAGTCGTCGCGAAACAGGAAGACCGGCTTGTCCCAGGCGATCGCCATGCCCAGCTCGACCATCACGCCTTCGTCCGGCGGACACCCGTTGACCACCGCGAACAGGGCATCGGCGTCACACACGTCACGCATATCGGCCCGTGCGATCGCGTGGGCCCACCCGTCGGCGGTGCGGTCGATCTGGTTGTTGCGTTCGAACGGCTCCCACACCTCGCACCCGATGGCCTCCAGCGCGGCCACGAGCTCGCGCAGGGGGCCTGCGCGCAGTTGCTGCGAGAACCCGTAGGGATTTGCAAGGTACACGGTCGGTCTCGATGTCACCGGATCCTCCCTGAGCGGTTGCGCCTTCCCGGGCCCGCGTGGAATGGTGCGCACGGAGCCGAACGGGCCGCAAGGCCGGCAATCCGGAGGAGTGCATGACCGAACTGAATGACGCGATCCGCATCGACGGCCTGGTTATCGCCAGGTTCTCGCGCGAGGTCTTCGAGGACATGGCGCGCGGCGGCATCACCGCGGCCAACTGCACCTGTTCGGTCTGGCACGACTTTCGCGAGACCATGGCGGAGATCGCACGGTGGAAGCACTGGTTCGCCGAACATGAATCGCTGATCACCCAGGTCCACGGCACCGCCGACATCCTGCGTGCCAAGCGGGAAGGCCGGGTGGGGATCATCCTCGGCTGGCAGAACACCAGCGCGATCGAGAACGACATCGGCTCGCTGGTGCTGTTCCGCGACCTCGGCGTGCGGATCGTGCAGCTCACCTACAACTCGCAGAACCTGGTCGGTTCCGGCTGCTGGGAGAGCGAGGACGGCGGGCTCTCGGACTTCGGACGTCACGCGATCGAGGAAATGAACCGGCTGGGGATCCTGATCGACCTGTCGCATGTCGGCCCGAAGACCAGCGACGAGGCCATCCGCCACTCGCGCGCGCCGGTCGCCTACACCCACTGCTGCCCGATGCTCAAGCAGCACCCGCGCAACAAGACCGACGAGCAGCTGCGAACCATTGCGGAGGCGGGCGGGTTCGTCGGGTTTGCGAGCTACACGCCGTTCCTGCCGCGCGGCGAGGACAGCACCGTCGACGACTGTGTCGCGGCTATGGACTACGTGATCAACCTGGTCGGCGAGGAACGGGTGGGGATCGGGACCGACTGGGTCCAGGACCAGGATCTCGAGTTCTTCCACTATCTCTCGCGCGACAAGGGCCGCGGGCGGCCGACCGCCACGCCGCAGAGCCGGGTGCCGCGAATGCCGAAGGGACTGGAGACCCTGGGCGACTTCGGCAACTTCGTCCCCGCAATGGAACGGGCCGGCTGGTCGCAGACCCGCATCAGCAGGGTGCTCGGCCGGAACTGGCTAGCCTTCCTCGAGGAGGTGTGGGGCGCGTAGCCGCGCCGGTCAGGCCGGCGCCAGGAGGTCGACGGCCGAGAGCGCGATGAGGCGGACCGCCAGCAGGGTCAGCAGCGCCTTGAAGGCCCAGCCGAAGACCCTCTCGGACAGCCGCTCCAGCAGCGCCTTGCCGGTCATGGTTCCCAGGAAACCGCTCGCCACCATGGCGATGATCAGCGGGACCCACTCCCAGAAGGCGAACCCGAGAAAGCCGAACACCACGATCTTCAGCGCGTGCTGGAACATGGCGCACATGGCATGGGTGCTGACCGTGGTCATGCGCCCGAGCCTCTCGGGCGAGAGGAACGCCCCGATCAGCAGGCCGGTCGCACCCACGAACATGCTGGCAAAGGTGGTGCCGATCCCGATCGGAACGAAGCTTCGCGGCCCGGCATCGCGCCTGGTCAGCTTCGGCGCCCATACCACCCAGAGCACGAACAGCCCGAGCACCAGGCGCAGCATGTCCGTGGGCAGGGCCACCACGACCTGGGAGGCCACGGCCGCGCCGATCAGCGAGCCGATCACGAAGTAGCCGAAGATCTCCCGGCTCACGTGCGACCGCATCACCCAGGCGCGGCCGCCGTTCGAACCCATCTGCACCGCACCGTGCACCGGGATCACCGCAAGCGGCGGCAGCACCGACGCCATGGCGATCAGCATCATGACCCCGCCGCCCAGCCCGAAGGCGGCTGTCACGGCCGAGGTCAGGTAGCTGAAGGCGATGAACGCAACCGCTTCCACGGCGCCGAATCCGGCCGGCAACAGTTCCATTCCCGTCCCCTCTTCCATGGCCGGCGCCAGGAGCGAATTTGCGTGACAGGCGGTCGCCTGACCGCTACACCTCCGGGCAACCCGTCACGGCCGGAACAGGGAAGACGAACGGATGAACACCCGTGCTGCCGACCGGGCTCAAACCCTGGCCGATGATGCCATGGACCAGCTGTTTCGGGAAGCGCGCACCCACAACATCTGGACCGACAGGCCGGTTGCGGACGAGACCCTGCGCGCCCTCCATGCCCTGATGAAGATGGCGCCGACAAGCGCCAACATGAGCCCGGCGCGGATCCTGTTCCTGCGCAGCCGGGAGGCCCGGGAGCGGCTGCGCCCGGCACTGGCGTCCGGCAATGTCGAGAAGACTATGAGCGCGCCGGTCTGCGCGATCATCGGCCATGACCTCGATTTCTGGACCCACCTGCCGCGGCTGTTTCCGCACAAGGACATGACCGGGATGTTCCGCGACGACCCGGCCATGTCCGAGGTGGCGGCATTCCGCAACGGTTCGCTGCAGGGCGGCTACTTCATCCTTGCTGCGCGCGCGGTCGGTCTCGACTGCGGACCGATGTCGGGTTTCGACAACGATGCGGTCGACCGGACGTTCTTTTCCGGGACCCGCATTCGGTCCAACTTCCTGTGCAACCTCGGCTACGGTGACGACACCGACCTGTTTCCCCGCTCCCCCCGATTCGAGTTTGACGAGATCTGCACCATCCTTTGAACTGCGGGCTCCCCGGGCCGGGGTCAGCCACCGCTGCGCAGCGCCGCCCTGACCGGCCCTGCAGCCCCGTGACCAGGAGGAACGGGTGAAGGCGCGGCTCTTCATCATTGGCGCCGTCATCGCCGTGGCGCTCGGCGCCATCGGCATCGGCCTGCTGTTCGCTCCCGGGCTCGTCGACTGGACGCCGAACCGCGCCCGGATCGCGGCGACAATCGAGCAGCTGACCGGGACCACGGTCACCATCGGGGGCGAGGTCGACTTCCGGTTCCTCCCCTCGCCCAGATACGTTGCCTCCGACATCACCCTGTCCGATCCGGCGGGAGAGCACGGAACCGACCTGCTCACCATCCGAACGCTCGACATCAGCCTCGACACCTGGGCACTGCTGGTCGGCCGCACCCACGTCACCGCCGTCTCGCTCCTTGGCCCGGTGCTCACCGTCGAGCGGTTCGACCGGGACTTCATCGGTGTCGTCGGCAGCCTCGCTCCCTGGGCCGAACGATCATTCACCATCGGTGAAGCGGGCATCAGCGACGGCACCATCGTCTACCGCGACCTGCTGTCGGGCGACGAGCACCGCATCGAGCGGCTGAACGCAACGCTGCGCTCGGATGATCCGAGCGGTCCGCACCGGATCGTCGGCACCCTCGCCTGGCGGGACCGGCCGCTGAAGATCGAGATGGACGTCGGAGAGCCGGACGGGCGCGGGATCGCGCGGCTCGACGCCGGGATCGGACTGACCGGCACCGCCACCAGGGCGGAAATCTCCGGGCAGGTCCACCTCGGTCCCGTCCCGGTGTTTCGCGGCGGGCTTTCCATGACGTCGGAGAACGCGATCGGGGACCTGCGGTCCCTTGCGGGCCTGGACGTGGCCGATGGCGCGGACACCCGGGCGGACCCGCGCCGGCTGCGCCTGAACGCCAGCCTCACGGCCGGGCCCGACGGCGCCGAGGCGACCGGCCTCGCGCTCGAGTTCGACGACACGCGCATGGAGGGAGATGCGCGTGTTGCCCGCACGCCCGACCTCGAGGTCGGTCTGAACCTTGCGCTCGCACGGGCGGACCTCGGCAGCCTGGAGGACGTGACCAGGGCCGGCAAGGCGATCGCCGGCGCCCTGTACGACGGCGAGCAGGGGTTTTCGCTGCCCCACGACATGGGTGCGACCCTGACCCTGGCATCCGACGCGGTCGATATCGGCGGCAGCCTGGTCAGGCACCTGCGGCTCGAGGGCGTGCTGGACGGGGGAGCATTCACCGTCCGGCACTTCACGGCGGAACTGCCCGGCGGCACGCTGACCAGGGTGGCGGGCACGCTGCACGCCATAGCCGGCAGTCCACGCTTCGTCGGCGAGATCGACGTTGCGTCCGACAACCTGCGCACCCTGTTCGGCTGGCTGGACCTGCCGGTCGACACCGTTCCTCCCGACCGGTTGCGCACCGGCAGCTTTCGCTGTGAAATCGACGTCACCCCGGACCGGCTCGACCTGCCGGCATGGCGCGTCGGGCTCGACGCCACCCGCGTGGACGGAGGCCTGTCAGCCCTGTTCGGTCCGCGCCCGGCGTTCGGTCTCGGCCTGTTCGCCGACCGGATCACCCTCGACCCGTATCTCGCCGTCCTGCATGCCGCCGCCGGGATCGACGAGGCGGACAATGGCCGCAGGCAACGCGTGGCCGAAGCACTCGAACGGTTCGACGCCAACCTGCTGATCGAGGTCAACGAGGCGACCGTGCGCGGCACCGTTCTGGAGAAGGTGCGCCTGGACGCCGGGATCGATCACGGGCGGATCGCCCTGCGTGACCTCTCGGTGGGCAATGCCGACGGGGGGAGCTACTCGCTGACCGGCACGTTCGGCGAGACGACACCCGACGCGGTCGACGTCAGGCTGGAAGTGCTCAACGGATCGATACCCGGGCTGGCCCGGCTGCTTGACATGCCGCTCTCGCCGGAACTGGCCGGGCTCGACAGGTTCGCAATCAGTTCGACCATGACCGGCACCACCACGGGGCTCGACGTCAAGGGCACGGTCACCTCCGCCGGCGGAACCGTGACGGCCGGGGGCAGGGTCGTCCCCGGGTCACCGCCGGAGTTCCTGCTGAAGCTGAAGGCGGACTATCCCGACGCCGGCGCGCTGCTGCACCGCCTGACCGGCCGCCCGCATGCCCCGCCGGAACACCTGGGCCAGGCAACCGCGAACATCACCCTTGCAAGCCGCATCGACCGGGGTGTCGATATCCAGTCGGTGGTGCATCTCGGCGCCGCACGCCTGGCGCTCGACGGCACGGCCGACCCGTTCGTCCCTGACCCGGCCCTGGATGTCCGGGTGCAGTTCTCCCATTCCGACCTGGCCGAACTGATCAGGATCCATGACCCCGGGTTCGCCCCGGCGCACGAAGGACCAGGCGCGCTCGACATCAGCGCGCACCTGGAAGGGACCGGCGCCGGGCTCGAGGTCCGCGACATCGACGCGCGCATCGGGACTGCCGGGATCAGGGGAACCGGACGCATAGACCGGACCGGTCCCCGGCCTTCCGTCACGCTTACGCTCTCGTCGGGCCCGCTCGGGCTCGACGCCTGGCTGCCCGAGCGCGAACCCGGGGCATCCGGTGCCGTCCTGCCGCTGGCGCCCGGTCGCGGCGGCTGGTCGCACGAGCCCTGGGACTTCGGCGCCCTTCGCGTCCTCGACCTCGCGCTCGACCTGGAGGCGCAGCGGGTCGAATACGGCGCCTCCGTCATCGAGGACCTCGCGCTGTCGGCAAGCCTGGTCGACGGAACCGCGGAGGTCACACGGCTGCGGGGGCGGTTGCGGGACGGGACGGTGGAGGGCACGGGCCGGCTGGTGACAACCGGGATACCCGACCTGCAACTGCAGGTCCGGGCCGCCGGCACGCGGCTCGACCACGTGCCCGACGGCGAACACCTTCCCGTTTCCGGCCTGCTGGACTACTCCGCCAGCCTGACCGGGCAGGGACGATCGCAGTTCGAACTCGTCTCCAGCCTGCAAGGCCAGGGAACCGTGGTGCTGACCGGCGGCGTCATCAACGGGATCGACCTTCCCGCCGCCAGCGCCCGGTTGCCGGCGATCGAGCGCACCGCCGACCTGCTCACCATGCTCCAGGAGGCCACGAGCGGCGGCGAGACCCCCTTCGAGCGGATTGCCGGAAACTTCACGATCCGCAATGGCGTCCTGACTTCCCGCGACCTGATCATGGAAGCGCCCTCGACCTCGGGAACCGCCGTGATGGAGCTCGATCTCCCGGTCCGGGAACTCGACTTCCGGTCCGAACTGTGGCTGACGGACACGCCGCAGGCGCCTCCGCTCGGGGTACGCCTGGTCGGGCCGATGACCGCGCCGCGCGTCGAGCTCGATGTCGAGCGCATGCAGGAACTCGTGCTCCAGCGCATGAAACGGACCGGCGTGCTGCAGCGCCTCGCAACGCAACCCGGGGCGGCACCGGGCGCGGACGGTCAACAGTCCGGGGATTCTAGGCCCGGGACCGGCGCGACCGACCCGGATCCCGCGAAACCCGAACCCGAGGACGCGGGACCCGCGCCGACGGACGCCGCATCCGGACCGGATGCCGGGGACACCGGGCCCCGGACCCCGGACCGCGAACCGCAGGCAGCCGGACCGCGGTCGGACGGCACCGTACCGGAACCGGAAACGGCCGCGCCGAAGCCGGAAGCGGCTGCGCCGAAGCCTGAAACCACTACGCCGGAGCCGGATACCGCCCCGAAGAAGCCGGAAACCGCCACGACCGGGCCCGGGAGTTCCACGATCCGGCCGGCGAGTTCACCGCCCGATCCCGACAGCGGGAAGTCCGGGACGACCGGCAAGCGGCGCGATTTCCAGTCCATCCTCGAGGGCCTGCTGGAATAGACGGGCAGGCGTGATGCCATCCCGCCGCCGCGGGGCTCTACCGGTCCGGTTCGAACACGAGCCCGGGCATGACCACCTCCCATTCCCCGGATCGGACGGTGGCTCGGTATTCGGAATCCGTTGCCTCCCGGCTCCGGCCCACCACCGCGTGGACTTCCGCCGAGATGAAGCGCATTCCGCGCGGAGGCTCGAAGGACCGGGCGAGACGTCCCACGGCCCGGCCCGCCCGGTCGACGCAATGCCAGCGGCCGTCGGCCGCGATCCGGACGTCGAGCGGGTCACCAGGTTCGAGCGAGGCGATGGCGGCATGGACCGGCGAGCCGGGATGACTGCGGCCGGCAAAGCCCAGGTCCACATCCTGCAGCGTCGGGCGGACATGCAGGTAGCCGGCCTCGACCGGGCACGGGGGGAGCTCGGCCGCCTCGCGCATGATGATCGCGTCATGACCGCGCAGCTCTTCCTGGAAACCCAGGGACCGGTCCATCCGCGCAAGGGTCAGCGTGTGGCGGGCCCGGGTCATGGCAACGTAGTACAGCCGGCGCGGCGCATCGGGGTCCTCGCCCTCGCCCCGGCGCCGCCAGCTGCCGTCAAGCACCACCACGTGATCGAATTCCAGTCCCTTGGCCCGGTGGCCGGTGAGCAGCAGCAGTCCGTGCTGGCGGCGACGGACGTCCCGGCCCCATTCCGCCAGCCACTCGATGAACTGGTCGGTGGGCGCTTCCCCGCCGCCCAGCTCGAGCGCGTATTCCTCCACCGCCTGGCGCAGCAGGTCGTTCCAGGGACCGGCCGGACGCCGCTGCACCCGGCCCTGGAGTGCCGGCATGTCGACGACCCGGGTCTCGCGCCGGCGCAGCCAGTCAACGAAGTGCCGCGTCTCCCGCAACCGCCAGAACCCCGGGATTTCCTCGTTCGCGACCTGAACGCGGATCCGTTCCGCGTGCCCGTACGCCTCGCAGAAGGCGCGGACCGGCACCAGGTCCTTCCATTCGCGCGCAATCACCGCACAGCGTGACCAGTCCCAGTCGCAAGCCAGCCCGGACAGTCGCAGCAGTTCCGCCATGACGGCCCGCGCCTGCCCGACCCGGTCGGCGCCCGCCGGCAGGATCTGCACCCGACCGCGCGAGACCGGGTCGAGCCCGGTCCATTTCCCTCCCGGCGGCTGTCTCTCACGGGCCCGGTCGACATGGATCGGTTGATCCGCCTTCATCCGGTCGCGCGCAGGCGCGATGATCGCGTTCGCGGCTGCCACGATATGGGCCGTGGAGCGGTAGTTCGCGGTCAGGTAGGTCGGGCTGGGTCCGTAGTCTCGCTGGAAGCGGCGGATGTACTCCACCGACGCGCCGTTGAAGGCGTAGATGTTCTGGTCGTCGTCGCCGACCGCGAACAGGGTGAGCCTGCCCGCCTCGTCCTCCTGCGTCCGGCCGGCGAGCGCCGAGATCAGCTCGTAGTGCTCGCGGGCGACGTCCTGGTACTCGTCGACCAGGATCCACCGGAACCCCGCGAGCAGGCGCGCGCGCTGCTCGTCCGCCTCCTCGGGGACCAGTCCCTCGCCGCGCAGGACCCTGGTTGCAAGATGCAGCACCTCGTCGAACACCTCCCGGTCCGGCTGCTCGGCCCGGCCGGTGAAGCTCGCGCCCGCCAGCCGCATCGCCAGCGCATGGCAGGTCATTACCGTGACACCGCGGGCATCGTCCCCGATCAGCCCGGCGAGGCGGCGGCGGATATCGACGGCTGCGTGCCGGTTGTAGGCGAGTGCGATGATGCTGCGGGCATTTTCGCGCCGGACCCGGACCAGCCAGGCGATGCGGTGGACGATGACCCGGGTCTTGCCCGAACCCGGACCGGCAAGGACCAGGACGTTGGTCTGCACCCGCCCGTCGGCGACGATGCGCTGCTGCACCGGGTTGCCCAGGCTTTCCACGATGGCCCGCCAGGACGCCGGGGTCGCCTGCCGGGCGATCTCCCGCTCCCGTCCGGGCAGCCAGCGGGCGAGAAACGCCTCCTCACCGAGCGAGAAGTAGTCCATGACCAGGCGCAGCGCCTCGCTCATGGCCACGAGCCCGCGTTCGGCGAACGCCACCATGACGTGGATCTGCAGCACCTGGCCCCGGTAATGCAGGGCAAGCGGCTCGAAGTCCGCCCTCGAGAAACCGCCCCGGTCCCGCTGCTCGAGCCGGATCGTCATTGCCGGGCGGAACACCGCCATTCCCTTGTTCAGGCGGATCACCTCCTGTTCGTGCAACCACAGCAGCGCGCGGTCCAGCAACCTGGCCGGGTTGCGGATCCTGGCCTTCAGGACCAGGTCGGACTCGATCGCCTGCAGGAGTTGGCCGAGCGTGGTCTCTGCCAGCAGATCGGTGCCGCGAATTCCCGATGGCAGGCAGCCGAGCAGGTGTTCCAGCAGGCAGGCGGCTCCGTCGCGGCGCAGGCCCGCGGTCTCTTCCAGCGCTCCCCATTCGCGCCGCAGCGTGATGCCCACGGTCTCCAGGTCCCGGGTGCGGACCGTGAGACTGCCGGGCGCACCGTCATCCTCGCCACGCCCGTCATTGGCAATGCCGCGGACGATGCGGAGCAGGCGTTCGGGGAACGGGTCGACCAGACCCTGGTCCCGCAGGACCTGGGCGGCGATACGCAGGTGAAGGGACGAACCGTCCCCCCTGCCGAGATCGGGCGCGGTCTCGCGCATGTGGGCGATGAGCGCGGTTTCCAGCGCGGCTGCTTCTTCGAAGCGCCTGCGCGACGAGCGTTCCACGCCGGTGTGCACGAACGCGGTCAGAGCGGTGTCATTGCTGGCGATGCCGTACCGTTCCAGGTCATGCAGTGCGTGGCGTACCGCTTCGGATCCGAGGCCCGAGATCCCCATGAGTTCGTCCGTGCTGATCCCTTCGTCGGCGTCCGCGCCGATCAGTGCTCCCGCGATCCGCAGCAGCTGACCGCGGTAGGCATCCGTCAACCCTGCCCCGGCCAGCCGGCGTTCGACCTGCTCGATCGCCTCCACCCGCAGCGACGACGGGAACACCTGGACGAAGTTCTCCTCCCTGCTCAGCAGCCGGGACTCCTCCAGCCAGGCGACGGCGGTGCGCACCCTGGTGTCGTCGGTCACGGAGTCGCGTTCGAACGCGCCGTCCTCGTCCTCGCCGAGGATTTCGCCCGCGGTCGCCACCACCTCGCCGTTGACGCGTTTCTTCCGGTCGAGATTTCGCAGGGCCCTCAGGATCCCGTGAATCTCCTCGCGCGTCAGCCGCGAACGCGCCGACATGCCGAACTGGCGTTCGACATCGTCCGTCGAATAGAGCAGTACGCAGCGTGCCGGGCCGCGGTCACGCCCGGCGCGGCCGGCCTCCTGCAGGTAGTTTTCCAGCGACCCCGGTATGTCGGCGTGGATGACCAGCCGCACGTCGGGCTTGTCGATCCCCATGCCGAAGGCGTTGGTGGCCGCGATCGCGCGCAGTTCGCCGGCGATGAAGCGGCGCTGCACCTCCTTCTTCGTTTCCGGGGGCAGTCCCGCGTGGAACCGGTCCGCGGCGACGTCCTTGAACTGGAGGTATTCCGCGATGTCCTCGGTCTGCTGGCGTGTTGCGCAATAGACGATGGCGCCGCCCGGCGCGTCGGGCGGCAGGTGGGACATCAGGACCTGGTGGATGTCGGAGAACTTCTCGCCGCCCGTTGTCGGCATCACCTCGAAGGCGAGGTTGGTTCGCTCCGCACCGCCGTTGAAGATCTCCAGTTCGACACCGAGCTGGTCGCGAAAGTGCCGGGATATGTCCGCGATGACGTCCGGCCTGGCGGTCGCGGTCAGGCACAGGACCGGCGGGATCGACCCGGCAGTTGCCCTTTCCCGGATGAAGCGGCCCACGTAGCGGTAGTCGGGCCGGAAGTCGTGTCCCCAGCGCGACAGGCAGTGCGCCTCGTCCAGCACCCAGCCACCGATCTCTCGCTGCGCGAGCGCCCGGCGCAGGGTTCGCGAGCGCAGCTGCTCCGGCGAGATCAGCAGGATCCCGGCATCGCCCAGCCGGACCCGGTCCAGCGCATCGGCCCGTTCGGGCATGGACAAAAGCCCGTTGATGGTCACGCAGCACCCTATGCCGCGCTGCTCCAGCCCGGCGACCTGGTCCGCCATCAGTGCGACCAGGGGCGATATCACCACCGTCAGCGCGCCGGTCTTGTCGTAACGCGACAGTGCGGGGATCTGGTAGCACAGGGACTTGCCGGTCCCGGTGGGCAGGATCCCGAGCGCGTGGCGTCCCGCCAGCATCGCCTCGACGATAGCCTGCTGCATGGGCTTGCCGTCGGCTCCCGCCGGTTCTGGGCGAAAGCCGTCGTAGCCGAACCAGCGCCCGAGTTCCCGGCCGGCGTCATGACGCTCCCGGCACCAGGTGCAGGCCGGATCCGCGCAGGCGGTGTCCCTGAAAAGGCGCACCAGGCGCCCGGCTTCGGGAAACTGGTGGCGCACCCACGGCGGCATCACCGAATTGCCGCCGGCCACCGACAGCCATGCCAGGGCATAGGCAAGTGACCAGCCATGCTCACGCGCATCGGCCAGGAGCCCGCGTGACTGAACGATGCAACCGGCTCCCTCGAGCAGCCGGGCGATGGCGGTGCCGGCCTGCGGGCGGGCCGGACGGACAGCCCGGCGCAGGGCGGAGAAGACGGTGTCGAGGCCGCGATCGACACCCGCCGGCTCGGGCGTGCACAGCCAGTGCCACGCGGCAAGCAGTTCCGGTGCGGCCCGTGCCAGTGCCTCGCGCTCATCGCCGAACAGCTCGAGTGCGAGCCCGGCGTCAAGCAGCGGATCGTTGCGGCGCCCGCGAACCAGGCCCGCGTCCTGGTAGTGCTTGACGAGGTGATGGTAGGGATTGGCCGGGAAAGCGAGGGGACTGAGGCGCAACGTGTCCACCGCGGGCAGCCGGAGCAGCCGCAGCCCCGGCCTCGCGGCGGCCAGGTGAGGCAGGTCATGGTCGATCAGGTTGTGTCCGAGCACGAAGGCGACGCCGTCGGCAAGGGCGTCGAGCCGTTCGAGTGCGCCGGACAGGCCGCGGCCGTAATGGCTGAGGCTCCGGCCGGTGTCCGAGCGCACCGCGCTCAGGCCGAGAATGCGCCCGTCCTCCGGGTGGACCTCGAGGTCGACTGACAGGAAGGCGGGCCGCTGGCCGGGGCCGTCCGCCCCGGTTTCCGGATGTCGCATGCCGGCCTCAGGCATCGCGGCCGGCGCGGCGCAGTTCCGCCAGCACGAACACACGCAGGGCGCTCGAGAGGTTGCCGGTGCGGGTCCGGTCCACCTCGGAGACCAGCCGGTTGAGCGAAACGCCCCTCGCGCGCGCGACCACCTGCAGCTCCTCCCAGAACTCCTGCTCCAGCGACACGCTGGTCGCATGGCCCGAAACCATGACCGAGCGCTTGCGCAGCCCGGTCACGGCCGCGCACCATGGGCCGGCGCGACAGGGTTGTGCGGCGGCCCGCAACGGGAGAGGGACGGATGGAGATCGGCGAATTCGAGGCAGTGCTCGGACGGTTTACCGCTGCTGTCGAGGGCGACGGCGGCGCCGCGCTCGCGGCAGTGTTCAGCGAGGACGGGATCTACCATGACGTGTTCTACGGCCCGTTCCAGGGCCGCGACGCGATTGCGCGCATGCTGGACGAGCTGTTCTACGAACACGGCGAACGGTATCGCTGGGAGATGCGGGAGCCGGTGGTCACGGGGGACATCGGTTATGCCGGCTGGACCTTCAGCTTCGACTCGCGCCTGCCGGACGCGCGGGGGAAGCGGGTGGTCTGGGAAGGGATGAGCCGGTTCCGCCTGCGCGACGGGCTGATCGCGCACTACGGCGAGGTGTTCGATATCGCGATCGCGCTTTCCCAGGCCAACTTCGAGCCCGGCCGGATCGTGCGCATCGCCGAACGGCACGTCTCGCGGCTGCACGATGCCTACCGCGGCACGCCGCACCTGTCAGGGCCCTGAGCGGGAGCGTCCGTTCACCTGACCGGAAAGATCTCCGGCGCGACCGTCGGGAAGAACGCCAGCATGCTGGTCGCGGTCTCGCCGATGTTGCGGATCTCGTGGTGAAGCCGCGCCGGCAACAGCAGCGAGCAGGTGCCGTCGGCATCGGCATCGATCCGGTGCTCGGTACCGTCGAGGATCACGCTGATCCTGCCCTGCATGAAGGTGACGGTTTCCTCCACCAGGTGGTAGTGCATGGGGATGACGTCGCCGGGGCGAAGCGGCTGTTCCCACAGTTCGCAGGCGGCCGCACCGTTTGCCTGGGCAATCACCCTCGCGATCTCGAGGCCCGAGTTGCTCGAGACGAACCTCTCGGCCGCGCCGTGTAGGAGAACCGACATGCCTGTGCTCCGGGCTGGTGGCCAGAATTCCCGGCACAGAATGCCAGCGGCCCGGCACGGATGCCAGACCGCCCGTCAGTAGCGGTAGTCGTCGCGCTTGAACGGGCCGTCGGGCGGCACCCCGATGTAGGTCGCCTGCTCGTCGTTCATCCGGGTGAGCACGGCGCCGACACGCGCGAGGTGCAGCATCGCCACCTTCTCGTCGAGCACCTTCGGCAACAGGTGAACGCCGACCGGGTAGCTGCCGGTCCACAGTTCGACCTGCGCCAGGACCTGGTTGGTAAACGAGGCGCTCATCACGAAGCTCGGGTGCCCGGTGGCGCAGCCCAGGTTGACCAGCCGGCCCTCGGCCAGCAGGATCACCCGCTTGCCATCGGGAAACTCGATCTCGTCCACCTGCGGCTTGACGTTGTGCCACGGGTAGTTCCTGAGCGCGTCGACCTGTACCTCGGTATCGAAGTGCCCGATGTTGCAGACGATGGCCCGGTCCTTCATCCGGCGCATGTGGTCAATGGTGATGACGTCACGGTTGCCGGTGGCGGTCACGAAGATGTCCGCCTTCGGGGCCCAGGCATCCATGGTGGAGACCTCGTAGCCCTCCATGGCCGCCTGCAGGGCGCAGATCGGATCGATCTCGGCCACGATGACCCGGGCTCCGCCGTTGCGCAGGCTTGCGGCCGATCCCTTGCCCACGTCGCCGTAGCCGTTCACCACCGCGGTCTTGCCCGAGAGCATGATGTCGGTCGCCCGGCGGATGCCGTCGGTGAGGCTCTCCCGGCACCCGTACAGGTTGTCGAACTTCGACTTGGTCACGCTGTCATTGACGTTGAACGCGGGCGCCTTCAGCGTTCCGTCGATCGCCATCTGCTGCAGGCGCAGCACCCCGGTGGTGGTCTCCTCCGAAATCCCGCGCACGCGCGCTACCAGTTGCGGGTAGTCGTCATGCATGATCCGGGTCAGGTCGCCGCCATCGTCGAGCAGCATGTTCGGGGTCCAGCCGTCCGGTCCCTCGACCGTGCGCCGGATGCACCAGTCGTACTCCTCCTCGGTCTCGCCCTTCCAGGCAAAGACCGGCACGCCGTCCGCGGCCATTGCGGCGGCGGCATGATCCTGGGTCGAGAAGATGTTGCACGACGACCAGCGGACCTCCGCGCCGAGCCGTCGCAGGGTGCCGATCAGCACCGCTGTCTGGATCGTCATGTGAAGGCACCCGGCAATCCGGGCTCCTTCCAGTGGTCGGCGTCCCGCGTATTCCTCGCGCAGGGCCATCAGGCCCGGCATTTCGGTCTCCGCGATCGCGATCTCGCGCCGGCCCCACTCGGCGAGCGCGATGTCGGCGACCCGGTAATCGGTGCTGTCGGTCATTGCAGTCCTTCCGGAGGGTCCCGCCGCCGGATCAGGTCCTTGCCGCCACCTTCTCGATGCGCCGCTTCAGCCTGCGCGCCTCGGGACCGAGACGATCGGCCCGGGTCGAGCGCAGGAAGGCATCGAGGCCACCCTTGTGCTCGATGGTCCGGATGGCCGAGGTGCTGAGGCGCAGGCGGACCGGCCGGCCAAGGATCTCGCTCATCAGCGAGGTGCGCTGCAGGTTCGGGAGAAACCGGCGCCGGGTCCGGTTGTTGGCGTGACTGACATTGTTGCCGGCCTGGACACCCTTGCCGGTCACCGAACAGCGTCGGGCCATGGTCACGTCCTCCGAGGTATTCCTGCTGCACCCGGGCTGCTGCAGCCCGGCAGGCGCGGCATATACGTCGAACCGCGTCTTCCGTCAAGCCGCAGAGCCCGGCAACGACGGGGTTCCGTTCAGGAATCGGCACCTTCTGTTGTATCGCTTCCGGCACCCATGTAGGGTCCCGACCGGGCCGAGGCGCTGGGCGCGGGCGGCGCATGATGACCGCGGCCGGAGCCCGCGGATCCCGGTCGGCAGCGCGCACCGGGGGTTCGAGCCTTCCCGCAACACCGGCAGGCCATGACCACACGCTGGGACATCGTGCTGGCAGCGCTCGGTGCCGGGATCCTTGCCGGGTTCCAGGTAGGCAAGGTCTCGCCGGTGCTTCCCGAGTTGCGGTCCGACCTCGGTCTCGACCTGGTCACCGCCGGCTGGCTGACCTCGCTGTGCTACGCGACGAGCGCGGTCCTTGCCGTGGCAACCGGCATGGTCACCGACCGTGCCGGCCCCCGGCGCCTGGTTCTCTCCGGCATGGTCCTGCTCGCGGCCGGCAGCCTGCTGGGGGGCCTGGCCGACACGGGCTCCGGCCTCCTGGTCTCGCGCTTTCTCGAGGGCATCGGTTTCGTTGCCGTCACGGTCACCGCACCGCGCCTGCTCGCGGTCGCGACACACCCGCGCAACTACGGCCTGGTATTCGGGATCTGGGGCGCCTACATGCCGATCGGCATGGCGATCGCCATGCTGGGGGGCCCGGCGATCGCCGACGTGGCCGGCTGGCGCGCGTTCTGGCTGGTCAGCTGCGCACTTGTTGCCAGTTTCGCGGTTGTTCTCGGATGGCGCCTGCACCCGAGCAGCTGGCCGCACCCGTTTCCCGCGCGCGCCATCGACTGGCCCGGTGTGCGCGAGACGCTCGCAAGCCTGCCGCTCTGGCTGTTCAGCCTGGGCTTTGCGCTCTACACGCTGCAGTGGTTCGCCATCATGGCCTGGCTGCCCACCTTCCTGATCGAGGACCAGGGTCACGGAACCGCGGCGGCGGCGGCCTGGGCCGCGCTGGTGGTCGCGATCAACGCCGGCGGCAATCTTGCCGCCGCCTGGGCCATGCACCGCCGGGTTCCGCGCTGGATCCTGGTCGCCGTTGCGTACTGCGCCATGGGAGGAGCCGGTGCCGGCATCTTTCTCGCCGGCACGCCCGATGCGCTGCGGGTCCCGCTCGCCCTCGTCTTCAGCGCCGTCGGCGGTCTGCTCCCGGCGGCAGCCCTGGCCGGGGCGGCGGCCGGGGCAGCGCGAGCGGCCCTCGTCGCGACGGCCAGCGGATCCGTGGTGCAGGGCGCGGCACTGGGCAGCCTGCTCGGGCCCCCGGTTTTCGCCGCCGCCGTCGCCGGTCTCGGGGGATGGGCCGCGTCCTGGTGGGTCATGCTGGCCGTCTCCGGGGCCGGTCTGTGCCTTGCCGCCGGCCTGGCTGTGAGCGAGCAGCGAGCGCCCCGGTAGCGTGGCGGTCGGCGCTTCTGCCCTCGACACGGATCGGACCGGTTCGTACAACCTGCCGAGGCAGCGCCCCTGCCGGTTCCGATTCACGAGGAGATCGCACCATGCTCACCATCCATGGCCGTACCAATTCGTCCAACGTCCAGAAGGTCCTGTGGGCACTGAGGGAACTGGACGTGCCATTCGAGAGACGGGATGCGGGCGGCGCGTTCGGCGTGGTCGACACGCCGGAGTACAAGGCGATGAACCCCAATTCCCGGGTTCCGACCATGGAGGAGGAAGGGTTCGTCCTGTGGGAATCCAACGCGATCGTCCGCTACCTGGCCGGCAGGCACGGCGCCGGGACCCTCTGTCCGGAGGACCCGCAGGTGCGCGCCGACGCCGACCGGTGGATGGACTGGCAGCAGACCACCGTCGCCCCGCAGATCACGCCCATCTTCTGGAACCTGGTTCGGACCCCCGAGCCCGACCGCGACGCGGCGGCAATCGAGGCCGGACGGCTCGGCATGATCCCGCTGATGCAGATCATGGACCGCCATCTCTCCGCGAGGGGCTTCATGGTCGGCGACCGGCTCACCATGGCCGACATTCCGCTCGGCGTCATGACCTACCGCTGGCTCACGCTGATCGATGATCGCCCGGCCATGGCCAACCTGGAAGGCTGGTACGCGCGGATCTGCGAGCGGCCGGCGTTCAGGACCACGGTGCTGGACATCCCCTTGACCTGAGGCACGGAGGGCCGGGTGATGACAGGATGCCTGCCCGGCCGGTTGCGACCCGTCGTCGCGGCCGGGCTGATCGCGATTGCCTGCCTGCTGCCGGCGAGGGCTGACGCCCGGGATCAGCTCGCCATCGGCGTCACGCAGTTTCCCTCGACGCTGAACCCGCTGATCGATTCGATGCTGGCCAAGTCGTACATCCTCGCGATGGCGCACCGGCCGGTCAGCATGTTCGACCACGACTGGAACGTGACCTGCCGGATGTGCACCGAACTCGCCACCTTCGAGAACGGCCGGGCGGTGGCCACCGACGCCGTGGACGCGGACGGGACACCCACCGGCAGGCGCGGGGTGGTTTCCAGGGTCACGCTGCGCGACGACGTCTTCTGGGGCGACGGTGTCCCGGTTACCACGAGGGACGTGGTGTTTACCTGGAAGGTGGGACGGCATCCCGACACCGGTGTGCCGGACCGCCAGTCGTTCCTGGACGTAACCCGGATCGAGGTGCACGACGAGAAGACCTTCAGCGTTGTCAGCAGCAAGCTTGACTACCTCTACCAGGCCTCGTTCGGGCTGCTTCTGCCCGCCCACCTGGAGGAAGCTGCATTCGCCGAGCCGGGGAACTACCGCCACCGCACCCTCTACCAGACCGATCCGACCAACCCGGGCCTGTACAACGGTCCGTACCGGATCACGGCGGTCTCGCCGGGTGCCTCGGTGGTGCTGGAGCGCAACGCGCACTGGAAGGGGCAGTCCCCCGCATTCGACCGCATCGAGGTGCGCACCATCGAGAAGACCGCTGCCCTCGAGGCCCACCTGCTGTCCGGCGCCATCGACTACATTCCCGGCGAGATGGGCCTGACGCTGGACCAGGCCCTGTCCTTCGAGCAGCGCCACGGCGACCGGTTCGATGTCGTCTACAAGCCCGGCCTGATCTACGAGCACATCGACCTCATGCTCGACAATCCGATCCTGGCCGATCTGCGCGTGAGGCGGGCACTCCTGCACGCCATCGACCGGGAAGCGGTCAACGCCCGGCTGTTCGAGGGCAAGCAGCCGGTCGCACACACCATGGTCAACCCGCTCGACTGGATCCACACGGACGACGTGCGCACCTATCCGCATGATCCCGACCGGGCCAGAGCACTGCTGGACGACGCCGGGTGGACCACGATGCGGGGCGGCATTCGCCATGACGCGAACGGCACCCGTCTTGCACTCGAATTCATGACCACCGCCGGCAACCGGGTCCGGGAACTGGTCCAGCAGGTCCTGCAGAGCTACTGGCGCGAGGTCGGTGTCGAGGTCACGATCCGCAACGAGCCGGCACGCGTGCTGTTCGGGCAGACCATCTCGAACCGCGCCTTCAGCGCCCTTGCCATGTTCGCCTGGCTGTCGGCGCCGGAAAGCCTGCCGCGCACCACGCTGCACTCGAACAGCATTCCCGCCGCCGGCAACAACTGGAGCGGCCAGAACTACACCGGGTTTCGCAACGCGGACATGGACCGGCTGATCGACGAGATCGAGCTCGAGCTCGATCGGACCCGTCGCGCCGGGCTGTGGAAGCGGGTCCAGCAGATCTATGCCGAGCAGCTTCCGGTGCTGCCGCTGTATTTCCGGTCCGATGCCTACATCATTCCCCGTTGGCTGAAAGGCATCCGGCCGACGGGCCACCTGGCTCCGACCACCAACTGGATCGAGGAATGGAGGGTCGAGTAGCGCCGGCCGGCGCCAGGCCATGTTGAGGTTCCTTCTTGCACGTCTCGGCCAGTCCGCGGTCGTGCTGCTCGCGATGTCGTTCGCAACCTACGTCCTGCTCGGCCTGATGCCCGGTGACCCGATCGACCTGATGTTCGCGGCCGACCCGGACATCACGTCGGAAGACATTGCGCGGCTGAAGGCACTGCACGGCCTCGACCAACCGTTGATCGACCGCTACCTCGCGTGGCTCTCGAACGCCCTCGCGGGCGAGTTCGGGTACTCGCGGCTGCTGAACGAGCCGGTGCTCGAGGTTCTTGCCCCGCGGCTTGGCAACTCGCTGTTGCTGATGGCGGTCTCGCTGGTGATCGCCGTCGCCATCGCGGTTCCCGCCGGTATTCACGCCGCGCTGCGGCCCGGATCGTGGAGTGACCAGGCGATCAATTTCTGCTGCTTTGCCGGTGTGTCGATCCCGCCGTTCTGGTTCGCCCTGCTGCTGATCCTGCTCTTCGCCGTCGTCCTCGGACTGCTGCCGGCCGGTGGCATGGGGCGCGAGGGTGACGGTGTGCTGGAGCGGCTGCGCTACATGGTCCTGCCGGTGCTCACGCTCTCGGCCGCCGCAGTGGCCGGCTACACGCGCCACGTGCGCTCGGCCATGATCGAGGTGATGCGGGAGGAGTACATTCGCACCGCCCGGGCCAAGGGCGTGGCGGAGAGGCACATCGTGCGGCGCCACGCGCTGCGCAATGCGCTGATCCCCGTGGTGACGATCGCAGCACTCGATGTCGGAGGCCTGTTCTCCGGCGCACTGATCACCGAGACCATGTTCGGCTGGCTCGGCATGGGCAAGACGATCTACGACGCGGTCATGGGCAACGACTACAACCTGGCCCTGGTCGGCCTGTTGCTGGCAACGCTCGTCACCCTTCTCGCCAACATCTTCGCCGACATCGCCTATGCCTGGCTCGACCCGCGCATCACCTACCGCAGCGGAGCGCACGGGTGAGACGTCCGGCAACCCGCACCGGGCAGGCGTGGCGACGCCTGCGCGCCTACCCGTCGGCGGTCGCCAGCCTGATCATCCTGGCCGGTCTCGGACTGCTGGTCGCCGCTGCCCCCCTGCTCGAGGCCGTGCTCGCGCTGGACGCGGCCCGCGTCGACCTGTTCAACCGGCTGGCACCCCCCGGCCCGGTTCACTGGCTCGGGACGGACGAACTCGGCAGGGACCTGCTGCTGAGGCTGCTCCACGGCGGGAGGGTCTCCCTGCTGGTCGGGCTGTCGGCGGCTCTGTGCACCGCCGTGATCGGCGCGGTTCTCGGGCTCGTGTCCGGGTTTGTCGGCGGGCGGGTCGACGACCTGATCATGCGCTGTGCCGACGCGCTGATTTCGCTACCGCTGCTGCCGCTGCTGATCGTGCTCGCGGCGGTGGACCCGGCGAAGCTCGGGCTGCCGGAGAGCGTGGGCAATTCGGCGAGCTTCAGCCTCTACCGCATCATCGCCATCATCGCGATCGTCGGCTGGCCGGGGGTCGCACGGCTGGTACGCGGAACCACGCTCAGCCTGCGGGAGCGGGAATTCGTCCAGGTCGCGCGCGCACTCGGGCTCGGACCGGCCCGGATCATGTTCCGACACATCCTGCCCAATGCCGCGTCCCCGCTGCTGGTCGCCACCACGCTCGCTGTCGGCAACGTGATCCTGTTCGAGAGCGTCCTGAGCTTCCTCGGTCTCGGCATCCATCCACCGGTCCCGAGCTGGGGCAACATGCTGAACGGCGCCCAGGAGCTCATGCACCAGGCGCCGCTGCTCGCGGTCTGGCCGGGTCTGCTGATCTTCGTTACCGTGATCGCCTTCAACCTGCTCGGCGACGGCCTCCAGGCCGCTCTCGACCCCCGGGCCGCCGCGGGGTCGCCGTGACGGGGTCAGGCAGGCTGCGCCGGGGCAAGCTGCCCGAGAGCCCGCTGGATGTCGGCTGCCGGGACCCGCATCTGCGCCCCTTCCTCCAGGCACGCCAGCCCCGCGGCAACACTCGCATACCGTGCCGCGTCCAGCAGCGGGTCGCCGGCATCAAGCCGCGCGGCGAGTACTCCGACGAATGCGTCGCCGGCACCGACGGTATCGACAGGACGGATATCGAGGCTGCCCAGCCGAAACAGGCCGCCCCCGCTCGCCAGTACCGCACCCTCGTCTCCCAGGGTGATGATGCAGTCGCACCCGTATCGGTCCGCCAGCGTGCGCACCTGGGCCGGCGCATCGCGAGCGGCCCCGGCGAGCACGTCCGCCTCGCCGCGGTTGGCCACGATCACGTCGCACGTCTCCAGCATGCCCTGCGGCAGTGTCTGCGCCGGGGCGGCGTTCAGCACGGTCCGGCTGCCAGCCCGTCTCGACCGTTCGAGCACAGTGTGGATTTCCGCGATCGGGACTTCGAGCTGAACCACCAGCGTGGTCCCGGGTCCGAGCACCCGGTCGGGAACATGTTCGGCGCGGGCCTGCAGGTTGGCGCCGCTCGCGACCACGATCTGGTTCTCCGCACTCTCCTCGACCATGACGATCGCCGTTCCGGTCACTCCCGGAACCCTGACCACGTGCGAGGTATCGACCCCGGTCGCATCGATCGCCTCGAGGACGGGACCGGCATGGGCATCGGTTCCGACCGCACCGATCATCCTGACCCCGGCTCCGGCGCGGGCCGCGGCGACCGCCTGGTTCGCGCCCTTGCCGCCCGGCCAGGTCACGTACTCCGTGCACAACACGGTCTCGCCCGGTCGCGGCAGCGTGGCCACCCCGAAGAACAGGTCGACGTTGATCGACCCGAAGACCACGATCATTGGCATCGCCTCCTGGCCGACCCGCCCGGCCGTTGCCAGGCGGATTGCAGATGGTGAGGATCCACCCGGTCATTCTGGCAGGCGGTTCGGGAACGCGCCTGTGGCCGGAGTCCCGTAGCGGGTTTCCCAAGCAGCTGCAAGCCCGGGCCGGGACGGAGAGCCTGTTCCAGTCGGCGGTCCGCCGTTGCGCCGATGCGGCCGTCTTCACCCCGCCGCTGGTCCTGTGCCACCAGGCGCACGTGGACGAGATCCGCCGCCAGCTCGCGGCGATGGGATCCGAGGCGGACCGGGTCGTGGTCGAGACCGAAAGCCGCGGCACCGCACCCGCCGCGACCCTGGCCGCCCTGTGCCTCGAGGGACGCGCGCCCGATGACCGGATGCTGCTGCTGCCGTCCGACCACGTGGTGCACAGGCACGAC
Source organism: Thalassobaculaceae bacterium (assembly GCA_965243345.1). Taxonomy (GTDB): domain Bacteria; phylum Pseudomonadota; class Alphaproteobacteria; order Thalassobaculales; family Thalassobaculaceae; genus Bin52. Next base: position 3,171,277 of record CBDEUR010000003.1, read on the forward strand.
AGGCTGGTTGATGCAGTTGTGAGCGCCGGTTCGGCCGCCGGGTCGGGTCACCTTGTCACCTTTGGCGTCCGGCCCCATCGCGCGGAAACCGGCTATGGCTATATCCTCCCCGGGAAGCCGGTTCCCGGCCACCCCGAGTGCCGCGGCGTCAGCCGGTTCGTCGAGAAACCCGACGCCCCGACGGCAGCGGAATTGAGCCGCTCCGGCGACTGGCTGTGGAACAGCGGCATCTTCCTGTTCCGGGCCGCGTCCTGGCTGGAGGAGGTGTCGCGGCTTGCTCCCGGGATCGTCCGCCGGTGCCGGGAAGCGCTCGACGGTGTCGATGGACCGATACTCCACCCTGACAGGACGTCGTTTTCCCTCTGTCCGTCGAATTCGGTTGACCGCGCTGTCATCGAGCATTCGGACAACACGGTGGTGATCCCGTTCGAGGCCGGATGGCACGATGCCGGATCCTGGCAGTCGCTGTGGGATGCGGCGGGCCGGGACAAGGCAGGAAACGCGATCGCGGGCGATGTCGTCGTGGACGACGTCGCGTCAAGCCTTGTGCGCGCCGGCTCGCGGTTGGTGGTCGTGCACGGCATGCGGGATGTCGCGGTCATCGAGACCCCGGACGCGGTGCTCGTGCTGCCGCTCGCCCGCGCCCAGGAGGCGGGACGGATCGCCAGGGCGCTTGCCGCGGCAGGCAGATCCGAGGCGGTCCGCCACACGGAAACACGGCATCCCTGGGGACGGTCTTGCGAGCTCGACCACGGGCCCGGGTACCGGGTGACCCGTCTCGTCGTCGACCCGGGGGCCGAACTGGCGCTCGGACCCGACCGGACGGTGACGGTGCTCTCTGGCACCGGCAGGCTTGCCGGGTGGCCCCGGGAAGGCAGGACGACACCCGTTGCCACACGCGATACGGTCGACATCGGACCCGGCCAGACCGCCATCCTGTCCAACCCGGCCGCGGAACCGCTGGTGATCATCGAGACCCAGGGCCGGAACTAGCGCATCGACAATCCGCTCGTCGCCGCCCAGCATCGCCGTCAGGGACACCGACTCCGGGGCACCCAGCGTTGCGTCCGGCCGGGTCGATGAACACTCTCATCGTCGGGTTTCTTGCGCCCGAGCGCTGGCCTCGCGGTGCGCGCCGTCGTCCTTCGAGTAGCGACCATCCGTCTCGAAGTACCCCACGCCCCGCGCAAGCGAGGCAATCCTGCCGATGGACGCCACCTCCGCCGGGACGCTCCGGGAGCGAGGGTTTTACGAAATTCGGGTCTGTCCGTGCGGGCCGGACACTTGCTCGCAACGCGTGGAACAGGCGACGAACGCAAGGTCTCGCCACCCTGTCATCCCGTGGCCGCGGCTGTTCTCCCAGGGCGGCATTTGCCGCATACCGGAGCTTGGGATCAATACGCAATCATGATAACAGTATGCTATCCAAATTCCGGAAGCGAACCCATGGTCACGATCAATGTGCGGCGGCTCGACAAGGATGTGGTGGACCGCCTCAAGCGGCGCGCCGCGTTGAACAACCGCTCCCTGGAAGGCGAGGCGCGCCACATCCTGCAATGTGCCGCCGACGACGACATGGCAGTGAAACGGGCCGTGTTCGGCGAGGCCATGAAGCGGCTGCGCCCCTTGACCGAAGGGCGCAGGCACACGCCAGCGGAGGTGCTGATTCGCGAGGACCGCGACCACGGCCATCGCGACGACTTCTGATGCGTTTCGTTGTCGATGCGAGTGTTGCGGTCAAGTGGCTGGTCGCCGAACAGGGTGCGGACGTCGCGCTGGAGCTGGCAACGAGCGGCCAGGAGTTGCACGCCCCGCGCCTGATGGCGTCCGAGGTCGCCAGCACCCTGCGGCGCAAGGCGCGGTCGGGCGAGATAGACCGCGGTGTCGCGGTTGTCCTGTTGGCCAACGTGCCGGACATGCCGGTGCGCTGGAGCGCCGACGAGACTGTCTCCGCCGATGCGGTTCGTCTGGCGCTGGCACTCGACCATCCGGTCTACGATTGCGTCTATCTCGCGCTCGCACATCGTATCGGCGCGGTGATGCTGACGGCGGATCTTCAATTCGCGAAGGCCCTGGCCTTGACCGAGCATGGCGAGACCGTGATGAGCTTGGCCTACTGCGCGGCAACCGGTTGAGGGACACTTCCGGGAGCCTCCACGGAGTTGGCGGGCGCGTGCCGGTGTCGAAAACGGGCCCGGAACGCCAAACACCCACGATCCGGATTTCGTTCATCGCCGTGTCACCGGTGAGACCACACCGATCTCCCGGGCGGGAGTTGAATCCGCTGGCTTGCGACAAGAGATCTCCAGCTGGTCCCTTCCTCCTTTCCGGAGCTTCGCCTGGCGCACCCATACCCGGCAATGCGCCGTTTCACGGTGCTGAGCCGTAACCGGAAAAGGCCAGGACATGTCGAGCATCGCGACGGGAACCGCTGAACCGCGGGGCGGGGAAGGCGCTTCAGGGAGTTGAACCTGGTCGGCGGCGAGCCGGGACGGTTCGATCCGGGCGGTGTCCATACCCGGGAATTCCGCAACGGACCGACCCGCACGGATCGAGGCGCTCACCGTGGAAGACGAGTGCGGCTGGTTCACGAACAGGACCAGGGAGCGCGTCATGCAGGTCGCGGGCACCCTTGTCGAACAGGTCGTATACGACCCGACCGCCTGGAACTGCTGACCGGGCACGGCTGGATCGACATCGAGGCAAGCTGGGTACCGACCGGGGTGATCACGCCGGCCGCAGGCGACGAGACGCACCTGGGCGGCAAGGTCGACATCACCCGGGACGGCGCGTAGCGTCGCCCTCGATTTCGGCGTCTCCGGCGACTGGCTCAACGGTGCCGTCAAGGGATATCCGGGCAAACATCCCGACTTCCGCCCATACCCGGATCTTCCTCATCTGCGGAAGATGACGCCCGCGCCCGAATACCTGTTGGCCACGAAGTGTCTGGCCATGCGCATCGGGGACGACTCACGGGATGCGAACGACGTGCGCTTCCTCCTGCGCCACCAGAACTTCACGGAGAGCGCCGCGGCGCTTGAGGCGGAGGGGCGCTCCTGTCCCCTGGAGCAGGTCCCGCAGAGGACGCCTTGCGCGCTTGAGGAAATGCTGACCGATCGGGGCCTGTGGAACGGCGATTCCGGCAACGGCCCCCGGAACATGACCTATCGTGACGCATGGCGCGGCGCGCTATGCTGGTCCCGAAACGAGCGGAAGGGGAGGCCGGGACATGGCCGGAATGCTGGACGGCAAGGCGGCGTTGATTACCGGGGGTGCGAACGGGATCGGGCGGACGACGGCGCTGCTTTTCGCGCAGGAAGGGGCGCGGGTCGCGGTGGCCGATCTCAACCTCGAAGGGACGGAGGAAACCGCGGCCATGATCCGCGAGGAGGGCGGCGAGGCGGTCGCGCTCTCCGTCGAAGTCAGCGACGCCGGGCAGGTCGAGGCGATGGTGGATGCGACCGTGGAGGCGTTCGGGCGGATCGACTGCGCCTTCAACAACGCCGGCATCGCGCCGATCAATGTCGGCAACAACGCCAAGCGGACGCATTGCTGGTCGGAAGAGGGTTTCGACCGCATGATCGAGGTCAACCTCAAGGGCGTGTGGCTCTGCATGAAGAGCGAGATCGTGCGCATGCTGGAGACTGGCGGCGGCGCCATCGTCAACACCTCCTCCATCGCGGGCCTCGCCGGCATACCGACCTCGTCGGGCTATGTGGCGGCCAAGCACGGCGTCTCAGGCCTCACGCGCACCGCCGGCATCGAATACGCCACCGACAACATCCGCGTGAACGCCGTCTGCCCCGGCTTCATCGCTACCGACATGACCCGCGAGGTCATGTCCCGGCGCGGTAACGAGCTCATGGCCCTGGTGCCGGCGCGGCGCCTGGGCGAGGCGCGGGAGATCGCCGAGATGGTCTGCTGGCTCTGCTCGGACCGCTCCGGCTTCGTCACCGGGGCTACCTACAATGTCGATGGCGGCTACCTGGCGTCCTGACGGGCGGAACGGGACGGGGAGTCGAAGACATGGCGGGAATGCTGGCAGGCAAGGCGGCGCTGATTACCGGGGGCGGGAATGGCATCGGGCGCGCGACCGCGATGCTTTTCGCTCGGGAAGGCGCCCGGGTGGCGGCGGCCGACCTCAATCTTGAATGGGCGGAGGAAACGGCCACCACGATCCGCGAGGCGGGCGGCGAGGCGATCGCGCTTCCCGTCGAGGTGATCGAGGCCGAACAGGTCGAGGCGATGCTGGATGCGGCGGTCGCGGCCTTCGGGCGGATCGACTGCGCCTTCAACAACGCGGGCATCGGGCCGGCGAATCTCGACCATTACGCCCGGCGCACCCATGAATGGACCGAGGAAGGCTTCGACCGGATGATCGCGGTCAACCTCAAGGGCGTGTGGCTCAGCATGAAGGGCGAGATCGAGCGGATGAAGGCGGACGGGGGCGGCGGGGCCATCGTCAACACCTCTTCGGTCGCCGGCCTGCTCGGCCTGCCGGGCGGCAGCGCCTATGTGGCGGCCAAGCACGCCGTTTCGGGCCTCACGCGCACCGCCGGCATCGAATACGCCTTGGACGGCATCCGCGTGAACGCCGTCTGCCCCGGCTACATCGCGACCGACATGACGCGCGAGGCCCGCGCCCGGCGGGGCAACGAGCTCATGAACCGGGTGCCGGCGCGGCGCATGGGCGAGGCGCATGAGATCGCCGAGATGGTCTGCTGGCTGTGCTCCGATCGCTCGAGCTATGTCACCGGCGCCACCTGCAATGTCGATGGCGGCTACGTGGCATCGTGACCACAGCAGGGCGCAGGCTTGATCCCGGAAGGCAATGCGCCGGGCGGAAGACGGAGCGCGGATTGCACTGCCCCGGTCTCGAAACGTGATGCCGTGCGTTTAGGCCCAATACTGTTGTTTCAAGAAGGAACCGGACAGAGTTCAGGGACCCATCGGTGGATCTTGCGAGACAGGGGAGCGCGGACGCGAAGCGGGTCGTTGCCCGTCTTGCGCTTGACGCCCCGGGGCCTGGCCTGTCCCCGGCTGGAGACCACCTGTTCTTCGAGGATCTCGTCGAGGATGGCGCCCTCAGCGCTCGGAACCGTCAGCCGTGGGGGAAAAGCGCCGGGATGAACGATCCGGCGGCGCACGGCGTTGACGGCATGGAGGAAGGATACTCGGTCCGGATCCTGTCCGGCACTGGCGGCGGCCTCGTGGATCAGGCAGCGCACGGCGTAGTGGGTCAGCATCAGACCGTCGAGCTCCTGCAGCACGAGTTCCGGGGTCTTGCTGCGCAGCAGGGCCCCGGGTCCCAGCATGCGGGTCTTGACCTCGTCGTATGCGGTCTCGATCTCCCGGCGCTCGTGATAGAGCGCGGCGAGTTCGGCCGCCGCCGCCTGCTCCGGATCGAGCAGCGTGGTGATGAGGGTGAAGGCCTCCTCGCTGCCGGGTATCCGGTAGCGCACCACCCGCACCGCACGGTGGCCGCGGAGCCGGCGGCGGTCCCGGCCACTGCCGTTGATGACGCTCGACCAGGAGCCGTCGGGGAAGCTCCCGCGCACGGGAAAGGCCTGGTTCGACTTGACCCGCCAGGGGAGGTCGGCGCCGCGGTCCTGGGCCTGCGACCACAACGGAAAGCCGCCGTAGTAGCGGTCGGCAAGCATCAGCATGCCGGGCTCGAGATGCGGCACCAGCCGTTCCGCCTGTTCCATCTCCGATTCCGACCACGGGCCGCCGCACCAGGCCAGCGGCGCCCGGGTGCCGGGTCCCATGAGCACCGATAGTCGAAGCTTCGGATAGCCCGCCGGCCCTCGCGCTGCACGTAACAGACCATCTACCACATGGGTGAGGACATCTGGCTTTGCCCGCTCAGGAAAGACTGGAAGCGGACGCTCAACCACCGACGCCCTGACTGACAGTCACCGCCTCACCAAACGGTTGCATTTGTCAGGCCGCCCTCGACGCTTTCTCGGTCAGAAAGGCGGTCTGATCTGTTCGGTGGCCTGCTGGTTCAAGAATGGTATCGAGTCGGCCAGGACGGCCATTCTGCCGTTATCCGTACCCGAGCGAAGTCGAACCCCGGCGCGTCCTGGAACCCGGAACCGCCTGCCTGTGCAGTAAGTCGCCAGGGTTACGCAGCCTGGCCGTGTGTCACCCGCTGTTTGAGGACGGTCAAACCGGTAGGGTCTCTGTCCAGCAGAACCAAGGCGCTTGTTATGGCGTGCGCAGAGGGTAGCACCATCATGGTGTTTTTTCACGAGGCATCACCATGGTGTTCTGGGGTGAGGTCCAGCGCTACCCATGCCCCACACGTGACGCCGGACATTTCATTTCGGCGGCGCCACGGTGCTGGCCGTGGACGTTCCGTACCAGATCCGGCCCGCGCTTGCCCGACCCGGGTCGGTGCGTCATGTCACCGGAGCCCTGGGTGCGGGCGACATTCCGCATCGCACGGCACTTGCCGAACATTAGCGTGCTGTTCTTTTGGCTTTCTGGATGGCCGGGAACAGCTACAGGTCTTCACCTGCCTGTCAGCGCGGTCGGGTCCGGCTTCCGGCCCGGCGCACACCCGGCGGAACATGTGTCTGGCGGCACCAGTCGTCGCCGGTGGCGCCGGCACGGCACGTTCCGGCACAGCTCGGTCAGGTTCAGGGTTCGGCGCTGGTTGTGGTCGCGGATCGGGTGCAGCCCCGATCCGCTGGCTGCTGTTCACCTCCCTTCCGGTCGACATACTGGAGGACTGCGGAACGGTGGTCGGGTACGACGTCAGGCGTTGGGTCAGGAATGCCGGGTGCGCTACAACATGAAGCGGCCGGTCACGCCGTTACCCGGTATTGGGACGACCCGGAGAGGATGCAGGCCATGGATGCCGAGTATGTGATCGTTGGAGCCGGCTCCGCCGGATGCGTGCTTGCCGAGCGGTTGAGCGCGGGCGGGGCGGAAGTGGTGCTGCTGGAGGCGGGCGGACGGGACACGAACCCGCTTATCCATGTTCCGGCCGGCGTGATGAAGCTCGTCACCCACCCGGTCGTGAACTGGAACTACTACAGCGAGCCGGATGAGAAGACCGGCAACCGGGCGTTCCACTGCCCGCGAGGCAAGGTACTGGGTGGGTCATCCTCGATTAACGGCATGCTGTTCATCCGCGGCAATGCGGCTGACTTCGACGGCTGGGCGCAGATGGGTGCGCGCGGCTGGGCCTATGACGACATCAAGCAGCACTTCAAGAGCATTGAGCGCTACGCGCCGGGCGATCCGGACGAGCGCGGCAAGTCGGGACCGATCATGGTCGAGGACTACCGGACGGTCCTGCCGCTCACGCACCGCTTCGTGGAAGCGGCCCGGCAGGCAGGGCACGCCTTCTCCGGGGACCTGAGCGGGCACCCGCCGGCGGAGGGCGTGGGCTACTCGCAGATGTCGCGCAACGGGCGGTTCCGGGGTTCCACCGCCCGCACCTTCCTGCGCGATGCGCGCGGGCGCCGGAACCTGCGGGTCGAGACCGACGCCCACGCGACCGGGCTCCGGTTCGACGGTACACGCTGCACCGGCGTCGCGTTTCGCCAGCGCGGGAGGGACCGCGAAGTACGGGCCACGCGCGAAGTGATCGTCTCCGGCGGCACCGTCAACTCGCCGCATCTTCTCCACATATCCGGTGTCGGCCCGGCGGAGCGGCTCAGGGACATCGGCATCAAGGTCCGCCACGACCTGCCGGGCGTCGGCATGAACTATTCGGACCACTTCACCGTACGCATCTCCCACCGGGTGCGCGGCCAGCAGTCAATCAACCAGCTGGCGCGCGGCTGGCGGCTGGTGCGGGAAATGGCGCGCTTCGCGCTGTTCGGAAACGGAGCGCTCACATTCGGCGTCTCCAGCGCGCAATGCTACACGCGCTCGCGCGACGGGCTGGCCTCACCTGACATCCAGCTCCTGTTCACGCCGGCAAGCTTCGAACAGGACGAGTTCGGCCGGCTGGAACGGGAACCCGGCATGTCTGTCGCGGTTTCGGTTGCGCGTCCGTCCTCGCGCGGGGAGATCGTGGCAGTCTCTCCGGACCCGTTTCGGCCTCCGGCGATCCGCCCGAACGCGCTCCACGACCCGGACGACCTGCGGGTCGCCGTCGCGGGCATCCGGCAGACGCGGGAGATCTTCTCCCAGCCGGCCTTTTCCGGGATCACCCAGGGAGAGATTTCGCCGGGGCCAGGGGTGGAGAGCCAGGAGGCGCTGGAGGACTTCGTGCGCCACACGGGACAGACGATCTACCACATGGTCGGCACCTGCCGCATGGGTGAGGATCCGATGTGCGTGGTTGATTCGCGCCTGCGCGTACACGGGCTGGACGCACTCCGCGTGATCGATGCCTCGGTCATGCCGACCGTCACCACCGCCAACACCAACGCTCCGACCATCATGATCGCCGAGAAGGGCGCGAGCATGATCCTGGAAGACAATGCGTAGGGCGGATTTCGCTTGCCACGGCCTTGAAACGTGATCCCGTGCGTTTAGGATGAACGGGCGTGGGCCTTCGGGCCGGCGGACCGCGGCAACCGGATGGGGAGACGACTGATGGCCGTCGACGTGCGCCCACTCAGTACCGTCATCGGCGCGGAAATCCGGGGCATTGATCCGGCGGGCCACATTGATGACGACACGATCGCCGAAATCAGGCAGGCATGGCTCGACCACAACGTGCTGCTGTTCCGGAACGTCTCCTGGACGCCGGCCCAGCACGTGGCCTTCACCCGCCGGTTCGGTCCGCTCCACATCATGCCCCGGCTCGCCAACGAAGCGCCGGTGACCCTGCCGGACCACCCGGAAGTCTTCATCGTTTCCAACCTGGTGCGAGAGGGCAAACCCGTGGGCGTGCGCCGGGCCGGATGGGGATGGCACTCCGATGGAGAGGACAAGCTGGTGCCCAATATGGGCTCCATGCTCTATGCCGTCATCGTTCCGCCGGAGGGCGGGGACACGGCCTTCGCGAACATGTACGCGGCCTACGACGCCCTGCCAGGCCGCCTGCGCGACGCAATCGAGGGCCGGCGCGCCCGGTTCAGCCGGGCGGAGATGCACCCGGTCAACTACCCGCACCTGCCGCCGCTTACCGAGCAGGAAAGGCGGGACCGGCCGGATGTCTGGCACCCGCTGGTGCGCATCCACTCGGAAACCGGCCGGAAGTCCCTCTATATCGGGCGCTGGACGGTCGAGATCGAGGGGTTCGGAAAGGAAGAGGGCAAGGCGTTGATCCAGGAACTCTCCGAATTCGCGGTCCAGCCGCAGTTTGTCTATCGCCATCGCTGGCGGGTGGGTGATGTCGTGCTCTGGGACAACCGCTGCAGCCAGCATTGCGCCATCCCCTATGACGACGAGAAACACCAGCGCCACATGCTCCGCACGACGCTTGAAGGCGACATTCCGTCATATGGTGCGCTGCGCAGCGAGGTGGCCGCGGCCGCCTGAGGACGCCGGCGAGCGGCGACGATCCCCGTCGCCGTGGCGCCCGGGCAAGGAACCAAGTCATGTCGGAAACTGACACCCGCATCCGTCTCCATGTCCAGAACCCGCCGTCGCCCGAAAAGGCACCACCGGGATATCCGGTGCGCAAGTCGAATCCCGCCTTTGCCATCACCCGCGCGCAGTACGACGAAGCCTGCCGACGTCATCCCGACGTTGCGGCTGCGGTCGATGTCAGCTTCGGCGAAACACGGGAGGAATACGAGGCGGGCATGGCCGATGCCCAGGTCATCGTCGCAACGACCCAGCAGCTTCTCGAGCAGGCTCCGGTGAGCGGGCCGGAACTGCGCTGGGCGATGGTCACCTCGGCCTCGTTCCACAAGCTGTTGCCGATCTCGGGCTGGCTGAAGCCCGACGCCCTTCTCGTCCACAGCAGCGGCATCCACGCCAGGAAGGCGGGCGAATTCGTCGCGGCCTCGCTGCTGATGCTCAACTGCCGCATTCCCTTCTTCGCCACGGCGAAGGAGGAACGACGCTGGACGCCACAGATCGAGACCGGCATCGAAGGCAAGACGCTGGTCGTCATCGGGGTCGGACATGTCGGCGGCGCCGGCGCGGCGCGCGCCCGCGGTCTCGGCATGCACGTGATTGGCGTACGCAGATCGGGCGAACCTCATGAAGCCTGCCACGAAACAGTCGGACCGGGAGAACTGGAGGGAGTGCTGCGCCGGGCCGACTTCGTGCTGGTGGCGTTGCCCAGCACCGCGGAGACCAGGGGCTCCATCGACCGAAGTGTCTTCGCCAAGATGAAGGAGGGCGCAGGTCTGGTTGCGACGGCGCCCACGCCGGTCTTCGATTTCGATGCCCTGGCCGAGGCGCTGACCTCCGGACACCTCTCGGGGGCGGTGCTGGACAATTTCGAACCGGAGCCGGTACCGCCCGAGTCCCCGTGGTGGACGTTGCCGAACCTTGTCATCACACCGCATACCTCCTGCATCGACCGGGACCAGTATTCCCCGCTCACGCTCGACCTCCTGTTTGACAATCTTCGCGCCGACCTGGCCGGGGATCCCCTGCCAACCCGCGCAAACATCGAACGCGGCTACTAGGTCCGATCCGATGCCCCAGTCCGAACTGTCCCGCACCGTGTTCAAGACCGTCTCGGAGGAACGCCTGGTCGATCTCGCCCGGCGCATGATCCGCATCCCGAGCTTTTTCTTCGAGGAGCAGGAAGTGGCGGACTTCCTGGCCGGGTATCTCGCGAATCTCGGCCTCGAGGTCGACATGATGGAGGTCGAGCATCCCTGGGAGAACGGCAGGACCACGCGCCAGCCCATCGCGACACTGAGGGGCTCGGGTGGCGGCAAGAGCCTGATGATCAACGGCCACACCGACACCAACGTGCTGATGTCGGGCTGGACGGTGGATCCCTATGAGGGAAAGCTGGAGGACGGCTGGCTGTGGGGACTCGGCGCGCAGGACGACAAGGGGGGCCTCGCCGCAGCCATTGCCGGCGTCGCCGCCATCGTCGATGCCGGCGTCGAACTCGGGGGCGATATCGTCGTCTGCCCTGTCGCGGCCCACAAGCTCGGCGGTACAGGTACGCGCACGGCGCTCAGGAAGGGGGTCAGGGCCGACTGCTGCATCAACATCGAGCACGCGGCGAACACGCTCGGAACGGTCGTAACGGGATCCGTGCGTGTCAGCATCGCGACGACGACACCGGGCCTGTTCTTCCGCTTCACACCCGAGGCACGGTCGAAATACACCAACGCCATCGAGCTTCAGGCGGAGCTGATCCGCCACTTCGGACCGAGTCTGACCAACCGGCTGCCCAACGACTGGTTGAGCCATGCGCCCCACCCGGAGCTCGCCGACTTCCCGATGATCCGCTACGACACGATCCACAAGGACCATTACGGCCGCGAGTGCGACCTCATGTTCCAGGTGCGCACGGTTCCCGGAATGACGGCCGAAACGGTCCGCGAGGATGTCCAGCGGGTGCTTGACGGCATCAACGATCTGCCGAACCTGGACTACAGGCTGACCGTGCCCGCCAACGGTCCCGACGACCCCTATCACATGGAACCGATGGAGATCGCCCACGACCATCCGCTGGTCAGGGCGCTCGCGGAGGGGCAGGAGCTTGCAAGCGGCAGGCCCGCTCAGCTCGGCAGCGTCGAACGCATCGGAAACTACGGGGACGGGAATGTCCTGGCCGCCGCCGGCATTCCGTCGATCCAGTACGGCCCCGGCGACATCAAGGTCTATCCGGAGTGGCCGGCGCCGGATGAGCGTGTCGAGGTCAGTGAATTGATGGTCACGGCGCGCGCCGTCGCGCACGCGGCGCTCGCGATGTGCGGATGAGGACAGGATCGCCCGCACCGCTGACCCGTGCTGATCTCGAGCATGTGGCTCCGAGCGAGGTTCGCCTGGCCGTCCGCGAGGGGCGCTGGACCGGCAACAGCAAGCGCCTTGCGCTCGGCCATGAGCAGGCGAACATCACGATCCTGCCGGAGCGCCATGCCTTTGACTTCATGCGCTTCTGCCAGCGCAATCCGAAACCGCTTCCGCTGATCGACGTGACCGACCCGGGCAGCCCGGAACCTGTTGTTTGCGCGCCCGGCGCCGACATCCGCACCGACGTGCCCGCCTACCGGGTGTACCGTGACGGCGAGGCGGTCGAAGACCTGACGGACATCCGGCACCTGTGGCGAAGCGATCATGTCGCCTTCCTGACCGGCTGCAACCTCTCGGTGGACCAGGTGATGCTGGAGGCCGGGATTGCGCTTCCGCACCTCGTCCGGGAAGAGGCGTGGCCGTCACAGTACGTTTCGAACATCCAGTGCCGCCCGGCCGGTATCTTCCGCGGCCCGCAGGTGGTGAGCATGCGGCCGGTCCCGGAGCGGCTTCTCATCAAGGTGATCGGCATCACGAGCCGCTTTCCCCGTTCGCACGGGGCGCCGCTGCACGCGGGCGATCCTTCCCGCGTCGGCGTCGAGGACCTGGAGCGGATCGACTGGGGAAGGCCCAACAAGATTGGACCAGGCGAAGTGCCGGTCTTCTGGGCCTGCGGGATCACGGCCCAGGCGGTCGCCCGCGCCATCCGCATTCCGGAAATGATCACGCACAGGCCCGGCCACATGTTCGTGACGGACCTGTCGGTGATCGACCCGACCCGGGACGCTTCCTGACCCCGGGAGCTCGGCGGTCAGTATGGCTGCGGACCCATGATGAGGTCCGGGAGCCAGAGCGTGAGCTCCGGGATGTAGGTAATCAGGATCAGCACGATCGACAGCGGGATGAGGAATGGCAGCACCGCGAGGGTCAGTTCCTCGAACGACTTACCGGTGATCCCGACCATGATGTAGACCCCGACCCCCATCGGCGGCGTCGCCAGCCCGAGCAGCAACGCATAGACAATGATCAGACCGAAATGCACCCGGTCAATACCGAACTGGTCGGTGATCGGCAACAGGATCGGGATCAGGATGATCTTGGCCGGCACGCCCTCGACCACGCAGCCGATGGCCAGCAGGAAGACGATCAGCAACCCCAGAAAGACATGGCGGTCCTGCGTGGTCAGCAGCACCGCCTCCGCCATCGCCTGCGGAAGCTGCTCGATCGCCAGCAACCAGCCCATCACGTGCGAGAAGCCGATGATCATCATGATGACCGCCGTGACCTTGAGGGTCCGGGTCGTGGCGTCCCAGAGTTTGGTGAAGGTCAGAGTCCGGTACACAATTCCCAGAAGAAGCGAATAGGCGCAGGCCAGCACGCCGGCCTCGGTCGCGGTCGTGTAGCCGGTGACGATTGCGCCAAGGATGATGGCCGGCGCGACCAGGGCCGCGATTCCGTCCACGGCGTGCGTGGCGACCTCGCGGACGCTTGCGCGCGGTTCCCGCGGGAAGTCGCGCCGCGTTGCCACGATCCGGTTGTAGATCATCAGCGACAGGCCGATGAGGATGCCGGGGATCACGCCGCCGAGGAAAAGCCGCCCGATGGAGGTGTTGGCCAGGTACCCGTAGATGACGAGCGCGATGGAGGGCGGGATGATGGGACCGATACAGGCCGTCGCGATGGTGAGCGCTCCTGCATATTCCACCGGATAGCCACGCTCGCGCATCGCCTTGACCTCGACCGTGCCGAGACCCGCCATGTCGGCCACCGCGGAACCCGAGACTCCGGCGAAGATCATGGAGGCAAGCACGTTGACCTGGGCCAGTCCCGCCCGGAAATGCCCGACGAGCGCGCTTGCGAAGTTGAAGATCTTGTCCGTCATGCCGACGGCGTTCATCAGGTTGCCGGCCATGATGAAGAACGGAACTGCCAGAAGCGCCGGGTTCTCCACGCCGTCGGCCACCATGCGAGGCATGATGTAGAGCTGGTCCGAGAATCCGGCTGTCACGACCGCCGCCAGCACCGCCATGCCCATCGCCATCGTGATGGGAACACGGAGCAGGATCAGGACGATGAACCCGATGAACAGCACCCAGCCCACGCATCATCCTCCGCCGGTCAGAAATGGGTCGGTGCGTGGGAGCGCCGGGGCGGGATGCCCTTCCTGGCAAGCCAGATGTCCATGGCGGCATGGACCATGATGAGAGCGCTGGACACGAACAGTGGCAGCGTCTGCACCCACCGCTCCAGTTCCACGAGCTCAATGACGTCGCCGACCTGCTGACTGAGAACCTGCGGCCCGTGCCACAGCAGCACGATCATGAGCGCGATGACGAGCAGGTTGACGAAGTAGCGGGTGGCCTTGCGCGCACCCTCGCCCAGTCGGTCGATGAGGAAATCCACCGTGATGTCCGAGGCGTGGCGATAGACCACGAACCATCCGAAGAAGCACATCCAGACGAACAGGAATACCGTCCAGGGGAACACCAGCGGGATGCCCTTGTCGAAGATCGCACGCCGGGCGATCTGCAGCATGTTCCCCGCCAGCATGAGGAGGAGGCAGATGTTGGCAATGGCCCAGAACACGCGCTCGCAAAGAGCGAGCAACCGCTCGATGCGCGTCACCAACGCACTTGCCTCCCCCTGACCCGGTTGACCCGGCCTCGCCGGTTTACTACCGGGCCTGCTCCACCGCCTCGAGGAAGCCTTCCGGCAACTGCCCGGCCTCCGCCTCGGCCATGTAGTACCGGGCCATCGCCTCGATGAAGGGCGCGCGGTCGAGCTCCTCGGAGTACTGCACGCCCTGCGCGAGCACACGGTCGAGCGATTTCTGCGTGTTCTCGGCAAGGAGCTGGGCTTCGTAGGCCCCGGAATCCGCGTGCGCCCGGTCCACGGCGTCCCTGAGATCTGCCGGCAGCCCATGGTACGCCTCGGCATTGGCCATGTAGCCGACGCTCTGGTGGTATTCCTCGTGCCGAGTGATGTATCCGGCGTGTTCGTAGAACTTCATCGGTTCGACCATTGCGGCTGGCGAGTTCACCGCCTCGACAATGCCGCGGCCGAGCGATTCATACACGTCCGTCCAGCCGAGCACCCGCACCTCGGCGCCCAGATTGGTCCAGGCGGCGACGGCGAGCTTGTCGGGATGCATGCGCAGCTTCAGGCCCTCGACATCGGCCAGCGAATTGATCGGTTTCTGCGAGACCATCACCCGGTAGGAGCCACGCGGCCAGGAAACGTAGTTGCCGATCAGCGTGATGCCGCCCTTCTCCTCGACCGTCCTGATCCAGCCCTTGACCAGGTCCGTCTCCATGAAGCGGGCCCAGTGGTCGCGGCTCTCGAACAGGAACGGGGCGGATATGAACTTGATCGCCGGCTCCCACTTCTGCAGGTAGGCGGCGGTCGAATTGTAGATGTGAATTGTTCCGGCCGCGAGCTGGTCGATGACCGCGTCCTTCGACCCGAGTTGCTCGGATGGAAAGATCTGAATCTCCATTCGGCCGCCGGAATACTCCTTCACCAGTTCGGCGAATTTCTGATGGCCGAGCCCCTCCAGGCTATCCGGGGGTTGTTCGGTCGCCTGGCGCCATACGACCTCGGCGTCGGCAGCGGCCTGGCCGGTCGGAGAGAGCGCGACGCCCAGAATCGCGGCGGCCCCAAGAACTCGTGACAGTACGGAATGAGACATGGTCCTCGCCTCCAACCCTGTTGTGACGGGTCGGATATTGTGGGCAGCCCGCGTGCCGACCGTCAACACCCGCAGCACGTACGGCCGTACGGGGCTGCACACGAGTGCCGGAAGTCCCGTGCGAAGCCTGTGGAAGGAGCCGGTTCCCGCAAGGGGATGGTGGCGGGTTCACCTGTCGATGGACGCCAGAAGCGTGAAGTCCCTGTCAGCCGTCTCGAGAACGGCCCCGTGTCGACGCGCACAGGCCGCGATGACGAGATCCGCTGCCGGGACCGTGACGCCGCGAGCCCTGGCTCGGCGTGCCAGGTCGAAGGCTTCTGTCCACACGCTGTCGTCTATCGCAAGTTCCGTGAGCGCGTTGGAGAATTCCTGAATGACCGCTCGTTCCCTCTCTCCGCGAGCGCCGTTCCACAGTTCGAGTTGCACCAACGGGCACCAACAGGCCTGGCCACTGGCCAGGGCGGTGATCACGCGTTGCCGAACCGCAGACTCTCCACGCGGACGGAGCATGTGAATCCAGCTCGACGTGTCGATCAGAATCATGGATCAGCTGCGGCGGCGCAGGGCCTGCAGTTCTTCCTGCGTCATGAGATCCTCGCAGGTTCCGGCGTGCTTGATGAGTTCGGCCATGCGCATGCGGCGGTTGAAGTCCGCGATGGCGGCGACGACGGCCTCACGCTTGGTCCGCGCGTTCGTGAAACGGATTGCATCCGCAAGTTCGCTATCGGGAATATCAATTGTCGTTTTCATGAAGCTAAAATAGGCTATAGGGGATGATGTTTCAACGCTTGGTGGAGGCCGAATTCACCCCGATCTGCCGCACGCGGCGTGACATCACCGCCTTGCACGTGCTCACATGTTCTATGGTGCACATCTGCGCGGGCATCTCCGGGCGCTGGCAGGCGCCAACCGTGTCAGAACACCCTGTCAGGACAGCCCGACCGGACTTCCAGGGCCGTCGCCGCGGGCTCCGGATGACCCGAGCCCCCGAACAACCTGTGCCTTCAGTCACGTCCGCACCCCGGACCCGGCCATGGAGTGGTCCTGCACGGTCCGGTTGGTGTTGCGGACTGCGGCAGGTTCGGGGTAGGGCCTGTCGGATACGCACACCGTGGAGGCGCGTCATGACAACCTGCCTGATGGTCCGGGCCCGGGTGGACCCCGAGGTTCGGGATCGGTTCGATGCCTGGTACGAGACCGAGCACCTGCCCGATGCGGCCCGGACATTCGGCGCGGCGCGCGCGCGCCGTGGATGGAGCCGGGATGAAGAATCGGTTCACATCGCCCTCTACGAGTTCCCCGACCGGGCGGCCGCCGACCGGGCGATGCAGTCGGATGGACTGGGCGAGCTGATCGCCGAGTTCGACCGGCTGTGGGAGGGCCGGATCACCCGCACCCGCGAACTGCTGGACCTGGTCCAGGACATCTGACAGGCGGAGAGCCCGCTTCCGCGGCGGGCCGGGATCAGCCCATCCGGGCCAGCGCCTTCGCAAAGAAGTCGGGCCCGCCGAAGTTGCCGGACTTGAGCGCCAGCGCCAGGCCCGGCTCCCCGATGGTCACCGTCGAGGGGACCCCGGGATCGATCTGCCGGCCGATCCGCAGCCCCCGGATGCCGAGGGCACCGACCACGGCGCCCGAGGTCTCGCCTCCGGCAACCACCAGCCTGCGCACGCCGTCGCCGACCATCGCGACGGCGATGCGGGCCATGGCCTGTTCCACCAGCATCCCGGCCCGGTCCCTGCCCAGTTCCTGCTGGACCGACCTGACCCGGTCCGGTGCGTCTCCCGCGTGGACCAGCACCGGACCGAGCTCGATGTGTTCGCGCGTCCACCCGATCGCCCGGTCAACCGCCGCGGAACCGGCGGCGAGTTCCAGCGGATCCAGCCGCAGTGCCTCGTGTCCGGCGGCGAACACGTCAACCTGTTCGCGGGTTGCCGTCGAACAGCTGCCCGAGAGCACTAGCCCCGGACCGGAAATGGCGGGAACGGTATCCGCTCCGCTTGCCGGCGTCAGGAGCCCGGCGCGCCGATAGGTCTCGGGAAGGCCGATCGCGATACCCGATCCGCCCGTGACGAGCGGGAAGCCGGCGAGCGCACGTCCGATCCGGTGCAGCTGCGCGTCGCTCACCGCGTCCACGATGGCAACGGCGACCCCCTCGGCACGGAGCCCGGCGAAGGCATCGCGGATTGCATCGACACCGGCGTCAATGGTCGCGCACTGCACCAGGCCGACCGGACGCGTCATCTGGCGCGCGAGCACGTGGACCAGGTTGCTGTCGGTCATCGGGGTGAGCGGATGATCGCGCATGGGACTGTTCGACAACAGCTGGTCGCCGACGAACAGGTGTCCCTTGAAAATGGTCCTCCCGGTTTCCGGGAACGCCGGACAGGCAATGGTGAAGTCGGTCTCCAGCGCCTGCATCAGCGCCTCGGTAACCGGTCCGATGTTGCCGGCGTCGGTGGAATCGAAGGTCGAACAGTACTTGAACAGGAACTGCCGCGCTCCGGCACGGCGCAGCCACTCGAGAGCGCCAAGCGACTCGGCCACCGCGTCGGCAGCCGGAACGGTACGCGACTTCAGCGCGACCACCACCGCCTCCACATCAAGCGTTTCCCCGGGGATTCCGTCACCGGGTTCCGGCACGCCGAGCAGCTGCACCGTGCGCAGCCCGCCGCGCACCAGCATGTTGGCGAGGTCAGTCGCTCCGGTGTAGTCGTCGGCAATACACCCGAGTATCGGTGCCATGTCGCCTCCCCGCATCTTGGCGTGGTCGCCCGGCCGCGCTTCGTGTAGGGTCGGGCGCCTGCCCGGATGATAGGTGAAGGACGTCCCGATACCATGCCGAAATTTGCCGCCAACATCTCGATGATGTTCACCGAACACGTGTTTCTCGACCGCTTCGAGGCTGCGGCCCGGGCCGGTTTTTCGGGTGTCGAGTACCTGTTTCCCTACGAGTGGGCAGCCGGCGATCTTGCCGACCGGCTGCGCACGAACCGGCTGGAACAGGCGCTGTTCAATACCTGGCCGGGGGACTGGGAGTCCGGGCAACGGGGCCTGGCGGCGGTCCCGGGACGGGAAGAGGAGTTCGAACGGGCGGTGGTCCAGGCTCTGGACTACGCGGACGAGCTCGGAAACAGCTGCATCCACGCGATGAGCGGACTGGTTCCCGACGGCGGGGATCGGAACGCGCACCGGGCAACCCTGGTTGCCAACCTCAGGCGCACAGCTCCCCTTGCCGCCGCCCGCGGCAAGACCCTCATCATCGAGCCGATCAACACGCGCGACATTCCCGGCTACTTCCTGAACTACCAGGCCCAGGCCCGCGGCATCATCGAGGAGGTCGGAGCCGACAATGTTCGCCTGCAGTTCGACCTCTACCACTGCCAGATCATGGAAGGGGATCTCGCGGTGCACATGCGCGACTACATCGACATCATCGCGCACATGCAGATTGCCGGAAACCCGGGACGGCACGAACCCGACACGGGCGAAGTCAACTACGCGTTCCTGTTCGAGGAAATGGACCGGCTCGGCTACGACGGCTGGGTCGGATGCGAGTACCGGCCCCGCGGCGAGACCGTCGCCGGGCTGGGCTGGTTCAGGGAGGCCTGAACGGTGCAGGTCACCATCACCGGAGCCGCCGGCTTCATCGGCCGCAAGCTGGCCAGGCGGCTGCTCGACTCGAACGCGCTCGCCGGCAGTGACGGGACCATGCGTCCGCTCGAGCGGCTGATCCTGCAGGACATGGCGCCGCCCGACGACGCGACCGCGAACGATCCGCGGGTCACCGTGCTTGCCGGCGACATCCGCGACCGCTCGCTGCTGGAGCAGGCGCTTCCCGCCGGGACCGACAGCGTCTTTCACCTCGCGGCGGTGGTGAGTGCCGGGGCCGAGGAGGACTTCGATCTCGGCATGGCGGTCAATCTTGACGCAACCCGTACCATCCTCGAGATCTGCCGCGGGCACGGCACCCGGCCGCGGGTGGTGTTTGCCAGTTCCTGCGCCGCGTTCGGCGGCGAAATGCCGGAACGGATCGCCGACATGACCGCCCGGACCCCGCAGACCTCCTACGGCACCCAGAAGGTGATCGGCGAGCTGCTGGTCAACGACTACAGCCGCAAGCAGTTCGTCGACGGCCGTGCCGTCAGGTTCCCCACCGTCGTGGTCCGTCCCGGCAAGCCCAACAAGGCGGCGTCCACCTTCGCCAGTTCGATCATCCGCGAACCCCTGCAGGGTCAGCGGGCGACCTGTCCGGTTGACGCCCGGTCGCGGATGTTCCTGGCCTCGCCGCGCTCGATCATCGAGAACCTGCTGCGCGCCCACAACCTCGCGGAGTCCGACTGGGGCCCGTCGCGCGAGGTGACCTTCCCGGGTTTCACGCTGTCGGTGGGCGAAATGGTGGATGCGCTCAGGGCGGTGGCCGGGAACGAGACCGCCGGTCGCATTGACTGGCGTGCAGACCCGTTCATCCAGGCCATCGTCGACGGCTGGCCGCCCGAGTTCGCCACCGGCAAGGCCGATGCCCTCGGCCTTGTCCGCGATCACTCCATGGAGGACGTGATCCAGGCGTTCATCGAGGACGATCTCGACGCCGCGCCGCCGGCATGACCCGTATCCTCAGGCGAGGTCGGTGACCACCGGCGCGTGATCGGAAGTCCGCTCCCAGCCGCGGGCCTCGCGGTGGACGAAGCCGCCGGAAATCCGCGCTTCCAGGTCCGGCGTCACCCAGATGTGATCGAGCCGCAGACCGCGATCGGACACCCTCCAGTCCCGCGCCCGGTAACTCCACCACGAGTAGACCCGTTCCGGCTCGGGGATCACGTGGCGCGTGGTGTCGATCCAGCCGAGCGAGGATCGCACCGTCGCAAGCCGCTCGGTCTCGACCGGGGTGTGGCTGACGATCTTCAGCATCTGCCGGTGGGACCACACGTCGTGCTCGAACGGCGCGATGTTGAGGTCTCCGGTCAGCACCAGGTTTCGGCCCGCCGGCCTGTTGGTCGTGAACCACTCGGTCATCTCGTCGAGGAACCGCAGCTTGTGGTCGAACTTGTCGTTGACCTCCGGATCGGGAGTGTTGCCGCCCGACGGCACGTAGAAGTTGTGCAGTTCGATCCCGTCCTCGAGCAGCACCGACAGATGGCGGCTGTCGTCTCGCCCGACCCAGTCGAGCGCGGCGGTCGAGGAAAACGGCCGACGCGCGATGATCGCCACACCGTTGTACCCCTTCATGCCCCTGGCCGCGATGTGGGGATAGCCGGCGTCGATCAGTTCGAGATGCGGAAACTTGTCGTCGGGACACTTGGTCTCCTGCAGGCACAGCACGTCGGGCGACAGCTCCCCGAGCAGCCTGATCACCAGCGGCAGGCGCAGCCGGACGGAATTGACGTTCCAGGTAACGATCCTCATGGGCGTGGTCCCGCTTGTACAGTCATCAGCTCTCGCGCGCTTCCCGCCACAGCCCGAGCCGCTCCTGGGCGGCACGGTCGGAGAAGCTGAACAGGACCGCGTCTTCGCTCCCGGCCCGATGCACGGAACGCATCCAGCTGGGCACGACGAAGATGTCGCGCGGCCCCCAGCAGAATCTCTGCCCGGCGATCTCGGTCTCGCCCGTGCCTTCGACACAGGCATACACCGTAGCGTCCGTCGACCGGTACCCGGACCCGGAAAACCCGGCTGGCAGCAGCTGCATGAATGTGGCCATGGTCGGCAGCGCGTGATCGCCGGTCAGCGGATTGACATACTTCATGCGCAGGCCGTGGCACGGGTCCCACTCCGACGTCCTGCACAGGGTGTCGAGTGCTTCGCGGGTACGCAGGTAGGGGTAGTTGAAGACCGGGGATGACAGGGCGCCCGGTTCCTGGTCCACCGGCAGCAGGCCACTGCCGTAGCGTGCCAGCGCATCACCGGTCGGACGCGACACCTGCTGTTCCTCGCTTTCGCCCGGTTCGGCGAAGGACGCATCGAACAGCGACACGATGGGGATGTCGAGCCCGTCGAGCCAGATCATCGGTTCCGAACTCTCGTTGCCATGGTCGTGCCAGGTCCAGTGCGGGGTGGTGACGAAGTCCCCCGGCTGCATCACGGTGCGTTCGCCGTCCACGGCCGTGTAGGCCCCTTTGCCCTCGATCACGAACCGCAGCGCCGTCTGGCTGTGCCGGTGGCTCGGCGCCACCTCTCCGGGGAGGATCAGCTGCAGCCCGGCGTACAGCGACCGCGTGATGCGGGACCTGCCCGGCATCCCGGGATTCTCGAGCACGAGAACCCGGCGCTCCGCCTCCTTCGCGGTGATGACCTCGCCCGCCTCCATGACGAGCGGCCGGACCGCTTCGTATTGCCACAGCGCCGGCACGCACGGGGTCCGCGGCTCGCGGGAAACCAGGTTGGCCATCACGTCCCACAGTGGCGCCATCTCCAGACTGCGCAGCCGGGTGCGGAATCCGTCATCGTCCGCCCGTGTTGCCGGGATCGCCTCGTTCATGCCCCACCTCCTGTTCCCGGGCCGTTCATCGCCTCGTCGAGCCCCATCAGGCCGCGCGCAAAGGCGAGGTGATCGAATTGGCGCAGGTCCTCGGGTCCCTCGCCGAGTCCGACCGCGTGCACCGGCAGCCCGAACTCCTGCGCCAGCGCCACCACCACCCCGCCCCGGGTCGATCCGTCAAGCTTGGTCACGACAAGGCCGCTGACATCGACCATCTCCCGGAAGACGGCAACCTGGCTCCGGGCATTCTGGCCCACGGTCCCGTCTAGGACCAGCAGGCAGTCGTGCGGCGCATCGGGACACTGCCTGCGGATCACCCGCACCATCTTCGCGAGCTCGTCCATCAGCTCGGTACGGTTCTGCAGCCGGCCGGCCGTGTCGATCAGCAGCACGTCGGCCTGCCCGGTCCGGGCGCTGTCGAGCGCATCCCACACAAGTCCCGACGGATCGGTCCCCCGGGGTCGGGAAACCACGGTGGCGCCGGCCCGTTCGCCCCACGCCTCAAGCTGCTCGATCGCCGCGGCGCGGAAGGTATCGCCGGCAGCGAGGCAGACCGACAGGCCCTGGGCACCCCACTGTGCAGCAAGCTTGCCGATGGTCGTGGTCTTGCCGCTGCCATTGACCCCGCAGACCAGGATGACATGCGGCTTGCGTTCCGGCTGCGGTACCAGCGGCTGCGCCACCGGCTCGAGGATGCCGGCAATGTCACGGGCAAAGGAAGCCCGAATCTCGAGATCGGTTATCCGCCGGTCGAACCGCTCCCTGCCGAGACCGGCAACCAGGCGTGCCGCGCAGTCGGTTCCGAGGTCGGCGGTGATCAGCAAGTCCTCGAGCTCCTCGAGCGCGGCGTCGTCAAGCCGCCTGTCTGACACCAGCGCCACAATGTCCCGGGTGATCCTGTCCGACGTGCGTTCAAGCCCCGACCGGATCCGCCGCCACAGACCCCGGCGCCCGGCATCCGGCGTCGCGTCGCTCATCGCACCGGGGTTCCGAGCAGCCGTTCGCCGCGCCTTGCGTTGACCACCGCGTCGACGATGCTCCCCGGAGCGGGGTCGCCCCCGGTTTCCAGCACGAGATAGTGCTCGGTACGACCGGTTCCGTCGCGCTCGACCAGTATCCGTTCCCGACGGCCGATCCGTTGCTCGAGGTGGGATGCGAGCATCGCCGATCCACCCTTGCGCAACCGGCGTGCTCGCTCGCGCCTGACCGCCACCGGGACCTGCGGCATGCGTGCCGCCGGAACTCCGGGGCGCGCGGAGAAGGGAAACACGTGCAGGTGCGTGAGCCCGGCCTCGCCGACCAGGTCGAGAGTGGCGCGAAACATGTCGTCGGTTTCGGTCGGAAACCCCGCGATCAGGTCGGCGCCGAGCGTGATGTCCGGGCGCAGGTGCCGCAACCGGTGGGCCAGTGACAGGACGTCGCGGCGCGAATGCCGCCGCTTCATGCGCTTCAGGATCAGGTCGTGACCGGCCTGGATGCTGAGATGAAGATGGGGCATCAGCCGCGGCTCCTCGGCAACGAGCCGGAGCAGCACCGGGTCCATCGCCGCCGGATCGAGCGAGGTCAGTCGCAGACGCGGCAGGTCACGGACGGCAGCAAACAGCTGCAGGACCATGGTGCCGAGCCTCGGGGTCCCGCTCATGTCCCGACCCCAGGACGCAATGTCGACACCGGTCAGAACCAGTTCCCGGTACCCGCTGTCCACCAGGCTCCGTGCCTGGCGGATGATGGTCTCGACGGGCAGAGATTGGTTGTTGCCGCGTCCGAACGGAATGGTGCAGAAGGTACACCGGTGATCGCAGCCCTGCTGGACCTGGAGGTATCCCCGCACCCGGCCCTCCAGCCCGTCGACGGTCGGTGGCGGCGCGTCGTCGCGCACCATCACGTCGGAGACCAGCATCCGTTCGGTTCCACACCAGGTTCCGGCCCTGAGTTTCTCCCGGTTGCCCACTACCCGGTTGACCTCCGGCATCTCGGCGAACCGGGCCGGAGCGATCTGCGCTGCACAGCCGGTAACCACGATCTCGGCGTCCGGATCGCTGCGCCGGGCACGGCGAATGGCCTGGCGCGCCTGGCGTTCCGCCTCGGCGGTCACCGCGCAAGTGTTGAACACGATGCGCCCCCCTCCACCCTGCGTGGCAAGGTGGCGCCGGATGACTTCGGATTCCAGGCTGTTGAGCCTGCAGCCGAAGGTTTCGATGCGGTCGGCGGGACTGTGCATGCGGCGAGACATGGCCGCTCCCGAAGCGAAACGCAAGGCCTGCGTCGCGCAACCGGGAATGCAGGGTCAGGCAGGCAGGGCACTACTCATCGAAGATAAACGCGAGATCATCAAGAGCGCGCAGCGCAGCAACGAGGGGATCTGGAACCTCGGGATGGCTCCGGCACCACACGAAACCCACATCAGCTTGAGGGGCTCGTGACCGACGCTATACAATGCTTGGCAGCCTTTGCGATGGCATCGCCATCCATTGTCGAGAAAACACTCATCGCGCAAGACCGTGGCAGGGGCCATGCGTGAGGGGAGGACTGCGCCGGCAAGCGAACTCAACATATTATCTGTCAGAAACACACAAGAACGGTCTACACTGTACGCAAGGGGCACGAGAACCCAAACCACAGCCTGTCATAGTGCGTTCACGACCTTGTGTTCTGTGACCTTCGGGGGCGGCCAACGAGATATTCGATAACCTTGTTCCCTATGCCTAGGCGTCTGTTGTTAGGCTCGGGACCGGGAATCGATGAAGGCAGAATAGGTCGAAAGCGTGACCGGTGCGTCAACGACTGAGAAGTAGAGGCCGGATACTACCATGGCTACTTGCGACTTGATCTTTACGTTCGTGTTCGCTTTCGTCATGTTTGTCTTGCCGTTTGCAATCATGTTTATGCTGTGGCTGTAAGGACGACATTCATGACTACAAACATACTCTGCGGGAAGAACGTCTATCTCGACAAGTTGAGCGCAGAGTAGACCAACCTCCAAACTAGAAGACCACTAGAGAGGGCGCCAACGCCGCGCTATCGCTATAGAATCATACACCACTTTTGTTTCATGGAGCAAGACTCTTGATTGCGTTATGGACTGTTTTGCTTGTACTTGGTGTGTATATAATTCCCGGTTTAGCGGTGTTACCACGTTGTGCTTACAACTCGAGACTTGCGTACGCCATACCCATCCTGAGTGTACTCGTTGTTACCTTGTTTGCTCGAACTCTGAAGGCATTTGAAATATTCAGCGAAAATTCTGTCCTTTCCGTCAGCCTGTTACTCTTCATTATCGCGGTATGGCGTGTCGCGAATGCTCGCACATCCGTTCAAGTTGAATGGTCCTCTCTCCACCGTTTATACTATTTGATCGCACTGTGCTGTTCTCTATTCATGGCGGTACCACTCGGATTGACAAATTTTGCAATAGACGATGAAATCTATAGCTGGAACATGTGGGCCATACAACATGTGCTCAGTGAACCTCATGACCTGTTCTACACTAACGCTCCGTACCCACAAACATTTTCGTACCTGCTCGCTTGGAAATATCAACTGTTGCAAACAATTGAAGTTCATGCGCCGGTGCGCACAAGCCTTGCCATCCTCGCAGCATCTATGTTTGCCGCCATTGGCATGGCCTGTCAGCGCTCTGACTCCTATGTGGTGTTTTGGTTTATAGGCCTTTTGGCTTTCCTGCTTTGGGACACCGGGCTGGATTCGAGCGTCAAGGTTGGCTTGGCCGAGGTGGTAATGGTACCCGCTCTTGCTGTTTCCGTCTCTCTGTTCGTTAACTGGCTCAAAAATCCACACAATGCGCTCCTTCTCTGGTTGACGTGTGCGTGCGCCATTGTCGCTGGACTGTCGAAGCAACCGGCCCTGCTCTGGCTTGCCGGACTACCTGTATTGGCCCTGCCTGTGGCAGTTCGTGAAGGCTTGACAAAAGCCTGCATTGCTCCAATTGTTCTTGCGCCAGTAACTGGTATTCTCTGGGTTATGACAGAAGGTTATGGGTTTTGGGTAAACCCGGGAGTTGTTGCACATTCTACACAAGACAGGGTTTGGCTTGACCAACTGGTCCATGTCGCAAAAAGATTGGCTGAACATTATCCAGGATTACCAGTAATTTTCTTGAGTTGCGGAATCACCGTGTTAGCGGCAAGACAGTACCGAAGCATTTACCTGTTGATCCTGTGTCCATATCTTTTGCTGTTTATGCTGTTTGGGTCTTATGCGATTCGACTGGGTGGACATGTCACCGCATTGTCTGCAGTACTGATTTCAGCTGTTGGTTACTGGCCTTTTTCGAGCATCAAATCGCCAGAACGAACAGAGTTCCTGTCACGCCGAGCCAAAGTTCTGGCATACGCTCTAGTTATCGTCGCTCTCGTGAGCATTGGATCAAAAGCATGGACAAGCTTCAAGAAGTTGGACCCACAATTCGCGTTTTATGACACAGGCAAGAATACCATACGCATGTATTTCGGTGACGATTGGCAAAAGATCTATAGCCAAGTATACAAAGGCGATGCGGTACTGTACATCCCGAGCGCATACATATATGGCCTGTTTTACAGTCATAACCACATCGTGAGACCGGAGAAGCACCCTACCTATAGTGATGTTCGTAGGCAAATCACTGACCTCAGACCGCAGTATGTGTTTGATCCAGGGATAGTGGGCTACGGTAGCGGTGCGGACAGGCTCCGTGAACTCGTGGGAGAGTGCAGCCAGTGGTTCGACACGGTTGCCGGACCTCCAAACCGGTTCGGCTATGTCGTGTATCGCTTAAACGAAGGTGCCATGGATCTCGACCCGGAGTGCGGAACGTGATTTCGGTTTCGGGCGGTATACCTACAGCGTGTTGTCGAGGGAAGCAATCCTGGTAGACATCGATGCGCGGGACACGAACAAGGAACGTGACCATAAATTTTCTTCAAACAATGGGAACCAGAACAGGTTTTACCGATGTCTCGGTGGTTCCCGGACTACATGTGCAATAGACCGCACAAAACCAGCAGAACGTTTAGGATGCCGGTGAACAACATTTTGGAGAAAACCGTTGGAATCGACATTTGGTGGGCAGAACTACGATGTCGCATACGTCAGAACTTTTACCTCGCATGATCGTCTGGGTTACTTGTTTCGTTCCGGCATCCCAACCTCTCGTTTCATCATCCCGAGGTTTCGAAGGTTTGCATGGCGTTGCAAGGACTGGCTCCAAGTCTTCGCTGCCCTGCCAATTCTACACAAGAATGTGGTCTATGATTTAATGGCTGTTTTGCTTGACCGAAATCGGGAATGTACCCGATGATCGGTATTGTTATCCCAGCTCTTGATCCGCCGCCCTCTCTTCTCACCTTGGTGGGGGAGCTTCAGCGGCTTGGACCGGGACCACTTGTCGTCGTCAACGACGGTTCAACTTCGCGTTCTGTCTTCAATGCGCTTGCGATGATCGATGGCGTGACGGTCCTCCACCATGAGAGAAATCGGGGCAAAGGCGAAGCACTAAAGACGGGCTTCCGCCACCTCTTGGCCGACGGGACCGTCACTAGCATCATCACGGTCGATGCCGACGGGCAGCATCTCGCAGCTGACGTTGGCACGCTGCGGAACGTCGCGGAGCATGATCCCAAAACGTTGATTCTCGGAGCAAGGGATTTCGATGGTGGGGTACCGTTCAGGAGTGCGCTGGGCAATAGAGCGACACGGTTACTCCTCGCGATCACGACTGGGCTCCGACTTCGCGATACCCAGACCGGACTTCGAGTGCTACCACGCTGCCTTGTTCAAGAGAGCCTTGCGCTCGCCTCGGGCGGGTATGCGTTCGAGTTTGAGATGCTGTTCCTGGCGAAAAAGCTGGGGGTGTCGATCAAACAGGTGGCAATTTCAACAGTCTATATCGAAGGCAATCGCACATCCCATTTTCGCCCGTTCCGGGATTCGTTGCAGATCTACGCGGTCTTTGTGCGATTTCTGTTTGTGTCACTAGCTTCGTTCTGCATTGATGTTGCATTGTTTGCCTTGTTTCACTGGTTCACGGGTTCGATATTCTTGAGCACATATGCGGCCCGGATTACATCGGGCGCCTTTAACTTCACGGCCAACCGGCACTTCGTGTTCCTGGTGCGCGGACGCAGCGCCGTGGTTCGGGATATTCTCGCCTACACCGCTCTTGCATTCCTTGTCAGTACCGCGTCAGGATTTGCTGTCACCGTGTTCTCACAGTGGCTTGGCTGGATACCAACGATCGTGAAGATCTGGGTAGATCCGAGTCTCTTCATCATCAGCTTTGCCGTGCAACGCTTCGTCATCTTTAGTCGCGGCATTCGCACGAGCATCGGCGAAGAACGCTGAGAGGGTTGCACAAATGACCTCAAGGAAAGAAGTATCGAGCGCATGGGGTCCTGCCGGCTGTATCCTTCTTGACCGGTTTCGCACCAAGGGTACCGGATGCCAGGACTCGGGGGGTACGCCGGGTCCCATGTGCGAACCACTGTCAATGCGAAGCGGATTCGATATGAGAGTTTTCCGGCAACCCGGGAGCGAAAAAGACATAACAGGTTGCTGTGACCCGCTATTCCTCTTGTCGGGGAGGGCGCTAGTGCGTGCACGACATGCGGCCTGCGCATGCTTCGAGCACTGCTGCGTCTGGGCTTTCGGCGCCGCCTCCGGCGTCGGTAAGCTCCATGCAAGGCCATAGGCTTCGCCGAGCCCCGGTCGAAACCCCAGGTCGCGCAATCGCCTTTCGCGTATGCGTCCCAATACCCCCCAATTCTGAGCGGGAGCACTTGGCGGGTTCGCGGCAGCCGTGACCGCCACGAGGCCGCCGACCACTCTCTCCCAAATGTGACTTTCCCTGTCGCGGTTCAGGCTCCGATCGCCTGCCTGCGACCGGGGCCTGCGGCCCGGTCCTGAGCGTCGGTATGGCTGAACGTCACGCGAGCGTCGTCGGCACCGCACTCTCACTCTCCAGAACAGCAGCTACCCGGCGAAACGCTTCCGGCCGGCGCCGTGGCTGCGCTTGAGCCTCCCCCGCATGGACTGTCACATCCTCTGCACCACCCAGACCACCCTACCAAAGACATGGACCTCCTCGGCGGGGTAAGAGTGGGGCAAATTGCCCGGGTTGGCCGAGACGAGCCTGATCATGAGTGTTTCGCCGCCATCGCCGGACAGCAGCTGCACCCGCATGACCACGAGCCCGCTGCCGTCCCAAATGTAGATTGCCGGCGGTATCGACAGACTGCCCTCGGTCACAGGGCGCGACCTGCATCACGCAGCCCGGCTTACGGCGCCAGACCGGCCCCAAGCGCTTCCAGATCCACGGTGCCGGAGAAGCTCCGCACGGCCGGGCCGGTCATCTCGACCCGGCCATCCGGCATCCACTCGATCTCGAGCACGCCGCCGTCCAGCGCGACATCGGCGCGGCGCTCGACAAGCGAGCGGCGAACGGCCGCAACCACGACTGCACAGGCGCCCGAGCCACAGGCCTGCGTCTCGCCGGCCCCGCGTTCCCAGACCCGGGTCCGCAACCGGGTGCGGTTCTCGACGGTGACGAATTCGATGTTGGCTCCCTCGGGAAACAGCGGGTGGCGTTCGAGTTCCGGGCCCAGTTCCCCGACCGGAACCTGCTCGACATCGGGAACGAAGAACACGGCGTGGGGATTGCCCATGCTCACGCAGCAGCACGCTGCGAGATCGAAACCCGGCACCGGGACCGACAGGGTGTCGTGGGCATGGGAGAGCGGAATGTCCCTCCAGCCGAACAGCGGGGTTCCCATGTCCACAGAAATGCGCCCGTCCGGCCGACGCCGGCAGTGGAGCGGCCCGACGACGGTCTCGATCGTCACCTCGCCTGCCGCACCCATCAGCAGGTCGGCCACGCATCGGGTTCCGTTGCCGCAGGCCTCGGCCTCGCCTCCGTCCGGGTTGTGGATGACAAGTCTCGCATGACCCCCGCCCTCGGACGGAAGAATTGTGAGCAGCTGGTCGAACCCGATGCCGCGCCGGCGGTCGCCAAGAGCACACACGTCACGACGGTCGAGCACGACCGTGCTGCTCCGGGCGTCGATGATCACGAAATCGTTTCCCAGTCCGTGCATCTTGGTGAAGGCAAGCTGTCGCATGACACTGTCCACGGGGGCGCCCGGCGGCGTCAGTCGCAGCCGTGCCGCGTGCGGAGAAACAGGCTCAACCGGGTATGGATATTGCGTGCCACCTCGCGCGCGGCACGTATGCGGGTTGCCCGTTCGGCGCTGATGTTTGCAAATCCCGATTCGACGATATTGAAGGCCGCCGCCGCCGAAGCGCGCCCCTTGTCGAGGATCTCACCGTTTTCCCGGTCGCGCAGCGTGTAGCGGGCCGACACCCTGACCCGGGAGAAGGTCGACG
Source organism: Thalassobaculaceae bacterium (assembly GCA_965243345.1). Lineage (GTDB taxonomy): Bacteria > Pseudomonadota > Alphaproteobacteria > Thalassobaculales > Thalassobaculaceae > Bin52. The sequence continues at coordinate 3,201,666 of CBDEUR010000003.1, forward strand.
CCGCATCACGACGGATCACGAGTTGGGACAGCGACTCGTCCACCACCACCACGAGCGTGTAGAGCGGCGTGCTTTTCCGTCCCGAGGGGTTCAGGCGGTCGCGCAGGTCGTTGCGCAGGACCTGTCCGATCCGGTCGTCGATCCGGGCGACCTCGACGGTGGCGCCTCCGGACACCGCCTGCGCCCCGCCACAGGACCGCTTGTCGTAGAGCGGGGAGAAACCGCATCCGGCCAGCATGGCCGCAACGGCGGCCAGCATGGCGGCATGGGGACTACACCACAAGATTCACCACCCTGTTGGGCACGACGATGACCCGTCGCGGTTCGGCGCCATCGAGGTACCGCTGCACGTTCGAGACCTCGAGCGCACTCTGACGCACGGCCTCTTCGGAACTGTCACGCGGCGCATGGATGGTTCCGCGCAGCCTGCCGTTGACCTGGACGGCGATACTGACCAGTTCATCGGCTACCAGCTCATCGTCGAACGAGGGCCATGGCACGAGTCGCAGCATGCCCTCGCCTCCCAAGCGCTCCCACAACTCCTCCGCGATATGCGGCGTCATCGGTTCGATCAGCCGCAACAGGATTTCGTAGCCGTGCCGAACCATCCAGGCCTCTCCGGGCCCGGACAGGGGGGCGGCGGCCAGCGCATTGCTGAGTTCGCGGATGAAGGCGACGGAACTGTTGAACCGCCAGCGTTCGATGCTCTCTCCGACGGCCCTGATCGTCTTGTGAATCCGGCGTTCGAGCTCCAGCGCCCCGGCCGAAATCCGCCCGGGACGCGGCGAGCCGTGCGGCGGGGCCACGCGGGCCAGTTCGACCACCGAGCGCCACAGCCGGTTCAGGTAGCGGAACGCGCCCTCGATTCCGGCCTCGGTCCACTCCAGATCGCGTTCAGGGGGTGAGTCGGACAGCATGAACAACCGTGCCGTGTCCGCACCATAGCTCGCGATGATCACCTCGGGGTCGATGACGTTGCGGCGTGACTTGCTCATCTTCTCGACCCGCCCGACCTCCACCGGCGTACCGCCGTTGGCGGTCACCACGGTCCCGTCGGACTGCCGGCGAACCTGGTCGGGGAACAGCCAGCCGGACCCGTCGCGGTAGGTCTCGTGGCAGACCATGCCCTGGGTCATCAGGCCGGCAAACGGCTCGTCGATATCGAGGTAACCGCTCCTGCGCAGGGCGCGGGTGAAGAACCGCGAGTAGAGCAGGTGCAGGACCGCGTGCTCGATGCCGCCGATATACTGGTCGACCGGGAGCCAATAGCGTGCGGCCTCGCGTCCGAACGCCCTGTCCTCCGCGAGATCGCAGAACCTGGCGAAGTACCAGGACGATTCGAAGAAGGTATCGAAGGTGTCGGTCTCGCGGGTGGCGGGACCACCGCACACGGGGCAGGTCGTGTGCTTCCATGTCGGATGCCGGTCGAGCGGATTGCCCGGCTCGCCGAACTCGACATCGTCAGGCAGGGTGACCGGCAGGTCCGATTCCGGCACGGGAACCACGCCGCACTCCGGGCAGTGGATCACCGGGATCGGGCAACCCCAGTATCGTTGCCGGGACACCCCCCAGTCACGCAGGCGCCAGGTCACGGACCGGGCACCGTGACCGGTCTCTTCCAGTCGCTGCGACATGGCCTCCTTGGCCCTGTCGATCGACAGGCCGTCGAGGAAGCGGGAATTGTAGATCGAGCCCGGGCCCGTCCACGCCTCGTCCCCGATCGCGAAACCACCGGCGTCGGCGTCGGGCGGCAACACCACGGGCAGAACCGGCAGATCGTAGGCGCGGGCAAACTCGAGGTCGCGCTGGTCGTGGGCGGGACAGCCGAAGATCGCGCCGGTCCCGTACTCCATGAGCACGAAATTGGCGACGTAGATCGGCAGTTCCAGCCCCTCGACAAAGGGATGGTGGGCAACGAGCCCGGTGTCATAGCCCCGCTTCTCGGCCCGTTCGATCTCGGCCTCGCTGGTGCTCATCCGGTTGCACTCGGCCACGAACCCGGCAAGGCCAGGGTCGGTCGCGGCCAGTTCCGCCGCCAGCGGATGGTTTGCGGCAATCGCGCAGAAAGACGCGCCGAAAAGGGTGTCGTGACGCGTGGTAAACACCTCGAGCGTCTCGTCGCGGCCGGACACGGGAAAGCGGATCAGCGCGCCTTCCGACCTGCCGATCCAGTTGTGCTGCATGAGCCGGACCCGTTCGGGCCAGCGATCCAGCTTCGACGTGGCCGCGAGCAGGTCCTCCGCGTATGCCGTAATCCTGAGGAACCACTGCGACAGCAGCCGCTTTTCCACCAGGGCCCCTGATCGCCAACCTCGCCCGTCGATGACCTGCTCGTTGGCCAGCACCGTGTCCTCGACCGGGTCCCAGTTGACCCAGCTCTCGCGGCGATAGGCGAGCCCGGCTTCGAGGAAGTCGAGGAACATCTTCTGCTCGTGGCGGTAATAGTCCGGCGCGCAGGTCGCGAGTTCACGCTGCCAGTCGTAGGACAACCCCATGCCGCGCAGCTGCTCGCGCATGGTGGCGATGTTCTCCCACGTCCAGCGGGCCGGGTGGACCCCACGCTCGATCGCGGCGTTCTCGGCCGGCAGTCCGAATGCGTCCCAGCCCATGGGGTGCAGGACGTTGAATCCCTGGGCATGCTTGTAGCGGGCGACCAGGTCGCCGAGCGTGTAGTTGCGCACGTGACCGATGTGGATGCGTCCGGACGGATACGGAAACATCTCGAGGACGTAGTACTTGGGTCGCGCCGGATCCTCGGTGACCGTGAACGCACCCGCCCCCTCCCAGCGCTGCTGCCAGCAGGCCTCGATGGTCCGGAAATCGTAACGGTTCGTCGATTCGCCGTTCGCTGCGGTCTGGTCTGTCATTCGAACCCTACCGGGACCTGCTGCCGACCCGCAGTTCGCGCGCCCGGGTCAGGATGGTGTCCTCGAGCTGGCGGTCGAGCTCTGCATTCGCGGGTTCGTCGATCCAGGCACCGGAGTCCGACTGGTGCTGACGGAACACCCGGGCCCGGATCCCGTCGGAGCGCAGCGCCCGGTCGAGGATGTAGACGGTGACCTTGAACCGTTCCGACCGGCCGTCCGGGACACTGTACCATTCGGTAATGATGATGCCGCCGAACGGATCGGCCGACTGCAACGGCATGAAAGCCAGCGTGTCGAGGGACGCCCGCCACAGGTAGCTGTTGACGCCGATTCCCTCCATGGGCCTCGAGGACGCCTCGTCATCACCGAAGATGTCGGACAGGAACAGCCCTTCATCGCCGAACACGCTTTGTTTGTTGTCGTAGGTCGGAACGCCGCCCGCGCCCGTGCGCGGGTACTTGTACTCGACATCGTTGCTGCTGCAACCGACCAGCACGCCCACGGCCACGATCGCACCGCATCCACGTAGGTATCGCTGCACCTTCATCGGCATCCCCATGCTGGATCTCGCACCCGATGGATTCAGGATCGTTATGTAGCGCGTCCGAGCCGTCGGAACAATCTGACAGCTGCCACACGTCCCTGTGGCCGTCCTGCACCCTTGTTGCAGTCGTGCAACAAAAGCGGCATTCTTGCACCAGCTGCGGGGCCCGCCGGCACGAATGACCTTGCGGTAGGCGGGTTTTGCCTCTAGAGCTTGACCAAATTCGAGGGAATCTCGAACACCTGCGTACGGCGAGCTGCGTCAGCGGCGACACATCATTCAGGACACACTCGGGAGATCACACCAATGAGAAAGGTTTTGCTCGGAACGACGGCGATGGTCGCAGCAGGCATGCTTGCCTCCGCACCGTCGGCGATCGCCGCTGAAAAGCTCAAGCTTGGCGTCAGCGGTTACATGGAACAGTGGTTCGGATACACCGCCCAGGACGGCGTAAGCGGTCAGGACTTCAGCGGGTTCAACCAGATCATGGACGCCGAAGTCTTCTTCAAGGGCAGCACCGAGCTCGACAACGGTCTGACCGTCGGCGTCGACGTCCAGCTGGAAGGCAATACCGGCGGCGACACGATCGACGAGTCCTACATGTGGATCAGCGGCAGCTTCGGCCAGTTCATTCTGGGTTCCGAGAACTCCGCCCAGTACAAGATGGGCTATGGCCCGTCCGACTTCGGTATCGGGCTGATTTCCGGTGACCAGCCGAGCTGGGTGACCCCGATCGCGGACGCCGAGGGTGACAAGATCAACCTGACCGGCAAGGGCTATTGGCGCAACCCGATGGGGTCGTCGAGCTGGGTTGAAGTGCTCGGCATGAACGACACCCAGGGCATCTCCTACTACACCCCGCGGTTCCAGGGCGTGCAGATCGGCCTCACCTACACTCCGGAAGCGAGTGGCGCGGGCGAGGACAACGGCAGCATGGGGAACCGCGACACGGATAACACCGACGCCATCTCCGCCGGCATCAACTACAAGCAGAGCTTCGACAACGCCAGTGTCGGCGCGTCGCTCGGCTACGGTACGGTGACCCGGACGATGGCTGCCGACGACTCTGATCCGACAGCGCTCAGCATGGGCCTGACCGTGGGCGTCGGCGGCTTCGGCCTCGGTGCCTCCTATGCGACCTTCGACGATTCCGGCGTCAAGAACGGCGAGGGTTACGCGGTCGGCGCCAACTATGCCATGGGGCCGTGGGGTCTCAGCCTCACCTACTTCCATGGCGAGCGTGACGGCACCATGATGGATGACGGCACACTCATGGACCAGGCTGCGGCCAACACCGTGCACCTGTCGGCCAAGTATGCGCTCGGCCCGGGCGTCACCGCCAAGGGTACTCTGGGTCATGCCAGCATCGAGTCCGACGACACGGCCATTGACGAAAGTGTCGACGATATCTCCGCGACATACCTCGTGGTCGGCGTGGCGGTTTCCTACTAGGCAACCCCACATCTCGAGTCTCCGGAGAGGCCGCCTTCGGGCGGCCTCTTCTGACTCCGGGGCCGGCATGCCGCCGCAGAGCGTCGCCGGTTGCATGCGTCTCGTCACCTTCGGGAACCCGCGTTGAACGGTATCTACTGGCTCGCGTCCTATCCGAAGTCGGGCAACACCTGGCTGCGGATCTTCATGGAGAACCTGTTTCGCAACACCACCGAGCCCGCGTCGATCACCGACCTCACGGTGGTCAGGTATGCCGACACGGTGCACGGGCTCTACAGGACGGTCCGCGGACGCTCCGCTTCGGAACCCGATGACGCCGAGCTCCACCGGTTGCGCGGATCGGTGCAGCATTTCCTGGCCTCACAGGCCGAGACCAGTTTCGTGAAGACCCACAACATCCTGGCTCTCCATCGCGGGCTGCCGCTGATCTACCCGCAGTACACGGTGGGCGCGGCCTACCTGGTCCGCAACCCCTTCGACCTGGTCGTATCCTACGCACATCATTACGGCATCGGGCTCGATGACGCGATCGAGGCCATCTCCTCCCCGCATAACCGCGTCGAGACCTCCGGCCAGTCGGTGTTCCAGATCCTCGGGACCTGGTCGCAGCACGTCCAGAGCTGGACATCGTCCGCTCCGTTCAGGCCGCTGGTGCTGCGCTACGAGGACCTGCTTCAGCGCCCGGTCAAGACCTTCGAGAAGCTCGTCCGCGCACTCGGGCTGCCGCGCAGCCCGGAGCGGTTGCGCCGCGCGGTCCGTCACAGCGGTTTCGCGACCGTGGCCGCGCAGGAGCGCGAACACGGATTCCGGGAACGGGCGCGCCAGGACCAGGTGTTCTTCCGTTCCGGCTCGGTCGGCGGATGGCGGGATGTCTTGACCGATCAACAGGCCGGTCGCATCATCGATGCTCATGGTGACGTGTTGATCGCGCACCGTTACATGTCCCGGAACGGCACGTTACGCGTATAGCGAGGATTCGCATGGCGCACATCGCGATGCCGAGTGTTGCGACGGCGCGGATCGTCGCCGACAACCTCTCGACAGTTTCCCGGCGCATCGCGACGGAGGCCCGCAGGGCCGGCCTGTCCGCGGATGACATCACCCTTGTCGCGGTCGGCAAGTCACAACCGGTGGAACGGATCGAAGCGGCGCTTGAGGCCGGCCACCGGGTCTTCGGCGAAAACCGGGTCCAGGAGGCGGCCGGGAAGTGGCCGGACCTGCGCGGGCGTCACGAGGGTGTGGAACTGCATCTGATCGGTCCCCTGCAGACCAACAAGATCCGGGACGCGGTGCGCCTGTTTGACGTGATCCAGACCGTGGACCGTCCCAGGCTGGCCGACGGGCTTCGCCGCGAGATGGACCGCACGGGCCGGGAGTGTGCCTGCTTCATCCAGGTCAACACCGGCGAGGAGCCGCAGAAGGCCGGCGTGCTTCCGCAGGAAGCCGATGCCTTCATCACCCGGTGCCGCACCGATGTCGGGCTCACCCTCGTGGGGCTCATGTGCATCCCGCCGGCCGACGAGGAGCCGGCACTGCACTTTTCGCTGCTGCGCGGCATTGCCGAGCGCAACGGGCTTTCCGGCCTGAGCATGGGCATGAGCGGCGACTTCGAGACCGCTGTCGCCTTCGGCGCCACCCACGTACGGGTCGGCTCCGCGATCTTCGGTGAGCGCGCCGGCACCGGACCGGGGTAGCCGGTTCCGCCTCGCCCGCGCGGTTCACGATCACCCGGCCACGATCAGGTTTCGCGCCCGGCGCCGCGACAACGGCGATGTGTACCCGGTCATCGGCACCGGGCGAACTCCACAGTGCAGGATTTCGCCCCTTGCCTGAACGGACCGCAAGCATGATGAACGAAACACGCGTCCTCCTGCTGATCGTTATGCTCTCCATCGGCCTTGCCGGCTGCCAGACGGTTTCCGGCGACACGGCCTCCGGATGGTCACTGAAGAAGAGCCTGTCAGCCAATTTCAAGGGATATGGCTACCAAATCGTTTCCAAAGCCGACGGTCACCCCGTCCGTGCCGGGGACAACGCCTTGCGCTTCGAGGTTCGTGCTGGCGATTGCAGTTGGAGCCCCGGTGGCTGGAACGATTGCGACAACGACCGTGAACGGCATGAATTGCTGTCCGCAGATTCCTGGAGCGGCGGCACGGTTTGGTACCACTGGTCGATCTATCTTCCGGCGGACTATCCGATCATATATCCCGTCAAGGTGGCGCTTGGCCAGTTCCATCAGAAAGGGAGTCATCCCGTCTGGATGTTCCAGAACGGCAACGGCGGCTACATCGTCGACAATCAGACCTCCGGTTCGACGAGTTGGACGACCCCGATCCTGACCGACGAGGAAATGCGCGGAAACTGGAACGACATCCTGGTCCATGCACGGTGGACGAGTGAACGGGATGGATTCTTTAATGTCTATGTGAACGGGGAAACGGAGCCGAGGCACACCTGGAACGGGCCGACGAAGAAACCGGGCGGGCAGGTCTATTTCAAGTTTGGGCTCTACCGATCGTTCATGTCACGCCGCCCTGGCGATGAACCGACACAGGTCGTCTATTACGACGAGGTAAACCGGGCCTCGACCTGTGCGGGCGCGACGCAGTTCTTCGATTGCCCTGCCTTAAGGGCGCGACCAGCGAGCCTTTCAGGCGGGAGATGCGGACCAGGATGCCGGGCAGGAAATCCCTCGCGGCGATGTTGGGGAAGTCCGTAACCCGCTCGCTCGAATGGACAAGGACCAGTGGAGGCATGGAAAGCTTGTGCCAAGCTCCAAGACACCGTGTCAGCGGGGCCCGACTGGTCTGGCGCCGGCGCCTCGCCGATCAGGTTGAAGTTGCCTCAGCAGTGCTGCCGCAGACCTTCTTCAATACCCGTGTGATCTGCCAGTACATGTACATGGGCAGGTTCGACGCCATTACCGCAACATCGCAAAGCGCAAGCAGGTCGAGCACTACTGCCCGCAAGGCTCGGCTCGCTAAGTCGCAGTGCACCAGGTACCGAAACCGCCGCCGAGATGCACCATTTGGCCGTTGTCCGCCGTCCGGACGGGAACCGCATCCAGGATGCGCGCCAGCGCCAGGAGATCGATTCCGGCAGCGTAGGCTTCCGCCCCCTTCCGGAACGGCAACCTTTCCGGCGAAACCCTGGCTTGGCCCAGACGCCACGACGTCCCGGGGCCGGGTCAGGACCGCACTGGCTTCGCCGCGATCCGGCCGCAGCCGCCGCCGGGTTTCGGCGAATGCAGCGCGATAATCAACCTGAGACGGTCTCACCCGGATTGACGTGCTACAGGCGTGACTCTCCGCCTGTATTGGTCCGGCAGAGGCGTGAGGTGCTGTTTGCACGCTTCTACCGAGTGATTCCCCGATACCACTCCGCGTCGTACGTCGGGAGATGAATGGCTCGAAAGGTATCGGACAAATTTCTCACAATTGAGGAATGGTACGCCTCATGAAACCATCGAAAAGCGGCACGGTGAAAGCAGTGTCACCGTGGCCGGGGCTGTAGATCATGCCCTTGGCGATGAGCGAGTTGCGAACGGGAGCGACCGTGGTGACTTTCCGGGCCAGGACGTGAGCGATATCACCGGATCGATGGGGCCCCGGTCCGAGTTCCGCCATGGCGCGCAGGTATCGCTTCTGGGCCGGTGTCAACCGATCGAAGCGCACGCGGAAAAAACTGGCGTCCAGTTCAGCGAGAGCCTCCGTCGTTGCGCGTTTCGCGTCATCGAATCCAATGGGAGATTTGCCCGCAACATTCCAGCTGTGCTTGCCCCACTCCTGGAGGAAATAGGGATATCCGGCCGTTTCGCGCGTGACCATCGAGACCGCTTCGGGTGTGAACCCGACACCCTCCCTGGATGCGGGTATGATCAGGGCGTCCCGGGCATCGTCCTCGTCCAGGCGGTCGACCGGCGCAAACTCGAACAGACGTTCCGCATAGGACTTGGCGTTGCCGGTTCGACCGACCAGTTGAGGGAGTCCCGCAGCCACCATGGTGATCGGCAACTGCTCCTGGCCTGTGCTGTGGAGCGCGGCAATCAGCGAAGCCAGCTGGCTTTCCGGCACATATTGCAGTTCATCAATGAAGAGAACGAACGCGGTATTTCGTTCCCCTGCAGCCTGGCCGAGGGTCGTCAGGAGGTCGACAAGATCGAGGTCCAGGTCACTGCTGTCCGCAAGTCCGGTTTCAGGATCGGCATCGATGTTGATTTCGATGTCGCCATACTTGACGCTGCGGGCGCTGGTGAAGCTCGCCAGCGCCCGCATGGCTCTCAGCAGGTTGTCCTTCAGCGCCTCGCCGCGACTCAAGCGCAGGAGAGCCGTGCGCAACGCCGGAACAAGCAGGGCCGGCAACGACCGCTCCTCCGGCGCTTCTATCCGGACGCTGGCGATGCCGCGTGCCTCGGCGTCCAGACGGATCCTGTTGAGCAGGACGGTCTTGCCGACACCGCGCAGTCCGTAGAGGATGAAGCTCCGGGCAGCCCTTCCCGCGCGTATTCGATCCAGCGCCACGGCGGTGCGCTCAATCAGGTCGTCGCGTCCCGCAAGTTCCGGAGGTGGCGTACCGGCACCCGGGGAGTAAGGATTCTGCCTCGGATCCAATTTGAGCAACCTTACCATAGGTTATCGACAAGAGATAAAGTCAGATAAGATTCATAAGGTCAATGCCTCCGGCCATCTTCACCTGCCGGCAGACCTTGATGCGCTGGTGTCGGCGCCTGGTTTGCGCGCCGGAAGATGCGCGTGACGGCACGACCCGCATCAGTGGTCGACCCGGCATTCGTGCCCCGCACCGCGTCACCTGTCTGCGCTTCGACCGGGCGCGGGATCGACTGCCCGGACGTCCGAAGTTGTCTGACGGTCCGGTCGGCGATGTCGCCTCCCTTCACATCACCGGGCCGTTGGGCGGCATCCGGCGGCGATGGCCCGGACTTCCGGATCGGTAGCTTGCGTGTCAGGGCGAAGGGTCTGTCAGCGAACCACATTCCGGCAAAATGCAGCGCAGCATGGCGGAATTCACCGCATCTCCGGGTCAGGGAAGCAGCGATGTCGCTCGATGGCCTGGAGCGACAGCTCACGACGGAGCATTCCGGCCGGAACGGTACCGAGGCCCGTGCGACCCGAGACCGGACGGGCAAACAGCCATCAGGGTGACCGCGGCGACCATGCGCGATCGCGTTCCGGCATTCGCGGGCACGTCCGTCCGGGTCGTTTCTGGCAGGCCCGGGAGCCGTGGGCTCCCGGGCTTCGGGATCCTTCATGAACTGCGCGCGGGCCGCAGCGGCGTGATCCGCCACTGCACAGCGCGCAGGACCTATCCGAGCGGCTTGCCGATGTCCTCGAAGTACTGGCGCGTGACCCTGAACACCATCGGCGCCAGCAACAGCAGTCCGACCAGGTTGGGCACCGCCATCAGGCCGTTAAGGGTATCGGCCAGGTTCCACACCAGGTCCACCTTCACGTTGGCGAAGGCGAGTGCAGCCGCCACCCACAGCCCCCGGTAGATGAACAGGCTCTTCTCCTTGAACAGGTACTGCCAGCACCGCTCGCCGTAATAAGACCAGCCGAGAATGGTGGTGAAGGCGAACACCGCGAGCGCGATGGTGACGATGTACTGGCCGCCCGCCATCGAGGTCTCGAAGCTGGTTGAGGTCAGCACCGCACCGGTCAGTCCGCCGCCGTCCGTGCCCGTCAGCGTCCAGGCGCCCGAGGTCAGGATGACCAGCGCCGTCATCGTGCACACTACGATGGTGTCGATGAAGGTGCCGAGCATGGCGATGATGCCCTGCCTCACCGGGCTGTTGGTCTGCGCCGCCGCATGCGCGATGGCCGCCGAGCCGAGGCCGGATTCGTTGGAGAACACGCCCCGCGCGATCCCGAAGCGAATGGCGGCCGCCACCGCCGCCCCGGCGAAGCCGCCGGTTGCCGCGGCCGGGGTGAAGGCGTGGGTGAAGATCAGCCCGAATGCTTCCGGAATCGCGGTGATATTGATCACCAGCACCAGCAGTGCGGCGCCGAGATAGAGCACGATCATCGCCGGCACCAGCTTGCCCGCGACCTCACCGATGCGCCTGATGCCGCCAATCACGACGACGCCGACCAGCGCTGCGACGACGACGCCGGTGGCCCATGTCGGCACCCCAAAACTGTTGTCGAGCGCCGCCGCCATGGAATTGACCTGCACCGCGTTGCCGATGCCGAATGCGGCCACGGCGCCGAATACCGCGAACGCGAGACCCAGCCATTTGCCGAGTTCGGGGGCAAACTCACCGACGCCGTTTCGCAGATAGTACATCGGCCCGCCGACGTACTTTCCGGTGGCATCCCGCTCGCGGTAGGTGACCGCGCAGACCGCCTCGGCGTACTTGGTGGACATGCCGAACAGTGCGATCAGCCACATGTAGAAGATCGCGCCCGGTCCGCCGAGTGCGATCGCGGTGGCGACGCCTGCGATGTTTCCCGTGCCAACGGTCGCCGACAGCGCGGTCATCAGCGCGTTGAACGGCTTGACCTCGCCCTCGCCGGTGGCTCCGTCCTTGTCGAACAGGAGCCGGAAGCCGTAGCCCACCTTGCGCCAGGGCATAAACACCAGGCCCAGGGTCAGAAGTACCCCGGTCACGCCCAGGATACCCAGCATGGGCGGACCCCAGGCGAACGCGTTGATCGCGTCGATGATCAAGTTCAGCCGGTCCATTCCGCTTCTCCGCTCTCTTCCAGCCAACCGGAACACGCGATTGGCGTTGCCGGTTGTCCCGGCGTGGTCGCAGATGAAGTCGGAAGGCGATGTCGGGCGGGTTCAGCATCCGGTCCGACAAGTCTCTCGACTTCACGTGCTCAGCCGAGAACCCAGTTTCATCGGAAAGGGTACGGAAACATGTCCCGGAGGCAAGGCCACTTTGCTCGATTACCTTTGCCCTGTGGCATATCTGCTCAGTTGTCGAGGCAACGCGGTTTGATCGGGTTCGGTTCGGCACACACTACCGGTGACTGCACGGCGATCCGAACCGGATGTCCCTGTGGGGACGTGCCCGCCCCTGCCTGGAATCGCTGCAACGGCGCCCCCTGGTGGTTCCGCAAGCAATGCCGGTGTTTCCGGTTCACCGGTGGTTCCAGGCGCGCCCGGACCCGGATACGGGTCGAATGGTTCGGAACCCGGGTCCGGGGCTGAATGGGGAAGCGGAGATACCCGACCGGCTTGTCGAGTGTGCGTGCGGGTCTCCGATGTCCAGCCGATGAAGCGAGAACGCGGCGTCAGGCGCCGGGCCAGCGACGCAGGACCTGCGCGGCCCGCGGCAGCGCGCCCGGACAGACGCCCGTCGCCGGGCCGCGACGGGGACGCGGCCGTGAACGGTGGATCCCCGGTAACGGGACGACTGCCCGGGGCGGCTGCCGGGTCCGCCAATCGGGAATTGGATCGGAGGCGCGCGCATGAACCTGTTCGTCGGTCAACGGAACGGGTCCCGGTCCGGAGGGCCCGGCACGCTCGGGGACAAATCGGGCGCAGGTCGGGTTACGGATAGACCCTGGTTATCCTGACCGCGTCTCCCGGCTGCATCATCACCGCCACGTCGACCAGGTCTCGAAGTGCGAGCGCCACGCAGCCCGCCGTCGGCGCGTAGTCCGGCCGGGCAACATGAACGAATATGGCGCTGCCCCGGCCGGGAACCGCAGGAGCATCGTTGTAGCCAAGGTCGACCAGCAGGTCGTAGAGCGCGTCTTCACGCCAGAGACGCTCGTGGCGCGATGGACAGGGCAAGGCGACCGGCCGGTTGTAGTTCGACGGATCCGACGGATCGTCACACCAGCCCAGATCGGGATTGATGACGGATGTGGCAAGCCCGGAAACAGGTCGTTCGATCCGGTCCTCACGGTAGTACAGCCTGCGCACCGGCCAGCACCCGATCGGGGTCGCGCAGTCACCTTCGCGCTTGTCGACAACGGCGCCGGCCGCGCCGACGCAGCACCTGTATTCGCGTCCCCGTGCGAACAGCCGGCCCCGCATCGGGTCATCGGCCACCAGCACCTGTATCTCCATGTCGCTCTCCGCCGCCACCGTCACGCTACCATGCCGGGCCGCGGGCGCGAACGGAAGGACGCCACGGCCGGGGATGGACCGGTGCGGCGTCCGGGAACACCTCACCTCAGTCGCGACTGCCGGAACCCTGGGAGGCCGCCCCCGACGTGCTCCGTTCCGGCACACCTGCGTCCTCGCTCCCGGCTCCGGGTCATTCCGGGGTCTCTCGCCGGATCACCCTGCGTGCCCGGAGCGGAACGGACGGTGGGCGGGAGAAGCGTGGAAGGCCACACGTCTCACGACCGCGGCGGTGCTCCGTAGCCGCCGCCGCCCGGTGTGGCGAGCAGGACGACATCTCCGGGTTCGACCCCCTGCTGCGCCTTGGGGTCGACCGGCACCCCGTTGATCTCGACCCGGCCGGTCCCGCCGTCCCCGCCACCGGCAAGCCCGCGCGCCGGCGCGTCGGTGCGTTCGGCGAGAAAGGCGACCACCCCCGGCATCGCGCCGGTGTAGCGCAGTTCGACCAGCTGGCCACGGCCACCCGTGTGCAGCCCGGGACCACCCGACCCGTCGCGCAGCTCGCGGCGCAGGATACGAACCGGCAGGCGATGCTCGATCTCTTCCGAAGAGGTCGCCGAGATGTTCGACGGCCAGCTGACGCAGGACAGGCCATCGCCCCGCGCCGAAGCCCCCATGCCGCCGTTGAAGAAAAACAGTCCCGCCACGCGGGTCCCGTCGGCATGGGTGCCGTTGATGTTGACACACCAGATCGGTGAACCCGCACCGGCCAGCACGCGGTCGGGGACGATCCCCCACAGCGCTTCCATCACCAGGGCGGGAATGTAGTGCCCAGTCAGCACCCGGGACCCGACCGCCGCCGGGTGACGCGGATTGACGATGGATCCTTCCGGAGCCGCGAAGGCAAGCGGCACCAGCACCCCGTCGTTGTTCGGAAGCTCGGAAGCGAGCGACGACTTCACCGCGTAGGCCGACATGGCCCGGGTGTAGCAGAACGGACAGTTGATTGCGCGGTCCACCTGGCCGGACGATCCCGAGAAGTCGACTGCGAGCCGCTCTCCCGCAACCTCGACCCGTGCCCTAAGCGTGACCGGCCGGTCGGCCAGTCCGTCGGTCGATACCGACGCCCGGTAGGCTCCATCCGGCAGTGCCCCGATCGCGTCGCGCAGGGCACGTTCGCTGCGGGAACGAACCGCGCGCGAAAGGCCCTGCAGATCGGAAAGTCCGTAGGTGTCCAGGATCTCGCAGACCCGGCGTTCCATAACGGCGAGTGCGCCGAGCTGGGCATCGAGATCGCCTTCCACCTGGTCGGGCACCCGCACGTTCTGGCGCAGCAGTGCAAGCAGGGTCTCGTCCGGCCTGCCGCGCTCGTGCAGCTTCAAGATCGGGATCTGCAGCCCCTCCTCGTACACCTCGCGCGGTTCCGGCGAACGGATCTTGCCTCCGATGTCCGGCGCATGCGCAGTGCTGGCCGCAAAGCCGACGATCCGGCCCGACGGCCCGCAAACCGGACGGCAGACCGAGATGTCCGGCAGGTGCCCCGTGCCCATGTGGGGGTCGTTGGTAACCAGCACGTCGCCGCTGCCAAGCATGTCCGGCGGAAACTTCCTGATCATGTGCTTGACGGTATCGGGCAGCGTGCCGATGAAGGAGGGAATGCTGTCGCTTGCCTGTGCCAGAGCCCGGCCCTCGATGTCGGTGACAATGCACGAGAAGTCGTAGGATTCCCTGACCACAGTGGAAAAGGACGCCCGCACCAGCGAGGCCGCCGCCTCGTCAACCGCCGCGATCAGACGGTTCCACAGGATCTCGAGGTGGACCGGGTCACCCATGTCCACGTGACGCGACCGCGACGCGTGAGCCGGGTCGAGGTCGATGACAAGGTTGCCCATGTCATCGACCCGCAGCCGCGACCGCTCGGGCAGGACCGTGGTGGTCTGGCCCTCCTCGATCACGGCCGGTCCCTCGGCGACGGCATCCGTACCAAGCCCGCCGCGCTCGAGCACCGGCACCGCGCGCGGTTCGGTCCATCCCGGAAACTGCACCCTGCGTTCCCGCCGGCCGGCGGGGGCGTGGACGCGAACATCAGACAGTTGCGGCACCACGTCAGGGGAAATCACGGCGGCACGCACAACCGATCGGGCCGTCATGAACTCGACCGCTACCGTTTCGAGACAGCGACCGTAGTCTCGCTCATGTGCCTCGTGAAACGCCGTTGTGATCGCCGCGTGGGGATCGTCGGAACCGAGCGCCCGGGTGATGTCAACGACGAGAACCGTGCCCTGGCCCCGGTAGCGCAGTTCGGCGAGCCTCCGGCATTCAGGTACCCCCCGCGCCGCCAGGGCGGACACGGTCTGCTTCGCCGAATCCTCCAGCGCCTCGTAGATGCGCGCGAGCGCAGCCGGGTCAACAGACGCCACTCCGGTTCCCACTGACGCGGCGCCGTCCACCCGGACCGGCGCCACCGCGAGCCCGAGGGCGGATGCCACGCCGGCGGCAGGCGGAATGATCACCCGGGAGATTCCGAGCCGGGCTGCGACTGCGCAGGCATGGGCCGGCGCAGCACCTCCGGTCGCAAACAGGGTGTAGTCACGGGGATCGCGCCCCTTGCGCGCGAGGTGGACCTGGGCTGCCCGGGCCATGGTCTCGCGAACCACGTCCTGGATGCCCAGCGCCGTCCCGGCAACCCCGAGTCCCAGTTCCTCCCCGGTAGCCGCCATCGCGCCAGCGGCCGCCTGCGGGTCGAGTTCGATCAGGTCGGATGCGAAGCCGTCCGCGTTCAGGCTGCCGAGAACCAGGTCGGCATCGGTCACGGTGGCACGGGTTGCGCCTCGCCCGTAGCAGGCCGGCCCGGGTTCGGCGCCGGCACTGTCCGGCCCCACCTTCAGCAGGCCGAGCGCATCGCGCCGGGCTATGCTGCCGCCCCCGGCACCGATCTCGAGCAGCTCGACCGTGGTGATCTCGACCGGCAATCCGCTGCCCGGCACGAACCTGCGTTCCCGTGCGACCTCGAACTCGTGCGCCACCTCGGGCATTCCGTCATCGACGATGGCGATCTTGGCCGTGGTCCCGCCCATGTCGAAGGCGACCAGTCTCGTCTCGTCAAGTGCCGTGCCGGTCCTTGCGGCACACATGGCGCCCGCGGCCGGCCCTGACTCCAGAAGCCGCACCGGCATGTGGCACGCCACGCCGGCAGTGGTCAGACCTCCGCTGGAGAGCATCAGCATGAGCGGTGCCGTGATCCCCTCGTCGCGCAGAACCCCGGTCAGACCCTCGATGTAGTCCTCCGCCAGTGGTTTGATGCAGGCGTTGATGACCGCTGTCTGGAAGCGTTCGAACTCCCCGGGCCTGGTCGCGACATCCGACGAGACGGTGACGCGCACACCGGGACAGGCTTCCCGCACCAGCTCCGCGGCACGGTGTTCGTGTTCCGGGTTGACGTGGGAATTGACACAGGCGATGGCGAGTGACTGCACACCGGCCGCAACCAGGCGCGATGCCGCCTCGCGCACGCCGTCCTCGTCGAGTTCGACCAGGATCGTGCCGTCTGCCGCGATGCGCTCGCCGACCTCGAGGCGAAGGTCCCGGGGAACCAGCGGTTCGGGAAAGTGCAGGAACAGGTCGTAGATGTCGTACTTGCGCTCGCGACCGAGTTCCAGCACGTCGCGGAACCCCCCGGTTGTGATCAACCCGGTCTTCGCCCCCTTGCGCTCGATGAGCGCATTGCTGAACAGCGTGGTCGCGTGGATCACCCGCGTGACGGCCTCGCCTCCACCAATGCGGCCCAGCAGGTCCCGAAGTCCCCGGGCAACGCCGAGCTCCGGCCGCGAGGCGACGGTCGGGGTCTTGGCAACCAGGTAGTCGCCCCGAACCGGGTCAAGCGCGACCAGGTCGGTAAAGGTTCCGCCAATGTCGATGCCGAGAACCCGGTCGGATGGGGTGTTCATGGGCGATGCTCCGTCCTTGAAGACCGGCACGGGACTGATCACGGTTCGGATGACCGGCACCGGACAGGCGCTTCGCATGAAGGACGCGCCCGAGAAGCGTTTCTACTCTGGGCCTGTTGCCGTATCGTGCCCCGAGACGGACCCGGAGCGCGCCATGACCGTGACGATCACACCGCTTGCCCGCTATTTCGCAGCCGAGGTGAAGGGCGTCAACCTCACCGAGCCGGTCGCCGACGGCGACTTCGCCGAGGTCGCTGAGGCGTTCGAGACCCATTCCATCCTGGTATTCCGCAACCAGCCGCTCGACGACGAGCAGCAGGTCGCGTTCTCCCGGCGCTTCGGCCCGCTCGAGACTACCGTCAACTCAAACCCGGGCGGTGCCGGAACCGAGGTTACCATCCTGTCCAATCTGGACCGTGACGGGTCGGTGATCCCGCCCGAGGACCGGCGCATGGTCTTCAACACCGGCAACCAGATGTGGCACACCGACAGTTCGTTCAAGCAGGTGCCGGCCACAGCCTCGCTGCTTTCGGCCCGGAGGGTTCCCCCTCGGGGCGGGGAGACGGAGTTCGCGACCATGCGAGCGGCATATGATGCCCTGGAAGCCGATCGCAGGTCGGAGATCGACGAACTGGTCTGCGTGCATGACTTCGCCTATTCCCGCGGACGGATCGATCCGAACCTGTTGCGCGCCCGCGACAAGTCGGAAGTCCCGCCGGTGCGCCACCCGCTGGTGCGAGGCAATCCCGCAAACGGTCGACGCAACCTGTTTACCGGTGCCCACGCATCCTATGTTGATGGAATGCCGCTCGCCGAGGGACGACAGCTGATCGGTGAACTCACGGCGCACGCCACCCGACCCGAGTTTGTCTACCGCCATGAGTGGCGGGAGGGCGACCTGGTAATGTGGGACAACCGCTGCGCCCTGCACCGTGGCCGTCCGTGGGATGCCCGACACGCCCGCGTGATGCATCGCACCACGATCGCCGGAGTGGGGCCGACACTATGACCGGACGAGGGACGACGGGACCCGGCTGAATGGACTTCCAGGACCTTCTGTCTGCCGACCTCGCCGACCTGCATCCCCAGGCCCCGGAGAGCCTGCAGGAAATCGCCTTCCACCGTCTCGAGGAAATGATCGTTCGCCTCGAGTTTGCTCCGCGTTCCGTGCTGACGGAAAAGCGGCTGGCGGCTGCAATCGGAATCGGACGAACTCCGGTCCGGGAGGCCATCCAGCGTCTTGCGCTCGCCGGCCTGCTCGAAGTGCGGCCGCGACGTGGCATCTACGTGACCGATGTTGATGGCGAAAGCGTGTGTCGCATGCTGGAAGTGAGCCGCGGGATCGATTCCGCCGTGGCTCGGGGTGCCGCCCTGCGGGCCACGCCGGCACAGCGCCGGAGCCTGCTGCGGATCGCGGCAGAATTCGAAACCGCTGCGTCGCGCCATGACCCGGTCGGCCTGCTTCGTGCGGACAGCGAATTCAACGCTCTGTGCCTTGCCGCGATGGACAACGAACATGCGACCAAGATCTGTCGCATGATCCATCCGCACACCCGACGGTTCTGGTTCTGCCACCACGAGGCCAGCGGTGACCTCGTACTCGGTCCGCGCCTGCATGCCCAGGCGGCGCGCGCGGTTTCCGGAGGCGACTCGGACCGGGCCGAGGACGCGTTCCGGCGTATCAACGACTACCTCGAGAGTTTTGTCCGCGCGATCATGTGACCGCCGGTTCCCCCTGCTGCGCCGCGCCCTTGCACCGTCCTGTTCCGGGTGGCAGTGTCCGCGTGCCATGACAGCATCCCGAAGCGTGCCCGGCTCGCAGGAATTTCTTCGCGATTGCTGGTACCTCGCGTCGCCATCGGCCAACCTGGCGCCAGGACGGCTGGCCGGGACCACCATCCTTGGTGAACCCGTCCTGCTCGGCCGGAGCCGCGACGGCGCGGCCTTCGCCCTGCGCGACATCTGTCCGCACCGCGGAATTCCGTTGAGCGAAGGCTGCATGGCCGGCGACGAGGTCGAATGCGCCTACCACGGCTGGCGCTTCAGCACTGACGGAACATGCACCGCCATTCCTTCCCTGGTCGAGGGTCAGGACATGGAACTCCGGCGGATCCGCGTTCGCTCCTACCGGGTGCACGAGGCTGCGGGATTGCTCTGGATCTACATGCCGCGGCCCGGCACGCGCGGGGACGGCAGCCCGGCCACGACACCTCCCGACCTGCCGCCGGAGGCCGGGCACCCGCAGCTTGCTACGCAAACGGTGATGCCGTGCCACGTCGATCACGCGGTGATCGGGCTGATGGATCCCGCTCACGGCCCGTTCGTTCACCGGTCATGGTGGTGGCGGTCCCGGCGTTCCATCCACGCCAAGGAGCGCAGGTTCGGTCCGTCGGAGTACGGTTTCACCATGCTGCCGCATCGTCCGTCACGAAACTCCGCGGCCTACAGGCTGCTCGGCGGCAGGCCCGTCACGCAGATCAGCTTCCGGCTTCCCGGGGTTCGCATCGAACACGTCCGCGTCGGATCGCATGCGCTGGTCGGACTGACCGCGGTCACCCCGGTCACCGAGCAATCCTCCGCGCTGCACCATGTCATGTACTGGACAATGCCCTGGCTCACGATCCTGAAGCCGGCATTGCGCCCCTTCGCGCGCACCTTCCTGGAACAGGACCGCAGCATCGTCGAGAAACAGCAACGCGGCCTCAGGCACCGCCCGGGCATGCTCCTGATCGACGATGCGGATGTCCAGGCGAAGTGGTACTACCGCCTCAAGAAGGCACACCAGCGCATGGTGGACGAGCAGGTGCCATTCGAGAACCCGGTTACCGAGTCGACCCTGCGCTGGCGCAGCTAGGGATCCGACCGGCGTGCGGTACCTGTCGTTCGTCTTCGCCCATGCGCGGTTTCTCGGGTTCGGCTTCCTGCTGGCCTTTACCTCGACCTTCGGACAGACCTTCTACATTGCCATGTACGGCGGCGAGGTGCGGGCAACCTTCGCACTGAGCCACGGCGACTTCGGAACCGTCTATGCGATCGGCACGCTGACCAGCGGCGTTTTGATAATCTGGGCGGGACGGATCATCGATCGCCTTGACCTGCGCCACTACACCCTGGCGTTGTGCGTCCTGATCGCGGCCGCCTGTCTCGCGTTTTCGCTCGCCGGTGGCGTGGTGCTGCTCGTCCTTGCGATCTTCCTTCTGCGCATCGCCGGCCAGGGCCTGCTGAGCCAGGCAGCAACGGTGACAATGGCCCGTTACTTTCCGCGGAACCGCCGCGGGCGCGCCGTCAGCATCGCGGCTCTCGGCTTTCCCACCGGCCAGGCGGTATTCCCTCCCATCGCGGTGCTGCTGCTCGCACTGGCCGACTGGCGGACGGTCTGGCTGGCGAGCGCCGTCGCGGTGGTCCTGCTGGTGCCACCGCTCGCTCTCTGGCTGCTCAGGGGCCACGATCACCGGCACGCCAGACTGCTGCATCGGATCCGCCGGTTCGAGGGCTCGGGTGACCGGTCCCCGGGTCAGTGGACCCGGCGCCAGGTCATCCGCGACCCCCGGTTCCTGCTGGCGATGCCGGCCATGCTTGCTCCCTCGTTCATCGTCACCGGCCTCAACTTTCACCAGGTTCACCTTGCCGAAACCAAGGGATGGGCGCTCTCCCTGTACGCCTCCGGCTTTGCCATCTACGCGGTCTGCCAGGTGGTCACCTCGGTCCTGGTCGGGCTGCTCGTCGACAGGTTCGGCTCGCGCCGGCTGACGCATGTCTACCTGTTGCCGCTCGCCGCAGCATCGCTGGTGATCGCTTTCTTCGACTCCCCGCTCGCCATCGTTCCGTTCATGGCACTGGCGGGAATGACCGGGGGCGCCGGCGCCACGCTGCTTGCCACCGTCTGGGCCGAGCTCTATGGCGTTCTCAACCTGGGCTCGATCAGGGCACTGGTCGCCGGTCTTTCGGTCATCTCCAGTTCCCTCGCCCCGGCGGTATTCGGCTGGCTGATCGACGCCACGGTCTCGATCGAGGCCATTGCGGCGACGTGCGGCCTGTACGCGATTGCCGGATCGATCCTGCTGACGCTTGTCCTGCGACGCAGCAGCATGGCCCGGACGGAGTGACGGGCCAGGCCGAACAAGGTACGTGCGGTGGCGCCACCTTGGGGTAGAGTTGCCGCAGTTGAAACGGGACACACGCTGCGTTGGGGGGAAACCGGCATGATCGAGACCCATACCCGCTATTCCTATTCGAGCCTGCCTTCACGGCCGCGCTACCGGTGGCCGAATGGCACCAGAGTTGCGGTCTATGTCGCCATGAACGTCGAGGCATTCAGGTTCGGAACCGGCAAGGGTGCGGCGATCGCGCCCCCGGATCAGTCTGTCAGCCACAGCATCTATTCGTGGCGGGACTACGGAAACCGCGTCGGGTTCTGGCGTCTGATGGACCTGTTCGACGAACTCGGCATGCCGGCGGAACACCAGCTGAACACCGCGATCTACGAGTGCTGTCCCGACATCCCCGCCCGGATACGCGAGCGCGGCGACGAGATACTCGGCCACGGCCACACCAACTCGGACGAGCAGGGCGGACTGTCGGAACAGGAAGAGCGCAACCTGATCGAGTCCTGTACCGCAATCATCACGAGCAACGAAGGCAGTCCACCGACAGGCTGGATGAGCCCGTGGCTGTCAAACAGTGACGTGACCCTGGACCTGCTGCAGGAGGCCGGCTACCGCTACGTCATGGACTGGACCATGGACGATCAACCGGTCTGGATGCAGACCAGAAAGGGCCGGATCCTCTCCATGCCCTACCCGATCGAGGCCAACGACACCCGCGCGATCGTCTGGAGCCGCCAGTCCTCGGCTCAGTTTGCCGACATGCTGATCGACGGGTTCGACGAGATGCTTGCCCAGTCCGACCGTGACGGTCACCCGGTGGTCTGCCCGATCTCCCTGCACCCGTTCGTGGTCGGCCGGCCATACCGTATCGGGGAGCTGAGGCGCGCGTTCCGGCACATCCTGAAACACCGGGATCGCATCTGGCTGACGAGGCCCGGCGACATCTGCCGCTATGTCGAGACACTCGGCGAGGACCAGCTCCCGCGCGGCTGACGCGCGATGTCCGGCCAACGACCAGGGGCTGTCGAGACATGCACGTTCCGCCACCTGTCCGCCGTGACTCAACCTATTTCAGCTATCCCGAGTTTCCCTTTGAACCGCCGCCGGAGACAGCCGGAACCTCAATCCTGCATGACGTGATCGTAATCGGGGGCGGACCAGTCGGGCTCACCTGTGCCCTCGAGCTTGCACGCTTCGGCGTGCGTCCGGTGGTGGTGGAGTCAAAGCGCACACTGTCCGACGGCAGCCGGGCACTGTCGATCAGTGCCCGGAGCCAGCAGATCCTGCACGGCATCGGCATCGGCGAGCGCTTCCAGGCCAAGGCCCTGGGCTGGAGATTCGGGCGCTCGTTCTATCGAGACCGGGTCATCTTCCGGCTCGAGATGCCCGACGATCCGGACGAACGCTTCGGCCCGATGTCGAACCTCCAACAGTGCTACCTCGAACTCTATCTGGCCGACAGGTTGCGCGAGCAGAGCCCCGCCGGCATCCGCTGGCAGACACGGATGGACGGCCTGTTGCAGCTCGATGACCGTATCGTGGTGCGTCTTGACACGCCGCAGGGCCCGTACGAGGCGCATGCCAGATACGTGATCGCCGCCGACGGCGCACACAGCACGGTGCGGGAGTGCCTCGACCTGAAAATGCGGGGCACCTCCTACGAGGGACTCTACCTGATCGCCGACATCCGGATCGACGCCAGCCTGCCGGCGGAACGCCACGCCTGGTTCGACCCGGTCTCGAACCGGGACTCCACGGTGCTCATGCACAAGCAACCCGACGGTCTGTGGCGCATCGACTACCAGTTGCGGCCGGACGAGGACCCCCGGGAAGAACTGGCGCCGGAACGCATCAGGTCACGCATCGACGCGCATCTTGCAATGATCGGCGAGCACGCGCCCTGGCGTCTCGACTGGTATTCGCTGTACCGGGCCCACTGCCTGTGTCTCGACGACTATCGCTGCGGGCGGGTGTTTCTTGCAGGTGATGCCGCGCACCTGGTTCCGATCTTCGGCGTACGCGGCCTGAACTCCGGGCTTGCGGATGCCAACAACCTGGGCTGGAAACTGGCCGATGTTCTGTCGGGCGCCGCGGACCCGGCACTGCTCGACAGCTACAGCGAGGAACGTCGCTCCGCAACGCTGGAGATTTTCGCGCAGGCCGCCAAGAGCACCGCCTTCATGACGCCACCGACCCCCGGCCACGCACTGATACGGGATGCGGCGCTGTCGCTCGCCTGCTCCCGGCCCTGGGCCGGGGAACTCGCCGATCCGCGCCAGTCACGTCCCCATGACTACGCCGATGGTCCGCTTTCGGCTCCCGGTGACGATGATGCACTTTTTGGCGACGGTCCCGCCGTCGGCGCCCTGGCACCGGATGTCCGGCTTGCACAGGACCTCTACCTACTCGACCAGGTCGGTCCCGGGCCGACCCTGCTCGTCTTTGGCTCCCGGCCCGTGCAGACGGCGAACTGTGCGGCGCGGCAGGTCCGGATAGGGAGGCACGGCGGCGATGTCGACGACCCGGAGGGACGGGTGTTCACCCGCTACGGCGCCACCAACGGAACCTGCTATCTTGTCCGCCCGGACGGTCACGTCGCCGGGCGCTGGCGTGTGCCCGATCCGGGTCGCATTGCACTCGCCATGGAAAGGCTTGCCGGACGATGAAGGCACAAGGATCCCGCCCGGGCGCACCGGGTGCGCGGAGGTCACCGCGATGACGCTGGACCGGTCCGGGGTCGAGGACGTCTACGCAACCCTTGCCGATGCGATCGACGCTGTGGATCCGAACCACACGCAGCTGTTTCTCGCCAAGCTCGCATTGCTTCTTGCCTACACATGCGGTGATGTCGAGGCGGTGAAGGACGCGGTCGCGATCGCAAGCCGTGACCTCGAGGCGCCACCGGCGTCCGGCCCGCGCCTCCCCGTCGCAAGTGAACACGGCCTTGCCCGATGAACCCCGCATCCGACCCCCTGCTCTCTTCGTTCTCGATCCGGCATGTGCGGTTTCGCAACCGCATCATGAGTACGAGCCATGCCTGCGGCCTGGAACGGGACGGGATGCCCGGGGAAGCCTATCAGGCCTACCACGAGGAGAAGGCAAGGGGCGGACTAGCCCTCACCATGTTCGGTGGATCGTCCAACGTGGCGGCGGATTCCCCGTCGGTCTTCCGTCAGCTGAATGTCGGCATCGACGCGGTGATCCCGTACCTTCAGAAGTTCTCCGAGCGGATCCACGCGCAGGGTGCGCGGCTGATGTGCCAGATCACCCACCTGGGCCGGCGTGGCGAGCCCTACGCCGGACACTGGCTTCCGACCATTGCGCCAAGTCCGGTCAGGGAGACACTGCATCGCAGCATTCCCCGCGAAATGGACGAACACGACATTTCCCGGGTGATCAAGGCCTATGGCGCCGCTGCCCGGCGCTGCATGGAAGGCGGGATCGACGGGATCGAAACCCTGGCCGGCGGCCACCTGATCGGCCAGTTCCTGTCACCAAAGACAAATCGACGCCAGGACCGGTTCGGAGGATCACTGGAGAACCGCTGCCGGTTCGGCCTGATGGTGTTCGAGGAAATCCGGCGCCAGGCCGGAGACGGATTCCTGGTCGGTTTCCGGTTCGTCATCGACGAAGGCGACCCGGACGGGCTCGACTTCGACTCCTGTGTCGAGATCGCCCGACGGTTCGAGTCCGAAGGCCACATCGACTTCTTCAACGCCATCTACGGACGCATGGACCGGGAAATCGACCTCGCCGTCGACAACATGCCGGGCATGGCATCGCCGCTGGCACCATGGCTGCAACCGGTCGGACGCTTCAGGCGCGAGGTCGGTCTGCCGGTCTTCCACGCCGCGCGGATCAGCGACATCCCGACGGCCCGGCACGCGATTGCCACCGGACTGCTCGACATGGTGGCGATGACCCGGGCGCACATTGCCGACCCTCACCTGGTGCGCAAGCTTCGCGCCGGAAACGAGGAACGGATCAGGCCCTGTGTCGGCGCCACTCACTGCATGTCGCCCCACCGGCCGGTCTGCCTGCACAACGCGGCCACCGGCCGCGAGACCCGGTACGGCCATGTCGTCGACAGGGCCCCGGTTCGCAAGAGGCTTGTGGTGGTCGGGGCCGGGCCCGCCGGTCTCGAGGCCGCCCGGGTGGGGGCGGAGCGCGGTCATGCGGTCACCGTCCTCGAGGCTGCATCCCGTCCGGGTGGCCAGGTGCTGCTGGCGGCCCGCGCCGACTGGCGACGCGATATCATCGGTGTGATCGACTGGCGCGTCGCGGAACTGTCCAGGTTCGGGGTGGAGATACGGACGGGGACCTTCGCGGACGCATCCTCCGTGCGGGACTTGGACCCGGAGGTGGTCATCATCGCGACCGGCGGCATCCCGTTCGCAGGCGATATCGAAGGTGCGGAACTGGCTACCAGCGCCTGGGACGTCGTGGGCGGGTACACGCCGCCCGGGCGAAGCGTCCTTGTCTGTGACGGGACCGGTCGGGTACCGGGGCCACAGGCCGCGGTCACCGCTGCGACGCAGGGCGCCGAGGTCCGGTTTTTCGGCATCGACGCGGCACCGGCCGCCGAAATGACCTACGCGGAACGTGTCATCTGGAAGAAACGGCTCTACGAACTCGGCATTTCATGTATCCCTGACCAGCGCCTGGTTGCCATTACCAGGGCGGACAACCGGCTGGCCGCATGTTTCGCCAACGACGTGACCGGCGCGTCGGCCACCTTCCTCGCCGACCAGGTGGTGGTCGAGGGCGGAACACTGCCGGTCGACGACCTGTTCACGGAACTGCGCGCTGACTCGGGCAACGACGGGGTGACCGACATTGATGCCCTGGTGGAAGACCGGCCGCAGCCGGTGGCCCGCGACGGCTTTGAGTTGCACCGGATCGGCGATGCGGCTGCCAGCCGCAACATTGCCTCGGCGGTCCTCGATGCGTTCCGCCTGGCGCGGCGCATCTGAGCCCGGTCGACCGGAACACACGGGGACGGGGCAACCCCGTTACCGTATGGTAAGGAGCGGGGTCCGCGATGCCACTCCCCATGGAGCACAGCCATGTCAACCCGTTCTTCGGAACTTGTCCTGCTCGACGGGGGGGTCGGCCAGGAAGTGTTTTCGCGCCGGACAGGCCCTGCCTCACCGGTGTGGGCGACCCAGGTCATGATGGACCGACCCGATCTCGTCGAGGCCGTCCACCTCGATTTCATCAGGGCCGGGGCCCGCATCATCACGGTGAATTCCTACGCTGTCACTCCGCAGAAGCTGGACCGTATCGCCAGGGCCGACCTGTTTGATCAACTCCAGCGCGCTGCCCTGGATGCGGCCCACAGGGCCCGGGACACCAGCGGAGAGAGTGTCAGGATCGCCGGCTGCCTGCCGCCGCTGGCAGGAAGTTACCGGGCCGAGCTGACGCCGCCGGACGACGAGTGCCTGTCCACGTACCGCAGGATCGTGGACATCGAGGCTGACCACGTCGACCTGTTCCTGTGCGAAACCATGGTTTCGGCACGTGAAGCGCGTATCGCCACCTCGGTAGCGGCAGAAAGCGGCAAACCGGTCTGGACCGCTCTCACCGTCGACGAACGCAACGGCACTCTCCTGCGCTCCGGTGCTTGCGTTGCCGACGGGGTCGAGGCTGCCATCGAAGCAGGGGCCGAGGCGGTACTTGTCAACTGCTCCAGCCCGGAATCCACCACCACCGCCTTGCCTATCCTCGCCGGACGCGGTGTCCCCTTCGGTGCCTATGCAAACGGGTTCGTGACGGTTGCCCCGCTCAGGCCCGGCAAGACTGTCGACATCCTGCAGGCCCGTTGCGACATGGATCCGCAGACATACGTCTGCCACGTCCACGACTGGATCGCGGAGGGAGCGACCATCATCGGCGGCTGCTGCGAGATCGGCCCGGAGCACATCGCTGTGCTTGCCCGCGACCTCACGCACGCCGGCCACGACCTGGTTTCCGCGTTCCGGTCCTGATCGGCCCGGCGCGGGTGCGATACTCCACTGATCGGCGAACGGGCCCGGCCCTGTCCGATCACCCTGGCGCGCGTACGTGATGTCGCTGCGGGTGAATTCGGGGAACGCCCCTGCCCGTCCGGATTTCGGGGCTGGCAGGGCAGGCACGTGAATCACTCACGGAACCATCGTCGCAACCGGTACCGGCGAAAGCCTCAAGGCTGCCATCCCCTGGTGCCGGAACCGCCAGGGGCGCTACCGATTTCGCCGCTGCTCCCTTGGCGAGGGTTGTATCTCGATGCGCTGCTGCAGGAAGTCCGGGTTGCGACCGCCCGGTTGAATGACGTGACGCAGTGTGGAAATCGGAGTAGAGCCCGCGCTGGAGTGGCGGGGTGTTTGCGCTTGTTTCCGAACGAGCGCACGGTTGCCCGCGCAGCCTGGCCGACGACTGGCTGAGCCTGCATGCGGGCGATCCCCAGCTGGTACCGGAAGCCGACCTTCGCTTCGCACTCTCGGCAGCGCTTGTCGCCAGCGTCTATCCCGGCGACGCGCCGAGTTTCGCCGTCTACGCCATGGCGGCCCGGCCTGACCTGTATGCGCGGATCCGGGCCGAGGCCGACGCCCTGTTCGCCAACGGCGACCCGGAGGATGAGGACGTCAACCCGGCATCAATGGGGTCACGCACCGGTTCCTGATTGAATGCCTGAGGATGTACCCGATCGTCCCGATGTCGGTGCGCGACGTCATGAACTCCTTCGTGCTCGAGGGATACGAAATCCCGGTGGGATCGCGGGTCTACATTGCGCAAACCGCCTCGCACTACGTGGGCGGTATATTTCCGGATCCGTGCTCGTTCGACATCGACCGTTACCTGCCGCCCAGTGACCAGCACCGCGGCCCGGGCCGCCCGGTTCCCTTGACGTTGCGTCGACGGCCGAACACCGTCGGCTCCGACATCGGTCCGTCGCGACCTGGCCTCGATGCGCCCGGGCCGGGTTCACGGTAAAGGCGCCAGGTCCAGTCCGGTTCCAGCAAGCCTTCTTCACCGGGATCCCGGACCCGGCACCCCTGTGTCGGTCCGAACGGGCGCCAGGACGACGACCGCGCTCTGCGGCCAGGCAGGACCGGGGAGAGATGCAGATCGCCGCACATTCCTGCCCCGGGCCAATGCTGGCACCAGGCGCGCTGCAACCGCGCCAATAGCCCGATCTATCCAGCCGGGCGCCCCAGACGTTGCCTGATCTGCTCGCTCGTTTCCCTGGTTCTGTCGAATGCCATCAGCAACGGTGGCAGGAACAGGAAGTCCGCCAGCAGGGCGACGATCACGGTAATGCCCACGAGCAGGCCGAGCGCCTGGTTGGTCGACATTCCCGAGGCGCCGAAAACCATGAACCCCAGCGCGAACACAACCGTCGTCACCAGCAGCGCCTTGCCCACGGAGCGAAACGCGGACTGAACGGACTCCGAGGGCAGAAGTCCGCTATTCCTCGCGCCGACATACTTCGTCATGAAGTGGATGGTGTCGTCCACGATGATGCCGAACGCGATCGCGGTCACGACCGAAGCTGCCACGCCGACTTCGCCGACCGCGTAACCCCACAGACCCATTGCCATCGCCGCCGGTACGAAATTGGGTACCAGGCTGATCAGGCCCAGGCGAACGCTTCTGAAGACGAACAGCAGGAGCAGGGAGACAATCGCCATCGCAATCACTGTACCGGTCAGCATGCCCTCGATGTTGCGCTGGATCGAACGAGCACCCACGACCGCAACTCCGGTAGCCGGGGTTGCCAACTCAGGGGCATTCTTCCGGAACCAGTCCTGTGTTCGGTCATCGAGTGCGATCTTCTGGTCGGTCGTCAGGCTCTTGAGCACAACTGTCAGACGCGTGCTCGACCGTTCCACGTTGATGAGATTGTTCAGATCCCGACCGATCGGCAGGGAAAATTCGTAGAGCAGCAGGTATTGCGCAGCGAGTTCCGAGTTATCCGGCAGGCGGTAAAACGACGGGTCTTCGCCGTGGAGGTTTCTGTTCAGTCGCTTCAGAATGTCGGCAACGCTGAAAACATGTGCCACTTCCGGCTGTGACCGCAACCACAGTGACAACGACTCGATCCTGGACAGGAACTCATCACTCGTTATGCCGTTTTCCTGTCCCGAATCCAGGGAGTACTCAAAACTCTCCACGCCACCGAAGTTCTTGCTGATGAAGTCGGTATCCCTCCGGAACTCGTATGTTTCATCCAAGAGCTCAAGCCAGTTCTCCTTGAGCTCGATACGCGAAATACCGGCAACAAACACGACAGTCACTATGCCAAAGGACACCAGGAGAGTCGTCCGCCAGGAAACGACAAATCGTCCCAGTTGGTCGAAGAGGTCCGATTTCCCTTCCCGCGACGGTCGCGCCCGCATGGGAAAGAACGACAACAGCGCCGGCAGCAGGGTTACCGAATAGACGAATGCACACAACGCGCCGAATGCCACCATATTGCCCATGACCCTGAATGGCGGCATTTCCGCGAAATTCAGGCTGAGAAAGCCGACTGCCGTGGTGAGCGAGGTGAGAAAGACGGGCCATGCGTTGGCGTGCAGCGAGTGGTCGGCCGCCTGTCTTCGGTCCATTCCCTCGCGGAGACCGGCCGCCATTCCCTCGACGATATGCACCGAGTGCGCGACGGTGACGGCCATCAGGACGAATATCGCTGCACCGCTCTCGCCGAACAGCTTCATTCCGGTCCAGCCAACAAAGCCGAGCGCGGACAGGATGACGGCAATCATCATCAGCAGGACTGCGGCAGTTGCCCATATCGAGCGAAGCAGGATCAGCGCGAGCAGCAGCATGATGCCGAGTGCAACGGGGCCAAGCACGGCCATTTCGTTGTCGATCGCATCGCGCATGGCGCGGTTCAGGACCAGTTCGCCGGTCAGGTGATAGTCGATGGCCGAATGATCCTGCCGGGCCGTGGCGAGGGTCGCGCGCAGGAAGTCGATGACCTCCAGTTTCGCCAACTGCCGATCAGTGTCAGGCAGCGTGACGCTGACAACTAGCCCGGCGACCCGTCCGTCATGGGAAACGAAGCGCCCTGCGACTTCCTCCGTGGCGAGTGCGATAACCCTGATACGGACTAAGTCAATGTCACCCAGGGAACTGGCATTGTCCACCAGGGGTTCGACAATCAGCTCGTCTTCGCGCCCCTGGCTGTGCGAATAGTTGGTGATGGAGTCAATGCGGGTAACGTGGGGCGTTTGCCAGAGCTGTTCGGTCAGATCTTCAATGGCAACGAGGGCTTCCCGTGTAAAGACGTTGCCGCTCGCCGGCGCAACTACGACAAGTGCAGTGTCGGAGAGTGCGTAGGTTTCTTCAAGCCGTTCAAGTGCGACAATGTGCGGGTCGTCCTTGGCAAAATGATTCCGGACATCGACGTCAACCTCGACTATCCGGCCAGCGCCCGCCACAAGGATCAGCATGACAAGCAACGTAACCGAAAGCGTCAGCCATCGGCGCCTTGCGACAAGCGCTATCCACTTTTCCAACTTCACCTCTACACACCAGCCAGCGAATAGTCTGCCAGCATAACACCTCGCAACGCCTCCGCCACGAACAATATCCCCGCCGTCGACATGACAGCCACGCGGTGGCGAGAGGAGATACGGACAGGGAACGCACGGGACCACGCCGATCCACCTGAACGTGATCACGACCCCGAAAGTGGCGTTTGAGCATGCCTCGAGGCCTCACCTTCTGCCATGGCCGCATCGCACCGGGTCGGCATGGGTACCCCCTGGAGCACACCGGCGGACGGCGTGCCTTCACCGCCACGTCCGGCCGCGATCCGGGCAGCGTGCGGGACCAGGACCGTGCGGACAATCCCGGACGTCAGCGTACGGCGTCGAGAGATCGTGGGCGGGTCCATGCCGGCCAGGGCGACGGTCTCCGACCGCACTTTCCCGTTCGGGACGAGTCCAGCCGGTTGTCCGGGAACCCGTCCACCTCTGGACAGGCCGTATCTCCCATGGTCAAATGCGCCGCTCATTGACGGGAATTTCATGTCACGTCTGATCGTCATGATCGCGCAACGGCTGGCGCTTGGTGTCTTCACCATGTTCATCGTCAGTATCGTGATCTTCGCCGCAATCGAAGCTCTGCCCGGCGATTTCGCCCAGGCCATACTCGGTCAGGGAGCAACCCCCGAGGCGGTCGCGGCGATCCGGGAAAGCCTCGGAATGGACCGTACAGCGGTCGAACGCTACTTCGCCTGGCTTGGTGGCGCGGTGACCGGGGACTTCGGGGTCAGCTTTAGCCAGCTCAGTTTCCAGTCCCAGTATGGCCAGACCGGCGAGCGCGAGGTGGTGACCGTCGCCGACCAGCTCGGACCCCGGTTCGCCAACACCATTTTCCTTGCCACCACGGCTGCGGTGGTCGCGGTACCACTTTCGCTTGGCCTCGGCATTCTGGCCGCGCTCTACCGCGGATCAATTCTTGACCGCGTCGCGAACATCGGCTCCCTGACGTCGATATCCAGTCCCGAGTTCTTCGTTGCCTATCTGCTGATCCTGTTTCTCTCGGCCGCAAACCCGATTTTCCCGTCGATTTCGAAGATCCATGCCGATCTCGACTTCTGGCAACAGGTGTACCGCACCGTTCTTCCGGCCCTGACGCTCACCCTGGTGGTCACCGCACACATGATGCGGATGACCCGGGTCGCCATCATCAACCTGCTGTCCTCGCAATACATCGAGATGGCGCGACTCAAGGGGGTTCATCGCTGGAGGATCATCGTCCACCACGCCTTGCCCAATGCCCTCGCGCCGATCATCAACGTGGTCGCGCTCAATCTGGCGTATCTCGTGACTGGTGTCGTGGTGGTCGAGGTGGTCTTCGTCTACCCCGGCGTCGGGCAACTGTTCGTCGACGCTGTCAAGCTGCGGGACATGCCAACCGTCCAGGCATGCTGCCTGATCTTCGCGGCCGCCTACATCCTGCTCAACCTGACGGCGGACGTGGTGTCGGTCCTGACCAATCCCCGCCTGCGGCACCCCAGGTAGGCGCGCGTGGGATTCCTGCTGTATGTCGCACTGCCGCTCGCGGTCCTGACCGGGCTCGCGTGGACCGTACGGAGAGTTGTCGCCCGTACCTCCCGGGGCGGAGTCGGAGCGGCGTTTCGCGCAATGCCGATGACGGCGGCCTTCGGTCTGACGGTCGTCTCCATCTACGTGATCGGGGCACTGTGCGCACCTGTCCTGGCTCCGTACGGGGAGTCCCAGGTATTCGACGAATTCAACCTGTTTCCCGGCGAAAACCCGGCGTTCGTGCTGGGAACCGACCAGCTTGGCCGCGACCAGCTCACGCGCCTGCTGTACGGCGGGCGCAACACCATCGGAATTGCCTTCATCACCACGATGCTGGCCTTCCTGCTCGGCGCGACCCTGGGCTTCCTGGCCGCAACACTGGGTGGGTGGCTCGACCAGGCTCTCTCGCGCGCGATCGATGTGCTGATGGCCATTCCACAGCTGATCTTCGCCCTGCTGCTGATCACGATCCTCGGACAGTCCACCCTCAACATGATCCTGGTGATCGCGGTGCTGGACTCGACACGGGTATTCCGCCTCGCACGCGCGGTCGGCGGGACCATCATCGTCATGGACTACATCGAGGCCGCGCGGCTGCGCGGCGAGGGACTCGGATACCTGATCTTTCGGGAGATCCTTCCCAATGCGGCCGCACCGCTAC
This sequence comes from Thalassobaculaceae bacterium, assembly GCA_965243345.1. GTDB lineage: Bacteria > Pseudomonadota > Alphaproteobacteria > Thalassobaculales > Thalassobaculaceae > Bin52. Next base: position 3,234,319 of record CBDEUR010000003.1, read on the forward strand.
TTGCCGAATTCGGCCTCAGGTTCTGCTTCGTGTTTCTGCTGATCGCGGCACTGAGTTTCCTCGGCATCGGCATTCAGCCGCCGCTTGCCGACTGGGGCACCATGGTCAGGGAACTGTCGATCTACATCGCCTACGCCGAATACGGTGACTGGCAGGCGGCATCACTGCCACTGCTTCCGGCATCGGCGATTGCCCTGCTGACCGTTGCAGTCAACTTCGTTGTCGACTGGATGCTGGACCGACACTCGGGACTGAAGTCCTGATGGACGGGGGATGGACGTCATGACGGACGGGAACACCCTGCTTGCGATCGGCGACCTGCGTGTCGAGGGGCTGTCCGGCGAGGCGTGGCTGCCGATCATCAACGGTGTCAGTCTCCACCTGGACAGGGGCGAGGTACTGGGGCTGATCGGAGAGTCGGGAGCCGGGAAATCCACGCTCGGACTGGCCGCGATGGGATTCACCAGGGACGGTTGCCGGATCTCCGGCGGATCGATCTCGTTTGACGGCATCGACCTGGTGACCGCGTCGCCGGAACGCAAACGCAGCCTGCTCGGACGGCGCATCGCCTACGTTGCCCAGTCGGCGGCAGCCAGTTTCAATCCCGCGCACAGGCTCATCGACCAGCACACGGAAGGACCGGTCCTGCACGGGGTTTCCTCCCGCGAGGACAGTCGTGGGGATGCCCGGGCGCTCTACGACCGGCTGCGACTTCCCGACCCCGGCAACATCGGCTTCAGATACCCGCACCAGGTTTCGGGTGGACAGTTGCAGCGGGCAATGACGGCCATGGCCATGTCGTGCCGCCCGGATCTCATCGTATTCGACGAGCCCACCACGGCACTCGATGTCACCACCCAGATCGAGGTGCTGGCGGCCATTCGCGACATTGTCGAACAGTTCGGTACCGCGGCCATCTACATTACCCACGACCTGGCAGTCGTGGCCCAGATGGCGGATCGCATCAAGGTGCTGCTGAACGGCGACGAGGTCGAGGAAAACGACACCAGGGCGATGCTCTCGCATCCGGCGGAGACGTATACCCGGTCATTGTGGGCCGTCCGCAGCTTTCGGCGACCCGAACAGCCGCCCACACCCGCCGGCACGATCCCGTTGATCTCGATCAAGGGAGTGACGGCGGGCTATGGCGCGGACATCAATGTCCTGCACGATGTCTCCTTTGACATCCATGCGGGACGCACTGTCGCGGTGGTCGGCGAGTCCGGATCCGGCAAGTCGACGGTCGCGCGGTGCATTACCGGCCTGCTGCCGCCACGACAGGGCGAGATCCGGTTCGATGACGACATCCTGCCGCCAGGCTACCGCAACCGGACCCGGGACCAGCTGCGACAGGTCCAGATGATCTACCAGATGGCCGACACCGCTCTGAATCCGAAGCTGCGGGTCCGCGACATCGTCGGCCGCCCGGTACAGTTCTACCGCGGTTACCGCGGGGCGCGGCTGCAGGAACGGGTTGAAGAACTGCTGTCGCAGATCGAACTCGATCCCGACCAGTTCATCAACCGGCTCCCATCCGAACTGTCGGGCGGCCAGAAGCAACGGATAGGGATCGCGCGCGCCCTGGCGGCCGAGCCGCGCTTCATCATCTGTGACGAGGTCACCTCGGCGCTCGACCAGCTGGTTGCGGAAGGCATCCTGAAGCTGCTGGATCGGTTGCAGCGAGAGCTTAACCTGTCGTACATGTTCATCACGCATGATCTCGCGACAGTTCGTGCGATCGCAGATGAAGTCGTAGTGATGAAAGACGGCCATGTGATCGAACTGGGTGCGAAGACGGATATGTTCACCCCGCCTCACCACGCCTACACGGACCTGCTGTTGAGTTCCGTCCCGGAAATGGACCCGGAATGGCTCGATCGCCTGCTGGCGCAACGAGGAAGGGACAATATCGGCGAAGCTGCGCGGCTCGGGATCGACGGGGCCGAGCAGCGGTAATCAAGTCTGTAACCGGCACAGGAGGCATGAACGCCATGACACTCAAGCTGCAGCGCAGAACCGTACTCAAGGCCGGCGGCGCGACCCTGCTTGCGACGAGCGCATTTCCATCCTTCGCGACGGCCCAGAAGCGGGGCGGTACGTTGCGCCTCGGCCTGTCCGGCGGCAACAGCACGGACAGCTGGGACGGGCGTACCCACTCGGACGTCTTCATGCAGGTATCCGCCATGGGCGGCGTGTTCGATTGCCTGACCGAAATCGCCGCCGACGGCAGTCTGGTTGGCGAACTCGCGGAGAGCTGGGAGGCGACGACAGATCTGAAGACCTGGACCTTCAACCTGCGCAAGGGCGTCGAATTCCACAACGGCAAGAGCTTCGGTGCCGACGACGTGATCGAATCCCTGCAGATGCACGTTGCGGAGGGAGCAAAGTCACCGGCCAAGCCGCTTGTCGAGCCCATCGTCGAAATGAAGAAGATGAACGATCACCAGGTCCAGTTCGTCCTTCAGGCAGGAGACGCCGACTTCCCGTACCAGCTGTCGGACTACCACATCCTGATCTACCCGGCGGGCATGGTCGACGAGTCAATTCGCGACGGGATTGGCACCGGTGCGTACCGCAACGAGGGATTCGATCCCGGCGTGCGCCTCCTCCTCGGCCGCAATCCGAACGCGTACAAGGAAGTCTGGTTCGACGCGGTGGAGGCGATCTCCATCACCGATCCCGGGACACGCGTCAACGCCCTGATGACCGGGGAAGTCGATGCCATCAGCCGCATCGATGCCAAGTCGGTACGGTTGCTGGAACGCAATCCCGCGGTCGAGGTATCGGAAGTGACCGGGAACCAGCACTACTCGTTCCCCATGATCACCACGACGGCACCGTACGACGACAACAATGTCAGACTGGCGCTCAAGCTGCTGTTTGACCGGGAAGAGATGGTGCGCAAGATCCTGCTCGGACACGGCAAGGTCGGCAACGACCACCCGATCGGACCCGCCAATCGCTTCTACGCGGAAGACCTCGAACAGCGCACCTACGACCCGGACATGGCAAAGCACCTGCTCAAGAAAGCCGGGGTCGAGGGTCTGCAGATCGACCTGTCGGCTTCCGACGCTGCGTTTGCCGGCGCCGTGGATGCCGCACAGCTGTTCCAGCAGTCGGCCCAGGCCGGCGGCGTATCGGTAACCGTGATCAAGGAGCCCGCCGACGGCTACTGGTCCAACGTCTGGATGAAGAAGCCGTTCTGCGCCTGTTTCTGGTCCGGCCGCGCCACGGAGGACCAGATGTTCTCGACCGCCTATGCGGCGGGCAAGCCCTGGAACGACAGTTACTGGGATCACCCCAGGTTCAACAAGCTGCTGGCCGAGGCTCGCACCGAGCTCGATGATGGGAAACGCCGCGACCTCTATCGCGAAATGCAGGTCATCGTGCGAGACGAGGGAGGCGTCGCCATACCGATGTACGCCAACTGGATCGACGCGAAATCGAAGACGCTCGCGCACGGTCCGGAGGTCGGAAATGTCTGGGCCCTCGACTCGGCCCGGATCATGGAAAGGTGGTGGTTCGCCTGAGCGCAGCTGTCCCGGCGCCGGTCCCGTTGGGGCCGGCGCCGGAAGGCCGCGGCGCGGTGCGGTCTCGTGCCGTGTGACGGCCACACCGCCGGAAGCGTTGCGCCCAGACACTCCGATGAGCTTCCCGCACGGTCGGATATCTCGCCCGGTTGACCCCTTGAAGACCCGTTCGGAATACCGGTACTGTCCCCGTCCCGGTTCGTGGTGTCGCGTGGCACACTGTGTCACGGCATCGGAATTGCGCATCCTTGACCATTGTGTTTCGGGAGCGCACTGACGACATCGCGACGGCGCCGCGAAGACCCCTCGCCAACGGTGTGCCGAGCGGAGGTAACGATCATGCGTGTCATGCTTCTGGGCCCGATCTCCTGCCTGACCGTGACTGCTCTTGCTGTCGCCGCCTGGCTCACACTGCCGCCCGTCGCCCGGGCGGACAGTGCCGAGGATGCCGGGCAAAGGATCGCAAAGGAAGCCAGGGAGCGCGAAAAGGGATTCGGCGACTTCATCGCTGACATGGCCATGGTCCTGCGCAACAAGCGCGGACAGGAAAGCCGGCGCGAGCTCAGCCTGAAGGTGGTCGAAATGGAGGGTGACGGGGATCGAACCATGTTCGTGTTCAACCGTCCGCGCGACGTCAGGGGAACCGCGTTCCTGATCCACGCCCACACCACCGAGCCGGATGATCAGTGGCTGTACCTGCCAGCCCTGAAACGGGTCAAGCAGATCAGCTCGTCCAAGCAGTCGGGCTCCTTCATGGGAAGCGAGTTCTCCTACGAGGACCTTGGAGCCATCGAGGTCGAGAAATTCACCCACCGGCACCTGCGCGACGAACCCTGCGGTGACAGTGAGTGCTTTGTCCTGGAACGCACTCCCAAGAGCAAGGATTCAGGATACTCGCGCCAGATAGCATGGCTGGACAAACCGGAGCTCCGCACCGTTCAGGTCCATTACTTCAACCGCAGAAACGAGCATTTCAAGACGATGACAGTCGAGAATTTCGAACTGTACCTGGATCGTTTCTGGCGGGGCACGACAGTGACCATGGCGAATCACGTGACGGGGAAGAGTACCGTCCTGACCTGGAACGACATAGAGTACGCGGTTGGTCTCGACGCCGGCGATTTCACCAGGACAGCGCTCAAGCGGGCACGGTAGGATGCCTTTTGCCCGCATCGGTCCGCACTGACCTCCTCCGCACACCGGCGGCGGTGCGATGCCGAGAAGGGTGGCGATCATCGGTGCGGGTGTTTCCGGACTTGGCGTCGCCTGGGCCCTGAACAGGCACCCGGACCGGTTCGAATTTCGACTGTTCGAGGCGCGGGAACGAATCGGCGGTAACGCGGTGACCGCCGACATGCCGCAGGACGACGGGTCCTCGGTTCCCTTCGATATCTCGGTAACCGCCTGCATTCCCTCGGTCTATCACCACATTGTTCTCTTCACGCGACAACACGGTATCGAGCTGCTCGACACCAGGTTCAGCTACAGCGTGAAGTATCGGGGCGACATCTACGCTCACGACCTTGATTCCGGCATGCGACGGCAACTGCAACCCGAAATCGAGAAGTTCCAGAAACTCCTGAAGCGCCTGAAATGGTTCGGTCGCCTCAACAGGAGCAGGTCCAGAGCGCTCAACGCTCTCAACCCGTTCAACTATTTCAGCATGGGAGCGTTGCTCAACCTTGGCCGGTTCTCGGGTGATTTCCGCTACAAGGTCCTGAAGCCCATGTTCGTCAATTTCCTGATGGCGACCAACGTGTTCGACATGCCGGCATCGCTGTTTTGCCGGTACCTCGAGTTCTTCGACATCGAGACCGCCACGCCCATGCAGACCTGGGAGCACGGGACACGACACCTGTACGAGATCATGTCAGCCGGATTCGGGGACAGGATCTGTCTCAACCGTCCTGTCAGAAAGGTCTACAGGCGTGCGTCCGACGTCGTGATTGAGGATGAAGAGGGCAGAACCGAGACCTTCGACGACGTGGTCTTTGCGTGCAATGCGAACCAGACGCTGATGATCCTGGACCAGCCGACCCTGCTCGAGGGTATTCTGTTGTCCTCGATCCGGTACGAAAGCGAACTGCACAATCACGCCATCGTGCATTCGGACGCTTCGGTTCTTCCCGACAACGCCGCACGACCGCTCGATACCCGGAGCAATCACATCGAGCAATACGGCGCGAGGCCCGACAACTACGAGATTACCTACATCATGCATAACCAGCAGCCGTGGGCGGGCCGATCCGACAAGCCGTGCCTGGTAACCTACAATCCGGTCAGCACCATCGACGAAAGCAGGGTTGTGAAGAGGTGGTGGTTCCAGCACATCGTCCATGACGTGCGTCATGTCGCCCTGCTCATCCACCTGTTTCGCCTTATCCAGGGCAAACGGCGTAGCTGGCACTGCGGTGCCCACACCCTGATCAACAGCCAGGAAACATGCTTCGTTACCGGTCTCGTGACGGCGAGGCAACTCGGTGCGGACTACCCGTTTTGTGACCCGGAAGCGCGAAAATGGTTCAACTTCTATGGACGCCTGATGTACGGCTGGCGTCTGCGGAAGGCGTGAAGCCCGCTCCTTCGGGAGCACGGGGCCGCAGCCCACCGGGTGTTGCGGGAGCCTGGCGTGCGACGAAGTACCCGGCAGACAGGGGCGGGACTCACGCACCAGGCCCCGTTCCTGTGACCGAAAACCGCCGGACGCGATCCGGGCTTCATGCCCTCCGGTGTCTTCAGGAGCCCTGCCCACCGGAAGGATAGAACTGGCTGCAGTAATGCCTGTACAGCCCGATGGGCCCGTCAGCACGGCTCAGACGTGGACGCGACCGGTACTTCTTGCGGCCCCAGATTTCAACGTCCTGGATCACGTCATTCCTCTGTTGCATGCTCCAGAACCTGTTCATCAGGTTGGTGCGCATCCTGACAGGCAGGAACGCGAGACCGACGATCGGACGCCTGGGACTTCTCATTTCCCTGACCTGCCCGACCAGTGTCATATCGATCAGCGTACCGTCCACCGGCGTCGCCAGGACCCAAAGTCGCGCATCCACGCCGATGCTGTGTTCGCGGATTTCGACGAACGAATACCCCAGGCCGTGAACATGGGCCTTGGCGGAGAGGTCATAGTTGAACTTCATCAGCCCTGCCATGCGCCGTCGGGTCCTGAAGTTGAAACAACTCACGAGAACCGGTCCGTTCACCGTCGTCTTTCCGACAGGTTCCACGTTGTCGTAACCGTGGACGTAGCGCAGATGGGCGAGGTCAACGACATTTTCCGCCGTTTCCTGAGGATGGGCAGGAAATCTGAGGGTCTGCAGCACCATGCGGCTCCACTCGCCTTCACCCGGTGGCTGATCGGGCAGGCTCCAGTGCGGCGGCCGGCCATCGAGACCCCACCAGGCGAACACCAGTCCCTCGATTTCCCGGGTCTCGAATACCCGCAGTCGCGTCGACCTGGGCGGATCCGCAAATGGTGTCGCCACGCAATGACCGGCCACATCGTAGGCGAAGCCGTGAAACGGGCAGACCAGGCGGCCGTCTCGGACCTGTCCGCCAGCGGCAGGTCCGAGCGAAGAGCCCAGATGCGGACATACGGACCTGGCGACGCAGACCGCGCCCTCACGATCGCACCAGACGACGATATTCTCGCCCATCCACTGCTTTTCCAGCAGCTTCTTCTTCAATATGGATCGCCGGTCGGTAACAAAATACCACCCTTCGGGAAACGGATGGAGGGCCTGTTCCCCATCTCCGGGATCCCGGTTCAATTCCATGTCGACAACATCGCCATCATTGCGCAACGGTTTCTGCATCACGATCAACCCGGCAGTGTCCTGCAGCACCATCGCGCCTGGTAACTGCGAATTCGCGACTGGTCAGTCACATCAGCCCCGGTGCATGCCACGTCCGATACCCTTCGTGATGTGCGCCTGTACACCGGCATGATCCGGATGATTGCAGCACTGCGCGTCCATCCTCCCACGCTCGCTTGACGGGCGCGGAAAAACAGCAGAGATCACCGGGCCAATCCCTTGCAAACCGCGGAACGTCCTTCAATCGCCGACCCGGCCTGCGCGATGTTCTGCACATTATGTCGTGCAAGCTGGCCCGGTTTGCAAGTCCGTGCCCGCAGAACCACCAGTCTCTCCCTGCAGGATTTCGGCGCGGGAACGAGGTCGCGGATCCCGGTGCCGGAGTCATTACGAAGACTTATCCCCCATGGTATCGACTTCGGCCGGCCAGTGGGACCCAATGCGTTCCGCGTCGCACGACCGGCGGACGTCCCAACTGCCCGATGGTGGCACCGGGCGCCGGGCTGTCCCTCACTGCCGTGGGTGATTCGAGGGGAAGTGCCGGCACACACCCAGGCATGATTCGCGCCGGCCCGGTTGCGGACCACGCGCACCGTGAGGGGTCCGACGACGACATGACGGTCAAGCCGCTCATGGACAGCTTACCCCTCCTGAACCATGACGACACTGCAACACCCGGGACCAATGCGCTCGCCACCCGGCAATGTCCCGGGCACCCGGATTTCGTGCGAAGCACGTGTTGCCGGGCTGGTTCACGCCACCGCGCGCGCCGAGCCTGCTATCGACACGAGGACCTGTCCCCCTTGCGACGACGGTGACCTCATCCGGGACGGTGAAGGGTTTCGCTGGCCCGAAACGGCCCATTGCCTGGACCGTCGTCATCAGGCAGTTTGCTATCCTGATCGATGATCACTTTCCTGCCCCGGTTCGCCGGGGCGGGAAACAACAGGTCCACGGTTCCGCACGTGCCGGCCATCGAACCTGCTTCAGGGAGACCAGTTAGGCGTGTTCGGCAGTATCCATGCCTTCCGGAGACACTCACGGACAGGTCGTGATCAACCCGAAGCACGGTCCTGCACCGTCAGCTGCGGAACCACTGCGACGGCCGTGCGTTCTCTCATCGGGTTTGTCCTGTTGCTGTGCCTGTTGGTCACACCGCCCGCCGGCCCGGCTCAAGCCGGCGACGGTTTTCCCGAACTGGTGGAAGTGTTTGGCCGCATTTCCCCGGAAACCAGGGTGTTCCCGCAGAAAGCCGCGTACCCGGACCAGCGTTCGCACGCGAGCGGTGTTGCCGTGGAAGCAACGGTCTACATGGAGGGCGACCAGGGCACGAGCGTCACGGTAACCCCCTTCTTTCGCTACGATGCCGGCGATCCTGAACGCACTCACGCGGACCTGCGCGAGGCGTTTCTTCTCACCTACGGTGATCTCGGCGACGACGAGTGGGAACTCCGGCTTGGCGTTGACCGCGTGTTCTGGGGCGTCGTCGAGTCGCGGTCTCTGGTCGATATCGTCAACCAGTCCGACGTGGTCGAACACCCCGACGAAAAAACCAAGATGGGCCAGCCGATGGTTCACCTGACCTGGTCCGGAGACTGGGGCGCGCTGGAGGGCTTCGTGCTGACCGGGCACCGCCCCCGCACCTTTCCGGGCAGGCACGGTCGACTTCGCACCGGACTTTTCGTGGACCATGAACTGACGTCGTACGAGGCCGAAGCGAAAGAGTGGCATGTTGATCTTGCTGCCCGGTTTACGAGCAATTTCGGACCGCTGGGCCTCGGGTTGAGCGTGTTCGACGGTACCAGCCGGGAACCTGCCCTCCTGCCTGTCCCGGTTGCCGGCGGACTGGTCCTGGCACCACACTACGAGCTCATCACCCAGTACGGTCTGGACGCTCAGTACACCTCCGGCTCGTGGCTTCTCAAGCTCGAGGCCATCCATCGCACCGGCGCGCGAAACCGTCGGATCGATCAGTTCCTGAGATACGAGGAAAAGGACTATTCAGCCTTCATCGTGGGTGGCGAGTATGCGATCAACGGCATATGGGAGTCCGACGCTGACCTGACCCTGTTTGCCGAATGGACACGCGATGGACGGGGTCGCTGGGCGACCAACGGATTCGACAACGATCTGCTTCTCGCAGCCCGCGTGGGACTGAACGACGAACCCGGTACCGAGTTCACCGTCAGTGTGCTGAACTCGCTCGCCAACAGCAGCAGGGTCCTGACCGCCGAATTCAAGCGCCGCCTGTCGGATAACTGGTTCCTGCACGTCGAGAGCACAGTCTACCTGGACATCGATGAATCTGACCAGATTTACGACGTCCGGCGCGACAGTTTCGTCGGGGTCAATGTGGACTACAACTTCTGAACAGCATCACCGGTAAGCGCGTGTCACCCCTGCCGCCTGCGCACAGGTCCGGCGTTGGTGTGACGGAAGATACCGGGTCCGCCTCCAGCTTCCGCTCCACCTGGAGATGGAGTGCGGTCGACCACGGCAATCCGGACATGCAGACCTGCGCTCAACCGGACACTACCAGGCCCTCGCCAGCAACCACCCTTTCCGCCCTCGTCATCAGCGGGCTCGACACCCGACAGTAGTTCCACCCGTTGCCCATGTCCCGACGATGTTGGCAGTGGGGGTACCGCCTCACGCCTGGCGATGCCGGACCACGCTCACGACGAGACACGTCACGCATCGAGGGACAGGTGCTCGACGATTTCCCGCCCCGGCACCGGTCCCGCCGGTATCGATGGGGCACCTGCAAACCGCCTTGTCGCCCGGCGGCAGATTGCCTGCTTCGGCGCCGCAACTACCCATGGAGCCATTGCCACAAGTCGCCTTTCCGATCTCCGCGGCCGTGGTGGTCCGTCAGCGGAAAGGTCCATCTCTCCGGCGAAGTCCGTGCTGTGTTCCGTTCGGACCTGGCGGTGATCCGGGACGGTACCGGGAGTGGTCATCCGGGGCTGGAGGGCAGTGCTGATCACGACTCCGATCCGGGACCGGCCTGGGCGACGCACCATCAATCCGCAGCGGAATCAACTGGTACTGATCCTGGCGCCTGGGCTGCCGGCCTGCGTCTCGACAGGGGGTGGCCGGCGCATTCCTGATCACCGCCATGCGCACCGGGACGCACTCATGTTACGTGCCGACTTCACGATAACCGGCGGGAGCGTGACGCACCTTGAGCCGGTGCGCACCGGGGCATCCTCGCCTCCGGCATCACATCCCTCTTTCCCGCCGATCCGTTCTTTCGTTTGCCGGGCGGCCCTTGTTGCGGGCATGGCACTGAAACAGGTTCGGTCCTGCACTCGATCCTGTCCCACACGCCGATGGTCGGCGCCGGACCTGGACGGTTGGGCGGATTGCAAGCGCCGCACCAGGATACCTGGCGTGGCGCGGGTGCATTACGTCTGCATGTCGCCACGTGTTGCAGGAGGGGCAGGCAGAGTATCCCTATCGTACCAAGACCTGCGGTTCGCATGATCGAGTTCAAGGGAGCCGACAATGCCAACCTGGCAGCGATGTCTCATCGCGTGGTTCTTCGTCCCGGTTCACAGGTTCCTGTTCCGCCTCTCGGGTGGCCGCCTGCTGGGCCGGCTTGAAGGTACGGAAGTCCTCATTCTCGTGACGAAAGGACGCAAGAGCGGCAAGCAACGCATTTCGCCCTTGCTGTATTTCCGCTTCGGAGAGGCCGGCGACCTCGTCATCGTGGCCTCGAACTACGGCCTGGACCACCATCCCGCCTGGTATCTGAACGTGGTCGCCGACCCGAACGTGGTCGTCGAGATCCGCGGCGAACGCTTCTCCGCCATGGCCCGCGTCGTCCGGGGAGACGACCGCACCGCCCTGTTCGACAGGGTGGTTTCAGCAAACTCACGTTTCGCCACCTATCGTGCCAGCACCGAGCGCGAGATCCCCATCGTCATGCTCCGCCGCGCCAATCCAGGAGCCTGATACTGTTTCCGGAAAGCGAGCCCGAGCGCCGTCGCGGGCAGAGTGCTCCGGAGGTTCCGCCGGCGCACCAACACAATCTTCGCCTGCGAGCGGCTCGCACGACGACAGCTCCCACCCCGGGGAACACGCGTGAAGCACGCTGATGCGACAGCGTCCGGCGTCGCCCCGGGCGGATGAGTCCGCACTGCCAAGGAGGAGACGGAGACCGATGCCTGTCCAGGATGGCCCCGGTTTTCGTTCCGTGAAGGAACACAGGCATCCTGCCAACCGGTCCCGTCACCCGGCAGGGCAGCGACGTCCGGATGGCGAAAAGCATGACCTGGTCGGCAACCGTGCAGTCGAGCTGGCCCGGGTTCCGAAAATCACGCCGTGCGAAGGTACCGGGGCGGCCAGAGTCTCGCCACAGGCCCGGGATCCAGGCATTACCGGTACAACCCGCCTCTTCGAAGTGATCCGCCCGGATAGCCGGTCAACAGACTGCGTGGCCCCTGCTGTCAAAGGGGTAGCCGGAATCAGGTCAGCCCGCCGGGGGCGCGGCACACGCCGACGCCCTCCTACCTTGATCGCGTTCAATGCACTACCATTCGACGGGAACCGGTTCCTGGGGGCAGGTCAAGGAGGTATCCCATGCCTGCCATTCGCAGTCTCGTCATTGGGCTCGCCATGGTGCTGCTGGTGGTGGTCGCCGCCGTTCAGCCTCGTGCTGAAAGTACCGACCGCGCCGTCACCCGGGCGTTCCTGACCCTGCTTGTCGGGGAATTGGGTGACAGGGCGCCGGCCATGGAGCTGATCGAGGCACAATGGGACCCGTCATTCCTGCCGATGGCTCTTGAAGTCCTCCGCCTGACCCGCAGCACGGAGGTCTCCGGGCCCCTGGTCGAAATCATGGAACGGAAAACGGGTGTCGGGCTCGGCCAGGACCTGTTCGCCTGGCAGCGCCACATGTGGAGTTTGCCCGAGGCGCGTCATCCGCGCTATGCCGCCTTCAAGAGTGCGCTCTACAGCCTCATCGACCCTCGATTCTCGGCGTACTTTGACGAGGTCGGCAAACCTCTGATCCGCCTCGACGAGATCGTCTGGGGCGGCGTGCGGCAAGATGGCATCCCGCCACTTCGCGACCCGGCGATGCTGGCCCCGCAAGACGTCCACTATATCGAGGACGACAACATCGTGTTCGGCATCTCGGTCAACGGCGACGCCCGCGCCTATCCGAAGCGAATCCTCGCCTGGCACGAAATGTTCGTCGACACCGTCGGCGGCGTGCCCGTGGCCGGGGTGTACTGCACGCTGTGCGGTACCGTGATCCTCTTTCACACCAGGCATGAAGGTGTTCTTCACCGGCTCGGCACGAGCGGCTTCCTCTATCGGTCGAACAAGCTCATGTACGACCAGGCCACCCAGTCCCTGTGGAGCACGATGCAGGGCACACCGGTCGTCGGACCGCTTGCCGGGAACGACATCGTGCTGGAGCGCGGGAGCGTGGTGACGACTACCTGGGGCGAGTGGCGGCGACGGCACCCCGAAACCCGGGTGCTCTCGATCGATACGGGACACCAGCGCAACTACGCCGAAGGGGCTGCCTACCGCGACTACTTCGCGACTGACGAGTTGATGTTCTCGGTTCCGGTCGTCGACACCCGTCTGAAGAACAAGGACGAGGTGTTCACGGTTCTGCTCGCGCATCACCCCGAGGCGCCCCTCGCCATATCGGCCGAGTTCCTTGCCGAAAACCCCGTCCATCACGATGCAATCGAAGACATGGCGCTCGTGGTGCTGACCGATCCGTCAGGCGCGAACCGCGCCTACGCGAGTGAAGACGTGACATTCACCCGATACGACGGCGACAGGACCGTGGAGGACAGCTCAGGCATGGCCTGGACGATGGACGAGCATGCCCTGACCGCCGGTGACGGACGTGTATTCCAGCGCGTACCGGCGCAGCGAGCGTTCTGGTTCGGGTGGTACGCCGCTTTCCCGAACACCCGGCTGGTGCGATAGCGGCCGGTCTGCCGGGGGCTCAAGCGAGAAATGCACGCCTTGCCCTGGCGAGCACTGCGGAAATTTCGGGTTCGAGCCTGCGACGCGCGGGCGGAGGGCATGGATGCCGTTCACCATCACTTCCGCCGCGAGTGGGATGTCGGCGGTGATGACAGGGCCGCCACACCCGGCTCGCTTCACGATCTCGTTGTCCGCGGCGTCGAACCCGGGCCTGACCTGCACGATCTCGATGAGCGGCGAAGCGGGAACGCGAACGGACTGACTGGCGACGAGGGTCGGCTTCACCCCTGTCCGCACCGCCACCCTGAACAGGATCACCCGAGCCGCCGGGCACGCATCGGGGTCCACCCGGATGCTGATGTCTCCATGTCCCGGTCAGACCATCCGTGTCGAGATGAAGGAGTTCCTCGCACATGCAGCTCGGTTTGCCGCCACGTTCCCGGTCGTGTCCGTTCGGCTGGCGGCAAACAGATCGAGCCACCGCGGCTGCGGTCCGGCCTGTCGAACCGCATCCATCAGACGTGTCCCGGATTCCGGACCGTTCGCTCGTTCTCGACATTGCCCGTGTTGAGCGTCGTGCCGGGCTCCAGGAGCACGACTTCGCAGGGCGTCTCGGCGACGGGCCGGTGTTCGACACCGTGCGGCACGATGATGAACTCTCCCGGCTCGACGATCTGTGGCGGCTGATCGCGAAACTCCATCCGCAGGCGGCCCGAGGTCACGAGGAAGAGCTCGTCTTCCTCATCGTGGCGGTGCCAGATGAACTCGCCTTCGAGCTTGACCAGCTTGATCTGCATATCGTTGATATCGCCCGCTACGCGCGGCGACCAGGGCTCGTCGATCGCAGCAAACCCCTCCGCGAGACTCTTCTTGGCAATCACTTGTTCCTCCCGAATCCGTCCCCCCGTTCGTGGCTCTTGCAGCGCCGGATCCTTGCTTCAACTCCGGAGTTCCGGGTGGGCCCCCGGGGGTGGTGCAAGAGCCCGGCGCCCGTCGCGGTATCCGGCGGGCAGGGCCGGGACTCTCGGGCTGCCACGGGGGGCAGCTTGACTGTGAGATTGTCGCTGACGGGAGCGGTCGATTCCAGCGTCATGCATCTCCTTGCGACGGTCCACTCGTCGTTCTGCTCGAGCAGGATCGCACCGACGACGTTGGCTCCCCGCCGGTCCACGCCGAGGCGTCCGGACGAGACGTCAGTGCGCTGCCCCCGCAGGAGCCGGTCTTCGCCGCATCCCCGCGCTCCGGGCATCGACCACGATCCTGTCCGCCGCGGGCCGGCCGCGCTCATCCCCGGCGCGGCACGCAGCTCCCCTCACGGCCCGTCCTGACCATGGACGTGGCCCAGGCGGCGACCCCGACCACGGTACCGTCAGGCCGGAGCCGCGGTCGTGGTCAGGCGCAGGCCGACGGCACCGATCGCGATCATTCCGATGAATGCCAGTTGAACGGCTCCGAGACGCTCCTCGAACACTGACCATCCGATCAACGTCACGGCGACAATGCCGATGCCTGCCCACAGGGCATACGCGACGCCCACCGGAATCACCTTGATGGCCGGAGCCAGGGCCCAGAAGCAACAGGTGTAGCAGAGGATGGAAAGAACGCCCCAATGCCACTTTTCAAAACCGCTGGACAGTTTGAGAAAGAAGGTCGCGATCACCTCCAGGGCAATGGCCAGTGCCAGCAACATCCATGCATTCATCTGTTGGTCCCTCGTCGTTTGTGTTCCCCTGATCGATCGCGTTCGCGCCACCCCGACATGAACGCCGCCTTGCGCGCATCAGGACATAGAGCCCGAGTGCGGCGCCGGCAAACTCCACCAGCGCGAGGCCGGTCGCCGAATGGAAATACAGGAGCCCATTCGGTCCGCCCACGTTCGCGTACATGTCGGGACCATCGGCCACGAAATGTAGGACATAACCGAACAGGAACGCGGCGAACATCGAAAGGGCAGGCAGCAGCGCGCCCTTCGCGATGCCGTACTTCCAGGCGACAACGACCGCAACCCGAGGCATGATCGTGACGACGATCACGATGAACAGCTGCTCCCACATCGCATTCTCGACGCCCGCGGCGGCATGGGCGTAGGCGTGGACGGCCTGCGCGGTTGCGTGGACCGCCGCAACCGTCAGCAGCGGCCTCCGGAACCTCACCAGAGACTGCGGCTCGCAACCGGTTCTCCAAAACGCCGTCACGCCGGGCGATTACCGTCAACCGGCCAGACAGGTCGGCAATCCCATCGCGGGGGCACCCCGATCGCCAGCTACTGTCCCAAACACCATTCCCCGTGAGTCCCGTTCGATTCCCAAACCGGGTTGACGGCATTGTTGGCGCATACAGAAAGCCCTCGACCACGTTTGTGATTTCGAGGGCTGTAATTGGTTACGGGTGCGGATTCCGACATACTTGACCGCGGTTCTGGTGGGATTTGACCGTAGTTCTGGCAGGACTTGACCGCCCGGGACCGGGCGCGGTGCCATGTCTCTCGGTCTTGGTGGGGTTCCTCCGTCGTTGTTTCAGGGGGCTGGCCGGGGCCAGCCCGGTGCGAGCGTAAGCGAGCCCTGGTGGCCCTGCAAAGGCCTTTGGGGCGCGGCGGCAAGCTCCATACATAGCATGCCGCCGCGCGCGCCCCGGCTCGTACCTCCACGAAGGCGCCGCAGGCGCCCATGGACCCCGGCCTTCAGGCCGGGGCTTTGTGGCCGTGGCCGTCAAGTGGCGGCGGCTTGTTGCGCTTGCGCTGAGACTCGCCAGTGAGCTCGATGCGGTAGGCGTTGTGAACGATGCGATCGAGGACCGCGTCCGCGATTGTTGGCTCACCGATCACCGCCGGCCACTGCTCCACGGGGATCTGACTGGCGATGAGGATTGACTTGCGTCCGTGACGCTGCTCGACGATCTCCAGCAGATCACGCCGGCCCTCGGTGGAGAAGCCCTGCAGGCCCCAGTCGTCGAGGACCAGCAGGGAGACCCTGCCCAGGCGGCCCATCAGCCGCTCGTGCGTACCCTTTGCGCGGGCGCGGGTGAGAGCGGCAACCAACTCAGGGACACGGCGATAGAGGACAGACTGGTGCTGGCGGCAGGCCTGGTGGGCGAGCGCGCAGGCAACGAAGGTCTTTCCCGAACCTGTCGGTCCGCCCAGGATCAAGTTGTGGCCCTGGCGGATCCAGTCGCCGGCGGCGAGTTGGGTGAGCGTGGTCCGTGCGATGCCACGCCCTGCGCGGCAGTCGACGTCCTGGATGTCGGCGCGGATGCGCAGCTGGGCCTGACGCAGATGGCCGAGATAGCTCTTGTGATTGCGGTCCTCGGCCTCGCGCTCGATCATAAAGGCGAGGCGGTCGTCGAAGCCGAGTTGGTCGACGCTGGCGATGTCGCGCTGCTCCTCCAGGGCCTCGACCATGCCGTTGAGCCCCAGTTGCAGCAGGCGATCGATATTGGGTTGGCGTAGGGTCATGGTGTCGCGTCTCCTTCATCGTTTCGGTAGTAGGCGCCGCCACGGACGTTGGTGTGATCGGGGATGGTCTCGTCGGGCTCGGGACGCGGCCGATCGGGCTCGCCGCCGTTCTTGATCTTCTCCCTGAGGAATCCCGAGGCGAGGCGGTTGAGGTCGAGGGCCTCGGCGCAGAGCGCGTCGATGCGCTGGTCGCCATGGTCGTCGGCGAGGCGGATCATGCCCTGTACGGTGGTGAAGGCCTGTTCGGGGAAGTCGCGCGAGGCGAAGCATCTCTCGGCCCAGGCCGCGGCGTTCGGGCCAACCTTGCGTGCCCGCCAGAGCAGGATGTCGCCGTAGTCGGGCTTGCGGATGTCCTGCACCGCCCTGAGGCGGTCGGGCATGTGGTCGGGGTTGGTGGCGTACTGGTTGCGCCCGCTCTTTCGGCGATGGACGCAGATGCGCTCACCGCCCTCTTCGAGGAACACTTCGACCATGCGCTCGCCGAGGCGGGCGGCAACGGAGCGGCCGACGTGGCCGTCGGGCACCGAGTAGTAATTGCGCTCGATCTGCACATGGCCGTTCGGCCCTACCTTGCGGGGAAGCCATTCGCCCCACTCCCACGGGTTCGCGGGCAAGGATCGGAGATGAGCCCGCTCGTTCGCATCGAACGCGGCGCGGCGGGTCTCGCCGCACGCCATGGGTGCCTCGTTGAGCCTGTCAAGCTCGCGGCGGATGGCGGCGTTCATCGACTCCAGCGAGAAGAAGGTCTCATGACGCAGCGCCAGCAGAATGCGCGTCTGGACCGCGCCGACGGCCGCCTCGACCATTCCCTTGTCGCTGGCCTGCCCCGCGCGCGCGGGCAACACGGCGACGCCGTAGTGCTTGGCGAACTCGCGGAAGCTCGGATTGAGCTGGGGTGCCTCGCGGTCCGGCTTGTCGACGCCGGACTTGAGGTTGTCGATGATCCAGCGACGCGGAGAGCCACCAAAGTACTCAAGCGCGCGACGGTGTGCCATCGTCCAGTGGCAGATCTTCTGATCCGGCACCGCCTCGGCGTAGATCAAGCAGGAATGGGCCAGCACCGCGACGAAGATCTCCACGTCCTTCTCGTCGCGGCCGACGCGCAGCGGCAGCGTCTTGCCGGAGAAGTCCGCCAGGCCGTACAGACCCGGCTCATAGTCGAAGTGCATCTGCGCTTGCCCGGCGCGATCCTTCAGCCGCATCTTGAGCCGGGCGCAGAACTGGCTGTAGCTGTAGGCCGTGCCGCCCTGCGCCAGGACCTCGTCGCGATACTCCTTCCAGAGCTGGCGCCGGGTCAGACGGGCACGGCGGCGCTTGCGGGGCGCCTTGAGGTCTTCGATGACCGAGTCCCAATCGGGCTGCGCATGCCCGCTGTCGCGCGCAGGCGTCGGGTAGAGCCGTGCCCGCAGAGCTTCATCGTCCAGATCGTCCGGCAGCGGCCACGACAGGCCCGCCGCCGACGCTCGTTCCAGAACGTGCGACACCGTCCCCGCGCTCACGCCGATCGCCGCCGCGATCTGCGCACGCGGCAGACCAAGATCGTGACGATGCCGAAGGATATCCTTGATGTTGTTCATGCCGGTCCTCTTCATCGAACCCTTGCCTCCTCGAACCGATCCATCGATCCATGAGGCAGATCCGTGAGAAAATCGGCATCCGCGCCGGGCTGAGTGCCCTTACCGCCAGACCGTCAAATGTGGTCAGAACAGCGGTCAAGTCCCGCCGGAACAGCGGTCAAGTGTCGCCAGAACCGCGGTCAAGTGTCGCCAGAACCGTGGTCAAGTGTTGCCAGAACGGCGGTCAAGTGTCGCCGGAATCGCGGTCAAGTCCCGCCAGACTTTGCATTACGGGGGCAGGATTTGAACCTGCGACCTTCAGGTTATGAGGATCAGGGCCTCTACGACATAGGACGTCTCAGGTAAGCTGACGACAGCCGCAGTATGATAATGGGGCGAATCAAAAGCGTTTTGTAATCATCAGTGAGGCGTCTGCAGGCGATGCATGCGCCGCCTCACTGATGACCGGCACCCAGATTCGTAGCCGATCGGCGCGGCAACCTGTTGGCTTGCTTCCGTCGCGAGTGGTCATGCGACGAGGCCGAACAACAGGCGGTGCGCGCAGGCTGGCCATGGGGCCACCTTCAGCTCTCTCATTCCGCCCTTGCATATAGTCCATATATAGACTAATGTGCTGAAAAAAGATACTTGTGGAGTCGATCATGGCTGAACAAGCACGTCCGGCAACCGCCTTTGACCGGAAGGGGCTCTCGGGCCCGGCGTTGCGCACGTTCTTTCGCATCGCGAAGCTTTGGAGCCTCTCGGTCGAAGATCAGATGACCCTGCTCGGGCTGACGGCCCGATCGACCTTCTTCAAGTGGAAAAAGGATCCGAACACCGTCCTGCCGAAGGATACGCTTGAACGCATTTCCTACATCTTGGGCGTCTACAAGGCACTTCAGCTTCTGCTCCCCGACGAGACAGCAGCCGACGAATGGGTGAAGCGTCCGAACACGGCGCCGCTGTTCGGTGGTCGCTCGGCTCTCGACCGCATGCTGTCCGGCCAGGTGGCGGACCTCTACGTCGTACGGCAATACCTGGATGCGCAGCGGGGCGGCTGGGCATGACATTGCCGGTCGCCCGCATCGAATGGAAGCCGTGCTGGCGGATCATCTCCAGCCGGTTTCCGCCGATTCAGCTCTTCGAACGGGTGACCGATCCCGACGACCTCGAAGCGGTCTTCGAGTTGGACGCGCTCACGAATCCCAGGCTTCGAGACGAGGCTGGCGATATTGAACTCGTGCCGCCGGAAGATCGCATCAGTGGACCCGCGACCACCATCATCATGGCTGCCTTCACCCATCTGAACCCGAACGGCAGCCGGTTCTCGGATGGCTCCTACGGCGTCTTCTATGCCGCGAATGACCTGGACACGGCCATTGCCGAGACCAGGCACCATCGCGAGCAGTTCCTGAGCGCCACGGCCCAGGCTCGCATGGAGTTGGACATGCGGGTCTATCAGGTCGACCTCGACGGGGACCTACATGACCTGCGCGGCCAGAAGTCCGCCCAGCCGCTCGTCTACCACAACGACAATTACGCCGCGGCCCAGCATCTGGCGAGAACGTTGCGCGAAGCCGGCTCGAACGGGATTGCCTACGACAGCGTCCGCAGGACAGGTGGCGAATGCGCCGCCGTGTTCCGGCCTCCCCTTCTCTCCAACGCCCGCCAGGAGCAGCACCTCTGCTACGTGTGGGACGGTCAAAGAATTGCAACCGTCTATGAGAAACGCGAAATTGGCGATGACAGTCAGTTCTGACTTCGCATGCATCGGCGTTGGGGAGCTACTCCGTTTCGGCGCGGGCAGCCGCGCTCCGGCAAGCTGCGACGGGCCCCACTGGTGGACGAATCCACGGCCCGGCGGAACGCTCACCGCCCCTCACCTTCAGGTCGCGAACCTAGCGGGTATGCTGCGACTCATGACAGCTGATGTGCGAATCAAATGGTTTGCCATGCGGCCGAATCTGCTTGCCCGAAAATGAAAAGCCCTCGACCACGTTTGTGATTTCGAGGGCTGTGATTGGTTGCGGGGGCAGGATTTGAACCTGCGACCTTCAGGTTATGAGCCTGACGAGCTACCGGACTGCTCCACCCCGCGTTTGAGTGTGTGTGAGGTGTGTGCGCATCGGTCCGGCCTGGCGACGACCTACTCTCCCACGTCTTGAGACGCAGTACCATCGGCGCGGAGGGGTTTCACGGCCGAGTTCGGGATGGGATCGGGTGGGGGACCCTCGCCATGGCCACCAGGCCGGAGCGATGCGCATGTGGGGTGTTTTCCGGTGAGCGATGGTTGATCAAGCCGTTCGAACGATTAGTACCGGTCAGCTTCACATGTTGCCATGCGTCCACGCCCGGCCTATCGACGTGGTGGTCTTCCACGGTTCTCATGCGAGACCTGGTTTCGAGGGGGGCTTCCCGCTTAGATGCTTTCAGCGGTTATCCCGTCCGGACGTAGCTACCCTGCAGTGCCGCGGGCGCGACAACAGGTCCACCAGAGGTCCGTCCATCCCGGTCCTCTCGTACTGGGGACAGCTCCTCTCAAGTCTCGTACACCCACGGCAGATAGGGACCGAACTGTCTCACGACGTTCTAAACCCAGCTCACGTACCACTTTAATCGGCGAACAGCCGAACCCTTGGGACCTGCTCCGGCCCCAGGATGTGATGAGCCGACATCGAGGTGCCAAACACTCCCGTCGATGTGAACTCTTGGGGAGTATCAGCCTGTTATCCCCGGCGTACCTTTTATCCGTTGAGCGATGGCCCTTCCACGCGGAACCACCGGATCACTATGGCCGACTTTCGTCTCTGCGCGGCCCGTCGGCCTTGCAGTCAGGCAGGCTTGTGCCATTACACTCACCAGCTGATATCCGACCAGCCTGAGCCTACCGTCGCGCGCCTCCGTTACCCTTTGGGAGGCGACCGCCCCAGCCAAACTACCCGCCATGCAGGGTCCCGGACCCCGGTCAGGGGCCGCGGTTAGATATCAAGACACAAAAGGGCGGTATTTCAAGGGCGGCTCCACGCCAGCTGGCGCCGGCGCTTCGAAGCCTCCCGCCTATCCTGCACATTCATCCCCTGATACCACTGCAAAGCTGTAGTAAAGGTGCACGGGGTCTTTCCGTCTGACCGTGGGAACTCCGCATCTTCACGGAGAATTCAGTTTCGCTGAGCCGACGTTGGAGACAGCGGGGAAGTCGTTACGCCATTCGTGCAGGTCGGAACTTACCCGACAAGGAATTTCGCTACCTTAGGACCGTTATAGTTACGGCCGCCGTTTACCGGGGCTTCGGTTCGAGGCGCCAACCTCTCCCCTTAACCTTCCGGCACCGGGCAGGCGTCAGACCCTATACCGCGCCTTGCGGCTTCGCAGAGCCCTGTGTTTTTAGTAAACAGTCGCCACCCCCTGGTCTGTGCCACCCCCGATCGGTTGCCCGAACGGAGGTCCCCCTTCTCCCGAAGTTACGGGGGCATTTTGCCGAGTTCCTTCAACGTCGTTCTCTCAAGCGCCTTGGTATGCTCTACCTGCCCACCTGTGTCGGTTTCGGGTACGGTCTTATCAGCGGGGCTGTTTCCTGGAACACCATGGCTGCGCATCCACTCCACACAAGGACACACACCGTCCGGTATTCGTCACCACCGCCAGGCTCGGGACTATTCACCCGATTCCCATCGACTACGGCTTTCGCCCTCGTCTTAGGGGCCGGCTCACCCTCGGAGGATTACCCTGGCCGAGGAACCCTTGGGCTTTCGGCGAGAGTGTTTCTCACACTCTTTGTCGCTACTCGTGTCAGCATTCGCACTTCCGATACCTCCAGTCCCCCTCACGGGACACCTTCACAGGCCTACGGAACGCTCCGCTACCATGCGGCCCACACGGACCGCATCCTCAGCTTCGGTGCGTGGCTTGAGCCCCGGTACATCTTCGGCGCGGGATGGCTTGTCTAGACCAGTGAGCTATTACGCTTTCTTTAAAGGATGGCTGCTTCTAAGCCAACCTCCTGGCTGTCTTGGCCTTCCCACCTCCTTTCCCACTGAGCCACAACTTCGGGACCTTAGCTGGAGGTCTGGGCTGTTTCCCTCTCGACCACGGACCTTAGCACCCATGGTCTGTCTGCCGCGCTGTACTCGCCGGTATTCGGAGTTTGGTTAGGTGTGGTAAGGCTCGCGCCCCCCTAGCCCATCCAGTGCTCTACCCCCGGCGGTAATCACGCGACGCACTACCAAAATAGTTTTCGCGGAGAACCAGCTATATCCTGGTTTGATTGGCCTTTCACCCCTAGCCACAGGTCATCCCCCACTTTTTCAACAGTGGTGGGTTCGGTCCTTCAGCGCGTGTTACCGCGCCTTCAACCTGCCCATGGCTAGATCACCAGGTTTCGGGTCCGATGCAACGAACCAATTCGCCCTGTTCAGACTCGCTTTCGCTGCGCCTACACCTACCGGCTTAAGCTCGCTCGTCACACCGACTCGCTGACCCATTATACAAAAGGTACGCCGTCAGGGGACAAGCCCCCTCCGACTGATTGTAGGCATCCGGTTTCAGGTCTCTTTCACTCCCCTCGTCGGGGTGCTTTTCACCTTTCCCTCACGGTACTCGTTCACTATCGGTCGCCAAGGAGTACTTAGGCTTGGAGGGTGGTCCCCCCATCTTCAGACAGGATTTCACGTGTCCCGCCCTACTCATGGACCTTCAAGACCCTGCCCGTACGGGGCTCTCACCCGCTCCGGCACGACATTCCAGACGCTTCCGGTTCAGGTCTCGACGGCCACTGGCCTGGTCCGCGTTCGCTCGTCACTACTAACGGAGTCTCGGTTGATGTCCTTTCCTCCGGCTACTGAGATATTTCAGTTCGCCGGGTTCGCCTCCGCACCC
>CBDEUR010000003.1:3260000-5171478 GCA_965243345.1 Thalassobaculaceae bacterium
GCACCGGACCGAACTCGCAGACACGCCGCTCGCGATACGACGGACTGATCATCATGACCTCACACCTCGGGCCACGACGCCGTCCGCGCATCCCTTCCTCAACATCACCATGTCAAACAACTTCGCCGCACCGCTGGGGCGCAGCAGGGATGCGGCTTATACGGGGAACCCCCCGGGCCTGTCAAACGGTTTTCTGGAGTTTGCCGCATGCGCCGAAATCCGGGGCGCGGGAGCCATGCCGGCCGGCTTCGGCTTCGTTCAGAACGGAAACGGGGACCGGGCCGAACCCTCTCGTTCCCGCCAGGGCGGAAGCGCTGCACGGAGCGCTCGCACCACACGCCGAAACCACAGCGCTGATGCGAAACGGACACCGCGACAGGCCTGCCCGATCACCGGCGCCCGGGGACCGCGGCCATCGGCATGTCTCGCGAAGCGCCGGGAGCGCAGGCTGTTGCGTCCGGCGGTCCTCGCGGCTATAAGCCCGCAACCATCCATGGATGAGATCCGAGCCGCGGCTGAACGGGCATGCCCGGCCGGACCATGTCGCGGGCCCTGCCCGCCGACACTCTCGGGACAGAGACACGGGGGAGTGAAAATGCCCAAGCTCAAGTCGAAGAGCGGTGCCAAGAAGCGATTTCGCACCACCGGCACCGGAAAGATCCTGCGCAACTACGCCTGCAAGCGTCATGGCATGCGCAAGCGACCCATGGACATGAAGCGCGCAACCCGTGGCACGACCGCCCTGTCGGCAGCCGACGGAAAGATCGTGCGCAAATTCCTTCCGTACCTGTAGGGAGACAGTGCCATGGCGCGTGTCAAGCGGGGAACGACAGCCCATGCCCGCCACAAGAAGGTGGTCAACCGGGCCAAGGGCTACTACGGACGACGCAAGAACGTGTTCCGTGTCGCGGTCCAGGCTGTGGAAAAGGCGGCGCAGTACGCCTACAGGGACCGGCGGGTACGCAAGCGGCAGTTCCGTGCCCTGTGGATCCAGCGCATAAACGCCGGCGCCCGTATCCACGGACTGACCTATTCCCAGTTCATGAACGGTCTGCACAAGGCGGGGATCGCGGTCGACCGCAAGGTCCTGGCAGACCTCGCCATCAGTGAGCCGGTTGCCTTCGAGGGGCTGGTTGACCAGGCCCGGGCGGCGCTTGAACAGGCGGAGCCGTCGGCAACCGGCTGACACGGGCCGGAGCGAACCGCGCGGGCGCGATCATGCAGGATACCCACAGCCTGAGGCAGGAACTGCTGGAGAGCATCGGTTCTGCCGCCGACCTGGAGGCGCTTGAGCAGCTTCGCGTGACCACCCTGGGGCGCCGCGGCCGCATCACCGACCTGATGCGACAACTCGGAACACTCTCGCCGGAGCTCCGGCGCTCCCGCGGCCAGGACCTCAACCGGCTGAAGACCGACGTGGAGGCCGCGCTCGAGGAACGCAGACAGGCGATGGCGGACAGCGCCCTGGAGTCACGCCTGCTGCAGGAACAGGTCGACATCACCCTGCCGGCCAGGCCGGAACGCCGGGGCATGGTGCATCCGATCAGCCAGACGATCGATGCCCTGACCGCCCTGTTCTGCGAGATGGGCTTCACGGTCGTCGAAGGTCCGCACATCGAGACCGACTACTACAACTTCACGGCGCTGAACATTCCGCCGGAGCACCCGGCACGCCAGGAACAGGATACCTTCTATCTGCCGCCCGACCCGACCGGGACCCCCCGGGTGCTGCGCACCCACACATCACCGGTCCAGGTTCGAGTCATGGAACGGACCACGCCGCCGATCCGGATCATCGTCCCGGGCAGGACGTTCCGCTCCGACCACGATGCCACCCACTCGCCGATGTTCCACCAGGTCGAGGGACTGGTGATCGATCGGTCAACCCATATGGGACACCTCAAGGGGTGTCTCATTGATTTCTGTCGCGCGTTCTTCGGCGTCGACGACCTGCCGGTACGGTTCCGGCCAAGTTATTTTCCGTTCACCGAACCGTCGGCTGAAGTCGATATCGGTTGTACCCGTGCCGGCGGCGAACTGCGGATCGGTCCCGGCGATGACTGGCTCGAGATCCTCGGGTCCGGAATGGTCCACCCGCGTGTCCTCGCGAACTGCGGCATTGACCCCGACATCTACCAGGGATTCGCGTTCGGTATGGGGATCGAGCGGATCGCGATGCTGAAGTACGGGATCCCGGATCTGCGGGCCTTCTACGATTGTGACCTGCGCTGGTTGCGTCACTACGGATTCCTGCCGTTGCGAGTTCCGACGATCCCCGGGGGAATCGATCGATGAAGTTCACCCTGTCGTGGCTCGGTGACCATCTCGATACCACCGCCAGCCTGGACGAGATCTGCGCGCGCCTGCCCATGCTCGGGCTCGAGGTCGAGTCGGTCGAAGACCGCGCTCGCGACCTTGCCCCGTTCATCGTCGGACTTGTCGTCGACGCCAGGCCACACCCCGATGCCGACCGTCTGCGGCTATGTGAAGTCGATACCGGCACCGAACGGGTTCAGGTGGTCTGCGGTGCGCCCAACGCGCGCACCGGGATGAAGGGCGTGTTCGCGCCGGCCGGTGTGACCATTCCCGGGACCGGACTGGCTCTCAGGAAGAGTACCATTCGCGGCCAGGCCTCCAACGGCATGCTCTGTTCCGAACGCGAAATGGGGCTGTCCGACGAGCACGAGGGCATCATCGAGTTGCCCGATGACGCCCCGGTGGGCGCCGCGTTTGCCACCGTCGCCGGGCTCGATGATCCGGTAGTCGAGGTCGCCATCACGCCTGACCGCGCCGACTGTCTCGGGGTGCGCGGAATAGCCCGTGACCTTGCCGCCGCCGGGCTGGGCTCGCTCAAGCCGCTTCGTTGCGATCCGGTTGCCGGAAGCTTCACCAGCCCGATCGGGTGGCGGGTGGAGCTTCCGCGCGAGGACCTCGCTCCGTTTGTCGTCGGCCGCTGTTTCCGGGCTGTGCGCAACGGACCGAGTCCCGGCTGGCTGCGCGAGCGCCTGCAGGCCATCGGCCTGCGCCCGATCTCGGCCCTGGTCGACATCACCAACTACGTGATGATGGATCTCGGCCGGCCGCTGCACGCCTACGACGCCGACCGGGTTGACGGCGACATCTTCATCAGGATGGCCCGGCCGGGCGAGTCCTACACGGCGCTGGATGGCCACACCTACCGGTTCGACGAGGACATGATCGTCATTGGCGACGACCATGGGGTCGACGACCTGGCCGGCATCATGGGCGGCATGCGCACGGGCTGCGGTCCGGATACCTGCACCATGTTCCTCGAGGCCGCGCTGTTCGACCCGGTCACGACCGCGGCGACCGGTCGCAAGCTCGGGATCCTCAGCGATGCGCGGTACCGGTTCGAGCGCGGTCTTGATCCCACGTCACCGCTGTGGGGAACCGAGGTTGCGACCCGTCTGATACTGGAGATCTGCGGCGGCGAGGCGAGCGACCTGGTGGTGCATGGCAGCGAGCCGGCGTGGCAGCGGACCTGCACCCTGCGCCAGGACCGGACAAGGAGCCTGACCGGCGTCGAGGTCTCCACAGACGACGCAGGGCGCATTCTCACCGACCTGGGGTTCGGCGTGACGCGCTCGGGCGGGGACCTCGTCTGTTCCGTGCCGTCGTGGCGTGGCGACATCGACGGGGAGGCCGACCTGGTGGAGGAGGTGGTGCGCATCCATGGATACGATCACATCCCCGCCACCTCGCTGCGCGGTCTTGAAACGGTCCCGGCTCCGGCCCTGACGGAGTCGCAATCGAAGGTCCGCCTCGCGCGACGCATCCTCGCGGCCCGCGGCATGATGGAAGCGGTGACCTTCTCGTTCCTCTCGTCGCGACTGGCCGACTGCTTCGGGGGCACCGACACGGAATTGCGCCTGATCAACCCGATCAGTGCCGATCTCGACATGATGCGGCCTTCACTGCTTCCGAACCTGCTTTCGGCGGCCGTTCGCAACAGCAACATGGCCGAAACCGACCTGGCCCTGTTCGAGATCGGGCCGCAATACGACGATCCGACACCGCACGGGCAGGTCGAGGTTGCCGCCGGTATCCGGACCGGGCAGGTGTCAGATCGCGACTGGACCCGCAGCGCCCGGCCCTGCGACCTGTTCGACGCCAAGGCCGACGCCCTGGCACTGCTCGAGGACCTCGGAGCTCCAGTGGCCAATCTCGAGGTTTCCCGGGACGCGCCGCAGTGGTACCACCCGGGGCGAGCCGGCTGCCTGCGCCTGGGGGCCAGCGTGCTCGCCCGGTTCGGCGAGGTGCACCCGCGCGTCCTTCAGACCTTCGACCTGCGCGGCCCGGTCGTTGCCTTCGAGGTGATGCTGGACATGTTGCGTCCACCGCGCCGCAAGGGCCCGGCCCGGCCCGCCATCAACCTGTCACCGTTTCAGCCCGTTACCCGGGACTTTGCCTTCATTGTCGAGAGTTCGGTTCCGGCAGCAGCGGTGCTCAGAGCTGTCCGCGCCGCCGACCGGAACCTGATCACCGCGGTCAGCCTGTTCGACGACTATGTCGGCGAGGGAATACCGGAGGGGACCAGGTCGCTGGCAGTCGCGGTCACCCTCCAGCCCCGAAGTGCAACCCTGAACGAAGATGACCTGCAAACGGTCACGAAGCGGATCGAGAAACGGGTCGCCCGCGATACCGGGGGAACCCTGCGCAGCGGGTGACCACGCCGTCCTACCGGCTCTCCACCGTAATGAACCGCAGCCTCGCACCCCAGAACTCGACGGCAGTCAGGGTCCCGCTGATCACAGCACCGGTGTCGATACCAATGCGGTGGGCACGCACGGGCGGATCCGCGACCGGGCCTTCGACGGTGTGGCCGTGTACGACGAGAAACGGGAACGGCCAGTGGTCCGGCTCCAGGAACGGCGTGCGGATCCACATCAGCGCCTCGCGGCTCTGCTTCTCGTACGGTACCCGCGGATCCACCCCTGCATGGGCAAACACCAGCTCACCGATCCGGTAGACCGGTACCATGCCGGCCAGCAGGTCGAGAACGGGGTCCGGGAGCCGGGCCCGAAGCTCCCGCATGAGCACCTCGACGGTACCCGGGTTCCCGATGCCCATGTCCTGCCAGGTCGCAATGCCGCCGTTGCGCACCCACAGCATGGCATCGTGACGGGTAAGGGTCCCGGCGACCGCCCGCACCAGCCAGTCGTCATGGTTGCCGACCAGCGCGACATCCCGTACCTGGCGGTCCGGCGCCAGTGACGCCAGCCCGTCGGCAGCCATCATCAGGCACTCGAACGAACGGGGACCACGGTCGATCAGATCGCCGAGCAGGATGCAGGTTGTCTGCCCGGGCTCCAGCTCCTCCACGTCGCGCGCAAGCGCCCGGTACATTGTCTCGAGATGGTCGGAACACCCGTGAACATCCCCGATGGCCGTCACCAGCACTCCCTCGGGCACCGGTTTCGGACTGTCCCGCCACTGCGTCCGCCTGATCCGCATCGGGGTCTCGAATGACTGTTTGAATGCCTGTTGTCGGCACAGTAGCATGATCACCCATCGACAACCCCGCACGCCGGGAGATCCCGATGCGCCTTACCGCCGAACAGAAGACACGCTATGCCCAGGACGGATTCCTGGTCCTTCCGAACCTCCTGTCCGCAGACGAGGTCGAGATCCTGACCACGGAAACCGAACGCCTGCGACATGTCGAGGCGGACGGCATCTTTCGGGAAGGCGGCGACGGACAGGCCAAGACAATGTTCGGCATGCACCGGCCCGGTCAGCCGACCTGGTCCCCCGCCTACCGGGCGCTTGCCCGCCTGCCCCGAACGCTCGGGGTCGCCGGTCAGCTGCTCGATGACACGCAGCTCTACCTGCATCACTGCAAGACCAACATGAAGCCGTCGATCGAGGGCACGGTGTGGCACTGGCACCAGGACTTCGGAACCTGGCACATCGACGGCATCGCGGAACCCCGACTGGCAACCCTGATGGTCATGCTCGACCGGGCAACCGAGATCGGTGGCTGCCTGTACATGCTTCCGGGCAGTCATCGCGCCGGACGTCTCGATCCCTATTTCGACGAATCAACCGTCTACCGCTTCTGGGCAACTCCGGCCGACCGCGTGCGGGCCATGATGCGCCAGCTGCCTGCCCCGGTTGCAATCACCGGCGCGCCGGGCACGGGTGTCATCTTCGATTGCAACACGCTGCACGCATCGGGACACAACCTCTCCAGCCACGACAGGTGGCAGGTCTACCTCTGTTACAACCGCTGCTCGAACCGGCCCAGCGACATCGAGAACCCGCGCCCGGACTACGTGCGCTCACGGGACTGGACCCCGCTTGACCCCGCAGCCGACAACGCCATCGTCGAGTCCCGTCAGCCGGTTCCGGCGTGACTGTCACCGTTCGCCCTTGCACACCATCCCGTGCACGGCGAGCGCCAGGGTCCACGTCATGAGTGCGGCCAGCGCCACATCGCTCAGAAAATGGGCGCCGGTCGCCATGCGATAGAAGCCGGCAAGAACGGTGGCCACGACCACCGCGACGA
This sequence comes from Thalassobaculaceae bacterium, assembly GCA_965243345.1. Classification (GTDB taxonomy): domain Bacteria; phylum Pseudomonadota; class Alphaproteobacteria; order Thalassobaculales; family Thalassobaculaceae; genus Bin52. Next base: position 3,266,530 of record CBDEUR010000003.1, read on the forward strand.
TCCCGGCGCGTCGATGGCCCGGCGCAAGAAGCAGAACCGGAGCGAGAAAGGCGGCGATGAAGGCCACGTCTCCCGACACGAACGCACAGTTCTGGGCGCACTGGTCCGCCGGCACGTAGGCCGGCGAGAACAGTCTTTCGCCACCGAACTCCGCGATGTTCTTCGGTCGAGCCCGGCCGATCCAGTTCTTCAGCGCACCGTTGACCAGCAGGCCGGGACCGATCGCGAACACCAGGCCGACGGACAGGATGTGGCGAAACCGCAAGGACAGGAACCGTCCCCCGGTTGCCAGCGAGAGGCCGGCCAGGACCAGGTAGCCGGCGACGGTCACCATGGCGAGGGGGCGAAGGAACCGGTCGACGGCCGCATGGGCCGCGGTGTCCCTCAGCACGAACCCGCTCCCGTCCACATGCACGAGGGACGACGCGGCGAGGTCAATGCCCGGAACTCCCACGAACAGGACCGAGAGCAGAACCGTCGAGACCGACAGAACGGCAAGGGCCCGGTCAGGAAGCCGGAGCGACATCAAGCGCAAAGAGGTGAAGAACCCGTTCCCGGCCCTGCCCGAGCGGGATGCGCATCACCCCGATCGGGCGTACCTCGTCGAATGCATCGAGGATCACGCCGTGCGCGTCCCAGCGGGCTGCGAGAAGCACCCTGTCACCAGGGTAGGGGCGGTACCGGTTCGCGAGTTCATAGTGATGGTCAGGATTGCCATCATAGTCCCACATGCGCGGATCGAGACCGTCGTGGCGTCCGTAGTACAGCAGGGATGCCATGGTCTTGCGGTCATCGGTCAGCAGAATTCGCCCGGGATTGGCGTGCATCGCCCCGGACACGTGCCGGGCAGTCTCGTCCCAGGCCCGCATGCGCCTGAAGGGATCGCCGACGGTGTTCAACGGTTCGAGCAGCAGGACCGCAAGCACGCCGGCAGCGGCAAGGTGCAGCCCGAGCGACCATGCGAGCAGCCGTCGACGCGCGGCCTCGACGGCCCAGCCTGTCACCGCCACGCTGCCGGCAACGAAGGCAGGGGCCGCCCAGTTTGCGTTGGCCCGTGACAGCAGCGCCTGGACGCACACCACGGCCAGAACCGGTGCGGAGAAACACAGCAGGAATCCTTCCGCGCGTCCGGTTCGCCCGCGAAGCAGCATCAGCGTCCGCCACGCCAGCACCGCAAACAGGATCGGGCCGAACACGCCGGCCTGACCGGCAAGGAACTCAAACAGGCTTGCCAGGTTGAATGCCGGTCCCGAAAGCGACGCGTTGTCTCCGACATGACCGACGGTCGCCCAGTCGTTGTCCATGTTCCACGCAATGTTGGGGGCGACAACGGCACCGGCGACCAGCAGTGCCACCAGAAACCTGCCGTTCACGAGGAACCAGCGGTGTTCCCGGTGCACCAGGCAGGCCAGCACCAGGCACGGCAGAAGGTACGCCATCGCATACTTGGCGAGCAGCCCGAGGCCCAGCGCCAGGCCGAGAGCGCAGGCCCAGGCGAACCCCTCCCGATCGAGCAGGCGAAACAGACAGTACAGGGCTGCGGCCCAGCACAGGAGCAGTGGCACGTCGGTCGACATGATGACGCTCGACCACGAAACCCCCGGCAGGGTCAGGAACAGCAGCCCGGTCCATACCGCCGCGATTGCCCCGAACAGCCGGGCGGCGATCAGGGCCACAAGCAGGCTGGTACAGCCGTGCATGACCGGAGAGGCGACGCGCACGCACCATTCCGCGTCTCCGCACAGGTTTCCGGTCGCGGAGATGATCCAGGCAATCATCGGCGGCTTGGTGAAGTAGCCCCATGCGGGCTCGAGGCTCCACGACCAGTACTGCGCCTCGTCAGGGTGAAGCCCGACCCCGGTTGCGGTGAGCAGCAGCACCCGGGCCGCGACGATCCCGGCAACCAGCCATGCCAGCAGAACCCAGGCAGCCCGGTCTCCGTGGCCGCGCCCGATCACTTGGTGCCTGATCGCACGGCCTTGATGATCGTCGGCCAGTACTCATCCCCGCAACCCATGTCGATCGCCTGCTGCAGCAGTTGGCCGGCGAGTTCCGCACCAGGCGCCCGTACACCCCCGTCACCGGCAAGCATGAGGGCGTAGGACAGGTCCTTGAGCGCATACCGGGCCGGAAACTGCCTGAGCGGAAAGCGGTCCGGCACCATCGCCTTGGCCGCATGGTTCTGCCCCACGAAGGACGCTCCGGAACTGCGGTTGATCACATCGAGCAGAACCGCCGGCTCCATGCCCGACCGTTCCCCGATCGTCAGCGCCTCGGCGATCGCGACACCGTTCTGGAAGACCACCATGTTGTTGAGGATCTTGGCGATCTGGCCGGCCCCGACACCGCCGCAGTGGGTGATGTCGGAGCCCATGCAGTCGAGAATGGCCCGGACCTGCTCGAGATCGCCGTCATCGCCCCCGACCATGATCGACAGTGTGCCGTCCACCGCCGCCTGCTGCGTGCGCGCGACCGGCGCATCGAGGAACCGGGCATGCCGTTCGCCGAGACGGGCCGCGACCGCACGCGTGAGACCCACCGGCGTGGTCGACATGTCAATGACGATCCATCCCGGACGCGCTGCCGGGAGCAGGATGTCTTCGGCGACCTGTTCGACCTCGGGACCTCCGGGAAGCGACAGGACCACGACATCGCTGCGACTGGCGAGTCCCGCTGCGTCCTCGGCCGACTCGACCCCGTCTCCTGCCAGTCTTTCCAGCGGTTCGGCATCGAGGTCGAAGGCCTGGACCGCGTACCGTCCGGAACGGGCCACGTTCCGGCACATGTGTTCGCCCATCGCTCCGGTTCCGATGAACCCGACAGCACAGTTCCCCATCCTCATGTCCCCGCGTTGTCCGTCTGCTTGTCCTGACAGTGCCGCACTGGCTACCTTGAGGCAATCGGCCGCTGCCAGCCATCACCTGAGCAAGGGAACCCGTCATGCCCAAGTCCGAAGAGCGCGAACTGTTCGAGGTCTATGCCATCAAGTACGCGCACAACGCGGAACGCACGCGCAACGGAAACATGCTCTACACGGATCCGCATGATGCGCCGATGCCGCTCGACTACTTCATCTGGGTGATCCGCAACGAGCGACACACCTACGTGGTCGATACCGGCTTTGGACATGTGGCCTCCGCCAAGCGTGGCACGCCGCTGCTGCGGACACCCGCGGAGGGCCTCGCTCTGATGGGGATTGACGCGGCAACCGTGCAGAACGTGATCATCAGTCACATGCACTACGACCACGCGGGCGGGGTTGCGGAGTTTCCCGCCGCAACCCTCATCCTCCAGGACACGGAAATGTCCTACGCGACCGGTCGCTGCATGTGCTTTCCGGCAATCCGGCGTCCCTTCGAGGTCGATGACGTCTGCGAGATGGTCCGCAAGGTCTACACCAACAAGGTGCGTTTCGTGGACGGCAACCAGGAACTCGTTCCGGGCCTGTCGGTACACAAGATCGGCGGTCACTCCGCCGGCCTGATGTGCGTGCGCGTGTGGACGCAGCGCGGCTGGGTGGTGGTTGCCTCCGACTGCGCTCACTTCTACGAGAACTTCCGGGATCGCAACCCGTTCGTGATCGTCTACAACCTCGGCGACATGATGAACGGCTACACGACCATGGAAATGCTCGCCGACTCCCCGGACCACATCATACCGGGGCATGATCCGCTGGTCATGAACCTGTATCCGCCGGCGTCGCCGGAGCTTGAGGGGATCGTCGCACGACTTGACGTCGACCCGAGACCCGGCTGACGATCATGCGGGCCAGCCCGACACCTCGCGCACGATCAGGGTCTCCAGCATGTCGATGCCACGCGGTTCGGCATTGAGACACGGAACATAGCTGAACTCCAGGCCGCCGGCCTCCATGAACGCCTGCCTGAAATCGATCGCCACCTCCGAGAGGGTCTCGACGCAATCGGCGGCAAACCCCGGGCTGATGACCACCACCCGGCGGTACCCGTCCGCGGGCAGGGTGTCCAGGACCTCGTTCATGTAGGGACGCAGCCACTCTTCCCGTCCGAACCGGGACTGGAAGGCAAGAGAGTAGCGGTCGGCCGGCCAGCCCAGGCGCTCGGCCAGCAGCCGGGTGGTCTTGGCGCAGTGACAATGGTACGGGTCACCGGCGTCGAAGTACCGCCTGGGCAGACCGTGAAAGGAGACCAGGTAGCGGTCGGGTTCCCAGTCGAGCGCATCGACATGCTCCTGCAGGCTGGCGGCCAGCGCATCGATGTAGGCGGGATCATCGTGATACGGTCCCGCCGTCCGGACCGCCGGCTGCCAGCGCATGCGTTCGAGCACCCGGAACGCCGCGTCGTAGGCGCTGGCCGTGGTAGTGGCGCTGTATTGCGGGTAGAGCGCGAACAGCAGGATGTGTCGGCATCCCTTCGCGGTGAGGTCCGCGATCCCGTCCCCGATCGACGGCGAACCGTAGCGCATGGCCCAGGCAACCTCGATCCGGCGCCCGGCCCGGTCCATGCGCTGGGCCAGCCGCACCGCCTGCTCGCGGCTGTGCACCCTGAGCGGGGACTCGCCGGCCCCGGCATCCCAGATCTCGCGATAGGTTTCGACCAGTCTCGCAGGGCGCAGGTTCAGGATGACGAGCCGCAACACCGGCTGCCATAGCAGCGGATTTAGCTCGATGACACGTCTGTCGGAGAGGAACTCGGCAAGAAACCGGCGGATCGAGCGCACATCGGGTGCCGCCGGGGTCCCAAGATTGATCAGAAGGACCCCGGTCCGCCCCGCCGGGACTTCCGGATGCCCCGGCGCGTTGCTGGCCATGGACAACTCCGTCCGGCGGGCTACTTCGGAGCGATCACCATCACCATCTGCCTGCCTTCCAGCCTGGGAAAGGCCTCGACCTTGGCAATCTCCTCCGTATCGCCCCGAACCCGGTTCAGCACGTTGACGCCCAGTTCCTGGTGCGCCATCTCCCGGCCGCGAAACCGCAGCGTGACCTTGACCTTGTCGCCGCCGTTCAGGAACTTGGTGACATTCTTCATTTTGACCTGATAATCGTGTTCGTCAATATTCGGGCGAAGCTTGATTTCCTTGACATCGATCAACTTCTGCTTCTTTTTGGCTTCATTCTTCTTTTTCTGAGATTCGTATTTGAACTTGCCGAAATCCATGATCTTGCATACCGGCGGGCTCGCATTGGGCGAGACCTCGACCAGGTCAAGTCCGTATGATTCCGCCACGTCAATGGCACTTGGCGTTGACATCACACCGAGCTGCTCCCCATCCGGGGCAATGCATCGAACCGTTTCGTGGAAAATATCGCGGTTCACCCGCGGCCCGTCCTTTGCGGGTTGCTGGTGAAAGTACGGGGGTCTGGCGATCTACTTCCTCCTTGGTGTTGTGCAAACAGGCGCATGCCCGGGACCATGCCGGTCACTCGGGCGCGGCCGCCTCGGTGCAGAGTGCATGAATGGCTTCGGACAGCGCAAGTGTTTCCTGTGCCTTGCCGCCCAGGCGACGGACGGCCACCGTTTCCTGTTCTGCCTCTCGTGCGCCGACCACCAGCATGACCGGGATCTTCGCCGCGCTGTGTTCACGGACCTTGTAGCCGATCTTCTCGTTGCGCGTGTCGGTCCCCACCCTGAGCCCCGCGTCGCGGCAACGCGCGGCAACGCCGGCGGCGTAGTCGGTCGCGGCGTCGGTGACCGTCGCAACCACCACCTGAACCGGGGCGAGCCACAACGGGAAACGTCCGGCGTACTGCTCGATGAGAATGCCGAGCCAGCGCTCGATCGATCCGAGGATCGCGCGGTGCAGCATCACCGGCCGCTGCCGGCTGCCGTCCGCCGCCACATACAGCGCATCGAGACGTTCCGGCAGGACGAAGTCGACCTGCAGGGTGCCGCACTGCCAGTCGCGACCGATGGCGTCCCGCAGCACGAATTCGAGCTTGGGGCCGTAGAAGGCTCCCTCGCCGGGATTGAGGCTGGTGTCCAGCCCGGCCGCATCACAGGCGACCCGCAGGGCCTCCTCGGCCCGGTCCCAGGTCTCGTCCGACCCGGCCCGGACCTCGGGCCGGTCAGAAAACTTGACGTGGATATCCCTGAACCCGAAGTCGGAGTAGATCTGCCGCAACAGGTCGCAGAACTCGATGCTCTCCGACGTGACCTGGTCCTCGGTGCAGAAGATGTGGGCGTCGTCCTGAGTGAAGGCACGAACGCGCATGATTCCATGCAGGGCACCGGACGGTTCGTTGCGGTGACATGACCCGAATTCCGCCATGCGCAGCGGCAGGTCACGGTAGCTCTTGATGCCCTGCTTGTAGATCTGCACATGGCCCGGACAGTTCATCGGCTTGAGCGCCAGGATGCGCTCATCCTCGCTTTCGGCGATGAACATGTTCTCGCGGAACTTCTCCCAGTGCCCCGAGTCTTCCCACAGCGACCGGTCGATCAGCTGCGGCGTCCTGACCTCCAGATATCCGTGCGCATCGAGCCGGCGGCGCATGTGACGCTCGATTTCCCGGTACAGCGTCCAGCCCTTCGGGTGCCAGAACACCGAACCGGTCGCCTCCTCCTGGATGTGGAACAGGCCCAGGTCGCGGCCGAGACGGCGATGGTCCCGCCGCTCGGCCTCCTCCAGCATCGTCAGGTATGCCTTCAGCCGCTTCTCGTCCGGCCAGGCGGTCCCGTAGATGCGCTGCAGCATCGGCCGGCGTGAATCTCCCCTCCAGTAGGCTCCGGCCACGCTCATCAGCTTGAAGGCGTGACCGACGTGGCCGGTGGACGGGGCGTGTGGGCCCCGGCACAGGTCGAGGAACCCGCCCTGGCGGTAGAATGACAGGATCTGGTCCCGGTCGATCTGCTCGACAATCTCCACCTTGAACGGCTCGTTCGTCCGACGGTAATGCTCGACCGCTTCCTCGCGGCTCCAGACCTCGCGACGGATTGGCTCGTCCCGCTTGACGATCTCGTGCATGCGCTGCTCGATGCGTCCGAGATCCTCGAGCGTAAACGGCTCCGGACGGTGAAAATCGTAGTAGAACCCGTTCTCGATCGCCGGGCCGATCGTGACCTGGGTTTCCGGATAGAGTTCCAGCACGGCCTCGGCCATGACATGAGCCGCGTCGTGGCGGATGATCTCGAGCGCGGCCTCGTCCCGCCGGGTGAGCAGGGAGACGGCGGCATCGGTTTCGATGGCCTGGTCAAGGTCGAGTTCGAGGCCGTCCACGACCGCGATCAGCGCGGCACGGGCAAGCCCGGGACCGATGTCCGCAGCGATCTCCGCCCCGGTTACCGGTCGGTCATACTGCCGGATGCTTCCATCCGGCAAGGTGATGTCTGGCATGGGTTGGTCGTCTCCGGAACGAAGATCGCCGGGGCGTGAGTCCGGTCAGTGCACGGTTCCTTCCAGGGCCGAGCCCCGGACCGTGACCCGGTGCATCAGCCGGCGCTGGCCCGGATAGTCGTTCAGTGCCCTGTGCCACGTGGCCCGGTTGTCCCAGAAGGCGATGGAGCCCGGCTCCCAGCGGAACCGGCAGGTAAAGTCGGGCCGGGACGCATGGACATAGAGATGGTCGAGCAGTGGTCGCGACTCCTCGTCGGTCCATCCGTCGAAGCCGAGCGTGAACCCCGGGTTAACGTAGAGTGCCTTGCGCCCGGTTTCCGGGTGGCGGATCACCACGGGATGGACCGCGTCCTGGGTCGCAAGATGCGGATTGGTGATCCTGCCGACGGTATCGTCGCCACGCTGCGCCCGCCCCGCTCCGAACACGTGCCGGCTGGAATGGCGCGCCTTCAGGCCTTCCAGCACCGACTTCAGACCGTCGGAGAGCGTCTCGTAGGCCCGGTACATGCTCGAGAACATGGTATCCCCGCCCGACTCGGGCACTTCAAGCGCGTACAGGATCGAACCCATGGCCGGCTCGACATCGTAGGAATGGTCCGTGTGCCAGCCGCCGCCGATATTGTCGCGCTGGTCGGGTTCCTTGAGAACCTGGGCAATCTGCGGATATCCGTCCACGTGGGTGAAGAAGCGGTTGACGTCGATCGGAGCCCAGCGCTCCGCGAAGGCGATGTGCTGTTCAGGCTTCAGGGCCTGGCCGCGAAAGAAGATGACCCCGTAGTCACCGAACGCACGGCGGATCTCGGCGAACTGCTCGCCGGGAACCTCATCGGAGAGATCGACACCGTGGATTTCCGCACCGAGCGCACCGGCCACCGGCCGGACATCGATGGTCTGGTAGCGTTCGGTCATGATCGGGCTCCACTGGTCGGTGCGGCGTATGCGGGCACCGCCCGTGCCGTTTACCGGCTTGGCCCCGAACGATCAACCTGTTCATGACCGGTTACCGTTCCCGGCCGCACCTGGTCTATGGTGGTCCGGTCTCACTGCGGGATCGGTGCCGTGCGGCAATACTGGCTCCTCGTGATCATCCTGATCGGCTGTCTGCTCGCAGCGCCGGCCCGAGCGGCGTGTTCCGGCACCACGCTCGAGGATGCCCGGCTCATGGCGCTCGACGCTGCCGCCATCCTCGAGAAGGAGGGACCCTACGGAGCGTTTCCGCGTTTCGCCGATCCGTCGGGCCCCTTCATCGACAGGGACCTCTACGTTTTCGTGATCGACACGCTCGGGCGCATGTGGTTCAACGCGCTGTTCACGATCCGGCCGGGCCAGTCGATCATCGGGACCCGCGACCGCCAGGGCCGTTTCTATGTCCGGGAGATGATCAGGATCACCGAGCGGCACGGTGAAGGATGGGTCGAGTATGACTGGATCAATCCGTGCAACGGCAGGATGGAGCCGAAATCCACCTACGTGGTCCAGGTCGGGCCCCTGATTGTCGGCGTCGGCGTCTACGGCGTGATCAGCCTGTAGAACGGCGGCCGGATCGGCACGCGCATTCGGAACCATCCACATTCGGGGAGCACACGCATGGAACTGTTCGATCTCTCGGGACGGGTTGCGGTCGTGACCGGCGGCAACGGCGGCATCGGCCTTGGAATGGCCGAGGGCCTTGCGGCTGCAGGCGCACGGATCCTGGTGGTCGGACGCGACCGGGAAAAGAACGCGACGGCAGTCCGGCGACTGCGTGAACTCGGCCCGGATGCGCAGGCCCTTGCAGCGGACCTCACCGACGACGGCGCCGCCGCCGGCATGGCGGCGGCAGCCGAGGCCGCCTTTGGCCGTCTCGACATCCTGGTCAACAATGCCGGCGGCACTGTACGGGGCATGCCCCAGAACCTTTCGGTGGACGACTGGCGGTGGGTCATGGAGACCAACCTGACCAGCGCCTTTCGCTGCAGCCAGGCGGCCTACCCGCTGATGCAGCGGGCCGGCGGCGGCAAGGTCATCAACATCGGCTCCATGTTCTCGCTGTTCGGTGCGCCCTATTCCGCGGCCTACGCGGCCAGCAAGGGCGGGATCGTGCAGCTGACGAAGGTCCTGGCCACGGCGTGGGCGGCGGACGGCATTCAGGTCAACGCGGTGCTGCCCGGCTGGATCGAGACCGAGCTGACCCGGCAGGCCCGCGAGGAGGTCCCGGGACTGTACGAGCGCCAGCTCGCGCGCATGCCCGCGGGACGCTGGGGCGTGCCGCAGGACCACGCCGGTATCGCCGTGTTTCTGGCCAGCCGGGCGTCCGACTACGTAACGGGCGTCTCGATACCCGTGGACGGCGGCTTCTCCATCTCGGGATAGGCGGGTTCAGCCGCCCCCGGCCGCCGCATCCGCGCCGTCCGTTTCCTGTTCGAGCCTGCTGGCCGCGGTCAACAGCGGAATGTGGACGACCATTTCGGTAAACGACCCGGGCTCGGTGTCCACCTCGATCATGCCCCCGTGTTCCCGAACGATGTCGTTCGACAGCGCGAGTCCGAGCCCGGTTCCCTTGTCCGTGGGCTTGGTGGTGAAGAACGGGTTGAAGATCTTGTCGAGGACATCGGCCGGAATACCGACGCCGTTGTCACGTACGCGCACCTCCACCTCGTCGTCGAGCTTGCGCGTCGAGATGCGCAGGAGCGGCTGGTAGGCCTCGGTCTCCTCGCCGGCCTTCCGTGCCTCCTGGATACGACGCCGTTTCTCGTTCGTCGCGTAGCAGGCATTGCTGACCATGTTCAGGAACACCCGTCCGAGATCCTGCGGCACCACCTCGATCTCGACCATGTCGGGGTCGAGATCCTGGCTGATTTCCATCTGGAACTCGTTGTCGGTCGCACGCGCGCTGTGATAGGCGAGCCGGGCGTGCTCGTCGAGCAGAGTGTTGATGTTGGTCGGGAACCTGTCGCCCGACCCGCGGCCCATGAGCAGCATGCTCTGGACGATGCTGTCGGCCCGCTGGCCATGATGGCGGATGATGTCGAGGTTGCCCTTGAGATCCTCACGAATGTCCTGGATCATCTCCAGGCCTTCCTTCTGCTCTTCGTTGTCGTTGTCCGGCTCACCGACAACCGCCTGGAATTCCTCCATCATTTCATCCATGAGCTCCTGCGAGCTCTCGGCGTAGTTCTTGATGAAGTTCAGCGGGTTGCGGATTTCATGCGCGACCCCGGCGGTGAGTTCGCCGAGTGCGGCAAGTTTCTCCCGCATCACGATCTGGTCCTGGGCCGTCTCGAGGTTGACCATCGTGTCCTCGAGCTGCTGGTTCTTGCTCTGGAGTTCTTCCGCCAGCTTCTCGACCAGGTTGAGTCGCTGCACCTCGAGCGCGTGTCGCCTGAATACCTCGAGCGCGGACGACATTTCGGAGATCTCGTCGCGTCCGGAGACTTCGACGGCCTCCTCGAGGTCGCCATCCGCCATCCGGCGCATGCGCGACGACAGCAGCGCGATGCGGCGGACCAGCACCCGCCCGATGAACAGCCAGCCGATCAGCACCGCTCCGACAACGCTGAGCAGGCTGAGCACCAGAAGGATGCGCTGCCCGATGGTGATGGCCTCCGACGAAGCCCTGGTCGCGTCCCGGGCGCTCGACTTTGCGGTGTCGACCAGTCGGCCTGTCTCGAACAGCAGTTCGTTGGCGAGCGCCCGGTTCTGGAGCAGCAGCGCCCTCTGACGCTTCAGGACCCCGAATTCCTGGGCCCGGAGCAAGAGGCTGCCCCGCTCGCCGGTGCCCAGCTCCCGCAACCCCTGGTAGGACTTGACCAGATTGTCCTTGAGCCGACCCTCCCCGAGGTTGTCGAGTCGGCGGCGGACGTCGCGCTCGACGGCGTCAAGGCGCTCCCGCAGCGGCTCGAGCCGCGTCTCGTCCCGGACATTGAAGACGTTGCTGACGATCTGGTTGTACACCGCCGCCATGGAGTGGAGTTCCTCGAGGATCCGGTATCGCGTGAAGACTTCCTCGGACAGGTGTTCATCGGGCGGAGCCGGCGGTTCTCCAAGGGTGTGGTACCCGGTAACGGCATAGAACAGCTGGTCGTCAATCGCCGGCACGAGCAGCCCGGTCAGGTTCCGGTACGCAACGGCGATCTCGTCGCGCAGCTGGTCGCGCTCCGCCTCCTGGGCAAACCGGGCGCGGACCGCATACTGGACCGCCGCGATGTTGTCATCGAGCGCCCTGCCCCAGGCAATGACGCGCCGGGCCTGCGGATCGTCGACCGAAAGCGCGTCCAGCCGGTCGCTGAAGCTCTTGCGATCCTGCAATACGGTGCCTGCAACCCGGTCGAACTCGGCATCCGATGGCGCGCTGACAAGCCGCGGGGCAGCGGTTGCCAGCGCATTGCCGCCCTGGGCGATGGCGAAGGCGGTGGCAAGTGCCGGCACACTCTCGTTGGTGACCCGCGACTGCACCTCGCCGACCCTGCCGAAGAACACCCAGCCGACCAGACTCGCCGCGACGGTCAGAACGACCGCGGCACCGATACCCAGGTAGAGCTGGGTCGAGATCCGGGACCACGTGTCCACGAGGCGTCCAAGCCAGGGTTTCACTGCACCGCATCCGTGAGAAGCGTATCGACCTGGCGGTATTCGCCGGCCTCGTCGATCCGGGTCAGGAACACCGCGTCCGATCCCTGGTTGTCACCTTCACCGAAACGCATCCGGAATCCGCTCATGTCAATCTCCCCGGCCTCGTACAGGCTGTTGAGGAAACACTCCCGGTTGAGCTGCCGGCCACAGGCTTCCAGCGCCATGACGGCCATGCGGCCCGCCAGATACCCCTCGAAAGAGACGAAGTCGGGAACCGCGTCCGGGTCGTAGGTGGCCAGCGCCTGGCGGAATTCGGCCGCGATCCGCAGGTTGTCGGCGACCGGCGACGAGACGACCTGGGTGACGTACACCCCGACACCGTCCGGTCCGAGTTCGCGGACCAGCGCGCTGGTCCCGACAAAGGAAATGGTCAGGAACAGTGGCGAGAACCCGATGTGGTGCGACCAGGCTATCATGCGCGCCACGGGTTCGTAGGCCCCGACCAGAACAACCGCTTCCGGCTGCCCGGTCCGCAACTGCAGGATCGCCGACTTCACCGCCGTGCTGTTGCGCGGATACACACCGGTCGACACGAGCTCCATGCCGCGCCGCTTGAGCGCACGCTGAACACCGTGGAGTCCTGCCCGGCCGAAGGAATCGTTCTGGTAGAACACACCGATCCGGGACACCTCCAGATCCCGCACCAGGCGTTCCACGATTTCCTCCGTTTCCTGGTAGTAGGATGCGCGCAGGTTGATCACGTTCTCGAGTGCCGGATCGCGCAGGAACTGCGCGCCGGTAAACGGCGCGACATAGGGAACACCGGCTGCGGAAGCGATGGGGACCGCGGACCGCGACGTCGGCGTTCCCACGGCGCCGATCAGCGCAAACACCCTGTCCCGGCTGATCAGCCGGCGCGTGTTGGTGATGGCGGCTTCGGGCTCGTACGCGTCGTCATGCGAGATGAGTTCGATCCGCCGCCGGTGAACTCCACCAGCCTGGTTTGCCTCGTGGAACGCAGCCTCGATGCCGAGACGCATCGACTTTCCCAGGTCCTGGGCCGGGCCGCTGAAGGCCGCGGACTGTCCGAACCGCACCCGGCCCGGGTAGACACCGGTCTCGAGTGCCTGCACGGCGGGAAGCCCGGCGACGCCCGTGGCCAGCACAAGCAGGACCAGAAACGCCCGGTTCAGGCTTCTCGCCATCGGTCATCTCCGTTTGAGCAGGCGGACCCTGTTGTAGTTGCCATCCCGCGTGTACGTGGCCTCGTCCACCATTGTCTGGACGAGGTGGACACCCAGCCCGCCGATTGCCCGGTCCTCCAGCGCCGAGGTCACGTCCTCGGCCGGTGCCTCCGTGAACGGGTCGAACGGTTGACCCTGGTCGGCGATCTCGATGACAAGGCGCTCCGGCGTCGAGTCGAGCCTGACCTCGATGTCAGGCCGGTCCATTCCCTCGGGGAACCCGTAGTTCATCACGTTGATGACCAGTTCCTCGAGGATCAGTTTCACCTGAAAGGACAGCTTGGCGGACCAGTCCTGCTCGACCGCAAGCTGTTCGACCGCATCGTCCATCCGGCGCAGTTCCTGCAGGTCGGGATGCAGGAACAGCTCCACTCGCCCGCTCACGAGCCGTCCCTTGAGCGGTGCAGTGTCAGACACGTGATGTCGTCGAACTGCGGCGCGGCGCCGGTAAACTCTCGAACCGCATCGAACACGACCCGGTTTGTCTGTTCCGCGTCCGTCGGCGGTGAATCCTGGAAAAGCCCGACCAGTCGCTCGAGCCCGAACTGGCTCTGGTCCTCATCCTCGGCTTCAGTCACGCCGTCGGTGTAGAGAACCAGGGTATCCCCGGGTTCAAGCCGGATCCTGCGGGCCGAATAGCCGGCTTCGGGCAGCACGCCCAGCGCGATCCCCTCTTCCGTTCGTTCAAGAGTTTCGGCGCTTCCGTCGGCACGAACCAGCAACGGCAGATTGTGACCCCCGTTCGCGTAGACCAGATCACCGGTCCCCGGATTGTACACGCCGAAGAACAGCGTGACGAACATCGCCGTCTCGTTGTTGTTGCACAGCAGCTGGTTGACTTCCTTCAGCACGTCGGCAGGACCACCGGAAAACCCGATCGTCGCCCCCTTCAGGAGGGTGCGGCTCGACATCATGAACAGGGCTGCCGGCACCCCCTTGCCCGAGACGTCGGCCACCGCGACACCGACCCGGCCGTCGGGCAGCGTGAGAACATCGTAGAAGTCGCCGCCAACGCTTTGCGCCGGCTCCATGTTCGCCGAGATCTGGCAATTCGGCAGAATGGGAAACTCGGTCCGCAGCACGGTTTGCTGCATGCTGCGGGCCACCTCGAGCTCGTTGTTCAGCACCACCAGCTTGTCACGCGACTCGAGCGCATCGCGAATCATCTCGAGGTGGCGCAACGTCCGCTTGATGGTGACCTTGAGGTCCTCGAAATCGAGCGGTTTGGTCACGAAGTCGAACGCGCCGCGGTTCATCGCGGTGCGGATGTTCTTCATGTCCCCGTAGGCCGAGATGATCACGGAACGGATGTTGGGATCGATCTTGGGGATCTGCTCGAGGAGGGTCAGTCCGTCCATTTCCGGCATGTTGATGTCGGACAGGACCATCTCGATCTCGTTGTCCTCGTTCAGGCGCTTGATCGCCTCGACCCCGTTGGACGCGAAGACGAACCTGTAGGTCCCGGACCTGATCTCCCGGCGCATTCGCTGCAGCATCAGACGTTCCAGGTCCGGCTCGTCATCAACCACGAGGATCTTGCGGCCTTCCCCGCTCATGGCTGCTCCCACGCTCCACACTCTTGCGACATCGTCCGGCGCGCCAGCGGCAGCATTTTGCAATCCTGCCGTGCCCTGTTTCCCGCCCGACACACGGACCATGGGTAACAGCGCCGCGAACCGCAGACAAGATGTTCACGCAGGCTCGTGCGAACCCAGCAGTTCCGCATAGTACCCGGCAGCCCTTTCGCCGGTTTCCCGGATCGACTCGACCAGCACGCTGAACACCTCGGCACCGCAGGACCGCCCGATCACGTTGCGCGATGCCACCGTCGCCGTGTCCTGGTCGAAATCGCCCTCGGCGGCAAGCCTCAGGATGCCCTGAAGGTTGTGCCACAATCGCGCCGCATCGGCGAGGTCTCCCGCGGCTTCCGGGGAAATCACGCCGATCGTTCCCGCCGTCTCGAAGATGGCGACCAGGTCACCGGCGAGGATCTCGGGGTTGCTCGACGCATGTGCCAGCTGCAGGTACTGGGCAATGAACTCGACATCGAGCAGACCACCCGGCTTGTGCTTGATCGACCAGGTGTCGCTCCTGCCCTGGGCCTTGCGGATCCGGTCGCGCATGTCCCGGATGTCGCGGGCCAGGTCATCCGGGTCACGCTCGCGGGTGAGGACCCCCGTCCTCACCCGCTCGAACCCGGCGTCAAGTCCGCCGTCGGCATAGAGTACGCGCGCCCGGGTCAACGCCTGGTGTTCCCAGGTCCATGCCTGCTCGTTCTGATAGCTCTCGAAGGTTGTCAGCGAACAGGCGATCGGTCCCTTGTTGCCCGACGGGCGCAGCCGCATGTCGACATCGTAGAGCTTGCCCTCCGCGGTCGGGGCGGTGACCGCGGCGATCAGCCGGCGGCACAGCCGGGCATAGTAGGCGTTCGCGACAAGAGGCCTCCTGCCGTCCGACCAGGGCTGGCCTGGTTCATGGTCGTACAGGAACAGCAGGTCGAGATCCGAACTCACGGTCATCTCCCTGCTGCCCAGCTTGCCGAACGCCACCACGGCAATGCGGCCGCCCGGCACCTCGCCGTGATCGGTGCGGAACTCCGCGAGCAGCCGGGGGATCAGCAGGTTGAGGCTTGCGTCGGCAATGCCGGAAAGCGGGCGCGCGGCCTCCAGCGGCGTGAGCAGACCGCGCAGCATGTGCAGGCCGACCTGGAAGATCTTCTCGTGCGCCCACCGGCGCACGACATCGAGCAGGTCCTGGAAGTCCGCCGCCCGGGTTGCCGCCTCCTCCAGCTGCTCCCGCATCGCGTCCGGACCGAGTTCGTGCAGGTAGAACAGCCTGACCAGGCCGCGGCGCGCCACTTCCGCAAGGTCGGGATCGGGACTGATGTCATCGGGCAGCGCCAGGTCGGTGAACTCGCGGCTGAGCACGCTGTCGAACAGCGTCGGGTGGCGCGTGAGCCACTCGGCAAGACTCGGCGCCGACCCCATGATCTGGACCAGCAGGCCAAGCAGTTCCGGGCGCGCCGAAAGCAGCGACAGCAACTGCACGCCCGCGGGCAGCCGCGACAGGAAACCATCGAATCGGCGCAGCGAGGCATCCGCATCGGGCGCGGCCGCAAACGCGGCCAGGATCGCGGGCGCCAGCCGGGCGATCAGGTCGCGACTGCGCGGGCTCCTCAACGCCGGTACCGTGCCCGCCTGCCAGCGCAGGATCGTGTCATAGACCCGGTCGGGCTCCTCGTATCCCATCTGCCCGAGGGTCTCGACCGTGACGGTGCGCGTCTCCTCACCCGAAAATTCCAGCGGACTCCCCGGCGTCGCGGCCAGCCGGTCCTCGAACAGGGCACCGAAGTGCCGCTCCACGGCCTCGCTGTGGCCGCGCATCATGGTCTCGAATTCGCCGGTGGAGCCGAAGCCCATGAAGGCGGCGAACTCTTCGAGCTTCTCGTCGCTGTCGGGCAGGGTGTGAGTCTGCTGGTCCTGCACCATCTGCAGCCGGTGCTCGACCTGCCGAAGGAACCCGTACGCCCGGCGCAGGTCGCTGACAGCTTCGGAGGATACCCGCCCCTGCCGGGACAGCAGGTCCAGTGACTGCAGCGTGCCGCGGGTCCTCAGACCGGGTGTCCGCCCGCCCCAGAGCAGCTGCTGGGCCTGGACGAAGAACTCGATCTCGCGGATGCCGCCCCGCCCGAGCTTGACATTGTGACGATGCAGCGTTCCGTCGGTATCCGCGTGCGCGGCGTCGATCTGCTGCTTCATCGCCCTGATGTCCTGTGCGCCGGCAAAGTCCAGGTGCCGTCGCCAGATGAACGGATGCAGCTGTTCGAGGAAGTCCCGGCCGGCGGCACCGTCGCCGCCAATGGCCCGCGCCTTGATCATCGCGGCGCGTTCCCAGTTCCGGCCCGACTCGCGGTAATAGTTGAGTGCAAACCCGGTTGCGACCGCCGGCGGAGTCGAGCCGGGGTCCGGGCGCAACCGGAGATCGGTGCGGAACACGTAGCCCTGGGGCGTCGCCGACCCGATGATGCGGACCAGGCCCTGGGCGATCCGCACGAACATGCGGCGCGTGTCGGTGCGTCCGGTGGCAGGAACCCGTTCCTGGTCGTAGAGCACGATGAGATCGATGTCGCTGGAATAGTTGAGTTCCCGGGCCCCGAGCTTGCCCATGCCGAGCACGACCAGTCCCGACCCGGCCTCGGCCTGCGCCGGGTTGGGCAGCGCCAGGCTTCCCGTCCGGTCAAGGTCGAGCAGCAGGGAGCGGCAGGCGGCCCGCACCGCCGCCTCCGCAAAGTCCGACAGGGTCCCGGTGACGGCCTCGAGCGGCCACGCGAGGGCAATGTCGGCGAGCGCGACGGCCAGCGCGATCCGCCGCTTGGCCGCGCGAAGACGGACCATCAGGTCGGCCTCGGACAGGGGTTCGGATCCCGCGAGCCTGCCGATGTCCGCCACCACCCGGGCGCAGGCCGTATCCGGTCCCTCGATCAGCAGCCGGCAGGCAAAGTCCTGTTCGCCGACCAGGCAGCGCGTCAGGTACGGACTGTAGGAGAACACCGTGGTCAGCAGCGGGGCCAGGGCGTCGTTGTCCCTGGCCTGTCCGGCCACGGTGCGAACCTCCGGGTCGGGGTTCTGTTCGGCCGCCTCCCGCCAGCGGTCCCAGGAGACCTCGATCGTCTTCGGATCACCGGGAACGAACCGCGCACCGTGCCGGACCCAGTCGTGTGCAAGTGCTGCCATGTCCCGCCAGTCCGTGCTAAAGGTCTTGCCGAAAGATGTGGGTTGTCCCGCAAGCGGCGTCAAGCACGGCGCGCTGCCGGTTCCGGCGGGCCGCCCCGTTCGGTCGGGAGAATACCTGATGGACAGGCAGTTCAGGGTCGTCGTGATCGGCGGCGGGGTCGTCGGCGCCTCTGTTCTCTACCATCTCGCCAAGTTCGGCTGGACCGACGTTGCCCTCGTCGAACGTTCGATCCTGACCGCGGGTTCGTCGTGGCACGCTGCCGGAGGCGTGCACGCGCTCAACGCCGATCCCAACATGGCGGCGGTCCAGGCCTACACCATCCGGCTGCTGTCGGAAATCGAGCAGGAAAGCGGGCAGGACATCGGAATGCACCTCACCGGCGGGCTGTCGGTGGCCTGCGCGCCCGAACGGTGGGAATGGCTGCAGTCGGCATACCGGACATTCCAGACCATCGGCATAGAGGATTGCCGGCTGATGTCGCCGGAGGAAGTGCGCGAGGTCTGCCCGATCATGGAGACCGGTGACCTGCTCGGCGGGCTGTGGGCCGATCGCGAGGGCTACGTCGACACCACCGGAACGGTTCACGCGTACGCCGGTGCGGCTCGCAAGCGCGGGGCCACCGTCATCGAGCACACCCGGGTGACCGAGCTCGTGCAGCGCCCGGACCTGTCATGGGACGTCGTGACCGAGGCGGGAACCATCCGTGCCGAACACGTTGTGAACGCGGCGGGGCTGTGGGCCAAGCAGGTCGGACGCATGGTCGGACTCGAGCTGCCGGTCGCACCGCTGTCGCACCATTACTTCGTGACCGAGACCATTCCCGAGCTCGAGACCCTCGGGTGCGAGCTGCCCATGTCGGTCGACCTCGAGGGTTTCACCTACATGCGCCAGGACCAGCACGGCATCCTGATCGGCATCTACGAGACCGATCATGCGCACTGGAACGTCGACGGCGCGCCCTGGGACTACGGTTTCGACCTGATCGAACCGGATATCGACCGGATCTCCGACGAGCTCACCATGGCCTTCCACCGCTACCCCGTGCTGCAGACCGCCGGGGTGAAGCGCTGGGTCCACGGTGCCTTCACCTTTTCGCCGGACGGCAATCCGCTGGTCGGCCCGGTGGCGGAGGTCCCGAACTACTGGCTCGCCTGCGGGGTGATGGCAGGCTTCCTGCAGGGCGGGCTCGGCAAGTCGCTCGCGGAATGGATCATCCACGGGGAGGCCGAGACCGATACCTGGTCAATGGACATCGCGCGCTACGGCGCTTTCGCCTCGAACCGCTCGTACATCCGCCAGACCACCGGCCAGTTCTATTCGCGCCGGTTCGTGATGAACTATCCGAACGAGCAGCTACCGGCAGGCCGGCCGCTCAACCGCGCACCGGCCTATGAGGCCATGGACCGGGCCGGAGCGCTGTGGGGCGCGAGCTGGGGACTCGAGGTCCCGTTGCTGTTCGGACCGCCGGGGTTCACCGAGACCCCGTCGCTACGCCGGTCGAACGCGTTTGCGATCGTTGGCGAAGAGTGCCGGGCCGTCCGCGAACAGGTCGGACTGCTGGACATCACCGGGTTTTCGCGCTTCGAGGTCACCGGCCCGGATGCCGAATCCTGGCTGGACCGGCTGCTCGCCGCCAGGCTGCCGGGGCCGGGCCGGGTCCGGCTCGCCCCGATGCTGTCCCCGTCGGGGCGCCTGAAGGGCGACCTCACCGTCTTCAACTGGGGTGACGGCACCTGGTGGCTGATGGGATCGTACTATCTGCGGGCCTGGCACATGCGCTGGTTTTCCGACCGGATCGACCCGGCGGCCGACCGGGTCGCGGTGAAGGACATCTCCGACGGCATGGTCGGCTTCTCGCTTTCGGGCCCGAACTCCGCGGCGGTGCTCGAGCGACTGGTCGAGCGGGCGAACGGTGACGCCCTGCCTCCGTTCATGGGTTGTTGCAGCCTCGACGTCGGGCTGGTCCGTGCCCGGGTCGGCCGGCTGTCGGTCACCGGCGAGCACGGCTACGAGATCAACTGTCCCGCCGGCGCCCATCACACCCTGCGCGAGATCCTGCTCGAGGCCGGGTCCGGTCTCGGTCTGCAGGAGTACGGATACTACGCGCTCAACTCGCTCAGGCTGGAAAAGAGCTTCGGTATCTGGTCGGCCGAGTACACCCAGGGCTACACCCCCGGGATGACCGGCCTGGATCGCTGGATCGACTTTTCCAAGCCGTTCATCGGGAGGGACGCGGCGGTGCGCGAGCGCGAACAGAACACGGCGTCGCATCGTCTGGTCACGCTGGCACTGGACACACGGGACGCCGACGCCACCGGGTACGAACCGGTCTGGGCCGGCGACCGGCGGGTCGGGTTCGTCACGTCGGGCGGCTACGGCCACACGGTCGGACTGAGCCTCGCCATGGCCCTGGTGGAGCCGGAGTTCTGCGAAACCGGTCAGGACCTCGTCGTTCACGTGGTCGGAGAGGCCTGCGGCGCCCGGGTCATCCCCCCGTCGCCGCGGGACCCGGCCGGGACCGCCATGCGCAGGTAGGTGCCCGATCGATTCTCATCCCACCATGTCCGGCCCCGTCCGGCGCCCAGGCGGTGACGCCGCTGTGACGCGCGACCCGCAACCGGCCGGCCGATGCCGCCCGCCGCCGCGCCGCCATGATCCGGCACCGGCAGTATCCGGCGAGGTCCGCGATGGCGGATGACTCCGGCAGTCCGGTCCGCTACCAGGTCGACGAGCGACCGCCGCGGCTGCTCGTGCTCGGGCTCGGACTGCAGCTCGCGATCCTGTCGGTTGCCGGCATCGTGCTCACGCCCGCGATCGTCATCAGGGCCGGGGGCGGCAGCGAGCAGTACATCGTCTGGGCGGTGTTCGGCGCGGTGCTGGTCAGTGGCGTCACCACGATCGTGCAGGCCGTCCGCGTCGGGCGAATCGGCGCCGGCTACGTCCTGCTCATGGGAACATCCGGCGCCTTCATCGCGATCTCGGTCACCGCCGT
Source organism: Thalassobaculaceae bacterium (assembly GCA_965243345.1). GTDB lineage: Bacteria > Pseudomonadota > Alphaproteobacteria > Thalassobaculales > Thalassobaculaceae > Bin52. The sequence continues at coordinate 3,287,365 of CBDEUR010000003.1, forward strand.
CGCCGAGGGGGGCCCGGCCCTGCTGGCGACCCTGGTGGTCATTTCCTCGCTGTTCCAGTTCGTCTTCGCGGCCCGGCTGACCTGGTTCAGGCGCGTGCTGACCCCGAGCGTGACCGGAACCGTGATCATGCTGATCCCGGTGACGGTGCTGCCGATCATATTCGAGATGTTCGACCACGTGCCCGAGGGAACCCACGCCGCGGCCGCGCCGGTGTGCGCCGTCGCGACCTTTGCCCTCATTGCCGGGATCTCGCTGCGCGCTCGGGGCGTTCTGCGCCTGTGGGCCCCGGTGATCGGTGTGGTCGGCGGTTCACTGGTCGCAGCCCTGTTCGGCCTGTACGACCTCGACCGGATCGGCCAGGCCGGCTGGATCGGACTGCCGGACCTGGTATGGCCCGGTTTCGACCTCGGGTTCGGGCCGGCGTTCTGGAGCCTGATGCCTGCGATCGTCCTCGTCACCCTGGTCGGCGCCATCGAGACCGTCAGCGACTCGGTCGCGATCCAGAAGGTCTCCTGGCGCCGGCCGCGCGCGGTCGACTTCCGGGCGGTCCAGGGGGCGGTGGCCGCGGACGGCGTTGGCAACCTGTTGTCCGGCCTGGTGGGCACTGTCCCGAACACCACGTACTCGACCAGCATCTCGGTCACCGAGATGACCGGTGTCGCGGCCCGCGGCGTCGGTGTTGCCATCGGCATCATCTTCCTGCTGCTTGCCGTCTTCCCGAAGGGCATGGCGGTGGTGCTCGCCATCCCGGGACCGGTCGCGGGCGCCTATCTCACGGTGCTGCTGGCACTGCTGTTCGTCATCGGCGTGCGCATCGTCGTCAACGACGACCTCGACGTGCGCAAGGGCCTGGTCATCGGCGTGTCGTTCTGGGTCGGCACCGGGTTCCAGCACGGGCTGATCTTCCCGGAGCTCACGGCGGGTTTCGCCGGCGGCCTTCTGCAGAACGGCATGACCGCGGGAGGCCTGTGCGCACTGCTGCTCAGCCTGGCGCAGACCGTAACCCTGGTCCGGCCCCGGCGCATCGAGACCGTGCTGAACACGGCGGCGCTCCGCGAACTGCAGGTGTTCGCCCGGGACTTCGTGCGCCGGTCGCGCCGAAACGACCGGCTGGCCCGCCGGCTCGATGCCGCGATCGAGGAGACGCTTCACCTCCTGACCGAACTGCCCGGGCAGGTGCCGCGCCGCCTGAGCCTGACGCTGCGCGCCGAGGGCAGCGGCGCGGTGCTGGAGTTCATCGCCGCCCCGGGCGAACGGAACCTCGAGGACCTGATGACCGTGCTCGGTGAGAAACGGGCCGACCCGACCGACGCGGGCGAGGTGTCACTCAGGCTCCTGCGGAACGTCTCCTCATCGGTCAGGCACCAGCAGTACCACGATGTCGACGTGGTCACGGTCAGGGTCGATGGAGGGCCGGGCACGTCCGGGCATGCTTGACCCGGCGCTTGCGGGCAGGACACTGTGGCAGTCACTGGCAACGCAGGGGGATAGGCAGGGGCGATGTCGCGCAGCCGGACACTGACCTTCGGATTCACCGCTGCAGCCGCAGCCGACGATGTGCCGACGCGGCGCGACGCCGACCGCTACTCCCGGATGGTTCGGGAGTGCCGGCTGGGCCATTCGCTGGGTTACGACTGCGCGTGGGTGCTGGAACACCACTTTACCGACTACTTTCCGACCCCGAGCCCGCTGCTGGTCATGGCGCATCTCGCCGCCGCCTGTCCCGGGCTGTCGCTGGGCTCCAGCGTCATCGTGGTTCCGTGGTACTCGCCGCTGCGTCTCGCCGAGGAAATCGCGATGATGAGCCATTTCTGTACCGGCGAGCTTCACCTTGCCGTGGGTCGCGGGACCGCGAAGCTCGAATACGATGCCTACGACATCGACATGACGTCGGCACGCTCGCGTCTCGGCGAGGCCATGCAGGTGATCCACACCGCGCTTGAGGGCAAGCCGTTCGACCACGACGGGGAGCACTACCGGATCGGACGCACGGTCAGGCTGCGTCCGGAACCGGTGCGGGACAGGATTCACTTCTACGGCGCCGTTGGCAGCCGCGAGAGTGCTGCAGGCAATGCCGACATGGGACTTCCCGTCCTGCTCAACACCCAGTTTCCGCCGCACGCACTGCAGTCCATCATCGAGGCCTGGCAGGAACGCGCCGACGGGCTGGGCGTCGATCCGGGCGGATATCGCCCGTTGTCGACCAACTGTGTCATCGCCGACAGCGATGAGGAGGCGCGCGAGGGTGCGCGGCACTACCTTGCGGCGTTCTTCGCGCTGCAGGCGGACCACTACGAGGCCGATGCCGACCACTGGAAGGACATCGAGGGGTACCAGCAGTTCTCCCGGAGCTTCGGGATGCTGCGGACCATGTCCGACCCGGCCAACCTCGACCCGTTCCTCGACAACCAGCTGATCGGCTCGCCCCGGACAGTTTCCGGGCGGCTGGAACAGTACCGGGACATGGGGTTCGACCATTTCATCATGAACTTCGCGCGGGAAGGCTGGCCGGTGGCGATGCGTGAGACCGGCATGCGCCGCTTCGCCACCGAGGTCGCACCGGCATTCAGGACCGGGCCCGGACTGGCGGCGCGTTGAGACACGGTTCCGGGCGGGAATCCGTCCGGCAGCAGGGACCGGGCAGGACAGGACGGGAGGTGCTGGAACCATGGAGAGTACGGCGCGGCTGGACCATGTTGTGATCAACGTGCGCCAGGACATGGATGCGGCGGAGCGGCAGTGCCGCTCACTCGGCTTCACGGTCACGCCGCGGGGGTACCACACGCTCGGCTCGATCAATCACCTGATGATGTTCGAGACCAACTACTTCGAGCTGATCGGCATCCCGGAGGACGGAGCCACGCAGCGGGCCGACCTGATGGCGGCGGCTCCCGGCATCAACGGCCTGGTGTTCAAGACCTCGAACGTCGACGACGTTTTTGCGCAGCTGGTCTCCCTGGACATGGACGGCGAGCCGCCGCACGCCTTCAGCCGGCCGGTGCACATCGACGGCGAGGAGCATCACGCCCGGTTCCGCACCGTGACCGTACGATCCGACGTGTTCCCGGCCGGACGGGTCTACTTCTGCGAACACAACACGCCCGAACTGGTGTGGCGGCCGGAATGGCTGGTGCATGACAATGACGTGCTCACCATCGAGGAGGTCGTGGTCGTCACCGAGGACGTCAAGGGTGTCGCCGGTTCCTTCGCGCGCCTGCTGGACGGCGAGGTGACAATGGTCCGCGACGGCGTGCGGACCGTCGAGACCGCCGATGCCAGGCTGACCTTCCGCCGGCCGGCCGGCTACCGGGCACAGTACGGCGACCTGGCCTCGGACCTGGCCGGACGGTCGCAGATCTTCGGCTCGATCGTGTTCAGGACCGCGTCGCTCGCTCCGCTCGCCTCGATCCTGTCCGGGCTCGATACCCCGCCGCCGCATGCAACCAGTGCCGGCAGCATCGTGGTCCGGCTGCCCGAGTACGCGTCGGTGCTGGAGTTCCTCGGCCCCGAGGACTGACCGGCCCCGCCGGGCGGACGGCATCCCGTGCCGCGGATCCTCCAGGCCATGGCCGGCGCCCGCCACGGCGGCGCCGAGGCCTTTTTCACCCGCCTGGCACTTGCCCTGCACCGCGCCGGCCTCGAGCAGGAGGTGGTGATCCGGCGCGACCGGGAGCGGGCCGACATCCTGCGCGCCGGCGGGCTCCGGCCGCACGAGCTGGCCTTCGGGGGACCGCTCGACCTGTTCACGCCGTTGCGGCTGCGAATACTCGCACGCTCCTACCGGCCGGACCTCGTGCTGACCTGGATGAACCGTGCGACGATCAGGATGCCGGCAGGTCCGTGGCGGCACGTCGCCCGGCTCGGCGGGTACTATGACCTGAAGTACTACCGGCGCTGCGACCACCTGGTCGGCAACACGCCCGATATCGTCCGCCACATGGTTGCGGGCGGATGGCCGGCCGACCGCGCCCACTACATTCCGAACTTCGTCGATACCGGGCCGGGAACCGCAATCGACCGCTCGACACTGGCGACGCCACCGGGAGCACCGGTGCTGGTAGCACTCGGCCGCCTGCATCCGAACAAGGCGTTCGACACCCTGATCCACGCGCTGGCCCTCGTTCCCGACGCGGTCCTGTGGCTGGCCGGCGACGGCCCGGAACGCCAGCGGCTCGAGGAGCTGGCGGCGGCCACCGGGACTGCGGCCCGGGTCCGGTTCCTGGGCTGGAGGAACGACGCGGCGGACGTCATTGCCGCGGCCGACCTGCTGGTCAGCCCGTCGCGCCACGAACCGCTCGGCAATGTCATCCTGGAAGGCTGGGCGCAGCACCGCCCCGTCGTGGCGACGCGGAGTGCCGGTGCCCGGCACCTGCTGGATGACCGGCGCACCGGTCTGCTCTGTCCGGTCGATGACGCGCCGGCGCTTGCAGGCGCGATCCGGACCGTGCTCGGGGACACGGACCTGGCCTCGCGTCTCTCCGCGGCCGGTGCCTCGGCCTGCCGCGCGTCCTTCGGCGAAGGCGCGGTGGTCGACGCCTGGCTCGACCTGTTCCGCCGGGTCACGGCCGAACGGTCGTGTGCGCCGTGATGCGGGAGCGCGGCGTCCGTGCGACGGATTGACTCGCCCGCGGCCAAACTGTCATATACCGGCTCTCCGACGAGGCGGTCGGGCCGGGGTCGGTCCGTGCGGCGGGAAACCGGATGGAGGCTCCGACCTGTGGAGGCTGACAAGTGCCGGTCCCGGCACGGCGGTTACCGCGCCCGGCCAGGGGACATGCAGGAAACCTCCGTGCGCCGCAAGCGAGTATCCGCCCCGTCATGAGACTTGCGCTTTTCCTGATGCCGGCAGTAATGCTCGCGCTGACCCTGCTCCCGGCCGGGGCTTCGGCGGCGGACACGGAGGTCGTCGAACGCCAGTCCTACGGCGAGGCGATGCGGTGGTACCGCGAGCGGGCCGAGGCCGGTGACCCCAAGGCACAGTTCTATTACGGCCTGGTGCTCGAGAACGGCGCCCAGGGCAAGCTGGACCCGGAAGCGGCGGTCGGATGGTATGCGCGCGCGGCCGCGGGCGGCCATGCCATGGCGCAGTTCAAGCTCGGACTGATCCGCCAGTTCGGGACGGTCGGTACGATCGACCTCGCCGAGGCGCGCCGCCTCTACGGGCTCGCCGCCGCCCAGGGGCTCACCGAGGCGGGCTACAACCTCGCGGTGATGCTGGAGGACGGCACCGGCGGTCCGGTGGACCGCGCACGCGCACGCGAACTGTTCGAGGCCACCGCGCGCGCCGGCTTCGGCCTTGCCTTCCTGCACCTGGCCAGGATGGCCGGAGACGGTGACGATCCCGACCTGGTCCGCTCCCTGGCGTGGGCGATGCTCGCGGAACGCGCCGGCGTGGCCGACGCGGAAGCGTTCGACGACACCCTGCGCCCGTCCCTGAGCCCGCAACAGGTCCGGCAGGCCGAGGACCTGGCGTCCGCCTGGAGATAGCCGGGATGCTGCGCCCGCGGTACCTGCCGTTTCTTTCCGGGCAGTACCGGATGGCGATGGGACTGCAGTCCCTGGACCCGGCCGACTGGATCGAACCCGACGAGAACCTGGCCGGTGAACTGGAGGAGAAGGACCGGCTCCTTCGGACCCGCCACGCGGACGTGTTCCAGAGCCGTTCCGGCAGTCGACCCGCGCAACAGGAGACCCTCGATCTGTTGCTCGACCACATGGTCCGCCACCATCCCGGCCTGCTGGTCCGGCATGCGGGCAGCGTGACACTTCCGCCGACCGGCAGGACCTATGTCCTCGACGACTGGCGCGACGCTCCCCTCGACCTGGCCGGCCGGCTGGTGCAGGAGGACTTCCTGCTGCTGTCCCCGGGCGAGCGGGGATACGTGCTGGAGGCCGCCTCGCTGTGCTTTCCGTCGCGCTGGCGGCTGGCCGAGAAGATGGGCCACGTGCTCGCGGACATCCACGACCCGGTGCCGGGCTACGCCGAACGGCTGTCGCGGCCGGTCGACCGCTTCTTCACCCACCTGTCGGAAGCCCGCCCGGTCTGGCGGGTCAACTGGTCGGTCACGGATGACCCGACGCTGTTCCAGACCGTGCGCCACACCCGTCCCGGTGCCGCCCCGATCACGCGCGACGACGCCGGGGAACGGCTGTGGCTGCGGTGTGAACGCCAGACCCTGCGCCGGTTGCCGGCGTGCGGCTGGGCCCTGTTTACGGTCAAGACCCATGTCGACCCGATCGCCACGCTGCGACGGCACCCGGATGCGGCGGCAGCACTGGCCGGATCGATCCGCAGCCTGCCGGACGCCATGCAGGGCTACAAGAACATCGCGCACTTCCGCCGGCCGCTGCTCGAGTGGCTGGACGCGGCGGCAATCGGCTGCTGAGGCGAGCTACGGCGCCGGGCGGGTTCCGTCGGCGGCGGCGAGCCCCTCGCGCAGCGCCGTCTTCAGGATCTTGCCGTAGTTGTTCTTCGCCAGGCCCTCGACGAAACGGTAGTCCCGCGGCCGCTTGAACCGTGCAATGGACCCCAGGCACAGCCGGTCGAGCTCGTCGGCGGTCACGGCCTCGCCGGGGACCGGTACCACGAAGGCCACCACCTCCTCGCCCCAGTCGGCGTGCGGCCGGCCGACGACCGCGCATTCGAACACCGCCGCGTGGGTCAGCAGCACCTCCTCGATCTCGCGCGGATAGATGTTGGTCCCGCCGGAGATGATCATGTCCTTGGAGCGGTCCTTGAGCGTGAGAAACCCCTCGTCGTCCAAGGCGCCGACATCACCGGTCCACAGCCAGCCGTCGCGCAGCGCCGCCGCCGTCGCCCCGGGGTTGTTCCAGTAGCCGGCCATGACCACATCGCCCCTGCAGGTGATCTCCCCGACCTCGCCCGGCCCGAGGGCCTTTCCGTCCCCGTCGACGATTCGCACCTCAACATCGGTCCGCGCGATGCCCGCCGATGCCAGGCGCTCGTGCCAGCGCGGGTGGCCGCGGTCCTCGAACAGGCGTTTCGGAAGCACGCTGATGGTCATCGGCGCCTCACCCTGGCCGTAGATCTGCACGAAGCGGTTGCCGATGACCTCCAGGGCGCGCAGCGTGTCGGCGAGGTACATCGGGGCGCCGCCGTAGACGATGGTCTTCAGGTTGGTCAGGTCCGCCGTGGCGAGGGCATCGGAATTCACCAGCCGGGTGACCATGGTCGGCGCCAGGAAGAAGCTGCACCCGGGCCACGTCCGGACCAGATCCAGCGCCTCGTCGACATTGAACCCGCCGCTTTCCGGGATCACATTGTTCGCGCCGCGCGCGACATGGGGAAGCGCGTACAGGCCCGAGCCGTGGCTCATCGGTGCGGCGTGGATCATGCAGTCGGCCGGATCGATGACATCGACGTCGGCGAGGTAGTTCATGGTCATCGAGTACATGTTGCGGTGCGTGAGCATGGCACCCTTCGGCCGGCCGGTTGTCCCCGAGGTGTAGAACAGCCACGCGAGGTCGTCGGGCCCGACCTCGGCCAGGGCCACGGGATCGCCCTGTGCCAGCGAGCGGTACTCGTCGGACCCGGCGACCAGGACCCGGGGTTCGCGGGGCAGCGCGGATGCCGCCTCGCCCACGGCGGCGACCAGGTCTTCCGATGCCACGACCAGCCGCGCGCCGCTGTCCTCCAGGATGTAGGCGAACTCGCGCGGATGCAGCCTGGCATTGACCGGCACCGCCGCAAGCCCGGCATGCCAGCACGCGTAGAGGACCTCGAGATAGGCCACGCAGTTGGTCATGACCAGCGCCACCCTGTCGCCACGCTCGAGACCCAGGGAGCCGCGCATGGCGCCGGCGAGCCGGCCGACCTTCGCGGCCAGTTCGCCGTAGTCGAGAACGACACGGCTGCCGTGCGAGACGGCGGGCCGCGCGGCATTGGCCTGCGCCGCGCGCACCAGGGTTCCGGCAAGGTTCATGATCACGGCCTCCCGCCATTCGATGACGCGTCGGTTCCGAATACCACAAAGCGGAGACATCCGGTGGGGCGGAGTGCCAAGCGGTGCCCACACCATGGCCGGGCCCGGTTACCGCACGCCGCGGATGGACCGGTGCCGGAACCGGGGGCTGGCGTTCCGCTGCGGACCCCGGGACTATGGCGGGCAGCTGCGAACCGGTGACTTCGTGCCGGGGCGAATCCTCCGGGACACCGGATGCGGGACACGAGGGAGAGAGTTCGATGAAGATCAGCACCGTTCGCACCCGTCACCTCCGCGCGCCGTGGATCGAACCGCCCCGGTTCGGACCGGTGGTGCCGGAGATGCGCGACATCCTGGTGGTCGAGGTCGAGACCGAAGACGGGATCACCGGCATGGGCTACCTGCTGCTGCTGCGCGGCGGCGTGCCGACCGTGACCGCCTGTCTGCACGATCTGGTCATTCCCGAGATCATCGGGCGCGACGCCACCGACATCGAGGGTATCTGGCAGCACCTGTGGCACCGCACCTACTGGATGGGCCGCATGGGGGTGGCAATCATGGCACTCTCGGCGGTCGACGTCGCGCTGTGGGACGCGCTCGGCCGCAGGACCGGACTGCCGCTGCACCGGTTGTGGGGCCATTGCAACGACTCGGTGCGCGCCTACGGCAGCGGCTGCTGGCGCGGCTACGGCCCGGAAGGCATGGTCGAGCGGGCGCAGCGCTACGTTGCCGACGGGTTCGACGCCATCAAGATGCAGTGCGCTCACCTGTACGACCGGCACCAGGACGTGCACAACGTCGCCCTGATGCGCGAGGCGCTCGGGCCCCGGGTCGAGATCATGATCGACTGCAACATGGGCTGGACCGCGGACGAGGCCATCGTCACCGGCAGGCGGTTCGAGGACTTCGATCTCTACTGGCTGGAAGAGCCGGTGGTCTGCGAGGACTTCGCCGGCTACGCCCGCATCGCCGACGCGCTCGATCTCAGGATCGTCGGCGGCGAGAGCCACTTCACCCGGTTTGACCTGCGTCCGTTCTTCGAGCACCCGCGCATCCCGATCCTGCAGCCGGATGTCATGCGCGGCGGGCTGACGGAGCTGCGCAAGATCGCAACGGTCGCCGACACCTACGGCATGACCATCGCTCCGCACCTGTTCCCCGAACTCATGATCCAGATCATGGCCTCGATCCCCAACCCGAGCTGGCTCGAATACGTCAACTGGATGGACGATGCCTGGATCGACCCGGTCCTGCCGCATGCCGGGATGGTCACACCGCCGGAACGCCCGGGCCACGGCCTCGACTTCAGGCCGGACTTCCTCGCGGAATACCAGGTGGACTGACCGGGGCCTACGCGCGCAGCCTGAGACCGTCGGGATCAAACGGCGGGCGTTCGAGCAGGACCGCCCGGTGCGCGAGGCCCAGCAGGGCGACATCGAAGACGGCACCGGCGTCCGCGTGGTCGGTGGCAATGAAGGCGAGCGCAAGCGAGGCGCCGGCGTGCCAGCTGTACGCGCCGGAACTCACCTGGCCGACAGCCGCTCCGCCGTCGGGCAGGAAGATCGGCTCGCCGCCGGCCGCATCCGCGGTGTCTGCCTCCACCTCGAGCATCACCAGCTTCTCGCGCGGCGCCCTGTCGCGCAGGTCCAGCCAGGCATCGCGGCCGAGGAACACCGGCTTGTCGTCGCGGACCAGGCGTTCAAGCCCGACCTCGTGCGGCCAGTACTCCGGCGAAAACTCGCGCCCCCAGCTCCCGTACCCCTTCTCGACCCTGAGCGAGAGCAGCGCGCGCGATCCGACGGGACGGACACCGAAATCCCCGCCTGCCTCGAGCAGGGCCAGGAACAACTCCCGCTGGTCCTGCTCGGCGACGTAGATCTCCCAGCCGAGGTCGCCGCTGAAGGACATCCTCAGGCCGATCGCATCGAGCCCTCCCACCGTCATCTGCCGCCCGCGGGCAAACCCGAAGCTCTCGTTGGACAGGTCGGTGTTGGTCAGCCGCTGCAGGATCCTGCGGGAGTCCGGCCCGGCAAGGTTGAAGCCGGCGAGTTCGGCGCTGCGCGAGCACAGTTCGACCTCCCGCGGCCTCGGCACCATGGCAAGGAGCCGGCGGTGAAGCCCTTCTGCCGCGCCCGACCCGATCACCAGGTAGCGGTCCTCCTCCAGGCAGGTGACCGTGAAGTCCGCGGCAACGCCGCCGCGCAGCCCGAGCACGGGAGTAAGGCAGGAGCGGCCCGGTTCGGCCGGGACCCGGTTCGCCACCACCCGGTCGAGCCAGTCGCGGGCCCCGGGGCCGCTGATCTCGTACTTGGCGTAGCTCGAGATATCGAGGATACCCGCCCGTTCGCGCAGCGCCCGGCATTCCTCGCCGACCGACCCGAACCAGTGCTGGCGCTCGAACCCGGCGCTGTCACGGGGGTCGATCCCGGGTCCGGCGTACCACAACGCGTGTTCCCAGCCTGCGTTGAGCCCGAACACCGCTCCGCGGTCGCGCTGCTCGTCCCGGGCGGGACGCGCGCGGACCGGCCGGCCCGCCTCGCGTTCCTCGTGCGGGAAGTGGATCCTGAACCGGTTCGAATAGCAGTCGAGCGCCCTGGCCCGGATGAATTCCCTGGTGGTCCAGCCGTCGTAGCGCGCCACGTCCCACGGAAACAGGTCGAGCTCCGGCTCGCCCTCGACGATCCACTGTGCGAGCACCTGGCCGAGGCCGCCGCACTGGCTGAACCCGGGAATGATGCCGACGCAGCAGTAGTAGCCCGGAAAGTCCGGAACCGGGCCGAGCAGTGCCGCCGCATCGGGCGACCAGATCATCGGACCGTTGATGACCCGGCGGATCCCCGCGGTCTCGAGTGCCGGCACCCGCGCGCAGGCCCGCATCACGTTCTCGGATATCCGGTCGAGGTCGTCGGGGAACAGTTCGTGCCCGAAGTCCTGCGGCGTGCCGTCCTCGGCCCAGAACCGTCCGCCACGCTCGTACACGCCGACCAGGAGCCCCTGGCCTTCCTGGCGCAGGTAGTACTCGCCGTCCCGGTCCGAGACCGAGGGCAGGCGGCGCTCGAGGGCGGCAACCTGGGGGATGGTCTCGGTCACGAAGTACTGGTGTTCCATCGGGACCAGCGGCAGGTCGACCCCGGCCATCGCACCGACTTCCCGCGCCCAGAGCCCGGCGGCATTGACCACCGCCTCGGTCCGGATCGTTCCCTTCGGCGTGACGACCTCCCAGCTGCCGTCACCCCGGGCCAGCGTGCCGGTCACGGGCGTGAAGCGATGAATGGCCGCCCCCCTGGCGCGGGCGCCGGCGGCGAAGGCCTGGGTGACACCGGACGGATCGACGTTGCCGCCGTCGGGCTCGAACATCACGCAGCGGATGTCGCCGAACTCGACCAGCGGGTGCATGTCCCGGGCCTCTGCATGCGAGAGCTCGTGGAACTCGACCCCGAAATAGCGCGCCTTGGCCGCCTGGATCCGCAGCTGGTGCTCGCGCTCGCGGGTCTGCGCCAGGTACAGCGCGCCCGGGCGGAAGATCCCGCAGCTCTGTCCGGTCTCGCGCTCGAGTTCGTCATAGAGGCGCATCGTGTAGTACTGGAGGTGCGAGATGTTGTTGGTATCGTGCAGCCCGTGAATGTTGGCCGCCGCGTGCCACGTCGATCCCGAGGTCAGTTCGTCGCGCTCGAGCAGCACGATGTCGTTCCAGCCCAGCCTGGCGAGGTGGTAGAGAATGCTGCATCCGACGACACCGCCGCCGATGACAACGACTCGGGCATGGGAGGGCAGGTCGCTCACTGGGACGGCTCCGGAAGTGTGGACGGCACGGTGCAGGACAAGCATATACGTGGACGCGCCGGTGCGCGAAAGACCCGACCACGAGCCCCCTCGCCATACCGGTGCGGAGTGACCCGGTGATCCAGACCATCAGCCAGAAACCGCTCGCGGCCGTGGGCATGTTCTCGCTCGCCATCCTGCTGATCGCGGTGGTCGATACCACCTGCAAGGCGTTCACCGACGAGCTGCACGCCTTCCAGCTGGTCTGGGGGTACTTTCTCGGGGTGGCGATCACCATCACCGGCTACTTCACGGCGCGCCGGCGGCGGCCGGGACTGCTGTTCGCAACCCGCCGCCGGGCGCTGCAGATCTGCCGTCCGGCACTGCTGGCCGGTTCGGTCTCGACGCTGTTTGTCGCGCTCACCTACCTGCCGATCGCCGAGGTCACCGTCATCGGCTTCACCGCCCCGCTGTTCATCACGGCGCTGTCGGTGTTGATGCTCAAGGAACGGGTCGGGCCGCACCGCTGGGCGGCGGTGGCGGTCGGGCTCGCCGGCGTGCTCATCGTCGTGCAGCCCGGCGGCGCGCTGTGGCACTGGTACTCGATCATGCCGCTGGTCAGCGCCATGTTCTTCGCCATGTTCCAGATCGTCACCCGGATGCTGGCGCGGACCGAGTCGAGCGACACCACCCTCATCCATACCGGGCTCGGAGCGCTGTTCTGGACCAGCCTGCTGGCGCCGCTGGCATGGACGCAGCCCGAGGCGCACCACTGGCTGGTGTTCCTCGGCACCGGGTTTCTCGGGGCGTTCGCCCACATGCTGGTAATCGCGGCATTCCGCCGGGGCGAGGCGTCGCTGATCGCGCCCTTCAACTACACCAAGCTGGTCTGGGTGGTCATGCTCGGCTACCTGGTCTTCGGCGACATTCCGCGCCCGGAAACCTGGATCGGGTCGGGAGTGATCGTCGCCGCCGGCTGCTACGTGCTCTACCGCGAGCGCCGCCGGCAGTGACCGGTCAGTACGACCTCGGCAGGCCGAGGACCCGTTCCGCGAGGAAGCTCAGCACCAGCTGCGGGCTGACCGGCGCGATCCGCGCGATCATGACTTCCCTGAGGTAGCGCTCGACCTGGTACTCGCTCGCATAGCCGAACCCGCCGTGGGTCATCACCGCGGTCTGGCAGGCCTCGAACCCGGCCTCGGCGGCAAGGTACTTGGCGGCATTGGCCTCGGCCCCGCAGGGCTGTCCGCCATCGAACAGCCACGCGGCCTTCTGCATCATCAGGTTCGCCGCCTCGAGTTGCGCCCAGCACCGGGCGAGCGGGTGCTGGATGCCCTGGTTCTGGCCGATCGGGCGCCCGAACACCCGGCGGTCGGCCGCATAGCGCGAGGCCCGGTCGACCGCGGCGCGGCCGATCCCGACTGCCTCGGCGGCAATCAGGATCCGTTCCGGGTTGAGGCCGTGCAGGATGTAGCGGAAGCCCTGGCCCTCCTCGCCGATCCGGTCCTCGGCCGGCACCTTGAGACCGTCGATGAACAGCATGTTGCTGTCCACCGCCTTGCGGCCCATCTTGTCGATCTCGCGGACCTCGACGCGCGAGCGGTCGAGGTCGGTGTAGAACAGCGTCAGCCCTTCGGTGGGCTTCTCCACCTCCTCGAGTTCGCTGGTCCGCGTCAGGATCAGCATCTTGTCCGCCACCTGGGCCGTCGAGATCCAGATCTTGTTCCCGTCGATGACATAGCCGTTGCCTTCGGGCCGCGCCCGGGTCCTCAACCGGGTGGTGTCGAGGCCGACGTCGGGTTCGGTGACCGCGAAACAGGCCTTTTCCCGGCCCTCGATCAGGGGCGGCAGGAAGCGGCGACACTGATCCTCGGTGCCGAACAGCTCCACCGGCTTCAGGCCGAAGATGTTCATGTGCAGGGCGGATGCGCCGCTCAGCGCCGCCCCGGATTCCGCGACCGCCTGCATCATCAGCGCCGCCTCGGTGATGCCGAGACCGGCACCGCCGTAGGCCTGCGGCATGGCGATACCGAGCCAGCCGTCACTGGCGAAGGCCCGGTAGAAGTCCTCGGGGAATCCTCCGTCCCGGTCGCGCTCGAGCCAGTAGGCGTCGTCGAAGCTTCCCGCGATCCGCAGGATGGTCTCGCGAATGGTCTGCTGGTCTTCGGTCAGGGAGAACTGCATCACGATGATCCCTGGCTGGCTGGTGGCGGCTGGTCGGACGCGGAGTAGTCGACAACGGTCTCGGAAATGCCGTAGCCGGCCTCGATCGGGATCTTCAGGTGCCGCTTGCCGTCGATTTCCCGGACATCGGGCTGCACGGTCACCACCGGGGTGGCGGCCGCGGTGCGCACCGCCTCGTCGGCTGTTGCCGAGCACGCCACCTTGCGCAGGTTCATCCGGGTCGGAAACACCACCCGGCGCAACCCGGCCTCGGCCTCGGCGATGGCGGTTTCCGGGCGGATCCAGAGTGTTTCCAGCGTCTCCCAGCCATCGTGCAGGGCAAGCTGGCCGCGGGGAGCACGCGCAACCAGGAAGTGGGTGTCGAAGCGGCGGCGTCCGCCCTCCGGCGTGATCCAGTGTGCGAACCGCACCAGCCGGTCGCTTGCGATCTCGAGCCCTTCCGCTTCGGCAATGTCGAGCAGGCTCACCGAACCGTCCAGCAGGCCGGCGCGGTAGCGGGCGCTGATCCTTCTCGTCCTGTCGCTGCCGATCAGTTCGCTCGCACCCGGTTCGCGCGCGAACAGCAGGTTCGCCTCCTCGAACACCTCGCGCACGCCGGCCACCCTGATCGCGCGTTCGTCGTCGGGCACGTCCCCGCCCAGCGCACAGCGCCCGGCGCGAACCACGTCGTGGTCCGCCCGGTCGACCTTGCCACCGGGAAACAGCAGGGCGCCGGCGGCGAAGTCAGCCTTGCGCGTGCGCTGCACCATCAGGACCTCGATCCCCTGTTCGGTATCCCTGAGCGCCATCACGGTCGCAGCCGGAACCGGTGTCACGGGGCGTGCCGTCACAGCGGGCTCTCCCCGGAGAACCTGGGCCTGCGCTTCTCGAGGTGGGCCTCCAGCCCCTCGCGGGCATCGGGGCCGGTAAAGCCAAGCATTTCGAGCGCGGTCGAGGCGTCGAAGGCCGGGCCCGCCATCCGGTACCAGTTGTTGAGCGCGTACTTGGTCCAGCGGATGGCGCCCTGCGCACCCTGCGCCAGCGAGACCGCAGTCTCGAGCGCCCTGTCCTGCAGTTCGTCGTCGGGCACGCACAGGGACACCAGCCCGATCCTTTCCGCCTCCCGGCCATCGATCGGCCGGCAGGTCAGCAGCAGGTACTTGGCCTTGGCCATGCCGCACAGCAACGGCCAGTTGATCACCGCGCTGTCGCCCGCCGCGACACCGAGCCGGGTATGGCCGTCGACGATCCGCGCCCGCTCACCGGCAATCGAGATGTCGGCAAGCAGCCCGGCAACCAGGCCGGCCCCGACGGCGGGACCGTTGATGGCAGAGATGATCGGGCGCGAACAGTTGATCACGTTGTAGACCAGGTCGCGGGCCTCCTTCCAGGCGCGCTCGCGCGCCTCGTGATCATCGATGATGGAGCGGATCATCCCGAAGTCGCCGCCGGACGAGAACGCCTTTCCGGCCCCGGTGAGGATCACCGAGTTGATCGAACTGTCGGCGTCGATGTCGCGCCAGACATAGGCCAGTTCGCGATGCCCGGTCTCGTCGAGCGAGTTGTAGGTCTCGGGGCGGTCGAAGGTGATGCGCAGCACCTTGTCCGCCGGGCGGTCGAACTTAAGCTGCCGGTACTGTGAAGGATCAAGCGTCATGGTCGCTCCATTGATCTGCGCCGTGGCAGCCTGGCCACGGCGGTCCCCGTGACCGAGAGCTCCCCGTCCTGGTTGCGGGCTTCCTGGGCGATTCTGACCAGGCCCTCTCCGTTGCGCTCGAACCGGTCGGTCACGGTGGCGGTGATGAACAGGGTGTCGCCTTCCGGATTGTGACGGCGGATCCGGGTCGACGACTCGACCAGGAAACCCTCGTCCCCCATCCAGTCGGTGATGTGGTGAGTCATCCAGGAACAGCGTTCGGGTCCGTAATCATAGGCCCCCGGCGCCCCGACCGCACGTGCGAACTCCGGTTCCCAGTGAACCCGTTCCGGGCAGTCGGGGATGTTGAACCGGTTGGCGATGCCGAGACCCGGGTGCCGGCTGACCTGGCGCCATGCCAGCTTGTTCGCCCGGATGTAGAGGCCGCCCCAGCCCTGGGCGTAGGCGATGAAACCGGTTACCGTCATCGGTCCCTTGACCATGCCCGGCAGGGCCTCGCCGACGGCGGTGTCCTCGTACCAGCGGGGAGTCGCACCGCGGATCTCCTCGGCGGCGTACCGTGCGAAGATCCGCTCGAGTTCCTCGTCGTCATAGCGTCTTTCGCCGCCGAGGCCGGCGTACTTGGTCCCGCTTTCGCGCGCGGTGTCGCGTTCGGTGCGGAAACACCAGCTGTCGCATTCGGCGACCAGCAGCCCGTCCTGGTTGAAGAAGTCGACGTGGTAGATCTGGCGGATGGCGCGGCCCGCGAACCGGGTGGTGTGTTCGACCAGGTCCTTGAGCCGGGATTCGGTGGTGATCTCGTCGTTGCGCCGCACCGGGTGGTGCCAGGTCCAGTCGGCGCCGGCCCACATGGCGTGAATTCCGGGCAGGCCGCCGACGTAGCCCGACGCGATCCGGCTGGTCGCGAACAGGAACGACGGTGGAGCGATGATGCCGCCGTGACACGAGCCCCGGGCGTAGTCAGGGTCGCACCACAACGGGTTGTCGTCGCCGATCCCGTGGGCGTAGTGGCGGATGGCGTCGCGCGTGGCTTCGTGGCACCACGGTTCCGGGTCCCGCGAGATCCGCACGCCGATCCGCTGGCGAAGCTGCGCAAGCGCCTCGTCCGTGATCCTCGGAAACCTGCCGGTCATGCCGCTGCCTCCCGTTCCCGCAATACCCGGCGGTTCACCTTGCCCGCCGGGGTCTTCGGCAGGTCGACGACGCAGTCGACCCGGCGCGGCCGTGCGTGGCGCCCGAGCCGGTCGGCGACAAAGCCCGCGACCTCCCCGGCCAGTCCGTCCTCGCCGGCCCGCCGGGTGACGATGAACACCGCAACCGCCTGGCCGCGCTCGGGATCGGGAACCCCGATCGCGGCTGCCTCCTCGATATCGGGATGACGCAGGAGCACATCCTCGATCTCGATCGCGCTCAGCGTCCAGCCGGCCGACAGGATCACGTCATCCGCGCGGCCGAGATGGTAGAAATAGCCGTCGGCATCCATGCGGCCGAGGTCCTTGACCCCGACCCAGCCGCCGGAGCGGCGAACGGCGATCTCGCCGACGGCGCCGACGGGACAGGCAGCACCGTCGCGGTCGCGAATCGAGACCTCGCAGCCGGGAAGCGGCCTGCCGAGCGCGCCCGGGCGCACCTCGTGGTCACCGGCGCCGGGGTAGTCGGCAATGATGACGCCGACCTCGGTGGTGCCGTAGATGCTGCACAGGTCGGTGCCGAAGGTGCGCCCCGCCCACTCGGCGGTCGCCGCGTCGACCGGTTCGCCGGTAAACGACAGCTTTCGCACCGCGAAGTTGCGGTCCGCGGCGCGGGACCGGGTGCGCATCATCCGGTAGTGCGTCGCCGCGGCACTCAGGGTGCTGATCCCGAGGCGCTCGATCACGTCAAGCAGCCGGTCGGGGTCGAACTTCCCGGCCCACCCGGTGATCTCGACACCGAGCGCGAGCGGCGCGATGGTCCCGTGCCAGAGCCCGTGGCCCCAGGCCGGCGACGACGGGCACAGGAACCGGTCTCCCGGCCTCACGCCGGTTGCGTAGAGCGCCGCGATCATCACCGTGACCACCGCCCGGTGCCGGTGACGCACCGCCTCCGGCATGGCCCGGGCGGTCCCGGAGGTGTACTGGAAGAGCGCCATGTCGCGTGGCGCGGTCGCCGGGGCGAACGCGGCGTCGTGCCTGCCGAGCTCAGCGAGGAACCCGTCGTCCGCCAGCACCGTGGTCACCCCGCAGGTGCCCGCGAGGTGCCCCAGGCCGGGGTCGAGGATCAGCAGCGAGGCAGAGCAGTCCGAGAGCCGCGCCGCCAGTCCGTCCGGTCCGAAGGCGGTAAACAGCGGCACCGCGACCGCACCGGCCTTCATCACCCCGAACAGGGTGGCGTAGAAGACGAGCGAGGGCTCGAGCATGATCGCGACCCGCTCGCCCGCCCCGATGCCCCGCCCGGCAAGCCAGTTGGCGGTGCGTGACGCAAGGTCGGATACCTCCCCGAACCCGTGACTCTCGATGCGGCCGTCGGCGTGGGCGATCCTGATCGCCACCCGGTCGCGGGAATGGCGGTCCAGGCATTCGTGGGCGATGTTGAGCCGCTCCCTGTCGCCGTCAAACAGCTCCCACAGGGCGTCGCGGCTGCACAGCCGCTGCGCGTCGGCGTAGGCCAGGTGATCGACGAGCCGGTGTGCGGTCATGCGCCGGACCTACCCGCCGTCCCCTGGAGCAAGCTCGGCCACGGTCGCCTCGGGCACGCCGGCACGGCGCAGCACCTCTGCGGTATCGGCACCAAGCATCGGCGCACCATGGCGGATGGTACCGGGCGTGGCCGAGAACGACACCGGGATCGCGGTGGTCCGCACCGTTCCCTCGCGCGGATGGTCGATGGTGCGGAAGAACCCGGTCTGCTCGAGGTAGGCATCCTCCAGGATCCCCTCGAGATCGTTGACCGGTCCCACCGGCACGTCGACCTCCTCGAGCCGGCGGCGCACCTCATCGGTGGTTCGCTCGGCAAGGGCGGCGGCGAGCAGCTGCTGCAGTTCGACGATATTGGCCGCGCGCTGCGCCATGCGGGCGAACCGCGCGTCCTCGGCGAGATCGGGACGGTCCACGGCCCGCAGCAACCGGTCCCACTGCGCGTCGGTATGGGCAAGCAGGCAGATCATCCCGTCGCGGGTGCGGAACGGCCGGCGCCACGGCGAGACCGCGCGCGGATACCCTGGCGGGCCGTCGGCAACCCCCTGCCACAGGTGAGTGGTCATGGTCAGCGACAGCATGGTCTCCAACATGGGCACGTGCACTTCCTGGCCCTCGCCGGTGCGTTCGCGGTGGACCAGCGCCATGGCAATGGACGATGCGAGCACGTAGCCGCAGAACTTGTCGGCAATCGGCATCGGCACGAACCCGGGTTCGCCGCCGGTCCGCCCGATCAGGCCGACAAGGCCGCATTCTCCCTGGATCACGTCGTCGTAGGCCGGCCGGTCGCGGTGGGGCCCGTCGGCGTGGTAGCCGGTTGCCGAGGCGTAGACGATCGCGGGGTTGACGGCGCTGATATCGGCGTAGCCGATACGGAGCCGGCCGGCCGCCGCGTGGCGCATGTTGTGGACGAAGACGTCGGCGCCGGACACCAGCTCGCACAGTGCCGCGTGCGCCGTCTGCTGCTTGAGGTCGAGCACGATGCTGCGCTTGTTGCGGTTGGTGGTCTGGAAGAACGGCCCGAGTTCGCCGCTGCGGCTCGGCCCGATCCAGCGCATCGGGTCGCCGCCGGGTGCCTCGACCTTGATGACCTCGGCCCCCATGTCACCCAGGATCTGGGTACCCACCGGCCCGAGGACGTTGATGGTCAGGTCGATCACGCGCACGCCGTCGAGCGGTCCGGACCGCCCGCCCGTCATGACCCGTCCCCGCCCCGGCGCAGCGTGGCGTCCCGGCACTTCACCATGCGAAGCGGGGTGTAGGTAATGACCACGGTGCCGTCCTGCTTGACGATCCGGTTCCGGGTGCGCACCAGTCCGCGCCCGGGCCGCCGCGTCAGGCGGGCCTCGATCACCTCGCACTCGACATGGATGGTGTCACCCGAAAGCGTCGGGGCGTGCACATCGAGTTCCATGTTGAGGAATGCCTGGCCGGTCCGCTGCATGGTGGCCTGCACCAGCAGGCCCTCGGCGAAGCTGTACACCAGCGCTCCCGGTGCGACCCGCCCGTCAATGTCGCTCTCGGTCTTCAGGTACTCGAGGTCGACGAACAGGTTCTCGACCATGCCGGTGGCGTTGACGAACCCGGTGATGTCGGCGTCGGTGACCGTCCGCGCGATGGTGCGGAACCGTCTCCCGACCGGGAGGTCCTCGAAACAGAACCCGAGACCGACGATTTCCATGAGATGTCCCCCCGTGTCCGGATGCGGATGCACCTTATGCCCGATCGCGGCCGTGTCCGCACAGCGTCTGTAGCATGATCGCACTGGTGATGGACCGCCGATCGCCCGCAGGACCCGCCCGTCCGCCGAAACCCCGGTGCGGCCGCCTTCTCGCCGGACCGGCACCGGCGCCGCCCGGGCCGGGGGGCACGCTCCGCCGGCAGCCGGGATCCCGGGGAAGGGGCCGCATTCCGGCGACACTGCTTGAGCTGAGGCACGTTCGCCCGCCACAGTGGACAGCCGCAAGGGATCGGGGGAGTATCCCGGTCACGTGTCGGTCCCCGCGGCCGCACCCGGTGCGGCCAACCGCAGGAGTGGTGCCCTGGCCACGATCTTCGCCGCGCAACTCCCGGCGCCGGAGCGCTGATGCCGGACCTCATCGAGGAGTGGCGTTCGGCCGGCTTCGCCGATGACGAACAGGAGCTGCTGCTTGAAGAGTGCTACCGCTCCATCGCCGAGCGTCCCCGCCTGGTCCTTGCGCAGACCGGGCAGGGGCTCGACGGGCGCATCGCCACCCGGACCGGTCACTCGCACACCATCAACGGACCGCCGGGTCTCGATCACCTGCACCGGCTGCGCGCCCTGGTCGACGGAGTGGTCATCGGCTGCGGCACTGCGGTTCTCGACAATCCGCGACTGACCACCCGCCGGGTCCGGGGCCCGGACCCGGTCCGCGTCGTGATCGATCCCTCGGGCCGGACTCCGCGGGAAGCACGGATCCTCACCGACGGCGCGGCGCCGACCATCGTGATCACGCGGCCCGGCATCCCGGTCTCCGGCCTCCACCCTTCGGTCCGGCACATCGAACTCGCGTCCTCAGCCGACGGGTTCGGACCGCAGCGTATCCTCGACGCGCTGCGCGAGCTCGGGCTCGACAAGGTGCTGATCGAGGGTGGCCCCACGACGGTTTCGCGGTTCATTGACGCCGGGTGCGTCGACGAACTGCACGTCATGGTGGCGCCCCTTATCCTCGGCTCGGGCCGCGCCGGGTTCGAGCTCGAGCCGATCGACCGGATCGAGCAGGCACTCACCCTTACCGCCAGGTCCTACAGGCTGGGCAGCGACGTGCTGTTTGCCTGCAGGCTCAACGCGGCAGGGCCAGAAGGTCGCGGTGGCCCACCCTGACGACCAGGCGCTCCTCACCGAGCCGGCGCTCGCGCCACGCCGCGAGTTCGGGGCCCAGGCCCGGGTGCAGGTCCGCAGCCGCCGACACCCAGCCGTCGAACAACGTTTCGAGGCCGGCCCGGTTGCCCGGGGAGTGCAGGATCCAGTCGCTGCGCCGGAGCAGGACCGTCCAGCCGGCAGCCCGGGCGCGGTGCGCCAGCGCTGACGCGGCCCGCGGACCGAGGGCGCCGCCGAAACCCTTGTCGCCGCGCTGGTGCCGGTTGAGGCTGTCGCGGACCACTCCATCGAGCGGGTCCGCCGGTGACCACGAGAGCCGCCCGTCATAGGTGAGCGCAGCCAGCACCGCGGTGCCGGAGCGGCCGAGTGCCCGCCACAGCCGCTCCAGCCACGCAGCCGACACCAGGTCGAGCAGGGCAAAGGCGGTGACGAGGTCCGTTCCGGCGAGCAGGCGGTCGAGATCCGCCCGTGCAAGGTCGCACCGTGTCAGCCGCACTGTCGAACCGGTTCGCCCCGGCCACCGGCGCCGTGCGTGATCCAGCAGGCCGGAGTCGGCATCGACGAGGTTCCAGCTGGCCGGGACCGTGATCACCCCGTCAAGAACGGCAAGCCCGTTGCCGGTCCCGCACCCGAGGTCAGCGATGGCCAGTGGCCCCCGGTGCTCCCCGCACCAGGCGGCGAGCCGGGCCAGAACCTCGCGCGAGATCGCGGCGCGGTCCCAGTCGGCCCGTGCCTCGAGCCACCTGGCGGAAAATCCGTTCACCCGCCGTCCACCAGTGCGTCGACGGCGGCCGCAAACCGGCGGGCGGTCGTCTCCCAGTCCGCGAACCGTTCTGCGGCGCAGCGTGCCGCCGCCGCCATCTCCGAGCGCAGGGCCGGATCCGCCATCACCCGGCGCAGCGCGCCGGCCAGCGCTGGCGGATCGCCGGGCGGAACCAGGATACCCGCGTCATCGGGCACGGTCCCGGGGATGGCGCCGGTCCGGCACGAGACCACCGGCAGGCCGGCGGCCATGGCTTCGGCCATGGCCATGCCAAACCCCTCGTGGAGGGATGCAAGCACGAACAGGTCCGCTTGCCGGTAGAAGCACGCGGGATCGGTGACCTCGCCGTGGAACCGGATCCGGCCGCAACACGGGTGGTCGGCGACCAGCCGTTCGACGTGCCGGGCCCAGTCGCGGTCACGCGGCGGGCCGACGAGGTCCAGGGTCCAGTCGAGATCGGCAAGCGCCGCGACGGCCGCGAGCAGGACGTCATGGCCCTTCCTCGGCACGAGGGTTGCCACGCACAGCAGGCGCAGCGGGCCGCCGGGCGATCGCACCGGACCGGGGGCGGGGATTTCAAGCCCGGGGGGCACCACCCGCACCCGGGCCGGCCCGCAGCCGAAATCGGCGAGGCGATGCCCGGTCGCGGCACTGGTGACGATGCACCCGCACGCGGTGGCCAGCGCCCGGCGTTCGGCCTCGAGGAGCCGGGCCCTGGCCTGCTCCGCCGGTCCGGTCTCGTCGGCAAGCGGGTGGTGGACCAGGGCAACGGTCGGCCCGGGCCACGGCCGGTAGTCCCGGGCGGCGGCAAGCGCGGTGAAGCACAGCCCGTCGATCACGGTGGTCCCGCGCTGTTCACCCAGCCGGGCGAGATCCCGCGCCAGTTCGCTCGCAACGGGTTCCGGGTAGGCGGCCTGAAGGCAGACGGTGTCATGAAGCCGCCCCAGGCGCTCGAGGCCGAGCGCGATGTGCCGGTCGTAGATGAAGCCGCCGGTGCGTGTTTCCAGCGGACCCGGCACCACCAGGCGGACCGGCCCCGGGTCCGTCACACGCCGCGGTCCGGGCCGACCGGTCCCTCGTAGGAGGCCCAGGCGATGTGCGATTCCCGGAGCGTGACCAGGAGTGCGGCAATACCTCCGGCGTGCGGTCCGAGCCTCCCGGCGGCAATGGCATCCGCCATCCGCGTGTGGATGTCGCGGGCAAGGAACTCGGTGGTGGTGTTGATGCCGCGGAACGCCTCGACATCGTCGAGGTTGCGGTAGTCGTAACTGTCCAGCACCTCGCGCAGGACCGTCCTGGCGCGGCCGATGTCGACCACGATCATGTCGGGATCAAGGTCGGGGCGGCGGAAGGTGACATCGACCAGGAAGGTCGCGCCGTGCACGGCCTGGGCCGGGCCGAACACCTCGCCCCGGAAACTGTGCGCGATCATGATGTGGTCACGAACCGTGAGACTGAACACGACCCGGCTCCCCAGCAAGTTCAGGCGGCAGGATACACCACCCTGTGGCACAGGGCGGCACGGCGCCCGGCCGACAGTTCGACCATGTCCTCGGGCAGGTCCTCGAAGGCGCCCTCGCTGTCGATGAGTGCGTCGAGGCGCGCATCGCGCAGCAGTTCGAGCGCCCTGTCAAGCCGTCGTGCGCGCGACCAGCGCGCCCGGTAGCGCGGAGCGACGGCGCCGACCTGGGAAGAGAGGATCGACAGGCGCCGATCGTGGAAATCCTCGCCGAGCGGCAGGGTCACGGGCCGGGTGCCGTACCAGCTGAGATCGACGATCCGGGCTTCGAATCCGGCCGCCGCCAGGCAGGTGCGCAACCCGGCGGGGTTACCGCTCGCATGGAACAGCAGCGTGCTTCCGGGGCGTGGTTCCCCGGCAAAGTCGAGACCGAGCCGGCGGGCGACCACGCCCCGGGCGGGCTTGACGTCGACCACATCGACCCGCGCCCCGGCCAGTCGGCGGGCGAGGTAGCCGACCAGCAGGCCGATCACCCCGGCGCCGACGACGCAGACCTGCTGGCCCCGGCCGGGCCCCGCATCCCACAGCGCGTTCAGTGCGGTTTCCATTCCGGGTGCGAGGACCGCCCGGGCCGGCGGCACACCCCGCGGCAGCGGCCGGGCCGCGTCCTCAGGCAGCACCATCACATCCTGATGCGGGTGCAGGGCGAAGACCTCCCGGCCGCAGCCGGGACCCGAGATGACCGTCCCCACGGTGGAGTAGCCGTACTTGACCGGACCCGGGAACTCGCCCTCCTGGAACGGACAGCGCATGCGTGCGGCCAGCCTGTCGGGCACCTCGCCACGGAACACCAGGGTCTCGGTTCCCCTGCTGACACCGCCGTACCGCGACCGCACCACCACCTCGCCGGGCGCGACGGGCGGCATCGGCCGCGACCGGATCCGGCCGCGGCCCGGCCGCATCACCCAGAAGGCGCGCACCTCTTCGCACGGTCCTGCTGCCGACTGCCCCGACATCGCGCCATCACCCTGATCGGACGTGTCACTTACCCCGGGTCTTCGCCCCGACCCGGCCCCGTCGAAACCGCCACCGCGCTCAGGCGCGGGGCCAGCCGGTACCGGTCGTCACCCGGGTGGAACACCCACTGTCACCCTCGCCGGCCTCCTTGTCCACGCCGCCCGCACGGTGTCCGGAACACCCGGGCAGACCGCCACGGTCCGGGGCCGTGGAACGGGCGGTTCGCGGATCCTGCGCGCAGCACCCTTCGGCGCTGCCGCTTCAACCCCGGACACCGAGAACGAGCGCGCCAGCCGGAGCCGTGGTTCCAGCCTGTCGGGGGACCGCCCGAACGCTGCGCCATGGCGGACGGGCATCCGCTTGCCTGTCCCGGCAGTGCCGTCCTACCCTTGGAACCCGGGTGACGCCAGCGGGGAGAGGCCAGCATGACTGGACACTGCCGCAGATTGTTGCGAAGTCTCGCGCTGGGACTGTTCCTGCTGCCTCAGCAACTTGCGGCCGAACCGGTCACCTGGCGCATCGATCCCGAGCACATGTCGGTCGGCTTTCTGGTCGACCATATCGGGTTCGCCAGCGTGCTGGGGATGTTTCACGAGGCTGACGGCAGCTTCGTCTTCGATGCCGAGCAACGCCGGGTCGAGGACATCACGATCACGGTCAGTGCGGCCAGCGTCCACACCAACCACAAGGCCCGGGACGAGCACCTGCGCGGCAAGGATTTCCTGTGGGCCGAAAAGCACCCGGTCATCACCTTCGTCGGACGGGAGGCCCGTGCCACCGGAGAGCGGACCGGGGTGATCACCGGTGACCTGACCCTGCGGGGCGTGACCAGGCCTGTTTCGGTCGATGTGGTGTGGAACAGGACCGGCGCGTATCCGTTCGGCGACCGCCACGAGGCCATCGGCCTGTCGGCGCGCGCCCGCATCCTGCGCAGTGACTTCGGCATGAACTACGTCGTGGCCGAGGGATGGGTCGGTGACGAGGTCGAACTCATCTTCGAATTCGAGGCCCGCCGCGACTGAATGCCCGGGAACCGGGGATCGAAGCGTCACATCGAGCCTTTCCGTCGGGCTGACGGCAAGACCTGTCCCGCGCGGCAACGCCTCGATACCACCCGGCATACTCCACTCATCTGCAGTGTCCTGATCGCTCCTTGCACCAGTCTGCCCACATAGCACCATGCGCTTGTCTTTCATGCGCATGCTCGATGCCCGGTGAAGGCGTCATGTCCCTTTCCGTTTCACTTTTGTGGCGCTTCAGGACACAACTCTGGTCCGACAGGCCTTCAACAGGCTGCCTCACACTTGCAGCCTGTCTTCCACGTAGTCCCTGGCACACTGATAGTGCCAGTTCGTAAATCGCTTCTCGTATTTGCGAAGCGTACAACCAGGAGCCACGCTCTGGCTGAGCGTATTCCCGGCGTAGAAAATGGTGCGGGGACCTTGCGCATTGGCAGTCAACCTGCAAAACAGAGGGATATAATCGCGACCACCGAAGAACACGATTGCATCCTCGATACCCGCAGCCAGACTGAAGTCCTCGAATGCTTCTCGATAGTCCCTCCGCTTAAACAGTTCCACCTTCCTGTCTCTGCTGAAGGTGATGTCGTAATTGGGTGTCAGATAGTCGGCGCGGACCAGTCCCCATCCGGCCGACAGGATGTAGAGGCGGTCAGTGCTGCAGTGACCGGTCAAGATCCCGTAGGCCGGATTCCTGTAGAGTTGCCACGCGGGGAGGAGGCCGAGAGGATTGGTGCCTGGTGTCGCGTTGTATTCTTGAAGCACCGTCCGCCAGGATTCTCCCGAATCAGCTACATCGTCCGGCCGCGCATAGACTTGGTCCGTGTCGGCGGGTGCCGCATTGGGTTTTGCCACGAACATGACACTTCGGCCATCGCGCGTCTGGAGATGGCCTGCGTGTTGCTGCTTCCGCGAAGCGCACTGAATGACGATGATCACTTGGGACTTCCCGCTTGCTCGACCAGACCCGCCAGTCTGTCGATGAAGGCAGAATCGTAGGGTTCGTCAACATGGTTCGAGTTCCACAGCCCGGCAGCCCTGACCCTTTCTCGGGTGCAATGACGTCCAAGCCAGGCGCTGGACGGAGGATCGATGGCTTCCTTGCCATGGTTGCTGAGTAGGGCAATCGAGTTTCGCTCGATATATCCGCGCAGACTGCCGGGACCTGCTGCATCTTCGATCGCAAGCCAGAGAAACGGCATTGCGCCGATCACGTTGCTTACAGCCTGTTCCAGTTCCAGCTCACACTCCCGGATGTTTCGTGGAACTCCGCCACTGCACGTGTCCCACGTTCGGCGCTCAAACCCATCCCTCTCGACCAGCGCTGTACCCACGATCAGCCGGAAAATCGAACCCCGGTGATTGCCCCAACCGGAGCGAACAGTTCCCCGATGTTGCTTCAGGCGATCCCAAAGCCTTGTACGGGAACCAGCCTTCAATGCATGGGTCCCTACACGCACGATTCGCGGACCTTTCCCACTGGTGGTACGGGATTCACCTGGCTCTCGAAAGAAGTAGACGCCGCGCATCGGCCATGACATTGAGCCGGAACAATCGCCCAAACTACGCGCGCCTCCCACATTCCGTTCAAGCATGTCCAACAAGCCGTAGAACCGGCGCAGATGTTCCAGACGCGATGATGCCATTGGACCAGCTCAAATCGGTTTCGCGGTATCCGAGCCTTCTTCAGGGTCGCCAGGACCACTCGTTCCGCAGCTTGATTGAGGGTTGCGTCGTACAGGTGAGCCTATCGATTGGTCAAGCCGGGGCACCGGCCAGTGATGTGGAAGCACACGCCTTTCGTGACCGCGTGCAAGACGTGGGCAATGTCCACTTGTTTCCGGCTCTGGAACAACCGTCACAGCTGGTCCGCTCCGACTTCAATCCTGCGCGCCCTTCCGTTACCTCAGGCGCCGGGACGAGAGCGCGAGGGACGCCCGATGATCGCGGTCCGGTCATCTCGATCAATCGCCGCGACGGCTTCAAACCCTTGCGGCGGGGGCATCCGAGCCGATGAGGGCGGGCGGGGTGCAAGCCCGATTTCGACTCCATACGGAGTTGAACCCTTCACATCCCGCGCACGTTCTTCCCGCTTTCGGGCCGGGACCGGTTCCGGACACCTTGCAGACGACTTCCATGAGGCTTGCGTGTCCATGAAGCCGGCTGCAGGATCGGGCCTTACCAACCGGGACGTTTCAGGGAGGGACGGATGAGGGTCCGGACACTCACGGACACCGTCGGCGCCGAGATCGAGGGCGTTCGACTGGACCGGCTTGACGATGCAACATTTGACGGAATCCGCGCGGCACTCGACAGCCACGGCGGAGTGCTGTTCCGCGACCAGTCCCTCGAGCCCGCCGACCTGGTCGCGTTCAGCCGACGTTTCGGCGAACTCGATCATGCGCCGGTCATGGAGAAGGGCCGAACCGCGGTCGAGGGCTGGCCCGAGATCTACATCGTCTCCAACGTCCTGGATGCCGAAGGCAAGCCGATCGGCAGCCTGGGGGCCGGCGAAGCGGTCTGGCACACCGACATGTCCTACCTCGAGAACCCGCCCGATTTCTCGATGCTGTACGCGATCGAGGTCCCGGCGAGCGGGGGCGACACCTGGCTGTCCAGCATGGCGGCGGCGCACGATGACCTGCCCGGGGAACTGCGCGAGCAGATCGCGGATCTCTCGATCAAGCACGATGGCACCTTCAATTCCGGGGGATACCTGCGCCAGGGGGTGCGCGAGGACAGCAACCCGGCAACCTCGGTCGGCCAGCCGCACCCGGTGGTCTGTGCCCACCCGCGG
Organism: Thalassobaculaceae bacterium; assembly: GCA_965243345.1. Lineage (GTDB taxonomy): Bacteria > Pseudomonadota > Alphaproteobacteria > Thalassobaculales > Thalassobaculaceae > Bin52. The sequence goes on from CBDEUR010000003.1 coordinate 3,315,460, forward strand.
ACCGGACGGCCGGTCCTCTACCTCGGGCGCCGACGCAATGCCTATGTGATGGGGCTCGAACTCGAGGCGTCCGAAACGCTGCTCGACCGGCTGTGGGAACACGCAACCCGCCCCGAACTCGCCTACGCGCATCGGTGGCGTCCGGGAGACCTTCTGCTGTGGGACAACCGGGCGACCATGCACCGCCGCGACCCGTTCGACCCCGAGGCCCGGCGGGTGATGCAGCGTACCCAGGTCCGAGGCCACGGCGCACCGCGGCCGGTAGCGGAGACCTGATCGGAGGCATCCAGGTGTTTGACGGGTTCGAGGTGCGGCACGTCGATGCCGGCACCGCAAAGGTGTTTGTCCGTCACCGCGGGCGGGGCCCGGCGGTGGTACTTCTGCACGGATACCCGCAGTCGCACGTCTGCTGGCACCGGGTCGCACCGGCGCTGTCCGAACACTTCACGGTGATCGTGCCGGACCTGCGCGGCTACGGCGACAGCATCGGCCCGGCCCCCGACCCGGAGAACCGTCACTACTCCAAGCGCAGCATGGCGCAGGACCTCCTCGCCGTGCTCGACGCGTTTTCGATCGGGTCCGGCGCCGTGATCGGTCACGACCGCGGCGGCCGGGTTGCCTACCGTTTCGCCCTCGACCATCCCGACCGGATCACCCGGCTGGGGGTGCTCGACATGATCCCGACCGGCGAGATGTGGGAACGGCTTGACGCTCCAGGGTTCATATCGGGGTATCACTGGCAGTTCCTGGCCCAGCCCCGCGGCCTGCCCGAGCGCATGATCGGCCGTGACCCCGACGACTACCTCGAGCACACCCTTCACTCCTGGACACGGGTCGACGGCTGTTTCACCGACGAGGCGATGGCCGAGTACAGGCGCTGCTTCCGCAAGGCCTCGGTCATTGCCGCGAGCTGCGCCGACTACCGCGCCGGAGCCACGGTTGACTGGGAACTCGACCGGGCCGACAGGAAGGCGGGGCGGCTGATCAGCTGCCCGACGCTGACACTGTGGGGAGCCAGCCGGCGCGGCGGGTTCGACCAGATGGAGGTCTGGCAGTCCTGGTGCGCGGAACCCGTCACGGGTGGGCCGATCGACTGCGGCCACTTCCTTCCCGAGGAGGCACCCGGAGAGACGCTGGCCGCGCTCGAGGGCTTTCTTGACGGAACATGACGGCGGCCGGACTTGCCGGACCCGGGTCGGGATCGGTAAAGGATGGCACCCCTTTTCAACGCAAGCGGATGTTGACCATGCCCGAATCCATCACACGCAGCCCGGAACATGCCGTCGATCTCGACGTCCTGGTCGTCGGTGCGGGATTTGCAGGCATGTACATGCTCTACCGGCTGCGTCGGCTCGGGTTCTCGGCGCTGGTCATCGAGGCCGGCAGCGATGTCGGCGGAACCTGGTTCTGGAACCGCTATCCGGGCGCCAGGTGCGACGTCGAGAGCGTGCAGTATTCCTACCAGTTCGATCGCGAGCTCGAACAGGAATGGACCTGGTCCGAGAAGTACAGTCCACAGCCCGAGATCCTCGCCTACGCCAACCATGTTGCCGACCGGTACGACCTGCGTCGGAACATCCGCTTCAACTGCAGGGTGACGGCTGCCCACTACCAGGCGGATCGCCGCCTCTGGGAGGTGACGCTTGCCGGCGGCGAGCGGATATCTGCCCGGCACGTGGTCATGGCGACCGGATGCCTCTCGCTGTCGAACACACCGGACTTTGCCGGCATCGACGACTTCCGGGGCGCGACCTATCACACCGGGCGCTGGCCGCATGACGGGGTCGACTTCACCGGCCAGCGGGTGGGCGTGGTCGGAACCGGGTCTTCGGCGATCCAGTCCATCCCGGTGATCGCCCGGCAGGCCCGGACACTGACGGTGTTCCAGCGCACCGCCAACTACACCATCCCGGCGCGGAACGCGCCGCTCAGCCCCGAGTACGTTGCGCGGATCAAGGCAAGCTACCCGGAACTGCGGGCACGGGCGCGTTCGCTGCCGACGGGCTATGCCATCAACTACAACACCGGATCGGTCCACGAGGTATCGCGCGAGGAGTACCGCGCCGAATACCAACAGCGCTGGGAGGCGGGCGGCGTCAACTTTCTCGCGGCCTACGGCGACCTGCTGTTCGATGCCGAGGCCAATCGCACGGCCGCGGACTTCGTCAAGGACATGATCCGCGAAACCGTGCACAACCCCGAAACCGCCGAACTGCTGTGTCCGACCAACATCATCGGCTGCAAGCGGCTGTGCGTCGATACCGACTACTATGCCACCTACAACCTGCCCCATGTCCGTCTGGTCGATGTCTCGCGCATCCCGATCGACCGCCTGACGCCGGACGGACTGCTGCACGACGACATCGCCTACGAGTTCGACGCGATCGTGTTCGCCACCGGCTTCGATGCCATGACCGGCGCCCTGTTCGACATCGATATCCGCGGCCTCGACGGGACTTCCCTGCGCGAGAAGTGGCAGGGCGGTCCGCAGACCTATCTCGGGCTTGCCACGTCAGGTTTTCCCAACCTGTTCACCGTGACCGGTCCGGGCAGTCCCTCGGTGCTGACCAACATGCTGCCCTCGATCGAGCAGCACGTGAACTGGATCGCCGACTGTCTTGCCTGGCTGAGAGACCGGGGCCACGAGGTGATCGATGCCAGTCCCGAAGCGGAACTTGCCTGGGGCGAACATGTCAACGAGGTGGCCGCGGCGTCGCTGCGTTCGACCTGTGCATCGTGGTACGTCGGCGCCAATGTCCCGGGCAAGCCCCGGGTGTTCATGCCCTACATCGGCGGGTTTCCCCGCTACGTTGCGAAGTGCGACGAGGTTGCCTCGCGGGACTACGAGGGCTTCGCGCTGGCCTGACCGGCCTGTGCCAGGCTGCGGTCCCGCTCTGCGCGCTTCACGCCGGCGCGGCGCCGGAATGCACGACCGGTGTTCCGGCGATCTGGGTCCGCTGCATCCGCCGGGGTGTCACATGACTGTCGTTGATCGCGAGGTGCATCAGGCAGCGGTTGTCCCAGAAGGCGACCGAGCCGGCACGCCAGCGGAACCGGCAGGTGAATTCCGGACGGGCCGCGTGGGCATAGAGGTAGTTCAGCAATGGCGCGCTTTCCTCTGCGGTCATCCCGGCAAGCCGGTGCACGTAGACCGAGTTGACGAACAGGCACTTTCGCCCGGTTTCCGGGTGGACCCGGACCACGGGATGCTCGTTCTCGGTCATGCGCCAGTCCGGATCCTCGCGAACCTTGGTGGAGCGCTGGGCGTTGAGGCCCGCCTTCGGCCCTGCCACCCGGCTGTCGTTGTGGACAGCACGCAGTCCCTGCAGCATGCGCTTCATGCCGTCTGAAAGCGTCTCGTAGGCACGGTACTGGTTGGAAAACAGGGTGTCGCCGCCATGTTCGGGCACCTCGAGGGCATGGAGGATCGCCCCCATCGGCGGTGCCTCCATCATGGTGGTGTCGGCATGCCACTTCTCACCCGCGACCGCGGTATCTCCGGGTTCCCGGGTCAGGTAGACGATCTCGGGATTGGACTGGCCCTGGTTGAAGTTGGGGTGCACGAACAGGGGCCCGAACCTTCGGGTGAAGGCCTTGTGGCGTTCGATGTCGCGAAGATCCTGGCCTCGGAAGAAGATCACCAGGTGGTCGAGCAGCGCACGGCGAATCTCCGCGATGACGGCATCGTCGAGGTCATCCGCGATGTCGACACCCCCGATCTCCGCGCCGACGCACCCGGAAATCGGTTGAACCGAAATATGCTGGTATGAAGTCATGTCAGTGCCCCGGACCCGGGCCGGCCCCGACCGGGGCAGCACCCACCTTTCCAATCCATCCGACCCGGAAGCCCTGGCGGCCGCAGCGAAAACCGACAACCGGCGCCCGGAGACGTCCGCACCCGGCCGCAGGCCGTGGACGCCGACGCAACCATGCACCGACCCGGTGACGGCCCGCAACTCCCCCCTGACCTGCCCCGGCCGCACACGACGCTGCCGGCGGCGGCGCACCCTGCTGCCGGCCACCGGTCGGGATTACTCGCCGCCCAGTTTCTCGATTTCCCGCTGCAGGACCGCGCGTGCCGGTTCGTCGGAAGCCATGGTCTCCAGCAGTCGGCTCCAGTACTGACGTGCCCGGCCGGTCTCGCCATCGGTGCGTGCGATCATGCCCGCGTACCAGAGCGCGAGCGGCAGCCCGGGATCGAGTTCGAGCAGGCGGTCGACCAGGGGCTTGAGTTCGGCGGGCAGCCTGGCGTCCGGCGTCTCGAGCGGGTGGAGAGCGCGGACGCGGGCGGACAGGATGTCGACCCGGTCGGGTGCAAGCTCGCTCGCCTTCGCATAGGCCTCGAGCCCCTCCTCACGCCGGCCGAGCACCAGGTAGGACCTGCCGAGCCGCGCCCAGCCGTCGGGATCATCGGGCTCCTGCTCCAGCCGGTCAGCCAGGCCCTCGACCATGGCGACGACACGCTCGTGAACCCCGTCGACCTGTTCCCGCGACGCGATGCTGATCCGTTCGTCGAGCTCCGACCGCCATGGAGCGTCTGCCGGAGTATCGGCGGCAAGCGCTCGCCAGATCCGCAGCGCCTCCGCCCGGTCCTCGCGCTGGTAGGCGGCAAGGCCAAGGTGGAAGCGGGCCACCGGATCCAGCGGATTCAGCGCGAGCAAACGGCGAAACAGCGACTCCGACGTATCTGCGACCCGGCCACCCTCCATGTTGACCAGCGCAACACCGAGTGCGGACAGCACGGCGGGGTCCTCGGGCAAAAGGCTCTCCGCCCGGCGCAGTGCGGTGACCGCACGTTCCGGCATGCCGGCGCCAAGGGCGGCGTATCCAAGTGCGATCCAGGCCTCGGCATCCTCGGGGGCGTCGCGGGTCCGGGACTCGAGATCCGCGAGTGACCTGTCCGGCGCCTCACGGTGTTCCAGACTCTGACGGTCCGGAGATCCGAAATATCCGCCGTAGAGCAGCAGCGAGGCTGCAGGCACCAGCAGGACCATGACCACGGCCGCGAACCGAAGACCGCGACGGTCCCGTGCCGGCGGCTCGTCGCCGGTTGCGAGGATGCGCCGCTCGATCTCCAGGCGCGCGGCATCATGGTCCGGCCCGGAGATCAGTCCGGCGGCATGGTCGCGTTCGAGTTCTGCCAACTGGTCGCGGTAGATGCGCCGGGCCCGGTCGTCACCCGCAATCCGCCCGGGCGTGCGCGTTACCAGCGGTCGCAGCAACAGCAGGGCGGCAAGCAGGCAGACGAGGCCGGTGAGCAGCCACAGCGTCATTGCCCTTCCTCGTCGCTGGCTGCGAGTGCTGCAAGCCGTGCGCGTTCGTCGTCGCTCAGGGCGGCCGGTTCACTGGAGCCTCTGCGGCGCCGCAGGGCTGCCCACGCGATGGCGACCCCTGCCAGCAGGGCCAGCACCGGGCTCGCCCAGAGCAGCCAGGTGCCCGGCCTGAAGGGAGGATCGAGCAGCACGAACTCACCGTAGCGCGCCACCAGGAAGGCGTGGATCTGCTCGTCGCTCTCACCGGCCACAAGACGTTCGCGGATCAGCGTCCGCAGGTCCTGCGCCAGTGCGGCGTCACTGTCGTCGATCGACTGGTTCTGGCACACCAGACAGCGCACGCCGCGGAAAATCTCCCGGGCGCGCTGTTCGAGCGCCGCGTCGGCGAAGATCTCGTCGGGCTGGACAGCATTGACCGGCGCCGCCGTGTGCGGGGCCAGCAGCAGGAACGCGACGATCGCCAGCATCCGCATCACGACGCCGCCTCGCGCAGGCTCCGGAGCAGCGGCAGGATCTCGTCCTCGAGCACCGCCCGGGTTACGGGGCCGGCGTGGCGGTACCGGATCCGGCCGTCCCGGTCGATGATGTAGGTCTCCGGAACCCCGTAGACTCCCCACTCGATGGCGGTCCGACCGCTGGTGTCGGTACCGATCCGCTCGAACGGATCACCGAGTTCGGCAAGCCATGCCCGGGTCCTGGCCGGGTCATCCTTGTAGCTGATGCCATGCAGCGTTTCCGATTTCGCCAGTCTCGTCAGCACCGGATGTTCGGCACGGCACGGCAGGCACCACGAGGCGAAGAAGTTCACCAACGTGACCCCGCCGCGCAGATCATCCGACGCAAGGCCCGGTGCGCCCTCGAACAAGGGCGGCAGCGCCATGTCCGGAACCGGCCGGTCGATCAGGGCCGACGGCAGTTCGCCGGGGTCCCGTCCGGTCAGCAGGGGCACCGCGAAGTACCCGGCGACCACGGCGAACAGCACCAGGGGCAGCAGGAAGACGACACGCGCCATGTGCCCTCAGTCCCCGCCGGCGGGCTGTGTCACCGGTCCCGGAGTTCGCCGCGGCGCGCCGACACGCAGCCTGCGATCGGACAGCGACACCAGGCCGCCGGTCACCATCATGAGCGCGCCGGCCCAGATCCACGGGACCAGCGGCGCATGCCACAGCCGCAGCGTGCGGTGCTGCGGTGTCCGGCCCTCGGCGACGGCGGCGTACAGGTCGCCGAGCGGTCGGCTGCGGATGGCCGCTTCCGTGGTTCGCATACCCTGGACCGGGTAGAAGCGCCGTTCGGGCCGCAACTCGCCTATCGCCTCGCCATCACGCTCCACCCTGAGGCGCACGACCTCGGCCTCGTAGTTGGGGCCGTTCCCGGACCTGATGTCCTCGAGCACCACCCGGTAGCCGGCGAGTTCCGCGACCGCTCCGGGCGTGGCATCGACCACGACCTCGCGCCGCCAGAAGCTGTCGCCGACAGCCCCGCAGATGAAGACGGCGAGACCGAGATGGGCCAGCGTCATTCCATGGGCGGAACGGGGCAGCCCGATGATCCGGGCCACGGCGCCACGGCGCCGGAACAGTCCGACCCGCCCGGTCCATTCGATCAGGGTCGAAGCGGCCAGCCAGGCTGCCAGCGCGAGGCCGATGACCGGTCCAGGGTGGTGGCCGTGCTGCAGCAGCCAGGTGGCCAGGGCCACGGCACCCGCGACCAGGGCCGCGAAGCGGAGCCGCGTGAACACGCCCTCGAGGTCGGCCCGCTTCCACGCGAGCATGGGCCCGATACCCGCCAGCAGGACGAGCGGCAGCATGACCGGGACAAAGGTGGCATGAAAGAACGGGGGTCCGACCGAGACCTTCTCGCCGGTGGCTGCATCGAGAAACAGCGGGTAGAGCGTTCCCACGCAGACCGTGGCGGTCGCGGTCGCGAGCAGCAGGTTGTTGGCAACCAGTCCTCCCTCGCGGCTGATCGGCCGGAACAGGCTGCCCTGGGCCATTGCCGGAGCTCGGAACGCGAACAGGGCCAACGCGCCGCCGATGGTCACGGCCAGCAGCACCAGGATGTAGAGGCCACGGTCGGGATCGACCGCGAACGCGTGCACCGAGGTCAGCACCCCGGATCGCACCAGGAAGGTCCCCATCAGGCTGAAGCCGAAGGCGATGATGGCGAGCAGGATGGTCCAGCTCTTCAGCGCATCCCGCTTCTCGACCACGATTGCCGAATGCAGCAGCGCGGTACCGGCGAGCCAGGGCATGAAGCTCGCGTTCTCGACCGGGTCCCAGTACCACCATCCGCCCCAGCCGAGCTCGTAGTAGGCCCACCAGCTGCCGAGCGCGATCCCGGCGGTCAGCGCCGACCAGGCGGCGAGCGTCCATGGCCGGACCCAGCGCGCCCACGCCGGGTCGACCCTGCCCTCGATCAGGGCGGCGACGGAAAACGAGAACGCGACCGAAAACCCGACGTATCCGAGGTAGAGCATCGGCGGGTGGAACGCGAGACCCGGATCCTGCAGCAGCGGGTTGAGATCGCGTCCGTCCGCCGGAACCGGGTCGAGCCTGAGGAACGGGTTCGAGGTCAGCAGGATGAAGCCGAGGAACCCGGCCCCGAGCAGTCCCTGGATGGCGAGCACCCTCGCCTTCAGGACCGCCGGCAGCCCGTGTCCGCGCAGGGCGACCGCCAGCCCGAAGGCCGCCAGCACCAGGACCCACAGCAGCATCGAGCCTTCGTGGTTTCCCCATACTCCGGTGACCTTGTAGAGCATGGGTTTCATGGAATGGGAGTTTTCGGCGACGTTCAGGACCGAGAAGTCGGACGTCACGTAGGCGTGGGTGAGCGCTGCGAAGGCGCCCGCGAGCGCAAGCAGCTGCACCAGTGCCGCCGACCGCCCGAGTTCCATGAGCGCGAGGTCGCGCCGCACCGCGCCCACCAGCGGGACGGTGCCCTGGAGCAGGGCGACCAGGAAAGCGAGGACCAGGGCGTGGTGCCCGAGTTCGATGATCATGAGCCCCCCTGCCATGTGCCGGCCCTGCGCAGGGCGTCCGCCACCTCCTTCGGCATGTAGTTTTCGTCGTGCTTGGCCAGGACCTCGTCCGCCTCCAGCAGGCCGTCGACCAGCAGGCCCGAGGCGACGACGCCCTGTCCCTCGCGAATGAGATCAGGCAGGAGGCCCCGGTAGCTGACCTGGACCGTCGACTTGAGGTCGGTGATGCGAAACCGGATCGGCGTGCCGCCGCGCTCAAGGCTCCCCTGTTCGATCAGCCCGCCGATCCTGATCCTGCCTTCCGGAGCCCGTTCCTGCGCCTGCAGATCGCTCGGAGCGAAGAAGAAGACGACCGTATCCTCGAGTGCCACCAGCACCAGTCCCGTTGCCCCGGCGAGCAGCAAGAGGCCGACACCGACGAAGGTGAGCCGCCTGTGCTTCGCCTTCACGACCGGGTGCCGCCTTGCCGGCGCCGACGGCGCCCGCCGGTCGCGGCCTCGAGTCTGGACAGCTGGCGGCGGCGCACCGACCGTTCGCGCAGCGACAGGCACAGCAGACCGATCAGCACGGTCACTGCCACGGCATAGGCGGCCCAGACGAATCCGGCGTGGCCGCCCAGATCGACTGTTCCGATGATGACCCCTCTCCCGTGGATGCGACCCGCCCGAACCGCGGCGGGCCATGTTCTCAGGCCTGCGGACCGGCCGTGCCGCGGGCAACCCTGCCGAGCGCCCTGCTCCGGCGCACCAGCATGGCCGATTGCATGCGAATGATCAGCACGGCAAGGAAATACATGAACAGTCCCGCGGCCATCAACAGCAGCGGGACCAGCATCGATGAATGGATCGCCGGTGCGTCCAGGCGGGTCAGGCTGGCCGGCTGGTGCAGCGTGTTCCACCAGTCGACCGAGAACTTGATGATCGGAATGTTGATCACGCCGGCCAGCGCCAGCACCGCGCCGGCCCTGGCGCCGCGCTCGGGGTCGTCGAAGGCGTTCACGAGCGCGATGTAGCCGAGGTAGAGGAACAGCAGCACCAGAACCGAGGTGAGCCGGGCGTCCCAGACCCACCAGGTTCCCCAGGTCGGCTGGCCCCAGATCGCCCCGGTGGCGAGCGCCATCGCGGTGAACGCCGCTCCGATCGGTGCGGCTGCCTGGGCGGCGACGTCGGCCAGGGGGTGTTTCCAGATCAGGAAACTCGCGCTGCCCGCGGCAACCACCATGTAGATGAACATCGCGAGCCACGCCGACGGCACGTGGACATACATGATCCGCACCGTCTCGCCCTGCTGGTAGTCGGGCGGCGAGACGACGAGCGCCTGCCACAGGCCGGCAGCGAGGCAGACCGCCGCAGCCGCGATGGTCCACGGCAGGATCGCGCCGGCGAGCCGCATGAACCGGGTCGGGTTTGCCAGGGCGTGCATGGTGCAGGTTCTGCCCTAGAGTACCGACTGCCGCAAGGCTGCAGCCGTTGCCCATGGACACAGGGCGAGTGCGCCCAGCAGCATGGCGGCGAGAAACAGCACCGGGGCCGCGCCGTTCGCGGGATCGGTCGCCGCCACGCCGAAGATCAGTACCGGAATGACGAGCGGCAGGATCAGCAGCGCGGTCAGGACACCGGCACGGCGCGCGCCGAGGACCAACGCCGCCCCGAGTGCGCCGAGCAGGCTCAGGATCGGCGTGCCCAGCGCCATTCCCGTCAGCAGTCCGGACAACGAGCCCTCCGGAAGCTGCAGCGCGAACCCGAGCAGCGGGGCCAGTACCAGGATCGGAACCCCGGCGGTTACCCAGTGCGCGATCACCTTGGCCAGCACCACGAGTTCGAGCGGGACCGGCGAAAGGATCAGGAGGACGAGGCCGCCGTCGTCATGATCGGGCTGGAACAGCCGGTCGAGCGACAGCATGGCCGCGAGCAGTGCCGCGGTCCACAGCACTCCTCCCGCCAGGTCGCCGAGTGCAAGGGGCCCGACCCCGAAGGCAAACAGCGTGGCGACCAGGGCGAAAAAGGCAAGGACCGCCGAGATGTCGCTGAGGTGCCGCAGGCCGATACGCAGCTCCCGCAGGATGATGACGAAAAATCCGGTCACGGCCCGTGCTCCGGCACCCGTGCGCCGGACAGCTCGAGTGCGAGCCCGCGGACCGGCTCGGCAAGCTCTACGGGCGTGTGCGACGCGATCACCGCGATGCCTCCCGACCCACGGTGACGTGCAACCGCGGCTTCCAGGGATGCGAGGCCCGACCGGTCAAGACCGACCGCGGGCTCGTCGAGCAACCAGATGTCGGCGGGTGTGGCAAGGAGACGCGCCAGGGCCAGCCGGCGCTGCTGGCCCGACGAGAGTGCCTGGACCGGCAGGTCCTTCAGGTGGAGCAGGTCGAACCTGGCCAGCGCCAGCAGACAGCGTTGTCGCGACGCGGGACCGCGGACCCTCGACCAGAAGAGCAGGTCCTCCTCGGAGGTGAGGATCGCCCGGGAGCCGGTGCGGTGCCCGACGTGATGCAACCGGCCCGCGTGTGCGGCGAGGTCGTCCCGGATGTCCCGGCCATGCCAGTCGAGTCGGCCGGCCGACGGCGGACGCAGGCCCGCCATCACCTGCAGCAGGCTGGTCTTGCCGCTGCCGTTCGGCCCCGTGAGCAGCAGCGCGTCACCGGGCCAGAGCGCAAACCCGACCCCGCGAAACAGCTCGTGGCCGCCGCGCTGACAGGCGATGTCCTCGCCGCGGAAGAGCGGCGCCGCTCCCGCGGTCACCCGGGCCTCCCGTCGAGACCGACCGTCGCCCGCAGCACGCGTCGGGTGCGACGGGCCGTCATGCACCGCTCCCGGACAAGGACCGTGTGATCACCCGGCGACCGGATGCGGCCGGAACGCGGTCATCGATCCCCGGACTTCACCGGGCCAGCGGGCCGCGCAGGAAACGGCCAGGCAGTGCGCCGGTGTGTTCGTTGTTGACCAGCACCGTCTGGCCGCCGACCACCGTTGCCTTGATGCCGGTGCTGAACTGTTTCAGGCGCCGGGCGCCGCCGGGAAGGTCGGTGACGACCGTCGGCATCTGCGCACCGACGGTTTCGGGGTCGAGCACCACCATGTCGGCCGCCATGCCCTCCCTGAGCAGGCCGCGGTCATGAAAGCCCCACCGGGTCGCCGTGTCGTAGGTGATGAACCGGATCGCTTCCTCCAGGGTGAATTCCTGTTCCTGGCGCACCCAGTGGCTGAGCAGATGCGTCTGCATGGAGCTGTCCATGATCTGGGACACGTGGGCGCCGGAATCCGAGAAGGTGACGCAGGAGTGCGGGTGGCGCATCAGTGCCAGCGCGTCCTCCATGTTCTCGTTGGCCAGCGGCTGGCGGAAGAACACCTTGAGGTCATTCTCGATCGCGATGTCGATGAGCGCTTCTGCCGGCGTCACACCACGTTCGGCGGCAATCTCGGCCATGGTCGGGTGCGGCAGGGCTATCTTGTCGACGAGGTAGAAGATGTCCCATTCCGGCGGCTGGGCCTCCGCTCCCACCACCTCCGGCCCCTCGTAGGGCCGGCTTGCGACCTCGATCAGCCTGCGCCGCGTGTCCGGATCACGTAGCGCTGCCATCTGCCCCTCCAGCGGCAGCGTGCGGACGTCACGCCACACGTCCCAGCTGTCGAACGGCATGGTGGTCTCGAAGGAGAGGATGGTGTTGATCTCCCGGCTGTGCACCTGGGTGAACATCCGCGCGCCGGTCAGGTTCCGCTCTTCGATGATCCTGTAGAGTTCCCTCCACTGCCCGGGAAACTTCCGCCGCGACAGGCTGCTGAAGGTGATCGGACGGCCGGACTCGACCGACAGGTCGGCGAGCCGGTGGTAGACCCCCTGCATGTGTTCGAGCGATCCGCGTTCCATTGCGAGCTGGAAGATGCCGGCGCCGGTCTCGCCCATGGCGTTGACCAGGGCGCGCACTTCGTCGAAGTCGGCGACACGGCTGGCCACGAGCCGGTCATCGGAGGTGAGATGGCTCGGACTGCGCGAGGTCGAGAACCCGAGCGCACCGGCACGGACCGCCTCCTGGACCTGGTGCGCCATGGCGCGCAGGTCGTCATCGCCGGCCTTGTCCTCGAAGGCGCGCTCACCCATCACGTGGGTGCGCAGGGCCGAGTGACCGATGTAGCCGGCGTAGTTGATTGCCTTGGGCAGGCCGTCGATCACGTCCATGAACTCGGGAAAGGTCTCCCACTGCCAGGTAATGCCCTCGAGCATGGCGGCCCGGCTGATGTCTTCCGCCCGCTCGAGGTTGCGGAACACGAAGTTGACCTCGGCCTCCCTGCAGGGCGCGATGGTAAACCCGCAGTTTCCCATCACGGCCGTCGTGACACCGTGGTAGCTGGAGCAACTGCCGAGCTGGTCCCAGAAGATCTGGGCGTCCATGTGGGTATGGCCATCCACGAAGCCGGGGGTCACCACGTGCCCCTCGGCGTCGATCACCTCGTCGGCGGGCTCGCTGATCCTGCCGATCGTGGTGATGATCCCGTCCTTGACGCCGATGTCGGCGCGGTAGCGCGCCATGCCGGACCCGTCGATCACCATGCCGTTCCTGACCACCAGATCGAAACCCATCACCCTCTCCTGTCCACATCCGTGCCATCGCAGGCAGGCATTATTGGGGCCTTATACAGAAAAGTTGACGATGCAATCGAGCAGGGATTGTGTTCCGTCTATGTTCCAGTATAGAACAAAGCATGATTGAGGAACGCGGCACAGCAGAGAGCGGTGGGGACAGCCACGCCGTTCCGGTCCACCGTCAGACCGTGTATCGGCTCCTGCCGGGGACGCGGAAGAACTGGCGTCTGCTGGAGCGGGTCCTGGAGGACCAGCGCCAGTTGTACAATGCCGCCTTGCAGGAGCGGAACGATGCCTGGCGGCTGGCAGGCCGTTCGATTTCGTATGTCGACCAGACGAAGGCGCTGACGGTCTGCCGTCGGGACCTGCCGGAGATGGCGGCGATGCCGGTTGCCATCCAGCGGGGCACGCTGAGGCGCGTGGACGAGGCGTTCAAGGGCTTCTTCCGGCGTGCCCGCGCCCGCACGGGCGCCGTGGGGTATCCCCGTTTCAAGTCTCGCCGCGGGTTCGACAGCATCACGGTCGTCTCCGGCGTGAAGCTCGAGGCCGGCCCCCGGGGCACGTCCGGGGGCCGGCTGCGCCTGCCCGGCCTTGGGTGGCTGACGATCCGCCGGCGTGGAGACAACCCGCATGCGCAGGGCCGCCCGGTCTCGGCCGTGCTGAAGCGCGAGGCCGGCAGGTGGTATGCCATTGTCTGCTTCCAGGTCCCGGCAGTGCCCCCGAACACGCCCGGGGGTTCTGCGGACAACGGGGTCGCGCTTGGCGTCGACATGAACGCCGGGCAGATTGCGGCGAGCGATGGCAGGTTGTTCCATGCTCCGGACACGCGCCGCCTGGAGGCCCGGGCGAAGCGTCTTTCCCGGAAGCTGGCGCGCCAGAGGCGCGGCTCGCGCCGCCGGGAGCGCACGCGCCGGCGCCTTGCGAAGACCCGTCGGCGCATGACGGGCATGCGGCGCAACTGGCGCCATCAGGTCACCCGGCGCATCGCGGATGCGGCAGACACCGTCTGCGTCGAAGCCCTGCATGTGCGGGGCATGACGCGGAGCGCCAGAGGCACGGCCGATGCGCCGGGTTCCCGGGTTCGGCAGAAGGCCGGGCTCAACCGGGTCATCCTGGCGACAGGCTGGGCCGAGCTGCGGCAGATGCTGTCCTACAAGGCCGGCCAGCTGGTCGCGGTGGACCCTGCCTGGACGAGCAGGACATGCCATGCCTGCGGGCATGTCGATGCCGGCTCGCGGCGGACCAGATCGGAGTTTCAGTGCACGGCCTGCGGCCATGCGGATCATGCGGACGCGAATGCAGCCCGCAACATACGGCGTCAGGGCCTGGCGCTGCTGCACGGGGAGGTTGCCGGGTTGCCGGACCGACGAACCGTGAATACACAGGAAATGTTGGCAGCATGACACGCTGCCAACATTTCTTTGTAAGGCCCCATTATTGCGCGCGGGTGCGATCTTCGCCACAGTGCCGGCATGCGCGAGGCCCCGAGCGACTACCTGGTCGAACCGGATCCGCACGACCCGCTGCTGACCAGGCGGGTCGCGGGCGTCGACCACGAACAGCAATCGGTCACCACCTCGGTCGTGGTCGAACGGCCGTTGACGATCTTTCTCAACAGCCAGGAGATCGTCACCGCCATGACGATCGGCGACTATCCCGACATGCTCGCGATCGGGTTCCTGCTCAACCAGAACATGCTGCTGCCCACCGACCGGATCACCGGCGTCGACCACGATGACGATCTCGGGGTGGTGGTGGTCCGGACCGAACGGTCCACCGACTACGAGGAGAGGCTGCGCCGACAGGTGCGCACCTCCGGATGCGCGCAGGGAACCGTGTTCGGCGACCTGATCGACACGCTCGACGAGGTGACCCTTCCCGGCGACGCCGTCCTGCGGACATCGTGGATCTACGGGCTTACGCGCAGGATCAACACCACGCCCAGCCTCTACCTCGAGGCCGGCGCCATCCACGGCTGCGTGCTGTGCCGGGAGGACCGGCCTCTGGTCTACATGGAGGACGTCGGCCGGCACAACGCGATCGACAAGATCGCGGGCTACATGTTCGTGAACGGCATTGATGCGGCCGACAAGATCTTCTACACCACCGGCCGGCTGACCAGCGAGATGGTAATCAAGACGGTACGGATGGGAATCCCGATCCTGGTCTCGCGTTCCGGGTTTACCGCCTGGGGGGTGGAACTCGCGCGCCAGACCGGCCTGACCCTGGTCGGGCGCGCCCGCGGCAAGCGGTTCATCGCGCTCTCGGGCGAGCACCGGATCGTGTACGACGCGGATCCGGCCCGGGCCGAGGCGGACCTGCCGCGGCGGAACACGCGCCGTGCCTGACCGCTCCCCGCCGGTTGCGGGTGTGCTGCTGGCGGGCGGGTTGTCCCGTCGCATGGGCGGTGGCGACAAGTGCCTGCGGCCCCTCGCCTCGCGCCCGGTCCTCGACCACGTGCTCGCCCGCACCCGGCCCCAAGTCCGGCACCTGATGCTCAATGCCAACGACGATCCGGCCCGGTTCGCGCGCTGGAACCTGCCGGTCTGCGCCGACGTGATCGAGGGACGGGCCGGCCCGCTGGCGGGTGTGCTGACCGGCCTCGACTGGGCGGCGGCGGCAGTACCCGGGTGCCCGTGGGTTGCGAGTTTCGCGACCGACGCCCCGTTCCTGCCGACCGACCTGGTGGAACGGCTCCTCGAAGCCGTCACCGCCGACGGGGCCCGGATGGCCTGTGCCGCGAGCAACGGGCGCCGCCATCCCGTCTTCGGCCTGTGGCCGGTCGAGACACGCCACGACCTGCGCCGGGCCCTGGTGGATGACGGCATCCGCAAGGTCGAGGACTGGACCGGCCGCTACCCGACCGTGGTGGTGGACTTCCCGGCTGTCGGGATCGATCCGTTCTTCAACGTGAACCGCCCCCCCGATCTCGCGCATGCGGAACGCTGGCTCGAGCAGGCATCCGCCGCGGGATAGTTGCTGGACACGCCGCAGGCGTGGGCAGCGTCACGCCCTGATCCCGAACAGCCCGTGGCGCCGGTATGCGCGAGGGCCTCATCCAGGCGTTGGTGGCGGTTCGGGCGGTTTGACCGACGCGTGCACGGGGCGTTTGCGAGGTACCGGGCGATCCGGCCCCGCCCGAAACTGCGCGGTCGCCTGGGCTGCCTTCGCAGGTTGTCGCGCACGTGGCCGGACACGACCGGCGGACCTGCGATGCGTGCGGTTGATCGGCTGGCTCCGGGCAAACGCATGGACAGCACAGGGCGCCCCGCCGCGGACGCGTAATCACGGCCAAACGGATTTCCAGATGTAATTTTTAGCAAATTTATGGGGATGACGCCATTAAACCGAAGTTCCCCCTGATTCCCGACTGACAGTCGAACCAAGTCGATGATTTGGCGAGGTTTTTTCGGGTTTTTGGGCCAATATGTGTACCCATGTATATGGGAACAATAGTGTTGACATGGTGCGAAGGGTGTGCATGTTTCGTAGCCATGTATATCGAATCCGTCCCCAACCGATCCTCTCCGCCCGCCATCCTGCTGCGCGAGTCCTATCGCGAAGGCGGCAAGGTCAAGAAGCGCACCATCGTCAACCTCACCAGGTGGCCCCCGGCTCTGATCGAAGGATTGCGGTGCCTGCTCAAGGGAGGCACCGCGGTGCCACGCTTCGAGGACGCCGTCGACATCGTCCGTTCCCTTCCCCATGGCCATGTCGCCGCAGTGCTGGGAACGCTCAGGAAGCTCGGGCTCGAGACCCTGATCGACCCGAAGCCGTCGCCACGGCGCGATCAAGTGCTTGCCATGATCGTGGCGCGGATCCTCGAGCCGGCCTCGAAGCTGGCCACGGCGCGCAGGCTGGCCGAGGCCACGGCGGTCAGCACCCTGGGCGAGATCCTCGATGCGGACCTGGACGAGGACGAGCTGTATGCCGCCATGGACTGGCTGCTCGAGCGCCAGGAGAGGATCGAGCAGGGTCTGGCGGAGCGGCACCTCGAAGAGGGCTGCCTGGTTCTTTACGACCTCACCTCGGTGTGGATGGAAGGCAGATCATGTCCCCTGGCCAAACGCGGCCACTCCCGGGACGGCAAGCGAGGCAAGCTGCAGATCGAGTTCGGCCTGCTGTGTGACCGGGACGGATGTCCGGTGTCGGTGGAAGTGTTCCCCGGCAACACCGCGGATCCGGCCACGCTCGCATCACAGATCGCCACGGTGCGGGAACGGTTCTCGCTTACGAAGGTGGTGCTGGTGGGAGACCGGGGGATGCTGACCGAGGCGCGGATCCGCGAGGAGGTGAAGCCTGCGGGGCTGGACTGGATCAGTGCCCTGAGAGGACCGGCCATCCGTGCCCTGGTCGAGGCCGGCGAGGTGGAGATGTCACTGTTCGACGAGAGGGACCTGGTGGAGGTCACCAGTGACGCCTACCCCGGCGAGCGTCTCATGGTCTGTCGCAATCCGCTGCTGGCCGCGGACCGGGCCCGCAAGCGCTCGGAGCTGCTTGCAGCCACCGAAGCCCTGCTTGAACCCATTGCCGCGGCGACACGGCGCAAGAAGCGCCGGCTCAAGGGAAAGGAGAAGATCGGCGAGAGGGTCGGCAAGGTCATCGGCAAGTACAAGATGGCAAAGCACTTTACCTGGTCCATCGACGACGAGGGCGTCTTCACCTGGCAGCGTGATGACGCCTCCATCGCCGCCGAGGCGAGGCTCGACGGTCTCTACGTGATCCGCACCAGCCTGCCGCAGACCCAACTCGACGGCCCCGGCACGGTGCGCGCCTACAAGCGGCTCAGCTCGGTGGAACGGGCCTTCCGCAGCCTGAAGACCGTGGACCTCAAGGTCCGTCCCGTCTTCCACCGCACCGAACCGCGGGTTCGTGCCCACGTCCTGTTGTGCATGCTCGCCTACTATGTGGAGTGGAACATGCGCCAGAAGCTCAAGCCCGTGCTGTTCGACGATGAAGACGCCGAAGGCGCCGAGGCCCTGCGCCGGTCCGTCGTCGCTCCGGCGAAGGTATCGATCAGCGCCCAGGCGAAGGCGGCGACCAGAGAAACTCCCGACGGTGATCCGGTGCACAGCTTCCGCACCCTCATCGATGATCTGGCCACCATCACCCGCAACACCGTGATGCCCCCGCTCCCCGACGCCAAACCCTTCCAGGTCACCACACGGCCAACGCCGCTTCAAACCAAGATACTCAATCTCCTCGGGGTTCGGCCGTAGTGTACCCAGTAGCGACCCTCTGACGTCCATCAGATGTCAGTTATATCAGCTACTTGCTCTTGAACCGCTCTGGAACTTCGGATTAAACGAAGGTATCACTTGAGATCAGATATCCAACTCGACGGGCCCTTCCGCCATGTCGAGCGGGAGTTCGGTGGTTTTTCGATGGTCCACGCAGGGCAACCGGGACAGGGAGCCGGGCTCTGGCGGTCCCGGGGATGGCACGGCGGACGCGTCCGCGGCAAGTCGTCCAGGCTGCTCAAGAACGCGGTCAGGGCGCTCTTGTCCGATCCCCATCGCGGGCTCGCGCAGGCGCCGGATCACCTGGCGAACGGAACTGCCGGTCTGCCTGATCACCAGTACGTCCCCGGTCGCAGTTGTCGGGACCCAGTCCGTGACCAGGGTTGGCACAGTGTCCAGCCTGCATCCGCTCCCGGTGAGACGTCCAGGGACGGGCCGGCGCGGTTCGACCCACCTGCGCGCCACGCAGCACTCAGTTTGCGCCCGGCGTCGTACCTGAAACCTGCACTGACACGTGATCCAGGAAAGCCGCGGCAATCCCGACGGGGTCCTGTTCCTCCGCATCGCCACAGATGACGCGCACCGCATCGAGCGCAATTCCGTCAGCCTCTCTCCCCGGTTCCTGTCGCGCGAGAAAGTCGGCCGCTTCCTCCACGTCTTCGGGTTCCGGTTCGCAGGCCAGCGCGGCCAGCGTGCCCGCGGCGAGCCGGATCGCATCGACCGTCGGCGCTCGCGCCTCCTCGGCAAAACCGCCGCCGGCCAGCAGCTGCGCCGCCCTCAGCTTGTGGTTTGCACGGTCTGCGAGCGCCCTGGCGCGAAGCAGTCCCGCCCGGTCGCCCTTGACCTCGTTGTCGCCCGGCTCGGGATAAATGACATCCATGCTCTCCATCGGCGACGTGATCAGCCCCGACCGGGCCAACCTCAGCATCGAGTCGTGGGTGGCCGGGTCAATTATCGTCACGGCGAGTTCCGTCAGTTTCGCCAGACGCTCCTCTTCCGCACCGATCCGTTCCGCCGGCATGTCGATCACCGCCAGGATTGCAGCACCGTCCCCGTGTGCCAGGATCCGCTTCAGCGCAGTACCGTGATCGGCGAGCAGCCGGTCGCTCAGGGCCTCGTGCGGGGACTGCGGCTGGACGGCCGCCTCGTCGGACCGCACAGCGGTGTCCGGCCCGAGTACGGCTTTCAGCTGTTCCATGAATGCCAGCCTACCGGTCGGAAGCGGAATGGCGTCGAGGTCGCCCCGCCGGTCGAGCACGCCATCAGCCAGCGTTCGTTTTGCCTCCAGAAGCCACAGCATCCTGTGCTCGATCGTGCCCTCGCTCACCAGGTTGAAAATCCTGACCGGACGTTGCTGGTGTTTGCGCCACGCCCGGGCAATCCGCTGTTCCAGTCTGGCCGGGTTCCATGGCAGGTCCATGTTGATCACCGTGTCGGCGCTCTGGAGATTGAGCCCGACGCCGCCGGATTCGGACGACAGGAACAGGCGACAGTGCGGATCCTGGCGAAATCTTCGTATTTCTTCACGCCGTCTTTGCAACGGAACGGACCCCGTGTGCCATGCAAACTCTATGCCGGCATCGACCGCGAAGACCCGGACCAGCTCCAGCATGCGCACCCATTCGGAGAAGATGATTATCTTGCAATCCGGGTCTTCGAGCAGCTCCGGGACCAGTTTCTCGATCTCGTCCATCTTGGGACAGGGATCCTGGTCCTTGCCGAGGATGTACAGCGTATCGCAGACCATTCGCATGCACGCGAGGTGCATTTGCAGCAGCTTGAATTCCTCAGCGGTCAGCGGGCGTTTTTCCGCGATCGCCGCGAGCCTCCTGGCCAGATACTCGTAATCCCGATAGACCTCGAGCTGCTCCTCGGTCATGTGAACCAGAAAGGTCTTTGTGGACCGCAATGGAAGCTGGGTTTCCACGACATCCTTGCGTCGACGCAGCATCACCGAAGATATCCGGTCTGCCAGTCCTTCCAGGTTCCGGAAACCCTTCGGTCGACCCTTATCGTCAAGCTCGTAATATTCGCGGTTGAACCGGAACAACGGGCCAAGCAATTCCGGATCGAGAAACTGAGCGATCGAATAGATCTCGTCGATGCGGTTCTCGACGGGCGTTCCCGTGAGAACGAACGCGTACCGGCTTTTCAGCTTCTTGACCGCGTTGGCTGTCTTGGTTTGCCAGTTCTTGATGCGTTGTGCCTCATCAAGGATCACGACGTCCGGCTTCACCGTATCTAGCATCGCGCGCCCGTCCGCGAGAACCTGTTCGTAGCTGCATACCGTGAAGAATGAACCCCTGGCGTAGTCCTCTTTTCGTCTCAGCGGGTTACCGGAGACCACCGTGGTCGAGAAGTCGGAAAAGCGCGCGATCTGTTCCTGCCATTCGGCCTTCAGGGAAGCGGGTGTGACGACAAGCACCCGTTCGATCCCCCGCAGGTCGCGCAGCAACGAGCACGCGGCAATGGCCTGCACGGTCTTGCCAAGTCCCATGTCGTCGGCGAGCAGCGCGCGCTCACCGAAGGCCAGATGCAGCGCTCCCTCGACCTGGTAGGGCAGAAGCGGAAGCTTGAGCATGTCCATCGAGCGTCGGCCGGCCTTGAGATCCGCTTCGAAGGCGGCGCGCTCAATCCAGCGTTCACTTTCCGAGTGCAGGGCCTCGATCCAGTTCTCCAGGCGGAACGAGACGCGAAGGCAATGGGCATGCCCGCCCGCGATTTCCCGCAAGGCCGCGAGCGCTTCCCGGGATCCCTGTTCCAGTTCACCAAACTGACGTTTGACCTCCGCCGTCAGTTCCGGGTGATCCCGCTCCACGTCGTCGGGTACCGAGAGCCGCAGAATGCGGCCGTCGCGCTCGTCGAGAAAGATCTCGATACGGCCGCTCGACTTCTGCGATCCGGTGCGCCGCGCAATTCGGCGAAGCACGCCTTCGATGTGCTTGCAGGTACCGAGCTGGTTGGCCCTGTGATCAAGGCATTCGCAGGAATTGACGCGCTCCCGCACACTTCGGATCTCCACCCTGTAGGTATTGCCGCTGGAGGACGTCACCATGTAGTCGCAGAAGGGGCCTGCTTCCTCGCACACGGCTCGGACTTCGTCGATCTCGGTCCGACCCCGCCACATTCGACGCTTGATCTCGTCCTCGTCGCTCGAGAACCAGCCCCGGAAGATCGGAGGCGCATCACGGGACCGGCGACCGGGCTTGCGGTCGGCGCGTCTTGCGGACATGGCGGCTGCCTCCTCCTGGTTCATTCCCCGCGGCGGTACGGTGCCAGAAAGCATAGCGAGCGACCGGACTGAGGCCACGTGCTCCGACCTGCGCGACAGAGAGGGGACCGGACGGGCCGCATTCGGCAACGGCCGCAACGGGACCGTCGCCGGGAAGAGAGATGGCAGACACAGGTTGCGCTGAAGAGATCCGAACATCACTCGGGACTGATGGGCGGCGAATCGGGACTGCCACAGGAACCCCGGGTCGCCTTCCGGATACCTGCATCGCCAAAAGGCCCCGCGGAACGATGCGCAGGCGATACTGCTGCCGACGGGTCTCGCGAGCGACCGCGCTGTGGGCGTCAGACCTGTGAAACGCGACCCGGTGCGTGCGAGCAGTCCTGTCCGTCCGGCAGGGGTCCAGGCACGAGGTGGCCTGACACTGTGCTGACCAGAAGGTGCACTTCTTCGAGCCGTACGCAGATCACGGACTGCCCGCGCCAGCCACTCCGGAGGTGATGGTGAACACTTTCGCCCGTTGCTCTGGTGACGACGCCGATGCCGTGTCACGACAGATACGTCATGCTGTTGGAACAGATCCGGTTCCCGGCGCCGTGCCGGACCACAGCACCGGCAACAGGGGTGCTGAACGGGACCGAACCGAGCAGCGCAGGCCGAGGGCCCCCAGGCTATGGCACTGCGCCGTTGGCACCAGACCAAGCGCTTGACCAAAGGTGTGCGGGAAGTACTGTTGTACTTCCGACAGGAAGAAGGCGCCGCGGCTGAATGGGGATTCAGTGCGGTCGAACGAGGAGTGCGACAACCATGCCCCGATACGTGAAAATCGGAGAGGCCAAGACCCATCTGTCGGCGCTGCTGGCTGCGGTGGAGGCGGGCGAGGATCTGGTGATATGCCGGGGTGCAACGCCCGTTGCTCATGTGACGCGGATCACTGGAAAGCCTGACCGTGCCGAACTCATCGCAACGCTTCGACGGGAAAGGGCCAAACAGAAGCCGGTCACGACCGACGAGATACTGTCTTGGCGACACGCAGGACACATGCGCTGATGGCGTTTGTTCCACACGCTTCGGTTGCAGCAGCGTGGGTTCTACCGGATGAGGAAGCCGTTGTTGCCAACCTGGCCCTGGACCGGTTGGTCGAGGAGACTGCGAAGGTTCCAGGCTTGTTCTGGCACGAGCTGCGCAATCTCCTGCTGACCGCAGAGCGCCGGGGACGCATCGACAAGCACCACGCCGAGGTCTCCCTGGCACGGCTGCGCCAGCTGCGCATCGTTTCTTCGGACAACGTGGACGATCGCGCGGTCATGACGCTGGCGCGGTCCCACCACCTGACCGCCTACGACGCAAGCTATCTGGCGCTCGCTATCCGCGAGGACTGTCCATTGGCAAGCCTCGATCGGCGGCTCAACGAGGCCGCAGTCGCGGAAGGTGTAGTGACATTCACGTAGGGTAACACCCTGTGCCTGCTTCGATCCGGTATGCCAACTGTGGTCGGGCAAACCGCCGAAGGTTAAGTTGGGTGTCCGAGACTACGGACAGCGCTGCGATGGACCAGTGCCGCCGGGACCCGTCCACGGTCTGGTGAACGATTTCATCGAGCAGAACAGCGCCATGGTCGGGCTGCGTGGCAGGACCGAAAATGATCAGCGGCCAGGCCGTACAGTGGTGTTGACCGGGAGATCCCGGAGCGTCGGTTCGTGCCCTGTGCAGGGCGGTGTTGCAAGAACTCTGCAAGAAGCATGCTCCAGACTGCGCGAAGCGGTGACGCAGGCAATCTGGCCATATCCTCGGTCACCCTCCTCAACCGGAGAACCCGGGCCCTCGCCCGCTTCGCGGATGTTGACACCATATGAAGTCCGACTGCTTCGCCAGAGCGCGAAAGAAGTGGCGGCGGTCGCCGGAGAAATTTTCGGCCGCAAGGCCGGCACATCAGAGACCTGATCGAGCAGTCCGGGAGCAGGGGCTGAAGCGGACGTCAACGCATGGGCACAAGGCACGCAGGATATCTTCGCGAGCGCATTGTTCCGGTACCGAGTCAGAAGGACCGCACGGGTTGTTGTAATTTTCACAAACAGGTTGAAGTCCGATTCAACTCCATGTGGCGTTGTTCGGGCCAAAATTTCTGGCACGATCAAAGTATTCACGAAACCTTAAGCACGTCGCCGGTCGTTCAAGTGACCACTGCTTGTCGCTGGATGGACGAGAAAGTCTTGCCGATGCTGGTTACCGAGATGTCCGTCTTCTCTGAAGGACCGACATCAATGAGGAGGACGTGATCCTCACCGGCCTTGATCAGTTCACGAAGCCGTATTTCGAGTTCAGCCCGGCGCACGTCTGTCAGCCGACACTGAAACACGGATAGTTGCACCCAGTCACCGAATCCGTTCATGGTCCTGAACACACGTCTCCAGCGTTTATTATTGGAAATGTCGCAGGTCACTATGTACGTACGGTCCCTGTTCATGCGTCACGTCCCCTCATCTCGGAAGGTACTGCGGGTATTTTGCCAGTTCGCCCTGCAGGTAACGGCATGGCAGGCGCGACGCCCGAAGGCCCGGAAATAACGCGTGGCGGTCGAGCGGCTGGCCACCTTCGGCTTGACGCTTCAATGAGGTTCGGGCCGGAAGGCCCGCAAATAATCCATGGCCGGTAACCACCTGTACTGTATGTCAAAAACCTGCCGGATTCGAGTACCCTCTCTTTGTTCCTGCAGCGACTATCGCAGGAACCATTGATATGGGATCTCACCATCTCAAATACCGCTGGAAAATCAACCGAGTACTCAATTTCGAGCGGCCCCGGCTGAAACTCCATCACCTGACCGATCGATACGCACCGGCAGCTGGGACAAGCGACACGAACTGTCCGGGCGGTGCACCCGCTGTGAGTTTGTCGCTCCGCTACTATCTGCAACAAACTTCGAGGCGCACTTGGTGCCCAGCGGGAATGCCACTGTCGGAGGCACAAGCCGGGACCCGGACACACTGCACGTGAACGATTTCTCTCTCCGGCGCTGCGATCGTTCAGCTCAGGCTGCCGTGGCTGCGGTGACGCAGATCCGTGCTGCGGCGTCGATTATGGCGTCGGTATCGAGGCCGTAGGTGCGGTAGATGTCGGGCAGGTCGCCCGACTGGCCGAAGTCGGCCACACCGAGCGGATGAACCCTGTGACCGGTCGCGGCACCAAGCCAGCTGAGATGCGCCGGGTGGCCGTCCTGGACCGTGACAAGGACCGCATCCGGCGCGAGGCCCCGGAGCAGCTCGCCGAGCCTGCCTGGGCCGCCGGTCTCCAGCGAACGACGCCAGTCGGCGTAGAGGCGGTCGGCGGACGGGACCGCGAGCACGCCGAGCCCGGGAATGTCCTCGTCGAGTGCGGAGTGCGCGTCGAGCACCTCGGGCGCCACCGGGCCGGTGTAGACCAGGGCGAGCGGACTGCCGGGGCCGGGCTCGACCTGCCAGTAGCCGCCGGACAGGATCCCGGACCGCAGTTCCTCAGTCATCTCGCGCTTCGGCTGCGGAATGACCCGGGTCGACAGCCTGAGGTAGAGCGAGCCGCCGTCGTCGGCCTGCATGTGCTCGAAACCCCAGCGCATCATGACGGCGAGTTCGTCGACATAGGCCGGCTCGAAGGAGGTCAGCCCCGGCTGGCCCAGGCCGATGAGCGGGGTCGAGATCGACTGGTGCGCACCGCCTTCCGGCGCCAGCGTCAGGCCGGACGGGGTTGCGACCAGCATGAACCGGGCGTCCTGGTAGCAGGCGTAGTTCAGCGCATCGAGGCCGCGGGCGATGAACGGATCATACAGCGTGCCGACCGGCAGCAGCCGGGTGCCGAAGATCGGGCCGGACAGCCCGAGTGCGGCGAGCAGGATGAACAGGTTGTTCTCCGCGATGCCGAGTTCCATGTGCTGGCCGCCACCGTGCCGCAGCCACTTCTGGGCCGAGGCCACCTTCTCCTCCCGGAACACGTCGTTGCGCACATCGAGGCTGAAGATGCCGCGCTGGTTGACCCAGGGGCCGAGGTTGGTGGAGATCGTCACGTCGGGCGAGGTGGTCACGATCCGGCTCGCAAGCGCCGCGTTGCCGCGGCTGAGCTCGTGCAGGATGTTGCCGAAGGAGGCCTGGGTGGCGGCGCGGGCGCGGTGTTCCGGCTGCAGGCTGTCGGGCACCTCGACCTTCGGCGGGGAATGGACCCGCGACCCAGCCTGGTTGATCGGCGCCGAGATCGCGTAGTCGCGCACCCGGTCCACGTCCACGCCGAGGTTGCCGAACGGCGACCACTCCTCGCCGTCGGGCACCCGCATCTCGGCGCGGAACCGTGACATCTGGTCCGGCGTCATCAGCCCGGCATGGTTGTCGCGATGACCGGCGAGCGGCGTGGCGTATCCCTTGATCGTGTAGGCAATGAAACACTGGGGCGTGTCGTCGTCGACCGCGCGGAAGGCTTCCAGCACCGACTCCATGTCCTGGCCCGCCAGGTTGGTCATCAGCCGGTGCAGCGCGATGTCGTCGTGCTCGTCGAGGATTTCCCTGACGCCCCGGACACCGCCGAGGTCGGTGCGCAGCGGCTCCCGCCAGGCGCCGGGATCACCGGACTGGCCCTTGAAGGTCAGCGCGCTGTACAGGTCGTTGGGACAGTCGTCGATCCACTGGCGCAGCGCATCGCCGCCGGGACGGGCGAACACCCGCTCGAGCTGCTTGCCGTATTTCAGGATGTGGACTGTCCAGCCGACATTGGCGAAGAACTCGCGGATCTTCTGGAACAGCCCGTCGGACACCACGCCGTCAAGGCTCTGGCGGTTGTAGTCGATGATCCACCACAGGTTGCGGACATCGTACTTCCAGCCCTCGAGCATCGCCTCGTAGACATTGCCTTCGTCGAGCTCGGCATCGCCCATCACCGCGATCATCCGGCCGGCCGGGCGGTCGCCCTGGTCCGGGTCCTGCACCAGGTTGTGCAGGCGGGTGTAGTCCTGGACCATGGACGCGAACAGCGTCATGGCAACGCCGAGACCCACCGAACCGGTGGAAAAGTCGACCTCGCCGGTGTCCTTCACCCGCGAAGGATAGGACTGGGCCCCGCCCAGGGCCCGGAACCCCTCGAGTGCGGCCAGCGACTGGTTGCCGAACAGGTATTGGATGGCATGGAACACCGGGCTGGCATGCGGCTTGACCGCGACCCGGTCCTGCGGGCGCAGGATGTCGAAGTATAGTGCGGTCAGCAGGGTGGTGACCGACGCGCAGGACGCCTGGTGGCCGCCCACCTTCAGTCCGTCCCGGCTCTCGCGGATGTGGTTGGCGTTGTGGATCATCCACATGGCCAGCCACAGCACCTTGCGCTCCAGCACGCGCAGCAGCTCGAGGTTGACCGGACGTTCCGTGCTGCCCGGTCCCGGATCCGTCATGTCGGGCATGGCATACCCATCTCGTGGTCGAACCAGACGCCGACTATGCCCCGGCAGCCCGGTCACTGTCGACCGTCCAGGCCGGCGGCGGCCCGCGAAACCCTTGGACGGAACCGCCCGCGCTGGTAGAAACCGGGGGTCCGCATCCTCGTCAGGGAGCGCAGCATGACCGGACAGATCACACGCGATCCTGCCTACGCCGCCGTCGAACGGGACGACTTTCCGGCGATGATGGACGTCGAGCGCTATCGCGGGCGTTCGGACTACTTCGACGAGATCATCAGCAGGACCCACGACCACTTCTGGGACCCGCTCGATCCCGCCTACATCGACTACACGATCCCGTTCGATCTCGAGAACGAAACGCTGCTCGACCGCTCGCAGTTCCCGGAACTCCAGTCGGCCGTCTGCGACCGGCTCGACGAGGGCCAGCAGATCGGGCTCGCCAACGAAATCATCCGCTGGAACATGTCCAACATCCTGCACGGCGAGCAGGGGGCGCTCTCGCTCTCGGCGAGCCTGTGCCACATCCTGCACGACCAGGGCGCGCAGGAATACGCCGCCAACCAGGCCCGCGAGGAGGCCCGGCACGTCACCGCCTTCCAGCGTTACCTCGAGGCACGCTGGGACGGCAGGCCCTACCCGGTCGGCGACGTGCTCGGCACCCTGCTGACCGAGCTGGTGCTGGCACCGGAGGTCTACAAGAAGCTCGTCGGCATGCAGATGCTGGTCGAGGGGCTGGCCATGGGCTCGTTCGCCAGCCTGCATGCGCGCACCAACGATCCGCTGATGCGCCGGCTGACCCAGCTGGTGATGACCGACGAGGCCTTCCACCACCGCTTCGGCAAGATCTGGGCCGCCAACACCATCCCGCACCTCGAGCGGGCGGAACGCGACGTCATCGAGGACTGGGCGGCGGAGTGTTTCGAGACCCTGCTGTTCAACCTGACCAACGTGCGCCAGAAGCGCCTGGTCTACGAGCGGTTCGGCCTCGACTGGGAGTGGGTTCGAAGCGCGGTCAGGGAGGTGTGGAACGACGACGAGCGCCGCAAGGGCCTGACCGACAACACCAACATCTTCCGGGTGCTCACCAAGACCCTGGTGAAGGCGGGCATCATCACCGACCGCACCCGGGCGATCTACGCCAACTGGATCGACATGACCGGGCTCGAGGCGGAGGGCGACGACATGGTCGGCGACGCCATCGCGGCCGACGGCATCGAGTACCTGCGCGAGATCAACGCGCGGCGCCGGCCGATCCTGCGCCAGCAGGCGGTGGCCTGACACCGGGAAGGGGCACGGGCGGGGCGGCGGACATCCGGCGCCGGGCTCCCGGGTGGTGCGGACGGCGGGACTCGAACCCGCACTCGCGCATGCGAAACAGATTTTAAGTCTGTCGTGTCTACCGGTTTCACCACGTCCGCCGCACCGCTCCCGTTATGACACGCGAGCGCGCAAAGACAAGGGCCGGCTCGATGGCCGCGGCAGCTACTGCGGGAAGTTGCGGCGCAGGTCGTCGGGGTCCCGGTGCAGCCAGTCGGGCCCGAACTCCGCGAGGGACGGACAGCCGATCTGGGCCATCACCGAACTGATCTCGTCGTACAGGATCTCGACGGCCAGGGACGCGCCCTCGTTTCCGCCAGCGATTGCCCCGTAGAGCGTCGGGCGGCCCTGAAAGACGAACTTCGCACCGCTCGCAAGCGCGATCAGGATGTCCGAACCGCGGCGCACGCCGCCGTCAAGCATCAGCACCATGCGCTCGCCAACCGCCGCGTCGAGCGCCGGCAGCACGTCGAGCGCCGCCGGCGCCCGGTCAAGCTGGCGGGCACCGTGATTGGAGACGATCAGGCCATCGACGCCGATTTCCGCCGCGCGGAGGGCATCGTCGGTGCGCATCACGCCCTTCAGGATCAGCGGACGCGGCCACAGCTCGCGGAACCGCTCGATGTCGGCCCAGGTGATGCTGGCCGGCATCTGGTCGGCCACGAACGACCCCACGTCCGCGGCGCTGGCGCCTGCCGGCGCATAGGGCTTCCAGTTCTCCAGCATGGCCACGCCGTGCAGCAGGTAGTCCCTGAGCCACAGCGGACGGCGCAACGCGTCCAGCCTGGTTTCCAGCGTGAGCTTGAGCGGACGGTCGAACCCGTTGCGCCGGTTGCGCTCGCGGTTGGCCATGACCGGCACGTCGACCGTGATCACCAGGACCTGGATCCCGAGATCGACGGCCCGGCGGATCATGTCTTCCGAGATCGCGCGGTCGTTCGCGGTATACATCTGGTACCAGCCGTGCTCGGGCGCCTCGCGCGCCATGTCCTCCATCGAGGCGGTCGAGGCACCCGACATGATGAAGGGAATGTTGGCGGCGAGGGCCGCGCGCAGCAGCATCATGTCGGCGCCGCGCCGGAAGTTGCCGATCCCGCCGGTCGGGGCAATCCCGAAGGGGCTCGACCAGGTCCGGCCGAACAGGTGGGTTTCCTGGTCAGGCTCGGCGACGTCGACCATGTAGCGCGGTACCAGCGAGCGGCGGGCAAAGGCGGCGACATTGCGCTCCAGCCCCAGTTCGTCATCCACACCGCCCTCGATGAAGTCGTACACCAGCTTCGGAACCCGGCGCTTGGCCATGATTCGCAGGTCATCCAGATTGACTACGTGTCGCCTGTCCATTCCCGCCGCTCCGCGCGATCTTCCCGTTCAAGTGAACTCGAGGCTGTCAACCAGCCAGTCGCCGAGTGCCGTCTCGTCGGGCGCAACCCCGAGCCCGGCGCCGTCAGGCAGCCGGACACACCCGTCCTCGACCGCGAGCATACCGCCAATGACCGCCTCGCGAAGCGGATTCGCATTGACGTCCATCTCGAGCATGCCGCTGCCGCCGACACCCGCGAGGATGTTGGCCGAATGCAGGAGCCCGAGACCGCCTGCCAGCCAGTGCGGACAGTATGTCCGCCCGGCAGCGAGCGCGCGGCGCGCGATGTCGACGTTCCATGACACGCCACCCCACTTGCCGACATCGGGCTGCACCACGTCAAGCCAGCCGAGCGCCCGGTCTATCGCCGCGTGATCGGGGATGTTCTCGCCGCCTGCAAGCGGCAGACGCATTGAGGCCCTGAGCCGGCGCCAGTGGGAATCGGGCGCATCCGCCGGCATCGGTTCCTCGAGCCAGCCCACGCCGGCCTCCGCGAGCCAGTCGGCCGCCGCACGGGCGTCGGCAAGGTCCCACTTCTGGTTGGCGTCGACGAGCAGCCGTTCGCCGTCCCCCATGTCGCGGCGGATGGCCTCGACATTGGTCCGGTCGGTGTCCTCGCCGAATCCGACCTTGAGCTTGAAGCTGCGGTGGCCCTCCCCGCGCACGCGCAGAACCGTCTCCGGTCCGTCGTCGGGGTTCAGGCCGCTGGCGTAGACCGGGATCACGTCCCGGGCACCGGGATCGATCAGACGGCGGATCGGCATGCCGCGCCGCCGCGCCGCAAGGTCCCACAGCGCCTGGTCGGCGGCCGCGACGGCAGTCGCGACCGGACCGTACTCGCCGGACTGGATGGCGAGCACCCGGGTCCGGGCCATCAGCGCGGCCAGGGTTCCGGAGCCCGCCTCCAGCTGCCGGCCGAGCAACAGGTCCGGCAACAGCCGTCCGGCCAGTGCCGCCCGGTAGGCGGTGGTCCCCGGCGGGAAGTTTCCCCAGATATCTCCCCACCCGACCGCGCC
This sequence comes from Thalassobaculaceae bacterium, assembly GCA_965243345.1. Taxonomy (GTDB): domain Bacteria; phylum Pseudomonadota; class Alphaproteobacteria; order Thalassobaculales; family Thalassobaculaceae; genus Bin52. The sequence goes on from CBDEUR010000003.1 coordinate 3,345,869, forward strand.
GTCCGCATCCTCGATCGCCACCATCGCGATGTCCCGGCCGGTGATCGCACCGAACGAGGTGACCACCGGTTTTTCCATCGGCGCGTGGCAGACCACGATGCGCAGTCGGGCTATCTCGACCATCGGGCCGCTCCCCGGAAGTTGCAGGCGGGCCGCAGTGTTGCACATTCGGGCCCCGGGGTGAGCATGGAGGACGGGTTCGCGCCGACCCACCTCCTGTGGTAGGTGCAGGAGTACACGGTACGCGAGCGGGGAGAGCGCGATGTCGAACCTGTCACCGATCTGGCCGGCGCCGCTCGATCACCTGCGGCTCGACAGTGACCGGGCGGACGAACTTGCCTCCTTCTACGCTACCGTGCTCGGTTTCGAGCGGTTCGAGCTTGAAGACGGCACCTGCCTGCTGCAGGGACCGGAACGGCGCCTGGTGATCGGGACCGGGAGCCCTGGCGGGCGTCCCTACCACGGGTTCCGGCTGCGCGACCGGGCCCAGCTCGACGCGGTGCGCAGCCACGTCGCGGGGCTCGGCATCAACATGGAACCGTCACCGTCCAGCGTCTTCGAACCCGATGCCGTCGCGGTCCGCGACCCGGACGGCTGGCTCTCGGTCTTCGGCCTGCCACGGCATGACCTGCCCGCCATCCGGACCGTCAACGGCGTTCCCGGCCGCAGCTTCACCGCCAGGCTGCAGCACGTGGTCGTCGCCAGCGACAACCTTGCCGCAATGATGCACTGGTACGGGGACGTGCTCGGTTTCGCCCCCTCCGACTACGTGCTGAGCGACATGGACGACCCGGCATCACGCACCGTCGCCTTCTACCGCTCGGACGAGGAACACCACAGTTTTGCCGTGTTTGCCGCCTCCGAGGCACGGCCCGATCACCACGCCTACGAGACCGGCGGCTGGATGGACATCCGCGACTGGGCCGATCACTGCGCCAATCACCGGGTGCGGATCTGGTGGGGACCGGGGCGGCACGGGCCGGGCAACAACCTCTTCTTCATGATCCGCGATCCCCACGGAGACCCCGTCGAACTCTCCGCCGAAATCGAGCACATGCCGCGGTCCATGGCGCCGCGGTTCTGGCCGGCGGAGGAACGCTCGCTGAACCTGTGGGGACCGGGCTGGATCCGCGAGTAGGATCCGACCATGGCGGCGGACTTCCCGGCATCACTTCTCGACGGCTACCGCACCCGGCGGGACACGCTTTCGTCCGGGGACCGCGAGCGGGCGCGTACCCTGGCCCGGGACGGGCAACACCCCGGCACCATGGTCATCGCGTGCTCCGACTCGCGGGTTGCGCCCGAGACGGTGTTCGACTGCGCTCCCGGCGAGATCTTCGTGCTGCGGACCGTCGCCAACCTGGTGGCCCCGTACCGGCACGACGCCGGGCCCTGCGCCACCTCGTCTGCGCTGGAGTTCGCGGTCGAGGCACTCCGGGTCCGGCACATCGTGGTGATGGGCCACGCGCTGTGCGGCGGGATCAAGGCGCTCGCCGACAGGGCGCGCACGCCGCTGTCGCCCGACGACTTCATCGGCGGCTGGATCGGCTCGCTCGCACCGGTGGCAGACACCGGCGCGGCGGCGGACGGGGACCTGTCGACGCTGGAACAGGCAGCGGTCCGCCGGTCGGTCGAGAACCTCGCAACCTTTCCCTTCGTGGCCCGGCGCCTCGGGGACGCGACCCTCTCCCTGCACGGCGCATGGTTCGATATCGCAACCGGTACGGTGTGGACCATGGACCCGGGATCCGGCCGGTTCTCGCCGTCCCGCTGACCGGGGGCTCAGACCCGGTCGCCGGCAATCACGGCAAAGCGCCAGTACTTGACGTAACAGTCGACATTCTCGAAGCCGTTGTCGGCCATCCACTGGATCTGCTGCGCCAGCGTCGCCGTGCGTTCACGCGGCGCCGAGACGATCGACCCGGCGATTTCCTCGTCGATCGCCCCGCTCTCCATCGCCATGCGCTGCCATTCCTCGATCAGCCGGGTCTCCGAGCCGTCGGTCATGCCGCGGGTCAGGATGACATTGATGGCGCACCCGCCGCGCCTCAGTGCGGCGAAGGTGGAGGAATACAGGGTCTGGCGGGCGCGGCTGACCTGGAAGTTCGCGGCAAGCTCCGAGATCGCCACGTCGTACGGCCCCTGCAGCGTGGCGTGGACGTAGTCCCTGAGTTCATAGGTGATTGCATCGCCGAAACGGGAAAGCCGGGACCGCGCCGCGTCCAGGTGGATCTCGGAATCGTGCATCATGTGAACGACGGCGCCGGGGACCTGTTCGAGCAGCCGTTCAACCAGCAGCCCGCTGCCGGTCCCCAGGTCGAGCACCCGGTAGGTCTCGCCCTGGCGTGGCGGCGGCAGCAGCCGAACCACGGTGTCATGCAGCCAGCCCCATTGCGGAACCAGCCGCTGCCGGGTCGCGGAAATCGCGTCCCGCGTCTCGTCCGACGGATCCGTCATCACCATGCTCGCGTGTCGGCGCCGCGATCGCGGCGCTAGGCAAACAGCCTTTCGCCCTCCATGTCCTTGTACATGTGCTGAACGAACTCGCCATAGCCGTTGTAGAGCTTCGTCGGAATGCGGCCCCCACCCAGCGTCCGTTCCGTCTCCTGACTCCAGCGCGGATGCGGAACCTCGGGGTTCACGTTGGCCCAGAACCCGTATTCGCGCGGCTGGATCTCCTCCCAGAACGACACCGGGCGCATGTCCGTGAAGCTGAACTGCACGATCGACTTGATGCACTTGAACCCGTACTTCCAGGGCGCCGCGAGGCGCAGCGGCGCTCCCATCTGCCGCGGCACCGGTTTGCCGTAGACACCGGTCACCATGAAGGCAAGCTCGTTGGTCGCCTCCTCCATGGTGAGCCCTTCGAGGTAGGGCCACGGATACCAGTGCTGTCGCTGCCCCGGCGCCAGTTCCGGGTCGTGGAAGGTCCGCATGACCACGTATCGCGCCGAAGACAGCGGCCGGGCCAGCTCCACCAGCTTCGCCATCGGAAACCCGCTCCACGGCACCACCATCGACCACGCCTCGACGCACCGGTGCGAATAGACCCGTTCCTCGAGCGGCATCTTGCGGATGAGCGCGTCGATGTCGATCGTCATCGGTTCCTCGACCATGCCGTCGATGGTCACCGTCCAGGGCCGGATCTTCAGCGCCTGGGCCGCCCGGTGGATCGTCTTGTGCGACCCGAATTCGTAGAAGTTGTTGTAGGTGACCGCGTCCTCCTCGTCAGTCAGCGGCCGGTCGATCCGGTAGCGCAGGTTGCGCGTGACCGGGTAGAGATCGGCAGTGGGATCGGGCGGGGCCTCGGCAACCTGCACATCGTCGTGCGAGGCGGTGGCCTGCTCGTAGCAGCCGGCAAGGCCTCCGCCGGCCAGCAGGAGCGGGCCGGCGGCAAGGCCGCGCACCAGGGTCCTGCGATCAAGATAGAGTGATTCCGGGGTTGCTTCGCGTTCCGGGATTTCCCATCCGCGCCTCTTTCTGATGAACATCGCGCCTCTCCTTCCGGAGTCTACGCTTCCGGATTGTTGCGTTGTGCCACTACCTCGTCAGCAAGCCGTCCACTCAGTTCCGCCAGGTGGTCGAATGACCATTCGTATGTTCCCGCCCCCATGGTCACCGACCGGATCTCGATGATCAGGTCCTGGACCTCGGACTCGGGGATATTGGCCTCGACCTCGTCCCAGCCCTTCCAGCCTTCCTTGGCCTGGAAGCCGAGGATCTGGCCGCGCCGGCTGGAGATGATCCGCTGGATACGCGCGGTCGCGTCGTTCGGGATCGAGATGCGCACGTGCAGGACCGGTTCCAGCAGGACCGGGTTGCACTTGGGCAGTCCCTCCGACATTGCGATGCGCGCAGCCGTCTTGAACGCCATGTCGGAACTGTCGACGGAGTGATGCTGGCCGTCGTACAACTCCACCGACAGGTCGACCACCTCGAAACCGAGAGGACCGCGCTTCATGTAGTCCTTCACACCGTCCTCGACCGACGGAATGTAGTTGCGCGGCACCGAACCCCCGACCACGCTGTCGATGAACTCGAACCCGGAGCCGCGCGACAGCGGCTTGATCTTGACCTTGATGTCGCCGAACTGCCCGTGTCCGCCGCTCTGCTTCTTGTGGCGGGCGTGCTGGTCCACCTGCTTGCGGATGGTCTCCTTGTAGGGAACGCTCGGTGCCCGGGCTCCGACCTCGAGGTTGAAACGGTTGGACAACCGTTCCGCCAGTACCTGGATCTGGGTGTCTCCCTGGCCGAACACCACCAGTTCGCCCATGACGGCGTTGTGCGCGATCGTGATCGAGGGATCCTCTTCGCACAGGCGCTGCAGGGCCCCCGAGAGTTTCACCTCGTCGTTGCGGTTGCTCGCGGAAATCGCCCGCGAGTAGACCGGCGCCAGCACCTCGGGCCAGGCGAACGCACCGTCCGGGACCCCGCCCGAGGCGGTCAGGATTGCCCCGGTACGGATATCCTCCATCCGGCCGAACGCCACCATGTCGCCGGCCTCGGCCGAGGAGATCTTGTCGTACCTGGTCCCGAGAACGGCGTTCATGCCGCTGACGCGAACCCCGTTCAGCGTCTCGCCATCACGCACGGCTCCGCGCCACAGGCGCACGAAGGACAGCTTGCCCATGTGCTGGGCGTGCAGCGTCTTGAACACCTGGGCAACCGCCTCGCCATCCGGCTCCACGCCGCGCCGCGCCGCGCTCTCGGCGTGACCGGGGGCCTCGTGGCGCAGCAGCTTCAGCAGCCGCTGGACCCCGTGCCCCTGTTCGCCGGCACCGATCAGGACCGGCACCAGCGCTGCATCCTGCAGCGCCTGGGCCAGGTGAATGTAGAGTTCGGACTTGTCGATCTCGACCTCTTCGAGAACCTTCTCCATCAGCTCGTCGTCGAAATCGGCCAGCGTCTCCAGCAGTTCCTCGCGGGCCTCCTGCTGGCGGTCAGTCGCCGTATCGGGAAGCGGAATCAGTTTCGACGGTCCGTCGCTGCTGTAGGCATAGGCGCGCTCGCTCACCAGGTCGGCGTAGCCGACGATGGACTCGCCCTCCCTGATCGGGACGTGACGCAGCGCCAGCGGCCGGTCGGACGCGTCCTGCAGCATCGCCATCAGGTCGCGAACGGTATCGTTGGTGTTGTCGATCTTGTTCAGGAACACCACCCGCGGGATGCGGTGCTCGTCGAGAAACTTCAGTGCCGGTGCCACGGCGGGCAGTTTCTGAGCCTCGGAATCCACCACCACGATGGCGATGTCGGCCACCATGCAGGCGTTGCGGGCTTCCTGGAAGAACTCCACGGAACCGGGGGTGTCGATGAAGGTCCACGTATCGCCGAGGAAGCTGCCGCTCCCGATCGCGAGTTCGGTGCTCGCATGACGCTTGCGCGCCTCGGCCGCGGCATCGCCCACCGTGTTGCCGGCGGTCACGCTGCCCGTGCGTTCGATGGCTCCGGTCGCGTGCAGCAAGGCCTCGAACAGCGTGGTTTTTCCGCTCTGGTACGGCCCGATCAGCACCGCACAGCGCGTCCCTCCTCCATTGCCACCGGCCATTGCGATCCTCCCGTCCAGCACGCACGTCTCATGAGCATAAGGGGACATTGTCATCAGTGTTCAACAATCGACGCAAGGCCGAATCGACATCGGCCCGGCGGACGGGACTACCGGGTGGCGGCGCAGGCCCGCTGGATCCGCCGGCATGCCTCCTCGAGGACCTCCGTCGACGTGGCGTAGGAAATCCGGAAGTGCGGGCTGAGACCAAACGCCTCGCCATGAACGGCGGCGACCCCCTCGCTGTCCAGGAAGTACCGGACCACGTCCTCGTCGTTCTCCAGCACCTCGCCGTCGGGTGTGCGCCGTCCGATCAGCCCGGCGCAGGAGGGGTAGACGTAGAAGGCGCCCTCCGGCGTCGGGCAGCTGAGACCGGTGGCCTGGTTCAGCATGGAACACACGAGGTCGCGGCGCTCGCGGAACACCGTGTTGTTCGCCTCCAGGAAGTCCTTGGGTCCGTTCAGCGCCACCACCGAGGCGGCCTGGCTGATCGAGCACGGGTTCGACGTCGACTGCGACTGGATGGTGCGCATGCCGGAGATCAGGTCCTTCGGGCCGCCGGCAAAGCCGATCCGCCACCCCGTCATGCAATAGGCCTTCGACATGCCGTTGACGGTGAGCGTGCGGTCGCGGAGCGCCGGCTCGACCTCGGCCGGGGTGCAGAACCGGAACCCGTCGTAGACCAGATGCTCGTACATGTCGTCGGTCAGCACCCAGACATGCGGATGCCGCACCAGGACATCGGTGATCTTCTTCATGTCGTCACGGGTGTACCCGGCACCCGACGGGTTCGACGGGCTGTTCAGGATGATCCACCTGGTGCGCGGCGTGATCGCGGCTTCCAGCGCCCCGGGATCGAGAATGAACCGGTCTTCCTGTCGACACGGGACCACGACCGGGGTTCCCTCCGCCAGCAGCACCATGTCGGGGTAGGAGACCCAGTAGGGCGCGGGGATGATGACCTCGTCGCCCGGGTCGAGCGTGGCCATCATCGCGTTGTACAGCACCTGCTTGCCGCCGGTCCCGATCGAGATCTCGGCCGTGGTGTACTCGATCCCGTTCTCGCGCCGGAACTTGTCGCAGACCGCCTGCTTGAGTTCCGGTGACCCGTCCGGATCGGTATAGCGGGTCTCGCCCCGCGCCATGGCCTCCTCGGCCGCGCGGATCACGTGGGCGGGCGTGTCGAAGTCGGGCTCCCCGGCACTCAGTCCGATCACGTCGCGGCCCTGCGCCTTGAGCTCGCGCGCCTTGGCGCTCATGGCAATTGTCGGCGATGTCCGGATGCGTCCGAGGCGCTGCGCGAGAATGCTCATGACAGATCCCTCCTGCGGGGGTACAACCGGGCCGGCAACCTACGCCCGCCCGGGCGGAGGCGCAAGCACGCCCCCCCCGCAGGGCGCGCCCGCGGCCCTGCGGCCGTGGCCCCGTCACCGGAACCTGGGCGAGGCCAATGCGACTGTTCGCCATCAGCGACCTGCATCTCGGACACGAGGCCAATCGCGCCGCGCTCCCGGACCTTCCGGACCATGCCGGAGACTGGCTGATCGTGGCCGGGGACATCGCCGAGCAGCTCGAGGTGCAGGAGGCCGCCTTCAGGGTGCTGGCCGACCGGTTCGCACGCGTGATCTGGGTTCCGGGCAACCACGACCTGTGGTCGGTGCCGCGCGACGGGTCCTCGTTCCCGCGCGGGGTGGCGCGCTACCGCCACCTCGTCGACATGGCGCGCGGGCACGGCATCGTCACGCCGGAGGACCCGTTTCCGGTCTGGCCCGATCCGCCGCACGTGATCGCGCCGCTGTTCCTGCTCTACGACTACAGTTTCCGGCCGGCCCATGTGCCGCGCGGCGAGGTCCGGCGCTGGGCGGGAGCCGCCGCCTGTGCCGACGAGTTCTTCCTGCATCCCGATCCCTGGCCGAGCCGCGAGGCCTGGTGCGCGTCGCTCTGCGCCACGGCGGAGCGGCGGCTTGCGGACCTGCCGGCCGGCACCCGGACCATCCTGGTCAATCACTGGCCCCTGCTCGCCGAGCTCATCAGGATCCCGCGCGTCCCGCGGTTCAGGCCCTGGTGCGGCACGACCCGGACCGCGGACTGGCACCGGCGGTTCCGCGCCTCCGTGGTGGTGTCCGGACACCTGCACACCCGGCGCACCGACGTGGTGGACGGCTGCCGGTTCGAGGAGGTTTCGCTGGGGTACCCGGGACAGTGGCGTCCCGAGCGTGGCATCGCGGCCTACCTGAGGCCGATCCTCGGGCCCGCGGACCCGGTCAGCCGAGCGCGTCGAGACGCGCCCTGATGGCCAGCATGTCCTTCCAGGCATCCGCCTTGCGCTCCGGCGAACGCAGCAGGTAGGACGGATGGAAGGTGGCAAGCGCCGGGACCGGCTCTCCGCTTCCGCGGCCGCGAAAGTCGTACCAGCGCCCGCGCATCCGGCTGATGCTGCCGGCGCGCTCGAGCAGGGTGTTGGCGGCGGTCCCGCCCAGCATGACCATGAACCGCGGCCCGACCAGTTCGACGTGCCGGTGCAGGAACGGCAGGCAGACCTCGCGCTCGAAGGTGTTGGGCTGGCGGTTGCCGGGCGGGCGCCAGGGCAGGATGTTGGTGATGTAGACCGCGTCACGTTCCAGTCCGATGCTGGCCAGCATGCGGGTGAGCAGGCGCCCGCTCGCGCCCACGAACGGTTCGCCGGTCCGGTCCTCGTCCGCACCCGGCGCCTCGCCGATCAGCATGACGTCCACCCCGGGCGCCCCGGTTCCGAACACAAGGTTGGTCGCGGTCAGCTTCAGGCTGCACCCGTCGAAACCCGCCAGCGCCTCGCGGAGTTCGGCCAGCGATCCGGCCGCCGCCGCCCGGGCGCGGGCATCGGCGAGCGCGCTCGCGGTCTGCGGCGCCTGTTCGGGGCGCGGGGCGGCTGGCCGCGGGCTCGCGGGTTGCGCGCGGGGCCGCGGAGCGCGGGACCGTGCGAACCGGTCGATCGGGAACTCCTCGAGCACCTCGTCGATCCCGGCATCCCGGGCCCATTCGAGCATGGCGTCCTGCCGGGCGGCGGCAGGCTCGCCGCCGGAAGAGCCGTTCATGTCCGGGTCTCCCTGCTGCGCCGGGGCGGCGACAAATGGTCCCGTGACAGCCCTGCCCGCGAACCGTAGTCTCGGATCGTGCCACATGCTCCCTGAACGCGAAAGTGAGGCCGGCGTCATGGACCGCGAATTCATGGAATACGATGTCGTCGTTGTCGGGGGCGGTCCGGCCGGGCTGTCCACGGCGATCCGGCTGGCCCAGGTCGCCGCGGAGACCGGCCGGGAACTCGGCATCTGCGTGCTCGAGAAGGGTTCGGAGATCGGAGCCCACATCATGTCGGGCGCGGTGCTTGAGCCGCGGGCGCTCGACGAGCTCTTCCCCGACTGGAAGGAACGCGGCGCGCCGCTCAACCAGCCGGTCACCGAAGACCGCATGATGATGCTGACCAGGACCGGCGGCTTCCGCCTGCCGACCCCGCCGCAGATGCGCAACCACGGCAACTACATCATCAGCCTGGGCAACCTGTGCCGCTGGCTGGCGGAACAGGCCGAGGCCCTGGGCGTGGAGATCTATCCCGGGTTTGCTGCCGCCGAGGTGCTGTACGGCGAGGACGGATCGGTGCGCGGTGTTGCCACCGGCGACATGGGTGTCGGCCGCGACGGCGAGCAGACCGCGAACTACATGCCGGGCATGGAGCTGCGCGCACGCGTCACGGTCTTCGCCGAAGGGTGCCGGGGGTCGCTGACCAAGACCCTGTTCGAGCGTTTCGACCTGCGCGCGGATGCCGACCCGCAGACCTTCGGGATCGGGATCAAGGAACTGTGGGAGGTCGACCCGGCGGTCCATTCCCCGGGACGCGTGCTGCACACCGTCGGATGGCCGATGGACCAGCAGACCTATGGCGGCTCGTTCCTGTATCACCTCGAGGACAACCAGGTCGCGGTCGGCTACGTGGTCGGTCTCGACTACCGCAACCCGCACCTCAGTCCGTTCGACGAGTTCCAGCGCTTCAAGACGCACCCGAAGATCCGGCCGGTGTTCGAGGGCGGCCGCCGGATCGCCTACGGCGCCCGGGCCATCAACGAGGGCGGGTTCCAGTCCATACCGAGGCTGACCTTCCCGGGCGGACTGATCGTCGGGTGCTCGGCCGGGTTCCTGAACGTTCCGAAGATCAAGGGCAGCCACAACGCCATGAAGTCGGGCATGCTGGCCGCCGAGGCGATCGCCGAGGCGCTGGCCGACGCGCCGGACGCCAGCGGCATCGAGGTCGAGGGCTACGCCGAGCGGGTGCGCGCATCGTGGATCTGGGACGAGCTCTACCGCGTGCGCAACATCCGTCCGGGTTTCCGCGCCGGCCTGTTCTACGGCCTGGCGCATGCAGCGCTTGACACCTACATCCTGCGCGGTCGCGCGCCCTGGACGCTGCGGCACCATCCCGACCACGAGTCGCTGGCGCCGGCATCGCACTGCGAGAAGATCCCGTATCCGCGTCCCGACGGCGTGGTGAGTTTCGACCGGCTGTCCTCGGTGTTCCTGTCGAACACCAACCACGAGGAGAACCAGCCGGTTCACCTGACGCTGAAGGATGCCGCCATCCCGGTGAGCTACAACCTCGCTCACTACGATGCGCCCGAACAGCGCTTCTGTCCGGCAGGCGTCTACGAGATCGTCCTCGACGAGGACGGCGAGAACCCGGAACTGCAGATCAACGCGCAGAACTGCGTTCACTGCAAGACATGCGACATCAAGGACCCGCTGCAGAACATCAACTGGGTGGTTCCGGAAGGTGGCGGCGGACCCAACTACCCCAACATGTAGGACACCGGAGACTGACTGCCCCATGGGTTCTGGAAGAGGGTCACGGGCATGGTGACGGGGCGATCGCGGCGCCTGCGCGCACGTCACCGGACGGGACCGGGGCGGATCGCCGGCTGCATCCTGCTACTGGCGGCACTCGCCGGCTGTGTCATGTCCGGCCCGGAAACCGCCGGACCCGGCCCTGACCCGGTGCAAGCGGTGTCGACCGCGGGCAGCTACCTGGTCGGGCGAACCGCCTACCGGCACGGCGATATCGACGCCGCCTCGATCAACTATGACCACGCGCTGAAGGCCGACCCGGGCAATCTCTCGCTCACTCACCGGCTGTTCATGGTCAGGCTGGAACAGGGCCGGATCGAGGACGCCGTCGGTCTGGCCCGACTGATATCGGCGACGCCCGCAAGCGCGACGCACCTGCCGCTCGTCGTGGTGACCCTCGGGCTCGACCACGCGGCCAACGGCGACTGGGAACAGGCAATCGCGCGCTTCGATACCCTGGCCGGCAGCCAGGTGAGCCTGATCCTCAAACACCTGCTCGCCGGCTGGGCCCTGGCCGGGTCGGGAGACTGGACGGGGGCCGACGCCCGGCTGTCTGACGTCGCCCGGGAGATCAGGATCGAGGGACTGAGCCTGCTGCACCGCGGTTATGCCCGCGTCCTGGCCGGTGACCCGGAGGAAGGCCGCCGCCTGCTCGCCCGGGCCATGGAGCTTGACCCCCGGCCGTCGCTTCGCCTGCGCCTCGCCATGGCGGTCCTGCTCGCGACCGCACACCGTGACGATGCCGCCCGCGCGGCCCTTGCGCTGACCGGGAATGACGGGGTCCACACCGGGACCCTGCACGCCCTGCTCGAGCGCGCCCGCGAGGGCAGGCCGGTTGCCGGGCAGGTCACCACCGCGATCCACGGCATGGCCGAGGCGCTGTTCGACGTGGCAAGCGCGCTGCAACGGCTTGAGCAGTCCCGGTCCGCCGAGCGCGCTCACGGCGCGGCAAGCGCACAGCAGCGCCGTGAACGGTCCCGGTCCGCCGAGCGTCTTCACGGCCAGGTCCTGGCACTTGCCCAGCTGTCGCGCTTCCTGAACCCGCAGTTCGTGCCGGCCAGCCTGCTGGTCGCCCGGATCCAGGCGGCCCGGAACAACCATGAGGCCGCAGTGGAGGTCTACACTGCCGTCCCGGTCACCTCCCCGTACCACGACATGTCCAGGCTGCGCGCCGCCCGGGCCCTGTTCAACGCCGACCGTGCCGAAGAGGCCATCGGACTGCTGGAGCGGATGGGAGCGGAGCGGCCGGACGATCCGGCACCGTGGGCACAGATCGGCGACCTGCACCGCCGGCAACGCCAGTGGGACCGCGCGGCCGCCGCCTACACCGAGGCCCTGGACCGCGTTGCCGTGCCGAGCGGACCGGACTGGAGGCTGTACTACTACCGCGGCGTGGTCCTGGAACGGTCGGACCGGTGGCCCGAGGCCGAGGCAAGCTTCCTGCGCGCACTCGATCTCTCCCCCGACCAGGCGTATGTCCTGAACTACCTCGGCTACTCCTGGACGGAACTCGGGGTCCGGCTCGACGAGGCGGAACGGATGATCCGCAGGGCGAACGAACTCGAGCCGGAGAACGGGTACATCATCGACAGCCTGGGCTGGATCCTGCTGCAGACCGGCCGGGTCGAGCAGGCGGTGCCGCTGCTCGAACATGCCGTTCGCCTGCTTCCCGCCGATCCGACCATCAACGACCACCTCGGGGACGCGTACTGGCGGGCCGGGCGGCGCGACGAGGCGGTGTACCAGTGGAACCGGGCCGACGGGCTCGAACCGGAACCGGACCAGCGTGAAGAGATACGGGCCAAGATCAGGAACGGCCTGCCCGACGAGACCTGACATGGGACCTCACACCGATCCGCCCCGGGAGCTGCCGGCGCCGGCGAAGCTCAACCTCACGCTGCACGTGACCGGGCGGCGGGCGGACGGCTACCACACGCTCGACGGCCTGACCGTCTTCTGCACCCTGGCCGACAGGGTCCGGGTCATCCCCGGCGGTGAGCGGGACCGGGTGATCATGTGCGGTCCGTTCGCCCGGCATGTCACCGGGTCCGAACTCGCGGAAACGACCGTGGCCGCCTTCCGCGCCCGGTTCGGACCGCTTCCGCGGGTCGAGGTCCGCATCACGAAACGGATACCGGTTGCCGCCGGGCTCGGCGGCGGGTCGGCCGACGCGGCTGCGGTGCTGCGTGCTCTCGCGGCACTCTGCCCGGATCCGCCCGGCCGCGACGCGCTGCACGGGCTCGCGCTGGAACTCGGCGCCGATGTTCCGGCGTGTCTCGACGGGGTCCCGGTTCGCGTGCGCGGGATCGGCGAGTGCCTCGTTCCCCTGGGACCGCTGCCGCCGCTGCCGGTGGTCCTGGTCAATCCCGGAGCCGCCCTGCCCACCGGGCAGGTGTTCCGGCAACGCACGGGAGAATACTCCCGCTGCGCGCCGCCGCCGCCGGGACCGCTGGATGCCGAGGGACTGTTCCGCTACCTCGGGGAGCGCGCGAACAACGACCTGATCGGGGCGGCATGCGACGTGGCGCCGGTGGTCGCCACCGTGCTCGAGACCCTCGCCGGCGCACCTGAACCCAGGTGCCACGGAATGTCCGGCAGCGGAGCGACCTGTTTCGCCCTGTTCGACGAAGGCGCCGACAAGCGCGCCCGCGCGTTCGCCGACCGGCTTGCGTCGCGCGGGTGGTGGTCGGTTGCCGCCAGCCTTGCCAGCGGAACGACAGCCTGAGGACCGATCCATGCAGCGAGAGCGCAGCTACTACACACCCGCCGGGGGGCTTCCCGGCCAGTCGCACCTGCTCACCGGGCGCGCCGTGTTCACCGACGCCTACGCGGTCATACCCAGGGGCGTGATGACCGACATCGTCACCAGCGTCCTGCCGCACTGGCGCGCCACCCGGGCGTGGATCCTGGCGCGGCCGCTGTCGGGATTCGCCGAGACGTTCTCCCAGTCGATCATGGAGGTCGGACCCGGCGGCGGCAGCGAGAGACCCGAGCTAGACCCGGGTGCCGAAGCCGCCCTGTTCGTGGTGTCGGGCACGATCGACCTCGACTGCGCCGGGACCGGTTCGCAACTCGGGGCCGGCGGGTTCGCCTACATTCCGCCGGGACTGGCGTGGCGCATCGCCACCGTCGGGGACACGGCGGCGGTGTTCCACTGGATCCGCAAGCGCTACGAGCCGGTCGAGGGCCTGGCCATCCCCGACCCGATCGTGACCAGCGACGGGGCCTGCACGCCTGTCGCCATGCCGGACAGTGACGGTCGGTGGGCGACCACCCGGTTCATCGACCCCGATGACATGCGCCACGACATGCACGTCAACATCGTGACCTTCGCACCCGGGGCGGTGATCCCCTTCGCCGAAACCCACGTGATGGAACACGGGCTCTACGTGCTCCAGGGCAAGGGCGTCTACCGGCTGAACCGGGACTGGGTCGAGGTCGAGGCCGGCGACTTCATGTGGCTGCGCGCCTTCTGCCCGCAGGCGTGCTACGCCGGCGGTCCCGGGCCGTTTCGCTACCTGCTGTACAAGGACGTCAACCGCCACCCGCGGCTTGCACCATGAGCCTCAGTGCCGCGCGGCCTCGTACCAGTTCACGATCAGCAGCCGCTCCTCCTCGTCCATGGCCGAGAGGTTTGCCGGCGGCATGGCGCGGGACCGGCCGGACTGCAGATAGACCTGCCGGGCATGCCGGAGCAGCTGGTCTCCGTTTTCCAGCACCACGCCGCGCGGCGGCGCCACCATGCCCTCCCACAGCGGCTCGCGGGCATGGCACATCGAACAGCGGTCGACCACGAGTTCGGTCACCTCGGCAAACTGCGGGTCGGCGGCCAGGCGGCGGTGTTCCGTCGACCGCGAGACGGCGGTCCCGGTGAGCGCCGACGGCATGGTCGACAGCCAGACGATGACGCAGAACAGCACCGCCGCGAGAATCCACGGCCAGACCAGGTGGCCGCGCCGCTCGTGCACCCGGTTGAAGTAGATCCGGATCAGCACCCCGACCAGGAAGACAAGCGACGCGATGATCCAGCTGTACCCGGTCGCGAAGGCGAGCGGGTAGTGGTTGGACAGCATCAGGAACAGGACCGGCAGGGTCAGGTAGTTGTTGTGCGTCGAACGCTGCCGGGCGATCCGGCCGTACTTCGCATCCGGTTGCCGGCCGGCCAGCAGGTCCGCGGTCACGACCCTCTGGTTCGGGATGATCACCATGAACACGTTCGCGCTCATGATGGTGGCGGTGACCGCTCCCAGGTGCACGAAGGCTGCCCGTCCCGGAAACACCTGGGCAAAGCCCCAGGCAAGCAGCACCAGGATGACGTAGAGAACCAGCATCAGCAGCCTGTCGTCCCCGCCGAGCGGACTGCGGCAGACCAGGTCGTAGACCAGCCAGCCGCCGACGATCGAGCCCACCGAGATCGCGATCGCGATCTCGGGCTCCAGCTCGATGATCTCCGGATCGAGCAGGTAGAGTTCCGGGCTCGCGTAGTAGACCACCACCAGCAGGGCAAACCCTGACAGCCAGGTGGCGTAGCTCTCCCACTTGAACCAGGTCAGGTGTTCGGGCAGGTCGTCGGGTGCGACCATGTACTTGCGAACGTGGTAGAACCCGCCGCCGTGCACCTGCCATTCCTCGCCGTCGACCCCGGCGGGCAGGCCGGGTGGGCGCCTGAGGCCGAGATCGAGCGCGATGAAGTAGAACGAGGTTCCGACCCACAGTACCGCCGCCATCACGTGGAACCAGCGAATGGCGAAGTCCAGCCATTCCCAGGCAACCGGCAGCAGGTCGGCGATCATGCGGCCTGTCCCGCGTCCCGCAGCCGGAGCACCGCCCGCAGGACCCGCTCGGGCGTGACCGGAACGTCGAGCCGCGGGCAGCTCCGGTACCCGTCGACGCTCGCAACCGCCATCGACAGCGCCTCCACCACCGATGCACACAGCAGCAGCGGCGGTTCACCCACCGCCTTGGACCGGCCGATGGTCGGACGGGCGTTCTCGGACCAGGGGGCGATGTGAACGTTGAACTCTCCCGGACAGTCCGAGGCCAGCGGGATCTTGTAGGTCGACGGCGCATGGGTGCACAGCCGGCCTGTCTCGTCCCACCACAGCTCCTCGGTCGTGACCCACCCCATGCCCTGGATGAACGCGCCCTCGATCTGGCCGAGGTCGATCGCGGGATCGAGCGAGCGGCCGATGTCCTGCAGGATGTCGACGCGGTCGACCCGGTACTCGCCGGTGAGCGTATCGACCGTCACCTCGCTCGCCGCGGTCCCGTAGACGAAGTAGTAGAACGGCTCGCCACGACCGGTCTCGGGGTCCCAGTGGATGTCGGGGGTCTTGTAGAACCCGGTGGCGGACAGCTGCACCCGGGCGCGGTAGGCCTCGGCAACCAGCTCGCCGAAGGTCATCTCCCGGTTGCCGATCCGCACCCGGTTGTTCTCGAAGCTGATCCGGTCGGGTTCGACACTCCACCGGTCGGCCGCGAAGTCAACCAGGCGCCGGCGGATCTTCTCGGCGGCATCGAAGGCCGCCATGCCGTTCAGGTCCGATCCGGTCGAGGCCGCGGTCGCGGACGCGTTCGGCACCGTGGCGGTGCTGGCCTCGGTGATGCGGATCCGGTCCAGGTCGACCTGGAAGCAGTCGGCAACCACGAGCGCCACCTTGGTGAGCAGACCCTGACCCATTTCGGTGCCGCCATGGTTCAGGTGGATCGAGCCGTCCTGGTAGACATGGACCAGCGCCCCGGCCTGGTTCAGCCAGGTCAGCGTGAACGAAATCCCGAACTTCACCGGGGTGAGCGCAATCCCCTTGCGGATCACCCCGCCCTGCGCATTGAAGGCGCGAACGGCGTCGTGGCGCGCGTGGAAGTCGCACGCGGTTTCCAGTTCCTCGAACAGCCGCGGCAACAGGTTGTCGCCCACCCGCTGCCAGTACGGCGTCAGGTCCCGGCCGGGCGAGGCATACAGGTTCGCCTTGCGGATCTCGAGCGGCGTGCGGCCGAGCCGGCAGGCGATCTCCTCGATCATTCGTTCGGCAACCAGCAGTCCCTGCGGGCCGCCGAACCCGCGAAACGCGGTGTTCGAGACGGTATTGGTCCGCAACGGCCGGGATGTCAGCCGCACGTTCGGGTAGTAGTAGGCATTGTCGGCCTGGAACAGCGCCCGGTCGGCAACCGGCCCTGACAGGTCGGCCGAGAACCCGGCCCGGGACGCGAACTTCGCCTCGACGGCCAGGATCCGGCCGGTGTCGTCGAACCCGACGTCGTATTCCACCCGGAAGTCGTGCCGCTTGCCGGTCGCGGTCATGTCGTCGTCACGGTCCGGACGCAGCTTGACCGGCCGGTTGAAGTGGCGGGCGGCCAGCGCGGCGGCGGCCGCAAACAGGTTGGACTGGGTTTCCTTGCCACCGAACCCGCCGCCGAGGCGCCGCACCGTCACCGTGACCGAGCTCGCCGGGATATCGAGGACATGGGCGATCATGTGCTGCACTTCGCCCGGATGCTGGGTCGAGGAGATGACGTGCATCTCGTCATCCTCGCCGGGCAGTGCAACGGCAATCTGGCTCTCGAGGTAGAAATGCTCCTGGCCGCCGATGTCCATGGTCCCGGATACCCGGTGGGCGGCGTGTCCGAGCGCCGCCGCGGCATCACCGCGCGCCAGTGTGCGCGGGGTCACCACGGTCTCGTGCGCCTGCGCGAGGTCGAGCACCGGCGTCAGCGGGATGCCGTCGACCCGCGCAAGACGGGCGGCCCGTCGCGCCGCGTCGCGGCTGTCGGCGACCACGATGAAGAGCGGTTGCCCCCAGAACGCGATCTCGCCCTCGGCAAGCACCGGGTCGTCCCCGGCGTGGCTGGCGCTGATGTCGTTGGTGCCGGGGATACTGTCCGCCGTCAGGACACCGGCCACTCCCGGTGCCGAGCGCACGGCCTCGAGCTCCAGCCGTTGCAGCCGGGCGCGGGCGATGGTCGACAGGCCCAGGTAGGCGTGCAGCGTCTCCGGCGGCAGCGGCACGTCATCGGCAAACCGCGCACTTCCCGTGACATGCCGGCGGGCGGAGTCATGCGGATGCGCCCCGTGCATCCAGGTGCGGCGTTCGGGGCCCGTCACCGGACCTGCTCCAGGCGCACCGGCACGCCCGGTTCGCTGTTCTCGAGGTGGAACCGCACCAGCAGGTTGCGCGCCACCAGGCTGCGGTAGCCGGCAGTCCCGCGCAGGTCGCTGATGGGTGTGAAATCGCGATCGAGCGCCGCACCGGCCGCCTGCATGGTCTGCGCCTGCCACGGCCGGCCGGTACACGCCGCCTCTGCGGCAGGAGCACGCGAGGGAACGGCCGCCATGCCGCCGAAGGCCAGCCTGGCGGCGGTGACGGTGTCACCGTCGAGCTCGAGGTTGAAGGCTCCGGCGACCGCGGCGATGTCCTGGTCCCGCCGTTTCGAAACCTTGTAGAAGCCGAGGCGGGCGCCGGGCTTCGGCAGGCAGACCCTGATCCGCTCGAGGAATTCGCCGGGCCGGATGTCCTGGCGGCCGTAGCCGAGAAAGAACTCATCGATCCCCACCGTGCGGCATTCCCGGGCACTGCGCAGCTCGAGTTCGGCTCCGAGCGCCAGCAGCACCGGCGGCAGGTCACCGACCGGCGAGCCGTTGGCAACATTGCCGCCCACCGTGCCCATGGTGCGGATCTGCGGTCCCGCGACCCGTTCCCAGAAGTCGCGGAGCGACGGGATGGCCTCGATGAGCACCCGCCCCGCTTCCTCCCAGGTCACCGCGGCGCCGAGCACGATCGCCCGGTCATCGCACTCGATCCCGGCAAGCTCGTCGAGGTGGCCGATGCAGATCGCCGGCGAGATCGGCCGCAGCTGCCGGTTGACCTCGACGCCGATGTCGGTGGCGCCGGCAACGAGTACCGGGTCCCTCTCCTGCTCGAGCAGCCGTGCGAGGTCGTCGACGTCGGCGGGCAGCAGCACCCGGCCGCCGTCGCGTTCGAGTTCGACCCTGCGGCCGTCCCGCAGCTCCCCGAGGCGCCGGCGCACCGCATCGCGTTTCGCGGTGAGCGGATCACCATCGCCGCGGCCGGCCCGCAGTGCCGCCTCGACGATCGGCCGGTACCCGGTACACCGGCACAGGTTTCCCTGCAGCGCCACCTCCACCTCGCGCCGGGTCGGGGACGGTGTCCCGAGCCACAGGGCACAGAGCGCCATCACGAAGCCCGGGGTGCAGAAGCCGCACTGGCTTGCGTGGCTCACCACCATCGCCTCCTGCACCGGGTGCAACCGCTCGGATGCCAGGTGCTCCACCGTCACCACCTGACAGCCGTCGACGGTGGCCAGTGGACGGATGCAGGCGGTGACGGGGCCGTATTCGAGTTCGCCGTGGCGCAGCGTTCCGACCAGGACGGTACAGGCGCCGCAGTCGCCTTCCGCGCATCCTTCCTTGGTTCCGGCGAGCCGCATGTCGGTGCGCAGGAAGTCGAGCAGCATGTCGTGCGGTCCGACATCGCTGCAGGCAACCTCCCTGTCGTTCAGCAGCAGCCGGATCTCGCGTCGCGTGGCGGTCACGGATCAACTGCCACGGTAGGTCGAGTATCCGAAGCGCGAGAGCAGCAGCGGGACGTGGTAGTGCGCTGTCACATCACCGATGCCGAAGCGGACCGGAACGATGTCGAGAAACGGGATGTCACCCGCGGCCTGGCCGGTCTCCCGGTGGTAAAGCCCGACATCGAACCGGATCTCGTAGCGCCCGGGCCTCATTTCCGCCCCTTCCAGCAGCGGCCGGTCCACCCTGCCGTCGGCATTGGTCACCGACCGCGCCCGCCTGGTGCGCCGGGCTCCCTCGATCTCGTACAGGCGGACCACGAGCCCTGCCGCCGGACGACCCAGCGCGATGTCGAGCACATGCGTGGTCAGGCGTCCCGTCGTCATGGCACGATCCGGTTTGCGAAGGTGCACCGTATGCGTTGAATGGTACGCGGCGCGGTGCCTACAATCAACGCGCTCGGACATGCTGTATCGGGAGGACGGTTCTGCGCTATCCACGAGACCTGCAGGGATACGGAGCTGTCCCGCCGCACCCGCGCTGGCCGCGGGATGCCCGGATCGCGGTCCAGTTCGTGATCAACTACGAGGAAGGCGGCGAGAACGCCGTCATCCACGGCGATGCCGCGTCGGAGGCGTTCCTTTCCGACGTCGCCGGCGCCGAGCCCTGGCCGGGCCAGCGGCACTGGAGCATGGAATCGCTGTACGAGTACGGGGCCCGCGCCGGCTTCTGGCGACTGCACCGGATGTTCGTGCACCGCGACATCCCGGTCACGATCTACGGGGTGGCAACCGCGCTCGCCCGCTCGCCGGTCCAGGTCGCCGCCATGCAGGAGGCCGGCTGGGAGATTGCCAGCCACGGACTGAAGTGGATCGAGTACGGAGGGTTTTCCCGCGACGAGGAGCGCGAGCACATCAGGCGCGCGATCCGGCTGCACGAGCAGGTAACCGGTGAACGACCGCGCGGATGGTACACCGGCCGCTGCTCCGCCAACACTGTGGAGCTCGTGGCGTCGGAGGGAGGCTTCGACTACATCGCCGACTCCTACGCCGACGACCTGCCGTACTGGATCCGGGCCGGCGGGCACGACCAGCTGGTCGTGCCCTACACCCTGGATGCCAACGACATGCGGTTTGCCATCGCCCAGGGGTTCGGGTCGGGCGACGATTTCTTCGCCTATCTGCGGGACAGTTTCGACGTGCTGTATGCCGAGGGCTGCGAGGGACAACCCCGGATGCTCTCTGTCGGCCTGCACTGCCGGCTTGCCGGCCGGCCGGGCCGGGCAGCGGCACTGAAGCGGTTCATCGAGCACGCGAGCGGTCATGCCCACGTCTGGTTCGCCCGGCGCATCGACATCGCGCACCACTGGCGCCGGACCCATCCGCCGCGCCGTGCACGGGTCCGGCCCTCGACACTCGACCGCGCCGGTTTCGTGGAGATGTTCGGCGGGGTATTCGAGCATTCGCCGTGGATCGCGGATCGCGCGTGGCACGGCGAGCTCGGCCCGGCGCACGACACGCCGGAGGGAGTGCACAGCGCGCTTGCCCGGGTGTTCCGGTCCGCCGGCGCCGAGGAGCGGCTCGGCGTGCTGCACGCCCACCCGGACCTTGCGGGCCGGCTCGCGGCGGCACGGCGCCTGACCCCCAGTTCACAGGCCGAGCAGGCATCGGCCGGTCTCGACGCCTTGACCGACGGGGAACGGGCGCGGTTCCAGGAACTCAATCGCACCTACGTCGAACGTCACGGCTTTCCGTTCATCATCGCGGTGCGCGACCATGACCGCGCCGGCATCCTGCAGGCCTTCGAGACCCGCATCGACAATGACCGCGACACCGAGGTCCGCGAGGCCTGCCGCCAGGTCGAGCGCATCGCCGGCCTGCGGATCCGCGAAATCATGGAACGGGACGCGCCATGACTACCGGTCGGACCTGGATCCGGAACGCCGCCGTTGTCGTGACCATGGACGACGAGCGCCGGGAACTCGCTGACGCGGGACTGCTGATCGAGGACGGCCGGATCGTCGCCGTCGGCGACGACCCGCCGTCGGAGCGGGCCGACTGCCAGGTGATCGACGCCACCGGGTGCGTGGTCACCCCGGGCCTGATCAACACGCACCACCACCTCGTCCAGACCCTGACCCGGGCGGTGCCGGCGGGCCAGGACGCTCCCCTGTTCGGCTGGCTGGGCTCGCTCTATCCGGTCTGGGAACGGATGCGTCCGGAGGATGTCTTCGTTGCCGCCCAGGTCGGACTTGCCGAACTCGCGCTTTCGGGCTGCAGCCTGAGTTCCGATCACCTGTATTTCTTTGCCAACGGCATCCGGCTGGAGGACACGATCGAGGCGGCAGGGACGGTGGGCGTGCGGTTTCACCCGACACGCGGCGCCATGAGCATGGGCCAGAGCTCCGGAGGGTTGCCGCCGGACAGCATGGTCGAGCCCGAAACCGGCATCCTGAAGGACTGCGAACGGGTGATCGACGCCTTCCACGACCCGGCCGAAGGCGCGATGGTTCAGGTGGGGCTGGCGCCGTGCTCACCGTTTACCGTGTCGGAAGGGCTGATGCGCGACGTCGCGGAGCTGGCCCGCGACAAGGGCGTGCGCCTTCACACCCACCTGGCCGAAAACGCCGAGGACGTCGCCTTCTCGCTGGAACGCTACGGCTGTCTCCCCGGTGACTACGCCGCCGACCTCGGCTGGCTCGGCGACCACGTCTGGCACGCCCACTGCGTCACGCTCGACGAGCGCGAAATCGGCCTGTTTGCCGGCACCGGCACCGGGGTCGCGCACTGTCCGTCGTCGAACTGCCGGCTCGGTTCCGGCATTGCGCCGGTCCGGCTGCTGCGCGATGCCGGGGTCCCGGTCGGCCTCGGTGTCGACGGCTCGGCCAGCAGCGACCAGGGCCACCTGCTGAACGAGGCGCGGCTCGCCATGCTCCTGCAGCGCGTTGCCGGTGGCGCCGGGGCGCTCAGCGCCCGCGAGGCCCTGGAGTTCGCGACCCGCGGCGGCGCCAGGGTGCTCGGGCGCAGCGGCGAGCTCGGCTCGATCGAGAGCGGGAAACGGGCCGATATCGCCATCTGGGACGTGTCCGGACTCGAGGCCGCCGGTGCGTGGGACCCGGTGGCGGCCCTGGTGCTGTGCGGTCCGTTCCGGGTCCGTCACCTGCTGGTCGAGGGCCGACCGGTGGTGACCGACGGCCTGCTGGTCAGTCTCGAGGCCCGCGCCCTGGCCGAGACGGCGCACACCGCCATCGTGCGACTCGCCGGGTGAGCGCCGGGGACACACTGCTTGACAGTCAGCAGGCCGCACCGTGGAATTGCAGTTTCAGGCCCGTAACGACCTGCACCACAGTCACGAAAGGCCACCATCATGCTCAGAGCACTCCTGACACTGGCACTTGTTGCCGCCGGCATGTCCGGCGCTGCCGCCCAGACCAAGGTCCCGTTTGCGCTTGACTGGAAGTTCGAAGGACCGAGTTCCGCCTACTTCGCGGCGATCGACAACGGCCACTTCAAGGCCGAGGGCCTCGACGTGGAGATCTCGGCCGGCAAGGGATCACTCGATGCCATTCCCAAGGTCGCGACCGGCGCGTTTCCGTTCGGTTTCGCCGACATCAACAGCCTGGTCCGGTTCAAGGACAAGAACCCCGATGCACCGGTCATCGCCGTGATGATGGTCTACGACAAGCCGCCGTTCGCGGTGGTCGGGCGGGTATCGCAGGGCGTTTCGACGCCGAAGGACCTGGAAAACCGCATCCTCGGTGCGCCGCCGCCCGACGGAGCCTGGGCGCAGTTCCCGGCGTTCGCGGCTGAAAACGGCCTCGACGTGAGCAAGATCACCGTCGAGCCGGTCGGGTTTCCGACCCGCGAACCCATGCTCGCCGAAGGACGGGTCGATGCGATCACCGGCTACTCGTTCTCCAGTTTCCTGAACCTGGTCCGGCTGGGGATCCCCGAAGACGACATCTCGGTGCTGCTGATGGCGGACCACGGCCTGGCGCTCTACGGCAACGCGGTCATCGTCAACACGGACTATGCCGATGCCAATCCGGAGAAGGTGACCGGGTTCATCCGCGCGGTCGCCCGGGGCTGGCGTGACGTGATTGCCGATCCCGAGGCCGGTGTGCGGATGATGACGGAGCGCAACCCGGCCGCCGACATCGCGCTGGAGACCCGGCGCCTGCAGCTGTCGATCGACGGCAACGTGCTGACACCGAACGTGGCGGCCCACGGCATGGGCAACGTCGATCCGGCCCGGTTCGCCAAGGCGCTCGGCCAGCTCGAGATGAATTTCGAGCTCTCGAAGGCCCCGGACCCGGCCGCCTACTTCACCGACCGGTACCTTCCCGACGACGGCAGCCTGATGATCGGCGGGTAGCCGGGCCCGCGGACAACGCCGTGACGGAGGCCGGCAGCGGCGCGTTGCCGACCGGGGAGGAGACCCCGCGCATCGAGCTGCGCGGGGTCTGCTACGCCTACCGGACCGGAACCGGGCACCTGCCCGTCCTCGACGGGCTCACCTTCGCCTGCGGGACCGGCAGTTTCACGGCGGTGGTCGGTCCGTCCGGGTGCGGCAAGTCGACGCTGACGCGGCTGATCGCGGGACTGATGCTGCCGGACCGGGGCGAGGTGCTGCTGCACGGCGAACCGGTCCGCTCTCCCAGGGCGACGGTGGGAATGGCGTTCCAGAACCCGGTGCTGCTCGAGTGGCGGACCATTCTCGCCAACGTCCTGCTGCCGCTCGAGATCGTTCCCAACCGGCTCACCCGCGAGGAGCGCCGGAACCGGGCCCGCGAGCTGCTTGCCCTGGTCGGTCTCGCGGCGTTCGAGGACCGGCGCCCCTCGGAACTGTCCGGCGGCATGCGCCAGCGCGCCTCGCTGTGCCGCGCGCTGGTGACCCGGCCGGAGGTCCTGATCCTCGACGAGCCGTTCGGCGCGCTCGACGCGTTTACGCGCGAGGACCTGTGGCAGACCATGCACGCGCTGCGGCGCGAGGAACGGTTCACCTGTCTGCTGATCACCCATGATCTGAGGGAGTCGGTGTTCCTGGCCGACCGGGTGGTGGTGCTGTCGGACCGGCCGGCCACCTTGCAGGTGACCATGGAGGTACCGCTTGGCGAGGACCGCGCGCTCGACGACCTCTACGGAACCGAGGCGAGCGAACTGCAGGCCGAGCTGCGCCAGCAGATCCGCATCGCCCAGCAGGTCCGGCAGGCGGAGCCGGCGGCATGAAGCGCCAGGTCCTGGTTCCGGCCGCGGCCCTGGTGGTGTTCGCGCTGGCCTGGGAATTCCTGGTCTGGGTGAACGGCTGGCCCGACTACAAGATGGCCTCGCCGTCCGATCTCGGACCGGCGTTCTGGAAGTTCCGCGGCCTGTTCCTCGAACACGGCTGGGAGACGCTGTGGCGCACGGTCGCGGGCCTGCTGCTCTCGGTGGCGGCCGGCCTGGTGCTCGGCATGGTCATGGGGTTGTCCCGGGTCATGCGCGAAGCCCTCTACCCGCTGCTGGTCGGGTTCAACGCCATCCCCAAGGCGACGGTGGTTCCGGTGATCGCGCTCATCTTCGTGGGCGCCCACGACATGAACACGATCCTGATCGCCTTCCTGATCTCGTTCTTCCCGATCGCGGTTTCGATTTCGATCGGCCTGTCGACGCTCGAACCGGAATACCGGGACATCCTGCGCTCGCTCGGCGCCAGCCGCTTCACGATCTTCTGGAAGATCGCCCTGCCCAAGACCCTGCCCGAGTTCTTCGGCGCGCTGAAGGTGGCGGTGACCCTCGCCTTCATCGGTACCAACCTGATGGAGATTGTCGAACCGCACGGCCGCGGCCTCGGCTACCTGTTCGACAGCGGCAAGATCAGCGCGGACTACCCGTTGATGTTCGCGGTGCTGATCGCGCTGGCCCTGCTGGGCATCTTCCTGTTCTACTGCGTGGTCGTGCTTGAGAAGATCTTCGCCGGCTGGGCCGAACGCAGCGAGACCTGACAGCGCCGCGGCCAGGGCGACACCGTCCCTGCCGACCGGGCGGTACGGATCCGCGGCCATGCCGATCGTCACGCGCCACACCGATCCCCGGCGTATCCGGCACCGGGACCACCGGGTTCAGAACCCGGCGCTACCGGCTCGACCTGTCCAGCCTCTCCTGTGCCTCGGCGATACCGCCGCGGGCCGCCTGTTCGTAGAGCGAGCGGGCGCGCTCGGGGTCGGCGGACACGCCGCGACCCTGCTCGGTCAGGACGCCGAGGACATGGGCAGCCCTGGCGACACCCAGCTCCGCCGACTTCGCGAATGCCCGGGCTGCCCGGGTGTCATCCCGCGGGGTGCCCCGGCCCTTCAGGTGGAAGACCCCCAGGTTGAACAGGGCATAGGGATGGTCCCGTTCGCCGGCCTGCCGGTAAAACGCGAACGCCCGGGCATCATCCTGCTCGACACCCAGCCCGCGCTCGTAGAACAGCCCGAGGTTGTACAGCACTTCCGGCGAGCCGGTATCGGCTGCATCACGCAGAACCCTGGCGGCCGCACCGTAGGCACGCTCGTCCGGATTGTTGCCAAGCAGGACCCGGGCCAGATCCAGCAGTTCCTCTGCCCTCGCTTCCGGCGGGCGTTCCACGGCCGCGATCCGGGGAGCGGCCGGCGCCGCGGTGGATCCCGGCGCGGATGGAGCCGCCGCGCGTTCCGGTACGGTCGCCGCAGTGGAACCGGATGCCGGCGGAGCCGTTGTGCGTTCCGGCGCGGCTGCCACGGTTGAACCGGCTGCAGGCGGTGCCGTTTCGCGTTGGGGTGCGGCCGCCGTTTCGGGTTGCGGGACCGGTTTGCGGGCGGGTGCCTGAGCTGTCGCCGCGGGTGCCTGTGCGGGGACCGTCGCCTGGCCGACTGCCCCGGCGGCGGCATCGTCTTCACCCTGGATCAGCGACCACGCGGCCGCGACCGCGTCGTCAAACGTGTCCGACACCCCGGCAAGATGGGTACGTCCCAGCGTGTCGATCCGCTCCTTGACCTGGCCCAGTCCAAGGGGCTCGGCATAGATGTAGCCGACCGTACCGGCACCGGCGAGAATCACCACCAGAATGAAGGAGAACAGCCCGCCGCGGGAGCGAGACTGCACCGGTGCAGGTGGCGGTGGCGGTGCCGGCCTCGCGGCCGGCGGTTCGGGTGCCGGTTCCGGCCGGGGCCCGGGTTCCGGTTCGGGTTCTCCGGTCGGCGCTTCGGGTGCCGTTTCCGGCCGGGGCTCCGGTTCGAGTTCTCCGGTCGGCGGCTCGGGTTCCGGGCGCGCGGCCGGTGATGGCGACGTGGGGGGTGCCGGCGAAGCGGGCTCCGCTTCCGTGTCGGCCCGCTCGCTCTGCTCGATGCGCAGGGCGACCTGTTGCAACAGCAGGCCGAGAGTCCGCAGCGACTCGTCGACCCTGCGTTTCGAGGCATCGAACCGGGTCTGAACGAATCCCGGCAGATCCCCGTCCCGGGCATCGAGCTCGACCCGGACGGTCCGTTCGAGCCATGCTCCGACAGTCAGTCCCGCCTGTTGTGCATGCTGTTCGGCCATGGCCCGGACTTCGGGCTCGACGCCATCGAGACGCCAGGCGGACCGGCGATCTGTCACGTCCGCGTTCCTCCGGCAATCATTGTTGTCACTCCGGCACCCCGCGATCGGCCGGAGGCCGGGCCTCGTCCGGTCCCGCGATCCGGTTGGCCATCTGTTCCACCACGCCGCGCAGGCGTTCCAGCATGGAGAGCACGTCCGCTTCCGATCGGCCAATTCGCTCCTGCACGATGGCGCGCACCGACGCGTCCACGCCCCGGTCGGCGTCTGCGCTGCGCCTCACCGCCATGCCGACCCAGGCCGCCGGCGTCATTCCACTGGCAGCAGCCGCAGCCTCGACGGCCGCGATTGTGGCTTCGGTCACGCCTTCGACATGCCAGGGGTCGCGACCCCCGGAGCCGGGTCCAGCTTCTGTCATGACTTCGCCCCTCCAGGCGGCGATGATAGCGCCTGCACCCTCACTTTGCGACACCAAGCGGTCGCTGAAAGGAACTGCCGGGATGTCCGCATTCGCCACCGCACTTGCCACCGCCCGACTGACCGGAGGACTGGTCGAGAAGAACAGGTTCGCGCTGCCTGCCGATGCGGCGGCAGCCCGCGATGTCCAGGAGCAGGCGGCCCTCCTGCTGGGACCGCCGTCCGACGCCTGGAAGGTCGGGTCGACATCTCCGCAGGCCCGGGCGGCACTGGGAACCGACGGGCCGGGAGCGGCCCGTGTCCCCCGCCGCTACCGGTTCGCATCGGGGGAGACCATCGGCGTGTTCGAGGCCCATGATCTGGCCGTGGAGGCCGAATTCGCCCTGCGCCTGGGACGCGACATCGTCTGCGACGGGTCCCCGCCGCGGCGGGACGAGGTGATCGCCGCGATCGATGCGGTGCTGCCGTCCCTCGAGATCGTCGGCTGCAGGATTGCCGGGGGCCTTGCCGGTGCCGGGCGCCTTCTCGTGACCGCCGATGGCGGGGCGAACGTCGCGCTTGCGACCGGAACACCGGTCACGGCCTGGCGCGGTTTCGACCTGCCTGCACACCCGGTCCACCTGGTCCGCAACGGGACCCCGGTTGCCGAGGGCACCGGTGCGCGGGCGCTCGGCGACCCTGTCGAGGTCGTGGTCTGGCTCCTGCGTGACAGGGGCCGTCTCGCTGCCGGCGAGGTGGTCTCGACCGGGACCTGCACCGGCCTGGTTCCGGTCCGGCCCGGGGACACCCTCACCGGCGACTTCGGCGAGATCGGGTCGGTCGAGGTCGGTCTGCGGCACGAGGAGCCGGGCTGAGCGGCGACGGTTCCACGGGGGTGCCGATCAGCCGTCCCGGCGCCGGTGGCGGCGTGTCCGTGAACCGACGGACCGCCCAACGGGAACCCGGGAGCTGACCCGGGTCGACGCGTGACGCCGTCCGCGAGGCATTCGCCCCCTCCACGACAGGTCCTGCGGACCGAATCATGACGGTGTGCGGGGACGCCCGGCACCGCGCCGGGTGTGCTGTTCCGCGCGGCCGCAGGCGCGGCGAGACAGGGATTTCCTTCCCGGCCGTGCAGTGCCGGAGCCGGTCACCCGGGACCTGACGGGTCGGGGCCAGGCAGGAAGTCGCGGACCAGGTGCACCGCCTCGGCAAGGCTGCTGCGGATGACCGGCGTCTGTTCGGGAAAGGCGGTCTCGA
The DNA here is from genome assembly GCA_965243345.1 of Thalassobaculaceae bacterium. GTDB lineage: Bacteria > Pseudomonadota > Alphaproteobacteria > Thalassobaculales > Thalassobaculaceae > Bin52. Next base: position 3,374,001 of record CBDEUR010000003.1, read on the forward strand.
ACCGGCCCGGGAACCGCGGGTCAAGCATGACGAAGACGCCGGTATCGCCGCTGCGCCGCATCAGCCGGCCGAAGGCCTGGCGCAGCCTGAGCCGCACCAGCATGTCATCGTAGCGCCGGCCGCCGAACGCCTCGCGGCGCGCCCGGTGCACGATGCCGGGCACCTGCCACGGCACCCGTTCCATCACCAGCAGGCGGAGCGACAGACCCGGCACGTCGACACCGTCTCGCACGGCATCGGTCCCGAGCAGGCATGAGTTCATCTCTGCCCGAAAGATCCGGACCAGCGTCGAGACGTCCATTCCGTCGACATGCTGCGCCAGCAACGCCAGTCCGGCCCGGTCCAGCGGTGTGGCGATGCGCTGATGCACCTCGCGCAGGCGCCTGATCGCGGTAAACAGGCCTAGCGCACCGCCGCTGGCGGCGATGAACAGCTGCAGGAACGCGTCCGCCACCGCCGCGATGTCGTACCGGTCGACATCGGTGACCACGACGGCCCGGGTGCGGTCCGCGTAATCGAACGGGGAGACAAAGGCGCACCGGTCAACCTCGCCCGGCAGGTGGGCAATCCCGGTGCGCTGCTCGGCAACCTGCCAGTCCTGTTCCTCGTTCCCCGACGCGTCTCTCAGGCTGGCGGAAGTCACGATGACGCCGTCCGCGTTGGCGAGCACCGCGCGGGAGAACGGCAGCGTCGGGTCGGTCCAGTGCCGGTGCATGCCGACATCCAGCATGTGTCCGCCACCGCACGTGATCTCGAACCGGTCGATGAATCCGTCGGCCTCGCCGGACTGCACCGCCTCCAGCATGCCGATCCATGGATCGAGCACGTCGACGCATCGCTGCTCCAGCATGCGCACGATGGAGGCGGTCTCGAGGCGCCGCACCTCGTCTGCGTCACCGGCCGCTTGGCGCAATGCGTCAACCACTGCCCGGACAGCCGCGGCGAGACCGTCAAGCGTCTCCGCCAGTCCGGCACCCGCCTCGTTCAGGGCCTCGTCGGGCCGTCCCGGCAGACATTCCATCGAGTAGCGCGAGGCCCGGCCGCCGTTGGCGTCGAGCACCTGCCGGTAGACACATGCGAGGAAGGTTTCCGCCGCACCGGCCGGGGCGGCGGACTCGATGCGCCCCAGCCACCGTGCGTTCGGCAGGCCCTGCACATGCCTGATCACGTCGCCGAGCGGACCGCGCACCCGCTCTGCACCATCACGAAGCCCGGCAGCCAGCCGTTCGATCCTTCTGACGACCCCGCTGCCGCCGCGCCTGGTCTCGCCACCGGCGAACCAGCCGCGCAGAAACAGCGTCTCGCGGCCGGTCAGCCGGCTTGCAAAGGCGCTGTCGGCGGCATCGAACAGGTGGTGGCCCTCGTCGAACACGTAGCGGTCCGGCATCCTCGTGCTGTCGGCCGTCGCCGCCTGGGTCAGCACCAGGGCATGGTTGGCGATCACCAGCCGCGCACGGTGCGACTGACGCCGTGACTTCTCGACAAAACACCGGTCGTAGTGCGGGCACAGTGCATGCAGGCACTCACCACGGCGCACCGCGAGGCCCAGGGTGTCGCGATGTCCGAGCAGGTCAGCGAGCCAGGACGGGAAATCGTCACCGGTCATGTCACCGTCACGCGTCGCCGTGGTCCAGCGGGCCATGAGGCCCAGTGCCGCACCGCTTCCGGGCACCCGCCCGAAGCCCCGGGTGGTTTCCTCCAGCGCCAGCAGGCAGAGGTAGTTCTCCTGGCCCTTGCGCACGACCACGTTCCGTGCCTTCCCCACCGGGTCCGGATACAACCGGTCCAGTTCCCGGTCGAGCTGCTGCTGCAGGTTGCGGGTGTAGGTGGACAGCCACACCGTCGCGGTATTGCGTTCCGCCCACAGGCCGGCCGGCGCCACGTAACCCAGGGTCTTGCCGACCCCGGTTCCAGCCTCCGCAAGAACCACACGGGGGTCGCCGTCTGACCCGGGCGGCAGGAAGGCGCCGGTGGCCGCGACGGCAAAGTCGACCTGGCCGGACCGTCGCTCCGCCTGCGGACCGAGCAGCTCGCCGAGCCTGGTCCGCGCCTCGTCCTCGCCGACCGGCTGGTTTTCCGCTCTCCGGTCCGGCGGCAGGTCCGACCACGCCTGCAGCCTCGACCAGACCTCGTGGTCTTCGGGGAACCCGGAGACCATGTCCGGGTCAACGCCGAGAACCTCGAGCACCGACGGGGCCCACGGCCAGGCGGCAAGGTGCATGGCGCGCGCGATCGCTTCGGCGGTCGCATCGGCGTCGTCCTCGAGGTCTGCGAGCAGGGCGTCGACTGCGCGCGGCAGCAGCATCGCTTCCTCGAACCGGTCTCGCGGCACCGGCAGGTGCAGGACCTCGGCCAGCCCCCGGGGTGTCGGCAGGATGAACCGTGCCGGGTGGACGAAGGCAAAGAGTTCGAGGATGTCGAATCCGGCCATCTCCGCCGAGCCGAGGCGGCGACGCACCGCCTGCAGATGACAGACCAGCGGCGGTTCGGCGTGCGCCCGGTCCCTCGCGCCCGCGTTGTCGAGATCCTCGATCTCGCCGTCACCGCTGATCCAGACACTGCGTGTCACACCGGGCCACAGCACCGGTGTCCGGGGTGCGGCATCGCCGGGACCGGGGCGTGGCCGGAAAGGCATGTCAGACAGCACACGCTCCCCGTTTGCAGCCTGCGAGGGCAGGGATCAGACCACAGCCCGGATGCAACGGCAATGCCACACCGACGCCCGAAAGCGGACGGGAGGGGCGCACCCGCCCGGCCGATGTGGAACACCTGCTCCGGCGTCACATCTGCGGCCTCACCCCGGCGCGGCCGACCATCGTGGTCCGCATCATGGCGTTGCGGCGTAGCTCGTTCCCGATGTGGGCACGGACCGCATGTCAGCCGGCACCCTCGCTGCGGATACGCCTCTCCCCGCTTTCTTATCGCATGCCGCCAGGTCTATGCTGCGGCTCCGGCTCCGCACTCACCTGGGGAAAGTCCGAACATGCCTGCTACCATTTCTCTCGACGACTGCCGCGCCCTCGCATTCGACGCCTTTTCCAGGGCGGGCGTCTGCCGCGCCCAGGCCGAGGCAACCGCCGACCACATCACCCGCGCGGAGGCCGACGGCTGCAAGAGCCACGGCCTTTTCCGCCTGCCGGGCTTCATCGCCTCGGTGAAGAGTGGCAGCACGGATCCCCAGGCGGAACCGGAGATCGTCGATGCCGCGCCGGGGCTGGTGGCCGTCGACGGCCGGCGCTGTCTTGCGCCGCTGTCCATCGCGCGCGGCCGCGAACTGCTGGCGGAGAAGACCCGTTCACAGGGCGTGGCCTGCATGGCGGTCCGGAACTCGCTCAACTTCTCGGCCCTGTGGCCGGATATCGAGCCCCTGGCCGAGCAGGGTTTCGTTGCTCTCACCTTTGTCAATGCTCAGAGCTTCGTGGCGCCCGCAGGTGGCACCAACGCCCTGTTCGGCACCAACCCGATGGCGTTCGCATGCCCGCGCGACGGTGGCCGCGCACCGATGATCTTCGACCAGGCGTCCTCGGCGACGGCGCGCGGGGAGCTCCAGATTGCCGCCCGGGACGGTCATGAGGCACCGCCCGGCGCCGGCCTCGGCCCGGACGGCATGCCCACCACCGACCCCTCGGAAATCCTGAAGGGCGTGCAGCTGCCGTTCGGCGGCTACAAGGGCTCTGCGATCGCGCTCATGGTGGAACTGATGACCGGAGGACTTTCCGGCGGCTTCTTCGGCTACGAAAGCAAGGCGGACTACAAGGATGACGGCGGGCCCGCCAACACCTGCCAGTCCTTCATCGCCATCGATCCGGCCCGGCTCGCGGGACCCGGATTCCGCGCGCATGTCGAGGAGTTGTTCGAACGGCTGCTCGCCAACGGCGATGCTCGGTTGCCGGGCGACCGGCGGCTTGCGAATCGCGCACGCACGGCCGGGGAGGGCATTACGGTCGAGGACGCGCTCTACGCCACCGTGTGCAAACTCGCCGGCAGGGCGTAGCGCGGCCTCCGGCCCCGGCTGACCTGCGTCAGGGTCGCAGGAACGAAGTGCCGGCGCCCGCGGGGCGAGAACTGACGCCCCTATGGCCTGTGCGGGTTCCACAGGCCGCTGCCCCGGTCGAGCATCCCGTGCAGCAGCACGGTCACGAAGGTGCAGGCCAGGATCGGAGCCAGGACGAGACGCGGCTCGGTGAACAGGAACATCCGGTATTCGTGGATCATCGTACCCCATTCCGGTTGTCCGGTATCTGCCGACAGCCCGATGAAGCCGAGAGAGGCCACGAGAATGACCGCCCGCCCGGCGTCGGCCCCTGCGAGCGCCCCCAGCGCGGTCCAGGCATTGGGCAGCATGTGCCGGCGCACCGCCGAGGGAACGGTGGCTCCGAGTGCTTCACTCGCCTGCCAGTAGACTTCGCCGCGGATGCGGTCGAAAAGAGCGGCGATGGTCAGCGCATAGGGCGCCCAGCTCGTGACCAGGAGCGCAACCGACACCGTCAGGATGCCTGGCCCGAGAATCGCGGACAGAACGAGCGCAGCCACGAGCGTCGGCACCGCGAGCGCAGTGACGGCCAGCCAGTGCACGCCGTCGCGCAGAGGAGGCGGCGCGAGTGCGATGATGCCACCGGCGAGCAGGCCGATGCCGAGGCCACCGGCGAGGACGATCGCGACCACAAGAAGGGAGGGTGCCGCGCCCCAGACGAGGCGGGTGGCCAGATCGCGGCCCAGATGATCGGTTCCAAGCAGATGTGCGGCGGACGGGGCTGCCAGCCTGTTCGACAGGTCGATCGCGTGGGGGTCCTGCAGGTACCCGGTCGCCCACAGGACGGCCGAGGCAACCACGCCGAAGCCGGCGATCAGGAGAGCTCCGCGGGTCACGGAAGCCGCGGGTCGACCGTTCGGCGCAGGATGCGCGCGCCTTGAAGCACCAGCGCGACCCACAGGGCGACAAGGGCGATGTAGGGCTGCAGAATGGCGTAATCCCGATGGCTGACCGCCTGCACCACGCGTTCCGACACGCCCGGCACGCCGAACACGATCTCTGCGACGGCGGTTCCGCCAATGATCCACGCCAGTTCAGGCGCGAGTCCCGCGATCAGCGTCAGCACCCCCGCAGCTCTTCCGTGATGCCAGAGAGCACCCGCTTGCGAGCGTCCCTTCGCGAGGGCTGTTCGGTAATAGGGGCTCCCCTTGACCTCGACAAACCCGGCGCGCGTCAGGCGGGACATCGAACCGAGCGAGAAGAGCGCAACGAGGAGCGTGGGCAGAAGGACCCGCTCGATGAAACCGCCGCCGAAGACGTCGATCCAGCGCAGTTGAACGCCAAGAATCCACAGCAGCACCAGGCCCGCTGCGAAGGCGGGCAGAGCCTGCCCCGCAACGGCCAGCCCGCGCGACAGCACGTCGGCAGGTCCGCCCGGGCGGTGCGCGGCGAAAAAACCGAGCGCAAATCCGCCCGCGACGGCAAGCACCATGCCTGCGAAACCGATCGCCGCCGAGTACGGAAGCCGGGCTGCGAAATCGGTCGCAACGGGCCGTCCGGTCTCGAACGAGACGCCCCAGTCGAAGGTCACGAAACCGCCCAGCCAGCGCAGGAACTGTGCGGCGAGCGGCTCGTCGAGCCCCCACTGCGCGCGATAGGCTGCAACGATCTCGTGACCTGCCCTGACATTGACATGCGCAAGGAACACCTCGACCGGATCACCCGGCATGAGGCGGAGGAGCACGAAGGCGGCGGCGACGACCGCCAGCCAGGAAAGGGCGAGCCGTCCCAGCACCTGCGCCGCCGCCGCCGCGGTCACCGGCCCGTCACCAGGTCGGGGCGGATCACATAGTAGTCGGAACCCCAGGGCTCGTAGCCGGCAAGGGCGGGCGACAGGCCGACATGCCATTCCGGTGTTACGAGAAACGTGACCGGCGCCTCGGCCGCGATCATCTCCTGCGCCTGGCGCGCGAGGTCAATGCGCGCCCGAGGATCGCGCTCGGCGCGCAGCTCCGCGACCAGGGAGTCGTAGGCTGCGTTTGACCAGCCGCTGTAGTTTCGTGCCGCGCCCGTCTCGAAGAACAGCGACAGAAACAGGCCCGGATCACCCGCAGGCGCGGTGTGCTGTGCCCAGAGAAACAGGTCGAACCCGCCGCTCGCGGCCACGTCGCTGGGGGATTCCGTCACCTGCGTCGTGACAGCGATGCCAATCCCGGCCAGCGCCGCCCGGATCACCGGCTGGAACGTGACAAGGTCGGGGCGCTGCGGATAGGCGTAGAGCACCAGTTCCAGCTGCTCGCCATCGCGCGTGCGCACGCCGCCCTCGCCAGGAACCCATCCGGCCTCATCCAGAAGCGCGGCGGCCGCGTCAGGGTCATGGGACAGCGAGCCTTCGGCCGCGAAGGGGTAGCTGTCGGCAAAGGCGCCCGTCGCCGGCACACCCGCCTGCGCCGCTGTCACCAGGTCTTCGCGGCTGATAGCCAGATCGATGGCGCGACGCACCCGCGGGTCCGAAAGGGCCGGTGAGCGCGTGTTCATCCACATCATGTACTGGTAGGCCACGGGGAAGGAGACGATCCTCCCTCCCGTCGTCTCCAGCATCGAGAGCGTTTCCACAGGCAGGTTGAATGCCATGTCGACTTCGCCCGAGGCGAATGCGAGCGCCAGCGACTGGCCGTCCGCGATCCGGCGCAGCGTGACGTCGGACCGGGCCCCGGCGCCGGCGTAGTGGGCGTTGGGTGTCATCTCGATCGACGCGCCGGGCTGGAAGCTCTTCACCGCGAAGGGTCCGGTGAAGATCGGCGCATCGCCTTCCATCCGGTAAACGGGAAAGGCCCATTCGGCCAGGATCGAAGGCAGGATCGCGGTGGAATGCTCGGTCCTGACGGTCAGGGTGTCGTCATCGACGGCGGTGAAACTCAGACGCCCGGCGGTCGCGCGTGCGGAGGGGTTCGCCTCGCCGGTACGGTTCAGGGAGACTGCGACGGCCTCGGCGGTTACCGGCGTACCGTCCGAGAAGAAGCGGCCGGGTGCAAGCTCCACGGTCCAGGTTCCGTCGTCATTCCGCGTGGCCGAAGCCGCGAGGTTCGGCACCACCTCGCCCTCGCGGGACACGCGGAACAGTTGCTCGGCGATACCGTGGCTCACGAGCGCCCAGCCGTTCGAGCCTTCGGCGGCATCGAGGCCGGAGGCGAGAAACGTCAGACCGATCGTCACATCCTCCGCGTGGGAAGTGGCAGGCACAATGATCGCGCCTGCAATGGCGGCCGCGGCGAGCCTTCGGGACAGTTTGGAACAGATCATGGGTTGTCGCTCTCGTCGGTTGAGTGTCGGGGCGTCAGGGAAAGCGGTTCGACCAGTTCGCCTGCGAAGCCGAGCGGCGGGATGCGGCCGAGGATGCTCGCGCGCAGAACCTCCGGCCGCGCGGGTCTGGGCAGATAACCGGCCTCGGCTTCGGCATAGGCGGCGGCAACAGCGAGGACATCGCCGGCGTGAAGCGTCGGGTCGAGATCGCCGAAGAGGTAGGTGAAGCGGCCGGGAGCCGAGAGCGCGATGGTGCATGACCGCTTGCAATTGCTCATGCAGTTCACGCCGCGCAGGCGGATGCCCCGGCGCGCGGCCGTACTGTCGGGAAAGGCGTGCGCCACCGCCTGAGCCAGACGCCGCCCGCCCCGCATCTCGAGGCCGGAGTTGCTGTCCTCGCGCCCGTCGCGGCAGCGCAGGCAAATTGAAAGTGTCAGTTCGTCGTCGCCCGCCGCGCCCGCCTGCCCGAAGGACGAGAGCAGGTCGGCCCGACCGTCGCGAGTCGTGTGCATGTCAACCCCTTTCCTGCCGCCACGCCCGGTTTCCAGGGGGCGCCTGACTCTTGCAAACACAATGCCAGCGGTGTTATGTTATAATATTACATATATCCTGATCGCCGGTCTTCAGACCAGTGGGGGTCGGGCCGTCCCGCGCCGTTGTCCTGACGCCTGAAAGGGTGTTTCAATGCTCGCACGCAGAGCGATCCTGACGTCCGCCACCGCCATCCTCGCCCTGTCACTCGCTGGCCCGGCGGCCGCGCAGTCGCGCGGACCGATCGCGATGGTCGCCACGTTTTCGATCCTCGGCGACATGGTCAAGCGCATCGGAGGCGAGCACGTCGACGTCACCACGCTTGTCGGCCCCGACGGCGACACGCATGTTTACCAGCCGACCCCTGCGGATGCCCGGGCCATCAGCGAAGCGCGGATCCTTGTCGTCAACGGGCTGGGGTTCGAGGGCTGGCTGGACCGGCTGATCGACGCTTCGGACTTCCGCGGTGTCCGGGTGACGGCGACCGACGGCATCGAGCCGATCATGTTCGGCGACGAGCACGATCCCGGTGACAGCCACAAGGTCCGCACCGAAGAGGACGAGCATGATCACGACCGCGAGACCCACGCCGGGCCGGCGACGCACGATCATGATGACGACCACGAAGAAGAGGCGCACGCCGAGGCAGGCCACGACCACCATCACCATGGCGCTTTCGACCCGCACGCCTGGCAGAGCCTTGGCAATGCCGTAGCCTATGTCGACAACATCACCGCCGCCCTGGCCAGGGCCGATCCGGTGAATGCGACCGACTTCTACCAGAACCGTGCAGCCTACGTCGCCGAGATCGAAGCGCTCGATGTGGAGATCCGCGAAATCGTGGCACGCGTGCCGGCTGATCGCCGCACCATCGTTACCTCGCACGATGCGTTCCAGTATTTCGGTCGCGACCACGGGCTCGAGTTTGTCGCGCCGCAGGGTCTCAGCACCGAGTCGGAGGCGTCCGCAAAGGATATCGTCCGCCTGATCCGGCAGATCCGGGAACGGGGAATTCGTGCCGTCTTCATCGAGAACATCGCGGACCCGCGCCTCCTGGAACGCATCGCCGACGAGACGGGAGCCGCCGTCGGGGGCACGCTCTATCCTGGCGCGCTGTCCGGCCCGGACGGTCCGGCACCGACCTATCTCGACTTGATGCGGCACAACGCGATGACGCTCGCGCAGGCGCTGACGTCATGAGGCTCGGCCGCGTTCCGGCAGGCACGGAACTGCCACCACCTTCGACAAACAGGAACATCAAACAGGAAGATGCCCACCACGGTGACGACGGTCCGATGCCGTGCACGGTGACGCACGAGACCGGCCGCGAGCAGTCCTTCGTCTGCAGGGGAACCGGCAAGGACGGCAGACCGATCTCCCTGCTGGTCCCTGCCGGGTTCCAGCAGACGTTGCGGTCAGTTCCGGGGGCGGCTGCCGCTCCGTCCCCGGAACAGACCGGCCTTCGCCTGCACGCGGGGCCGGCCGTTCCCCGGGCACAGTGCTCCGGTCCTGGAGGTTCGCCATGTTCACCCTGGGACCCATGGACCCGCAGACCCTGGCCGCCTTGCTCCCCTGCGAGGCGCGTTCCCGCCGGGTGCGGTCCTCGTTCACCGACAGCCCGTCGGGGCAGCGGCAGACCGGGCCACTGCACACCCTGCATCAGCGTCGAAAGGCGGGACACCGGACTTCCGGAAACGAAGGGACAGGTCGGCACACCGGGTACGGGGTTGTGTCACGCACGGCGCTTTCCACCGGCATCTGCGAACCGGGCAGAGACCGCCGGGCGTGACTGAACGGCTTCAGGCGCCGAGGGAAAGGGAACCCATGGACCAGATCCCCGTTACCGTTCTGACCGGGTGTCTCGGTGCCGGCAGGTCGACCTCCCTGAACCGCATTCTGACCGAGGAGCACGACAAGAAGCACGCCGTGGTTGTCAACGGGCTCGGCGAAACCGGCATTGACAACGACCCCGTGTTCGACGTCGACGAGGAACTGTTCGAGATGAACAGCGGTTGCATCAGCTGTACCGTGCGCGGGGATCTGATCCGCATCCTTGACGGCCTGATGAAACGCCAGGGCAGTTTCGATGGAAGCCTGATCGAGACCACGGGCCTCGCCGATCCCGCGCCCGTCGCCCGAACCTTCCTTGTCGACGAGGACGTTCGGGGACGGACCTGGCTCGATTCGATCGTGACGGTGCTCGACGCCCGCCATGTCAACCAGCGGTTGGAGGACAGCCATGAGGCGCTGGAACAGGGTGCCTTTGCCGACGTCGTCCTTCTCGAAAAGACCGAACTCGTGTCGACCGGCGAACTGGCGCAGCTGGAAGGTCGTATCCGTTCGATCAATGCGACGGCAGTCATCCATCGCACACAACGATGCGAGACTTCACACGGTTCCGAGGCGTCGGGCCTTCGATCATCCCGATCGCATACTGGCGATCGAGCCGGACCTTCTTTCGGAAGACGGCCAGGAACTCCACGATGCGGTGAGGAGCGTCTGCCTGCGCACCGGCCGGCCGCCGGAGGAAAACCGTCTCAAGGGATGGTTGCAGCGACTGCTTGTCGAGCGTGGTCAGGACCTTCTGCGATCCCGGGGGATACTGTCAATCTCGGGTCACGACAGGCAGTATGGTGTCCAGGCGGTCCACATGCAGATGGAAGGCACTTTCACGAAGCCGTGGAACCCACACGAGAAACGGGAGAGTCGCTTGGTTCTCATCGGACGGAACATTGACGAGCTGGACCTGCGCCAGCAGTTCGAGGCCTGCGTCGCATGAGCCTGTTCGCCGAAAAGGGCAAGACCTCACTGCTCGATCTCGTCGGCACCGGTCGGAATCTTGACGCCTATGTGGTGGGCGTCGTGTTCCTCGAGAAGGGGCTGCTTGCGGCCGCACTGGTGGACGGTCGGATCGCGTTCATCAACAGCGAAAGCACAAGCCCTCCGTCTTTCGTTTCGGCGCATGACGGGGCCTGTCTGTCGCTGGCCGCCGACCCGGGGGGCCAGCGCGTTCTGACAGGCGGAGATGATGGACGGCTGGTGAGCACCGGTATCGACGGCGAGACCACCGAACTCGCGGCAATTGCGGGGCGATGGGTCGAGCCGATTGCAGTCAGCAGGGCATCCGGCCTGTGCGCCGCGGCATTCGGCAAGACAGTGTCCCTCTTTGCCCCGGATGGAAGCGCAGTCGGACAGTTCGATCATGCAAACACGGTCAGCGGTCTGGCATTCGACCCGAAAGGACGACGGATCGCCGCCGCGCACTATGGCGGAGCCAGCCTCTGGTGGGCGAAGCTCGGCACACAGGAACCCAAACGACTCACCTGGGCCGGCTCGCACCTTGATCTGACCTGGAGCCCGGACGGGAAGTACATCGTCACCGCCATGCAGGAGAATGAACTGCACGGCTGGCGCGTCGCCGACAGCGTCGACATGCGCATGGCCGGCTACCCGACGAAGGTCAAGTCGATGAGCTGGCTGCCGAAGGGCAGGTACCTGGCGACCGGTGGCGCCGACTCCGTCATCTGCTGGCCGTTCCACGGCAAGAGCGGCCCCATGGGCAAGGCGCCTGTCGACCTCGGGTGGGGCTTCGAGGGTGTGGTGACGGCGGTGGCCGCTCACCCCCGGCATGAAGTGATCGCCGCCGGATACAAGGACGGTACCACCATCCTGGTACAAATCGAACGCGATGACCCGCTTCTGGTCAAGCGACCTGGTGAAGGTGCCGTGACCGCGCTCGGCTGGTCGGCGGATGGACAGCATCTCGCACTCGGTACCGAGAGCGGTCTCGTCGGTCGACTCGGGCTTGCCGACTGGCGCACTTCATCCGAAGCGTAGACAGACGAACTGCAATCGAGAGTCTTCGATGCAATGGGTTCTCCCGTCGAACAGTGCCGGCACCACGTCGTCCTTCTTCGAACATTCTGGCGGTTCGCAGCCCGTGCAACCCCGCGACTTCCGCCGCAGCAGCCCCGGTCCCCGAGGCCAGGATGTTCGCCGATGCACTCAGGTCGGAGGGGTCGGTGTGGCCGCAGTCCACGCAGTTGAACCGGTCCCGTACCCTCCGGGATCGGGCGTCGGCCACCCGCAGGTTCCAGGGGTCTGTGAGGTGAAGGCGGCAGACACCGCAATCACCGGGCTTGTGTCTCAAGGGGGCGGTGCAAGCAGAGGGTTTGGCTCGTGACAACTGGTCCAGGCGGTGCCTGCGGCTGCGATGCGTCCGGGACCGGGGGGCGGCGCAGGGCAAACCGGAACCGCGCGGCAACCTCCCGGCAGTTCGGGCAAGACACCGGCCGGCAACGCTGGTAGGGTGCCGCCCTGCCGGAGCGGGGCGCTTTCGCGACTCCGTCGGCCGGTTTTCCGGGCCCATTCGCGCAGGTTGCCGCCATGCATCGCTACCGTACCCACCGCTGCGACGAGTTGCGGGTTGAACATGTCGACCGGACTGCCCGGATCTCCGGGTGGATCCACCGTCGCCGCGACCACGGGCAGCTGGTGTTCCTCGATCTGCGGGACCACTTCGGACTGACCCAGTGCGTGGTCGACGTCGAGGACGCCACCTTTGCCGCGGTCGAGGCGGCCCGGGTCGAGAGCGTGGTCACCGTGACCGGCCGGGTGGTCCGGCGCGATCCGGAAACCGTCAATCCGCGCCTGCCGACCGGCGAGGTCGAGCTGCGGATCGATTCGTTCGAGGTGCTGTCGACGGCCGGGATCCTGCCGCTGCAGGTCAACGCCGAGGAGGACGCCGGAGAGGAAACCCGGCTGCGCTACCGGTTCCTCGACCTGCGCCGCGAGCGGCTGCACGCCAACATTGTCCTGCGTTCCCGGGTCATCGCCTCGATCCGCCGGCGCATGACCGAGCGCGGCTTCATGGAATTCCAGACCCCGATCCTGACCGCGAGTTCGCCGGAGGGGGCGCGCGACTTCCTGGTGCCGTCACGGCTGCACCCGGGCAGGTTCTACGCCCTGCCCCAGGCGCCGCAGCAGTTCAAGCAGCTGGTGATGATGGCGGGCTTCGACCGCTACTTCCAGATCGCCCCGTGCTTTCGCGACGAGGACAGCCGGGCGGACCGCTCTCCCGGGGAATTCTACCAGCTCGACGTGGAGATGAGCTTCGTCGAGCAGGAGGACGTGTTCGGCGAGATCGAACCGGTGCTCACCGGGGTGTTCGAGGAGTTTTCCGACAGGCCGGTGCCGCGTCCGTTCCCGCGAATCCCCTGGAGCGAGGCGATGCTCAACTACGGCACCGACAAGCCCGACCTGCGCAACCCGCTGCTGATCCGCGATGTCTCCGACATTTTCGAGGGCAGCGACTTCGCGATCTTCGCGAAGACCGTTGCCGGGGGCGGGGTGGTCCGCGCGCTGCCGGGGCCGGGATGCGGTTCCCGCGCGATCTGCGACCGGATGAATGCCTGGGCCCAGTCCCAGGGCGCACCCGGCATGGGCTACATCATTCTTGGCGAAGACGGCGGGCGCGGTCCGATTGCCAGCCGGCTCGCGGACGCGGCGGTGGCGGAACTGCGCCAACGTACCGGAACAGGTCCCGGCGACGCGATCTTCTTTGCCGCCGGCAGCGAGGCCGAGGCCGCGCGGCTCGCCGGCCAGGCCCGGATCCGGCTGGGCGAGGAACAGTCGCTGAGCGAAACCGGCACCTACAGGTTCTGCTGGGTCGTCGACTTCCCGATGTTCGAGCGGGACGAGGCCACCGGCGCCATCGCGTTCTCCCACAACCCGTTCTCCATGCCGCAGGGCGGACTCGAGACGCTCGAGACCAGGGATCCACTCGACGTCCTGGCCTACCAGTACGACATTGTCTGCAACGGCGTGGAACTGTCGTCGGGCGCCATCCGCAACCATCTTCCCGAGGTGATGCTCAAGGCCTTTGCCATCGCCGGCTACCCGGCAGGCGAGGTCGAGGCCAGGTTCGGCGGAATGCTGACCGCATTCCGCTACGGCGCCCCGCCGCACGGAGGGATCGCGCCCGGCATCGACAGGATCGTGATGCTGATCGCGGACGAGCCGAACATCCGCGAAGTGATCCTGTTCCCGATGAACCAGCGCGCCGAGGACCTGATGATGGGTGCACCGGGCGAGGTCAGCGACGCCCAGCTGCGCGAACTGCACATTCGCCGCGCGGTTCGCGCGGCATCGACCGGGAGTGACAGACCGTGACCGAACCACGTGGCGCATCGGGACTGCCGGAGCGCGTAGAGGCATTCGTGGGCCCCGACCGCGCCGGGAAGGCTGTGGACGCCGCCCGCCGCACCATCGAGACCATGGACCGTGACAACGCCTGGCACCAGGAACCGGCGCACGTGTTCCGCCCGGCTGCGGTTACGAGGGTGCCATGAGCGACCTCGCGTGGCTCGATGCCGGCGAAGCGGCCCGGCTGATCGCGGCGCGCCACCTCTCGCCGGTGGAGTACACCCGAGCGCTGCTCGAGCGCATCCAGCGTCACGACGGTGAGCTCGACAGTTTCATCGAGCTGAGACCGGAGGCGGCGCTCGATGCGGCACGCGCCGCGGAAGACGCGGTGATGTCGGGTGCCGCACTGGGCCCGCTGCACGGGGTTCCCTACGCGCTCAAGGACATTATCGACGTCGCGGGATGGCCGACCACCGCCCATTCGCGACTGCTCGACGGCGCCGTCGCCCGGCATGACTCGGAGGTCGCGGCCCGGCTCGCGGCGGCGGGCGGGATCCTGCTCGGCAAGCTCGCCACCCACGAGTTCGCGCTCGGCGGTCCGTCCTTCGACCTGCCCTGGCCACCGGCGCGCAATCCCTGGGACCGCACCCGCTCGCCCGGCGGGTCGTCGAGCGGCTCGGGCGCCGCGGTCGCCGCCGGGTTCGTTCCCATCGCGCTCGGCAGCGACACCGGCGGATCCGTCCGCAACCCGGCATCGATGAACGGGCTGTTCGGCATGAAGGCGACCTACGGCCGGGTCAGCCGGCGCGGCGTCGTGCCGCTGTCATTCTCGCTCGACCACGTGGGCCCACTGACGCGCAGCGTCGCCGACAACGCGCTGGCACTCTCTGTGATCGCTGGACACGACCCGGCCGACCCGGGCAGTTCCGCCGAGCCGGTCCCGGCATTCCTGCCCGAACAGACCGCGGATCTCGCCGGCATGCGCATCGGCGTCATCCGGCACTTCCATCTGCGTGATCTCGCCGCGGACACCGAGATGACGGCAGCCTTCGAGGCCGCGGTCGCCCTGCTCGCCACGCTGGGCGCGGAGATCCGCGAGATCGAGGTTCGCCCGCTTGCCGAGTACGCGGCCTGCAACCGGGTGATCCTGCTGTGCGAGGCCTGCGCCGTCCACGAGAGATGGATGCTGGAACGCCCCGGGGACTACGGCCGCCTCCTGCTCGAGCGCCTGCTTCCCGGCCTCGCGTTCAGCGGCGTCGACTATGTCCAGGCCACCCGGACCCGGGCGCGGCTCGCCACCGAGTTCAACAGCCTGTTCGTCGACATCGATGCGGTGGTCGCCATCAACAACATGGAACCGGCGTTTCCGATCGAGGATCCCGAGGTGGCGGAGTACCACTACTCGCGCCATGCCCGCACGCCGTTCAACGTCACCGGCAACCCGGCTCTCGCGGTACCGACCGGTTTCTCCGGCCTCGGCCTGCCGTTGTCGATGCAGGTCGTCACCCGGCTGTTCGACGAGGCGCTGGCGTACCGGATCGCCGCGGTCCACGAGGCGGCAGCGGGCTGGACGACACGGCACCCCGATCTGGGTTGAACAACGAAGCAACATATCGCGGTAGGGAACCGGGTTGCCCCGGTCCCCCCGCGATTACATAACGACTGCACACCTCAACTAAACGCTGCGGATTGCGGCCGTTTCTCGATTTGCTACACTGCCGGTGATGATCTGGGGCCCGCCCGGCTGGCTGCGGATTGCGGCCGTTTCTCGATTTGCTACACTCGAATCGGGACAGTAGTATCGAGACCATGGCTGCGGATTGCGGCCGTTTCTCGATTTGCTACACTAACGCAAGGCGCACGCCGAGACACGTGACGGCTGCGGATTGCGGCCGTTTCTCGATTTGCTACACTGAGTCGGGACCGTGTACGATCTCTAGTCTGCTGCGGATTGCGGCCGTTTCTCGATTTGCTACACTGATGATGGCAGACACTCGATACAGGAGCATGCTGCGGATTGCGGCCGTTTCTCGATTTGCTACACTGGTGACCATCACCGCCACAGCACCGATCTGGCTGCGGATTGCGGCCGTTTCTCGATTTGCTACACTACAGCACGACAGGTTCCATAAGCCAGTCTTGCTGCGGATTGCGGCCGTTTCTCGATTTGCTACACTCGTAGAACGTATCGAGCGACCGCCCGTCCGGCTGCGGATTGCGGCCGTTTCTCGATTTGCTACACTCGAGGTGCAGAACATCGCGCACGTGTTCTAGCTGCGGATTGCGGCCGTTTCTCGATTTGCTACACTAGGCCGCGGAATAGGTCTTGCGCGGCCGGGCTGCGGATTGCGGCCGTTTCTCGATTTGCTACACTTGCGCTCGCGCTCGGCCAGAGTCTCCGCCCGCTGCGGATTGCGGCCGTTTCTCGATTTGCTACACTGAGCAACGACGACCACCGCACCAGCGTGCAGCTGCGGATTGCGGCCGTTTCTCGATTTGCTACACTGGACCGTTCCGGCAGCGTTGATTGCACCGGGCTGCGGATTGCGGCCGTTTCTCGATTTGCTACACTCTCGGTGCTGGCCGGCTACGCGCAGGGACTGCTGCGGATTGCGGCCGTTTCTCGATTTGCTACACTCGTTCAGACCGGTCACGTTGACACTGCCGAGCTGCGGATTGCGGCCGTTTCTCGATTTGCTACACTGGCGAGGCAATGGAACAACGTCTCGCAGTAGCTGCGGATTGCGGCCGTTTCTCGATTTGCTACACTTTGCCTCGACGTTGCCGCTGCCGCGCCCCTGCTGCGGATTGCGGCCGTTTCTCGATTTGCTACACTCAGGTGGTCGACCTGTCCTCTGAACGCCCTGCTGCGGATTGCGGCCGTTTCTCGATTTGCTACACTCACCCGGCCAGCACTGCTGCGTCGTCCAGGCTGCGGATTGCGGCCGTTTCTCGATTTGCTACACTCTCCGCACGTGCCTCTCGATGTATCGCAGAGCTGCGGATTGCGGCCGTTTCTCGATTTGCTACACTAAATGCCCCCGAGGATAGGCCAGCCCTGCGGCTGCGGATTGCGGCCGTTTCTCGATTTGCTACACTCCTTGCCCCTGCCGGCCGCGATGCAGTCGCGCTGCGGATTGCGGCCGTTTCTCGATTTGCTACACTCGGGCCATCGGACGACTCGTCACGTTCGAGGCTGCGGATTGCGGCCGTTTCTCGATTTGCTACACTACATGAGCGCACCGTACGCCAGCCCTCTCCGCTGCGGATTGCGGCCGTTTCTCGATTTGCTACACTCTGACCACTACGGATGCAATCTTGTGAAGGCTGCGGATTGCGGCCGTTTCTCGATTTGCTACACTTCGCAGGACCCACGAGTTCGCATACCGCTAGCTGCGGATTGCGGCCGTTTCTCGATTTGCTACACTCAAGTCCAACGCGACCACGGATAGCGCCGCGCTGCGGATTGCGGCCGTTTCTCGATTTGCTACACTCCGGGACACTGCCAACAGCGACCCGATCGTGCTGCGGATTGCGGCCGTTTCTCGATTTGCTACACTCTACACGCAGGTCGCCCGCCTCGAAGCCACGCTGCGGATTGCGGCCGTTTCTCGATTTGCTACACTGCGAACCCCGGAGGGGATCATGGCACGCAAGCTGCGGATTGCGGCCGTTTCTCGATTTGCTACACTCAGGCGCGAGAACAACATGGAGGGCCTGAAGCTGCGGATTGCGGCCGTTTCTCGATTTGCTACACTCGCCCACTTCCACCGGCCCGAGATCCTTGGGCTGCGGATTGCGGCCGTTTCTCGATTTGCTACACTTTCCGGTGCGGCCCCGACAAGGGTGGCGCGGCTGCGGATTGCGGCCGTTTCTCGATTTGCTACACTGGCGAGACGATCACCCGTCTGAACCGGGAGGCTGCGGATTGCGGCCGTTTCTCGATTTGCTACACTCCCAGCGCTGACTGGTGCACATTTCGCCAGCTGCGGATTGCGGCCGTTTCTCGATTTGCTACACTTCATTCAGGAGCCGGACGATGCGTCCTCGTGCTGCGGATTGCGGCCGTTTCTCGATTTGCTACACTCCCCCCCTCATTCAACATCACGAAGATGACGCTGCGGATTGCGGCCGTTTCTCGATTTGCTACACTCTCACGGTACGCGAGAGTCGCGACCATCAGCTGCGGATTGCGGCCGTTTCTCGATTTGCTACACTCCTCGCGTCCATCATTGCCGGCGCGCTGACGCTGCGGATTGCGGCCGTTTCTCGATTTGCTACACTGAACATGGACAAGCCGGACCTCATCCCGGCGCTGCGGATTGCGGCCGTTTCTCGATTTGCTACACTCAGGCGCGTCGAGCCGCGTCCGCCGGCGAGGCTGCGGATTGCGGCCGTTTCTCGATTTGCTACACTCGAGCACGGAACCGGTCGCCCGCACTGAAGCTGCGGATTGCGGCCGTTTCTCGATTTGCTACACTCATCACCGAGGCGGTCGAGCGCGAAGGCACGCTGCGGATTGCGGCCGTTTCTCGATTTGCTACACTCCCGAACAGGAAACCCGCCGTGTCAACGGGGCTGCGGATTGCGGCCGTTTCTCGATTTGCTACACTTGACACAGCCTGTCACGCTCTTTCTGTTGGGCTGCGGATTGCGGCCGTTTCTCGATTTGCTACACTGCAACGGAGTAGGTGTTGCTTGTGCCAGCGGCTGCGGATTGCGGCCGTTTCTCGATTTGCTACACTCGCCCGAGCGGACTTCGGGACCATGATGCAGCTGCGGATTGCGGCCGTTTCTCGATTTGCTACACTCGGCCAGATCGGAGAACGACCATGACAATCGCTGCGGATTGCGGCCGTTTCTCGATTTGCTACACTCGCACTTGTAGTCGGCCCAGATGTCGGCCCGCTGCGGATTGCGGCCGTTTCTCGATTTGCTACACTGCTGGTGAGCGTGGAGACCTTGTACGTGGCGCTGCGGATTGCGGCCGTTTCTCGATTTGCTACACTTTACACTATACAAAGAATTGGAGAAACGTAGCTGCGGATTGCGGCCGTTTCTCGATTTGCTACACTGAGCCCAATGCAGATCGTTGCCACCACCGAGCTGCGGATTGCGGCCGTTTCTCGATTTGCTACACTGGAGACGTTCGGCTTCACCGTGCCCTGCCAGCTGCGGATTGCGGCCGTTTCTCGATTTGCTACACTATATCGTCGGGATGCCCTATCTTCGGGGTGGCTGCGGATTGCGGCCGTTTCTCGATTTGCTACACTACGGCCGGGCACATGGCACGTGGCGGCACAGCTGCGGATTGCGGCCGTTTCTCGATTTGCTACACTACCGGAGCGCGACCTCCTGGTTCGTGTCATGCTGCGGATTGCGGCCGTTTCTCGATTTGCTACACTGCCCCGACGCAAGCCCCGCGACCCGGCCTGGCTGCGGATTGCGGCCGTTTCTCGATTTGCTACACTCGGCAGCGCATCCATGGCGTCTCCCATTTCGCTGCGGATTGCGGCCGTTTCTCGATTTGCTACACTCGCCGGCGCCGCCTCGAGCCTGGCGCCGTGGCTGCGGATTGCGGCCGTTTCTCGATTTGCTACACTCCCTACCATGAACCCCTATCTATTGATTGTGCTGCGGATTGCGGCCGTTTCTCGATTTGCTACACTACCGATCACCTCTTTTCGTATCAGGAGACCGCTGCGGATTGCGGCCGTTTCTCGATTTGCTACACTATCAGCCCTCGATCAGATCGCAGCCATCAAGCTGCGGATTGCGGCCGTTTCTCGATTTGCTACACTATCCGCCTGGCCCTTGGCTACCGCATACCGGCTGCGGATTGCGGCCGTTTCTCGATTTGCTACACTAGTCTTCCTGGCGTTCGGCGCACCAGGCATGCTGCGGATTGCGGCCGTTTCTCGATTTGCTACACTGCGCACCGACCGGCTTGCCGTTTCGTCTCTGCTGCGGATTGCGGCCGTTTCTCGATTTGCTACACTATCCGCCTGGCCCTTGGCTAGCGCATAGCGGCTGCGGATTGCGGCCGTTTCTCGATTTGCTACACTACACGGCGGGATTGGCCCGCCTCTTTGGAGGCTGCGGATTGCGGCCGTTTCTCGATTTGCTACACTCTATGCTGTAGATGTTCAGATCATAGTACAGCTGCGGATTGCGGCCGTTTCTCGATTTGCTACACTCGATCAGGTCCATGGCGCCGGTTTCGGTGCGCTGCGGATTGCGGCCGTTTCTCGATTTGCTACACTTTGAGACCGAGCGCTCTGACAGCCCTTTCTGCTGCGGATTGCGGCCGTTTCTCGATTTGCTACACTCTAGCCGCTCCTCAACCAGCGCCCTGACCGGCTGCGGATTGCGGCCGTTTCTCGATTTGCTACACTAATGTCGGAACCGGCGCGATCACGTACAGGCTGCGGATTGCGGCCGTTTCTCGATTTGCTACACTGATGCGGCCGCCGGCGTACAGGCCCGCAGGCTGCGGATTGCGGCCGTTTCTCGATTTGCTACACTTATCCTAGAACTAAGGCGTTGATTTATAGTCGTTTTCGCCCGCCCTCCGATCAAAAAAGCTCCAGTTGGGCGGGCGGATTCGACGGCGCCTTGCGGGTTTTTCCGACATAGGTATCCATCCGGCCGAACTGCTTGTCGGTGATCGTCAGGAATCGAACCTCTCCCGCGGACGGAACCCGGCGCCCCATTCTGGCCGCGTGAACCTTGGCGTTCTCGATCGATGCACAATGCCGAATGTAGACCGAATACTGCATCATCGTGAAGCCGTCGTTGAGCAACTCCTTGCGAAACCGCGTGTACGCTTTCCGTGCCTTTGGCGTGTCGGTGGGCAAGTCAAACATCGCGATTACCCACATCGTGCGCCAGCCCCACGGAATTGGTTTCACCTCCCGCAGCATGCTCAACCGATCTCGGCAGCATCGACGAGATCGGGCTCCAGTGGAAGTCCTACCGGAAGCACGAGGGTGCGGTCGCCGCCAGTGAGCGCCCGGCACAAGGAGGCGGCGCTGGTATGGAGGGCAAGCAGCAGTGGTTCCCGACGACCCCCGACATGTACGGTCTCGTTGAGAAGCGAGAGTAGCGCGGCGCGGGTCTCGCGTTCGGCCAGATCGGGCACGGGCTCTCCGCCCTCCCCAGCCATTTGACGGACTCGCCAGTCGACATAAGGGCGGTACGGCTCCAATAGATCGTCCGCTAGGCAGAACGGATTGCCGCGATGTCGATGGTGGACACCGAGAGAGGGAATCAGTCCGGCCGCCACCACGCCGCGCGCCACGGCGGCCCGAACAACCGCGTAGCCGTAGTTCAGGAGTGCGTTCACACCATCGGCTTCTCGGTCACGGCGAAACGACTTGCCGAACAGGCGCGGCCAGTATCTCTGCGCAGCCTGGGCTTCAAGATTGTCTGGGTCGCCTGAGCGAACCCGGCGCGCCATAGGGGCGAGGCCGCCGTGACTTCCGGTGAAATGAGAGAGCACTGCGGCCTGCTGAACGATCTTGGCCCGAACGATCGCCTGCCAAGCGCGCTTGCGGACCGGCGCACTGGTCTCGACTTGCGCCCGGTGACGTTCGGTCTGAACGTGATGCGCGTCGAGCGGAAGCATCATTCCGGCGGGGAGATGATCGCGGCCCGTGACCAGCACTGTGGCGCCGGCATCCAGAAGTGAGAGAAAGACGGACTGCGTGTAGGTCGCCCGGATGTCGTCCACGATCACAACGCCCAGGTCTTCAATCGGCAGTGTTGCCTTCGGCAGGTCGGGTCGTTGGACCACGAGCTGGCTATTGGCGACCGAGAGGCGGGTGCCGGGAGTCGAGAATTCGACGGTCTTTCGGATCATCGCCGGGCAAACTCAGTCATTCGCCGGATGAATCCGGCCTATTGGATCGACCGAGACCTTCCTGCCACCGCTTGAGACGATCGTCTTCGCGCCGGGGCGAAATACCGTCGCGCCTTGGGCATCGTCATGGTCGACCATGACGACCGGGCCGGCCGACCATACGCTCTCGACGATCTTCAGCCTGGTTTCTCCATTCCTGGTGAGCTGCAACGAGTCGCCGGGAGACAGCGACATCACGAATTGCGCGCCGTCGCCGCGATCCCGCCGGACGACGGGTTCGTGCCGCGCCTTCCGGCGCGAGGCCTCCAGCAGGCTGACCACTTCGTAATCGACGGCTCCGTCGCCCAGCCGGTAGATCGCGATGTGATGATTGTTGCCCAGGTCGGCATACCCCGTTGATGCTTTTGTCATCAGCTCGATCTGCTGCTTCACGCGCAGGCGGACCTTGCGGATTTCGGGGCCTTTCCTGCCCCGTTTGGGATAGCCGTCCACGAACGCCGCGCCGGGCTCACCGCCATGCTTGTCGACCCACCCGTGGACGATGTCGCGCACGCCGTCATCGACGATGTCGATGATCCTGGTTCCGTTGAAGCGCTCGGACTCGGAGTTCTTCAGTTCCTCGACGGGCTTCCGGCGGACGAAATAGCGGTATGTCGTCCCGCGCCCGCCCGCGATTTCTTCGCCGGTGTCGCCGTAGATCGTCTCCTTGTGGAGCTGTCCGGAGACCTTCCTGCGGACCCGATGGGACACGACGATGGCTGCGGCGGCCCGATCGGCGTCGCTTCGAATCGTTTCCCAGGGCGGGGGAAGGTGCGGCTGCGGCGCGCGGGGATCGTCCTCTTCCTGCCAAAATCGCGAGAGCTTCTGCGTCATCCCCGGATGGCAGCACGCGACCGTCAGCGCATCGATCGCGTGATGGCGGTGATCGCCGCGGGTCTTCTCGCCGTCTTCGGCCAGAATGTTGTTCAGGCGCCACAACCGGCGAAGGTGCGCCGTGACGCGGCCGGATACGGCGAAGACCTTCACGGGCGCTTCCGGTCCCTGGTCCGGCCACAGCTTCTTGAGATAGGCTACCGCCTCACGCGCGGCGTAACCGGTGTCGTTCAGTTGCCGCGTGGCGAAATCCTCCGGGATGGAGGGCGCGAGGAACCGCCTGATCTTGCCGAGAGACATGCCCGTCCCGCCCTTGGGACCCTTCATGCCGGCAAGCCGGTTGGCGAACGCGTCCCACTCTTCCTCGTTGCTTCGGAAGAACTCGTATGGGGTCTGGTTGCCCTTTCGAAGGTTCACGTCCTTGCGGCAGAGGGTCTTGTTCCTGAAGCTGTTGTCGAGAGAGCGAGATCTCGGCCAGATGTGCTCCACCTCGAACTCTCCGGTGCGGAACAGGGCGTCGAAGGAAATCGTGACCCCGGTGTACGGACAGCGGTGGCCGCATTCCTCCCAGAGCATCCATTTCTCGACATCCGCGCGGGACGGTTCCGCGAACCCGTTCTGCTGGAGTGCTTCGCGGGCCGCTTTCCGGCGCCGTTCCTGGCGGCGGATGCCGGACGCCTTTTCCTCGCGCTGGCGCTTGGAGTTGCCGACGTCGCGCGCGACTTCCACGCGAATCAGATCCGGCTTGCCGTACAGGTCGATCAGGTTGTTGGCTACTTTGCGCAGTTCGTTTCGCGTGCGTGCGACCGTCGGGTTGCGCAGGCTGGCGACGCGATCTCTTTCTTCGCGGTCGGCCGGACTCGGAAGGCGATCGAACATTTCGCCGGTCGGCTGCTCGCGACCGGGAAATGTCTCCGCTCGCCACTCCTCCCAATCGGGGCTCATGACCAGTTCACCGAACCTGACCCCTGCTTCGAGATGCGGCAGCATCGCCTGCAGCGCCTCAGCGGAATACGGCTCCCAACCGGATGGGAGCTTCAATGTCTCGATCTTGGTCGCCTGATCGTTCGACAGGCCGAACTCCACGACGAAATTCCGCACTACTTCCGCCCTGCGCTTCGTTCGTTCGGCCCTGGGAAGAATGACCACGCGCTGGTCGCCCAGCTGTTCGTAGTTGGCCTGCCAGGTTCGGTGGGGAAGGGAATCCCGAATTTCCTGCTTGCGCGGATGCTCTTGCCAGTCGCTGGCGAAGATATCCGCGAGCTTCGCCTCGACCGGATTGCCGAGCAGTTTCTTCTCGCCGCCTTCCTCTAGGTTGAACCTGAGGGCCCTTTCTTCACCGGGTGCTCCGCGAGCCCGGTACAGCGGCGCGAGCGCCCGCCGAACACCGGGCCAAGTCATCGAAGCCTGCGTTTGCAGTCTGGAGAGAATCGCTTGGCGCTCTTCGGAGTCGAGAGGACGCTGGTTGCCGCCGGCAAGCGCAAGATTGTTCAACTTCTCGAGCATACGCCGCTGTTGGGAGAGCCATGAACCTCTCGGACAGGGAGGTGAGCCAGGAACGAACCGGCACTTACCAAGTGTATTCAATCGCCAGAAAACGGGCCGTTGTTCGAAGATCGCGTCCCGAACGGAAGAACGGAATCGCTCCGGAACGAGCGGCATCCACACAGTGTCGAACTCATCCTCAACGATGTCGCGCGTGGCATGCTCGCCTCGCTTGCGTCTGTTCGGTTCCCGCGCAGCGAGCCAAGCACCGAGTGTTTTGCCCTCACGCTTCAATGCCTGAACAGTCTGCTCCCGCGCGGACGTCGCTTTCTTCTCGTCCGCGTCATCGGCAGCATTGTCGGCAGTGTCGGAAACCTCGTCGA
Source organism: Thalassobaculaceae bacterium (assembly GCA_965243345.1). Classification (GTDB taxonomy): domain Bacteria; phylum Pseudomonadota; class Alphaproteobacteria; order Thalassobaculales; family Thalassobaculaceae; genus Bin52. The sequence goes on from CBDEUR010000003.1 coordinate 3,398,554, forward strand.
TGTCGCGGCCCCTGAAGTGGCGGCGCTGAGCGAGATGGTAGATGGCACGGCCAATCTCATGCAGAGACAGCGTCTCACCCTCGAAGGCGCGCCTCCGAAGTTCGTAGGGATCGCACTTCATGACCCGATCCCAATCGGACGAGTTGCGTACCGGTAGCAATCCGGCCGCACACAACTGGTCACCGAGCAGGCGCCGACGCTCTCGCCGACGGCGTAGTTGACGGCGGCGAAGGCGCGCCTGCCGCCGTTCCTGATTCAGCGGCACGCCCTTCGGATCTCGCGCTTCGGGGAAGATTCGCACGCCAAGACGGTGAATTTTTCCCGTACCTGCCTCGGAATCGTGGTCGATGACGGCGAACCCGACCGAGGTTGTGCCGATATCCAGACCGAAAATCAGTGGCATTCCATTTTCCTTGACTTGGTCTTCCCAGACACTATGATCGGTTCTGTAGCAAATCGAGAAGCGGTCGGTTCACTTTACGCAGCAAATCGACCCTTTGCGCGGGCTCGGTGTCCCAAGGTCATCCACCGGTGTATCAAGCCTCTGTCCTTGGACAGAGGCTTTTTCACTTTGTGGCTTGAACCCTTGTATGACCGCAGGCCCCCGCCGGTCCGGCTGAGAACCACCATGCTGTTGCTGAACCTGACGATAAACGTCACTTTCTTCGGACGCGTATACAATGATTTGCCGTTGGAATACAGTCCGGTCTCGCCGTCAGCCCGAAGCCATCCGTTTGACGCAGACCCTGCCCCACTTCGCGAACTGCCAGACTGGTCTGCAGTCAATCAGGGTCGCTGTTCGCCAAACGAATCTCCATCTATAGCCTGCAAGTGAGTTTCATGTTGGACACACCCGGATCACCGCATGCCGAAACCGGTGCCGCCTGGCTCGTCGGCGTCGATGTCGGGGGCACCTTTACCGACTTCCACGCGGTCAACACCGTTGAGGGACGGGTGGTTCCGCACAAGCGCCCCTCGACGCCGGACGACCCGTCGAGGGCCATTCTCGAGGGTCTCGACGCAGTCATGGACGAGGCCGGCATCCGGCCCGGCGCCATCGCCCGGCTGGCCCACGGGACCACCGTCGCCACCAACACCCTGATCCAGCGCCTCGGCGCCCCGGTCTCCGTCATCACCACCGGCGGGTTCGGCGACCTGCTCGAGATCGGTCGCCAGATCCGCCCGAAGATGTACGACATGAAGGAGGATCACCCGCCGCCACTCGCGCCCCGACACCTGCGTTTCGAGGTCAGCGAACGCATCGGCGGCAGGGGACAGGTGATCCGTGAACTGACCGACGAGGACATCGACGAGGTGGTGGAAAGGGTGGCCGCGACGGACACCGCGGCCTGCGCGGTCTGCCTGCTGTTCTCCTTCCTCGCACCCGCTCACGAACAGCGCCTCGGCCAGGCGCTGCGCACCCGCCTGCCCGATCGCAGCGTGTCCCTCTCCAGCGAGGTCCAGCCGGAGTTCCGCGAGTACGAACGGTTCTCGACCACGCTGCTCAATGCCTATCTCCAGCCGGTGGTCGGTCCCTACATGCACACGCTCGGCGAGAGGTTTGCCGACTACGCACCGCAGGCGCGGCTCGGCATCAACCAGTCCAACGGCGGTCTCATGTCGGTCGACCGCGCGAGCGACATGCCGATCCGTTCCGCGCTGTCCGGGCCTGCCGCCGGCACGGTCGGGGCGATCCACCAGGCCCGCCAGGCCGGTCGGGGGGACGTCATAACCCTCGACATGGGCGGAACCAGCGCCGACGTGGCGCTGATACGCGACTTCGAGGCGGAGACCGGCTACGACCGGACCGTCGCCGGCTTCCCGGTGCGGCTCCCGATGATCGACATCCACACCGTCGGCGCGGGCGGCGGGTCCGTCGCCTGGTTCGACCGGGACGGGCTGATGAAGGTCGGTCCGGTGAGTGCCGGTGCGGCGCCGGGTCCGGCCTGCTACGGGCGCGGTGGCACAGAGCCCACGGTCTCCGACGCCAACCTGGTGCTCGGACGCCTGCCCGACCACCTGCTCGGCGGCGCGATGCGCCTCGATGCCGGGCTGGCCCGCAACGCCATCCGTCCGATGGCCGATCGCCTCGGGTTCTCGATCGAGCGGACGGCGCACGGCATGCTCGGTATCGTCATCGCGAACATGGTCCGCGCGGTGCGCACGATCTCGGTCGAACGCGGCCACGACCCGCGCGACTTCGCCCTGATGGCCTTCGGCGGCGCCGGACCCCTGCACGGACTCGATGTCGCCCGCGCGCTCGAAATGCGAGAGGTGATCGTCCCGCCGGCTCCGGGGCTGCTGTGCGCCGAGGGGCTGGTGGTCTCGGACCTGAGGGAGGATTTCGTGACCACCCGGCGGATTCCGTATGACGACGCGACCCGCGACGCAGTGGCCGATGACCTCTCGGACCTTGTCCGGCGCGCCGCCTCGTGGTTTGCCACCGAGGCGATCCCGACCGCCGACCGGCGCGTGCAGATCGCCTTCGACATGCGCTACGTGCGTCAGAACTTCGAACTGACCGTTCCCTGGCTCAATGTCGACGGGGCCGATGACGGGGTGCTCGCCGACGCGCTTGCCCGCACTCCGCTCGACGAACTCAGGAACCGGTTCTTCCGGCTGCACGAACGCACCTACGGCCACTACACCGAGACCGATCCGATCGAGATCGTGAACCTGCGGATCACCGCCACCGGACGGGCCACGGCAGATCGACCGCTGCAGGCAGTGGCCCGCGTCACCGCGGATCCCGTCGGCCGGCGCAAGGTCTGGTTCACACCGGACAGCCCGGTCGACACTCCCGTCTACGACCGGGCCGACCTCGCGCGGGCACAGGTGCTGCACGGTCCGGCGGTGATCGAGCAGCTCGATGCGCTCACCCTGGTCCACCCGGGAGACACGGTCCGGGTCGAGGTGGACGGTACCATGATCATAGAGGTGGCATCATGAGCGACAACCGGCCGGCCACCGACCCGGTCACGACCGAAATTCTCTCCAACGCCCTGCAGTCGGTGGTCGACGAAGCCTTCGTCGCCCTGATGAAGAGCGCGTACTCGACCAACATCAAGGAACGCCACGACCATTCCTGCGCTGTCGTCGACCGCGACGGCCGGCTCGTGGTCCAGGCCGCCAACTCCATCCCGGTCCACATCGCCTCGGTGCTGGGACAGATGCAGGCACTGCTGGCCAAGTACCGGCCGGACGAGATCGAGGAGGGTGACATCTTCGCCGCCAACGATCCGCACGAGGGCGGCGGCACCCACCTGCCCGACGTCAGCCTCGCGAGGCCGGTGTTCGTTGACGGCGAACTGCTGGGGTTCGTGTGCAACATCGCGCACCACGCCGACATCGGCGGCATGTCGCCCGGGTCGATGGCCGGGGGCATGAACGAGATCTACCAGGAGGGATTGAGGATCCCGGTGATCAAGCTGTTCCGCCGCGGACAGCTCGATCGTGACCTGTTCGACATCCTGCTGCTCAACGTCAGGGTACGCGACGAGCGTCGTGGCGACTACAACGCCCAGTTTGCCGCCCTGCACCTGGCGGAACGGCGCCTGGTCGAGATCGCGAAGCGCAACGGTCCGGAGCTGATCACCGCGGTGTTCGACGACATCATCACCCGCACCGGGCAACGCATGCGCGACGCCATCGCCGCCATCCCCGACGGAGTGTACCGGTTCGAGGACGTGATGGACGACGATGGCCGGGCCGCGGTCGACGTGCCGATCCGACTGGCCGCAACGATCGACGGCGAGGGGGCAAGCTTCGACTTTGCCGGAACCGCACCGCAGACCCCCGGCAACATCAACATCCCGCTGCACGGCACCAAGGCCGCTGTCTGCTATGCACTGAAGGCCATGCTCGATCCCGGGATCCCGAACAACCAGGGCGTGCTCGACGCCGTCGAGGTCACCGCGCCGCCCGGCACCATGCTGAGCTGCGTCGCTCCGGCGGCGGTGGCATCGCGGGCCCACACCTCGCAGCGGATCATCGACGTGGTGATCGGGGCGCTGGCCCCGGCACTTCCCGATGCCGCGGTCGGGGCCGCAAACGGCGCCAACTCGATGGCGGTGTTTGCGGGCCGCGACCCGGAAACCGACGAACCCTACGTCTATCTCGAGACCCTCGGCGGCGGGTTCGGAGGGCGCAACGACCGCGACGGGACCGACGGGGTGCAGGTGCACATCACCAACACCTCCAACCTGCCGGTCGAGGCGATCGAGCTCGAGTACCCGCTGCTGGTCGAACGCTACGGTCTCATTCCCGATTCGGGTGGCGCCGGGACCTGGCGGGGAGGTCTCGGGCTGCAGCGCGTGGTGCGCCCGCTCGGCCATACCTGCATCTTCAACGGCGTCGGCGAACGGTTCCGCAACCGGCCCTGGGGCATCTTCGGTGGCCGGCCCGGCGGCAGCGGCAGCTTCTGGCTCCAGGAGGCGGATGGCAGCGAGCGCCGGCTCGCCAACAAACCGCCCGACATGGAGCTGACACCGGAGCAGGCGGTGATCGTGAACACGCCGGGCGCTGGCGGCTACGGAGATCCGGCAGGTCGCGACCCGGACCTCGTGGACGCCGATCTTCAATCAGGCAAGTTCAGCGAGGCATATACGGCCCGCCACTACCGAAGAAGCACGGAATAATAGGGGGCTTATGGGCAAAGGTTGACGGTTGGGAAACCCTATACATTTCTAGACAAAGGGGATTGATGATGATCACTGCCTATCGCGAACGCTGGGGGACTGATCCACTTGGCGATTATCCAGCACCGCGAGATTTTATGGTCGAGTCCATCTTTGGCTTCTCAGGAGTTTCCGATGGCTGGATATTCCCTGGAGAGGAAAAGGGGTTTGTTGTATATTGTCTCGCACAGCCATACGACCATGAATGTTATTTGATAAATGACTGTTACAAAGAGCACATTAGGAGCATTATCGATGATGCGAAGACTGGTACGCCCATTGATAGTGCTGCAGGTACACTGGAGGGCGGCACGCTTCCAATCGCAAATAATGCCTGTCGAATGACGAGGTGCACTTGCAGGCATGTTTATGTCAGACACTATTGGGGTAAAACAAGCCGTCCGTTGTATCTGCGAATGGCCGAGCATATGGGTGTGTTCGACAACAAAAATCGGGATCAGTCGGATACCTCGTTCTCTGATCGTGTAAAAAACGGATGGATACCGCACCAGATCGAAAGGCTCATGCGGACACCCTACTGGTTTTTGGGATTGACCGACGTGGACAAGGACCACTTCAGGTTTGCGGATAGAGACTGTCGGTATGTGATACCGCAACTATGGCTTGTTGAGTCTGGACTTTCCAGTCGCGCAGCTGATGTCCTGGAAAGAGAGTGTATTGAGTGGTCATTCAAAAACTTGCCTTCACTAGTGACGAATGAACCCACGGCGCGCATGCGGCGGCTTGTCTAGCAATGCATATGACCCGCCAACCATTAAACTTTCCCTATAAGCTCCAATGACAACACTGCTCGGGTGGCTCGACCTGCATGGCGAAGCCGGGACCGAGGCGCTGGCACGGCGGATCGCGGCCGAGCTCCGGGCTGGCGATGTCATCTGCCTGTCGGGCGATCTCGGCGCCGGCAAGTCGGTGCTGGCCCGGGCGGTGATCCGCACGCTTGCCGGCCCGGATCTCGAGGTCCCGAGCCCGACCTTCACCCTGGTGCAGGCCTACGAGGCCCCGGCTTTCGAGATCTGGCATGCCGACCTCTTCCGGCTCGCGGATGCGGGCGAGGTTGACGAACTCGGGCTTGACGACGCCTTCGGGACCGCGGCGACGCTGATCGAGTGGCCGGAGCGGGCAGGCGACCGGCTGCCGGCGCGAAGGCTCGAAATCCACCTCGAGTTTTGCCATAAGGACACCGATCGTCGGGCAACGCTCCGCGGTGACGCATCCTGGCGGGAACGGGCCGGCGCGATCGTCGCGGGGCACGCAGTGGAACGAGATCGGTCATGACCTCCCGCGAACAGCTGCTCACCCGGTTTCTCGCGCGCAACGGGCTGGACGGCGCCGAGGTCGTGGCACTCGCCGATGACTGCTCGTTCCGGCGCTACTTCCGCGTGCACGCCGGCAGCACTCCTCTTGTCGTCATGGACGCTCCCCCGGACCGGGAGGACGTGATTCCGTTCGTCACCCTCTCCCGGCTGCTGAATTCCATGGGGTACAGCGCGCCGCGCATCCTGGGTGAAGACAGCCGCGACGGGTTCCTGCTTCTCGACGACTTCGGCGATGCGACCTATACCCGGGCCATTGCCGACGGAGCGGACGAGACCGAGCTCTATACCAGGGCGATGGACGTCCTGATCGACCTGCATGACCGGCCACCGCCGGCCGCCGACGTTCCGGACTACACCGACCGGATGCTGCTCGACGAGGTCGTGCTGTTCGTGGACTGGTACCTGGTACGCTACCGATCGTTCGGAGTGACGCAGGCGGCGCGCGACGACTGGCTCGAGGCGTGGAGCCTGTCCATGCCGGTGCTGCGCGCGTCTCCCGGGACCCTGGTTCTGCGCGACTACCACGTCGACAACCTGATGCTGCTCGGCGACCGCGACGGGCTTGCCGCCTGCGGCCTGCTCGACTTCCAGGACGCGGTGATCGGGCCCGCTGCCTACGACGTGGTCTCGCTGCTGCAGGATTCCCGGCGCGACATCGCCGACGACCTCGTCAACGTGATGCTGGAACGGTACCTTGCCGCCCGTGGCGAGCACCTCGACCGGGCGGACTTCATGCGCTCCTATCACGCCCTCGGGGCACAGCGGGCACTCAAGGTCTTCGGCATCTTCGTCCGGCAGTCGCTGCTCCACGGCAACCACCAGTACCTGGTTCACCTGCCGCGCCTCGAACGTCACGTGGCCACGAACCTGGAGCGGGCAGGCCTCGCCGCGGTCGACCGATGGATGTCCCGCCACGCTCCCTTCGGTCCGGCACCGTGTTCCTGACACGGCTTCCGACCCGCACCGACGCCATCCCGGCGGGCGCCATGGTCCTGGCGGCCGGCCGCGGCCGGCGCATGATGCCGCTCACCGACCGGGTCCCCAAACCGCTGCTGGAGGTGGGCGGAACCAGCCCGCTTGCCCGGGCGCTCGATCGTCTGTGCGAAGCGGGTGTCGCGCGCATCGTGGTCAACGCGAGCTGGCTTGCCGAACAGATCGAGGGGCACGTGCGCTCCCGGGCCGACGAGCGGATCGTGGTCTCGCATGAACCCGAGCCACTGGAGACCGGAGGCGCCGTGGTGCGCGCCCTGCCGCTGCTCGGCCCCGACCCGTTCTATGTGATCAACGGCGACAGCCTGTGGTTCGACGGGATGAAATGCCCGCTGGTGAGGCTGGCGGAGGCGTGGGATCCCGCACGCATGGATATCCTCCTGCTGCTGGCCTCGCTGGTCAGGACCGAAGGGTACCACGGGTCAGGTGACTTCCTGATGGATCCCGACGGCCGGCTGGAGCGGGCACCCGAGGGCATCGTGGTTCCCTACGCCTACACGGGGCTCGCGATCATTGCTCCGGCGGCGCTCGAGAACCCGCCGCCGGGCCCCTTCTCGCTCAACGTCGCCTTCGACCGTGCCGAGGAAACCGGACGGCTCCACGGGCTGCTGCACGACGGGCTGTGGTACCACATCAGCACCCCGGAGGACCTCGAGACCGCGCGCGCCCGGGCCGGAAACGGTCACGCACCGGCAGTCCCCTTCTTCTGAACCGTCGGATGAGCGCGCTCCGCCTCTATTCCATTCCGGCTCACCACTCCTTCGTCGACACCCTGGCGAGCGGGCTCGAGCGGCGCATCGACGATGGCCCGTTCGGGCTTGCCGACGCCATCGTCCTCGTCCCGCACCGCCGCGCGGTCCAGGCGGTGTCGGATGCCTTCCTGCGTCGCAGCGGCGGAGGTTCGCTGCTGCTGCCGGAGATCCGCGCTCTCGGCGATGTCGAGGACGACGAGCCCCTGGTCACCCCGACCCGCGCCTTCGGTGACGAGGAGGCCGGGGATGACCTGCCGCCTGCTGTCGGAACCCTGCGCCGCCAGCTCCTGCTGGCTCGACAGGTGCGCCGGTTTCTTGCCGCCCGCGGCGCCGGAACCGGACAGGCGATCACGCTTGCAGGCGAACTGGCCCGGTTCCTTGACCAGATGCAGACCGAGGGGCTCGGTTTCGAGGCGCTCGAGACCCTGGTTCCCGATGCCTATGCCGGACACTGGCAACAGACACTGGCCTTCCTGCGCATCGTGACGGAGCACTGGCCGGCACTGCTCGCGGACGAAGGGGCGATCGATCCCGTGACCCGGCGCGACCGCTTGCTCGAGAGCGTTGCCCGCAGGTGGCAGGCCTCGCCGCCGGCGCGTCCGGTCATCATCGCGGGCTCCACCGGGACGGTTCCGGCGACGGCACGGCTGATGCGGGTGGTGGCATCCCTGCCCGCCGGCGCCGTGGTGCTGCCGGGTCTCGACCGGATCATCGACCGGGCAAGCTGGCAGGCGGCGCTCGACGATCCGGTTCACCCGCAGCACGCGCTTGCGCGCCTGCTCGACCGTCTCGAAATCGACAGGGACGCGGTCGGGAACTGGAATGACGACGGCCCGTCCGAGCCTCCGCGCCAGGTACTGCTGCGGGAGGCGCTGCGCCCGGCGGTCACGACGGATCGCTGGCAGGATCTCGGTCCTCTCGACATCGATGCGGCATCGCTGGACGGGATGCACCGGATCGACTGCGCCAACCCCGACGAGGAAGCCCGGGTGATTGCCCTGCTGCTGCGCGAGGTGCTCGAACGGCCCGGAGGCACCGCTGCCCTGGTCACCCCTGACCGGGTCCTGGCGCAGAGGGTCAAGGTGGCGCTGGGACACTGGGACATCGAGATCGAGGACTCTGCAGGCGAGCCGCTGGCGGACGTTCCGGCGCTTACGTTCTGGCGGTTGACCGCGGAGATGGTGATCCGGCGGATGGCGCCGGTCGCACTGCTGGCAACACTCAAGCATCCGATGGCGCGCTGCGGCATGGACGCCCGGACCTTCCGGCGACGGGTGTGGGATTTCGAACGCCAGGTGCTGCGCGGGAACCGGGTCCCGCCCGGGGTGCGGGGGCTCGGGCTGCATCTTCGCGACGAGGACGACTGGCTTGGCGCGCTGCTGCCCGCTCTTGCCGCCTTCGAGTCGGAACTCGAGAAACGGGAGACAACACTGCGCGAGGTGCTGGTGGCGCACTGCGCCGCAGCCGAAGCGATTGCGGCCAGTGACACCGAGAGCGGCGCCGACCGGCTTTGGAGCGGCGAGACCGGGGCACGTTCGGCCGCCTTCCTCGCCGAACTGCATGATGCGGCGGTCGACTGGCCGGAGATGGAAGGCCGCGACTATCCGGCGATGCTCCATGCCACGCTTGCCGGCATGGTCTACCGGCCGCATCTGACCACGGACCCGGGCATCATGATCCTCGGTCCGCTGGAAGCCAGGATGCAGCGGTTCGGCCGGATGATCCTCGGCGGGCTCAACGAGGGGTCGTGGCCGTCGGCTCCGCCGGCGGACCCGTGGATGAGCCGGCAGATGCGATCCGAACTCGGGCTGCCCTCGCTCGACGTCCGGATCGGACAGGCGGCGCACGACCTGGTCCAGGCCTGCAGCGCACCCGAGGTGTTTCTCACCCGTTCGCAACGCGATGCCGGCACGCCCACCGTGCCGTCGCGCTGGCTGCTCCGCCTCGACTCGGTCCTTGACGCGCTCGGCCTGCCCGGCGCACTGGCGAGCAACGGCAGCGAAAGACTGGCATGGGCCCGGGAACTGGCGACGCCGGCTGCGACGCGGCCGGCCCCGCGGCCGGAACCCCGCCCCCCGGTCGCCGTGCGGCCGAGACGTTTTTCGGTCACCGAGATCGAGCGGCTGCACCGCAATCCCTACTCCGTCTACGCCCGGCGCATCCTTCACCTGAAGACGCTGTCGCCGCTCGGCGGCGAACCCGATCTCGCCGACCGCGGAACCCGCATTCACCACGCGCTGGAGCGCTTCGTCCGCGAGGGAATTCCGACGGAAGCCGAACAGGCGTATCGACAGCTGTGCACCATCGGACGCGAGGTGTTCGCGGATATCCTCGATGAGCCCATAGTCCTGGCCTTCTGGTGGCCGCGGTTCGAGCGTATCGCACGCTGGATCGTGGAGACCGAGTTCCGCCGCTCGGATCATGTGGCTGACAGACGTGCCGAGGTAACCGGAGAGATCAGCATCGAGGCCGACGCCGGGCCGGTCACACTGAGGGGCCACGCCGACCGTATCGACCGGATGACCGACGGCAGCTGGACAATCATCGATTACAAGACTGGCGCGGTACCGGGAAAGGCGGACCTGGAACGGGGTCGCGCGACGCAGCTCCTGCTCGAGGCGCTGATCCTGCGCAACGGAGGGTTCGACGGCATCGGACCGGGCTCGCGATGTTCGGCGGTGGAATACTGGAAGCTCTCCGGCGCGGAGGAAGCGGGTGCGACCAGTTCCTTCGACGAGGTCGAAACCCTGGTTGCCCAGGCCGGGGCCTGGCTGGACCGGTTGTTGGGGGCCTTCGACGACCCGGACACCCCCTACCTTGTCACCCCCGATCCCGAGCTCGAGCTTTCCCGGGATGACTACGCCCACCTCGCCCGGACCGGGGAGTGGCAGGAATGACGGACGGGACCGACGCGGCCTGGGTCGAGGCTCGCCAGCGCGAGGCATCCGACCCCGGAGCCTCGGTCTGGGTCACGGCGTCTGCCGGTTCCGGCAAGACCAAGGTCCTGACCGACCGCGTGCTGCGGCTGCTCCTGGACGGTGCCACCCCCGAGCGCATCCTGTGCCTGACCTTCACCCGGGCCGCGGCAGCGGAGATGTCGCACCGGATCGCCATGCAGCTCTCGCACTGGGCGGTGATGGACGCGGCCGACCTGGACGACGATCTCGCCCTGCTGCTTGACCGGCCGGCTCGCCCGGGCGAGGTCGAACGGGCCCGCAGCCTGTTCGCCGTTGTCCTCGACGCGCCGGGACAGCTCAACGTGCAGACGATCCACGCGTTCTGCGGCTCGGTGCTGAGACGGTTCCCGCTGGAGGCCGGGCTGCCGCCGCAGTTCGAGGTCCTTGAAGAGAGGACCGCGGGTGAGCTGATGCGGCTCGCCCGCGACCGGGTGATCCGGACCGCGGACCCGTTGATGGACGAGACCCTGACCAGCCTGGGCCAGCACCTGAACGAGGCGACGCTGCACCAGTTGCTGGCCGACCTGCTCGCCAGGCGGGGCCGGGTCGGCGAAGCACTCGCGCACCTTGGCGACGTGGACGAACTCGAACGGGCCATCCACGAGGCGCTCGGCGCCAGGCACGGTCAGACCGTGGACGATGTCCTGCACGATGCCGCGCGCGCGGGCCCGGCACTCCCCGGCACCCTGCGCCGGGTTGCGGATGCGCTGGAAAGCGGCAGCGAGGCACAGGTCCGGAAAGCCGAGGTACTCGGGCGCTGGCTTGCCGCCGGCACCGAAGAACGGCTCAGGACCTTCGATGCGTACCGCGCGCTCTTTCTCACCGCAAAGGGGGAATTACGGAAGTCGCTGCTGCCGGTCACGATCAGTCGCCGGGACCCCGGGGCTCTCGAAGCCATGCAGGACGAAGCCCACCGGGTGCTCCGGACCGCGCAGCTCTGCCGGGCAGCGTGGCTCGCGACCCACAGCGCGGAACTGGTCCGGGTTGCCTGCGCCATTCTCGACGCCTATGCCCACGAGAAGCGACGGCGGTACGCGGTCGATTTCCACGACCTCGTGCTCGCGACACTGGACCTGCTGTCGCAACCGGGGGTAGCACCCTGGGTCCTCTACCGGCTCGACGGCGGCATCGATCACGTGCTGGTGGACGAGGCCCAGGACACCAGCCGGGAACAGTGGCAGATCATCGAACGGCTTACCGACGAGTTCTTCGCCGTCGAGGAAGCCGGTGGTGGCCTGTCCGACACGGTGCGGACGGTTTTCGCCGTGGGTGACGTCAAGCAGTCAATCTTCGGCTTCCAGGGTGCCGAGCCGGAAAGGTTTCTCAAAGCGCGCAACGGCTACCGGGACCGGATCACCGGGGCCGGCGCCCGATGGGCGTCGGTTCCGCTCGACATCTCGTTCCGCTCCACCGCTCCGGTTCTCAGCGCCGTCGACGCAACCTTTGCGGAGGAGAGCGCAGGAGACGGGGTCCGCGAACGCGGTCCCGGCGGCGACCTGCTTCCGCTGCAGCACCGGGCGTGGCGCTCGAGGCAGGGCGGGTCGGTGGACTGGTGGGACGCGACCGGCAAACAGGGGCGGGAGACCGGTTCCCGGGAGTGGACGCTGCCGGTCAGCCGGCAGGTGGCGCTGAGATCCGAGGTGCTGCTCGCGCACGAGATTGCCCGGTGCATCCGCGACTGGCTCGACAGTGACGAGATTCTCGAGTCACGCGGCCGGCCGATCCGTCCCGGCGACATCATGGTCCTGCTGCGCAGCCGCCGGCCGCTTGCACCACTGCTCACCGGAGCGCTCAAGCAACTCGGCATCGCGGTGGCCGGCGTTGACCGGATGATGCTGTCCGACCAGATGGCGGTGAAGGACCTGGTTGCGCTCGGACAGTTCCTGCTGCTGCCGGCCGACGACCTCACGCTTGCAACCGTGCTGAAGGGACCATTCGCCGGAATAACCGAGGAAGAACTCTATGATCTCTGTCATGCGCGGGAACGTCGGACGCTGTGGGCGGAACTGAATGCCCGGCGCGACGAGGACCCGGCGTGGGCGGCGGCGTGCCGGTTGCTGCACTCCTGCATCGAGCGCGCCGGAAACATGCCGCCGCACGAGTTCTACGGCGCACTGCTGGCGGAAGGGGGACGGCAGGCACTGCTCGAACGGCTCGGGCCCGAGGCCGCTGACCCGGTCGACGAGTTTCTGGCCCAGGCGCTTGCCTACGGGCGGACGCATGTTCCCTCGCTCCAGGGGTTCCTCGACATGATCTCGTCCGACGACACGGAGCTGAAGCGCGACCTCGAGACCTCCGCCGGCGGCGAGGTTCGCATCATGACCGTCCACGGCTCGAAAGGCCTGCAGGCGCCGGTCGTGTTCCTGCCGGACACGACCAGGACCCCCGGTCAGTCCCCGACCCTCTACTGGGTGCCCGGCCCCGGCGGCGTCGAGGTGCCGGTCTGGTCCCCGAGGGCGGACTGCGACACCGACCTGATCGCCGGTGAGCGCGCCCGGGCGCACAGGGATCGGGACCGGGAGTACCGGAGGCTGCTCTACGTCGCCATGACGAGGGCCGAGGACCGGCTGGTGGTGTGCGGCTGGCAACCCGCCAGGAAAATTCCCGACGATTCGTGGCACAGGATGGTCGAGGCCGGCATGGTGCGGGCGGGAGCGAAGCCCACCGGGCCCGGACTGCGGCTTGACGCGGCGCAGGCCGTCGATCCCGACAAGCCCGACCGGCCCGAGCCGGATCCCGTTGTCCGCAGGCCGTTGCCCGACCATCTGCGCCGGCCGCCACCGGGTATCCGCGTCACCCGCCGGGTGACCCCGTCCCGGACAGACGGGACCACGACATCACCGTTCGGTGACGGCGACACCCGCCGGTTCAGGCGGGGCCTGCTCATTCACGATCTGCTGCAGCGGCTTCCGTCGCTGCCAACCGACCGCAGGGCCGATGCCGCCCTGGAATTTCTCGGCCGCCGGGCACCGGATCTCGACGGGCATGACGACCTGGTTCGCCGGGTGCTCGAGGTCCTCGACGCACCGGAACATGCGCTCCTGTTCGGACCCGCCTCCCGCGCCGAGGTTCCGATCACGGGCACGCTGGAGACCGGAACCGGCAGGGCAACGATCTCGGGACGGATCGACCGGATGGTCGTCACTGCACACCAGGTGCTGGTGGTCGACTACAAGTCGAACAGCCGGCCACCCCGCAGCATCGAGGCGGTGCCTGCCGCCTACCTCCACCAGATGGCCTGCTATCGCCGGCTGCTGCGGGACATTCATCCCGACCGGGAGGTGCGCTGCGCCCTGCTGTGGACCGAGACCCCGGAGCTGATGGACCTGCCCGCGGACCTGCTGGATCTCCAGTGATCGCAGGTTTGCGTTCAAAATCCCGAAATCAACACGGTCTGCTGAACCGCTCACGCCGTGTCGACTCGATCACCACCAGTTGTCGTGATGGAGGACCGGCAGAGGGTTATCGGGTTGAGAGACTTGGCACCTTCGATGCGCTTGGTCCGAATCCCAGTGTTCGGGCGGGGAAGCACCAAAGCCCTTGATTCGCAAAACCAGCAGCGACAGTTTCAGACAGGTTGTCAGTGCGTCGCATCCCTCCACCGGTGCAAAACCGTTGATGGTGTAATACCTGCCCGAGGCTCAGTCTCTTCTGAAACCGCTCCGTCCGAGTTTCTGAATCCACCCGAGCCTTCCATTCTGAAAGCGCTTCGCTGGGCAATCTATCGTTCATTCTACGGCGGTCACTGATAACGCGGAGTTGGATCTATCGATCGACGCGGTGACGGGCCGTCCTCGACAGTGGAAGAGCAATGAGTGGTTACATGCGGCCTCCGTAAGCCCTCACTCACGGAAAACCTCTCTTCCCACCGAGTTTATCTGTTTGTCGTCAGCGCTCATGCAGTGCATGGATTTACGGAACAGGTCAACCTATTGGTTCATACTCTGCATGAGAACTCGATAGTTCTTTTTTGCTTGTTGGAAAAAAGGGTGCTCGTGTCCGGTTTGAACAGAGAATGACACGAGGATGTCGAGAGACCGCCGCATCAGTGGCTCGGCTTCCGTATATCGGTTGGAGTCACTCAGCATTTGTGCCAAGTTATTCAAACCAATTGCCAATTTCGGATGTTCCTTACCGAAGGCAATTTCATCAATTTCTAGAGCCCGCAACATCAGCGATTCAGCCTCCCGAGGTCGGCTCATCCGCACAAGAAGAGCCGCTAAATTGTTCAAGTCTCTTGCGACATCCGGGTGTTGATCACCCAAGGCGGCTTCATCGACCTCAAGTACTCGTCTCATTTCTTTTTCGGCTTTCTCCGATCGGCCAGTGTCGTACAATAATTTCACCCTATTATTCAAAATAGTAGCTACTAACGGGTGTCGTTTTCCTAGGGCTTCCTCGGCAATATTCAGTGCCCGCCGCAGCAGCTGCTGCGCTTCCTCGATCCGGTTGGTGTCCTGGAGCACATTCGCCAAGTTATTCAAGTCTCGGGCAACGTCTGGATGCTGACCACCGAAGGTCGCCTCGTCCATCTCAAGCGCTCGCCGAAGCAGGGATTCTGCTTCCTGATGTCGGCTTGTGTCGCCCAGCAGCTTTGCCAATGTGTTCAAAAGAGTTGCTGTCGTCGGGTGTTGGTCACTGCGGTTCACTTCGGCAATCTCTAGCGCCCGACGTATCAGTGGTTCGGCCTCATCGAGTCGGTTGGTACGCCACAGCATGCCTGCTAGGTCGTTTGAAGCAAGTGAGACTAACTCCGGAGTTGCAAGGAGCTTTGCCTCGGCTAGTGCTTGACGTTGTTGCTCTTCCGCCTCTTTCCATCGCGCGAGATCCATCAACACGTCGGCGATGCCGAGTCTCTGCGCGATCCGTTCCTCTGAGTCCTCCATGCTCTCCAGCGTATCGCGCAAGAAAGCGAGTTTCGTTTCGGAGAAGGTGCGCAGGGTCAATCCCTTTCCCATTTCCGCCAATCGATAGGCAAACGCCTCGAATTCTCCACTCCGGTGCAACTCCCAGGCCACGATCATTTCCTCGAGTTCGGAAAGATAGTCGGGAGTAGGCGAAGTGTTTGCAACGATGCGGGAAATAGAGCGGCTCACGCTGTCCCCTGCCAGTGGCGCGGCCTCCAGCACGTAGCTCGCTGCCTGGTCGACTAACCCGCGGCGCGCGAAGATCCTCGCCATGTCGAACTTCGCACTTGCCCGCTCCACTTCGTCACCGACTTCGCTCAGGTAGTCGAGGGACGTCTCCGCATCCACATTGCCCCCTTCGAGCAGCTTCGAATGCAACTCACGACGTTTCTCCTCGCGGGCCTGGATGCTCGGATAGAAGAGGCTGAAGAAGTCGAGCAGGAATGGCATACGCCGACGGGCACCGCGAGAGAGGTCCATAGCGAGCCAGATGTCGAAAAATCCCTCCCGGATCACGTAGAGGCGCGACCGTCGGTCTCGCGGATGCTGCCCGGCGCGAACGTACCGGGCGTCGGAGAGGCGCTTGAGCAGCGACGACGTCTCCTGCTGGCTCATCCGCATCCGGGCGGCGATGGCAGCCGGTGTCTTCTCCTGATCGCGCATGCTCGCCAGGCATTCCAGTACAGCGCGCTGGCCGGGGGGCAGCTCGTTCAACCGGCCCTGGTAGAACGGCGAGATCCGGTCGAGCAGCAGGACGAACTGATCCTGCACGCCGGTGACAGACTCATGCGCGATCAGTTCGTAGAGCATCATCGTCAGCCGCGGGTTTCCGCCCGTCATGCGGTAGAGCGCCTGCAGCCGGGGGCGCATCTCCTGCAGGGATCCGAGAACATCCGTCCGACCTTCCCACTCGAGATTGAGCCTGATGACGTCTACCGTTTCCTCGAAGCTCAGGGCCTCCAGGATCTGGATGTCGAAGAAGTCGTAGAACGGCGCCTCGACGTCGGTAATCCCGTCGAAATGCAGCGGCGCGGTGGCCAGCAGCAGGCAGCCGTTGTCTGCCATGAGAAACGTGCGCAGGGCGGCGATGTCGTTGCGGTTGCGGATCTGGCGACCGAGGACCTCGCCCAGGTTCTCGAGCATAATCAGCAGGGTCCGGCCCCGCCTGCGATTGTCTTCCCGGATCGCGGGCACAAGGGTATCGACAACCCGGGCGTCGTCCTCTTCGGTCTCGACTGCAGCGAACAGTTCCTGCCACTGCGGCTCGTCTTCGAGGGTTTCCTTCAGTATCCCGCACATGCCGATCAGGAAGTCGGCAAAGGACAGTGCCCGGTTTGATTCCTCCGGGAACCGGACGACCACCACTCGTGTACGGAGCTGTTCGTCCGTCTGAACGGCGTCTTCGATACACGAGAGCAGGTGGGTCTTGCCGATCCCGCGCGGGCCGATGAACAGCCGGTGGTTCTTCGACTTCCTGTCCACCGAGCGGCGCAGGGATTCAATCGTATCGTCGAGCACGTACTGGCGAGCGACGCTGGTGTGTCGCAGGCGCTCCGGGCTTGTCACCCCGGACCGGTACAGCCCGACACTCGATGCGGGTGCGGGCTCAGGCATGGTACTTCCTCCACCACTGCTTCAGCACGCCGCTCGGAAAGTCGTAGACCCCCTCCTCGATTTCGACGACGTAGAAGTCGTTCTCGAGCTCCAGCATCAGCTGGTTGAATGCCCGTCTCCGCTCAACCTGCGTGAGTGTGGCGCCGGCCTCCGTCAGCGTTCGTTCCAGTTCCTGCAGCAGGGTTGCCCGCCTGAGCCCCGGTCCGCTCACGCTGATCTGTCCGAGCAGCGAACAGGCGAGCGAGCGTTTCGGCTCCGGGTAGTACTGCCTGATCCGTGACTGCCAGTGCTGAAGACGGGTGCGGGCGGCAGAACCGATGATCATCGCCTCGAAGACTGCGTCGACATCCGCCACGCCCAGGCAGCGCTGCTCGCGTTTCCATAACCGGTAGAGATCCTGTGTTGCCACCTGCATGAAGAACGGAATGGGACGGCCGAGACATGCGACGAGCCGTTGCGGAACGTCGTTGTCAAAGGGAACGTCCCGCCCGCCCAGCATCTCGATCACGAAGGTCTCCACATCCCTGTCGGTGAGAGGAGGCAGGGAAACGTCCTCGAGATCGTTGATGAGATCCACCAGCCCGAGGGCATCGAGCGTGCTGGCCAGGTTCACCGACCCACCGACCAGCCACCGGACTGAATCCCGTGCCGGCGCGGGGCTCTGTCGTTGAGTACGAAACCAGGCCAGGAACTCGCGCAACAGTCCTTCACTTTCCCGGGACAGGTTGAGCAGCATGTCGGGAAACTCGTCGATGACGAACAGGATTGGATCCCGAGTGTTGCGAGCCCGCGCGAGAAGCGTGTCGCCGTGCATGCGCCAGTTTGCGCGCCAGTCGGGATCGCTCTCGCGCAACGCCAGCTTGAACCGGCCGACACCGATCGCTTCGACCCTTCCCAGCGCGCCGCTGACCATGTCCCATCCCGCGGCGAGACAATCGCGCACCAGGTTCGGGTGAGCATCATGGAATGCGTCGAGCAGCGTCAGGAAGAAGTCAGCCGGATGGGTCAGGTCCTGCACGTTAACCGACACCACCGAGAACCCGTTCTCGGGATTGTCGCGCATGTGGTCCATGACGCTGGTCTTGCCGGTCCGGCGCGGAGCGGTGAGCACTACGTGCTTGGTGCAGAGCGTTCGCCACAGATCGGCCAGAAACGCCTCGCGGAACCGGAGGTCAACCGGATCAACGGGTGCGCCGGTGTAGAATTCAGGCACAGGATCCATTTCTGTCGCTTGTTGTTGTACATCAAAACTGTCGTATATTATTCTTTACATCAAAAATGTTGTACGTCAAGGGTGTCGTGAAACCGTGCGTGGAGCTGATCTGGCGCACGGCACTGACGCTGATTCGGATCAGCATCGCTGCTGAACCGGGAGCAGACAGTTTCCAGTTGCAAGGGGATCGTCCTGTCGCACGCGGCACACCTCGAGCTTGCCCGGGGAAGAGGAGCCGTCTGCGCCCCGAGAGCTGGATGCAGACGCCCGAGCCGCCGAGGTCGCACGGCATACTCCGGACCTGAATGACCACGACCCGGCGCCAGGCGGGGCGCAGACCGGCCGCATCGCTCTTCGTGCGTTGTGTCACAGGGCGGGGAAGACACGGTTGCGCTTCCGCCCGCGACCGGTGACCTCACGAAAATTCCCGGCGCCCGTCACGCTCACTGGCATCGCAAACGCGTCCTCCGAGGTCCCGGACACCTTGCCCCGGTGCGGCAGCCAGCCCACGTATACGGCGACTCCCGTGTCAGATCGGGTTCCTATAGGGTTTGGAAAAACATCAGTGACGGACCTGGGCCATGAACGAGCATCCTTCCGCCCGGCGCCCGGTATCCGGGGCCGAAGGCGCCACAACCGGCATGATGTCCGGCTTCGGTAACGAACACGCCACCGAAGCCCTGCCCGGAGCCCTGCCGGTTGGCCGCAACTCGCCGCAACGGCCGGCCTACGGCCTGTATGCCGAGCAGATCAGCGGCACCGCCTTCACCGCGCCGCGCGCGCAGAACCGGCGGACCTGGTTCTACCGCATCGTGCCCTCGGTGGTATCCCAGGGCGAGTGGCGCCGGATCGACCTTCCGCTCTGGCTGACCGCGCCGTCTGGCAACGGGAGCTTTCCGCATACCCAGTGCCGATGGTCGCCCCAACCAATACCGGATTCGCCCACCGACTTTCTCGACGGCATGGCAAGCTATGCCTGGAACGGCGACATGGGTGCCGGAACCGGCCTGGCGGTCCACCTGTATTCCGCCAATGCCTCCATGGACCGGCGCTATTTCAAGAATGCCGATGCCGAAATGGTGCTGCTGCCGGCGGCCGGGCAGGTCCGTTTGCGCACCGAATGCGGCATTCTTGACCTGGCTCCCGGCGATCTGGCGGTGATCCCCCGCGGCATCAAGATCGCCGTCGACCTCCCGGACGGCCCGTCGCGCGGCTACCTGTGCGAGAACTACGGTGCCCCGTTCGAGCTGCCGGACCTTGGCCCGATCGGAGCCAACGGCCTCGCCAATCCACGGGATTTCCTCTATCCGCAAGCCGCGTACGAGGATGTCGCCGGCGACTTCGAACTGGTGCTGAAGGCCGGCGGTGCCTTCCACGCCTGCATGCTCGGCCACTCGCCGCTCGACGTCGTCGCCTGGCACGGCAACCACGCGCCCTGCAGGTACGACCTGCGCACCTTCAACGTGTTCGGATCGATCAGTTTCGACCACCCGGACCCGTCGATCTTCACCGTGCTGACCTCCCGCTCCGACACACCGGGCGTCGCCAACGCCGACCTCGTCGCCTTCGCACCGCGCTGGCTGGTCGGGCAGGACACCTTCCGACCGCCCTGGTACCACCTCAACACGATGTGCGAATTCATGGGGCTGCTCTACGGCGCCTACGAAGCGAGGCCCAAGGGCTTCCTGCCGGGCGGCGCCAGCCTGCACAACTGCATGATCCCGCACGGGCCGGCGCCCGAGATCTTCGAGGCGGCGAGCGCCCATGACATGTCACCCCAGCGTGTCGACGACGGCATCAGCTTCATGCTCGAAAGCCGCCATCCCTACCGGGTGACCGATCACGCCATGACCGGACCCGGTCTCCAGCGCGACTATCCAGGCACCTGGCAGGGTCTGAAGCGACAGTTCACGGGATAGAAGCAGCGCTCCCGGCTCACGGCAACGCGAGTGCGGCCTGTCCTCGGATACCGAAACCGGTCGCGCCGCTACCGGGCGCAGGCCGACCCGCCGGCTTGCGATGGCGGACTGCCGGCCCATTGCCTCCCCTGCACCGCCCAGCGCAACGGTGAAATCAGGTGGAGACCACCTTCACCGCTGCCGGGCTCCGGTCCCTGCCGAAGGCGATGCCGATCAGGTGGATCGGCTCCTTCCTGTCCCGGTACCTGTCTGCATACCCTCGCTCACCTATCTGTTCGATGGCCAGTTGGGCAACGGCGTCCCGGTCACCCTCCCCGTCGGCCATCTTGAATTCGAACACGAACACCTGGTTGCGGTGCAGTACCACCATGTCCGACCGACCCCGGCTGGAGGACTCCTCGACCCGGAGGTCCAGTCCAATGGTCCGGAAACAGGCGTACAGCATTCCAGCGTACCAGGCCTCGTAGCGGGCCGGGCCGTTGCTGTCCTGCCACTGGTAGGGGGTCCCGGCAAAGAATGATCGCAGGCAATCCTCGAACCCCTCGAAGTCGTTGGCAGCCAGCAGCCGGCCGAGTTCCTTGCCCCGGTCAGACACGTCCTTTCCCTCTCGGCCGAGAAACTCGAGCAAACCCTGGTTCAGGCTTTGACGCACCTCGAGATTGGGATAGTCCAGGGTGTAGAAGGTCTGTGTACCATCCCTCTCCCTTCCGGTTATGGTCAGGTACCCGGTCTGGAACAGCAGGGCGTCGACACCGATGTCCCCCACATCAAATCGAGACACTTGCCGGGCATCAGTGGCCCGATGCTCCAGTTCCAACGGGCTGACCTGCCTGTCCAGCATCATCCGGAACAGGAAGAAGGGAGAGCCGGTCTCGAACCAGTGGGGTTCGAAATTGCGAGTGTTGAACAGCAGCAGGATGTCGAACGGATTGTAGAGCTTCTCGTCTCCGAGCCAGTGGTAACCGTTGTACCAGTCCCGGATGTCGTTCCGGTCGAGGCCCGGGAGTTCCGGTGAAAAAACAGTATCCAGGTCCCTGTCTGTGTATCCGCAAATGGTGGCAAAGTTCGGATCGAGACTGATGTTCACGAGGTTGTTGAGCCCCGAAAAGAGACTCACCCTGGAAAACATGCTTACCCCGGTGACGAAGACGAAGCGGACGTCCCGGGCGCTGCCCTTGATGATGCCATAGAAGCCTCGCAGGTAGTCCCTGTTCGCGGCCGCCGTTTCGGGTCGATCGATGACGTCCAGGATCGGCTTGTCATATTCGTCGATCAGTACCACTGCCTGTTCGCCGGTCGCGTGATGCAGGCGATCGAGAAGTACCCGGAGTCGCCTGGGTGCCGAGACTGATGATCGTGTCGGCTCAAGGCCTGCATGGCGTTCGGCGATCTCCAGCTGATCAACGATGTCGCCGTCTATGTCGTCCGGATTGTCGTATTTCCCGTCGAAGCTGATCCGCACCACCGGGTATCGTTTCGACCAGTCCCAGTGTTCATGGATATCCAGTCCCCGGAACAGGGGTTCGTTGCCTTCGAACAGTTCCCGCAGGGTGTCCACCAGCAGGCTCTTTCCAAACCGGCGCGGCCGGGACAGAAAGTAGAAGTCTCCCAGTTCGACCAGCCGCCGGATATGGGGCGTCTTGTCGACGTAGTAGCATGCCTGTTCCCGGATTCTCCGGAAGGACTGGATGCCGATGGGGAGCCGGCGGCGGGTCATTGGGCGTGCCTTGAAGATGTACTCCGAACCATATCATGGTCAGGACAGTGGTTCCCGGGCAACGGGTTGCTGCCGGGCTCGACCCGCACGACAAGGGGGCAGCCTCGTGGAGCAAGCGCCATCGTCCCCCCGCATCCACGACGAACGTCCACTGAAAAAAAGCTTCCCGAGGTTCCGTGCCGGAGCCGTCCCGGGCTGCGACTTTCCGCATCACGGCGTGGAGACCGTTGCGCCCTGCACGGTCCGCAGCCTGGATCATTCACGATCGAGTTGTACCCGTACAGCCTTCGCCATCAATCCCAGCTGCCATCCCCTATGTCTTCATGTGTCCGGGAAGGTGGCCGATCACGACCTGACTGTCAGCCTCGTCCCACGCGAAATACAGACGGAAGCAGTATTTCGGGTCGCGGGTTATCGAGGAGGTCTTCAGGTGCCGGTCGAGCGTCAGCCTGCGGCCGTTCCATTCCACGCTGAAATCGTCACGCGCCTTGCCCTGGCGGTCGCGGCTGAGGCTGGGTGTCTCGAGGAGCCGCAGCGCGCGCAACTCGCCATCAAAGGCCTCGCGCCGGTCCCGGCCGCCCTCCGTCTTCATCAGCCAGTAGGATCCGCCGAGCAGCCCGATGGCCCTGCCGACCAGTTCCACATCCTCGAACTCCGCACCCTTGAGCGCCCTGAGCGCGCGACCGGCCAGCGCAACCCTCCCGGCGAAATGCCGCTCGGTCCAGTCCGGAAGTTCAGCGTAGGTTTCCGGAGGGAGCACGGCCTCGTCGTCCTGGCCCGAATACGACGGAGTCCCCTCCAGCATCGCGAGCCGCTGCCGTAACCGGTGCCTTTCGCGCCGCAGTGCCGCGTTTTCCTCCCTGGCGTCCTCCACAGCCTGCAACAGCGTCGCAGCCCGTTCCTCCGCCTCCTGCCTGGCCGCCTTCAATTCGTCGGTCTTGTCGGACGGTGTCCGTTCGAATTCTCCCGATTCCGGCATGGAGGGCTTCCCGTGAGCGTCGTGCAGTTCCGCCACCGCGCCGAATTTCCCGACGAGGTCGCCGAGGCATGCGCCGATGGCGGTCAGCGCCTCGGCTGGTCCGTTCGAAACGGGTTGCGCCTTCACCGCTTCGGCAGCGGCCTGCAAGGTCTCGAGGTTCACCGCGCTCGGCGTCTCCGCGTAACGAAGCGATGCCGCCTGAAGAGCCCGTTCCCGTTCCCCCGGTTCCACGAGTTCCGCGCGGAACTGCTCTGCCAGATCCCGGCACCGCTCCCACTCGGGATCCGGAAAGACCAGCGGCAGTGCCGCATCTGTCAGCAATCCAGCGACCTGATCCCCCAGAGCATCCGCAAGGTCTGCGAACCGCGTCTGCGCCACCGTCTCCAGCGCCGCTTGCAGGGATGCCCGCAAGGTCCCGTGCCGGCATCGTGCAATCGCCTCGTCCTTCGCATCTTCCAGCCGGTCGAGGCTCTCGAGCAAACTGTCGAGCTCGTCCAACTGGCATGACAGTTCATCCTCTACCTCGCGGTAATCGGCGTGCGCCGCGACGAACTTTCTCACCAGTGACCACGTCTCATCCAGTTCCTTTCGGAGCACCTCGCACACAGGCGCCGCCCGCGCCGCCAACCCTTCCAGTTCAGCCCCGGCAGGCGTGTGGGCCAGCCGCTCGCACAGATCTTCGCGTTCGGGGTCCTGATCGAACCGGGCCCGGCGCACTGCTTCACCGATCAGATCCTGGATCTCCTCCTTCCCGAGCCACGGCAACACCACCAGGCGGCTTTCCGGACGTGTCGTAAGACATGACAACACCCAGACAGACTGCGCCGCCAGTTCGTACTCGCGGGCCCCCCACAGGGTCTCCAGGTCCTCGAGATACGACGTCTCGCCATTGTCGGGATCCGAAGGCCGCAATGATCGCGCCCGGTCGCCGACCTGTTTCAGGACCTGTTGCCCGAGCTGCTTGCGGCTACCCTTGACCGGGCCGAAGATCTTCACGATCTGTTTCTCGAACAGCAACAGGAACCACGTCCAGCGCCGCGCAAAGCGGTGTACCGCACGCCAGAACACCACGTCGTCGGTCCCGTCGGCCTCCGCGGGCCAGTCGGCGTACTCTTCTGCGAGCCACACCGCCAGCTTTCGCAGGTCAGCCCGCATCAGGTGATGGTTCTCCCGGAGCCAGTCCGGCGTCGCGAATACCGGCAATGACGCTCGCTCCGGCGGCCCCCCTCTCCCGTCAGACAGGGTCGATGCGTGCGATGTCGTTTGCGCCACTCTTCCCTCCAGGCCATGCGGCTGCGCCACATGCGCGGTCTGGGCAGAATGGGAATTCATCGCGCCGACTGCAAGCTCTCGGACTGGTTCTTGGCGGTCGTCACCTCCCTCGCCCACCGGAGCCGGTCTTCGGGTCACCGATACCGGGCGTGTCCGGTGCAGACTGTGCGCTGTTCCCTCGTCAGCGGGCTGGCACCGGCCGCCAGGTCCGGTCGGGAGTGCCGCGATTCCAGGCCGGAAACGGGACGGGACGGGCCGCGAATTCCACCGCAAGAGCCCGGCTTGCGCGGCCCGGGAAAACGCTCATGACTTCTCGGACCATCGGCGTTAGCCTGCCCGGATCCGGCGACCGGGGCGCCGGCAGGAACCCTTACCCGTCAGGAGATGCACTCATGGCCACAGTCCCTGTTTCGGACAACAGCTTCGCCACCGATGTCCTTCAGGCAGACAAGCCTGTCCTGGTTGATTTCTGGGCCGAGTGGTGCGGGCCGTGCAAGGCCATCGCGCCGGCGCTTGAGGCCATCGCGGACTCCATGGGGGACCGCCTGACGGTCGCCAAGGTCAATGTCGATGACAATCCGCAGACCCCGGCGAACTACGGCATTCGCGGCATCCCGACCCTGATGCTGTTCCGTGAAGGCGAGGTGGCCGCGACCCGGGTCGGGGCGCTGTCCGAGCAAAAGCTGACCGAATGGGTCGCCCACGCACTCGAGGAGTGACCGTCACGCCCGCGCGCTCGCAGAAACGGAGGCGTCAACCGTGGCTTGCGAGCACGCTGCCGGCCAGATAGAGCGATCCGCATATCAGGACCGCCGTGTCGGGACCGAGTTCCCGCACCAGGGACTGCACCGCACCGACGACATCGGGTGACGCCTCGCAGGCAAGACCAACCGATCGACCCGCCTCTGCCCCCCTGCTCGCCGGTATCGAATGGGCTTCGCCGGGAATGGCCACCGTGCGCGCCGCGTCGACATGTCCGCAAAAATGCGCCAGGTACGCCTCCGGCGAGCGGGTATCGAGACCGCCGAACACCAGGCCGATCGATCGCGCCGGCCGAACCCGGCGCCACGTGGCGAGTTCCGCGGCGATGACACGTCCTGCATCGGCATTGTGGCCGCCGTCGACCCAGAGTTCGGCTCCCGCCGGCAGGGCCTCGCAGATCGGACCGCGGGAGAGCCGCTGCAGGCGCGCGGGCCAGACCGCGCCCGCAAGACCCTGCGCGAGCGCGCCCTCGTCCACCGGGAACTGCCGCCCGAGCAGCAGGGCGGCCGCGATTGCGGTGCCGGCATTGCCGAACTGGTGCTCGCCGCGCAGCACCGGCCGTGGAAGCCGCAGGCATCGGCCCTGGCCGCGGAACAGGAGACCGTCGTCGACGGCCTCGGCCGACCAGTCCCTGTCCTGGAGCGCCGTCGGGGCGGCGCACTCCGTCGCACGCGCCATGATGACCTCGAGCGCGTCGGGGTGCTGGGCCGCGATGACCGCCGGCACGCCGGGCTTCAGGATCCCGGCCTTTTCGAAAGCAATGGCGGCAAGGGTGTCACCCAGGAAGTGCTGGTGATCGAGCGAGACCGGGGTGATGACCGAAAGCGCGGGCCGGTCGATCACGTTGGTGGCATCGAACCGGCCGCCGAGGCCGACTTCGAGCAGCAGCAGGTCGGCCGGGGTTTCGGCGAAGGCCAGCATCGCGGCGGCCGTCATGATCTCGAACTGGGTGATGCTGTCTCCCCGGTTGGCCTGTTCGCACCGGACAAGCAGTTCCATGAGGTGGTCGGGGTCGATCTCCCGGTCAGCAACCACGTAGCGCTCGCTCAACCGGACGAGGTGCGGCGAGGTGTAGACATGGACCGTCCGCCCCGCGGCACGCTGGATCGCGCCCAGCATGGCAATGGTCGAACCCTTGCCATTGGTGCCCGCGACATGGACCACCGGGGGCAGGCGGTGCTGGGGGTTGTCGAGCCGCGCAAGCAGGAGTTCCAGCCGCCCGAGCGACAGATCCACCACCCGGGGATGCAGCTCGGCCAACCGCGCCAGGATGGCCGTTTCGTCCATGGGTTCAGGCTGCGTCCTGTCGTGCGGCAAGCGTTCCGGGGCGTCTGATGAGGTCGAGCAGCCGGACCAGGGTATCGCGCAGCTCGTGACGCGGGACCACCATGTCGACCATGCCGTGCTCGAGCAGGTACTCCGAGCGCTGGAATCCTTCCGGCAGCCGCTCGTGGATGGTTTCCTCTATCACCCGCTGGCCGGCAAAGCCGATGATCGCACCCGGCTCGGCCAGGTGAATGTCACCCAGCATGGCGAAGGACGCGGTCACTCCCCCCGTGGTCGGATTGGTCAGCACCACGATGTACGGCAGCCCCGCATCCTTGACCATGTCCACCGCGATGACGGTCCGCGGCATCTGCATCAGCGAGAGAATTCCCTCCTGCATCCGGGCACCTCCGGATGACGGGAACACGATCAGCGGCGCCTGGTGCTCCAGGGCGGCTTCCGCGGCCCGGATCAGGGCATCGCCGACCGCGACGCCCATCGAGCCGCCCATGAATTCGAAGGAGAACACCGCCGCGACCACCGGGTGCCCGTCCATGGTTCCGTGGGCCACCACGATGGCATCCTGGTTTCCGGTCTTCGCCTGCGCCTCGCGCAGCCGGTCACCGTAGCGCTTGCGGTCCCGGAACTTCAGCGGGTCGGGGCTGTTCGGCTGCGGCAGGTCGATCCTGGTGGACTGGCCGTCGTCAAACAGCATCTCGAGACGTTCGGTCACGCCAAGCCGGCGGTGATGGCCGCAGTGCGGGCAGACCTGCAGGTTCTCGGCGAGCTGACGGTGGAAGATCATCTCGTCGCACGCGGCACACTTGGCCCACAGGTTTTCCGGAGCCTCGCTCTGCTGAACCAGTGCCTTGATCTTGGGCAGGACGGAGTTGGTGATCCAGTTCATGGCTCCCTTCCCCTCACCGACGCGCGTCGCGCACACCGCCGGCCAGAGACCCGACCAGTTCCAGCACGGCAGGAACGGTACGCTCGCCGGCCCTGCCCTCGGCGTCCAGGGACTCGGCGATGGCGGTGACCACGGCCGAGCCGACGATCGCGGCATCGGCGGCCCGGGCCACCGCGGCCGCCTGTTCCGGGGTCCTGATCCCGAAACCGACCCCGACCGGCAGATCGGTGTGCGCCCTCAGCCGCGCAACCGCATCGCGGACCATGTCGGTCGGAACCGCCCGGGTGCCGGTGATTCCGGTAATGGAGACATGGTAGATGAAACCCGACGCGTTGCGCAGCACCGCGGGCAGGCGCGAATCCCTGGTTGTCGGGGCGGCAAGGCGGATGAACGGCATGCCGGCCCTGGTTGCCGGCAGGCACAGCTCCTCGTCTTCCTCCGGCGGCAGGTCGACCACGATCAGGCCGTCAACCCCTGCTCCCGCCGCCTCGTCGAGGAACCGGGCAACACCGTAGCTGTAGATCGGGTTGTAGTACCCCATCAGCACCACCGGGGTCGTCCCGTCACGGTCGCGGAACCTGCGGACCATGCCCACGGTGCGGGCGAGCGAGCCCCCCGCCCGAAGCGCCCGCTGGCTCGACGCCTGGATCGCCGGACCGTCGGCCATCGGATCGGAAAACGGCATGCCGAACTCGATCATGTCGGCGCCGGCACCGGGCAGGTGATCCAGGATAGCCTGCGAGGTGTCGACGTCCGGGTCCGACGCGGTGATGAAGATGCCCAGCGCCGCCCGGTTCTCCTCCGCGCAGCGGCCGAACATCCGGGCGAGCCGGTCGCTCACAGCAACCCCATGGCGTCAAGCCGCGGCAGCACCGCCTCGAGATCCTTGTCACCGCGCCCGCACATGTTCATCACCACCAGGTGTTCCTTCGGCAGGTCGCCGATGATGGTGGCAAGGAATGCGAGCGCGTGGCTCGGTTCCAGGGCCGGGATGATGCCTTCAAGCCGCGAACACAGCGCAAAGGCCTCCAGTGCCGCGGTGTCGGTGGCGCTGACATAGTGCACCCGTCCGGTCTCGTGCAGCCAGGAGTGCTCCGGGCCGATGCCCGGATAGTCGAGACCGGCCGAGATCGAGTGCGCCTCGGTGATCTGCCCGTCATCGTCCTGCAGCAGGTAGGTCCGGTTGCCGTGCAGTACACCGGGCCTGCCCCCGGCGATCGAGGCCGCGTGCGCGTCGGTATCGATGCCGCGTCCCGCTGCCTCGACCCCGTAGATCGCAACCTCCGGTTCGTCGAGAAACGGGTAGAACAGTCCCATGGCGTTCGACCCGCCGCCGATGCAGGCGACCAGGGTGTCCGGCAGGCGGCCCTCGGCGCGCAGCATCTGTTCGCGGGTTTCCTCGCCGATCACGCTCTGGAAGTCCCGGACCATCTGCGGGTACGGATGCGGGCCTGCCACCGTTCCGATGATGTAGAAGTGCGTCTCCGCCGTTGACACCCAGTAGCGCAGCGCCTCGTTCATTGCGTCCTTCAGCGTGGCGGATCCGGATGTCACCGGGTGAACCTTCGCTCCGAGCAGCCGCATCCTGTCGACGTTCGGCCGTTGCCGCTCGACATCCTCGGCACCCATGAAGACCTCGCACTCCATGTCGAACAGCGCACACGCGGTGGCGGTCGCGACCCCGTGCTGGCCGGCACCGGTCTCGGCAATGATCCTGGTCTTGCCCATGCGCCTCGCGAGCAGCGCCTGGCCCATGACGTTGTTGATCTTGTGCGCGCCGGTGTGGTTCAGCTCGTCACGCTTGAAGTACAGCCGGGCACCGCCGAAATGCTCGGTCAGCCGGCTCGCAAGGTAGAGCGGGCTGGGCCGTCCGATGTACTGGACGTGGTAGGACCTGAGTTCGGACCAGAAATCCGGGTCGGATCGCGCCTTCGACCACGCCGCCTCGACGTCGAGGATCAGCGGCATCAGGGTCTCGGCGACGTACCGGCCGCCGAATCTGCCGAAATGCCCGTCCTCGTCCGGCCCGGCACGGAAGGTATTGGTCGCAGCTGTTGCCGGCATGGCCACTCCGTCGGCACCGGGGCATGGTCGGGCGCATAATGCGGATGTGCCGGCGGCGACGCAAGCGCGTCCGGAGGACCGGCCGGCAACGGGGCCGGGATGCGGATCAGGCGGGGCGACCCTGTACGGTGGCGATGAAGGCCCTGATCCGTTCCGGGTTCTTCACACCCGGGGCGTCCTCCACGCCCGAGGAAACATCGACGCCGTCCGGCGACACGGTCTCGAGCGCGCCGCGCACGCTCGCGGCATCCAGTCCGCCCGACAGGAACCAGGGGCATGCGCTGTCGAAGTCCGCGAGCAGGGTCCAGTCGAACGATGCTCCGTTGCCGCCGGGCAGGGTGGCGCCGGCCGGTGGCCGGGCATCGAACAGCAGGGCATCGGCCACACCGTCCCATATGAGGGCGTCCTCCACATCGACCGGAGCGGAGATGCGCAACGCCTTCATGATGCCGACCCCGTAACGGTCCGCGAGGTCACGGGCGCGGTCGGGGGTCTCGTGTCCGTGCAGCTGGAGGAAGTCAGGGCTCAAGAACTCGAGTATCGACTCGACCAGCCCGTCGTCCGGATCGACCACGACCGCAACCCGGCGCGCGGTCGCGTCCCTTGCCAGCTCCCCGGCACGCCGCGGCGAGACCGAGCGCGGAGACGGGGGGTAGAACACGAACCCGTTGTGACTCGCTCCACGCGCCGCCAGCACCGCCTCGGGAGTGTTCAGTCCGCAAATCTTGATCTGCAGCCCGGTTTTCATGGCGGTCAGCCCGCGCCACGTGTCCTGCCGCCGTCCGGCGCGGCGGCAGGCAGACCGGTCCGCAGAACCCGCAGATCCCGTTCCGCCGTCCGGGCGCGGGCGCGGGCCGTCCCGGCGCCGAACCAGGCCACGGCGGCTCCGAACAGGAATCCGATCAGCATGGTCGCAAGCCCCACGAGGTAAAGGGGAACCTCTGCCGATCCGGTCAGCGGCCACAGGCGCAGCTCGGCCGGGTGGCGGTTGGACACGGCGAAGAGGATCACCGCGAGAGTGACCGGCGTGGTGACGATCGCCGTGACGATGCTGCCGATGCGTGATCCGCCGACCATGAGCTGCGATTCCCTTGAGGAGTCCCGGCACGCTATGCTACCGCACCGCAGCATCGCGGACAATCGACCGGTCCGTACATCCCGGAACCGGCGGGCGGACAGGGTCACCGGTTCGCAACCTGCCGGCCCGTTCCCGCACACACCGGCTGAGTCATGGGGCTTGCAGTAACAGGCCGAATGGACGACGGCGCCTGCGAGCCGACCGGAAAATGCTCGCACGCCGGCCGTGTCCGGGCACGGTGCGATTGCAAAATCCCGGCGATCCCCTACATGTGTGACTGTCAGGCACAGGCAAGCGGCAGAAGGAACCATGTCCAGGAGTCACGAAGAGGAAGAACCCGGCCAGGCCGACCGGCCGGCCCCGGAGGAGACCGGCGAGGCGGACGACCCCTCCCGGGAGGAGGAAGCCGGGCCCGGGTCACCGGATCCCGGGGTCGACCCGGACACTGCTGATGCGGACGTCCAGGAGCCGGAAGTCGACAGGGAGGCCGAACTGGCAGCCCAGGTCCTGGCACTCAGGGACCAGTTGCTGCGCGCCGTCGCCGAGCAGGAGAACCTGCGCAAGCGGACCGAACGGGAGAAGGAACAGACCCGCAGGTTCGGCATTGCCGCCTTTGCGCGTGACCTGCTGAGCACCGCCGACAACCTGCGCCGCGCTCTGGAGGCGACGCCGGACGATCTCGAGGATGCGGACGAGTGGGTCCGCAACATGGTGGTCGGAGTCGAAATGACCGAACGCGACCTGCTTGCCGCCATGGAGAAGAACGGCATCAGCCGCGTGGACCCCGCTGGCGAGAAGTTCGACTACAACCTGCACCAGGCCATGTTCGAGATCACCGACTCGGGCCAGGAGGCGGGAACCGTCGTGCAGGTTCTGCAGCCGGGCTACGTCCTGGGCGACCGGCTGCTGCGGGCCGCGATGGTCGGAGTCGCCAAGGATCCTCCCCCGCCGGCGGAGGCGGCCGGAGAGGAAGTGCCGGCAGAAGAGGAAGATACGGCGGAAGGAGACGCGGACGGCTGACCGGATTGCGGAATCAGTACCGGACACTCCGGGTCGTGCCGCTGCATGCGACGGCGTGCCGCGGCCCGGGAACGGACCGCGTAGCAATAGACGCAGCCCTGGATGCAGCTGTCATAGGCTCCGACATCACGTGATTCGACACACAGGCATCCGGGCCGGTTGCCCTTCTGGCGCGCCCGCACCGGCTGGCCTCCGGCATTGGCAAGCCGGTCCGCGTCGATACACGCCGCGGGCGCGAGCGGCGGGGTGACAAGCCCGGGCTGGGCGCAGACCGTGGGTCGCAGGCCGTTTGCGTTCGCGACCTGGCCCAGGCGCCGGAGCAATGCCCGCTTGTCGTCAGCCGGAGGGTCCTGCCACTCCGGGACCAGTCGGTTCAGCGACCTCCTGGTCTTGGCATAGATGTGGGCAAACGACAGGACTACCTCGTCACTCGCTCCGGTCAGCCGTTCGGACAGCATCGAGACCTGCTCGACATGAAACGCGGCCGGCGTCCGTGCGGTCTCGATCACCGGGTCGTACCGCCACACCGGCACGCGGGAACCGAACCGGTCCGCGATCTCGTGCAGGTCATCGACGGCACGGCGCCAGTCGACGACACCCGGCTCGAGGTCACGTGGATAACCCGTGATGGTGAATTGCACGACGAACGGCGTGCCCCTGTCCCGCAACCGTTGCAGGACCGTCATGAACGGTGCCGCCCGGCGCGTCCAGAACACGAAGCCGGTCACCGCCCGGGCGTCGAGCGCGACCCGGGAACTCCTCCCGGACCATGGATTGCGGACCTCGCACCACCCGGCATCGAGCCGGTTCGAGAACCAGCGCGAGTAGAAGGCGGGAATGTCGCAGCGGTAACTCGCGGAAATGATCACGGCGCGGGGAGCTCCCGTGACGGAGGGTGAGCCGGAACGGCCGGCATGCCCCGGGGCGGTTCGGAATTTTGTGCAACCGGAGGCTTGAAGCCGTTTCCGACAACAACCATATCCATTCCAGATTCATCGAACACTGACAAGACGGGAACGTTCGCGGTGCCCTTTGGGGCCGTGTGCGTTTGCCGCAGGCGAGAGGCTTCAATGTCCAAGGTAATCGGTATCGATCTCGGCACGACGAATTCGTGCGTCGCCTTCATGGACGGTTCGGACCCGCGGGTCATCGAGAACGCGGAAGGCGCCCGTACCACGCCCTCGATGGTGGCCTTCGCGGATGCTGATGAACGGCTGGTCGGGCAGCCGGCCAAGCGCCAGGCCGTGACCAACCCGGAAAGCACGCTGTTTGCCATCAAGCGCCTGATCGGACGACGCCACGACGATCCGGCCGCGCGACGGTTCGCCGAGCTGATGCCGTACCGGGTGACCTCGGGCGACAACGGTGACGCCTGGGTCGAGGTCGAGGGCAGGAAGTACAGCCCGAGCCAGATTTCCTCGTTTACGCTGCGCAAGCTCAAGGAGGATGCCGAGGCCTTTCTCGGCGATACCGTCAGCCAGGCGGTGATCACGGTCCCGGCGTATTTCAACGACGCACAGCGCCAGGCAACCAAGGATGCCGGCCAGATCGCCGGTCTCGAGGTGCTGCGCATCATCAACGAGCCGACCGCGGCCGCACTCGCCTACGGGCTGGACAAGAAGAGCGGCGGCATGGTTGCGGTCTACGACCTTGGCGGCGGCACCTTCGACATTTCGATACTGGAAATCGGCGACGGCGTCTTCGAGGTCAAGTCGACCAACGGCGACACCTTTCTTGGTGGCGAGGACTTCGATCACAGGATCATCGACTACCTCGCCGACGAGTTCCGCAAGGAGAACACCGTCGACCTGCGCCAGGACAAGCTGGCCCTGCAGCGGCTGAAGGAAGCGGCGGAGAAGGCCAAGATCGAGCTTTCGAGCTCGATGCAGACCGAGGTGAACCTGCCCTTCATCACCGCTGACCAGTCGGGTCCGAAGCATCTCAACATCAAGCTGACGCGGGCCAAGCTCGAAGCGCTGGTCGAGGACCTGGTGGAACGGACGGTGGCGCCGTGCCGGGCGGCACTGCGCGATGCCGGGCTGTCGGCCGGCGAGATCAACGAGGTGATCCTGGTCGGCGGCATGACCCGCATGCCGAAGATCATCGAGACGGTGAAGACCTTCTTCGGCCGGGACCCGCACCGCGGCGTCAACCCCGACGAGGTGGTGGCATCGGGCGCGGCGATCCAGGCCGGCGTGCTGATGGGCGATGTCAAGGACGTCCTGCTGCTCGACGTCACTCCGCTCTCGCTCGGCATCGAGACGCTGGGCGGCGTCTTCACCCGGCTGATCGACCGCAACACCACGGTTCCGACCAAGAAGAGCCAGACCTTCTCCACCGCGGAGGACAACCAGACGGCGGTCACCATCCGGGTCTTCCAGGGCGAGCGGGAAATGGCGGCCGACAACAAGCTGCTCGGCCAGTTCGACCTTGTCGGGCTGCCCCCGGCCCCGCGCGGCATGCCGCAGGTCGAGGTCACCTTCGACATCGACGCCAACGGCATCGTCAATGTCTCGGCAAAGGACAAGGCGACCGGCAAGGAACAGCAGGTCCGGATCCAGGCGTCCGGCGGTTTGTCCGACGACGACATCGAGCGGATGATCCGCGAGGCGGAAGAGAACGCCGAGAGCGACCGGAAGCGTCGCGAACTGGTCGAGGTCCGCAACCAGGCCGAACAGGCGGTTCACAGCACCGAACGGATGCTGACCGAACTCGGCGACAAGGTCCCTGCCGATGACCAGGAGGAAGTGCGCCGGAACATCGAGGCGGTGCAGACCGCGGCGCAGGGTGAGGACGTGGGAGCGATCACGGACGCACTCGGGGCGCTGCAGCAGGCATCGATGAAGCTCGGCGAGCAGATGTACCGGGAGCAGCAGCAGGCCGAGGAGCCCGGCGACGCCCAGTCCTCCGCATCCCCCGACGCCGACGGGGCCGATGTCGTCGACGCGGACTTCGAGGAAGTTGACGAGCGCGACAGGAATTCATCGAACTGACCGGATATTGATCGTAGTGCAGGACGGGGAGCGCGGCCGAGTACGGGCTCCCCGCCCGCTGACGCGCAGCCAGGCCCGCCTGCGCAGGGGTGGCAGCTGACATGGCACGACAGGACTACTACGAAACGCTGGGTGTCGATCGGAATGCCGACGATGCCGCTCTCAAGTCGGCCTACCGCAAGCTGGCCCTGCGCTTTCACCCTGACCGCAATCCCGACGACACCGCTGCCGAACAGCGGTTCAAGGACATCAACGAGGCCTACGATATCCTGAAGGATCCGCAGAAGCGGGCAGCCTACGACCGGTTCGGTCACGATGCCTTCGATGGCGGGATGGGCGCGGGACCGGCCGGGGCCGGATTCGGCGGGGCCGGATTTGCCGATATCTTCGACGAGGTCTTCGGCGATTTCATGGGCGGGCGTCGCGGCGGGTCGGCAAGCCAGCGCGGCGCCGACCTGCGGTTCGACATGTCGATCACGCTCGAGGAGGCATTCCGCGGTCGCAAGGCGAATGTCTCCGTCCCCGGCAGCATCACCTGCGAGGCCTGTTCGGGCAGCGGCGCGCAGCCGGGTTCGCACCCGGTCACGTGCGGCACCTGTCGCGGACGCGGCCGGGTGCGGGCGCAACAGGGTTTCTTCACTGTCGAGCGCACCTGCGCCACCTGTGGCGGCGCGGGGATGGTGATCGAGAATCCGTGCGAGGTCTGCCACGGCAGTGGCCGGGTCAGGAAGAACCGGTCGCTGTCGGTCACCATTCCGGCCGGCGTGGAGGACGGGACGCGCATCAGGCTGTCGGGAGAGGGCGAGGCCGGCGTGCGGGGTGCCGCACCGGGAGACCTCTACATCTTCCTGTCGATCGACGAGCATCCCTTCTTCAGGCGCGACGGTTCCACCGTCTTCTGCGAGGTCCCGGTGTCGATGACCACGGCAGCACTCGGCGGAGCCATCGAGGTGCCGACCCTGGACGGGCCACCGGTCCGCGTCACCATCGCTCCGGGAACCCAGACCGGAACCCGGTACCGGCTGCGTGGCAAGGGCATGAGCCAGCTGCGCTCGTCGGTTCGCGGCGACTTCCATGTCGACGTCGTGGTCGAGACCCCGGTCAACCTGACCCAGCACCAGAAACAGCTGCTCGAGGAGTTCTCCCGCGACCAGAGCAAGTCGACCAGCCCGAAGTCGGCCGGGTTCTTCGACCGCTGGAAGTCAATCTGGGAAGACCTGCGAGACTGAACGGGAACTCCGCAGCCGGCTCAGTCCAGAAGCCGGCCCAGCAGTTTCGAGGTGTAATCCACCATCGGAATGATGCGGGCATAGTTCATTCGGGTCGGCCCGATGACCCCGAGCGCGCCCACGACCCGCCGGTTCTGGTCGTGGTAGGGCGCGATGATCATCGAGCAGCCCGAGTTGCGGAACAGCATGTTCTCCGAGCCGATGAAGATCTGGACCCCGTCGGCGTCCCCGGTCGCCTCGAGCAACTGCAGCAGGTTTTCCCGGCGTTCCAGGGTCTCGAACAGCTGGCGAATGCGTTCGAGGTCCTCGAGCGCGTGCACGTCGTTCAGCAGTTTGGACTGGCCGCGCAGGATCAGTGATCCTCCGGGTGCTCCGCCGGCCCACAGCGCGATCCCGTCGCTCACCAGCTTGCCGGTCAGGGTGTCAAGCTCGGTGCGATGTTCGGCGATCTCGGTCCGGATCCGGACACGGGCCTCCTGCATCGTCGCGTTCGCCAGGTGGGAATTGATGTAGTTGGCCGCCTGCGCGAGGGCCGACGGTGGCAGACCCGCGGGCAGGTCGATCACCCGGTTTTCCACCATTCCCCCGTCGGTCACCATCACCACCAGGGCCTTGCCGCCATTCAGCGCCAGGAACTCGATCTGGCGCAGGGGCGCATCGGTCTTGGGCGAGATCACCAGCCCCGCACATTCGGTCAGACCCGCAAGCGCGGCCCCGGTCTCCTCCATGACTTCGGAGAAGCTGCGTCCCGTGGCCGCACACTTGCCGTCGATGCTCTCGCGCTCTTCCCGCGTCAGGTCGCCACCGATCTCGAGCAGGGCGTCGACGAAGATCCGCAGCCCGAGATCGGTCGGAAGCCGGCCGGCGGACACGTGCGGCGCAAACAGCAGTCCCGCTTCCTCGAGGTCGGCCATGACGTTGCGCACGGTGGCCGGTGACAATCCCTGTCCCATCCGGCGCGACAGCGTGCGGGACCCGATCGGCTCCCCGGTCTCGACGAAACTGTCGACGATATGCCGGAAGACTTCGCGTGAGCGCTGGCTGAGGCTGAGAATGCCCGTCTGGTCCATGGTGCGGAGTCTAGGAATTTCGCACGCCGAGCGTCAATCCACTCACCGGGATACCCTGATGGCAGTCACGCTGTACCCGATCGGTCTCTTCTGCCGCTCGTGCCGGCAGGCGCAGCAGGCCTACCGGGGCCAACCCCGTGGTGGCGCTGCCGGGACGTCCATTCGCCCGGCGCGAGTGCGGCCGGAACAGGGATCGGCTCGCCGCTTGTACAGGAACGACGCCGTCATTCACCCGGCACGGGCTGCCCGAACCGGCCGGCAGCGTGCCGGTCTGCGGGTCCGGCGCATGTTGCGGCCGGGCCGGCTTGTAGCTAGTCTCGCGCTCCGGTGCTGGGGCGTAGCCAAGCGGTAAGGCAGCGGGTTTTGATCCCGCGATCGCAGGTTCGATCCCTGCCGCCCCAGCCAGGCGGTCATGCCAGTTCGAGCCACAGGCTGGATTCCGGCGCACCGTACGCATCGGGAAACCGGCCCAGTCCGACAGCATCGAGCATGGCGGCGCCGCGGGTCCGCATGTAGTGGCTGGAGAACAGCGGCCGAACCCGGTCTGACTGCAGCAGCACCGCGATCGCCTGTTGTTCGGCGTAGCCGCGCCAATCCCAGTCTTGCGGGTAGGGATCAGGCAGGAACATGTCGTGGACCTGCATCAGCACACCGGCGGGCAGGGATGGCAGCAGCCGGTTCACCACCCAGTCCACGTCGCTTCCCGGAAACAGCAGGTGGCTCGAGTCGACCAGCAGCATGTCGCCGGGGCCGAGATCGGGAATGTCGGCACCGGCAAGCTGCTGGACCGGCGCGCGGATCAGCCTGAGCGGCAGCGAGGCCACATCGGCGCGCGGTGCGGGATCGCAACAGGTGATCTCGACCGCTATCGCCTCGTCCCGGACCGCCTTGACGAGAAACCGGGTCGAGTGGCCGGACCCGATCTCGAACACCCGCCGCGGCCTGCGGCTGCGCACGAAGGCGTAGAGCACCGCCGCATCCAGTCCCGGGAACCAGTCCTGCTGCCAGCGTGGCTCCGGCGGCGGTCCGCCGATGGCCTCCAGTTCGTCACGGAAGCCGGCGACAGCCTCGAGTGCGCGGGTAAACTCGCCCTCGCGACAGCCCTCGAACCGCTCCTCGATCCAGCGGTAGGGCCGCCGGTCCGGCGCCAGCCTCGCGGCGTGACGATGGGGGATGAAGTACCCGCGCCGGGCTATTCCCAGCACCGTGCACAGCCCGTCGCGAACAGTCCGCAACCGCACCGTCGTCAGGCACCCGGCACCAGGACCATGCCCTCGCGGGCGACAACGGTTCCCGGCCGGCGGCTATGGGCCTCGGCGCCGATCGCATCGAGCGCGGCATCGTTGCGGGACGGATCATGGTGAAACAGAACCAGGTGACCGGCACCTGCCGCTTCGCACAGCCTGACCCCCTCCTGCCACGTCGAATGACCCCACCCCACGTGGTCCGGGTATTCCTCGTCGGTATAGGTGCTGTCGTAGATCACGAGGTCCGCTCCGGCGATCAGCTCCAGCACCCGGGCATCGGGCTCTCCGGCCCGGTGTTCGGTGTCGGTCACGTAGCAGATCGACCGTCCGGCGTGGGAAACCCGGTAGCCGACCGCTTCCTGGGGATGATTCAGAGGCGCGGTTGCAACCACGATGCCGGGACCGGGCTCCACCGTCGCCCCGGGGTCGAACCCCTTGAACTCGATCTCGGCGCCGAACATCTCCGGTGATATCGGGAAGAGCGGCGACGACATCAGGGCGGCAAGCGCCACCTCCGCACGGTTCTCCGCCGACCAGATCCGGAACCGGTTGCCCGGCCGGTAGGCCGGCGCGAAGAACGGCATGCCGCAGATGTGGTCGAGGTGGCCGTGGGTGAACAGGATCTCGGCCGACCGGGGCTGCTGTGCCCCGAGCTGGCGGATCCCGGTGCCGGCATCCAGGATCAACAGGGTATCGTCGCAGCGAATCTCGAGACAGGCGGTATTGCCGCCGTAGCGCAGGTAATCGGAACCGGGACACGCGGTGCTGCCGCGCACGCCCCAGAACTTCACGTAGAAGTCGGTGTGATCCGGCACTGGCGTATCCCGTTCACGACCCTGCGCGCAATTCCGACACGCCGGCAAGGTTTCCTACACCGGCAAGGTTTCCTACGCCGGTCGGTGGCGTCAAGTGCGCCGTGCCGGTCAGGGCACAAGGCTGTAGCCGCCAAGTCCCGTTACCAGGACCTCCGGCCGGTCTGGGTTGGCCTCGATCTTGCGGCGCAAACGGTAGATGTGGGTCTCCAGCGTGTGGGTCTCGAGTTGCGCGGTGTGCTCCCAGATCTCGGCAAGCAGGGTCTCGCGACTGACCGGTTCGCCGCGTGCACGGTAGAGGTAGTGCAGGATCCGGGTTTCCTTCTCGGTCAGCGGCACCCTCTTGCCGGACTCGATGGCAAACAGCGCCTTCAGGCCGGGAGCGAAGCTGTAGCCGCCAATCCGGATCGCGCCACGTGTGTCGGCCGCAAGCAGGTCCTCGATCCGCGCGTCGAGATCGTCGAACCTGAACGGCTTCACGACCGCGGCAGCGGCACCATGCCCGCGCATGCCGCGTGCGTCGACCTCGCTGCCGACGAGTGCGATCACCGGGATCTCGCGGTGGCGCAGTTCCCGGCACAGTTCGGCCCCGTCCATGTCATCGAGATGATCATCGACCAGCACCAGGTCACAGCGCTGTTCCACGGTAGCCGCGAGCCCCGAGCCGGTTTCACTCACGGCAAGTTCATGGTCGCCATAGGCATGGAACTGCTCGAGCAGCAATGCCTGCAGCGTCGCATCGCGGCTCGCCAGCATGATGCGCAGTGCACCCGCATGCGAGCGGACCATCGTCAAAACGCCGGGGAGAGGATCAGACGCAGCATCGCGTCGGACAGCGCGTGCGCCGGGTCGGACAGCGCCTCGCACGCCGTGAAATGGTTGGCACCGGGAGCCTCCACCACGCTCACCGGCTGTCTTGCCGCCCGCAGGGCGTCGACCAGCGCGTCGCGCTGGTAGTGGTACTCGCGCCCTTCCTCGCTGCCAACCGCCACGATCAGCGGCGGCAGGTCCGAGTCCGCATGCGCCCGGTCGCGTACCAAGGCCAGCGGACTGAGCTCGACGCAGTCCGCGACAGTGAACCCGAGACTGTCGTTGAGCACGCCGAGACGGATCGGTTCAAGGTCGTGCAGTCCGCTGACCGAACACCCGCCCCGCACCACTCCGCGCCCGGGACCGCCCGGACCGCACATCAGCGCCGCCAGGTGGCCCCCCGCCGAGTGGCCGGCCACGAACAGGCCACGCGATCCCGGTTCCTGTTCCCTGACATTGATCCGGTCGATCGCGCGCCGCACGTCTCCGACAAGTTCCGCCAGGGTGACACCGGGACAGAGCCGGTAGCCGACCGCAACGAAGGTCACGCCGGCAGCGACGTAGAACGGCGCGAGGAAATGACCGATTGTACGGTCCTGCGACCTCCAGTACCCCCCGTGAATGAAGGCGAGCACCG
Organism: Thalassobaculaceae bacterium; assembly: GCA_965243345.1. GTDB lineage: Bacteria > Pseudomonadota > Alphaproteobacteria > Thalassobaculales > Thalassobaculaceae > Bin52. The sequence continues at coordinate 3,438,782 of CBDEUR010000003.1, forward strand.
GTGCACCCGGCGTTGCAGCGGGAAAGACATCGTAGCGATGCCGCTCGTCGGGTCCGTAGGAGACGTCGAGACGAACACTCATCGACCGGCGAGCATCCGCCCCGAGGCGGTGCCAGCGCTCCAGCGCATCCGCGGCGTCGGGAACCTTGCGGCGGTTGTCGTACTCGCGGTCAAGCGTCTCGCGGTCAAGACCGCGTACCACGGTGTCTGCAGGCATGGACCGGTTCACTCCTCCGGCACTGGACGGCCACAGCCGGGAGACTGCCCCGGGAAGACGGCAGGCCGCAAGCACTTGACCGTCCGTTCGCGTTGGTGTTCATGGCAACCATGTCCACCGTCGCCAAAGTCCTTTCGGATGACCTCCGGTCCGCCGCCCTGCCGTCCCCGGCCCAGATCGCCGTGGAGCGGGCGATCTCGGAACTTCGACGCGGCGGCCTGGTGGTGATCCGCGACACCGGGCACCACGCGGCAGTCCTGGTCCAGGCCGCGGAAATGGTGACCGCCGGCAGCATGCGCCTGCTGCAACGCCTGACCGGCTCCGAACCGACGGTCGCCGTCACCCGCCAGCGGGTTGCCGCCATCAGGCAGAACGCCAGCAACGCCGATGTCCAGAGCCTGATCATTCCGACCGGTGCCGACCCGGAGCTGGTGCACCGCATCGTCGATCCGACGTTTCCCGCGGACAGTCACGAGCCGACTGCATACACCATGCAGGAGCTCTCGCTGATCCCGGAACGCGAAGGCGGACTGGTCCAGGTCGCGGTCGAGGTGGCAAAGCTCGCCCGCCTTCTGCCGGCCGTCATGTTTGCGCGGCCGGCGGCGCGTGACGTCGATCGCGTTGCGCACTGGAGCCGTGATTCCGGCCTGGTGCTGGTCGAGAGCGACCATGTGAAGATGTTCCCGCGACTGCGCGCCGGGCGGCTGGTGCAGTCGGTCTCTGCCGAGGTTCCGCTCGCCGACGCCGAGAATACCACCCTGGTGGCGTTCCGCCCCCTCGACGGAGGCGAGGAACATGTCGCGATCGTGGTCGGTGAGCCCGATCTCACCGCTCCGGTCCTGGTCAGGCTGCATTCCCAGTGCCTGACCGGAGACCTGCTGGGAAGCCTGCGGTGTGACTGCGGCGAGCAGCTGCGTGGCGCCATCAGGGCGATCGCCGGGGAGGGCAGCGGGGTCCTGGTCTACCTGGCCCAGGAAGGCCGCGGCATCGGCCTGATCAACAAGCTGCGGGCATACCGGCTCCAGGATCTGGGGCTCGACACCATCGACGCCAACGAACTGCTCGGGTTCGACGCCGACGAACGGATCTACCTGCCGGCAGCCGAGATCCTGCGACGGCTCGGGATCGGGTCGGTCCGCCTGATGACCAACAATCCCGACAAGGTCGGTCAGCTCGAGGCGTCCGGCGTCACCGTGGTCGAGCGGGTCTCGCATGTCTTCCCGTCGAACAAGCACAACGAGGCCTACCTGCAGGCCAAGGCACACCGCAGCGGTCACCTGTTCTAGGCCGAAGTTCCCCCTGATTCCCGACTGACAGTCGAACCAAGTCGATGATTTGGCGAGGTTTTTTCGGGTTTTTGGGTGAATAGATGTACCCATGTATATGGGAACAATAGTGTTGACATGATGCGAAGAGTGTGCATATTTCGTAGCCATGTATATCGAATCCGTCCCCAACCGATCCTCTCCGCCCGCCATCCTGCTGCGCGAGTCCTATCGCGAAGGCGGCAAGGTCAAGAAGCGCACCATCGTCAACCTCACCAGGTGGCCCCCGGCTCTGATCGAAGGATTGCGGTGCCTGCTCAAGGGAGGCACCGCGGTGCCACGCTTCGAGGACGCCGTCGACATCGTCCGTTCCCTTCCCCATGGCCATGTCGCCGCAGTGCTGGGAACGCTCAGGAAGCTCGGGCTCGAGACCCTGATCGACCCGAAGCCGTCGCCACGGCGCGATCAGGTGCTTGCCATGATCGTGGCGCGGATCCTCGAGCCGGCCTCGAAGCTGGCCACGGCGCGCAGGCTGGCCGAGGCCACGGCGGTCAGCACCCTGGGCGAGATCCTCGATGCGGACCTGGACGAGGACGAGCTGTACGCCGCCATGGACTGGCTGCTTGAGCGCCAGGACAGGATCGAGCAGGGTCTGGCGGAGCGGCACCTCGAAGAGGGCTGCCTGGTTCTCTACGACCTCACCTCGGTGTGGATGGAAGGCAGATCATGTCCCCTGGCCAAACGCGGCCACTCCCGGGACGGCAAGCGAGGCAAGCTGCAGATCGAGTTCGGCCTGCTGTGTGACCGGGACGGATGTCCGGTGTCGGTGGAAGTGTTCCCCGGCAACACCGCGGATCCGGCCACGCTCGCATCACAGATCGCCACGGTGCGGGAGCGCTTCTCGCTCTCGAAGGTGGTGCTGGTGGGAGACCGGGGGATGCTGACCGAGGCGCGGATCCGCGAGGAGGTGAAGCCTGCGGGGCTGGACTGGATCAGTGCCCTGAGAGGACCGGCCATCCGCGCCCTGGTCGAGGCCGGCGAGGTGGAGATGTCACTGTTCGACGAGAGGGACCTGGTGGAGATCACCAGTGACGCCTACCCCGGCGAACGTCTCATGGTCTGTCGCAATCCGCTGCTGGCCGCGGACCGGGCCCGCAAGCGCTCGGAGCTGCTTGCAGCCACCGAAGCCCTGCTTGAAGCCATTGCCGCGGCGACACGGCGCAAGAAGCGCCGGCTCACGGGAAAGGAGAAGATCGGCGAGAGGGTCGGCAAGGTCATCGGCAGGTACAAGATGGCCAAGCACTTTACCTGGTTCATCGACGACGAGGGCGTCTTCACCTGGCAGCGTGATGACGCCTCCATCGCCGCCGAGGCGAGGCTCGACGGCCTCTACGTGATCCGCACCAGCCTGCCGCAGACCCAACTCGACGGCCCCGGCACGGTGCGCGCCTACAAGCGGCTCAGCTCGGTGGAACGGGCCTTCCGCAGCCTGAAGACCGTGGACCTCAAGGTCCGCCCCGTCTTCCACCGCACCGAACCCCGGGTTCGTGCCCACGTCCTGCTGTGCATGCTCGCCTACTATGTGGAGTGGAACATGCGCCAGAAGCTCAAGCCCGTGCTGTTCGACGATGAAGACGCCGAAGGCGCCGAGGCCCTGCGCCGGTCCGTCGTCGCTCCGGCGAAGGTATCGATCAGCGCCCAGGCGAAGGCGGCGACCAGAGAAACTCCCGACGGTGATCCGGTGCACAGCTTCCGCACCCTCATCGATGATCTGGCCACCATCACCCGCAACACCGTGATGCCCCCGCTCCCCGACGCCAAACCCTTCCAGGTCACCACACGGCCAACGCCGCTTCAAACCAAGATACTCAATCTCCTCGGGGTTCGGCCGTAGTGTACCCAGTAACGACCCTCTGACGTCCATCAGATGTCAGTTATATCAGCTACTTGCTCTTGAACCGCTCTGGAACTTCGGTCTAGGCCCCGGTCGACAGCGCAGTGCGGCAGGTTCCTTGTCCGGGCAGCATGATCCAGGACAGAACCGCCGGAGCACCTGTTGGAACGACCGGGTTCTTGCAGGTCTGCTCGCACTGCCGCCCGGCCCCTGTTGCCGAGTTCACCCGGCCGTCATCGATCCGGAGGTTGTCAGCACGCGGCCATCTCCCGTTCAGGCGCCACGGGTCGGCATTCTCGCCAGGCGGTGCCGACGGTGTGGTGCGCCGGACCATGCGGGTAAAGGCGATCGATGGTCGCTCCGGGAACCTGCTGCCGGCGGGAGGCCCCATTCTCTCGAACGTTCGATTCATGCAACGAGCGGTGGCTCGAATTGACGCTGAATGTGATGCGCGGACTGGTGCTCAAGACAGCAGATGCAGGAGAACGCGCCGCGAGCGCTCGCTGTGGAAGAAAGCAGCCGTGTTCATGACCGGCACTCGAGCAAGAAAAGGAGAAAGTCCAATGAGAAAGAGAGCAGAGCGACTGGCCAAGACCGCTCACAAACGCCAGAAAGACAAGGCCCAGAAACCCTACATCAAGCACGTGAGGAGAGTGGCCCAGGAAGCGGAGAAGAAGGTGTCGCCGGAGTTGCGGGATCATGCCGTTGTGGTCGCATTCCTGCACGACGTGGTGGAAGACACCTCTCTCAAGGTGAGAGACATCCGCGCTTTCTTCGGAAGAGTTGTTGCTGAAGACGTAAAGACGCTGACGCGTAGAAAGGACGAGAAGGAATACGACGACTACATCAACCGCGTGGCCCGGGGGAGCGAAACCGCGAGGACAGTCAAGGTCGCTGATCTGGAGGACCACCTGCTCGACACATCGCACATCGAAGCCCGCCACGTGGACAGGTACCGTCGGGCCCTGCGTGTCCTGGCCCCGTCCCGCGCAACTGATCCTGCCGAGTGACACGGATGCCCCGCAGGAAACCGGCGACGCCGACCCGGACCTGCGTGCCGTGTTCGATCCCTGGTGCGCTTCAACCGGTGGCGTGGCCACCGCCGATCCGGGACGCGCTCCACGCCAGGTTCCGAAGGGCCGTGCGAAGCTGCTGGCCGCTCCTGGTGGCCACGCGCACGCAGACACCGCTGCCGGCACGCGTCGGTGCGATGCCTGACCAGATGCCGTCGTCCAGCCTGTCCGCCGTCACCGTCATGATCGCCAGTGCACTGTCCGGATCTTCCGAGAGGACAATCACCGTGCCGAACGATGTCCAGGTACCGGGCATCTCGGCGAGCCGGGCCAGCAGCTCTCCGGTCACCTGCTGACGGTCCTCGAACAGGGTCGTGCCGTCGGGACGCCGCACGACGGTTTCGGCTGTCCAGCACCGTTGCCCCGGCGAGGTCGCGCAGACGCCCTCGCAGGAAACCAGCGTCGAGGCTCGCGGGAGCGTGATCGTCTGTCGAAGGGTCAGGTCCGCATTGTCGAGCAACACGTATGGTTCCGAGAGCAGCACGGCCCGCGACCGGTGCCCGAGGTCAATCACCCAGTCCGAAACGCTGCCCAGTCCGCCGGGCGTCCCGTAGGTCAACATCGCCCCGGCGCTCTCGAGATGCAGTGCCGCGCCGTCCTCGACACGAATGCGCTGCCCGATCCGGTCGCCTGCGAGCAGGCCGGCGCCGGCAACCTGGGGGATCAGCGTGACCGGCGACCCGGGCGGCCCGGGGTATCCTCGGCCCAGGGACCAGGGGAAGGAAACCCGGCGCGACGCAAGACGGCTGCGCCCGTCCGCCCCCAGGCCGATGGTCAGGTCCATGGACGGTGCGCCCGAGGAGGTGGACGGGCATGGTGCGGAAGACACGTTCACCGGAACAGCACGGCGTCCCTGATCCGTGCGGCCACCGCGCCGATACCCTGGCCCGCGCGGCAGTTCGTGCCCAGGACCGGGGCGTTGCCACGCACCCGCGTCGCCTCGTCGAACATTCGTTCCAGGTCGACACCGACATGCGGGGCCAGATCGATCTTGTTGATCACCAGCAGGTCGCTCTTGACCACGCCCGGTCCACGCTTGCGGGGAATGTCGTCGCCGCCGGAGACGTCAATCACGAACATCCACCAGTCGACCAGGTCCAGAGAGAAGGTCGAGGCCAGGTTGTCCCCACCGCTTTCCAGCAGGACCAGGTCCAGGTCGGGAAACTGTCGGTCCAGCCGGTCTGCGGCGGCCAGGTTCGGTGTCGGATCCTCGCGGATCACCGTGTGCGGGCAGGCGCCAGCCTGCACGGCAAGAATCCGCTCGGGCGGCAGGCGCCCGCCGCGGCGCAGGCGTTCCGCGTCTTCGTCGGTGACCAGGTCGTTGGTGATGACGGCGGCTTCCACACCCTCTTCGGCGAAGGTCTCCAGAAGACGTTCGATCAGCGCCGTCTTGCCCGAGCCCACGGGCCCGCCTATGCCCACGCGGGCGGCGGTCATCGCAGGAAGTGGCTGCGTGCCAGCGGCACGCGGGTTGCGGGTTCGGCCTGCAGCAACACACCATCGGCGCGAACCTCGAAGGTGGCCGGATCGACCGCGATGTCAGGGCAGGCGCGGTTGCGGATCATGTCGGACTTGCCAAGGGATCGGACCGATGTGATTGGCAGGAACTCCTTCTGCACGCCCAGGCGGCCGGCAACGTCGTTGTCGACTGCAAGCCGGCTGGCGAAGGTTGCGCCGAGGCGGTGCTTCACGGTCCCAAGGGCGCCCCACATCGGCCGGTGCAGAAGCGGTTCGGCCCCGATGAAGCTGCCATTGCCGTCGCCCATGACAGACCAGACGATTTCGCCGGACTTTACCACCATCTGCGGCTTGGCCGCGAAATGGTCGCGGCGCCAGAACACCAGGTCGGCCATCTTGCCGGGCTCGATCGAGCCCACATGCGCATCGATCCCGGCCGCGATCGCCGGGTTGATGGTCAGCTTGGCCATGTAGCGCAGGATGCGTTCATTGTCGGCGCGGGCCGTTTTCTCGTCGGCCAGGCGTCCGGTCCGGTCCTTCATGATCGATGCCAGCTGGAACGCCTTGGTCGCGTTCTCGGCCAGACGGCCCATGCCCTGGGTGTCGGTCGCAAAGATCGAGATCGCCCCCATGTCGTGCAGGAAGTCCTCCGCGACCATGGTCTGCGGACGGATGCGCGCCTCCGCGAAGGCCACGTCTTCCGGCAACTCGTAGCTCATCGCGTGGGCCAGCATGGTCATCGGCACCCCTTCCTCCAGTGCCGCCGGCGTGAAGGGGTTGGTGGGGTTGGTCGAGGACGGCAGCACGTTTGCGAAACCGTTTACGGCGAGGATGTCGGGCGCATGGCCGCCGCCCGCGCCCTCGGTGTGGTACATGTGAATGGTCCGGCCGGCGACGGCGGCCATGGTGTCCTCGTAGAACCCGAACTCGTTGATGGTATCGGTGTGGATGTGGACAGAGAAATCCGCCGCATCCGCGGCACGCAGGCACCCGTCGATCACGGCGGGCGAAGCACCGAAGTCCTCGTGGATCTTCACCCCGAGCGCGCCGCCCGCAACGCTCTCCGCCACTGCGCCCGTGTCCGAGCATCCGCGCCCCAGGAACCCGAAATTGAGCGGATACTCGTCGCAGGCCTGGATCAACCGGCCCAGAGTATGCGGGCCCGAGCAGGACACGTCGAAATGCGGCCCGGGGCTCATCCCGATCATGGTGGTGCAGCCCCCGGCGAGCGCATGGTACGCCTGTTGGGGTGACAGGAAATGCGCATGCGCCTCGATCACGCCGGGGGTCACGATCGAGCGGTCACCATGCATGATCGTCGTGTTGGGTCCGGTATCCAGGCCGGGCGTGACACCGGCCATGATCTCCGGGTTCCCTGCCTTTCCGACGCCCACGATGCGGCCGCGCCGTACGCCGATATCGGCCTTGAGGATCCCGAGTACCGGGTCGATGATCACCGCGTTGTGCACGACCAGGTCCAGGGCCTGTTCGGCATCGGTACCGCGTGTGCGGAATCCCTCGCCGTCGCGCATGACCTTGCCGGCCCCGGTGGTCAGTTCGTCGCCGGCATGGGTGTGGTCGCCTTCGACCTCCGCCAGCAGGGACGTGTCGCCCAGGCGGACCATGTCTCCGGTCGTCGGCCCGTAGAGGCGCGCGTACTGGCCGCGGTCCATTTTCAAGACCCGTCCTCCAGATACCCGCGATCCCTGGCGCGCCGGAGCGCGGCTTCACGTACGGCCGGGTCATCCGCCTGGCCTTCGGCCAGGCCGGCAAACCCGTGGATTTCCCGCGTCCCGGCATAGGGCACGAGGCGCACGCGCCGCCCGATTCCGGGGTCGAACCGTTCCCCGCCGCCGGAAGGACGGTCCAGCCGCATGCCCCAGGCCCTGGTCCGGTCGAACTTCAGCGCCCTGTTGACCTCGAAGAAATGGGCGTGGCTTCGCACCTGGATGGAACGGTCGCCGGTGTTGAGCACGTCGATTTCGACGGTCTCGCGCCCGGCATTGAGCTCGATCTCTCCCGCCTTCGGGATAACCTCACCCGGTGCAGGTGCGCAGGAGGCGTCCGGAGGGATCGGATCGAAGACCGTCACCAGCTTGGTGCCCTCTGCCATCGAGACCTCGACCGAGATCATCCGCAGCATTTCGGGAACGCCCGCCTCGACCTCGTCTGCCGTCAGGATTGATCCGCCCAGCGACACCAGCGCCGGGTGATCCAGCCCCTTTCGGGCCGCCAGCAGGATTTCGTCGGCGATGAGCGCATTGGCCTCGGGCAGCGACAGACGCACGCCCTCGCTTCGATATCGTCGCGCGAGTTCGGCCGCCTGGAAGATCACCAGCCGGTCCATTTCGGTCGGGGTCAGGTTCATGGACGTCCCTTCAGTTGGCGAACAGCCGCCCGTCGCCGGGGCGCATCATCGCGATTTCCGAGATCGGGGCAAAGCCGGCGGGCAGCGCGCCGGGCGGCGGCGGGACCGTGAAAGGGGCGAGCTCCGGCTGCAGGTCCCGCAGGATGCCCTGCGCTTCCAGTGCTCCAACCAGGCCCAGCCGCACAGCGGCACCGGCCAGTCCCTGTGCCGCGACGTGGGCCGAGACAGCCAATGCCGGCGCAAGGTCAAGCCCCATGGACCGGAACACCGCGCCCTGGGCAACGGGCAGGTGCCCTGCGGCCTCCCCGTCCAGCACCGCCCCGCGGAACCGCACCGCGACGGGGTCGCCCAGGCGCGCCATTGCCGAGAGAAACGCCTGCCCGGCCTCGGCCGACCGAACCCGCAACGGCTCAGCCATGAACAGACGATCGGTCCGGGCATCGACGACCAACTCGTCATCGGCCCGATAGGCGTCCGTCAGCACGACCCGGTCGAACTGCGCCCAGCGGCCCAGCATCTCGATGGCGAGCCAGTAACCGAAGCCCGCACGCTCAAGCCGGCCGTTTTCCGCGGCGGTCTCCATCCCCCAGGAATAGGCGAAGGCGCCCGATGGAAAGCCACTGTCGGCCAGCTGTAGGGCGCGCAGGGTGTCCAGGCTCACTGCCCGGCCTCCAGGCGTTCGACCGAAAAACTGCAGAACGCTTCCGCATCGGCCAGCCGGGCACGGTAGGTGTCCTCCGGCCCGTCCATGTGGACGACGATGGCGCCGCCGCAGAAGTCGGCCTTCCAGTGCAGATTGCCGCAGAAGTAGCCCAGCCTGAGCCCGGAGGCGGCGTCAGCCGGTGTCAGGCGCAGGCGCGGGCCGCCATCGATGCGGGCGACGATCATCAGGCTCTCGTCCGCATGCAGGACGGCGCCGTCCTCCAGCGCCGCATCGCGAGGCAGGGCAAGGGCCACGTCCCTTCCCCTGTCCGTTACCAGGCGCATCCGGCGGCGCGGTGCGTCGGCGCGCGCGATCCGCACGGTCTCCAGCGCACCCCTTGCCTCGGACGCATGGGCCCGGTCATGCCACGCTTGCTCGACGGTGCGGCCGAGCACGGCGGAGAGCACCATCGGCCCTCCGTGTGATGTCGCGTCGCCCGGCACCTACATCGCTGTCCAGTCACCCGATTGTTCGAACGCATGCGCGGTGCGATAGATGCTCATCTCGTCGAAATGCCTGCCAGTCAGCATCATCGAAACCGGCAGGCCGTCGGACATGCCGCAGGGCACGGCCATGGCCGGGTGATCGGTGACGTCGAAGGGAGCGGTGTTGGCGAGCATCTCGAAAGCCCGGGCGAAGGTGTCCTCGCGCGGGTCATCGGGGCCTGGCAACCGGGTTGCCTTCAAGGGCAGGGTCGGCATCAGCAGGAGGTCATGCTCGGCCAGCACGGCGTCATAGGCCGCTCGCAGCCGCCGGGCGATGTTCTGGGCCTTTGCGTAGTACCGCCCCCTGTAGGCATCGATGCCGTACTGGCCCGCGAACATTGAAATCTTCAGGGTCTGGGAGAGCTCGTCGGCCCTGGCCCGCCAGCCGGAATGGGCATCGATCAGTGTCGGGGAGTAGAGCCCCTTGTAGTTCATGCCGTAGCCGTTTCCCTGCATCATCTGCCACTGCAGGCCTTCCAGCGCGATTGGGGTCCAGACGACGACGCCCTGGCTGTGCATCGGGATCGAAACCTCGGTCACCGTGGCGCCCAGGCTCTCCAGCTTCCCGGCAGCGGCGCGGACCTTCGCGTCGACGTCGGCTTCGGAGTTCTCGTGCCCGAAGCCCTCCCTGACAACCGCGATCCTCAAGCCCTGCACACCCGCGCCCAGTGCCTCGGTGTACGGTGCCGTCGGCGGATCGTACTGGCGGGGATCCAGTCCGTCCGCACCGGCCAGGACCTCGAGGAACAGGGCATTGTCGGAGACGTTCCGGCTCATCGGGCCGGTGTGGTCGATGGTCAGTTCGATCGGCATCACCCCGGTATAGGGCACAAGACCATGGGTCGGTTTCAGGCCGTACACCCCGCAATACGCGGCGGGCATGCGGATCGAGCCTCCCTGGTCACCGCCGATCGCCAGGTCGACTTCGTTCGCCACCAGCAGCGCGCCCGAGCCGGATGACGATCCACCGGCCGAGTAACCGGGCTTGCGCGGGTTTTCCACCGGTGCCGGACTGGAGGTATGACTGCCGCCCGACAGGCAGAAGTACTCGCAGGTCGCCTTGCCGAGGATCGTTCCTCCGGCGTCAAGGATGCGCTGGACGATCGTGGCGTCGACATCGGGAACAAAGCCTTCGAGCGTCGAGGCGCCGTTCATCATCGGCACGCCGGCGACCATGACATTGTCCTTGATGGCAACCGTCTTGCCCGCCAACTTGCCCGTGGTGGCACCCTTGATCTCGGACTTCCAGTACCAGCCGTTGTACGGATTTTCCTCAGGCGTCGGGCGATAGCCGGGGGTGCGGGGCCAGGTCACCGCCGGGATCTCGTCGGGCATCTCGTCCAGGGCGTCGTAGCGATCGAAGATGCCCTGCATGTTTTCCAGGTAGAAATCGACTTCTGCGCTGTCCATCGACATGCCAAGGTTCTCGACGATCCCGGACATCTGCGCGGTGGTAGGCCTCTTGATCGCCATGGTGGGTGTTCCTTCCGTGTTGTCGTGATCAGGCGCGGTGTTCGCGCCCGCCGGTTTCAAATCGTCGGACGGCGCGCGTCCCAGTCGGTCATGCGCTGATACGCATCGCACAGCCGGATCGACGTTGCCTCCCCGAATGGCCGGGCGATGGCCTGGAAGGCGACCGGCAGGCCGGCTTCGGTAAATCCGCACGGCGTTGCGATTGACGGCAGGCCCGTGACATTGGCCGGTGCGGAGAGCCTCACGAAGACCGGCGTCACCGGCTCCACCACGCCGTTGCCCCAGTCCACGGTTTCCTGGCCGATCCTCGTGGCTGGCGACGGCACGGCAGGCGCGACGATCAGGTCGATATCCTCGTAGACCCGTGCCCAGGCCCGCTGCATCACCTGGCGCACGCGCAGGGCCTGGATATACCGGGTCGCGGGCACCATCTCGCCAGCCTCCAGGAAGGTGCGCACGTCCTCGGTGTAGAGATCCGGGTCAGCCCGCAGCATCAGCCGGTGGTACTCGCTGGCTTCCGGCAGGCACAGCGCGAACTCGACTGACATGATCTGGTCGGCATGGGGGATCTCGACGTCCGAGATCACCGCCCCTTCGGCGGCAAACAGGTCGATGGCGGCCCGCACCGCAGCCTCGACCTCGGCGTCACACCTGTCGAAATAGTAGTTGGTCGGAACGCCGATACGCAGGCCCCTGATGTCCTGTCCCAGTGCCGCGGTGTAGTCCTCGGTCGGGATATCGACGCTGCCGGGATCGCGGGGGTCGTATCCCGCGAGCGCATTCAGGCACACCGCGGCATCGGCCACCGTACGCGTCAGGGGCCCGACATGATCGAGCGACCACGACAGCGAGGTGACCCCGGCCCGGCTGCACCGTCCGAAGGTCGGCTTGAGCCCCACGGTTCCGCACACGGCGGCCGGTATGCGGATCGACCCGCCGGTGTCCGATCCCATGGCCATGAACGTGCTGCCGACCGCAACCGACGCGCCCGAGCCGCCCGAAGATCCCCCGGGGATACACTCGGTGTTCCATGGATTGCGCGTCTCGGGTGTCGAGATGCCGTAGGCGAATTCATGCGTGTGGGTCTTCCCCAGGATCACGGCACCCGCTTCGCGCAATTGCACGACACTGGCCGAGTCGGTCTGCGCGCGCCAGTTCGCACGGACTTTCGACGAGGAGGTCGTGGGCACGCCCGCCACGTCGTAGAGTTCCTTGATGCCGACCGGGATGCCGTGCAGTTCGCCGCGCCAGGCGCCGGCGGAAATCTCGGCTTCGGCGGCCTTTGCCTCCGCCATTGCGCTGTCGGCCAGGATGCGGGAGAAGGCGTTCAGCCGAGGTTCGGTTGCGGCCGCCCGGTCCAGGCACTCCTGCGTGACGTCGACGGGCGAAACCTCGCCGGACCTGATCCGTCCCGCGACATCGCGCAGGCTCATGTCGGTCAGCGCTGTCATGGCAGGTCTCTCCACCGCGCATCGAAGGAGTTTGTCGGCGGAGTTTCACCGAGGTCAACGGAATCCAGGGAGTCGAGAAGGGTGAGGATGCCGTCGAGAACAGGCGCAATGGTTGCCCGCCTGTCTGAGGTCAGGTCCAGCCGCGCGGCCTTGCACAGCACCGGTAACTCTGACTGTTCGATCTGCTTGGGAACGGAGTCACTCACGTTGAAGCCTCCTTCAGGTGCATCGCATGCGTCTGCGGTACCATACCCCAGCTTGGCGCGTATTCCGACTGATCGGGCAAGAATGCGGCGGGTCTGCCGGTTCATGCCGCCGCACGGCCCGTGACGCCTTCCTGTCATTGCTGAAGACAGCACGCAAAAACACGACATCGCGTCGTTCGACCGTGTCCGCAAACGGCTCGGGATTACTGGAACCCCGGATATTCCGTGGCTGCCTGACCTGGTACTGCGGACCCGATCGCTCCATCGGATCCGCTCCCGCGTAACTGTCATTCCTTTGATTTCTTCTTCGCCGGGCGGGCGATACGCACCTTTCCGACCGGCATTTCCGGTCGATCCCCTATCGAGTCGAGAAGAAGGGCCGGTGGCGTAGGTCGGCGCTTCGCCCATTCATCCTGCGAAAGCGAAACATGGCGATGAGTGGCATTCTTCGAGGCTGTTCCCGGTGTCTGGCTCAAGACGTCGGTATGACGTCGGTATAATGACGTTCCTGATTACCCTCGAATCTAAGTGGCATTAGGTATAGAATATCGCCATGTAATTCACTGATAAGGAAGGAGAATTTCATGGCCTGCAACCCGATCCAGTTTCAGAAAGGAATCAGTCTCAACGAGTTCCTCTCGCTCTATGGAACCGAACAGCAGTGCTTCGACGCCTTGTACCAATCGCGCTGGCCTAACGGCTTCGTGTGCCCGAACTGTGGCCACGACCGACACTGCCAGTTGACCACCCACAAGCTCCAGCAGTGCTATCGCTGCAACCGCCAGACCTCCATTACCGCCGGCACCATCTTCGAGGCCACCAGGCTCCCCCTCACGGTGTGGTTCCAGGGCATCTACTTCATGACCCAGGACAAGAAGGGATGCTCGGCGATGAAGCTGCACCGCCAGCTCGGCATCTCCTGCAACGCCGCCTGGGTGTAGCAGCACCTGAGTGCGGGCACCGAGGTGCGCTCCGATGGGCTGGCGTGCTTCAACGCCGTCACCGAGGCGGGCTGCGTGCATGAGCCGGTGGTGACCGGTGGCGGGAAGGCCGTGGTCGAGCGCCCCGAGTTCCGTTGGGTGAACACGATTCTCGGCAACATCAAGAACGCCTTGTGTGGCACCTACCATGCGGTTCGTCCCAAGTATGCGCAGCGCTATCTCGCAGAGTTCGAGTACCGGTTCAATCGTCGCTTCGACCTCCCTGACATCATCCCGCGTCTCGTCTACGTGGCGCTTCGGACGCCGCCGATGCCGGAGCGGCTGCTCAAGTTACGCTTGGCTTGAGTAGTAATCACGTTCTTGTATTCATCAATAGTTCTCATGATTTCTTGCAACGACACGATAGATTTTCTTCAACTCATACGTCTCGATATCCTGCCACTCGCCGATGGAAGGCATACCGGTGGTGTGTCGTTGTCGCGCGCTCTGGTGGTCGCTCCAAGGCCGGTCGGCCATTGGGCACAAGGAGACACGGTGAACCCCCTCTTGCCGAACCTTCGGCCCTACCGCCGGGCGGAGGTCGTTGCGAGAGCGTACGGATTCGGCCACTGGCAGCGGGGCTCGGACGACGAATTGAAAGATAGAGCGGAATCGTTCGACGGAATCCCCGAACTCACTCGGTTCGCACCGCCATCATCGCGGTGAGCGAACGCCTTGCGACGCCCCGGGAATCGAAGTTGTCGTCGGCGAGCCAGCTTCGAAGGATGGCGCGTACTTCCGGCCACTCGTTGCCGAGGATCGAGTACCACGCCGTGTCGCGGTTGAGTCCCTTGTAGATCATGTGGTTGTGGAAGATCCCCTCGAATCGGAACCCCAGACGCCGAGCCGCGGCGCGGGAGCGCTCGTTGAGCGCGTTGCAGCGCCATTGCATGCGGCGATAGCGGAGATCGGTCATTGCATAGTCCAGCATGAGATAAAGCGCCTCGGTCGCGGCACGCGTGCGCTGCATCGAAGGCGCAAACCAGATGTAGCCGATCTCGATGACACCGTCCCCGGCATGAATGTCCATGAAGCTCGCCTGGCCGCTCGCCTTGCCGCCCGGAAGCGGCCGCAGTGCGTAGAACAATCGGGCGAGATCCCCCGCATTCGCCCGGATGTGACCCGCGTACGCGGCGCGGTCCGGCCAGGGACCCTCGGGAAGATAGGTCCAGATCGCCCGCCCCTCCTCGGTCATGTGCGACGCTTCGTACAGGTCGTCGCTGTGCACCGCCGGATCCAGCGGCTCGAGCCGTACGTGGCGTCCTTCGAGCACCCCTCGCGACGGGACGAGGCCGGAGGGCAGCGGATGGACACGTTTCCCGGAGAGGGGACGCGGGAATCTCGGCTCCGTTTCTTCGCGCATGTCGTATCGGCACCTGGAAATGAATGGATGTTCGCCTCCGCCGCAGCATTGCAGCAAAATAGCTTTACGAAAAGATCTGCCTGATTACTACTCAAGCCAAGCGTAACTTGAGCAGCCGCTCCGGCATCGGCGGCGTTCGAAGCGCCACGTAGACGAGACGCGGGATGATGTCAGGGAGGTCGAAGCGAAGATTGAACCGGTACTCGAACTCTGCGAGATAGCGCTGCGCATACTTGGGACGAACTGCATGGTAGGTGCCACACAAGGCGTTCTTGATGTTGCCGAGAATCGTGTTCACCCAACGGAACTCGGGGCGCTCGACCACGGCCTTCCCGCCGCCGGTCACCACCGGCTCATGCACGCAGCCCGCCTCGGTGACGGCGTTGAAGCACGCCAGCCCATCGGAGCGCACCTCGGTGCCCGCACTCAGGTGCTGCTGCGCCCAGGCGGCGTTGCAGGAGATGCCGAGCTGGCGGTGCAGCTTCATCGCCGACCATCCCTTCTTGTCCTGGGTCATGAAGTAGATGCCCTGGAACCACACCGTGAGGGGGAGCCTGGTGGCCTCGAAGATGGTGCCGGCGGTAATGGAGGTCTGGCGGTTGCAGCGATAGCACTGCTGGAGCTCGTGGGTGGTCAACTGGCAGTGTCGGTCGTGGCCACAGTTCGGGCACACGAAGCCGTTAGGCCAGCGCGATTGGTACAAGGCGTCGAAGCACTGCTGTTCGGTTCCATAGAGCGAGAGGAACTCGTTGAGACTGATTCCTTTCTGAAACTGGATCGGGTTGCGGGCCATGAAATTCTCCTTCCTTATCAGTGAATTACATGGCGATATTCTATACCAAATGCCACTTAGATTCGAGGGTAATCAGGATGACGTTTGGCGAGAAGATCGAAGAGCGACAGGCCGTTGGCGGCTGTCAGGAGACGGTCACGCGTCGCGCGCCGGTCTCCTTCGTCAATATGTCGAACAGCATCCAGCGTCCGGCGGATTTCCCGCTCGCGCCGTGCAGAGGATGGCTTGCCATTGGCCCAGTGGTGAGCGGTGCGGCGCGAGACATTGAAGATCTCGCTCAACAGATCCCATGTGAGGCCCGAACGGCGTCCGGGTTCGAGGACAGCCTCGGCAGTGGTCTGTCCGACCGGAACGCGCTCGGCGCTTGCCGGGCCCGTTGACGTCGTGTCCATGCGCAGAACCCGCCGGGGGCCGGCTGTCGTTCCCGGATACCGGAACGCATCCAGCGCGATGACAGTCGTCTCTCCACCACCTGCCGGGCAGATTGCGCCAGCCCAACGGCGACCACCCGTCGATGTAGCCACCTCCCACAACCGGACCCTTGCCCCCGTACTCTTGGCGTTCCTCCGCAAAACTCCTCACAGGGAAGCGGCTCTGGTCCGCCGAAGACGTGCGCAGCTCAGGGCCGAACAGACGGCCTACACGGGCCGATGCGCAGGACAAACCGCGGCCAGCGGCACCGGTCAATGGCTTGTTACCGGCGCAAGAGAAGATCGCCTCGTTAAGGCCCCTGTCTGGCGATCATAGGCATGCATATCCAGAACGCTGGGACAACGCCAGAACGGGCAAGGCGAGATATGCACCGGTTTGCACAACGAGTATGCACGTAGCCTCTGCGGCAAGCTGCGGGTCAGGTGCAGTGCCTGCCCCGCCAGCCCTTCCAGGCAGTAACAGGCGACCCGGGTCATCCGGCCGGCGGCCTCAAAAGTCCTTGCAGAGGCGCAGGGAGTCGTAGATGGCAGCGTGGATGTTGCGGCTGGCGACGGCGTCGCCGACGCGAAACAGCATGAACGCGCCTTTCCCGTCCGGTGCAGGCTCCTGCGGCCGGCCTGCGATCAGAGCGTCGATGTCCAGTTCGCCGCCGTTTCGGGCGTGCGAGCGGAGCTCGCCGAACAGCTCCGCGCTCGGCAAGGTACCGTGCTCGACGACGACCTGGTCGAACAGCCGGGTTTCGTCCTCGTCGGTGAATTCGTTGCGGAGCACCGCCCGGAGCCGGTTGCCCTCGCGCTCGACGGAGCGCAGGCGGCGGTCCGGCGTCATGCGCACACCGCGTGCGTAGAAGTTCGCGAGGTAGACCGGAAAGTTGCTGGCGCCGATGTCGTGGGCGGCCATGCGGTCCGGGGTTGCGAGCTCCACCTTCGAGCCGCGCGAACTGAGGAAGTCCACTGCGCTCAGGCCCTGGTGGTCGCCGTGATCGTCATAGACCAGTACCTGTACGCCCGGCTCGACCTGCCCGCCAAGCACGTCCCAGACGCTCGCGACATGCTCGCTGCCCTCGATCCAGTCCGTATTCGGCACCCCGCCCGTCGCGACGACCACGATGTCGGGCGCTTCGGCCAGAATGTCCGCCGCCTCCGCGTAGCGGTTGAAGTGTACCGCCACGCCCAGGTGCCGGACCTCGCCGGCAAGCCACTGGACGATGCCGAGCAGGTCCTTGCGCCAGGTCGCCCTCGCGGCCAGCACGATCTGGCCGCCCGGCTCGCCGGCCGCTTCGAAGACGGTGACTTCGTGCCCGCGGAGCGCCGAGACGCGCGCCGCCTCGAGACCGGCCGGCCCGGCCCCCACCACCACGACCTTCCGCCTGGGACCGGGGCCCGGTTCGACGACATGCGGCATGGTCCGCTCGCGGCCGGTCGCGGGATTGTGCAGGCAGAGCGCATCGCCGCCAACATAGATGCGGTCGAGGCAGTAGCCCGCACCGACGCAGGGCCGGATCCGCTCTTCCTCGCCGCGCATCATCTTCGCCGCGATATGCGGATCCGCCATGTGGGCGCGCGTCATCGCCACCATGTCCACGAGACCCTCGCGGACGCAATGTTCCGCCGTCGCCAGATCCGCGATCCGGGTGGCGTGAAACACCGGCAGGCCGGTTGCGCGCTTGATGTCGGCTGCGATCTGCACGAACGGGGCGAGCGGGCCGGCCATGGTCGGAATGGCCTTCGAGAGGCCACGCTCGTCGCCGACCTGCCCGGCAACGACATTCAGGAAGTCGCACCAGCCGGAGTCGGCATAGATCTTCGCGAGCGCCAGCCCATCCTCCCGCGTGAGGCCACCCTCCTTGAGCTCGTCGCCGATCATCCTGAGCCCGACGAGGAAGTCTTCCCCCACCTGGCGGCGGATCTCTTCGAACACCTCGAGGCCGAACCGCGCCCTGTTCTCCAGGCTGCCTCCGTATTCGTCCGTGCGCCGGTTGACGAGGGGCGTCCAGAACTGGTGGATCAGGTGGCCCTGGGCGAGAAGCTCCACGCCGTCCAGCCCGCCCTGCTTGCAGCGCAGCGCCGCGGCGCCGAAGGCCCGCACCACCCGGCGGATGTCGCTCCGGTCCATCTCCTTCGGGAAAGAGCGGTGCGCATGTTCCCGCACGACCGAGGGCGCCACCGGCGTCAGCCAGTCCTCCACGTCCCAGAGCGTGCGATGGCCCATATGGGTAATCTGGCACATGATCGCGCAACCATGCCTGTGGATGCGCGCGGAGAACTCCTCCAGCACGGGAACGATCGAGTCGTCGCCGATATAGATCTGGCCGAAGGCGGAGGGTGAGTCGGGCGCGACATTGGACGACCCGCCGAACATGGTGAGTGCGATCCCTCCCTTCGCCTTCTCCTCGTGATAGAGCTGGTAGCGCAGCTTCGGATGCTTGTCCTCGACATAGCCCGGCGCGTGGCTCGTGCTCATCAGGCGGTTCCTGAAGGTCACGTGGCGCAGCCGGAACGGCTCGAGCAGGTTCGGATAGCGACGTCCGGTCATGTGCGGCGGTTCCCCGGTTATGATCCGCAAAATCATGTCGAAACCCGGCCAGCGAAGGCAAGCGCCGACGGAGCCCGCCCTGCCGGAACCATGTCCGGCCGGCGTGTCGAAATGCGCTTGTGCGTCGAACAGCATGCAGGGTCGCGACTCGACAAGAATGACGGCGATGCCCGCGAAGAAACCGGCGAGCACGCCATAGGGATCCAGGCGGCAAAGGACGCGATACCGGTCCACGCGAACAGGATCCGGGATGCGCCCGCCGTCGTCACTGCCAGCGCCGTCCTGGCAGGCCCGGTCCGTCGGGACCACCGCCGTCAGTACCGCGAGCGAAATCACGGCTCCCGATCACAACGCCCGCGTCCCGCCGAGCAGCGGTGCAAGGAACGCCATGATCGTCACGGTGCAAAACGCCGCCGCCGGATCCGTCTTTCATGCGACGCCGGGCGCCAGCGTGGCCGCCGGCGCCGCGACGCCCAACAGGGCCCCGTCCGCGCGGAGGTCGTCCCGGCCGTGGCGCCGCGGTGTGTCCAGCAGCCGCCGGAGGTTCATCGACCGGTTCCCTTACACCTGGCCTTGAGGGGCGGAAGGATGTCAACCAAGGGAAAGGCGTGGGCCAAACCAGCCGGCCTCCTCGCGGACCATGAACGCGTGGGCCATGGGGCTGCCGGTGGATTTCGGTGTCGTGAACTGGCTGCGATGCGTGGATCCGACGGCAGGGGTTCGATCCAAGACTGCTGCGGGCCTATTCAGATTCCACGGCGATGGACTGTAGGCTCATGGCGCATGTCAGGCCGGATCGCGGGAGAGCCCCGTCGTGCCGACCGCGCTACTGGTTTACCCGGAGCATCCTCTGACCTATTGGGGCGCCGATTACGCGCTGGAGATGTCGGGGGTCAAGGCAACGCATCCGCCTCTGGGGCTGCTGACCGTCGCCGCGATGTTTTCCGCGAGCTATGAGCTGCGCGTGGTCGACATGAACGTGAGTGCCTTGCGTGACGCCGATCTCGAGAGGGCGGATCTTGTGTTCACCTCCACGATGATCACACCGCATGCGTCGCTGCGGGCCGCGATCGAGCGTTGCAACCGCGCAGGCATTCCGGTGGTTGCCGGAGGGCCTCATCCGACCACGTTTCACGAGGAAATCGGGGGCGTGGAGCACTTCGTGCTGGACGAGGTCGAGGAGACCTTCGCGGATTTGCTTCGAGATCTGGAGAACGGGACGGCCAGGAGGGTTTACCGGGAAGCGCGGAAGCCGGATGTGACCCGGACGCCGGTTCCCCGTTTCGACCTCATCGATATCAACAACTACGCCACGATGAGCGTGCAGTTCTCTCGGGGATGTCCGTTCGACTGCGAGTTCTGCGACATTATCAAGCTCTACGGTCGCGTGCCCCGTACCAAGCCACCGGAACAGGTCGTGGAGGAGCTGAATTCCCTTTACCGCCTGGGCTGGCGAGGTCCGGTCTTTCTGGTTGACGACAACTTCATCGGCAACAAACGAGACGCCTTGAAGCTGTTGCCGGCGATAGCCAGGTGGCAAGAGGCCAGGGGATACCCGTTCACCCTCATCACGGAAGCGAGTGCGAACCTCGCGATGATGGATGCCATGACCGAAGCCGGTTTCGATTCCGTGTTTGTCGGTATCGAAACTCCCAATCCCAAAGTCCTGCTCAAGACCAAAAAGCAGCAAAACACGAACAAGGCCCAGGAGAACTACCTCTACCACGCCGTTCGAAAGATCCAGCAGCGCGGCATGCAGGTGCAGGGCGGTTTCATCCTGGGCCTGGATAGCGATGACGAGGGTGTGTTCGATGCCCAGATCGAATTCATCCAGGAAACCGGCATTCCCGTGGTGCCCATCTACTTGTTGATCGCGGTGAAGGGCACGGACATGTACGAGCGCATGAAATCGGAGGGCCGGCTCCTGGAGACGCCGCTCGGAACCAATGCCATGCCTCTCGACTTCAAGACGGAGTTGGCATACGGCACGTTGATCGACGGATACAAGCGGGTGATCGCCACGCTCTACGACCCGACCCTGGAAAACTACTTTGACCGTTGCCTGACCCTGTTCAAGCACCTCAAGCCTGTTCGCCATCTTCGACGGCCCAGGGGCAGGACGGAGATCGATGCGGCCTTCATGGTTGTTCGCCGTCGTCTTTCGGCCAGGCAGCTCCCCGCCTATTCGAAGTTCATCGGCAAGGCCTCCAAGGACCATCCCAGCATGCTTCCCGATGCGATCTACCTAGCGGCCATGGGGTATCACTTCGAAAGGATCACCCGTCAGCAGATCGCAATCCATGATTTTCTGGGTTTCCTGAGAAGCGAGCTGGAGATGTTTCAGGAGGCGATTTCGGGTCGCGTTTCAGCGGCGGAGATCAGGAGCCGCAGGCAAGCGTCTCTTGAACAAGCCAGGTCGCTGTACCAGTCCATATCCGATGAGCATCGGTATCAGGAAGATGGGTTGGGCGATGCACTGCAGTCATTTCGACATACGGTGGCTGCCCTGACGGACGACCAGGTCCACACGGCCTCGGCTAACAACGACCTCAATTGATGTGACTCTGTTGACGGACGCGGGTCGCCAGCGCGAGCAGCGCTCGTTCAGCGAGCGGCAAGGGGCTGTTGCGATAACCCGTCTCTCCGGCCGACTTCCGGCCCGCCGGCACTAGGTCAGAATGGTTGCAGTCTTTCTGGCACTGGCTCGCATATTGCTGAACCGTGACCGGTGCGGGGCGTCCAGGTTCGGGCGTGCGCCGGAAGGCGGGCCTGGACCATGTCATTCTCGATACTGGCCGGGGCGGTCTGCGGCAGATGCTTGAGGATGAGGCGGAGTGCGTCACCGCAGTGAGCCCGGCCCGGACCAACCGGAGTTGCGCGGAGTGCGGAGCACTCGATGGCCGCTCCTGACAGACGCTGGCGAGTTTCGCGTGTGCCCGTTGCGGGCATGCGAACCTGAACGCGGCCGTACCGTCCTGGCCTTCGGGATTGGGGCTTCTGGGCAGGGAGGCTGCTGCAACAGGGGGGCCTGTGAACTTCGAAACGGGGTGGGGAGTGACGCTGCCTTGCGCCGGTGGCAATGTTGGTCCGGTCACCGGCTGGCTTCGGCCCTGCGGCCGACCGCGCCGGGACGATCGTGCCCCGCGGCAGATCTTCGGACCGGTCCTGCCGGGAACGATGTCGCCGATGGCGGAAGGGCGGGCATGACGCTCATCGCCATCAGGACCGGCGCCGGCGAAACCGGGGGGTCTGCCGTTCCGGGTTGCACTGCACCCGCGGATCCGGCTCGGGATGACCCGGCGTCCGCTCCTCGAACCCGCCGAGCGGACGCAGTCCCGGGACGCTCTCGTCCACTTCGGCGAAATACGGGCCATGATGGAACCGGCCGCGGCAATTCTCGTGTTGATTCAAAGTGATAGTGGACAGGAGACGCGACACGGCTCCATGCAGAGACGGCGTTGTGGTGCGCTCCCCTTCCGTTTCACCGACCCTGAATCACTACGCCGGTTGTGGTGCGCCACTACAAGTCACTTGCACGGGTGCGGCTTCCAAGAGCAGCATTGAGGTGTTGGCGAAGACCCGCGCGGTGCGTCGGGTCAACGAGGTGAACCCGCATATGGATGACGCAATCAAGCTGATCTTTGATGTTGCCGCCTTTGCGTCGATCATGGTTCTCGTCGTTTCGGGGCTTGCGGTCATTGCCAGCTTGATGGGGATCTTCAACCTGGGTCACGGCGAGTTCGTCCTGCTCGGCGCCTACACGGTGTTCCTGTTCCGCGAATGGGGTCTGCCGATCTGGCTGGGCATGATGGTGGCGCCGCTCGTGGTCGGCGCGTTCGGCGCAGGTGTTGAACGCACCGTGATCCGGCGATTATATGCCCAGCCCGTCATCGCGATGCTTGCCACCTATGCGATCGGACTGATTATCCGCGAAATCGTTCGCGGACTGATCGGGGGAAAGTACTACGCGATCGAAGAACCGCTGTCCGGCGCGTTCCAGATGGGCGGGATCAGTTTTTCGGTGTGGCGGACCGTGATCATCTGCGCGACCGTCGCAACCATGGTCGGGGCCTGGATGTTCCTGACGCGCAGCCGCACCGGCCTGCAGATCCGCGGCGCGCTGGAGAACGCCGCACTGGCGCGGGCATCGGGTGTCTCGACCGCCCGCCTCTACGCGCTGACCTTTGCCATGGGAGCAGCGCTGGCCGGTCTGGCCGGAGCACTGATGGTACCCCTGTTCTCGCTTTCCGCGGACCTGGGCGTGCGTTTCCTGGTGCAGGCGTTCCTCTCGGTCATGCTGGGAGGCATCGGCACGTTCAGCGGGCCGGTCGTCGGTGGCGCGATGATCGGGTCCATGGTGCCCGGCTTCCAGTGGCTGCGCGAGATCCCGGGCGTGGCCGAGCAGGTCAGCCCCGTCGTCGCCGAGGTTCTGGTCTTCGTCACCGCCTTGATCATCGTGAAATTCTGGCCGAACGGCCTCATCAGCGCAGGGAGGAAGTAGAATGGCTATTCACAGCGGCATGACCCGTCGCACCTTTCTTCGCGGTACAACCGCGCTCGCGGCAGCGGGCTGGACCGCCGTGGGAACGTCCTGGGTGCTTTCACCCGACTGGGCGCATGCGGCGGGCCCGATCAAGATGGGCATCGCCACCGACATCACCGGCGCAATCGCCCCGGGCGGCAACTCGAACTGGCAGACCGCCCAGTTCGCGGTCAAGCAGATCAATGACGCCGGCGGCATCCTCGGACGGCCGGTCGAACTGATCCTGGAGGATACCGCGTCCGACCCCGGCACCGCGGTCGGCAATGTCCGCCGCCTGATCCAGCAGGCGAAGGTCGACGTCGTGCTGGGTGGCATCACGTCGGCCATGCGCGAGGCGATCAAGAACCCGATCGTGCGGCGCGGCAAGACGCTCTACATCTATCCGCAGCTCTACGAGGGCCAGGAGTGCACCCCGCATCTCTACTGCACCGGTCCCACGCCGTTCCAGCAATGCGGCGCGTTGCTGCCCTACCTGATCAAGGAAAAGGGCATGAAGCGGTTCGCCATGCCTTCGGCCAACTACATCTGGCCCCAGCTTCTGAACAAGTGGGCACGGCGAGTGATCGAGGAGAATGGCGGCGAGGTAGTGATGGAGGAGTACTTCCCCCTCGACCAGCTCGAGTATTCGGCAACGGTCGCCAAGATCATGTCGGACGGCGTCGATCACGTCTTCAACACCGTCATCCCGCCGGGGCTGCAGGCATTCACCAAGCAACTGTACGAGGCCGGGTATCATGAAAAGGGCGGGACGCTCAGCTGTGTCTACTACGACGAGAACTCGGTGAACTACGTCGCCCCGCGCGAACTCGAGGGCGTCTATTCCTGCGTCGACATGTTCCACACCGTCGATGATCCGTTCACCCACGAACTCATCGCCGGCTACAACAAGATGTGGCCGGATACGCCGTATCTCTTCACCGCCGGAACCGCGGCCACCGGAATGTACCGGGGCATCAAGTTCTACGAGGCGGCCGTGATCGAAACGAATGGTGACCTGTCACGCGACGCGACGAGTGCCGCTATTGACCACGCCATGATCGAGCAGGGGCCGGGTGGAGGCGCACGGATGGTTCCCGGATCCGGGCACTGCGAGATGAACATGTACATCGCGCAGTCCAGGTCCGGTGTCTGGAACATCATCCAGGCGGACCAGGCGGTCGATCCGAAAGAATGCATCGGCTGAGCAGGAACACGCGGCTGCGGGCCAGTCCCGCAGCCGCGACCGTCCTGCCCCGGACCTGACTAGATGGCCCTGCCCGGCATTCCGCCCCGCAAGCGGCGCAAGATCATGCCGATCCTCGAGGTCGGCGTGCTTGTTGCGCTCCTGCTCGTTCCCCTGGTCACGAACGACTTCCACACCATTATTGCCTCCCGCATGCTGTTGCTGGCGTTCCTGGCCATCAGCTTCGATCTCTGCTGGGGGTATTCGGGTATCATGACCTTTGGCCAGGCCCTGTTCTTCGGCATGGCCGGTTATGTATCGGCCCTGTTGGCCAACAAGGCGGGTTTTGTACAGATCTGGGGAATCGTGCCGGTCTCGATGGCGGTCGGGCTGGTCAGCGCGTTCCTGATCGGCTGGTTCCTTCTGCTCGGGAGGCGTACGCCCACGATCATCTTTGTCGCACTCGGCACGCTGACGGCGTCCTATGCGGCGGAACGACTGGTCGCGGGCTGGCAGTGGATCGGTGCCGCAAACGGCATTTCGGTCTGGGACTTCCTGAAGGTCGGCCCCTACGAGATCGAGCCGGGGCCAACCTTTTACTACATCATCCTCGGCTTCCTGATCGCCTGCTACGTTGCCAGCCGATGGATCGTGCGCTCGCAGTTCGGACTGGTGCTGGCGGGCATGCGCCAGAACGAGGAACGGCTCGCTTTCTTCGGGTACAGGGTTCAGCGGTTCAAGGCGCTGGTGTTTTCCTTTGCGGGCATGATCACGGGACTGGCGGGAGGACTCTACGCCTTCCACGAAGGGTTCATCGGCCCGGGCAACCTGGGCATCGTTCAATCGACCTACGCGGTTCTCTACGGTCTGTTCGGCGGCGTCGGGACCCTGCTCGGCCCGGTACTGGGCGTCGGCGCCATCGAGATGATCGCCTTCAACCTGTCCGACATCGATGAACTGAAGCCCTACTGGCCGGTTGTGCTGGGGGCTATCATGCTCGTCGTCGTGACCTACCGGCCCACCGGGATCATGGGCTTCCTGATCTCGACCCGCGAGCGCATCGGAACCTTCGGCCTGATCAGGGACGCCGGGCAGGACCACGCGAAACCGGACGACGGGGGTTCCGGTGGCACTGCTTGAAGTCAGCGGCGTTGCAAAGACGTTCGGCGCGCTGAGGGCACTCGACGGTGTCGACCTTTCGGTCGTGCCCAACAGTTTTCACGGGCTCATCGGGCCAAACGGGTCAGGCAAGAGCACGCTGCTCAAGGCCATCGCCGGAGACCACTTTGCCGACAACGGACGCATCCGGTTTGACGGTCGCGACATCACGACAATGCGCCCGGCCCGGCGATCACGTCTCGGCCTGAGCCTCAAGTTCCAGATCACTGCCGTGCTGCCGGAGCTCTGCGTCTATGACAACGTCCTGCTGGCCCTCCAGGCCCACCAGTCGATCTGGGGGCTTCTCAGGTCGAACTCGCGGCGAGCACTGCACGGAGAAATCAGTGAAACCCTCGACAGGTTCCAGCTGCTCGACCGGGCAGACGACCTGGCGGGCGAGTTGAGCCACGGGCAACAGCAATGGCTCGAGATCGCCATGGCGTTGACCCAGCGCCCGAAACTCCTGCTGCTCGATGAGCCCACCGGCGGGATGAGCCCGGAGGAACGCCGGGCCACCGGCGAATTGCTGGCTCCGATCCGCGCGCATTGTGCGATGGTGATCGTCGAGCACGACCTCGACTTCATCAAGGAGATCTGCGACCGGCTGACGGTCATGGACAATGGCCGGATCCTGGATGACGGTACCGTCGAGGAAATCGAACGCTCGGCAAAGGTTCAGGAGGTCTACACAACCCGTGTCTGACGAGCCGCTTCTCCGCGTTGACGCACTTTCCGCAGGCTATGGCCGCAGCCAGGTCCTGTTCAACGTCTCGATGACAGCTCCGCGCACCGGCGCGGTGGCCATTCTCGGGCGCAACGGCGCGGGGAAGACAACGCTCCTGAACACGCTCGTCGGCGAGATCACGCCGATGGGCGGCAGTATCGAGTTTGATGGCCAGGAGTGCGCCGGCGAGGGCACCGAGCACCGGGTGCGTCGGGGGCTCGGTTACGTCCCGCAGGAGCAGGCGATCTTCGGTTCGCTCACCGTTCGCGAGAACCTTGCACTCGGCACCATGGCACAGCCCGAAACAGTCAGCCTCGACATGGCACTCGATTTTTTCCCCAAGCTTGCCGAACGGCTGGGTCAGCAGGCCGGCACGCTGTCCGGCGGCGAACGCAAGATGCTGGCGATCAGCCGGGCGATCCTGGGCCGGCCGAGGCTGCTCATGCTCGACGAGCCAACCGAGGGTGTCTGGGTCGGGGTGATCGAGGAAATCGCCGAGCGCCTGCAGCGCCTCGCCCGCGAGATCAGCCTGGTCATCGTTGAACAGCACGTGGAACTGGCGCTGCGCGTCGCCGACCACGCCTACGTCATGGACCGGGGCACCGTGGCGCTCGACGGGCCCTCGGCGGAGATCCGCGACGACCCGGACCTGGTGCGCTACCTCGCGCCGTAGGACTGCCACACGGCCGCCCGCAGGGACCACGGCCGAAGGGAACTTCGCGCCGCCTGCGTCCGCAAGGAACCGGTTGCCGGCAGGAAGGACCGATCTGACCTGGGCCAGCACTGCGGGGCGGTAATGGAGTGTACGATCGTCGACGTCTTTGCGGAGACGCCGTTGTCAGGCAACCAGCTGGCGGTGGTCCATGGTGCATGCCACCTGGATACCGCGGCAATGCAGGCCATCGCGCTGGAGATGAACTTCTCGGAGACCTCGTTTGTCATGGACGAACACTCCGGGGAGGCACGGGTGAGAATATTCACTCCGACCCGCGAGCTTCCATTTGCCGGGCACCCAACGCTCGGAACGGCCTGGGTGCTGGGCCACGCCCGTGATTCCTACAACCTGCACTTGCAGGCCGGGTGCGTGCAGGTGACATTCGAAGCGGGCGGCATCGCCTGGATGAAACCTCCGCCGGTCAGGCAGGGCGAACCCCTGGGCGTGGGATCGGCTGCCGCGTTGCTTGGATTGCCGCCGGACGATATCGATACGCGCTACCCTTGCGTGTTTGCCACCGTCGGGCCGAGCTTTGCGCTCATCGGCGTCAACGGCCTCGATGCCCTGAGGCGCGCGAGGGTCCGGCCCGACGCGTACACCGATCTCCTGGGAAGCAGCGAGATCGGCGTATTCGCCTTTGCCGAAGGCGGCTACAGCGTTGACGCCAATTTTGCCGCGCGCATGTTCCACCACCGTGGACTGCGGGAAGACCCTGCGACCGGAAGTGCCAACACCGCGTTCGCGGCGCACATTCGCTCGCTCGGCATGCGCGGCAACATCGTGGTCGAGCAGGGCTTCGAGATCGGCCGGCCGTCCCGGTTGTACCTGGACGTCGCCGACACCATCCGTGTCGGCGGAAAGGTCCGACCGGTCATGACCGGTCGTTTCGACCCTGGCTGCGTCGATGCCATCACTTCCGCAAGACCCGGGCGATGAGAGTCCTGTCGAAGCCACAGGAGCCAGCCTGTTGAGGTGACCGGGACCATGCCCTGCCGCAGGGGTCCGGACCGCCTGGACCGAGGGGCCGGGCAGGAAGGGTCGTTTGAACCAGAAACCTTCAGGTATTGAGAAGGTCGCTGCGACATGTGGCGACACACGCAAGCGAACCAGACTTTCGCGTGTTTCAACAATTCGTTATGGCTCGGAGCATCGCGAGCAGTTCGTCCTCCACCCCGAGGAAGGTCTTCCAGCGAAGCCCCTGGGGGCGCACCGCCCTGAATGTCACGTTCCTTTTCGCACGGTTCCGCAGGGGCAGCACTGACTGGCGAAACAAGGGGAATGCTTGTGGAGGTGCGTTCGGGCTTCCCCTCGATCCCCGTCTTGCGATCCGGGAGCACGGCCCGATATTGATCCCCAGTGGGGGACGATTATATGCCGCTGACTGCCGACCTCACCATCCGCGAGACAGCAACCCTTTCCGGAGTGCCGAAGGCAACGATCGAGAAGGCCATTGAGGCCCGCGTCTTGCGTACCCTGCGTGCTCCACCCCGCCTTCGCGGCGGCGCGACGCGATATCTCCCGATCCGGGCGGTCGTTTATTTCCGTTCTTTCCGGGAAGCTGATCTCGCCGGCCTCCCGACACGGCACAAGCGGGCGATCTGGAGGGGTCTCGCCCGCTCCGAACCCGTGCAACTGGCAGCCATCGAGTTTGCGCCTGGCACGGTGCTCGATCTCGGGCGCCGTGCCGCCGACTGCCTGCGCCGTGCCGTGGAGTACAAGACCGCGCGCGATCGCTACATTGCATCGGACCCGGACATCCTCGGCGGCACGTCAGTGATCAGCGGCACCCGGCTCACGGTCTATGCAGTCCTTGGACTATTGCAGGACGGTGAGTCCGTCGACGATCTCGTGGAGGACTATCCGGACGTTCCGCGGGAGGCTTTCATGGCCGCCGGGCTGTACGCCGGGGCACACCCGCTTCGAGGCCGGCCGTCCGGCAGACCCTGGCGTCAAGGCAACTGACAAGCCGTCGCAGCGACACCATGCGGCTGTTTCTCGACGAGTGCCTCTCGCCCGCCATTGCCCAGGCTCTCCACGCTGAAGGAGATCACGTCGCCATGCACCCGCCCGACCAAGGCGGCCTGGGCACGCCGGACCGTGATGTTGTGAAACGCTGCGTCGACCACGATCTCGTCCTCGTCACGGAAAACGCCCGCGACTTTCGCGCATTGATCGCCACGCAAGCCATCCACCCCAGCCTCATTGTGTTACCGTGCGTGGGTCGCGCAGGTTCGGAGAAGCTGCTGCGCGCGCCCACTGACTTTCCTTTCGGAACGCGGCGAGGCGATGGACGTCATGGTCAACCACGTGCTCGAGGTAACCACCGAACCGGCCGTACAACTTTACGCGTTGCCAGACGAGGAACGGTGATCGATCCGGCGGATTGCCGCCTTTGCAGGCGCAACGGCACGACCGGGACACCGGATCATGTGGCGCCGGCTGACACGGTCGAGTAGCGCCGCGCCCGGCCATCGACCGGCACACGAAGCCGGACGCAGAATCCGGATCCGTCCAACGCAGGACACCTGTCTGGCTCGAGGGAACCCTGGCAGGTTGGGCGATCGGGAGCAGACGCTCTCGAGGTGTATCTGCAGACCATTCCGGGCTTGGGGAGTTCGTCGATGATCCGAGAGCACGTCGCCGGGTTCGCTGGTGCGGAAGGGGCCAACAGGTGACTGGTCAGTCACGGCCCGACGCGGAGGCACGCGTGGATTTGGTTGAATTCGTCCTGCCTGAGCCCACCGCAACTCTCGATCTCGTGATGGACGACGGTGCGCCGATATGCGTCGTGCGCCATGGCAACCCGTCCGGGCCACGCGTGGTGCTGAGCCACGGCAACGGCTTCGCCAGCGATTCCTACTTCCCTTTCTGGCGGCTGATGCTGGAGCGTTTCGACCTCGCGCTGTTCGATATCCGCAACTGCGGGCGCAACCCGTTCCACGCTGCCCGGCCGCATGACTACCCGCGCTTCGCGCGTGACAACGCGGCGGTGCATGACGCGATCGCGAAGGAATGGGGCAGGAAGACCACGGTCGGAGTCTTCCACTCGATGTCGGCGCTCGCGGCACTGCTCGCGGTTGTCGACGGCGTGTGGCACTGGGATGCGCTGGTGCTGTTCGACCCACCCCTGGTCCCGCCGGAAGGTAATCCGCTGCGCGACCTGCTGATGACCGAGGCCGAGGTGCTGCGCGATGCCGCCCTGATCCGACAGAACCGGTTCCCGGACCCCGGCGGACTGGCCGAGGTATACCGGTACCTGTACCGTTTCCGCCGCCTGCGGAAAGGAGTGGCGGAACTCAACGCGCGCTCGGTGCTGCGCTTCGATTCCGGGAGCGGCGAGTGGCTGCTCTGCTGCCCCGGCCCGGTCGAGGCCGGTCTCTATGTCGAGATCGCCTCACTCCCGGTCTGGCGGAAGCCGGCCCCGCCGGCGCGCCCGCTCCTGATCGTCAGCCCTGACCCGGAGTCCGAGGACGCGCCGAAGACCGCGGCCTGCTGCAAGCTGTACTGCGATACATTCGGCATCGACTACGCCGTCGTGCCCGACACCAGTCACCTCCTGCAGCTCGAGGAGCCGGAACGGTGCTTCGCCCTGTTCAGCGGCTTCCTCGCCGACCCGCGAACGCGGCCTTCTGGACTTCGACGACCCGTGGGAAGCGGCGGAGACGTTCCTGGGACTGCTGCCGGGAGACAAGCAGATCCGACGACTGCTCGGGGCCATTGATACTCCGGAAGTCGAGGAAATCGAGGCAATGGCGAAACAGGCCGCAGCCAGGTTCCTGAGGCTCCATGGCTGAGGAACCGTGCGCCATCGAACGCGAAATCGCAGAGATTCCCAGACGCAACGGTGCGGGAAAGACAACGCTCCTGAACACGCTGGTCGGCGAGATCACGCCGGTGGGCGGCAGCATTGCACTTAACGGCCAGGAGTGCGCCGGCGAGGGGACCGGGCACCGGGTGCGACGGGGGCTCGACTACGTCCCGCAGGAACAGGCAATCTTCGGTTCGCTGACCGTTCGCGAGAACCTTGTGCTCGGCACCATGGCGGGACCCGACAGAGGCAGCCTTGACGTGGCGCTCGAGATTTTTCCCAAGCTTGCCGAACGGCTGGGTCAACAGGCGGGGACGCTGTCTGGCGGCGAACGCAAGATGCTGGCGATCAGCCGCGCGATCCTGGGCCAGCCAAGGCTGCTCCTGCTCGACGAGCCCACCGAGGGTGTCTGGGTCGGGGTGATCGAGGAGATCGCCGAGCGCCTGCAGCGCCTCGCTCAAGGGATCAGCCTTGTCATCGTTGAACAGCACGTGGAACTGGCGTTGCGCGTCGCTGACCACGCCTACGTCATGGACCGGGGCACCGTGGCACTCGACGGCCCTCGGCAGAGATCCGCGACGACCCGGACCTGGTGCGCTGCCTCGCGCCGCAGGACGGGTGCGTGAGTGACTGCAAGAGCTGCAGGTGAAGGAACTTCAGGCCGCCAGCATGCGGGCTGAAGCGGTTGCCGGCACGAAGGACCGATCCGACCTGAGCCGGCAATGCGAGGCGCCCATGGACTGCACGATCGTCGATGTGTTTGCGGAGATGCCTCTGTCAGGCAACCAGCTGGCGGTGGTTCGCGGCCCAGATCGCCTGGATACCGCCGCAATGCAGGCCATCGCACTGGAGATGAACTTCTCGGAGACCACGTTCGTCGTGGACGAACGCCCCGAGGAGGCCTGGGTGAGGATCTTCACTCCGAGCCGTGAGCTTCCGTTTGCCGGCCATCCGACACCCGGAACGGCCTGGGTGCCGGGCCGTGACCGGGCTTCCTGCAGCCTGCACCTCAAGGCCGGGCGCGTGCACGTGACCTTCGAGGCAGACGACATTGCCTGGATGACGCCTCCGCCCGTCAGGGCGGGCGACACCATGGGTGTGCAGTCGGCTGCCGCGTTGCCCGGTTTATCGCCCGACGATATCGATACGCGCTACCCGTGCGTCCTTGCCACCGTCGGGCCGAGTCCTGTGCTCATCGGCGTCAAGGGCCTCGATGTCCTGCAGCGTGCGGGGGTCAGGCCCGACGCATACGATGATGTCGCGGGAAGTGACGAGATCGGCGTGTCCGCCTTGACCGAAGGCGCCTACAACGCCGACGCCCATTTTGCCGCTCGCATGTTCCACCACCGAGGATTGCGGAAAGATCCTGCAACCGGAAGCGCGAACACGGCCCTCGCCGCGCATATCCGCTCACTCGGCATGCGCGGCAGCATTGTGGTCGGGCGGGGTTTCGAGATCGGTCGTCCGTCCCGGATCTACCTCGACGTCGCCGAAACCATCCGCGTCGGCGGAAAGGTTCACCCGGTCATGACCGGTCGTCTCGACCCTGACTGCATTGTTTCTGTCAGGCCCCCGGGACCTCTTCCATGATCCCGCGAGGACACAACATGTCATCATGCTGCCACGCTGATCGCTGCGCCGGTGTCCATCCGGGAAGATGAAAGTACTGTCGGGCCCGGAGGTGGAAGGCGCCCGGCCGGAAGCGAAGGCCGTGCGAGGTCGAACACTGCCAGCACTGCATGACGCCCGATGTGCCCGGCGATCCCGGGGCCCGTCAATAGGGGGTGCCGTCCTTTCTGGTGAAGCGCCACGTGCCGTCCGAGCCCATGACGGCCTGGATGTCGTCCCGCGGATAGGTGCCCTCGTCGCCCTCCGGGCGGTCGCCGATCTCGAGGATCACGAGATCGCGGTCGCTGCGGTTGACAATGTGGTGCGCCTCGCCGCGAGCCGGGAAACCGGCACACATGCCGGGCGAGAGCCGCGTTTCGCCCGAAGGTGTGACCAGCACTGCCTCGCCCTCCAGCACATAGACCAGTTCGTCCTGCCTGCTGTGAGTGTGCATCAGCGCTGACTCCCCGCCCGGGGCAATCCTCGTCAGGTTCACCCCGATACTCCTCAGGCCGAAGAAATCGCCGAGCGCCCGCTTCTGGCGCCGCGCCATGCGGCTGGCAAAGGGTTCCGGGTAGTTGGACGGTTTCGTCCGGGGCGGCACCTCCGCAGCCACGATTGCCACCGGTGCCTTGTTCCTGGTCACGGCCTATCTCCCATGGCGTCTGGCCGGCGGGACCGGGGTCCGCCGGTTCCCGGAGGTTGTGAAATCTCCCAGGACCCGGCGGCTCCGGAGGACTTCGCGGATGACAACACGGAACTTCCGGGCACTCGCGATACTCTCCTTGACGTCTTCTGGCCGCCCGTTGGCCCGACGATAGCAGGCGTTGACGCATCCTGTGTAACGGACCGCGACCGGGATACAGCGCACCGGCGTCGTGCAGGCCAGCGTTCTGGTCCTCCCGGGCCATTGGCTTCGTCGAACCGCCTGACCCCGAACGCGATGCCGGGACGGGCAGCCAAGCCTGGCGACGCCACAGGAGTCTTCGACATCACCAGTGCCAGCGGGAAATCAGCGGCGCGGTGCGAACCGACACCCCTGATGCTTCCCGGCCTCTCGTGACGGCCCGTGACACTGACGGCGCGATCGAATTCTCGGGTCCGTTCGGCAAACGACTCACCGGGGCTCTCCGCCTGGTCGCGCACGACTTCGAGCTCGAGTTGCCCCAGGGCGGCGCTTGCCGGGCCAGCCCTGCTTCTGCAGCTTGATCGCGTACCGTTTGCGCAGGGCCCCGGACAACGCACCGACCCGCACAAGCAGCGTCTCCGGCATCACGCCGGAACCGTCATCGGCTCGACCTCGCCGTAGTGCGACGTGTACTCACGGAAGGCCTCGTCGATCTGTTCGAACACCGGACGGTTCCCCGATCCGATCGCGACAGTATCGAGGCGCCCGACGGGCACCAGGCGCGCGCCCGTCCCGGTCAGAAAGAGCTCTTCCGCCCGCATCAGTCCCGCCTGTCCGATGGACCGTATCCGCGTCTCGACACCCAACTCCCGGGCGAGCTCGATCACGGTAGCCCGCGTGATCCCGCGCAACGCACCGTCAATGGTCGGGGGTGTGACAAGCGCGCCGTCGATCACGGCGAACACATTGGCAGCGGAGGCTTCGGCAACCTTGCCGTGTGCATTGAGCACCAGGCCTTCGTGCGCGCCGCGCAGTCTCGCTTCGCGCTTGGCCATGACGCTGTTCAGGTAGTTGAGGCTCTTGACCTCCGGATTCAATACATCCGGGGGAGGCTTGCGGACCGATGTCGTGACCATGTCGATTCCCGCTCGAAGGCTCTTCGGATCGTACATGGCAATGCCGCCGACCATGCAGATGACCTGTGGCGCCTCGCAGGAAAAAGGATCGACGCCCAGCTCTCCGGCGCCGCGGGTGACAAGCAACCGCACATAGGCCTCGCGCTCGCCAAACGCGGCGGCTGTCTCTTCGACAATTGTCCCGATGCGATCAAGCGAATACGGGAATTCCAGCCCGATATAGGCTGCGGAGAACGCGAGTCTTCGCATGTGATCGGCCAGCCGGAACACGTGGCCGTTGTAGATGCGGATACCCTCGAACACCCCGTCGCCATACAGCAGCCCGTGATCGCGCACGTTCAGGCTGACATGCTCGCTGTTCATGATCTGGCCGTTCAACGAGACCTTCATGACAACGCTCCCGATGCACGGGAGGCAATCTGCTCGGCGGCGGCAACCACGCACGGCGCCAGGGCTTCGCCGCCAAGCTCGTCAAGCCGCGGAGCGGATGCGGCCAGTGCGACGACCGCACGGATCTGCTCGCGCACGACGACGGGTGCGGCAAGGACCGCGAGCCCGGGCTGCCAGAGCTCGAAGTTTGCCGACCATCCCTGCGCCAGTGCCGCCTCCGCCCGGGCTTGCAGGTACGCCTGCTCGACACCGGCACCCTGTGCCGCTGCGGCAACCGCCGTCGGGGAAAACTCGTCCGGTGCATGCGCCATGAACAGCGCTCCGGCGCCCGTGCAGTGCACGGGGACCTCGCTCCCGACCGTCGGCGACACGCGAAGCAGGCCGCGGCCCTCGCACTTGTCCAGCACGATGAGCTTCCGGCCGCGCTGACCGACCAGGAACATCGTCTCGCCGATCCGCTCGACAAAGTCGGGCAGCACGGCTCTCGCGCAGCCAACCACCGGTTCGCGATCGAGGATGCCGAGCCCGAGTGCGAGCAGGCCGGTCCCCGGCCGGTAGCGCGACCGCTCGTCACGCTCGACTATGCCCTTGCGCACCATTGCACCCAGCAGACGGTGCACACTGGACTTGGGCATGTCCAACGCCCGCCCCAAAGCCGATACGCCGACCGCTCCTCCCGCATCGTGCAGGTGGAAAAGCAGGTCCAGCGCCTTCTCGACCGTCGCGGCTCTTTGTTCCATTATTCAGAACACTCCTTCTTTATTTGGAACACGACCATAGTCGCAACGACGGTCGGGAGCAACGGGAAATCGCAATCGGCAGGCTCATTGCCGAACGGCCGCGTCCCGGGACGCCGAGTCCGTGCGAAACCCTGGCCGGGACCCGGGACTTCGCAATCACCCGCACCGCCGCGCACATTGCAGGAGCGGCGTCGGCACGAGGAGCGACGGACCGAGCGTCCCAGGCGCAGGGAGTTCCGCACATTTCACCAGGTGAACGCTCGCGCGCCCGACCGCGGCGCTGTTGTTCGGCTTTCAGGTCTTCAGCGCCGGGCAACCAGGAATGATCATCAGGGCTGACCATCGGCCACAGGAAAGCCCGAACATCCCGAAGCCCGCTCTGGCCTGGTGCCCGGTCAGCACCTCGAACCATCCCGAAATCTCGACCGGCCTGCGCGGCAGTACCGCCGGGACCTGCTCCCAGATGAGATGGTTTCCACCCAGACACCCGACCGTGCAGCAGATCTGCTCTCGGCGGGCACACCGTATGTCGAACAACGAACGGGAACGGAATACGCCGTCACGTTACGGTTCGCAGTTGCCGGCGATACCCGGGCCCGGGGTGGCAGCGAGGTCATCGATCGGTCCGGACGCCTCCGTTTGAAGCCAGTCGACGATGAGCTTGACTGTCTCCCGCACCGGAGCGGTATCGGAAAGGACAATCCAGTACGCACTGCGCAGCGGGACCAGGGCGTTACCGAAGGGTCGAAGCAGTACGCCCGACCGAATGGCATCACTGGCCAGCCGATGCCTTGCCAATGCAACGCCAAGGCCGTGCTCGGCGCCGTGCAGTACGAGGTCGGACGAGGTGAATCGTGCGCCGATGCGTGTATCGAGCGACCTGGGCCCGTGGTGCTTCTTCCAGACGGCCCAGGACGCGTTCGGGTCTCGATCATGCAGCAGCCGAAGATGCCGCAGCCTCCCCGGCGTGTCCGGGCGGCCGTGTGCCGCCCAGTAGGCCGGGCTCATCACCGGATACAACGCATCATCCATCAGCGGCAGGCAGGCAAACCCCGGCCAGGGCCGACCGCCAATGCGGATCGCAAGGTCGGCGCCCTCATCGGCAGGCGCGTGAATGCGTTGATCGACGATCACGGAGACCTCGAGCCCCGGGTGTTTCGCCTCCAGTGAGGCCAGCCGCGGAAGCAACCAGCGTGCGGCGAACGAGGGGGTCGTCGAAACGGTGACGGAATGGTGGCGCCTGGTCTCACGCAGGGAGGCCACTGCACTCTCGAGCTCGGACAGGCAGGCAAGCGCGACACGCCCCAGCTCCTGCCCCTCCGGCGAAAACACCAGGGTGCGCCGCCCTTCCTTGCGGACAAGCAACGGCGCGCCAAGCCAGGACTCGAGCTCCTTCAGATGGCGGCTGACAGCAGAGTGCGTGATGTTGAGCCGTCTGGCAGCCGGCCTGACGCCGCCGGTCTCGTACACCGCGGCGAGAGCGCGAAGCATGGTGAGAGGCAGGTTCATAATGGTGAATAGAATAGACCAAATTTGGTGAATTATGCACCACAAGACTGCTCCGGCCCGAGCTACACTGTTGCGACGGTGTCGTGAGGAGCAGGCGCATGGGCATGTTGATTGAAGGCAGATGGGTCTCCAAAGCCGACCGGTTCATCGAAAAAGGCGCGTTCGTGCGCGAGACCAGCACCTTCGGCCTCGACCTGGATGTCGGGGATATTCGCGCGATCGCGGCAGAGCCGGGCCGGTTCCGCCTGATCGCCTCGCGCAGTTGCCCGTGGTCACACCGGACCCTCCTCGTAAGGGCGGTCAAGGGACTTGGTCACCTGCTGCCGGTGGTGTTCGCCGAGGAACCGCGCACCGAGGGCTACGCACTGGGGAACGGAGAAGCAGTGGAATGGAGCGGCATCCCGTGCCTGCGCCATGTCCATCAGCTCTACACGCTCAGCGAGCCCGGCTACTCCGGGCGCGCTACCGTCCCGCTTCTGTGGGATACCGCCAGACGTCAGATCGTGAGCAACGACAGCGCTCGCATCATGCGGGCGCTCGACGCTGTGAGTGGCGCCGAACGGCATACCCTCGTGCCCGGCCATCTCGCACTTCAGATCAACAGGCTCAATCGCCGGATCCACGAGGGACTGGCCAACGCCGTCTACCGGGCCGGTTTGGCCCAGCGACAGGATGCGTACGACCACGCGGTCGCAGACGTGTTCGAAACCCTGGACGAACTCGAAGATCGGCTCACGGACAGGCGTTACATGTTCGGCGCGATCGTAACGGAAACCGACTGGCTGCTGTTTCCGACGCTGGTCCGGTTCGACCCGGTCTACGCCACCTACTTCAGATGTACGCGCCGACTTCTGCGGGAGTATCCCAACCTGTGGGCATACGCCCGTGACCTGTGGCGCTGGCCAGGGGTTTCCGGGACGATCGACCTGGTGTCGATCCTGCGGGGCTACTACCTCAACGATGGGGAGCACAATCCGTACGGAATCGTTGCGGAGGCCCCCGCCACCGACTGGTCGGCCGGCCACGACCGGGCCCGGCTCGGCCCGGCCCGGTTCTGGTTCGAGGAAACCGGCCCCGCGGCCATCGAAGCGGGCAAACGCGAACGGGCACAATGAGCGCAATGCAAGCCTGGTGGTCGATTACCGGAATCGTCGCCGTCGCCTTCGTGACCCCTGGGCCCAACAATCTTGCGGTGCTGGCAGCAGCAAGCCGGGGAAGCTTCATCCGTGCGGCGCCGACCGCCGCCGGCGTCATTGCCGGAACGATCGCGCTCGTCGTCGTCTCCTGGGCGGGCGCCGACCTGGTGCTCAAGGGAGTTCCCGCTGCGCGGTCCGGTCTGGCGATCGCAGGCGGCCTCTACTTCGCCTGGCTCGGAGTGCACCTGTTCCGGTCGAACGGGACCGTGGAGGACGGCCCGGCGCCACGCTCCCTCTCGTTTACCGCACTGTTCCTCTTGCAGTTCGTGAACCCCAAGGCCTGGGTTCTCGTTCTCGCCGTGACCGCGACCGCACACGGAAGCACCGCGAATCTTGCGGTTCTGGTATCGATAGTGTCCGCTGTCTCCGTGGTCTGCCTGTCGCTCTGGGCCGCGATGGGAAGCATTGTCGGTGTCCTGCTCCAGGGCAGCGCCACGCGGCGCTGGGTCGACCGGATATTGGGGACCTCGCTGATAGTGCTGGCCAGCCTGACGCTGGCAGAAGGGCTGGAAGGCTTGATCGTTGAATAGCCGGAACTTCATCGGCCCGGAAGAGGCCAGTCGTGTCTCAACGTCTTGATTCGACGTCACTATCGGGCTGAGGTCCCTGGTTTCAACCTGTCATGTTCATGGGAACACCGCGGTCGGGATCCGTGACAGGCGATCTGCCGACTGTGCAATCCGCGTTCAACCGGGTGTACCCTCGGTCCCGCATCCAGGACCGTGGCAGGCATTCTCGGGCAACAGGGGCAGGATCGAGCAGTTCGCGAGAAATCGAAGGCGTCTCTGCCTGGTCCTCCGGACCGGGTCACGCTCCATGGACGCTATCCGCAGGAGAATGCCGGAAAAAGACCCCGCGGCCGCGTGTCTGCGGGGCGCGACGATGCGGCCCGCAGCGGCAGGCACGCACCGCCTGCATGTCGCGCGAGAACGGCAGCAACGATAGCCTGCCCGATCGGTTCAGGCCTTGGAACCGCACGGTGGAAGTGGAGCCGTCCATCTCCAGCAGCTCCTCACGCAGTCCTGCAGCGATACCGGGATAGGAGTCTCACTGGCCCTCGACGGGCTCCATCTACAGCATGGCGGCACTGATCAGGCTTGCTCCCTCTCCTGTGCGTTCTGACCGTCAGGGTTCGAGGCGCGAACCCCGGCACTCACCGAAACCGGCAGTGCGACGCATCGGCGCGCCCCGCCACGAAGTGGGGTGCCGAACCGGCGTGCAAGACCGTCTCCAAACCCCTTCGTTCCGTCCGCAGTGGAGATGGAAGCCGAAGTCAGCATCCGGCATCACCACGCGCGCACGAACACCGGGTGGAGGTGCTCAGGCCAGAACCTTGCGCATGATCGGGCGGGTTTCGGAGCGGCGAGCGACCTCTTCGAAGCCCGCATTGCGGAAGGTCTGAACGAAACCGGTCCAGGAGTAGACCGCCGGGTAGCGCTCCCGGGGCGTGTCGATCGGATAGCCTTCCAGTATGGCGCCGCCGCGGGCCTTCACACGGGCACAGGCGGCGCGGAGCATCTGGAGCCAGATGCCCTGTCTCCTGGAACCCTTCCTGATCAAGAAGCAGGCAACCGACCAGACCGGCGCGTCATCCACCGGCTTGAGCACGCGCGAGGTGGCGAGCCGGGAGAAAGCGGCGCGTTCGTCGACCTGAAGCCAGCCGACCAGGCCCGGCGGCGGCCCGGTCTCGAACACGGCCTTCATCGCCTCGCGGTTGCCCTGGCCTGCCCCGGCAGTCCCGTCCTTGCGGCTCAGGCGCCACAACATGCACCAGCAGCCGCCGCAACCGCCCTTCTCTCCCATCACTGCGGCAAAGCCCGCCCAGTCGGCGGGACGCACCTCAATCCTCATCGAAAATTCCCGTCTCGTAGCCGTCGATGCTCCGGGTGTTCTTCTTCATCCAGTAGTCGGTGATACCCTCCGGGCTCATTTCTTCGAAGAAGGGGACCAGTTCGTCGGGGCCGCGCTGAGCCTTGAACTCCATGACGGGCACGCCGCTGCCGCAGGAGGTCTGGACCATTTCGATCTCCATGTCGATCACCTGCCGCGAGCCGGCAAGCTCCGGGAAAGCAGCGGTTTTCTCCAGCCAGTCGGAATCATGGGGGTGAGTCGCGCTGGCCG
Source organism: Thalassobaculaceae bacterium (assembly GCA_965243345.1). Classification (GTDB taxonomy): domain Bacteria; phylum Pseudomonadota; class Alphaproteobacteria; order Thalassobaculales; family Thalassobaculaceae; genus Bin52. The sequence goes on from CBDEUR010000003.1 coordinate 3,478,916, forward strand.
TACCGTAGACACGAAGGATAAAGGCGCTGCCCTCGAAGGCGCAGAACATCAGCGTCATCCTGTCAGACCGGCGCAGGTGGGCCGCCGTCTCGTTGCCGCTGCCGGAGAGGTTGAGCCAGCGGATGTGTGTATCGCCGAGAACTTTCAGCGTGCCCATGCCCTTCGGCGAGACGTTCACCCGGCCCTCGGGTGCCGCGGTGGCCACGAAGAAAACCGGCTGTTTCTCGATGAAGGCGCGAAAGCCCCGGTTCAGTCTGGTCGTGATCGCCACTGTCCTTGCTCCCCACATGTCAACGAGATCACCGATCGAAATCCTGCGGACTCAGCTGCGCAGCCCCTCCCATGCACTGACCGGTCCGGCACGCGGTCTTCCTCCAGACGCGTCACCTGGTCCTCCGGCATTTCCGCAGCAAGAACGGCCTTTTCGAGATCGCGCGGTCCGCTCGGCAGCCAAATGCACAGTGAGAAGTCGAAGATCCGGTTGGTGATCCCGGCGCGGCGGTTGGCGGCAAAGCCCAGCACCCCGCCACGGGCCGCCGCACGGATTGCGGATCACCGGGGCGGGGGCTCGCAGTTCGCCATTGCAGGAATTCGGGTCAGGTGCCGTGCTGGTGCGTGTCGGAGAAAGGGTCATGGGCCTCAGGCAATCGATACAACGGTAACGGGTGCCGGTTGGGTCCGGACATCTTCGAGGAGGGCGCGCATCGCATCGAACTCCTCGCGGTCACCGCCGACAGTGCCGGCTGGCGATCGAGCAACCCGGAGCTTCCCGGGGAGAGGGTGGCGTGTCGGCCGGCCCAAGCGACCTGCGCCTGCACGACCGCAGGCATGCCGTCGTCGAGAGCCGGCCAAAGCCGGTCAGCGGTCTCGCGCATCGCAGCGATCCAGTTCCATGAAGGCGCGCAGTCCCCTGGCCTCGTCCTGATCGAAGCTTTCGCCCGTCATGGTGAGGTTCGCCATGCGGTCGAACCGGAACGTGCGGAAATCCTGCCGGAGTTCGCACCAGGCGGAGAACATCCAGCCATCGGTCAGGTTCCAGATCACCAGAGGACGCACACGGCGCTCGGTCCGTTTCCCGTCGCCGTCCCGGTAGTCGAACCGGGCAATCTGTCGCTGGCGGATCGCCTGGCGGAGCAAGACCATGTTCGAGGTTGCGCTGGTTCTGCCCTGAAGGCTGAAATACGGGGCATCGGCCAGCTTGCGGTCCTCGGGCCGGGGCATGCTTGCCTGGATTTTCGCGCGCGCCTCGCGCGCCGCCATCGCCAGCACCGGATCGCCAGCGCTTTCCACGAAGGAAAGACCGACGGCAAGCGCATCGACCTGATCATGGGTAAACGTCACGGTGGGCAGGTCGAAGCCCGGTCGCAGCAGATAGCCGACACCGGCCTCGCCTTCGATGGGCAGGCCGGAAGCCTGGAGGTGGGCAATGTCGCGATAGATCGTACTGACGCTGACCTCGAAGTGCTGGGCAAGTTCGCTGGCCCGGCTGACGCCGCGGGTGCGCATCTCGTTGACCAGCCTGAACAGTCTTTCCGCACGTCTCATCGGTGTCACGCACGACCCGGATGTTGAAGGTACCGGTTCACGACCTTTCTCATCCCATGCCTATACCATGCGTTTGGGGAATTCCGACGGTTCCGGTCCGGGCGGTCGCTGCCGGGCAGTCCGCGATGCGTGCAGGTATGCGAGAATGGAACCCGGGGCTTCCGGAATGCCCGGTCATGTGTTCAATCGGCCGCAGTGGCCTCTATCTCGAACATCAACGCAGGCATGGCGAGCCTGGTAACGCCGAGAAGCGTCATCGGAGGAGCGGCATCGACAGGCCCGAAACGGGATCCGAGGACATCAAAGTGCCTCAGGGCCTCGTCCATATCGGTGGTGTAGATGGTGAGCCGGACAACGTCGGCAAGACCCATATCGGCAGCAGTCAGAACGGCTTGCAGATTGTCGAGAGCAAGAGAGATCTGACTGCGCATGTCCCCGGGGTGCTGCGGGTTGCCGCCGGCGTCGACCGAGGTCTGACCTGCACAGACCAGGCGCCGGTTCGCCCCAACGAGCAATTCGGCCTGGTTGTAGCCGAGGTTCAGCGACCACGGCCACGGGTTGACTGCAATTCTCTTCATGGGTCTTGCGCCTTCATCGACACTTTGCGGAGCGCCCATAAAGCACAGGCCTCCTGTCACCGTGGTGACAGGAGCAATCGGGCCCCGATGGGGATCTCGGTGAACCGGCAGGGCAAGCCAGAGCCACCTCCGCCACCCATCAGGTCCCGGCGGTCACCATGGCCATGGTCGAGGGATCATGTTGCTTGGCCACCGCGGCGGGACCGTGGCACCGCCACGCAAGGCGGGTTCACGGATCTCGCAGGTGCATGTCATTCGGCTCGGCCCCGTTGCGTTCTGCGTCTGGACTTGCAGTCGGCTGACGTGCCGGTCGGAATCCAGCCGCCTGACCGAAGGACCACGAGACGTGTTCCGGATACGCGATCAGGCTTCGCCAGGCTTGCGCAGATGACCGGCCGCGCGCGAGGTACCGGGTCTGCACTTTCCAGGTGCCGTCACTCACCTATGGCGCCGCTCGACGTCGAGACCGCGCATCGCCCGACGCCTGGCGAACAGAGCTTGTCCCGGACAGGCCCCAGCCCGCCAGCGCGTGGACCAGACCCGTGACCACGGCGCGAACGGTGTTCCAGTCCTGCCACGGCCCGGAGTAGGCCCGCCACGCTTCCCCGGCTTGCGCAGCGCCGAGCGGAGTCCCGACCAGTGCCAGCGCCTCGTTCAACGGCACATTGGCGGTCATCGTCGGAACCATGGCACCCAGAACATAGAGGAGGCCTGCCACGGCGAAGCCGGTCGCAACCCGCCGCTCGCGGGCTCTGATGGCCACGAGCGCCGTGAACATCAACAGCACCGGCGTACCGAAGAATGCCGGCGCGAAGACCCAGTTGCGCACGCTCGCATTCATGGCCTGCATGGCAGCGATGGCGACATTCGGGTCCGCCGAGTCCAGCCCCCACATGGTCGAGCAGACCCAGGCGAAGAAGAATCCGAACATCGCGCCGGAAAACAGGAGCGACAGGAGGGCCAGAGGCCTGACCAGGCCGATCATGTAGTTGCCGTCTTGCCGAGCGGCCTTCGACACTACGCGCCGCTCCCGCCGCCCCGGCCCATCCCTTGGATTGCCCGATGGACTGCCCGCCCCACGATGACCGCAATGGCGACCTGGGCCACGATGACTGCGGGCCAGATCTTGGGAAACGCGGGATCGACATATTTCTGCGGCCCGTAGGACACCAGTGCCGTCAGAGCGAACAGCACCGCTGTCGCCATGGCGAACCGCATGCCGCGGACCGTGAGGCCGTGGGCAGCCGCACCGATCGCCAGCGACGCGGCAAGAAACGGACCGAGCGCGAATGGCTCGACCTGCAGCGGCGGGTGAGGTTCGGTCCGGGTAAACATGGCCAGCAGCATGGTGCCCGTGAGCACCAGAAGAGCCGCCATTGCCGCTGCAGCATAGCTGTCTCCGGTCGGACTTTCGTTTGTCTGCTTCTGCATCCCGCGCTCCCCTGCCTTATCCGAACCGAAGGGTACGGTTTGACATAACCGTACCCTTCGGTTCGGATATGTCAACCACGAACATTCGGATGTTGGAAATGAAGGAGCCTGACCGCACGCAGCGACGCGACGCCATTCTCGATGCCGCCACCGCCATCCTGCGCGAAAAGGGGTACCGCGACACCACGATGCTGGACGTCGCCCGACGGGTCTCGGCCTCGAAGGAAACGCTCTATGCCTGGTTCGGCAACAAGTCCGGGCTCTTCCAGGCTGTCATCCGCCGCAACGCGAGTACGGTGCGCTCCGTGCTGGAGTTGCATCTGGACGGCAACGCACCGGTGGAGGAGGCGCTTGCCGATGTCGGCCGGGCGCTCGCCGGCCTCCTGCTCGGCGACGGCGCCGTCGCCATCAACCGGGCCGCGATTTCCGAAGCGCGCTCGGAGCCGGTTCTTGCGCGCATACTGATCGAGACGGGCCGCGAGGCCACCCTGCCATTCTTCGTCCGGTATCTCGAGCAGTGCCGCGAACGCGGCATTCTGGACTTCGACGACCCGCGGGAGGCGGCGGAGACGTTCCTCGGACTACTGCTGGGAGACAAGCAGGTTCGGCGCCTGCTCGGGGCCGTTGATGCCCCGGACACCGGGGAAATCGAGGTACTTGCAAAACGGGCAGCTGCCAGGTTCCTGAGGCTCTACGGCTGAGAAGCGGTGCGCGTTCGAGCCCGACCCCAAGGGGATTCCCGAGTGACCGGGCGTCATTGTTTCCGGTGCGGGCATGGTCCTCAACCAGCGGAACGAACCTGCGGTACGGCATGAACACCCGGGCACGTGTCAAATCCGGCACGGTGCCGCACTTGGGCGAGGAGGCCCTTCCCGGACCGCAGTGCCGTCCACAGCTCCGCTTCCATGTCCCTTTCGGTCAAACCGGACGTCCGGTTGTCCCGCTTTCGGCTGGAGCCATGCCTCCGACGACCAGAGGCGTTCAACCGTATCCCTGTCGCGGCCGGGGCGCCCGGGGATCTGGGGCATATGCGATGGTTCGTGCACGCCGCATGCCGGATCCGCAGCACGATACCTCTTGAGTGCAGGTTTGACAGAATTCCCGCGTCAGAGTTCTCCAAGGCGCCAACCATTTTCCACGCATCGCAGCCGACGTGCTTCCGGCTTCATGCTTGACTCCCGAATTGGTCACGCGACAAGACCACGCCGTACAAGGTTGCGAAGCGGAGACCGAAATGGCTGGTGAACCGACAGGCGCAAACTGGATACCCGAGCCAGGCGATACGACCGGGATCAAGGCCGATTTCTACAGCGACATGAAGACAATACCGACCGAGGGCATGTTGCAGGCCCTGGTCCGCGCCAGGGTCGGCGATGAGCAAAAGGGCGAAGACCCCACGACCAACGAGCTGTGTGACCGGGTTGCCGCCATGACCGGCAAGGAAGCCGCTGTCCTGCTTCCGACCGGCACCATGTGCAACGAGATCGCGCTCCGGGTCCACTGCAACCCCGGCGACGAGGTCATCTGTGATCGTTCATCCCACATCGTGAACTTCGAAGCGGGAGGTCCGGCGGCACTGAGCGGCATCATGATCCACGCGCTCGACGGCGAGAACGGCAAGTTCTCCGCCGACCAGGTGCGCAACGCCATTCGGCCGGCTTCACGCTACGCACCATCGAGCAGGCTGGTCGCCGTCGAACAGACCACAAACCTCGGCGGCGGCGGTATCTGGCCCCTGGATCAGCTGACGGAAGTAGCGGAGGTGGCCAGGTCGCATGGCCTGCTTACTCACATGGACGGAGCCCGGCTGTTCAATGCCACGGTGGAATCCGGTGTTTCGCCACGCGCCTATGCCGAACTGTACGACTCCGTCTGGATCGACCTGACCAAGGGACTGGGATCCTTCGCCGGAGCCGTCCTCGCGGGCTCCAGGGAATTCATCAATGTCGCGTGGAAGCTCAAGCAGCAATGGGGAGGCGGATTGCGCCAGTCCGGTTACATCGCGGCAACCGGCCTCTATGCGCTCGATCACCATGTCGACCGGCTGGCGGAAGACCACGCCCTTGCGCGATCGATCGGCGAGAGCATCAGGCAGATGCCCGAGGTCGCACGGGTCCTGCCGGTGGAGACCAATATCGTCATCTTCGATCTTTGCGCTTCCGGCCCGACTGCCGCCGACGTCGTCGGGACCCTGCTGAATGACGGTGTAAGGCTGGGCGCATTCGGCGAACGTACCATTCGCATCGTGTGCCACCTGGGCGTCGGACCGGCAGACGGTGAGATGTTGTGCGCGTCGCTGCGAAAGGCGCTCGAGGGGAGCCCGGATCACTGACCCGGCGCCGGGGCTTCCGGGAACTCCGCCCGGAACGGGGCCGTCCCGGGCACCGTCAAGCTGGTCGGGGAGAGAGGATTTGAACCTCCGGCCCCTGCCTCCCGAAGACAGTGCTCTACCAGGCTGAGCTACTCCCCGACCGCAAGGGCGGCTTATATCGGCTGGACGGTTCCACGGCAACACGCTTGGAGCACGGCGCCGGCTGCACTGTTTGCCGTCTTCCGGTCGCATCGCTATGGTGCCGCCGCGTCACACCGGGGCCCTGTCCATGATCACCTGCACGCCGGATGCGCCGGACATCGCCGGCAGGATCCGCAGCCGCCTTGCTGCCGAGATCGAGGGCGAGGTGCACTTCGACGCCTTCTCGAGGGGCCGGTACGCCACGGACGCGTCGATCTACCAGGTCACCCCGCTCGGTGTCGTCATCCCGCGTTCCCAGCAGGACCTGGTCCGGGCCGTCGAGATCGCGACGGAAGCCGGTCTGCCGATCCTGCCGCGCGGAGGCGGCACCAGCCAGTGCGGACAGACGGTCAACCGGGCGCTGGTCATCGATTGCAGCCCCCATCTCGACCGCATCACCCGGTTCGACCCCGAGGCGAAGTCGATCACGGTCGAACCGGGGATGGTGCTCGACCACCTGAACGCCTTCCTCAGGCCGCACGGCGTGTTCTTTCCCGTCGACATCTCCACCGCGTCCCGCGCGACCATCGGGGGAATGACCGCAAACAACTCGTGCGGAACCCGCTCGCTGCGCTACGGCATCATGGTCGACAACGTGACTGCGATCGACGCCCTGCTGCCGACGGGCGAGCAGTTGCGGTTCGGCCAGGTTCCCGGACGCATCGAGACGAACTCGCTGCACCCGCGCTACGCGGAACTGGTGCGTGCGGTGCGCGACATCGCCGCCGGGGTGCGCAACGAGGTCTCCGAGCGGTTCCCGGCACTGCTTCGGCGCGTCGGCGGATACAATCTCGACCGGATCGACCCTGGCGGGCACAACATGGCGAGCCTGCTGGTGGGTTCGGAAGGCACGCTTGCGGCGTTTCGCGAAATCGAACTCGCTCTGCATGACATCCCGCGTCACCGGGTCACCGGCGTGTGCCACTTTCCGACCTTCGAGGCGGCGATGGAGTCGACGCGGCACCTGGTGGCGCTGGGCCCGACGGCGGTCGAACTCATCGACAGGACCATGATCGACCTTGCGCGACGGATCGAGATGTTCCGCCCGGTGGTCGACAGTTTCGTCAGCGGCGAGCCGGGCGCGCTGTTGCTGGTGGAATTCTCCGGCGAGGACCATGCGGAACTGCTGGGCCGGCTCGCGGAGCTTGACCGGACCATGGCGGACATCGGCTTTCCCGGCGCCGTGGTCGAGGCGGTCGACCCATCCTTCCAGGCCGGCATCACCAGCGTGCGCCAGCAGGGTCTCAACATCATGATGTCGATGCGCGGAGACGCCAAGCCGGTCTCCTTCATCGAGGACTGCGCGGTGCAGCTCGAGGACCTGGCGGGCTACACCAGCGGGCTCAACGAGATCTTCGAGCGCCACGGAACCACCGGAACCTGGTATGCCCACGCCTCGGTTGGCTGCCTGCATGTCCGCCCGGTCCTCAACATGAAGTCCGGGACCGATGTCGGCAGGATGCGCGCCATCGCCGAGGAGGCCTTTGAACTGGTCCGGCGCTACAAGGGCTCCCACTCCGGTGAGCACGGCGACGGGATCGTGCGCTCGGAGTTTCACGAAGCCATGTTCGGCACCGCGATCACGCGCGCATTTGCCGGCATCAAGCAGGCGTTCGATCCGGCCGGCCTGATGAACCCCGGGCGTATCGTCGACCCGCCGCGAATGGACGACCGCAGCCTGTTGAGGTACCCGCCGGGCTACCGGGCACACCCGCACGGAACCGCACTCGACTGGTCGGAATGGAGGGGTTTCGCGCGCGCCGTGGAGATGTGCAACAACAACGGCGCCTGCCGCAAGACCGCACCGGGCGTGATGTGTCCGAGCTACCGGGTCACCCGGGACGAACAGCACGTGACCCGGGGCCGTGCCAACACGCTGCGCCTGGCGCTGACCGGACAGCTCGGCCCGGACGCCCTCGCAAGCGAGCGGATGGCCGAGGCAATGTCACTGTGCGTGTCGTGCAAGGCATGCAGGCGCGAGTGCCCGACCGGTGTCGACATGGCGCGCATGAAGATCGAGGCCAGGCACGCCCGGGCCCGCCTGCACGGAGTACCGCTGCGCGACCGGCTGGTCGCGGCCCTGCCGCGCTATGCCGAGGCGGCGTCACGGTTCCACTTCATCTCCAATCTGCGCGATGCGGTGCCCGGAGCAGCCTGGCTGAGCGAACGGCTGGTGGGTCTGTCGGCCCGACGGCCCCTGCCCGCCTGGCACCCGGCCCCGTTCCGGTCGCGGGAGGCCGCGGTGCGCGACAGCAGCAAGGCGGTGGTGCTGCTCGCCGACACCTTCAACAGCTACTTCGAACCGGAGAATCTTCGGGCGGCACTGCGCCTGCTCGAGGCCGCGGGCTACCGGGTCCATGTCGTCGACCCCTCTGCCGACGGCACGGGGCGCCGGTTGTGCTGCGGCCGCACCTGGCTTGCGGCCGGCATGATCACGCAGGCGAGGGACGAGGCGGGGCGGATGATCGCGGCCCTTGCGCCCTACGTCGAAGCCGGACTGTCCGTGGTCGGGCTTGAACCGTCATGCCTGTTCACGCTGCGCGACGAGTTCGTTGCCATGCTGCCGGGCGAACGGGCGGACCGGCTGGCGGAGATGGCGGTCACGCTCGAGGAATTCCTGGTGCGCGAACTCGGGGCCGGCCGGCTCGAGCCTTCGTTCCGGCGCAGCGATGCCCGAGCGCTCGTACACGGACACTGTCACCAGAAGGCCTTCGGCGCCATGGATGCGGTTCCTGCCGCGCTCGGTCTTGTCCCGGGGCTCGAGGTTTCGGTTATCGCGTCCAGCTGCTGCGGCATGGCCGGCCCCTTCGGCTACGAGGCGGAACGGTTCGACGTCTCCATGGCCATGGCGGAACGCGACCTGCTGCCCGCCGTGCGCGCCGCCGGCCCGGACACGATCGTGGTGGCTGACGGAACCAGCTGCAGACACCAGATACGGGATGGAACCGGACGCGGTGCCGTTCACGCCGCCCGCGTCCTCGCCGACGCGCTGCCCTCCCGGCCACGTCACGACAGGACCTGATCATGCCCTACCGCGCCGGCCGCCATTTCCTGCAGATACCCGGACCATCCAACGTGCCGGACCGGATCCTCCGCGCCATGGACCAGCCGGTGATCGACCACCGCGGGCCCGAATTCCAGGCACTGGCGCGCCGGGTGCTGGCGCGCATCGGGCCGGTGTTCGGTACCACTGAACCGGTCGTGATCTTCCCGTCGTCGGGAACCGGCGCCTGGGAAGCAGCGCTGGTCAATACCCTTTCCGCGGGCGACCGGGTGGTCATGTACGAAACCGGACATTTCGCGACACTGTGGTCCCGGCTGGCCGAACGGCTCGGCCTGCGTCCACACCTGCTCCCCGGCGACTGGCGCGGCGGCGCGCGCGCGGATGCGATCGCCGAGGCCCTTGCGGCCGACCGGGCGCACGAGATCCGGGCGGTCTGCATCGTCCACAACGAGACCTCGACAGGAGCGGTCTCGGACGTGCGAGCGGTCCGGGCGGCAATCGACGAAGCCGGGCACCCGGCACTGCTGATGGTCGACACGATCTCGGGCCTTGCCAGCGTGGATCTGCGACACGACGACTGGGGCATCGACGTCACCGTCGCCGGCTCGCAGAAGGGCCTGATGCTGCCGCCGGGGCTCGGGTTCAACGCCGTGGGCCCGAAGGCGCGCGAGGCCGCCGGGACCGCAACCCTGCCGCGGTCGTACTGGGACTGGGAACCCTGTCTCGACGCCCGCGAGACCGGGTCGTTTCCCTATACGCCGGCAACCAACCTGCTCTACGGTCTCGACGAGGCATGTGCGATGCTGGAGGAAGAGGGACTGGACGCGGTGTTCGCACGGCATGATCGCCTGGCCGAGGCGACCCGGCGAGCGGTGCGGACCTGGGGTCTGGACATCCAGTGCGCGAACGCGGCCGAGCACAGTCCGGTGCTGACCGGCGTGCGAATGCCGGACGGTCACGATGCCGATGCACTGCGCGCGGCAATCCTCGAGCGGTTCGACATGTCGCTCGGGTCCGGTCTCGGGAAGGTCGCCGGCCGGATGTTCCGTATCGGACACCTGGGAGACTTCAACGACCTGATGCTGATCGGAACGCTTTCGGGCGTCGAGATGGGGCTGGCGGTACAGCGGGTTCCGTACGGCCGCGGCGGTGTTCAGGCGGCAATGGACTACCTGACCGGAAACGCCTGAGGCCGCCCGCGCCCAGGCCGGCACTTGGAACCCCGCGCGAATTCTGGCACACGGGGTGCCTGGAAATCGCGCGTAGCACCGGGAGCGTACGACGCATGGACGACAAACGCCTGATCGAGGTCGAGGATTTCAGGGTCTACTTTCCGCTCGAGGACGAGACGGTCAAGGCGGTTGACGGCGTGTCCTGGCATATCGACCGGGGCGAAACCCTGGCCGTCGTGGGCGAATCCGGATCCGGCAAGTCGGTGACCGCCATGGGACTGATGCGGCTGACCGACTACGCCGGCGGCAGGATCATGTCCGGCTCGTGCCAGTTCAGGCGCAAGAGCGGCACCGTCATCGACATCGTCACCCAGGCCCAGGACGTCATGCGCGACATCCGCGGCAACGATATCTCGATGATCTTCCAAGAACCGATGACCTCTCTCAACCCGGTGTTTACCGTCGGGACCCAGATCGCCGAGGCCATCATCCTGCACCAGGGCAAGACCGAGAGCGAGGCGCTCGGGATGGCGCTCGAGATGCTGAAGCTGGTGCGGATTCCCGAGCCGGAAAAGCAGCTTTCCCAGTACCCGCACCAGCTGTCGGGCGGCATGCGCCAGCGGGTGATGATCGCCATGGCGCTCAGTTGCCGCCCGTCGCTTCTGATCGCCGACGAACCGACCACGGCACTCGACGTCACCATCCAGGCGCAGATCCTCGACCTGATCAAGCTGCTGCAGCGCGAAATCGGCATGTCGGTGATGTTCATCACCCACGACATGGGCGTGGTCGCCGAGGTTGCCGATCGGGTCGTGGTGATGCTGCGGGGCGAAAAGGTCGAGGAGGGCCCGGCGGCAGAGATCTTCCACAACCCGCAGCATCCCTACACCAAGGCGTTGCTCTCGGCCGTTCCCAGGCTCGGCAGCATGTCCGGCCGGCCGTTGCCGGCCAAGTTCGCCAATGTCGAGATACGACGGGCCGAAGGCGACGAGGTGCGCGAAGCCAGCGCCGAGCAGCAGCTGCTCGAGATCCGTGACACCGTGCGCCGGGACGAAGCACCTCTGATCGAGGTCAATGGCCTTACCACCCGTTTCGACATCCGCAAGGGCCTCTTCGGCCGCGCGACCGGCCGCATCCACGCGGTCGAGGACGTGGATTTCTCCCTGCAGCCGGGAGAGACCCTGGCACTGGTCGGGGAGAGCGGATGCGGCAAGTCGACGACCGGGCGCAGCATCATCCGGTTGACCCAGCCGACACGCGGCAGGGTGGTGTTCGAGGGCCGCGACCTCACCGGCCTGACGTCACGTGACATGCGGCCGTACCGGCGCCAGATGCAGATGATCTTCCAGGACCCGTTCGCATCCCTCAACCCGCGCATGACCGCCGGCGCGGCCATCGCCGAGCCGATGGAGGTGCACGGGATCGCCAGCGGCAGGCAGGCGCGGGACCGGGTCGCCGACCTGCTGTACCGGGTCGGGCTTGAACCGGAGCACGCGGCCCGCTACCCGCACGAGTTCTCCGGCGGCCAGCGACAGCGCCTGTGCATCGCCCGCGCACTGGGCCTCGAGCCGAAGCTGATCATCGCCGACGAGGCGGTGTCCGCGCTCGACGTGTCGATCCAGGCCCAGGTCATCAACCTGATGATGGATCTGCAGGAGGAGTTCGGCCTGTCATACCTGTTCATCAGCCACGACATGGCGGTGGTGGAGCGGGTCAGCCACCGGGTAGCGGTGATGTACCTTGGTGAGATCGTCGAGGTCGGAACCCGTGGCCAGGTGTTCGAGGATCCGCGCCATCCCTACACACGCAAGCTGATGGCCGCTGTTCCCGTCGCCGACCCGAGACTGCGCAAGCAGGAACTCAACCTGATGACCGACGAGATCCCCAGCCCGCTGAAGCCGATCGGCTACGAGCCGCCGGTCCGCAGGATGATCGAGGTCGAGGAGGGGCACTTCGTCATGGACCATGACGATGACATCGACCTGCCCCGGGCCCGGGTGGCGTAACCGCTCCGCGACTCGGCAGTCAGTAGTCGCGAGTCACGCAGAAGGAGATCGCGTCAACCAGCGCCCGCAGGGCCGGACTGTCCGGGAACAACCCGAGAGCATCGCGTGCAATCGAAGCATGGTGCCTCGCCCGGGCGACGGTATCCTCGATCGCGCCGTGCCTGCGCATCAGTGCCTGTGCCCGGTCGAAGTCCCCGTCCTCCTGCTCGAGATCCTCCATGGTCCGGCACCAGAAGCGACGCTCCTCCTCGGTGCCGCGCCGGAAGGCAAGGATCACCGGCAGGGTGATCTTGCCCTCGCGCATGTCGTCACCCACCCGCTTGCCGAGTTCCGCCTGGCGCGCCGAGTAGTCGAGTGCGTCGTCGACGAGCTGGAAGGCAAGGCCGAGATTGAGTCCGAAGGAGACCAGTGCGTCCTCCTCGTCTCCGGGTCGATCGGCGACCACGGCGGCAATCTGCACCGCAGCCGAGAACAGCGCCGCGGTCTTGGCCTCGATCACCCGCAGGTACTCGATTTCCTCGGTGCGGGTATTGTTGCTCGCGGCGAGCTGGCGCACCTCGCCCTCGGCGATGATCGCCGATGCGTCCGACAGCACCTTGAGGACGCGCAGCGACCCGTCCGCCACCATCAGCTGGAACGCGCGGCTGAACAGGAAATCGCCGACCAGCACGCTCGCCTTGTTGCCCCACACCGTGTTGGCCGAGTCGAGGCCGCGGCGCAGGTCGCTGCCATCGACAACATCGTCGTGCAGCAGGGTGGCGGTGTGGATGAACTCGACGCAGGCGGCGAGCGGCACCAGGCGGTCTCCCGTATAGCCGCAAAGCTGACCGGCGCCGATGGTCAACATCGGACGCAGCCGCTTGCCCCCGGCCGCGATCAGGTGCCCGGCCAGGCGGGGAATGAGCTGGACCGGGCTCTGCATCTGTTCGATGATGGCCGTGTTGACCCGGTCCATGTCGTCCTGGACCAGGGCGACCAGGGGTTCCAGCAGGGTATCCGGTTCGCCTCGGCGCCGGCTCATCGGGACGATGGTCGCCACGATCCACTCCACTTGACGGTGGTTTGCCGCGGAGCATAGGAGCGCGGTATCCGCGGTCAAGCCCGACCGTCGGCTGATCTGCCCCGGAGAGCGAGCATGAAGGAAGTCCTGCGCAGTTCCGACCCGGTACGCCTGTCATTCATCACTGCCCTGCTGGCGGATGCCGGGATCGAGGCCTACGTCCTGGATACCCACATGAGCATTCTCGAGGGCAGCGCCAGTGCCATTCCGCGCCGCCTGATGGTTGCGGACGAGTGGTACGACGCCACCTGCCGCATCCTCGAGCAGTCCGGTGAGCCCCTGCACACCCGTTGACGCCACACGCGACCTGCTGCTGGACGGGCGGGTAGTGCTGTGGCAGCCGCGCGCCGGCTACCGGGCCGGGATCGACCCGGTGCTGCTTGCGGCCTCGGTCAGGGCCGGGCCGGGTGCCCGCGTCCTCGATCTCGGCTGCGGTGTCGGGGCGGTCTCGCTCTGCCTGCTGTCGCGCCGGCCCGACCTGGTGGTGACCGGCGTCGACGCCGATCCGCTCGCCATTGACCTGGCCCGGCGCAACGCAGGCGAAAACGGGTTCGCAGACCGGTTCACCGCCGTGGCCGGTGACATCACCACGCCGTCGGGCAACGGCTTCGAGGTCGTGGTCACGAATCCTCCCTACGGGGACATGTCGCGTGGTACCGCGCCGGCGGGCGGGCTCGCCGCTCGCACCGAGACCACGGCCGGGCTTGATGACTGGATTGCCGCGGCGGTCCGCGCCCTGCGCCCGAGGGGAACCCTGACGCTGATCCACCGGGCCGACCGCGTTGACCACGTGCTGGGCAACCTGCGCGGTTCATGCGGTGACATCCGGCTGTACCCGTTGTGGCCGCGCGCCGGCGTGCCGGCACGACGGGTTCTGGTCTCGGCCCGGAAGGGAACCCGGGGACCGGCGCAGCTCGGCCCGGGACTGGTCCTGCACGAGGCGGACGGACGGTTCACCGGCGAGACGGACCGGGTGCTCAGGGGCGCCGCCCTGGCGGGTTGACGGAACCGGACGACGGTCAGTCGGCGGCGTCACGCGCGACTCGATCCGCCTCCTGGTGTTCCGCAAGCTCGAGATAACCGCCGCGAGTCTGCGGCAGCTTCTGCCCGAGCAGGCGGGAGGCCACGACGTTCCTGAGGATCTGGGCGGTACCGCCGCCGATGGTGAACATGCGCGCGTCGCGTGCCAGCCGCTCCATCGGATAGTTGCGCGAGTAGCCCTGGGCCCCGAACATCTGCAACGCATCGGTGGTCACCGAGATCGCCATCTCGGACGCGAAGATCTTGGCCTGGGCAGCCAGGGTGGGATCGGGGAACGGGCTGCCCCCGCTGCCGGCGCTGGCGGCAGCCCGGCGCAACAGGGCGCGGGCCGCCTCGAGCTGGATCGACATGTCGGCGAGCATCCACTGCAGGCCCTGGAACTCGGCGATCGGTCGTCCGAACTGGGAGCGTTCCTGGCTGAACTCCAGCGCGTTGCGATAGGCGCCTGCAGCCAGGCCGAGCGCCACCGTGCCGGCACCGACCCGCTGCGAATTGTACGCGTTCATCAGTTCGGCAAACCCGCGCCGGAAGCCGGAGGGCGGCATCAGAACCATGTCGTCGGTCACCTCCATGTCTTCCAAGATCACTTCGGTTTCCGGGATGCCGCGCAGTCCCATGGTCGGTTCGCGCTCGCCGATGCGCAGCCCCGGCGTCTCGCCGGCAACCGCGAGGAACCCGCCGATGCCCTGTTCGTCGCCGTGCCGGTCCAGGGCCCGCGCAAAGATCAGGTAGAGGCGCGAGACACCGCCGCCGGTGATCCAGTGCTTCTTGCCGTTCACGATCCACTTCTCGCCGACGCGGCGCGCAAAGGTGGTCATTTCGTTGGCGGCACTGCCGGCCTCGGGTTCGGTGATGCAGATTGCCGGCTTGTCACCGGCGAGCACCAGGTCGGCGGCGAGTCGCTGCTGCCTGTCAGTGCCGTATTCCATCACGGCCGCGATCGCACCCATGTTGCCCTCGACCACGATGCGCCCGGTCGGACCGCACCAGGCGGCCATCTCCTCGACCACCAGGCTCGCATCGAGAAAGCTGCGTCCTCCCCCGCCGAGACGCTCGGGGATGGTCATTCCCATGAACCCGGCATCGACGAGGGCGCGGACGTTCGCCCACGGGTAGGCCTCGTCCCGGTCGGTGGCGGCCGCATTCTCCGCAACGACACCCCGCGCAAGGCTGCGGGCGCGTTCCACAAGGTCTATCTGTTCAGGTGCAAGGTCAAAGGACATCGTGACTACTCCGCAGCCTGGTCGGCGGGTCGCGAGGTACGCAGCGCCGCACGGAACGCGGTCTTTCTCTCCGCGGCATCGAGCGAACGGCGCACCACCGGGGGCGGGTCGATGCCGACCCGCAGCAGGATGAACCTCGGCCCGTTGCCCTCGCGCAGCAAGCGGGCCGCAGGCTCGATTTCGTCAGGTGTCGACACGGACCGGGTAACCGGGATTGCCGAACCACGCGCGATGGCCTCGAGATCCACTCCCCGCTGGGTGTGGGTCGGCTGGTAGCCGGTTTCCCCGTAGTGGCCGTTGTCGACGCACAGGATCGACAGGTTGGGCGGCTGCATGACCCCGACCGTGGCGAGCGTGCCGACATTCATCAGCAGCTCCCCGTCACCGGTCACGACCAGGACCTGCCGGTCGGGTCGCGCCAGTGCAAGGCCGAGGCCCATGGCGGTCGCACCCCCCATTGCACCGGCGAGCGCGTAGACGTTGTCGCCGTCCCCGGTCAGGTGCGCCATATCCTTGGCAGCGCCTGCCAGGCCGCAAACCACCAGCAGGTCGGAGGGGTCGCCGACCAGTGCGGGCACCGCCGTCCTGCGGTCGAGAGGTCGATCTGTATCCATGACGTGCGTTTCCCCCGCGGGGTTCAGAACGGCTTGGCGCCGATCAGCTTCTGGGTGAGCAGTACGGCCACGCCCTGGTCGGACCGGTAGGCCATGTCGAGCGCTGCCTGGACGGTGGGGACCACGTCCTGCGGAGTCTCGGCCCGCAGGCAGTGCAGCCCCATTGCCTCGACCACCGGCTGCACGCCCCGGCCCATGGGGATCTGCCACGGGTTCATCTCGCCGAACTCGCCACGCATGGTGATCAGGGTAACGAAGGGAAACCGCCCGCCCTGGATCAGCCCGAACATGTTCACGCAGTTGCCCACGCCGCTCGACTGCATCAGCAGGACCCCCCTAGCATCGGCCAGGTGGCAGCCGGCGCACATCGCGACCCCTTCCTCCTCGGTGGTCAGCGGTACCGAAATCACTTCCGGGTCAGCCATCGACCTGTCGATCAGCGTCCTGTGCCCGCCGTCGGGCACGTAGCAGAACAGCGTGACCCCGTTGCTGCGCAACAGCGCATAGAGATCGTCCTGCCACTGTGTCGGCGCCCCGTAGCCTTCAGCCATGCGGTCTTTCCGTTGCCTCGCTTCTGTCGTTGACTTATGGCAAATTCCCATCCCGGCGTCCACGCCGGCTCCCATCCCGTCCATTTCCTGTCGAGCAACCCTGGCCCCATGGAGTGCGTCACCCATGCAGCGTCTCCGCAAGCTGGTCCCGATCCTCATCCTGCTGGCCGGGCTGGGCCTGGTGCTGGCCTTCGACCTGGACGAGTGGCTGTCGCTCGAAGCGCTGCGCGAGCATCGGGCTGTCCTGCTGGCGTTCACCACCAGCCGTCCGGTGCTGTCTGCCGCGGTGTTCTGCGGCGTCTACGCACTCGCGACCGCGGTCTCCGCACCCGGAGGCGCCCTGCTCACGCTTACGGGAGGCTTCCTGTTCGGAGCGGTTGCCGGCACCGTCTTTTCGGTCACCGGCGCCACCATCGGCGCGACCCTGGTGTTCCTGGCGGCACGCACAGCTTTCGCCGACCTGTTGCGCGCGCGCGCCGGCTCGACGATCGAGCGCATGCGCGAGGGGTTCTCGCGCAATGCGCTCTCCTACCTGCTGTTCCTGCGGCTGATCCCGGTCTTCCCGTTCTTTGTCGTCAACCTGGTCCCGGCGTTCCTGGGCGTTTCGCTGCGCGTCTACGTGCTTGCAACTTTCATCGGCATCATCCCGGGCGGGTTCGTCTACGCGCTCATCGGCAGCGGACTCGGCGAGATCTTCGATCGCAACGAACCCTTCACCGTGGCCAGCGTGCTCGACGGCACGATCATTGCCGGCCTGGTCGGACTCGCGATCATGGCCCTGCTTCCGGTCCTGCACCAGAAACTGCGCCGGAAGTCCGGAAGGAACGACGCCTGACGGCGTCCGGACGCTCCCGCGAACCGTCGGTGGCCTCGCGCGCTGCCTCCGTGCGGCCGCTGCCCTTCAGGCCCGGGCGCACATGAGGTCATCGCCCGCGACCATCATGGTCCAATACCGATGACCCCATCGGAAGCGGGCACGGTTCTGGTATACTCCGGATCGGACAGGCGGGAGAAGCGGCGATGTCGCGGGAACGACTCGACTGGGACGACGAGTACGGAGCACGCGGGCGCAGACTGCTGCCGCGGACGGCCCGCGTCGGAGCCCTCGGGCTTGGCGGCCTGGTTGTGCTCGTGGTGCTGTACTACCTGCTCGGCATGGCAATCGTCTCGAAGGTCGACGACGATACCGCCTTCGCACCCTCGGACATGCCGGCCGGCGCCAGCCGTGCGGTCAGTCTGACCGCCGCGCTGATCCGGCGCGAGACCGACGTCAACGGCTGGGTCGCCAACGACCCGTTCTACCTTCCGGGCGCACTGCTCGACAACATGCCCAACTTCCAGCAGGGGATCGTCTACGCCCTGTCACGGTTCGCACTCGAGATGTCGGACCAGCTCGGCCGGACCCGCGGCTCGAGCGAGGTCGACCCTGACCTCGACAAGGCGGCCGGCCTTCTGAAGTACCCGGGGAACATCTGGATCTTCGACTTCTCGACCTCGTTCGCTCCGACGGCCTCCTCGGAGGCCCAGTACCGCTCCGCGGCCCGCTCGCTCGAGGACTACAACACCCGACTTGCGGCAGGTGCCGCAACCTACGAGCGCCGGGCCGACAACCTGCAGGCGACCCTGATCCGGTTTACCGCCGACCTCGGGTCACGGTCCGCCATCATCGACCAGCAGCTGGCGGTGGCCGGGACCTGGGGGTTCGACACCCGGGCCGACGACGTCTTCTACGCCACCAAGGGCCGGCTCTACGCGTATTTCCTGCTGCTGCGTGAACTGGGACTGGACTTCGAGAACGTGATCCGCGACCGGGAGCTCGCGAGCGCATGGCAGCAGATGCTCGACTCGATCCGCCAGGCGGCCGAACTCTCCCCGGTTATCGTGGTCAACGGCAACCCGGACGGCGCGCTCCTTCCGAGCCACCTCGCCTCGCTTGGCTTCTACCTGCTGCGCGCCCGGACCCAGCTGCGCGAAATCGTCAACATCCTGCAGAAATGACCCGGCGGCGCCACCACGGTGAACGCGACCCGCGGACGGCCCGAAGGCGCCATCCTGCCACCGGCGAAATCAGGGTGCGAAACTCGACCGGAGCTGGGCCGCCCAGACCCCGTCGATACGGCTGATGACCCAGAGCGAACGGTGGCGCGCGAGCGCGCTGCCGTCGCGACGCAGCCTGGTGAACCGGACGTCGAGGTGCACCTTCTCGGCCGAGGCGGCAAGCACGTCGATCGCGTCCCACCGCGTGCGGTCCCACTGCGGACCGGCGCGCAGACGGAAGTCCTCCAGGTAGGTCCGCGGGTCCCGCCAGGTCCGCATGACGCCACCGGACAGACGGTAGTGCGGAAAGTGCAGCGTGCCCGCCAGCGCCGTCTCGTCGCGGGCATTCAGTGCCGCAAGGTGCCGGGCCATGACGTCGCGGGCAGCTGCCACGGCCCCCACTTCCTGATCGGTGTTCACGACCGCCTCCTCGCATCGCCAACCGTGTCCGCGGACTCTGGCCCGAACCGGCCCCGCATGCTATAGCTCGCCGCGCGATCCTCTGGACCGCTTCCAGTCACACTCGCGCCGCAACGACCGCTTCGAGGCGCACCTCGCTCGGCCGCGCTCGTCGTCAGGAACGGAGCAAGCCATGTCCGCTGCCACACTCCCGGAAACCCGTCGCACGCTTACCGCCGGCGGGAAGCCATACGACTACTACAGCCTTGAAGCGATGGCAGAAGCCGGCTACCCCGGAATTCGCTCGCTGCCGTACTCACTCAAGATCCTGCTCGAGAACCTGCTTCGTCACATGGGTGCGCGCGGTGTCACCGCCGATGATGCCATCGCGCTCGCGGAGTGGACCCGGGAACGCCGGTCTCCGCGGGAGATTTCCTACCGGCCGGCACGGGTGCTGATGCAGGACTTCACCGGGGTCCCCGCCGTGGTGGACCTCGCGGCAATGCGCGACGCCATGGAAGCCATGGGCGGCGCGCCGGAGAAGATCAACCCGCTCTCGCCGGTCGACCTCGTCATCGATCACTCGGTGATGGTCGACAGTTTCGGGTCGGCCGACAGTTTCCGGCGCAACGTCGAACTCGAGTTCGAGCGCAACGGGGAACGCTACGAGTTCCTGCGCTGGGGCCAGGAGGCGTTCTCCAACTTCCGGGTGGTTCCGCCGGGAACCGGGATTTGCCACCAGGTCAACCTCGAGTACCTGTCGCAGACGGTCTGGACCCGGGACGACGGGGGCCGGACGCTCGCCTACCCCGATACCGTGGTCGGAACCGACAGCCACACCACCATGGTCAACGGGCTCGCGGTGCTCGGCTGGGGTGTCGGCGGCATCGAGGCCGAGGCGGTGATGCTGGGCCAGCCCACCTCGATGCTGATCCCGGAGGTGGTCGGGTTCCGGCTGTCGGGCCAGTTGCCGGAGGGAGCGACCGCGACCGACCTGGTGCTGACCGTCACCCAGATGCTGCGTGCCCATGGGGTGGTCGGCAAGTTCGTGGAATTCCACGGACCGGGCCTCGATCACCTCTCGCTCGCCGACCGTGCGACCATCTCGAACATGGCGCCCGAGTATGGTGCCACCTGCGGGTTCTTCCCGATCGACGCCGAGACCATTTCCTACCTCAGGTTCACCGGCCGGGACGAGGAACGGATCGCGCTGGTCGAGGCCTACGCCCGGGCGCAGGGCATGTGGCGGGAACCGTCGACGCCGGACCCGGTGTTTACCGACACGCTGTCACTTGACCTCGGAACGGTCGTGCCCTCGCTTGCGGGACCGAAACGGCCGCAGGACCGGGTGCTGCTGTCGCAGGCGTCAAGCGAGTTTGCGCGGGCCTGTACCGAGATGGGCCGGGAGAAGATCACCAGCGTGCCGGTGAGCGGTGCTGACTACGAACTCGCCGACGGACACGTGGTCATCGCCGCAATCACCAGCTGCACCAACACCTCGAACCCGTCGGTCCTGGTTGCTGCCGGCCTGGTTGCCCGCAATGCCAACGCCCGGGGGCTCACGGTCAAGCCGTGGGTCAAGACATCGCTCGCACCCGGCTCCCAGGTGGTCACCGGCTACCTCGAGGCGGCCGGACTGCAGCAGGAGCTCGATACCCTCGGCTTCAATCTCGTCGGCTACGGGTGCACCACCTGCATCGGCAACTCGGGTCCGCTGCCGCCGCCGATCGCCGATGCCGTCGAGGGCGGCGACCTCGTCGTCGCTTCCGTGCTCTCCGGCAACCGCAATTTCGAGGGCCGCGTCAGCCCGCACGCCAGGGCCAATTACCTGGCCTCGCCGCCACTCGTGGTTGCCTACGCACTTGCCGGCACCATGACACGCGACCTGTATGCGGAACCGCTGGGCGAGGACGGGGACGGCACCCCGGTCTATCTGCGCGATATCTGGCCCTCGAACCAGGAGATCGCCGATGTCATGCGCGAGTGCCTGTCGCGCGAGATGTACCAGTCGCGCTACGCGGACGTGTTCCGCGGTCCGGAGGAATGGCGCGCCGTGCGTGCGGCCGGTTCCCTGACCTACCAGTGGAACGCCGGCTCGACCTATGTGCAGAACCCGCCGTACTTCGAAGGGATGGAGACGACGCCGGCCCCGGTCACCGACCTCATCGGCGCCCGGCCGCTGGCCTTCCTGGGCGACTCGATCACGACCGACCACATCTCGCCGGCCGGCTCGATCCGCCAGGACGGCCCGGCCGGCGACTACCTGATGGAACGCCAGGTCCGCCCGTTCGATTTCAACTCCTACGGAGCGCGGCGCGGAAACCACGAGATCATGATGCGCGGGACCTTTGCCAACATCCGTCTGCGCAATGAACTCGCACCGGAAACCACCGGCGGATTCACCCGCCACCGGCCGAGCGGCGACGTGATGGACATCTACTCTGCCGCCATGCGCTACCAGGAAGAACAGGTGCCGCTGATCGTGATCGGCGGGCGCGAGTACGGCACCGGCTCGTCGCGTGACTGGGCCGCGAAGGGAACAAGGCTGCTCGGGATCAGGGCGGTGATCGTTGAGAGTTTCGAGCGGATCCACCGCTCGAACCTGGTGGGTATGGGCGTGCTGCCGTTGCAGTTCACCAACGGCGATACCCGCACCTCGCTGGGCCTGCGCGGTGACGAGACCTTCGACATCATCGGGATCGCCGACGGTCTGACACCGGGGCAGGAGCTCCTGTGCCGGATTCAACCGGCCGACGGCAGCGACATGCGTGAAATCAGGCTGTTGTGCCGGATCGACACCGCCGACGAGGTCGACTACTACCGCCACGGGGGTATCCTGCAGTACGTGCTCCGCGACATGCTGGACGCGGCGTAGCGTCTCCCGGGGCTCACCGGTCTCCCGGTCCGCGCACAGGCCGGTGGACCGGGCTGGCTGATAGTGCATCACACAGTTCAGATATCTTTTTGCTTGTCAGCTACAGTCCCTCCGGGCACCATTCGCCGGATGGCGGGTGATGAGCATAGCGGGGGCAATGGCGACGCGGGAAACCGCGTGGCCTTCGACTACATCAAGAGCCAGCATTTCAGGGTAGTGCGAGCTGACGGCGCCATTGGGGGATTGACCCCTACTGGAGACCTCCATTTTGCCTTGTATACTGAGCGTCACCCCATCCCGAGACGCATCGTACATGAGATAGACAAAGGAGGGCTGGGTGCCGCGGTACCCAATGAAACAGTCTCCAGAGATGCGATTGTGCGCGAGATGGACGTAGACGTATTCGTGAGCATCGGTGTCGCGCGCAGCCTGCATCAGTGGCTTGGTGAAAAGATAGCGGAGTGGGAAGCCCTCAACGAAGGCCGTTCACGGGAGAACTAAAGTGAGTGTGGCTACAGCATCTCAACCCGAATGGGCTATTCCATGCTCGCGGAATATCGATGGCACCCAACGCCAGGCGAACGACTACTTTGATATATCAACTACGGTTGGACCGTATCGTTTCCATAGATTTCGTCGTTTGGTGAGTAAATGGCGAGCTGAGACATACTATCTGTCTTCGGTGACAGCCAAAACTCACCATCCTGCTTTCAAGGAAATCGTGGAAATGGGAGAAACGGCTGTCCCGTGGATCATTGATGAATTGCGAAGTCATCGGGATTTCCTTTTCGTCGCCCTTCATCTGATAGTGAAGGATGGGCCATTTCTTACCGCTCCTAGGGGCGAGACGCATAAGTTGATTGATGAGTGGTTGGAATGGGCGGAGAGCAGGAATATCCACCTTGAGTGATGTTTGAAGTGTTCCCGTCCCTTCAAGAGGACGGATACGAAATAACGAGCCCTGCAACCGTGGTATACAACTGCGTAGCATGGGCAGCAGACGATAATGGAAAATGGTGGGAGCCGGACCCCATAGGCATATGCTATTGGCCGAAAGGCGTGCCACGCGAATGGACGACTGATGCCGTTGTTGCTGCGTTTGAGACGCTCGGTTATGAGCGTTGCGACAATTGCGATCTGGAACCACACATAGAAAAAGTTGCCATCTATGCTGATCCTTCTGGCGTTCCGACGCATGTAGCCTGGCAGATGGCGGATGGTCAATGGAGCAGCAAGCTCGGTCAAGGAGTGGACATTACTCACGCGACTTTGAGGGGTTTGGAAAGCCCAATATACGGAATGCCCTGCGCATACATGAAGAGACAGCGCACAGACAGGAAATCCAGCTAGCCCTTCTGCTTGCGTCAGCGTGCATTGGCCGTCGCGCGCGCTATTTCTGATCTTCTCTCTGTGCTTAGGATCCTTTCCCGTGCTCTCCCGCCTTTCGCCCCAAGCGCCTTCGCGGCAGGGCCCTTCCCGTCATCGTCGAATTCTTCGTGTTCCTCGCCGGTCGCGATTCGCATGACCTTGACGGCGTTGCCGACGACATCGGCGGGGCGTTTTTGCCCCTGCGGCCCTTTGGGCATGCCTGACCCTCCCATGCTTCCCGCTCAGCATATGGAATCCCGGACCAGGTCGCGACAGGCCAAATGCCAAACTAGCGCGCAAATCTCACCAAGGGGGAGGCAGCGTTCCAGATCCGGGGTTCTGGCGATCGATGGCCGGGCTTGATCTGGAAACGATCCGAACGGGCGTCGGCGGGCGGGTATTTCACGTTTCACGGCGCGAAAGTGCACGTGAACAAAACGGAATCAGGTGCGAACCGTCTGCTGCGGTCCGCGGGTCCGGACACACCTCTGGTGTGGCCGGTCACCCCGGCGTCTGATACCGACGATGTGGTTCGGTATGGAGACTCTACGGTGAGCGGGCCGCGGCAGTTCGGCGCAGCGCCAGCGCCACCTGTGCGAACAGGTGCTGGCGCGGATAGATCGAGGACAGCGAGAACAGGATCCTGCGGACGCTGAGCCTGATCTGGCAGGCGATCTTCAACAGTGTCACGCGGATCGTCCCGTACTGGGCCCGTGCCAGTTTCGTCCCGACGAGCCCGACGTCCCGGATAATCTGCAACAGGATCCCCGCGAACACCGAGAAGTACAGCCGCAGCTGATTGGCGCGCATGGTCGCTGTCGAGGTGCGATCGGCGAACAGGTCCAGTTGCTGTTCCTTGATCCTGTTTTCCATGTCACCACGGGCGCAGTACAGGTCCTCGTACAGCTCCCGGGCTTCGATCTGCTGACGCGTCAGGCTGGTCACGACAAACCGTGGGTTCCGACCTCGGCGCCCGGCAAGCACCTCTGCCTTGCCAACCACCCGCCGGCTCCGGCTCCAGCTGGTCACGGTGCGATAGCGAAAGTCCCGGAACCGTCGCGATGCCCGGCCGGTCGTCACACACCGGCTGTGCGACCGACGCATCTGGCGCGCGATGTGGGCAACCAGACGTGGATTTCTGGCAAGGCCGAACACGTAGTCCACGTCCTTGGCTTCGCACCAGGCCATGAGCTCCTCGCGGCAGAAACCGGAATCGCCACGAACCAGGATCCGGGTCGTCGGCCACGAGGCACGGATCTGCTCGATGATCCGCGCCAGTTCCGTTACCGAGCCGGAAGATGCATCGATGTTCGAACTGCGCAGCCGGGAACACAGAACGTGATCACCGCAGGTGACATACAGCGGCAGATAGCAGTAGCAGTCATAGTACCCGTGGAAGAACCGGCCCTCCTGATGACCGTGCAGCGGGTCATCGGTGGCATCGATATCGAGCACGATCTCCCCGGGCACCGTGTCGTGCGCGTCCAGGAACAGCGCCACCATCAGCCGATCGATCGCATCCGCGTCGGCAACGATCCGCTTGTAGCGGTGGTCCCCTGCCTCGTCCGGCGTTCCCAGCTCAAGCCGGTTCAGGGTGCTCGAGCTCGCCAGCGGATGGCCCCGGTCACGCTCGCGCACCCGCTCGGCTCCGGTCAGGTCGTCTCGCCCGACTGCCAGTGCCAAAACGCTGTCGTTCCGAAGCTGATCGTGATCGTTCAGGTCCTCGTAGCCCAGGGCGATCCCCATGACCCGTTGCGCCACCAGGCAGGAAAGGGTGTGTTCCCTCCGCTCCGGGGAGCGATGATCGGTGAAACACCCGGACAGACGGCGGGTCACATCCAGCACGCCGTCGGCCTCGCGCAGAAGTAGCGCACCACCATCCGATGACAGACGTCCGCCATCAAACCGGGCCGTTACATCACGGCGACCATGTCCTTGGAACACCACCGCGCGCTTGCTACACTCTGTCTGCATGGGGCCGGCTCCCGTGGTAGGTGTAGGTGACTGGAATCACTACATATACCACGGTCAACGGCCCCGTGTCTCTTCCCCATGGTGAGCTTTAGGGGCTAGAGCATATCCGTCATTGAGTGAATCTTTAGGGATTCCCATCAGTTGCGGAATGTGATTCAAGCTGGCTACTGGTGAAGGAGGCCAGCATGGATGACACAGCCCTATTCGAATGATCTTCGCGAGCGTGTGGTGAAGGCCCACTTGGCGGGCGAGCCGATCCGCAAGGTGGCGGCGCGCTTCGGTGTCAGCGTCTCTTCGGTGCCGAAGTGGGTTGCGCGCTTGCGGGCAACGGGGAGTGTGGCGCCGGGCAAGGTCGGTGGTCACCGCCCCTGGCTGCTGGAGCCGCATCGGGAGCTGGTTCACAGGCTGGTCACCGAGACGCCGCATCTGTCGATCGACCGGCTTCGGGATGTGTTGGCCGCTGCGGGGATCGTGGTGAGCCGGGATACCATCTGGCGCTTCCTCAGGCGCGAGGGGCTGAGCTTCAAAAAAAACTCTGTTCGCCACTGAGCAGGCACGGGCCGCCGTCGCCCGCAAGCGGGCGCGCTGGCAGGCGCTCAAGCGCTACCTCGACCCGGACCGTCTGGTCTTCGTGGACGAGACCTGGATCAAGACCAACATGGCGCCGCTCAGGGGCTGGGCGCAGAAAGGAAGGCGCCTGAGGGGATATGCGCCTCACGGACACTGGCGCACCATGACCTTCCTCGCCGCCCTGCGCGCAGAAGGGATCGGCGCCCCTTGCGTCTTCGACGGCCCCATCAACACCCGCTGCTTCCAGGCCTGGGTCGAGCAAGAGCTGGTCCCAACCCTGGTGCCCGGCGACATCGTCATCCTCGACAATCTCGCAAGCCACAAGAGCAAGGCGGTCCGCCAGGCGATCCGAAGCACCGGCGCCCGCCTGTGGTTCCTGCCGCCCTACTCACCCGATCTCAATCCGATCGAGCAGGCCTTCGCCAAGATCAAACACTGGATGCGAAACGCGCAGAAGCGCGACTTCGAGGACACGTGGCGCCATCTCGGCACCCTCATCGCCACCATCGAGCCCCGAGAATGCCTCAACTACATCCGAAACGCCGGATATGGTTCCGTCTAGAACGGATACGCTCTAATGCACTACTGGTTGACCGGTAACGTTGACCGGCAGATACCGCCAGCGTACAAGTCCGCGTCCGCCGCACGCACTGACACCGGGCAGGGACACCCATGCCGGACGCCGCCATCAAGATCCATTCCCCGGACGACTTCGACGGCATGCGCCGGGCCGGGCGACTCGCGGCAGAGACCCTCGACTTCGTCACTCCGCACGTCAGCGCCGGCGTGACCACCGAAGAGCTCGACCGGCTGTGCCACCGGTTCATCTGCGACCACGGCGCCGTCCCGGCCCCGCTGAACTACCGCGGCTATCCGAAGTCGATCTGCACTTCGCTCAACCACGTGGTCTGCCATGGCATTCCCGGACCCAGGGCGCTTCGCGACGGCGACATCCTCAACATCGATGTCACCGTGGTCCTGGACGGCTGGCATGGCGACACAAGCCGGATGTTCACGGTGGGCACCGTGCCGGTGAAGGCCGCCAAGCTGATCGACGTCACCCACGAATGCCTGGAACGGGGCATTGCAGCCGTGCGGCCCGGCGCCAGGTTCGGTGATATCGGTTACACCATCCAGACCCACGCCGAGGCACAGCGCTGTTCCGTGGTGCGTGATTTCTGCGGCCATGGACTCGGGCGCACCTTCCACGCCGAACCCCACGTGATGCACTACGGAACCGCGGGCACCGGGCCCGAGATGCGCGAGGGGATGTTCTTCACCATCGAGCCGATGATCAATGCCGGCAGGCACGCGGTGAAGCTCCTGTCCGACGGCTGGACCGCTGTCACCCGCGACCGCTCGCTGTCAGCCCAGTTCGAACACACCGTCGCCGTGACCGAGAACGGGCACGAGGTGTTTACCCGTTCGCCGGGAGGACTTGAAAAACCTCCCTACCGGCCGGCCTGACCGACAGGTCTCAGATCCGGATCACCGCCCGTCCGCGCACGTCGCCCGCGAGGATGCGCCGGCCCAGCGCCGGAAGCTCGTCAAGGGCGTGGACGGTGACCATGCCCTCGAGCCGTTCGGGCTCCATGACCCGGGCAAGCCGGCTCCAGGCCTCGCGTCGGGGTCCCGCCGGGCACATGACCGAGTCGATCCCGAGCAGGGAGACGCCCCTGAGCAGGAACGGCAGCACCGTGGTCTCGAGCTGGTTGCCGCCGGCCAGCCCCACGGCCGCAACAGACCCGCCATACGCGATGCGGGTGAGCAGGTTGGCAAGCGTAACGCCGCCGACGGAGTCAATCGCGGCGGCAAACTGCTCACGCGCGAGCGGTCGTTCGGGGCGGGCGGCAAGTTCCGCCCGATCGATGATCGTGGTCGCGCCAAGCTCCTCGAGATACGGGCCGAGCTCGGGCCGGCCGGTGGAGGCCGTCACCCGGTATCCCAGCCGCGCGAGCGCCGTCGTGGCCACACTCCCGACACCACCGGCCGCACCGGTGACCAGAACCTCGCCGGCGTTCGGTTCGAGACCACGCTCCTCCAGCGCCATGATCGCGAGCATGGCGGTAAACCCGGCGGTGCCGAGCGCCATGGTATCCTGCATCGAGAACGAGCCCGGAACCGGAACCAGCCAGTCGCCGTGCACCCGCGCCTTCTCGGCGTAGCCGCCCCAGCGGGTCTCCCCGACCCGCCATCCGGTCAGCACGACCTCGTCACCGGGCTCCCATTCGGGATGCGAGGACTGCTCGACGACACCGGCGAGGTCGATGCCGGGGATGTGCGGATAGGTGCGGACCAGCCGCCCTATCCCGCCCAGGATCATGCCGTCCTTGTAGTTCAGCGTCGAGCACCCGACCCGGACCAGCACGTCGCCGTCCGGCAGGTCCCCTTCGCTGACGGTCTCGACGGCGGCGGAAACGCCTTCATCTCCCTCGCGCAACACGAGTGCGCGGAATCCCGGCATGTCAGGTCTCCGATACGGACAAACGGATCAGCGCAGCGGCTCGAGGATCGACACGTAGTTGGCGACCGCGACACCCCCCATGTTGAAGATGCCGCCGAGCGAAGCGCCGGGGACCTGCATTCCTCCCGCCTCGCCGCGAAGCTGCATCGAGGTGAGCACGTGCATGGATACCCCGGTGGCGCCGATCGGGTGGCCCTTGGACTTCAGCCCTCCCGACGGGTTGACCGGAAGCCTGCCATCCCTCGCGGTCACGCCTTCCGCGATCACCTCCGCCCCCTTGCCCGGAGCGGCGAGGCCCATGGCCTCGTACTCGAGCAGTTCGGCTATGGTGAAACAGTCGTGGGTCTCGACCAGCGACAGGTCGTCGATGGCGAGCCCGGCGCTGTCCAGCGCACTCCCCCAGGCCTTCGCACAGCCTTCGAGTTCGGTCACGTCGCGTCGCGACATCGGCAGGTAGTCATTGACCTGGGCGCGGGCGCGCAGCGCAATCGCCTTCCGGCGGCCGAGCGCGGTCTCGACGTCGGTGAGCACCAGGGCCGCGGCACCGTCAGACACCAGCGAACAGTCGGTCCGCTTCAGCGGGCCGGCGACGATCGGGTTGCGGTCGGAGACCTGGCGGCAGAACTCGTAGCCAAGATCCTTGCGGATCTGGGCGTAGGGATTGTCCACGCCGTTGCGGTGGTTCTTCGCCGCGATCATGGCGAGCGCGTCGCTCTGGTCGCCGTAGCGCTGGTAGTACTGGTTGGCGATCAGCGCGAACACTCCGGCGAAACCGCCCTGGATATCGGATTCCTCCTTGAGATAGCTCGCCGTCAGCAGCGCTTCTCCGACCAGGTGGCCGGGAAGGTCGGTCATCTTCTCGACCCCGACCACCAGCACCACCCGTCCGCGCCGCGCCTCCAGGAAGTCGGCTCCCTGGTGCACGGCGGCACTGCCGGTCGCACACGCGTTCTCGACCCGGGTCGCCGGCTTGAAGCGGAAGTCCTCGGACGCCTGCAGCACCAGGCTGGAGGTGAAGGCCTGCGGCGACAGGGCGCCGCCGAAATGACCAAGGAATATCGCGTCGACATCGCACGGCGCAAAACCGGCATCGGCCACAGCATCCGCCGCCGCCCTGGTGATCAGGCTCTCGACGTCCTCGTTCTCGTGCTTGCCGAACGGCAGGTGGGACCAGCCAACAATACAGACAGTCATGGCGCTCGAGCCTCCAGGGTACGGGTGGGACGGTTGGTTCCGCCGACGCGGAAACCGGGAGTCCAAGCCTGCGTCGGCAGGCGCCGGTGGTCAAGCCGCCGGACTACTGCAGCCTGTCGGGCAGCTCCTCGATCGCGTCGTCGATCAAACGGGTGCGTGTTTCCGGTGTCATGGTTTCCCGGATCAGGTGACCGGCCGCATTCACGGCAAGATCGACCGCCATGGAGCGGACATCCTGCAGGGCCCGCGCCTCCGCCTGGGCAATGCGGTCCAGCGCCTGGCGTTCACGCCGTTCCAGCATGGCCGTGACCGTCTCCTCGGCCTGGACCCGCAGTCGTTCGGCCTCGGCCTGGGCCTGGGCAACGATCTCTCCGGCCTCGGTCTCTGCATCGCGCTGACGGCGCCGGTAGGTGGCCAGCACGGCCTGGGCGTCCTCCCGCAGCTTCTGCGCTTCCTCGAGTTGGCGCGCGATCTCGGCGGAACGCCGGTCGAGCATCGCGGTGATCCGTGCGGTCCCTTTCCACAGCACCAGCGCCACAAAGATGACGAACGCGATGGCAACCGCAATGTCAGCTGTGAAGCTCATGGCCGTCCATCCTGCGCAACCGCGCCGATGGCACGGGTGACCGCGTCCTCGCCGGGACGAGAGCCGATCAGCCTCGCGACAGCCTCGACTGCCGCCTCGCTGGCTACGTCGCGTATGTTGTCGACAGCCCCGGCGCGCGAAGCAGCGATCCTCCGCTCGGCCTCGGCCACCATTGC
Organism: Thalassobaculaceae bacterium; assembly: GCA_965243345.1. Lineage (GTDB taxonomy): Bacteria > Pseudomonadota > Alphaproteobacteria > Thalassobaculales > Thalassobaculaceae > Bin52. The sequence goes on from CBDEUR010000003.1 coordinate 3,509,296, forward strand.
GGCAACCCGGGCCCGGGCCGCTTCCTCCCGTTCGGCACCTGCGCGCGCCGCGGCGTCCTGTGCCTCGCGAACCGCCGCCGCCGCCCTGGCACGGGCCTCGGCGAGGAGAGCCTCGTGATCCGCCTGGGCCTGGGCTGCTTCCGACTGCAGCGTCTGCGCCTTGTCGAGGTCGTCGGCGATCCGTTCCTGGCGTTCTTCCAGCACCTCGAAGATCCGCGGGACCGCTACCCTGGAGACCAGGACGTACAGGACCGCGAAACTGACAACGAGCCAGAAGATCTGCGACGGGTAGGTCTGGATGTCGAGCTGCGGCAGCTTGACCCCGGAGTCATCCGCCGCCCGGGCGACGCCGGATACAAGGAAGCTGCCGGCAAGCACCGCCGCCGCTCCCGCACGCCGTGTCCCGTCAGGGCTGATCCGCATCGTGGATCCCCTGCTCTCGGCGGTCAGGTGAACAGGATGAGGAACGAGATCAGCAGCGCGAACAGCGCGATCGCTTCCGTCAGGGCAAAGCCGAGAATACCAATGCCGAATACCTCGCCGCGCGCCGCGGGATTGCGGGCAATGGAGGAGACCAGCGACGAAAAGATGTTGCCGATGCCGACACCGACACCGGCAAGTGCGATCACGGCGAGGCCCGCTCCGATCATCTTCGCGGCATCAAGTTCCATAACGAGGATCCTTCCTTGGGATTTTCTGGGTCGTTGGGAGGGATGCCAGGCTTCCGGGCATCAGTGCAGGTGAATCGCGTCGTGCAGGTACAGGCAGGTCAGCACGGTGAAGACATAGGCCTGCAGGAAGGCGACCAGGATCTCGAACCCGGTCAGTGCCACCAGCAGTGCGACGGGTGCTACGCCCAACACCCCCATGAGCACCGCGAACCCGCCGAACACCTTCATCATGGTGTGACCCGCCATCATGTTGGCGAACAGGCGCACCGACAGGCTGACGGGACGCACGAAGTAGGAGATGATCTCGATCGGCACCAGAAGCGGCGCCATCACCAACGGCGTTCCCGAGGGGACGAACAGGGTGAAGAAGCGCAGGCCGTGACGGACCAGTCCGATAACGGTCACGCCCACGAAGACGGTAATTGCCATCGCGAAGGTAACGATGATCTGACTGGTGAAGGTATAGGCGTAGGGGATCATCCCGAACAGGTTGCCGAACAGGATGAACAGGAACAGGGTGAAGATGAACGGAAAGTAGCCGCGACCCTCGCTGCCCACGTTCTCGCGAAGCATGTTGGCGATGAACTCGTAGGAGACCTCGGCCATCGATTGCCAGCGTCCCGGCACCAGGCGGCCGCTGCGCATGCTCAGCGTCAGGAACGCGGTCACGCCGATCACCGTGATCGCCATCCACATCGACGAGTTGGTAAACGACAGGTCAACGCCGCCGACATGCAGCGGAACCAGCGGCTTCAGCGCAAACTGTTCGACAGGTGACGCCACCCGGACTTCCCTTCTACTCGGCCCCGCGATCCGTCCCGGTCGGCTCCCGCCGGTAGCCCATGGCCATGCCGAAGCCGGAGATCGCCCGGTACGCGTTCAACATCCCGGCCGCAGCACCGAGCGTGAAGCACAGGATCAGCAGCCAGGGCGACGTGTCGAGCCAGCGATCAAGCCCGTACCCGACCAGTCCCCCGACCCCCACACCGGCGACAAGTTCGACGCCGGTGCGCATCGCCAGGCCCAGCACTCCCTTCGGCGGCCCGCCCGTCGGGCGCGAGCGACCGGACGCCGTCCGGTCCTGCCTGCCGCGCGCCGCATCAAGCCGTGCCTCCAGCTCGCGCAGCGTCGGCGGCGGGGTGCCATCCGTTCCTGACATGTGGCCTGAGCCGACCCTCCGGTCCCGGTGTCCCGATCCGCGTCCTGCCGCGAAATCGCGGCCAACATAGGGAACCCCCATGGTGCCTGTCAAGCCGGAACCATTCCTGCTTCTTGCGGTTCAATACATTGAAATCACGATATTTTTTGAACGGATCGCCCTCAGGCTGCCGGTGCGAGCCGCCGGGCCTCGCGGATGTCGACCGACACCAGTCGGCTGATGCCGCGCTCCGCCATGGTGACCCCGTACAGACGGTCCATCCTGGCCATGGTCAGGCGATGGTGGGTGATCACCAGGAAACGGGTGTCGGTCTGCCGCGCCACCTCGGCCAACAGGTCGCAGAACCGATCGACATTACGGTCATCGAGCGGCGCGTCGACCTCGTCGAGCACGCAGATCGGCGACGGCGAGGTCATGAAGGCCGCGAATACCAGGGCAAGCGAGGTCAGCGCCTGTTCGCCGCCCGAGAGCAGGGACAGCACTCGGGCCGTCTTGCCCGGCGGACTGGCGATGACGTCGAGACCCGGGCTCAGCGGGTCCGAAGTCTCAACCCAGACCAGCTTCGCGAACCCACCGGCAAACAGCCGGCGGAACACCTGCCGGAAGTTGCTGTCGATCTCCGTGAAGGCCGCGCGCAGTCGACGCCGCCCCTCCCGGTCCATGACCTCGATCGCCTCGCGCAATCGCTCGACAGCGCCCACCAGGTCATCGCGTTCGTCCTCGAGGGCGCTCATTTCCGCGCGCAGTTCGTCGATCTCGATCTCGGCCCGCAGATTGACCGGCCCCATCCGGTCGCGGCGCAGACGCAGACGCTCGAGACGCAGGCTGATGGCTTCGCTGTCGGCGTCCTGCTCGATCCCGGCCATGGCCGTGCACAGCTCGTCCACGGAGGTATCGAGCCGCTCCCTGATGCTCCGGCGCACCACCTCGAGGCGGTGGTCCGCCTGCTCTTTCGCCGTCTCTGCCCGCATCAGTTGCTCTCGGCACGCCAGCGCGGCCGCTTCCGCCTCCCGGGTCGCCCGGTCAGCCGCCTCCAGCGCTGCCTCGGCGCCGGCGAGCGTCCGGTCGGCCCGGTCGTGCCGGGCACGGGCTGTTTCGATCGCGCTCTCGAGCTCGGCGCTCCTGGCCTCGATCCGCCCCGGCACTCCCTCGAGTTCCTCGATCCACTCCGCGGTCTCCTTCCGTCGCCCGGCCAGGGCATCGATGCGTTCGCCGGCCTGCTCGAGGCGCCCGTTCCAGGTCCTGGTATCGGCTTCGATCTGCTCGATGCGCCCGGCGCGCTGCCGCGCCTCGATCTCGAGTTCGTCACGAGCACGTCTCGCCTCCGCAAGCTGCTGCTCGCGGCGCTCATGCTCCGTGCCCAGGCGTTCGCGTTCCTGCCGACAGGCGGACAGGTCGTCGAGAGCCTCGAGCTCTGCCGCCATTGTCCGGGTTTCGGCATGCGCCGTTTCCTGTTCGCCAGCCAGCCGTTTCGCGGAGTCGGCCAGCGACTCGGCTGTCGCCGTCGCCTCGGCGTGGAGCGCGACCAGTCGGGTCTCGTGCGCACGCGCCGTCTCGAGGATTCGCCGCGCGTTCCTGAGCGCATCATGACCGGCACTTTCGGATGCCACCGCTTCCTCGTGCGCACGGCGCGCCTGTTCCCGTTCCGTTGCGAACCGGGCCCTGCGTTCCGTGATCGCCGCCCTGGCCGCTTCCAGCTCCGCGAGCCGCGCCCGGTTCCGCATCCGCAGGCTGGCGGCATTTTCCTGGCCCACGTCCTCGAAATAGCCGTCCCAGCGCCACAGGCCGCCATGCGGTGTGGTCAGCCGTTGCCCCGGCGCAAGCCGGGGCTGCAGGGTCCGGGCCGTCTCGGCGTCGTCAACAACACCGATCTGTGCAAGCCGCACCCCCATCCGTCCGGCGTTTCCTACCATCCCGGCAAGCGTCCGGGTCCCGTCGGGAAGTCCGCAGGATACCGGCGGGTCGGGTCGTTCGACCCAGCCGCGTCGGGCGGTGGTGTCACCCGCGGCGACCAGCGGGGCAGACAGATCGTCGCCGAGTACCGCACCCAGCGCCATTTCGCAGCCGGGCTCGACCTCGAGTCCGTCGAGCGCCGGTTCGCCGGGCATGTCGCGGACCAGCAACCGGCGCAGCGCGCCGGCCTCAGCCTCCACGCGCGCGATGTCGGCATCACCCTCCGCGCAGGCCGCAGCGGCGGTCTCCAGTCGATCACGCGCATTCCGCCGGGCGGACTCCGCGCTCTCCGCCGCCTCCTGCGCCTGACCGACCGCGGTCTCGGCGGCAGCGACCTGCACACGTGCGGCGTCAAGTTCCTCGCCGGTTGCGGCCGACTGCCTGACACTCGCCTGCCGGGCCGCGAGCGCCTGCTCCCGGTCGGCGAGGTCCCTCTCCCGGGTCTCGGCATTGGCGAACTGGCGCTCGAGCAGGTCACGGCGGGCGTCGGTGGTGGCGATCCGGTTCCCCAGCTCCGACAGGCGCCTTGCCACGGCGTCGAGCCGGCATTCGGCTGCGTCGACCGCCTCGGCTGCCCGCGACAGCTGCCTGGCTCCGGACCAGGCGGCGAGGGTGCGTTCCTCGCCCGCCAGCCGCGCAAGCACGCCTTCGGCCTCCTGCCTGAGCCCGGTCTCGCGCGCAAGGTCGTCGCCGATCTGCTGCAACCGGGTCTGCGCCTGTGCACGATCCCTCGCCAGACGGGCGCGTTCGTCGTTGATGCGGCTGCGCGCGAGTTCGAGTTCCCTGGTCTCGGTCGCTGCCCGGACCGCTGCCTCGCGCAGCGCCGGCAGCACCGCGTTCCGTCGCTCGCGGGTCGCGGTCTCGGTTGCAACCAGTCCGGCGGCGTCCCGGACCGCGGTCTCGCAGGCCAGGCACTGCCCGGCCTGGTCCGCGTGATCCGCCGACGCCGCGTGCCATTCCAGATACAGCAGGGCCGCCTCGGCATCCCGGATCGCCTGGCCGAGACTGCGGTACCTGCGGACCTCGCGCTCCTGGTGCCGAAGCCCGTCCAGCCGCTGCGCGAGCCCGGCGAGCCGATCTGCCACACGTTCGAGATTGGCGTGCGAGTGTTCGAGGCGCAGGCTTGCCTCGCGCCGCCGGGCCCGGATGCCGCCCAGGTTCGCCGCCTCCTCGAGCAACAGGCGCCGCTCGTCCGGTGAGGCGCTGATCAGTTCGCCGATCCGGCCCTGGGCGATGATGGAGGCCGACCGTGACCCGGTGCCGACGTCGTGGAACAGCAGGCGCACCTCGCGGGCGCGGGCCTCCTGGCCGTTGATGCGATAGGACGATCCCCTCGAGCGTTCGATCCTCCGGGTGACCGTCACCTCGGAAAACCCGTCAAGCACCGCCGGACCCGAGCGGTCGGCGTTGTCGACGACCAGCGCCACCTCGGCAAACCCGTGTGCCGCCCGGCGGCCGGACCCGTTGAAGATCACGTCCTCGAGCTCGGCGCCGCGCATCCGGCTCGCGGTGCTCTCTCCCATGACCCAGCGCAACGCCTCGACCAGGTTCGACTTGCCGCACCCGTTCGGCCCGACCACGCCGGTCAGGCCGGGGACCAGTTCGATGTCGACCGGATCGGCGAAGGACTTGAACCCAGCGAGTCTGAGACTGGAAAACTGCACCGGTACGGACCTCCCGACGGGTGCTGGCCGAGCGGCGTTACCGGAGCGCGTCCGAGAGCACCGCGTCAAACTCCTCGAAGGTGAAGGCGGCCAGCCGCTCGCCGTTCAGGACGAAGGTCGGTGTCGCGTCCACGCCGTGCTCCGCCTGCGCCGCACGCTGCATCTTCCCGATCCCCTCGAGCAGGTCACGATCGTTCATGCAGGCGCGCGCGGTCTCCTCGTCCATGCCGGCAAGCCGGGCGAGCCTGACCAGCGCCGCCTCGCCTTCGCCGGAGGTTGCCCAGGACGCCTGCTGCTTCAGCAGCAGGTCGATCATGGGAGCGTAGCGCTGCTTCGGCAGGCATCGCGCCAGCGCTGCCGCACGCAGGGCCAGCAGGTCGAGTGGAAAGTCGCGCAGTTCGACCTGCAGGTGACCGGGGACCACGTAGGTATCCCGCAGCTTCGGCCAGGTCTCGGTGTGGAACCGTGCGCAGTGTGAACAGGTCAGGGAAAAGTACTCGATCAGGACCAGTCGTGCCGAGGTCGACCCGATTGTCCTGGGCTCCAGTGCCGTGCCGACGTCGTACCCCGCCCTGCCGGCACCGGGAACGGCCGAGACAAGGGCAGCGGCCCCCAGTGCCCCGATGAGTGTTCTGCGCCGCATTTCGATCTCCATCACACTACATGTTGGGGACAATACCCTGATCCGCCACTACAGACAACGCGTTCTGCAGCCGGAACCGGCGATCAGCCGTCGGTGCTTCCCAGCACCGCGCGACCCAACCGCAACAGCGCCTCGCGCAGCGGACCGTCGCGCACCCGCGCGACCTGCCGGTCGACCCACTCCTCCTCTTCCGCCTCGAGCGGCCGGGGCCGTCTGCGTCCGGGACGAACGGACTCGGGAAGACCGTGGTGCAGGGCAAGCCGCGCCACCGCGTCGTATCCGAACACGGTGTTGATCCGTTCGATCAGAACCGGTTCCATGTGCTGCACCTCGATGGCCCGTGCCGAACTGACCACGAGGTGCAGTGTCGCTCCCGAGCGCTGACCCCGGGGGTAGGCGATGCGTTCGGGCACACAGCAGTGCGCGATATCGGAACCGACGATGACGGACCAGCGACTGATGATGGCAACCTCGAAGAAGCCGCGGCGCCGGATTTCACGGGTCGCGGCCTCCGGGAGCATTGCGCGCAACGGCATGAGCCCGCGGCCGGTGCGCCGCGCAGGCCGTGGCTTGTCGTCCTGCTGCCCCGTCATTCCGGCCGACTCCCGCATGCGTGGCCAGACTGTACACTGAGGCGATGGCCGAGAACACGTCCCCGCAGCTCGCCCGGAACCTGCTCGCCTGGTACGACGCCAACCGGCGCGTGCTGCCGTGGCGCGCTGCCCCCGGCGAACGCCCGGATCCCTACCGGGTCTGGCTCAGCGAGATCATGCTGCAGCAGACCACTGTCGGGCGGGTCGGCGGGTACTTCACCCGGTTCACGGCGCGCTGGCCAACGCTGGCGGCACTTGCCCGGGCTCCAGAGGAGGAGGTACTGGCTGAGTGGGCCGGCCTCGGGTACTACGCCCGCGCCCGCAACCTGCATGTCTGCGCCAGGACGGTGGCGGAGCAACACGAGGGCAGGTTCCCTGACACCGAGGACGCGCTGCTCGCCCTTCCCGGGATCGGCCGCTACACCGCCGCGGCCATTGCCGCCATTGCCTACGACCTGCCGGCGACACCGGTCGACGGCAATGTCGAGAGGGTGATCTCGCGGCTGCGCAACATCCGCGAACCGCTGCCGCGCTCGCGCCCGCTCATCCGCCGACACGCGGTGGCGCTGACGCCCCGGCGCCGGCCGGGCGACTATGCCCAGGCGGTGATGGACCTCGGTGCGACCGTCTGCACTCCGCGTTCGCCGGCATGCAGCGGGTGTCCGTGGCACGGTTCCTGCGCTGCCCGCGCCGCGGGCAAACCGGCGGAGTTGCCGCGCCGGATCCCCAGGCCCGCCCGGCCGACCCGGTACGGGACCGCGTTCTGGTGTCTGGACAGCGAGGGCGGGGTGCTGCTTCGCCGCCGGCCGGCATCGGGCCTGCTCGGCGGCATGGTCGAGGTTCCCACCAGCGACTGGACCACGGTTCCCTGTCTCGCGGCCGACCCGCCGCTGCCGGGCCACTGGCGGGAACTGGCGGGCACGGTGCGTCACACCTTCACCCACTTCCACCTCGAACTCCGGGTCCTGACCGCGCGGCTCGCCGGCCGTCCCCCGGCTCCCGGGCGGTGCTTCTGGCACCCGGTGGCAACGCTCGATGCGGCCGGCCTGCCGTCGGTAATGCGCAAGGTCGCGCAGCTGGCCAACCGGGCCTGACGGTCAGGACAGGTGTTTCAGGTACTGCCCGTACCAGTCGAAGTCGACGAGTGCGACGTAGTCGTCGATCAGCTGCCGGGTGACCGGGCCCGGGACCGCCTCGCTGGCCGGCCGGCGGCCGTTGATGCTGCGGATCGGGCAGATGCAGAAACTGGTCGAGGTGATGAAGGCCTCGTCGGCGTTGTAGGCGTCGAACAGGTCGATGTCGGTCTCGTCCACCGGGATGCCGCGGGCGGCGGCGAGTTCCATGGTGACCTCCCGGCTGACACCCGGCAGCACCATCCGTGCCCGCGGCGTCTTCAGGCGGCCGCCGGAGAGCAGGAAGATGTTGCTGCCCTTGCCCTCGGCGAGATTGCCGTCGCGGTCGAGCAGCACCGACAGGGCATTGGGATCATGCGCCGCGACCTCGAGGTCACCCAGGATCAGGTTCAGGTAGTTGTGCGACTTCGCCCTCGGGCTGACCATGTCCGGCGCCACGCGCCGCACGCCCGGCGTGACCACGTCGATCCCGTCCCGGTAGAGGCTGGCCCGCGCGGCAAGCGGCAGCGGCGTGCACTCCACCACCACGGTCGCATCGGGCCAGTCCGGCCAGGCCTCGCGGTCACCCGGTGGCACTCCCCGGCTGACGCGCTGGCTGACCCAGTAGTCCTCGTCATCGCCGATCAGCGGCAGGTTGCGCCTGACCACTTCCCCGGTGATCTCGACGAACTGGTCGAGCGAGTGGCCCGACGACAGGCCGAGGTAGCGCAGCGACCGTTCGAACCGCTCGAGGTGCTCGCGCAGGCGGAAGATGCGGTGGCCGAAGGTCCGCGTGGTGTCGAACGCGGCGTCGCCGAACTTGAACCCGGCGTCCTTGATCGGAACGAGCGCCTCGCTCTCGGGGACGAATTCACCGTTGAGGTAGACGGTACGCTGGTTTGCGAGTGCCATCGCGAACTCCCGGATCCGTTGGAGCCGGGATTATACCGCAGTCCCGGACCTCGGGTGCAACGAGGAAATCCTCGTGGAGCCGGAGGGACGATGGTGCCCTGCACACCTTCATCGGCCGGGCGAGCCGACGCCGCACGGGCTGGAGCTGTCGCGGCGATCGAGCGGCATGACCGGGCCACGGTTCCCGAAAGCGTCACGTGTTGTCTTCCCGGCGGGAGCGGGAACAGGTCCCGGCGGACCGGGCAACCAGGTTTGTCCCTCGGCACGCACGGCGCAGCGGCGATGGTGGTGAGTTCACTCGATACCGCCACGCATCGGGAGCCGAAGTCACCTGTTCCCGAGTTGCAGGGCAGTCGCCACCATGTTCCTGCACAGCAGCGAGCACGAGCCTCGTGCCACGTGCGGCCTTCCCCGCGACCAGCAAGCACAGAACACATGACATGCGCCGCGCGCCGAACGATGCGGTAGCGGCATGCGGCACGCAGCCTGATTGCATCACATTCAGTGTCCCGGCTTCCGATCGCGGCGCAGGTGGATGACATGGCCATCCGCAATCTCGATGATGACGTGAAGACTCGCATTCGCGAACGCGCAGCGGACAATGGCCGTTCGATGGAAGAGGAGGTGAGCGTAATTCTACGCCAGGCCGTCGAACGTGAAGACGTGCCGGGCAGGGCCTGGGGACGGCAATCCACGAGCTGTTCAAGCCCTTCGGCGGTGTCGAACCGTAGCTGCCGCCGCGCGGCCCGATGCGCGAGCCACCGAACTTCGATTGAGAAGGCCATGGTTCTGCTTGACAGAAAGCGATGGACCCAAATGATGTCCAACTTCACACGCCGCCCTAGACTACGTCTGCGCCTCCTCGTCGAAACCGTCCTGACTTGGTCAGGGACCTAGATGCAGGTTTTCTGATTTGCTAGGATGAAGCAAACTCGCGTCCCTGTGCCTGGTCGAGGGACAAAACCGGAAATGTTGTTCTCGCATCCGTCTTGATATCCGCCATATCGCCCGCGTGTTCGCTCCGGCTCGATACCATCTTTACGGTTCCACTGGTCCGTGACAAACCGTTACCAACTATTTAGTTTAACTACACTTATGGGATCGTACCCAGTGCGGATTACTACTGACGTTAGTGGTTTTCGAGCGAGAAAGAGAGCGCCTTGAGGCTCCATGGTGGAATCCCAAGGCACGTCGGAAGCTCGCAACCGGCAGGAGTCGTTCGGTCGCGGTCGCCGGTTGACGATTGATGCGAATTGACACCGACGCTTCCGATTGACGTAGCCCGCGCTCGGCTACGCCGGTGAGCGGGACCCGCGATCCTCAGGCGGGCTAGCGTCCAGGGTCGCGACCAAGTGTCGCAAGTCGTGGAGAGCCGTTGTGCCGGGTCTCTGGTCAAGCTTCGACCGCGTAACGAATGCAGCCATCTCGCGATCAGTGAGAACCACGTCGCAGTATGGGAGTGTGGCTGCGAGGGCAATGATGTCATGGATGTGGTTGTTCGCCCAACGGTGGTTTGGGTTCTTGTGGATCGCAGTCTTCAACGTCACCGAGACGCCGAAGCTCGGCAAGGCGTCGAGCGTGCTGCGGGCGTCCGGACTGCCGCGTAGGATGTCTTCAAGGCGGCGTAGGCATCGGGCTTTGGCCGCCAGATAAAGGATTAAGTTGATGTGGAAGCACACCTCCCGCGCGGAAACGGCGTCTCGCAATCTGCCTCGACGCCAGCGCGGCATCTGGTCAAGCAGGGCCGCCCGCATAACGCTGACGCGCAGAGGATGTGACATCGTCGCCTTGGCGGTCGACGACCTTCAGCCCACCGTGCATCCCCCAAGCGCGGAAGACACCCCAGTCGAGATAGTCCATTGTGTTGATGGGATCGGAGCTGGAGCCGTGCAAGTCGTTCAGCAACGCTTCGATCTCGTGCGCGACCACGACATGTCTGGCGGTGACGACTGCGAACTTCCCTAGGTGGCTCGCCGTAGATCGGAACGCCGCCGGTGATCGCGGATCTTCAGCATCTCGACGTAGATGGCGAACGATATGGGATAGACCGCCTGGGCGGCTTGGACGCTTCGCACAAGCCGGTCCAGAATGTGGCGTTGCTGTCGCCCATCCCTATGCTCGGAGTACGCCTTAGCCAAGGCGACCCAGTGGTTGAGGTCAAGGTAGACGATTCGCAGGTCTGGGGGTCTTTGCAGCGTCCGCGGCCAGGAGTAGCGCACACTGGCTTTCGTCTTCGTTGTTATGGCCATGGTGGGGGCTGCCGTCCTGTTGGCACCCAAACTCTTGCGCGAGTGGATTGGACCGCAGATGCAATCACCTCTAAGGTGTTGTCTTCCCATCGGCACGATTGGTTGGAGGAGCTGATGATCTACGACGATGGCGAACACGGTCTTCAGGCCGTTCTCTTCCCCGTTGATGAAGTGGACGTGTACGCAGAGACCGAGCCGGGCTTGAGGGAGAAGATCCCTCGTAAGAAAGCGCTCGTCAACGGGGACACACGTCGCGTGCTTTCGGTGGTTAGCCGGGCGTACAACGTCGTACTGAACCGTGATGCACTGCGGCTAGCGGAGAAGTGCTGCATTGCGGCGTTCCCCAATACTGCGCCTGTGAACTGGCGGGTATTCAGTGTCGAAGCACCGAAGTCCGGTGGTCATTGTCACATCGACCTCGCACACGACGGCCGGATTCCGGCTTATGACTGGAGCTTTGCGCGAACGGATCAAGATCACTACGACCCTTTCGTCCGGGTGACAAACAGCTACAACGGCACCCGCCGCTTCGCGATTCACTTCGGCCTCGTTCGATTCAAGTGCACGAACGGCATGGTCATATGGGACGATTCGATCAGGCTGTCGTTCACCCATGACGAACCTGAGATCGAACGTCGCATCGAGCGCGAGATCGACGAAGCGAAGTTTCGAGCGGTGATCGACCGATACGGACGCCAAAACGACCGCTTGCGCAATGTGGCTATCCCGAAGGACTGCTTTCGGCCGATCGTGCTATCCATATTGCGCATTCGCGAACCGGATGCGTTGCCCGAAGACCGAAAGGCAGATTGGAACTGGCTCGAGCGACACGTTGACCGCATTGTCGAGAAGTACGTCGAGGAGTTCGGTTCGAACGGTCAGGCACTGCTGAATGCGTTGACGGACGTCGCAACTCGACCGCCGGGCGGCGGCGGACGGTACAGCTTCATCCGGCGCGAACGGCACGACCTTCAGCGGCTGGCCGGTGGATGGCTGTTGTCATTCACGGAAAGCCTGAATCGAGCCGAGTTCGACCTCGACGCATATCTGGCGAACCCGTCCGATCGTTTGCTGCGCCCGTGAATCACGGTAGCGTGGGGTGGCCCTCAAGAGGCGGGGTGAAGAGGCGGCTGTTAGCCCATTCATGCGTGCTAGATTGCATCGCAATCGCCGCGTACATTGAGTGCAGTGAACGAGGGCAGTGAATCCATGGCGAGCATCACGATCCTCAATCTGGACGACGAGCTGAAGACCAAGTTGCGCGTTAGGGCCGCCGGTAACGGGCGGTCAATGGAGGAGGAAGCGCGGCTGATTCTGCGGGAGGCGGTGGTGCACAAGCCCCGTGGTAATCTCGCCGACGCCATACGCGCACGGATCGCGCCGCTTGGCGGCGTGGATCTTGAGTTGCCGCCGCGGGAGCCATCACGCGAGCCACCGTCCTTCGAGTGAACCATTGAGATGACCGTGCTATTGGACACCAATGTCGTATCCAAGCTGCTGCGCCCGTCGCCGAGTCCGGCATTGGAGTGTTGGGTCGCAGGCTGTCAGGCGATGGATCTGCATTTCTCGGCTATTGGCGAGGCGGAGCTACGTTTCGGAGTTTCCATTCTGCCTGCAGGAAGGCGCCGGGATGCGCTGGCTTCTGCGATTGAGGCGATTCTGCGGGAAGACTTCGAGGATAGGGTGCTGGCGTTCGACAGCCGAGCGGCGCGCGAGTATGCGGCCATTACAGCCGCTCGCCGTACTGCCGGTCGCCCTGTCGCGCCAGCCGATTGCCAGATCGCCGCGATCGCGCGATCGCAAGACTTGACGATCGCAACACGGAACGTTCGGGACTTCGCGGACATGGTGATTGAACTGGTCGATCCGTGGGCCGACGCGTGAGCGGAACGACTGAGGCGTTCGCTCGCGTCAAGATCGACGCGCTCCTGAAGGACGCGGGTTGGGACCTGACCGACGGGCGGAGCGTCGTCTTTGAGCAGTCGCTGCCCGACGGGACGCAAGCGGATTACGCGCTTTGCGACCGCCAGGGGCGCCCCATGGCGTCGCTGGAAGCCAAGCGCGCGAGCATCGATCCGGTGACGGCGCAAGACCAGGGCTGCCACTACGCCGAGCAACTCGAAGTGCCGTTCGTATTCCTGTCGAACGGCGAAGAGGTGTGGTTCCTTGACCGCGAGATCGATGCGCACGCGCGCAAGATTGCGGGGTTTTACTCGCAGGACGATTTGGAGCGAAGGATTGCGGCACGACGCATTCGGCGCGATCTTTCGACTGTCGAAACCGACCGCCGGATCGTGGATCGCGACTACCAGATCGAGTGCATCGACGCGCTCTGTGGTGGGATCTCGCACGGAAGGCGCAACCTTCTTGTCGAGATGGCGACGGGAACCGGCAAGACACGTATCGCCGCGGCGTTGGTCAAGCGGCTCTTCGAGGCAGGCACGGTAACTCGCGTGCTGTTCCTCGTTGACCGGGTAGCCCTGGCCGGACAGGCGGAGGACGCATTCACGGACCACCTGCGCGACTATCCCTGCCATGTACTGCGACCAGGGCGCGGATTCGACCGCGCCAAGCGGGTGACCATTGCGACGCTCCAGACCATGATTGCGGGGTACCGGGATCTCTCGCCGGGCTACTTCGACCTGGTGATCACGGACGAATGTCACCGCTCGATCTACGGCAAGTGGAGCGGGGTTTTGCGGCACTTTGACGGCATCCAACTCGGCCTGACGGCGACGCCGTGCACTGTAGGTGCGGACAACTTGCCCGACCCCGAGGATGGACGCTTCGTACGGGACACGCTGCGGTTCTTCGGACTAGAGGCTCCGACGTTCCGCTACACGCTGCGGCAGGCGATCGAGGATCGGCACTTGGTTCCTTACCGCATCTACAAGGCGATGACGGTGAAGACGGCGGCAGACGGCGGTTTCGAGGTGGGGAGGGAGGAACTCGACTGGAGCGCGATGGACAAGGCGACGACGACCGAGTTCGAGACGCTGTTCGAGAAGTCGGACTGGATCACGGTCGACCCGCGGGCTCTGGAGCGGAAATTTACGATCCCCGAGCGCAACCGGGCGATGGTGCGCGAGTTCCGCGACTGCTTCGAAAAGGGCTTCATGGGGAAGGACGGCGTGCGGCGCACGCCGACGTGGGGCAAGACGATCGTGTTCGCGGTGACCAAGCGTCACGCGGAGACGCTGGCGGCAATGTTCGACGACCATTTCGCGGATCTCAAGCCTGATCCGGCGACGCGCTTCGCGGACTTCGTCGTGAGCGACCTGGGTGGCGGTCCCGGGCCCGATGCTGGAGCGATCATCAAGCGTTTCAAGGACGAGCGTTTCCCGCAGATACTAGTTAGCGTGAACATGCTCGACACGGGTTTCGACTGCCCGGAAGTCGTCAACCTGGTGATGGCGAGGTTCACGCGGAGCGCCATCCTTTACCGGCAGATGCGCGGCCGTGGCACACGCAAGGCCGAACACATCGGCAAGACGGACTTCACGATGTTCGACTTCGTAGGCGTAACGGGTTTCCACGGCGACGACGACGACCAGATCGAAGGCGACGTCATGGCGGGTGGTGGACCATACAAGGCTCCCGAGACGCCGCGCATGCTGCTTACGCTGGATGTGGACGACCACATCGACCCCACGACTCGCGAGTGGCTGACGTTGGACGAAGAGGGTCGGATCGTGCGGACGCCGGAGCACGAGGCCCGGGCTGCGGAGATAGGCATTCGCGTCGAGGCGTGGCGCGGGGCGCAGGAGTTCAACGCGGAGCAGTCTCGTTGGGCCGGTCTGATCGGAAGGCGGATCTTGGCAGATGCAATGCACCCGGAGCCGTTCGGAGATTACGACCTGGACGAGCACCCTTTCGATGCCCTGGGTGGCTACGACCAAGCGCGGCGCGTTTTCGGCGGCGGAGATGCGCTCAGGGAGTTGATCGCCGGGTTCAATGCGCGGGTGCTTGGTGAGGGAACCGAAGCCGCCCCTGCAGCGGGGGGACCGCGTTGAGTACTCGATCATGCCGATGACGCCCGAACTCCGTCGGGGCGTGGATAAAATCCGCGACTACTTGTTTGGTGGCGGCTATCCCAATCCGGCGCAAAACGCGGAGCAGCTCAGCTTCCTGATCTACTTCTACATGTACGAGGCTGCGGATGCGTCGCGCGTTCGGGCAGCCCGGCGACCGGGCGCGGCACCCTACGCAAGCGTCTTCGAGGGGGACTGGCGGCTGCGCAACCCACGTAACGCCCTGGAGGATGGCGACGAGACGGTATCGCGCGAACTGATGCGCTGGTCTTCGTGGGCGCACGCGCTCAACGGTGACCGACTGGTGAACTGGGTGCGCGAAGAGGTGTTTCCGTTCCACGCGGAACTGGCAGCGAACGGCGCTACGGACTTCATGGATGGCGCGCGGCTGGTTATCGACGAGCCTACGGTGCTGACACACGTGGTGAGCCAGCTGAACGACCTGCATCTCGACCGCGTAGATGCCGACACCAAGGGCGACTTGTTCGAGCATGTGCTGCGTCAGATCCGGCAGGCAGGTGAACTCGGCCAGTTTCGCACGCCGCGTCATGTGATCCGCACAATCGTGCAACTGGTCGATCCGCGCATCGGGGAGACGGTGTACGACCCGGCGGTGGGAACCGCAGGATTCATAGTGGCCGCTTGGGACCACATCCGGCTGGCGAACTCCTCGCGCGACGGCATCGAGGAGGTCGAGGCGGAAGGGAAGAAGCTCAGGCGCGGCCTCGGAGACGAATTGGGCCGGGCGGCCGTGAGACAACTGCACGAGGCGACCTTTTACGGTGGCGACGTTGATCCACAGTTCGTACGCCTAGCGACGATGAACCTAACGCTGCGGGGGCTGGACCGGGTACGCATCCTTCGTCGAAACGCGCTGACGCGCGTGCTCGACCGGGCGGCTAAATCCGAACTCGGATTACCCCAAGAAGGCTTCGGAGTGATCCTGGCAAATCCGCCTTTCAAGGGCCAGATAGACCAAGATCGGATCGTTGAAGATGTCAAGATCGGGCAGGCGACCCGAACCGAACTGTTGTTTGTCCAGCACATGCTAAATCACCTAAAGCTAAGCGGGCGATGCGGCGTAGTCGTGCCGGAAGGTGTGCTGTTTAGTGCGACGGGCGCCCACCGGGCACTTCGGCGGAAGCTGGTGGAGAACAACACAGTCGAAGCGGTGCTTTCCCTGCCTCGCGGCGTGTTCAACCCCTATTCGGGGGTGAAGACGTCGGTGCTGGTCTTCAGGAAGGGTGGCGCGACTGGGCGGGTGATGTTTCTCCACGCGGACCACGACGGATTCAAGCTGGATGCCAATCACGACCAGCCGATCGACCAGGACGACCTGCCTGGCCTGGTCACTGCGTATCGTGACCGGGTGCACCGCGAGAGGGAGTGGCGGGAGCGCGATCCGGAGGCCAAGTGGCCGGAGAAATGGTGGTTCGCCGAGACGGAGGCGATCCGAGAGACGGGCTACAACCTGAGCGCGGGCCGCCATCGGCCACACAGTCGAGCGACGCTTGAGCATCGGGAACCGGTGGAGATCCTCGATGAACTGAGGGGCATCGAGAAGGAGATCCTCGGGGAGCTAGACGTGTTGGCAACGGCCCTGTCAAAGGCAACCCGCGAGTGACAAGTGACGAGGTACCGCTCGCGGAACTTTGTCGGATTGACCGACGACACCTCCGCCCAAGTGATCAAGGTGCGTCGGATCTTCCCTTCGTAGGCGTAGAGCACGTCGTCGCGGGCAACGGAACCATCAATTTGAACTCGGACTCACGAGTCGGCAACCAGAAGAGCACGGCATTCCGGTTCGATAGGCGGCATGTCCTCTATGGAAAGCTGCGCCCCTATCTGAACAAGGTTGCGACGCCAGACTTTGCAGGCAAGTGTTCCACGGAGTTGGTCCCGCTCCTGCCAAGAGACGGCGTTAACCGGGACTTCCTCGCGCACTTGCTGCGGCGACAAGACACTGTGGACTTTGTGATGGCAGCCGTCACGGGGTCGAGGATGCCCCGGGCCGACATGAACGTACTGCTGTCGATGCGCGTCCCGCGCCCGCCGATTGAGGAGCAGCGCCGGATAGTGGGGATCCTGAACCGGGCGGCAAAGGTCGAACGGCTGCGCGATGAGGCCTCAGAGAGATTGCGCGAGTTCGTACCGGCGCTGTTCGTGAAGATGTTCGGGGATCCTGTGGAGAACGCGAAAGGGTGGGCCACCGAGTCCCTTGGCGAGTTGGCAGAGCGGGGTCCACAGAACGGCCTCTATCGGCCAAAATCGCAGTATGGGTCGGGCACTCGGATCCTTCGTATCGATGGATTTTACGGTGGAAAGGTCAAAGATGCAACCACTTGGCAACGTGTGCGCCTCGATGACCGCACCCTTGAAAGGTACGGACTCGTTGAGGGCGATGTCGTCGTCAACCGTGTGAACAGCCGTCCCTTCCTCGGTAAGTCCGCGTTAATCCCGCAACTGGACGAGCCTGCAGTGTTCGAATCGAACATGATGCGTTTGCACGTAGACGAGCAGCGCCTCCGCCCTGACTTCCTGATCTGGATGCTCCAGCTCGAGTCTGTTAGGGCACTTTTATGTTCGAACGCGAAAGATGCAATCAATCAGTCGAGCATCAACCAAGGTGACGTCAAGCGACTTGTGGTGGTTGTCCCGCCGATGGAACTCCAAAGCCGGTTTGTCGAAGCTGTCAATTCCGTCAGCGTAGCGGAGGGGCTCGGACAAGAGAGCCAGCGCTGCGCCTCCCTGCTTCGCGCGGCTTTGGTGGATCAGTTGTTGAAGGGCGAGTCCCAGTAGCTGGGCGTCCCGTCTTGTGCGTGCAACGAGCCGGGGATAGCCGCGGCTGGATTAGGGTTGTCGGCCTTACCCATGATGGAGTCGATGGCACCTTCGAGTTTGGATGATCAGATCGAATCGGCGGTGGCCCTGAGTCGTTGGCTGCACGGCAGGTTGGATGGGCGTCCCATGCCGGCTGGCGACCGCGAGCGAGTGGCGATTTCCCTACTCCAGCATTCGCAGGATCTCGCCGATGCAACGACGATGCTGGTCAAGTGCAACCTTCGTGGGCCTGCTCTCGTGCTCGCGAGGCCGCTCGTCGAGGCATATACACGGATTATGTGGGCATTGAGGTGTGCGGATGATGTGGCGGTCGCCGATTTCGTGAAGACGGGACGACCCACGCCTTGGCGAATCGCGGATCTGTTGGCTGCGCTGGAGAAAGCCGCACCGGAGGTGTCAAAGTAGGTGAGGCTTGTTGCGGTGGGGTGGAGGCGCTTCACGACTTAGCACATGGTGATTGGCTTCATGTTCTTGGGCGAGTGGGCGCAGACACCATAGAGCCCAACCACGCGGTGCAGGATGTGATGTCGCTCGTTGGAATCGCGATCGAGATCCAGTTTCGTGTCGGCGCTGAGTTGCTCGAGATGACAGGCGATGAAACTGGCATGGAAGAGCTTGCCGAGATTGCGGGGCATCTCGACCGGCGTCCATCTGAAAGTCACGTCGACGATCAGGCGGCCGCTCGCGGGTGTTGGCAGGCCACGGGGCCGGAGCAGGTCCCAGTGGTCGCCCATCCGGTAGCTGGAGTCGCGGATGTTGACGAAGTGGCAAGTAGTGCAGAAGGTGGTCGATGTGAACCTCCGGGGCAGTTGGTTCCTTGGCCTAACCCGGAACTGTATAATCCCGTGTTTTTTTGGCGCCCGCTCAGCGGGATGAGCGAGCGCGATTGATGATCGGAGATGAGATTTGACGGCACATTTGACAGCTCGGCTGGCGTGGCATGATGATGGTTGGGACGGGCGTGTCTGCCGAGAACCAAGCTGCAACACCTATTGCGTTGGTGCCTACTCGTTTCCGGGCGATGTGATAGCGCGTGAACGAGACATCGACCTTGAGGAAGTGATGGCTGGTCAGGCCGTGGCCGACCTCGCCGGGATAGAGTTGCCGCCCTGTGTATACAGCATAAACGCCTTCGGCCCGAGGGCCATCACAGGCTACTCGAACCCCCCAGACTTCTTCTACGGTGGCGCGAGCCGCACCGAGTGGGAGATCCCAGCCGCAACAGTCTGCGTCTGGCCCTACGAGGCCATGTACGCGGACAACGTACTCACCGAACAAGGGTTCCTAGACAACGACCAACGGTCAGCGAACGCCGAGCAGTTCTTCGAGGAAATCGAGAACGACCACAGTTTGATCTTCTACTACGCGAACTATTCGAACCCACTCTCGGACACAGAGTCGCCGCGTTACGTCGTGATCGGCGCCTCGCGCGTCAAGTCGGTTGGGGAACGACTTGTATATCAGGACGCCAACGAGCGTGTTCGGGAACGTTATGCAGGCGGGGCCATTTGGGCGCGCAATGTGTCAACCCACTACCCGGACGAGGGATTAAGGCTCCCGTACCACGCCTACCGTGACGACCCGGACGCCATGGGTCGGCTCGCGGTATTCCCGGAGAACTCGCGCACATGCAAGTACGGCTCTAGGATCATCACGGACGACGACGCAATCGGATTGCTTGAGCAATTGCTAAGCGCGGTCCAAGAACTCCAACTGATGGGGGACGAGAACGAAGATTGGAAGGAGAGAGAACACTGGTTGTTGGGCTGCATTGCTGATCTTTGGGGTAGGAGGGGGCTGTACCCGGGACTCCTGACTGTCATGAGCTTCCTGGGGGCGGAACGGGCGACGTTGGAGGCGCGCGCGCTAATCGAGCGGGGAGAGTCTAAGCGAGCCCACGAGCTGTTCTTCTCGGCGGTTGACGGCGAGGTACCAGCGCCAGAACTAGGTCTGGTTGGACGTTCGCTGAGACGTGTCTGTCGAAACTGGCAGCTCCAGTCAGCGAAAACACGGAAGTTGCTCCAAGTCGTCATGCCGCGGATTGACTTGGACAAGCAGCAGATTGCTCGTGTGGTGAATGACGATCCGAATGACCGGCTGGCGCATGGACTGGTGGACCTCGATGCCATCGTCGAAAACCCCTACTGCCTCTGCGAGTCGTACGTGGGTGACGACCCGGACGACATGATCCCTTGGGCGACGGTTGACAGAGCTGTCCTGCCATCCCCGGAGTTAGGCGGTGAACCGCTGGCAGAAGTCGAAACCGACGACCCGCGACGCCTCAGATCCCTTTGCGTGGAGCAGTTGCGCCGTGAGCGGAACCAGACGTTCCGGTCGGCAAGCGAGGTTGTCAAGGAGGTCAATGGGCGGCTGGCAAAGCTACCCGGCTGGAAAACCGCAAACTTCACGCTCAGGCACTTCGAGGTGGATCGCGAGGAGTTGAGCGAGGCATTGGTCCTTCGGGAAGAAGGCGGCCGGTTGTGGCTGTATCTGAAGGACGTCTATGAGGACGAGCGGACGGTCGAAGATTCGCTGACTCGGGTGGCAGGTAGACCCGCGATAGCGCTTGACCGGCCATTCACGGACGCTGACTGGCGCGACGAGATCCGGAGCCCGAGCAGCCCACTGATGCAAAAAGCCCGCGATGCCTACGAAGCCGCAGTCGCTTCGCAGGCGACCGCTTGCGCTGCGATTTACCGCCAACCATTGGCAGTCGTTACTGGCTCTGCCGGAACAGGCAAGACGACCGTCATCTGCGCGATCGTTAGGGCGATCCGGCGGACTGAGGGTCAAGGTTCGCCAGTCACCGTGCTCGCACCGACTGGAAAAGCGTCAGACCGGGTGCGGGCGACCTTGAGTGAGCGCGAAATTGAAGGCGTGGCGACCTCCACCGTGCATTCCTTCCTGGCGCGAAGCGGATGGCTCAACCAGAACCTGACCTTCAAGCGCCAGGGGGGCGCACGCGCGGGTAGCGGAACCCTGATCATCGACGAAGCCTCGATGCTTGATCTTGGGCTGATGGCGACGCTGCTGCGCGCACTCGACCTAAGGCAAATCAAGCGGCTGATATTGGTTGGAGATCCGAACCAACTGCCGCCAATCGGGCGGGGCCGAGTCTTCGCGGACATACTTGAGTGGCTGTCCGGGGACGAGTCGAAGGTTGCATGTCTGGAGAACAACCTCCGCCAATTGGAGAATCGCGTCGAGGATCGTGGTGAGGCCATTCTCGAGTTGGCCGAGTTGTTCATTGACGGGGACGCGCTTGGCGGGGGCACACAGACCTCGGAGGCTGCTGAGGCGCTTATTCGGCGCATTCACGCTGGCGGCACCGTCGACAAGGACCTCCACGTCGAGTACTGGGACAAAGGCACGACCCTTGCGGACTTGCTCATTCGAACGGTCGAGCGTGACATGGAAGGCCACACCGGGAATGTCCTGGACGCCGAGAAGCCCTACGAACTTTGGCGGGCGGCATTCGAGGAGGACCCGGCGAAGTACCAGATCTTGACGCCGCACCGTGGCGAGCTCCACGGCGTTGAATCGTTGAACGCTGCAATTCAACGTCGCGTGGCATCCAGACTTATGGCGCTCTATGGCACCTTGGACGGAGTCACGCTCTACGACAAAGTGATCCAGTACCGAAATCGGTCGCGTGGCAACGCCATTTGGGCGTACGACTTCGAAAAGCGAAGCGCGGGGCCGGTAGAGATCTTCAACGGAGAGATTGGCTTCGTGCAAAAACACAGTTTTGATCGCGGAAGCCGTCCTTCCCGGCTGAGGCGATTTCAGGTCAAGTTTGAACGGAAGGAACATCTGGCCGTAGGTTACGGCAACGCCCTCACGGCGAAAGGCGGATCCGAACGTGTCCAGGACAACTTGGAGTTAGCGTACGCGATCTCCGTACACAAGGCGCAGGGAAGCGAGTTCACGCACACCTACATCATGGTTCCCCGATCGCATGGGCGGGTGTTGTCGACGGAGCTGCTCTACACGGCGCTAACCAGGGCCACGCGCCACTGTACGTTGTTCATCGAGGGCGATGTCTCGACGTTGCTGTCGGCGCGCCGCCCCGAGAACGCACAGAGGAAGTTGGTCAACTCGTCGCTCTTCGAGAGCTCATTCCGTGCCGTTCCCGACGAGTTGATCAACCGGAAGGGCTGGTACGAGGAAGGTCTAATACACAAGGCGCTGAGCGGCGCGATGGTCCGTTCGAAGTCGGAGCTGGTGATCGCGAACCTGCTCCATGGGCGGGACGTTCCCTTCAAGTACGAAGTGCCACTGAGGGCGCCGGATGGGACGATGTGCCTGCCCGACTTCACGATCGTGTGGAACGGCGAGACGTGGTTTTGGGAGCACTGGGGGCTGATGTCAAGCGAGGATTACCGGGCACGGCGCGACGAAAAGGTTGCCTGGTACGGGCAACACTTCCCCGGCCGCCTGATCGAAACGTTGGAGGGTCAGGATCTCAGCGCTCAAGCAGAAGCGCGGATTAGCGAGCATTTTGCTGTGTAGCGTCTGGGCGCGGTCATTCGCCAGTGCGAGGACGACTAGGAGCGATTCGCCGCCTTGCCGCGTTGGCGGTTTGTTCAACGCTGCTAGGCTGCGGTTCCGACGTTCTCCTGGACCGGGCTAGTTACAGGGTCAACGCCCTTGCCGGCCAGCCGCTGCTCTGCCTGCACCAGCTACTGTATCAGAAGATGGTCCTTGCCCTTGAGCACGGTGTCGTCCCGGCGCTGGACCGGCTCGGTGTGCTCGGTCCGGCCCGACACACCGGCGGTGACCTTGGTCTTCGATCGCGAAGGCTGGAGCCCGACCCTGTTTAGGCCGAAGTTCCAGAGCGGTTCAAGAGCAAGTAGCTGATATAACTGACATCTGATGGACGTCAGAGGGTCGCTACTGGGTACACTACGGCCGAACCCCGAGGAGATTGAGTATCTTGGTTTGAAGCGGCGTTGGCCGTGTGGTGACCTGGAAGGGTTTGGCGTCGGGGAGCGGGGGCATCACGGTGTTGCGGGTGATGGTGGCCAGATCATCGATGAGGGTGCGGAAGCTGTGCACCGGATCACCGTCGGGAGTTTCTCTGGTCGCCGCCTTCGCCTGGGCGCTGATCGATACCTTCGCCGGAGCGACGACGGACCGGCGCAGGGCCTCGGCGCCTTCGGCGTCTTCATCGTCGAACAGCACGGGCTTGAGCTTCTGGCGCATGTTCCACTCCACATAGTAGGCGAGCATGCACAACAGGACGTGGGCACGAACCCGCGGTTCGGTGCGGTGGAAGACGGGACGGACCTTGAGGTCCACGGTCTTCAGGCTGCGGAAGGCCCGTTCCACCGAGCTGAGCCGCTTGTAGGCGCGCACCGTGCCGGGGCCGTCGAGTTGGGTCTGCGGCAGGCTGGTGCGGATCACGTAGAGACCGTCGAGCCTCGCCTCGGCGGCGATGGAGGCGTCATCACGCTGCCAGGTGAAGACGCCCTCGTCGTCGATGGACCAGGTAAAGTGCTTTGCCATCTTGTACTTGCCGATGACCTTGCCGACCCTCTCGCCGATCTTCTCCTTTCCCTTGAGCCGGCGCTTCTTGCGCCGTGTCGCCGCGGCAATGGGTTCAAGCAGGGCTTCGGTGGCTGCAAGCAGCTCCGAGCGCTTGCGGGCCCGGTCCGCGGCCAGCAGCGGATTGCGACAGACCATGAGACGCTCGCCGGGGTAGGCGTCACTGGTGACCTCCACCAGGTCCCTCTCGTCGAACAGTGACATCTCCACCTCGCCGGCCTCGACCAGGGCACGGATGGCCGGTCCTCTCAGGGCACTGATCCAGTCCAGCCCCGCAGGCTTCACCTCCTCGCGGATCCGCGCCTCGGTCAGCATCCCCCGGTCTCCCACCAGCACCACCTTCGTAAGCGAGAACCGTTCCCGCACCGTGGCGATCTGTGATGCGAGCGTGGCCGGATCCGCGGTGTTGCCGGGGAACACTTCCACCGACACCGGACATCCGTCCCGGTCACACAGCAGGCCGAACTCGATCTGCAGCTTGCCTCGCTTGCCGTCCCGGGAGTGGCCGCGTTTGGCCAGGGGACATGATCTGCCTTCCATCCACACCGAGGTGAGGTCGTAAAGAACCAGGCAGCCCTCTTCGAGGTGCCGCTCCGCCAGACCCTGCTCGATCCTCTCCTGGCGCTCGAGCAGCCAGTCCATGGCGGCATACAGCTCGTCCTCGTCCAGGTCCGCATCGAGGATCTCGCCCAGGGTGCTGACCGCCGTGGCCTCGGCCAGCCTGCGCGCCGTGGCCAGCTTCGAGGCCGGCTCGAGGATCCGCGCCACGATCATGGCAAGCACTTGATCGCGCCGTGGCGACGGCTTCGGGTCGATCAGGGTCTCGAGCCCGAGCTTCCTGAGCGTTCCCAGCACTGCGGCGACATGGCCATGGGGAAGGGAACGGACGATGTCGACGGCGTCCTCGAAGCGTGGCACCGCGGTGCCTCCCTTGAGCAGGCACCGCAATCCTTCGATCAGAGCCGGGGGCCACCTGGTGAGGTTGACGATGGTGCGCTTCTTGACCTTGCCGCCTTCGCGATAGGACTCGCGCAGCAGGATGGCGGGCGGAGAGGATCGGTTGGGGACGGATTCGATATACATGGCTACGAAACATGCACACCCTTCGCACCATGTCAACACTATTGTTCCCATATACATGGGTACACATATTGGCCCAAAAACCCGAAAAAACCTCGCCAAATCATCGACTTGGTTCGACTGTCAGTCGGGAATCAGGGGGAACTTCGGTTTAGGCGTCTCGCCCGGCGCGGCGTTGCAGTGCTCACCTGGTACAGGAACTTCAAGGGGGAGGACTGGCCGGAAGCGGATTACCAGGAGGTCGGGGTGCCGATCCACGGGCCCAGCACCACCCGCCCCAGCACCTTCCGGGTGGTCAAGAATTTGGTCACCCTCGCAGGGAGTGTCACGGTCAGGTAGATCCGGCGCCTGCTGGACACCGGACGCCAAGTCCCCTTTGTCACCACCGACTTCGAACGCCCGATGGCTGAACTCGCCGCCGCCATGTTCTCCCAATGGGTCCGGAAGAACGTGCTCAGGTACATGCGCCAGCACTTCGCTCTCGACGCCCTGTCGACCTGCAATCTCGATGAACTGGATCCGGAGAACGTCGTCGTCTGTACGACCAAGCCAGACGCACGCTTGCGGCAAAACTCGCCCCGATGCGCACCACCACCCACGCCTAACTTGCTCGCAAGGAAGAAATCGACCCCGGAACTCAAGCGGGAAATCAAGGATCTCGAAGACTGTCTCGACATCCTCAGGACCGTCGCGAAAACCGAAAAGCCTCACTGCCATGCAGGCGACCTCGGCGAGATCGAGTGTCTCGATGGCTTGCCGTCATGCGAGCGGCTGTTCCTCGACGTCATCCGCATGTTCGCCTACCGCGCCGAAGCCCGCATGACATTGCAGAGCATTCATGACCAGGGCAAGTAGCCGAACTCCCGCAAGCTGCTGCACGCCATGATGACCGCCGATGCCGCCATCCTGACCGACCCCGCCTACCGGGTCCTCGAGGTGCGGATGCTCGGCCTCAGCACCGATGCCCAGGATCGGCATATCGCACACCTGCTCGATGAACTCAATGCGATCGAAGCCATCTACCCGGCTACCGATCTGAGGATCGGTCTACACGAGCTTCGCCGCCGCCGGGAGCTCGAACTTTGCGCTACACCAAAATGGATGAGGTCAGGATCTCTGATATTGTTCGCCGTTTACGGTGCGCGTGCGGGAATAGAACTTCAATAGGTAGTAGCAATTCCGTCGTGGTTAGCGGATAGTTCCCCTGAACAAACCATATGGGTCGGTTGGTGCTACTGGAATTCCGCGACAACCAATCATGTTACAGAAGTCCGATGGTCGCATTACACGAGTACGGGGTCCTTGGACCGGCATCTTGGTGCGAATTTGTTTGTACCTATTCAAGAATCTATGGTCGCACGTAAAAAAGATCTCAATTCCGAACGAATCGCACAACATAAGGTGCCAAACATCTCGAGCTTGGCCCCGTCCATTGAAGTATTGGAGAAATTCTGCATACCCACCAATATTCAATGAGCAATCCTTCTGTTCTGTGGGAAAAGGGAAGCCACGAATCTTGGACAACGTGTATTTCATGCGAGCACATTCGAATCCCAAATCCTTGTGTCGGATACCGTGATCGATGTTAACGCAACCTAAATGATCCGAGTGCTTACTTGGACTCCTCTTCTTTTCATCTTCTATCGTTGGAATTTTGTACAAATCCATCTGTCCAGTTCTCACCAGTTCGCATACCGCATTGATATAGGGAATTTCTCTTCTCTGGTCATCCGTAAATGGTGATTCCATCGGACCATAAAATCCTTGGTCGAGTTCTTCCGGGCCCCATTTGGTTCTTCCAGTCGAATACCAGGCCCCTCGCTCGATTTTGCAGAGCTGGGCCACCACGGTATCGAAAGTTGCCGAAATTGGAGGGCGGACCCTGTGCATCCGCGATCGAACAAGCCTTATGTTGTTTTGGCCATAAAGCTTTCGGGCCCACCGATGAGCCTTTTGCAACCAGCGATTTCTAGTAGCGTCAGAAAGAGCGCGTCCAAGCATCACTTCAGTCTCACTGTTGACTGGGCGGTCAGTTGGAGACGATAGACTGAAGGTGGACTGGAATCGCGGGCATCAGGATATTCTGCATCAGCAGTGTGCATTCTTACTTGCTCGCAGCCAAAGTGTTTGTTGGTCAACCCGACGGGAGTGCATCCCGACGAGTGGCGGTTTGACTGATACAGCATATGCTCGTTGCATGCTATGGTCACGATGTCGATCCAACAAGAGTAGCGGGCAGTGCCGAGAGGCGGCGCTGAAAGCCTTCTTGGAAGTCAGGACGGGAGGACCGTCACACGGATTCTCCCGATAGGCGTAACGAGTATCTGTATCGGTCGGTCCGGAGGTAGACGACCGAGACTTGCATCGCGAATGCTTGAGAAGTCCCGGCCGCAAAGTCCGCCGCCTCTTCGACCTCGCGTACTGGACAGGGCATGCCCGTCCAGCAGCTGAATAGTCCGGACGGCGAAGACAGTATCCCCAGTGTCGGAGACAGGAGTCCGGGCGCCATTCAGGTCGCGGATGACGGATCCGGGACGATCAGACCTGTAGAGGCGCTCTCGGTACGTCAGCCGGCATCAGGATCGGTGACAAACCAGACTTCCGCACCGGACTGGCGACGAGCGGCATCGCGCAATCGACGGTCAACCGTGACCAGGGGCGTCCGTTCAACCTCGGCGCAGGCGAGAAAGAGGCAATCATGGACCGGATGATCAATCTGCAGCGCAATGGCCGTGGCATGGGCAGTGGGGTCTGCGGCCAGAGTCAGGTCAACGGCGTCAACAAGGCGGGCGCATTCCTCAAGGTAGGGACGCGCGTCCTCGATCTTCCTGCGCCGCGCCTTCTTCCAGATCACGTTGGCCTCCTCAATCACCATGAAACCCGGCGCGAGCAGGGTGATCCAATGCGCAAGAAGTTGCCGGGCCTCGACGGTTCCGTTCTCGCTGAACACGCACCTGACCGCAACGCCGGCATCGACAGCGATTTTCAACGGTCGCGGTCCTCGCGCAGGAGCAGGGCGCTGTCGGTCTGGGGGCTGCCGGCGGTCAGGGCGGCAAGCCGCGCTGTGCGTGCGCGTAAGGCTTCGATGCGCTCACGGCGCAGCACCTGTTGAGCCAGGAGGTGACGAACCTCATCCTCGAGCGAGCGCTGATTTTCCCTTGCCTGGGCCTTGAGAGCCGCAACCAGGGCGTCATCGACGTTACGCACGGTGATGGTGGCCATGACCGCTACTCCCGGGCAAAGGACTGTGCCTTGCTATCGGGATCCGGGAACCACGGCAACCCGCGTACGCAGCCGACCTGGTGCGCCTTCGCTCACGCCCGGCGTCCGGTCCGCTGCAGCAGCAGGCACAGCGGCATGCCGAGGAACGCCACCGCGACCAGGAACACGAAGTCGTTCAGGAACGCGACCGTGCGGGCCTCGTCGATGACCAGCCGCTGCAGGGTATGCAGTGCCGGATCGATCACCGACACGGTCCCGGCGAGCGCGGTCGCTGCGAAGGCGTCGATGTGATCGCGCATCTCGATGTAGTTGACCTGCGAGGACCGTACCAGGATCGAGACCACCACCGATGTTCCCATGCTGGCGCCGATCGAGCGGACCAGCGCGAACAGGGCCGCCGCCTCGACCCGGAAGTCCGGCGCCAGCGTGGAGAAGGTCACCGTGGTGAGCGAGACCCACATCATCCCCATGCCGTAGCCGTTGACGACGGTGACCCAGACCACCTCCGCCAGCGAAACCTCGGCGTTCCAGCCGGTCATCCACAGGTTGCTGACACCGACAAGGGCCAGCCCGGCGATGACCAGGTACTTGCCGGGGAACCGGTCCGCGAGGAACCCGGCGGTCACCATCGCCACCATGGTCCCGACACCGCGGGCCGAGACCACCCAGCCGGCCGACAGCACCGGGTAGCCCTGCACGTTCTGCAGGAACAGCGGCAGGATGAACAGGCTGGAGAACACCGCGATGCCGAATACGAAGATCAGCAGCAGGCCGATCAGGTAGTTGCGATCGGCGAAGATGGCGAGGTTGACGTACGGAGCCACGGTCGTCAGGCAGTGGGCCGTGAACAGGTAGAAGGCCAGGACCGAGATCGAGACACTGACCAGGATCTCCGTCGACTCGAACCAGCCGAGCCGCTCCCCCCGGTCAAGCGCGAGCTGCAGGAACACCACGGCGGCAATCAGCGTGACCATGCCGAACCAGTCGACCCGGCGGTCGGGAACCTCCGCCTTGGGCAGGGTGGCGACGATCGCGAAGAACGCGACGATCCCGAACGGGATGTTCATGAAGAACACCGAGCGCCAGTCGTGGAACTCGGTCAGCATTGCGCCGACGGTCGGACCGACCACGGGGCCGATGATCATGCCCATCGACCAGATGCTCATCGCGACCCCGTGTTTCTCGCGCGGGTAGGTATCGAGCATGATCGCCTGGGAGATCGGCAGCAGCGGTGCCGAGACGAACCCCTGCAGGATCCGCCATGCCACCAGCTGTCCCAGGGTCTCGGCGGTGCCGCACAGCAGCGAAGTCACGGTGAAACCGAGAATGGCGGCCAGGAACACCCGGCGGCGGCCGAAACGCTGGCTCATGACGTTGGTCAGGATGGTCCCGACCGCGGTCGCCACCACGAAGGCGGTGATCACCCACGACACCTGGTCCGGGGCCGCCGACAGGTTGCCCTGGATGCTCGGAAGCGCCACGTAGGCGGTGCTCATGTTGAGAGCGTGCAGCAGCGAAGCCGCCAGCACCGGACCGGTGATGATGAGCCGTTCGAACGGCGTAAACGGCCCCTGCGCCGGCCTGGTGACGGTCAGCACTGCCGGTTTCCGCTGCTTTTGGTCCGGCCGACGCTCAGGCCGGGGTCAACCGGTAGACCCGGGCCGCGGTATCGTGGAACAGGGCCGCCTTCTCGTCAGCGGATGCGCCGGCGGCAATGTGCTTGAAGGCGTTCCATATCGTTGCGTAGCTGCAGCTCAGCTTGTCGACCGGGAAGTTCGACTCGAACATGCAGCGGTCCACCCCGAAGACCTCGATGGCGTAGTCGTAGTAGTGGCGGGTCGCCGCCGCCAGTTCCGCACCGGTCGGCGGCGTGGCCCGCCGTTCCCAGCCGAAGCCGTTGACGTCCATGTTGATGCCGCCGAGCTTGGCGACGACGTTGCCGCATCCGGCCAGTTCCCGGACCATCGGCTTCCAGGCCTCGAACACCTCGCGCTCGTGCCCGGCATACGGGCCGGCCCCGATCGGTCCCCCGAAATGATCAAGGATGATCGTGGTTTCCGGAAACGCCCGCGCGAGGCTGGTGACCTCCGGGATCTGCGGGTGGTAGCACCAGGCCTCGAAGCTCAGTCCCCGGGGGCCGAGTTCGGCAAATCCGCGCCGGAAGGTCTCGTCGAGCAGCAGGCCCTGCGGCGGATCGGTCCGGTGGTTGCGGATCTCCGGAGAGGGGTCCCAGGCAACCGCCCGGCGGATGCCGCGGAACCTGCCGCCGCCGGCAACGAGATGAGCGTCGAGCACCTCTCCGGCGCGTGCGCCGATCCGCAGGTCGACCGTGCCCACGATCCCCGCGGCTATCCGCGTCGGTCCGTACAGACCCGCAGCACTCATGGCGGCAATGCCGTTGACGAACTCTGTCTCGCCAACCGGTCGCAGGTGCTCGGGCCCGTCGCTGCGGAACATGGCGCCGCACTCGATGAACACCGTGGAGACGATGGAGTGCCCGCTTCCGGTGTCGGCGAGGATCTCGTCGAGCAGGTAGCGCGGCTGGATCTGGTGCGCCGTTGCCCGGTCCCAGAGATGGTGATGGGGATCGCAGATCGGCAGGTCGGGCTCGAGGATCTCCTCCTCGATCCGCGCCAACCACTCCCGGTTCGACGAATGTGCGACCATTACTGTCTCCGCGTTACTGTCGCCAGGGCCACCCGGTCATACCACGCGGCCATCCCTGAGCCGCGCGATGGCGGCCGGATCCTGGCCGAGCTCGGCCAGGATCTCGTCTGTGTGCTCGCCGAGCGTCGCCGCGCGGCTGCGGATGGTTCCCGGCGTCCCGGACAACCTGACCGGTGTCGTGGTGACCGGAACCGGCTGATCGAGGCCCGGAAAGGCCATGTCGTGGAGGAAGTCCATCGCCCGGACGTGCGGGTCCTCCAGCACCTGTGCCGGTTCCAGCACCGGACCGCAGGGGATCCTCGCCTCGTCGAGTACCGCCAGCACCTCGGCAGTGGTCTGGTCCCGGCACCATTCGGCCATCCGCGCGCTCAGGATTTCACCGTTGTCGCCGCGGGCCTGGTCATCGGCAAAGCGCGGATCGTCCAGCCAGTGGTCCTCTCCCATCAGCCGGGCCCAGCGCTCGAACAGCGGCTGGCCGACCACCTGCACCATCACCGCGCCGTCGCGGGTGCGGAACAGGTCGCTCGGACCGGAAACGTAGCCCCGGTTGCCGTAGGACGGACGGCCGATGCCGGTCACGGCTTCCTCGGCCAGACACGCGATATTGAAGGCCATCACGGTACGGGTGAGCGCGGCCTCGACCAGCTGGCCTTTGCCGGTGCGGGCGCGTTCGAGCAGCGCGGACATGACACCGAAGGCCGCAAGCGTGGCGGTTCCGAAGTCGGCGAAGGGGACGAACGACTTCATCGGGTCGCCTGGGTGGCCTCCCATGGCAGTGGCGCCGGCAAGCGCCTGGGCAACTCCGTCGAACCCGACCCGGTCGCTGTACGGTCCGCCCCGGCCGTAGGCGGTGACCGTGGCCAGGATGATGTCAGGCCTGATCGTCTTCAGGCTTTCGTAGTCGATCCCCATGGCCTCCAGTGTCGGTTGCGGCAGGTTGGCGATCACCACGTCCGCGGTCGCAACCAGCGAGCGGACGATCTCGCGGCCCTCCGGCTTCATCGGGTTCAGGGTCAGCGACCGCTTGTTGCGGTTGAGCGCGAGGAACATCGGGCCCTCGCCGGTGCCGGTGATCGGGACCAGGTAGCGATCCTCGCTGCCCGACAGTTTCTCGATGCGGATGACATCGGCCCCCATGTCACCAAGCAGCATGCCGCAGAACGGCCCGGCAATGTAGCGCCCGAAGTCGAGCACGCGCACACCCTCGAGTACTCCGGCCATGGTCCTCCCCCTGGTGCAGTCGGCGCCGGCCGCAGGGTAGCCGATGGGCCCCTGGCATTGAATTGTCCAAGCGCAGGCACATGCGGTTTATCGCGTGGCGGATCGGGACACCACCGCCTGGAACCAGTCGAGCACCAGCCGGTGCCAGCCCGTCGGGATCTCGTGACCACCCGGATGCAGCGCAAGCTGCAGGTTCCCGGCACGGCACGCATCCCAGCGCCGCAGCCAGAAGCGGCCGGAGGTTCCGGCCACGAGACCGCGGACCGGCGTGCAGCCGTTGGCGCGGCGCAGGGTCTCCAGGCCGGCAAACACATCGCCCTGGCGGAGCATGCCGTTCCTGATCGAACGCCCCTCGATCGGCACCGTGCGGTCGCGCCAGCCGTGGGTGTGCAGCAGCGATACCGGCCCTGCGCACTCGCGCGGCGGCGGGCGCCAGAAGGCCCCCGCGACCGGGGCGTGGGCGGCGAACATCCGTGGAGCCGCACAGGCCACGGTCCACACCAGCGAACCGCCCAGAGAGAACCCGGAAAGCAGCGACAGGCGGCGATCGACGCCGAACCGGCCTTCGGCATCACGCATGACCGACTCGATGAACGCCACCTCGTCGCGCCTGCCGTGCCGCTGCGTTGCGCGCGGAAGGACATGCCAGGTCCTGCCTTCCCGCCCGGTCCGGCGCATCCCGTCTGGCGCGATGACGGCGAGCCCGGCCCGCAGGAACGGGCCGGTCAGGCCCGCATTCCCGATCACCGAGTGACCGCTCGCACCGTATCCGTGGGCGAAAACCACCGCCCGCACCGGGGAGGAGTGTTGCGCCGGCATGCGGATGTAGTATCCGCCACCCGTGACCTCGCAGCGCGATCCGGTGCCCGGGCAGGCGACAGCCGTCCCGGCCGCCATCAGGAGGAGCAAGAGGCCCAGTACCGGGGCGTGCACCATGTCAGGCGGTGAACCCGGCCTCCTTGCCGCGGACCAGGTCCGACACCGTCCGGTTGACCGGCGCGTCCATCCCCACCTTCGCCGCCTCCACCGGCACCGCGCCGTTGATGGCGTTGATTTCCGAACGCCGGCCGGCCAGGTGATCGAGCAGCATCGACGGGCGCGCGTCCGGCATCCGGGCGCCGAAGTCGCGGACATAGGCGTCGACTTCCCCGAAGCCGAGTGCGATCCCCGCCGCGCGCGCCACCGCGTCCGCCTCCCGCGCGCAACCGAGCGCGGTCGACCAGGCGGACGGGTCGGCCTGGACCTGGCCGATGGTCAGGTTCATCAGTGCGCAGGGGCCGCTGTAGGTCACGTTGCAGATGAACTTCTCCCAGATCATCTGGTGGATGTCGGGATAGCCCTTCGCGGTGAAACCGGCACCATTCCAGGCGTCGACCACGCGTTCGAGACGCTCCGACATTCCGCCTTGCATCTCGCCGATACGGACCAGCTGCATGCCGTTGTGATGGGCGTGGCCCGGCGCCTTCATCGACGCCCCGAAGCCGCCGACCACCCCGATCATGACCTTGTCGGTATCGATCGCCTCGGCGATCCGGTCGGCGGCGCCAAGTCCGTTCTGGATCGTCAGGATGACACTGTCGTCCCCGGCGATCTCGGCTGCTGACCGGGCTGCAGACGCCACGCCGTCGGCCTTGGTCGCAACGATCACGAGATCGCATTCCCCGGCATCCGCGGCACTGGTGGTGGCGTTCAGCCGGACCGTCCGATCACCGCTCGCGCCCTCGAGCCGCAGCCCGGCGCGGTTGATCGCATCGACGTGTTCCGCCCAGGTATCGATGGCCCAGACCTCGTTGCCGGCATCCGCCAGCAGCGCTGCGTACACCGAACCCATCGCACCGCATCCGATGATGCCGATCTTCATTCCCGTACTCCTCCGGTTGACGCGGTCTTGTCTGGCCCGACCGACTGCGGGCACTATGGCACATCCGTTCCGAGACACGAGGCGTGACGTGCCATGACTGCCCGGTCAACGATTGCAGACCTGATCGAGGATCGCTACGGCGTTTCGACCGCCGACGGCCGCGACCTGCCGGCCGAAGGTGAACTCGCCGGCATTCTTGCCCATCGCACGCACCGGCGCTTCAGTCCGGAACCGGTGCCGGACAGCCTGCTGCGCGTCCTGCTCGCCGCGGCGTTTTCGGCGCCCGCGAAGTCGGACCTGCAGCAGTCCGCGGTGGTCGTGGTGCGCGACCCGGACAAGCGGGCGGCGATCGCCGAACTGATGCCGAACATGGAGTGGATCGGAACCTGCCCGGTGTTCATGGTGTTCCTCGGCGACAGCAGGCGTATCCGCCGGATCTGCGGGATGCGCGGCAAGCCGTTCGCCAATGACCACCTCGACGCGTTCCTGAACGCGGCGGTCGACTGCGGCCTGGTGTTGATGAACTACATCCGGGCGGCCGAGGCCGTGGGACTCGGCTGCTGCCCGATCAGCGTGGTGCGCAACCACATCGATGCGATCTCGCAGCTGCTGGAACTGCCTGATCACGTCTTTCCCGTCGCCGGAATGTGCACCGGCTATCCCGCGGGTCCCGGCTACATCAGCCTGCGGCTGCCCGCCTCGGTGACGGTGCACGAGGACAGCTATCGCGACGAGACCCTTGCGGGTGAGATCGACGCCTACGACCGGCGCCGGGACGCCCGCTACAGCATTCCGCGGGAAAAGCAGCGCCAAGCCGACACCTGGGGCGTCGCCGACTTCTACGGATGGTCCGAGGACAAGGCGCGCCAGGTCTCGGTCACCGAGCGCGAGCAGCTGGCGGGGCACCTCAGGCGCAAGGGGTTCCGCCTCGACTGAACCGGCGCCGGAGACACGACATGATGGAGCTTGACGGCCCGCGCCAGCCGCCGGCGGACGGTGGACCGGCCCGGGCGCTGGTGGTGCTGCTGCACGGCTACGGTGCCGACGGCAACGACCTGATCGGGCTTGCTCCCTACTGGTCCCGCGACCTGCCGCACGTCGAGTTCGTCTCGCCGCACGCACCGTTTCCCTGCGAAATGGCCCCGTTCGGGCGCCAGTGGTTCAGTCTTGCGGACCGCAGCCCGCAGCCGGTGCTGGCCGGCACCCGGCTGGCAGCACAGCTGATCGACGGGTTCCTCGACGACGAGATGGCGCGAACCGGGCTTGCCGCCGGGGCGCTCGCCCTGGTCGGCTTCAGCCAGGGAACGATGATGTCGCTGTTCGTCGGGCCGCGACGGGCCGACCCGATCGCGGGCATCCTCGGGTTTTCCGGACGGTTGATCGCGCCGGAACTGCTGCCCGGGGAACTGCGCACCCGCTGCCCGGTCTCGCTGGTGCACGGCGATTCGGACGAGATGGTCCCTGCCTCGGAACTGTTGGCGGCGGTGACCGGACTCGAGGCCTCGGGTTTCGAGGTCAGCTCCCGGATGTGCCGCGGACTCGGCCACTCCATCGACGAGACCGGCCTGCGTGACGGGCTCGCTTTCCTCCGTCGCGTACTGCCCGGCCCCGGGTGACCCCTGGCCGTCACGCCGGTGTCACCGGAAGGCCTGTATTGTAATCCCGTCAAAAGCTTGCTTGACTGCGGCCCGGTCCAACGGGCTATCCGAAACAGGGAGCACGGTCGTGTCCTCGATACCGGACAATGCGCCGGCACTGGTCCTGAACGCGGATTACCGGCCGCTCAGCTACTTCCCGCTGTCGGTATGGAATTGGCAGGATGCGATCAGGGCGGTGTTCCGCAGCCGCGTCCACACGCTGTCGCTGTATGACCGCAAGGTGCATTCACCGAGCTGCGAAATGTGGCTGCCGAGCGTGATCGCGCTGAAGGACTACGTCAGCCTGTCACGGCGTCCGGCCTTCACCCGGTTCAACGTGTTTCTGCGTGACGTGTTCTGCTGCCAGTACTGCAGGGTGCGGTTCCCGGCACAGGACCTTACCTTCGATCATGTCATCCCTCGCTCGCGCGGCGGACGCACGAGCTGGGAAAACGTGGTCACCGCCTGTTCCCGGTGCAACCTGCACAAGGGAAACCGCACGCTGGGCGAGGTCGGGCTGCAGCTGGTGCGCACGCCCTACATGCCGACCAGTTTCGAACTGCAGGAAAACGGCCGGGCGTTCCCGCCCAACTACCTGCACGAGAGCTGGCGGGACTTCCTGTATTGGGACAGCGAACTCGAGGACGAACCCCGGACCCCGGTGGCGTAGGCGGTTCAGAACCGCTCGGAAAGCCAGATTGCCGCGCGGCTTCCGGCCCGGATGGCCCTGCGCAGCACCGGGTAGCCGACTGCGCTCTCCCCACCGAGGTCGCGTGCCTGATCCCGGTGCTCGCGTTCCTCGGCCCTGAACTGCTCGATGGCGCGGCCAAGTTCCTCCTCGCGCCCGTCGAGTTCTGCGCTCTGGGCGGCGTAGTGGCTGTCGATCACCTCTTCGACCGCAATGGTGCAGGCCATGGCCGCCCTGCGCCCCAGCAACGCGGTCCCGGCTCCGAGCGCAAACCCGGCGACCTTCCAGACCGGGTGCAGCACCGTCGGCCTGACGCGGCGTTCTACAATCATCCGTTCAAAGGTCTCAAGGTGGCGTTCCTCCTGCGCCTTCATCTCGCGCAGGACCGGGGCGACTGACGAGCGGCCGAGCACGGCAAGCTGCCCGGCATAGATCCTCTGGGCGCCGAACTCGCCGGCATGGTTGACCCGGATCATTCGCGCGGTCCGCGAGGACGGGCGAGAGGCCGTCATCGATCCGTCCCCGCGAGCATGCGCACCGTGACCGCGACAAGACCAAGGGAAATCAGCATGTTGTACCCTGCCATCGAGATGCCGAACAACGACCAGGCCACCTCGTCACACCGGACCACCGTCGTACGCTTGAGCATTTCCTCCAGCCACTCCTTCGATGTCGCGGCCCTGACCGGCTCGGCGGCACAGCTCGCCGGTCCCTGCCAGAGGTCCTGTTCGAGCCCGACGTGGTAGCCGGCGACGGCCGCCCCGGATGTGAGCGCCACCACGGCCGCAATCGCAGCCAAACCCGCAATCGCCGGACTGCGGTTGTCGGCAACAACTGCAACCGCGGCCAGCGCGAGCACCAGGCCATGCGCCACCCGCTGGTCAATGCACAGCGGACACGGCGCCAGTCCTCCCAGGTACTGGAAGCCGAGCGCGCCGGCAAGCAGCAGACCGGAGCCCAGGAACAGCAGCGCGGCGGGGCGACGGGGCGACGGTGTCATGGCCGCCATCACAGCACGGCCCCTGCCAGAAGGAAACCGCCGACGAGTGCTGCCAGGACCAGGATCATCGCGAGCCCGAAGTAGCGTTCGAGCAGGCCGCGGATCGCCGGGCCGAACCACCACAGCAGGCCGGCAAGCGCGAAGAACCGCAGGCCGCGCGACAGCAGCGACGCGACCACGAACACCACCGGATCGAGCCCGACCACGCCGCTCGCGATGGTGATCACCTTGTAGGGAAACGGCGTGATGCCGGCGGCGAACACGATCCACGCCCCCCAGGCGGCATAGCGTGCGGCGAACTCGTCAAACCGGCCGCCGTAGGAATAGAACTCGAGGACCGGCTGCCCGATGGTCTCGAGGAAGGCGAAACCGATGAGGTAGCCGGCACATCCTCCCGCAACCGAGGCCAGCGTGCACACGAGCGCGTGTCCGAGCCAGCGGTTCCTCTCGGCCAGGACCATCGGCACCAGCATCACGTCCGGCGGAACGGGGAAGACCGAGCTTTCGACGAAGGCAACAAGCGCCAGCCACCGGCGGGCGTGACGGTGGGCGGCGGCAGCGAGAGTCCGGTGGTAGAGTGCCTTCAGCATGGCCAGTTCCCGGGGCTGCCCGGCGACACGAGATCCGCCTTCGGACCGGTCATTGAAGGCACGGTGCAGAGTGGATATGATCGCGCCAGTTTGCGCCGGATGACCCGTATTGACATCCGGCTCGGTACACTGACACGTCGAACCGAACGTGTCATGGCAGGGAAGGAACAGCCAACATGAGGAAAACACTCGTCGCACTGGGTGTGGTCGGCCTCGGCATCGCGGGATTTGCGGGTGTATCCACCCCCGATGTCGCCGGTGCCCAGGAGGTCCAGGGCCCCGAAGTTACCTGGCGGATGTCACTGTGGGGCAAGCGCCGCGCATTCACCGAGGCGCCGGAATACGTCGCAAAGATGGTCTCGGAGAAGACCGGCGGCAACTTCGATATCAAGCTGTACTACGGTCAGCAGCTCTCGAAGAGCAAGGAGAACCTGGACGGGATTTCCGTGGGCGCCTTCGAGATGGCGAGTTTCTGCGCCTCCTACCATCCGGGCAAGAACGTTCCGCTCAACGTGCTCGACCTGCCGTTCCTGCCGCTTGGAAACCTCGACATCATGCGCAAGGTGCATGACGCGGTCTATTCGCACCCGGCGTCGCAGAAGGCGCTCGCCCAGTGGAACGCGAAGATCTACATGTCGATGATGCTGCCGCAGTACGAGTACATGGGCAAGGGCACACCGCCGCGCAGCGTGAAGGACTTCGACGGCATGCGCCTGCGTGCGCTCGGCGGCATGGGTGATGCGGCCGAGAAGATCGGCGCGACCCCGACCACGATGCCGGCATCCGAGGTGTACACCGCGCTGCAGCGCGGAACCGTCGACGCAATCGGCTTCCCGTACACCTACACCTTCGCCGCCTACAAGCTGGACGAGATCTCCGATTGGTACACGACCAACATGTCGCTCGGGACCGTCAACTGCCCGATCGTCTTCAACGCCGACTCCTACGACGCACTGCCTGACCAGTACAAGCAGCTGCTCGAGGACGTGCGTGACGGCGCCTACGAGGCCCAGAAGGCAGCCTATGCCGAGAAGGACGTGATCAACATTGCCAAGTGGGCGGAAAATCCCAAGCTCGAGGCGATCGAGATCCCGGAGGAGGAGATGGCCGAGTTCCGCCGCGTTGCGGGCAAGCCGGTCTGGGATGCCTGGGTCGAGGCCAACAAGGACAGGGTCCCGGCACAGGAACTGCTTGACCTGGTCCTGAACACGGCTGCCGGCGGCTGACGCGCCGACAGCCTGACCGCAGTCAAACCGCCGGGCCCAGTGCCCGGCGGTTTTCGGATTCAGCTCCCGCGGAGCCCGCCGATGGCCGACACCGAGTATCCGCCCCTCTCTCCGGTTGCACAGCTGCTGGACCGGATCGATCGCGGCATGTTCCGGGTCGAGAGCATGTTCAACCTGGCATCGGCGCTGGTGATCCTGATGCTGATGCTGCTGGCGGTGGTGCAGGTGGTCGGGCGCAAGGCCTTCGACTTCCCGATCCGCGGCTACGTCGACTGGGTCGAATTCGCCATGGCGATCTTCGCCTTCCTGTCGATCGCCTACACCCAGCGCCTCGGCGGTCACGTGCGCATGGAGTTCTTCATCGGCCGATTCTCCGGACGCCTGCTGTGGGGTCTCGAGATCATCGGCACGCTGATCGCCATGTTCGTTATCGTCGTCCTCGCCTGGTACGGATACACCCATTTCCTGCGGGCGTGGAACATCGGCGATTCCTCGATCGACATCCAGCTGGCGATCTGGCCCGGGAAGCTGGTGGTCGTCATCGCCTTCATCAGCCTGCAGTTGCGGCTGTGGGTGCAGCTCGCCGGCTTCATCCGGCTGTTCTTCCATCCTGACGCGCAGCCGGTCGCGGTTCCGATCATCGAGACCGTCGACGAACAGGCCCAGCACGAGATCGATGCCGGTCTCGCCGGCGAGGATGAGAAGGTCAACATCGTGGGCACGGGGGTGCAGCGGTAATGGACGAATTTGCCATTGGCCTGATCGGCACCACCGCGCTGCTGCTGCTGGTCTTCGGCGGCGTTCGCGTCTTCATCGTTGCCGCGCTGATCGGCCTGCTGGGAACCGTCGCCATCATCGGCTGGAAGGCGGGAGCGGGCATCAGCGGAACCGTTCCGCACTCCAAGTCGATCAACTACGCGCTCAGCGTGCTGCCGATGTTCATTCTCATCGGCTTCATCGCCTACCACGGCGGGCTGACCCACGCGCTGTTCCGGGCCGCGCGGGCCTGGGTCGGCTGGGTGCCGGGAGGGCTTGCGGTCGCCAGCGTGTTTGCGACTGCCGGCTTCGCCGCGGTCTCGGGCGCCAGCACCGCCACCGCCGCGGTGTTCAGCCGGGTGGCGATCCCGCACATGCTCGCGCATGGCTACGACCGCCGGCTCGCCGCCGGAGTCGTCGCGGCCGGCGGCACGCTCGCCTCGCTCATTCCGCCAAGCGCCATCCTGGTGATCTACGCCATCATCGTCGAGGAATCGGTCGGAACCCTGATCCTCGCCGGCTTCATACCGGGTATCGTCTCGGCACTGATCTATGCCCTGCTGATCATCGGCCAGTGCATGATCTGGCCGCAGCTCGGGCGGGCGATCCCGTCGCCGCCGTGGACCGAGCGGTTTTCCAGCCTGCCCGGCACCGTTCCGATCTTCGTCGTGGTCGCGGTCATCTTCTACTCGATGTACTCCGGCACCGCGACACCGACCGAGGCCGGTGCGCTCGGCGCCTTCGTGGTCCTGGTGGTCGCGCTGGCCAAGGGCATGCGCTGGGGAGCGCTCAGGGAGGCCCTGCTGGAGACCGCAAAGCTCACGGTGATGATCTTCGCGCTGATCTGGGGCGTGCTGATCTTCGTGCGGTTCCTCGGCTACGCCGGGTTGCCGCAGGCGTTCTCCGAGTTCGTGGTCACCCTGCCGTTCCCGCCGATCGTGGTAATGATCCTGATCCTGTGCGGCTATGCCGTGCTGGGGATGTTCATGGACGCCATCGGCATGCTGCTGCTCACCCTGCCGGTGGTGCATCCGGCGGTGATTGCGCTGGGCTACGACCCGATCTGGTTCGGCATCATCGTGGTCAAGATGTGCGAGGTCTGCCTGATCACGCCACCCGTGGGGCTGAACTGCTACGTGGTCAGCGCGGTCAGACCGGATATTCCACTGGGTGACGTCTTCAGGGGGATCGGTCCGTTCTTCGTTGCCGACGCGGTGACCATCGGGCTGTTTCTCGCCTACCCGGAAATCGTGCTCTGGCTGCCAAACCTGGTCAATTCCTGACCGGAGTGCGGGGAGCCGTCACCCGGTTCGCCCCGAGCCCGACCGGGTACCTGCACCTCGGCCACGCCGGCTCGGCCCTGTTCGCCTTCGAGGCTGCCCGGGCAGTCGGCGGGCAGTTCCTGCTGCGCATCGAGGACATCGACCGCGACCGCTGCCGGGCCCGTTTCGACCAGGCGCTGCGCGAGGATCTCGCCTGGCTCGGCGTGACATGGCGGGAACCGGTACGCAGGCAGTCCGAGCACATGGCGGAGTACGCACGCGCGCTCGAGCAGCTCGACGCGATGGGCCTGCTCTACCCCTGCGTGCTGTCGCGACGCGAACTGGCGGGGGTGCTGAGCGCGCCGCACGACGGGCCGGGCGGGGCGGTCGTCACCGGGACCGACCGGCTGATCGCGCCGCAGGAACGCGAGCGCAGGCTGGCCGAGGGCGCACCCTATGCCCTGCGACTGCGGATGGAAGAGGCGATGAGGCGCACCGGCCGGCTCACCTGGCACGACCGGCGGGCCGGCAGGCAGGTTGCCCGGCCCGGGCTCTTCGGTGACGTGATCCTGGCGAGAAAGGACATCCGTACCAGCTATCACCTCGCGGTCACGGTGGACGACGCCGCCCAGGCGGTCTCCCTGGTCACCCGCGGCGACGACCTGTTCGAGGCCACCCACGTCCACCGGCTGCTGCAGGCACTGCTCGACCTGCCGGTCCCGGAGTACACGCACCACCCGCTGATTGTCGATGACGACGGCCGGCGCCTTGCCAAGCGGGACCGTTCGCTTACCATTCGCGCACTCCGCGAGGACGGACGGGATCCGGAAGCCGTGCGCGGGATGGTGGTCAGCGGCGGCATTGATCTCGACCATGCGGGCATGCAGACCCGCACCGAAGAAACCTTGGACATGGAGACATCATGAGCACGTTCCGCGTCGGCCTGAGCGCCGCATTCGTCCGGGCCGACGGCAAGCCCGCCTTTCCAAGCTGCGACTGGAGCGGCCTTGCCGATGCCGGGGTCGAACTCGCCGACATGAACCAGGCGGATGTACTGGAACCCGGCGACCTCGAGGGTTTCGACGCCGTGGTGCTGATGGGCGAGGGCATGAATGCCGCGAGCTTTCCGGCCGACGGGCGGCTCGGGCTCGTGTGCAGGATGGGTGTCGGCTACGACCGCATCAATGTTCCCGCCTGC
Organism: Thalassobaculaceae bacterium; assembly: GCA_965243345.1. Classification (GTDB taxonomy): domain Bacteria; phylum Pseudomonadota; class Alphaproteobacteria; order Thalassobaculales; family Thalassobaculaceae; genus Bin52. The sequence continues at coordinate 3,551,079 of CBDEUR010000003.1, forward strand.
ACGGAACGGGACGTTGCGCTGACCATCACGCCGGACGGGGTGCGCCGCCCGATGGCAAGTTCGGTGGTGCTGATGATACTGGCGCTGGCGCACAGGCTGGTCGAGAAGGACCGGATCGCGCGCACCGGGCCGCTCGGTTGGCCGGCGCGGATGGACTGTTTCGGGACCGGGCTGGTCGGCCGCACCCTCGCCATCATCGGGCTCGGCAACATCGGCCGTGAAGTGACGCGGCTGATCCGGCCGTTCGACATGCGCATCATCGCCCACGATCCCTACCTCGATCCGCAGATCGCGGCCGGTCTGGGCGTCGAGCTGGTCGGGCTCGAGACCGCGTTCCGCGAGGCCGACTTCCTCTCATTCAACTGCCCGCTCACCGACGAGACCAGGGGTATCGGCTCGGCCGACGGGATCGCGCTGATGAAACCGACCGCCTACATCGTCAACACGGCGCGCGGTCCGGTTATCGACCAGAACGCCCTGTACGCGGCCCTGGTCGAGGGCAGGATTGCGGGCGCCGCCATCGACGTGTTCGACCCGGAGCCCGCACCGGCCGACGATCCGATCCTCGCGCTGAACTCGGTGATCGTCGCCCCGCATGCCATCGGGTTTTCCGACGAGATGTTCCAGACCATGGGCGAGGTGAACACCCGGGCCATTCTCGCCGTGCGCGACGGAACCGCGCCGGACAACCTGGTCAATCCAGAGGTGGTGAACCGGGCCGGATTCCAGGCCAGGCTCGGGCGCTGACCGGCCCGGCGCAGCGGCGGATCGGTTCCCGGGAATCAGGCTGGGGGTCCATCTCCTTCGGGTTGTCGGCCGGATCAGTCGGGCACCGACTCGAACGGGTTGATCGCCGGGATGCCGAGCGGCGCAGGTTCCTGAACAGGACCGCAAGATCGTGGACGCCCGCCGTGGCCGCAATGGCGAGGTTGGCAAAGCCCGGCGCCTGGCCCATAGCGCGTGCCCGGTCCAGCAGCGCCCTGTCCGATGGCGACAGAAGCATCTCGTGCGGGATCTCCCGTCCTAGCCGGAAGCGTGCACGTTCCTGTCCACAGCTTGGACCAGATCAGACGCTCAACTGCCGCGAGCGTAGGCCGCAGCTCCGGATCGAACGCAGCAGCCAGCGGAGTGGTGCCTTCCCGGACGGTGACGCCAGCGCTCCCTGCTTCGCCCGCACTCGCGAGCGGGAAGGTTTTACCCCTCCCCTCAGGGTCCCAGCGTCGACGCCGGAATCCCGTACCGCTGCGCAATCGCTTGCAGGCGCACACCGCCAGCCACAGCCAGCGTGCTCACCACCGGAGCAGCGCGCCCACTCGGAAACGGCGCCCGAACGAAATCGTTCAGCAGCTTCGGGTCCTCCAGCCACACACCGTTTTCGTGCTCGCTGGCGAAGATGTCGTGGAACACCGGGCCACCGAAGTATAGCGCGACAATCTGGGTGAGATTCCCAACGGCGGCGTCAGGGAGCAGGATTGCGGTTTGCGTCGTGGATTTCAAGCTGTAATCCAGTCCCTAATTTCGGGGCGCGAGAGATGGTGGACCGGCAGTGTCGGTACACTGGTTGTCGCCAGCGACTGAGCCGGCCGGCGACGTTGGCGCGCCCGGCGTCTGCGAGCCACTCAGTCGCTTCCTCGCCATACTCGGCATTCAGTGCCTGGGCGATGGCGTGAAGGAGCGTCGTGTTCGCCATCATGTCGAGCACCGTCAGCCAAGTTTCGTTCCGGGCCAACCCGGCAGCACTCTCCGAACTCCTACCAGAACAACATTCCGTTCCCCCTCGACTCCTCATGGCCAGGCGCGTGAACGTGCTAGAAGGAACCCGCGACGAGGACTTGTCCGGTCATGCTAGACGCCAATAGACTGAGACGGGAGTTGACTGAACGCCGCCAACTGGCACGCTCTACCGCGGCTACGAAACGCCGGGCGGAAACGAAGCGGCGTGGCCCACTCTGGTCGCAACCACACAAGGACCCTCCGCTCACCGACCGCCCGCTACCATCACGAGAAGGATCGACGACAGGAGCATCACCGCATGCGTTGGCCTTGTAACCGGGTCGTTTCCGGTACGCTTACCGGAAAGGTCACGTGGCGCAGCAAGAGTACGGCACCAAAAGCATCGAAAACTGCATAAGAACAGTCACATCGATCTCTCTAACTCTCGGAGCTGTCCCCTTCTCGTCACGTACACCGAGAATATCGGATTTGGTGCTATGGAATATCGGTCGCCACCTGCCTGTTAACGATACGGCGTGTTTGACGCGACTCCTGTCCCTTTGGATTGCACTTCAGACTGCTATCGACAGAAAATGGAGGCCACCAGCCGAGTTCGGTCGGCAGCTGGGCAAAGACAACTCTAGCAACGACGCCACTATGGCAGGACTCCAGTCCATTCGAGTTGGGAGACAACGGTAATGAGTGATACACTTTTCAAGCAAGTCAACTACGATCTCGGTTCACTCGTGAAATTCATCGAACTTGGTCAGATTGGCTTACCCGACATTCAGCGTCCATTTGTATGGCCCAACAAGAAGGTACGTGATTTGTTCGACTCCATGTACAGAGGCTATCCGGTCGGGTACCTCCTCTTGTGGCAGAACGGCTTCGGGAACGAGGCGAAACAGATAGGTACGGACTACAAGCAGAAGGTTCCCGACCTACTCATAGTCGATGGACAGCAACGCCTGACTTCGCTTTTTGCCGTAACCAAGGGCATCAACGTGTTGCGCCCGACCGGTCAGTCAGACGAGATCCAGATAGCCTTCAACCCGCTGAAGGATCAGTTCGAAGTCGCTGATGCCGCAGTGCGTAGAAACAAAGCGTTCATTCCTAACATTTCAGTTCTTTGGGCCTCAGACTCGAGCTTGTTCGACATTGTAGGGAGATACTTACAGAGCCTACGGGAAACGCGGGAGGTGACGCCGGCGCAGCAACAGCAAGTGGAGAGATCCACTACTCGCCTGTTCAATCTACTCAAGTTCCCGTTCACCGCGCTCGAGCTCTCCAAGGACCTTGATGAAGAGCAGGTTGCGGAAGTGTTTGTACGGATCAACAGCGCCGGAAAACCCTTGAACCAAGCTGACTTTATCTTGACCCTGATGTCCGTCTTCTGGGACGATGGGAGAAAAGAGCTTGAGAACTACTGCTTGAGTGCTCGCCAACCCTCGACCGGGGAGCCATCCCCCTTCAACCACTTCATCCGACCCGAGCCGGATCAACTGCTTCGAGTTAGTATCGCGCTCGGTTTCAAACGCGCACGGCTCCAATACGTCTACTCCATTCTAAGAGGGAAAGATCTGGAAACTGGGGAATTCACCGACGAGCAGCGAGAACAACAGTTCAGTATTTTGAAGGACGCTCAGGCGAAGGTGCTCGACCTCTCGGCATGGCACGGCTTCTTCAAAGCCCTGCGAACCGCTGGCTATCTCGGCGGGCGGATGATCACCTCTAACAATAACCTGCTGTTTTCGTATGCGTTTTATCTGATTGGACGGACAGAATACGCGGTGCCAGCTAAGGACCTGCGAAGAGTGATCGCGCGCTGGTTCTTTATGTGCAGTCTGACCGGACGCTACACAGGGTCTCCGGAGTCGGACCTGGAGTTCGATTTGGCTCGTTTGCGCGATGTCAGGGACGCTGCCGGATTTGTGCGTACGCTCGACCAAGTCTGTGACGCAGCGCTCACGAACGATTACTGGTCGATCACGATGCCCAACGACTTAGCGACATCGTCTCCGCGGAGTCCATCTCTGTTTGCGTACTACGCCGCGCTGGTACTTGAAGAGGCCCGGGCACTTTTCTCTGACCAGAAAGTAGAGACTCTGCTTGATCCTTCTGTTCATTCCACTCGTTCTGCAGCGGAGCGCCATCATTTATTCCCGAAAGACTATTTGAAGAGCATGGGGGTTACCGACCAGCGCGAAACCAATCAAATTGCAAACTATGCTTTACTGGAGTGGGAGGACAACAGCAAAATTGGCGTAACAGGTCCGGCTGAGTATGTGCCCCTGATGCAGGAGTCGCTGAAGCCGGACGAAATCGTACGCCAGTATCGCTGGCACGCCTTGCCTGACGGGTGGGAAGCGATGCCCTACAAGGCGTTCTTGGCGGCTCGGCGCGAGCGGATTGCCCGCTTCGTTGCCGACGCGTATCACCGCCTTAGAGAGGAATACGGCTCTGAGGCACCTGACACCATGGACATTGGGGAACTCATTGCGGGCGGCGAAGGGGTACACGTTGAGTTCAAATCCAGTCTTAGGGTCAATCTGCACACTGCAGAGAAGGACCCAAAGATTGAGTTGGCTTGTCTAAAGACGGTTGCGGGATTTCTCAACGCACGGGGTGGAACCCTGATTATTGGTGTTTCGGACGACGGCGAGACGGTCGGAATCGAGGTCGACGGGTTTATAAATGAAGACAAGATGCACCTGCATTTGGTTAATTTGCTCAGAAATCGGATCGGCGCGCAGCATTTAATGTACATCCATCCAAGATTTGAAGACCGTGACGAGGCGCGGGTGCTGGTAGTGGAGTGCTGGCCTTCGAATTCGTCTGCCTTTGTGAAAGATGGTGGCGCTGAGCGTTTCTACATAAGAACCGGTGCAGCAACGACCGAGCTTAGTGCAACTCAAATGCAGCAATACGTCGGGCAGCGGTTCTGAACCCATGAAGTTAAAGATGACTCCCTACGCACGTATTCGACAGATACAAGACAGGTCCTATGGTCCTGCGCCGCGTAGCGGGCTCGTGTCGCGCGGCGACAGGTCTCTTGCCTCGAGTCCCGAGGCAGCCAGGAGGCGGCCGAACGACGGAACCTGTCGAAGACGATTCCATTCGTCGAGGCCGACAAGGACAGCACGGGGCTGCCCGCGACGGGTGATGACGGCGGTGTCGCCCCTTGCGGCTCCTTCCACCAGGGCCGACAGTGTGGCCTTGGCTTCCCGTAGCGGAACTGTTCGTATGACGTCCTCCTGAACCAATGCTGTCACGTTAGTTCCGTGCGTGAGGTCAGGCAATCGGTGCAGGCGCCCGCAGGGCCATGATCTGGTGGCCCCTCGGTGACCCTTCCGGGCCGGGCTCTGTCGTGTTCGCGGTCGCCGGACCGACTCACATCTTAAGAGCTTTCTCGAGTCCCCGAAGTCGGTAGCTCCGATCCTTGATGTTGGGCACATGCGAGCGGTGCAGGAGTCGGTCGGGGATGGCGGGCGCTCCATACTATCGCCATGCCGGAATCACGTCCCTTGCGTGCGCTCCCCGCTTTCCTGCGAGAGCCTGTATGTGTCCAGGATGGAACTTCCGACCCGCTTCACAGAAGGGGAACGGGCCAAACTCGGCTGGCAGGTTTCAGGTTATGCGCGGCACGGTTCGAGTGTGTCAGCCCCTCATCAGGCTCGGCAGCCAGGTAATGACCCCGGGGAAGATCATGCAAAGGGTGAGACCCAGTATCATGAGAAAGACAAACGGCGTCGTCGACTTGTAGATGTCCATCATGGTCACGCCTGGCGGCACGACCGCCTTCATGTAGAACAGATTGAATCCGAATGGTGGCGTCAGAAAGGCCAACTCCATGTTGATCACGAACAGTATCGCAAACCAGAGCGGATCGAAGCCAAGCGAGGTGACAATCGGGAAAAAGAGGGGAGCGGTCAGCAGCACGATGCCCGCCGGATCGAAGAACATTCCCAACACGAGCAGGATGACCTGCATGGTGATGATCACCATCCATGGATCACCGACACCCCTGATCAAGTCACCTACCAGCGAAGAGGCACCGGTTACGGCATAGAGCGCCGTGAACGCCGAGGCAGCGAATACAATCCAGATTACCATCGCGCTCAATCGCAGCGTGATGAAGAGCGCCGAGGTAAAGTTCTTCCAGGTGAACGACCGCTTGATCACCGCGCTGACGATCGCGCCAAGGGCGCCGATCGCCGAAGCTTCACTGGGCGTGGCGAGGCCGAAGAACATGGATCCCATCACCGCAAAAACCAGGCTGACCGGAAGCAACAACGCCCGCAGCAGTCTGAGACGCTCAGCCGCCGGAAGTCGGTCATCCGGCGGCACGCTCGGTCCCATGTCCTTCTGGAAGTAACAGCGGATCAGGATATATCCGACAAACAGCGAACTGAGCAGCAATCCGGGCAGAATGCCGGCAATGAACATCTGGCCGACCGACTGTCTCGAAGTGAGAGCCAGAATGATCATCAGCACGCTCGGCGGAATGAGGATTCCAAGTGAGCCGCCTGCCGATATGCAACCGAGCGCGATATCCTTCTTGTACCCGCGCCTGAGCATCGAGGGCAGTGCAATCAGGCCCATCGACGTGGTGGCGGCGCCACTGATGCCGACCATTGCTGCAAACAGCGTGCAGATGAGCACTGTCCCGGCTGCAAGGCCGCCGCGGAGCCCGCCCATCCAGTGGTACATCAATTCGTACATCTCTTCGGCGATGCCACATCGTTGCAGCAGGGCGCCCATGAATATGAACATGGGCACGGCCACGAGCAGGAACAGGTCCATGGCCATGTATGTTCGATTTGCGAGGATCGGCAGCGCGTGCGGTCCCCACAAGAAGATGATGAAGAACGTTGCGACGCCGCCAATCGCGAACACCAGCGGCAGACCCGAAAGCAGGAGCACGACGAGACTGCCAAACAGGATCACTGTCAGCCATTCCGGGCCAAGGCCTAACATGAACTAACTCCTGGTGGATTGTCGTCGAGGTGAAACGGTCGACGCGCCAGCGGATGTGCGGCGAGACGGCGGAAGTCAGGGAACCTGCACGCGTACCGGGAAGATATCCTCTCCTTTGATGACGATTGCCACATCGCGGATCAGCTTGGCGAAAACCTGCATCAGGAACAGGAAACACCCCACCGGCAGCGTTGTGCGCAACGGATAATAGATGGGCTTCCAATGCGTCATCGTGGTCTCTCCGAGCTGCCAGGACCTGATGGTGATCTCCAGCGATACCCAGAACAGCACGCCCAGAAACAGGAACGTGAAGCCGCTGGTGAGTATGTCGAGCATCGCACGCCCCCGGGGCGAGAGCTGACCCCAGATGACGTCCACATTGACATGGCCGCCTGTCATGTGCGTGTAGGCACCGCCAAGCACGATGTAGCCGCCGTACAGGAAAAGCGATATTTCATACGCCCAGAGTGACGGGGAATTGAAGAAGTATCTCAGCACGATTTCCCAGACCATGATGCACAGCATCGGGATGATCGTGAACGCGACGATCCAGGCAAACCTCGCGTTAAGCCAGTCCGTAAAGTGCAGATAGTACTGGATTGCTTTCACTGTCCGCTCCCATCCAGACCGGTCGCGCCAGCGAGGCAAGCGCGCCAATGGCAGCCATGGTTATGCCGTCAGCGCACCGTGCCTCTCTTTGGCGCCGCCCGAGGGCGCTGCGATGGATCACCTCGATCCCGGGCGGCCCCCGGGGTCGGTGCATGCAAGGATCAAGGCAGCACCGACCTGGGGCCTTGGGTACGACGCGTCACGGTAGACGCATCCCGCCGACAGTCGCGGGGGGCGCTACGCCGGCCTCAGACAGGAAGCTGCTTCGGACCGTAGTAGTTCCTGTGCATCTCCCGAGCCGCGGAGTAGATGTCGATCAAGTTGTCGATGTGGGGCATCGAGCCCCGCTTGCTGACGAACTCGTTCCAGCACCAGTCGGCCGCTTCCCTCAACTCCTCGTCCGGCATGATGATCGTCTCCACGCCGCCCGCGGCCAGTTCGCTGCGGCCACGAACATCCGTCGGGATGGTGAGCGCGGTGATATCCAGGTTGTAGACGCGGGCAGCTGACAGCATCACTTCCTGCAAGTCCGCCGGCAATTCGTTGTAGGTGTTCAGGTTCATGATGATCTCTGTGATGTCGTACGGTGCCACAGAGGGATTGATGTAGTACTTGCAGACCTCGTGCATCTTCATGCCGGCCCAGGCATCCGGCGCGCCGAACGCGGCGGCGTCGAGGATCTTGGTCTGAATGGCAGTGTAGATCTCACCGCCCGGTATCACGACGATGGACGCACCGTTCTTGACGAGCCATTCGGCCCAGATGCCGAACGCGCGCACCTTCATGCCCTGGAAGTCGGCATAGGACTTGACCGGGCGTGTCGACATCATGGCGCCCCATTCGTCGGAGCAGGTGTAGGACAGGTGCATCACGTTGTGCGGTGCATACGCCTCGCGCCAAAGCTCCTTGAGCCCCATGAACTGGTAGATGCTCTCAAAGAACTCGACGTTCGTGATCGGAAAGAACGGGACGGCCCAGAGATACTCACCGACCGGCACGGTACCGCGATGGTAGATCGAGGCCGTGACGGCGAGGTCAGCCACGCCATTGCCGACACCGCTGAAGGTCTCCCCGATGCCAAGCAGCACTTCGGCATCGAAGTTCGTCACCTCAATGCGGCCACCGGACAACTTGTTGACGCGATCGACGAACAGATCCACGGCGCGGTCCTGTGACTCGATGCCGATGCCCGTCCAGTTGCTCTGCAGCTTCAGCTTCCAGGTCTTGTTCTCCGCCCTGGCGATCGCAGGCATGGCGAGTGCCGCTGCACCGGCGCCTGCGACGCCCATCGCCGTGGTCTTCAGATAGTTGCGCCGGCTCATCGCATTCCCTGTGCCGGCCGCTTCGCCAGCCGGCGGCGTGCCCGCGGCATCCCCGGGTGCAACTGGGTTCTTGTTCTGGTTGTCAGACATTGCATTGTCTCCAAAGGTCTGGGTTTCCGAGTGCTTCTGTCACCGCGTTCCCAATGGTTTGCCGGTGGCTGCCGGTTTGCCGATGAGCACCGCCGTGATCGTGCATGACAGGGTACAGGGGTGCAAGGCTCGTATGGCGGGCGTACCCGGCCGACTGAACGGCGCGCCCCATTCCACTCCGACAGGCAACACCACGGGCGGTGGGGACCCGCATCTCGCACACAGGATGTTCCCCGAGCTGACCGAGACTGTCGGCCGTTTGTCGGAGCGGGATCAGGAGCCGGTCGCGGTGCCCAGGCTTGCGCATCCCGAAGAGCTGCTTCACCGTCAGCCCGATTTCGTGGCGCGGACCGGGCGGCACAGGCCCGTGCCTCCAGTCCCCGGGCACGTCGGGACCTGATCGAGCGGACCGATGCGGTTCCGGTCCCGGGATGGTCGTGTGGATGGTCACTGCGTTTCGCCTTCCCGAGCGAGGAGGGGTTCCCGCGCTCTTTCCGGGTTCGCGGTCAGCGACCTTCCGGCACGGATGCACGAGGTACCGGAGACAACAATCGCCGGCCATCCATCCCGCGATTCCACCTTGATCGAGGCGCGGGAGCAGCTGGCAGAAAAGGCGCAAGAAGGACCCGAAAAGGCCGAAGCGCACGCGAGGCCGGCCGGAACACCGCTACAGTGCATCGAGTCATTCCCGCGCGGTTGCGGGGCTTGCGGCCCCGGTGATGCGCCTGTCGCATTCGAGATCGCAGCCCCTCGCGCATTCGAAAACCCACACGCCGGCGTCTTGCGAACATGGCTACGGGTTTCGGCCGGCACCGGAAGACCGGCCACCTGTTCCGCCTTGCTCCCGGCGAAGCGGATTTTCCGGACAGCGCGCGAGGTGAACACCCGCGTCGTTCTCGTGGCCGGGCCCGGGCAACCCGGTCGAACACGAGGCCGTCAACCGGGCCGGTTTCCCGGCCCGGCAGCCGAGCAGCCTATTGCAGCGGTGAATGGCTCCAGGGAATCAGGATGGCGGAGTGCATCTCCTCCAGGTTGTCGGGGCCGCCGCTCACGAAGCCCGTCCAGCCGGGATCGGCAAGCGCAGCGGCGCGGGCGCGGGCGCGCTCGTTGAAGTCGCTGTAGGCCCACATGTGCGAGACCTCGTTGGGCTGACCTGCCTCGGTGACCCAGATGCAGACATTGCGCGAGTACTTCTCGCGGTGTTCCATCGCCGCGACCAGGCCCTTCGCGAAACCCGCGGTGCGGCCGACCTTGCAGCGGTAGTAGCGGTACTCGTAGATGTTGCCGGTCCCCTCCGGCGCGACCAGCGGTTTCGCCGCCACCATCAGCCGGTTGTCCTGGCGAACCATCAGCGGCCGGGCCAGCGAGAGATAGTCGTCGTTCCACGCCCTGTTGGCGGCGAGCTGCGCCTTCACCTCGGCCCGGTGATTGAGATCCTCGAACGACCACAGGTGCATGACCTGGTTGAGTGGCCCGATCTCGGTCACCCAGTAGCCCTCGAGCTTGCCGTGATCATCACCCCGGATCGCACGGCCAACCTCGGCCGAATGCCTGGCAAGCTCGGTCGCCTTGCCCGGAAGCGTGGTGTAGGTGCGGAATTCGTAGATCATCGCCGTCTCCCCTGCGCGGCTGGTGGCGCGCGATCCTGCCACGCGGTATCGGCCAGCGCAAAACCGCAGTCCCCGGCCGCTCGCAAAGCCGTGCTATTGTCCGCGGCAGTCAGTACCCCCGCGCCCACCGAGGCGCCACCATCCGGCAGGAGAACACCTGATGCTTCTGGACGTCCGCACCTATACCTGCAAGCCCGGCACCATCAAGGCACACCTGGAACTGTACGAGAAGTACGGCAAGGAGCCGCAGACCCGTCATCTCGGCCAGCCCGTGGCCTACCTGGTCACCGAGACCGGCGACCCCAACCAGTACGTGCACATCTGGGCCTACGAGAACGCCGGCGATCGCGAGGCGAAACGCACGGCAATGCAGGCAGATCCGGACTGGATCAGGTACACTCAGGAGAGCGCCAAGCTCGGCGCCCTGGAATCCCAGCGCAACCAGCTGATGCGCCCGGTGGACTTCTACGATCCGCCCCGGCGCTGAGACGTCGTGACGGGCGGCGGCTCACGCCGCCCGTCCTCTTCACCGTTGCCGCCGGGAAGTGGCGGATCCGGAACAGTGCCGACACCCGGTTTCGGCCACGATGTTCCAGGCACGGCTGACGGGACTGCACACATGGCACCGGACCACGGATGGACCGCACCGGCCCGGAGTGCCGGGTCCCGTACACGGGGGCGCTACCGGGTCGGAATCCGCGACCTGGTGCTCAGCATGCTGGTCGGTGTGCATGACTTCGAGCGCCATGCCCCGCAGAGGGTCTCGATCAGTGTCGAACTGGCCCTCGATTTTCCCGAAAGCGGTTTTGCAGACGGCCAGTACCGCACCGTGTACTGCTACGAGACCCTCGTTGCCCGGATCAGGGAGCTCGCCGCCGCCGGCCATGTCGTGCTGGTGGAAACCTTCGCCGAACGCGTTGCCGATCTCGCACTGTCCGACCCGCGGGTGTGCCGGGTCTCGGTCACGGTGGAAAAGTGCGACATCTTGCCCGAGTGTGCCGGTGTCGGCGCGACCATCGAGAAGGTCCGCGAATGAGCCTCAGCCGAGGCGGCCGTGCGCGTAATCCCAGTAGAGTTCGCGCGCCTTCCGGCAGATCGGGCCCGCCTGCAGGCTGCGCTCCTCGAGCCGGGTAACCGGGACCACCTTGGCGTGGTTGCCGGTCGACCAGATCTCGTCGGCCTGCATCAGGTCGTCGACGGTCATCGTGGTCTCGCGCACCTCGTAACCGGCGTCGCGCAGCAGTCTCATGACCCGCATGCGGGTGATGCCTGCAAGGAAGGTTCCGTTGGCGGCCGGAGTCGCCACGACACCGTCACGCGCCATGAACACGTTCGACGTCGCGAGCTCGGCAACGTTGCCGTCGGGGTCCAGTACCACAGCGTTGTCGAATCCCTTCTCGTTCGCCTCGCGCAGCGCCCGGCCGGCATTGGGATAGAGACACGCCGCCTTGGCGTCGGTCGGCGCCTGGTCCGGGGCCGGACGGCGCCGCGACGAGATGCACAGCCCGATGCCCGCAGAGTCCGGCAACGGTGCATCGAACACGTGCAGCATGAACCGGCTCGACTCCGGATCCGGGTAGATCCAGCCGCCCTCGGCCCACACGATCGGCTTGATGTAGAGTTCGGCGCCGTCGGGAAACCGCGCGATCGCCTCGCGCGCCAGCCGCTCGATCTCCGCGGCCGGCAGCGGACACTTCATCCCCATGGCCTCGGCCGAGTCGACAACGCGCTGGCAGTGCAGGTCCAGGTCCGGCGCGGTGCCCTCGAAGGCACGCGCACCGTCGAACACCAGGGCGCCGAGCCAGGTCGCCAGGGTTGATGGCCCGAGTACCGGAGGATTGCCCTCGTGCCAGGTTCCTTCGATGTAGCAAAGCGAGTCCATGCCTGTGCCGTGCCCCTTGCCGTTGAACGGCCGGCACTCTAGTCACAATTGCCGCGGGCAACAACGACCCTTCGGGATCGACCTACCACAGTGGCCCGTCGTTGACGGTCGAGACATGGGCCGCCACCACCTTCCAGCCGAGGTCGGGAAACCGTACCCAGGTCTGGCTCTGCCGCCCCACCAGGTCGCGGCCACGGACCGCGAACTCGAGGTTCACCACGGCAAGGTCGCGGCCCAGCGTGAGGATTTCGAGCCGCCGCCGGCGTTCCTTGATGCCGGGTCCGGGCGGTCGCGCCACCCGGTGGGCATGGATGGCGTCGAACCCGTAGCCGTTCTCGTGCAGGGCGTAGCGGATCGTGTGCGGGCTGTTCCAGAAGGTGTCGTCCAGAACCGCGACATCCTTGTCGATCAAGGCCTGTTCGTAGGCCTCGAACCGCTCGCGGATCTCGGCAACCACCTCCGGGATGTTCGCAGCCATGCCGGTCATTCGAATTCTCCCATCGCACGTGCCAGCGCCACCAGGCCTGCATCGCCGTGATGCCCGGCCAGGACCGAAAGCCCGATCGGCAGCCCGTCGATCCTCGCACCCGGCAGGTTCACCTGGGGAACACCCGAAAGTCCGCCGTGGCTTGCGAGTGCGGAGATACGCAGCCGCAGGTCGTCCTGGTCGCTGACCGGCAGTCCCCTGGCCGGCGCCGGAAACGGCGTCGTCGGCAGGCAGAGCACGGTGCCGGGCGGGAGCAGGCGGACCAGCCGGGCCCTGGCTTCGCGCCTGACCAGCCCCGCCCACTGGCGTTCACCTTTCGCAATGGTGGAACCCTGGACCAGGTTGCGGGCGACGGAGAACGCGAACCGCGGGTTGTCGCGCTCGATCCAGTCGCGAAAGGTGAGCCAGGCCTCCCAGGGCTGCAAGGTCCGCTGCGCCCGGGCCCAGGCCGCAAGCCCCGGCGGCGCCATGGTGACCGTCGTGGCAGGCCCGACCAGGGTTGAAAGCCGCTTGACCATCGGCTGCAGCGCCGCCTCGACCCCGGGATCGGCAAGGTCGAAGGCATCGGACGCCAGCAGCAGCCGGTCCGGCAGCTCGGCGGGCAGCGTCTCGCCCAGCAGCACCTCCGAGATCCTGGCGAACACCCCGGAAGCGCGCGCGAACCAGCCCGTGGTATCGGAACTCGGCGCCTGGGACATCATGCCGCGAAGGTCGAGCCGGCCCCAGGTCGGGCGGATACCGTACAGGCCGCAGAAACTTGACGGGACCCGGACCGAGCCACCGGTATCGGTACCCAGTGCGGCGTCGCACAATCCGGAGGCAACGGCAGACGCCGAGCCGGACGAGGAGCCGCCGGGAACCCGACCCGGCGCGGCCGGGTTTGGCGGCGTGCCGTCGAACGCGTTCTCGCCCAGGATCCCGAGCGAGATCTCGTCGGTCACCGTCTTGCCGATGAGTGTGGCCCCGGCGTCAAGCAGCGTCTCGACCGCCCAGGCATGGCGCTGCGGGACCGGGGCCTGCCAGTCGGGATTGCCGCCGCCGGTCGGATGGCCCGCCACGTCGAACAGGTCCTTGGCGACAAAGCTCAGCCCGTGCAGGGGGCCGCCGGGGCGCCCCTCGATGGTGAACTGTCCACCGGGGACGAAGGGTGTCTCGTCGCTTCTCACGACACGGTGCTCCACCTCATGGACTTCCCTCCTCCGCCGACCGTGACCCTGGGATGCGCGCCCGTCAAGCCGGGTCCACACTCGCCTTGGACCGTTCATAGGGTCTGATTTGCCGTCTGGGGTTTGGCTGACGGTGCTCAACGGGGCATGTTCGGGGACATTCCCGCGCGAAGTCGGAGTGTGTTGACGGGACCGTGAGCGGTCTGTCGACCGGATGTCGCGAGAGTCGTGCCGATATCGGCATGACATGGACACTTGCCGGGCCCCGGGCATGAACCGGCTCGGCACCTTCGGGCGTTGGGCCTTCGCCGAGTTCACCGATGTCTCCGAGCTCCATGGCTGATTCGACAAACTTGTCTCCGGCCATCTTCCAGAAGATGCTGCGGCATGATGCCTACGTGCAAACTTCGTAGGAATTCCGGACGAGTCGAAGGATGATGCGCCGTAACATTCTCAAGTCCGGGGCGCGGCCACCGCCCTTGACCAAGATTGGACAAGTCGTGACACCCGGGTTCGGAACGCCGAGGATGAGGAGGGGCCGGTGAGCAGGGACGAAGTTCTCGCGTTGCTGCGGGCGCACGAGCCGGTGCTTGAACGGCGCTTCGGAATTGTGGATCTCGCTCTTTTCGGATCGTTCGCGCGCGACAGCGTAACGGCCGGCAGCGATATCGACATTCTGGTCCGTTTCAACGGCCCGGCGGACTGGCGGCGGTATTTCGGCCTGCAGTTCTACATCGAGGATTTGTGCGGCCGCTCCGTCGATCTCGTCACCGACAAGGCGCTCCGGGCCGAGCTGCGCCCCCGCGTGGAGCGGGAAGCTCTATATGTCTGAGCCGGGCGATGCGCCGCGGGACTGGCACTTCCATGTCAAGGACATGATCGGCTTCTGCGAACGGGTCCTCGACTACACCGCCGGGTTGGACAAGGCCGCGTTCGTCGCCAGCCCGATGGCCTACGGACGCCACCCTGCACAATCTCGAGCTCATCGGCGAGGCCGCTGCCCAGATCCCCAAAACGATCCGCGACGGTCATCCGGAGATTCCATGGCGCGCGATCATCGGCGTGCGGAACCGGTTGGCCCACGCCTGACTGCACATCGACGACAACATTGTCTCGACCCTGATCGTGGACGCCGTTCCTGAACTCCTTGCCGCGCTGCGAACGGTTCTGGATTCGGCTGCAAGGGAGGGCGGATAAATGGCGCGAAAGCCGAAGAAACCCGAATCCGTCGAGACACTCACCCACGAGGACACTGTGCGGCGGAATGTCCCGGCCGCCGTATACCACCCCGTCATGTCGCAGGAAGACAAGACGCCGACCCGCGTGACCCATGAGCGCCGCGACCGCCATCTCGACCCGCTACTCGCCTGACGCGGCAAGGACTGGCAAGACACCGCCGAACTCGCCGTCCAGGCGCTACCTCTCAACATCCGGGAGAAGGTGCATCCCAACGTCCTGATCGACGACCTGCTCCGCCACACGAAGGAGTGGCGGGACGATGAGGCGGGAGAGGCGCCGGACCTTTTCGCCAACTTCAACGGCCTGCCCGACGGGGCCGCGACGACCGAGTTCTGCCGCCACGACACGAACTGATCGAACCGCACGATCCTCGGGGATGCTTTTCAGGTCATGGCCCCGCTGGCCGGGCGCGAGGCCTTGCGCGGCAAGGTGCAGTGCATCCGTTTCGACCCCCGCCCTGCGGCATCCGCTTCAACTCCAATGCCCAGTGGTCCACCGCAAGCCGCGACGTGAAGGACGGCAACGCCCACATCACCCGCGAGCCCGAACAGTTGAAAAGACGTTCCGCGACACTTGGCGCGACGGCGTCCACTCGCACCTGGGCTGGCTGCGAGACCGCCTGACCGCGGAGCGCGAATTGCCGACCAAGAGCGGCTCTGTGTTCGTGCAGACCGGCGACGAAAACGTGAATCGCGCAAGGGCGCTGATGGACGAAATCTTCGGAGACGCCAGCTTCATTGGGGAAGTCATCCCTGAGACGGCCAGTGGCGCCGGGAGTCCGGGTGCAGGTACGCCGAGGCTGGCCAGCACCCACGATTTATGCGGCCAGGCGCAGCCGCGAAAACCGCTGTGCACGGGACCATCCGATCCAGGCGTCGCGCACGCCCACCTTGAAGGCGCTGGCCTGCCAGCGGACAAGGCCCGGCCAGGTCCCGTCGTGAACCGCGGCATGGCGCATCGCCTTGCCGAACAGCCGGTTGAAGGCAGGTCGCGATGCCGGACCGCAAGAGCAACCCGGCGCCGACGCTCGTCGGGGGTGCGCACAGGATGGATCTCGACATCACGAAGGAAGATCACGGAATCCTCGGAGCCAAAATCAGTGCCCGGCCAGCTGGCACCAGGACAACTGTTTGGCCAGAGTCAGGCACCGCCACGTGGCGAGCAACCCAATCCGGCGCCATCAAGGGTCGTCAGCGACCGTCTCCCGCTCTTGAGAAGCCCTGCACATTCGCTGTCGACGGGGCCATACTGCGCCGGCACTCGCCCGAGGGAGGAACACCGATGACCGGAACCGGCATGATCGTGGCTGCACAACCCGAGGCAACCGAGGCCGGCGCCCGCGTGCTGATGGCCGGCGGCAACGCGGTCGATGCCGCGATCACCGCGGCCCTGGTCCAGGGTGCCGTCGACCCGCAGATGTGCGGCATCGCCGGTTTCGGCAGCTGCCAGATCTACATGCCCGGGCAGAACGTCCACCTGTGCATCGACTTCCACGGCAAGACACCGCTCGCTGCCACGCCCGAGATGTGGGAGCACCTGATCGAGGGTGAGACGCGTGACGGGTTCGGCTTCGTGCTGCGCGACAACGTCAATGACCTCGGCTACCAGTCGATCACCACGCCGGGCAGTCTCAAGGCGTGGTCCGAGGCGATCGACGAGTTCGGCACAATGGACTGGCCCGACATCGTCGCGCCGGCGATTGCCCATGCCGAGTCAGGCTTCGCGGTCCGCCCGCACGTCTGGTACTGGTGGACGCACGGTGCCGACCACGGCCGGGTGCAGATCGATGAGCGCCTGAGGTTTTCGACCACCGGGGCCGCGGCCTACTTCCGCAGCGACGGCAGCCTGTGCCGGATCGGGGACCGGGTTCTCCTTCCGGGGCTTGCGGACACCCTGCGGCGCATCGCGCGCCACGGTGCCGACGACTTCTACACCGGCGAGATCGCGGCCCGCATCGCCGAGGACATGCACCGTGGCGGCGGCCTGCTGTCGGAACACGACCTCGCGAGCTACCGCACGACGCGGACCGACCCGCTGCGCGGCCGCTACCGCGACCACGCCATCGCCACCAACCATCCGCCCGGCGGCGGCGTGATGCTGATCGAGATGCTGAACATTCTCGAAACTTTCGACCTCGCCGGGATCGGTCACAACACGCCGGAGTACATCCGCGTCGTCGCCGAGGCCATGAAACGGGCGACCGTCGACAAGGACAGCCACGTGGGCGACCCGGCCTTCGTCGACATCCCGATGGACCTGCTGACCTCGAAGGCCTACGCCGCCGGGGTCGCGGACGGGATCCGCAGGGGCGAGAAGGTTCACGTGCCGAGGTTCGGACAGCCCGAGCCGGCCGACACCACCCACGTCGCGGTGATCGACAGCACCGGCAACTGTGTCACCATGACCCATTCGCTCGGCATGCCGTCGGGCGTGATCACCGACGGGCTCGGCTTCATGTACAACGGCTGCATGGCGGTGTTCGACCCGAGACCGGGCCGCGCCGGATCGATTGCGCCCGGCAAGAGCCGGTTCAGTTCCGTGGTCCCGACCATCGTGTTCAGGGACGAACAGCCGTGCATCGTGATCGGCGCGCCGGGCGGCACCCAGATCGTGATGGGGGTGATGCAGGCGATCCTGAACGTGATCGACCACCGCATGACCATGCTGGAGGCGGTCTCGGCACCACGGTTCTCTGCCACCAGTTCCCTGATCGACGTGATGAACCGGATCCCGGGCTACGCCACGGAGCCGCTTGAGGCACTGGGCTACCAGGTGGTGCGCAGCCCGCTGACCTTCGGCATCGCCGCGGTCCACGGCATCCGGATCGTCGACGGCATCCCGGACGGAGGCGCCGACCCGGGCCACGACGGCGTGGCACTCGCGGTCTGACACCGTGCGGCGCCGGCTGAGCATGCGGCAACCGGGGCACCACAAGCCGGATCACAGGGGGCCGGGGAAACCGCGAAGGCTCCGGATTGGCGCATCCCACCAGGATCGTGCACGGACGACTCGGCGGACAGGCCTGCGCGCCCCCGCTTCAGCGTGACTGCCTGACGGGTACGGGTGCGGCGGCGTCGACCGTCCCCACGCTCCTTCGGGGGTCCGGGCCGGGACATTCGCCACGCGATCGCCCGCGTGTTCCCAGGAGGGACTTCCGCCCTGTGCGCGAACAATGCTGCCGGCAGGATGCGGACCGGGGCGGCCGTCACCTGTCCTGAGGAGACGTGGGCGAGCCGGCCGGACGGTGGACGAGACCGGGGGTCGTGACCACCACCGGGGCCGGGTCGAGGGCCGCAGGGTCGAGGTCGGGGCGCCGGAACAGCCCGGGGCACAGCCGTTCGTAGGCGGCTGCGGCCGCAAGCGCCGCCGTATCGGCGAGCCGGCGGGCAACGATCTGCATGCCGACCGGCCGGCCATCCGCGGTCAGGCCGCAGGGAACCGACATCACCGGCAGGCCGGTCACGCTGAAGGCGTAGGTCGAGAGAAGGACGTCCTGGAACCGGTCGACCGGGCGTCCGCCGACGGTGGTTGGCAGCGGTTCGTCGAGGCGGAACGGCGGCGCTCCCGCCACCGGGGTCACGATGTAGTCATAGCGTTCCATGAACTGCCGGACCCGGTGCCAGTAGACGGTGCGCAACCGTTCCGCCCGGGTGACATCGCCGACCGAGAGTTCCTGTGCGGCGGTGATCTGGTTAACCAGCGGTGGTGTCATTCGATCGCCATGGGCGGCGAAACGGTCGGCATAGCGGGCGATCATGCCGAAACCACGGGTTCCGGCGATGATCTCGCGAAGCTCGGAGGTCTCGAAACTCGCCTCCTCCACCACACAGCCGAGATCCTCGAAACGGCGCACGCCGGCGGCGACCAGTGATGCGACCTCCGGATCGAGCGGGATCAGCCCGCCGAGGTCGCAGGACAGGGCGATGCGGCATCCCTCGGGCAGGGCGAGGCCGGGGGCACCCGCGAAGTCGGTCCCGTCGTCGGGCAGGCTCGCCGGGTCCCTGTCGTCCGGGCCCGCCAGCGCCGCCATGGTGAGCGCGGTATCACCGACGGTCGCGGTCATCGGCCCCTGGACATGCTGGACCAGCGTGTCCCAGGCGAAGTCGGTCGGCCAGGTCGGAACCCGGCCGGGGCTCGGCCGCAGGCCGGCGAGATTGTTGAACGAACACGGGATCCGGATCGAACCACCGAGGTCGGTGCCAAGCGCAAGCGGCGCCATCGCGGCGGCGACCGCCGCACCCGATCCGCCGCTTGACCCACCCGCGGTCACGTTGACGTCCCACGGGTTGCGCGTGGTTCCGAAGACGGGGTTGGTGGTGTTGACGTCGTGCGCGAACTCCGGCGTGTTGGTCTTGCCCAGCAGGATCGCGCCCGCGGCCCGCAGCCGCTCGACCGGCATCGCATCCACCTCCGGAACGTCGTCTTCCAGCAGCAGGGATCCGAAGGTGGTCCGCAGCCCGCGGGTCTGCAGGATGTCCTTGGCGAGGAACGGCACCCCCTCGAGCAGACGGGGCGGTTCCCCCCGTGCGCGGCGCCTGTCGACGGCCTCCGCCTCCTCCAGTGCGCGCGGGTTGAGGGTGCAGACCGCGTTGATCACCGGGTTCAGCGCGTCGATCCGCCCGAGGAAGGCGCGGGCAACCTCGACGGCGCCGAGCGATCCGTCGGCAACCCCGGACGCGATGCGGGCGGCAGTCATGGCAAGGATGTCGTGGTGCATGTCTCTCTCCGGGCGGGACAGGGTGCCCGCCGCCGGACGGTGCGGCGACGCGCCGCGGAACGCCGGGCGTGGCGTGCCGCGATGGCATTTGGGACTGATCCCGCACAGTGATAGACTGCGGGCCTGCCCCGCCACAACCATCCTGGGAGACTGCTCCATGCCGCTGCAACCCAACTCGCCGGAAGCACGGGACGTCGCGTATCTGCTGCATCCCTACACGAACTTCCGCCAGCACGAAGAACAGGGGCCGATGGTCATCGAGCGCGGTGACGGCGTCTATGTCTGGGATACCGGCGGCAAGCAGTACATCGAGGGCATGGCCGGGCTGTGGTCGACCTCGCTCGGCTTTCAGCACAAGCGCCTGGTCGCCGCCGCGGTCAAGCAGCTCGAGACCCTGCCCTACTACCACCAATTCGGCCAGAAGTCGCACCTGCCCGGCATCGACCTTGCCGAGAAACTGATGGGGCTGGCGCCGACCTCGATTTCCCGGGTGTTCTTCAACAACTCGGGCTCGGAGGCAAACGACACCGCGATCAAGTTCATCTGGTACTACAACAATGCTCGCGGGCGTCATCAGAAGAAGAAGATCGTCGGCCGGGTGAACGGCTACCACGGGATCACGCTGGCGGCTGCCAGCCTGACCGGCCGGTCGCTCAACCATTCCGGTTTCGACGTGCCGCTCGACCGTTTCATCCACACCGGCAACCCGCATTTCTACCGCTTCGGCGAGGAAGGCGAGAGCGAGGAGGACTTCGCCACCCGCATGGCCGAGGAACTCGACGCGCTGATCCAGTCCGAGGGGCCGGAGACGGTGGCCGCGTTCTTCGCCGAACCGGTGATGGGCGCGGGCGGCGTGATTGTCCCGCCGGCAACCTATTTCCCGAAGATCCAGGAGGTTCTGCGCAGGCACGACGTGCTGTTCGTTGCCGACGAGGTGATCTGCGGTTTCGGACGGACTGGCAATGTCTGGGGTTCGCAGACCTTCGGCATCGAACCCGACATCATGGTGTGTGCGAAGGCGCTGTCATCGAGCTACCTGCCGATCTCGGCGACGATGGTCTCCGACGAGGTCTACCAGGCGGTCGCCGACCAGAGCGCGAAGCTCGGCGTGTTCGGCCACGGCTACACCTATTCCGGCCACCCTGTCGCGGCGGCGGTGGCGCTGGAGACCCTGAAGATCTACGAGGAAGAAGAAACCTTCGACCATGTCAGGAGCGTTGCCGGCCGGTTCCAGCAGCGGATCCAGGGCTTTGCCGACCATCCGCTGGTCGGCGAGACGCGTGGCGTCGGACTGGTCGGGGCCACCGAACTGGTGAAGGACAAGGCGACCAGGGAACCGTTCGCGGCGTCGGACGGTGTCGGTGCGCTGGTCAATGACCTGTGCGCCCGCGAGGGCCTGATCACGCGGCCGGTCGGGGATTCGATGTGTTTCGCACCGCCCCTGATCATCACCGAGAGCGAGATCGACGAGATGTTCGACCGTTACGCCCGCGCGCTGGACGCCGGACTTGACCAGTTGACCAGGCAGGGAACGGCGGTCGCGTAACCACGCATGATCCCTGCAGTCCGGTGCCGCCCTTTGAACCGCCGTTTCCCCGTGGCCGGGGGAACGGCGGGATCGGGGAAGGACCGGTCGTGACCGCCACACCGGACGTGCTGGTCCGGTTCCGAAACGTCGAGAAGACCTATGACGGTCAGGTCAACGTCGTCGACCGGCTCAACCTGGAGATCCGTCGGGGCGAGTTCCTGACCCTGCTGGGGCCGTCGGGCTCGGGCAAGACGACCATCCTGCTGATGCTTGCGGGGTTCGAAGCGGTCACCGCGGGCGATATCGCCTTGAACGATCGATCGCTCGCCAATGTACCGCCGTTCCGGCGCAACATGGGCATCGTGTTCCAGAACTACGCGCTTTTCCCGCACCGGTCGGTATTCCAGAACGTCGCCTTTCCCCTGGTCCAGCGCCGGGTTGCCAGAACCGTCATCCGCGAGAAGGTGGATACCGCGCTGCGGATGGTCGACCTCGCCGGACTCGGCGACCGGCGACCGCACCAGCTCTCCGGTGGCCAGCAGCAGCGCGTCGCGCTGGCGCGCGCGCTGGTCTTCGAGCCGGAAATGGTGCTGATGGACGAACCGCTGGGCGCGCTCGACAGGCAGTTGCGCGAACAGATGCAGATCGAGATCAAGCACCTGCACGACGAGCTCGGCATGACCGTCGCCTACGTCACCCACGACCAGGGAGAGGCGCTCACCATGTCGGACCGGGTTGCGATCATGAACGACGGCCTGATCCAGCAGGTGGGTTCGCCCCACGAGGTCTACGAGGAGCCGGCCAATGCGTTCGTTGCCGGTTTCGTGGGCGAGAACAACGGGTTCGAAGGCGTCATCGAGGGCACCGACGGCGCCGAGTGCGCCGTCAGGCTGGCCTCGGGCGATCTGGTCCGGGCGCGGTCGGCCACACCGCGCGCCCGGGGAGAGGCGGCGAGCCTCTCGCTGCGCCCGGAGCGGCTCTCGATCAATCCGCCAGACGGCATGACCGCGAACCGGTTCGAGGCGCGGATCGTCGAGGTGATCTACTTCGGTGCCCACAACCGTGTGCGCCTTGCCATGGCCGGGCGGGACGACATCGTCGCGCGGGTGCCGGCGGGCGCGGACAGCGATACCCTCCGGCCCGGGGCGCCGGTCACGATCGGCTGGTCTTCCGAGCACT
The DNA here is from genome assembly GCA_965243345.1 of Thalassobaculaceae bacterium. Taxonomy (GTDB): domain Bacteria; phylum Pseudomonadota; class Alphaproteobacteria; order Thalassobaculales; family Thalassobaculaceae; genus Bin52. The sequence goes on from CBDEUR010000003.1 coordinate 3,573,598, forward strand.
GCCGGGTGCTGGCGCCGGCATGACCGCCTCTGCCGGGAGCAGCCTCGAGCTCAAGCTCCGCCGTGTCCAGCGCAGACGCTCGTTCACCTCCTTCCTGCTGGTTGCGCCCCTGCTCCTGTTCATTCTCGTGGTGTTTGCGGGCCCGATCCTCTCGTTGCTGTACTTCAGCATCGATGATCCGAAGCTTGCCGAGGTCATGCCCCTGACCGCGAAGATCGTTGCAGCCTGGGACGGTGCGGAACTGCCGGGCGAGGACGCCTACGCGGCAGTGGTCGAGGAAATCCGGACCGCCTATGCCAACAGGACCGTCGCTGCGGCGGCCATGCGGCTGAACTACGAGATCAGCGGTTTTCGCAGCATGGTGATGCGAACCGGGCGGAAGATCCGCCGCATCACCGGACCGCCCTACAGGGACGCCCTGATCGGACTGGACAAACGCTGGGGCGACATCGCCTACTGGCGGGCGATCAAGGCATCGGCCGGACCCTACACCACTCGCTACCTGCTGGCGGCCGTCGACCTCGAGCGCCGCTGGGACGGCAGTGTCGCGAAGGCGCCGCCGGAACGGACCATCTACGTCGAGTACCTGCAGCGTACCTTCTGGATCAGTTTCTGGGTGCTCGCCTGGTGCATCGCCATCGGCTATCCGATGGCCTATCTCATCGCCACCTCCGGCAAGCGCACCTCGCGGATCCTGCTGGCGCTGGTATTGCTGCCGTTCTGGACCTCCCTGCTGGTGCGCACTGCCGCCTGGGTGGTGCTGCTGCAGAACAAGGGCATCGTCAACGACTTCCTGCTGCTTGCCGGCATCGTGGACGAGCCGCTCACGCTGATCTTCAACCGCACCGGCGTCTACATCGCGATGGTCCATATTCTGCTGCCCTTCCTGGTACTGCCGCTCTATGCCGTCATGCGAAACATCCCGCCCAGCCAGTTGCGGGCCGCGGCCTCGCTCGGAGCCCGGCCGGTCGCAGCCTTCCTTTCGATCTACCTGCCGCAGACCCTGCCCGGGCTCGGCGCGGGCTGCATCCTCGTCTTCATCCTGTCGATCGGCTTCTACATCACGCCGGCACTGATCGGCGGCGCGTCCGACCAGATGCTGAGCTATCTCATCGCCGAGTTCGCGACCCGCACCGGCAACTGGGGCATGGCGAGCGCGATCGCGATCCTGCTCCTGCTGAGCGTGGCCGCCCTGTACCCGGTCTATCGCGGACTGGTGCGTGGCGGCGCCGGGTTCAGGTTCGGATAATGGCGCTTCCGGTCAACGCCACCCGCGGCCAGCACGTCTGGTACTGGTGCCTGCGGCTCATCTGTGCCTTCGGTTTCCTGTTCCTGGTCGGCCCGATCGTGGTCATCGTTCCAATCTCGTTCAGTGCCGGGAGTTTCCTGAGCTATCCGCTGCCCGGCCTTTCCCTGCGCTGGTACCAAACGGTCGTCGAACCGTTTCCGTGGATGTTCGCGCTGGAGAACAGCCTGATCGTCGCCGTGGCGACGACACTGATTGCCACCACCCTCGGAACACTTGCGGCCTACGGACTCACGCGCGCCGACTTTCCCGGCAAGCCGCTGGTCTTCGGCCTGCTGATCTCGCCGCTTGCGGTGCCGGTGGTGATCAGTGCGCTCGGGCTCTATTTCTTCTTCGCCCGTGTCGGACTGGTGCAGACCCATGCCGGGCTCATCATCGCCCACGTGGTGCTGGCGGTGCCCTTTGTCGTCATCACCGTCTCGGCAACTCTCAAGGGCTTTGACTGGAACCTGGTCCGCGCCGCCGAGAGCCTGGGCGCACCCCCGCTCGCCGCCTTCTTCCAGGTCACACTGCCCCTGATCGCGCCCGGCGTGCTTGCCGGCGCGGTGTTCGCGTTCGTGACCTCGCTCGACGAGGTGATCGTGGCGCTGTTTGTCAGCGGTCCGGCGCAGATCACGCTGCCGCGACAGCTCTTCACCGGCCTGCGCGATCAGCTCGACCCGTCGATTGTTGCAATCGCAACCATTCTGATAGTGTTCTCCCTTGCCCTGCTTGCCGTGGTGGAACTGCTGCAGTGGCGAGCCGCCCGGCACCGGTCCCGGCGCAACACGTAGCGACACTTCACGCGGAGACAGACAAGGGCAGAGGCGAGACAACAGGCAGAAGCCGTTCGCGGCGGAAGGGAGGACGAAGCCATGCGCATCATCACGAGGAAAGTCAGCACGCTTTTCGCGGTGGCCGCGGCCCTGGGCCTGGTTTCAGGGGCTGCCGACGCCCGCGACTTCACCATCGCAAGCTGGGGCGGCACCTACCAGGAAGCGCAGCGCAACGTATATTTCACGCCGTTCGGCGAGGCATCGGACACAGCCTTCCTCGAGGACGTCTACCTCGGCGGCTGGGCCCAGTTCCAGGCCATGCAGGACACCGGGCAGATCCCGTGGGATGTCGTTCAGGTCGAGACCTCCGAACTGGTCCGCGGCTGCGAGGAAGGCGTGTTCGTCAAGCTCGACTGGTCGAGGATCCTGCCCGCCGAAGACCTCCTGCCCGACGCCGTCACCGACTGCGGGGTCGGCAACATCGTCTGGTCGGTGGTCATTGCGTACAACGCCGATACCGTCGGCACGGCACCCGCATCGCTCGCCGATTTCTGGGACACGGAGACCTGGCCGGGCAAGCGCGGCATGCGCAAGGGGCCGAAGCTCAATCTCGAATACGCGCTGCTGGCTGACGGGGTCGCACCGGCCGATGTCTATGCCGTGCTCAACACGCCCGAGGGTGTGGACCGGGCCTTCGCGAAGCTCGACGAAGTCAAGCCGCTCGTCCAGTGGTGGGAAGCCGGAGCGCAGGCACCGGAGTGGCTGGCGGCCGGAGACGTCGAGCTGAGCGTCGCCTACAACGGGCGGATCAGCAATGCCCAGAAGGAAGGCAAGAACCTGCAGATGGTCTGGGACGGGACGATCTACGCCATCGATTCCTGGGCCATCATCGAGGGCGCACCGCACCAGGATGCGGGCTACGACTTCATCAGGTTCGCGTCCGATCCCGGGCGCCAGGCCGCCTTCACCAAGGCCTATGCCTACGGTCCCACGCACAATGACGGTATCGGCATGGTCGAGCCGGAGCGCGCGAAGATCCTGCCGGCGGGCGACAACCTCGCGACCGGCCTGTTCGGCGGCAGCCAGGAAGCGGTCGACTTCTGGGTCGACTACCAGGAAGAGCTGACCGAGCGCTGGAACCGCTGGGTGGCGCAGAACTGAAACCTGGAGGAACGGCGGTGACGGGCCAGCCCGTCACCGTCGCCCCGGGGAGCCGTCAGGCCGGGGCCAGCACGAAGTCGAACCATGCACGCCACGCGTCGCTGGCGTCGCGATCCAGCCGAAGCAGCAGATCGTCGCGGTAGATGCCATCGCGCGTGTTGGCCCCGGCAAGATCGGGAAAGTAGACCTGCGTGGTCAGCGGGCGCGTGCCCGCACCGTGGACCTTCACGTGGATATGCGGTGTGCGGCCCGGATAGTGGCCCGGACGGATGGTGAGAAACCGGAAGGCGCCCGCGGCATCGGCAACCTGGTGACCGCGGTAGCGAAAGCCCCGGTTGTCGTAGCGGCCGCGCTCGTCGCAGTGCCAGATGTCGACAACGGCGCCGGGTACCGGCCGGCAGTCCCTTGTCAGCACAGAACCCTCGAAGACGAGGGTCTCGCCGTGGCTACCGGGCTCGCGCAGGTCCGCACGGCGCGGCGTCGACGGGGTGTAGTATGGCCCCGCGGTCTGCCGGCGCGTGGGGGATCCGCACCCGGACGCCCGCGCCGGGAACGGCAGCGCACTCGCAACCAGTCCCAGAGCGACCACCCGTCTCGTTGTCCCGCGCCGTTCCATTGCTCAAGCGTATCCGAAATCGTTCCACGGATCGACAGACATGGACCGGAAAACCGCGACGCTTCACCCCCGACTGATCGATCCAGCGGCCCATGGTTTGCGTCGTGATCTTCCCGCGTCTTGCAAGACCTGCCGTCGTCATCCACAAATCGCAACCCACGCAATGATCCCGGCAGGGTCGTGCCTCCATTGTCGGGTTCGTTGCCCGATTGTGAGGCAGGGCCATGGCGACCGTGACGATGGCGGTACGGCTCGACATGGCGACACCGTCGCTCGCCGCCTGTTCCGGGTGTCGCAGACAGGACCGGACGGTGTCATCCAGGTGGCCCCGGTGCGCCGCACACGGGGCATGTGCGCGCGGTAACGCGGAAGGGAAGCGGCAATGGCGAAACTGGCAGCCTGGAGCATTGACCGGCGCGGTGCGGAGGGGGCGGCGCAGCCCGTGATGCCGAGGGAAGTCGAGCGCTCCTCGATCGAACTGGAGAAGGATCTCGAAGACTGGATCGTCCGCGACGCGGGGCTGATCGGGGAGGGGCTGACACTGGTCGGCCGCCAGGTACGGATCGACGATGGAATCCTCGATCTGCTGGCCCTCGACACCCAGGATCGCTGGGTGGTGATCGAGATCAAGCCCGACATGCTCCATGCGGCCGCCTTGACGCAGGCGCTCTACTACGCCTCGTCGATCGCGCGCATTGAAGCCGATGATTTCAGGGACAGGCTCGAGGACGGGCTCGGCGCACTGGGCGATGCCCGGCAGCTTTCGGCCCGGCTGAACCGGCAGCTGGCAGGCGAAGCTGACAGGCGCGAAATCGCCGTGCTGCTCGTCGGAGCCGGAATCCACCCCGGGCTCGAACGCATGACCGCATTTCTCGGGCGTTTCGGTGTTCCGATCGGCATCGTCAGCTTCGGGGTATTCCAACTCGACGGCGGCCCGCAGCTGCTGGTCCGCGAGGTCATCGACGAACAGGTCAGGCCCTCGCGGTCCTCCCGCTTCAGCGTTGACGCCGTCCGTGAACGTGCGGACCATGCCGGTGTGGGCGAACAGTTCGACCGCTTCGAGAGCATTGCAAGGAGTGCCGGCCTTGCGGTGCAGCCCCACAAGCTGTCGGTGAGGATTGCGCCTCCTTCAGACCGTACCAGAATGCTGATCTGGGCGGCGCCCGGGAGCAGTGGCGACGGCGGCCGGCTCGATCTGGAGGTCAGCCCGGAGTGCTTTGCAGAGTTCTTCCCCGGCATCGACGAACAGGAGGCGACGCACGCCCTGGGTGGCGCAAGCCGGGCGTCCCTGGGCGGCGGTGATCTCGACAGGGCTCTCGACCGGCTCGAGCGTTTCCTCAACGAGAAGGTCCGGGATCCGAACTCCGACGCGGGATAGCGATGGCCCCGTCTCGGGTCCGCCCCGTTTCTTCCTGCCGGCGGCCCTCGTGCCGGGGTGCCGGCCGTGCGGTCACTGCGCAGCCAATACCCGGCATCGGCGCTTTTGAATTCGCCGGCCTTCTGCTCCCGTGCCCGCCGCACCACCTCCGGTGCAACGGGTCTGTCGTGCGAGTGCCTTCGCCAAGGCGCGGGGTGCAGCGGCGACGCACGCCGGAACCGTCATGGCAGGTCCGCCCCCGTCGCGTCCCGATGCGTCGGCCTGCACCCCGACCGGCCATCGCACCGCCCGAAACCGCATCCGGTCACACCAGCCTGTCCGGGTGCGGCGCGGCGCCACTTCGCGTATCGACAAATTCCGTCAAGTCGCTACGCTCGCCGCTCCGGCAACAGGAGTGGTGCAATGACAGTGCAGGACAATGGCTACAGGCTCGGTTTCGACATCGGCGGAACCTTCACCGACTTTGTCCTGGTCGAACCCGCACACAGGCGGTTGCACCTGCACAAGTGCCTGACCACGCCGGATGACCCGTCTGTGGGCGCCATGGAGGGCATGGCGGAGATGCTGGAGCGTCTCGACGTCCCGTTCGGGCGCATCGAACAGATCGTGCACGGCACCACCCTGGTCACCAACGCCATCATCGAGCGGCGCGGATGCCGGCTCGGTTTCCTCACCACCCGGGGTTTCCGCGACATCCTGGAGATGGGGACGGAACAGCGCTACGACATCCACGACCTGTTCCTGCAGTACCCCGAACCACTTGCACCGCGGCGGCTGCGCCGGGAAATCGATGAACGGATCGACAGCTCCGGGCGGATCGTGACCCCGCTCGATCCCGACCAGGCCCGCGGCGAGATCCGCGCGCTGGTCGATGAGGGCGTCGAGGCGTTCGCCGTCTGCCTGCTGCACGCCTACAAGACGCCGGACCACGAACGCGAGCTGCGCCGGCTGATTGCCGAGATCGCGCCGGGAATGCCGGTGTCACTGTCATCGGACGTGCACCCGGAACTCAGGGAATACGAGCGTTCCTCGACCACGGCCGCGAACGCCTACGTCCAGCCGCTGATGGGCGCCTATGTCGACGGCCTGGTCTCCGGTCTCGAGGCAAGCGGGTTTGCCGGGCGGTTCCACCTGATCCAGTCATCGGGCGGCCTGACCACACCGGAAACCGCCGTGGACTTCCCGGTTCGTTTCGTCGAATCCGGCCCCGCCGGCGGGGCACGCGCCACGGCCTTCGTCGGCGCCGGCATCGAGGCGCCGGACATCCTGAGTTTCGACATGGGCGGAACAACGGCCAAGGCCTGCCTGATCCAGGAAGGCCGGCCGGACGTCACCGCCATGCTCGAGGCCGGCCGGGTCCACCGCTTCAAGCGCGGCAGCGGACTGCCGATCCATGCCCCGATCATCGACATGATCGAGATCGGGGCGGGTGGCGGTTCGATCGCCCGTCTCGACGAACTCGGCCTGCTCAAGGTCGGACCCGAGAGTGCCGGCGCCAACCCGGGTCCTGCCTGCTACGGCCAGGGCGGCGAACTGCCGACTGTCACCGACGCCAACCTGGTGCTCGGCTACCTCGACGCCGGCTTCTTCCTCGGCGGACGCATGGCGCTTGACGTGGCCGCTGCCGAACGGGCCATGGCGCGGCTCGCCGACGCGCTCGGGGTCTCGCCGCTCGAGGCGGCATGGGGCGTCTACGATCTTGTCGCCGAGAACATGGCCGGGGCCGCACGGGTTCACATCGTGGAGAAAGGCCGCGATCCACGGCGCTACGCGATGGTGGCGATGGGCGGGGCCGGCCCGGTGCATGCCGCCCGGGTCGCCCGCAAGCTGGGGATCGGCGAGATCGTGGTCCCGCCGGCATCGGGTGCCGCTTCGGCGCTCGGCATGCTGGCTTCGCCGGTGGAGTTCGAGATGTCGCGCTCCCTGCCGATGCTTCTCGAGCAGGCAGACCGCGAACAGATGGAACAGGTCTACGATGCCATGGCGGATGCCTGCCGCCGCCGGGTTGACGACGCGGGAGGCGAGGGACCGCTCGCACTCGAGCGCCTCGCCGACATGCGTCTGCAGGGCCAGATGCACGAAATCAGCGTCCCGGTTCCGGAGGGTCCGCTCGACCCCGCGACACTGTCGGAACTCGTTGACCGGTTCCGGTCCGCCTACGAACGGCTCTACACCCATCTCTACGACGGTGCGCGCATCGAGATCATCAACCTGCGGGTGCGCTGCACCGCCCTGACCCCCGCACTCGAGACGGCGCGCGAGGAGGTTGCCGGCGAGGTCCCGATGATGAAGGGCCATCGACCGGTCTACGACCCTGAAATCACCGCCATGACCACCGCGGCGGTCTACGACCGCTATGCCCTGCCGTCCGGCCTCGTGGTGTCGGGCCCTGCGATCATCGAGGAACGCGAGGCGACCACCGTGGTCCCGACCGGAGCCACCGCGGTGGTCGACGATGCAGGCAACCTGCGCCTGGCCCTGCCCGGGGAGACCGCAGGCACCCTGGTGGTGGCCTCGGACATGGCGATGGAAGACGCGATCGCCCGGCTCGACGGCGACCCGATCGGCCTCGAGATCATGTGGTCGCGGCTGATCAACATTGCCGAGGAGTGCTGGCACACGGTGATCCGCACCGCCTTTTCGCTGATCATCGGCGAGGCCCAGGACTTCGCCTGCGAACTGCTCGACGCCAAGGGCCGGCAGATCGTCCACTCGCCCCGCGCCATGCCGGTCTTCAACCTGACGCTGCCGATCGCGATCAACGCCATGATCGAGCGGTTTCCGACCCAGACCCTGGAAGAGGGCGACGTTCTGGTGACCAACGATCCGTGGCTGTGTGCGGGCCACCTGTTCGACATCGCGGTCGCGGTGCCGGTGTTTCGCCAGGGCCGGATCGTGGCCTTCGTCGGGATCGTCGGCCACGTGAGCGACATCGGTGGCACCAAGGACGATCTCAACGCCCGCGAGATCTACGACGAGGGCATCCAGATCCCGCCGATGAAACTGTTCCGGGCCGGCAAGCCCAACGAGGACCTGTTCCAGATCCTGGGCGAGAACGTTCGCAGACCCGACCAGGTGCTCGGCGATGTTCATGCGCTTGTTGCCGCCGGCATGACCGGTGCGGTGCGCCTGCTCGAGTTCATGGACGAGTACGGGATGCACGATCTCGAGGCACTGGCCGCGGTGATCCAGCGCCGCGCCGAGGCCGCGATGCGTCGGGCCATTGCCGCGGTGCCCGACGGTCACTACCACCACGTGGTGCAGGCCGACGGCATCGAGGAGGTGATGACCTACCCGATCCAGGTCGACGTCCAGGGCGAGGAAATCTCGGTGAACTTCGAGGGAGCGCCGCCCCAGACCGAACGCGGCGGCAGCAACTGCACGCTCAGCTACACCATGGCGCACTCGACCTACCCGCTGAAATGCATCCTCACTCCCGATATTCCGGGCAATGCCGGCTGCTACCAGCCGATGTCGGTGAGCGCACCGCCGGGCAGCATCATGAACTGCGGGAAGCCGAAGGCGGTGAATACACGTGTTCGCACCGGATGGTACGTGGCACCGAACATCTTCGGCGCCCTCGCCGAGGCGGCTCCCGGCCAGGTCCAGTCATTCACCGGGCTGCCGTCGAGCGCGCTGTTCTACGGGGTCGCAACCGACGGGCGCACCTTCAGCGACCACCTGTTCCAGGGCGGCGGCCAGGGTGCGTCGTCACATGGTGACGGCAAGTCGGCCCTGCTGTATCCGACGAGTGCCGCCAACACCTCGGTCGAGCTGTTCGAGACCCGCATGCCGGTGCTCGTGATGGAAAAGGCGCTGGTGCCCGACAGCGGCGGTCCGGGGACCCACCGCGGCGGGCTGTCCCAGCAACTGGTCACCCGCAAGCGCGACGACGATGGCCTGCGCTGCCAGGTCGGTCTCTACCCCAACGGTGTCACCACGGCGATCGACGGGCTGTTCGGCGGCGGTTCGGGGATGCTGGCCCGGGCCTGGATCTCGGGCGGCAACGGCGCGGTCCACGACATGGGGGTCGGCGGTCTCGGCTACCTCGACGTCATTGACCAGCGGGCCTCGATCAGGCTGGCCGGCGGCTCCGGGTTCGGGAACCCGATGTCGCGGGATTACGACGCGGTCCAGCAGGATCTCGATGCGGGCTACGTCACGCCCGAGGGTGCGCGCCACGACTACGGCTGCGTGGTGCTCGGCTGCGGCACCATCGACCGCGAGGCGAGTGACCGGCTGCGCCGGTCGGTCAGTCAATCAGCTCCAGCGCCATCCTGACCGCGCTCGAGACCGCGAGAATGGCCGGCACGCCGGCGGCCTCGCGGGCCAGCCGCTTGGTCTCGCGGGTATAGCTGATGCAGTCGAGCACCAGCAGGTCGATTCCGGCCTTTCCGAGGTGCGATGCGGCGCTGCGGACTTCACCCGGTCCCGCGTTCGGCGAGAGCGCCGCTGCGCTGACGTCGTAACCGCGCCCGCCCCAGCGCTGGTGCGCGCCTGCGCACTGCTCGGCGATCGGCACCAGCACGCCGAGCCGGCCCGCCGGCTGGCAGGCCGCCACCGAAGCCTCGAGCGTGCGCGACGGGAACACCGCCCTGTACCGGGCCATCCAGTCCGGGAACGCACCGGTACACATCACCATGACCACCTGGTGGCCGGCCCGGGTCAGCGCGTCGAGCTGCCGGGTGCCGTGGGTAATCACGTGGCGCTTGCCGAGTTTCACACCCGATCCGTCCGGCAGCCGGGTGAACAGCGCCTCGGCATCGCATTCTGGTTGCATCGTCTCGAGTTCGGCACGCGAGAAGCCGTCGAGTGCGCCGCGCAGGTCCAGTTCGACACCGGGTCCTGCGAGGTCCGCGACCAGGGCGGCGACCTCGGGGCGCGGGCTCTGGCCGACCACCAGCACTCCAAGTCCGGACATGGCTTCATCCTCCCCCACTCGACGCTACACCGGCGCCAACGCCGTGAACAGGCCGCTTCCGGGAGAGCATGACGACTTCCGGCGATCCAGTCACACGGCTGACGGTGGTGGACGAGCAATTCGGCAGAGGTTGCCCTGCAAACGGGGACAGGTCGAACCGCCTGCCCGGTCAGGGGTCCGGGGCTGGCCCGGCTCCATGGAATTCGAGCGGCAGGCTCAACTGGGCGTTCAGCGGAGGGTGCAGGTACTCCAGCATCATGGACACGCCGAGCGCATGTTCCGGCCCGTCAAGTCTTGCACGCCAGGTTCCCTCCAGCGGAAAGCAGCGCAGGACCCTGACCGCACCCGCGTCCGTGCGCACGGGTACGTCCCTCGCCAGCAGCACGTCATCCTCGTTCTGGAGCTGGAGAAAGTACTGCGAGTAGGTTGCCAGTATGACCTGGCGCATCGGGTTTCCGTCCCCCGGTTGCTCGCCGGCATCCACCGCGAGATCGCGCACCAGGCGTGCCACGGCGTCCAGTCGTCCAGGGTGGATGCCGTTTTCCGGCTCCTCGATGCACAGCACGCTCCCCGCCCCCGGATCCTCAGCTAGGATCGCCAGGGCAAGGAAGCGCAATGTCCCGCCGGAAATCCCGCTTGCCGGGAAATGCCGGCCGTCCTGGTCCGTGACCGACAGGCCAAGGAGCTGGCGGGCCTCGTCACGAATGATATCGACACGCATACCGGGAACCAGTTCCCGCAGTCTCGACGAGATGGTCCCGACGACGTCGACATCGCCTGTATCCCTGCCGTCCTTTAGGCGAGCAAGGGCCGCGGCGAGGTGCGCTCCGTTGTCGGAAACGGTATCGGGGTCACGGCCCGGGCGATCCGGACGGCGCATGGCATCCGGTTGCAGGGACAGCAGGCGCCAGCCCTGCATTTCGCGCCGCGCAGCCAGGATCGTCGGGGTCGCAACCGTCGTGCTCGTCCCGACGACCGTCCGGGGTGCGCGGCGCGCCGGCGCCCCGTGTCCGAGGCCCGTGGACCCGCCATCCTGGTGGACGACGATCCCGGCCTCGGTGCCGTTGCCCGTTTCGGTCGAAATGTAGCCCGCCCGCGAATGCCTGTCGTTGTGGACCGCCCGGTTGCGAAACCTGGACCTGGAATGCGGAAAACGGAGTCTCTTCGCGGCATCGCGCTTGCGGATCTGGCGCAGGGATTCCGAGCGGAGTTCCAGGTCCGGGACCCCGCCGCGATCGCGTGGAACACCGGTCCTTCGCCCGATTTCGACCTCGTAGCGCAGGAAGGTCGACGTGGCCGTTCCAGGGCGGGCAAAATCGTCGCAGACCTGCCGCTCCACCAGCATCTCGGCGGCAATGCGGAACGAGTGCCGGTGCACGGAACCGCTGCGGAAGAACAGGTCTTCAGGACGGCCGGGGCAAACGGCAACCGCCGCCTCGCCTATCGGCCGGTCCGCCAGCAGGGACAGGAAACGGATGGCGTCGAACATGTTCGACTTCCCGATCCCGTTTGGTCCGGCGATGCAAGTGAGCGGGCCAAAATCGACAGCGAATTCGACCAGGTTCTTGAAACCGTCCACTTCAAGACGGGTCAGCATGACGATCTGTCCGGCCGTGTGTTGCGCGCGGCACGCCACGCCGATGGAGTACCGCCATCTCCACCGTGCACTATGGCGGGAAGGATATCCGGATTGCAACCAGCGCCGTGTTCGCTGCTGCTGCTGCAGGGGAGCCGCCAGAAGTGGCCCGTCGACCAGGGCAACAGTGACGGAGAGGAATGTTCCGCAGCACCTGCACTGCAGAAGGGTCTGCCGAGAACACGACCCCTGCCGCTGCCCGCATTGGCGTTGCAGTGCTGCAGGTAATCTACGGCGCGATCATGGCAGTTGCCCGCATCCGGCGGTACTGCCCCATGACAAGAAGCGGCGCCCCCGCCACTACGACGGCGCACAAAGTATCGTTCACCGTGTGAACGGTACTGACAGACGCTGCTACTACAATCGATTCATGGGAATTGCAGGGCGACAAGAAAAACGTGGCACGGAAGACGCAGGCGCCTACAGAAACTTCAGGATAGCGACCGCTGCGCCAACAATGCCGATCATGGCGAGGACCAAGCGGGTTTCGCGCCGGGCTGTTTCCGTGTCCCGCTTGGCAATATCTTCGCGCAGTTGCGCGAGACCTGCATCAATTCGCGATTCCATCGCTTGCATCTCCGCTCGTACGGTATCCCGGTCAGCCTCGAGCCGGACAACGCTCCACTTCAGCTCAACCGTGCTGTCGCACCCTGCCGAGCACTCTCGCTCCATCGTTCAGATGCCTGGGCAACCGCCCGCTCCGGGCCGCCGGCTCGACCACCTGTCGCACGCTCCGCAAGGCGACGTAACCTGGTGTCTTCGATCTCACCCATGGCGGTCTTCACGACATGGTAAGCGCAGCCTGCCATGTCAGCAGGGCGCTGTCTCCCCTCGGTCCTGTCGGCATGTCATCTCCCGGTGTTACCACGAAACACTGTGTCACTGTGTTGAGCACAAATCAGCGTTTGACAGGTGGCAAGACGTCAAGCCGGGTCACGGCCCGGCCGTGGGTAGTGTATCCGTATCAGTTCGACTTTCAGCAGGAGTCCGCGTTCACACGCAGGTACTCGTCGATGAAGCGGTCCGTGTACTGCGATACACCGGACAGGATGTAGTCGGCTGATCTGTGCGTCCCAGTGCCCCCGGTGTCCCAGGTTGCAGCGTAGCCTGTTTCGCCAGATGCCGTATCTTCCAGATGTTTATAGTATTGAATCGATATATTATGTGCTTGGCCCACTACGTTCACGTTCACGTATAGGTGCGAGAACAGTTCGTCGGCCTCGTATAGCCGCGCCGCACGAAGCCTGCTGCGTACGGCGACCAGGATCGCTTCCCTGGTCAATCCAATGTCGGCGTCCTTGTGCAGGTCTGAGACGAACAAATCCATTGGCTGGCAACTGTTCCACAGCTGGAAACGGTCGTAGTCTGTGACCTTCTCCGCCGCACCGGCTGGCACCGCGAGCACGAGAGCCAAGGCAACGGTTGGCAGGGTCAGACGGAGCATCGGCACTCCTCCATCGCCTCTGGCCCGGTGAGCGTAGCCTTCAGGCCGACGAGGCAGAGTGGCGCGTTACGCGGGAGTGTGCAATGTTTTCGCCTGCGAGCATTGACCACGTGTCAATGCCCCTTCGAGAGGCATATGACGACGGAGACTCGACGCTGCCATATACAGGTTCCGAACTGTGGCGTGAGCGCATCCGCATCCCCACGTACAGGGTTGGCGACGCCGCACGCTACGCAGGTATCTCGGCTCAAACGGTCGCCTATTGGCAGCGCCTTCGCGGCGGCGGTTCCTCGGTGCTGTCCCAGCGTCCCAAGGGCTTGGCCCTGTCCTACCTCCAGTTGATTGAGGTTGGCGTCGTCGCGGCCATGCGAAAATCCGGCGTCAAACTGCAAACCATTGACGCGACGCGCACCTATCTGTCCGAACAGATTGGTACGGAGTTTCCGTTTGCGGAGTACCGCTTCAAGACGGACGGCAAACAGCTTCTCATCGACATGAAGCAGATTGACCCCAATGCGCCAGCGGACGTGCTCCTCGATACGGGCTCGGGTGGTCAGCTTGCCTGGAACCTTATCCTTGAGTCCCTGCTGTCGGAGTTCGAGTACAATCCGGACGGCGACTTCGTGCGCCTCTGGCGGGTGGCGGGCCGGGAGCAACCAATTCGAATTGATCCCGCAATTGCCTTCGGAGCGCCGCATGTCGGTGGGATCGCGACATGGGTAGTGAAGGAGCGCTGGGAGGGCGGGGAGAACGTTGCTGAGATCGCGGAGGATTTCGCGCTCGATGTTTGCAAGGTGAGCGCGGCCCTGAAATTCGAGAAGGTCGAAGTTGACATCGGCCGCCCGGGTTCGTGGGCCAGCTGACGCTCTTCTTCGACCGATGTGTGGGGTTGCGGGTGCCGAAGGCGCTTCGCATCGTGCGGCCTCCGGTTGTCGTCAAGGATCATCAGCAAGTAGGATTCGACGGCAACACGCCGGACGATGAATGGCTGGCGAAAGTGGGGCAGAAGGGCTGGGTGGTCGTCACGCAGGATCGGAAGTTTCATAAGCAGGAGGCGGAGATTGCTGCGGTTCACGCTCACGGCGTTCGGTGCTTCTATCTCCATGGCGGCAGCGACCCGGCATGGACGACCTTCCGCAATCTCGTCATCGCCCTCCCTCGTATCATTGACCTCGCAGAGCGCGAGCCCGCGCCGTTCATCTACCAGGCCAAGAGAGGGCACATACGGCGTGTGAAGGCGTGACATCCCCCGCCCCGCCGGCACAGGTGGCAGGCCGCGAAAGTCAAACTGAGTCACTACCCGGCCGCGCCGGAACTTGACGCGTCTGCCTCTTGCCGCTAGCGTGCGGCCGCTTCGGTCCGGCGCGTCCGTTCGGGGATGCGCGGAGCGAACCACCCCACATCCGGCCATATCGCACCGGGGCTGAAACCGCCGGTAGCGACGCCGCAACCGGAGAGTCACCGCGTGTTCGAAACCCTCACCGAACGTCTCGGCAGCGCCTTTGACCGGTTGACCCGGCGTGGCGCCCTGCAGGAGGCCGACGTGACGGAGGCGCTGCGTGAGGTCCGGGTGGCGCTGCTTGACGCCGACGTCGCCCTCGAGGTGGTGCGCCCGTTCATCAACCAGGTCCGCGAACGGGCGGTCGGACAGGAGGTGCTGCGGTCGATCACTCCGGGTCAGCAGGTCATCAAGATCGTCCACGACACCCTGGTCGAGACCCTGGGGTCCGAGGCGTCCGCGATCAACCTGAACGCGGTTCCGCCGCAGCCGATCCTGATGGTCGGGCTGCAGGGCAGCGGCAAGACCACGACCACCGCCAAGCTCGCGAAACGGCTGTCGGGCGGCGACCCCAGGAAGGTGCTGATGGCGTCACTTGACGTCTCGCGCCCGGCCGCGCTCGAACAGCTGCAGGTACTCGGCGAACAGTGCGGGATCGAGACCCTTCCCAATGCCGCCGGCGAGACCGCGGAATCGATCGCGCAGCGTGCGATGACCGCGGCGCGGCTGCGCGGGTACGACATCGTGCTGCTCGACACCGCCGGGCGGGTCTCGATCGACGGGGAGCTGATGGCCGAGGCCCGGCGGGTCCGCGATGCGGTCAACCCGGTGGAAACCCTGCTGGTTGCCGATGCCCTGACAGGGCAGGACGCGGTCAACACAGCGCGCAACTTCAACGAGCAGGTCGGCGTGACCGGCATCGTGCTCACCCGCATGGACGGTGACGCACGCGGCGGTGCGGCACTCTCGATGCGGGCGGTGACCGGCGTGCCTGTCAAGCTGGTCGGGGTCGGCGAACAGCTCGACGCGCTGGAGGATTTCCATCCCGAGCGGGTGGCGGGGCGCATCCTCGGCATGGGCGACGTGGTCAGCCTGGTCGAGAAGGCCCAGCAGGTGGTCGAGGAGGAGGAAGCCCAGCGCCTGGTCAGCCGTATGGCCCAGGGCCGGTTCGACCTCGAGGACATGCTGGCGCACTACCGGCAGCTTACCAACATGGGCGGCATCGGCGGCATTCTCGGAATGCTGCCCGGAATCGGCAAGGTCAGGAAGCAGCTTGACAACGCCGGGATCGATGACCGGGCGATGCGCCACAAGCAGGCGATCATCCTGTCGATGACACGGCAGGAACGGCAGTCGCCGCGGCTGCTGAACGCATCGCGCAAGCGGCGGATCGCCCGGGGGTCGGGACGGCCCCTGCCCGAGGTCAACCGCGTGCTGAAGGAACACATGGAAATCGCCCGGGCCATGAAGCGCATGGGCAAGATGGGACTGATGCAGAAACTGTCCACGCTCACAGGGGGCGGCGAGCCAACCCCGGACATGCTGGCGCAGATGGGCCAGGTCCTGGGCCGGCACCAGCAGCCGGCCGGTCATCTCGCCCTGCAGGGACGGCGGGCAGGCAGGCGTCGGCAGGGCAGAAGATAAGGCGCACGCGAACGCGCGAGGAGCACAGGAATGGCATTGAGAATTCGCCTGGCACGGGGTGGTGCCAAGAAACGCCCGTTCTACCGGATCGTCGTGGCGGAAAACACCGCGCCGCGCGACGGCCGGTTCGTCGAGAAGGTCGGGACCTACAACCCGATGGTTCCGAATGAGCACCCGGACCGGCTCAAGGTCGACGAGGACCGGATCCGGCACTGGCTTTCGGTCGGCGCCAGGCCCACCGAGCGGGTGCACAAGTTCCTGGGCGAACTCGGGCTGATGCCCGCCTTCGAGGTCCGTCCCCAGCCGACGAAGTCGGCACCCGGCAAGAAGCGGGCGGAACGTGAAGCGGCGGCCGCCGCCTGAACACTCACATTCCCGCCAGGACGTGTGCCTGGGGGTGATTGCCGGCGCGCACGGGGTTGCCGGCCTGGTGCGGGTGCAGAGCTTTACCGGAAAGGCGGAGGACATCGCCGCCTACGGACCGCTCCACGATGCGGCCGGCACCCGCTACAGCCTCGAGGTGATCGGCCGTTCCCGCGGCCAGCTGCTGGTACGTATCGCCGGGGTGGGCGACCGCGACGCGGCGACGGCCCTGCGGGGAACCCGCCTGCATGTCCCGCGCAGCGTGCTTCCGGCACCCGACGACGGCGAGTACTACCACACCGATCTGATCGGGCTGCAGGTCGAGCGCCGGGACGGCTCGCCGGTCGGCGTGGTTGCGTCGGTCCACAACTTCGGGGCCGGCGACCTGGTCGATGTCCGGCTCGCGGGCTCGCGCCGTACCGTGCTCCTGCCCTTTGATGCGGCGACCGTGCTCGAGGTCGACCTCGAGACAGGCAGCATGGTGGTGGATCCGATGCCGGGCCTGCTCGACGACCACGCGGAGGGCAGCCGGTGAGCACGGATGACCCCGGCTGGCTGGCGACGGTGCTCACCCTGTTCCCGGGCATGTTTCCAGGCCCGCTCGCACTGTCGCTTGCCGGCAAGGCGCTCGACGCCGGGACCTGGAACCTCGAGGTCCTCGACATCCGCGACTTCGCGCGCGACCAACGCGGCACGGTCGACGACGCGCCGTTCGGCGGCGGGGCCGGAATGGTGTTGCGGCCCGATGTTGTCGATGCCGCGCTGGCGGCAGTCGAGGAACGTCCCGGGCGGCGGGTGTATCTCACGCCGCGCGGACGCCGCTTCGACCAGGCGATGGCACGCCGCTGGGCCGGCGAACCCGGCGTGGTCCTGCTGTGCGGGCGCTACGAGGGTCTCGACCAGCGGGTGATCGACGCCCGCGGGCTCGAGGAGGTCAGTCTCGGCGATTTCGTGCTCTCCGGCGGCGAGCCGGCGGCGCTCGCCATGCTCGATGCCTGCGTCAGGCTGCTGCCCGGTGTGGTGGGGGCAGAGGACGGGCTCAAGGAGGAGAGTTTCGAGGACGACCTGCTCGAGTATCCGCTCTATACCCAGCCGCGATGCTGGAACGGCATGGAGGTCCCGGAGGTGCTGCTCTCGGGCCACCACGCGCGGATCCGGGCGTGGCGCCGGGACCAGGCCGAGCGGACGACACGCGAGCGCCGGCCCGACCTGTGGGCACGTCGCCTCGGCGCCCGGCCGCCCGGGAGCGGCGACGACGCGTGAGGCCCGCGCCCGCGGCGCAAGACACTGGACATTCGCGCCGTTGCGCGCGATAAGCCCGGCTTTGTCGGCGACCATGGTCCGGGCATTCGTGTTGGCGTCGTCGCACGAGCATTGCCCGGCGTGCATGCGCGCAGACGGCAGCGGGGCATGAAGCAGACGGCAGCACTGGCGTGCCGGGGTGTCGTGCCGACACCCGGTCCGGTGCCACGAGTCGATCGCGCCGCGCGCCCGCCAGTCAGAAGGGGACCGAGAGTGAACATCGTGCAGCAGATCAGCCAGGAACAGGTCGAGCGGCTCAGTGCACAGCGCCCGGTTCCGGAGTTCGGCCCGGGCGACACGCTCCGGGTTCACGTCAAGGTGGTGGAAGGGTCGCGCGAACGCGTCCAGGTATTCGAGGGCGTCTGCATCGCGCGCAAGTCGGACTCGATCAACTCCAACTTCACCGTGCGCAAGATCTCCTACGGCGAGGGTGTCGAGAGGGTGTTTCCGCTGCATTCGCCGCGGATTGCCGACATCGAGGTGATCCGTCGCGGCCGCGTGCGACGGGCCAAGCTCTACTACCTGCGCTCGCGGCGCGGCAAGGCAGCCCGTATCCCGGAGAAGGTGACGCGGACCGGCCGGACGCGGCGCGGCGCGGCGCGGGACTGATCACGAGGACAACCGGGCAGGAGCACGTGCAATGGCGAAGCCGCGTACATTGTTCGACAAGATCTGGCAGTCGCACCTGGTCGAGCGGGAAGATGACGGGACCTGCCTGATCTACATAGACCGCCACCTCGTGCACGAGGTGACGAGCCCGCAGGCCTTCGAGGGGCTGCGCATCGCCGGACGGCAGGTGCGCCGGCCCGATCTCACCCTGGCGGTGGCAGACCACAACACGCCCACCACGGACATTTCCGAGGGGATTGCGGAAGAGGACTCGCGCATCCAGGTCGAGACGCTCGAAAGCAACGTGGCCGAGTTCGGGGTACCGTATTTCGGACTCGAGGACGCGCGCCGCGGCATCGTGCACATCATCGGGCCGGAACAGGGTTTCACCCTGCCCGGAATGACCATCGTGTGCGGCGACAGCCACACCGCCACCCACGGCGCCTTCGGGGCACTTGCCTTCGGGATCGGCACGTCCGAGGTCGAGCATGTGCTCGCCACCCAGACCCTGCGCCAGGCCCCGGCGCGGAACATGCGGGTGACCGTCGAGGGCAGCCTGCCGTTCGGTGTCACCGCCAAGGACGTGATCCTCGCCATCATCGGCAGGATCGGCACCGCCGGCGGGACCGGACACGTGATCGAGTTCGCCGGCGACGCCATCCGCTCGCTGTCGATGGAAGCCCGGATGACGGTCTGCAACATGGCGATCGAGGCCGGCGCACGTGCCGGGATGATCGCGCCTGACGAGACGACATTCGACTACCTGCGCGGCCGGGCCATGGCTCCGAAGGGCGGCGCATGGGAGCAGGCGGCCGCCTGGTGGCGGACCCTGCCGTCCGACCCCGGCGCCGCCTACGATACCGAAGTGCTCCTGCAGGCCGCCGACATCGTCCCGCAGGTGACCTGGGGGACAAACCCCGAAGAGGTGATCCCGGTGAACCAGTCGATCCCGGATCCTGCCGCCATCGAGGACGCACAGCGCCGTGACAAGGTCGCCCGCTCGCTCGCCTACATGGGGCTTGAGGCCGGGACGCCGATCTCCCGGGTGCCGGTCGACAAGGTGTTCATCGGATCGTGCACCAACGGTCGCATCGAGGATCTGCGCGCGGTTGCCCGGGTGGCGCAGGGACGTTCCGTTGCCCCCGGGGTCCATGCCATGATCGTGGCCGGTTCCGGCCTGGTGCGCGAGCAGGCGGAGGAGGAGGGCCTGGGCGAGATCTTCCGCGAGGCGGGCTTCGACTGGCGCCAGGAGCCCGGCTGCTCGATGTGCCTGGCGATGAATGCCGACCGCCTCGAACCCGGACAGCGATGCGCCTCGACGTCCAACCGAAACTTCGAGGGACGCCAGGGCTACGGCGGCAGGACGCACCTGGTCAGTCCGGCAATGGCGGCGGCGGCGGCGGTGACCGGACGGCTCGCTGACGTGCGTGAACTCCTGGAGGGAGCGGAATAGTGCAGAAATTCGAAACCCACCGCGGTGTCGCGGCGCCGTTCGACATGATCAACATCGACACCGACAAGGTGATCCCGAAGCAGTACCTGAAGACCATCAGGCGCACCGGGCTCGGCAAACACCTGTTCGCCGAGATGCGCTACCACGCCGACGGGTCGGAGAATCCCGACTTCGTTCTGAACAAGGCGGTCTATCGCAACGCCAGCATCATCGTCGCCGGGGACAACTTCGGCTGCGGCTCGTCGCGCGAACACGCACCCTGGGCCCTGCTGGACTACGGCATCCGCTGCGTGATCTCGACCAGCTTCGCCGACATCTTCTACAACAACTGCTTCAAGAACGGCATCCTGCCGATCACCGTCTCCCGCGAGCAGCTCGACGAGCTGATGCAGGACGCGGAACTCGGCGCCAACGCGGTGCTCGAGGTCGACCTTGCCGCCCAGGAGATCTCGCGGCCGAACGGAGAGAAGATCGGCTTCGAGGTCGAGCCGGCGCGCAAGCACTGCCTGCTCCATGGTCTCGACGACATCGGGCTGACGCTGGCGCGCGAAGACGCGATCGACAGGTTCGAGGAACACCGGGCCCGGGAACAGCCCTGGGTCTGAACACGCCCGACCCGACCGGTGCCGCGAGATGCAGGGGAACACCATGACGTCGAACAGGAAGCTGCTGGTCCTTCCGGGTGACGGGATCGGGCCGGAGGTCGTGGGGCAGGTGCTGCGCGCGGTCGACTGGCTGGCGCGCCGGCGCTCGGTCAGCTTTGACGTCACCGAAGGGCTGGTCGGTGGTGCGTCATGGGACAGGCACGGCACGCCACTCACCGACGAGACCCTGGCCGATGCCGTCGCCGCCGACGCGGTGCTGTTCGGGTCCGTCGGCGGCCCGGCCTACGATCAGCTGCCGTTCGAGCAGAAGCCCGAGCGCGGCCTGCTGCGCCTGCGCAAGGAAATGGACCTGTTCGCAAACCTGCGCCCCGCGATGGTGTTCGGACCGATGGCGGACAGCTCCAGCCTGAGATCCGAACTGGTTTCCGGCCTCGACATCCTGATCCTGCGTGAACTGACCGGTGGTATCTACTTCGCCGAGCCGCGGGGGATCGAGGATCTTCCGGACGGAACCCGCAAGGGCTACGACACCAACCTGTACACCACCCCCGAGATCGAACGGATCGGCAGGGTCGCCATCGACCTCGCGCGCAGGCGCCGCGGCAAGGTGACCTCGGTCGAGAAGGCGAACGTCATGATGTCCGGGGTGCTGTGGCGCGAGACCATGCAGAAGCTGTTCGACGCCGAGGCGGACGGTCTCGAGACCGAGCACATGTACGCGGACAACTGTGCGATGCAGCTGGTCCGCTACCCCGGGCAGTTCGACGTGATCGTGACCGACAACCTGTTCGGCGACATGCTGTCGGACTGTGCCGCCATGCTCACCGGCTCGCTCGGCATGCTCCCGTCTGCCTCGCTCGGCGCCGCCGACCCGGTAACCGGGTCCCGGCATGCGCTGTACGAACCGGTCCACGGTTCGGCGCCTGACATCGCGGGCCAGGGCGTGGCAAACCCGATTGCGGAACTGCTCAGCTTCTCGATGGCGCTGCGCTACTCTTTCGACATGGGCGAGGACGCCGACCTGATCGATGCCGCGATCGAGCGGGTACTGGCGGCAGGTCTCCGGACCCGCGACATCATGAGCGAAGGCAAGACCGCGGTATCGACCGGGGGCATGATGGACGCGGTCCTGCACGAGCTCGACACGGCGTCCTGAACGGCAAGAGGGCGACAGCGACCATGGGATACCGGGTTGCGGTGGCGGGAGCCACCGGTGCGGTGGGCCGCGAAATGCTTCGCGTGCTGGCCGAGCGGGAGTTTCCCGCCGACGAGGTTGTGGCACTCGCCTCGGCGAGATCGGTCGGCAAGGAAGTCTCCTACGGCGAGGAAAAGACGCTTCAGGTCTCTCCTCTCGGCTCGCACGACTTCTCCACCACCGATATCTGCCTGTTCTCCGCCGGCGGCTCGGTCTCGAAAGAGTACGCGCCGAAGGTGGCGCGCGCGGGATGCGTGGTGATCGACAATTCGTCGCACTGGCGCATGGATCCGGACATTCCGCTCGTCGTGCCCGAGGTGAACGGTGATGCGCTTCGCTACTACCGCGAGCGCAACATCATCGCCAATCCCAACTGTTCCACCGCCCAGCTGGTGATGGCCCTGAAGCCGCTGCACGACACCTTCGAGATCAGCCGGGTGGTGGTCTCGACCTACCAGTCGGTCTCGGGCGCCGGACAGCAGGGAATGGAGGAGCTGTTTTCCCAGACCCGGGGCATCTATGTCAGCGACCCGGTCGAGCGTAATGTCTTCACCAAGCAGATCGCGTTCAACTGCATCCCGCACATCGACAGGTTCATGGACGACGGGTCGACACGGGAAGAATGGAAAATGGCGGTCGAAACCCGCAAGATCCTCGACCCGGACATCGATGTCGTGGCGCACTGCGTACGGGTTCCCGTCTTCATCGGCCATGCCGAGGCGGTGTTCGTCGAGACCCGGATGCCGATCGATCCCGAACACGCGCGCTCGGTGTTGCGCGCCTTTCCCGGTGTCGTGGTGGTCGACCACCGCGAGGACGAGGGGTACGTGACGCCAAAGGAGTGCGTCGGCGAGGACCCGGTCTACGTCAGCCGGATCCGTTCGGATCCCACGGTGGACAACGGGCTTGTGTTCTGGTGCGTGTCGGACAACCTGCGCAAGGGCGCGGCCCTCAATGCGGTGCAGATTGCCGAGACCCTGGTGGCTGACTACCTGGAGGAGGCGGCGTAGCCGCGACGCTCACCGCCCGTGCCGGGTCGCGAGCTCGGCCAGGCACTGGCCGAGTGCAAGCTCGTCGCTCCCGAGTTCCAGGGTGCGGCGCGTCACCAGGTCAAGCCCCGACATGGCAGCATCAAGCGCGCGGGCAATATCCCGGGTGTCGATGAAGTGTGCTGTGTACAGGGCCGAGAACAGGTCTCCCGCTCCGCGAAACCGCGCCTGCCTGTACGGGGCGGAGACCCACCGGGCAGTATCGGCGGTGACCGCGCAGGCGGCAATCCGCTCGCCCTGGACGATACCCGTGACCACGACCTGGCCCAGGGAACCGCGACACAGTGCGCGGGCAGCCGTCACGAGCACATCGGTGCCATCGACTGGCCGGCCGGTGAGCCAGCCCAGCTCGTACCGGTTCGGCGTGATGATGTCGGCAAGCGGCAGCAGCTGGCAGCGGATTGCGTCGACAACACCGGGCGCCACGTAGATCCGGCCGTCGTCGCCGATCACCGGGTCGAGCACGTAGAGACCGTCCCGGTTTGCACGTCGCACCGCGCGGACAGCCTGTGCGACGACCGGGGCCGTCGACGGTCGGCCAAGGTAACCCGACAGCACCGCGTCGCAGCGTGCGAGCACGCCCAGGCCGCGCAGACCCCTGAACAGGTCCGCGAGTTCGGCCGCCGAGCGGGTCCGCCCGGTCCAGCGGCCGTGGCCCGGATGGTTCGAGAAGGTCACGGTGGCAATCGGCCAGACCTCGTGTCCGAGGACACGGAGAGCGGGAACCGCCGCCGCGTTGCCGACATGGCCATAGGTCACGGTGGACTGGATCGAAAGCACCGCCACCGCGTCGTTTCCGCTACCGGGCCAGGTAGGGGGACAGGTGCCGGCCCACTTCCGGTCGGATCGCCTGGTCGAATTCGCCGATCGCCTGCTCCACCTGGTCGTACCAGGCATAGCCGCGGGCGGTCGGGGAGCGTGCATCCGACAGCGTGCGGGCAAGCGCGACCGAGGCAGTGGCACTGGCGAGAATCCGGCCAGCGTCGCGAACCTCGAGCCGTGCTTCCAGCTCGACCCGGTAGCGCCGGTTCTCTCCTGCCGCCTGCAGCAGCGACTTCAGCCAGGATGCCGGGGCCAGCACTTCCTCGACAACCCTGGCATCGGTGACGACGAAGACCGCCTCGCGTCCCGCACCAACCGGAACCAGGACGTCATCAGCCCATTGCCGGGCGGCGGCGGCAGGCGCGATCGGAACCAGGTGTTCCACGTGCGGCGACGCAAACGGCGGCACGTACTCGACCACGGTCCGTGCCCGGGCAACGTCAAGCCGGATCGGTGCCAGCTCGGCGAACGAGAGGTCGCGCGGCGCCGGCGATGGCGGCGGCGGCGTCACACAGGCAGCGAGCAGCAGGACCAGGCCTGCCGCAAGGCGCAGTCCCGCCCTCACTGCAGCATTCTCCCGGACGCGGACAGATCGTGGCCGAGCTCGGCAAGCGACATGGCGTCGTAGCGTCGTTCGGTCTTGCAGAATTCGCAGACGACCGACACCACACCTTCCTGCATCATGCTGCGCAGTTCCGTATTCGAAAGCGAGCGCAGGACCCGTTCGACCCGCTCGGCGCTGCAGCGGCACCGGGCCTCGATCGGCTGTCTCGGCCAGGCCCGGACACCGGTTTCGTGGAACAGGCGGTACAGCAGCGCCTCCGGCGCCAGCGTCCGGTCGACCAGTTCCTCCGGCGTGCAACTCCCCATCAGAATGACGGCAGTACGCCATCCCTCGTCGTACTCCTCCTCGCTCACGCCGGGCGGTGCGCCGTGGCCACCGGCAAACGGCAGGCGCTGGACCATCAGCGCCGAAGCACGCCAGGCGCCCGTCTCGTCCCGGGCCGCCGCCAGGGTAAGATCGGTCTCGAGCTGCTCGGAATTGCTGAAATACGCCCGGGTGCACTCCACGAGGCCGTCCCCTGTCAGCTCGACGATCCCCTGGTAGCGCTCGGCGTGCCGGCCCTGGTCAACGGTAAACGCCATGTGTCCGCCCCCGGTCAGGCGCGACAGCGGAACCCTGGGCCCGTGCGCCTGCACGAGCCTGTGCACGCCGTCGCCGTCGCAGGCGGCATAGCCGCGCAGGCTGCCGTCGCTGGTGACGTCGGCCATGAGCGTGCGAAGCGGCCCGTTTCCGCTCACCTGCAGCGTGAACACGCCGTCGAACTTCAGCGCACCGGCAAGACATGGAGCCAGGGCCAGCATCTCGGCCTGCAGGCGTGCGACCGGTTCGGGATGGGCATGTACGGCAACGATGGCATCGACAGCGGCGTCCAGGCTGACCAGTCGGCCGCGAAGCGCATAGGGTTCGACCTGGAACGGAAGGACCATGTCCTCGCGCACCGGTTCGTCCGGGATCACGACAGGCACCAGGTCAGGATCGCCTTCTGGCTGTGGAGCCGGTTTTCCGCCTCGTCCCACACGATCGACTGCGGCCCGTCGATCACTTCCGGCGTGACTTCCTCGCCGCGGTGCGCCGGCAGGCAGTGCAGGAACACCGCGTCCTCTCTCGCCCGGCGCATCAGTGCCTCGTCTACCCGGTAGGGAGCGAGCAGGTTGTGCCGGCTCGCGTCGTCGTCGCCCATGGAGATCCAGGCATCGGTCACGACACAGTCCGCATCCGTGACCGCGGCAACGGGATCATGCATCAGCTCGACCTCGCCGCCGTTGGCCCTGGCCCATGCGAGCAGTTCCGGGTCCGGCGAGCGCTCCGGCGGACAGGCGATGCGCAGACGGAAGCCGAACCGGACCGAGGCGTGGATCCATGACGAGGCCATGTTGTTGCCGTCGCCGCTCCAGGCGACCACCTTGCCGCGGATCGGGCCGCGATGTTCCTCGTAGGCCATCACGTCGGCCAGGAGCTGGCACGGGTGCGAGTGGTCGGTCAGCCCGTTGATCACCGGTACGGTGGCGTAGTGCGCCATTTCGGTGATCTTCTCGCGTTCGTAGGTGCGCATCATGATGCAGTCGACGTAGCACGACAGTGCGCGCGCGGTATCGGCGACGCTCTCGCCGCGGCCAAGCTGCAGCTCGGACCCGTTCAGCACCACGACCTCGCCGCCGAGCTGCCTCATGCCGACCTCGAAGGAGACCCGGGTCCTGGTCGAGGGCTTCTCGAAGATCATCGCAAGCGTTTTCCCGGCGAGCGGCCGGTCCGCGCCGGCCGTACCCTGCTTGATCGCCACCGCGTCATCCACCAGGCCGCGCAGCGTTCCGGCGTCAATTTCGTCGAGATCCAGAAAATGTTTCACGGCTGCCGTCATCTCACGGCCTCCAGCGTGACAATGAAGGTGATGGAGCGGCCGGGAGTCCCGGCCGCTCCCGGTATCAGTCGGCCTTGCTGCGCGCCGCGAAGACGGTATCGAGAATGCGGAGGCACTCGTCGATCTCGTCATCACTGGCCGTCAGCGGCGGGAGCAGGCGGACGACGTTGTCGCCGGCGACGACCGTGAGCAGCCCGGCGTCACGCAGGGCGGTCATCACCTCGAGGTTGTTGTCCACGCACTTGATGCCGATCATCAGCCCGACACCACGCACCTCCTCGATGGCGTCGGGGCGCCGTGCCGCCAGGTCATCGAGGCCGGCACGCAACCGCACGCCCTTCTTCGCCACCGCGTCGAGGAACCCGGGCCTGACCAGTTCCTCCAGCACCGCGTTGGCCGCGGCCATGGCGAGCGGGTTGCCGCCGAATGTCGAGCCGTGGGTGCCCGGGACCATGCCGGTCGCCGCCTTCTCGGTGGCGAGCACCGCGCCGACGGGAAACCCGCCGCCCAGCCCCTTGGCGAGGCCCATGATGTCCGGCTTCACCCCGTACATCTGGTAGGCGAAGAGGTGGCCGGTCCGACCCATGCCGCACTGGACCTCGTCGAACACCAGCAGGGCGTCGAACTCGTCGGCGGCCGCGCGCAGTCCCTCCAGATAGGCACCGTCGGCCGGGTTGATCCCGCCCTCGCCCTGGATCGGCTCGACCAGGATCGCGGCCGTGCGGTCGGACAGCGCCGCGCGCAGCTCGTTCAGGTTGCCGAACGGGACATGGTGGAACCCGTCAGGCCGGGGACCGAATCCCTCGCGGTACTTCTCGCTGTCCCCCGCCGAGAGGGTCGCGAGCGTGCGGCCGTGGAACGCACCGCTGGCGCAGACCACTTCCTCGCGTTCCGGTGCGCCGGAGACGAACTGGTACTTGCGCGCAACCTTGAGCGCACCTTCCATCGCCTCGGCGCCCGAATTGCAGAAGAAACAGGTATCGGCAAAGGAGTGCTCGACCAGCTTGTCGGCGAGCTGCTGCTGCTCGGGGATGTTGTACAGGTTGGAGACGTGCCACAGCCGCTCCGCCTGGTCCTTCAGCGCGGCAACAAGTGCCGGGTGTCCGTGACCGAGCGAATTCACCGCGATGCCGGTGGCAAAGTCGAGGAATCGTCGCCCGTCGGTGCTGTACAGCCAGGAGCCCTCACCCCGCTCGAAAGCGATTTCGATGCGTCCGTATGTAGTCATCACCGACGTCACGGTCTCTCTCCTCAATGTTGGAAACGCCCGGTCGGCTCGCCGGATCCGTGACCCGGGAGCGGGGCGCCAAGAATCGAGCTTATCACCGCCCGGCGGCCGGACTGTCAAGTGAAGCGGGCGTCAGTCCGAGCGGAAATGCCGGGAAAGTTTCAGTTTCTGGCCCTGGTAGTTCGAACCCATGGTCCGGCCGTAAAGCTTGTCCGGCACGTCCAGGAGCTGTTCGTAGACCAGCCGGCACACGGTCTGCCCGTCCTCGATCAGGAACGGGACGTCGCGCGACCTGACCTCGAGCACCGCCCGGGTGCCGCCGCCGCCATGGTCCGCCATGCCGAAACCGGGGTCGAAGAACCCGGCGTAGTGCGCCCGGAACTCGCCGATCCGGGTGTTGACGGCGCGCATCTCCGCCGAGGCCTCCGGCGGGACCAGGATGCTTTCCTTCGACATCAGGATGTAGAACTCCTCCGGGTTCAGGACCAGTTCCGCCGGCTGGCCACGGTGGCGGTACACCGGATCCCAGAAGTCGAGTGCGTCGCAAGAACCCGACCGGTCGACATCGATCAGGCCGGCGTGCGGACGGGCCCGGTAGGCGATGAGGCCGGTCTCCGGCGCGCCCTCCAGGTCAACGCGGATGGCGACACCCTCGCGAATGTCGACGTCCGGCAACGGGGCGGCGCCCAGCAGGTCGGTGCTCCCGGCCCCACCTTCCTGCACCAGGCCGAGCTCCCGCTGCAGCCGGCTCATCCTGGCATCGGCCGGACGCGGTGTGCCGCGGCGCAGCCGCAGCTGGGTCAGCCGGGATCCCTGGCGGACCAGGATCGAGAATGTGCGCGGCGAGATCTCGGCGTAGAGCGGACCGGCATAGCCGTCCGCGACGGTCTCGAACTCACCGCTCTTGTCGGTAATCAGTCGGGTGAAGACATCGAGCCGGCCGGTCGAACTCTTCGGATTGGCCATGCCCGAGTACCCGGCGGGCAGGGCGAGGTGCTCGAGCAGCGGAACGATGTAGACACAGCCGCGTTCCAGCACCGCGCCATCGGCAAGATCGAGCCTGTGCATGGCGTAGCGCTCGAGCTTGTCCTCGACCCGGACCCCGGCGCCGGGCAGGAAACTTGCGGCGATCCGGTACGCTACCGGACCGAGGCGCAGGTCGATGCTGGCCGGCTGGATCTGGTCTTCCGTGACCGGCGGGTCGGCCTGGATGCGATGATGTGCGACCAGGTCGCGGATGTTCTGGCTGGCGAGGATGCCCGTGGTGTTGAGGCGCCCCCGCCTGCCTTCGAAGAGCTGCTCGCTCATGGTTGCCGGGTGCCGGCTCCCGGGCCGGCGCTACAGGGCGGCGAGCACGTTCTCCGCGCTCGAGACCTCGAACCCGCCCGCCTCCTCGGCAAACAGCTGCTCGACCGTGCCGTCGTTCACGATCATGGCGTAGCGCGCCGAGCGTACGCCCAGTCCACGCTCGGTGAGGTCCAGCACCATGCCCAGCGCCTGCGCAAGCTCGCCACTGCCGTCGGCCAGCATCGTCACCTTCCCGGCGGCCTGCTGGTTCGCACCCCAGGCGTCCATCACGAAGACGTCGTTGACCGCCACGCAGGCGACGACATCAACACCCTTCGCCCTGATCTCGTCGGCCTTCGCCACGAAACCCGGCAGGTGCTGGTTGGAACACGTGGGGGTGAAGGCGCCGGGCACCGCAAACAGCACCGCCTTCTTGCCTCGGAACAGGTCGTCGGTGGTGATCGGTTCGATGCCCGATTCTGCCTTGTGGTACAGCGTCACCGACGGAATCGTGTCTCCGGGCTTGATGGTCATGGATCGTCTCCTCGGATGCTGGTGTGTCCGAACAACGCGCGGGAACGGGCGTGTGCGGTTGCGGTTTCAGGTGGCCACACAATACGAAGATCTGGAGCGAAATCCAGCGCCAAGAGGCGGGGTGGTCATGATGACCCGCGCGCCTCGGCAAGCGCGTCGAGCACCGCGCCCGGGCTCAGCAGTTCCGGCAGGGGCACCCCGTCCGGCGCACCCGGTCCATAGACGGCGTTGAACGGGATCCCGTAGCGCCCGAACCCCGCAAGGTAGCGTGCGATCGCATCGTCGGGCCGGGTCCAGTCCGCCCGCATGGGAACCACGTCCGGCGTGGCGAGCTGCCCAGAGACCGGATCGGTTGCGAAAACCACCGCGTCGTTGACCTTGCAGGTCAGGCACCAGTCGGCAGTGACGTCGACGAACACTACCCGGCCGTCCGCAACAAGCCCGGTGATCCTGCCGGGATCAAACTCCTCCCAGCTTCCGTCCACCGCCCGTGCGTCCGGCCCGGGGCGGCCGCCGGGTGGAGCCGCCCCGGCGGCCAGGAGCGCGACACAGGCAAGGACCGCCGTTGCCACTCCGAGGCCGCGCTGCCACCACCATGCCCGCGCGGCCAGGGCCGCGGCCATCACTGCAACCGCGAGCACGGTGACATTCCGCCAGGTCCCGTCGACCTGCTCCGCGGCGATGGCGACAAGCCAGGCCGCAGTCAGGGCGAGGGCGAGGGCGAGCACCGCGCGGACCACCGCCATCCAGCGACCCGGACGGGGCAGGAGGGTCACCAGGGCCGGGAAGGCGGCAATGCCGAGCCACGGCGCCGCAAGACCGATGCCCATGGCCGTGAAGATCGCCAGGATCTCGAGGGCACCCGCAGACAGTGCAAACCCCAGCGCGGTCCCGACGAAGGGGGCGGAACAGGGTGTCGCCAGCAGGGTCGCGAATGCGCCGGAGAGGAAGTTGCCCCAGTGCCCGCCACCGTCCACTCCCGCCATCCGGGCGAGGACGCCGGGGAGCCGGATCTCCAGCGACCCGATCATCGAGCCCGCGAAAACGATCAGCACCAGGGACAGTGCGATCAGGAACAGCGGTTGCTGGAACTGGATGCCCCAGCCGATCGCGACCCCGGCGTGGCGGAGCGCGATGGCGCCGGCGGCCAGCACCAGGAAGGAAGTGACGACTCCGGCGGCGGTCGCAAGGAAGCCGACCCTGACCGTGCTCCTGGCCTCGTGGCCGGCGCGAAGGACCTGCATGAGCTTGAGCGACAGCACCGGCAGCACGCAGGGCATCAGGTTCAGGATCAGTCCGCCGATGAGCGCGAGCCCGATCATGACGAGAAGCGGGGTGGCGGCAGCAGGCGGATCGGTGACGGTGGCGGTGGTTTCGATGAACCGCGCCCCGTCAACGGCGGTGATGACCACCGGCAGCGCACGCAGGCTGCCGCCGGCAGGAACCGTCGCCTCGAGCCGGACGCTGGCAAAGCGGCCGTCGCCCGTGACCTCGACCCGCGGGGCCCGGAACCCGTAGCCCGACCAGTCCGATTCGACGAAGAGCTCCGGGTCCTGCAGCGGAACGTCGGACCGGAGGCTGACACGGACCGCGCCCTCATCGCGCGTGACCCCCTCGACCGACAGTCCGATCCCGTCGCCCGCCGTCGGAACCCGGGCGCGGTAGCGGTCGATCAGCTGGGTGTAGGCCGTCGGCCCGCCGGGACCGGCCGGGACCGCGAGGCGAAGCGGTGCCGTCAGGGGAATGCAGATCTCGCTGCACACCAGCGCATCGAGGGTGGCCGTGATCTCGAGCGGCGCTCCGGCCTCGGTCAGCACCGCGGAGAGGGGCAGGACCACCTCGTCGCCGTAACCGATGCTCTCGAGCCCGTTCCAGTCGAAGCGCTCCGGGACCGGCCAGGACCATTCCAGGCGCTCGAGGTTGTGCGAGCCCGACGTGTCGAGTCCGGGCGGGTAGCCGGCGTCACCCGGGGTGCGCCAGTAGATCTTCCAGCCCTCGTCGAGGCGAAACTGCAGGCCGAGCGGGACCGCGCGTTCCGATCCGGTAGCGGCGACGGCGCTGACAAGCCGGACGTCGGCAATGTCGGTCCGCACCCAGGTGCCCGCGACGGCGCAGGCGTGCCATGCGGACAGCAGCAGGAGGGCAAGGAGCGCGCGAACCATGGTACCGGCTTCCCCGCACAGGGTGGCAGACTGCCCGGTTGTGGAATCGACCGGGACCCATAATATGGGTGATACTACAGCGCGCGGTTACGGCAAACGAGGACTCCGTGTGTCCGGCCAGGGTCTGCGCAACCGGGTCCGGGCCATGTCGACAAACGGGTGCGTACCATGACCTCGGAGTTGAACGTGACGGACGGGTACCTGACAGGTCACCTTCTGCTAGCCATGCCGACCATGTCGGATCCCCGCTTCGAGCGGACGGTCATCTACATGTGCGCCCATGGCCCGGAGGGTGCGATCGGCCTCGTCATCAACCGCCTGATCGGGTCGTTGTCCTTCCCCGACCTCCTAACCCAGCTCGACATCGAGCTCGACCCGGAGCACCACGCGCGGATGCCGAACATCCATTTCGGCGGCCCTGTCGAGACGGAACGCGGCTTCGTGCTGCATACCAGTGACTACCGGCACGACGGCACCATGTGGATTGCGGGTGACATCGCGCTGACCGCCAACATCGACATCCTGCGGGACATCGCCGCCGGTCGCGGGCCGCGGCAGCATATCCTCACGCTCGGCTATGCCGGTTGGGGTCCGGGACAGCTCGAAGGCGAGATCCAGGGCAATGCCTGGCTGTGCGCGCCCTGCGAGGACACGCGGCTGTTCGACAGCGACCTTGACGAAATGTGGAACCGCGCGCTTGCCGACCTCGGAGTCGAGGCCGCCCTGCTGTCGACCCATGCCGGCCGGGCCTGACCGGGGTCAGCTCTCCATGGGCATGTCCAGGGCGTAACCGGCGGAGCGGACCGTCCGGATCAGGTCATGCTCGCCGTCCCCGTTCAGGGCCTTGCGCAGCCGTCTGATATGGACATCGACCGTGCGCACCTCGACGTAGACGTCCCGGCCCCAGACACGATCGAGCAACTGGGTGCGGGAGAACACCCGGCGCGGATACTCCAGGAAGTGCCGCAGAAGCCTGAACTCCGTCGGTCCGAGACGGATGTTCCGGCCGTTGCGGGTCACCCGGTGATTGGCGAGGTCCATCGCCAGGTCGGCAAAGGTCAGCTGGCTGGCCTGGGAACCGGGCCGGGTTCGCCGCAGCACCGCCCGGATCCTTGCCACCACCTCAACGAGGCTGAACGGCTTGGTGATGTAGTCGTCCGCACCGGCATTGAGCCCCCGTACCCGGTCGGTCTCCTCGCCACGGGCCGTGAGCATGATCACCGGTATCTCCGCAGTGTCGTCGGTCCGGCGCAGCTGTCGGCAGACATCGGAACCGGACAGCAGAGGCAGCATCCAGTCGAGCAGGACCAGGTCCGGCATCTGTTCCCGGCACAGCAGCAGCGCTTCCTCTCCGTTGGTGGCCGCACTGACCCTGAAACCCTCGCGCTCGAGGGTGTAGCGCAGCAGGGTGACGATGTCGTCCTCGTCCTCGACGACCAGGATGTGCGGCTTCATCAGGGCGTCGTCCCTGCCGGATCCCTCCACCTGCGCGCGGGTCATGTTCCCTGCTCCCCGTCTGTCGAGTCGACAACCGTGACACTGGCGTCATCACTGGTCGGCCGGCTCTCGGCAAACCGGCTCCCCTCCTCGATGAAGTGCACGATTTCGGCAATGTTGGTGGCATGGTCACCGATCCGTTCGATGTTCTTGGCGACGAACAGAAGGTGCGTGCAGTAGGAGATGCTTCGCGGATCCTCCATCATGTAGGTCAGGAGCTCGCGAAACAGGCTCGTGTGCATCTCGTCGATTTCCTCGTCGCGCCGCCAGGCGCGCAGGGCAGCCTCGGTATCGCCGTCGACATAGGAATCAAGCACGTCCTTGATCAGTGCCCGAGCAAGCCGGGCCATGCGCACGATCCCGTTCAGGCCCTGCAGCTCGGCAACGGTGGAAAGCGCACTCACGCGCTTGGCGATGTTCTTGGCGTGATCGCCCATGCGTTCCAGGTCACGGGCGATGTGCAGGGCACCGAGAATGGCGCGCAGGTCCGAGGCCACCGGGGACCGCAATGCCAGGATCCGCTGTGCGAGATCCTGGATCTCGATCTCCATGTCATCGATCCGCTCGTCGATCTCGCGCGTCCGCGCGGCGAGGTCGGTATCGCGCCGCACGACAGCGAGAACCGAATCCGCGACCTGGGCCTCGACCAGGCCGCCCATCGCCGCTGCTGCCGACTTGAGCGACTCGAGATCGTTGTCGAATGCCTTGACCGTGCGTTCCATCGCCCTTGAGGCTCCCGGTAGGGGTGAGGCCGCCCGGCTCCTAGCCGAACCGGCCGGTGATGTAGTCCTGGGTGCGCTGGTCGTCCGGATTGGTGAAGATCTGGTCGGTATTGCCGACCTCGACCAGTTCACCGAGATGAAAGAAGCCGGTGCGTTGCGAGACCCGTGCCGCCTGCTGCATCGAGTGGGTCACGATCACGATCGTGAAGTTGGTTCGCAGCTCGTCGATCAGTTCCTCGATCCGGGCGGTGGCGATCGGATCGAGCGACGAGCACGGCTCGTCCATCAGGATCACTTCCGGGTTCACCGCGATCGAGCGCGCGATGCACAGGCGCTGCTGCTGGCCGCCCGACAACCCGGTGCCGGGCTCGTCAAGCCGGTCCCGGACCTCCTTCCACAGCCCGGCCTTCTCGAGGCTGGTCTCCACCACCTCGTCGAGCTCCGACTTGCCCGACGTCATGCCGTGGATCCGTGGACCGTAGGCGACATTGTCGTAGATCGACTTGGGAAACGGGTTCGGCTTCTGGAACACCATGCCGACCCGGGCCCGCAGATGCACGGTGTCGAGCGACGGCGTGTTGATGTCCTCGCCGTCGAGCGTGATCCGGCCTTGCACCCGGCAGATGTCGATCACGTCGTTCATGCGGTTCAGGCACCGCAGGAAGGTCGACTTGCCGCAGCCGGACGGACCGATCAGCGCCGTGACCGTGTGTTCCCTGATATCGAGGTCGACGTCATGCAGCGCCCGGGCGTCACCGTAGAACACCGTGACCTTTTCGGCCTGCATCTTCACCCGGGCGGCGTCGCGTTCCGGGTTCTCGTCCTGCTGTCCGTTCGTTACCATCCCGACATTCTACCAGCGACGTTCGAATTTCCTGCGCAGCCAGACCGCCGTTGCGTTCATGCAGGCGAGAAAGGCAAGCAGAACCATGATGGCCGCCGAGGTCTTCTCGACGAACGCCCGTTCCGGACTGTCGGCCCAGATATAGATCTGCACCGGGAGTACGGTCGCCGGATCGGTAAACCCGGTCGGCGTGTCGACGATGAAGGCAACCATGCCGATCATCAGCAGCGGTGCCGACTCGCCGAGCGCCTGGGCCAGCCCGATGATGGTCCCGGTCAGGATGCCAGGCATGGCGAGCGGCAGGACGTGGTGGATCACGACCTGGTGCGGTGACGCCCCCAGACCGGTGGCGGCTTCCCGGATCGATGGCGGCACCGCCTTCAGTGCCGCGCGCGAGGCGATGATGATGGTCGGCAGCGTCATCAGGGCGAGCACGATGCCGCCGGCCAGGGGTGCGGAGCGCGGAACACCGAACAGCGAGATGACGACGGCAAGACCGAGCAACCCGAAGACGATCGAGGGAACCGCCGCCAGGTTGTTGATGTTGGCCTCGATGATGTCGGTCCACCGGTTCTTCGGCGCGAATTCCTCGAGGTAGATCGCCGCCATCACGCCAACGGGAAATGACAGGGCAAGCGTGACAAGCAGGGTCAGGAACGAGCCCATCACCGCGCCCCGGATCCCCGCCTCCTCGGGCTCGCGACTGTCCGCCGTGGTGAAGAAGTCGAGGTTGAAACGCAGCTCGATGCGTCCCTCCCCGACAAACCGGTCGTACCAGCCGACCTCGAGATCGGAGACGCGGCGTTCGGATTCCGGCACGGTGCGGTCGAGGTGGCCCTTGGTCAGCATGTCGATGTCGTCGGACGCCTTGACCCAGAGACTGAACCCCGTACCCAGCAGGCCGGGATCGGCCGCGATGGCGTCACGCAGGTCGTAGCCGGCGTTCGGCGAGACGAATCGGTACAGTTTGCGCTTGTCCCGCCTGCCGGTGACTTCGGGCGCCATGTCGCGGAGTGTTGCCTTGACCAGGCCGCCCCAGTTGGTCTCGCGCAGCTTGTCGATGTCCACCTGTTCGGCGCCGATCGCGAAGTCGAGGCGCACGTGGGTCTGCCAGAACGCGCTGTATCCCTTGAGAACGATGCTCCCGATCAGGATCACGAGGATGAGACCGGCAAGTGCGATGCTCAGCAGGCCGTAGAACCGGAACCGCATTTCGGACCGGTGGCGGCGGCGCAGCCGCGCCGCATAGTCCGGTTCGCCCGACATCATGGCCCTTTCCCGAGACCTGGCTGCGTGGTCAGTCATAGCGTTCCCGATACTTTCTGACCACGGACAGCGCGAGCAGGTTGAGCCCGAGGGTGACGACAAACAGCATCAGTCCGAGCGCGAAGGCGGCAAGGGTCTTGGCCGAATCGAACTCCTGGTCCCCCACCAGCAGCGTGACGATCTGCACCGTGACCGTGGTGACCGCTTCCAGCGGGTTCGCGGTGAGGTTGGCGGCGAGACCCGCAGCCATGACCACGATCATGGTCTCGCCAATGGCGCGGGAGATCGCGAGCATGAAGGCTCCGACAATGCCGGGCAGTGCCGCGGGCAGGATCACCTGGCGAATGGTCTCCGACCGGGTGGCGCCGAGACCGTAGGACGCGTCGCGCAGGGACTGCGGAACGGCATTGATCACGTCATCGGACAGCGAGGAGACGAACGGGATGATCATGATTCCCATGACCACCCCGGCCGCGAGCGCGCTCTCGGACGCCACGTCGAGACCGATGCTGCCGCCGGACTGCCGCACGAAGGGGGCGACGGTCAGGGCGGCGAAGAACCCGTAGACGACGGTGGGGATTCCGGCGAGCACCTCGAGTACCGGCTTGGCGGTGGACCTGAGCCTGGATCCCGCGTACTCGGCCATGTAGATGGCGCTCATCAGCCCGATCGGTCCGGCAACGAGCATGGCGATCAGGGTGATGAGCAGGGTTCCGGCAAACAGCGGGATGGCGCCGAACGCGCCCGATGCGCCGACCTGGTCGCTGCGGATCGCCGTCTGCGGTGACCAGTGCATCCCGAACAGGAACTCGTGCAGAGGGACCTTCTCGAAGAACCTCAGGGTCTCGAAGATCAGAGACAGCACGATGCCGATCGTCGTCAGGATGGCGATGGTCGAACACGCGATCAGCACCCACAGGATGACCCGCTCGACGTGGTTGCGGGCCCGCAGGCCGGGCACCACGCGCCGTCGCGCCCAGACCAGCCCGGCCACGGCGCAGGCCAGGACCACGACCGCCATGGAGGCGAATCCGGTCTGGCGCAGCGAGTGGTAGTGATCGGCGGCGGCCTGGAGCGCCGGATCGACGTTACGGCTGACGATACTGCCCGCGGCCAGGTTGCGGATGTCGGTGAGCAGCAGCGCCATGCGATCCGAATCGTCGCTGACCAGTTCGGCCGGCAGCGACTGCACGGTCAGGGCCCGCACGATGGCACCCTCGGTACCGAGCCACACGGCCATCACGAGGACCGCCGGCAGACCGCACCAGATCGCGACATAGCCGCCGTAATAGGCGGGAAGCGAATGCAGCGGCTGTCCGCTCGCACCGGCCAGGTTCCGCGACCGGGACCGTCCGAGGGTATAGCCGACCAGGGCCAGAAGCAGGACCGTTGCCGCAAGGATCAAACTGTGCACCGCCTGGCCCCTCGATGCCCGGCCCTGCCGGCGGCATCATTGTCGGACAGCCGACGCCCGGGGCAGGCCCCGGACACCGCCAAGTGTATCACACGCAACCGGATCAGAGCCCGGCCAGGCGTGTCATCCCGTCTCCGTCTTCCTGGTATTTCCTCAGCTCCGCCGCCGGTAGCGGGATCAGGCCCTTGTCGCTCAGGTACCCCTCCTCGCCGGCAGCCCGCTCGCTGGTGAACTCGGCGACGTATTCCGCGATGCCCGGGATCACGCCGACATGCGCCTTCTTGACGTAGAAGAACAGCGAACGGGAGATGCCGTAGTCTCCCGCGGCAATGTTCTCGAAGGTCGGGGCAACGCCATTGACCTCGGAGCCCCGGACCTTGTCGGCATTCTGGTCGAGGAAGCTGAAGCCGAAGATGCCGAGTGCGTTCGGATTGGCCTCGAGCTTCTGGACAATCAGGTTGTCGTTTTCGCCGGCCTCGATGAACCGGCCGTCCTCGCGCATGCTGTCGGACACGGCGCGGAACGCCTTCTTGCCCTTGTCCTTGCGCAGCTGCTTCAGCATCGGGAAGGCCCTGGCGCCGTCGCGCATCGCAAGCTCGACGAAGGCGTCACGGGTACCCGAGGTCGGGGGCGGACCGAGAACCTCGATCTCGACGTCGGGCAGCGACGCGTCGATCTGGGACCAGCGTTCGTAGGGGTTGTCGACCAGCCTGCCGTCTACCGGAACCTGCTTGGCCAGCGCCATGAAGATCTGCTTCTCGCCGAGCTTCATGACCTGGCCCGCCCTGGAACTGGCGAGCACGATTCCGTCGTAGCCGACCTTGATCTCGACGATGTCCTCGATGCCGTTCCTGCCGCAGGTATCGATCTCCGACTGCTTGATCCGGCGTGAGGCATTGGTGATGTCCGGATGCTCCGGTCCGATGCCGGCGCAGAACAGCTTCAACCCGCCGCCCGAACCGGTGCTCTCGACCACGGGGGTCTTCATGCCGGTGCTCTTGCCGAAGTTCTCGGCGACGACGGTCGAGAAAGGGAAGACGGTGGAGGATCCGACGATGCGGACCTGGTCGCGCGCATCGGCCGGTTGGGCCAACATCAGCGCCGCCAGGGCAACACCGCCGACTGTCAGGACGGCAGCGCGTGGAGCGAGGGGCATGGTGCGGTTCTCCAGCAGGATCGGAAAGGTGGCGCACCGATGACGGGCTCGGCCATCATCGGGCAGTCGGACCCTATCACCGCTGTGTGACAGTATTGTTGCCGTCAGCCCTCCGGTGCGGCCGGGAGGAACACGGTAAAGGTGCTCCCCGTGCCCACCTCGCTGGTGACTGCGAGCGTCCCCCGGTGCCGGGCAATGATGTGTTTCACGATCGCAAGCCCGAGCCCGGTGCCGCCGAGCTTGCGCGATCGCGCGCTGTCCACCCGGTAGAATCGCTCGGTCAGTCTGGGGATGTGTTCGCGCGCGATTCCCTCTCCCTGGTCACTGATCGCGATTGCAACCATTCCCGCATCCCCGTTGCGGGCCGGCGGCTCGACTTCGTCCCCCATCATCGCCTCGATCCTGACCACGCTGTCGGATCGGCCGTACTTGACCGCGTTGTCGACCAGGTTCTGGGTGACCTGCAGCAGTTCGTCGAGATCGCCGATCACGTCGGGCAGCCCGTCCCGGATGCCGGACTCGATCGTCATGCCCTTCTGGCTCGCCACGAGGCCGGCATCGGCAACCGTCCGCTCGATCACGCGGTCGACGGAGACGGTATCGGTCGGCAGGTGGTGCTCCCGGGCCTCGATCCGTGTCAGGGACAGGAGATCCTCGACCAGCTGGGTCATCCGGGTCGACTGGCTGTGCATGATGCCGAGGAACCGGGCGCGCGCCTCGGCGTCATCACGGGCCGGTCCCATCAGGGTCTCGACGAACCCGTGCAGGATCGCGAGCGGCGTGCGCAGCTCGTGACTGACATTGGCCACGAACTCGACCCGCATCTGCTCCGCGCGCCGGGCCTCGGTCAGGCTGGTAAACGCGAGCAGGCAGGTTTCGCCCGGAACGTCCCCGATCGGCGAGAGTCGCACCCGGTAGACCGATCCCGCCGGGCCGATCCCGGCGACCTCGATGTCCCTGTCGTCTCTGCCCCGGCGCACCGCGCCAATTGCCGAAAGCAGGTCCGGGACCCGCAGGACCGTCTTCAGGTCCCGACCGGGCAGCGCCTCGCCGAATGCCCGGGCCGCCGCCTCATTCGCAAGCGAGATGCGGTCGTCGGGGCCGAGGACCATGACCGGGTCCGGGAGTTCGGCCACGACGCGGCGCAACCCGTCGGTTTCCGCACGGATCCGGTCCTGACCGGCCTCGTCTTCGCGCAGGTGCCGGATCAGCGCTCCCGCGAGATCGGCGAGCTCGCCGCGGCCGTCGGCAAGCCGGGCAAGCTCTCCGTTCCCGGCGCCGGCGCGCAGGGACCGGGCGACGGTCGCAAGCCCGTTCGCGTGAACGGACACCAGCACTGCTGCAACCGCGGTCGCGAGCACCCAGCCGGCCACCATGGCGCTCAACGGAACCCCCGGGGTGAATGCCGCTACCACGCCGATGCCGGCGGCGAACGCGGCGCCGAGCGCCGCGGTCCCCAGAAGGCTACCGGCCGTCCACCTGCTCAGCACCGGTCGTGCACCCTTTCACCCGCGCAACTCAGCACGCAGCGCGGATGGCGTCGTGCGCGGCGATGGCGCCTGCCTGCACGATCTCGTTGACCGTCGCGTTCATCTGCACGATCTGCACCGGTTTCTCGAGCCCGATCAGGACCGGGCCGATCACGGTTCCGGTCCCCGCCACCCGCAGCAGCTTGTAGCTGATGTTGGCCGAATGCAGCGCCGGCATGATCAGCACGTTTGCCGGGCCGGACAGCCTGCAGAACGGGTAGTTTTCGCGCAGCGACATGTCGAGGGCGACATCGACGTTCATCTCGCCATCGTACTCGAAGTCGACGCCCCGCTGGTCGATTGCCTGAACGCCGGCCCTGATGCGCTGCATGTGCTGGCGATCCGGGTAGCCGAAGTTCGAGAACGACAGCAGCGCAACCCTGGGCACGTGTCCGAACGAACGGGCGAATTCCGCAGTCTGGACCGCGATGTCGGCGAGGCACTCCGGGTCGGGAAGTTCGTTGATGTTGGTATCGGCGATGAACAGGGTCTGGCGCCGGGTGATCACGATGCTGCAGGTCATCAACCGCTGCCCGGGCCGGGTGTCGAGCACCCGGGTGACATATTCATGGTTCACCCCGAAACTCCGGGTCACGCCGGTGACCATGGCGTCGGCGTGGCCGTGGCGGACCATGCAGGCCGCGAACACGTTGCGGTCCTGGTTGACCATGCGCTGGACATCGCGGAACAGCTGGCCGGACCGCTGCAGTCTCCGGTAGAGCGCGTCGGTGTACATCCGGTTGTGTTCCGACCTGCGCGCGTTGTGGATTTCGATGCTGCCCTCGTAGCCGAGACGGGCGAGCGTCCGGCCGACGGTCTCCTCCCGGCCGATCAGCACCGGTTCCCCGTAGCCGCTGGCCCGGAACGCGAAGGCAGCCCGGATCACCCGTTCCTCCTCGCCCTCGGCGAACACGACCCGGCGCGGCGACCGGCGCACCCGGCCGTAGATCCCGGTCAGCGCGTTCGCTGTCGGATCCAGGCGGCCGGACAGCGTCGCCTCGTAGGCCTCGAAGTCCTCGATCGGCTTGCGGGCAACCCCGGTGTCCATGGCCGCGCGCGCAACCGCGCTCGAGACGTGGACGATCAGCCTCGGGTCGAACGGGGCGGGGATGATGTAGTTGCGCCCGAACTGCAACGGCCGCCCGTAGGCGGCGTTGACCTCGTCGGGCACGTCGAGACGGGCGAGTTCCGCGATCGCGCGGGCCGCCGCGATCTTCATCGCGTCGTTGATCTCGACCGCGCGCACGTCGAGCGCGCCGCGGAAGATGTAAGGGAACCCGAGAACGTTGTTGACCTGGTTGGGATAGTCGGACCGGCCGGTGGCCATGATGGCGTCGGAGCGAATCGCGGTCACTTCCTCCGGGGTGATCTCGGGATCGGGATTGGCCATGGCGAAGATGATCGGGTTGTCGGCCATGGACCGGACCATGTCGGCCGAAAACGCGTCCTTGACGGAGAGGCCGAACAGCACGTCTGCGCCCCTGACCGCGTCCTCGAGCGTCCGTGCGTCGGTCTCGGCGGCGTGGGCAGACTTCCACTGGTTCATGCCCGCTTCACGGCCGCGCCAGACCACGCCGCGCGAGTCGCAGATCACGATGTTGTCATATGGCATGCCCATCGCCTTGAGCAACTCGACGCCGGCGATGGATGCAGCACCGGCGCCATTGACGACAAGGCGCGTTTCCCGCAGGTCGCGACCGGTAAGATGCAGCGCATTAAGCAGTCCCGCAGCAGAAATGATCGCAGTTCCGTGCTGGTCATCATGGAAGACCGGTATATCCAGCAGTTCCTTCAGCCGCTGTTCAATGATGAAGCAGGAAGGCGCCGCAATATCCTCAAGATTGATACCTCCGAAACTCTTTCCAAGGAACCGAACACAGTTGACGAATTCATCGATATCTGGCGTATTGACCTCGAGATCGATTCCATCGACGTCGGCAAACTTCTTGAACAGGACCGCCTTGCCCTCCATTACCGGCTTGGCCGCAAGCGCACCGATGTCCCCGAGGCCGAGTACCGCGGTGCCGTTCGAGATCACGGCGACCACGTTGCCCTTGGCGGTGTAGTCGTAGGCGACGGCCGGGTCGCGTTCGATCTCGAGACACGGCACGGCCACGCCGGGCGAATAGGCGAGTGTCAGGTCGCGCTGGGTCGTGAGCGGCTTGGTCGGCGTGATCTCGATCTTGCCGGGCCGGCCCTGGGCGTGAAAGTCGAGGGCATCACGCTCGAGCATTCCCCTGTCGTGGTCCATCGACTCCTGCCCCCCTCCAAGATCGCAGGACCCGGGCGTGCCAACGGGCCTTGCGGACCGGAAGCGTAGCACCATTGAAGGCGATGGGCAGCATGGGCACCGGTCTGCCCGATGCCATCGCGCCGTTCGCCGTGGTACAGTCCGGGCCCCCGGACCTGAACGGAGTGAACCGGATTTCCGCATCGTCCCGACAGGATCACGGTGCCAGCGGCACCCTGACGCCGATGCTGGCGCAGTACTTCGATATCAAGAAGGAACATCCGGATGCGCTCCTGTTCTACCGCATGGGCGATTTCTACGAGATGTTCTTCACCGACGCGGTCGAGGCGGCCGGCGCGCTCGACATCACGCTCACCCGGCGGGGCCGCCACCACGGCGAGGACATCCCGATGTGCGGGGTCCCGGTCCATTCCGCCGACGCCTACCTGTCGCGGCTGATCCGCAAGGGGTTCCGGGTTGCCATCTGCGACCAGGTGGAGGCACCGGAGGAGGCACGCAGGCGCGGGTCGAAACAGCTGGTCCGCCGCGCGGTCTCCAGGGTGATCACCCCGGGCACACTCACCGAAGACACGCTGCTCGAGCCGGGCCGCAACAACTTCCTCGCCGGGCTTGCGGAGCTGCGCGGCACCTGCG
The DNA here is from genome assembly GCA_965243345.1 of Thalassobaculaceae bacterium. GTDB lineage: Bacteria > Pseudomonadota > Alphaproteobacteria > Thalassobaculales > Thalassobaculaceae > Bin52. The sequence goes on from CBDEUR010000003.1 coordinate 3,616,082, forward strand.
GCGTCGCCTGGGTCGACATCTCGACTGGGACCTTCCTCGTCCAGGAGACCGACCGTGACGGCCTGGCCCTGCTGCTTGCGCGGATTGCGCCGAGTGAACTGCTGGTGCCGGATCGCCTCGATGCCAATGCGCTCGATGACTGGCGGGACATCCTGGTTCCCCAGCCATCGGCACGGTTCGACAGCATCAACGGGGAACGGCGGCTGAAGGCGCTGTTCGGCGTCGATGCGCTCGACGGGTTCGGCAGTTTTTCCCGGGTGGAACTGGCGGCGGCCGGAGCACTTGTCGACTACCTTGACCTCACCCAGCAGGGCAGGCTGCCGCGGCTTCGACCGCCCTCCCGGTGTGACGGTGCCGACACCGTGGTCATCGACACGGCGACACGCACCAACCTCGAGCTGCTGCGAACCCTGGCCGGTGACCGGCGCGGCAGCCTGCTCGGGGTCATCGACCGCACCGCGACCAGCGCCGGCGCACGGCTGCTCGCCGACCGCCTCGCCGCGCCTCTCACCGACCCGGCGGCGATCGACGCCCGCCTCGACGAGGTCTCGCACTTTGCCGCCCGCCCGGAACTGCGCGGCGACGTGCGCAACCGGCTTGCGACCATGACCGATCTCGAGCGTGCCGTCTCGCGGCTGTCGCTCGAGCGCGGCGGGCCCCGTGATCTCGCGGCAGTCCGCGACGGGCTCGACTGTGCCGGCGGCCTCGCGGCCCTGCTTGCGGATGCGCCGGGCGGGATCGGCGCGATCGCCGCGGCGCTCGACGGCCACGGCGACCTTGTCACCCTGCTCGAGGCGGCACTTGTCGAGCGCCCGGGCCTTGCGGCCCGCGACGGCGGATTCATCGCCGCGGGACATGACGGGGACCTCGATCGCCTGCGCTCGCTGCGCGACGACAGCCGGCGCATGATCGCAGCCCTGCAGCAGCGCTATGCCGAGGAGACCGGCGTCGCATCGCTCAAGGTCCGGCACAACAACGTGCTGGGCTACTTCGTCGAGGTGACCGCGGTCCAGGCCGGGAAGGTGCAGGCGCACCAGGACTTCATTCATCGCCAGACCATGGCCAGTACAATGCGGTTCACCACCGCCGAACTCGGCGAACTCGAGCGTGACCTGGGCCAGGCGGCGGACCGCGCGCTCGCGCTGGAACTCGAGCTGTTCCGGTTCCTGGTCGAACAGGTCTGCGCCCGCGCCGGGGCGATCGACCGTGCGGCGGCGGCGCTGGCACGGCTCGATGTTGCCTCCTCGCTGGCAGACCTCGGCGTCGATCGTTCATGGGTACGCCCGCGGATCGATCACAGCCTTGACTTCACGGTGAGTGAAGGCCGTCACCCGGTGGTCGAGGCCCTGGCCGCCGAGGGCGAGCCGTTTGTCGCCAACGGCTGCGATCTCGCCCGCGACCAGCGCCTGTGGCTGGTCACGGGCCCCAACATGGCCGGCAAGTCGACCTTCCTGCGCCAGAACGCGCTGATCGCCGTGCTTGCGCAGACCGGCAGCTACGTGCCGGCACGGGACGCGCACATCGGCGTCATCGACCGGCTGTTCAGCCGGGTCGGGGCGGCGGACGACCTGGCGCGCGGGCGCTCGACCTTCATGGTGGAGATGGTCGAGACCGCCGCCATCCTCAACCAGGCGACGGAACGCTCGCTGGTCATCCTTGACGAGATCGGTCGCGGCACCGCGACCTGGGACGGTCTCTCGATCGCCTGGGCGGTGCTCGAACACCTGCACGAGGTCAACGCGAGCCGCACCCTGTTCGCCACCCACTTCCACGAGCTCACCGTGCTTGCCGATACCCTGCCGGCGCTTGCCTGCTGCACCATGCGCATCAGGGAATGGAACGACGACATCGTCTTCCTGCACGAGGTTGTCCGCGGCACGGCGGACCGCTCCTACGGCATCCATGTCGCACGGCGCGCCGGCCTGCCGGGCGCGGTGATCGAACGGGCCCGCGACGTTCTCGACCGGCTGGAAAGCGACGAGCGGGCCGGGACCGCGCGCCGCCTGATCGAGGAACTGCCCCTGTTCCGCTCGGTTCCGCTGCCTCCGCCTCCGGAACACGGGGAACCGGACCCGCTGGCCGGGCGGCTGCGCGAACTCGACCCCGACAGGTTGACCCCGTTCGCGGCACTGGAAATGCTCTACGAGCTGAAGGAACTGGCAAGCGACAGGGACGGCGACCGGTAGGGGACGCGACAGGATGGACTTTGCACTGAGCGACGAGCAGCACGCGATCCGCGACATGGCCGAACGGTTTGCCGGGGACCGGCTCGCTCCCGGATACCTCACGCGCGATGGCGAGCCGGAACTTGACCGCGGGCTGGTCCGCGAAATGGGCGAACTCGGACTGATCGGAGCCGAACTGCCGGTGGAAACGGGCGGTGCGGGCGCCGACGCGGTGACCGCCGGCCTCATCATGGAGGCGATCAGCCGCGCCGACATGAACGTCGCCTACGTCCCGATGCTGACCGGGCTGGTCGGTGCGATCCTGGCGGACCACGCACCCGTTGACCTGGCCCGGGAAACGATCGGCCGTGCCTGCGCCGGCGAGATCCTTCTGGGACTCGCGCTCACCGAGCCGGCAGGCGGTTCGGACGCAGCCAGTCTGCGGCTGTCCGCGAGGCGCACCAACGACGGCTACGTGCTGAACGGCGAGAAGACGTCGATCTCGCTTGCCGCCCAGGCCGACGAGATCCTGGTGTTCGCGCGGACCGGCAGCATCCGGGAACGGGCCCACGGGATCACGGCGCTGCTGGTTCCCGGTGACGCGCCGGGCCTGGAGCGCACCGGGTTCGACGACGTGGGCTCGAGGGTGGTCGGCCGCGGCTCCCTGTTCTTCGACGACGTCCGCGTGGAGGACGCGCGCCGGGTCGGCCCGGAAGGAGCCGGGTTCCGGCAGGTCATGGGCGGGTTCGACTACTCGCGCGCCCTGATCGGACTGCAGTGCCTGGCCACGGCGCAGGCCTCGTTGTCGGAGACCTGGGAGCATGTCGGCGAGCGCGAGGCCTTCGGCAAGCCGCTCGCCGCCTTCCAGGGCGTGACCTTCCCGCTCGCCGAGGCGGAGACCATGCTCGAGGCGGCACGCCTGCTCTGCTACAAGACGCTGTGGCTGCGGGACCGGGGCCTGCCGCACACCGCCGAGGCGGCGATGGTGAAGTGGTGGGCACCGAAGGTTGCCTTCGACGTTGTGCACCAGTGCCTGCTGCTGCACGGTCATTCCGGCTACAGCCGCGACCTCGCGCACCAGCAGCGCATGCGGGACATTCTCGGCCTGCAGATCGGCGACGGGACCGCTCAGGTCCAGAAGCTGATCATCGCGCGCGAACGCGCGGGCCGGGTCGCGCTCGACCGCGCTACTCAGCCGGCATGACGACCGCGTTCCAGATCACGGTGCCAAGCACGGTGCCGCGGACCGTGACGTCGCGGTCGAGCCAGGCCTCGAGCCGGTCGGCCGACGCCGCGGCCAGGTCCTCGACCCGGCCCGGCGTGTCCGTACCCACGGCGATCAGCAGCAGTTCCTCGCCCTCGTCGGAGACCAGGTGAACCGGACCGCCGGACGGCACCTGCCCGTCGAACAGCGGCAGGCGCATGATCCGGCCGGTGCGGCTGTCCTGTCGCTCCACTACAACACCTCCCTCAGCGCGGCGGCGAGTTCGTCCGCGGTGACCGCATGGCCGAAGTGTCGCAGGAATCCGCCACCGGGCGCCATCAGGTAGGTGACGGTGGAGTGATCCACCAGGTAGTCGGCCGCGTCCTCGGTCTCGGTCTTCTGGTAGTACACCCGGTAGGCCCGGGCGACGTCGGCGATCTGGCGCTCACTGCCGGTCAGGAAGCTGAAGGCGGGGTGAAAGTGCTCGTGGTGGGCCGCCATCACCTCGACGGTATCGCGTTCCGGGTCGACGGTGATGAACAGCGGCTTCACCTTTCCGGCCTGGTCTCCCAGCTGCTCGAGGGCCTCCGTGATGGTCAGCAGTCCGAGCGGGCAGACGTCCGGGCAGTAGGTGTAACCGAAGTAGACCAGGGTGTGCCGGTCCGCGTAGTCGGCCTCGGTGACCGCCCGTCCGGCATGGTCGACGAGGCTGAAGGGGCCGCCGACCAGGTCGCTTCCCCGCGACCCGCCGCCCCGCCAGGTGTCCACCACCCAGAAACCGGCGCCCAGCGCGCCGGCGAACATCACCGCGAGAGCGCCGAGGACCAGCAGGAAGGTCCGTTTCGACATCGCCTTCCTCAGACACCGAACAGCCGGCGCGCCGTGCCCGTGAACATGGCCTCGGCCGCCCCGGCACCGAGTCCGGCCCGCTCGACCACCGCGCGCGGGTCCGGATCGCCGATCGGAAACGGATAGTCGGACCCGAGCATGATGCGTTCGACACCTGCCATCTCGACCAGGAAGCGCAGGATCCGCGGCTGGAACACCACGCTGTCGAAGTACAGCAGGGCGAACTGCTCCACCGGGTCGACCACGAGGTCCGGGAAGGCGCGGTGGTTGCGCTCGAGCCGGCCGAGCATGTAGGGCAGCGCCCCGCCGCCGGTGGAGGCCACGAGCACCAGGCCGGCAAACCGCGAAAGATGACCCTTGAACAGCAACCGGCTGACGGCGGTCGACACGTCCGAGACCCGCCCGACCGCGTTCATCATCTGCATGTCATGCAGCCGGGCATCGGCCGAGCCGAACATCGGGTGAACGATCACCGGGACCGCGAGTTCCGCCGCCGTCTCCCAGAACGGGTCGAGGTCGGGATCGTCAAGCGAGCCGGCCGTACCCCGGTTCTGGGTCCCGATCATCGCGCCCGGCATGCCGTCCCTGACCGCCTCGCGCAGCACCCGGGCGGCAAGGACACCCGACTGCAGCGGAACCGTCGCCAGCGGCAGCACCCCGTCGCGGTCGCGGCACTCGGCGAGCATGCCCTCGTTCAGGAACCGCGACCAGTCCGCACCTTCCTCGGCTGGCAGCTCGTAGCCGAAGGAGTCGAGCCAGCCGCCGGCGAGCTGAAGGTCGATGCCGGCGCCGGCGAGGAACCGTTGCCGCGGCCCGAAGTGACGCAGCGCCGGCATGATCGGCCTGGTCGGTGGCCCGCCGGCAAAGGCGAGCCGCACCTCGTCGGCATCGTGCAGCAGCGAGACCGACGGAAACTGCCCCGGCCGGGCCGCCAGGGCGTCGAGCGTGCCCTGGGGCAGCAGGTGGGCGTGGATATCGATGATCATGGCTGCTCCGTGGCCGTGGCCAGCAGGTCGGACAGCGTGCCGGCGCGCATGGGCAGGTCGAGGCAGGCGACGCCGAACGGCGCCAGCGCGTCGTTGACCGCACTCGCGACCGCGGCCGGGGCACCCAGATAGCCGCCTTCGCCCACCCCCTTCTGCCCGTGCGAGGTCAACGGTGACGGCGTGCAGTGTTCCACCAGCCTGATGTCGGGAACCTCGTGCGCGGTCGGCATGACGTAGTCGGCAAGGGTGCCCGACAGGAACTGCCCCTGGCCGTCGTAGGCGAACTCCTCGTAGAGCGCGGCGCCGATACCGTGGGCCGCACCGCCGATCACCATGCCGCGCACGATGTCGGGGTTGATGACCGTCCCGCAGTCATGGGCGATGACGTAGTCGGCGAGCGACACCGTCCCGGTCAGCCGATCGATCTCGGCATAGACCAGGTGGGCGGCAAAGGAGTAGCAGGGATACATCTGCCCGCGGCCCTCGGCATCGGGCAGCGTGCCGCCGGTTGGCACCTGGTAGACGTGGGTGGCCTGCAGCCCGGGCTCGGTGACGCCCGGGGGCAGGCGGTGATACTCGCGGTGCGCGACCATGGCGATCTCGCCGAGAGACAGGCGGCGGCCGTCAGGCGCGACGGCGGCTCCGTCACGCCATCCCGCCTCGCCCGGGGCGAGCCCAAGCAGGTGCGCCCCGATCGCGAGCGCCCGGTCGCGGATCCGGCCCGCCGCCCCGGTCGCGGCGCCGCCCAGCATGATCGCCATGCGGCTCGCGACGGGAGTGTTGCCCGGCATGGCCGACAGGGTATCGGCGTGCAGCACCCGGATCCGGTCGGGGTCAATGCCCAGTTCCTCGCCGATGACCGTGGCCGTCAGCGTCTCGTGGCCCTGGCCGGAGGTCGAGGTGGCGATGCTCGCGGTGACCAGGCCGGTGCGGTCGACCTTGATGACGCAGGATTCAGGCCACGTGGTGGTGGTGTTCTTCGGGTTGAGCAGCGCCTCGAAGCTCGAATTGCCGCCGCTTGGCTCGAGGCAGGTCGCAATCCCGATCCCGGCGACCCGTCCTCCGGCCCGGGCAGCGGCGCGGCGCGCAAGCAGGCGGTCCAGCCGGGCCAACCCGCAGGCCTTCGCCAGCACCGCGTGGTAGTCGCCGCTGTCGTAGGTGGAACCGCTGGGGATCCGGTACGGAAACTGGTGCGCGCGGATCATGTTGGTCCGGCGAACCGCGAAGCGGGACTTGCCCAGGTGCCGGGCCACCCGGTCGAGGGCGGTCTCGAGCGCAAGGTTGGTCGGTGCCATGCCGAAGCCGCGCACCGCCGTCTGTCCGGTCTTGTTGGTGGACACGCAGATCGCCTCGTAGGCGACGCTGCCGATCCGGTAGGCGCCGACGATGGCGCTCACCGGCTTGCCGAGCTGCAGCGGAGCGCGGCCGGACTGGGCCCCGACATCCTCGAGAGCCCGCAGCTTCAGCGACCGGATCATGCCGTCGTGGTCAAAGGCGACCGCGACCCTGAATTTGCGTTCCGGGCCATGCATGTCGCCGCCCGCCATGTTCTCGAGCCGGTCCTCGATGAGGCGCACCGGCCGTCCGGTCCGCCGTGCCAGCAGGCCGGCGACGACGGTGTGTTTCAGGCCGCGCTTGACACCGTAGGATCCGCCGACATCGACATCGTAGTGCACCCTGACCTGGTTCAGGTCGAGCCGAAGGCAGGACGCGACCTGCTCGGCAAAGGACGGCATCTGGATCGATGCCCAGATGTCGAGCAGGTCGCGTCCGGCATCCCAGCGGGCCACGACGCCGAAGGTCTCGATCGGAACCGTGGCGCTGCGACCCCATGCGAGATCGAAGCCGAGGCGGTGCGGGGCGGCGCTGAAATCGTCCTCGACCGGCCCCCATGAGAGCAGGCGCCGGTAGAGCAGGTTGCTGCCGTGCGCCGGGTGCACCGGGGGAGAGGAGGGATCGAGCGCGGTCTCGGCATCGACCACGAACGGCAGTTCCCGGTAGTGGACCTCCACGAGTTCCGCCGCGTCCTCGGCGAGCGCCCTGGTCCGTGCCACCACCACCGCCACCCACTCGCCGACATAGCGCACCGCATCCACCGCCAGCGGGTAGCAGCAAATCCCGGGGGTATCGAGCGCATTGGGGATCGGATCGACCTGGTCGGGCAATCCGCCGCCGACCAGGACCTCCACGACACCTTCGCTGGCCAGGGCCGCCCGGGTATCGATCGAGACGATGCGGGCCGCCGGATGCGGGCTGGTCACCACGGCGGCATGCAGCGCGCCCGGCAGGCGAATGTCGGCGACGAACCGTCCGGTCCCGGTCACGAAGCGCCGGTCCTCGCGCACCCGGCGCCGGGTGGAGATGAACCGTGCCGGATCAGCCATGGCGCTCGTCCTGGCGCAGGCGCGCCGCGGCCAGCGCGATCGCCTCGACGATCTGCACGTAGCCGGTACACCGGCACAGCGTGCCGGAAATGGCCTCGCGGATGTCGGCCTCGCTCGGGTCCGGCGTGTCCGCCAGCAGGCCCCGGGCGGCGATCAGCATTCCCGGCGTGCAGTAGCCGCACTGCATCGCGTGGGTTTCCTCGAACGCATCCCGCAGGATGGCATCTTCCAGTCCCTCGACGGTGGTGACGGACCGGTTCCCGGCCTGGACCGCAAACAGCAGGCACGAGCGCACCGGCAGACCGTCGAGCAGCACCGAACAGGCGCCGCACACCCCCTGTTCGCAGCCGACATGGGTTCCGGTCAGGCCCAGGTGATCGCGCAGGAAGTCCACCAGGGTCACACGGGGTTCGACGGTATCCGACACCGCGCGCCCGTTGACCGACATCGTGACCGGAACCGTCATCATTCCTCCGGGAGCCGCGCCCGCCCGGCGGCGGTCTCGAGCGCACGTGCCAGAAGTCCGGGCGCGACCCGGCGGCGATAGGAAGCGGATGCCCGCTGGTCGTCCCAGGGGTCGAGAAGCGGCGCGACGAGCCGCGTCGCCTCGCGGACCGCGTCGGCGTCGGCCCGGGTACCGAGCAGCGCCCGTTCGGCTGCCTCGGCCGTCACCGGGACCGGGGAGGCGCCGCCAACCGCGAGACGGAGGTGCCGGCACACGCCGTCCCCGTCAAGCCCGATCTCTGCCGCGGCCGCAAGGACCGCGAAGTCTCCGGCACGCGCACTCACCTCCCTGACCGCGGCACCGATCGCGAGTCCCGCCGGACGGGCCGGCAGCAGCACCCGGACCAGCATCTCGTCGTCCCCGGCCGTCGTCATCATCGCACCGGCGGCGAAGTCACGGACCGCGAGCCGGCGCGGGCCGCGCACCGAGGCGAGCTCGATCTCGGCGCGCAGCGCGAGTGCTGCGAGCAGGATCTCCGCGGAGGGATCGCAGTGGGCAATACTGCCGCCGATGGTTCCCCGGTTCCTGGTCTGGACATGCCCCACATGCGGGAGTGCGGCGGCCAGCAGCGGCGCTTCCGCAGCCAGCAGCGGCGAGCGTTCCGCCTCGGCCTGCACGGTCGCGGCCCCGATCACGATGCCCTCGTCCCCGCGACCGATTCCCGCGAGCGCATCGAGCCCGGAGATGTCCACCAGCCGGTCGGGCCGGGCGAGGCGCATCGCCATCATCGGGACCAGCGACTGGCCACCGGCAATGATGCGGGTTTCGGGGCCGGGTTCGGCCAGCAGTTCCAGTGCGTCAGCAAGGCTCGCGGGCCGAAAATACTCGAAGGGCGCAGCCTTCATGGCATCCACGAACTCCCGGTCTGCATGCGGCCAGCCACGTCCGCCGCGTCTCCTGCCTATCGCAGAACAACGGGTGCCGCAAGACGCGGTCCGATGCCTTGAATTCCCGCGGTCCTGATCCCATCTACCTTGTGTTGCGCCAGTGTCGTTGAATGTAAAGGGCCTAAAACACAAGGGCTTAGAAAGCGTCTCCTGACATTGAGAGCGCTCACCGGAGGGGGGTCGGCTGCGGTCGCTTCCGTTGATCCCCCAAGACTATGGAGAAAGTACAATGGCAACTGGAACCGTCAAGTGGTTCAACTCAACCAAGGGGTACGGCTTCATTCAGCCCGACCAGGGTGGACCTGATGCGTTCGTCCACATCACGGCTGTCGAGAGATCCGGAATTGCCCAGCTGAACGAGGGCGCGAAAGTGTCCTACGAACTGGAAATGGGCCGTAACGGCAAGCAGGCTGCAACCAATCTCAGATTGCTCTGAGCGCTTAGTCGGTGTCAGGGCGACGCCGGTTCATTGGCGCCGGCGTCGCCTGAAAAGGCTGTAAGCCAACCCTGAACATTTCCGGGACCGGCGCCCGACCTCACGGCGGGCGCCGGTTCCGGTATTTTTTTGCCCGCCTATCTCAGCGATCCGCCGATGATGTCACGCGCGATGACATGTTTCTGGACCTCGCTCGGCCCCTCGCCGATCCGGCGGATCCGCATTTCCCGAAACCAGCGTTCCAGCGGCAGGTCCTTTGCCACGCCGAGACCGCCGTGAATCTGCATGGCACGATCCACCACCCTGAAGCCGTTCTCGGCGCAGACCAGCTTGGCGATCGCCGACTCGGTGCGGAACGGTTCTCCCCGATCGGCCCTGGCCGCCGCGTCGAGCACCAGCAGGCGGGCCGAGCGAATGTCGATCTCGTTCTCGACCAGCATCCACTGGATGCCCTGGCGGTGTGCAAGCGGGGCCCCGAAGGTCTCGCGAATCCGTGCGTAGTCGATTGCCATGCGGTGTGCTTCCATGGCCACACCCAGGCATTCGGCGGCGTAGGGAATCCGCTGGCGTGCCAGCCGGTCATTGGCGATCTCGAACCCGCCACCCTCGCGCCCGAGAATGTTCTCGTGCGGAACCCGCAGGTCCTCCATGTGGATCTCGGTCGCGTATTTCGACGAGCGCAGGGTATGCACCACCCGGGTGACGTTGAATCCCGGCCAGTGCGTCTCCACGATGAAGGCGGTGACACCCGACCGGCCGGGACCACCGGTCCGCGCGAATACCAGCCCGTAGTCGGCGCGGTCGGCGCCGCTGATCCACAGCTTGGTTCCGTTCAGCACCCACGCGTCGCCGTCGCGCACCGCCCGGGTCCGGATGGCCCGGGCCGGATCGCTGCCGCCGGACGGTTCGGACAGGGCGAAGAAGGCGCGTTTCTCGCCCCGGAGCATCGGGTAGAGGTAGCGTTCCTTCTGGATGTCCGTGGCCTCGAACAGCTGGGCCTGGCGCGCGCCGCCGAAGGCCTGGTAGCAGGGTGCGTAGAGACCGGCGCGGTGGCGGCTGCACTCCATGGCGATCAGCGCCCGGGTGACCATGTCGATGTCCGGCCCGCCGTACTCGGGCGGCGTGTCGAGGCCGTAGAGCCCCATTTCCCTGGTCCGGGCCACCAGCCGGGCCAGCACCTCGGGCGCCACGTCTTCGGCATCCGCATCGAGGCTTTCCTCGAGCGGGAGGATTTCCTCGCGCACGAAGCGGCGGACCATGTCGATGACCATGGTCTGTTCGGGGGTGAGGGCGAAGTCCATCGCGCGTCATCCTTGCGTGGGCGTCAGGCCGGACCGCCGCCGGGCCGCAGCATCCCGAACCGGGACCGGTCGAGGTCGGTGTTGGCGGCCGGGAACCCGCCGTGATCATGCAGGTAGGCCTCGACCAGCTCCATGTAGCGGCTCTGATAGGAGTGGGTGACCTCGACCCTGAACCGGGTGGCGCCGGACGGCGGATCGGCGCAGTGGCGCAGCAGCTCGCCACGCAGTCCGAAGCGGGTCCGCGCGTCGGCCACGCCGATGTACAGGATGGTCCCGTCTCCGGTGCCGAGCTGGTAGACCCCGAGATGGCCCCCGACCCCGGCACAGGTCTCCGCGTCGAGTTCCTGCCAGTCGCCATGCAGACGCACCGCCATGGCTCAGCTGCCGACAAACCGCGCCGGACGCCGCTCGAGGCGGGCCGCCATGCCCTCGCGCGCGTCGGCGCTGGTCCGCGCGGCGCGCACCAGGTCCTCGGTGTCCCTGCGGTCGATCCCGTCGCGGTAGTCGAGCTGGCGGATGATCAGCGCCTTCATTGCACGCAGCGACAGCGGCGCATTGGCGCACAGCCGGTCGACAAGACCGGCAACCGCCGCGTCGAGTTCATCCGCCGGAGCGATGCGCGCGATCAGGCCATGGTCGTGCATCCAGCGTGCCGGGACCGGGTCGCCGAGCAGCAGGATCTCCCGGGTGGCGACCGGACCCGCGACCTCCATCAACTTCTTGCACAGGAACCATGTCGGCGCGAGGCCGATCTGGGCGAGCGACATGCCAAAGCGCGCGTCCTCGGCCGCGACCACGAACTCGCTGTGCAGCGCGAGTTCACACCCGCCGGCGATCGCCGCGCCCTGGACCACCGAGATGATCGGAAGCGGGTAGGTTTCCATGGCATGGAAGACCCGTTCGACCGGGCTCTCCGAGGTCGGTGTCCCGCGTTGCCGGCGCTCGGCGAGATCGATACCGGCGCAGAAAGACGGTCCACGGGCCCGGATCACCACCACCCGTTCGTCGGGCGCAGGCTCGGAGACAAACACCGCATGCAGTGCGTCGAGCATGGCCTGGTTCATGGCATTGCGCTTCTCGGGCCGGTCCAGCGTGACCGTCCTGACACCCCCGGCGAACTCCACCAGGACATGTGACATCTTCTACTCCTTCTACTGCCGTTGCCGGGTGGCGAGGTGGTCGAGACCCCGGGTATGGGTTGACGGCGTCAGCGCCGAGACCTGCCCGGCGCGCTTCTCGAGCCAGTAGGCGTAGGGACTGGGCATCAGGCCGAACGGCCGGGTCACCCCGAGCTTCATTGCCGCATCCAGCGGCCAGTTCGGATTGTGCATGACCTCGCGGGCCAGCGCGACCAGGTCGGCCTGCCCTTGCTGCAGGATCTGTTCGGCCTGGTCGGCGTGCACGATCAGTCCGACCGCCATGGTCGCGACACCCGCTTCCCGGCGCAGCTTCTCGGCGTAGGGAACCTGGTAGCCGTAGCCGACCGGCCCGGCACTGACCACCGGCGCACCGCGCATGCCGCCGGACGAGCAGTCGAAGACATCGACACCGCGGGGTCCGAGAATGCGGGCGAGCCGGACATTGGCGTCCGGGTTCCACCCGGCGTCGTCCTCGACCGACAGGCGCAGGAACAGCGGCTTGTGCGCCGGCCACGCGGCGCGCACCGCGTCGACCACCTCGATGGCGAACCGCATCCGGTTTGCCTCGGATCCGCCGTAGCGGTCGCCGCGCCGGTTCGAGTGCGGAGAAAGGAACTGGTGGATCAGGTAGCCGTGGGCGCCGTGGATCTCGAGCACGTCGAACCCGGCGGCATCGGCGCGCGCGGCCGCCTCGCCCCAGCGTCCGACCAGGTCGGCGATTTCGCCGATCGACAACGCCCTGGGCGCCGGCTCGCCGCGGTCGCTGCCGTCACTGGCCGAGACCAGCTCCCAGTCATCCCAGTCGTCGATCACGGGCGACGGGTCGAGCGGTCCGCCTCCCTCCCACGGCCGGTAGCGGCGTGCCTTGCGCCCGCTGTGGCCAAGCTGGATGCCGGGCACCGCGCCGTGGCTGCGTATGAAGTCGGCAAGGCGTGCGAAGTGCCCGACGAAGTCGTCGTGCCACAGGCCGAGGTCACCGATCGTCCCGCAGCCGCGGCGCTCGACCTTGGTCGACTCGACGAAGACCAGTCCGGCACCACCGGCAGCGTAGCGCCCCACACTCATGACATGCCAGTCGGTCGGGTATCCGTTCACACCGGAGTACTGGTGCATCGGTGCGATCACCACCCGGTTCTTCAGCTCGACATCACGGTGCCGGCACGGTGTAAACAACAGGGGAACCATGGGCATCATCCGGGGGAACGGGGCCCGTGCGGACTAGCAGATCGCACTTTCCTTTGAAAGTGGCATGGCATGGACAGCACGCCGGGCGGGTGCCCATAGTGCCTGATCCGGGAGGAATTCCGCACATGAAGACGAGCACGGACCGTATCCTCACCACCCATGTCGGCAGCCTGCCGCGCGGGGATGCGCTCGCCGACCTTCTGGTTGCAAGGGCGAACCGTGAGCCCCACGACGCCGATGCGCTTGACCGGGCGGTGGCCAGCGCGCTCAGGACCGTGATCGCCCGGCAGCTCGAGACCGGCATCGACGTCGGCAACGACGGCGAGATGCCGCGCACCGACTTCGTTTCCTATGCCGCCGAACGGATGAACGGCTTCGGCCACGGCGACGGCGGTCCGCAGCGCCGCCTGCCGCTCGATGCGACCGAGTTCCCGATCTGGTTCTCCCGGATCAGGGAAAGCGGGCGCAGGCGGATCAATCCCTACGGCCTGCCGCAGGCGATCGGACCGGTCTCCTACGCGAACCTCGACGGTGTCGAGGCGGAGTGCGCGTCGTTTCGCCGGGCGCTCGTGGAGACCGGCGACGGCTTTGCCGAGACCTTCATGACCGCGGTCTCCCCGGGCTTTGCGTCCACCGCCATGGTGAACCTCCACTACGACCGGCACGAGGACTACGTCTTCGCGCTGGCCCGCGCGCTCGGCGCGGAGTACCGTCACATCGTCGACGCCGGGTTCATCCTGCAGATCGACTCCCCCGATCTCGGGATCGAGCGCTCGGGCTACTTCCAGGACCGCACGCTCGCGGAGTTCATCGAGGCGATGGAGATGCACGTCACGGCGCTCAACGAGGCGATTGCGGACCTGCCGCGAGAGCGGATCAGGCTGCATGCCTGCTGGGGCAACCGGGACGGACCGCACCTGCACGACGTGCCGTGTCCCGACGTGCTTCCGGTGATGTACCAGGCACGGGTGGGCGCGCTGGCGCTGCCGTTTGCCAATCCGCGCCATGCCCACGAGGTCGAGGCGTTCCGGACCCTGCCGCTGCCGGACCACATGGCGCTGGTCGTCGGCGTGATCGAGACCACCAACAACTATGTCGAGCATCCGCGGGTGGTGGCCGAACGCCTGGTTCGCGCTGCCCGGTCGGTGGGCGATCACACCCGCATCCTTGCCGGTACCGACTGTGGTTTCGGGACCTTCGCCGGCGATACCTTCACCGCCGAGGACGTGGCCTGGGCGAAGCTCGGTGCCCTCGTGGAGGGTGCACGGATAGCAACCGACGAACTCTGGGGCGCGGGGCGATGACGAAGCTTGATGACAACCAGGTCGCAACCTACCGGCGTGACGGCTATCTCTCGCCGCTGCCTGCCATCGGCGCCGGCCGGGCAGGCGAACTGCACGAGCGGTACCGGCAGTTCCGGCGCGCCCGGCCCGATGACGCCGACACGGTGTTTCGCAGCAAGCCGCACCTCGTCTTCCCGTGGCTTCACGACCTCGTGTGCGACCCGGTGATCACCCGGCCGGTCACCGACCTGCTCGGGCCGGACGTGCTCGCCTGGGGATCGAGCTTCTTCGCCAAGCAGGCGGCATCCAGCGGCTACGTCAGCTGGCACCAGGACGCCAACTACTGGGGTCTCGAACCCTACGAGGTGCTGACCGCGTGGATCGCGTTCACCCCGAGCACCGCGGCCAACGGCTGCATGCGGGTCATCCCCGCGAGCCACGCGGGCGCCGGCCTGCCGCACCGCGACACCTTCGCCGCCGACAACCTGCTCTCGCGCGGCCAGGAGATCGCGGTGGAGGTCGACGAGGGCGAGGCGGTCGACATCGTGCTGGCGCCCGGCGAGATGTCGCTGCACCACGTCGGCATCGTTCACGGCTCGGAGCCGAACACCAGCCCCATCCCGCGGATCGGGTTCGCGATCCGCTACATCAGCACCAGGGTTCGCCAGCGCGGTGTGCGCACCACGGCGACCCTTGCCGCCGGAACCGACCGGTTCGGCCACTTCGATCCCGAGCCGCGTCCGGCGGCCGACTACGATGCCGCCGGGCGGGAATTCCGCGACGCGGCACTCGCCCGGCAGCGCTCGGTCCTGCTCGCCGGCGCCGGGCAGGAGGCCCCGGCCTACGGCTGACCAGGCGACCAGGCGAGCCGGGGCGCGACCAGCGAGGCCCTGGTTCCGAAACCGGCCTCGAGCCGCTCGAGCTCGTCGACGCGCACCGAACCGTCGCCATCGAGCAGCCGGTGAATGCCGCCGGCAAGCAACAGCGAGTCGAGCCCGGCACGGGTGGCGCCCAGCACATCGGTCTCGAGGTTGTCCCCGACCACCAGGACCCGTTTTGCCCCGGCGAGCACCGGCAGGGCGAGGCATCGCTCGAAGACCCCGGGCAGCGGCTTGCCGATCCAGCACACCTCGCCCCCGTAGCCTTCGTAGCGTTCGGCGAGCGCCCCGGCGCACAGGTGGATCGCGGGGCCGTGCATCACCCGGATGTCCGGGTTCGCGCAGACCATCGGCAGACCGCGTTCCGCCCCGCGTCTCAGCGCCGCGTCATAGGGCTGGAGCGTGTCCTCGGGCAGGTTGGGCCCGGCGTTGAGCATCCAGGCCGCCTCCTCGATGTCGCCGGTGGTCGCGAACCGGTCCTCCGGCAGGGTATCCGGGAACCGGTCGGGCCCGGTCTGCCAGACCGGGCCGTGCAGGCCGCCGAGTTCGGCATCGCCGGGATCCGACAGCCGGCGCCTGGTCTCGCCGCCCGAGGTCACGATGCCGTCGCGCAGCGCGGCAGGCAGGCCGAGACCGTCGAGCCGGCCCTCGAGCACCGCCGGGGTTCGCGGCGAGTTCGACAGGAACACGATCGCCTTGCCGGCCTCGCGCAGTCCGGTGAGAGCATCGATCACGCCGGGATAGATGGTTCCGCCGTCGTGGATGGTCCCCCAGATATCGAAGACGAACCCGTCGTAGCGGTCGACCAGTTCGGCCATGCCCGAGATCATCCTGTTCACGCCCCGCCCTCCGCGTAGATCGCCGCGTCCATGCCCACCGCCTCGCTCACATGCGACATCCCCGCCGCATTCACCCGGTCCAGCAACCCGTCGTGGATCCACCTGAACAGGCCGGCGCCGGCGAACACCTGGCCGGTGTAGAGCTGGACGAGGTCGGCACCGGCGCGGATCTTGGCCCAGGCGGTCTCCGCATCGCGCACCCCGCCGGCACCGACCAGCGGCAACGCACCGCCGGCAGCGATCCGGGCCCAGGCGAGCACGCGGGTCGAGAGTTCAAACAGCGGCGCGCCGCTCAGGCCGCCCTGTTCCTGCGCATGCCGGCTCGCGAGACCGGGCGGGCGGGTGACGGTGGTGTTGCCGATGATCATGCCGTCGATACCGTGGTGGAGCGCCGCCTCGACGAGCACGGCAACTTCCCCGCGCGCAAGGTCCGGCGCGATCTTGAGCAGCAGCGGCGGTCGGGACTGCGCCCCGTTGCGGGCGGCGATGACGCGCGCGAGCAGGGCGTCGATGTGGTCGCTGCCCTGCAGGTCGCGCAGTCCGCTGGTATTGGGCGAGGAGACATTGACCACCAGGTAGTCCCCCCGCGGGGACGCCATCGCCACCGCCCGTGCGTAGTCCCCGACCCGGTCGGAGGAATCGGAGTTCACACCGAGGTTGATGCCGACGATCCCGTCCCCCCGGGTGCGCGCGGCCAGTCGTCCGAGACCGGCCTCGAGCCCCCGGCTGTTGAACCCGAACCGGTTGATGGCTGCCTGGTCCTCGTCGAGCCGGAACACCCGCGGCCGCGGATTGCCGGGCTGGGGGCGCAGTGTCATGGTCCCGACCTCGAGCGAGGCGCAGCCCAGTCCGAGCAGGCCGCGGACCGCCACCGCATCCTTGTCGATGCCGGCCGCCAGCCCGACCGGGTGCGGGAACTCGAGCCCGAGAACCCGGGTTGCGAGCAACGGGCTGGCCTCGAACCTGAGGTCGGGGACGAGACCGTTCCGCAGGGCCCACAGGAACAGTTTCTGCAGGCGCTCGGGATCGACCGGGGCCCTGCGCAGCGCCGCCGCCACGGCGTCCGCCGCCCGCACGCGGGCCTCACGCATGGGCCGTGTCGTGCAGGTGGCACCGGGCCCGGTGACCGGGGCCGAGGAGGAAGTCGTCCGGCGCGCGCAGGGTGCACAGACCCTCGATCACCTGCGGGCAGCGGGAGCTGAAACTGCAGCCGGGCGGCAGGTCGACCGGGCTCGGGATGTCGCCCGTGAGCGGTTCGCCGGCAAGGGGTTGCCGGGCCTGGGGCAACGGCACGGCGCCGAGCAGTGCCCGGGTATAGGGGTGCCGGGGGTTGCGGAACACCTCCTCGGTCGGACCCTCCTCGACGATGCGCCCCAGGTACATCACCGCGACCCGGTTGCACAGGTGCCGGACCACGGCGAGGTTGTGGGAGATGAACAGGTAGCTCAGGCCGCGGTCCTGCTGCAGCGAGCGCAGGAACTCGAGGATCTGGGCCTGAACCGAGACATCGAGTGCGGAGGTGGGTTCGTCGAGGATCAGCAGGTCGGGGTCAAGCGCGATCGCCCGGGCGATGCAGACCCGCTGCTTCTGGCCGCCGGAGAGTTCGTGCGGGTAGCGGAACTGGAAGTGCTGCGGCAGGCCGACGATCCCGAGCAGTTCGGAGACCCGCGCGCGCATCGCCTGGCCGCGCAGCCGTGTATGCAGGATCATCGGCTCGGCCACGCTGCGCATGATGGTCATGCGCGGGTTGAGCGAGGAGTGCGGATCCTGGAACACCATCTGCGCGGCCCGCCTCAACCGGGCTACCCGCTCGCGGTCGGGCCGCGTCATGTCCTCGCCGTCAACCTCGATGCTGCCGGCGTTCGGGCGCACGAGCTGCAGGATCGCCTTGCCGACGGTGGACTTGCCCGAGCCGGATTCCCCGACCAGCCCCAGCGCCTCGCCGCGCTCGAGGTGGAGCGAGACCTCGTTGACCGCCCGCACGATGGTCTTGCCCCGTCCGCGGCGCGAGACGTCGAAATGCACCTTGAGATCGCGGACCTCGAGCATCATGGGCCGGTCTCCCGGTGCCAGCAGGCAACCCGGTGGTCCGGTCCGAGCGTCTCGAGCACCGGGCGCGCGGCACAGGTACCGGTTGCGCGGTCGCACCGGGTCCGGAACCGGCAGCCCGACGGCGGATCGAGCAGGTTCGGCAGGGTTCCCGAGATGCCCGACAGGCTCGAGACCGGCCGGCCGGGATGGGGAACCGCCGCCAGCAGACCCCGGGTGTACGGGTGCTGCGGGTTGTCGAAGATCTCGGTTACACTCGCATCCTCGACGATCTGGCCGGCGTACATCACGACAATCCGGTCGCACACGGTCGCCACCACGCCCAGGTCATGCGAGATCAGGATCACCGAGAGCTGGAAACTCGCGATCAGTTCCCGGATCAGCGTCAGGATCTGGGCCTGGATGGTCACGTCGAGCGCGGTGGTCGGTTCGTCGGCAACCAGGATCCGGGGACGTCCGGACAGGGCCTGGGCGATCAGGACCCGCTGGCGCATGCCGCCCGACAGCTGGTGCGGATAGGCGCTGAACTGGCGCTCCGGGTTCGGCAGGTGGACGCGTTCGAGCATCTCGAGCGCCAGTGCGCGGGCGCCCGCCCGGCTCATGCGCTCGGATGCCGGCATCAGCCGCTGCTGGGCCCGGATGACGTCGACCAGCTGCTGGCCGACGGTGAAGACGGGGTTCAGGTAGGTCATCGGATCCTGGAAGATCATGGCGATGTCGACGCCGCGGATGTCCCGCACCCGCGCGCCCCCGTCTTCCAGCAGGTCGTCGCCGTCGAACAGGATCCGGCCGGCCCTGGTCCGCCCCGGCGGTGACGGGACCAGTCCGAGGATCGACTTGGCGGTCACCGACTTGCCGCAACCGGTCTCGCCGACGATACCGAGTGACTCGCCGCGTCCGAGCGTGAAGCTCACGCCGTCGAGTGCCTTGTAGACCCCGTCGAAGGTATCGAACTCGACGGTCAGGTCCTCGACGGCGAGGAGCGGCGTTGCGGTCATTCCCGGTGCTGCGGATCGAGGATGTCGCGCAATCCGTCCCCGAGCAGGTTGAACCCCATCACCGTGATGAAGATCGCGAGACCGGGGAAGAACGAGTACCACCACCAGTCGGGCAGGTAGTTGCGCGCGATCGAGATCATTGCACCCCATTCCGGCTCCGGCGGCTGGGCCCCGAGCCCGAGAAAACCGAGGCTGGCCGCACCCAGGATGGCCATGCCCATGTCCATCGAGGCCTTGACCACGATCGGCGAGGTGCAGTTCGGCAGCAGGTGCACGAAGACGATGCGCATCGGCCCCGCGCCCATGGACCTGGCGGCATCGACGTAGATCTCGTTCTTGAGCGACAGGGTCTTGGCCTGCACCAGGCGCACGTAGCCCGGCCACCAGACCAGCGAGAGCGCCAGCATGGCGTTGGCGATCCCGGGACCGAGCGCGCCGACGATGGCGATGGCGAGAATGAGGCCGGGAACGCCGAGGAATATGTCCGTGACCCGCATGATCACTTCCTGCACGGCACCGCCGACATAGCCGGCGATCATGCCGAGCGGCACCCCGATCAGGATCGCGACCCCGGTGACGATGAGCGCGATCTGCAGGGTCAGCCGGGTGCCGAGAACCACCCGGGAGAAGACGTCGTTGCCGACCTCGTCGGTCCCGAACCAGTGCTCGGCGCTCGGCGGTTGCAGCTTGCGGTCCATGTGCACCGCACCGGCGGCATCCTCCGGGTAGGGAATGATCCAGGGGCCGGCGGCCGCAATCGCGAGGAAGAACAGCACCAGGGCCAGGCCGAGCACCGCGGAGGCGTTGCGAAACAGGGTCCTGGCATAGAGCCGCAGGGTCCGCAGCGTGGCATGGTGGCGTTCGGACCAGGTCGGGTCCGTGGTCGAAACGTCCCGCTGGAGCGCGCTTTCGGTCATTGCGGTGTCACTGTCCGGTCCGGGCGGGTGAGGCGACGGCGCCCGACCCTGCTCCCGGCTGTCCCGGCAGTGCCGCCGGAACCGGGTACACCCTAGCATCGCTCCGCACTGGCGTCATCCGCGGCCCTGCCATCGCGTATGGGCCCCCTGCGGTCATATCTGTTCCCGGACCCTGGGGTCGAGCAGGGCGTAGATGATGTCGATGAACAGGTTGGTCAGCATGAAGAAGAAGCCGAGCACGATGGTTGATCCCATGATCGGTTCGAAATCGGAGTTGATCGCCGATTCAACCGCGTAGAGCCCGATCCCCGGCCAGTCGAACACGGTCTCGACCAGCACGGTTCCGCCGAGCATCCAGCCGAACCTCAGCCCGACCATGGCCATGGTCGGCAGCATGGCGTTGCGCAGGGCATAGATGGCGACGATGCGGAAGGTCGACAGACCCTGGGCCATGGCATTGACCACGTAGTCCTGTTTCAGCGTCTCCAGCATCTCCGCCCGGTTGACCCTGATGATGGAGGCAAGCGCCGGGATGCTGAGCGCCGCCGCCGGCAGCACGATGTGGTGCAGGCACTCGACGAAGATCGCGAACTCGCCGTGCAGCAACGCATCGATGATCAGGAGGTGGGTGATCGGGGCGACCGGGTCGGTCATGATGTCCATGCGCCCGCCCAGCGGAAACCAGCCGAGGTGGAGCGCAAGTGCGAGCTGGAGCATCAGGCCGAGCCAGAACATCGGCAGCGCGACCCCGCCGACTGTGACCAGCCGGATCGAGTGGTCCAGCCATGTGTTCTGCCTGACCGCGGCGATCACGCCGAGCGGAATGCCGATGCACACGGCGATCAGGATCGAGAACACCACCAGTTCGAAGGTCGCCGGGAAGAACAGGACAAGATCGTCCCAGACTGCGTGCCTGGTGTTGATCGACATTCCCCAGTTGCCCTGCAGCATGTTGCCCAGATAGAGCGCGAACTGCACCGGCAACGGCCGGTCGAGGCCGTGCTCGACCCGGATCCGCTCGATCATCTCGCGGGTGGCGTCGGGCCCGGCGGCAAGGGCCGCCGGATCACCGGGTGCGATGTGCGAGATACTGAAGGTGATGGCCAGCAATCCGACCAGCATCACCGCCATCCAGGCCACCCGCCGCATCGCGAAGTTCAGCATTGCGGGCAGACCCGGTACCGCAAAGAGGCCCGATGGTTCGGGCAGGGCCGGACCGCCGCCCCGGACCGGGCCGGGGCGGCGTCATGGTGCGGCACGATTGCTACTCGATATAGAGCGGATACAGGTCCAGTTCCGATGTCATGCGAACCGGGCTGTACTCGAACCCCTTGACCCAGTCGCGATAGACAATCATGCGCTCGCGCATCATGCCGAAGATTTCCGGCTGATCATCGACCAGTCGCTTCTGGATCTCCTCGTAGATCGGACGGCGCTCATCCCAGCTTGACAGGTAGCGCGCCTTCTCGATCAGGCCGTGGACTTCCTCGTTGTCGTAGTAGTGGGTGCCGTAATACCGGCCCCAGGAACTCTTGTGGTACTGGCTCGCCACCGCGTCGGGATCGGTCGAGACCGGGGTCGCGAAGATGGCCATCAACTGCGGTGAACTCTCCTGCGTCGAGCCGCGGGCGACCATGTTCGCCCAGGTAAGCGGGACCATGTTCACCGAGATGTTGAGCTCCTTCATCGCATCGATCAGCACCAGCCCCATCTGGCGTTCAACCTCGAAACCCTGGACGTAGACGTACTCGATCTCGAACCCGCCGTCCGGCCACGGCGACTTGGCGAGGTACTCCTTCGCCTTGGCGATATCCAGGTGCGGCATGCCGGGTACCGTGATCTTGCCCTTGATGTCGTCGGTAAACGGACTGGTCTGGAGCTTGGCGCGGCCGTTGAAGATCTTCACGAACGCGTCGTAGTCGTAGGCCCAGGAGATGGCCTTGCGCACGTTGATGTCGCTCGTGTACTCGGCCTTGGTGTTGAACTTGAGCCCGAAGGCCGTCAGCGCCGGTGCCGTCGAGGTCACCATGCCCCTGGTCTTCGAGACCGCCTCGAACTCGTCGGGCGTGAGGCCGGTGACGATGTCGGCTTCGCCCTTCTGCAGGGCCGCACGCTGGGCCGAGGACTCGCGGATGATCCTGTAGATCACGCCGCCGAGCGGACCCTTGAAGCCGCGCCAGTAGTCCTGGACCCGTTCAAGCTCCAGCAGGTTGCCGTGCTCGATGCGCTTCAGGCGGAACGGACCGCTGCCGGCCTCGTTCTCGATCAGCCATTTCTGGCCCATGTCGCCATCGACCTCGTTGGCCATGACCTGGGCCGGGTTCATGATGTACCACCAGGGCACGAACGACAGGAACGGGGCATAGGCCCGGTCCAGTGTCATCGAGACGGTGTGGTCGTCGACGACCGTGATGTTCTCTGCCTTGAGCACCGCGTTCAGCATCCAGGCCGGGCCCTTGCCGAGCTCGAGCGTGCGGGCATAGGACCAGCGCACCGCCTCGGCGGTGACCGGGTCACCGTTGTGGAACTTGGCGTTCTTGACCAGGTGGAAGGTGTAGGTCAGCCCGTCGTCGCTCACGTCCCAGCGTTCGGCCAGCCAGGGAACGTACTCGGGCGGCGTGCCGGTGTACTTGAGCAGCCCGTCATAGAGCGCCTGCTGCATGGTCCGGATCGACGCATCGTACTTGATGCTCGGATCGAGGATCGGAACCTTCTGCCGGCTGGCGACCACGAGGATCTTCTGGTCACCGCGGCGTTCGAAGGCCTCCGCGTCGGTGATCATGGTGCCCGCAACCACGGCAAGGGCGCCGAGGCCAAGCACGAGTGATCGTGAAAGCGTCATTGTCGCATCTCCCGTTAACCGCGGCACATGTCCCTGCCGGGGCCAGGTCCCGTCAGGCCGGGCTCCGTGGGGATTGCGCCGCTCGCGGATCTGTCCGCGGCACCATCATAGGCACCGATCCGCCCGGACGGGAAGATGCCCTCCTCACGCAACGGGGCGAACCGGCTGCTGCCGGTTCGCCCCGGAAAGGTTCCGGGCAGGGGTTTCCCGCCCGGCGCAGGCCATCGCGGATCAGGAGAGCTCGAACCGGTCGAGATCCATCACCCGGGCCCAGGCGGCGACGAAATCGGCGACGAAGGCGGAGCCCGCGTCATCGCAGCCGTAGACCTCGGCGACAGCCCGCAGCTGCGAATTGTAGCCAATCACGAGGTCGACCTCGGTCGCCGTCCAGCGCTTCGCACCGGTCTTGCGATCATGCCCGACGAAGACCCCCTCGTCGTCGGCGGACCGCACCCACTCTGTCGACATGTCGAGCAGGTTGACGAAGAAGTCGTTGCTGAGCGTGCCCGCCCGGTCGGTCAGCACCCCGTGGGTCGATCCGCCGGCGTTGGCACCAAGCGCACGCATGCCGGCCACCAGCACCGCCATCTCGGGCGCGGTGAGCGTCAGCATGTGCGCCTTGTCGACCAGCATGTCGGCCGCCGAGCGCGCCTGCCCCGACGCCACGTAGTTGCGGAAGCCGTCGGCCTTCGCCTCGAGCACCGCAAAGGAGGAGGCGTCGGTCTGTTCCTCGAGCGCATCGGTGCGCCCCGGCGTGAACGGGACCGTGACCGCGTGGCCGCCGGCTGCCGCCGCCTGTTCGATCGCGGCACATCCGCCGAGCACGATCAGGTCGGCGAGCGAGACCCGCTTGCCGCCGGACTGCCGGGCGTTGAAGGACGACTGCACCGTCTCGAGCGCCGAGAGCACCGAGGCGAGCTCGGCCGGGTCATTCACCGCCCAGTCCCTCTGGGGAGCGAAACGGATCCGCGCGCCGTTGGCGCCTCCGCGCAGGTCGGTGCCCCTGAAGGTGGACGCCGAAGCCCACGCAGCCCTGACCAGGGCCTGGGCCGAGGCCGGTCCGGCAAGGATTTCCTGCTTCAGCGCCGCGACATCGCCGTCGTCCACCAGCGGGTGATCGACCGCGGGTACCGGATCCTGCCAGATCTCGGGTTCCGGCGGCACCAGCGAACCCAGTCCGCAGACATACGGGCCGAGGTCGCGGTGGGTAAGCTTGTACCATGCCTTCGCGAAGGCCTCGGCAAACTCGTCCGGGTTCTGGTGGAACCGCCGCGAGATCGGCTCGTAAACCGGATCCATGCGCAGCGACAGGTCGGTGGTCGCCATGATGGTGGCCACGCGCCCCGTCCCGTCGGCCGTCGGCGCGAGGTCGGCGTCCTCGACATTCTTCGGCGACCACTGCCAGGCGCCGGCCGGGCTCTTGGTCAGTTCCCACTCGTACTTGAACAGCATGTCGAAGAACCCGTGGTCCCACCTGGTCGGGTTTGCCGTCCAGGCGCCCTCGAGGCCGCTGGTGATCGCGTCCGCTCCGCGTCCGCTGGCGTGCGTGCTCGCCCAGCCCAGGCCCTGCTGCTCGATGCTGGCCCCTTCCGGCTCGCGTCCGACATTGCCCGGATCGCCCGCGCCATGGCACTTGCCGAAGGTGTGACCACCAGCGATCAGCGCTACCGTCTCCTCGTCGTCCATTGCCATGCGGGCGAAGGTCTCGCGGATGTCGTGGGCAGCGGCAACCGGGTCGGGCTTGCCGTTCGGGCCTTCCGGGTTGACGTAGATGAGTCCCATCTGGACCGCACCGAGCGGTTCCTGCAGGTCACGCTCGCCGCTGTAGCGCGCATCACCCAGCCATTCGGTCTCCGGACCCCAGTAGATGTCCTCTTCCGGCTCCCAGGTATCGGCGCGCCCGCCGGCGAAGCCGTAGGTCTTGAAGCCCATCGATTCCAGCGCGCAGTTGCCGGCAAGCACCATCAGGTCCGACCAGGACAGCTTGCGGCCGTACTTCTGCTTGATCGGCCACAGCAGGCGGCGTGCCTTGTCGAGGTTGCCGTTGTCCGGCCAGCTGTTCAGCGGTGCGAACCGGTGAGAGCCGGTACGCGCACCGCCGCGACCGTCGTGGATGCGGTAGGTTCCCGCGCTGTGCCAGGTCATGCGGATGAACAGGGGGCCGTAGTGTCCGTAGTCGGCCGGCCACCAGTCCTGGCTGTCGGTCATCAGGGCATAGAGATCCTGGCGGACCGCCTCGAGGTCGAGGCTCCGGAACTCGGCCGCGTAGTCGAACCCGTCGCCCATGGGATCCACGAGCGACGAGTTCTGCTGCAGGATCTTCAGGTTGAGCTGGTTCGGCCACCAGATCTGGTTGGCGATGAAGCCGGTCGGCAAGGTCCGGC
Source organism: Thalassobaculaceae bacterium (assembly GCA_965243345.1). GTDB lineage: Bacteria > Pseudomonadota > Alphaproteobacteria > Thalassobaculales > Thalassobaculaceae > Bin52. Next base: position 3,641,313 of record CBDEUR010000003.1, read on the forward strand.
TGGCACCGTGCATCACGGGACAACCGCCGGCAGCGTCTGCGGGAGATCCGTCCATCATTCCCTCCGGGTCATACGTTCCTGCGCTTCCGGGACGGGTCGTGTTCGGGTCATGCCGGGAACCGGTCGCGGCACCCGGGCAGGCCCGGATGACACGTCGAATCCGCGTGCCGCATCCTGTCCGGAAGATCGGCCGCATGATGGTTCAGGCGCACGTACCTGTCAATCATCGAGCACCCGTGCAAACCCCGTTTCCGGCACCCGGATCAGCCGGGTTGCCGGGGGTGCAGGAACGGCCATGGCGAGGCCTCGCTGCCCGGCTCCACGGGCACCTCGATCACCATCGGCAGACTGCCGGCCAGTCCGTCCTCCACTGCCGATCTCAGGGCATCGGAAGTGGTGACGCGCCGGGCTTCGGCACCGAAACTCCGGGCAAGGGCGACGAAGTCGGGATTGTCCAGTTCCGCGCCCAGCAACCGGCCCGCGTACCGGGTATCCTGGTCGCGGCGCACGTTGCCGAAACCCGCGTTGTTGAAGACGACGGCGACCACGTTCAGACGGTACTTCACCGCCGTAGCCAGTTCCTGCACCCCGTACATGAAGCCGCCGTCACCGTTGATCGAGACCACGGGGCTCGCCGGGTTCGCGACCTTCACGCCGAGCGCGGTCTGGAAACCGAAGCCGAGGTTGTCCTGGTAGCCGCAGGTCACGTACCGGCGCGGGCGGTAGACCGGGAACAGCAGCCGGGCGGCGAACCCGGCCTGGCTGATTTCCTCGACCAGGAACCCGTCGCGCGGCAGGGCCTCGCGAATGGCCCCGAGCCAGGACGCCTGCGGCTGCAGGGCCGCGAGCTCGCGCATGGCGGCGGCGGTATGCGCCCGGCACTCGTCGGCCCGCGACGGGCGCCGGTCGATCAGGCGGCCGAGCGCATCCATGAGTTCGACAACCCCGCGCCGCGCGTCGGAGACGATACCGACATCCGGGGGCAGCCGGACCATCTCCTCGGGATCGATATCGATGCGCACGGTCCCGAGCCCCTGCGGGCGCCAGCCCCAGCGCATGTGGGCGAGTTCCAGCCGGCTGCCGATCCTCAGCACCAGGTCGCAGCCGGGCCAGTACCGCCACGCCGCCCAGGGCAGCAGGCCGAGCGGATGATCGTTGCCGACGATGCCCTTGCCGCTCCTGTGGGCGGTCACCGGCGCCTGCAGCATCCCGGCGAGTTCCCGCACCTCCGCGGCGGCATCGCAGGCCCCGGCGCCGACGATGATGAGCGGACTCCTGGCCTGCGCGATGAGCCGGGCCGCCTCGCGCACCCGGTCCGGGTCGGGTTCGGGAGCAGCCGGCACGCTGCGGTCCACCTCGAGCGAAACCGGGGCCGCAGCACCCCACACGTCCCAGGCGGCCTCGAGCGAGACCGGCCGGATGCGCCCCGCGTGCATCTGCCGGAACGCCTCGGCCACCAGCCCCGGAGCCTTCGATGGATGCCCGATGCGCTCGGCCCAGCGGGTAAACCCCCGCATGGTCGCGAGCTGGTCCGGCAGTTCGTGCAGCTGGCCCCGGCCGCGGCCGATGAAGTCCGACATGACATTGCCGGTCACGCACAGCACCGGGGCGTTCGCGCCGAAGGCGGTGCACAGCGCGGCCGATGCGTTCAGCACGCCCGGCCCGGGAACCACGGTGAAGACCCCGGTCCGGCCGGTGGACTTGGCGTAGCCGAAAGCCATGTAACCCGCCCCCTGCTCGTGCCGGGTGACGTAGAAGTCGAGTTCGTCCGTGCGGGCCACCGCATCGGTGAAGTCGTACATGTGGGCGCCGGGGATGCCGAACACGGTCCCGACGCCGTGGCGGACAAGTGACTGCGCCACGGCTTCACCGGTTGTCATCGTCTCGAGCATGGGACCTCCGGTCGTATGGATGTTTCAGACGTCGTCGCAGCCCGGGCCGGGCTTCGTTACCGCACCGCTGCCTGGAACCGGAGAACCCGTGTTCCGTCACATCGCTCATCCCGGTTCAGGACCGGTGGCCGCCCGCACCATTATCCAAAGAAAAATCGCAATTTTTCCTTCATAAAACAAAAAATATCTCTAAACTAGCTCCGAAGAGACTGCTAATGCGCGAAATGTCCGTTGCCCGCCTGCTCGACCGGATGCCGGAGGCGTTCGTTTCCGACAGGACCATCACGCGCGAGGTTTCGCGTGCGGTCAAGTCCGGCCGGCTGCGCAAGCTTGCCTCGCGACTGTATACCGGCAACCTGACCGATCCACCCGAGACGGTGGTCTCGCGCAACCTCTGGCAGATCGTTGCCGGCTATTTTCCGGGTGCGCTCATCGCCGACCGCACCGCACTGGAGAACGCCCCGGCGAGCGACGGCTCGGTCTGTCTCGTGACCGAGCGTGGCCGGGATATCAGCCTGCCGGGCTGCCGGCTGCGCCCGCGCCGCGGCACCGCGCCGCTTGCCTCGGACCGGCCGTTTCTCGCCGGACTGTTCCTGAGTTCAACCGCACGCGCCTACCTGGAGAACATGCGTCCCTCCAGGGCCCGGGCCGGCCGCCTCGCGCGCACCCTGGAGCGGAGCGGGATCAAGGAACGGCTTGACGCCCTGATCCGCCGTTCGGGCGAGGGCGCGGCCACCCGTCTGCGAGACGAGATCCGCGCCATGGCTCCGGAGCTGGATCTTGAAGCGGAGCGGGCAGAACTGGACGCCCTGATCGGGGCGCTGCTCGGCACCCGCGAGACGGAACTGTCCGCTCCGGCAGCCGTCGCCCGCCTCCGGGGACGTCCGTACGACCCGGACCGGCTGGCAATGTTCCAGGACCTCCACGGCGCGCTGCGCGACCATCCTCCGCTCATCCGCCTCGCGCCCGAGCGAACGGCGCACCGCTCTGCCACCCTCGCTTTTTTCGAGGCATATTTCTCCAACTTCATCGAGGGATCGGAGTTTACCGTCGAGGAGGCTGCCGACATCGTGTTCCGGGGTAACATCCCCGGCCACCGGCCAGAAGACGCGCATGATGTGATCGGAACCTGGCGCATCGTGTCTGACGAACGGGAGCTGCGCCGCACTCCGACAGACACCGCCGGCTTCGAGGAACTGCTGCGGACCAGGCACGCGACGGTCATGGAAGGCCGGCCCGGCGTACACCCGGGCGCCTTCAAGCGGATGGCCAACCGCGCCGGATCCACGGAATTCGTCGCACCGGGCCTGGTCGCTGGCACCCTTGAGCAGGGTTTTGATCTCTGTCGCAGCCTGGACCCCGGGTTCCAGCGCGCGGTGTTCATGACGTTCCTGATATCGGAAGTTCATCCATTCACCGACGGCAACGGACGGATTGCACGGATCATGATGAATGCCGAACTGGTCGCCGCCGGCGAGGAACGTATCGTCGTGCCCACCGTGTACCGTGGGAACTACCTCTCCGCCTTGAAGGCACTGTCGCTGACCGCCCGGCCGGAGCCGCTGATCCGGGTCCTTGACTTCGCGCAACGGTGGACGGCCGCCATCAACTGGCGTTCAATCCCGGAAACACTGCATGAACTCGACGCCTGCAATGCCTTTCTCGATCCCGCGATCGCGCAGGACGAGGGCAGGAGGCTGCGGATGCCGGAGCCATAGCGGGGACATCATGGCGTCGCTTCCCCTGCCGGTCAGAAACCACGGCGCCGGCGACCGTTTCGTTCCCGCAGGCCAGCTGCGCGGCAACGGCGCTGGCCGTCCCACCTCCCGGGAAATCCCGGCAGCACCTGGAGGAACCTGGGTTGTTCGGGACCAGGCCACGGGTGAAGTGCGATGATCCGCCTGAGGGCCCCGGAACCCCGCCTCGACAGTCCGGTACGGCGGCTGCCCCGGAACCGGCACGCATGATCTGGCGGCCGACGTCGGTGTCCACCGGGGCGTCATCGCAGGCGATGGGGCAGGGTAGACATGCCTTCCCGAACGGGTATACCCGAGAAGGGCGGGGCTGATCGCGAGAGGGATGTCGGAGTGTCGATTCCGGTCATTGACATACGCCCCCACCTGCAGGGCGGGGATGACGAGAGGCAGCGGGTTGCCCGCCAAATCGCCGCGGCGTGCACGGACTCGGGCTTCTTCTGCATTACGGGACACGGAGTGCCGGCGGACCTCGTCGCCCGAACGCGGCAGGCGGCGGTCGATTTCTTCGCCCTTCCCCTGGACGAGAAGTGCCGGATTCTCCGGCCCGAAAGCCGGGTCGGCCGCGGCTACTACCCCCATGCCGACCGCTCGCTTGCCTACACGCTCGGCGAGAAGACGCCGCCCGACCTGCAGGAAGCGTTCGCGATGGGCCCGCCCGACATCCCCGACGACGACTATTACCGCGGCGAGATCGCGGAGTACTTCTTCGCGGCAAACCGCTATCCGGCGAGGCCGGAGGCTTTCCGCGAGACCGTGGACTGCTACTTCCGCGCACTGCTCGGGCTCTGCGACCGGCTCATGGGAGCGATGGCGCTGGCGCTCGGGCTCGAGGAGGATTTCTTCGCCGACAAGATTGACCGGCCGGCGTGCGGCCTGAGGCTGATCCGCTATCCGGCGCAGACGGCCGCCCCGGCCAGCGGGCAGCTGCGCGCCGGCGCCCATACCGACTACGGCACGCTGACCGTCCTTCGCGGGGACGATGTACCCGGGACCCTGCAGGTCAGGCTGCCGGGCGGCGGCTGGACCGATCTTCGCCCGCCCGCCGATGCCTTCGTGTGCAATCTCGGCGACGCGATGGCGCGCTGGACCGGCGGTCGCTGGGCATCGACCCTGCACCGGGTTGCGAACCCGCCGGACGGGGCGGCGCAGCGCGACCGCATCTCGCTGGTCTTCTTCCATCAGCCCAACTACGACGCCACGCTCGGAGGGATCTTCGATGACTCCGGGGACGCGGTGACGCTCGCCGAGCACTTCATCGAGAAGATCCACCTCGCGGCGGGAACCGGAAAGCCGCCGGGAACAGGCGCGAAGCGGTAACGCCACGGTGGACCGACCGATCAGCGCTGCGCGGCGTTGATCGCTGTTGCCCCGGCGCGGGTTTCACGTCCTTTCCGGGACCGATGCCGTGGCGTGGCGCCGGACCACGCGGGGAGGGAACCCTGGCCAACGAACACCGGTACGCTGTCTACCTCGCGCCACGCCCGGGCGATTTCCTGTGGAACTTCGGGAGCATGTGGCTCGGGCGCGCCGCGGAGGGAGTGGTGGTGCCGACACGTCCCTCGCTGCCCGGGCTCGGCACGGGAGAAATCGATGCGGCGACCCGCAGCGCCAGGCTCTACGGGTTCCATGCCACGCTGAAGCCGCCGTTCCGGCTCGCACAGGGCAGGAGCGAAGGCGAGCTGCTCGACATTGCCGAGGGATTTGCCCGCCGGACGCGCGCGTTCCGGCTGCCGCGACTCGCGGTGCGTGCCATCGGCGGGTTCCTGGCACTGGTTCCGGCCGGGACGAGCCCAGAGGCCGACGAACTGGCGGGGGCGTGCGTGCGCTCCTTCGACCGCTTTCGCGCCGCGCCCGGGCAGGATGAACTCGCGCGGCGCCGCGCCGCGGGGCTCACGAAACGACAGGACGAACTGCTCGGTCGGTGGGGATATCCCTACGTGTTCGACGAATTCCGCCTGCACTTCACACTCACCGACCGGCTGGCCGTGGACGGGCGCGAGCGGATGCGGGAGGTCCTCGAGCGGCTGTGGTCACCGCATGCGGCCGAGGAGTACCCGGTCGGATCGATCTGCATCTTCGAGCAGGCGGCGGCCGGACGTCCGTTCCACCTGCTGCGCCGGTTCCCGCTGGAAGGCGCTGCCGGGTGATCCAGCGCGCCGGCCCCGGTACCGGATCACATCACCCGCCGGCCCTCGCGCCAGGTCTCGAGCACGACCGGGACGCCTTCGATCTCGCGCACCCGGATGAGGTCGGCGCGCGCACCCGGCCGGATGGCGCCGCGGTCCGCCAGTCCGACGGCGCGGGCCGGGTTCGCGGTCGAGAGTGCGACCGCCTGAGGCAGGGACAGGAACGGCTCCGAGCGGTGGAGCAGGAAGACGCCGTGCAGGCTGCTTGCGGGAACGTAGTCCGAGGAGAGAACGTCGAGGAGACCGAGCGAGGCGAGTTCGAGCGCCGAGACGTTGCCTGAATGCGAGCCGCCGAGCACCAGGTTCGGCGCGCCCGCAAGGATGGTGAGGCCCCGGTCACGGGCGGCGCTCGCCGCCTCCACCGTTGTCGGAAACTCCGCGATGGCGACACCGTTGCGTGCTGCCTCCTCCACATGGCCGACGGTGGCATCGTCGTGGCTTGCCAGCGTAATCCCGGTGCCCTCGAGCAGGCCGACCAGCTCGGCGCGGTGACGTCCGCTGTAGGTGACATGGTCGCGCTGCTTGGTCTCGAGGAACGCGGCGAACTCGGCGTCATCGAGACCGTAGGTCTTCTGGTAGTAGGCGCGGTGCCGCTCGCGGTCGACGAACTGGCGCTGGCCGGGCGTGTGGTCCATGAGCGAGACCAGGCGAACCAGCGGGTCGCCCGTGAAGGGTGCGAACAGTTCCATGAGCCCGGCACAGGACAGTTCGCAGCGCAGGTGCAGGAAATGCGAGACCCGCAGCGCACCGGTTTCGCGCGCGGTGCGCAGTGCCGAGGTCATGGCGCCGAGCAGGCGGGAGCGGACATCACCCTGGCGCACGATGCCCACCGAGAGCGCATCGAACACGGTCGTGATCCCGGCGGCGGCGAGCTGCCCGTCGTGGGCGAAGACCGCCGCGGTCCCTGGCCAGTGGACGCGCGGTCGCGGCACGAAATGCCGTTCGAGCGTGTCCGTATGCAGCTCGACCAGCCCCGGCAACAGGTAGTCGCCGCCGAAATCGACGTCCGGGCCCGATGCACGCCCGCCTTCGCGAAGCGTGGATATCACCCCGCCCGCGACCTCGACCGTGCCGCTGACCACCGCGTCCGGTGTCACGATCCGCGCATTGGAGAAGACTGCCTGGTTCATCGCATCTCCAGGGTGCCGGCGCGTCCCCCTACCGGTTCACGCGGCGGCGCTGATGACGGCGCGGTCGAACTCGGCCGCATCCATTCCGTTGTCGCACCCCGCTGTCTTCATCTCGGCCCAGGTGTTGGGGTCGATCGGAACACCGGTCCGGCGGCGTTCGTCCATGGACTCGCGCTCGGGATCGCCAGGCACGCGTATGCGGTCGAACCCCTCGGCCGGCTGGCCGGACTTCACGTATTCGACCAGGCTGTCGAACTCGCCCGAGAAGGCGGCACCGGAGGCGAACCGGGCCGGGTCGATCACGATGGTGAGCATGTTGTTCCTGATGGTCTCGCCGGTCGCAAGCTCCGGGCGCGCGGTGCCGCCGCCGGGCAGTCCCCCGGCCAGCAGGTCGCAGACCAGCGCCAGTCCGTACCCCTTGTGCTGGCCGAAGGACAGCATTGCGCCCATCGGATCGCGGAACACGACACCCGGGTCGGAGGTGGGCCTGCCGTTCGGCCCAACCAGCGCATCCTCCATCGGCATCCGGGCGCCGGCGTAGTGCGCCACCCGGACCTTGCCCTGAGCCACCCGGCTCGTCGCCATGTCGAGCACCATCATCGGCGTGTTTCCGGTCGCCGGGATGGCGGTGCAGTAGGGATTGGTCGAGTACCGCGCCTCGTAGCCGCCCCAGGGTGCGACATAGGGCTTGTGGCCGGTGGCGTTGACGTAGTGGATCGAGATGAACCCGGCGCGTGCGCACATCTCGCCCCAGGCCCCGATCCGGCCCAGGTGGTGCACGTTGCGCAGTCCGACGATGGCGCTGCCGGTCCGGCGCGCCTTGTCGATCGCGAGCCGCATGGTTTCGGCCCCGACCGTCTGGCCGTAGCCCATGTTGCCCTCGACCAGCAGGTAGGCGCCGTCATCGGTCACCACCGTCGCCCTGGCACCGGGGGTCATGGTGCCTGCGAGCGCGTGCGACATGTAGCGTGGCGCCAGCCCGACACCATGGCTGTCATGGCCCATCAGGTTGGCCTCGACCAGGTTCTCGGCAACGGCGCGCGCCTCGCCCTCGTCGCTGCCGGCGCTGCGCACCATGGCAGCCACCAACACCGTCAGTTCATCGTGTCGAACGCGGATCACATCACCCTCCTGCCGAACCGGAACGCACCGGGTTGCGACCCTATCGCGCGCGCCGCAAATGTCCACCTTGACCGCGTGGCCGGCCGTGGCGGTTCCCGACAGTTTTCACGGGCGCCGCGCCCGGGATGCGGGAGTCGGTCACAGGAACACGCACGGCTCCCGTCGGTGACAGTCGATCGTGTCAACGTCGAACAGGTCGCTGCCCTCGAAGCGGTCGGTCACCCGAACAGCCAGCCGTGCAGCAGGCGTCCCGGCATCAGCGTGAAACCGCCCGCGACCAGGATGCCGCCGAAGTAGACGCCCAGCATGTGGCCGCGGTGGGTCCTGATCGACCCGCGCCGGGCCCCGCGCACGGCAAGCGGGATCGAGACCAGCACCAGGACGCTGAACAGGTGAACGTAGCCGAGATGACCGAGAAGTTGCGGACCCACCTCCGCCGGCATGGCAAGCGTGACGAGCGCGGTCACCATCATGAGCACGACGTAGATGCGTCCGAGCGTGCGGTGCACCGGCGTGCCCTTGGGACGCGCCAGCAGCCAGCCGCCGATCAGGAGACACGGAAACACGGTCGCAAGATGCACATAGGCGAACTGGAGATAGGTCACCGCCCGTTCATGCCTGCGCAATCAGGTTCATCAGCTCCTCTTCCGTGAGCGCGGTCGCGGACTCGGTCCCGGCAAGGATATCGTCCGCCAGCTCGCGCTTCTCTCCGTGCAGCCTGATCACCTTCTCCTCGATCGAGTTCCGTACCGCGAGCCGGTAGATGGTGACCGGGCGTTGCTGACCGATCCGGTGCGCCCTGTCGGACGCCTGGTCCTCGACGGCTGGGTTCCACCAAGGATCGAGGTGGATCACGTAGTCTGCCGCCGTCAGGTTGAGCCCGGTGCCTCCGGCCTTGAGGCTGATCAGGAACAGCTCTCCCTGCCCGGCCTGGAATGCGTTCACCCGCATCCTGCGCTCGGCGGGCGGCGTTGAGCCGTCGAGGTACTGGTAGTCGACCCCTTCGACGTCCAGCCGGGCGCGGACCACCTCGAGATGTTTCACGAACTGGCTGAAGACAAGCGCCTTGTGCCCCTCCGCGATCAGGGTGCGGATCAGCGCCATCGCGGACTCGAGCTTGGCGCCCGGGATGGTGCTGTCCGGTTGCACCAGCCGGGGGTGACAGCAGGCAAGACGCAGCCGGGTGAGCTCGGCGAGCATGTGAATGCGCCGAGCCCCCGGTTCCTCGTCTTCGAGACCGGCAATCCGCTCCACCGCCTGCCGGCGGACCGCCTCGAGGAAGGCGCGTTCCTCGGGGTCAGGTTCAACGTGGAGCACCTGTTCGGTCCGGCTGGGAAGCTCGGTGAGCACCGCGCTCTTGCGCCGGCGCAGAATGAACGGTCGCACCAGGGCTGCGAGACGTTCGCGGGCGGCCCGATCGTTCTCGGCAACGGCAAACCGCCTTCGGAACCCCGCAAGCGTGCCAAGCAGACCCGGATTGATGACGCTGAACAGGCTCCACAGTTCCTCGAGCGCGTTCTCGATCGGTGTTCCGGTAAGCGCGACCCGGAACTCGGCGTCGAGTTCGCGGATGGCCCGGGTGCGCTTGGCCTGGGAGTTCTTGATCGCCTGGGCCTCGTCCAGGACCAGGGTGTGCCAGCTGATCGACTTCAAGGCAGAAATCGAACGGGTCGCCAGCCCGTAGCTCACCACCAGCACATCGCCCGGACCGAGCCGGGAGACGATCTCCTTCCGTCCGGCCATGGACCCGAGAAAATGCATGGAAAGGCCCGGCGCGAACCGCGCCGCTTCCTCTTCCCAGTTGAAGCACACCGATGTCGGAGCGACGATCAGCGCCGGGCCGCCGTCCGCGCGCGCCAGCAGCAGCGCGAGGGACTGCACCGTCTTGCCAAGGCCCATGTCATCGGCAAGGCACGCACCGGCACCGATGCACGCGAGCCGGCTCATCCACTCGTAGCCCTGCCGCTGGTACTCCCGCAGCCGGGCGCGGAGTCCGTCCGGGACGGCGCATTCGAGTTCCCGCGCTGCCGCAAGCCGCGAATGAAACCGGTGCCACGGCGAACTGCCGTCGCCCGCTGCGGCGGTATCGAGCAACTCGTCGAGCGCCAGCGCGCTCATCGGGTGTATGCGTTCGCCCTCGGCGCCATGCCCGGCGGAGGCGGCACGCAGTGTCTCAAGCTGCCGGCGCAGGCCGTCGGTGAGTGCGACCAGCCTTCCCATTCCGATCGGGACGAAGCGACCGACCGCATGGTCGAGTGCATCCAGCAGTTCGCGCATGTCGAGGACCAGGTCATCGTCGACCGTGACTTCCCCGGAAACCGCGAACCACTGCCGGTCCTTGCGCACGGTCGTCGCGACCTGTGCCGTCGACACGGCACGCGGGTGCGGTCTTGCCACGTTCTCGGGCCATTCGATGGCCAGGGGTTCGGTGACGGCCTGCAGTTCCAGCATGAAGTCGAGCGCGGTCTCCGGCTCGTCGAACACGTGCGACCGCGTCACCACGCCGGTATCCGAGAGCGTCGGGCAGGCGGCGATCACGGCCGCGGCCGCCACATCCTCCCCGGCGAGATCGCGCTCGCGCCTCCCGTTGCCGCCGCCGTCCGTCCTGACCACACGCGGCCCCCGGCCGACCGGAAACCGCGGACCGTCCGGGCCGCACGGCTGCACCCACAGCGACACCCTGAGCCTGTTGTCGTCCGTCGGTTCGAGACGCACCACGGGGCGTGGATCGCCCGGCGCTGCAGGGGTCCCGATACCGTCAACATCCGAGACCACCGCCAGGTGATCTTCGCAGAGCCGGGCCAGTTCGATGACCCGCGCCCTCCCTTCCTGCGGCACCACCAGGCCGTTCCGGCTGATGAGCCCGGCAATGTCGGCAAGCGACCGGTCCATCCTGACGACCCGATAGCGGTCGTCCGCCTCGTGATCGAGAAACACCCTCCCGGTGTCGCTCCAGTGCGACAGGCCGAGATGGTATCCGTCGTCGCGCCTGCTGACCGCGAGTTCGACCTCGCCGGCCACCAGGTCCAGGCGACGGTTGCGGTCGTCGGCGTGATAGACGGCCGGATGGCCGACCAGCGCCGGCAACACCCGGTCCGGCACCAGGACGTAGTCCCGATACCTGTTCGTGTCCCGCACGGCCCCGTGATGAACAGCAAACGCGTCCTCGCGGCTCATCATCCCCAGCAGCTGCTCATCGGACTCGAAGAAGCGCCTGACCGGAACCACGCGACCGGTGCTCCAGCCCCCGCGCTTCAGGCGTCTCTGCATCACCACGGAGACCGACAGGGTCACCGGGTCCACCAGCCACGCAAGCCGTCCTCCGTGACCTGCAGGCCGGTTCCGTGCGCCGCCGGCGCCCAGCGCGCGCACCAGTCCGTCAATGCGGCGCACCCATGCCGGGGACAGGGAGATGACGGTCGCGAAATCACGTATTCCGGAAGCCGTCATGCTGTCGCGCCAGACCCGCACCGCCTCCGGGAGCGCGTCTATCCGGTCCAGTGCCGCGGCAATCATCAGGGCCGGAACCGGGGCATGGTCGCGTAACGCGCTCACGCGTGTGACGAGCTTCTCCCGGTCCTTCCTGCTCATCCGTTCGGGCGCCGCCGCAACCTGGGCCAGCGCGAGCAGTCCGCTGACAAACGGGGGCGCACCCGTCCTTTCGTGCTGCGCGAGAAGTGCGTCCAGCTCACGGCGTGCCTCCTCGTCCCGTCCTTCGAGCAGACCGAGAATGCAGTGCAGCGCGTCGTAGCCCATGGCACCGGTGAGCCGGGACCGCTCCCGCATCATCCCGATCAGGTCCCGTGCCTGCCTGCGATCGTCTGCATTCCCCCGCGACAGCATCGCCAGCACGAACAGGTACCCGGATGCTCCGGGCGGGCGCAGCCTGCGGCTGCGCAGCTTCCTGCGGGACGCGGCCAGGTGGTCGCGAAACTCGTCCACCGCCCCGTCACTACCCTCGAGATAGCTGATCGCGGCCTTGTAGAACCCGGGGTTCCACGAGTACGGCTCCCAGTCCGGCTCGGGCCAGGCGCGTTCGCGAATCCATTCCCACTCACCGATCCACAGCGCCCGCTCCATGAGCGGCATGAGAACCGCCTCGTGTTCGCGCGGGTCCAGCCGCCTGCCGGCGAGCGTGAACAGCGCGGTGTGGGGCCTGCTGCCGTCCCCGTCCCACTCGGTTTCCAGCATGAGATTCAGGATCCGGTCCACGATCGCGCCCTTGCGTCCGAGCAGCCAGTCGGGATCGGTATCAAGTCCCTCGAGGACCAGTTCGAAGGGATCCTCCTCGGGCACCGGGTCGTCAGACAGGCCTCTCGGAGACATCGGAAAATCGAAGTCGTCATAGCTTGCGTTGTACGCGGTCGTGAACAGCTGTTCGTCATTCGCGAACACCGCGACGCGCAGTGCGATGTAGGGATCAAGCCCGGTCGCGGGGTCGGACCTTCCACCCCAGCGCCTGTAGCCGCGGACCGGATAAAACGTGTCCGTGCACGCCGCAACCAGCGCGTTCCCGCCGGCGCCGGCAACCGCCTCGCGGGCAACGGCGCAGGCGAGCGCCGGCCAGACCTTTCCGTCCCTCCCGATCAGTCCGTCGCGCTGCAGTCGCTCGGTCGTCCTGGCGATCTCGGCCCCGGTGTACTCCCTGTTTTGCTCGCCGCACCGCTGGAGCACGGAGTTCGCCAGCCCGAGGAACCGGCGTCTTGAAAGTCCGATCAGGACCACGGACCTGAGTTCCAGCACCAGGCGTTCGCGCTCGCCGAGCGCCCGGTAGCGCCCCATGAGTTCGGGCAGCCTGGAGGCCGGCGCAGCCATTTCCCGATGGTGAAGGTTCATTGACTCTCCGTTTCGACCCTGCGGGCACCGGGGACCGGCGGTACTGCCCGTGCGCGCTGAACCATGGTCTCCGGCATCATACCCTGCGGCGATGCCCCGCGTGCCGGCCCGTTCATGCGCGGGACCCGCGCTGCGCCAGCCGCTCGATGGCTGCGGTCGAACTCAGGCCCTCCTCGAGCCGCGCCAGCACGACCCTGCCTCCCCGGGCGCGCACGAAGTCCGCACCGACCACCGCGTCGGCGTCGTAGTCCGCCCCCTTCACCAGGACGTCGGGGCGCAGGTCGCGAATCAGCCGTTCCGGGGTGTCCTCCGCGAACACCACCACGGCGTCCACATCCCTGATTGCGTTCAGCACCGCCGCGCGCTGCTCCACCGTGTGGACCGGCCGCCCGGGGCCCTTCAGGCGCGAGACCGACGCATCGTCGTTGAGCCCGACGACCAGCCGGTCGCATTCCGCGCGCGCCTGGCGCAGCAGCGAGACATGGCCCGCATGCAGCACGTCGAAGCAGCCGTTGGTAAATCCCACGACGAGCCCCCCGGCGCGCCAGGCACGGACCTGCCCGGCCGCGCCGGCATTGTCTTCCGGCCCGCCGGCCCGGGCCGCCCGCCCGGACCCGACGCTGTCACCGCCGGCGGCATGGGCGTGGCAGAACTGCTCGATCACGGTCTCGAGCCCGGCGCCTGGCACGGGCCGGACCGTGCGATCCTCCGCGGGCAGCCGGACCGGCGCGACGCGGCACCAGGAGACCCTGCCCGCGTACCCCGCAACCCTGGCGATCACCGCGACCGCGTCGGCGAGCGACATGTCGGACACGGGGTCGATCACAACCGTCCCGCCGCCCGTTCCGTCCTCCAGTACCTCGAGACAGGTCCGTGCCCAGTCAGCGCCGGAGATGTACCGGCAGGGCTCGGCCGGGTCTCCCGCCACCTCGACGTGGTCCGCATTCGCGTTCCGCGCCCGGCAGATGTCCCGGACCAGGCGGGCAACGGGACCCACCGGCCGGGTACAGGCCGCATCCTCCCATCCGGCAAGACCGCGGGACGCCACGACGCTCGCACGCAGTCCGTGCTCCCGACGCCATGCCTCGAGAAGGGCCGCCCCGAATTCCCGGCAGGCCCGGTACCCGGGGCCGGTCTCGTCGCAGGACCAGCTGTAGAGCAGTGTCTCGGCGCCGAAACGGTGCGCCGCCGACAGCACCGCGCGCTGGGCCCGCAAGAGACGATCCATGCCGCTTGCCGGCCCCGCGCCGTCGACCATGCCCGGGGGCATGGCATCGATCACGCCAACGGGCCGGAACGTGGAGAAGAGTTCGTCGAGCGCTGCGATGTCCGCCGGTCCCGCCACGTCCGCGTCGGTCCGCACCCGGGTTCCGGCGGATGTCAGGGCGCGCGCGAGGCTGCGACCGGCGAAACCATCGTGACCGGCAAGGAACGCGCTGGTCAGCACACGACCCTCCGGATCCTCTCCCGTCCTTCGGATCCGGCTGCGGGCTCCCCCTCGCCGACGCTCGGGGACACTCGGAGCAGCAGGTTGGACACTCTCGCCCCCGGCACATGTCGCGTCCGCACCGATCATAGGTGGCCGGCAGCCGTCCAGGCAACGCCACCACCCGGCCCGACGATCTCCGGACCATGTGGTCTCCCCGGGTTTCGCCGGATAGACTTGTGCCGGGTGACAGGCACCGGACCGGACCGCGGCAGGATGTTCCCGCCCCGGCCCGCTCTCGCCGGTCCGGGCCGGAAACACGATCGCGAGGCGGCGATGTCGTATGTAATGCAGCTGTTCGAGGACATCCTGTCAGATGGCGAGGAAGTCCGGTTCGGCGAATCGGACGCACGGGCGATCTACGTTGCGGCCGGCAGCGCGCTGGTGGAAGGAGCAGGCGTTGCCGCGGACAATGGAGTCGTGCTCGCGGGAACGGCACTGGTCCGGGCGGATGCCGGGGGCGCCACGCTGTGGCGGTGGGACGTTGCACCGTCGGGCACAGGCGCAGGCGACTACCGGCACCGCACGGCACTTCGCTGCTCCGGCCCGGTGGAACCGGCGACGATCGCCGACGACCTCCTGCTTCGCCTCGACAGTGTCGCGTTCCCTGCCGGCGGAACCGCCCTCCTGCACACCCACCGGGGGCCCGGGATCCGGTGCCTGAAGGAAGGCGACATCCGGATCGACACGGCCGGACACTCCACCACCTACTGTCCTGGCGGCGCCTGGTTCGAGGAAGGGCCCGAACCGGTGTTCGCCCAGGCATCCGCCAGCGTGCCCAGCCGGTTCATCCGCTCCATGGTGCTGCCGCGGGCCCTGCTCGGCACATCGTCGATCCGGTACGTGAAGGAAGCGGACCGCGACAGGCCAAAGTCCCAGAGCTACCGGGTGTTCGCGGAGTCGCCGGTCCGGCTGGACCCGGCATGGCGGACCGCACACCCCGCGGGTGAGCGTTGAACGTCAACGGAAGGAAGGGGGACAGGCGATGCAATGCGAGGGACGGGTCGCGGTGGTGACCGGCGGGGCGATGGGGATCGGCCACGCCCTGGCGAAGGGACTGCTCGCAGACGGCGCCACGGTGGTGATCGCCGACCGCGAGGGCGCGATCGAGGCCGCCGCGGCACTCGACAGCAACCGTGCCATCGGAGTCTCCTGCGATGTCTCGAGCCGGCACGAGACCGAGGCCATGGCCGAAGCCGCTGTCGACGCGTTTGGCCGCATCGATGTGCTGGTCAACAACGCCGGCATCTATTCGTCCCTGCAGCTGACCGCCTTCGAGGACCTGACCCCCGATGACTGGAGACGCGTGCTCGACGTCAACGTCATCGGCCAGGCGATGGCAACCCGCGCGGTGGTCCCGGTCATGCGGCGACAGGGAGGCGGTTGCGTCATCAACATCTCGTCCGGAACCCCGTTCAAGGGCGTGCCCTTCATGCTGCACTACGTGGCGAGCAAGGGTGCGGTGAACGCGATGACGAAGGCGCTGGCAAAGGAACTGGGCTCCGCCGGCATCCGGGTCAACGCGGTGGCGCCCGGCTTCACCCTGTCGGACGGCGTGCGTGCAAACAAGCGCCAGCTCGAATCCCTGCAGGAGATCTCGCGCCAGGCCCGGGTGCTGCAGCGCGACCAGGTGCCCGGCGACATCGTGGGGGCCGTCGTATTCCTTGCATCCGCCGGCGCCGACTTCATCACCGGCCAGACACTGGTGGTCGACGGCGGCGCGTATTTCCACTGATCGGGTTCATCCGCGCACGCCCGGAACGGGCGGCCGGCGCGGGGACATGCCGGCGGGGATTGTCAAGCAGCCTCCCGGTAGCGGACACTTCGAGGTGTCAAACCCAGGAGGAACCCGCATGTCAGGTCCTGCGCGCATCAGCGCCATCGCCCGCCACCTGCTGGACGCCCACGCGGCACGCTCGAGGTTCGCCAACCTCGAGGGCGAGCGTGCGCCGAGGTCAGTCGAGGAGGCCTACCTGGTTCAGCAGGAGCTGGTCGAACTGTGGCAGGAACAGGGCGAGGGTGCCGGTGTCGGCTACAAGATCGCGCTCACCTCGCAGGCGATCCGCGACCTCGTCGGAGTCTCGGAACCCTGTGCCGGAACCATCCTCGCCGGCATGGTGCACCACGGGCCGGCCCAGATCCGGCGCGACGGTTTCGTGCGTCTCGGGCTCGAGTTCGAACTCGCGGTCCGCATGGGCCGCGACGTTCCGCCCGACCGGGAGCAGGACGCGGCCAGCATTCGCGACCATGTCGATGCGGTGATGCCGGCCTTCGAGCTGATCGAGGACCGGGACGCCGACTACTCCGACCTCGATGCCAATTCGCTCATCGCCGACAACGCCTGGTGCGGCGGTATCGTGCTCGGCGCCGAGAGTGCCGGCTGGCGCGACCTCGACCTGGCGACGGTTCCGGTCTCCCTGGACTACAACGGCGAGACCGAGACCGCGGTCACCGGCGCCGCCATGGGTTCACCGCTCGCGTCCCTCGCCTTCCTTGCCAACCTGCTCGCCCGGCAGGGCCGCCCGCTCAGGGCCGGTGAACTGGTCATGACCGGATCGACCCTGGCGACGCGGTTTGCCGTATCTGGCGACACCGCCCGGTATACCGTAGAAGGCATCGGGTCGGTCGAACTGCGGGTGACATGACTGGCACGACGCAGCAAGGAGAAGCAGATGAGACGGATTCTTCTGCCATTCGGATCGGACTCGGCCGACGATGCGCCGGTCACGGCGGCGGCGGCGCTCGCGCGACGGCACGGCAGCCGGATCACCGCCATGTTCTGTCCGCGATTGCCCGACCCGGTCATCGTCGACCCGATGAGCGGAGGCGTGGTTTCCTATGACGGGCTCGACGGCGAACTCGAGACGCACCGGGACGCTGCCGTGGCCCGGATCCGCGAACGGATCGCGGCCTGCGACCCGCCGATGGCCGCGGACGCGGTCAACGTCGACATGTCCGCCATCTCCAACTGGCGCCAGGTCGGCGAGGCGGCACGTGTCCATGACGTCTCGCTGTACACCCGTTCCAAGGACAACCCGCACTGGCAGACGCTGTTCGAGATGGCGCTGTTCGAAGGCGGCCGGCCGACGATCCTGATCCCGGAACAGTGGGAACGCCCGTTCGGCGATGTCGTCGGGATTGCCTGGAACCACTCGACCGAAACCGCCCGCGTGGTGGCGCTCGCCATGCCGATCCTGCGCGCCGCCTCCCGGGTGGTCGTGATCACGGTGGAAGGCTGGGTCCATGCCGGCCCCGGCGGTGATGCCCTCGTCGACTACCTCGCAAGCCACGACATCGAGGTCCAGCTCAAGGCGGGGGCCGGCGGCGGCAACCCGGGCGCCCGTTCGCTCGATATCGCCGCCGAGGCGGGTGTCGACTTCCTGGTCAAGGGCGCCTACACCCAGAGCCGGCTGACGCAGATGATCTTCGGCGGCGCGACCAGGATCATCCTCGACCAGGCGCAGATCCCCGTGGTCTTCGCACACTGAGAAAACCGGCACGGAGAATACAGCCATGGGACGACTGGACGGCAAGGTCGCGATGGTCACAGGGGCCGGCGGCGGGATCGGCCGGGCAACCGCGATCCGGTTCGCGGAAGAGGGCGCGCGGGTGGCGGCTCTCGACATCGACACCGGGCGTGGGCAGGAAACGGCCGAAGAGGCCGGCGCGGCAGCGGCAAACGGAGGTGGCGCGGTCTTCATCGAAACCGACGTGACCGACCGGGCGAGTGTCGCGGCGGCTGTTGACCGGATCGTCGGGGACTGGGGGGCGCTGCACGTGCTTCACAACAACGCCGGCGGCTCGACCCTTGCCGACGGTCCGGTTACCGAGGCGCCGGACGAGGAGTTCTGGCGTGTGATCAAGCTCGACCTGTACGGCACCTTCGTGTGCTCGAGTCTCGCAATCCCGCGGATCGCGGCTTCTGGCGGCGGATCGGTGATCAACATGGCGTCCAACGTGGCGCTGATGGCCCTGCCGGGGCGCGACTGCTACACCGCGGCCAAGGGCGGTGTCGCGGCCGTTACGAGGTCCATGGCGGTCGAGTACGCCCCCGACCGGATCCGGGTGAACGCGATCGCACCCTCGGTCACGCTGTCCGACCGGGTAAAGGGCATGCTGGAGAACTCGTCGGAAATCCAGAAACTGGCCGATCAGCACCTGCTCGGCTTCGGGCAGCCGATCCACATGGCCAACCTGGCGGTCTACCTCGCATCCGACGAATCGGAGATCACCACCGGCCAGGTCATCTCCGTAGACAGCGGCGTCACGATCTACTGATCCCGGCACGAAGCGGTTCGCGCGCCCGGATTGACACGGGACCGGCGTTGGGGCTGTAGTCCCGGCTCCCTCCGGCGGATCGAAGTGTCGTGATCGACCGCTCCGGCGAGCGCCCGGTACGGGTGCGGTCCGTGATCGAAGCAACAGCAGGAACATGGAGAGATCCGGCATGACCTACCGCGTGATGCTGCAGATGCCCTACACCTCGGGCCTGAGGTCGGTGTTCGACGAACGCGACGACATCGAGGTCGAACGGTTTACCGAGCTGTCGGAGGACAACATCCTGCAGCACATCGGCAACTACGATGCCGCGATCCTGGGCGTGGCCCCGTTTACCCGGCGGATCATCGCGAGTGCCGCCCGGCTGAAGGTCGTCGCCCGGCACGGTGTCGGCTATGACGCGGTCGACGTACCGGCGTTGACCGAGGCCGGCGTTCCGCTCGCCGTGGTCGGCACCGCGAACTCGATCACCGTCGCCGAACACTCGCTGTTCTTCATGATGGCGCTTGCCAAGCGCGCCCTGCTGTACGACCGCGAGGTCCGCAAGGGCAACTGGAACGTCCGTTTCGACACCCCGGCATTCGACCTGGCCGGACGCACCGTGCTGATCCTCGGGTTCGGACGGATCGGCCGGCGGCTGGTTCCAATGTGCGCCGCCATGGGCATGAAGGTGCTGGTACACGACCCCTACGTGATCCAGGACGCGATCACGACCGTGGGCGCCACCCCGGTGCAGGACTGGCGCGCGCTGCTCCCGGAGATCGACTTCCTCTCGGTCAACTGTCCGAAGAACGAGGAGACCGACGGCATGGTCGGAACGGCCGAGCTGGCCGCGATGAAGCCGACGGCCTTCGTGGTGAACACGGCGCGTGGCAACATCGTCGACGAGAAGGCGCTCTACGGCGCACTGCGCGACCGGGTCATCGCCGGGGCCGGGATCGACCCGTTCGTGGTCGAACCGGCGACTGCCGACGAACCGCTGTTCGAACTCGACAACATCATCGTCTCGCCGCATTCGGCAGGGGTCACGGAGGAATCGATGTTCCGGATGGGCGCCGCCGCGGCCCGGAACGTGGTCGACTGCTTTGACGGCAGGCTTGATCCCGACAACGTGATCAACGCCGAAGTCCTGGGGTCGTGACCGGGCGGGGCGCGCCGTCAGCCCGCGCGCCTGCCGCTCTTCGCGAGCACGGCCTCGCGATACCCGATGTACAGGCCTGACGCCACGATCAGTCCCGCACCCACCCAGGCCCACAGGTCGGGCAAATACCCGAACACCAGGAACCCCAGGATCGCGGAAAAGATCAGGTGGCCGTAGTTGAAGGGAGCCACGACTGACGCCGGACCCCAGCCGAGCGCGACGGTGTAGAGGTAGTGGCCGAAACCCGACAGCAGGCCGAGCGAGGCAATCATCGCGATCTCGAGTGCGCTTGTGGGCGTGTTCCAGGTACTCCACACCACCATGCTGAGCGCCAGGGTCCCGAGCAGGTTGGTGATGGTGGTGGAGGTTGCGGCATCCTCGCTCGAGGACAACCGGCGCGTGATCAGGGCGTAGAACGCGCTGGAGACGGCCGTGGCCAGGGTGAAGACGATCTGCCACGGTGTGTCGCCGAACCCCGGCCGGATGATGACCAGCGCGCCGACAAACCCGATGATGACGGCCGTCCACCGTCTCGGCCCGACCCTTTCGCCGAGAAACGGCCCCGACAGGGCGGTGATGAACACCGGGCCCAGCATGGTGATGGCGGCGGCAAGCGCCAGCGGCACCCACTTGATGGCGAGAAAGAAGCACAGCGACGAGCTGAGCAGGCAGGCAGCGCGCAGAACCTGGGCCACGGGCCGGGCCGTGCGCAGCCGCAGGAAGTGCGGGCCGCGAACCGGGGTGAAGACCACGACCATGAACACCAGGGCGCCAGCGTAGCGCGCCCAGACCAGCTGCACCGCCCCGTAGTCGGCCCGCAGGCTCTTCACCTCGGCGTTGAGGATCGAGAACAGTGCGACGGCGACGATCACGAACAGGATCGCCAGTCCGATGCGATCGCGGGGCCGCCCTGCGCGGCGCGAGCCCTTGTCCTGGCTTCCGGTCATCGGCGTGCCCGGTCTCCTGGGGCCGGATGGTGGAATGCCGCACCGAAGTACATGTCCGCTGCGCGGCAGACTGTCCCAGACCAGGCAGCGCCTGTCGACACCGGCGTTGACAGCGGTTCACCGGCATCTGGACGGGCGCGGTCCGCGCCTGCACGCGCCGGCATCCGGTCCATCCGCCCGATGGCGACCCGTTCCGGCGGGATCGCGGCCCTGCTCCTGTCACACGCAACCCGGAACCCGATCGTACCGAACCGCGTGGCTGTGTGCGTGCACGCTGACCCCGCTGATGCGCGACCCGGCGTCATGCCCGGTCCGGATCGACACGGGCTGCCTTCCCTTCCTGGCCCGGCAGGGACAGGCTGATCCGCCCCTCGGCCAGATCAATCCGTGCGGCCGAGCCGGGTCAGCAGCGAGGCGCGGTGTTTCTCCGCCATGTCAGCGAGGCGTGCCTGAGTCGCTGCGTTGGAGACGGGCGGCGCCGTTTCCGGGCGCGTCTCGACGTGCTGTCGTCGTTCATCGGGGCTTTCCCCCATCTCGACCAGTGGCGGCCGTGGCCCGCACCAGGACCCGCGCGATAGTAAATCATGAACAATAGTGGAGTTATACCGGTTAATACAGTGAATACACAAGGAAACCGGGCGTCACTCAAGCTTCTCGCCAAACTGCGAGCGGGCACGAATTCAGCGGACGGTTGCATGGTGTGAGGGACCCGGCGGGACCGCCTCCTCCGTGCACCTTCGCCAGGTCCCGGGGCTGACGCACACGGTCTGAGTCGCCGGGCGACTCCCGCACGTCTCCGATTGTCGCGCGCCACGCCACACCCTGGTGACCCTGCGACCGTCATCTCCCTGGAATTCGCGGCGGGGCCGGCCGCGGACCGCACGCGAAGGGGGCAGCACCGAGGCCGCCTCGGCAAGGGGCCTCACGACAACCGCCGGGCCGCCGGTGATCAGGTTGGCATCGCGGTTCATCCCGCGGCAGATGCCGCCCGCCCGGCCCGTGCACGGATGATCCGGCAGTACTCGCCGTTCAGCTCGAAGGCAACGCAGCGCCGCCGGTTCCTGATGCAGGCATCGAGCGTTGTTCCCGAGCCCGCGAAGGGGTCGAGCACCAGCCCGTCCTCGGGGCAGCTCGCCCGGACCATGCGCTCGATGATCTCGAGCGGCTTCTGGGTCGGATGGTCCTCGCGCTCCCGGTGCTGCCTGTGCAGGCGCGACACGCTCCACACATCCTTCGGGTTGTAGCCCTTCTCCAGCCACCGGCTGCCCTCGAAGCGGCGCCGCGACCGCGCCTTGCGTGTCACGGCATCGTACGGAATCCTGACCGCATCGATGTCGAAGTAGTACCCGGAGGTCAGCGCAAACAGCCCGATGGTGTCGTGTACCGAGGAGAACCTGCGGGTCGATCCTCCCATGCTCGGCACCCGCCGGTCCCAGATGATCTCGTTGATCATGGTCATGTGCTGCTTCACGAACGAGAAGATTTCCGGTGCGTGCCTCCAGGTCGCAAACAGGTAGAGACTGCCGGTCGGCTTCAGCTTGGGCAGCGCGCACAGGATCCAGCTCCGGGTCCATTCCAGAAACTCGTCCTCGGAGCGCCGGTCGGACCCGTTTCCGTAATCCTTGCCAAGACGGTAGGGCGGGTCGGCGACCACCAGATCCACGGACCGGTCCGCGACCAGCGCCGCATGTTCCACGAAGTCGAGGTTGTGAAGCTCCCACCCCGTTTGCGCGGGCAGGCCATCGCACGCCGTGCTGTCAGGCATCGTCCTGTCCGGCATCGTCCCGCCAGTACCTCACGAAGGGGCATCATCATTTCGCCGGGCCTGCCGGTTTGCAACGATGGCGGACCCATGCCCCGTCCGGTAACGGGACATCGCACGGCTCTCCCGCTGCACGCCGGGGGCGCGGTGCCGGGGGGCCCGGCTTGACACGCCGGGACACGGGCCGAACACTCGGACCATGCTGGCCGGTATCGGAATACGGCTGCGGATGGCAGCCGCTGCCGTGGCGCTGGCGGTCTGGTTCGCTGCGCCGGAAGCGTGTGCGCACACGCAGGCGGAACCGGATACCGGGAATACCGGAAACGTCGGCTGGCTGGCGCGCGTTCTCGGGCCGGCCGTCGAATTCCAGCGCCGGGCCAACGCGGAAATCGCCGGGCACATGACCGCCCTGGACCGGGGCGACGATCTCGGCGCGTTCTTTCTGGGCCTGGCGATCGCGTTTGCCTACGGAAGTATCCACGCCTTCGGTCCGGGGCACGGCAAGTTCGTCATCGTGTCCTATTTTCTCGGCCGCGAAGCGCGGGTGGTTCGCGGGGTGGTCATGGCGGCGCAGATCGCGATCGTCCACGTCATTGCCGCGGTCGTCGTGGTCTGGCTGGCGGAGGTCGTGCTGCAGGCGGGGTTCGGAATCGGGCTCTCCGAAGTGCCTGGCCTTCGCGCCGGGAGCTTCCTGATCATCGTCGGTATCGGCGTGTACATGCTGTACTGCGCCGTTCGCGCCTCCCTTGGCCCGAACGCGGGTGACCACGGCCACCATCACCATCACGGCCACGGCCACGGCCATCATCACCACGGGCATGGCCACCATCACCATCATGACCACGGCGGCAGGGCCGAAGGCGGGCTGCTGGCGCTGGCCGCCGGGATGGTGCCGTGTCCCGGCGCGGTCCTGATCATGCTCTATGCGGTGGCCAACGGCATGATCGTCCCGGGTTTTCTGCTCGTGGCAGCGATGTCGCTCGGGATCGGGCTGAGCATCTGCATCCTGGGAGTGGGGGCAATTCTTGCCAGGCAGACCGCGATGCGGGTCATGGAACAGACCGGCAGCAACCGGAGCATCGGCGCGCTCCGGCACACGATGAACTATACCGGGGCGGTGTTCGTCACCCTGGTCGGGCTGGCGTCGTTCCTGGCGATGCTGGATGCCCCGATGGGCTGATGCCCAGCCTCACCGGACCGGCCGGCGCGACCCGGCACGATTGCTTCGGGCACAGACGGCAGCGCCTTCCGTCCCGGCCGCCATGCGCGCTCCGTCACACCGAACGCACTGATGGTACCCATCCCGCCAGCCTCCGCCTTCGCATGAACGGATGGAAAGTTGTTTGATTGCAGGACTTCACGATCCGTTTCATTCCAGGCTGCCGCGCGGCTTCCCCGACGAAACACCGCCGCGGCTGCTTCCTGCACTACTGCTCAGACGCGCGGGCCCCGCCCGCATCCGGGCTTCGCTCCAACTCCCCGGCATCGAGGACTCCGAAGCGCACGCGTGCATAGCGATGAAGGTTCGATGCCGGCGGCGATACTGGCAGGTCTTATTTCATCTGCCGAACCGGTCATTCCTGAATGCGTTGGCAAGGCGGGTCGCCCTGCGGGGAATTCGGCCGTCGATGAACAGCAAACCAAATCCGATGATGGCGGCACCGGCGATTTCTGCGAGGAGTATCGGCTCGGAGAGGAACAGGTTCCCGAGTATCACCGCGGTCACGGGGATCAGCAGCGTGACCAGCATCGCGTTGCTTCCTCCGGCGCGGACGAGGATCTCGAAGAAGACAATGTACGCAAGGGCGGTTCCGAACAGAGCCAGCGCTCCCAGCGCGATCCATACCCCAACGCCGGGAGCCGGCAGGGTCCATGGCCGGTCGACGACGGCGACCACGACCGCGATGATGAGCGTCGACGACAGGAGCTGGCAGGTCGCAGACTTGAGCGGTGCAACGCTTGCGAGATGTTGACGTCCCCAGAGTGCAGCGAATCCGTAGCTGAGCGCTCCAGACAGGCAAAGGCCGATACCGAGAAACCGTGCATCCCCCGAGAGCGCGTTCGGTCCGCTGATGATCCCGACACCGGCAATGCCCAGCAGCACCCCTGTTACCCGGTGCGTCGTCAGCCGCTCTTCCCGGAACGATGCCATCACCAGGGCGGTGAAGAGCGGGGTCGTGGCATTCATGATGGACGCGAGGCCAACGCTGACCATGGTCTGGCCGGCGTTCAGCAAGCTGAACGGCAGCACGTTGTTGAGCAACCCCATGATGAGGAAGGGCATCCAGGCGGAAAGGGTGCGTGGCAGGGAATGGCCGAGGAAGCATGAGAGCGCGAGGAGAGCCATCGCGGCGATACCGACCCGGGCGAGCACAACGGTCAGCGGCGGAAGCTCGACGACCGCTACGCCGACGCAGAAGAACGCACTGCCCCACAGGACCGAAAGCAGGATCAGCAGACCCCACTCGGTGCGATTCATGGTCTTGGGTTCCTGCACGCACTACCTCGCTACGAGCCGCCGCGGTGGTGACGGCGGGACAGTTGCATGGGGATGTTGAACTCGCATTCCGATTCTTGCTGCAAAACTCGCTTGCCGTGGTTCACTTGCAGCGAGGCCGTGCGCAAACGGTCTTCGGCCCTGCGCGCCGCGCTTGGCGCGGCAGGCGCCGCTCGGGCCAATTGCCGATTGCACACCGGCTATTCTCGTCCGTCGGATTGAGTGGTCGGGAAGCGCGGCAAGGATGCCCTTCGGCTTGTGGTTCTCACACCCGAGGACCCTTCCCGGCAGAGGAATTGATCATGTCGGCGCTGACGGATGATGACGGTGCCGGTCTCGCACGCAAGCCCCGGATTTCCGGTATCGCCGACCCGGACATCCGTGACGCCGGTATTCCGCCGCCGTCCGGCTGACCGGCACCCATGTCTGGATGAGACGCACATCCCTGTTCCGGTACCGACCCGCTCGGTGCCTCCACGGCGTTTCGCGAGACGGAATCGCCGTTTCGCCGGGCCGGCCGATTTGCCATCATGCCGGTTTCGTGGCCCACCCGGTGCGGAGACATCATGCCGATCACCCGTGTACAGACCGATCACTTCAGCATCCCCCTTCCCGTGGTGCTGTCCGATGCCATGCACGGCGAGATGCCGAGCTTCGAACTGGTCACGGCGCGTGTTGCCGACGAGGATGGCCGCGAGGGACTGGGATACACCTACGTGCTCGGTGCCGGTGCCAGCGCCATCCACGCCGTCATCGAAAGGGACATCGCGCCGGTCCTTGTCGGACACGATGCCGACCGGATCGAGGCGACCTGGAAAATGCTGTGGTGGCGGCTGCACTATGCCGGGCGCGGCGGCCTCGCGATGCACGCGCTCTCGGCCGTCGACATCGCGCTGTGGGACCTGGTGGCGCAGCGCACCGGCCTGCCGCTGTGGCGGCTGCTGGGCGGCGCCGACCCCCGGGTCGCCGCCTACGCCGGCGGCATCGACCTGCAGTTCACCCTCGATGCCCTGATCGAGCAGACTGACCGCAACCTCGCCAACGGCTTCAGGGCGATCAAGATGAAGGTGGGCCGCGACGTGCTCGGGGAGGATGTCGAACGGGTCCGGGCCATGCGCGCGCATCTCGGCGACGACTTTCCGCTGATGGTGGATGCCAACATGCGCTGGACGGTCGACGCGGCGATCCGTGCCGCCCGGGCGTTCCGGCCGTTCGACCTGGTCTGGCTCGAGGAACCGACCATCCCGGAGGACTTTGCCGGTCACGCCCGCATCCTGGCCGAGGGCGGTGTGCCGGTATCCGCCGGCGAGAACCTGCACACGCTGCATGATTTCCAGCACATGCTGGCCGCCGGCGGCGTGAGCTACATCGAGCCCGACGTGTCGAACTGCGGCGGCATCACCGTGTGGATGAAGGTCGCGCACATGGCCGAGGCCCGCAACGTCCCGGTCACCTCGCACGGTGTCCACGACATCCATGTCCACCTGCTCGGCGCCGTCCCCAACGCCTCTTTCCTCGAGGTCCACGGATTCGGGCTGGAACGGTTCATCGAACGCCCGCTCACCGTCGTCGACGGATATGCCACGGCGGGCAATGCGCCCGGTCACGGTATCCGCTTCGACTGGGCCGGTCTCGAACACCACCGGGCGTGACCCGGCACGACCCGCACTTGACATGGCGGCTGTTCAGTGAACACTACATGAACATATGCCTGTCATTCATGCCGGGACCGGACCTGTATGCCTCGACACCGTGCCTCCGTTGACCTTGAACTGCTGCGCCACCGGACCCGCGCGATCACAACCATGCCGGAAAGCCACCCGGTCGTCCCCCTGGGAGCGGCGCCGTTCGACCAGGCGCTTGCCCGGGGCGGCCTCGGTTGCGGCCAGGTGCACGAGGTGGCCGGAGAACCCGGTCTTGCGGCGGGAGACGCGGCGCGCTGCGGGTTCACGGTCGCACTGGCACACCGGGTCCTGGCGAAAACCGGCGGCGATGTTCTCTGGTGTACCGGCGATGGCCCTGGACGGCTGTCGGCACGTGGTCTCGCCTCCTTCGGGTTCGACCCGTCCCGGATCCTGTTCGTCCAGGCCCGCACTGACACCGACCGACTGTGGGTGATGGAAGAGGGGCTGCGCTGCGGTGACCTTGCCGCCGTCGTCGGCGAGGTTGGCACGGCGCGCACCGGCCATCGCGACAGCGTCGCCTGCCGCCGGCTGCGCCTTGCCGCCGCCGACAGCGGTGTCACCGGGTTCCTGCTGCGCGACACCCCGGGGACCGGCGCGACACCGGACACGCGCTGGCAGGTGACCCCGGCACCGTCTCCCGACATGTCGCCGCACTGGCATGTCCGGCTGACCCATGCCCGCAACGGCCGTCCCGCGAGCGGCACCCTGGCCTGGAACGGGCAGTCACTGTGCCTCCCGTCCCCTCTGGTGCCGGGCACCCAAAGACGTCACCATGGGGATGCAATCGCCGATCCACAGCCACGGATGGATGACAATGTCGCAGTACTCGCTTGATGCCTTTCTCACCGACCTCAGGGCGATCGACGGGGTTGCAACCGCGCCGGTCGAAACCGTCAGGACCCGGGTCGCACCCCTTGTCAGGCGGTATGCGGCCGAGGCCGACTGGAGCGACCCCGGGCTCAGGTCGTGCGACGAATCCCAGGGTTTCGGCATCACGATCCTGAACGAGGAGGCGGACGATACCCTGCTGGTCGAGGCGATCTGCTGGCTGCCGGGCCGCGGCGTGGCCCCGCACGACCACCAGACCTGGGGCGTCGTCGTCGGCATCGAGGGCGCGGAAACCAATGTCTCCTGGGACCGCCACGACGACGGGTCCCGTCCGGACCGGGCCGAACTCACGATGGCGGACGAGGTCAGCATCGGCCCCGGCGACACCTGCGTCCTGGCGCCCGACGACATCCACAGCGTGCGCAACACCGGCGAAACGCCAAGCCTGTCGCTCCACGTCTACGGCTACAGCCTGAGAACCCGCAACCGCTCGGAATTCGATCCGATCACCGGAACCCGGCGGCCCTGTCCGCAGCGTACCCGGCGGGCTGCCTGAAGACGGCTCCCCCGGGATCAGAGCGGCAGGGCGGTGCCGAGACCGACCCAATATCCACGCCTGGGCGGACCGTCTTCAAGGCGGGGAAACAGTTTCCAAGATCGAGGCAACTTCGAGTTGCCAATAGGTTTCCCAACGCTGTCGGGCGAACACTGTGAGCTTGACCTGCAGAAGCCGAGAAACGAGGGGATTGCTTCTAAGGTTGATGCACACCTGTACAATACAGACCTTCCGGCCTGACGGATAGATGCGCAGCCCGAATTTGGGCAGCGTCTTGCAGACTCGTTCAGGCTCCAATGTGGAAGGGAGAGGGATTGATGCCAGACATCGAATTCATAAACAGATATCTGCAAGACCGTCTCAGCAAAGCACGGCAACAGGACGTAAGCGCAGTTGAAGCTGCGAGTTGGCTGGATGAAGCAGGAGTTCTTCCTGACCGACCAGAACGCCGAGGACTGCCGCTGCGCAGGTTGCTGCGTAAAGGACTTATCGTTGGACAAGAACGACGCACGCGGGATTCCGAAGGCCGGATCTGGTGGATTAACTCCGAAAGAACCTCTCAAAGTCCGAGCAGCAGTAGGTGCACGGAATGAAGTTGGCGCAACCCCGCCTCACTCGGCAACGAGTGCTGGGAACGCAGCAACCCTCCCGAAAACTGGCAGAGACGTAAGTGCGCGAACCAAAACCGGCCACATTCCGCTTCGCCACGCAGCGTATCGTGACAGGCCCGCCGTCATTGTCGAACTCCTCGTTAATGATCAGCAACGGCTACTACGGATGTGAACGCCAATGCCAATTCGCCCTATTTACACCGGTGCTCTATGGGTTAGGCTTAGCAAACTGTCCTAACAGCAGCGAGTGTAGTCCTCTCCTTCCAATTCTGCGCGTATTCCAACGTTAAGGAAATGTTTCGTGCGACCTCTGTTAGTTAGTATCTGCAAATACGGGAAATGTCTCGCAATACTTGCGTGCATCTTGATACTAAGTGTGGAGGAAGCAACTTCAAACGATCACCGATCACGACTTTATCACGGTACACCCTTGGAAGAACTGAGCGAAAATTGCGGGTTTCTTGTGTGGGAAGGACATACTAGAGCTCAGCCTATAGAGAATTTTCCCGTTCTCATTCAATTGGACCGGAATTTGCCGCCCCACATAATGGAACTCGCACGAATCGCGATACGCGAATGGAATAATGCGTGGCTAACTTATTTGTGGGATAGATTCCAAGCTGATCCTTGGGAGTTAGGTAAGATAGACCATGGCATTCTCGACGTGTATTTGTTTACCTGGATAGTCCCTCAAAATGACCTCAAAAGCAACAAGAACGATAGAGTTAATGCCGTAGTTCTGTCCAACAATCCGAGACGAAATCGCCGAGCATTTGCAACAGCAATTGTTAGCTCAGATGATAATTTTTCTTCTACTCAAATATTTTCACCAGGCGTTCCAATCACTGACGCAGATATTGAAATATACCTGCATAGACACTCACGAATTAACTACTATCATTCTAAACTTCCAAAGAAGAATGAAATCGATGCGTTAACAGTTATGATGCATGAATTGGGGCACGTGTTGGGACTTGTGCACAAACCAGCCGACGGAACTCACGTCCTGCCTTCGCAGAAGGGACTTATGAACCAAAGTCCAACTAGAGGAGTAAGGCATTTACCTGGACGAAGTGAATTCGATGATTTCATGTGTGTCTACGGCATAGCCCTGCATCACCACTACAGTGATGGCGGACCGGCCAGAAGAAACAGAAACAAGTAAGATCGAAGATGAGAAGCACACAAATGAATCAAGCAGAAATGAGCCCGTGCGAAAGAAAGCGAATGTTGATGGTTTGAGTGCAAGATTCTATCCACAGTTCACAGTGTCGCTATCTTGGTCTGCCGACCGACTGCCCGGCGTCGCCTGGGCGATGCGCGAAAACCAGGCCGCATTCAATCCAGCCTTCGCGAGACCATCCCATGCAGCGTGAAGCAAAGCCCACGCCGGGTGCGCTGCACGCGGACGCCTGCGCGCTTGATCTCACTTTAAACAAATGGTGGGGAGTCCCCCCGGGATTCAGAGCGGCAGGCCGACGTAGTTCTCGGCCAGTGACGCCATGGCGACGGGCGAGGACAGCAGGTACTCGAGTTCCGCCAGCAGGATCCTGACCTAGAACCCGTCGTAGTCGACCGGGCGATGCAGCAGCGTGGTCATCCACCAGGAGAACAGCTCGGCTTTCCGGACCCGCGCCAGGGCCGTGCGCGAAAACGCCCCGAGTCGCGCCCCGGAACCGCCCCGGCAGGACTCGACAATCGCGCGCGAGAGGTACTGCACGTCGGATGCGGCAAGGTTGAGCCCTTCGCGCCGGTCAGCGGCATGATATGGGCGGCATCGGTTCGGTCACGACACTGCGCATCGGCGTCCGACGACATCCACAGCGTGCGCAACACCGGCGAAACGCCAAGCCTGTCGCTCCACGTCTACGGCTACAGCCTGAGAACCCGCAACCGCTCGGAATTCGATCCGATCACCGGAACCCGGCGGCCCTGTCCGCAGCGTACCCGCCGGGCCGCCTGAGGACAGGCCCCGGGGACCGGGGCGGCAGGCCGGCGAGCCGGAGGATACCGCTCCCACTGCCTCCCCGCCCGGCACACGAACACGGGCTTGCGCATCCCGCTCCCGTTGCAGTCCCGTATCCCGTCTCCGGGCAGGGCGGCACCGGGCCGGCAGGAGCGGGCCGCCTTCACCGACGGGCCGGCTGTCTTCCAGGCGGCGGAAACGGCCACCGACACCCCTCTTGACCTTCCAGCAACTGGAATGCCCAGGATCCGAACCCGGACAATGCGGGAGGTGTCCACATGGTCGCGATCGTCGCGAGAACCGCCATCGACTGGCGGTGCCGCCACACGTGGCACCGAGCGTCGAAGAATACGGCGTGGTGCCTGCTGGGCTGCGCCATCGGCGATTTCGGCACCATCGCCTTCTTCCAGTTCACCGGCATTCCCTGGCCGACCGTGGCCA
Organism: Thalassobaculaceae bacterium; assembly: GCA_965243345.1. Taxonomy (GTDB): domain Bacteria; phylum Pseudomonadota; class Alphaproteobacteria; order Thalassobaculales; family Thalassobaculaceae; genus Bin52. The sequence continues at coordinate 3,672,434 of CBDEUR010000003.1, forward strand.
TCATGGCTCTCGCCATCGTGAACGGCCTGCTGACGTCCATCGCGCTCGAGACCGTGATCCTCGCCCGCCAGATGGATTTGCCGACCGCCTTCAGGACGGCCATCGGCATGTCCTTCATCTCGATGGTCGCCATGGAGACCGTGATGAACGCGGTCGACTGGGCGCTCACCGGGGGAGCCGTGCTGACATGGTGGGTCGTGCCGATCATGCTGGCCGCCGGCTTCGTCACCCCGCTGCCCTACAACTACTGGCGGCTCAAGGCGCTCGGCCGGGCATGTCACTGAGGCGGGCGACAATCCTGGCCGCACTGGCCATCGCGGTGGGCGCCGCGGGGTACCTCCACTTCGGGGGAAGCGACGAGGTGGGTGGCAGCGGACCGCCGATCGTCGCGGTGAAACTCCCGAACACGCTTTCGGCGCGGGCGGAGCGCGGGCAAGGGACCTACGCAGCCAACTGCGCCGCCTGCCACGGCCAGAATGCGGCGGGACAGGACGGGGTTGCGCCGCCTCTGGTCCACATCATCTACGAGCCCGGCCACCACGGGGACGAGTCGTTTCAGCGCGCGGTGGCGCAGGGCGTCATGGCTCATCACTGGCCCTTCGGGGACATGCCGCCGGTCGAGGGGCTGACGCGCACGGACGTCGCGGAGGTCGTCGCCTATGTCCGCGAACTCCAGCGCGCCAATGGCATCCGGTGAGCGTCGCGGCCAGGAAAGCGGTCCCGCCGGCCACCGGAACACCATCGGCGCCCGTCCATGCCCGCGACGCCGGCAGCGCGTCGGGGAGCGGCGCCGTCCCGCATCGAGGCACTCCATGAACCGAAGGCAGTTCCTCGCAGCCTCGGCCGCCACCGTCCTTCTGCCGGTGAACGGGCGGGCCGAGGCGCCGCTGCGACTGAAGGCCGGGCCCGTCGAGGCCCGGCTCCTGACCGGGTCCGAAGGCACCACACGGATGCTCGGCTTCAACGGGTCGAGCCCCGGTCCCGAACGCCGTTTCCGACAGGGCGAGCGCGCAGACGTCTCCTTCGAGAACGGATCCGGACAGTCGTCCGCCATCCACTGGCACGGCATCCACCTGGACAACGCGATGGACGGGGTCCAGGGCCTGACCCAGGCGGCAGTGCGGCCGGACGGGACCTTCCGCTATGCATTCGACGTGCCCTACGCCGGCACATACTGGTACCACGCCCACCACCGCTCCTGGGAACAGGTTTCCAGGGGACTCTACGGCCCGCTGGTCGTCGAGGAGCCGGACCCGCCTGCGGTCGACCGCGACATCACCGTCGTGCTCGACGACTGGCGGCTGGATGACACCGGGCGACTGCACGAGAGCTTCGGCAACCGGCACGACTTCTCGCATGGGGGCCGCATGGGCAACTTCGCCCGGGCACTGTTCTCGCACGACACGATCCGGCGCGGCGACCGGGTCCGACTGCGACTGATCAACGCGGCAACGGCGAGAATATTCGCGGTCGCGGTCACCGGGGGAACCGGCAGGATCGTGGCCCACGACGGCATGCCACTCGCCGAGCCGGCGCCCCTGGGGGACCTGCTGCTCGCCCCGGCGCAGCGGACCGACCTCATCCTCGACGCGGCAGGGCCGGTCTCGTTCTCCCTGCGGACCCGCAGGGGCTCCTATCCGCTCGGCACCCTCTCCGCCGACGGATCGAACCCCGCGCCGATCGATACACCGATCCGGCCGCTGCCGCCGGCCGGGGCACCCGGGCCGGACCGGAACGCCGCGGTGCGCCTCACCCTCGTCATGCAGGACGGCGCCATGGGCGGGCGGCACGGAGGAGGTGATTTCTGGGCCTTCAACGACCACTCGGGCATGCCCGACTTCCCGTGGCATCGCTTCACCCGCGGCGAGACGGCGCTGATAACCCTGCGCAACGACACCGCCTTTGCGCACGGTATCCACCTGCACGGCCACCGTTTCCAGGAGATCCGGCGCGACGGCGTCCCCGGTCACTACCGTGACACGACCCTGGTCGACCGGCAGGCCAGCCGCGACATCCTCTGCGTGTTCGACAATCCCGGCAAATGGCTCCTGCATTGCCGCACGCTCGGGCACCAGGCGTCCGGACTGAAGACCTGGGTCGACGTGACATGATGCTGGCCGTGGCGCCGGTCATCCTGCCGGGGGCCCGTCCCCACCTTCACCGACGACAGGATCGAGTAGCGCGATACCGGCATCGGGCAGTTCCTGCAGTGCGGGCACCGAGTCTCCTGCCCTGGCGTTCGCCCCGAAGGTCGGGTGAAGACGGAATCAACCGGGCATGCCGGGAACCGCCAGGGGCAACCGGTCCGGCGCCGGCCCGCGGATGCCGTGTCCGGATACCGTTCGGGTCGGGCGCGGCCGCATGGTCGATGCCGTGGCAGGGGAGGCGACGTCGCGCGCCGGGGGATCAGGGCGGCAGGCTGGCGCGGTTCCCGGCCAGCGACGCCATGGCGACGGGCGAGGACGGCAGGAATCCGGGTTCCGCCGTCCTCGCGCACTCCCCCGCCGCCGCGGAAGAGGATCCGGCCGGCGGAGACGCAACACCGGGCTGATGGTCCGGTGCGACCCTCGTGCGCGCAAAGCGGTTTCGCCGCACCCCCGGCGGAGGCGCGGACCCTTCACGCCATCGGTTCCGCCGCCCGTAACGGGCGAAGCCCGCAGGTCCGCATGTCCGGCCCGGCGTTCCACGAGGCGGACCGTCTTCTATGCAAACCGGAATCGCGCTGATACGGTTTCGCGAACTGCACGCGCAGCACCGTCGGCACTGTGGAGCAGTACGGGCCCATGTGACGGTCGGGGCTGCGGGACCAAACGGGGAGGAAGACAATGAAACGCTTCAAGGTGGCCGTCTGCATGTCAGTGGCGGCGATCGCGTTGTCGGCGGGAACCGCCCGCGCCGACAAGCTGACCTACTATTGCAGTGCGCAGGAAGACTGGTGCCAGCTGATGGCGCGCAGCTTTGAAGAGGCCACCGGCATTGACGTCAACATGACACGCAAGTCCTCCGGCGAGACCTTCGCTCAGGTCAAGGCGGAGGCATCAAATCCCAAGGGAGACGTGTGGTGGGGCGGCACCGGTGACCCGCATCTCCAGGCAGCCGAGGAAGGGCTGACCATGGAGTACATGTCGCCGATGCGCGACCAGTTGCATCCATGGGCCATCAGCCAGGCCGAGAGCGCCAATAACCGGACGATCGGCATCTATTCCGGCGCGCTTGGCTACGGATACAACACCGACCTGATTGCGGCAAACAATCTTCCGGAACCGGGCTGCTGGAAGGATCTCCTGAAACCGGAATACAAGGGGCACGTGCAGATGGCGAACCCGAATTCCTCGGGTACCGCCTACACGACTCTCGCGTCCATGGTCCAGCTGTTCGGCGAGGACGACGGTTTCGAGTTCATGAAGAGCCTTCATGCCAACATCAACCAGTATACCAAGTCGGGATCTGCGCCGATCAAGGCGGCCGGCCGGGGCGAGAACACGATCGGTATCGTGTTCATGCACGATGCGGTCAAGCAGGCGGTCTCGGGCTTCCCGGTCAAGGTGGTCGCACCCTGCGAAGGCACCGGTTACGAGATCGGTTCCATGTCGATCATCGCCGGAGCCCGCAACCTGGAGTCGGCGAAGAAGTTCTACGACTGGGCTCTCACGCCGGAGGCGCAGAACCTTGCTCTGCAGGTCAACGCGTTCCAGGTCCCGTCGAACGTGAACGCCCAGACGTCCGACAAGGCGCCCGACATGTCCACGATCAAGCTGATCGATTACGACTTCGCCAAGTACGGCTCTTCGGACGAACGCAAGCGCCTGCTCAAGAAGTGGGACGACGAGGTGTCGACCCTGCCGCAGTAGACAATTGCGCGTCGTTTCGTCCGAACAGTCCGCCCATCCGGTCCTGATCTTCTGGTTGGTTACCGGGTGGGCGGGCTTTCTTGTTCTTCCGTGGTACGGGATCGAGGACGGGTTCTTCGGTCTGGAGTGGATGACGGACGGGTACCCGTTCGACCCTGACTACGCGCCCGCCGTCTTTCTCCTGGCTGACGGGCAGAAACCCTGGCTGGCGCCCCTCATCCTGCCCCTGGTCGCGCCGCTGCTGGTGCTTGGCCGCAGCAAGTCCGACCCGCTGTTTTCCATCGTCCTTGTCGCCGCCGGCGGCATCGGGTTCTCGTACCTGATTGCCCAGGGCTTCGGCATCGGCATTCGCGGGTACAGCTTCTCCTGGCTCACCGCGCTGTTCGGCGACCTCTCCGACCGCCAGTTCGGCATGGGGTACGGAGGCCTGCTCGTGGCCTCGTCGATGCTCTTCCTGTTCACCCACGGCATCGCTGCGCGCGGCGCCGTCAACGGGGATGTCTTCGTCGTCGGCGCCATCGGCTGCGTCATCGTGATCGTGACGGCTTTCGTCTTCTTCCCGATCGCCAAGATGCTGACGGCGGCATTCATTACCGAGGACGGGGGGTATTCAGCCGCGGTCTTCGCGTCCAAGATTTTCGACGACAGGCTGTGGGGGCTGGGGTGCCTCGCCGGCAACCGGTGCGGCGCCGCATGGAACTCGCTCTTTCTGGCGATCCTGGTCGGCATCGTCACGACCGTACTCGGCCTCGCCTTCGCGCTGGTCGTGACGCGGTCGGGCGTGCGTTTCAAGCGCGCACTGCGCGCGCTGACGGTCCTTCCGATCATCACGCCGCCCTTCGTCATCGGACTGGCCCTGATCCTGCTGTTCGGCCTGTCGGGCTCGGTCACGGTCTTCATCGCCGATCAGTTCGACGTCCAGCCCACCCGGTGGCTGTATGGCCTGCCCGGTGTGCTGATCGCGCAGACGCTGGCCTTCACCCCGATCGCGTTTCTTGTCCTGATCGGCGTCGTCGAGGGCGTGTCGCCGTCGATGGAGGAAGCGGCCCAGACCCTGCGCGCCGACAAGTGGCAGACCTTCCGGACGGTTTCCCTGCCGCTGATGCGGCCGGGGCTGGCCAATGCGTTCCTGCTCGGTTTCATCGAGAGCATGGCGGATTTCGGCAACCCCCTCGTGCTGGGAGGAAACTTCGATGTCCTGTCGACCGAAATCTTCTTTGCAATCGTCGGTGCGCAATACGACCAGGGCCGGGCGGCGGTGCTCGCCCTCGTGTTGCTGTGCTTCACCCTTTCCGCCTTCTACGCCCAGCGGGCCTGGCTGGGCAGGCGGAGCTACACCACCATTTCAGGCAAGGGAGACGCGGGCGTCCACCCGCTGATGCCGGTCAGGCTCTCGGTACCGGTCGTGACGATCGCCATCGCCTGGGCGGCCTTCACGGCGGTGATCTACGGCATGATCGTCTACGGCAGTTTTGTCGAGCTCTGGGGCGTTCGCAACACGCTGACCTTCAAACACTACGTGACGGCGTTCTCCGTGCGCCTCACGGAGAACGGGGTTCACTGGACCGGGTCCGCCTGGGACAGTTTCTGGACGACGATCCATATCGCGGTGGCGGCGGCGCCGCTGACTGCCGCGGTCGGTCTGATCACCGCCTATCTCCTGACCCGGCAGACCTTCGCCGGAAAGAACAGCTTCGAGTTCGGAACGATGCTGAGTTTCGCGATACCGGGCACGGTGATCGGCGTCAGCTACATACTCGCATTCAATGTTCCACCCATCGAAATCACCGGCACGGGCATCATCCTGGTGGTCAGTTTCATCTTCCGGAACATGCCGGTGGGCGTCAGGGCCGGCATCGCCTCGATGTCGCAGATCGACAAATCGCTGGACGAAAGCTCGCTCACACTCGGGGCAAACAGCTGGCAGACCTTCCGCCGGGTCATTCTTCCGCTGCTCCGCCCGGCCATCCTGGCGGCCCTAGTCTACAGTTTCGTGCGGGCCATGACGGCGATCTCGGCCGTGATCTTCCTGGTCTCGGCCGAGTACGACATGGCCACGAGCTATATCATCGGACGGGTGGAGAACAACGACTACGGTCTTGCAATCGCGTACTCCACGACACTGATCCTGGTCATGCTTGCGGCGGTGGGGCTGCTGCAGGTGCTCGTTGGCAGGACCGAGATCGGTCGACGGATGACGGAGTCGCGCACCAGTGCCTGAGGGGGCCGGACCATGAGCATCAGCAGTTCCGCCGCGCCAGTCGGTTTCAGAGACGTCACCAAGGTCTATGGCACGGACGTCCTGGCGGTCGACAACATCAGTCTCGACATCGAGGCCGGCAAGCTGGTCACCCTGCTCGGTCCGTCCGGGTGCGGCAAGACGACAACCCTCAGGATGATCGCCGGGCTGGAAATGGCAACGGCCGGAACAATCCAGATCGGCGACAAGGACGTCACCAGACTGCCGGCGACCGACAGGGACGTCTCGATGGTGTTCCAGTCCTACGCACTGTTCCCGCACATGACCGTGTTCGAGAACGTCTCCTACGGGCTGAAGTTTTCGGGTTTCGGGAAGTCCGCAACACGGGATCGCGCGAGAGACGGTCTCGAGCTTGTCGGGCTGCGCGGATATGACGACCGTCTGCCGAGCGAACTGTCCGGCGGGCAGCAGCAGAGGGTCGCGGTCGCCCGGGCGCTGGTGCTCGAACCGCAGGTGCTGCTGTTCGACGAGCCGCTGTCGAACCTTGACGCCAAGCTGCGCCGGCAGGTCCGGGAGGACATACGCGCGATCCAGCAGAACCTCGGGCTGACCGTGGTCTATGTCACCCACGACCAGGAGGAAGCGCTCGCGGTTTCCGACGAAATCGTCGTGATGCGCAACGCGACCATCGCTCAGACCGGGACCCCGCGCGAACTGTACGGGGCCCCTGCCAACCGGTTTGTGGCCGACTTCATCGGCGAGGCGAACCTCGTTCCGTGCGAGATCGCCTCGGTCAGGGATGACACGGCGGAGATCATGGTTGATGGCTACCGGTACGTTCTGCCGGCACGCGGTCTGGCGCGCGGTCCGGGCCTCCTGGCCGTGCGGCCGTCCCGGATCGTGATCGGAACCCCGGGCGGCTTCGACGCACGGGTCGCGAAGGCGACCTACGTCGGCGTCCGGATGGAATACACGCTGGAGACCTCGTTCGGATCGATGTTCGCGGTCCAGGATGACGTCGACAGTCCCCTGGAGATCGATCAGCAGGTCACGGTCGGTTTCGCCAGCACCGGGCCGGTCCTGATCCCGGATGACTGACGTCGTGTCGCCTTTGACATCCGCATGGATGCCGGGCATCGCCACCAAGACTTTCAGTGCAACACCCGGGAAACCATGGTGTCCGATACAGAAGGACCGGCATCCATTATTGTGATCGTTCTTCATGCACGACGGCCGGGCCACCGGCGCTCGTCATGTCCTGAACGGGTTCCTCTTGCATGAAGAGGCTTGTGTGTCCGCGCCGGTGGCTCCGCACCGCCGCGCGGCGTCGAGGACACGGGCCTGTCGCTCCGCCTCCCCGGCCGCTGCCCGTCACCACCCCGCACCCGCCCGGAATTCGACCCGGTCTCCGCCCGGCCCGCAGCGCGCCGCGTCGCCCGGGGATCAGAGCGGCAGGCCGACGTAGTTCTCGGCCAGCGACGCCATGGCGACGGGCGAGGACAGCAGGTACTCGAGTTCCGCCAGCAGGATCCGGGCCTCGAACCCGTCGTGGTCGACCGGGCGGTGCAACAGCGTGGTCATCCACCAGGAAAACCGCTCGGCCTTCCAGACCCGCGCCAGCGCCGTGCGCGAATACGACTCGAGCCGCGCCCCGGAGCCGCCCCGGCAGGACTCGACGATCGCGCGCGAGAGGTAATGCACGTCTGACGCGGCAAGGTTGAGCCCCTTCGCGCCGGTCGGCGGCACGATGTGGGCGGCATCTCCGGCGAGGAACAGCCGCCCGTGCTGCATCGGTTCGGTTACGACACTGCGCATCGGCGCCACCAGCCGTTCCAGCACCGGGCCCTCCTGCAGCATCCCAGCGTCGCCCGGACCGAGCCGGCAGCGCAGTTCCTCCCAGATCCGCTCGTCGGGCCACTCGGCGGGATCGATATCCGGCCTGCACTGCAGGTAGAGGCGCGAGCGGCCCGGCGGCCGCATGCTGTAGAGCGCAAACCCGCGCGGGTGGCGGGCATAGATCAGCTCCGGGCTCGGCGGCGGCGCCTCGGCCAGGATCCCGAGCCAGGCATGGGGCCAGATCCGCTCGTACACGCGGGCGCCGGGCACGTGGCTGCGGGAGACACCGTGAAACCCGTCGCACCCGGCGATGAAATCGCAGACCAGTTCATGCCCGGCGCCGCCCGAGCGGTAGTGCAGTCGCGGCCGGTCACTCTCGATATCGACCGGGACCACACCCTCCGCCTCGAAGACGATCTCGCCGCCGGCATCCAGCCTTTTCGCGATCAGGGTGCGCACGACCTGGGTCTGGCCGTAGACGGTAACCCCGGGAGTTCCGGTCAGTGCGGCGAGGTCGATGCGGGTCCGCCTGCCGTCCAGGCTGATCTCGATGCCCGCGTGCACCTGCCCGTCCCGCCTCACCTCCTCGCCCATCCCGGCCTCGCCGAGCAGGTCCACCGTCCCCTGTTCCAGCACCCCGGCCCGGATCCGGCTCTCGACATGGGTCCGGTCACGGCTCTCCAGGATGACGGTATCGATGTTCTCGCGCATGAGCAGCTGGGCGAGCAGCAACCCTGCCGGACCGGCACCGATGATGCCGACCTGCGTTCGTCTCGTGGCCATGTCCGTCCTCGTCCCCGCGATGACAGGGAGACACTATCGGAAGCCCGCGACAGTCTCCAATTCCGGACCGGAGCGGCGAGTGGCGGGCGGCCGCAACTTCGCTATAGTGCCGCTGCCGCTGCCACCCTGCCCGGACCACGTCACCGATGCCCGAGCTCACGAACCTGGGCGACCTGCTCGATCGATCCGCCGATCCCGCGCATCCCGCACTCGTCGACTGCAGCGCGCCCGGCGGTCCGCACACGCTCAGCCACGGCGAACTCGATGCCGCCTGCCGGGCTGCGGCCCGCGGCTTTGCCGGCCTGGGGCTTGCCCGGGGAGACCGGGTGGCAGTCCTTGCCGCCAACAGCGCGGAGTTCGTGATCTCCTGCTGTGCGCTGATGCGCGCGGGGCTGGTCGCGGTCCCGATCAACTACCGGTTTCCGCCCGAGACCGTCGCCTTCATTCTCGACGACGCCGACTGCCGGGTTGCGCTGGTCGACCGGGACCGGCGCGCCGCCGTTCCCGACGGACTGCCGACGCTGGTGTTCCGGTCGGAAGGCCCGGAGAGTTTCGAGCGGGTGCTCGATCCGGGCCCGTTCGAGACCCTGCGTCCCGACCCGGACGAGGTGGCGCTGTTTCTCTACACCTCCGGCTCGACCGGACGGCCCAAGGGAGTGCCGCTCACCCATCGCGGCCACCTGTGGGTTGTCGAGCAGCGGATCGCCCGGCGCCCGGACCCCGCTCACCGGCTGCTGGTGGCGGCACCGCTGTATCACATGAACGGGCTGGCGATCTGCCAGATGGCGCTCGCTGCCCATCTCACCATCGTGCTCATGCCGCGCTTCGCAGCCGGCGAGTACGTCCGTGCAATCGGCGAGCATCGGGTGACCTGGCTGACTTCGGTCGCGGCCATGATGGCCATGGTGGTGCGCGAACGCGACGAACTGGCGAAGACCGACCTGTCCTCGGTCAGCATCGTCCGCATGGGATCGGCACCGGTCAGCCCGCAGCTCGTCGCCGATATCCGCGAGATCCTGCCGCAGGCACGGATCACCAACGGCTACGGCACCACAGAGGCCGGCCCGGTGGTCCACGGTCCGCATCCGGACGGCCTGGCGCAGCCCGATGTTTCGGTCGGCTACCCGATCCCCGGCATCACCCGGCTCGTCGACGGCGACGACCCGGACCCGGAACAGGGCGAGATCCAGTGCCGCAATCCGGCCGTCACTCCCGGGTACCACAAGCTGCCGGAAAAGACGGCCGAGGTGATGACGCCGGACGGATGGTATCGCACCGGCGACGTGATGCGCCGGGACGCCGACGGGTTCCACTACTTCGTCGGCCGCCTCGACGACATGTTCAATTGCGGGGGTGAGAACATCTATCCCTCCGAGGTCGAGAAGCTGCTCGAACGTCACGAGGCGGTCGAACAGGCCTGCGTGATCCCCGTTGCCGATGCCATCAAGGGCTTCAAGCCAATCGCCTTCGTCGTGCGCCGGCCAGGCCATGCGGTCAGCGAGGACGAGCTGCGCCGGTTCACGCTTGCACGCGGACCGGCATACCAGCACCCGCGGTCGGTCACCTTCCTGGAAACCCTGCCGCTGACGGGAACCAACAAGATCGACCGCCAGGCGCTTGCCCGACGCGCCGACATGCTATTGTCGCCCGCCGGGCGAGCCTGAGCCGGGGAGGAACCCATGCGCGCCGTTGTCCTGCGTGAACACGGGGGGCCCGATGCCCTCCGCATCGAGAACGATTTTCCCGATCCCGGGTGCGGCCCCGGGGAGGTCGTCGTCCGGGTCCGGTCGACCTCGCTCAACTACCACGACATCTTCACCCGTAACGGCATGCCGGGCATCCGCATCGCCATGCCGATGATCTGCGGCCTCGACGTTGCCGGCGAGATCGCCGAAACCGGGCCCGACGCCGGACCCTGGAAGGCCGGTGACCGGGTGCTGATCGATCCGCGCAACCGGGTCGAGGGCGGCCTGGTCGGCGAGACCATCCATGGCGGGCTGGCGGAGTACTGCCGGGCGCCGACCCACCAGCTGGTCCGCATTCCCGACGGCGTGAGCTTCGACCAGGCCGCGAGCCTGCCGGTGGCCTACGGCACCGCGCACCGCATGATGCTGACCATCGGCAAGGTCACGGCCGACGACAGGGTCCTGATCCTCGGCGCATCCGGCGGTGTCGGCACCGGGGCGCTGCTGCTGGCCCGGATGGCGGGAGCGGAGGTCGTGGTCTGCGCGTCAAGCGACGAGAAGATGCAGCGGCTGCGCGAACTCGGTGCGCATCACGCCATGTCGTACTTGGACAACGAGTTCCACAAGGGGGTCTATCAGCTCTATGGCAAGCCGGCCCGGCGCGGCTTCGAGGGCGGTGTCACCATGGTGGTGAACTTCACCGGCGGCGAGACCTGGGTTCCCGGCCTCCGCTCGCTGAGGCGCGGGGGGCGCATGCTCACCTGCGGCGCCACCGCCGGGTTCGATCCGAAGACCGATATCCGCTTCATCTGGACCTTCGAACTGCAGATCCTGGGCTCGAACAGCTGGGAACGCGATGACCTCGCCGCGCTGATGGACTACATCCGGGATGGCCGGATGGCGCCGGTGATCGACCGGGCCCTGACGCTCGAACAGGCGCAGGAGGGTATCCGGCTGATCGAGGACCGCGAGGTCTTCGGCAAGGTCGTCATCAACCCGTAAGAAAATGGAGGCGGGCATGACCCGGTCACCGAGTTCGGCGGACATCCAGTCCATGCTCGACGACTCGCCCTACATCGCGTTCATGAACCTCGAGGTGACCGGGGTCGACCCGGACGGGCCGGCGATCACCATCCGCATGCCGATGCGCCCCGAGTTCGAGCGGCGCGCCGGCACCGGCCAGTACCACGGCGGTGCGATCGCGGCGCTGATCGACATTGCCGGCGACTACGCGGTTGTCCTGCAGAGCGGCGGCGGGGTGCCGACCATCAACTTCCGGGTCGACTACCTGCGCCCGGCGAGCAACACCGCGCTGACCGCCACGGCGACCGCCCGGCGGATCGGGCGCACCGTCGCGGTGGTGGACATCGACGTCCACGACGACGCCGGCCGGCTGTGTGCCGTCGGCCGCGGCACCTACAGCCCGAACGTCGGCTGACCCGCCGCCTGCATGGCCCGGCCGCCGTCCCGCACCGATCCACCGCTGCTGGCACTGAAGGAGGCGTCGCTCTCCTTCGGCGACCTCGAGCTGTTCCGTGACCTCGACGTCGCGATCGGCGCCGGCGACCGGATATGCCTGGTCGGGCGCAACGGCAGCGGCAAGACGACGCTGATGCGCACGCTTGCCGGCGAGATCGAGCTCGACCGGGGCGAGCGGTTCGTCCAGCCCGGCGCCCGTATCGGCTTCCTGCCCCAGGTGCCGCGGTTTCCGGCGGGACGCACCGTGGCAGAGCACGTGCTGACGGGACTGGAAGACCGGAACGAGGCGCACCTGGTCGAACCGGTGCTCGACCGCCTGGCCCTCGACGGCGCAAGGGCGCTGGGCACGCTTTCCGGCGGCGAGTCGCGGCGCGCCGCCATTGCCCACGCGCTGGTTTCCCGGCCCGACCTGCTGCTCATGGACGAACCGACCAACCACCTCGACCTTCCGACCATTGCCTGGCTCGAGGACGAGCTCTCCCGGTTTGCGGGCGGGCTCCTGCTGGTCAGTCACGACCGGGCGTTCCTGCGGGCGCTGTCGAACCGCACGATCTGGATCGACCGGGGAACGGTGCGCCGCAACCCGGCCGGCTTTGCGGAGTTTGCCGACTGGTCGGCACGGGTCCTGGCGGAAGAGGAGATGCAGCAGGCGCGGCTCGGCCACCGCATCGCCGCCGAGACCCGGTGGCTGCGCGAGGGACTGACGGCGCGGCGGCGCCGCAACATGGGCCGCAAGCGCGCACTCGAGGCCATGCGCGGCGAACGCGCCCGGCTGGCAGCGCAGCAACGCCGCGAGGTCCGATTCTCGCTCGCGGAGACCGAGCGCTCGGGCGACGTCGTGCTCGAGGCCCGCGGCATCGAAAAGGCGACACCGGACGGCCGCGCGCTCATCCGGCCATTCTCGACCATGGTGAAACGGGGTGCGCGGATCGGCATCCTGGGCAGGAACGGGATCGGCAAGACCACGCTGCTGCGCTTGCTGATCGGCGAGGACCGGCCCGACCGCGGCCACGTCAGGACCGGCTTCGGCGTCGTGCCGGTGTATTTTGACCAGAAGCGCGAGAGTCTCGACCCGGACCGAACGGTCCGCGCCACCCTGTGCCCGGGCGGCGGGGACACGGTCGAGGTCGCCGGCCGCTCGCTGCACGTGATGTCCTACCTGCGCGACTTCCTGTTCGATCCCCGCCAGGCGGCCGGGCCTGTCAGCGCGCTGTCCGGCGGGGAACGCAACCGGCTGCTCCTGGCACGACTGTTCTCGCGCCGGCACAACCTGCTGGTGCTCGACGAGCCCACCAATGATCTCGACGTCGAGACACTCGAACTGCTCGAGGAGGTTCTCGGCGAATACGACGGCACCATCCTGCTGGTCAGCCATGACCGCGACTTCCTCGACAGTGTCGCAACCTCGGTGCTGCTCTTCGGGGAGGACGGAAGGATCATCGAACACGCGGGCGGGTTCAGCGGCGAGTTGGCCCTGCCCGCACCCGGCGCGTCACCGCGCGAGCCCCGGCGCACGGGCCGCGCGCAGCCGGCCGCGCGCCGCGGGCCGTCCCGGCGGCTCGGGTACCGCGAACAGCGTGAACTCGATCAGTTGCCGGACCGGATCGAGGGCCTGGCCGGAGAGCTTGCCGAGCTGAGGGCACGGCTCGCCGACACGGAACTCTACCGGCGCAACCCCGCGCTGTTCGAACGCACCACCGCCCGGTTCGCAGAAGCCACCACCGAGCTGGAACAGGCCGAGGAGCGCTGGGTCGAGCTGGAAACCCGGCGCGAAGAACTGGCGGACGCAGGGTGAAACCGCATCGCGAAGTCCCGTCACCGAACCACGGACCGCGCCCGTCCGGCAGCGTCATCGACATGCTGATCCTGCACTACACCGGCATGCCCGATGCGGCCGGGGCGCTCGAACGGCTGTGCGACCCCGAATCCCGGGTCAGTGCCCACTACCTGGTCGATCGCGACGGCACGGTCACCGCCCTAGTCGCGGAGGAGCGCCGGGCCTGGCACGCGGGGGTCGCGTCCTGGTGCGGCGCCACCGACATCAACGACCGCTCGATCGGTATCGAACTCGTCAATCCGGGCCACCGGTGGGGCTACCTGCCGTTCCCGCCCGAACAGATGTCGGTCCTGGCCGAGCTGTGCCGGGGCATCGTCTCGCGTCACGCCATCGATCCGGGGCGCGTTCTCGGCCACTCCGACGTCGCGCCCGCCCGCAAGAGCGACCCCGGTGAACTCTTCGACTGGCGCGGTCTCGCACTCGCCGGCATCGGCTGGTGGCCGGACCCGGACCCGGTTCCCCGCGACTGGCGCCCGCTTCCGCGTGCGGGGGTGCGCGCCGCGCTGCGCCGTATCGGTTACGACTGCCCGGATGACGGCGGCCGCGAAACCGACCGCGCGGTGGTGCGCGCGTTCCAGTCCCACTGGTTGCCTGGCCGGGTGAGCGGGAGGATCGACCGCGACACCGCACACCGTATCGTGCAGCTGGCCGGGCTTGCCGAGAGGACATGACCTGCACCACCGGTTGTCAGATTGTCCCGGACCGGCGAGCGCGACAGGACCCGCACCCACGCTGGAAAAAGCCCCCGGCTTCCTGCCTCGAGACCAACCGGAACCGGCCGGCGCCCCCGACCCGGCGGGCGCAGTCCCGGGCCCTTGCCGACGCCCTCGGGTCGCTGGTTGTCGGGCAGGACCGGGCCGTCGAACACCTGGTCATCGCCCTGCTCGCCGACGGCCGCGTGCTGCTTCAGGGTGCGCCGGCTCCGAGCGGCCGGAACGTCACTCCGCCACGCCCGGCTCGCCGCGCATCAGCGCCTCCGGATCCGCGACGCCGTAGTCGGATCGCGCCCGTTGCGGGGTCACGTAGCCATCGAGCAGGTCGTCCCTGAGAGCCGCCCGGTCCCTCCGTTCCGGCGGTCCGTAGCCGCCGGAACCCGGGACGTGCAGGTGAATGCGCCCGCCGGCCGGCACGTCGAAACCACCTTTCCCCGGCGCGGGCCGCGCCTGCCCCTCGGCATCCTCGGCCCAGATCCGCGCCGCCTGGCCGGCCTGGCCGCCGTGCAGTCCGAACGGCGCCGAGCGGGTCCGCTCCAGGCAGGACGAGGCTCGGCTGCGGTGGTCAAGCACCCTCCAGATCCGCTGCGCGGCAAGGCCGCCGCGCCAGGTCCCGGCACCGCCGCTGTCGGGCGTCAGCGCGTATTCTTCGACCCGGACCGGGAAACTCATTTCCAGGACCTCGATCGGGGTGTTCATGGTGTTCGAGATCCCGCTAGCCACCGCGTTGATGCCATCCTTTCCGGGCCGTGCGCCGAGGCCGCCCTTGATGGTCTCGTAGCTGACGTAGCGCCGGCCGGTCCGCGGATCGGCGCCGCCAAAGGTAATGATCGCCGAGGTTCCCTGCGAGCAGGCCATGACGTTGTCCGGCCAGAACCCCGCGACCGCGCCGAACGTCATGTCGCAGACCCGGTGACTGATTTCGTGGTTGGCATAGACCACCGGTGACGGGAAGGTGGTGTTGAGCACGCACCCTTCCGGTGCGGTCACCGTAATCGCCCGCCAGCAGCCCGAGTTGGGCGGGGCCAGTCCCTCCGGATCGATGATGGTCTTCAATGCGCAGTAGACACCCGATGAGGTGACCGACAGCGGGGCGTTCATCGGTCCCGACACCTGCGGGTCGGTTCCCGTGAAGTCGGCGGTGATCGAATCACCCCGCTTGCTGACCCGCAGGCGGATGGTAAACGGCTGGTCCTCGTCGTCTCCCTCCTCGATGATCCCGTCCCCGTCGCAGAAGTCCTCGAACCAGGACTCGCCGTCGGGCAGCCGTGCCAGCAGGGTGCGCATCATGCGCTCGGAGTAGTCCATCACCTCGGCCATGGCGTTCCTGATGGTCTCGAGCCCGTAGCGGTCGACGAGCGCGCGCAGCCTCTGGACCGCCCGCCGGTTGGCGGCAACCTGGGCGCCGAGGTCGCCGCGGCGTTCGTCGGGCGTGCGCACGTTCGCGAAGATGATCGCGTCGATGTCGCGATTGGGCACACCGGCGGAATGAAGCCGGACCGGAGGCAGGCGCAGGCCCTCGCCGTAGATCTCGGTCACGGCACCGTAGCTGCCGGGGGTCGCACCCCCGACATCGGGCCAGTGGGCCCGCACGCAGGCGAACCCGATGAGCTCGTCACCGTGAAAGGCCGGGGTGACTACATTGACATCGGGCAGGTGGCTGCCTCCGAAATACGGGTCGTTGTGTATGAAGACATCGCCATCGACGATATCGTCATGCGCAGTGACCACGGCCCGCACGGCGTCGGGCATCGATCCGAGGTGAATCGGCAGGTCCGGCCCCTGCGCCACCATGCGGCCCGCGGCGTCGAAAATGCCGCAGGAGTAGTCGCCGGCCACCTTCAGGATCGGGGAATAGGCCGTCTTGGCCAGCACGATCTTCATTTCCTCGGCCGCGGCGTAGAGGCTGTTCCTGATCACCACGAAGGTGGCCGGATCGAAGCCCGACACCCGGGCGCCATGGTCGTTCATCAGGACTCTCCCGTGGTGGAACGGGTCATTGTCACGAAGCCGCCGTCGTCCGCCGTCGCCTGCCAGGACGGCGGGATCACGATGGTGGAATCGAGTGATTCGATGATGGCCGGCCCGGCAACCAGGATTCCCGGTGCGACCCGGGCGCGGTCGTGCACCGGGGTTGCGACGCGGCCGGTACCGGCAAACCAGGCCTGCCTGCGCGACTTCAGGCTCTCGCCGGTCCCGGCGTCACCCCGGGGCCGGGTCAGGTCGAGCACGGGCAGCCGCGCGGCGGCGGCAAGCCTGAGGGTCACGATCTGTACTCGTTCGTTCGCATTGGCATGGCCGTAGGTCTGCTCGTGCCGTTCGTGAAACCCGCGTGCCAGGGTGGCGAGCCCCTCGGCATCGATCGCGTCGGGTGCGTCGACTGTGAGTTCGTAGGCCTGGCGGATGTAGCGCAGGTCGGCGGTGCGCGCGAATTCCCAGGCCGACGGGGCGATGCCGGTGCGAGCCAGCATGCGCCGGGCTTCCTCCTCCATCTGCCGGTAGACGGCCTCGAGAGCCGCCGGATCGGTCTCGTCCACCACCGAGAAGAAGGTACGGCCGTAGTCGCGCCTGATGTCGGATGCCACCAGCCCGAGCGCCGAGAACGCGCCGGGCGCAGGCGGTGCGATCACTTCCGCGATGTCGAGCTCTTCGGCGAGTGCCGCGGCATGCAGCGGTCCAGCGCCGCCGAAACAGAACAGCGTGAAGTCGCGGGCATCGTGGCCGCGCTCGACCGAGACGATGCGCAGTGCTTCGGCCATGGCATTGTTGACCACGCGGATCACGGCCGCGGCCGCTTCGTCCACGGTCAGGCCGAGCGGGCCCGCGACCCGGTCCTCCATCGCCGCGCATGCCCGCTCGTAGTCGATCGGCAGGTCACCGCCAAGCAGTGAGTCGGCATCGAGCCTGCCGAGCAGCAGGTTGGCATCCGTGACGGTCGGTTCAGTCCCGCCGCGGCCGTAGCAGACTGGTCCCGGCTCCGCGCCGGCACTCTGCGGTCCGACCCTGAGCGCTCCGGCCGGGTCGACCCATGCGATGCTGCCGCCACCGGCGCTGATCTCGGCGAGGTCGATCACCGGCACCCGGATCGGGTGTCCGGCACCGTACAGCCAGCGCTTGCCGCTGGCCGACCCGCCGACCTCGTACTCGGGCGTGGTCTCGACGGCTCCGTTCCTGATCAGGCTGGCCTTTGCGGTGGTTCCTCCCATGTCGAAGGACACGAGATCGGGCCGACCGATCTGGGTCCCGGCAAGTGCGGCCGCGATCACGCCGGCGGCCGGCCCGGACTCAGCCGAGAGAGCGGGCATCGCCAGGCTCTCATCGATCTCGAACACGCCTCCGCCCGAACCCATGATGTAGGGGACCGGAAGTCCCATTTCCCGGACCGCTGTCTTCAGCCGCGCGAGGTACCGGTTCAGGATCGGAGCAACGTAGGCGCACACCGCGGTGGTGCTGGTGCGTTCGAACTCCCTGATCTCGGGCAGCACCTCCGATGACAGGAACACCGGAACATCCGGCAGGGCCGCGCGCAGCCGGGCTCCGAGGCGGCGTTCGTGGTCGTCGTTGAGGAACGAGAACAGCAGGGTGACGGCCACGGCCTCGACGCGGGCGGCCCGCAGACCTTCGACCAGGCCGTCGATCTCGTCCTCCGCGAGCGGAGTGATGACCGTGCCGTCCGCGCCGATCCTCTCTGTAACCTCCATGCGCCAGCGCCGCGGGGCGAGGATCGAGGGTCCGTCCTGGAACAGGTCGTAGAGGTCGGCCCGGGCCGATCGCCGCAGTTCCAGCAGGTCGCGGAAGCCGCGGGTGGTCACGAGTCCGATGCGCGCGCCCTTCTCCTGCAGGATGGCGTTGGTGACCACCGTGGTCGCATGCGCCAGCAGGGTGACCGTGTCCGGGCGAACCGAACCCCGGTCCAGGGCCTGGCCGAGCGCCTCGATGACCCCGCGTCCGAAGTCGTCCGGGGTCGACGACACCTTGGTGACGGTAATCGCACCCCCGGTCTCGTCGATGACGGCGACATCGGTAAAGGTGCCGCCCACATCCACCCCGATGCGGACGCCGCCGGGCGAACTGGGGCTGCTGTTCGTGTCTTCCGTGGATTGCTGCATGGGTTCCGACCGGTTGCGCGAAGGCGGGAACCGGACCGGCACACGCGCGCTGCACACGGATTCGTTCGAATGCCGGTCTGAACCTGTCAGCCCGGGGCGGGTCGAAAACCGGATTATCCGGCGCCGAACGCCTTCGAACGAGCCGCGCCGCTTCGGCCGGCCACGATACCCGGCGGCACTCTAGCAGTGCGCCGCGCGGCAGTCACCGGGGGCGGGTCGCGGTGTCCGGGGCCGGACGGCCGTGCAGCCGCAACCGCACAGCCGCCGCCGGGGATCCGCCGGCGGACGGAGCATGCGGATTTCGACAGGGACCCGTATCGGACAGCGGCACCGGAAACCGCGATCAAGTTCATGGTTCACCGGAAGCCCGGCGGCACCGCCCTTCCCGTGCGGCGCCATCCCGACGCCGTCCGTCGAGTACTCCGGGAGCAGCCGGTGCACGCGTGTTCCGCTTCCTTGTCGTGCCAAGGTCGATCCCGGGGAGTTTCCGATACAACTCCCGTGTTGATCAAATGGTCGGGGTTCTCAATAATCCTGCGACTGTGCAGCCCGGATGTTAACATGGCTGTTAGCTGTACAGGCGATGCACAGCGTTGCGCATTCCCCGTGAAACGGCAGGGCAGGGGGATGCCGGCGTTCTGCCCCTGATGAACTCGTGCGGACCGGAATTGACCTTAGAACCGACATATGTCCCCGCCGTCTACACGGAGGGATACGCAAGGGGCAGGCAGCTCGATCCAGACCGGGCGAAGAACTACGTTGCGCACACGATGATCGGCGATCCGCTCGGGGACGCATTGATCGCCGAACTCGAACAGCTCGAGCCGGAGGAACGGGCACGGCTGATCAAACTCGGCATGCAGGACCGCAAGCGCCATGCGCTACGCGGCGCTCCGGAACCGCTCAGGGAGTTCTTCGCGCACTGCACCGAACCGCCGGCATGGCTCGACCTGTCCACCTTCCATCCCGGCTGCCGCATGTTCCACCGCAACACCCGGCTTGTGCTCGCCGGCATGGTCGGCGGCGTTCTCGTGGAGGGTTTCTCGACCAACATCGCCAAGTCGTTCTTCCTGACCGGGAGGCTGCGCGACCAGGGCATCAGGCGGTTGAAGCAGAACAATCGCCACATGCTGGAGATCTTCATGCCGGACGGCATGGCGGCGCACGCGGACGGCTGGACCCATTCCGTCCGGGTCAGGCTGGTTCATGCCAAGCTGCGCTATCTGCTTTCGCGTTCCCCCGATTGGGATATCGAGGAACTGGGCCTGCCCATCAGCTCGGCGCACCTGGGGTTGGCAATCTCCGCCTTTTCCGCGCGATTGCTGAGGCACCTGAAGAGTCTCGGCGGGTCCTTCGACGACGAGGAACGCCGCAGCTTCATGTCGGTGTGGCGGTATTCGGGCTACCTGATGGGCATTCCCGAGACCATCCTGTTCCAGGACGAAGCGGACGCGCTCGAGACCTTCCGTATCGGCCGCACCTGCGAGCCCCCTCCCTCGGTGGAATCCATCGCCATGGCCGCGGCACTGATCAATTCGGCCCCCCTGTTCGCGGGGTTGGACAAGAGGACCGAACGGCGGAAACTGGCCGGTTACATCGCCCAGGTGTCGCGCGCGCTCATCGGCCATGAACTGGCCGACGAGCTCATGTATCCCCCGAGTTCGACCCTGGGATTCCTGTGGAAGTTCCGGCTGATGAACCGGATCGAGGCCCTGAGGAACAGGATCAACCCCCAGCGAGGCCGCGACGACACCAACATGGCGACCATTCTCGGTGTCTCCGTGTACGACCGGAGCGGGATCAGCTACAGACTGCCCGACCACGTCTACTCGGAGCGATCCACCAGGTGGTAGGAACCGCCCGCCCGCGCCGGCCGGCCGCGCTTCGCGGGGATCGTCCTGAATTGTGCCAGTGCATCCACGCGACACGAGGACAGCGATGACCCGCGCCACCCTGGATCACTTCGCCGCGGCGATCCTGCGCTATCGCTGGCCGGTGCTGGCCATCACCGCGCTGGTCATGCTCGCGGTCACGGCGGGTGCCGGCCTTGTCGGCGTCACCAACGACTATCGCAGCCTGTTCGACGAGGACAACCCGCAGCTCGTGGCGCTGAACCGGCTGGAGGCAACCTACGGCACATCGAACCGGGCGTTGATTGCCGTAGCACCGCGACAGGGCCCGGTGTTTACCCGCGAAACCCTGGCGGTCATCGAGGAACTCACCGAGGCTGCATGGCAGGCGCCGCATGCCACCCGGGTGGACTCGCTCACCAACTGGTCCCACAGCCGGGCCGATGGCGATGAACTGATCGTCGAGCCCATGGTCGAGAATGCGGAGGCCCTCACGGATGCCGGGCTGGAACAGGTCCGGGACGTGGCGCTGAACGCGATCGAAATCGCCGGGATCCTGGTCTCGCACGACGCAAGGGTGGCGGGACTCACGATAGACTTCACCCTGCCGGACAACCCCGATGCCGCGGTGGTCGAGATTACCGACTATCTCGGCGGCCTCCTGGACAGGATGCGCACCGAACACCCGCAGAACGCCTACTACCTGACCGGCGACGTGCCACTCAACCGGGCCTTTGCCGACGCAACCACGGACGACCTCGAGACCTTCGTTCCGGTGACATTCGCGGTCATCACGGTGGTAGCCGCACTGCTTCTGCGCTCGGTGCTCGGAACGGTGGCAATCGTCGCGGTGCTGATGTTCGCGGTCAACACCACGGTGGGTTTCGCCGGCTTGCTGGGAACGGTGTTCAATCCCGCCAATTCGGGCGTGCCCATCATCGTGATGACGGTGGCGGTCGCCCACTCGGTCCATGTCGTCGCGACAACGCTGGACGGAATGCGCCGGGGGCTGGACCGCAATGCCGCGATCGCCGAGTCGATCCGCGTCAACGCATGGCCAGTGTTCCTCACCTCGCTCACCACGGCAATCGGATTCCTGAGCCTGAACGCCTCGGACTCGCCGCCTTTCCGCGTACTCGGAAACCTTGTCGCGTTCGGCGTGTTCTGCGCGTTCGTCTACTCGCTTACCCTGCTGCCCGCGCTGCTCTCGGTCCTGCCGATGCGCGCGCGTGCGATCCGCACCGGTCACACCGCCTTCTTCGGCCGTTTCGGCGATTTCGTGGTCGCGCGCAGGACGGTCCTGCTCTGGTGTTCCCTGATCCTCGCCATCGTCCTCGTCACCGGTATTCCCCGGCTGGAGCTCACCGACAACTGGACGAAATACCTCAGCGAACGGTACCAGTTCCGCACGGACACGGACTTCGTCATCGCCAATCTCACCGGCATCGAGACGCTGGAATATTCGCTCGATTCGGGAAGCGAGGGCGGCATCACCGACCCGGCCTACCTGGGCAGGGTGGACGCCTTCGCCCGGTGGTTCCGGAACCAGCCCGAAGTGTCCCACGTCAAGGCCTTTCCGGACATCATGAAGCGCCTCAACAAGAACATGCACGGCGACGATCCGGAGTTCTATCGCCTTCCCGAGGACCCCGAACTGGCCTCGCAGTACCTGCTGCTCTACGAGCTGTCGCTGCCGTTCGGACGGGACCTGAACAACCAGATCGATATCGGCAAGACGGCCACGCGCATGACGGTGGTGATGCGCAGCCTCACCTCCAAGGGGCAGCGCGAGCTCGACGCACGCGCCCGGGACTGGCTGCGCGCCAATGCACCCGGCCTCACCACGGAAGCCTCGGGCGTCAGCATCGTCTTCGCCCATCTCTCCCAGCGAAACATCAAGAGCATGCTGACCGGCACGATCGTCGCGATGGCCCTCATCTCCCTGATCCTGGTCTTCGTGTTCAGAAGCCTGCGGGTCGGCCTGCTCAGCCTGGTGCCGAACTTCATTCCCGCCGCGATGAGTCTCGGCCTGTGGGGGTACATGGTCGGCCACGTGGGCCTGGCCGGTTCGGTGATGACCGCCATAGCCTTCGGGATCGTGGTTGATGACACGATCCATTTCCTGACCAAGTATCTCGACTCCCGGCGCGAGGGCCGCGACGCCCCGGAGGCGGTGCGCGCCGCGTTCCGCACCGTCGGCCACGCCCTGTGGACCACCACCGCCGTGCTCGCGCTCGGCTTCCTGGTGTTCGCCGCGTCCGGTTTCGAGATCAGCTGGGCCCTCGGTCTCCTGGTTACACTGACGATCGCCTTCGCGCTGCTCGCGGACTTCCTGCTCCTGCCTCCCCTGCTGATGGCACTCGACAGGAAGAAGTCATGACCAGTACCCTGCCCGTACCGGATACACAGCGCTTCTGCGCCTCCCGGCCTTAGCCGTACATCCTCGTGCAGGTCGAAACAGGCCCTGCCAGCCTTGAGCAATTGACAGGCGGCCGTATTGACGCACGTCTGCCAGCCGGATGGCCGCCCGCAAGGGTCGGCCTTCACAAATCACCTTGCAACATGATTTTGAAACAAGCGTGAAACGAAACCGATATCGAAATCACACAAGAACGAAATTATACAATATTTTCATAAAATTAAGCGAGACCATTTCGCTTGTAGTGTGAAATGACGGGTGACACGAACACAACATGGCCGTCAAGTCGGCCACGCACATGACGGTGGTGATGCGGAGCCTCACCTCCCAGGCACAGCGCGAACTGGACGCGCGCCCGGAACTGGCTGGACGCCAACGCCCCCGGCCTCGCCACCGAAGCGTCAGGCATCAGCATCGTCTTCGCCCATCTTTCCCAGCGCAACATCGAGAGCCTGCCGACCGGTACGATCATTGCGATGGCTCTCACCTCGCTGATCCTGGTCTTCGTGTTCCCGAGCCTGCGGGTCGGCCTGCTCAGCCTGGTACCGAACTTCACTCCCGCCGCGATGAGTCTTGTCCTGTGGGGCTTCACGATCGGCCGTGCGGGCCTGGCCGGTTCGGTAATGACCGCCATTGCCTTCGGGATCGTTGGTGACGATACCATTCACTTCCTGACCAAGTATCTCTCGTCCCGGCGCGAGGGCCGAGACGCCCCCGAAGCGGTGCGTGGCGCGTTTCGAACAGTCGGCCAAGCCCTGTGACCAGCATCGCCGTGCTCGCGCTCGGTTTCCTGGTGTTCGCCGCGTCCGGTTTTGAGATCAGCTGGGCCCCCGGTCTCCTGATCACCCTGACGATCGGCTTCGCACTGCTCGCCGACTTCCTGCTCCTGCCTCCCCTGCTGATGGTACTCGACAGGAGGAAGTCATGACCTGTTTCTGCCCGGCACGATCGACGGTACGAGGCCTGAAGGCAACTACCCAAGCCCGGCAGGGCGGCTGCCGCAAAGGTGCACAGAGAACCGTGCCCGTCACGCGTGACTTCCGGGCCGGTCCGCGGCCGCTCAGCCGTCAGGTTTGAACAGCCGGCGATATGCCGCTTCGGCCCGGCGCAGACCGGTTTCGGTCAGGACGACCGACTTCGCCCTGGCCACCGGATTGGAAGTCAAGTTCCTGTCGTGCAAGACGCTCCATTGCGTCCCAGTCGAAGGACTTCCGCGTTCGCTCTGCCTCCACCGGTCCAGCAACAGTGAGATACGACATACCATTCACACCGCCTCCTTTCCCTCTTGTCGCACATCCGAAAGGCCCGCTCGAACTGCCGAAATCCGGCACTTCGATCTGCCGGGCAACAGCCGCCTGCGGAGGCATCATGAGAAACCCGGCAAAAGACCAGCAAATGCCCGCGGCACTGCCGGGCTCTGA
The DNA here is from genome assembly GCA_965243345.1 of Thalassobaculaceae bacterium. GTDB lineage: Bacteria > Pseudomonadota > Alphaproteobacteria > Thalassobaculales > Thalassobaculaceae > Bin52. Next base: position 3,696,617 of record CBDEUR010000003.1, read on the forward strand.
GTACCGTATATGGGCAAAAATAGCTATCAAATGGAGATTGAATTTAGGCATATTGGGAATGTAAGTTCCATATATGCAGTCTTTTTGAGATGGAAATACGATATGACAGAACAAGGCATCTGCCCGGAGGCCCTCAAGGCGGCCCGCAAACGGGCGAATGGAAATCGCGGCATCACTCAGGGAGATCTCGCCAGACAGATCGGGTGCAGCGTGGACACGGTCAGCCGGTGGGAGCGTGGTGCGACGCACCGTGTGCGGGGGCATCTCCGTGAACCCTTGTGCAAGGCGCTCGGCGTCAACTGGGACACCCTGACAACGCCGCCCGGTCCGGAGCAGGCAAAGCCGGTTGGCCTCACCCGGATGCAGCGTTGGGTGTCGAGCCATGTTCCGCCAGCCCTGCTTCTCGTGGCCCGGCGTTACGGCGTTAATCCATCTGACGTGCTGGATATCGCCCCGCTGCTTTTTCTCATTGCCGCGGAGCGAAGTCTGCTGGAGCGGCGGCGGCGGCTCGACGAATTTCGCGCTGTCTGGAACGAAACTGAACCGAGATTGCTGAAAATTTCAGCGCATCTTGGCGCACTGGTCGCTGTCCGCAACCATGAAGCCGACGAGATCCTGGAACAGGAAGAGAAGTCTCTCCGCGAGCGGGACATACTCGGAAACCTCATCGACCACGAATCCCGGGGCGAGGACGATGAGGGGGCTTTCGTTCATTTCATCCGCAGCCTGACAGACGGACTGCCGCAAGACGCCGTTACCTCCATCGAATCATCCTATGGCGGTGACAGGATCGTCAGCTATCGGCTGGCCGATGACACCCTGCGCGAGCTCACAGGCATTGCCGGGGATGAACAGGAAGAACAGATCCTTGACCATGTCCGGAAAGGCAAGATCGACCTCGCCAAGTGCCTCACCGCAAGGGGAAAGTTGGACGAGGCCAGCTATCGACAATGGCTCCGGAATGCGCTGGCTGTAGCGGAGGAAGCCTCCAGACGGGAACTGATCGAGCTGTTCGGAGGAGAGTCGTCCCTCAAACGGTTCCAAGAGTCGCTGCGCGCCACGGTTTCAGATGCCCCCGCAGCCGACTCGCAGGAAGGGGAAATCCGATGACGAGCATCGCCATTACACGTCACGGCGCAGCGAGGATGTCGCAACGCGGCATCCGTATGTCCGATCTCGACACCCTGCTTGCTCACGGCACTGAAGTCGGTCCGAACCGGTTCATGCTCCGAAAGCAAGACGCGGAACAGCTCATTCAAGGGCTCAGGAACCAGATTGCAAGGCTGGAACGGTTGACCGGCAAGGAAGCCGTCGTCGCGGATGGCCACCTGATCACGGCCTATCACCGGACAAAGCCGAACCGGCCGTCCTGGCGCAAGACAGGCCGAAGAGGTCAGCAGCGATATTCCTCGACGATATGATCATGGTGACGGTTCCTGGTCGGCACGAACGACCATCTGGGCACGCTTCCAATCGCCCGCGGAGCCGTTGAAACTCATGGCCGCCCCCCTCGACCGGAGAGCGTTCCGCTATCCTGAGACAGAACCGCGCCAGCACCGCTTCGTCTGTTCTGTCGTTCGTGCTGTCTTCACCCATCGCGCCGGCCCCATGCCGCCGGTCGAGTGCGCTATCGTCGCCGTCCGTGTCCATGACGCTCGTGATCAGGTGATCGGTGACGTCCTCTCGAAGTACCTCTCCAGCTGGCCTTGCAGCCGGCCGAATTCCGGCCACGGCACACGGTCAAAATGCCGTTGGCGAATGCGCACCTTGACTGTCGTGCGCCGTTGCCGCGCGTAGCGAAAGCAACGCACGCCGTGCATGCGACAGACCGCGAGGAACAGGCCTACCAAGTAGCGGGTAGCGAGAGCTGCGGCTCGGCCTCCAGCCCGCGCACCGTGTTGCCCGGTCAGCTGCGCAACCTTCCCGCAGACTCGGCAACCGCACGTTCGAACTTTTCCTCCACCGTCCCTGGGGTCGCTTGCCGGAGTGGTGTCGGACGTGCCTGGGCCGGCGCCGGAAACATGTGCGCTGATCGGGCCGGGGCGTCCCGGTCACCGGCGAGACGCCGGGTCACTCCACCCGGGTTGCCCCGACCGGCTCGCCGGTCAGCTTGAGGTTGGTGACATGGGCATTGAACGAGATGGAGATCCGTTCCCCTCGCCGAAGTAGGGATTGACCTGGTGGTAGAGCCAGCTCGGAAACGGGATCAGCCGGCCGTCGAGCGGTTGCACGCTCACACCCCGGCCAACCGCCTCGCCGGGAATTGCGGACATCTCCGCGTGGGTGCGTGGATCGAGGAACTGGAAGACGCCGCTCTCGGGCGTGTCCGGCCGGGCGGTGTTCCCGACGCCACGTAGTACACGGCCGAGACCTGGCAGCCGGGGTGGGTGTGCTGCTGGTTGTAGGCTCCGTAGCGCGACAGGCTGGCCCAGCCGCGCAGCGAGAAGTCGAAGCTGCACGCTCCACCGACCATCAGCGGCACCACTGCACGCACGGCGGCGTCGGCGATGGTCCTGAGCTCACCGATCGCCCGGTGATCCCACTCGAACAGGTCATCGCGGGAGTGCCAGCCGCCGACGTTGCTGCGCCGAACGCCGGTGTCGGTGCGCTCGTGCTCGAGCACCAGGTCGCGAAGGTCGGCGTTCATCCGTTCGGAGTCGTCCACGTGAAACACGTAGAACCTGGTCTCGAACGCGGTGACCATGTCGCGGTGCGAATCAAACCTGAGTTCCATTCCAGCACTCCAGAGCCCGGCCGCTTCGCCATTGTCCGTTCCGCCACGGTTCACCTGCCATGGCGGCGTACCCGGTAACGGGAAGCCACTCATGCTGCGTTGATGGCCGCGTCGTCATCACCTCCTGCAGTGCCGGGAACCGACCGGATGCGGGCGTCGGTCATCATTCCGACGCTGAATGCCGGCCGCAGCCTGCCGGCAACCGTCTCGGCGCTCGCGACCGGCCCCGACCACGGCGTCGACATCGAGATCGTGGTGGTGTACGGCGGGTCCACAGACGGAACGCTCGAACTGGCGCCCAGGCTCGGCGCGCGCCTGGTGCACGCAGCGCTCGGATGCGGGTCGCAACTTCGCGCCGGGGCACTCAGTGCCGAGGGGCCGTGGCTGCTGTTCCTGCACGCCGACACCAGTCTCGGTGCCGGATGGCCGCGTGATGCGGCGGGCCTCGCCACCACACCGCAGCGCGCCGGGTGGTTCCGTTTCGCTCTCGATGACGACCGCATCCGGGCCCGGTGCCTCGAGCGGCTGGTGCACTGGCGCTCGAGGCGGCTCGGACTGCCCTACGGCGACCAGGGGTTGCTGATCCATCGCGACCTCTACCACCGGCTCGGCGGCTATCCGGACTTCCCGCTGATGGAGGACGTGGCGCTGGTCCGCTGCATCGGCCGGGCCCGGCTGGTCGCGCTGCCGACCCCGGCGGTGACCTCGGCCGCCCGCTACCGCCGGGACGGGAACCTCCTGCACTCGATGCGCAACCTGCTGTGCCTGGCGCTCTACGGGCTCGGCGTGCCGCCGCGCCGGATCGCCCGCCTGTACGGCCGGACCAGCCAATGAAGCACCTGGTGGTCTTCGCGCGCCACCCGCGCATGGGCAGCGTCTAGTCCCGGCTTGCCGGCGACATCGGTACCGTGGCCGCCACCTTCTGATACTGGCGTACCGTGTCGGCGGTGCTTCGCCGCCTCGGCTCGCCACAGCCCTGGCGCTGTCACCTGTTCCTGACCGGGAGCCGGCCGTGGCGTCATCCACCGTGGCCGCGTCGTTGGGCCCTGCACGACCAGGCACACGGCTCGCTCGGTAAACGCGTGCGCCGGGCACTCGCGCGGCCGCGGCCGGTCGTGCTCATCGGAAGCGACATCCCCGGGATCCGGTCCCGGCACATCAGGGACGCGTTCCGCGCGCTCGGACGCGCCGACCTGGCCTTCTTCTTGGGGCGTGCCGCGGATCAGCCGACTCTGGTCGAGCGCAGCGGCAGCGCCTCGGTCTCCAGCGTCGAGAGATCGAGGCGCCGGGACGCGTGATCGATATCGAAACCTACGACCTCGCCGTCTCCGTCGAGGTCGACGTTCAGGCCGTCCGAGACCTCGCGGGTTTCCACCCCCGGCGCCGCCTTGAACTCGACGTAGAGGCTGTCGGTCTCAGGATAGTAGTGCAGCTTCATGTTTCGTCCCTCTTGAACCCTTGATCGAAGAAGGCGTTGTGGACCGTCTCTCCATCGGCAAGCTTCACCACGCGGAGGATGGGCGGTGCGTCCTTGCCGGCGCGCGTTACCTCACCCCAGGAGCGAATGCGGCCGTCCGCCTGCACGTCGCGACGAAGGGCACGGCAATGACGGCCACGCACCACGCCGGATCGATATAAGGTCTCTTGCGTCGTACCTGCTCCTCGAAGTAGCGCGTGGTCTTCATGCCGCAGCATCTTCTGGAAGATGACTGCTGACAAGCGTGTCGAACTCCGATTGGAAGTCGTGCACATCCGTGAACTCGACGAAGGCCCGGCGCCCGAAGGTGCGAAGCGCGTTCACGCCCGGCACCCAGCAGGTCTCCATGGCCGCTTTCTTGACCTTCGCGTCCTCGCCCCGGTAGCCCTTGATCTCGACGATCAGGTGCAGCGGGTCGTCCTCACCCCGCCTGTCGTCTACCAGCACGATGAAGTCGGGGATGTAGGCCCGGGCCTCGCCGCCGAGTCGATAGGGCACCTCGAATCCAAGGCCGTGGTTCTTGACATAGGCGCGGACGCGGGATGCTCTTCGGCAACAGGACAGAACGTTGCCTCCCAGTCGCTGTCGCAGACGACATGGTTGATGTGGCAACAGTGCGCGTCGGTCTTGTAGACCGTTTTCGAGGTCGTGAAGCGGACATGCCTCGTCGACCCTGCCGCGTTGCAGGGGGCGAGCACGGCCTTGACCGGGCGTTCATTCACGTGACGCTCGACGATACCCCGCGTGACGCGCTCGTACGCCATGTCGGCAAGCGTCAGATACATCAGCTGCGCCGGGTAGGTGCCGCCCTTGCAGACGAGGTGATTGTCGAACCACTGGCGTGCGATCCGATTGAGCTAACCGAACAGCTGCAGCCTGGGCTCTTCGCACGGGTCACGCCACTTCGTCTCCAGCAGGCGTTTTGTAAGGTGAAAGAGCCAGGTCGAGCGCCGAAGGTCGCGTGTGTGCACCAGGTTGAGGTCAACCCCTTCGCCGTTGATGCCTTCGTTGCGGGTAACAGAGGGGCGGAGCCTTGCCGTCGTCAGCATAGTCTTCCCTCTCGTCAGCAATCCCTCTGCATGACCGTGGCAACATACTCGGCACGTGTGACTTTCCGGGCCGGTCGGGACCAGCTCAGCCGTCCGGGTCGAACAGCCGGCGATATGCCGCTTCGGCCCGGCGCAGACCGGATTCGGTCAGAACGACCGACTTCGCCCTGGTCACCGGGTTGGAAATCAGGTCCTTGTCGTGGAGACGCTCCATCGCGTCCCAGTCGAAGGACTTCCACGTTCGCGCTCCCCACGGCAAGCGTTCGACTATTCCGAGATAGAGAAGCGCCAGCACCGCTTCGTCTATTCTGTCGTTGGTGCTGTCTTCACCCATTGCACCGGTCCCCCCTTTCCACCGGCCGGTCGAGTGCGCTCTCCTCGTCCCGGGCGGCCGCGCAGCCTACCCGCCCCAGCCTTGGCAACGGCACGCTCCCCGGCGTACCGGAGCCGCGGAACTGTGATTCCACCCTGGCGAGCGTTGCCGGCTATTCTCCTGTGTCGATCTTGACGTCCCGGCCCGCCGGGCTGAACTGCCGGCAGGATGACTGAATGCGCAGCCCGCTGTCCATGCCGGCAAGGGAGACGGACCGTCGGCAGGTTCGGACTGTTTCCTCCACCGATACCTGACCGTTTGCCAGCGTGGAACCGGTCATCCCCATCTCGGCCATGCCTGGGCCGGCACCGGGACCATGTGCGCGGATCGGAGCGAGGTGTCCCGGTCACCGGCGAGGCGCCGGATCACTCCACCCGGGTTGCCCCGACCGGCTCGCCGGTCAGGCTGAGGTTGGTGACATGGGCATTGAACGAGATCGAGATCCGTTCACCTTCGCCGAAGTAGGGATTGACCTGGTGGTAGAGCCAGCTCGGGAACAGGATCAGCCGCCCGTCAAGCGGCTGCACGCTCACACCCCGGCCGACCGTCTCTCCGGGAAGTGCGGACATCTCCGCATGTGTGCGCGGGTCGAGGAACTGGAAGACGCCGCTCTCCGGCGTCTCCGGGCCGGGCGGTGTTCCGGAAGCCACGTAGTAGACGGCCGAGACCTGGCAGCCGGGATGGGTGTGCTGCTTGTTATAGGCGCCGAAGCGCGACAGGTTGGCCCAGCCGCGCAGGGAGAAGTCGAAGGTGCACGCTCCCCCGACCATCAGCGGCACCGCCGCCCGCACCGCGGCGTTGGCGATGGTCCTGAGCGCACCGATCGCCCGGTGATCCCACTCGAACAGGTCATCGCGGGAATGCCAGCCACCGATGTTGCTGCGGCGCACGCCGCTGTCGGTGCGTTCGTGCTCGAGCACCAGTTCGCGAAGGTCGGCATTCATCCGTTCGGAGTCGTCCACGTGAAACACGTAGAACCTGGTCTCGAACGCGGTGACCATGTCGCGGCGCGAATCAAACCTGAGTTCCATTCCAGCACTCCCGAGCCTGGCCGCTCCATCATTGTCCGTTCCGCCACGTCTCGCCTACCATGGCGGCGTACCCTGTAACCGGCAGACACTCATACTGCGTTCATGGCCGCGTCGTCATCACCTCCTGCAGCGCCGGGTACCGACCGGGTGCGTGTATCGGTCGTCATCCCGACGCTGAACGCGGGCCGCAGCCTGTCGGCAACCGTCGCGGCACTCCGGACCAGCCCCGACCACGGTGTCGACATCGAGCTCGTGGTGGTCGACGGCGGATCCACAGACGGAACGGTCGAAACGGCGCGCACGCTCGGCGCACGCCTGGTGCACGCGAAACGCGGTCGCGGGTCGCAGCTCCGCGCCGGGGCACTGGCTGCCGCGGGACCGTGGCTGCTGTTCCTGCACTCCGACACCACTCTCGATGCCGGGTGGCCACGTGATGTGGCGAGCCTCGCCGGCACGCCGGAACGCGCCGGCTGGTTCCGTTTCGCGCTCGATGACGACAGCGCCCGGGCCCGGTGCCTCGAGTGGCTGGTGCACTGGCGCTCAAGGTGGCTCGGACTGCCTTACGGTGACCAGGGGCTGCTGATCCATCGTGACCTCTACCACCGGCTCGGCGGCTTTCCCGACATTCCGCTGATGGAGGACGTGGCACTGGTTGGCCGCATCGGCCGGGCCCGGCTGGCCGCGCTGCCGACCCCGGCGGTGACCTCGGCTGCCCGTTACCGACGGGACGGGTACCTGCTGCGCTCGATGCGCAACCTGCTGTGCCTCGCGCTCTACGGGCTCGGCGTGCCACCGAGCCGGATCGCCCGCTTCTACGGCCGGAGCGGCGGATGAGACACCTGGTGGTCTTTGCGCGCCACCCGCGCATGGGCAGCGTCAAGTCCCGGCTTGCCCGCGACATCGGCGCCGTGGCCGCCACCTTCTGGTACCGGCGCACCGTGTCGGCGGTGCTTCGCCGTCTCGGCCCGCCGCAGTCCTGGCGCTGCCACCTGTTCCTGACCGGGAGCCGGCCTTGGCGTCATCCGCCCTGGCCGCGCGGTTGGGCCCTGCATGACCAGGCACACGGCTCGCTCGGCGAACGCATGCGCCACGCGCTCGCGGTGCCGCGAACGGGACCGGTCGTCCTGGTCGGAAGCGACATCCCCGGGATCCGGTCCCGGCACATCAGGGAGGCGTTCCGCGCACTCGGGCGCGCAGATCTGGTGTTCGGCCCGGCAAGCGACGGAGGGTACTGGCTGGTCGGGGTGAGCGCGCGTGCCGCGCCGCCCGGCTTCGCAAACGTCCGATGGTCGACGGAACATGCGCTCGCCGACACGCTGGCATCGCTCGGCCGCAACCGGCGCGTGGTGCTGCTCGAACGGCTCCGCGACGTCGACGACGCCTGCGACCTGCGTGCCCTGCGGGTCAGGACCCGCGGCCGTGGTGCTCGTGCTCGCGCAGCCGGGGCATGATCTCGACGAAGTTGCAGGGCCGGAACCGGATATCGAGCTGGTTGCGCAGGATGCCGTCCCAGCCGTCGCGGCACGCGCCGGTCGAACCGGGAAGCGCAAACAGGTAGGTGCCGCCGGCAACTCCGGCGATCGCACGTGACTGGATGGTCGAGGTTCCGATCTTCTCGTAGCTGATCAAGCGGAACACCTCGCCAAACCCCTCGATTTCCTTCTCGAACACGGCCTTGAACGCCTCGGGCGTGACGTCGCGGCCAGTCACCCCGGTTCCGCCGGTCGAGATCACGGCGTCGATCCCTGGATCGGCGATCCAGAGCCGCAGCCGAGCAACGATCGCGTCGACCTGGTCGGGCACGATGACCCGGTCCGCCAGCCGGTGGCCGTCACCCTCGAGTCGCTCGACCAGGGTGTCGCCCGACCGGTCGGTTTCGAGCGTTCGGGTGTCCGAGACGGTCAGCACCGCGATGTTGACCGGGACGAATTCCCGCGAGGCGTCAATTCCCGGCATGGGCAACTTCCCTGGCCGGCCGGTTCTCGACCGGGTGGTACTGCGGCCAGTGACCGGCCGCCAGGCGATCGAGCGCCGGCGTGGGTTCGCCGCGCTTGAGGCGGTACATCCACAGGTTGTGCAGCACATCCTCGACATACTGCCTCGTATCGCGCAGCGGTACCGACTCGATGAACAACAGCGGATCGTCCCGGTACTCGACCTCGCGCTTCCACTTGCGCAGGTTGCCGGGGCCGGCGTTGTACGCGGTCAGCAACTGGAAGAGGTTGCCGTTCGCCGTATGCTGGTCGAGCAGGTACCTGATGTAGCGGATCGCGATCTCGATGTTGAGCTCGGGATCGTACAGCGCCGAGGCCTTGACCCGGTCACGTGGCGCCGGTCCGCGCAACCGGTTGATGTAGGATGCCGTGCGCGGCATCAGTTGCATCAGCCCCCTGGCGCCGCGCGGACTGCGCGCGCGCGGATCGAACCTGCTTTCAAGCCGCATGATCGCCTGTACCAGCGACCGGTCGATGCCGGTCCCCTGCGGCAGCGCCCATGGGGTATCGGGGAACAGGGCCGCAAAGTACCAGCGATCGCCCCTGGCGTGCAGGTGATGTGCCAGCTCCATCGCGAGGCGGGCCATTCCGTGCCGGGCGGCGATGGTCATGGCCGCACGCTTCAGCGGCATCGAAACCGCGTGAACCACGCGGCGGAATTCGGCTTCGGCCATCGCGTGGTCGCCGACCCTGAGCAGCGCCAGCCCCCGGCGTGCGCCGGGCAGCGCGTGCAGCTGTTCAAGCAGGACCGGGGTGACCGGCGGCAGCCGCCAGTCGAAGGTCTCATCGACCCCGAGCACGCGGCGCGCCAGCAGTCCGTGGAAGGTTTCCGGCGCCTGCGCCGCTTCCCGGAACCATCGCTCGGCTTCCCGGGGCTGCTCGAGCGCAAGCGCGGCACGCGCGGCCCAGAAGGCGCCGGCGGCCCGTTCGGACGGGGGGGCATATTCGCTCACGGCAAGCCTGGGGAACAGTTCCGCTGCCTCGTCGACCCGGCCGAGACGCCAGGCGGCGAGCCCTCCGGCCCAGGCTGCAACGGGAATGCTGCGGGCCGCCTGCCGGATGCTCCGCCGGGCAAGTTCGAGCGCCTTCTCGTCCTTGCCAAACACATAGTAGCCGTGCGCGATCCGTGCCCGCGCGAGCGCGAATTCCGTCGGATCGAGCACCTCCCCTGCCCGGTCGGTCGCGAGGATCCGGTAGGCGCCGGTGGGCCAGCCGCTGCGGATGCGGCTGTCCATCGTCGCCTTCAGCTGCCGTGCCTCGCGGCGCAATGCGCCCGAACGTGTCCGGGGCGAGCGGTAGCGCGGGATCACCGTGCCTTCGTGACCTGACCCGGACCAGGTGCGGGAACTGGGCCTTGGTGGCGATTTCCAGTCCGGGGGCTGGCGCCTGAGCGCCAGGCGGTAGATCCGCCTCGCCTGCGGGTGATCGGCAAACGACCGCATCCAGAACAGCAGGTCGCGGTAGGTCGAGCGGTACCTGGTCGGGTGAAGGTATTTCTGCGCCCGCACGTGGCCAAGCAGCACGTCATCGGACAGTCGCGCGACCAGCCCGTCGGCCTGCTTCCATTCGCCCCGTTCCTGGACGTCCCTGATCCGGCGGTACAGGGCCACGTCCTTCTCGTCCAGGAATTCGGAGAGCTGCTCGAGCGAGGCGGAAAGGTCCGGGGCCGCGCCGGATGTCTCCGGCTGCCCGGTCGTCGGTGCGGCCATGGTGTCGGGTGCGGTGGCGACTGCCAGCATCACACACATGGCCACGGCCATGCCGCGGCCAGCCTTGCACGGCCAGCCTTCGCGTTTTGCCACCTGATGCCCCCGGATATCTGTTAATTCGTGCCGGTTTGGAAACGGACCCGGTGCTCAACGCACTTCACTCCGGCCCGGCTCGACCGTGTCTTTGGCATAAAGCTGTAGATCGGCCGCTGCATGAATGCAAGCGGTGGCATGAAACGCCTTGGTCAATCACTGTATGATGTACGCATATAGATACTCGTTACACAAGGATTACAAGATGTAGACACCTGTGATGCCGAATCAACCCGAGTATTCGCGGCCGTGACCTGCGAAACACTGGCGCCGGACGGTCGGGACTCGCAATGCGATGCCGGGAGGAACGCCCGGTTCACCGGACACGTCACCACCGCCGTCGAGCGGGATGGAGGTCGAGCCGGGGAGCAGCGAGTGACACGGGGCCCGAGCCTGACGCCCTGCCCGGTCGCGACACGGGTGACCGGGTCAGTCCGGGAAATCCGCCATGGTCGGCATGCGGTAGCGGTCCCCGGGATCATCCCAGCCCTTCCAGACCGGTGCGCGTTTCTCGGCAAATGCCGCGCGCGATTCCATGCGGTCGGACAACGCGCCGTGCTGGTGCAGCGCCCTCGAGAGCTCCTGCTGGCGCGCGGTGAGGCCCGGGCGGACCTGGCGCATCATGTGGACCGTGTTGACCCGCGCGGCCGGAGGCAGCGTCAGCAGGTGGCGCGCCATCTCGAGCGCGGTGGGCATCAGCTCGTCGGGTTCCACCAGCCGGTTCACGAACCCGAGCTCGTAGAACCGCTGCGCGGTGAAACGGTAGCCGAGAGCCATTTCCATCGCCACCGGATAGGGCATGTTGGCAATGGCGCCGTGGTCACAACCGCCCAGAAGCCAGCGCTTGACCTCGGAGACCTCGAACACCGCGTTGGTCGACGCCACCCTGAGATCGGTACGCTCGACCAGCATGAAGCCGCCGCCCATCGCGAAGCCGTTGACGGCTGCGATCACCGGTTTCTCCAGCTCGAGCGACATGAACGGGTCGTGCACCTCGATCTCGCCGCCGCCCGGTTCGCCGTCGGCGAGCGATTCCTTCATGTCCTCGCCGGCACAGAACCCGCGGCCGGTTCCGGTCAGGATGCCGACCTCGAATTCCGCGCTGGTCCGGAAGTCGGTCCAGATCCGCGCCATCTCCTGGCGGAGTTCGCGGTTCATGGCGTTGAGACGCTCGGGCCGGTTCAACCTGACCACCAGGACCTGGCCGTGCTCTTCGGTTTCGACAACTGCCATCTGTTCCTCCGGGTTTGCGAATGTCGGGCAGGAAGCCGGTTCAGGCCCCGGTGGCGCCACCGGGCCCCGGGTCGCTGACGAGGACGCCGGAGGCCTGCAGCGCCGCGATCGCGTCGGCATCCATGCCCAGCAGGTCCGACAGGATTTCCTCGTTGTGCTCGCCGAGCCTGGGCGCGCGCGCGGATGCGTCGGGCCGCCATGCGGAGAACCGCGCCGGGATCGCCGGGACGGGAAAGGTGCCGATGTCGGGATCATCGACCTCGCGGATGGTGCCGCGCTCGCGCATGTGCGGGTGGGCGATCACCTCGTCGAGCTCGAGCACCGGGGCGCAGGGAACCCGTTCGGCCGCAAGCGCCGCCAGTACCGAGTCACGATCGCCGAGCCCCGCCATCCAGTCCTCGATGATCGCCTTCAGTTCCTCCCGGTTGGCACGGCGATCGCGCGGCGACCTGAACCGGGGATCGTCGGCAAGCTCCGGCCGGCCCATCGCGGCCAGGATGCGCGACCACTGGTACGGCATCACCATGATTGAGACGAACCTGCCGTCGCCGGTCCGGAACACCCCGGTCGGGCCCCCGTTCGGGTGCTGGGAACCCGATCTCGGGAACTTCGCCCCGGCCCCGCGCAGACCGATCCGGGGGATCAGGTCCTCGTGCATGTGCACGTAGGTATCGATCAGCGAGCAGTCGATGTACTGCCCCTCGCCGGTCTTCGCCGCATGCAGCAGCGCGAACCCCACCGCCATGGCGGCTGCAAGACCGGTGGCGCTGTCGCCGATGGCAACCGGAACCATCGCCGGGCTGCGGTCAGCCTCGCCGATCGAGGCCGTGATGCCGGCATAGGCCGATCCCATGTAGTCGAAACCCGGCTGGTCGGCGAGCGGGCCGGTCTGGCCCGCCATGGAGATCGAGCACATCACAATACGCGGGTTCAGGTCCCTGACCGCCTCGTATGCCAGCCCCATGCGGGCCAGCACCCCCGGGGCGAAGTTCTCGACTACAACGTCGGCCCGGCGCACCAGGTCGTGCAGGATCGCCTGGCCCCGCGGGTCCTTCAGGTCGAGCGCCAGGCTGCGCTTGCCGAGGTTGTGCTGGACGAAATAGGTGCTCTGGGTGCTCCGTTCGTACCCCGGCCGGCGTGACCTCAGCCCGGACCGCCGCCCGTGGTCACCGGCGGGCGCGAGCTCGACCTTGATCACGTCCGCACCGAGTTCCGCCATGATCTTCGTTGCGGTCGGGCCGGCCACGAACTGGGTAAGGTCGAGGACGCGGAAGTCTGTGAGCATCATGAGTGCGGCCCCTGGCGCCCCTGCCGGCGGATCAGGCCCGGGCCAGCCCGGCTTCGGCGAGCCGTTCCTCGAGCAGCCAGAGCCGGTCATGGCCCCAGAACTGCTCGCCGTTGAAGACGAACAGCGGCACGCCGAAGATGTTGTCGGTAACCGCCTCTTCCTGGATCGCCTCGTACTGCGCCATGCCCTCGCCCTCGAGGAACGTCCGGTACCCGTCACCGGACAGGCCCATGCCGTCCAGCACGACGGCGATGGCATCCGGCTCGTCGGCCGCGAGTTCGCGGCGGAAGAACCCCTCGAACACCAGGCCACCGTATTCCCGGAACCGGCCGTGCCTGTCGGCAAACAGCCCTCCGACCAGGGCCGGGGTGGTGTCGAACACCTTCAGCGGGCCCCGCAGCATCAGTCCACCGCGCCGGTTGGCGTTGCGCCGTGCGTCCATGTAGGAGTAGCGCACCTTCCATTCCGAGTAGACGCTGCGCTGTCCCCGGCCCTTGATCCTGAGCTGGAACGGCTTCCACGCGATGGTGATGTCGAAACGTTCCTCGAGTTCATACGCCGGATCGAACGCCAGGAACGCGTAGGGGCTCTTGAAGTCGGTGTACATCTTGACTTCGCCGGTCTCGGCCATGTCCGTCTGTATCCTTCGGGCGGGTCGAACGGGATCGTGCCGGTCAGTCGCCGGCGACCATGTAGGCATCCCGGGCAACGCCGTCCATGTTGCGCCCCTCGATGCGGATGAGGCGGGTCTCCGCCTCGCGGTGCGGGGAATGCAGGTCGCCGATCCGGTAGGCCCTCGCCATCCCGGGCTCGAGATCGTAGCTGCGAACCGCCTTGACCAGCCCGGGCTCGTCGCCCGACGGCCGGCGGACACATTCCCAGTCGGTCATGGTGGTCCGGCCCGTGGCCTGGCCGTAGATCGCCCAGTTCGGACCGTGGTCATGCGGGGGACTGCTGCGCGCCCCGGTGTGAACATGCGCGAGGATGCAGAAACCGAGTTCGGGATCCTCGTAGAGCACCTGGCGCGGCGAGGAATTGGCCGGGCCGAGATGGGTCTCGACGAACCGATCGTCCCGGCACGCTTGCTCGACGAAGACGCGCACCTGTTCGAGGCCACCGGGCCCATCGTCCTCGAGCAGCGCCGCGCGGCAATCGGCGGCAAACTGTTCCAGCGTGTACGACATGACGGCAATCTCCGCACGAAAATGACGGCCCGACACTATCAGCGGACCGCGGGTTGCTCAACGCGCCTGCGCGTTCCGGTGCGGAATCCAGCGCGGAACCGTTTCGCACCAGGCCTCGAAGGCAGCGCCCGAACGCGCAGCACCGGCGGGCTCGGCGGCAAACCTGAGCAGGCAGTCCGCGACCACGAACAGCACCACGCCATAGGCGATAATCGGCGGCCAGTCGTAGAGCAGGTACTGCGAGAAGATGGCGACCAGGGCCCCCAGCCAGACCGGGTTGCGGACCCGCCGGCACAGGCCCGTCGGCTCCCGCCCGTCGCGCGGCGGACGGGAGAACAGGCCGATGGCCATCACCAACACCCCGGCGGCAAAGGGAACGAGCCCCGCCATCCTGATCCAGGAGTCCGTCATCGAGCCCAGGAAGTCGAAACGGGCCCCGACCAGGAACACCGGCACCAGGAACACCAGCGCGGTGCAGCAGGCGAAGGTGAGAAGGATGTTCCCGAACACCGGCATCAGGATATGCTCCGGCCCGCCGAACCGCGTGAGGGCGCGGGAGCATAGCGGCTGGCTCGAGGGAGATCAAAGCGTCATGGCCGAGAGAAGAAGCGGACTGGCCCGGGGCCTGACCAACTACGGCGACATGGACTTCAGCCTGTACCTGCGCCGGGCCAACGCGGCGTCGATGGGTTACGGCCGCAGAACGCTCGACCGGCCGGTGGTCGGCATCGCCGATACCACCAGCGGCTACAACAACTGCCACCGCCACGTGCCCGAACTGGTCGAGGCGGCCAGCCGCGGCGTGCTTGCCGCAGGCGGACTTCCGATGGTGTTTCCGACCATCTCGCTCGGCGAGTCGTTCCTGAGCCCGACGTCGATGATGTTCCGCAACCTGATGAGCATGGACACCGAGGAAATGCTGGCCGCCCAGCCCATGGACGCAGCCGTGCTCATCGGCGGGTGCGACAAGACCCTGCCCGCGCAGCTGATGGGGGCCGCGAATGCCGACGTCCCGGTGATCTCGCTGATTGTCGGCTCGCAGCTCACCGGCCACTCCGAGGGCGAAAGGCTGGGGGCGTGCACCGACTGCCGCCGGTTCTGGGCCCGGTACCGGGCCGGCGAGGTCGACCGCGAGGGTATCGCGCGCATCGAGGAACGGCTGGTGACCACGGCGGGAACCTGCGCGGTGATGGGCACGGCCAGCACCATGGCCTGTCTCGTCGAGACCCTGGGCATGGCGTTACCGGGCACCGCCGCCATTCCGGCGGTCCATGCCGACCGTCTGCGCGCCGCCGAGGCTTCGGGCGAACGCGCGGTCGCGATTGCGTCCGGCGAACTGGTGCCACGCCGGATCATCACCCGCGATGCGGTGGAGAATGCGCTTCGGGTCCTGCTCGCCATCGGGGGGTCGACCAATGCCATCCTGCACCTGACCGCGATCGCCGGGCGCCTCGGCATTGCCGTTCCGCTCGACTGGCTGAACGAGCTCTCCGACACCACGCCGGTGCTGATCAATCTCAAGCCCACCGGCGAACACTACATGGAGGACCTGTTCAGGGCCGGCGGGCTCGGACCGGTGCTGCGTGAACTGTGCCCGCTGCTCAACCTCGCCTGCGTGAACGTCGCGGGACAGACGCTGGAGGAACGGCTGGCGGCGGAACCCGGCTGGGTCGACCGCGACGTGGTTCGCCCGTTCGCCGACCCGGTTCAGCCGGTGGGCGGGCTGGTTGCGCTGTTCGGCTCGCTTGCGCCCGGCGGAGCGATCCTGAAGCGTTCGGCAGCCGACCCCGCGCTGTTCGAGACCGAGGCCCGCGCCGTGGTGTTCTCCTCGCTCGAGGACCTGTCGGCCCGCATCGACGACCCCGACCTCGACGTTGGCGCCAACGACATCCTGGTGCTGCAGAATGCCGGACCCGCGAGCGCATCGGCCATGCCGGAGGCGGGCTACCTGCCCATTCCGCGCAGGCTGGCCGCCGCCGGGGTGACCGACATGGTCCGGATCTCGGATGCGCGCATGAGCGGGACCGCCTACGGGACCATCGTGCTGCACGTGACACCGGACGCCGCCTCGGGCGGACCGCTCGGCCTGGTTCGGACCGGGGACAGGATCGCGCTCAGCGTCGCACGGCGCCGGCTCGACCTTCTGGTGGCCCCGGACGTCCTGGAACGGCGCCGGGCCGACGCCGCTCCCTCGCGCCCGGCCCCCGCCCGCGGGTACCGCAAGCTCTATCACGACAGCATCCTGCAGGCCGATGCCGGCTGCGACTTCACCTTCCTGCGCCACCCGTCGCCCGAGTGACCGGTGGTCCCTCGCCGCGGCTCACGCAGGAAGCGGTGGCCCGCACCGGCAGGCCAGCTGTCCGCGGACCGGGCGGCTCGACCTGCCGGTTCCCGTCACCACACCCGACGTACGCCGAAACCGTCGAACACCGGGTCGACCGAGACCACCGGGAGGTCGCGCACGAGAGCCTGGGCCGCGAGCACCCTGTCGAACGGATCGCGGTGGGGGCCAGGCAAACGTCCCGCACGTTCGGCATCGGCGATGCCGATCTCCAGCTCCGCGAAACCCTGCCGCGCGATATGCCCCGCCACATCGAGCGCGATCACCTCGCACCCCGGCAGTTTTCCGATCCGGAACCTGGTGGCGATCTCCCAGGCGGACGCCGCACTGACCACGATGTCGTTCGATTCGTCCGTGATCGCGTCCCGCGCCGCGCATGAAAGCCGGTCACTGTCGGCGAGCCACCACAGAAACGCGTGGGTGTCCAGCAGAAGTCTCTTCGCGGCATACGCGCGATGGTGCTGCCATCCTGCGTCTTGGCGACGCAGCGAATCCACGTTTGTATCGATGGAGGGTTCTTCGCCATGCTCGATTGGGGCGCCTGCCAGCACATGCTCCAGACTGTTACGAGCCTAGCCGAGGAAATCGACGCCCTCGGTCACGAGAGCGGCACGCACCGCATCCTCATTCCGGCACAAATCTCCGGCGCGCCCCAACCAATCGGGCGTCTCGACGCCAATTACCGCACGCCGTTACGTCCGTCGCAGGGGAGAGGCGTAGCGATTTGCCCGATTGGACAATCATGGGCATGGGCACCGATCCGAGCTCACGCTCCGACGTTGAACCCCCACGCACGAGGGTACCCGCTTGCACATTCCATGCGAATGCCATGAACCAGTCAGCCCTACCGGTACAACCTAGGGCTGGATCATGCGTGGTGATTGGTGAGTCCAGGGGTCGGGCATCTCCAGGCGATGATATTGCGCATGGCAGATCTGCTCGAAACAGGGTCCGATATCGTGTTATCAGGCGGATGGGCCTGATAATCACCGGTTAGGCGTCTTCATCTCCAGGGTGAATCACTATGCGGATCTTTCTTTGTCACAGTTCATTCGACAAACCAATCGTGCGTGAGGTTGCGAGACATTTTCCGGACGGCATTCAGTCATGGATAGATGAACGGGAGATAAAGATTGGACAGGATATTGAAGAGGCCATTCGAGTCGGAATCGACTCAAGTAGGTTTCTCGTTCTATTTCTTTCGCGCCGAAGTATTGAGTCTGATTGGGTTACAAAAGAGGTGCAGATTGCGCTTTCAGAAGAAGAACAAGTGATGATTCTCCCGGTGTTACTTGAGGACTTGGGTGAGAGCTTCCCTTCGCACCTCAAGTCCCGTCGTTACGTCCCTCTTCTTGAGCGAACAGAGGTTGCCGTAAAGATGGTGGCAGGCCAAATCGCTGCCGACGTGCATGCTTGGATTTCAGAGCAAGATACTGTACTGCGTGCATTGGAAAATTGCCGAAATGATATATCTGCGCAGTGTTTGCAGTGTTCGCCTGAGGCTGCGAGGATCGCTTACTATTCGATTCCCAAAATGGTGCTTGCGATGAGGGCAATTTTCGAATATTCGATTCTTGGTCAGAGAACCAAGCATCATCCACCCTTGTGGTTGGTTGACTGCATACACGCCATGGTACACACGGTGTTTTTTCGTGAGCAGGCCGGATTGTTGGCAGGACCGAGTTTCGAACAGCGTCTTCATCAAGCCTACCTGATCGGTTACTATTGCGGCACCTTCGCGTCACCTATTGCCAGTAAACCGTGGAAGCCCAAAAGGGCGCTATCGGGAGAGAGAGTCGCCCAAGAAGCAGATTACGTCATTCAAGACATAAAACAGAAGAAGATTTCCGAATATGCTGTTGCGTCCAATGACGCAGCGCAGACGATCGTAGAAGTGATGACGAAGCTTCTATATTCCAAAGGAGGACAAGTGGATCGACTTCGGCACGTCCTGGGAGAAGCTGCATGGCTTGGAGGGGTGCATGCAGAAGCTGAACGTCGAATACTTGGATAGTCACAAGATACGAAAGGAAGACGGCCGACAATTTGATGAATCGGGGTTGGTTCGCAGGTCGGTTCTCAGTGATGTTTCCTTCGATTGTGTTTTCCGTTTTCTCGAGGTCTTACATGGTGGCGCACCAACACGGCTATTTCGGTCGTTCGGTGACTCACCGCTATATTGAACCCGCGCTCCGTGCTTCGGTGCCGGGGGTGATGACTCCCAATCGAACTACTTGGAGGCAACGATGGAACAGAACCGGAATGATCTGGCGATTGACAAAAGCCGGAAAGCACCGTCGCATCTCGACACGCTTTGGCCGTGGTTGCACAAGACCGGTGCTCTCCATGGAGCGGCGGAGGCGGTTGCAGGACCGGCAAAGTAAGACCGCAGAAGTGCGGGGCGCAACGCCCAGCCAGCCGCCTAACCCGGCGCTACAGCCGACGGCCAATCCGCTACGCGGCTTGTCCGCGGTTGAGCTTGGTCGTTATGTGCAGGTAAGTGAGGCCGCAACGAACAGGTGCCGGAGAAAATAATATGTCAAAATCCACATACGAGGTCCCAGTCATACGTGAAGGTCGGGAAAAGGATTACCGCGATTTCTGGGATCGCGAGATAAAGGTCAATTCGGACGGGGAAGAGCTTCATTCGGCGCTGGTGAGCTTTACAGAAGTGGTAGAGGCAAAGAATCTAGACGAGGCTATCGCAATCGTACAGAAAAAGCATCCGGCGCTAATTGTTGCAAGGAACCATTCAGTGAAAATTGGATGATCCGGGTTCTGATAAAATGAGGGGTGAAGAGTGAAAATGTCTTTTGCATGTGTTTTGCTGCCAAAGACAAACGCAAATTTGCTGGGCATAGGTTTGATCTGGTGGCCTACAGTGCAGAGGAAGACGGACACTTGCGCGGGTATATCTCATCGGGCGGATTTGGCGAACAGATAATCGAGGTGCCCGGCCAGACCGCCAGCGATATGAGGACAGTCACAGGAAGCGATCCCGTCGAGGCACTTATCGCTGTGACGAAAGATGGAGTCGATGCTGGGAAGTTCGAGTTGCCGAGCAGCACATAACAAGCCCAAGTGCGAACAGCTAAAAGCTCCTTCGTCGCTCCACTTTTAGCTGCCGGTGGTTATGGTCAACGTTATGTGCGATAATCAAAACGCTGTGGAAACACCCGCCCGCCGCGCCGAGCACGATCCACAGCGACAGCAGCAGGTGCCCCGCCAAGGCGACGGCGCACAGGTCGAAGGGGCCCTTCCAGCCGTCCCGCACGGCGCCCGCCGCGGCGGGCGGATCCGCGGCGGGCGCGTCCCGCGTCCCGCCGCCGCACCCAAACTTGCCGTCGATGATCTCTTGCGACCCTCGCAATCGTCCCGATCGCGCCGCTGCGCCCGGATAGCGCGAATTGTATAGGTCGGCGTCCGGGGCGCCGTCGACCACGGATCCGGGCGGCGGTTGCCACAGGAAAGAAGAAGTCGTCTGCGGCATCGTCGCGCAAGACGCACTGGCCTCATCTAGGACATTTACCTGCAAGCGCCCCGTGCGCCGCCCTCCTCATCGCACGCCCAGCCTATCCGCCTCCGCCGTCGTGGTCGCCCGGCGCCGCGCCGCCCACGCGTCGAGGTCCGTCCGGCGATACCGCACCCGGTTGCCGAAGCGGTGGAAGGCCGGCCCGCCGCCGCTCACGCGGTAGCCGTCCAGCGTGCGGGGGGAGAGGCCGAGCCAGGCGGCCGCCGCGCGGCGCGTGTCGAAGAAGCCGGTGTCGTCGTTGTTGCCCATGGTGCCCCCGTGCGCTTGTCGAATGTGCCGGAGCTGCTGGGCGGCCGGCCCGGTGCCGACCGCCTGCGGTTATGCCACGAGACGCCGCTGGTGCCCGCGTGTCAAGCGACACCTAGTTTTGCGAGGTAAGGCGACAGCCAGATTTACGAAGCTGCGCTTTGAGTAGGTACAGCGGGTACTGGTTTTCGGGGCATCAGCGCCGAGGGGCCACCAACGGAGGGAGGGCGTAGCCCGACCGGAGTTGGTGGCCCCTCGGCGACCCTTCCGGGCTGGGCCCTGTCGTGTTCGCGGTGGCCGGACCGGCTCACATCTTGAGAGCTTCCTCGAGTTCCCGCAGGCGGTAGCTCCGGCCCTTGATGTTGAGCACATGCGAGTGGTGCAGGAGCCGGTCGAGGATGGCGGTGGCCAGGATCTCGTCCCCGGCGAACAGCTCCGGCCAGTCGCGGATGCTCTTGTTGGTCGTCATCATCATGGCGCCACGGCCGTAGCGGTAGCTGACCAGCCGGAAGAACTGTGAGGCTTCGTCGCGTGTCAGCGGGTCGTAACCCATCTCGTCGATCAGCAACAGGGCGGTCGACATGAACTTCTTGCGCTTCAGCCGGGCAGGCGGCAATCCCGCATCGGCCTTGAGGGCGGTCATCAATTCGTCGAACCGGTAGTACTGGACCGAGAAGCCGAGCTGGACGGCCTTGAGGCCGAGGGCCACGCACAAGTGCGACTTGCCGACCCCTGGCGGGCCAAGCAGCAGAACCACTTCGGCGCCGCGGATCCATGCGCCGGTGGCCAGGGTATCGATCCGGGAGCGTTCGATGGCGGGCTGGAAGGCGAAGTCGAAGTTCTCCAGGGTCTGGCCGGTGGGGAGGTTGGAGAGCCGCAGCGAGGTCCGGATCCGGCGCTCCTCGCGGCGTTCCTGCTCGACGCGGAGCAGCTTGTCGAGGAACGCGTGGGCCGGCAGGTCCTCGCTGACCGCTTCCGTCAGCACCTGATCGAGGCTCTCGCCGGCGTAGGCGAGGCCCAGACCGTCGAGGCGTTCCCGGGTGGCGTCGATGTCCAGCTTGGGGCGGGCCTTGCTCATCGGGCGACCTCCGCCAGCGCGGCGTAGAGGTCCACCGAGCGGCGCGCCACGGGCGCCGCGGCCAACTCTTGCATGCGCCGGCCCAGGCGTCCGAGCGGCGGCGGCGCCACGACCCGCTCGGTGCTGGCCCCCTCGTAGTGGGACGGATCGGTGACCAATCGGGCCTCGGTGCCGCGCGGATGGGTCGCCACGACCGCGCCGCCCGTACGGATCTCTACCTTCCCGGCGAGGCCGCGCACCTCGACCCGCTGGCGCACGTAGCGGAAAGGCACGCTGTAGTGGCGGCCTTCAAAGTTGACGAGACCGTCGATGCCGACCGGCCGGTCGACGACCACATCGAAGGGCTCGGGCCGTGTCTCCGGCAGGGTGGTCAGCAGCACCCGCTCGCGCTCCCAGGCCGCGGCCACAGTGCTGCCGGTGGCCGGACAGCGTCGCCGGGCCGCCCGATCTGTCAAGCGGTGGTCGGTCCAGGTCTGCAGCGCCGCCAGGGTCTCGAAGGCCCGGCCGGTCGGGTCACAGCTGGCACGCTGGTCGCGCACTCGCCGTTCCACTTTGCCCTTCGCCTGGGGCTGGCGCGGTGCACAGGCATCGACGTGGAACTGCAGCTGCCGGGCGTACCGGCGGTAGGTCCGGTTGATCGTGCCCCAGGCGCCGGCACCGCGTACCACCGCCGTCTTCTCGTTGTCGACCCGTACCGTCGCCGGCACTCCGCCCAGGCGCTCGAAGCCAGCCGTATGGCAGGCCAACCACGACAGCATGTCCTTGTTCCGGGCCCAAACCACCGCTTCCCTGCGGCTCCACGACAGCACCATGTGAAACGCCACCAGGTCCACCCGTTCCGGGCCCACATGCACACCGCGGAAATGCGCCCAGTCCACCTGCGCCTGCGCACCAGGCGGGGTCTCCACCCGACGACGAGCACGGATCGCTGGCGCCGGATACGTCCGCTTCCAATAGCGCTGTACCGAACGAAGGCTGCCCCCATACCCGTGCTCGCGGACCAGCCAGGCATGCAGTTCCGCCAGGTTGACAGCCCCCGATCCGAGGAGCTCCCGCCAGTGCCCGATCGCCCCGGCATACCCGGCGGCCACGCCCTGCTGACGCGAGCGCCCGTCCACCGCTCCTTCCCTCATTCGCCGGTCGTGATACCGAACGGTGCCCTCACTGACCCCCAGAAGACGAGCCACATCGCTCTTCGTGCGACCCCGTTCCAACAAGACTGCCATCGCTGTGCGTGCCTCTCCATCGAGACGGCCCATCGTCCTCTCCCGGCAGTGTGTCCACCGGAAAATCGATGCAGACCAGGCGACGCCTCGTAAATCTGGGTGTCGCCATACGCATCACCTAACCTGTCGCTCTACACCGCGACAGCGCGCGCCGGCGCCAGCGACCGTAGGCGGGGCCGCCACCGTTTTCAAAGCCGACGGTTAGGGGAAGTCCGGCAACGCCACGCCGCCTGCGCTGCGGATTCCGACATACTTGACCGCGGTTCTGGTGGGATTTGACCGTAGTTCTGGCAGGACTTGACCGCCCGGGACCGGGCGCGGTGCCATGTCTCTCGGTCTTGGTGGGGTTCCTCCGTCGTTGTTTCAGGGGGCTGGCCGGGGCCAGCCCGGTGCGAGCGTAAGCGAGCCCTGGTGGCCCTGCAAAGGCCTTTGGGGCGCGGCGGCAAGCTCCATACATAGCATGCCGCCGCGCGCGCCCCGGCTCGTACCTCCACGAAGGCGCCGCAGGCGCCCATGGACCCCGGCCTTCAGGCCGGGGCTTTGTGGCCGTGGCCGTCAAGTGGCGGCGGCTTGTTGCGCTTGCGCTGAGACTCGCCAGTGAGCTCGATGCGGTAGGCGTTGTGAACGATGCGATCGAGGACCGCGTCCGCGATTGTTGGCTCACCGATCACCGCCGGCCACTGCTCCACGGGGATCTGACTGGCGATGAGGATTGACTTGCGTCCGTGACGCTGCTCGACGATCTCCAGCAGATCACGCCGGCCCTCGGTGGAGAAGCCCTGCAGGCCCCAGTCGTCGAGGACCAGCAGGGAGACCCTGCCCAGGCGGCCCATCAGCCGCTCGTGCGTACCCTTTGCGCGGGCGCGGGTGAGAGCGGCAACCAACTCAGGGACACGGCGATAGAGGACAGACTGGTGCTGGCGGCAGGCCTGGTGGGCGAGCGCGCAGGCAACGAAGGTCTTTCCCGAACCTGTCGGTCCGCCCAGGATCAAGTTGTGGCCCTGGCGGATCCAGTCGCCGGCGGCGAGTTGGGTGAGCGTGGTCCGTGCGATGCCACGCCCTGCGCGGCAGTCGACGTCCTGGATGTCGGCGCGGATGCGCAGCTGGGCCTGACGCAGATGGCCGAGATAGCTCTTGTGATTGCGGTCCTCGGCCTCGCGCTCGATCATAAAGGCGAGGCGGTCGTCGAAGCCGAGTTGGTCGACGCTGGCGATGTCGCGCTGCTCCTCCAGGGCCTCGACCATGCCGTTGAGCCCCAGTTGCAGCAGGCGATCGATATTGGGTTGGCGTAGGGTCATGGTGTCGCGTCTCCTTCATGGTTTCGGTAGTAGGCGCCGCCACGGACGTTGGTGTGATCGGGGATGGTCTCGTCGGGCTCGGGACGCGGCCGATCGGGCTCGCCGCCGTTCTTGATCTTCTCCCTGAGGAATCCCGAGGCGAGGCGGTTGAGGTCGAGGGCCTCGGCGCAGAGCGCGTCGATGCGCTGGTCGCCATGGTCGTCGGCGAGGCGGATCATGCCCTGTACGGTGGTGAAGGCCTGTTCGGGGAAGTCGCGCGAGGCGAAGCATCTCTCGGCCCAGGCCGCGGCGTTCGGGCCAACCTTGCGTGCCCGCCAGAGCAGGATGTCGCCGTAGTCGGGCTTGCGGATGTCCTGCACCGCCCTGAGGCGGTCGGGCATGTGGTCGGGGTTGGTGGCGTACTGGTTGCGCCCGCTCTTTCGGCGATGGACGCAGATGCGCTCACCGCCCTCTTCGAGGAACACTTCGACCATGCGCTCGCCGAGGCGGGCGGCAACGGAGCGGCCGACGTGGCCATCGGGCACCGAGTAGTAATTGCGCTCGATCTGCACATGGCCGTTCGGCCCTACCTTGCGGGGAAGCCATTCGCCCCACTCCCACGGGTTCGCGGGCAAGGATCGGAGATGAGCCCGCTCGTTCGCATCGAACGCGGCGCGGCGGGTCTCGCCGCACGCCATGGGTGCCTCGTTGAGCCTGTCAAGCTCGCGGCGGATGGCGGCGTTCATCGACTCCAGCGAGAAGAAGGTCTCATGACGCAGCGCCAGCAGAATGCGCGTCTGGACCGCGCCGACGGCCGCCTCGACCATTCCCTTGTCGCTGGCCTGCCCCGCGCGCGCGGGCAACACGGCGACGCCGTAGTGCTTGGCGAACTCGCGGAAGCTCGGATTGAGCTGGGGTGCCTCGCGGTCCGGCTTGTCGACGCCGGACTTGAGGTTGTCGATGATCCAGCGACGCGGAGAGCCACCAAAGTACTCAAGCGCGCGACGGTGTGCCATCGTCCAGTGGCAGATCTTCTGATCCGGCACCGCCTCGGCGTAGATCAAGCAGGAATGGGCCAGCACCGCGACGAAGATCTCCACGTCCTTCTCGTCGCGGCCGACGCGCAGCGGCAGCGTCTTGCCGGAGAAGTCCGCCAGGCCGTACAGACCCGGCTCATAGTCGAAGTGCATCTGCGCTTGCCCGGCGCGATCCTTCAGCCGCATCTTGAGCCGGGCGCAGAACTGGCTGTAGCTGTAGGCCGTGCCGCCCTGCGCCAGGACCTCGTCGCGATACTCCTTCCAGAGCTGGCGCCGGGTCAGACGGGCACGGCGGCGCTTGCGGGGCGCCTTGAGGTCTTCGATGACCGAGTCCCAATCGGGCTGCGCATGCCCGCTGTCGCGCGCAGGCGTCGGGTAGAGCCGTGCCCGCAGAGCTTCATCGTCCAGATCGTCCGGCAGCGGCCACGACAGGCCCGCCGCCGACGCTCGTTCCAGAACGTGCGACACCGTCCCCGCGCTCACGCCGATCGCCGCCGCGATCTGCGCACGCGGCAGACCAAGATCGTGACGATGCCGAAGGATATCCTTGATGTTGTTCATGCCGGTCCTCTTCATCGAACCCTTGCCTCCTCGAACCGATCCATCGATCCATGAGGCAGATCCGTGAGAAAATCGGCATCCGCGCCGGGCTGAGTGCCCTTACCGCCAGACCGTCAAATGTGGTCAGAACAGCGGTCAAGTCCCGCCGGAACAGCGGTCAAGTGTCGCCAGAACCGCGGTCAAGTGTCGCCAGAACCGTGGTCAAGTGTTGCCAGAACGGCGGTCAAGTGTCGCCGGAATCGCGGTCAAGTCCCGCCAGACTTTGCAGCCTGCGCCACTGCGCGCGCTGCCGCGCGACGGCGCCGACGCCGGCCCCCGGAACGTGGTCGTCAGCGTGCCCGGTGCCTTCCGCCCGCGTCCAGGAGCCCCCGCCACGGTCAGGGCGGCGCCAAACTTTGGGACATCCTGCAACTGGGGAGCATGTGCGTGCCCCGCCACGGGCGGTTTCGGAGTCAGATCGCTCTCTGGATGCTTACGGTGCTCGAACCGGTCCAGCGGGGAAGTCGAAAAAACTAAGATATAACGGCAACCTATGGAGTTACTGAGCGTTTTCTACAATATGCGTGTCGAGCACGATCACCAAACCATGCGCGCGAAAGCACCTGTCATGCCGCGCCCATAGCTGTGCCCCCAAACCAGGTTCTTGCCCCGCTGTTGACGGGCGGGCGCTGGCGATGAATGGCACTCAAAGACGGGCCTCGGGTATCCGTCAGGCGACCGCTCCCAGCCCGTTCTTCTCCACCAGCGCCAGGAGCTTCAGCGAGGCGCCGCGCGGGCGCTTCTCGCCGCGCTCCCACTGGCTCACCAGACCCGTCGTCACGTTGAGGTAGCGCGCGAACACCGCCTGGCTCGCATGCTCGCGCAGCCGAAGCGCGCGGATGTCCTCCGGCGTCATCTCCTTCACCGGCGTGAGGCACATCTCGTCGAACTTGCGCATGGTCCGCTTCGACATCAGACCTGCCTCGGCCAGACCGAGCGCGGCTTCGTGTGCGGCCGCCAGGGCCTCACTCTTGTACTGCTTGGTCATCGCATGTCACCTCGACTATCGCTCCCGCGGCCTGCGCAGCCGCCAGGCCCCTTCCGTCCAACGCCAGATACTCGTCGGCCAGCAGACGGTAGGTGTCCAGCTCGTCCCGGCGCAGGTTCTCCCGGTCGCTCTTGGCGAAACCGTACACGAAGAATGCCAGCTCCCCCTGCGAAACAGCACGATCGTGCGGAACCCGCCAGAGCGCCCGCCGCCCTTGCGCGCGATCCGCTGCTAGACCGAAGTTCCCCCTGATTCCCGACTGACAGTCGAACCAAGTCGATGATTTGGCGAGGTTTTTTCGGGTTTTTGGGCGAATATATGTACCCATGTATATGGGAACAATAGTGTTGACATGGTGCGAAGGGTGTGCATATATCGTAGCCATGTATATCGAATCCGTCCCCAACCGATCCTCTCCGCCCGCCATCCTGCTGCGCGAGTCCTATCGCGAAGGCGGCAAGGTCAAGAAGCGCACCATCGTCAACCTCACCAGGTGGCCCCCGGCTCTGATCGAAGGATTGCGGTGCCTGCTCAAGGGAGGCACCGCGGTGCCACGCTTCGAGGACGCCGTCGACATCGTCCGTTCCCTTCCCCATGGCCATGTCGCCGCAGTGCTGGGAACGCTCAGGAAGCTCGGGCTCGAGACCCTGATCGACCCGAAGCCGTCGCCACGGCGCGATCAGGTGCTTGCCATGATCGTGGCGCGGATCCTCGAGCCGGCCTCGAAGCTGGCCACGGCGCGCAGACTGGCCGAGGCCACGGCGGTCAGCACCCTGGGCGAGATCCTCGATGCGGACCTGGACGAGGACGAGCTGTACGCCGCCATGGACTGGCTGCTTGAGCGCCAGGGGAGGATCGAGCAGGGTCTGGCGGAGCGGCACCTCGAAGAGGGCTGCCTGGTCCTCTACGACCTCACCTCGGTGTGGATGGAAGGCAGATCATGTCCCCTGGCCAAACGCGGCCACTCCCGGGACGGCAAACGAGGCAAGCTGCAGATCGAGTTCGGCCTGCTGTGTGACCGGAACGGATGTCCGGTGTCGGTGGAAGTGTTCCCCGGCAACACGGCGGATCCGGCCACGCTCGCATCACAGATCGCCACGGTGCAGGAACGGTTCTCGCTCTCGAAGGTGGTGCTGGTGGGAGACCGGGGGATGCTGACCGAGGCGCGGATCCGCAAGGAGGTGAAGCCTGCGGGGCTGGACTGGATCAGTGCCCTGAGAGGACCGGCCATCCGTGCCCTGGTCGAGGCCGGCGAGGTGGAGATGTCGCTGTTCGACGAGAGGGACCTGGTGGAGATCACCAGTGACGCCTACCCCGGCGAACGTCTCATGGTCTGTCGCAATCCGCTGCTGGCCGCGGACCGGGCCCGCAAGCGCTCGGAGCTGCTTGCAGCCACCGAGGCCCTGCTTGAACCCATTGCCGTGGCGACACGGCGCAAGAAGCACCGGCTCACGGGAAAGGAGAAGATCGGCGAGAGGGTTGGCAAGGTCATCGGCAGGTACAAGATGGCCAAGCACTTTACCTGGTCCATCGACGACGAGGGCGTCTTCACCTGGCAGCGTGATGACGCCTCCATCGCCGCCGAGGCGAGGCTGGACGGCCTCTACGTGATCCGCACCAGCCTGCCGCAGACCCAACTCGACGGCCCCGGCACGGTGCGTGCCTACAAGCGGCTCAGCTCGGTGGAACGGGCCTTCCGCAGCCTGAAGACCGTGGACCTCAAGGTCCGTCCCGTCTTCCACCGCACCGAACCGCGGGTTCGTGCCCACGTCCTGTTGTGCATGCTCGCCTACTATGTGGAGTGGAACATGCGCCAGAAGCTCAAGCCCGTGCTGTTCGACGATGAAGACGCCGAAGGCGCCGAGGCCCTGCGCCGGTCCGTCGTCGCTCCGGCGAAGGTATCGATCAGCGCCCAGGCGAAGGCGGCGACCAGAGAAACTCCCGACGGTGATCCGGTGCACAGCTTCCGCACCCTCATCGATGATCTGGCCACCATCACCCGCAACACCGTGATGCCCCCGCTCCCCGACGCCAAACCCTTCCAGGTCACCACACGGCCAACGCCGCTTCAAACCAAGATACTCAATCTCCTCGGGGTTCGGCCGTAGTGTACCCAGTAGCGACTCTCTGACGTCCATCAGATGTTAGTTATATCAGCTACTTGCTCTTGAACTGCTCTGGAACTTCGGGCTAGATGACGCCGCCGCCGAGGTCGGCGTCGATCAGCCCGCTGCGGGCGCGCCGCACGGCCTCGCACAACGCCGCATCCTCCAGTCCCTCGCGAGCGGCGAACCGGGCGAACGCCTTGGTCTTGAACGTCTGCAATTCGGTCCTCGCGAGCGCCCGTCTTCATGATTCCTTTGTAATACCGAGTGCGGCATTTTTCAATCCGCGCTCGCAGCCGTGGCGACCCTCCGGCCCACGCGGCGTCCGGCTGCGGCATTCCCGGCGCCGGGCACCGGCCCCTCACGCGCATACGATGGCTGGTCTGCCGACCGCCGGGACGGCCGGACGCTCCGTGCAACCTCCACGGCCCCGGTCAGGCCGCCTCGCCGACGGTCACGGCGAGCCGCTTGCCCAGAGGGACATGGCTTGCCGTTGTTCAGGATTCTGGGCTCACACGCTTCGACCACGCCCATTCAAGGAGGTCTTCACACGCGTACACGATGCGGTGCCCCAGCTGGAAGTACGGGGGCCCTTTACCGATCTCCCGGAAGCGATCGAGCGTTCGGGGCGAGAGCGTGAGCAGGGCCGCGGCCTTGCATGTCGAGAGGAACGGCGGGGCATCGCCCTGAGGAGAGACACCTCTCTCGCGAGGGCGTCCTTCGTCGAGCGTTCCCGAGCCTGAAGTGCGCTTGGTGCCGTGCATCCAGCTCCGCACCCGGTCGACGGCGCGGAACTCGACCGATGCGCCGCTCATAAGCCTCGGCACGAACGTGGGGTCACCCAAGGCATCCTCACCGAGCTTGTAGGGCTTCATGCCCCGGCGGGACAGGTACGCCTCGACCTCGTCGCGGAACTTCGGGCCGATGGGCGCTTCGTCCATGAACTGGAGCAGCGGTCGGCGGTCCCGAGTCTCAGTGCCGTCCCGACTCGAGACTCGAGACGAACCCGGGGTCGCCGAGCGCCAGCAGGCCAAATTTCCTGACCCTCATGTTCGTGCGCGCGAGATACGCCTTGATGGCTTGCCGAATGAAGTCTTCGAGCGTCGTCATGAAGGCATACTCCGGTTGAGATTCAGCCTGCCGGGCGGACCACCTCGCTTCCGGACGGTCGATGACCATAGCCTCCCCGGAACCGGTCGCGAGTTCAATCCTGGCGCCGCGCCCATGCCCATTCCATGAGAGTTGTGTGGCCGCCCCGAGTCCTTTCCGAAAGGTCATTGGGCGTCAGCCCCTCAGCATCAGCCACCCTTACGCACACGTCCGTGACCCGGAGTGCGTCTCCGTTCGACAGCGCAATGAGAACCGGACGCATGAGCGACTGGAAATCGGGAACAGCCATCGATCCGTATTCCGCTACGCTGCTGATTGCCGGGGACTAACGCGCTCCGAGATTTCTCGACCCATCGCGATCTCTGCTTGGCGAAGCTCCCATGTCTTCTGCAAGTTCATCCAGAGCTGCGGCGTCGTCCCGAAATACCGCGCCAGCCGCAACGCCGTGTCAGCGCTCACGCCCCGCTGGCCGTTCAGGATCATCGTCACCCGGTTCACCGGCACGCCCAGCGCCTTCGACAGCGCGCTGGCTGACAGCTCGAGTTCGTCGAGTTCGTCGCGCAGGACTTCGCCCGGGTGCACCGGCCTCATGCCGTTTTTCACGTCCATGTCAGATGCCTTCAGTGATAGTCGACGATCTCCACATCGTGCGGCCCGTCCTCTGTCCAGCGGAAGCAGACGCGCCACTGTACGTTGATCCGAATGCTGTACTGACCGGCGCGGTCGCCCCGCAGTGCTTCCAGCCTGTTGCTCGGCAGCGCGGCCAGGTCGCCGAATCGATCGCTGCCCCTGTTCCGTAGCCGACTTCGGACTCCGTCCAAGATGGGCCTTCAAGTCGCCCTGCCGGTAACCGACGGGCGCAAGTCGGGCGGCTCGACCTGCCAATTCCCGCCACCACACCCGACGTACGCCAAATCCGTCGAACACCGGGTCGACCGAGACCACCGGGAGGTCGCGCACGAGAGCCTGGGCCGCGAGCACCCTGTCGAATGGATCGCGGTGGGGGCCAGGCAAACGTTCCGCACGTTCGGCATTGGCGACGCCGATTTCCAGCTCCGCGAAGCCCTGCCCCGCGATATGCCCCGCCACATCGAGCGCGATCACCTCGCACCCCGGCAGTTTGCCAATCCAGAACCTGGTGGCGATCTCCCAGGCGGACGCCGCACTGACCACGATGTCGTTCGATTCGTCCGTGAACGCATCCCGCGCCGTGCCGGAAAGCCGGTCACTGTCCGCGAGCCACCACAGAAGCGCGTGGGTGTCCAGCAACAGCGGCACGGCTATCCGCCTTCCCATGCCGTGAGCTCGTCCTCTGGCAGGGGATCGCAAAAGGCATCGGGAACGACAATCTTGCCCTTGAGGATGTCCGGCTGACGCTTCGCGGGCACCCTGTACGGAACGAGACGCGCAACGGGCTGGCCGCGCCGGACGATGACGACGTCTTCACCGGCCTCCGCCCGGACCAGCAATCGCGAAAGCTGCGTCTTGGCCTGATGAACATTGACGATATACATGGCGTTCCGCCTTGATGAGAGCTCCTGGCTGAATACATAGCTGGATTGGCGAGCCGTTTAACGCCCAGGTGGAGAGGCGCCCACGGGTCGGCCCCGTCGTGCGCGCATTCCTTGAGGTTACCCCGTCTTGGCACCCGGCGCAGCTTTCGGCCCGAGCAGCTTCCGGTCCGGCTCCTTCGGTGTGCCGTCACCATTGACTTGCAGGCAGGGCGTCATCGCGGTGATGACCAGTCGGCGCGCGAGGTCCTGCATGGTGATCCCGCGCAAGGCCATGGCGTCGATCGTCATCCGGTGCACTGTACGGTCCATCCTGAGAGGCCGTCTGCCAGGGCCGGAGACCCGTTCCGCCACGAAGTCCCTGATCTGGTCCGAAACCGTTCCCCGAGGTCCCGCCCGGTACCGGATCTCCGGACAACCGCCGCGAACCGGCACGCCGCCGGCTGCCCCGGCCAGTGCGCCCGACGAGCGGGTACGACCGTCAAGAGCTACATGGTGGCGCCGATCTGCCAGGGAATGAACTCGTTGTCGCCGATACCGAGTTCCTCGCTCTTGGTGGCCTCGCCGGACGCGACCCGGATCACCTTCTCGAAGATCCGCTCGCCCATCGTATCGATGGACAGGTCCTCGTCGAGCACCTCGCCACAGTTGATGTCCATGTCCTCTTCCATCCGGCGGAACATCGGCGTGTTGGTGGCGAGCTTGATCGACGGTGCCGGCTTGCAGCCGTAGCAGGATCCGCGACCGGTAGTGAAGGTCACGACATTCGAGCCCGACGCCACCTGCCCGGTGATCGAGCACGGATCGTAACCCGGGCTGTCCATGAACACGAAGCCGCGGGCATCGACGCGCTCGGCGTAGCGGTAGACTCCGCACAGGTTGGTGACCCCGCCCTTGGCGGCCGCACCCAGCGACTTCTCCAGAATGGTGGTCAGCCCGCCGGCCTTGTTACCCGGCGACGGGTTGTTGTTCATCTCGCCGCCGTTGCGCTCGCAGTAGTCCTCCCACCACCTGATCCTTTCGACCAGCTTCTCGCCGATCTCGCGCGAGGCCGCACGCCGCGTCAGCAGGTGCTCGGCGCCGTAGATTTCCGGGGTCTCGGCAAGGACGGCCGTTCCACCGTGACGGACCAGCAGGGTGGCGGCCGCACCCAGCGCCGGGTTGGCGGTGATGCCGGAGTACGCGTCCGACCCGCCGCACTGGAGCGCGAGCGTGATCTCGCCCACCGGAACGGTCTGGCGCACGCTGCGGCTGGCCTCGGGAAGCATGTCGGTAATCAGCCCGACGCCGCGCTCCACGGTCCTGCGTGTCCCGCCCGTCTCCTGCAGGGTCATGGTCTGGAACCGCGGTCCGCGTTCCAGCCCGTAGGCATCCAGCAGGAAGTCGATCTGGTTGACTTCGCAGCCAAGCCCGACCATCAGGATGGCGGCGAAGTTGGGGTGCTGCGCGAATCCCCACAGCACCCGCTGCAGGTTCTCGTACCCGTCACCGGCTCCCGCCATGCCGCAACCGGTCGAATGGGCAAGCGCAACCACGCCGTCAACGCCGGGATAGCGTGCAAGCACTTCGGCGGGCATCGAGTTCGCGATGTAGCGGGCCGCGGTTGCCGAACAGTTGACGCTGGTCAGAACCCCGATGTAGTTGCGGGTCCCGACCCGGCCGCCCGGGCGCACGTACCCCTCGAAGGTGCGGCGCTCCGCCTCTGCAACGAAGTCGGTGGGCCGGGCATCGACGCAGAATGCGTAGTCGCGGTCGAACCCGCGCATCTCCACGTTGTGCACGTGAACGTGCTCGCCCGGCGCGATATCGCTGCTGGCAAACCCGATGACCTGGTCGTACTTGCGCACGACCTCACCCCTGGCGATGGCCCGGGTCGCGACCTTGTGCCCGGCCGGGACCGGGCCCGTCGTCTTCACGCCCTCGACGTCGTCTCCGGTCCCCGCCAGCAGGTCGATGCGCGCGGTCACGACGTTGTCCGCCGGATGCAGGCGGACGGACAGGCGGTGCCCCGAATTGTGCCCCAGATCGGCCATGGTTCCTCTCCTCCCGGATTCCCCACGGGTTATAGCGTGAAGCCGCCGGCCCGAAAACGCACTTGCCGCCGTTTCCGGTCCGGCGTTACAGAGGATCGTCGCAGAACAGGGAGGTTCGAATGGGTGATCGACTGGCCGGAAAGACCGCGCTGGTCACGGCAGCCGGCCAGGGCATCGGCCGCAGCACGGCCGAGGCCTTTCACCGCGAAGGCGCGACGGTGGTGGCGACCGATATCGACGCCGGCAAGCTCGACGCCGCCTTCGGCGGGACCGGGATTACCGCGCGTGTTCTCGACGTGCTCGATCCCGCCGCGGTCCGCGAGATCGCGGATGAACTCGGCGGTGTCGACGTGCTGTACAACTGTGCCGGGTTCGTCCACCACGGCACCATCCTCGAGTGCGAGGAAGAGGCCTGGGACTTCTCCTTCGACCTCAACGTCAAGGCGCAGTACCGGATGATCCGGACCTTCCTGCCGGCGATGCTGGCAGGCGGCGGCGGATCTATCATCAACATGTCGTCGGTGTGTTCCAGCCTGAAGGGTATCGTCAACCGGGCGGTCTACGGCGCGAGCAAGGCTGCGGTCATCGGGCTGACCAAGTCGGTTTCGGTCGACTACCTGCGCCAGGGCATCCGCTGCAACTGCATCTGCCCGGGCACGGTGCAGTCCCCGTCGCTCGACGAGCGCATCGATGCCTTTCCCGATCCCGTACAGGCGCGGGCCGACTTCGTCGCCCGCCAGCCGCTGGGGCGGCTGGGCACAGCCGGCGAAATCGCGGCGATCAGCGTGTACCTGGCGTCCGACGAGAGCGCCTACACCACCGGGCAGGCCTTCGTCATCGACGGCGGCATCCTCGGCTGACGCTCAGCCCGCTGCCACGTCGTTGAGCCCGAGGTCGAAGGCATCGAAGTTGCGCAGCCGCCGTCGGGGCGGCGTGAGCGGCCGGTTGCAGTAGATCGGCACTTCCTGTTCCGCGAGCCCTCCGTGCGAACGGAGCGGCCCTTCCAGCGCGGAGAGGTCGTGCGCCGCCTCCGTGGTCCCCAGCGCCTGTTCGGCGGTGGCGACGACCACGATGTCGCCGATCCGGTCCGGCGGCAGCGCGAAACGGTCGCAGGCGTCTTCGCGGCTGTGCACCGACAGGACACCGGGGCACTGCCGGAGGTGCCGCATCACCCGTTCCCGGTCCTGGCTGTCGGCAAGGTAGACCGTCGCATAACCCCCGAGTGCGCCGTGGTGGACCACGTAGGGGTCGGTGATCGGCAGGATCACCCGGGTCGGGCCGATACCGGACAGCGCGTCGAGCGCGTCCTGCAGGTAGGTCACGTTGATGCTCCCGTCGGCCGAGTGCTTGGCGCTCATGCCGTGGTCCGCGGTCAGCACCAGGGTGGCGCCGAGCGCGTCGAGCCCGGCGAAATGGCGATCCATCATCGCGTAGAACGCGTTGGCCCCGTCACTGCCCGGTTCCGCACCGTGCTGGATGTAGTCGGTGGTGGACAGGTACATGATGTCGGGCCGCTGCCGGCGCATCAGGGCAACACCCGCGGCGAGCACGAACTCCGACAGGTCGGCGCTGTACACCTCGGGGACAGGCATGCCGACCAGCCCGGTCAGGTCCTCGATACCATGCTCCCCGATGCTGGTCCGGTCCGCCTGTTCCGCCGAGACCGAAATCGCCGCGTGCCGCCCGAACTCCAGACCGTGGCCAAGCAGCCGGCGCAGCTTGTCCTTGGCGGTTACCGCCGCAACACTGGCGCCCGCCTTCGCGAAGGCCTCGAGGATGGTCGGCGCCCGGAGCAGCCCCGGGTCGTTCATCATGACCTCGGTACCGGTGGCCGGGTCGTAGTAGTAGTTGCCGCAGATCCCGTGTTGCGACGGCAGACACCCGGTGATGATCGAGACGTTGTTGGGATTGGTGAAGGTCGGCATCACCGCGTCGGCCCGCAGGTCGGCGCCGCGTGCGAGCATGTCGCGCATGAACGGCATGCACCCGGCGTCGATCGCGCAGCTGACGTAGCCGGGGGCCGAGCCGTCGATGCACACGACGACCAGCGGACGTTCCGGCCAGGCGTAGCTGCGCCCGTTCACCGTCACCCTGTTTCCGCTCATGTCCGGCATCCTCCCTGTTCGTCGCGTGCGCGCTCGACCACGCCCTTCAGGTAGGCGAGCTGCCACCTGTCGGCCTTGCGGATCATTGCCCTGACGATCGGTGCGGCACACCGGGCGATGCCGCGCGCGGTACAGGTCGCATCGAGCGAGACCGTCACCGTGCCGTCATCGCCGGGCGTCATCGCGTAGGTGTAGGTGGCGGTAAACCCGTTGTTCTCGCTCCCGAGCACCAGCCGCACCCCGGGGTCGCTGTCGATCACCGAGACCAGGCTCTCGCGCCCTCTCCCGGTGTACTCGAGGCACGAGCCCGTCCTGACCGGGCCCCCGTCGCGGCTGCGCACCGAGGTGATGCCGGGGATCCAGTTCGCCATCAGCGCCGGATCGGAGAGGTGCCGCCACACCTCGCTTGCCGGTGCCCGGATATCGATCCGTTCACTGAGCATCGCGGCCCGGTCAGGAGGACGCCTTGCGGATCAGGAACTCGATCCGCTCGCCGTCCTGCGCCATCTCGACCAGCTCGTGGCCCGCCGTGTTGCAGAAGTGACGGAAATCGAGCGGAGAGGCCGGGTCGGTGGCGATCACCCGGATCCGGCTGCCGGCCTCGAGCGATTTCAGCACCCGGCGGGCCTTCAGTACCGGCAACGGACACTGCAGCCCGCTCGTGTCGACCAGGATTTCGTCATCCATGGACGCCTTCCCCGCCAGGATCCTCGCCGAGGTCCCAGTACAGGCCGGCCATCAGTCCGAGCGCTTCGCGGCACAGCGGCAGCAGCACGTGTTCGTCCGGCGCATGCTGGCTGCAGGCGGCGTAGGAGTGCGGGATCCAGATCGCCGGCAGTCCCAGAAGGTCGGTGAACACGTCGTTGCAGATCGACCCGCCCATCTGCGGCAGGATCGCCGGCGCCTGGCCGGTGGAACGGACGATCGACGCGTGCACCCGCCGTGCCCAGGGGTCATCGAGCTCGGTCCGGCTCGCCGGGAATCCGGCGGCGTTCCCGGCCGGCGGCGGCTTGATCTCGACCGCGGAAAATCCGTGCGCATCAAGGTGTTTGCGCAGGGCGTCGAGCACGTTCTCGATATCGGTCCCGGCGATGTAGCGCAGCTGGCAGTGCGCGCGGGCCCAGGGCTGGATCGCGTTGACCGGTCCCTCGGGATTGCCCGACAGCATGGCGAGGACCGCAAACGAGTTCCACGCGTAGACGTTCTCCGCCGGCGAGAGTGTCGGCTCGCCCCAGTCCGGATCGACCTGGGGCCCGTCGGGCCCGCCGTCGATCTCCACGTCCTTCAGCACGTCCCGCACCCGGTTGCTGATCGGCTCGGGCAGCCACTCCCTGACCAGGATCCGGCCCCGGTGATCGACGATGCAGCCCAGCGCGTGGGCGAGAATGACGCCCGGATCGGCGAGCGCGCCGCCCCAGTTGCCGGAATGGTGGCCGCCCTCGCGCAGTTCGCAGACCAGGTCGAAGTTGAGCGCGCCGCGCGCACCGAGCGACATGGTCGGCCGGTCCCTGCGCACCCGCGGTCCGTCCGAGGCGACAAAGACGTCGGCGGAAAACGCCTCCAGCTGCTCCGAAACCAGCTGGTGGACACCGGCGGAGCCGTTCTCCTCGCCGGTTTCGATCATGAACTTGGCGTTGAACCCGAGGTGTCCCCTGGTCTCGAGTACCGCGCGCATCGCCAGCATGTTGATGGTGTGCTGGCCCTTGTTGTCGGCGGTTCCCCGCCCGTAGAGCCGCTCGCCGTCGTGTGCCGTGACCCAGGGACCGGCACCCCGGGTCCACTGGTCGTCCAGCCCGCGGATGGTGTCACCGTGCCCGTAGCCGAGGATGACCGGCAGGCCCTCGGCCTCGTGGCGCGTGGCGAGCAGGATCGGTCCGCATGCCTCGACCGGGTTGTCCCAGATCCGGCATTCGAACTCCATGGCCTCGAATGCCGGGAGCATTTCCTGCTCGAGATAGGTCCGGCAGTGCGGCAGTCCTTCCGGGGTCTGGCTCTCGGAAGGGATCGCGACGCGCCTGCGGAGTTCTTCCTCGAAGGTCCCGTCGTCGAAAAACGCCGTTGCCCTCGCGACGGCATCGTCACGTTCCGGCATCGCTTCCGCCTCCGTTCTGGTGCAGGTGACAGGTGACATGTCCGCCCGGGACCGCCGTGTGCACCGGGATGCGACTGGAACAGCCGTCCATGACATCGGCACAGCGCGGGTGGAAGGTGCATCCCGTGGGAAGTTCAAGCGGATTGGGATAGGACGCCCCGAGGTGGGTGTCCGGCACGCCAAGCCCGGGATCCGGGGTCAGCACCGAGGCGAGCAGGGCGCGGGTGTAGGGGTGGCGCGGTGCGGAGAACAGCACCTCCGCCGCGTTCTGCTCGACGATCCGGCCCAGGTACATCACCGCCGCCCGGGTGGCGATGTGTTCGACGACCGCCAGGTTGTGACTGATCAGCAGGTAGGTCAGCCCGAGTTCGGCCCGGAGATCCTGCAACAGGTTCAGGATCTGCGACTGCACCGACACGTCGAGCGCCGAGGTGGGTTCGTCGCAGATCACCATCTTCGGCCGGTTGATCAGGGCGCGGGCGATCGCCACCCGCTGGCGCTGGCCACCGGACAGCTGGTTCGGAAACACGTTGAACAGGCGGCGCGGCAGTCCGACCAGCTCCATCATCTCCTCGGCCCGGCGTGTCCATCCCGCCGGTTCCGCCGCGCCCTGGACCCGCAGCGGCAGGGTGATGATGGAGCCGACCGTCTTGCGCGGATTGAGGGACGAGTAGGGGTCCTGGAAGATCGGCTGGACCGCACGGGCGATGACCGACCGGTTCCAGCCGGCGATCGGCTTGCCGTCGAGCAGGATCTCGCCCCCGCTCGGCGACAGCAGCCCCATCATCATCCGCGCGAGCGTGGTCTTGCCGCAGCCGGACTCGCCGACCAGCGCCATAACCTCGCCGGGTTCG
Organism: Thalassobaculaceae bacterium; assembly: GCA_965243345.1. Lineage (GTDB taxonomy): Bacteria > Pseudomonadota > Alphaproteobacteria > Thalassobaculales > Thalassobaculaceae > Bin52. The sequence goes on from CBDEUR010000003.1 coordinate 3,734,917, forward strand.
ATCGCGAGGTCTACGCCGTTGACGGCATGCAGCGGCCGTTTCGGGCGCATGAAGCCGCTGGAGATCATGAAGGTACGCCCGACGTCGCGCACCTCGATCACCGGGATGCTCATGGCTGCAGCTCCTCGGGCGAGAAGACGCACCGGACGCGGTGATCGGGCTCGAGCCCGTCGCCGAGGCCGACCGGCCCCGAGGTGCAGTGCCGCGTTGCGTGGCGACAGCGCTCGGCAAAGTGGCAGCCCGGCATCTCGCCGATGAGCGAGGGAACGATGCCCGGAATCGACCCGAGATGACTGCCCCGCGCGGTCTTGCCCGGGATCGGGATGCAGTCGAGCAGTCCGCGGGTATAGGGGTGCGACGGCGTGGTGAAGATGCGGTGCGCCGTCCCTTCCTCGACGATCTGGCCGGCATACATCACGGCTACGCGGTCGGCCACCCGCGCGACAACGCCGAGATCGTGCGTGATCAGGATCAGGCCGGTGTGGAACTCGCGCTGGAGCTCTGCCAGCAGGTGCAGGATCTGCGCCTGGATGGTGACGTCGAGGGCGGTTGTCGGTTCGTCGGCGATGATGAGATCAGGCCCGCACATCAGTGCCATCGCGATCATGACCCGCTGGCGCAGTCCGCCCGAGAGCTGGTGGGGGTACTGGCGCAGCCGGCTGGCGGCGGCGGTAATGCCGACCTTCTCGAGCAGCCAGACCGCCCGGTCGCGCGCCTCGGACATGCCGGACTGGCCGTGCCGGCGCGGGCCCTCGGTCAGCTGGTCGCCAATGGTGTAGGCGGGGTTGAGCGAGGTCATCGGCTCCTGGAAGATCATGCTCATCCGGTTGCCGCGGATGTCCGACATCCGGCGCTCGCCGATGCGCAGCATGTCGGTCGCGTCGAGCACGAGGCGCTCGGCGCTGCGTGTCGCCCGGTGCGGCAGCAGATCCATGATGGCGAGCGAGGTGAGCGACTTGCCGCACCCGGACTCGCCCACGATCGCGACGGTCTCGCCCCGGTCGACGTGAAACCCCACGTTCTGGACCGGGTGCAGCATGCCCGACGGCGTGGGGATGGCGACGCTCAGTCCCTCGACCTCGAGAATGCGTTCCGCGGCCATCAGTTGCGCCCGTCCGGAGCGGTCACGTCCCGGACACCGTCACCCATCAGGTTGATCGACAGGACCAGCAGGAACAGGGCGGCGCCCGGAATGGCGATCAGCCAGGCGTCGAAGAACATCAGGCCCTTGGCTTCGGACACCATCAGGCCCCAGCTCGGCTCGGGTGGCTGCACTCCGAGCCCGAGGAACGACAGGGCGGCCTCCAGCAGGATCGCGTGCGCCATCTCGACGGTTGCGACCACGATCAGGTGATTCATGATGTTGGGCAGGATCTCGGTCAGCACGATGCGGGCGGTCGAACAGCCGGTCGCCTCGGCCGCCGTGACGAAGTCGAGCGAGCGGACCTGCATGGTCGCACTGCGCACCACCACCGCGAACCGGTCCCAGATCAGCAGGCCGAGCACCCAGATCACCACGGTCAGCGACGAGCCGACCAGGCTGACCACCGCGATCGCCACCAGCACCACCGGCATCGACAGCCGCGTGGTGATGATGAAGTTGGCGATCATGTCGACCCGACCGCCGAAATACCCGGCCACCACGCCGATGGCGGTGCCGAGCAGCCCGGAGATCAGCATCGCCGAGAACCCGATCAGCAGCGAGATCCGTGCACCCCAGAACAGCCGCGAGAGGTAGTCGCGACCGAGCTGGTCCGTGCCGAGAAGGTGCTCGGTGGTCACCTTCGGGCTGTCGAACCAGATCGGGGGAATGAGCTTGCGGTCCAGCACCTGGTCATAGGGATCGTGCGGGGAGATCCAGGGTGCGAGCAGCGCCATCAGGATGATGATCAGCAGAACCACCGTGCCGATGATCAGCCCGGCATGGCCGAAGATACGCCGGCGCAGCAGGGCGGCCGGCGAAGGCTCGAGGATCTCGGTCGCGGTCGGCAGGGTGCGTGTCGCCATGTCAGGCCACCCTGATCCGCGGATCGAGCCAGGCGTTCAGCATGTCGGCAAACAGGGTCAGCAGGATGTAGAACACGCTGAGCACGAGCACGATCGCCTGCATCATCGGCAGGTCCGCGCGCTGGATCGATTCCCATGCGAGGAAGCCGAGTCCGTTGATGGCAAAGATGGTCTCGATCACGATCGAGCCCCCGAGCATGAAACCGAACTGCACCGCCGCGAGCGAGATCACCGGCAGGATCGCGTTGCGGAGCGCGTGCTTGAACAGCACCGTTACCGGCCGCAGCCCCTTGGCGCGGGCGGTGCGAATGTAGTCGGCCGAAAGCACCTCGAGCATTCCCGCCCTGGTCAGGCGCATCGCCGCCGGAGTGATGTAGTAGCCGAGCGCGATCGAGGGCATGACGAAGTTGGCCCAGGAGTCGCTGCCAGTGATCGGCAGCAGCCTCCAGATGATGCCGAGCCACAGCATCAGGGTCAGGGCGAACCAGAAACTCGGCATTGCCTGTCCGATGACAGCGATGGTGAGCGCGGTGCGGTCGATCAGGCTGTTCGGCCTGATTGCCGCCAGAACGCCCAGGGGAATTGACAGGACAAGGGCGAACACCAGCGCGCACAGGCCGAGCATCATGGTGGTGGGCAGGCGTTCGAAGATGACCAGGGCCACCGGCTGCTTGAGGTAGTGCGACTGGCCGAAGTCGCCCTGCAGGGCCTTGAACAGCCAGTCACCGTACTGGACCAGGATCGGCCGGTCGTACCCGTAGTAGGTGCGGATGGACTCGATGTCCTCCTCGGTCGCCGCCTCACCCGCGAGCGCCACCGCCGGGTCGCCGGACAGGTAGATCATCGAAAACGTGATCAGAGAGACGGTGAGCGCCACCAGGACGGCAACGCCGAGTCGTCGAAGCAGGTAGGTAAACATCGACCCCCTGTCCGGACGTGGTCCGCAGGCAGGAAAGGGCCCCGCCGGCCAAGCCGGCGGGGCTCAACGCTACTTCCACTTGGCCGCGTAGAAACGCGGGATCTCGTCGGACGTGGTCTGGAAGTCCAGGTCCTTCGCGTAGACGTAGTACTTGGCGTAGGTGAACATCGGCAACCAGTACAGCTCACCCGAGATCCGCTCCAGCGCCTTCTTGTACGCCGCCTCGCGGTCTGCCGGATTGGTGCTGCTGTCACCCTCGGCAACCCAGGCCACCACCTCGGGATCCTTGGCCGGATCGTCACGGCCGCCGGAGAAGAAATGGCTGGTGATCGCCGAGACGTCCGGGATCGAGCTCGAGCCCCACGTCATGTGGTTGATCGGGGTCGTGCCCTCCCAGACCAGGTCGCGCAGCGCACGGTACTGCAGGTAGGTCAGCTTGGCCTCGATTCCGACCTTCCTCAGGTCACCGATCACCGCTTCCGTGTACTCGCGCTGGCGATAGGCGTAGATGTCGAACTGGAACCCGTCCGGATGTCCCGCCTCCGCGAGCAACGCCTTGGCCTTCTCCGGGTCGTAGTCCCACCTCGGCACGTCCTGGGTGCAGCCGAACTGGTCGGGATGGCACGCGGAGTGGATCACGACCGATGCCGGACCGACCAGATTGCGGGTGATCGACTCGCGATCTATGGCATGGGCAACCGCGGCACGGAGGCGCTTGTCGGTGAAGAAGGTCTGCCCGCTGTCACCGTCGACGTCAAACGCCAGGTACGAGACCCGCATGGTCTTCGCGTTCTCCACCGTGACCTGGCCGGACTCTTCCAGCCGTTCTGCCTGGTCCTTCGGCACGTCCCACATCCAGTCGAGTCCGCCGGTCAGCATCTCGGCGATCTGCGTGTTCATCTCCTTGATGGTACGGAACCGGATATTGCCGATGGAAGGCTGGCCCTTCGGCGAGCCCTGCATGTAGGTATCGTTCTTTTCCCACAGCACGTAGTCGCCGGCCTTGACCTCGACGAAGCGGTACGGGCCGGTGCCGACTGCCCGGACGGCACCGTAGTCCTTCTTGCCGTCGGCTGCTGTCGGGGCGTCGTCATAGTGGCCTTCCGGCACGATGAAGACGGCGTTCGACAGGTAGGCAAGCGCCGCCGGGAACGGATTGGCGAGGTGGATGCGGACCTTGTACGGACCGAGCGCCTCGGCACTCTTCATCCAGCTCACGTTCTTTGGCGTGAGCACGCCGCTGTCGGGCGAAGAGACGTGGTTGATGGTGTAGACCACGTCCTCGGCACCGAAGCTGCTGCCATCGTGAAACACCACGCCCTCGCGCAGCTCGAGATCCATGGTCAGGTTGTCGACCCAGTTCCACGAAGTCGCCAGCAGCGGCTTGTAGTCGCCGGTGTCCAGGTCGCGGAACAGCAGGGCGTCCCAGCCGAGATGGCCCATGACCACGAGTTCACGAGTGTTGTTGTAGTAGGGATCGACGACCGCAACCTCGCGGTCGGTCGCCCAGTTCAGGGTATCGTCCGACTTGCCCGCGTGCGCCGGGCCGAACCAGGTACTGGCGCCCAAAGCACACGCAGCGGCAAACAGGATCTGTCGTCTCATGCCGTCTGTCCTCCTCGTCTCGGGTTCCGGACAGCTTGCGCGGGGCATGCTGCCGGTCGGTGTCGCACCTTACCCCAAACCCGCCAGTCGCACACAGGAAATGCTCCCGATCCGCCCGGTCCGCCGCGTCGACACGGGACCGTGAAGGACGCTACCGTCGCCCGGAAGGAACAGAGCGTACCGCAGGATCCGGGAGGAGCACGCCATGAACCTGCTGCCGAGAGCAGTCGCGACATCCTGTCTTGCCATGGTGCTTGCCGGCGACGTCGCGGCGGCCCCGATGCCCCCGCCCGGGGAACTGGGCGGGATCATGGGCACACCGGCGCTGGAGGTGACGGTACTGGAGCCGCACCTGCTCGGGAATGGCGGCGACGCCACCACGCGCTACCTCGCCTATCCGGCCCCCGACGTGCTGGAAGCCCTGTTCGGGGCCGGCTGGCGCCTGGGAACAGAGGCTGTCGAGTTCCGGGCCCTGGACGGGTATGTCGCGCGGATCGGGATCGAGCGGTTCGACGCCGACGCGGCGTTCCTGGCGTTTGCGCGCGCCGACGGCGCGCCGTTTACCGTCGACAACCTGGGCCAGAACGAGACCGGTGTCCCGCTCGGGCCCTGGTACCTGATATGGGACAACATCGCCAATCCGGACCTGCTGCGCGCGGGGGCCTCGGGCTGGCCCTACCAGGTTGCGGAGATTGCGCCGGTGCGCCGCGCCGACACCCTGCCCCTGCTGCCGGGGCTGGAGCAGGCCGCCGAGCTCACGCGCGAGAAATGCCTGGTCTGCCACCGGCTGAACGGCGTCGGCGGGACCAAGGCCGAGGGAAACCTCGCGCGGATGGTCAAGGCCTGGGACGAGGAGGACTTCATGGACCTGGTGCTGACACCCGCGGCGGAACGCGAGGGCTCGACCATGCCTGCCCTGCCGACCACGCTGCCGGAAGACGAACGCCGCGCCATGGCCCGCGCCATATTCTCGTATCTCGTCGCGGTTCCGGTCACGCCCTGAGCACCGGGCCGGATCGCGGGACCTGCCCGACGGTGGCCTGAAACCGCCTGGAATCCGAGGACGGGGACTGACGCCCGCCCACGGGCACCACAGGCGACCGGCCGTGGCAGGGGACCGGGCGTGATCAGCCGGTGGCAGTATCAGGCGACGGGCGGACGCGATGCCGGTCGAGGAAGTCCAGGACCAGCCTGTTGAAGACATCGGGCTGTTCAATGTTGAGCAGGTGGCCGGTGGCCGGCAGCAGCACGAATTCGGACCCGGGGATCTCGGCATGCATGCGCCGTCCGAATTCCGGCCGTGCAAGCGTGTCGGCTTCACCGAACAGCAACAGCGTCGGGCAGGCGATGTCTGCGAGCGCAACGTCCTGCTCGTAGGTGGCCGTCGCCTCGATTGTCTTGATGTAGCTCTCGGGGTGGACCGCGGCGATCGAGGCGACGAGTTCCTCGAAATGCTCCGGTTCCGCCTTTGGACCCAGCAGCGTGCGCGCGACACCGGGCGCCATCTCGCGCGGGGTCCTGCCCTCGACGAGCGGCTGCTTTCTCAGGCGGATGAACTCCTCTCGGCTTTCCCGCGAGACCGTGCGTGCAAAGCCCGGCATGGTCGCACACAGGGTCAGGGTCAGGATCCGTCCGGCGTGTTTCGCGTGGAAGTCCTGCAGGATGCGCCCGCCCATCGACAGGCCGACGAGATGCGCCCGGTCAACATCGAGATGGTCGAGAAACCGGGCCAGGTCGGCACTGAACTCGGAAAACTCCAGCGGGCCCTCATAGTCTTCCGACCCGCCGTAGCCCCGCGCGTCCCAGGCGACGGCGCGAAACCCGGCCCGGGCCAGCACCGGCAGCTGCCGGCGCCAGTTGGTCCGGTTTCCGCCGATGCCGTGCAGGAAGATCACGGTCTCTCCCTCGCCGATCACATCGTAGGCCAGTGCCGGCTGCCCGGCAGTGCGAAACCTGCGGGTCTCGAGGGTCATGCCGATCCTCCCATGCGCAAGACTGTGGAAACCGGCGGGCCGCCAGGTGTGAAGGACGGTGGGACAGCCTGTCGTATTCCAGCGCTCCGACTACCCCTGGCAGACCTGCACGCAGGGCATCGCTTGCCTGTGCGTGCGCGAAGGGTACTGACGGTCTTGTGGCCGTTTCGGCTTGCGCTGGCAACGCTTCACAGCGCGGGTGCGGCCCGGCAGGCCCGCGTCATCCGCGCAACCTGCCTTTCGCGTAGTCCCGTGCACAGACGCCGTGCCAGTTCGCACGCGGCTTCCCGCACCCGCGGAGTGCGCAGCCGGGGGCCGTGTCCCTGTCCAGCACGGCCCCCGGTACGGAAGATGGTCCGTCGGCCCGGTGTGTTCGCGGTCAGCCTGCAGAACAAGGTGTTGCAGGTGCGACCACCAAAGAACGTGATCGGTTCCTCGACGCCCTCCCCCAGGGCGAAGCAACCCGAGGTTTCGTTGTACAGTTTCAGCCAGCGCCGGAGCCTGGTGCGGGAACCGGCCTTCAGGGCCTGGGTGCCGACGCGCACGATGCGTGGAACCGTTGCGCTGTCGGTGCAGACTTCACCGGGCTTGCGCAAAAGCTACTCCCCGTGCACTGGCCGGAACATCCGCACGACTGGCGCACGCCCCGACTTTACCCTCGAGCGCGCAAAACAGGTCGCAGAACCGGCCCAGGTGTTCCCGACGCGTTGATGTCATCAGTCAGGCCCAGGCCGGTCTCGCCGCACCCTGTCTCGAACCGCACAGGGCGTGCGCCCTGATCGGGGCTCGTTTCGCGCGACTGTATACTGGGTCCGGTCGTCCCGTTGCCGACAACGAGGCACGGCATTCAGGCACCGGCTCTGCCCGGCCTACGACCCGCCGTGGTCCTTCACGGCGTCGCGCAGCGGCTTTCCGGCCCTGAATGTCGGCGCCCTCGACGCCTTGATCCGCATCCATTCACCGGTTCCCGGGTTGCGCCAGGTGCGGTCGGGGTGGGTCTTGACCCCGAACACCCCGAAGCCGACCACCCGCACCTCCTCGCCGCCTGCCAGCGCCTCGGCGATGACCTCGAACACGGCGTCCACGGCCTCTGCCGCCGCCGGTCTTGCGAGCCCGGTCCGCCCGGCCACGCGGGCGGCAATCTCCGCCTTGTTCACCAGCGGACGCCCGCGCGCAGCATGACCCCGTGCCCGACCTGCGTTCCGGCGCCGTTGGCGTTCGCCGCCTCGTTCCGGGTGGCGTCGAGGCTGAGCTCGAAGCCGGGGTCGCCCCGGCCCGCCGGGGCGAGCCGCCAGCCGAGCCGGTAGTCCCGCGCGGCGCGCGCAAGCCCCAGGCCCAGGCCGGGCGTGCCGGTCCACCGGTCTCCGAACAGCGAGAGCCCGTAGCCGATCTCGCCCGCAAGGCGGTGTCCGGCCTCGAACGTCCCTTCCGGTGCGAGGCCCCGCACATCGAGGGCCGACCACAGCCGGTCCGCACCGCCCGACGCCGCCCCCCAGGTGGGCGCCAGGCTGAACGAGAGGCCGCGTCCCGACGCCCCGGGGGCGAGGCGCAGCGCGCCCGAGGCCCCCCATTCCCGGTAGTCCGAGTCCTCGTGGGCGACCAGCGCGCGCACTCTCGCCTCCACGCCCAGGCGCGAGCCCGGACCGGCCCAGGCCACGCGCCCGCCGAGTTCGACGCCGGTGCCGGTCTCGGCGTCGCCGCCGTCATGGCGCAGCCCGAGCTCGAGGCCCGGCGTCAGCGTGCCGCCGCCCGCCCGGAACGCCCGGCCGGCCTCGAACACAAGCCGCGTCCGGCTCGCCTGTGCACTGGTCTCACCCTCGTTCGAGACCGCCTGCGACGTCGTCTTGACCAGGAACGCGTCCGCCTTCAGTGCGAGTTCCATGCCGCCGGCCTCGTCCGGCTGCAGCAGCGCGCCCCGTCCGCCCACGGCGGCGAGGCGCATCCCGAGGTCGGTCCGGGTCGTCCGCTCCGGCTGGCCGCGGTCGTTCGCCGCCTGCACGATGGTCATCTCCCCGCTGCCCCAGCCGGCGAGACCCCAGACCGAGACCCGGTCGGTCACGGCCACGCGCGCATAGGGGCTCACCGTCGTCATCGAGCTCTCGATGGTGCCCGTGTCCACCTCCGGTTGTGCGAAGCTGCCCTCGCCCTCGCTCGCCGAGACCGCCACACCGGCCAGCAGGCGCTTCCACTGCGCGTCCGCACCGAGGATGCCGGTGGTCACGTGGCCGTCGATGCGCACCTCTCCGCCGTCCGCCGGCGCCTCGCCGTCGAAGCCGCCGGTCGTCACCCGGCCCCAGGCCGCAAGCCCCGGACCGGTCCCCTCGCCCTCGCGCACGAGGTGGAACGCGCTGCCCAGCAGCAGCTCGCGGCCCGACGGCGTTCGAGCCGGTGCGCTGTTCGGCGTCGGGGACTGACCGATCCCGAGGCCCGTCCCCGGCCAGCCGCCGTCCCCGTATCCCGATCCGGGGGATGCGCCGCCGTCCGCCGGCGCGCCCATCGCGCGGGCGATCGAGGTCAGGGTCTCCCCGAGCAGCGCCGTGTCGTCGGACCCGGAAAGCTCGAGGCTCTGGCCACCCACCGTCACCCGGGCGCCGGCAAGCGGGGTCGCCAGCCGTTCGGAGACCGCCGAGGTCACATGGTCCGCCACCGTGCGCCCGAAGCGCGCGAGCCACATCCTCTGCAGCGGGTCGGAGTTCTCGATCGTCCCCGTCGCCTCGCCGTCGCCGATCACCGCCCCTTGCGGGTTCATAAGCTTGAGCGTGACGGTCTCCTCGCCCTCGTCGATGGCGTCGTCGAGCAGCGGCACCGGGATCGTCTTCTCGAGCTCGCCCGCGGCATAGCTCAGCGTGCCGCGGGTGAAGGTGTAGTCCTCGCCCGCCGTCGCCGTGCCGTTGCGGGTCGCGTAGTCCACCGTCACCGTGCCCGACGCCGCCCGGCTCAGCGTGACCGTGAACTCCAGCGCCTCGTCCGCCTCGCCGGCGCGGGCATCCGCGACCGAGAGCGCCACCGGGCCCCGCACCGTGGCGATGAGCGCGCTCGCAAGCTTCCGCCCGTCGGGCGTGCAGATCGCGCCCGTTGCCGAACAGTCCGCCGTCGCCGGCAGGCTCACCGTCACGTCGTCCACCTCGTCGGGGCGCACCTGCACCGTCAGGCGCCGGTTCTGCCCGGCCACCGCGCGCCTCACCGCCACCACCCGGCCATTGCTCACCGAGAGCGCCGCCTGGACCGCCGGCAGGCGCAGGCCCGCGACCTCCTCGCTGAACCGCAGCTCGAACTCGAACCGCTTCGCACCGTCATGCTCCGCCGGAAGCCCCGCGAACCGCGCCGTCAGCGCCGGCAGGGCCACCGCCGCGGTCAGGGCGAAGTCCGCCACCTTGTTGCCGGCGGCATCGCGCAGGAAGTCCGAGGCCGCGTAGCTCACCGTCACCGTCTGCCCGGCGACGGCCGGGTGGGTCTTCGAGATCTCCAGCGAGACCGTGCGCCGGTCCGAGAGCCATGCCCGGTTCGGGTGGTGCCGCAGCCCGGTCCCGTCGATGGTCCACTGGGCCTTGAACCACGCGGTCGTCGCGGGTTCCGCCAGGTCCTCGTCGAAGCTCACCGTCATCAGGCTGCCGTCCACCGCCGCGCCCACCGGCGCCGGCGGGGTGGTGTCCGCCGGGCCCGGCACCGTCGCCGAGACCGCCGCGAGTTTCCGGCCGCCCTTCCCGCAGATCGCGCCCGCCACCGTGCAGTCCGCCGTCGCCGCCAGCGCCAGGGTCACCGCCCCGGCCCCGGCCGGGCGCACCCTCACCGTCATCCTGCCGTTCTTCCCCCGCACCGTGCGCTTGACGTCGATCAGCCGCCCGCCGGTGACCGAGAGCGCCGCCTCGACCGACGCCAGCTTGAGCCCCGCGACCTCCTCGCCGAAGCGCAGCTCGAAGCCGAACAGGGCGCTGGCGTCATGCGCCGCCGGCAGGCCGTGGAACGACGCCGTCAGCGCCTGCGTTCCCGGCGCCCCCACGTTCAGCGTGAAGCTGTCGATCTGCTCGCCGGACGCGGTCCACAGGCCCTCGCCCGACCACGGCCAGGTGTAGTCCACCGTTGCCGTCTCGCCGGCGGCGAGCGCGCGCGCGAGCCCGAGGGCCACGCCCCTGCCGCTCGCCGTGAACGACGCCGAGAGCACCGCCACCGCCGTGCCGGAGGCGGTGACCGTGAAGTCGGCCGGGTCCAGCAGCTTCCTCTGGTCCAGCACGTGCCCGAGACCGAGCGTCACGGTGCTGCCGTCCGCGACCGCCCGCGCCGCCTGCGCCGCCCCGGCGCCGGCCAGCAGGGCGAGGCACAGGCCAAGCGACAGGACGGCCCGGTGCAGGGTTCGGTGAATGGTCATCTGCCGTTCCTCCCGTTCCGCTCGCCGGCTCATTGGATCCGCCTGCACCGGTCCACCCGCTGGTTCTTCACGTTCAACGGCCCGAACCCGTCCACCTGTCCGGTGCTGGCGAGGCCCTGGAGGGGGTTCGTCGAGGGCTTCGTGTAGGTGAGCCGGAATGCGATGTTGTTGGGCGTCAGCACACCGGCGCAGGGCGGCACCGGGTTCTCGAGATGGAGGAACAGCCGGTGTGCGGTCACCGAGACGGCGTCGATGCCGATGTCGATCTCGGCGGGCGGCGTCTCGGTGTCGTGGAACGTGAACGCCGACGCCGCCGGAACGCTGGACGGGTCCAGCCAGTTTTGGTTGCCGAACACTACCGTCAAGGTAGCCCCATCGACGTAATGAACGCCGGTGATCGGGACCGGCTTGATGGCATCCGTGGCCGTCACCTGCACGGTGAACGCCGCCACGGCGTTGCCCTGCGCGTCCCGGATCGGGGTGCCGCCGGTCGCGTCGGGATCGTAGACGACACGCCATTCGGTCGTGCCGGCGGTCGATGCGGCATTGGCTCCGAACACCACGGCGTTGTTGGTCACCGAATAGCTCGTGGTCGTCACGGTCGTGCCGGCGGCGCTCGCCGTGAAGTTCGCGGCGGCCGGCACCGAGCCCGTGTCCAGCGCCTCGGCGAAGTACAGCACCACGGTCGAGGCGGTGGTGACCGTCGGGTGCTGGCCCGCCACCATGGCCGGCGCCCCGGGCGGGGTGACGTCGTGGTTCGAGTCGACCGGGAACTCCCGGAAGGCCGCGACCTCGGTGTGGAGCAGCCGGTCCTTCAGCACCGGTCCCGTGGACGGCTTGAAGTAGCTCACCCGCACGGCCCGGTCGTCGGCACTCAGCGCTTTCTCCAGCGGGATCGTGACCGTCGACCCCACGACCGACGCCGTCGCCGTGGCGACGCCCCAGATCGAGCGGTGGTCGCCATTGCGGTCGGTCGCCCAGACCTGGAAGGCGCCCGCCGTCGGCGCCGAGCCCCCGGCCAGCGCCCGGCTGAAGGTCAGCGTCACCGTCTTCCCCGCCGCCGAGCCGCGCACCGGCGCCGGCGCCACCGACGCCACGCCGCCGGTCACGTTGGTCACCTCGAGCTGCTGGAACCCCGGCACCAGGCGGTTGCGGCGGTCCCTCAGCTGGGTGCCCCCGTAGTCCAGCGTCACCCGCTGGCCGGGACGCGCCGGCTGGCTCAGCGTCAGGCGCATCTGCGTCACCGTGTCGCCCTCGTTCGCCACCGAGTGGAACGAGACCGTGTCCGGATGCTGGTAGGCGCCCGTCTGGCCCTGGACGTCGCCCGCGCTCTGCACGCCGAGTTCGGTGACCAGCACGCCCGTGTTCACCGCGGCCGTATTGGACAGTTCCGAATCGAAGGTCACCGTCAGGGTCGCGCCGTCGACCTCCGCGCTCGTCACCCGCACGCCGTTGGCTTCCGGCACCGAGCCGTCGACCTTGGCCCGCACCGCGCCGCCGAGCTGGCCGCCCGCGGTCGGCAGCCCGGTCAGGGTCCGGCCGGCCGCCTTGCCGGTCTCGGCGTCGACCAGGGTCGCGCCGTTGGCCAGGAACACCACCTGGTTCGACCCGCCCGTCTGCACCCAGATGCCGTCGTTGTCCGTGTCGCCGGACTGCACCGTGTAGGCGAAGCGCAGCACCTGCGCGCCATACTCCAGGCTCTTCAGGGTGGCGAGCCGCCGGCTGTTGCCCAGGTCGGTGTCGTCCGCGCCCAGGTCCAGGCGCAGCGCGATCCGGCTGTTCGTCCGCGGCAGCGACGCCGCCATCGGGCGGTCGTACTGCACGTCGATCAGGATCTCGTCGCCCCGGACGTAGGTGTCGTAGATGTTGTTGTTGCCCGAGGAATGGGCCGGCCGCGACGCCACCTGCATCAGCCGGATGGTCGGCGTCGCGCCCGTCGCCGGGTCCACCCGCACCTTGAAGGTCTGCGTCGCCGCGTCGGCCTTGTCCGCCGCGCTCGCGCTGTCCTTGCGCGAATAGGCCCCGTCGAAGTCGTCGGCGGTGTAGGTCGCGGTCCAGGTCCCCGCCGTCGTCGGCGTGCCCGAGATGGTGCGCGTGTCGGGGTCGAAGGACAGCCCCGGCGGCAGGCCGCTCACATGGTAGAGGTGGCCGTATTGCGGCCGGTCGCCGCCGGCCGCCGCCGGCAGCACCGCGCTGCCGCGCACGTTCTGGGCGAAGCGCACCAGGCCCGGCGCCTTGAGGCTCGGCGCGCCGGCCGAGCCGGGGAAGGTGCCGCCCTCGAGAGTGACATGCGTGCTGACCGAGGCGCCCTGCGGGTCCGTGGCCGTGATGCCGAGCCGTATGTCCGCGTTCCCGCCTGCGACCACGAGTCGAGCGAAAAGCCTGTCAGCCGTTCCTTCGTTGTTTGTCGATGGCACAACCCGGGGGGTTTCGTTTGTAAACCGGACGTTGTCCGGCAGCGTGTAGGAAAACGTGTAGGCCAGCGGCTCGGCGTCCCGGTCGTCGAAGATGGGGACGTCCCTGATCCCGGTCGTGGTGGTACAGGCGTCCGGCCATTCCGCCGTGTCCCCCGAAGACTGGCGGTTGTAGACGGGCGTGAGCGAAACCAGCGTCCCGGTGGGTGAATTGATCGTCTTCGACGGCGTGGAGGTGTCGGTCTTGACCTGGCAGATGTTGTCCGTGTCGCCCGTCTTCCTCTCGATCAGCCTCGGCGCGTTGTTGGATCCCGCCGCGTTGGTCGTGGCGCTGCCCGAGGCCGACCACGCCCCCTCGCCGGAGGCGTTGGCCGCGCGCACCTGGACCCGGTATTGGCTGGACGGCGCCAGGCCGGAGAGGGTCGCCGAGGTGTCCGTGCCCGGGTCCGGGATGCCGCTCAGCGCGTGCTCAAAGCCCTCCTCGACCCAGTCCGCCTCGTCGTCGGGGTCCGACGTCCCCTTGAAGTAGCGCAGGTCGTAGTCGATGACATACGCGCCGTTGACCTCGTCCGGCGCGTCCCAGTTCACCGACAGCTGGCCGCCCTTGCCCGTCACCGCGTTCACCGTCGGCGCGTCAGGCGCGTCCGGCGGCAGCGCGTCCTTCACTTGGCCGTGGATGGTGAGGCGGCGGACAACGTTCAGGTTGGTGTTGAGGGTACGCCCCCAGCCCGGCACCCAGTGGACGCTGTAATCCTCGATGCTCCAGCCCGCATCGCCCGCAACCTGGTCGTAGCCTTCGCGCCGCTCGAACCAGCGGTAGCCTTGCGAGGGCACGGTCACGTCGATGACCACGAAATACGTCGTGCTCGGCTCCAGATCGATGCCGCCGACCGCCGTGAACGTGTTGGCGCCGGACCCCACCGTAGCCGGCGCCGTCAGCGTGCCCACGACGGTGCCCGTCGGCTCCGCACGGCTGCCCTTCGAGTCGCTCACCGGGGTGCTCGTCCGGATCTGCACGCTGAAGACCGGCCTCGTGCCGGAGGCGCTCAGGCCCAGAACCACGCTGGTCAGCTTGTAGCCCCCGGGCGCGGTGCCGGTGGTGAAAGCCTGCCCGAGATCAACGCTGAGTCTCGATGAGGTCAGCGGAGTAGCTGTGGTCTGCTGCAGATTGTAGTTGTCCACCAGCGCGTCGGCGGACCGCGCCGGCCCGAACCCGGTCCGCACCGGCGCGGTCTTGGCGTAGCCGTGGAGCTCGATCCGCAGGGCGTTGGTATTGGTGTTCCAGGAGTTCAGGTTGGCCGCCCTCTGGAACCGCGCGTTGGCGATGGCCCAGCCCGCCAGCCCGCCCGTATCCTCGCCGTCCGCGGCCGTCGCCGTTGCGCTGGGCGCACTTGTCGCCGTGGCCGTCACGTCCAGAAAGAAGACGTAGCCCTCGTTGGGGGCCAGGTCGATACCGCCCCCGGTCGCCGTCCATGTCTTGGCCCCGTCCGTTGTCAGCGAAGACGGGTTGGTGAGCGTGCCCAGGCTGTCGCCGGTCGGATGGCCGGTCACGTCGTCCGCAAGGAAGATCCGCGCGGTGTAGGTCGGAACGCCGGTGTTGCCGTCGATATCGACCTTCACCGAGGTCAGCTTGTAGCCGGCGCTGTTGCTGCCCGTGTCGAACGCCTGGGCAATGTCGTTGTTGAAAGCGATTGTGTCGTTGTTGGCCTGCCCGGTGTTGCCCACCATCTCGACGCTGGTCTGCGCCAGCACCGACGCGGCGGGGACAAGCAGGAACAGGCCGGCGGCGAGCAGGCAGGCCGCCGCGCCGCCCGGCCGCGCGAAACGGCCGGGGAGAACGGAAGAAAGGGAGGAGGCAGCCTCCGCCGGACGGCGGGGGCGGGAAGCTAGCGCGTGGGCTGAGCCTGCGTGAGGGCGGGACTGGCGCTCCCGCCGGGCATGGTCGGCGCGGCCCATGGCATCAGCCGCGCGGCAGGAATGCGGTGGGTGCCGAAGCGCTCGGACATGGCCCGGCTCTCGGCTCTCGGCTCTCGGCTCTCGGCTCTCGGCTCTCGGCTCTCGGCTCTCGGCTCTCGGCTCTCGGCTCTCGGCTCTCGGCTCTCGGCTCTCGGCTCTCGGCTCTCGGCTCTCGGCTCTCGGCTCTCGGCTCTCGGCTCTCGGCTCTCGGCTCTCCAAGCATCATGTGCCTCCCAGCGCTCGACGCGGCGGCGTTGCCGAAGACCGGGTGCGTGGTCACCGCCACCCGTGCCGGCGCCGTGCCCGTGCGTTTCGCCCCGTCGGTCATGCCGATCTCGATGTCACCGAAGTGCATTCGCCCACCCTCCGTGGCGGTGAACGCAAGGTGTCTGGAACCCTCGCAGGGACAGGGTATCCCGGCACAAGCCCTTGTAAATCCTCCCATATGGGAGGTGTGCGGAGCCCGCCGGGGGTGCCGATGAAGGGAACCGGCAACGCCGGCTGCTCATGCCGGCGTTTCGCGGCGAGCTGTTGCGGCTGCACGGCGACATGATCTGCAAGGCCGCCGACCGGCCGATGGATGCGTGGCTGTCTGTCGGGTCGTTTTCCCGTTCACGCGCACCTGGAGGTCATATTGCGCGTGGTATTCGGCATGACGGATGAGGCACGCCTGTTTCGAGTGCGCACAGCCCGGATCGACGGTCGTGCCCGCAAGGGCGCGGGAAACCCGCTGCGTCCGTTCAGGGCATGGTGGCGCCTCGGCCGGGTTCGCCGCCGTCGGGAATCTCACCCGGATCGTCGCTCGTCACGCTGCGACCGGCTCTCGGGTACTCGCTTCGTGTCGTGCGGTGCGGCCGAACGCTGTCACCGTCCTTCGGCTTGCCTGTCGTTCTCGTGGCGCATTGAACGTGCGCCGAACCCTGCCATGACAAATCCTGACCGAAAGGGGCGCGCCCTCCTGATCGCCTGCGCCGGGCCGGAAGCCGGACCTGGCCGCTCGAGCGCCCGCAGGACTGACTGGCAGGTAGAGACCTGAGGCTTTCCGCGGCCATCCCGGAAGCCGAAACCAGCAGCACACGTTCGGCAGGCGCCGCGCGATATCGAATGTCGTGCGCATCCAGGAACCCGGTCATGCGGCACGGATGGGCACGGCTGTCAGGCGCCTCTGCGGGCCATCGCATCCGGTTCCGGGCCGCTACGCCGAACAGGTCAGGCCGATCGGGTGCCTGCCGCGACGCTCCCCTTCTACCAGGGGCGCTTCGCAGCACATCTGCTCACGGTGACGCTCTGAGCAAGCGGACCGCGCGATCCGGGTAGTCGGTGATCAGGCCATCAACCCCGAGTGTGGCCAGCGCCTCCATGTCATCGACCTCGTTTACGGTCCAGACCACGACGCTCAGGCCCAGGCCGTGCGCCTCGGCGAGTGCCTCGGCGGTCAGATCACGGAAATAGGGAGACCACACCGCGCATCCGGCCTGCTGCACCAGTCGCGGGACGGAACCGTCGACGGCATCGATGTCAAGACCGGCGGTCCAGGGCGACGGCCCGGGCCGCCCGCGCTCGATCGTGTCGAACCACCGGCGCCCGACGGTCAGGCAGGAGGTCCGGATGTCCGATGCGTGTGCCTGCACTTCACGGACGATGCGCCAGTCGAAGGACTGAATGGTGGCTCGATCGGCCATCCCTTCGGACTCCAGGACCTCGACAATCTCCTGCACAAGCCTGCGCGGATCCGCCGTGGCACCGGGTTCCAGGGGCGTGAGCTTGAGTTCGATATTGAAGCGCAATGCCTCCGCGCCCGGGCCGCGGCCCAGTGCCAAGACTTCCCGCAGCGTCGGGATACGGGCGCCGTCACGGGGTTCCTGGTCCGGAAACCGGTCTGCAGTCCTGCTCCCGGGCCGGGTCCGCCCGACATCGAATGCCGACAGTTCGCGGTACTCCAGGTGCCACAGCAGCCTTTTCGGCCCGCTCAGCCAGCTACCGTCGGCATCACGGGTGATGTCGGGGTTCAGGGCCCGGTCATGGTACACCACGAGTACGCCGTCCCGGGTCATGCCGAGGTCGAGTTCCAGCTGGTCAACGCCGAGCGCGACGGCACGCTCGAATGCCGGCAGAGTGTTTTCGGGCAGCAGCCCGCGAGCGCCGCGGTGGCCCTGGATCTCGGTAGCCTGGACCATCACCGGCAGCACAGTGCACAGCACCAGGATGCACGCATGTCGGATCCCCGTGCCGTATCGTTCTGACAAGCCGTTTTCCTTTCCCGGGATCGAACTGGTGGATATGGCCCGGAACCACGGTCAATGGCAACGTGTTCCCGATGGCACTGTACCGGGAGCCTTCGAGCCGAGCCGTCAGGGCCGTGCCCGGGCCATCGCCGGGCAGGGCTCGGTGCGCCAGGGCATCGGCACCGGGTGCTCCAAAAGGATCGACTGCAGCCTTCAGGGTGGCGGGCTCACCATTGTCGGGCCACAGCCGGACGGGGAACAGCCTGTGCAGATCGCAGGCGGCCGCAGTGCTCGTCACTGAACGTCGTCCGGTAAACGGCACCGGGGCTGATTCCATGGGAGGAAGCCGCGGGCGGTCCAAATGGCCGGCCCATTGCCTGTTTGCACCAGCGACGATCCTCGCTGACAGCTCCGCCGATGCCCGGGTGACACGCCGAAATACCTGGTGCGTACCGTGAAGCATGACAGTGTGGTTCTGGCCTGCTCGGTGCCCGTCCCGTCTCGCGCCACCGGCATCTGAGATATCGGCGCCCGCTGCGATCCTGGTGCACTTTCTCTCAACCGCGAGGGTTCTTGCGCTATGGTGAGTGAAATTCCGCGATGTACGGTCGTGCAGTTTCAGCAGTTCATTGCAGACGAGGTGTTCTCGCCGACACTCATCGCCGATGCGCTGCGCACCACGAAGTCCGAGATCGCCGGTACGCTTGGCCTGGGAAAGGATGCGCTCGCGCGGGCGTCGCGCATCCGCACGCGCAAGACCTAGGTCCGCCTGCGCCAGACGCTGGAAATTCTCAACCGCGTCGAAGCCGTGACCGGATCGCCGCTTGCCGCCTATGCCTGGTTCCGTGCCGAACCTTTACCCGGTTTCGGCGGTGCGACGCCGGGCGGGCTCGTGCGCGAGGGCCGGGCGGAACACGTCCATGCCCGTCTCGACCGGATCATGGCCGGCGGTTACGCCTGAGTTCGCGGTCCTTCGATCCGGTTCCGCGGGATTGCGTGTCGAGCGCACAGTCCGCGGTGGTCCTGGACGCCGTTGTCCGGTGAAGGCACGCGCCGCCGCCGCGGACGGTTCAACCGGCGCGGCGTACCGGCGTTCCGTTCATCACCCGCGCCGTTGACGGCGATCCGCAAGGCGCAGCCCCTGGGCCGGGCGATGCGGCCGCTGACCCTCTGTGCCTGCGAAACCGCTGCCGAACCCGTGTTCGGCGCAACGGATGCAGACAGTCGCCTCGCGCGGAATGGCGGAGCACCCTGACCATCCACGATCCCGTCGCGGGACCGGATCGCGCGTGGTCGGCAGCTCCCCGATCGCCCCGGCAATGCAGGCACGGGTCGGTGCCGCCCGGTCCGCGCAGGGGCGGGCACGAAACCGGGCGACGGGCGAGATGTTCTCCGGAAGGCGCGGACCCCGGCACCGCGACCAGCGTGCGGTGCCACCGCGGAACCGGCCGACAGCCCCCGGGGAACATCCCGCCTTGAAACCGGCACCACGGCTCGCATACAGTTTTCGCCAAGGACATCGGGGAGACCGCCGTTCGTCAACATGCGGCAGGTTCAGCAACCCCGACACGTCACCGGGCGTTCCCCGTATCCCACTGTCCCCAGGAAAAACTTCCTCGGCCGGGACTCCGGGTTCACGCCTGTTTGCGGCCGTACGGGAGGCTCCGTCGTCAGGAAAGAACCGGATCACGGTGTCACGCCACGGACACGCATGGCATTCAGGCTGATATGAAGCCTGGCACAGGCGGACAGTCCCGCACGGACTGCCGCCATGGAAGGGGAGAGCGGTGACGACTGGAAGCCCAGGCGCCGGAGAACGCTGGCGCGTCGGTGTCGATGTCGGCGGGACCTTTACCGACCTCGCGCTGGTCAACGACGCGACCGGCGCCATGTCGATCCACAAGCAGCTGACCACGCCGCATGATCCGTCGCAGGCCGTGCTCGCCGGTCTCGAGACCCTGCTTGAGCGCGCCGGCGTGGCGGTGGGCGAGGTCGCGACCCTGGCCCACGGCACCACGCTGGTGACCAACGCCGTGATCGAGCGGCGCGGCGCGAAGACCGGCATGCTGGTCACCCGCGGGTTCCGCGACGTGCTCGACATCGCGATGGAGCGCCGTTTCGACCTGTTCGACCTCGCGATCGCCTTCGCCGATCCGGTGGTGCCCCGCGCGCTGCGGCTGGAGGTCGACGAACGAATCAGGTACGACGGCGCGGTCGAGACCGCGCTCGACCCGGACCAGGTCGAACGGGCAACCCGCACCCTGGTCGAGGAGCACGGGATCGAGGCACTCGCGCTGTGTTTCCTGCACTCCTACGTCGACGACCGGCACGAGGCCGCGGCGCGCGAGGTCGTTGCCGCCCGCTTCCCCGAGCTCACGGTCACCACCTCGTCCGAGATCCTGCCCTTCATGCGCGAGTACGAGCGCTGGTCGACCACCACGGTCAACGCCTATGTCCAGCCGCTGACCGACCGCTACTTGCGGCGGCTGGAAGACGGCCTCGCCCGGATGGGGTTCGGAGGAACCCTGCTGATCATGACGGCGTCGGGCGGCATGGTCACACCGCCGATCGCGCGCCGGTTCCCGGTCCGGCTGATCGAATCCGGACCCGCGGCGGGGGCGCTGGTCACCGCCTTCCTCGGCGAACAGCTCGGCGAAGGCGACCTGCTCTCCTTCGACATGGGAGGAACAACGGCGAAGGGCGCACTCATCAGGAACGGCCGACCGTTGCGCCGCTACGAGTTCGAGGTGGCGCGATCCTACAACTACAAGGCCGGCAGCGGCCTGCCGCTCAGGATTCCGGTCATCGACATGATCGAGATCGGCGCCGGGGGCGGCTCGATCGCCCGGGTGGATGACCGCGGTCTGCTCGCCGTCGGACCGTACAGCGCCGGCGCCGACCCCGGACCGGCCTGTTACGCAACCGGCGGGGACAGCGCCACCCTGACCGATGCCAACCTCGTCCTCGGCTACCTCGAGCCCGACGCCTTTCTCGGCGGGCGCATGACGCTCGATGCGCAGGCTGCCGACGATGCGATCGCGACCCGTGTCGCCGGCCCACTCGGCATCAGCCGTGACCGGGCGGCGTGGGGCATTCACGAGGTCATCAACGAGGATGTCGCCCGGGCCTTTCGCATGCACGCCTCCGAAATCGGGTTCGACTACCGCCGCTGCGCCATGATCGCCTTCGGCGGCTCCGGGCCGGCGCACGCGGTCAGGGTCGCCCGCAAGCTGCGGATTCCCCGGGTGATCCTGCCGGTCGGGGCCGGGGTGATGTCGGCGATCGGCCTGCTCACGACCCCGGTCTCCTACGCCACTTTGCGTTCCGGACAGGTTCTGCTGGAAGAGCTGGGCGCGGACGGGATCGAGGACGGGTTCAGGCCGGTGATCGATCAGGCCACGGGGCTGCTTGCGGCAGCCGGGATCGCGCGCAACGAGATGTCCGTCGAGCAGCGCCTCGACATGCGCTTTCATGGCCAGGGCCACGAGGTCGAGGTGGTCTGCAGCACCGGCATGTCGCCGGCTGATCTCGGCGCGCGGTTTCTCGACGCCTATGCGGCAATCTACGCGGCAACACCGATCGACGCCAAGATCGAGATCGTCAACTGGAAGGTCGAGGCCTCCGGCCCGAGCCCGGAATTCGCCCGCGGTTACCGGCCGTTCCCCGGCGCCTCGGGAACTGACTGCGAGGTCGGATCGATCGACGCATGGGACCCGCTGGCAGGCGAGAGGCGCCGCTGGCCGGTGCTCGACCGCTATGCGCTGGAACCCGGCCGGACAGTCGACGGTCCGGCCCTTGTGCGCGAGGATGAGGCCACGACGGTGCTTGGACCCGGCGACAGCTTGCGGGTCGACAGCATGGGCAACCTGGTGGTGACACTCGCCGAGGAGGAAACATGACGACCTACGATCCGGTCAGTCTCAAGATCCTGTGGGACCGGTTGGTCGCAATCGCCGACGAGCTCGTGCTCTCGCTGGTGCGGACCTCGTTCTCGATGAACGTTCGCGAAGGCTACGACCTGTCCTGCATGGTCTTCGACTCACAGGCACGGTTGATCGCCCAGGGAACCTACTCGGTTCCGTCCTTCACCGGCACGGCGCCGCGGACCATCGGCCACATGCTCGCGGTCTACCCGCCCGAAACCCTGCGTCCGGGCGACATCGTGATGACGAACGATCCCTGGATGGGGACCGGGCACCTGTTCGACGTCACCATGCTGCGACCGGTATTCCGCGGCGACCGGCTGGTCGGCTACACCATGAGCGTCACCCACCTGCCCGACATCGGCGGCCGGGGCATGGCATCCGACTGTACCGAGATCTACCACGAGGGTCTGCGGCTGCCGGTCTGCAAGCTGCGCGACGACGGTGTCCTCAACACCCTGCTGCTCGACGTGGTCGGCGCCAATGTGCGGGTTCCGGAACAGACCATCGGCGACCTGATGGCGAATGCCGCCTGCAACGAGGTCGGCGGACGGGCATTGCTCGAGTTCATGGACGACTACGGTCTGAAGGAAATCGACAGCCTCTCCGACGCCGTCAACGACCACTCCGAAGCCGCCATGCGCAGCAGGTTCCGCGACATGCCGGACGGAACCTGGCACAACAGTATCGAGATCGAGGGACCGGGCCACCCGGTCACGCTTGCAGCCTCGGTCACCATCGAGGGCACGTCGGCAACCGTCGATTTCGACGGTACCGATCCGCCGGTCCGCGCCTCGATCAACGTTCCGTTCTGCTACACAGTCGCCCAGTCCAACTACGTGATGAAGTGCCTGACGATCCCGGACCTGCCCAACACCATGGGCAGTACGAGGCCGATCACCGTCCGGGCTCCGGAAGGCTGCATCCTTGACGCCCGCCACCCCTGGGCGACCGGCGCACGTCACTCGGTCGGACACTTCGTCGTCCCGTTGCTGATGGGCGCGATGGCGGAGGTGGTGCCCGGACGTGTGCAGTCCGACCCCGCCATGATGAGCATCTTCAGCGTCCAGGGCCGGCATCGCGACGGTGGCGACGTCTCGTCGCTGTTCTTTCTATCCGGCGGTCTCGGCGGCATGCGCGGGCTCGACGGCCGCGACGTGACCCCGGCACCGTCCAACATGATGGTGGTCCCCACCGAAATCTGGGAGAGCCGGACCAGCATGACCGTCGAATCCCGTGAAGTGCTTCCCGGCACCGGTGGAGACGGCCGCTGGCGCGGCGGGGACGGCCAGAAGGTCGTGTTCCGCAACGATACCGGAAATCCGCTGGAGGTTGCGCTGATGGGCCAGCGCACCAGCTTTCCGGCCCGGGGACTTGCCGGGGGCGGTTCCGGTGCGCTGCGCCGCTACGAGGTCAACGGCGCGCTCGTCGACCCGAAGGCCCGCATCCTGCTCGAACCGGGTGACCGGATCTCGATGTACGAAGCCGGTGGCGGCGGCTACGGACTGCCGGACACGCAGGACGCCTGACCCGCGGTGGAGATCGCCGCCCGGGCGCTTCCCGTCCCGTTCACCGTGGATGCGGCAGCCGCGGCCCGGGCAGTCGGCGGGGCAACTACTGACGGAACACGGGTCGAAGGTTGACCAGCAGCTCCTCCCAGCCGCGCCTGAATGCTCCGGCACGGAAACGCCAGACAATGAGCGCAAGCAACGCGAATGCACCGGCCCACTGCAGCACCTGGATGGTCGGGACCCCGGATGCCTGCAGGGTGACGATCACCGGGTAGCCGGTTGCGATCACCAGGATGTCGACGAGAACCCCGAAGACAACGGTCACACCGACGACGCTGCCGACGTAGATCGATGCGAACCGCAGGCCGAACCTCTGCATGATGACGGCGATGGTCCCGGTGTTGGTCGCCGGACCCGTCATCAGGAACACCAGCGCAGCGCCGGGACTGACGCCCTTCGCCACCAGCGCCGCCGCGATCGGTGTGCTTGCCGAAGCGCAGATATACAGCGGCACCCCGACCAGCAGCATCACCGGGTAGGAAAGCCACACGGTGTACTCGCCGGCCATGAGGTCGGCGGGGATCGCGACGTAGAGCACCGCGCCGAGAACGATGCCCACCAGGAGAGCGAACAGGATGTCATCGGCGATCTCGACGAAGCCGTACCGGAAGATGTGGGCGACGATGGTCCGGAAATCAGGAAGCCGGTTGGCCGCCATCGTCTCGACAGCCACCGGCCCGGTACTGTCACCCCGGCCCATGGCGGGGACAGCACCCTTCGCCCAGTCGATTCCCGCACGCCACATCTGCACAGGGCTGACGTAACAGCTGTCCAGGCCCGGGATCAGCGGCCGGTGCACATCGGACCCTGCACTACCCGGCTGACAGCAACAGCCGTGCACGGCACCCGGCGCACCCTGTTCATGGTCGTCCCGGGCGAGCCTGATGGAAAGCAGCCCCGCGACAACGGCGGTGACGAAGCTGATGAGCGGGCGGACGACGGCCGCGACCGGCCCGAAGAACGCGTGGGTCACCAGGATCGAGTCGGCCCCGGTCTCGGGTGCCGTGATCAGCAGTGACATGCAGGATGACCGCGACGCCCCCTTGGTGCGCATCTCGGCAACCACCGGCACCACGGAGCAGCTGCACAGCGGGACCGGCACCCCGACCGCGGCGGCGGCGGTGACGGATTTCAGGGTGTCGTGGCGAAACCAGCGCAGGATTGCGTGACGCGAGATGAAGACGTGGATCAGTCCGCCGAGGAACAGGCCCAGCAGCAGCATCGGGGCGAGCAGCAGGAACGACTGCACCAGGAAGTCGAAGAAGTCGGTCCCGACGCCAAGAATCCCTTCCACCATCCGCGCATCTCCCGACACACAGACAGGCATGGTGCCACACCCGGGCTCCCGTGGCACGGCCCTTCACGAACGGTGCGCCCACGTGCCGTCACTGGCCTTCAGCCGCCCTGTCAGCGCCACGGAAAGCCGCGTTCGCGGAAGATATCCTTCAGGACCTCGCGGCCGTTCATCGACCCGAGCCTGCCCGGCCGCACCGGTACGGGCTCACTCAAGGCCTGCGGCGGCAGGCCGTTGCGCAGCCGGAAGCCGGTCATCTCCCGGTCGCTGGCCGCGCACGGATCCCGATCGTCCTCGCGACCCTGCGGCTCACCAACCAGGTGAAGACTTCCGCCAGCCAGCTCGTCGACCGCTACGCCCGGCGAATGGTGATCGGGAACTCCATCGCCGACGCGACAGGCTTCTCCCACTTCCTCGTGCAGTCCTTCCTGCTGCCCCGGCTGCTTCTCTGTCTGCGCGGTCGCAGGCTTCATTTGCGCCAGACGCGGGTCGAAACCGGTGCGTTGTCCGGCCCCGCCGGGCACGCCGCCTGGCGGCAGTTGTTCATGTAGAGCCGCAGGGCAGCGTTGATCCGGGCCTGGTAGCCGCGACCGCCGGCCTTGAAGAACTCGAGGATGTCGGGGTCCAGGCGGACAGGGATCGCCTGCGTGCGTCGCGGTGCAACCGCCTGCGTCCTGGACTCGTCGAACTCACCCTCATCCGGACCGGTTTCGGGCTCGACGCCGGCCGCCTGCTCCTTCCGCAGGCGGTTCCAGTCGGTCTCACCCCTGGACAGGAGCGCCTCATGGAGGGTGGTGTGCGTGGTAGTGCGCTCATTCATTTTTTTCGCCGGCCGTGCCGAGACGATCCGGCGCCGGCCTTCCCTGGTTGTGCAAACGACCGCGATCAGGACGTCATGGCAGCAGCCGACAGCCTTGCAGCACTCTTCGCCGAGACTGATCGACGGGGATTCGACGGTCAATGGGCGACGTCACCGCCGCCGCGCGCCAACCGCCACGAGACGCATTCCCGGTTCCTGCTGGATACAGCCTGTTTCCGGGCGGCGGCCTGCAAGAACTGACGCTTTCGAACAGACCGGACAGCCAGGACGACGGTCAGTCGATGGCGGCTTGAGTTGAACATCAATCGGCGGAGCAAGGAAAGGTTCAGACGTGCGCAGTGTCAACGATGCCACAGGGTCTGCAAACGAGAGGGCAAACGACAACACCGGGATGCAGATCGGACCGGGCAACGGGGAACGCACTTCCCGCGCGGCGGAGCCGGGCGCCGTCACGTTCACGACCTTCGTCCGGGCTTCGCCGGCGGCCAGGGAAATGTCCTGGCTTGCAGGATGTGAGTGTACGGTCGGCTCCCGGGCCGGAACCTGCATGGCCTTGCATTCTGGCCGTTGTGAAAGTCCCGAGCCTTGCAGGGAATTGAACACGCACCGTTTTTCACAAGCGGGGCCTTGACCCCCGCCGGGAGTTCGGTACAGGGGGCGGGTCACCTTCCGGTCGAGTTCCTGATTTGGGGAGGGCGCCCGGGACCCTCAAGCAGTCCGGACAAGGAGTGCAGGCATAATCATGACGGACGTCACTTCCTATTTCGACCTCGGAGGGTACAGCCGGCCGGTGACGACCCGCTCTGCGGAGGCGCAGCTGTGGTTCGACCGCGGGCTGATCTGGACATACGGCTTCAATCACGAGGAAGCCGTTGCCTGTTTCCGGCGCGCACTCGACGCCGACGAGACCTGCGCCATGGCCTGGTGGGGTGTCGCCTACGCGTCGGGCCCCAACTACAACAAGCCCTGGGAGGGTTTCGACGAGGAGGACCTGATCCGGTCGGTCGAAGTCTCCCACGAGGCGGCGGAGCGCGCGCTCCGCCATTCCGCCGGCGCCACCGCAGCGGAACGGGCCCTTGCCGAGGCTATCGGCAGGCGCTGCGCCTCCGCGCGGCCGGAGGACGGAATGGAGGCCTGGAACCATGACTGGGCCGAGGCGATGCGGGATGTGTACAGGGCCCATCCGGACGATTCCGACGTACAGGCCCTGTTTGCGGAAGCGTTGATGAACCTGACGCCCTGGGCGCTGTGGGACCTGAAGACCGGGCGCATCGCCGAAGGCGCGCATACGGCCGAAGCGACCGAGGTGCTCGAACGGGGCATGGCGGCGCGCGCGGGGCGAGGCGAGCAGCCGCACCCCGGGCTGCTGCACATGTACATCCACCTGATGGAAATGTCCCCGCATCCGGAGCGCGCGCTGGGCGCCTGCGAGCAGTTGCGCGATGCCGTGCCGGATTCCGGGCATCTGAGGCACATGCCGACCCATATCGACGTGCTGTGCGGCGACTATGCGGCAGTCGTGCGTTCGAACGAGGCGGCGATCGCCGCCGACCGCAAGTTCCTGGCCCGGGAGGGAGCGATCAACTTCTACTCGCTCTACCGGTGCCACAACATCCACTTCAGGATCTACGGCGCGATGTTCCTCGGACGGTTCCGCGACGCGCTCGATGCGGCGGAAGAAATGGCGGCCGGGCTTCCCGCCGACCTCCTTGCCGTGCGCTCGCCGCCCATGGCCGACTGGCTGGAGGGGTTCGTGGCTATGAAGCTGCACGTGCTCGTGCGGTTCGGGCGCTGGAAGGAAATCCTGGCCTACGATCTGCCGGCGGATCACGAACTGTACTGCGTCACGCTGGCGATGACCCGCTATGCCAGGGCCGTCGCCAACGCCGTGCTGGGGGATGTCGAGGCGGCGGAGCAGGAAGCGGAAGCCTTCGAGACGGCGTTCGGCGCGGTGCCGGACAGCCGGTACGTCTTCAACAACTCCTGCCAGGACATCCTGGCCGTCGCGCGGGCGATGATGCGCGGAGAGATTGCCTACCGCCGCGGCGAGTACACCACCGCGTTCGAACTCCTGCGCCGTTCGGTGGAACTGTCGGACACCCTTGCCTATGACGAGCCGTGGGGCTGGATGCAGCCGGCCCGCCATGCTCTGGGCGCGCTGTTGCTCGAGCAGCACCGGGTCGAGGAGGCGGCAGCAGTCTACCGGGCCGACCTGGGCTACGACGCCACCGTGAGCCGCGCGTGCCAGCATCCCGACAATGTCTGGAGCCTGCACGGGTATCTCGAATGCCTCGAGCGTCTCGGGCGCACTGACGAGGCGGCGATCGTTCGCCAGAAGCTTGATATCGCCACGGCCCGGGCGGACGTACCGATCGCGGCGTCCTGCTTTTGCCGCAGGTCCGCAGCCTGAGCGGGCTCGAGCGGGGCCCGTCCAGGCAGGACCAGGTCCGGCGCAGCGCGGGTTGTTGGCGCACCCGTCGGGCCCGAAGTCCCCGGGCAGCGCGCCGACGGCCGCCCGCGGGGCGCTGACGGTGCGGGCGGCCGTCTTGCGCAGCAGCGCCCTGCAACCGGAACCCGGCGGCCCGCCCGCACCCCCGGTTCCATGTTCTGGAAACCTGCCCTGGTCCCGCGCCCTTGCACCTTGTTCGATCCGGGAGACCGACCATTTGCGAAGCCTGCCCGCGTACCCGCGCGAGCCCTCGATCGCCCCGTCAGCGCAGCGGAAAGCCGCGTTCGCGGACGACATCCTTCAGGACCTCGCGGCCGTTCATCGACGCGAGCCTGCCCAGCCGCGCCAGTACCAGTTCGCTCCAGGTCTGCGGCGGCAGGCCGTTGCGCAGCCTGAAGCCGTTCATCTCCCGGTCGTAGGCCGCGCGCAGATCCGGATCGTCCTCGCGGCCGTACCGTTCCCGGTGCAGCACCGTCGCCTGCGGCAACCGGGGCTTCACCTCCCCCGCTTCGCCCTCGGCCGCGTAGCCGACGCACAGTCCGAACACGCCTACCGTCCCGGCAGGCAGGCCGAGGAGCCGCGCGACCCGCAGCGGATCATTGCGCATGGCGCCGATGTAGACCGTGGACAGACCGAGCGATTCAGCCGCCACGACGGCGTTCTGGGCCGCGAGTGCGGCGTCGATCACCGCAAGCATGAAGGTCTCGAGATAGGGGATGGCCTGCATCTCCACCTCGGCCGACTGGCCAAGACGGTTGTTGCGCGCGAGATCGGCAAGCCAAACCAGGTAGAGCGGGCATTGCACGATGTGCTGCTGGCCGCCGGCGATCTCGGCCAGTTCCCGCCTGGCGTCGGCATCGGTAACGGCGATGACGGACCACACCTGCAGGTTGGAACTGGTGGCGGCCGACTGCGCGGCCGCCACCAGCGTCTCCAGGGTCCCGTCGGGCAACGGGTCCGGCCGGTAGCCGCGCACCGAGCGGTGCGAGAGCAGGGCAGCGATCTGCTCGTTCCACGGGCCAGCCGGCGGCACCGTTCCATCGCCGTACCGCAAGGCCAGGGCCTCGGATCTCGACACCTGCGGGGTCGCGCTCGTCGTCGTCACGTTCATGTCTCCTGTTGGCCTCCCCGCCTGATCCTGACCCTGGCCGGTGTGACCGGCAGGCCCGGCACATCGACCGGGATCCGGTAGACGGTGCCGCAGTTCTCCGTCGGTCCTTCCCTGCTTCCGGTCACGACATGCAGGTCGCGCAGGTCGTCGCCCCCGAAACACACCGAGGTGACCATGGGCAGCGGCACCGGCAGGCTCCGGCGCAACTCCCCGTCCGGCTCGAAGACATCGACCCGCGAGCCGAAGGCCATTGCCACCCACACCGAGCCGTCCTCCGCCACCGCCAGGCCGTCGGGATGACCGTTGCGGGTGCGCACGAACGGCCTCCACGGGCCGAGCCGGCCGTCGTCGCGATCGACGTCGTAGACCCGGACGACGTCGTCGCGGGCGTCGGCATGGTAGAGGCGGGCGCCGTCCGGCGAGACGCCGAGACCGTTGGTCAGGCGCACGCCACCGGCGACGGTATGCACCGAGCCGTCAAGGTCGATCATGTGCAGGTGGCCGGGCCGCACCGGGTCGCCCGAGAACACCCGGAAGGCGAGCGAACCGACATAGATCCGGCCCGCCCCGTCGGTGGCGAGATCGTTGAACCCGACCGCCTCGGGGGTCACGTCGGTGTCGAGCAGCACCGCCGAGTGCTGGCCGTCGAGACTTTTCCAGGCAATGGTCCTGCCACCGACAACCAGGCCTCCCGCCTCGTGCGGCGCCATGCCACCGATGCCCCGGCGGTGCGGAAGCAGCACCGACACCTGCCCGTCACGGTCGACCCGGTGCACCCCGCCGCCGAGCACGTCGCTGAACAGCAGGCCGAGCTCCGCATCCCACACCGGCCCCTCGATGAGCCCGTAGCCGGTGGCAAGGACGTCCATGGTCACCCTACGCGTCGTCGCCGAGCACCTCCTGGAGCACCCGACCGGCGTTCACCGCCGTGGGCCAGCCGGAATAGAAGGCGATGTGGGTGATCATCCCGAACAGCTCCTCGCGGGTGACCCCGTTGTCGAGCGCGCGCTGCAGGTGACCCTTCAGCTCCGGCGTGCGGTAGAGCGCGGCCAGGACCGAACAGGTAACCAGGCTGCGGTCGCGCTTGGAAAGTTCCGGCTGTTCCCACACGTCGCCGAACAGAACCTCGTCGCGCAGTTTGCCGAATTGCGGAATCATGTCGTAGACGGTCTTCTGTGCCATGGCGTGCAATCTCCCTTGATGTGCGTGGCAGGTGTTCAGAACAGACGTCGGCTTGCGAGTTCTGCGCCCTCGGCGAGGGCGCGCAGCTTGGCCCACACGACGTCGGAGGTCAGCCGGCCCATGCCGGCCGAGGTGTCGAACCCGCAGTCGGTTCCCGCCATGATCCGGGACGGATCACCGAGGGCCTCGGCCGCCAGCTCCAGCCGGTCGGCCACCACTTCGGGATGTTCGACAAAGGTCGTGAGCGTGTCGATCGCGCCCACGATGAGGATCTGGTCCGACGCCAGCGGCTGCGAACGGAACAGCCGGATCTCGTGCGCATGGCGCGGATTGGCGAAGGGGAACAGGAACCCGCCGACATCGGCCCGCAGCAGGCTGGGAAGGATGTCGGCCAGCGGCACGTCCCGGTCATGCGGTGATTCATAGTTGCCGTAGCAGACATGCAGCCGGACCCGGTCGCGGGGCAGTCCCGCGACCATCCTGTTGATGCGTGCGATCACCCGGTCCACGAACTCGACGAACTCGGCGAGCGGCCGGTCGTGGAACAGCATGTGCCGCTCGAGCCCGAGGTCGGGTGCATCGATCTGCAGGATGAACCCGGCGTCGACCGCGGCGCGGTACTCGACCTCGAGCGCATCGGCGAGAGCGTCGAGATAGGCATCATCGTCCGGGTAGTAGGCATTGCGGATGGCTGTCGCAACGATCCCCGGCGAGGGCGCGGTCATGAACGCGTCCGCAAACGCCCCCTCGTGGCGGCCGAGCGCGTCGCGGAACACGGCGATCTCGGCGGCATTGGCCTCGGGCGCGGTGTGCCGGACCTCGCCGATCGCCTCGGGCGGTTCCATGTTGCTGACAGCGAGCCGGTCGCGCATGAAGGCGCGCCGGACCTCGGCGAACTCCGGGTAGTCGGCCAGTTCCGACCCGCCTCCGCGGTCCCAGCGGCCGCCGAACCCCGACATCCGCCGCTGCACGTAGAGGAAGAAGGCCTCGCGAACCTGCTCGCCGTCGCTGGGGATGTCGATACCGCACTCGCGCTGGCGCTCGACCACCCAGTGGGTGGCCGCCTCGCCTTCGCGCTCCAGCACGTCGGGGTCGATCTCGCCGCCGCGGGCGCGCGCGACGTAGAGTTCCACCAGCGAGCGCGGACGCGGCAGGCTGCCGGCGTGGGTGGTGAGGATGCGGCCCGTCATTCCGGTCCCTTCGGTATCAGGTTCCGGAGGAACCGGTCACGGCGCCAGGGCGGCTTCGAGGTCGGCGATGATGTCCCCGACCGACTCGAGCCCGATCGACAGGCGAACCACGTCATCGCCGGCGCCGGCCGCGGCGCGCTGCTCGTCGGTCAGCTGCCTGTGCGTCGTCGAGGCCGGGTGCAGGATCAGCGAGCGCGTATCCCCGACATTGGCGAGATGGCTGAGCAGTTCGCACCTCTGCACGCAGCGCACGCCCGCCTCGTAGCCGCCCCGCACCCCGAAGGTGAACACGGAACCCGCGCCCTTCGGCAGGTACTTCCGTGCGAGTTCCCGGTAGGGCGAGCCCGGCAGGTCGGCGTGGGAAACCCACGAGACCGCGGGGTGTGACGCGAGGAACCCCGCCACCTCGCGGGCGTTGGCGACATGGCGCTCCATGCGCAGAGCCAGGGTCTCGATCCCCATGAGGGTGAGGTACGCGTTCATCGGCGCGAGCGTCGGGCCGAGATCGCGCAACCCCACGGCGTGGCCGTAGGTGGTGTAGGCAAGATCGCCGAAGGTCTCGAAGAAGGTCAGCCCGTGATAGGCCGGTTCCGGCTGTGACAGCGCCGGAAACCGGTCGTTGCGAAACCAGTCGAACCGGCCGGAGTCAACGATGGCACCGCCCATCGCGTTGCCGTGTCCGGACAGGAACTTGGTCGTGGAGTGGATGACGATGTCGGCCCCGTGGTCGATGGGCTGGCACAGGTACGGCGTCGCCATGGTGTTGTCGATGATCAGCGGCACCCCGACCTCGTCCGCCACCGACTTGAGTGCCTCCATGTCGCTGACCACCCCGCCCGGGTTGGCAAGCGACTCGGCAAAGATCGCCTTCACCCCGGGTGCCACCGCTGCCTCGCGCACCGCGTCGATGTCGTCGGTGTCGACGAAGCTGCAGTGCCAGTCGAACTTGCGGAACGTCTTTCCGAACTGGGTGATCGAGCCGCCGTAGAGCCGGGTCGAGGCCACGATCCGGTCGCCCGGCTCCATCAGCGGCAGCAGCGCGACCATCTGGGCCGAATGTCCCGATGCCGTGCACGTGGTTCCGCGCCCGCCCTCGAGGCTTGCGATCCGCTCCTCGAGCACCGCCGTGGTCGGGTTCGACAGCCGGGCATAGATGTTGCCGAAGGTCTGCAGGTTGAACAGCGACGCGGCGTGCTCGACATCGTCGAACACGAACGCGGTGGTCTGGAAGATCGGCGTCGACCGCGCCCCGGTGGTGGGATCCGGCGCCGCGCCGGCGTGGATGGCCCGGGTCTCGAACCCCGGAGGCGGAGCCTGGGTCGGAGCCGTCGGTGTCTCGACCGGACGCGCCTGGCCGACGGTTCGACGGCGCGAGCTGATCACCTTCGAGTCGAACCCGTGCCAGGAGAGTTCCCCGAACAGGCGGGAGAACTCGATCTTCGGACAGCGGTTCATCACCACCCTGAGACCGGCGGCCTCGGCCCGGGCCGCCGCCTCGTCATTGCGCACGCCCAGCTGCATCCACACCACCCGGGCGCCATGGTTGACCGCCTCGTCCGCGATCGGTCCGGCTGCGGCCGAATTGCGGAAGATGTCCACCATGTCGACGGTCTCGGGCAGGGTGTCGAGCGATGCGTGGACCGGTTCGCCGAGGATTTCACTGCCCACCGCGCCGGGATTGACCGGGTAGACCTTGTAGCCCTTTGCCTGCAGGTACTTCATCGCGAAGTTGGAGGGCCGGTTCCAGTTCGCGCTCGCCCCGACCATCGCGATGGTCCGCACATCGGACAGGATGCTCCGGATGAAGGCATCGGTGTAGCTGTCGTGGACCGGTACTCCGACCGGATCGTGCTCGGCCATGTTCATTCTCCGCTCCAGACCGGTTCGCGCCGGTTGATGAAGGCGTCGATCCCCTCCGCCGCGTCGCGCGCCAGCATGTTCCGCGTCATCACCTCGCTCGCATAGTCATAGGCGTCCTCGATCGGCATCTCGAGCTGGCGGTAGAACGCCTCCTTGCCGATCTCGAGCACCAGCGGCGACTTGGCGACGATCCCTCCCGCCAGCGCGGCGACCTCCTCGTCGAGCTTCCCGGCAGGAACGACGCGGTTGACCAGTCCGTAACCGGCCGCGGTTTCCGCGTCGATCGTGTCCCCGGTCAGCAGCATCTCCATGACCCGCTTGCGCGGAACCGCGCGGGAGACCGCGACCATCGGCGTCGAGCAGAACAGGCCGATGTTGACACCCGGGGTGGCGAACCTGGACGTGTCCGCCGCAACGGCAAGATCACAGGTCGCAACCAGCTGGCACCCCGCCGCGGTGGCGATGCCGTGGACCCGCGCGATCACCGGCTTGGGCAGGCGCAGGATGGTCTGCATCAGCCGCGAGCAACTGGCGAACACCGCCTCGTGCGCGGCCCGGCTGTCGTTGGCACGCATCTGCTTCAGGTCGTGCCCGGCGCAGAACCCCTTGCCGGCGCCGGCGACCACCACCACCCTGACCGCGCGATCCTGCGCGATCGTGTCGAGTTCGTGCTGCAGTGCCGCCATCAGTTCGAGCGAGAGCGCGTTGTACGCATGCGGCCGGTTCAGCGTGAGCCAGGCGACCCCGTCGCGGTCCTGTCGCAACACCAGCGCGGTTTCGTCCCCGTTCGATGCCATGGCTCCATCCTCCAGGCCAGAGGGCCGGCCTGCCGCCGGCAACCTGATGGACGTCTCTATAGCACGGATGGAGCCGGTCGACCGCGACCCGGTGCGCCGGGATTTCCTGAACGGGATGGCCGGAACCCGGTCCCTACAGGGCGATCTCGCCTTCCTCGCCCGTCCTGATCCGCACCGTCCGGCTGACGTCGAGCACAAACAGCTTGCCGTCGCCGATGCGTCCGGTGCGCGCCGAGGCCTGGATCGCCTCGACCACCCGGTCCTCGTCGTCATCGCTGACAACGACCTCGATCTTGGTCTTGGGCACGAAATGCACGGTGTACTCGGCGCCGCGGTAGATTTCCCGGTGACCGCCCTGGCGGCCGTATCCCTGGACCTCGCTCGCGGTCATTCCCTGGACCCCGATCCCGGCCAGCGCTTCGCGGACCGGATCGAGGCGGTGCGGTTGTATGACGGCGATGATGAGTTTCATGCCATGCTCCCGAATGTGACTGCGCGGCTCAGCTGAGGTCGTAGCCCCGTTCGCCATGCCCGGTTATGTCGAGGCCGTCGATCTCGTCTTCCGCCGAGACCCGCAAACCGGTCGTGGCGGCCACGATCCGGGCGATGATGAAGGTCATGACCGCCGAGAGCGCGGTGATGGCGACAACACCGATCAGCTGGGTCACGAACTGGTCGCCGGCCGAGACCCCGTCGGCGAGACCGAGCCCGCCCAGAGCCGGAAGCGCCAGGACGGCAACCAGCAGCGTGCCGAGGATCCCGCCGACGCCGTGAACGGCAAACACGTCGAGCGAGTCGTCGATGTTCAGTCCCTGCTTGATCCAGGTGGTGAACCACTGGCACAGCGCGCCTGCGAGCACGCCGATCACGATTGCGCCAAACGGCCCCACGAAGCCGGAAGCCGGGGTGATGGCTGCAAGGCCGGCAACCATGCCGGTGACGATTCCCACCACGCTGGGCTTGCCGAACCGGTACCATTCGATCGCGGCCCAGACCATGGAGGCGGTCGCTGCCGAAACATGCGTGACCACCATGGCCATGCCGGCACCGCCACCCGCCGACAGCGCGCTTCCGGCGTTGAACCCGAACCAGCCGACCCACAGCATGCAGGCCCCGACGACTGTCAGGCCGGGATTGTGCGGCGGACGAAGTTCGTTGGGGAATCCGCGCCGCGGCCCGAGCACCATGACCAGCACCAGGGCCGACACCCCGGCCGTGGTGTGCACCACGATGCCGCCGGCAAAGTCCATCACGCCCATGTCGGCAAGCCAGCCGCCGCCCCATACCCAGTGGCACGCCGGGGCGTAGACCAGGATCAGCCACAGCAGCGTGAACAGCAGGACGCCGGAGAACCGGATCCGCTCCGGAAAGGCGCCGACGATGAGCGCCGGCGTGATGATGGCGAAGGTCATCTGGAACATGAAGAACACGGTTTCCGGGATCGATCCCGCCATCGTTTCGGGACCGACGCCCGCGAGGAAGGACTTGCCGAGACCACCGATCACCGCGTGCGCGGCGCCGCCGTCGCCGAATGCCAGGCTGTAGACCACCACCAGCCACGCGATCGAGGCGAGACAGGCGACCGAGAAACAGTGCATCAGCACCGAAAGCACGTTCCTGGACCTGACGAGGCCGGCATAGAACAGCGCGAGCCCCGGCAGTGTCATGAACAGCACAAGTGCCGTCGACGTCAGGATCCACGCGGTGTCGCCGCCTGACAGTCCGTCCTCGGCACTGGCATGACCGCTTGCGAGCAACATCACCAGCACGGTGGAAAACCCGACACTCGTCCGGGCCGATCGGCAGGTCTTCATGGTTGGAAGCCTCCTCGCTTCACGCGTTCCAGCCGCCGAACATACAGGCACATGCACACGAAGCAAGCACCGAAACAGAGTTGCCTAACATTTAATCATCATGGCATCGTACCCCCCGAGCCTGTATGACCTGCGCCATGGACTGGGACCTGGTCATCTTCGACTGCGACGGGGTGCTCGTGGACAGCGAACCGATCGCACACCGGCTCCTTGTCCGGGCCCTGGACGAGGCCGGGCTGTCCGGCGCGAGAGAGCACGACTACGCCGCGTTCCTCGGCGGCAAGCTCACGCAGATCCGGTCCGCCATCGAGCAGCGGTTTTCCCGGACATTGCCGGCGGACTGGGTGGAGCGGATCTACGAGCAGCAGTTCGCCGCGTTCAGGAGGGAACTGGAGAAGATCGACGGGGTCGACATCGTGCTCGATGCGCTTGACGCCGCATCGGTGCCGTACTGCGTGGGCTCCAACGGACCGCCGGAGAAGATGGAGGTGACCCTGGGGCTCACCGGTCTGGCACCGCGGTTCTCCGGCCGGGTGTTCTCGGCCGACCACGTCGGGGCGCCGAAGCCCGCGCCCGACCTCTACCTGCACTGTGCGGACCGGATGCGCGCGCACCCGGCACGCTGTGCGGTGATCGAGGACAGCCCGCGTGGCGCCACGGCCGGCGTTGCCGCCGGAATGACCGTCTACGGGTTTGCCGCGGCGAGCGATGCAGGTGCATTGCGCAGGGCCGGGTGCCGCGCCGTCTTCGACACCATGGCCGACCTCGTCGGACTGCTCGGGTGTTCTCCCGCCTGATCAGGCGGGCGCGGGCCGGCGCTCCGGGACCGACCGGACCGCCGCCGCCATTTCGGCGAGGCTGAAGAACAGGAAGTCCGGATTGTGCTGTTCCGCGACGACCGCGGTCGCACCCCAGTCGCCGCCTTCGGACAGGCGCTGCCGATCGATCCAGGCCGTCGCCAGTCCGAGCCGGGCCGCCGGCACCAGGTCGTGGAACTGCGACTGCGCGGTGTGGAGAATGTCGCCGGGCGAAAATCCGAAATCTGCCTCGAGCCACTCGAGGACGGCGTGGAATCCACGCGGGTCCGGCTTGTAGCTGCCAACGTCCTGAGCCGTCATGACACCGTCGAAGGCCATGCCGAGGCGCGCGGCCGAGCCGGCAAATCCGTCGCGGTCCACGTTGGAGAGCACGAACAGGTGATACCGCGTCGCCAGCAGGCGCAACGCGGCACCGCTGTCCTCGAAGGCCGGCCAATCCGGCACCGACCCGCCGAAGGCCCGGTCCAGCGGGCCTGACGTCCGGAGCCCGAGGGCCGCGGCAATCCCACGGTGCGCCCGCTCGAGGATCCCCGGATACGGACAGTCCGGGGTTTCAGCCTGCGCGGCCGATTCCGCGCTGCTGAAGGCCTGCAGCAGGGTGGACCGGGAGATGTCGGTGCGCCCGTTGGCCCGCAGCAGCGGCTGTGCCGCCGCCCAGATGCCACCCTCCCAGTCGATCAGGGTGCCGTAGCAGTCGAATACCAGGGCCCGGAACCGGCCCAGATCATCCCGTGACATGTTGCGTGTGACCTCAAGTTTGCGGTGGCGCCGTGGCGCCGAACGTCCCAGACTGTCGATCACCCTGATCGTTGCGACAAGAGGCAGTCATGGCAATGGATCCCTCCGCGCTCGAAAAGATGCAGCGGCCCCGCTACCTCGGCATGCCGACCTTCATGCGGGCACCGGCGCATGACGGTCCGGCCGGGCTCGACATCGCCATGATCGGTGTCCCCTACGACGGGGGTGTCACCAACAGGCCGGGCGCGCGGCACGGACCGCGCGAGGTCCGCAACCAGTCCTCGCTGATGCGGCTGGTCAACCAGGCGACCGGGGTCGAACCCTATTCGCTGGTGACGGTCGGCGACATCGGGGACGTCTTCATCGAGCGGCCGTTCCACCTCGAATCGTCGCACGAGGAGATCCGCCGCGCCTTCGAGCCGATCGCGCAGGCCGGCGCCGTGCCGCTCGCCGTCGGCGGCGACCACTCGATCTCGTTGCCGATCCTGCGGGTCGTCGGCGCCGACCGGCCGGTGGGTCTCGTCCATATCGACGCGCATTGCGATACCGGTGACGGCCATCTCGGTTCGCGGTTCCACCACGGGGCTCCGTTCTCGCGCGCGGTCGACGAGGGAGTCCTCGACCCGAAACGCACCGTGCAGATCGGCATCCGCGGGGCACTCAACGACCCGGATCAGTGGAAGTTCAGCTACGAGCACGGCATGCGGGTGATCCACATGCACGAGGTCCGCGAGATGGGGCTCGATGCCGTCATCGCCGAGGCCCGCCGGGTCGTCGGTGACGGCCCCACCTACCTCTCCTTCGACATCGACGCGCTCGATCCGGCCTATGCGCCGGGAACGGGCACCCCCGAGATCGGCGGGTTCACCTCGTTCGAGGGGCAGGTCCTGGTCCGCGGCATGGCCGGTCTGAACCTCGTCGGGGCCGACCTGGTCGAGGTCGCCCCGCCGTTCGACAACTCCGGCGTGACCGCGCTCACCGGTGCGACGCTGATGTTCGAGATCATCTGCATCCTGTCCCAGGTCATCGCGTCGCGGCGGGGGTAATGCCGAGAGCCGGCAGCGGCACGACATCGACACCGGCGTCCTTGAGAACCGCCCTCACCGCGCCGGCCACGGCCGGTCCCGTGGGTTCGTCGCCGTGGATGCAGATCGTCCTGGCGTCCACGGGGATTTCCTTGCCCCCGGTGGAGACCACGATTCCGTCCACCACCATGCGCCTGACCTGTTCCGCCGCCTGCTGCGGATCGCGGATCATCGCGTTGTCGAGCCTGCGGCTGGTCATCAGCCCGTCATCGGCGTAGGTCCGGTCGGCATAGGTTTCGGAGGCGACGGCGAGACCCGCGTCCACGCCGGCCCGGAACAGTGCCGATCCCGAGACCGCAACCAGGATCAGCGAGGCGTCGACGGCACGGACCGCGCGCGCGATCGCACCGGCGATATCATCGCGTTCGCTTGCCATGTTGTTGAGCGCACCGTGCGGCTTCACGTGGGTCACCGATGTCCCGGCAGTTGCCGCCATCCCCTGCAGCGCGCCGATCTGGTAGGCGGTCATGGCCTCGATATCCGTCATCGCCATCTCGATGCGCCGCCTTCCGAACCCCCACAGGTCGTTGAAACCCGGGTGGGCGCCGATGCTGACGCCGCGGGCGACCGCGCCGCGGATCACCCGGTTCATCACGATGGGGTCGCCGGCATGAAAGCCGCAGGCGACATTTGCCGAGGTAACGAGATCGAGCATCGCCTCGTCATCGCCGATGTCCCAGGCTCCGAAACCCTCGGCCATGTCCGCATTCAGGTCGACCGCCGCGCGGCCGGATCCGGTGTCCGACACTGCCCTCTCCCCTGTTGCTGCCCCGAGCCCGCGAGTGCCCGTCAGCCACTATAGGTCTGCATCGACCCGGTATGGAACCGGCGACGCACCGCGGTTTCGTTCCGGCCCCGCAGGCACCCGGTCCGGCAAGGTGCCTGTGACGGCTCGAGCCTGGTTTATGCATATTTTCCTGCAATCTAATGCCTGAATTAGCAATATTCTGCAAAATATAGGATATTATGCAGATCATCATGTTGCACAGGCGCGACGTACATGCTGCTCCGCTTCAGTGTCGAGAACCATCTCTCCTTTCGCGAGCGCAAGGACCTCGGCTTCGAGGCCGCGTCGCTGAAGGATACCGGGGAGGGGCTGATCGGCTGCGAGGCGGCATACGGCGGTGCGGTTGTGCCGGCGGTCCTGGTCTATGGCGCCAACGGATCCGGCAAGACCAACCTGCTGCGCGCGGCATCGGAAATGAGGGACCTGGTGACGCAGTCCCGGTCGGGAACGGTCGATCGCGCGCCGGCGTCACCGGGCACATTCCTGCTGGACGCGGGCTGGTCCCGGAAGCCCTCCGGCTTCGAAATCGACCTGGTGATCGACACCATCCGCTACCACTACGGCCTTGAGGTCAGGAACGGGACGATCGCGTCGGAGTGGCTGTACGAGTTCCCGAAGGCGCACGGGCGCAAGCTGTTCGAGCGCGACGGCCAGGTCTTCGAGTTCGGGCGCTGGCTGAAGGGACAGATCCGCGCCATTTCCAGGCTGACCCGTCCGGACAGCCCGTTCCTGTCGACCGCCGCCCGTGCCGGGCACGGCCAGCTCTCCCGGGTGCACGCGTATTTCGCCAACATGGCCTTCATCGGCCCGGAAGCGGTCCCGGAGTTCCGCGTTCGCCCGGCAGCAGCCGGGCCGGACACGCGGGTCATCGATGTCCTGAAGTCCATCGATGCCGGGATTGTCGGGCACCGCATCAGTGATGCCGGCGGGATCGAGCTTGCCCACCGTGGCCGGGACGGAAAGGCCGTGTATCTCGACATGGACCGGGAAAGTTCCGGTACTCGCCGCCTGCTGGTCATTCTGGACCGCGTGTTCCGGGCACTGGACGGCGGGCATCCCGTCTTCATCGACGGGCTCGATACCGGTCTGCATCCCCATGCCGGAGAGGCCGTCCTGCGACTGTTCTGCTGCCCGCGGTCGAACCGCAACGGCGCGCAGCTGATTGCAACGACCCACGACACCCACCTGATGAAATCGCCGGTACT
Organism: Thalassobaculaceae bacterium; assembly: GCA_965243345.1. Lineage (GTDB taxonomy): Bacteria > Pseudomonadota > Alphaproteobacteria > Thalassobaculales > Thalassobaculaceae > Bin52. The sequence continues at coordinate 3,775,026 of CBDEUR010000003.1, forward strand.
CCGCCGCGACCAGGTGTGGTTTACGGAAAAGAACCCTGACGGCGCCACGCATCTCTATCCCCTCACGGACCTGCGGACACGCAAGGCGGACAACCTCGAGCTGGGATACCTGCAGGGACGGTACGGAGCGCTGCCGGGCGGCGCTTCCTGAGCCGCGGGCCAGGCGGCGCAAAACCGAACCGAGGATCAGGGGCCACCTGTGGTCCGACAACGGTCTCTTCCATGAAGGCTCCCTGCCTGTAGCCACAGTCGCGCAGGGGTCGGGCCCGCGGCCATCCCGGGCGTCACTGCACCGCTCTGCGTGGAGCCGGACCCCTTCAATCCCTGGCCGCTTGCCGTCCCTGCAGGCAGCGAATCCGAACACCCGGCGACGGGCCCGGGCGCACTCGTCCACGGCGCCTCGCCATCACGGACAGCTCACCGGTCCGGACTGACTTCAGGACCGAGCCTCGTTGTCTCGGCGTGAAGGCACTTTACCGGGAAGACAACAGGTCATGTTCCACTGCCCACGACCGCCACTCAATTGTGGTTTCACCAACTATTTCAAGGTGCTCGTTCAACGAGTGGTTCTCCGGAAAAAGCATGAAATTATCGCAATTCCACCGTGCCGACGGGGCCAGAAATCCGTCAAGCCCCAGGAAGGCCAACGCTGACCCTATCTTCTGTGAAGCTTCATAGTCCCGTTTTCCATACTGAGTCAGGTCGACTCCAAGACCGGTCAGCTCAGTTCTGGACAAGCGTAGTGTACGGGCCGCAGACACGCCAATACTGGTGACTTTGATGTTCCGGGCACTAGGGACAGGCGTCAAGGATGCCAGGAATGAAGCGACTTCCGCAATCGCTCCGTCAGGCTCCAGGCTTGTATAGAGAACGTATGTACCGGGGTCGCCATCCGGCGGCAACACCCAACGACCGCCATTTATCGACGCAGCCAGAGGATCTGCGACTGTCCTGGTCGCACGGTACACAGTACCTTCGAAGCGGTCAGTCGGAAGAGCGGCAAGACGGTCGACAAGGGCAAGGTCGTGGATCATGTACCGTCTGCCTATATGGTTCAGATATAGACAGTGTCGCGAAGTTGATTGACCAGCCGACGCACCTCATCGATGTGTCCTTGCTGGATCAATTCCGCCGGCGACACACCATTCAAGTACTTCTGGGGCGCGAAGATCCACTGTCGGGCTTCATTTGGTTCGTAGAAGTCCGACAGTTGATCCACGATGAACTCCAGTTCCAGAAGCGTCCTCTCTGTCTTGGCGTGCGGGTAGGCGTGCCCCTGGTTCCAACGCGACACCGTCTCGGGTCGTGTTCCGAGAAGAGTCGCGACTTCGACATGCCGCATTGCCCCCTTGGTGGATATCGAGCCCAGCCGCCTGGCAATGGCATTGCTTTCAGAGACTCGTTGTGTTTTTGCCATTCTCTTGCTTTCCTGGTTGGCGGTTCATCGGCGGCCCCTGCCCGTACGCGCGGCGCATGGCGGTGGAGACACCGCCACCGAGCGGGGCAAATTCGCCGCTGCCAAATGCGCCATGGCCAGGCGAAACCGACTCATCCGCTGCTGTTTTCTGGCGAAACTCTGCCGAAGCCTTGCATCCAGACCCGCGAATCCGGCGATTGCCGCTATCTCGTCCGATACAGGCCGTACAAGTTCGTCAAGATAGCGGTGAGCGCGGACTGCATGCGGAGTTTCCGATAGCCGTTCGACTTCACGGGCGCGCTGGTACAAGGCATGCCGCGCCGGGTGAGCCAACATGTCCTGAAATCCGTGTGCGCAACAGTGAGTGTCCCGGCACCCAAGATGTGCCCGAATTCGGGATGATGCGGAGAATAGTGTGCTTGCGACCTCGCGCTTGAGAAGCATATCCAATTGAGGGAAATAGACGCGGTGGGGCATGCCACCAGACACTGGGCCCGGCAGACGGCGCCAGGTGGCAGGTTTGAACGACTGCTCCTTGGTGACGCCGTGCGCTATACCGCCGACAGCGCCAAACGCAAGCAGTCCCAATCCGGGCAAGCCCCCTACCTGATCGCCAATGAGCGGAATACCGCGGGCGTGGAAATACTGACACGCCTCGATGTATGCGGCGGTTTTCTCGCCAGTAGCATCGTCCCCAAAATTTCCAGTTTTGAGCCACACTGCATCGCATGGAACATCGTTCGCTGCGTTGATCAAGGCATCCCGTTCATTGGGTTTTCTTGGTATATCCATCGGTACGGCAAGCGAATGGATCAGGTCGATATCCATTCCCGAAGCAGCAATTTCTTCGTACGTCCATTGCATCATCTCTCTATCCCGTCGCAACCACGGGTCATTCGGACCAACAAGTACATGGGATGGGCCCAGGAGATGTGTGAAACCATGAAAAATTGCCATGCCAACAATCTGTTCAGCCTTTTGGCGTCCCTGCGAGCCTTCAAAGTCCGAGAGGGTATGGTGGCGCGGGCTCCCCCACGGCAATTCCGCGAGTTTTTCCGTGTGTCCTCCCGGGAATCCCATGGCATGCGTCTTGGGATCCAGAACAAGGTCAAATCCCCGATTCCGTGCTTCGACCATGAGATCCTTATGTCTCTCGACATACTGTGCCTGAACGACAAACCCGGAAACGCCACGTGCACCTGTAGCCATCAGATCAAGTAATTCCCGATGGTCGTTCCACCCGACCCGCATGAACAGTGCCAAGGGAGATGCCGACGGTCGGGCACGGCGCGGCCGGGGTAGGTGGATGACGTTGGAGGACATGATCAGCTCCTTTCAACTTGATTGTACCATAGCGACTTGCATTGCGTAATATATTGCGTTTTTGATTGATATTTCAATCCTCACAATCACTTGTGATCTTTCTGCGCTCTCTTGCGCCTTCGCATGCCGTCACACCGTGGGGCCCGTCTCAGGCCTCCAGCAGTCGTGCTGAAGGGCGCGCCTGGCACCGGCCGCTACTCGCCTGTGTCCCTCATCATCGCCCTCCCGCACCAGGGCCGATGGAACACCAGTCCGTGTGGAAGCCTGTACCTGGCGGCCACGGAATCCCGGAAAACGAGAGCGGTCACTGTAGGGTAATGGGCCATCGGGGATTTTGCTCGCCGGTTTCTCCGGTCAGCGCGGCCGGTCCTGTCCACACCCCGCACCGGGCCACTTCCTTCCTGCCGGCGGGCCCGGGTTGAACCACGGGGGGCGCATCAGCGCGCCGCCGGTTCCGTGCGTGCCCGGTGCGGCGTATAAGGTGGCTCCATGCCGTCGGGCCCGGCCCGGACGCAGAGCCTGCCGGAGCCATCGCACCCATGGTGGGTCGAGAACCCGATCGCGACATCGATCCCGTCTTCCTCGCCGCCGGCGATACCGGGCTGGTGGTCCAGTATGGCGATACCGTGGATGCTGCCGTGAACCGCCAGGTACGGGGGCTGGCCGCCTCCGTCGCCGGCCTCCACCTGCCCGGCGTGGTGGACCTGGTGCCGACACTGCGCTCCCTGCTCGTCCACTACGACCCGCTGGTGATCTCCCACGCCGACCTGGTCCGCGCCATCGCCCCGCTCGCGCTCTGCCGCCACACCACCGGGCTGTCCGGGCGCAGGTGGCGCATTCCGGTCTGCTACGAGGACGACTGCGCCCCGGACCTGCCGCTGGTTGCCGAACTGGTCGGCCTCGACCCCGCCGAGGTGGTGCGCCGCCACGCCGCCACCGAGTTCGAGGTCTTCATGATGGGATTCCTGCCGGGGTTTCCCTACCTCGGCATGCTGCCCGGGGAATTCGACCTGCCGCGGCGCCCGAACCCGCGGATCCGCGTGCCTCCCGGGTCGATCTCGGTCGCGGCCCGCCAGACCACCGTCTACACCCTGGCGAGCCCCGGTGGCTGGCACCTGATCGGGCGCACTCCCGTGCGTTTCTACGATCCCGACCGCGAGCACCCGATCCTCGTGCGCACGGGCGACCTGGTCCGCTTCGAGCCGGTCCCGATGGCACGGTACCGGGAACTGAACGCCCGGCCCGAGTGCCACGAGGTCCGGCCGGAGGACAGCCGGTGAACGCGCTCAGGGTCATCGAGCCCGGGTTCGGCGTGACGGTGCAGGACCTGGGCCGCGCCGGGACACAGCACCTGGGGATACCGGTCTCCGGCGTGCTTGACCCGGTCGCCCTGCACATTGCCAACGCGCTCCTCGGCAATGCCGCCGACTGTGCCGCGCTCGAGATCCGCCTGGCGGGACCCGTGCTGGAGGTGGAGGCGCCGACGGTCCGCCTGGCGCTCGCCGGCACCCGCACCCCGCTGGAGGTCTCCGGCGCCGGCACGGTGCCGGCTCACCGCACCGTGCGGCTTCGCCGGGGCCAGAGGGTGCGGATCGGGCCGCTTGCCGACAGCGGCTCGGCCGTGCTCGCGGTCGAGGGCGGCTTCGACCTGCCCGCCTTCGCAGGCAGCCTTTCAACCTGCGTGCGGGCGCGCATCGGCGGTCTTGCCGGCCGCGCGCTGATGGCCGGCGATGCGCTGGCACTGCGTGTTGCGGACCCGGCACCCCGCGGCGACCGTCAGGTGCCCGTCGACACCTACCTCGACGAGGCAGGTCCCGTGCGGGTGATCCCCGGCCCGCAGCGGGACGCGTTCACCGAAGCCGCGTTCGACCTGTTTCTCTCAAGCCCCTGGCGGGTGACCCACGACGCCGACCGCATGGGCATGCGGCTCGAGGGCCCCGCACTCGAGCACCGGTGCGGCCACGACATCGTCTCCGACGGCATCGTGACCGGCTCGGTACAGGTGCCCGGAACCGGTCGGCCCATCATCCTCCTTGCCGATCACCAGACCACCGGAGGCTACCCCAAGATCGCGACGGTGATCTCGGCAGACATCGCACGGCTCGGACGCCTGCGGCCGGGCGACACGGTGTGTTTCGAGGCGGTGAACATCGAGGACGCGCAGGCGGCCCGGGCCGCGCAGCGGGCCTGGCTCGAGGAGACCGCGGCATCGCTCGAGCCCGCCGGCGCCTGGCTCGACCGGGACGCGCTCTACCGGGAAAACCTCATCAGCGGCGTGGTCTGAGCACTCAGGCGTCGCGCCGGTAGAGATCGCATCCGGTCCCGTCGGCGCTGCGAACAAGTCCGCCGGTCGCAAGCAGCCTGTTGATGTGAGCGATGGTCTCGCCGATGGCGAACCGGGCCTGGAAGGTATCGAGCTCGCGTGGAAACAGCGCCCGCATCACTGCCGAGGCGGCGGCCGGCTCGCCGCAGGCATCGAGGGTGAGCGCGAGACGCATCTCGTGGTGGCGGGCGAGATCGGCGATCCGGGTGCGCAGCTCGCGGTATGGCCGGTTGTGGGCCGGCAGCACCAGCACGTCGTCGGCCACCTCGTCGAGCGATCCGAGGAACTCGAGGTAGTCCGACAGCGGATCGGCATCGGGCTCCTGCCACCACACGGCAATGATCGGGGTGATCCGCGGCAGCAGCATGTCGCCGCCCAGCAGAACCCGGTCCGTGTCACAGTACAGCGCGACGTGATCGGGCGAGTGGCCGGAACCGAAGATCGGCTGCCACAGCCGCTCCCCGATCCTGAACCCGCTCTGGCGGGTAATCCGGCTGTAGGACACCGGGATCGGGGTGACCAGGCCGCGGTAGTCGTTGCCGAGCTCGCACCACGCCCGGATGTCCTTCTCTGCGAACCCCGCGCGGCGGTAGAACCCCTGCATCTCCGCCGACTGCCCGCTCTCGGTGTCGAGCCAGGCCGACCGGGCCATCAGCCATTCGACCCGGCTCATCCACAGCCCCGCACCGGTCCGTTCCTGCAGCCAGCCGGCCATGCCCACGTGGTCCGGGTGGAAGTGGGTGACGATGATGCGGGTGACCGGACGGCCGTTCAGCCTGGTTGCCAGCAGCCTCTCCCACACTGCCATGGTGCCGGGATCGGCAAGGCCGCAGTCGACCAGCGTCCAGCCGTCGCCGTCCTCCAGCAGGTAGAGATTGACGTGATCGAGCGCCAGCGGCATCGGCAACCGGATCCACAGGATGCCGGGGGCGATCTCGATCGGGCTGTCGGGCTCGGGAACCCGGGTGCCAAGGACGTAGTCGACGGCGCTTTCCATGGCCGGCACCATACTGGCGGGGCCCAATGGTTGCAAAACGCCCGCCGGTCCTGTCAAACAGGCAGGATCAGGGTCGGGAACGGGAGTAGGGACTCATGCCGCTTGAGGGAAACTGGCTGCTCGTCGTCAGCATGGACGTGGCTCCGGAGAAGGAGGCGCTGTTCAACGAGGTCTACGACACCGAACACATTCCCTACCTGTCCGAGGTGCCGGGCGTGATCTCGGTCTCGCGCCTGGTTCGAGAGCCGCTCGAACTCAACCTGGGCGGATCCGTGCAGGCGATCGACGTGGCCGATGAACCCAAATACTGCGCCATGTACGAGATCACCGGTCCGCAGGTGCTGACCAGCGCCGCCTGGGGCAGGGCCGGTGAGAAGGGCCGGTGGGCGAGCGAGGTCAGGCCGCACACCTTCAACCGGCGCCACGTGCTGCGCCGGGTGCCGGACGGGAACTGACACGCCCTTGACAGGGATCCCGTTCCTTTCGGGCACCGCCATCGACGCCCTTGCCATTACCGGCAGGGACGTCATGGACATGATCGAGGACCTGCTGGCGCGGCGTGACCGTGGCACCGTCTGGTGGGCGGACAAGTCGATGATCCGGACCCCGGACGGCCGTTACATGATGTCGGTCATGGCGGCAGCCGATGATCCCGCCTGCCTGGTGGTGAAGTCGCTCATCGTGAACGACCGCAACGGCGCACGGGGACTTCCGGCGCTCAACGGCCTGATCACGGTGCTCGACGGCGAAACCGGCGTGCCGCTTGCAACGCTTGACGCCAACCGGGTGACCGAGCTGCGCACACCGGCACTCAGCTGCGTGGCGGCGCTGCGGCTGTGCCGGACCGACGCCTCGGTCGCCGCCTTCGTCGGCTGCGGCGTCCAGGCCCGCAGCCACCTCGACGCCTACCTGGAGCTGTTTCCGCTGCGCGAGATCCGGCTGTTCGGGCGCGGGCGTCCCAACATCGACCGGCTTGCCCGGCTCGGGCGCGGCCGGGGCCTCGGGGTGGAGATCTGCGACACGCCCCGCCAGGCGGTCGAAGGTGCGGACATCGTGACCAGCACCATCACCGTTTACCCGCCCATACCGCCGTTCCTCGATGCCGGCTGGCTCAAGCCCGGCGCCTGTGCCGTGATCACCGACAGCTCCTTGCCGTGGTTCCGCGAGACCTTCGGCGCGTTCGACCGCATCATCATCGACGACATGGACCAGGAAGCCGGCATGGCGAAGAAGCTCGCCGACCCCGACCTGGTCAGCGGCGATCTCGCCGACCTGGTGGCGGGGCGGACGGGCGGGCGCGGATCGCCGCAGGAGCGCACGGCGTTCAATTTCCGTTCACACCCGGTCGGTGATCTCGCGTTCGCCGCACTCGCGGTCACCCGGGCCTTCGGCGGCAGCCGGGGCGCCATGGACAGGTCACCCGGCACCTGCTAGACCACCGCCGGGTCTGTTCGGGACCCCGTGCCCCGCGCCTGGTGACGGAGGAAACTGATGAAGATCAACGGCAATGCCGTGCGCCCGGGCAACGTGCTCGAGCACAACGGGCGGCTGTGGGTGGCGGTCCGCATCCAGGCCGTCAAACCGGGCAAGGGGGGCGCCTTCAACCAGGTCGAACTCAAGGACATCCGGAACGGCTCGAAGCTCAACGAACGGTTCCGCGCCGACGAACAGGTGGAACGGGTGCGGCTTGAACAGCGCAAGGCCCAGTACCTGTATCGCGATGACGACCTGATCACCTTCATGGACAGCGAGACCTACGAACAGTCCGCAATCAGCGCCGACCTGCTGGGCGAACAGGTCATCTACCTTCGCGACGGCATGGAGGTCACGGTAGAAAGCTACGAGGGGGAACCGCTGTCGGTGATCCTGCCGGACACGGTGACCATGGAGGTGGTCGAAGCCGACGCGGTGGTCAAGGGACAGACCGCGTCCTCGTCCTACAAGCCGGCCGTGCTCGAGAACGGCGCACGCATCATGGTTCCGCCCCACATTGCCGCCGGAACCAGGGTCGTGGTCAAGCCGGCGGAAGGAACCTACGTGGAGCGCGCCAAGGACTGACGCGCCAGGGACCGGCCGGACACATGCGCAGCGCCATCATCAACGTCATGGCCCGGGCCTGCTACAAGGTGGCGCGCGGTCTCATCCATGATTTCGGCGAGGTCGAACAGCTGCAGGTCTCCCGCAAGGGCCCGGCCGACTTCGTTTCCACCGCCGATCTCGGAGCCCAGCGCGGCCTGGTGCGCGAGCTGTCGCGCGCCCGGCCGGACTACGGTTTCCTGCTCGAGGAATCCGACCCGGTCGAGAGCAGGGATCCCTTGGGCCGGCGCTGGATCGTGGATCCGCTGGACGGGACGACCAACTACCTGCACGGCCTTCCGCACTGGGCGATTTCGGTCGGGCTGGAGGAGGGCGGGGAACTGGTGGCGGGGGTCATCTACGACCCGGTTCGCGACGAACTGTTCTGGGCCGAGAAGGGTGCGGGCGCCTTTCTCAACAACCGGCGCCTGAGGGTGGCGGAACGACGCGGTCTCACCCAGTCCCTGATCGCGACCGGCCTGCCGTTCGCCGGACAGGGCGACCACGATGCCGCGTTTGCCCAGCTGCGCGCCGTGGCGGCGGAAACCGCCGGCATCCGCCGTACCGGGGCGGCAGCGCTCGATCTCGCCTATGTCGCCGCGGGACGATACGACGGGTTCTGGGAAAACGGGCTGCAACCGTGGGACATTGCCGCCGGAATCGTCCTGGTGCGGGAGGCCGGCGGATACGTCACCGACCGGGCCGGCGGCAGGGACATGATGGTCTCGGGCGACGTGGTGGCCGCCAGCGCCCGCGTCCACCATCGACTGTTCGCCCTGGTCCGTGCGCGCCGGGACCGGACGCCACCGTCCTGAAAGGCCATGTCGTTGTCGCGGGAACGGTGTTGGGATAGGTTGCCGGTGCTGCGCAACCCCGGGTGGAGGCCCAGGCGGATGACCGCGACACGATCCGGAATCCGATTGGCCGGCAGTGTGCCGGTCGGGCTGCTGCTGGTCGCCTGCCTGCTGTACCCGGGACCTGCGGACGCGGACGGTACGATCGTCATCGGCACCGTGCGTCCCGCGGTCACGGTCAACCGGGAAGTGATCGAGAGCCTGCCGGCCGTTCCGGTCCTGCCGGCGCCGCTGCTGAACCCGTCCGACACCGGGGCCGGGGACGCGCCGGACGGACAGGCCTCCGAACCCGGGCTTCCTCCGATGACCGGGGCTGAAGACGCGCCGGGCGATCAGGCCTCCGGGCCCGGGCTTCCTCCGATTCCCGTGCTCGCCAGGCCGCGGAACCGTCAGACGCTGGTGTTCACCAGGCGCGGTACCGGTGACACCACGGTCCTGCCGCCTCCTGTGATTCCCGCCGGTCTGCTGTCCACGCTCTCGCAGGATTCGCTGCTGCCCGAGGCGGTCGACGCACCGGGCGCCCCGCCGGCCCTGCCCGAACCCGTGCTTCGCCGCAAGGCAGCGAAACCGGATGCCGAAACCGTGACGACGGCGGCCAGGACGCCGCCCGCCACGCGAGAGGAGTTGGTGGCCGTGCGCATCGAGTTTCCGGCCGGCTCGGCGTTGCTGCCCGACAACGGTCCGAAAACGCTGGAGCGCCTGGTCCCGGTCCTCGGGGCCACGGCGACTTCCCGGGTCCTGGTGGCCGCCTACGCCAGCGCGCCCGATGACAGCCGGGTCAAGGCCCGTCGCCTGTCGCTCTCGCGCGCACTGGCCGTTCGCTCGCACCTGATATCCCAGGGGATCGACGGATTGCGTATCGATGTGCAGGCGCGCGGCAACGCGGCGTCGGACGGCCCGGCCGACCGGGTGGATGTCACGGTGCTGGAACAGCGCCAGTGAGGGTCGCCGGCCCGACACGCACGGGTCTGCGAGAAACGCGGTGACCGACCCGCGCCAGTTCCTGGTCCGTATCGCGCTCTTTCTCGGCATCGTCGCCGCGGGCGTCCTGGCGCTGTCCGGCGCCCTGGTCTCGGCGTTCATGGCAAGCCCGGCGCTGAACGGGATGATCGTTGCCGCCCTGCTGATCGGGATCATCTTCATCGTCCGCCAGCTGCTGCTGCTTCGGCCCGAAGTCGCCTGGGTCGAGGAATTCCGGGCCGGCCGGCCGGCACACGCAATCCAGCGGCAACCGAGACTGCTGGCGCCGATCGCGACCATGCTCGGAGAACGCCGCGACCTGACCGTCAGCCTGTCGGCCACCTCGATGCGCTCGCTGCTCGACAGCCTCGATTCCCGGCTGGCGGAATCGCGGGACCTGTCACGCTACCTGATCGGCCTGCTCATCTTCCTCGGACTGCTCGGAACCTTCTGGGGACTGCTCGGGACCGTCGATGCCGTCGGGACCGTCATCAACGACCTCACCATCGAGGGCGGCGACCTGGGCATGGTGTTTTCCGAGCTGAAACGGGGGCTCGAATCACCGCTGTCGGGAATGGCCACCGCCTTCAGTTCGTCGCTCCTGGGGCTGGCGGGATCGCTGGTGCTCGGGTTTCTCGACCTCCAGCTCGGCCAGGCACAGAACCGGTTCTACAACGACCTCGAGGAATGGCTCTCGGGATCGACCAGGCTGGGAGCCGGCGGCGGGTTCGGGGACGGCGAAACCTCGGCCAGCGCCTACCAGTCGGCACTGTTCGAACAGACCGCGGAGAGCCTGGACAGGCTGCAGCGAGTCATCCTGCGCAGCGAGGACGACCGCCGCTCCGCCAATGCCAACCTGCTGGAACTGAACGAGACGCTTTCGACGCTGATCGGCCAGATGCAGGTCGAGCAGGGGCTGATGCTGCGGATTGGCGAGGCACAGATGGAGCTGAAGCCGGTCCTTGACCTGCTGGTGCAGGACCTGTCCCAGCAACGGGGTGACCGGGCCATCATTCACCTGCGCAACATCGAGGCCCTGCTGGTCCGCCAGCAGGAGGAGGTCCAGGCGGCGCGGGTCGAGGCCGTCGACGAAATCCGCCAGGAAATCAGGCTGCTTGCCAGGACCATCGCGGCACTGGCGGAGGAAGATCGCTAGGTCGGGGGAAGGGAGGCGGCCATGACGGCACTCGCCGGTCGGTCCCGAACCCGGGACACCAATACCTGGCCGGGATTCGTCGACGCGCTCGCGACACTGCTGATGGTCATCATCTTCGTGCTGATGATCTTCATCGTCGCCCAGTTCTACCTGACGCAGCTGCTGTCGGGCCGGGACGAGGCCCTGGACCGGCTGGAGCGCGAGGTCCAGGACCTGATATCCCAGCTCAGCCTCGAGCGCGATATCGCGTCGGAACTGCGCATCAACCTGTCCGAGGCGACGGCCAGCCTCCAGTCCTCGATCGCCGAACGCGACCGGCTCAATGTCAGGCTCGAGGAACTCGCGGACCGCAACAGTTCGCTCGAGCTGCTGCTGGCCGAGGCGCAGGCCGACCGCGAGACGCTCAGCCGGCGGCTGGCGACCTTCGAGAGCCTGCAGGACAACCTCGACGAGAACATCGCCCGGGTCATCAGTGAACGCGACGCCCTGCTCGCGAGATTGCACGCCGCGGAGATGGAGGCGCGGCTGAACAGGGCGGAGCGGGACGAGCTCGATGCCGGCATGCAGGAAGCCCTGCAGGTCATCGAGGCCAACCGGGAAACCATCAGCCTGCAGTTGCGCGACCTCGAGGCGCTGCGCCGGGACATCGTCGCCCTGAAGACGGTCCGTGACCGGCTGGAACGCACCGTGCTGGAGCTGACCGCGCTCAGGACCTCGCTCGAATCCGACCTGGAGCAGACGCGCAGTTCGGCGTCGCTGACCGAGGACGACCTCAAGCTCGCGCGCACCATGCTCGACTCGCTGGTCGCGAAGCTGGCGGCGTCACGCGCCGAGAACCGGGAGCTCGCTGCCGACGGCGAGGAAAGCGAGGCACGCGTGGCGGAACTCGTCGTGCTGCTCACCGACGAGCGCGACCGCACGAGCGCTCTCGAGGCACAGCTGGCCGAGGCCGGGAACCGCACCTCGCTGGCACAGGCGGAGCTCGAGAAGCGCGACATCCGGCTCGCCGAACTGCTGTCGTCCCACGACCTGGCCAGGGAGCAGCTCACCGAGGAGCAGCGGCTCTCCGCCGAGGCGCGCCTGAGGGTCGAGCGGCTGCGTCAGGAAATCCGGGAACTCAACCGGCGCCTGCAGGAAATCCAGCTGGCACTGGAGGACAGCGAACGCAAGGCCGAGGAGCAGAAGGCCACCATCGTCAACCTCAACAGCCGGCTGAACGCGGCGTTGCTCAACCGGGTCCAGGAGCTCGCCCGGTTCCGCTCGGAATTCTTCGGCGAATTGCGCAAGATCCTGCAGGGACGCGAGGACGTCCGGATCGTCGGTGACCGGTTCGTGTTCCAGTCGGAGATTCTGTTCGCGTCCGGCTCCGATGAAATCGGCCGCGCCGGCAGGAGAGCCCTGCAACGGGTCGCCGAGGCGTTCGAGGAGATCCGCCCGCGGATCCCGCGGGAAATCGACTGGATCCTGCAGGTGGAGGGCCACACCGACAGAGTACCGATCCAGAGCCCGGACTTTCCCTCGAACTGGCACCTGTCGGCGGCACGGGCGATTTCGGTCGTGCAGTTCCTGCACGAGCGCGGCCTGCCGGCGAAGCGTCTGTCCGCCGCCGGTTTCGGCGAGTTCCGCCCGGAGGAACCGGACGTGCGCGAGAGCGCACGGAACCGGCGGATCGAGATCAAGCTGACCCAGCGCTGAGGGAATGTTACTCGCCGGCCGCTCGCAGCAGTGGGCCAGACGAGTCGGCGCCGAACTGCAGTTCGGCGAACTGGGCATACAGGCGGTTGCTGCGCAGCAGGTCGCCGTGGCTGCCGATCGCGACGATGCGCCCGCGGTTCAGCACCACGATCCGGTCGGCACTCAGGACGGTCGCGAGCCGGTGCGCGATCACCAGCGTGGTCCTGCCATGCATGATGCGCTCGAGCGCACGCTGCACCTCGCGTTCGCCCTGGGCGTCGAGTGCGCTCGTGGCCTCGTCGAGCAGCAGGACCGCGGGGTCGCGCAGGATGGCGCGGGCGATGGCGACCCTCTGGCGCTGCCCGCCGGAAAGCCGCACGCCGCGCTCACCGACCTTCGTTGCCAGTCCGTGCGGCAGCTTGTCGATGAATTCCATGGCATAGGCGGCCTCCGCGGCGGCGCGGATCTCGGTGTCCGTCGCCTCCGGCCGGCCATAGCGGATGTTCTCCGCGACATCGGCGGAGAAGATGACCGCATCCTGCGGAACCAGGCCGATGCGGGATCGAAGCTGCGCCGGATCGGCCTCGATCAGCGGCACGTCGTCCAGCGTGATCACGCCCTTGCTCGGGTCGTAGAACCTGAGCAACAGGTGGAACATGGTGCTCTTGCCGGCACCCGACGGGCCGACCAGGGCCACGGTCTCGCCCGGCTTGACCTGAAGCGAGACGTCCGAGATGGCGGCGTTGTCAGGCCGGCTCGGGTAGTGGAACGAGACATCGCGAAACCCGATGTGTCCGACCGGCGGAACCGGCAACGGCCTTGGAACGGCGGGTGCCGCGACCTCGGCCTTGGTGGCAAGCAGCCCCATGAGCCGGTCCATGGCGCCTGCCGCCATCTGCAGGTCCCCCATCACGTCGGACAGGGCTCCGGTCGATCCGGCAACCACCACGGCGTAGAAGACGAAGGCCGACAGTTCGCCGGCGGTAATCCGCCCGGCGAGCACGTCGCGCCCGCCGATCCACAGCACCAGGGTCACCGCGCCGAACACGAAGGCGATGACGACACCGGTGAGCGCGGCCCGGTTGCGGACCCGGTGCACCGCAGTCGCGAACGCATCCTCGACCCGGCTGCCGAACCGGACCACGTCCGTCTGCTCGTGACCGAATGCCTGGACAACGCGAATCCCGCCCAGGGATTCGTCGACATGGGTGCCGATATCGGCCACCCGGTCCTGCGAGGCGCGGCTCAGCCGCCGCACGCGCCGTCCGAGCAGGATGATCGGTGCCACCACGAGCGGGATCACCAGCAGCACCAGGCCCGAGAGCTTCGGACTGGTCACCAGCAGCATGATGAGGCCGCCGGCGAACATCAGCGCATTGCGCATGGCAATCGACACGGATGCGCCGACCACGGTCTGGACCAGGGTGGTGTCCGCCGAAATCCGCGAGACCAGCTCCCCGGTGTTCCTGGTCTCGAAGAAGGCGGGGCTCAGGTGGATCACGTGGCTGAACACCGCCTTTCGCAGGTCGGCAACGACCCGTTCGCCCACCCAGGCAACCAGGTAGAACCGGCTGTAGCTGGCCACGGCAAGCAGCAGTACCACCGCGAGGATGATGATCACCGCCTGGTCGAACACGAGGGGATCGGCCATGGCAAATCCCTCGTCGATCAGGACCCGCAGGCCGATGCCGACGGCAAGCACGGTTGTCGCGGCAATGGTAAGGGCGACCGCGGCCCCGACGATCGGCCAGCGGTACGGAACGAGATAGGGAACCAGCGTCGTCAGCGTCGACAGTTCACGCCGGCCGTCCGGCTCGTTGTCGTGTTTCAACAATGGTCTTCCCGTCGGCAACCCCGGTTGCGTAGGTCACACTATTGGCTTTCGGCTCCCGAAACGCAATGTCGGTTGTTTTCCTGACGGTACTCGCCGGGATCCGGAGACGGCTTGCACCCGTTTCTCATCGGGAGTATACGACCGTTACCCGTGATGGAGCGTCCGACATGAAGTCCGATATTCACCCCGATTACCATGAAATCACCGTCGTCATGACGGACGGGACCGAGTACAAGACCCGCTCGACGCTGGGGTCGGAAGGCGACGTGCTGAGGCTTGATATCGACCCCAAGACCCACCCCGCCTGGACGGGACAGCGCCGGGTCGTCGATACCGGCGGACGTGTTGCGCAGTTCAACCGGCGGTTTGCCGGCCTGGGGGCAAACAGCTGACGAAATTGCGCCCCGGCATGTCTTGACGTCCTCCTGACAGGTTCCCATATCCCCTGCAGTTCCGGATCGCTGCGTGTCAGGGTCCGGAAGTAAGCACCCGGGTTCGGCCAATCGGCGAACCCACCGTCCACATTGCTTGTGCGAAAGGATATGGACCAATGCGCACCATCGACTTTACCCCCTTCTTCCGTTCCTCGGTCGGCTTCGATCGCATGGCGAACCTGCTTGACGCCGCCTACCGGGCGGAGGGTTCGAACCAGACCGGCTATCCGCCCTACAACATCGCGCGGACCGACAGCGATCACTACAGGATCTCGATGGCGGTGGCCGGATTCTCCGAAGCGGACATCGACGTCACGGTCAAGGAAAACACGCTGGCGGTGACCGGCAAGATTGCCGCGCAGGACGGGGGCAAGGAGACCACCTTCCTGCACCGCGGAATCGCGACCCGCGCCTTCGAACAGCGGTTCGACCTTGCCGATCACATCGTGGTTACCGGTGCGAGCATGGAGAACGGCCTGCTCCACATCGACCTGGTCCGCGAGGTTCCGGAGGAAAAGAAGCCGCGCAAGATCGCGATCGGCTCCCGGCCTCACACGGTGATCGACAACTCCTCTGCCGCGGCCTGACCGTCGGCGACGGCTGTCCCCGGCACGAGACCGGGCGCGCACGGGACCGGCTCCTCCGGTCCCGTGCGCCTGCCGGACGTCATCCGGACATGAATGCCGCAAGCGCGTCGAGGGTCTCGTCGGGCTGTTCCACCATCATCATGTGCCCGGCGCGCTCGAGCAGCACCGTGCTGCTGTCGGCAAGCGCGTCGGCCAGTGGCGCCGCTCCGCGTGCCGGCGTCATCCGGTCGTCCGACCCGAGCAGCAGCAACGCCGGACAGGTGACGGCGGCCGCCGCCTCGAGCCCGTCCTTCCAGTCATTGCATGCGGCAAGGTCGTTGGCGAGCACACCCGACGCCCCGGCCTCCAGCAGCCGCAGGCTCGCGCCGGTGACCCAGAGCCCCGGGGCCCGGTGACCGCCGATCTGGCCACGGCGCCCGACCCCCCATCCCACGATCGATTCATACGCCTCGTGTCGTCCGTCCCGTGCCGCCCCGAGCAGGTCGGGATGCACCGGCATGTGCGCCAGCGCTCCGAGCAGTGCCAGCCGGCTGACGGCCCCTGGATGGCGTGCCGCAAATGCCAGCACGATCAACGCCCCGAGCGAGTGCCCGACGAGATGCACCTCCCGGGCGCCGGCCACGTCGAGTACCGTGGCCAGCCAGTCGGCATAGCCCGGCACTGAATCCGGCGCCGGCCCCTGCGAGCGTCCGTGGCCCGGCAGGTCGAGACCGAGCACCGAGAAGCCGTGATGGGCGAAGTAGCGCGCCTGCATCGACCAGACGGTGTGATCCATCCCGGCACCGTGCACCAGCACCAGCGTCGCCCGGTCGGGCTCGAAGGGTGCCCCGCCGGTGGCCGCAAACACCCTCCTGCCCCGGACCTCGAGCTCCATCGTCAGCTCGCCCTGCGCACCGTGGCGGCCCTCAGGGCCTGGCGCAGGTCGGCGACCAGGTCCGCCGGATCCTCGAGACCGACCGACAACCGGACCAGGTCCTCGGACAGGCCGGCCTCGCGCATGGTCTCCGCGTCCATCTGCTGATGGGTGGTGCTTGCGGGATGGATGACCAGTGACTTGGCATCTCCCACATTGGCCAGGTGCGACCACAGGCCCAGCCGCTCGATGAACCGGCGGCCGGCCTCGCGCCCGCCCTTGATACCGAAGGCGATCATCGACCCGGCGCCGGCGGGAAGCAGCCGTCGCGCGAGTTCCCGGTCGGGATGATCGTCAAGCTCGGGGTAGCTGACCCATTCAACCGCGTCGGACCCCGCGAGGAACCGGGCCACGGCGCGTGCGTTCGCAACGTGCCGATCCATGCGCATCGGCAGGGTCTCGACGCCCTGGAGGATATGGAACGCGGTTGCGGGCGCCATGCACGCACCGAAGTCGCGCAGTCCCTCGGCACGCGCCCGCATGATGAAGGCCTGGGGTCCGAATTCCTCGGTGAAGTCGAGCCCGTGGTAGCCGGCATAGGGCTCGGTGAGCGTGGGAAACAGTCCCGACCCCTCCCAGTCGAAGGTGCCGCCGTCCACCAGCACGCCGCCAATCGCGACACCGTGACCGCCGAGCCACTTGGTTGCGGAGTGGACGATAAGGTCGGCTCCGTGATCGAAGGGCCGGCACAGCCACGGTGTGGCGAAGGTCGAGTCCACCATCAGCGGTATGCGGGCGGCATGGGCGATCTCCGCGATCGCGGGAAGGTCCATGATCTCGAGGCCGGGATTGCCGATGGTCTCGCCGAACACCAGCCTGGTCTCGGGTCGGATGGCGGCGCGGAACCCCTCGAGATCACGCGGATGCACCTTGGTGGTCTCGATCCCGAAACGGGGCAGGGTATGGCTGAACAGGTTGTGACTGCCGCCATAGAGCGCGCTCGAGGCGACGATGTGACCGCCCTGGCCCATCAGGGTGACGATGCCGAGTACCAGGGCGGCGTGGCCGCTCGCTGTCGCCACCGCTCCCACGCCGTTCTCGAGCGCGGCAACGCGCTCCTCGAGAACCGCAACCGTCGGGTTCGAGATGCGCGAGTAGATGTGACCGGCGCGCTCGAGGTTGAACAGAGAAGCGGCGTGGTCCACGTCCCGGAACACGTAGGACGTGGTCTGGTAGATCGGAACGGCCCGCGCGCCCGTCGCCGGGTCCGGCTGCTGGCCGGCATGCAGTGCGAGCGTGGTCGGGTCATAGGTGTTTCCGGACGATGTCATGGTCGTGGTGTCCTTCCGGCCGGCCAAGGTCACCCATAGTGGCGAAATCCGCACATGCCGGCAACACGCGGTCAGGTTGACACGGCGGCCCTTCGGGCCTAGCAGGCAGCATTCTCCACAGTGCCGGTTCCGTGTCCGCGATGCCGCATTACCTCGTCCCGCTGCTCCTGGTGCTGGTCGCGCCGTTTGCCGCCATGGCGGCCGGACCCGGTCATTCGGGTCCACAGGCGACGGCGGGCACGCTGGAAATCAGCGCCGTGCGCGCGCCGGCATCGCTCGGGGCGGCACGCAACGGTGTCATCCACCTTGCCGTCCGCAACACCGGGGACCAGCCGGACGCGCTGCTGGGGGCCCGGTCCGCGGTCGCGGACCGGACCGAGCTTCACACCCATATCCACACCGACGGCATCATGCGGATGCGCCGGGCCGACCGGTTCGGGATCCCTGCCGGCGGCATGCTCGACCTTCGCCCCGGCGGAAACCACATCATGCTGGTGAAGCTGCACGAGCCGCTGGTGACCGGTCGGCAGTTCGACCTGACCCTGGTGTTCGAACGCGCGGGCACCGTGGACGTCAGGGTCGAGGTCGTGCCGCTCGGGTCCCGGCATCAACACTGACGGCAGCGCCGTCCGGACCCCGCCGTTGCGCCGGTGTCCCGTGGCTACTGTGCGCTCCACCCGCCGTCGAGCGACAGGGTCGTCCCGGTCATGTTGGCCGCCGCCCGGCTGCACAGGAACAGGACCGCTCCCGCGATCTCCTCCGCGGTGGTGAAGGCACCGGATGGCTGCTTCTCCAGCAGCAGGTCGCGGGTTGCCTGCTCGACCGCGATGCCGGCGGCCCCGGCCCGGGCCTCGATCTGCGCCATCACCAGTGGCGTGTGCACCCAGCCCGGGCAGATCGCGTTGCAGGTCACGCCGCTGCCGGCGTTCTCCAGGGCAACGACCCGGGTCATTCCCACCAGTCCGTGTTTTGCCGACACGTAGGCGACCTTGTCCACCGACGCGACAAGGCCGTGCACGGAGGCGATGTTGATGATCCTGCCCCAGCCGCGCCGCCTCATTCCGGCAACCACCGCCTTGGTGGCATGGAACGCCGCCGACAGGTTCACGCCGATGACGTCGTCCCAGGCCTGGTCCGGGAACGCCTCCACCGGCGAGGTATGCTGAATGCCGGCGTTGTTCACGAGAATGTCGACCGGCCCGAGTTCGTCACCCGCCCGCGACAGCATGGCGCGAACCTGTTCGGGCCGGCGCATGTCGGCATCGCTGTAGAGCACCCGCACCGAGCACCGGCGCTCGAGTTCGGCTCGCTCTGTCTCGATGTCCGCCGCGTCACCGAAACCGTTCAGCATCAGGCCCGCGCCCGACTCCGCGAGGGTCCGGGCGATGGTCCGGCCGATGCCGCTGGTCGACCCGGTCACGACCGCGACCCTGCCGCGTACTGCAGACTGTTCCACGGTCCCGGTCATCCGCGAACCGCGGCCGCGATCGCGGCACCGAGATCGGCGGTCGTTGCCTGGCCGCCGAGATCGGGCGTCTTCGGTCCACCGCCGGCGATCACGTCCTCGCAGGCCTGGACGATGGCTGCGGCGGCCTCGCCGTGGCCATGGTGCTCGAGCAGCATGGCGCCGGACCAGATCTGGCCGATCGGGTTGGCAATGCCCTTGCCTGCAATGTCCGGGGCCGAGCCGTGCACCGGCTCGAACATCGAGGGGAGATCCATGTCCGGATTGATGTTGGCGGACGGCGCGATGGCGATGGAACCCGCGACCGCGGGGCCCAGGTCGGACAGAATGTCCCCGAACAGGTTCGAGCCCACCACCACGTCGAACCAGTCCGGGTGCAGCACGAAATGAGCCGTGAGGATATCGATGTGATACTGGTCGGTCTCGAGCTCGGGGTAGTCGGCGGCCACGGAGCGGAACCGCTCGTCCCAGTACGGCATGGTGTGGATGATCCCGTTCGACTTCGTCGCCGAGGTGACCTTCTTCAGTCCGAGTTCCCGGCACAGCGAGAACGCGTAGTTCAGGATCCTGTCGGTGCCATGGCGGGTGAAGATGCTCTCCTGCACCGCCATTTCCTGGTCCGAGCCCCGGTGCAGCCGTCCGCCGATCTCCGAGTACTCGCCCTCGTTGTTTTCACGGACCACCCAGAAATTGATGTCCTCGGGACCCCGGCCGGCCAGCGGACACGGCATGCCGCGCAGCATCCGCACCGGTCGCAGGTTGACGTACTGGCGCATCTCGCGCCGGATCGGGATCAGCAGGCCCCACAGCGAGACATGGTCCGGGACACCCGGATAGCCGCAGGCGCCGAGAAAGATCGAGTCGAACTCCTTCAGGGTCTCGATCCCGTCTTCGGGCATCAGGCGGCCGGTCTTGTGGAAGCGCTCGCAACCCCAGTCGAACTCCGTGAAGCTGTACTCGATCCCGAACCTGGCGCCGGCAGCCTCGAGGACCCTGAGACCTTCCGGCACCACCTCCCAGCCGATCCCGTCGCCGGGAATGACCGCAATCCTGAGTGCTGACATGTGGCGTGCTCGCTCCTGGTGGTGATGCCGCGTCCCGGCGGGCCGCGGCCCTATATAGGAGAGGGCCCCGTTCGTGCGCCAGCACTGATTGACCGGGTCACACCGGCGGGGACACTATGGAGCGACGACATGACGCATGTGAGGAACGGGGAATGATCGACCTGCGCAGCGATACGGTCACGCGGCCGTCACCGGCGATGTACCGGGCCATGGCGACGGCCGAGGTGGGGGACGACGTCTTCGGTGACGACCCCACGGTCCGGGAACTGGAAGAGACGACCGCCGACATGCTGGGATTCGAGGCCGGGCTGTACGTGACCTCGGGAACCCAGTCGAACTTCACCGCGGTCCTGACCCATTGCGGCCGCGGCGAGGAGTACATCATCGGCGAGGCCTACCATGTCTACCGCGCCGAGGCGGTGGGAACCGCCGCCCTCGGCGGCATCATCCCCCAGACGGTTCCGGTCCTTGAGGACGGTTCGGTCGATCTCGATCTGGTCGAGGCGCGGATCAAGCCGGAAGACCTGCACTTTCCGCGAACCCGGCTGATCTGTCTCGAGAACACCCACAACGGCAAGGCGCTGGGGCCGGAGTACACGGAACGGGCGGCGGCACTGGCGCGCCGGCACAGACTGGCAATCCACCTTGACGGCGCGCGGCTGATGAACGCGGCACTCGCCACCGGCTGCGCGCCCCGGGACCTTGCACAGGGGTTCGACACGGTCTCGCTCTGCCTGTCGAAGGGCCTTGGCGCGCCGGTCGGGTCGGTGCTGGTCGGCTCCCGGGACTTCATCGACGAAGCCCGCCGGGCGCGCAAGATGCTCGGCGGCGGCATGCGCCAGGCCGGCCTGATCGCCGCCTGCGGCCTGGTGGCCCTTCGCGAGCAGGTCGAACGCCTGGAGGACGACCACCGGCTCGCCGCCAGGCTCGCCTCCGGCCTCGCCCAGGTCCCCGGGGTCGGAACCGAGCCGCAGGGTGCGAACACCAACATGGTGTTCATCACCGTGCCGGACGGGCACCGCCAGCCGGTGATCGAACACATGAAGCGCCACGGCGTCCTGATCGGCGGACGTCCGCCGACCTTCCGGCTGGTCGTGCACCGGGATATCGCGGAAGACGACATCACCACCACCGTCGACGCCTTCGCCGGGTACTTCCGAAACGCCGCATGAAGTTCGCGCTGAAGGACCTGCCGCGCCTGGTCTCGGGCCTGCCGCCGCAGCTGCGCGCCATCCTGGTCTACGGTTCCGACGACGGCCACGTCAGCGAGACGGCGGAGGCGCTGGCCCGGAGCGTGGTCGACGACCTCGAGGACCCGTTCCGGGTCACGGTGCTCCACGGGGAAACCGTCGCGGGCTCGCCGGGCATGCTCATGGATGCCGCGACCACACCGGCGCTGACCGAGGGCCGGCGCCTGGTCCGGCTCCGCCATGTCCCGGACCGGGCCGCATCGCTGTTTGCGGAACTTGCAGAGGCGTCGGGCGTCGACTCCCTCACGGTTGCGGAGACGGGTGCGCTCAGGCCCTCCTCGGCGTTGCGCAAGCTGTTCGAGACGTCGGAAACACTGGCGGCACTGCCCTGTTACGGCGACGACGGTGCCGGGCTGCGGCAGTTCATTCGCGAGGTCCTGGGCAGCCGGGATGTCCGGGTCGAGGCGGATGCGCTCGATTTCCTGGCCGGGCGGCTCGGTGCGGACCGCCGGCAGACCAGGGCAGAGCTCGAGAAACTGGCTCTCATGGCCGGACCCGGGCAGCAACTGGGCCTCGCCGAGGTGGTCGAGGCGGTGGGTGACAGCGGGGAACTGGGCTTCGGCGACATCGCCAATGCGGTTGCACGCGGCGACGCACCGCGGCTCGAGCGCGCCCTGGTACGGGCCTGGGCCGCGGGTGATTCTCCGGTTGGCGTCCTGAGGCTGGTGATGATGCATTTCCAGCGCCTGCACCAGGCCGCGTCCGCGCTCGGCGCCGGTCGCAGCCTCGATGCGGCGCTGTCAGCCCTGCGCCCGCCCGTGATCCCGTTCAACCGCCGTCCGTTCGGCGAGCAGGTGCGCAGCTGGCCGCCGGCCCGCATCGAGACCGTCCTGCGCCGGCTTCACGAGGCCGAACGCCAGTGCAAGACCACCGGGATCCCCGACCGGGCCGTCTGCGGTCAGGTCCTGCTCGGACTCTGCCTGGTCCAGCAACAGACCCGCGGCAGGCAGGGCCGGCGGTAGGGCGTTCCGGCGCGGGGCGCGGCCTGGTTGCGGATCACCGGGCGCCGGCTATGTCAACGACTGGCGTACCGGTTATACTCCCGGCGCCACACGGGCTCACGCAGTGACTGCCCGTGTCCGCATCGCAAGGGGAGGAACACTGATGAACCAGATGCAATGGACGCGGCGAGCGTTCATGTACGCGACGTCGAGCATCGGCGCGGCCGCGGTGTTGGGACGCATCCCGGGTGCTTCGGCCTCGGATGGCCAGGCACTCAAGATCTGGGCGAATCCGGGCGTGCACAAGGTCGGCGCGAAGGACTGGAGCGCGATGGAGTCCCAGGGCGGCATTTCCATTGCCGCAACCGCGAAGAGCGCGCGGGCCGACGAGGCGATCCAGAAAATGGTCGTGGGTGACGGCAACAAGCTCTTCGACGCGGTCACCGACAACGGGGGCGGCATGGAGGATGCGCTCGCCTCGCAGGGCGCCATCGTGCCCCTCGACACCAGCCAGGTTCCCAACTGGAAGAACATTCTGCCCGTCTACAACGAAGGGGGTCTCGCCGCCCACACGATCCGCTACGAGGGCGAGGTCTTCGCCACACCGATGATCTCGAACGCGGATTCCATGGCCTACGACTACAAGGCGCTCGGCTTCCATCCGGACAGCTGGGGCATCATGTTCGACGCCCAGTTCAAGGGCCGTGTCGCGCTGCAGAACGATTTCGGGCCGACGCTGACCAACATGGCCATCTACCTGAAGGAAAGCGGCAAGATCGAGATCGACAACCCGTCCGACATGTCGCCGAAGGAGGTCCAGGCGGTCTGCGAGTTCCTGATCGACTGGAAGAAGAAGGGCCAGTTCCGGACCTTCTGGGACGGATTCCAGAACGGTGTCGGCATCCTGGCCAGCGGCGAGGTGCTGATGTCGTCCTGCTGGGAACCGATCCAGATCATTGCCAACCGGAAGACCGGCGACAAGGCCGACATCCGCTACGGCACCATGAAGGAAGGCCACCAGACCTGGAACAACATGATCATGCTGACCAGGGGCGGGCGCGAGCGCGGCGCTGACGGGCTGTACTACAAGCTCGCCAATGTCTACCTCTCGCCATGGTTCGGCGCGCGGACCCTGTCGGGGCTGGGCTTCGCGCCGCAGATGCTGGGCGTGGACGAGTACATCAAGGCGCATCCGGACGATTTCGCACCCGACGTGCAGGAGGTCGTGCTCGACATCCTGACGCGAAAGAACGCCCGCTTCGCGGTTACGGGCAATGCATGGCAGAACGTCTTCCCGACCCACATCCGTGCCTACCAGGACTGGTGGGCGCGCCTGCAGGCGGCCTGACGGATCGTGACCCCGGCGACAGGCGGGGGCCGGGACCTCCCGGCCCCTCCCGCGCGGTGGAGGCGGCTTCTCGGGGAAGACGGCATCCAGAAATGGGTGTTCTACATCCCCGTGGTCTTCTTCATCCTGTTCTTTGCGGCGCCGATGGCGCTGACCGTGGTGTGGAGTGTCTTCGAGCGCACCCAGTTCTGGATGGAGCCGGGTTTCACCCTGTTCGCCTACGAGAACTTCTTCACCTCGGCGCGGGCGGAGAACTACGTCCTGTCCATGGTGCATGCAGCGGCAGCGGTGGTCATCTCGTTTGGCATCGGCTTTCCCATCGCCGTCTTCATCCGCCGCCGTGTCACCCGGGCAGCGCAGCACCGGGTCATCCTGCTGTTCATCCTGCCGTTCATGATCTCGGAGCTGGTACGGGTCTTCGCCATGCGCCCGGTCCTCGGGCGCAACGGCGTCGTCAATTCCATCCTCATGGAACTGGGGATCCTGTCTGAACCGATCACGGTCATCCTGTATTCACCCCTCGGCGTGATCATCGGCGACGTCATGTCGTTCCTGCCGTTCATGATCTTCGCAGGGTTCCTGGCGCTGGAAGCGGTGCAGAACTACATCTTCGAGGTCTGCGATGACCTGGGCACCGGACATGTGCGGCTCTTCACCGACATCGTCCTGCCCCTGGCCGCGCCCGGCATTTTCGCCGGCAGCGTGTTCATCTTCGTCAACTCGATGGGTGTCGCCCTGGTCCCCACGCTGCTCGGCGGGCCGGGTGCCGTGAATGCGGGGCTGATCGCCAATCAGGCCATCGTCGCCCTGGACTTTCCGCTGGCCATGGCCATCAGCACGATCATGATCGCCACCCTCGTCCTGCTGCTCTACATCGGCCATCGGCTGTTCGACCTGACCAAGGTCCTCGAGCCGATCAGCTGAGCCGGACATGTACGACGACTTCGCCAATCCGTGGACCATCAGGCTCAAGTGGGCGTATCTGCTCGCCGTCGTGTTCGCACTGCTGATGCCGGTCTTCTACACCATCGGCATTTCCTTCAACCAGCACGGCTTCGGCGCCCGGATCTACGAGTTCACCTTCGACTGGTACCGCGTCGTCCTGGGCGACACGCTGCTCGTCATCTCGCTCAAGTGGACGCTGTACCTGGCGCTGGCGACGATCGCCGCAACCATTCCGATGGCGCTGCTGTCGGCGAAATTCTACAAGCGCACGCGGCGCAAGGTTGCCTTCGTCGCGCTGATGCTCTCGCCGCTGTTCGTGCCGGCCGACATCATGGGCTCGAGCCTGCTGGTCTTCTTCAAGAACCTTGCGAAGGGGTTTGCGTGGCTCGGGCAGACGCTCGGCGTCGGCTGGTTCGACGGCTGGTTCGACCTGGGTTTCCTCACCGCGGTAATCGGGCAGATCATCTATACCCACCCCTACGCGTTCATCGTCATCCTGATCACGATGTCGCGGTACCGCGTGCAGCAGACCGAGGCGGCCAGGGCCTGTGGCGCCAACGCCTGGCAGGCCTTCTGGGACGTCGAGTTTCCGCAGATCCGCGTCGGCGTGTTCAGCTCCTGCGCCTTCGTGACGATCCTGTCGTTCAACGAAGCCGTGCGCACCGCCCTGCTGAAGGGCGGGTTCGATACCTTTTCCAACATGCTGGTCGCCCAGATGCTCAACATCGGCATGTCCGGCGAGTCCTATGCCATGGCCGGGATCATGAGCATCGTGTCGATGGTAGTGATCGGGACGGTGATCGTTTACACTCTGGTGCGCGCCGAACGGCTGGAACGCAGGGCCCGGGCCATGGCCGAGCCGTTGATGTCCGGTTGACCGACACTCCATGCCAGCGACAGCGAATGACATGACCGAGCCCGCCGCCAAAGCCGTGGAAGTCGTCGAGCTGGGCAAGAACTACGGGGCCGTCACGGCTCTGAAATCGGTCAGTTTCTCCATCGAGAGCGGCAGGTACTACGCGCTGCTGGGGCCGAGCGGGGGCGGGAAGACGACGCTGTTGCGCCTGATCGGCGGCTTCCTGCGGCCCAGCGCCGGGCGCGTCCTCCTGCACGGGCACGATGTCAGCCACCTGCCGCCCAACCGGCGCCCGACCTCGATGGTGTTCCAGAACTACGCGCTGTTCCCCCACATGACGGTGGAGCGCAATGTCGCCTACGGGCTGAAGCTGCTCAGGGTTCCGGCGAGCGAGATGCGCGAGAGGGTGGAGCGCATGCTCTCCATGGTCGGGCTCGAGGGCTACAACAGGCGCATGCCGCACGAGCTTTCCGGCGGCCAGCAGCAGCGTGTCCAGCTTGCCCGCTCCCTGGTGCTGGAGCGCGATATCCTGCTGCTCGACGAACCGCTGGCGTCGCTCGATGCCAGGCTGCGCAAGGACATGTGCCTGGAGTTGAAGCGCATCCAGGAAAAGGTCGGGATCACCTTCATCCACGTCACCCACAACCAGGAGGAAGCGCTGACCGTGGCCGACCGGATCGCCATCATCGCCGACGGCGAACTGGTCGAGGAGGGATCGGCACGGGACGTGTACGAAACACCGAACAAGCGCTTCACCGCCGAGTTCATCGGCGACAACAACGTGCTGGAGGGCACGGTTGCGGATATTTCCGACACCGCGGCCACGCTCGACATCGGTTTCGCGAGGGTCGAGGTTCCGGTGCCGGCCGCGACCGTCTCGAGAGGCGAACGCGCCGCCTTCTCGATCCGCTCCGAGCTGTTGCGCATTGCCGGGCGCGGCGAGGATATCGGCGCATCGTGGCAGGTCGTGCCGGCACGGTACGTCGAAGACGTCTACCTGGGGCTGACCGTCTCGCACCTCGTCCAGCTGCCCGACGGGACCGAGGTCGTCGCGCGCGTCATGTCGGACAGCGGCGATGGCGCCCGCTTCGAACCGGGCGACGACGTGGACGTGGGATGGCCCGCGAACCGCGCGCGACTGCACGTCGCCTGACCCGGCGCGGTGACGATGCCTACTCGTCGGGGTCCGGCAAACGGCCGTAGTCCTCCCGCGCACCCTTCCCGGTTATGTAGCCGTCCCTGAGATCCCGTGCGATGCCGGCCGGTTCGCGCTCGCCGGGATCGCCGTAGCCTCCTCCACCCGCGGACTGGAGATGCACCAGCGTGCCCGGAGCCAGGTCCAGGTACGGGGTCTTGCTCTCCAGCACCCGTTCGCGTTCGGAGCCGGGGTCCAGCACGTAGCGGGCGGCCGCGCCCGGTCTTCCACCGCAAAGCCCGGGAGGCCGCGTGTCATGCCTGTCGGCGCACAGGCACAGCCGGGCGCCGTCCGCCTCGACGCGGAAGGCGCGGACGAAGCCGTTGCCGCCGCGGAAACGGCCTGCACCGCCCGTGTCGGGTACGATTTCATAGGCTTCGAAGAACAGCGGGTTTTCCATCTCGTCCGCCTCGATGGGAATGTGTCCCGCGTTGCCCGGTCCGTAGCGGATGGCGTTCATCCCGTCGCGCACGGCGCGCGCGCCGTACGCGCCCGACGAGAGTTCGAGCGTGGTGAAGGAGCCCCCGCCGTCCTCCCGGGGCCGGCGGCCCGCGATGACGGCGGTGCCGGTCGATCCGGAGCCGCTGGCGATGGCCCGGTCCCCCACGGCGTCCGCAAGAGCGGTCATGGTCGCGTCGAGCACGCGGTAGCAGACGTCGCCGAACCCCACCATCGAGGCCGGTTTGCGGGCATCGACCAGTGTTCCCGGGCGGGTCCTGACAACGACCGGCCTGTAGCTGCCGGCATTGGGGGGATTCTCGGGATCCGAGATCGACTTGATCGCGTAGTGCACGGCCGATGCGGCAGCCGAGTGGGAACAGTTCATGCCGCCTGCCGACTGCTCGCTGCTGCCGGTCAGGTCGACCACCATGTCGCTGCCGCGGATGTCGATGCGAACGTCGATCCATGTCTTCCGGCTCGACTGTCCGTCTCCGTCGAGGCAATCGCGGGCGCGGTAGGTCCCGTCCGGAAACTCCGCGATGCGCGCGCGCGTCAACCGTTCGGACCGGGTGATGATCTCCGTCATTGCCGCCCGCAGCGTGCCCAGGCCGTAGCGCGAGGCCAGCGCGTGCAGGCGGCGCCGGGCGGTTTCGCACGACGCGTACTGGGCGCGCAGGTCGCCGAGACCCGTCGACCGGTTGCGGATGTTGGACATGATCATCTCGAACACGCCCGGATCGGGATGCCCGGCCCTGAACAGCTTCACCGGCGGGATGAAGATGCCCTCCTGGTGGATGTCGGAGGTTGCCGGCGAATAGCTCCCCGGCCCCATGCCGCCGATGTCCGCCCAGTGGC
The DNA here is from genome assembly GCA_965243345.1 of Thalassobaculaceae bacterium. Lineage (GTDB taxonomy): Bacteria > Pseudomonadota > Alphaproteobacteria > Thalassobaculales > Thalassobaculaceae > Bin52. The sequence goes on from CBDEUR010000003.1 coordinate 3,803,205, forward strand.
CGCGGTTGCATGCAAAGGCGTAGAGCTCGCCTTCGAGGAATACCGGCCGCGCGATCAGCACGTCCGGCAGATGCGTGCCGCCGATGAACGGGTCGTTGGTGGCAAGCACGTCTCCCGGTTGCAGGCTGTCGACCCCGATTGCGTCGATCGCCCCCTGCAGCTGCAGGGGCATGGTGGTGACGTGGATGGGAAAGCCGTTCGGATCCTGGGCGACGATCTCGCCATCCTCGTTCATCAGGCAGCAGGAGAGGTCTCCCTGTTCCTTCCACAGCTGGGTATAGGCCGTGCGCATGGTCATGATCTTCATGTCCCGCGCGATGGCGATGAGGGAGCCGTGGAGCACGGCGAGGGTGAAGGCATCGACCGTCACTGGTTCCATCCCGCGCCGTCCAGATCGAGGACAAGGTTGCCGAAGCTGTCCACCTGCGCCGTCATGCCCTCGAGCACCACCGTCGTCGACGAGGCTTCCTCGACCAGTGCCGGGCCGGTGACCGCGGTACCGGGTCCGAGCCGGGCGCGCTGGTAGACCGGGACCGGGCGCATGGCCCCGTCACCCGGCATCAGGACCGCCCGCTCATCGACCGCGCCCGCCTGCGCGTCCTCCATTACCGGCAACGGCAGGGTCCCGACCCTGCCGGTCGCATGCAGGCGCAGGTTGACGAGTTCGACGGGTTCCTCCGGCACGCTGTAGCTGTACAGGCGTTCGTGCAGGTGGTGGAAGCGCGCGGTCACGGGCCCGAAACCATCCTGCGCCAGCTCGGCTCCCCCGCCCACCGGCACGGCAATCTCGGTGGTCTGGCCGACGTAGCGCAGGTCGAACATGTGCGACAGTTCCCGGCGCTCCCCGGGTATTCCCTCGGCATCGAGATCGGCCTCCGCGCGCTGCAGCAGGGTCTCCATCGCCGCGAGGACCTCGTCGGGATGCGCGTTGGCAACCGGCCGCAGGACGGACTGCACGTAGACATGGGCGAAGTCGGCGGTCGCGATGCCGCGCGCGGAGAACAGGCCGGGATGACGCGGGATGACGATGCGACCGATCCCGAGTTCACGGGCAACCGCCGCCGCGTGCAGGGGACCGCCGCCGCCGAACGCCACCAGGGTATAGTCGCGCGGGTCGCTGCCCCGCCCGGTGGTCACGGTTCCGATGGCTTCGGCGATCTGGCTCGTGGCTACCCGGAACACGCCGGCCGCCGCCGCGGACAGATCCACGCCGAGGGGTGCTGCAACGTCGCGCAGAACCACCGCCTCGGCACGGGCGCGGTCGAGCCGGACCTCGCCGCCGGCGAAGGCGTCGGGATCGATCAGGCCCATCAGCAGGTTGATGTCGGTCAGGGTCGCCCGGTCCCCGCCGAGGCCGTAGCAGGCGGGTCCGGGCCGCGCACCCATGCTCTGCGGCCCGATGGCGACCCGGCCGACCTGGTCGACCTGCACGACGCTGCCGCCGCCGGCGCCGATGGTGTGGATGTCCAGCATCGGAAGTGCGACCGGAAACATGTCGACTTCGCGCGTCGTCGCGGTTTCCGCGACCGACTCCCGGATCAGGCAGGTGTCGAGCGACGTGCCGCCGAGATCCATCGTGATGAGATCGCGGTACCCGGCGCGGCCGCAGATCTCGGCGGCGCCAACGACGGCCCCGGCCGGACCCGACAACATGGTGAGCGCCGGATTGCGCATGACGATCGCGGGCGTGGCAACGCCGCCGCTCGACTGGAACACGTACAGCGGGCAGGTGACGCCGCACTCTTCCAGGCGCACGAGCAGCGCGGAGATGTAGGTTCGCAGCACCGGCGCGACATAGGCTGCAAACACCGTGGTGGAAGTTCGCGGGAACTCCCGGAACTCGCGCAGGATCTCGCTGGACAGCACGATCTCGCACCGGGGAAGGGCGGCGCGCAGCCGTTCGCCCGCCTGTTCCTCGTGCACCGGGTTGAGGAAGGAGAACAGGAAACACACAGCGACGCTCTCGACCCCCTCTTCGGTGATCACGGCAATCGCCGACTGCAGGTCCGGGGCGTCGAGTTCGGCGACCACCTCGCCGCGCCGGTCGATGCGGCAGGCAACACCGAGGCGGAGGTGGCGGGGTACCAGCGGCAGGGGCTTGTCCTGGTGGATGCGGTAGATCAGTTCCGCCGGGCGCGCAAAGCGGCCGATTTCGAGAATGTCCCTGAAGTTCCGGTTGGTGATCAGCGCGGTCTTCGCGCCCTTGCGCTCGAGCACGGCGTTGGTGGCAATCGTCGTGCCGTGACTGATCCAGCCGACCTCGCCGGGCTCGACCTTCATCCGCCCGAGCAGGTCCCGGACGGCCCCGGCAACGGTCCCGGCGCGGTCATCGTGACGATTCAGCACCTTGGAGACGGCAACGTCCCCGGTGGCGTTGTTGACCAGGACAACATCGGTGAAGGTACCGCCGACATCGACCCCGATGCGCCATCCGCCGTTCCGATCGGAAATTCCCCGTCTCCTTACCATTGCGCCAAGACACGGTCGGGTGCCGCCGCGCGCGACTATACACCGGATCACGACAGGCATGCTGCAGACGATGTCCCTCGAGTGCCTGGCGGACCGAAACCGTCTGTTCGGGTCGAGAGCAACACGATGCCCCGGCCGGCCACGACGAACCCGGGCACCCCGGAGTCGGCGTTTCAGCATCGGTCGATCAACGGCGTGATCGGGATTCCGGAGTAACCCCTTGTTCTTCCTTCTTTCCGGACTTTGCGGGCGCTTCAAGAACCCTCCGGTCCCGACCGTCAACCTGTGTTGTGTTTTCGTGTATAATCTTGACGATACAGTGTAGAATCGATAAGGATCGGCTCACCGATCCGGTCGCAGCTCGGCGCCAGTGCGCTGGACCACCAACCCGACACCGTGACGGGCCCAGGTCCGTGTCAGCAGGGGAAGCGAAGCGCCTTGACCCAGTCGGCCGACCTCAAGCGGGAGATCGCGGCGCTGCGCCAGCGCGTCGCCACGCTCAACACGGCAATTCTCAGGATCAACGCGAGCCTCGATCTCGAAACCGTGCTCGGCGAGGTGGTGGAGAGCGCCCGGGCGTTGACCGGCGCCCGCTGGGGCGTCATTGCCACCGTCAACGAATCCGGCGCGCCGCTCGACTTCGTGTTCTCGGGCTTCACCCCGGAGGAGCAGCGCGAACTCTACACCTGGCCCGACAGCGCGCGGCTGTTCCAGCACTTCCGCGGCCTGGCGGGGCCGCTGCGGGTCGACGACCTCTCGGCCTATGTCCGCGCACTCGGCATCGAGCCCGCCCCGGCCTTCTCCCGCACCTTCCAGGGCACGCCGATGCGCCACCGCGGCGCCGACGTCGGCAGCTTCTTCCTCGCCGACAAGGCGAACGGCGAGGTGTTTACCGACGAGGACGAGGAGGTGCTGACCCTGTTCGCCTCGCAGGCCGCCTCGGCGATCGCCAACGCCCGCACCCACCGCGACGAGCGCCGCGCGCGGGCCGACCTCGAGGCGCTGGTCGAGACCTCCCCGGTCGGGGTGCTGGTGCTCGACGCCGAAACCGGTCGGGCGCTGTGGTTCAACCGCGAGGCGCGGCGGATAGGCGAGAGCCTGCGCCTGCCCGGCCGCCCGACCGAACATCTCCTCGAGGTGGTGACCTTCCGCCGCGCCGACGGCAGCGAGGTCAGCCTGGATTCGCTCCCGGTCTCGGAACTGCTCCACATCGGCGAGACCCTGCGCTCCGAGGAGATGCTGATCTCGGTGCCGGACGGGCGCAGTGTCCGGGTGCTGGTCAACGCCACGCCGATCCGCACCGGGAAGGGGGATGCCATCGGCTCGGTAGTGGTCACCATCCAGGACCTGGCGCCGCTCGACGAGATCGAGCGGCTGCGCACCGAATTCCTCGGCCTGGTGAGCCACGAGCTGCGCGAGCCTCTGGTCGCCATCCGGGGCTCGGCGTCGACCCTGCTGGAGGACGCCGCCGCGCTCGACCCGGCGGAGATGCGCGAGTTCCACCGCATCATCTTCCAGCAGTCCAGCCACATGCGCGGCCTGATCGGCGATCTGCTGGATGCCGGGCGCATCAATACCGGAACGCTTTCGGTCGCGCCCGAGCCTTCGGACCTGGCCGAGCTGGTGGAGCGGGCGCGCGACACCTTCATCGGCGGGGGCGGACGGCATGGCATCATCGTCGACATCCCCATCCGCCCGCCGCGAGTGATGGTCGACCGCCAACGCATCGTGCAGGTGCTGAACAACCTCTTTGCGAACGCCGCCCGGCACGCCCCGGAGTCGTCCTCGATCCGGGTCACGGCGGCAAGCGAGGAAACCCATGTCGCGGTCTCGGTCGCCGACGAGGGCCGCGGGGTGGCGCCGGAACTGCTGCCCCGGCTGTTTGACAAGCACGCCAGGGCAGGATCAAGGGCCGGCGACGGCCTGGGGCTCGCGATCTGCAAGGGACTGGTGGAAGCCCATGGCGGCCGCATCCGGGCCGACAGCACCGGGCACGGCACGACCATCACCTTCACCCTGCCTGTGGCCGGAGAACCCGTAGCGGAGGCGGCCGCGCAATCGCCCCCGAGCCGGCAACCGGGAGAAAGGGACCGCATACTGGTGGTCGACGACGACCCACGCACGCTCCGCTTCGTTCGTGACGCGCTGACCAGCGCCGGCTATTCCCCGCGGGTGACCGGAGATCCGGCGGACCTCGCCCGCATCATCCGCAGCGACAAGCCGCGGCTGGTCCTGCTTGACCTGGTTCTGCCCGGACATGACGGCATCACGCTGATGGAGGAGGTTCCGGAGCTCTCCGATCTGCCGGTCATATTCATCTCCGGTTACGGCCGTGACGAGACCGTCGCGAGGGCGCTCGAGTCGGGCGCGACCGACTACATCGTCAAGCCGTTCTCGGCGACCGAGCTGGTGGCCCGGGTTCGGGCGGCGCTGCGCCGCCACGAGGAACCGGAACCGTACGTGCTCGGGGACCTCGAGATCGATTACGGACGTCGCCTTGTAACCATCGGCGGCGACCCGGTGGCCCTCACCGCCACCGAGTACGAGCTGCTGAATGTCCTTTCGCGCAACGCGGGAGGGGTGATGAGCTACGAGACCCTGCTACGCCGGGTCTGGAGCGGGCGCGAAGACACCGACGCGAACCTCGTGCGCATATTCGTCATGAATCTTCGCCGCAAGCTTGGAGAGACAGCCTCGAACCCCAGGTGGATCTTCAACGAACGCGGCGTCGGATACCGTATGGCCGAACCGAAGGCCGTGTGACGGAGCCGCGGGGTCTCGTGCCCCGTTGCAGTGGCGCTGGTTGGCCGGCGCCCCGCACCTGCAGGGTGTCTTGAGCAGGAAACACCGGCCCGGGGCGCCCGCATCTCGTGCCTTCTCCGCGAAATCGCGCCGTTGGTGGACTTGCACGACGTGCAGCCTGGCGCGCCTGGTGGCCCGGGTCGCTGCCTGCGCCTCGTTTCCCGCGGCGCTGGTCGTTGTGCACGGCACGGGTCGCGCACTGCCGGTTCCGGAACCGGCGGAAGATCCGCCCCTCCAGTGTGAACGGTCAGCCGCGGATGAAGCCGATTCCAGCCCTTCTTCCGCGTCCACTGCGCACGCGCCGCCCGGTCACGCGCACCTGTTCTCCAGCCATGCGTTAACCGCAGGGGCGGGCTGCATCCCGTGCCGGGAGGCCCGGGAAACCTGTCGGTGAGCGGGGGAACCGGCGCCTGCCGGAACCTTGCCTTGCGAACCGGAGACAGGTAGGCTGATCCACTCACTGTTCTGGAGTGGTTCGACGCGCGAACCGGATAGCAGTACTCCAATCGAGCGGCGGGACTGGGGGAAGCAGACTCACAACGCGGTATTGCAGGAGCTGGTGCTGCGTGGGCCGTTGTCCCGAACCGAGATCGCCGCCAACCTGGCTGTCTCAGGTGCGACAGTCACCCGAACGGTTCGTCCGTTACTTCAATGCGGTCTGGTACGAGAGATTGATGGCGCCGTCCGGGCCGGATCGTCCCCGAGGCTGGGCCGCCCGTCCGTCCGCCTCGATGTCGCGGCTGACGGAGGTCAGGTCCTCGGCATCGACATGAGCCTGAGCTTCCAGACCGTCACGCTCGCCGATCTCAAGAACCGGACCATCTCGAAGGTCACGCTGGAACTCTCCAGCCGGGAACGCCCGGATACGGTTATCCGGCGGCTGGCCGATGCATGCCTGGAGCTGATCGACAGGCATGTGGCCAACCGTGACCGTCTCCTCGGAGGGGTTGCCGTATTGGCCGGAACCGCGGATCAGCGAAACGAGGGACTGATCCGTTCACGCTACTTCGGTTGGCGGGATGTCCAGTTCGGCGGGCGACTTTCCGACATCCTCTCGCTTCCGATCAAGGTCGAAACGCTCACGACGTGTTCCGCCCTGGCAGAAACGCGTTTCGGAGTAGCCAAGGGACGCAGCGACGTGCTCGTCGCCATTTGCGGCATCAGGCTGGCCACCAGCGTGATGCTGGACGGACAGGCCGTGAAGGGGCGACTCTTCCCGGCCGGGCTCATCGGTCTCGCCCCGATGCTCGGGGAAGCCGAGAACGCGGTGACCGTGGACCAGCATGCCAGCGGACTGGGTGTCCTCCTGCGAATGCCGGAGTCCGGCCGCGACATCCGTGCGCTGTCCATCTCGGACCAGGCCGCCCTGCTTTCTTCCGTCATCGCGCGGGACCAGGGCTCGGATCCCGCCGTATGCCCGCCGTTGACGGAGACCGGGCGGGCGCTGGGACGGGTCCTCGTCCAGGTCATCGCCTGCCTGGCGCCGGAAAGCCTGGTCCTTGGCGGCCCGCTGGCGGGTGCACCCAGCTACTTCAGGGCGTGCAGGGAGGCAATCGTCAGCGCGCTGGGAGCGGAGAATCCCATAGAAATCGTTCAAAGTTCGATGTTCGGACCCGGCAGCGATCAATCCATGAGCTGTGGCCTGGCGATCAGTGAATTCCTGTTCGAACGGCCGATCAATCCCGCCATCATGGGAGAATCCACCGCGTAGGGCCTGTCTGCGTCCGGCGGTCCTCGCCGAATGCGATCGGTGCCGGGCGGTCAGTCCCGACACTGGTCGACTGCGGATCGACGCCGGAATGCGTCCGTGCGAGGCCGCGTTGCACCGCTACGCGCGGTATCCCGGCGCCACGAGCTCCACCGCCTGCTGCAGCGCCTTGCGGTACGCGGTTGCGACGCGACCCCGGGTCCCGCCGGTCGCACCCGCGTGAAGCGCCGGCTCGAAGGGAAGCACGATATCCGGGCGACGATCGGCAAGTGCGTAGCCGACATGGGCAGGCGAGAGCGCGTAGCGTCGCCTTCTCGGGGAGCACTGGACCAGCGTGGCGGGCCGGTCCGCGCCGAGCCGCGTCAACTGGCGCACTGCCGCGCTGATGCTCGGCATGGTCGGTTCATAGAGCAGCATTCGCGCATCGGCCTCGCCCAGGATCCGCAGCTGTGTCTCGGGATCGGCCATCCCGGTCACCAGCACGACATGGGTCCGGTTGGCGAGAAGCTTGAACAGAGCGGACAACGCGGACCCGCCGTGACACTCCGGCAACCGATCGGACGGCGGGTACGCAAGCAGCGATATTCCGGGCGCGGCGGGCGTCGAAACCCTGTCGATTCCGTCCGGCAGTTCCGCGCTGTCGGTGTCGCCGGAGCCGATCGAGGCCAGGAGCGAGTGCAGGCCGTCGCGCGGTTCGACGCCCAGCAGCGTCGACAGCTTTCCCGAAACCGGGTCGAGGTCAACGATGGAGGCAGAACGCCCCTCGGCCGCCACGGCGCGCGCGATAGCGGCGACGAGAGTGGAGACACCACTGCCGGGGCTGCCGGCAAAGGCAATCACGTCCCCGGCATACCGGTGTTCCGGCTCATCGTTCGTCACCGTCGCAACCGCCTCGCGCACCATCGAGGCGGAGAGCGGTTTGACCAGGTAGTCCGCCACCCCGCGCTGCAGGAGCGCGCGGCTGAACTGCGCCGAGTCGGCAGAGCCGATGGCAACCAGCACCGTCTCGAACGCGCAGATCGCAGTCAGCTGCCTGGCCGCGGTTTCGGGCTCGGAAACGCCGTCGAGATCGACGAACACCAGCCGCGACGCGGGTTCGGCCGCCAGGGTGCGCAGAGCGACCGAAAGCCGGCCCCGTTGAATCCTGGCGTCACGGTCGGCGAGCCCGGCGCGCAACGCGCGCTCCGTCTGCGCGTCGGCGGCGAACCCCCGCACGTGGGGAGGTCTGGCGGGCGATGCCATCGCGCACTCACCGTCCCTGCGGCGAAGGACGTCGGAACGAACCGGCCATCAGCTGCCCGCGGCACCGGCGCCGGTCGCCGTCGCCTCCGGCAACCTGCGGACCCGGTCCTCCACCCACCGCCGGTACCCGTTCAGCGTGCCTCCGTGCGCCGCCGTTCCCGGCTCGTGCACGTCGGCGCACAGGGCGATGAGCGCTGCCCTCGCAGCTGCCGGACCGCCCCGGCGGCTGGCCGCCGCCTCCGGAGCCGGGCACGACCACCGCGCCGTCTGCAACGCCCGATGGTACCTGATTGCGTGCCGGGTCTCGGCGCGCTGCGCGGCCGCCGTCGTGTTGCCCGGTCTGAAATACGGGTCGTGCACGGCGAGGGGCTGCTGGCACCCGGCCACGAGTGACAGCGTCAGCAATGCTGCGGAGGCGCAGGAACCACGGCGCAGGACTCTTTGAAACACGGGCTACTCCGGGCGCACGAGACAAGCGGGAGAACCTATCGCCTTTGGTATGGGCCGGCAAGGTCGTGCGGATCCTCCGGCAAGCCCGTTCTTTCCTCGCATGCGAACCGGCAATTTCCGGTCAATCTGCAACAGATAGTACCGGTCCTTTTCCTGCTCTCGCAGCCGGCCGGTTTTGTCATTCCCTTGCCGATCCCTATCCTGTTCGGGACCTGGCGGGCGGAAACAAGAGCGAGCCTCGTCAGCAACAGTGAAGGCAGTCGAGCAGACGACAATGACCCGCCGATTTCATCGTTGCCTTGTCCGATCCCTGCGCACCGTAACGGCGACCGTGCTGGTTGCCTCGGTCGCTTCATGCGCGAGCGGGCCCTCGTCGGACGATCCCGCCACACGCAAGGCCCTGCTGCGGGACAATCTTTCCGTCGCCGCCGCGGCACTGGGAGCCGGCCAGCCATCGGTTGCCCGCAGACTGTACCGATCTCTGGCCGAACGCTTCGATGACGCTCCCGAACCGGTACTCGGACTGGCGTATATCGCGTTCGACCGCAACGATTTTTCCGCCGCGACGGACTACTTCCTGGACGCTGCGGCACTGGCAGGCGACGCGTCCGCGGCAAAGGCGGAAGCGCTGCTCGGGGCGGGGAGGTCCGCGCTTGCCGGGGGCGCGCTCAACGAGGCGCGGCAGCACTTCCTCAATGCCCGCGAGGCGGGAAAAAACTCCTCTTCCGCAGCCTGGATCGCCAACGGGATCGGCGTCGTTGCCGTCCTGCAAGGAGACTACGAAACGGCCGAGATTACCTATGCCGAGGCCCTGCAGCTCTCGTCCCGACATCCCGGAATTGCGGCAAACCTGGTGCGCATGCTTGTGGCGGCCGGGAAGGTGGAAGACGCGGCCAGAATCCACGCACAGCACGGGTCTTCCAGCTGGCTTGGCGGCGATGGCGATTCGCTCTCGCGCATGATTGAAGCGGCTCGCCGGGACCGAAATCGCGAACAAGGCGCAGCGGGTCACGGCCGGCAGGATCCGGCGGTGGGGGCGTCCACATCCGGCGGTACGGCTCCCGCGATTCGCCGGAACGGGGACAATACGTCACCCGGCGTCCCGCTTCGTTCTTCCGCGGGATCGGCTGCACTAGCGACGGAGAGTCTCGCCGTCGGGCAGAGCCGGCGTCTGACCCTCGATTCGGCCGCCACGTCGGTGCTGGTCGCCGCACCGGAAGTGGCGGACGTTCAGCTGCTTTCCCCGGACGTGCTCCACGTCATCGGCAAGAGCGTGGGCCGCACCTCGGTTGCCGTGCTCGGGGAGGACGGAACGAAGCGGGACTGGACCGTGTCGGTGGTACTGGATATCGACCCCCTGCACGCAATCCTGGCCGGAGACCCCGACCTGGGCGGAGTGCGCGCGAGGCGGATTGCGCGGGGAATAGCGCTGTCCGGTGACGTCGCTTCCGCCGCTCTCGCCGACCGCGCCCTCAGGCTCGCGGCGGCCGCGATGCCAAGGGACACGATCGTCGAGAACGAACTGCGGGTCGCCGGCATCCAGCAGGTGAGCCTGGAAGTCCTGATAGCCGAGGTCCAGCGCTCCCTGACCGAGGACATCGGCGTCAACTGGGAGGCGTTCCGCAACCCTGGCAGGGATCTGTTCGGCTTCCGGATCGGCCGCCTCGCAACCCCGTCGAGCGCCGCGGAGCTCACCCCGGGTTCATTTCCGCCGACCAATGTGGACGGACAGGTATCCCCCGGCCTGTTCTTCGGCAGGCAGGCGGGGAACGCCCGCATCGCGGGCATGATCGACGCGCTGGCCAGGGCAGGGTCCGCCAACGTGCTGGCCAGGCCCAACCTCACCGCCGTTTCCGGGGAAGCGGCGTCCTTTTTCTCGGGCGGCGAATATCCGTTGCCAACCGGGTACGAGGACGGGGTGATCCTGTTCGAGTACAAGAAGTACGGCGTCCTGCTCGACTTCGTCCCGACCGTCATCGACTCCGGCCGGATCGTGTTGAAGGTCAGGCCCGAAGTGTCGGAACCCTCGCTCAACCAGGCGGTCCAGGTGGTCGGCGTCAGTATCCCCGTGATCAACGTGCGCCGCGCCGAGACAACCGTCGAGGTGAGCGACGGTGATTCGATCGTGATCGGGGGGCTGTTCCGCAACGCGTCCAACACGCGGGAGGCAGGCTTGCCCCTGCTCAAGGACATTCCGCTTCTGGGGCCCCTGTTCGGAAGTCGTTCGATCCGGTCCGAAGACCTCGAGCTGGTGGTCATCGTCACCGCGCGGCTGGTGGCGACCGGCGGGCTTCCCGAAGAACGGGGCGAGACCTCCCCGGCGCAGGTTCACGGCTACTATTTCTGACCGCGCCATCGCGGCGTCTCCACTGATGGTGGTCGGGTTTCACCACGCGGGGCAGGAATCCCGGCTTCGCTCTGCATCTGTGGATTCCTCCCCTTGCCAAACCGTTTTCGCAAACCGTGTGTCCGCAGCCGGGGTGGTGCCGCGTGGACTGTGCCGGACAGGCCTCCTGTCGGCGGCGGTCCTTGCAGGATCGCGGAAGCGGTCCAACGGCCGCGGCCCAGCCGTATATCCGATATGTGATTGCTAACAGAGCCTTCACAGAAAATGGGCGCTCCTGCAGTTTCCGGCTTTACTTCCATTCTGAAAATAAATAGTACAGCGCGCCGATGGGCGGAAGAGCGTCACTCCGCACCCCATCCGTCCGGTCAGATCCGTCATTTGTCGAGCGTGGAAGCGAACGGAGCGCAGGCTTGATACAGATCCTTCACCAATGCCTCCGCGTCGCGCGGGCCTTCTGGCGAGCACGCCGCGGCGGGCTCGCGGTCGAGACGGCCGTGACGGTCTCGATGCTCATCCTCGTGTTCGCCGGCCTGATGGAGGTGGTGCACTCGGCCTACGTCAGCGACACCATGGGCCGCGCGGCGCGGGCCGCCGCCCGGGCGATCGCCCTGGTCCCGCAGGACGACGCGCGTCCTGGCACCCTCGATACCGTCGCCTGCACCGCCATCCGGCGCGAGCTCGACCTGGCGGAGAGCTTCAACTGCGGCACGCACTGGACGCTCACGGTGGACACGGACCTCACGCCGGCAGCGATGCTGGCAGGCGGAGAAACCGGCGAGGATGACGCGGAGGGGGACATGGTCGTCGTCCGCATCGCCTGGAACGAGGAGCCCTGGGATTTCGTCCGGCTCGTGGCGGCGCTGGACGGGGAGGAAGAGGCGGTGCAGGCGATGGCCATCGGAGTGGCCCGCCGCGAAACGGTACAGGGAAGCTGATCCGGTCATGGCCGTCCCCGAATTCGCACCGTTCCGGTCGTTTGCCCGTGACACCCGCGGTGTGGCGGGAATCGAGCTTGCCCTCGGGGCGGTGGCTCTCCTGACGATTTCCATGCTGTGCTTCGACCTCTACTCGCTGGTGGGACTGAACGGCGCCAGCGCACGCAGTGCCGCCGCCATGGCGGACTACGTGTCGCGCGAAGCGGCCCCTGACGGAGACGAGATCGCGGCGCTCGGCGAGTTCCTCCACCAGGAGGAGTTCGGCTCGCCGGCCGACGTCGTCTACGTGATCACCGCCATCCGCCGTCCGCCGGGCGAGGATACGGCCGAAGTCCTGTGGGTCGACAACTCGATCCGGTTCGGCGCCACGCAAACCACGGACGTGCTTGCAGGCGAGTGCGCCCGGCGCGCAAACGCGGCCTGGAAAACGACGCTGCTGGGCGAGGCCGCAGCCTCCGGGCTGGTCGAACGCGAGGTGGCGATCGTCGCGGAGGTATGCGCGCGCCCGACCCGGGAGGGCCTGCTCACCAGCCGGTTCGTCTCCGGAGACGTCTACCGCCTGCACATCATACCGTCCCGCGAGGCCGCGCAGATACCGGCGCGGCCGGTCTACTCGACCTGACGCGGCCGCGGGCCGGCACCAGACCCTGCAAACCGAATTCAGCACTGTCCACAGCGGGAGGCTTTGCGACCAGGAACACGACGACCACGACTGCGTAATCGCAACCATGCCGGCATTCCCGCCGGCGAAAACTCCATCGATCGAGAAGGAACTCGACCATGAAAACACGACCTGCAACCCGCCTGTTCCGTCGTTTCGCCCGTGACAACCGGGCCGTTTCGGCACTCGAATACGCCATCCTGGTGGGGATCATCACGGCCGGACTCGGCGCTGCCTTTGCGACGTTCCAGACCGAGATCACCAACACGATCACCACGATCGCAAACAACGTGAAGTCCACACAGAGCACCACCGGCAACTGAGCCGGCGGGCGGGAACGCGGACGTACGGGCCTTCCCGGATCCGGTTCGGGCGGCCCGTTCGCGATGCACGGTTTCCCGCTCGCCGGTCGCGGCGGCAGCCTGCGCGGTCTTCGCGCAGGCGCTCGCCGGCCGGTACCCTCACTCCTGTACCCGAGCCCGTCGATGGACCTGCCGACCCCACCGCACAGTGCCGGTATTGAAAACGGGAACCCTCCCGGTCCCGCCCTCGAGCTTCACCAGGAGCTCGAGAACGCGCTGCTGGAGGGTCTCTCGCGGGCTTCGTTCCCGTTCCCGCAGCATCCGGAAGCGGCGGACCTTGCGGGCATTTTCGAACCGGGTGCCATGGCCGTGGAACCGGCGGCGGCGCCCGCACCGGTGGACGGGATCGATACCGAATTCGAGACCGCGCTCCTGCACGGCCTGGCGAACCGGGCCACGGTCTTCGCAGCGGACCCCGGGTATGGCGACCCGCCGCTCTCTCCCGTGCCGCGCGGGCCGCGGTTCCGGCAGGAGGATCCTGTCCGGGAACCGGGGTTCGAACTCGACACGTCGGTCATCGAGGACCTGGCGGACGACCAGTGGACCTCATCCGACGACGAGGCGCCGTTTGTCCGCCCGGGGCCGTCCCTGTCGGCGGGTGCGCCCGAGGGCCCGGACACGGCGCCGGACGGCGACGATACCGTATCCGCCGGCGACCCCGAGCCGCCCGGGCTTCGCGGTATCGCGGCCGGGTCCGCCGAGACGGGCATCCCGGCGTTCGCGGCGGAAGTCGACATCGATATCGTCGATACCGAGCACGCGTTCCACGGACAGGCCTCCGACTGGTCGGTCGCCGCGCTCGCTTTTGCAGCCGACCCTGCAACCGAGACGGCGCTGCGCGAAGGGTTGCTGCATTACGAGGGAGCGAGCCCCGATGACGACGATCCCCAGGTCTGGCCGGGCGGCCTGGGGGCGGCCGTCGCGGCGTTCGCCGACGGGTATTCGTCGCCACTCGTCATCGTCGATATCGACGGCATTGCCTATCCGTCGGGGGCCATTCACGAACTCGCCGAGGTCTGCGACGTCGGGACCGTCGTCATCGCGGTCGGCTCGAACGACACCGCCCGTTTCAGCCGGGAAATCCTGCTGGCCGGGGTCAGCGACTACCTGGTCAAGCCACTGACCGCACAGGCTGTCCGGGAGGCGACAGGGCGTATCTCCGCGTCGCGCACCGACGCGCCCGCGACGGGATGCGTGGCGGGTTTCGCCGGTACCGGCGGCAGCGGCGCGACGACGCTGGCGGTGGCAACCGCGCTGCATGCGGCGGCGACCGGCCGCTACGTGTCGGTGCTCGACCTGAACCGTACGGCTCCCGTCGCGGCCCTGCTGCTCGACGTGCAGCCGGCACCCGGCCTGGAACAGCTCATCGAGGTCGCGGGGAAGGCGCCGCCGGACCCGGAAGTGCTGAACGGCGTGCGCGCGCAGCACTCGGAACGGATCTCGGTCTACGGCTATCGCTGGACGCCGGCGCTGCCCGCCACTCCCGGCTTGCCGGCACTGACCTGTCTGATCGGCGAGCTCCGCCGGCGCTCGCAGCTCGTGCTGATCGACGGACTGGACGATCCGCGAACGCAGTTCGCCCTGCTCCGTGAAGTCGACGTCCCTGTCCTTGTCGCGGAGCCGACGGCGGGCGGCGCGGTCAGGGCCGCCCGCATGCTCGAACTGCTCGAGGGGTGTCCGCCGATGGTCACGGTACAGAACCACACGCGGGCGTTCAGGGCGGGGTCGGGTCCGCGGTCTCTCGTGCACCCGGGGCTGGAAACCGCGCCAGAAATCGTGGTGCCCTACCTTCCGTTCCTGCAGGAGATCGTCGACCGGGGCTGGCGTGGCGACCGGCTTCCCCGCCGCCTGAAGCGGCCCGTCGCGGGGCTCCTGGACCGGATCCTCGCTTCGGTGAGCGCCGGCGGGGACGTGGCGCTCCCGGAGGCGGCATGATGGCCGTGCGCGCCTTCGGCCGGCGAACGCGCGCCACCGCCCCGGACCCGGTGAGAGCCGACCCGTCCTCCCTCCCGGCCGCGGCGGAGCGCGAGGCAGGACCCCGGCTGCGCCCCACCGCGGGCGCCGCGGTTGCCGACATCGTTGCCCGCGTTCATCCCACGATCGTCAAGTCCATGGACATGGCGAAGATCTCGGCACTTACCAACGAACAACTCGCCGGCCAGCTGCTGTCGTTTCTGGATACCGACGAGGCCGGGGTACCGGATCTCAGCCCGCTGGACCGGCAGCAGGTCGTCACCGAACTCGTTCACGACATCAAGGGACTGGGTCCCATCGAACCCCTGCTCCAGGACCGGCAGGTCTCGGACATTCTGATCAACGGGCTGGATTCGACCTATGTCGAGCGGAACGGGCGCCTGGAGCGGATCGACCTGAGGTTTCGCGATCGCCAGCACCTGCTGCATATCGCACAGCGGATCGCGGGGCGGATGGGGCGGAGGGTCGACGAATCCAGCCCCATGGTCGATGCCCGTCTCGAGGACGGATCCCGCGTCAACATCATCATCCCGCCTCTCGCGCTCGACGGGGCCGCCATCTCGATCCGGCGTTTCGTCATGCGCGGCGTGAGCCTCGAACAGATGGCCGAGCGCCACGTGCTTTCCCCGGCGATGGCGGAGCTGTTTCGCATTGCCGTCAGGGCACGGCTGAACATCCTGATCAGCGGCGGGACGGGTGCGGGGAAGACGACCTTCATGAACGCACTGTCCCGCGAAATCGACCACAGGGAGCGGCTCATCACGATCGAGGACGCGGCCGAGCTGCAACTCCAGCAGCCGCACGTGATCCGTCTGGAGACGAGAGCCGTCAGCGCGGAAGGAACCGGCCGGGTCACCATGCGCGACCTGCTGGTGAACACGCTGCGGATGCGCCCGGACCGGATCATCGTCGGCGAAGTGCGCGGCAGCGAGGCGAACGAGATGCTCCAGGCGATGAACACCGGGCATCCCGGATCCATGTGCACGCTGCATGCGAACACGCCGCGCGATGCGCTGACCCGGCTGGAGAACATGCTGATGATGGGCAGCGGCGACATGCCGCTCACAGCCCTGCGGCGCCAGATCGCCTCCAGTGTCGACATGGTCGTCCAGCTCGAGCGGCTGCGGTCCGGCCATCGGTGCGTGACCAGCGCCACCAGCGTGGTCGGAATGGAAAACGACATTGTCACCACCGAAGAGCTCTGGCGGAGAAAACCGGGCGACGGGGACCATGTCTTCGAGACGTCAGGGCGCCTGCCGTCCTGGGTCGATGCCGCGGATGCGCTGAACCTGCGCGAGCGGCTGGTGGAGGCGCTGCAAGCCGATCCACGGATCGGGGAAACAGACCCGTGACGAACTTCCTGATCATCCTGGCCGCCGCCTTGCTCGGGACGTTTCCGGGAATCGCTTTCCTGCTGCTGCTCTGGAACCGCGAGACGCAGTTGCGCCGACGGCTCCAGGGCGCGTCCGCAACACCGATTGAAGAGACGGCCCCGCAGGGCGAGGAGTCGGAAGCCATCGTCTTTCGCACCACGTCCGGATCCCGGTGGGCACGGTTCTGGCGAGCGATCGAGAACCGGTATCCCCTGCTCGATGCGCGCCGGACAGTTCCGCGCGCCGTTCTTGTCGGCGCCGCCGCGGCGGCCGGCCTGTGGGCGTCGATGTGGTTTCTGCGGGTCCCGACCGGGTGGTGGACCATGCCCGTCGTTGCCCTCGGCGGAGCTGCCGGAACGTGGTACGCGATGTCCTGGTTTCACGCCCGCCAGGCAAGCGAGTTCACCCGCCAGTTTCCCGACATCATCGACCAGATCGTGCGCCTTTCCGGTGCCGGCCTCCCTGCGCTGGAGGCGATTCCGGTCGCCGCCGAGAATGCGCGCGCACCGGTCAAGCCCGTGCTCACTGCCGTCAGCGACGGGCTGAGCGGCGGGCTCGATCCGGAGACTGCCCTGCGAACCGTGTCCACGCACGTCCGCCTTGCCGACTTCACGCTGTTCGCCGCAGTCATCCTTCTGCAGCGCCGGGCAGGCGGCGCCATCTCCGGCACCTTCAGGACCCTGTCCGGCGCCCTCCGGGCCCGGCGCAGCACCGCAGCGAGGGCGCGCACGGCCACCGCACAGACGCGCCTGACCCTGTTGGTGCTGTCGGTGATGCCGGTGGTCATGCTCGTCATCCAGAACTTCATCTCTCCCAAATCCATCGAGATTCTCTTCACGACGGATGGCGGGACAACCCTCCTGCACTGGGGTGTCGGCCTCATCGTCGCGGGGCTTCTCGCCGCGAAGGCCATCGCTTCGCGCATCGAGCAGTAGCAGGCGGGCACGACTTTCATGCAGCACTCCCTGATACCGGTTGCGGGAATAGTCTCGGGCGCGCTCTACCTGTTGCTGTGCTCGGCGCTGATCTTCCGGGAAACACGCCGCGCGCAGCAGATCGACAGGCGCCTTGCGGCAGTGCGCAGCCATGCCGCCGGGTACTCCCCCGGACCGTCGGATCGCGACGGTCGACGCGGGGGGATTGTCTTCAGGACCCTCGGCATGGCCTGCCTGCGGGTGGCATCGATGCTGGTGCCCATCGGCGCGGCCGAGCGGGAAAAGCTGTCGCGGATGCTTCGTGCCGGCGGGCTCGGACAGCAGGAGGCGCTGTCCGTCTTTCTGTCGGCAAAACTGGGCAGCGCTCTGCTGCTCGGCTTCGCCGTCTGGCTGTGGGCTTCGGGCTCGCAGACGATCGGCCAGCACGATCTTCTCGTCGTGCTCGCCACGCTGGGAGGACTGATCACCGGTGGCGTCGTCCCCGAGTTCGTGCTGCGCGCGCTGGTTGCCCGGCGCGTGCGAAGGATGACCTCCGTCCTGCCGGACGCCCTGGACATGCTGGTGATGTGCCTCGAGTCCGGACTGACGGCGGAACGCGGAATGCTGACGGTCGCGGAGACCATGGCTCCCATCGAACCCAATCTCGCCAAGGAATTCCGCCAGATCGAGGCCGAGCTGCGAGTGGCCTCGGACCGCCGCGCCACACTCACCGAGTACTACCGGCGCACGGAGATTGACGGTCTGCGCGACCTGGTGATGGCGCTCATTCAGGGCGAACGGTACGGCACGCCGCTCTCGCAGTCGATGAAGAACATCGCGGCGGACGAGCGGATGCAGAAGGCAGAGCGCATCGCGACGCAGGCCGAGCGCCTGCCGGTGCTGATGACCTTGCCGATGCTCCTTCTCGTGGTGCCCGGAACCATGCTCCTGGTCGCGGGTCCCGCGCTTCTGAACGCGATTTCCGGGCTCGGCAAACTGGTTGGCGGATAGGATGGACGGCACGCGCGCGAAGACTTCGGGCCGGTGGACGGTTTCCCTGGCCGCATCCCTGGCCATGGGCGCCCTGTGGCTCGCCGGCGGCGCGGTCCATGCCGAAGAACCGATTCTGCCGATCCCCGAACAGGTGGACGTGAACCCGGACAAGGTCGCGCTTGGCCGGGCGCTGTTCCACGACCCGGTTCTGTCGAAGGACGACACGATTTCCTGCGCAAGCTGCCACGACCTCGCCAGCGGCGGCGGCGACGGGCGCACGGTGTCGATCGGGGTCGACGACAAGCCCGGACAGGTCAATTCGCCCACCGTGTTCAACGCGGGCATGAATTTCAAGCAGTTCTGGGACGGGCGCGCGAGCACGCTCGAGAGCCAGATCGATGGCCCGGTGCAGACCGAGTTCGAGATGGGAAGCCTGTGGCCGGACGTCGTCGCCAGGCTCTACCGCGACGACGCCTATCCCGGACTGTTCAAGACCATCTATCCCGACGGGATCAACCGCAAGAACATCAAGAATGCCATCGCCGAGTTCATGAAGTCGCTGATCACCCCCAACAGTCGCTTCGACCGGTGGCTGAAAGGCGATACGAACGCGCTGAACGCGCAGGAAAAACGCGGCTACGAGCTGTTCAAGGACTACGGCTGCTCGTCGTGCCACCAGGGCGCGAATGTCGGCGGCAACATGTTCCAGGTGTTCGGCGTCCTCAACGACTACTTCAAGAAGCGCGGCGACATCACCGAGGCCGATCTCGGCCGCTACAACATCACCGGAAACGAAGAAGACCGGCACGCCTTCAAGGTCCCGAGCCTGCGGATGGCGGCGCTCACCGCGCCCTATCTGCATGACGGAAGCGCGGCAACCCTGCGCGACGCCGTCGATGTGATGTTCGAGTTTCAGCTGGGGCGCGACGCCCCCGACGAGGACAGGGAAGCCATCGTGGCGTTCATCAGGACGCTGGTGGGAGAATCCGAGGAGTTATCGAAATGAGAGCTGGCGCAGTCATTCTCGGCACTGTCGTCTCCGCCGTCCTGCTGGCCGTCGCGGGCGGTCTGTATGTGCTGTCGAGCAACAATGGTGGAGACGGCTATCGCAGGTCGATCGATCTCGTCCGGCAGATCCAGTTGGTGTCGTCGCAGTGGAGCATGGAAGTCACGCGCGTGAAATCCGACCAGTTCGCGGATTTCGACGCGCTGGCCGCCTTCCTGCCGCGCATGGCGCGGCTGAAGGACGAACTCGCCGGCACGGCCCAGCGCATCCCCCAGCTTCCGGACAGGATAGCCAGCGACATCCAGGCCTACCTGCACGCGATCGAGGCGAAGGAAGAGCGCATCGAACGCTTCAAGACCGGCTACGCCGTGGTGCGCAATTCCAGCCGCTACCTGCCGCTGGCAGCGACCAACGTCCTGCAGCAGGCGCAGAATTCCGGAGACGGTGCGCTGGTTCGGGACATCTCCAGCCTGATCCGCGACGTGAACCTGTATCTTGCCACACCAACGGACACGTCCCGTTCCCGGCTGACCGCCGAGATCAAGAAACTCCGCGAAACCAGCGTCGCCTACCCGCCACAGCTCGCCAACGCGCTCGCCAACCTGTTCTCCCATGCCGAGGTTCTCGTCGACAAGCAGGAACCGACGGAGGAGTTGTTCAGGAGGGCCACCTCCGGCGAGGTTTCCGACCTGACGGACCAGCTGAGCAGCAACCTCCAGTTCGAACTCGGCAAGCAGACGCTCCTCGCAACCTACTACGACCGGGGCATGCTCGCGGTGTTCGCCGCGCTGGTCCTGTTCTGGATCCTGCTCGCGCTGCAGCAGCGGGGCCGCGGGGGCTCCACCGTGACCCAGGTGACCTCCCGCCCCGCGGCAATCGAGATCGTCTCCGCGGCCGGCCAGGACATGCCGGCGACCGCCACTGCGGAAGAGACCGCCATGGTGGCGGCGCGCCCGGGAGCCGCGGTCGAAGCCGTCCATCCGACCGGCGAAACCGAAGCCCTGCCTGCCCCGGCGGCATCTTCGTCGCCGGAACCAAGCGCCGAATCCATGCTGTTGCAGGGGTTCGTCGTCAAGTGCGTGGCCGGAATCATGGCCGCTTCGGCCGAGGAAATCGCCGACCGCATGGACTACCTGCGCCGAACCCAGAACCGGGTCCAGGAAGCCTTCCGAAACAGCGACGGTCTCGCGCAGACCTCCGACGGAACGGATATCGATGAAGAGATCGAAACGATCTCCGCCATCGCGCTGAGCGTCCGTCAGCGCATGAACGGTCTCGCCGATCTCGCGAAGCGGCTCGACTCCTACTCCAATGGCCAGGGCAACGGGGTGGACCGGGGCATGATCGACCTCAACGCCTGCGTTGCGAACGTCGTCGAGACCACCGGGGCCGCGAACAGGGCGACGGTCATGAGAAACCTCGGCGACATTCCGGAGATATTCGCCTCCAGGACCGAATTCCAGCTGCTCCTGTCCGAGCTGATCGAGAACTCGATGGTCGCGGTCGAGGGACTCGACGACCGGAACGGCATCATCAAGATCGATACCGCGCGAAAGAACGACGAGATCCTGATCACCGTCATAGACAACGGCGACGGCATCGCTCCGGACAAGCGCGCCAGCATCTTCAAGCCGTTCTACACCTCCCGCGACGGGGCGATGGGCGTCGGCCTGACCCTCGCCGGTCACCTGGTCAAGAAATACGAGGGGGTCATAAAGATCTACTCGCTGCCCGGCCAGGGAACGGTCGCGCGGGTCACGCTGCCGGCCGGCGTCTCGGGAGCGTGACAGGACCGCAGGCAGCCCACGGGCCCGGCGGCGGCGGTCCCGCCGACAGACACGCCAACAGCAACCCATCAGTGAGCCGGAACCATGGAAAACCGTTACGACAACCCACACCGGAGGACGTTTCGATGACGTCGCAGGGAGATGGAAACAGCAGCTTTCGGATGCAGCTGGTGTCCAACGCGCTCTTGAGCGTCGCGCTGCCGATCCTGGGCATTGGCGGACTGACCTTCTTTCTGCTCGCGTATCATCTCGACATTATCGAGACGAGCTTCGCGCAGAGCCGGGATGCGGTCACCAACGACATCGCGCGAACCGACCTCCTGTCGCGTGCGACGACCGCCGCAGGCGAAATCGACACCTTCATGGTCGGCCGTATCACTGAAGCCAGGGCATGGGCGACGTCGCCGGCCGTCGTCGAGGCCGCCCGTTCGGCCGCCGCCAGGCACGCGGCCGAGGGATTTGACGAGGCTCCCGCCGAGGAGGTCGAAAACAGGTTCCGCATCGAAAAGAGCCTCGGGATCTGGCCGGAAGCCGACGCCTTCCTGCGCCAGCAGGTCTCGGCATCGCCGTACTTCGCGGAACTCTTCTTCACCGACAGCAACGGGTTCAATGTCGCGCTCACCAACCCCACCAGCGACTTCATCCAGTCCGACGAGGAATGGTGGAAGAGAGCCTGGAGCCACGGGATTTCCGTGGGCGAGGTCGAGTACGACGAGTCGGCCGGTGTCTGGTCCGTGGAAATCTCCGTCCGCATCGACGATCCGGCCGGAACCAGGCCGCTCGGCGTCATGAAGACGGTGCTCGCCATCGAACCCGTTCAGAAGATCGCGGACCGGGCGGCCCGGTCATTCGCCGGCGGCCGCGTCCAGATCACGACGGGAGGCGGCGCGCTGATCGCCGAGACGGCCTCCGGCCACGCCCGGGAACGCATCATGAATGACGACGTCAACCTGCAGACACAGGGCGAACCGTCGGTGCAGGCCAGTTTCGGCGGCGAACAGGCGGGGTTTGCCACCGACCAGGAATGGCTCACGGGATACGCCCGGACCGGCGGGCGCGAGACCTACTCCTCCACCGTCACCCGGTTCGCGGGTTTCGACTGGATCGTGATCGTCCAGAAGCCGCTTGCCGCCATCCAGGAGCCGATCACGGCGCTGCGCGGCATCGAGAGCGCGCTGCGCGAATGGCGCCTCATTCTCGCGCTGGCCCTGGGCGGCATGGTGTTGCTGAGCTCGGTTCTCGCCGTGTCCCTGGCCGCGGGAGCCGCGCGGCGCTACGCGAATGCCCTGGGCGCGGTCACCGAGCTGGCCGAACGCTCCGCCCGGGGAGAAAGGGTGAACCCCGCGACAATCCGGAACCCCGAGGAAATCGTCCGCGTCAACAACGCGGTCCATCGGTTGAGCCAGATGTTCGCGGGAACCCGCGAAAGACGGCAGACCGTATAGGCCCGAATCCGCCCCGCCTCGTTCCGGACCCGCACGGCACGGCGGGTTCCGGTCGACGGCATGCGGCGAGAAGGGAGAACGAGTTCATGACGGATGCGAGCCTGTGGATCGTGCGGACAGCCGAGTGGAGCGCCTGTGGACTGCTGATCGCGAGCGCGGCCACTGATCTTCGCAGCCGTCGGGTGCCAAACGCGATTCCCGTGCTGCTGCTGGGCCTGTTTGCGGTCTGTGCACTCGCCGGAGCGTTCAGGCCACCGGCCGTTGTCTGGCAGCACGCCGCGATCGGCGCGGTGCTGCTCGTCGCCGGTTTCGCGCTCTACTCGACCGGGCGGTTCGGGGGCGGCGATGCGAAGCTGATCGCCGTGGCGGGGCTGTGGGCCGGGCCGGGCGACCTGGTCGTTTTCCTGTTCGGTCTCGGCGCATGCGCACTCCTCCTGAGCATGTACGCCCTGCTGCCCCTTGCCGCGGCACGCCGTCTGCGATCGGAACTGCCGTTCGCGCTCGCCATCGTGCCGCCGAGCCTTGCCGTCATCGTTCCGCGTGCGCTGTCGCACCAGTTTCAGCCCTCCCTGACATAAGTCCCCCGAAGACCCCGGGTTCGGAGATTTTCCCCGATGCACAGATATCGTTCGGTACTCATCCTGGTTCTCCTGGTCGTGGTGCCCCTGGCCGCGGCGGCCCTGGCCACACGCTTCCTCCTGCCCGGAAACGGGGACGAGCCGATACAGGCCGAAGCGGAGCCCGAGGCGGCTCCACCCGCGAGGAAACAGGAGACGCGCACGGTTCTTGCCGCCGTACGCCGGCTGCCCGTGGGCACCCTGCTGGCTGAAGGGGATCTGGCCGAACTCGATCTTCCGGCAAGCGAGATCATGCGCGGGCACATCGTCATGGACGACGGCGCCGAGGCACTCGATACACTGCGCGGTCACGCGGTGCGCGAAGCCCTGGCCGAGGGGGTGCCGCTCAGGCGGTCTGCAGTCGTGGGCCCGGGCCAGCGAGGGTTCCTTGCCGCGGTGCTCAGGCCCGGCACCCGCGCGGTGACGATCCGGCTGGGAGAAGGGGCGCGTCACGCCGGCCTGATCGATCCGGGCGATCGGGTGGACGTCATTCTCACCGCCAAGCTGCGGCTTGACGACCGCGTGCAGAGCGTGTTTGCGCGAACGATCCTGGAGGACGTACGCGTCCTGGCCGTCGACCGGCAGGTCGGCACCAGCGCCGACCCGGCGGAAAGCGACAAGCAGGTCAAGCGCACCAAGATCCTCACGGCGACGCTCGAGGTCTCGCCCACCCAGGCGGACCGCCTGGCGTTGGGGGAGCACGAGGGCGAGCTCTCGCTCGCGGTTCGCTCGCTTGCCGGAACCTCGCAGCGGACGAGGAACGCGGCGGTGGACCTCGAAGAGCTCCTGTCCCTGACGAAGCCGCAACCGACACCTCCCCCGGCTCCCGCGGCCCTGCCGGAGCCGGAGCCGGTTGCGGAAACGCGACGGGGTTTCGCGGCGGTCCGGGACCTCCCGGCGGGCACGCTGCTGAAGGAGGAACATCTGAGTGAACTGGACGTGCAGCCGGACGAGGTGGACCGCGAACTCGTGCTCGCCGACGACCGGCCCGCATTCGACGTGCTGCGCGGTCACGCGATACGCGAGAGCGTTGTGGCCGGGGACATGCTCACCTGGCCCGCTGTCGTCGCACCCGGCCAGCGGGGGTTTCTCGCAACCGTGCTGAGGCCCGGAACCCGGGCGGTGACGATCCAGCTGGGAGAAGGGATGCGCCACGCCGGCCTGATCGACCCGGGAGATCAGGTGGACGTCATCCTCACCGCCAGGCTTCCGGCCGACAACGGCGCTCGAAGCGCGTTCGCGCGAACGATCCTGGAAGACGTGCGCGTCGTCGCCGTTGACCGGCAGGTCGGTGCGGATGCCGACACGGCGGAAAGCGGCGCCCGGGCCAGGCTCTCCGGCATTCTCACGGCGACGCTCGAGGTCTCGCCCGCCCAGGCGGGCCGTCTGGCGCTGGGGGAACACGAGGGCGAGCTCTCGCTCGCGGTTCGCTCGCTTGCCGGCACCGCACAGCGGATGAAGAACGAGGCGGTGGACCTCGAAGAGCTCCTGTCCCTGACCAAGCCGCAACCGACACCTCCCCCGGCTCCCGCGGCCCTGCCGGAGCCGGAGCCGGTTGCGGAAACGCGACGGGTTTTCGTGGCGGCCCGGAACCTCCCGGCCGGCACGCTGCTCAGGGAAGAGCATCTGGGCGAACTGGACGTGCAGCCGGACGCGGTGCGCCGCGATTTCGTACTCGCCGACGACCGGTCCGCATTCGACGCGCTGCGCGGTCATGCGATGCGCGAGACTGTTGTCGCCGGTGAACCGCTCACCTGGTCCGCTGTCGTCGGACCCGGCCAGCGGGGGTTTCTCGCGGCCGTGCTGAAACCCGGGACCCGGGCGGTGACGATCCGGCTGGGAGAGGGCGCGCGCCACGCCGCCCTGATCGATCCGGGAGATCACGTGGACGTCATTCTCACCGCCACGGTCCCCCTCGACAACGGAGCACAAGACGTGCTGACGCGCCGGATACTGGAAAATGCACGCGTGGTCGCTGTCGACCGCCAGCTCTGGACCGGCGCCGATCCGGCGCAGGACAGTCGCAAACGCGCCGGGATCTCGACCGCGACCCTGGAGGTCTCTCCCGGGCAGGCAGACCGCCTGGCCCTGGGCGAACACCAGGGCACCCTCGCACTTACCGTACGCTCGCTCGCCGCGCCCTCGGTAGAACCGCATCGCGACGTGGTGGATCTTCGCCAGTTGCTTGCGTATCCGGTGCCGGAACCGGTGGAGGAGCCCCGGCAGGAGATCCTGCCCGAGGAGGCCGCGCCGGCGCCCGAGAGGACGGTTCGCGTCATCCGGGGGGACACGCTGACCCAACAGACCTTTCCCGAACCTGCAGAGTCGCGCCCGCAAGCCGTGCAGCCAGTCCGGGAACCCGACGGATCGAACAGTCGGCCGCCGGACATTCACCGGTCCGGTTCGCTGGCAAGAGCCTCGCAGTGACAGGGATCGCCGCATCGGATCCGAAACCGGGGAGGACACCATGGATACCGCTGAACTCTTCACGCGCGCGGTGACGTCGCTCCCGGAGGCCGTGCGGCAGCGGCTGGACGGCGGCGCCCCGCTCGACTGGCCGGTGCTCAAGGATCCCGCGACAGGTTTCCGCCTTGCCGAGGCAGCGGGTTTCCATCGTCGATTGCCGGAACAGGTCGAGACGCTTGTCGAAAGGCTGATCGGGGATATCGGCATCGTCCCGGCCGACGTGCACGCCGGGATCGAACGGGAGGGGACGGCAACCGCGTGGATACGCCGGGTCGCGATCGAGCTGGACGGCGAGAGCTACCGGTTGCGCAACGACCGGAGCGGGGAGGTTCACCCGGGAATTCGCCCCGACGCGATTGCCGGCTACGCCACGCTCGCCCTGGACCTGGTCACCGTGGTGCACGAAGCCGGCGAGCGCTGGAGCGAGGTCGGCGACCGGTACCGGCCTGCCAACGGCGCCGGATCGAGCCCGTTGGCCCGTTGCGCGGTCCGGATGGGCAGCCGGATCCGGTCCGCGACCGGGCCCGATCCGAGGTGGCGGTCGACAGGAAGTCTGGCCAGGGCGCTCGAGGATGCCTGGAACTCCCACAACCTGGCGGACCGTACCGAGCTTGCCGCGACGATCGGAATGAACACCGCACGTGGCGCCGCCGCGCCGCGTCAGTGCCATTTCGTACCCGTGAACGGGTACCGGATGCACGCCTGCGATCCGGCGGAGATCCGCTGGCTGCGTGCCCTGGCCGAGCGGGCGTTGCGCGGATCGCCCGGACACGACCGGGTGAACGGGGTCGCCCCGACCGGCTGGGATGCCGACCTTCGCGACGAGACCCCCGCCAGGGAAACCGGCGGCCCGGCAAGGAAACCGGGATTCGAGACATCGCCCGATCCCGGCTCCGACGAATTCGCGCTGGACCGGGAACTGGCGGACTTCCGGCGCATCGCCAACAGCCTCCCGGCACACGCCGCCTCCGCACCCCGTGCAGGCGAGGATGCGGCCTCACTCGACATGACCGCGCTGGAAGCGCAGATCAGGGCGGAGACGTCGCGCACGCTGGAGCTGGCTCCCTGTCCGGACGAATGGCTCCCCGACGAGATGCTGACCAGGATCAAGCGGGTGGTCAAAAGGCTCCCGGACCTTGTCGGACGGCGCATGGGCGAAGCCTATGGTGTCGGTGTCGCACTGGCCCTGACCCGGCTCGATGACCCCCGGGAACACGATGCCGTGGGATCGGAACTGCGCACGCTGGCCAATGGCGGACCGGCGCCGCGATGGCTGAAGGACCTTGCCGGCGCGGTTCTGGCCGACGCAGGCGCGTGTACCGAAGGAGGCGCGCGGACAGGCAGCCTGCGCCTCGATCCGGAAGGCGGGAGCGACGGCGGATACCTGGTGACGGAACTGGAAACCGGCACCCAGGGACATCTCACCGTGCGCGGTTTGCTGGAGCAGATCCACCTGGGCCTCGCGTTTGCGCACAGTGCGTGGGAGGGGCTTTCGACCCTGCAGGCAGCGGGCAGGGAGGGAGGCTGGACGCTCAACGAAGGCACGGGCGGAAACGGCCGCCTCACCGGAAGCGAACGCGAAACGCTGGAGGCGGCGCTGCAGGTCGAACGCGCGCTCGAGCGCATCGCCATCGCATGTTCCGGTGTAGAACCTTCGCCCAGCGCGCTCGAGCAGGCATCCATGACGGCGGATGCGCTCAGAACGGTGGGACCGACCGTTCGGGTCGCCGCGGGCTGGCCGGGCGCAGTGGATCCGCCGGACCCGCGCAGTTCCGTCGATGTCCGGCGCGTCGCCGAGATCGCACAGGCGCTCCAGAACACCGTCAAGACGATTTCCAACCGCCTGATCGCGGGACAGATCGTTGCTCCCGCGGTACCGGCGGAGACATAGATGGCCGCGGCTTGCCCATTGGCTGGCGACGGTTTTCGCACGATGCCCCGGCACGTCCCGGCGGATCGCCGGAAGTACCAGGACACGGCCGATCCGGCGCCGGCGCCGGCCGGCCATGCACGACGCGCCGGCTTCCTGGCTGGGATACCCGGGAAGGCGCCGGCGGAACCCGCACCGTATCCGACCCTGCGACGGCGTCTCCGTTTCGGGCAACGGGTGTCGGCCGGGGTCCTGCGACGATCCGGTGGAGCACATGGTCCTGGGTCGCTGCCGCAGAAGACACACCGGAACATGCGGGCAATACACGGTATCCCGAGTGCCCGCGGGGAGAACATGCGCGAAGCCGTCAACGCCTTCGAACGCTTCGGGAAAGTTCCGGACGAAGACACCGTGCGGGCGACGATCGCCTGCTGTGCACCACACCTGGTTCCTTGACCGGATGGAGAGGCTTCGAGTGCCGATGCTGCCTGACCTGACCAGTGCCGTTCGACGGTATTTCCGTGACAGCCGCGCCGGCGCGACCGCCCTTACCGCCGTCGGCATCACCATGATGTCGCTGGGGGGCGCCGCGCTGATCGTCGATCACAACCATATCGTCAGCCAGCGCGACCTGTTGCAGGGCGCGGCCGACGCCGCCTCACTGTCCGCCACGCTCGAACTGGGTGCGATTCCGGGCACCATGACAGACGCCGATGCGCGGACACGGCTGCTGGCGGTCGCGAGCAAGTACGCTGTCCTGAACGTGCTTGGCAACACCAACGACCCGGACCTGACGGCAGCGGACATCACTGTCACGATCGTCGACATGGACCGGGAAGAGGGAACGGTTGCGGTTTCGGTCGCAGCCGATATCGGAGGAACCCTGATGTCGGGACGGATCCTGGGCTATTCCGGCCCGGGAACGATCGCAACGAAGAGCGGGGTGGAGAGGATCGAGAACTCCGTGGAGGTGGTGCTCGCCATCGATTACAGCGGGTCGATGAAGCGGGCGCTCGATGGCAGTTCGGACACCCACGAAGGATCCGTTGAACACGGTATTCCTCCCAGTCCCAGCCGCATGACGATCGTGAAGCAGGCGGCGAAGGACCTGGTCGACATTCTCGACCCACAGGCGGGAAACCGGATCGCGGTGGGCGTGGTGCCATGGAGCGGGATGGTCCGCCTGGACGACACGGCCAGGGCGAGCTGGGTCAGCGAGGACTGGGCCACGTACCCGACGACCCGCAACTACGGGGCCACCTACGCGTGCAACACGGGGAGTTGTACGCCTCCCAGCGAGGACCAGACGCTGCCAACCGCGCCGGGCGAGGAGTGGCTGGGCTGCCTCGAGGAGCACCGTATCCTGACGAACGACCGCGCGGCGCTTCCGGCGCAGGCCGACCTCCTCGCCCCACCTTCGGAGACCGCCTTCGCCCAGGCGATCTTTCCTGCCTTCTTCGGGGCCGCATACGACTGCCTGCAGCCGCCACTGCCGGACGACCTCAGCTCTCAGTGGTGCTACGGCGAGGATACCGTGAACGAAGGACGGGTGACCGGCGAGGTCAGGCCCCAGCTCGGCTGTACGACGCGCGATGGTTCCGGCAATACCGTGACGGTTCCGGCCATGCTACCGCTGACGACCGACAGCGCAGCGATCAAGGCGGCCATCGACGCGCTGGAGCCGGTGGGAGGATGGACGCGCTCGACGCTGGGCGTCCTGTGGAGCCAGCGGCTGCTGTCCCATTCCTGGAAGGACGTATGGGGCGGCGCCGTACACCCGGTGGACCCGGACGCCCTGGACAATATCGGGACGCGCAAGGCCATCGTGCTGCTCACCGACGGCGAGGACAACCATTGCGGCGTTGACAATCCGGACTGTGCAAGCAGCGGCCTTGGCATTGGCCGCGCGACCGCGTGTGCCGCCGCCAAGGCCGCGGGAGCCGAGATTTTCGTCATCGCGGCGATGCATCCCGACGATGTGTCCAGGACCCTGGGAAGAGCGCTCGAAGCATGCTCCAGCAAGGAACAGAACCCGGACGGAACCTACGTTTTCCTCAACAGCCAGGACCCGGCAACCCTGAGGGCTGCGTTCGCGGATATCGCGGAACAGCTGAGCACCGTCCGCCGCATCTACTGATCTTCCGGCCTGCCGGTTCCGGTGGTGTCCGCTCCCCGGACCTGGAAACCGGTCGCGATTGTCTTCCGGTTGACCGGATACACCGGGATGCGAACCGAACCGGGTCTCGGCGGGCCCAGGGCACGCGCCAGGCGTGAACAGGCGGTGCATCGTCAACCAGGCCTTCATGACCCTGTGGGGCTGGCGGCACGCCTGGGTGGTCACCAGGTGCGGGCGGACGGTGTTGATGCGCCACTTCTCCAGCACCTGTCCGAGACCCCGGGGCACGATCCGGCGAAGCGTGCGGCCACTCTGCGAACTGCGCTGCGCAAGACCGGTCTCAGCGTCCGCCGAGTCCCGGATAACATCCCAGCCCCTGGGCAATCTGGGCGTAGCTGGTGAGCGGAAACACGGCACGGGTCCGCGTCCAGTCCTCCCTGTCCACGACCTCCCGGCTGATCAGTCCGACCATGTCATCGAACCTGCGCAGCGCATCGCAGTCCACCGCCGCCGGATCGGCGACCTGACGGAATGTCGGCCACGCGCGGTCGCGAGCGTATCGCCAGAATTCGCTGTCGTGCCTGGAACCGCAACTGTAGTGCCAGCCAACGAACAGTCCGCAACAGAGCATGGAGTTGACGAGAAACCGGTTGATCACGGGTGCGTCGCGTTCCCGATGTTCCGCGGGCCGGTTCAGACGCGCCTGCAGGATCATCCCGACCTGCAACTGGGCAAGCATGATCGCCGTTGCCTCGAGGGGCTCGAAGAAGCCCGCGGCGTTGCCAATGCGGGCCACCGCGCCATCGTAGACCTGGCGATGCACAAAATTCGGAAAGCGAATGACCGCACGGGACTCGAACTCCGTCACTCCGTCCGCTGACAGCAGCGCGTCGAAATCCCGTTCCACATCGGACCGTTCCGACATGTCGCGATTGAAGATATAGCCGTAGGAGGTGTGTGACGTCAGCGGGATCACGAACACCCAGCCATGGGGACGTGCAACCGCCCGGGTGTAGGTCGGACGCAGAACCGGCCTGCCAGGCTCGGCATCGATGACCGCCGGACACCGGCGGATGATCGCGGTGTTGGTCGGAATGAACGACACGTCGATGTGGCGGCCGGGGTGCAGTCGCTCCGGGTCCGGAAACCCACGGGCATCAAGGACCAGGTCGTAGTGTTCCGCCGCCCGTTCCTCGAACTCCACCCGCGCTCCTTCCTCCACCTTCGCAACGTCAAGGACCCTGGCGTCGATGTGTTGTG
This sequence comes from Thalassobaculaceae bacterium, assembly GCA_965243345.1. Lineage (GTDB taxonomy): Bacteria > Pseudomonadota > Alphaproteobacteria > Thalassobaculales > Thalassobaculaceae > Bin52. Next base: position 3,834,002 of record CBDEUR010000003.1, read on the forward strand.
CGCGCGAACCTTCCTGGAGCAGGTCCGCAAGAAAGTCTGCGGAGAGGTGGTAGGCGTACGAAACCTGTTGCGGCGAGAAGTAGTGGCAGAAGTCCCTGTCAAGACCTCCCCATCCCTCGTAGGCGATACCGTACTTGCGCGTTCCGCGAAGGCGTTGCTGGATGGCCTGATGAGACAGCCGGGTGAGCCTGTGCAGGTCCTGAACGAGGCTTGGCCAGCTGCCTTCGCCAACGCCGATGACAGGGATGCGCGAGTCGTAGATGTGGTGCAGTTCGCAGTTCCCGTCCGGGTCATGCGCGGTGACGTTCGCAACGGCCAGGGATCCCGCGGTTCCCCGCCCGATCACCGCAATCTTGCGGAGCGACCCGGTACCGGGCTGGATCATCGCAGAAACGCCCCGACCGGCTGTCGCTCACACATGCGCCTTGACCTCATCTCGGATACCTCGCATCCGCCATGTCCGGACTGGACGCCAGCCCGGGGCCTGATCGTCGCGCCCGTGAATCGTACCAGCACGGCCCGTTGACTTCAGTAAACTTCGCCTGGGTTGACGCGCGCTCGTGCGCGCCGGTTCGCCAACGGCACCGTCCTGCCGGGCAGGAAGCCGCGCCCGGTCTCCCTGAACGGGTCCGCGTGCCGGCATCGGCCAGGCCCTTCCGGCACGGCGCGGGCAACGGTACGCGGGTTCACAGGCCGAGTGCGAATTCCACGCCAAGGAAGCTGTCACGTCGTGCGTCGTAGGCGAGGTCGTGGCGGTCCGTGCTCAGGTTGACGATTGCTTCCAGGCGCATGGTCCATCTCTCTGCCAGGCGGCGTTTGAATTCCAGGTTCATGGTCCGGGAATCATGGCGCAGGTCCGCCTGCACGCCCGCCACGACCTCCGTGCTGCGGACATCGTTCAACGCGAGCACGCCCATCACGAACAGGTCGTTCGCCCAGGGACCCGTCGCACCCGAACCGCGCCCGTCGTAGTGCCACTCGGAAAGCAGGGTGATGTCCGCAACCGACCCGAACACGGCGCCAAAGGTGCGTTCCAGGCCGACGTTGAAGGCAACGTAGTCCTGTTCCCGACCGAAGAGATTGCGCGCTCCGGCACGGTGAACCGCTTCCATCTTGTACAGCCAGGGGTCGGTCGTGAACTGCGCATCGATCCCGAATTGCCGGATCTGTTCGTAGTACGGGACCAGTGGCGCATTGACCCCGGAGCGGACGACGAATGCGGGCTCACGGCTCGTTCCGACGAAGGCGCTGAGGCCCAGGTCGAGCAGGCCCACGGCAGTGCTGTAGCGCAACGCGTAATCCAGGTGATGTTCTTCGGCATCGCTCTCGTACAGTGCATCCCGACTGATCGTGCGGCCCGACCGATGGCGGCCGGTGCGGCCGGGAAATGTGCGCGCACGGTGATAGGGCAGGAGAAAGGCCTCCGCGATCCCCCAGTCGCCCGAGATCGTCAGGTGCGCCATGGGCTGGCCCAGCTTGGGTCTGTCGCGGGGATGCCCCAGCTGGTCCAGCTGGTTGATGATGTCCACGAGGTTGTTCAGTTCCGCCACCCCCCAGAACACCTGGTCGATCCCCAGCCGGAGCTCCCAGGAATTCTCGTCCCAGTCCCCGTAGGTCAGCATGTAGGCTTCGCGCAGGTCCGCCTCGGTCCGCCTCGGATCGGCGCTGTCATACCGAAACAGCGGGGTGACCGTGAGACTGGTTGTGTCGCCGGCCTCCCAGTACAGGCCCGGTTCGACCACCAGCCCGCCCGTGTGCGAGCGCTGGTCCGGGAAGGCCGCTGACTGCGGATACCACCGCGCCTGGAACCTGACATCACCCGACAGGTCGGGAGGCCGCGCCTCGGCGCCGCCGGCTGCCGCAAGCAGCAGGGCCGCGAGTGCGCACCGGGCAATCATCATCGTATGCGTCGAAGCGCGGGTCGGGTGAATTCGCTGTCCTGGAGATCGTTGCCGAAACTGAGCTCGTTCCACTGGAGCACCGTGCTTGCACCGGTCAGGTGGTTTTCCATCGTCTGTTCTTCCGCCCGCCAGTACCGGCCCGCGTATTGCCGGTAGTTCTCGAAGGTGAGCGTCTTCAGGTGCGAGTCCTTTCGGTCGTAGAGCTCCATCTTCCAGGTCCGAAGCTCGTCCGCGTCCCGCCAGACGATCTTGCGACTGTACCCGGACCTCCTGTCCAGCGGGACCTGCTCCGTGACCGTACAGGTGAGCTGGCCGCAGGCCTCGTCACGCAGATAGGTGTAGACGTACTCTTCCACCTCGGAAGAGCTCATGTCTTCGTAGGAAAACTCGCTTCCCATGAACGACCCCGACCTGCGCGCCGCATTGATGCGCTTTACCCGCTTGAGGGCCGGGAGGTACAGCCACTGGTCATCCGGGGCGTTGACGTGGGCATGGGTCAGCAGGGCAGTTCCCTGAACGTCCCGCGGTTGATCGAACACGAACAGGCTCTTGTCGCCGTCCCCCTGCGCCTCCAGAACCTTGACCCGCATCTGACGGACGCTTTCCCGGCCGTGCCGATCACGCAGCACCATGGTCATGACGGCAGTGAAGTCCCCGAAACCATCGTCCCGCTCGCTTGCATCCTGCGCAATCCTGAGGCCCTTTTCCTCCGGTGTTTCCGCCAGGCACACTGCGGGCCCGTGCAGCGGGGACAGGTACGCCATGACCAGAAACAGGGAGCCGGCCGAAAGGTTCCCGAAGCCCGGGAGGACCCTCGTCGAGACCTGTGCGGCTTGTCCGCTCCTTCCGGTCTGGCAGCCGCGTGCCATCCGAAGGCACTCCGTGATGCGCATGATGCACCTCAGTCCGGATGGCCGGAAAATGCGATGTCCCGGGAACACGGGGTCCGTCCCTTCACCACGTTGCAGCTGAACACCGGTCAGGGTGACCATCGTATACCAGTACCGGTGCCGGTTCGACGGCCGGCGCAAGCGGAATGGTAACGGAACTCCCGGCGGCGGCCCCGGGAGGCGCTCCCCCCTGCGCTTCATGACGCGCGGGACGGTGTGACTGTTGCCCGCATGCCAGGCGGGTGCCGATTTCGGGTCGCATGGACCCTTCCCGGTCCAGCCGGGCTGCGGCCCCTTGCACGATCACGTGTCGGTACGGATGCGTGCGCCCATTCCTCGAGAACGGGGCGGCTCCGGACCAGACGGTGAGAGCGGAGATGCCTGGCAATGGCCGGATGCGGCATTGCCAACCGGCGCAGGTCTGCCGAAGTCCGTCCGGTGCGTCTTCATCCCCGGCTTCGAGTATGCAGAAGTACGGCACGCCCGGGCAGCTCCCCGATCTTGGGGAATCATCTTGCGGATTGACCGTGGCTAGTGAATTTGTCATGGTCGCGCCGATCAAGACCGGCAAGCAACATTCTGTATCGTGTTGGGGAGTACTGCAATGAGAAGTGGCGATGAAATGCTGCAGCACATTGTCGAGAAGTCCGGAATCGATACGGATTTCAGGCAGCAGCTTCTGGCGGATCCAAAGGCGACCATCAGCGCGGAACTGGGTATCACCATTCCCGATTCCATGACCATCAAGGTCCACGAGAGCGACATGCAGACCGTTCATCTGGCGTTGCCGCCGGACCCGAACATCACCGAGGAACAGCTCGAAGCGATCTCGGCCGGTCTCTGCTGCTGCTGGTAGACCCGGAGTCAGCCGCAGACCCTTCGGGGACATCGCCTGAACCGGAAGAGGCGTTCACCGAACGCCTCCCGGCGGGCGCAGCCGTGGGCGGCATCACGGCGCATCCGCTCCCGAGAGCACGATATAGATGTACGCCTTGGCCTGCCGGAGCCGGTCCCCGGACACGACCAGCTTGATGTGGTGAATGCCGCGCAGCATCACGTAGCGCCCGGACCTGCCGAAGAGCAGTGACGGCCTGGCAACCCAGTTGCCAAGGGCCGAGAGCTTTTCCCGAACCACGATGTCCTCGAGCCGCAGGGCATCCAGGAAAGGATCCCAGTCGGTCAGGCCGTCGAGCCAGTAGCGGGAATCCTTCGTGTACCGCTGCTTGACGATCAGCGTCAGGCCCAGCGTCGGGCCGACACCGTCTTCCAGAACGTCGATACTTGCCCCTGTCCTGACAATGTTCGCGCGCTCCCTGAAGCGCTCGATGACGGACTCGACGGCCGGGATATCGCCCGGCCAACCGGTACCCTCAAGATACGAGCGGATGTCGCGGCGCGACGTGAAGCCCATGATGGCCAGCCTGAGCGAGCGGGAACGCGACGGAAAAATCCCGAAGGAGTCCATTCGCGTGTCGGCCGGCTGCATCAGGTACGCGCGTTCAACGCTTGTGCGTTCACCCGCGGTCATTTCCCAGCCGACACAGGAGACGAGCGCGTCAACCACAGTACCGACATCGGCCTGCTGACCGCTGGCACCGAGGATCGGACGTTCGCCGGGCCGCAGGAACAGCCCCGGTACCTGGTGGGGAGGCGACCTTCCGATGTCGTACTCCAGCATCACCTTTCTTCCGACAATCTCGCGCAGCGGCGAGGATTCGCTGTCCATCCGGTCAAACAGCCGCACAAGTGCGGCCGCGGTCCTGTCCGTCCCGTCGATCCTCGCTCGTTGCTCGAAAAATCTCGCGGCTTCGGATCCACCTGTCACGGAGACGCCCAGGTCCGCCTGCGGACTGCGTTCGTGCAGCGGAAGTTCAAAACCGAACGGAAAGGCACCCATGGTGATTGGAAGCCTGTCGGCGTACCGGAGCACGCGCTCCCATTCCCTGTCCCCGATGAGAACCGGCGAAATCCTGTTCCGGAAGTGTCCGAGCAACTCGCCCATGCTGCCGCCTTCCCCGGCAAGCCGGTCCTGGACACGCACGATCGCTTCGTCGATGCTCATGTCGTTGCCTCAGGCAATCACGGGTGCGGGGTTCAGGTCGGCCTCGGCGAGAGGAGAGTCGCGCCAACCCATGCCGACCGGGACATCATACAGGCGCCCGGGCGCAAACCGTGCCCAGAAATGCCGCATGCCGGGCACGATCACACGCGTCACGGGCATGCCGATATCAGGCCGGGTCTGGTCCAGCACCAGGAATTCCATGCCCCTGGCCTCGACGAGCGCGCGGCATCTCTCCACGTCCTCGCGCGTGTCGGTCGCCTCGGCCGCCCGGTACCTGGTCGCCGCACGGTCCGGTTCGCCAGCGGCCGGCGCAAGCCACGAGCACTCGGAAAGGCGGGCGGTCTTCCACCACCAGAGCGCCAGCGGGTCGTCGATCACCGGCCGGCCGTCGGCCTTCCCGGGGCGCGGCAGCCAGGTCAGGCACTGGTTCAGTTCACAGACCGCGCGCAGAGCTGCAATGCGCGGATCGGAGTGAGCGCCGGCGCCATAGATGATGTCTTCCGTCTCCCCGTCCGGTCTGCGCGAGAGCGCGACGAACACGGGAATGCCGATATCGGACGTGATGTCGAGCATCCACAGGTCCCGCTCGTAACGGGCGTACTGTCCCGGGGCTGACGCAAGGTACTCGTCGTCAAGGCCGGAAAGATCGACTGCCGGCGCTCGCAGCCGGTTGTACCACCAGATGGCGAACGCATCGCGCTCCGCAAGCTCGTAGAACCCCTGCAGGATGGCCTCTTCCAGGGTGTTGCCCGCCGCGCAGCCATTCGAATCGGCAATCAGGTCCGCCGGCCCCCGCTCCTCCGCCGGCATGCTGTAGAGCATCGATGTCGGCAGGTAGAAGTGCCGTTGACGGGTGAGCGACCATACCGGCGTCCACTCGATTTCGGCGTCGGGGTCGAAACGCGAAGGCACCATGTTGTACGGGTGGCCCTGTGCGTTGATGGTCTCTGCCTTGTCGAGCTGGTTCTCGCTGAACAGCTGCACGTCGTTGGGATGGAGTGCATCCTCGTTCCCGGTGAACTCGCTGAAGCGCTTGCGGATACGGATCTCGTCACCGCCAAGGGCGCCGGAATAGCGCTCGATCGCCTCGCAGAGTGCGCTTGTCTCGGACTGCTGGCGTGTGCTGCCCTTGCCGGCGCTCTTGCTGCGCAGGCTGCGTCTGAGCGAACTCAGGGTCCTGCTTCTGGCAGCGAAGTTGCTTCCGGCCCAATGAACATGCAGCCACGGATCGGTCTCGTCGGTCGTCCGCGACAGCCAGCTCACGACGCCGCTGACGGGGCTCACCAGGTGGCGGTAGTTCGCCAGGGTGACCTCCGGCGTCACGGCGCGCGCGCCACCGCTGTTGAGATGGGCCTTGGGACTGGCATTCAGGGACAGTGGTACCGGCGGCCGATCCGGCCGGTACAACGCCCGGTCTCCGCAGGAGCGGCACTGTGGCCGACGCATGACGCGATGCTGCGAACTGGTGAACGAGCCGACATTCAGTGCAAGCGCGTGTTCGTGCATCGGCGCCTGCTCTTCCAGAACGAGCCACTTGACGATTTCCGCCGCGATCAGGCCGCACACTGCATCCAGCGCAACGGGCTGGGACGCGAACGGCCTGAACGCTGCTTCTTCGCCGGCGCTGGTGCGCAGAAAGCCATGAACTTCCTGATGGTTGCGCAGGCGGTGAACCAGGCACTCCCAGCAGGGGCCCAGTCCGTCGGCACGAAAGACGGGACCGAACAACGCCTGCATGCCGAGCGGCCGCACCAACGTCCACGGCGCCTTGGCCTCGAGCTGGCGCCGGTTGATGTCTGCGAGGAGCGGCTCGCAATAGTCATTGCAGACGACAACGGCCAGCTCCGCATCACCCGTGCTCACACGCACGCCGCATCCTTCCAGGTGCCGGATCAGCCTGTGATCCCTGCCTTCAAGAGAGACGCGGCGCGCCGCCAGCCGGTGCTCGACCCAGCGCGGCGATGCCCCGAGCGATGACCAGTAGGCCGCCTGATCCCGGTCCATCCCGTGGTCGCCGGAGACCACGTACCCCCTGGCAGAGAGACCGGCGACGGCTGCAAGAACGTCTGTCGCGGCATGGGCGCCTTCGAGTGCCGGGACAATCTCGTCCAGAGACCGGCGACCGTCCATGAGCGGCAGCAGGTCGCGATAGAGGCCGCCGTGCAGCAGGGTATTGAACGTCTCGGATACCAGCAGCGTCTGCTGCTCGCCGATGTCGCGGAACTGCAGGTGCGGTGCGAGCACCGGGAGCCGCACGAGGCCCTGGTCGGCAGCCGTCGTCTTGTTCAGTATTCCCTGTCCGGGACCTGTCCTTGTCTGCGCTGGCATCCGGGTTGTCGCTCCGGTTCGCCCGGCTCGTTCACCTGCGCGAGAGCAGGATGTCGATCTCGGCGGCAGCCCGGGACGCGGATTCGGCAATCGCCGACTCCACCGCATCGAAGTCCTCGAACCCGCAGGCTTCCGCAACGAGAGACCTGCTCCGCGAACCCGGTGCGGTCGTGCCCGACCCCTTCTCGCCAACGAGGCGCGTGATTCCCTGCACATCCCGCCACATGGCAGCCGCCTGCGCCAGGGGTCCGGCCCCGCCGGCCTCGAACACCGCCGCCGCGGTGGGAGCCGCCTGGTCGACCGGTTCCTCACTGGTCAGCTGCAGGAAGCGCGCAGCTCTCTCGACATCGTTCAGCCCGCCGCGCATGCGGGCTTGGGTGAAGCTGTCACTGTCGCCAGGGTCCTCCGGCCGCTCCCGCAGCCGGGCAACGAGGACCTCGTTGGTGCAGGGGTCTGCCAGTATCTCCTGCCGGACCTCCTCGAAACGATGTCCGATCGCGGAATCGCCCGCCTCGAACACGCAGCGTGCCCTGGTGAGCAGGGAGATTCCGAACGCGGCATCACTCCTGCATTGCCCCGGCAGCTCGCAGAGCGACAGCGCGGGAAGGGAATCCGGGCCGGGCAGGACGGGCGAAAACAGCAGGCTGTCGCGCGACAGGTCGGCCAGCGACCTCCGGAACCTCCCACACAGGCTCACCGCTCCGTCTCCCGGTCCACCGTCGTGGACAAGCAGAATGTCGATGCCCATGCCCGGATACGCCTCCCGGCTGGCGAGATCGCCCAGGAAAACGGCGACAACCCCGCCCGCGCCCAGCGGGCCGTTCCGGTCAATGAAGTCCGCGACCTCGGCGGCAAGAACCGTCGTGATCGACGCATCGGCGAGATTCGACAGCGCGACGCGTGCCTCGGAAGGCGAGAGGTTTCCACGCACGACGTGCATTCCAACCTGGAATGCCCTGTCATTCGACCAGTTCCGTACGACTTCAGCAGTTTCCCTCGCATCCGTCACCGGGATCTCGGCGATGAGCTCCTTCATCTCCCGTACGCCCATTTCACGGGTCCAGTACAGCCGCGCGAGCCCCCGCCGCGCGAGCCTTTCCGATTCCGGGTCCGGTCCGAACCCCCTTGGCAGATCCAGGTCGGCAAACTCCCGATCCTGCAGAACGTCGAGAAGCTCCGGATGGCGTTCGATCCACCTGCCGAGCCGTGGCGCAGCGGCGAATATTTCGACGATCGTCTCGAACGCGTCGGGCCGCGCCGCGGCAACCGGGCTGTCATAGGCGCTCCAGTCATCAATCTCCGGGTAGTAGTGCCTGCGCCATTGATCGACCAGCGGGTCCATCTTCGCGAACCAGCGTTTTGGCCGCAGCACGATATTCATCATGTCAGCGTAGGTTCCCGGCAGCTCGGGTGATTCACCAGGGTTGCCGGACTGGAGCAACGGGTACTGCCGGGACGCCAGCGCGTGATGATCCGCATGGCGCTGCATGTTGAAGAACATCCAGTTGCTGAACTTCCAGTCCGCACTCCAGGAATGCCGCGGCATCACCTTTTCCCACCGTCCATTCGGCAGGCGCACCCGGCGCAAACCGTAGTGCTGGAAGTAGTTGCTGATCTTCATTGAAAACACGCAACACAGGCCAAGCAGAACAAAAACGGGAACTGCCCAGATCCCGCCCATCCAGTACACCAGTCCGTACCAGACCCCAAGGGCAATACCGTAGCGCCAGAACGGATTGCTGTAGTGCCACACCGATACGCCGCGCCGTTCCAGGCGTTCACGAACAACCTTCCATGAATTTGACAAATTACTCGCAATTTCCTTGGGGAAGTACTTCCAGAAGCTCTCTCCCTTTGGCGCGGACCCCATGTCATACGGAGTGCCGACCTTGGCATGGTGGATGTAGACATGTTCGGTTGCATAGTGGGGATATGAAGCGGAGGCGAGCAGGAATTCGCCGACGCGCCTTTCCCAGGTGGAACGGCGATGTATCAGTTCATGACCGACAATGAATACCGCCTGTGCTTCCATGGTCAGAATAATTGCCAGGACCACGCATTCCCAGACAGCAAACTGGTTGGTGGCCAGGATCTGCCACAGACCGAACACAAGGGTCGGCGGCCACAGTATCGCCCAGGTCCAAACCGGCAGGTTGTGCCAGAACAGACGGCGTGCCGACAAGCGCGCCGGGTCGAGATTGCGTCCGTCCAGACCAAGCATCCGGTCAAGGGGGCCCGAAACGCTCATGAAGAGAAGTGGCGGCAACAGCCACCAGCCCCCGTAGACTGCTGCGGCAAGGATCAGGGGAAAGATGGCGAGCGGCAGATAATGCGGAAGGGCGGTGAGGATCGATGGCTCTGCAGACCGGACAAGGTCGACCCTGCCTGAACCTGGACCGCCTCCTGTTCCGGCATCCTGCGACATGGCAAACTCCCGGAATACCAGCGTTCCATTGGCTTCAGGTCGACGGTAGCATTTGTCTTCGCATCTTGCAAATCCTTCACCTGTTCAGGACTTCGACGAGACGTTCCAGCGCTTCGATACAAAACGCAGTAGTTATCGCTTCAGAACCATGACCGATTTGCCCGACCAATCCCCACTTTGCCGACTGGTCCCCAAAGGCCAGGAACTCCGGCCAACTGCCATCCTCGCGCTGTGAATGTCTGAACATATCGATGTACTGTTCGGGCTCAATCCTTTCAAGACAGCCAATATTGTAGAGAGCCGACACAGCCTGGGCTGTATGGAGGATGGTTCCGAATTCTCCCTGTTGGTCACGCAGGGCGAGGATATGTTCGGCCAGCTTCGAACGAATGCCGGCCAGTGCCGGCGGTGCACGCCTCGTGGTGCGGGAAATCGCGTAACAGACCGCGACCGTGTCAGGATACCACCGTGACGAACCCTCGAGCCGGCCGTCCATGACCAGACTTTCCAGCCACCGCTGGGCATTCCTGGTTTCGGGGCAGTCGCCAAGATAGGCAATGACATTCGCGTTGACGACGGGGTCAGCCTCGATGCGAAATCGTGATACGACATCGGGCTCGCCGTCGGACAGAATCCAGGTCAGGAACCGGCCTTCATCGTCCCGGTTCGCCAGGATCTGCGGAATGTTCCTTCCCAGCAGGACCCAGGGATGCGACCCGATGACAAGTGAACACAGCGAGGTGCTGTCGAGATCCTGCGGCAGATGGCGGTAGTAGCGCCACAGCCCGGGATGTTCGATGGTATCGACGAGATACGCCCTGGTCGCGGCACAGATCTGCCGTGCACCCGCCTCGTTGCTGCCTTCAAGGGCAAGGGCACAGAGCGCGGAAACGAAAGCAGGTCGTTCGTAATGGCGTGGAACCCGGGGGTTGACGGTATTGAACCGGATGCAGTGCCAGGCTCCGTTCCTGTCAATGGTGGACTCCACGAACCCGATACCGCGACGGATGCACTCCCTGCCGGTTTCGGCTGGCGTCCGGACGTTCGGAGGATTCCCTGCGCCGCCGGCTCCCCCGGGTCCGGGAGGACGCGGCGGAGGCGCGGGATCATGGAGTGTCCTGCGCAGGAACTCCAGCGATGCCACACCGGCTTTCGCCGCTTCCCTCTCTGCCCTGCTGTACTTGCTGCGTGGCGGCAGCACGATGTGCGTTGCGCGATATGAGTCTTCGTGCACATGTATCGGATGATCTTCGTCCAGCGTCACGCCCAGTGCATTTTCAATGGTCTTCCTGGGGTCTGCCAGAAGGCGCTTTCGAAAGTCGTCGTCATCGCTCGCTCGCGATACAAGATACTCCATCGGGTCGACGGTCCTGTTCATCGATGCCTCCCGGTTCCCGCAGCCTGTTCCACGGTTCGGAGCACGGCTATCCGCGTACTGCGCCCGCACTGAGTGGCCGGCGCGGGCCGTCAGCCTCTCCTTGCGGCTGCTCCCAGGTCCGGATCACGCAATCTGCCTCCTGACCAGGTCCCTGAAAGCACCGTCGATCTCCATGAGCTCGTCGAATGAACCGCTTTCGACCACCTTGCCGGCCTCCAGGACGTAGATGCGGTCAGCCCGCTCAAGTGTGGACAGTCGGTGGGCGATGACGATCCGGGTGGAGGTGAGCGCGGAGAGGTTCTCCATGACCCTGGCCTGGGCCTCGTTATCCAGCCAGTTGGTCGCTTCGTCGAACAGCATGATCCGCACGTTGCCGAGAACCGAGCGGGCAATCATGATGCGCTGGCTCTCGCCGCCCGACAGCATGGACCCGTTGGTGCCGACCAGTGTCATCATGCCCATGGGCATGTCCCTGATCTCGTCTTCGACTTCGGCAAGCCTGGTTGCGGCCCAGACTTCCTCGCTCGTCACGTCGTCACGGTGCCCGACAAGGTTGTCCCACAGATCCATGGGATACAGCCCGACCGCCTGCGGCACCGTGCCGATATTCCGGCGGACCTGTTTCAGGTTCAGGTGCCTCAGGTCCCGTCCATCGTAGTACACCGCGCCGGCGGCCGGACGGTCAACGCCGAGCGCGAGCCGGAAAAGCGTGCTCTTGCCGGCACCGGATCGTCCCGCGATCGCGATGAATTCGCCGGGACGGGCACGAATCGTGACATCATCGAGAACCAGTGGTCCCTCGGGATCGTATCGGAACGAAATGCGGTCGAACAGGACATCACCACCCAGGGTTCCGACCGGCTCTCCTCCGACCTCGGCTTCAGGGACCGCGGAGAGCAGGGGACGCATCTGATCGAACGCCGGCAGCACGGCAGCAACGGTCCCGAAGGACGCTCCGAGCCGGGAGACGGCAGACTGGAACACGAGAAACACCGTGTAGACGACAAGAAAGTCTCCGACTGGAACGCTCCGGTCACCCGCTGTCGTCACCGCAATGATCAGGACCGCAGAGGCAAGGAACGGAAGTGCGTCTCCGAATGCCCGGGAGTGGCCCTCCAGCACACTCAGTTCGATCTCCGCGCGCTTTTGCTCACGATACTCCCGCGCCCAGATCGCATAGGCAGATCCTTCCGCGTTTTCGACGCGCAGCTTGACTATTCCGCCCACGATCTGGAACAGCCGGCCGACGACGCGCCGCGCGGCGCCGATCATCCGTCCGTGGGGCGCAATCTGGCACAATCCCAGGGCGACAACGATCAGCAGGGAAACCAGGCTGAAGACAAGCGCGACGGCCCCGAGGGTTGCATCGTAGAAAAGGATGACACCGAAAACCGGAAGCAGGAAAACGATCGCGAGCAGGCTGTCGGCGACAATTCCCTGCAGGCCATCCCGAAGATGCTGGAACGTCATGCCGGACATGACGAGATCGCCGGTCGGGCGGCAATGCAGGATGCCTGACGGAAGACGCATGAGCCGGTCCCAGAAGGCGGCCTCGACCTTCGACGCCGACCGCCCCGCAAGCCGCATCATCGCCGAACTCTGCAGCAGGTGCAGCAGGGCTCCCAGCAGGCCGAAACCGGCAAGGGCCATGGCCACCACGTAGAGTGCGCCGGCGTTTCCGCCCGCCGTTGCATGACTGGCGACGAACCCGAGCGCCAGGGCCGGCAGCAACGTGATCAGGCCGCCCGGAAGCCCGGCGATCACGAGCCGCGTCAGGTCCCTGCCGCATCCGTGCAGCGCTATCCGCAGGAGGTCCGGCGGTCCGACGGTCCCCGTCGGCAGCGGCCGGTAGAACATCCAGGCTTCATCGCGAAGCGCGCGCGCACGATCTTCGGTCATCCGGACGCTGCGCCTGCTGACCGGGTCGACCTGCCGGTACCGTCCGAACAGTCCGGGCACCAGGGCTACAGGCTGCCCGTCCTCTTCGCGAAATCCGAGCAGTGCATTGCTGTCGCCGCGCCACCAGCCGTCCCCGGCTTCGAGCCGCACGCGCCGGGCGCGTACGCCTGAAACGTCGAGCACGTCAACCAGGCCGACCGGAGCGTCCGACGGGTCCGGGCGCGCCGGAAAGGTGAAATCGATGCCTTCATGGCGACCGACGATACGCAGGGCGTCCACCAGGGCAGTGTGCTCCCCGTCGGTGTCCTGATCGATCGGGAGATCGTAGATGTTCATCAGCCGCCGCCGTGCCGCCCTTTCGGCGGTACGGCGACTGGCGGTACGCGCGCGTTCGAGGTTCGCGTCATCGACCACGGCCAACCGCCGGTTGAGACGTTCGAGCGCGAAGGCGAGCGCATGAAACGAGGCCAGCGCCGTCTGCAACCGGTCCTGACGGGCCAGGGTTTCGGTGGACGTGCCTGCAAGTGTCGCCCCGTGGAACAGGGTGAGCCAGCCTGTCCGTGTCAGGGGTATCGTTGCCGCACTGTCCTGCCCGGCCCCGGCGCCTTCCGCCGGGTCGACGATATCCATGAATGCGCTCGCACCGCTTGCAAGGACAGATACCCAGACCACGCCGCGTCGCACCGACACCGTGCCGGGAGGCACGGTCCGCGACATGCCCGGCTCAGCCAGGACCGTCGGCCGCGGCAGACGGATTGCAAAACGCGACAGCGTATCCGTCATGGCTGTCAGCCAGGTGTCGATCTGTTCCGCGAGCTCTTCCGGATGCACCTGCGAGAGGACCGATACCGGCAAGCGCTTCAGCACCGTGCCCGGCACTCCCTTGGCGGTAAGGCTGAGTGTGGTGTCCTCTCCATCTCCCCGTTCGTCCGGCGCAACACCCGGGAGCAGCCAGCCGGCTTCGCGGCGCAGAACATGCTGCGGTGCAGCCTGTTCCCTGCCGTCGCCAAATTCGACCATGAACAGGTTGACCGCACCGTGATCGATGAACCAGACGCTGTCCGGATCGTCGAGCTTCACCGGCAGGTTCCCGGCGCAGGGCACCGATATGCCGCAGCTGCGTGCAAGCTCGGAAATCGACGTGTATTCGCAATTCCTGTCCTGCATCAGCCTGACCTGATCAGCTTGTAGTAGGTACCTTCCCGATCAGCAGCGAGTTCGTCGTGGGTGCCCCGCTGCACCTCGGCACCCTTGTTGAGAACCACGATTTCGTCGCAGTCCCGCACCGTGCTCAACCGGTGTGCGATGATCAGGCAGGTCACGCCGCGACGCCGCAGGGCTTCATCGACACGTTCCTCAGTCGCGGCATCCAGGGAACTGGTTGCCTCGTCGAGGACGAGCACAGTCGGATTTCCCACCAGTGCCCGGGCAATTTCCAGTCTTTGCCGCTGACCGCCACTGAAATTCACCCCGCCTTCCTCCACGAGGGTCGCATATCCGTCCGGCCTGACCAGGATCTCGTCGTGAATTCGGGCATCCCGCGTTGCGGCAAAGATGACCTCGTCCGGAACGGCCGGGTTCAGCAGCGTGATGTTGTCACGCAGCGACGCCGCAAAGAGCACGATTTCCTGATCGACCATGGAAACGGACTGACGCAACACTTCCTCGGGAATTTCCGCCCTCGGGTGACCATCAAACAGGATATCCCCCGACCATGGCTGGTAGACGCCCGACACCAGTCGCGCCAGGGTCGATTTCCCCGAGCCGCTGGGGCCGACCACGGCCACGCGCTGCCCGGGTTCGATCGTGAGGTTGAATCCCGCTATCAGTGGCGCCCGGCTCCTGTTGAAGCCAAAGGTGACATTCCTCAATTCCACCTGTCCCGCGAGCTTGAGCCGGCCCCTGAAGGTGGGGATCGACTCCGGATCCGCGCTCCGGCGGCTGAAGGCCGGGTCTTCAGCGGTCCCTGAAATGTCCTCGAGCCGCTGCAGATCGGTCTTCAGCGCCTGACGCTGGTTGGCGAACTCGAGGAAACGGTCGACAGGTGCGAGAAACATCTCCGCCAGGATATAGAACCCGACCAGGGTTCCCAGGCTCAGCTCGCCCGAGAGAACGAACCCCCCTCCGATCCCCAGGATCGCCGCGCTGCGAAGGGCACCGACCAGGCCCGGAAGCGCGGCGTTGACCGAGCCCAGTTCGGAATAGAGCTGCCGCGCCTGCAACTCCCGCGCCTGCTGACCGCTCCAGCGGGAAAAAAAGCGGTCATCCGCGCCGGTCATGCGAAGCGTGTTCGCATGAGCGAGCATCTCCATGCCAATGCCGATCAGCAGTCCCTGTTCGCGCCTCATCGCGTGGCTTTGAACGCTCCTGAATCCGTTCAGGATGTACCCCGCCAATCCGTGCAGGGCAGCCAGCGCCAGCACAGCCACGGTAAGCCAGACATCACATGCAAACATCGCGACGACCAGGACTGCGCTCATGCCCATGTCGACAATGAGAACAAGAAACTGGTCGGTCAGATTCTTCGCAATCCTGTCTATCGAAGAGACGCGGTCCGTGACATCGCCGACCAGCCTGTTTTCGAAAAACTCCACTGGCAGCCGCAGCAACCGGGATATGCCCTGACTGTAGCCGGATACCGAAATCCGGATCGAAAGCCGTTTCAGGAACCGGCGCTTGAGCAGGGACAGGACATAGACAAGCCCACCACCTCCGAGCAGGGCTGCCGCCAATCCACTCCAGGGCCCGTGGCCGTCCGCGACATTGTCAACAAGAACAGCGAGTGACGCAGGTATGACAAGTGCCAGAACTGTCAACAAGAACCCACAGGCAACCACAGCAGTAAGCGATGCCCAGGATCCGGCAAGCACCTCATTCAGTTTCCCGAGTAATCCGGGCGCTTGTCCACCGGTACGGAATTGTGCTCCGCGCTTGAATCGAAGCGCGATACCGCTGAAGCTCTTCCTGAACTCGTCAACGGACACCCTGCGACGCCCGGTCGACGGATCGTTCAGATAGAAGTACCGGCTGTCGCAGCCCTCCAGCACGACAAAATGACTGAACTGCCAAAACAAGATCAACGGCAGGTCCAGCTTTGGCAACTGTTCGGCGCGGACACTGAGCCCGCTGCATTCGAGACCATAGTGTCTGGCCGCCCGCGTAATACTCGCAGCGCTGCTGCCGTCGCGGCTTACCTCGCACTTTTCCCGCAACTCGGAAAGCGGAACCCAGCGCCCGAAATAGCCGAGGATGCTGCCAAGACAGGCGGCGCCACATTCCGACGCCTGCATCTGAAACACGATCGGGGTCGATATCCGTGTGCCCGGCGCTTGCGACGCAGCCCTGCCCCCGGTCTGCGCAGAAGCGCGGAAAGGCATCCTACGATCGCCTCGTCAGGAGCAGCGCAATCGGAGACTGGCTTCCCGATTCGATCACGATCCGGCAATTCCTGCTGGCAAGGGCAACGGGGTCGAGGCTGCCGGAAAGCGAAACCTCGATACGGTAGAGCGAGACCGGCGCCACCGGCTGCGGTGTCCCGTGCCGCTCCACCAGGGGCACGGCCGAAACCCTCGCAACCTGTCCCTCATGCGATCCCGTGACCCCGTCTGCCATGTCGAGCTGCACGATCACGCGAGTTCCGGCACTGACGTTGGACCCGGTGTCACCGTCGAGCCACGCGACCGCCCGCACCAACCCGGTTTCTGCGCCGGTCGTCCTTTCGGGTCCGATCAGGAAACCGTCCAACGCAACGCTGCGAGTTACCGTACCAAGGAAAAGCCAGGCCACACAGATAATGAGCAGCAGTGCAACAAAAATAACAAGAATTCGTTCCCGTGGCGTTGAAATAGTCAACAAGCGATCAAATTGTTCTCGTTCAGCTTTCGCCCGTACAACTGTGTCATGAAACGACTCCAGTGGATTGCTAAACACGGCGGCCTGCTTTCTTGCAGTTGAAATCAACAAGAGGACAAAATGTTTCCCGTACGTAGCCCGAAGCACTGCCGGACCATATTCGATCCTGCCGCGCAAAGGTCAAGCGGAACCGGGATCGCACAGTCAAACTCTTCCTGGATCCCTGCATTCCAGCGACACTTCGACGGCCTGTCATGACGCCGGACTGCCCGGGCCGGCGCGCGGGGCCGAACGCCGGTCCAGCTTCGTGAGCAGCGCCGGCAACAGGGACAGGTCCGCGACCAGTGCAAAGGCAATGATCATCGCGGTCAGGATGCCCACCTGCGCGGTGGGCACAAACGGGGAAAACACCAGGATCAGAAAACCGGCCGCCAGCACGACCGTGGTCGTGAACATGGCTGGTCCGGCCGTATCGAAGGCGTAGTGCACCGCTGTCTCGGGGTCGGCGCCCTGCTCGAGCCTGGCGCGGCGGTACTTGCTGAGAAAGTGCACCGTGTCGTCAACGACGATCCCCACGGTCATGGCCACCACGACGGAGAGCGCCAGTCCCACCTGTCCGACCGTCATTCCCCACACACCCAGGCCAAGCACGGCGGGAACCAGGTTGGGCACGATGCTGATCAGGCCGAGACGCCATGATCGCAGGGCAACGAAGAGAATGGCCGAAATTGCCAGCAACACGACAGTCGTGCCAACCGCCATGGCCCGTATGTTGCGTTGGCCGACATAGGCGAACAATGCCGCGGAGCCCGTGCTGTTGATACTTGCGATGTTGGGGGCATTTTTCTTCAGCCAGGCCTGGGCACGGGAGTTCAGTTCGAGCAGCTCTTTGGAAGAAAGTGTTTCAGCCGATACCGTGACCCGTGTTGCCGATCTGGACCGGTCAATCTGGTTGTTGAGATTCAGGCCTTCGGGAAGCGAGAGTTCGTAAAGAAGCAGGTATTGCGCCACCAGTTCCCTGCTTTCCGGAATCCGGTAGGCGGCAGGGTCGTCGCCGTTCATGCTCCTGTTGAGCTGTCGCAGGGTATCGGTAATGACCGACACGTGCCGAACAGGAGATTGCGCCCGATACCACTCCGCAAACCTGGCAACCTCGTCCAGGAACCGTGGATCCGCAACCCCGCCCTCGACCGGAGCCTGCAGCGAGTATTCGAGCAGGGTATTGCCACTCAGACGTTCATCCATGAAGTCGGTGTCCTGGCGGAACTCGACACCCTTGTCGAAGAAATGCACCAGAACGTCGTTGAGTTCGTTGCGCGGGATGGCAAGCATCATCGCGACCACGATCACCGCCCACGTCCACAGGAGCGATTTTCTGTAGGTCAGTGCAGAGTCCGCGATGACCTTCATGGACAGCCCGCTGAAGCGGCGCGGCTTCTGTGCACGAATTGGAAGAAAGGAGAGCAGGGCCGGCAACAGGGTCACGGAAAGCAGGAACGAGGCGACGATACCGAACGCAACGAAAGTGCCGAGATGCCGATAGGGCGGGACCTCGGAGAAGTTCATGCTCAGGAATCCGAGCGCAGTCGTGAGGCTCGCCAGGAACACCGGGTTCAGGTTGAGCATGATGGATTTCACGATTGCGTCGTGTTTCGAGGCCCCGGCGCGAAGGGACTGCTGCACACCCACCAGCAGGTGCACGCAGTTGGCCACGGCAATCATCAGGATAATGGTCGGCGCCGGCGCAATCGGCGGGGAAAACGGAAGTCCGACCCATATGCCGAGACCCATCGAGGAAAGAATGGAAAGGATGATCACCGCCCCTGTCGCCACCACCCCGGGCCAGCCCCTGGTCAGGATGCCGAGAACCAGTGCCATGAGCAGAAGGCTCGCGGGCAGGAAGATCATCTGGCTGTTGATCGAGGCTTCCAGGAAGGTCTGGTTGACCATGACCGTGCCGACGACGCGCAGGTCAATGCCGGGGAACCGCTGTTCCGCCTCCGCGGCAACAGACCTGCCGAACCCGGCGATTTCCGCCACGGCCTCCAGCAGACCTTCTTCCGGCAGCTCGACGGTGACGTTGACCACGCTGACATCGCCGCCGCGGCCCAGCATGCTGCCTGCAATACGCGGGTCGGAAGAAGCAATGGCGCGGATTTGGGACCGCGTCTCCTTCCGGGACAAATCTTGCGGATCAACGAGATCCCGCACGTACAGGTCGTCCCCTTCTGCGGTCGTATACTGGAAGTTGGCGAGAGAATCGACACGCCGTGAGAACGGGGTTTGCCAGGCCTTGTCCGTTAGCCAGACAGCAGCGTTGAGCGCGGATTCGGACGTCGCATCGCCATCGTCCGGGACAATCAGGAATGCGAGATTCTCGTTCTTTCCGTAGGTGTTTTCCAGCTCTTCAAGGGCCAGAAGCTGTGGATTGTCATCGTCGAAAAAGATGCGGTAATTCGCCGAGAATTCGATCCGGGCAATTCCGGTTGCCGCACCCGCAACCAGGAGCAGGGTGATCAGGATGACCAGCCAGCGGGACGAAAGCACGCTTTCGGCCAACCGCGCGGCAAATCGACCTGTCGCCGTCCTGTCGTTGTCCACCGAACCGCCGCCGCTAGTCGCGAAATCCCGCGTGGCCAAACAGCGCAACAGCCATCACACTGAACCTTCGAGACCGCATTGAAAATCGATCGCAGGTGGCAGTTTGTACGGCTCTGCAGGCGTTGGTCTGCGGAGCGCACGGTACGGCCCGGGAGATCAGGGTGTCAACGACGATCGAAATGCGCCCGGGGTTCCCGCTCCTGCAGCATGAGACCGAAAACCCCGAAGTCGGTGTTGCCGGACCGGACTGCGTCACGTGCAAGGGCGCAGGAGCCTGGCGTGCCTGGCGATATCCGGCGGGCTGGATCGGGAGCCTCCGGCCTGCCGCGACCGCCAGCACTCGCGAGTCGGTGTCGTTTGCCGGAACAATCGGGTCCGAACATCGCGGCCTGGGCCCGTGCACAGCTCCTTCATCATTCTGCCCGCGGTGAATCGCACCAGCATGGCGAGGTGACTGCCTTCCCGCCGGGGAACACGCAGGCGATGCCGGCGCGTCGTCCGATCCGGCCATGGCAGCGGTCGAGCGGGCTTGCCGAGTGCAGCCCGGCGCCATGCGCCACCGCGAAAGCACGCCGGCGAAAAGGCCGCGCATGGCCTCGTCCGCGATGAGCGTCCCCACCCGGTTTTCGGGTTGACCGGCTTGGCGCCGAGCGTATCCGCGATCCGACGCTGCCGCCTTGACTTCAGGCTGCTCGGCGCCCCGGTGCCGGGAAGAGTCCCGCGAATCGCGGACCGGTGCCAGACCGGCCCGTTCCGACACGACGCCAAAGGCCGGGGTCGCATTGCCCGATCCGTTCTTCTGACCGCTTCATGTATTCGCATGCGTGTTGGTTCATCAGAACGGTTCACAATATGATTAGATCAGTATCGAATACCATTGCGATTCTTTTTCTGTGCAGAATATAGTGCACATCACATGATAAAAGTAAGTTAATGCGCCCATGTTGTCGCGTACAAATGGTGAAACTGTGCAAATTACAGGAAAAATACTACTCCTCCATGTGCGATGGCATTGACTTGTCTTATCATCGGCTTCTTGAAACGACAACAGGCGCCGTGTGTCCGGACAGCCCGGAGTCGCCGGGAGTCGTCTCGCCATGCTCACCGGTTCCCGTTCTGTTCGGGACCGGATACCGTGCGCTCACGGTCCGGATGGAGGAGTCGGCCCGGCGCAGACAGCATGACCGTGTCACGCGTCGACACCGTTCCACCGGCTGCGGTGCGGCAGTCAGGGCCCGACACACCGCGCCGGCATTGCCATCGGAACCCGTCCTCGACCGGGTCACCGCACCGGACACCGGCATGTCGTCAACGCGCGGGCAGGAAACAGGACCGGAGACGATGTTTCACGTGAAACACCCGCCGCTGCCCGACCTTCGGTGCTATTCCGCGTCCTCGGTATCCGGACCGGCATCCCCGTCTCCCGGTTCCGGCCGGGCAAAGCCCGCACCGACCGACAGGCACTCGAGCAGGCGGTCCAGCTGGCGCAGCGAGGTGTACTGGATGATCATCGCGCCGCGCTCCGGCGTCTTCTGAGTGATCTGCACCCGAGCGCCGAGGGCCTCGCTGAGGCTGGTTTCGACCGCCCGCAGGTTCGGATCGGGGCGCCGCCGGGGCCTGCGGGGCCGTACGGGACCGGTTTCCTGCTCCCGGCGAACCAGTTCCTCGGTTTCGCGCACCGAGAGGCCCTCGGCCAGGACCCGTCGTGCCAGGACCTTGGGCTCCGAAGCAGCGAGCAGCGCGCGGCCATGACCGGCTGACAGCTGTCCCGACTGCAGATGCTCCCGAATTGCGGCGGGAAGCGACAGCAGTCGGGTGGTATTGGCAATGTGGCTGCGGCTCTTGCCGACCAGTTTCGCAAGGGTTTGCTGTGTATACCGGTGATCGGACAGCAGCCTGCGGTACCCTTCCGCTTCCTCGACCGGTGTCAGGTCTGCGCGCTGCACGTTCTCGATCAGTGCCACCGCAAGCGCACGAGGTTCTTCCATCTCCTCGACAAGCGCCGGCAGCTCGTGCAGGCCGGCGAGTTGAGCGGCACGCCAGCGCCGTTCCCCCGCGACGATTTCGTACGCGGGGTCCCCGGTTCCGGCGGGCCTCAGCAACAGTGGCTGCAGTATGCCGTGATGGCCGATGCTTTCGGCCAGCTGTTCGAGCTCGGTCTGCTCGAACCGGCTTCGCGGCTGGTTCCGGCCCGGCACGATCTGTTCGATCGGCACCGAACGCAGCCGCGACGTTTCCTCGCCGCCCAGCAACGAGCCGAGACCACGGCCCAGACCACGGTGTTCACGTCCACCCTTCTGCGTCATGATGCTGTCAGCCTGCCTTCCCGCTCAAGAACCTCGCGCGCGAGCTTGACGTAGGCCTGCGATCCCGCGCATCGCAGGTCGTACACCAGGGCCGGGATTCCGTGTGACGGGGCCTCGGAAATCCGCACGTTTCGCGGAATGACGGTCCGGTAGACCAGGTCCCCCATATGGTGACGCACGTCGTCCTCAACCTGCCTTGACAGGTTGTTGCGGCCATCGAACATCGTCAAGACCACTCCCTGGACCGTGAGCTGCGGGTTGAACGACCGCCGGATCCGCTCGACGGTCTGGAGCAGCATGCTCAGTCCTTCCAGGGCATAGAATTCGCATTGCAAGGGCACCAGTACCCCGCCCGAGGCGACCAGAGCGTTCAGTGTCAGCAGACCGAGCGATGGCGGACAATCGATGAACACGACGTCCGGGCTGTCGGGGGTCTCGGCGAGATACTGTTCGAGCACGGCGCGTACCCGGTACTCCCGTTCGGCCAGTTCCACCAGCTCCAGCTCGGCGCCGGACAGGTCAGGCGTGCTCGGCACCAGCGACAGGCCCGGAACCACGGTTGGCAGCACCGCCGACTGAAGGTCCGTAGCTCCCGCAAGAACCGCATAGATGTCCCGGCGCCGGTCCTGCCGCGAAACACCAAGCCCGGTGCTCGCATTGCCCTGAGGGTCGAGATCGATCACCAGCACCCGGAGTCTGTACGCCGCCATCGCGGTTGCCAGGTTGACCGCGGTCGTGGTCTTGCCCACCCCGCCCTTCTGGTTTGCCAGCGCCAGTACCCTGGGACGGCCCGCGGCCGGCTGTTCACGCGCCATCGCCGAGCCCTTCCATTCGAACCACGGTCCCGCCCGGGCTGGACAGGCTCGGAATGGCACTGACGCGAAGCCGGCTTCCGACGGCAACGGTGTCGAGCTCCCGTGCCGCGGATCGTCCCTTCGGAAACAGGCACACCGTATCAGCGTGCACGTGCGGCCGCGCCAGCGCGATCAGCCGGTCAAGCGGCGCGCACGCACGTGCGGTCACAACGTCGAATCTGCCTGCCTGCAGTGCCTCGATCCGGACCGGGTGCACACTGACCCTGGTTCCGGTTTCCCGGGCCACCTGTGAAACGAAACCACACTTGCGGGTGTCGGAGTCGACGAGATGCACGTCACCGGCCCCGAGCATGGCCAGGACCAGGCCCGGAAACCCGGCTCCGGTTCCCATATCGAGCACGGAACAGGCCGGGTGCGGCAGCAGGCCGAACAGCTGGGCGCTGTCGAGAAAGTGCCGGCTCCAGACCTGGTCAAGCGTCGAGGCGGAAACCAGGTTGATGGCCCGTTGCCACCGCCGAAGCATCGCTTCGTAGCGGTCCAGCTTCGCCATGATCGCCGATGATGCGCCAAATGCCGCGCGAAACGCATCACGTTGTTCGGCACAAGCGGCGGTACCCACCTCAGGCGGCCCTCGCCTGACGGCGGCGAACGTGTCTCATCAGTGCGAGCAGCGCGGACGGCGTCATTCCGGGAATCCGTGACGCCTGGCCAAGTGTCTGCGGTCGGGTCCTGCACAGCACTTCGCGGACTTCGTTGGATAACCCGCCAACGGCCCGGTAATCGAGCGTGTCCGGAAGCTCGAGCTGCTCATCGCGGCGATACGCCCTGACATCACCCTCCTGGCGGACCAGGTAACCGCTGTAGAGAGAATCGATGGCCGCGTCCGCCACCGCCGCACGATCGAGACCCGCGATTTCGGGCCAGAATCCGGCGAGCCTGTCCTGGTCGACCTCGTTGAGCGCCAGCAACTGGTAGGCCGTGCGTTCAGTCCCGTCCTGGTTGATCCGAAAACCGGCCCGCGCCAGCTCGGCAGGGGTTGCCCGGCATGCCTGCAGCACGCGCTCCGCGTGCTCGAGCCCGGCATGTTTCACGTGAAACATCTCCCGTCGTGCGGTTCCGACACAGCCGATCCGGATCCCGGCCGGTGTCAGGCGCCGGTCCGCATTGTCGGCACGCAGTCGAAGACGGAACTCGGCGCGGGAAGTGAACATGCGGTAGGGCTCCAGCACGCCACGCGTGGTCAGGTCATCGATCAGCACACCGATGTAGGCATCTGCACGGTCGACCTGGAAACGCTCGTCCGATCCCCCGGCAAGCAGTGCGGCGTTGATGCCGGCAACCAGCCCCTGGGCCGCGGCTTCCTCGTAGCCAGTGGTGCCATTGATCTGGCCGGCAAGGAACAGCCCGGGAATCCTGCGGGTTTCGAGTGACCGGTCGAGTTCCCGCGGATCGACATAGTCATACTCGATCGCATAGCCGGGCTGGGTGATGACCACGTCCTCGAGCCCCGGAATGGTCCGGACAAAGGCCTCCTGGACATCGGCCGGCATCGAGGTCGAAATGCCGTTCGGATACACCAGATGGGTGTCAAGTCCTTCAGGTTCCAGAAAAACCTGGTGGTGGTTGCGGTCGGCGAACCTGACAATCTTGTCCTCGACCGACGGGCAGTACCTGGGACCAACCCCCTCGATCCGGCCCGAGTAGATCGGTGAACGGTGCAGGTTCTCGCGCAGGATCGCATGACCGTCCGGTCCCGTATGGGTGATATGGCAGTTCACCTGCGGCGTGGTGATCCGCTCGGTCATGCTGGAAAGCGGCACCGGCGGCACATCGCCCGGCTGGACCTCGAGCCCCGCCCAGTTGATTGTCCTTCCGTCAAGGCGCGGCGGCGTTCCGGTCTTGAGCCGTCCGCGGACAAACCCCCGCCGCTTCAGGGTACGGGCCAGCCCGACATCCGGCTCCTCGCCAATGCGGCCCGCCGGAATGCGCTCTTCGCCACGGTGGATCATGCCGCCCAGGAATGTCCCGGTGGTCAGCACGACACAGGCGGCGCGCAGCGTCGAGCCGTCCCGGTTCACGACACCGCCTGCCCGGCCGTCAGTTCCGACCAGCAGATCCTCCACCGCGGCTTCCACGATGTCGAGGTTCTCCTGGGACTCGAGTGCCTGCTGCACCGCCCTGCGGTACAGGTTCCGGTCGGCCTGGGCCCGCGGTCCGCGAACCGCAGGCCCCTTGCTCCGGTTCAGCAACCGGAACTGGATGCCGGCTGCATCGGCAGCCCTGGCCATGACACCGTCGAGCGCGTCGATTTCACGGACAAGGTGACCCTTGCCCAGCCCGCCGATCGCGGGATTGCAGGACATCTCGCCTATGGTGGCGCGACGATGGGTCACGAGCACCGTACGGGCGCCCATGCGCGCGCTCGCCGCGGCTGCCTCGCAGCCGGCATGGCCGCCGCCAATGACGATGACGTCGAAGGCGGATTTCATCTTCCTGCCTCCACATGATGCGGAACCGGTGAATACCAGAGCCGGCAGCATGTTTCACGTGAAACATGGAATACCGTCGGCATGGCGGCGTCCTGCGATCGTCTCGCGTCTCCCGGACCCGACGCTTGCTGCGGCGGTGTGTGGACAGCACCGGCCTTGCGCTGTTTGCCGCTGTCCGTGACGGGGTGCGTATTGTTCATGAGCATTCCGTTCCCGGTGCCGGCTGCCGCCGCCGAAGTCCCGGAACCGCGGGGTGCCGACCCGATGCGGGTTGTTTCACGTGAAACATCCCGGTCCATCGCACGACCGTGACACCTCCACGGTCGCACGCATGGTGCCGGAACACCCACGTGGGTTCAGTTCGGTTTCGAACGCACGATAGTACACGTTATCAATCAGTTATACCCGATTCCGAACGGGGGAGGGGCCTGGCGGACGCTTCATTCACCTGATCGCCACCGCCGGGTTCGACCTCTTGTGCCACACCGGGCCTTCCGCTCCGCTCCCGGGTCGGAGCCTTCCCCGCCGGATCCATGCTCCGACACGTCATCGTGTCCCGCGAGCCTACTTTCCGATGCAGAAGTCACGGAAGATCACGTCGAGCAGCTGCTCGACATCGACCCTGCCGGTCACGCGTCCGAGCGCGTCCGCACCGGCCCGGGCGTGTTCGGCAACGATCTCGAGCCCGGCGCCGCGTTCCAGGTCCGCCTGCGCGTCTGCGAGATGGCCGATGGTCGCAAGCAACGCCGCCCGGTGCCGCGCCCTGGTGAGCACCGGTCGGCCCGCAACGTCCATCCTCTCTCTCGCCAGGCCCGTGAGTGACCGGAGAAAGGTCTGAAGCCCGGTACCGGTCCGGACCGAAATCGCGTGGGCCGGCGGCGGAGCCTCGAAGGCCGGATCGAGGTCGATCTTGTTGAACACGACGAGATCGCTTTGAGGGAGCACGGGGGTCTCCCGGTGATGATCAGCCGTGGCATCGAATACCAGGACGCGAAGGTCGGCATGATCCGCCCAGTCCTGCGCCCGCCTGACACCTTCGGCCTCGATGCTGTCGCGTGCGGTTCGCAACCCGGCCGTATCGGCGACGATGACCGGGAACCCCGCGAGGTCGAGATGAACCTCGATCACGTCACGCGTCGTCCCGGCATGTTCCGACACGATGGCGGCATCACGGCCCGCGAGCCAGTTGACCAGCGACGACTTCCCCGCGTTCGGTGGTCCGACCACCGCGACCCTCAGGCCGTCTCTCAGCCTCTCACCGCGCCGCCCGTCGTCGGCGAAGGTCTCCATCTCGAGGCGCGTGCGGCAAAGCCCGTCAAGTGCGGAAACGACGGCGGTTTCAGGG
The DNA here is from genome assembly GCA_965243345.1 of Thalassobaculaceae bacterium. Lineage (GTDB taxonomy): Bacteria > Pseudomonadota > Alphaproteobacteria > Thalassobaculales > Thalassobaculaceae > Bin52. The sequence goes on from CBDEUR010000003.1 coordinate 3,860,293, forward strand.
ATTTCCTCGTCCGGAAAGTCGATCCACGCCTCGATGCGAGCCCGGAGGTACCGGATCCGTTCCGCCCATTCGTCGAGCCGTCGCGCCAGCCCGCCCTCGAGCTGCACCAGGGCAGCCTGCCTCTGGGCCTCGGTCTGCGCGACCACGAGATCGTTGACGGCCTCGGCAGCGGTCAGGTCCAGCCGGCCGGCGAGAAACGCCCGGCGGGTGAACTCGCCCGGCTCGGCATGGCGCCAGCCCGGGCAGCGGGCGAGCATGCCCATCGTGCGCTCGAGGACGGCGCGGCCGCCGTGCACGTGCAATTCGACGACATCCTCGCCGGTGTAGCTTCCCGGCGCCGGAAACCACACGACGAGACCGCGATCCACCAGTTCGCCATTGTCGCGGAGCGCGCGCAGGGCGGCATGGCGCGGGGCCGGCAGCACGAATCCGAACAACCGCGCGGCCGATGCCGCGTCTCTGCCCGAGATGCGCACAACCGCGACGCCGGAACGGCCAGCCGCGCTTGCAAGCGCGAAGATGGTGTCTCCGCTCATGACGGGCGTGCCTCACCTTCCATTGATCAACTGCCTGCAGTGCCCGACCGACAACAACCACGGGAAATCCGGTGTCTCCCGAAAGTATAGTCCAAACGACGCGGGAATTTCTCCGGCCCCGGCCTCTCGCCCGCGACGGGCCGATTCTCATGAATATATGGACGAAATACATTGATTACAACAAGTTGTGACTGAGATGAACAGCCGTTTTCCGTAGTACGAGAGCGCCGGTCCGAACGCCCGTCGGGCCCCCGCTTCACGCGCCGGACAACTGGAAGACGGGAGGGCGGCATGGTAAGGTTTGTCACGGCAGGCATGAATAATTTGTTGCCTCGACGGGAAAACGGTCGGCGCCGTTTTCTCTGCAATACCCGGCGACCCGCACCATGCCTGGAGTCATGATGAACGCGCCCCGCTGGAATAGCGGAGCAGGATTTGAGCAGCGATAAAGGGGTCTTGAGATGGCCGTACGCGTTATTGTCGATGTCAAGGCGAAACCTGGTACCGGGGGAGAGGTGGTTGCGTTCTTCAGGTCGATTCTGCCGGAAACGCGCGCCTACAAGGGCTGTACCAGCGTCCATACCCTGCAGAACCACGACGATCCCGACAACGTGATGCTGGTCGAAGAGTGGGAATCCCACGCGCAGCACAAGGAGTATCTCGCCTGGCAGCGGGAGAGGGGAACGAGCAGCCGGCTCATCGAGGCTCTCGCCGGGCAGCCGAGCGTCCGCTATTTCGACGTGACCGACGCCTGAGCCCCGGCCACGGCGCTGGACGCGTTCGCTCTGTCCCGTGCGCGGCCTGAACGGGCCGTTCAACGTTCCGTGACCAGGGTTGCAGGAAAATGTCGGACTTTTTCCGAATGGCCGGTGAGGACGTGTCGTTTCTGAATGCGTCCGCCGGTCGTTTCCCTGACCGGGGCCGCGCGGGCCGGCCGCGCTCCTGAAAGATCCTCCCCGCGCATTCCGGAGACCGGTGCGTAACCGAGGACGTCGGGCTGCTCGAGGGCGTGTCCTCCCCGAGCATTCCGGGGACCGGTGCGTTCGTCGTGCTCCCGTCCGGGCATGCCGGACCGACGAACCCGAACCGGCTGCACCGGCCGTCGACGATTTCTGACACGCCGTCGCGGCGCGGGCGGTCCGGACAGGGGACGTTCTCACTGCACGACCTCCGCGGACAGTGCCCGCCCGGCGTGGCCGAAAAGACGCTGACGCATTACCATCCATTGGTGGATTGGTCGCAGAATGCTGTTCACCGGGGGAGCGCCAACATGCTGGATAGTCTGCGAAACCAGGATCGACCACCATACGAGCGCGAAACCCTGTGGGCTGACCTGAGGGCCGGCGTCACCCTGGTTGCATCGTACCTGCCGACCGCGATGGCGCTCGGCGTCATTTCCGGCATGGGACCCCTCGCGGGGCTCTGGTGCGGCGTCTTCGTCGGGATCATCTCGGCGGTGTGCGGCGGAACGCGCGCGCTGGTGAGCGGGCCCAGCGCCGTGCTCGCGGTGATCACCGCGACGCTGCTGATGGGCGACGAGATGAGCCTGCCGGAACTCGCGATCGTCATCCTCATGGCCGGCGCCATCCAGGTCGTTCTGGGACTCGCCGGCGTCGGCCGCTTCGTTTCCTACATGCCGCACATCGTGCTCACGGGGTTCATGTCGGGCATCGGCGTGCTGCTGCTGGCAACGCAGACCGAAAAGCTGTTTCGCCTCGGCATGAACGACCTCGCCCTCGCGGTTTTCTGTCTCGCCGTGTTCTTCCTGTGGCCGGCCCGTATCGGCAAGTACGTCCCGGCGGCGCTCGCCACGGTGGGAATCGGGTGGATCGTCGCGCTCTTCATCCCCGGCATCCAGCAGCTCGGTCCCGTCCCGGTTGGACTGCCGGTGCCGGTGCTCGAGCTTCCGTCGCTGGAATTCCTGCCGGAAGCCGTCGGGCCTGCGGTTCTGATCGCCCTCATCAGTTCCGTCTACACACTGATGTGGTCACTGATCGACGACACGTTCACGGGCTCGCAGCACAATCCGAACCGCGAGCTGTTCGGTCTCGGACTTGGAAACCTCGCAGCAGGGATCGTGGGGGTCCTGCCCGGGAGCGGGACCATCGCCACCATGACGGCCCGCCGTTTCGGCGGGAAGACCGTGGTGACCGGCATCATCTGCCTGGTCATCGTCGCCGCCCTCATCCTGGGTCTCGGTCCCTACGTGGCACCGCTGCCGCTGGCGGCACTGTCCGCGATCGTCATGCTCGTCGGCTGGCGCATGATCGAGTTCTCCTTCCTGCGGAAGGTTCCCCGGATGGACCCGAAGTACTCCGCGGTCATGCTGCTGGTCATGGCCGTCACGATCTTTGTGGATCCGGTCTTCGCCATCATGTTCGGTGTGATCGCCGCGAATATTGTCAACGCCGTGCAACTGGAGTCGCTGGAACTTGACAGCGTGGTCTCGACGCCGCTTCTCGACAGCACCTTCACGCCGGAGGTTGACGACGAGTTCACGGCTCGAATCGGGCTCGTGGCCTTTCGCGGCTCCTTCACGGTGTCGTCCTCGCGAAAACTGATCGCCCTGATCGGCGTGGACATCCGTGACCACGAGGTCGTGATTTTCGACCTTTCGAGGGCCACCCACATTGACGACAGCGCCGCCAATCTTCTGGCCCAGATCATCGACCGCGCCAAGCAGACCCGCACCGAGATCGTGGTCTGCGGCATCAACGACCGCATCCGCGGCGCCCTGTTCGCATTCAATGTCCTCGACCGCATTCCCGAGGATCGAACCGTCGCAACCGAGAAGGAAGCCAGGGAACTCGCCTGGTCGCTGCTGTAACGGCATTCCGTTCCTGACGCGGCAGGCCGGGGGAGTGCCGGGAAAGGCCGACGGCGCGGGCTGCGGGTCTTCAGTCCCGTACTGTTCCCGACATGTGCGCTTCATGGACCATGCGGCGCGTGACCTGCCCGATCACCCGGATGATACGCCCTCGTGGCGCACGAGCCCGTCCGCCAGCTCGAGCCACGGAACCTGTTCGGCGACGAAGACATGAAACCGGGGCCGGTAGGCGGCCGGGTCGTCGAGGCTCGCGGCGTACAGGTGCACCTCGCCCGGAAACCGGTCCGCCTCGTAGGACATCGGTGTTCCACAGGCACCGCAGAACCGGCGGACGACACCCGGCGAGGACGCGAACGCCTTGGGCTCCGCACCGGTCCAGGCGAAGCTGTCGGCGTGGACGCCGATGAAACTCGCGAGCGCCGACGAGGTCTGGCGCCGGCAGCTTTCGCAGTGACAGTGTCCCTGCCATTTGGGCCGGCCGGTGAACCTGTAGGTCACGGCACCGCACAGGCAGCGGCCGGTTGTCTCATTGTCCCCTGTCACCGTTCGCCTCCCTTGCCCTGTGCACCGGTTGCGCCTGAGCGTATACCATGCCATCCGTCAGGGGGACCGCTGTCATTCGGGACCGGTGCCTGCTAGTGGTCTTGCGGGAGCGCGCCGTTGATCAGCCAGGAACAGAACGACCTGATCACCCGGACCGGTCCGGGGCGGCCCGCAGGCGAGGTCCTGCGCCGCTACTGGATGCCGGCCGCCCTGTCGGATGAACTCCACGGCGACCGGCCGGTGGTCCCGGTGACCCTGCTCGGCGAGCGGCTGGTACTGTTCCGCGACGCCTCGGGCCGGCCGGGCCTGATTGCCCGGCACTGTCCGCACCGCGGCGCCGACCTGGCCTTTGGCCGCTGCGAGGACGGCGGACTGCGCTGTCCGTTCCACGGCTGGCTGCTTGATCGCACCGGCCGCTGCCTGGAGCAGCCTGGCGAGCCCGCCGGGTCCGGTCCGGACCGGCGGATACGCACCACGTCATACCCGGTCGTCGAGAAGAACGGCATCCTGTTTGCCTACCTCGGGCCCGGGGAGGCACCCGGGTTTCCCGCCCTTGACTGCTTCCGCGCTCCGACGACCCATGTCTTCGCGTTCAAGGGCCTGTGGGAGTGCAACTGGTTGCAGGCACTCGAGGTCGGCATCGATCCGGCCCACGCTTCCTTCCTGCACCGATTCCTGGTCGATGAGGACCCGGGGGACGGCTACGGCCGGCAGTTCCGCGACACCTCCGCGGGCAGCACCATTCCCATGACCCGGGTGCTGCGCGAGTATCCGTGCCCGGAGATCAGGGTCGAGGAGACCGACTACGGCCTGCGGCTGACCACTCTCAGGCACATGGAGGACAGCCTGACCCACGTGCGGGTCACCAACCAGATCTTTCCGTGCGCGATCTGCATCCCGATGAGCCGGGAAATGACCATCACCCAGTGGCACGTGCCGATCGATGACGAGAGGTGCTACTGGTATTCGCTGTTCACCAGTTTCGACAAGCCGGTCAACCGGGACCTGATGCGCGAGCAGCGGCTGAAGGAACACCGCCTTCCCGACTACGCGCCGGTCAGGAACCGGAGCAATGACTACGGGTTCGATCCGCGCGAACAGGCAACCCTGACCTGGACCGGAATGGGACTTGACATCAATGTCCACGACCAGTGGGCCGTCGAGGGGATGGGCCCGATCCAGGACCGTACCCGCGAGCATCTCGGCCGCACCGATGTCGGCATCATCCGCTATCGCCGGATGCTGCGCACGGCCATCCGCTTCCTCGCCGGCGAGAGCAACGCCGGCCTGCCGATGAACGGCGGCCTTGACGGCATCGTCGGCCCCGCCTGCACCGACGTCATCGCACCGACCGGGACCTGGCAGGATGCCGTGCTCACGGCTGACCGGGAACGGCGTGCCGGCTGTCCGTGGGACGCCTCGGTCTGACCCGGCATGACGTGGACCGCGGAACGGATCACCGGTGGTTTCCTGGCGGGTTCCGGGCTGCTGTCAGACCAGGCGGCCAGACAGGCGGTTGAACTGGTGGCAAGGGCCGAGGCCGAGAACCTCGAGACCATTCGCATGGTGTTCGCCGATCCGCACGGTGTGCTTCGCGGCAAGACCGTGACCGTTTCGGCACTCGCAGATGCCTTTGCCTCCGGGGTGCGCGTGCCGTCGACCCTGTTGCTCAAGGATCTCTCGCACCGCACGGTGTTTCCCGTCTGGTCCGCAACGGGGGATGCGCCGCTGCTCTGGGCCGGCGACGTTGTGCTGGTCCCGGTTCCCGCGAGCTTCCGGACCCTGGAGTGGTCGCCGCATTCCGCGCTGCTTCACTGCGACGTGGCGACAACGCGCGGGGAGCCGGTCGCGCTTGCACCCAGGCAGGTCCTGCGCACCGCCTGCGAACAGCTTGCCGGTCACGGTCTTCACGCCGTCATGGGTCTCGAGGTCGAGTTCCAGGTCTTCGATGTCGTCGACCCGGCGCGTGAACATGCCGACACCACGATGCCGGCCCGACCTCCCCGGACCCGGGCCTACAACCAGGGGTACCGCTACCTGACGGAAACCCGGTACGACGAGGCCGAACCGCTGCTCGACCGGCTGCGTCGGGCGGCACTTGCCATGGGAATGCCGGTTCGCAGCGTCGAGATCGAAATGGGACCCGGACAGTTCGAATTCACCTTTGCCCCCGCGGATCCGGTTTCCATCGCCGACATGGCAGTCACCTTTCGCACCCTGGTCCGCGAAGTCTGCAACCGTGAAGGGGTGCTGGCTTCGTTCATGGCCCGGCCGGGGCTTGCCAACGCCGCGGCCAATGGCTGGCACATCCACCAGTCGCTCGCCGACGGCGAAGGCCGGAACCTGTTCATGCCGGGGCCCGAGGGCGGGCTGACCGCGTGCGCGGGCAACTGGGCCGCCGGCCTGCTGCAACACGCAGCCGCATCGTGCATTGCCACCACGCCGACGGTGAACGGCTACAAGCGCTACACCCGCCACCAGCTGGCGCCGGATCGCATCGGCTGGGGCGAGGACAACCGGGGAGCGATGCTCCGCGCCCTTGTCCACCCCGGCGACACCGCCAGCCGGATAGAGAACCGCGCGCCCGACAGCACCGCCAATCCCTACTTCGCGCTTGCCTTCCAGATCCACGCCGGTCTCGACGGGCTGGTTCACGGGCTTGAACCGCCGCCGCCGCTCGCCAATCCCTATGACGACCGGGTCGAGCGGCTGCCCGCGAGCCTGATCGACGCCATTTCGCGGTTCGAGGCTTCGGACCTGTTCCGGTCGGCGCTGGGCGAGGGTTTCGTTGCCTACCTCTCGCGCCTGAAGCGCGCCGAGTGGGACCTGTTCGCGACAACGGTGACCGACTGGGAACACCGGGAGTACTTCACGGCCTTCTGACACACGGGGAGGGTGTGGACGCCCGGCGGCCCAGCGAATAGTGTGCGGCTCCAGCACGGGGAGGCATGCATGAGCTACATCACCATCAACGCTGCGGACGGGGGACAGTTCGCCGCCTGGTACGCCGCGCCGGCAGGCAGCCGCGACAGGCCGGGCCTGGTGCTGATCCAGGAGATCTTCGGGGTCAACGCGGTCATGCGCGACCTTGCCGACGGGTTCGCGGCCCAAGGGTATCACGTGCTGTGCCCGGACATCTTCTGGCGCATCGAGCCCGGGGTCGACATCACTGACCAGAGCCAGGCCGAGTGGGACAAGGCGTTCGAGCTGTTCGGCAAGTTCGACACCGATCTCGGAGTGCGTGACCTCGATACCACCCTGGCCGCGGTACGCGAACTCGACGGCTGCACCGGCAAGGCCGGGGCCGTCGGGTACTGCCTCGGCGGCAAGCTTGCCTACCTGATGGCGGCCCGCACTGACGTGGACTGCGCGGTCAGCTACTACGGCGTCGGAATCGAGGGCCTGCTTTCGGAAGCGGGCGAGACGCTTTCGCCGTGGCTGTCCCACATCGCATCGGGCGACAGTTTCGTGCCTGCGGAGGCACAACAGGCGGTCATCGCCGCACTTGGCGATGCGCCCGGGGTCTCGCTGCATGTCTACGAAGGCCAGGAACACGCGTTTGCCCGTGTTGGCGGCGCCCATTACGACGAGGCGTCCGCGACCCTGGCCAATCGTCGCACCGAAGAGTTTCTTTCCTCCTCACTGCGCTGAACAGGAGCGGCATTCTATGGTCAAGGCCATTCGCTTTCACGAAACCGGGGGTCCGGAGGTTCTCCGGATGGACGAGGTCGGACTGTCCTCACCGGGACCGGGCGAGATCCGGGTCCGCCATACCGCGATCGGGCTCAACTATATCGACACCTATCACCGCAGCGGCCTGTACCCGCTTCCGCTGCCATCCGGCATCGGCATGGAAGCCGCCGGCGTGGTCGAGGAGGCGGGCAGCGGGGTGTCCGGACTGGCTGTCGGTGACCGGGTTGCCTACGCATCTCCGCCGCCCGGTTCCTACTCCGAGGCCCGGCTGATTGCGGCCGCAAACGTGGTGCGCATCCCCGACGCCGTCTCCGATCGCGACGCGGCCGCGATGATGCTGAAAGGACTGACCACCCAGTACCTGATCCGGCAGATCTACCGGGTCGGTCCGGACGATACCATCCTGGTCCACGCCGCGGCCGGCGGCGTCGGGCTCATCCTGTGCCAGTGGGCGAGCAGCCTCGGCGCCACCGTCATCGGCACCGTCGGCAGCCCGGAGAAGGCGGAGCTCGCGCGGGCCAACGGCTGCGACCATCCGATCCTTTACCGTGACGAGGACTTCGTTGCGCGGGTCAGGGAAATCACCGGTGGCGAAGGCCTGCCGGTTGTCTACGACTCGATCGGTCGCGATACCTTCCCGGCATCGCTGGACTGCCTGCGCCAGCGTGGCACCTTTGTCAGCTTCGGGCAGGCCTCGGGGCCGATTCCGCCGGTGGATCTTGGCATCTTTGCCCAGAAGGGCTCGCTGTTCTTCACCCGCCCGACACTGTTCAACTACGCCGGAACCCCGGAGTCGCTGCGGGCAATGTCGGAAGACCTGTTCGCCGCCGTCTCCTCCGGCGCGGTGAAGATCAGCATCGACCAGACCTTTGCCCTCGCTGACGCGCGCGCCGCGCACGAGGCGCTCGAGGGGCGCAGGACCACGGGGTCGACCGTTCTCCTGCCCTGACGACCGGGCGTCCGGTCAACGGGCGAGGTAGCCACGCAACTCGCCGAGGCGGACACCTCCGAACAGCAGAACGGCGGCGGCGTAGACAAGGGCGCCGCCGCCGATCAGCGCGGCAAGCTGTGCCACCTCAAGCCACGGGCCCTGGCCGGGCGGCACGAGGCGATCGGCAAGGATCAGGACGACCGCCATCACCAGGGTCGCGGCGAGGAGCCGCGCGATCCGGCCCCAGGTCCGCGGGGAAACCCCGTAAATGCCCTCGCGCTGCAGCAGCCAGGTCAGAACCCCGGCGTTGAACCAGGCCGCAATGCTTGTCGCCATCGCGAGACCCACATGGGCAAAGAACTGCATGAGGATCAGGTTCAGCACCAGGTTGAGCCCGACCGAAACTGCAGCCACCGTCACCGGCGTGCGCGTGTCCTCGCGAGCAAAGAACACCGGCTGCAGGACCTTGACCGCCACGAAGGCCGGCAACCCGACAGCGTATGCAGCCATCGCGGCCGCGGTCTGGGTCGTCTCGGTGGCGGTGAAGGCGCCGCGCTCGAACAGAACGCCGATGACGGGCGCGGCGAGAATTGCGAGCCCGCCGGCCGCCGGCAGAGTCAGCAGCATTCCCAGCAACAGCAGGTCGTTGCGGGACCGGTTCGCCGCATCGATCTCGCCCCGGCGCATCTGTGCGCTCAGTGTCGGCAGGAGCACCGTGCCGATTGCCACCCCGACCACCCCGAGAGGCAGCTGTGTCACACGATCGGCGTAGTACAGGAACGAGATCGACCCCTCCGCGAGCAGCGAGGCCAGCACCACGTCGATCACGAGGTTGATCTGGATCACCGCTGCCCCGAGCATTGCCGGCACCATCAGCCTGAACAGCCGTGCCACGCCGGGGGTCCAGGACGGGCGGCGCAGGCGCGGGATCATGCCGTGGCGCCCGGCGGCAGCCGCAACCCAGGCCAGCTGTGCCACGCCCGAGATCATCACGGCCCAGGCCAGCACATGCGCCGGGGTTTCCAGCCGGTCGGCGAACAGCGCCATGGCCCCGATCAGGATCACGTTGAGCAGGATCGGCGCGCACGCCGCGGCAGCAAACCGCTGCATGCCGTTCAGGGCTCCCGCCAGCAGCGCCATGGCCGAGATCAGCGGCAGGTAGACGAAGGTGATCCGGCACAGCTCCACCGCAAGCTCGAAGCGCGACGGGGTTGCAGCGAACCCGGGGGCAAGCACGGTCAGCACCTGCGGCATGGCGATGATGGCAGCGGCCGAGGCTGCGATCAGGACAGCAAGGACCACCGCTGTCACGTCCTCGAGGAACCGGCGTGCCGCCGCGGGGCCTTCGCCGGCAAGCAGGCCGGTAAACACCGGGATGAAGGCGACCGACAGCGACCCCTCGGCCGTGATGCGGCGGAAGAAGTTGGGCAGCTTGAAGGCGACGAAGAACGCGTCTGACACCGGCCCGGCACCGAGCACCGTCGCGATCAGCATGTCGCGGACAAACCCTGTCACCCGGCTGATCATGGTCAGGCCGCCGACGGTTGCCGTCGAGCGCAGGAGCTGCATCTCAGCCGCCTGGCCGGTGCCGGACGGGGGGCCTCACCGCGGGATCAGCCCGTCCGGCGCGCATTGCCTCCCGGCTCCGGGGAATTGAGTTCGGCCTGGATGTTGCGCCGAATGGCCTCAAGCTGCCGGTCCGACTCGACTTTCAGGCCGAACAGGTCCTTTACGTAGAACACGTCAACGATGCTGATGCCGAAGGTCGAAATCTTGGCAGACGAGATCTGCAGGTTGAGCCGGGCGAGCGAACGTGTCAGCCGATAGAGCAGGCCCGGACGGTCCGCGCCATTGACCTCGATCACGGTATGGGTGTTGCTGGCCTTGTTGTCGATCAGCACCCGTTGTGCGACCGCCATGGTCCGCACCCGCCCGGGCAGCGATGCGCGGTGCCTGGCGAGCGCGTTGTCGATATCGAGTTCGCCGCGCACGGCATTGGAGACCGTGACCTTCAGGCGCCGCAGGCTGTCGGGATCGTCGAGGGCCTTGCCGCCGGCGTCCTGGACCCAGAAACTGTCGAGAACGGTACCGTCACGCAGGGTGCTGATCCGCGCGTCGACGATGTTGGCGCCGGCAGCCGCCAGGCCGCCGGTCAGGCGCGCGAACAGCCCCGGATGGTCGGCAGTCAGCACCGTGACCTCGGTGACCTCGCGGAAACTGTCGACGCGGAACTCGATCGTCAGTTCCTCCCCGCCCTTCTCCGCAGCGTCAATCAGCCGGGCATGTCGTTCCAGGGTGTCGACGTCCCGGCCGAGCCAGTACGAGGTGTTGGCGCGCTCCGCATGCGCTGCGAATGCGGTGGCGTCCCAGTCGGCAAGCCGGGCGCGAAGCTCGTCGTGCACCATGCGCACGCGCGCGTCGGGGCCAGCGGCGCCGGCCTCTCCGGAGAGCATCTCCTCGGCCCGCCAGTACAGTTCGCGCAGCAGCGCCGCCTTCCAGCCGTTCCAGACGTTCGGTCCGACCGCCCGGATGTCGGCGACCGTGAGCACCAGCAACAGGCGCAGGCGTTCCGGCGACTGAACGATATTGGCAAAGTCGGCGATGGTCTGCGGATCGTTGACATCGCGCTTGAAGGCGGCATGGCTCATCAGCAGGTGCCAGCGCACCAGCCACGCCACGGTTTCGGTCTCGTCCGGGTCGAGACCGAACCGCGGGCACAGACGCCGTGCCACCTTCTCGCCCAGGATGGAGTGGTCACCGTTCCGTCCCTTCGCGATGTCGTGCAGCAGGACCGCCACGTACAGTTCGCGCCGCGAGATCACCTTGTGGATCACCTCGGTCGCGACCGGGGCAATCTCCGCCAGTTCTCCGCGTTCGATCCGGTGCAGGATGCCGAGCATGATGATGGTGTGCTCGTCGACCGTGTAGACATGGTACATGTCGTACTGCATCTGCGCGACGACCCGGCCGAAATCCGGGACGAAGCGGCCGAACACCTGCGCCTCGTTCATGCGGCGCAGGGTTCGCTCCGGGTTGTGCCTGGACGTCACGATCTCGAGAAACAGCCGGTTTGCCTCCGGATCGTCCCGCAGGGACCGGTCGATCAGCCGCAGGTGGGCGGTCGCGAGCCGCAGGCAGTGCGGGTGGAACTCGAGATCGTTTTCCTGCGCGACGCTGAACATGCGGACCAGATTGACGGGATCGCGCGCGAACGCGTCGTCGTCGACCACGTTCAGCCTGTCCCCGTCGAGCCGGAAGTCGCCCCAGCTGCGGCGGCGGTTCCACAGCCGGCGCAGCCTGAACCGCGGACGCCGCCGGTGCTCGGCCTCGACCGCGGCACAGAAAATCCGCGTGAGATCACCGACGTCCTTCGCCGTGAGGTAGTAGTGCTTCATGAACCGTTCCACCGCACGGGCGCCGCTCCGGTCGGTGTAGCCGAGCAGGTCGGCGATTTCGCGCTGCAGGTCGACGGTCAGCCGCTCCTCGGCCCGGCCGGCCAGGTAGTGAAGGTGACAGCGAATGGTCCACAGCTGCCTCTGCGCCTTGGAAAACCGGCGCGCCTCCGCATGTGACAGCATGCCGGTCCCGACCAGTGCGCGCGGTTCGTCGACCTGGTAGACGTACTTGCCGATCCAGAACAGCGTGTGCAGGTCGCGAAGCCCGCCCTTGCCGTCCTTCACGTTGGGCTCGATGACGTATCGCGAATCTCCGAGCCTCCGGTGCCTGCGATCGGATTCCTGCAGCTTGGCCTCGACGAACTCGACCGCGGAGCCCGAAACGACCTCGGCGTGGAATCGTCCGGACAGGGTTTCCATGAGCTCGCGTTCGCCGCACAGGTACCGAGCTTCGAGCACGGAGGTCCGGATCGTCATGTCGGCGCGGGCCTGGCGCAGGCACTCGTCAATCGAACGGGTCGCGTGACCGACCTTCAGGCGCAGGTCCCACAGCAGGTACAGGATCGCTTCGACGACCTGTTCGCTGTAGGGCATTGCCTTGTAGGGCAACAGGAACAGCAGGTCGATGTCGGAGAACGGAGCGATCTCGCCACGGCCGTACCCGCCAATGGCGATCACGCAGATCTGTTCACCGCTGGTCGGGTTGGGAGCCCGGTACATACGGGTGGTGATCGCCTCGTGCAGCGCCCGGATGATGGCATCCATGAGAAAGGCGCCGGCGCGAACGGCGTTGGCCCCGTTGTGATCCTGCATGAACCGCCTGCGGATCTCCGTGCGCCCGGCATCGAGGGTCTCGCGCAGCACCGGGAGCAGCCCGGCCCGGAACGCCGTCGGCTCGCCGGTTTCCGCCCACAGGGCATCAATGCGCTCATCGAGCGCTTCGGGATCGATGATCTGGCGGCGGTTGCGCAGCCTGCGGTCTCCGGGCGCAAGTCCGTCGAGCGCCAGCAGTTCGACTGCCGGTGACCGGGCGGCAAGCGCCTCTTCAGGCAAGGCCCTTGTCCTCCAGCTCCCGGCGCGCCGCCTCGGTCTTTTTCAGGCCCGCCAGTCCCATGCCGGCCAGGACCGGGCCGGTCTTGGAGAACTGGATGCCGGCGTAGCCGACGATCTCGATGCGATTGCCCCACGGGTCGCGGAAGTTGTTGCCTCGAGAACCGATGAGTTCGACGCCGAGCGCGCGGACCGCCGCCTTGGCTGCGTCGGGATCATCGACGACGAAACCGAAATGCCTGGCATCGTCCGCCGGCTGGGTCCGCGGCGCCGACAGGTTGACGAACTGATCGCCCATGTCGATGAAGGCGTGCCGTTCCGACCGGCTGCGCAAGGTGAATTCGAACACGGCGCCGTAGAACTCCAGGGCCTCGTCGATGTCCCCGACTTCCAGTCCGACATGGTTGATGCCCACGGCCCGCGCGCGCCTGGTGCTGGTTTCGGTCATGCCCTGTCTCCGCTGCCGCCCGGAGCCCAGACTACCGTACGGGCGAGCCGGATGCCATTGGCCCCGGGCTGCCCGGTCAGTTCCCCGCGAGCTCGTCTCCCCAGACCTGTGCCCGGTTTACCCATCCTTCGTAGTCCCTGGCCTCGATCCGGCACCATTCTCCGTCGCAGTCGTGCAGCTTAGCGATGACCCCGCGCTCCATCCTGGCCACCAGCCGCGACCCGGTTTCCGGTCCGGCGTGCATGGTGCCGATCTCGGCGATGACCTGGACGTTCTCGATGCCTGACAGCATGTTCGACCGGATCCACCCGCTGTCACCCGAGAATTCCCGGACCTGCCGCCAGTGTCCGAACTCGCGAACCACCTCCATCGGGAGGCCCCGGCGCTTGTATATCCACGTGATCCTGTACTCACGGCCAGGGCCGGCCCGCATGTTGACCTCCGCGGCACGCAGCGAGACAAACCGCGGGATGGGCAGCTTGGTCTCACCGCTCTTGCCCGCCCTGTCGCCGGCCGCAAGCGGCGCGGGCGTGAGCAGGAGACCGAGACAGATGATGGCGCGCACGATCTTCATGGTCCGGGATCCCGGCTGGTTTCTGGACAAGTCCCCGGCCTGCTGATAATGCCGATATCGGGGACCACCGGGAGGAAGGGCGTTCTCATGGCGACACGAAAACCTGTTGTCATCGTGACGCGTAAGCTGCCTGACCCCATCGAGACCCGGATGATGGAGCTTTTCGACGTCCGTCTCAACCTGTCGGACGCGCCGTTCGGGACCGAAGAACTGGCAGAGGCGCTGCGCGAGGCCGATGTCCTGGTCCCCACCGTGACCGACCGGATCGACGCAGGGCTGCTCGAGGCGGCCGGACCGGGGCTGAAACTGATCGCGTCCTTCGGCACCGGGGTCGATCACATCGACATTTCCGCAGCCCGTGCACGCGGCATCACCGTGACCAACACGCCCGGTGTTCTCACCGAGGATACCGCCGATATGACCATGGCGCTCATCCTTGCGGTTCCGCGCCGCCTGGTCGAGGGAGAGCGGCTGCTGCGTTCGGGAGACTGGGCCGGCTGGGGGCCGACCCTCATGCTCGGGCACCGGATTCACGGCAAGCGGCTGGGGATCCTCGGGATGGGCCGGATCGGCCAGGCCGTGGCCCGGCGCGCGCGCGGGTTCGGCCTGTCGGTCCACTATCACAACCGCAGGCGGCTTCACCCGGAAATAGAGGAGGAACTCGAGGCAACCTACTGGGATACCCTCGACCAGATGCTCTCGCGAATGGACATCATCTCGGTGAACTGCCCGCACACCCCGGCAACCTTCCACCTGATCTCGGCGCGCCGGCTGGCGCTGATGCAGCCCCATGCCTATATCGTCAACACCTCGCGCGGCGAAGTGATCGACGAGAGCGCACTTGCCGCGGCGCTTGCTGCCCGCGACATTGCCGGCGCCGGACTCGACGTGTTCGAACACGAGCCGCTGGTCAGCCCGGAATTGCTCGAGTGCGACAATGTCGTGCTCATGCCGCACATGGGCTCGGCAACCTACGAGGGACGGATCGACATGGGCGAGAAGGTGATCGTCAACATCCGCGCCTTCACCGACGGACACACCCCTCCCGACCGGGTCATCGAGACCTGGGGCCTCGGCCTCACGGCCTGATCGTCGGGGCGTCCCCGCACAGCGGGCAGCTCGGGCTGCGGCGGTAGCGCACGGTCCTGAAGGTCATGCCGAGGGCATCGAACATCAACAGCCGGCCCGACATCGACTCGCCTATCCCGAGCAGTTCCTTGAGCACTTCCGTTGCCTGCAGCGTGCCGATGACGCCGGCCACGGCCCCGAGAATTCCCGCCTCCTCGCACCGCGGCACGGTGTCGGGCGGCGGCGGTTCGCGGAACAGGCAGCGGTAGCAGGGTTCCCCGGCGTGACCGGCAACACCGCTGCGGTAGGTGGTGAGCTGGCCCTCGAATCGTAGCAGCGCGCCGGAGATCACCGGAATCCCGCAATGGTGAGCGGTATCGTTGACGAGGTATCGCGTCGCGAAGTTGTCTGAACCGTCGACAACCAGATCGTAGTCCGACAGCAGTCCGGCGGCGTTTTCCGGGCCGAGCCGCATTTCGTGCAACCGGACCTCGACAGTCGGATTGATCCGCTCGAGCGTGTCGCGGGCCGACCGGGTCTTCGCCTCGCCCACCGATCCGGTCGCATGCACCACCTGGCGCTGCAGGTTGGTCATGTCGACGGTGTCGTCGTCGATGATCCCGAGCGTGCCGATCCCCGCGGCAGCCAGGTACAGCAGTACCGGCGAGCCGAGCCCCCCGGCGCCCACGCACAGCACCCGCGACGCCAGCAGCCGGTCCTGTCCTTCGTCCCCGACCTCATCGAGGATCAGGTGGCGGGCATAGCGCAGGAACTGGTCCTCGGTGAGCTCCATTGCCTATGTCCCCGTCGATCCGAATCCCCCGGCGCCGCGGCCGGTTGCCGGAAGCTCATCCGCGATTTCCGTCTCGGCCCTGGCCAACGGAGCGATCACCATCTGGGCAATCCTCTCGCCCGGCCGGATGTCGACACGATCCTGCCCCAGGTTGACCAGCAGCACCAACACCTCGCCCCGGTAGTCGCTGTCGATCGTGCCGGGCGCATTGAGCACCGTTACCCCGGAACGGGCCGCGAGCCCGGACCTCGGCCGGATCTGCGCTTCGTAGCCCGCCGGGACGGCGACGGCAAACCCGGTTGGAACCAGCGCCCGGGCCCCCGGCTCGATCGAGACCCCGCCCGCCGCGTGAAGGTCCATACCGGAACTTCCGGCCGTCCGGTAGGCGGGTAGCGGCTGGGGCTCACGGTGTGCCACGCGCTGGAAGGTGATGCGAACCATGGTTCAGGCAGTGCGGTGATCTGCGATCCGCCGCGCGAGCCTTTCCGCCACCTCCGCCTTGGCCATCCTGGGCCAGCTTTCAACCTGGTCCGCGGTGACGAGGTGCACGGTATTGTCGTCACCGCCGAACACGCCCTGCGATGCGGAGACGTCGTTCGCAAGGATCCAGTCGCACCCCTTGCGCCGGAGCTTGTCCGCTGCGTGATCAATCACCTGCTCGGTCTCGGCGGCAAACCCGATCACCAGCGCCGGGCGGCGGGGTCCGGATTGCGACAGGGTCGCCAGGATGTCCGGGTTCTCGACGAGTTCGAGGCCCGGCATGCTGCCCGCTCCGTCCTTCTTGAGCTTGTTGCCGGCAGGGTGCGCCACGCGCCAGTCGGCCACCGCCGCGGCACAGACCGCGACATCAACCGGGAGTGCTGTGCGGCACGCCTCCAGCATCTCGCACGCCGTCTCGACCTGCACCACCCGCACGCCTGGTGGATCGGCAAGCCGGGTCGGTCCGCTCACCAGCGTCGTCCGGGCACCCGCGGCGGCGAGCGAGCGAGCGATCGCATGTCCCTGTCGACCGGACGACCGGTTGGCGATGTAGCGGACCGGGTCGATCGCCTCCCAGGTCGGGCCCGAGGTCACCAGCGCCCGGCAGCCCGCGAGCTGCCCCGCCGCGCCGAGCATCGCGGCAGCGGCGGCGGCAATCGCCGCCGGCTCCGCCATGCGGCCGGGCCCGTACTCGCCGCATGCCATCTCTCCGCTGTCGGGTCCGACCACGTGGATGCCGCGCCGGCGCAGTGCCGCAAGGTTGTCCACCGTTGCCGGGTGTTCCCACATGCGCACGTTCATCGCCGGCGCCACCAGCACCGGCTTGTCAGTGGCAAGGAGGACCGTGGTCGCGAGGTCATCGGCAATCCCGGCCCGCATCCGCGCCAGCAGATCGGCCGTCGCCGGAGCCACGATCAGCAGATCGGCCTCGCGTGACAGCCTGATATGGCCCATTTCGGATTCGTCATCGAGCGAGAACAGGTCGCTGTAGACCTTCTCGCCGGTCAGCGCCTGCAGGCTGAGCGGGGTGACGAACCGCGCCCCGGCGCCGGTCAGGACACTGCGGACCGCGTCGCCGCGCTGTTGCAGCTCCCGGACCAGCAACAGGCTCTTGTAGGCGGCAATGCCGCCACCGATGATCAGCAGGATGCGCCGGTTGCCGCTCACGCGTCGAGGTCGGCCGTCGTCTCGCGATACCGGTACACCCGCGAGCAGTATGGACACACCACCACGTTGTCCGGACCAATGGTAAGAAACACCCTGGGGTGGCCGAGCGGGCCGCCGCCACCGTCACAGGCGACGCGGCGTGACCGGGTGTCGATTTCTTCCAGCACTCCCGCCATTGCCGTCCTCATGCGTCAGAGTCTGCTGCCGTCCATCTTGCCAGTCCGCGCACCCGGCGGTAAACACTCAAGCATTCGGGCGCCCGTAGCTCAGCTGGATAGAGCGCTGCCCTCCGAAGGCAGAGGTCAGAGGTTCGAATCCTCTCGGGCGCGCCACGCCTCGGTCCAGCCCTCCCCGGTCGGCGGCCCGCGTCGTGGCAATGCCGGTCACCAGGCATCCGCGATCCGTGTCCCGGCGCGCATTGCCGTGAACCGCTCCCCTGCTGCACGGGCGTGGCCGCAGACCGCCTCCGGGACCGGAACGGCGCGGGATCCGGGGCAGGGATCGGTTCCGCGGGCAGGGGTCAACGCGGTGGAAGCGGCCCGCTGCCTTGCGCAGATTGCTTCGCAGGAGGTTTGTCGCCGGGGCGAAACAACGCCCGCGGAAACCTTGCGGGCGCTGGCGAACAGAACCGGTCGGGCACGGACCCGCTGATTGCCGCATGCGTGGAGACGGTGCCATCGCCCCGTTGAAGCCCTTGCAGGCAGAATGTGTATGGCGGTGCCGATGGAAGGCATTTCCGTCGCAATTCGCGTCGATGCAATACAGGCTCGGTATACCGGAGGATGGAAGGCGTTTGCAGCGAACGCTCCCAGCGCCACGCTTTGCCGGGATGGGGAGCTCGCCCCCGGGGGCTTCATGGCACCACAGGACACGCAAGCCCTTGTTGAAACCCTCGAGGATCGAGGGTTGACCTGCCTGGATGGCGGGATGGCGCACGACATGCCGGTGGTGGATCAGCTGCGGGGCCCGGTGGCGTCCTGTGACACGATCGAATGCGAGTCCCTTGACCTGGAAGACTGCCCGGAGCGTCGGGTGTTGACGGAGCGTCTGAAAGGGAGTGCGCAGGAACTGACGTACACGCCGGATGAGCGGACGTTCGAAGCGTCCCTGACCCGCTCGTTTGGCTTCGTGCCCGAAGGACACCTGGACAGGGGTCTGGCGTTCCTGCGTCACGAGAACGGTCTGGAGGTGTACCTCGACACGGTCACGGGCAAGGCCGTCGAACACCGAGCAGCGGGCATTCCGCGTGAAGGCTGGCCCGGGTAGCGGATCCGGTGCAGCGGGCAGCACGCGCCAGACATCAACTGCCGCTTCTCTCTCCACGCGGAAATCCGGTCTCGGGAACATCCGGCCCGTGCGCGGGGCGGGGCGGTCCGCCCGTTGGCGGATCGCCGGTCCGGAGGCAGGCATCTTCCACCGCAGCGATGAAGTCCGGGGCAACCGCTTCCCCTGCCTCGACCGGACAGTCAGGCCTTCATCGGCTCACAAGTGACGAAGGGTCTCCCAACGTCCTGATATGACGCCATTATCGGGCCGGCAGTCCCGGTTCTGGCCTGTCATGCCCATGGGAACACTGCGGTCGCGGTTGACCTGAAGGAGCTCAAGGGCGCGGGTCTGCAGCCTGGTCCGCTGCGTGGCGATGTCAGTGCTTTCCCTGTTGGCACCAGGCAGGCGGACGACATTGACGACGACGCTCGCGAGATCGTCGATGAGGGTGCGCACGCTGTGCACCGGCAGACCGTCGGGGGCGACCCTTGCCTGCGCCTGGCACCTGGCCGACGGCGAGGCCCGGGCCTTCTCGACCGGTGTCGGCGCCAGGCAGCGCGGGCAGCAACGGTATCACTGGCCTGTCGCCGGTGTCGCAGACCGCGTGGCGCTTCGGGTCGAGGCCGGCGCTCTCCGTGTCCTCGCTCACGCGACCGCCGGGGTCACGGTCCGGCCGGTCAGGGCGGACTCGGTCGCGGCCTCGGCCAGCAGCAGGGCGGCGAGACCGTCCGTGCCGTCCGGCGACAGCGCGCCACCGCTCTCGAGTGCGGTGATGAAGGCGTCGAGTTCGGCCTGATAGGCATGGGCGAAGCGCGCCTGGAAATGAATGCCGGCCTGGGCTTCGCGTGTCTCCGTCCAGTTGTCGGCGCTCAGCCTGCCGGCGCTGCCATGCAGTTCCAGCCTCGGACCATGGCCATAGACGGCACGGCGGGAATTGACGATCTGGCACAGCATGCCGCCGGCGGTGCGCAGCGTCGTCACGGCGCTGTCCCAGTCCCCGGCCGCGCCGATCACCGGGTCGATCTGGCAACTGCCGGCGGCCTGGACCGCAACCACCGGCTCATCCAGCAGCCAGCGGGCGAGATCCAGATCATGGATCGTCATGTCGCGGAAGATGCCGCCGGAACGCGCGATGTAGTCCGGCGAGGGAGGGGTCGGATCCAGGCTGCGGATTGTCAGGATTTCCAGCCTGCCGATCTCGCCGGAGCGCAGCCGCGCCACCAGATCGGAAAAGGGCGGGTGAAAGCGGCGGTTGAAGGCCACCATCAGCTGCCCGCCGGCGCGTTCAACCGTCTCCACGCAGCGTCGGGCCCGCGCCGCATCCAGATCGATCGGCTTCTCGCACAGCACCGCCTTGCCGGCAGCCACCGCCTGTTCCACCAGATCGGCATGGGTATCGGTGGACGCGCCGATCAGCACCGCGTCGATGGCGGGATCGCCCATGATCTCGGTGACGCTGCGGACCGGGGCGCCGGTTTCGGCGGCCACGGCCAACGCCGTCGCCGTCGCCGGATCGGCGATCGCGGCCAGGTCGGCGCGCTCGTGGGAGGCGACGTTGCGAGCATGGATGGAGCCCATCCGGCCCACCCCGATGACGGCGATCGCGATCATGTTCCCTCCCCGGCGGCGTCCGCCGCCTCCGCTTCGCCGTCGCCAAGAGGCGGACGACGTGTGCGGTCGGGGACAGCGTACAGGAAGCACCGGGACTGGCGAAGCAGGCGATCGGCGCCGCATTGTTCCCGAAACTCCCGGAGACGCCGGGGCACGGCACCAGGGACAGGCGGGCCTTCGTGACCGCGTTCAGGGCGATCTGCGCGGCGGGCGGCGAGACAGGAGACCATATGCCCCGTGCCCTGCCGACGGGGCCGCCTTCGTCACCCCTCACGTCGGCTCACGCATCCGCATCGGACTGTCCCGCGCCCCGTGCAGCACGCGCCAGACATCGATATCCGCCTCTCTCACCACGCGGAAAACCAGGTACGGGAAATTCCCCACCGCCCGGATGCGCAGTCCGGAAATGTCCGGCTCGCGCGCGTCGCGGGGCGACCCGCCCGCTGGCTGGTCGCCGATCCGGCGGCAGGCTTCTCGCACCGAATCGATGAAGTCCAGGGCGGCCACCTTCCCTTCCTCGGCCGGATACCGCCCGACCGCCTCGTCGATGATCGCGCCGCGCGCGCGAAGGACGGACGGCTTGCCGCTCACTGCCGGAGGGATTCACCGAGCCGGTCGAAATGGTCCTGATCGGCCGCGACCGCCTGCCCGGATGCCGCCCCCTCGAGAAGCAATTGGCGCAGATGCTGGCGGTCCCTGCGAATCAGCTCGCGGATGTGCTCGCCCGGGCCAGCGTGGCCGCGGGCGCGTGCCTGATCATTCACGAAGACCCCGGGGTCTTCGGGCAGCGAGATGCTCATGTTGCCCGTCGTGCGACACCACTGTCATTGGCACGGTTTGGCAAGATACGCCGGCACGCGAACAGCATGGCAGGACGGTTGAGGGCCGCCAGGCCCGGTAGCAGGCCGACCTCCCCGCCCGCATGGGCACCTCCGGGCATGCCGCATTTCAGTCCAGTCTTCCCCAGTCGGTGACCCGTGTTGCGGCAATGCAGATCAGCAGGCTCTCCTCGAGCCGCATGTCGCGGTACTGGCGGTAGCGCCGGCGCAGGGCTGCAATCGCGCCCGTGTGGGCGGCGCCCGTCGCAACCAGGGTGGCGGCTCCCCGCACCATGACCCAGCCAAGCCGCGACCAGTCGGAATGGTCGTAGTGATCGACCACGAGTGCGGCGTACGGGTTGGCCGTGATGTTCCGTACCCGGGCGAGGCGGCGGGGCGCGACCGTCTTCGGCTTCTCGTCGAGCGCGATCCAGACCGCCGGGCCATCCAGTGCGTAGCACACCGGCACCACGTGCGGCCGGCCGGCCGGCGAGGTGGTCGCGAGACGACCGACACGGCCGTTCTCCAGGAACCGTTGCTGTCGGGGCGTCACTCTCCCACCTGCAGCAGCTTGCCATTCGCCCGCGCGCTGGCAAAGGCGGCAGCGAACACCGTGGCGCCAATGGCGAGGTAGATCACGTTGACCACCACCGCGCCGGCCAGGAGGTCGGCGCGGAAGACGCCGTCGACCATGACGGCGCGCATGCCCTCGAACACGTAGGCGGACGGCGTCGCCCAGGCGACCGGCTGGAGCCAGTCGGGCAGCGTGGCCACCGGGTAGTACACCGCGCTGATCGGCGCAAAGGCAAAGATCGCGACCCAGGCAAGACTCTCCGCGCCCAGCCCGAACCGGATCACCATCGCGGTGACCGTCATTCCGATGCCCCAGCCCATGACGCTCAGGCACGTGAAGAAGGCAACGACGCCCGGGCCGTAGGAAAGCACAGAGAACTCGAACAGGACCCATGCCAGCACCCAGGACGGCGCGAGGCCGATGCAGGTACGCACGAGGCTCATGATCATCGCCGCCCCGATCATCTCCCACGGCCGGAGCGGGCTGACGAACAGGTGTCCGAGGTTGCGCGACCACATCTCCTCGAGGAAACAGAGCGAGAATCCCATCTGGCCCCGGAACAGCACGTCCCACAGCAGTACCGCCCCGATGAGCACGCCGGCCGCGTTGGCGACCCAGGTCGAATGCCCGACGAAGAACTGGGTCACGAACCCCCAGACCACCATCTGCACCGTCGGCCAGTAGGCCAGTTCGAGAATGCGCGGCCACGACCCGCGCAACAGGTACATGTATCGCCGGACCAGCGCGAACATGCGCCGCGCCGCGCTGCCGTTCACGCCGCCTCTCCCTCGGGCGTGGCCCGATCGCGGGCAATGTCGAGGAATACGTCCTCGAGCGTGCTGCGGCCATAGCGGGCA
Organism: Thalassobaculaceae bacterium; assembly: GCA_965243345.1. Taxonomy (GTDB): domain Bacteria; phylum Pseudomonadota; class Alphaproteobacteria; order Thalassobaculales; family Thalassobaculaceae; genus Bin52. Next base: position 3,882,924 of record CBDEUR010000003.1, read on the forward strand.
AGCAGGTTGCTCGGGCTTCCCCGGTCCACGATTGCGCCTGCCCGCATCATGAGCACGCGATCGCACAGCCGCTCGACCTCTGCCATGTTGTGCGAGGCGAGCAGGATCGTCGCGCCCTCCGCCCGTGCATAGTCCTCGAGGTAGGTGCGGACCCAGTCCGCGCTGTCAGGATCGAGCGACGCCGTCGGCTCGTCGAGCAGCAGGACGCGGGGGCGGTTGATCAGGGCCTTGGCCAGTGCCACCCGGGTCTTCTGTCCCGCCGAGAGCTGTCCGGTCCGCCGCCCCAGCAGCTCCGCGAGATCCAGCGCCCCGGCAAGCTCCTCGATGCGTTGGCGCGGCTGCGGCACCCCGTAGAGATCGGCATAGACGCGAAGGTTCTCGCGCACCGACAGCCGGTGCGGCAGGTCGACGTAGGGCGAGGAGAAGTTCATCGTCGGCAGCGCCCGGTACCGGTCGGCCACCATGTCGACGCCATGGATGCGGACCTCGCCCGAACTCGGCGTGAGCAGGCCCAGCAGCATCGAGATCGTGGTGGTCTTGCCGGCGCCGTTCCCGCCCAGAAGCGCGCTGACGCGTCCCTCCTCGACGGCAAAGCTGATCCCGCGAACCGCCGTGATGTCACCAAACCGCTTGGTGAGTGCGCGCACGCTGATCGCGGGCGTGGTCATGAACCGGTCACCGGGCAAGAGGATTTGCGGCGCAACCATAGGCGGGCCGGTCGGGGCGGGCAAGCCGGCGCGGCGGTTGTGGACGGCCCGGATCCGTGCTACCCCGCCGCCGCCTGTTCCCCAGTCCGGCGAGGCCACCATGAGCGACACACAGCCCGTCCAGGAGACCGGCGAAGACATCCGGTTCCTGGTGGCGGCGCAGTACATCAAGGACCTGTCGTTCGAGAGCCCCGGCGCTCCGCACAGCCTGCAGCCGAACGAGGTGGCGCCGCAGATCAACGTGCAGGTCGACATGGCCGCGACTGCGGTTGGGGAGAACGGGCACGAGGTGGCGTTGTCGCTCACGGTCGATGCCAGGAGGGGGGAAGAGCAGCTGTTCCTGGTCGAGCTGACCTACGCCGGGATATTCGTGATCACCGGGGTTCCGGAAACCGGGCTGCGCCCGCTGCTCCTGATCGAAGGTCCGAAGCTCCTGTTCCCGTTCGCGCGCAGCGTCATTTCGGCAGCCGTGCGCGACGGCGGATTTCCGCCGTTGCTGCTGCAGCCGGTCGACTTCGCCGCCCTTTACCGCCAGTCGCTCGACGGCGGCGTCAGTCCCGAAGCCACACCGGATCCCTGATCTGCTCCAGCAACTGCCGGTGCGCGGCCCGCTCGGCGTCGCTCGCGCTCCAGCTGCGCGCCGCCCGCGGCCCGGCTTCCCCTCCGCCTGCCTCCATCGGACCCGGAACCGCGGGCCCGCCCAGGTCGAGTGACTGCTGCCGGCCGCCGCACAGGTGCAGGTAGACCTCCGCCAGCAGGCGCGCATCCACCCGGGCCCCGTGCTTCTCGCGGTCCGCGGTATCGATCGCGAACCGCCGGCACAGGGCGTCGAGGTTCGCCGGCGCGCCCGGGAACCGCGACCGGGCAAGCTGCAGGGTGTCGACGGCGCGGCCGGCGTCGAACGGCGGGTAGCCGGCATCGGTGAGTTCCATGTTGAGGAACGCAAGGTCGAATGCGGCGTTGTGAATGACCAGGTCGTCATCGCCGATGAAGGCCAGGAGCTCGTCGACCCGCTCGGCAAAGATCGGGTGGTCAGCCAGGAAATCGTTCGTCAGTCCGTGGATCTCGTAGGCTCCCGCCTCGATCTCCCGCTCCGGGTTGAAGTAGCAGTGATACTCCCGCCCGGTCGGCACGAGGTTGACCAGTTCGACCGCCCCGATCTCCACGATCCGGTGTCCCAGGGATGTGTCGAGACCGGTGGTCTCGGTGTCGAGCACGATCATCCGCATCTCGATCTCCTCCTCCTGCCTGCCAGCCATCTCGCGAGTTCCCGGCTGGTTGCCGCCAGGCCCAGGCCCGAGTGGATGACGACGTCCGCGCGCCGGCGTTTCGCCCGGTCCGGCATCTGCCGGCGCAGGATGTCTGCAAATCGCTGCGGTGTCATTCCCGGTCTTGCCAGCACCCGCTGGCGCTGCAGGTATGCCGGGGCCGTGACCACGAGTACCGTGTCGCACACCGCGTCGCCCCCGCTTTCGAACAGCAGAGGGACGTCAAGCACCACCAGCCGCGAGCGCCGCCGCCTGTGCCGTGCCAGAAACCGGTCCCGGTCGGCGCGGACCAGCGGATGGACGATCGCTTCAAGCTGGCGCAGGCGCCCGGTATCCCCGATCACCAGCGCGCCAAGGCGGTTCCTGTCAACGCCGCCGTCGCTGATCGCGCCCGGAAAGGCCCGTCCGACCGGCGCGACCGCCGCGCCGCCGCGGGCAAACAGCCGGTGGACGCAGGCATCCGCGTCGTGCACCGGGACCCCTGCGCGTCCGAGCAGGCGTGCAACAGTACTCTTGCCCATGGCGATGGAGCCGGTAAGACCGACGATTTCCATCCCCGGAACCGCGGCCTAAGCCGCGTGCCGAAACGGGGCGCGTTTCGGCTTCATCGGGAGATTTTCGCGGGCAGCCGGTGCTCCGGTTCCGTGCGACATGCGTCCCGCGATACCGTCCCGAAGGCCGGCGGAAGGCCTTTTCCTCCGGCCCGGACAGGCGGGATCGTTCAACGAAATCACGGCGCTAGTCCTCGATCATCCGCTGCCGGCGCAACCAGGCAAGCAACGGCAAAAGTGGCAGGCCCATGATGGTAAACCAGTCCCCCTCGACCGCGCTGAACAGGTGACTGCCCGTGCCCTCGAGCCGATATCCCCCGACCGAACCGGCAAGGTCATGCGCGTCCGCGGCAAGGTAGCGTTCGAGGAACCGTTCACCAAGCGGTCGCATGGCAAGACGGGCGGTATCCACCGCCTGCCAGAGCACCGCACCGCCGCGGCACGCCGCGACCGCGCTCGTGAGGGTGTGACTCGTCCCGGCCAGTGCCGCGAGCTGGCTGCGCAGCACCGCGGGGGTTTCCGGCTTGCCCAGCCAGCGGCCCCGGTGCTCGAGAAGCTGGTCCGCTCCCAGCACCACCGCGCCTGGATGCGCCCGGCTCACCTGAACGGCCTTGGCCGCTGCAATGGCACGGGCGGCATCCGGGGTGGCGGTGCCCTCCTGTTCGAGGCCTGCGCGCAGTGCCGGTTCGTCGACCTGTGCCGGAATGATGCGGAAGACGAGCCCGGCGTCACGCAGCAGGCGGGCCCGGGTCGGGCTTGCCGATGCGAGCACCAGGTCGGCGGTCCCGCGCGTCAGTGTCGTCACCCCTATCCCTCGCGGCCGTGAAAGCGGGCGTAGTGCTGCAGGATTCCGGCAGCCGTCTCTTCAATCGATCGACGGGTGACATCAATGACCGGCCATCCCTCCGCGTGAAACAGGCGGCGTGCCGCCGTCACCTCCTGGCGCACCGTCTCGAGATCGACGTAGTCGCTTCCCTGTTCCTGTCTGAGCATGAGCATGCGGTTTCGTCGCAGCTGCGTCAGCCTGACCGGATCATTGGTCAGCCCCACGATCAGGCGTCCGCGCACTGCCCGGATCTGCGGCGGCACCGGCATCCCGGCAACCAGGGGCACGTTCGCGACCTTGTAGCCGCGGTTGGCAAGGTAGAGCGCTGTCGGCGTCTTCGAGGTCCGCGACACGCCCAGCAGGATGATGTCCGCCGCATCCAGGCTGTCCAGCAACTGCCCGTCATCATGGGTGAGCGTGTAGTCCATCGCCTCGATCCGCTCGAAATAGGCGGCATCCAAACGGTGTTGCCGGCCCGGACGGCCCTCGCTCTCCACCCCCAGGTACTCGCCCAGGGTATGCAGGACCTGAGCGAGGACCGGGACGCACGGCACCTGGAGACGCTGGCATCCATCCTCGAGACGGCGGCACAGGGTCTTGTCGATGATGGTGTAGAGAACCGGTCCGGGATAGGATTCGATCGCGGTGAGGATCCGGTCCACGTGTTCGCCGGTACGGACCAGCGACCAGACGTGCTCGGTGGCCTGCACCCCCTGGAACTGGACCATGCACGCGCGCACGACCTGGTGGTTTGTCTCCCCTGTCGCATCCGATACAAGGTGAATGTGAATCCGCGTCGACATCAACTCCGCACCAGAACCAGGAGGCAGAACGGTTTGTGGAAGAAATGACAGTCCTGTTACAGCCGGCAGGGATACTCACGGTTTTCCCCGCACCTCTCATCAGCTGCAATGGCCAAATACCGTGAATCCACGACCTGTGGAAAATCGCCCGGCACTGCGGCCGAGCCGGTTCCGATACCCGGTTCCGACAGCACTCCGTACCCGCCACCGTCCGTGAACATCTCCTGAAGAACCTGTTCGTTCATGCAGAATTCCACTACTCACCGCTCCCCGGAGCAACAACCATACCCAAGTATATGCCATGCATGGGTTGAAAGGGACGCGTGTGTGTGAACCCCTGATGCTCCAGGCACTGGCCGGCACCCGGACGTCCCGGCCGCCGTTCTGGCTCATGCGCCAAGCGGGCCGGTACCTGCCGGAGTACCGTGCGGTGCGCGCGAAGCGGGAGACCTTTCTCGAGCTGTGCCTTGATCCGGAACTGGCGGCCGAGGTCACGTTGCAGCCGGTCCGCCGGTTTGGTCCGGACGCCGCCATCGTGTTCTCGGATATCCTGGTCATCCCGTTCCTGCTCGGCCGCGACGTCCGGTTCGTGGACGGGACCGGACCCGTGCTGGATGCGATCGAGGGCGTGCGCGAACTGGGCCCGTTGCCTGAACGGATGAACGCATCGGGGATCGCCCCCGTCTACGAGACCATCGCGCGGGTGCGCGCGGCACTTCCCGGCGAAGTGGCGCTGATCGGATTTGCCGGGGCTCCATGGACCGTCGCGACCTACATGGTCGAGGGCGGAAGCAACCGGGACTACCTGCGCACCAGGCGGTGGCTCTATGCCGATCCCGAAGGCTTCTCCGCACTGATCGACGTGCTGATCGAGGCCACCATCGCCCATCTCGATGCCCAGATCGAGGCCGGTGCCCAGGTTGTCAAGCTGTTCGACAGCTGGGCCGGGGTCCTGGCTCCGCGCACCTTCGAGCGATGGTGTATCGCGCCGACCAGGCGCATCGTTGACGAACTGCACCGGCGTCATCCGGGCGTGCCAGTGATCGGTTTCCCGCGCGGTGCCGGATCCGGCTACGCGGAATTTGTCCGCGGTTCCGGGGTCGATGCGGTGGCGATCGATACCACGGTTTCACCGGTGTGGGCCGCGCGGGTGCTGCAGCCGCTGGTTCCGGTGCAGGGCAATCTCGACCCGGCGGCCCTGGTTGCGGGAGGCGAGGGCATGGCCGGCGAGGTGCGAGCGATCACCCGCGCCCTGTCACGCGGCGCGCATGTCTTCAATCTCGGCCACGGGGTCTTGCCCGCCACGCCACCGGATCACGTCGGGGAGCTGGCGGAGCTGCTCAGGTCGGGAACGGTCTAGGAGCCACGGATGGCCGAGTTCTACCCATGGATCAAGGCGGCGCACGTGATCAGCGTGATGGCCTGGATGGCGGGCATGCTCTACCTGCCGCGCCTGTTCGTCTACCACGCCGATGCCGCGCCCGGTTCGGAGCTGTCGGAGACGCTGAAGCTGATGGAGCACCGGCTGCTGCGGCTCATCATCAACCCGGCGATGATCGCGAGTTTCCTGTTCGGCCTGTGGATGCTGCTGCTCGACCCGGTCCTGCTCGAACAGCCGTGGATGTGGGTCAAGCTGCTGGCCCTGGTGGCCCTGACGGGGGTACACGGCGCGCTGGCGCGCTGGCGCCGGTTCTTCGAACGCGACGCGAACACGCTGCCCGCCCGCACCTACAGGATCGTCAACGAGCTTCCGACGCTGCTGATGGCAATCATCGTCATCCTGGTGATCGTCCGGCCGTTCTGAAACCGGCGCGTGAGAGACCATGGCGGCGAGCCGCGACAGAATAGGGTTTGACTCCCGCGCCGATGATTGAGTAGACAGCGAACAGTCAGGCGCCTTCCGTGGCCACCGCACCTGCGTGCGCCCGTTTCCCGGCCTGCCCTTCCCTGCCTTGCCCCGCAGCTTCCACAAAGCTGGCTGTCATGCACCTCCAGGAACTCAAGACCAAGTCACCGTCCGATCTTCTTGCCTATGCGGAAGATCTGGAGATCGAGAACGCAAGTTCGCTGCGAAAGCAGGCGATGATGTTCGCGATCCTGAAGCAGCTCGCGGAAAACGAAGTCCCGATCTACGGCGCCGGCGTGCTCGAAACGCTGTCCGACGGGTTCGGCTTCCTGCGTTCGCCGGAATCCAACTACCTGCCGGGGCCGGATGACATCTATGTCTCGCCCACCCAGGTCCGCCGGTTCGGGCTGCGGACCGGTGACACGGTGGAGGGCCAGATCCGTGCGCCGAAGGACGGCGAGCGCTACTTCGCGTTGCTCAAGGTCAACAAGATCAACTTCGAGGACCTGCAGGTTGTCCGGCACCGGATCAACTTCGACAACCTGACGCCGCTGTACCCGGACGAGCGGCTGGTGCTCGAGATCGAGTCGAAATCGCGCTCGAGCGACCAGACCTGCCGGGTCATCGACCTGATCTCGCCGATCGGGAAGGGACAGCGCGCCCTGGTGGTCGCACCGCCGCGGACCGGAAAGACGGTCATGCTGCAGAACATCGCGACGTCGATCGCGCGCAACCACCCCGAGGTGTACCTCATCGTGCTGCTGATCGACGAGCGGCCGGAGGAAGTCACCGACATGGACCGCACGGTCAAGGGCGAGGTGATCAGTTCCACCTTCGACGAGCCGGCGAGCCGCCATGTCCAGGTTGCCGAGATGGTGATCGAGAAGGCCAAGCGCCTGGTCGAGCACCGCCGCGACGTGGTGATCCTGCTGGACTCGATCACCCGGCTTGCGCGGGCCTACAACACCGTGGTGCCGTCATCCGGCAAGGTGCTCACCGGCGGTGTCGACGCCAATGCGCTGCAGCGGCCAAAACGGTTCTTCGGCGCCGCCCGCAACATCGAGGAGGGCGGTTCGCTGTCGATCATCGCCACCGCGCTGATCGATACCGGCTCGCGCATGGACGAGGTGATCTTCGAGGAGTTCAAGGGAACGGGTAATTCCGAGATCATCCTTGACCGCAAGCTGACCGACAAGCGCACCTTCCCGACCATTGACATCACCCGTTCGGGCACCCGCAAGGAAGAGTTGCTGGTGGACAAGGCAACGCTGTCAAAGATGTGGGTACTGCGCCGCATCCTCACCCAGATGGGAACGGTGGATGCGATGGAATTCCTGCTCGACAAGCTGAAGACATCCAAGAACAACCAGGATTTCTTCACTGTCATGAATTCCTGACGCCGAACATCCAACCTGCAGGACCGGCACATGAACCGGATATTCTCGGGCATCCAGCCGTCGGGAAACCTCCAGCTCGGCAACTACCTGGGCGCGATCCGCAACTGGGCCAGGATGCAGGATACCCACGAGTGCATCTACTGCGTGGTCGACCTGCATGCGATCACGGTGCCCCAGGACCCGGCGGAGCTGGGACGGGCGACGCGCGAGGTCGCCGCCGGTGTCATCGCAGGCGGTGTCGATCCCGAACGCTCGGTGATCTTCGTCCAGAGCCAGGCTCCCGAACATGCCGAACTGGCGTGGATCCTCAACTGCGTCGCCAGACTCGGCTGGCTCAACCGCATGACCCAGTTCAAGGACAAGGCGGGCGCCGACCGCGACGGCGCCACGGTCGGGTTGTACACCTACCCGGTCCTGCAGGCGGCCGATGTCCTTGCCTACAAGGCAACCGATGTTCCGGTCGGCGAGGACCAGAAGCAGCACATCGAACTTTGCCGGGACATCGCCCAGGCCTTCAATTCCATGTTCGACACCGACTTCTTCCCGCTGCCCGAGCCGCGCATCCAGCCCGAGGCCGCCCGGATCATGAGCCTGCGCGACGGCACCAGGAAGATGAGCAAGTCCGATCCGTCGGACTACTCGCGCATCAACATGACCGACGGTCCTGACCTGATCGCGCGGAAGATCCGGCGCGCGAAGACCGACCCGGCCCCGCTTCCCGATCACCCCGAAGCGCTCGAGAACCGCCCGGAGGCCCGGAACCTGGTCTCGATCTACGCGGCACTCGCCGAGGTGTCGCAGGAGACCGTGGTCGAGCGGTTTGCCGGAAAGGGGTTCGGAGCCTTCAAGTCGGAACTCGCCGACCTCGCCGTCGCCGTTCTCGGACCGATCGGCGAGGAGATGCAGCGCCTGATGGCAGCGCCCGACGAGGTTGACGCGATCCTGGGGCGCGGCAACGCCCGGGCGCGCGAGATATCCGGACCGGTCATTCGCGCAGCACAGGACATCGTCGGGTTCCACCGGGCCTGACGGCTTGAACTCGGGCGGGGCTCCTGTCACACTGGCCACAGGTTTTTGCCGCCTATTCCGGGGAGCAGGACACCCATGTTCATCCAGACGGAAGAGACCCCGAACCCGGCCACGCTGAAATTCCTGCCGGGCCGCACGGTCCTGGGAAACGGCAGTGTCGACTACCGGTCGATCGAGGAAGCCACGCATTCTCCGCTTGCCCAGGCGCTGTTCACCATCGACGGCGTGACCAGCGTGTTTCTTGCCGACGACTTCCTGACCGTCGGAAAGCGCGACGACAAGGACTGGCGGGTGATGAAGCCGGTGGTTCTCGGAGCCATCATGGAGCACTTCACCCGAGGCCGGCCGGTGGTGACCGATGCGGAGCAGGTGGCCGGCGACGCGGACGTGGACGCGGAGGACAGCGAGGTCGTCGCGAAGATCAAGGAACTGCTCTACACGCGTGTTCGTCCGGCGGTGGCCCAGGACGGTGGCGACATCATGTTCGAGGCGTTCGATGACGGGGTGGTCACCCTGCAGATGCGCGGTGCCTGTGCCGGCTGTCCGAGTTCAACGGCCACGCTCAAGATGGGTATCGAGAACATGCTCCGGCACTACATTCCCGAGGTCAGGGAAGTCCGCGCCGCCGGGCTCGAATACGCGCCCTGGTAAGCCGGTAGCGAATGGACACTGCCGGTCGGGTTTTCCTGCCCGTACTGCTGTGTGCCACGGCACTTGCGACATTTTTCGTTCTCGCAGCCGGCGTGCGGGTCATGGCGCCGCCACGCGGACTGGAGGCGCCCGCTCCGGGCCCGGAGGGAATCCGGGTCCGCCTGTTCCGGGTGGCCGGCAGCGTCGAGCTCGAGCAGCTGTTCGTCTGGCACGGCTACGAGCTCGATGCGGTTCGTTCCGGGGAGGCGCCGGTCCCGGCCCTGCTTGCGGAATCCCTGCCGCGGGACCTTGGCACCGTGCCGTTGCACGGCGGGCGCAAGTCCCTGTTCCTCGCCGCGGTCCTGCCGAGCGTGCTCTACTGCAACGAACTGGTCCTGGTGCGCCGCCGCAGGCTTGAACAGCTCTGGAACGAGGAGCCGACACCGGCCGCATCCGGTGCGTGGGTCCAGGCGCTGGCACACCGCTACGGTCTCGGGGACCTGGCGCCCGAGGAGTTGCTGCGCCGGGTCGACACGGTTCCCGTGGCACTGGCTCTCGCCCAGGCCGCGGTCGAGAGCGGGTGGGGGACATCGAGATTTGCGCGTCAGGGCAACTCGCTGTTCGGGGTTCGGACCTGGGTGATGGACGAGGGACTGGTTCCCGATGACAGTGCTCCCGGCACGACCTTCGGGGTGAGGCGTTACCGGACTGTCACGCACTCGGTCTGTTCCTATATCCACAACCTGAACGTGAGCGATCACTATGTGTCGTTTCGCGAGGCCAGACAGGGGCTGCGTCGGGATGGCGTCGCGCAACAGCGCTGGGGGCACGAGCTTGCCGGCCACCTGCACCGCTACTCCGAGCAGGGAGAGCGCTATACCGAAGTCGTGAGGTCGGTGATCTCGGGAAACGCGCTCGATGACTTCGAGACCGTCACCCTGACCGGTGATCCGGAGCAGGCGGCCGCAGGCAGCTGAGCCGCGATCAGGACTCGGGAGAGAGGAACTGCACGCCGAACCACCGCCAGCGGGCATCCGGCCCGGGCATGGTGCAATTCACCCGCGAGCGTCCCGGGGGCAGCAGGGTGTGGAAACGGGCCTCGACCCGGCGACCGAGCACCTCGAGGTCAAGCCCGCCGCCGGAACTCGCGAAACAGGCCAGCCGGTCAAGGTGACCAAGCCTGTCGGGCACGGTAAAGCCGAACGGTGGCGGGTTCTGTGCGATGACCGGATTTGCAGGAAGGACATCGGTTACCGGCAGCGGAAGCGCATTGATGACCAGACGGAAACGATCGAGCCCGCCGTAGCGCTCGTTCAGCGGGAACCGCGGAAGAGCAAGCCGGTCGGTGCCCGCATGGACCACGCCCGAATGCTGGCCGAAGGCGATCTCGAACCCGTGCCGGCGCACCAGGTCCCGGACATCGAGATCATATTCGCCGAACGGGTAGGCAAACAGCCGTGGCTGCTCGCCAAGCTCGGCGAGGAACCGGGCATTCGACTCTTCGAGCTCGCGGGCCGCATCCTCGCGGGCGATCTGTGTCATGTGCGGATGGGTCCGGGTCTGGCTGCCGATCGTGACCCCGGCGCGATGCAGCTCGCGCAGCTGGTCCCAGTTCATGGAGCTGGCGCGGTTGTAATCGACCGGATCGGTTGCCACGAACAGGGTAAACGGGAACCCGGCGTCCCGAAGCCGCGGCCAGGCTTCCCGGTAGACCGAGAGAAACGCGTCGTCGATGGTCAGCCCGACGGTCCGTTCGGGCAGCGGCTCCCCGTTCCGGACGCGTGCGACAATCTCGGGCACCGGCAGGACCGTGTAGTCCCCGCTGGCGAGTTCGCGCAGGTGCGCCTCGAACTGGTCCAGCCGGATGCTGGTGCTCGGATGCTCCGACTCCCCGAAGCGGTGGTAGACGAGAATGACGGCGGAAGGCTCGGCAGCCCGCGGCACCTGTGCGAGAACGCACACGGCAAGCAGCGAAAGGACCGTCCAGTTGATGCGGGAGCGATGCCAGGCACGTGCCATCCGGAGACTCTCGCTGTCCAGGCCGGTGTCGCGCGCATTATACTCCGCAGCCTGATCATGACGCCAGAATACCGGCCGGCGGACGGGACGGGGATCGCGGGCAAAGGCCGGCGGTGGAGGCAGGATGCCCGTGTTCCAGGCCGGTTCCGGCACTATTCGCATCGCGGACCGCGTGCCGGCACGGGCACCGGGCCGCGGCGGACACCGGACAGGATCCGCCGCGTGGCCCGCAGCCGCCCGGGCCTGGATGCGGCGCCGGCGGTTCCGGCCCCGGGCACCGGGGCTCCGGTGCGGGGAGGCAGCGTGGGTGCTCGGCCCGTGAACCGGGAAACCGGCCGCAGGATACCGGTGCTCGGCTGCCGGGCTCCCGGCACGGGGCCCGTGTGGCGCAGCCCGTGATCCTGGCGCTGGACTCCTCGGGCGCGAGCTGTTCGGTCGCGCTGCGGCGCAACGGGGCCATCGTGACCTGCCTGCGCCGCGATCTCGTACATGGTCACGCCGCCGTCCTGCCACCGATGATCCGCAGCGTTCTCGACGGCATCGCCTGCGAACAGCTCCGGGCAATCGCCGTGGTGGTCGGGCCCGGGTCCTTTACCGGTATCCGCATCGCCATCGCTGCGGCCCGCGGACTGGCCCTGGCGCTCGACCGGCCACTCGTGGGAACGAGCGGCTTCGATGCAATCGGGCTCCGCGCCGGCCGGCACCCGGCCCGGCCGGGAACGCGGGACGTGATCGCGATCGACAGCCGCAGGGCAGAGCCCTTCGTCGAGGTGCGCGACGAGACGGGAACGGTCGTGGAGGCCGGACAGGCTGTCGAGGCCGATGCCTTCTGGCGCGGCTTTGCGTCGCGCCATGGCGCCAATGCGGCGGTTCGTCTGTGGGGCGACGGGTCCGGGAGGTTGTCCGCGGCGTGCGCCGGTACGCGAATCCTGGCCATCGATGCCAACGGGACGTCGGCAGCGGAAGCGTCGGCGGTTGCCGAGAAGAAACTGGAGGCCGGAGACCTGCCCGATCCGCGCTCGGTTCGTCCGCTCTATCTTCGCGCGCCGTTGTGAGCCGGACAGCGCTGTACGGGTGCCGGAAGGATGCGGCGCGGGTCGGGCCGCTCGCACGGGGCGTGGCCTTTGCCGCCATCGAGACGCTCCTGCCTGCCGGCTCGGGCTGGACCCGATGTGCGATCGAGCGCGCCGTCGGGGCCGGCGAGGTCGAGCTGCTGGCGCTGGTCCGCCATGGCGCCGGCATGCCGGCGACGGTGTGCGGCTGCGTGTTGTGGCGCGCCATCGTTCCGGAGGCCGAGATCCTCCAGGTCGCGGTCCGCCATGCGTGGCGCGGACGTGGCCACGGAACGAGGATGCTCGCTGCGTGCATCGACATCATGCGGGCCTCGGGCGTGCGGGAGGTGTTTCTCGAGGTTGCATCCGGAAACAGGCCGGCCCTGGCGCTCTACCGGTCCGCCGGGTTTCGCGCGACGGGTCGCCGGACCGGATATTTCGGCAGTCAGGACGCAGTGCTGATGCAATCTGCAGTGTTGCCGCGACCAGGTTACGTCAACAGGTTCAGCCCAATGAGAACGGGCAGACAGAACAACTGTGACGAAAAGCTGTTGCACCAGGCCGATACCTGCTCTATTCAATAGCGAAACATCCAATAAACTGTGAACTGGAAGACCCGAGGCATGGATAAACCGGCTATCGAAGTTAATCGTGAGCAAACGGTCGAGGTCGTTGCGGCATATGTTTCCCACAACAGCATTCCGGCAGAAGACGTGACCCAGTTCATCCAGAAGGTCTATGACACGATCAGCCAGCTTGGTGTGGAACCCGTCAAGCCGGAAATGCCGAAACCTGCGGTTCCGGTCAAACAGTCAGTGACAGACGACTACATCATCTGTCTCGAGGATGGCCGCAAGCTGAAGATGCTGAAACGGCACCTGAAGATCGCCTTCGGGCTGACACCCGAAGAATACCGGCAGCGCTGGGGTCTGAAACCGGACTACCCCATGGTCGCTCCTTCCTATGCGCGCCAGCGCAGTGACCTTGCCAAGCAGTTCGGCCTCGGCAACTCGAGGCGGGGTACCCGCAAGTAGCGGACGTACCGGGCGGGACGCTCCGGAAAGTGCTATGCTTGCCCTGACAAGCTGACGTAGGATGTGGTGCGGTGCGGAATGGGCCTCACCCGCCCGGAGGAGCGGCAACGGACGTGCCGATGGTGCCATGACAGGGTCCGGGGCGATCCGTCGACCCGGTCCGGACCCGACGGTGGACCGGGAACCGATCTCGGTGAGATCCGGGTCCTCAGAGATCCGTCTTGCCAGGAACGCTGCCGAGATCGAGGCCGCGCAACAGCTCCGTTACAGGGTGTTCTACGAGGAAATGGGCGCGGTTCCCACTCCCGAGGCACGGCGCGCGCGGCTTGACTGGGACAGATACGACGCGGTGGCCGACCATCTCCTGGTCATCGATCACGAGGACGACGCGTCCATTGTCGCGACCTACCGTCTGACCCGTCGCGAGGTCGCCGAGTCGACGGGCGGGTACTACACCGCCGGCGAGTACGACATCGGGCAGCTGGTCGCAACGCCCGGCACCATCATGGAACTCGGCCGCTCCTGCGTCGAGGCCCGCTATCGCACACGCACGACCATGAAGCTGCTGTGGACGGGAATTGCGGCCTACGTGTTCAGGCACGACATCCGCCTCATGTTCGGTTGCGCCAGTTTCCCCGGCGTTGATCCCGACCGGCATGCCGTGGGGCTGTCCTACCTTCACCACCACCACCAGGCGCCCGTCGATCTCAGGCCGCGCGCTCTCGACGCGCTCTATGTCAACATGGACCGGGTTCCGCCCGACGCGATCGACGCCCGGCGCGCCTTTGCCGACCTGCCGCCCCTGATCAAGGGCTACCTGAGGCTCGGCGGGTGGGTTGGCGAGGGCGCGGTGATCGACCGGCAGTTCAACACCACCGACGTCTGCGTCGTGGTGCGCACCGAGTCCGTGACCGAGAAGTACTACCGCCACTACGCCCGCGCCGCCGGAGACGCGACGGCCCGATGACGAAGGCGGCGACATCCATGACCGTCCTGGAACCCGGTACCGCCCTGTCGCCGCGCTCTGTCGGTCTCGCCGTCTCCCGCCTCGGCGCCTATGTCCTGCTGACCCTGGTCCTGTTGCCGTTCCAGCTGGCCGGGATGCTGGCGTGTGCGCCGCTCGCGCGCGCGATACCGCTGCTGCACCATCGGGCCGGTGCCCGCATCCTGGGCCTCGACATCAGGACCGAGGGCAGGCGGGAAGACCACGGTGCGACGCTCTATGTCGCCAATCACGTGTCGTACTACGACATCATCGTGCTGGGCGCATTGCTGCCAGGCCGCTTCGTTGCCAAGCGCGAGGTCTCGGGCTGGCCGGGATTCGCCCAGCTCGCCTGGCTCACGCGCACCATCTACATCGAACGGCGAACCCGCGGCGCGCGGAGCGAGATCGACCAGCTCCGTACCGTGCTTGCCCGCGGTGACCGGCTGATCGTGTTCCCCGAGGGGACCAGTTCCGACGGCGTGCGGGTACTGCCGTTCAAGACCACGCTGTTCGCGTCGGTCGCCGGCGCGAAGGTGCGCGTACAGCCGGTGTCGGTGCGCTACACCAGGCTGGGGGACTGTCCGATCTCCCATGTGGACCGACCGCTGTGCGCCTGGTACGGCGACATGGACCTCATGCCGCACCTGTGGCGGTCCCTGATGCAGGACAGGATCGGTGTCACGGTCCGGTTCCACCCGGCCATCGCGGCGGACCGGGTTGCCGACCGCAAGGAACTGGCGCGGCTGGCGCGCGCGGCGATTGCCGGCGATCTCGGAGAGCGCGCACCCGACTTGACCCCGGACCGTGTGGTGCTAGTCTGGCCGGGAGGCAGGATATCGGGAGACCGCAGGCACACCATGCCAGCACAACCGGCTGATCGCACCACGATCGGTGAGCGATGACTGCAGCGCATCGCTGTCCCGGCGCGCACCGCGCCAAGGGGCTCTTCATCAAGACCTACGGCTGCCAGATGAACCAGTATGATTCCGGCCGGATGGCCCGGGTCCTGGCGGACAGCGGCTATCGCGAGGTTTCCCGCGCGGACGAAGCCGAGCTGGTCATCCTCAACACCTGCCACATCCGTGAGAAGGCCACCGAGAAGGTGTTCTCCGAGCTCGGCCGACTCAGGCGGCTGAAGGCCGAGGCGGCGGCGCGCGGCGGACGGGTCATGCTGGCGGTCGCCGGCTGTGTCGCCCAGGCCGAGGGCGAGGAGATCACCGCGCGCGCACCATGGGTCGACATGGTGTTCGGGCCGCAGAGCTATCACAGGCTGCCCGAACTGGTCGTGAAGGCCGGAGCGATGCGGGTGGACGCGACCACCGGCGCGCGCCTGGTCGATACCGAGTTTTCGGTGGAGAGCAAGTTCGATCACCTGCCCGCACAGCCGGCGACGAGAGCGAGCGCGTTCCTGACCGTGCAGGAGGGCTGTGACAAGTTCTGCTCCTTCTGCGTCGTGCCCTACACCCGGGGCGCCGAGGTTTCGCGGTCCGCCGCGGAGGTGCTCGAGGAGGCGCGCAGGCTGGTGTCGGGCGGGGCGCGGGAGATCACCCTGCTCGGCCAGAACGTCAATGCCTGGCACGGCCAGGGCCCCGCGGGAGGCGAATGGACGCTGGGAGAGCTCATCGCGGCGCTTGCCGAAACCGACGGGCTCGACCGCATCCGCTACACGACCTCCCACCCCCGGGACATGGACGAAACCCTGATCGCGGCCCACCGCGACGTGCCCAAGCTGATGCCGTACCTGCACCTGCCGGTGCAGAGCGGGTCGGACCGGGTGCTGCGGGCGATGAACCGCAGGCACGGGACCGGCCTGTACCTGGAGACCGTCGAGCGGCTGCGCGTGGCGCGGCCGGATCTGGCGCTGTCGTCGGATTTCATCGTGGGCCACCCCGGCGAGACGGAGCAGGACTTCGAGGCGACGCTCGACCTGGTGCGCGAGGTCGGCTACGCCCAGGCCTACTCCTTCAGGTACAGCCCGCGGCCCGGCACGCCCGCGGCCGGGCGCGTGCAGGTGCCGGACGGGGTGAAGGCCGAGCGGCTGGCCCGGCTGCAGGCGTTGCTCAACGAACAGCAGCACGCGTTCAACCGCCGCGCCGAGGGGACGGTTCAGCCGGTGCTGGTCGAACGGAGCACCGACCGGGCAGGCCAGCTCGTCGGCCGCGGTCCCTACATGCAGGCCGTGCATTTTGACGGACCGGACCGGCTGATCGGCACCCTGGTCCGGGTGCGCATCATCCGCGGGCTGGCCAAGAGCCTGTCAGGCAGGCTGGTCCCCGGCCCGAGCCAGGAGGAGAATTGCCGACCGTGAACGTTGCACCAGGTGATGGCAACCGGCTGACAGTGGAACTTCCCGATTACCAGTTGCTCCCGCCGCTGCTGGGCCAGCACGACCGGAACCTCGCACGGATCGAGCAGAAGCTGAAAGTCTCGCTCGCGTGTTTCGGCAGCACCATCGAGATCATCGGCGACGGCCGGCAGGCTCCGATCGCGCAGGCGACGCTCGAGGCACTGTACCGCCACCTGGAGAACATGAACGGGTGCAAGTCGATGGATCTCGCGACGGTCGATGCGGCGATCAACTGGGCGTCACAGTCGGTGGGTCCCGATGGCGTGCCGGACCTGTCGTCATTCGATGACCCGCAGGCGACACTCGAGACCTGGTTGCGCCCGATCTCGCCGCGAACGGTCAACCAGCGCGACTACGTTGCCCGGCTGCTCGAGACGGATCTCGTGGTCGGGCTGGGGCCGGCGGGAACCGGCAAGACCTACCTTGCCGTGGCCGTCGCCATCGCCCTGCTCAAGCAGAACATGGTGGACCGCGTGGTGCTGTCGAGGCCGGCGGTCGAGGCCGGCGAGCGCCTCGGGTTCCTGCCGGGCGACATGCGCGAGAAGGTCGATCCCTACCTGCGCCCGCTCTACGATGCGCTGCACGACATGATGCCCGCGGCCCAGGTCGAACGCCGCCTGGCCACGGGGGAAATCGAGATCGCACCGCTTGCCTTCATGCGCGGGCGCACTCTCTCGAACGCCTTCGTGATTCTCGACGAGGCCCAGAACACGACCCCGGTGCAGATGAAGATGTTCCTGACCCGCATGGGCGAGAACTCGCGCATGTGCCTCACCGGTGACCTGTCGCAGATCGACCTGCCGCGGGGCACCCGGTCGGGACTCGAGGATGCGCTCGGAATCCTGCGGGGAATGCCCGGCGTCGGCATCACCGAGTTCTCGTCGGCCGACGTGGTGCGCCACACCCTGGTGGCGCGGATCGTCGATGCCTACAACCGGCGCGATGCGGCCCGGGACGAGGCGACGTGATGGACGGTTGCGCAGCCAGCGGAGAGTCGGAACAACCGGTCGAGATCGTGGTCGCGTGCGAACTGTGGCGTTCCGCGTGTCCCGATATCGAGGAAGTGTGCCTTCAGGCCGTCCGGGCCGTCCTGGCGGAACGCCGGTGCGGCGAGGTCTCGGTCCTGCTCGACGGCAACCTCCGGGTCCGGGACCTGAACAGCGCCTGGCGGAACCGGGACATGCCCACCAACGTCCTTGCGTTTCCCGCCGGTCCGCCGCCGTCGCAGGGGGTGCCGCACCCGCTGGGCAGCATCGTGCTTGCCTACGAGACCGTGTGCGAGGAGAGCAGGGACCAGGGCCGGATGTTCCGCGATCACGCGGCACACCTGGTGGTGCACGGTACCCTGCACCTGCTGGGGTATGACCACGTGCGCGACGAGGACGCCGCCGCCATGGAATCCCGGGAAAGCCGGATCCTGGGCAGCCTGGGGCTCGACGACCCGCACCGCGGGCGGGTGGATCGCTGATGGGGACGACCGGTTACGCGGCGGATCACACCGGGCTTGCGGGCCGGGCGCGGCGAGTGCTGCGTTCCCTCGGGCTCGGGTCGAACGGCACCACGGTGCGCGACACGCTCGAGGAACTGATCGAGGAGGGCGCCGGTGCGGCCGAAGTCGAGATCGACGCCCATGAACGCGCGCTGATCCGCAATGTCCTGGGGCTCCGGGACATTGTCGCCTGGGACGTGATGGTCCCGCGCGCCGACATCGTTGCCGTCGATATCGCCACCGACCTGCCGCAACTCTCGGCACGCATGGTGGAGGTCGCCCATTCCCGCCTTCCCGTGTACCGGGAAACCCTGGACGATGTCGTCGGCATGGTGCACATCAAGGACGTGCTGGCGCGGCTGAATACGGACCAGCCCGCGGCACTCGTCGAGCTGGTGCGCGAGGTCCTGTTCGTGTCCCCGACGATCCGGGCGCTGGACCTGCTGCAGGAAATGCGCATGTCGCGGCTGCACCTTGCGCTGGTGGTCGACGAATACGGCGGCATCGACGGTCTGATCACGATCGAGGACCTGGTCGAGGAGATCGTGGGCGAGATCATCGACGAGCACGATGTCGAGGAGGCCGATCACATCGTCATGCAGTCCGACGGTTCCGCCATCGCGGACGCACGGACCACGATCGGGGAGCTCGAAGTGCTGTTCGGCACCGTCGTCGCCGATGAACAGCGCGACGAGGTCGAAACCCTTGCTGGACTGATCTTCGGCATTGCCGGGAGGATCGCGAGGCCGGGCGAGATCATCCGCCATGCCAGCGGTCTCGAGTTCGAGATCCTCGATGCCGACCCGCGGCGGCTGAAATCGGTCCGGATCAGGCCGCCGGCCGCGTGATGCGGTGCAGGAACTGATCGTCACCAGGCTGTGTGCGCTGGCCCGCCTCGTCGGTGATGCCCGCGGTATCCGCGGCATTCTGCTCACCCTGTTCCTCGGCGCCCTGGCCTCCACCGCACTGCCCCCGCTGCATGTCCTGCCGGCGCTGGCCGCGTTCTCCGGGCTGGTCTGGCGACTCGAGCGGGCCGACACGCCCGCCGCCGCCGCCATGACCGGCTGGCTGTTTGCGCTGGGCTATCACGTTGCCGGGCTCTACTGGGTCTCGAACGCCCTGCTGGTCGAGAGCGACCGGTTTGCCTGGGCGGTTCCGTTTGCCGCCATCGGGCTTCCGATGGTGCTCGCGGTGTTCCCGGCGGCAACCCTGGCGACAGCGGCGATGCTGTCCCGGCCGCAGGAGCGGGCGCTGGCGGTCCTCGTGCTGTGGAGCCTGGCCGAATACCTGCGCAGCACCCTGCTGACAGGGTTTCCGTGGAACCTTGCAGGCTACGCGTTCGCAGGCTCCGACGCACTGTCACAGTCTGCCGCCTGGGTCGGCATTCACGGCCTCGGGCTGGCCGTGCTCGCACCGGCGCTGGCGCCGGCCCTGCTCACGGCCGCGCACAATCACCGTCCGTGGACCGCGCTCGCCGCCCTTGCGGTCCCGTTCCTGCTGTGGGCCGGCGGCGAGGCGCGGCTCGATACCGCTCCGCCGGACGCGGCGGCGGGCCCGGTCATCCGCCTGGTCCAGGGCAACGTTCTCCAGCACGAGAAGTGGGATCCGGAACGGCGAGATGCGCACCTCGCCCGCTATCGGCGCCTCACTCTCGACCCCGAGCCCGCGGTCCGCCAGCCGGGACTCCCGCCCGGTACCGTTCCGATAGCGATCATCTGGCCCGAGACCGCGGTGCCCGCCTTCCTGAACAGGCACACGGCCCTTCAGCACTGGCTCGATTCCATGGTGCCGGAAGGCGGAAGCCTGGTCGCAGGGGCGCCGGCGCGCGTCGGATCGAGGCTGTTCAACTCGGCATTCGTCTTCGACGGGCGCGGCATGGCGGCGGCCCGCTATGACAAGGCCCATCTTGTTCCCTTCGGCGAGTACCTGCCGCTTCGCGGGCGGATCCCGTTGCCGGTGCTCTTCGAGTCCTTCATCGACTTTTCCCCGGGCCCGGGCCCGGTCTCCATTCCGGTGCCGGGCCTGGGGCTGGCAAGCCCGCTGATCTGCTACGAGGCGATCTTTCCGGGCGAGGTGGTGGCGGCCGGGGCGCCGCGGCCCGCGCTGCTGCTCAACCTGACGAACGACGCCTGGTACGGGCACAGCGCCGGTCCCTACCAGCACCGGACCAGCGCGCGCATGCGCGCCGTCGAGGAGGGCATTCCCATGGTCAGGGTGGCCAATACGGGAATCTCCGGTGTGTACGACGCCCTGGGCCGGACCGTCGCGGAGATCGGTTTCGGTGTCACCGGGGCGCTCGACGCCCGTCTGCCGCCGCCCCTGCCCGTCCCGACCGTCTATGCCAGCCACGGCGAGAGCGCCTGGGCCGGAATTGTTGCTCTCCTGCTTGGTCTCGTGCTGATGCTGCGCGTGGCGCGCAGGTGAGCGACCGGCCCGGAAATTCGCTTGACCGTGCTCGGGGGATTCAGCAATGAAGGCCGCGGATCGCCTGCAGGATGCGGCAACGGAGGAGCGCGGTGACCCAGGGCAGCTACGTGTTTACCAGTGAATCGGTATCGGAAGGTCACCCGGACAAGATCTGCGACCTCATTTCCGATACCGTGGTCGATCTCTACCTCGCGGCCGACTCCCACAGCCGGGTTGCCTGCGAGACGCTCGCCACCACCAACCGGGTCGTGCTCGCCGGCGAGGTGCGCGGGCCGGACGGGGTTGCGGACGGCATCATCGACGCGGTGCGGGCGGCCATCCGGCGGGTGGGCTACGAGCAGGACGGGTTTCACTGGCGCACCTGCTCGATCGAGACCTACCTGCACCCGCAGTCGCAGGACATTGCCCAGGGAGTGGATGCGCAGACGGGCAACGATTCCGGAAACGTGGGCGCGGGTGACCAGGGGCTCATGTTCGGCCATGCCTGCCGCGAGACCGACGTGCTGATGCCCGCGGCAATCCACTACGCGCACGCGGTCCTGCGCGACCTCGCCCGGGCGCGGCACGCCGGCGAGGTGCCGGGTCTCGGGCCCGATTCCAAGAGCCAGATCAGCCTGCGCTACGAGAACGGCCGGCCGGTCGGCGCCGCCTCGGTGGTGGTCTCGACCCAGCATGATCCCGGGCTCGGGCAGAAACAGGTGCGCGAACTGGTGCGCCCCTACGTGGAACGCTGCCTGCCACAGGGCTGGATGTGCCCGGAGGACGAGTTTCACGTCAATCCGACCGGCGTGTTTGTCACCGGCGGACCGGACGGGGACACCGGGCTGACCGGGCGCAAGATCATTGTCGACACCTACGGCGGTGCCGCACCGCACGGCGGCGGCGCGTTCTCCGGCAAGGACCCGAGCAAGGTCGACCGGTCAGCGGCCTACGCGGCGCGCTGGGTGGCGAAAAACGTGGTGGCGGCCGGGCTGGCGGACAAGTGCACGATCCAGGTCGCCTACGCCATCGGTCACCGCAGGCCGCTGTCGGTCCTCCTCGAGACCTACGGCACCGGCGTGCTGGACGACGCGGAACTCGAGCGGCGGGTCCGGTCGGTGGTCGACCTGTCGCCGGGCGGCATTCGCTCGCGCCTGGAGCTCGGCCGGCCGATCTACGCCCGGACATCGTCCTACGGACACTTCGGGCGTGAACCCGAGCCTGACGGCGGGTTTTCCTGGGAACGGCTCGACCTGGTCGACGCCCTCAGGCAGGGGTAACCCGGTCCGGTCCGGGGATGCGCACCGTCGTGCCGGTGCGGGCCGCCTCGTAGGCCGAGAGGATCATCTGCAGCGAGCGGCGCCCGTCCTCGACCGTCACCGGCGGCAGGGTGCCGCGGACCAGGGCGTCGACGAAGCGAAGCGGGCTCTGCTGGTGAAACGCCGGGGTGTCCTGGAACCCCGGTGTCACCGGCACCACCTGCCATGACCGCGTGGCCGGATCCTCGAGCGCGCCGGCATCGAGCAGGCACAGCCTGAGGAAGCCGCCGTGCGTGACGTCGCGCGAGGCAAGGTCGACGCCCGAGAGGATCGCGGTCCCCCGGGTCCCGAAGATCTCGACCGAGGCGTCGCCGGCGGCAAAGGTGACGCTGGAGCAGAGTTCGCAGGCCGGGCCGTCGTCGTAGAGGAAGACGGCCAGCCCGAGATCCTCCACGGCGCGGTCGAGCGCGCGGTGCGAGACCGTCGCCATCACCGCGTCGGGTTCGCCGAACAGCCAGCGGATGAGATCCGCGCCGTGACATCCCTCGTCCAGCAGCGCCCCGCCACCCGCCTGGAGGGGGTCGTGCATCCAGCCGGGCAGGACGTCCGGGCGGCGCAGGCCGTAGAGATGGCCGTGCCTGACCCGCACCAGGGTGACGGTGCCGAGACCGCCGCCGTCCACCAGCCGTTTCAGTTCGTGACTGGCCGGGTCGAACCGCTTGGGGTAGCCCTGCATGAAGGTGATGCCGGAGGCATCCACCGCGCGCCTGATCCGGTCGCAATCTGCCATGGTCGTTGCCAGCGGCTTCTCGCACAGCACGTGGCACCCGGCGGCCGCGGCGCGTTCGACCAGGTCGGCGTGGCGCACCGTTTCCGAGGTGATGCAGATCGCGTCGCAGGCGTCCAGCAACCGTTCAAGGTCCGGCACATACCGTGTGCCTGCGGCCCGAGCGCCCTCGCGCCCGCGCCCGGCATCGTCGTCCCAGATCCCCACGAGCTCGGCCTGGTCCGACGCGGCGAGCGCCCGGGCCCAGAAGGTTCCGTGGTACATGGCAAGGCTCGCGATCCCCACCCGGACGGGAGGCGTGAGGGCCATCATCGGGTCCTCCTGCTGCAGTCTGGGCAGCCAGTCTACGCGGGCGCGGCCCGACGGCGAGGGTTCTGGTAGAGTGAGCCCGCCCCTGCCCCGCACGGAAACCGCCATGCCCCGGAGCCGCCCGAACATCCTGTTCCTGTTTTCCGACGAGCACGACCCCCGGCACATGGGCGTGAGCGGCTCGCCGCTCGCCCACACCCCGCACATGGACGCCCTTGCCGCACGCGGGACCCGGTTCGTCAACGCGTACACGCCGAGCCCGATCTGCGTGCCCGCACGGGCCTCGCTCGCGACCGGGCTGGACGTGCATGACATCCGCTGCTGGGACAATGCGCTTGCCTACGACGGCCGGGTGCCCGGCTGGGGTCACGTGATGCAGGCACACGGCCATCGCGTCGAGTCGATCGGCAAGCTGCACTACACCAACGAGACCGATGATACCGGGTTTGGCGCCCAGCACCTCGCCATGCACATCTGGGAGGGAATCGGCCAGGTCTGGGGCTCGGTGCGCGACCCGTTGCCCTCCCGGCCCCGCGGCCGCGTCATGCTGAAGAACATCGGCCCGGGCTGGAGCAACTACAACCAGTTCGACACCGACGTGGCCGCGGCGGCCGCGGACTGGCTGCGCGAGCGGGCCGCGTCGCCGGACGGGAAGCCCTGGTGCCTGTTCGTCGGCCTGGTGGCGCCGCATTTCCCCCTGGTGGCGCCGCAGTCGTACTTCGACCGCTACCCGCCCGATGCCATCGAGCCGTCCAAGCTGCTGCCGGCTAACGGCCATGCCCACCACCCGTGGATCGCGCGGCGCGAGGACTACGTCTGCGAGGAAATCCACTTCCACGGCCGCCCGGATCGCCGCCGGCTGGCGATCGCCGGCTACCTTGCGCTCACGACATTCGTCGACGAGAAGATCGGCGAGATCATGACCGCGCTCGGGGAGACCGGCCTCGAGGACGACACGCTGGTGGTCTACAGCTCGGACCACGGCGACAATCTCGGCGCCAGGGGCCTGTGGGGCAAGTCCAACCTGTACCGGGAGTCGGTCTGCGTCCCGCTGATCATGGCCGGTCCCGGGATCCCCGCCGGCCGCGTGGCCTGGACGCCGGCAAGCCTCGTCGACCTGCACGCGACCTTCCTCGACGCCCTGGGACTGCCCGATGTCGAGGACGAACGTCAGCGCGCCTCGCGATCGCTGTTCGAGCTGGCGGGTGCCGGCGATCACGGGCGCACGGTGATGAGCCAGTATCACGCGGTCGGCGCACCGACCGGCGCGTTCATGGTTGCCGACGCGCGCTACAAGTACCACTGGTACGTCGACTACCCGCCGGAACTGTTCGACCTGCGGTTCGATCCCGAGGAGACCCGCAACCGTGCCGGGGAACCGGAATACCGGGATGTTCGCGAGCGCCTGCACGCGGCACTGCTCGCGCACCTGGGAGGGCGCACCCCCGAACAGGTCGACCGGATGGCCAAGGATGACCAGAACGAGCTGGTGCAGCGTTACGGCGGCCCGGTTGCCGCGCTCGAAGCCGGAACACCGGCCGCAACGCCGGTGCCCGGAAAGGGGCACGAGTAACCCGTGCCCCGGGACCGGGAGCCCCGATCGGTGACGGCGGATCCCGTGCCGGGCGCGCCGCCCTGGCCGGTGTTTCGCGGCCGTCGCCGCGGCCGCCGTCTGCGCGGGGGCCGTGCCCGGCTGCTCGCGGAACGGCTTCCCGCCTGCGAGATCCGGCTCGACGACGTGGCGGAGGACTTCGATCCCGCGGGGCTGTTTGGCGTGCCGCCGCGCGAGACCTGGCTCGAGATCGGTTTCGGGGCGGGCGAGCATCTCGCATGGCAGGTCGCCAGTGCCCCGGACGTCGGCTTCATCGGCTGCGAGCCGTGGATGAACGGCGTTGCCTCCCTGCTGCCCCGGCTCGAACAGGGCGAACTTGCCCGGGTCAGGATCCTTGCCGATGACGCGCGGCCGCTGCTGCCCCGGCTTCGTGCCGCGAGCATCGCCAGGATCTTCGTGCTGTTTCCGGATCCGTGGCCGAAGCGGCGCCACGCCGCCCGGCGTGTCGTCCAGCACCACTCGGTCGCGCAGTTCGCCCGGCTGCTGCGCCCGGGCGGCGAACTGCGGCTTGCCACCGATGATGGCGGCTACCTGCGATGGATGCTGGAACACATGGGCGCGAGCCCGCAGTTCGAGTGGCTGGCGCGGCGGGCATGCGACTGGCGCGAACGGCCCGCGGACTGGCCGGAGACCCGCTACGAGGCCAAGGCCCGTGCCGCCGGCCGCCAGCCGGTGTTCCTGCGCTACCGGCGCCGGCACTGAGAAAGGCGCCGGCGCGAACGGCGCAGGTGTCCGGCAACCCGGTCCCCGTCCGGGCGCAGGCCGCGGGCCGCGACCGGCGGAACGCGAGATCGCGCTTGAAGCCCCGGGCGAATGGCGTATAGTCTGCAGCGTCTCCCGGTCAGTTTGATGAAAGGGGTGACCGGGTATCCTGCCCGGCCGCACATTTCTCCATGGCGTCACCGGTCACCAGGCATGTCGAGCAGATCATTGAGGCTCCGGTCGCGGACATCGGCTACGAGATCGTTCGGGTTTCCCTGTCGGGCGGCGCGCGGCGCATACTTCAGGTCATGGTCGAGAGGGTGGACCGCGGGGAGATGACGGTCGATGACTGTGCCGCGGTCAGCCGGCTGGTCTCGGCCCTGCTCGACGTCGAGGACCCGATCAATGGCGCCTACAGCCTGGAGGTGAGCTCGCCCGGGATCGACCGGCCGTTGACGCGGCCCGGCGATTTCGAGCGCTTTGCCGGTTTCGAGGCCCGGGTCGAACTGGCCGAGCCACTGGATGGCCGCCGCCGCCTGCGTGCCAGGCTGCGGGGGATCGACGAGACCGGAACCGTCAGGCTGGACGTCGACGGCACGTGCCACCTGGTGCATCACGGCGCGATCAGGACGGCGCGCCTGGTGCTGACCGACGAACTGATTGCCGCCGGGCGGCGCGGCGCCGAAACACCGAACCGGATGGAGTAAACCATGGCCATGGAAGCCACCTACCTTCCCAGGACGGAACTGCTGCAGGTTGCCGACGTGCTGGCGCGGGAGAAGGGCATCGATCGGGAAGAGGTCCTGGTCGCCATCGAACAGGCGGTCCAGAACGCCGGACGGGCGAAATACGGCCAGGATTTCGACATCAGGGCCACCATCCATCGCCAGACCGGCGAGATCTCGCTGTTCCGCTACATCACGGTGGTCGACGAGATCGAGGACGAGAATGTCCACGTGACCGTGGAAGAGGCGAACCGCAGGGAACCCGGACAGTCCTGGCAGGCGGGCGACTTCATCATCGAGGAACTGCCGCCGGTCGAGTTCGGGCGCATCGCGGCGCGGGCGGCGAAGCAGGTAATCAGTCACCGGGTTCACCAGGCGGAACGCGAACGCGAGTACCGGGAGTACAAGGACAAGGTCGGCGAGATCGTCAACGGTATGGTCAAGTCGTCGGAGTACAGCGGCGTCAAGGTCGACCTGACACGGGCCGAGGCGATCATTCGCCGCGAAGACCTGCTCCCGCGGGAGTCGTTCCGCAACAACGACCGGATCAGGGCCTATATCGTCGATGTCCGCGAAGAGGTGAAGGGACCGCAGATCTTCCTGTCCCGGACCCATCCCGAGTTCATGCGCCGATTGTTCCGCCAGGAGGTTCCGGAGATCTACGAGGGGATCATCGAGATCAAGGCGGTGGCGCGCGATCCGGGCAGCCGGGCCAAGATCGGGGTGTTGTCGCACGACAGCAGCATCGATCCGGTGGGCGCCTGCGTCGGCATGCGGGGCAGCCGGGTGCAGGCGGTGGTCGGCGAACTCCAGGGCGAGAAGATCGACATCGTCCCCTGGTCGGATGACCCGGCGACCTTCGTGGTCAATGCGCTGGCGCCGGCGGAGGTGAGCAAGGTCGTGCTCGACGAGGAGGAGAAGCGGATCGAGGTGGTCACGCCCGACGACCAACTCAGCCTCGCGATCGGACGCAAGGGCCAGAACGTGCGCCTGGCTTCCATCCTGACCGGGTGGAGCATCGACATCCTCACCGAGGCCGAGGAATCCGAACGCCGGCAGGAGGAATTCAGGACCCATTCCCGGATCTTCATGGACGCGCTCGACATCGATGACGTGATTGCGCACCTGCTGGTCGCGGAGGGGTTCAACGATGTCGTCGAGATTGCGGAGGCCGATCTGGAGGAACTGATCGACATCGAGGGGTTCGACGAGGACATCGCCGCCGAGCTGCAGGATCGGGCCCGTGCCCACACCGAGATGGTCAGGGCCGAACTGGACGAGCGCCGGATCGGCCTGAGAGTGACCGACGAGCTCGCGGCGGTCGAGGGGCTGACCCTGGAGATGGTGGTGGCGCTCGGCGAACAGGAGGTTCGCACCATCGACGACCTCGGCGATCTGGCGAGCGACGAGCTGATCGAGATGCTCCCGGACATGCCGCTCGACCGCGAGAGCGCGGACAGCATCATCATGCGGGCCCGGGCCCACTGGTTCCCGTCCGATCCGCCGGAGGATCCCGCCGGGACCGAATGAACCACCGTCGCTGCATCGTCACGCGCCGCTCCCTTCCCCGCGAGCGGCTGGTTCGCTTTGTCGTGGCGCCGGACGGCACCGTGGTCCCCGATCTCGCGGAACGGCTGCCCGGACGGGGGGTCTGGATCACGGCCGGCCGGCCGGAGGTTTCCCGGGCAGCGGGGACCGGCATCTTCGCCCGCGCGGTTCGTGCCAGGGCGACGGCCCTGTCCGACCTTGCCGACAGGGTGGAGGCCGGCCTGCTCGAACGGGCGATCATGACCATCGGACTCTGCCGCCGAGCCGGGCTTGCCATGGCCGGGCACGCGAAGGTGGCGGGGGCAATCGCGGCCGGGACGGTGGTGCTGCGTCTCGAGGCCCACGACGGGTCCGCGGGTTCGCGGCGTGCGCTCGACAGGCTGGACCCGGCCATCCCGGTCATCACCGTGCTCTCGGGCAGCGAGCTTGCGCGAGCGTTCGAACGCGACCGGCTCGTGCACGTGGCGGTCACGCGCGCCTCGGCCGGTTCCGGCGGCCTGGTGGCGCGGCTGCGCCGCGATACTGGTCGCCTGGCCGCCTTTCGCGGAATCCCCGACGAGGCCGGGCCTGAAACCGCCCGGTGACCGTATCGAACGGGTCCGGCGCGTCACGCCGGTGCGGGATAGCGGCAACGGATGCGGGCCCGCATGCCCGGGCAAACTCGCCTGACGGCACCGGAAGCCGGTGCGCTCGCACGGGGAGAACGGTGCCGCCTGCCGCCCGGTGAACCGTGCAACGGGTCGATATGGCGAAGCCCGCCGGGCCGCGAAACCGCCGAAGTGGGTCCCTTCACTTGGAAAATGGTGCCGGGACGTGTATTGAACCCGGGTGTCGTCCACATCCTGGCAGCCGTGCGATCAGCGAATGAAGACCACCGACGAGACAGAACGCAAGAAACTGAGCCTCGGCGGCGGCCGGAACCGCCTGTCGCTCGGAAAGTCGGTTGAAACCACACGGGTTCAACAGAGCTTTCCGCACGGCAGGTCCAAGGTCGTGCAGGTCGAACGGCGTCGCAAGCGCAGTCCCGGCTCCCAGGCTCCGAGCCGCGAGGCAGGAACGCGTGAAGGCACCGGCCGGACCCTGACACCGGAAGAGCGGGCGGCACGCGAACGGGCGCTCCAGGGCGCGATGCAGCATGACGTCCCGCGCGAGTCCCTGACCGAAGCGACGGAAATGCTGGCCGAGACCCCGGTGGAAAGCGCCCAGCCGGTGGTGGAGGAGGTTGATCGCCGGCAGGCCGAACAGGAAGAAGCCCGCCAGATCGCCCAGGCGGAGGAACAGCGCCAGGCCGAGGAGGCGCGCCGCCTTGCCGAGGAACAGGCGGCCCGCAACGAGCAGGCGCAACGGCTGCGGGAAAGCCAGAAGAAAACGACCGCAACGGTCCGCCCGGCGGTGACGCCGGAGGATGCGGAAACCCCGGCGCGCACGCCCGGCGGCAGGCGGCGCGAGGCCGCCCGCAAGACCCCTGCGCCCTCGGGTCGCCGCGGCGAGCCACGGCGCCGGCACTCCGGAAAGATGACGATCAACCAGGCGCTCGATGACGGCGCCGGTGAACGGGCTCGCTCGCTCGCCTCGGTCCGTCGCGCCCGCGAGCGGGAACGCCGGCGGTTGCGCGCCGACGCTCCCGAGGCGCCGAAGCGCTCGCGCGAGGTCATCGTTCCCGACGCCATTACCGTGCAGGAGCTGGCCAACCGGATGGCGGAGAAGGCGGCGGACGTGGTCATGAAGCTCATGACGCTCGGCGTCATGGCCACGATCAACCAGACCATCGATGCCGATACCGCCGAACTCGTCACCACGGAGTTCGGGCACCGGGTGCGAAGGGTTTCGGAATCCGATGTCGAGACCGGGCTCGGGGCCGAGGCCGAGGACGAGACGGCGCAGCAGCCGCGGGCCCCGGTGGTCACAGTCATGGGCCACGTCGACCACGGCAAGACCTCGTTGCTCGACGCGATGCGCAAGACCAGCGTCGCGGCCGGCGAAGCCGGGGGGATCACCCAGCACATCGGCGCCTACCAGGTACAGCTCGAGGGCGGAGAGAAGATCACGTTCCTCGATACGCCGGGTCACGAGGCCTTTACCGAGATGCGGGCCCGGGGCGCGAACGTTACCGACATCGTGGTTCTCGTCGTGGCCGTCGACGACGGTGTCGTGGCGCAGACCGAGGAGGCGATCCGCCACGCGCGGGCGGCAAAGACCCCGATCATCGTTGCGGTCAACAAGATGGACCTGCCGGACGCCGACCCCGAGCGTGTCCGCAACCAGTTGCTGAACCACGACATCGTGGTGGAGGAACTCGGCGGCGACGTCATGCTGGTCCCGGTGTCGGCGATGACCGGACAGGGCCTGGACCGGCTGCAGGAAGCGATCCTGCTGCAGGCCGAACTGCTTGAACTGAAAGCCAATCCAGACCGTCCGGCGGCAGGTGCGGTGATCGAATCAAAGATGGAGCGGGGACGCGGCAGCGTCGCCACGATCCTGGTCCAGCACGGAACGCTCAGGGTCGGCAATATTTTCGTCGCCGGCGCCGAGTGGGGACGGGTACGGGCGCTGATCGACGATCGTGGCCGCCGCATCAAGGAATGCGGACCGAGTTTCCCGGTCGAGGTCCTGGGGCTGAACGGATCGCCGCTGGCCGGCGACAAGTTCGACGTGGTCGAGAACGAGTCCCGCGCCCGCGAGATCGTCGATTACCGGCAACGCCAGATCAGGAGCAAGCGGGCGGCCGCGGGCGCGCGGGGCACCGTGGAACAGATGCTGACCGCGATCGCCGCCGGCCAAGCCGAGGAACTGCCGCTGGTGATCAAGACCGACGTGCACGGATCGCTCGAGGCAATCCGCGGCAGCTTGGAGAACATCTCGAACGACGCCGTTGCCGTGCGAGTGTTGCACGGCGCCGTGGGCGGCATCAACGAGTCCGACGTCACGCTGGCGGCGGCATCGGGCGCGATGGTCATCGGGTTCAATGTCAGGCCCAACCCCCAGGCGCGTGAACTCTCCCGCCGGGACGATGTCGAGATCCGCCTCTACTCGATCATCTACAACGTGATTGACGATGTGAGATCCGCCCTGACCGGACTGCTGGCGCCGGACCTCAAGGAGGAATTCCTCGGCTACGCGGAGATCCGCGAGGTGTTCAACATTTCCAAGGTCGGCAAGGTGGCCGGGTGCATGGTTACCGAGGGCATGGTTCGCCGCGGAGCCAAGGTCCGGCTGCTGCGTGACAACGTGGTCATCCACGAAGGTGCGCTCAAGACGCTGCGCCGGTTCAAGGAGGAAGTCCGCGAAGTCCGCGAGGGGTACGAGTGCGGCGCCGGCTTCGAGAACTACCACGACATCCAGGTCGGGGATCTCATCGAGAGCTTCGAGGTCCGGCAGGTCGAACGGACGCTGGAGTCGGTCGAACGGTCACAGGTCGCTACCCAGGCGTGACCGGGCCGATGGTGCGCCATGACCTCGAGCGCGGTGTGCCGAGTCAGCGTCAACTGCGGGTCGGCGAGCTCGTTCGCAAGACCCTGGTCGACGTTTTCCAGCGCGGGAATTTCCGGGATCCGGACCTGGTATCGGCCTCGATCACGGTTTCCGAGGTGGCGGTCAGCCGCGACCTGAAGGCGGCGACGGTCTGGGTCATGCCGCTGGCCGGCAGGGACCGGGATCCCGTGCTGGCCGGCCTGTCGCGGGCGGCGCCGTACCTGCGCCGGGAAGTGGCGCGCCGGGTGCGGCTTCGCTCCGTGCCGGCGCTGACCTTCCGGATCGATTCCGCCTTCGATGCCTCGTCCAGGATGAACCTGTTGCTGTCGGATCTTGAAGTCACGACGGACAGCGAGGCCGCCGATGGCACGTAACCGGCGTGGCAGGCCGGTCAACGGATGGGTGGTGATCGACAAGCCGGCGGGCATCACGTCGACCCGGGCCGTCAACGTGGTCCGCAGGGTCTTCGACGCGGCCAAGGCCGGTCATGCCGGAACCCTCGATCCCTTTGCCACCGGCATACTGCCGATCGCGCTCGGTGAGGCGACCAAGACGGTTCCCTACGTCATGGGCCGGCACAAGTCCTACCGGTTCGAGATCCGCTGGGGCGAGGAACGCGATACCGACGACTGCGAGGGCACGGTGACCGGGACCAGCGGGGTCCGGCCGGACCGGGAGGTCATCGAGCGGGCGCTCGATGCGTTCCGCGGCCATATCGAACAGGTCCCGCCGCGCTATTCCGCGGTGAGGATCGGCGGGCGACGGGCCTACGATCTCGCGCGCAACAACGAGGACGTGTTGCTTGAGCCCCGGTCGGTCAGGATCGATGAGTTCACGCTGGAAGAGATCCCGGATCCCGACCGGGCCATCTTCCGGGTGACCAGCGGCAAGGGTGCCTACATGCGCGCGCTGGCGCGCGACCTTGCCCGGAATGTCGGGACCGTGGGGCACCTTGCACGGCTCGCGCGGCTGTCGGTGGGAAACTTCGACGCGGAAAAGGCGGTTCCGCTGGATTTTCTTGAAACACGGGTGCATAGTCCCGCCGCCTTCGACCACCTGTTGCCGGTAGACGCGGCGCTGGACGACATCCCGGCGCTGGATGTGACGGGTGACGAGGCGGACAGGCTGCGGCGAGGCCAGAGGGTCCCGCTGTTCCGTGCTTCCGACCGGGCTCGCCGCGGCGAGCTGCGGGAGGGTGACCTGCTGTACGCCCGGTGTTCCGGGCTGCCGGTTGCCGTCTCGCGCATCCGGGAAGGATGCATCAGCCCTGTCCGTGTCCTCAATCTGTGACGAAACGGAGTATTCGATGTCGATTACCCAGGAAAAGAAGTCCGAACTCATTCATGAGTACGGCCGGGCCGATGGAGATACCGGCTCGCCGGAAGTCCAGGTCGCGATCCTGACTACGCGGATCGCCAACCTGACCGAACACCTCAAGACCCACAGGAAGGACTTCCACTCGCGGCGCGGCCTGCTGATCATGGTCGGGAAGCGCCGCCGCCTGCTCGACTACGTGCGATCACGCAGCGAAGAGCGATACCGGACCCTTATCGGTCAGCTCGGTCTGCGGCGCTGAACCCGCGGAGTCGTGGATTGAACCGAACGGCACCCGCTGCCAGGAGCGGCGCGGGTCCCGGATTGAGAGTGAAACGAAGGGCTGCACACGATCCGGTGTGCGCGCGCATGGTGCAACACGCTTCTCGTGACCGAACATCGTCCGAACGCCGCTGGCCTCCTGCGAGGCTGCCGCGGTTGCCCGTCCGTGCCGTCCGTACCGCGTGAGCGGCGGATTGGCCCACATGCAAGGAAATGGTGAGAATGTTCAAGATTTACCGCAAGGAACTTGACTGGGGCGGGCGCCGGCTTGTCCTGGAAACCGGCAAGATTGCGCGACAGGCCGATGGTGCGGTCGTCGTCTCACTGGGCGAGACCACGGTGCTGTGCACCGCGGTCGGCGCCCGGAACCCCCGGCCCGGCCAGGACTTCTTCCCGCTCACGGTCAACTACCAGGAAAAGACCTTTGCCGCCGGCAAGATACCCGGCGGGTTCTTCAAGCGGGAAGGCCGACCGACCGAGAAGGAGACCCTGGTTTCCCGGTTGATCGACCGTCCGATCCGTCCGCTGTTCGTCAAGGGATACAAGTGCGAGACCCAGGTGGTGTGCACTGTCCTGTCACACGACCTCGAAAACGACCCCGACATTGTCGCCCTGGTCGGCGCATCGGCGGCTCTGACCCTGTCGGGGCTGCCGTTCCTCGGTCCCATCGGCGCCTGCCGCGTCGGCTACGAGAACGGGCAGTACGTGCTGAATCCGAAGCGCCGGGACAACGAAAGCCATGCGCTCGACCTGGTTGTGGCCGGGACCCGCGAAGGGGTCCTGATGGTGGAGTCGGAAGCGGCCCAGCTGTCGGAGGAGGTCATGCTCGGCGCCGTGACCTTCGGTCACACGTCGTTCCAGCCGGTCATCGACGCCATCATCGAACTGGCCGAGGCCTGTGCGCGCGAGCCGCGCGAGCTCGCGCCGGAACCGCCGGAGGTGGCGGCGGTGTCCAAGGCGTTGCGCGGCAATGTCGCGGACGACCTGGCGAGCGCCTACCGGGTTGCCGACAAGGCGGAACGCCACGACCTGGTCACGGCGGCCAGGCAGAAGGCGTACGACGGGTTCGAGACCGACGCGGAGCGCGAGATCGCCGGAGAGGCCTTCAAGGCGCTCGAGGCCGACATCGTGCGCAACGCCATCCTCGAGACGGGAACACGCATCGACGGCCGCGATACCAGCACGGTGCGCCCGATCATCTCCGAGGTCGGAATCCTGCCCCGGGCCCACGGGTCGGCGCTTTTCACACGCGGCGAAACCCAGGCGCTGGTGGTGACCACCCTCGGGACCGGGCAGGACGAGCAGATCGTCGACGCGCTCGAGGGCGAGTACCGCTCGAACTTCATGCTGCACTACAATTTCCCGCCCTATTCCGTCGGCGAGGCCGGTCGCATGATGGGCCCCGGCCGGCGCGAGATCGGTCACGGGAAACTGGCATGGCGGGCGATCCGTCCGTTGCTGCCAGCCAAGGACGATTTCCCCTACACGCTGCGCATCGTGTCGGAAATCACCGAGTCGAACGGCTCGTCGTCGATGGCGACCGTGTGCGGAACCTCGATGTCGCTCATGGATGCCGGGGTTCCGGTCTCGCAGCCATGCGCCGGCATCGCCATGGGGCTGATCAAGGAAGGCGAGAAATTCGCGGTCCTGAGCGACATTCTCGGTGACGAGGACCATCTCGGCGACATGGACTTCAAGGTTGCCGGAACCGGCGAGGGCATCACCGCGCTGCAGATGGACATCAAGATCACCTCGATCACCGAGGAGATCATGCGCATCGCGCTGGAGCAGGCCAGGGAAGGCCGGCTGCACATCCTGGCCGAGATGGACAAGGCGATCTCCGGCAATCGCGAGGGGGTGTCCGATCACGCGCCGCGCATCAGCACCATCTCGATCAACAAGGACAAGATCCGCGACGTGATCGGCCCGGGCGGCAAGGTGATCCGGGAGATCTGCGAGGAAACGGGGGCGAAGATCGACATCGACGACGACGGCACCGTGATGGTCGCCGCGGTCAATGCCGAGGCCGGACAGGCGGCGATCGACCGGATCCGGTCGATTGTGGCCGAACCGGAACTGGGCGTGATCTACAACGGCAAGGTGGTCAAGACGGTCGAGTACGGGGCCTTCGTGAACTTCCTCGGCCCGCGCGACGGCCTCGTTCACATCAGCGAGGTGATGCAGGGCCGGGTCAATCGCATCACCGACGTCGTCAATGTCGGCGACGCGGTCAAGGTGAAGGTGATCGGGTTTGACGACCGCGGGAAGGTCAAGCTCAGCATGCGCGCGGTCGACCAGCAGACCGGCGCCGACCTGGGCGACGAGCGCAGGCGTGCGGCCGGCTGACGCCGGCCGGCTCCGGCGGGTGTGACCGTCCGTACGGCCGGTGCGGATCGCTCACCGCCGCCGGGGCGCCCCGGGCCGGGTTCGGAGACGGCATGACCGGTGAGGGCATGCCGGGCTGACGTCGGCAACGGTGCGGGCAATTGCCTGCGGGACCGGACTCCGGTTTCGAGACCTGTGACGCGGTCCGGCCGTTCCCGGCCGGGAATGACATGGCGGTTACCGATGGCGGCGGGCGGCTGTCGCCCGGTGACTGACGGCGGCGGTCAGTCCTGGACCTCGGGGCGGGGGATGCCGACCGCTCGCAGTCCCGCATCGACGTAGTGGACCTCGCCGGTCATGCCCGACGAGAGCGGTCCCAGCAGGAACAGGGCCGAACGCCCGACTTCCTCGAGCGCGATGTTGCGTGACAGCGGGGCATTGTCGCGCGAGTAGCGGTAGACGTAGCGCGCATCGGCGATTGCCGAGCCTGCAAGGGTGCGCATCGGTCCGGGCGAGAGCGCATTGACCCTGATGCCGCGCGGGCCGAGATCGACCGCCAGGTAGCGCACGCTGGCCTCGAGCGCCGCCTTTGCCACACCCATGACATTGTAGTTCGGAATAGTCCGGACCGAACCGACGTAGCTCAGCGTGATCAGGCTTCCGCCCTCGTCCATCAGCTCGGCCGCCCGGCGAGCGACGCCGGTGAAGGAGTAGCACGAGACGTCAAGCGTGTGCCGGAAGTTCTCGCGGCTGGTTTCCAGATACGCTCCCCTGAGCTCGGTCTTGTCGGAATAGGCGATCGCGTGCACCACGAAATCGAGCCGGCCCCACGCCGCGCGGACTTCGGAGAACAGCCGGTCGAGGCTGTCATCGTCGGAGACGTCGCACGGCCATGCCAGCTTCGAACCCACCGATGCCGCCAGCGGCCCCACCCGCCGGCCGATCGCCGGGTTCTGGTAGGTAAACGCGAGTTCCGCGCCCTCCGCGGCCAAGGCGGTGGCAATGCCCCAGGCGAGCGAACGCTCGTTGGCCACGCCCATGATCAGGCCCTTTCGGCCTGCCATCAACCCGGAGTGCACTGGCTCGGTTCCGGTCATGTCCCGGTGACCTTCCGATTGAACATGGGTGACGGATCCGCCCGAACCGTTTCTCAGGCGTCCGGAGCGCGGACCGCGAGGACGGCATTGGTTCCGCCGAAACCGAAACTGTTGGAAAGCGCGACCGAGAAATCGATGTCATCGTGCCGTTCCCTGACGATCGGCATGCCGGCGGCTTCCGGGTCGAGGGTGTCGATATTCGCCGAAGCGGCGATAAACCCGTATTTCATCATCAGAAGAGTGTAGATCAGTTCCTGCACTCCGGCGGCGCCCTGGGAATGTCCGGTGAGCGACTTGGTCGAGCTGATGGCCGGAACCTCGTTACCGAAGACCTCCGAGATCGCGGCGAGTTCGCGGGTGTCGCCGATCGGGGTGCTGGTGCCGTGGGTGTTGATGTAGGTAACCGGTTCCCCGACACCCTCGAGCGCCATGCGCATGCACCGGACCGCGCCCTCTCCCGACGGCTGGACCATGTCGACCCCGTCCGAGGTCGCTCCGTAGCCGATGATTTCCGCGTAGACCGGCGCTCCGCGCGCCAGCGCCCGTTCGCGCTCCTCCAGCACCACCACGCCGCCGCCGCCGGAAATCACGAAACCGTCCCGGTCGACATCGTAGGCCCTCGACGCGACCTCGGGCGTGTCGTTGAACCTGGACGACAGCGCGCCCATGGCGTCGAACAGCACGGTCAGCGTCCAGTGAAGCTCCTCGCCACCGCCGGCAAACACCACATCCTGCCTGTCATGCTGGATCAGTTCCCGGGCGTTGCCGATGCAGTGGGCGCTGGTGGAACAGGCCGAGCTGATCGAGTAGCTCAGTCCCTTGATGCCGAAGGCGGTGGCCAGGGTGGCGGAATTGGTGCTCGACATGACCCGCGGCACCATGTAGGGACCGACCCGTTTCGGGCCGCGGGAGCGTGCAAGGTCGATGGCGTTCACCATGTTGGAGGTGGACGGGCCGCCCGAACCCATCACCAGGCCGGTGCGGGGGTTGCTGATGTCGTCGGGTTCCAGCCCGGCATCCGCGATCGCCTGCTGCATGGCCAGAAAGTTGTAGGCCGCCCCGTTGCCCATGAACCGCATCTGCTTGCGGTCGATGTGATCGGCCGGGTCGAGCTTGATCGACCCGTGGACGTGGCACCGGAACCCGAGCTCGCTGTACTCGTCGCACCGGACCACGCCGGAGCGTCCCTCGCGAAGCGAGTCGACCACCTCTTCGGCGTTGTTCCCGATGCTGCTGACGATGCCCAGGCCGGTAACGACCACCCGGCGCATTATCCGCCGCCTCGCAATGCCGGGTTGTTGAACAGGCCGACGCGGATGTCCTTGGCCTCGAACACGCAGGTTCCGTCGCACAGGACCTTGCCGTCTGCGATGCCGACGAAAAGCTTGCGGGTGACGACGCGCTTGATGTCGAGCTGGAAGCGCAGCAGCCGGGCCGTGGGAAGGACCTGGCCGGAGAAACGGACCTGGCCGACGGAGATGGCGCGGCCCGAGCCGAGCCCGCCCAGCCAGCCGAGGGTGAAACCGAGCAGCTGCCACAGCGCGTCGATTCCGAGGCAGCCCGGCATGACGGGGTCGCCCTGGAAGTGGCACTTGAAGAACCAGAGATCCGGCTTCACGTCGAGTTCCGCCTCGACCTCGCCCTTGCCGTTCGCGCCCCCGCTGTCACTGATCCTGGTGATGCGGTCAAACATGAGCATCGGCGGCAGCGGCAACTGGGCGTTGCCCGGTCCGAACAGCCGCCCGTTGGCACATTCGATGAGGTCCCGGTAGGTGAAACTCGTCGCGCGTTCTGAGGCCACGGGCGAACATCCTGCAAGATCGGTCAGAGCGCCCGCAGGAGCGAGCATGCACGGCCTTCTACCATAACAGGAGCATGATGGCCTGCAAGAATCGCACCCGGCGGCCACGGGCCGAACGGGGACGCTGCCCGACGCAGGGAGGACAGGGGACATGCGGGCATGTCCGCGCGATGCCAGCATGTCTCCGGCCAGGCGGAGCCGGGTCCGTTTCCGGCGCCCGGACCCCTCCCCTGTCGCCCGCGGCGACGCGTGTCCGGCAGTACTGGTCTTGTGCGCGCCGGTGCAGCACACTCGTGCCGGCGCAACGCAACAAGCAGAGATGTCGACATGACCGCGCAACCGCAGCAACCGATGGTAATGGCACGCCGGCACATGGTGGTTGCCGGGCACTACCTCGCGACCGAGGCCGGCCACGCGATCCTGGAGGCCGGAGGCAACGCGGTCGACGCCGGTGTCGCGGCGGGAATTGCACTCGGCGTCGTGCACAGCGACCAGGTGCAGTTTTCGGGCGTGGCACCGATGCTGATCTGCATGGCCGAGGGAGCCGGGGTGACAAGCCTCGCCGGGCTGGGCGGCTGGCCGGCGGCGGTGGGCCCCGGCATGTTCGCCGACGGCCGCATCCCGCTCGGGTTGCTTCGGACCGTGGTTCCGGCCGCGCCCGATGCCTGGATCACCGCGCTGCGCCGGTTCGGGACCATGTCGTTCGGCGAGGTCGCGGCCCCGGCGATTCGACTTGCACGCGAGGGATTTACGGTCCATCCGACGATGCACCGGTTCCTCGAGCGCCACCGCGACGGATACCGGAGCTGGCCGGAGAATGCCCGGATCTGGCTGAAGGACGGGGAGGTCCCGGAACCAGGCGACCTGCTGGTCCAGGAGGACCTGGCGGCCACCATCCAGTACATGGCCGACGAAGAGACCGCCGCTGCGTCCGCCGGGCGGGACGCCGGGCTCGCGGCGGCGCGCGACGCCTTCTACGTCGGCGATATCGCCCGGCGCATCGTCGACTACCACGCGGAAAACGGCGGCCTGTTGTCGGCCGATGACCTCGCCGGACACCGCACCCCCGTCGAGGCGCCGCTGACGATCAGTTTCCGCGGCATCGATGTCTACAGTTGCCGGCCCTGGTGCCAGGGACCGACGTTGCTGCAGATGCTGCGCATGCTCGATGGCCACGATCCCGTGTCCCTGGGACACAACTCGGCCGAGTACGTGCACCTCGTTGCCGAGACCATCAAGCTGGTCCTCGCCGACCGGGAGCGGTTCTACGGCGACCCCGACCATGTCCCGGTCCCGATCGACCGGCTGCTGTCGGAGGACTACGCGGCAGGGCGTCGCGTGCTGATCGACCGCGAGCGGGCATGGCCCGGCATGCCGCCGGCGGGCGACATTCCCGGCTACGGCGGTGTTTCGTGGAGCGCCCACGTCGATCGCAGCCCGAGCGAGGCGGCGGCCGACACCTCCTATGCCTGCGCCATGGACCGGTGGGGCAACGTGTGCTCGATCACGCCGTCGGACGTGTCGTTCGAAAGCCCGGTGATCCCGGGTCTCGGGTTGTGCCCGTCGGCCCGCGGTTCGCAGTCCTTCGCGCTCGACGGCCATGCCTCGTCGATTGCGCCGGGCAAGCGGCCGCGGCTGACACCCAACCCGGCGATGGCGCGGGTTGCGGGCGCGCGGATCATGCCGTTCGGCGCGCCGGGCGGGGATGCGCAGCCGCAGGGCATGCTGCAGGTCTTCCTCAACCACTTCGTTTTCGGCATGCCGATCCAGCACGCGGTCGAGGCGCCCAGGTTCGTGACCTCCAGCCATCCCAATTCCTTCGAACCGCACGACTGCAGCCCGGGCCGGCTCGCGATCGAGCCCGGGATTGCCACCGACGCGGCCGCGGAACTGGCCCGGCGCGGCCACGACGTGGAGTGGCTGGATGAACGCTCGGATGCGGTGGCCGGCGTGTGCGCCATCAGTGCCGACCTTGAGAGCGGCGTGATCTGCGGTGGCGCCGATCCGCGCCGGTCCGCCCGGGCCATGGGCCGATGACCGGCGGCGGACCGCTTGACGGCGTCCGCGTGCTCGACTTTACCATGTACGTGGCCGGCCCGTACTGCACGCGGCTGCTTGCCGACATGGGTGCCGAAGTGATCAAGGTCGAGCCGCCCGGCGGCGAGGTCATGCGCAAGGCGCCGCCGTTCCGCGACGGGGTGTCGGCGTATTTCGGGCATCTGAACTGCGGCAAGAAGTCGGTCGAGCTCGACCTGAAGTCCGCGGAAGACCTGGCAACGGTCCGTGCGCTCGCAACCCGGGTCGACGTGGTGGTGGAGAACTACCGGCCGGGAGTGATGGCGCGGCTCGGGCTCGCCTGGGAGCAGCTGCGCGAGCTCAAGCCCGACCTCGTGTACTGTTCGATCTCCGGCTACGGCCAGACCGGTCCCGACGCCGGCAAGCCGGCGTTTGCCACCATCATCAACGCGGCCAGCGGCTTCGACATGATGATGATGGACTACGAACCGGCTCTCGATCGCCCGCTGAGGCACCGCAGCAACGCGCCCGACTTCATGGGCGGCGTGCATGGCTGTGCCGCGATCGCGGCAGCACTGTTCGGCCGCGACCGCACCGGCCGCGGCCAGCGGATCGATGTCGCGATGATGGACACGATCCACAACATGATGGCCCACGAGTACCAGGCGGCACAGCTTCCCGATGCCGGGCAGGCGCCGGTGTTCGCGCCGGTGCGCGCACGCGACGGCTTCCTCATGGTTGCACCGATCAGCGCGGCCAACTTCGCGGCACTTGCCCGCGCGCTGGAGCGCGGCGCGTGGCTCGACGATCCGCGGTTTGCCACCGCCTCGGCACGGATCGACAACTGGGACGAGCTTCTGGGCGAGATCGATGCCGTGACACGGACCCGCCCGGCCGACGAGCTCGATCGCCGCATCAATGCCGAGGGGTGTCCGTGCACCCGCTACCTGACGCTCGCCGACTCGCTTTCGAGCGGGCAGGTCAGGGCCCGGGGAGCCGCGGTCAGGGTGACCGACGGGAGCGCGGTCTACCAGGTCGCCAACACGCCGATGCTGTTCGAGAATGCCGCGGTCTCGGCCCGCCCCTGGGTCGCGCGCGCGGGCCAGCACACCGGCGAACTTCTCGCCGAACTCGAGGGCGCAGCAGACAGCGGCGGGTAACCCCGATCACGGGATGCGGGTAGCGTATCCGCGTCGCAGTTGCGGGCCCGGACCGCTGTCATGCCTTCTGAACCGCAGGCCTCGCGTGAGCGCTCGGAGGCTTGCGAAGGGAGGCAAACACTCAAGACCGGCCGTTGTGTTTTCTATTTGTTCTGGTATAATACGTGTAATGTACAAGGAAGGCCTGGGTGGACGATTCAGTCGCACATCTCAGGGTCGAGTACCGGTTACTGTCGGAGAAGCCGTCAACATGAACAATGGCCAGATCCCGGCCGTTCCGGTCTCGGACATCTCACAGCAAACGTCGAGGGCCACGCGCTTCCACAAGCGGCTCGCTTCGGCAGGAATGAACCTGAGCCAGGCCGACAAAGGCAGCAGGCCGGATCGGGGCTGCCTCGGGACAGCAACTGCAGGCATTCCCTCCGGTCGCCACGAGGTGCGACTCGTCGGGAGTACAGCTGCTCACCTCGTTTCCTCCAGACCCACCAGATCTGCTACGTCCTCAAGGGATGGGCATGGGGCATCTGCTGCTGCGGGCCGCGGTGCGAATACCTTCAGACCTGCCTCAAGGAAATCGACTTCCGGCCTAGGGCCGGCAATGAGCTTCCCGTTCTCTGTTCACCCTTCCCTCAAGGCGGATTC
The DNA here is from genome assembly GCA_965243345.1 of Thalassobaculaceae bacterium. Lineage (GTDB taxonomy): Bacteria > Pseudomonadota > Alphaproteobacteria > Thalassobaculales > Thalassobaculaceae > Bin52. Next base: position 3,924,363 of record CBDEUR010000003.1, read on the forward strand.
CATGGGCTGCACCATGCTGGTCAGGACGGAGCCGCGTGCACAAATGTTTCTTGCGAGAAACCGGAGGCAGAGCATTGGCACAGAAATCCGAAATCGAATGGACTGACGTGACCTGGAATCCGGTTACCGGATGCACCAGGATCGGCCCGGGCTGCGACAACTGCTACGCCGAACGGTTCGCAGAGCGCTGGCGCGGTGTCACCGGCCATCCCTACGAACAGGGCTTCGACCTCAGACTCTGGCCATCCAGGCTTGAGCAGCCAGTCAAGTGGCGCAAGCCGCGGATGATTTTCGTGAACTCGATGAGTGACCTGTTCCACAAGAAAATCGACCGAACCTTCATCGACCGTGTCTTCGATGTCATGGAACGGGCCGACTGGCACGTCTTCCAGGTGCTGACAAAGCGCAGTTCCCTCATGCGGAACTATGTTCGTGCCCGGTATGACGGAGGAACCGTACCGCGGCACATATGGCTTGGCGTGTCGGTCGAGAATTCGGCTCGCATCAATCGAATCTCCCATTTGAAGGCCATCAACTCGGAGGCACGGTTCATCTCTTTTGAACCGCTCCTCGGACCTGTCACGGAGGTGGACCTGCGCGGCATTGCCTGGGCGATCGTCGGAGGTGAGAGCGGCCCGGGAGCCCGGGCCATGCAGCCTGACTGGGCGCGCGCACTCCGTGATGCATGCAAACGCGACAAGGTCGAGTTCTTCTTCAAGCAATGGGGCGGACCGCGACCAAAGTCCAATGGCCGACTGCTTGATGACGTAGAATGGAACGGCTTTCCCAAGCATGTTGTGCCGAAAGCCATTCTGGAGTCACACGTTCCTTGATAGTGCTGGACCCGTGGAGACCAGAGTGAAGAAGTCGCATTCAGATAACGTTGTAGGACCGTGGGCCAAGCAAAAGCTCGATGCTCTGGAACACTACCTGGCAGCGTACCACAATGTAATGAAGAACCAGAGATTCAAGCTGATCTACATCGATGCATTTGCGGGTACAGGTCGATCCAGATTGCGTGTACCAGAACAGGATGAGACAAACCTCGGTCTTTTCCTGGATTCGGAACAAGAAGAATTCATAGAAGGGTCACCTCTACGCGCTCTCAGGACAGGCCGTGGTTTTGATCAATACTACTTCTTTGATGCCGACGAACGTCGAGCGACGCTGCTTCATGACCTTAAGGATGAATACCCTGACAAGGACGTGCATGTCGCAGTTGTAGACGCCAATCGGGGTGTTCAGAAGCTTGCCCGCAGATTTCGCGTATCGCCCAATGCGCGGGGAGTAGCATTTCTGGATCCATATGGACCGCATCTTGAATGGAACACGGTTGAAGCCCTTGCCAAGACACACAAAGTCGACGTGATCATCAACTTCCCCCTTGCCATGGCAATCAACAGGCTTGTCACAAGGAATGCGGAAATTCCACAGAACTGGATGGATCTCCTGGACAAGTGTTTCGGCACTCGTGAATGGCATGACATGGCGTATAAACGGGAAAACGGATGGTTCGGCAATGACCTGCCAAAAAAGAGCAATAAAGCAGCCGAACGCCTCCTGGGCCTTTATCATCGAAGATTGAAGGAGGCATTTGGTCACACCGTTAATCCCAGTCTGCTAAGGAATACGCAAGGTGCGCCATTGTACTACCTGATGTGGGCTTCCTCGCATCCCCGAGGTGCTGCAATCGCCGACCACATCATGAAACTGGGTGACAGTATCAGGCCACTATCTTGAGAGCACTGGAAACACCACGCACCGGATGAGCTCTGGTAGCGCTGGGCTACGGCCTTCATCAATTGGCATCAGAGAACGTGCTCTCGTCCTGATGGCTTGCATCGCGAATACCGATTTCGCATGGTGCAGGGCCAACCGCAACGGAGCATTCATGCAGTCACCCCCGCGTGACGAGAGACCGCTTCGGGTCGGGCTGTTCGTGACCTGTCTCGTCGACCTGTTCCGCCCCTCGGTCGGTTTTGCCGCGATCCGTCTGCTCGAGGACGCGGGCTGCGAGGTCGTGGTGCCGCGGTCCCAGGGCTGTTGCGGGCAGCCGGCCTACAACTCGGGTGACAACGCCGGGGCGCGGGCGGTGGCCCGCACCCTGCTCGACGGGTTCGCGGACTGCGACCACGTGGTGGTTCCCTCAGGGTCGTGTGCCGGGATGCTGCATCACCACCTCGCCGACCTGTTCGCCGACGATGCGGAACTCGGCCACCGGGCCCGCCACCTGGCCGCGCGTTGCCACGAGCTGGTCTCGTTTCTCGTGGACGTGCTCGGTGTCACCTCGGTCGAGGCGCGGTGTGAGGCCCGCGCCACCTATCACGACTCGTGTTCCGGCCTGCGCGAACTCGGGGTGCGCGAGCAGCCGCGCCGTCTGCTCGCATCCGTGGACGGGCTCGAGCTCGCGGAAATGGCCGAAGCCGAGGTCTGCTGCGGTTTCGGGGGAACCTTCTGCGTCAAGTATCCCGAGATCTCCGACGCGATGGTTGCGAACAAGCTCGCAAACATCGTTGCCGCCGACGCCGGGCTGGTGCTTGCCGGGGACCTGGGCTGCCTGCTCAACATGGCGGGCAAGGCGAGCCGCGAGGGTCACGACATCGCGTTCCGCCACGTCGCCGAAGTGCTCGCCGGGACGGACGGCACGCCGGCACTGGGCCGGGGCTGACATGCAGGGCGCGGACTCGAAGGCGTTTCCGGCCTCGGCGCGGGCGGCACTCGACGACGCCGTCCTGCAGAGCGCGCTGCACAACCTGAAGAGCGGTTTTCCGGTTCGCCGCGCCGAGGTGGTGGCCGACCTGCCCGAGTTCGAGGCCCTGCGCGACGCGGGCCGCGACATCAAGAACCACACTCTCGCCAATCTCGACGCCTATCTCGAACTCTACGAGGAGAGGGTAACCGCCTCGGGCGGGCAGGTGCACTGGGCGCGGACGGCGGCGGAGGCCTGCGACATCGTCATGCGGATCTGCAGCGATGCCGGGGCCCGCACCGTGACCAAGGGCAAGTCGATGGTGGCGGAGGAAATCGGGCTCAACGAACGCCTCGATGCCAGCGGCATCAGGCGGGTCGAGACCGATCTCGGCGAGTACATCGTGCAGCTGCGCAACGAGACGCCGAGCCACATCATCGTGCCGGCAGTCCACGTCACCCGCCAGGAAATCGGAGCCACCTTCCGCGAGGCGCACGACGGGCTCGACCCCGCCCGCCCGCTCGATGATCCGCGCGCCATCACCGACGAGGCCCGCGAACGCCTGCGGGAGCAGTTCTTTGCGGCCGAGGTGGGGATCACCGGCGCCAATTTCCTGATTGCCGAGAGCGGATCGAGCGTGATCGTCACCAACGAGGGCAACGGTGACCTGACGCAGACGCTTGCCCGGGTGCACGTGGTGGTGGCGAGCATCGAGAAACTGGTGCCCACCGCGGAGGACGCGCTCGCGATCCTCAGGCTGCTGGCACGCTCGGCAACCGGACAGGAAGCATCGGTCTATACCACCGTGTCCACCGGTCCGCGGCAGCCCGGGGATCCCGACGGTCCCGACGCCTATCACGTGGTGCTGGTCGACAACGGCCGCTCGGCGCTCATCGGGACCGGGTTCCAGGACATGCTGCGCTGCATCCGCTGTGCCGCCTGCATGAACCACTGCCCGGTCTACGGGGCGGTCGGCGGCCATGCCTACGGCTGGGTCTATCCGGGTCCGATGGGGGCCGTGCTGACACCCTCGCTGATCGGTATCGATCACAGCTCCCACCTCCCGAACGCGTCCACCTTCTGCGGCCGGTGCGAACAGGTCTGTCCGATGCGCATTCCGCTCACCCGGATGATGCGCAACTACCGGGCCGTTGCGCACGAGCGCGGCCTCGGCTCGCGCCGCGCACGCCTTGCGCTGGCGCTCTGGGTGCTGGTCGCGTCCCGGCCGGTCCTGTACCGGTGGGCCGCCCGGGCAGGGGCGGAGGCGCTTCGTGTGCTGGCGTTCGGCCGCGGGCGGCTCAGGCGCCTGCCGCTTGCGGCGGGCTGGACCGCAACCAGGGACCTGCCGGCACCGGAAGCCGGAGGGACATTCATGTCCCGCTACCGCCGCGGACGGCAGCGATGAGTACAGCCAGGGCCGAGATACTCGCGGGCATCAGGAAGGCCCTGCGCCGCGGCCCGCTGCCGGCGGCGGAACAGGCGGCGATCGAGGACCGGATCAGGCGCCATGATCGCCACATCATCCCCGAACGCGTGAACCGGTCCGCCGGGGAACTGGTCGAGCTGTTCCTCGCCAAGGCCGGCGGGGTTTCGACCACGCTCGAGGAGGTGGACGACAGCGCCGGGGTGGCCCGGGCCGTTGCGGGGTACCTGGCCCGGGAGAACCTCCCGGCGCGGCTGGTCGCGGCACCGGCCGTGGGCGAATTCGGGGTCGACTGGGACACGGTTCCAACACTCGAGGTCAGGACCGGGAACGCGAACCGGGACGACAGGGTCGCAGTGACCGTGGGGATGGCCGGCATCGCGGAGACCGGCACCCTGCTGCTGGTCTCCGGCCCCGATACTCCGACCAGCCTCAACTTCGTGCCCCCGCACGGGATCGTGCTCCTGCGCCGAAGCGACATCGTCGGCAGCTGGGAAGACGGCTGGGACCTGGTGCGCCGTTCCCCCCTGCCCCGGGTGGTGAACTTCGTCACCGGCCCGTCGCGGACCGGCGACATCGAACAGAAGATCCAGATCGGTGTGCACGGACCGGTCCGCCTGCACGTCATCCTGGTGGGCTGAACCGTGAGCCGTCGACCGCGCTTCCCGCCGGAAGACGATCTTGACCTGTTCCACCGGGTGCTTGCCGATGTCATGCCCCTGCGCGAACAGGACACGGAGTCCACGGTACCGGCAGCGCCGCAGGAACCGGTGACCGAGCCGTCATCCACACCGGTGGCCGGCGGGGGAAAGGTGCTGGTACGCCAGGCCCGCGCTCCCGAGCCGGCTATGGCCAGCGGACACCGCCCCGGCCGTGTTCCGGGACTGGACCGGCGCTCCGCCCTGCGCTTGAAGCGGGGCCAGGTGAGCATCGATGCGACGCTCGACCTGCATGGCATGACCCAGGCCAGGGCCAGGGCCGAACTCGACCGGTTCCTCGGAAAGGCGATCAGCCGCGGCCACCGCACCCTGCTGGTCATCACCGGCAAGGGAGACCGGGCCCGGGAACGATGGGACCGGGACGAAGGGCCCGGCGTGTTGCGGCGCCAGGTGCCGGCGTGGCTCCGGGGCCATCCGCAGGCCCGCGACATCCTCGCGATCTCGAACGCCAGCCCGGCGCATGGCGGCGCAGGCGCACTCTACGTGGTGCTGCGCCGGCGCCGGGAGCCCGTGCGGCCTACAAGATGAACTTCGACAGGTCGGTATCCTCTGCAAGCGCCCCGACGTGGCGGCGGACGTAGGCGGCATCGATCACCACGGTCTCGCCCGGCCGCTCGGTGGCGGTAAAGCTGATGTCGTCGAGCAGCTTCTCGAGCACGGTGTGCAGCCGGCGCGCCCCGATATTCTCGACGTTGCTGTTGACCTCCACCGTCAGGTCGGCAAGCGCGTCGATCGCATCGTCGCGGAATTCCAGCGTGACCTCCTCGGTCTCCATCAGCGCCGAGTACTGCATGATCAGGCTGTTCTCGGGTTCGGTCAGGATACGCCGGAAGTCGTCGCGCTCCAGCGCCGCGAGCTCGACCCGGTTGGGAAGCCGGCCCTGCAGTTCGGGCAGCAGGTCCGCCGGCTTGGCGAGGTGGAATGCACCCGACGCGATGAACAGCACGAAGTCGGTCCGCACCGGCGCATGCTTGGTGGCAACCGTGGTTCCCTCAATCAGCGGCAGAAGGTCACGCTGGACGCCTTCGCGCGAGATGTCGGCCCCGACCCGTTCGGACCGGGCGCAGATCTTGTCGATCTCGTCGATGAAGACGATGCCGTTCTGCTCGACCGCGTCGACCGCCTGGCGCACCACCCGGTCCTCGTCCAGCAGCTTGTCGGCCTCCTCCGCCAGCAGCACCTCGTAGGACTCCGCCACCGACATGGTCCGGCGCTTGGTGCGGTTGCCGAGTGCCTTGCCCAGCATGTCGTTCAGGTTGATCATCCCCATCTGGGCGCCCGGCATGCCCGGGATGTCGAAGGTCGGCAGGCCGCCGCCCGCGTCCGCGACCTCCACCTCGATCTGCCGGTCGTCGAGCGAGCCCTCGCGAAGCAGCTTGCGGAACTTCTGCCGGGTTTCCTCGCGGGCACCGTCACCGGCCAGCGCGCTGATGACGCGGTTTTCCGCCGCCAGCTCGGCATGGGCCTGGACTTCGCGGCGCATTCGTCCGCGGACCATGGTGATGGCGATTTCCAGCAGGTCCCGGATGATCTGCTCGACATCCCGGCCGACGTAGCCCACCTCGGTGAACTTGGTGGCCTCCACCTTGATGAAGGGGGCCTCGGCGAGGCGCGCGAGCCGCCGGGCGATTTCGGTCTTGCCGACACCGGTCGGACCGATCATGAGGATGTTCTTCGGCTGCACCTCCTCGCGAATTGACTCGGGCAGCTGCTGGCGGCGCCAGCGGTTGCGCAGCGCAATCGCCACTGCCCGCTTGGCGTCGGTCTGACCGACAATGAACCGGTCGAGCTCGGATACGATCTCGCGAGGACTGAAAGCGGTCATTCCGGCTGTCCCGATGTCTCTCCCAGGGACTCCAGTGTCACCTGGTCGTTGGTATAGATGCACAGGCCGGCGGCGATTGCCATGGCGCGGCGCGCCATTTCCTCGCCCGTCATGTCATCGCGGTCACACAGGGCGCGGGCGGCCGCGAGCGCGAATGGTCCCCCGGACCCGATGCCGATCAGGCCGTCCTCGGGTTCGAGCACGTCGCCGGTTCCCGACAGGATCAGGGAGGTCTCGCGGTCTGCAACCGCCATCATCGCCTCCAGCCGGCGCAGGTACCGGTCGGTGCGCCAGTCCTTGGCAAGTTCCACACAGGCGCGGGTGAGCTGGGCCGGATACTGCTCGAGCCGCGCCTCGAGCCGCTCGAACAGGGTGAAGGCATCGGCGGTGGCGCCGGCAAAGCCGGCGATAACCCGGCCGCCGGCCAGCCGGCGTACCTTGCGCGCCCGGCTCTTCAGCACCGTGTTTCCGAAGGTGACCTGGCCGTCACCGGCGATCACCACCTGGTCCGCTGTACGAATCGACAGGATTGTTGTGCCATGCCAGCCGGTCTTGTCGTGTGCCATGCGATGCCTTTCGCTCCGTACCCGGACTCGCCAGTGTTGACGCGACCTGATACATAGCGCGCCGACGGGACTGGAAGAAGACACATGAGCACGACGCGAACCGCCACAGTCGAGCGCATCACCACCGAGACCCGCATCACGGCACAGGTCAACATTGACGGGACCGGGACCTGCCGGGTGGCCACCGGCATCGGGTTCCTCGATCACATGCTCGAGCAGCTCGCGCGGCATTCCCTGATCGACCTTGAACTCGATGCCGAGGGCGATCTTCACATCGACGCCCATCACACCACCGAGGATTGCGGCTACGTCGTCGGCGAGGCGATCCGGCGCTGCCTCGGGGAGCGCCGCGGCATTACCCGCTACGGAACCGCCCGGGTGCCGATGGACGAGGCCCTGACCGAGGTCAGTCTCGACATTTCGGGCCGGCCCTACCTGGTCTGGCAGGTGCCGCTGGCCCAGGCGCGACTGGGGGACATGGACACCGAGCTGTTCCGCGAGTGGTTCCAGGCCTTCTCGCAGTCCGCCGCCATCACGCTGCACGTCACCACGCACCACGGCAGCAACACGCACCACATCGTCGAGTCCTGCTTCAAGGCGCTGGCGCGGGCATTGCGCCAGGCCATGGCCATCGACCAGCGTGCCGCGGATGCAATCCCGTCGACCAAGGGGTCACTGGGAGGGTCAGAGGGGCCGGTCGTCGCATGACGCTCGCGATCATCGACTACGGTTCCGGCAACCTGCGGTCCGCCGCCCGGGCGCTGGAACGGGTTGTCGCCGAGACCGGTTCCCCGCACCGGATCGAGGTGACGGCGGACCCGGACCGGGTCGCCGCCGCGGAACGCATCGTGCTGCCCGGTGTCGGCGCCTTTGCCGACTGCAGGCGCGGGCTCGAGGCGATCGACGGCATGGTCGAGGCGCTGGAACACCAGGTTCTGACGCGCGCGCGTCCGTTTCTCGGGATCTGCGTCGGCATGCAGCTTACCGCCGAGACCGGCCACGAGCATGGTGCGACGGCGGGGTTCGGCTGGATCCCGGGCCGGGTGGTTGCGATCGAACCGGGCACCGACGCACAGGGCCGCCCGCTCAAGGTGCCGCACATGGGGTGGAACAGGCTCGCCCCGGCGCGGAGCCGGCATCCCGTGCTCGATGGCCTCGATGACGACGATCACCTTTATTTCGTGCACAGTTTCCACCTGGAGCCGGCATGCGAGCGGGACTTGCTGGCAACGACCGACTACGGTGGTCCGGTGACAGCGGCAGTGGGACGCGAGACCATCGTCGGCACCCAGTTTCATCCGGAGAAGAGCCAGTCCGCCGGTCTGCGGATCCTCGCCAACTTCCTGCGCTGGCAACCCTGACCATGAATGACGTGTCACCGGTAATCCGGGTCGAGCGGATCGAGACCCTGCGCCCTACCGACCTGCACGACCTGTGTGTCATCACGGATGACTCGATCAAGGCCGGCGGCGGGTTCGGCTGGCTGAAGCCACCGCCCCGGCACGTGCTCGAGGCCTACTGGCGCGGGGTCCTGATGATCCCGGAGCGAACACTGTTCGTCGGGTGGCTGGACGGTGCGATCGCCGGGTCCTGCCAGGTGCACCGGCCGCCGGACAACAACCAGGCCCAGAAATTCGCCTGCAACCTGACGACGCATTTCGTGGTGCCCTGGGCGCGCGGCTACGGCCTGTCCGGCCAGCTGCTCCGGTCCGCCGAACAGTATGCGAAGGACGCCGGGTTCCGGGTCATCAACCTCGACGTCCGGGCGACGCAGGAGACCGCGCTCGAACACTACAGGAACCACGGCTACATCAGGTTCGGCCGCCACCCCTACTATGCCCGGGTGGATGACCGGGACGTCGAGGGCTACTACTTCTACAAGCCTCTGGTCGATACCGACGGGGAGCCGGACGCGTGATCCTGTTCCCCGCCATCGATCTTGCCGACGGCCAGTGCGTGCGGCTGCTGCGCGGCGACATGGACCAGGCGACGGTCTACAACCCGCAGCCGGCCGACCAGGCCGCCCGGTTTCGCGATGCCGGATGCCGGTGGATCCACGTTGTCGATCTCGACGGCGCGTTTTCCGGCCGGTCGGTGAACGGCGAAGCGGTCGAGGCAGTGATTTCGGCCGGGGTCCCGGTTCAGCTCGGCGGCGGGATCCGCACCATGGACGCGATCGGGAACTGGTTCGACCGCGGCGTTGCCCGGGTGGTGCTCGGGACAGCGGCGCTGCGCAACCCGGACCTCGTCCGCGAGAGCTGCCGCGCCTTCCCCGAGCGGATTGCCGTCGGTATCGACGCCCGCGATGGAATGGCGGCGGCACAGGGGTGGTCGGAGACGACCGAGATCAGGGCCGACACCCTCGCCCGGCGCTTCGAGGATTGCGGGGTAGCGGCACTGATCTTCACCGATATCGACCGGGACGGTGCGCTTACCGGTCTCAACCTGCCAGCGACCGTGGCGCTTGCCGCGGCAGTCCAGGTCCCGGTCATTGCCTCCGGCGGCGTGTCGTCGATCGACGACCTGATCGGGCTGGCCGCCTGCCGGGACTCCGGCGTCTGCGGCGTGATCTGCGGTCGTGCGCTGTACGACGGTCGGCTCGATCTCGCCGAGGGCCTGCGGGTTCTCGATGCGGACCGGTCATGCTGACAACCCGGGTCATCCCCTGCCTCGACGTCAAGGACGGTCGGGTGGTCAAGGGGGTGAACTTTGTCAACCTGATCGACGCCGGCGACCCGGTGGAACAGGCGCGGCTCTACGATGGCGAGGGCGCTGACGAACTGTGCTTCCTCGACATCACTGCGAGCAGCGACAACCGGGAAACCCTGCTTGACGTGGTCAGCCGGACGGCGGACCAGTGCTTCATGCCGCTGACCGTGGGCGGCGGGGTGCGGACCACCGAGGACATCCGCCGCCTGCTGCTGGCGGGTGCCGACAAGGTCTCGATCAACACCGCGGCCGTCCGGCGTCCGGAGTTCGTGTGCGAAGCGGCGGAAAAGTTCGGTTCACAGTGCACCGTGGTTGCTATCGACGCCAAGCGATCCCGGTCGGGACGGTTCGAGGTCTTCACCCATGGCGGACGCACCGAAACCGGGCTCGACGCCGTGGAGTGGGCGCGGCGCATGGTCGGTGCCGGGGCCGGCGAGATCCTGCTGACCTCGATGGACCGTGACGGAACCCGGGCCGGTTTTGACATCCCGCTCACCCGGGCGATCTCGGATGCGGCCCGGGTTCCCGTCATCGCGTCCGGCGGTGTCGGTGAACTCGACCATTTCGTCGAGGGTGTGCGCGAGGGAGGCGCTTCCGCCGTGCTCGCGGCATCGGTCTTTCATTTCGGGCAGTTCCGCATCAGGGAGGTCAAGGCGCACATGAAGTCGGCCGGCATCCCGGTGCGTCCGTCACCATGACAGGGCGCGCGCACCCCCTCGACGATCTGCTCCGGGTGATCGCATCACGCCGCGGCGGCGACCCCGATGCCTCCTACACCGCCCGGCTGCTGGCGCGCGGCACCCCGGAGATTGCCCGCAAGCTGGGCGAGGAGGCGGTGGAGACCATGATCGAGGCGCTATCGGGAACGCCGGAAGGCGTGGCGGCGGAAAGCGCCGACCTGCTCTATCACCTGCTGGTGCTGTGGCAGGACGCCGGGGTTGATGCCGAACAGGTCTGGGCCATCCTCGAGCAGAGGTCCGGGACGTCCGGACTGGAGGAAAGGGCGTCCCGCGAGCAGGACTGAGCCGGGCCCGTGCCCTGGCAGGATTTGGCACCCGCATTCACACCACCGAACACATGCCCCGCGTCGGTCAGCGCGGGATGACCCTGGCTTGCGATCCAGCATGCTCGACCTGTCGCGCGATCAATCACGAGAGGTTGACTACTCCCCTTGCGGTTTCGACCGCAGGGCGCAGGGCCTCTTCGGAGGCCCATGCTGTTTCAGCGGGCAGTCATGCGCGCCGTTGTCCATGCGGGAAGGTCAAGTATTTCACGGCGCGGGTGTCGGGCACGCCGACGGACCAGTCCGGGCCTTGGCATCAGGACGTCTGTCGTCGCGCTTTCCGGCGCTGTCGGCCCCGGGTGGGCGTGTGTTTCGGGCATTTTCGAGCCATCCGATAACGGCACCACCCGCGCCGCCCTACATCCGCGCCTCGATGGCGTCCCAGATCATCCCTGCCACGTTGATGCCGTCGAACCGTCCCAGTTCCTGGATGCCGGTCGGCGAGGTGACATTGATCTCGGTAAGCCAGTCCCCGATCACGTCGATCCCGACAAACACCAGTCCGCGCTCGTGCAGTTCCGGTCCGATCTGCTCGCAGATCTCATGGTCGCGCCGGGTCATCTCCCAGGGCTGCGGCTGGCCGCCGACATGCATGTTGGACCGCGCCTCGCCCTCGGCCGGGACCCGGTTGATAGCGCCGACCGCCTGTCCGTCGACGAGGATGATGCGCCGGTCGCCCTGGCGGACCTCCGGCAGGTAGCGCTGGACGATCAGCGGTTCCCGGTTGATGGTGCCGAACAGTTCCAGCAGCGCGTTCAGGTTCTCGTCCCCGGGACCGACGTGGAACACGCCGGCGCCCCCGTTGCCGAACAGCGGCTTGACGATGATGTCACGGTGGGTGTCGCGAAACCCGCGGACCTCCTCGACATCGCGCGTGATCAGGGTCGGCGGCATCAGCCCGGGAAAACCGGTCGAGAACAGCTTTTCCGGTGCGTTGCGGACCTGTGCCGGATCGTTGATCACCAGAGTGTCGGGCTGGAGTTGTTCAAGCACGTGGGTCGCGGTGATGTAGGACATGTCGAACGGCGGATCCTGGCGCATCAGGACCACGTCGACCTCGCTGGTGAGGTCCACCGTCCTGCGCTCGCCGAACGAAGAGTGGTTGCCGGCCACCCGGCGGACCGCAAGCGGCCGCGCCTTTGCCGTCACCTGCCGGTCGCGCCACGACAGGTTGTCCGGCAGGTAATGCAGCAGCTCGTGACCCCGGTCCTGCGCCTCGAGCGCCAGGGCAAAGGTGCTGTCTGCGTCGATGTCGATACCCTCGATCGGGTCCATCTGGATCGCGACGGTCAGGGTCATGCAGGAAGGTCCGCTGCTGTCTCTTGTTTCACCCGGAAGCCGGCGGATCATGCGACGTGGTGCAGTCAGGCGCAACCGTGCGCAGGATCAGTTGAGCCGTATCCGGCATCCTTCGCGCAACCGTGCGAGCTGGTAGCGTGCCGAACCGGACAGCGAGCCTTGCTCGAGGCAGCGGGTGATCAGGTCGATTGCCGCCTGGTACCTGCCGAGCTGTGCGTTGCACACCGCCGACCTGGCCCAGATGCGCTCGTCATCGGGAGCAAGGATCATCATCCGCTCCAGGACGGCGCCGGCTTTTTCGCTGGAGTCGGTGGCTTCAAGACGCATGGCGGTATTGTTGAGCAGGCGCAGCACCACGTCGCGGTCGCAGACCCTCGCCGTCATCTGCGGGGAAAGACTGACCGCTTCCCGCTGCATCCTTGCGAGCAGGCCCCGAAGATCGGCGGCCGAGCAGTCCCGTCCGCCGGCAAACGGATCGAGGATCGACCGTAACGGGCCCACGGTGACGCGAACGAGAAAATGCCCCGGGAACGCCAGGCCTTCCGCATCCCAGCCCTGAGCGCGCGCGGCGTGAATGTAGAGAATGCCGAGAGCCACCGGCAGCCCCTTGCGCCGGTCCATCACCCGCATCAGGTTGGCATTCTGCAGGTCGTCGTAGTTGACGCTGTCTCCCTCGTAGCCGAGTTCGGTGCCGATGACGCGAGCCAGGCAGGAAACCGGTTCTGGCGCCTGCGCGACACAGCGCGCCACGCGATCCGACATGTCGTCGAGTTCCTGCAGGTACCGCCCGAGCGGGACCGCGGGCCGATCGAGGGCGGCGAGCGCGAGCGCGGTCTCGGCGATTGGCCACGGCGCGGTCCCGAGGCCGGCGGCCCTGCGCAGCATCGCGTCCGGGTTCGGTTCCCCGGTCAAGGAGCTGCTTCCACCGTCACGTAGCTCACCACGTTCTCGACATACTGGATGTTGCCTGCATGCGACTTCACCCGGTCGAGCTCGTCCTGCGAACGCGCCGTCCCGAACAGGTAGACAGTCCCGTTGACGGTATCGACGCTGTAGGCGATCGACCGTACGTGGGTGTCGAACAGCAGGCGGCTCTGCAGGGTCTTGGTCACGATGAGATCGCGTGCCCGGTCGAGAAGGGTTGTCGTATCCGTGACCTGCAATTCGTTGATGACTTCGAGAACCCCGTCGATCTGCCAGACCAGCCGGGTCGCCTCGAGACGGTCGTCCGGGGTCTCGACCGATCCGGTGAGCAGGACACGGCCGTTCTCCACGGCGAGGGAAACCGCGCCGAAGAGGTCGACATCGCGCTGGAATAGGGCGTCGTTGATCCGGGCCCGGATCGCTATGTCCTCGACGGTCCTGCTGACCTCGTTCCTGACCGGGGCCGACTCGACGATGGCTGTGGCGGCGGCACCGGCATCGATCGTCATCTCGATCGGCGCACACGCGGCCGCCATGAACAGGGCGATCGCTGCGGCACCCCACCGGGGTCTTGCTCTCATCCGGTGCTCCCCCCCGTCTGCGAGGATGTTTCCTGAAGCTCGATCGCACGCCGGTAGACACGTGTGCGGGCCGCGCCGGTGGCTTCCACAACACTGCGGACCGCATCGCGCAGCGTGCCGTCACGCAGCGCACTGCGCAACAACTCGTCGATTTCCGCGTCCCCGATCCCGACAGGAGCGGGTGGTCCGAACAGCACCACCACTTCACCTCGTGGCGGACCCGCGTCCCGGTAATGGGCCAGCAACTCCGCGATACTGCCCTCTCGAACTTCCTCGTATACCTTGGTGAGCTCGCGCGCGACCACGACCTGCCGCCCTGCGAGCTCGAGTTCGGCATCGGCGAGCAGGGCCTGCAGCCTGCGCGCTGATTCGTGGAACACCAGGGTTGCCTGGAGTCCTGCGAGACTTGCGAGACAGGCGCGCCGGGCTGCGCGGCGGGGCGGCGGGAACCCGCCGAAGTAGAAGCTGTCCGTCGGCAACCCTGAAATCGCCAGCGCGGCGATCAACGCGGTCGGGCCCGGCACGATCGAAACCGAGATCCCGGCATCGCGACAGGCCCGGACCAGCCGGAAGCCCGGATCGGAAATTGCCGGCGTGCCGGCATCGCTCACCAGCGCGATGCACTCGCCCGTGGCAAGCCGCTCGAGGATCCGCGGGCGGACCCGGGCCGCATTGTGGTCGTGATAGGAGGCAAGCGGAGTTTCGAGCCCGTACGCCGCCATCAGGCGCCGGGTGACCCGGGTGTCCTCGCACAACACCAGGTCCACGGCTCCGAGCACCTCGACGGCACGGTGGCTGACATCGCCGAGATTGCCGATCGGCGTCGCAACCAGAGTGAGTCCTGCGGGCCGACAGCTCGTTGCGGACTCTGCAGTACACACGCGCACTTGCCTTGGGTTGCAGGTTCTGTACATCCTGATCCGCAACTCTGTACCCGTGATGGTCGCACCTGTCGAGCGGAGATGGACATGGCGCCCGCAACCGGAGTGTCGAGGCCCGGGTGGCGTGGAACGGTCCTGCTGGCAAGCGGTTTCCTGTCGATGTTGCTGGGCGGCTGCGAGCTGCGCGGTTCCGGCAACGCCGGGCAGCGCCTGACCCAGCCCCCTGTCATCGTGGCGCCGGCGCCCGCACCGAAGGTTGTCGTCGAGGAACCCGCCAGGACCAGCGAACCGAAACCGGCTCGTATCGCGCTACTCGCGCCGATGACCGGACCGCGCGCGAGGCTGGGACGCTCGCTGCTCAATGCGGTGGAACTGGCCCTTTTCGAAACAGCGGACACGGACCTCGAGTTGCGGGTCTACGACACGCGCGGTGTTCCGGACGGAGCGCGCACGGTTGCACTCGAGGCCATAGCGGACGGTGTGCGGATCATCCTCGGGCCGGTGTTCGGCACCTCGGCCGAGGCGGTGCGCCCGGTCGCGTCCGCGGCCGGCGTCAGCGTGATCAGTTTCTCCAACGACCGGACCATCGCCGGCGACGGGCTCTATGTTCTGGGAGTGCTGCCGGAACAGCAGGTCGATCGGGTCGTCAGGCTGGCGGCGCAGAACGGGCGGACCTCGCTCGGTGTGCTGGCTCCCCACGGCAAGTTTGGCCGCACGGTGACCGAGGCCGCGCAGCGAACCGCCGAGCAGGTGGGACTGTCGGTCACCCGCGTGCAGGGCTATGACCCGCAGGAGGCCGATCTCGAGGCGGTGGTGCGCGAGTTCGCGGAGTATGACCGCAGGAAACAGGCACTCGCGGACGAGCGCTCCCTGTTGGCATCTCGCACGGATCCGGTCTCGCGCGCTGCCCTTCACCGGCTGCGCTCGATGGAGACCTTCGGGGCGCCGCCGTTCGATGCGGTGCTGCTGCCCACCGGTGGTCGCCATCTGCGTACGGTCGCCGCCCTGCTCGCCTACTACGACGTCGACCCGTCGCACGTGCAGTTCATCGGCACCTCGCTGTGGGGCGGAACCGAGGGGCTCGGTACCGAGCCGTCGCTGCGCGGCGGCTGGTTTGCCGCGGTTTCACCGGAACACCGCAGCCGGTTCCGCCAGCGGTTTGCCGCCCTGTTCGAGGCCGAGCCGCAGGAAATCGCATCCCAGGGGTACGATGCGATGCTGCTCGCGGTCACCCTGGCCGGAGCTGATGGTGACGGAACCTTCAGTCACGACGTCCTGACCGATCCGGTCGGGTTTGCCGGTGTCGACGGCCTGTTCAGACTGTTGCCTGACGGCTCGAACCAGCGGGGCCTCGCGGTCATGGAGGTTGGCGACCGGACGGTCACTGTCCTCGACCCGGCTCCGGAGCGATTTGAGCAGGGCCGGTTCTGACCGTCTCGAGGTCCAGGTCGCGCAACAGCAGCGCCAGCACCGAATCCAGTCTCTGGCGCCCGGCGGCCGTCGCGCGCAGCCGCTCGCCGTCAAGCGCCAGGAACCCCTCTCCGGTCAGCAGGTCGAGCGTGTCGCGGTCCACCAGCGCCTCCAGCGGTCCTCCCGCAACGGACTCGAACCGGGACCGCGGCACCCCTTCGACCAGGCGCAGGCCCATCATCAGGATCTCGGTGACCTGCTGCCCGCGGTCGGGACGCGTGGTTTCCACCACCGCGTGGCCGTCGCGTTCAACCAGCTCGAGCCAGCGGGCCGGTGCCCGGTGGGTACGGGTGGCATGGATCCCGCCGCCCTGCAGCGAATGGCGGCCCCAGGCTCCCGGGCCGATCCCGATGTAGTCGGCCAGGCGCCAGTAGACAAGATTGTGACGACACTCCGCGCCCGGGACCGCGTAGTTCGAGATCTCGTACGCCGGCAGGCCGGCCTCGTGCAGCATCTGCACCGTCGTTTCGTACAGGATGCCGCCCGTCCGGTCGCCCGGCATCACGAAGTCGCCGCGTGCGTGCGCGCGGTGGAACGCGGTGCCGGGCTCGATGGTGAGCTGGTAGAGCGAGACGTGTTCGCCGGCGAGCGCCAGGGCCCGGGCGAGCTCGGCGCGCCAGTCCGCCGGGGCCTGTTCCGGACGGGCGTAGATCAGGTCGAACGAGACCCGCGGGAACCGGGCATGGGCAACCTCGAGCGCGGCAATCGCCTCGGCCGCGTCATGCCGGCGGCCCAGGAAGGCAAGGGCCCGGTCGTCGAGCGACTGCACGCCGACCGACACGCGATCGACTCCCGCATCGCGGAACGCGGCGAAACGGCCGGCCTCGACCGAGGTCGGGTTGGCTTCAAGCGTGACCTCGAGCCCGGGTGTCACGGGCCACAGACCGCGTGCGGTCTCCAGTACGGCTGCGACCGTTCCGGGCTCCATGAGTGACGGGGTGCCGCCGCCGAAGAACACGCTCGCGAGCGTGCGGCCGGGAACCCGGGCCGCCATGGTGCGGAGCTCGTCCTGCAGGGCGCGTTGCCAGCGGCGGTGGTCGACCTCGGCAACCACGTGGCTGTTGAAGTCGCAGTAGGGACAGAGCGACAGGCAAAACGGCCAGTGGACGTACAGGCCGAGCTCTGCCATCACGGGACGGGGAGCACCGTCTCGCACAGTCTTCGGAACGCGGCGGCGCGATGGCTGATGGCGTGTTTTCGTTCAGGTGCGAGTTCGCCGAAGGTGAGGTCGTGGCCGTCCGGCACGAATATCGGGTCGTAGCCGAAGCCCCCGGTGCCCCGCGGCGGCCAGGCGAGGTGGCCGCAAACCGTCCCCTCGACCGTTTCCACGTGACCGTCCGGCCAGGCGAGCGAGAGCGCGCAGACGAAGCGTGCGGCGCGGGAAACCGGTGCGCCCGCACTTCGGTCGCGTTCGGCCACGGCATCGTTGACCCGGTGCATCGCGTGGCCGAAATCCTTGCCGGGCCCGGCCCACCGGGCAGAGAACACGCCCGGGGCGCCGTCGAGTGCCGCAACCGCAAGACCGGAGTCATCGGCAAGCGCCGGGTGCCCGGACCCGCGGGCCGCGGCCAGGGCCTTGATCTCGGCATTGCCCGCAAACGTCCGGGCGGTTTCTTCCGGTTCCGGGAGGCCGAGGGTTGCCGCCGGGACGAACTCGCAGTGGAGCGGTGCGAGCAGGTCGGCTATCTCGCGCACCTTGCCCGGGTTGTGGCTGGCGATGACCAGGGTCGTGCCGGCGAAGACTCGCGCCACGGCGTTCACTTCAGTCCCAGCGCCGACTTCTGGGCCGCGACCAGATCGCGCACGCCGGTCCGGGCCAGGTCGAGCATCTGCCCGAATTCGTCGTCGGCAAAGGGCTCTGCCTCGGCGGTGGCCTGGATCTCGACGATGCCTCCCGAGCCGGTCAGCACGAAGTTGGCGTCGGCGGCAGCATTCGAATCCTCTGCATAGTCGAGGTCGAGCACCACCGTTCCATTCCAGATGCCGCAGGAGACCGCCGCGACCTGGTCGGTGAGCGGGACCCGCCGCAACACCCCGAACCCGGCCAGCTCGGCCAGTGCCTGGTGAAGAGCCACGTAGCTGCCGGTGATCGCTGCAGTCCGGGTTCCGCCGTCGGCGACGAGGACATCGCAGTCGATGCGGATCTGCCGCTCCCCGAGTCCCTTGAGATCGGTGACCGCGCGCAGCGAACGGCCGATCAGGCGCTGGATCTCCAGTGTGCGGCCGCTCTGGCGGCCTCGGGCCGCCTCTCGGTCGGTGCGTTCATGGGTCGAGCGCGGCAGCATGCCGTACTCGGCGGTGACCCAGCCGCGGCCGGTGTTGCGCAGGAAGAACGGGACCCGGTCCTCGATGCTGGCGGTGCACAGCACCTGGGTTTCGCCGAAACGGGCGAGACAGGACCCCTCGGCATGGCGGGCCCAGCCGGGCTCGAGGTGTACCTCGCGCATCTGCGCAGCCGCGCGTCCCGATGGGCGCCTGGCGGGTCCTGCCATCTCGGGTGTCTCCGGTTGGTCTCGAGCGCACCCTATAGAGTTCACGCCGTCCCCGGTCCAGCGCGCCGGGCGCGGTAGCGGATCGGCAGCGACACCAGCCCCCGCAGGCTGACCCCGTCCCGCCAGGTCACGGCGTCGTCCGTCTGCTCGATATCGTCAAGGGCCGCGAGGACCCGCGGCAGGGCCAGCGTCGCCTCGAGCCGCGCGAGCGGCGCCCCGATACAGAAATGAATGCCGAAGCCGAAGGCGATGTGTCGTCCCGCCCTGCGGGTGATGTCGAACCGGTCGGGCTCGTCGAACGCGTCCGGATCCCGGTTGGCCGCATTCAGCATCAGGAAGACCCGGTCGCCGCGGGCAATCCGCCGGTCGCGCAGCTCGAGATCGGTGGCGGCAACCCTCGAGATGGCGGGAGCGGGCGAGTCGAAGCGCAGCATTTCCTCCACCGCCATCTCGGCGCGGTCGGGTTCGCGGCGCAGCAGCGCCTGCTGGCCGGGATGCTGGATCAGCCGCATCAGTCCGTTCGACAGCAGCCCGGTGGTGGTCTCGTGGCCGGCAAACAGCAGCAGGATGCAGTTGGCGACCAGTTCGTCGTCCGACAAGCCGGGCTGCCTGGCGAGTTCGGAAATCATGTCGGCGTCGGGCGCGCGCCGGCGTTCGGCCAGCAGGTCCCGGAACACAGCCGCCAGCCCGACAATGGCTTCCTCCGCGCGATGATGCTTGTCGGGTGCGGTCTGGGACGAGCCGACAAACAGTGCGACATCGTGGCTCCAGCGCTGGAAGTCGGCCAGCATGTCAAGCGGGACCCCCAGCATGTCCATGATCACGCCGGCGGGCAGCGGGTAGGCGAAGTCGGCCACGAAATCCATCCGCTCGCGTTCACGCACCGGGACCAGAAGGTCATCGATCCGGCGCTCGATCCGGGGTTTCATAGCCTCGAGTGACCGGGTGGTGAACCAGCGGTTCAGGTGGCTGCGGATGCGGGTATGCGGCGGAGGATCGAGGAAGACCGACCAGGTGCCGATCATCCTCTCGCTCATGGCAAGGGCCCTGCGGCGTTCAACGGAAAGGCCCTGGAAATAGGCGGCCATCCGTTCCGCCGACAGGCGGGGGTCGCGCTGCAGGGCAATGCAGTCATCGTGCCGGGTCACCAGCCAGGACCGGAGCCGCTCGGACCAGGCAACCGGGCTGTGGTTGCGCAGGGTGGCGAGTGCCGGGTACGGGTCGGCGATCACGGCCGGGTCGGTCGGGTCGTAGGGGTCCGGGTGTTCCAGGACATTCATGGCGTCCGCTCCGAACGGCGACAGCGAGGCCGGCATGGACTTGCACCCCGGTGCCGGCGAGCACTATTGAAGGCACGGGAAAGGTGGGGCATCGGGCATCATGACGCAAGCGGTGCAGGTCCTGGTCACCGGGGGCGCGGGCTACGTCGGCAGCCAGACGTCGAAGGCGCTTGCCGCCAACGGCTACAGGCCGGTCGTGTTCGACAACCTGTCGACCGGGCACAGGGAACTTGTGCGCTGGGGACCGCTGATCGTCGGCGACCTGTGCGATCCCGCAGCGCTCGAGCGGCTGTTCTCGGAATACCGGTTTTCGGCGATCCTGCATTTTGCCGCGCTGAGCGACGTCGGGGAATCCGTGCGCGAGCCGGCACGCTACTGGCGCAACAACCTGCTCGGCGCGCTCAACCTGCTCAATGCGGCCCGCGGGCACGGGTGCGTGCCGATCGTCTTCTCGTCGAGCTGTGCCATCTATGGCGAACCCGGCCGGCTGCCGATCCGTGAGGACGTGTCAACCAGTCCGGTCAGTCCCTACGGCCGTACCAAGCTCGCGGTCGAACAGGCGTTGGCGGACCACGGTACTGCCTACGGCCTGCGCTCGGTGTGCCTCAGGTACTTCAACGCCGCGGGATGCGATCCGGACGGTGAGACCGGGGAGAGCCACGATCCGGAGACCCACCTCGTCCCCCGGGCGGTGATGGCAGCACTCGGCCTCATCCCGGAGCTCGCGATCTACGGTGATGACTATCCGACGGCCGACGGCACCGCGGTCCGCGACTACGTGCACGTGTGCGATCTCGCCGATGCCCATGTCGCAGCGCTTGCGCATCTCGAGGCCGGCGGCGACAGCCTGGTGGTCAACCTCGGCACCGGCACCGGGTTCTCGGTCCGCGAGATCCTCGAGGCGGTGGAGCGCGTGACCGGCCGTCCGGTCCCCCATCACACCATCGCCCGCCGCCCCGGGGACGCGGCAATCCTGGTTGCCGATGCGAGCCGGGCGCGAACATGCCTCGGCTTCACACCGCGCCATTCCGGTCTCGACCAGATCGTCAGGACTGCCCACCGTTGGATCGAGGACGGCCGAACACCGCGCGCGGCACTCAACAGGGCTGCGCGCGACACTCCCGGCTGCCGGCAATGAGGGTCAGGAACGACCGGCCATGCGGTCCTGATCGAAACACCGATCAAACGCGACAGGCAGGGAGTTGCCTGTATGGAATCCTGCACCGGACCGGCTCATGGAGCGCAGGTGTGAGATGTGGCGCCTGACGTATCGTCGAAGAAAAGCACTGCGATACAGGGCTATGCGCCTACCAGTCGTTTCCTACACCGCCCATGGATTGACAGTCTTCAGTCCAGCCGCCTCGAACGGGGCCGTATCCCGCGTCGCCACCATCATGCCGTAGGCTGCGGCGGTCGCCGCAATATATCCGTCGGACACCGGAATTGACCGCCCTTCCGACCGCGCCTTCGCCATCAACTCCGCATAGGCCTGCGAAGCCGGCAGATCGAAGGCCAATACCCGCCCGGCGAACACGGGCAGAACCTGCCCCTCCAGATCTTCATGCAGCCGGTCGCGGCGGCGGCCGGCTGGCAAGGATTGGACCCCGAAACGCAGTTCGGCGACGGTAATGGCAGACAGGTAGAGCGTTTCCAGCGCCTGCGCATCGAGCCAGCCGGCGACGCGCGGCTCCGGAGCCTTGCGCAGCGGTTCCGACACGACGTTGGTGTCGATCAGGATCATTCCAGATCGATCGGCCGGGCAGGAGCGCTGTCGCGCCGCGCGAAGCCCGCGAACTCCTCATCCGTCAATCCGGCGCGCCGGCCGATAACAGTCAGCAGTGTTCCCAGGGTGGCCCGCCCTTCTGGCAGGACCGTTTCTGCCAGGATGGCACGAACCTCGGCCTCGGTGCTGCGGCCTCTCAGAGCCGCCCGCACACGCAGGGCGCGATGCACCTCGTCGGGCAGGTTGCGCACGGTCAGCATGGCCACAATCGATCACCCTTCGTGCCTTCAATGCATGCAAACTATCAGTACGAAGTCTACCTCGCAAGCGCCTGCATGCCCTTGCTGAGGCCCACAGAGAGAGCGTGGGTCCGGCGTAAGCGCAATGATGGAGAACGCTGAACCGGGACGGACCAGGAACTGCGGTCAACTTCTGACGTGTTCCCGAGGCGTCAGCAGTCCGTGGTCGGGTTCGCGTTCGGTTGCCGATCGGCTGACGAGACGGCAATAGCCGAAAATCCCCGGCAATCCCGACCCGGCTTCGGATTCTGCCCGGTCACGGCTGAAGTCGACGGCAATCAGGCTCACGATGCATCCTGCGAGAGGCGCGACGGGGGTACCGTCGAAGGAGGATGGCGACTCGTACAGTGGGTCGCGCGGGATATCGCGATGAGGAGGTGTCTCTCCGTTCATCCTGACGACGCCTGCCCGATCGAGCCACCCCGGGCATCCGGCGACGACGATTGCGCTCCAGGCATGGCCGGGCCTCCTGCGCCTGGACTATTCGTCTGTTCCGGCCGAACGTGCCTCCCGGACCTGGATCTGCACGCTGTTTCTGGACGCAATCGCTTCCTGGCCGGAGCTTTCGTCCTTGCGCGTAATCGGGTCAATGGCTCCGGACGTCACGAACACGACCAGGCCGCGCGCAGCGCCCGTCATCTCGAGGTAGGCGTGAACCTGGGCGCGGTAGTGCGCGACGGTCTCAGGCGAGGGTGCCACATCGCTCTTCCAGTCGATCACCACCTCCGGCCTGCCGTCTGCACCGAAGGCAATGGCATCGACGATGCCGGCCGCCGCCTCTTCGTGCGCACCCGCATCGGTTGCCGCATAGACCGCGAATTCCGGCACCAGCCCCGGCCTGAGGGAGGCGACTTCGGGAAGGGAGAGTGCGCGAACCACACAGTCGGCGAGCTCGGTCGGCGCCAGACCGTCGGCGGGATCGCCCGTCATGGGCCGGCCGAGGGCGTGAATCAGAGTCCCGGCGCGGGCGCGCAGGGCCGGCAGGGTCTCCGCCGTCTCGCCCGTGAGCACCTCCTCGATCATCGTGTGCAGGATGATGCCGCGCTCGCGCCCGCCCTGAACCGCGGGTGCAACAGCGCTGTCCGCGGGCGCGCCGTCGCCGTCCGTCGCCAGGATCGCGGACGCATCCTCCCGCACCACTGGCTGGGCCATGCCTTCCTCCCGGCTCGGCGTCCTCCACACGATGGTCCGCGTCCGCTCCGCGATCGCCGCCGCCTCGGCGGCAAAGTCCTCGCGCGTCTGCCCGTTCACCGTCCCGGGCCTGACCGCGCCTGCGTCCAACGGCAGATGATCGAGATCAAGAGCGGGCAGCCCGGGCAGGTCCAGATCGACGACAGAGAGCCAGGTCGAGGTGGCGCCAGCGACATCGAGCCGGGGCAGAACCAGGAGCTCGCGTGCGCGGGTCGCGGCAACGTACCAGAGGCGCACGCGCTCACGGTCGAGCTCGGCCTTTTCCTCGTTCCGGACCGCGTCGTACCCGGTGGGCGCAACCCCGAACACGCG
Organism: Thalassobaculaceae bacterium; assembly: GCA_965243345.1. GTDB lineage: Bacteria > Pseudomonadota > Alphaproteobacteria > Thalassobaculales > Thalassobaculaceae > Bin52. The sequence goes on from CBDEUR010000003.1 coordinate 3,947,809, forward strand.
GCAGTAGAACCGTCCGCTCGCACGGTCGGTGACGGCGCTGTCCGCAGCCACCATCCGGGTCATCGTGTTGATCGGCACGACGACGGGCCATTCGAGCCCCTTGGCCGCGTGCATGGTGTAGAGCGCCACCGCCTCCTCCTGGGCGTCCGGCCGGCCTTCCACTGCCCGGGCCGCGTCGCTCCACGCGGCCGTCATCGCTTCGGCAAAGGCGCGCAGCCCCCGCACCGCGTAGGCCCGACTGAAGCCGAGGTAGAGATCGACATTGGCCAGGGCCCGCTCCGCCTGGCCGCGATGGCGCCGCAGCAGGATGGGGCGGACCCGTAGCACGTCGACGGCCCGGGAGAGAAGCGCATGCGGCGTGGTCGCGTTCGCACGGCGTTGCAGCGACTGGAGCTTCTCCACGATGTCCCGCGCGAGAGGGTTCGCGATCCCTTCCGGCGCAACACCCAGGTCGAGCCGCGGCAGGGTGTCGGGTGCATCCTCCCTGCGCGGCAGCGACCAGACGATGTCGAGCAGTTCCTCCTCGGTCAGCCCCACCAGGGGCCCGCGCAGCAGGGCGCCGAGCGCCAGCGTGTCACGCCGGTCGGCGAGCACGCGGGTCACCGCGATCAGGTCCTGGATCTCCTGGCGCCTGTACAGACCCTTGCCGGCCTGGGTGGCGACGGGAATGCCGCGCCCTTCCAGCGCTTCCTCGTAGCGCCACAGGTCGTTCCCGGTCGGAGCCAGCAGGGCGATGTCACCCGCCCGGCACGGGCGCATCCCGCCGTTCGCGGGATCGGGGACCGGCTCGCTGCCGATCAGGCGCGCGCACATCTCGGCGACGGCCTCGGCCTCGCCGTCGCGCAGTTCCTGCGCGTTTGCCTTGCCATACTCGTCGGCCACCGCGACATCCAGGGCGGCGACCGAGGGTCCTTCGTCCCGTGGCGCCCGCAGCGGATCGAGGGCCTGGAAGCCTGGCTGGCCGATCTTCTCGGAAAGCTGGGCCTCGAAGCGCGCGTTGACGTATTCCATGATCGGCGCGCGGGAGCGAAAGTTGGTGGCGATGGAGAGCACGGTGTCCGCGGCACCGGTACGGAACGCCTCGCGCGCGCCGACATAAGCCGCGATGTCGGCTCCGCGGAACCGGTAGATCGCCTGCTTGGGATCGCCGACCAGGAACAGCGCTCCCGGCCGCAGGGCGAATGCCGTCCAGTCGCCGGCATCGCTGCCTGCCGGTGGCTCACCGCACAGGCGCCAGAATATCTCGGTCTGCAGCGGGTCGGTGTCCTGGAACTCGTCGACCAGGACGTGGCGGAAGCGTGCGGCCAGGGCGCGCCGCACCTCGTCGTGGTCGCGAAGGAGATCGCGCGCCGAGAAAATCAGGTCGTCGAAGTCGAGCAGCGCGGCGGCGCGCTTGTACTCTCCGAACAGGCCGGTGACGGGCTCAACCAGCGGCACGAGACCGGCAAGCACATGGGTGGCGGTGGCCTGCTGCACGGCTGTCCAGGCCGCGCAGCACCGGGCGAAATGAGTGCTGGCCGCATCGTTCAGTCTCACCGCATCCGCCCTGGACAGGCCAGCCCGTTTTCCGGCAGCTACCCACTTGGTCTTTTTCTGATACGTCAGGAATCCGCCGGACTTCCTGAGGAGTGCGGGATCGGGCGTCATCACCAGCAGAGCGACGAGTGCTGCCGGCGTCGTGGCCGGGAGCGCGGCGGCGACCTCCACGGCCAGTTCCTGAAACCGGCCGGAGATAGCGGCGGTTTCGGGTTCCCTGGCCTCCGCCCCGTCCAAGAAGGTGGTGAAATCGTGGACCGCATCTGCGAACCCGGAAGCCAGGTGATCGAGGTCCCGCAGTTCGTAGGGGGTGAACTTCCGGTGCCGGCGGAGATGCTCGAGGATGGTGCGGATCAGGGTGATGGTCCGGCCGGGATCATGCAGGACCAGCTCGGCGAGCAGGCCGCCCTCCTCGCCGGCGAGCTGTTCCCGCAGCCAGTCATCGACGACTTCGGCAAAGGCGAGCTCCGCCTGGTCACGGTCCATCACGGCGGCGCCGGGGTCGATGCCGGCCTCGACCGGATAGGGTGCGATGAGCCGCTGGCAGAACCCGTGGATGGTCGAGCAGGTCATCTCGTCGAGCACCGCGTCGGCCAGGGCGAGATTGCCCCGCTGCTTTGCCGACAGGCCGTCCGGCAGGGCGGAGCGAAGCTCGACCGGGATGTCGCCGGCAGCAAGCGCGCTCACGAATGCGCGCACCCGGATCAGCAATTCGCTCGCGGCGAACTCGGTAAACGTCACCGCGGCGATGGAACGGGGGGCGACCCCTCCGGCCAGCAGCATGGCGATGCGGCCCGCCAGGACCGCGGTCTTGCCGGAGCCTGCGCCGGCCTGGACCAGGAAAGAGCGGTCGCGGACCGCGATGGCCCCGCGCCGCGCGGTATCGTCGGAAAGTGCCAGGTGCTGGTCTGCCATCACGGAGCGTCCCACACGTGGGTTGCATCACCGAGGCGCTCGTTGGCGGCCGCCTCCTTGCGAACGCGGTAGACGGCCCTGGCGTTGGCCGGGAGCGCGAAGGCGAGGTCGTCATGCGTTCCGCCCGTGTCCGCGCCCGGCACCGCGCTGCCGGAGGCGAGGCTGGTGCGCGCCGCCCGCAGGTGGATTGTGAGCGTGCCGAGCACGGCGTCCGGGTCGTCGAGCCGCAGGTCCCGGTCCTCTCGTGGATAGAGAAGCGACGCCGCGATGGATACCTCCGTGCCCAGCAGCGATCTCACCGCGAAGGCGTACAGGCAGCGCTGCAGTTCCCGGCCGCCGTCGAGAACGATGTCGCCCCGGGGCACGCGCCCGGTCTTGTAGTCGCGCACCAGTGCGCGGCTGCCATCGGCGGAAATGTCGAGACGATCGATGTATCCCGCGATGCGGAACCCGGTGTCGGCAATCTCGACGGCGGTGCCGGCATCCCACGGGACCGTCCCGCCGGTTTTCGGTTCCGATCCGCCGAACGGGACCTCTCCATAGGCCGTGGCGTCCGCGAGGTCGTGGTCGCGGAATCCGAGGGCCCGGCCGCCCAGTGCGCGCACCTCGTCGAGCGTGCGGCGCCAGATGACGGGCGGGGGCACGGCCTGTTCCGCTTCCCAGGAGGCTGCGGTCGCGGCGGCGGCGGCATCCGTGGCCGCGGCGATCTGTCTGTGCGAAGCACCGGCGAGACCGCCGTCCCCTTCCAGCGTGCGAAGCGCCCGGTCGAGTGTCTGGTGAACGAGATCGCCCATGGCGAGGGGATCGAGGACCAGTGGATCCTCTCCGCTCTCGGGCGCCCGCCAGCCGAGCCCGTAGCGCCACACGAACCCGAGCGGATTGCGCAGGAGCATGCGTAGCGAACTTGCCGACTGGGTGCGCTCAAGGATGGCCCTGATAACCGGATGGCCGGGCCGGACGGCGCCGTCATGCGGCGTGATGTCCGTGCGCAGCCAGTCGAACCAGCAGTTCGACGCGGACACCGCCTGCGGCAGGCGTCGGAACTCGTCGGGGCGCGCCGTCAGCCGGTCGGTCTCGCTGAAGGCGTGCGCGGGCACGCGGCTGCGCGGGACATAGGCGTCGTCCGCCTCGACGTGGAGAAGAAGGGTGCTGCGGCCGAGAAGCCGGCCGTCCTCGCCGCGCCGGGCGCGGGACAGCACGATCTCGCGCTCCGTCGTCGCCAGGATGGTCGCGAAGTCGCGGCGATCAGCGGCTGCGACCGGCAGCGGATCGAGATCGGCCACAGGCACGATGTGATCGGAGAGAAGGCGGTCCTCTACCATCGAGCGCGGCCATCGCGCGGAGTTGAGGCCGAGCAGCCGGACGAAGCGCCGCGGCGAGGCCGCGAGTGCGTTCGCCGGCATCCAGCAGGCCGACACGCAGGGGTCGATGCCGTCGTGCTGTCTGAGCGCCTCCAGGGTGAGGTCGAGCGAAGCGGCGGGGCCATTTGCGAGCGCCCTGCGCCAGATCTCGCGCGCATTCCCGCGCAGCAGCGCCTCACCCGCGTCACCGGCGGCCTCGATGCCCCTGGACAGCAGCTCGACGATCGCCGCGAGTGCCGGGCCGTGGTCGTTACCGTCCGGCCAGTCTGCAGCGCCGAGCCCGTTGATCAGGCGTACCCAGGCCTGCCCTGACGAGAGCGGCGCACCGGGTGACATGACGCGCGTCCAGCCATCCGGCAGGTCCGCGAACGGGCCGGCGTGGGTCCACAGCAGCGCGTTCAGCCGGCGCATCCGCGTCTGGGAGAGACCGCGCAGCAGGATATCCGCGAGTGCTGACGCCGCCTGCCCTTCCCGGCTCGCCGTGACCGTGACGCCGTGCACGAAATGAAGGTCGAAATTGGCGTCGGCGCGAAGAGCGAACAGGTGATCGTCATAGTCGCCGGGCGCAACCGAGGCGATGGCGATGTCGGCGGGCTCCGCCCTGCCGGATGCGAGCAGCGCGCGCGCCCATCGCACGGCCTCGACCGCCTCGTGGTAGGTGGTGGCGGCGCTCACCGCGTGGACCTCCGGTGATTTCGCCTCGTCGCGCAGGATCTCGACGGCCTCGCCATCGAGCCAGTCGGGCACCTGGCGCGGGCCGGCGTTCCAGCGCACCGGCACGCGGCGGGCAATGGCGTGGAGAAGGGGTCGCCAGACCGGGGAGAGTTCGGTGATGCCCACGATCTCGATCGGCCCGAACAGCGCCGGTGCGTGATCCAGGCGCGCCAGTCCCGCGGCGACGAGGTCGGCAGGGCGCACCATCGACGGCGGCAGCGCCGCCACGACTACGCGCTCCAGGCCGGCGATGGACGCAAGCCGCGGATGTTCGCCGGCCCGGGCCTGCAGGTCGAGGCCGGCGCGCCACGCCTTGCGCAGCGTATCGGCGGCAGCGCCCGTCATGCCCGGCAGCGTCTTGATCCCGTCCAGCTCGCCGAGATCGGTCTCCGGCAGGACGGTGACGATGGCTGCCCGCAGCGCAATGTCATCCACGGGCTGTACAAATCCCCCTGCAAGCCGCGCCGCGAGCTGCTCGAAGGTCATGATCCGTAGCCCGTGCCACCGGTTCCGGGCCGCCTCCAGCCGGAGTTCCCGCATCCCGAGCCGGCTGTGGGCCACGACCGTACGGCGCAGCGGTTCCCCGGTCTTCATGTCATGCATGTCAGATGTCCTGGCCTGCGCAGGTTTACCGTGGCTACTCTTATGGCTGACTGGCAATTGCTCAACGCTCACGTCTGAGCCGGCTCGCTCAGGTCTCGCAAAAGACGATCAGCTCCGCGGGGTTCAGGACAATCTCTCTCTTTCTGCCTGCGCGGATATGCAGATCATCCAACCGGATGCGGCGCATGCCGCCGAGGCTCGCGGGTGCGGAGTCGAAAACGATTACCGTCCTTTCCAGCTTGACGAAGGAGAACCAGTGGGCGGCCGGTTCCTCCATGCGGACGATGCCGCAGATCACGTCGTCTCGGCAGAACACCCTGAAAAGCCTCTTCCGGAACTTCTTCCCGGACCTCGGCGGATTGGTGCGGAAAGGATATTCGATCCTTATCGGATAGGCGCAGCCCGCTTCCCTGTACGCACTCTTGAGCACCTTCTGGCAGGCCTTGAGCATCGTTCTCATCTGTTTGAAGGTGGTTCCCTCCCACAACACGTCCGGCCAGTTGCCGATCGCGGAACACGCGAATTTGAAGATGTCCTGGCCGAGCCAGTCCTCCTCGATATCGCACAGGTCGTAGGCGTTGACGATCGCGTAGGGGCCACAGAGGCCGTCGAGTGTTCCCTGCCAGGCCATGATGACTCCTTCCTGCTAACGGGGTGATCCGTGATGCGCTCCGAGTTCGGAGCACATGGTGGCGAGCTGGCGGCGAAGCCGGTCGGGTTCCTCGACCGTGACACTCTTGCCCCAGGTAACGAGGTGCCAGCACATCTCGTCGATGCCGCCTGCGGTGAAGCGCACCGTGAGCGTGCCGTCCGCGTTCTCCTCGACGGACTGGCCGGGGTGGAACTGGAATTCCGATGCATCGCGCTTCACCTCCGCCGCAAAGCGCAACACCACGTCCACAGGCTCCTCCTGGAAGGTGCCGAAGGAACGCCGCGCATAGGCCTCCAGGCTGAATTCCGGATCGCGTGCGAAGCTGTCGGCGGTCACGTACGCCTCGCTCATGTTCGCGATGCGCCAGAGCCGCATCCCGGCGGCCCGGCCTGACCGCCCCACCAGGAAGGCGCGGTTGCCGTAAAGCAGGCCGTAGGGCTCGATCCGCTGGCGGCTGCGCTGCCCCGAGCCCTGAGCGAGGTAGGAAACCTCAATGACACGGCAGGTGGCGATGGCATCGCGCAGAGTGGCCAGCAGGGTGTCGTCGAGCCGCAGCCTGGGACCCGGTCGCATGGCAAGCCCCTCGGCCTGCGTCAGCGTCTCGATATCAGCCTCGATGTGCGCCAGTGAGTCCGAGTGCAGGGTGGCCCGAAGCCTGGTGTCCAGTTCCCGCAGCGCCGACGCGCGTTCTCCGAATCCCCTGTTGTGGAGCAAGTCGGCGGCGGCGGAGAGGTCGGCCAGCTCGGCGGCGGTGACCCGCACGAGACGCTGAAGCGCGTTCGAGCGCAGCCGCCAGTGGTTCCTGTTGTCGTTGCCTTCAACGATCTCCAGCGGCCCGAAGGCCGTTTCGACCGCGTTGCGCATGCGCTCGGCCGTGCTCCGGCTGACGCCGAACTCCTCCCGGATTTCGTCGAGCGTCACGCCAGCGCGCTGGACCTGCATCCGGATGGCCAGGTTCACGATGGTGCTCAGCCTTTCGTAGCGCATCAGGCCTCCTCACCCGAGCCCGCGGGTCCGCGTCATTCAGCCTAGTCGGGGACAGCTGGACGCGGAACCTGGTACCCGTCTTCCTGCTACCCCGACCGACCGAACCCGACGGGCAGGGGCCGGTCCGGCTTGGCGGCGCATTCGGCGCTCAGCATGTCTGCCAGCGCATCCGGTTCCGCCAGTCTGCCGAGGAGTTCGGCCTTCCTGCGCACCACGGCGAAATCGCCTGGTGTCAGGGCGGCAAGCGCTGCGGCACGGGCCGGCGGCGCCATCCCGAAGTAGGCCCGAAACGCAATCTCCACCTGCTTCGCCGAGAGGTAGTCGAGGGCCACCTTGAAGACGAAACGCCTGAGGGTGGCTGGATCCAGGTGCTCGGCGAAGTTGGTGGTGCAGGCGAAGGGAAGCGGATGGCTTTCCATCCAGGTCAGCATCTCGTTCACCCGGCTGACCTCCCAGCCCTGCCGGGCGAAGCTGCGGTCAGAGAGCAGCGAATCAGCCTCGTCGAAGACCAGGAAGGAACGGGTGTCGCGCGCCTCGGCGAAGGCGGCGGCAATTTGCTTCTCTGTCTCGCCCACCCACATCGACATCAGGTCAGAGGCGCGCTTCTGCATCACCTCGAGCCCCATGCGCTCGGCGAGGTAGCGAACGAAGGCACTCTTGCCTGTGCCTGGCGGCCCCTGAAGGCAGAGCGAGAAGCGCTGGTTCCCGCCGGCAACGAGGCTGTCGGCGAGCGTGACAGGGTCGGTATCGGCGTGGATCAGCGCGGGATCGAAGAGCGCCGGCGCGCCCTGCGGCGGCGCATCGCAGCCGAGCACCCGGGACAGGCCGCCCACGCCGCGCCGCACCGCCTCGATACCACCGCCGCCGATCCTGGCCGCGGCGGTGGCGCCGGCCGCAACGCCGGGGGTCGCGGCAAACTCTTGCGCAAGCGCACGGGCATCCTCGGGTCCGGCCTCGATTCCGTGATGCTCGAGCTGCCGGGTCCAGATCCGTGCCCGGACCGCCGCCGTGGGCGGGCGCAACTCAAGCGCGAACATCATGCGGCGCAGGAGCGCGTCGCTGACCGGACCGGCATCGTTCATGGTCCAGAGCGTCGGCGCCGGCGCGCGTTCCAGCAGGCGGTGCATATACACCTTCGAGCTGCCGCCGCGGGCGCCGGCGAAGAGCGGCTGTCCGAAGAGGAACATGCCGCTGCCGGCGGACTCCCACAGCAGGTCCTCCATCTCGTCGAACAGAAGCAGCGACGTGCTGTTCCTCGTGAGCAGGCGCTGGGCAAGGCGGAGCTCCTGCAGCCGCTCGCGGCGGTTGGGCTCTTCACCGTCGTCATCGGCCTCGCCGACGCTGTAAAGGGTCGCGCCGAGGCGCTTGGCAAGCACCTTGCAGAACTCGGTCTTGCCGGTCCCGGGCGGGCCGTAGAGAAGAACGTTGACGCCGGATGCTCCGGTGCGCAGCGCGCCCCGGATCAGCCGCTCGATATGATCGCGTCCCTCGGCGATGTGATCGAAGTCCGCCCACTCGAGCTCGCTCCCGGGTGCGGCGTCCAGCAGCAGGCGGTTGACGTCGAGGCCTGCCGTGGCGTGAACCGAGGCCAGGCGACGCAAGCGGTCGACGGTCGTAATGTCGCCATCGCTGTCGATGACGACGAGGCCCGAACTCACCAGCGGTGCTCCATCGGCAAGGCGGCGGTAAACAGAGCCCGAAGATACGCCGAGAAGGGTGGGGATGGCCGCGCCCCTGACATTGAAGGGCGTCATGTGCCTGCTGGCACGACCGAAGATGTCGTCGACCATAGACTCGATGACAGGCTGCGTCTGGTAGCGCAGCAGGACCTCCAGGATTTCGACATCGATCGGTTCAAGACCCGTTGCCCGGCCAAGGCACCGGAGGCGTTGTGCGGTCCGGTCGAGCCTGGGTGCCCGCGTGGCCGTGCATTCGTCACGCAGGGCCTGTTTCAGACCGCGCAGCTGCCGCGCGGACATCGGTTCGTCGAGTTCGGTTTCCCTGCGGACCAGGCGCGAGTACAGGCGGTTCGTTCCGTCGTACGCGGAGCGGTTCTCACGGTTTGCGATCCAATCAGCCAGGGCGGACGCCTCACGGTCCCGGTGATGAAGCCGTCCCGCGGTGTTGGCGAGGTAGAAGATGATGAGATGGCGTTCGTAGGCGGTCGACATGACGCTCTCCATGCGAGTGTTGGAGCAACGTACCGGAGTGGCGCGTCAAATTCGGACGTATCGGCAGGAGAACATTCACTCGCCGCCCTTTCGAAAGGGTCTCCGCATCTGCCGTCGTCTTCACCTGGCCGCCCTTGCTGTCGAAAGGGGCGCGTTGGCCGTGAGCGGGCGGCGACCGCCGGGGAAAGTACCCCGCCTGCGCCAGTCTGAAGACCCGTTGCAGCGGGCATGCGTGGAAACCCTGTGCAGGCAGGAGAGCAAGAGCGATGGAATGGGCGCCCCTCGCCTGCCAGGCGGCCGGTCAACTGCGCCGGGCCCGACGATGTTGCTCACAAGGGCGCGCCGCCGACCGGACCGTAGCGACGAGAGTCCGCTCATGGGACCGCCAATCGGATCGAGGAGCAGATGCGTTCGTCCGGGGTGCTGTCAATCGCGCACGAGGCAGCCAGCACCGTGGTCCCCGTCATCGGGCGCTGATCACGGCGATGAGAGGTTTCGTATCTCTCCCTGATCCGTCCTCCAGCACAGACTTTGGCGAATGTCTCTGATCGCCGACATTTCGCCCGTGTCTCCGATCGGCGACATCTGTACATTGTTGGCGTTCGACGACATCGGAGCCAACATGCGAATCCGAACCCCCCTCGAACTCGGTCTGGTCATCCGCGATAAACGCCGCAAGCTCAAGCTGAGCCAGAACGAGCTCGCCCGCAAAGCGGGAGTAGGACGACAGTGGGTCATTGCCATCGAGTACGGCAAGTCCCGTGCCGAGCTCGGTCTGGTTCTCCGTACCCTGAACGCCCTCGACCTTCCGTTGACGATCGATCCTGACGCTCGCCGGCTTCCGTCGGACGACGGCACGGGCGCCGTCGATATCGACGCTATCGTGGATGCCGCCAGGAAATATCGGACATGACCGAGCTTCCTGTCGTCGTTGCCGACCACCGGATCATGGGCAAAGTGCGCCGCGACCGGATGGCGCTTGTCCACGACGACCGGCCGCGGCCCATTGATGCAGCCAACTCCCTTTCCCCTTCGATGCCGCTCGTGGTTGCACGGCCGGCGCCCCGCGTCCCGGGAGATGCGTGACGCCGCCGCTGACCGTGTCAGCGGCCCTCGAAGACGGGCCTGCGCTTGTTCATGAAGGCGTCCTGACCCTCCTGGTAGTCGCGGCTGTCGAAACAGGCGCGGGTCAGCTCGTCGACCAGCGCGGTGTCGAAGGCGTCATCGTCCTTCATCAGCTCGTTGATGGTCAGTTTCGAGGCTCGCATCGACAGCGGCGCGTTCTCGGCGATGCGGTCGGTGACGTCGGCCACGGCCGCGTCGAGTTCATCGGCCGGAACACAGGTGTTGACCAGCCCCATTGCCAGTGCCTCGGCCGCAGTATAGCGGCGCGCGGTGAGCAGGATCTCCTTGGCGCGGGACGGGCCGACCAGTGCGACCAGGTTGCCGAGGTTGATCCGGTCATAGGCGATCGACAGCCGGGCCGCCGGCACGCCGAACACAGAGTCGTCCGATGCGATCCGCAGGTCGGCGGCGAGCGCGATGCCGAGACCGCCGCCCATGCAGAAGCCACGGATGCGGGCGATGAGCGGTTTCTCGAAACCCAGCATGGTCCGGCGCGCACCCGTCGAAATCCGCGCATACTCCGCCGCGGCCGCGGAGTCGCTGCGGTTCTTGCGGAACTGCGAGATGTCGGCGCCCGACGCGAAGGCCCGGTCGCCTGCGCCGGTCATCACCACGCAGCGGATGGTGCTGTCGGTGGCGAACCGGGTAAAGGCATCCTCGATTCCGGCCCACATCTCCAGCGAGATCGCGTTGCGCCGACGCGCATTGTCGATGATGACCCGGCCCACCGGACCGTCGGCCTCCGCCCGGATGGTCCCCGGGATGTCGGTATCCTGTGCCATGATGCTCCCGCCGTCCTCAGATCACGCCTTCGTCGCGAAGCCGGTCCAGCTCCTGGCCACGGATGTCGATTTCTCCGAGCACCTCGGCGGTGTGCTCGCCGAGTTCCGGGGTCGCGGCATGCATCACCTGCGGAGTACGGGCCAGCTTGACCGCCTGCCCCACCATCCGCAGCGAGCCCAGCCGGGCATGGTGGACCGCCGGGTCCATGTTGAGTGTCTGCACCTGCGGATCGGCGAACACCTGGGCCATGTCGTGGATCGGGCCGCAGGGCACCCCGGCCTCGGCAAAGGCCTCGACCCACTCGGCGGTGCTGCGATTGACGGTGTAGGCGGCGATCTCCGCGTTGATCGCCTCGCGCCGGGCCGTGCGCATCTCGTTGGTCCCGTAGTCCGGATTGGCGTAGATCTCCGGCGCGCCCATGGTGTCGCACATGCGCTTGAACAGGTGGTCGGGCGAGGACTGGATGTTGATCCGGCCGTCCGAGGTCGGAAACACGCCCGTCGGCGTGTTGGTCGGGTGGTTGTTGCCCTCCTGGCGCGGAACTTCGTCACTGATCAGGTAGCGCGCCGCCTGCAGGTCCATCATCATGATCTGGGCCTCGAGCAGCGAGGTGGCGACCCACTGGCCCTCGCCCGAGACCTCGCGCTCGAGCAGGGCGAGCAGGATGCCGTAGGCGAGGTTGATGCCGGCAGTGAGGTCGGCGATCGGAATCCCGACGCGCACCGGTCCGTCACCGGGCATTCCGGTCACCGACATCAGCCCGCCGAGACCCTGGGCGATCTGGTCGAGGCCGGCGCGGCCGGCATAGGGGCCTTCCTGGCCGAACCCGGAGATGCTGCCGTAGACGATCCGTGGATTGATCGCACGGACGGTGTCGTAGTCGATCCCGAGCCGGCGCTTCACGTCCGGGCGATAGTTCTCGATCACCACGTCGGCGCCGCCTGCGAGCTCGAGGAAGATCTCGCGGCCGCGGGCGTGCTTGAGGTTGAGCGTCATCGACCGCTTGTTGCGATGCAGGTTCTGGAAGTCGAACCCGTCGCGCGGTCCGCCCAGCGCCACCTCGCTGAGCGCCGGAGGCTGCTCGATCTTGATGGTCTCTGCACCCCAGTCGGCAATCATCCGTGCCGCGGTCGGCCCGGCGCGCGCCCTGGTCAGGTCGAGTACCCGGAATCGGGACAGGGGTCCGCTGCGGTCAGGCATCGCAAACTCCGTTCGCGGCATGAGTGGTACGGGCCGGCAGTCTGCCACCGCGCGCCCGGAGGTACAACGACGCGGCCCGGTTCGCGGTTTTCCGGAGCCGTTCCCGGCCCAAGCTGGTATGATCGGGGCATTACAAAGAAAGGTTGGCAGCGTGTTAGGCTGCCAACCTTTCCTGCGTATTCACGGTTCGTCGGCCCGGCAACCCGGCAGCCTCCCCGTGCAGCAGCGCCAGGCCCTGACGCCGTATGTTGCGGGCTGCATTCACGTCCGCATGATCCGCATGGCCGCAGGCCGTGCATTCAAATGCCGATCTGGTCCGCCGCGAGCCGGCATCGACATGCCCGCAGGCATGGCATGTTCTGCTCGTCCAGGCAGGATCCACCGCGACCAGCCGGCCGGCCTTGCAGGACAGCATCCGCCGCAGCTCGGCCCAGCCTGTCGCCAGGATGACCCGGTTGAGCCCGGCCTTCTGCCGAACCCGGGAACCCGGCGCATTGACCGTGCCCCTGGCGCTCCGCGTCATGCCCCGCACATGCAGGGCTTCGACGCAGACGGTGTCTGCCGCATCCGCGATGCGCCGGGTGACCTGATGGCGCCAGTTGCGCCGCATGCCCGTCATGCGCCGACGGGCCTTCGCAAGGCGCCGGCGCGTGCGCTCCCGGCGGCGCGAGCCGCGCCTCTGGCGCGCCAGCTTGCGGGAAAGACGCTTCGCCCGGGCCTCCAGGCGGTGCGTGTCCGGAGCGTGGAACACCCGGCCATCGCTCGCCGCAATCTGCCCGGCGTTCATGTCGACGCCGAGCGCGACCCCGTTGTCCACAGAACCCCCGGGCGTGTTCCGGGGGGCTGCCGGGACCTGGAAGCAGACAATGGCATACCACCTGCCCGCCTCGCGCTTCAGTACGGCCGAGACCGGGCGGCCCTGCGCATGCGGGTTGTCTCCACGCCGGCGGATCGTCAGCCACCCAAGGCCGGGCAGGCGCAATCGGCCCCCGGACGTGCCCCGGGGGCCAGCCTCGAGCTTCACGCCGGAGACGACCGTGATGCTGTCGAACCTGCGGCGAGACTTGAAGCGGGGATACCCAACGGCGCCCGTGCGGGCGCGGACGCGCCGGAAGAAGCCCTTGAACGCCTCGTCCACGCGCTTCAGCGTGCCCCGCTGGATGGCGACCGGCATCGCCGCCATCTCCGGCAGGTCCCGACGGCAGACCGTCAGCGCCTTGGTCTGGTCGACATACGAAATCGAACGGCCTGCCAGCCGCCAGGCATCGTTCCGCTCCTGCAAGGCGGCGTTGTACAGCTGGCGCTGGTCCTCCAGGACCTGCTCCAGGAGACGCCAGTTCTTCCGCGTCCGCGGCAGGAGCCGATACACGGTCTGACGGTGGGCCGGGACGGCGTGGCCGGCCCCGCTGCTCCCTGATGTAACGCGTTCTTTAGTCATGGTTTGTTCTATACCAGAACATTAACGGAACACAATCCCTGCTCGATTGCATCGTCAACTTTATCTGTATAAGGCCCTATGATTGCCTCTCCGGTCAGCCAGGGAGCACGCGATGTACGCCCAGATGGTCAAGTCCGATGCCGTGCGTGTCCGCTCGCTCGAGGAGATGGACCCCCGGGAGCGTGCATTCCAGGAGCGGATCGATGACGGCCAGAAGATCGAACCGAAGGACTGGATGCCGGAGGGATACCGCCGGACCCTGGTCCGCCAGATCAGCCAGCATGCCCATTCCGAGATCGTCGGCCAGCTGCCGGAAGGCAACTGGATCACGCGGGCCCCGACACTGGAACGCAAGGCGATCCTGCTGGCCAAGGTCCAGGACGAGGCGGGCCACGGCCTCTACCTCTACTGTGCGGCCGAGACCCTGGGCATCAGCCGCGACGAGATGTACGACCAGCTCCATTCCGGCCGGGCCAAGTACTCGTCCATCTTCAACTACCCGACGCTGAGCTGGGCCGACATCGGCTGCATCGGCTGGCTGGTGGACGGGGCCGCGATCATGAACCAGGTGCCCCTGCAGCGCTGTTCCTACGGGCCCTACGCCCGGGCGATGGTGCGGATCTGCAAGGAGGAGAGCTTTCACCAGCGCCAGGGCTACGACATCCTGGTCACCATGTGCCGCAAGGGGAGCGACCAGCAGCGGGCAATGGTCCAGGACGCGCTCGATCGCTGGTGGTGGCCGTCCCTGATGATGTTTGGTCCGCCCGACGCGGACTCGGTTCACTCGGCCCAGTCGATGGCGTGGAAGATCAAGCAGAACTCCAACGACGAACTGCGCCAGAAGTTCGTCGACGAGACCGTGCCGCAGGCGAAGTACCTCGGTCTGGTGATCCCGGACCCGGAACTTGCGTGGAACGAGGAACGGGGCGCGCACGACTTCGGCGAGCCCGACTGGGACGAGTTCCTCGCGGTGCTCAACGGCAACGGGCCGTGCAACCGAGAACGCCTGGGGGCGCGCCAGGCGGCGTGGGCGGATGGTGCCTGGTACCGCGAGGGGCTGATGGCACACGCGCACAAGCGTGCGGCCGGCGTGGCGGCGGAATAGCGGAGCGCGGGTCATGACGAGCGAATGGCCGCTGTGGGAGGTGTTCATTCGCGGCCAGCACGGCCTGAGCCACCGGCATGTCGGCAGCCTACACGCACCCGACGCGGCCATGGCGATCAACAACGCGCGCGATGTCTATACCCGGCGCAACGAGGGAGTGAGCATCTGGGTGGTGCGCTCCAGCGACATTGCCGCCAGCGCACCGGGTGAAAAGGGCCCGCTGTTCGATCCCTCGAACTCCAAGGTCTACCGCCACCCGACCTTCTACGAGGTGCCGGAGGAAGCGGGGAACATGTGATGGGTGCGCGCTTGCCCGACGCGGACCTGCAGGCGTTCCTGCTGCGGATGGGTGATTCCTGCCTGATCCTCGGACACCGGATCTCCGAGTGGTGCGGCCACGCCCCGGCACTCGAGGACGATATCGCGATGGCCAACGTGGCGCTGGACCTGATCGGCCACACCCGGTTGTGGCTCGAACTTGCCGGCGAGGTCGAGGGGGCCGGTCGCAGTGCCGATGACCTGGCGTTCCTGCGCGACGCCGGCGGGTTTCGCAATGTCCTTCTGGTCGAGCTGCCCAATGGCGACTTCGGCAACACGCTGATGCGCCAGTTCCTGTTTGACGCCTGGCACGTGCCGAAGCTCCGGGGCCTTGCGACCTCGTCGGACACTCGCGTCGCAGACGTCGCACAAACCGCCGTGCGCGAGGCGAACTACCACCTCTCGCGCAGCACCGACCTGGTAATCCGGCTCGGCGACGGAACGGCAGAGAGCCACGGGCGCATGCAGGCAGCACTTGACCGTCTGTGGCCATATACCTTCGACCTGCTCGATGTCGATGACGGCGAGGCGGCCCTTGCGGGCGACGGAGTGGTTCCGCAGGCGGCCGAGGTCGCCGGGGCATGGCGCGATCACGTCGAGACGGCGCTCGCCGAGGCCACGCTCGTTGCGCCCGCCGACGGACCGGAGCACCGGGGCGGCAGGCCGGGGTTCCACACCGAACACCTCGGCTACATCCTTGCCGAGATGCAGTTCCTGCAGCGCGCCTACCCCGGGGCCGTGTGGTGACGGCCCGCCCGTCCGTCGAACAGGTCTGGGCCTGGCTCGCCGAGGTTCCTGACCCCGAGATACCGGTCGTCTCGGTTGTCGATCTCGGGATTGTCCGCGACGTGGAGTGGCAGGGCGAGGAGCTGGTTGTCACGGTCACGCCGACCTATTCCGGGTGCCCGGCAACAGGCGTGATCCAGCTGGACATCGAGGCGCGTCTGCGTGAGTGCGGGATCGAGACTCCGAGGCTGGTCAGGCGCCTCTCGCCGCCGTGGACCACCGCCTGGATCAGCTCCGGGGCGCGCGCCAGGCTTGAAGCCTCGGGCATCGCTCCGCCCGTCGAGGCACGCGCTTCCGCCGGCCTGGCGGTACCGTGTCCGCGGTGCGGGTCCGCCACGACCGAGCTGATCAGCCAGTTCGGATCCACGCCGTGCAAGGCGGCGTACCGGTGTGTCGACTGCCTCGAGCCCTTCGACTACTTCAAGTGCCTGTGACCCCGGCGAGCAGTTCCCACGATGCCACGTTTCTACCCGCTCGAAGTCTCGGCGATCCGTCGCGACACCCGTAATGCCGTTGTCGTCACCCTGGTGCCGCGCGAGCAGGACCGCGCCCGATTCGATTTCATCCAGGGCCAGTACCTGACGTTTCGCCGCCGCTTCGAGGGCGTCGAACTGCGCCGCTGCTACTCGATCTGCGCCGGGCGTGACGACGGCCACCTGCGGGTGGGCATCAAGCGGGTCGACGGCGGCTGCTTCTCCACCTGGGCGAACACGGAGCTCGAGGCAGGCGCTCTGCTCGAAGCCATGCCGCCGGCCGGCAATTTCCACACACCGCTCGATCCCGGCGCGGCCGGCTACTACCTGGGGATTGCGGCCGGCAGCGGGATCACACCGGTGCTCGGCATCATCAGGACGGTGCTGGTCCGCGAACCGAAATCGCGATTCACCCTGGTCTATGGCAACCGGTCGATCAGCTCGATCATGTTCCGCGAGGAACTCGAGGACCTGAAGAACGCCTACATGGGCCGTTTCAACGTCATCCACGTTCTGGCGCGGGAGGCGCAGGAGATCGAGCTGTTCTCCGGCAGGATCGATGCGGAGAAATGCTCCGCCCTGTTCCGGGGCTGGATCGACATTGCCGCGGTGACCACCGCCTTTGTGTGTGGTCCCGAACCGATGATGATGGCCGTCTCCGGTGCGCTGAAGGCGCATGGACTCGCCGACAGCCGGATCAGGTTCGAGCTGTTCACGTCGGCAGGCTCGGGCCAGGCGCCGCTCCGCGCCGGCCCCGAGGCTTCCGGCGCGACGACGGTCTCCAGGGTGAACGTGACACTCGACGGCGTGACCCACGAGATCGAGGTCGGCAACGAGACCGTGCTCGATGCCGCGCTCGGCGCCAGCCTCGATGCACCCCACGCCTGCAAGGCGGGTGTGTGTTCAAGCTGCCGGGCCATGGTGCTGGAGGGCGAGGTGGAGATGCGGGTCAACCACGCGCTCGAGGACCACGAGGTCCGCGAGGGCTACGTGCTGACCTGCCAGGGCCTCGTGCTGTCCGGGACGGCCACGGTCAGCTACGACCTGAGATAGCCAAACATCTGCGGACGTGCAGGATCGTCAGCAGATCGTTACACTTCGGCCCGCCACGATCATGACTGCGGTGGAGGACAGGAATGACCTATACGCTGGAAGAATTCTGTTCGGACTGTCACGAGGCGATCAGCGCCGACAACGGGCCGGGCGGGAGAGAGACCATTCGCCAGCACCTGGAGCGGCTTCTTGCCAACGATGCCTTTGTCGAACGCTACCTGGGCAACGATGCCCCCGTGGGCGTGCACACGCTCTATCGCGACGAGACACACGAGTTTGTCGTCCTTGCCCACGTCAACCGGAAGCCGCATCGCTCGCCGCCGCATGATCATGGCAGGTCCTGGGCAGTCTACGGCCAGGCGAAGGCTCATACCGACATGAGCGAGTACCGGCGCCTCGACGGCGGCGACGGCGACGGGGAGGCGGTGCTGGAACAGACGCGGAGCTACCGGCTCACGCCCGGCAACGCCGGCCTCTACGATGTCGGCTGCATTCACGCGATCGACTACCCGGAAAACGCCTGTTTCGTTCGGGTGACCGGGCGTGAACTCGAGCTCGAGCCGAGGCTCAAGTTCGATACCGAGGCCAACCGCGCGGCCTATATCGAGAGTCAGGGCGTGAACTGAGCGCGGCTGATCCCGTCGAGAACCTCTTCGGGCCGGTGGACCACCGTGAAGATGTCCAGGGTCTCCGACCCGATGAACCCGGCCCGGACCCCGTGCCGCACCAGGTCGAGCAGCGGCTGCCAGTAGCCGTCGACATCGACCAGGATCAGCGGGCGCCTGAACCTGCGCAGCTGGATGTGTGTTGCCACCTCGACTGTCTCGTCGAATGTGCCGAGACCGCCCGGCAGCACGACGAAGGCATCCGAGCGCCGGTACATCTGTTCCTTGCGCTCGTGCATGGTCTCGGTGATGACCAGTTCGTGCACGCCCTCGTGGGCGATCTCGATCTCGTGCAAAAACTGCGGAATGATGCCGGTCACCCGGCCGCCGGCCGCGAGCGCCGCGTCGGCGAGCATTCCCATGAGCCCGACCCGTCCGCCGCCGTAGACGAGGTCAATGCCCTGCTCGCCAAGAATGGTTCCAAGGCGCGTCGCCGCCGTGCGAAAGGGCGTGGCGACGGCGCTGCGCGAGCCGCAGAACACGCAGACGGACCGGGTGCCGCTCACTGTGTGTCATCTCCCATGATCAGGGCCACCCGTCCGGTGGACTGGCGCGACAGCACCACCGCCATGGCCTCCTGGAACCGTTCCAGCGGGAAGGTGTGCGAGACCCGGGGATTGAGCCGTCCCTCCGCGTGCCAGGCGAAGAGCCGGTCCATGTCTTCGTGCAGGCGCGGCGCGTATTCCTCCCGCACGTCCCTCGGACTCCAGCCGACATAGTAGCCGAAGTTGAAGCCGCACACCGTGATGTTCTTGACCAGCAGGATGTTGGCGGGGATCTGCTGGATGGTTCCGCCGGCAAAACCCACCGGCATGATGCGGCCTTCCGGCGCGATGCAGCGCAGCGACTCGGCGAACACCGCACCACCCACCGGGTCGTAGATCACGTTGGCGCCAAGTCCGTCGGTCAACTCGAGAACGCGCTCGCGGAAACCGCCCGAGGAGTAGTTGATCACGTGGTCGGCACCGTGTTGCCCGGCAATCTCGCCCTTGGCATCCGAGCCGACCGTGGCGATCACGGTCGCACCCAGGATCTTCGAGATCTCGACCGCGGCAAGACCCACGCCACCGGCGGCTCCGTGGATGAGCGCGACATCGCCCGCGGCGAGCCGCAGCAGGTGCGGCCAGGTCAGCGCGGCGTAGGAGGTCATGTAGGAGTTGGTGAAACAGACCGCCAGGTGAAAGGGGATCGCATCGGGCAGGACGAAGACATTCACCTCCTTCGCCACCGCCTCCTCGGCAAGGCCTCCCCAGTCGAGGACCGCGATCACCCGCTCGCCCACGGAAACCCGTTTGCACTCGCTCCCGGTCTCGAACACGACACCGGCAATCTCGGTCCCGGGGACGAACGGCAGCGGAGGCCGTCTCTGGTACCTGCCCGCGACCACCAGGCTCGTGGCAAAGCTCACGCCTGCCGCCCTGGTGCTGATCCGGACCTCTCGGGGGCCGAGCGGCGGTGTCGGGCAGTCGTCATCGAGAGTGAGCGCCTCGAACTCGGTCCAGTCCCTGACCAGTACCCCGCGCATGCCGCCTTCCCTCCGCCTCGCTGTGGTGCGGCGCACTCTACGACGTTCGCCGCCCTGCGACGAGTGGGTGTGGTCCCGCGGGACCCGGTCCGGACAATTATTACAGAAAAACAGATGGTTACGGGGTCTTTCACTTCCGGGACAGGGCCCGGTTGACGCGAGAGGAATTGACGGCTGCGCCGGGGACCGGCATAGTTAACGCACTGACGCCTTCCTGAACCGTCCGACGGTCGGGAGGGTGTGGGGCGAACCGAGTATGCCGGATCCCGGATGTCGTTTCGCAGCGCAACGCCCCGTTGCGAACAAGCAACAACAATGCTCCCCTGGCCGGCCCGTGCGATCCATCGAGGATTGTGGCGCCAGCCAGGCAACCGGAGTGACAGGCAGGGAGAAGTAATCGATGAAGGACATACGCAAGTTCCAGCAGATGTTCCGCGACGGCAAGATGGGCCGCCGCGATTTCATGGCGGCGCTCGGTGCGCTGGGTGTCAGTGCGACCGCGGCAGCCGGGCTCCTGACCTCGGCGAAGGCGCTCGCCGCGACCCCGCAGAAGGGCGGGACCGCGCGGTACGCCAACAACCTGCACGGGCCGGATGACCAGATGGACCCGATGGTGTTCACCTCGGGCATCGACTACACGCGCGGCCGGGCGACCTACAACGGCCTGATCCAGATGCGCGACGGCATGGAGCTTGCGCCCGAGCTCGCCGAGGAATGGTCGGCCAACGCCGATGCGACCGAGTACACCTTCAAGATCCGCAAGGGCGTGGAATTCCACGACGGGTCGGCGCTTACTGCCGAGGACGTGGCTTGGACCATGACCCGGCATATCGGCGAGGACTCGCCGTCGACCGCCAAGGCGCTGATCGCGGCCATCACCGAATGGAAGGTGATGGACAGCCATACGGTGAAGGCGATACTGAGCTCGCCCGACTCCGATCTTCCTGCCAAGCTCACCGAAAAGCAGATGAAGATCGTCAAGATGGGCACCGAGGATTTCCGCAAGGGCAACGGCACCGGTCCGTTCGTGCTCGAGTCCTTCGAGCCCGGCGTGCGGTCGACCCATGTGCGCAATCCCAACTACTGGCGGGACGGGGCGAACTTCGAAGCGCTCGAGATCACCGCGATCACCGATCCGCTGGCCCGTGCCAACGCGCTGATCGCCGGTGACGTCGACCTCATCAACCAGGTCAACGCCAAGAGCATCGCGCTGGTCGAGAGTTCGGAATCGGCCCGCGTGATCTCGACCCCGACGAGCGCCTACACCGGCATCTGCATCCTGAAGAACACCGCGCCCGGCGAAAGCGACGACTTCGTCAAGGCCATGCAGTACATCCAGGACCGCGACCGTATCGTGCGATCGATCCTCAAGGGGCACGGGACCGTCGGCAACGACCACCCGGTTGGTCCGGCCTTCGGCCCCGATCACTGCAGCGAACTGCCCATTCGCGAGTTCGACCCGGACAAGGCGAAGTTCCACCTGGACAAGTCGGGTGTGACCGCTGCCGAGCTGTTCGTGGCGCCGGTGCGCCTCGGCATCGAGGAAATCTGTCTGCTGATGCAGGCCAACCTGAAGAAGATCGGCTTCGATCTCACCATCCGCAAAGTGCCGTCCGACGGCTACTGGGGCGCAGTGTGGATGAAGGAGCCGATGAACGTCGTGTCCTGGAACATGCGCCCGACGGCGAATGCCCAGCTCGCGATCCAGTTCGCTCCCCATGGCAACTGGAACGACACCTTCTGGCACAACGACCGCATGGGCGAACTGCTGCAGGCGCAGCTGGCCGAGACCGACGAGGCCAAGCGTCATGCCATGCTGTGCGAGATGCAGACCCTGGTTCACAACGGCAGCGGCATGGTGATCCCGGCCCACGTCAACGAGGTGGACGGGGCCAGCAACAAGATCCAGGGCATTCCCACCGTTCCGTTCGGTGCTCTCGGCGCCTACGAGTGGGTGGAGTTCGCCTGGATGGAAGCATAGGTCCGGCAGTGCCCCCGCCCGGTCCCCGGACCGGGCGGGACGGCACAACCGGGCGTCTGCGTCCATGACACTCCTGTCCGCGCTGTTGCGCCGCACCGCGCTCGGCCTTGCAACCCTGTTCGTCGTCTCGGTGCTGATCTTCATCGGCACCAGCATCCTGCCGGGTGATGTTGCCAACATCATCCTCGGCCAGATGGCAACGCCGGAGTCGCTCGCCGCACTCCGTGCCAAGCTCGGTCTCGATGAACCAGCCCATATCCGCTACCTGATCTGGCTGACCGACCTGCTCTCGGGCGACCTCGGTTTCTCCAAGGCCGGGGCGGGAACCGGGACGGTCGGCACGCCGATCTCCGAGATGCTCACGCCGCGGCTGATCAACACCATCCGCCTCGGCGGAGCGGTGGCGATCGTTGCCGTGCCGTTCGCGGTGACCATCGGCCTGCTGGCCGCCATGTACCCCGGCACGCGGCTCGACCGGTTCGTGACCTTCACGACGCTGGGCCTGATCTCGGTGCCGGAGTTCCTGGTCGCAACCCTGCTGGTTCTCGTGATTGCGGTGCAGCTCGGCTGGCTTCCCGCCACCGCCTACATCAGCGGCCAGGAAACCGGCTGGAAGCTGGTGCGGGCGCTGGCGATGCCGGCGCTCACCCTTGTCATCGTGGCGTCGTCGCAGATCATGCGCATGACCCGGGCGACGGTGCTCAACGTGATGAGCTCGCCCTACATCGAGATGGCGATCCTCAAGGGTGTGCCGCGCCGGCGCATCATCCTGCGCCACGCGCTGCTCAACGCCATCGGCCCGATCGCGAACGTCATTGCGCTGAACCTCGCCTACCTGGTGAGCGGTGTGGTGGTGGTGGAGACAATCTTCGCCTACCCGGGGCTCGCCAAGCTGATGATCGACGCGGTCCAGACGCGGGACCTGCCGCTGGTGCAGGCCTGCGCCATGATCTTCTGCGCGACCTACATCGTGCTGATCTTCGTTGCCGACATGGTGTCGATCCTGTCGAACCCGCGGCTGCGGCACCCGAAATAGAGGGTCGAGCATGGCCGAGACCGAAACCAGTTTCGAAGAACTTCCCGACGCTCCGCCACGCCGGCGGCTGCGGCTGTCGTGGAGCGGCAAGCTCGGCATCGTCGTCGTCGCGTTCTGGATGGTCATCGTCGTCATCGGGCCGTCGATCTCGCCCTACCACGAAGCCGATATCCTCGACGAGGCACTGTTCATCGTGCCAGGCAGCGACAATCCCTACCCCGAGACCGACTACCAGCCGCCGAGTGCGGTCGCCTGGCTCGGAACCGACTACCTCGGGCGCGATACCCTGTCGCGAACCCTGTTTGGCGCCCGCACCACCATCGGCATATCGCTGGCGTCAACACTGCTCGCCTATCTGGTCGGGGTAACCCTGGGGATCGCGGCCGCGGTTGGCGGGCCTGTCCTCGACTCGAGCCTGAGCCGGCTGAACGACGCCATCCTGTCGATCCCGAGCATCATGCTGGCGCTGGTGATCATTGCCGCCATCGGCAGCACCATCCCGATCCTGATCGTGCTGACCGGGCTGATCTATGCCTCGACGGTGTTCCGGATCGCGCGCTCGCTCGGGCTTGACGTCAAGGTAAGCGACTTCGTGGAGGCGGCCAGGGTTCGCGGCGAGGGGCTGTGGTGGATCATCACCCGCGAAATCCTGCCCAATGTCGCCATGCCGATGGCGACCGACTTCGGACTTCGGTTCGTCTACGTGATCCTGTTCATCTCCAGCCTGAGCTTCCTCGGTCTGGGCGTGCAGCCGCCGCAGTCCGACTGGGGCAGCATGGTTCGCGAGAGCCTTTCGGGCCTGCCCTACGGCTCCATCGCCCCCCTGGTGCCTGCCATGGCGATCGCGACACTCACCATTGCCATCAACCTGATTGTCGATGACGTGTCAGCCCATTCCGGCGGACGACTGGCCGGGAGGATGATCTGATGGCCCCATTGATCGAGGTCGACCGCCTGGTCATCGACGCCCGCACCGATTCCGGGGTGATGACGCCGATCGTGAAGGATGTGAGCTTCGGCATCGAGCGTGGCGAGGTGGTGGCGCTGATCGGAGAATCCGGATCCGGCAAGACCACCATCGCGCTCTCCGCACTCGGCTATACCAAGCCCGGCCTCGAGTTCACCAGCGGTGAGGTTCGCCTCGAGGGGCGTGACGTGATCACCATGCCGCCCGAGGAGAAGCGTGACCTGCGCGGGCAGCGCGTCGCCTATCTCGCCCAGAGCGCGGCCGCCACCTTCAACCCGGCGCTGACCATCGGTGAACAGGTGACCGAATCACCGGTGCTGCACGGGCAGATGAGTCGGGAAGAGGCCGAACGCAGGGCAGAGGAGCTGTACCGGGCTCTGGAACTGCCTGATCCGGATCGCCTTGGCCGGCGCTATCCGCACCAGGTGTCAGGCGGCCAGTTGCAGCGGCTGATGGCGGCCATGGCGTTGTGCGGCAAGCCCGACCTGCTGATCCTCGACGAACCGACCACGGCGCTCGACGTCACCACCCAGATCGAGGTGCTCAAGGCGTTCAAGGCGGTGATACGCCAGGAAGGGGCAGCGGCGCTCTACGTCACCCACGACCTGTCGGTGGTGGCCCAGATCGCCGACCGGATCGTGGTGCTCTATGCCGGCGACGTGCTCGAACACGGTAACGCGGACCAGGTGATCAACAGGCCGTCGCACGAGTACACGCGCCGCCTGATGGCGGCGGTGCGCCCGCCTCCGGCCGCGGGCCAGGGCGACGACGCGCTTGAAGAGCATCTCCGGGAGCATCCCGCGCTCGCCGTCAGGGATGTCAGTGCCGGGTACGGCAGGCAGATGGACGGCTCGGTGGCTGTCACGGTGCTGCGCGACGTCACGCTCTCGGTACAGCGCGGCCACACGATGGGGATCATCGGCGAGTCCGGGTGCGGCAAGTCGACGCTCGCGCGGGTGATGTCCGGACTGCTGCCGGCGAGCGAAGGCGCGATCCTGCTCGACGGCCAGCAGCTCGAGCCCGACCTGCGCCGGCGTGACCGTGACCAGCTGCGCAGGGTCCAGTTCGTGTTCCAGATGGCGGATGTCGCACTCAATCCGCGCCAGCGGATCGGCGGCATTCTCGGCCGGCCGCTGGAGTTCTACTTCGGGCTGCGCGGCAGGGAGCGACGCCAGCGGGTGGCCGAGTTGCTGGAGATGGTGGAACTGCCGACGGAGTTCGCCGACCGCTACCCGGAGGAACTGTCCGGCGGCCAGAAGCAGAGGGTCAACCTCGCGCGCGCGCTGGCCGCCTCGCCTGAGGTGCTGCTGTGTGACGAGGTGATCTCGGCGCTCGACACCATTGTCGGGGCCAACGTGATCGAACTGCTGAAGCGGCTGCGCCAGCGCAGCGGCGTCTCCTTCGTCTTCATCAGCCACGACCTGTCCACGGTGGCGTCATTTGCCGACGAGATCGTGGTGCTCTACGCCGGCCGGGTGGTCGAGCAGGGGCCGACCGACCGGGTCCTTTCCCCGCCGTACCACCCCTACACCCGGTTGCTGATCGCCTCGGTGCCGGAACTGCGCATCGGCTGGCTCGAGGAAACCATGGAAAGCCAGGTTGCCCAGGCCGGAATTGACCGGGTAGTCAGGATGACCGAGGTCGGCTGCTCGTTCTTCGACCGCTGTCCGCTTGCGATCGAGGGGGTCTGCAACCGGGAGACGCCGCCGGTGCGACACCTGCCCGGCGGTCACGCCGTCGAGTGCCATCGCAGCGAGGCCGAGTTCCTCGAGGGCATACAGACGGCCTGAGCGGACGGACACCAGGTGGCAGCACTCTCTTGCCGTGGCTGCCAAGATACTGAAATTCATGATATTTTTGTTGCGGACACCGCATTCGCTGAGCCACACTTCCTGTCGGACCAACCGACCGGGAGCGCAAGGTCATGCACGACCATCAGTCGATCCGTTTCGACCGGCACCTCGCAACCGCGGAGATCCTCTACCACCTCCCCGACTACCCCGGCATCCTCCAGAGCTTCGTCTGGCAGCACATGGACGTGGCGCCGGACTACCCCCGGCTGCGCAGGTTTCTCGAGTACTGGACGGAGAACATCGAGGCGCGGCTGCATTCCGTGACCGTCTCGCGCGCCGTTGAGCGACGGTCAGGCGGCGTGCGCCACGTGCGGGCTTCCATGCGGCTGCACTGAATCGCCTACTCGGGGGCCAGCGTGACCCTGAGGCCGTCGAGACTTTCAGTCATGGTGATCTGGCACGACAGGCGCGAGTTGTCCTGCACCTCGAAGGCGAGATCGAGCATGTCGATTTCTTCCTCGTTCTTGGCCTCCAGCTTGTCGAGCCATTCCTCGTCCACGTAGACGTGGCAGGTGGCGCAGGCGCAGCAGCCGCCGCATTCGGCCAGGATCGGCAGGCCCTCGTCACGGATGAGTTCCATGAGCTGCCAGCCGGCAATGCCCCTGAGCTCGCTGACTTCGCCGTCGCGGTCAGTGACGATGATCTTCATCATACCCCCAGTTTTTCATGCAGGGCCGAACTCGAGGTCGTGTACTGGAACCTCAGTCGTCGATCCGGGTAGACGTAGCGAAACGCTTGCTGCGACATCAGGGCCGCCTCGTGAAAGCCCGAGAGGATGAGCTTGAGCTTGCCCGGGTAGGAGTTGATGTCGCCGATGGCGAAGATGCCCTCGACATCCGTCTCGAACTTCTCGGTATCGACCGGGATCAGGTTTCGTTCGAGGTTGATGCCGAAGTTCGCAACCGGACCGAGCTTCATGGTCAGCCCGTAGAACGCGAGCAGGGTGTCGCAGGGAATGTCGTACTCGCCGTTACCGCCTGAAACCGTCACCGCTTCCAGCTTGCCGTCCTCACCCTTGAGCCCGCGCAGCTGTGCGACGTGCAGCGACATCGCGCCCGAGCCGACCAGCTCGCGCATGGCGTTGACCGACGCCGGTGCGGCGCGGAACTCGTCGCGCCGGTGCACCAGGTCCAGGCTGGTTGCAAGCGGCTGGAGCGCAATGGTCCAGTCCAGCGCCGAATCACCGCCGCCGGCGACAAGCACCCTGCGGTCGCGAAATGCTTCCATCCGGCGGACCGAGTAGAACACCGACGTGCCCTCGTAGGCATCCAGTCCCTTCAGGGGCGGCTTCTTGGGAACGAAACTGCCCCCGCCGGCCGCGATCACCAGGACCGGCGCCGTGATCACGGTTCCGAGGTCCGTGGTCAGTCTCCAGGCACCGTCCGGTGTTCTCTCGAGCGCCTCCGCCATCTGTCCGAGGTGGAAGGTGGGCGAGAACGGCCTGATCTGTTCCATCAGCTTGTCGGTGAGCTCCTGGCCGGTACAGACCGGAATGGCCGGAATGTCGTAGATCGGCTTTTCCGGGTAGAGCTCGGCGCACTGGCCGCCCGGGTAGTCGAGGATGTCGACCAGGTGCGCCTTCATGTCGAGCAGGCCCAGCTCGAAGACGGCGAACAGGCCGACCGGCCCCGCTCCGACAATGATGACGTCCGTGGTGTGCTCGCTGGTGTCCATGGGAATCCTGATCCGGCGAAAGGTGCCGCACTCTACGGTCGCGGGCCGTGGATTCCAAGATGCGAACCCGGGTTCGAAATCAGTGCCGGAAATGCCGGATTCCGGTCATGACCATCGCGATGTCGTGTTCGTCGGCGGCCCGGGTCACCTCGTCGTCGCGAACCGACCCGCCCGGCTGGATCACCGCCGTAGCCCCGGCCTCGACGGCGGCGAGCAGCCCGTCCGCGAACGGGAAGAACGCGTCCGACGCCACGACCGACCCAACGGTCGCCGGTTCGCCGTCCGCGGCGGCGTCCCGCGCCTTGCGCGCCGCGATCCGTGCCGAATCAACCCGGCTCATCTGACCGGCACCGATGCCGACACTCGCCCCGTCCCGCACGTAGACGATTGCATTCGACATGACGTGCTTGGCGATGCGGAACGCCATCAGCAGGTCGGCACGCTCGCGCGCGGACGGTGCGCGCCGGGTCACGACCCGCAGATCATCCGCACCGACCCGTCCGGTATCCCGGTCCTGGACCAGGAGGCCTCCCGCAAGCTGGCGGATCACGCGCCCCGCAGCACCGGGGTCGGGCAGCGTGCCGGTCTCGAGCACCCGCAGTCCCGAGCGCCGGGCCAGGACCTCGCGCGCCCCGGGCGAGACCTCCGGTGCGACCACCACCTCCGTCAGGATCTCGATGATGCGGCTCGCGGTGTCCGCGTCCAGCGTGCGGTTCGCGGCGATGATGCCGCCGAAGGCGCTGGTCCGGTCGCAGGCGAACGCCCGTTCGTAGGCGTCCGACAGCGAGTCGGCCTGGGCAACGCCGCAGGGGTTGGCGTGCTTGATGATCGCGATGCCCGGCCGATCAAGTTCCGCAACAAGTTCGATTGCGGCATGGGTGTCGTTCAGGTTGTTGTAGCTGAGCGCCCGGCCCTGGACCTGCCGGGCGGTTCCCACGCCGGGGCGTTCGTCCCCGGTGCGGTAGAACAGGCCGCGCTGGTGCGGGTTCTCGCCGTAGCGCAGCACCTGCGGGTCGGAGGCGGCGACAACCAGGCGGCGCGGGACCTCTTCGTCCGCCTGTTCCGACATCCAGGCCGCGATCGCCGCGTCGTAGGACGCCGTGCGGGCGAAGGCGGTTGCCGCCAGTTTCCGGCGGGTCGCGAGCGACAGGCAGCCGGCATGCGCATCGAGTTCCGCGCTCACCGCCGCGTAGTCCCCGACATCGACCACCACCGCGACCGCGCGCCAGTTCTTCGCTGCCGCACGGATCAGCGCCGGACCACCGATATCGATCTGCTCGGTGCAGGTCTCGGGGTCGGCGCCGGAGCGCAGGGCCTCCTCGAACGGGTAGAGCGAGACCACGACCAGGTCGATGGGCGTGATCGCGTGTTCGCCGAGCGCGCGTTCGTGCTCGGGATCATCGCGCCTGGCGAGGATTGCGCCGTGGATGTGCGGGTGCAGGGTCTTGACCCGGCCATCCAGCATTTCCGGGAACCCGGTCCGCTCGGCGACATCGACGACCGCAACACCGGCATCGCGCAGGGCGCTCGCGGTCCCGCCGGTGGAAATGATCTCGATGTCGTGGCGCGCTAGTGTTGCGGCCAGCTCCCCGAGCCTCGACTTGTCGGAGACCGAGACCAGAGCCCGGCGCACGCGGACCGGATCACTCATCGAGACCCTGGACTCGGTCGGACCCGTACGTCGCCTGCCAGGAGTTCGTTCGCGCCGGCCTCGAGTGCGGCAAGCCGGAGCACCGCAAGCGCGCGGTCCCCGGTGCCGGAACGGATCTCTCCGACTTCCCGGCCGTCAAGGGTGACCGGTGTTCCCGGTCCGGGCACCGCCCCGTCGGCCACGACCGGTGTCAGGCGTCGCTTGACCAGGCCGCGGTACCGGGTCCGGGCGGTCAGTTCCTGGCCCATGTAGCAGCCCTTGTCCCAGTCGATGCCATTGAGTTCGTCGAAGCCGGCCTCGAGCAGCACGGTGCGTCCCACCTCGAGATCGCGGACACCGTCGGGGACGCCGAGTGCGATACGCACCGCTTCGTAGTCGTCACGTTCCCCGGGCACGACCGGGTCTGACACCGGGTCGGTCCCGCGCCGGGTGACCAGCCGGGCGCCGAGCCCGGCGTGCCGCGGGTCGACGATCGCGATCCCGTCGCGGCGGTGGACGGTGGCTCCGGCCTCCCCTGACAGCCCCAGGGCTGTGAGCGCGTCGTCGCCCCAGGCGGCGTGGACCTGCCAGCTGCCGGTCACGTCGGCGAGATCGACGCGCGAGCGCAGGCGGTAGATCGCGAGGCGCTTGCGCAGCGCCTCGAGGCGGTCCGCCTCGCAATCGAGCAGCAGGCTGTCCTCGTGCCCGATCATCATGAAGTCGAACAGGTACTTGCCCTGCGGGGTCAGCAGGCTCGCGTAGAGCGAACGGGTCGACGAGACCCGGTGCACGTCGTTCGAGACCAGCCCCTGCAGGAATGCGACGCGGTCCTCGCCGGAAATCGCGAGCAGGCCGCGCTCTTCAAGAAGGATGCAGCGCGCGTCGGACATCCGGCAGCTACTCGTCGGTCAGCTGGCGCTGCGCCTGCGCCATCAGTTCGTCCATCCTGTGGCGCAACCGGTGCTCGCTGAGATCACCCCCTGCCTCGGCGACGCTCGCCATGACGAACTCGACCACGTCGTCATCGCCCGGCCGTTCGAAGTTGGACTTGACGACCTCCTTCGCGAAGGCCTCGGCCTCGTCTCCGGTCTTGCCGAGGAACTGCTCGCTGATCCACAGGCCGAGCAGCTTGTCGCGTCGAGCCGTCGCCCTGAAACGGAACTCGGCATCGCGCGCAAAGCGGTTCTCCTCGCCCTTTTCCTTCCTGTCGAAACTGCTCATGGCCTGTCTGCCTTCAGCTGGTGGCGCACCGCGCAGGACGTACCTGCCACCACAGGACCTAATCCAAACCTTGCTGAAATGGAAGTGTGCGGGGCGCGTTGGCGCCATCGGCGAATTCATGATATCGCGCGTCGCCATGTGCACAGTTGTCATCCTGCGACGACCCGGTCACGCGTGGCCGGTCCTGATCGGCGCCAACCGCGACGAGCTCGTCCATCGACCCTGGAAGCCGCCCGCCCGGCACTGGCCGGACCGTGCCGACGTGATCGCCGGGCTCGATGTCGAGGCGGGCGGCAGCTGGCTCGGTGCGAATGACGACGGCGTGGTTGCCGGCGTGCTCAACCGCACCGGCACGCTCGGTCCGCAGGCCGGCATGAGGTCCCGGGGCGAACTGGTACTCGACGCACTCGATCACGCCGATGCGCGGGACGCCGCGGCCGCCCTCGCCCGGATCGACGGCAGGGCGTACCGGACCTTCAACCTGGTGATCGCGGATTCCCGTGACGCCTTCCTGCTGTGTCACCGTGGTGCGGCGGACGGCCGGGTCGACGTCGCGCCGATCGGACCGGGCCTGTCGATGGTCACCTCGCTGGAACTGAACGATCCCGCATCGCCGCGGATCGCCGGGAGTCTCCACCGGTTCCGGGCCGCGACCCCTCCCGATCCGGAGGCCGAGGACTGGTCGGGCTGGAGCAGCCTGCTGGCCGACCGTTCCCGCCATCTGCCGGATGATCCGGGCAGTGCGCTTAACATCGTCACCGACCATGGCTACGGGACCGTGTCCTCGTCACTGATTGCCCTGCCGGAAGCCGCGGAACGGCGGATCATCTGGCTGTTCAGCGCCGGTACACCGGACCGCGCACCCTGGCATCCGGTCGGCGTACGTGCCGACACCCCGCACCACGGATAGTCCGCCATCTCCGGCTACCTCGCCTCGGGCCGGGATCCCCGGGGAGGGCGCGAGGTGAGGCATCGGGCCTGCCAACCGGTCTCATCGTCCTCAAGCACTCCGGTGACCGTCAGGCGCGTACGGATCGCCTGCGGCAGCGGCGGGAACAGCGACACCCGCCTGCGAGAACCGTCACACACAGTGGCGGACCACCGCACCATCCCGCTCGCTGTCGGCACAACGCCCGGACCGCCATGCCGGAACCTTCGCCGGCGGGCAGGGTTTCCGGCACTCGCTTGCCGTTCACCGGTTGGGCAGGGGTTGGTACCGACGGCGGGGCGCTAACGTGCGGCTGCTGCCGCCGATCTCCACCTTTCTCGGTCACGTGAACATGGAGGCCACCCAAGCCTATCTGTCGATGACACCGAAGCTACTGCAACAAGTTTCGAGCAACATGGGTGGGGAAGTAGCGGCGAGTGATGCCCATACGCTCGGTCTCTGGCTGCGGTTCATCCTCCACGAGTGCCTCGTCACCGATCGCAGCTTAGCTAGGAACACCCAGAAGAGTTACCCCGACACGTTCGTCATTTTGCCGTCTTGTGTCAGCAACCGTGGTCCTCTCCATGGCGAATGATTCGGTCATATTTTCGCCATTCCTTCGAAGAGGAAGACACTGCGGCCATTGTTTCGGCTCACCAAGGCCACGCTTGACGTTCCAAACTAAAGGGTCCTCGGTCGCGACCGAACCCGAGTACGTCCTACCCCTATTCTTCAACACTACCAGAACACTCGTCTCCGAGGTGACGTAACCAAGAGTGCGTGACCTGTTGGTCTGCCGCTCCGACGGTGATCATGCCACAGCGACTCTGCATGAGAAGGAAAGGTACACGCACTAGTGTCCCCTGTGGTGGGTATCTGAACAGATGTTGGGATAGCTCGTGGACAACCGAACGTCCGACGATGCCCTGTCGAAACCTCAGCAGACACCAGGACACTTTACCCGGTTTAGAGTCTATCGCCTTGTCTAGCACTAAGCCGCCCGTGCGAGCCGAGGCTCGCTGAAAGGAAAGTTCGGCCTCATGTGAGAAGGCATGCCGTCGCAGCATGCTATCAGCTGCAGGTCAGTCTGTTGCGTACGACCGGTAGGAAGCTGTCCATCATTTGTCTCCAAACCTTCGCTTGAGACTGCCTCATAAGAACCCATCCACCAAGGTGCCGGCAAAGCCAGACGTTCACGTACAACTACCGTGCATTCCAAATGAAGATTGCATTTGCCCGCTCTGCAGTATAGGGTCCCATTTGTTCGTATGAGGTTGGGCAACCAGATGTCCTATAATCTGTATACAAAGACACACAGCGTCCAAGAAGCAACTCAATCAGCTGTTTGAGAACCCATTAAATGTCTTGGCTATTCACTATTCCTGTGAGAGTTTTTACGATATCAAGGAAGGGAAATCCCCTAGAATTACCTCCATTGCAGTTCGAAACTTACAAAATGGGCAAACAAGGTCTTTTTCAATTCATCAAGTAGCGGAGAGAGAAGAGGTGAAGTTTACTGATATTCGCACGAAATATGATGAGTTAGAACTGAAGATGCTAAGACAGTTTTTTGATTTTGTCGAAAATAACAAAGGCCATTACTGGCTGCATTGGAATATGAGAGACATTAATTACGGGTTTGCGGCTCTTGAACACAGGTTTGGAGCTTTGGGAGGAGGCAAGCCAAGCTTTGTGATTTCAGACAATGCAAAATTCGATCTGGCGAGAATTTTTGTCGGGATATTCGGTGTAAAGTATATTGGCCATCCACGTCTTCAAGAAATCGTAAAGTTGAACGATATCACCAGCAAGAACTTCTTGGATGGTGACCAAGAAGCGAAAGCGTTTGAAGCAGAGAAGTACGTCGAACTGCACCAATCAACCCTTCGAAAGGTAGACATTATCTGTAGTTTGGCGGATCGCGCTCACACTGGAAGCCTAAAGACAAAGGCTTCGTGGTGGCAAACCCACGGATCACATGCTAGGGGTGCTGTAGCGTATATTCGAGATCATCCGGTTTACTTTCTAGTTGCTCTCGTTTTTTGTGTCCTCAGCATTTTGCGCATTGCTGGTGAAATTTGAGCGAGTATTGGATTGAGTCGAGATGGATCAACCTAGTTCTTTTGGCAGATGGTTATCTCTTGAGCACAGGGCCCACTCCGTCAAGTACGCAGTGGGTCAGCTCTCGATCGGTGTTGGAGTCCGACAGAATCAATTCTTCCTTGTGGCCGCAAATGGGTTCTCGGTCACGCAACAGCGCGACGAGCCAAGCGCTGGCGTGTTCTGGGGCACCACAGTGGCGAGCTCCGGATAGTTTTTCCAAATCTTGAGCTCGACTATTAGTTTGACCCACCTGTCCGTATCGAACCCAGGTCACCATCAAACAACGTGTGCTCTAACAGAAGTTCTCCATCTACAGTGACGGCTTTGGTACCGATTCCCAAGAGCGCCGCATACATTCGCCCCAAGCTGCGCAGGCTCTTGCACCGCGGGAGGGGACACACTCCGCGGTAACGGTGCGTTGCTTGGCCGAACCGGGAGCATGGCGGCCCCGGTCGTGGATGCTCCCAGCTGCGGGCGGGGGTTGCGGCGCGACAACCCGGTTCGCGTCGATGCCGCGGGAGGGCGCCTGATCCATTGCTGACGCCGTCGGGGCCACTGCGCAGATTGTGCTGAACCGCTGGAAAGTGCTATAGCCGGCACCGGTATCCGGCCCAGGGACGGTCGGAACCAGCACTTGGCGGTAGGCCCGGTGCGCCACAGTCCCCCTGGGGCACACTCACATGGCACGACGCAGAAAACTCTACGAGGGCAAGGCCAAGGTCCTCTACGAGGGACCTGAGCCTGGAACACTGATCCAGTACTTCAAGGATGATGCCACCGCCTTCAACAATGCCAAGAAGGGTGTCATCACCGGCAAGGGAGTGCTGAACAACCGCATCAGCGAGTACCTGATGACCCGGTTGGCCGAGGTCGGCATTCCGACCCACTTTGTCCGGCGCCTCAACATGCGCGAACAGCTGATCCGCGAAGTCGAGATCATCCCGATCGAGGTCGTGGTGCGCAACATAGCCGCGGGATCGATCTGCAAGCGCCTCGACCTCGAGGAGGGCAAGATGCTGCCCCGATCGATCGTCGAATACTACTACAAGTCCGATCGGCTGAACGATCCGCTGGTGGCCGAGGAGCACATCACCGCCTTCGGCTGGGCATCGGCCCAGGACATCGACGACATGATGTCGATGTCGCTGCGCATCAACGACTTCCTGTCGGGCCTGCTGATCGGGGTCGGGCTGCGCCTGGTCGACTTCAAGCTCGAGTTCGGACGCTACTACACCGAGGAATCCGTGATCGTCGTCCTGGCGGACGAGATCAGCCCGGACAACTGCCGGCTGTGGGACGCCGGGACCAACGAGAAGCTCGACAAGGACCGGTTCCGCCGGGATCTCGGGGGTGAACGCGAGGCCTACCAGGAGGTTGCCAGGCGCCTTGGCGTGCTTCCCGAGGCGGGCCCGATGGACCTGAAGGGGCCGAAGGCGATCCAGTAGCGGGCGGGGGAGCGCCGCATGCGCGCACGCGTTCACATCACGCTTCGCAGCGGCGTGCTCGACCCGCAGGGCCAGGCCATCCGCAATGCCCTGCACTCGCTCGGTTTCGATGACGTGCGCGACGTGCGCCAGGGCAAGTACCTCGAGCTCGACATCGACGGGACAGATGCCGACGCGACAGGCGCCGAGGTGCGCCGCATGTGCGAGACCCTGCTCGCCAACCCGGTGATCGAGACCTACCGCGTGGAGGTCGTCCCGGGCCCGGAGGCCTGACCGGGCGCCGGCAGCGCGATGCCGGGACACGGCCTGTAGACGACCGGCCGCATACCCTGGCGCACCAGCCTCGTCTGTCCCATCCGCTCCAGGACGAACACCTGGCGGGGCTCGGGAGAATGAAGCTCTCGCGACGGCTCGACGACGACCTGCCCTCCGTCAAGCCGGTAGCGCGAGCGCGACATCACCAGCGGTGCGGTGCCCGTGCTCGAGCCGACCTCGGGCAGCATCCTGAAGTACCGGCCATTGTCGAAAACCAGCACCGGGTCGGTGGACTGGCACCCGGGCTCGCCGCTGCCGTCCACCACGCCCCATGTTCCCGCAACCGGATCGGCCCGGGCGGCGGCCGGCAGCAGGGCGAGAAGGACAGCCGCGATCCGCGGCCACTTCCGCCCGGTCACCGGTCAGCCCGACCGCTTGCGATCGAAGAACCGCTGCATCATGAGCCGGGGCTCGTCGGTCCGGTAGGAGCGCGCCAGCGCCTCGATGCCGGCGCGCACCCCGTCCTCGATCGACAGTCGTTCCCAGTCGTTGACGAGCCGTTTCTGGGCCCGGACCGCCAGCGGCCCGGCAGACGCGATGGCATCGGCGGTCTCGCCGACCGCGGCGTCGAGTTCCGCCTGGTCGCCGACGAGCTGCTCGAGGAATCCCCAGCGATCGGCCGTGGCGGCGTCGATGACCTGGCCGGTCATGACCAGCCACGAACTGCGGCCCCATCCGACGAGGCGCGGCAGCAATGCCGCCTCGATGACCGACGGCAGTCCGACCTGGACCTCGGGCATGCCGAAGACCGCGTTCGACGAGGCAATGCGGATGTCGGCAGCCGCTGCCATTTCCATCCCGGCGCCGAGGCTGTAGCCGTTGACCCGGGCGATCACCGGCACCGGAAGGGTCCGCATGGCGCGGAACAGCCGGTGCAGCCCGGAAATGAAGCGTCGGGCGCTGTCCTCGTCCAGGGTGCGCAGTTCGTTGAGGTCGGCTCCCCCGACAAATGCCTTCGCGCCGGCGCCGGTGAGAACGACCGCGCGCAGCTTCTCGTCCGTGCCGAGCTCCTCGAAGACGCGGGTCAGGTCGGCGACCGAGGCGCTGTCCAGCGCGTTCAGCCTCGACTGCCGGTCGTGGGTGACGGTGGCGATGGTGCCGCTGGCGTGGGCGCGGTGTTCGACGGTGACAGGCACGTCTCAGGTCTCCTCGGTGACATCGATCGGAGTGCCGCCCAGTGAGCGGACCAGTGCACGGACCTCCCCGGCGGCCAGTTCGATGCGGTCGCGTCCGGTGCCGCGCATGACCAGCGTGGTCCCGAAGGCACCGGCACGGTAGTAGGGATAGCTCCCGATCCCGACATCGGGGTAGCGTTCCTGGATCCCGCCCAGTCCCCCCGCCACCACGCCCTCGCCGAGATCACAGACCACAGAGAGCGAGTGCAGCCGGTCTCCACCGCGCAGGGACGGAAGCAATTCCTGCACCATGGCCTGGAACACGCTCGGTACTCCGGCCATCACGTGGACGTTGCCGACGGTAAACCCGGGTGCGGCCGAGACCGGGTTGCGGATCAGTACCGCGCCGGACGGGGTGCGCGCCATCCGCATCCGCGCCTCGTTGAGTTCGAGCCCGCGCCGTGCGGCGTGTTCCCGCATGCGCCGCACGGCCTCGGGGTGACGTTCGACCGCAACCCCGAACGCCTCGGCAACCGCGTCGCAGGTAATGTCGTCGTGGGTCGGACCGATGCCGCCGGACGTGAAGACGTGATCGAGGCGCCCGCGCAGCTCGTTGACTGCCCGGACGATGGCATCGGTCCGGTCGGTGACCACCCGGACCTCCTCGAGCCGGATGCCGGCTTCGACCAGCTGTTCGGCCAGGTATGCGAGGTTGGCGTCCCGGGTGCGGCCGGACAGGATCTCGTCACCGATGATGACAAAGGCCGCGGTCACGATTGCTGGAGCTGCGGACGGGGACGTCATGGCGTCGGTCCCGGGCTATGGTTGTCGTGCGGCACAATCGCGCAGGGAAAGGGACCATGCAACTGCCTCGCCCGCTTCATTCCGGGACGCTGCTGAGACGATACAAGCGGTTCCTGGCCGATGTGCTGCTCGATGACGGCACGCAGATCACCGCGCACTGTCCGAATCCGGGTCGAATGACCGGCCTCGACACTCCCGGTTCTCCGGTGTGGCTGTCGCACACGAGCCGGGCCGGGCGCAAGCACCCCCATACACTCGAACTGGTCGAGGCCGAGGGCCAGCTGGTCGGCGTCAACACCGGGCGGCCGAACGGCATCGTGGCCGAGGCCCTGGAGGCCCGGCGGATCGACGCGCTTGCCGGGTACGCCGGGATGCGCCGCGAGGTCCGTTACGGAACCCGGTCGCGGATCGACCTGCTGCTCGAGGACCCGGAAAGGGTCTGCTGCTGGGTCGAGGTCAAGAACGTGCACCTGCGCCGTGACCAGGGTCCGAACCCCGGTGCGGCCGAGTTCCCGGACGCGGTCACCGCCCGGGGCGCGCGCCACCTGCACGACCTTGCCGCCAGGGTGAGCGAAGGCGAGCGCGCGGTCATTGTCTACGTGGTTCAGCGGATGGATTGCGACCGGTTCTGCGTGGCCGGCGACATCGACCCTGACTACGCCGAGGCGCTTGCGGCCGCCATGGCGGCAGGTGTCGAGGCGATCTGTTACGA
Source organism: Thalassobaculaceae bacterium (assembly GCA_965243345.1). Lineage (GTDB taxonomy): Bacteria > Pseudomonadota > Alphaproteobacteria > Thalassobaculales > Thalassobaculaceae > Bin52. Next base: position 3,985,003 of record CBDEUR010000003.1, read on the forward strand.
CTGCACCGTGAGCACCGAGGCGGTTACCCTGCGCTCACCCCTGCCCCTCGATCTCGGGTGAGGGGCCGAAGACGCGCTCGAAGATGGCATCGACGTGGCGGGTGTGGTGATCGAGGTCGAACAGGCCTTCGAGGTCGGTTTCCCCGAGCCAGGAACGCACTTCCCTGTCGGCCTGCAGCAGTCCAAGGAAGTCCCGGTTCTCCTGCCAGGCAGCCATGGCGCTGCGCTGCACCGCACGGTAGGCGGCATCGCGTTCCATGCCGCGGCCGGTCAGCGCCAGCAGCACGCGCTGGGAGTGGATCAGGCCGCCGAGCCGGTCGAGGTTGGCCTGCATGGCCTGCGGGTAGACGACGAGACCCTCGATCACGCGGGCAAGCCGCGAGAGCGCGAAGTCGAGCGCGATGGTGGCGTCGGGCGCGATGACGCGTTCGACCGAGGAGTGCGAGATGTCGCGTTCGTGCCACAGGGCGATGTTCTCCATTGCCGGGGCCGCACATCCCCGCACGATCCGCGCGAGACCGGTCAGGTTTTCGGTCAGCACCGGGTTGCGCTTGTGCGGCATCGCCGAAGATCCCTTCTGGCCCGGCGCAAAGTACTCCTCCGCCTCGCGCACCTCGGTGCGCTGCAGGTGCCGGATCTCGGTGGCCAGCCGTTCCACCGAGCTTGCGATGATGCCGAGCGTGGCGAAGAACATCGCGTGGCGGTCGCGCGGAATGACCTGGGTCGAAATCGGCTCGGGGGTCAGGCCGAGCCCGGCGGCGACATGGGCCTCGATCGCCGGATCGACACTGGCGAAGGTTCCGACCGGGCCCGAGATCGCGCAGGTGGCAATCTCGGCGCGGGCGGTGACGAGGCGGTCGCGGTTGCGTGCAAACTCGGCGTAGTGGCCGGCGAGCTTGAGCCCGAAGGTGGTCGGCTCGGCGTGAATGCCGTGGCTGCGGCCGATCGTGGGTGTCATGCGGTACTCGAATGCCCGGCGCCTGAGCGCCGCCAGCAGGCCCTCAAGGTCATCGAGCAGGATGTCGGCGGCCTGGACCAGCTGGACCGCAAGGCAGGTGTCGAGCACGTCCGACGAGGTCATGCCCTGGTGGACGAACCGGGCCTCCGGGCCGACGTGTTCGGCCAGCGAGGTGAGGAAGGCGATCACGTCGTGGCGGACCTCGGCCTCGACCTCGTCGATGCGCCCGATGTCGAACCCGCCGCGTTCGCGCACCGCCCGGGCGGCCCCGGCGGGAACCTCTCCGCGCGCCGCCATGGCCTCGCAGGCGAGGGTCTCGATCTCGAGCCAGATCCGGAACCGGTTTTCCGGTTCCCATATCCGGGTCATCTCGGGGCGGGAATATCGCGGAATCATGCAGTGTCCTCCGGGATCGCGGTCGAAGGCGGCTTGTAGCACCCGACGTCGGCTGCGTCATTGACAGGGCGAGGTCGGGATTTCCACACTGGGCTGTCCCTGTCCCGTGGAGCCCAGATCGATGACAGCGCTTCCAGACACGGCCCGGCAGGAAGAATACCGGCAGAACGGCGTCGTCTGCCTGCGCGGCGTTCTCGGGTCCGAGTGGATCTCGCTCACGCGCCGGGGCATCGAACGCAACCTCACGCATCCCGGCCGGTTCTTTCGTGACCACACTGCCGAGGGGTCGGGGGGCCGGTACCTGTTCGATTTCTGGACCTGGCCCGACATCCCGGAGTTCCGCGCCCTCGTGTTCGACTCGCCGGTCGCCGCCGTGGTCGCAAGGCTGCTCGACGCCCGGTCGGTCTACCTGCTGATGGACAACTGGTTCCTGCGCGAGGCCGGGGCCAGCACCGGCGCGCCCTGGCACCACGACGAACCCTACTTCGACTTCTCCGGGACCATGTGCTCGGTGTGGATCCCGCTGGAGGAGGTGAACGCGTGTTCCGGCCTTGTCTTCCTGCCGGGCTCGCACATGGACGGTGTGCTGCGCTTTGCCGAACCCTTCAGTGCTGCGGTCGACTTCGACGCCCGGGCCGAGGGTTACGAGCCCATGCCCGAGATCGATCTCGAACACGATCCGCGCCTGGTGTCGTGGGACCTTGCCCCGGGGGACTGCCTGGTTTTCGACCTGCGTACCCTGCATGGCGCCCTGCCGGGCATCCAGCCCGGGACCAGCCACCGGATGTCGCTGAGGTTCGGCGCCGAGGACACCCGGTTCCGGCCGCGCGGGGAATGGACCCGCGAGATCTCGGACTACCTGATCGGGCTCGGCCAGGAACCGGACTGTCCGCCCGGCTGTTCGCTGCTGCCGCAGGTCTGGCCCCTGCCGGGCCCCGGTTGACGCGGGAGCCGGCACGCTGCAATGAACCGGACCTGCGTCGAAGGATTGTACTGTCCCGTCCGGTCGAGCTCGCGGTTCATCCGATGCTCCCGCAGCAGTACCCTGCTCGCGAGCAGGGCCGGTCCCCGGGGGCCGGCCCGCAAGCTCGCCCGGGTCAACCGGTACACGCCTGTCCCCGGACCCTTCTCGCGCCGGGGCCACACCGGCCAAGTTTTCGATATACTCCCCGGAGAATCCCGCGGGGAAAGGGGACGGGTGTTCGCATGCGCGTCGATGGCAGACCGACCAGGACCATCTGGCTCGAACCCGATCGCGAGAGCGTGGGGATCATCGACCAGACGCGCCTGCCGCACGCGTTCGCGACCTGCCGGCTGGCGAGCCTTGGGGACGCGGCGACGGCCATCAGCACCATGCAGGTGCGCGGGGCACCGCTGATCGGTGCAACCGCCGCCTACGGAATGTGGCTCGCGATACGCGACGATCCCTCCGACGAGGGCGTGGCACGGGCTCGGTCATGCCTGCTTGCGACCCGCCCGACGGCGGTCAACCTGCGCTGGGCGCTCGATCGGGTCGCCGGCGCCCTCGCCCGGTGCCCGGTGCAGGACCGTGCCGATACCGCCCTTGCCCGTGCCGGCGAGATCGTGGAGGAGGACGTGACCATCAACCGGCGCATCGGCGAGGCGGCGCTGCCGCTCATCAGCCGCATTGCCGAGCGGCGTGACGGCGGCCCGGTCAACGTGCTCACCCACTGCAACGCCGGGTGGCTCGCGACCGTGGACTGGGGGACGGCCACGGCTCCGATCTACATGGCGCACGACGCCGGGGTCCCGGTGCATGTCTGGGTCGACGAGACCCGCCCCCGCAACCAGGGGGCAGGCCTGACGGCGTGGGAACTCGCCAATCACGGTGTGCCCCATACCGTGATCGTCGACAATGCAGCCGGTCACTACATGAGCCGCGGCGAGGTCGACCTGGTACTGACCGGCGTTGACCGGGCCACGGCGACGGGCGATATCTGCAACAAGATCGGAACCTACCAGAAGGCGCTTGCCGCAAAGGATACCGGGGTGCCGTTCTACGCGGCGCTTCCATCGCCCACGATCGACTGGACGATCCGCGATGCGATGACGGAGATTCCGATCGAGGAACGCGGCGCGGAAGAGGTGACGCGGTTGACAGGCAGGCTCGATGACGGGACCGTGGCAACGATCACCATCACCCCGCCCGGGACCAGGGCAGCGAACCCGGCGTTCGACGTCACGCCGGCCCGCCTGCTTGCCGGACTGGTTACCGAACGCGGGATTGCACAGGCGTCGGAGCGGGGACTGCTGGCGCTGTTCCCGGAACGCCAGAACACCGGGGACCAGGAGGGAGCGACATGAACCGAGCCGGAGCAAACGCGGATCTCGAATCTGCCTACCGTGACGCCGAACAGCAGTTCCGGGCACGCAATCCGAACAGTGAGCGCATGCACGAGAACGCGGCCCGGGTCATGCCCGGCGGCAACACCAGGAGCGTCCTGCACTACGCCCCGTTTCCGCTGACCTTTGCGAAGGGCACCGGGGCACGGCTGGTCGACGTGGACGGGCACGAGCTTCTCGACTTCCTCGGCGAGTATACCGCCGGCATCTTCGGCCACGACGATCCGGTGATCCGCGGCGCCATCGAGACCGCGGTATCGGACGGGATCGTGCTCGGCGGTCCCAACCTGATGGAGGCGCGGCTTGCCCGGGCGATTGTCGACCGGTTCCCGGCGATCGAGCTGGTCCGGTTCACCAATTCCGGCACCGAGGCCAACCTGATGGCGCTGGGCGCCGCCCGGGCCAGTACCGGGCGAACGCGGATCGTGGGCATGCAGGGCGGCTACCACGGCGGAGTGCTGTTCCTCGCGGCTCCCTCCCCGATCAACGCCCCCTTCGAGTTCACCCTGCTGCCCTACAACGAGCCGGACGCCGCCCGCGACCTGCTGCGGCGGGAGGGCGACAGTATCGCCTGCGTGATCGTTGAACCCATGATGGGATCGTCGGGATGCATCCCGGCGACGCGCGAGTTCCTCGAGGTCCTGCGCGAGGAGACCGCCGCGACCGGAACCCTGCTCATCCTCGACGAGGTGATGACCTCGCGTCTCGGCCCGGGCGGACTGCATGGCGAACACGGGATCACGCCGGACCTGGTGACGCTGGGCAAGTACCTGGGCGGCGGGCTCAGCTTCGGTGCCTTCGGCGGGCGGGCGGACATCATGCAGGGGTTCGATCCGCGCTCGCCCGGCGCGTGGCCGCATGCCGGGACCTTCAACAACAACGTCGCGAGCATGTCGGCGGGACTTGCCGGGATTACCCAGCTGTTCACGCCCGAGCGGTGCAGGGCGCTGAACAGCCTTGGCGACGGGATGCGCGACAGGCTCAATGCCGCCATCGGCGCCCGCGGCCTGCCGATGCAGGTGACGGGACGTGGCTCGATGAGCAGCATCCACTTCACCAGCGATCCGGTGCTGCGTCCGGTCGCCGACCCACAGCTCGATCTCAAGCGCGGCCTGCTGCACCTCGACATGATTGCGTCGGGGGTCTACATCGCCAGGCGCGCCATGCTGAACATGTCGCTGCCCATGACCGGGGCCGATGTCGATGCGGCGGTCACCGCCTTCGAGGAGTTCCTCGACAGCCGCCGCTCCGTGCTTGCCGACGCGGTGGCCGTGGCATGATCGGTCGCAGGCTGCTGATGCTGGCGGCGCGCCGGCTCGCGGAAGATCCCAGGGTGCGGCAGAAGGCGGCCGAGACCGCGGAAGCGGCCTGGAACTCCACGGCGCCGAAGGTCGAGAACGCCGGCCGCCACGTCGCCGAGACCTTCCGCGAGACCCGCGAGGAGGTTGACCTGCTTGACGACCCGGTCGGCTTTGCCCGGCGGTTCCGGTCGAGACTGCTGCCTCCCGAGAAGGAATAGGCCCGGACGGACACGGAGAACGACATGAACAGGCTTGACGGCAAGGTTGCACTGATTTCCGGTGGAGCGCGCGGGATCGGGGCGGCGACAGCCGCCCGGATGGTCGAGGCGGGTGCACGCGTGGTGATTGGCGACGTGCTCGAAAGCCGGGGTGCGGCCACTGCGGGAGACCTCGGCGAGGCGGCGGTGTTTGCCCGGCTTGACGTGACCTCGCAGGATGACTGGGCAAGCGCGGTGCAGCTGGCACGGGACCGGTTCGGGGGACTCGACATCCTGGTCAACAACGCCGGGATGTTCATCGGCCGCGACTTCGAGACCGTCTCGCTCGACGACTGGCACCGGCTGGTCGCGGTCAACATGACAGGCGTGTGGCTCGGGACGCGGATGGCGGCGGACGCGTTGCGCGAGCGCGGTGCAGACAGTGCCCACGGCAGCGTGATCGTCAACACCGCGTCAATCGCCGGCCTGGTCGGATCGGAACTGGATGCGCTCTATTCGATGACCAAGGGTGGTGTGACCCTGTTTACCAAGTCGACCGCGCTGAACTTCGCGCGCAAGGGTGACCGGATCCGGGTCAACTCGATCCACCCGGGGGTGATCCAGACCGACATGGGCGACCAGACCTTTGTTTCCCGCGCCGACCAGTTCGGCACCAACGATGTCGGGAAGGCACGCGAGATCGCGCTTGCCACCCACCCGATCGGCAGGTTCGGCGTTCCCGACGACATCGCCCGCGGCATCGTCTTCCTGGCGTCGGACGACGCCGGGTTCATGACCGGGTCCGCCCTGGTCGTGGACGGCGGCCTGACCGCGCGCTGACCGGTCAGGCCGGCTCCAGCGGCGCGTGCAGCCGGGTGCCGGGAACGATGATGCCGCCCCGGTCCCCCACGGTCACCTGGCCGTAGCGCTCGGCATAGATCTCCGGCAGCGGCCTGGCTCCCGGAACGGCGAGCCACAGCCTGAGCAGGTGACGCTTGCGTTCGGGTTCCTGCCAGTCCTCGTAAGAGGTCCGGTCGTGCAGAATGGTGTGGTTGTGGACCAGCTGCATGTCGCCGGGACGGAACTCCATGGTCATGCCGATGTCCGGATCCTCGGCGAGCGAGTCGAACAGGTCGAGCGCCTCGCGCTGTGTGTCGGTCAATGGCGGTGCGTCATCGAAGCGGGCCGCCGAGTCGATGTAGCGCCTGGCATAGATCACCGACAGGTAACCGGCGTGGTAGTTGAACACCGGGATCGCGAACCACGGCCCCTTGCCCTTCGGCATCTCGCCGCGGCGGTCGGTGGCGATCGGCTCGAACAGGGTTGCGAGCAGGTCGGGACGGCGCCGGTACATCTCGTTGTAGATGGTCATGGAACTGACCAGGGCCGAGGCGCCGCCCCGCCGGGCGGTGGCAAGACACAGCAGTCCGACCAGGTCGCAGGAGTCGGTGTGGAAGGTCTGCCGTTCCCGCGTCTGGTAGATCCGCGCGGTCGGGTCCCTGCGGACATCGCGCCCGAGGTCACGGACGTGGCCGAGCAGGTGTCCCTTGGCGTTCTGGGAGCGCGCGTTGCCGAGATGGGTGCCGATGCCGTAGTAGGCGGCGGCTCGCTGACGCTTCGACCAGCGCTCGACAGGCAGGCCGCGCAGCAACACGAATCCCCGGCCCTCGATGACCTCGTCCCGGATGCGCGCGAGTGTCGCCTCGAGACCCGGCAGCGGGAAGTCGCGCCGCGTGATGTCGGCGATATCCATCCCGTCGGTGGCCCGGACCGCGGCCTCGATCTCGGCGATGTCGGCGTCGGAGAACCGGGTGATCCATTCGCTGCTCGTGCGCATCTCGGCACCGTACCAGGCCTGGGGCCCCTCGATCGGAGGCGGCAGGTCGGACGGGGTCTGTTCTCGCAGGGCGGGTGATGCCATCGCGTGGTCTCCACTGTAGCCGGGGGCGCACTATACCCCGGGTTTCGGGAAAGTGGCCTGCCATTCCGACCGGTCAGCCGGGAACCCCGGCCTTGAGCAGGACAGGCCGCCAGGAAGAGCGGTCGTCAAGGCCGCGCCTGCGGCGCTGCTCGATCCATGTTGCGAGGCTGAAGTCGGGATAGAGCCTGAGCAGCATGTCGATCCGCGCGCGGATTGCGTCGCTATCGCCCAGTTCCGCGAGCGCCAGGATCAGCATCAGGTGCGGTTCCGGATCGGCCGGACGCGTGGCCAGCACCCGGTCGAGATCCGCGCGCGCCCGCTCCGGCCGGCCGGCGAGAAGGCGCAGTTCCGCGAGCCGAAGGTCCATTGCCACCGGGTGGCGCGGATGCAGCCGCAGGGCGCGGGCGAGCGCCGCCTCCGCCTCCGCGTGTCGCTCCAGTCCGGCCATCGTGTTGGCGAGATCGAACTGTGCGCGAAACGAGTTGGGGCCAAGTCGTGCCGCGCGAGTGCGCCATTCGAGCACGTCGTCGTGCCGGCCGGCGAGTTTCAGCAGGTCGGCCCTGATCACGGCCGCGGCAGGGTCTGCGGGATCGCGCGCGAGCGCCCGGTCGGCTGCTGCGAGTCCGGCATTGACCAGGCCGGCGCGGTCGGTGGTGCCGCCGAAGCCGATCCAGTCGCGCCGCGCTGCCTCGAACCAGATGCGTGCCGCCTCCACCGGGATGGCGCTCCAGCCGGGATCCGCCGCCTCCGCCCCGGCAAGCTGTTCCAGGCTTGACGCCATGCTTTCACGGTCGTCCGGCACCCGGTACCAGGTCGCTTCGGCGAGCGCGACCCAGGCAGCATGGTTCCCCGGACCCGGTGGCGGCCGGGTATCCTCGTCGCCATCAAGTTCGGAAACCAGGTCGTTCACCAGCTCCCGCGGCAGCTCATGAAGCCCCGCCTGCCCGAGTACAACGGTCCGGGCCCAGTCGGCCTCGCCGGTGAACGCGTCGATGATCTGCACGTGCGCCCGCATGCCGGTCTTGGACTGGGCCAGAATCGTTGTCACCAGGTTTGCCACGCCGAGTGCCTCCGCCGTGACCTTGATGCGGAACTGTCCGCCGCGAAGCCGACCGGCGGTCTCCGGTGCGATCACGAACAGGTCCGGGTTGCGGGCAAGCGTTGCCGTCAGCACGGCCGTGAGCTGGCGTGCGTCGATCACATCGGACGAACGGGTGCTGGCGGGGGCGACCGGCAGCACCACCACGGACGGGCGCTCGGGCAGCGGCAGCTGCAATGCGGCCCGGTCGGCCCGGTCCGGCGGGTGGTCGACGAAGTCCCGGTACCAGGTCCAGGTGATGGCTGCACCCAGCAACACGACGCCGATTCCGCTCAACAGGGTCAGCAGCGGCCAGCGGCGTTGCCAGCCGGTACGCGGCTGCTCGGGGGGCGGCGGTTCCCAGATCGCCATCAGTCCTGCCGGTTTCGATCGCGGAGCATCGCCACCCCGCTCAGTCAATCAGCGACTGGTAGACCAGGACCCTGAGCTCCCGGCGGATCGGGTAGCTCGACGACGGGATCAGCTGGGTCAGGAACACCACGGTCAGTTCCTCCGCCGGGTCGATCCAGAATGCGGTACTCGCCATCCCGCCCCATGCGAACTCGCCGGGCGAGCCGGGTATCTGGGCGTGCACCGGATCGAGCAGCACCGCGCCGCCCAGCCCGAAGCCGATGCCGTTCATCGGCATCTCGCTGAAGACCGACTGTCCCATCGAGGCCATGTCACCGGGCAGGTGGTTCATCTGCATGAACTCGACCGTCTTGCGCCCCAGGATCCGGGCGTCGTCGAGCGTGCCGCCGCGGCGGAGCATCTCGAGGAAGCGGAGGTAGTCGGCCATCGACGAGACCAGTCCGCCGCCGCCGGAATACAGGCTGACCGGTTCGCGAAACCGGCTGTCCCCGGCGTCCTCCACCAGCTTGAGCGGGTCCTCCGCGGCCAGGGTGTAGAGCGAGCAGAACCGGTCCAGCCGGTCGTCGGGAACACCGAAGAAGGTGTCCGGCATGCCGAGGGGCTCAAAGATCCGTTCCCGGAACACCTGGTCCAGCGGGCGCCCGGCGACCACCTCGACGACCCGGCCGAGCACGTCGGTCGACACCCCGTAGTTCCAGCGGGTTCCGGGATGAAAGCACAGCGGCACGGCGGCCAGTCGTGCGACCACGCTGGCCAGGCACTCGTCGGTCCCGGAGAAGTCGGCGCGGGCGCGCCGCATCGCCCGTCCGACCGGGGTCGGATCGAACAGCCCGTAGGTCAGGCCCGAGGTGTGGGTCATCAGCTGGCGCACCGTGACCGGTGTCTCGGCATCGACCAGTTCCATGTTCTCGAACGGTCCGCCGACGTAGACCTTGCGTTCGGCGAGTTCGGGGAGGATTTCCTCGACCGGCGCATCGAGCATGAGGCGGCCTTCCTCGAACAGCGTCATGGCTGCCACCGTGGTCACCGGCTTGGTCATGGAATAGATGCGGTACAAGCCGTCCTGGAGCGCCGGCAGGCGGCGGGCGATGTCACGCTGGCCGTAGAGATCGGCATGGGCAAGCCTGCCGCGGCGCAGCACCGCGACGGCGGCGAACGGCAGCTTGCCCGCGTCGACGTAGCTGCGCATCCACGGGCCGATGCGGGCGAGCCGGTTCCTGCACAGGCCGAGTTCCTCGGGTCTGGCAACGGGATCGAGACTGTCGAGGGGCATTGCCGCATCTCCTGGTGAGCGCATGGACCGGCAGTGCCGGGGCACTTGCCTTCCGGTTCCGTCCTATGCCACAGCATGCCGATGCGAGGCTATTTCGGAATCGGTGTCGAGGGTATCAGCAAGCCGATGAACTTCGGCGCGGTGATGCGAACCGCGCACGCATTCGGCGCCAGTTTCGCGTTCACCGTCGGCGACGCCCTGCCGGCGCGCGAGATCGGACAGTCCGATACCTCGCACGCGGCCGGCAGCCTGCCGTTCTACGCGTTCCGGCAGGCCTGCGACCTCCTGCTGCCGCGCGGCTGCGCCCTGGTGGGAGTGGAAATCACCGAAGACGCGATCGAACTGCCGAGTTTCCGCCACCCGCGCCGCGCCGCGTACGTGCTCGGTCCGGAACGCGGCGCACTGTCGCGGGCCATGCTCGCACGCTGCGACCACGTGGTCCGCATCCCGCTCGGCTTCGCGATCAACGTCGGGCTTGCCGGAGCCCTGGTCATGTACGACAGGATGATCACGCTGGGGCGGTTCGCGCCGCGGCCGGTCTCCGCCGGCGGTCCGGTCGAACCGCTGACGGCACCCGAGTTCGGACCGCCGGCCTGGGTGCGCAAGCAGGCTCGCTCCGGGGCCGTGGAGACATGAACCCGTTCGCCGAACTCTTCGCCGCCGAACGAGGAGCGGAGCGGATTGCGCGGCGGCTGGCGCGAAGCGGGCTCTGTTCGCGGCGCGACGCCGAGCGATGGATCGCGGCCGGACGGGTCAGGGTCGACGGCCGAACGCTCGATCATCCGGCGGTGACGGTCGATGCGTCGAGCCGCATCCTCGTCGACGGCAAGCCGGTTCCCCCGATCGAGCGGCCGCGGCTGTGGCGTTACCACAAGCCCGCCGGCCGCATCACCAGCACCAGCGATCCGCAGGGGCGCCGCACCGTCTTTGCCGACCTTCCGGCGGACCTTCCCCGGGTGATGACGGTCGGCCGGCTCGACCTCGCGTCGGAAGGCCTGCTGCTGCTGACCAATGACGGCGGCCTGGCGCGGTTGCTCGAACTTCCCTCCACCGGCTGGGTGCGTCGCTACCGGGTCAGGGTGCACGGCCGGCCGGAGCCTGCGCGGCTTGACGCGATCGCGCGCGGGGTCACCATCGAGGGCATCACCTACGGACCGGCCGACATCAGCCTCGATCACCAGGGACCGAGCAACGCCTGGCTCACCGTCGGACTGCGCGAGGGCAGGAACCGGGAGGTGCGCCGGCTGCTGGAGCATGCCGACCTTGCCGTGAACAGGCTGATCCGGATCTCCTACGGTCCGTTCCAGCTGGGGACCCTGCCGGCGGCGGCGGTGAGCGAGGTCAGGCAGCGGGTCCTTCGCGAACAGCTCGGTGCGGGCAGGCCGCAGGACCGGGATGCGGATCGTCGCCGGAAGCAGGCGCGGCGCTAGACTGGCGTCGCTTGCCGGCCGCGGGACGCGGCCGACGGCGTCGCGAACCCGTACGGCGGCGTTCGACCTGCTGGACGGCGGACGGTTCGGCCAGCCCTATTCCGGGCGTCTCGTGGTGGACGGCTTTGCCGGGACCGGCGCCCTCGGCCTCGAGGCGCTCTCGCGCGGTGCCGCCCATGCGGTGTTCATCGAATCCGAACCGGCGGCGCGGCGCGTGCTTGCGCGCAACATCCGCAGCCTGGGGTTCGAGGAGCAGGCCACTGTCATTGCAGCGGATGCGACCCGGCTTGGCACCACGGCCGCCGGCGTTGCCGGGCTGGTGTTGCTCGATCCACCCTACGGCAGCGGCCTTGCAACACCCTGTCTCGCAGCACTGCGCCGCTGCGGCTGGATCGGTGCGGACACCGTCGTCGTGATCGAGACCGCGCGCCGACACCCGGTTGCATTGCCCGACTGGCTCGAACTGGTCGATGACCGGGCGCACGGAGCCGCCCGGCTGCAGGTCGCCCGGCCGCTACCCCAGGCTTGCCAGCCAGTCCTCGATCAGCCGGCGCGCGATTGAATCGTGCCGCGGCAGGCTGTTGCCGAGCTCGTGGAACCGGCAGAGCTCGTCACGGGTGAACCACCGGGCGTCCTCGACCTCGTCGTCGTTGCGCGTAATCCGGGTTGTGCGGGCGCGGGCCTCGAACCCGAGCATGATCGAGGCCGGGAACGGCCAGGGTTGCGAGGAGTGGTAGCGCACGTCCTCGACCTCGATGTCGGTTTCCTCCCGGACCTCGCGGGCAACCGCTTCTTCCAGGGTCTCGCCCGGCTCGACGAACCCGGCGAGCGTGGAGTACATGCCGGGCTTCCAGACCCGCTGGCGGCCGAGCAGCGCTCTCTCCCCGTCATGCACCAGCATGATCACTGCCGGGTCGGTCCGCGGAAAGGTCGATGCGCCGCAGGCCGGGTCGGTGCAGTCGCGCTGGTGTCCGCCCTTGATCGAACGGGTCGGGGCGCCGCACACGCCGCAGTGACGGTGCCTCTGGTGCCAGTACATGAGCCCGCGGGCGTAGGCGAGCAGGGACCCGTCGAATCGACCGAGCAGCGGACCGACAGCCCGCAGGTCGGCGAACTCGCCGTGCCCGGAGAACAGGGTCGAGGACTGCTCCTCGCCGAGACCGGATACGTCGAGCCCGATATGGGCGATGCCGTCCTTCTCACCGAGGAAGACCGCAACCTCGGCCCGGGCCACCAGGCCGGAGTGCGCGGCGGCCTCGAGCCATGCCGCGCGCAGGTCGCCGCCCGGACCGGCCTGGACCAGCGACCGTGACCGCCAGACCGGGACAAGCCGGGTACCGGCGCGCCCGAGCAGGGTCTCGAGCCAGTCCTCTCCCTCGCGCAGGTGTGCCGAACGCTCGAGCCCGCCGAACCCGTAGGCTGCAGGACGCCGCGAAATCAGGTGAAGCGGATAGCCGTCGGACATGGCGGCAATGCTACACGCCGGTTCGCTGCCGGCCTAGAGCCACCCGTCCTCCGGGAACACGGGAAAACCTGGTGCGGGGCACCTGGCAGTGGTGTCTGGAATTTGGTGTACACTGTGCAGGCTCCCGGAACCCGATGGACCGTGTTCCCGGCGCGAGACCAACTGGACATGGGAGTGGCGGCCCGTGCCTGTTTGTCGCTTCTGCAGGTGACAATAGCGTGTCGACATGACGGTGAGCGGAAACGACGGCAGGCCGGAACTTGATGGACTGCGGGCCTTTGTGCGGGAGGGAGACCGCAATCGCGCCCGGTTCTTTGTCGGGCGCGCGGCGCAGCTGCGCGACATCGAGTCGGCGTGTGCCGATGCATTTGCGGGTTTCCGGGCGGGCCGGCCGCTGGCAGGAACCACGCGGCTCATCCAGGGGGCTCCCGGCGCGGGCAAGACGGCCCTTTTGCGCCACTTCGAGGATATCGCAACGCGCGCGCGGACGGAACGAGGCGGGGTCCTTCACCGGTTCTTCGCGGCGGCGGACCAGAAGCACCCACGGACGGGGGTGGTGCTGCTTGATGTTGATGACCTCGGCCATCCCGAACGTCTGGTTCAACGCATCGCCGAATGGCTGGATCCGAAGAAGGCGCGAAGGCTGCGACAGACCCGCAGTCACAGCGCTGGCGTGCGGGCGGGGACTCCTGGCATCGGGGCCAGGAGCAGCGAGACCGTTTCAACCGGGCCGCCACAGGGCGATCTTGCGGAACTGGGAAGGCTGTTTGCACCGAAGGACTGGCCGGGCCCCCTTTGCCTGATGGTGGACGAGATCCAGACCATGAGGGCGGAACAGGCGCCTGTCCTGCAGTCCCTGCACCTGGCGACGGTCGGCCTGCCCGTTGTCCCCGTTCTTGCCGGGTTGGCCAACGCCCGCGACGTACTGGCCCGGTGCGGGATATCCCGCCTGAGCGAGGATGGCGTGCACATGCTGGGCTGCCTTGATGCCGGAGAACCGGCCGAGGCCGTGCTCAGGATGCTGGCCGAGTTCAGGATACGGGCGGGCGGTGCCGACACCGGTCGCTGGGCGACGCGTCTGGAAGCGCATTCCGACGGCTGGCCCCAACACCTGCACAACGGACTGCGTTCGCTGGCGGAAGCGCTCGTCGGGACAGGCGGCGCACTGGGGGACGTCGACATGGAAGCGGTTCTCCTCCGGGCGCAGGAGCGCAGGCTGCAGGCATACCGCGCGAGGCGAAGCACGCACATGCAGGCGTCCATATTTCTGCTTGCTCGCGTCATGGCGGCGGTTCCGGATACCGGTCTTCGTCGGAACGAGGCGATCGCCGTGGTCAGAACACGTGCACGAACCGGTGACGGGCACGGCTGGGACGTTCCGGAAGGGATGTCGGCCGGAGACTTCCTCGATCATCTGGTTCTCCGCGGCGCGTTGCAATCCGGCGAGGACGACAGGCTGGTCTGCCCGATCTCGAGCTTCCGCCGCTTCCTGACCGAGGAGGCTGTCGACGCCTTTGGATACGACTTCGGAGGTCTGGCACCGGACGATCCCGCCATCGTGGAGTTTGGCGACGAAATGTCAGCGGTACTGGACGGGTAGGACTGTCCACTCTCTTCGCGTTGGCACCACACCCGGGTTCCGCATCGATCGACGTGCGTGCGCAGCCCATACCGCTGCGCAACCATGGAGGTTCGCCCCTGTCCCTGCAGGCCCTGGAGCCGGTCGAGGATCAGCCGATACGGTTGAGACAGTGACGCGCCGTAGCCCATAGGTTGGAATGCCTGGCATCGTTGCCGGTGTTCCCTGTCTCATCTTCGGAAAGCCAGGCGGGAGACATGCCTGTCCCGCATTCAACCAGGGTGCTCCGAGCCAGGACGCATTGTGAAACAGGCTTGAGGTGGTTCTTCGGCGCCACGCCGCTCATACTGCAACCCCACACCTGAAGTACGTGGCATGTTCCGTGAAGACAAAGCTGCCGATCTCATACCGGCCGGCAAGTAATTCTCCAAGTCGACCCTGCATCCTTTACCCGGACAGGGGGTCGGTCTACAACACCCGATCACGGAACGGGGAATTTCGGCACGCTACTGGAGAATTGCACCATGCTTGCCAGGTCCACCGTGGGTGCGGCCGCGGTCATGGCGGTACTGTTCGCCGCCACCGCCCATGCCGAGCGCGGCCGCGACGGTCTGTTGAAAATCCTGTACTGGAAGCCGGTCTCCATCATGAACCCGTACCTCTCCGGCGATACCCAGGACATCGACGCGGCGTCGCTGGTATTGGAGCCGCTGGCTCGCTACGACGATACGGGAACGATGGTCCCCGTGCTCGCGGCCGACATTCCCACCGTGGAGAACGGCGGCGTCACGCCTGACCTCAAGTCGATCACCTGGACGATCAGGAAGGGCATCACCTGGTCAGACGGCACAGCGTTCAGCGCTCATGACGTGGTGTTTTCCGCCGAATACTGCATGAACGAGGAGACGGGCTGCAGCGCGACCTCCGGCTTTGCCGATGTCACCGGGGTCGAGGCGCTGGATGATCACACTGCAAGAATCCATTTCGGCGTGGCCAAGCCCTTTCCTTACGGCCCCTTCGTCGGCTCCACCGCGCCGGTTCTGCAGAAGAGGCAGTTCGAGTATTGCACCGGCGTCATGGCGCAGACATGCATGGCGCAGAACCAGGCCCCCGTTGGCACCGGTCCATTCAAGGTGGAAGAGTTTCGTGCCGACGACCGGGTGATCTTTACCGCCAACGAGCAGTACCGGGAGTCCCGCAAGCCCGCTTTCACAGGCGTCGTTTTCAAGGGCGGCGGCGACGCTGCCTCCGCAGCACGCGCCGTACTTGTCGCCGGCGAGTTCGACTACGCCTGGAATCTTCTGATCCAGCCCGAGAGGCTGGCGCAAATGGAGGCCGATGGCGGCAAGGGAAGCACCGTCACCGGCTTCGCCACGTGGGTAGAGAGCCTGGTCGTCAATCTGACCAACGACGACCCTGACCTCGGGCCGGAGAAACGCTCGCTTTATCTGGATGACGCCAACCCGCACCCCTTCCTCTCTGATCCTGCGGTTCGGCGCGCGTTGTCACTCGCAATCGACCGCCAGCTGCTTGTCGATTTCGGCGGCTTCGGCACCACCGGACAGGTTACCTGCAACGTGCTTCCCGCGCCGCCGGTCTACGCATCCGCTGCCAACGATGCCTGCATGACCCAGGACATCGATGGGGCAAGACGCATTCTGGACGGAGCGGGTTGGCTGCCGGGCGAAGACGGCGTGCGCGAGAAGAACGGCATACGTCTCTCGATCCTGTACCAGACCCCGACCAGCTCGTGGCGCCAACGCGTCCAGGCGCTGGTCAAGCAGATGTGGCAGGACATCGGGGTCGAGACGGAACTGCGCGACATCGATGCGCCGGTGTTCTTCAGCGACGACCCGTACAGCCTCAACACCTACAGGAAGTTCTACGCCGACATCCAGATGTATACGAACGGCTTCGGCGGCGTGGACCCGGAGCTCTATATGGCTGGCTGGACCTGCGCGGAGATTCCGGGACCCGCAAACCGGTGGCTGGGCCGCAACGTCCAGCGCTCCTGCAATGCTGACTACGACGCACTCGCCGCCGAGTTGGCCGTGACCGCTTCCCTGGAGCAACGCGCCGCCTTGGTGAGGCGAATGAATGACATCATCGTGCAGAACTACTACATGATTCCGCTGGTCTGGCGATCCGGGGTCTCGGCGCATGCAAGCACGCTGAAAGGCGTGCGCATGAACCCGTGGGATTCGGAACTGTGGAATGTGGCGGACTGGCACCGCTGAACAGCCGGGCCAGCTGGCAGAAAGGGCTCGGGCGCTGCCGTGGCGATCATGCGAAACGCCGCAGATCCTTCGGCCTAGAGCTCGCGGGAGCCGTCCCGCGATATCCGGCCCAGGCGCCGGTTGACCAGCAGGCGCAGCAGCGGGTCGGGTGGAATCCGGGCGGCGGCGGGGACCGACAGCATCACCCGCAGCAGGTCGCTGTCGTGGCCGCAGACGAGTTCGGCCAGCAGCTTGCCCCCGATCGCTCCCCGTGTCATCGGCGCGGCGTCCGGCGAGACCAGCGCCCACAGCCCGTCGCGGAACTGCCCGAACACGGTGCCCTCGTTGCGGGTGAAGCCGAGAACGCCTCCCCAGGTTCCGGTGAATGCGACGTCGCCGAGGTCGGGCCAGCGCGCGGCGATGCTGCGGCGATGGACCGCCGCCATCTCCTCGATCAGGGCTGCAGAATACCGGCCGGTGCGGGCGTAGCGCAGGGAATTGCGCATCAGGATCCGGCGGTCACGCGTCAACCGCACGGTGCTGCCATTGGGATGTGCCGGAAGCAGTCCGAACTCCGAACCGCTCCCCAGCATCGCGGCCTGGTGGTCGGACAGCGGTTCGGTCAGGCTGGCGAAGGTGGCGACCGGCACCACCCGGGCCGATGCGACCCCCATCCGCCCGGTGGCGACATGGGTGCACAGGATGACCGACCCCGCCGCGATGACACCGTCGGGGCAGACGAGCCGGTAGCCGCCACGGGCGTCGATCTCGTGCACCGGGCTGTCCTCGTAGAGATCGACATTCGCGGGCAGTGAGGTGCCCAGGCCGCGCATCAGGGCTGCCGGCTGGACCAGGGCGGACCCGCCGGTCCGGATCCCGGCGAGGTAGTAGCCGGACCCGGTCAGCTCCGTGACCGCGTCGCGCCCGAGACTCTGCCAGTCGACGGCGAGCGCGTCGAAACCCGACCCCACGCCGGCGAGGGCGTCGAGGCCGGCCGGGGTGGCGGCAACATAGACCCGCCCCCAGTCGCTCCACTGGCACCGGATCTGGTGGTCACGGACGAGCTCGCGCAGCCAGGCCGTGCCGGCCGCGGACAGCCGATCGTTCTTGCGGGCGGTCTCGAGGTGGTCCACGCCACCGTGACTGTGGTGATCGAGCAGGAACCCGGCGTTGCGCCCGGAGGTCCCGTGACCGAGACGCGAGGCGTCGACCAGCGCGATGGAGGCGTCGGGCCTGAGTTCGCCGAGGCGCCGGGCAACCGAACAGCCGCAGATGCCGGCGCCGACGACGGCGAAGTCGACGCGGATGTCGCCGGTGACCCGGCGTGCAGGCGGCGGTGCCGGCAGGCAGCGGTACCAGCCGCTGCCGGGACCGTCATCGGGCAGGTCCCGGGCCCGGATACTGCGCCAAGCCATGCTGTCATCCGCTCCGCGTGCCGTCTTGCACGAGGCATGGTATGTGCTCCGGTTCCTGTCTTCAACGCGGGCCCGGCAGTGGAAATACCGGACGTCCTGTGCCACCATGCGTGCGCCCACCGGAAGGGAACGGACCTATGGAACAACTGGATACCAGCACCGAATCCACGCAGGCTGGCAACGCATCCGCCTTCGTGCCGAGCTTCGAACTCACGAAGGGGCAGCCGACGCCGATCGCGGCAAACGGCGGCCTTTCCTACATGTCCTTCGACAGGAACGGGGATGCCGGGACAACGGCGGCGCTCGAGGCGGCCCTCGGGCAGATTGCCGAGGGCCACAGCCGTGCACTGGTTGACGAGATCGAGAATGCGCCTCCGGGTCCGGTTCCCACGAGGTGGGGCCCCGGGTTCCGTACCTACGGCGAGTGCATCGAGCACATCCGCACGAGCGGCATGACCGCGCCGGAAGGCGGCGTGGTCCTCCCGTTGCGCTATACCGTCTATGAACATCCGTCCTACTCGGTGGTGCCGTCGAACGCGCTGTGGCGGGATCCGGCGCGCGCGGAAGAGGCCCGGTTGCTACGGGAAGCCGACAGCGAGGGCGGAAAGCGCAACCTCTACTTCCCGCATGTCCTGCGTGATGCGCGCCGGATCGACGAGTACTACCCGGGACTGTCGGTGCGCAGCCCGGAGGCGATGGACCGGCTCGGGGTCTCGCTTGCCCACATGGAGTCGCGGTGCACGAACTTCTACGACGCCGCCGAGGTGGAGCGGGTGTTCTACCCGGAAATCGAGAAGCTGCTGCTCGACTTCTTCCCTGGTGCAACCGACGCGCTGGTCTACAACCACGACGTGTTCGACAAGGAGTACCAGGGTGACCGGACCGAGGACCAGGATGCGAAGAATCCTGGTGTGAATGCCCGGTATGTCAACCTGGTGCACAATGACCTGAACGACAACAGCGGCCGGGTGCGCTGCCGCGAGTTGCTGACCCGCAACCTGCGGAACTTCGGGCGCAGGCAGCACTACACCGGGGCCGAGGCGGACGCGAAGATGTCGCGCCGGTTCATGTCGATCAACCTGGCCAAGCCGATGGAGACCGTGCAGCAGTTCCCGTTCGTGCTCTGTGCCTGGCCGTCGTTTGCCGACCAGCCCTACATCACCAACTACCGCATCTACGATGACCGTGTCGGCGAGACCACCCGGTTTACCTACCGGCCGGACCACGAGTGGTACTGGTTCCCGCGCCAGCAGCCCCACGAGGTCTCGATGCTGAAGTGCTACGACTCGGTCACCGACGGATCGGTCTCGCGCTGGTCGTTCCACACAGCCTGCATCGATCCGACCACGCCCATCGATGCGCCGTGCCGCAAGAATGTCGTGGTCCGTTCCTACGTCTTCTTCTAGTCATCTGGAACTGAAGTAGTCATCATTGTATGGTGACCGCCCGGGTATGAACTCGGAGGTCATCGCGATGACACGTGGTATGGGGCGGTCTTTGGCGGCGCTGGTCTTGAGCGACGAGGAGCGGCACGGGTGCACAGGATGACCGTCTCCGCCGCGATGACACCGTCGGGGCAGATGAGGCGGCAGCCGCCGCGGGTATCGACCCCGTGCACCGAACTGTCCTCGCAGAGATCGACATTCTCGGGCAGTGAGGCGGCCGGTCCGCGTGTCATGGCTGCCGGCTGGACCAGGGCGGACCCGCTGGCCCGGATCCCGGCGAGGTAGTAACCGGACCCTGTCAGCCGTGTGACCGCGTTGCGCTCGAGACGCTGCCGGTCGACGGCGAGTGAATCGAAACCGGACCCTGCTCCGGCGAGCACGTCGAGACCGGACGGGGTGGCGGCGGCGTAGACGCGCGCCCAGTCGTTCCACTGGCACCGGTTCCTGTCTTCAACGCAGGCCCGGCAGTGGAAATACCGGGCGTCCTGTGCCACCATGCGTGCGCCCACCGGAAGGGAACGGACCTATGGAACAACTGGATACCAGCACCGAATCCACACAGGCTGGCACGGCATCCGTCTTCGTGCCGAGCTTCGAGCTCACGAAGGGGCAGCCGACGCCGATCGCGGCAAACGGCGGCCTTTCCTACATGTCGCTCGACAAGAACGGGGATGCCGGGACAACGGCGGCGCTTGAGGCGGCGCTCAAGCAGATTGCCGAGGGCCACAGCCGTGCGCTGGTCAAGGAGATCGAGAATGCGCCTCCGGGACCGGTTCCCACGCAGTGGGGCCCCGGGTTCCGTACCTACGGCGAGTGTATCGAGCACATCCGCACGAGCGGCATGACCGCGCCGGAGGGCGGTGTGGTCCTCCCGTTGCGCTACACCGTCTACGAACACCCGTCCTACTCGGTGGTGACGTCGAATGCCCTGTGGCGGGATCCGGCGCGCGCGGAAGAGGCCCGGCTGCTGCGGGAAGACGACAGCGAGGGCGGAAAGCGCAGCCTCTACTTCCCGCATGTCCTGCGTGATGCGCGCCGGATCGACGAGTACTACCCGGGACTGTCGGTACGCAGCCCGGAAGCGATGGACCGGCTCGGGGTCTCGCTTGCCCACATGGAGTCCCGGTGCACGAACTTCTACGACGCCGCCGAGGTGGAGCGGGTGTTCTACCCTGAAATCGAGAAGCTGCTGCTCGACTTCTTCCCTGGTGCAACCGACGCGCTGGTCTACAACCACGACGTGTTCGACAAGGAGTACCAGGGCGACCGGACCGAGGACCAGGATGCGAAGAATCCCGGTGTGAACGCCCGGTATGCCAACCTGGTGCACAATGACCTGAACGACAACAGCGGCCGGGTGCGCTGCCGCGAGTTGCTGACCCGCAACCTGCGGAACTTCGGGCGCAGGCAGCACTACACCGAGGCCGAGGCGGACGCGAAGATGTCGCGCCGCTTCATGTCGATCAACCTGGCCAAGCCGATGGAGACCGTGCAGCAGTTCCCGTTCGTGCTCTGTGCCTGGCCGTCGTTTGCCGACCAGCCCTACATCACCAACTACCGCATCTACGATGACCGTGTCGGCGAGACCACCCGGTTTACCTACCGGCCGGACCACGAGTGGTACTGGTTCCCGCGCCAGCAGGCCCACGAGGTCTCGATGCTGAAGTGCTACGACTCGGTCACCGACGGATCGGTCTCGCGCTGGTCGTTCCACACTGCCTGCATCGATCCGACCACGCCCATCGACGCGCCGTGCCGCAAGAACGTGGTGGTCCGTTCCTACGTTTTCTTCTAGTCCGCCCGATTCCGACGCCCTGTTCCGGGCCGGCCCGCGCCCCGCGTGAGGCCGGCCTCGGGGCATTGCGCCCGCCGTTCGGCGGGCCGCGCGCAAAAAAAATTTAGCGGCGGCCTTGACGCCGCGCGGCAATGGTCCCATATGGCGTAGCACTCACCGGGACCGAGTGCTAACAGCCGCTGGCGTGGCCGTGCCTCTCCCGGTGTCCGGGTTCATTCTGAGTACCAGACTTCAACATGGAGGAACGGCATGGGTTTCAGGCCTTTGCACGACCGCGTCCTGGTCCGTCGCGTCGACAGCGAGGAGAAGACCGCGGGCGGCATCATCATCCCCGACACCGCCAAGGAAAAGCCGATGGAAGGCGAGGTGATCGCCGTCGGGCCCGGCGGGCGTGACGACTCCGGCAAGGTGACGCCGCTGGACGTCCAGGTCGGCGACATCATCCTGTTCGGCAAGTGGTCGGGCACCGAGGTGAAGATCGACGGCGACGAGCTGCTGATCATGAAGGAATCCGACATCATGGGCGTGATCGAGAACGCCGGCGCCGACCGCAAGGCGGCCTGACGAGACTCTCACGCATCACCCGACAATCCAGGAAGGGGAACCCAGTCAGATGGCTGCGAAGGAAGTCAAGTTTGGAGTCGACGCACGTGCGAAGATGATGCACGGCGTCGACATTCTCGCCGATGCGGTCAAGGCGACCCTCGGCCCGAAGGGCCGGAACGTCGTGCTCGACAAGTCGTTCGGCGCACCGCGGATTTCCAAGGACGGCGTGACGGTCGCCAAGGAAATCGAACTCGCCGACAAGTTCGAGAACATGGGCGCGCAGATGGTGCGCGAGGTTGCGTCGAAGGCGAACGACAACGCCGGTGACGGCACCACCACCGCGACGGTCCTGGCCCAGGCGATCGTGCGCGAGGGTTCGAAGGCGGTTGCCGCCGGTCTGAACCCGATGGACCTGAAGCGCGGCATCGACAACGCGGTCGAGGCCATCGTGGTCGACCTCGAGAACAAGTCGCGCAGGATCTCCACCTCCTCCGAGGTCGAGCAGGTCGGCACGATCTCGGCGAACGGCGAGGGCGAAATCGGCCAGATGATCGCCAAGGCGATGGAGAAGGTCGGCAACGAGGGCGTCATCACGGTCGAGGAAGCGAAGTCGCTCGCCACCGAGCTCGACGTCGTCGAAGGCATGCAGTTCGACCGCGGCTACCTGTCGCCCTACTTCGTCACCAACTCCGAGAAGATGGTGTGCGAGCTTGAAACCCCGTACATCCTGCTGCACGAGAAGAAGCTGTCGAACCTCCAGGCCATGCTGCCGATCCTCGAGTCGGTGGTCCAGAGCGCCCGGCCGCTGCTGATCATTGCCGAGGACGTCGAGGGCGAGGCCCTGGCCACCCTGGTGGTCAACAAGCTGCGCGGCGGGCTCAAGGTTGCCGCCGTCAAGGCGCCCGGCTTCGGTGATCGCCGCAAGGCCATGCTCGAGGACATCGCCATCCTGACCGGCGGTACCGTGATCTCCGAGGACCTCGGCATCCAGCTCGAGAGCGTGACGCTCGACATGCTCGGAACCGCCAAGCGGGTCAGCATCTCCAAGGAAGAGACCACCATCGTCGATGGCGCCGGCGAGAAGTCCGAGATCGAGGCCCGGTGCGGCCAGATCCGGGTGCAGGTCGACGAGACCACCTCCGACTACGATCGCGAGAAGCTGCAGGAGCGGCTGGCCAAGCTGGCCGGCGGCGTCGCGGTGATCCGCGTCGGCGGTGCGACCGAAGTCGAGGTGAAGGAGCGCAAGGACCGGGTCGAGGACGCGATGCACGCAACCCGGGCCGCGGTCGAGGAAGGCATCATTCCCGGCGGCGGTGCGGCCCTGGTCTATTCGGCGAAGGTGCTTGACGCGCTGACGCCGGCCAACGACGACCAGGTCGTGGGTGTCAACATCGTGCGCAAGGCGCTGCAGTCCCCGACCCGCCAGATTGCCGAGAACGCGGGCGAGGACGGCTCGGTCATCGTCGGCAAGCTGCTCGAGTCGGACGACATCAACTGGGGCTTCGACGCCCAGGAGGGCGAGTTCGTCGACCTGGTCAAGGCGGGCATCATCGATCCGACCAAGGTGGTGAGAATTGCCCTGCAGAACGCGGCGTCGGTCGCCGGTCTGCTGGTCACCACCGAGGCCATGATCGCCGAGAAGCCGGAGCCGAAGCCGGCGATGCCGGCGGGCGGCGCCCCCGGCATGGGCGGGATGGACTTCTAGCCTGTCCCCTCCACGACCCTGACGACAACGCCCCCCGGATACCCGTCCGGGGGGCGTTTTCCTATTCGGGTGCCTGGTACCGGGCGTAGCGCGCCGCCGAGCCGCGCTCGATGGCCGCCGCGGTCAACCGGTCGACGTCGAGTGCGTGGCGCAGCATTTCGAGGAACCGCAGTTCCTCCTGGGTCGCCACCCCGTCCACCGCGATCACGTCGCAGGCGAGCGCGTAGGCGGTGGCGCGGAGTTCCGGAGGCAGCGACCCGCTGATCAGGTCGATCGCCACGTCGAGTCCGTCCGGTTCCGAGAGCAGTTCCATGCAGGCGGCGGCTGACCCGGCGAAGTTCTCCCGCGGATAGTCGGAGAACACAGGCAACCCAAGCATCATGTCGCCGATGGTGTCGAGTTCGCTGCCGGCAAGCTCGCTGTCCGCCGCGGCGGCGAGAATGACGGTGTGCACGAGGGCTCCGTGGTGACTCATCATGGTTCGGGGCGCTTCCTGTCGGTTCTGGGCGAGTCCGGTCGTCAACCGGAACGGACGAAGTGACGCAATGACGGGGAACCTGTGAACGGAACTTGCAGGGAAGGCGGGATTGTAGGAGTTTCGACAACTTCGTTCAAACCATGGAGAGCGCCGATGGCCTCCGTTGCACCCGATCCCCTGCAGGACTGCCAGATCACCGGTTTCGCCCGCGATCTGCGGGCCGGGAAAACCACCGCCACCGCGGTCACCCGCGCCTTCCTCGACCGTATCGAGGCACTTGACGACCGTCTTGGCTCCTACCAGCACGTCGCCCCCGAACAGGCGCTTGCCGCCGCGCAGGCGATCGACGGACTGGTTGCGGCGGGCACCGATCTCGGCCCCCTCATGGGGGTTCCGGTCGCCGTCAAGGACATCTATGCCGTCGAGGGCATGCCGCTCACCAACGGGTCGCTGTACGACGCGTCGCACATCACCGGGCCCGAGGGGCCCTATGTCCGGCGGTTGCGCAGCGCCGGTTGCGTGATCCTGGGCAAGACCCGGACGGTGGAGTTTGCGCTCGGTGCGAACGGTGTCAACGAGGCGCGGGGAACCCCGTGGAATCCGTGGGACATGCAGGTCCACCGCGCGCCTGGCGGATCCTCCAGCGGGTCGGGCGTGGCGACGGCTGCCGGTCTGTGCGCCTTTGCGATCGGATCCGATACCGGAGGATCGGTGCGGATCCCGGCCTGCTTCAACGGGATTTTCGGCCACAAGACGACGATCGGTCTGTATCCGACCGACGGGGTGTTCCCGCTCTCACCGACGCTGGACACCATCGGCCCGCTGACCCGCAACGCACGCGACGCAGCCCTGGTTCACACCGCCATGACCGGCGAGCCGGTGCCAGACCCCCGGCCGCTGGCCGGGATCCGCCTCGGGCTGCCCACCGGCTACTTCTCCGAGGACTGCGAGCCGGAGGTGGCGGGCTGCATGGAGGCGGCGGTCTCCTCGCTCCGGGCCGCCGGGGTGGAGATCGTCGATGTCGACATCCCGGATCCGAGCGAGCGTGAATGGATGTTCCCGGCAATCTGCCCGCCGGAGCTCCTGGCCGCACTTGGCGAGAACGGGTTCCGCCAGGCGCGTCCCAACATGGATCCGGTGACCGGTGCGCGGGCGGAGAAGGGCTTCGAGATCACCGGTGTCCAGCATGCCGCGGCAATCCGGCGGCACCATGAACTCTCGGCCGACGCCGACCGGGCGATGGAGGGACTCGACGCCTGGATCGGCCCCACCTGTCAGCTCCTGCCGATGGCGATCGCGGACCTTGCCGATCCGGCCGCGCTCACGCGCTCGTTCCTGGCCTCGCGCAACACCCAGCCGTCGAACCTGTTCAGGCAGTGTGCGGTGACGACGCCGATCCAGCAGTTCGGGTCCCACCTGCCGGTCGGGTTCCAGATCATGTGCCGCAACGGTGCGGATGCCCACGCGCTGTCGCTGGCCATGGCGATCGAGGCACATTTCGGACCATCGGGAAGCCCGGACCTGTCGATGCTGTAAACCGGCGCGAACGCGCCGGCGAGCACGACACCCGGGACGACGACGCGAAACCCGGTCTCTTCCCCCGTGCCGGAACGGGCGGGCACCGCGCGTTCCTCGCGCGCGGCAGGCTGCCTGTCCCGTTCAGGCAAGGAAGGCGCGGACGGCCCCATCACGACGCCGGTTCTTTTCGCCCGGCGTTTCTTCGGGTCGGGAAGAGCGGGGAAGAGCACAGCGGGGTGGAGCCCGGCGCTACCGGCTGCTCTCCAGCCAATGGTCAGTGGCAGGGGAGACGCGAAGGACGGTCCGACCGGAACGTCCGCCACAGACTGGTCCCGCGGACTACGGTGACATCCTGTCATCGTAGTCCACCGCCCGGAATCCTGGCGCTGACCGTCGAGCAGCCGCAGCGCCTCACATTCTGAACGCCCTGTCTGCGAACAGGATCCAGCCGCATCCCGAGGGAGCAGGGGTCATGCTGGTTTGGGTTCTGTCGAACCGGATCGCATGAGCCCGATCAGGACCTCCATTCATGGATCGGAATGCAGAATCGGTTCCGATTCCCCTCATCAGGATTGGTCAGTGTCTCTCCACCGATCCCGGTCAGCAGCCTTGAAAGTGGCTCGAATGTCCTATAATTGGGACACGGTTCATCCTTGTGATCTATTTATGGAGCCAACAGAGCAATGGCAAAGCCCGCACACAGGAGCTATTCCCGCTATTCCCGTGAAGCCGTGGCGCTGCTTGGGCTGATGATCCATAACGCGCGCATCAAGCGCGACATGACAGCCGCCGATGTCGCCGAACGCGCCGGGACGTCGCGCGGCCTCGTGCACCGCATCGAAAAGGGCGAAATGGGTTCCTCCATCGGTGCGGCCTTCGAGGTGGCCGCTATTGTCGGGTTGCGTCTGTTCGAAGCCGAACCGGCAACCCTGACACGCCATCTGTCGATGGAACGCGACAAGCTCGCCCTGCTGCCGCAATCCGTGCGCACGGGAACGACCAGGGTGAAGGATGACTTCTGATCGACCCGACTCGAATGCGCCGCAGGAAGCCTATGTCTGGATATGGCTGCCCGGCGCGACAGTGCCGGTCATCGCCGGTCGCATCACGCGTGACGGCGAGCGGCTGATCTTCAACTACGGTCAAAGCTATCTGGGCCGGAATGACCGCATCCCGATCTACGAGCCGGAACTGCCGCTGCGCAGCGGAGCGATCGCACCGGAAGCCGGACTGGGCATGGCCGGATGCCTGCGCGACGCCTCGCCGGATGCGTGGGGCCGTCGCGTCATCCTGAACCGGGCTTTCGGACGCAAGGGCAAGGATGTCGACACCGCTGTGCTCGACGAGCTGACCTGCCTGCTGCAATCCGGCTCCGACCGTGTCGGCGCTCTGGATTTCCAGCACTCCTCTTCGGAGTACGTATCGCGCGACGCGCAAGCCGCGACGCTGGAAGAGCTTCAGAGCGCTGCCGGGAAAGTCGAGAAAGGAGAACCGCTGACGCCCGATCTCGATCAGGCGCTGTTCCACGGCACGTCGCTCGGCGGCGCGCGCCCGAAGGCGATTGTCCAGGACGGCAACACAAGGATGATCGCCAAGTTCTCGTCTTCGACCGACACCTACAATGTGGTGAAGGCGGAATTTGTCGCCATGCGCCTTGCTGCCCGGGCGGGGCTTGACGTTGCCCCCGTACGTCTTGAGCACGTCGCTGGCAAGGACGTGCTGCTGGTCGAGCGTTTCGACCGTTCGAGGACGAAAGACGACTGGACACGGAAGGCGATTGTCTCGGCGCTGACGCTGTTCGGCCTCGATGAAATGATGGCGCGCTACGCCAGCTACGAGGACCTCGCGGAGATCATCCGGCACCGCTTCACCTCGCCGAAGGCGACACTGCACGAGCTGTACGGACGCCTCGTGTTCAACGTCCTGTGCGGCAACACCGACGACCACGCCCGCAACCATGCGGCTTTCTGGGACGGCAAACACCTGACCCTGACCCCTGCCTACGACATCTGTCCACAAAGCCGTGCCGGCAATGTGGCCAGTCAGGCAATGCTGATCGTCGGAGACAATCGGACGAGCACACTTGCGGCCTGCCTCGAAGCCGCGCCCAATTTCCAGCTTAGCGAAAATGCATCGAAGGAAGTCATCGCCCGCCAGATCAGCACCATCCGGGACGGTTGGGACGATATCTGCGAGGAAGCGGCATTGACCGAAGTCGAACGCAACCTGTTCGATCAGCGCATGTTTCTGAATGACTATATCTTCGAAGGCACGGCGGAGGGCCCGTGGTGATGGAGACCCCATCGTGGCGGGAGTGGGAGCCGAAATGACAGGGACCAATAGTCCAAAATGGGCCGAGTACCGAAAGAAGAATGGTCCTGACTCACCATACCGCTTGTCGCGGACAGGAGAACCTCTCCACCTGTTCCAATACCCGCATGCTCTTGCGCCGTCAGTGCCGTCCCGCAGACAGGATCAGTGCACTGTTCGAATCCCTGTCAGCAAAGTCCCGGCAAACCATCTCTCCAGAGGGGGCGGCAGCCAAATTCGTCCCGCATTTCAACCGGGTGACCAGGACAGGCCACGTCTACGCCCTGGCAGAATCACTATTGTCACCGGTACGTGGCGTGTTGTTTGACAGGATGTGGGTATATGCACTCTCCACGAGAGACCATATATGCCTGCGTGCTTTTGTCAGTCACGCATCAGACTGATTTCGTACCATGGCACAGCCATGAGAACGACCGATATCACGGCAAACACACCAGCAGCCAACACCTCGCCGTTGTTGAAATGCTCCACAGCGAACACTGCGTTAGTGATCGCGCCACAGGCGAACAGGGCGAGCATGAAGAAGTGAAAGAGTATGGGGAACATTGTTCTTCCACTCTTGCAAGAGTTTTCATCAAATGGAATTGAGCAGATGGGTGGCGAGCCAGCGTGTGGATCGCATGCCCAAATGGATATCGTGCTCGTCGGCAGCTGCCTGCATGACACCTGCAACCACCTGCTGTGGCGTTGCGAACCGAGGTTGCCGTGCGCCCGGATGCACGTATCTGTTGCTCATCACGATTTTTTGTCCTCGACCTCTGCCATTCGCACAGACAGCGCGACGGAGTTCCGGCAGACATGTGGACCGCACCGTACACCGCCAGTCCTGCTGTCCCTCGACCGATACCCTCAGAATGCACACCGCATAGGGCCTGTCTGGGCATGATCCGTAATCGCCAATCCGCATGGCAGTCTCTGGACCCTGCCCCGGAGATGGCCGCAGTGCTCGCGGATCAGCTGGAAGATACCTGTTGGACAATCACTTCCCACCTTGCCGCGATCGCGGCCATATGCCCCCTGCAACCTGGTTCTGCCGGGGGAACGGGCGTCGGTTCGGGTGCTGTCTCCGGGCGGTCGGGTCCTGTTTCGCGCGTGACGCTCGGGTTCCGCGTTCCCGGCCCGTGCGAGCTCGCGTTGCAGGGACCATCCGCATCCGGTCCCGGCTCGACTGCACGGGGTGGAGCGTGGTAGCGGACGGGCGACGGCGGGCCGGCGTGATCCGGCCGGCGCCCAGGTGAAGTCGGAGCGGAACATGGCAATGCAGGATCCTGTCTGGGACTACGTCATCGTCGGGGCCGGATCGGCCGGGTGCGCACTCGCATACCGGCTGACGGAGGACCCGCAGGTCAGGGTGCTGCTGCTGGAGGCCGGGGGCCGGGACCGCAACATGTGGATCCACATCCCGGCGGGCTACATCAAGACCCTGGACATGCCGGGGCTGAACTGGCGGTTCGAGACCGAACCGGAGGAGGGAACCGGCAACCGCAGGATCCCGATCCCCCGCGGCAGGGTGCTCGGCGGGTCGAGCTCGATCAACGGCATGGTCTACGTCCGTGGCCAGCCGCTCGACTACGACACCTGGGCGCAACGCGGCAACCGCGGGTGGTCGTACGAGGCGGTCCTGCCGTACTTTCGCAAGTCGGAACACTACGAGAGTTCCGACGATCCCTGGCGCGGCAAGGGCGGGCCGCTTCATACCGCCGATGGCCCGGAACGGGCCGAGGTGCTCGACGCGATCATGGATGCCGCCGAACAGTGCGGCTATCCGAAGAACCCGGACTACAACAGCGGCAACCAGGAAGGGTTCGGCTACTTCCAGGTGACCCAGAAGGACGGACGGCGCTGGTCGACGGCGAAGGCGTTCCTGGAACCGGCGCTGCACCGCCCGAACCTCGACCTCGAGATCAACGCCCACACCACGGCGGTGGTCCTGGAAGGGACCCGCGCGGTCGGCATCAGGTGGCGTCGCGACGGCACGGAGCACGAGGCACGGGCCGGGCGCGAGGTGATCCTGTGTGCGGGCGCGGTGCAGTCGCCGCAGCTGCTCGAGCTCTCGGGCATCGGGAACGCGTCCCGGATCAAGGATCTCGGGATCGGGGTCGCCCACCACCTGCCGGGTGTCGGCGAGAACTACCAGGACCACT
Organism: Thalassobaculaceae bacterium; assembly: GCA_965243345.1. Classification (GTDB taxonomy): domain Bacteria; phylum Pseudomonadota; class Alphaproteobacteria; order Thalassobaculales; family Thalassobaculaceae; genus Bin52. The sequence continues at coordinate 4,014,930 of CBDEUR010000003.1, forward strand.
ACATCGTGCGGCAGACCTGGAAGGTGACACGTCCGGTCACGCTCAACGAGCAGACCCGGGGCCTGCACATGGCGGGGGAACTGCTGCGCTACGCGTTCCGCAGGCGCGGGATCCTGCGGTTTCCGGGCGGGATCCTCTCCGGCTACGTGCGAACCCGGCCGGAGCTCGCCGGACCCGATGTCCAGTACACCATCGTGCATGCGAGTTTCAGGGACGTGAAGAAACGGATCTTCGACCGCCACCCGGGGCTCACCATCGCGCCGTGCCAGCTGCGCCCGGACTCGCGCGGATCGATCCATGCACACACCGCCGATCCCATGGCGGCGCCGACGATCCTCGGGAATTTCCTTGCCGACGAGAACGACTGCCGGACCATCGTTGACGGGATGAAGATCGCGCGCCGGATTTCCGAGGCACCGGCACTGGCGCCGTGGATTGCCAGCGAGACCTTCCCCGGGGACGGGGTGCAGTCGGACGACGAGTGGCTCGACTTCGCACGCCGGAACGGCAACACGGTCTATCACCCGGTCGGAACCTGCAGGATGGGGTCCGATCCGCTGGCGGTGGTCGATGACCGGCTGCGGGTACACGGGATTGGCGGCCTGCGGGTGGTCGACGCGTCGATCATGCCAACCCTGGTTTCCGGCAACACCAATGCGCCGACGATCATGATCGCCGAGAAGGCCGCGGACATGATCGCGGAAGACGCCCGGTCTTGCCCGCCGGCTCCCGCCGCGCCATAAGGTGGCGGACCCGACGGGCGAGAACTTCAGGAGGCTTCAGATGCGGATCGGATTTATCGGGCTGGGGATCATGGGCGCGCCGATGGCGGGGCACCTGATTGCCGGCGGACATACGCTGGCAACCTCGCTCAATCGTTCACCCGCCGCTCCGGAGCTCCTGGACGCCGGTCTCGAGGTGCTGGAGAGCCCGCGCAAGGTGGCGGAAAGCGCCGAGGTCATCATCCTGATGGTCCCCGACACGCCGGACGTCGAGACCGTGCTGTTCGGCGCCGACGGCGTGGCGGACGGGCTTGCACCGGGCAAGCTGGTCATCGACATGAGCTCGATCTCGCCGATTGCCACCCGGGAGTTTGCGGAGCGGATCCGCGCTGCCGGCTGCGGCTACCTGGACGCCCCGGTCTCCGGCGGCGAGGTGGGCGCCAAGGCGGCATCGCTCACCATCATGGTGGGTGGTTCGGAACAGGACTTCGAGCGGGCGCGTCCGCTGTTCGAGCTGATGGGCGGCAACATCACGCTTGTGGGCGAGAACGGTGTCGGCCAGACCACCAAGGTGGCCAACCAGATCGTGGTGGCGCTCACGATCGAGGCGGTGGGCGAGGCGCTGCTGTTCGCCTCGCGTGCCGGTGCCGACCCGGCGCGGGTCCGCCAGGCCCTGATGGGCGGGCTGGCGCAGTCGCGGATCCTCGAGGTCCACGGCGAGCGGATGATCACGCGCAGCTTCGCGCCGGGGTTCAGGATCGAACTGCACCAGAAGGACCTCAACCTGGCGCTGCAAGGCGCGCGTTCGCTCGGGATCAGCCTGCCGAACACCGCGACCGCGCAGGAACTGTTCAATTCCTGCGCCGCCCACGGTGACCAGGTCCTCGACCACTCGGGCATGGTGACCGCGCTCGAGCGCATGGCCGGGCACGCGGTGGCCGGGGACGGGGATTAATCCGGCGGCAGTCCGCCGGCGCGCCAGACCACGAGGGTGGCAAACCCGTAGACGGCGAGAAACACCCCGCCAATGGCGCCGAACAGGGCGGCCGCGTTTGCATGTCCCTGGCTCAGGGCGACCAGGCTCGCCCCGAAACAGAGCACCATTCCCAGGACCGTGCGGAATGGCTGGCGGATGAACTTGCGCCGGACAAGCCGCCGGCAGGTCTCGCGCGAGAGCATCAGTACGGATCCGGGTGTCGCGCCGCAGGCGGGCGGTACGCTGTGCGCATGACGGGTCCTGCCGAAGGCCGGGTCCGCACCCCGTTCGGGGTTGGCCGGACCACGGGGGCCGGCGGGAGCAGGTGTTCGGCCTGATGTCGGGGAGAAGGTCTCACCGGCGGGCGCGCCGACGGCGCCTCAGCCGAGCCAGCGCTTTCGGCGACGGTAGTGCTTCACGTCCTTGAAGCTCTTCTTGTCGCCCTGGGAAATACCCAGGTAGAATTCCTTGACGTCCTCGTTTTCCGACAGCGTCGCCGCGTCACCCTCCATGACCACGCGCCCGTTTTCGAGAATGTAGCCGCTGTCGGCGTAGCGCAACGCCATGGCCGCGTTCTGCTCGGCCAGCAGGATCGAGACCCCCTGCTCCTTGTTGAGCAGGGAAACGATCCCGAAGATCTCCTCGACCAGCTGCGGCGCCAGCCCCATCGAGGGTTCGTCGAGCAGCATCAGCCGCGGACGGGCCATCAGGGCGCGCCCGATGGCGGTCATCTGCTGTTCGCCGCCGGAGATGTACCCTGCGAGCGCCCGCGAGCGCTCCCTCAGACGCGGGAAATAGCCGTACACCATCTCCAGGTCCGAGGCGATGCCGCTCCGGTCGCCTCCGCGGGTGTAGGCCCCGGTCAGCAGGTTCTCCTCGACCGTCAGATGTTCGAAGCAGTGGCGGCCCTCCATGACCTGGATGACACCGCGCTTGACCAGGTCGCTCGGCGTCAGGGCCTGGACCTGCTGGTCGCGATAGATGATCGACCCCTTGGTGACCTCGCCCCGCTCGGTTCCGAGCAGGTTCGAGACCGCCTTCAGCGTCGTGGTCTTCCCGGCGCCGTTGGCGCCGAGGAGGGCGACGACGCCCCCCTCGGGCACCTCGAGCGAGACGCCTTTCAACACCAGGATCACGTGGTCGTAGATGACCTCGATGTTGTTGACCGTCAGCAGGCCCGCACTGTCGTTCACGTCTCGCATCCCTGTGTTTCAATGCCGGGCGCGCTCGGCGCCCGGCATCATGAGCCTGCGTAACCCCCGGTCAGCAGGCGACGGGGGTTACGTTGTTCTCCTCCGCGAACTTCATCGCGTCGGCTTCCATCATCGGGCGAACCAGGTCGGTCATGACCGGGATCCAGTCGCTGATGACGTTCCACTCGTTCTTCATGGCGTCCCACTGCTGGAACAGCACCGGGTGCCCGCCCTCGTGGTCGTTGCACGACACCTTCATGTCCGGGAACCCGGCCAGTCCGATGCGTTCCCAGTCGGCCTGGGTCATGTTGGTGTTCTCCAGTGCCCAGCGCATCTGCTCGCCGTTCGGGACCTTGACACCGAAGTGATCCTGGGCCTTGCGGATCGCCTCGACCACCATGATGTGGTTGAACAGGCCGCGGATGTAGAGCACCTCGCCTGTCCTGTCGGCGTCACCTGCGCCGAGACCGGCGTCATAGACGTGCTTCTGGATGTCGCCATGCAGCTTGGTTCCGCCGCCCGGAGTGTGGAACGTGGCCGAGAGATAGCCGTTCGCACCTTCCGCGGACGGAAGCACGTCGTTCTCCGAACCCGACCACCAGTTGCCGATGAACCGGTCCATCGGATAGCCCTGGGCCGCCGCTTCCTTGATCGCGACCTGGTTCATCACGCCCCAGCCGGACATGAAGATCCAGTCGGGCTTCAGCCGGCGGATCTGCAGCCAGGTTGCCTTCTGTTCCTGGCCCGGATGGTCAACCGCGAGCAGGGTCAGTTCGAACCCGTACTTCTCGGCGAGTGCCTCGAGCGTCGGGTTGGCTTCCTTGCCATAGGCCGAGTTGTGATAGATGTGGGCGATCTTCTTGCCCTTCAGGGCATCCATGCCGCCTTCCTTGTCGCCGATGAAGCTGACAACGGCGGTCGCCTGCGACCAGTAGGTCGCCGGGAAGTTGAAGACCCACGGGAAAATCGATCCGACCGCGGCCGAGGTGCGGCCGTAGCCCATGGTCAGCAACGGAATGCCGTCGGCTGCCGTCTTGGGGATCAGCTGGTAGGTAATGCCCGTCGAGTTCGGAATGATGACGACCGGGTTCTTGGCCTTGAGCTTCTCGTAGCACTCGACCCCGACCTTGGTGTTGTAGCCGGTCTCGCATTCCTCGTAGACCAGCTTGACGCCGTTGACGCCACCGTCGCGCTCGTTGATCAGTGTGACATAGTCCTTGAAGCCATTGGCGAACGGGATGCCGTTCGGCGCATAGGCGCCGGTGCGGTAGACAAGACCCGGCAAGAAGATCTCGTCTGCCGCGATGGCCACCTCCGCGGCCACCATGCCGGCAAGGCCGGCCGTTGTGACGGCGGCCACTGCAAGATTCCTGAATTTCATGGTCTCCCTCCTCCTTCCATCAGGATTTCGGCCCGGGACGGGTCCCGGTGGACACCCGGACAGGAGCGGTGTTGGTCCGCGGGGTTGCGGCCGGTCACTGTGACTGGTGACATTGCGGCCCCCTGTGCCGGTTGGGCGTACCCGTTCCGGGTACCTGGTTGGACGACGCCGGGGCCACGGGGCTTCCCGCAGGGTCTTCCGGCATCGCCGCGACGTCCGTTGTTTCTCCACGCTAGTGCGGGAACGGCCACATGCGCAGCTTCTCCTTGATGATCTGCCACAGCCGCGCCATTCCGTGCGGCTCGACGATCAGGAAGAAGATGATCAAGCCGCCGAACAACATAAACTCAAAATGTTTCGCGGTCACGGCCTGCAGGCCCAGCCCGCCGACCATGACGTTGGTCAGCAGGATCGGTGTGAGCACGATGAAGGCGGCCCCGAGGAACGAGCCCAGCATGCTGCCCAGCCCGCCGATGATGATCATGAACAGGACCTGGAACGACACGTTGATGTCGAAGGCCTCGGCGGTCTCGACGCTGCCCAGCCACAGCGACAGCGCCATGGCTCCGGCCACGCCGACGTAGAAGGAACTGACCGAGAACGCCAGCAGCTTGGTCTGGAACGGCCTGAACCCGATCAGTTCCGCGGCGATATCCATGTCGCGGATCGCCATCCATGACCTGCCGATCGGACCGCGCACGAGGTTCTTGGCCGCCATCGCGAGGATGGCGACGAACACGAGACAGAACACGTAGCGATGCATGGCGTCGGCCTCGGCACCCGTGATGGTGATGCCGAACACGTCGCGCGGAGGCATGGTGATGGTGCCCGACGGGGTGTAGTTCTGGAACCATGCCACCTTGTTGAACAGCCAGCTCAGGAAGAACTGGGCTGCGAGCGTGGCGACTGCGAGATAGAACCCCTTGATGCGCAGCGAGGGCACGCCGAACAACAGGCCGACGAGGGCGGTGATCACGCCCGACAGCAGCAGGACGATGATGAAGTCGAGCTCCGGGAACCCGGTGGTGAGCTTGTAGCAGGCGACCGCTCCCACCGCCATGAACCCGCCGGTGCCCAGCGACAGCTGGCCGCAGTAGCCGGTGAGGATGTTGAGCCCGATCGCCGCCAGCGAGAAGATCATCACCGGGATCAGGATCGCCTGGAAGAAGTACTCGTTGCCGAATGCCGGGAACACCACCAGGGCAACCAGCAGCATCAGGGCGACACCCCACTGGTCCTGGCGGAGCGGAAAGATGGCCTGGTCGGCAGCGTAGCTTGCCTTGAACTGGCCTGCTTCACGATAGAACATGCGTCAGACCCTCTCGATAATCTTCTCGCCGAACAGGCCCTGTGGCCGGAACAGCAGGAACACCAGCGCCACCACGTAGGCAAACCAGTTCTCGATCGCGCCGTTGACCAGCGGCCCCCAGTACACCTCCGCCACCTTCTCGCCGACACCGATGATCAGGCCGCCGACGATGGCGCCGGGGACCGAGGTGAACCCGCCGAGGATCAGCACCGGCAGCGCCTTCAGCGCGATCAGCGACAGGCTGAACTGCACGCCCGACTTCGAACCCCACATGATTCCGGCGACCAGTGCCACCAGGCCGGCAACGGACCAGACGATGATCCAGATGTTCTTCAGCGGGATGCCCACCGAGAGCGCCGCCTGGTGGTCGTCGGCAACCGCGCGCAGGGCCCGGCCGGTCCGGGTCCACTGGAAGAACAGGGCAAGCACCACGACAAGGACGGTGGCGACCGCCGCCGCGACCAGGTCGAAGACCTGGATCTGGATGTCGCCCAGCATGAAGAAGCCGGTGGGAATGCCGACGTCCAGCGCCTTGACTTCGCTTCCCCAGATCGTGTCGCCGAGGCCCTCGAGAACGAAGGCCAGCCCGATGGTCGACATGAACATGATGATCTGGTCCTGGTTGACCAGCGGGCGCAGCATGATCCGCTCGACCGCGATGGCCAGCAGCACCATCACCAGCAGGGTCAGCACGATGGCGACCCACGCCGGCAGTTCCGGCAACGCCTTGTCGAGACTGAACGGCACGGTTCCGGTCATCAGCCCGACCAGGGTGAGGGCGGCGAACAGCGCAAAGACACCCTGTGCGAAGTTGAACACCCCGGACGCCTTGAAGATCAGCACGAAACCAAGGGCGACCAGCGAGTACATCACGCCGGACATCAGACCGCCGAACACCACCTCCATGAAGAAGGCCGGGTACTCGGCCATGTCGAGGATCGGTCGGAACACGACCAGGTCGATGAATTCCATCATGGTGTTGTCTCTTTCCCCGTCCGCCCTGCCGGCGTGTTCAGTGCGACACGCCGAGGTAGGCGTCGATCACGTTCTGGTCGCTCTTGACCTCGTCCGGTGTTCCGTCGGCGATCTTCTCGCCGTGGTCCAGCACCACCACCCGGTCCGACAGGTCCATGACCACGCCCATGTCATGCTCGATCAGGGCGATGGTGGTTCCGAACTCGTCGTTGACGTCGAGAACGAACCGGCACATGTCCTGCTTTTCCTCGAGGTTCATGCCGGCCATCGGCTCGTCGAGCAGCAGCAGGTCTGGTTCGGCCGCGAGCGCCCGGCCGAGCTCGACACGCTTCTGCAGCCCGTAGGGCAGCCGTCCGACCGGGACCTTGCGGATCGCCTCGATCTCCAGGAAGTCGATGACGCGTTCCACGTGCTCGCGGTTGGCGATTTCCTCGCGCTGGGTCGGTCCGTAATAGATCATCGCGGGCACCAGGCTGGTCCACCAGTTCTTCATCTTCAGGTTCCGGCCGGTCATGATGTTGTCCAGCGTCGTCATGCCCTTGAACAGCGCGACGTTCTGGAAGGTCCGGGCAATGCCGCCGGCCGCCGCCTCGTGCGGCCGCATCTGCCTTCGCACCGCCCCGCGGAACAGGATCTGTCCCTGCTGCGGGTGGTAGAATCCGTTGATGACGTTGAGCATCGAGGTCTTGCCGGCCCCGTTCGGGCCGATGATGGCGCGGATCTCGCCCTTCAGGATGTCGAAGCTCACGTCGCGGATGGCGCGGACCGCGCCGAACGACAGGGTGATGTTCTCGACCGACAGGATGACCTCCGGGTCGCCCCCGGTCCGTTCAGCGGCGCTCATCGCGGCGTTCTCCTCCCTGGACTTGCCGGACGCGGCCCGGTCACGACGATCCGGCAGGCGCGGTGGCCACGTTGCGGATCTTGACGTCGGCATTGAACTCGCCCACCCGGCCGTCCTCGAAGGTCACCCGCGCGCTGACCTGGATGTGGTCGCGGTTGGAGTAGAGCGCCTCGATCAGATCGTTGTAGCGGTCGCCGATGATCCGGCGCCTCAGCTTGCGGGTCCGGGTCAGCTCGCCGTCGTCGGCGTCAAGCTCCTTGTGCAGGATCAGGAAGCGCCGGATCTGCGACGACGCCAGGGTGCTGTCGCGGGCGAGGTCCCGGTTGACCTCCTCGATGTTGCCCTGGATCAGGTCGTAGACCTGGTCCTGCTGCGAGAGATCCGTGTAGCCGGAGTAACCGAGACCTTCCCGCTCGGCGAAGTTGCCGACCGCTTCCAGGTCGATGTTGATGAAGGCGGTGGCGTAGTCACGGCCGGTCCCGTGGGCGACGGCCTCGCGGATGAAGGGATAGAACTTCAGCTTGTTCTCGATGTACTGCGGCGCGAACACGGTACCGTCGGTCATGGTGCCCACGTCCTTGGCCCGGTCGATGATCTTGACGTGACCGCTGTCGGTGAGGATCCCGGCATCACCGGTGTGGACCCAGCCGTCGGCGTCCAGTGTTTCCGAGGTGGCCTCGTCGTTCCGGTAGTAGCCGAGGAAATTCCCCGGGCTGCGGTAGAGCAGCTCGCCCGCCTCGGTGATCCTGACCTCGACTTCCGGCGCGGGCGGTCCGACCGTATCGAGCCGGGCGTCGCCATTGCGTTGCAGGCAGACGTAGGCGCAGCTCTCGGTCTGGCCGTACAGCTGCTTCAGGTTGACCCCGATCGAGCGGTAGAACGAGAACACTTCCTCCCCGAGCGGGGCACCGCCGGTGTAGGCGATCGAGGTGCGCGAAAACCCCAGCGTGTTCTTCAGCGGGCCGTAGATGCAGAACTCGTAGAACCGGTACATGAGCCGGTCGCCGAGACCCACTGCCTCCCCGTTCAGGATTGGCTCCCCGACCCGGCGCGCCAGCGCGATTGCCCGGTTGTACAGCGCCTGCTTGATCCTCGCCGCGTCCGCGATCCGGATGCCGATCTGGGTCAGGAAGTTCTCGAATATTGCCGGCGGGGCGATGAACAGCGTCGGCCCGATATCGCGCAGGTCGGCGACCAGGGTGTCGGGGCTTTCCGGGCAGTTCACGGTAAACCCGGTCACGTGGTGCTGGGCGTGCGAGATGAAATGGTCACCGACCCAGGCCAGCGGCAGGTAGGCCAGCACCTCCTCGTCCTGGCCGAGGCCCTCGAGGTCGCGGGCGAGCCGCGCCGACCGGCACAGCGCGTCGTAGGAGAGCATGACCCCCTTCGGATTGCCGGTGGTCCCGGAGGTGTAGACGATGATCGCCAGGTCGGACCCGGTTCCGAGCGCGACCTGCTCGTCGAAGAAGCCGGGGTTGGCGCGGTCGAATTCGCGACCCGCCTCGCGCAACGCGTCGATCGAGTGGATGTCCGGCTGCTCGTAGCGGCGCATGCCCTTGTGTTCCTCGTAGACCAGGTGCTCGATCTGCGGAACCCGGTCGCGCATGGTCTCGATCTTGTCGATCTGCTCCTGGTCCTGGCATACGGCAAACCGGACGCCGGCATGGTCAAGGACATAGGTCATCTCCTCGGCAACGCTGTCGGCATACAGCGGGACCGGGATGCCGCCGACCGACTGGATGGCGTCGAAGGAGATGTACATCAGCGTCGTGTTCTGGCCGATCAGCGCGACCTTGTCGCCGCGCTTCATTCCGAGCGAGGCCAGTCCCAGCCCGATCTCCCGGGCGATATCGGCGGCCTCCTGCCAGGTGTGTGTCTGCCAGATCCCCAGGTACTTTTGCCGGTAGGCCGGCCGGGATCCCCGGGTCCGGGCATTGTCGAGCAGGAGCTTGGGAAAGGTGTCGGCCTGGCCGTGCCGGGGCTCGTTCATGCGTCCGCCTCGCATCAGTGCCACGGACCCGGACGGCGGTCCCGGTCCGTCTAGCGCGGTTTGATGCGCGACTATAGTTAACCGACCGCAGCAAGAAAGAACTTTTTGCAGCGGGGATCGCGATTTTTCGTGCCCGGAGGCCGGGGGTCGACCCCTCAGCCGCGTTCGAACACGTGCGACGCTGTCCGGTTGACCTCGAATGAACCACCGGTCGCGGGCCTCACCCGGTCCGCGGTCTCCTCCGCGCCGGGAGGGTATCGGGAAGACGCCGCGCGGCCGGTCGCCCGCACGATACGGTTCCGGGCGCCCCCTTCCCGTTTCGGGCCATGCCGAATATCGCATCGCCGCTCCCACGGTTCGCGTTGCCATGACGCCGACGGTTGCCTACCGTGCCCCGGCCATGTCGGCCGGTCCTCGGACTGACCGGGCACGCCACGCCGCGCCCGGGCACAGTGGACGGGCGGCACCCGCACATGTCACCCGCTTCCGGTCACGATACGGAGCGAAGGAGGAAGACCAATGCCGAATGAGTTCACCGTCGCCAATTTCCGTCACGTTGCCGACGGCCTGCAGGAAGGCCAGTTCGCCATCGGCGAACGCCGGCGGGTCACGGGCCTGGACGACCTGGACCCCATCTACCGCGAACTGCTTGACCGGCCGATCGTTGTCACCCTGGCCGTGATCGGACCCGATGGCCGGCCGGGACTCACGCCGATGTGGTTCGACCACGAAAACGGAAAAATCCTGGTCAACACCGCGTCTCACCGTGCCAAGTGCGGCTGGATCCGCAAGCATCCGCAGATGACTGTCCTGCTGGTGAATCCCGACAATCCCTATCACTGGGTCAGCATCAAGTGCACCGTGGAGAACGAGTTGCACGAAGATGGGCCGGAAGGCGCGCGGGTGACGGCGCAACTCAACCGTATCTGGCAAAAATACACGGGTGATTCAGGTGAGTACGGCTTGCGCGACCCGGGGATCACCGAACGTCGCGTGCTGTTCGAATGCCGGGTCGACCGGATCGCCACCTTCGGCAAGCCGTAGCCCGGATCGCCGCCGACAGGCCGACCCCAGGTGTGACCGGTGCCCAGGCCACGCGAGCGGTGGTCCGTCAGCCGTTCTCGAACACGTGCAATGCGGTCCGGTTGGCCTCGATGAACTCCCAGTCGTAGGTCACGCCCAGTCCGGGGCCGTCGGGAACCGGAACGCAGCCGTCGGACCCGACACAGTCGAGCTGGTCGCTGTATCCGCAGGCATACACGGGAGGCACCGCGTTCGGACAGTCCGGACCCACCAGCGCAACCTCGTAGTAGTTGGTGTTGCGCATGGCCGCCATCACGTGCCGGTGCGCCGGCCCGGAGGCATGCACCTCCACGTCGACCCCGAGCGCCTCGCCGAGGTGGGCGATCTTCATGGCGCCGGTGATCCCCATGTCGAACTCGGGGTCCGAGCGCAGCAGGTCGGTCCCGCCGGCAACCAGGAAGTCCGCCTTGGGTTCAAGGCCGCGCACGTGTTCGGTCTGCAGGATCGGGGTGCGGATCATCTCGCGCAGCTTGCGGTGGCCGAAGGCGGAGACACCGGAATCCCGGTAGGGATCCTCGAGCCAGAAATAGCCCGCGTCATCACACGCCCGCCCGACCCTGAGCGTGTCGGCGAAGGTCCGCAGCTCGCAGGCCGGGTCGATCATCAGCGTCATGCGGTCGCCGACGGCGTGCGCCACGTGCAGCAGGTTGTCGACCTCCTCCCCGACGTTGCCGTCGTTCCAGCCGTGGATCTTGAACGCCCGGTAGCCAAGCTCGTGGCACTGTTCGGCAAATGCCGCGTAGGCCTCCTTGCAGTCGAGCCCGCCGGCCCTGTCGCCGTGGTAGGTGCTGGCGTAGGACGGGAGCCGCGAACGGTAGCCGCCGAGGAGCACAGAGACCGAACAGCCGTGGCGCCTTCCGGCCCAGTCCCACAGCGCGATGTCGAGCGGACCGTGGCCCATGTGATCGAACTGGCGCAGTTCGCGCTTGAGGTCGTCATAGAGGCCCTCCCGGTGCTCGGCATGGCGCCCGAGCAGGTGCGGCGCCAGCATCCGGGACTGGGCGCATGCGGCCGCCGACCCCACCCAGTGGGTCACGTACTCGCCCCGGCAGCCGTCCTCGGTCTCGATCCGCACCGCGTACTTGCCGATGCGTGTCGTCGCCCCCTGACGGTAGCTGATGCCGCCGATGCCGCCGGCGCCGTGCGGGCTTCCGAGGTTGCGGGCGTCGAACCCGAACTCGTGGATCTCGACCCGGCAGATCCTGGTCATCAGGCGTAGCCCTCCGGAGGAACGAACCCGCCGAGTTCGCGTTCCATCATTCGCGCAAACGCGATGGTCCGCAGGTCGGCGAGGTGCGGGCCGATGATCTGCAGGCCGCACGGCAGCCCGGAACGTGTGAGCCCGGCCGGCGCTGCCGTCGCCGGCAGGTACACCACGCCGGGGAACCCGGCCCAGAACAACTGGTCGACCGTCGGTTCGCTCGACCCGTTGATCGGGATCACCCGGTCGGCGCGTTCTCCCTCGTGGTCATGCGGAAACGCGGCCGAGGCGGCAACCGGGGTGAGCAGCAGGTCGCACGACTCGAAGAATCCTGCCCATTCGCGGCGTAGCAGCGCACGTTCGTCGTTCCACGCCTGCCACTCCTGGTGGCTCATGGTCACGGCGCGGTCGACGATGGTCCCGTAGCTCAGGTCGTCCGGGTCGCTGACCTCGGCCCGGGCCCGGTGTTCGGCGATCTGCGACGCCGGCAGCCGGGATCCCGTGGCCGCGCGCAGCAGCATCAGGTAGACGAGGTGGGCGCGCGCGGGATCCCGGACCGGGCCCGGGGTTTCCCTGATCCGCACCCCGGCCGCGGCCAGCCGGTCCACTGTGGCCTGCAGCTGGTCGGTGAGTTCGTTGTCCTGGGCGCAGGACGACGCCTCGAGCATGACGCCGACGGTAAAGTCCCCGGGTGCCGAGCGCGTCTCGGCCGGCAGGTCCAGCGTCCAGCCGGCGTTGTCCGGTGTGTCCGGCCCGGCCATGATCCGGGTCGCGGTCTCGAGATCGTCGGCGCTGCGCGCCAGGGGTCCGATGACGGAGATGTCGGGCGGAACCGGACTGTTCGGCAACGCATGTCCGGTGAGCGGCAGGATGGCGTAGGTCGGCTTGTGACCGAAGACCCCGCAGTAGTGCGCCGGGTTGCGGATCGAGGCTCCGATGTCGCTTCCCGCCTCGATGCCGGTCAGGCCCGCCGCGAGTGCCGCCGCGGACCCGCCCGAGGATCCGCCGGGGGAGAGCGCCGTGTTCCAGGGATTGCCGGTCGTCCCGTAGATCTCGTTGAAGCTCTGCCAGTCCGACAGCATCAGCGGCACGTTGGTCTTTCCGAACAGGGTGACACCGGCCTCCTTCATCCGCCTGACCGCCAGTGAGTCCTCCGAAGCGATGTTGTCGCGCAGTTCCGGCACGCCCCAGGTCGACGGGGTTCCGGCGACATCGAAACTCTCCTTGATGGTCATGGGTACGCCGTGCAGCGGTCCCCAGACGTCGCCGCGCGCGAGTGCGGCGTCCGCCTCGCGGGCGCGTTCGCGCGCCTGCTCGGCCATGAGCACGATGATCGCGTTGAGCGTCGGGTTGTGGCGCTGGACGCGGTCAAGGAAGTGGTCGAGCAGTTCGAGACATCCCACCTTGCGAGAGCGCACAAGCTCGGCGAGCGCGGATGCGGAGAGGTAGTGCAGGTCGGTGCCGTCGTTGGTCATCTGGTTTCTCCCGGGGCGAGGAAGCGGAAGCCTGCGTCAACCCGCCGGTCTGATCAAGCGCCCGTGGCGGATTTCCGGCACCAGCCAGAACAGCGCGATGCAGATCAGGGTGGCGACGATCGAGACCGCGAAGGCCGGCCCGTAGCTGCCGGTCAGGTCGTGCACCAGTCCCGCACCCCAGGCACTGAGCCCGGCTCCCACTCCCTGGCCCATGATGGTCGTTCCGTAGATCGCGCCGAGTCCGCGGCCTGCAAACAGCGTTGCCATGAGCGTGGTGATGATCGGTCCGCGGGCGCCCATGCTGAGGCCGTAGGGGATCATCCATGCAAAGACCAGCAAGGCGCTGTCGACGACCGGCATCAGCGCGAGCGCGCAGACCCCGGCGATGGTCAGAAGGTAGCTGACCGTGGCAACCAGGCTGCGCCCGAACCGGTCGGCAGCCACCCCGGTCAGGAACATCCCGACGAACGACAGCACGCCGGCGGTTCCGAACGCGCCGGCAGCCTCGACCCCGGAGTACCCCTGTTCGACCAGGTAGGCTACCGAGTGCACGGTGACCGAGAACATCGCGAGCGAGGTGAGGAAGAAGATGGCGAACATGGCGTGGAACACGCGGGTACGAAGGGCCTCGGCAAGGCTGTAGCCGCCTTCGGCGCGTCCGGCCCTGGTCCGGCGCGGATTGCCGGGTGCGCCGCGTTCCAGCATTCGCCACGGCAACAGTGCGATCAGGGGCATCAGGCAGAGAAACGCGATGCCGAAATCCCGGTAGGTGAGGCGCCAGCCCTGGGCCTCGATCAGCCACTGGGCGAGCGGGGCGAACGCGAGCAGTCCGAATCCGTAGCCGGCGTAGGTCAGGGCCAGCGCGGTCGCGAGGTGCCGGTCGAACCAGCGGCTGATCAGGCTCTGGGCCGGGACCTGCCAGATGAGCGCCGCTCCCAGGCCGCCGAGGACGCCGAGACAGAGGTAGAATTGCCACAGCCCGTCGACCTCGCCGGCGATGACGTATCCGCTGCCGATGCATGCGAGGCCGGCGAGGTAGACCGCCCGCGAGCCGAACCGGTCGAACAGGTGGCCGGTGAGCGGCGAGAACACCCCCATCGCGGCAATGTAGACCGCGTAGATCGATGCCACGCCCGCGCGCTCGAGACCCAGGTCGGTCGACATGGGCAACAGGAACACCGCGTAGGCATCTCCCATGCCCCGCCCGATGGCCGACATCAGGACACAGAGGGCCAGGATGCCCACGGCGATCGCGGCGGTCCTGGCGGCTGAATGGCTGGTCATGGGAAATCCGATCCGGAAGAAGGCGCACGATCCTAGGGACCGGGAAGGGCGAGGGCCAGCAGGGCATCGCCGGCCGAGATTGACAGGCCACGGCCCCGCCCGTACATGATGCCGCCGGAGTTTCCGCCTGCGGTGGCGATCAACGGAGGGGTGGCCGAGCGGCTGAAGGCGGCGGTTTGCTAAACCGTTATACTGGGAAACCGGTATCGTGGGTTCGAATCCCATCCCCTCCGCCAGTCCGGCCGGAGCATGCGACCGGGGAGTGGCACGTGCGGGCATGCCTGACCATCACCGGCAGGACCCGGGTCTTCGGGGTCATCGCCGATCCCATCGGCCACGTGCACGCACCATCGGTGTTCAATCCGCTGTTCGAGAAACACGGTGTCGACGCGGTCATGGTGCCGTTGCACGTGCGCCCGGACGACCTCGGGGCGACCATTGCCGGGCTGCGCGCGCTGCCGAACTTCGGCGGCATGGCGATCACCCTGCCGCACAAGGTCACCATGATGGAGCAGTGCCAGGAGATCGGCCGGCTCGGCCAGCTGATCGGGGCCGTCAACTTCGCGGCGTTCGACGAGGACCGCCGCCTGATCGGTGACAACTGCGACGGGCTGGGGTTCCTCGACGGGCTGCGCGCCGCCGGCCACGAGGTGCGCGACCGGGACATCCTGATGGTCGGAGCCGGCGGCGCGGCCCGCGCCATCGGATTCACCCTTGTCGATGCCGGGGCCGGACGGCTGGTGATCGCGAACCGGACCCGCTCGAAGGCGGAGGAACTCGTCGAGGCGATCACCGTGGCGATCCCGGGGCGGCCCATCACGGTCGGGACCGCCGATCCGCGCGGGTTCGACCTGGTGATCAACACGACCTCGCTCGGGCTGGATGCGGGTGACGCACTGCCCGTCGATCCCGACCTGCTCGAGCCGGAGCAGCTGGTGGCCGAGATCATCATGAACCCGGTCGAGACGCCGATCCTCGCCGCCGCGAGGGCCAGGGGCTGCGCCGTTCACTATGGCCGCCCCATGTTCCAGCATCAGGTCACCGCCATCGCGCGCCTGTTCGGCTACGACTTTCCCCTGCCGTAAGACCCCGCCATTCCAGCCAGTTCACATATGGGATGGACTGATATATCTGTTGGCGGATAACATCGGGACGGGTGTGAACACTGCGCAAGGGACAGTCATGATCGAAGGCCAGGTAAAGTCGGCATCGCGGGTAATGGCGATCCTGGAGTGTTTCGAGGACGTCAAGCGGCCGCTCAAGATCTCGGAACTGGTGCGCCTGGTCGGAATCCCCCAGTCGAGCATGTCAACGCTGATGAAGACCCTGCATGTCCAGGGATTCGTCGACTACGACGCAGAAGCGCGCACCTACCTGCCCAGCATCCGCATCGCGCTGCTGGGCAACTGGATGATGGACGGGGTCGGGACGCCGCACACGCTGCTTGCCATCATGCGGGACCTGAATGCTGCCACCGGTGACACCGTCATGCTGGGCACGCTGCTCGGTGTGCAGACCCAGTACATCCACGTGGTCAATTCCGCGCAGCGTCTCAGGTTCCACCTGCGGCCCGGCATGATGCGTCCGACATTCCGCACCGCGATCGGCCTGGTGCTGGCCAGCCTGCGGTCCGATGACGACATCGGGCGCATGGTGCGTCGCGTCAACACGGAAACGGATCGCCCGGAAGACATGGTGCGCCCGGGCGACGTGATGGCGCGTATCCGGGAGTACCGGGAGAAGGGCGTTCTCGTCACCTCGAACCTGGCGACGCCGGGCGCCGGTGTGGTCGCTGCCGTACTGAACGGTGAATCGTCGGCCCGCCCGATAGCGCTCGGAATCGGTGCACCGGTTCCGCGGCTCGTGTCCGGGCGCGACTTCCTGGTCGAGTCGCTCGCAGGCGCCGTTCACAGGTATGCCGAGGGACGCAAGGACCGCGCGGCCAGGATCCCGGCGCCGACATCGGCTACGCCCTGACGCGGGAACGGATCGGGCCCTCGGGGCGTCCCGCCAGCATCTGTTCGAGCCACGGGTTGGTGCTGTCTGCCGCCGCGGCGGCAGTGCCCGACCACCGGATGATGCCGTCGTGCAGCAGGGCGATGCGGTCGAACCGGTGTCGTGCGACCTTCATGTCCCCGGTAACGGCCAGCACCGTGGCACCGGTGCGCGCGCGGTGCGCATCGATCAGGTCCAGGATGGCGGTGGTCCGGACCGGGTCAAGCCCGGCGGTGGGATCATCGAGGATCAGCAGCTCCGGATCGCCGACCAGCGCGCGGGCCAGTGCCGCCCGCTTCTGCATCCCGCCGGAGAGTTCCGAGGGAAACTGCGCCGCCACGGCACCGGGCAGTCCCACACCGGCCAGCAGGTCGCGCGCCAGGTCGCGGGCGCGGCGCCGCGGCCAGCCCTCGCACTCGACCAGGCGGAACGCGACGTTGTCGCACACCGTCATGCTGTCGAACAGCGCGTTGCGCTGGAACAGGACACCGATGCGGTCGCGGTGGCCGGCAAGGTTCGGCTCGCTGCGGCCCGCGACCTCGACATGCCCGCCATCGACGGGTGACAGCCCGAGCAGGCAGCGGACCAGCACCGACTTGCCGGCCGCCGACGGGCCGATCAGTGCCGTGGTGGCGCCGGAAGGAACCTCCAGGTCGATCGAGCGAAGAACCGGATGCTCGTTGAATGTCCGGGCGATCGAGCGGGCAACGAAACCGAATGACATGTGCACGGCCCTGGCATCGGGTTGCGTCGCGATCCGGGAGGCGGGAATTCGGTCCGGGTCTGCCCTTGTAGTATTCGCGATCCTCACCTACATCCCTCCTGCATCTGAAACCCTGGGTACTCTGGAAGTCAATGGAGCCACTCATCCGGATTGACCGGCTGACCAAGCTGTTCGGGCCGATCGAGGCGGTGCGCGACGTCAGTTTCTCGGTCGACCGGGGCGAGGTCGTCGGACTTCTCGGGCCCAACGGGGCCGGCAAGTCGACCACGCTGAAACTGCTGGCCGGCTACCTCGTGCCCACCGCGGGGTCGGCCAGCGTGTGCGGCCACGATGTCGTCGCCAGTCCGCTCGCGGCGCGCCGGAGCCTCGGATACCTTCCCGAGGGGGCGCCGCTCTACGACGAGATGACACCGTCGGGTTTCCTCGACTTCGTGGCGCGGGTCCGCCGGCTCGACGGCCGGGCGCGGCGCGATGCGGTTGCGGCCGCCGCGCGGCGCCTGCAGCTCGACGGCGTGCTGCACCAGCCGATCGGCACGCTGTCGAAGGGGTTCAGGCGCCGGGTCGGCCTCGCCCAGGCCATCCTGCTCGATCCCGAGGTCCTGGTACTCGATGAACCCACCGACGGCCTCGACCCGAACCAGAAACACGAGGTTCGCGCGCTGCTGCGCGAGATGGCGGGCCGCAAGGCGGTGATCGTCTCGACCCACAACCTCGACGAGGTCGAGGCGGTGTGCTCGCGCGCGGTGGTGATCGCCGCCGGCAGGGTCGTCGCCGACGCCGCGCCCGCCGCGCTGGCGACACGTTCCGCCCGGCACAACGTGTTGTGCATCAGGGTTGCGCGCGAACATGCCACGAGAGCCATTGACGCGATCGGCACGGTGCCCGGACTGGTTGCCGTCGACAGGCCCGACCCGTCCGGTGACGACAGCGAGATCAGGGTCATGGGGGGGGGTGACGCCGATCTCAGGGCGCCACTGCACCGGGCGCTCGTTGACCGGGACGTGGCGGTTCTCGAGTTCTGGCGCGAGCCCGGCCGCATGGAGGACGTGTTCCGGCAGCTGACGCGCCAGGCGGGAGAGGTGGCGTGAGAACCCTGGCCGTGATCGCCCGGCGCGAGCTGGCCGCGTACTTCGGTGCGCCGCTCGCCTACGTGTTCATCGTCGTGTTCCTGGCGATGTCCGGTGCGCTGACCTTCAAGGTGGGCTACCTGCTCGAGACCGGCGTGGCCGAGCTCGGGGCCTTCTTCCGCTTCCACCCGTGGCTGTACCTGTTCCTGATGCCGGCGATCGGCATGCGGCTGTGGGCGGAGGAACGCAAGACCGGCACGCTCGAATTCCTGATGACCCTGCCGGTTACCGTGGCCGAGGCGGTGATCGGCAAGTTCCTGGCCGCCTGGATCTTCGCCGGGGTGGCACTGGTGCTGACCGCGCCGGTCTGGATCACGGTCAACTGGCTCGGCGACCCCGACAACGGCGTGATCGTTGCGTCCTACCTTGCAAGCTGGCTGCTTGCCGGCGGGTTCCTGGCGCTCAGCGCCTGTGCCTCGGCGATGACAGGCAACCAGGTGATCGCCTTCGTTGTCGGGGCGACCCTGTGTTTCCTGGCCATGATGAGCGGTGTCGACATCGTACGCACCGCCTTCGAGGGGTGGGCGCCGGGCTGGGTGATCGACACCGTGGTCTCGCTGAGCGCGCTCAACAACTTCGAAACCATCAGCCAGGGCGTGATCGATGCGCGGACCCTGGTCTACTTCGTGTCGCTGATCGTGCTGGGCCTGGTGGCGAACTGCGCGATCCTCGAGTTCCGCAAGCCGTAGGGGGCGGGCCGGTGATACCCATGAACCGTCGGCTGCGTGCGCTGCTCGGGTGCGGACTGGCCCTGGTGCTCTTCGTCGCACTCAACATCTGGGCGGACCGGGAGCTGCGGTCGACCCGGCTCGACCTGACCGGGGACGGTCTCTTCACGATCTCGGAGGGAACCCGCAGCGTGCTGGCGTCGATCCGCGAGCCGATCACGGTGCGCGTCTACGCGAGTTCAGGCCTCGAGGCGCTCGGTCCGGACTACGTGGCGCTGGCGCGCCGGGTCGACGAACTGCTGGAACGCTACCAGCGCCTGTCCGGCGGGCTGCTCAGGGTCGAACGGTTCGATCCGCAGCCGTTCTCGCGCGAGGAAGACATGGCACTGGCCGACGGGATCGAGGGGTTTGCCGACGTGCTCGGCCAGGACCGGTTCTTTCTCGGGATGGCAGCCAGCAACAGTACCAACGGCCGATACCATCTTCCCTTCCTCACGCCGGAACGCGCCGACCTGCTGGAATACGACCTCACCCGCATGGTCCATGACCTTGCCCGGCCCCAGAAGGTCACCGTCGCCCTTCTCGGTGACCTGCCGCTCAACGGGAACCCGGCCGCACAGGCGGTCCCCTGGGCAGTGCTCGAGGCGGCCGAACGGTTCTTCGAGATCCGGACCCTGTTCGGGTCGGTCTCCACGATCGACGACGATGTCGACATCGTCTGGCTGGCCGAGCCCGGCGAGCTCGACGAGGCTACGGTCTACGCCGTCGACCAGTTCGTGATGCGGGGCGGGCGGGTGCTGGCGTTCCTCGACCCGTTTGCCGAATCACTGGTCCGGCCCCGCTCGCAGCCGCCGCGAACCGGCAGCCTCGAAACCCTGGCCCCGCTGCTGGCCGCCTGGGGTGTCGAGATCCCGGCGCGCCAGGTGATCGGCGACCGCCAGGGAGCGGTCAAGGTCCAGGTCGACCGCGGCGGGCGGACCACGGTCACCGACTACCCGGTCTGGTTTGCCGCCGGGCCGGAAGGCATGGCCGGCGGTGACCCGGTGACCGCGAACCTGTCGCTGGTACATTTCCGCTCGAGCGGGCACATCCTTGCGCGCGAGGGTGCTGCGACCCGGATCGAGCCGCTGGTCAGCAGCAGTGCCGACTCCCAGGTGATCGACCTCGCCCGTATCGAGTACGCGCCCGATCCGGTCGAGATCCTCGCGACCTTCGAGCCGGGCGGCAGCGGGCATGCGCTGGTCGCCCGCGTCTCGGGCCCGGTGCGGTCCGCCTTCCCGGACGGTCCGCCCGACGCGGTCACCGACGAGGCGGTGCGCGCGCGGCATCGTCCCGAGGCCGGGCACCCGCTCGCCATGTTGCTGGTCGCCGACTCCGACATGCTGCGCGACGATGTCTGGACCCGGGGCTCAGCGGTGTCGGGCGGCATCAGCGTGCCGTTTGCCCACAACGGCGACCTCGTGATCAATGCGCTCGAGCAGCTCGTCGGCTCCGATGCCATGATCGGGCTGCGCGGGCGCGGGATCTCGAACCGTCCGTTCGAGGTTCTCGAGACCATGACGAGGCAGGCGGAGGCCCGCTACCGCTCGAAGGAGCGCACGCTGCTTCGTACCGTGACCGAGCTCGAGAACCAGATCAGCATCACGCGCGGCGAGCGCGATGGCGAGGACCTGGTGCTGACCCCGGAGCAGCAGGACGAGATCCGCCGGACACGCGACAGGATGTTCGAGGTTCGCGGTGAACTGCGCGAGGTCCGGTTTGCGCTCGAGAAGGATGTCCGTGACCTGAAGGCGCTGCTCACCCTGCTCAACATCTGGGCGGTACCGGCACTGATTGGCGTGTTTGCCGTCGCCTTCGCCCTGCTGCAGGCCCGGCGTGCCCGGCTCTTCCGCCGGACGGGATCATGAGCGCGCGGTTCTTCACGGCGCTGCTTGCCGCGACCGTC
This sequence comes from Thalassobaculaceae bacterium, assembly GCA_965243345.1. Classification (GTDB taxonomy): domain Bacteria; phylum Pseudomonadota; class Alphaproteobacteria; order Thalassobaculales; family Thalassobaculaceae; genus Bin52. The sequence goes on from CBDEUR010000003.1 coordinate 4,035,822, forward strand.
ATCGCGGTGGCCGCAGCGGCATGGTCGGTCATGCACGGGCCGGTCACGGCGACGTCGGTCCGTGCCGGCCAGGTGGCGTTTCCCCTGCTGGCCGCCGGTCCGGACACGGTGCGTCGCATCGAGCTGCGGACGACAGAGGGCGCGATGTCCTTCGAGCGCACCGAAGCCGGGGGCTGGGTCACGCCGGAGAAGCACCGCTACCCGGTGTCGTCGCGCCGCATCCGGGAAGTGCTCACCGAGCTTGCCGACATGCGCCTGGTCGAGCCGAAGACCGCGATGGCGGAGCGCTACCCGCTGATCGGGGTGGAGCCGGTGGATGCGGCCGACGCCAATTCCGTCGAGCTGCGCCTCGAGGATGCGGGTGGAAAGGTGCTTGCCCATGCGCTGTTCGGGGTCAGGGTCTGGCACCGGACCGGGGACGCGCGCCACGGTATCTTCCTGCGCGAGCCCGGGGCGGACCGGGCCTGGCTGGCCAGTGGCGGCACCGACCTGTCCTATGACATCCTGGACTGGCTCGACCGGGCCATCATCGATGTTGCCGCCGACGGGATTGCCGTGATCGCCGTGCAACCCGAAGCCGCGGACGGCCTTGTCGTGTCACGCGGGTCCGACGGGTTGCTCACCGCGGACGGAAGCGAGGTCGATCCCGACCTGCTGCGCCGGCTGGCCTCGGGACTTGCGCGTCTCTCGCTGGTCGACGTGGCGCCGCGCGGGGAGGCGGGCGCTGCCGGTGCCGGCCTGTCCTACACCACCGGGGACGGACTGGTGATCGAGGTCACCGAGCGGGAGGACGGCTGGCTCACGTTCCAGGCAACGGCGACCGGTTCCGGTGCGCGCCAGCGCGCCGACGCGCTCAACGATCGGCTGGCGCCGTGGCGGTACCGGGTCGCCGACTGGCAGTACGAGAGGTTGTTCGGAGCCGCGCTTAAGGCGGCCGGCGGATGACGGGCACCGACCCGTCGTTCATGGACCTGGCGCTCGCCGAGGCACGGCGTGCGGCGGCGCGCGACGAAGTTCCGGTCGGGGCCGTGGTCACGGTGGCGGCAACGGGCGAGGTGCTGGCCGTCGCCGGCAACCGGGTCCGGGAACTCGCTGACCCGACGGCCCATGCCGAGATGCTGGCGATCCGGGAGGCGGCGGCAAGGCTGGGCCGGCCACGGCTCGATGACTGCGATCTCACCGTCACGCTTGAGCCCTGCGCCATGTGCGCCCAGGCCATCGCGCTCGCGCGGATCCGCCGGCTGGTGTTCGCGGCCTACGACCCGAAGGGCGGGGCGGTCGAACACGGTGCGCGGATCTTCCGCCAGCAGACCTGCCTGCATGCTCCCGAGGTGGTGGGCGGCGTGGACGAACGTGCTGCCGCGGCCCTGCTCAGCGGGTTCTTTCGCGCCCTGCGCCCGGAGACGGGCGGAACCGGCTGAAGCCCGCCCGCTACCGGCGACGCCGGCGACGTGCGGTCGACTGGGCTGCCGGTGCGCGGGGCTCGGGCAGGTCGACCAGGCGGCGCAACCGGCGATAGGGGTCGGTCCGGTGCGGAAACGCCATCGCGTCAACGAAGTGCTCCTGGAACCTCGGCTCGGTGGCGGTCTCGATCTTCTCGACCCGGCGGACCACCTGTTCGATCTCGCGCCGCGCCTCGTGGTCCAGCAGGGCGATCCGCGCCCCGGTTCCGGCGGCGTTGCCGGCCGAGTACACGAGGTCGGGCCGGCAGTCCGGGATCATTCCGAGGACCATGGCATGGGTGGTGTCGATGTGGCTGCCGAAGGCGCCGGCCAGCACGACGCGGTCGACGGTGTCGATTTCGAGCCTGTCCATCAGCAGCCGGGATCCCGCGTACAGCGCCGCCTTGGCAAGCTGGATGGCGCGGACATCGGCCTGGGTGACGCAGATGTCCCCGGCGAGACGCCACGAGAAGGTCCGCCCGTCCGCGAACACCCTCTCCGTGCGCTCCCGGCAGGCCCCGTCGATGGTGCCGTCCGCCGTCATGAGACCGGCGAGAAAGAGTTCCGCCAGCGCCTCGATGATGCCCGAGCCGCAGATGCCGGTGACCCGGGCGTCGGCCGGGAACTCCGGCTCGTTTGACCAGGCGTCGACACCGATGATGCGGAACCGCGGCTCGAGCGTCGTCCTGTCGATGCGCACCCGCTCGATGGCGCCCGGTGCCGCGCGCTGGCCCGAAGAGATCTGTGCTCCTTCGAAGGCCGGGCCGGTCGGGCTCGAACAGGCGAGCAGGCGATGCCGGTTGCCCAGCACGATCTCGGCGTTTGTCCCGACATCGATGATGAGCGTCATGTCGTCGCGCCGGTACGGTCCCTCGGACAGGATCACCGCCGCGGCATCGGCACCGACGTGACCGGCGATGCACGCCGGGGCGTAGACGCGGGTGCCCGGGTGCAGGGCGATGTCGAGCTCGGCTGCCCTCGTCTCGACCGCCCGGTCGACCGCGAGCGCGAAGGGGGCAAAACCGAGTTCCGACGGGTCGATGCCCAGCATCAGGTGGTGCATGACCGGGTTGCCGACCATGACCACCTCGAGGATGTCGTCCGGTTCGGCCCCGGCCTCGCGCGCCGTCTCCCCGGCCAGTCCGGTCGCGGCCTCGCGCACCACCCGGGTCATGTCCGCGGCACCGCCCGGGTTCATCATCGCCCAGGAGACCCGGCTCATCAGGTCCTCGCCGAACCGGATCTGCGGGTTCATGGCTCCGGACGAGGCCAGGACCTCGCCGGTCGCGAGGTCACACAGGTGGGCCGACATGGTGGTGGAACCGATATCGAGGGCCAGTCCGAGCACCCGTTCGCGCAGGCCGGGCCACACGGCAACGATGCGGTCGCCACCGCGCAGTGCCACGGTGACTTTCCAGTCACCGTCGCGCAGGGTCTTCTGCAGTGTGCCGAGGACATGCGCATCGCAGGTCATGTCGTCACCTAGACCCGGCCACTGGTCGGCCAGGCTGGCGCACAGGCGGCGCAGGTCGCTTGCCGGCACCTCGAGGTCGGGCCGCGCAACCTCGACATAGTGGAGCCGCGTGACCGGGCGCACCTCGATCTCGCGTGCCTCGGCCCGCTTGCGGATGACCTGGCGGTGGACCTGGCTTTCCGGTGGAACGTCGATGACGGCGTCGGTCAGAAGCTGCGCGCTGCAGCCAAGCCGGCGGTCCGGCGCCAGGCGCCGGCGCCCGGCGTACCGCGTCTCCGCGGCTCCCGGGTTGGTGAGGGCCCCGGGCCCGGCGGAGACCTGGAACTTCGGGAAATCGCCCGGGGTGAAGACCACCTGGCAGCGTCCGCACAGCGCCCGGCCGCCACACACCGAGTCGAGATCGACCCCGAGGTGACGGGCGGCCTCGAGCACGCTGGTTCCGGCCGGTACCAGTCCGCGCCTGCCGCTCGGGGAAAAAACCACGAAGACCTGGTCGGTTCCGCTCCCTTCGAGCGCGCGCGGTTGCGTCATTCGCCGCTCAGGCGGCCCGTCGGCGCCGTCGCGGCCGTGCCCGCGCTCCGACCAGAACCCCTTCCGGCACCGGTTCGCGGTACTTCGCGATCCAGCGGCGGCACTCCCTGTCATTGCCCATCATGACGTTGGCGCCGAAGACAGCCGTCATTTCCTCCCCGTGCAGCGGGTTCATGATGGCGGATGTCATGCCGGCACCGATGGCCATGGACAGGAAGGCGGCATTGAGCCCGTGCCGGTTCGGCAGGCCGAACGAGATGTTCGAGGCACCGCAGGTGGTGTTGACGCCAAGCTCGTCGCGCAGGCGGCGAATGAGCCGGAACGCGGACGAACCGGCGAGGTTGATGGCGCCGACCGGCATGATGAGGGGATCCACCACCACGTCAGCCGGGGGGATTCCGTGATCTCGGGCCCGCTCGACGATCTTGCGGGCAACCTCGAAGCGGACATCCGGGTCTTCCGAGATCCCGGTCTCGTCATTGGAGATCGCGACCACGGCAGCCCCGTAGCGGCGGACCAGCGGCAGGACGGACTCCAGCCGTTCCTCCTCGCCGGTGACCGAGTTGACCAGCGGCTTGCCCTCGTAGACCTCAAGTCCGGCCTCCAGCGCGTCGATGACGGAACTGTCGATGGACAACGGCACATCGGTGACAGACTGGACCAGCCGGACACACTCGGCAAGGATGCGTGGCTCGTCGGCGAGCGGTATCCCGGCGTTGACGTCCAGCATCAGGGCCCCGGCCTGGACCTGGGCCAGGGCATCGGCGGTGACCCGGCTGTAGTTGCCGGTCGCCATCTCCGCGGCCAGCAGCCGGCGTCCCGTCGGATTGATCCGTTCGCCGATCACACAGAATGGCCGATCGAAACCGATCACCACTTCCCGGGTTGCGGAGCTGAGGACAGTCAGGGTCATGGTGGATATCTCCCCGGGACGTGACCTGGTCAGGAAGCGGCAGGCAGGGCCTGCCCGCGGACGGTGAAGCCGTTTTCGCCGTCGGGCCGGAAGGCGCCGGCGCTGACCGCGTTGACCCACTCGGCGGTCTTTGCAAGGCCGCCGAAGGGATAAAAGTGCAGGCCGCGCACGAGCGAGCCGGGATCGGCGGCAACCAGTTCCGCGAGCCGGGCCACGAACCGGTCGGGCTGCTGCTGTGCCAGCAGGCGGGTCACCGAGCGGGCCTGGCGGGTCAGGAACAGCATCGAGGGGCCGACGCCGGAGACCTGCGCGAACCGGAGCAGGGTCTTCACGGTGGCCGGGCCCGGAACCCCGACGCGGATCGGCAGGCGGTTGCCGTCGGCGCGCAGGCGCCGTTCCCAGGCCGCGACCGTGTCGGCGTCGAAACAGAACTGGGTCTCGATGTAGACGTCGAGGCCGGTGTCGCGGGCCCAGGCGTTCTTCCGGGCGAGTGCCCTGGCGAGCTCCGGCGCCGGGATGTCGGGCGACCCTTCCGGGTGTCCGGCAACCCCGACAGTCCGGATGCCCCGGCGCTCGAGCAGTCCGGTCTCGAGCAGATCCATCGAACTTGCGAACGGGCCCAGCGGCCGGTCGACACCGCCGGCGATGACCAGCACCTCGGTCACGGCGGCATGGGTCACCAGTTCGTCGAGCGTACGCTCGAGCTGGCTTCGGCCGGTGAGGCTGCGGGCGGCGAGATGCGGAACCGGATTGAACCCCTCTGCCCGCAGGCGCCGGCACACGCTCACGGTCCCGGCGATGTCCGAACCGGGAAGGAAGGTGACATTGACGGTGGTGCCGGCCGGAAGGTGGTTGGCAAAGGAACCGATACGGGCGGCCCCGGCGGGCGTGATCTCCACCGAGTACCCGTCAACCAGGCTGCGGATCTGTCGGCTGTTGAAGGTCATCACCGCCGCTCCAGCCAGTCCGGAATTCCATTCCCTTTGCCTCATCTAGGTACTATCCGGGAAAACCAGTTTCGTATTGTCGTCACAAGCAGTTCAGAATCCGACACTTCCGCGACAGGTCGTGCCCGAGCGGCACCCGGGGCACGCCCGGCGGTTTGCAGCGTGCCGGGACACGGGGTAGCGTTCGGGCGCCATGCAGACGAAGGACGGGGCGGACGGAGTGGACGCGGAATCCCGGGCGATTGACCCGCCGGTGCGGGAGACCCATTTCGGGGATCGGCGGGTGCTGTGTTTCCCGGACCGTCCGAACGACGTCGTGGCGATGTTCGCCGAGACGGTCCGCAGCCGGTCCGACCACGAGGCACTGGTCGCCGGGGAGCGCCGGATCAGCTACCGGGATCTCGACCGGCTGGTCCGGAGAGCCGCCGGACGGTTGCTCGCGGACGGACTGGGCGCGAAGGACCGGGTGTGCCTGCTGCTCGGCAACCGGCCGGATTTCCTCGTGCTCCTGCTGGCGATCCTGCGCATCGGCGCCATCGCCGTTCCGGTGAACCCGCGCGAACAGAGGGACGGGCTCGCCTTCATCCTCACCGACTGCCGGGCGGCGGCACTGGTCAGCGAGGCCGGGCTCGAGGACCGGATCCCGGATCCGGCCGCGGTCCCGTGGGTTCGCCGCTTCTACCGCATCGCGGACGCGAGAGGGCTCGAACCGGCCGGCGCGACGCATCACGCGCCGGCCGCGCGCCGCTGCGGCGAAGAGGACACCGCAATCCTCCTCTACACCTCGGGCACCACCGGCAGGCCGAAGGGCGCAATGCTGACCCACCTGAACCTGGTGCACTCGGTCATGCACTACCAGCAGGTGTTCGGCCTCGGACCGCGTGACCGGTCAATGCTGGTCGTGCCTGCGAGCCACGTCACCGGTGTGGTGGCCATCCTCCTTGCCATGGTCAGGTGCGGCGGCTGCAGTGTCTTGATGCGCGACTTCGAGGTGCATGGGTTCCTCGCGCGCGCCGCGGGCGAGCGGATCACCCATACGGTGATGGTGCCGGCGATGTACAACCTGTGCCTGCTGAGAGCCGATCTCGGCGAGCATGACCTCTCGGCATGGCGCATCGGCGCCTACGGCGGCGCGCCGATGCCGGAAGCGACCATCGCCGCCCTTTCCCGTGCCCTGCCCGGATTGCAGCTTGCAAACGCCTACGGTGCGACCGAGACCGCCTCGCCGGCGACCGTGATGCCGCCGGGCCGCACGCGGGAGAGGCCGGACAGCGTGGGCCTGGCGGTCGCCTGCGCCGAGCTCGCGATCGTGGACGAGACCGGGGTCGAGGTGGCTGCCGGAGAGGCCGGGGAGGTGCTGATCAGGGGACCGATGGTGGTCCCCGGCTACTGGAACCGCCCCGGAGAGACCGAAGCCAACTTCCGCGACGGCTGGTGGTGTTCCGGCGACATCGGTGCGCTCGACGGCGACGGGTTCCTTACCGTGTTCGATCGCAGGAAGGACATGATCAACCGGGGTGGCTACAAGGTCTACAGTGCCGAGCTCGAGAACACGCTGGCCCATCATCCCGCGGTCGGTGAAGTCGCCGCCGTCCCCAGGCCGGACCCGGTGCTGGGCGAACGGATTCACTGTTTCGTGGTGCCGGCCGGTGCCGAACCGGACCCCGGGGAGCTGCGGGACTTCTGCGGCGGCCGTCTTGCGGACTACAAGGTTCCGGACAGCTTCACCTTCCTCGTCGAACCGCTGCCGCGCAACGCCAACGGCAAGGTCATGAAGCTGGTCCTGAAGGAATGGCTCGAACGGAGACAGCCGTGACCGACCTGTACGACCTTGCCGGCCGGACCGCGCTGGTGACCGGTGCCTCGCAGGGGCTGGGACAGAGATTTGCCCGTGTCCTGGCCCGCCACGGCGCCGGCGTCGGACTGGCGGCGCGCCAGACCGACCGTATCGCGGCCCTGCAGGAGGAAATCGGTGCCGGTGGCGGCCGCGCCCACGCGGTGACCATGGACGTGATGGACCGCTCCAGTATCGAGGCCGGGGTGAGCGAGGTGGAGAGCGTGCTGGGCCCGGTCGACATCCTGGTCAACAATGCCGGCCTTGCGATCAACAGCGCCTTCCTGGACGTGACCGAGGAGGAGTACGACACGGTACTCGGGACCAACCTGAGGGGATGCTTCTTCTGCGCCCAGGAAGTGGCCCGGGGCATGGCCGAGCGCGGCGAGGGCTCGATCATCAACATCTCCTCGGTGCTGGGTGCGCGGCCGATCGGGACGCTGTCGACCTACTGTGCGTCGAAGGGGGGGCTGAACCAGCTGACAGCGGCCATGGCGCTCGAGCTGGCGCGCCACGGTGTCCGGGTCAATGCCATCGCGCCGGGCTACGTCGAAACCCCGATGAACAGCGATTTCTTCCGTTCGCTGCCCGGCCAGGCCCTGGTCCGCTCGGTACCGCAGCGCCGGCTCGGCCAGGTGTCCGACCTCGACGGCGCCCTGCTGCTGCTGGCCTCCGGCGCATCGGGGTTCATGACCGGCACGGTGGTGACGGTCGATGGCGGGTTCACCATTCGCTGATGCGATCAGGCCGCGAAGTGGCGCTGCAGCCGGGCGGCGGTTTCCTCCGGCTTTTCCTCGTTGACGTAGTGGCCGGCATCGATCGGTCCACCGGTCACCTCGCCTGCGGCGTAGCGCCGCCACACGGACAGCACGTCCCCGAACACGGTGCCGGTGTGGCTGTCGCGGCCCCACAGGACCAGCAGCGGGCAGGCCACGCGCCTGTCCGCCTCGAAGTCCCCGGTGTCCATGGCAAGGTCCGAGTCGGCGCAGGCGCGGTAGTCCTCGCACGAGCCGCGTATTGTCTTCCAGGTGAAGCAGCGGACGTATTCCTCGAATGCCTCGGGCGCGAACGGCGTCAGCCCCTTGCCCGGCTTTGATATCTTCTGCTCGATGAAGTAGCGGGCGGGAACGCCCGCCATCATCCGCTCCGGCATGTCGTGCGGCTGGATCATGAACAGCCAGTGCCAGGACGAGCGTGCCCACTCCGCCGACCCGTGGGTCCAGATGTGGTGGCTGGGCAGGATGTCGATCACGGCTGCCCGCCGGATCCGGTCGGGATGGTCGAGCGCCATCCGGTGGGTGACCCTGGCGCCCCGGTCGTGGCCGGCAACGTCGAACTCCCGGTAGCCGAAATGGGTCATCAGGTCGACGAGGTCCGCCGCCATGGCGCGAAACGAGTAGTTCACGCTCCCGGGACCGCCGTCTTCGAGACCGCGCGAGTCGCCGTAGCCCCGCAGGTCGGCCATGATCAGCCGGTGCCGGGATGCGAGCAGCGGTGCGACCTTGTGCCAGGAGACATGGGTAAGCGGATTGCCGTGCAGGAGCAGCAGCGGCGGTCCCGAGCCGCAGGTCCTGCCGACCAGCGTCGCCGACCCGTACCCGCGGTCCGGCGTGGTGACCTCGAAGCTGTCGCAGCCTTCCAGTCCGGGGATCATTGACCGTTCCTCCGTCCTACCGCCTGCGCCGCATGCGCTTGGAGAGGTGCCGGGCGGAGGTGCTGCTCATGATGAACTCAGCAACCAGACCCACCATGTCCTGGTCCTCCACCGGATAGCGGGTGTCGAAAAGCCGCGGCATGCCCGCGACCTGATCCTCGCCGAACTTGACCTGTGCCATCCGCCACAGCATCACCCGCTCGGCGGCCGCTTCTTCCATCAGCGCCTTGGCATATCCCTCGCGCTGTCCCTGTTCCCTGCCCTGCCGGTGAACCGGCCGCATCAGTTCGTCGGCGCGCCGGATGTCCTCCAGGGTGGGTTCCGCCTCGCCGAGGCTGCGTGTCATGTTGAACTCGAAACCGTGCTCCCGGCCGAGCAGGTTTCCCCATTCGAGGATCGCCTCCACCGCCCGGGCGTGCTCCGGTTCCGGAAGTCGCGACACGCAACCGGCCGGCAGGTTGAGGCCGATCCGGTCCGGCCGAACGGAGGTCTGTACCGCGATGATGTGGGAGACCACCGAGTCCGGATCGATATCCGTGGTGTCGAGGGCGCGGATGTCGAGGACACGCTGCTCCGCGGCGCGGTGCTGCGCGGTTGCCGGGGGCCACGGCCTGTCGCCGTCGTAGATCACCAGCTGCACCAGTCGCGGAACCGGCCCGCCTGCATCCGACAGCGCCGCGTGGCAGGCGGCGAGCCGGTCACTTGCTCCGGTATCGATCTCCGTGTGGATCTCGACCAGGAACAGGACCGTCTGGTCGGGACCATTGCCCCGCATTCCGACGCGCCAGAACGCCGAGTGCGGGCAGGCCGGTCCCGGCATGTCTTCCGCGGCCACCGGGCGCAGGCGCTGCCAGTCCAGCCGTTCGCGCAGGTCGGTCCCGTCGTCGCACACGAGGCCCCGGGCATAGCCGGTCACCAGGTGCGTGAAGATGACCGGGTGTTCGAACAGCGCGCGATAGGCGTGCCAGTCGGGGCTGTCGTGCATCGGCATCACTGTCATCCGGACGGTGCGGAAGGAGGCGGAACATAAAGCGAACCCGGACTGCGGGTCAACAGGCCGGCCACCGCCGTGGTGAAACTTGCACGCCGCGTTCGGCGAAAGTGTCCCAACGGGCATCCGCGGGACAAAAGCACCCGTTCCGCGCAGGGGCCGCACCTGTCCCTAGCGTTCTAGTCCCGTACTTGCGATGCGCAAAGTGGAAAAATCCAGCTCGATCAGTCCAGGCACTTCTTTCCTGCAGGGATCTCGCTCCAGCGATCAAGATAGAACGCAAACCTCTCGGCAAACCCATCCCCGAATGGATGTACATCTGCCTTTGCAATTGTCTTGGAGAGGTTCAAAAAGTCAATGACGTGAAATTCTTCTATCCCGCAGAACTTGGCTTTTTCTTCATCATTGAGAGCACACGGCACTATCATGATCAAATCAATGTCGGCGTCACTCCATGCCTCGGCGACTTCGGTTTTATACAATTGTCCTTTCTTTCCCTTTAGTCCAGGTCGTGGGGCTCTCATATTCATTTTGCGGAAGCCGCACCTGTCGCAAAGGCTTATGCATCCGATTTCGTGAAGTTTCCATATCAAGTGTGCGTACTTTCGCGATTCCTTACTCGCACGTGCAACTTGAAGAACTCCACAGAGTATCTCGCATATTTTTTTATTCTTTGCACATTTCATCGTCTTAATTTGCTCTTTTTTATCGATTTCTTGTCCGTCTTTAGTTCAAGCAAGCACAAGTGTTTCTTGCTTTTCTTTTCAAAAAACACGGCAAAGTCAACATTTGTGGATTGGTCATTTCCCGAAGGATTAAACAATTTCTTGTGCAAAGGAAATTCGGGAATCACCTTACAATTTTCGGGACGCACCCCAAACTTCGCTCCGACAACAGTCGGTAACAGCATGCCGAATAAAACGTCAACCCGTCTCTCTAGTTGGTATGCGGGGAGATGCCGCCAGTCGTCAAGCTGACCTAAAATCCTCGATAGTATGTCCATTTTCTGGCTCCTACATTTCTTGTCACTATTCGAGAACCAGTGGTCCGATGGCTACACTGATCTCCGCAGCAAGCCAGCGCAAGTCCCTCTTGTCCGGGCAATCACCGACCACGGCCGGAAAGCCACCAGTCATCCGGAACAGACACCGTTCAGGGGGCAGTTACGGCGCCTTTGCCTGCCGACAAACTGTCCCGCATCTGAACAACCCGGCCGGAACACCACGAGCTGCTGCTACCCGTTCATCGACCGTTTGCCAATTCTGGGGCAGCGTCGGGCAGTCCCGGACGCCTTGCGGATCCGTCATCGCGGCTGCCGGGAAACCGGGCCCCGAACCGGGTGATGATCTCTCCGGCCGCGGCACTGGCAATCTCTCCGCAGCGGCCGAGCCGTTCACCGTTGACCAGTCCGAACAGGAAGCCGGCCGCGTATATGTCCCCGGCTCCGGTGGAATCGACCACGGGACCGGCGGGCAGCGCAGGGACCTGGTGGCGTTCACCCGGTCCGATCACTACCGATCCGTGTGCGCCCCTGGTCACCGCCAGGAGATCGCAGTCGCCGACGACGGCCGCGATCGCGTTCTCGAGGTCATCAACCCGGCAGAGCGCGCGAAGTTCGTCCTCGTTGCAGAACAGGATGTCGACGTGGTCCGCGAGGAGGCGGAGAATGTCGTCCCGGTGCCGCTCGACGCAGTATGGGTCCGACAGCGTCAACGCGACACGGGTACCGGCCTCCCTTGCCACCGCCGCGGCGGCCTTCAGGGCCTGGCGTCCGCCCGGAGGGTCCCAGAGGTAGCCCTCCAGGTAGATGACGGCGCTGTCGGCAATGAGAACCGGGTCAATGTCTGCGGCATCAAGTTCGGTACACGCGCCGAGGTAGGTGTTCATGGACCGCTGGGCATCGGGCGTCACCAGGACCATGCAGCAGGCCGAATCCAGTCCGGCCGTTGACGGCGGCGTCTCGTACCGGACCCCGACCCGGGCGATGTCGGCACGGAACACGCTGCCCAGGTGATCGTTGCGGACCTTGCCGACGAACGCCGCGCGTCCGCCCATGGCGGCGAGGCCGGTGGCGGTATTGGCCGCCGACCCTCCGGACACCTCGAGCCCCGGTCCCAGTAGCCGGTAGAGTTCCCGGGCGCGGTCGGCATCGATGAGCTGCATGGCTCCCTTGGTGATCGAATGCTCCTGAAGGAATGCATCGTCGACCCGCGAGACCACGTCGACGATCGCGTTGCCGATGCAGGTGACATCGATGGTGCGTGTCCGCATGGGTCTCCCCGGGTATCTCAGCCGCGAGAGGCGGCCGCTCCAGCGGCGTTTATAGACCAACTTGGCGGCGTGCGGGCGCCGGGGCTTGCCTTGTCGGGTGCGAGGCCCGACAACAGGGGTGCGTGGTCTCGGGATGGAGTGATGACATGGTCGAATCCCTGCGACGGGCGTTCGCGCAGCTGCCGGACCCGGTGCTGCGCCGGGCCCTGGTCGGGAGTGTCCTCGGTGCGTGTCTTGCAACCGTGCTCGCGGTCGTTCTCAGCTGGTGGGTGGTTGCAAGCTTCGGCATGTTCGGAAACGGGATCGCCGATACCGTCGTGGCCGCGGGTGGGGCGGTCCTGGTGCTGATCGGAGCGCTGATCTTCTTTCCCTCGACCGTCATGGTCGTGGCCGGGTTCTTCCTTGATTCGGTTGCCGACGCCGTCGATGCCCGGTACTGGCCGAACGCCGCGCCCCCGCGCCAGCGGGGACTGCGCGAGGTCATGGTTGCCGGACTGTCGCTGCTGGCCATTTCGCTGACGATGAACCTGATCCTCCTGCCGGTCTATGCCTTCGCGCTGTTCATTCCGGGCCTGGGCCTGGTGCTGTTCTATTGCCTGAACGGTTACCTGTTCGGGCGCGAGTTCTTCGATGCAGTCGCAACCCGCAGCCTCGAACCGGCTGACGCCCGCGCGATGCGACGGCGTTACCGGGGCCGGATCCTGCTTGCCGGAGTGATCATCACGGTGCTCACCACCGTTCCGATTCTCAACCTCGCGGCACCGATCCTTGCAACCGCGTTCATGACCAACCTGTTTCGGGGACTGGATATCTCTGCACGGACAGAGTAGATTGCGGGTGCTTCCAAGTACCCGGATTCTCCGGCGGTGAGCTTCACTTTGACGAGAAGGTGACCGGGATGGCTTCGTTTCTCCGCAGGCCCCAGACCCAGGACAACACCGGGGGTGACGACAGGGACCGCACGGATGCCCTGTCGCAGCCGCGCAATGCGGGACGCACTCCGGAAGGACGGTCCTCCACTCCTCCGGTTCCGGGATTTATCGCGCCTGCGGAAGCGCGCGAAGGGGCAGGCCTGCGCCAGGGCTCGGGTGCGAATGAAACCGCGCGACGGGGATCCGACATCGCCCCGCGGCGCCCGCTGGAGCCCACGCCCCGCGGGAACCTCCAGAGCCGGGCGCTGACGATCGGTAGCCAGATAACCATGCAGGGCACCATTACCGACTGCGACGTACTGGTCGTCGAAGGGACGGCCGAGGCTACGCTGGAGAACAGCAAGAGCCTCGAGGTGACCGAGAGCGGCGTGTTCCGGGGCACCATTACCATTGACGAGGCGACCATCGCCGGCGTGATGGAGGGCGAGCTCACGGTTCGCGAGAGGCTGAAGGTCCGGCCGACCGGACGGATCAGGGGAACCGTGAAGTGCAGCAAGCTCGAGGTCGAGTTCGGCGGCGAGATCGAAGGCCAGATCCAGGTGCTGCGGGACGGCCAGGGGGGATAGGCGACCCGGCACGATCGACCCCGCGAACGCGATGGAATCGGCACCGGCCGGACACCTGTTCCGGGCGGTGGCCATCGCCCTGCTGGTCGGCGGCCTTTCGGCATGCCGGTTCGACCCGGAACTCGGTTTCGTGCTCGCGGAACCGGCGGTCGAGCAGCAGCAGGCGGCGCTCAGCACGGGTCAGAACGAACCAGCGGCGGATTCCCCTGCAGCCGCGTCCTCTCCCGTCGTGGCCGTGACGCTCGGCCCGCGCTGGCCGCTGGAGCGGACCGGGGAGGAAATCAGGCAGGTCCTCGGCAATCCGTTGTTCGTGCGCGACGACGCCCTGGCGCAGCTGTGGCGATATCGCACACAGGACTGCATCCTGAACCTGTTCCTGTTCCCGGACGCGGAACAGGTGCGTGCGACCCACGCCATGTACCTGCGTCCGTCGCTCGAACCGCTCCCGAACCGCGGCGCCAGGAACCGGTGCCTGTCGGATCTGGTGCGCCAGGCCCCTGACGATGCCGGGACCCCTCCCGATCAGCCCACCGCCGGCGACTTGTCGGTGAACTGACACAGGTCGTGCACGGGGCACGACGGGCACGAGGGCTTCCGCGCCTTGCACAGGTATCGCCCGTGCAGGATCAGCCAGTGATGCGCATGGAGCTTCCATCGGTCCGGTACCCTGCGGTCCAGTCCGCGTTCCACCGCAAGCGGTGTGGCGCCGGCGGCAAGCCCGGTGCGGTTGGCGACCCGGAAGATGTGGGTATCAACGGCGATGACCGGCTCGCCGAAAGCGATGTTCATGACCACGTTCGCGGTCTTGCGTCCGACCCCGGGGAGGGCTTCAAGCGCCTCGCGGTCATTGGGTACCTGGCTGGAATGGTGTTCGATCAGCGCTTCGGACAGTGCGATCACGTTTTTTGCCTTGGCGTTGAAGAGCCCGATGGTGCGGATGTGATTCTTCAGTCTCTCCTCGCCGAGCGCCACCATTGCCTCCGGTGTCGTGACCTCGCGGAACAATTCCCGGGTGGCCCGGTTGACACCGACATCCGTAGCCTGGGCGGACAGCACCACCGCGACCAGCAAGGTGTAGGTATTGACCGAGTCGAGCTCGCCCCGGGGCTCGGGCATCTGTTCGGCCAGCCGTGCGAAGAAGCTGTCGATTTCAGTGGATCTCATCCGCCGCGCGCTGAGCCGGCGCCCTTTACCGCTTCCAGAGGCCATACTATCGTTCCCCGATGAACGGGCAGTCCGACAGCGAGGCGGCGAGCGAACCGGTGCTGTTCGACCGGGTGCTGCTGCCGCACCGCAGCCTGTCGCGGGCCGGCATGACGGTCCTGATCACGGTCCTGGTCGGGGCCAGTGCGGCCATCGGGACCGGATTTGCGCTGATGGGCGCGTGGCCGGTGATCGGGTTCTGCGGTCTCGACATTCTCGTTATCTGCCTGGCTCTCAGATGGAGCGTGCTCTCGGCACGGCGGTCGGAACATATCAGGCTGACGCGACGCTCGCTCGAGATCCGTGCAAGCGACGGACGCGGCCCTGCGCGCCACACCGTCATGCACCCGTACTGGACCCGGGTCGAGTTCATCGCCCGGCGCCGTGCCCGGCTGTTGCTGCGCTCGCACGGTCGCTCGCTCGAACTCGGGAGTTTCCTCGCCTTCGCCGACAAGGAGGAGGTCGCCCGCTCGCTCGCCGGGGCGTTGCGCCAGGTTCGCGTGGTTCCATCCGCTACCGCCCGCTGAGGCCGAGCACGTCGATCATGCTGTAACGCCCGGCGGGCCGACCGAACGCCCACCGGGCCGCTGTGACGGCGCCGGCGGCGTAGATGTGCCGCCCCGCCGCCCTGTGCGCGATTTCCACCCGCTCGCCGGCGCCGGCGAAGATGACGGTGTGCTCTCCGACCACGTCTCCGCCGCGCAGCGCCGCAAATCCGATGTCACCGCGCCGGCGAGGGTCGGTACGGCCCTCGCGCGACAGCACGGCGGCACCCTCGAACCCGATCCCGCGTCCCCGGGCCGCGGCCTGGCCGAGCCCGAGGGCGGTGCCCGACGGGGCGTCGACCTTGCGGTTGTGGTGCATCTCCACGATCTCGATATCGAAGCTGTCATCAAGTGCGCCGGCGACCTGCTCGGCGAGCACGAACAACAGGTTGACGCCGAGGCTCATGTTGGGGGCGAAGACCACCGGCGCGTGTGCGGCGGCTGCATCGAGCGCGGCTTCCTGTCCGGACTCCAGCCCGGTCGTCCCCACGATCCACGCTGTTCCCGTTGCCGCGGCGGATTCCGCATGTCCCGCAACCGCCTCGGGAAGCGTGAAGTCGATCACGGCGTCGGACGCGGCGAACAGTTCGTGCGGATCGGTTCCGGCCGCCTGTCCGAGGGGTTCGGCCTGGCACAGCGTGCCGATGTCACGGCCTGCCGCATCTGATCCGGCGCGCACGGTGCCGCCGGCAAGCCGCGTGTCAGGGGTTTCGAGGACCTGGCGCACCAGCATCCTGCCCATGTGGCCGGTGACCCCGGTCACACCGATCGCGATTTCCATCATCGTCTGTCTCCGTCCCTCGGGTCGCCGGACAAGGGTAGCCGGTCACGCTCGTCGGCAGAAGACCGGCTGCCGATCCGGGGTCCGTCACAATTCTGCAACGACCCATTCTTGACCGGCCAGCCGGGTGCTGACATGATTCCCGGGTTCTGGAGACGGCCGCCGCCGGCCGTGTTTGCGAGTACAGGGTCCCGGAATGACGAAATCACAACTGATTGCCAGGCTGGTCGAACGCTGGGCAGCGGAGAATCCGGGCCTCGAGCGTGAACTGCGTTACAACGAGATGGAACTGGCGGTCACGACCGTCTTCGAGGAAATCGCGCGGGCGCTGGAACAGGGCAGGCGCGTGGAGCTGCGCGGTTTCGGCGCGATGGCCGTGAAGCATCGCACGGCGCGGACCGGGCGCAATCCGCGCACCGGCGAGCCGGTCTCGGTCGAGGCGAAGGCGGTGCCGTTCTTCAAGACCAGCAAGCTGCTGCACACCCGTCTGAACGGCGGCTGACTTCCGTCAGCCCTCGTCGAGCGCGCCGAGAAAATCCTCGATCAGTCCAGGCGGTGCCTTGATCACGTGCTCAGGTGCGGGGAAGGCGCCGGTCTGCACATCGGCGATGAACTCGCGGAACCCTGCCACCCGTTCCTCCTGCATCCTCTGCTTCATTGCGTACATGTCACGGTACTGTTTCGAATGGCGCGGGTAGGGAGCCCCGGTATTGCCGAGGATGTCGTCGGCGAACAGGAACTGGATGTCGCCGCCGCTGCCGCCGCCGATCGACGATGTCAGCAGT
This sequence comes from Thalassobaculaceae bacterium, assembly GCA_965243345.1. Classification (GTDB taxonomy): domain Bacteria; phylum Pseudomonadota; class Alphaproteobacteria; order Thalassobaculales; family Thalassobaculaceae; genus Bin52. The sequence continues at coordinate 4,052,691 of CBDEUR010000003.1, forward strand.
GACGTGCGCCTGGTGATCTCGGCGAGAAGCGGTTCGGGGATCACTTCCACCTCGACCGCGTAGGCGCCGGCCTCTTCGAGCTTGCGGATCTCCTGCCAGACCCACAACGCTTCGTCGAGGGTCTTGCCGACAGCCCGCAGGCCGCCGGTCCAGGTGCTGCGACGCGGAACCAGCCCGGCGTGGCCCTGTATCGGGATCCCGGCCTCGGTCGCGGCGGCAACGAACCGGGGGCTCCACTGGCACATGATGGCGTCGGCGCCGATGCTCATGGCCTGGTAGCCGAGGCGAACCGCCTCGGTCTCGCTGGCCGCGGCGACAAGGGGCACCGAGAACGCCATGAAGGTGTGGGGCGCGGCGCGGCGGATCTCGGCGGCGAGTTCCGGGCGGCCCGGGTCGAACCTTACCTTCATCGTATCGATCCCGGCCTCCTCGGCCGCGGCAGCTTCCTCGGGCGAGAACGGCAGGGTCTCCACCAGCACCTTGCTGCCCTTGCAGTCGCGCAGGCCCTTCACGGTGTAGTTGCGGGTGCCGTAGGCCCCGCCGAGGGTCATGATCCGGGTCAGGCCGCGTCGGGCGGCATCCCGTGGCGGTATCCCGCCGTCTCCGGTCGCATGACTGGCCATGATCGGGGTCCTCCCTCGCCGGTGTGTCACCTGCCGGTGATCCTACGTCTCCCGGCGTGATGCGCAACCGGGGGCGATCCGCCACAGGGACCTTGTGCGGTGCCGGCCGTCCGGTAGAATGGGCGAACCGGAACGGGCAGGGGTGCGGACAGATGGCTCAGGTGACGGCAGATTCCGACATCAGGGAACTGGAAGAAGACTGGGCCCCGGATGTACCGATCTCCCCGCCGCCGCTGTTCGTGTGGCCACCGCAGCCTGTGGCCCTGGTACGATACCTGTTCGGCTATCCGGGCTACTTCCTGCCACGCAACCTGCTCTACATGGCGCTCGCCGTCGTCACCTGGCTCTACCTGACGCCGGAGATGGCAACCATGAAGACCTTCCAGGTCGACTGGATCGCCTGGATCTATGCCCGCAACCTCGGGATGCTGTTCATTGTCTTCGGCGGCTGGCACTTCAGGTTCTACATCCTGCGATCGCAGGGGACCGCCTACAAGCACAACCGGCACTGGCCGGAACGCAAGCATCGCCGGTTCCTGTTCGGCGACCAGGTCTGGGACAACGTGTTCTGGAGCGCGGTCAGCGGCTGCGGCATCTGGACAGCATACGAGGTGGTCACGCTGTGGGCGTTTGCCAACGAGATCATCCCGTGGATGACGCTCGAGACCAACCCGGTGTGGTTCATCGTGCTGTTCCTGATCATCCCGCTGATCCGCGATGCCCATTTCTACCTGGTGCACCGTTTGCTGCACGTCCGCTTCCTGTACCGGACCGTGCACTACCTCCATCACAAGAACGTGAACATCGGCCCGTGGTCGGGGCTGGCCATGCACCCGGTCGAGCACCTGCTGTACTTCAGCGGCATCCTGATGCACTGGGTGGTGCTCTCGCACCCGCTGCACGCCATCCTGCACGTTCAGGCCACCGGCCTGACACCGGCGCTTGGCCACTGCGGGTTCGACAAGTTCCTGCTCGGCGGACGCTACAAGTTCACCCTTGGCCAGAGGTACTTCCATCATCTTCACCACAAGTACTTCGAGTGCAATTACGGGGGTGACGGATCGGTGCCGTTGGACAAGTGGTTCGGCTCGTGGCACGACGGCACGCCGCAATCGCACGAACTGATGAAGAAGCGCCGCCGCGCCGCCCACGGCCGCGGCTGATCCGAACCTGCCGGAGCGGGGAAGCGGGCGCTCACCGCGCCCACGGGGAGCCTGTGCCATGAGCGACGTTCCGGGAACCATGACGGCTGTCGAGATCGCCGCCTTCGGCCCGCCGGAGGGGCTGCAGCCTTGCACCCGCCCGACACCGCAACCGGGTCCGGGCGAGGTGCTGATCGAGGTGGCGAGCGCGGGCGTGAACCGTCCCGACGTGATGCAGCGCGAAGGCGGGTACCCGCCGCCTCCGGGGGCGTCGGACATTCCGGGTCTCGAGGTTGCGGGTACCGTCGTGGCCACGGGGCAGGATGCCGGGAACTGGCGGGTGGGCGACGAGGTGTGTGCCCTGGTCGCCGGCGGCGGCTATGCCCGCTACTGCACGGCCCCGGCACCCCAGTGCCTGCCGCTGCCTGCCGGGTACTCCATGGAACAGGCGGCGAGCGTGGTCGAGACGGCGTATACCGTCTGGGCCAACGTGTTCATGCGCGGACATCTTGCCGCCGGCGAGACCATCCTGGTGCACGGCGGGAGCAGCGGCATCGGGACCATGGCGATCCAGCTCGCCCGGGCCCGGGGTGCGCGGGTGTTTGCGACCGCGGGCTCGGCCGAGAAGTGCCGGGTCTGCACCGAGCTCGGCGCCGAGCGGGCCATCAACTACCGCGAAGAGGATTTCGTCGCGGTGATGAAGGAACAGGGCCGTGCCGACGTGATCCTCGACATGGTGGGCGGGCCGTACATCCAGCGCAATCTCGACTGTCTGAAGATCGAGGGCCGGTTGTGCCAGATCGCCTTCTTGCAGCCCCCGGTGGTGGAGAAGTTCAACTTCCTGAAGATGCTGACACTGCGGCTCACGCTGACGGGTTCGACCCTGCGGCCGCGCAGCATCGAGGAAAAGGGGCGGATCGCAGACGCGCTGCGAAGCGAGGTCTGGCCACTGCTCGAAAGCGGCGCGGTGAAACCGGTAATCGACCGCACCTTCCCCCTGGCGCATGCAGCCGACGCGCACCGGCTGATGGAATCAAGCCGTCACATCGGCAAGATCATGCTCGACTGCACGCCGTAGCAGGCCGGTTCACTTCCCGATGGTGATGTCGAGCCAGAGCGCGCCGCTCGGGACCGCGCTGTCGCCGGCACGCAGCACCACGGTGGTGGTGGCGGACTCGATGATCGCCGGACCCGTGATCACCTGGTCGGGACAGAGGGTCTCGAGGTCGAAGACGGGGAGGTCCTGCCAGCCGCCGAGGTAGGCTCGCCGCATGGTCCGCGGCTCGGCCGGTTCGCGGTCGCGGACCTCCGGTTCCTGCGGCAGCACCGGGAGCCGGCCGATTGCCGCCAGCCGGGCGTTGACCAGCACCGACTCCTGGTCGGGCAGGCTGTAGGTGAACAGGTCCTCGTGACGCCGGTGAAAGCGCTGCGTGATGTCCTCGATCAGCCCCGCGCCCGCGAAGTCCACCCCGTCGAGCGGGACATCGATCTCGAAGATCTGCTCGCCGTAGCGCATGTCCGCCGAACGGCGGACCGCGACCTCGCCGTCGAACACCCGCGCGAGCCGGGAGCGTCCCTCCTGCTCCATGGAGGCGTACAGGTCACGGATGGCGTCGGCCTCCAGCATGCGGGTGTCGCCCACATGGGTGCGGCTGATCTCGAAGCGCAGGTCGGTGGCCAGCATTCCCCAGGCCGAGAGCACGGCGGCCGCCCGCGGGACCACCACGCGGGGGACGTCGATCTGGCGGGCGATGTCGGTGATGTGAATGCCGGCGGCGCCGCCGAATGACAGCAGGGCGAAGCGGCGCGGATCAACGCCGCGTCGAACCGAGACCAGGCGGATGCCTTCCGCCATCTGGGTGTTGATCACCCGGTGCACGCCTTCCGCGGCCTCGGCCCGGGACACTGCGAGCCGGTGCGCGAGCCGGTCGAGCACGGTTTCGGCGGCCGCTTGGTCGAGCCGGGCGCGCCCGCCCAGGAAGTTGGCCGGATCGAGGAACCCGAGCACCACGCTGGCATCGGTCACGGTGATCTCGGTTCCACCCTGGCCGTAGCAGGCGGGCCCGGGCATGGCGCCGGCGCTTTCCGGGCCGACGCTCAGGATGCCGCCGCTGTCCACCCGGGCGATCGAGCCGCCGCCCGAGGCGATGCTCACGATATCGAGTGACTGCAGCGCGATCCTGAACCCGGCGATGCCGCGAGTGGCGGACAGTGCGGGTTCGCCGTCGACAATCATGGAGATGTCGGTACTGGTTCCGCCCATGTCGAATGGAATGAGGTTGCCCGCACCGATCAGCGACGCGCCGTGACGGCTGCCCGCCACCCCGCCGGCCGGACCTGACAGGACCGAGGCGGCCGCAAGGCGGATCGTCTCCTCGATCGGGGCGACCCCGCCGTGGGAGAGGATGACCAGGACCGGCCCGTGGTAGCCGGCCCGCGTCAGCCGGGCTCCGAGCCGTTCGAGGTAGCTCTCGACAATCGGGCGCACGTAGGCGTTGACCACCGTGGTGGAGACCCGTTCGTACTCCTTGATCTCCGGGAACACGTCGCTGGACAGCGAGACCGGCACGCCGGGCATGGCGGCCTCGATCGCCTCGCGGGCCTGCTGCTCGTGAACGGCGTTGCGGTAGGAATGCAGGAAGCACACTGCGATCGATGTCACGCCGCCATCCTTCAGCGTCTCGAGCGCCGCGGCCAGTGACGCCGGATCAAGCGGGGTGCGCACGCTGCCGTCGGGGCGCAGCCGCTCGGTCACGCCGGTCCGCAGGTGACGGGGGACCAGCGGGTCCGGTGCGGCAAGGCGCAGGTTGTAGCGCTCGTCCTTCAGTCCCTCGCGCATCTCGAGCACGTCGCGGTGCCCGGCCGTGGTCAACAGCCCGACACGCGCGCCGGTGCGTTCGAGCAGCGCGTTGGTGGCGACGGTGGTGCCGTGCACGATCCGCCCGGTCCGGGCGAGCAGCGCGGCCGTGGTGGTGTCGAGTTCCACTGCAAGCCGGTCAATGGCGTCGATAACGCCGATCGACGGGTCCTCGGGCGTACTAGGCGCCTTGGTGAATGTCAGCGTTCCGTCATCGGCGACCGCGACGACGTCGGTGAAGGTGCCGCCGACGTCGACGCCGATGCGCCACCCGCCATCGGGGATCGGTTCATTGTTCGTGTGTTCGGTAGAGTGCGCCATGGGTCCGACCGGTCGAGAGAAGACAGGGTCCGGGGCGGACGCACGCATGACGCAAACGGGTTCGTACGGGAGGCGGCCGGCGCCTGCCGGCTCCTGATGGCCGACTGCCGGATGCCCGGGGACGAACTGCACCGCGCTGCCGTTGCGACCGGCCACGATACCCGGCGGCACTCTAGCAGCGCGTCAGGCGGCCGTCACCGGTTGCGGCGGCGGGTTTCGACGGGGATACGGGAGTGGGACTCCGCGGAGCCGTATCGTCTGGGACGCAGCACGCCGCGCTGCGATCGCGCCATGTTCACCCGATCCGCAGGCAGGGTAGGTTCCGGGACAGCGGTTCTTCCCCGGCCCGGCGGCCGGGAACCGCAGCTGCACTGCCGTTCGTTCGGCGAGCTCTCGAAGGGCGGCGCCGTCACAGTCCAAGCCTTGCGAACCTCCTGACCATCCGGAATACCGGCATCACTCCTGCCGTTTTCTCGTCTATCCGTTCGACATGCCGGTGGTTGACGGTGAAGAAATGGGTTTCCCTGTGTATGCACCCGGACGGACAGTCACCCCATGCCTTGCGTATGACGACATGCCAGGTTTGGTTGACCTTGCGCATGGCGATGTCGGATCCGTCGATGAAGTGCCGGTCGAACTGCGCATCGACAATACCGGCGATGGCCGAGAACGCCTCGACGGCGGCGCGCGGGTTGACCCGGTCCGCGAGACGCAGGAACACGGTGCCGGAAGCCGGCCAGAACTCGAGCGTCTGCACTCCGAGCCTGGCATTGAGCGTGTCGAACGCTGCGTGCCCGGTCGGGAGCGCGGCGCCGGCATTCAGGACGGTGCCGGCGTTCAGACCGGTCCAGCGCCCGGCAATGTCGTCGAGCAATGCGCCTTCGACCTTGAGAAGCAACGCCGCGGGCGGTTTCCGCGCGGCGACCTCCGCCATCGACGGGTAGCGTTTCCGGATCAGCCCGAGTACCGTCCCGGTCTCGCGTGCGAGCCGATCCAGACGGTGCTCGTCCACGAACAGTTCCTGGCTCTGCCACTGGAGGATCCGCCTGGCGAGTACGACCGCATCCTGCGAGACCGCGGTGTCCGTCGAGGCGGAATCCCGAACTTCGGGCCGTGCGAACACTGCCGCACCGGCCGGGACCGGCAGGTTCCAGAGGAAGCCGAGGCCCAGTGCACAGCAGGCGGAGAGCGCCACGTTCCGCAAGGGACTCGATGCCCGGATGCCGCGTCGTTCATTTGTCATCAGGCGCCCTGCCTTTTTCGTCGTCGCCGAGACCGATACTGCCCGGCCTTGCCGAAAGGAACAGGCCGGCCGACGTCCGATGCTCGAATGTTGCCAGCATGCCGCTGTTGGCCTCGCTGCCCGGGCGGGCGTCGCCCAAACCTCAAACCGGAACTCTTCGGGCATGCACTTTCACAAGGCTTCGATCCGCGCGCGCCTCCGGCCTCCGGCTGGCTGTCGCGTGAGGACAGTCGACGTCGGTCGTCCACCTGTCACTATGAAGGCAAACAGTGCACGGGCGGAAGGTCCGATCCGGGTCACCGGTTCGGATTCTGTCCGGGATTTTCAGCTTTCAGTACCGGACACTGGCACGGAGCCCCCCGCAGACCTGTCCTTCGCGGGGAGCTGTTTCCGTGTCGGGGAACTGACGCAGGAGCGGCGCTCGGTGAGACCGGTACGGCCGCTGCCGTTGTGATGACCCGAAACACCCTTGCGCATGCCGGGACGCCGGGGCAGGCTGCCGCCGTCATGATGGATCGATTTCCCTATGTACCGCTGCCCGAGCGACCGAAACTGGTCTGGCCCGGGGGCAAACGGCTCGCCGTGTGGGTTCTGCCCAACATCGAGCATTACGAGTACCGGCCGGAATTCGTGAGCCAGCGCAATGCCTGGCCGCGCATGCCCGCCCCGGACGTGATCGGCTACGGCGTGCGCGACTACGGCAACCGCGTCGGGGTCTGGCGCATGCTCGACTGTTTCGCCCGCCACGGCATCAAGGCAACGGTCTCGCTGAATTTCGGCGTGATCGAGCACTACCCGGAGGTATGGCAGGCGCTGCGCGAACGCGGCGATGACATACTCTGCCACGGCTTCTACAACACCCGGTATCTGTGGGGGCTCGAGGAGGAGGACGAGCGCGCCGTCATCCGCGACTGCGTCGAGACCTATGCCCGCGCCACCGGCGGCGAGAAGCTGCCGGGCTGGTTCGGGCCCGCAGTCTCGGGCACCTTCAACACGGCCGATATCGTGAAGGAACTCGGCATCCTCTATACGGCCGACTACTACCATGACGACCAGCCGACCCTGGTTCGCACGAAGCATGGGGCACTTCCCTGCGTGCCCTATTCCATGGACATCAATGACGCGCACGGTTACCGCTGGCACATCGAGGGTGCGGAGTTCGCGCGCATGATCCGCGACGCCTTCGACACGCTCTACGAGGAGAGTGCGGAGACCGGGCGCGTACTCGCGATCTGCCTCCATCCCTACATTTACGGCCAGCCGCACCGACTGAAATACCTCGACGAGGCGCTCGGCTACGTGATGAGCCATGAGGGTGTGTGGCAGGCGACCGGCTCCGAGATCGCGGACTGGGCGATGCGGGAATGGCTGCCCTCCTGGGCCATGCCGGAGGCCGAGGCATGAGCGAGCAGACGCGCCGCTACCGGGACGGCGCCGGCTACGACCATCGCTGGTTCGACTGGCCGCCGTCCGAGGCTCCTACGGTCTGGCCCGGCGGCGCGCGGCTTGCGTTGATGCCACTCATTCACGTCGAGCATTTCGAGCTCGACCCCGATCCGGATGCGTTTGCCGACCCGCGGTTTGCGGGTGCGCTTGGCAGCTACCGGCCCGACTACAACAATTTCACCCGCCGGCTCTACGGGCTGCGCGTCGGCGTCTGGCGCCTGTTTGACATCCTGAAGGCGCATGGCTTGCGGGCGACCGTCGCGCTCGGTGCGGCTGCAGCGGAAGAGTGCCCGCAAATCATCGAGCGCGCGCTTCGAGACGGCCACGGCATCGCCGCGCATGGAACGGTCGCCAACCGCATGATCTCCGAGCGCATGAGCGAGGAGGAGGAGCGCGCCTTCATCGCCGAGTCGGCCTCGCGGCTCGAAGCCTGCCTCGGGCGTCGCGCACGCGGCTGGGTCGGGCAGGACCACGGCGAGAGCTCGCGCACACCGGGCCTGCTGGCACAGGCGGGCTTTGATCACGTCATCGACTGGCCGAACGACGAGCGCCCCGTGCAGATGCACACCGAGCCGCCCATCGTCTCGATCCCGGCCCACACGGAGTGGGACGACGGGGAACTCTTCGCCGTGCGCAAGGTCGACGCCTGGCGCTACCCCGACCTCATCGCCGATGCCGCCGAGCACCTGCATGGCGAGGGCGGGCGCATGATGACCCTCGGCATCCACGCCTGGATCTTCGGCCAGCCACACCGCAGCCGCCATCTCGACGCGGCACTCGGGCGCCTGCTGGAACTCGACGGTATCTGGAACGCGACGTCCGACGAGATCGCCGACCACGCATTGGGAAATTCGTCGACAGGCGACTGACACCTGCTTCCTTCGGTGCCGGCGGGCTCTTGCGATTATACCGTCAAACCCTGGATCCCGTTTCAGGGATCCCGATGTCATCCTGGAGAGCAGGCTGACCCGATGCCGGGCGCGTACCAGCTCATGGTCAGGGGCTCCCCGGCTGTCGAGGGTTCTCGGTGATGCAGGGCGGGACGGTGCCCGCCAGGATGAGCTGCCGGAAGGACATTCGCAAAGATCGCGGGTCCGCCCGTCGCCTTGCAAACAGGTTCGGCGATGATGCTGCCATCCCTGCACGCCCGCGGAAACCGGGGGTTCGCTTCACATCGTGCCGCGGGCCGCTCAACCGGACCTGCCTGCGGTTGCCGCTGGCTGTGCCTGTGCGGCCCGCTCCCGTCCGCTATGGTGGTCCCGCACCCCTTTCGTGGAGGACGTGATGGGACTGAATGTTGCGGTGATCGGGCTTGGATCAATGGGATACGGCATGGCGCAGGTGATCCTGCGGGCCGGTCACCGGGTCTGGGGCCGGGATATCAACCGGGAGGTGGAAGCCCGGTTTCAAGCCTCGGGCGGCGAGACGGATCCTCTTGGCGAAGCCCGGCTTGATGCGGTGGCGGTCGTGGTTCTCGATGCCGCCCAGACCCGTGACGTTCTGTTTGGCCCGGACGGCCTTGCCGATCGATTGCGGCAGGGCGCGGTCGTGCTCGGCTGCGCGACAGTGGCTCCCGATTTCGCGCGGGAGATGGAGGCGCGCTGCGAAGAGGCTGGCGTCCTCTATCTCGATGCCCCGATATCCGGCGGATCCGCGAAGGCTGCGTCCGGTGAACTGTCGGTCATGGCCTCCGGCAGTCCGGCAGCGCGTGCGGCCGCCGGCCCGGTACTGGATGCCGTGGCCGAGACGGTGTTTGATCTCGGCGAGTCCGCCGGTGCCGGGTCCGCGATGAAGGCCGTCAACCAGATGCTTGCGGGAGTCCACGTTGCCGCCATGGCCGAGGCGCTGACCTTCGGGATGACCCAGGGGGTCAGTCCGGCCAGGTTCTTCGAGATCATCCCGCGGTGTGCGGGCACCAGCTGGATGATCGAGAACCGCGGGCCATCGATGGTGGCCGGGGACTACACCCCGCGCAGCCGGATCGACATCTGGCCGAAAGACCTTGGAATCGTTCTCGACATAGCCCGCTCGGTCCGGTTCGCCGCACCGGTCACGGCGGCAGCGCTGCAGCAGTTCCTCGTCGCCGCCGCGCAGGGCCTGGGTGGAGAGAACGACACCGCGGTGGCCAAGATCTACGCGCAGAACGCCGGCCTTGCCGTTCCGGGAGCACGGGACGACTGATCCGCTCCGGGCGCTGGACCCGGCGCCGCCCGGTGCGAAGCCTGGATAGACCCGACAGTCACGCCGGTACCGACAGGAACGATTGCAAACGGAAACAGTTGGAGTCTCCCGGACGATTGGTCGGGATCCCGGAGGGCGCCCCGCCCTTTTTCCCCAGAAGCGGCAGCGGACGGGACTCGATAGGCAACAGGCGGCAGCGGTCCACAAGCCGCGCAGGGGTTGCAGTGGAGCACTTCCGTTACCTGGCCGATGTCGCACTTCGCCGGTGTCAGGTCATGTCAGTGCCGATGAGCCTGCACAGCCGCTTCCAGGCCTCCTCGAAGCCGGCCAACTCGACGCCGATGGTAGCGGCCGCGCTAGCGGTTTTCGGCCTTGCGCCGCGCCCCAAGATCCGCCGCCGCGCCGGCGTCGTTGTACTCCCGCGGCTCCAGGTCCTCTGGTGATGGGGGAGCTTGTTCGTTCGACCGACCGGTGGGGGTCCATGCTCCTCGCAGTCCGGGAGCGGCTCAGGGCGTCTGTATCGCCGGCAAGGAGGTTGGTTCGGTCAAGCTTGCCCATGCTGGCGAAACGTCCGTAGCCCATGCGGGTGCAGACGAAGCTGCTCACTGCTGCCCGGTGGGGACCGCGAAAGATCGCACGTTCGGTCAGGCCGGGCATCGGGCATTATGCGATGGTGCGTCCATGCGTTCCGGTACTGCAGAATCGTATCACCGCCGGCTGGTTCGGGCTCTCGAGTTCATTGCGGGCCGTCTTGATCGTCCCTGCACGGTCGAGGAGGTGGCGGCCGCGGCCGCGTTCTCGCGATTTCACTGCCAGCGCATGTTCCGGGCCATGACCGGTGAGTCGATCGCCGGCCTGGTGCGACGGCTGCGCCTGGAGCGGGCCGCCTGGCGGCTTCGCCACGAGCCGGTGGACGTTGACCGACGTTGCCCTTGATGCCGGTTACAGCTCGGCCGAGGCCTTCTCGAGGGCGTTTCGCCGCGGCTGCGGGATGAGCCCCGGTCAGTACCGCACCACCTGGCCGCCTCCGGAATTTGGCGGTCCACTGTCCACGGTCAGGTATTACCCGGGTGAAGAACGCGTGGAAGTCGACTTGCCATCTGGAGAAATCAACATGGATGTCCGCATCGAGACCATCGACGAAATCGAGATGGCCCGGATCCGCCATGTCGGTCCCTACAACGAGGCGGGCCGGTGCTTCGAGCGTTTGTTCGAGTGGGCGGACAGTGTCGGCGGCCGACCGGGCCGTGTCTTCAGCCTGTCCTATGACGACCCCGACACAGTTGCGCCGGAAAGCCTGCGTTCGGACGCCTGCCTCGAACTCCGGACCGACGTCGCGCCACCGCCCGACATCACCGTCGACACGCTCGCTGTCGGGCGCTACGCCATCCACACCCACCGTGGGCCCTACGACGGCATCGCGGAAGCGTACAGGCGCCTGTTCCTGGTGTGGCTGCCGCAAAGCGGCGAGGAAATCGACGACCGGCCGTGCATGGAGATCTTCCTCAACTCACCGCTCGATACCCCGCCCGCCGAGCTGGTGACGGAACTGTGCCTTCCGCTGCGACAGGCACCGGCCCCCTGATGGCGCTGAACGCGAACCGGCACCCCGGATCCGGTGACGCGGCGGGCGGTCCGACGGCGGGGCTCACGGCTCGGTTTGTCGCCATCTCCGCCGTGATGGGTTCGGTGTTCCGGACCCCTGTCCGAGGCCGTTCCCGCCTGTTCGACGGCCGACCGGCTCAGCTCTGGCCCGGGGAGACGATCCCGTTCAACTCGTCGCGGGCCCGTGCCTCGGTTGACCTGCGCGCCGGATCGCCCCAGCCGCCGCCTCCTGCGGAGTGGGCGACCAGGGTGTCGCCCGGGTCGACCGGAACAAGGATTTCCTTGGTCGAGAGTTCGCGGACCGTCCCGTCGGCGCGCTCGATCCAGTAGTGGTGTGGCTTGCTGTCGGTGCCGCCCGCCATACCGCGGGATCCGTACCTGCTGCCGTCACCCGCGGTGTTCGCAAGCGACCGGGCCTCGGTCTCGAGCACCAGTTCGAGCTCGACGCCGGCCCCGCCGCGGTACTCTCCGTCACCCGCGGAGTCGGTGCGGAACTCGTGCCTTCTGAAGTACAGCGGGAACCGGGCCTCGGCCAGTTCCACGCTGCCGAACTTCAGACCCCCGGCCGAATGCCATTCGCCGCTGTTGTGCCATCCGTCGCCGCCCGACGAACCACCGGCGCCGGGACGGGCATGGAACATGTGCCAGATGAACCCGCTGCCGGTCTTCGGGTTCTCGCCCTGGATTGCGACCCGGAGCCTGCGGCCCCAGCCACCCATGGCGCGCTCCGGACACGCCTGCGACAACGCGACGGTGATTGCCTCGCAGATCTCGTTCGAACAGTGGCTGGTGCACATGGTGACCGGCGCACCGTCGTGCGACCACACGATCGTGCCCTGTCGCGCCTTCACGGTGATCGGCAGGAACGAACCGTGGTTTTTCGGGGTTTCCGGATCAATGAGATAGGCGATCGCCATGGCCACGGCGGAGCGCATGTTGGCATAGGACGAGTTGACGAACCCGGCGGACTGGGGATCCGACTCGGACAGGTCGACTTCGAGATCACTGCCCGTCTTGGTTACCGTGGCGCGGATCGTCACGTCGGACCGCCCGTGGCCGTCGTCGTCGAGCGTCGCGCTGCCGTGGTAGACCCCGTCAGGCCAGGACGCGATCACCGAGCGGGCCTGCTGCTCGGCGCTCTCGAGGATGGTCTCGACACTGGTCTTGACGGTCTCGGCGCCGAACTCGGCGACGAGTGCATGCAGCCGGCGCTCGCCGCCGTGCACCGATCCGATCTGGGCTGCGAGGTCGCCCTTGAAGTCGCGCGGGTGACGGGTGTTGACCGCGATCATCTCGAGCAGGTCCTCGCGCACCGTTCCGCGGTCGTACAGCTTGAGCGGCGGGATCCTCAGTCCCTCCTGGAAGATCGAGGTTGCCGTCGGGTTGTAGGCGCCGTGGGTTGCGCCGCCGATATCGCTGTGGTGAGCCCGGTTGATGGTCCAGAACAGCAGTTCGTCACCGGCAAACACCGGAACGAAGGCGGTAACGTCGGGCAGGTGGCTGCCACCGAAATACGGGTCGTTCAGGAGGTAGACATCGCCAGCCTGGACCGTATCGGAAAAGCTCTCGCTGACCGATTCCGCCGCAAAGGTGAGCGCGCCGACATGGATCGGGATGTGCTCGGCCTGGGCGACCAGGCGGCTGTGGCGATCGCAGATCGCGGTGGAGAAGTCACGGCTGGAATTGAGGATCTGCGAGTACGAGGTGCGCAGCATCGCCTCGCCCATCTCCGCCACGATGGCCGTGAGCCTGTGCTGGATTACCGATACCGTGATCGGGTCGACCGTGTTCATTGCTGCTTGCCTCCGCCTCGTGACCGTCGTCAGGACAGTCGCACATATTCGAAGTCGCCCGGCTTGTTGTCGATGCCGGATCTGGGTGGCGCGATCCAGCCGGCGTAGGTGCCGGGTTCGGTCTGCTGTTCCATCAGGCTGGCGATGAAGTCGCCGTCGGCCGGTGACGGCAGCCAGTCGTGGCACCGGGCCTCGAAGGTTTCGCGCGGAATGATGGTGCCGTCGGGGTCGGCCTCGATCGGGGCGAAGGTTCCGATGGCGCGGTTGAAGGCCACGCTCGGCAGGGTAACCCGAAACGGGATGCCGGTCCGTTCGATGACCCGGTTCCAGCGCGCGATCCCGGCCGCGGCATCGCGCGCGTAATCGTCGCGCAGCCGCATGTTGAGCGCGGTCAGGGCCGGCGCGTCGACGGTGACCGCCTCGCCGTCGACCAGGCTCAGGACCGGATAGGTGTCGTGTTCCAGGCGGTGGTCGTCCTCGATCCGCTCCTCGCGATAGCGGCCCTTCAGCCCGGCGTTGTAGGCGTTGGCCGCATTGGTGGAGATCTCGGACCCGAACAGGTCGAGCGAGAGCGAGTAGTGCAGGTTGGCCTTCTTCTGGATGGTGGGAAGGTCGATCACGCCGAGCGCGCGCACGGCCTCGATATCGTCGACATCCCCGATGCCGGCATCGCGCATCGCCTCACAGGTGCGCTGGATCACCCGGGCGACCCCGGTCTCGCCGACGAACATGTGGTGCGCCTCCTCGGTGAGCATGAACCGGGTGGTGCGGGACAGCGGGTCGAACCCCGAGCGCGCGAGGCTCTCGAGCTGCATCTTGCCGTCGCGGTCGGTGAAGAAGGTGAACATGAAGAAGCTCAGCCAGTCCGGGGTCTCCTCGTTGAAGGCCCCGAGCATGCGCGGCCGGTCCGGGTCGCCGGACCGGCGCAGCAGCAGGTCTTCGGCATCCTCCCGCCCGTCGCGCCCGAAGTACTTCTGCAACAGGTACACCATGGCCCAGAGGTGACGGGCCTCCTCGACATTGACCTGGAACAGGTTGCGCATGTCGTAGAGCGATGGCGCGGTCTTTCCGAGATGACGCTGCTGCTCGACAGAGGCTGGTTCGGTGTCGCCCTGGATCACGCAGAGCCGGCGCAACATGGCACGGTACTCGCCGGGGACTTCCTGCCATGCCGGCTCGCCCCTGTGCTGGCCGAAGCCGATCACCCGGTCCTCGACCGGGGGTGCGAGCAGGATTCCCCAGCGGTAGTCGGGCATCCGGACATAGTCGAACTTCGCCCAGCCCTTCGCACCCACGTCGACCGCGGTGCGCAGGTAGACCAGGCTGTCCTGGAACCCGTCCGGTCCCATCTGGTGCCACCAGTCGAGGTAGCCGGGATGCCACCGCTCAAGCGCCCGCAGCACCCGGCGGTCGTGCGAAAGCCCGACATTGTTGGGGATCGAGGTTTCGTAATTGACTGCGGTTGCGTCGCTCATGCCACGGCTCCCTACACCCGTTCCCGGTCGAAACCGGCGCGCCGCCCGGTACCGTAGAGCCGAAGCGCCCCGTTCGGCCCGGTCGCATTGGGGCGCTGGAAAATCCAGTTCTGCCAGGCGCTCAGCCGACCGAAAATCTTGGTTTCCATGGTCTCGGGGCCGGCAAACCGCGTGTTGGCCTCAAGCCCGGTCAGTGCGTCGGGCGAGAAGCTCGCGCGCTCCTCGAGGAACAGCCGGACCTCGTCCTCCCAGTCGATGTCGTCACACGCCGCGGTCACCAGTCCGAGCTCTGCCGCGGTGTCCGCGTCGAGCAGGGTCCCGGTTTCCTTGCGCAGCCGTTCGAGGTGTTCCGGTTCGCCGAGGAACCGGGTGGCGAGCCGGGACAGTCCGTTCGACATCGGGTGGGCGCCGAAGCTGGATGCGGTCAGCGCGAGTACCGCGTCGGGCCGGTTGTCCCCCTCGAACCGCCCCTCGGCCATGAAACTGCGGTCGCAGGCAAGCACAAGCTCGGCCAGGAACCCGGCAAAGCAGCTCCCCTGCTCGACCAGGGCCAGCAGCGAGCGCGACGTCAGGTCGACCCGTTTCATCACCCGGGTCCAGAACAGGCGCACCTCGCGCACCAGCCAGTGCGACGCGTGCGCGCACAGGAACCCGTCATGGGCCAGCACCAGGGCCGGGTCGCCCTCGCTGCGGAGCTGCACGATGGCGATGTCGGGCTCGTTGAAACGCAGGTACAGCAGCGCGTCGTCGAGCTCGCGCGCGAGTGCCAGCGGCCAGAAGCGCGACGAGTGCCGGGGTATCGCATCGGGCGTCTCCGGCGGCGCCGATGCAGGTCCGGACACGGTGATCACGGCGCGCCGCGCCGCGCGCTCGACCGTGACATCGACCAGGCCGTACCGGACCCGGTCGGGCTCGAAGTTCCTGTCGAGCGGCTCGAGCGCCATGCCGGCATCCTGCGCGGGCCGGTCGGAGGCGGCGGTACTCGCATCCGCCCGTGCCGCCACGGCCGCGTCGAACCGCGAGCCGGGCACCACCTCGTCGACCAGGCGCCAGTCCCGGGCCCGCTGGCCGCGGACACCTTCCTCCATGGTGCACAGGATATCGGCGCGGTCTCGTCTGACCTTGCGCTTGTCGGTCACCCGGGTGATGCCGCCGGTGCCGGGCAGTACCGCCAGCACGGAGACCTCTGGCAGGGAGACCGCCGATGTTCCGTCGTCGACCAGGATGATGTGATCGCAGGCAAGCGCGAGCTCGTAACCGCCGCCGGCGCAGGCCCCGTTGATCGCGGCAATGTAGCGCTGGCCCGAATGTGCGCTCGCGTCCTCCATGGCATTGCGGGTCTCGTTGGTGAACTTGCAGAAATTGACCTTGTGGCCGTGGCTGGACCCGGCCAGCATCCTGATGTTGGCTCCCGCGCAGAACACTCGGTCCCTCCCTGAGCGGATCACGACGCTGCGCACCTCGGGATGCTCGAAGCGCAGTCGCTGCACCGCGTCGTGCAGTTCGATGTCAACGCCCAGGTCATAGGAATTGAGCTTGAGTTCGTAGCCGTCGAACAGACCCCCGGTCTCGTCGACCTCAAGCACCAGCTCGGCAACCGGACCCTCTGTTGCGAGGGTCCAGTGTCGGTAGCGCGCCGGGCAGGTTTCGAAGTCGATGCGCATGGGGTGCGTCCCGTGCCGGGATAGGAGGCGTTCCTTTCATAGAGCGAGAGACCCGTTCAGACAACGAACCCCGGTCGGCAGACTGTCGGGTTTCGCGGGGAGCGCTGTGACGAAGGGGGCTTTACGCCGGAGCCCTGTGCGATGGCCACGCCTGAACGCTGCTTGTGGAGCATTGTCGGGGCCGAGGTCAGCTGGCGGGCCATTTCTCCGACGATCCGCGTATCCCGGCCGCCTGTGGACGCATTACGGCGCCTCGTTACTCTTGGACAGGATGGACAGGGAGTGGTCGTAGGCAAACAGCCGGTTGCGCGGCCTGCCGGTCAGTTCACGCGCGATGCCCCGCTCGACGAGGGTGTGCATTGCGGAAGCTGCGGTGGGAAAGGAGAGCCCGGTCAGTTCACACACCCGGGACAGCGAGAGTACGGGTCTTGATTTTAGTGCTTCGTGCACTCGCAGCGCCGAGCCGGCACGCCGGCCGGCGCCTCCCTCTATGGCAGCGCGGTCCGAGGCGAAGGCCTCGACGAGGCGACCGGACGTGATGGTGCCGGACTCGGCGGTCACGCGCACGCCTTCAAGGAAGAAGGCGAGCCATTGCTCCCAGTCTCCGGTGTGCCGCACGTGGTTGAGCAGGTCGTAGTAGTCGTTGCGACGTTGATTGAAGAACAGGCTCAGGTAGAGGAGTGGCTGGTGCAGCATTCCTGCTTCACGAAGGAGGAGGGTGACGAGCAGCCGTCCGACCCTGCCGTTTCCGTCGAGAAACGGGTGGACGGTCTCGAACTGCACATGGACCAGACCGGCGCGAACCAGGTGGGGCATCCCGTCATCACCATGAAGGAACCGCTCGAGGCGTGCCATGCATTCCGGCACGGCGGAGGGAGGCGGCGGCACGAAGCGGGCGTTTCCGGGCCGGGTGCCACCGATCCAGTTCTGGGAGCGGCGGAACTCGCCGGGAGCCTTGCCGCTGCCACGTCCCCGGGACAACAGCACCGCGTGCATCTCACGAATCAGACGGTTGCACAGCGGAAAACCGTCTTCCAGGCGGCGCAGGCCGTGATCAAGTGCAGCCACATGGTTCGAGACTTCGACGACATCCTCGAGAGGAGTACCGGACACGTTCCCCAGTTCGAAGCGCAGGAGGTCCGACAGGGTGGACTGCATGCCCTCGATGCGGGAGGAGTGCACCGCCTCCGTGCGCGCGTAGGCATAGGGAAGTATTGTTTCATCGGGCAGGATCGTGGAGACGGCATCAAGACGTCCCAGGGCGAGTGTTGCCGCCTCAAGCGCCCGCTGCAGACGAGCGTCGAGTTCCACGGGAGGGTCCGGCGGCAGGGGGAAAGGCACAAAGGCGCGAACCGGCTCGCCGCCCATGCTCATGATCTCGTATTTTCCGGTCTTCCGACGACGCATGTCACCGACGCCGTGTTCAAGTTTCTTCATTAGCGGGATCGTCAATTAAAGATAAGCCGGAAAAATTGAATAACATGATGCGGGCCTGACCTGAAAATCCGCCAGCCAATTTGGCGAGCGTAACGGTACGCGGGCAAAAGCAATCCTGGCCGGTAACCGAACGGTCGGGTTGGCGGTGCCGTGCCCGATCACGCCGGGTTTCTGTCCGACAGGTTACGGACGGGATGAAAACCGCATTGCCGACGGTCCGGCCGGCAGTGTGCGGCGGCCCGCAGCAAGCATGGGGCGGCTACACTTGGTCCGTTGGCCGTTTTCTGAACGAGCGGGAACTGCGTGTCAGCGTCCCCGCTGCTCCGGGATGAGCCCGCGTGGCGTGAACCTCATGACCACCAGCAGGATCAGGTCCATGACCAGGGGCGCGCGTGTGTGTCGCAGCATCGAGCAGGTGCAGCCTGAGGCCCGTGCCCCTCTCCGAGACCTGCGGTCAGGGCGTCGATCATCCACAGGCCGACCGGTTCGGCCTCAATCCAGACCGCCAGTTCAGGTACCCGCCGATCACCGCTCCCTGATTGTTGCCGGAGCCCTTACTGTTACGGTCACCCAGACCAGGAACGAAAAGGCGGAGCGGGATGCGCATGCTCACGAAATCGGTTGCTGAGCCCATGGGCGAGCCGGTGTCGATGAACACGATCTCTCTTCTCTCGCTGATGAAGCTGAAGGGTGTGGGGCGAGTGAAGGCCTTGCAGATCGTCGGAGCACCGATGATCGAGACCGGCTCCGAGAGCTGCCGCGATGAGCTGATGGACGGCATGGCCCGGGCCAATCTGGATGCGGTGGGGTCGATCGAGCTGGCCGACGCCTGGAAGCAGAGCGAGGATCAGCTGGAGAGAGGCAGGGAACTCGGGGTTCGGGCGTTCTCGTATCATGACGATGGGTATCCGGCGCGTCTTCGAATGACGCCAGATCCACCGGCTGTGTTGTTCGTGAAGGGGAGCGAGGAAGGGCTTCACGCGTCTCGGGGGCTGGCAGTCGTGGGAACGCGCGAGCCCACGTCGTACGGAAGGAAGGTCGCACAGAGATCGGGACGGATTGCGGCGGAAGTGGGGTTCGTAGTCGTGAGCGGCCTCGCCCGTGGATGCGACACGCATGCCCATGAAGGCTGTCTGGAGGGGTGCGGCGTCGGCGTGGTGGTGTTGGCGCATGGCCTCGACAAGGTCTACCCAGCGGCCAACTGCGGGCTCGCGGAGCGGTTGCTGGAGAACGGAGGTTGCCTGACGAGCGAATACCCCGTGGGAACCAGCCCGGTGCGGTCGGCGTTCGCCGAGCGCAACCGGATACAGAGCGGGTTGTCCGACGGCGTCCTGGTCATCGAGACCGATGTCAGGGGCGGCACCATGCATACCGTCCGATTTGCCCGGGACCAGGGGCGAGCGCTCGCGTGCATCGACCACGCGAAGCGATACCGGTCGGAGGACAAGACCAGAGGAAACCAGACGCTTATAGCGGACGGCTGCGCAATTCCCATTCGGGACGGCGACGCGCTCACACGGTTCCTGAAAGGCTTGGGGCCGACGGCGGTCGAGGAGCCGCACTCCGAGCCGGACGAGGATGTCGGCGAGGCGCAGAAGTCGTTCGCGTTTTGAGATGGTCATCTTCGACTTCGACCTTACGCTCGTCGACACGCGGCCGGTCGAGACGCTGCGCGCGGCGAAGCGCTGGAGGTCCGTCATGGCGCAAGCATCGACGCTGGTGGTGTATGACGGAATTCATGAGCTTATGCGGGAGCTGGACGCCTACGACGAGACGCTTGCGATTGTCACGAAGAGCCCGGACATGGTGCCGCGGTTTTTCGTCAAGCAGCACAAGTGGCCGATCGATATCGTGCTGGGCTATCATCAGGTCCCGATCCCGAGGCGCTGCTTTTGGCCATGCAAAAGGCTGGTGCGGAACCTCGCGATACCTTCCATGTCGGTGACCAGCCTGAGGATATCGAGGCCGCTCGCGCGGCTGGGGTGACGGCAATCGGTGCAGGATGGGGAGTGACGGACACCTGCTTCCTCGAAGCATCAAAGCCCGATCACCTGTTTATGTCGGTTGAGGAACTGCGGGCGTTTCTGGTCGAAACGCTGTAGCGCGTCCGGCTCGCAATGCAGGGCTTGGCCTGAAATTTCGCCAGCCGATATGGCGAGCGTACCGGCCGGCACTTTCGGGGCGATCGAGCGCTGCGGATCAGCGGCCCCTGTGTTCCGGGACGAGCCCGCGTGGCGCGAACCTCATCACCACCAGCAGGGTCAGGCCCATGACAAGCGGGCGGGTGTGGGCCGCGGCTTCGAGCAGGTGCTCCCTGAGCCCGTGCCCCTCGCCGAGACCCGCGGTCAGGGCGTCGATCAGCCACAGTCCGACCGGCTCGGCCTCGATCCAGACCAGCCAGATCAGGAACCCGCCGATCACCGCCCCCTGGTTGTTGCCGGAGCCCCCGATGATCACCATCACCCAGACCAGGAACGAAAACCGCAGCGGCACGTAGCTCGCCGGGGTGAACTGGCCGTCGAGCGTGACCAGCATGGCGCCGGCGATGCCGGCGACGGCTGAGCCGAGGATGAAGACCTGGCGATGACGGCGGGTGACGTCCTTGCCCATGGCGCCGGCGGCGGTCTCGTTGTCGCGGATCGCATGCATCATGCGCCCCCACGGCGAGCGCAGCGCCCGCTCCGACAGCCAGAAGATGACCGCCAGCACCGCCACGAACAGCCCGGCGTAGCACAGCTTGACGAACAGGCCAGACGACTGAACCACCAGGTCGCGCAGCGCCGCCGCCCGGGCGTCGTCCGCGAGCCCCTCCAGAGTGCCGGCATAGAGCCAGGCGACCCGGTCGATGAAGTCGGGATCGCGCTGCAGGTCGACCTCGTAGGGAACCGGACGGCCGAGCCCGGTGACATTCTTCACCCCGCGGGCAAGCCAGTCCTCGTTCTTCAGGACAGCGATGATGATCTCGGCGATGCCGAGCGTGGCGATGGCGAAGTAATCCGACCTCAGGCCCAGCGCGATGCGCCCGATCACCCACGCGGCCGCCGCGGCGAACAGCCCGCCGACCGCCCAGGAGAACAGGATCGGCAACCCGAGTCCGCCCAGGTACCCGGTCTTTGCCGGCTCCACCGCCTCGATGGCGTCGACCGCCGGGTCGAACAGCGCACGCACGGCCAGGTAGCCCGCGACCAGGCAGACCGTGAGGACCGGTGCCCGCCAGCGGTTGCGCGGCAGCAGGCGGGCAAGGCCCGCGGTCAGCGCCACCGCTGCGGCCGCCGCCAGCAGGGCTCCGAGCAGCCCGGTTCCCCCCGCTGCCCAGGCGTCCGGGACCGGGGGCTTGGAAACCAGGACCGCGGCCAGTCCGCCCAGTGCGGCGAACCCCATGATCCCGACGTTGAACAGTCCGGCGTAGCCCCACTGGATGTTCACCGACAGCGCCATGACCGCGGAGATCAGGCAGAGATTGGCAATCGACAGGGCAAGCGACCACGACTGCCCGGCTCCGACGACGGCAAGTGCCGCTGCGATCGCGAGCCAGGCGAGCAGGGTGCGCCGGGAGACGGTCACAGCAACCGGCCCCGGAACAGCCCGGTCGGCCTGAACAGCAGGACCAGCACCAGGATCACGAAGGAGACGGCGAACTTGTAGTCGGTCGACAGCAGCTGTGCGAGCCCGGCCGGTTCCCATGCCTCGGGCAGCATGTAGTGCAGGAACTTCTTGTAGGCGTAGGTGACCGTGAGCTCGGAGAACGCGACGATGAACCCGCCGGCGATCGCGCCCAGCGGCTGGCCGATGCCGCCGACGATCGCGGCCGCGAACATCGGCAGCAGCAGCTGGAAGTAGGTAAACGGCTTGAAGCTCTTGTCGAGCCCGTAGAGCGTGCCGGCGATGGCCGCAAGCGAAGCGGCGATGATCCAGGTGATGGCGACGACACGGTCGGGGTTGATGCCCGACAGCAGGGCGAGGTCCTCATTGTCCGAATAGGCACGCATCGACTTGCCGGTGCGGGTGCGCTGCAGGAACCAGAACAGGGCAGCGACCACGATGACGGCGACGGCCACGGTCAGGCACTGGGTGGTCTTGATCGCGAGACCCTCCTCGAGCCCGGTGAGCTGGCGGAACTCGCGCGCCTTGATGATGAACCGTGCACCGTCGGAGAAGCTCTGGTCGTTGGGGCCGATGATGAAGCGCACGATGCCGTTCAGGATGAACATGACGCCGACCGAGGCCATGACGAGGACGATCGGGGCACTGCGGACCCGGCGGTAGTAGCGGAATACCAGGCGGTCGGCGGCGAGCGCGGCGGCGCTGGCGGCCAGGATGGCAACCGGCAGCGCCAGCAGGCCGGTCGGCAGCGGACCGAGCCCGAGCCCCCAGGCCTGGAACTGCCAGGTGACCAGGACCGCGACCATGGTGCCGAATGCCATGAGATCGCCGTGCGCGAGGTTGGCAAACCGCAGGATCCCGAATACCAGCGTGATGCCCAGCGCACCGAGAGCGAGCTGGGATGCGTAGGCAAGTCCGGGGACGACCACGTAGTTTCCGAGCAGGACGATCGCGTGCGGCAGGTCAGGCAGCATCGGCGCGGTCAGCCTCCCAGGAACGCCCGGCGCACGTCGGGATCGGCAAGCAGCGCGGCGCCGGTATCGGTATAGCGGTTCTCCCCGGTGACCAGCACGTAGCCGGTATCGGCGATGCCGAGCGCCTGGCGCGCGTTCTGCTCTGCCATCAGGATCGCGATGCCCTCCCGGCGGATCTCGATCATGCGCTCGAACAGGTCGTCCATCACCATCGGCGAGACCCCGGCCGTCGGCTCGTCGAGCATGAGCAGGACCGGTTCGGTCATGAGCGCGCGGCCGATGGCGACCTGCTGGCGCTGTCCTCCCGACAGTTCGCCGGCGGGCTGCTGGCGCTTGTCCCGCAGCACCGGAAACAGCGCGAACACCCGCTCCATGGTGCCGGCGATGTCGTCCCGGCGCAGGAAGGCGCCCATCTCCAGGTTTTCCTGCACCGTCATGGTCACGAACACGTTGCTGGTCTGCGGCACGAACGCCATGCCGCGGTGGACCCGGTCCTGCGGTGACAGCCGGGTAATGTCGGTGCCCGCCAGCCGCACGGATCCCGTCCGCAGCTGCAGCATGCCGAATATCGCCTTCATCGCGGTCGACTTGCCGGCGCCGTTGGGGCCGACGATGACCGCGATCTCGCCGCGGTCGACGCTGACGCTGCAGCCGTTCAGGATGTCGGCGCCGCCGTAGCCGCCGGTCATGTCCCGTGCCTCGAGGAAACTCATCAGGCGGCCCCGGAGCGGGTCGCGGTCATGCCGCGGCCTAGATAGGCCTCGATCACCGCCTCGTCGGTCCGGACCGTCTCCGCGCTGCCCTGCATCAGCACCTGCCCGTCGACCATGACGATCACCGGGTCGCACAGCCTGGCGATGAACTCCATGTCGTGTTCGATCATGAAGAAGGTGTAGCCGAGTTCCCGGTTGAGACGCAGGATGGCGTCTCCGATGGTCCGCAGCAGGGTGCGGTTGACCCCGGCGCCGACCTCGTCGAGCAGGACCACGCGGGCATCCACCATCATGGTCCGCCCGAGTTCAAGCAGTTTCTTCTGGCCGCCCGACAGCGTGCCGGCCGGCTCGTGCATCACGCGTTCGAGCCCGAGAAAGCCGATGACCTCCTCGGCGCGTTCGCGGATCGACCGTTCCTCCGCCCGCACCCGTGCGGGCTGCAGCCAGGCACCCAGCAGGTTCTCGCCGGTCTGGCCCGCAGGCACGGTCATCAGGTTCTCGCACACGGTCAGGGTCGGAAACTCGTGCGCGATCTGGAATGTCCTGAGCAGCCCCTTGTGGAACAGGCTGTGCGACGGCAGCCCGGTCACGTCCTCTCCGGCGAGCAGGACGCGTCCGCTGCTCGGCGTCGCCGCCCCGGCGATGATGTTGAACAGGGTGGTCTTGCCGGCGCCGTTGGGGCCGATGAGCCCGGTGATGGTCCCGCGCTCGACCTCGAGCGAGACGGTGTCGACGGCAACCACGCCGCCGAACCGTTTCGAGACGTCAACGACCCGGATCATGCCGTCACGGGGACTGCCGAATGCACCGTTCTGGCGGGGAGGGCAGAGGACCGCGGCGGGTGCCGCGGTCCTTACCCGATGGCGCCGTCAGCGGTACCGCGCCGTCTCGAACCTGCCTCCCCTGATCTCGACCTCGCGGTAGTTGCCGGCACTTTCGCCCGGACCGATCAGTTCGACGGCCGAGGCGCCGACGTAGTCGACATCACCGCCGCCGGCGATGATCTCGAGTGCCTTCGCGAGTTCACCCGGGAAGATCTGCTCGCCGGGCGCATTGGCGACCTGCATCACGGTGTCCTTGAGCATGCCGCTGTCGGACGACCCGGCGGCTTGCATCGCCAGCAGCAGCAGGGCGGCCGCGTCGTAGGCCTCGCCCGTGAACGGACCGGCCTTGAACCCGGCACCCGTCGCCATGTCGCCGAAGGTGGCGGCACCGGTGCTGTCGGTTCCCGGATGGGTTCCGAACGACCCGTCGAGATCGGATCCGAAGGCATCGGTGATGGTGTCGCCGATCATGCCGTCGGGCAGGACGAAGGTGTCGAACGCTCCGGTGTCCAGCGACGCCTGGATGATGCCCTTGCCGCCCTGGTCGAGGTAACCCGCGACAACGAGGACGTCGCCGCCCGCAGCCGCCAGGGCCGCGACCTCGGCCGAGTAGTCACCCTTGCCGTCCTCGTGCGCCGCCGAAATCGTCACCGTGCCGCCGGCAGCCTCGAAGTTGGTCTTGATGCTGTCGGCCAGTCCCTTGCCGTAGTCGTTGTTGGTGTAGGTCAGCGCGATGGTCTTGTGGCCGCGCTCCATGATCACCTCGGTCAGCACCTGGCCCTGCCGCGCATCGGAGGGAGCGGTGCGGAAGAACAGGCCGTTGTCCTCGATGGTCGAAAGCGCCGGCGAGGTGGCTGACGGGGAGATCATCACGATGCCGGTGGCCTTTGCGACGTTCTGCAGCATGGCCGTGGTCACGCCGGAGCAGTCGCCGCCGACAATGGCATTGACGCGATCGGACGTGACCAGCCGGTCCATCGCCGCGGTGGCCGCGGCGGCGTCGGTACAGGTGGTATCGCCGCGGACCGCGGTGACCGAACTTCCGCCCAGCAGTTTCCCGCTGTCGCTGACTTCGCTGATTGCGAGTTCGGCGCCGGCCGCGATGTCCGGAGCGAGCGATTCGATCGGGCCGGTAAATCCGACCATCACGCCGATCTTCACGTCATCGGCATGGGCGGCCGAGGCAACCAGGACCGCGCCGGCTGCAGCAGCAAGAACCCTGTGCATGGAATTCTCCCTCCGTTGGAACAGTGTAGGTACAGTAAAGAAGCACACTTTGATCATATCACAGACTGGCAGCAGTGTGTGGCACGGGTGGCGAGGGGAGGCTGACGGGTGATGCGCAAGCGGGCCGGGTTCGGGGACAGGCTGATTGCGGCGATCCGCAGGACCGGACACCCGCTCTGTGTCGGGCTCGACCCGCACCTCGAGCGAATTCCCCCGCTGTTCGCATGCGGCGACATGTCACCCGGAGATCCGGCGACCGCCGGCGCCGTTCGCGCGTTCCTGGTCGCGGTCCTGGACCGGCTCGAGGGCAGGGTGGCGATGGTCAAGCCGCAGCTGGCTTTCTTCGAGCGGCTGGGCTGGCAGGGCATGCGGGCGCTGTGCGAGGTGGTCGAGCACGCGCACCGGCGCGGCCTGCTGGTGCTGCTCGATGCCAAGCGAGGGGACATCGGCTCCACCTCCGTCGCCTATGCCGAGGCCCTGCTCGGGGCAGACGCGCCGTTTCGGGGCGATGCCGTGACCCTCAGTCCCTGGCTCGGTCCCGACACGATCGAGCCGTTTGCGACCCGGGCGGACGCCACCGGCAGCGGCCTGTTCGTCCTGGTCCGCACCAGCAATCCGGGAGCCGGGGCCTTCCAGGACGTCGAGCTCGCCGCACCTCCCGCGACGGGGGTACGCAGTGTGAGCGAGCTGGTCGCCGCGTCGCTGGAACCGCTCGCCCGGTCGCTGGAGGGAGCCGAAACCGGCTGGTCGTCGCTCGGGATCGTGGTCGGGGCCGATTCGCCGGCACAGGCGGAGCGGTTGCGCGACCTGCTGCCGCGCTCTCCCTTCCTCGTGCCCGGCTACGGCGCCCAGGGCGGCAGCGCCGACGATGCGGTCAGGTGCTTCGTCGCCGGTCCTGCCGGCCCGGAAGGCGGGATCGTCAACTCGTCGCGCGCGGTGCTGTTCCCCGGGGCCGGGCACACCGCCGACGCCGGGAAATGGGAACGGGCACTCGACGACGCGGTCACCCGGGCCTGTGACGACCTGGGACAGGCACTCTCACGCAGGACGGCGTGACGCCCGGTATCCGGCGGGAGATCAGGACATGAAGGTGACCGCACTCGAGACGGTACGCATCGCCGAGTTCCCCAACCTGCTGTGGACCCGGGTCCACACCGACGAGGGCGCGGTCGGTCTCGGCGAGACCTTCTACGGGGCCGGGGCAGCGGAGGCGCACATCCACGAGACCATCGCCCCGCTGCTGCTCGGCGAGGACCCGCTGCTGATCGGCCGGCACCATCCGCGGCTCATCGGCTACCTGGGGTTTTCCGGCGCCGGGGCCGAACAGCGCGGCCGGTCCGCCATCGACATGGCGCTCTGGGACATCTGGGGCAAGGTGACCGGCCAGCCGGTATGCCAGCTGCTCGGCGGCGCCGTGCGCGACGACATCAGGGTCTACAACACCTGTGCCGGGTACCGGTATGTCCGCGAGACTGCGGGACAGGGCACCCGCAACTTCGGCATCGGCGATGCAGAAGGGCCGTACGAGGATCTCGAGGGTTTCCTGAACGCCGCTGACGAGCTGGCGTGGTCGTTGCTTGAGATGGGCATCGACGGCATGAAGATCTGGCCGTTCGACTTTGCCGCCGAACGCTCAGGCGGCCGGTACATTTCCGCAGGCGACCTTGCCGAGGCACTCGTGCCGGTCGAGCTGGTCCGGCGCGCGGTCGGCGACCGCATGGACGTGATGGTGGAACTGCATTCGCTGTGGGACCGGCCGCAGGCGGTCCGCATCGTCCGTGCGCTGGAGCCGTACCGGCCGTTCTGGGTCGAGGACCCGGTTTTCATGGATCACCTCGCCTCGATCGACGACGTGGCGCGCGCCAGCACCTGCCCGGTCGCGGTCGGGGAGACCCTGGGCGGCGCGGCGGATTTCCGGGCCCTGCTCGAGCTGGGATCGCTGGGCCAGCTGATCATGGATGTTGCATGGTGCGGGGGGATCACCGAGGCGC
This sequence comes from Thalassobaculaceae bacterium, assembly GCA_965243345.1. Taxonomy (GTDB): domain Bacteria; phylum Pseudomonadota; class Alphaproteobacteria; order Thalassobaculales; family Thalassobaculaceae; genus Bin52. The sequence continues at coordinate 4,079,810 of CBDEUR010000003.1, forward strand.
GCAAGATCGCGCACATGGCCGAGCCCTGGCACCTGCCGGTCGCGTTTCACGACTGCACCGGACCGGTCACCCTTGCCGCCTCCACGCACCTTGCGCTCGCGAGCGCGAACTGCCACGTGCAGGAGATCGTCCGCGCCTTCTACTACGGCTGGTACCGCGAGCTGGTAACCGACCTGCCGCCGTTGCGCGACGGCCGGATCACGGTTTCCGGCGCACCGGGCCTCGGGGTGGAGCTGCTGCCCGACCGCCTCGGGCGCGACGACTGCGCCATCAGGCGCAGCGCATAGGCCCTCAGCTGGCGAACTGCTCCTTGAGCAGGCGTTCGTCGAGGTTGTGGTCGGGGTCGAACAGCAGGTGCAGCTCGCTCTCGCGGTCCTCGATCACCGAGACCGACCGGATGTCGCGGACCTCGGTCGCATCGGCGGTGGCACTGACCGGCCGCTTGTCGATCTCGAGAACCTCGATGCCGATGCGGGCCCGGTTGTCGAGCAGCGCACCGCGCCAGCGCCGCGGCCGGAAGGCGCTGATCGGGGTCATGGCGAGGACACCGGCGCCGATCGGCACGATGGGGCCATGGGCCGAGAGGTTGTAGGCGGTACTGCCGGCCGGGGTCGACACGATCAGGCCGTCGCACATCAGATCGTCCATTCGCACCGTGCCGTCGATGGTGATGCGGATCCTCGCGGTCTGGGCGGTCTGGCGCAGAAGCGAGACCTCGTTGATCGCCAGCGCCTCCTGGTGCGCGCCGGTCACCGTCTCGACGATCATGCGCAGCGGATGCAGCGTGACCGGGGTCGCATCGCGGATGCGTTCGAGCAGCCGTTCCTCGCCGAACTCGTTCATCAGGAAGCCGATGGTCCCCCGGTTCATGCCGAACACCGCGACATGCTGGTTGATGTGCCGGCGCAGGGTCTCGAGCATGACGCCGTCGCCGCCGAGCGCGACGATCACCTCGGCCCGGTGCTCGGGAACATGCGGGTAGCGCGCCTGGAGAGCCGCGAGCGCGGCGGCGGCCTCTTCACCTTCGGATGCGACGAAGGCGATGCTGGGATCCGCCATGCGCTACCCGTTCCACGGCGTGATCGCGGCCTTGAGCTGGCGGTAGCCGTCAAGGAAACCGGGTCGCGAACCCGAGTAGACCCGATCGAAGGCGTCGAGCGCGGAGTCGAGCCATTCGCGCAGCCGTTCGTTGCCCGGGTTGGCATCGAGGTAGGCGTCACGGATCAGCACGAAGTGGATTCTCGGATCGTACGGCTGCTTGGTTCCGCCGACCCACTCGTCGCCGGCCAGCAGGCGCAGCAGCATCGCATCGGCGGATCCGAGTGTCTGTTCGTGGATCGGCGGGCCGGACATCCGGTGCATGACCGAGGTCATGTCGCGGCCGTTGCCGGTCCGGTATCCCATGTCCCGCCACAGTGCCGTGGTGTCGGCCTCCCGGCCCAGGTGGCCGGCGACCCGTCCGGCGAAGGCGCGCAACGGGTCCGAGACATCGGCGAGCAGGTCGGTGAGCCGGTCCCCGTCCAGGTCGGTCGCCAGCACGATGCAGTCGCGCTGCTCGATCAGGTCCCACAGCAGGAGTCCATAGTTGGTGTCGGATATGTGCTGCTCGACGCGTCCCGACCACTGGTCCATGCCGGCCTTGAAGTCGGCGGGCAGGAGGCTGACGATGCGGTCGACCGCTTCGCGGTTTTCCTCGTAGGGATCCACCACGTAGGCACGGCCGACGGTAAACCCGGTTCCCTGCAGCAGCCAGGCGTGCAGCCCGGCGTTGATCCCGTCCTCCATGGCCTGGGTCGGTTTCATCGCGACGCGCCCGAGTCTGCCGGTCTCGTGCACCATCTTCAGGAACAGGCGGTTGGCATAGGCCATCTGCACGCCCGGCGTGTTCATCTCCGAGTGGATGATGCCGCTCTGCGCATCCACGCTGAAGACGCCGCGGTTCTGCGAATAGGGCAGGCACGGCATCGAGCGGACCACCGTGATCGGTCCGTAGGGACGCACGTTGCAGTACACGCCCGCCTGTGTGCGCAGCGGTGCGTTACCCGACTTGCCCATGACCACGACCCGGCCGCCGGCTCCGTCGTTGACATAGGCGTCACCCGCCGTCGACCACTTGATCGAGGTGCACGGCATGTTGCCGAACCAGGCCAGGCAGGCAAGCCGGGTGTCATGGCGGTACTGCGACCACATGGGCACGGCGTAGAACGGAAGCCCGAGGATGTCGATTGCGGCAACCGTGCCCAGGAGTGCATAGGCGTCGGTCAGCGAATGCGCCACGGGGCTGATACCGCCGGCATCGTTGCCCCCCTTCCAGACGACCGCCTCCGGGTAGCCGTCGGGGCGCAGGTCGGTTGCGTCGTACAGCGCCCCGAGCGCCCCGAACAGGTCTCCGCCCTCGGATTCGGTGCGTGCGATTGACATCAGATCGATCATGGCCGCCTCGTGCGCTGTGGGCTGTGCGTGGCGCCGCGAAACGGCGCCTCGCCGGACGGGCACTTCTATGATCTGTCGGATGTGGTCTGTAAAGTCGCATGACGCTGTAACCGGGTGGGCGTCAGCAATCGGGAGAGGATCCATGCGATTTGGAGTGTTCTACGAACTCCAGCTGCCGCGGCCGTGGAACGACGGCGACGAACACCGGCTGTTTGCCGACGCGCTTGAACAGATCGTGCTCGCCGACCGCATCGGGATCGACTACGCGTGGGCGGTGGAGCATCACTTCCTCGAGGAATACTCGCATTGTTCCGCCCCCGAGGTGTTCCTTGCCGCCGCCGCGGGCCGGACCTCGCGGATCAGGCTCGGCCACGGGATCAGGCAGGTGATCCCGCACTACAACCATCCGGCGCGGACCGCGGAGTGCGTTGCCAGCCTCGACCTGGTCTCCGGCGGCCGGGTCGATCTCGGGATCGGCGAGGGCGCGACCCGCCAGGAGCTTCACGGATTCGGCATTCCCACCAGGCGCAAGCGCGACCTGTCGCTCGAGGCGGCTCGCGAAATCGCCGACATGATGGTGATGACGCCCTACCCAGGCTACGAGGGCGAGGGGTTCTCGATGCCGGTGCGCAATGTCATTCCCAAGCCCCTGCAGAAACCGCACCCTCCGTTGTGGATGGCGTGCACCAACCGCGACACCATCCGTGTTGCGGCGCGTAACGGTGTCGGGGCGCTGGCGTTTTCCTTCGTCGATCCCGACGAGGCCCGCAGCTGGAGCCGCATCTACCACGACATCATCCGCTCGGAGGAGTGCGTGCCGCTCGGCCATGCCGTCAACCCGAACATCGCCATGGTGTCCGGGTTCTCCCTGCACCATGACCGCAACGAGGCGCGCCGCCGCGGCCTCGAGGGGTTCGAGTTCTTCGCCTATGCCCTGCGCTCGCTGGTGACGCGTGACAGCATTCCCGGCCACAGCAGGCTGTGGCGGGACTTCCAGGCGACCCGCGCCAGCACCGGGATCGAGGATGACACCGGGGCGCTGCAGTCGTCGGGCGGCATCGGGACGCCCGGAGACCTTCGCGAGCTGGCCCATTCCTACCAGGAGGCAGGGGTCGACCAGATCATCTTCCTGCAGCAGGCGGGCCGGAACCCCCACGCCGAGATCTGCCAGTCGCTGCAGCTGTTCGCCGACGAGGTGCTCCCGGAGTTTCGCGACACACGAGAGGCCCGCGAGGCGGCCAAGGCCGAGGAACTCGCGCCCTGGATCGATGCGGCACTGGCGCGGCGGCACATGCGTCCGGAACTGTCCGAGGACGAGATCCCGGTGATCAGGGCGTCGGTCGAGCGGGTCTCGGTCAACCTGCAGGAACCGGAGAGCGGCCGCACGGTCAGCGGGTCCGGCGGGTCGTAAGCCAGGTCATGCGGGCGTCGTATTCGCGCTCGAACGCCTGGATCGCCTCGATCTCGCCCAGGGTGTCGTCGATGTCGTCGACGCCGTGCAGTACCTTGCGCTTCTGGAACGGGTCGATGTCGAACGACCAGGTGGTCTGGTCGGGCGCGGTCACTGTCTGGCTTTCCAGGTCGACGGTGATCTCCCCGCCCGGACCGTCATGAAGCATGCCGCGCAGGCGCCGGCACACCTCGTCGGGGAGTCGCACCGGCAGGAAACCGTTCTTGAGCGAGTTGGCGTAGAAGATATCGCCGAAGGACGGCGCGATCACGGCGCGGAACCCGGCCTCAACCAGCGCGGTGACCGCGTGTTCGCGCGATGACCCGCAGCCGAAATTGCGGTCGGCGACCAGCAGGCTGGCGTCGCGGAAGCCGGCGCGGTTCAGGACGAAGTCCGGCCGCTCCGCCCCGTCGGCGTCGAACCTCATGTCGTGGAACAGGTAGTCGGGGTAGCGCTCGTCAACCGGCCTGCCGAGGAAGCGTGCCGGGATGACCTGGTCGGTATCGACATTGATCATGTCGAGCGGGGCCGCGACGGCGGAAACAGTGGTGAAGGGTTTCATCGCCGGCTCTCACAGACCGCGGATATCGACGAACCGGCCGTGTACGGCGGCTGCCGCCGCGGTGGCCGGGCTGGCGAGGTGCGTGCGCACCCCCGGACCCTGGCGACCGCGGAAGTTCCGGTTCGAGGTCGAGGCGGTCCGCTCTCCGGGCTGCGCGATGTCGCCGTTCATGCCGACGCACATCGAGCATGCGCTCTCGCGCCACTCGAACCCGGCCTCGGTGAAGATGCGGTCGAGACCCTCCTCCTCGGCCTGGCGCTTGACCAGCCCGGAGCCCGGCGAGACGAATGCGTGCGAGACCCGCACCCGGCGGCCGCGCACGACCGCGGCTGCGGCGCGCAGGTCCTCGATGCGGCTGTTGGTGCACGAACCGATGAACACCCTGTCGACGATGACGTCGCCCATTGCCTGTCCCGGTGCGAGGCCCATGTAGTCGACGGCGGCCTCGAGAGCGGCCCGGCGCTCGTCGTCCTCCTCCGCGTCCGGATCCGGCACGGTGCCGGTCACGGCAACCGCCTGTTCCGGGCTGGTGCCCCAGGTCACCATCGGGGACAGTGCTGCGCCGTCGAGCCGTTCCTCGCGGTCGAAGTTCGCCCCCGCATCCCCCGGAACCTGCTTCCAGAAGGCCAGCGCGGCGTCCCACTGCTCGCCTGCCGGTGCAAACGGACGGCCCCTGAGCCAGTCGAAGGTGGTGACGTCCGGCGCGATCATGCCGCAGCGCGCGCCGGCCTCGATCGACATGTTGCACACGGTGAACCGCTCCTCCATCGAGAATGCGCGGATCAGCGAGCCCGCGTACTCGATCGCATGGCCGGTGCCGCCGACCGCACCGATACGGGCGATGATGGCCAGGATCGCGTCCTTGCCGGTGACGCCGTCCGGACGATCGCCGTCGATGGTGATGCGCATGGTCCCCGGCCGTTTCTGCCACAGGGCCTGGGTCGCCATGACGTGGGCCACCTCCGATGCACCGATGCCGAACGCGATCGCCCCGACCGCGCCGTGGGTCGAGGTATGGCTGTCACCACAGACGATCACCAGGCCGGGCTGGGTCAGGCCCTGTTCGGGGCCGACCACGTGGATGATGCCCTGGCGCGGATCACCGATCGGAAAATGGGTGATGCCATGGCTGCTGAAGTTGCGCTCGAACGCCCGGAACACCCGCTTCATGTCGTCGGAGGCAAGGTCGTCGATACTGCGGCTCGTGGTCGGGACGTAGTGGTCGGGTGTGCCCACCATGCGGTCGGGCCGGCGCACCGGCAGGCCGCGGGCGGCGAGCTTGGAGAAGGCGTTGAAGGATCCGTCGTGGCAGAAGTGAAAGTCGACATGGAGCAGGGTGTTGCCCTCGCGCTCGAGGATCACGTGCTGGTCCCAGATCTTGTCGAACATGGTGCGCGGCATCATGGCGTCCGTCCTCAGTACCCGACCCGGGAGCGTTCCTCGACGGCGTACCGGGCCTCCAGCTCCACGATCTCGTCCATGCCCATGAGATCGAAGTACTCGCGAAACGGCACAAGGTCGTCGCGAAGTGCCGCGATCTCGCCGGACTCCCGCAGCCGGTCCAGCACCCGGCGCATCGCGAGGATCGCGGCCGAGACCGTGACGCCGGGGTAGATCACGATCGCGAAACCGAGTTCCTGCATCTGGCGGGTCGACAGTTCGGGTGTCTTGCCGCTGGAGGCCATGTTGAACAGGCACGGGGCCCGGAACCGCCGCGGCACCTCCGCCAGTTGGTCCATGCCGGTCATGGCCTCGACGAACAGGATGTCGGCGCCGGCCTCCTGGTAGGCGTCGACCCGTTCGAGCGCTGCCCCGTAGCCCTCGACCGCGATGGCGTCGCACCGCGCGATGATCTGCAGGTCGGGGTCGGTGCGCGCGTCGCAGGCAGCCCTGATCTTTGCCTGCATCTCTGCGGCCGGGATCACCGTCTTGCCGGCGAGGTGCCCGCAGCGCTTGGGCCAGGACTGGTCCTCGATGTGCAGTCCGGCGACACCGGCGCGTTCGTAGGCCCGGACGGTGCGGGCAACGTTGACCGGACCGCCGTAGCCGGTGTCCGCGTCCGCCACCAGCGGCAGACCGGAGGCATCGGCGATGCGCGCCGCGTTGTCCGCCATCTCGGTCATGGTCAGCAGCCCGACGTCGGGCATGCCGAGCCGGCTGGCGGTGGTCCCGGCGCCGGTCATGTAGACGGCCTCGAAACCGGCGGCGGCAACCAGGCGGGCGCCGATCCCGTCCACCACGCCGGGTGCGACCAGGATCGGCTCGGCCCGCACCAGTGCCCTGAGCCGGCTGGTGTGACGGTCGGTCATCGCTGTCTCCCCGTGAGCGTCGCGCCACACTGGCACGGGCCGTGCCTGAACGCGAGTGTCATGACCCGAACTCCACCCGGCGGCTGGCAGGATCCCGGATTCCGGTTTCGGCATGTCCGGACACGAACAGGATCAGACCTTTGTGTGGAGTCCGGGTCACGTTCTAAGGCTGTGTGAACTGTACTGTGGGTTCTGCGCAACACTTGCAGGCAAAGGCATCACAATTCCGACAGCCTGTATCAATTACAATGTGCGCTCTATATACGATAGCAGGCCTTATGTGAACTATACGTGAGTGTGCAATAAAGGCATGTGCCCACTTGGGGGTATGGGCCGTCGCTGTGACGGTCCGCAAAGTTAACCGACGATCGAACGGACGCGAGGAAAATGGCGACTCACCTGCACCGGGAAAATCTCCAACCACCGACAAACGACGATGGCATCGCAAAGCAGGTGACGTCAGGGTGGACCGAAGCGATGTCCAGGCAATCTGCATCTCAGTCGCCACACCCAGCAGATGGAAGGGCTGACTCCACTCAAGGTGCGAAATCGGCTTTTCATTTCACTGTACTTCCTGATCCCGGCAACACCATCAACAGGGCCGGCCAGGGCTCAAGCTCTCCAACAGACTTCCAGGTCCCTGGCGCGGAAAGGTCGCACGGTCTCGAAGATCTGGAAGATGTGATGGAAACTGACAACACGCGTTTCGGAGTCATTGTCGGGACCAACTCGTCCGAAACAGTACACGGGACGGCGGGTAATGATACTATCGAAGGGTATTTTGGCGATGACACCATATTCGGGTACGACGGAGACGATACGATTTACGGAAACTACCGACTATTGGTAGCAATCAGGTTAGGAACAGGAAACAATACTATTAGCGGCGGCGATGGAGATGATGAAATATATGGTTCAACAGGTTTTGATTCGATCTCGGGAGGTAACGGCAATGATACAATCGTGTCAGACCCGCAATACCTGGAGGGGAGTTCCGATACGGTAACGGGTGGATTTGGGGCCGACGTCATACATGGTGGAAAAGGAAATGACGTACTTTCCGGAAACGGAGAATTTTGGACGCAGTACAACAATCCGTACAATGATTACTGGATTAGAGGGTATGACGGATACGACGATAGCGACGTCATTTATGGCGATGCGGGAGATGACAGGATAAATGGAAACGCAGGTCTTGATAAACTGTACGGTGGAGACGGTAACGATACTATTTTTGGAGGACAGAACGCGGGAAGCTGGACTCCGGGAACTACGCGAGTCAATACAATCCACTTGAGGGAAGGCAAGGATACGATTTACGGTGGAAACGGAAATGATTTCATCAATGGGAACATGGGTCCCGACGACTTGTACGGTGGACCGGGAGATGATTTGATTCGCGGCGGACAGGACACGGATCGAATTGATGGTGGGCCGGGAAATGATACGATCTATGGAGATCTGGAGGGGGATTACCTGATCGGTGGCGCTGGTGACGATACAATCATCCTCGGAAACTCCCAGTACACGGGCGACGGTGCGGTGGATACGGTAGCCTTGCGGAGTTCGGATCGTGGCTTTGATGTGATATACGGTTTTGAATCTCACGACCTGGTGTACATAAATGGCGTAGAGTCATCCACTCAAGTAGCTATTGAGTTTGGACTTGCTCAATTTCACCTGGTGTAGCTCCGGACCTGAATTGTCGAGGCGGCAGGCGGGTGCGAAACCGGATCACCGTACGGGACCGCATTTGAGATGATCGTCCATGGAGTCTCTGTGACGACCTGAGTTGGCCGGGGGCCGCATGGGTACAGGGCTCCGGCAAAGGGGCGCCGCCGTGGCACTCGTGCCCCGGGAGCGTTCCCGAACCTCGGTACGGGCAGGTTCTCGCCGGATCGTGCGCCGAGCGAGGTACCGGTCTGCCGGGCTCGTGAGGGGGCAGGCTGTTGCCGGCCATCCGGCCCGGGTGGACAGATTTGTGCCAGGAGTACAGAAGCCAGGATCCTTTTCCGGAGTTGTCGGCACAGGTACAGCGATGTCCGCAGTGGTTGATTGAGGCTCCTGCTGTCGAAGAACGGGTTGCCAGCGAGAATTTCCCCGCGTTCAACCATGGAATGTAGGTGTCGAGGTGCGTCGATGGTGTTTGTCCGCAGATTTTTCGATTAGGAGGATCGACCGGCGGTCTGGTTGGGGGACGGCCGCGTGTTCGCCCTCCTGGACCATGATCGGGGCTGGGAAGAGCTGTCTGTGGTCTCAGCCAACGACGTCATATTCACCGCTTCCGGGATATTCCCCAGCGCGTTCGCCAGCAGGTTCCCGTACGCTGATGTCTCGACGATCCCGGACAAGCCGACCGCTTGAATTGCCAGCGCGTACGCTTTCTGTTGCTGTGCGGAACCTGCGGATCGTCCGACTTCGTCATTCGGGTGCGCACATGGAGCTTGTGGCCGCTCTTCTTTGCGGCTCGCATGCCCGTCGCCAAACCGCTCCAGCACCACGCGACCGGTATAGGGCGTTTCATCGACCTTCCTGCCTTCATTCAGGATTTTGAACCACCGGACTTGAGTTGCGGCGGCACGATGGCCCTGGCGCGGGCCGGTAGTCGTAATCGCCGCCCTCACGATGTCGGCCACCTGCGCCAAACCGGCACGGATTCTTGCACGCAGTGTTCTCTTCTGTCGGCCCTCGTTCCTTCACGCGTGCCACGTGGACTGGTACACGCCCAATTCAGGTGGTTCTACACGGACCGACGAATTTGGCCTCACGTGCCCAGCGCCTGCTCCCCGGCACAGTTCAACAATGGACCGACTGTTGCCTGTGCGCGAATGAGGGTTCGCAGGACAGTATCGGCATCGACCGTGACATCGTTCCGTCACCGTCACGACAGCCAACACTGCTGTCGGGCTTCCGCAGTTCCGCAGGCCGGCCGAAGGTCAGTCTTCGGCGATGTCTTCCGCCCACAGTCCGGGTTGTTCCTCGATGAAACGGGTCATGAGCGCCATGCAGGCCGGGTCGTCGGCGACGACGACCTCGACGCCGCGCTCGCGCAGGAAGTCCTCGTTGCCCCCGAATGTCGTGTTCTCGGCAATGACAACCCGCGGTATGCCGAACTGCACGATGGCGCCCGAGCACATCATGCAGGGCGAGAGCGAGGTGTAGAGGGTCGTGTCGCGGTAGGTCCGCTGACGACCCGCCCTGCGCAACGCGTCCATCTCGCCATGCGCAATGGGATCGCCGTTCTGCACGCGCCGGTTCCGGCCTCGTGCGACCACCGTGTCGCCGCGCGCGAGCACGGAGCCGATGGGGCAGCCGCCCTCCTCGAAACCGGCAAGCGCCTCCTCGTAGGCGATGCGCAGCATCCGGCGGTCGATGTCGGTCAGTCTCATCTCTGCGGTCCTTCGTAGTGGGGGAGCCGTTCGGTGCGGATCCGGTGACCGGCGGCGGCGAGCGCATCGAGGTGATCGGCGATGTCCTCGAGGCGGGCGACCCAGACCTTCCGGGTCGCCATGGTCTCCTCCAGCCACCGCTCGACCAGCCGCCAGCGGGCCAGCCGGCCGGTCAGGAACGGGTGAACGATCAGCATGAAGAAGCCGCCGGCCTCGTACTGCGCCTCGAACTCTTCCCAGAACCCGGCCAGGCCGGCCGACGGTCCTCGCACCGGCATCATGTATCCGATCTCGGCGTAGTGCGCGAAGGGCGGCCAGTCGTCGGTTGCCCAGTGGACCGGCATCTCCCACAGCGCGCCCTCGGCGGTAGTCATCCGGTAGGGAACGTCGTCGGCCATCAAGGAGCTGTCGTAGCGCAGCCCGTGTGCGATCACGAGGTCGATGACCTGCTGCGTGACGTTGTAGACCGGTGCGCGGTAGCCCCGCGGAAGGCCGCCGCAGATGCGCCGGTGCGCCTCCAGGGCCTTCTCGAAGGCTTCCGCCTGGGAGGGTCCGCGCGTGGTCACCGGATCCTCGTGGATCCAGCCGTGGTGGCCGATCTCGTGTCCGTCACGCAGGATCGCCTCGACGGCGTCCGGGTAGGTCTCCAGGCACCAGCCCGGTATGAAGAAGCTCTGCCTGATCCCCAGTCGCCGGTAGGTTGCAAGGATCCGCGGGATTGCGACCGTCGGGCCGTAGCGTCCCATCGAGACCGGGTACAGTCGATCGAACCCGTCCTCGGGCCTCGCGATGTGGATCAGGCTGTCGGCGTCCATGTCGAAGGTGATTGCGACGGCACACCGTGCGCCGTCCGGCCAGGGGATCGGGTGCCGGATCATCCGTGCCTCCGCTCAGGTCTCGGTCAGGACATGGCCGGCATCGGCGGGCCAGCTGAGATGGTACTGGCCGCCGGCATGCTGGTTCAGTTCGCCCAGCGCGCGTTCCGGCACCTGCACCTTCAGCTCGGTTCCGTCCTCCGCCTCGAGGAACAGGGTCACCGTCGCCCCGACGAATTCCTCCGAGATCAGCGCGCAGGGAATTGCGCCATCGCGGGGCGCCTGGCTGATCTCGACCAGGTCGGCGGCGATGACCAGGGTCGCGGGCCTGCCCGGCGCCGGCAGGCCGGGGGCGGGAAAGGTGCCGAGCGCCGTTTCGATCGCATCGCCCCGGCTGATCCCGCTCAGGATGTTGTTTCGTCCGACGAACTCGGCCACGAAGCGGCTCCCGGGGGTTCGGTAGATCTCCCGCGGCCGGCCGATCTGCACGACGCGGCCCTCGGACATGATCACGATCCGGTCGGCCATGGCCAGGGCTTCGGACTGTGAATGGGTGACGTGGACGAAGGTAATGCCGAGTTCCCGTTGCAGGCGTGTCAGCACGCCCTGCATGCGAATGACGAGGTGAGCGTCCAGCGCCGAGAGCGGCTCGTCCAGCAACAGGATGTGCGGCTCCGTCACCAGGGAACGCGCGAGCGCGACGCGCTGGCGCTGGCCGCCGGACAGCGTGTCGATACTGCGCTCGGCGAACGCCCCGATCTCGAGCCGCTCCAGCCATTCCGTCGCGCGCCGTCGCCGCTCGGTGGCGCAGATCCCGCGCATCCTGAGCCCGAACTCGACGTTCTCGCGGGCATTCAGGAACGGAAACAGCGCCAGCGACTGCCAGACCATGGGCGTGTCGCGCTCGTGAACCGGCACGTCGTTCATCCGCTGCCCGCTGATGCGGACCTCGCCCTCGGTCGGCACTTCCAGTCCGGCGATCATCCGCAGCGTCGTGGTCTTGCCGCAGCCGGACGGGCCCATGATCGCGATGAACTCGCCCTGTGCGATTTCAAGGTCCAGGCGGTGGACGGCCGTGAAGGTCCCGAACCGCTTGACCACGCCTGAGAGAACGACGAGAGGATCCTTCATGTGCGGCCGACCCTGGTGATGAAAAAGAGCTGGGCGAGGACCACCAGCGTCATTGACGTGAGGAACACCAGCGTCCCGATCGCGTTGACCTGCGGGTCGATGTTGCCCTGGACGATCTCGAGGATGATGACCGGCACGGTCTTGTTCAGTCCGCTCACGAACCAGGCCACCGCGAACTCGTCGAAGGACACGGCGGCGGTCAGGCAGGCGGCGGAGATGATGGCGGGCCGGCAGAACGGCAGGATGACCGACCACAGCGCCCGCCACTCCGACGATCCCAGGTTCCAGGCGGCGGCTTCCAGGTCGGGATCGATCTGGTGGAGCCGCAGCCGCAGGATTGCCATGGCGAAGGGCGCGGTCAGCACGGAATGCGCGATGATGATCGACCAGAGCTGGCCCGACGCCCCGATCCAGGACAGCCAGGCGAGCATGGCGAGCGCCATGATGATCAACGGGATCGTTGGCGGCAGCAGGATCAGCGCCAGGTACGGCCCCTTGAAGCGGAACCTGTAGCGATAGTCGGTATAGGCGGTCGCAAAGCCCAGCGTCGTCGCGATGACGGAGGTCGAAAGCGAGACGATGATCGAGTTGCGGGCAGCCTCGCCGATCTCGGCGTCGGCGAAGATCGTGTCGTACCAGTGGGTGGTGAAGGAGCCCAGCGGGATCGTCGGGAACCGGTCCGAGTTGAAGGAGAAAATGACCGACGCGACGATCGGCGCGAAGATGAACACGAACACCAGCAGCAGCCAGCCGAGCAGGAGGACGGTGACGATCCGCGCGCTCATGACGCCCGCCGCTTCCTGTAGGCCAGCCAGATCGAGGTGGCGGCGATGGCGAAGAGGGTGATCATCATCATGACCGCGACGACGGCTGCACGCGGCCATTGCTGACCCGACTTCGTGGTGTCGATGATCAGGATCGGCAGGGTCGGGGGCTTGGAGCCGCCCAGGTAGTACGGTGCCACGAAGTCGCCGAAGGACAGGATGAAGCAGAACAGGGCCGCGATGATGAGCCCGGTCTTTGCCAGCGGCACGATGACGGAGAACAGCGTGCGCCGGGGCGAGCAGCCCAGGTTGCGCGCGGCCTGCACGAGGTTCCGGTCGATGTTCGCAAGTGCGATGGTCTGCAGGATCACGACCAGCGGCAGTGTCAGGGTCAGGTAGCCGACGACAGTGCCGAACGGCGTGTTGAGCATCGTGTAGGGTCCAAACCCGACGGTGCCCAGTCCGGCGTTGATCACTCCTGATTCCGCCAGGATCACGTACCAGGAAAAGGTGCGGACCAGGTAGGACGTGAAGAACGGGATGATCAGCAGGAAGATCACCCAGCGCCTGACTGACTCCGACACCCGGAAGGCCAGCGCAAACGCGGCGGGAAACGCGACCAGGGTTGCGACCAGCGTGGCCGAGCCCGCCATGCCCAGCGTGTACCAGTAGCTGTCCCAGACGTAGCCCCGTGTCAGCATCCGGGCCCAGTTCTTGAGCTCGAACGCCTCCTCCATCCGGTAGTTCTTCACCAGGAAGAAGCTCATCGCGATCATGAAGAACAGGGGACCGAGGAAGAACAGCCCCTGCCAGACGATGATCGGAAGCCGGAAGACGAGCGCGAAACGGTTCATGGCACGAGCCTGGACATGGTGGCCGGCCGTCGCCGGTTCCGCGCCGTCACGGTGTTACGGGTCTGCCGCCGGGCGCCGCTCGCGCAAGGCTCCCCGCGCCCGGCGTCCCTGCGGCATCAGGCGTTCTTGTACTCGGACCAGAAGTCGTTCCAGTCCTCGAGCGTCTGGTTGACTGGGATGTCGCGGTAGTGGATGCGGCCGTCCCTGATCAGCGCGATCGGGTCCATCGGGTTCCCGTCCACCTGGTTGGTACGATCGGCCTCGGCGCCGTCCGCCGCGACCAGCGCCGCCCGCCCGCCCCTGGTGATGCAGTTGCCGGGATAGGCGGCCATCTGGGCCGACTTCACCTGTCCTTCCGGGCTCAGCATGTACTGGATGAAGGACCTGACGATGTCCGCCTTGGACGAGTCCTTGCCGATGCAGTAGCTCTCGGTCCACTGGATGCCGCCCTCGTCGGGAATGACCGAGGCCACCGGTGCGCCGTCCTTTTCCAGGACCCCGGTGATCCAGTCGCCGATCCCGCACATGGCCAGCATCTCGCCGTTCTTCAGGCTGTTGAAGGTGCCGCCGTAGTCGAAGAAGCCGCCGACCTGCGGGCGCAGGCTCATGGTGGTCTCCTGGACGGCCTCCCATGCGGCGTCGTCGAGATCCCACAGCCCGGCGCCATTGCCGTTGTGCAGGCTCATCATGCCCAGCGACGGCAGGTGCCAGTCGAAATGCCCGACCTTGCCCGTGACCTCGGGTTTCCAGAAGCACTTGTAGCTCATGGCTTCCTCGGCCGAGATCGCGGTCGTGTTGTAGCTGACGCCCAGGTGGCCGAAGCGCACCATCATCGAGAACAGGGTGTCGCCGTCCCAGTGACCGGGGAACTTGGCGAAGTCATCGTGCAGCATGTCGTCAAACGGGTAGTCGTTCGCGTCCAGGGCCTCGATGTAGCCGGCCGCGTTCAGCTGCTGAACGAACTCGGCATCCGAGAGGATGACGTCGTAGGTGCCCGGGGGAGACTGGGCGATGAGCGCCAGCATGTTGTCGCCCCCGGCATAATATTTCGGTTTGAACTTCACATTGTTGGCTTCCTCGAAGGCGCCAACGACGTCCGGTTCGCCGTGGCCGTACCAGGCGAGCATGTTGATCTCCGTCGCCGCCGCCCGTGCGCGGCCGACGAATGGGGCACACAGCACTGTCGCGCCTGTCATGGCAAGCACGCTGCGACGCGTCAGGTTCGACCGTTCGCTCATGTTCCGATCTCCCGTCTTGTGTGGGTTGCCAGTCGTATGCAACTCCGAAAGACGTCCGGCGGCAAGGAACTTCTTTGACTGTCCGGGCGATCTGCCGCAGATTCCGCACCATGACGCTTCTCGACTTTCACAAGCTGTTCAAGGCGCCGGGCCCGGTCGTCCTGCCCGTGATCCATGCGCTGAACACGGAACAGGTGCGCGAGAACCTTCGCATCCTGGTCGGCGAGGGTGCCCCGGGCTGTTTCCTGATCAATCATGACTACGGCGTCGACGCGTTCCTGCCGGTCATCCGCGAGGTCCGCGCCGGGTGGCCGTCGCTCTGGATGGGGGTGAATTTCCTGGCCGTCACGGGCCGCGATGCGTTCCCGGTCCTTGGCGACCTGGACAGCGAGGGGTGCCGGATCGACGCCTACTGGGCCGACGATGCGCGTATTGACGAGACCGGGCGGGATACGTCGCAGGCCCGCCGGATTGCGGCCGCGCGGGCAGCCAGCGGCTGGTCCGGGCTCTATTTCGGCGGCACCGCATTCAAGAAGCAGCGTCCCGTGGATCCGGAGCGCTGGAAGGATGCCGCGCGCGAGGCGGTCACGTTCATGGACGTGGTCACGACCTCCGGCCCGGCCACCGGCGAGGAGGCCGGGGCCCGGAAGGTCCGCCATTTCAGGGCCGGCGCCGGCCCGGCGCCGCTGGCGCTCGCCTCGGGGGTCACGCCCGAGAACGCCGCGAGTTACGCGCAGGTCGACGCCTTCCTGGTTGCCACCGGCATCAATCGGGAAGGTGACTTCTACAGGATCGACTCCGTCCGGCTGGGGCGGCTGATGCGGGTTGCCAGGGAGATCGGCAGCCATGGATAGGGGCCCCCGCGACGACCGGTGGTACCTGCGGCTGATGGCGCCGAATACCAAGGGTGACAGCTTCGCCTGGCTGGACCCGACGTCCATCTACATCAACGGGGCCGCGTTCCACGACCTGCTCGACGACCTTCAGGCCGACCTGGAGGGCATCGAGGTCGATGTCGTCGGCGGGCTCGACGCCATGGGGTTCGTCCTGGGCGCGGCCCTGGCGGCGAGGCTGGGGGTGGGCTTTCTGCCCGTGCGCAAGGCCGGCAAGCTCTGCGTCGATACCGACGCCGTGTCCTTTACCAACTATTCGGGCCGGACCCAGCAGATGGAGATGCGCCTGCCGGCCTTCGCTCCGGGCACCCGGGTCCTGCTGGTCGACCAGTGGATCGAGACCGGCGGAACGATGGAGGGCGCCATCGCGCTGGTCGAACGCCAGGAGGGACGCGTCTGCGGCCTGGTCGCCATCGCCATCGAGACGTCGCAGCGCACTGCTGAGTTCCGCAACAGCTATCCCTGCATCTCCGCCGTCGTGCCCGGCTCGACCTGGCAGCGGGAGTGCGACGCGCAACGCCTGTCGAGCTTCGACGAGTACCGGCCGGAACATGCGTTTCCGACGCCTGCCGGCACCATCCGCGCGCGTCCCCGCAACGGCCGGTAGGACAGGGCGCCGGCGATCGCTGCCAGCGTGAATGCCTGCGCGACCCGGGCTCAGAAAACTGTCATCGACTCCAGCGACTTCGCCACGGGTTTCTCCGCGTTTTTCTTGATAAGCCCGGTCTGCGGAACCTATTGTTGCGGAGGGCCATTCGTCGCATGCAGGTCAGTGGTGCCGGAACACCGGGGTGCTCGGGAGGCGGACATGGAATTCGGAATTACCTTCAAGGGGTTCATGGAGCCCGATCGGGCGCGGGCACTGGTGAAACAGGCCGAGGATGTGGGGTTCTCCCATTGCTGGTTCTACGACAGCCACATCCTCTGGCGCGAAAGCTACCCGGCAATGGCCATGTGCATGGAGCACACCGAGACACTCCGTTTCGGTCCCTGCGTGACCAACCCCAACACGCGCGACTGGTCCGCGGCGGCCTCGCTCTTCGGTTCGCTGGCACTGCAGTCGGACAACCGCTTCGACATCGGGGTCGGTCGCGGCGACAGCGCCGTCAGGGTCATGGGCAGGAGGCCGTCATCGCTGGCCCGGATGGAGGAATTCATCCATGTCGTCCGCGCCCTGGTGCGCGGCGAGGAAGTCCGGTACGGCACTGTGCCGGAGCCGATGAAGTTCCCCTGGGCAACGGGCTACGAACTTCCGGTCTGGGTTGCCGCCTACGGCCCGAAGGCCCTGGACTCGGCGGGCCGTGTCGGTGACGGGTTGATACTCCAGATCGCCGAGCCCTCGATCTGCAGGTGGCTTGCCGACCAGGCGATCGCGGCCGGCCGGAGTGCGGGGCGGGACATGTCTGGCTACCGGGTCATGTCCGCCGCGCCGGCGTATTTCGGCAACCGGGAAACCTGCCGGGAGGCGACGCGCTGGTTCCCGGCCATGGTCGGGAACCACGTGGCCGACATCGTCGAGAGATACGGCGCCGAGCGCGAGGACATTCCGCCCTCGCTCACCGCCTATATCGAGGGCCGCAGGGGCTACGACTACCTGAAGCACGGACAGAGCGACAACGCCTTCCTCGACTTCATCACCGACGACATCATCGACGGGTTCAGCGTACTCGGCGAACCGTCGGAACACGTAGCGAAACTGGAGCAACTCAAGGCGGCGGGCGTCACCCAGTTCAACATCTATCTCGACAACGGGGACGAGGAAGAGATCATCGCCGAGTACGGCAGGTCGATCATTCCCGCGTTCCGGTGACCATGCCGCCGACGGCGCAGGCCCGGACAGACTTTCCGCTTGACCGGCCCTAGGAGCTTGCTAGCGTCATTTTTCCAGCGTGATCAGTGAATGTGAGGTGCCCATGCCCGCCCCCGGGGAAAACCTGAAGATCAACGGCGAACGGCTCTGGGACAGCCTGATGGACATGGCCAGGATCGGTCCCGGCGTGGCAGGCGGCAACAACCGCCAGACGCTGACCGACGAGGACGGCGAGGGTCGTGCGCTGTTCCGGAAGTGGTGCGAGGCGGCCGGCTGCGAGATGGGCCTCGACCAGATGGGCAACATGTTTGCCACCCGTCCCGGAACGGATCCGGACGCGTTGCCGGTCTTTGTCGGCAGTCACCTCGACACGCAGCCGACCGGTGGCAAGTACGATGGCGTGCTCGGCGTGCTCGGCGGGCTCGAAATCGTGCGGACCCTGAACGACCTTGGCATCAGGACCAAGCGCCCGATCGTCGTCATCAACTGGACCAACGAGGAAGGCACGCGCTACGCGCCGCCGATGCTGGCGTCGGGCGTGTTTGCCGGCGTGCATACGCAGGACTGGGCCTACGGCCTGACCGATTCCGAAGGCAAGCGTTTCGGGGACGAGCTGGAGCGCATCGGTTGGCGCGGCGAGGAAGAGGTCGGTGCGCGCAGGATGCATGCCTATTTCGAGCTGCATATCGAGCAGGGCCCGATCCTCGAGGCCGAGGAGTGCGATATCGGCGTCGTCACCCACGGCCAGGGCCTGCGCTGGATCGAGTGCCGGATCAGGGGCAAGGAAAGCCACACCGGCTCCACGCCCATGCGCATGCGCAGGAATGCCGGGCGAGGCCTGGCCCAGATTACCGAACTGGTGCACGAAGTGGCGATGAAGCACCAGCCCAATGCGGTTGGCGCCATCGGGCATGTCGATGTCTATCCGAACTCGCGCAACATCATTCCGGGCCGGGTCGTCTGCACGGTCGACTTTCGCAGCCACGTCCTGGAGACGCTCGAGGGGATGGTGGCCGAGGTACGCAAGAAGGCGCCCGCGCTGTGCGAGGCGCTGGGCTGCGAGATCGAGATGGAGATCGTGGGCAGCTTCGATCCGCCCGAGTTCCACCATGGCTGCGTCGGGGCCGTCCGCGACGCGGCCGAACGGCTCGGGTATTCGCACATGGACATCGTCTCCGGTGCGGGCCACGACGCCTGCTGGATCAACATGGTCGCACCGGCGGCGATGGTGATGTGCCCGTGCGTCGACGGGCTGAGCCACAACGAAGCCGAGGAGATCACGCCGGAATGGGCTGCCCGGGGGTGTGATGTACTCTGCCACGCGGTGGTGGAGACGGCGGAGCTCCTGGACTGAGGCACGGGCCCGGCGCCCCAGGAAACGAGATTGAGCGGAGGCCTCGAATGAGCAAAGTCATCAAGGGCGGCACCGTCCTCACTGCGGACCGAACCTGGAAGGCCGACGTGCTGATCGAAGGCGAGAAGATCGCCGCAATCGGCGAGAACCTGAACGGCGACGAGGTCGTCGACGCCTCGCAGGCCTATGTGATCCCCGGCGGGATCGACCCGCACACCCACCTGGAAATGCCCTTCATGGGCACGACCGCCGCCGAAACATTCGAATCCGGCACCTGGGCGGCGGCGACCGGCGGGACAACCATGCTGGTCGACTTCGTGCTGCCCGGTGAGGACGGCTCGCTGTTGAGCGCTGTCGATTCCTGGGACACCAAGTCGAAGGACCAGATCTGCGTCGATATCGGCTATCACTGTGCGATCGTGGACTGGAACGAGCAGATCCACAACGAGATGGCCGAGGTCGTCAGGCGCGGCATCAATACCTTCAAGCACTTCATGGCCTACAAGGGCGCGCTGATGATCGACGACGACGAGATGTTCGCGTCGTTCCGCCGGTGCGCCGCGCTCGGCGCGATGCCGCTCGTCCATGCCGAGAACGGCGACGTGGTGGCGGCGCTGCAGGAAAAGTACATGGAGCAAGGTCTCACCGGTCCGGAGGGACACGCCTTTTCACGCCCGCCGGAAGTGGAGGGCGAGGCCGCCAACCGCGCGATCATGATCGCCGACGCGGCGGGCGTGCCGCTCTACATCGTGCATGTCTCCTGCGAGCAGGCGCACGAGGCCATACGGCGGGCGCGCCAGAAGGGCATGCGGGTCTACGGCGAGCCGCTGATCCAGCACCTCACGCTGGATGAATCGGAGTACTTCGACCAGGACTGGGACTACGCCGCGCAACGCGTCATGTCGCCGCCCTTCCGCGGCAAGGTGCACCAGGACGGGCTGTGGAACGGGCTGGCCGCGGGGTCGCTCCAGGTGGTGGCGACAGACCATGCGGCCTTCACCACGGACCAGAAGCGCATGGGTCTTGCCGGTTTCCCCATGATCCCGAACGGAACCGGCGGGCTCGAGGACCGCATGCCGGTGCTCTGGACCAAGGGTGTCGATACCGGCCGGCTCACGCCGAACGAGTTCGTGGCGGTCACCTCCACCAACATCGCGAAGATACTCAACGTCTATCCGAAGAAGGGCGCGCTCGTCGAAGGGGCGGACGCCGATGTCGTGGTCTGGGACCCGACCATCAAGAAGACGATCTCCGCCACCACCCAGAAATCGATCATCGACTACAACGTCTTCGAGGGAGTGGAGGTCTCGGCCCAGGCCCGCTACACGCTGAGCCGCGGCGAGATTGTCTGGGAACACGGCAAGAACTCGCAGCCCCGGCCCGGGCGCGGGAGGTTCGTGCGCCGGCGCGCGTTCCCCGCCGTGCATGAAGCGCTCGCCCGCTGGAAGGAACTGACCGCACCGCGCAAGGTCCAGCGCAACCCGCTGAACATCCCGAGCGGGGTTTGAGTCCCCCGGGCGTTCGAACACCGTGCAGCCCGCGGGGCGGCGGTCCGTGATGAGGGGTGCGGGTGCGGTCGTCGCGTCCTCGCTCGACCTGGTCTTCCAGACCAGGGACGGCCCCGTCCATGCACTGTCGGATGTCGACCTGGAGGTGGCTCCGGGCGAGTTTGTCAGCTTCATCGGCCCCTCCGGGTGCGGGAAGACGACACTGCTGCGCGTGATTGCGGACCTGGAGCAGCCGACGGGCGGCACGATCACCGTGAACGGAATGACACCCGAACAGGCGCGGCTGAACCGCGCCTACGGCTACGTGTTCCAGGCGGCGGGACTCTATCCGTGGCGGACCATCGAGAAGAACGTGCGCCTGCCGCTCGAGGTCATGGGCTACCCGGCGCAGGAACGCATCGAGCGGGTCAGGCGTGCCCTTGATCTCGTCGGCCTCGGCGACTTCGCCCGCATGTTCCCCTGGCAGTTGTCCGGGGGAATGCAGCAGAGGGCCTCGATCGCGCGCGCGCTCGCATTCGACGCGGACCTGCTGCTGATGGACGAGCCCTTCGGCGCGCTCGACGAAATCGTGCGCGACCACCTGAACGAGCAGTTGCTGGCGCTGCACGCGCGGACCGGAAAGACGGTCTGTTTCGTGACCCATTCGATACCGGAGGCCGTGTACCTCTCGACCAGGATCGTGGTGATGAGCCCGAGGCCGGGACGCATCATCGACGTGATCGAGAGCCCGCTGCCGGCAGAGCGTCCTCTCGACATACGCGAGAGCGCGGCCTTCCTGGAACTGGCCACGCGTGTGCGCGAAGGCCTGCGCTCGGGACACAGCGGCCCGGAAGGATAACGCGGCGAGCGGCCGAATTCCGGCTGGTACCCCGGCAGTGCTTCCTGCACAGTGCCGGTCCGACCGATCGACGCGATGGGAGCATGTCGACGATGCCTCTCCTGCCCGGACCGTGCCTGGCACCGGCGAGCCCGCAGCGTGACGCGGGGCCCGCCGTCCGCTGTCCGGGGTGTACCGGGCCAGCGGGCTGATGCGGAACGTCCTGCCGGTTGCGGTGATCTGCCTTGCCATCGTGGCGGTGTGGTATGTCGCAGCCGTCGGCCTGAACGCCAGGTGGGAGCGTGACCAGGCGGCCCGCGCGGGCGTGGAGATCGGCTGGGCGGAGATTGTGCCGGCCACCATGTCCCAGGAACGCCCCGTCCTGCCCGCTCCGCACCAGGTCGCCGCCGAGATCTGGGAAACCACGGCGAACAAGCGCATCACGTCGAGGCGCAGCCTCGTCTATCACGGGTGGATCACGCTCTCGGCGACCCTGCTGGGTTTCGCCATGGGGGTGGCCCTCGGGATCCTGCTGGCCGTCGGCATCGTGCACAACCGGGCGATGGACCTCTCCGTCATGCCCTGGATCATCTCCAGCCAGACCGTGCCCATCCTGGCCGTTGCGCCGATGATCATCGTGGTGCTCTACAATGTCGGGATATCCGGACTGGTCGCGAAGGCCTCGATCTCGGCCTATCTCAGTTTCTTCCCGGTGGCGGTCGGCATGGTCAAGGGGCTGCGTGCGCCCGATGGCATGCAACTCGACCTGATGCGCACCTACAGTGCGTCCGACTGGCAGGTGTTCTGGAAACTGCGCTGGCCCTCCTCGCTGCCCTATCTCTTCGCGTCGCTGAAGGTCGCCGTCGCCATTGCGCTCGTCGGCGCGATCATCGGCGAACTGCCCACCGGCAGCCAGGGCGGCTTCGGCGCGCGCATGCTGAACGGTAGCTACTACGGCCAGGTGCTGATCATCTGGTCGGCGCTCTTCGGTGCCGCGGTCTGCGCAGCCCTGATGGTTGGCGCCATCGGAGTGGCCCAGCGCGTGGTGCTGCGCCGTACCGGACAGGCGCTGTGAACGGGGTCGCGCTTGCCATAGCCGCGTGGCTCGGCGGGTGGGGCGCCAACATCCTGCTGGTGCGGCGTTCGGGCCGGGCGACGCGCATCCTGGTCCCCGCGATCTTCGGCGTATCCCTGCTGGTGATATGGGAGGGGCTGGTGCGCGGGCTGGAGGTGCCGGCAGTCATCCTGCCGCCGCCTTCGGTGATTTCCGAGGCGTTTGCGGGCAACCTGCCGGTCCTGTGGGCCGACTTCGTGCAAACGGTGATCCGGTCGGTCTTGCCGGGCTATGTCATGGGCTGCGGCGCGGCGTTCCTCATGGCCGTTGCCGTCGACCGTTCGCCGTTCCTGCAAAGGGGCCTCCTGCCCATGGGCAATCTTGCTGCCGCCCTGCCCATCGTCGGTATCGCACCCATCATGGTCATGTGGTTCGGCTTCGACTGGCACTCGAAGGCCGCCGTGGTCGTGGTGATGTGCTTTTTCCCGATGCTGGTGAACACGATAGCAGGCCTGCGCATGTCCGATCCCATGCAGCGGGACCTCATGCGCACCTACGCGGCCGGCTACTGGCAGACCCTGTGGAAACTGCACCTGCCCGCGGCCGGGCCCTTCATCTTCAACGGGCTGAAGATCTGCACGACCCTTGCGCTGATCGGCGCCATCGTTGCAGAGTTTTTCGGAACACCGACCGTGGGAATGGGATTTCGCATTTCGACCGAGATCGGACGCATGGCCCTGGACATGGTCTGGGCCGAGATCGCGGTCGCAGCCCTCGCGGGATCCGCGTTCTATGGATGCGTGACGCTGGCAGAGCGAACGGTCACCCACTGGCATCCGTCGGTCCGGGAGTAGCAGCAGACACACCTGTTCAAGCCGGGGAGAGAAGGAATGAAACGCACAGCATTATTCGCAGCGGCGGCCTTCGCCCTGTCGGCCGGCCTCGCGCAGGCGGCAGACAAGGTCACGCTTCAGCTCAAGTGGGTCACCCAGGCCCAGTTCGCCGGCTACTACGTCGCCGCGGACAAGGGGTTCTATGCAGAGGAAGGCCTGGAGGTGGAAATCAAGGCCGGCGGCCCGGACATCGCGCCTCCCCAGGTGCTGGCCGGTGGCGGCGCTGACGTGATTCTCGACTGGATGCCATCGGCGCTCGCCACCCGCGAGAAGGGCCTGCCGCTCGTCAACATCGCCCAGCCGTTCAAGAGCTCGGGCATGATGCTGACCTGCCGCAAGGACACGGGCATCACGACGCCGGAGGATTTCCGGGGCAAGACCATCGGCGTGTGGTTCTTCGGAAACGAGTATCCGTTCCTGTCCTGGATGAGCCAGCTCGGCATCCCGACCGACGGCAGCGAACAGGGCGTGACCGTCCTGAAGCAGGGCTTCAACGTCGATCCGATCCTCCAGGGCCAGGCCGCCTGCATCTCGACCATGACGTACAACGAGTACTGGCAAGTCATCGATGCCGGCCTCTCGGCCGACGACCTCGTGGTCTTCAAGTACGAGGACCAGGGCGTGGCCACGCTGGAGGATGGCATCTACGTGCTCGAATCCGCGCTGGAGGACGCCGCCTTCCGCGACAAGATGGTCCGCTTCGTGCGTGCGTCGATGAAAGGCTGGAAATGGGCCGAGGAGAACCCGGACGATGCCGCCGACATCGTGCTGGAGAATGACGCGACCGGTGCCCAGACCGAGAAGCACCAGAAGCGGATGATGGGAGAGATCGCCAAGCTGACCGCGGGCAGCAACGGCGCGCTGGTTCCCGCCGACTACGAGCGCACCGTCCAGACGCTCCTGAAGGGTGGCTCGAACCCGGTCATCACCATGGCCCCGGAGGGAGCCTGGACGCACGCGATTACCGACGAAGCCCTGAAATAGAACTGCATGGGGGCGGGCTTCGGTCCGCTCCCAACTTTCCCTGTCCGGTCGATCCGACAAGGCCTGGCCGCCGGCCACAGGGTCCGCAAGCGCGGACCTCGTGGGCCGGCTCGTCCCGGGCACGGGACCAGCCCAATGACCGCCGGCACCTCCGGTCCGGTGTGCCACCTTCACCGTGGCGATCTGTACGGGCCGAAACCTCGGCGACCGATTTCGATCGGTCTCCGGGCGGGTGAGGGGCCCGGCGCCCGCTGGTCCGGGTAGCCGAGGCGGCACAGGGAGCGGAATCCCGGTGCCGTGACGCACGACGAGGTGGGCTGGCGGACGGAGCAGAGGCGCTGCCGCCTCAATCGGCGCTGTCGGCGATGTGCTTCGCGTCGGCGTAGTACGCGCGCACGGCGTTGCGGCGGTGTCGGTGGTGAGCCGACCATTCGGGATCGGCGGCAACCGTTCTTGCGGCACGTTCCATGAGTTCGCGCTCGGCGTGCGCCAGGTCGAGGCCGGTCAGGATACCGTCCCTCACTACCTCGCGCCCGGCGACCAGAAGGTTGCGCACGTGGCGAGACGTTGCGCGGGTCAGGATCACGTCGAGCTCGTCTTCATCCGAAACCAGGAAGTCGCTGCGCATGCCGGCGTAGTCCAGCACCACCAGGTCGGCCCGGGCTCCGGGAACGATCCGGCCATAGTCATCGCTGCCGTCGATGCACCGGAACCCGTCGCCACAGGCCGCATCGAACAGGCGGCCTGGTGGAAGCGCCGGCTCCAGGCCGGTGCCGTTGTGCAACCGCCAGGCAAGACGCAGGTCGCGGAAGTAATCCTGGTCGTCATCATGCGAGCAACCATCGAGCCCGAACCCGAAACGCACCCCGTGGTGCATGAAGCGCGCGACAGGCGCGAGACCGGACCGCATTCGCAGATTGCACGAGGTATTGACGGAAACGGTGACACCGCGTTCGGCCAGCAGCGCGCATTCGCCGTCAGTCAGGTGCACCCCGTGGGCCAGCGTCAACCGGTGCGAGAGCAGGCCGATATCGTCGAGGAAGCGAACGATGCCCTGCCGATAGGTGGCGTCCAGCCATTCGCGCTGGCGCCGCGACTCCAGCAGGTGCATGTGGACGCGGCGGTCATGTAAAGCGGATGCCTCCGCGATGCATTCCAGCGTGGCGTCGTGGCACCACTGCGGCCCGATCGGGCCGTATTGCACCTGGAACAGCTCGGTCTCATGGGCCGCGGCTATGGCCTCCACCTGCTCGACCAGGTGAAGCGCCGGCTTCCCGTCTGCAGGGACCTCGCTGATCCGGGCCCGGTCCTTCGGGGGCAGATAGGGCAGGAGATGGTGCTGATCCCCATAGACCCAGGGATTGCGGTCCCGGACCGGGCACGAGAACGCGACACGTATGCCGATGTCGGCCGCGGCACGGGCAACCCCTGCAGCCTCGGTTACCAGGCTGTCAGCGACCAGCGAGTTGTGACAGTGCACGGTTGCCCCGATGCCGGACAGCGCCATGCGGCCGAACGCGACTGCGGCCTCGAGACGGGGCTTGATCGCCGGCCTGCTGAACGAGGCAATCCAGCATTCCAGCGCGTCGTCGGCGCCGCCGAGTGCGGGCGGGGGCACGCCGTAGCCATGGTCATGCGCATTGACCATGGCGGGCAGCGCGATACATCCGTCGCGCCATGGCCGTTCGGTCCTTTCGATTGCGGCGATGCGCCCGTTCGAGAACGCGAGGCGAACATCACGCTCTGCGGGCACATGGCCGGGCGCCGGGAGGAGGCGCTCAACGTCGAGGGTCGCCGTCATGCACCGTTTCCCTGGTCGAGGCCGGCGCCGAACCGGGCGAGCGCCTCCTTGAGGTGGTTGGCCATGGCGTGGCCGGCCACGGTTGGCAGGCGGTCGGAGGGTGCGACCAGGCAGAGGCGCAGCTCCGAGAGGCGCTCTCCTGCCAGCGGCACCGCGACCAGGCTTCCGGCGGCCAGTTCCTCGGAAAAGCCCAGGCGCGTGTAGAACGAGATTCCGACTCCCCGCAGCAGGAGGCGCTTGACGACTCCCTGGATGTTGGAAACGGCCACCGGCCTGTGCGCCCGCTTGAAGGCTTCCATCTCGTCACCGACAAAGGGCTGCATCGTGTCGGCCGGATCCTGGTAGATCAGGCGGTGGGCGCCGCACTCCTCGAGCGTGACGCAGGAGCGCGACGCCAGTTCGTGATCGGGCTTCATGATGACGCACATCGGACAGGCGATGTCCTCGAGCACGGTGACGCCGCGCCGCCATGTCGGAGAGAATGTCAGACCAAGGTCGGCGTTGCCCTGGGAGACGGAGTGCATGGCCTCGACCGGGTCGCAGGCCGTGACGCGGACCTGTACCGCCGGATGCAATGCGACGAACCGGGCCACGGCCTCGGGCAGGAAATGCACCGCCGGGCTGTCCAGCGTGCCGATGGTCACCTCGCCGCTGACGGTGCCGCGCAGGCTGTCGATTTCGCCGCGCAGGCGCGCGAAGTCATGCAGGGTGTCCCGGGCGTGGCGCAGCACCAGCTGGCCGGCGTCGGTCAGCCGCATCCCGTCCGGACGGCGTTCGAACAGCGGTACGCCGAGATGGTCCTCCAGCTTCAGGATCTGGCGATTGATGGCCGAGGCGGAAATGTGAAGCCGTTCCGAGGCGCGGCGGATCGATCCGTCCTCGGCCACTGCCTCGAAGTATCGAAGCACCGCGGCATGCATGCGCTCTCATCCTCCGTCTGCCTTCCACCCGGCCACGACGGGGTGATCGCGCGCCGTGCGGAACTCGGGGCCGAGCCCCCCCGGCTGGCCCCAGCCCGTGACTGTATCACCGAAGAACTCGGCATTGACGGCGGTGAAGCGTGCCGAGTGCGCGGGCAGGTCGTCCTCGTACCAGATGGCCTCGACCGGGCAGACCGAGACGCACAGCGCGCAGTTAACGCACTCGTCAGGCTGGATATAGTACATCCGTCCGCCCTCGTAGATGCAGTCCACCGGGCAGACTTCGGTGCAGATACCGTCCTTTATGTCGATGCAGGTCTCGGCGATGACATAGGTCATGGAAGGGCTCCGGGTGTCACGCGCCCGCGGGTCAGCGGCCGGACCAGGTCGGCGCCCGCTTCTCCCTGAACGCGGCGACGCCTTCCTCGGCATCGCGGCTCTGCAGGGCCGCGACGAGGCTCGGGAGACGGGCGTTCCGGGCTTCCGGGACGGTCAGGTGCGCGGTGTCGCCGGCCGAACGCTTGATCGCCCTGAGGCTGAGCGGCGCACAGGCGAGGATATCGCGGACCCATGTGTCAATCGCCCCGTCGAGCTCGTCGAGCGGCACGACCTGGTTGAGCAGGCCAAGCTCCAGCGCCTCTGCCGCGCCGATGCGCCGTCCGGTCAGCAGCAGGCCCATGGCGAACGTCCGCGGAAGCCGGCGGGGCAGGGTGACCATGCCGTCGAGCGGCAGGCGCCCGACCCGGGGCTCGGGCAGACCGAAGGATGCCGTTTCCGCAGCGACGGCGAGATCGCAGCCCAGGACCATCTCGAAACCGCCGCCGAGCGCGATACCGTTGACCCTGGCGATCACGGGAACCGACGGACGCCGGCCGAGCGCAATGCCGCCGAAACCGTGGTCGCCGGTGCGGGCCCAGTAGGCGAGGCCGTCAGGGCCGTCTTCCTTCATGTCCGCGCCGGCGCAGAACGCACGGCCCGTGCCGGTGAGAATCGCGCAGCGGATCGCCGGGTCGCGGTCGATCGAGTCCCAGGCTTCGCCGAGCGCCGCCTCGGCCGAGGAGTCAATCGCGTTCATCCGCTCCGGACGGTTCAGCGTCACCCGGGCGACGCCGTCGGTGACATCGAACTCGACGCTCATGCCGCGTCCTCGCCGGAGCGTACGGCCGCGAGCACCTCGTCATTGTGCTCGCCCAGCGCGGGCGGCGCGCGGCGTATCGCGAACGGGGCTGCGGACATGTCGATGGGCGAGGCCACGAGGCGCACCGGCCCGGCGGCGGTTGGCAGGCTTTCCGCGATCATGCCGTTGCATTCGGTCTGCGGATCGTCCAGGGCGTCCGCGAGGGTCATCACCGGGGCGCACAGGATGTCGACACCGCCCAGTCGCTCCAGCCAGTGCGCGGTGGTCCCGGTCGCGAACCGGTCCCGGAAGATCGCCTGCAGGTCCGGCCGGTGCGCCTTCTGTTGCTCCAGGTCGGCATATCTCGGGTCTGCCGAGAGGTCGTCCATCTCGAGCGCCGCGCAGATGTCGCGCAGCGGGTTCTGCTTGAACGCGCCCACCATGACCACGGCGCCGTCGAGGGTTTCGAACACGCCCGACAGCGGCATGGCCGCCCAGTTCAGCTCACGCCCGCGCATCATCCACACCGCCGCCTCCTGCATCTGCATCGCCAGCATGGAGTTGAACAGCGATACGGCGATCCTCTGCCCCTCGCCGGTCTTCTCGCGCTGCATCAGCGCCAGCAGGATGCCCTGGACCAGGTGCATGCCCGCCGCGTAGTCGGCGAGCGCCGTCGGGTAGACGGTCAGCGGCACCGACGGGTCCGAGCGGCGGTGCATCGCGCCGCTCATCGCCTGGGCGAGCACGTCCTGGCCGCCCTTGTGCACGTAGGGGCCATCCAGGCCGAACCCGGTGCCGACAGCGTAGACGAGGCGGGGATTGATGCGGCGCAGCTCGTCGTAACCGAACCCCATGCGTTCCATGACGCCGGGGCGAAAATTGTTCACCACAACGTCGCAGGTCCCGACGAGGCGCAGCACCGCTGCCCGGTCTTCCGTCGACTTCAGGTTCACCGCGACGCTGCGCTTGTTGCGATTGAGGCTTGCGAACACCGGGTTGTTGCCGCCGTCGGGGTCCTCGCCGACGCTCCAGCGGGAAAGATCGCCCGAGCCCGCCCGCTCGACCTTGATGACGTCGGCGCCGTAGTCGCCCAGCATCTGGGTGCAGCACGGGCCCATCATCACCTGGGTGAAGTCGAGCACCCGAACGCCCTCGAGCGGCAGTGGACCCGCGCGGCCGGCGTTCGACTCCGGCGACATCACGCAGCCTCCGGCACCAGGGCGTTGCCGGCCGGTACATCGCCCGGGTCCGCGCCCTGGGCGCGCATCTGCCTCTGGATCGCCCGCACGTCGACGTTGCGGACCGTGGTGCCGGTGTCCAGCGCCAGTGCAGCCGCGATGCCGGTGGCCTCGCCCATGGCCATGCAGGGTGGAATCTCCCGGCTGACCTTCTGCGCCTGCGGGGTCGCCGAGTAGTGGCGGCCGGCCACGAGAAGCTGGTCAACGCCCACCGGCAGCAGGGCGCGGTAGGGGGTGTAGTAGTCCCGGCCGCGGCAGACGGAGTCGCGAAAATGCACGCGGTCCATGACATCGCGCTTGGTGACCACGTACTCGCCTTCGAGCAGGCGGGTCTGGCGCACGCCGGTCTGGGGCGCGAAGTCGACGAAGTAGGCGCGCTCGAAGCCCGGAACCTGCGCGCGCGCAAACTCCAGCAAGGCCTGCATGCGTCGCCGGCCCTCGAACTCCGCTGCCGTCAGGTCGGCCACCTTCATGCCGTCGAAACCGGTCATGTGCGGGCAGTTGCACCACACCACGCCCGGGAGCGGCGTCTTCAGCCACCAGTACTGCCAGCAGCCGCCGATCAGTTTCTTCGCCTGCCGGTCGAGGGCGGCGAACCGTTCCGGCTCCTCGTACTGGAAGCGTTCGGCGGCGTCGGTGTCGACACCGCCCATGCGCGACACCGTGGTGACGATGAACGCGCCCTCGGTGAAGGGGACCCCGGCACTGGCCGCGACATCGAGGTCGCCGGTCGCGTCGATGACAACGTCGCCGCGGATGGCCTGCGGCCCTTCCTTGGTCTCCACGATCACGCCGGCGGCCCGCCCGTCCTCGACGATGGTGGACTGGAACCAGCTGTGCAGCCGCAGGGTGACGCCCGCCTCGCGTACCATGTCGAGCGAGGCCTGCTTGAATCCGTCCGGGTCGAACGCCGCGGCGAAGATGACCGGATGCGGCTTGGTGCGGGTGTGGAAGTCGAACACGCCCCAGCGGGACCATTTCTGCCAGAGCGCCTCGGTTGCCCGGACGGCGGGGTCGCGGTCGGCCTCGGGCGGATAGACGCACAGTCCCCTCGCGTGCATGCGCTCGATGACCTCCATCGCCAGGCCGCGCACCGAGATCTCGAGGTCGTTGTGCATGTCGTCCAGCACCAGGACCATGCCGCCGGAGGCGAGACCGCCGAGATAGGGATAGCGCTCGACCAGCACCGTGGGCACGCCGTTGCGCGCGGCGGACACCGCGGCAGCGATGCCTGCCGGCCCGCCGCCCACGACCACGACGCCGGCGGTGGCGACGACCGGCACCGGGGACTGGGGCCGGATCAGGGTCTCCGGGTGTGTCATGTGCGTGTCTCCGTCATGTCTTCACTGTCGGATACCGGACGTCGTCCGGCGCGGTGCCGGGCTCCGGCTCAGAACACGGCGTCGGGTTTCCACTTCAGGATCCGCCGTTCAAGCAGGGTGGTGGTCACGAAGAACGCCACCGCGAGGCCGGCCCCCAGGATCACGGTGGCGTACAGCAGCGGTGCGCGGAAGTTGTAGGTGGCCTCGATGATCAGCGAGCCCAGGCCGTAGTTGGACCCGATCCACTCGCCGACGATGGCGCCGATGACGCAGGTGGTCGATGCGATCTTCAGCGCCGCGAAGAGGAACGGCAGGGAGCTTTGCAACCGGATCTTCCACAGGATTTCCCGGTCGCTCGCCGACAGCACGCGCATCAGCTCCAGCATCTGCGGGCTGACCGCCTTCAGGCCGCGCACCATGTTGACCAGGGTCGGGAAGAAGCAGATCAGCGCGGCGATGACGATCTTCGGGGCATAGCCGTTGCCCAGGATCAGCACCAGGATCGGCGCGATGGCGATGATCGGGATGGTGTTGATGAAGACCGCGATGGGATAGAAGGCGCGCTCTGCCAGCCGGTTGTGGACGAACCACACGGCCAGCACCACCGCCACGGAGTTGCCGAGCGCGAAACCGGCCACGGCTTCGAGCAGGGTCGGCCAGAAGTTGATCCACAGGATTTCACCCTGGTCGGCGAACACCGCAAGGACCTGGAGCGGGCTTGGCGCAATGTAGCTCGGCACACCGAAACCGCTGACGATGAGCTGCCAGAGCGCCAGCATCCCGACTGCGGCGATGATCGGCGGCGCATGGCGGTACCGGCGCGCGCGCGAGCGTTCGGCGCGCGCATCCCGGACGGTTGTTCCCGTATCCGCGCCGGCGCTCTTGCCGTCGACGCTTGCCGTGCTCATCGCGGTTCTTCCAGGAGACGGCGCAGGTACGCGGTGACCTCCACGAACTCCAGCGTGTCCCGCATGCCCAGCATTCTCGGTTCGTCGAAGTCGATGTCGACGAATTCCCGGACCCGTCCCGGCTGAGCCGACAGCACGAGGCATTTCTGGCCGAGGAACGCCGCCTCGGGCACCGAGTGGGTGACGAACATGATGGTGGTTCCGGTCTCGCGCCAGATGCGCAGGAGTTCCTCGTTGAGCTTGTCGCGGGTGATCTCGTCCAGGGCGCCGAAGGGCTCGTCCATCAGCAGCACGCGCGGCCGGTAGACCAGTGCGCGGGCGATGGACACCCGCTGGCGCATGCCGCCCGACAGCTCGTGGGGCAGGGCGTTCTCGCGTCCTTCCAGGCCGACCAGGGCCAGCAGCGCCTCGGGCTCGGCGTTCAGCTCGATGGCACCGCCCTGCTGCCCCACTTCCAGTGGCAGGCGGACATTGTCGATGGCGCTGCGCCAGGGAAGCAGCGTTGCGTCCTGAAAGACGAAGGCGAAGTCGCGCGCCCGGCGGGCCTGTTCCGGCGTGCGGCCGAAGACGTGGATCGCGCCGTCGCTGATCGGAACCAGGTCGGCTATGGCGCGCAGCAGTGTCGACTTGCCGCACCCCGACGGCCCAAGCATGGTCACGAAGCCACCCTCGGGCACCTCGAAGCCGACCCTGTCCAGCGCGATGATGCTGCCGGCGTCTGCGTCGAAGCGGACCGACAGCCCGCGTACCGAGAGTGCCGCGGCGACGGCGTCGTCAGGCCTCGCCGCCGCGGCAGCGGCACCCGTCATCCAATCTGCTTTCTCAGCGTTTCCGTGGCCGCCAGGATGTCGGTGGTCATGACGTCGTCCACCGTCGGCGTCTCCCCCTTGAACTGCTTGAGCTGCGCGTAGGTGTCGATCTGCGCCTGCCAGTTGGCGGGATTCATGGCCGCCCAGCCGTCCGTCGCAGTGACGTCGTTGAACGAGAATCCAAGCACGGGGCCAACCGCTTCAAGCTCGCTCTCGCGGCTCAGGTTCCTGTACTCGGCCACGAGGTGGTCAACGCCGGCCTCCGGATTGGCGCGGGCCTCGCCCCAACCCCGCGCGGAGCCGGTGAGGAAGCGGGCAAGGACGTCGGAGTGGTTCGCCAGCATGTCGTCAGTGGTGTAGTAGACATTGGCGTAGAGCTGGATCCCGGCGTCCCACAGCATCATGTCGACGCGACCGTCGCCGAGCACCTTGAGCGCGTTGGTGTTGGTCATCCAGCCGGTGACGGCGGCCGCCTGGCCGGTCATGAGCTGGTTCATGTCGCTCCCCATCTTGACCACCTCGACCTGGTCCTCGGCGATGCCGTTCTTGGCCAGCAGCGCCCGCAGCAGGATGACAGCCGTCGGCTGGGTGGCGATGGTCTTTCCGATCATGTCCTGCGGGGTGCGAATGGGGTTGTTCTCAAGCGAGAAGTAGGTGAACGGGTGCTTCTGGTAGCCTGCGGCGAACGCCTTGATCGGGATACCGGCGGAGCGGGCCAGCATCAGCGACGGGCTGGAGGAGAGCTGGCCGGCCTGCGCCCGGCCGGCCGCAACCGAGGCCACGCCGTCCACCCCGGGACCGCCGGGTGTTACCTCGAGTTCGATGCCTTCGTCTGCGTAGAAGCCCATGCGCTTGGCCACGACTTCGCCCATGATGCCGTTGCTGGCGAGCCAGCCGAGCTGCATGTTGACCTTCGACGTGCCGGCGGCCGCTGCCTCCACGGTGATGAACGAGGACGTGGCCGCGACCCCGCCCAGGGCGGCGCCGTATTGCAGGAACCGGCGACGGGGGAGCGAAGGGGGGAAACGGGTGTGAGTTGTCATCGGAATTCTCCCTAGTGACCGCCCGAGAACTATAGCGGTGGGTAGTGTTCGCAGGGATTACAATTTTTCGTTGTGCCCGTTGCCAATAAGGCAACGCAAAATCACCTGTATGCGCGGTGATCCGGGTCGGACCGGACTGGATTGATCGCTGCCTGTTGCTGTCGAAGGTCATCCACGTCACCGTTCGTCGCCGGATCCGTGACACCCGCATGGGGAGGCTCTTTTCGCAGGACTTCGGCCGTGGGTAACGCTGGTGTTCAGCGGGCCGTCTCCACGCCCGGCAGCAGTTCCACCGGGAAGCCGATGTCTCGTCGATGTTGGCAGGAAGGGCGGCCGAGCCATCAACCTTGCTGCAAAGCCGCGGGCTGGCCTTCACATACTGGAAGTCGAATTGCGGTCCGGGTTCCACCGCGGCGTTCTCATCGACACCGATCGCACTCACCCGACGCCACGACGGTCGGCCGGGGACCGCCATCGTTCGGATGTCGCCGAGCCGCGCAGGAGCGTCCCGCCCGGGGCGCCCCGTCGCTTCAGGCCAGCGCGGTCTCGAACAGGGCCAGCAGCCGGCTCCAGGCCCGCTCCGCCTGCGCTTCGTCGTACACGGCGGAATCCGGCGGGCACCAGCCGTGCAGCGTTCCCGCGTAGACCTCGATCTCCGCCGGCAGCCCGGCGGCGGCAAAGGCCTCGCGCAGCGCGGTCTTGGCCTCCGGGTCCTTCTGGTCGTCGTTCTCGGCAATCGCGAACAGGTAGTGCGCCTGTATCCTGTCGACAAGCAGGTGGGGGCTGTCGGGAGCGTCGGTCACGAGGCGGCCGCCATGAAACGAGGCGCCGGCACCGATCCGGTCGGGGAACGCGGCCGCGGTGCGCATCGTCATGGCGCCGCCCATGCAATACCCTGTTGTCCCCATCTTCCGGTCAGCGGCAACCGCGTCCTGGCCGTCAAGGAAGCCGACGAAGGCTGTTGCGTCGGTCACGTTGGTCTCGGGGGTCAGCGAGCGCATCAGCGGAAAGATCTTCGCGCGCGTCGCTTCGTCCCGGAACGAGGCGCCTTCCGGCACGACCGGGGCCCTCTCTGTCCGGTAGTAGGGATTGACGACCAGCACCGCGTATCCCGACTCTGCCAACCGCCGGCCCATCTGCTCGAATGCGGGTCGCAGGCCAAGCGCATCAGGCCAGATCAGCACACCCGGATGGGCACCGCTCGACGGATGCACGAAGTGGCAATCCGCCGTGCCGTCGGGGGTCGTCACCTCGACATTCGCGGCCGTCACGTCCAGTGCATCCGCGGCCCGCGGCAGGAGCATGGCCAGCCCCGCCCCGGCCGACAGCGTCCCGAAACCGCGCCGGGTCAGGTGACCAGAGCGGCGCAGCCAGTCCTGTTCGTCACGGAGTGTTCCTTCGTCGCACATGAGGGCCTCCGGTCTCGTCGGTGTCCATCTCGCAGCATACCACCAGCGCTCTGCCACATCACGCGCATGCCCGGATACTCTCGCGGCACTGCCGTACTGCAGACCTGCCCCGGTCTGCGCAGCGCCTGGCGGTTTCGCGCTGTGCGCCTGTTCTCGCGCGCGTTGCGGTTGCGGGGGCCGGTTTGCGATGTCGCCCTCGCCGTGCCGTTGAACTCCGACGTCGTAGCAGTCGTTTCCCGCCAGGGCGAACTGGGTTCGCGTGGTTCCGGCCGGAATGGCCGGATCGGATGCGTGGGTTTCTGACGGCCTACACGGGAGCGGGCGTGCCGTACCGGAGCCGGCGTCGATCCTGTTCGAGGTCTGGCACACCTGCCTGGCGCCGACTTCCGGAACCGGTCATCGATGCTGGTTTGATGCATTGATGAAAAGATGTTATGCTATGCATCATGAGAACGACCATATCACTTGACGAGCACCTTGCAAGGCAGGTTCGCCGGCAGGCGGCTGCCCAGGGTCTGAGTGTAAGTGCGTTCATTTCAAGGGTCCTCGACGACGCGCTGAAGCGGCGGGCGCCGTCGGAGCCGCCCCCGTTCCGCCTGGTGACGGTGCGTCATTCGCGTATTCGCCCAGGGGTGGATCTTGATTCGCCACGGTCGATTGATGTCGAGGATGACCGGGCGCGTTTTGGGCGGTGAGGGAGTGACAGACGATGCTCCTTCCCGATGTCAACGTGCTGATCTACGCGCATTTCGAGGACGTTGTTGCGGAGCAGGCCGAGTATGCCCGTTGGCTCACCCGGTTGGCGACGGGATCCGAACCGTTCGCCCTGTCCGTCCTCGTCCTGTCTGGTTTCATTCGCATCGCTACCAATTCCAGGATCTTTGATCCGCCATCGACCCTGGAAGGCGCTTTCACCTTTGTCTCGTCTCTGGTTGAACGGCCGACGGCCCGGATTGTCGGTCCCGGTCCTGATCACCTGGAGATTTTCGAACGCCTGTGCCGTGAAGCGGGCGCCACAGGGAAGCTGGTTGCAGACGCTCAACATGCGGCGGTCGCCGTGGAACACGGCTGTACCATGGTTACCACCGACGCCGACTTCAGCCGGTTCGCCGGGGTCCGGTGGCAACACCCGTTGCGTCCCGACGGCAGGTAGGTCAGGCGCACCGGCCGGGCATGACAGATCGATCCGTGATACAGGCGGCACCCAGCGCTCGACAGCGCTATCGGTGCCCGGCGTGGTGGTCGAGCGAGAGGCTACCCGTCCCGTCAGGCAGGACCTCGCGGTAAGCGTGCTCTCGCTCCTGGTGACTGGGGTACGGGGAACGAAGGTTATGCCGTTCCGGTGGAGTGTGCGTTCCCCGTCCACGGGTTCGCGAAGCGAGACCAGGACAATCCTCCCCATACTGGGTCGGGCACAGGTCCTCGGTGACGGTGTGCTGCATCACAGTACGGGTGCCGGCCCACCCCGCTGTAGTTTCAGTCGCGATCACCATGCAGTGCCGCACGACGTGCCCCGGGGCAATGCCGTCGGTTGCTCACGAACAGCGGCTGGCGTGACGGTCGCTATGCCAGCGCCGCCCGGCGAGCGCAGTTCGGGATCGGCAGGGGCCGTGCC
The DNA here is from genome assembly GCA_965243345.1 of Thalassobaculaceae bacterium. Taxonomy (GTDB): domain Bacteria; phylum Pseudomonadota; class Alphaproteobacteria; order Thalassobaculales; family Thalassobaculaceae; genus Bin52. The sequence continues at coordinate 4,116,250 of CBDEUR010000003.1, forward strand.
CGAAGGCGAGCGTCAGCAACCGAACACCACGCCCTCGCTCGCCAGTTCGCGGATCTCGGTATCGGTATAGCCCAGTGCGGCCAGGATCTGTCCGCTGTGCTCGCCGATGCGCGGCGCCGGGCGCGGATCGTGCGCCGGGGTTGTGCCAAAACGGGCGGCCGGGCGCGCCTGGCGGATGGGTCCGACACCGGGCTGGTCGAGTTCATGCACGATACTGCTGGCGCGAACCTGCGGGTCCTCGAGCATCTCGGAGCGGCGCAGGACCGGCGCGCAGGGCACGTCGTTCTCATCGAGCCGTTCGATCCACTCCGCGCTGCTGCGCCCGAGAAACACCTCGGCCATCATGGCGTACCGCCGGTCCTTGTTGCGGTTGCGGTCGGCCTGGGTGGCGAACATCGGATCGCGGAGCCAGTCGGGACGATCAAGTGCCGCGCACAGCCCGGCCCATTCCCGGTCGCTGACGGAGCCGGCGGTGATGTACCCGTCTCTGGTCTCGAAGATGCGGTCATGCGAAGACGGCGGCAACCGTCCGCCGTCAGCGACGATGGTGAACGGCGACATGCCCTCCGGCCACAGCAGCGAGACCATGGCGTCGAGCATCGAGATGCGCACGTCCTGGCCGAGGCCCGACCGTTCCCGGTGGAACAGCGCCGCCGTGATCGCCTGGGCGGTGCAGGCCGCGGTCGTCTTGTCGGCGATGACGGTGCGGATCATGCGGGGCCGGGCGGCCTCGCCGTCGGCCTGGATGTCGGCAAACCCCGAAACCGCCTGCACCAGCGGATCATAGACCCGCCTGGCGGAATAGGGCCCTGTCTCGCCGAACCCGCTGATCGCGGCATAGACCAGCCGCGGGAACCGGTCACGGACCACCGACGGTCCGAACCCCAGTCGCTCCATGACCCCCGGGCGCAGGTTGTGCAGGAACACGTCCGCGGTCGCCAGCAGCTGCCACATGATGTCCTGCGCCGGAGGCTGCTTGAGATCGAGTGCGAGCGAGTGCTTGCCGCGGTTGCACGAGATGAACATGGCCGGCAGACCGTTCTCGGCCGCGCGGCGAATGATGTCGCCCGCGGGCGGCTCGACCTTGATCACCTCGGCACCCTGGTCCGCCAGCAGTGCGCCGGCCGCGGGACCGGCGACCACGTTGGTGATCTCGACCACCCTGATGCCGGCAAGCGGTCCGGTCACGGGACCTGGTTGGCGGCGCACGCCTCGCGGAATGCCGGGCGGGCGGACATCCGTTCGAGATAGGCGTCGAACACCTGCGGGAGGGGCTGGTTGTAGTCAACAGCCCACTGGAGTGTCGTCGCCATCAGGATGTCGACACCGCTGAACCGGTCGCCGAGCAGGTAGGGCCTGTCCGCTTCGTGCAGGGTCTCGGCCGCGGTGATCATGCGGGCGAAGTAGCCTTCTGCGGCGGCATTGGCGGTAGGCGCCTCACCGTAGATGCCGGGCAGTGACCAGTGCCGGCGCAGTACGTAGAGGCTGGTGGCGTCGAGTTCCATGCAGATGAACGACATCCACTCGAGATAGCGGGCCCGCGGCGGGCCGGCGCGTGGCACCAGCTCGTGGGCGTCGCGGTAGGTCTCTCCCAGCCAGGTGACGATGGCAGCACTCTCGGCGATGGTGACCTCGCCGTCGCGCAGCACCGGGATCTTGCCACGCGGGTTGACCGCGACGAACTCCGGTGCCTCGGTGTCCGGCGTGCGGGTTCTGACCGGACGGGTCTCGTAGTCGAGCCCGAGTTCGGCCAGTGCCCAGTGCGCCCGGATGGTGCGCGAGGTGCCGACCCCCCAGACAATGCGCCCGTGTGCCATCGCCGTCTCCCGTTGCGGTGGGTGCACAATGCCGGGCACCGGGGACGTCATCAATCCCCGTGGCACATGTCCGTGGTCTCGGCTATCGTCGGGCGCCGTGGCAGAACCGGAGAGCGCGATGCCGATCTACGCTGTTGACGGCCAGTCCCCCGAGATCGACGAGACCGTCTACATTGCCGACGGGGCGACGGTGATCGGTGCCGTCACGCTCGGCCGCGAGGTGAGCCTGTGGAGCGGCGCGGTGCTGCGTGGCGACAACGACACCATCACCATCAGCGAGGGGACCAACGTGCAGGACGGGGCCGTGCTGCACGCCGACCCGGGGTTTCCGCTCCTGGTCGGCGCCCGGGTGACCATCGGACACCAGGCGATGCTTCACGGCTGCACCATCGGTGACGGGGCCCTCGTCGGTATCCAGGCGGTGGTGCTGAACGGCGCCGTCATCGGGCGGAACTGCCTGGTGGGAGCCGGTGCGCTGGTGACCGAGGGAAAGAGCTTTCCCGACAACAGCCTGATCGTCGGTGCCCCGGCGCGCGCCATCCGCACCGTTTCTGCGGAGTTGCTGGAGACCATGCGCCGCGACACCGCCGACTACGTGGCGCGCGGGCAGCGTTACCGGCGCACCCTGGTCAGGCTCGACGGAAACGGAGGACCGCAATGAGCGACGACGCGACACCGGTGCTGGTCGGCTGCGGCCAGGTGACCCAGCGCGAACCCGATCCGGCGGCAGCGCTGGAACCGGTCGAGCTCATGGCCGAGGCGGCGCGCCGCGCGGCCGAAGACAGCGGTGCTGGCCGCCGGGTGATCGACCTGCTCGACACTATCGTGGTCCTGCGCAGCTTCTCCGATACCAGCTGGCGTTTCACCTGCCCGTTCGGGCGCTACGCCAATCCACCGGCATCGGTGGCCCGCCGCCTCGGGGCCGATGGTGCGACGCGGCTGGTCTACACCCATCCGGGCGGCAACATGCCGCAGTGGTGCATCAACCGCCTGTCCGAGATGATCACCCGCGGCGAGGTCCGGGCCGCCCTGGTCTGCGGCGGCGAGGCGCTGGCAACCCAGAAGGCGGCGCAACGCGCCGGTCTCGAGCTTGACTGGTCCGAGGACCCCGGGGGCAGCTACGAGGAATGGGGGATCGCCCGGCGCGGCTGGAGCGACATGGAAGACCGGCATCGCATGGCCGGGGCCATCTTCGCCTACCCGCTGATCGAGAACGCGATCCGCGGGCACCACGGCCGCGGCATTGACGAACATGCCCGGGCCATGGGCGAACTGTTCGAGGGGTTTGCCGCGGTCGCGGCCGCCAATCCGCTCGCCGATCGCCGGGCAGGGTACTCGTCCGACGAGATCGCCACTGTTGGCCCCGGCAACCCGTACATCGGGTTTCCCTACACCCGGCTGATGAACGCCAACGCCTTCATCGACCAGTCGGCCGCGGTCCTGTTGACCTCCCGTGGCGAGGCGCGACGCCTCGGGATTGCCGATGACCGCATGGTGTACCTGCACGGCTGCGCCGACGCTCACGACCACTGGTATCTCTCCGACCGCAGGGACTTCCACTCCTCGCCGGCGATCGCCACGGCGGGACGCGAGGCCATGGAGATGGCCGGGTGCACGATCGGGGATATCGACCATCTCGACCTGTACAGCTGCTTCCCGTCGGCGGTGGAGATCGCGTGCGACGAACTCGGGCTTGCCGCCGATGATCCCCGCGGGCTCACGGTGACCGGCGGTCTGCCCTACTTCGGCGGGCCCGGAAACAACTATGTCACCCACTCGATCGCCGAGATGATGAACCGGGTGCGCGCGAACCCGGGCAGCCTTGGCATGGTGACCGCAAACGGCAACTACGTGACCAAGCAGTCGATCGGGATCTACTGCAGCGAACCGGGGCCGCACCCGTTTGCGCCGAGGGACCCCGCTGTCTACCAGGCGGAGATCGACGCCGAACCGGGTCCCCGGGTCAGCGAACACGCCGAGGGCCGGGCCAGCGTGGAGACCTACACCGTCATGCATGACCGCACCGGTCCTTCCTTCGGGATCATGTTCGGCCGCCTCGGTGACGCCAGTCGGTTCATTGCCACCCTGCCCGAGGACGGGGCCCTTCTTGCCGCCATGACCGAACAGGACCATCTCGGGGCGCCGGGCCGGGTGAGCAGCCGCGACGGCGTCAACCGGTTCGTGCCGGACTGATGCCATGGACGTGACACTCTTGACTGCGGCCCGGACTGGCGCACTGCAGGACAGCGGTGCCTGGACCTCGCAGGGGCTGGTTGCCGGATCGCGCGCCCGGATCGCGGACGGTGACGGAACCTGCAACGCGATCGCCTTTCTCAATCCCGACGCCGACGGGCAGGCCGAACGGCTCGACCGGGAACGCGGCGAGGGATCGGTGCGCGGGCCCCTGCACGGCGTCCCGATCCTGGTCAAGGACAACATCGCGACCGGTGACGCGATGATGACCACCGCCGGGTCGCTGGCGCTCGACGGTGTGAGGGCGCCTGCGGACGCCCACGTGGTCCGCCGGCTGCGCGATGCCGGACTGGTGCTGCTGGGCAAGACCAATCTCAGTGAATGGGCCAACTTCCGCTCGAGCCGGTCGGTCACCGGCTGGTCGAGCCGCGGCGGGCAGGTGCGCAACGCCCGGTTCCGCGACCGGTCGCCGGGCGGGTCGAGTTCGGGCTCGGGTACCGCGGTCGCGCGCGGGTTCACCGCGCTTGCGATCGGAACCGAGACCGACGGGTCGGTCGTGGTTCCCGCGGCGATGAACGGCATCGTCGGGATCAAGCCGACGGTGGGCCTGGTGAGCCGGACCGGCGTGATCCCGATTTCGGCGAGCCAGGACACGGCGGGCCCCATGGCGCGCACGGTGGAGGACGCGGCACTGCTGCTCGGCGCGATCGCCGGCAGCGATCCCGACGACCCGGCCACCGAACATGCCGACGATCATGCGGGCGACTTCACGAGCTTCCTCGACGCCGACGCGTTGCGCGGCGCGCGGATCGGGGTCGTGCGCAGCTACTGCGGCTGGCACGAGGCGGTGGACGCGGTGTTCGCCGCCGCGCTGGCACGGATGGCGGACGCCGGGGCCTTTATCGTCGAGGATGTCCGGCTTCCCGGCCGCGACGTCATCCGTCCGCACGAGATCGTGGTGATGTGCGCGGAGTTCAGGACCGGTCTCGATCACTACCTCGCGCAGCTTGCCGGGCACGGGGTCGAGGCCCCGGTCCGCTCGCTTGCCGACGTGATCGCCTTCAACGAGGCCAATGCCACGCGGACCATGCCCTGGTTCGGACAGGACCTGATGACGCTGTCCCAGGCGAGCGGTGGCGCGACGGGATCGCGGTACCTCGACGCCAGGGCCGAGTGTCTGCGCCTTGCGCGCGAGGACGGCATCGACCGGGCGCTCGAGACCCTGCGGCTCGATGCCCTGGTGGCCCCGACCGCGCCGGCACCGTGGGCGATCGATCTTGCAAACGGCGACCACAGGCTCGGCGGCAGTTCGACCCCGGCGGCGGTCGCGGGCTATCCGAGCGTGACGGTGCCGATGGGCGACCTCGCCGGTCTGCCGCTCGGGCTGTCGATGTTCGCGGGCGCATGGCAGGAGGGCCGGCTGATCGGGCTCGCCCATGCCTTCGAGAAACTCGGGGCGGCGCGGCATGCCTCGACGGAGCCGGCCACCGTTTCGCGCAACTGGCTTGCCTGAACCGCCGCCGCGGGCGGGGTGAACGGGAGGCACCCGGGTTCGGGTTCCGGAAAACCGGCCTGTGCCCGGCCTGAACAGGTTGCGGCGTGGGCCGGCTACCCGGCGCCCAGTGTGGGCAGCACGTCGTGCGCCAGCCGTGCCATCAGCGTGTCCGGCCGGGTCCAGGTGGCCTCGTCCCGCCACCAGATCGCGTCGATGTCGAGGGCAGCGAGGGCCCGGACACGGTCCGCGACCTCGTCCGGGGACCCGAGCGCGACGCTGGCCTCGACCGCCGCGTCGGGGATGAAGGACGAGTAGCGCCGCGCCGCGTTCCAGTCCACCGCGTGGCCGAGGTCGGGATAGGGCTCGGTCAGCCCCTCGGGGATGGCGGGCACCTCTGCACCGCCGAACAGGAGGTCGGCATGGCGGTGCCGGCACAGTGCGGCCGCACACGGCCGCATGTGCTCGATCGCCCGGGCGCGGTCGTCGTCGACACAGGCGGTGACCACGACGATGCGCTTCACCTCGGCACGGCTGCGGCCCGCGGCCTTCATCCCGTCCCCGATGCGCCCGAGCGCCCAGGCAACGGCTTCGGGAGCGGCACCGACGTGGATCAGCACACCGTCGGCAATCTCGCCGGCGAGAGCCAGCATCGCCGGACCACTGGCGGCAAGGATGATCGGCAGGTCGGTATAGGGCGGCTCCAGCGTCGCCTCGGACCCGGGCAGGACCGTGGGTGCGCCGCTGAACAGGCTGCGCCACAGGACTGTCGCCTCGCGCATCGCAGCCCGCGTCGCGGCCTTGCGCCCGATGATGTAGGCGGAACTGTACCCGGTTCCCGCGACGAGGTCGGCGCGCCCGCCCGACGCGTCCGCAAGTGTCGCGAGCGCACTGGCGGTGGTGAGCGGGTGCCGGGTCAGCGGGTTGGTGACGCCGGGGCCGAGACGCAGGCGCGAGGTGCTCGCGGCGGCAGCGCCCAGGTGCATGTGGACATCGCGCCAGCGCCCGGCGAGCAGCGGCGTGTCCGGCATCCACATGAAGTCGAACCCGGCCTCCTCGACCCGGGCGGCATAGGCGGCGGTGTCCGCCGGGGTTCCCACGGCCGGGACCCTGAGCCCGAAACGAAGTGTCATGAACCGTTCCTCCTGCTGGTACTGGCAGCTCACCATGCCGCGCCCCGGCGGGCCCGGCAACCGGACCGTGGAGAGGGCCGGACTGCTGCTTGTCTGCGCAAACGCCCTTTGCTAGCAATGGCCGGCGTTCGGGCGGCTCCCGCCCCGAATCCCACCAGAACGGAACCTGCGAATGTCCCCCTCCGCGACCGTTGTCGCCCAGCTCGCACCGACCGGTGTGCTGCGGGCCGCCATCAACATGTCCAATTTCCTGCTGGTCACCGGCACCACGCCGGAGGGAGACCCTGACGGGGTTTCGCCCGACATGGCGCACGAGGCGGCCCGGCGTCTCGGGGTCGGGTGCAGGCTGATCCCCTACAAGACACCCGGTGAAATCGCCGATGACGGGGGGACCGGAACCTGGGACATCGGCAACATCGGCGCCGAGCCGCAGCGCGCCCGGAAGATCGCGTTTACCGCCGCCTACGCCGAGATCCAGGCAACCTACCTGGTTCCCGCCGGCTCGTCGCTTGGAAGCATCGAGGAGGTCGACAGCGCCGGAATCCGGATCGCGGTCTCGGCGAGGAGCGCCTACGACCTGTGGCTGGAACGGAACATCCGCAATGCCGAGCTGGTGCGTGCGGAGGGCCTGAACGCGTCGTTCGACCTGTTCGTCCGCGAGGGGCTCGACGCCCTGGCCGGGCTGCGGCCGCGTCTGAGTGACGACGTCAAGGAGCTTCCCGGCGCCCGCATCCTCGACGGCCAGTTCACGGCGGTCCAGCAGGCGATCGGGTGTGACCGGGAACTGCCGGAGGCCGCGGCCTGGCTTGCCGGTTTCGTCGAGGAGATGAAGTCGTCCGGCTTCGTCGCCCGGGCGATCGAACGCCACGGGGTCGAGGGGCGCCTCTCGGTGGCGCCGCCCGCGGTCAGCTGACCAGGACCCGGCCGCGGCGAACGGTCACCGGTTCCTCCCGTCCCGCACAGTCCAGCACCAGCCGGGTGCCGTCGCGGGCGAGTCGCTCCTCGATCATGGCAAGGGCCACCGGGCACCCGACACGGTGACCGAAGGCCGCCGAGGTGGTCCGTCCCACCACCCGGCCGTCGAGGAATACCGGTTCGTCGCCGAGCGGCACCGCGTCTTCCGACTCGAGCACCAGGCTTGCGATCCGGCGGATCGGCGGACCCTGGTCGCGCAGGCGAAGCAGGGCCTCGCGGCCGATGAAGGGCGTCTCCCACGCCAGGGTGAAACCGAGACCGGCCTCGAATGGCGTGGTCGCGGTGTCGAGATCGCTGCCGTAGGCGAGGTGGCGCATCTCGATGCGCATCGATGACTGGGCTTCCAGGCCGGCTGGAACGGCGCCGGCCGACCGCAGCGCCCGGTAGAGTGCCGCGAGGTCGGCTGATCGGCAGGTGAGCTCCCATCCGGGGGTCCCGACGTAGGAGATGCGTGCGGCGCGGACCGGGATCCCTGCGACCTCGGTGCTGCGGTGGGCGAACGGCGCGATGTCGTCAAGCCCGGGGGCAAGCTCCCGGGCCCGCGGGCCCATCAGTCCCAGGATGCCGAGTTCGGCCGACTCATCGCGCAGGCTGACCCGCCGGCCGTCCATGAACCGGTGCAGCCGGTCGGTATCACGCACCAGCGCCGTGGTGCCGACATGCAGGCGGTAGCTGTCGGGGCCGAGGCGGAAGACGACCAGGTCGCTCTCGTAGCCGCCGCGGTCGTTCAGCATGCCGGTATAGACGGCGCGGCCGGGCTCGCAGTCCATGTCGTTGGCGCAGACCCGGTCAAGGAACGCCCGCGCATCCGGTCCCTCCACCCGCAGCATGCCGTAGGTCGACAGGTCGAACAGGGCCGCGCCCGTGCTCGCGGCCCCGACCTCCGCCGCCACCGTTTCGTGCCACGGCGGACGCGCGAAGGTGAGGCTAGTGGGCGCGGCGCCGAACCAGGCCGGCCGTTCCCAGCCGGCATGCTGGTGCAGAACCGCGCCCTCGCGCTGCCACTCGCCGTCAAGCGGGCTGCGCCGCAGTCCGCGGGCGGTGGACCACTGGCGCGCCGGGTAGCTGATCTCGTAGTGACGGCCGAGCACCTCGGGAATGCGTTCGGCGAGTGCGCGCGCGTCGTTCCATTCCGGCCCGAACCGTTTCGGGTCGGTGGCGACGAGGTCGAACGGCGCCCGGCCGGTGGCAACATACTCCGCGAGCGCGAGCCCGGCGCCGCCCGACGAGGCCACGCCGACCGAGTTCATGCCGCAGCCGAGCCACAGTCCGCGGGTTCCCGCCGCCTCGCCGAGCAGGAACACCCCGTCAGGCGTGAAGCTCTCGGGCCCGTTCAGCAGCGTGCGCACGCCGGCGTCGGCGAGTGCCGGAATGCGGTGCAGCGCGTTGTGCATCATCGGCTCGAAATGGTCCCAGTCCTCCGGCAGCAGGCCGAAGGCGAAATCCTCGCCCAGGATCTCCGGGTCGATCGCGCGCGCATGCGGCTCGAAACACCCGACCAGCATGCCGCCGGAGTCGTCGCGGATGTAGAGGTGGCCGTCGTGGTCGGACAGGGTCGGCACCGGACCGGCGAGGCCCTCGACGGGCCCGGTCAGCAGGTAGAAGTGCTCGCACGGCCACAACGGCACCCCGATCCCGGCCATGGCGCCGACCCGGCGTGACCAGAGGCCGGCGCACAGCACCACCGCTTCGGTGCGGATGGTTCCGGCCGCGGTCTCCACCCCGGCCACGCGGCCCGACCGGGTCAACAGACCGGTGACCGGCGTGTTCTCGAACACGCGGGCGCCGCGGGCACGCGCGCCTCGGACCAGCGAGGCGCAGAGGTCGGATCCGCCGACCCGGCCGTCCTCGGGCGACCAGACAGCACCGATGACATCGTCGGTCCGCATCAGCGGCCAGCGTTCGCCTGCCTCGCCCGGGGACAGCACCTCCGTGCCCAGGCCGAAGGCCCGGGCGAGAGCATGCTGACGCCTGAGGTGAACCAACCGGTCCGGCGTGGTGGCGATCGACAGCGATCCCTTGCCGATCCAGCCGGTGGCGAGCCCGGTCTCGGCCTCGAGCGACTGGTACAGGCCGATCGAGTAGCGGACCAGTTCGGTCAGGCTGCGGTCCGAGCGCAGAGCCCGCACCTGGGCGGCGGAATGCCACGTCGTGCCGGAACCGACGGCGTTGCGCTCGAGCAGCACCGCGTCCACCCCGGCGCGGGCGAGATGGTACAGGGTCGAGCACCCCATCGCCCCGCCGCCGATCACGACGGCGGAGACCTCGTCGGGAACGTCCTCGCCCGACGTCATGCCGCGGCGTTACTCGGCTGCGAGCAATGCGTCCAGATCGATCTCGCCTTCCTCGGCGGTGGCGGCGCCGATCCACGCATGTTCGGAGACGTCGAACACCACGTCGTCGGGCCCGCGAAACTTGGTCTCGAAGAAAGAGGCGGCCGCGGCCGGGTCCATCTCCATGACACAGGGCGCACCCGCATCCTCGAGCTTTTCGCGGGTCTCCCCGAGACTGTCGACCAGCACCCCGAAGTGGTGGATTCCGACGTAGTCCAGACCCTTGCCGAGCTGGTCGACGTTCTTGAACGAAAGGACGGCGAGGTTGAGCGTGCCGTCGGAAAGATAGATGCCCCACGCGAGCCCCTCGTCCGGACGGTCGGGGTGGCCGACGCGCCCGACTTCGCGAAAATCGAACACCTCCCTGTAGAAGGCGGCGGTCCGTTCCGGATCCTTGGTGGCGAGGGCGATATGCCGCAGCTTGGCCATGGCGGTCTCCCGGTCAGAGTTTGTCCGAGCATTGTCTGCGGCTATTGTGGACGAGCGCGACCGCTGCGCAAACCCTCATCCGGTGGGTGGACGCACCGGCAGGACGGAAGGATCGGGCGATGGAGTGTGAGGGCAGGGTGGCACTGGTGACCGGTGCCCAGCAGGGGATCGGACGGGCCATGGTCGCTGCCCTTGCGGCAGCGGGAGCCGACGTCGCGGTCAACTGGCATGATGACCGCGACCTCGCCGAGCAGTCGGCGGAACTGGCACGGGCCGAAGGACGCCGGGCCGTCCTGGTGCGCGGGGACGTCTCTTCGGTGCCGGAGTGCCGGCACATGGTCGCCGAGGCGGTCGATGCGCTCGGACGGATCGATATCCTCATCAACAATGCCGGCATGTTCCCGCGGGTGGCCTTCCTCGACATGGAGGAGGCGGACTACGACTTCGTGGTCGACATCAATCAGAAGGGCACCTTCTTCATGACCCAGGCGGTGGCCCGGCACATGGTGCGCTCAGGGACAGGGGGCAGCATCGTCAACCTGTCGTCGCGCTCGATCCAGGGCATGTCGCCGCGCGGGGCGCACTACACGGCGAGCAAGCTCGGGATTGTCGGGATCACCCGGGCTGCGGCCACCGAACTCGCGGCACACGGGATCAGGGTGAATGCGATCGCGCCGGGGCTGACCGATACCGCGCAGCCGCGCTACGGGCACAGCGAGGCGGAACTCGAGGAAATGGCGGGGCAGATCCCGCTCGGGCGCATGGCGCGCCCGGACGAGATCGCCGGCCTGGCCGTGTTCCTGTGCTCGGCGCGCGCCGCGATGGTGACCGGACAGGTCTACCACATCAACGGCGGCACCCTGTATGGCTGAGCCGGGAGCAGGAGCGGCGACGGAAGACCGCCTGTTGCGGTTCGTGCCGCGGACCGCGGTCCATCATCGTGACTGGCAAAAGAGCAGACTCGAGGCCTGCGGCGTCGACCCGGTACTGTTTGGCACGGCCGCGGAAACCGGTCTGTTCGGCCAGGACTGCTTCCGGATGATGACACTCTCGGGAGAAACGCTCGACGGCATGGTGCACCTGGGACAGCGGTTCCGCCTGCACCGGCGGGTGGAACTCGGTGAACCGCTGCACCAGACCGGGTGGATCGCAAGCAACGAGGTCCACCCGCGCGGGCGGTTGATCGTGCAGCGCTTCGCGTTTCACCACGCCGACGGGCCACTGGCGATCGAGGCCGACATGTACCGGTTGACGCCGGATGCGTCCCGGATGGGGATGCGGGAACGGTTCGGAACCGACGGCAGCGACCCGCGGGAGGGGCTCGTGCACCTCGCCGACCGGACCATGCGGCCCGACGACGTGACCGGGTTCTCGAGCGACGTCGGCAACCGCATCCACTTCGAACCGGCGTTCGCGGCCCGTTACGGTTACCGGGCCCCGCTCGCCCAGGGGATCCAGACCCAGGTCTGGATGATGGGCCTGCTCGCGGCCGGTGGTGTTCCCGTCGGCCTCGACGTGACCGCCCGGTTCACCCGTCCCGTCCACTGGGACGACGAGATCTCGCTGTGGAGCAGCTCGTCGGCCCCGGGTGCGGGCGACGTGGTCCGTGTCACCGATCCGCAGGGCGTGCTGAAGGCCGAGATGCGGATCGCGCAGCTGCGCCGGTAGCGGCACAGGCGCCCGTGCGGACCGTTCCCGAACTCCTGGCCCATGCCGCCCGGCGGCAGGTCGGACTGCACTTCGAGGACGGCGCCGCGACCTGGAGCGACCTCGAGACGGAGTCGGCCCGCGCCGCGGCGGGACTGCGCGCCCTTGGTGTCGGCCCGGGCGACAGGGTGGGGCTGTGGCTGCCCAACGACCGCGCATGGCTGGTGCTCTTCGTCGCCTGCTGCCGGATCGGGGCCATCGCGGTCGCCGTGAACACCAGGTTCCGGCGCCACGAGATGGACGATCTGGTGCGCCGGCTCCGGCCTCGCGTGATTGCCTGGGTTCCGCGGCTCGGCCGAACGGACCATGCGGCGGTCCTTGCCGGAGTGGACTGGAGCGAACCGGTGACACTGGTCCACTGCGGGGACGGCGAGGTAGCGGAGGTCCCGGGAGTGGCCGCAACCGGCTACCACGACCTGCTGGCGGCACCGCCGGAGAGAGGCAGCGCCGATGGCGGGCAGGTCTGCTGCATCTTCCTGTCATCGGGCACCACCGGCCCGTCCAAGTTCGTGATGCACCGCCAGGACAGCGTCGTGCGCCATGCCATGGCGGTGGCCCGGACCCTCGAACTCGCGGCACCCGGCGCCATGGTGATGCAGGCGTTGCCGTTCTGCGGCGTGTTCGGGTTCATGCTCACGGCGGCGGCAATGGCCGCGGGAACGGCAATGGTTGTTCCCCGGATCTTCGATGCGGACCGCTGCGCCCGGCTTGCCCGGGAGTACCGTGTGACCCACCTGGCCGGCAGCGACGACATGTTCGCCCGGCTGCTGCGCGAGGGCGAGCGGGTGAGCGGCGGCGCAAAGCGGCCGTTTCCGGATCTCCGGTACTGTCCCTACGCGCAGTTCAATCCGGCGCTCGCCGGGTTTCCCGCGACGGCGACGGAACGTGGTGTTCCGCTGTTCGGGCCGTTCGGCATGAGCGAGGTGTTCTCGTTTTTCTCGCTGCGCCGGTCGGACGACCCGCCGGAGTTGCGGGCGGAGGGCGGCGGTCATCCGGTGGACCCGGATGCCGCGGTGCGGGTCAGGGATCCGGTCACCGGCCGGCTTGCGGGCGATGGCGAGGTCGGCGAGATCGAGATCAGCAGTCCGACGCGGTTCGTCGGCTACTTCGGGGACGAGGACGCGACCAGGGCCGCGTTTTCGCCCGACGGCTGGTTGCGGACCGGTGACCTGGGCACGATGGCGCTTGACGGGTCGTTCACCTTTCTCTCGCGCATGGGCGACGCGCTGCGCCTTGGCGGCTTCCTGGTCAACCCGCTCGAGATCGAGGCCCGGCTGTGCTCCCACCCGCAGGTCGCCGATGCCCAGGTGGTGGCCGTCGGCACACCGGATGGTGCCCGCCCGGTCGCCTTCGTGGTTCCCCGCAGCGAGGGCGTATGCGACGAACAGGCGCTGGTCGCGCACTGCGCGAGTGATCTCGCGCCCTTCAAGGTGCCGGTACGCTGCTTCCCCGTCGCGGCGTTCCCGGTGACCGAAAGCCCGAACGGAACCAAGATTCGCAAGGAACGGCTGCGGGCCATGGCCCGGGACGCACTCGCCCCGGGGGACTGAGCCGGAGCCGGTGCGGCCAGGAGACGGAGCCCGGATGCGCAGGCCCGTCCGCCAGTGTGTCCGGCTTGCGCACGCCTCGGGCAACGCCCGTCACCGCGCTCCCGGGGCGGGACGGCAACCCGGGCAGGCCGGCCGGGTTCGCCTGCCTGGCCCTCAGCGTCCCCTGAACACCGGGGCGCGCCGTTCCATGAAGGCCCTGATGCCCTCGGCGTGGTCCTCGGTCAGCATGCTGTCCGCCATCCGCTCGGCCTCCATCTGCAGCTGGGATTCCATCGAGAGGTGATGGACCTGGTTGAACAGCGCCTTGGCATTGGCGTAGGCGCGGGTCGGGCCCGCGGCGAGACGGGCTGCCAGCGCGCGGGTTTCCTCCTCCAGCCGGTCGGCCGGGACCACCCGGTTGACCAGGCCGAGATCGAGCGCGCGGCGGGCATCGAACCGCTCCCCGAGCAGGGCCAGTTCCATCTGGTGCTTCATGCCGAGCGTGCGGCCGATGAAGTAGGACGAACCGCCGTCCGGGCTGGCGCCGATGTGGCAGTAGGCGAGGGTGAAGAAGGCATCCTCGGCCGCGACCGCAAGGTCGCAGGCCGCGACAAGGCCCATGCCGAAACCGGCGACCGCACCGTTGATGCTGGCGATCACCGGCTTGCCCATGCGGCGGATCGCGAACAGCGGCAGGTGCAGCAGGTGGATGCCCTCCAGGATCGCCTGGCGCCGCTCCGCGTCCGGCAGGTCGAGGCGGTCGATCATCGAGCGGATGTCGCCACCGGCCTGGAAGTGACCGCCGGCTCCCGCGATGACAACCGCGCGGGCCTCCTCGTCGAATTCGAGCGCACCGATCACCTCGCGCAAGGCGGTGCGCATCGCCGGGGTGAGCGCGTTGCGCACCTCCGGCTGGTTCAGGGTGACGGTTGCGATGCCGTCGCTGACGTCGAGGCGAACCGGATCGGTGGTCATCGGGCGGGTTCTCCGAAGGGCGGTGCAGGTGATAGCGTGCAGGGTCTGGCGGGAACGGAGAGTAGCATGGGCACGCGTATCGTCGATCTGTCGGTGGCGCTGGAGACGGGCATCATGTCCGACCCGCCACGCAACCTGCCGGAGATCGAGTATCACGATCACCACGGCACGGTGGACGTGTTCACCTCCATCTTCCCGGGCCTGGGCGTCGACGACCTGCCCGGCGGCGAGGCGTGGGCGGTCGAGACACTGAAGGTCTCGACCCACAACGGCACCCATCTCGACGCGCCCTGGCACTTCCACTCGACCATGAACAACGGCGAACGGGCGATCACCATAGACGAGGTGCCGCTGGAGTGGTGCTTCAACCCGGGGGTGAAGCTCGACTTCCGGCACTTTCCGGACGGCTATGTCGCGACAGCGGCGGATGTCGAGGCAGAGCTCGCGCGCATCGGACATGAGCTGAGCCCGTTCGAGATCGTGGTGGTGAACACGGCTGCCGGCGCGCGCTACGGACACGACGACTACGTCTCGAGCGGATGCGGCATGGGGCGCGAGGCCACGCTCTACCTGCTTGAACGCGGCGTGCGGGTGACCGGGACCGACGCGTGGAGCTGGGACGCGCCGTTCGTCCACACCGCGCGCCGGTATGCCGAGACCGGGGACGCCGGGCTGATCTGGGAAGGGCACCGGGCCGGCATGGATATCGGCTACTGCCACATCGAGAAACTGGCGAACCTCGACCAGCTGCCGCCGACCGGCTACACCGTCGCCTGTTTTCCGTGGAAGATACGCGCAGCGTCGGCCGGGTTTACCCGGGCGGTGGCCATCTTCACGTCCGAATGACTACAGCCAGTCCCGCAGCATCGCCACCAGCGGCCGGTCGGCTGGCGGCATCGGAAGATCCCCGAGCCGGACAGGCCGCATCCACCGCGTGGCCTGGCCTTCCCGTGGCGTGATCCGGCCGTGCCAGCGGCGGCACAGGTAGAGCGGCATCAACAGGTGGAAACTGTCATAGGCATGGCTCGCGAAGGTGAACGGCGCGAGGCATGAAGTTTCGGTGTCGATGCCGAGTTCCTCGTGAAGTTCGCGAACCAGCGCCGCCTCGGGCGTCTCCCCGGGGCCGACCTTGCCGCCCGGAAACTCCCAGAGCCCGGCCATTGCCTTGCCTTCGGGGCGCCGGGTCACCAGCACCCGCCCGTCGGCATCGACGAGGGCGGCCGCGACCACGAGCAGGACCGGCAGCCCGTTGCCGCTCACCGCCGGTCAGCTTCGGTAGTCGGCATTGATCTCGATGTAGCCGTGGGTGAGATCGCAGGTCCACACCGTCGCCCTGCCGCGACCGACCCCGACGTCGACGTCGATCTCGACCTCCTGGCCCTGCATGTGCCGGGTGACCGGTCCCTCGTCGTAGTCCGCCACCCGGCTGCCCTCGCGCGCGATCGCGATGCCGCCGAAGGAGACCGACATGCGGTCGCGGTCCGCCTTCTCGCCCGACTTGCCGACCGCCATCACCACCCGGCCCCAGTTGGCGTCCTCCCCGGCCACCGCGGTCTTGACCAGCGGAGAGTTGCCGATGGCCTTTCCGATGCGCCGTGCCGCTGCCGCAGACGTCGCGCCGCGCACGGTGATGGTGATCAGCTTGCGCGCTCCTTCCCCGTCCCGGACCACCTGCAGCGCGAGGTCGAGCATCACCTCGTGCAGCGTCTTCTCGAAAGGCCGCAGCAGCCGGTCGCGATGGTCGCTGATGTGAGCATGGTGCCCCGCCGCCCCGGTCGCGAACAGCAGCAGGGTGTCGCTGGTCGACGTGTCGCCATCGACGGTGGTCGCGTTGAAGGTCGCATCGGCGTTGCGCCGGACCAGCGGCTGCAGCACCGACGCGTCAAGGCGCGCGTCGGTGAAGATGAACGCCAGCATGGTTGCCATGTCGGGCGCGATCATGCCGGAGCCCTTGGCGATGCCGCCGATCGTGACCGGCACATCACCGATCCGGGTCGTGCGGCTGGCCCCCTTGGGGAAGGTGTCGGTGGTGCAGATCGCCCGTGCCGCATCCCTCCAGGAGGCAGACGAGTTCCCGCCAAGCGTGGCAACCTGACCGGCGATGAGCCCGTGGTCCAGGGGTTCGCCGATCACGCCCGTCGAGGCCACCATCACCTCGCCGGGGCTGCAGCGGGTCACCGCTGCGGCGGCCTCGGCCATGGCCTCGGTTGCCCGCCAGCCCCGGGCGCCGGTGAACACGTTGGCATTGCCGGCATTGACCACGAGGGCGCGGGCGGTACCGGACGGCAGGTGCCGCCGGCACCAGACCACCGGGTTGCCTGGAGCCGCCGAACGGGTCAGCACGCCGGCGACGGAGGTCCCCGGCGAGAATTCCGCCAGCAGCAGGTCGGGGCGGTTGCGGTACTTCAGCCCGGTCTCGGCGACCGCGAGGCGTACGCCGTCAACCTCGGGCATGTCGGGAAACGAGGCTGGCGCAAGGGGAGAGACGGGGAGATCCATGTCGGGGACTCCGGCTGGTTGCGGTTGGCTGCTCCGCGAACGGGGTCAGTTGCCGCCGGGTTCGGAAAGGGGGGTTCCGTCGACGTTGAACCGTTCGACGGTGGTCCTGGACATCAGGTCCGCGAGAATCCTGTCAAGCGCCGCCTTCGCCACGATGCGTTCGAGCTCCTGGCGGGCTTCCTCGAACTCCGGGGCCCGGCCTTCCTGGCGCTCCTCGAGCAGGATGACGTGCCAGCCGAAATCGGTGCGGACCGGTTCGGTGGTGTACTCGCCTGGCGACAACGCAAACGCGGCGTCGGAGAACTCGGGGACCATGTTGCCACGGGTAAACCAGCCGAGATCCCCGCCCTGGGCGCCTGACGGGCCGGTGGAGCGGTCACGTGCAAGGTCGGCGAAGACCGCACCCTGGTCGAGGTCCGTGATCACGTCGCGCGCTTCTTCCTCGGTCTCGAGCAGGATGTGTCGGGCTCGCACCTTTTCCTCTTCCCCGAGGGTGGCCCTGCGGGCCTCGTACTCGGCGCGCAACGCGTCCTCCGTCGCGTGTTCGATCACCCGGTCGCGCAGGTAGATCTCGGTGATGATCTCGGTCTCGGCGCTGCGCACACGATTCCGGACCTCGTCCTTTTCGGCATATCCCGCCTGGCGGCCGGCCCGGGCGGCGACCAGCTGGTTGATCGCCATGTCGAGCAGCGCCGGGTACAGGTCCGCAAGCGTCGCCTGCCGGTACTGTTCCGGCAGTGCCTGGGCGCGCTGCAGGATCTCGTACAGGTAGATCTCCTCGCCTCCCACCTTCGCGACCACCGTCGTCATCGGGTTGATCCCGGTTGCCTGGTCGGATGGAGCTGCCGTGCCCGGAGACGCGGGTGCGGAAGCAGTGCCGGAAGACTGGGCGTGGGCGGGTGTAGCTGCAATCAGGAGGGCGGCGACTGCAAGCGCCACCGAACGGAATGTCGAGAGCATGGAGCTGACTCCGGGATGCGGCGCGGGCTGTTTCGGAGGTGCGACCGGTAGCAGATTGCCGGGGCGCTCACAAGCTCGCTGTGGCCGTATCGCCGGGTTCGCCGGTCGCGGCCCCGTACTCCGGACGACGCCGGGCCGTCCCCATCTGCACGCCGCCTCCTGATGCCGCATGCGCCATGCCGACGACATGTCCCGGGCCCCGGGTTCCGGTTCCGGAACCGCCGTCACCAGCGCCCAACCGGCCGCGGCTATTCGGAGCATTCGCTCTCGATGGTGCGCAGGCGACGGTTGACGACCATGCGAAGGACGGGGTCGGGAGGCAGAAGTCCCGCTCCCGGCAGCGACTCCATGATGTCCAGCAGCGTGCTGCGCACTCCGCAGACCTGTTCGGCAAGAAGCATGCCGGCCGCGGTGCCGCGGGCGACGGGGCCGGCATCCGAGGAGATGACGGCATGGATTCCGTCGGCTACCCGTCCGAACACAGTTCCGTCGTTGCGTGTGAAGCCGAGCAGTCCTCCCCAGGTGCTGACGAAGGGAACGTCCCCGAGGTCGGGCCATCGTCGGCGAAGCGCCTCGCGATGGCGCTGCTCCGCGCGGTCCAGCGCCTCGGGCTCGATGCGTTTGGTCCGGCCATAGCTGAAGGAGTTGCGCATGAGCACCCGGTGATCCCGGGTCAGGCGAACGGTGCTGCCTCCGGGGTCGACGGGCAGCAGTCCGAACTCGCGCTCGCTGCCGAGACGGGAGAGTTCTTCCCGCCGGAGCGGCCGGGTCAGGCTGGCATAGGTTGCAATCGGCACGACACGCCAGCGGGCAATGCCCAATTCCTCGGCGAACACGCTGTTGGCCAGGATCAGGGTGCGTGCAAGAACCTCCCCTCCCGGGCAGGTCAGGCGCAGGGGCGATCCCGAAGAGACCTCGAGGACGGGACTTTCCTCGTAGACCCGCACATTGGCGGGCAGGGTGCGGCCCAGCCCGAGCATCAGTGCGGCGGGCTGCACCAGCGCCGAGCCGGCGGCATGGATCGCGCGGGTGTAGAACGCGGTACCGAGCATGTCGTGGAGTTGTTCGCGCTCGACCCATGACCATGGCCGGTCGAGTCTCCGGTAGTTCCGGGCCAGTTCCGACAGGTGGGTGCCATCCGCGCCGTCGACCGCGACGTAAAGGCGCCCCCAGTCGTTCCACTGGCACTCGATCTGGTTTTCCCGGACCAGTCGGCGCAGGTGGTCGACACCGGCGGCGCAGAGCGCGGCGTTGCGGCGCTCGACCTCCATGTCCTTGATCTCGCCGTGGGTGTTGTGGTTCAGCATGAACCCGGCGTTTCGACCGGATGCTCCGTGACCGATGCGCGAGGCGTCGATCAGCGCGATCGTATCCTGGCCTCGCAGCTCCGCCAGTCGCCGGGCGGCCGCGAGGCCGCACGCCCCAGCTCCGATAATGGCCCAGTCGCAGGAAACGCTGCCGACCACCGGGCGGGCCGCGGGCGGCGGTGTCGGCAGGGTCTGGTACCAGCCGTTCGGCTCTGAACCCACGGGCAGGAGTCGCGTCTTCCGGCGTCCATGGGCGAACATCACTGATCATTCATCCGTCGGCAGACCCTGCCCGGTCATCGGCGCGTCAGGGATCCCGGAAGGCTCGGGAAACCCGGCAAAATGCCGGTTTGCCCGGCCGGACCGGCATCCGCCACGATAACCGGAACATGCCGCACGTCCCCGGCGCAGTGGCGCCGGGGACCTGACAGCATGGATTTCCGGGCGTAGGGGACCGTTGCGCCGCCGTCGGCCGCCCGTCCGGACGGGCGCGGGGCGTCACGTTCGTTCAGGACGAGCGTTACCCGCCCGAAGGCAGCCTCCAGGAGCGTGACCGGCTCCCTGCCCTCCAGGTACCGGCGGGAGGGACTGCCGGCTCAATTGAGCCGGTTCCCGCAAAGAGGTTCAGTCCGTGCGGTCCTCGACAATCACGCGTCCGCGTCCCCGCCGGACGATGTAGCCGCCGCGTCGGATGGAAAGGCTTCCTTCCTGGACCAGTGGCCACAACGTATCCTCAATCTTCTTCCTGTTGGGGTCGCCTTCAGGCTCGGAGCTTTCGCTGGCGAGCCACTTGGAAAACGCCTCATCGGCAATGGCGGGGCCGAGGGACTTGCGAAGGGCGTTGAGCTTTCTCGTCTGGCCCTTGGAAAGGGAAGATTCGTCGATCACGTGGAGTGTCTCCAATGTTGAGGTTGTCCGGTTGCCTGGAACGGTCTGGGAAGAGACCAGCGCATACAGGGCTCTCGCCCAATACCCCCACCGTTTGTCACCCTCTCTTCCATCGACAGGGGTCACGATCGGAGCATTGTTCAAGCATACATGTTGCGCATCCTGTCAGAAAATGGTCCGGAAAGCCAACGGTTATGTACGGGTCTGGTTGTCCGGCAAAACAATCCGTGCGGCATCCGGTTCGAAAACCGGCCGTGATTACGACTTCGACGGCAACGAGCGACAGGGCCGGCGAGTTCGAAAGTCCATGTTTCAAGGAGCATCGGTACCTGCAAGGACAGGGTTCCGAAAGGCGGCAACACCTGCCTTCCGGCCGGCTCGAATTCGTGCCGGGCTGGCGTTGACGCACCGTTTCCACCAGGAGGGTGACGCGCCTGCCGGCGCGGTTTCCCCTGACCGGAAGTTGTGCCGAATCGTCGTGTGACCGAAAAAAATGGCAGCTGGCGGACACCGCGGTACCCGGTGGGTGAGCCCGGACACGATTCCGGTTGACGGTCCCTGCTTCTGCCCGGGCGAACACCCTCCGTCGGTCCGGTTCCGGCGAGCGTCAGCCGAGGGCGCCGAAGAGCCCGGCGCCGACTACCGGCAACGGTCTGAAGGCGCCGGGAAACTCTTCCTGATCATCCCGTTCCTTCGCTTCACTGTCCTTCCGAGATCAGAAGGTATCCCCGGTTCTCGACGGTATCGAAGGTCTGCATCGCAGCGATAAGGTCGGTTGCCTTGACCCAAACCCAGGGTGCCCGGTTCGGATTTACATCCATGATGAGAAAAGAGTCGCTTTCGCGGTCGTAGGCTCCCAGCGGCGAGATATGACCGCCCCCTGACTGCCCGAGTGCCTTGCGGGAGTAGTTGATGAGTACGTAGTTGTCCGCCGTGGCAAGATTGTCGGCGAGTTCGTCGCGCAGGAGTTCCGGCTCTGCGCCGTCCTTCACCACCCGCATTGTCACCGACAGGCCGTGCACCCGGAGCACCTGCGCGAGCTGACGAAGCTGAAGACCGAAGTCCTTTTTCCACTCGCCCGAAATCTCGATGGGTTTGCCCAGCACCTCGGCCACGCTCTTCGTCCCCTCGATCAGCACATTGTTCGGTGTGAACTTGCCGAGAAACGGGTCGAAACCGACAGGCAACCATGCCATGTCCGCGGCATCGATCGCGCTGCGGTCCTGCGGCAACCCCTCCTGCTTGCCGAGTCGCAGCGCATTCAGCACGATCGCGGAGGATGCCGGACCGCAGTAGATCCTGTTGTCCTGGCTGACGAAGTGGTTGCTCAGCGGAAAGAAGTCCACCTTGTGTTCCGCTCGTGAAAAGCGCTCCACGCTTTCCCCGGAACTCCACTCGACCAGCGTGGCGCCGGCTGCCGGCACGGCGTGCAGGATGCCGGCGGCAGCAGCGATCCACACGCATGCCGCCATGTTCTTCCATCCGGAACGGCCTGCCGGTCTTCCGTTCCCCGGCGAAGGCGGGTCCGCGCGTTCCGGTCCGGTTTCGCCGCTGGGTCGCAGTTCTGCCATCTCGGTCTCCATCGTGCTCCCGTTGCCTGCGGGTAGACATATGCACGGGCGCATGAAAATTCCAGAGGCTGCCGCCGTCCCGCCGCATCCGCCTGTTCAGCCCGCAGGGGGAGACGGCGCGCCTGGTGCCCTGCCTCGAGGTGCAGCTTCCCGTGGCAGGAATGCCGGGACCGGCCGGTTTCGCCGGCACGCGCCGGCCATGCCCGTCCATGGTTCCGCGTACCGGAGAATGCACGGTCTCCGGCGACTGGCGAGAACGCCGGAACACGACCGGCGCCGGACCAGCGCCGGGAAGGGTCGCGTCGGGCCCGGCAACTATCTCGTGATCACGCCGCAGGCAATGCGCGGACCCGCGGCACCGGCCGGGTCGGTCCGGTAGTCGTCGGGTCCCTCATGGATCACGATGGCCGCGCCATCGTCGTCGAAGAGACGCTCATCGAGTTCCATGAAGGTGTTGAGAACCTCGATTTCGAGTGTGCCGGACGCGGGCACGTGGATGTTCGGCATGTCGCCCGCATGCACGCCGTCCTCGGCAAGAATGCCGTGCTTGACACCGTGGGGGTTGAAATGCCCGCCCGCGGACTTGAAGGGCGGTTCGCACCTGCCGACCGTGTGGACGTGGAAGGCGTGCGCACCCGCCGGCAGGCCCGTGAGCCTGGCGTGCAACAGCGTCCCGTGTGGTGTCCGGGCGAGTGTGACCTCGCCGACCGACTTGCCGTGAACATCTGCCATTGCGGCCCGCGCAATGTCCGCTGCGCCGGCAGCCTGTACGGTGGCTGCGACCAGCGCGATGCCGGCCAGCAGTCCCGTGAGCGTCGCGGTTCTCATCGCCGTCTCCTCGATAATCATGATACTGACGTAGACATAAATGTGGTGCGGGACGTGCCGCCGGTAAATGGGTGCACGGCAAATCCGTCGCGCACCCGCAGCGAGTCGGCCAGTTGACGCCGCAGCGCGACAGTCCGTGTGCCACGGCCCGTCGCCTTCTCCCGGCGAAACACTCTTGCGCAGCGTCGCGGGCCGGGTTCATCCGGGTCGCCACAGCGCCGGTCGACAAGGCCGGTACGGCAGCGGCGGCGACCGAAGGTCATCGGGAGAAGCTGGAGCGGCGTTTCGTGCAGCTTCGGTCAGCCCGGCGGGATCAGGACCAGCTTGCCGACGAAGGTCTTGGCGAGGAACAGCTGCTGGGCCTCGACGATCCGCTCGAGCGGGAAGGTTCGGGCGACGCACGGCCGGATCTCGTCTTTCTCGATGTAGGATACCAGGTTGGTGAACACCTCGTCCGCCTGCACCGTGCAGCCGATCAGGGTCAGGTCCCGCAGGTAGAGGGTGCGGACATCGAGCTCGACCCGGGGGCCCGCGATCGCGCCGGCGGTGACGTACCGGCCGCCGGGGCGAAGCGTGTCCAGGATTGCGGGCCACAACGGGCCGGCAACGAGATCGATCACGACGTCCACCGACCCGGCGCCGGGGGTTGCGAGCAGGTCCGCGGTGCGGTCGAGAACCAGGTCGGCTCCAAGCGCCCGCACCGCGGCCGCCTTGGCCGCGCCGGCAAGCGCGGTCACCCGGGCGCCCCGGCGCTTTGCCAGCTGGACCGCCGCCGAGCCGACGCCGCCCGACGAGCCGGTCACCAGCACGTGTTCGGCTCCGACCGATGCCCGGTGCAGCATGTTCTCGGCGGTGGAGTAGGCACACGGGATCGATGCCAGCTCCGCGTCCGACCAGTCGCTGTTGACCGTGTGGGTCTCGCGGGACGGTGCGACCGCGTACTGGGCGAAGCCGCCGTCGCACTCCGAGCCGAAGGTCCATGCCTCGAATGGCCTGTAACCCACGTAGGACCGCAGCATGGTGCGCACGATCACCCGTTCCCCGATGCGTGCCGGGCTGACACCCGGACCCGTGGCGATGATCCTGCCGCAGCAGTCGGCGCCCTGGATGCGCGGGAACGTCATGGGTGCGCCGGACCAGCTCGCGTCCGCCGCGTCGATCGCATCGAGCCCGTGAGCGCCGCCCTGTCCGGTCGCCGCGTCCACCGACCGCGAGTACCAGCCGATGCGCGTGTTGATGTCGGTGTTGTTGATCCCGGCCGCCCCGACCCGGATCAGGACCTCGCCCTGGGCCGGAGACGGGGTCGGCACGTCTTCGCGGTATTCCAGCGCATCGAGACCGCCGTGCCGGACCAGGAGCACGGCACTCATCCGTTCCGGAACGGTCACCGTCTGGTCGTTCATGTCCTGGTTCCGCCGCCCTGGACCCGCCACCGCAGCCGGCAGGATAGAAACGGGGCGCGGCACGCGCAATCGGCGTCCCGCGTTGACAGTCAGCCGTGGACGGCCGTATGTCTTGAGGCGCTGCCGGACCACGGAAGCGGTCCGTGACTCCGGGTGCGTTTCCGTACCACCACGATTCGGGTGCCACCATGATCGGTGCGATCGCCAGGACGTTCTTCGGTTCCCAGAATGACAGGATCCTGAAGCGGTTCCAGCGGCACGTCGATGCGATCAACGCGCTCGAGCCCCAGATCGAGAACCTGAGCGACGACGAGCTCAGGGGCCGGACACGCTGGTTCCGCGAACGCCTGGCCGGCGGCGAGACGCTCGACGGGCTGCTCGAGGAGGCATTCGCCACGGTGCGCGAGGCGGCGAAGAGGACGCTTGGACAGCGCCATTTCGACGTCCAGCTGCTCGGCGGCATCGTCCTCCACCAGGGCATGATCGCCGAGATGAAGACGGGCGAGGGCAAGACCCTGGTCGCCACCCTGCCGGTCTACCTGAATGCGCTGGCAGGAGACGGCGTGCACGTGGTCACCGTCAACGACTACCTGGCCCGGCGCGACGCCGAGTGGATGGGCGCGATCTACGAGTTTCTCGGGCTTTCCGTCGGTGTCATCGTGCACGGTCTGACCGACGAGGAACGCCAGCGCGCCTACGCCGCCGACGTCACCTACGGGACCAACAACGAATTCGGGTTCGACTATCTGCGCGACAACATGAAGTTCCGGCTCGAGGACATGAGCCAGCGCGACTTCGCCTACGCGATCGTCGACGAGGTGGACTCGATCCTGATTGACGAGGCCCGCACCCCGCTCATCATCTCCGGTCCGTCGGAGGACAGCTCGGAACTCTATCGCCGGATCGACCGGCTGATCCCGGAACTCGGCGACGAGGACTTCGAAAAGGACGAGAAACTGCGCACCGTCACCCTGACCGAGGCGGGGACCGAGCACGTCGAGACACTGCTGCAGGAACACGGCATCGTGACCGAAGGCGGCATGTACGACATCCAGAACGTCTCGGCGGTGCACCATGTGAACCAGGCGCTCAGGGCTCACAAGCTGTTCGCCCGGGACGTCGACTACATCGTGCGCACCGACATGGTGGTGATCATCGACGAGTTCACCGGGCGCGCCATGGAGGGGCGGCGGTACTCCGAGGGGCTTCACCAGGCGCTGGAAGCCAAGGAAGGGGTGACGATCCAGAACGAGAACCAGACCCTCGCCTCCATCACCTTCCAGAACTACTTCAGGCTGTACCCCAAGCTCGCGGGCATGACCGGCACCGCGATGACCGAGGCCGCCGAGTTCGAGGAGATCTACCGGCTCGACGTGGTCGAGGTCCCCACCAATCTCCCGGTCAACCGCGACGACCACGACGACGAGGTCTACCGGACGGCGCAGGAGAAGTGGGACGCGATCATCGCGCTGATCGAGGACTGCCGCCAGCACGGGCAGCCGACCCTGGTCGGCACCGTATCGATCGAGAAATCGGAACTGCTGGCGGGGTTGCTGTCGGCCAGGAAGATACCCCACCAGGTGCTCAATGCCCGGTTCCACGAGCAGGAGGCCGTGATCATCGCCCAGGCCGGGGGTCCGGGAACCGTGACCATCGCCACCAACATGGCGGGCCGCGGTACCGACATCCAGCTCGGCGGCAACCCGGACATGCGGGTCCAGACCGAGGTCCCCGACGGGGACGCGGCGAAGGTCGGTGCGGTCCGCGCCGAGGTCGAGCAACTGAAGGCCCGGGTGATTGCAGCGGGCGGTCTCTGCGTGATCGGGACCGAGCGCCACGAGAGCCGGCGCATCGACAACCAGCTGCGCGGCCGGTCGGGCCGGCAGGGCGACCCGGGCTCGTCGAAGTTCTTCCTGTCGCTGGAAGATGACCTGATGCGGATCTTCGGGTCCGACCGCATGGACGGCGTCCTGCGCAAGCTCGGGCTCGAGGACGGCGAGGCGATCGTTCACCCCTGGATCAACAAGGCGCTCGAGAAGGCGCAGATGAAGGTCGAGGCGCGCAACTTCGAAATCCGCAAGCAGCTGCTCAAGTACGACGACGTGATGAACGACCAGCGCACGGTCATCTTCGAGCAGCGCAAGGACATCATGCGGTCCGAGGATGTCAGCGAGACCGTCACGGACATGCGCCGGCAGGTGATCGAGGACATGGTCGCCGCGGCGATCCCGCCCGGCAGCTATCCCGACCAGTGGGATACCGAACAGCTGGTGACCGGGACCCGGAATGCGCTTGGACTGGCGGTGCCGGTGGCGGAGTGGGCGGCGGAGGAAGGGATCGCCGACCAGGAGATCATGGAACGCCTGACCGACGCATCGGCGCGCCACATGGCGGAGAAGGCGGCCAACTACCGGCCCGAACTCATGCGCATGGCGGAGAAGTCGCTGCTGCTCCAGGTCCTCGACCAGCAGTGGAAGGAACACCTGCTGTCCCTGGACCACCTGCGCCAGGGCATCAACCTGCGTGCCTACGCCCAGCGAGATCCGCTCAACGAGTACAAGCGGGAAGCCTTCGCGCTGTTCGAGGCGATGCTCGCCACCCTGCGCCAGACCATTACAGGGGTGCTGGCGCACCTGGAGATCCAGGTCGGGCAGGCACCCGAAGAGACGGAGGCGCGCGCCGCGGCGGCCGGGCCGAACGGACAGGTGCGCGAGGTCCGCGCCGATCCGGCCGGCGACGACGAGCGGGCCGCGGCCCGGAACGAAACGCGGCGGCCGCTGATCAGTCGCTCGGCACGCAATCGGGATCCGAACGATCGCTCGACCTGGGGGCGGGTGTCGCGCAACGAGCCGTGTCCGTGCGGCTCGGGGCGGAAGTACAAGCACTGCTGCGGCCGCCTGGCCTGACCGCCGCGATTCGCTGCACCATGGCCGGTCGCGGCGAACTCACGGCGAGATCCTCGAACGCAATCACCCGCAGGTGCGGCCGGACCCGGTCCAGCAGTTCTTCCCGCTCGAGCAGGAAGTCGGGATTGCGCGGGCGTCCGAACGCGGCATTGCCTTCGGCGAAGGTCTCGTAGATCAGGATGCCGCCCGGGGCCACCGCCTGGACGATGCGGCCGAACAGGGGCCGGTGCAGGTAGTTGGTGACCACCACCGCCGCGAACCGGCGCGCCCCGAACGGCCACTGCGCCGGACCCTCGAGATCATGCCGGACGATCCCGGCGCCCGCGGTGTCCGCGAGGTCGGCGACACCTGAAACATCCCGGTCCACCATCACCACCGGATGTCCCCCGGCGAGCAGGTAGCGCGCGTGCCGGCCCGATCCGCAGGCCAGGTCGAGCACGCTGCCGCCGCCCGGGATCAACGGTGCGAACCGGGTGACCCAGGCGGAAGGGTGCAGCGAAGCAGGGTCTGTGGTCATGACGGACTCCTCGCCGGATGCTCGTGCCCATGGATAGGCCACGAGCTGCCCGCGGGTCGATGACATTCACCTGCTCTCCCGCTACCATTTGCCATGAATCAGCCTTTTGCCGCAGGCGGGAGGAAACCTGGTGGAAATCCTGCAACTCACGGTCAGCGGGCTGGCAAACGGCTGCATCTACGGGCTGATCGCACTCGGGTTCGTGCTGATCTACAAGGCGACCGAACAGGTCAACTTCGCCCAGGGCGACATGATGATGCTCGGCGCGTTCCTGGCGCTGGGCCTCGGGAATGCCGACCGGCTGGGCATGCCCTTTCTCGTCGCATGTGCCGGCGCCATCGCCGGGATGGCCGCGGTCGGCTGGTCGATGGAACGGCTGGTGCTGCGGCGCATCTTCGGGCAGTCACAGGTCACGGTGGTGATCCTTACCATCGCGCTCGGTTTCGTACTCCGTTTCGTGGCCGGCCTGGTCTGGGGACATGAACCGCTTTCGCTCGAGAACCCGCTTGCCGGCAGCAACGCGCGTTTCGCCGGCCTGGTGCTCGGTCTCGACGAGGTCGCGGTCATCGTGGTGACGCTCCTGCTCACCGGCCTGCTGTTCGTGTTCTTCAACCGCTCCCGGCTCGGCATCGCCATGCAGGCGTCGAGCCAGAACCAGCTTGCCGCCTACTACATGGGAATACCGGTCAGGCGCATCCACGGACTGACCTGGGCGCTTGCCGGCGCCATTGCCGCCGTCGCCGGTATCCTGTTCGCGACCAAGGGATCAATCGATCCGTCCGCCGGCCTGCTCGGCATCAAGGCATTTGCAGCCGCGGTGATCGGCGGGTTCGGATCGCTTCCGGGCGCGCTTCTGGGCGGTCTGCTGGTCGGCCTGTCCGAACCCTTTGCCGCACGGTTCATTGCTGCCGGCTACTCGCAGATCATTCCCTACGCGCTGTTGATCGTCGTGCTGCTCCTGCGCCCGCAGGGACTGTTCAGCCAGGTCATGGGAAAGAAGGTCTGATGCGCTTCCGCTTCAAGGAGCACTACGACCAGGACATCAGGCTGTTTGCCGACCTGGCGGACGGACTGCGCTACGGGAGCCTGCTGCTGGGCGCGGTGCTGCTGCCGTTCGTTCTCGACGACTTCCTGCTCGGAGAGGCAACCAGCGTCGTGATCTGGGCAATCGCGGGCATGGGGCTGATGCTCCTGACCGGGCATGCCGGCCAGGTCAGTCTCGGCCACGCCGCCTTCCTGGCGCTCGGCTGCTACGTCAACGCGATCCTCATGAACAGCTTCGGCCTGCCGTTTCCACTGGCTTTCCTGCTGGCCGGCGTGATCAGCGGCCTGTGCGGGGTTGCGGTGGCGGTCCCGGCGCTGCGGCTGCACGGGCTGTACCTGGCGATCGCGACGCTGGCGCTGTCGATGCTGACCGAGGACATCATCGTGCTCGCCGAACCATGGACCGGCGGTGTGATCGGACTGACGGCGCCGACCCCGGAGATCGCGGGACTGGTGATCGACCGGTACGCGACACCCGACCTGTTCTACTGGCTGTGCCTCGGTGTCGCCGTGCTGGTCACGCTCGGATACCGCAACCTGTTGCGCTCGCCGCTCGGGCGCGCCTTCATCGCCATACGCGACTCCGAGATTTCCGCCCAGGCGGCCGGGATCAGCCTGGCCCGGACCAAGGCGGCCGCCTTCGGCCTGTCGTGCATGGTCACCGGGTGGGCCGGGGCCCTCATGGGCCACTTCTTCTACAGCTTCAACCACGAGGTGTTCACCGTCATCCTGTCGATCCAGCTCCTGCTGATGATCGTGATCGGCGGGCTCGGATCGATCCATGGCGCGTGGTACGGCGCGCTGATCGTCGGACTGATTCCGCAGGCGATCAACCTGGTCCGCGACGCGGTCGGGACGGTGGCCGTTCCCGGACTCGAAACCAGCCTGTTCAGCGTGCTGATCGTGCTGTTCGTCCTGTACGAGCCACACGGGCTGCATGGCCGCCTGACCAAGTGGAAGATCTGGCTCGACCTGTTCCCGTTCTGCCGGCGCGACATGTTTCGCCGGCAGAAGAGCTACCTGCGTACGGAACGGTTCCGGTGACCCTGCTCGAGACCGAGGCGGTCACGGTCCGGTTCGGCGGCGTCGTCGCGCTGCACGAGGTCTGCCTGCAGGTACAGGCAGGCGAGATCTTCGCCATCGTCGGGCCGAACGGTGCCGGCAAGTCGACGCTGTTCAACCTGGTCTCCCGGTTCCTGGACCCCGATGCCGGTGACATCCGGTTCGAGGGACGCAGCCTGCTTGCGCGTCCAGCCTCCGCAATCGCGGGACTTGGAATTGCGCGCACCTTCCAGAACATCGAGCTGTTCGATCACGCGAGCGTGCTGCAGAACCTGCTGATCGGCCGTCACACCAGCCGCAGGGCGTCGTTGCCGGCGCAGCTGCTGTTCCTGCCCTCGGTGCGCCGCGAGGAGATTGCCCATCGCGAGGCGGTGGAGCAGGTGATCGACTTCCTCGAGTTGCAGCCCTACCGCGAACGCATGATCGCCGGTCTGCCATACGGGGTCCGCAAGGTGGTCGAACTCGGCCGTGCGCTCGCTACCGGGCCGAAACTGCTGCTGCTCGACGAACCTGCGTCGGGGCTGTCGGTCGAGGAAACCCGTGACATGGGGTTCTGGATCAGGGACCTGCGCGACCGCATGGGCATCACCGTGGTCATGGTGGAGCACGACATGAACCTGGTCTCGGCGATCAGCGACCGGGTGCTTGCGCTGTCGGAAGGCCGGGTGGTGGTGACCGGGCCGCCGGGGCTCGTCCAGTCCCATCCCGAGGTGGTGAGCGCCTACCTCGGCGACGCACCGGAGGCAGTGAAATGAGCTCCGGCGCACTGCTCGAGGTTCGCAACCTCGAGAGCTACTACGGCCCCGTGATGGCCCTGCGCGGCGTCAGCCTGGACGTGCCGGAGGGGAGCGTGGTCACGGTGCTCGGCGCCAACGGTGCGGGCAAGACGACACTGCTCAGGACGATCTCCGGCGTGCTCGATCCGGAGAAGGGCAGCGTCGCGCTGGCCGGCGAACCCATCGCGGGCATCGACCCGGACGTGATTGTCACCCGCGGCGTGGTGCACGTGCCCGAAGGCAGGGAGGTGTTCCCGCTGCTCAGCGTCGCCAGCAACCTGAGACTTGGCGCCTACACCCGCAGTGACAATGCCATCGAGGACGATCTCGGCCTGGTGCTCGGGTACTTCCCGGTGCTGAAGGAGCGGCTGGCCCAGCCGGCGGGCACGCTGTCGGGCGGCGAGCAGCAGATGCTGGTGATCGGTCGTGCGCTCATGGCACGGCCGCGGATCATGCTGCTCGACGAGCCCTCGCTCGGGCTCTCGCCCCGACTGGTCAGTGCCATCCTGGCGACCGTCAGGCGGTTGAACCGGGAACAGGGAGTCTCGATGCTGCTGGTGGAACAGAATGCCCGCCAGGCGCTCGACGTCTCGGACTACGGCTACGTGCTCGAACTCGGACGGGTGGTGCTCGACGGGCCGGCCGACCGGCTGCGCCAGAGCGCCGACATCCGCGAGTTCTACCTGGGCGGCCAGGCCGCGGGCGGGCGCGGTGAACGGCGCTGGAAACGACGCAAGACCTGGCGGTAGGAGCGGCATGGACCAGCGTATCGATCAGAGCGAACCGGTGCGCATCGACGGATGCGACACGCTCACGACACTGTTTCTCGCGCGATGCCGCGAGCGTGGTGACCGCATCGCCCATCGCGAGAAGACACTCGGGCTGTGGCGTGGCAGTTCCTGGAACGACTTTCTCGACGGTGCCCGGGAGATCGGCCTCGGCCTGGTCGAACTCGGGCTGCGCCGCGGCGACGTGGTGTCGATCCTGTCGGAGGACAACAGGCAGTGGATCTACACCGATCTCGCCATCCAGTGTGTCGGCGGGATCGCCAATGGCATCTACCCGACGGACAGTCCCGAACAGGTTGCCTTTCTGCTTGCCGACTCCGGTACCCGGTTCCTGTTCATCGAGAACGACGAACAGCTCGACAAGTTTCTGGAGATCCGCGACCGGGTGCCGGACGTGCGCGCCTGCATCGTGTTCGAGCGCGACGGCCTGCACGGACTTGACGATCCGGGCATCATGTTCCTTGACGATCTGTGCAGGCTTGGCCGTGACGCGCACCGCGACCACCCGGAGCGGTTCGAACAGGCGGCCGCGGCCGCCCGTCCCGAAGACACGGCGATCCTGGTCTATACCTCCGGAACGACGGGGGCGCCGAAGGGGGCGATGCTTTCGCATCGCAACATCCTGTTCTCGCTCTCGTCCGCTCTCGACGTGCTGCCGGTCGGGACCGAAGACGAACAGCTCTGCTTCCTGCCGCTGTGCCATGTGCTCGAACGGCTGCTTTCGGTGTTCGTGCCGGTTGCCACCGGGTCCGTGGTGAATTTCGCGGAGAGTACCGAGACGGTGTTCGACAACCTTCGCGAGGTCTCGCCCACGGTGTTTACCGGCGTGCCGCGGATCTGGGAGAAGATCCACTCCCGCGTGGCCATGACGGTCGGCGAGGCGACGCCGATCGGCCGCTGGGCCTACGGGCGCGCGCTTGCCTGCGGTCATCGCCGGGCGGACTGCCTGCTGGAAGGCCGCCCGGTCCCGTTCCTCCTCGAGCTGCACTACCGGGCATGGGACTGGATGGTGCTCGCGAACCTGCGCCGCATGATCGGCCTCGACCGGGCGCAGCGGATCACCACCGGTGCGGCGCCGATCTCGGAGGACCTCGTGCGGTGGTACTGGGCCATCGGGCTGGTCATGCTGGAGGGATACGGGCAGACCGAGAGTTCCGGCATCCTGTCGATCAACCTGCCGGGCGCGAACCGCGTCGGTTCGGTCGGCCGGGTGGTTCCCGGCATCGAACTGCGGATCTCGCCGGAGGGTGAACTGCTGGCGCGGGGGCCGCTGGTGTTCCAGGGTTACTGGCGCAAACCGGAACAGACGGCGGACACGATCCGCGACGGATGGCTGCATACCGGCGACATCGGCCGGGTCGACAACCAGGGATTCTACTGGATCAGCGGCCGGATAAAGGACATTATCATTACCGCGGGAGGCAAGAACATCACGCCGTCGGAGATCGAGAACCAGCTCAAACTGTCTCCCTACATCA
The DNA here is from genome assembly GCA_965243345.1 of Thalassobaculaceae bacterium. Classification (GTDB taxonomy): domain Bacteria; phylum Pseudomonadota; class Alphaproteobacteria; order Thalassobaculales; family Thalassobaculaceae; genus Bin52. The sequence goes on from CBDEUR010000003.1 coordinate 4,148,860, forward strand.
CCGACGCCATGATCGTCGGGGACCGGCGCCCGTACCTCACGGCCCTGGTCATGATCGACCAGGAAAACGTCGAGCGCTTTGCCCAGCAGACGCGCACCCCGTTCTCGGACTTCCCGTCACTGTGCGCGGCGGCCCCGGTGCAGGACCTGATCCGCGACGAGGTCGAAACGGTCAACGACAGGTTCGCGCAGGTCGAGCAGATCAAGGATTTCCGGGTGATCGACGTGCTGCTGACCGCGGAGGATGACGAGCTGACACCGACGATGAAGCTGCGCAGGGGTCTCGTGGAACGGATCCACCGGGACCTGGTCGAACAGATGTACTGAAGGCGAGGGAGATCGGGGATGAGACGTCTGTTAATCGTGGTTTCCGCGCTGCTTGCGGCAGCACCGGCCCTGGCCGACCAGGGAGTGAGCGATGACGAGGTGGTGATCGGGTCCGTCAATGACCTGTCAGGGATCTTCGCCTCCTTCGGGGCTCCCGCCATCGCGGGTGCGCGCCTGCACTTCGACGCGGTCAACGCCGCCGGCGGCATCCACGGCCGGACCATCCGTTTCGTGGTCGAGGACAGCAGCTACCAGATGCCCAAGGCGATCCAGGGCTTCAACAAGCTGATCAACCGCGACCGGGTGTTCGCCATGCTGCTCAACCTCGGCACGCCGATGAACGTTGCCGGGTTCAAGCTGATGACCCCGAAGAACATTCCCAATATCGGCCCGATGTCGGCGGGCCACCAGATGCTTGCGCCGCCGGTCAGGCTGAAGTTTGCCGCCAGCACGTCCAACTACGACCAGATGCGGCTCGCGGCCCGCTACATGATCGAACAGGGCCAGGCCTCGAAACTGTGCGCGATGTACATCCCGTCCGATTTCGGCAAGGAGGTGCGTGAAGCGATAGCCGACGAGGCGGAGGCCCACGAGGGCGCCTCCTTCGTTGCCGAGACCACGCACAAGCCCGACGAGGCCGATTTCATCGGTTCCCTGCAGAAGCTGCAGGGCGAGGGATGCGACATGGTGGCGGTGGCACTCGGCATACGCCAGACCATTACCACCATGGGGACGGCGAAGAAGCTCGGCCTTTCCGGCATCAGGTTCGTTGGCCCGTCGGGCGCCTTCCACAGCGCGCTGGCCAAGGTCCCGGGCGGCGTGACCGAGGGACTGCACGCCGTGTCGGCGTGGTCGGATCTCGCGGCGCGTGCCGGCGATCCCGCCGTCGCCGGCTTCATTGGCGCGTGGCAGAAGGCCCACGGAGAATTCCCGAACACCGGTGCCCTGCTCGGATACTCCGCCGCGACCGGTTTCACCATGGCGCTTGAGATCGCCGGGCGCGAACTCACGGTCGACAGCCTGATCCGGGCCATGGAGAGCCTTGACTACTTCGATCCGATCATGAACGTGCAGGTCACCTACGGGCCGGACGACCACCGGGGTATTGACGTCACCATTCTCTCGGTGATCAGGGACGGAAACTGGCAGGAAATCACCCGGCTCCAGTGACGGCCCGGTCGCGGGACCTGCGCCTGGCGCGGACCGACACGGGGCCGCGCCATGGACGGTGCGGGCAATTGGGGCTATTCATTGAACCGGGCAGACGGGATCCGGGGACATGATCCGATACCAGCTCACCTGTGATCAGGCGCACGAGTTCGATGCATGGTTCCGGGACAGCGCCACCTTCGAGACCCAGGCGGAACAGGGATTGCTGGCCTGCCCGGCCTGCGGCTCGACCGCTGTCTCCCGCGCCCTGATGGCGCCAAGCATCGCGCGGTCCTCGCGCCGCGACCAGCCACGTGAAACCCCGGCCGCCGAGCCGACCGCGCTTGCCCGCGCCGTGGCGATGCGCCAGCAACTGCGGATGCTGCGCCAGCACATCGAGCAGACATGCAGCTATGTCGGGCCACGGTTCGCGGACGAGGCGCGGCGGATCTCCTGCGGCGAGAGCGAGCTCGAGGCCATCTACGGCGAGACCAGCCGCGAGGAGGCCGACGCGCTGCGCGACGAGGGCATCTCCTTCGGCACCGTGCCCTGGGTGAGTGACGACGACGCGTGAGCCGGCCCCGCCGCACACGGGCACCCCGGAAACCCGCAGGGACACGACAGGCCATGCGGGCACCTGCAGGCGTCGCGAATTCCGCGTTCCGCTCTCACGCATGCGGCAGCGCTGATGCCGATTGCTCACGCCCGACACCGCGGCACCGGCGGATGCGGGCTGCCCGGCATTGCCCCCGGGTCAGCCCGGCGGGGTGGCAGCCGGCCGGCGCCGGGGCGGCGATGGAACATGCTCGTTCGACCCACGGGTGGAGGTCCTGCCCCTGCCGGTCCCCGGGCCGCTCATGGCGCCTGCATCGCCGGCAGGCAAGCCGGTTCAGCCGGGCCTGCCCATGCCGGCACGAGGTCCGCACTCCGTGCGGTTGCGCACGATACCGCTCACGGCGGCCCGATGCAGGCCGCGAAAGGCCGCGCGTTCGGTCAGGCCAGGCATCGGGCATGATGCGATTGTGGGGTCATGCGTTCCGTCACTGCAGAGTCGTGTTACCGCCGGCCGGTTCGGCCCCTCGGGTTCATTGCGGGCCGTTCCGGGCGCCCCTGCACGGTGGAGGAGGTCGCGGCTGAAGCCGCATTCTCGGGCTTTCACTGCCAGCGCAAGTTCCGGGCCATGACCGGCGAGTCGATCGCCGGCCTGGCGCGGCGGCTGCGCCTGGAGCGCGCCGCCTGGCGCCTCCGCCACGAGGCGGTCGACGTGACCGGCGTTGCCCTGGATGCCGGGTACAACTCGGCAGAGGCCTTCGCAAGGGCGTTCCGCCGCGGCTGCGGGATGAGCCCCGGCCAGTACCGCACCGCCTGGCCACCCCCGCAGTTTGCCGGTCCGGTGTCCACTGTCCGGTACTATCCGGGCGAAGAACGCGTGGAAGTCGACTTTCCATCCGGAGACATCAACATGGACGTCCGCATCGAGACCATCGGCGAAATCGAGGTGGCCCGCATCCGTCATGTCGGTCCCTACAACGAGGCGGGGCGGTGCTTCGAGCGCCTGTTCGAGTGGGCGGCCAGTATCGGCGGCCGGCCCGGTCGTGTCTTCAGCCTGTCCCACGACGACCCCGACACCGTGGCGCCGGAGAGCCTGCGCTCGGATGCCTGCATCGAGCTTCGCACCGACGTTGCGCCGCCGCCCGACATCACCGTCGACACGCTCGCTGCCGGGCGCTACGCCGTCCACACCCACCGTGGGCCCTACGACGGCATCGCGGAAGCGTACGGGCGCCTGTTCCTGGTGTGGCTGCCGCAAAGCGGCGAGGAAATCGACGACCGGCCGTGCATGGAGGTCTTCCTCAACACGCCGCTCGATACCCCGCCCGCCGAGTTGCTGACCGACCTGTGCCTGCCGCTGCGCGGGTCGTGACCACGGCGCCGGGCGTCACGATGACGAGGGGGACGCTCGCGCGAAACTGTGCCTTGACCCGCGTCATGCGAGGGCCCGGCAATCTGCAGAACACCGTCACGGTGTCGGCAACAGGTGCAGGTCACGCGGAACCGCCAGCCTGTCCGCGCCCGGACAGCGGGGATGGCGGGTGCCGGACGGCTGCTTCGCCGGCGCCCGTCTACCGCTCGAGCCGCGCGGAGACCGCGTAGTTGATCGAGAGGTCGTTCCCCGGCTCGAAACGGTCCCGGAGTATCCGGTAGACGATGCCGGTGGTGGCAGTGACCGAGAACCCGGCGCCGGCGAGCAGCCGCGAGAGTTCGGGCGGTGTAAGGAACCGGCGCCAGTCATGGGTGCGGGTCGGAACCAGCCGGAGCACGTACTCCGCCAGCAGCTTGGCGACGAAGAGGGAACGGCCGGTCCGGTTGAGCGTGGTGACCACCACGGTGCCTCCGGGGCGCAACACGCGCGCGATGCCGGCGATGAGCACCGCCGGATCGGGAACGTGCTCGATCACTTCGGACGCGATGACCGCGTCGTAGGGTCCCTCCACTTCCGGGTCGTCCAGGGTGCCGGTGCGGTAGGTGATGTCGAGGCCCGACTGGCCGGCATGGGCCCGCGCGGCCTCGACGGCTTCCGGCGATGCGTCAAGACCGGTGACCCGTGCACCGAGACGCGTGAGCGGTTCGCACAGCAGCCCGCCACCGCAGCCGACGTCGAGGATCGAGAGCCCGGCGAGGGGAACGGGGTCGTCCGTGTCCGGGGCCAGGGCGTCGCGGATGATCTGCATGCGTGCCGGCGTCATGCGGTGCAGCTGGCCAAGCGGGCCGTCCGGAGCCCACCACTGGTCGGACAGCGCCGAGAACCGCCTTATCTCCGCCGGATCAACCTGTGCCGTCATCACTCCTGTTCCGCCTGTGCGCTTGCCCCCCGTCAAGCCGGCAAGTATGAATGGGGCCTTACAAAGAAAGGTTGGCAGCGTGTCATGCTGCCAGCCTTTCCTGTGTATTCACGGTTCGTCGGTCCGGCAACCCGGCAACCTCCCCGTGCAGCAGCGCCAGGCCCTGACGCCGTATGTTGCGGGCTGCATTCGCGTCCGCATGATCCGCATGGCCGCAGGCCGTGCATTGAAATTCGGATCTGGTCCGCCGCGAGCCGACATCGACATGCCCGCAGGCATGGCATGTCCTGCTTGTCCAGGCAGGATCCACCACGACCAGCTGGCCGGCCTTGTATGACAGCATCTGCCGCAGCTCGGCCCAGCCTGTCGCCAGGATGACCCGGTTGAGCCCGGCCTTCTGCCGAACCCGGGAACCCGGCGCATCAACCGTGCCCCTGGCGCTCCGCGTCATTCTCCGCACATGCAGGTCTTCGACGCAGACGGTGTCTGCCGTATCCGCGATGCGCCGGGTGACCTGATGGCGCCAGTTGCGCCTCATGCCCGTCATGCGCCGACGGGTCTTCGCAAGGCGCCGGCGCGTGCGCTCCCGGTGGCGCGAGCCGCGCCTCTGGCGCGCCAGCTTGCGGGAAAGACGCTTCGCCCGGGCTTTCAGGCGGCGCGTGTCCGGAGCGTGGAACAACCGGCCATCGCTCGCCGCAATCTGCCCGGCGTTCATGTCGACGCCGAGCGCGACCCCGCTGTCCGCAAACCCCCCGGACGTGTTCCGGGGGGCTGCCGGGACCTGGAAGCAGACAATGGCATACCACCTGCCGGCCTCGCGCTTGAGCACGGCCGAGACCGGGCGGCCCTGGGCATGCGGAGTCTCTCCACGCCGGTGGATCGTCAGCCGCCCAAGGCCGGGCAGGCGCAGTCGGCCCCCGGACGTGCCCCGGGGGCCGGCCTCGAGCTTCACGCCGGAGACGACCGTGATGCTGTCGAACCTGCGGCGAGACTTGAAGCGGGGATACCCCACGGCGCCCGTGCGGGCGCGGACGCGCCGGAAGAAGCCCTTGAACGCCTCGTCCACGCGCCTCAGCGTGCCCCGCTGGATGGCGACCGGCATCGCCGCCATCTCCGGCAGGTCCCGACGGCAGACCGTCAGCGCCTTCGTCTGGTCGACATACGAAATCGTACGGCCTGCCAGCCGCCAGGCATCGTTCCGCTCCTGCAAGGCGGCGTTGTACAGCTGTCGCTGGTCCTCCAGGATCCGCTCCAGCAGACGCCAGTTCTTCCGCGTCCGCGGCAGGAGCCGATACACGGTCTGACGGTGGGCCGGGACGGCGTGGCCGTCCCCACCGCTCTCTGCTGTGCCGCGTTCCTCAATCATGCTTTGTTCTATACTGGAACATAGATGCAACGCAATCCCTGCTCGATTGCATCGTCAACTTTTCTGTATAAGGCCCTATGAATGCTCCGGCTCCGGCGGGACATCCCTTCGCACCGGACCGGCTCCCGCGTCTTCACGACTGGATCGGCGGCAATGGCCCGCATTGTTCTCAAGTTCGGCGGCACTTCCGTCGCCGACATCGAACGCATACGCACGGTCGCCACGATTGTCCAACGCGAAGTGGCGGACGGGCACGAGGTCGCGGTCGTGGTCTCGGCAATGGCCGGTGTCACCAACCAGCTGGCATCGTGGACCACCGAGATCAGCCGCATGCACGATGCGCGCGAGTACGATGCGGTGGTGACGTCCGGCGAACAGGTGACCAGTGGCCTGCTGGCCCTTGCGCTGCAGGACATCGGCGTCGAAGCCCGCTCGTGGCTGGCCTGGCAGCTGCCGTTCCGCACCGACGGCGTGCACGGCAACGCGCGCATCGACGAGATCGCGACCGACGAGATCGGCGAGCGGCTGGCCCGGGGACAGGTGGCGGTGGTCGCCGGGTTCCAGGGCCTGGGCCCGGACAACCGGCTCACCACCCTGGGCAGGGGCGGTTCCGACACGTCGGCGGTGGCACTTGCGGCGGCCGTCGCGGCCGACCGGTGCGACATCTACACCGATGTCGACGGTGTCTATACCTGCGACCCGCGGATCGTCACCGGCGCCCGCAAGATCGATCGCATCACCTACGAGGAAATGCTTGAACTGGCCTCCCAGGGAGCCCGGGTGCTGCATCCGCGCTCGGTTGCGCTTGCCATGCGCTACGCCGTGCGGTTGCAGGTGCTCTCCAGTTTCAGTTCCGCTCCCGGAACCCTGGTAGTCGGCGAGGAAGAAATCATGGAACAGCAACCGGTCACCGGAATTGCCTACAGCCCGGACGAGGCCAAGATCACGCTGCGCGCGGTCAGGGACCGGCCGGGGGTGGCCGGAACCATATTCGGTGCCCTGGCCGACGCGGCGATCAACGTCGACATGATCGTGCAGAACGTGTCGGAAGACGGCGAGACCACCGACCTCACCTTCACCGTCAGCCGGAGTGATCTCGACCGCGCGGTGCCGGTGCTCAGGAGGCTGACCGACGAGATCGGTTTCACCGACGTGCTGGCGGACGCGTCCGTCGCCAAGATCTCGGTAGTGGGAGTGGGCATGCGGTCGCAGCCCGGCGTCGCGAAGATCATGTTCCAGACGCTTGCGGAGCGCGGGATCAACATCGAGGTGATCTCGACCTCCGAAATCAAGGTCAGCGTGCTGATTGCCGATGACTACACCGAGCTTGCGCTGCGTGCCCTGCACACCGCCTACGGACTGGACATGGCATCCTGATCGTCATGACCCGTTTCGACTGACATGACCGGGAGCATCCGGCACGGCGGCATGGGAAACCGGCCCCGACGCATGCTGCGCCGGCTGCGTGATGTCATGGCCCAGGCGGCGACCTACCAGGAGCGGCTCGAGCTGATCGTGCGCATCGTTGCCGCCGACATGTCGGCGGAGGTGTGTTCGATCTACGTGCGGCGCTCCGATCGCACGCTGGAACTGTGGGCGACCGAAGGGCTGAACCCGGAGGCGGTGCGCCGGACCCGGCTGCGCGTCGGTGAAGGGCTTGTCGGTGACATCGCCGCCTCCACCCGGCCGCTCGCCCTGTCCGACGCCCAGGCCCACCCGAAGTTCGCCTACCGTCCGGAGACCGGAGAGGAGATCTTCCAGTCGCTGATGGGGGTTCCCATCCTGCGTTCGGAACGCCTGCTTGGCGTGATCGTGGTGCAGAACCGGACCCGGCGTCACTATGCCGACGAGGAGATCGAGACTCTCGAGACCTTTGCCATGGCACTGGCGAGCCTGTTGCCCGGCGACGTTGCCGAGGAGCAGGGGGCCGAAACCGGACCGATGCGCATCGCCGGCTCCTGCCTGGTCCCGGGCCTGGCGCTCGGCCGCGCCTTCCTGCACCGCCGTCTTCTCCTCGAGGTGCCGGTGGTGGCCGAGGACCCCGCCGCCGAAGGCCGCCGGCTTGAGACCGCGCTCGCCGACATGCACGGGCGGCTGGACAGCCTGGTCGGGCAGGCGCAGCTTGGAGAGCACGGAGCGACGTCGGACGTGCTCGAGACCTATCGCATGTTCGCGCGCGACCGCGGCTGGGTGCACCGCATGCGCGAGGCGGTCGACGACGGACTGACCGCGGAAGCTGCCGTGCAACGGGTGCTCAACGACACCCGGATGCGCATGGGCAGCATCTCCGACGCCTACCTGCGTGAACGGCTGGTTGACTTCGAGGCGCTGGCCGACGAACTGATGGCGGCACTTGCGCGCGAGCGCGGCGTGCCGGCCACTCCGCCGGAACTGCCGGACGATGCCATCCTGGTTGCACGTACCCTGGGGCCGGCCGACCTGCTGGCCTATGACAGGGAACGCCTGCGCGCGGTGGTGCTGGAAGAAGGAACCGCCACCGCCCACGTCTCGATCGTCGCGCGTGCGCTCCGGATCCCGGTGGTCGGACGTGCCGAGAGCGTGATGAGTGATGTCGAACCGGGCGACCCCATGATCGTCGACGGCGACAACGGCCAGGTGTTCCTGCGTCCGCGCGAGCAGGTTCGCGAGCAGTTCCTGCGCTCGCTGGAAGCGCGCCGGGTCCAGCGTGCGCGGTTTGCGGCGGTGCGGGACACGCCGTGCGTGACCCGCGACGGTGTCGGTGTCGCGCTGCAGCTGAATGCCGGCCTGCTGGTCGATCTTGCCGAGCTGTCCGCCACCGGGGCCGAGGGGGTGGGGCTGTACCGCACCGAGATCGCCTTCATGACGCGGCGCGATGCGCCCGACCTCGCGGCCCAGACCGAGCTCTACCGCCGCATACTGGAAGCCGCCGGCGACCACCCGGTCACCTTCCGGGCTCTCGATGCCGGCGGTGACAAGCGGCTGACGGCGCTGGCTCCGGGCGGCGAGGAGAACCCGGCACTGGGGTGGCGGTCACTCAGGATCCTGCTCGACCGGCCGGGTGTCCTTCGCCGGCAGGTGAGGGCCCTGCTCGAGGCCGCCGCCGGACGCACGCTCCGCCTCATGGTGCCGATGGTGTGCACCGCCGACGAGTTCGAACAGGCGCGCCGGATGATCGAGCGCGAACGCGACCGCGCCGGTGAACGCGGCAGGCCCGGCGCCTGCCGGCTCGAGCTCGGGGTCATGATCGAGACCCCCTCGCTGCTCTGGCAGCTTGACGAGCTGTTGCCCCGGGTCGACTTCGCCGCCCTCGGCAGCAATGACCTGCTGCAGTTCAGCTTCGCGGCCGACCGCGGCAACGCGAGCGTCTCGCACCGCTACGATCCGCTCGGCGCTCCGTTCCTGCGCATGCTGAGGCACGTTGTCCGTTGCTGCGAGACCAACCGGGTTCCGCTGTCGCTCTGCGGGGAGATGGCGGGCCGGCCGCTCGAGGCGCTGGCCCTGGTCGGGCTGGGCTACCGCACACTGTCGATGTCGCCCGATGCGGTCGGCCCGGTCAAGGAGGCGTTGCTCGCCTGCAATGCGGCGGAACTCGACGGCCTCCTCGAGCGCGAACTCGCCGCCGGCAGCGGTCGGACCCGTTCGGTCCTTGCCGCCTTCGCGCGAGACCGGCAGATCCCGGTCTGACCCGGTGCGGGGAGGGACGGAGCCCCGCCCGACGACGGGGCTCCGGAGGTGGTCAGGTCACGGCGAGAACGACACCGTGTCCGGGATCTCCTTGACGCCGCTGTACTTCAGCATCGCTTCCTTCATCCTGCGCTCGTTGTGGCCGAGGAGGTTGTTCCATTCGGCCCACCAGTTCAGGAACTTCTTGAAGGTGGGATCGATCTCGGTACGGATGCCGAAGTAGCCCGGCAGTGCCGCGCGCGGCTTGGGGTTGTTGAAGGTGCCGAGCTCCGGGTTCCTTTCCTTGGCGATCATGCTGGAAAGAACCGTGGTGGTGAAGGCGTCGGCCCGTCCCGACTTGACCGCGAGAATGATCTGCGAGAACTCCTTGAACTGGATCTGGGTCGCCTTCGGCGCCCATTTTGCCAGCAGCAGCTGGTCCGACGTGCCGGTCATCACCGCGACCTTGACATCGGGGTTGTTGTAGTCGGCCCAGTTCTTGCCGTCGAAGTCCTTGTTGTTCACGGTCACCCATTCGATCCAGTAGATCGGTCCGGCGAAGTCGATGGCGGTCGCCCGAACGGGGGTTGCCTGCATCCCGGCCGCGAAATCGACCTTGCCGGAGGAAATGGCGAGCACCAGCTCGCTCCAGCCGCCGACCTCGACCATGTTCAGGTCGACCTTCATCTCATTGGCGACATCCTTCGCCATCTCGATGAGCGCGCCGCCCCATTCGTTGGTGTCCTTGTCCTTCACAAAATAGGGCGGATAGTTGAACACGGCGAACTTGACTTCACCGGTTCTCTTGATGCGCTCCCAGGTCGACTCCGCGCTTCCGGAGGTTGTGCTCCCCAGCAGCACCGCCACGGCCATGAAGGCCGATGCCACCGTTGCGACTATCCTGTTCATAAGCGAGATCCTTTCGTTCTGCCCGCAGTCTGCAACCGTTCCGTGCACGGTTGCCCGGACCCATCATTCTTTACCGGCTCCCGGCAGGCAAGGCGAAACCCGAGAGTTCGGTCCTGCCGTGGTTTGCAGTGCTGTGCTCCATGTCAGGTAGTTTGCCCACACCAGGGGTCAAGTCCCCGCTGCAGTTCCATTCTTCACCACGGTCTGCATGGTGCTGAATCTCGGGTTGGGGGCGATGCTGGTGGTGCGCCGTCAGGACCGTGTGCACCCGCCCGGGACGCAATGGCCGGCCGGGCCGGTCCAGGCCTCTCCGACCCCTGCCAGGGCAGTGCACCTCCTGAAGCTGTCCGCTTGATACGGCAGCCCGATACCGGTCGGGCGCAACTCCCTTGTCCCGGGCGAACAGGCGGAACGGCAGGATGCAGGGGTTCCGCCCGATCGTGACATGCTTCGCCGGGCTCTCCGGCCTGATCCGCCTATCCCTGCCCGGCCTCCTTGAGCCGCCGGTATGCGGCGGATCCCTTAAGTTGGGGGTTGTCCCGCGCAAGGTCCCAGGGACTCCGGCCGTCCGCCGTCCGCGCTGCGGGATCGGCTCCGGCGTCCAGCAGCGCCTCGACGACGTCAGGCCGACTGTGTGCGGCCGCCAGGTGCAGGGCGGTACGGCCGCTCCTGTCCCGCGCCCCGAGGCCGGCGCCGGCATCCAGCAGCGCCGCGACGATCGCCGGGACCGTTTTCCCTGTCACGGCATGGTGCAGGGGCGTTTGCCCACCCGCGTCTTCCGCGGCGGGATCGGCGCCGGCATCCAGCAGCATGCCCATGAGCGCCGGGATCTTCTCGTATTCGGTAACGAACGCCGCGTGTCTGAATGCCGCCACCCGGTGCAGGGGCGTCGCTCCCTCCCTGTTGCGTGCCACCGGGTCGGCACCGGCATCCAGCAGCGCCGCGGCGATCGACAGCGCCGCGTCACTGGTGTTTTCCCCCACCCGGTGCAGCGGCGTGTTCCCGTCCCTGTTCCGTGCCGCCGGATCGGCGCCGACGTTCAACAGCAGGGGTGCGATCGAGGGGATCGGACTGCCTGCTGCCGCCAGGAGCAGGGGCGTGTCTTCGCTGGCTGTTCGCGCCTTCGGATCGGCGCCGGCTGCCAGGAGCGCTTCGATGACCGAAACGGCTTCGGTGGACGCCGCCGCATGATGGAAGGGCGTTCTTTCGTCGTTGTCCGGTGCCTGTACGTCGGCTCCGGCCGCCAGGAGCGTCTCGACGACCGCAGTCTTGCCGGTTGCCGCGGCATGGTGCAGGGGTGTTTCTCCCTCGTTGTCCCGGGCCGCCGGGTCGGCTCCAGCCTCCAGCAGGAACACGACGCTCTCGAGCCCCGCGAAACTTGCCGCCAGGTGCAGAGGCGTCGATCCGTACCTGTTCCGCGCCTCGAGCTCGGCGCCGCCGTCCAGCAGCATCGCCATTCGCGACGAACTGTACCTCGCGTTGTGCAAGGGTGTGTAGGCGCTGTTGTCCCGCGCTTGCGGGTCGGCGCCGGCATCGAGCAGAGCCTTGATGATCGAGGGACCCTGATCCGTTCCGTCGGCCGAACGCTGTGTATTCCGGGCGGCCAGATGCAGAGGCGTCTGGTCGTCCCGGTCCCGCGCCTCGAGCTCGGCGCCGGCGTCCAGCAACGCGGCCACGACCACGGGACTGCTGCCCAGATATGCAGCCATGTGGAGAGGCGTCATTCCGTCGCGGTCCCGCGCCTCGAGCTCGGCACCGACCTCGTTCAGCAGCAACGCGATGACGGCCGGGTTCTCGTTGGATGCCGCCGCCCCATGCAGCACCGTGTTCCCGGATTCGGTCCGTACCGTCGGGTCGGCACCGGCGTCCAGAAGCTTCCGGATAACCGAAGGGTTTGCGTTGGCAGTCGCCGCGTACAGCGGTGTGTGTCCATAGTAGTTCTCCGCTTCCGGGTCGGCGCCGGCGTCCAGAAGCACCGAGACGACCGCAGGATCCTTGCTGGCGGCTGCCGCCATGTGCAGGACCGTGTCGGAGTGCCGATCCCGGCCGGTCAACGCGCGCGCGGCATCCACCAGGGCCTCGATCAACCGGTTCCCGCGCTGCCATGAGCCGCCGGCGCGGCCGCGGGGATCGGCTCCGGCATCCAGGCACCGGGATACGTGTGCCGGCGTGGCTTCCTTGAAGAATGTCCATGTCAGCCAGGCGGTGCAGGGCAACTCTGCATTCGCCGGAACGGTCGCCCCGAGACAGAGCGCGCCGGACAGCAGGATTGCCGCCATCCGTCCACGGACCATTGCTTCTCCTCCCCGGGCGTTCATGCCGGCACCTCCCGCATCGTACCATGCCCGGGCCGGGGCAGGTTCGGTCGCGTCCGTCGGCTCAACGGCAGGCAATACTGGTGCCGGTGCGGCTTCATGGTGCGCCGGCTCACCGCTCGCCAGGCGGAGATCGTACACACCCGGCGCCGCTCGCAGTCCGCATACCGGGCTGTGGTGTCTTCAACCCGGACAGATGGCGGTTGCCGAATGCCGTCCCGGAAGCTGCCGGAACCGTCTCGACCGGGTGGATGACGCCGTTCGCCTGCCGACGGCGTGATCCAGCCCGCCGGCCGAAGCCGGCTGCGGGACCGGGTCCGGGGCAATGGCACCGGGAGCAGGGCCGTCGGCACCAGGGACCATGCATCGCCAGCCGCGTGGCCGAGCGCCATGATCCCGCCCGTCCGCCGGACCCTGGCTCGCCGGCAGGGAACATGGATCGACGCGGTCAGTCCGCCTTGTCAGGCTCGGTGACGGCCGGCTCGCCCAGCAGGCCTGCGAGCGTGGTCACTGAGCCTGCGTCACCGAGCCCGGCTGCCGCTTCACGGAGCGCTTCGCAGCGCTGCCGGGTTGCCACGCTGCGCACCAGGTTCGTGAACTTGGCGTCCAGTTCACGCCGGGTCAGCGGCGCCTCGGGATATCCGCGGGCAATGTCGCTGCGCCCGGAGACGGTCCGCCCGTCGGTCAGCACCAGCGTGATCTCGCCGGCGTAGAAGTCCGGGAACAGGTCCTCGAACTCGCCGCGGTCGTGAACGACCTCGGTGCGCGCGGCGAGCCGCGCCACCTCGGGGTCCTCCTCCCGCAGGTCGGAGAACAGGTCGGTATACACGAGGCCGCCGCGCGCCAGCCGGACCGGGAGGACGTACTGCGCGCAGTGGCTCCTCAGCGGATTGGCATCAATGCAGTGACAGCCGGATGCGGCAAAGCGCAGCCGAATCACCTCGACGTCCCGGCTCGTGAGCCCGTGTTCGGTGACGAGCGCATCAAGCGCATCGAGCGCCGGGTGCAGGAAGGCGACACAGGGGTAGGGCTTGACCGCGAGTTCGGTGACACCGAGCCAGTTCTTCCCGCCCGGCCCGGCGGGAAGCGCTTCGGCCCCGGAATCGCGGCCGAAGGCACGGAAGATGGTATGCCCTGCGTCGAAGATCCGGTCCGGGGCACCGAAACCGCTCTCGGCCAGCAGGGCCGCCGTCATCCCGTTGCGCGCGGCCATGCCCATCTGGAACGGGCGGGCATCCTCGCGCGGGTCGTCTTCCCACGCCATGAGGCCGGATGCCTGCAGCCCGGCCAGGCCGAGCGCGCGCACGACCTGCCCGGCATCGAGTTCGAGCAGGACCGCGGCCGCAGCCGCGGCGCCGAAGGTGCCGCAGACGGCCGAGGGGTGGAAGCCGAGCGCGTAGAGCTGCTTCGGATCGAGCGCGATCGAGACCCGGTAGGCCACCTCGCACCCCACCGCGACCGCCGCGAGCACCTCGCGCCCGCTGCATGCCCGCGCCTCGCCGAGCGCCAGCGCGGTGGGCAGCATGACGGCGATGGGATGCAGGATTGCCTCCGGATGGTGCGGTTCCATGTCGATGGCATAGCCCCGGGTCCCGTTGGCGAGCGCGGCGGTGACCACGTCGGTCTTCATCGACTGGCCGATCAGCGTCGCCGGACCGGCTCCGCCGTGGGCGGCCGCAAAGGCGCCGATCCCGGCACTCGAGGTCACCAGCGGATGGGTCGAGGCGGCGAGAGTTCCGACGGCGTCGAACACGAGCAGGCGGATCCTCCCGGCTACCTCCGCCGGCAGGGTCTCGAAGGTGGCGGACGCGATGAACTCCGCGACAGCCTCTGTAACGGGGCCGCTGGGCATCGGCAGGCTGCCCTCTTCGTGCTATTGACGCTGGAAACAGGCCCCTATACGCAAAGCAGATCAAGGCTGTCAAACCGGGGCAAGGTGGATCGATACCGATGAAAAACGACACCCCGGGCAACCAGCTGAACGGCGCCGAGGCGATGGTGAGGATGCTGGAGGCGCACGGTGTGCGGCACATCTTCGGGCTGTGCGGCGACACCACCCTGCCGTTCTACGACGCGCTCTACCGGCTCGATCACGGCATCGAGCACATTCTCACCCGCGACGAGCGCTCGGCCGCCTACATGGCGGACGGCTACGCGCGGGTGACGCACCGGCCGGGCATCTGCGAGGGACCGTCGGGCGGCGGCGCCACCTACATCCTGCCGGGCCTGGTGGAGGCGAACGAGTCCTCGGTGCCGATCCTCTCGATCACCTCGGACGTCGCGGTGTCCTCGCGCGGGCACTACCCGCTGACCGAACTCGACCAGGACGGGCTGATGCGCCCGCTGACCAAGTGGAACACGGTCATCAACCGCTCGGACATGCTGCCCGACGCGGTCCGCGGCGCCTTCCGGGCCATGACCACCGGACGGCCGGGTGCGGCCCACCTGGGCTTTCCCATCGACGTGCAGCGCGACCAGGTGGACCCGGACACCGTGTGGGCCGAACCCCGTCACACGGCCTACCCGGCCTTTCCCGCGGCCCCGCCGGAGGAGGACGCGGCCGCGCTGCTCGATGCGCTGCTCTCGGCCCGGTTTCCCGCGGTCGTCTGCGGCGGCGGCATCGTGCTGTCGGGCGGAGAGGCCGAGTTCCGCCGTTTCGTCGAGAGGCTCGACATCGCGGTCGCAACCACGGTGTCCGGCCAGGGAAGCCTGCCGGAGACCCATCCGAACACCGTCGGCGTCGTCGGGGCGAACGGGGGCGTGCCGGCGACGCGCGAACTCCTGGAGGCCGCCGACCTGGTGCTGTTCATCGGGTGCCGCGCGGGATCGGTCACGACCGAGCGCTGGCGGGTGCCGGCGCGGACCACCCGGGTGCTGCACCTCGACAGCGATCCCCAGGTGATCGCCGCGTCCTACCGGACCGAAGCCGCCATGGTCTGCGATGCCCGGCTCGGGCTCGCGGCGCTGAACCGGCTTCTCGACGGCCGCGACGACGTCATCCCCGGGTTCGGCGGCGCTGCGGCGGTCGCACCGGCGAAGGCACGCAAGTGGGCGGCGTTCCGGGAACTGGCCGCAAGCCCCGAGCGGCCGATCAGGCCCGAGCGGACCATCGCCGCGCTGCGGGCGGTGCTTGATGACGACGCCATCGTGGTGGCCGACCCCGGTACTCCGTGCCCCTACGTCTCCGCCTACTACGAACTGCGCACGGCCGGGCGCACCCTGTTCTCGAACCGGGCGCACGGTGCGCTCGGCTATGCCATGTCCGCTGCCATGGGCGCCTGGGTCGGGAGCCCGGAACGCAAGGTGGTGGCCCTCATGGGCGACGGCAGTTTCGGGTTTACCTGCGGCGAGTTCGAAACCGTGGTGCGCCGCGGGATGCCGATCACCTTCATCGTCTTCTCCAATGCCGTGTTCGGCTGGATCAAGGCCGGACAGCGTGCCGGGTTCGGGGAACGGTACTTCTCGGTCGATTTCGACCGGTCCGATCATGCCGCCATCGCGTCGGCCTTTGGCGTGAAGTCCTGGCGGGTGGAAGACCCTGATGCGCTGGAGACGACGCTGCGCCGGGCGGTGGCGCATGACGGCCCGGCGCTGGTCGATGTCATCAGCCAGCCGCTCAACGAGGCGGCGGCCCCGGTGAGCGAGTGGATCGCGTGAGCACCGGCTGCGCGGCCGCGTCCCGCCAGACAATCCGCAGGATGCGGGTGCACTGCGTCTCGATCCCGGTCCAGGCCGTCCATTCCCACGGCAGCGGCGACGTCTCGGCTGTCAACAGCGTCATTCTCGAACTGGTGACCGACGGCGGGATTACCGGGTGGGGGGAGGCATCGCCGTGGCCGGTCTTCACCGGGACCGCGGAAGCCTGCGCCGCGGCGCTGCACGTCCACCTTCGCCCGCATGTTCTCGGCGCCGACCCGGTCCAGGTCGCCCGGCACATGGAAACGGCGGACAGGGTCATCGTCGGCTGTCCGGAGGCGAAGGCGGCGCTCGAGACCGCGTTGCTTGACATCACCGGCCGGATCAGCGGACTGTCGGTATCGGAACTGCTCGGCGGCCGCCACCGGGACGCGGTGCCGCTCAGCTTCTCCGTCGCCAACCCCGACTTCGACGCCGATCTCGAGGACATCGCCCGGATCACCGGTGACGGCGTCGGGATCCTCAAGGTCAAGACCGGGTTCGCGGGCCACGGCTTCGACCGGATGCGGCTCGAGCGACTGCGCAAGGAGTTCGGTGACGCGCTCAGCATCCGTATCGACTACAACCAGGGGCTGCGGGCCACCGATGCGATCCGGACCCTGCGCGATCTCGAGGGTTTCGGGCTGACCTTCATCGAGCAGCCGGTCCGCCGGCACGAGCGGGCGGCCCTGGCCGGCATTACCCGCGCGATCGACACTCCGGTGATGGCCGACGAGTCGGTCTTCGATGCGCGCGAGGCGATGGAAGGGGTGTCGATGCGGCTCGCCGACATCTTCGCACTGAAGATCATGAAGTCGGGCGGCCTTCGCCGGGCGCTCGAGGTTGCCGCGATCGCGCGGACCGGCGGCATCGATGTCTACGGCGGCTGCATGTTCGAGACCGGTGTCGCGCACGCGGCGGGGGCGCAGCTGATGGCGGCCCTGCCGGAGCTGGAACTCGGCTGCGAGTTCTACATGTCGACCTACTACCTGCGCGAGGACATCCTGGCCGATCCCTTCCCGGTCCGCGGCGGCATGGTGCATGTCCCCGCCGGTCCCGGGCTCGGCGTGACGGTCGATCGGGACCGGCTCGCGGCCTGTCGCACCCGGGTGCTGGAATGACCGGCACGGGCGCGCGACCGGCGATGAAGATCGCGCTGGGCGGGTTCGGCAATGTCGCCGGGCAGCTGGCCGACGCGGTTCGGACCAGGCCGGAGTTCGAGATCGCGGCCATCTCGGCCCGCGACCTGGACGCCGCCCGTCACCGCGCGGCGCAGCGGGGCCTGGACGTGCCGGTGGTTCCGGCCGACCGGCTTTGCGACCATGCCCGGGTGATCGTCGAATGCGCGACCTACGAGGCCTTCCGGGCCATCGTCGAGCCGGCGGTCACGGCGGGAGCCCATGTCGTCTGCGTGAGCGTCGGGGCACTGGGCGTGAACCTCGACCTTCTCGATCTCGCCGCGGAAAGCGGCGGAACCGTCCACGTGGCAAGCGGCGCCCTGCCCGGGCTCGACATCCTGCGCGCCGCGCGCGAGAGCGGCTTGCGCTCGGTCAGGCTGGTCTCGCACATCCGGCCGGAATCGCTGGCGCACGAGGCCTGGGTGATCGACCGGGGCATCGATCTGGGCCCGGCCGGACACGAGCCGGTTGCGGTCTTTTCCGGCAGCGCGCGCGAGGCCGCGCTGGCGTTCCCGCGCCACTTCAATGTTGCCGTCGCGCTGGCGCTCGCCGGCATCGGGCTCGACGAGACCGGGATCGAGGTGTTTGCCGACGGACAGCTTGCCGGTGCGCGCCACCGGGTCCACGTGGCCTCCGACGCGGTCGAACTCGAGATGACCTCGCAGAACCGCCCCTCGCGCGAGAACAGCCGCACCAGCCGCATCGTTGCCCCCAGCATCCTGGCGGCGCTCGGGGAACTCGCGTCGCCGCTGCGGGTCGGGAGCTGAGGCGGTGCGCCTTTCCGACAGGGACCGGTCGATGCTCGACGGGGAGCAGGGCGCGGTCCGGCGCGAGGCGATGGAAGCACTGGTGCAGCTCGGCGAGGCCTTCGATGCCGAGGCGATGGTCGACATCGGCTACGCGCATGTCCACGCCGGAATGGCGATGTACCTGGGCGACGTCGAACTCGTGGAACGGCTGGCCCGTGACGGCGCACGCATGGCCGTGCCGGCATCGAGCAACATCGCCAATGCCGACATGGCGCACTGGCCTGCCACCGGGGCGCCGGAGAAGCTGGTGGCGCTGCAGCGCCGGGCCGAGGCCGCGCACCGGGCCATGGGCAGCAGTCCGTGCTTCACCTGCACGCCGTACTGGGCCGGGCACTGGCCGACCTGGAACACCCACATGGTGTCGATCGAGTCCGGCGTGACCGTGTTCTGCAACTCGGTGCTGGGCGCGCGCTCGAACCGGGACGGGTTCTTCGCCGTCTACGCCGGCCTGACCGGGCGCTATCCGAACTTCGGGCTGCACCTCGACGCCAACCGCCGGCCGACGCACCGGGTCGTGGTCGAGGCCGGCGCCCGGGGAACCTCGGACCATACCGCGCTCGGATATGCCGTCGGCCGGCAGGTGACGAACGGGATACCGCTGGTCTCGGGACTGGGCCGGAGGCCCGACCTCGACGAGCTCGATGCGCTTGGCGTCGGCATGGCAACCTCGGGCGGGGTGGCCATGTTCGTGCTGCCGGGGGTCACGCCGCCGTATGGCGAGAACGACGAATGCGGGACCGGCCTGCCCGCGATCCACGTGGACGACACGGCGCTGCGCGCGGTCTACGAGGAGATGTGCAGCCCCGATGCCGCGGGATTCGACATCGTCCACCTGGGGTGTCCGCACGCGTCGTTCGAGGAAATGAAGCACTATGCAACCCTACTCGAGGGCAGGCGGGTTCACGACGGTGCGCAGCTGTGGGTCACCACCAGCCGCACCGTTCGCGAAATGGCGCGGGATGCCGGCATCCTGCACACCATCGAGGCATCCGGCGCCAGGGTGATTTCCGACACCTGTCCGATCTCCTGTCACTTTGCGCGGACCTGTTCGCCAGACCCGGGGCTCGGGGTCACGCCGCCGGAACTCTCGGCAATCGTGGTGGATTCGGCCAAGCAGGCGCGCTACGTCCGGGACATGGTCCACTGTCCGACACTGTTCACCTCCACGGAAAACGCGGTTGCCACGGCGGTGTCCGGACGGTTCGTTCCGCGCTGGTAGCCGGGTATGGCGGTCAGGATCCGGGGACGCGGGGTGGTGAAGGGAACGGCGCGGGGCGCCGCAATGCTCTCGGGCACCCCGATCTCCTTCCTGGGTGACCTCGACATCCGCACCGGCCGGGTGACCGGCAGCCTGAGCGACCTGTGCGGCCGCAGCATCGCCGGACGCATCCTGGTCGTTCCCTCGACCCGGGGCTCGGCCGGAGCCTGGCGCTTCATCCATCAGCTGCGTCAGCACGATACCCACCCGCTTGCCGTGCTGACGGACGAGCTTCCCGATCCGTCGGTGGTCCAGGGCGCAATCCTGTCCGGCATCCCGGTCATCGCCGGCGTCGCCTCGGCCGTCGGCCGGGCTGCGGGCGACAACAGCCTGCTCGCGGTGGACGGCGGCGCCGGGACCGTCGACATCCTCGACGAGGGGGCCGGGTAGCGGCTACACCCCGGTGTCCGCGCCGTGGAAGCGGGCGAGGAAACTCCGTGTACGCGCATTGCGCGGGTGCGCCAGCACGTCTGCGGCGGTGCCGGCCTCGATCACCTCGCCCCGGTCCATGAACATCACGCGGTCGGCGACGTCCTGCGCGAACGCCATTTCGTGGGTGACGACGACCATGGTCGCGCCGTCCCGCGCCAGGTCCTTCATGACCGTGAGGACCTCGCCGACCAGTTCCGGGTCGAGCGCCGAGGTGACCTCGTCGAACAGCAGCACCTCGGGCGTCATGGCAAGCGCACGCGCGATGGCGACCCGCTGCTGCTGGCCCCCGGACAGCTCCCGGGGCAGCCGGTCCTCCATTCCCGCAAGGCCGACGCGGGCAAGGTGGCCGCGCGCATGGGCCAGCGCCTCGCCCGCCGGCATTCTCAGGACCACGGTCGGCCCGATCACGACGTTTTCAAGCGCCGTCTTGTGGGCGAACAGGTCGAACTGCTGGAACACCATTCCGAACCGGGCGCGGAACCGCGCGAGCCGGCGGCCGGTGGGCAGGCTGTGCCGGTTGGCGAAGTCCAGTTCGACGTCGCCGAGCCGCAGCGTGCCCGCGTTGGGTTCCTCCAGCAGGTTGAGGCACCTCAGCGTCGTTGACTTGCCGCAGCCGGACGGACCGATGATGACGACGACCTCGCCGGCGTTGACATCGAAGGAGACGCCGCGGACCGCCTCGACATCACCGTAGCTCTTGCGCAGACCGTCGAGCGAAAGCATGGGGCGGACGCCGTCGCGTCCCGCCGGTTCCCCGCTACTGATCACGACGCGCCTCCAGTCGCTTGCCCCACTGGGTGATCGGGTAGAGCAGGATGAAATAGGCGGCGGCAACCCCGGTATAGACCTCCAGCGGACGATAGGTGTCCGCCACCACCAGGTACCCGGTATACATCATGTCCGGCACCGCGACGACGTAGAGCAGGGCGGTGTTCTTGAACTGGATCACCGACTGGTTGACGAAGGGAGGCACCATCCGGCGGACCGCCTGCGGCAGGATGATGTGCCACATCATCTCGCGGTAGGTCATCCCGATCGCGCGTGCCGCCTGCCACTGGCCGCGATCGATCGAAATGATGCCGCCGCGGAAGATCTCGGTTGCGAAACAGCCCATGTAGAGGGTGAGCCCGATGCCGGCCGCGAGCCAGCCGGGAAGGTCGACCCTGATGATGATCGGAAGTGCGAAGTAGAACCAGATGATCTGCACCAGCACCGGCGTGCACCGGAACAGTTCCACGTAGGCGTGGATCGGGGCCGTCAGCCACCAGCGGTTGGCAAGCAGGCCCATGCCGCAGACCACGCCGATGAGCAGGCCCCCGGCCACCGTGCCGATCGCGTAGGCCAGCGTGATCAGCAGCCCGTCGAGCCACCACCACTCGTACCCGATGATGACGGTGAAGAAATCCCAGTTGTGGTCCATGGATCGGTGTCTCCGTCTGCCCGCGGGCTCAGAAGCGGTCGGGGCGGAAGGGTGCGAGGTCGACGCTGGTCGGCCGCCCGGCGGCGAGCTGCGAGATCAGCCTGCCGGTAATCCCGCCCATCGTCAGGCCGAGATGGTCGTGCCCGAAGGCGAACCAGGCGTTCGGGTACCGCGGCGAGCGGCCGATCACGGGTCTCGAATCCGGGTGCGAGGGACGGGGCCCGACCCACTCCGATACCCGTGCCGACGCGAGTCCCGGGAACAGCGCCGTGCCGTGGCGGCGGATTCGCGCCGCGATCGCGGGGTTCGCCGGCGCATCCGCGGGCGCGAACTCGGCGATCCCGCCGACCCGCACGCCGTCGGCCATCGGTGTCACCGCGACGTGCCGGTCGACGGAGATGATGCCGCCGTTCATGGACACGTCGGTCTCGTGGAACATCGCGTGATAGCCCCGCTCCGCCTCGAGCGGCACCCTGGTGCCGAGCATGGCGGCAAGCTCGCGCGACCAGACACCAGCGGCCACCACCACGTTCTCGACCGGCATGTCGCCTGTCCCGGTCTTCAGCGCGTTCACGCCGCCCGGACCGGTCTCGAATCCGCGGACCGTGGTTCGCTCGATTCGTCCACCGCGCCGCCGGAACAGCTCCGCCAGCGCCTGCACCAGGCGCAGCGGATCGAGGGTGTGCGAGAAGTCGGCGACCCTGAACGCGCGAACCACCGCGGGGCTGAGCGCCGGCTGGACCTGGCGCGCCTCGTCGCCGTCAAGCAGGTCCATGCGCACGCCGTTGCGCCGGCGCAGGTCGAATGCCGGGGCAGCGGCGTCGAAGGACGAGTCGCTTTCGAAGGTGAACATCAGCCCGGTGCGGCTCATCAGGTGCCCGGCGCCCGCCTCCGCGATCAGGGGGTCGACGGCGTCGTGAACCTGGTCGAGCAGGCTCTGCCGGGCGGCGGCGTTCGCCTCGACCCGGTTCGGGGCGGCATTGGCGATGAAGCGCAGGAACCACGGCAGTGCGCGCAAGGCATGGCCGGCCCGCAGCACCAGGGGCGCATCGGGATCGAGCAGCATGCCCGGTACCTTGCGCAGGATGCCCGGCATTGCGGCGGGCGGACACGATGCCACGCCGAAACCGCCGAGATTGCCGCTCGAGGCCGCTTCGCCCGGGCCGGCGCGATCGACCAGCGTGACCTCGAAGCCCTCGTTCTGCAGGTAGAGCGCGCAGCAGGTGCCGACCATGCCCGCGCCGATGACCGTAATCGAAGGTGTGGTGGCCATTTCCGCTCCCGCCTTGCCCAGGGCAGGGTTGCACATCGCACCGGTGGAACCAATCGGGAGGGACGTGCGCCGCCGCCCGCGGCGCGCGGTTCGACCCCGAACGGGTCCCGACGGGGCATTGAAGGCGGGGGCCGGTTCAGTCTATTGTAATGCAGAAGTCCTCGGGTGAACCGGGCGGGGCCAAGGCCGGGCAAGTGAACAGGTTGATGAGATCAGTCCTCGCGCATCTCGGAAACATGCTGTTTCTGAACAGGAAACAGCGGGAACCTTTCGGGTCCGATGCCGGGGAAGAACCCATCGTCTACAACGACCTTCACAGGGAACTCGCCACCATACTGAGCGAGACGCGCCGGCGCGCCGGGCTGACACTGCAGGACGTGGCGCGGGACCTCCATATCCAGAAGAGGTATCTCGAGGCGGTCGAGCGGGCGGACTTCAAGTCATTGCCGGGCGAGGTCTATGCCTTCGGGTATGTCCGCAGCTACGCGCGCTACCTCGGGCTCGATGCCGAGCAGGCGTTGCAGATGTTCAAGGCCCAGGCCCATGCGCTTGCCCATCGCCCGCGCATGCAGTTCCCCGAACCGTCGCCGGAGGGCCGCCTGCCGGGCGGTGCGATCATCCTGGTCGCATCGGCGCTGGTGGTGGTGATCTATGCGGGCTGGTACTACACCAGCATCTCCGATCCGGCGGTGATCGAACCGGTCGCGCAGGTTGACGAGGCCCAGCCGGACGTCGGCGACGTTCCCGCGGTCGATGCCGGTACCGCGATTGCCGCCGTTCCGTTCGGCGACGAGGACGCGAGCCCTGATTCGCGGTACTCGCTCGCAGGCCCGGCGATCACGGGCGAGGGGGACGTGTCGCTGGCCGCGGCCGCACCGGTACCCGACCAGGAAGCGGCAGTGGGCGAACCGGGCCCGCTGTTGCCGGTACTCCGCTCCGCCGTCCGCGGCGCACGGGAACCGGTATCCGGGCCGGCCACCAGCGGTGCCCCGCCACCGGCGCGGGTGGAGATCGTGGCCAGCGCCGACAGCTGGGTCCACGTCAAGGAGTTCGACACCACGCTCGTCATGTCGCGGGTGCTCCGGTCCGGCGAAACCTACCGTGTCCCCGACAGGGCGGGACTGACGCTTTCGACCACCAATGCCGGCGGCATCACGGTCATTGTCGACGGACACCGGTTGCCCAGCCTCGGCGCATCGGGTGACGTTGTCCGCGATATCGATCTCGATCCGGAGTCGCTTGCCGCCCGCGTCGACTGAACACCACCACCGGGGCCTGCCATGATCCCCTCTCACGGCCGACTTGCGGGACAGCTGTCATGAGCTTGCGTCCATACCGGGACATTCCCCGGCGACAGTCACGCCGGATCACGGTCGGATCCGTTGCGGTCGGCGGCGATGCGCCGATCAGCGTCCAGACCATGACCAACACACCGACCACCGATTCGGCCGCAACCCTGCGCCAGATCGAGGCCTGCGCCGAAGCGGGCGCCGACATCGTGCGGGTTTCCTGCCCGGACCAGGACTCGACCCGGGCCCTGCGCGAGATCGTTGCCGGGTCACCGGTTCCGATCGTTGCCGACATTCATTTCCACTACCGCCGCGCCATCGAGGCAGCAGAGGCGGGTGCCGCGTGCCTGCGCATCAACCCGGGCAACATCGGCAAGCCGGAGCGTGAGCGCGAGGTGGTCCGCGCAGCCCTCGATAATGGCTGTTCGATCCGCATCGGGGTGAACGCGGGGAGCCTCGAGCGGCCGCTGCTCGAGAAGTACGGCGAGCCCTGTCCGGCGGCCATGGTCGAGAGCGCACTCGGCCACATCCGGATCCTCGAGGACAACGACTTCTTCGAGTTCAAGATCAGCGTGAAGGCCTCGGACGTGTTTCTCGCGGTGGCGGCCTACCGCGAGCTGGCGGCCAGGACCGACTACCCGCTGCACCTCGGCATCACCGAGGCGGGGGGATTGCGCGCCGGAACCGTCAAGTCCTCGATCGGTCTCGGGGTGCTGCTGTGGGAAGGCATCGGCGACACGCTGAGGGTTTCGCTGTCGTCGGACCCGGTCGACGAGGTCAAGGTGGGCTACGAGCTGCTGAAGTCGTTGGGACTGCGTCACCGCGGCGTCACCGTCATCTCCTGTCCGTCGTGCGCCCGCCAGCAGTTTGACGTGATCGAGACCGTGCGCGAGCTCGAGGACCGGCTGTCGCACGTGACCACGCCGATGACGGTCTCGGTGATCGGGTGCGTGGTGAACGGACCTGGCGAGGCGCGGCTGACCGATATCGGCCTGACCGGCGGTGGGCGCGGAACCCACCTGGTCTACCTCGCGGGCGTTCCCAACCACCGGCTGCAGGACCGGTCGATCGTCGATCACCTTGTCGAGCTGGTCGAACAGAAGGCTGTCGAGATCGAAGCCGCCGGGGAGACCGCCGACACGGCGGCATGACACCGTCCGATCGCGTGCCCGGTCCGGACGGATTCCGGGTTGCCGGCGTCGACCTGCGGACCTGCCCGGGGACGGTTCGCGACCGCCTGTTCGTTCCCGAAACCGGTATCCCCGACCTTGCTGCCGCGCTGCGTGAAGCCGGGCTCGATGCGCCGCTGATGGTGCTGGCCACCTGTGACCGGGTCGAGGTCTATGCCCTCGCGGGGCGGGACCGGGACTTGCGTGGTGCCGTCACCGCGGCGCTCGCGGCCACGAGCGGCCTGCCCGCCGGCGAGGTCGGCAGGTTGGCCCACGGTCACGCCGGGCTCGATGCCGTGCGCCACCTGTTCCGGATCACTGCCGCGCTGGAGAGCGACGTCATCGGCGAGAGCCAGATCCTGGGCCAGGTCCGATCGGCGCACCGGGTGGCGAGCGGCCTCGACATGATGGACGAGAACCTCGAACGCGTCCTCGACGCCGCCTGCGCCGCGGCAAGGCGGATCCGTTCCGAGACCGGGATTGCCCGGGGGGCGGTGTCGCTCGCGGCGTCGGCGCTCCGGATCGCGCAACGCATCCACGGTGATCTCGCCGGGTGTCGCGTGGCCGTCATCGGCGCCGGCGAACTCTCGCGCCTGCTTGCCGAACGGTTTCGCGATGCCGGAGTTCTCGGCATCGTCGCATGCGACAGGACACCGGCACGGGTCGAGGCCTTCGCGCGCGAGACCGGTGCCCATGTCACCGACTTCGGACAGTGGACAGAGCTGCTGTCGGAGGCCGAAATCGTGATGACCGCGAATGGTGACGGGCGCCACGTGATCACCCGCGAGACGGTACGCCGCGCCCTGCGCAGGCGTCGTTTCAGACCGGTCTTCGTACTCGATCTCGCGGTGCCCTGTGACGTCGAGGCCTCGGCACACGAGATCGAGGGGCTCTATGTCTATGATCTGGACGACCTCGAGCGACTGGCGCTAGAAGGACAGGCTGGCCGGCACGCGCTGGTTTCGGACGCCGAGGCC
The DNA here is from genome assembly GCA_965243345.1 of Thalassobaculaceae bacterium. Classification (GTDB taxonomy): domain Bacteria; phylum Pseudomonadota; class Alphaproteobacteria; order Thalassobaculales; family Thalassobaculaceae; genus Bin52. Next base: position 4,174,893 of record CBDEUR010000003.1, read on the forward strand.
ATCCTGGACGAGGAGCTTGTCCGCTTCCTCGGTGAATTCCGGGCCCGCGACGCGGTCCCGCTCATTCGTGATGTCCGCGACGCGTTCGAGGCGGAGCGCCGGCAGCTGCTGCGCGACAGACCGGGCCTGGATGCCGCGGAGGCAACGCGGCTGCTGACCAACCGCCTGCTGCATCGTCCGAGCAGGGCCCTGCGCGAGATTGCGCGCGGCGAGGGTCTGAACAACCGGACCGAGTCGCTGGTCCGGGCCCTGCTGGTCCCGGCGGCGCGACGCGAGGGAGAGAACGGTGAGTCTTGAGGCCAACCTCGACCAGGTGCTGGCGCGACACCGTGAACTGCAGGCAATGCTGTCATCGGGAACCGGGTTTCCGATGGACGAGATCGCGCGCATGTCGCGCGAGCTCGCGGAGCTGACGCCGGTTGCGGACAAGATCGGCGAGTTGCGCGGCATTGCACGCGAAATGACCGACGCCCGCGCCATCATCGAGGACAGTGACGAGGACCCCGAGATGCAGGCGATCGCCGAAGCGGAGATCGCCGAGCTCGCGGACCGCGAGGCGGGCGTGCTGCGCGAGATCCAGCGCCTGTTGCTGCCCCGCGACGAGGCTGACAGCAAGAACGCCATCATCGAGGTCCGGCCGGGAACCGGCGGCGAGGAGGCGGCCCTGTTTGCCCGGGACCTGTTCCACATGTACCAGAAGTTCGCCGGCGTGCACGGCTGGCGCTTCGAGATCATGCAGGTCTCCGAGACCGGGATGCGCGGATACCGGGAAGCGGTCGCGTCGGTCGCGGGCCGTTCGGTCTTCGCCAGGCTGAAGTTCGAGTCCGGCACCCACCGGGTCCAGCGCATCCCTGTGACCGAGTCGGGCGGCCGGATCCACACATCCGCGGCGACGGTCGCGGTACTGCCGGAAGCCGAGGAAGTCGATGTCGCGATCGAGGACCGGGACCTGCGCATCGACGTGTTCAGGGCCAGCGGTCCGGGCGGGCAGTCGGTCAACACCACCGACAGCGCCGTGCGGATCACCCACCTGCCGAGCGGGATCGTGGTGTCGCAGCAGGACGAGAAGTCGCAGCACAAGAACCGTGCCAAGGCGATGCGGATCCTGCGTTCGCGGCTGTTCGAGGCGGAGCGTTCCCGGCTCGACGCCGAACGCGCGGCCGACCGGCGCGACCAGGTGGGGTCGGGAGACCGGTCGGAACGGGTCCGCACCTACAATTTTCCGCAGGGTCGCGTGACCGATCACCGGATCAACCTGACCCTGTACAAGCTTGACCGGGTGATGACGGGCGAGGCGCTTGACGAGATCATCGACGCCCTGCTGGCCCGTGACGAGGCGGAGCGGCTGGCACGGCTGGCATGACCGGCCCGGCCCCTGCACCGGGCAGTGTCGGCGCACTGCTCGATGACGCCGCCCGCCGTCTGGCGGAGGCCGGGGTCGAGGAGGCGCGCACCGACGCCCGCATCCTGCTCGCCCACGCGATGGGGCGGACCGGCGGCCGGCTGTACGGCGAGGAGGAGGGTGCCGTTACCGACATCGAGGCAGCGGAGTTCGATCGGCTGGTTGCGCGCCGGCAGCTGCGCGAGCCGGTTTCCCGGATCATCGGCCGCCGCGGGTTCCGTGACCTCGACCTGGAAATCGGACCGGCCACCCTCGACCCGCGTCCGGATACCGAGACCCTGGTCCGGGCGGCGCTGGCCGCGTACCCGGACCGGAACCGGCGGTTGCGGGTCCTTGACCTCGGAACCGGGTCCGGGGCGCTGCTGCTCGCGCTGCTGCAGCTCTATCCGCGGGCGGTGGGGACCGGCGTCGATCTGTGTGGCAACTGCCTGGTGCTGGCGGCACGCAATGCGGCACGGCACGGGCTGGCGCACCGCGCCGCCTTTCGCGAGGGCCGGTGGTGCCGGGGCCTCTGCGCGAGGTTCGACATCATCCTGTGCAATCCGCCCTATGTTCCCTCGGGCACCATCGACACGCTCGAGCCCGAGGTGGCCCGTTTCGAACCGCGGCTCGCGCTTGACGGCGGGGACGACGGGCTCGGGTGCTACCGCGAACTGCTGCCCGGACTCGCCGGGAGGATGGCGCCGGGGGCCACGGTGTTTCTCGAGATCGGCCACGACCAGCGCGACCGGGTCCAGGCACTCGCCGGCGCCGCCGGACTGGCGCCGGTCGGGGTCCGGCGCGACCTCGCCGGTCGCGAACGGTGCCTGGTACTGCGCTCCGCCTCGGCATGAGCACCCTGGCTGCCGGGCGGGTGCAAACCGTGACGGGTCCGGAGCGACGGTGTTTTTGGCTTGGAACGGGAGTGACTTGTGCCTATAGTGCGGGGCAATTCAGGGTTCAGCTGGACGTCCGGGATCTTGCCGGACATCCCTGCAGCGGTAGCGCGCAGCAGACACGATCCTGCCTTATCAGGCGACAGGATGCAGGCGTGAGCAGTCCCGACAAGCCCGACAACGACAAAACGGTCAGTCATGAGACAGGGTCCGCATAACAAGCGTGGACGGGGTCGAGGGGGAAACCGCAGGGTAGGCGTGCCCAATCGCAACCAGACGTTCGACAGCAACGGTCCTGACGTCAGGATTCGCGGCAGTGCCCACCAGGTTCACGAGAAGTACCTCACGCTTGCGCGTGATGCCTCTGCCAGCGGCGACCGGGTGCTTGCCGAGAGCTACTTCCAGCATGCCGAGCATTACTTCCGGATCCTCAACGCGTTCTCGGAAGAGGCGAGCGGCGACGGAAACCGGGCCCGGGCCAACGGCAACGGCGGCAGGCATGTCTTTGACGGCGAACAGCCCCAGCCGGACATCGCGCCGCCGGCACAGCCGGAACCACCGGCACGGGAAGCCGCGCCTGCGGCACCCGCCGAGACCGAGACCTCCACCCAGCCGGAAGAACCGGCAAAGCCGACCCTGAGCCTGCGGCGGCGGACCAACGGCGCACGCGACCGGTCCGAGACGGTCGCGGAGCCCAACGGTTCCGGGGCTGTCACCGTGACGGTGATCGAACCGGGAGCGCAGCAGCCGGGAGCGCAACAGCAGGGAGCGCAACAGCCGGGAGCGCAACAGCAGGGAGCGCAACAGCCGGACGGTGGGTCCACGGCACCGCTTCGCAGGCCCAGGTCCGCGTCGCGGGCGCGACAGGACCGCGATGAATCCGCTTCCGGCCGGAGTGAAGGCAGCGAGGACTGACCGCGCGGTCAGTCGATGACCGAGAGTTCCGCTCCCTGTTCGAACAGCCCGCCTTCAACGACCCTGGCGTAGACCCCGCAGGCCTGGTGGCCGTAGGCGTGGTGCATGGCATGGGGCAGCCTCATGTCGCGGGCCCCGGTGGCCGGATCGACGTTGGTCGCGGCACACCGGTCGGTTGGCGCCTCGATGTGCAGCACGGCGGTGCCGCATGCCAGGCGGCGGTCCGTCCACGCACGTTCCGCCCAGGCGGGGATGCCGTCGACCAGGATGTTGGCGCGAAACCGCATCGGGTCCACGGTGCGCCCGACGACCCGTCCCAGGTCCCGGACCGACGCGAGGTTGACGATCGAGATCCAGGGTTCCCGTGTATCGGTCAGCGCCTGGGAGCCGGCCTCGATCAGCCGGGGGCCCCCGCGGAGCCTGTCGCCCATGTAGGCGGCGAAGAACTGCTCGATTACCGCCTTCCCGGCGGGTTCGGTGATGGTGCCCCGCGCAACCTGGCGGCCGTTGCGGCGGATGGTGAGCTGGCCGGTCCCTGGATCGAACCGCGTCGCCAGCGTTGCCAGTTTCTCGTTCGACATCAGCTGCAGCAGCAGCGCCTTGCGGACCCAGCCGCCCTCGTCCGCGCCCGCGTTGCGGGAACTGCCATGGGCAAGTGCGAACCGGCGGTCGTGGGGGAACGGCTGCCCGGCAGCCAGGGTGACGCTGGCAAGCGGCTCCGCCGACAACCCCTTCACCGGGTAGCGATACAGTGAGTCGATGCGGATTGTCATGACCGCGGCACAGTCGTCGCTGGCCGGGTGACTGTCAACGGCGAGCGGGAATGCCGCCGCCGCCACGGGACGACGGCCGAGTGTGCGCACCCCTTGTGTTGTAATTTGAACACACCATATTGAGACAGGAACGGGGCCGACGTTGCCGATGGCGGGACGTCTGCGCCGTGCCGGCGAATGACGCGGCATGACGAGGAGCAGCACTCATGGAACTTGACCGGTTTTCCGAACGCTCGCGCGGATTCCTGAACTCCGCGCATGGACTGGCGCAGTCCCTGGGACACCAGCGGCTGGCGCCTGAACACCTGCTGTCGGTCCTGCTCGACGATGCGGAAGGGCTGTGCGCCCGCCTGGTCCGGGGAGCGGGTGGCGACGTCGAGGTTGCCCGGCAACGGATCGGGTCCGAGCTTGCCCGCGTGCCCCGTGTCGAGGGCGCCGGGGCCGACCGGGTCTACGCGAGCAATGACGTCGCACGCATTCTCCAGCACGCGCTCACCCTGGCCGAGAAGGCAGGGGATGCCTTCGTGACGGTCGAGACCCTCCTGCTCGCGATTGCCGCCGGACCGGAAGGCGCCGCCGCCCGGGTGCTGCGCGAGGCCGGCGTGGAGCCGGGCCGGCTCGAGGCGGCCATCGAGGGCGTGCGGAAGGGACGGACCGCGGACTCGGCATCGGCGGAGAGCGGGTACGACGCGCTGGAACGCTACACCCGTGACCTGACGGAAAGCGCCCGGTCCGGCAAGCTCGACCCGGTGATCGGTCGCGACGAGGAGATCCGCCGCACCATCCAGGTGCTGTCGCGGCGGACCAAGAACAACCCGGTGCTGATCGGCGAGCCGGGTGTCGGCAAGACGGCGATCGCGGAGGGCCTCGCGCTGCGCATCGTCAACGGTGACGTGCCCGAGAGCCTGAAGACGAGGCGGCTGCTCTCGCTCGATCTCGGGGCGCTGATTGCCGGGGCGAAGTACCGGGGGGAATTCGAGGAGCGGCTGAAGGCGGTCCTGCATGAAATCGAGGGCGGTGACGGCCAGGTGATCCTGTTCATCGACGAGGTGCACACCCTGGTCGGCGCCGGAGCGTCGCAGGGAGAGATGGACGCCTCCAACATGCTGAAGCCGGCGCTGGCGCGCGGCAGCCTGCACTGCATCGGCGCCACCACGCTGGATGAGTACCGCACCCGGATCGAGAAGGACGCGGCACTTGCCCGCCGGTTCCAGCCGGTGGTGGTGCAGGAACCCGGGGTCGAGGAGACGGTCTCGATCCTGCGGGGGCTGAAGGAAAAGTACGAGCTGCACCACGGGGTCCGGATCACCGACGGTGCGCTGGTGGTGGCGGCCTCGCTGTCGTCACGCTACATCGCCGACCGGTTCCTTCCCGACAAGGCGATCGACCTGGTGGACGAGGCCGCGGCCCGGCGCTGCATGGAGATCGAATCCCGCCCGGAGGAGATCGACGAGCTGGAACGCAGGCTGGTCCAGCTCAGGATCGAGGAACAGGCGCTGACGGCGGAATCCGACCAGGCCAGCCGGGAACGGCTCGAGCGGCTGCAGGGCGAACTCGGGGAACTGGACCGGCGTTCGACCGACCTGTCGGAACGCTGGCGGGCGGAAAAGGCGCAGCTTGCCGGTGCCCGCAAGCTCCAGGAGGAACTCGACGAGGCGCGGCGCGACCTCGAACTCGCGCAGAGGGCCGGGGAGTACGGCCGGGCAGGCGAGCTGATGTACGGGCTGATCCCCGAACTCGAGAAGCGGCTGGAGGCCGCGGGCGGCGAGTCGGGATCGCGGATGGTGCGCGAGGAGGTCACGGCCGACGACGTGGCGACCGTGGTCTCGCGCTGGACCGGCATTCCGGTCGACCGCATGCTCGAGAGCGAGCGGTCCAAGCTGCTGCGCATGGAGGAGGAACTCGGCCGCCGGGTGGTCGGCCAGGACGAGGCGGTTGCGACCGTGTCGAACGCGGTACGGCGCGCGCGGGCCGGTCTCAGGGATCCCGGTCGTCCGATCGGTTCCTTCATGTTCCTCGGGCCGACCGGGGTGGGCAAGACCGAGCTGGTGAAGGCGCTCGCCGCCTTCATGTTCGACGACGACCAGGCCATGGCGAGGATCGACATGTCGGAGTACATGGAACGCCATGCCGTGGCCCGGCTGATCGGCGCTCCTCCCGGCTACGTCGGCTACGACGACGGCGGGGCGCTCACCGAGACGGTCCGCCGGCGTCCCTACCAGGTCGTGCTGTTCGACGAGATCGAAAAGGCCCACCCGGACGTGTTCAACATCCTGCTGCAGGTGCTTGACGACGGCCGGCTGACCGACGGGCAGGGCCGCGTGGTGGACTTTCGCAACACCCTGATCGTGATGACGTCGAACCTGGGTGCCGAGCACCTGGTCCGGGAGGCTGCCGCCGGGGTGACCGGGCAGGTCCGCACCGCGGTGATGCAGGAGGTCCGCAGGGCGTTCCGGCCGGAGTTTCTCAATCGCCTCGATGACATCCTGGTGTTCTCGCACCTCGATCCCGGGCACATGGCGGCCGTGGTCGACATCCAGATCGCGGCGCTGGAGGACATGCTCGAGGAACGGTCCATTTCGCTCGAGATCGGCGACGAGGCACGCGCGTGGCTGGCGGACGCCGGGTACGATACGGCCTACGGGGCCCGGCCGCTGAAGCGGGTGATCCAGCGCACGATCTACGATCCGATCTCGACCCTGATCCTGGCCGACCAGGTCGGCGATGGCGACGGAATCCGGGTCCTGGTGGCTGACCACGAGATCGCGGTTCGGGCCGCTCCCCGCGCAGCGGCGGTCGTCGAACACGCGGCCGAGTAGTTTCACGCACCCGCGGGCCGCCCGGTGTTCCGCGCACCGGGCAGTCCCGCCACGGGCGCACAGCGGCGAACCGGCTGGCGAACGCACGGCGCGGACCATGGCAATGGATGCGAACACCACCGTGTGCCCGACCTGCTGCTTCAGGTGTGTGAACCACGCGCCGAAGGGCGTCTTGATCGCGCTTCGTGGCCGCACAAGCAGCCGGGCGATGAAAGCTGTTGTGTAATCGGCATTTAGCCCGAGCGGCGCTTGAGCGGCAGCGCCCGCCGCGCACTTGCGGAGACAGTCCCCGAACCGCCGCGCGGCGTCCGAGCGGTAGTGTAGGAAGCAGCCGCTGTAAATCAATGCGCGAGGACACGCGCAGTGGCCGTGTCATTCACCCGGCGCGCACCGTCGCCGGCACTGCGGCCTCACGATCTCGCCCCAATTCGGGAAGGCGGCCCACGGCGGAGGCTTGCGCAGGGGAACAACCATGGTCGGCAATGGAGGCTTGCGGGTGAAGACGGCTCCCTTGGCGACGGGCCGCCACCGGATTCGACCGGCCGGATTCCGCCGGCCCGGTTGCTCATTCGATCATTCCGAGTAGGTCACCTCGACCGAGCCGGATTGGGCGCTTTCCTGGGGGTTGCTGCAATTGTCCCGTCTCACGGCGACGATCGCGTAGACGTAGGTCTGGCCGGCTATCGGGCCGCCGGGGCTGCTTTCGAAATCCATGACGCTCGTAGGCAAAACAGGCAACGCGGTATATGTTCCTGTGATGGAGTTATACGCGGATACAGCCGTGCCGGTGCCCCAGTGTTTCAGCGTCGAACCCATCCCCACCCCCCGGTAGTATCTGTACTCGTACACCGTTTCTGGCTCGGCCAGGGTCCACTCCACCAGGATTCCCCTATCCCCGCCAGCCGGATTTACCGTGGCACTAAGACCGGTTGGAGTTTCCGCCGTCGTCGTCACCGTGCATGCCTGGGCAGTCGGGGGCGACCAGAAGAAGCCGCCTCCGATCGCCGACGCGAGCGCCGCCATGGCCTGCCAATGAGACTTCGCACCGTCAGCCCTCATGGTGCCTCCTCCCAACGAACCAAGGAACGCCATTGTGGATTAGGCCGTTGACCGGCTCAAGCCGGGACGGGCGGGAGCCAGGTGCGCCGTGGGATCACTTCATAGCCTGGGCGTCGATGTTCCCGACCATCTCTGCTGCCGCGACCAGGTGGCCGTCGGCAAGATGGGCGTAGCCCGCCGTTGTCCGGTGCCGCCGGTGCCCGAGCACCTTGCCGACTAGCGCGCAAATCTCACCAAGGGGGAGGCAGCGTTCCAGATCCGGGGTTCTGGCGATCGATGGCCGGGCTTGATCTGGAAACGATCCGAACGGGCGTCGGCGGGCGGGTATTTCACGTTTCACGGCGCGAAAGTGCACGTGAACAAAACGGAATCAGGTGCGAACCGTCTGCTGCGGTCCGCGGGTCCGGACACACCTCTGGTGTGGCCGGTCACCCCGGCGTCTGATACCGACGATGTGGTTCGGTATGGAGACTCTACGGTGAGCGGGCCGCGGCAGTTCGGCGCAGCGCCAGCGCCACCTGTGCGAACAGGTGCTGGCGCGGATAGATCGAGGACAGCGAGAACAGGATCCTGCGGACGCTGAGCCTGATCTGGCAGGCGATCTTCAACAGTGTCACGCGGATCGTCCCGTACTGGGCCCGTGCCAGTTTCGTCCCGACGAGCCCGACGTCCCGGATAATCTGCAACAGGATCCCCGCGAACACCGAGAAGTACAGCCGCAGCTGATTGGCGCGCATGGTCGCTGTCGAGGTGCGATCGGCGAACAGGTCCAGTTGCTGTTCCTTGATCCTGTTTTCCATGTCACCACGGGCGCAGTACAGGTCCTCGTACAGCTCCCGGGCTTCGATCTGCTGACGCGTCAGGCTGGTCACGACAAACCGTGGGTTCCGACCTCGGCGCCCGGCAAGCACCTCTGCCTTGCCAACCACCCGCCGGCTCCGGCTCCAGCTGGTCACGGTGCGATAGCGAAAGTCCCGGAACCGTCGCGATGCCCGGCCGGTCGTCACACACCGGCTGTGCGACCGACGCATCTGGCGCGCGATGTGGGCAACCAGACGTGGATTTCTGGCAAGGCCGAACACGTAGTCCACGTCCTTGGCTTCGCACCAGGCCATGAGCTCCTCGCGGCAGAAACCGGAATCGCCACGAACCAGGATCCGGGTCGTCGGCCACGAGGCACGGATCTGCTCGATGATCCGCGCCAGTTCCGTTACCGAGCCGGAAGATGCATCGATGTTCGAACTGCGCAGCCGGGAACACAGAACGTGATCACCGCAGGTGACATACAGCGGCAGATAGCAGTAGCAGTCATAGTACCCGTGGAAGAACCGGCCCTCCTGATGACCGTGCAGCGGGTCATCGGTGGCATCGATATCGAGCACGATCTCCCCGGGCACCGTGTCGTGCGCGTCCAGGAACAGCGCCACCATCAGCCGATCGATCGCATCCGCGTCGGCAACGATCCGCTTGTAGCGGTGGTCCCCTGCCTCGTCCGGCGTTCCCAGCTCAAGCCGGTTCAGGGTGCTCGAGCTCGCCAGCGGATGGCCCCGGTCACGCTCGCGCACCCGCTCGGCTCCGGTCAGGTCGTCTCGCCCGACTGCCAGTGCCAAAACGCTGTCGTTCCGAAGCTGATCGTGATCGTTCAGGTCCTCGTAGCCCAGGGCGATCCCCATGACCCGTTGCGCCACCAGGCAGGAAAGGGTGTGTTCCCTCCGCTCCGGGGAGCGATGATCGGTGAAACACCCGGACAGACGGCGGGTCACATCCAGCACGCCGTCGGCCTCGCGCAGAAGTAGCGCACCACCATCCGATGACAGACGTCCGCCATCAAACCGGGCCGTTACATCACGGCGACCATGTCCTTGGAACACCACCGCGCGCTTGCTACACTCTGTCTGCATGGGGCCGGCTCCCGTGGTAGGTGTAGGTGACTGGAATCACTACATATACCACGGTCAACGGCCCCGTGTCTCTTCCCCATGGTGAGCTTTAGGGGCTAGCCTGAACGTCCAAGTGATTCGATTGCCATGACAGGTTCCCGAGGTCAATTCGCCAGTCGCTGACCCTTTCCTGAATTCGATTCAACGCCTCGCGGCGGCCATGATGCGGTGTGCCCGGTTCCGGCGAGGCCCCTGGCTGGTTCACTGCGTCCTGACCACTGCTGGTCAGTTGCCAGCCGAATGTCAGAATAATCGACGCTTTTGGCAGTTAGTATCGCTCTCATACTCTTGGTGAACCTGTTTCAGTGGCGCGAGGAATCCACGTTTATGGACCCGCAGAGCGGAGCTGTGTCCAAGTGGCTTGTGGGCGGAGCATAGTTGTATTAGTATGACGATAACAGTCACACACCGCATGTTGACATGACATCAATCAGCGACCGGTTCCTCAAGCCCGCCGCACCGGCGCATCGGCGCTACGAGGCCCTCAGGGCCCATTTCGTCGACGGGGTCAGCGCCGCCGAAGCCGCGAAGCGCTTCGGATACAGCTACGGGTCCTTCCGCAATCTCTGTTCGGAGTTTCGAAGGAACCCGGATACGGCATTCCTCTTCATCAGCCGCAGCACCGGACCGAAGCCCGGACGGGAAACGCCGGAAACCAGGCAGCGTGACCAACGAGTGGTCGAGCTGCGGAAGCAGTCGAACCTCTCGGTAGCCGACATCAGCCGAAGACTTGCCGATGAGGGGATTGCGGTCGGGGAGACCACCGTGCAGCGGATCCTGCGCCAGGCCGGGTTTTCCAAACTGCCGCGGCGCCCGCTCGAGACCCGGCTCGAAGCGGTCCGCCCGCAGGCCGCTCCGGTCACCGACGCCACCATGCTCGATCTGTCGCCCCGGCGGTTCCGCACCGAATTCGGCGGACTGTTCCTGTTCGCCCCGGACCTGGTGCGCCTCGACCTCGACGCCGTCGTCCGGGACAGTGGCATGCCGGGAAGCGCCATGATCCCGGAAAAACGTGCCATGCGGGCACGACGGATCCGGGACAGTGGCATGCCGGGAAGCGCCATGATCCCGGCCGGCCATGCCTTCCGCTCGCTGCTCGCGCTGAAGCTGTGGGGCATCGGCAGGCCGCCTCATATCATGGCGGACGTGATGGATCCGGGGCTGGCCCTGTTCGCAGGTCTCAACGCCACGCCCAAGCGGGCCAGCCTGACGGAGTATTCATGCCGCGTCGATCCGCGCCTGTGCGCCGGTCTCATGGACCGCTGGCACAGCGCTGTACGCAGCCTCGACATCGATCTTGGCGGCGACGGGTCCTTCGACCTCGACTTCCACACCATTCCCTACCACGGCGACGCGGCCTTGATCGAAAAACACTACGTCTCGAAGCGAAGCCGGCGCCAGAAGGGTATTCTCGCCTTCCTGGCCAGGGACGCCGACGCCAGGATGCTCTGCTACGCCAACGCCACCGTCTGCAAGGCCGACCAGAACGACGAAATCCTCCGCTTCGTCGAATTCTGGAAGCGCCGGCACGGCAGCCTCCCACGCGAGCTCGTCTTCGACTGCCGCCTGACCACCCATGCCAACCTCGCCGAACTGCACCGGATGGGGATCCACTTCCTGACCCTGCGCAAGCGAACCCGCAGGCTGCTCACCACCATCGCCGAAGCTGAGGACAGCGAATGGCGGCGGGTGCGGCTGACCAATGTCGGACGCAGATACCGAACACCGCGGATCCTGGACCAGACGGTGCGCATCGGTGGATATCCGCACGAGATCCGCCAGCTCGCCGTGCGCGATCTCGGACACGACAACCCGACCCTGCTGCTGACCAACCAGACCGCGGCCTCGGCTGGCCAGCTTGTCGATCGCTACGCACGCCGCATGGTCATCGAGAACGCCATCGCCGAGGCCATCGATCTGTTCCACATGGATGCACTCTCAGCCGCTGTGCCGATGAAGGTCGATCTCGACCTGCAGCTGACCCTCATGGCCAGCACCCTGTATCGACTGCTCGCGGTCCGTCTCGGCAACGGGCGACAGGAATCACGGGCGCGCACCCTGTTCCGCGACTTCGTCAAGACGGCGGCCGAGATCACCATCGAACAGGACCGCGTCATCGTCCGTTTCGGGCGGCGGGCCAACAATCCGTTCCTGCTCAACGCAGGATACGGCGAGACAGACATCGCCGTCCCCTGGCTCCAAAATCGCAGGCTCCAGGTCCGGTTCGTTTGAAATCGACGACGAAAACTGTCACATCAACTGGAGTCTTTGGGATTCTAGGCTGGTGGTGGCGGTCGGATTCGAGAAAGGTATCGTCTGGAGCAAGTGGATCGGCATCCACAAGGCATATGACTGCATAGATGCGGCCGAGGTGAGACATGGCGACTGAACTGGGACCCGTCCGCTCGGAAGCGGACTACGAGGCGGCGCTCGAAGAGGCCGAACGCCTTTGGGGCGCCAGAAGCGGCACGCCGGAAGGCGACCGCCTCGATGTGCTCGCCACACTGATCGAAGTCCATGAGGCGAAGCGCTATCCCATGGATCCGCCCGATCCGGTCGAGGCGATCCGGTTCCGGATGGAGCAGCTGGGTCTGACCCGCAAGGACCTGGAGCCGATGATCGGCCCCCGCAACCGGGTGGCGGATGTTCTCAATCGCAAGCGTGGCCTGTCGATCGACATGATCCGGCAATTGCATGAACAGCTGGGGATTTCCGCCGAAGTGCTGATCCGGCCGAGCCGCTTCGACACGGGTGCATGATCGAGCCTCGCGGCTTCCTCCGAACCGCCTGGCGACACGGCTCCCGCGTATCCTGTTCCGCTTCGGGGACGGCGAGGCCGTGGCAGTGGACCTGGTCGACCATCACTGACCGGAAAGGATCGTTGACCATGACCGACAGTGCAGGTGACCGCGTCGGTCCGATGCCGAGCCCGCCGCACCTGGGCGAACTCATCCGCGAGAGCATGGACGAGGCAGGCTGGAAAGTGACCGGGACAGCGGCGCGGCTGGGCTGCGAGCGTGGAACACTGTCACGGCTTCTGAACGGCAAGCGGGCGTGTCGGCAAACATGGTGCTGTCGTTGGAGGACATCGGCTGGGGTACCGCCGATCACTGGATGCGGATGCAGGCGAGCTGCGAGCTGGCGCAGGCGCGTCGGGATCGGGCTGCCGCTGAACGGCGCGCGGGCGCGCTGCACGCATGACCGGGCCTCGCGTCCGCCCTGCATTCTCGTCGGCGCGTTGCGAGGCGCAGGCGCAGGTGAAGAACGGCCTCGGTGACGGCTACCAGAAAACACGGCGCCGGCGTGGCCTCCCGGGTCGGGATGTCGCGCGCCGGTGTCTTGATGGCATCGCAGTTGCTCATGGTATGCAGCCGACCGGCAGGTGGAGGGCACGTGCATGGCGAGTATCACGATCCGCAATCTCGATGACGACGTGAAGACGCGGCTGCGCGTGCGGGCCGCGGAACACCATCGTTCGATGGAGGAAGAGGCGCGCATCATCCTGCGCGATGCGGTGAACGCCGAGCGGGCCACGCCCCGGGACCTCGCGAAGTTCACGCGCGAGTGCTTCGCGCCGTTGGGCGGTGTCGAGCTGGAGCTTCCCACGCGGGTCGCGATGCGCAAGCCGCCGGACTTCTCCTGAGTCGCCTGTTTGCGTGTATGTCATGGACACGACTGTCGCATCCGAACGATGCGACAGTCACTCGCACCCGCCGTCTTGGCGTGGATTGCCGGTCGGGACGCAGAAAAGCTCTACCTGCTGGTCGTCAGCGAGGCGGAGGTGCCCTACGGCGTCGCGATTGTGCCGGCGGTCAGACGGCGAAGTGCACTTGATGCCGCCGTGTACCGTTGGCTCGACACCGGTTTCGCGGAACGGATTCTCCCGTTCGACAGCGGCGCAGCGCGAGCCTGTGCGGACATCGCGGCGGTCCGGCGTTCCGCCCGCCGCCCCTTCCCTGCGGCGGAGTGCCAGATCGCGGCGATTGCGCGACTGCGCGGGATGGCCGTCGTGACGCGCACCGCCCGGGATTTCCGGGACATCGGCACCGGTCTCACAGACCCCTGGGCGGCGGTGTGAGCGGCGCAACGCAAGCCTTCGCGCGGGTCAAGATCGACACGTCGTCATGAGGTTGCCCGCCAAGGGCAACACGCCGCCATGCTGGACAACTGCCCGGGCGCCGGAATTCGCGTACACGGCATTGATGCACAGGCCTGCGATCGTGGCGACACTGCCTCCCGTCTTCGCTGGTCCCACGGCACGGCATGCGTTGCCGAGATGGGCATGGCCTGTCGTTGTCCGATGGAGTAGATGACCGGGTTGCCTGGCGAACCGTGACAGATTCTCGCCCGACACGATGGTCTGACTGGCTGCCGTACACCCCGGGTCGTCCTGCCGCAGCCTGCCAGACGGTGCAGGGTTGTGTCATGCGTGCACCGTGCCGGGGAAACAACCGCGACGCAGTGGGCTGTTTCGGTCGGGCTGTGCCGATACCCGGTTGTCCGGATGCCGGCGCGGGTTCAGCGACCGTGATGGAGTAGGTACGGAGCTAATGGAACCGCGACATCGTTCCGCTTCTCGTCCCGAACCGCCCGTGCCCGGGGGCAAGCGGGTCGTTGTGTCCCGGCCTGCTCGTCCTGGAATGGAAGTCCGGACCCGTGTCCATCTTCCCGGTTTGCCGATTCTTCGCAGTGCAACGTCCGCGCGCCACCAGCCGCGAGGCGACCGGTTTGTCCGGCCGCCCGGTACATCTACCGGTGCGGCGGTTCCCGGGTGCGGTGTTCGTTCACGGGGCGTGCCTGTGGGCAGCGGGCTGAAATGACCCGCCTGGTCGCGATCATGGCCGTCCACCTGGGTCTCAACCTGGTGGGACTGCACGGCCTGGCGGCGCTGCTGCCGTTCTTCATCGCTGAGTGGTCGCTGTCCGCCAGCCAGGCCGGATGGCTCTCCGGGATACCCTACCTGCTCTCGATCCTCGCGATCCTGGTCGGCATCGGCACCGACCGGTTCGACGCGCGCATCCTGGTGATCGCCGGCTCGCTCGCCAACGCGATCGGGTTTCTCGGCTTTGCCCTGTTCGCGGACGGCTTCTGGTCGGGCCTGGTGTTCCGCGCCATCCAGGGGATCGGCTTTGCGTGGATCTACATGCCCGGTGCGAAGGTGATTTCCGACCGGGGCGGGAGGGACGGGGCACCCGGTGTGTAGAGCGACAGGTTAGGTGATGCGTATGGCGACACCCAGATTTACGAGGCGTCGCCTGGTCTGCATCGATTTTCCGGTGGACACACTGCCGGGAGAGGACGATGAGCCGTCTCGATGGAGAGGCACGCACAGCGATGGCAGTCTTGTTGGAACGGGGTCGCACGAAGAGCGATGTGGCTCGTCTTCTGGGGGTCAGTGAGGGCACCGTTCGGTATCACGACCGGCGAATGAGGGAAGGAGCGGTGGACGGGCGCTCGCGTCAGCAGGGCGTGGCCGCCGGGTATGCCGGGGCGATCGGGCACTGGCGGGAGCTCCTCGGATCGGGGGCTGTCAACCTGGCGGAACTGCATGCCTGGCTGGTCCGCGAGCACGGGTATGGGGGCAGCCTTCGTTCGGTACAGCGCTATTGGAAGCGGACGTATCCGGCGCCAGCGATCCGTGCTCGTCGTCGGGTGGAGACCCCGCCTGGTGCGCAGGCGCAGGTGGACTGGGCGCATTTCCGCGGTGTGCATGTGGGCCCGGAACGGGTGGACCTGGTGGCGTTTCACATGGTGCTGTCGTGGAGCCGCAGGGAAGCGGTGGTTTGGGCCCGGAACAAGGACATGCTGTCGTGGTTGGCCTGCCATACGGCTGGCTTCGAGCGCCTGGGCGGAGTGCCGGCGACGGTACGGGTCGACAACGAGAAGACGGCGGTGGTACGCGGTGCCGGCGCCTGGGGCACGATCAACCGGACCTACCGCCGGTACGCCCGGCAGCTGCAGTTCCACGTCGATGCCTGTGCACCGCGCCAGCCCCAGGCGAAGGGCAAAGTGGAACGGCGAGTGCGCGACCAGCGTGCCAGCTGTGACCCGACCGGCCGGGCCTTCGAGACCCTGGCGGCGCTGCAGACCTGGACCGACCACCGCTTGACAGATCGGGCGGCCCGGCGACGCTGTCCGGCCACCGGCAGCACTGTGGCCGCGGCCTGGGAGCGCGAGCGGGTGCTGCTGACCACCCTGCCGGAGACACGGCCCGAGCCCTTCGATGTGGTCGTCGACCGGCCGGTCGGCATCGACGGTCTCGTCAACTTTGAAGGCCGCCACTACAGCGTGCCTTTCCGCTACGTGCGCCAGCGGGTCGAGGTGCGCGGCCTCGCCGGGAAGGTAGAGATCCGTACGGGCGGCGCGGTCGTGGCGACCCATCCGCGCGGCACCGAGGCCCGATTGGTCACCGATCCGTCCCACTACGAGGGGGCCAGCACCGAGCGGGTCGTGGCGCCGCCGCCGCTCGGACGCCTGGGCCGGCGCATGCAAGAGTTGGCCGCGGCGCCCGTGGCGCGCCGCTCGGTGGACCTCTACGCCGCGCTGGCGGAGGTCGCCCGATGAGCAAGGCCCGCCCCAAGCTGGACATCGACGCCACCCGGGAACGCCTCGACGGTCTGGGCCTCGCCTACGCCGGCGAGAGCCTCGATCAGGTGCTGACGGAAGCGGTCAGCGAGGACCTGCCGGCCCACGCGTTCCTCGACAAGCTGCTCCGCGTCGAGCAGGAACGCCGCGAGGAGCGCCGGATCCGGACCTCGCTGCGGCTCTCCAACCTCCCCACCGGCCAGACCCTGGAGAACTTCGACTTCGCCTTCCAGCCCGCCATCGAACGCTCCCGGATCGATACCCTGGCCACCGGCGCATGGATCCGCGGCGCCGAAGTGGTTCTGCTGCTTGGCCCGCCAGGGGTCGGCAAGTCGCACTTGTGCGTGGCCCTCGGCCTCAAGGCCGTCCAGCTCGGCTTCTCGGTCCAGTACTACCGGTTCGACGAGTTGATGACCGCCCTCAAGGCCGATGCGGGATTGCCGCCTGCCCGGCTGAAGCGCAAGAAGTTCATGTCGACCGCCCTGTTGCTGATCGACGAGATGGGCTACGACCCGCTGACACGCGACGAAGCCTCACAGTTCTTCCGGCTGGTCAGCTACCGCTACGGCCGTGGCGCCATGATGATGACGACCAACAAGAGCATCCGCGACTGGCCGGAGCTGTTCGCCGGGGACGAGATCCTGGCCACCGCCATCCTCGACCGGCTCCTGCACCACTCGCATGTGCTCAACATCAAGGGCCGGAGCTACCGCCTGCGGGAACTCGAGGAAGCTCTCAAGATGTGAGCCGGTCCGGCCACCGCGAACACGACAGGGCCCAGCCCGGAAGGGTCGCCGAGGGGCCACCAACTCCGGTCGGGCTACGCCCTCCCTCCGTTGGTGGCCCCTCGGCGCTGATGCCCCGAAAACCAGTACCCGCTGTACCTACTCAAAGCGCAGCTTCGTAAATCTGGCTGTCGCCTTACCTCGCAAAACTAGGTGTCGCTTGACACGGTGCCGTCGGGTTCTACATATCGAGCTTCCCGATCGTCGCGAGCTTCTCTTTCATCTGCGTTGACGTACTGGCGGCGTTGGCCGGATGGCGCATCGCGTTCGCCGTTCCCGGCGCCACCGCCCTGGTCTCGGCGCTGGTGGTCTGGATCTTCGTCGAGCCGCGCCCCGTCGGCGGTGGCAGTCTCGCGTCGCTCGACCTGCGGCCCGTATTCGCCAACCGGCGGGCTGCGCGCCTGATCCTTGCCAACTTCTGTCACTCGTTCGAGCTGCTGGCGGTCCGGGGCTGGATGGTGGCGCTGTT
Organism: Thalassobaculaceae bacterium; assembly: GCA_965243345.1. GTDB lineage: Bacteria > Pseudomonadota > Alphaproteobacteria > Thalassobaculales > Thalassobaculaceae > Bin52. The sequence goes on from CBDEUR010000003.1 coordinate 4,192,515, forward strand.
TGCCTTCGCGGCTACCAGGGAGAGCGGGGCGCCGGAATGGAACTGGGCGCTGCTGGCGACGGTGCTCACCCTGATCGGGGCGCCGATGAGCATGATCGGCACCTGGTTCGGTTCCCGGGTCGGCATGGCGCGGGTCTCCGCGGTGGCCCTGTTTCTCTCCGGGGCCGCCTCCTGCCTGGTCGGCGTGGCCGTCGACTGGCCGTTCTGGCTGTTCTTCCTCGGTCCGGTCCTGGCGCAGAACCTGTTCGTGCTGATGGATTCGGGCCCGCTCGGCGGCGGCGTGGTCGAGGAAACCCATCGCGACGTGCGCGGCCGCGCCATGGCGGTGCTCGCCTTCGCCAACGTGGCAGGCAGCTTCGTCGGCCCCGTGCTGTTCGGGATGGTGCTCGAGGCCGCGGGCGGCACCTCGTCGCCCGACGCCTGGTCGGTGGCCTACGGTGTAACCGGTGCGGTGGCGGTGGCAGGCGGCGTGGTTGCCTGGGCTGCGGCGCGACGGTGACCGGTCAGTGGATCTTCGGGCCCTTGAGCACGTCGGAACGGGCAATCGAGGAAATGGTCACTTCCACCAGTTCCCCGTCGCGTCCGAGGTCGAGAGGGACCGAGACTCCCGCCGGACCCAGCGCCCAGACCTTCCGGAACAGGTCGGCCAGCGAGGCGACCGGCCGGCCACCCACCCCCATCACGATGTCGCCGACCCGCACGTCGGCACGATCTGCCGGACCGTTGCGGGAGAGTGCCGCCACCACCACGCCGGAGCCGATCTCGGTGCCGAACAGGCCCAGCCAGGGCCGTGACGGCTTGCTGGTCTTGCCGTAGGTCGCCAGCTCGTCGAAGATCGGCTCGAGCAGGTCGATCGGCACGACCATGTTGCCGTCCCTGGCGCTGTTTTCCGATTCCCCGTGCTGGATGAACAGCGATCCGACACCCAGCAGCTCCCCGTCGCCGCCGACCAGCGCCGTTCCGCCCCAGTTGGGATGTGCCGGCGCGGTGAAGATCGCCTCGTCCAGCAGGTACTCCCAGTACCCGGCGAATTCCCTGATCGCGACCACGTGGGTCGCAATCGACCCCGACGACCCTCCGAAACCGGCAAGCACCAGGTGGTCGCCTTCGCTGATCGAGCTTGATCGCCCGATCGGCAGGGCCTCGGCGTTCAGCCGACCCAGGGCCTGCACGAGGCCGAAGCCGGTCTCCTGGTCCTGTCCCAGCACGTGGCCCGGCACCGCGGCGCCGGTATGGTCGGTCAGCCAGACCGTTTCGGCTTCCGTGACCAGGTAGCCGATGGTGAGAACCACGCCGTGCGACCTGATCATCACGCCGCTGCCGGCACGTTCGGTACCCAGGATCTCGGCGGTGTAGGCGTCCGACGGGATCTGTGTCCGCAGGCTGACCATGGAAGCATAGGTCCGCTCGAGATCGAAGGCGAACTCGCTCTGCTTCGGGGATTCCGGTGTCTTTCCGGCCATGCGGTCTGCCCAGGATCAGCTGCGTTGTCGCGGACTGTCGTTGTCGCGGACTATAGAGGAGCGCGGCATCGGTTTGGAAGTACGCTCGTCAGGGCAGGGCGGGCAGGTCGAGCAGCGGCGCGTGCTGCTGGGCGCCGTAGACGTCCGAATCCCCGGGGGCTCCGCTGCCGACCGGGCGGCGGATCGAGAACTTGATGGCGCGGGCGAACGGAAAGTAGTCGAACCCGACAAGCTCGTTGTCCGAGACTCCGTACAGCTGCGCCACCGCCTGGCGGGTCACCAGGCCCGCGGTCCGGACCGCCTCGAAGTCCTCCTCGTTCCCGAACAGCACGTCAAAGGTGACCACGAACGGGCCGGCGTTCTTGGACCGGATGACCTCGGCGATCCCGGAAAGGGGCGTCATGCCGCCATCTCCAGCCGGGCGAGGCCTTCCGGGTCATCGACCTCCATGAGGTGGTAGATGTTGAAGGAATAGACCGGTCCGCAGGCGGTGTCGGCCGGGGAGAACGGAAAGGCGATATTGCCCGCCGTCGCCTTGCGGCCGTCGTAGCCCACGTGCAGCAGGGTGCTCCGGGCCATGGCGCAGACGATCTCGGCCTGCTCCGGCGTGTCGGCCACCACGTCGATCAGCAGCCCGAGTTCGTGTGCCGGTGTCCTGACCGGTTCCCAGCTGCCCATCACGCCGTCGAGCCCGTAGCGGTGGAAGCTGATCCGGTAGGTGGACGGGTCGATGATGCCGCGCTGGAACTCGTGCAGGTGCGCGATTACCGACGCCTGGATCGCGTCGATCTGGCGTACGAAGGCCGGGTCGCGGGCCCCGCCGATACAGCTGTGCCGGTAGCCCTCGAGCTTCGCGCCCTCGAGCTTGACCAGGTAGCGCTCCGCCGGGTGGAACCTGCTTCCCGTCACCTTGACCCGCCGCGGATCCAGCTGGTCGAACCGCGAACCACGCAGGTCGACGGTGCCGCCGGGCCCCGCCAGCATCACCGGGTCGGTCTTCTCGTAGAAGGTGTGCGCCGAAACCGAGTCGATGGTGCAGGCCTTGGCGGGATCCGTCGGTTCCACCACGAAATGATCGTCCCGCAACCGGCCGAGGATCAGGTCGGCCCCGGCGGTCGGACGAGCCGCCAGGCTCCCGCATTCAAGGATCTTGCCCATGTGCAGCGCAAGCCCGCGCGGGTAGCCTTCCAGAAGCGGAAGGGCGGCGATGTTGGCCACGTCCCAGGCACGTCCCGCGATCAGGATATCCGGCTTGCGGCGCAGTGCCGGCCAGTAGGACTCGCAGCCGACCTGGGCAACGATCCGCTCCGCCTCGTCGACGTCACCGGGCGAAAGGGGGGCGAAGGTCTCGAAGGTATGGACCCGCTGGGCGGCAATCGCCTCGCGGACCACGTCCCGGTCCATCTCCGAGCGCACGACCGCGAGGCTGCGTTCGATCCCGAGTTCGGTCAGCACCTCGCGGGCGATCCGGACCAGGAAATCGACGTGCAGGTCGCTGCCGGCGCCGCCGGCGGACCCGATGATCACCGGGACATCGGCCTCGGCCCCTGCCCGAAGCAGGAGCTTGAGGTCGCGCCGTGTCATCGCCTCGGAAACGAAGGGCTTGCCGGAACCCAGGTAGTAGCCGCCGGGGTCGCTCGAGCCGGCGTCACACGCGATCAGGTCGACCCCGGCCTCGATTGCGGCTGCAAGAGAGGACTCGGGAAACCCGTAGCCCAGCATGCCGTGCGAGACGACGACGAACTCGCCGTCGGACTTCCTTGTGATCATCCGTCTTCTCCACCTTACTCCGGCAGGTTCATGCCGCGCGCCAGTGCCGGGCGCGCCATCAGGGTGTCGTACCAGCGCTTCACGTTGGGAAACTCCGCCAGGTCCACCTGCTGCCAGTCATGGCGGAACACCCAGGGCAGGGTGCAGAAGTCGGCGATGGAAATCTCGTCATTCGCCAGGTACTCCCGGCCCTCGAGCCGGGCGTCCAGCACCCCGTAGAGCCGGCGGCACTCGGTGCTGTAGCGATTGATGGCATAGGGAACGGTTTCCTTGGCCGCGCGGCGGAAGTGGTGCACCTGTCCGAAGATCGGTCCGACGCCGCCCATCTGGAACATGACCCACTGGATGACCTCGTAGCGCCGGGCCGTGTCCTGCGGCAGGAACCGGCCGGACTTCTCGGCGAGATACATCAGGATGGCGCCGGACTCGAACACCGTGTAGGGCGTCCCGTCCGGGCCGTCCGGGTCGACGATGGCCGGGATCTTGGAGTTGGGGTTGATGGCGACGAACCCGGGCGAGAACTGCACGTCGGTCGAGATGTCGATCGGGTGGAGGGTGTAGGGCAGGCCGCACTCCTCGAGCATGACGGTGGCCTTGCGCCCGTTGGACGTCTTCCAGGTATACAGATCGATCGGCGCCATGAACTCCTCCACTGGCCGCGGGTGCAATGCCGGATCGGCGGCGCCATTCTAGGCGCCGCACCCGGGCTTGGACAGGGCGCTACAGGTCCTCGAGCAGGGAACGCATGCCCTCGCCGATCCGCGTCATCGCGGCCTGCATGATGAAGCGGTCCCAGCCGACGCAGAAATGCCGGACCCCGAGGTCGATGTAGCGCCGCGCCTGTTCCGGCTCGGCAATCTCGATGCGTGGCGCCACCTGGTACTCGAGACACTTCGCGATCACCCTCTCCTCGACCGGGCGGATGGCCTCGTCGAACATCAGCCCGGGCTTGCCGAGCGAGAACCCGTAGTCCGCCGGTCCCCACTGCACCATGTCGACGCCCGCGTCACGCGCCGTGGCCAGCACCTCGTCGAGCGCGTCCACCGCTGACGCCTTCTCCAGCATCACCGTGAAGACCACCGATGCCAGGTCGGCGAGGTAGCTGTCGGGCGCGTAGGACTTCAGTGCCGGGCGCCGCAGCTTCACGCCCATCGCGCCGCCGATTTCCGGCGTGTCGGCCCGGATCACCCTGTGACACTCGATGATGTCGCCGGGCGTGCGGATGTCGGTAAACAGCACCGAGGCGAAACCGGCCCCGAGCGCGGCCTGGGCCCAGAATCCCTGGCCCTCCTGGTCGAGCTTGATCATCAGCGGCAGGTTGCCGCACTGGGCCGCCCGGGCCATGTGGTAGAGCAGCGCCATGTCGAAGGTGGAGTACTCGCCGCTGTACTCGGCGTAGTCGAACAGGCCGATGTCGCCGATCAGTTCCGGAATGTCCGGGTCGGCCGCCAGGAAGTGGGTGCCGAGCGTGGGCTTGCCGGCATCAAGGCGGGCACGAAAGGTGTTGGGCTGGATCATGGGTCGGCACCGCGAAAAAGGGAAAGACGGCCGACCCTATCGCGCCTGCGAGCGGGCCCGCAAGGATCCTGCGGCGGCGAGCATGGCCCGGAATTCCTCCGCCGCCGGGCCGGACGGCCTGGCGTAGTTCGACCGCCGGCTGACCCCGATGCCGTCGATCCGGCGCAACCGGACCGCCGCCTCTGTCATCGCGACCAGGGCGTTGATCCCGTTCAGCACCGGCGCGCCGTCGATCTCGAACCCTGCCTCGCGCGAGAGCAGCAGCATGGGCAGGCCGCCGGCGGGGATCAGCAGGTCGGCACCCTGTGCAAGCAGGGGCTCCGCCTGTTCGCGGAACTGCCGCAGCACGTCGCGGTAGGCCGCCTCGTCGGTAAAGGCCCGCATGTAGTCGGCCGGCGAGGTGCGCATGGCGCGGATCCCGACCACCCGGTCGGAGAGCCCGGCCCGGATGACCTGGTCCTGGTGCCAGGGAATGAAGATCGGGTCGATGGTGATCAGCCCGAACCGGCGCGCAAGCAGGCAGGCGAAATGCATGCTGGCCTCGCCGAGCGAGATCGCCGGGATGTCGATGAGCGACTTGATCTCGTGAATGCCGGCTTCCTGGAAGTGACCGAGCGCGAAGCCGTCGAAGCCCCGGGCCTCGGCCTCGATCGCGTTTGCCATCGCGGACAGGGAACAGCGGAGTTCCTCGACCGCGTGCAGGTGGCGCGCCGGCGGGGAGATGCCGTGAAACTCGACACTCACCGACGGACCGGCCACCCGGTCGAGATGCGCCTGCAGACGCCCGACATAGGCGCCGTGGATCTCCGGGTCGGTGAATCCCTGGTACCAGATACGGATCGGTGGGGGAGTGTCGCTCATGCCGGGAACCTGCCAGAACAGGAATGCCAGACGAAAGAAGGCCCTGAACGGGCCTTCTCGTGAGTGGGCCCGCGGCGGGGCCCCGTATTCGGGTCGGTGTCAGCGCCCGGCACGATCTCCGGAGAACTGCTCCGAAGCGGGTGCATGGACACTGTCCCGGCGCCGCGGCGCCCTTTTCTCACTCGACATCGGATCACCTCCTTTCGGTTGTTGACAGGGACCGGCATGGTACCAGCTGGCGGCACCGGCGCAACCGGTCATCCTTCCATCATGCCGGCGATGGTAAACCCGCCATCGGCGGCGTACACGTGCCCGGTCGTGAAACTGAGCGCCGGTGAGGCGAGGAACGCGGCCACCTCGGCGATCTCCTCCGGGCGTCCGAATCGCCTGAGCGGCATCCGCTGCATCACGGTCGGGCCGGGCTCGGCCGGCTGTTCCTCGCGGGTGCGGGTCGGACCCGGGGCGACGGCGTTGACCAGGATGCCGTGCTCGGCAAGCTCGATCGCCATGGTCTGGGTCAGGTTGATGAGCCCGGCCTTGCTCGCGCCGTAGGCGGCCCGGCCGCGGCCGCCGAAGAGGCCGGAATTCGAGGCGATATTGACGATCCGGCCGCCGCGTCCGCGCGCGACCATCCCGCGTGCGACCGCCTGCCCGCACAGGAAGGCGCCGCCCAGGTTGACCTCCAGCACCCGCCACCACAGCCCGGGATCCATCTCGAGGAACGGCGCCCGGTCCATGATCGCGGCATTGCAGACCAGGATGTCGATGCCGCCCAGGATCCGCTCGGCGTCGGCGACCGCGCGCTCCACCGACCCGGCATCGGCGACATCGGCCTCGATCCCGCCGGCTGCGCCGGTCCCGGCGGCGGCGGAACGAACGGCTTCGCCGTCGCGGTCAAGCATGACCACGCGGGTGCCACCGCTCGCCAGCCGGGCGGCGATGGCCCGTCCGATGCCGCGCGCGGCACCGGTCACCAGCGCGCCCGGTGGACGCGCCGACTGGTTGTCGGTTTCACGGCCCATGACGGACTCCCCCGTGTTCTCAGCCGCGCATGCGCCGGCCGGCCGGGTCGTAGAGCGGCCTCAGGCTTGCCTTCGCCGGGACCGGCTGGCCGGCAACCACGATCTCGTAGCGCGAGCCGGTGGTCTGGTCGGCGGTCTCGCCCGGTTCCACCGGCACGTAGCCGAGCCCGACCGCACCGCCGAGGTGGTGGCCGTACCCGGCCGAGGTGATGCGCCCGACCGGCACGCCGTCGCGCAGCACCGGTTCGTTGTGGTGCAGCAGCGGCTCCGGGTCCGCGAGCAGGAACTGCAGCAGGCGGCGTTCCAGCCCGGCGGCGCGCCTGTCCAGCACCGCGCGCCGGCCGATGAAGTCGCCGAGCCGGCCGGCCGGCTTGTCGGTCCTGACCGCGAACCCGAGACCCGCCTCGAGCACGTGGTCCTCGTCGGTCACGTCGTGCCCGAAGTGCCGGAACGCCTTCTCGAGGCGGCAGCTGTCCAGGGTATGCATGCCGCACGGGCGCAGCCCGTGTTCGCGGCCGTGCTCGATGACGGTGTCGAACACCGCGGCCGCCATGTCGGTCGACACGTAGAGTTCCCAGCCGAGTTCGCCGACGTAGCTGGTCCGCTGCGCCCGGGCGACCGCGAGCCCGATCTCGATCTCGCGGGCGGCGGCGAACGGGAAGGCGTCGGCCGACAGGTCGGCGGGGGTCAGGGGCTGAAGCAGGTCCCGGGCCCCGGGGCCCATGATGGCGATCACCGCCTCGGCGGCGGTCACGTCGGTCACCACGCAGCGCAGGTCGTCGTCGAGGTGCCGTGCGAGCCAGGCCCGGTCGCGCACGGCCGACGCGGCCGACGTGACCACCAGGTAGGCGGTCTCGGCAAGCCGGGTGACGGTGAGGTCGGCCTCCACCCCGCCGCGGTGGTTGAGCCACTGGCCGTAGACCGCGCGTCCGGGCTCCACTGCCACGTCGTTGGCCATGATCTTCTGCAGGAAGAGCTCGGCATCGGGACCCTCGACGCGGAACTTGGCAAAGGACGACAGGTCGAACAGCCCGGTCCCGGTCCGGATCGCGTGGTGTTCGGCGGCCGCGTGCGCGAACCAGTTCTGCCTCCCCCAGCTGTAGCGGTAGACCGGTTCCTCGCCCGCGGCCCGCGCCGCACCAGGCAGGAACCAGTTCGCCCGTTCCCAGCCCGCCGTTTCCCCGAAACACGCGCCGGCCGCGGCCAGGCGGTCATGCAGCACGCTCCTGCGCACGCCGCGGGCGCTCGCGTACTGGCGGAACGGGAAATGGTCGGCATAGAGCAGGCCCAGGGTTTCCCGGGTCCGCTGGAACAGGTAGCCGCGACCGGCCTGGAACGGCATCATGCGGCGGATGTCGACATCCCACAGGTCGAACGGCGGCTCGCCGGCCTCCATCCATTCCGCGAGAGCCTTGCCGGCTCCGCCGGCCGACTGGATGCCGATCGAGTTGAAACCGCAGGCGACGAAGAAGTTGCCGAGGTTCGGGGCCTCGCCGAGCAGGTAGCGGTCATCCGGAGTGAAGCTCTCCGGGCCGTTGAAGAAGGTCTGGATCCCGGCCTCGGCCAGGATCGGCACCCGCGCCGTCGCCGCCTCGAGGATCGGCTCGAAATGCGCAATGTCCTCGGGCAGCTGGTCGAAGCAGAAGTCCTCGGGAATCCCGTCCATGCCCCAGGGCTTGGCCTCGGGCTCGAAACAGCCGACCAGGTACTTGCCGGCGTCCTCCTTGTAGTAGCTGCACTCGTCGGGCACCCGCAGCACGGGCAGGGTGCGCGGCAGGCCGGGGATCGGCTCGGTCACGATGTAGAAGTGTTCCGCCGCGTGCAGCGGGGTGGCCACCCCGGCCATCTCGCCGACCTCCCGGCCCCACATTCCCGCGCAGTTGACAACATACTCCGCGGCGATCGAACCGAACGGCGTGTGCACCCCGGTGACCCGGCCTCCGCGGCGCTCGATCCCGGTGACCGGAACGTTCTCGTGGATCCCGACACCGAGCTGGCGTGCCCCGCGGGCAAGGGCTAGCGCGATGTTCGCGGGGTCGGCCTGGCCGTCGTCCGGCAGCAGCACGCCGCCGGTGCTGTCCGCGGTCTCGAGCAGCGGGTAGAGGTCCCGGCATTCCGCGGGTGTGAGGACATGCGCCTCGAGCCCGCAGATGCCCGCCATGTCGGCACCGCGCCGGAGTTCCTCGAGCCGGTCGTCCGTCAGCGCCAGTGCGAGCGAACCGTTGCGCCGGTATCCGGTCGCAACCCCGGTCTCGGCCTCGAGCCCGTCGTAGAGCTGGGCCGAGTAGCGTGCGAGCCGGGTCAGGTTGTAGGTGGCGCGCAGCTGTCCGATCAGTCCCGCGGCATGCCAGGTGGTGCCCGAGGTCAGCTGCTTGCGCTCCAGCAGCACCACGTCCCGCCAGCCGAGGTGGGCAAGGTGGTAGGCAACCGAACACCCGACCACTCCGCCGCCGACAATGACCGCCCTTGCCCGTTCCGGCAGCTGTGTCATGCTTCGATCTCCGGTGTATGGTGGGAAGGGCAGGCGGCGTGCCGGCGCCCGCTGACAGCAGGAGAGAGCGGATGAGCGAAAACGCGGAGCGGATCGAGATTCCGGCGCGATCGGGCAGGGCCGTGCGCCTCGCTTCCGGGCAGACCGTCCGGGTCATCAACACCCATGGCCACCAGGTGGTCGACACCTGGGCCTTCAACGCCGCCGACCTTTCGGAGTTCATGTCCATGGAAGCGACCCGGGCCAGCGTGCTCAAGCTCTGCCTCGGGGTCGGGGACAGCTACATGAGCAACAACCGGCGCCCGATGCTCACCGTGCTCGAGGACACGTCGCCGGGTCGCCACGATACCCTGATCGCGGCCTGTGACGTGCACCGGTACGGCCTGCTCGGACACGAGGGCTACCACGACAACTGCACCGACAACCTGGCAGCCGGCCTCGCCGGTCTCGGTCTCGCGGTTCCGCGCACCCCGTCGCCGCTCAACCTGTTCATGAACATCCCGTGGACCGGGGAGGGGGCTCTCTCCTACGAGGCGCCCCTGTGCCGGCCCGGCGACAGCGTGCTGTTCCGTGCCGAGATGGACCTTGTGATGGCGTTTTCCGCCTGTCCCCAGGACATGCTGCCGATCAACGGCGAGATGCGGCGCACGGTCGAGGCCCACGTCGAACTCGGGTAGTCCGCGCGCCGCCACGCCGGCTCTCAGTTCGGCAGCGAGCCGTCGATCCCCTCGACGTAAAAGTCCATGCCGAGCAGCAAGCCGTCGTCGGCGACCTGGCCTTCGGGAACCACCACGGTGCCCGACTGGTCGCTGATCGGACCGGTGAACGGATGCAGCGCACCCGACCGGATCGCTTCCTCGGTCTTGCGGGCAAGTGCCGCGACCTCTTCGGGCATGTTGGTGTAGGCCGCCATTTCAACCATGCCGGAATCGAGCCCGCCCCAGGTGTCGGTCGACGACCAGCTGCCGTCCAGCAGCGCCCGGGCCCGGGCGACGCAGTAGGGGTCCCAGTTGTCGATGATGGCGGACAGCTGCGCGTCCGGGGCGAAGGCATGCATGTCCGACGCCTGGCCGAAACCCAGGACACCGCGGGTCTGTGCGACCTGCAGCGGAGCCGGGGAATCGGTGTGCGAGGTGATGATGTCGGCTCCCTGGTCGATCAGGGTTGTTGCCGCATCGCTCTCCTTGCCCGGGTCATACCAGGTGTTGACCCAGACCATGCTGATGCTGATGTCCGGGTTGACCGAGCGGGCGCCGAGGAAGAAGGCGTTGATGCCGCGCACGACCTCGGGGATCGGGAAGGAGGCGACGTAGCCGATCTTGTTGGACTTCGTCATCGTCCCGGCGATGACGCCGGAGATGTAGCGGCCCTCGTAGAACCGCGCACTGTAGGTGGCGAGGTTGTCGGCCCGCTTGTAGCCGGTCGCATGTTCGAACTTCACCTTCGGGAACCGCTGTGCCACCCGGGCCGTCGGGTTCATGAATCCGAAGGAGGTTGTGAAGATCAGGTCGTGTCCGGTCGAGGCAAGCTGGCGGACGACGCGTTCGGCGTCCGGTCCCTCGCTCACGTTCTCGACGTAGCTGGTGCTGACCGCGTCGCCGAACTCGCGTTCGATCGCGAGCCGGCACTCGTTGTGACGATAGGTCCAGCCATGGTCGCCGATCGGGCCGACATAGACGAAGCCGATCCTGGCCTGGGCGAGGGCGCCCCCTGCCAGAGCCATGCAGACCAGCGCGATGACCGCTGCCGGTCCCCCGAGACTGAGTGCTCTCATCATCCCCTCCGTGACATCCGGAAACCGCACCACCGGGCGCGGTACTGGCCGGCCCGCGGCGCCGCCGGTAGCCTGCCGCTCGTTGCAACCGACAGGGTACCATCGACATGCGCAGCGGCGCCACACCGACACCCCGCACGCGGCGATGAGCCTCGAGCAGCTCCTCGCCTTCAACCTTGTGCTCGCGGCGGCGGTCGCGAGCCCGGGGCCGGCACTGCTGCTCGCGGTCCAGACCGCGCTCGGCGCCGGCCGGCGTTCCGGCGTGACGGTGGGTGCCGGCCTTGCCTGCATGGCGGCGACGTGGACCGGACTGGCGCTGGTCGGGCTCGGGGCGGTGCTGGTGACGATCCCGGCGCTCGCGCTGGCCATGAAGCTCGCGGGAGCGTGCTACCTGCTGTGGCTCGCCCGGGGGATGTGGCGGGTAAGTGCGCTGCCGACACTGCCGGTGCCGGCGCGACGCGCCTTTCGCCAGGGCATCACGGTCAATCTGCTCAACCCGAAGTCGGTGCTGTTCGCGGCCGCGGTGCTGGTCGCGATCTTCCCGTCCGGGCTCGGGGTTGCCGACAGCGCGCTGGTGGTCGCCAACCACCTGCTGGTCGAACTCTGCTTCTACTCGGGGCTCGCGTTCCTGCTGAACACCCGGGCTATCGCCGAGCGCTACATGCGCGCACGCCTGTACATCGACCGCGGCGCCGCCATCCTGCTCGCCGCCCTCGCCCTGCGGCTGCTGCTCGAGCAGGCGGGGATCGCGTAGCCGGCGCTACCGGTCGGCCCGGGCGATGACGGCGTCGAGCAGCACGTTGACGGCGTCGATGGTCGCCTCGCGGGGGATGTCCTCGGCCTCGTTGTGGGTGATGCCGCCGACACAGGGGCTGAAGACCAGCGCGGTGGGGGCGATGCGCGACATGTAGTAGGCGTCGTGGCCGGCGATGCTGAGCATGTCCATCGCCGGGACGCCGCGGGCAGTCGCCGCCCCGCGCACCAGTCCGGCGAGGCCGGGGTCGAACACCTCGTCCCCGAAGGTCCACTCGCCGGTGACCTCGGCCTCGACACGGCCCCGTTCCGCCGCCCGGGCCAGTGCCTCGCGGGTGCGCGCGATCATCTCGTTGGTGACCGCGCGGTCGGCATGGCGCATGTCGACGGTGACCTCGGCGCGTTCGGGCAGGATGCCGAACCGGTTCGGCCAGATCACCATGCGCGACGCCGACGTCCGTCCGACCGGAGCGTGGTCCCAGCCGATATCGTTGACCGCGGCCAGGAAATACGCAGCGCCGATCATCGCGTTCCGCCGCAGCTTCATCTCGGTCGGCCCGGTATGGGCGCACTCGCCGTGAAACACGCAGTTCAGCGCGTGGCTGGCATAGCCGCCGGTCACCACGCCCACCGTGACGCCCCGCTCCTCGAGCAGCGAATCCTGCTCGATGTGCAGCTCGAAATAGGCGTCGGGAACACGTCCGCCGACCGGGACGCTGCCGAGGTAGCCGATCCGTTCGAGTTCGTCGCCGAACCTGATGCCGTCGTCGTCCTCGAGCCGGTGCAGCCAGTCGACGCTGTTGAAGCCGGCGAACACGCGCGAAGCGGCCATGGGCGGCGCGAACCGGGCGCCCTCCTCGTTGGTCCAGTTGACGACCTCGATCGGGCGCCTGGTCGCGATGCCGTGATCATCGAGGGTGCGCAGGATCTCGAGTCCGGCCAGCACGCCCAGGACGCCGTCGAAACGTCCGCCCGCCGCCTGGGTGTCGAGGTGGCTGCCGATCATCACCGCCGGCAGGTCGTCGTCGGATCCCGGACGCCTGGCGAAAATGCTGCCGGCGGCATCGATGCTGACACCGTAGCCGTCGCCGCTGCACCAGGCCGCGAACTGGTCACGCATGTCCCGGTCGCTGTCGGAAAGCGCCAGGCGCGCGAGGCCGCCCTTCGGGCCGGTTCCGATCGCGGAGGAACGCTCGAGTGTCGCGAACAGGCGGTCGCCGTCGACGGACCGGTTGGGGGACGGCGCGGTCATGTCGCGCTCCCGGGCCCGGCAGGGAGCGAGTGCGGGGCGATGGCGTCGCCGCTGCGCCCGAGGAAGTCGCGCCCGGGGGCCTCCGCGATCATGCGCGCCTGGGCGGCCTCGAGCGCGGCCGCGGCCCGGTGCGTGTCGAGGTGCAGCGGCCTCGCGTCCTCGACCACCTGGAGGCCGTCCACGAACACCTCGCGCACCGCCCGGTCCGCCGCCTCGAACACGAAGCTGCGCAGCGGGTCGCGCGCCGGGCGCATTGCCGGATGGTCGAGGTCGAGCAGCACGATGTCGGCGGCCGCGCCCTGCTCGAGCCTGCCGAGGTCGTCGCGTCCGAGCGCGTCGGCGCCGCCCACGGTGGCGGCCCGGAACATCTCGGCGGTGTCGACCGCGCTCACGCTGCCGGCCATCACGCGGGCGAGCAGGATGGCGAGCCGCATCTCCTCGGCGAGGTTGTGCGGCGCGACATCGGTGCCGAGCCCCACATTGACGCCGCGCGCCCGGTAGCGGCCGAAGTGGCTCATGGCCTGGCCGTAGCGGGCGAACGGCGAGGGACAGTGCGCAACCGAGGTGCCGGAGCCGGCAAGCCGGTCGAGATCCCCGGCACTGCGCCAGCGGATGTCGGGGTGCTCGTCGACGAAGAGCGCGTGCCCGACGATGGTGGAGGGACCGAGGAACCCGATGTGTTCGGCGTACTCGATCGGGGTCCGGCCATGCCGGCGAACGATTTCCTGGAACTCGAGCCTGGACTGCGACAGGTGGGTGGTCAGCGGACGCCCGGTCTCACGCGCATGGTCCGCCGCGGCGCGCAGCGTGGCCTCGGTGCAGGTCTCGATCTGGCCCGGGAACACCATGCCGCGGAGCCGGCCGCACGAATGGCGCTCGGCTGACTCCATGATCCGTACCGCCTCATCGAATTCCCGCCGGCCGCGTGTCTCGTCCCAGTCGAAACCGAGATCGTGCCGGTGCTCGAGTTTCCAGCGCGCATCGGCAAAGAAGGGTCCGATGTAGACCCTCAGGCCGCTGCGCGCCGCGCATTCGATCCACCCGTCCACCGGTCCTGACAGGTCGACCACGGTTGTCACGCCCGAGAGCAGGAGCTCGGCGTAGGACATCTCCATGCCCGCCCGGCGGCCCTCGGCGTCGAGCGAGAACGCGCAGGAACGCTCGTACAGCCCGGTGTCGTACATCTCGGGCACGCCATGATCCTCCCGCACCCCCTTGTAGGCGGGTTCCGTGTGCGGGTGCGAATGCAGGTTGACGAGTCCCGGTATTGCGCAGCGCCGCGACCCGTCGACGGTCCGTGCCGCGTCGCCGTCGTAGCGGCCCCCGACATGCACGATGCGGCCCGCGGCAAAGGCGATGTCCGCGTTGCGCAGGTACCGGTGCCGTTCACCGTCCCAGGCGGCGATCCAGGCCGCGTTGCGAATGACGGTGGTCCCGGTGTCCATGGCTGTCCCTCCCGATGATCCTGCCGGCCCGGGACCGGGTCAGCGCGGCGGCAGGAACGCCGTGCCGATGCTGCGGGGCGCGTTCAGCAGCAACCTGGTCCGGTCGCGCGAGATCAGCACCAGTACCAGGATGGTCGCAAGGTACGGTAGCATCGACATGAATTGCGATGCCACCTCGATGCCCCGGCCCTGGGCGTAGAGCTGGAGAATGGTCACCGCGCCGAACAGGTAGGCGCCGAACAGCAGGCGGCCGGGCCGCCAGGTGGCGAACACCACCAGTGCCAGCGCGATCCAGCCGCGCCCTGCCGTCATGTTCTCGGCCCACATCGGCGTGTAGGCAAGACAGAGATACCCGCCGGCAAGCCCCGCCATGGCGCCGCCGAACAGGCAGGCGCAGGTGCGGATCCGCAACACCCTGTAGCCGAGTGCATGCGCCGCGTCGGGCGCCTCTCCCACCGCGTGGATCACCAGCCCGGCCCGGGTCCGGTAGAGGAAGAGGGCGACCCCGCCAAGGATCAGCAGCGAGAGGTAGACCATGGCGTCGTGGCCGAACAGGATCGGTCCGACCAGCGGCACCTCGCCCAGGACCGGCACCTCGAACCGCGGGATCGGCGACAGGGCGTAACCGACGAACGGAGCCCCGAACATGGCGCTCAGGCTCACCCCGAAGATGGTGAGCGCGAGACCGGTTGCGACCTGGTTGGCCTGCAGCCCCAGGGTCAGCGCCGCGAAGATCGCCGCCATCGCCGCTCCGGCCCCGGCCCCGGCGGCAAAGCCGACGACGGCGCTGCCGCTGCCCACCGCCGTGGCAAAGGCCGTGACCGCGCCCACCAGCATCATGCCCTCGACGCCGAGGTTGAGCACGCCGGACTTCTCGGTGACCAGTTCTCCGGTCGCCGCCAGCAGCAGCGGCGTGGCTGCTGCCACGATGGTCAGGACCATGGAGGCCGGGTCCATGTCAGGATCCCCGTACCGGTGCGAGCCGGACCCGGTACCCGGTCAGCAGGTCGCAGCCCAGCAGGAAGAACAGCAGCACGCCCTGGAAGATGCCGGTGACCGCCGCCGGGACCCCGACCTCGATCTGCGCCAGTTCTCCGCCGATGTAGGACAGCGCGATCAGCAGTCCGGCGGGGATGATGCCGAGCGGGTGCAGCCGGCCGAGGAACGCAACGATGATGGCGGTAAAGCCGTAGCCCGGCGAGATCGTGGGCAGCAGCTGGTTGATGGTTCCCGAAACCTCCGAGATGCCGGCCAGCCCGGCCAGTCCGCCACTGAGCAGCAGGGCGAACCAGACCAGCCCGGTGGTGCTGTAGCCCGCGTAGCGCGCCGCCACCCGGGACTGGCCGGATACCCTGAGCTGGAAGCCGACCACGCTGCGGCCCATCAGCACCCAGGCTGCGGCGACGGCCAGCAGGGCGAACAGCAGACCGGCGTGCAGCCGGGTGTCGTCGACCAGTGTCGGCAGGGTGGCGGCGTCGGACAGCAGGCGGCTTTCGGGAAAGTTGTAGCCGTCGGGGTCGCGCCACGGCCCGTGGACAAGCCAGCTGAGCAGCAGGATGGCGACATAGGTGAGCATCAGGCTGCTCAGGATCTCGTTGACGTTGAACCTGGTCCTGAGCAATGCGGGTATCGCCCCCCAGGCCATGCCGCCGGCACAGCCGGCCAGCAGCATCGCCGGGAGCAGGAGCGGCGAGGTGCTGTCGTGGAAGGCAAGTGCAAGACCGCCGCCGGCAAGCGCGCCGACGGTGTACTGGCCCTCGGCGCCGATGTTCCACACGTTGGCCCGGAATCCGATCGCAAGCCCGGTGGCGATCAGGATCAGCGGTGTCGCCTTGACCAGCAGTTCGGTCAGTCCGTAGGTGCTGGTGAGCGGCGCGATGAACAGGACGTAGAGCGCGTACCCGGGGTCCCGGCCGGCGAGGCCGAACAGCAGCGCGCCGACGCACAGCGTCAGCGCGATCGCGATCGCCGGGGACAGCAGCGACCACGCCCGCGACGGCTGGCGCCGCGGCTCAATCGCCAGCACGGTCCGGTCTCCGGGCAGCGTGGCCCATCAGCAGGCCCACCTCCTCGACCGAGAACGACGAGGTTTCGCGGGCCTCGGAAAGCCGGCCGGCCGCGATCACCGCGATGCGGTCGCAGATCTCGAAGATCTCGTCCAGGTCCTGCGAGATCACCAGCACTGCCGCCCCGGCGGTGGCGCGCCGGCGCAGGGCGGCGCGGATGGTCACCGCGGCACCGGCGTCGACGCCCCAGGTGGGCTGGGCGATCACCAGGATCTCGGGTTCGCGGTCGACCTCGCGGCCGACAATGAACTTCTGCAGGTTGCCGCCGGACAGGCTGGAGGCGACCGCCCCGGCCCCGGTGGTGCGAACGTCGAAGGTGTCGATCACACGCTCCGCGGCACCGGCGATCGCGTCAGGGCGCAGCATTCCGCCCCGCGCGAGGTCCTGGCGGCGCGGAGCGGTCAGGAACAGGTTGTCAGCGAGCGTCATCGCCGGCACCGCGGCGTGGCCAAGGCGCTGTTCGGGAACCGCGGCGGCACCGCGTTCGCGGCGCCCGGCGGGCCCGAGGCTGCCGACCGGCTCGCCATCGAAGGCAATCATTCCGGTCGGGGTGCTGATCTCGCCGGAAAGTGCCGCCAGCAGTTCTCCCTGGCCGTTGCCGGCGATCCCCGCGATCCCGAGGATCTCGCCGCCACGCACTGCAAGCGAGATGTCGTCGAGCGCGACACCGAACCGGTGCCGGGCGGCCACCGAAAGGCCGTTGATGCGAATCCGTTCCGGCCCGAGGCCGCCCGCCGGGCGGGCCGGCGCGGGCGGCAGGCTGCCGATCATCCGCTCGGCGAGGCTGGCGGCGGTCTCGGTCCGGGGATCGCACTGTGCGACCCGGCGTCCGCCGCGCAGGATGGTCGCCCGCTCGCACAGGGCGCGGACCTCCTCGAGCCTGTGGCTGATGTAGAGGACGGACCGGCCCTCGTCGCGCAGCTGGCGGAGTGTCGCGAACAGCTGTTCGGCCTCCTGCGGTGTGAGCACCGATGTCGGCTCGTCCAGGATCAGCAGCCGTGGATCCTGGAGCAGGCAGCGGACGACCTCGACCCGCTGTCGTTCGCCGGCCGACAGCGAGTGGACATGGCGGTCGGCCTCGAGCGCCATGCCGTAGGTGGCGACCACCGCGCCCACGCGTTCGCGCAGCTCCGACCGGTCGACCCGGCGGTCGAGCGCCAGCGCGATGTTCTCGAGCACCGTCATGCTCTCGAACAGGGTGAAGTGCTGGAACACCATGCCGATGCCGAGAGCCCGCGCCGCCGCCGGGGTGCGGATCCGCGCCGGTTCGCCGTTCCACTCCATCGTGCCGGTATCGGGCTCGAGAAGGCCGTAGATGATCCTGACCAGTGTCGACTTGCCGGCACCGTTCTCGCCGAGCAGGGCGTGGATCTCGCCCGGTTCGAGCGACAGGCTGATCCCGTCGCAGGCCCGGACGTCCCCGAACGACCGGGAGATGTTCGACAGGGCAACCAGTGGCGCCGTCACGACGCGGGCAGCCGGTCTGCCCGCTCGAGCCCGGCGTACCGGCGCCAGCGGTCGAGTTCGCGCTCGATGCGCCGCCGGCGCCGCCGGTCGAGACGCACCCCCGGCTCCAGCCACAGGCCAGGCACCTCGAGGGTGCCGGTCTCCCGGTTGCGCCTCATCTCGATACGCCCGATCAGCCGGTTCCGCTCCAGCATCGGGAAGACATAGTAGCCGAACCGGCGGCGCGCCCGCGGCACGTAGATCTCGATGCGGAAGTCGAAGCCGAACAGGCGCAGCGCGCGGCCGCGGTCACGGACCAGCGGGTCGAACGGGGAAAGGAAGCGCACGCGCGGCGGCGGGTCCGGCAGGGTGGCGAGGACCTCGTCGAGGTCGGCGCGCGCGAGACAGCGGCGCACGGTCCCGTCGTCGCTCTCGATCTCGATCGGTCGGACGGCGTCGCGCCCGGCACCGGCGCACCAGTCCGAGACCTCGTCGCGCCCCACCGCCTCCCAGAACCGGGCGATTTCGACGTGGTCGGCAAAGCCGAGCCGCTCCAGCGCGCCGCGGCAGTGCCAGTCGATGAACGCCGCCTCGTCGGGATCGTGGTCGCGGTATGGCTGCGGGATCACCCGCTCGGTCAGGTCGTAGACCTTCTGGAAGCCGTTGCGTGCCGTGACCGCCAGCTGCCCGGTGCGCCACAGGAACACCAGTGCCGCCCGAGCCGGATGCCAGCCCCACCACTGCGCCTGCCCGATACCCCGGGGCGGGTCGGGGTTCTCCGCCTTCAGCTCGCGAGCCATCACCGGCCCCGTTGCCGCAATGCGCTCGAGCACCATGGCGCAGGTCCGCTGGGGATTCTCGCCGACGCGCTGACGCCACCAGGCCGCGCGCATCAGCGCCGGACCGGTGCGCCGGAACCGGGGTTTCCACCAGCCGAAGTACTCGACCGGGATCAGCGAGGCGTCGTGGGTCCAGTTCTCGAACAGGCTGCGTTCCCGCTCGAGGTGGTGCCCGGCCCAGGACGGTCGATACCGTGGCAGGCGGGTCGCGATGATGTGGTGGTGGGCACGTTCGAAGGTACGGATGCTGTCGATCTGCACGAAGCCGAGGCGGTGAACCAGGCCCGGCACGCCCCGGCGGCCCGGAGCGGCGGCAACACCCAGTTGATGCAGATGCATGAACAGCTGTCTTGCGACGGTGTTCGGGAGGCGATCGGTCATCTGTCACGCACCATGCGTCGTCCCATCCGTGCGGGCACGCTAGCAGACAGGCCGTGCCCGTGTCAGTTCGCAAGCCGCCGCAGGGTGAGTGCGAAGCCGAGCCCGACGAGGCTGAGCACGCAGACCAGCTGGCCCATGGGAACCGGGGTGCCGTCGTTCATCAGGCCTGCGGCCATGCCCGCTCCCGCGCCGATCATCATCTGGACAAAACCGACCAGCGAGGCGGTGGTCGCGGCCAGGGTCGGGACCGGCGCCAGCGCGCCGGCAATCGCGTTGGCGCCGATGAGCCCGAGCGAGCCGACGACCAGCATCATCGGCAGCACCACGCCCGCAAGGCCGCCGAGCCCGAAAGAGGTGGTCACCAGCAGCGCCACTCCGCCGGCTGCCGAGACCAGGCTGCCGGCGCGCAGCATCGGCATGGTGCCGAAGCGGGTCACGAGCCGCGAGTTGACGGCATTGCCGATCATGATCCCGATGACATTGATGGCAAACAACAGGCCGTAGTGCTGGTTCGGGATCCCGAAATGCCCGGTGTAGATGAACGGCGAGACGGCGAAGAAGACGAACATGCAGGCAAAGGCGAAGCTCGAGGTCAGCATGCAGCAGACGATCTGGCGTTCACCCAGGATCCGCCGGTAGCTGCGCACCAGTCCGCGCAGTGACAGCGCGGTGCGGCGTTCGGTGACCAGGGTTTCGGGGACGCGCAACGCCAGCGCGACCAGGCAGGCGAGACCGAACAGGCTGAGTACCAGGAAGATGCCGCGCCAGCCGAACCAGACCAGCACGTACCCGCCGATGGTCGGCGCGAGCAGCGGGGTGACCGAGAAGGCGAGGTTGATGAAGGACTGGGCCCGGGCGGCGAGATCGCCCTCGAACATGTCGCGCACCATGGCGCGGGCGATCACCGTTCCCGACGCGGCTCCGAGCGCCTGCAGGCAGCGCGCGGCAACCAGCTGCTCGACGGTGGCGGCAAACATGCACAGCACCGAGGCGACGCAATAGACCGCCACCCCGAACGCCATGACCCGGCGGCGCCCCCAGGCGTCCGAGGTCGGCCCGTAGAACAGGTATCCGATCGCAAGCCCGACGAAGAAGGCGCTCAGCGTCATCGTGGTCTCGCCGGGGGCGGCCGCGAGATCGCGCTCGATCACCGGCAGGCTCGGCAGGTACATGTCGATGGCGGCAGCGCCGAGTGCCGCGAGCGAGCCGAGGGCGATCACGAGGTGCCGCGGGAAGGATGATGCTGCCACGAGGGGCTCCGGTACGGGATGTGCCGGGGGGTTCTGGCAGGAACCGGCGGTCCGGTCCAGCGTCAGCGGAGTTGAGTCCGCCCGGGTGCCGCGGCTACCGTGACGCCTTCACACCGACAGGGAGGACCGGTCCCATGAGCCTCGAGCAGGTCAAGGCGCTCACCTTCGATACCGGAGGCACCATTCTCGACTGGCACTCCGGGTTCAGGGACGCGCTGGCCGCGGCCGGTCGCCGGCACGGGGTCGAACGCGACTGGCCGGAACTCGCCAACGAGCTGCGCCGCCGCGCCCTCGGCCGCATTCTCAACCAGGGCCGGGATGAACCGCCGCGGTTGAACTTCGACGCAGCCCACCGCACCGCGCTGGACGAGGTCTGCGCCGAGTCCGGCCTCGACATGCTCGACGATGCCGAGCGCCACGAGATCGCATGGACGGTGCCGCACGGTTTCCGGTGCTGGCCGGATTTTCCCGATGCCCTGCCGCGGCTTCGGGCACGGTATTCCTGCGTGTCATTCACCATCCTGTCGTTCCGGCTGATCATGGACACGGCACGTGCGAACGGGCTCGCCTGGGACGCGGTGTTCTCCTGCGAGGCGATCGGGAAGTACAAGGTCCTGCCGGAAGCCTACCAGACCGTCGCGCGGTGGCTGCAGCTGGAACCGCGGCACATCTGCATGGTCGCCTGTCACAACTTCGACCTCGACGCGGCGCGCGCGGTCGGGTTCCGGACGGCCTTCGTGCGCCGGCCGGACGAATGGGGGCCGGCGGGTTCCCCGGATCCCGAACCGAACCCGGCGTGCGACATCATCGTCGACGGGTTTGACGGGCTTGACCGGGTGCTCCCCTGATCCGCCCCGCAGCGCTGTACAAAGACCGGCAGGTCCCCTAGCCTGATATCCGTGCACCGGCCGTACAGGGACCCCGGCGCTGCGTTCTCCCGGGAACCGGGAGCAGGGGGGATGTCCGGCCGACGGAGCCAGCGACGGGGGAAACCATGAATTTCAGGAAGATACTGGGCCGCGATGCGCGGCGCTACACGCTGCCGCAGGAGCGGCGACTCGGGGCGGACACCCACAGCTACCTGCCCGAACTGTGCGATCAGCTGGAAACCGGCAGGATCGGCCGGCGTGACTTCCTGCGCCAGGCGGCGCTGCTGGGCATGACGGCGACCACCGCCTATGCCATGGCGGACGTCCTGACCGGGTCCGCGCCGGTGCGCCCGGCAGCCGCGGCGACGCCGAAGCCGGGCGGAACGCTGAAGGTGTCGATGCGGGTGCAGGAAATGACCGACCCGGCGGCGTTCGACTGGGTCGAGAAATCCAATGTCGCGCGCTTCATGGTCGAGCACCTGACCCGGACCCAGGCCGACAACGTGACGGTCCCCTACCTGGCGAAGGGCTGGGAGGCGAGCGACGACCTCAAGACCTGGGTGTTCCACCTGAGCGAGGGCGTGACCTGGTCGAACGGCGATGCGTTCACCGCCGAGGACGTGGCCCATACCGTCAACCGCTGGCTCGATCCGGCGACCGGCTCCTCCAACCTCGGGCTGTTCGGCGCCATGGTCGAGGTCGGGGACGACGGCAAGAAGCGGGGCATCGCGAACGCGGTCGAGGTCGTGGATGCGCACACCGTGCGCTTCAACCTGAAACAGGCCGCCCTGGCCATGCCGGAGAACTTCTACAACTACCCGACCGCCATCACCCACCGCGGCTTCGGCAAGGACTACGATGCCGACCTCTCCGCCAACCCGATCGGTACCGGGCCGATGAGCCTCGAGGAATACGCCGTCGGCGAGAGGGCGCTGCTCAAGAAGAGCCGCGACTGGTGGGCCGGCGACTTCCACCTCGACGAGATCGCGTATTTCGATCACGGCGAGGACACCAACGCCCACATCGCGGCACTCGCCTCCCAGCAGGTCGACATGGTCTACCGGGTTCCCAACAACCTGATCGAGACCGTCAAGCGGCTGCCGTTCGTCGACATCCACGAGGCAACCACGGCGCAGACCGGCGTGATGCGGTTCCGCATCAGCCATGCACCGTTCGACAACCTGAAGGTCCGCCAGGCCATTGCGGCGTGCATGGATCACCAGGAGATCCTCGACAAGGCGTTCAAGGGCCTCGGACAGGTGGCGGAAAACCACCATGTCTGTCCGATCCATCCCGAGTACGCGGCCCTGGCTCCGCTCAAGCGCGATGTCGAACTGGCGAAGAAACTGCTTGCCGAGGCCGGTCATGGCGACGGCCTGACCATCGAGATCGCCAATGGCGACACCGAGGGGCCGTGGATGACCGACGCCTGCGCGATCTTCAAGAACCAGCTGGCTCCGGCGGGCATCACGCTCAACATCAACAAGATGCCGGCCAACCAGTACTGGGAGGTGTGGGACAAGGCTCCGTTCGGATACACCGCGTGGACCCACCGTCCGCTCGGCACGATGGTGCTCGGACTGGCCTACCGCGCCGGGGTGCCGTGGAACGAGACCGCCTACGACAACCCGGACTTCGATGCGGCGCTCAACGATGCCGAGGCGACCCTCGATGTCAACGAGCGCAAGAAGAAGATGGCGGTCTGCGAGAAGATCCTGCAGGACGACGCGATCATCCCGCAGCCGTTCTGGCGTTCCGTGTTCAAGGCCTCCAACAAGCGGGTGAAGGGGTTCTCCACCCATCCGACCCTGTATCACCAGTTCCATTCGGTCTGGCTGGACGGCTAGCGCGGTTCCGGCGCCGCGGGGACGTCCCCGCGGCGCCGGACATGTCCCGATCGGCGCACCCTGCCGCGGCAGGGAATGACACGGTCAACCGGACTGCCGGCGGGACGGGGTTCCGGGCGCATTTGCCCGCGGCTCCGGGATTCGGGAGGCTCTGATGCTCAACCTGGTGTTGCGGCGACTGGGAACCATGGTTCTCATCATGCTGGTCGTCGCACTGCTGCTGTTCCTGATCAACGAGGGCGACCCGCGACTGATCGCGCGCAGCGTGCTCGGGCCCTATGCCCAGGACGAACAGCTCGATGCCTGGATCATGGAACACGGCTACGACCGGTCGCTGTTCGTCAGGTACTTCGAGTGGATCAGCAGGGTGCTGACCGGCGACCTCGGTGACTCGATCATCTACAAGCGGCCGGTCAACGAGATCTTCTGGGATCGCCTCGGCAACACCGCGATCCTCGCCGGCGTGACCTTCCTCGTCATGGTGGTGGTCGCCCTGGTGCTCGGCGTGCTGGCCGGCATGAAGGAGGGATCGGCGCAGGACCGCGTGATCTCGGTGTTCTCGATCGCAACCACCTCGGTACCGGAATACGCGAGCGCGGTGATCCTGGCCGGGGTCTTCGTCTACTGGCTGGCGGTACTGCCGGGGACATCGTCGATGACCGGGGGTTTCTCGGTGGTCGAACTGATCCTGCCGGTGCTGGTGCTCACGCTGTACGGGTTCGGCTACATCGCGCGCATGACCCGGGCGTCGATGGCCGAGGTGATGACGACCCACTACATCAGGACCGCGGTGCTGAAGGGCCTGCCCTACCGGCACATCATCATGAAACATGCCCTGCGCAATGCGCTGATCGCGCCGTTTACCGTGATCATGCTGCAGATCAACTGGCTGCTGTCGGGCGTGGTCGTGACCGAGTTCGCCTTCGGCTACAAGGGGTTCGGAGCGCTCCTGCTCGAGGCGGCGCTGCGCCGCGACATCTTCCTGATCGAGGCCTGCGGGCTGGCAGCGGTGTTCGTCGCGGTCTTCACCCAGACCGTCGGCGATCTCGGGTACACCTATCTGAACCCGCGGATCAGGTTCAAGTGAGGACGCTGCCATGACCGACCAGACAACAACGGCAGCGCCGGACTCGACACTGGTGGCGGCGGCGAAGGCGGT
This sequence comes from Thalassobaculaceae bacterium, assembly GCA_965243345.1. Lineage (GTDB taxonomy): Bacteria > Pseudomonadota > Alphaproteobacteria > Thalassobaculales > Thalassobaculaceae > Bin52. The sequence goes on from CBDEUR010000003.1 coordinate 4,216,721, forward strand.
CCTGCTGCTGCGCGAAAGCCCGGTCGGGGTATTCGGCGGCCTGATCGTGCTGACCTTCGTGCTGCTTGCGGTCTTCGCGCCGCTGGTTGCCCCCTTCGATCCCAACGCCACGATCCTGCCGTTCGCGACGCCCGGAACCGAGAACCCGGAGGGCGGGATCTTCCTGTTCGGCACCGACCACCTCGGCCGCGACATCCTCTCGCGCATCATCTGGGGCGGGCAGCGGGTGCTGTTCTACGCCAGTGCGGCAACCATAGCGGCCTACGTGGTCGGGATCCTGATGGGACTGGCGGCGGGGTACTTCCGTGGCTGGCTCGACGAGGTGATCTCCTTCGTCGCCAACGTCATCCTGTCCTTCCCGATCATGGTGCTCTACGTCCTGATCATCGCCAAGTTCGGCGCTTCGGGCATCAACATCATCTTCGCGGTGGTGTTCGCCTCCTCGCCCGGCATCATGCGCATCGTGCGCGGCGTGACCATGGATATCGCGACCCGTGACTACATCGCGGCCGCGCAGACCCGGGGCGAGGGGCCCTGGTACATCATGCTGGTCGAGATCCTGCCGAACGCGCGCGGGCCGCTGATCGTCGATTTCTGCCTGCGCATGGGCTACACCACCATCACCATCGGGGCCCTCGGCTTTCTCGGGCTCGGCCTGCCGCCGCCCGATCCCGACTGGGGCGGCATGATCACCGAGACCCGCGCCTTCGTCACCGGCGGCTTCCCGCACATGGCAATCTTCCCGGCCTGCGCCGTCTCGCTGCTCGTCCTCGGGTTCAACCTGCTCGCGGACGGACTGCGCGAGGTCTCGCTGAGGGACTGAGCGATGAAGAACCGGCTGGTCCGGGGGGCGCCCCGACCGAGGCCACCCGCACGGAGGTCACGATGTCAGTGACAGAACACGCCGGAACGTCCGGCGACGACGCGCCGGTCCTGGAGATCAGCGGCCTGCGTCTCAGCTACTACACCCGCGCCGGCGAGATCCCGGCGGTGATGGACTTCGACCTCACGGTCCGCAAGGGCGAGTCGGTGGGGCTTGTCGGCGAGTCGGGCTGCGGCAAGTCGACGGTCGCCAACGGCATCATGCGCTACATGGGCCGGAACGGCGGCATCGTCGGCGGCAGCATCCGGTTCAAGGGCCGGGACATGTCGGAGTTCAGCGAAGAGGAAATCCGCCGGATCCGCGGCCGCGACATCGCGATGATCTACCAGGAGCCCATGGCCTCGCTCAACCCGAGCATGACCATCGCCAGGCAGCTGATGGAAGTGCCGATGGTGCACGAGGGCGTGAGCGAGGACGAGGCGCGCCGGCGGGCCCGGGAGATGCTCGAGGCGGTGCACATCCCCGATCCGGACCGGCTGATGGCCTCCTACCCGCACCAGGTCTCCGGCGGCCAGCAGCAGCGGGTGGTGATCGCCATGGCGCTGCTGTCGCGACCCGCACTGCTGCTGCTCGACGAGCCGACGACCGCGCTCGACGTGACCGTCGAGGCCGGGATCGTCGAACTGATCGCCGAGCTGAGCAAGGAGGCCGGCACGTCGCTGCTGTACATTTCGCACAACCTCGGGCTGATGCTGGAGGTCTGTGACCGGATCTGCGTGATGTACTCCGGCGAGGTGGTCGAGGAAGGGCACATCGACTCGATCTTCTCCTGGCCCAAGCACCCGTACACCCACGGACTGTTCGGCTGCATTCCGCTGCCGCACGCCGACAAGAACGCCCGGCCGCTGGTGGCGATTCCGGGACAGCTGCCGCTGCCGCACCAGAGACCGACCGGGTGCTACTTCGGGCCGCGCTGCTCGTTCTTCGAACCCGGCCGCTGCGACCGCGATCTTGTTGCCATGGAAGGCGTGCACACCGACGACGACCCGGCGCACCGGGTCCGGTGCCTGCGCTGGAACGAGATCGACCACGACGCGGCGGTCCGGGTCGAGGAAACCCGCGAGCCGATCAACGTCGGCGAGACGGTGCTCGAGGTCGACAACATGCGCAAGTACTACGAGGTCAGGGATGCGTCGCTCGCGGCCCTGATCTCCGGCGGCTCCGCGCGCCAGGTCAAGGCCAACGAACAGATCAGCTTCCGGGCCGGCGAGGGCGAGACCGTCGCGATCGTGGGTGAGTCCGGCTGCGGCAAGTCCACCTTCGCCAAGGTGCTGATGGGGCTCGAGACCGCAACCGAAGGGGAGGTCAGGCTTGACGGCACCGATCTCGGGTCGATTCCGGTCAAGCAGCGCACCCCGGAACAGCTCGCCTCGTTGCAGATGGTGTTCCAGAACCCGAACGACACGCTCAACCCGTCGCACAGCGTCGGTGCGCAGATCGCCCGGGTGATCCGCCGCTTCGGCATCGAGTCCGAGCCGGCCCGGGTCCAGGAGCAGGTCTTCCGGCTCCTCGACACGGTCAAGCTGCCGCGCGACTTCGCCACCCGCAAGCCGCGGCAGCTGTCGGGCGGGCAGAAGCAGCGGATCGGCATTGCGCGCGCCTTCGCCGGCAACCCGAAGACGGTCATCGCCGACGAGCCGATCTCCGCCCTCGACGTGTCGGTGGCCGCGGCGGTCACCGAACTGCTGATGGACATCCAGCGCGAACACCGGACCACCCTGCTGTTCATCAGCCACGACCTTTCGGCGGTGCGCTACCTCTCGGACCGGGTCGTGGTCATGTATCTCGGCCAGATCATGGAGCGCGGTTCCACCGAGGAAGTGTTCGCCCCGCCGTACCATCCCTACACCGAGGCCCTGCTGTCGGCGGTGCCGATCGCCGACCCGGAGGTGGAGAAACGCCGGATCGTGCTCGAGGGCAACCTGCCGAGCCCGCTCGATCCGCCGAAGGGCTGTCCGTTCTCGACCCGGTGCCCGCGCCGGCTCGGCAGCATCTGCGATACCGATCCGCCGCCGGTGCAGATGAACGCCGAGAGGCATGCGATCGCCTGCCACATTCCGCTCGAGGAGTTGCGCATGGTCGAACCGGTGATCACCATCCCCGAGCGCGACGCCCTGCTGGCGGGCGAGGAAGCAACCGGATGACACGGCCCGAGGTTGGTCTCGAGATCGACGGACGCGGGGTGGCAACCGTCACCCTGAACCGGCCCGAGGTGAACAACGCGTACAACGGCGACATGATCGCGGGCCTGATCGAGGCGGTCGGGCACTGCGGCGAGAACCCGGATGTCAGGGTGGTCGTGCTGCGCGGCGCCGGCAGGCATTTCCAGGCGGGAGCCGACCTGGCCTGGCTGCGCGGTGTCGGACGGGAGTCGGCGGAGGAAAACCTCGCGGTGTCGCGGCGGACCGCCAGCGCCGTGCGGGGGCTGAACGACCTCGACCGGCCGACCGTGGCCCTGGTGCACGGCGGGTGTTTCGGCGGCGGGACCGGGATCGTTGCGGCCTGTGACATCGTGGTCGCGAGCGAGGACGCGATCTTCTCGATCACCGAGACCCGGTGGGGGGTGATGGCGGGCATCATCATCCCGTATCTCAACGTCGCGATGGGTGCGCGCCAGGTCCGGCGCTACGCGCTCACCTGCGAAAGGTTCGGGGCCCGGCGCGCGCACGAGCTCGGCCTGGTGCACGAGCTGTGCCCGACGGGCGGCCTGGATGCCGCCGCCGCTCCCGTCATCGACGCCCTGCTGATGGCGGCGCCCGTCGCGACGGTGCAGACCAAGCGGGTCACCCTGGAGGATGCCGGGCTGCTGCTCGCCGACGACCGGTTCGAGGCGCTGGTGGCGCAGCACTCCGCCAAGCGACAGAGTGCCGAGGCGATCGAGGGGCTGGCGAGCTTTGCCGAGAAACGGAAACCGGCCTGGTATCCCGGCGACGGGGACGGCTGAGGCGGACAGCGACGTCCTCGGGCGCTGGTTTGCCTCCCGGGGCTGGACGGCGCATCCGCACCAGCTGGCCATGCTCGCCGCCGCCAGGGCCGGGAGATCGGCCCTGCTGCTGGCGCCGACCGGCGGGGGGAAGACGCTGGGCGGGTTCCTCGGCTCGATCGCGGAACTGGCCGGCTCCGCGGGCGCGGGGCTGCACACGCTCTACGTCTCGCCGCTGCGCGCGCTGACCCAGGACGTGCACCGGAACCTGCTGGCCCCGATCTCGGAGATGGGTCTCGCGATCACCGCCGAAACCCGGACCGGGGATACGCCGCAGTCGAAGCGGCGACGCCAGCGGGCGCGTCCGCCCGACATCCTGCTCACCACGCCCGAGAGCCTGGCCCTGCTGCTGTCCTACCCGGACGCGGCGCACATCTTCGCGACACTGCGCTGCGTGATCATCGACGAGCTGCACGCCCTGGTCCCGAACCGGCGGGGCGAACTGCTGGCACTGGGCCTGGCCCGGCTGGGCGGCCTGGCACCCGGGCTGCGCCGGGTCGGACTGTCGGCAACCGCGGCCTTCCCCGGGGACATGGAAACCTGGCTTTCGGGCGGCGGCGATGTCGAGCGCATCCATGCCGCCGAGACCACGAGGCCCCGGATCTCGATCTCGACCTGCGGCGCGAGGCTGCCGTGGTCCGGACACATGGGAACCCATGCCGCCGCCGAGATCCTGGATGCGATCCGGGCCCACCGGACCACGCTGGTGTTCGTCAACACCCGGGCCCAGGCCGAGCTGCTGTTCCAGGCCCTGTGGCGCATCAACCACGAGACCCTTGAGATCGGCCTTCATCACGGTTCGCTCGCGGTCGAGCAGCGCCGCCGCGTCGAGGCGGCGCTGGCCCGCGGCGCCCTGCGGGCCGTGGTTGCGACCTCGACACTCGATCTCGGCGTCGACTGGGCCGCGGTCGACCTCGTGGTCCAGGTCGGCGCCCCGAAGGGGGTCTCCCGGCTGCTGCAGCGGATCGGGCGTTCCAATCACCGGCTCGACCGGCCCAGCCGCGCCATCCTGGTGCCGGCGAACCGCTTCGAGGTGCTCGAGTGCGTGGCGGCGGTCCAGGCGGTCGACCGCGACCAGCGCGACGGCGACCGCCCGGGGCCGGGCGGGCTCGACGTGCTGGCGCAGCACCTGCTCGGGGTCGCCTGCGCCGGCGGCGTGCGTCCGGACGATCTGTACCGCGAGGTGGCGACGGCGGCGCCGTACCGCGCGCTCCCGCGGTCGGACTTCGACCGGGTTCTCGCCTTTGTCGAGACCGGCGGCTACGCGCTCGGGGTCTACGACCGGTTCCGCCGCGTGGTGCGCGATCATGCCGGGTGCCTCGCGGTTGCGAGCCCGGCGGTGGCGCGCAGTTACCGGCTGAATGCCGGGACCATCGTCGAGACCCCGATGCTCCGGGTGCGCATGCGCCGGGGCCGGATTCTCGGCGAGATCGAGGAGCACTTCGTCCAGTCCCTGGTCCCCGGGGACACCTTCGTCTTTTCCGGCCGGCTGCTGCGCTACGAGGGACTGCGCGACGTCACCGTGGTGGTGACCTCGGGAGGCGGACGCGAGCCGAAGGTGCCGGCCTACGCCGGCGGCCGGCTGCCGCTGACGACACACCTGGCCGACGGGGTGAGGGCGCTGCTGGAGGACGGGGCCGCGCATGCCGGCATGGCGGCGCCGGTGGCGGAGTGGCTCGAGGCCCAGGGCCGGGTCTCGGTGCTGCCGCGGCGCGACCGGCTGCTGGTGGAGATCTTCCCGCGTGGCGACCGGTTCTACCTGGTCGCATACTGTTTCGAGGGCCGCAACGCGCATCAGACCCTGGGCATGCTGCTGACCCGGCGCATGGAGCGCGCCGGGCTCGACCCGCTCGGTTTCGTGGCCACCGACTACGTGATCGCGGCGTGGAGCCTCAGGCCGGCCGGGGATGTCGGGTCCCTGTTCGACCGCGACATGCTTGGCGACGACCTCGAGGAGTGGATGGCGGAGTCGAGCCTGTTGCGCCGGACCTTCCGCACCGTGGCGGTGATCGCGGGGCTGATCGAGCGCCGTCTGCCGGGCCAGGAGAAGACCGGGCGCCAGGTCACCTTCAGCTCCGACCTGATCTACGACGTGCTGCAGCGCCACGAGCCGGACCATGTCCTGCTCGAGGCGACGCGTGCGGTCGCCGCGCGGGGGCTGACCGACATCGCCCGTCTCGGCGACATGCTGGCCCGGGTTGCCGGGCGCATCGAGGTCAGGCGCCTCGACCGGGTCTCGCCGCTCGCCGTCCCGGTGCTGCTCGAGATCGGACGTGAACGGGTGGCGGGCAGCGCGCTGGAGTCCCAGCTCGAGGAGGCGGCCGACGACCTGGTCTCGAGCGCGATGGCGCCGGCACGGTGACGGCGTTCGACTTCGCCGGCGCGTCGCTGCACGCCGATCCGTCGGGCGCCCTGGTCTGGCCGGACCGCCGCGTGATGGTGGTCGCGGACCTGCACCTCGAAAAGGGGGCGTGGTATGCCGCCCGCGGCATCCCGTTGCCGCCCTACGACACCGGCGAGACGCTTGACCGGCTCGAGGCGGCGATTGCGCGCCACCGTCCCGACAGGCTGATCTGCCTCGGTGACAGTGTCCATGACGGGGAAGCGGCGCGTCGCATGTCAGAAGAGGTTGTCCGCCGGATCCTCGGGCTGGCACGGGAACGTGACTGGATCTGGATCGCCGGCAACCACGATCCGGAGCCGGACCTGCTGCCCGGCGGACGCTCGCTGCCGGAACTTGCGATGGCGCCGCTGGTGTTCCGCCACGAGGCGGCAGGGGGTCCCGTCAGCGGCGAGGTCAGCGGCCACTACCATCCGCGGGCACGGATCAGGCTGCGCGGCCGCACCGTGTCCGGCCGCTGCTTCGTCCTTGACCGGCACCGCCTGATCCTGCCGGCCTTCGGAGCCTATGCCGGCGGTCTCGACGTCACCGCCGATGCGCTTGGCGCACTGCTGCAGGCGGAGTTCGAGGTCCTGTTCCCCGGACCGCGCCGCGTCTACCGGTTCGCGGGCGCGGCACTGGTTCGCCGCGGGCGCGGCTGAGCCCTATCCGCGCCGGGTGGGAACCACCGAGATATCGACCGATGGCCGCAGGCTGGCACAGACGGTGAGCACCTGGTGGATCGAGTTGTTGAGGAAGTCGTCGAAGAGCGAGTCGTCGAGTTCCTCGCTGTCATCGAGCCGCACGAAGGCCTGCTGCTTCAGGATGTAGTCGAAGCGCGACGCCCACTTGCGGGCCCCGAGCCGGGCCGTGGTCGAGCAGTTGTCGACCATGTAGGACACGCCCCTGTAGTCCATGTAGGGATTGAGCGAGTCCACGGCCTCGATGATCGACTCGTTGGCGATCTCCGAGTACGGGTGCCCGCGATCCTTGAGCAGGTCGACCTGGGCCATCATGCAGGCCATGTAGACACCGGCGGTCTCGGCGTTGATCGGGGCGTAGTTGCGGCCCTCGTCCTCGCGGACGGTCTCGCCGACCCGCCACATGTCGGTGGTGTCGATGTTGCCCATCGGGTAGCGGTCGAACCGGTTGGAGGCTTGGATGACGCTGCGCACCTCGTTGCCCGAGGCGACGTCGTCGTAGATCTCCTCGAGGATCTCGCGCGCGGGGTGGTAGGACGCGCAGTAGGCCTTGCGGAAAGCCTCCTTCTCGGCGTCGTCGAGTTCCTCGTAGACAGCGACCAGGCCCGAGCGCGAGATGGTCTTGCTGATCGGGCCGGTGATCGATTCCGAGGTGTTGATGTAGGCCTCGTCCTTCGGCATGCCCTGGCCGGTAAACCGCGCGTACAGGCTCTCGGCAATGCCGTGCACGGCGCCGAGCAGGATGCCGCGTTCGCCGAAGATGTCGGACCGGTATTCCGATTCAAGCGTGGTCTGGAAGGTGTAGGGAGACCCGAGCCCCACCGACCAGGCGAGCGCGTAGTCGGTCGCCCTGCCGTCGATGTCGCGGTGAACGGCAAAGGAGCTGTTGATCCCGGCGCCGTTGACCTCGCGGCCCTGTTCGTAGAGGCGGCGCACCGAGGGGCCCATGCCCTTGGGACACACGGCGATGACATTCATGTCGGTCGGGAAGTCTTCGCCGATGCTCTGCAGGTGCGACAGCAGGAAACCGTGTGACAGCCCGATGGTGGAGCCCGGGCGCATGGCGGCGAAGATCCTGGTGTAGTTCTGTGCGAGTGCCGCATCCGAGATCAGCAGCAGCACGAGGTCGCTTTCGGCGCACACGGTATACATCTCGCCGAGCGTTCCGTTCTCGCGGGTAAAGCCCACCGCCTCGGCCTCGGCCATGGAGGCGGACCCCTCGCGCAGTCCGACCACGACGCGAATGTCCGATCCCTCGAGTGATTCCCGCAGGTTCTGGGCCTGGGCCGGCCCCTGTGACGACCAGCCGATCACGCCGATCTGGCGGACACCCTCGAACGCCTTCGGCAGCAGCGGGAAGAGGTGGCGACCGCCGGCAACGATGCGTTCGGTGGTCTCGCCCATGGACACTACCCGGGTCTCGAACACCCGGGACTCGAAGTCGAGCTGCATGATTCCCCCGCCCTGTCAGATGCTGTCAGCCGCGCGTGGTCTATGGCCGGGCGCGGCCCTTGTCAAGAAACTGGCCCCCCGTCCGCGTGGCGGCGGTAGTCCTCGCGCAGCAATGCGAACAGGATGTGGTCCTGCCAGGACCCGTTGATCCTGAGATAGCGCCGGGCCAGGCCCTCGCGGCGAAACCCGCACCGGCGCAGCACGCCCTGGCTGGCGACGTTGCCGGGCAGGCAGGCCGCCTCGATCCGGTGCAGGTCGAGCGCGTCGAAGGCAAAGCCGCTCGCGCCCAGCACCGCCTCGCTCATGTAGCCCCGGCGCGCGTGGCGCTCGCCGATCCAGTAGCCGAAGGAACAGCTCTGGGCAACGCCGCGGCGCACGTTGGAGATCGACAGCCCGCCGACGATGGTATCGTCGGAGCGGCGGAACAGGAAGAAGGTGTACCCCTGGTCGCGGTTCCATTCCTCCGCATAACGGGACAGCCGGCGCCGGAAGGCGGACCGCGAGAGCGCGTCGGAGGTCCATGCCGGTTCCCACGGGACCAGGAAGTCTCGGCTTTCCTCGCGCAGTTCCGCCCAGCTCGCCCAGTCGCCCCGGGCCGGCGGCCGGAGGTAGATCCGGTCCAGGACCAGCGGCGGCTCGACCCTGGCAGGCGGAAACAGTGTGAGGACCACGGAACGCACCCATGCCTGCGGCAGTCACCCCATCTTGCCCGGACCTGCGCGGCCGGTGCAACAGGCTGGTCGGCACGCCCGCGGTGCGCCTCGCGTGGTCAGGCAAGCCGCGTGCACAGCCGGTCCCAGGGCTCGAGCGTGCCGACCGGCCCGACGGCGGCCAGGGTCGGTGTCGAGGAGAGCAGGCGGCGGCAGACGTCCTGGACCGCGTCACCGTCGACCTGCTCGAAGCGCTCGATGATCTCGTTGACCCCGAGCACCCGTCCGAAGGCATGCAGGTTGCCGGCCAGGGCCTCGCAGCGGCTCGAGGTGCTCTCGCGCGACATCAGCACTCCGGCCCGGATCTGCGAGCGGGCGCGGCTCACCTCGGTCTGCAGCGCGTCGTCCGGGGCCTCCCCGGCGAGCTTCACCAGTTCGTCGCAGACCGCGGGCACCAGGTCGCCGACCAGGTCGGGAGCCGTGGCGGCATGGATCCCGAACAGGCCGGTGTCGCGCCAGGCGATCGCGAAGCAGTGGATCGAGTAGGCGAGGCCACGGCGTTCACGGACTTCCTGGAACAGCCGTGACGACATGCTCCCGCCCAGCAGGCGGGAAAACACCTGCTGCGCCGGCAGGGTCGCATCGCGGATCGGCACCGCCTCGAAACCCAGCATCAGGTGGACCTGCTGCAGGTCCCGGTCGCTGCGGGCATCGCCACCGCCGTAGCGCGCTGGCTCGACCGGGCGGTTGTCGCGGCCCGAGAGCCCCTCGAAGGCCGCGGCGACCTCACCCTCGAGCCGATCGTGGTCGATGTTTCCGGCGGCCGCGAACACCAGCCGGTCGGCGCCGTAGTGCGCGTCGAGGAAACCGGTGATGGTCCGGCGCGGCATGGACCGGACGATCTCGGGCGAGCCGAGGATCGGCCGGCCGAGCGGCTGGTCGGGCAGTGCCGTTGCCGCGAGCAGTTCGAACACCACGTCGTCCGGCGTGTCGCTGGCCTCGCCGATCTCCTGCAGGATCACCGTGCGCTCGCGGGCGAGTTCCTCTTCGCTGAAGGTGGAGTTGCACAGGATATCGCCGATCACGTCGACGGCGAGCGCCGCGTCGTCCTTCAGCACCCGGGCGTAGTAGGCGGTCTGCTCGTGGGTGGTGTAGGCGTCGAGACGTCCACCCACCGCCTCGATCTGCTCGGCGATGTCGAAGGCCGAGCGTGACGTCGTTCCCTTGAACGCCATGTGCTCGAGCATGTGGGCAACGCCGTTGATGTCGGCGGATTCATTGCGGCTTCCCGCCCCGAACCAGGCGCCGAGGGTTGCGCTCTCGACGGTGGGGATGTGCTCGGTGACCAGCCGCACTCCGCCGGGCAGTTCGGTCAGCCGCGGCCCGCTCACGGCCGGCCCGCCGCGCGGCTGTGCGCCGCGATGAAGTCGGCAACCGTGCGGTATTCGTCTGGCAGCATCGTCAGGTGCTCCTCGAGTTCGCCGAGGCGGGCGATCCGCCCGGGCGGCTCCGGGACATGGCCGACGGCGCGCGCCACGGCATCGGGAAACTTGGCCGGATGCGCGGTCGCAAGGCAGACCACCGGCACGTCGCCGGCCAGCGCCCCGCGCCGTCGCGCCCGGACCGCCGCCTCGACACCGACGGCGCTGTGCGGGTCGATGAGCACCGAGGTCTCCCGGTGCACGCGGGCGATGCGCGCGACGGTATCGTCGTCGGTGACGGCCTCGGCGTCGAACAGCACGGCCGACTGGCGGTGCATGGCGCCGGTGACCTCGAATTCGCCCTCGGTCCTGAGCCCGGTCAGCATGGCGCCGGTGCGCGCGCCGTCGCGCCCGGCAAGGTCGAACAGCAGGCGTTCGAAATTGCTCGAGACCTGGATGTCCATGCTCGGGCTCAGCGTCGGCTGCACGCCGGCGATCCGCATCCGCCCGGAGGCGAAGAACCGCGCCAGGATATCGTTGGCGTTGGTCGCGACCACGAGGCGGTCGACCGGCAGTCCGAGCGCGGCCGCGGCGTAGGCCGAGTAGACGTTGCCGAAATTGCCCGAGGGGACCGCGAACGCCACCCGGCGGTCCGGGGCACCCAGCGCGAGCGCGGCCCGGAAGTAGTAGACGATCTGCGGCAGCAGGCGGACCAGGTTGATGGAGTTGACCGCCGACAGGTGCAGGTGGTCGCGCAGCGCCAGGTCGTTGAACAGGGCCTTCACCATGTCCTGGCAGGTGTCGAAGGTGCCGTCGAGGGCGATGGCGTGAACGTTGGCCGCGTCCACCGTCGTCATCTGCAGTTGCTGGACCGGGGAGACCCGGCCGCGGGGGAACAGGATGAAGATGTCGATGGCCTCGCGGTCGCGGCAGGCCTCGATCGCCGCCGAACCGGTATCGCCGGAGGTGGCGCCGACGATGGTGATCCGCTCGCCCCGGGCGCCGAGCACCCTGTCGAACAGCCGGCCGAGCACCTGCAGCGCGTAGTCCTTGAAGGCAAGGGTGGGGCCGTGGAACAGCTCCATCAGCCAGGTGTTCCCGTCGAGCTGCACCAGCGGTGCGACCTGCGGATCGGTGAACCCGGCGTAGGCATCCTCCAGGACCCCGGCGAGGCCGTCGCCGCAGGTGGTGCCGGCGGCGAATGGCGCCATGATTCGCGCCGCGAGTTCCGGGTAGGACAGGTCGCGCATGGCGCGGATGTCGTCGGTGGAGAATCGCGGCCAGGCGGCGGGAACGTAGAGACCGCCGTCGCGGGCGAGCCCGGTGAGCAGCACATCGTCAAGACCGAGTTCCGGCGCGTCACCGCGCGTGCTGATGTAGCGCACCGATTGCTCCGCTCGCGCCAGGGGCCGGAACCCTAGCCACGGCGGGGCCAGGTTGCAACACCGGGACCCGTACCGATCGCCTTGCGGGCCGCCGTGCGTCCACCGGCGCCCGTCCCGCACCGGTTCGCGACGGGCGGTCGACGCACGGATGTCCCCGCCATCGTGCGCCAGGGTCAATCCGTGCGGGTTTGCGATATGGTTCTGCGGCACCATGACGGGGAGATGCAGCCATGCAGACCATTGCCATCCAGTCTCCGGGCGACATGGGGCACGCGATCGGCCGGGTGCTGGCGCGGGCCGGTCACCGGGTGATCGCCGCGCTCGAGGGGCGGTCCGCGCGCACCCGCGGCCTCGCGCAGTCGGCCGGGATCGAGGATGCCGGACCGCCGGGGAACCTGTTCGGCGAGGCCGACCTGGTGTTCTCGATCATGCGTCCAGACCGTGCCCTCGAGCTTGTCGACACCATGGCGGACCTTGCGCGGACACGCGGGCACGGCCCGGTCCTGGTCGACCTGAACGCGATCGCGCCGTCGACCGCGCGCGAGGCGGCGCGGCGTGCCGTTGCGGCCGGGCTTGACTTCGTCGATGGCGGGATCATCGGCGGCCCGCCGCGTCCGCCAGGCTTCGTCAGCCCGCGGCTCTACGTTTCGGGTCCGGGTGCGGGGGCGCTCTCGTCGCTCACCGGCTCGGGTCTCGACATCCGGGTTGTCGGCGAGGCGATCGGCGCCGCCTCGGCGACCAAGATGTGCTACGCGGCGTTGACCAAGGGGCTGACGGCGATCGCGATCCAGTCAATGGTGACCGCCCGGCTCGAGGGCGTCGAGGACGCCTTCGTCGCCGAGCTTGCCGGCAGCCAGCAGGGCCTGCTCGCCCTCGTGGAACGCGGCCTGCCGGGCATGTGCCCGAAGGCCTATCGCTGGGTCGGCGAGATGGAGGAGATCTCCACCACCCATTCCGATGCCGGGCTGCCGGGCGGGATGTTCCAGGGTGCGGCCCGCATCTACGAGATGGTCGAGCACTCCCCGCTCGGCGCCGAGGTGGTGGAGGACCGACGGCTCGGCACCGATGCCTCCGATGTTGCCCGTATCCTCGCCGAGCACGTCTCGGCATGCCCCAGGGCGGCGGACTGAGTCAGGCCGGGAGCCCGGCCCGGAGGCTGCCCTGCGCTCGTTTGGGCGGCCGATCCACGCCCGGCCTCGACCACCTGCAGGCGTCCCGGGACCCCGCCCGGTTGCATCTTCCACTCGATCCCGGCCAACCGTCCCGTGCCGCCGGCAACAAGGGCTCCGGATCCGGGGCCGGTCCTCGCCGTGCACCGCGCCGCGGCCGGCAGGGCCTCCGGCCGGTCTTGCCTGCCGCCCCCTACTCGAAGCCGTAGGCCCGTGCCGCCGCCTGCGCGGTCACCTTGCCGTTCTCGATGTCGCCGCGAACCTCCCCGCGCGGCCGCTTCCGCGGATCGCCAAATCCGCCGCCGCCGGCGGTACGGATGATCAGGCGATCGCCGGTGCGCATCCGTGCCACCTCCTTCGACGGGATGGCGTGAACGGAGCCGTTGCTGCGAACGATCTCCGCCGAGGCGTTTCCACCCGCGTGCCCCTCCTCGGCGCCGGCTGCCTGGCAGAAGTGCCGCTCTCCGCGGTAGGTAATGGTCATCTCTCCATCGAGGATCTCGTATTCGAGCCAGGCGCCCAGCCCGCCACGGCGCTTGCCGGGTCCGCCCGAGTCCGGTGCAAGGGACGCCCGGTGCACCCGGATGGGCGCTTCCAGCTCCAGCGCCTCGGCCGGGATGTTCATGCAGTTCGTGGCGTCGGTCTCGATGACGTCGACGCCGTCGGCAGTCCTGGCCGCACCACTTCCGCCGATGAGGATCTGCGAGGTGACAAATCCGCGGCCGTCGGCGCGCTGGCCGCCGAAGTGCAGGATCACCTCCTCTCCGCCCGGATCGGCCGGCACCCGCTCCGGCACGGCCCCGCGCAGGGCGCCCAGGACGACACTCGTCACCCGCTTGATCGTCGATGTGCGACACCCGACCGGCGCCGGTTCCTCGGGATTCACGATGCTGCCCGGCGGCAGCTTCAGCGAAAGCGGTCTGAAGCAGCCGCCGTTGTTGGGGATCAGTTGACCCGGATCGGTAACGGCGCGCAGGGCAAAGCAGGCGGCTGCCAGGGAGCCGGAGGGCACGCAGTTGAAGGGGCCGCGCACCTGCAGGCTGCTGCCCTCGAAGTCCAGCTCGATGGTGCCGTCGGCAATGCGCGCGGTCACGGTGATCGGCACCTTGCGGTCGAGGTCGACACCATCGTTGTCGAGGTAGTCGGTGTAGCTGTAGGTGCCTTCCGGGATCTTGCGCAGGGCCTCCCTGGTCATTTTCTCGGAGCGGTCGAGCAGTTCGTCGAAGACGCTGAGGAGGAAGGTGTTGCCGTAGCTGGCGGCGATCTCCTTCAGCCGGCGAGCGCCGATGGAGCAGGCGGAGATCTCCGCCATCAGGTCGCCGGTCACGATGTCGGGAATGCGCACGTTGCGGCGCAGGATCGCCATGAAGGTGTCATTGAACGTGCCGCCGTCCATCAGCTTCAGGAGCGGGATGCGCAGGCCTTCCTGGAAGATCTCCGTGGCGTTGGTCGGCGTCGAGCCCGGCGCCATGCCACCGACGTCCTGGTGGTGGGTCATGGTCGCGCAGATGGCGGTCGGCTCGCCCTCGTGGAAGACCGGCATCAGTACCGCGATGTCCGGCAGGTGCGTGCCGCCGAGGTAGGGGTCGTTCATCACGAAGACGTCCCCCTCGTTCATCTCCGACACCGGGTTCTGCTCCAGCAGGTGGCGGACGATGGGCAGCAGGGTGACCAGGTGGATCGGAATCGCGATCGCCTGTGCCAGGGTTTCGCCTTCCAGCGTGAAGATGCTCGCTGAAGCGTCCAGGCCCTCCTTGACGATGGTGGAAAAGGCGCTGCGCACCAGCGTCAGCTCCATCTCGTTGGCGATGCCGTCCAGCTTGTTGCGGATGACCTCGACCGTGATGGGATCCAGTGTCGGGCAAAGGTCGGTCCTGGGCATCCCGTCGTTCCTCATGCCTGGCCGTAGACCGCGGCTGCGGCCTCGCGACTGATCTTTCCGTTGTCGACGTCCGCCTGGACGTCCTTCGCCGGCCGGCTCCCGGGATGGCCGTAGCCGGCGCCGCCAGCAGTGCAGATGGTGATGCGGTCGCCACTGACGACTCGGGTCACCAGTTTGGAGGGCATGTCCTCGCGGCTGCCATCGGCGCGCTCGATCCAGCCGGCCGCCGCCGCACCGGACTGGCCGCCGGCGTGACCGGGCGATACCCAGAAGTGACGGTCGCCCCGGTAGGTCATGATGGCTTCGCTGCCCAGTATCTCGATGGTCTGCTCGCAGCCGAGACCGCCGCGGTGCGTGCCGGCACCGCCGCTGTCGGCCCTGAGGCGCAGGGAGTGTACGCGCAACGGGCCGCTCATCTCCAAGGCCTCGGCCGGCACGTTCATGCAATTGGTGACGTCGGTCTCGATGACGTCGACGCCGTCCAGCCGGTGGCTGGCGCCGGCGCCCCCGGCCAGGAGCTGGGAGGTGATGTAGGGCTTTCCGGCCTCGTTCCGGCCACCGAAGTGGACCAGCATCAGTTGGCCGGAGGAGTCCGCCGGCACCCGGTCGGGGGCCGCCTGGCGCAGTGCGCCCAGGGCGCAGCCGACGATGGCCTTCAAGGTCACCGAGCGGCAGCTCACCGGGGCCGGCTCTCGCGGGTTGACCAGGCTGCCTTCCGGCAACTCGAAATGCAGCGGCCGGAAGCAGCCGCCGTTGTTCGGGATCGAGGGATCGGTGATTGCCTTGATGGCGAAGCAGCCGGCGCCGAGTGCTCCGGCCGGAACGGCGTTGATGGGGCCGCGCGCCTGCCGCGAGGTACCGGTGAAGTCGAAGGTCATCTCGTCGCCGGTGATGGTCACGGCCACCTTGATGGCCAGCCGGCGTTCCAGCTCAACGCCGTCGTTGTCCATCTGCACCTCGTAGCGATAGGTGCCGTCGGGCAGGGCGGAGATGGCGTTTCGCACCATCCGCTCCGAGCGGTCGAGCAGCTCGCCGAAAAGGGCGCGCAGGAGGTTGCCGCCGTAGGTCTCCGCCAGATCACTCAGGCGCCTGGCGCCGATCGAGCAACAGGCGATCTGGGCGTTCAGGTCGCCCATGAAGACCTCGGGCAGCCGCACGTTGCGCTTCAGCAGCGCGATCAGCGTATCGTTGAGCTCGCCGTCGCGGCGCAGCCGCAGGGGAGGCAGGCGCAGCCCCTCCTGGAATATCTCGGTGGCGTTCGTCGGCACCGAGGCCGGGGCCATCCCGCCGATGTCCTGATGGTGGGTGAGCGCCGCGGACAGCGCGATCGGCCGGCCGTCGACGAAGACCGGCATGACCACGGCGACGTCGGGCAGGTGGCTGGCGCCGTCGTAGGGGTCGTTCATCAGGTAGGCGTCGCCTTCCTGCATGGTCTCGATCGGGTGATCGCGCAGGATCGCCCCCACCATCGGTATCAGCATGGAGAGATGCGCCGGGATGGCACAGGACTGGGCCAGGGGCTCGCCGGCAATGGTGAAAAGGCTGGCCGAGGCGTCGAGCGCCTCTTTCACGATGACCGAGAAGGCGCTGCGGACCAGCGTCATTTCCATCTCTTCGGCGATGCCGTCCAGCTTGTTGCGGATCACCTCCAGCAGGATCGGATCGACCCCGTGGGGAACGGTGGTGCCTGCCATCAGTTCGCTCCGTTGGCCCAGGTGAGCACGAGGTTGCCGTCGGGTGCCACTTCGCCCGACCAGCCGGGCTCCACGATGGTGGTGGTGTCAGCCTGCTCGACGATGGCGGGTCCAGCGAACCGCAAGCCGACAGTCATGTTTGCGCGGTCGTAGATCGTCGCGGCGATGCCGTCCGGTTCGGCGGCGACGCGGATTGTTCGCTCCCCCTTCTTCACGTTGCCACCACCGGATACGTAGGCGCCTTCACCCAGGGACCCCCTGGCGGCGGTGGCGTGGACGCTGCGCAGGTTGACGATGCCGGCGGGCGCCTCGGAGGCGTACCCGTAGACCCGGTCGTGGACTTTCAGGAAGTCGGCAGAGAGACGGCCGAGCGGATCGGGATCGTCGAGCCGGATCTGCACCTCGAGGTGATAGGACTGGCCGAGGTACCACATGTCAGCGAAGTAGGTGACCGTCACCTCTTCGTCCGAGACACCCTCGTGCGCCATCAGCGCCGCGCACTGGTGGTCAAGGCTGCCCAGCGCCTCGCGCAGCGTGCCGGGCGCCAGGTGCTCCAGCGGCGTCGGGAAGGCCATGGAGACCTCGTGCTCGATGGGGGCGGCCAGCAGCCCGGCGGCCGAAAGCACACCCGGATAGCGCGGGATCACCACGCGATCGATCTTCAGCTCCCTGGCGAGCACGGTTGCGTGAACCGGTCCGCCTCCGCCCAGGGCGACCAATGTGAAGCGGCGTGGATCGAGTCCCTGGCGGATGGAGACCAGCCGGATACCTTCGACCAGCTGCGTGTTGACCACCCGGTGGATGCCCAGCGCCGCCTCCTCCAGACCAAGCCCCAGGGGCTTCGCCACCTTCTCCAGCACAGCGTCGCGCGCCCTGGCAATATCAAGCCCGACCGTGCCGCCGGCGAAGGAGGAGGGGTTGAGATAACCCAGAACCAGCGAGGCGTCGGTGACGGTCGGGTCGTCGCCGCCCTTTCCGTAGGCCGCGGGACCGGGGTCGGCGCCCGCCGATTCCGGTCCGACACGCAGGCCACCGCCGGCATCGAGCCAGGCGATGCTGCCGCCGCCGGAGCCGATGGCATTCACGTCGACCATCGGTACGCGCACGGTGTAGCCGTCGATCCTGCCTTCCGGGCGGATGACGGGTCGGCCGCCGTCGACCAGGGCGATGTCGCAACTCGTCCCACCGATGTCGACGGTGATGAGATCCTGGTCGCCGGCCATCTTGCCGACAATGGTGCCGCCGATCACGCCGGCCGCCGGTCCGGACATGAAGAGGCGCACCGGACGCTTGCGCGCCACGGCGGAGATCGAGAGACCGCCGCGCGACTGCATGACCTGCAGCGGCGATCCGATGCCCGCTGCCTCCAGGCCGCCTTCGATCTGCTCCATGTAGCGGTCAATCACCGGCTTTATGTACGCATCGAAGGCGGTGACGACGGTACGCTCGTACTCGCGGAAGGCGGGGTCTACCTCGCAGGAGATCGAGACCATCAGGTCCGGGAACTCGTCGGCGATGATCTGGCGCGTGCGCAGTTCGTGTGCCGGGTTCTGGAAGGAGAAGAGATAGCAGACGGCGACCGCCTGCACGCCGGCCTCGACCAGCTCACGGACCGCGGCGCGCACCGCCGCCTCGTCGAGCGGCGTCACCTCCTCGCCGGCGGAGCCAATGCGTTCGGGAATCTCCTTGCGGTACTTGCCGGCGGCCAGGAAGATCGGCGTCTCCGGCTCCAGGATGATGCCGTAGAGCGCCTGGCGCATCTGCCGGCCGATCTCCAGCACGTCCTTGAAGCCGGCCGTCGTGAGCAGGCCGAGCCGGGCACCCTTGCGTTCCAGCACGGCGTTTGTGGCAACGGTCGTACCATGCAGGAAATGACCGACGTCTTCCGGCGCTATGCTCCAGTTCTCCACCATGTAGCGCAGGGCCTGCATCACCGCTTCGTTTGGGTTCTGTCGTGTGCTCATGATCTTGGTGGTCAACATCGGCCTGCCCGGGCGGCGGCAAACCACGTCGGTGAAGGTGCCGCCGATGTCGATACCGATGTCGTATCGGGTTGCCCTCGTCATCTCGTCTCGTCGTCCTCGGATCGGGTGAAGGTCAGTCGCTGTTCCGGCATCCTGCCCGGCGCTCGCGTGCGCGTGCGGTGTCGCGCCGGCCCTGATGCCTGCAGGGAGAGCCAGGCAGTCGGCTGCGTGAGGAGCAGGCGGGCCAGCGGCCAGGGGCGGAGCCCGGGGCCGTCCATCGGGCCCGGCGGTACGCTCTTGCCGCGGGTCATGCGCACGGTGCAGCGGCCCGGAGGGTGCGAGAGCCCGCCGCCGCGGCCCGGACGGCACATGGCACAGGCGATCCTCTCTCCAGGGCAGCCCGGGTGCGGAAATCCATCCTCGCCGACCCGGACGAAGCCTGCCCGGCGACAGTCAACCGGCGTGCCCTCGAGTCGCGGGAAGACCTCCACCATTGCCCCTTCCGACTCGCGACAGCGCGCCGCCCGGTCGGGGTTGCGTCCGGTGACATCGGCGCGGCAACCGAAGAGGGGCCTGTCGTCCGGCAGGCGGCGAAGGGCATGCAGCAGGTGCCGGGCGCGAACCCGGCCGCCCGCGGTGGTCAGCCGCACGCCGCGGTCCCCTTCGACGATGGCGATCACCGGCGTTCCGACGGAAAGGCGCACGGCGCTTGCGGCGAGGCCATTTCACGGGACACGCACGAACTCCGTCGGCGGCACGGAGCCCCTGCGCGGATCGAACCAGGCGCCAGGGCAACCCCGGGCGTCACTCCCGGTCCGTCGTTCGCCGGCCAGGGGTCTCGATGTCGTCAAGAACCGGTCTCGCGGGACAGCCCCGCAGCGTCCGACGCCGGGGAATCCAGGGCTTTCCTGTACACCTCTGCGGCCATGCACTCCTGCCCGGTACTCACGCCAGCGCTGCTCCCGAAAGCCGATCTGCCGCGCCACGGTTGCAGGTGGGTGAATATTTGGCAACGGAATTTTCAATACCCCGCCTCCACTGCGAAGTGCGCCATCGGGCCATGTCCGGAGCGGGGGCACAGCCCGAACGGAGGACATGGCCCGGAGACGGGGATTTGCGGCTGACATCCCACCGGATCCGAGCGTAGTCCTGCTCCTGCGACGGGAGCAGGCCGGTCGGGCGCGGAGGCTCGTGGCCGACGAAGGGACCCGGTGCAATCGGCTGTGGAAAATCGTGCTTGACCGGGAACGCCCCAGTACGGAAGGAGGCCCTGGATCAGAGACCTGCACAGCGGCAAGGACGGCGCGCGCCTCGCGCCTGGACCCCATGGGAAATCGACCCCGTCCGGGACGGGTCGCCCGTCACGTCACACTGGCCCCCTATCGAGTCCCACAGGATTCACGGTCAAGTCGGGCCGGATTCCCCTGGGGTCGTCATCTTCAACACGTTGTCTCGGTCCCCTGTGGCGGATGCTTCGAATCTCCATGCCAACTGAGTACGGTAGCGCCGTACAGATGTCAGCGGTCAGACCGTCAGTCGGCGAGTGTGCACCGAGCGTTCCGGACTTCGCTCCAAACACTCCCGGAAGGCGATTTCGGAAGAGGGTTTCTGAAAATGCAAACGCTGCCAGGATAGTACCTCGGCGTCGTCTTGTTTGGTTACGGGGCACGCATTCACCAAGGGTCGCTGACGCTGACAATGGCCTGCGGCAGGTCCCACCGGTTCCTGACGTCGGGACCGTGGGAGTGGTCCGCGTCCTTGCCGGAAACGGGGCGATGCGGCACTGTTTCCCGTCTGACGGCCGCGACGGCATGTCCCGGCCGGGCCCTCGAGTGACGACGGATGGCAGCATGCAGGTTGTGCGACGGGTGATGCGCTCGTTGGTCCCGGGCCGAAAGCCCGTTCCCCGTCCGCCACTGGCCCGGCTGGAGGGCATAACCTACACCGACGATCCGGTGATCGAGCGTCTCGTCTTCATCTGCGGGCTGCATCGCAGCGGCACCACCGCCCTGGAGCGGTTGCTGGTTTCGCGCTACCGGCTTGCATGCCTGCGCGCGAACCGGCCCGTGAGCGAAGGCCAGCACTTGCAGTCGGTATACTCTCCTGCCAGGGCCTTCGGGGGGCCGGGGCGGTTTGCCTTCTCGCATGCGATGATGCAGGAACTCGAGGGGTTGCGGGATCATGCCGTCTGCCGTGAGCGGATCCTTGCCGACTGGCGTCGTTTCGTTGTCGGTACAGCCCCGGTGCTGCTGGAGAAGTCGCCGCCGAACCTCACCAAGATCTGGTGGTTGCGCAGTGTCTTTCCCGGCAGCCGCTTCGTGGTCGTCACGCGGGACCCGCGTGCGGTGGCGGCAGCGACGCAGAAGTGGAGCGGGACTTCGCTCACCGAGCTCATGCTGCACTGGAACACGGCGTATTCGCATGCCGTGGACGACTTCAGGGTCGAGGACAGCATCCACCTGCGCTACGAGGACCTGACCGCGCATCCCGAAGACGAAATCGCCCGGCTCGGCGGGTTCCTCGAGTGCGAGGCGCGACCGGAACCCGGTCCGCTGGAGGAGAACTACACCAGGCTGCGCAACTCCAATGCCCGCTACATCGCGGCCCACGAGGGCACGCGGTACGGTGCCGGGATCTGGGACCACTTCGGCTACGAGGTCTGACGCGCGTTCATGGCCCGGGTTCCGCGAGGTAGCGGGCCTCGAGATGTGCGAGGAAGGCCTCGTGTCCGAGCCCGGAACCCGTCGCGGCGCGCAGGATGTCGTCGGTGGAGGCGACGCTCGCGCGTGCGTGGACGCGGGTGCGCAGCCAGCCGAACAGGCCGCCGAGGTCGCAGCGCGCAACCTGCGCGTCAAGCCCCGGGAGTTCGGCCCGGGCGGCAGCATACAGCTGGGCGGCGGCAAGCGCGCCCATGGCGTAGGTCGGAAAATACCCGAAGGCGCCGGCGTACCAGTGGATGTCCTGGAGACAGCCATCCCGGTCGTTCGCCGGCCTGATCCCGAGCATCTCCTCGATCCCGTCGTTCCAGGCGTCCGGCAGGTCGGCAACCGCGAGTTCGCCCGAGAGCAGTGCGCGTTCGAGCCGGTAGCGCAGGAAGACGTGGAACGGATAGGTGACCTCGTCGGCGTCGACGCGGATCAGGCCGCGGCGGACCCGGCAGGCCGCACGGGCGAGCGCGTCCGCCTCCCATGCCGGTCCGGAGACACCGAAAGCGGCGCGCAGGCGGGGTGCGAGGAAGGTGAAGAACGGGCGCGACCGGCTGACCTGCATTTCGAGCAGCAGCGACTGGCTCTCGTGCAGCACCATTCCCCTGGGCGCTCCCACCGGCTGGAAGCGCCATTCCGCAGGCAGGCCCTGGTCGTAGAGTGCGTGGCCCGTCTCGTGGATGACGGCCATCAGCGATGCCGACCAGTCGTCCGGGTCGTACCGGGTGGTGATCCGGGTGTCATCCGGATTGCCGCCGGAAAACGGGTGGACACTCGCATCGAGCCGGCCGCGCCGGAAGTCGAAACCGAGCGCGCGCATGACCTCGAGTCCGAGGGCGCGCTGGCGTTCCACCGGGACACGGTGGCCGTTGGGGGCGCCGTCGTCTTCGCGCGCCGGTCGAGCAGTGCGGCGAGCCGGGGCTCGAGCCCGGCGAACAGCGTGTCGATCTGTCCTGACCGGCCACCCGGCTCGTAGGCATCGAGCAGTGCATCATAGGGCGAGGTGCCGAGCCGTTCCGCCCTCGCATCGGCCGCCTCGCGGGTCAGCGCCACCACCCGGGACAGTGCCTCGCTGACAGCCGCGAACTCGGCGTCCGGGCGTGCCCGTTCCTGCCAGACGGTCTCGCAGTGCGAGGTCGCACGGCTCAGCGCGTCAACGAGGTCTTCCGCGAGCGCGGTAGCGTGCAGGTGCCGCCTGCGCATCTCGGCAAGGTTCGCTGCCTGCCAGTGCCCGAGCGGTTCCTCGCCCGCGCGCGCAAGCAGTTCCCCGAGTTCCGGTGCGCTTGCTGCCTGGTGGCGCATGACCCTGAGGGCCGCCAGGGTTGCTGACCGCGTCTCCGCTCCACCGGCAGGCATCATGACCTGGCGGTCCCAGTTCAGCAGGCCGATTGCATCGTCAAGCGCCCGGATACGCCGGTAGTGGTCCTCCAGCCGCCTGTAGGCCGGAGCCACTCCTCCCGCCCCGGCGTGGTCGTCAGTCATTGCCGGCGCGGCGGTAGTGGTAGGCGAGGTAGACAGCCACCAGGGTGAGGGCAAGCAGGAACCATGTCACCGCGTACTGCAGGTGCTCGTTGCGCACGGTGATGCGGTCGCTGGCGCCGATCGGAAGCCGGTAGGGGCCGGGCTCGCGCAGGGCGTCGATCACGTAGCCGGCAACCGGTCCGAGTGCCCGGTGACGTGCCATCTCGGCGGTGTCCACGTACATCCAGACCTCGTTTGCGGGCTCGTTGTCGGGAACGAAGTACCCGCGGCGGCGATCCTCGCGCAGCAACCCCTCCAGGACCACCCGGCCCGCCGGCAGGGAAGCCGGCCGATCGGCCCGGTTGCGCAGCTTTTCCGGGACCCAGCCCCGGTTGACCAGCACGGTGCGTCCGTCATCGAGCCGCATCGGCGTGATCACGTGGAACCCCGCCGTACCCTCGAACGGCTTCCCGGTGACCATGACTTCCTTCTCGTGCAGGAATTCACCCTCGAGCAGCAGCTTGCGGAACCGCCACTCCTCGATGTCGGTCACCGTCTCGGGAGGTGACACCGCCGCCGCCGACACCCGCGCGTCGAAGGTGGCGATCAGGGCCGTCTTCCACTCCAGGCGCTCGAGCTGCCAGACCCCGAGCCCCAGCAGTACCGCCAGGACCGGGATGGTGAAGACGGTTGGCCAGAGTGTGAACCTGAAGCGGTGCAGCATGGCGACGCAACTTCCTCTTCGCAGGCTTCCGTCACGGGACCGGTGTCCGGTCCCGGCGGGACCCGGTATGCCAGCGAACTCCGGCCCGGCCCCGTGCGTGCCTTCCCCTGACGGAGTCCGGCAGCCGGTGCAGGGAGAGCCTCGATGGTGTTCTCCCCGGACCGGGGTACGACCCGGTTTCCGTGACGTCACGGCGGACAGGCGTTCTCACCGCTGGCGTGGCATCATATGCGCTCCGGCACCGGTCGCAACGACCGGGTTCGACGCGTGCTTCCGAACCCGCCGCTGCGACGGACGGGAATACGGACGACCGATGGCCGCAGATACGTCCCGCCCGGCAAGACGACACCGGCCTTCATCGGGGCAACGGCGATCCTATGCGTGCGCACCACCGTGTTGAAGGACATCCAGGCTCATGTTTCTCCGGTCACGAGAACACGAGGTGGTTCCGGCGTGACGGCGATCTGTGCGGACGGAAACCGCTGAAACGGGTGGACGGTTGGTGCGGGAGAAACCCATGCTTGCCGATCGAGGTGTGGCATGACCATTTCGCCCGGGAGATCCGGGGTGTGTCCCCGAGGGCGGTGCAGCAGGCCAGGCATCCGCTCGCAGCCTCGGGTCGGTGGCCCGTCGCCGCCGCTTCTGGTGAATGATACGGGACCGCACGAACGAGCGTCTCGAACGATATCCTCCACTATCGGTCTCGTCCCCAGGCTCATGGCATTACCCCTTGAACGAACCTGCCACGTGAGGACTCGAGTGCTTCAGTCGCGCACGCTCGACCCGGCAAGGCCGGGCGCAGAAATGCCCTGTCCTGCCCGGTAATTCGAACCCCTCACCAAATGGATTGCAACTCACCGTCCAATCGTGAGTCGCTCCTTTGGATGAAATTCGCAGATGGTCCCGAATGCACGGTCATGGAGTCATCGCGACGTCAAGTGCCAGAGGCACATGGTCGCTCAGGCGAGGCCCGACCCAGTCCCGGTATTGCCCGACCGTCAGGGTGAAGGTGGAGTTCGCCCAATCCCCGGGCATGAACACGTAGTCGATGTGATACCCGGACGTTTCTCGATAGTGGTGAAAGTACGTCGGTTCGGTCTCGTTTCCGGCTTCCGCACCGCGTGCTGTATGGTACGCACTCACCAGTCCGAGACGTGTCAAATCGCATACCGCGCTGGCGTGATTAATCGGCCAGCCGGGTCTGTCCCAGCAGACATGGTTGTTGAAGTCACCCGCAACGACCGCCGGGGCCGATCGCAGGAGCCCCTCGTACTGCTGCAATGCCTTTCGCAATGGTCCCGGGTTGTCCTTTCGTCGATTGTTTCCACTGGAATTCTGGGCCCAAACACCAAGCAGGTGGACTGGCGTGTCCAGATCGGGCAGCCCGCTCACGGAAACCGGTACCATATGGTGCAGTCGATCGTCATGAAGGTTCCGGTCACATTCAAGAACAGTTGTGCCGAACCCGGCCAAAAGGAGGCCCCGATCCGGATACTTGCCAACCCAGACCAGAGACGCGTCGGCAAGCGCCGGGATTTGAGCGACCAGTCGTTCCGGTCTGGCCGCTTCCGATATCACGGCAACATCCGGCTGCAGCGACATCAAGGCATCGATCTTGCGGTGCAATGCCCGCGCACAATTCCACGCGACCAGGCGCATCGATCAATTTCCATCTGATGGTATGGGCTCGGAGTCCTTCGCGGTATCCGCCCGGGAGGGGCGGAGAAAACGGACCGCCGAAAAGGGCGGATTGTCGAGCGCAATGTGGATCACGGCGGCGTTCGGTTCCAGTGTCATGTATCCGGTTGCAGATTCCTTCCCCGGCGCCCCCGATTTCCCGTGTGCAATCCTGACTGTCGACGCAAGGACGAGGCGGTAACCGGTGGGAGGCGCGACCCCGGGCTGTGCGGTCCGGAGAGCGGCTGCGCATGAGCCGCCACCGGTCGCGCGCCAGCGATCGTGCACTTCGGGGTGACGTCGCGTGATTGGCGGAAAGTTCCGGAGCGACGGGAGCCGACCGGATGGTTGGCGTTCCGGAGAGCAGGGCCGGACGACCGGTTGCCATGAATTGACGCAAACGGCGTTCGCTTCCCGGTGTGACAGGGAGCGCGCGCCTTCGCGCGCCAACGGTCAGTCCGCCAGCGGGAGGACCTCCCCGGTGCCGCCGGCATTCCCGGTCCGCGGGAACAGCAACAGGCCTGGCACGGGCACCCCGACTGGCACCACGGGTGGCGCGGGTGCTGGTTCACCGCCGGCAGTCGTCGGCACAGCGGAACAGACGTTCGGCCGTTGTCACGATGTTCCCCATCCCGGGGCCCGCCTGCGTTTCGAGCCGGGGGACCGCGTTGATCGATGTCGCCGTGTTCGGGATGTTCCAGGACGCGGAGTTGCGCCGGTCCCGCGTGCGGCAACGCGGTTTTGAAGGGGCCTTACAAAGAAAGGTTGGCAGCGTGTCATGCTGCCAACCTTTCCTGTGTATTCACGGTTCGTCGGCCCGGCAACCCGGCAGCCTCCCCGTGCAGCAGCGCCAGGCCCTGACGCCGAATGTTGCGGGCTGCATTCGCGTCCGCATGATCCGCATGGCCGCAGGCCGTGCACTGAAATTCCGATCTGGTCCGCCGCGAGCCGGCATCGACATGCCCGCAGGCATGGCATGTCCTGCTCGTCCAGGCAGGATCCACCGCGACCAGTCGGCCGGCCTTGTAGGACAGCATCTGCCGCAGCTCGGCCCAGCCTGTCGCCAGGATGACCCGGTTGAGCCCGGCCTTCTGCCGAACCCGGGAACCTGGCGCATCAACCGTGCCTCTGGCGCTCCGCGTCATTCTCCGCACATGCAGGTCTTCGACGCAGACGGTGTCTGCCGTATCCGCGATGCGCCGGGTGACCTGATGGCGCCAGTCGCGCCGCATGCCCGTCATGCGCCGACGGGCCTTCGCAAGGCGCTGGCGCGTGCGCTCCCGGCGGAGCGAGCCGCGCCTCTGGCGCGCCAGCTTGCGGGAAAGACGCTTCGCCCGGGCTTCCAGGCGGCGCGTGTCCGGAGCGTGGAACACCCGGCCGTCGCTCGCCGCAATCTGCCCGGCGTTCATGTCGACGCCAAGCGCGACCCCGTTGTCCGCAGACCCTCCGGACGTGTTCCGGGGGGCTGCCGGGACCTGGAAGCAGACAATGGCATACCACCTGCCGGCCTCGCGCTTCAGTACGGCCGAGACCGGGCGGCCCTGGGCATGCGGGTTGTCTCCACGCCGGCGGATCGTCAGCCACCCGAGGCCGGGCAGGCGCAGTCGGCCCCCGGACGTGCCCCGGGGGCCAGCCTCGAGCTTCACGCCGGAGACGACCGTGATGCTGTCGAACCCGCGGCGAGACTTGAAACGGGGATACCCCACGGCGCCCGTGCGGGCGCTGACGCGCCGGAAGAAGCCCTTGAACGCCTCGTCCACGCGCCTCAGCGTGCCCCGCTGGATGGCGACCGGCATCGCCGCCATCTCCGGCAGGTCCCGACGGCAGACTGTCAGCGCCTTCGTCTGGTCGACATACGAAATCGAACGGCCTGCCAGCCGCCAGGCATCGTTCCGCTCCTGCAAGGCGGCGTTGTACAGCTGGCGCTGGTCCTCCAGGACCTGCTCCAGCAGACGCCAGTTCTTCCGCGTCCGCGGCAGGAGCCGATACACGGTCTGACGGTGGACCGGAACGGCGTGGCCGTCCCCACCGCTCTCTGCTGTGCCGCGTTCATCAATCATGCTATGTTCTATACTGGAACATAGTCGGAACACAATCCCTGCTCGATAGCATCGTCAACTTTTCTGAATAAGGCCCTTTTGAAGCAGGTGGCAGCGTCGGAAGGTCGCAGAAGGAGCGATTGGGGTCGAACACCGTGTCGGTGTATCCTTCCTTTCTCGACAGGTGTTCCGGACATGTCGCTCTCATCGATACGTCACTCTGGCATGTCGACACAGAGAGAGCATATCGACATGTCCGGCCGTGGCGGGCAGATGGCCGCTGGTGCGGACCGCTGTCAATCAGGCGGCCCGCGCCCTGGCACAAGCGGAAGGGCTGCAGCAGTGATGACCATTCCGACGCCGAGACCGCTCCATCCTTCGATAGGTGCGGAGATTTGCGGCCTCGACCTGCGCGAGACGTTGTCCGCGGACGACCGGGCCGCCGTGGACGCCGCGCTCGCCGAGCACCTGGTGCTCGTGTTCCGGGACCAGGAGTTCACGCCTGCGGAATACATGGCGGGCTGTTCGCAGCTGGGCGCGCCGATGGCGCAGCACTTCAGTCAGCACAACATGCCAGACCAGCCGATGATCGGGCGCATCTGGCACCGCAACGGCCAGCGCCCGGCCTCGCTCTGGCACACGGACCACACGAACCGCGAGCGCCCGCCCAAGGCGACGATCCTGTACGGGGTGGAAATCCCGCCCGAGGGCGGCGACACCAGCTTCGCGAACATGCGCGCGGCCTGGGCCGGCCTCGATGCCGGGGAACAACAGCGACTGTCGGGACTGCGGACCGTCAACAGGATTGACCGGCACCTGCTTGACGGGACGCTGCCCGGGGACCGGGAGAAATACGACGTCCCCGTTGTCCACCCCATGGTGCGCACCCATCCGGAGCACGGATCGAAGGCGCTGTATTTCCACATTTCCAAGGCGCGGTACATCGAGGGCATGACGGCGGAGGCCTCGCAGGCGCTCATGCAGGACCTGCTGGACCGCACGATCCACGAAGGGATCGTGTATCGACATCGCTGGCGTCAGGGCGACATGGTGGTCTGCGACAACCGCGCCACGATGCACCGCGCCCACGGCGACTACGACCGCCGGTACTCCCGCATGCTCTGGCGTGTCATCCTGGAAGGCGATCGCCCGGCATAGTGCGCGCCGGGCGCTTCACGTCCCGCCGTCCCACGGAACAAGGGTCCCCTTCGAGTCGGCGCATGACGGGGCCGAGGGTGAAAGCGACCGCGCCGGTGATGTTGATGCCCGGAAACACGATGCCGGTGGCACGGAACCCGGCAGCGTCCGGCACCATCACGGTTCTCCGCAACGGGCGATGCGGTTTTCTTCCCCGGGCTTCCAGCCCGTCATGGCCAACCGGCCCGCACTGTCGCCCAACAAGGGGCGTTGCGGCGACATCCCCCGCTCGAAGTGGCCGTCCGAGACTACGGTCCCGGGCGCCGGGGAAGGCCTTTCCCTGCCCGCGACTTCCGGATCGCGATCTTTCGACTACTGATTTGCGGTCCCCTGATTTCGGATCGGCCGAACACGATGCACCGCGCTCACGACGATGACGACGGCCGGCACTCCCGCCTGCCCTGGCGCATCATCCTGGAGGGCGACTGCCCGGCATGGTGCCGGGCCGGCCCTTCACATCTTGCCCTTCCAGGGAACAAGGGCCCGTTCGACCCGGCGCATGATGAGGTCGAAGACGAAAGCGACCGCGCCGATGACGATGATGCCGAGAAAGACAATGTCGGTGGCAAGGAACCTGGCGGCGTTCAGCACCATCACGCCGATGCCCGCCTTGGCAGCCACCATTTCGGCCGCCACCAGGGTCGTCCACCCGAAGGCGATGGCCACGCGCATGCCGGTCAAGATCTCCGGAAGCGCGGCCTTCAGCACAACCTGGCGCAGGACCTGTGCGTGGCTCGCCCCCATCGAGTAGGCGGCGTGGATCTGCTCGATGGACACGGAGCGCACGCCCGCGCGGGCATTGATGGCGATTGGAGCGAAACAGGCCAGGTAGATCAGGAACAGCTTGCCGGACTCGCCGATCCCGAACCAGATGATGGTCAGCGGCAGGTAGGCGAGCGGCGGGATCGGGCGGTAGAACTCGATGGGCGGATCGAAGACGCCCCGCGCATGCCGGCTCATGCCCATCGAA
The DNA here is from genome assembly GCA_965243345.1 of Thalassobaculaceae bacterium. Lineage (GTDB taxonomy): Bacteria > Pseudomonadota > Alphaproteobacteria > Thalassobaculales > Thalassobaculaceae > Bin52. The sequence goes on from CBDEUR010000003.1 coordinate 4,246,058, forward strand.
ATGCCGATCGGCACCGCGGTCACGACGGCGAGGGCAAAGGCGCCGAAGACGCGGTAGAGGCTCCACAGGATGTGCTCGTGGAGCGTGTGATCACTGAATCCGTGGCATTTTGCCGCCACCTCGCCCAGACCGCCGATCGCGACCAGCAACCGCTCGAAGTAATGGTCCGTGCAGGCGATCTTGGCGAACTTCGCGATCACCATCTCGGGCGCCGGCAGGAACAGGGGCCGGATCAGCCCGAGCTGGGTGACGATCCACCAGCCTCCCAGAAGCACGATGATCGTGACCGCGCTGATCGCCGTGCCGGAACCTCGCCCCGGTGCGCCGTATTGCTCGACCGCCTGCGGACTGCGGCGCCTGAAGAACCCCGTCTTCATGGCAGCACATCGCCCGTTTCTTCGCCGTAGATGATCGAGAGGACTTCCTCGCGAAGCGCGATGAACTCCGGCGACGACTTGATCTCCCTCGCGTTTCCGGTCTCGAAGAAGCGGCGGCAGAAGTCGATGTCGTAGGTATGGGTTATCCGGCCCGGCCGCGGCGACATCACGATGAGCCGCGTCGCCATGAACAGGGCTTCCTCGACGCTGTGGGTAATGAAGAAGACGACCTTCCTGGTCTTGCTCCACGCATCCAGTACGAGTTCCTGCATGTTCTCGCGCGTGAACGCGTCGAGGGCGCCCAGGGGCTCGTCCATGAGCAGCATGTCGGGGTCGCAGGTCAGCGCCCGGGCAAGGCCCACGCGCTGCTGCATGCCCCCGGACAACTGGTAGACCGGATAGCGCTCGAAATCCGAAAGCCCGACCAGGGCCAGATAGTCACGGGCCCTGGAAAGCCGTTCATCCCTGCCAACGCCCTGGAGCTTCAGCCCGAACTCGGTGTTCTCGAGCACGTTCAGCCAGGGCAGGAGAGCGTGTTTCTGGAACACCACGCCCCGGTCCGATCCGGGGCCGCGGATCGGCTCGTCCCTGTGAAGGATCTCCCCCGAGGTCGGCTGCAGGAAGCCCGCGATGACATTGAGCAATGTCGTCTTGCCACAGCCCGACGCGCCGAGCGCCACCACGAACTCGTTGTCGCGGAAATCGAGGCTCACGTTGTCGAGCGCCCGGACCACGCCCTCGCCGTCGACCGCCGGAAACTCGACGGTCACGTGGTTGAGGCTGACGACTGCGGTCATCGGCAAACGGGCTTCGCTCGTGGCGGACAGCCCCGGCCCGGGAGCCGGGGCTGCCCTTCCGGCCACTCAGCAGCCGCCGTCCAGAACCATCTGGGCGAACTTGGGCGTCGCGCTGTCGGAATAGTCGTCGAGCACGTTGTCCAGCTTGCCCTGCGACACCAGGAACTCCGACGCCGCCATCAGCGCGTTCTGCACGCCGCCGCCGAGCCAGGTGGCGGACACCTGCTGTTCCAGCGTCGGATAGTCATAGAGCGCGAGCACACCGCCCACCTGGTCCGCATTGCCGGAGACGCTGTCTGCGATCTCCATCGCGTTGTCCGTTCCGGGACCGTAGGCGCCCGGGTTGGCGCGGTAGTCGGCGTCTGCCGAAGACACCATCTTGACCCACTGGCAGGCGAAGTCCGGGTTCTCGTCCGTGAAGCCCTTGCGCGCCACCATGGCGTCGAAGGTGGCCTTGCCCCAGTTGCTGAGGTCACCTGAGGTCAGCAGCACCCTGCCCTTCTCCTTCATGCGGCCCAGCGCGGGATCCCACACGAACCCGCCGTTGATGTCCCCGCGCTCCCAGGCGGCAACCATGTCCGGAGGCGACATGTCGAGCACCTCGAGCTCCCCTGTCGGGATGTTGAACTGCTCGAGCGCGAACATCATGTGGAAATGGGTCGTGGAGCCGAAGGGGACCGCGATCGTCTTCCCCTTGAGGTCCTGCGGAGCGGTTACGGAGTCGTCGACGATCAGGGCCTCGGCGTCGTTGATGTTGTCGTAGACATAGATGACCTGGAGATCGACGCCGCGGCTGTATCCCGCCGCTGTCGGCGATGAGCCGTTGAGCGAGATATCCACCGAGCCCGACGCCATGGCGTTGATGACCTCGGTGCCCGAGGTGAACTTCACGAACTCGATGCTCTTGCCTCCGAGGCCGTTGGCCTTGAGCTCCTCCATCTTCGCTTTCCATGGTCCGTAGACGAGCTGGAAGCCGACCGTCACATCGGCCGCGTGGGAACTCGCGGCCATGGCGACCATCGCGGATGCGGCTATCGCCGCGACAGCATTCAGTCTGTTTTTCATGGGTTGCCCTCCCCTCTTGTCCCGCGGCCGGGCCGGCCGCTCGCGACCCCGGTTCGCACAACTCTGTCGCAGCGGATTCAGGTCCGCAGAACCGAGTATCGTCCAGTCATGTTACCGCTAATTGCAGGGTGAATCCATGGCCAGCAAGCCCGGAAATCGAGTCCCGTCAGTCGGTCCGGGAACCTGGCGTCCCTCGTGATGTTCAACAGGCGGGACCGGACGTTCAGTCCACCGCTACAAAAGGTCCGAAACAGAACACATTACTCCCAAATCTCCCCAAAACTGGGGAGGCGCAAAGTCGCAATCCTGTCTTGTGTTTCAAGTTATCATTGCCGTCAAAGGCGACGAAATCGACGAACACCCTGGTGCGGGTTCCCGGGGGAGCGAGCGTCTGTGCGCGCACGCAGGAGCGGAAAAACCGCACGGAAAACACGGCGCCCGTCGGAGGGACGCCCGTTGTTCGCAGTTTTCCGCCCAAGTCACGAACGCAGGCGGTATGTCGGTGGGCGTCGCGCGCGCTTTTCGCGACCTCTTTGGGCGTTCTCCGGGCCGGGCCCGCCTTGACCGTTCCTCGGGATGGTGAGTTGCGGACTGTTGCATCTGCCGGACGATAGCACCTTGGGTAATGGACGATTGGAGATCTGCCGTGACAGGGAGTGGGGTGCCGTCTGCGACGACCATCGGGGCCGCGCGGACGCGAGGGTGGCGTGCCGGCAGCCGGGCTGCACGGGAGCCAAAGAGGCGCTCCGCGCGCTCCAAGGGCCGACGAACATCCCGATGTGGCTCGACAGCATGAAGTGCAGCGGATCGGAAACCCGGCCTGCCGATTGTGACGGCGTGGGCTGGGGGCCGCACAATCCTCGTTACTGCAGCACGGTGGGCGAGCGCGCGGGTGTCGAGTGCACGCTCTCGCCAAGCAATCCCAAGGTGCCGACCGCGCCAAGGCCCGTGGTCGTGGACGAGCAGACGTCGGCGACCTGTCAGGTCTGGCTGGCCACGGTGCCGGTTCCCGGGCGTCGGCCAGGGCCTGACGGACCCGAACGAACTGGCGCAAGTGCGGCAGGAGGCGCCCGACCCATCTGACCTGCGAGAGGGTGTGGCACCCGGGGCGGTGACGGTCTCGGCACGAGGCGTACTGGATCGTCACCGCCCCGCGGTGGTCGCACCGTGACTTGAACCCGCCGAGCGCGGCGGCGCGGCAGTCTTGTCAATCGGCCTTGAAGATTGACCTCCCTGAGAGGCACGGCGGAGGGTGTCCCGGCAGCCAATAGGGGGGACCCGCGCGGCTTAAGGAAAATTTCGGCGCTTAGAGAGACGATCGGGTGGCCGGCATCCGAAAAACCGAAGCCGGTCCCGATACGCTTGCTGACGTGGATCCGGCTATCGGGAGTACGTCACTCATGAAATTCGCAGCACGGAACATACTGGTTCTCGGTCTCCTTGTCGGCAGCGCGCAGGCGTCGGCGGAGGCCGGGTGTGGGCATGCGTCGGCGTTTCCCGGCGAGACGTTCCACTTCGGCACGGATACCCTCCTGGTCGGAGGGAACCGGTTACGGGACCACAGAACCGGTCACCACGAGCTGACGCAACGATCGCTTGCATCCCGGTGCGACTGGGGGCATGCGCCTTCCGGCGCACACGGGCAGTCCGCGAACGGGTCGAACCCCTCGGTGCCGGTGAAGCTCCTGGTTCGCGGGGAACAGCAAGAGACCCAGCGCGGACACCGCGAGCGGAACAGGCACAGGTTCCACGGCGGACACTGGCGCGGGCATCCGCATCCGCATCGCGGATGGCACGGTCACCCGCACCCGCATCGCGGATGGCACGGTCGCCCGCACCCGCATCGCGGATGGCGCGGGCCCTGGGCCGGCCACCCCTGGAACCGGAAGCCGCACCGGCGACGGCATCCGGGCGTGTTCTGGCACTGGCACGGGCAGCTGGGCTGGCACTGGCACTGGCCGTTTGCCCACCATCACCGTCACCCGCATCCACACGGCCGTAGCCGTTGACCGTGTGGACTGCCAGGGCGCGGAACGTCGTTCCGGTCCGGGGCAATGCCTGTTGGCGGTTGCCCGGGCCGGGATGACGACGCCCGGACCTCGCAAAGGCGGCATGACCGTCCCGCCGTCGCGGACCGGGGCCCGCCAGCATGCGAACAGCCGGTACGGCGGTCACTACGCAACGCCCCCGCATGCCGCTACCATGCGAGAGGGGAAGGCCCGCAAGGGCCCCGGGGAGAAATGATGATGCCTTCGGCGCTCCGCTGCCTCCACAGACACTGCAGTGCGGTCAGGACCGCGGTTTTCGCGATGGCGCTGATCGGTGTTTTCCTCGTGCTCGGCCCGGACCAGGCGGTCGCCGGACCGTGCTCGGCTGCCGATGCCGCGCAGATCGCCGCAAGCCGGTATGGCGGACAGGCCCTGTCGGTCAGCACGGACGGTGCGCACTACATTGTCCGCCTGAGACTGCCGGACGGATACGTGATCGACGTCGCCGTCGGACGGGACAGTTGCTGAACATGAAACCGGTTCCGGCACCACTGCGCCTCCCGGACCGGGCGCAACAACGGGCAGGAGGGTCACATGAAGATCCTGCTGGTTGAAGACCAGGCCCTCGAGCGCGAGAGAACCGAGAAGCTTCTCGAGGACCGTGGCTACGTTGTCGATGCGGCGGCGACCGCCGACGAGGCGCTCGACTTCGCGAGGGTCTACGACTACGCCGCCGCGATCGTCGACCTGCACCTGACAAGTCCGCCGACCCGCATGGAGGGCCTCGACCTGATCGGGCAGTTCCGCCGGCTGCGCCGCCACCACTTTCCGGTGCTGGTGATGACGCTGCGCAACGACGTCGAGACCGAGGTGCAGGTCTTCGAGGCCGGCGGCAACGAATTCGTCACCAAGCCGTACCTGCCGACGATCCTGCTGATCCGCCTGCATGCGATGATCCAGGCGGCGCAGCGCCGGAACCAGTCACTGGACGGCACGGTCCTCCGGCACGGTCCCATTGAACTGGACGTGGTCCGGGCGGAGGTCAGGGTCCATGGCAGCAAGGTCGATCTGCCGGCCATGGAGTTCCGGCTCCTGAAATACCTGCTGATGACCGGGGGCACCGTGTCGACGAACGAAATCGTTGCCCATGTGTGGCCTTCCACGCGGTCGGCCAGTGCGAACAACGTCCACAACCTGGTCTCGAAGCTGCGAAGGTTGCTCGATCCGGACCAGACCTTCAGGCCGATCCGGCACGTCCCGGAAATCAGGGGCTACTGTCTGAACGACCTTCCGGGCGAGACCGGGCCGGGTTGAGCGACTGAACACCGAGACTTCCTGCCCACTGCCCGTGCGGGTGTGGCGGGCGGGGCACCCCGATCCTGCCGGCTGAAGGTTTCACGATGTTCGGAAAACGCCTGCAGGACCGGGTTGTCGTCGTCGCGTCCGCCATCTTCCTGGGGGCGGTCGTCGTCGGGATCGTCCTGGTCGACCACAGGCATCAGCGCATGGTGTCGGACCGGGCAGCCCTGGAAGCCCGCACTCTCCGGGTCCAGCTGGTCTCCCGCACAAGGCCTGCGGCCATCGTGGACAGCGAGGAGGTTCACGTCGTGGTCCCGCCCGAAGCGGCGGCGGCCTTCCTCGATCCGGGGAGGTCGGCCTGGATCGGGGCCGGAGGCGCCATCCTGTGGCGTTCCGGTGGGCCCGGCCAGCTGACCAGTCCCGGAACTCCCGGGCGCGCTGGTGAAGGGATTGTCTCCGTCGACGGGGCGGACGGCGTGCGCGAGGTCTACCGGTCGGTCGAAACCGTTCCGCACCGACTGGCCCGGCCCATCGCGCACGGGTCGGGAGGTTCGCCTGATGATCCGGCAAAGCCCAGGTACTACACCTACCCGCTCACCTACCACGTGCTCCTCGACTATGCGCCGTATCGCCGCGAAATCACGGATTTCAGGATCGACCTCGCCGGGGTTGCCGTGATCGCCATGGCATTGCTGTTCGTGGCCACGCGTGCGGCGGTTCACTACCAGCTCCGGCCGCTGGCACGAGTGACGGGGGACGTGGGCCGCCTCAGCGGCAGGATCGGCGAGACGGTTGACCGAAGTCAGCGGGATCCGGAGGAAGTTCGCGTGCTCGCCGAACGGATCAACCGGTTTCTCGTCGCGCTCGACGAGACCCGGACCTGGGAACAGGACATGCACCGGCAGATCCGCACGACGCTGGACGCCATGAAGGATGCAATGCTGTCGGAGGAAATCAGCCAGGGCGGCTTCATGCATTCCCTGAACCACATGCTGGGCGACATCCTGCTGATGGAGTTCAGGGCGGTTTCCGAGGAAGACAAGGCGGAGCTGCAGCACAGTGTCGAGCGCATGCGCGACATGCTGACCAAGCGTCTCAACACCATCGTCTCCCAGCGCCGGACGGGCCCGGTTCCGGTGACCGACATTGTCCCTGCCGTCGAACGGTTCCGGATCTTCATGTCGCGGCGATACGGCGACCGGGCCTTTGCCATCGAGGGCACGGTCGCCAGCCTTCCGGTCCGTGTCCCGGCAGACGACATCTCCGAGATGGTCGGCAATCTCCTGAGGAACGCCGGGGCATGGTCGCGCGGGACGGTGGTGCTTGGACTTTCCGGCGCGGACGGGATGGCGCGCATCACCATCGAGGACGATGGCCCCGGCTTCCCGGGCGAGGACAGGGATGGGCTGCTTGCATGGGCGCGCGGCGCCGGAACAGCCGCCGGCGGACACGGTATCGGCCTGCCCTATGTCAACAGCCTGGCGCGTTCCTACGGCGGCGGGCTTCACCTGGCGGACAGTGCGGGGCTCGGCGGCGTCAGCGTCGTCCTTGAACTGCCGCTCGTTCCGCCGGACGAACTGTCGGAGCAGGCGCCGGTCTCCGCCGCCGTCCACCCGGCATTGCCGGGCGGACCCGGTGTGGCAGACACGATCTCCTGAGGCACGTGCCGCGGCTGCCGATCCCCGCCGGGGCCCGGGCCTCCGGGCCGGGTGCTCAGGCTGCCCGGCCGGACAACGGCTGCACGGTCCGGTCCCGGACGGGATGGATCACGGGGCCGGGGCTGTTGCGGGAGCGAATTCCCGGGACCGGTGACCGCCCGGCGCGGTCACGCTTCTGCGTGGCCGCGGCCGCTCAGCGGCCGCCCCACCAGTAGATGCAGATGAAGAGGAACAGCCAGACCACGTCGACGAAGTGCCAGTACCAGGCCGCCGCCTCGAAGCCGAAGTGGTGATCGGGCTTGAAGTGCCCGGCCCTGGCCCTGAACCAGCACACGATCAGGAAACAGGTCCCGACGATGACATGGAAGCCGTGAAACCCGGTGGCCATGTAGAAGGTCGAGGAGTAGATGCCGTCGGTGAAGCCGAACGCGGCATGAACGTATTCGTAGGCCTGCAGCGCCGTGAAGGCCATGCCGAGCAGGATGGTGATCCCGAGTCCGTTGACGAGGTCGCGCCGGTTGCCCTGCAGCAGTGCCGCGTGCGCCCAGGTGACGGTGCAGCCAGACAGCAGCAGGATCAGGGTGTTGGCGAGCGGGATGTCGAAGGCGTCGAACGGCTCGACTTCCGCGGGCGGCCAGATCCCGGTATCGGGGTAGAGCGAGGCATCGAAGAACGCCCAGAAGAACGCCACGAAGAACATCACTTCGGACGAGATGAACAGGATCATCCCGTAACGCATGCCCAGCTGCACGATCGGGGTGTGATGGCCCTGGAACTCGGCTTCGCGGATCACGTCCCGCCACCACCACCACATGGTTGCGAAGATCCCGAGCAGGCCGAGGCACATCAGGGCACCGCCGTACGCCATCTCGTGCATGTACATGATGCCGCCGACAGCGGTGACGAAAGCCGACGCGGCTCCCGCGGCCGGCCACGGGCTCGGTTCCACCAGATGATAGGAATGACTGTGTCCGCCGCTCATTGGGTCCTCTCTCGCTGATCGAGCCCGCCTGCCACCTTCCGCGCAGCCGACTGGTCCTCGGCGCGGAAGAATGTATAGGACAGGGTGATGGTGGCAAGGTCTGCCAGATCCGGATCATCGGCGATCTCCGGATCGATATAGAAACTCACCGGCATGTCGACGCGCTGGCCGGGCAGCAGTACCTGTTCGGTGAAACAGAAACACTCGACCTTGGTAAAGTAGAGCCCGGCCCGGTCGGGGGTGACATTGAAGGTGGCGGTGCCGGTCACCGCCTCGCGGCCGAGGTTCTCGGCCACGTAGTAGGCGATGGCGTTCTCGCCGGTCGTCAGCTGCATCGACCGCTGCGCCGGCCGGAAGCTCCAGTCGAGTTCCGGGTTCACCGTGGCGTCGAACCGCACCTGCAGCGCCTGTCCCCCGCCGGGACCGGTGAAGGTGTCGGCGCGCTGCGTGGTTCCGCCGTAGCCCGTGACCTGGCAGAACAGCCGGTACAGGGGCACCGAGGCGTAGGCGAGGCCGGTCATCCCGGCGACCAGCAGCACCAGGAGCAGCAGTGTCCTGCCGTTGCGCCGGGCCGGTCTGACATGGGCCGCTGCCTGTTCCGCCATCTCACATCATCCGCACGATGGTGATCAGGTAGAACAGGGCGCAACAGGCGAGGATCGCGACCAGGATGGCGATATTGCGGCTGCGTTTCCGGCGCCTGAACTTGTCCGCCGACACCGGCCGGGGATCGTTGCTGGCCATGGCGGTCACGGCACGGGAAGCGCCAGCACCGGCGCATCGATCGCCCGGTCGACAACGAGGACGGCGAACAGCAGGAACAGGTAGGCAATCGAGAAGCCGAACAGCTGCCGGCACCGGCGTTCGGTGGTCTCGAGAGCAACGCGGACTGCCTGGAACACGAACAGGATGCCCAGCACGGTCGCCACCACCGCGTACAGCACGCCGACGGTCCCCACCAGAGACGGCGCGACGCCCAGCGGCGCCAGGATCACGCTGTAGATCACGATCTGCCGTCCGGTCGCGGCGGTACCCGAGACGAGCGGCAGCATTGGCACACCGGCCGCCCGGTAGTCGGCGCAGCGGTACAGGCACAGGGCCCAGAAATGCGGTGGCGTCCACATGAAGATGATGGCGAACAGGACCAGCGCGTCGATCGAGACCGTCCCGGTGGCCGCCGCCCATCCGACCACCGGCGGCAGGGCCCCTGCCGCGCCGCCGATCACGATGTTCATCGGCGTACGCCGCTTCAGCCAGATGGTGTAGACGAGAACGTAGAAGGCGATGGTGAAGGCCAGCAGTGCGGCCGCCAGCCAGTTGACGGCGAGCCCCATGACCATGACGCTGCCGCCGCCGAGCACGACCCCGAAGGCGAGAGCCTCTTCCGGCGCCACCCGTCCTGCCGGGATCGGCCTGTTGCGGGTGCGGGTCATGACCGCGTCGATGTCGCGGTCGTACCACATGTTGATGGCGCCCGACGCTCCCGCGGCGACCGCGATGCACAGGACCGCGATGGCCGCGATCACCGGGTGCGGGGTTGCGGGAGCGAGGTACAGCCCGACCAGGCCGGTGAATACCACCAGCGACATCACCCGCGGCTTGAGCAGGGCGACGAAATCGCCCGGCGAGGTGATGTCCTGCGCCAGATCCCGCTCGGCCACTCCGGTTCCGATTAACGTGTCGGACACGCGCACAACCCCTTCCTGCACGGGGCGACCGTGGCCGCCCGACGACTCACCTGATTCGCGGCAGGTCCTCGTAGGTGTGGAACGGCGGCGGCGAGGACAGTGTCCATTCGAGCGTCGACGCCCCCTCGCCCCACGGGTTGTCCCCTGCGTGTCGCTTCTTCTGGAAGGCCTCGATGATCAGCCAGACGAACACCAGGGTCCCGATACCGGACAGATAGGCGCCCCATGACGCGACCTGGTTCCAGCCGTGCAGCGCCTCGGGGTAATCGATGTAGCGGCGCGGCATGCCGGCAAGGCCCAGGAAATGCATCGGGAAGAAGGTGAGGTTGACCCCGATGAAGGTCATCCAGAAGTGAATCCGGGCCAGCAGGCTGTTGTAGTTGTACCCGGTCATCTTGGCGAACCAGTAGTAGAAGCCGCAGAAGATGCCGAATACCGCGCCCAGGGACAGCACGTAGTGGAAGTGGGCGATCACGTAGTAGGTGTTGTGCAGCATCAGGTCGACGCCGGCATTGGCAAGCACCACCCCGGTCACGCCGCCGACGGTGAACAGGAAGATGAAGCCGAGCGCCCACATCATCGGCACCCGGAAAGTGATGGAGCCGCCCCACATGGTGGCGATCCACGAGAAGATCTTCACCCCGGTCGGGACCGCAATGACCATGGTTGCGGCGGTAAAGTACGCCTTGGTGTCGACGTCGAGACCGACCGTGTACATGTGGTGGGCCCAGACGATGAACCCGATGAACCCGATCGAGACCATGGCGTAGGCCATGCCGAGGTAGCCGAATACCGGCTTGCGCGAGAAGGTCGACACCACGTGGCTGATGATGCCGAAGGCCGGCAGGATCATGATGTAGACCTCGGGGTGCCCGAAGAACCAGAACAGGTGCAGGAACAGGATCGGGTCACCGCCGCCGGCAGGCTCGAAGAAGCTGGTCCCGAAGTTGCGGTCGGTCAGCAGCATGGTGATCGCGCCGGCCAGCACCGGCAGCGACAGCAGCAGCAGGAACGCGGTGACCAGGATCGACCAGGCAAACAGCGGCATCTTGTGCAGCGTCATGCCGGGTGCGCGCATGTTGAAGATGGTGGTGATGAAGTTGGCGGCGCCCAGGATCGAGGAGGCGCCGGCAAGGTGGAGTGACAGGATCGCCATGTCCATGGATGGACCCGGCGTGCCGAGTTTGCTGGACATGGGTGGGTAGATCGTCCAGCCCACCCCGGCGCCGCCGTCGGCGAACATGGACAGGAACAGCAGCAGGAACGCCGGGATCAGCAGCCAGAAGCTGATGTTGTTCATGCGCGGAAACGCCATGTCCGGCGCGCCGATCATCAGCGGGACGAACCAGTTTCCGAACCCGCCGATCAGCGCCGGCATGACCACGAAGAACACCATGATCAGTCCGTGCGCCGTCACGTAGACGTTCCAGACATGCCCGTCGGCCATGTACTGGACACCCGGGTTCTCGAGTTCCATCCGCATGTAGATCGAGATGCCTCCGCCGATCAGTCCCGCGACCACGGCGAAGATCAGGTACATCGTGCCGATGTCCTTGTGGTTGGTCGAGTACAGCCACCGCAGGAATCCCCTGGGGGCACCGTGAGCTCCGTATCCGTGCTCTTCCTCGTGTGCGTGTGCCGCGCTCATGGCTTCAATCCCCGACTGCTACTCGTATGACGTGCCGGCCGCGATCCGAATCGGCGCCGGCGCGGCCGCGAACCTGACCTTCGCGTCCTCGAGCCACGTCTCGTAGGCTTCCGGTGCCATGGCCTGGACCGCGATCGGCATGGCTGAATGGTTGACACCGCAGACCTGATTGCACTGGCCGTAGATCATGCCTTCCCGGGTCATCGACATCCACCCCTCGTTGACCCGTCCGGCAATGGCGTAGGTCTGGACCACGGCGGACGGCAGGAAGAAGGAGTGCATGACGTCGTTGCTGGTCACCAGCAGCTGGATCTTCTTTCCGGTGGGCACGACCAGGGGGTTGTCCACGTCCAGCAGGTAGGTCTGCGTCGCGGGATCGATGTCCTCCTCCTCCAGCATGTAGCTGTCGAAGACCACGCCCTCGTCCGGGTACTCGTAGGTCCAGTACCACTGGTTCGCCGTGATCTTGATGGTCATGTCCGGGTTTTCGGTCTTCTCGGCGTAGTAGAGGACCCGGAACGACGGGACGGCGATCACCACCAGGATCAGGACGGGCACGGCGGTCCACAGGATCTCGATCACGGTGTTGTGGGTGGTCGTGGTCGGGTTCGGGTTGCGGGAGGCGCGGAACCTGATGCAGACGTAGACCATCAGCGCCAGCACGAAGATCGCGATGGCGAAGATCAGCCACAGCAGGAAATCGTGGAACACGTCGATATCCTCGGCGACGACCGTGCTGGGCGCCTGGGTTCCCAGCTGCCACGGCTGCGGCTGTCCCGCCTCGGCCAGCCCGACAACCGCAAGACACATCGCCAGGGCAAGTCCGGACAGCCGCGCGGCCGTCCCGCCCACATCTCGAAGTAGCGTCATCTCGCCTGCCTTGCCTCCTGTCACCCGTCCCGCGGTCGCCGTCGCAGGTACGGACCTCGGGGACTCCATCAACCGTGATGTCGGGCCGGACACTACTCCGCCGACGCGCCGGTCACAAGGCAGGAGTCGGTCCCTGCGGCGGTGATTCACTCCGCTGCTGACAGCCACCTTGCCCGAGCCCTATGCTGGCGTCCCGTTCCCTATCCCGCCGGCAGGTGTGCGCCATGACCGATCTCTCCGTGACCGACGAACTGTTCTACGATCGCGCCGGGCTCGACAGGGCCCGGGTCGGGCAGCTGGTCGATGACGCTCTCTCGGGAGCCGACGACGGCGAGCTCTTCCTCGAGTACCGCCAGAGCGAGGCGCTTGCATTCGATGACGGGCGGCTCAGGCATGCCTCGTTCGACACCAATGTCGGTTTCGGCCTGCGTGCGATCGCCGGCGAGACCCGCGGCTTCGCGCACGCGACCGTGCTCTCGCAGGATGCCCTGCGCCGGGCGGCCGCGACGGTGCGCGCGGTCAATGCGGGTCACGGCGGGACCGCGAGCGCCGATCCCGAGGGAACCAACCAGGCGTTCTACACCGGCGAGAACCCGATCCGGGGGGTCGGCTTCGCGCGCAAGGTCGCGGTGCTGCAGGAGATCGATGCCTATGCGCGGGCCCGCGATCCCAGGGTGCGCCAGGTGACCGCCTCGCTGGCCGGGTCCTGGCAGGCGGTGCAGATCCTGCGCGCCGGCGGTCACCGGGTTGCCGACATCCGCCCGCTGGTGCGTCTCAACGTCTCCGTGGTGGTGGCCAACGGCGAGAGGATGGAGAGCGGGTCGTCGGGTGCCGGCGGGCGCATCGCCTATGACCGGTACCTCGAGGCCGAATGCTGGCAGGCCCAGGTCGACGAGGCGCTCAGGGTGGCCCTGGTCAACCTCGAGGCCCGGCCGGCACCCGCCGGGGAGATGGAGGTGGTGCTCGGGCCGGGCTGGCCGGGGGTGATGCTGCACGAGGCGGTCGGACACGGGCTTGAGGGCGACTTCAACCGCAAGCAGACATCGACGTTTTCGGGCATGGTCGGCGAACGGGTCGCCAGCAGGGGGGTGACGGTGGTCGATGACGGCACCCTGCCCGACCGGCGCGGCTCGCTTACCGTCGACGACGAGGGGACCCCGGCGCGGCGCAACGTGCTGATCGAGGACGGAATCCTCTGCGGGTACATGCAGGACAGGCAGAATGCCCGGCTCATGGGCGTGCCGGCCACCGGCAACGGGCGGCGCCAGAGCTATGCCCACCACCCGATGCCGCGGATGACCAACACCTTCATGATGGCGGGCGGGCACGACCCGGACGAGATCGTCCGCTCGGTGAAGAGGGGGCTCTACGCGGTGAACTTCGGCGGCGGGCAGGTCGACATCGTCTCCGGCAAGTTCGTGTTCTCCGCCAGCGAGGCCTACCTGATCGAGGACGGCAGGGTCACGGCGCCGGTCAAGGGCGCGACGCTGATCGGCAACGGTCCCGACGCCATGGGGCGGATATCGATGATCGGCACCGACATGAAGCTCGATGACGGGATCGGAACCTGCGGCAAGGACGGGCAGGGCGTGCCGGTCGGTGTCGGCCAGCCGACCGTGAAGATGCGCGGGATCACCGTCGGCGGCACCGAGGTGGCCGGGTAGGGGAGCCGCCGGCAAGGTCCGCTCCGTGTGTTAGTCCCCGGCGCCGGATGATGCGGCCCCCGAACAGCCCGGCGACCACGCGGTTGTGACCGGCCCGGCCTGTCCAGGCGGTATCCCCCCGCGAGGATCTTCGGGAGTCGGTACGGATCATATCCATGCCCGACCCGGAGTTGAGCCGCGGCTCGCGAGCCATATGGCCGCCGTCCACCAGTTGGTCCGGGAGGATCTCGAGAGCCTCCTGGGGGAGGCTGATCCGGACCTGTGGGAGACGGTCATGCCGACGGTGGCAGAAGAGTGGATGAAGGAAGGCGAGGCCAGAGGCCTGATGCGAGGCAAGGGGGAAACGCTTCTCAGGCTGCTTGAACGCCGCTTCGGCGCCGTGCCCGAAGATGCCGGGGTCCGCATTCTGGCCGCGCCGGTCGGGGACCTCGATGCCTGGCTCGACGCCTTCGTGTCCGCGTCCAGCCTCGACGATGCCTTCGGGAACGGCGCCGTAACCTGCACCGGAGCTTCCTGCCGCCTCCCGTCGCCATCAAGGCAGCCCACTCCTGCAACGCCGTCATCATCCCCGGAATCGGCGATCGCAGTGATTCCTGCCAGGTTCCGGGCCGGCGTGAACGGACGGTCAAACGAGCGATTTTCGAACGCGTGACGAAACGGAGCGGGCGGTGCGGATCGCCAACCGCTCCCCGCGGAACTCCGTCAGTACCGCATCTCCTCCCAGACCGGGTCCATCGACCCGTTCCAGCGGGAGCGATAGGCCTCGAGCAGGGTCTCGGCCAGGGTGGTGCCGCTCTGGGCCACCTGCCTGAGCGGCTCGAGATAGCCGGTCTCGTCGTTGCCGGCGGCATCGAGCCGTGCGCGGCGCCGAAGCCCGTCGTGGGCAAGCGATACCGTGGCCTGGGCGATATCCTGCAGGGTGCCGTCCCTGAACGGCGTGGCGAGCCCGAGTCGGGGGACATCGCGGCGCAGTGTCTCGTGTTCCTCCGCGGTCCAGTCGCGTACCAGCTCCCAGGCCGCCGACTGCGAGGCATCGTCATACAGCAGGCCGACCCAGTAGGCGGACAGGGCGCAGATGGTGCGGTGCGGACCGCTGTCGGCTCCGCGCATCTCCAGGTATTTCTTCAGCCTGACCTCGGGGAAGTTGGTGGTCATGTGGTCGGCCCAGTCGCCCATGTGCGGGCGCTGACCCTCGAACCCGGGCAGCCTGCCCGCCATGAAGTCGCGGAACGAGGCGCCGGCAACATCGTGGTAGATGCCGTCGCGGTAGACGAAGTACATGGGCACATCGAGGATGTAGTCGACGTGCCGCTCGAAACCGAAACCCGGTTCGAAGACGAACGGCAGGATGCCGCACCGGTCGGGGTCGGTGTCGGTCCAGACATGGGAACGGGTGCTGAGCAGTCCGGTCGGGGCGCCCTCGCGGAACGGTGAGTTCGCGAACAGCGCGGTCGCCACCGGCTGCAGGGCGAGACTGACCCGGAACTTCTCCACCATGTCGGCCTCGTCCAGGAAATCGAGGTTGGTCTGCACGGTGCAGGTCCGCAGCATCATGTCGAGGCCGAGTGATCCCTTCTCCTGCATCCAGCGGCGCATGATGGCGTAGCGGCCCTTCGGCATCCACGGGACCTCGTCGCGGCGCCATTCCGGGTCGAAGCCCAGTCCCAGCATGCCGACACCAAGCTCGCCGCACACCTGGCGGACCTGGATCAGGTGCTCGTTCACCTCGTCGCAGGTCTGGTGGATGTTCTCGAGCGGTGCTCCCGACAGCTCGAACTGCCCGCCGGGTTCCAGCGTGATCGCGCAACCGTCCTGGGTGAGCGCGATGATGGCATCGCGCTCGCGCACCGGCTCCCAGCCGAAGCGGGTCAGGCCGGCGAGAATGGCGCCGATGCCGTCCGGCCCGTCGTACGGCACCCGGCGGGTATCGGCCAGGCGGAAGGCGAACTTCTCGTGCTCGGTGCCGATGCGCCAGTCCTCCGGCCGCGTACAGCCCGATTCCAGGTCCTCGACCAGCTGCGTCCTGCTCTCGATCGGTGCACCCGCTTCATCAGGGGGTCGTGACATGCATTCGGCCTCTGCTGGTGATCACGGGTTTCAGGTCGCGTCCGGTCGGATACCGGGCTTCGGGTGTTCGGGAGCCCCGGGAGCATCGGTCCAGGAACCGGCGAGCGCCTGCCAGCACGCGAGTGCCGCCAGTGCGGCAGTGTCGGCGCGCAGGATGCGGGGCCCCAGACTGACGCGGCAAACATCCGCACGATTGCCCACTGCGTCAAGTTCGTCACGGGCGAACCCGCCCTCCGGTCCGACCAGCAGCCCGGCCGGCCGGCCGGCCGCGGCGGCAAAGGCGTGGCGTGCCGGCACCCCGGCCCCGGTCTCGTCGCAGCAGAACAGCAATCGCCCGTCCGGCCACTGTTCGAGCACGTCGGCAAGGGCGGTCGGTTCCCGGACTTCCGGGATGGTGAGCCGGCCGGACTGTTCCGCCGCCTCGACGGTATTGCTGCGCAGGCGCCGCAGGTTGACGCGGCGCACGGCGGTATGGCGGGTAATGACCGGCCACAGCACATCGGCGCCGAGCTCGGTGACCTTCTGGGCGACGAAATCGATCGGCGAGCGCTTGAGCGGTGCGAAGACGAGCCAGACGTCCGATCCGGACGCCTGCTCCCGGGTCCGGCAGACCGGCGTCACCTCGACCCCGGCGCGCCCCATCGCGGTAATCGTGGCCCGCCACTCCCCGTCGCGGCCGTTGAACAGCGCGAGCTCGGAGCCGGAGGCAAGCCGCAGGACCGTGCGCAGGTAGTGTCCCTGGTCCGCCGGGAGCGGGAGCACGGTACCGGGTGCGAGAGCGGCGTGGACGAACAGCCTCGGTGTCATGGCCCTCCTCGCCACGCTGACACATCGCGGTCACGGCGCTTGCCGCCCGTCCCGGGCCGGTTTATGCACGAACCGAGACAACCGCAAGCGACGGGACATATATCGAATGGGTGACGGCGGGGCCATGTCCCGCGGTCCCTGTTCCTTCCCGTGCGGTATGCGTCCTGTTCGGGAGCGACCGCATGACCGGTTCGCACACGCATCCCCGGGTCAACTGCCGGCTGCTGCCGGCGAGGAAGACGGCCGGGCGGTTGCAGGACCGCCGCTCGAAGCACGGCACCGGCTCCGGAAGGACGCCCTCCTGGAACGGGACGGGTGCTACCTCGGGACCGGTGGGACCGGAACCTGCCATAACCGGTGGCCGCGCTCGCCCGGGTGCCGCCGTGACATTGCCGGTATGGCTGCGAGCACAGGTTGCGGTCCGGCCCGGAACGCCGGGGAGGCTCGGCGAAGCCGTGAAGGATCCCTTCGCGCCCACAGGAAACGGACCCGCCGCCATTCCGCGCTTCCGTGGGCGCCGGCACCGATACGAGATCTCGATCACGTCCGGCGTCCGGCTCGCCGGCGATGCACTCACCTGTCCGGACGACGACCGGTTCGCGGCAAAACACCGCGGCGACCCTCGGTATGCCGACGGCGGTCCGGGGCCGGCGGTGTCGAAACTCGAGGGCGGCGGGCGGTCCGCCCCGGGCGCGACCCCTGCGATCGCCGACAACGGCCGCACCAACCCGGTCACGGCGGTGAACGGGCCGGTCCGGGGGACCAGGCGGCCGCCCGGGGAAGGGGTGCCCGGCCAGTGAACCGCGAACGCACCCGCGGGAAGGCGGCGTGATGCCGTCAACCGACCGGCAGCAGTCTTCAAGCGACATTCCCCGGGATTCCTGGGTCGACCGCATCCTGCCGGCCCCGGCGCGACCCTATGCCCGGCTGATGCGGCTCGACCGCCCGATCGGGACCTGGCTGCTGCTCCTGCCCTGCTGGTGGGGGCTTGCACTCGCCTGGCAGGTCACGCCGGACGCGGACGGCCTCGCCTGGCTGTGGGTCCTGTTCACGCTCGGCGCCATCGTCATGCGCGGTGCGGGGTGCACCGTCAACGACCTGTGGGACCGCGACTTCGACCGCCGGGTCGCCCGGACCGCGGATCGCCCGATCGCGTCCGGCGCGATCAGCGTGCGCCGGGCGCTGGTGTTTCTCTGCGTGCAGTTGCTGTTCGGACTGGTGATCCTGCTGCAGCTGAACGAGACCGCCCGTGTGCTCGGGGTGGCGGTGCTGGTGCTGGTTGCGACCTACCCGCTGGCGAAGCGGGTGACCTCCTGGCCGCAGTTCGTCCTCGGCCTCGCCTTCAACTGGGGCGCGCTGATGGGATGGGCGGCAGTGACCGGGGAACTCGCCGTGACCTGCGTGGTGCTGTACGTCGCCGGCATTGCATGGACGCTCGGCTACGACACCATCTATGCCCACCAGGACAAGGAAGACGACGCGATGATCGGGGTGAAGTCGTCGGCGCTGGCGCTCGGCGATCGCACCCGGCCGTTCCTGTTCGCATTCTATGCCGTGACCATCGCGGGCCTGGTCGCAACCGGGCTGCTCGCGGGCCTGTCGTGGGTGTATTTCCTCATCCTGCTCGCCGGGGCCGCCCACCTCGGGTGGCAGGCGTATACGGTCGACATCGACGACCCGCGCCACTGTCTTGCCCGGTTCCACTCAAACCGTGACTTCGGCCTCCTCATCACCGTTGCGATCTTCGCCGGCTGATGCGGCGTGCCGGCGGGCACGCCTGGCCTGGGCCCGGGCCAGGTCGGCGCACATGCCGGTGTAGCGGGCCGGGTCGAGCAGTCCGGCGATGTCGTCCGCCGACAGGTGGCGTGTGACCCTGGGGTCGGCGGCCAGCAGCTCGGCAAACCGGCCCTCGCCGAGGCCGGCGGCCTGGGCCGCGTCGTAGACGATGTCGTGGGCGTGCTGGCGGCCGACCTCCTCGCCGAGCGCCAGCATCACCGGTTCCGCCATGATCAGGCCTCCTCCGAGGTCGAGGTTGGCGCGCATGCGCTCGGGTTTCAGGACCAGCCCCTCGAGCAGGATGACCATGCGCGCGAGAATGTCGCCCGCCATCACGCACACCCCGGTCTGGGCGTGGCGCATCATCAGCGAGGTCTGCCGGTTGGCCTCGTGTTCGGTCATGACGGTTTCCAGCGCCAGCGGCGTCATGGTCCGGACCTGGGCCGCGAGCGCCATGACATCCTGGGACAGGTGCGGGTTGCGCTTCTGCGGCATCGTGCTGCTGCCGACGGTGCCAGGCGGGATCGGCTCCTCGACCTCGCCGAATTCCTGTTTCATGCCGGTGTAGATCTCGTTGGCGACCTTGCCGCAGCCCGACGCCAGCAGCGAAAGCAGCAACACATGCTCGGCCAGGTGGTCCATGATGCTGCGCGCCGGCACCGCCATGGGCACGAGCGCGAGGTGAGCAGCCAACCGCTCCTGCACCGCGAGACCGTGTTCGCCGAACGAGGCCACGGTTCCGGCCGCACCGCCGAGCAGGGCGCGGAATACCCGTGGCTCGCACTGTTCGAGCCGCTCGTCGTGGCGCAGGAACTCGTCGATCCAGACCGCCGCCTTGAGCCCCCAGGTGGCGGGCACGGCGTGCTGGCCGTGCGTGCGTCCCGCGACGATCATGTCGCATGACCGGTCGGCGAGGTCGGCGAGGGCTGCGAGCACGGAGTGCAGCTGGCGGCGGATGATGCGGTGCGCCTTGCGCAGCTGCAGCAGGTCGCCGGTCTGGGTGATGTTCTGGGTGGTGGCGCCCCAGTGGACGTAACGCCCCGCATCCTCACCGCAGAGCCGCGCGAGTTCCCATACCAGCGGAACCAGGGTGTGGGAGGTGCGCCGGAACCCTTCCTCGAGCCGGGCGTGGTCGAAGAGCTCAAGGTCGCACCGCGACACGATCACCTCCGCGGCCCTGGCAGGGATCATGCCGAGATCGGCCTCGGCGAGGGCGAGTGCCGCCTCGACATCGAGCCAGGCCTGCCAGCGGGCCTCGGTCGTGAACAGTGCGGCGATCCCGGGATCGGAAACCCGGTGTGCGGTGGGGTTGTCATACGCCATGGCGGCGGCTCCGTGTTCTGTTCTGACGGCGGGAAGGTTCGATGGTACCAGTTGCGCCCGGCAGGGTCGCGACCGGGCGGGTTCAGGGCTGCTCGCGGCTGGTTTCCCGCTGCGGATCACCGGCCCTGCCCGAACGGCAGGCGTGGACGGTCGGTACCGATCACCCGCTCGGGCGTTCATCCCGGTGTCGCTCGCACCCTGATCCCGGCGACATCGTCACCGGCACAATGTCCGCCTGGCACCCGACGGACCCGGCGTTGCGGGTGGCGCGCCACGGGCGAGTTCAGGCGACCGGCCCCGCGCCCAGCCGCGACGGTTTCCCGTTCAGCGTCATCAGGGCTCTGGAGGGCTTCAGCATCCTCGTCGTGCACAAGCCTGTGAGCGTCAGCAGGGTTGTGACGGGCGGAGGGGGATTCCGTCCGAATGGTTCGGGTGAAGGGGAACGCCCGCACCAATTGGCGTCCTGGCGCTGCCTGAAGCCTGATCAGCGGACCAATGTCTCGCAGCCCGGGTGCTCGAACACCATTGATCACCGTGAAGACGATTACTGCACAGGGCGGTTACAGGAGGCGCGTGTGAGCGAAGAACACGCCACCGATAAACGAAATCGGCATGAACTGATCAAAAGGCGAGGCTCTTGCAAAACCAGAGGTCCGAGCGGATTTCGGGCCCCGGGCCGAGAGATTTTTCGGGAAGGAAGCAGGACCCGGGGACCACCCTGGGGTATGCAGGGGTTGCCACACCTGCAACATACCGACAGGAAGGCGGGCTCCCCGATGCCCTTGCTCCAGAGCGTATCTTAAGTCTCTGGTGCCGATTTCAAGGTGAGATGTTTGCGGAGTTGACCGAGGTCGTCGGTCCGCTGTCCGACCGGCACCGGAAGCTGGTAGCAGTCCCGGAGTTTGCAGGCTCTGAACGGTTTCTCGTCGGCCAGCCCGTTTTCGTGGGCCGGGTGGCACCGGCCCGTGGCTTCATCGCCAGGGCGGTCCGGGATCTTCCGACCACACGCGATCTGATCGACCGTCTTCAGGCCGATCCGACACTGCGACGCCTGTGCGGGTGGTCACGGCGCCCGGCCATTCCGAGCGAGTCGACGTTTTCTCGTGCCTTTGCCGAGTTTGCCGCCAGCGGGCTTCCGGCCCGGATGCACGAAGTGCTTGTGACCACGGCGTTCGAGACATCCGTCGTCGGGCATGTGTCACGCGATTCCACCGCGATCGAAGCGCGGGAGAAACCGGCACCGAAGCCGAAGGAGGACAAGAAGGCAAGGCCGAAGCGCCGGCGCGGGCGCCCGCTCAAGGGCGAGGGGTGGTGAAGGAAGAGAAGCGGCACGACACGCAGCTGCGCGTGGAACAACAGACGCCATCCAGGCGGAAGACCTTGCCACCGGAAACGTCGAGCTGCTGTTCGGGACCGGGTCCGCACGGCGTTCCACCTCCATGCGACCCACCTGCGCGGGAATGCGGCGGCCATCGCGGCGGTAGCCCGCAATACCGTCATGACCGACAGGGAATTCACGGCGCCCGCGGCGGTGTTCCAGCCGGTGTCGGCCTCGCGCTCGCGCTGATGGCCGGCTACGACCTGCCGGAAAGCTGGCTCATTGCGACCTGTGCGTTCCACGCCCTGGCGGACGCATGCTGGATTCCGGCGGCCGCACTCCGGCACCGGATTCGCGAGATGGCGGACATCGCGGCTCGGCAGGGACATGCGCTGCCGCCGGCTTGTTTCCTCCTGATGCGCCGATGGTGTTCAGGCCGTCGCTCTGGTCGCGAACGGACTTTCCGAAAGCCGGGACGGCATCGGCGTGGCTCCGGACGCCGAAGCGGCGTAGATGCGGGTGGATCGCATCCGCCCGCGCTTCGCCGACCGGCCGGCTTGGCGGGCAAGGCACCGATGCACTAACATCCGGACCGGATCGGTCGACGGGGACAAGCCACTGTGAACGAACCATTTCTCACAACGGTCGTGGGGTCCATGCCGAAGCCGGCCTGGCTCATGGAGCAGGTGCCGCTCAACGAGGCGGGCAAGCAGGTTCACGGCAAGGGTGCGGATTGGGCCTTTTCGGGCGATCTGCTGTCCGACGCCATGGACGACGCAACCCGGGTGACCCTGCACGACCAGGAGGTCGCCGGGATCGATATCGTCAGCGACGGCGAACAACGGCGCAGTTCCTATCTCACCTATGTCACCATGCGCCTCTCCGGGTTCGACTACGAGAATCTGACGAAGAAGTGGACCCGGAACCGGCGCCGGCTCGCGGAGGTCGGCCGCTGCGTCGGCCCCGTGCGGCGCACGAAACCGATGCTCGCGGACGACCTCAAATTCATGCTGGCGGAGACCGACCGGCCGGTGAAGATCACGATGCCGGGGCCGATGACCGTGGTCGATTCGACGGCCGACGAGCATTACGGCGACGAGGCGGCGATGGCGATGGATGTGGCGGACGCCCTCAATGCGGAGGCGCGCGAGCTCGATACGCTGGGCGCCGCCGTAATCCAGTTCGACGAGCCTGTATTCAGCCGTTATCCCGACAAGGTCAGGGAATGGGGCGTCGCGGCGCTGGACCGGTGTCTGGAGGGGATCGAGCACACGCAGACGGCCGCCCATGTCTGCTACAGCTATCCGATGCCTGGCGTGCCCCGCCCCATCATTGACAGCTATCCGGTGATTCTGGAAGCGCTGGAAGGCTCCAGGGTTGATCAATTGGCGCTTGAGTTCGAGGCGTCGCATCTGGACCCGGCGCTGCTTCGCCTTTGCCCCTCCAAGACGGTCATGTTCGGCTGCATCGACAACGGAACGGATGAGGTCGAGACGCCGGAACATGTCGCGGAAAAGCTGCTCGAGGCCGCGAAGCACTTGCCGGCAGCGCAGATTCAGGCGGCGCCGGATTGCGGACTGGTCCCGCTGTCGCTGCCGGTCGCGAGGGCGAAACTGAAGACCATGGTCGAGGGGGCGCGGCTGGCCCGGAAACAGTTGAAATAGACTGAGCGGGGCGTCCTCCTGCCGCGGGAGTCCTTCCCCGCGCGCCGGGTCCGGATATGCGTACCGCCAGCGGGTGAAGCGGCCTAGGATTACGCCTGTCCGATCATAGCGGGAGAACCGGGGTGGACATCGCGGCCCTGCGCGCGGCTGGCGCGCGCCATCTGATCCAGAGCGAATTGCTGTCGGACGTGGTGCCTGCCATCGACGGCCCCGTCTTCGTCCGCGCCGAGGGCGCCGAGATCTTTGATGCCGAGGACCGGGCCTATCTCGACTTCAACTCCGGCCAGATGTGCTCGGCGCTCGGACACAACAATCCGCGCGTGACCGCAGCCGTGCGCGAGGGCCTCGGCACGCTGACCCACGCAAGCTCGGTCTATTTCAACGCGCCGCAGCTCCGTCTTGCCGCCCGCCTTGCCGAGACCTTCGATGCGCCGCTTAACCGCTCGCTGTTCATCCAGTCGGGGGCCGATTCCAACGAGGCGGCCGTGCTCTTCGCCCGGCGCGCGACCGGGTGCAGCGGCATCGGCGCGCTGCATCTGAGCTTTCACGGCTATACGGACGTCACCCGTGCGATCAGCTTCTCCGCAGCCTCCGCCGGGAACGGTCCCGCCATCCCGGAGGTGTATGCGATTCCCGCGCCCTACGCCTACCGCTCGCCCGTGGGCGCCGAGGGCGAGGACTGGTGGCGGCCGCTGCTCGCAATCTCCTTCGACCTGCTCGACCGCGAATGTCCGAACAATCTGGCGGCCGTCATCGCCGAGCCGCTCATCAGCGCGGGCGGCGTGATCGAGATGCCGCCCGGCTATCTCGGCGCGCTCAAGGCGGGACTCGAGGAGCGGGGCGCGCTGCTGATCCTCGACGAGGCGCAGACCGGTCTCGGCAAGCTCGGCAGCATGTACGCCTACCAGCAGCACGGGGTCGTGCCGGACATCATGACGCTGTCCAAGCATTTCGGCGGCGGACTTCCCATCAGCGCCATGGTGACGACGGACGCGATCGCCGAACGTGCGATGGAAGGCGGGCTCACCTTCGGCCATTCGCACTCCTCCGATCCCATTGCCTGCACGGCCGGCGTGGCCAGCCTCGACGAGATTCTGGAAGAGGACGTGCCGGCGAAGGCCCGCGCCATCGGCGCCCTCTGGCAGGCGCGCATGGAGGACCTGATGCAGCGCTTCCCGATCGTCGGCGACATACGCGGCAAGGGCTGTCTCCAGGGTGTGGAGCTGGTGCGCGACCGCGCGACCAGGGAGCCGGCGGACCGGGAAGCGCAGGAGGTTTACCGCGACTGCCTCGCGAACGGCCTGCTGTTCTCCGTGCGGGGTCAATACCGCAACGTGCTTCGCTTCGTGCCGCCATTCTGCAGCAGCGGCGAGCAGATCGACCGCGCCGCCGCGATCCTGGAAGACGCGCTGGCGCGCCACGGCTGACGCAGCGCCATCCAGGGTTGGCCGCCGGCGGCCGCGGCGATAGGTTGAAACCGCGAGGCCGGCAGGGAGAGCGACATGGCGATGACAGCGGCGCGCGCCAACACGGCGCTGACGAGGGCGGAACTCGCGGCCTGCATAGCGGCGCAGCCGCGTGTCCGGCTGGCGCACCTGCCGACGCCGCTCGACTCGTGCCCCCGGCTTGCCGAGGCCGTCGGCCTGCGCGCCCTCTACATCAAGCGGGACGACCTGACAGGGCTGGCGCTCGGCGGCAACAAGACCCGCCATCTGGAATTCACATTCGCCGCCATTCTCGAGTCCGGCGCCGACACCGTGGTGGCGGGCGCCTATACCCAGTCCAACTGGTGCCGGCAGATCACCGCGGCGGCGCGCA
This sequence comes from Thalassobaculaceae bacterium, assembly GCA_965243345.1. GTDB lineage: Bacteria > Pseudomonadota > Alphaproteobacteria > Thalassobaculales > Thalassobaculaceae > Bin52. Next base: position 4,270,867 of record CBDEUR010000003.1, read on the forward strand.
GGCACGGCCTCGCGGTCTCCCTCGTCCTGATGCAGGGCGTCCAGGGGCCGGCCGCGCAGGGCAACCTGTTGCTCGACCTCCTGATGGGCGCCGACGTGACGGTGATCGACATCGACTCGATGGAGGACATCCAGCCTTGGCTCGACAGGAAGGCCCGGGAGCTGGAAGCCGCCGGCCGCCGGCCCTATGTCATCGCCCCGTTCGGCCTCGACCAGCAGGTGCGGGCGGCGCTTGGCTATGTAGACATGGCGGTCGAGCTCGACGCGCAGTTCGAGGAAGCGGAAATCGACCCCGCCCATGTGTTCGTCGCCGGCGCCAACAACACGCCGGCCGGCCTCATCACCGGGCTTCGCGCGCTCGGCCGCCGGGCGCAGGTCACCTCGATCAGCCCGATCCGCTGGGAAGAGGAGCGCGCGCTCGACATCGCGCGCATCGCGGACGCGACGGCGCGCGCCCTCGGCCTCGACCTCACGTTCGCTCCGACCGATTTCATCGCCGACGAGGCCTATGCGGGCGAGAGATACGGCCTGCTAACGCCCGAGGCAAATGCGGCGCTGCGGCTCGCCGCCGAGACCGAGGGCATCCTTCTCGACCCGGTCTATACCGGCAAGGCCTTGGCCGGATTGATGGACTACGCGAAGCGCGGCATCGTCGGCGCCGACGAGACAGCCGTCTTCGTCCACACCGGCGGCCAGCCGCTCCTCTTCGCCTACGCCGACGAGCTGACCGGGGAGAACTAGTGTCCGGTTTCACAAATTACTAGTCATGACAGGCTCTTGCAAAATCAGAGTAAGCGTTTGTCCGAAGTAACCGTTCGGTGATGCGGTGACAGTCGGTCCAGGTGTCAGCGGTTGAGCGTGCACTTCCAGCCCTTCCTGAGCGGGCAAGGCCAGATGTCCTTTTTGTGCTTGTCGGCCTTGTTGCAGCGATCGTAGCGGCCTCGCCCCAGGGTGGTTCCGATACGGTTCCAGCCCGGGGCCCGGTAGACGCCGCCGCTGTGACGCGGCGCCTCCACGAAGGTCTCGCAGAGTACCGGTGTGGTGGCGCAGCGCACGGTCCAGTCCTCAGGCAGCTTTCTGCATAGGAGCGAGAGGAGGCGGGACCCCAGGTTCGGGAGGAAGGATCAGGAACCTCGGGTTGTCGACGACGAGGTGAAGGTTCTTGCGGCGCAGTTCCGGTGTCCATCCGATGAAGGTGTCTCGCGGTGCGAGCGCCCATGCGGCGGTGGAGAAGCCGAGCGTGGCGACGGGCAGGCCGTTGCGGTCATGGATGGCGTATCGCATCTGCGCCCCGACCAGGCGGGCGTATCCCGGATAGTGATATCGGGCGATGAACTCGTTCCACAGCGCACCCTGGCGGGTCTTGCCCACCACGGTGCGGATCTGGAGCGGTCGCACCTCGTCGAGGCGGTTCGGGGGCGGGAAGAGTGGTGGATCAGTGTCCGGGCCGAAGGTGATGGGCTTGGGCCGGACGTACCTGCATGTCGGCGGCGGCAGGGTGATCCGGCCGTCGCGGTGCATGGCGAGCATGGCGACCGTGGCCATCATGGTCATGAGGCCGCCATCGGGCTTGCACCACCCGATCCGCTGGCCGTCACCGCTGATCCGTCACGCGCGCTCCCATGACTGGATCAGGCGCAACCGGGAACTCTGGCCCTATCCGGTTCCGCAGGGCCGACTCGATTTTGACAGGCTTGTCGAACAGGCCGAAACCTGCGCCCGGCGCATGGGCGTTCCCTTCGACCGGACGTATCCCGAGTGGATGCGGGCCGCTCTCGAACAGCTGGTGGAGGCTCTCCGGCTGCCGGAGTCCGGGCTGAAGGAATCCCGGCTCAGCTACATCGTGTACGGGTTGACCCGCTCCCTTCGGAACAATGCGGCGCTCGCCCGCGAACGGCAGCACCACCCGGAGATCGAGCGGGTGAGGATCGAGCGTCCGGTGTTTATCGTCGGGATCAACCGCACCGGCACGACATTCCTGCACCTTCTCCTCTCGCGCGACCCGCAATTCCGGGCGTTGCGGCGTTACGAGTTGACGGAGCCGGTGCTCTCGACCGGCGAGTACGGCACGGTGGCGGGCACGGTCTTCGATCCCCGCCGGGCCCACGCGGAAGAGCTGATGAACGAAACCGGTGTCGCCGATACCTTCGCCGGGCTCCACCACCTCGACCCGGACGAGCCGGAAGTAGACTTCATGCTCCTCAGGCTGGCCTTCGCGTCATGGGTCATCCTCGCCGGGCACCACGTTCCGGCGTACGGCCGCTGGCTCGCCGAGGCCGGTTCGCGCAACGCCTACGGGCTTCACCGCCTGGCCTTGCAGCACCTCACGTGGCAGCGCCGGCAGCGGGATCCGCCGGGCCAGCGGCGCTGGCTGCTCACGATGCCGTTTCACCTCATGGAACTCGAGGTGTTGCTGGAGACCTATCCGGATGCCGTCTTCATCCAGACGCACCGGGAGCCGGTTCAGTTCATGGGTTCCCGGAACAGCATGGTGGAGCGCCTCCGTTCATTCACCACCGAGCCGCGACCGTCCCACGAGACCGGGGCCGAGCAGCTGGCGCTGATGAGCGGCATGCTGAACGGCGCGATTCGGTTTCGCGCCTCCCGGCCGGCGCTGGACGATCGCTGGGTCGACGTGCGCTGCGACGATCTGGTCGCCGACCCGATGGCAATCGTCACCGACATCTACGCGCGGTTCGGCTGGCCGCTCGAACCGGCTGCCGTCGATGGCATGAGGGACTGGCTGGTACTGCAGGACGAACAGCGCCGCCGGGAACCGCGGCACGCGTACAGGCTGGAGGATTACGGTCTCGTGCCGGAGGCTGTGAACCGGGCAGTCGCCCCGTACCGGGACTTTGTCGCCGGGCGTGGATGCCTGTGAGAGCGCAGCCCGCGCGGTGACGGTGCAACGACCGCCAATGCGGAGTCCCGTGAGCTTCCCGACGTGACACCGAGACAGGGCGGGCAGGTGGACGGGACGGACAACGGCACCCGGGCCGTCTTCCCGTTCCGCCGCAGCCCCTGTCACGGCGGCATGCGGATCGCGCCGTCAAGCCGGATTACCGAGCCGTTCATGAAGGTGTTCCGCGTGACATGAACGACGAGTGCCGCGAATTCGTCCGCATTGCCGAGGCGCCCCGGATAGACCGTCGTATCGACCAGGAACTGCTTCGCCGGTCCTGACAGGCCGTCCATCATCGGCGTGTCCATCAGGCCGGGTGCGATGCAGTTGACGCGAATGCCCTCGGCGGCGAGTTCGCGCGCGAGCGGCAGCGTCATCGCTGCGACGCCGCCCTTCGAGGCGGCGTAGTCGAGCTGCCCGATCTGTCCCTCGAAGGCGGCAACCGAAGCGGTGGTGATGATGCAGCCGCGTTCGTTGTCCTCCATCGGTTCCAGTGTGGTCATGTCGGCAGCAGCCAGCCGGCAGGAGTTGATGGTGCCGATCAGGTTGACCCGGACGGCACGGGTCAGTCGTTCGAGCGGGCTTGCCCTGCCGTCCCGTCCTGTCAGCCTGGCGCCCGGAGCGATGCCGGCGCAGGCAACCAGGATGCGCGCCGGACCCAACCGCTCGCGCACTGCAGCGACAGCGGCCTCGTGGCTCGCCGGGTCGGCCACGTCGCAGACCACGGCGACACCGTCGACCCGTGCCGCAACCCTTCCCGCCAGCTCCCCGTTCGAGTCCAGGATGCCGACCCTGGCACCGGCCTGCGCGAGGGCTCGCGCCGTCGCCTCTCCCAGTCCTGACGCTCCGCCGGTGACGATCGCCGTTTGCCCGTTGATATCCATGTCCGGCCCGCTCGCTGATCCGGCACCTGCATAGCAAGGCGCTGCCCGCCCTTGCAAAGGCGAGGGTCTGATACCGCAAGGTGGTTTCCTGGCCCGGGTCCGGGATGCGTTGGTCCATGCATGTCCGAACGTCGATCCCTGCTTCCCTGCTCCGACTAGCCGGATCGGCGCGGGGAGCGACGTTGCCCTGCCTGGCGAAGCCGTGGCATCGAAAGCGAAAGGCGCGCCGCAACACCTCCGTGCCGAACATGGCCGGAGTGCGTGAAGTCGCACGACACGAGGGTCAGGTCCGCCACCCCGGCGGACCTGCGCCCGTCCGTCGTGGCCCGCCGGTACGGCGGTGTCCTGTCGTCGTTGCCGGCAACCGGGATGGAGGAGGTGGCGATGACGGTGTACCGAACCGACCGGGCAGTCGGTGCAGCACCCGGGGACACACCGTTGTGCCGGGAGGACACGCGGTTGCTCACCGGCCGCGGAGAGTTCCTCGACGACGTCGCCTTCTCCGGCGGCATGATCGCAAGGACGAAGCGCGACTCCGCCTCGCTGACTGCCATGAGGTGCAGGCTCGATATCGCACGCTCCGCGACCGCCGACGCGACCACGGCATTCGGCGCGGGGTGCATCAGTTCGGATAGCACGGTCGTATCGACCAGAAGCATCGCCGACGCCCCGGTTGAAACGCGGCGGCTCGCGCGGCGGCAGGGTGCGAAGCACTCGTGGATGAAGGCTGCCAGCTCCCCCGGCTCGCCTTCCCGTCAGACCGCCCCGCGCAGAATCAGTCGTGCCTGCTCCATCGAATGGCCGTGGCTCGCCGCCCCCGCGCGGAGCCGGATCTTCACGTCGTCGTCCGGACCGCGGACGGTGATGCCGGCCATGTCCGTGTTCCGCGCCGCGACATCGACCGTCGTTGCCCGGTGATTGTGCTGCAATCAGGCAGAGGCTGCGCTGGACCGGGAAGCCGACACTGCACTACCATTCCAACCGGCTAGGTAACAGAGGGCGGTCACGACCATGCCGAACGCTCTGCTCGTTTACCCGGAGCAGCCGCCCACTTTCTGGGGGGCCGAATACGCGCTCGAAATCTCCGGGATCAAGGCGGTCTTTCCGCCCCTGGGGCTGCTGACCGTCGCCGCCATGTTTCCTCCGCACTACACGCTCCGCGTGGTGGACATGAACGTGATGGCCTTGCAGGACGCCGATCTCGCGTGGGCGGACCTGGTGTTCACGTCCACGATGATCACGCACCACCTGTCGCTGCAAGCCGTGGTCGAGCGCTGCAACGACGCGGGTGTTCCCGTGGTGGCCGGCGGGCCGCACCCCACCACGTTTCACGAGGACATCGCCGGCGTGAGCCACTTCGTGCTGGGCGAGGTGGAGGAGATCTTCGCGAAGTTCCTTCGGGATCTGGAAGAGGGTACCGCAAGACCTCTCTACCGGGAGACGGGCAAGCCGGCCGTGACCCGAACGCCGATCCCGCGCTTCGACCTCATCGACATGAAGAACTACGCCACGATGAGCGTGCAGTTTTCCCGCGGTTGCCCGTTCGACTGCGAGTTCTGCGACATCATCAAGCTCTATGGCCGCGTGCCACGCACCAAGTCGCCGGAGCAGGTCGTGGCGGAACTGGACTCTCTCTACCGGCTGGGCTGGCGCGGCCCCGTCTTCCTGGTCGACGACAACTTCATCGGCAACAAGCGCGATGCCATGAACCTGCTTCCGTCGATCGCCGCCTGGCAGAAGGCCAGGAGGTATCCGTTCACGCTGATCACGGAGGCGAGCGCGAATCTCGCGCTGTTGGAAGAGTTGATGGACGCCATGACCGAGGCCGGATTCGATACCGTGTTCGTCGGCATCGAGACACCGAACCCGGAGGCCTTGCTCAAGACCAAGAAGCAGCAGAACACCAGCAAGACCGAAGAGAACTTCCTCTTCAGCGCCGTTCGCAAGATCCAGCAACACGGAATGCAGGTGCAGGGCGGGTTCATACTGGGCCTGGATGGCGATGGCGATGGCGTGTTCGACGCCCAGATCGAATTCATCCGGCAGACCGGTATTCCCGTGGCCCCCATCTACCTGCTGACCGCCCTGAAGGGCACGGACATGTACGAGCGCATGAAGGCGGAAAACCGGCTTCTCGAGACGCAGATCGGCACCAACGACATGTCTCTCAACTTCAGGACGGAGATGGATTACGACACGTTGATCGAGGGATACAAACGGGTGCTCGTTTCGCTCTACGATCCGACTCTGGAGAGCTATTTCGAGCGCTGCCTGACCCTGTTCCGGCACTGGAAGCCTGCTCCGCACCTTCGAAAACCGAGGAGCAAGGCCGAGACCTTCGCAGCCCTCATGAGCGTGCGCCGTTGTCTCTCCGCCCGCCAGATACCGGCCTTTTCGACGTTCATCGGCAAGGTGTCCAGGGACTACCCCCACATGCTCCCGGACGCGATCTATCTGGCGGCCATGGGCCACCACTTCGAGCGGATCAGCCGTCAGCAGATCGCCATCCACGACTTTCTGAGCTTCCTGCGCGGCGAGCTGGAGACGTTCCGGGCGGCGGCTCCGGGTCCCGCTTCAGCGGTGGAGGAATTCAGGAGCCGACGACAGGCGTCGGTCGAGCGCGCCCGGAAACACTACGAGTCCATACCCGACGAATTTCGATACCAGGGAGACGGCCTGCGCGACACGCTGGCGTCCTTCCAGTGCGCGGTGGACAGGCGTGCAAGCGAGGTCGCACACTCCCGGGAACAACTCCCGGTCGCGCTGAGTGCCGGAGATCACTGAGGCTGCGCCCGCCGCAGGTTGTTCGCGGGAGCCTCGAACCTGTCAGGCCGCTGTTCCGGTGGTTTTTCGAAGCCGCAGAACGGAATTTTTCGAGCACATCGTGCGTGGGCGCACTGCGTCGGCGGAAGACACGGCATGATCCGTGCGCTTTCGTGGTGACGCCTGCGGGACCTGGTGCTGTGTGCTCGGGATGACTGCGAAGGCATCCCGTGCGCGGGCGGCACGGTGGCGCAGGGCCTTCGAGTTCGACCCCGGCCCGGCGCACTCGCGCCCGTCCGTCGTGGCCCGCCGGTGCGGCGGTATCCTATAGTCGCTGTCGGCGAGCGGGATGGAGGACGCGGCGATGACGGTGTACCGAACCGACCGGGCAGCCGGCGCAGCACTCGGGGACGCCCCGTTGCGCCGGGAGGACGCGCGGCTGCTCACCGGCCGGGGCGAGTTTCTCGACGACCTCGCCTTTCCCGGCTGTGCTCACGCGGTTTTCGTCCGTTCGCCGCATCCCCATGCCCGCATCGAGAGGGTGCGGCTCGGGGAGGCCCGGGCGTCTGACGGGGTACTGGCGGTGCTGGATGCGGCCGCAGCGGCGGATGACGGTCTGGAACCGCTGCAGCCGGTCTTCACCTCGAACCCGAAGTCGGGTGAGCCATTCGACTTCCTGCCCCAGCCCCTGCTCGCGGACGGCGTGGTGCGCCACGTCGGCGAGGCGGTCGTGCTGGTGGTGGCGGAAACGCTGCAGGCGGCGGTCGACGCGGCCGGGAAGGTGGCGGTGGACTACCGACCGCTGCCGGTGGTCCTGACACCAGCCGAGGCGCGCGCACCGGGCGCGCCCGAACTCTCGGCCTCGGTCCCGGGAAACCTCTACCACGCGTGGACCACCGGCGATGCCGAAGCCGTGGACGCCGCCTTCGAGGCGGCTGCCCACACGGTGACCTGCCGGCTGCACAACCACCGGATGATCACCAACCCGATGGAACCGCGCGGCGCGGTGGCCAGCTGGGACGGCGAGCGCTACCACCTCACCGTCTCGAGTCAGAACATCCACGGTATCCGTGACGTGACCGCCGCCGCCCTCGCGGTTCCGCCCTCCCGGGTCCGCTTCGTCGCACGTGACGTCGGCGGCGGGTTCGGGTCAAAGAACTTCGCCTATCCCGAGTACCCGCTCGTGGCCTGGGCGGCACGGCGGACCGCCCGCCCGGTCAAGTGGATCGCGACCCGCAGCGAGACCTTCCTCGCCGACCACCAGGGGCGCGACCAGCACGCCGTTGCCGGGCTGGCGCTTGATGCCGGAGGACGGTTCCTGGCGCTCGCAATCGAGAGCGACGCCAACATCGGCGCCTACATGGTCGGCGGCATGGGGTCGATCGCCTGCCTGCTGTTCGCCCATCTTGCCGGTACCGTCTACGACATCCCGGCTGTCTCGCTCTCGATCTCGGTGGTCGCGACCAACACCACCCCTGTCGGGGTCACCCGGGCCCCGGGATTTGCCGAGGCCAACTACGTCATGGAGCGGTTGATCGATACCGCGGCCCGCGAGTGCGGGTTCGACCGGGTGACGCTGCGGCGGCGTAACCTGTTCGCACCGGGCGCGATGCCGATCGTCAACGCGCTTGGCGAAACCGTGGACAGCGGCGACTTTCCCCGGGTCCTCGACGCGGTGGTCCGCCGCGCGGCGATCGACGGGTTCGGCGAGCGCCGGGCCGCGAGCGAGGCCCGGGGCCTGCTGCGCGGGCTCGGAATCTCGTTCCACATCAAGGGCACCGGCGGTTCACCGCACGAGAATGTCGACATCCGCTTCGAGAACGGCGGCATCTCCCTGGTGACGGGGACCCAGTCGATCGGCCAGGGTCACGAGACCACCATGGCGCAGATCCTCGCCGAGCGCCTCGGTATCGACGATGCCCTGGTCACGCTCGGACAGGGCGATACCGATCTCATCGCGTTCGGCGGCGGGCACGGCAGCTCGCGGTCGACCTACATGGCCGGGACCGCGATCTGCCGGGCGGTGGAGAAGATCATCGAGGCGGGGTGCGGGGAGGCGGCCGCGGTTCTCGAGGCGGCGGTCGACGATATCCGCTATGCCGACGGACAGTTTGCGATCGTCGGCACCGACCGTGCCATCAGTCTGCTTGAACTCGCGGAACTGATGCGGCGCGACGACCGGCCGCTAGATCGCGGCCACGCCTGGACCCGTGAGCACCTGACCTTTCCCAACGGTGCCCACGCGGTCGAGATCGAGATCGACCCCGAGACCGGCAGCATCCGGCTGGACCGCTATACCGGGGTCGATGACTACGGGGTGCTGGTCAACCCGACCGTCGCCGCCGGCCAGGTGCACGGGTCGATCGCCCAGGGCCTGGGACAGGCGCTGCTCGAGCAGGCGCTGTACGATCCCGACAGCGGACAGCAGGTGACCGGCTCGCTGATGGACTACCCGCTGCCGCGGGCAGACGACCTGGTCGGCTTCGACCTCGACTACAGTCACACCCGGTGCATCACCAACCCGCTCGGAGTGAAGGGGTGCGGCGAGGCGGCGGTGTGCGTCGGCCTGCCCGCAATCCACAATGCACTGCTCGACGCCCTGGCCGGCACCGGGGTCACCGAGTTCGAGGGAGCGGCAACGCCCTGGCGGGTCTGGAGGGCCCTGCGGGGAGTGGCGCCGCCCTGAGACGTCGTTGTCGCGGGGTTTACGCGGTGGCGAACCGCGTTTCCTGCGTGTGCCGGACGCGGTCCAGGGTTTCCTCCGACAGCGGTCCGCGCTCGACGGCCTCCAGCGCCAGCTCGAGATGTTCGGGCTCGGCGAGACCGAGCACGATGCAGGAGATATGCCGGGCTGCGAGCGCGTAGCGAACCGCGACCTGGGCCCGGGTGCCGTGGGCCGAGCCGAGTTCGTCCGCCAGCAGTCTCGCCTGCCGCCCTTCCAGGTCGAGATCGGTATCGGCGATCACCGGGACTTCCCGGCCGTGACGCTCGTCGCTGGCCAGCACGCCGGCCGCCATGACCCGGATGTTCATCGTGCCCATGTCATGCGCCGCGCAGCACTCGAGCAGGCCGCAGAACCGGTGGCCGGCCCAATCGGCGCCGGCGGGCAGCGCGGCGCTCGGATTGAGCATGTTGTAGTAGACCTGGGCCGCGTCGAACAGCCCGGTGTCAATGATCTCGAGCAGCGGATCGACATCGCCGAGTGCGGTCAGCCCGATGGCGCCGGTGCGCCCGTCGTCGCGAATCCGGTGCAGCGTCTCGGCGACACCGTCGTTGCGAAGCACCTCGGCGGGACTGATGTGACGCCCGTCCGGTTGCGCGCGCACCGGATTGTGCAACTGGTAGAGCTCGACCCGGTCGAGCCCGAGGCGGGACAGGCTGGTGTCGATGGCACGGTCGACCTGGGAGCCGATGCTCTCGTTCGATGCCATGTCGATCGCCACCTTGGTCGAGATCATCGGTCGGCGCGTGGCGTCAAGCTGGCGCAGCAGGGCGCCGAGGTTGAGCTCGGACTCGCCGTTTCCATAGTTCTCGGCGGTGTCGATCCAGTTGATGCCGGCGTCGAGGCCGAGCTCGAGCGTGCGCAGCATGGTTTCCTGGTCCTTGTGCAGGAACAGCCCGCCGACCCAGCCGGCGCCGAGCACGAGCTCCGACACCTCGAAACCGGTTCGTCCCATCGTGCGTGTCTTCACCTGACGCCTCCCCGCGCGCATGTCATTCGGCCCGACCCTATAGCAGACACCGGACCCGGGCCGGAACCGGCTCGTCGCGGCCCTTGACAAGACGCCGGGAGTTGGGCGAACTCACAGGTGCGGTAGTACGGACCAGGCACGGGGATTCAGGCCCGATGCTGTCGTTTGACCTGATTGGCCGGCACATCAGTGTCGGAACTCTTCACATTACCGATGCGGCCGGTCGCAGGCACAGCTTCGTCGGAGATGGGGGCCCGGAGGTCGCGGTCCGCCTGACCGATCACGGTTTCCTGCGCCGCCTGATCCTGCAGCCGGAACTCGCGGTCGGCGAAGCATACATGGACGGGCGCCTGGTACTCGAACAGGGCACGGTCTACGAGTTTCTGGAAATCCTGTTCGATGCCCGCGAAAACATGGACAGCGGCGGGTTCCGCACCCTGCTGACCTGGATCGGCGACCGGATCAAGCTGGTGGCGGCGACCAACCCGGTCAGGCGGTCGCGGCGCAATGTCGAGCACCACTACGACCTGAAGGACGAGCTGTTCGAGCTGTTCCTCGACCGCGGACGGCAATACTCGTGCGCCTACTTCGCCGAGCCGGACGCGGACCTCGAGGCCGCCCAGCACCGCAAGAAGCTGCACATCGCCGCCAAGCTTCTCCCCGAGACCGGCACCCGGGTGCTCGATATCGGCTCCGGCTGGGGCGGACTGGGGATGTTCCTCGCGCGCTTCGGGTCGCTGTCGGTTGACGGGGTCACGCTCTCGCACGAACAGCATGACTACAGCAACCGCATGGCCCGGGAGGCGGGACTCGATGACCGGGTCCGGTTCCACCTGAGGGACTACCGCGAGGTCGAGGAAACCTACGACCGCATCGTGTCGGTCGGCATGCTCGAACATGTCGGCCCCGCCAACTACGCGACCTTCTATTCCCAGGTCTCCCGGATGCTGCGCGAGAACGGTGTTGCGCTCATTCACTCCATCGGGGCCTTCCGGAAGATCGGGCCGATCAATGGCTGGATGTCACGCTACATCTTCCCGGGCGGCTACATACCCTCGCTCTCGGAACAGATGATCCACATCGAGCGGGCCGGGCTGCTCGTGACCGACATCGAGATCCTGCGGCTCCACTACGCCGAGACCCTGCGGCTCTGGAACCAGTCCTTCCAGCGAAACCGGGAGAAGGCGCGGGCGCTCTACGACGAGCGGTTCTGCCGCATGTGGGAGCTGTACCTGAACGGGTGCGAGGTGTGTTTCCGCCGCCGCTTGCTTATGGTGTTCCAGGTCCAGCTCGCCAAGTCGCTGGACGCGGTGCCCATGACCCGCGACTACATCACCGAATTCGAACGGCGTCACCTGAACACTCCCGACGGTCTGGCGGTCTCGTGAACGACGTGCCGCGTGCTCTTGCCGGGCTGGGCTCCCGGGTCGGGTCCAGGCCGGGCCTGGTTCACGCCGGTCGCCGCGCATCGTTTGCCTTCCTGCTCGAGATCGGCGAGCGGCCGTTCCTGGTCGAGCTTGACAGGGGCCGGGTCGCGGCGGTGGAGGAGGGGCCGTTTGTCATGCGGTCGTGGAGTTTTGCACTGAGGGCCTCCGTTGCCGCGTGGCAGAAGTTCGCCTGCCGGTATCCCGAGCCGGGATTCCACGACATCTTTGCCATGAACCGGTTCGGCCACTGCCGGATCGAGGGTGACATCGACGTGTTGCTGGCTCATCTCGGACACGTCAAGGCGGTGCTGTCCTGCCTGCGCGACGATGCGCCATGATCGAACCGGAACCGATCGTCGGGCGCTACCTGACCGTGCCGGTCGACGGCCGGGACTACCGGCTCTACTTCGAGGAGGCGGGCCAGGGATGCCCGCTGGTCTGCCTGCACACCGCAGGCGCGCATTCGGGCCAGTTCCGGCACCTCATGTGCGACGAGGCCGTTACCGACCGGTTCAGGGTGATCGCCTTCGACATGCCGTGGCACGGAAAGTCACTCCCGCCCGCCGGCTGGCAGGACGAGGAATACCGGCTGACCGGCCGGTTCTACGTCGACATCATCATGACCTTCATCGAAGCGCTCGGGCTCGAACGCCCTGTGGTGATGGGGTGCTCGATGGGCGGCCGCGTGGTGATCCGGCTCGCCCGGGTCTGCGGCGACAGGCTTGGCGGGGTGATCGGGCTCGAGGGAACCGACACGCCGGAACCCTGGTACGACAGCAGCTGGACCGAACATCCGCAGTTCGATACCGGCGCGTTCTGCAGCGCCCTGGTCTCCGGACTGTGCGCGCCGCACAGCCCCGACGAGTCCCGCTGGGAGACCCTGTGGCACTACCACCAGGGAGCCGGCGGGGTGTTCCGGGGCGACATGCACTTCTTCCGCACCGCCGACTCGGAGTTTGCCGGCGACAGCGGCGCGATCGACACCGCGGCCTGCCCGGTCTGGCTCATGACCGGCGAGTACGACTACTCGTGCACGCCCGAGGCCACCCTGCGGACCGCCGCCCGGATCCCGGGGGCCGGGACCGTGATCATGGAACGGCTGGGCCATTTCCCGATGAGCGAGAATCCGGAGCAGTTCCGCGGCTACCTGCTGCCGGTCCTGGAGCGGCTGCTGGAAGGACACGGCACGCAATGAGCGATGACGGACAGGTCGAGAAACCGTTCTGGCAGACCAGGTCGCTGGCGCAGATGACCCACGAGCAATGGGAGTCGCTGTGCGACGGCTGCGGCCGCTGCTGCCTGATCAAGCTGGTCGACGACCTGACCGATGAACTCTACTTCACGCGTATCGCCTGTCGGCTGCTCGACTGTGACTCGTGCCGGTGCCGCGACTACGAGAACCGCCAGTCCATGGTGCCCGATTGCGTGGTGCTCTCGCCCGAGGTGCTCGACCTGCTGCCGTGGATGCCCTCCACATGCGCGTACCGCCTGCTGCACGAGGGCAAGACGCTTGCGTGGTGGCACCCCCTGGTTTCGGGACGACCGGAGACCGTGCACGAAGCCGGCATCTCGGTCCGCGGCAAGGTGGTGCGGGAGCAGGATGTCCCGACCGACGAGTTGCCGGACCATATCGACGACTTTGCGCGCTGAAGGAGCTGGAGCGGTGCGATGAGCCGGAACATGTGGATCCTGGCAGCCGTGATCGGCGTGCTGGCACTGGCGATGATCTACCAGTCGGAACTCGGTGGCGGCGTGGACCGTCCGTGGGCCGCCTGCAAGGAGAACGTGGTCCAGCAGATGCTGTTCGGCGACTGCACGCCGCGCACCGGGGGGATTTCCCTGCCTCCGGCCACGAGGGAGTAGCGTCTGCCTTCAGGCGCCGCCGTGGCGCAGGACCCGGCCCGGCCGGTTGCCGGTGACGGCTCCGTCCTGCCAGACCGTCCGGCCGTTGACCAGCACCGTTTCGATCCCCGACGCCGGGGTTGCCGGGTGCTCGAAGGTGGCGCGGTCCAGCACGGTATCCGGATCGAACACGGTGAGGTCGGCAAAGGCGCCCGGCCGGACCGTGCCGCGGTCGACCAGGCCGAAGGTTGCCGCCGGATAGCCGGTCATGCGCCGGACCGCCTCCTCGAGAGGAAACAGTCCGACGTCGCGGCAGTAGTGTCCGAGCACGCGCGGAAAGGTACCCCACAGCCGCGGGTGGGGGTGCTCGTCGTGCGGCAGTCCGTCCGACCCGATCATCGCTCCCGGATGGCTCAGGATCCGCTGCACGTCGTCCTCGTCCATCGCGAAGTAGATGGCGCCGGCCGGCTGGAGGCGCTCGGCCGCAGCCAGCAGGTCGCATCCGAACTCGCGGGCGATGTCGGCGAGGTCGCGACCCGCAAGGTCCGGCCGCGCCCGTGACCAGGTGACCAGCACCCGCTCGGCGACCTCGATCGAATCCTCCTTCAGCACGGTGGAGGAGGCGACATAGGGGTAGACGTCGAAGGAGACACCGGTGCAGTCGTGGTGCGCCGCGTGGGCATCGATACAGGCGAGGGTCTCGCGCGAGCGGCCGAAGTTGTGCCGTCCGTGGACCTTGTGGTGCGAGATGACCACCGGGGATTCTGCCGCGGTGCCGATCTCGAAGGTCTCTTCGAGCGAGCGCAGGACGTGGTCGCCCTCGTCACGCATGTGGGTCACGTAGCGCGCACCATGCGCCTTCAGCGCGGCGGCGAGTTCGATCACCTCGCTGGTGGGGGCATGAAACGCCGGGCGGTAGAACAGCCCGGTCGACAGTCCGATCGCCCCCGCCTGCAGTCCCTCCTCGAGCAGCCGGCGCATCGCCGCGACCTCGCGGCCGGAGGCGGCGCGCTCGAGCGAGTCCATGGTTCCGACCCTGAGCGTCGAGTGGCCGACCAGGAAGGCGCCGTTGACGGCGGCTGGTCCGGCCTCCAGTTCTCCGAGGTAGTCGTCGACCGCGGCGTACCGGAAGGCGCCGGGCGCGCCGATCAGGTCGAGCGGCGGCGGCGGTGTCGAGGCGATGAGCGGCGCAAGGCTGATACCGCAGTTGCCCGCGACGACGGTGGTCACGCCCTGGCTGACCTTCATGGCCATGGTCGGGTTGGACAGCAGGGCCCGGTCGTCGTGGGTATGGACATCGATGAAGCCGGGCGCGACCACGCGGCCGGTGGCGTCCACGACCCGGTCGGCATCGGCGTGGTCGATCCGGCCGACCGCCACGATACGGTCATCGCGGATCGCGACATCGGCCACCTGGCCGGGAGCACCGGTTCCGTCGATCACGGTGCCGCCGCGGATCAGCAGGTCTACGGGCTGGTTCGAACTCATGGCGATGCTCCCACGCGCTGTCCTGATGCTTCCGGTACGCAATTAGACACGCAACGCATCACTGATGCACGTCCTGTTGAGGCCCGCCATCGTGTTGAACCCGCGAACAGGACCGTCAGTTCAGAGCCGGCCCGTTCCGCCGTCCTGCTCCGCGAGAAGTGCCTGGAGGTCCGCCGCGACACGGTACGCGGCCCTGCGCTGCGGGTCTTGCCCGGCAGCGCGGGAGCTTCACCCTGGAGAGCGTGGCGTGCGGGCTCCGCCACTCCCGGCAGCGCCGCCGTCGTGACCGTGCCCCGCAGGCTGATCACCGCGTTTCTCGACACGGCGACCAGGACGGCGGCTCCCGCAAGTCCGGGCATCCTGCGACCACCCGCGCCGGGAAGGTCCCTCGACCGGCAGGTCCGGTACCGGAAGCTCGCCATCGCGAAGTCCGGCGCCGGCGTTGATCACAGGGATATCCTGCCTGCCTCCAGCCACCTCAAGCGCAGGGGTCGGCGGCCCATGTGTTGAAGCCGTGATGAAACTGCGCTGCCGCGACGTTGCTGCAGGGTCCCTGACCCCTCATCGACTGCTCTTGAACGCACACCAGGTGCGCGTCTCCGGGCGCTTCGGTTTGTCCGGGCACCTTCCCGGTCATGGTGAGACCCTCGCTCGGGGCCAGCGCCCTGGAAGCACACGAGCGCCGGAAACGCGGCAGGTGGCCTGTCATCGCCGGCGAAGCCGGGACCGGGAAGGACG
Source organism: Thalassobaculaceae bacterium (assembly GCA_965243345.1). GTDB lineage: Bacteria > Pseudomonadota > Alphaproteobacteria > Thalassobaculales > Thalassobaculaceae > Bin52. The sequence continues at coordinate 4,286,602 of CBDEUR010000003.1, forward strand.
CGCCGGGATCACATTCGTGGAGGATGTGAACGGGGGTGCCGCACCGGCACCCCGAGCGGCTATGCTGCGGCCACGCACGCACCCGTGCCAACCGTTGGGGGAAAAGGTCGATGGCAGACTATGACGTGATCGTTGCCGGTGCCGGAAACGCGGCTCTCTCCGCCGCCAACTCGGCGCGGGAAGCCGGGGCGGACCGGGTGCTGGTCCTCGAGAAGGCGGACCGGCGTGAACGCGGCGGCAACACCTTCTTCTCCGGCGGGCTGTTCAGGATCGCGTTCGACGATCCACGCCAGCTCGAGGCCCTGGTCCCCGGCGCCGAGGAGGAGATCCCGGGGTTCTTCGAGGACGTCCCGCCCTACACCGCCGACGACTTCCTGTCGGACCTCAACCGGGTGACCCGGGGCAAGGCGGATGCCGAGCTCGCCTCGATCCTGATCGGCAACTCCTTCGACACCATCCGCTGGGTGCACGACCACGGCGGCGTGGCGATGGAGCCGGCGACGGCGCTGTCGGGCATCAGGGTCGGCAACCGGGTGAAGTGGCAGAAGGGCGCGATCGTCCGCGCCCTGCACGAGGGCATCGGCCTGTCCGCCGGCTGGTTCAGCACCACCCAGGCCAACGGCATCGAGATCCGCTATTCGAGCGGGGTGACCGACCTGCTGCGCGACCGCCGCGGCGCCGTTGCCGGGGTCGCGGTCCGCGGACCGGACGGGCCCGAGGAGATCTCGGCCGACGCCGTGGTGCTGGGCTGCGGAGGTTTCGAGGCCAACGCGCAGTGGCGGGCGCAGTACCTTGCGGCTCCCTGGGACCACGCCAAGGTCCGCGGCACAGCCCACAACCAGGGCGACGGGCTGCGCATGGCGCTCGCCATCGGGGCCCTGCCGTGTGGCCAGTGGTCCGGGCGTCACAGCACGCCGATCTCCAACGAGTGGCCCGACTTCGCCGACCGGGGACGGACCGACAAGTCCAACCGGTTGTCATACCCCTACGGGGTGATGCTGAACCGGGCCGGAGACCGGTTCTGTGACGAGGGCGAGGACGTGGGCATGTACACCTACGCCAAGTACGGCGCCGAGATCCTGGGACAGCCGGGCAGCCTTGCCTGGCAGATCTTCGACCAGAAGACCGTCCACCTGCTGGAGGCGCGGTACTCGACCAGCGAGCCGATTTCCGGCGACACGCTGGAGGAACTGGTGGCACAGCTCGTCATCGACGACCGGGACCGGGCGCTGCGCACGCTGGACGCGTACAACGAGGCGGCGTGCGACGCCGACGGGTTCGACCCGACGCGCAAGGACGGGCTGTCGACCCGCGGGCTTGATCCCGACAAGACCAACTGGGCCCTTCGCCTCGACGAACCGCCCTTCGTCGCCTACTCGGCAACCGGAGGCATCACCTTCACCTTCGGCGGGCTCAGGATCGACGGCGATGCCCGGGTGATCGGGACCGACTGGCGGCCGATCGACGGGCTCTACTGCTGCGGCGAGATGGTCGGCGGACTGTTCCACTACAACTATCCGGGCGGAACCGGCCTGGTCTCGGGCGCCGTGTTCGGTCGGATCGCGGGGGCGAGCGCCGCCCGGCGTTCCGCCTCGCTGCGCACCGGTACTTGACACCGCGACCGACGGTCCGCACATATCCGGCACCCGGCGGACAGCAGGCACGCGGCGCGCATGGCACTCAGAGACCCGGTTCGCCGGCTGGTTGATCATCCCCGGTTCCAGAATGCCATCCTCGCCCTGATCGTCGTGAACTCGGTTGCGCTCGGCCTGGAGACTTCGGAGCGGATCTCGGCGGTGGCCGGGGGAGCGCTCGGGATCTTCGAACGGATGGCGGTCGCGATCTTTGTCGTCGAGATCCTGCTCAGGCTCTGGGCGCATGGATTGCGGTTCTTCCGCGATCCGTGGAGCATCTTCGACTTCGTGATCGTGGCGGTGACCCTGGTCCCGGCCAGCGACTCGCTCGTCGCGCTCCGCGCGCTCCGGATCTTCCGGGCATTCCGGCTGGTCTCGGCGATCCCGAGGATGCGGCGCGTCGTCGGCACGCTGCTGCACGCGATCCCCGGCGTCGCCTCGATCGGGGTCCTGCTGATGCTGGTGTTCTACGTGTTCTCCGTCGTGTCGACCAAGATGTTCGCCGCCACCTTCCCCGAGTGGTTCGGGACCATCGGCACGTCGATGTACACGCTGTTCCAGATCATGACCCTGGAGAGCTGGTCGATGGGGATCGTCCGCCCGGTGATGGAGGTCCATCCCTGGGCATGGGCCGTCTTCGTGCCGTTCATCGTGCTCTCGAGCTTCACGGTGCTCAACCTGGTCATCGCCGTGATCATCGACTCGATCCAGTCGCTGAACCGGGACGAACAGGCTCTGCCGGCGGACGAGTACCGCAGGCTCAGGGAGGAGGTGGCGGAGATCAGGCGGCTGCTCGAGGACGGACGCAGGTAGCGGACCTACAGGAACAGGGTGAGCACGCCGGTATAGCCGTAGATCTGGTTGCGGCTGAGTTCACCGTTGGCAAAGAACCCGATCATCGGGAAGTTGCCGAGCTCGCGGGTGATGATGTCGGTCTCCCGCTCGGGGGCGGCGAACTGGTTCGGGCCGCGCCCGGCGCAGGACACGTAGATGCCGCCGCGAACGGCGGCATCGCCGATCCGCCGCTTGAGGTCGCCGGTCATCCGGTACATGTCGGCGACCGCGCTTGCCTGGTCGCGGCGGCAGAACAGGACCGCGTCACCCTTTGCCACCCGCTCGGCAATTCCGACAGAGCGGTTGCGCGGATCGATCGAGACCAGGTGGCGCACCGTGTAGTCGCCGTCATCCGCTCCCGGCACCGGCAGCGCGGCAAAGATGCGCCCGGCACAGGCGCGGAGATCCTCGCGCAGTTCCGGACCGATTTCCTCCAGGAACACGTCGAGCGCCGGTCGCCCGTCGAGTTCGAGCAGGACCGTGTCCTCGCACCGGGTAATCTGGTGCGCCGGCGCAAGCGGGGTGCAGCCCTGGCTGAGTGCGGTCTCCACCCGCACGCCGACGGGGGAGAACGCAACGCCCGAGACCGCGGCCTCGGCCTGTCCCGGATGCAGGGGGCCGTCGGCGGCGATGCCGCCGATCAGGAAACTGCCGGTGTCGTCGGCAAGGCCCTGTACCGCGGCGGCGGCCATCCGGTGCCGGGGGTTAACGTGGGTGAGGGCAAGCGGCATGGTCGCCCGTTCGATCCACTCTCCGTGTCCGCTGCGCAACGCCGATCCGGTCTCGGCGCCGCCGGAAAACAGCCGGAAGTCGTCCGGCCCGACGTCGAGCACCATGGCGGCGGCGGCAGGGGTGTCGAAGTGCTCCCCGGTACCGGCGATCACCCCGTGGCCGCTGGCCGCGACCCAGTCCGTGATCCCGGTCAGCTCGACCAGGCCCGAGACCACGGCGCCGGTTTCCCCGGCCAGCGGGCCGGACAGGTAGAGGATGCCGGGCCCCCGGGCCGCGCCCTCAAGCTGCTGCGTGAGCTGGCGGACCGCCTCGCCGGGGTCTGTGGTGAGCGCATGTCCGCAACGGAAGGTCTCGCCATGGCTGCTCATTGCCTGTCACCGTCCGATCAGGAGAACCACGATGCCGGCCACGACGGCCAGGATCCCGAGGAACTCCGCGAGGTTGATCCGTTCCTTGAAGAAAATGTAGGACGCGGCGAAGGTGAAGACCAGTTCGATCTGCCCGAGCGCCCTGACATAGGCGACGTTCTGGATCGTCATGGCGGTAAACCAGCAGGCGGAGCCGAGCACACCGGTCACGCCGACCAGCCCGGAGGTCTTCCAGCTGCGCAGCGACGCGCCGAGCTGTCCGGGCTCGCGTATCGCCAGGTAGACGGTCATCAGGAATGTCTGCACCAGGGTGACGCAGGCCAGGGTGAAGGCCGCCTGCATCAGGAAACCCTCGCCGCCGAGCGAGAGCGCCGCCGCCCGGTAGGAAACGGCGGAGATGCCGAACACCGCACCCGACGCGATGCCGATGAGCGCGCTCTTCTCGGTGATCGAGGTGAACAGGCTCGCAAACCCGCTCTCCTGGCGCGCCATCGAGATCGCCATCACGCCGGCCAGGCTGATCAGGATGCCGATGACAGCACCCGTCGTCAGGGTGTCGCCGAGGATGACAAGGCCGAACAGGGCGGCCTGGACGGTCTCGGTCTTCGAATAGGTGGTGCCGACCGCGAAGTTCCGGAACGAGAACAGGGAAACCAGCAGGGCGGTGGCGACGATCTGGGCTACGCCGCCGATCAGGCCGTAGATCGCGAAGGCGAGGCCGGGCACCGGTGCCGGCAGGCCTGCGATCCCGTGCAGGGCGAGTGCGTAGATGACGGCAAGGGGTGCGGCGTAGAAGAAGCGCACGTAGGTGGCCCCGCCGGTGCTCAGGCGCGACTTCAGGTGCTTTTGCAGCGCGGAGCGCAGGTTCTGCGAGAACGCGGCCGCGACCGTGATCGGGATCCAGAGGTCGATCATGCGGGAGACGGTGCCTGGTGCGGGGGGATCCGGGGATCAGGTCGCGGCAAAGAAGTCGTTGCCCTTGTCGTCGACGACGATAAAGGCGGGGAACCGTTCGACCTCGATGCGCCAGACCGCTTCCATGCCGAGTTCCGGGTACTCCTCGACCTCGACCTTGCGGATCGAGTTCAGCGCCAGGATTGCGGCGGCGCCGCCGATGGAGCCGAGGTAGAACCCGCCGTGCCTGCGGCAGGCGTCACGGACAACCGGGGAACGGTTGCCCTTGGCGAGGGTGACGAAACTGCCGCCCGCGGCCATGAAGGGCTCGACATAGGTGTCCATGCGCCCGGCGGTGGTGGGCCCGAACGAGCCCGAGGCCATGCCGTCCGGGGTCTTGGCCGGGCCGGCATAGTAGATCGGGTGGTCCTTGACATAGTCCGGCAGCGGCTGGCCGGCGTCGAGCCTGGCCTTGAGCCGCGAATGGGCGAGGTCGCGGGCAACGATCATCTGCCCTGTCAGCGCCACCCTGGTCCTGATCGGGTACTGGCCGAGGATCCGCCGGATCTCGGACATCGGCTGGTCGAGGTTGATCTCGACCACGTCGTCGGAAACCTGGCTCTCGTCGACCTCGGGCAGGTAGCGCGACGGATCGGTCTCGAGCCGCTCGAGAAACACCCCGTCCCGGGTGATCCTGCCCAGCGCCTGGCGGTCGGCGGAACACGAGACCCCGAGGCCGATCGGGCACGAGGCCCCGTGCCGGGGCAGCCGGATGACCCGGACGTCGTGGCAGTAGTAGCGGCCGCCGAACTGCGCCCCCATGCCCATCTCGCGGGTCATGGCGAGGATCTTCTGCTCCATCTCGAGGTCGCGGAAGGCGTGGCCGGACTCACTGCCGCTGGTCGGCAGGCCGTCGAGGTATCGGATCGAGGCGAGTTTCACGGTCTTCAGCGTGAACTCGGCCGAGGTCCCGCCGATCACCACCGCGAGGTGATAGGGCGGGCAGGCGGCGGTTCCGAGCGTGCGGATCTTCTCGTCGAGAAACCGGGTCAGCGCCTCGGGATTCAGGATCGCGGCGGTCTGCTGGTACAGGAACGACTTGTTGGCCGATCCGCCGCCCTTCTGGATGAAGGCGAAGTCGTAGCTGTCACCCGGCGTGGCATACAGTTCGATCTGGGCCGGCAGGTTGGTCGCCGTGTTGGTCTCGGTGAACATGTCGAGCGGCGCGAGCTGGCTGTAGCGCAGGTTGTGGGTGCGGTAGGTGTTGAACACGCCGCGCGCGATCACCTCCTCGTCGTCGAACCCGGTAAAGACGTTCTGTCCCTTCTTGCCGATGACGATGGCCGTGCCGGTGTCCTGGCACATCGGGAGCACGCCGGCGGCGGCGATATTGGCATTCTTCAGCAGTTCCATCGCCACGAACCGGTCGTTGGGCGAGGCGTCGTCGGCGTCGACGATGGCGCGCAGCTGTGCGAGGTGGCCGGGACGCAGCAGGTGCGAGATGTCCCTGAACGCCTCCTCGGTGAGCGTGGTCAGCGCTTCGGGACGCACGGTCAGGACGTCGCGGCCGCCGAGGGTGTCCGCGGACACGAAATCCCCCTCGATCCGGCGATACTCGGTGGTGTCCCCGCCAAGCGGGAACATCTCGGTGTACTTCATCTCTGACATGTGCCTACCGCTTGCGCCGGAAGTGATCGAGGGAAATGACTTCGCCGGGGTTCTCCCCGCCCGCGTCGTCGTCGTCGTCCGGCGGCGACGCATCGGAAGCCTTGAAGGTCAGGCCGAACTTCACCGAGGGATCGGCGAAGGCGGTCACGGCGGCAAACGGGATCACGAGGCGTTCGCGCCGCTCGCTGAAGCTGAGCATGACCTCGAAGCGGTCGTCGTGCACCTCAAGGTTCCAGAACTGGTACTGCAGGACGATGGTCATCTCGTCCGGGTAGCGTTCGAGCAGGACGGCCGGGATGTCCGTCCCCGGGTGCCCGGTCCTGAAGGTGATGTAGAAGTGATGATCGCCCGGCAGACCCCGGGCCGCTGCCTGGCGCATGATCCGGCGGACCACACCGAGCAGCGCCTCCTCGATCATCAGATCGTATCTGAACTCCTGGTCCGACATGACCCGACCCTTGCTCCTCTCCGGTCCCCGGACCCGGAAGGGGTCACGTGAAGCGGGGCGCTTCTGTTGCCAGGTGCGCCCCAGACCCCGCCGGCGGGTGCGAACCCGCCGGACTTCATTCGAGACTGCCCGACCGCTTACGCGGCGAGGCGCGCCTCCGCATAGTTGTCGTTCGCAACTATCATGTGGCCCGGTAACGGCGGTACCATGCCGGGCGAAGGCCGCGCCTTTACCACGCACGTCGATCCTGGTTCGCCCCCGCTGATTCGCCGCATGCGGCGGGAATGGTGGAGGCGCCGGGTACTGCCCCCGGGTCCGCTACGCTTATTCCACGCGTCGTTTATCGCCATAGTCGGTATCCCGACACCACACAATATAGCCCCTCCGACCGGCCGGTCCAAGACCATGGTGCGGCCCGCACCGGCCGGGCCGCGCGCCTGCGATGTTTTCACGCGCCCGCGGTCCGGGTACCAATGGGGCGGGGAGGCGGGCCGATGCAGCAGTACCTTGACCTGATGGACCGGGTCCTGAGGACCGGAACCCGGCGCGACGACCGCACCGGTACCGGCACGCTGGCCATCTTCGGCTGCCAGATGCAGTTCGACCTGGCGGCCGGGTTCCCGCTGCTCACGACCAAGCGGGTGCACCTGAAGTCGATCGTCCACGAGCTGCTGTGGTTCCTGGCCGGCGACACCAACGTCCGTGCGCTGCAGGAGCACGGTGTCACGATCTGGGACGAATGGGCCGATGCCAACGGTGACCTCGGGCCGATCTACGGGCACCAGTGGCGGTCATGGCCGACCCGCGACGGGGGGACGGTGGACCAGGTCGCCCGGCTGCTTCACGACATCGGCGCGACGCCGCATTCGCGCCGGCTCGTGGTCACGGCCTGGAACCCGGGCGACCTGGAGCGCATGGCGCTGCCCCCGTGCCACTGCCTGTTCCAGTTCCACGTTGCGGACGGCACACTGTCGTGCCAGCTCTACCAGCGCAGTGCCGACGTGTTCCTCGGCCTGCCGTTCAACATCGCCTCCTACGCGCTGCTGACCATGATGGTCGCGCAGGTCTGCGGGCTCTCGCCCGGCATCTTCGTGCACACGCTCGGCGACGCCCACCTCTACCTCACCCACCTCGAGCAGGCGCGTCTCCAGCTCTCCCGAGCGCCGCGCACGCTGCCGCGGATGCGCCTCAACCCCGAACGGATGGACCTGTTCGGATTCGAGCCCGGTGACTTCGAGCTTTCCGGCTACGATCCCCACCCGCGGATCGCGGCCCCGGTCGCGGTCTGACTACCGGCGCAGCCGGCGGGCAAGCGGACTGTCGTCCCAGGCGACCAGGTCCCCGTCGGCGACGGCCCCGCGTCCGTACACCATCCAGGCGTCGTCGATTGTCCCGAGCTCCGTGTCGACCGTGAACCGGCCGGGATGTTCCGCGGCCAGGGACAGGGCGGTCAGGCCGCTGTCGTAGCGTTCCTCCAGCAGGCCCTCGGCCACGGTCTGGATCGAGTGCTCGGGCACGACGGTGGCCCAGCGACCGGTATCGACATAGTGGGCGGTGGCCGGCTGCAGCGCGATGCTGCCGGCCGGATCTCCCCCGGTACGGGTGAGCACGGCCAGTGGACGCGACGGCGAGATGAACACGTCGACGATACTGATGGCGTGACGGAACCGTGCCTCGCCCGCGATGGCGGCGGCGTCGGGATGTACCGCGACCTGCACCATGTAGTCGGCCTCGCGGCGCGCGAGCGCCAGCAGCCCGTCGCGGAATTCGGTGACGAGCCGCAGCTGCGCATCGGCCAGTCCGTGGAACTCCATGTATCGGCGGGTGACCAGCGCGTGGTTGGTCCCCTCCGGGCCCATGGTGAGAAACACCGGCAGGTTCTCCCCAAGCCGCATTGCCGGTTCCCCGTTTGCCCGTTTGACGGATTCGCCTGCCCACCATAGCGGGGTGCCGGGCCGCGGTCAGCCGCCGGCCGGGGGTGAGACGATGCCGGTCGGCGCCGGCAGCATCGGGCAGTGACCCGGCTGGCTGGCAACCCGCTCGAGCCAGGCGGTGACGCCGGGATAGCCTGCGAGTTCGAACCCTCCCTCGCCGGCCACGTGGGTGTAGGCGTAGAGCGCGATATCCGCCACGCTCATCGCCCCGCCGCCGAACCAGGGCGCGGTGGCCAGGTGCGTTTCCATCACCGCGAGCGCCGCGTGGCCGCCGGCGCGCCGGGCCGGCAGCTGGGCCCGGCGTTCGTCGTCGAGCCCGAGGTGACAGATCCAGTGCCGCACGACCGCGATGTTCGGCTCGTGGGAATACTGCTCGAAGAACATCCACTGCAGGGTGCGGGCCTGCGCGAGCGCGTCCGAGGGCAGGAACCGGGTGCCCTCGGCCAGGTACCACAGGATGGCGTTCGACTCGGCGAGGGGGTCGTCGGCGCCGAGCTCGAGCACCGGGATGCGCCCGTTGGGGTTCATGGCGAGGAACCCGGGCGTGCGCGAGCCGCCGTTCAGGATGTCGACCTCGATGCGTTCGTAGGTCAGGCCGAGCAGTGCGAGCAGCAACCGGACCTTGTAGCCGTTGCCGGAATCGTGGTGATCGTGGAGCCTGAGCATGGGGTTTCTCCTGCGGGTGTCCGGTGCGCGAGCATGGCCGGCGGACCGCACCGTTCCAGTGGCGGCAACGCCAGATATCGGCAAGAATACGCCAGTGATGTCCGCACCCTGCTTCCATTCCACGGTCGTGGCCCTCGCCTACGACCGGCTGTGCACCTTCGAGTTCGGCTGCGTGCACGAGGTGTTCGGCCTGCCGCGGCCGGAACTCGAACGGCCCTGGTACCGGTTCAGGGTCTGTGCCGTCGAACCCGGCCCGCTGAGCGCGGCGGGCGAACTCGCGGTCCGCGCCCCGTTCGATCCGGGACTGATCGACGAGGCCGATACCGTCATCGTCCCCGGCTGGCGCGGGCCGGAGGAACCGGTGCCCGCGGCGGTGTGCGCCGCGCTGGCAGGGGTGGCGGAACGCGGCGGCCGCCTGGTCTCGATCTGCTCGGGCGTGTTCGTCCTCGCGGCGGCCGGGGTGCTGGACGGGCGCCGTGTCACGACCCACTGGCGCTACGCCGACACGCTGGCGGCGATGTATCCGCGGGTCCGGGTCGATCGCAATGTGCTGTTCGTGGACGACGGGCCGGTGCTCACGTCGGCCGGCAGCGCCGCCGGACTCGATCTGTGCCTGCACGTCGTGCGCCGCGACCACGGCGCGGCGGTCGCCAACGCCGTGGCGCGCCGGCTGGTGTTCGCGCCGTGGCGCGACGGAGACCAGCGCCAGTTCGTCGAGACACCGCTCGGCCCCGGTTCCGGCAGGCTGGCGGAACTGCTGGTGTGGCTGACCCGGCACCTGCACGAGCCGGTGAGCGTGGACGACATGGCGCGCCGCGTCGGGATGAGCAGCCGCACCTTCCAGCGCCGCTTCCGCGCGAGTGTCGGGGCGACCCCGGCCGACTGGCTGGCCCGCCAGCGGGTGGCCCACGCCTGCCAGCTCGCGGAAACAACCGATCTCGGCGTCGAGCAGATCGCCACCGCCTCGGGCTTCGGGGCGGCCGAGACCCTGCGCCATCACTTCCGCCGCCTGGTGGGCACGACGCCGTCACGCTACCGGCGCAGGTTCAACCGTGCCACTGCCCCGGATGCGGGCGGTCGGCCGTGACAGCAGGACGGGTGCAGCGGCAGGGAACGGCGATGCACACTGCAGGCGAAGCCGAACTGGTCATCGTGGTGGCCCGCGCCGAGAACCGGGTGATCGGCCGGGACGGGGACCTGCCGTGGCACATTCCGGGCGATCTCAGCCGGGTCCGGGCGCTCACCATGGGCAAGCCGCTGATCATGGGCCGGCTGACATACCGGTCGATCGAGGCGGCCGCCCGCCCGGGCAGGACGCTGCTGCCCGGACGGCGACTGGTGGTGGTGGGCCGGCGCGGACCGGTGGCCGGGGGTGTCGATCTCGTCGCCGACTTCGAGGCCGCGCTGGTGATTGCGCGCCGCCGCGCCGCGGAGTGCGGTGCACGCGAGGTCATCGCCTTCGGCGGTGAGCGGATCTATGCCGCCGCGCTTGCCAGCGCGGTGCGGATCCACGAGACCGTGGTCCATTGCGCCCCCGGGGGCGACGCGTTCTTCCCGGAACTGCCGCCGGGGCAATGGCGGATCGAGCGGGGCCCGTGCCGGCAGGCGCGGGCAACCCCGGACGGGCCCGAATACAGCTACGTCACCCGGGTCAGAGTCAGTTCATGACGATCCGCGGCGGCTCGCGGCGCGCGCTGCCGACCCGGTCCCATACCGCCCCGGCGATGGCGGCGTAGGCGCGCGCGTGCGGCCCGTCAGGGTCCGTGATCACGATCGGGGTTCCGCCGTCCGACGTGGTGCGGATGTCGATGTGCAGCGGCACCTCGCCCAGGAAGTCGACGCCGAGCCGGTCCGCCTCGGCGCGGGCGCCGCCATGGCCGAAGATCGGGGTCTCGCCGCCGCAGTGCGGGCAGATGAACATGCTCATGTTCTCGACCAGGCCGAGGACCGGCACGTCGACCTTGCGGAACATGTTGAGCCCCTTGCGCGCATCGATGAGCGCGAGGTCCTGCGGAGTGGACACGATCACCGCACCGGCGAGGGGGACGCGCTGCGACAGCGTGAGCTGGGCATCGCCGGTGCCGGGCGGCATGTCGACGATCATGATGTCGAGACGTCCCCAGTCGACGTCGCGCATCATCTGTTCGAGCGCGCTCATCACCATCGGCCCGCGCCAGATGGTCGGCGTGTCCTCCGGCACCAGGAAGCCGATCGACATGCAGGTCAGTCCGAACTTCCGGATCGGCTGCAGGATCTTGCCGTCGCGGGTGGTGGGCTTGCCCGAGATCGCGAGCATGCGCGGCAGTGACGGACCGTAGATGTCGGCGTCGAGCAGGCCCACGGCGAGACCGCTCTCGGCCAGCGCCACGGCGATGTTGACGGCGGTGGTCGACTTGCCGACGCCGCCCTTGCCCGAGGCGACGGCCACGATGGCTCCGACATCGGGACCCGCCCCGCGCCCCTGCTGCCGGCCGGCAGCCGGCCTGGCGCCCGATGCCGGCGCCCGGTGCGCCGTCAGTACCGCGGTGACCGACACCACCCCCGCAATCCGGTCCACGGCCTGCTCGGCCGCACGGCGCAGCGGCTCGAGATGCGGGCCCCGCTTCGGGTCCACCTCGATGGCGAATCCGACATTGCCGTCGCGGATCGCGAGCCCGCTCACCATCCCGAGACTGACGATATCGCCGTCCTGCTCCGGGTCGGTCACCCCGCGCAACGCGTCGAGAACCTGCTGTTCGGTGACTTCGGCCATGGATCCTGTCCCCGCGCAAACATTCTGGACCTATATCGGCCCGACGCGATTACTTTTGCAAGCGACGGGGCGCCTCTGCTAGAAACAGCCCGTTGCTCCCGGGTCCCTGCAGGAGAGCGAACCATGTCCTGGAACAATCAAGGTGGAGGCCCCTGGGGCGGCGGCGGCGGCGGGTCCGGCGGCGGCGGCTCGCCATGGTCGCGCCCTCCCCGCGGTTTCGGCGGCGGCGGCGGTGGCCCGCAACCGCCGGATATCGACGACATCATCCGGCGCGGCCAGGCGCGAATGCGCAGCCTGATCCCGGGCGGGTTCAGGGGCCGGCGACTGGTGGTCATCGCGCTGCTGGCCCTGATCGTGATCTGGCTTGCCAACGGTTTCTACCGGGTCCAACCCAACCAGGAAGGCGTGCCGCTGGTGCTCGGCCGCTTCACCGGAACCACCACCCAGCCGGGTCTGCACTGGAACTGGCCGTCGCCGATCGGCAACATCTACCGGCCGGACGTGACGGCGGAAAACCGGATCGAGATCGGCCTGCGGACTTCCGGCGAGTCCACCCGGCGCGGCACGTCGGTCCGCGACGTGCCCGAAGAGAGCCAGATGATCACCGGCGACGAGAACATCGTCGACATCGACTTCGTCGTGTTCTGGAAGATCTCGGATGCGCCGAACTACCTGTTCAACATCCGCAATCCCGACGAGACCATCAAGATGGCCGCCGAGTCGGTCATGCGCGACATCGTTGGCCAGACCCCGATCCAGGAAGCGCTGACCAGCCGGCGCGAGGACATCGAGAGCCGCACGCATGAATCCCTGCAGACACTGATGACCGAGTACAGGGCCGGCATCGAGGTTCGCCAGGTGCAGTTGCTCGAGGTGCTGCCGCCGAAGAACGTCATCGATGCGTTCGACGAGGTGTCACGCGCGCGCCAGGACATGGACCGGCTGAAGAACGAGGCGGAAGCCTACCGCAACGATATCGTTCCCCGGGCGCGGGGCGAGGCCCAGCAGCTGCTGCAGAGCGCCGAGGGCTACCGCCAGTCGGTGGTCACCAGGGCCGAGGGTGACGCCAACCGGTTCGATGCCGTCTACCAGGCCTACGCGGTGTCGAAGGACGTCACGGTCAAGCGCATCTATCTCGAGACGCTGGAACAGGTTCTGCAGGGGGTCAACAAGGTGATAATCGACAGCGACGCCGGCGGCACGGGTCCGGGCGTGGTACCCTACCTGCCCTTGCCCGAGATACAGAAACGCGCCGCGGAGCAGGACGGGAGCACGACACGATGACCCGGTTCCTTGCCATTGTCGGCGGCCTGGTCGTGGTGCTCGGCGTGCTGGTGACCAGCTCGATGTTCATCGTCGAACAGACCCAGCAGGCGATCGTCCTGTTCTTCGGCAAGCCGCAGAAGACGATCCAGGACCCGGGCCTGAACTTCAAGATCCCGTTCGCCGAGGAGGTGGTCTACTACGAGAAGCGCGTGCTTGACCTCGATCCGCCCACCGAACGGGTGATCCTGGCCGACCAGAAGCGCCTCGATGTCGACTCCTATGCCCGCTACCGCATCACCGATCCACTGCTGTTCTTCCAGACCACCCGGCAGATCTCGGGTGTGCCGGGCAAGCTCAGCCCGATCATCAATTCCTCCCTGCGCCGGGTGCTCGGCAACGAGAACCTGCTCGATATCCTTTCCAAGAAGCGCGCGACGATCATGGTCGACATCCAGAAGGCGGTGAACGACGCGGTGATGCGGTTCGGAATGGAGATCGTGGAGGTCCGGGTGCGCCGGGCCGACTACCCGGAACAGACCCGGACCAACATCGAGAACCGCATGAAGTCCGAGCGCGAACGCGAGGCCAAGGAGTTCCGGGCCCGGGGCTTCGAGCTCGCCGAAGGGATCAGGGCCGATGCCAACAAGCAGAAGGTCGTGATCCTGGCCGAGGCGCGCAAGGAGGCCGAGACACTGCGCGGCGAGGGCGACAGCCTGGCGATCAAGATCTATGCCGACGCCTTCGGCAAGGATCCCGAGTTCTTCTCCTTCTACCGCTCGATGCAGGCGTACCGGGAATCCATGGCGTCGACCGACACGACGATGGTCCTCTCGCCCAACAGTGATTTCTTCCGGTACTTCAATGATATAACCGGAGGCGTGCCACCAATATCCGGTCAGTAGGTACTGGTCCGTTCATGCGGGACCTGCTGACCGCCCTCGCACTGGTGCTCGTCATCGAGGGTGCCCTGTATGCGCTGTTTCCGGTCGCGATGCGCGACATGCTGACCCGCATGATGGAGATACCGGACCGCACGCTGCGCGTGTGCGGCGTGGTTGCCGTGGCCGTCGGGGTCGTTGCCGTCTGGGCGATCAGGGGATAGGTGCGGGGCGTGCCGGCGTGGCCCGGGCTGCCACTTTTCTGCCGAAAGCACGGTCTATCCTTGTCCCTGTCGGGTGACACGAGCCATGCGCAGTGCCCGGCAGGGTTCCCCGAGACAACGGTAACGAGGAGAGACGGAGCATGAACACGCACACGCAGGCGGTGGCCGACCGGCCGATCCGGTCGGTGTCGCGCTTCCTGGTGCATGCGGTCGCGGCCCTTGTCCTGGTCGTGGTTGCCGTCCCGGTGCGCGCCCACGACGGGTCGATGCCGCAGAGCTTTGCCGACCTGGTCGAGAAACTGGCGCCGTCGGTGGTGGACATTCACACGATCACGGGCCAGGGCGAACGCAACGGCGGGCAAGGGCCGTTCCAGGGCGATGTCCCGCCCAAGGACCAGCCGTTCAGCGAGTGGTTCAAGAACTTCCAGGACCGCTTCATTCCCAACGATCCCGACAGCAGGCCGACCCACGCACTGGGGTCGGGGTTCATCATTGACGGCGACGGCCACGTGGTGACCAACCACCACGTGATCGCAAATGCCGGCAAGATCAAGGTCAGGCTGCACGACGGGACGGTGTTCGATGCAACGGTGAAGGGCTCCGACGAGAAGACCGACGTCGCGGTGCTCAAGATCGAGCCCGGCGACAGCGAGTTGCAGGCTGTGGAGTTCGGAGATTCCGACACCGTGCGGGTCGGCGACTGGGTGCTCGCGATCGGCAATCCGTTCAACCTGTCGGGCACCGTGACCGCGGGTATCGTTTCCGCCCGCGGCCGCGACATCCACCAGGGATCCTACGACGACTTCATCCAGACCGACGCCTCGATCAATACCGGCAATTCGGGCGGACCGCTGTTCAACCTGGACGGCAAGGTGGTCGGGATCAACACCGCCATCTTCACCCGAAGCGGCGGTTCGGTCGGAATCGGTTTCGCGGTGCCCAGCCGCCTGGCCATGACGGTCATCGACGACCTGCGCGAGGACGGTGTCGTGAAACGGGGCTGGCTCGGGGTTCACATCCAGACGGTCACGCCGATCATCGCCGAATCCGTGGGCCTGAAGGAGGCAACGGGAGCCCTGGTCGCCAACGTGCGCGGGGACAGTCCCGCCGAGGGCGGTGGACTGAAGGTCGGGGACGTGATCCTGGAATTCGGCGGCAAGCCGGTCGAGACCATGCGTTCCTTCCCGCTGATGGTGGCGCGCACGCCGGCGGGCACCGTGGTGGATGTCGTCGTCTGGCGTGACGGCGGGGAGCAGACCCTGCAGGTGCGCATTGGCGAACTCACCGACGTCGCGCAGACCGCGCAGACAGACGATGGGCCGGTCACGGTCCGGCTCGACGAGATCGGCCTGACCGTGGTGGACCTGGATTCCAGGATGCAGAGGAAGTGGCAGATCGATGCCGATGCCAGCGGTGTGCTGGTGCTCGAGGTGCACCCCGACGGTCCGGCTGCCGAGCAGGGGATCAGGCCGGGCGACGTGATCGAACTCGCCGGCGGCGAGAAGGTCACCGGCGCACGCCAGCTCGAGGGCGTCGTGGCCGATGCTGTCGGGGCCTCGGACAAGAGCGCTGTCCTGCTGGCGATACGGCGCAACGACAACCTGATCTTCATCGCGATCGGGTTGAAGCGCGAGTAGCGCGGTCCCAGTTGTGGAGGAGATGCCGTGACCGGGGGATGTCACATGGGATCGGGTGCCGTACGGTGGAGCATCGTGCCGGGAGGTGCCGCGATCGTGGCACTGCTGCTCGTGCTCGCGACCCCCCTGTTCACGGCCCTCCTTCCGCATCGTGCCGGTGCACAGGCGCAGGTGGCGGTCATGACCGCTCCCGACGCCTGGCAGGGCGCGCGCAAGGGGTCAGTGTTCATCATCGACGTGCGGACCCCGGGCGAGTGGCGCAAGACCGGCGTCCCGCCCGGTGCCGGGCTCGTCGATGTCCACGGGCCCGGTGGACGCGCCGGTTTCCTCGAACGGGTGCGGTCTCTCGGGCTCGATCCGGAAAGCGACCGGGTGGCCCTGATCTGCGCCGGCGGCGTCAGGTCGGCCAGGGCCGCCTCCTGGCTCGGCCGGGCCGGGTACCGGCACGTCTACTCGGTGCGCGAGGGCATGCTCGGCCGGTTCCGGCTCGCGGAACCGCGTCAGCCGGGCTGGCTGGCCCGCGGGTTGCCGACGGCGCCGTGGCCGGCGAACTCGTCCTCCGAGAAACCCTGAAGGTACAACAGGGCCGTCAGGTCGCCGTGGTCGACGCGAAACCGCGCCGCCGCCGCGACCCGCGGCCTGGCCCGGAACGCCACCCCGGTGCCGGCGGCCGCGAGCATCGGCATGTCGTTCGCCCCGTCTCCCACCGCGAGCGCATCGGCGGGCGTGATCGCGCACTCGCCGCACAGCCGGTGCAGGATGGCCCGTTTGGCGTCTGCCCCGAGCACCGGGTCCTCGACCGTTCCCGCGAGCCTGCCGTTGACCACCACGAGGCTGTTGGCGTGGTGATCGTCGAACCCGGCGCGGCGCGCCACCGGTCCGGTGACCGCGGTAAAGCCGCCCGAGACCAGCGCGGTCCGGGCACCGTGCGCGCGCATGGTGCGGACCAGCACCCCGGCGCCGGGCGTCAGCGTGATCCGCTGTTCAACCAGGGTCGCGAGCAGCGCCGCCGGGCGTCCCGCGAGCAACCGGACCCGATCGCGCAGGGCGGTCTCGAAGTCGATCTCGCCACGCATGGCCCGATCGGTGATCGGCGCCACCCTTTCGCGCAGACCCGCCAGGTCGGCGAGCTCGTCGAGAGTCTCCTGGCCGATGACGGTCGAATCCATGTCGGCGACGAGCAGGTGCCTGCGGCGCCCCGCCGCCGGCTGGATGGCGATATCCACCCCGGCGCGGGCAAGGGCCCGGTCCACGCTCGCGCGGACCGGGGCCGCGGCCGGTGCGGCCAGCACGAGGTCAAGTGCACAGCCGCGCCCGAGCCAGGTGGTGCCCAGGTGCCGGGCGCCTGCCGCATGCACTGCCGCGACGGCTTCGCGCGCGTGCTCGGGGCCGAGCGGGCGCGACACCGGGTCCGCCGTCAGGGTGAGGGCATATTGCATTGCGGCGGAGTATTGCCTATCGCAGACGCAATGGACAGCCGGCCCCAACGAGACCGTCTCCCGGTAATCGCCGTCGCGGGACCGACCGCGGGCGGCAAGTCGGAGCTTGCAGTCCGGCTGGCCGAAGCCCTCGGCGGCACGGTAATCAACAGTGACTCGATGCAGGTCTACCGGGAACTGCGCATCCTGACGTCGCGACCCGGGCGCCGACAGCTCGCCCGCGCTCCCCACCGCCTGTACGGGTTCCGGTCGATCTCACGACCCTGCTCGGCCGCCAACTGGCTGGACCATGCCCGCGCCGAGATCGCCGCAGCGCGTGCGCGCGGCTCGGTTCCGGTGATCTGCGGCGGGACCGGGCTTTACCTCAGGGCGTTGCTGGAGGGGCTGGCGCCGGTCCCCGACATCCCGGTCCGTTTCCGGCGTGCGGCGCAGGAACGGCTGGCGGCGATCGGCGGGGCCGCGTTCCGGCGGGAACTGGCAGACAGGGACCCGGAAACGGCCGACCGGGTGACTGACGGAGACACCCAGCGGCTGGTGCGCGCCCGGGAGGTGCTGGAGGCGACCGGCCGTCCGCTCGCCGACTGGCTGCGCGAACAGCAGGCGACCGGCGGGCTGGATGCCTTCGTCGTGCTGGTGCTGCCGCCGCGCGCGGCAACCTACGCTGCCTGCGACGCCCGGTTCGATGCCATGCTGGAGCGAGGCGCGCTCGAGGAAGCCCGCGCCGTCGCCGGTCTCGGTCTCGACCCGTCACTGCCGGGGATGAAGGCGATCGGCCTGCCCGAACTGCTGGCGCACCTGGCCGGCCGCCTCACCCTGGAGCAGGCGGGCGAGCGGGTGCGCCGGCACACCAGACGCTACGCCAAGCGCCAGGCGACCTGGTTCCGCCACCAGCTCCATGCCGACCGGGTGGTCCCGGAAATGATCGGCGATGCCGGGGTTCCCGCCGGGTTGCTCGGGGAACTGCGGGAGTTCCTGTCCCCCGGCGGGGACGGTCTCCGTGTTGACCGGAATCACCCGAGGCGGTAGGGTCCGCCCCGCCGCGCCAGCGCCGCAGCAGGGCGAGCCCGTCGGCTCGCGGAAAGGGCACGTGATGACTTCCGCCACACAGCCAGACACAGAACCGCAGACCCGGATGACCGGTGCCGCCATCGTGCTCAAGGCACTGCAGGACCAGGGTGTCGAAGTCGTGTTCGGATATCCCGGCGGCGCTGTCCTTCCGATCTACGACGAGCTGTTCACGACCAACGCGGTCCGGCACATCCTGGTCCGCCATGAACAGGGCGCGGTGCACGCGGCCGAGGGGTATGCCCGGTCCACCGGAAAGGTGGGCGTGGTGCTGGTGACTTCGGGACCGGGTGCCACCAACGCGGTCACGGGCCTGACCGACGCGCTCATGGACAGTATTCCGATCGTCTGCCTGACCGGGCAGGTTCCGACCCACCTGATCGGCAACGACGCCTTCCAGGAGGCGGACACCACCGGGATCACCCGCCCGTGCACCAAGCACAACTACCTGGTCAAGTCGGTCGACAGCCTTGCCGACATCATGCACGAGGCGTTCCACGTCGCCGCACGCGGCCGGCCCGGCCCGGTGGTGATCGACCTGCCCAAGGACGTGCTGTTCGCGGATGGACCGTACCGTGCGCCCTCGGCACCGCGCCGGACTGCCTACCGGCCGCGCACCGTCCCGGACCAGGCCGCGGTGGAACAGGCGGTCGATCTCATCGCGAGTGCCGAACGCCCGGTGTTCTACGGCGGCGGCGGCCTGGTCAACTCCGGGCCCGAGGCGAGCCGGCTGCTGACCGAGTTCGTGCGGATGACCGGCTACCCGACGACGCTCACCCTGATGGGACTCGGGGCCTTTCCGGCGTCCGACCGGCGGTTCCTGGGCATGCTCGGGATGCACGGCACCTACGAGGCCAACCTCGCGATGTACAACTGCGACGTGATGATCAACATCGGCGCGCGGTTCGACGACCGCGTGACCGGGCGGATCTCCGACTTCTCCCCGCACTCGCGCAAGGTCCACGTCGACATCGATCCGTCCTCGATCAACAAGAACGTTCCCGTTGACGTGCCCGTGATCGGCGACGCGGCAACGGTGCTGGCCCGAATGATCGAGACCTGGAAGCGGAAGGGCTGCCAGCCCAGGCAGGATGCGCTGGCGAACTGGTGGGAACAGATCGACAGCTGGCGCGCGCGAGACTGCCTCGCCTACAGCCAGGACGGAGCCGTCATCAAGCCGCAGCACGCAATCCGCAGGCTGTTCGAGAAGATCCGCGGGCGCGACTTCTACATCACCACCGAAGTCGGCCAGCACCAGATGTGGGCGGCACAGTACTTCGAGTTCGAGGAACCCAACCGCTGGATGACCTCGGGCGGGCTCGGCACCATGGGGTACGGCCTGCCCGCCGCGCTCGGCGTGCAGGTCGCCCATCCCGACTCCCTCGTGATCGACGTCGCCGGCGAGGCGTCGTTCCTGATGAACATCCAGGAACTGTCGACGCTCTGCCAGTACGGCTTGCCGGTGAAGGCCTTCATCGTGAACAACCAGTGGATGGGCATGGTCCGCCAGTGGCAGGAACTGATCCATGGCGGACGCTACTCGGAGAGCTACACCGCGTCGCTGCCGGACTTCGTGAAACTGGCCGAGTCCTTCGGCGGCGTGGGACTGATCGCCCGGACCGCGGATGACCTCGAGGACGTCATTGACGAGATGCTCGCGGTCGACCGCTTCGTGCTGGCCGATATCCGGGTCAGCAAGGAGGAAAACTGCTTCCCGATGATCCCGTCGGGCGCGGCCCACAACGAGATGCTGCTTGGCCAGGCCGACCGGATGGAGCACGAGACCTCGGACGACGGGATGGTGCTGGTCTGACCGGCAGCTGCGCGAGCAAGGAGTGACCGGCGTGGGTCAGCAGGATGACGCCCGCGAGCAGCGGCGCACGATCGCCGTGCTGGTGGATAACGAGCCGGGTGTGCTCGCACGGGTGATCGGGCTGTTTTCCGGGCGCGGCTACAACATCGAGAGCCTGACCGTTTCCGAGGTCGACCCGGTTGCCGGGTTTTCGAGGATCACCATCGTGACGTCGGGAACCTCGATGGTGATCGAGCAGATCAAGGCGCAGCTCGCGCGGCTGGTTCCGGTTCACGAGGTGCACGACCTCTCGACGGAGGGTCCGCACATCGAACGCGAACTCGCACTGATCAAGGTCGCGAACCGGGGCGAGGCCCGGATCGAGGCACTGCGGATCGCCGACATGTTCCGGGCCCGGGCCATCGACTCCACGCTCGAGAGCTTCGTGTTCGAACTCACGGGCAACCCCGGCAAGATCAATGCGTTCGTCGGCCTGATGGAAGCCATCGGAACCATCGAGGTGTGCCGTGGCGGCGTGGTGGCGATTTCACGCGGTTCATACATATCGATGGTCACCGCCGATGGTGACGCGGAAGACGACGCGGCGCAGGCCGGCTGAGTGCCGGATTCTTGATATTCGTTGCGAAGATGAACCAGACTGTGTAGGCGGTGGACGAAGAGTGACCGTTGATCGTGAGCCGGAGCCCGACGCCGGGACCGCGACGCCTGCCACTCCGGGGAGCCTGCCAGCGGAACAGTGACGGATTGGGCCTGATGTTTGCCAGACTTCTCGGAATGCTGTCTGCCGACATGGCAATCGATCTGGGTACCGCCAACACCCTGGTCTACGTGCGCGGCCGCGACATCGTGGTCAATGAACCCTCGGTGGTGGCGGTCGGGACCATCAAGGGCAGGAAGCGGGTCCTGGCAGTCGGCGACGAGGCCAAGGACATGCTCGGCCGTACTCCCGGCTCGATCCAGGCGATCCGTCCGCTCCGCGACGGGGTCATCGCCGACTTCGAGGTCGCGGAGGACATGATCAAGCATTTCATCCGCAAGGTGCACAACCGGCGCAGCTTTGCCAGCCCGCAGATCGTGATCTGCGTGCCGTCGGGTTCCACCGCGGTGGAACGACGCGCCATTCGGGAGTCCGCGGAGAGTGCCGGGGCGAGACGCGTGTACCTGATCGAGGAGCCGATGGCGGCCGCGATCGGCGCCAACCTCCCGGTCACGGACGCGACCGGCTCGATGGTTGTCGACATCGGCGGTGGAACCACCGAGGTCGCGGTCCTGTCTCTCGGGGGGATCGTCTACTCGAGGTCGGTGCGGATCGGCGGCGACAAGATGGACGAGGCGATCATCGCCTACATTCGCCGCGAGCATAACCTGTTGCTCGGCGAGACCAGTGCCGAGCGGATCAAGATGGAAATCGGGTCGGCCTACCTGCCGGAAGACGGGCACGGGCAGGTCCTCGACATCAAGGGGCGCGACCTGATCGAGGGAATCCCGAGGCAGATCACGATCAACGAGGCGCAGATTGCCCGCAGTCTCGCCGAACCGGTCAGCCATATCGTCGAGGCTGTGAAGGTGGCGCTTGAGCAGACGCCACCGGAACTGGCTGCGGATATTGTCGACAAGGGCATCGTGCTCACCGGGGGCGGTGCGCTGCTCGGGAGGATGGACGAGATCCTGCGACTCAACACCTCGCTGCCGATCTCGGTCGCCGACGAGCCGCTCAAGTGCGTGGCTCTCGGGACCGGTCGGTGCCTCGAGGAACTGAAGGCGATGCGCAGTGTCCTGATCGGTGCCAGCTGAGTTCGAACGGGAGCGACTGAAGAGGCGGAACCATGGCCCTGAGGCCGGTGACCTTCACGCGGGTAGTGCAGCCGGTTCGTTCCCTGTGGCAACGATTCTCGGTCGCGTCGATGGGGGTCGCCGCCTTCGCGCTGATGCTGCTGGGCAATGTCGACAACGTGATCGTCGAGCGCATGCGTATCGGGGTGACGGATATCCTCACCCCCGTCCTGCTGGTCACGGCGAAGCCGGCGGCGATGGTTTCATCCGGCGTCGAGTGGGTCGCGCGGCTGCACGATCTCCAGGGACAGGTCGATCACCTGCGCGAGGAAAACCGCCTCCTGCGCCAGTGGTGGCACAGGGCCGTCACGCTGGAGCAGGAGAACGAAACACTCAGGCGACTGTCCAGGTTCGTCCCGCCGCCGAGCCCGGCCTCGATCTCGGCGCAGGCGATCACCGCGACCGGTGGACCCTTCGTGCGCAGCATGCTGGTCAGCGCCGGTCGCCGCCACGGGGTGGAGCCCGGCCAGGTCGCCATATCGGGTGACGGCGCGCTGTCCGGAGTGGTGGTGGCCGCGGGTGCGCGGCACGCCCGGGTCCTGCTTGTCACCGATCTGAATTCCGAGATCCCGGTCACCGTCCAGGGCACTGATGGCACCAGCTATCCGGGTATCCTGTCGGGCGACAACTCGCGCACGCCGGTAATGCGGTTCCTGCCGCACGGTGCCCATGTCTCGACCGGGGACCGGGTGGTGACCTCGGGGCTCGGCGGGGTGCTGCCGGCCGGGCTGCCGGTCGGGCAGGTGACCTCGATCACCGGCAGCGAGGTCCGGGTGCGTCCGCTCGCCCACTGGAGCGGGCCCGATCACGTGCGGCTGCTCAGGTACGACTTCGAGAAGGTTCCGGGCGTCGGGCCATGAGGCTGTTCCTGCTGGCGCTGCAGCTCGACCAGGCGGCCCGCGCCACGGTTCCGACCGTGACCGTCGGCCTGCTGATCCTGCCCGGCCTGTTGCCGCTCGGCGCTCCGTGGCTGAGCGAGACCATGCCGCATTTCGCCATGATCGCGGTCTTCTACTGGACACTCTACCGGCCCGACCTGCTGCCGCCGGCAGCCGTGTTCCTGATCGGGTTGCTTTCCGATATCCTCGCCGGCCACCCGACGGGGCTGGCGGCGTTGACACTGCTTGCGGTGCATGTCGTGGTGCAAAACCAGAGACAGGCATTCGTGCTGCGCTCCTTCCCGATCGTGTGGGGCGGGTTCGCGCTGATCGCGGCCGTGGCATTCCTGGGCATGTGGCTGATGACCTGCCTGCTGGCACTGCGCCTGGTGATGGCGCCTGCCGCGGTCCTGCAGTTCGGCGCCACCGTGCTGTGCTTTCCGGTGCTGGCATGGGGACTGGTGCGGGTGCACCGACAGGTAATCCGGTAGGAACGCGCGGTGAAGAACGCGGACGACCAGGAGACCCGGCGCACCCTCACCCGGCGAGCCCTGGTCCTCGGAGCGGCCCAGTTCGTCCTCACCGGGGCCCTGGTTGTCCGCCTGCACCATCTCCAGGTCACGGAAAGCGACAACTACCAGGGACTGTCGGAGGACAACCAGTTCGACATCGTGGTGGTGCCGGTCAGTCGGGGCCTGGTGCGTGACCGCCAGGGACGCGGCCTCGCGGTCAATCGCGACCTGTTCCGCATCAGTGTCATCGCCGAGCGGGCCCAAAACCTGCAGGAGACCCTGCAGCAGCTGCGCAGGTTGATCGTGCACAGGGAATTCGACGCCGAGCCGGTGCTGCGGTCCGCCGCGGAGAGGAAGAACCGGTTCCAGCCGATCGTCGTGGTCGACGGGCTGTCGCGCAGGGACGTCGCGCGGATTGCCGTGCGTGCGCCGTACATGCCCGGGATCCGGATCGAGGTCGGTCGTTCCCGCCACTATCCCTACGGGGAGTCGGCCGTCCACGTCACCGGCTACGTGGCGCCGGTCTCGGCGACCGAGCTCTCGGACGACCCTGCCCTCGGGTTGCCGGGTGCGCGGATCGGCAAGAGCGGCATCGAGCACTTCTTCGAGGCCGCGCTGCGCGGGATCAGCGGCCGACGGCAGGTGGAGGTCAATGCGGCCGGACAGTGGATCCGCGAACTGCCGGTCGAAGGCGGTGCCTCGGGTGCGAACCTGACACTGACGCTGGATGCCGAACTTCAGCAGCAGGTTTCGCTCTGGCTGGAACGCGGCCCGGCCCGGGTGGTTCCCAGTGACTCGTGGTCCGCCCGTCGTGCCCTGGACGGGCACCGCCGCCCGGAACTCGGGCTGGCCGCGGGCCACGGACTGGTCAACCTGGATCGAGGCGGCGCCCTGGCTCTTCCCGAGAGCGGGGCCGCGATCGTGATGGACATCCACCGCGGCGAAGTCCTCGCCCTGGCGTCGACGCCCGGCTTCGATCCCAATGCCTTCAACAAGGGGCTGACGCCCAGGGACTGGAACCGACTGCTGTCGAACCGTCGGTCGCCCATGATCAACAAGGCAATCGCCGGCTGGTATCCGCCCGGCTCGATCTTCAAGCCCATTGTCTGTCTGGCAGCCCTCGAAAGCGGGGCAGTGACGGTGGACGAGAAGGTTGACTGCCGGGGGTTCATGGAACTCGGCGACAGCCGGTTTCATTGCTGGCACGCTGCCGGGCATGGCCCGGTCAACATGGAGGAGGCGCTCGAACAGAGCTGTGATGTCTACTTCTACGAACTGGCCCGCAGGCTCGGCATCCAGCCGATTGCCGACATGGCCCGGCGGTTCGGTTTTGGCGACACCCTCGGTATCGAACTGCCGGGTGAGCGCAGCGGGCTGGTTCCCGGCGAGGAGTGGAAGCAGGCGAAGTACGGCGAACCGTGGCAGGAAGGCGAGACCCTGATATCCGGAATCGGCCAGGGATTCCTGCTGGCAACCCCGCTGCAGATGGTGACCATGATGGCGCGCCTGGCCAACGGCGCCCGCGCGGTGGTTCCCCGGTTGG
Organism: Thalassobaculaceae bacterium; assembly: GCA_965243345.1. Classification (GTDB taxonomy): domain Bacteria; phylum Pseudomonadota; class Alphaproteobacteria; order Thalassobaculales; family Thalassobaculaceae; genus Bin52. The sequence continues at coordinate 4,311,620 of CBDEUR010000003.1, forward strand.
TGCTCGACGAGCAGGCGCGATCGGTGTCCTTCGGGCGTCTCGGGATTCCGCGGGATCATCTGGCGGTCGTCATGCGCGGCCTGTGGCGTGCGGTGAACGGATACCGGGCGACCGCAGCCTCGATTCGGGACCGCCAGCTCGGGTTCGAGGTCGCGGGCAAGACCGGGTCGGTTCAGGTCCGCCGCATCACCGAGGAGGAGCGGCGTACCGGCAAGCTCAGGAACGAGGACCTGCCGCGCGATCAACGCGACCATGCGCTGTTCGTCGGTGTCGCGCCCGCCGACCGGCCGGCCTACGCCACCTGCGTGCTGATCGAGCACGGCGGTTCCGGCGGGGCGGTTGCCGCACCCATTGCCGGTGAAATCCTTGCCCGGACGATCCGGAACACCGTCGCGAGCGGCAGCCCGCGAGTGGTCCCGCTGCCGCAGCTTGCGCCGCACAGGGACGACGCGACATGAGCCGGCTGGAGGCGGAGCAGCTCGGACCCGAAGCGCCGGGCCTGCTGCAGAAGGTCTCTACGCTGAACTGGGGCCTGATTGCGATCGTGGTGCTCATCGCGGCGATCGGCTGCGCGACCCTGTACTCGGCCGGACAGGGCAGCTGGGATCCATGGGCGATGCAGCAGGCCCTGCGGTTCACGGTCGGGCTGGCGCTGGCGATCGGCATTGCGCTCATCGACATCCGCCTTCTGCTCAATTCGGCCTATCCGGTCTATGCCGTCACCCTGGCGCTGGTGGTGGCGGTGGAGTTCGTCGGGGAGATCGGCAAGGGTGCGCAGCGCTGGATCGACCTTGGCGTGGTGCAGCTGCAGCCCTCGGAGTTGATGAAGGTCGTGATGGTCATGGTGCTGGCACGGCACTTTCACGGCATGACCCGTGAGCGGATCGGCAGGGTCGTGCCCCTGCTGCTGCCGCTGGCGCTGGTTCTGGTCCCGGTCGTCCTGATCTTCCGTCAGCCTGATTTCGGCACCGCGGCCCTGATCCTGTGCGGTGCGGGCACGATGTTCTTTCTCGCGGGCGTCCGGCTGTGGAAATTCCTGCTCGTCTTCGTGGTGATGATCGGCTCGGTCCCGCTGGTGTGGCTGACGCTGGAGGACTACCAGAAGGAACGGATCGAGACCTTTCTCGACCCGGGCCGCGACCCGCTCGGCGCCGGCTACCACATCACCCAGTCGAAGATTGCGCTGGGCTCGGGCGGACTGTTCGGCAAGGGGTTCCTGCAAGGGTCGCAGAGTCGCCTGAACTTCCTGCCCGAGAAGCAGACCGACTTCGCGTTTACACTGTATGCGGAGGAATTCGGGTTGATGGGGGCGCTGTTCCTGCTCGTGCTGTTCTCCCTGGTGGTGGCATTCGCCTGCATCATCGGCATGCGGGCCGGAAGCCAGTTCGCACGGCTGCTCGCGCTGGGTGCCGGGGTGACGGTGTTCCTCTACGTCTTCGTCAACGTGGCGATGGTGACCGGCCTGGTCCCGGTGGTCGGCGCTCCGTTGCCGTTGATCTCCTATGGCGGGACCGCGATGATCACCTTCATGATCGCGATCGGGTTCATGGTCTCGGCGCATGTGCACCGCGACGTGCCCATCGGGCGGCAGACCGGCGAGGGGGTCTGAGAGACCGGACCCCGGGGACGCGGACATCCGGGGCAGGCGGGTGTGCGAGGGCCATTGCGCGAGACGGCGCGATTTCGTATCACACGGGCGCGTGCGGGCGATTAGCTCAGTCGGTAGAGCAGCTGACTCTTAATCAGCGGGTCCGGGGTTCGAGTCCCCGATCGCCCTCCATCCCGCAGCGGACAGTCCATCGCTCGTGAAGGGTCGCCGGAGACCCGGCCCGGGCAGCCCCCGGCAGCGGGCCGCCGGGAGCGTGGTGACCCGCCCGGGATCGCACAGGCACACGGGACCCGGCCTGCCCCGGATCGCGCCCTACCGCGCCGGCCATGGTTCGCCGAAATCGCCCAGCGAGAAGTCGGTGCCGGGATTGCGGTTCCGGCCGCGCACCAGTTCGACGGGGAGGTCGCCCCAGTCAGCCGCGGCGTTTTCGATCCGGCGGTGGACGCAACTCGTCGCCGGCATGTAGCGCATGGCGAATCCGGCGCGGCGGCGTGAGGAGGTGTTGGCGGCCGAGCCGTGGATGATGCCGATGTCGTGCACCGACGCCTGCCCCGGCTCCAGCTCGATGGTGTGCGCCCGGCTCTCGTCGAAATCCCGGATCCTGATCTCCCGGTTGAGCGTCGAGTGGGGATCGTCCACGAGGTCGTGGCGGCGGTATTGTTCCCGGTGGGAGCCGGGAATGACCCGCATCGCGCCATTGCCGGCATCGGCCTTGTCGAGCGCCAGCCAGACCGTGCAGGAGGCCATCGGCTCGACGGGCCAGAACGGCCCGTCCTGGTGCCAGGGAACGGTGCGGCGGCTCTCCGGCGGCTTGCAGAACAGGTGCGTGAACAGCAGCACGAGGTCCGGCCCCATGACCGCCCCGGCCATGTCGAGGATCCGGTCGTCATGCACGATGTCGTGGAAGGCGCGATGCCCGCGCAGCCGGTACGGCCGGCCGCGGTCGAGATGCGGATTGATGACCCGGTCGGGTTCGATCTGCGGGTTGTCACGCAGCACCCGTTCCACCGCGGAGCGCAGGGTTTCCTGCTCGTCCCGGTCGAGGAGGAAGCCCGACGGGACGACGTAGCCGTCGCGGCGATAGGCTTCGATTTCAGCATCCGTCAGCACCGTTGCCTCCTTCCCCCACTGTTCCGTCAGCCGGTGACGGGTGCACCACCGGCATCATCGTCGAAGTTCGCAAGAGTGCCAACAGGAGCCCGGCAGAACGGAACGCGAGGCGCCGGGCGCATCGCGGTTCCGGACGGCCCGACGACGACGGACCGGCGCTGGCGGGCACCTGTCCGGGGAAAAGGCGTGCGTGCCTGGTCTTGCTGCGGGACTGTTCGCGGCGGTCAGCCCCCCGATGCGGGCCGCCGGGGCAGATCGTTGGCGATGCCGCAGATACCAATGCCGGCGAAGTACGGTCGCACACCGCCGGGACGCTCGCCGCGATGTGCTTCACAAAGGATTTCTGCCTCGGCATGCGTCAAACTCTACAGGGTGGGACCGATTTGGACGCTTGTGCTCATATGGGTAGGGAGACCGACGGCGCGCTGGCGGACAGGGCCGCGGCCGGGGACCGCGATGCGTTCGCGGCGCTCCTCGAACGCCACTACGAGCGGATCTACCGCGTGGGCGCGCGCGTGCTTGGCAACGAGGATGATGCCGCGGACCTGGCCCAGGACGTCTGCATCGGCCTGGCCGCCCGGCTTGCCTCCTACCGGGGCGAGAGCCGGTTTACGACCTGGCTCTACCGGGTGGTGGTCAACGCCGCGCGCGACCGTCTGCGGCGCGACGGTGCGAGGCGGCGCAACGAACAGGCATTCGCCGAGATCGACACCCTGACGCGGGCCGGACAGGCCGAGCGCGGCGACGAGGCGGTCTGGCTGCGCCAGGTGCTGGAGATGCTCGGCGCCGACTTGCGAACGACCGTGGTCCTGGTGATCGAGGAGGGACTGCGCCACGCGGAGGCCGCCGAAGTCCTGGGCGTGTCGGAGTCCACCGTGTCGTGGCGCATGCACAAGGCGCGCAACCGGCTGCGCGCACTCGTTGCCGGCAGCGAGGTGATACCGTGAACGAGGAATTCGACAGACTGGCCACGGCGCTCCGCGCCAGCCCGCCGCGCCCGTCGCCGGGCGATCGCGAGCGGACGCTCGAGGCGGCGATGGCCGCATTCGACCGACACCACCAAGAATTTGGACACGGGAACCGTCAGACAGGACATGCACCCGCACAGGGTAGGCGCTGGCTGTGGAGGTCCCCGATGCCCCGTCTTTCTCTCGCACTGGCCGGGATGGCTGCCTGCCTGGTCGTCGCCGGTGTCGTCGGATACCGGACCCTCTGGATTCCGGCGGAACCGCAACTGGTCGCCGCCCGGCCGGACCCCGGCGCATCGACACCCGCCCCGGCGCCGCCGCAGTCGCACCTGTCCGCCGCCCGCAGCAAGTCCCTGGCGGAGCGTGAGTGGCGGACCCGGATGGAAGCGGCATCCAGTAGGGACCGGTCGATAGAGGAGAACTGGCTGTTGCAGGATGCCGGACCGGAGCTGTGGAAGTTCTTTTCCCAGGAGCCGCCGGGGCCGCCCTCCTCGGCTCACCGCGACCGTTTCTCCTCCTTCGATACGAACCCTGTGAAGCGTGTTGCTGACGACCCGGTCTCCACTTTCTCCATTGATGTCGATACTGCCTCCTACGGCTTCGTGCGGGCCTCCCTCAACCGGGGCGTGCTGCCGCCACGGAACGCGGTGCGTACGGAGGAACTGATCAACTACTTCCCGTACGGCTACCCGGCGCCGGCAAGCCCCGACACGCCGTTTGCCGTCCACGCGTCGCTGTTGCCGACGCCGTGGAACGACGACACGCGGCTGGTGCATATCGGCATCAAGGGCTACGCGCTCGAGCGCACGTCCCGCCCTCGCGCCAACCTGGTGTTCCTGATCGACAGCTCGGGTTCGATGGACGAGCCGGACAAGCTGCCGCTGCTCAAGACCTCGTTCAAGCTGCTGCTGGGGTCGCTGGCGCTCGACGACCGGGTGGCCATCGTCACCTACGCGAACGCCGCCGGCACGGTGCTCGAGCCCACCAGGGCGGTTGAGCGCGCGAAGATCGTCGCCGCCCTGGAACGGCTCGACGGCGGTGGCTCGACGGCGGGCGCGGAGGGCATCCGCCAGGCCTATCTGCTGGCCGAGCAGCATTTCGTCGAGGACGGCATCAACCGGGTGATCCTCGCCACCGACGGCGACTTCAATGTCGGTATTGCCGACCCCGAGGCGCTCGAAGGCTTTATTGCGCGCAAGCGCGAGAGCGGCGTCTATCTCTCGGTCCTCGGCTTCGGCATGGGGAACTACAACGACGAACTCATGCAGCGCCTAGCGCAAAGCGGGAACGGCAACGCCGCCTATATCGACAGCCTGTCGGAGGCACGCAAGGTGCTGGTCGAGGAAGCGGGATCGACGCTCTTTCCCATCGCCAAGGACGTGAAGATCCAGGTCGAGTTCAACCCGGCGCTGGTCGCCGAGTATCGCCTGATCGGGTACGAGACCCGGATGCTGGCGCGCGAGGACTTCCGGAACGACAAGGTCGATGCCGGCGAGATCGGCTCTGGTCACACGGTGACCGCGCTCTACGAGGTCGCGCTCGTGGGATCCGGCGGCGAGTTGAACCCGGCGCTGCGCTACCAGACCCGGAATGCGCAACCCGACGGAGGGCCGGAGAACGAGTTCGCGACCATATCCATCCGCTACAAGATGCCCGATGCCGAAAAGAGCACGAAGATCGCCCGCCACGTCACGCGGGCGGACCTTCACGAGGAGGCCGGGGATGTGCCCCACGACATCCGCTTCGCCGCCGCGGTTGCCGCTTTCGGGCAGCTCCTGCGGGGAGGGCGCTACACCGGGGACTACGGCTACGACGACGTGATCGCCGCCGCGCAGCCCGCAAAGGGACAGGATCCGTTCGGGTACCGGGCCGAGTTCATCGGCCTTGTCCGTCTCGCCCAGACCGCCGCCGCCATGGAACCGCAGAGCCGCCGATAACGGCCATTCCAACCAGGAAGGACCGGTCCACGCCGACGCTGCGGGCGCGATGAGGATCGCGCTCGCGGCTGTGCCCGACATTCGGTGATCGTGGCAACGATCCATCGTGGCCGCCGACACCGTGCCTGGCGCCTGACCGCCTGGAACTGCCCGCACCGCCCGCCCCGGAGCACGACCGATCGTGTCCCACATGGTGGTGCCGGAATCTGGTGTCCGTCGCAGTATCCGGCAGGCGCCGCGTCCCCGGGTCGTCGACCGGACCGTGTGCACACCAGGGGAGAGAGAGGGCGTTCTCCGGAGCATGCCGGCCAACCGGGGAGCGCTCCGTTCGCGAGACCGGCGAGATCGACCCGATGATCCGCCTTGCGGTCGTGTACTGTCAGTTCGGGGCGATCCATCCGTTCGTCGACGGAAACGGCCGGACCGACCGCGTGCAGGGAACTCGGCGTTCCCGCAAGGACGGGTGAAGTCAGTGATTCAAGGCGCTGTATTCCGCGTTGCGTTCAGTCCAGGACCGACCGGCTGGCCGAGGCTGGTGAGGGTCAAGAGGCGGGTGGTCGCACCGCATGACAAAGGAGCTTCGAATGACTGATCCGGAGAACCCGATACAGGCTCGCTTCCGGCGCGCTTCTGGAGATATCGTGAGAGACCTGCGGGGGTTTTCGAAGTCCGCGGAAAGGCTCTCCAATGATCGACCCCGCCTTGTCGACGAGCACCCATTGCAATGGGAATTATATACTTGAATAAGCAATGGCTATGTGACAGGATCCCACTTTCCTCGGGGACCTCGCCATGGCCAAAGTCAGAATTGTGGACACCGTAACAACGCATGCGGTCAAACTGGAAGTTGAGGGCGCTATTCCGATCCGTCCTTTGCGCTTTGTGGCTCTACAATTCCCTCATCCTCGAGCCACCGATGAGTGGGAGATCCCTGCGGCACCGATATCGTTTGGGATGACCCCCGAAACCGCGATCGAGATTGCCCTTGCTCTCTACGAGTCTGCGACTGAGGCTCGAAAATTGACTTAGCGATTTCCTCCGGGCTCGCATCCACAGGCGGCAACGCCACGCCTCTGGTCTTTCTCGGCATCGTCATTCCCTCCGACAGGGAGGCAGCCAAATCGGATGGTGACTGCCCGACCCAAACAGTCTGACACGCATAACCGGACCGGTCAACATGCCCTATGGTTGTGGCGACCCTTGATCGTCTCAAACATGAAGTTTCCAACGATTCGATGGCTGATCCAGGCGATGGATCGGGGCTCGTCGTTCACCATGAGATCGCAGCTGAGCGTTTCACGGTTCCACTGCGGCCAGATATCCAGTTGCCATCTGTCCATTCGCACCGCTTGAATCATCGATTCCGAACATTCAACCACCACATGAGCGGAAGGTGAACCTCCTTCAACTGGCTCCCATTTTTGTAAATCGGGTCGATAGCGGACTAAACGTGCCGGATAAATCCGGATCCAGTCTTGACAGTCCAATTGAGACTCTACAACAAATCCACGTTGTCTCTCTACCACAGCCTTTATCCCGTTGAATCTATCTACGTCTCTTTGAATCTTGCTGGCAATCTGTCTCAAGCAGCAAAATGCCGTGCAGTTGGATCGCGCCACAACCCAATTTGCCTCTGTCACTATCCATCTCCGATACAAGTATGTCGCTCGTAATGATTCTCTAAAGATTAAAAAACCAGCCTAACAATTATTCCTGCTACTGATGTACCAACAACAATGGACGCGCCAATAACCGTAAGCGCTTTTCCTTGTATCCACAGTTTTAACTGGCTTATGTCGTTCTGTTTGGCCATGTTGGCTTGGATTGTGCTAACGCGCTCATCAATGCGCGCCGTCAACATTTCTACCCTTCGCAAGCGAGAATCGAAACTTGACTCGTGCCTAGTGCCGTTGCCGTTTGAACCGTTGCGACTACCATATCCAGGACCAGAGACATCATCTTGGTGGTCAGGCCGATTCATTGCTTGTCCGCCAACCACTGCCAAATGGATTGTCTATTCCAACCGTTGACGGCGGTATAGTCAACGCGACTGACAATCCCGGACACATTTTGTTCCTTGTTCATGCCCACGACATCAGTGACATCTTCCGCTGTGATCCCTTTATCCGTCGAAATTAATGCAAGGGAGTCAGTAACGATCAAGTGGTCCGGTTTTGGCCATTCAGCCTTTAACCGGTCCAACGCATTAGGGTTCGGCTCGTTGAGAAAGACCGCATAGACAGTCATTGTCGCCTCCTGCCTATCCACGGACTGTCAAAGGACAAGGCGGTGGCATGATATATGGTACGGTCTGTACTTGCCATCAAGACGGCTAGTCGGTTTCGGTAGGCTTCCTGACATACTCCCACTCGTCATCACGCTTCGGAGGCGTCGCCAGCAGGGCGCGCATGATGTTTTCCGGCGTGTCCGGGATCAGCTCGGGCATGGGCTTCTAGACTGGCCGTCCGCGTGGACGCTTTGGGTTGTCGCTCATCGTAAACTCCCGACTGATATGACGATGTGCCCTATCCTCAGCTTACATAGTGTAACGGTTGATTGCAACCGCAACCCATGTATGGTGATCCTGCTACGTCAATCGGGCCCGCTCTGTCGGGCCGCCCGCTGAATACAACAGCATGTACCTGGCGAGGGGTCGCTCCCCATGCCCGGCGAATAGGCGGGGCTCATCCATTCCTGGTTGACGTAGCAACGGCCCGGCGCCCGAGCCTGGACGCCGGGAACCTTGCTCGGGAGAGTTCCCATGAAGACGATTCTTGCGACATTGGTCTCGGCCAGTGCCGCTGTCGGCCTGTCAGCTGGCGTGACGCTTGCTTGCGACGACCACCACGGCGTCTGCGAGATCGAAGACTGGACCTATACCTACACCGGAATGATGGAGTCGCTCCAGATCGACGGCGTGGCGACCTGCGACACCGGACGGATCAGGCTTCGGCTCTATGACGGCGAGGGGGACGGCCGAAAGTTCATCGGCGTCGAGAGCGCGTTCATCAAGGGGCACACCTTCACGGCCATCAAGTTCCAAGTCGCCAAACCGGCGGCGCTATCCATCAAATACAGCATCGAGGCGGGGTGACGGTCATGGCGAAGGTCAACAAGGTTGTACGCATTGCGCTGTCTGGCGGAATCATCGGCCTCCTGACGACGAACCCCCGGCGGGCCTTGGACCTGCGGATCGACCAGGAGAACCAGGAAGGCTGGACCGCGACCTACTTCATCCCGCACTCGGAAACGAACCTCTTCATGTCTATCCTGCGGCTAGTCGTGCTGGTCGGCACCCTGTTCTTGTGGACATGGGGCGCTGGCTACCTGATCCTCTTCGAGCGCGAAACAGCGCGTTAATGCTTCTCATCCGTAAGGACAATCAGTGGACGACTCACCACCTGACAACCGCGAGAAGGTTGAAGAGGCGATCAACTGCCTAAAGGGAAAGACTAGCAGTTGATCACAGTTCACCAACCACGGAGATACAATGTGGTCGAATCAGTCAGATGGCTTGAGTACAGCTTTGGGATTTACGAGCACGACGTCAAGTGGCCCGCAACTGCTGGTCTATACGTCTTCTCTGGCGTTCAGTTAGGACAATGGATTCCCCTGTATGTGGGTAAAACAACGTCTTTTGAAACAAGGATTCCCACTCATCCACGTTGGCCGGAGGCGGTGCGACTGGGGGCCACCCATGTACATGCGCGGGCAGAGCCGCTGGTAGCCACGCGGGAAAAGATTGAACAGCTTCTGATTCGACGGTATCAACCGCGATTGAACGTGTTGTTTCGTTGATTGCCATTTCACCACCATCATGTTAGACTCGGTTCTAACCTGATGGTGCTTGCGAAGCGCCCCGTGCTGGCTGCCAAACCTGCGGGGCGTTGCTCTTTCAGGGCCGGGTACCAGATCGGCACGAAATAGCTAATCCAGCCAATTGCAAGGTACCGAGGTTGGCCATCCATGTATAGCTTCTGCTGTCGCATTGTCATGCGAGACCTGAGTCCAAAGCTGGTAAAGCGCAGCAATGTCACAACCGTATAGACATTCTCGATGGCGCATGCCCCATTGTCGCAGTTCTTCCGCCGCCTGAGTTCTTTCGTCGCCCATCGGTCTCTCCTTTGACGTTGCTCTAGTCTTCGTACACGTCCAACACCTTGATGCCGTCCAACATCTTCCAGAGCTTAGCGACGCACATAATGTCTCGGTGTTCATCCATCGAGACGTTAAACGCACAAAATCAGCAAGACAGAGTGTCAAGATGGCAATAACTGTCGGTGGTAATGGATGATTGCAAGATCACATTGTCAGCAGAACAATCAGCATTGACTAATCCCCGGTTGTCTAGGGACTGGAGGTAGAAAGCGATCTCATGAGAATCTTTGAACCCGCAACGCTCCATCAACAGTGTGATGTCTTGAGCAGACAAGACAACAAGGTACCCCTGTCGTTCTGCACGAGGGTCAAAATGCTTCAGTAGGCAATCCAACTTTTGCTGTGTCGTCATTCGGGTCACGTCCGCGCTCCACTTGCCAGCCCGTTGTCAGAGATCAGCGTCCTGTACATCAGGCGCTTCCCGACCATGGCACTGGCAATGTACCCCATCTGGGCCAGAGCGTCACTATCCCGCACACCGTGCCGGCCGGTGAAGTCCGCGACGTACCGCCCGGTCAACTGGATAGACAACCTGCCGATTGAAGAGAAGCACGGGCGGGGCTAGACTGTCCCGCTGCACCATGGGGAGAGGCTAGATGCCGTTGACGTTCCGAGATCGGCTGTTGCTGTTTCTGATCACACCCGCTGTTCTATGGATGAGAGTAGTTCATTGGATGCTCGGTATAGGGTGGAGCGGGCCTCACGATGATCCATCGAACACTGCAAGGCCGAACACCTAGGCTAGGTATAGCCGTTTATGCGTTCCCACAAACGGGCCTGTTCTTCGGTCATTGGTCCGCCGACTATAACAAGCTTGCCAGAAGGCCATCGCAAGCGATGCTCATCCTCCCGACGCTCTGGATCTGTGGTGATGCCGCCATGTACAGGGCGGCCGTTCACCAGGAAGCGATAAGTGTAATAAACCAATGTTTGTGCCCTCCGGGCTTTGCCGGGAGACCGATTGACGCTATACTGAACGCTTGGTAGGGTTCGTTCGCGCGCTTGTCCGCACCGGCCTCCATCAAGAAGCTGCGGACGCCTCGGGCTGGTCCCGGCAAGGATCAGCCCGAAGTGCGTCTGGAGGCAAGCTACAGCATATAGCACGTGCAGGCAAGGTACCTACTACATCAGACTGGGCGGCGGTCATCCAATCGCAGCCAGTCCTCTCCGTCCCAATCGATCAGTTGAGCCCGGATCGGCTTGCGGTCGAATGAGTCAATGCGGGAATTGGACCCTGGCGGGTCGCCAATGCAGAGAATGCACCACGCTTCGGCACCTTCCCTAATTAGTTGCAGATGCCGTTTTCGCTCACGGTAGCCGTTACTCTTGGGATTGTCGTCGTTGCGAAACGCCTTCACATAAACTGCCCCATTGTAGGTCTTGATCTTTTCTTTCCATACCCGGAGATAGACCTTGCATTCGTCCTGAGATACAGCTCCCCAAGACCATTGGGGATTTACCGGAGGCGCATCGAGGCACTTTTTGAAGTAAGCGGTTATACCACTAGATCTTGATGTCACGTTCTCGCCCCGCTCGGCAGCCCATTGTCGGCCTTCATGTCCGCGTAGGTTAGCCGCTTCCCGTCCATCATGGCCACCGTTTTCTCCATCATGACGATGGTGTCCTCGCGGCGCATGTTGTGGCGGGTCGCAAACTCATTGACGTACCGCTGCAGGTGCTTCGGGCTGATCTTGTGGAACGTGCCGTAGTGGCCGCGCCGCAGCAGCGCCCAGAAGCTCTCGATCCCGTTGGTGTGGGCTTGCCCTCGCACGTACCCGCTGACGGAGTGGTTGACCGTCTCATGCGGGTTCGGGATGCCCTGATACGCCTGCGCCTCATCCGTGTAGACCGTGGCTTCCGAAACCGCGCTCCGCGCTACGAAATCCTGCAGGGTCGGCTTGTCCGTGCTTCGGACCACTTCTGCAACGACCTGGTTGCTGTTGCGGTCCTTGGCTCCGACCGCCGCGGTCTTGCCTGCGGTTCCCCGGCCCAGGTCCGCCAGTTCCTTGCGCTTCTTGATGTTCTTGCGCTTGCCGCCGAAATACACCTCGTCGAACTCCACCGGGCCGCTCGTGCCGCCGGGCGATTCCGACCATGCCTCGCGCAGGCGCTGGGCCATGAAGTAGGCCGATTTCTGCGTGATCTTGAGGTCGCGGTGGAGCTTCATGCTGGACACTCCCTTGAGAGAGGTCGACCACAGGTAGATGGCGATTGCCCACTTCTGGAGCCCGATCCGGGACCGATGCATGACGGAGCCTGTTCTGACGCTGTAAGCATTCCGGCAGCTGCCGCACCAATATGGCAGTGGCTTGCGCGACGGGATGGGTCTCTGTTTCTCTATGGACCCGCACAGTGGGCAATGCGTAGGCTTGCCTGCTTGGCCCCACCGCTGTTCCTCGAACCAGGCTTCTGCGGCTGCGTCATTGGGGAATCGCTGGAACAGCTCGACCAGGGAGATGCCTTCACGGTGCGATTTGCCGGGTGCGTTCTGTGCCATGTGTGCGTCCTCCATCTGCTATCTTCAATCTAGCAGCGGACGCCTGCTTAGTAAAGTATATAATTTCCATTGCAATGGGTCGGGGTGTATCGAGGCGAAGTGTCTGCGAAAGCCGGGGATCTGCCATCGCTCATGGAGGAGTTGGAGAGGCAAGGAATCCCGCCCGGCGACACGATCTTTCGCTTCATCGAGAAAAACCAGCCCACGCTGATCCTGTAGCATGGTGCGAGAAAGGGTCGGCGACATCTCCGGTCGGCCGTACATGGAGGGGCATGTCCTTGCTCCCGCGTCCGGGCTGGAGCAGGAATGTTCCGTTCACATTCGATATCGGGGCGGATACGCACCTGCTGATGCCTCTCGATGCGCAGCGGTTGGGAATCGACGACGGGCTGTTCGAGCACGAGATATCGACGCCGGGAATCGGCGAGACTTCGGAGAATTTCACAAAGTCGGCGTATCTGGCCTTCGTTGGAGACGAGGCGCTGCGACCTTTCCCGGTCCGCCAGCGTACTGAAGACCGATAGCCCCGACGTCGGCGGACGGACCGACGTCTGGCGTATTCCGCCTGGGAACAAGGGCGCGACCAGACATGACAGGGCCGGGATGGCACCCTCGCGAGGCCAAGGTGTTGCTGTAACGGCAAGCGGAAACGAACTTCGACCTGATCAGCAGGTCCGGGTTCGAGCCTCCCGATCACCCTCCATGATCCGCCGCCTTCCCGGAATGCGGTCAGCTTCCGGTACGCGCCAGCTCGAAGTGATGCACGGCCGCCTCGAACTTGTCGCGGCAGCCCGGATTGCAGAAACCGACCACCCGGCCGTCGTGGAGGGTCAGCGAATCCGGCTGCACCGGCTTGCCGGACCACGGGCAGGTTTCGTTGATGCAGTCGGCGATGTCGAGGGGCGTGGCATTGCGGGTCATGGCACCATCCGCCGGGTCATGAGAGAGGGGACCGGCAGACTACGGGGAAGCGGAGCGGCTGTCGATTGCGTGCCAGTCGATAGTGGGTCAGTTTGAATTCCTGGGTCGGTAGTCCCGCGAGTCCAGGCAAGCATCGTAAAATGTCTGATCCATTGGGTACCATTCCGCGCCGTTGACCCCGCGTTGGGCCGTGGCCGCGGGGCCTGTAGGGAACGCTGAGACGACCTTGATCCACTTGTTGGTATCGCGCGCGATCTCCTTGACCTCACTGACGACTTCAGCCAGGTCCTGATCCTCGCTGAAGATGACCGCAACATCCAACTGACGGATACGTGCCAGGCGGACCACGTCCAGCCCCAAGCGCAGATCGATTCCCTTTTCCTGTGGAACGTACCTGGTTTCAACGGTTCCATCAGCGAGTCCGACGTCATGCGCCTGATAGCGGATGGGCCTGCTCTCGACGATAATCCCTGCACGGCGCATCAAGAGGAGCCGGTTGGTCCAATAGCCGTGCCACATTGGGCTGTGCGCGTGGGCGGGCGTGCCCGTGTAGAACCGAACGCCGTGATTCACCCAGCTCTTGTCTGCACAGACTGCATAGAACAGCTTCTTCGGATCATGGTCGGGGTGATGATGTCCGAATGCGTCCTTGGCGTGTCGGTACAGGTTCTGACCATCGAAGAACGCAATGGCGCGCTTGACGGCGGGTTCATCAGCCATCAAGGCCTCAAACGAATAACCCCTCGGGGGCCTTGCGAGATGCTCTCAAGCTTGAGCGCGGAGATCCCGACAGGCAAGTCCCGAGGGGGATAAGTGGGCAAAATGTGCAGGTGTCTCGTCGTGGATGTCAACTCCTGACGCGCCGGGCGGCGAAGCCGTTGGCGATGACCTACAGGTAGACCGCATGCCGGCATGGCGGATCTCCGACACATTCAGGCTGACCCACCACCGGCCGGTCCGGCCCCTTGATCGGGGGGTGGTTTCGGCTATGATGCGCCTGCTGTGCGTGGCAACGGGAGGCCCCGTCACCACCTGTGCGGGCGTAGCTCAGGGGTAGAGCGCAACCTTGCCAAGGTTGAAGCCGTGGGTTCGAATCCCACCGTCCGCTCCAGCCGCCCCCGGCGGTGGGAAAATTCAGATGAACGACATGCAGATGCAGGGTTCGGCGACCGATAGCCCGCCGTTTGCGATCGCACCGGTCTCGCCGGTTGCGGGAGCCGAAATCTCCGGCCTCGACCTGTCGGTCCCGCTCGCGCCGCCGCTGCGCGACGCCATCATGGACGCCTTTGTCCGCCACCACGTGCTGGTGTTCCGCAACCAGGATCTCGACAAGGACCGACAGTACGACTTCACGCTCAACTTCGGGGAGATCGAGGAGCATGTCGGTCGCCTGGGCAGCGGCGAGAAGTACCCGCTGGTCCACACCGTGACCAACCGCGACGAGGTCACCGGCAGGCCGACGGCGACGCCGCGCACCCACGGCAACTACTTCTGGCATACCGACAAGTCGTACCACGCGGTCCCGTCACTGCTGACGATGCTGCATGCCGTCGAGCTGCCGCCGAGCGGCGGGGATACGCTGTTTGCCAACATGCACATGGCCTGGGACGCCCTGTCGGAGGGTGAACAGCGCCAACTCGAGGGGCTGCGCCTGGTCCACAGCTGGGAGGCCAGCCGGCGGAACACCGGCAATATCCCGGCGACGGAACAGCAGAAGCGCGAACGGCCTCCGGTGAGCCACCCGCTGGTCCGCACTCACCCGGTGACCGGTCGCCGGTCGCTCTACCTCGGCATGCATGTCAGCCATGTCGAGGGCATGGAACCCGACGCAAGCCGTGAACTGCTCGCGCGCCTTCTCGAGGCCGCCACGGTGGACGAGCATGTCTACCGGCACGCCTGGCGCCCGGGCGACCTGGTGATGTGGGACAACCGCTGCCTGCTGCACCGTGCCGACCGCAACTACGACATGGCGGCCCATGCCAGGGTGCTGCACCGCACCGTGGTGAAGGGGACCGTTCCGGTCTGAGCCGGCCCCGCGCCTACGCGATACGGTCGCCCTTCCTGACCGTCGCGGCCCGGTTGTCGACACCGGGAAGCATCTGCGCCGGATCGCGGGTCACCACGAGATCGATCACCGTCGGCGAGCCGGAATGCGCCAGTCCGGCGGCAATCGCGCCCGCCACCTCGTCCGGATGCTCCACCCGCAGACCGTTGCAACCGAGCGCACACGCCGCGGCGGCATAGTCGGTCTCGACCAGGTCGCTCGACTGGTAGGCGCCCTCGCCGTACATGAGGTGCTGCAGCGCCTTGACGTAGCCCGAGGCGGCGTTGTTGACCACGATGATGGTGAAATCGAGCCCGAGGCGCCGCGCGGTCTCGAGTTCGCCCAGGGTCATGTTGAAGCCGCCGTCGCCGGTGATCGCCACCACCGGTCCGAGGTCGGCAAGTGCTGCCCCCATCGCGCCCGGCAGGCCATAGCCGATCGAGGCGAAGCCGCGGTCGGGCAGGAACCCGCGCCCGGCGCGCTTGGTGTCGTACAGCAGCCCGCCCCAGTGCGCCGCAAAGCCGCCGTCTGCGACCAGGACGGCGTCCTCGGGCAGCCCCAGGTTCAGCTCGTGCATCAGGCGGGCCATGTTGACCGGCACCTCGCCCGAGGTCAGCCGGGCATCGACGGACTGACGCCAGGCCGCCATGCGCCGGCGCACCTCGCCCGCGTAGCCGGCCCGGTCGCGGGACTGCCGGTCCGCATCGTCCTCCATGGCCGCGTGCAGGTCATGCAGGCCCTCGCGGGCATCGCCCCACAGCGCCAGGTCGGGCTGCAGGGTGCGGCCGATCTCCTCGGCAAGGATCTCCAGGTGGATGATCGGGCGTCCCGAAGGCGGCAGGGTGAACCGCTTGGTGGCGATCTCGCCGAGCTTGCAGCCGACGACCAGCAGGCAGTCGCTCTCCTCCATCAGCCCGTTCGCGATCCGGTCGTAGCGGCCGAACAGGCCGGCATTCAGGTCATTGGTGCACGCGATCGCACCCTTGCCGGTCATGGTGTGCGCGACCGGGATCGAGAACGCCCCGGCAAACCGTTCCAGCGTCTCCGCCGCGCCGGACAGGTGCACGCCGCCGCCGGCCAGGATCATCGGCCGGGCCGCCGATCGCAGCAGTGCCGCCGCGGCCTCGACTGCCGCGCGCGCCGGGCGGCTGCGCAGGGCGGGCGCTTCCTGGTAGGCCCGGGGCACGTCGAGCTCGTCGGCATCGAACGGGTAGAGCCCGTGGCAGATGTCCTCCGGAACGTCGAGCACCACCGGTCCCGGCCGGCCGGAGGTCGCCACCTGGAAGGCGCGGCGGACCAGTTCGGGCAGCCGTTCGATCATCTCGACCCGGATGACTTCCTTGGCCGCCGGCGCCAGCATCTCGAGCTGACGGCTTTCCTGGGTCATGTTCTTCCAGGAATGCAGCCGGTGGCTGTCGCCGACCACCGCGACCATCGGGGTTCCGGCATTCAGTGCCTCGACCAGGCCGGTGACCAGGTTGGTGGCGCCCGGGCCGAGTGTCGCGTCGACCACGCCGACCCGGCCGGTGAGCTTGGCATAGGCATCGGCGGCAAAGGCGCCGCAGCGTTCGTCGTTGATCAGCGAATGGGCGAGACCGATGCGCCGGGCGGCGTCGTAGAACGGCAGCAGCTGGAACCCGCCCATTCCGAACATCGGCCCGATGCCCTGGGCCCGAAGCAGGCGCGCAAGGGCCTCGCCGCCGGTCATTTCGTTGGTTTCGGCCATGATGAAGCCCCCGGTCGTGGTGGTGTCGGCCCGGTCCCGCGGGTGTTGCGCTAGCGCCGGGCGACCATCAGTTTCTTGATCTCGGCGATGGCCCGGGCCGGGTTCAGCCCCTTCGGGCAGGTCTTGGTGCAGTTCATGATGGTGTGGCACCGGTACAGGCGGAACGGATCCTCGAGCGCGTCGAGACGCTCGCCCGTGCTCTCGTCGCGCGAGTCGGCGATCCAGCGGTAGGCCTGCAGCAGCACCGCCGGACCGAGGTAGCGGTCACCGCTCCACCAGTAGCTCGGGCACGCGGTCGAGCAGCTGAAGCAGAGCACGCATTCCCACAGGCCGTCGAGGCGCTCGCGTTCCTCGATCGACTGCCGGCGCTCCTCTCCCGCCGGCGGCGGAGTGCTGGTCTTCAGCCACGGCTCGACCGATTCCAGCTGGGCATAGGCGGCTGTCAGGTCGGTGACCAGGTCCTTGATCACTTCCATGTGCGGCAACGGGTAGATCCGCACGTCGCCCCTGATCTCGTCGATCGGCTTCAGGCAGGCAAGGGTGTTGGTGCCATCGATGTTCATCGAGCACGAACCGCAGATGCCCTCGCGGCACGAGCGGCGGAAGGTCAGGCCGCTGTCGACCTCGTTCTTGATCTTGATCAGGGCGTCCAGGACCATCGGCCCGCAGTCATCGAGATCGATCTCGTAGCTGTCGAGCCGCGGGTTCTCCCCGGTGTCCGGATCGTAGCGATAGATCCGGAACCTGCGCGGCTGGCGTGCTTCGGCCGCCGCGGCGTAGGTCGTGCCGGCGGTGATCCTGGAGTTTCGCGGCAGGGTAAACGTGGCCATGCGTTCCGGGTCTCCCGGTCCGGTTGGTGACGGTCGCGGTGTCAGTACACCCGCGCGACCGGCGGGATCGACTCGACTTCGTTCGACAGCGTGTTCAGCTGCACGTCGCGGTAGATCACCTGGTAGCTGTTGCCGGCATCGAGCCACATGCAGGTGTGCTTCATCCAGTTCCGGTCGTCACGCTCGGGGTAGTCCTCGTGCGCGTGGGCGCCGCGGGTCTCCTTGCGCAGCACCGCGGAGGTCAGGGTGACGATGGACTGGCCCATCAGGTTGTCGAGTTCGAGTGCCTCGACTAGGTCGGTGTTCCAGATCAGCGACCGGTCGGAAACCGACAGGTCGGACATGCCGTCGGCCAGCCGGTGGATCTTCTCGACCCCTTCCTCGAGCAACGCCTCGGTACGGAACACCGCGGCGTGCTGCTGCATGGCGCGCTGCATGCCCAGGCGCAGCTCCGCGGTCCGGCTGCTGCCGGAGGCCGAGCGGAACCGGTCGAGACGCGCTATCGCGTGCTCCCCAGCATCGGCTGCGAGCGGGCGGTGCGGCTCGCCGGGGCGCACGGTCTCTCCGGCCCGGTAGGCGGCGGCGCGCCCGAACACGACGATGTCGAGCAGCGAGTTGGTCCCGAGCCTGTTCGCTCCGTGGACCGAGACGCAGGCGGCCTCGCCGATCGCCATCAGGCCCGGGCACACCCGGTCCGGGTCCTCCCGCGTCGGGGCGAGCACCTCGCCGTGGTAGTTGGTCGGAATCCCCCCCATGTTGTAGTGCACGGTAGGCAGGATCGGGATCGGTTCGCGGGTGACGTCGACCCCGGCGAAGATGCGCGCGGTTTCCGAGATCCCCGGCAGGCGCTGGGCCAGCACCGCCGGATCGAGATGCTCGAGGTGCAGGAAGATGTGATCGGCTTGCGGCCCCACGCCGCGGCCCTCGTTGATCTCGATCGTCATCGACCTGCTGACCACGTCGCGGGATGCCAGGTCCTTCGCGGTCGGGGCATAGCGCTCCATGAAGCGCTCGCCCTGCGAGTTGGTGAGGTAGCCGCCCTCGCCGCGCGCGCCTTCGGTGATCAGGCAGCCGGCACCGTAGATGCCGGTGGGATGAAACTGCACGAACTCCATGTCCTGGAGCGGCAGTCCGGCCCGGAGCACCATGCCGTTGCCGTCACCGGTGCAGGTATGCGCCGAGGTGCAGGAAAAGTAGGCCCGGCCGTAGCCGCCGGTGGCAAGCACGGTCTGGTGGGCCCGGAACCGGTGGATCACCCCGGTCGCGAGGTCGATCGCCATGACGCCGCAACACGCCCCGTCGTCATCCATGATGAGGTCGAGCGCGAAGTATTCGACGAAGAACTCGGCGTTGTTGCGCAGGCACTGCTGGTAGAGCGTGTGCAGGATCGCGTGGCCGGTCCGGTCGGCGGCGGCACAGGCGCGCTTGGCCAGGCGCTCGCCGTAGTCCAGTGTGTGGCCGCCGAACGGCCTCTGGTAGATCCTGCCTTCCTCGGTGCGGGAAAACGGCACACCGTAGTGTTCGAGCTCGATCACCGCGGGTATGGCGTTGCGGCACATGTACTCGATGGCGTCCTGGTCGCCGAGCCAGTCGGAGCCCTTGACCGTGTCGTACATGTGAAAGCGCCAGTTGTCGCTCTCGCCCATGTTGTCGAGCGCCGCCCCGACGCCGCCCTGGGCCGCCACGGTGTGACTGCGGGTCGGAAAGACCTTGGTGATGCAGGCGGTCTTCAGGTTCTGCTCGGTCATGCCGAGGGTCGCGCGCAGACCGGCGCCCCCCGCCCCGACCACGACGACATCGTAGCTGTGCTCTTCGACTTCGTAGGCAGCCATGATCGTCCCTACAGGGCCAGTTTCAGGATGGAAAACACGGTGGCGACGCCAAGCGCGATACAGGCGAACTGCATCAGGATCAGCGTGACCTGCTTGACCGCCTCGGAGCCGACGTAGTCCTCGATCACAACCCTGAGGCCGAGTGCCGCGTGATAGAACCCGGCGATGACCAGCAGGATCAGCATGATCGCGACCAGCGGGGACCCGATCCACGCCACCGCAGCGGCGTGGTCGGCGCCGGCAACGCGGACCAGCGAGGCGACGAACCACAGGCAGAGCGGAACCAGGGCGACTGCGGTCAGGCGCTGCATCCACCAGTGGTGGACGCCGTCCTTTGCGCTGCCTAGGCCGCGTGCGCGCCCGAGCGGGGTTCGCATGTTCTTTCCGTTCATCCGTGCGCTCCCCGGATCTACGCGGACAGTCCGACGGCCCAGGCGATGACCGTCAGGCCCGCGGACGCCGCCACCGTCGCCCAGCCCGACCGATAGGCGGTCTCGATATCGAGACCGCGCCCCGCGTCCCAGAACAGGTGCCGGATACCGTTGCACAGATGATAGAACAGCGCCCAGGTGAAGCCGACCAGCACGATCATTCCCGGCCATGAGCCCATGACGTCCTGGACCAGCGCAAAGGACCCGCTTCCGCTGGCGGCCGCCAGCAGCCACCAGCTGAACAGCAGTGTGCCGGCTGCGAGCGCAACCCCCGTCGCGCGATGGGTGATGGAGAGCACCGACGTCAGCTGCGGCCGGTAGATCTGCAGGTGTGGTGACAGGGGGCGGTTCGACCCGGTCATGCGGCCGGCTCCGGAGACAGACCTGAATGTGGGCCGGATTATAGTGGCCGATCGGGGGCTGTCGAGACCGCTCGACCGCGGAAGCCGGCGCGGGACCTTATTTCCGGCAGGCGCCGGTGGTATATTCCGTGCCCGGTGCCGGGAAGGTGGCCGGTGCGTGTCAACGGGGAGGATTGCTGTCATGTCGGAACCCGCGCTCTACCCGGTTCGCGATGCGGTTCGCGAAGCCGCCCTGATCGACAATGCCGGCTACGAGGAGATGTACCGGCGATCGATCGATGATCCAGACGGGTTCTGGGCCGAGCAAGGCCGCACGATCGACTGGATCCGGCCCTACACCGCGATCCGGGACGTGTCCTGGGACCGCGACGACCTGCATATCCGCTGGTTTCACGACGGCACCCTGAACGTCGCCGCCAACTGTCTCGACCGTCACCTGGAGACCCGCGGCGACCAGGTTGCCATCGTCTGGGAAGGCGATGACCCGCGGGAGGACCGGCACATCACCTACCGGGAACTGCATGCCGAGGTGTGCCGGTTTGCCAATGCCCTGAGAGAGCTCGGTGCGGCGCGCGGCGATCGCATCACCATCTACATGCCGATGATCCCCGAGGCCGCCGTCGCCATGCTGGCGTGCGCGCGCATCGGCGCCATCCATTCGGTGGTGTTCGGCGGGTTTTCCCCGGATGCACTGGCCGGGCGGATCCACGACTGCGACAGCACCCTGGTGATCACGGCCGACGAGGGCCTTCGCGGCGGGCGCACCGTTCCGCTGAAGGCCAATACCGACGCCGCGCTCGAGAGCTGTCCCAACTGCCGGACCGTGGTGGTGGTCCGGCGCACCGGCGGCGACATCGGCTGGGTCGACGGACGCGACCACTGGTACCACGATGTCCTGGCCGGGGCGGCCGCGGACTGTCCGCCCGAGGAGATGGGCGCAGAGGATCCGCTGTTCATCCTCTACACCTCCGGTTCGACCGGCCAGCCGAAGGGCGTGCTGCACACCTCGGGAGGCTACATCGTCTATGCCTCGATGACCCACCGATACGTGTTCGACTACCGGGACGGCGAGACCTACTGGTGCACGGCCGACGTGGGCTGGGTGACCGGGCACAGCTACATTCTCTACGGCCCGCTCGCCAACGGCGCCACCACGCTGATGTTCGAGGGCGTGCCCAACTACCCCGACTCGAGCCGGTTCTGGCAGGTGTGCGACAAGCACGGGGTGTCGATCTTCTACACCGCGCCCACCGCGATCCGCGCGCTGATGCGCGAAGGCGACGGGCCGGTCACGGCGACGAACCGCGCATCGCTCAGGGTCCTCGGCTCGGTCGGCGAACCCATCAACCCGGAAGCCTGGCTGTGGTACCACAATGTAGTGGGCGACGGCCGCTGCCCGATCGTCGACACGTGGTGGCAGACCGAGACCGGCGGCATCCTGATCACCCCGCTGCCGGGTGCGACGGCGCTCAAGCCCGGATCGGCGACCCGGCCGTTCTTCGGCGTACGCCCGATCATCGTCGACGGCGAGGGCCGGGAACTCGAGGGCGCCACCGAGGGCAACCTGTGCATCGCCGAGTCGTGGCCGGGACAGATGCGCACGGTGTACGGAGACCACGAGCGGTTCTTCAGCACCTACTTCTCGACCTTCCCCGGCCGGTACTTCACCGGCGACGGCTGCCGGCGCGACGAGGACGGGTACTACTGGATCACCGGCCGCGTCGACGACGTGATCAACGTGTCCGGCCACCGCATGGGAACCGCCGAGGTCGAGAGCGCGCTGGTCGGCCACCAGGCGGTGTCCGAGGCCGCCGTCGTCGGCTACCCCCACCCCATCAAGGGCCAGGGTATCTATGCCTACGTGACACTGGTGCTGGGCGTGGAGCCGAGCGAGGAGCTGCGCCGGGAGCTGGTTGGCTGGGTGCGCCGGGAAATCGGGCCGATCGCCACTCCGGACCTGATCCAGTGGGCTCCGGGCCTTCCCAAGACCCGGTCGGGCAAGATCATGCGCCGGATCCTGCGCAAGATCGCGGAGGACGATTTCGCAAGCCTGGGCGATACCTCGACCCTGGCCGAGCCGGCAGTGGTCGACGACCTGGTCGGCAACCGGATGAACCGGGCGTCGTGACGGCCCGGACCGGCCGGGAGTTCAGTGCGACTCGCGCAGCAGCGGCGTACCGCTCTTGCCGACCAGGAAGTCGAGGTCGGCGCCCGTGTCGGCCTGGGTGACGTGTTCGACGTAGATGCGGGTGTAGCCACGGTCGTAGGGTGACTCGAACCCGTTCCATGCCGCGCGCCGGCGTTCGAGTTCCTCGTCCGGCACGTCGAGGTGCAGCCGCCGGCCCGGCACGTCGATCTCGATCATGTCGCCGTTGCGCACGAAGGCCAGCGGCCCGCCCGCCGCGGCCTCCGGTGCGGTGTGCAGCACCACGGTTCCGTAGGCGGTCCCGCTCATGCGCGCGTCCGAAATCCGCACCATGTCGGTGATGCCCTTCTTCAGGATCTTCGGCGGCAGGCCCATGTTCCCGACCTCGGCCATGCCGGGGTAGCCCTTCGGGCCGCAGTATTTCAGCACCATGATGCAGGTCTCGTCGATGTCGAGTTCCGGGTCCTCGATGCGGTCGCGGTAGTCCTCGACGCTCTCGAACACCACCGCCCGGCCACGGTGGGTCATCAGCTCCGGCGAGGCGGCCGACGGCTTGATGATGGCGCCGTCCGGCGCCAGGTTCCCGCGCAGCACCGCGATGCCGCCGTTGGGCTTGAACGGACGGTCGACCGGGAAGATCACCTCGTGGTTCCAGGTCCGGGCGTCGCTGCAGTTCTCCCATATGGTCCGGCCATTGGCGGTCATCGCGTCCTTGTGGATGTACCCGTCGAGTTCCCGGATCACCGCGGGCAACCCGCCGGCGTAGAAGAAGTCCTCCATCAGGTAGGCGCCCGACGGCATCAGGTTGACCAGGCAGGGAATGTCGCGGCCAAGCCGGTCCCAGTCATCGAGCGTGATGTCGATCCCCATGCGACCGGCGATGGCCAGCATGTGGATCACCGCGTTGGTGGAGCCGCCGATGGCGCCGTTGACCATGATCGCGTTCTCGAAGTTCTCGCGCTTGAGCAGCGACGACATGGTGATGTCGTCGCGGACCATGTCGACAATGCGCCGCCCGGCCATCTGCGCCAGCACGTACCGGCGGGAATCAACCGCGGGAATCGCGGCATTGGTATGGAGCGCGATGCCGATGGATTCCGCAAAGCTCGCCATGGTCGAGGCGGTGCCCATGGTCATGCAGTGACCGGCCGAACGGGAATTGTCCTGCTCGGCCGACATGAAGTCCTCCAGTGACATCTCGCCGGCCTTGACCATCTCCGAGAACTTCCAGACATGGGTGCCGGATCCGATCAGTTCGCCGCGGTAATGCCCGTTCAGCATCGGTCCGCCGGAGACCACGATGGTCGGCAGGTCGCAGGAGGCGGCTCCCATCATCAGCGCCGGAGTGGTCTTGTCGCACCCGACCAGCAGCACCACTCCGTCCATCGGCAGGCCGCGGATCGACTCCTCGACGTCCATGGAGGCAAGGTTGCGGTAGAGCATGGCGGTGGGGCGCAACTGGCTTTCGGAGTTGGAGAACACCGGGAACTCCATCGGTACGCCGCCGGACTCGTAGACGCCGCGCTTGACCCGTTCGGCAATGTCGCGGAAGTGGGCGTTGCACGGGTTGAATTCGGACCAGGTATTGCAGATGCCGATGATCGGCCGGCCGTCGAACTGGTCGGCCGGCAGGCCGCGGTTCTTCATCCACGAGCGGTGTGCGTAGCCGTCCCGGTCGGCCTTGCCATACCATTGCGAGGAACGACGCTTGCCCTTGCGGGGATCCTTGGGGTAGGTGCCGGCCATGGTGCTCGTTCTCCCGGGTCGCACGACTGGAGCCGGGAGTGTGGTGCGCCGGTGCCAGTCATGCAAGGGCGGTTCTGCGGGGGGTGACCATGCAACTGTGCGTGATCGGGGCGGGCGCGATCGGCGGCTACCTGGCCGTCCGGCTGACCGCGGCCGGACACCGGGTCTCGGTGCTGGCGCGCGGGGCTACCCTGGACGCGCTGCGGACCGGTGGCCTCACGCTGTGCCAGGGCGACGAGACGCTGACGGTGCATCCCGAGTGCAGCGACGACGCCGGCCGGATCGGCGCGGTCGACGCGGTGGTGGTGGCGGTCAAGGGCCCGGCCCTGGTCTCGGTCGGCGAGGTCATCGGACCCCTGCTGGGCCCGGAAACCCCGGTGGTCTTCGCCATGAACGGCATCCCGTGGTGGTACGACCATGCGCGGCCGGACCTGCCCGACAGCGCCTCGACGCTGCTCGACCCGGACGGCGTGCTCGCGCGGGAGATCGGGGCGGACCGCGCGATCGGCTGCGTGGTCGACTGCCCGGTCCGGGTGGAGCGGCCCGGCTTGGTGGTCTGCAACAGCCCGGACCGGGGCCGTTTCACCCTAGGAGAACCGGACGGGTCCCGTTCGCAGCGGCTGGCGGAACTGTGCGCGGTGCTGGAAAGCGGGTCGATGGACGTCCCGCCGGTCGACGACATTCGCGAGGCGATCTGGGCCAAGCTCATCATCAACCTGTCGCGCTCGCCGCTGGCGGTGCTGACCGGTGCGTCGGAGCGCGCACTGGCCGAGCACGCGGGGGTAAGCGAGATCGCCGAGGCCATGGTCGAGGAGTCCGTTGCGGTCGCCGCCGCCCACGGTTTCCGGCTCGAGGTGGACCCCCGCGTCATGTTCGCGCCCGAGTTCCGGTTCCATCACCGCCCGTCGATGCTGCAGGACTGGGATGCGGGCCGGCCGATGGAGATCGACTCCATCGGCATGGCCGTCGCCCGGTTCGCCCGGGCGGCGGAAATCTCCACGCCTGTCATCGACCG
The DNA here is from genome assembly GCA_965243345.1 of Thalassobaculaceae bacterium. Taxonomy (GTDB): domain Bacteria; phylum Pseudomonadota; class Alphaproteobacteria; order Thalassobaculales; family Thalassobaculaceae; genus Bin52. The sequence continues at coordinate 4,336,952 of CBDEUR010000003.1, forward strand.
GGTGCTCGCACTGCTTGCGCTCAAGGCGCGTGCCGCCGGCCTGTACTGAGCCACAGGGACTCCATCTCGAACCGTTGACAGCGACACGCTGCGTCCAGGCCGGCGCGGACCCGGGCCACGCGGTGGACCCTGTCCAATGGCTGCCGTGATCCGGCGTCGCCGAGACCGCGCGCACGGCCCGCGCCGTTACCCTTTTCCTGCGCGCCGACTACAGCAGTCCGAGTTCCCGCAGGTCCCGGATCATGTGCTCGGGCATCGGGTCGAGGATCCCGTCGCCCGCCGAGACCGGAAGGTCGGGAGGTGCGTCGGCGGCGTCGAGGTACCTCCAGCCCTGGAACGGGCGGTGCGGTCTCGCCTCGACCGGCACCAGCTCGGGTGCCAGCACCAGTCCGCATCGCGCCCGCCCGTCCGCCCCCTCGATCGCCTGCAGCCGCACGATCCGCTGGCGCACCAGGATCCGCCGGCGGATCACCCAGTAGAGCGAGCCGCCGTCAAGCACCTCGTCCGCGCGGCGCGGCGTGTTGCGGGTGACGTGGACATTGACCTCTTCCGACTGGCCGGCCCGGCGGCGCAGCTGTGATGCCGCCAGCTGTTCGACGGAATCGACCCCGACGCAGAGCTTGAGCAGATGCACCGTCATGGATGTCCGGTCCGCCTACTCGCCGCGGGCGGGTTCGAGCTCGAGCAGGTCCGACCCCTCCTCCACGAGGTCGCCGACGGCATAGCGCACACGGGTGACCGTGCCGTCGACCGGGGCGGTGATCGTGTGTTCCATCTTCATGGCCTCGAGCACCAGCAGCGGAGTTCCGCGCACCACGTCATCGCCCGCGGCGACATGGATCTCGATGATGCGCCCGGGCATCGGCGCGGTCAGGTGGCCCGCGGCCTCCTCGTCGCCTCCGGCCGCCTCGAGAGGGTCGTGGACCGCAAGCACCACCGGACCGTCAGGCAGGAACACGGTGACGTCCCGACCCGAGAGGACCACCGGAGCTGTCAGCGTGCCGCCGTTGCCGGCCGCCGTTACCGGTTCGTCGGGGCCCACGCCGCCGGAAAGGCGCAGGTCGGCCGCGACCAGGTCCCGTCCGGCCGCTTCGAGCACGACTTCGCGTTGCTCCTCCCCATGCGCGAGCGTCACCCGGTGCACGGCGGGCGCATTCAGCCGCCACCCGGAACAGGAATGCCACGGTGAGCCCGGATCGGCCGTAGCTGCCGCGCCTGCCTGTGCCGCGTGCGTCCGCTCGCGAACGAGGGCCGTCGCCGCAAGGGCGAAGGTGGTGTCGTCGACCGGCGCTGGTGCCGGAAGCAGGGCGTCGGCATGTTCCTCGATGAACCCGGTGTGCACGTCGCCGCGGGTGAAGGCCGGGTGGCGAACCAGCCGGGCGAGGAACGGCTGGTTGGTGACCAGCCCCGCGATCCTGGTCTGTTCCACGGCGCGGGCGAGCCGGGACAGCGCGGTCGCCCGGTCGGGACCGTGCGCCACCAGCTTGGCGATCATGGCGTCGTAGTGCACCGAAACCGCGTCGCCCTCGCGCACCCCGGTATCGACCCGGGTTCCGTCGCCGGGAAACCGCAGGTAGCTGATCTGCCCGGTCCGCGGCTGGAAGTCGAGCGGGTCCTCGGCACACAGCCGCGCTTCCAGCGCGTGACCCCGGCAGCGGACCTGGTCCTGGGTGAGCGGCAACCGACCGCCGGCCGCAACGTCGAGTTGCCAGGCGACGAGATCGATGCCGGTGACGGCTTCGGTGACCGGGTGCTCGACCTGCAGCCTGGTGTTCATCTCGATGAAGTAGAAACCGTCGGCGTCGAGGACAAATTCGACGGTGCCGGCACCGACGTAGCCGACCGCGCGCGCCGCCCTGACCGCGGTCTCGCCGAGCGCGGCGCGCAGGTCGTCCGACAGTCCGGGCGCGGGTGCTTCCTCCAGCACCTTCTGGTGCCGGCGCTGGATCGAACAGTCGCGTTCAAACAGGTGCAGCATGGTGCCGTGGCCATCGCCGAAGACCTGGACCTCGACATGGCGCGGCCGTGACAGGTACTTCTCGATCAGCAACCGGCCATCCCCGAAGGCGGCCGCCGCCTCGCGCCGGGCCGAGTCGATGGCCGGAGCCAGTTCATCGGCGGTGGCAACGATCCGCATGCCGCGGCCGCCGCCGCCGGCACTCGCCTTGACCAGCACCGGGTAGCCGATCCGGGCCGCCGCCGCCCCGAGTGCCGCCGCGTCCTGGTCCTCCCCGTGGTAGCCGGGCACCAGGGCAACCCCGGCCGTCTCCATGAGGGCGCGGGCGCGCGCCTTCGATCCCATGTCGCGGATCGCCCGTGCCGGGGGGCCGACAAAGGTCAGTCCGGCATCGGCGCAGGCGTCGGCAAACTCCGCGTTCTCGGCCAGGAACCCGTAACCGGGATGAACCGCATCGGCGCCGCTTGCGCGTGCGGCCTCGATGATGGCGCCGGCATTCAGGTAGGAGTCGGATGCCGGGGCCGGCCCGATCCTGCAGGCCCGGTCACAGCATGCGACGTGCATCGCCCGGGCGTCGGCGTCGGAATGGACGGCGACGGTCCGGATGCCGAGTTCCTTCGCGCTGCGCGCAATCCGGCAGGCAATCTCGCCGCGGTTGGCAATGAGCAATGTCCTGATCATGCCAGTCATGGATCAGGGCGTACCGGCAAGCGCCAGCAGCCCGGGTTCGCCGGCCGGCTCGAGACAGTCCGGATCGTCGTGTCGGGCCGAGTTGACCCGGGTGCCGACGGCGCGGCAGCGCATCCGCCCGGCTGCGTATCCGTCCCGGGGCAGGGCGCGGTCATCGAGCCACGCCCGGACCCGGTCACGCTCGAGGATCACCGGCATCCGGTGATGCACCTGTCCGACGCAGTCGTTCGCCGGCATGGTGAGGATCGCGAAGCTCTCGAGAACCTCGCCGGACGGAGAGGCCCAGCGATCCCACAGGCCGGCGAGGGCAAGCGGCATGTCGTCGGCTGCGCTGAAGTACCAGGGCTGCCGCGCGCGCCCGGTCCGGGCCCATTCGTAGAAGCCCGATGCCGGCACCACGCAGCGCCGGTGCCGCCACGCCGCCCGGAACGAGGGCTTCTCCGCGGCGGTCTCGGCCCTGGCATTGATCAGGCGTGTCGTCCGGTCGGGGTCCCGGGTCCATCCGGGCACCAGTCCCCAGTGCAGGGCGTCGGCGCGAAGCCCGTCGGCACCGGCGCGCAGGATCATGACCTGCTGGCCGGGCGCGACGTTGTAGCGGGCCGGCAGGTTCCGTGCGAATCCCGACAGCGAGAACCAGGCATGCAGCTCTTCCCAGGTGTGCAGTTGGGTAAAGCGTCCGCACATGCTCGCCTGTCACGGATGGATGACCGATGTCACAGCGAATATCACGGACCGGAGAAACGGTCCACGATGGTATCGGTCGGACGGCGGGACAGGTGATGGCGGTACTCCGGCACACCGGTGGCGCGTGAGGGGGTCCTTCCCGTCCCGAAGCCGAGGGGTGGGCCGGTGCCTGGCATCGGGGAACACACCTCCCGGCTGCTCTCCCCATGGCCGCGTGGAGCGAAATGTGCGGGACCGCCATGCGTGGCGGGGCCCGTTGCGGTCCGTGCCCGGTTCCACTCACCGTTGCCATGCTGTGCCTTTGCGGGGACCAGGGAGACGCCATGCCGGGCACCTCGCCTGAGGCAATGCATGACCGGCGAGCGAAGGCGGCGATGGCGCTTCAGCAGCATGGAGAAGTCGGGAAGGACGCTTCTGCCCCGGCTGACCCCGGTCCTGATCGCCCGCACCCTTCGCCGGACCGGCTGGTCTTCGTCGACGAGACCGGGATTTCGAACAGTCGCCCCGGGGAGCCGCGAATTGCGACGAGTCTCCCGAATGTTGGGGACGCGCACTCTCCGTTGGCACCCCAAATACCAGTCGTGGGTTCGTCGAACTTCCCGAATCGGGGAAGCCCGCACCAACGGGAGATACTGGAATGGAAAATCGGATCGAAGGGTTGTGGCTCATTTCGTACGACGGCGCGCCCGGCGATGGCCGAGGCGTTATCGTGCTGCAAGGCGGAACGGTCCTCGGGGGCGAGTCCGCTTGGTACTACAGCGGCACGTACACCACCGGCAGTTCGGGCATCGTTGGCTCGATGACCCTGACCCACTACGGAAAGCCGACCTCGAAATCGGTTGGCGCACATCAGGCGGACCAGAGCCCGGTCGAACTCAGGATCGTCGGGCGCTGGGTTGACGACGATACCATCGCGGCGCGCGCCGAACCGGTCGATGGCAGCCCTCACATGGAGTTCCGGATGCGCCGACGCATCTCGACGGACCTCGTGATCGTCTAGCCCGGATTCCCGCGAGGCCGTCCCGGACGGTCATTCGGGTCGCGCCCCAGGCGGGCTGGCTGTCGTTGCGGTGTGGCCCGGGTTCGTGCGCAGGGGTAATCCACCCGAGCCATTTCCACGAGCGGTGTTCCGGACGCGTGTGCCTTTCACCGGTGCCCAGGGAGGTCTCTGACATGCGGACAGACGAGTACGATGGTGGCATTCCCGAACGATCCCCGGAGGCGGTGCTGGAATTCTGGCTCGGCCGGCTGCGAACCGCGGCCGACGCCTCGCGCGTGAACTGGCAGCAGGGGATGATGAAATGGCGGATGGGACCGTTCGCCAGGGGCGCCGAAAACCCCCGTGTTCTCCAGGTTCAGCGCGACTGGTGCGAACAGATGCACCACGAGGGGCTGGATCGCTTCTTCCGCGATCCGGCCTGGGACACGCCGAAGGGTTTACTGGCGAAGCTGATCGTCCTCGACCAGTTTCCGCGCAGCGTCTATCGCGGAACGGCGCTGGCCTATGCGAATGACAACCTTGTCGCCTCCATGTGCCGGGATACCTGCGACGCGGGGCGGGACTTCACGCACTACAACGTCATCGAGCGGTTCTGGGTCTACGTTCCGCTTGCCCATGCGGAAGACTTGAAACTGCAGGAGCTCTCCATCGAGAAAATGTCCCGCTGGAGCGTCGACCTCGTCGCCGAGGCGCCGCCCGAGCGGCGCAGGATCAACCAGTTCGTGAGCTGGTCGATCCTCAAGGGAGCGATCGAGCATTCCGAGGCGCTGCTCCTGTTCGACCGCTTCCCGCACCGCAACGCCGCCCTGGGACGGCCTCACCGGGGCCGCGAACCGCGCTACCTCACCGACCCGATGCGCCCGCTGTGGAGCTTCACCCAGCCGCCGGACCCGGACTACTTCGTCCTGCTGGGCGCCCTGTGCGAAACAGGGGACGGGCTGGACGAAGGCCGGATATCCCGCGATGCCCTGGCCGCCCTGCTTCGCGCAGCGGGGCTCTCGCCCGAGAGTCCGGCCTCCCCGATGGATGTCTTCGACCTCGTCGGCGATGATGTCGTGCCCTATCCCGTTCTTTACCGGCACCTGCGTCTTCCGGAGCATGCGGAGACGCTCGACGGTCTGCGGCGCGTGCCGCGGGTGACCGAACTGACGGACGCGGTCAGGCGCCTCATCCTGAAGGACGCAAATCAGAGCTGGCCGCCCAAGAGCGCGAAGCACTCCATCGAAGCTGCGATCGACGTGGCGAAGCTGAACGCGCTCATCCGCGGCGGCGGGCACCCCACGGCGGCGGCGGTCGAACTCCCTGACGGCGGCGAGCCGGCCCCGACCCGTGAACCGGAATCAAGCCTCAGCCTGACCATCCTCAACCACAGTGCCGAGCTGGCACGGGTCGTGCAGGCGGTCGACGATTTCGCCGATCGGCACCGGTTGCCGCAACAGGACCGGTTCCAGGTCCTGCTCTGCATCGAGGAGATACTCCTCTACATCATGGAGCACGGCTACGACGCCGCCGGCGCGCACCGGATCGACGTCACCCTCACGATGAACGACGAGGATCGCAGCCTCGCCGTCCGGACGGTCGACGACGGCCGCGAGCTGGAACCCGGATCCTTCATGCTGCAACCGGGGCCCGACACCATTGAGGAAGAATCCGTCTTGGACGGTCTCGGCCTGCACCTGGTGCGCACGTATGTCGATGACCTGCGATACCTGCGCCGGGACGGCCGGAACTACCTGGACCTGAGCAAGCGGATCGGAAGCTGAGCGCGAACCGACGAGCGCAGCTGCGATCCGCGCCTGTGCACATTTCTCGCCCGCCGCGCAAACGGGGGCGCTCAACCACGGGAAGACATGGAGTCATGCAGGTTCCGCACGTCATCGTCATCGGCGCCGGCCAGGCCGGACTGTGCACAAGCTACTACCTTTCGGATCGCGGCATCCGCCATGTGGTGCTGGAACGGGAGGCGCTGGCGAGCAGCTGGTCGCGCCGATGGGACAGCTTTACCCTCGTCACACCGAACTGGACCATCCGCCTGCCGGGCGCGGAATACAGCGGACCCGACCCGGACGGGTTCATGCCACGCGACGATGTCGTAGCCTATCTCGCGCGCTGGGCGGAGGACTTCGGTTGCCCGGTCCGAACCGGCGTCGTGGTGACCGGGATTGGTCGAGGCGAGAACGGGCGGTTGCGTGTCGATACCTCCGACGGGTTCCTGGAGGCTCCGGCCGTCGTCGTCGCCACCGGCACGATGCAGAGGCCCCGCCGGCCAGCGCTTGCCGGATCGGTTGCTCCTCGCATCGTGCAACTCGACGCGGAGACGTACCGCAATCCTGGAGCCCTTCCGCCCGGCGGCGTCCTGGTCGTGGGCTCCGGTCAGACGGGAGGGCAGATCGCCGACGACCTGCGGCTGGCGGGCCGACAGGTGCTGCTGAGCGCCGGCGGGGCAGGGCGCGTTCCACGCCGCTACCGCGGTCGGGACTGTGCGGAATGGCTCGACCGGCTCGGGTTCTTCGACCGAACCCCCGACATGCTGGACTCCCCTGCCCAGCGATTCAAGGCCGAGGTCCAGCTCAGCGGAGCACGCGGCGGGCGCACGCTCGGCCTGCACAGCCTGCGTCGCGACGGTGTCGAACTGCTCGGACGGCTTCTGGCGGTGGACGGCGAAAAGATGCGGTTTGCCGACGACCTGACGCGGAACCTGGAGAGCGCGGACGGTTTCTCGCGCACCTTGCGGGAAACCGTGGACGCCTTCATCGAGAGGAACGGCATCGAAGCGCCCCTGCCGAGCGTCGCGGAACTCGATGGCGAGCCGCGCGAGGGCGATGGGCCGGTACCGTCCCGTCCCTTCATCAATCTCCGGGACGAGAACGTCGCCTCCATCGTATGGGCGACCGGCTTTTCCTATGACTTCTCGTGGATCGACTTTCCGGTGCGTGACGAAATGGGGTACCCCGTCACCGACCGCGGTGCGGCGTCCGTGCCAGGGCTCTATTTCATGGGCCTCAACTGGATGGTGAAGCGCAAGTCCGGCCTGCTCTACGGCGTGGCCGACGACGCGCGGCAAGTGGCCGCCCACATCGCCGGATACCTGGCGGGACCGTGATGCCGCGGTCATCCGGACTTTCGTGTATCCCCGGGGCGGGTTCCGGCGGCTGGCGGAACGCACCTCCACCCTCAGCCGCAGCAGCCAGTGGCCTGTCTTCAGTCTGTCGCGCCTGGCGCCCCTGCTCTCGGCGCTGCGAAGGGACAGGTGGCGGTCTCCTGACCGGTGGCATGTGTTCGTTCGTTCAGCGGGGCATCCCGGTGAGCAGACCCTCGAGCCGGCTGGACCGGAAGACGGACAACAGCCCCTGGTGCAGTTTGCTCCGTTGGATCCGTCGGCGGCCTGCTTGCGCGTCATGCACCGCCTGGCTCACCTGGATGTCCGCGGCCCCACAAGCACGGACCGGGGTCGCCTTGTCCGGCGGTGCCCGCGCATGGCCGGAGGAATGACGGAGCGTCGTCTCGATCGCGCCGGCCAGCCCTGTGGTTGCTGGACGGGCCCCGCATGCGCTCCGCCCGTGTTTTCCGAATGAACGGAAATCCTCGTCTTCCATGTCGGCATGTCAGCCGCGGCACCCGTCGAGCGCACGACCCAATCGTCGTTACGTCCGCTATCGACATGAGTGAGCCATTCGTTCGTATATCGAAATCCGCAACCAGACCGGGATGACGCTGCATCTGGTGAGGTCCTGTTGCGGACAGGCTGCCGGCAGATCCCGGCGGAAACGGCGAAACGTTATCCTGCCCGGTGCTTCACCTCCTGTCAGCGCAAGTGTTGGAAGGTTCGGGTTGCGTGGCCGCCCCGAATTTGGGGAGATTGGAGAGAATATTTCATTTGCCGGTTGTAGGTGTTGCGCACTTCTTCGAACCCGGATGCGGATAAAACAAAGCGTTGGTCAAACAGGGTTATCCGGAAAAAAGGTTCGCAAACCTGCCCGTTGTTTCGTCGCAGGTTTGGGTGTGCCAGGCCCTGGCGGTCTGTCCCGGAAATGCGCGCAGTCAGCCAATTCAGCTTGTGGATGCCGGGGTCCGCGGCCGCGACCCAGATGACAGGCTTCGCGGCCTGGTTGCAGGGCTCAATGCAGCCCTCGATGGTCTTTGCGAGCTGACTGACGGTGTTGAAGGGTCCGTGCGTGATGGCCCGGCGCGCAATGATGCTGAACCAGCACTCCACCTGGTTCAGCCATCGGGCGGAAGTCGGCGTGAAGTGCAGGTGAAACCGCGTGCGCGTGCCGAGCCATGAGCGAACCCCGGGGTGCTTGTGGGTAGCGTGGTTGTCGAGAAGTGCTTCCGCGGGCGGCGACGCAAGCGGCCCGAACCGCAATATCGCCGACTGCTTCTCTTGAGATCCGCGCGAGCCCGTTCAGATGTTCGGTTAGGCAGGACACCGTTGTTTCGCTTGCAACGATGACGGCGGACTCATGCTGCGGAACTGCTGCCCGGCTTGCCGCCTGGTCGGCCGATCGGTGTCAGAAGCAATTGAACGCACACGGTCATGAAGGGTCAGGGCCGAGCGCCTGACGGCACCGAGGGCCGTCGACCGCTCGACGCTCCTGACCGGGCTGACCCCGGCCCTGATCGCCCGCATCCTTGCGGCGGCCGACATGGATGGAGCCGATGTGATTGCGGGTCTGCCGGCGGCGGCCGGGGTTGGTCCGGGGCAGCGGCCGGATGAGCCGGGAAGCCCCGGCCCGGGGTTCTGAAGGGCCCGGGCGGCAAAGAGGCGCGGCCCGGTCATTCCGACATGGGACAACGGGGGCGTGACCAGGACCGATGCCATCGACCGGCAACAGGGAACGGACACCTTCTCCGGCGGGCCCGGCAACGACAGGCAGTACGGCGGCCCTGAGGACTGTAGCCCCGAAGGTGGTCCCGGAAAGGACACGGTTGTAAACGGTAACAGTTCCGATTGCGGCGACAGCGTCCACCCTGCACGCTGCGGGACTGGCGCTGACAGCGCCTGCAGGGGGCGCGGCCCGGTCTTCATCGACAGGACCCGCGCTGACACGGTGGCGGCAGTCTGGACCCGACACGTGCCCCTGAGCGGAGTGTCTTGACTGTCGGACGCCGGTGTGACCGGCTCCACCTGTAGAAGCGGGGGAGAGAGCAGTGCAGCAGCCACCTGGGCCGGAACCGGTCGAGCTCGAGGGGATCTCCGAGCAGATCTGGCACGAGAAGTACCGGCACGGCGAGGAGGCGTCGATCACCGACAGCTGGGACCGGGTGGCCCGGGCGCTGGCGGCAGTCGAGGATGACGCCGGGTCCTGGACCGGCGTGTTCCGCAACACCCTCTCGGACTTCGGATTCCTGCCCGCCGGCCGGATCCTGGCCGGTGCCGGAACCGGCCGCGCGGTAACCCTCTTCAACTGCTTCGTCATGGGGACGATCCCGGACGACATGTCGGGGATCTTCACCGCCCTTCGCGAGGCCGCGCTCACGCTGCAGCAGGGAGGCGGGATCGGCTACGACTTCTCGACGCTGCGCCCGAAGGGAGCACCGGTTCGCGGCGTCGGCGCCGATGCCTCCGGGCCACTCTCCTTCATGGACGTGTGGAACGCGATGTGCGGCACGATCATGAGCGCCGGCGCCCGGCGCGGCGCCATGATGGCGACGCTGCGGTGTGACCACCCGGACATCGACGACTTCATTGCCGCCAAGCGCGACCCGGCGCGGTTGCGGATGTTCAACCTATCGGTGCTGGTGACCGACCCGTTCATGCAGGCCGTGGCCGAAGACGGCGACTGGGACCTGGTGTTCGGCGGCGCGGTCTGGCGGACGGTGCGGGCACGCGACCTTTGGGACCGGATCCTGCGGGCGACCTACGACGTGGCCGAGCCGGGTGTCATCTTTATCGACCGGATCAACCGGCAGAACCCGATCGCCTACTGCGAGACCATTGCCGCGACCAATCCGTGCGGCGAACAGCCGCTGCCGCCCTATGGCGCCTGTCTACTGGGGTCAGTGAACCTCGCCCGGTTCGTGGAGGAACCGTTCACCGCCGACGGGTCCATCGACCTCGAGGGCCTGGGAGGGGCCGTGGCAGTGGCGGTCCGGATGCTGGACAACGCCATCGACGCGTCGCGGTTCCCGCTGCGCGAACAGGCGGCCGAGGCACGGGCGAAGCGGCGCATCGGCCTCGGGGTGACCGGTCTCGCCGACGCGCTGGTCATGTGCGGGATCCGCTACGGCAGCGACGAGGCCCTCGAGGCAACCCGGCACTGGCTGCGGGAGGTTCGCGACGCGGCGGCCAGGGCCTCGGTGGCGCTGGCGCGCGAGAAGGGTCCGTTCCCGCTGTTCGATGCCGAGCGCTACCTGGAAGCGCCGGGTGTGCGGGACTTTCCGGACGACATCCGCGACGGGATCCGCGAGCACGGGATCCGCAACGGGCTCCTGACCTCGATCGCGCCCACCGGAACCATCTCGCTGCTGGCCGGGAACCTGTCGTCGGGAATCGAACCGATCTTTGCGCTCGAATACGAGCGCACGGTGCTGGACCGCGACGGGTCGAGGCGAACCCAGCCCGTGGTCGACCACGCGGTCCGGCTGTTCCGCCGCCTCAACGGACCGGACGCACCGCTCCCGGACGCCTTCGTCACCGCCCAGGAACTGACCCCTCACGAGCACATTGCCATGCAGGGAGCCGCGCAGGAGTTCGTCGACAGCGCGATCTCGAAGACGGTGAACGTGCCCGAGGCGATCTCGTTTGACGAGTTCCGCGCGGTCTACCAGGCGGCCTGGGACGCCGGCTGCAAGGGATGCACCACCTACCGCCCAAACCCGGTCACCGGTGCGGTGCTCTCGGTGGCGGACACGGCCCGCGATACGGATGCGGGTGCGCTGATCGAACGGCCGGAGGTGGTGGGAGGCCGGACCTACAAGATGCGCTGGCCCGGCAGCGACCACGCGATCTACATCACCATCAACGACATCGAGCGCGACGGTCGCCGGGTACCGTTCGAGGTCTTCATCAACTCCAAGAACATGGGTCACTACGCCTGGACGGTGGCGTTGACCCGGATGATCAGCGCGGTGTTCAGGCGCGGCGGTGACGTGTCGTTCGTCGCCGAGGAACTGCAGCAGGTGTTCGATCCGCGCGGCGGAGCCTGGATCGAGAGGAAATACGTGCCCTCGCTGCTGGCCGCGATCGGAGGGGTGATTGAGAAGCACCTGCGCACGATCGGTTTCCTTGATGCCGGCAAGGCGCCGGCCGCGGATGCGCCTGTCGGGGACGGCAGCACCGTGACGACCGGGTCCGGCAGCGAGTGCGGACGCTGCGGTGCCCTCGCGGTGGTCCGCGCCGAGGGATGCGAACTCTGCACCGCCTGCGGACACTCGACCTGCGGCTGATGCCCCTGCCGACTCCCCGGGGGACAATCCCCTGGGTCCGGCAATCTGCCCGGGGAGTGTGAAGTCGCGGGCAACCTCCACTGGTTCCCAGGTCCTCCCGACGGCCATGACGCGGCCTCGGCACGGGCTGCGGGAAAGCCGCGGCCGGTCCCCGCGGCCGTCGTCGCCGTGTGCGTCACGCCCCGGGCAGGCACGGCCGGTTTCGCTATAACGGCCTCGCACCCGGCCGGGTCGCGAAGGCCGGCCTACGACCCGCCGTGGTCCTTCACGGCGTCGCGCAACGGCTTTCCGGCCCTGAATGTCGGCGCCCTGGACGCCTTGATCCGCATCCATCCGCCGGTTCCCGGGTTGCGCCAGGTGCGGTCGGGGTGGGTCTTGACCCCGAACACCCCGAAGCCGACCACCCGCACCTCCTCGCCGCCTGCGAGCGCCTCGGCGATGACCTCGAACACGGCGTCCACGACCTCTGCCGCCGCCGGTCTTGCGAGCCCGGTCCGCCCGGCCACGCGGGCGGCAATCTCCGACTTGTTCACCCGGTCACTCCTCGTACTGCCGCCTTCACCGAACGGCCGGGCCGCCAGGCCGGACCGGACCCACAGCCTCTGGTCGGGCCCACACCGTTCGCCGTCGTTCCGGCGCGTGACGAGTCCGGCCTGACGTCCCCTACCTGCGCGCGGCCACGCGAACGCCGCCGATCCCAGGGCCGGCGGCGCCCGCCGTGCTCACCAGCGCCAGCCCGCGCGCAGCATGACCCCGTGCCCGACCTCGGTTCCGGCGCCGGTGGTGTTCGCCGCCTCGTTCCGGGTGGCATCGAGGCTCACCTCGAAGCCGGGGTCGCCCCGGCCCGCCGGGGTCAGCCGCCAGCCGAGCCGGTAGTCGCGCGCGCCGCGCGCAAGCCCCAGGCCCAGGCTGGGCGTGCCGGTCCACCGGTCGCCGAACAGCGCGAGCCCGTAGCCGATCTCGCCCGCAAGGCGGTGTCCGGCCTCGAACGTCCCTTCCGGCGCGAGGCCCCGCGCATCGAGGGCCGACCACAGCCGGTCGGCGCCGCCCGACGCCGCCCCCCAGGTGGGGCTGAGGCTGAACGAGAGGCCGCGTCCCGACGCCCCGGGGGCGAGGCGCAGCGCGCCCGAGGCCCCCCATTCCCGGTAGTCGGAGTTCTCGTGGGCAACCAGCGCGCGCACGCTCGCCTCGACACCCAGGCGCGAGCCCGGACCGGCATACGCCACGCGCCCGCCGAGCTCGACGCCGGTGCCGGTCTCGGCGTCGCCGCCGTCATGGCGCAGCCCGAGCTCGAGGCCGGGCGTCAGCGTGCCGCCGCCCACCCGGAACGCCCGGCCGGCCTCGAGCACAAGCCGCGTCCGGCTCGCCTCCGCACTGGTCTCACCCTCGTTCGAGACCGCCTGCGACGTCGTCTTGACCAGGAACGCGTCCGCCTTGAGTGCGAGCTCCATGCCGTTGGCCTCGTCCGGCTGCAGCAGCGTGCCCCGTCCACCCACGGCGGCGAGGCGCATCCCGAGGTCGGTCCGGGTCGTCCGCTCCGGCTGACCGCGGTCGTTCGCCGCCTGCACGATGGTCATCTCCCCGCTGCCCCAGCCGGCGAGCCCCCAGACCGAGACCCGGTCGGTCACGGCCACGCGCGCATAGGGGCTCACCGTCGTCATCGAGCTCTCGATGCTGCCGGTATCGACGTCCGGCTGCCCGAAGCTGCCCTCGCCCTCGCTCGCCGAGACCGCCACACCGGCCAGCAGCCGCTTCCATTGCGCGTCCGCACCGAGGATGCCGGTGGTCACGTGGCCGTCGATGCGCACCTCTCCGCCGTCCGCCGGCGCCTCGCCGTCGAAGCCGCCGGTCGTCACCCGGCCCCAGGCCGCAAGCCCCGGACCGGTCCCCTCGGCCTCGCGGACGAGGTGGAACGCGCTGCCCAACAGCAGCTCGCGGCCCGACGGCGTTCGAGCCGGTGCGCTGTCCGGCGTCGGGGACTGGCCGATCCCGAGGCCCGTCCCCGGCCGGCCGCCGTCCCCGTATCCCGATCCGGGGGATGCGCCGCCGTCCGCCGGCGCGCCCATCGCGCGGGCGATCGAGGTCAGGGTCTCCCCGAGCAGCGCCGTGTCATCGGACCCGGAGAGGTCGAGGCTCTGGCCACCCACCGTCACCTGCGCGCCGGCAAGCGGGGTCGCCAGCCGCCCGGAGACCGCCGCCGTCACGTGGTCTGCCACCGTGCGCCCGAAGCGCGCGAGCCACATCCTCTGCAGCGGGTCGGAGTTCTCGATCGTCCCCGTCGCCTCGCCGTCGCCGATCACAGCGCCCTGCGGGTTCATCAGCTTGAGCGTGACGGTCTCCTCGCCCTCGTCGATGGCGTCGTCGAGCAGCGGCACGCTCACCGTCTTCTCCAGCTCGCCCGCGGCATAGCTGAGCGTGCCGCGGGTAAACGTGTAGTCCTCGCCCGCCGTCGCCGTGCCGTTGCGGGTCGCGTAGTCCACCGTCACCGTGCCCGACGCCGCCCGGCTGAGCGTGACCGTGAACTCCAGCGCCTCGTCCGCCTCGCCGGCGCGGGCATCCGCGACCGAGAGCGCCACCGGACCCCGCACCGTGGCGATTGTAGCCGCGCAGTCATTTTGGAGTCGCGAGTCGCGAAATGGAGTCAGATTGGTACGGAGCGCGAACATTGACTCCATTTCCCGACTCGGGGAGTCGATCATTTTGGAGTCAAAATCCCACTTTTAAACACCGTAAACGGCCGTTCACGAGCCCTTCACGGGCTCTGCGGTGATCCTGGTACGGTATCCGCTGGCCTTCGAGACCGTGTGTTCGGCCCTGAGCACGCTCCATCGGCTGACGTCGTCTGGCCAGCCCTCAAGTTCGACGACGCTCTCTGACACCAGGCGCGGCTCGCCCTCGACGGTCATGTCGAGTTCCTTCTCCTGGCGTGACAGCCTGTCCAGCCTGCCTGCAGCTGCCGCTTCAGCCTGCTCACGATCCGGGAACGGTTCGCGCAGCTGGTAGACCGGTCCGCCGCTGCCTGCCGTCACGTGCTGCAGCTCCGCGCCCTCGAAGTCGTACCAGGCGGCTGTGACCGAGCCGTAGCGTGGCCGACCGCGCACGGTCACACGCGCCGACAGGACGTTCTGCTCGGCCGCCGCGCGCCGGCCTGGCGCGTAGCGCACCACAGGCAACGACTGGTTGGTGCCAGCGCTCCGCCCTCTGCCACGCGGCGCCAGCACGATCCGGCCCGCGACGGCCTTCAGCATGGCACCGTACTGCTTTGCCATTCGTCGCAGCAGGTGCAGATCGCTCTCCGATGTCTGGTCGATGTGCGGAATCACCACGCCTGCGAGGCTGGGATGCACGACCCCGGTGTAGCCGTGCTCGGACGCGATCGACGAGACGAGGGTGCCCAGCGACGTCTCGTCCCAGGCCCGGCGTCGCGGCGCCTTCAGCGTCGATCGACGCCGAAAGTCGGCAGCTGTCGCGCGGATCGTGATGCTGCGCGGTGCGAGCTCCTGATCGCTCTCGGTGTGGTAGTAGATGCCCATGTTGACGACGCCGGCGTCGGCGTAGCCCAAGGCAACCGTGATCTCGCGTTCCGCCGGCGGAACCGTCAGGCGGCCGTCGGCGTCCGCTACCATGATCTCGAGCGTGTCGCTGGCCTGATCGGAGCTCGAGGCAAGCCGGATCTCGCGCAGGTGCCGGCGCACCGTTTCGGAAAGGTCGTCGCCGCCCACGCGGATCTCGTATGCCGGCACCCTCAATCCCACAGCTGCACCACGTCCTCTCTCTGCTCGGGCGCTGCGTCGAGATCAGGCAGCATGACCTTCGTTCCGACCTCGAGGACCGGCCCCGCGGCCGCCAGGTCCGGATTGGCAGCCAGCAGGTTGCGCACCGCCGCGGCCGAGCCGTAGCGGGCATGAGCGATCAGATCCAGCGTGTCGCCTTGTCTGGACAGGTACTCAACGGTCGCCGGCGCCCGCTCGAGCTCGAGCTTGCCGGGCGTCCCGTCGAGCCGCGCAGCCGCCGCCAGCGCCACGACCAGCAGCTCTTCCGGGCTTCTGGTCGGGTCTGACCTGACGGCAGCCAGGACGCGCGTGCGGCTCGCCATCAGCGTGCCTCGGCCGCGGCATCGATCACGTCGGCCGAGTTCTCGCCCGCTGCAACCGCCGCGCGCATTGCATCGATCGCCGGTGCCGTGGCGCCGGTGGCGGTCGAGGATTGCTCGATCTGTGCCGCGCGCCCACGTGGTTCCTCGTCGTCACGCACAAACCGGGCGTTGAAGGCGATCTTGCGCGCGGCGCCATCGTCGAACAGGCCGCTGCGTTCCTCGGTGACGTCGGCAAGCGCCCATCGGCCGAGGTCCTCGCCCGTGCCGGAGGTCAGCTTGTGAGCGGTCCCTGCAGCGCCCTGGGCGCGCAGGGCCTCGAATGTGGCTGGCTCGCCGCGGTAGCCGGGCATCATCACGCCGGAGATCGAGACGGTTTCCTCGCCCGGGCCGGTGAACTGCAGCCCGGGCCGGTTGGCGATACGTTCCTGCGCGGGGATCCGATAGGTGGCAGCTCGCCGCAGCGCCTGGTAGGCCGCGGTCTCGACGCCGAAGGCGACCTCCCCCCAGGTCAGCATCACCCTGGCCATCAGAACGACTCCTCGGCCTCGACCAGGCCCGCCTCGACAGACGCGCGGCGCATGACGATTTCCATGCGGCGCGCGATCTCCTGGTCAAGCCCTTCGCCGCTGCCGTCGAAGTAGAAGGTCTGGTGGAACACCAGGGTGGCGGCATGCGGCGCACCGGGCTGAGCTGCACGGTAGCCGGTCTGCTCGCCCCCGAGTGGCACTTCCTCGGTCTCGCCTCCGGCCTTCAGATCCGCCAGGCCGGCCTCGATGCGGCGTGCAACCGCCGGGTCCTCCTCGGGTTCTGCAAAGCCGGCCGCCGCCAGATCCTCGCGGATCTTGGCTGAAATGCGCTCGGCGTCCGGACCCGAGCCTGGCGCAGAGGGAAACGAGCTGCCCGGAGCCGGCGTCTCCAGCGTCGGAAACGCCGGCGGTTCGCCGGCAGCGGGCGCCGGAGCAGTTGCAGCGGCCGCGCCGAGCGCAACGGCCGCGATGGTCTGGCGAACCGGAGATGGGGGCGGTGGAGGTGGCGGCCTCCGGGCGGGCGACGACCCGTCGTCACCTTCCTGAAGCGCAGTAATCTTGGCCTCGATCTCTTCGCCGGAGAGCAGGCCCATGAACTCGAGGAGCGCACCGAGCTTCTCGATGACCCACATGATCGGTGCGGCCAGTCCACGAAACACCTTGCCGATCAGAGCACCCACTCGCTCGCCGGCGCTGCTCCACGACTCCAACTCTTCCTGGCTCGCTTCCATGGGGGACATGATCGACGTGAACACGTCACCAATCCAGCTGAACACCCTGCCCAGCCATTCGCCGACCGGCCCGAGCTCGCGGAGCAGCCCGCTCCCAAACCCGCTGAAGAAAGCGGAAACACGCTCCCAATGGCCGATGATCAACGCCGCGCCGGTTCCGAGCAAAACAACGATAGCGCCGATGCCGGTGCCGATCAGGGCCAGCTTCAGCAGCCGAAGCGCGCCGATCGTTGTGGGAATTGCCCTGGTTGCCAGACCCCGCAGGCCCCGGCCGAGACGGGCCGGGCCGCCGGCACCCCAGAACGGTGTAAGCGCGGACAGGGAAAAGCGCAGCCGCCTCGCGCCACGCACCGTGGCGGGGATCGCGCCGAAGGCCAGCACGTTCAGACCACGCCCCAGCCATATGGCACCGCGGGCGGAGCGCAACATGCCGATCCTGGCGATCGCCCACCCCTCCGACAAGAACGTCGCGCCGTACCGTGCCAAGGCGGCGCCCACCCGCAGGAATGCCAGCCCTCCTACCAGCCCGAGGACTGCCTTTGTGGCGCCCGGATATTCTCGTGCGAGCGAGGCGGCCCGGCTGACCAGATTGCCGAGCACGCTCACCGCGTCGTTTACCGCCGGCAGAAGCACGTTGCCGATGTTCACGCCCAGCACGTTGGTCTGGTTCTTCAGCAGTTGCATCTGGTTCGCGGTCGTCGCTGCGCGCGCCTGGTATTCCTCCTCGATCGAGGTCAGGGCCGCGGTGCGATCGGCGCTCAACCCGAGCGCCTTGTTGTACAGGTCCAGGTTGCCCGCGAGCTTGGTGATGTCATCGACGTACTCCTGCCCGAACAGCGCGAACAGGATGGCCTGCTTGTCGTCGGACTCGTCGATCAGTTGCAGGAAGTCCGAAAGGGCGCCCTGCGCGTCCTCCTGGATGGCCTCCTTCAGTTCCTCGGCCGAGGTCCCGAGCTCATAGAGCGCGTCCTGGAACTTGTCCGATTGCTGTGGTGCGGTCGACAGCTTCACCAGCATGGCGTTGATCGCCGTGCCGGCCACTTCCGGCGGGGTCTTCAAAGCCAGGAACGTTGCCGCCAGCGCGCCTGTCTGTTGCCCGGTCAGGCCGAACTCAGCGGCGACCGATCCCGCGCGTTCGGCGATGTTCAGCATCGCCGGCGCCGTCGCGTCCATGTTGTTCGAGAGGTGGTTGTAGGAACCGGCCAGCGCCATGACGCCGTCCTGGTTCAGCCTGAAGATGCTGCGCAGGCCGGTCAGACGACCGCCGGCCTCGGCTCCGCTGATGTCGAACGCGACGGCAACCTTTGCCGCGTCCTCGGCAAAGCGTGTGAGCTCCTCGCGCGCAATTCCGGCCTGACCGGCGGCCGCCACGATATCGCCGAGGCCGCTGGCTGCGACCGGGATCCGCTCGGACAGACGCAAAATGTCCTGGCCCATGGCCGCGAACTGTTCCGGTGTGTCGAAGTCCACCACCTTGCGAACGTCGGCCATGACGCTCTCGAAGTCGATGGCTGCCTTGGTAGCGCCCACAATCGGCGCCAGCATCGCAGCGGCACCGATCGTTGCACCGACCAGTTCACCGCGCCGCTCGGCGCGCCGTGAGCGAGCCTGCTGCAGGTCGGTATACGCTCGGCCGAGGGCCGCCACCCGGCGCTGCTCGAGATTGATCGAGCCCAGCCAGCCGCGCGTTGACGCGACCGCCTGGGTTGTGCGCTGCCGGAGTCCACGCATGAGATCGCCGGCACGGCCGATTGCCCGGCCGTCCAGGGTGGCGCCGATACGGATCCCGACCCGCATGTCAGCCACGGGATTTCCCCTTGCGTGGCGTCAGTGCGCGCAGCACAACGGCTGCCTCGTCCGCCCACTCCAGGACCTCGTCGATCGGCGCATCATCAAGCCCGGTGATCGGGGTATGCAGGACGTGCGCGACCATCACCGCTGCGGCGCGGACATCGCTCAACTTCGGGATGCGTCCTCCGGGAAAAAACCCCTGAACGCGTCCTGAAGCGCCTTGTAATCGCCCAGATCGAGTTCATCGAGCACGTCCGGTGCGACCTCGCACAGGTTGCACAGCAACCGCAGCTCCTGCTCGGCCGGGTCCTTCGAGGCCTTGGCCGCGTGTTTCTGGTCGCGCACCTTCGGCCGGCGCATGGTGAGCTCGCTGTAGGTCTGGCCCTGGTACTCGACGGGAAACTGCAGCGGGACGGTAACGGAGGACATGGTCGGTACTCCCTACGGGTCAGGTGGCGTGGATCAGACGACCGTCGGCGAGGTCGAGCCCGATCCGCCCAGGCCGAGTGCGCTGCGCTGCTGCTCGAGGCGATCGGTGCCGCCGATCTTGCGGACCATGTTGTCGACGTCGATCTCGACGGCCACGTCGCCGTCGTGGTCGTACTTGTAGTAGTGCAGCGTCATCGAGCACTTCAACATGGCCTTGTCGCCGGGCTTCCAGGTGCCCCAGTCCACCTCGCGGACCTTGCCGCGCACGGTGACGGTGACCGGGCTCACCGTGCCGTCCTCGCTCTCGAGTGCGCCGCGGAAGGTGCACGGGACCAACTCGCCGGTGGCGAGCCCCCAGCGCTTCATCAGCTCCGGGTCGAGGTTCGAGGTTGAGAAATCGCACTCGAGCTTTTCCATGCCCATGTCGATGTCGACCGGTGCGTCCATGCCGCCTTCGCGGTGCTCCTCGGTCTTCACCACGAGCTTGGGCAGGTTCAGCTCGCCGATCTGCCCGGCGTAGCCGGTGCCGTCGACGAACAGGTTGCAGTTCTTCAGAACGTTGACGATCATCCTTCGTCCTCCTCACCCTCTTCGTCCTCGTCCTCCTCTTCGTCGTCGAAGAGCGTGTCGAGGTAGTCGTTGGTCAGGCGCGAGCGGAAGGTGACCCGCTCGGCCGGCGGCGGTGGCGTGAAGTCGATGTCGAAGTAGACGCGACCGGCGGCCAGCGTCTCCTGGGTGTTCAGCTCCGGGCTGGGGATGCACATGCCGCCCAGCAGCGCCCCGAGGGCGACGAGTTCGCGGATGTAGGCGTTCACGCCCTCGGCCACGTCCTCGAAATAGGTCTTGGTGATGTTGCGGTCCACCGCCCACAGGTGCGAGCGCAGCATGCTCTCACTCAGGATGTCGGCGGTCCGCACGACCGAGAGGAACGCCCACTTGGCATCGTCGGAGCAGGTGCGGTTGCCCCACAGCCTAAAGCCGTTCTCGCGGATGATGGTGGCGACCTCGCGTTCATTCAGCAGGTTGGCGCGTGCGTTGCGATCGCCGAGCGCGAAGTCGATCGGGCGTTCGGTGCCGACGATGCCGCGGATGCGCCGGTTCGACGGCGACCACCAGAAGCCGCGCTCCGCGTCCGAGCGTGCGATCACGCCGGCGACGTAGGCGGAGTTCGGCGCAGAGACGGTCGCGTCGTCGGCGTCGGTGACCTGGACGTCCGGATCGACGACATAGGCCCGGCGCGATCCGAAGTTGCCGCGGTAGCTGATCGCGGCGGCGTCGGTGCTGCTCGGGCCCTCGATCGGCACGACGGCGCGGAGCCGGTCCGCAACCGTCAGCAGGGCGTCCGCCACGCCCTGGGTCGAGGAATAGCCCGGCGCGATCAGGATGGTCGGCGTGAAGCCGACGGCGCTGCGTGCGCCGAGCAGCGCGGAGATGCCGGTGTAGGCGCCGGTGTCGGCGGAAGTCCCGCCGATGATCTGCGATCCGGGTACGGCAGTCGCCGAGGCGTCGATCTTGTCGTAGGCCACCTTGATCCAGTCGTCGCTGCCGAGTGCGCCGCCGGTGACCTGGGAGAGCACACCGGTCCCGGACGCGTAGGCGTAGTCGGTGCCGGCGGTGAGCGTCGCCTCGGCCACGGTCGCGCCCGGCTCCGCCCAGGCGACGACCCCCGAGATCCCACCGGTCCGGTTCGTCACGGTCGCGCTGGATCCGGCGTCGGCCGAGATTGTCAGTTCCTCGCGGTAGCGGGTACCGGCGTTGGTGTACTCGACGATGACCTTGGTGGTCGTGGCGTCCCATTTTGTGGAGGCCGTCGCCCGGGTGAGCACGCCGGTCGTGAGGACCACGGTGTAATCGGTGGTGATCGTGAGCTGCGCCGAGCTGGGCGGGTGCTTCACCACGATCGATCTGGCGTAGGTGTCGGGCAGCGTCACCTTGCCGCTCGAGAGCTGGTAGAGCGTCTCCGCCACCGCGGTCTTGTCTGTGTCCGGATCGAGCACGTTGACCACCACCACCGCGGCGCCGTGCTGCTGGAATATCGCATCGAGCGCATCCGGGATGGTGCCGATGCCCTTGCCGAACTTCGCCGTGCCCTCGGTGCGCTTGCCCGCGATCAGGGTCGGCGTGTTGATCGGGCCGATCGGGGCGGTGCCGACCAGGCCGATCACGGCGCTCTTGACCGTGCGGATGGGCCGCAGCCCGTCCTGGATTTCGATGACCTCCACGCCGTGCAGGAAGTCCGTCATGGTCTCTCTCCTTCTCTGGCGTTACCGCACGCCGATTACCTGGTGGACATACTTGTCGCTCAAACACTCCAGTCCGAGCGTCGCGTCTCCTGCCCGGTCCAGACGCAGGTCGTCGAAGACCACGCCGCCGGAGACAGTCGAGACCACGTGCGACGCCATGGCGATCGACTCCCTGCCGCCGCCGTCGGTCGAGACCGACGTCGTCGCTCCGGTGCTGGGATTGACCGAGACCAGCGACGACCCGCCCTGCTGACCGCCGCTTGCCCTGTTGATCATGGCGTAGAGTGTCCCGTCGTGGGACGTCATGCCGATGCCCTTGACCTGGCTGTCGTCTCCGGTGAAGTCCTGCTCTCTCCCGAGGGTGGCGATGGCACCGCTGGCCGGGGTCAGGGTCCAGAACTGCACCGCACCAGTGTTTCGTCGCGACGTGGCCATGTAGACAGCGCCGCCGTGCGATGCGGCACCGACAGCTTCAAGCTGCCCGCCGATCTGCAGGCCTCCCAGCACACGCACGCTCTGGGCGTAGCGGCTCTCGAGATTGAAGTGATAGAGGGTTACCCCGTTCGCGCTGCTGTTGGTGAGCAGCACGAACAGCTGGTCGTCGTGCGAGAACAACGCGGCCGCGCCGCCGTTCGGGTTGGTCTGCCCGAACGAAATCCCGGTGGTGACGAGCGTGATGCTCGGACCGGATGGATCGACCTGGTACAGGTCGACCGACCCGCCGGACAGCCGCAGCGCGAGCGCATAGAGCACTCCGTCGTGTTCCGTCATGCCGACGCCTTCGAGCGCGCTGTTGAACGGCAGCTCGATGGCTCCGCCCAGCGTCGACCAGGTGTTCTGTGCCACATCGTACTGGCGCAGGTTCACGTGCCTGGTGGTCCTGGCGCCCACCAGGGCGTAGAGCCCGCGCGTGGCCTGTCCGGTTCTCTGGGTAATCGCCGAGCGCGGGACCTTGACGACCTGGTCGTATTTGCCGCTGTCAGGGCCGACCAGCAGCTCGAGCCACCGGAACCCGTCCAGGTTTGCCGAGAGCGCCTGCGTTCGCCGTGTCACGCCCGACAGGCTGATCGCGGATGCGAGCACGCCGTCCCGGCCGGCGTTGTCGAGTGCCGCCTTCACGCCGGCCGGCGTGACTGCCCGGTCGGTGTCGGTCCCGGTCTGCGCTTCGGCCGTGGTCGCCAGCTCGACCAGCCCGGTCCTGGTTTCTGTCGCGGTGCGCGACGCAAGCGACGCCGGCGTCACCGCGCGTGCGCCATCGGTGCCTGCCTGTGTCTCGGCGTCGGTCGCGAGCTCGACGATGCCTTTGGTGTCGGTCGTGGCGTCGCCCGGCGCGGACGGTATGTTGATGTCGCCGATCCGCGCCTCGAGCCCGGCCGGTGTCACCGCGCGCGAACTGTCGGAGCCTGCCCTCGCCTCGGCCGCGGTCGCAAGCTCGACCAGCCCCTTCCTGCTCGTCGTCGCGGTGCGCGACGCCAGTCCCTGCGGCGTGACCGCGCGCGCACTGTCGGACCCGGTCTGGGTTTCGGCATTGGTCGCGAGCTCGACGATGCCGCGCCTGGTCGTCGATGCGTTCGGTGGTGCGACCGCCGTGGGGATATCGCCGATGCGCGCCTCGAGGCCTGCCGGCGTCACAGCCCGCTCGCTGTCGGAGCCTGCCCGGGCCTCGGCCGCGGTCGCAAGCTCGATGATGCCGCGCTGTGTCGTGGTGGCGTGATCGGTCTCCAGCACCACGTTGTCCGGCACCCCGATCGCGATGTTGAGCGCCGGTGTCACGGTGATCGCGGCGCTCGAGTTCTCGATGGCGACGACGCCGGCGACGACCAGGGCGGTGTCGTTGGCGGCACTCGCCAGCGCGCCCTGCGCGTTCTCGGCGACCCAGTAGGCGAACAGGAACGCGGATCCGTCGTCGCCGATGCGCGCGAACAGTCCCACCTCGGTGACGATGAAGTTCTCGGTCGGCTCGTAATCGGCGCGGATCGCGATCCGGGTGTCGCCGCTGGCCTGCCCGGTGAGTGCCACCGACATCTTCTGGTCGATGAGTGCTGTGCGCGCGCTCTGGTCGCCGGTTGCCGTGCCGGCGCCGATCGCGAGCGTGCGGAACTGCACCGCCTCGGTGCCGACATTGTCCGCATCCGCGATCGCGGCCAGCCCGGCGGCGGTGACGGCGAGATGCATCGTCATGCCGCGTCCTCGTCGATCGTGAGCGCGATGTCGGCGATCTGCATGCCGGTGGCCGCGACGCCGATGAAGATGTCGGTCTCACCCAGCGAGGAGCTGACCGCGAGGCTGAAGTGGGTCGAGAACCGCTTGGCGTCCTCGATGTACTGCCTGATCGTCGCGGTGTCGGTGGTCCCGAGCAGGTCGTTGCTGTTGAGCACCTCCACGCTGATCGTGTGCGCGGTCCCGCCCGGGCGCTCGATCAGGTTGAACACGGCACCGATATCCTGGAGCGCCTGCCTGACGGCCGCGACGGTGCCGCGCTGGCGGTGGTAGCGGATCGCGTCGGCGACCACCTGGCGGCGCACCGCCTCGGGCCAGTCCGGATCCCAGCGGCGCACGCCCAGCGCCCAGGCGAGGAACGGCAGCACGACGGCCGGGCAGGTCTCCGGGCGCCACAGCCGGTCGATCGGCACGTCGCGGCCGTCCTCGTAGTGTGCCATCGAATGCTCGAGGTCGACCTCGAGCCGCGACGCGTTCGGCGGCAGCAGGGCCTCGACCATCAGGCGACACTCACGGTCACGGCAAGCCCGTCGGCAGGTGCCGCGGCCGGGCTCCGGTAGCCGGTGATGTCGAGCGTGGCATTCACGATCTCCCTGGGAATGACCTCGAGCGTGACGGCATCGCCATCGGAGATGGTGCCGACGGTGACAATGGTGGAGGTGTTGATGACCAGGGAACCCGGGGTTGGAATGGGTGCAGTCGAACTGATCGTGGCGTGGCTGTAGTTGCTCGCGTCCTTGACCACCCGGACGGTTGCGCCGTGGCCGACGAAAGCCGCGTCGATCGCCGCCTTCTCGCTGGCGAGGTAGGAGATCACGAGGCGGCTGGTGCTGATCTGCACGTCGCCGGGGTCGGTGCCGTCGTCGTCGCGCGTGTAGCCGGTGAACCGGAGCGCGCCGTCGATCGACGCGGGTTTCGCCGGCCACGGCGCAGCGGTCCCCTGCCAGGTGGTGGGAATGGCAAGCGCGGAGGCGGCGAAGTCGATCTCGTCGGCGTCGTACTCGGCCGCGCCGTCGAAGCGGAACTCGACGGTGGCGTCGATCACGCCGGCCACGTGGGCGGCCGCGAAGATCGCCGACTTGTAGACCACGGCGCCGACCTCGTGGCGCGAGAGCAGGTATTTCAGGATCGCCGCCTCGGCCGCGGCCTGCACGATGGTCCGGTCCGGACCGGTGCCCACCGTGATCGCGACGACGACCTGGTAGACGATGTTCCGCCCGGCGCTGACGGTCACGGTATCGGTGAGCGGGCGCACGGTCACGTCGGAGAGTGCGTCGGTGACCGTGGCAATCAGCGCCGCATCGGGCAGCCCGTCGTCATTGTCCCCGCCGAGCACCACCAGGTTGACCGCACCCGGCGTCGGCGTCGTGATCCGCACCGACTTGACCCGCGGATCGGCCGAGAGCGCGTGGAACTCGTAGGTCCCGCGCGGGCCGGCGACGGACAGCGCCTCGAGCGAGAGCCGGAAGCGGCGCAGCAGCAGCTCGTCGCTCTCGCCGTCACGGCGCGCGACGTCGGTGAGTGCGACCAGATGCTCGAGGTCGGACCCCCTGGCAAAGGCGAGCATCACCGCCTTGGCCGCCTCGTTGATGCGCCAGCGCAGCAGGGTCTCGCGGTAGGACGCAACCTCGAGCAGCTTGAGCGCCGGGTCGGACTCGACGAAGGCGTCGAACTGCGGGTAGCGCGCGCGGAAGTCGGCCATGATCTCGGCGAGCACGTCTTCGTAGTCGAGCGCCTCGACCACGTTCGGCGCCGGCAGTTGGGAGAGATCGATGTCGGGCATCAGACCACGACTCCGCTCACCGAGAGCGGCACGCCCTCGGGCACGTAGACGCCCTCGAGGTCGATGGTGACGTGCCCGGAGGTGGCCGCGCCGACCAGGATGCGGGTGATGCGGTAGCGCGGCTCCCAGCGGTCGATCGCCTCGGCGGTGGCCGCGACCATCGCGGCGATGGTCTCCGCGTTGAGCGGGTGGTCGACGAGCTCGAACAGGCGCGAGCCGTAGGTCCGGCGCATCACCCTGCTGCCGAGCGGCGTGGTCAGGATGTCGCGGATCGACTGGCGCAGGTGCGTGCGCCCTTCCGATGGCCGTCCCGTGCTGGCGTCGACGCCCTGCATGCGATCAGGTCCGGGCCTTCCGTGAGCGTGCGTTCGGGCGCTTCTCGGCATCCTCGGCCGGCGCCGGCTCGATCCAGCCGCGCAGGTCCGGATAGCGCGCGGCGCGTTCGCTCAGCGTGATCCGCTGGCCGGTGCGCACCGGGCGCGGCTGGCCGGTGATCACGCAGTTCCGCGTGGCGATGTAGTCAGGCATGTGTTCCTCCTCTCATGACGAAATCACCCAGCTGCTGCCGGTGGACGTGTGGCCGCAGGATGCGGCATCGCCCTCCCGGCAGATCGGGATGCCGTCGATCTTCACCCAGCTGCTGGCGCCGACCATGACAGCCGAGCAGTGCACGGGCACGCGCGGGCACGGCGGGTGGCTCTGGACCGCGTCGCCGCGAACCACGACCTTGTCCCCGCCGATCTTGACCCAGTCCTGGCCGCCGCCGAGCTGGGTGCCGCCGGCGGTGTCAGAGCCCACGCGCGCGACGCCCGGCATCACGCCGTCCCCCAGGTCTGGGTTCCGGACGGGGTGACCAGCGTCATGCCGTCGGCCTCGAGCGTGAGCCGGGTGTTGTTGATGGTCATGACGATCTCGCCGTCGTCGGGCAGGGTCACCCGCCAGCGGTGGTTCTCGCGGTCGTACTCGAAGACGGCGCCGTCGGAGTGCCTGGAGACGCGCTTGTCCGCCGTGTCCGCCGGCGCCGGGCGCTCGTCGCTGTAGAGTGCCGGCAGCGCCATCGCCTGGGTGAGCTCGCCGGACGGTGCCAGCAGGACCACCTGCTCGCCTTCCTCCGGCGCCCACCAGGTGCTGTCGGGTCCGGCGCGCGCGGTCAGCCACGGGATCGGTGCGGTCAGGATCGGCTGGCCGTCCTCGTCGGTGTCGTAGGCGACCCGGACCCGGTAGTTCTCGGCGTCGAGCTCGGCGACGGTGCCCTCGCGGACCACGTTCGCGAGCCGGCGTGCGAGCTCGAGCAGCTCGAAGCCCTCGTCGACGTGCCTGGGCGCGAGCATCAGTCTTCCCTTGCCAGCGGCTCGGGATCGCCGCCCTGCAGACTGACGCAGAGCTCCTCGAACCGGTAGTCCGGGCAGGGATCGGGCTCGACGCCGCGCACGAGCCGGCTGGTGCGGTATTCGTCGCGCCACCACACGCGCCCGGAGCCGTCGTCGATCGCCTCGAGGCGCCCGCGCACCAGCACCAGCGGCGACCAGCGCTCGACGGCGCGTTCCGCCGGCGTCGGTCCGGTCAGGCGGCGGAAGACCGCGTCCATCATCACCGTGCCGCGCCCGAAGCGCTCGCCCTCCGGCGGCCAGCCGAGCAGGACCCTGCGCACGCCCGTGAGCAGCGGTGTCAGCCGGTCCTCGGTGGCCCCGGTCTTTCCCCCCGGGTCGTTCGCCGCGCTCACGCACAGCAGCACCGCGACGGTGGAGGTGTGGCGCTGGACCACGATCTCGTCATCGTCCTCGTCGAGCGGGGCGCTGAACTCGTCGCTGACTACCATGGCGCCGACGACCGGCGTGCGCGGCAGGGTGCGGCGCGCGCCGGTCAGCTGCAGCAGGCTCACCACCTGCTCGACCGTGAAATCCCCCGCCTCGCCGCGCGCCATGATCCGCGCGCGCACCAGGTCGGCCAGGCCGAGCGAGGAGCGGGGATCGGTGGACATGTCAGAACTGCTCCATGCCCTTGCCGCCGAAAATCCGCGGCCTGGATGCGGTCTCGCCGAGTGTCAGGCGGTCCGCCTGCTCGCCGCCGGCGGTCTGGAGCACCATGGTCTCGCGGGCGAGGTTGACCAGCATGCGCCGCGCTTCCTTCGCGGCGTCCTCGACCCGCTCGGGCGCGACCTCGTCGTAGCAGAGGTAGCGCGCGAGGTCGCAGCAGATGCGGACCAGCAGCGGGCTCGCCGCTTCCTCCGCCGCGAGCGGGAGCTCGTAGCGCACCGCGAGGTAGCCATCCATCTCGAGCGTCGCGTCGGTGAGCGCGGCCGCGATCCGCGCGGTCCCGAGCACGGCAACCTCGTCGGCGCCGAAGCGTGTCTCCATGTTCGCCTGGGTGGCGTAGGTCATTGCGCGGCCTCGAGCTCCGCGAGCCGCGCGACCTCGGCCCAGTCGCCGGCCTCGATGGCGGCGGCCATGACGTCGGGGATCTTGGCCCGTGCCACCCTCTCGGCGGGAACGGGCCCGACCGGTATGACGATCTCCCCGTCAGGCCGCGCCCTGCGTGCGGTCCCCAGTCGCACCCGGTCCGGATTGTAGAACCAGGCGAGTACGTCTCCGGTGTCGGGGTGCCTCCAGACGTCACCCTTCGAGGTCTCGACGGGAGCAGGCCATGCCGCATACCCGTTCGACCGGTACCAGTCCTCGGCCTCGTCGAGCGTCCAGATCGGCAGGTCGTCGGTCAGCTGGTTCTCGATGTGGTCGGGCGCGCGCGGCTCGCCTGCCCGCACCGCCTGCTCGAAGGCATCGCTCGGCGGCGCGGTCTCTTCGATCGACAGGTCGAACTTGCCGATCGGACCGCCGTCGCTCGGAGTCCATTGGTGGCTCATCACCGGCTGCCACTCGACCGGCACCGTGGCCGCAGCGGGCGGGCGGCTGTCCCAGGACAGTGTCATTTCTGCCGGAGGGGCGCCCGGCCGGTCGCGGTCGAAACGCAGCCCGGTCCAGCCCGCCAAGCGCTTCGCACCGCCGCGCACCTGCGGCTTGCCGCGACCCTTCCACGAGGCGGGCACCTCGAAGGTGACCGAGCCTGGTCCGGCGTCGCCGTCGCGCTTCTGCGAGGCCTCGAAGCCGTGGGAGACCAGCCAGTCCCTCACCTCGTCATCGCCCATGCGGGTGAACTGGCGCACGAAGCGGTCCTTGTCCTTGTGCAGCGTGTCGAGGTCGAAGCCGAGGCTGCCGATCACGTTGATGGCCTCCTGGACCTCGCGGGTCTTGCGTTCCGGCTTGCCGGCCCAGGCGAGGACGCTGCGCTGCGGCTCCGGCACCGCATCGCTGATGACGGACTCCGACCACTGGTTCTGCCCGGAGCCGTAGTAGGCGCGCCACGCCTCGGTCCCCGGCCCGGCGGCGTCGGCCTCCTCCTGCATTTTGCGCAGCCTGGTTCGCCAGTCCCGGCTCTCGACATCGGCCGGCCACCCGCCGTTGTGCTCGATCGGGTTGAGCCACTCGCGCCGGTAGTCGACGCAGGGCCTGGCGGTGTGAATGCCCATCTCCTCGACCAGGCGGCTGTAGTGCAACCGGTGCTCGGCGATGTAGTCGCGCTGTGCGAGCGTCCATTCCTGGAGGATCACCGGCATGTGGCGCGGGTGCGCGGCCGCGTAGGCCTCCTCGTAGCGGGTGGCCGGATAGTCGCCGCCGTCCTCCTGGCGCTTCACGCGCTGCGCGCCGTCCGCGATCTTCTCGTTGAGGTGCCCCATCTTGCTTCCTTCACGTTGTCTGCTTGAAGGTGTAGGCCGATTCCGCCAGGTCGCCGACGGTCAGCTTGCGTTTCTTCTTCGGCCCGATCGTCACCCGCACGGTCTCGGTGCCATTGTCAGCGACCTTGATGATCTGAAGCTTCTTCACCGTGTCGACGTTTTCCACCATCACAGCTTCGGTGCCGTAGGCGGTTTCGCCCTTCTTGGCGGTGGTCTCGCGCTTCAGATACTTCACGCCGAGAGTGAGAGCGGATGCGGTGTAGCCGCGCTTCTCGCTCTTGTGCAGGTGATGCGAATGACGAGCAGGGCTGTCGTGGAACAGGCAATATTCCGTTTGCACGGCGTGAACCTTGGCCTCGACAGTGACGACATCCTCCGGGAAGCTCGCCAGAAGGACGTTGTTCTTCGCCCTCTGTTCCTCAAACGACAGGGCCGACCACGCATCATTGGGGTGCTTCTGATCGAACGCGATCGCAAGCGGCGTGATGAGCCGCCAGTCCAGATCAGTGCAAAGGACCCCCGACTCAATCAGCTTGCGTTCAAACGCGCTGTCCGGCAGTCCGTCCGGGCTCTTGGCACTGACGTACTGCAACACCGCGCCTCCGGACGCGTTCCAGTCTAGCCCCGCGTTTTGGTGTTCGAGGTCAAGCAAACGCAAGTTCAGCTCGTATCGCTCCCAGTCCGCGCGGATTGCGACGTCGTCAGGGAACAGCCGCCTCAGATGACGCAGCAACGCAGGCCCGTCACGGACGTGCTCGGCGACCGTAAACGCCTTTTCGGAAATATCGTATCCAATGTGCTGGCGGTCCGGCATCTTGCCCCCTAGAGCTTGTACAAGCGATATTGGATCGTACTCGTGTTGGCTGCCACAATGATGTTCCCGTTCACGTCCTTCGCGAACTCGAGATCGCGGTCATTAGCCGTGATCGCGTGGACCACAATGGGTTTTGGCGCCTGGTTCCGGTCTGGATCGCTGTTGATACTTTCGGTCGGCAGCGCCGACTTCAATACGAAACGCATGTCCGATTGAGCGTTCGTAGCAGAAGCGCGGGCCACCACGCCGAACATCTCGCCGACGTCGTCAAGGTCCACCTGCGTGTCCGAGTAATTGGCGCTCGCGGTCAGCCACCCGCTTCCAATCTGGCTGGGAGACAAACCCCCGCCACTGCTCAGGACTTCCGTGCTGCCCCGATACAGCTTCTTCTCGTCCTCGACAAAATAGTGGGTGCTGGGGTCCTTGGTCGTGATCGCGTCGTACTGCGCCTTCGTGCCAGTCCAGATCGTGCTGATCGCCGTTGAGCGCACGAACCTGCTTCCGCTCGGAACGTCGTTGGAGGATCGGAATGTCCGCAGCCAACTGTATCGACTGTCGCCGAGCCACAAGTCCTTGTTCGAGCCCCGCAGCCTGAAGCGCACGTCGACGGTTCGAGCGGCCTTGTCGGCATCGGAGCCACTGCCGTGCGCATTGTACAGCCTTCGCAACACAGTGTTGAAGGTGTCCGAGCGTGCGCCGTAAAGAAAGAATCGACCACCAGCAGTGGCTGGCTGTCCTGATTGATCCAGTGCTGCGCTGATCGGAAGGGTGGTTTCCGTCCCGTCTGCTTCGGTTATGACGGCATTGAGTTGATGCAGGACATCGTTGTCGCCAGTAGCCTGTTGCCACCTTGTCACAATCTCGTGCTTCAGCAGAACATTCCATCCCCCATATGTCGTATTCGTGTTGTACCAAAACACGAAAGCGGAACAGGCATTGTACGGATTGATGAACCGCTCGCCGAAATCCTGCGAGTACCCTTCGCCATGCGTGCCGTTCCAGTTGAAACCCCACAGCTGGTGATGGTCCTGGGCCGTATCGTTCCGGTCAATCCTGAACCGAATGCGATTGTGCCCCGACGCAGCAGCGCCCGCGTCGACCGGCTTGTAGGCTCCGGCCTCGATTGCGAGGTTGTAGGTCCGGCTGATGGCGTCGAGCGCGGCCGACCGCGAGTTGTCGACGACCACGTCGACGTCGTAGTCGGCCGTGACCAGCAGTTCCGTCGGCGAGTCGGCCGCAGCCGCCGGGAGTGCGTGGACGTACTCGCCGCCGTGCAGCAGCAGGTCCGTGATCCGCTCTTGCAGCTTCGTGTTTGCGGTCTCGGAAGCGTCGTTCACTCCGGCCAGTTCGGCGCGCACCTCGTCAACCTCATCGAGCAGGATGTCAAAGTCGCGGTCGTGCCAGTCGATCCAGTGTTTCAATCCCGCGTTGTGCGTCAGCAGCGGAGTCGAGTCGTCCACTGTGTCATTGGCCGCCTCAGTGATCTCGAAAACAAGGTTCTGGTCGCCGGCGGCCGTGTAGATCGCTGAAGCGATGCCAAACTGCCGGGCGAATTGCAGTATCTCCACCCCGTTGTCGCGGTAAGTGTGGTCGTATGTCAGATAGAAGTTCAGGGCCACGGTGACATTGCTGTCAGCCACACTGGCAATCGTGCCCACGAAGCCAATCTGGTCTCCAGCAACGACGGCACTGCCCTTGGCGGTCTCGTACTCAGTCTTCTTGATGTCCAGGTTGACCAGGCCGTTCGAGTATGCCCAAACCTGCCGGATCGCGTCGTTCGGATTGGCGGTCCATCGCCCGTGGCCAGGCCTGATGCCTCTTGCCCGCCCGTTCAAGTCGACACGATCTGCGGGCCGAGTGCCAGCGAATATGTTGGCGTCAGTCTCGTCGGTCAGCGCGAGCCTGCGCCACTGGTCGTTGACCACGACGATATCGTCGACCTGGTACGCGTCGACGCTGGGGTCTGCACCAAGGACTTCGAGCTGCGCGCCGCCGCCGGCGTTGTCGTCGACATATTTCTTCGTCGCCGCGTGAGGATCGGCAGTCGGGGCCGCCACTTCCACAGGCTGCGAAAACCCGTTGCTGCCGGTGAATTCGATGTCGCTGCCCTCGATCTCGTCGAGCACAATCAACGAGACGCTGGACAGCTGCGAGCGTTTCTTGTTGTGGCTATCACTGGCGTCGTATAGCAGCACGTGATCAGCGACAGTGGGGTCCACAACCGTCAGGTCATCGTAAGCTTCTGCCCCTCCCTCGTGGGCTTTCGTCCACCTCATCGAGGAAGGCGTGGTTGGGAACTGGGCATTAGCGGTGTGCGCCATCGTGTAGATATTGCCGGCAGCCTCTCCGCTCAATGCCTCATAGATGAATTCAAGGCGGCTGCCCTGCTGAGCGTTGGACCCCGAAATCGCGTATGAGGAAAGGCGAAACTCCCCCGTCTGGTGATCGCTCGGCCTGTCGCTGTTCCTGCCAGACCATGAGTCGAAAAACCGAACGCCAACCCTGATAAGCGACGTTCCTGCGTCCGGCCTTCTGAAGAAGCTCCGAAGGTCCTGGTTGCCTTCGATGATCTCGGTGTTGTGGTCGGCCGCATTCAGCTTCGCGGTGACCGCCGCGGCCAGCATTCCCTCGGTGATCGTGCCCTCAGGCGGGTTGATCTCCCCGTCATACCGTGTGCGATCCTGCGCCGTTTGCGACTGCGCCGTCGCCACCACTTCTTCGTCATCGTTGATGACGTCCACCTGCCAGAAGCGGAAGCCGGAAACGATGACCGTGCCCAGCACGATGGCGCCGTTGAACCGATCCCGGCCCTGGAACCTCGCATTGTCGCCCGACAGGAAGACGGCAAGGTTGTCTATGTCGAGGTCGTCAGCGACCTTGGCGATGATCTTGTAGTCCGTGGACGCCGCAGAGGTGTCGGCGCGCTGCGACAGCGTGACCTCGCTGGCATAGGTCTCCGCGCCGGTCGGGTTTCCGGTGACCAGCGCAAGCCCGAATTTCGAGGCGTCGCTGTAGTCGCCCCAGGCGTTGGGCAGATCGAGCACATGCAGATCGCGCGTGAGGTGCTGGAGGTCGCCAATGTCGTCGTCCACGCGCGACAGC
Organism: Thalassobaculaceae bacterium; assembly: GCA_965243345.1. Lineage (GTDB taxonomy): Bacteria > Pseudomonadota > Alphaproteobacteria > Thalassobaculales > Thalassobaculaceae > Bin52. The sequence goes on from CBDEUR010000003.1 coordinate 4,370,138, forward strand.
GCGGCGTCGAAAACGCCGGTGCTGACCCCGCCGGTGCCGAGACTGTTCAGCTTGGCTTGCGCCGCCGTGTCAAGCGCGCCTTCCGGGACGGTGCCGTCCTCGATCTGACCGCCGCCTATTCCCTTGCCGCCGTTGAACAGGAACGTGATCTTGTCGACGAAAGAAATGCTCATGAGACTGTCACCGTCGTGCTTTCAGCAAACGTCAGGGACTGGTTCGAGACCCAGACGGTGTAATCGTTCCCGCCGACGCTGATTGCGCTTCCGTGCTTCGTGAAGCCCCCGATCTGGTTCGTTTGGGTGGCGTCCGTACTGAGCGTCAGGCTCGTGATGTCCGGTTCGTTCGCGACACGGGCGACAAGCAAATGCATGTCGGTGAACGCCGCGACGTCGAAGGAGCCGTCGCCGTCCGTGTTCGGCAGCTCGCCGGCCACCGGAGTGCTGTCGGCGGACAGGCCCCAGCGAAAGTCGCCGGAAGTTGCCGGAGTGGCGCCAGCGACCTTGTCATCGACGTATTTCTTTGTCGCGGCGTGCAGGGCGCTCGTGGGAGGGCCGGAAAGCGTCAGCAGGCCGGTCATCGTGCCCCCGGAGAGATTGAGCTTGGTGGCGAGCCCAGCCGCCAGCTCGCTCATGGTGTCGAACGCCGCGCTCACGCCGCCGCGGACCGTCGTGAGGACCGCGTCGACATATTGCTTGGTGGCGGCATGCCGGTTTGCAGTCGGATCGCCGTCGAGCGTGATCTTGCCCGACATGGTGCCCCCGGAAGTCCGCAACGCTCCCCCGCGTGCGATGATGTCTCCCAAGCCCTCGCGCTTCACCCTGTTGCTGTCACTGGCGTCGAAGAACGGAATGAAATCGCTGGAGACAACCGCCGCTTCCGGCGCGTCGGCGTAGGTAAGGCCAGACCCAGAAGACGCGACCCGAACCACGTTGACAACGATCCATGTCGCGCCGGTCCACAGGAAGTCCGCGAACTTGATTTCTGTCCCTATGGTATAGGTGACACCGCCCTCGATATTATTTGTCGTGTCCACGACGTTGAGCCTGCCAAGCCCGCTGCCGGACCTGTGGAGGCCCACGACAAAGCCTTCGTCAGTAGCCCCCAGCGTCCTCGGAAGCGCGACAGCCGTGTTGCCAGCCGCGGTGATGGTATACCCAAAGATTTTCCCGTTATCGTTCTCTGTGATGTTGAGGGCACCTGATGTGGCCACGAAATCCCGCTTCGCCAGATACTTTGCCAACTCCGGCAGCAGAAACTCGTTCGGGTCTGCCGGCCCATCAGCAGCGCCTTCGTCGAAATGCCAATCGCCGTTCGCGGCCACGGGGTCGGTCGGCGCAGCGTCAAGGTCGATGGTGATGCCCTTGATGCGGAGCGTCTTCGGGTTGTTGGCCTCCAGCGCGTCGACGAACGACGTGTCCGACGCTACTCCGGTTATCACCGTGTACACGTGCGCAGTGTCGCGTGGGTAAAGCGCCAGAATAGTGACCGAAGCCGCACCGATGGACGCGGTTTCGTACGGGGCCAAAGGCCTGACCAGCGCCGTTTCCTTGCCAATGTCGTCCACGTAGAGTGTGATTATGTCGGCGCTCAGGCCGCCGCCGCCTCCGGCATTGTCGTCTACATAGGCTTTGTTTGCAGCGTGATCGTCTGCTGTAGGAGCGCCAGCCAGCGTCAGGTCGCCCGTCATCGCGCCACCGGCGACTTGCAGATATCGGGCGTCAGCGGCCCCCTGGCTCAGACCGCCGTTGTCGTCGACGTAGCTTTTCGTGGCAGCGTGACTGTCCGCCGTGGGATCGCCGTCGAGCGTCAGCTTGCCGGTCAGCCTGCCTCCGGCGAGGCGGAGATAGCGGGCGTCGGCGGCCGTGCGGGTAATGCCGTCGCCCGAAGACGAGCTGCCCTCGCCCGATCCACCGCCGCGACGCCGCGCCGGCATGTCAGATCTCCGCCGCGACCAGGCGCGAAGCGCCGCCGTCGGTGCGAAGCCACCAGGTCCAGCCGGCGCGCGCGGCGAACTCGAGCGGCTCCTGTGCTCGCGGGTTCCTGTCGCGGTTGAAATGCACCAGCGCATCCTCGGCCGAGGTCGGCGGGCCTGCGCCGTTGACATCGAGCGCGCGGATCACCGTGTCGGGCGGTCCGTGGAACTCCACGACGTAGCTGCTGCCGTCTTCCAGCGACAGCCCGGCCTTGGCCTCCTGCCACTCGGTGGTGAGGTTCATTCCCGGCATTGTCACACGAGCCCCTGGGAGGCCGCACAGCGGCCCTTTGGCGCAGAACCCCCGAAGGTACCGGGCGAGGCGGCGACCTGTTTAAATTTTGAGCTCTGCCCGTTTAACGGCGATGTTTTCATTGAGCCCTCGCGGGAACCCGCCGCCGGCGCCGCAAGACGCCGCCGGCGGCATGGTCGCAGGCTGGATCAGCCCCCGAACTCGGTCTTGATCTGGGTCGCCATGTCGATGATCGCGTCGGCCGCGTCGATCACCGGCTTGCCCGCCTTCGACAGCGCGTCCCTGGCATCGGCCTGGGCCTTCTTCGCGGTAATCAGCCGATCCTCGGCCGCCTTCACGCCGGACGCGGCCTGCTCCTCGGCCACCACGGCGGCGCGGGCACCGGAAATCGCGGCGTTCAGATCCGCCTCGACCGTGTTGAACTTCTCGGCCCAGCTGGGCTGCGCCTGCACCGGGTCTTGTACCTGAGTCATCGACTCATTCTCCTTATCTAGCTCGGGGCAGGGATCCCGTACTCCGCGAGCGCCCCACGGTCGCGGTGGTATCTGGCCTCGATCTCGTGCTTGCCGGACCAGCCCGCGCGGCTGGTGCCGCCGGCGTAGGGCAGCCCGTGGCGGCGTTCGATCAGCCAGTCGCGCAGCGAAACACCGTCGACGATGACCTCGCCCACCGGGCGGCCGTACTTGCCGGCCCAGACCGTCGGGCGGAAGATGACCTGCGTGCCGGCCTCGATGAACGCGCGGGCCGCATCGCGGGCCAGGCGTGCGGCGGCCTTCGTCAGGTCCGAGCCGCCGCGCAGTTCCGGCGTGTCGATGCCGTCAAGCCGTGCAGAGATGTGGTGCTTCAGCCCGAAGCCGAGATCGACCTTCAGCTTCAGCGTGTCGCCGTCGTAGATGCTCTCGACTTCGCAGGGAAACGTGAACTCATGCTTCATGAGCCTGGCTCTCACCGGTCGCTTCGTTGCCCGCCACGGCGGCGTCGCGCTGGGCGGCAGTGACGTCAAAGCCGACGCAGGCCTTGACCGTCGCCACGGTGGGCACGCCTTCGGCGGTCCACGACTTCGGGTCCCGGCCGAGCGTCAGCACCGTGCAGGCCGCGGCGATGGCGTCCTCCGGCGTCGCGATACCGCCGTCGCCGAACAGCGCCGCATCGATCTGTGCGACGTCCATCTCGGCAATCCTGGCCAGCTGTCGATCGGTCAGGTGGTTGAGCGCCACCGCCCTGGCCAGCTCGGCGCCCGTATCGTTGGCTTCGCCGGCAGCGGGGCTTTCGAGCTCGGTGACGACCAGCACCGGGTCGGCGCGCAGCGCTTCGAGCTGCTCTTCCGTCCAGTGTCCGGCCCCAAACGCCTGCGGCGAGCCGGTGAACTCGGTGCCGCAGCGCCAGCGCGAGGCCGAGCGCGCGGTGATCAATACCGCCGGGGTCCCGCTCATCACGCGAGCCAGGGCACGACGACCACTTCGGCCCAGCCCTTCACCGTGTTGGTCTCGCCGGCGGTGCCCAGCTCGTTCATCATGAGCTTGGTGGCTTCGGCGCGCAGCGAGGGCGCCACGATCAGGTGCGTCGGCTTCAGCCCCAGCGGCCGGCCCTCGTCGCCCTTCATCCCCTCCATGGCCTCATAGGCCGCGGTGAAGTTGGTCTCGTTGAGCGTCTCGGAGGAGGCCGCCGCCATCTGCCAGAGACCGAACCCGACGTTGTCGCGGCAGTCGACGCCGTAGAGGAACTCCTTCCTCATGAAGACGTTCTCGTCGGTGTCGCGGTCCAGCCGGATGATGTTGTCGGCCCGCTTGCGGATCTGGAGCACGATCGGCTTGAAGGTGCGGCGCAAGTCCATCAGGTACCAGGTCGGAGGAGAGCTTCCATACCGGTTGGCGACGGTGCCAACGCCAACCACCGGGTGGTCGGTGTCGAAGAAGTTCTGGCCGTCGTAGCACAGGGTGGTGTGGCCGGCCTTGAGCAGCGGCCACACCAGCTCGTCGTAGTGGGCGGCCACGGCCTCGCCGAGGGCCTGGAACATCGGCGAATAGACGCCGTACTGGTCGTCCTCGATCGAGTTCCGGTCGACCGCGATCGTGTCCTCGTAATCCTTGTTGCGGATCTCGAAGGCGTGCTGGCGCAGGTTCTCGATGACGCGCTCGCCGATCCATTCCTTCATGCCCGGGATCTTGCCGAGCCAGGGATAGACCTCCGCAGCGGTCATCGACGTGGTCTGCATGGCGACCTGCATCCACATGCTGTTCGCCTGCTGCCCGATCAGCCCGGTCCGGAAGGCGGCGTTGTAGCCCTTGAACAGGGTGTCCAGGTTGGTGCGGTTGATGATCATGAAGTCTTCCTCGCGAGCCTACAAACGGGTTTGTGACTATCCCGTGAGCGCCTAGTTGAGATGCTTCTCGAAAAGGAACGGAAGGCCGGTTGCGACCCAGGCGCCCTCGCTGTCCACGGCAATCAGAATGCCGACCGCAGTGCCCTCGACGTTTCCGCCGGCGGTCAGCTGGCCGTCGCTGCGGATTGTCTCGGAGTCATGGCCGAACACCTGGTCGCCGATGTTGGCCTTGGTCACCTCCTTGCCGCTGACATCATTCTCCCAGCGGAATACACCGGTGCGGACGCGGACCTTGAGATCGCCGGCGGAGCCCGATGAATTGTCAACCGTCTCCTCGCAGCGACCGACGACAATGGCGGTGCCCGTGCTGCCGGCCGACGCTGCAGCGTATTCCGCGGCGTTGCCGCTGGTGTCGAGCGCCACCATCTTGCCGGCCTCGATCTTGGTCGAGGCAGCGACGTCATAGGCCTCGACATAGTCGATCATGCCCGACCGGCGGGGCGTGTTGCGTTCTGCCATGGTCTCAGACCTCCTCGCCCGCGGCGGCAAGCGCCTTGCGGGACTTCACGTAGTCTTCCTCGGCGATGCCCATGGACCGGCAGACCGCCTTTTCGTCGGCCGTCAGCACATCCCCGCCCTCCGGACTGCCGGCCGGCGCCACGCGGCCGGCTGGCAGCAACGCCGGCGTGGCAGCCGCCAATGCCTGGAAGTCCTCCAGGTTCGCCTTGGCGTGCTTGAGGTGATGCTCGCGGGTGGCAGGCGCGAACTTGCCGGCCTGAATCGCGGCATCCACCGCCGCCACCGCCTTCTCCTCGGTGGTTGCAGTCTCCATGTCCGCAAACCGCGCCGCCAGTCGATCGAAATCAGCGCGCGGCACGAAGGCGCCCGGATCGGCAGACCCGGCCGATGCCTTCGCCGCCGTCACCGCGGTCGCGATCTCGGGCAGCGTCGCGCCCTCCGCAAGACCGGCGGCGGTCGCGATCGCGGCCACGCCGGTGCGCTGGGCGGTGAGCGCCGCCGTGACCGTCTCGCCGGTCACCTCGCCGGAAAGCCCGAGCGCGGTGCCAACCTCGGCCAGGCCCGACGCGCCGGCAGCGGCAGCCTCGGCCGCGGCGAGGATCTCCGCCTCGGTGGCGGCGTCGGCAAGGCCAAGCGCCTTGCGCAGTTTCGCGAGATCCATTTCGGTCTCCGTTCCTCTGTTTGCGTTGGCGATCGCGCGCATGTAGAGCGCGGGATCGTTGGTGAGCGCGGCGCCGGTGATCAGCGTCACGCGCCGGGTGTCCGGCTCGAACATGAACTCGGGCGAAATGTACCGGTACTCCTTCGCCCGGTAGGCGGCCGCCGCCCTCTCGGTCCAGTCCACCGTTGCCCACAACGCGCCGTCGCGCTCGAACACGCGCTTGACCCAGCCCGCGGCCGGGCCCGGCTGATGGTCGTAGTTGATCTGGAAGTCGCCGCCGTTCTCGGCATGCGTCGCCGCGACCACCGCGGCCGCGTCATCGTTCAGCCACGGATCGCGCCCGTCGTGCACGCGCGTGCGCACCGTGCCTGCCGGCATCAGCTCGATCTCGGTTGGCGGATCCGTGCCCGAAGGCAAAAGTACCGCCGCCGCTGCGGCAAGGGTTCGACGCGTCATGGGAGCGAGTATGGGCGGCGCCCCGCTCGCTGTGCACCGAAGCATGCTTCGGTGTCCGAGGGCGCCTGGCTGCGCCAGACTCGGCCCTGTTCCCGCCTGGTGTTGGCCGGCGGGGGCCCGGGCGTTAGCAGCACCCGGACCGGGAGGGGAGGCCTCCCACGATGACAACTGGCCAGGCGCCATCGTCCCGCCACCGCGCGTCGCGGCGGGGCGGAGTATCTTGGGATTCAGCCCCCGTGTCGAATCCCGATTGTCCGCTCGAGCCCGTCGAGCCGGCGGAGCCGTTGGCACCATGGCTCGGCGGCAAGAAGCTGCTGGCGAAGCATGTCATCAGCAGGATCGAGGCGGTCCCACACGACTGCTACGCCGAGCCGTTCTGCGGCATGGCCGGCGTGTTCTTCCGCCGCGCCCGTCGGCCGCGGGCCGAGGTGCTGAACGACATCAACGGCGACGTGGTCAACCTGTTTCGGATCGTGCGCGAGCACCCCGACGAGCTCATGCGCCAGTTCAAGTGGACCGTGGCGTCGCGCGCGGAGTTCTGCCGCCTGGTGGAAACCCCGGTCACGACGCTCACCGACGTGCAGCGCGCGGCGCGTTTCTTCTACGTGCAGCGGCTGTCGTTCAAGGGAGGACTTGGCGAGAGGACCCCGGCGTTCCAGTCGTGGGGTCCGTCACGGCTGCGCGCGGATCTCGCGTGCCGCCTGATCGCGGCCGCGCACGCCCGCCTCCAGCGTGTTCAGGTCGAGTGCATGGACTGGCACGCCTTCATCGCCCGCTACGACAAGCCGTTCACGCTGTTTTACATCGACCCGCCCTACTGGGGTCACGAGGCGGACTACGGCAAGGGCCTGTTCGCGCAAGCCGACTTTGCGCGTCTGGCGCAGCTGCTGCACACGATCCAGGGCCGGTTCATCCTCTCGCTCAACGACCGGCCCGAGGTGTGCGAGACCTTCGCCGGGTTTGACTTCGAGGAGGTGGTGACAACCTACACCGCCAACAGCCGGGCGGCAAAACGCGCTGCCGAGCTGCTGATCTCGAATTAGGAACTTGAGATCATCGTTGCTTGTGACAGAAGTTCAGCACCAGATACGGCGGCATGTTGTTGTGGGGCTGGCCTCCTCCGGTAGGATCAGTGACCCTTCTGTGATCTTTTGGATCATCCTGTCTGTCGTTATCCTTGTCCCCCCAAAGGGGATGATTTGCAGTGTGCCTGTCCCGATAGCCGTGTTGATGACTTGGCATCTCCTCAATCGTCAGCACGTGTTCGTAGGCTCCACTTTGGTCGTAAAGACCAAACGTCCTTGTGTCTTCCCGGAGATCCGTGCCCGTTCCGGCGGCCAGGACGAAACGTCCTCCCAGCGGTTTGAAATTGACCCACCCGGTGCCCAAGCTATCGCACCGCTGATCGGTGAGGACGATTGATTTCTGAACGACCTCCAATAATTCGACCGCCTGCAAGATCGTCACCGCAGCCTGCGCGACGTCTCTGGTTGACCTACCAGAATCCTGCGCCCCTACGGGAGTCGCGGAACTGAGCGCCAGCGCGGCAGCAAGTATCAGGTGTCTGAGCATGATTTTCTCCCCGTTGTGATCCGCGCCCGCTTCGAGCGCCCGCGCACTACAGCATGTCGGAGAGATACTGCACAACCAGCGTCGTGATCTCGTCGCGGTCGGCGTCCGACAGGCCCACGAACGGCCGCGCCGGGATATCGCCCCACGGGATCGGACTGCCCGCACCGGTGGTCCCGAACGCGCCTTTCTCGGCCCCGAACTGAAACGTGCCGGCATAGATGCGGCCGCTGCCGACCAGCACATCGGTCGCGCTCGCCTGGAAGGCGATCTGGCCGCTCAGGTGGCCTTCCTCGGTGCCGATCTTCTCGGGGTTGCGCTTCTTGCGTGCCCTGGTGAACTCCGAGAGCGGAGCCCAGGCATTGCCATCGGGATCCTGCTCGTCGCGGAAGCGTTCCCTCGTGGACCGCACCAGGTAATCGCCGATATCGGCCATCGCCGGGGTGAGGTCGCGACCCGCGGCCGCCAGCTGCGCGAGCCGCCGCTCGGCGGTGTCGATGCCGGTGACGTCGATCTGGATCCGGGCTCCGGGCATGGTCGCTGCTCCCGTCGAAATCGTTCAGCGTGCATCTGCCTCGAACATTGCCTGTCCACCGGCCGGGGTGCAATGCTCCGCGTTGCATTGCGTACACGAGGCCGGTGAAGGGGGAACAGCCATGCGAGTGATGCTTGCCGCGCTGATGATCTGCGGGCTGCTCGCCGCGGCGGGGACGGCGCACAGCGATGATGGTCAGGAGCGCTTCACGCTGTGGAACGACTGCAAGCCTGTGAGCCTTGCGGTCATAAGCACCATGCCTGAGCTGCCGCGCGAGGCGATCGAGCAGTCGGTGCGAAACCAGCTGCAGGCCACGCAGATCACTCTATCGGAACGGGGGAATGCGCGCCTGCTGGTGACCGTACACGGCAACAAGGGCAGCGGTCCGCAGCCTTATGTCTCCCACGTTTTCTTTGTGAAACCTGTCGAAGACATCTTGACGAAATCACGAAGAACCGCTCCCACCTGGCTGCGCTTCCATGGCGGCACCAGGACCGGGACCGACATCCTGGCGCGGATCACACAGGACATTCAGAACTTTGTCGTGTCCTGGCTCCGGGTGAACGCAGACGCCTGCTGAACGTCTCGCTGCTTACGTAACGTCCAGGTTGTGCTCGACGAAAAAGTCCTTCAGGTCGGCCTGGTCGCGCAGCACCACATTCAGGTCGCGCACATCCTGGCAGGGATCGTGCGGCCACTCCGCGATCTCGTCCCGCACCATTGCGGCTTGCGGACCCTCGGTGTCGAACCGCTGAAGGAGCTTCCGGAATTCGCACAGGCGTCGCTCGAGACAGGCGGCACGGCCCTTGTTCTCGGAGTACTTCCGAACCGCCTTGCCGATCTCGTGGTTGTGATCGTCTTCAGTCATGCCGTTGATCCCTTCTACCCGAAGAACAGAGGCGCGAGCGCCTTTTCGCTGATTTCAGACGGTGTGGCCCGATAGCCATCGACGGCCAGTTCGCACACAGCTTCCGCTTCGTTCCACTTGAACGTCACGACGAAACGGACTGCATCCGCGGCCCCGTCACCGGTCACCGTGATGCGATCGTTCCCGCGCCTGATCATCACAGTGCCGCTGCCATCTGTGCGGGAGAGCGAGTACTCATGCCCGGAGATGTCGCCTTGGATCGTCCAGCCATGCGGTTTGCCTTCAGCAGCGTTGTAGGTGCTGGCATCGAGGGCAAGGCGGCTGCGGAGCTTCTCGAACACACCGTCTGCTCGACAGTCCTCGCGATACGGAAACACGCGCTTTCTGCGTTCTTCCACCCAGCTCATGCCCCGTCCCTCCGTTGGCGCGCCTCGAGATCGGCCGCTGCGCCGGCGTCGTCGTACTCGCGCGGCTCCAGGTCGTCGATCGGGATCGATGCGTCGTCACCCTCGACAGCCAGGTCATCGAGGCTCTCGATGCCGGCGCGGGCCAGCGCTTCGTTGGTGTCCTGCTCGGACTGCATCTTGCGCTGGAGGTAGCCCTGCGGCTCGTCGCCGCCCGGTGCCGTGGACTCGAACGCGGCCGCGATCTCCGGCTTCTCTTCCCGGAACTCCTCGAGCGTCAGCTGTCGCTCGATGATCTGACCCGTCTCCGGATCCCAGCGTCGTGTCCTAATCATCGACTTCCTCGACCAGGAACCATTTGCGTCCGTCCGGCCAGTCGGCGGTCTGCAGCACCCGGAACCGGAACCCCGCCCTCAGCAGGGCCTCGTCTTCGCCCGGCGAATTCGAGAACGCCCTTATATCCTTACCACGCCGGGCGCGTACCTCAAAGATTGTGTTGCGCGGAAACGCCCGCTCCTGGCGGCGCGACGTGCTGCTGAAGCCCGCCCAGGTCTGCACGCTGCCGAGCTCGTAGGACGCGATCTCGGCCGGCGACAGGCGCACCCCGCGCCAGAAGGTGCCGGCCTGGTCGGGCAGCCGGTCGAGCGCGTCGTTCAGCGTGAGGCGGTAATCGTCGACGCGTTGCGGCAGCAGCGGCTGATCCGGGCCGCCATGGGTCCGCAATGTCCGGTTGACTGCGTCGTAGTGATACCACCTGCCGCCCTGCTCCGTGGTGTACGACCAGGTCGTCGCCAGCTCCGGGTCGGTCATCCCGCGACGGTCTGCCCCTGCTGCCACCTTCGATCTCCCGGCGTTCAACGCGGTGCGGTAGTGACTGCCCAGTGCGCGGCGATGGCGCTCCTCGTAGTCGGGCAGGTTGGGTGCTGACCGCATGGCCTCGCGCACCCGGGGCTTGATCTGACTCTGCAGCAACCGGGCGCGGCGCGCCAGCAGGCTGCGGATTGCCGCGACGTCGGCCTCGGCGACGCCGGCGACGTCGGGTGCGAGGCGCGCGAAGTTGTCGGTGCGCCGGCCGAGCGTGGCGATATCGTCGATCTGGCGGATGGCCTGGCGCCCCAGCGCGTCGGCGCCGTCCACCTCGGCGGCCGCGAACACGCGGGCATAGGCCGGGTTGCGGCCGGGATCGGCGAAGCCGTCCCACTCGGTGATCTGCGCGAGACGCTCGACGGGTTTGCGCCCGGCGCGGGCGCGCATGAGCAGCGCCCCGCCCTGGTCGATGCGGGCGACCGCATCGCGTCCGGCGCGGGTGAGCACGACGTTGTCCAGGTTCAGCCCGACGGCGTCCCAGTTCGCCATCCAGACGTCGGCTGCAAACCCTTTCAGAACGTTCTTTGAACGGCCTTTACCGAGCCTTCTGCGCCCGCCCAGGGTGCCCTCGTGGTCGATGATGTCGCTGGCGATGCCGACGATCGCATCGCCGTCGCGCACCAGGTGGGAGACCGGCGCGTCGATGCCGAGCTCGCGGTAGGTGCGGTTCGCCACCGCCTCGCCGTAGGCCTGCGCCGGGTCCTGGTAGAATTTCACGTATCGGCGGATCCCGTCGGTGCCCTCGTACAGCCCGCCCGGGTTGGATCCGGCCTGCCGGCCGACCTGGCGCACGGTGGCGTCGGCGCGCGAGATCTCGCCGATGGCAAACGGGTCCGCCGGCGTGGGCGGGTCTGCGATCACGCTGCGCCCCGGCGTGTAGGCAAAGCCGGGGTCGATGCCCTCGGGCACCTGGACCGTGCGCGGTGTCGGACCCTGCTGGCCGACGGTGACCGTGCGCATGTTCAGCGGCGGCGCGGTGTCGGGTCCGCTCTTGCCGAGGCGCATCATGTCACGGATGTTCAGGCCTTCCGTGTAGCACTTGCAGCCCCACCCGTTGATCGGGAAATGCGTATCCCACCACGGGTCGTCGTGCGGCAGCACGAGGCCGTCCCAGGCGAGGTGCTCCTCGCGCGGGTCCTCGGACGCATGGGAATGCCGATAGCGCCAGAAGGGCCGGCGAGCGGCACCGGCCTTCATCTGCTGAAAGCGGCCGGCGGAGTAGCTCTGGCGCAGGTTGGTGTCGTAGATCACCCGCGTTCGCCATGTGCGCCCGCCCTTGTACGACCAGCCATGCTGCGCGGCGATCTGATCGAAGTCCTGGCGGAACTTCGCGAGCGTGGTGCCCTCGGCGATCGCGCTGTCGACCGCGCTTCGCAGGTCGGCGACCAGGTTGGCATGGGCAGCACCCGCGACCACGAAGGCGCGGTCGTGCTCGGCCTCCCAGATATCGGTCCAGGACTGCGTCGGCAGGTCGAGCTTCGAGCGGAAGAACGCGATCTGCTCGGCAAACTCGAGGCGCGCGTGCTGGGTTGCCGCGGTCGCCAGCGCCGGTGTTTCCTCGACGTCGTAGCGCCCGGCCAGGTTGGCCGCCACCAGGGCGGGCCCGAACCCGTCGACGAAGTCGGTGACGTCCGGTGTCGGCGCGCGCGGCGAGGAGAGCCACGCATTCATCGCGTCCAGCCGCCCGGCTGCCTCCTGGAGCGAGGCGGCGTCTGCCAGCCCGGCCGCGATCGCAGCCGCCCAGGCATCGATGAGCGGGCCGAGCTCGCGCGCGGCCCTTACGGTCAGCTCCGCGGCCGGCGTATCGTCCGGATCCGCCGCTGCCGCCAGCGCGCTCTTGTTGCCGCCGGCGTCACGCGCCCCGCCGGCGGCCGCGAAGGGGGGTCGGTCGCCCCGCGCGCAGTGGCGTCCTCGGGGCCGTCGTCAGGCTTGTCGTCATCGTCGGTGTTGTCCGGCTTGCCGCCGTTGTCCGGATCGTCCGGGTCCGCCGGCATCGCGCGCGCCTCGAGCACCTCCTCGCCGTCCTCGGGCGGATCGAGGCCCAGCATCTCGAGGACCTCCACGGAGCGCACCCGCAGCCCCAGCGGCACCAGCTTCGCCAGCGCGTCGGAGACCCGCGCGATATCGAGCGTTTCCTCGCGCCCGATCAGGATCTGCGGATACCGCGTGCGCTCGCCGCGGTTCAGTGCCACCAGCGGGCGCGCGATGTCGCGCGAGAGCGTCTGCGAGAGCGCGGTGGCGTCCGAGCGCTCGATGTCGCGCCTGACCTCGTCGTGCACGTCGCCGAGCGCGCGCGAGCCGCTGTCGCCGACCTCGGTGGTCAGTGTCTGGCCCAGCACGGCTTTCGAAATCAGCGAATCGATATAGGCGAGCAGCTGCTGGTGGACCACGGTCTGCCCGGGCGCGCCCTGGGTCTGGCCGGAGACGAACTCCAGCATCATCGACTCCGGGATCATCGCAGCGGCGTCGGTGCCCAGGTTGGTGAGCGCGCGCAACAACACGGCCTTGTCCTCGGGGCTCGCCTTCGGCGGGAACTTCCCCAGCCGGAACGGCTGGCCGTAAGTTTCGATGAACTGGACCCAGTCGCGCACCGCGTAGTTTGCGAAGAGGTAGTACCAGCCCACCATGCGCGCAAAACCGCCGCGGATCGGCAGGCCCGACTTCGCCTGGAAGCGGTGGACCACGAACTTGTAGGGCGCGAGCGGCTGCCTGCGGTTCTCCAGGTCGCGCAGTGTCAAGGTGCGCCCGTCGATATCGTCGAACTCGAACCAGCGCGGATCGCGGTACTCGAGGCGCTGCGGCCACCACTGGCGCCCGGACCGGTCCCACATGATCTCGGTGACCGAGAACCCCTTGCCGAGCGCATCCATCATCTCGACGAGCTCGTCCTCGAGCGGTTCGTTCTCGAGCCACTCCTGCACCAGGTCGGCGTCGGCCTGCGCCTCGGCATCGTCGCCGGCAGGCAGGACCTGGACGTCCAGCTGGGCGACCTGGCGCTTGCGCGTCCCCAGCACCGCCAGGTAGTGCAGGTTCTTCTCCTCCATCTCCTCGGCGAGCTCGAGGTAGCGGATCGCGTCCCCGGTTTCGGCCTCGCGCAGCAGTGCGCCGAGACGCCCCGGGTCCAGCCCCTGCGCCGGATGGCCGGACAGGATCGAGCGGACGCCCGAAATCGTCGGGCCGGCCAGATCCTGGCGCAGCTTGCTCGTGTCGATGACGTGTCCGTAGTGGTCGTAAAGCGGCATCACCAGGCCTCCCAACGCCGATTGCCGCCGCCGCCGTAGTCGCCGCTGTGGTCCGGGCGCCAGAAGGCGCGCGACGATCCGCCCGCCCCTTCCTCGGTGCGCTTGCTGCGCCCGCGCGGTGCGGGCACGTAGCCGAACTCGACCGGGCCGGTCGCGGCTGCGGCCGCGGCCAGCGCCATCGCCCAGAACCGGTCCGCGTGGGTCTTCTCGGTGTGGCTGCGGTCTTCGCCGCGGCCTTCCGCGGTCCGCGGCACGATCAGGCGCGGCGCGCCGGTCGGCCCCTCCTCGGTGCGCACCGAGCGCAGGTCGGCGCGCAGGGCCGGGTTGTTCGCGGGGATCCGGATCCGGGCGTCCTCGAAGACCTCGCGCAGCGCGGTCGCCACGTCGAGGCGGCGCGCCGTCGACATCAGCACGCCCTCGACCCGCAACTCGCCGTAGCGGCCCATGGCGTCCTCGACCGGCTTTTCTCCCATGCCGGTCTGGTCCATGGCGATGCGCACCGGCCTGTAGCGCGCCACTACCTCGTCGAGCAGCTGGTCCTGCTCGGAAAACGTGATGTTGCGCGCCTCGATGATCTGGCGCACCCACAGCACGTCGCCGACGAGCTCGAGGACCACGATCACGAACAGGTCGCGCCGGCGCGCGACGTCGACGCCGACGAAGACCGAGCCGTTCTTGTAGAATTGCGGGTCGCCGGCCTCGCCGGTCCTGTCCTCGGCCTTCCGGATCAGCTCCCAGGCCAGCCAGTGCCCGCCGGCGGCGTTCGGGATACAGTCGAGCTCCTCGGCCGCGTCCTCGCCGTACTCGGCGCGGACCTCCGCCTCCCAGGCCTCCTCGGCCTTGCGTGACCAGGTGGCCCCGGTGATCGTGCAGATGCGCCTGTAGAGCCCCTGGTCCAGCGCATCGCGGAAGGTGACCCGGTGAATGGATCCCGGCTGCGAGCCCTCGCGAATGGCCTCGCAGAGCTTGTGGAACTCGGAGTGCTCGCCGTTGTGGGTGCTGATCACGCGCAGCTGTCCGCCCCAGATGCGGAACGCGCGCGCGGCCTTCAGCACCTGTGCGAGGTCGTCGACGAAGGCGGCCTCGTCGATGATGGCGCGATCGCGCGGGCGGCCGCGCGAGCGGAAGCCGCGCGGCGCCGACGTCATGGCGAGGATTTCCTTGCCCGTGGCCGCCTCGATCCGGAACGACCGCTTCGTGCGCCCGTTCTCCTCGAAGGCCACCTCGCCGACGGCATCGGCGACGTCCTGGAAGATCTCGGCCCACTCGGCGCAGTCGCCGATGAAGCCCGACGTCATGTCGTGCGCGTAGCTCTGGTAGTAGACGTTGCCGGGCCCGTTCTTGCGCACGACGTGACGGACCGACGCCAGCGCCTCGGCCCAGGAGATGCCGATGCGCCGGGACTTCTCGATCACGCAGATGCCGGACTCATCCTCCGCCCACAGCTTCTGGTATGGCAGCAGGGAGCGCTCCGAGGGCATCAGTCGCCCGGCATCAGGCGCGCGTCGATCGCGGCGAGCACCGTGTCCGACACGCCCTGGGCGCGCCCCTCGTCGTTGACGATATCGCGGGCCTCGGCCAGCGCCTTGCGGCGTTCCGCGCGCACCGAGGTCGCGGCACGCACCGACTCGGCGAGCGCGCGCGTTGCGGCCGAGAGCTGCTTCAGGTCCGCGCCCTCGCCGCCGGCCATGAGCACCTGGAAGATGCGCTCCTGCGCCATGCGCAGCACCGCGTCGGCGACGGCACCCTGGTCGTCGGGCGAGTGGGTGACCAGGGTCTGCGCCTGTTCGGTCGCGATCCGGATCGCGTCGATGCGCCGCTCGAGCTCCTGGCCGTGGCGGTGGATCGCCGAGCGCGAGATCTCGAAGCCGGCCTCGGCCATCCAGGCGGCCAGGTCGTCGTAGCCGCCGAAGGCGCCCTCGACGAGGCGGCGGTCAAGCTCGGCGCGGACCTCGCCCGGCAGCTGCGCGATCTTGGAGCGCGCCGGCATCAGCCATGCCGGCCGATGAACGGCGGGCGATCGATGCCGGGCTCGACGTCGGCCTGGTAGTCCACGACGTCGCGCCCGTAGCGCGTGAGCTTCACCCGCCAGGGCGCGATCTCGGAGCGCTCGGTCGTGACCAGCTTGCGCGCCTCCAGGTAGTCGATCTCGTTGCGCACGTCCTGGGATGTCACGCCGAGATACTCGGCGCGCGCCACGTTCAGGCACATCGCGTCGGTGGCGCCGAGATAGCCGCCGACCATGACCGTGCGCAGGACCGTCCACCGCAGGCCCGCGATCTGCTGGGGCGTCAGTTGCGAAATCATCCCATTGCTCCAATCCGCTCCTCAAGGCGTGCGAGCATCACGCTGTGCGCCTCCAGCAACCCGATGACCCGGGCCTGTGACGAGATGTGGTCGTCGCGCCGCACGTAGTTCTCCGCGATGTGCAGCCGCAGCGCCGCCATGTCCTTCTCCAGCTCCGCGAGCCTGGTCTTCATCCCGTCATCGCCCGCGGCGGGCGCGGCGGGCGCAGGCGCGGCGGCCGGCTTGATGATGCCAAGCCGGCGCAGCGCAAAGACCAGGCCGCCCAGGAAGACGACGATCGAGCCGGCGCCGGCAAAGGCCTGCCAGGCCTCGGCTCCCGGCATGTCACTTGCCCCCGGCCGACTTCGCGACCTGGCGTGCGCCGAACCACCACAGGGTGCAGGTCACCGTCATGAACAGCACCGAGTCGGTGATCTGTCCGCGCAGTGTCTTCTCGCCATCGCCCAGGTCGAAGTAGATCGCCGCGGTGAGCGCGAGGAAGAGCAGGGTGAGTGCCGGGCGGGTGAGACCGCGCACGACGTCGACCATGCGCATGGTCCAGTGATCGCCCGGCGCGGAGATCCGCGTTGCGGCATGCGCGTAGGACGCCTCGAGTGCGGATGCGGCCGCGATGTCGCGGTCGGTCTCGGCCTCGATCTCGGCCGTGCGCTCGATCGACGCGGCCTCGATCTGCGCGTGCTCCATGTCGAGCTTGCGCAGCTCGAGCTCCTGGGCGTGCTTCTGGCGCCGCTGCAGCCAGTTGGTCCCGAAACTCACCACCGTGCCGATGATGCCGGTCACGCCCCCGCCCAGCAGGGCGCCGGCGGCGTCTCCAAGAAACTCGAACATGCGGATCTCCCTTGCGCCCTACACCAGCGCGCGTTCAGTCACGACAGAGGTCTTGATCGCCCCAGCCAGCCGGTCATCGGTGCGGCGCCGGTCGATGCAGCCGCGCACCGACATGGCGGTGCGCATCATCCTTCCGTGGAGGTAGTACTGGTGAAATCGCCCCTTCGGGCACCGTCCCTCGCCGCTCGCACCGCAGATCACGCACAGCCGGCGCGGATCGATGCCGGAGCCCGGCGCCGTCATGCCCGGACGACCTCGAGCTCGAACGGCGCGTGCGCCCAGGCAAGCAGCCGGCGCATCGCGGTTCGCGAGGCGAGCACGGCGCGCTGGCGGCCCGCCGGTGTCGCCAGCCAGCCGCGGCGCTCGCCGGGCAGCAGGCAGCCGTGGGAATGGGTGCGCAGGCCGGCCTCGACGTCACCGGCGAGGTTGCCCGCGTGAAAGAGTATGTGACTGCGATCCGGCACCCCGGTCACCAGCAGGCAGCGCCCGAAGCGGGGCGAGACGTGCGGGACCACGGTGTAGATGCCGGGCGGAATGCAAGAGCGATTGCGGGTGTTTTCCCGCCATGGTAGCTCGATGGTCTGGACCGGGCCCGCCAGGCCGGATGCACGGAGCACGCCCAGCGTGCCGTGATCCCGGCTGGGACCACGGATGAGACGGGCCCGGTCCATCACGCCCTCGGGCGTTCAGTTGCCGCGCGGCGGCGGCAGGTTCTGGATGCAGGCCTTCAGCCGCTCGGCCGCGCTGGCCCAGTCCGGCGACCAGCGATCAGCCTGTTGCATGAAGAAGATCCGCTCCTCGGCACAGACCGCGTGGTTGAGGAACCGGTAGGTCTCGCCGTCGACCTTCAGGCACGGACCGCCGCGCGTTGCGCTCTCGTCCTTGTGCCAGTGCCGCTCGCCTGCGGCCTTGTGCCGGTGGCAGTCATCCTTCGGCGAAAGCTGGCCCGCGTGGGCGAGCTGGATCACCGGTTCGGCCGCAATCGCGTCCAGCAGCTCGAGGCCCGGATCGGTATCCCACAAGGCCGGAGGCGGGTTCTCGGCGCGGGCGCCGATGGCAACCACCGCCAGAAGCGCAGCCCCGACGATCGAGGCGAGAAGAGGTCGGGCACAACAGAAGGCTGTCTTGATCATGGTCCTGTCCCATGCAGTGATCGGTGTGGTCATTCAAGCCGGGACACGGTGGTACAATTCGAGACAAAATTGCCCCGAAGCATGCTTCGGGGTCGTTCAGAGCCCCCGCGTGTACTGGCGCGCGCTTGCGCCCGACAGCCCGAGGCGGGCAGCAATCTCCTTCGTGCCCGCGCCGTGGGCCGCCATCCATTGGGCGCAGGCGCGCCGGGCGCGGGGGATGTACTCGGAAGCACCGCAGAACCGGGCCGCGATCGCCAGCGCCAGGTCGGGCGCAAGTGCGCGCATCAAGCGGTGCTCCGGGCGCTCGGCCAGCCACTCGCTGGACGGGATGTGCAGCTCCTGGCCGCCGAACTCCAGGGCCAGCGCGATCGCCGCCTCGCGACCGCAGAGGGTTTCGATCTCGGCGAGGATGCCGGGAAGGGCGGGGGGCTCACCCACGGCCGCTTTCCGCCAGGCGAAGGGCTCGCTCGCACGCCTCCAGACGGTTCTCCCCTTTGGCGTCGGAGACGCCGGGGATCGCCGCGCACCACGGCTCCCCGGGAAGCTTGAACACCTCGCCCGAAAGCCCGGTTTCGTCGTCGGAAAAGCCATAGCGGAGGATCCTGCGCCCCCTCAACTCGAGATGCGAAAACCGGATCACCCCTTCGCCTCCCGCAGCCACGCCCCGAGCTTCCTGATCAGCTGGTCTTGGATCGTTCCGGGCAGCGCGGTGTAGTCCTCCGGCGCCCTCCGGAACCCCGTGACCCATGAGGCAAGCGCGCCGGCGTCCGGGATATTCACCGCGCCGGCCTGGTGCAGCCGGCGCCACAGCGCCTCGAGCACGCGGGCGCGCGGGATCGCCTTCGCCCGGCCCTTCGCTTGAGCGTAGGGCTTCCAGTTCACATTGCCGTCCCGCGCCATCCAGTCCTTCAGCGCCTCGACGCAGGACGCGGTCATGACCGGCGTTGCCCAGCGCGCGTGGTCCACCTTCGTCTGGCGGCAGATCCACTTCGCCAGCGCGCCGTCGGTGGGATTGTCCACCACCCCGAGCTCGAAGGCGCAAATCCACATCGCGCGCAACTTCGAGCGATGGGTGACGGGGAGGATCGCGTCGCCCTGGGCGCTTGACACACCCTTGGCCGCTTGATCCTCCCCGGCGCCGGGCCCGCGCGTGCGCGAGCCTGAAGAGCGGGGAGCCCCCCTCAGCTCGCGCAGCACCCGGCGCATGTCGTCATCCGACATGCCCTTCATGCTGGCCTTGCCGGTCACCCGGGACTGCACCGCGCGCCGGTCCTCGTCGGACAGGCCGCGGCGCTTGCACTCGCCGAAGATCGCCCGGCGCAGCCAGGCGGTATCGTCCACCATCAGTCCCCAGCCTCCGGTAGCTCGACTCCGATCTCGTTGCCCCACACCGTCCAGCCCTCGCGGCGCTTGCGCCCGAAGAGCTCGAGGTAGGGACCGCTCACCAGGCGCTCGATGCGCCAGAAGATCTCCTCCGGCTTCTCCGAGTGCCTGCCGCGCGGCGCGGTCAGGACCTCGGGCACATCGGCCGCGAGCCGCTTCGGCTTGCCGCGCACGCCGAGGAGGCAAATCTCCGCGCCCTTGCGCGTCCAGTAGCCAAGCCCCGGCGCGCCGTCCTTTACCCACACGAAGGCGGTGGACCGGTACTCGAACCCCCACTGGATCATGATGCCCGCCGCGTGCGGCAGGGTGTCCGACGTCACCCACATCAACAGCACCGCGTCGTCGGCCGCGCAGTTGATCACCGGCAGCATCTCGATCTCGGGCAGCGTCATGGTGGGGTAGTGGTTCTCCGGACTGCGGTCCTTGCCGGCATCGCTCCAGGTCTCGAACGGCCACGGCGGGTCCGCCAGGATCACGGAGAACTTGCCCTCGGGAAGCGGGGCGCGCTCGCCTGTCCCGGTGGCGTGCGCCGCCTTCACCCGGTGGCGCTTGACATCGCCGCGCTTCATTTCAGGGTGGATGACGCCCTGGTCGATCAGGCCGGTGAACTCGTCCTCGGGCAGGCCGCACAACTCCGCCAGCAGAAGACCATCGGCAGGCAAAACGGTCACATGTGCCGTTTTGCTGTCGCTGTCGTCGAGATAGCGGCGAATGTTCACGTCACCGGCGATCTGCATGAACCGCCGCGCGGTCCGTGGCGAGACCGGCAGCCAGTTCTCGATCCAGTTGATGAACCGGCCGTGCGGCAGGGAGTGTCTCGCGCGCGCCAGTATCTCGCCACACTGGACGAAATACGCCGCACCAGTGCGGAAGTGTTTCTCGAACAACTCCGCGTGCTCGATCTCCTCGCGTGTCCACGGCGCGTCAGCGGCAAGCTCCTGGTGGCTGTCTCGGTCGGGATCAAGCCCGCGCACGCGCGGCAAGATTTCCTGCGTCATTTGTTCGTTTTCTCCCCTGTCAAGATGGCACCAGCCGGCGCCCCGCATCAGATCCCCGAAACAGCACCGGCCCTTTTGGCGCTCGCGCGTGCAGATCCGAATGAGCTCCTCGCGGGTCACTGCACGGTGACCTTTTCGACGCCGCCCTCCCACCGCCGGTCGAGATCCCACAGGGCGTCCATCATGAACACCAGCTGCTCCAGGGCCTCGACCTTCGACGGATAGGTGTCTTGCTCGCGCGAGACGACGCCGGTCGGCGAGCGATAGATCACTGCCCAGCGCTCGCTCACAGCCACTCCAGCTCGTCGGTCGCGCGGAAGCCGCCGTATTCCTCCAGCCGCTCCGCCTTCTTGAGCTTGGCGTCGATGTCGCGCAGGAACGCGCGCTGCTTCTCGGACAGGAACGTCCGGGCGCCGTACCTCGCGAGCCGCTTGTCCATGTCGAGCAGGAACCGATCCTCGTAGTCCGTGAGCCCGGAGTCGCCGGTCAGGCCGCGGTCGAGCACGCCCTGCACCCACTCGAGGTCTTCGTCGCCGATGGGCTCGCTCTCAGGCTTCGGCTTTTCCCCGCTCACTCCTCGCCCTCCGCCTCGTCGCCGGCGTCGCCCATGAGCGCGTCGACGATCGCGTCGATATCGGTCTTCGGCACCGTGATCGTGACCTGGTTGACCGGATCGCTGACGCTCAAACCGATCTTGGCCAAATCCCCGGCGGAGAGCTTGCGCAGCGCGGTCTTGTCCAGCGTCTCCTTGGTGCGGATCAGCTGTGCGGCGCGGGTCTTGAGTTTCTCGCGGATCAGCCGGATGACCTCGGCGTCGTCGGCGATCGTGATGCTCCCGGTCTTTTTCTGGAAGCCGAACTTCACCCCGTCGACGGCCTGCGTCTTCGGCTTGACGAACAGCGCCGGGTTCTCGCGGATCGCCTGCTCGAGCGCCTCGCGGGCCGCGGCGGTGTCGGCCACGCGCGCCTTCAGCGCCCGGATGCGCGAGCGTACCGCCTTGCGCCGCCGGTCCTCGATGTCCTGGACCACCAGGTCGAGCTCCGTCCTGGCGGTCGCATACTCCTTCGCCAGCGTGATGATGCCCTCGAGCGTCCACGGCACGGGCCCGTTCATGACGCATCGCCTTCCGTGCGCGGGCGCAACGGTACGATGTTCGATGCGTCCATGCCGGTCTGTGAGCCGAGCCCGAAACGCTGATCGGGCAGGAGGACGGCGTGCTCTTCCCAGGCGAACGCCTGCGCCTCGAGATCCTCGAGACGGGCCGCACACCCGTGCATCATGGCGGTCGCCATGGCCGGGTTGTCGTGCTCCAGCGCCGCTTCCAGCGCCGCACGCACGCACGCAATCTCGTCTGACAGCATGTTGTCTCCCCGATCTGTCAAGGTTGCGTGGAAGTGCGCCGCCAGCTCGTCAGGCGGCAGGCACTCCGCGGTCGTGTCCGGGACCTCCCGCAGCCACAGGATCGCAACCGCGATCTGCCAGCTGGTCGGGATGTCCGCGATTTCAATTCGGTCGGTCACTTGAACCTACCCCCCCCCCCCACGCCGGTGATCAGCGCGTTCAGGACGTGGTACTCGGCGTCCATCTCGATCGCACCGTCGGCCAGGACCTCGGCCCACTCGTCGTGCATCGCCTCGAGCCAACTGACGGCGGCCGCGACCGCGGCGTCGCGGTTCGCGGCCGCCATTTCGCTCAGGATCCTGGCGGAGACCGTCATGCCCGTGCCTCCCGCGCGGCCGGGGCCTCGGGCTGGGCGAGCCACTTGTCGCTCGCGGCCGCCAGGTCCTCGGGCAGCACCACGTCGCGGCCCTCGGCCTGCGCACGAGCGAGCGCGAGTTTGAACAGGCGGCGCAGCGCGTGCAGCCCGCCCGGGCCCCGAACCTGCGCTGCGGCGAGCGAGAGGTCGCGCGCCGTCGCCGGCCGTTCCAGGAACGAGGAGACCAGAAGCTCGACATCGGTGTCGGGCAGGACCTCGCGCTCGTACCGGCTGCCGATCCGCCCGACCAGCTGCGGCAGGGTGGCGACGGAGGTCTCGACCGTCTCGTCGCCGACCAAGGCGAGGCCGCAGCCGGCGGCGTCCCGGATACCGCGCAGCTCGTCAAGGAGTGCGGGGCGCAGGTGGTGCGCCTCGTCAACGATGAGCAGGGCGGACTGGTCGCGCAGCGCCGCGATCACCGTCCTGGCGCACTTCATCGCCGAGCTCCGGTCGCCGCCGGCGCCGAGCACGTCGGCGATCTCGTCCAGCATGCCGTTCATCGAGCGGGTGTCGCGGCGCGCGGTGTAGAGGTACGCGCCGGTCCGCCGTTCGGCGTAGCGCGCACAGGTCCAGGTCTTGCCCATGCCCGACGGGCACTTCACCAGCACCAGGTCGGACATGGCCTGCGCCGAGGTCAGAGCCACGACGATCTCCGCCGTGACCCGCAGCTCGGCGTGCTTCTCGAGCCGGGATCCGTCGAGCTTCGCGCCCTCGAGCTCGCTCGAGGTGTCGAGCCACTGGCGCACTGCCTCGTCGATCGCGACGTTGTTGCCGCGGTACTTGCCGGACCTCCAGGTCGAAAGCGCCGAACCCGAGAAGCCCAGCTGCTTGCCGACCCGGTTGTAGCTGGTCCCGAGCCGCGCGACCTCGGCCTCGAACCGCGAGACCAGTGCCGATCGCAGCACGGTCACGTTGTCATCGTTCATCAGAGTTTCTCCCCGAACAGTTGTGTCAGCAGATCGAGTTTGGGCTCGCCGGCCCTCTCGGCCTCACGGCGCCTCTCGGCCGCCTGTGCGGCCGCCTCGGCTTGCGCCGCGGCCTCCATCGCATCGGTGCGGTGCTCGGCCCCACGCAGCGGCAGGACGACGACACGGGCCGCGTCGGCGGCACCCTTGTCCAGGACCTTGGTGATCGCCTCGCCCGGGCGCTGGGTGCGCTCGAGCTCGCGGGCCTCGGCGCGCGCGGCGGCCTGCCGCGCCCTGTCGCGGCGCTTCGCCTCGACGGCGATGGCCTGGCGGTCGATATCGGTGCGGGTGCGGTCCCGGGCGATACAGATGAAGGTCGAGCGACCGTCGGCGTCGGGATCCGTGAACACGTGAACCGTGCCGTAGTCGACCAGGTCCTGGCGCACGTGCACCCAGTCGCCCATGTGATCGCCGAGCTCGCCGGCAATATAGTGACCGCCGTCAACCGAGATGCCGCGCTTGCCGACCTTCCGCCGCCCGTCGCCGCCGGCGGCAGGCGCCAGCAGCACGTCGAGGCCGCGCTCGGCCACCGAGCGCCGCGGTCCCGTCCAGGACGCGGCCTTCTCGAACGGCGAGAGGCCGCCGAGGCCCGAGTGCGGGTCGCGGCCGTAGATGGTCTCGCACCAGGTGTCGATCCGCTCCTGGAGCTCCGTGGCGGTGAGCCCGGCCCTGAAGGTGACCGTCCTGTCCTCTCCGCGCCGCGCGGCAAACGACTTGCGCCCGCGCAACCGCGCTGCCTCGGCGACGTTGTGACCGGTAAAGCCGGCCATCTGGGTGAACAGATCGTGCGCCAAAAGGCCGATGAAACGCTCTATATGCGGCTTTTTATCGGGGCTGTAAGGCGGCAGGATCTGGTGATCGATCTCCAGATCGCCGAGCACCCGGACCAGGAGCTTCTAGGTGTAGTCAGCACCCTCGTCGGTCTTGATCCAGGCCGGTGCACCCCAGTCGAGCAGGCAGCGGCGGATCAGCAATCCGATCGCGCTCGCGCAGGACTCCGGCACCACGAGCGCCTTTGCGCGCCGCGACCACACGTCGATCGCGGCGACCAGGCTGTACCGCTTGCCGTCGGCGCACATCACGTCGATGCGGGTACTGTCAAGCTCCCAGAGCTGATTGAGCGCCTGTACCGCTTCGCTCTCGGACCCGAAGGCCGGCATGGTGCGCGATCGATGCCCGTCCGGATCCGCAACGGCGGAGATCTCGTATTCGTGCTCGGCCCGCCACTTGCGCGCGAAGCGCCTGACCGTGCTGACGCTTGGCAGCTCGCGGCCGGGGAACTCGGCACGCAACGCGCGCAAAATGTTCTTCGCGGTCACGTGGTGCGGGTTGGCGTAGAGCATGGCCGCGACCTTCGCGTGCAGCTGCTCGTCGGCCTCGATGCCTGAGACGGATCCGCGGTGGTTCGTGCGCAGCGCGTCGCTGCCGGAGTTCCGGCGTGCGGTGCGCCAGCGCTGCACGGTGTTCCACGCGACCGTCGGAATCGCCTTCCTGGTCTCGGCCGAAACCCCGGCGCCGGACTCTGTATACAGTGCGCACCATTCCTTCAGCGCCGGAACCAGGGCCGAGCCCTTCGGACGCCAGCGCTCGAAGGCGGCGAGGATCTCGGTTCGGGCATCCATCACCGCGACCGGGCCGCCGACGGGAATGCATATCGTATGCATTTCGACCGGGGCCTCCTCACCGCGCTGCTCGCGCAGGGCGGCCTGGGTTTGCTCGGGCAGGGAAGTCTCCAGCCACTCGAGCACGATGCGGTTTCCCCAGGGAACCTCGCGGGAGACCCAACCGCGCCTGGCGCCGTGCGTTCGGATCGGGCGTGCAGCCCGTGGCATGCCGACGAGGCCCACCAGGTCCTTCGTGCGGTGCCAGCGGTCAGTCATGCCTTGGCGCCGACCGGCATGCGGTAGAGGAAGATCCGCGCGTCGGTGCGCGGGCAGCGATCCCACCGGCCCTCGATGTAGAAACCGTTCGCGCGCAGCTCGGCGATGATGCTGTTGACCGCCGCGACCCTGGCCTTGGCGATAATCTCGTAGGTCGAGTGCTCGGCACCGTCGGACAGCAGCGCGTGGACGCGCTGCAGGCGGGGGGAGTGCTCGATCCGGGCCGCGTGCATCAGCCGGTCACCGGGTCGCGAGGAGCGGTGAAAACCGCCCGGCCCAGAGCGCGGTGAGGACTCCGGGCCGGGCCTTCCCTATCATCGGAGCTTCCAACACCACCGATGGAGGGAAAGATGAAGGACAAAGACCAGGAATTGCTGGGCGAGATGGTCGGCTCGACGACCGCAGGCGTGACCAATCTTCTGGGCGTCCTCCTGAGGATGCTCATCGACAGAGGCGTGCTCTCATCCGACGATGTCGAAGAATTGCTGCGCGCCGCCGCCAAGGCCGCGGCTGGCAAGGCGCAGGAGGATGGCGAAACCAGCTTGGCGACCATCACGACGATCTCGATGGCCCATGGACTTCAGCAAATGCTGCGTTCAGAAGCTCCGGTGTCAGGAGGCACCTCCGGAAAGTCTTGGAAAAAGCCGTCGTGAACGCCCTGCGGTGCTGCACGGTCCACTGAGAACGCCAGTCGAACGCCGCGGCAGCAGGGAAGGTAGCGACGGCCAGAGGCACGGCAACGAGAGCGAAGAACTTGCGTCGGGTAATCATGTTTCCTCACCGAAAAAAAGACACGGCCGGCGGGCTCCGTGAGACCCGCCGGCCGCGCTGCGGCGAACCTGGCCGCACAGGACCCGGGTCCGCCCCCGGGCTGGCCTACTCCCGGCGCTCGCTCGGTTGGCCACTTCGTGCGCCGCCAGGTCCGAGGTCTTCACTCCGGTTTCGCTCTGGGATCTCGTCATGCCGCGTCCCTCGACTTCGGCGGCCGCGGGATGTCCAACGGCCACTCCAGGCCTTCGGGCCAGTGGTCGCTGAGCCATTGCTCGACCCGCACCGCAGTAGCGATGGTCACCCGCCCCGTGGCGAGACGATCAGCCATGCTGGGCGATCCGACTTTGCGGCTCACTGTCGACATCGCGAGGCCGCAGGCGTCCGCGTAGATATGCATGAGGCGAAGGGTTTCATTCATGGAACTAATTATTCCACGAATGGAACGATGGGGTTAACAAAGTTTGTTGACGCCTCCATATCGTTTCACATATGTAACGATATGGGCGTGCTGGATGCTATACGACAGGAGGTGCATGCAGCGCTCGATGGCCGTTCTCCCATTTCGGTTGCGAGCGAGCATGGTTTGCCGCGCAATGCGATATGGCAGTTTTTGAACGGGCATGAGCCAAAGGCGGCCAGACTTCTGGACATTTGTTCTGCGATTGGGTTGGAGGCGTACATCGGCCCGCCACGCCAGCCTGCCGAGCGCTCAGCTCCGGCGCTTCAGCTTGAGCCGGATCTCGAGAGGAGCGTTCAGACGCTAAGCCGCATTGTCGCCAAAGCCGGCGCCGATCCGATCCCCGACGATGCCTGGCCCGAGATAGCGTTGCGGCACGGGGCCGCAACGCCGATCGGCGATGATGAATACACCGGTCCAGGTACGGAACCGGTGAGCATGGCTCAATCGGCGGTATGGACTGGCACCGGCGCAACCCGGCTGGATAACCGAGCTGCACACCGGGTCTGGATGAGCAGGAGCTGGTTGGAGCGCCTGGGCGTTGATCCCTCGAGGTGCATTGCCATGAAGGTGAACGGCTCGTCGATGGAGCCGACGCTGCAGCATGGGGCGCTGATCATGGTCGATCGGGCCCGCACCGCCTTACGCGACGGATGGGTCTACGTGGTCTCAACCGGCGACGGGGTCGTGGTGCGGCGGGCGCGCAGGAGTGGCCCGGTCAGCTTCCTGCTGGCGACCGACAATGCGAAGTGGCCGGACGAGCCTTGGCCTGAACAAGCCGAGGTCGTAGGCCAGTGCGTTTGGACCGGCCGGCATATGGTTGCGTTGCAGGGAGACTCGAACCGATGACTATGTGTCGCTTGCGATGGTGCGCCGCTGGTGTGGCGCTGGTCTTTGTTGTTGGGCTTGGTCAAGCGCAGGCGGACATGCCTCCGGATTGCGAGGGAAGATTGGCGCGAGTCGTCGCATTGGAACAGTCGCACACTGAAACGATGACTAGTTCTGTGGTACTGCTGAAGCCGCTGAGGGTTGCTCTAGCGTCTGTCCCGGAGAAGAATAGAGGGTTGTGTAAGGCAGGCCCTTCTGGCTGCTGGAGGATCCGGGAAGACGTGATTCGGGACGCCATGCGGGTTTTTTTGCGGCTGACTGTGGCAAGCGACGATCTGGTGAAGGCGTATAGGGCGCTGGTGCTTTGCGCAGCTAAGCAGCAGTAGCTGCGGGTTCAAATCGAGTCCCCAGATCGAGTCCCCAGATCGAGTCCCCAGATCGAGTCCCCAGATCGAGTCCCCAGATCGGGACGCGACTCCAAACTGACCGATTCTGGGGACTCGACGGCAGAGCTAGACGGTTTGGCGTGGCGTACGCGGCGCGTCGGTCCTAACTGATTGATTTTGCGCTGGCTTGTGCGCGCCATCCGGGCACTTCCCACAAGATCCCGGCAAGTCTCACGCGTCCCCACCGACTCCAGACCCATTGCACGGTGACAGCGATGAGCGCGCTCGCAAGCTTCCGCCCGTCGGGCGTGCAGATCGCGCCCGTTGCCGCACAGTCCGCCGTCGCCGGCAGGCTCACCGTCACGTCGTCCACCCCGTCGGGGCGCACCTGCACCGTCAGGCGCCGGTTCTGCCCGGCCACCGCGCGCCTCACCGCCACCACCCGGCCATTGCTCACCGAGAGCGCCGCCTGGACCGCCGGCAGGCGCAGGCCCGCGACCTCCTCGCTGAACCGCAGCTCGAACTCGAACCGCTTCGCACCGTCATGCTCCGCCGGAAGCCCTGCGAACCGCGCCGTCAGCGCCGGCAGGGCCACCGCCGCGGTCAGGGCGAAGTCCGCCACCTTGTTGCCGGCGGTGTCGCGCAGGAAGTCCGAGGCCGAGTAGCTCACCGTCACCGTCTGCCCGGCGACGGCCGGGTGGGTCTTGGAGATCTCCAGCGAGACCGTGCGCCCGTCCGAGAGCCACGCCCGGTTCGGGTGGTGCCGCAGCCCGGTCCCGTCGATGGTCCACTGGGCCTTGAACCACGCGGTCGTCGCGGGCTCGGCCAGGTCCTCGTCGAAGCGCACCGTCATGAGGCTGCCGTCCACCGCCGCGCCCACCGGCGCCGGCGGGGTGGTGTCCGCCGGGCCCGGCACCGTCGCCGAGACCGCCGCGAGCTTCCGGCCGCCCTTCCCGCAGATCGCACCCGCCACCGCGCAGTCCGTCGTCGCCGCCAGCGCCAGCGTCACCGCCCCGGCCCCGGCCGGGCGCACCCTGACCGTCACGCTGCCGTTCTTCCCCCGCACCGTGCGCTTGACATCGATCAGCCGCCCTCCCGTCACCGAGAGCGCGGCCTCGACCGACGCCAGCTTGAGCCCCGCGATCTCCTCGCCGAAGCGGAGCTCGAAGCCGAACAGGGCGCTGGCGTCATGCGCCGCCGGCAGGCCGTGGAATGACGCCGTCAGCGCCTGCGTCCCCGGCGCCCCCACGTTCAGCGTGAAGCTGTCGATCTGGTCGCCGGACGCGGTCCACAGCCCCTCGCCCGACCACGGCCAGGTGTAGTCCACCGTTGCCGTCTCGCCGGCGGCGAGCGCGCGCGCGAGCCCGAGGGCCACACCCCTGCCGCTCGCCGTGAACGACGCCGAGAGCACCGCTACCGCCGTCCCGGACGCGGTGACCGTGAAGTCGGCCGGGTCCAGCAGCTTCCTCTGGTCCAGCACGTGCCCGAGCGCGAGCGTCACGGTGCTGCCGTCCACTGCATGCCGCGCCGCCTGCGCCGCCCCGGCGCCGAGCAGCAGGGCAAGCGACAGGCCGAGCGACAGGACGGCCCGGTGCAGGGTTCGGTGAATGGTCATCTGCCGTTCCTCCCGTTCCGCTCGCCGGCTCATCGGATCCGCCTGCACCGGTTCGTCCGCTGGTTCGGCACGTCCCGGTGCGAAAACGCGTCCAAATCCTCGCCGCTGAGGCTCTGGATGGGATTCGCCGAAGGCTTGGTGTAGGTGATCGTGAACGCGACGTTGTTGGGCGTTAGCACACCGGCGCAGGGCGGCACCGGGTCCACCAGGATCATGTCCAGCCGGCGGCCAATCACCTGCACGGACTCGATGCGGGCGGGGTGCGCCCGCCGGTCCGCCGCCGTCTCGCCGGTCTCCAGCGGGTAGTGCAGCGAGAATGCGCTCGCCGCCGGCACCGAGGTCGGATCGATCTCCCCTTGGAAGTGGATGGCAAGGGTGCTCCCGTCCACCTCAAAGGGTCGAACGACTCGCAGTCGTGGTTTGCCGGGTGCCGCCTGCGCTTCTCCCCATGTGAACCCGATCGCGGCGTTGCCCGCCAGGTCCCGGATCGGGTTCGTTCCCGGCGTGAAGACCACGGTGTTGGTCCGGTTCGACTGGGTCGGCTCGGCGCCAACCGTTAGGACGACGGCGTTGTTCCTGACGACGACCGACGAGGGCGTTTGCGTGCCGTTGACGCCGTGGATGGTCATCGAGAAGTCCGTCGCCGCCGGGGTGGAACCCGTATCCAACGCCTTGTCGAAGTACAGGAACATCTTGGACTCCTCGGGGGCCGTCGCGCCCTCATAGGAGAACCCGCCCGACACCACCGACGGCGGGGTGACGTCGTGGTTCGAGTCGACCGGGAAGAGCCGGAAGGACGCGACCTCGGTGTGCAGCAGCCGGTCCTTCAGCCGCCCCGAGGCCGGCTTGAAGTAGTTCACCGTCACGGTGTCGTCGGCGCTCAGCGCACTTTCCAGCGGGATCGTGACCGTCGACCCCTGGACCGACGCCGTCGCCGTGGCCCGGCCCCAGATCGAGCGGTAGTCGTGGTTGCGGTCCGTCGCCCAGACCTGGAAGGCGCCCGCCGTCGGCGCCGAGTCCTCGGACAGCGCCCGGTCGAAGACCAGCGTCACCGTGCTCCCCGCCGCCGAGCCGCGCACCGGCGCCGGCGCCACCGACGCCGCGCCGCCGGTCACGTTGGTGACCTCGAGCTGCTGGAACCCCGGCACCAAGCGGGCGATTGAGCTTGCGGTCCGCAGCTGGGTGCCCCCGTAGTCCAGCGTCACCCGCTGGCCCGGGCGCGCCGGCTGGCTCAGCGTGAGGCGCATCTCCGTGCCCTGCAGTATCCCCCCCTCGTTCGTCCACGTACCGAACGAGACCGTGTCCGGATGCTGGTAGAGGCCGGTGTAGCCCTGGACGTCACCCGCGCTCTGCACGCCGAGTTCCGTGACCAGCACGCCCGTGTCCACAGACGTGCGCAGGAACTTGTTGAAGCGCACGGTCAGCGTCGCGCCGTCGACCTCGGCGCTCGTCACCCGGGTTCCGTTGGCGGTCGCTTCCGAGCCGTCGACCTTGGCCCGCACCGCGCCCCCGAGCTGGCCGCCCCGGGTCGGCAGCCCGGTGAGCGTCCGGCCGGCTGTGACACCGGTCTCGGCGTCGACCAGGGTGGCGTCGTTGGCCAGGAACACCACCTGCTTGTTGGTCGCCGTGGCTGTCTGCACCCAGATGCCGTCACTGTCCGTGTCGCCGGACTGCACCGTGTAGGCGAAGCGCAGCACCCGCCCGCCGTACTCGATGCTCTTCAGGGTGGCGAGCTTGCGGCTGTTGCCCAGGTTGGTGTCGTCCGTACCCACGTCCAGGCGCAACGCGATCCGGCTGTTCGTCCTCGGCAGCGACGCCGCTACCGGCCGGTCGTACTGCACGTCGATCAGGATCTCGTCGCCCAGGACGTAGGTGTCGTAGACGTCGGGATTGTTGATGGTGTCCGAAGCATGGGCCGGCCGCGACGCCACCTGCATCAGCTGGATGGTCGGCGTCGCGCCCGTCGCCGGGTCGACCCGCACCTTGAAGGTCTGCGTCGCCGCGTCGGCCTTGTCCGCCGCGCTCGCGCTGTCCTTGCGCGAATAGGCCCCGTCAAAGTCGTCGGCGGTGTAGGTCGCGGTCCAGGTCCCCGCCGTCGTCGGCGTGCCCGAGATGGTGCGCGTGTCGGGGTCGAAGGACAGCCCCGGCGGCAGGCCGCTCACATGGTAGAGGTAGAGCCCGGGATAGTCGCCAAGCCCAATTCTCGTATCGCCGCCGGTCGCCGCCGGCAGCACCGCGCTGCCGCGCACATTCTGGGCGAAGCGCACCAGGCCCGACGCCTTGAGGCTCGGCGCGCCGGCCGCGTTGGGGAAGGTGCCGGCCTCGAAGGTGTAGGTCAGGCTCCTGGCGGCGCCGTGCTCGTCGACCGCCGTGATGGTCGCGACCATGTTCGTGTTGCCGCCCGCGGCGACGACCCTGTTGAACAACCTGTGGCCGCCGCCCTCTGCCGCGGACCGGACCGCAATTTGCGGGTAGGGGGGGTCTCCGGGATCGTGGAGCGAGCGGACGTTGGCCGGCAGGGTCGCCGAGACCGTGAAGGTCAGGGCGTCGCCGTCGGCGTCGTGGAAGTGGGCGCCGAATTCACCTTTTGTGGAACAGTCTGCCGGGAATTCCGCCGCCTCCGGCGTCCGCGAGAGAACTGTCGAGACAACGGTTCCGGCCGGCGAATTGTGGGGGCCGCCGCGCGACGGCGTGGTTGCGGTGTCCACCTCGCAGAATCTGCCGTGTGAGTTCGCAGTGGAAAGGAACCTGAACACCACCGGCGCGGCGTTGGCCGTGTCCGCCGCCGCCGTCGTGCCCTGGCCCGAAGCTGACCACGCCCCCTCGCCGGCGGCGTTCTGCGCGCGCACCTGCACCCGGTAGGTGCTGGCCGCGGTCAGGCCCGAGATGGTCGCCGTCCTCGTTGCGCCCGGGTCCGGGATGCCGCTTGCCCCCCGGTCGCCCTCCGCGATCCACTTGCCCGCGCAGGCCGTATCGGAATTCTGGTCGCAGTAGCGCAGGTCGTAGTCGATCACGTACGCGCCGTTGACCTTGTCCGGCGCGGCCCAGCGCACCGACAGCTCGCCGCCCTTGCCCGTCTGCGCCACCGACGGCGCGGCCGGCGCGTCCGGCGGCAGCGCGTCCTTCACATGGCCGTGGATCGTGAATTCAGCAACAAGGTCCTGGCCGCCCAGAACAAGCCGCTGCCAGGACCCTGTCGCTTTGTCCACATGAACGTCCGCAATGCTCCACCCCGCCGCGAACACGTCCTCGACGGGGAAATCCCGCCTGCCAACCCATCTGTAGTGGTCCGCGTTCCCGGTCGTGTTGATCCGCACGAAATACGTCGTGCTCGGCTCCAGATCGATGCCGCCCACCGCCGTGAACGTGTTGGTGAGGCCTGACGACACCGACGCCGGCGCCGTCAGCCTCCCCAAGAGGGCGTTTGGGATCGCAAAGGCGCCGCCGGACGTGTCGCTCGTCCAGATCTCCACGCTGAAGTCCGGCTTCGGGCCTGCAGTGAGTGACAGGCTCAGCTGCACTCCGGTCAGCTTGTAGCCCCCGGGGGCGGTGCCGGTGGTGAACGCCTGTGCGGGATTGCCGGTGAACTTTATGGTGGTCACCGTGTAGCCCGATCCCAAATTCTGATTGCTCACCAGCGCGCCGGCGGTCCGCGCGGGTCCGAACCCGGTCCGCACCGGCGCGGTCTTGGCGTAGCCGTGGAGTTCGATCCGCAGGGCGTTGGTATTGGTGTTCCAGGAGTTCAGGTTGGCCGCCCTCTGGAACCGCGCGTTGGCGATGGCCCAGCCCGCCAGCCCGCCCGTATCCTCGCCGTCCGCGGCCGTCGCCGTTGCGCTGGGCGCACTTGTCGCCGTGGCCGTCACGTCCAGAAAGAAGACGTAGCCCTCGTTGGGAGCCAGGTCGATACCGCCCCCGGTCGCCGTCCATGTCTTGGCCCCGTCCGTTGTCAGCGAAGACGGGTTGGTGAGCGTGCCCAGGCTGTCGCCGGTCGGATGGCCGGTCACGTCGTCCGCAAGGAAGATCCGCGCGGTGTAGGTCGGAACGCCGGTGTTGCCGTCGATATCGACCTTCACCGAGGTCAGCTTGTAGCCGGCGCTGTTGCTGCCCGTGTCGAACGCCTGGGCAATGTCGTTGTTGAAAGCGATTGTGTCGTTGTTGGCCTGCCCGGTGTTGCCCACCATCTCGACGCTGGTCTGCGCCAGTGCCGGCGCGGCGGGGACAAGCAGGAACAGGCCAGCGGCGAGCAGGCAGGCCGCCGCGCCGCCCGGCCGCGCGAAACGGCCGGGGAGAACGGAAGCAAGGGAGGAGGCAGCCTCCGCCGGACGGCGGGGGCGGGAAGCTAGCGCATGAGCTGAGCCTGCGTGAGGGCGGGACTGGCGCTCCCGCCGGGCATGGTCGGCGCGGCCCATGGCATCAGCCGCGCGGCAGGAATGCGGTGGGTGCCGGAGCGCTCGGACATGGCCCGGCTCTCGGCTCTCGGCTCTCGGCTCTCGGCTCTCGGCTCTCGGCTCTCGGCTCTCGGCTCTCGGCTCTCGGCTCTCGGCTCTCGGCTCTCGGCTCTCGGCTCTCGGCTCTCGGCTCTCGGCTCTCGGCTCTCTAAGCATGACGCACCTCACTTCGCCCGACGCGGCCTGGGGACACACGACGAGTGGTCGCCGCAACCCGATCGCTGCCGCGTCCAGACGCTTCGGCGCGCCGGTCTCGATGGCGTCACATCCGGTCATCCACCCTCCGCGGCGCAGTCACCGCAGGCTTCGCGAAACCCTGCTGCCGGACAGGGTATCCCGGCACAAGCCCTTGTAAATCCTCCCATATGGGAGGTGTGCGGAGCCCGCTGGAGTGCCGATGACGGCGGACCCGGCTGCCGTCAGCGCCGCGACACGGCGTTTGCCGCCAGGACCAGGCGGACCAGATCGACCTGCCCGGTTGCGCCCAGCTTGCGGTAGACCTGCTTGGTCAGCCAGCGCACGTAGTCCTCCGACCAGCCCGCCACTGCGGCGATTTCGCGCACCTTCAGCCCCTCGGCCAGCAGCGCCGACATCCGGCCCTCGGACGGCGTCAGCCCGAGCATCGCCGCCACCCTCGCCGCGTTGATGCGCGGGCGCCGAGCCGGGTCGACCACCAGCACCAGCGCCGCCACCCGGCGCCCCCCGAAATCCGTCTCGCTGTCGCCTACCGGGCTGACGTGCAGCCCCAGCCGCGACCGGCCGGAGGATCGCTGGATCGTCATCGAGCCCCCGACCGGCGCCTCGCCCCACAGCCCCGGCAGGGCGCGCCCCACCAGCCTGCGCAGACGGCTGCGGTCCGCCGGCAGCCCGGCATCGAGGACGCCGTCGCTCTCGAGCAGCCCGTCACCGAGGCGCAGGATCTCGAGCGCTGGAGAGTTTGCCTCCAGCACCCGCCCGCCGCGGTCCAGATGCATGGCGCCGATGCGGTCGTTTTCCAGCAGCCCCTCCAGGCCCGCGCCGAGCGCATCGGCTGCCGCCATCTCCTGCCGGATCAGGACCGATCGATAGAGATGCGGCAGCAGACGCTCGAGCAGCCGGAGCCGGTCCTGCTGCCAGACGCCGCCGACGGGGTTGCCGGCGCCCCAGATGATGCCCAGTCCCTCAGGCCCGTCGAAGCGCACCAGCAAGCCTTCATGGCCGCCCATGCGCCGCAGGCCCTCGTTGTATACCGGCGACGTCTTCAACTCGTCCTGGGTATAGAGGTCGGGGGTGTGGACCAGCCGGCCGTGGGGAAGGCGCCTGATGCGGGGCACCGCTTCGTCGTGCCGGTAGTAGGCGTCGAAGTAGGCACGCCCCAGGTCCTCGCGGCTGTCGCCGCGTTCCAGGAAGCGGGCGAAGGTGAGGCGCACGCCGTTCTCGGACACTTCGCCGACGACCAGGGCATTCTTGTGGAAGCCGACCGCCTCCTCGACCAGGCCCGAGGCGACCGGCCAGCGGGTGTCGTCGAGGGCGGCCTCGTACAACGATGCGAGGCAGCGCTCGAAGGCATTGTCCGGGTTCACGCCGCGGTTCTCCGGTGGTGCGCCCCTGCCGGTCCGAGGCGCAAACCGTCTTGCCGAAGAACGACGCCGTGACGTTCATCTCTCCCCGAGGCGCCGGATCGCGCGGCGACCGTTCCGGTCCGCCGCGCGGCGCCACATGCGCGAAACCGGGCACTGCGGCATACCTCCCATTTGGGAGGTATTGCTAAAGCGGGAGGGTCAAGTGTCTGCGGACTGTCCATGATGCTCGGGCGGAACATTCCTCCATTCCCGCGGGAACGGTATCGCTCGAAGAGCCGGGGGAGGCCGACCTCCATGCCCCTCAGCCCTTTCCCGCGTCCCCCGGCTCCAGCAGCGCCACGGCGTCCTCCAGGGTCAGGTCGTCCGGGTCGCGGTTCTTCGGCAGCGAGGCGTAGCGCCGCCGGTGGGCGACGAACGGGCCGTAGTGGCCGGTCCTGAGCCGCACGGGCGCGCCGTCTGCGGGATGCCGGCCGAGTTCGCGCAGCACGACGACCGGACCCCGAATGCGGCTCTCCCGGACGACCCGGTCGGCGATCAGCGCCACCGCGCGGTTGATGCCGACGGCGAGCACATCCTCGCCCTCCGGGATCGCGGCGTAGGTCTCCTCGTGGCGCACCCACGGGCCGAACCGTCCGATGCCGGCGAGAACCGGCGCGCCTGTTTCGGGATGCATCCCCACCTGCCGGGGCAGCGCCAGCAGCCGCAGCGCCGTGGCGAGGTCGACGTCGTCGTGCGGGAGCGACGGCGGCAGCGACATGCGCACCGGCTTCGGTTCGCCCTCGCGCCCGCCGCGCTGGACATACCAGCCGGTCGGACCGAGCCGCAGCGTGACCGCCGTCCCGGTCTGCGGGTCGACGCCGAGATCCCGCGGCCCGTCATAGCCCTCCTCTTCCGCCGCCGCGACGCTCAGGCCGCGGCGATACCCGCATCCCTGCCAGTCGGTGCAGCCAACGAAGGGCCCGTAGCGGCTGAGCTTGAGCTCAAGGGTCTCGGTTCCGCAGGCCGGGCAGCGACGGCGTGCCGGGTCCGCGGCGTCGGAACCGAACAGGAGGGGGTCGAGGCGCGCCTGGACGGCGTTGCGCACCGTCCTGCGAGTGAGCCCGCCCGCCGCCCCGAGCGCGGCGTCGAACGGCGCCCAGAACGCCGCCAGCATGGTGTCGCGGGCGAGCGCGCCGGTGGCGATGCGGTCGAGATCGCCCTCCATGGAGGCGGTGAAGCCGTAGTCCATCCACTGCCCGAACCCGTGTTCCAGGAAGGCGGTCAGCACCTGGCCGCGCTCGGTCGGCAGGAGGCGGCGCTCGTCCAGAACGACGTAGCCGCGCTCCTTGAGCACCGCGATGATCGCGGCCCAGGTCGAAGGCCGGCCTATGCCGCGCTCCTCCAGGCGGCGCACCAGCCCGGCCTCGGTAAGGCGCGGCAGAGGTGTTGTGACCTTCTGTTCGGTTCGCACCGCCGTGACTGTCACCCGGTCTCCGGGGACGAGGCGCGGCAAGGTCCGCGCATCGTCACTCCCGTCCGTCTCGCCATCGTCCTCCCGGATCCGGTAGTGGCCGTCGAACGCCGTGGCCACGCATTCGGCGGCGAGCGCGATGGCGCCGTCCTCGCCGGCCAGCTCGATCCGCAACCTCTCGATCCGGGCCGCCGCCATCTGGCTGGCCAGCGCGCGGCGCCAGATCAGCCCGTAGAGCCGG
This sequence comes from Thalassobaculaceae bacterium, assembly GCA_965243345.1. Lineage (GTDB taxonomy): Bacteria > Pseudomonadota > Alphaproteobacteria > Thalassobaculales > Thalassobaculaceae > Bin52. Next base: position 4,406,815 of record CBDEUR010000003.1, read on the forward strand.
TTCGCGTCCCGGTCGAGATGCCGGGCGACGGCTTCAGGCGTCCTGCGGAAGTCCGTCGGACGGATGGCCTCGTGCGCTTCCTGCATGCCTTGTGTGCGCGCACCGAACGTCCTGGGACGGGCCGGCACGCATTCTGCGCCAAAGCGCTCGGTGATGACCGTGCGCGCCTGGCCGATGGCGGACCGGGACATGGCGGTGGAGCCGGTGCGCGGATAGGTGATCAGCCCCGTGGTCTCGGCGCCAACCGCGATGCCCTCGTACAGCCGCTGGGCGATCGCCATGGTCTGTCCGACATCGAGACCGAGCCGGCGCGAAGCGGCGAGCTGCAGTGTTGCGGTCGCGAATGGCGGATTTGGCGGCCGGTGCAGGATGTCGCGCTCGACCGTGGTGGCGCGCAGGACGGCCTTGCGGATCCGTCGGGCGGCATCCCGCGCCGTCTCTTCCGTCGAAAACCCGGCTTCGCCGACGGCAGCTCCGTCGATCCGGACCAGCGTGGCCGGGAAGCCCGCCCCGTCCGCCGCCTGCGCCTCCGCTTCCACCATCCAGTACGAACGCGGCGTGAACGCCGCAATCCCGGCCTCGCGCTCGCAGATCAGCCTGAGCGCCACCGACTGCACCCGACCCGCCGAGCGGCAGCCCGGCAGCTTGCGCCACAGCAGCGGCGAGAGCCCGTAGCCCACAAGGTAGTCGAGCGCGCGGCGCGCCTGCCAGGCCCGCACCAGATCCATGTCGAGCGCGCGCGGGCTGGCAAGCGCAGCCCGCACGGCCGCCTCGGTCACCTCGTGGAACGCGGCGCGCTCGACGCGCCGCTCCCCGATCGCGTCCTGCGCTTCCAGCCAGTCCAGCACCTGCCAGGCGATCGCCTCGCCTTCGCGGTCCGGGTCGGTGGCAAGCACGAGCGCGTCGGCCTGTGCCAGTGCCTTCGCGATCCTCCCCAGCGTCCGGGCGCGCGCCCGCCCGGTCTCGTAGGTCATGGCGAAGCCTTCGTCGGGCCGGACCGAACCCGCCTTCGCCGCCAGGTCGCGCAGGTGGCCCCTTGTCGCGATCACGCGGTGTCCGGCGTCCAGCCAGGTCGAGAGGGTCCTCGCCTTGGCGGGCGATTCAACGACCACCACCTGGCGCCTGCCGTCTTCTGGTTTCCGCCGCCCGCTCCCGGCCATGGCCCGTCCCCTGGCGTGGCGGTTCCGCTTCTCCCCGCCGGGACGCCACGCAACGGGCCAATTCCATTAATGCCCGGCGGCCGGAAATGAAAATGCCGATCAGGGGAATCTGCATGCCATTCGGGCCATGACGCCCGAGTGGCGGTCGACAGCCACGCCGGCAATCCCCACATGGAATCCGCAAGAGGAGGAGGAGGAAGCGTTCCGCTGCACCGGTGCCACGCGCAGCAAACAGAGGAGTGGCGATATGTTCGAAAGGCGAACCGATCTGGTCCGGCTTCTCGCCGTTGCGGATGCCGAACGGATCGTCACGGCAGCCGACCGGCTTGCCATGACCCAGCCCGCACTGAGCCGCATTGTCGCCCGCCTGGAGCGGGAGTTCGGCGCGCGACTGTTCGAGCGCATGCCCGCCGGCGTGCGTCCAACCCGGCACGGCGACCTGGTCGTCGAGCACGCGCGCCGCATCGTGCGTGATATCGAGGACGGAGAAGAGGCGGTGGCCGCCGCGCTTGCCGGGCGCACCGGCAGGTTCCGCGTCACCGCCGCGCCGCTCTGGATGCAGGTGGTCGTCGCTCCCGCCGTCCAGGCGTTCCACGCCGTCTTCCCCGGGGTCGAGCTCAAGCTGCGCACCGCAGCCTGGCGTGAGGGCGCGCGGCTTCTCGCCGATGGCCGCTGCGACCTGCATTGCGGCGGTCCCGACACCGGCGAGGCCCTTCCCTCGCACCTCCGGCGCGAGCACTTCCTCGACGTGACCGCCGGCATCGTCGCCGCACGTCACCATCCGCTCCAGGACGCCGGGCCGCAGCCTCGCGACCTCGCCAGCTGGCCCTGGATCGACTTCGACGGACTGGCCGCAGCAGACAGCGGCGCCGGCCGCCCGTCCCTGGCCGCGGTTCTCGACGAACTGTGCGAACTGGCCGGCAGGCCGGTGCGCGCCCTCATCCGCGCCGGCTCGGCCGGCCTGACCCTGCTGGCGGCCGGCCCGTGGCTCGCCTGGCTGCCGCTCGATCTGCTCGACCGGCTGCCCGGAATGCCGCTCCGGCCCTTGCCTCTGAGCTTCGGGCGCCGCCGCTACCGCACCGGATTTGTTGCCAGGAGATCGGCCGAGGACCTGGAGCCGTTCAGAGCGCTCGAACAGGCGGTGCGCGACGTCGCCATCGGCCGGGAGGGATAGGCGCCCGCCCGGCCCGGCACTCCCTTGCGGCGGCGTTTCTTCCGCCGTACTCGCAATGCGCCGGGGCTGCTGGCAAAGGCCGGCAGCGCCCGGAAGGCGCGGCCGCACCGGCTTGAAGGCGCCGGACGCGGGTTCTGGGAGGGGTGGGCGCTGGCAGGCCCCGGAAGGGAGTGTGGCCTGGCCGGTTCAGGGCCTGTCCTCACCCGGCCTGACGCCCTTGATGATGGTCGAGGGCGTGACCCGCCACAGGCATTCCGCCGCCAGCCCGGCTGTTTCGAGTGCCGCCAGTTCCTCCTCCACGGAGAAGTAGACGTCCTCGTCGGCCCATTCCCGGAAATGTTCCCGGGCTCGCTCCTCCGTGATGCCGCAGGACACCATATGGGCCGCCCAGGTCTCGTACTCGGCCGATCGGTGATCGTCGGACGCCGGCATGGTGGCATCCGCGTTCAGGAACAGGCCTCCCGGTGACAGCGCTTCGCGGATTGCGCGGTAGAGTGACCGCTTCTCCTCGATGGACGGCACGTGATGCAGGGCAAGTGACGCAACCACCGCGTCGCAGGCCGGCAGCGGGTCGAGAAACGACTGCTCCAGGAACCGGGTTCGCGCCCCGTATGCCGCAAGCCGCTGCCGGGCCTGGTCCAGCATTGCGGGGTCCACATCGATCAAGGTGACGCGGCACCGTCCGCACCTGTCCAGTACTGCCTGCGACAGCGCGCCGGTCCCGGCGCCGAGATCGAGGACATGTGCCGGACCGCTTGCGGCAATCGTGCCCGCGACCAGCGCGAGCATTTCCTCGTAGCCGGGTACAAAGGTCCGGATCGCCTCGTCGTACGCGTCGATCTCGACGCGCAGGTGGCTGCTCACCGAATGGCTCATGGCCTCTATCGCTCCGCCTTCCTGCAGGGGACGCTCCCCGTCAAGCGTACCGGCGTGCGCGCGCCCGCGATACCCGCAGGTCTCGCGCACCGCACCGATACTGACCCGGGGACTGTCCGCGGTCCGCCACCCTTGTCGAGCTCGATACCGCCTGGCGCGGCCGGTATCCGCTCCTGCCCGGCCGTCGCTCTATCAGCGCCCGAACAGCCTGTGCCGCCCGGCTTCAGATGGCCCGGACCCGCTCGAGACCCTGGGGTGACCGGCCGGTCTCGACCTCGACGACCGCATCGACCAGTGCGGCATTCGCCGGGGCCGGGATCCCGATCTCGGCGCCCTTGGCGGCGACGAAGCCGTTGATGGCGTGGATCTCGGTCCGCCGCCCCTTGGCGATGTCCTGGGCCATGGACGGGCGGGAATCGTCGCTGCGGCCGACCGCGGACGCCTCCATGTCGGCCTCGATGCGCTCGCGCAGCGCACTGTCGCTGCCCGACGCCGCAACCCAGTCATCGGGTGCGAAACGGTTGATGTTCTCGAGGTCGAATCCGAGCGCGCGGCCGATCCGCACCGCTTCGCCGGCAAGGCGGATCGACAGCCAGCGGGTGACCGGTTCGCGGTCACAGTCGTTGGCGCCGAGCCCGGTCGCTGCGCACACGCCGTTGCGCATCGCGTTGGCCGTCAGCTTCGACCAGCGTTCGCCCCACAGGTTGGTGGTCGCCTTGGCACTGTCGACCGCCGAGAGCAGCCGGACGACATCCTGGATCCGCGGCGTGATGCGGCCATGCGCCTCACCGGCCCGGAACACCGTGTGCTTGTTGCCGCCGAGCGGAACCCCGCGCCGCACCGTGGCGGGTCCGGTGAGCTCGACCGCGATCTTGGCGGCGATGCAGCCGGTGGTCCGGCCCCAGCCGACCATCTGTGCAAGCGTTTCCTCGTTGATGCAGTTCTGTAGCGAGACACAGAACCCGGTGGGCGCCAGGTATTCCCTGATCAGGGCGGCGGCCCAGGCGGTGTCGTAGGACTTCACGCAGATGAAAGCGATGTCGATCGGGCGTTCGCGCGCCAGCGACTGCACCTCCGTCAGGCTGATCGCACGCGCCGGTGTGGTGAAACACTCGGCCTCGGTCAGGCCCGAGAGCGACAGGCCCTGCTCGTTGATCGCGCGAACGTGTTCCGGCCACGGATCGACGAAGATAACGTCCTCGCCCATGCGGGCCATGTAGCCGCCGACATAGGCGCCGACGGCGCCGGCACCGACAATGGCTATCCGGTTGCTCATTGCATCATCCCCGTCAGTGCGGCCGGTCGGAACTGCCGATGGTCAGGCGGTGCATGACCCGGCGTTCGCCGTGGTAGTCGTTGAGCGCCAGGTGCTGGGTGCAGCGGTTGTCCCACAGGACCAGAGAACCCGGGCGGTAGCGGATCCGGCAGGTGAACTCCGGGCGCGTGGCATGGGAGCGCAGGTAGTCGAGCAGCGGTGCGCTCTCCTCCTCGGTCATGTCGGCGAACCGGGTCAGGTGCGATCCGCTGACGTAGAGCGCCAGCCGCCCGGTCTCCGGGTGGGTGCGCACGATCGGATGGAACGTCGCCTCTTCGCTCCGGTCGAGGTTCTCGACCGTAAACCGGGTGCTGTTCATCACCGCCGCCCGCCCGCCGGCGTGCTTCAGCGCCGCCGAATACTCTGCCTGCATGTGGCGCAGGAGTTCCTTCATGCCGTCCGAAAGCGTCTCCCAGGCGAGGTAGAGGCTGGTCAGCAGGGTGTCTCCACCCCTGGTCGGGACCTCGTGGGCGTACAGCATGGTCCCGAGGGGAGGTGTTTCGGTGAAGGACATGTCGGTGTGCCAGTTGCCCCCGAAATTCCGGCGTTCGTCGGGTTCCTTGCGGATCTCGAAGATCCCCGGGTGACCGGGCAGGCCCTTGACGAACGGGTAGGGGACCAGAGGGCCGAACCGGGTGGCGAACGCCTCGCAGTGTTCCGGCTCGAGCACCTGGTCATGGAACAGGATCACCTGGTAGTCGAGCAGCGCCTGGTGGATTTCCCCGAACACTCCGTCGTCGAGCGGGCGGGACAGGTCAACCCCGGAGATCTCCGCTCCCATCGATCCGGCGATGGGAGCGACGGTGATCGTGGGCTGGTTCTTCAGAAGCATCGGGCGGCTCCATTGCGCGGTTGGGTCTCGGTCCGGTGCCCGGGCCCCGGCATCACAACCGGGAAACCCTGGTTTCCTTGCAGGTGATGAACTCGAGCAGCGCCGGCGTTCCGGCCTCGGTCTGTGCAATGCCGCGCCGGATCGCCGGGATGATCTCCGACACCTCGGTGACCCGTTCGCCGTAGCCGCCGAAGGCCCGCGCCATGGCGGCGTAGTCACCGGAGATATCGGTCGAGCGGTACTTCTCGGTGGATACCGGCATCACGTTGAGTTCGATCGCCATGGAGAAGTTGTTGAGCAGGATCGACAGGATCGGGATGCGTTCCCTGACCGCGGTCTCGAAGTCCATGCCGGTAAACCCGATGGCGGCGTCTCCCCACACGTTGATGCACAGCTTGTCGGGATGGGCCAGCTTGGCGCCCATGGCGAGACCGAGGCCATAGCCGAGCTGCGTCGTCTTGCCCCAGCCGATGTAGCTGAGCGGGGTTGTCGCCTGCCAGAACGGGCTGATCTGGTCGCGCGGCGAACCGGCGTCATGAGTGATGATGGTGTTCGCCTTGTCCACCGTGGCCCCGAGGTCGCGAAGCACCCGGTAGGGAGAGAGCGGTGTCTCGTCGCTGTCGGTCAGCGGTGCCCATTCGGCCAGCCACTCGGCGCGTGCCGCGGCAATTGCCGCTGCCACCGGCTCCGCGTCGCGCGGGCTGTCGAGAAGTGCCTCGACCTCGGCAATGACCGCGTCAAGCACAAGGGCGGCGTCGCCGACCAGCCCGACGGCGGCCGGGACATCCTTGTTGATGTGCATGGGATCCAGCGTCGCGTGGATCAGCGGCGTGCCAGCGGGCATCGCCGTTCCGAAGTTGGTGCGGGTGAAACTGCAGCCGATGCCGAAGATGAGATCGGCCTGGTCGAGGTGGCGGCGCACCGCGAGCGGGATTGCAAGTCCGCAGGATCCGAGCGCGAGCGGATGGTCCTCCGGGAACGCGCTCTTGCCGCCGAGGCTGGTGGTGGTCGGGGCGGCAAGCAGTTCGGCGAGGCGCTGAAGCTGCGGCCATGCCTTGGCGTAGTGCACGCCCTGGCCGGCGTAGAGCACCGGGTTGCCGGCGGCTACGAGCATGCGGGCGGCCTCCGCCACGTCGGCCGCGTCCGGACCGTACCGGACGCGGCGCGGCGGTGTGTACTCGAGTGTTTCCGGTACCTCGGCCATCATCAGGTCGACCGGGACCTCGAGCAGGACCGGACCGCCGCGGCCCGACCTCAGGGCAGAGAACGCGCGGCGAAGCGCGTGCGGCACCTCTTCGGGACTGACCAGTGGCTCGGAGCGCTTTGTGACCTGGGCCATCGCGCGCGCCGAGTTGAAGTTGGGATCGACATGCGCGAGGTGCCGGGCATAGCCCATCGGCATCACCAGGATGGGCACGGATTCGCCGTAGGCCTGGGCCACGCCGCCGTAGGCATTTTCCGCGCCCGGGCCATGCTGCATCACGAATATCCCGATCTTCTCCCCGGACGTGACCCGGGAGATCGCATCGGCCATGTGCAGCCCGATCCGTTCCTGGCGCACGATCACCGGGCGGATATCGGCATGGGCCACGTATTCGAGAATGTGATTGACCGGGTAGCCGATGATGAACTCGACACCTTCCCGCTTCAGCACCTCGACGATGGCTTCAACTGTCTTCATCTTCGCGTCCCCCTCGACATCCTTCCGGTCCGTGCGGCCGAACCGTGAGCGGATGGTACGGGGCGCGCGCGGCGGCTTCAATGCGGATGTCGGGCTGGACGGGACGACGCTGTCGGCGCAGGCTGTGGCCGGCAGCATCAGACGGAGGCAGGACATGCGTTTCGGGGACAGGGTGGCACTGATTACCGCTGCGGGCAGCGGTATCGGTCGCGCGACGGCACAGATCATCGCGTCGGAGGGCGGCCGGGTGGCGGCGGTCGATAACGACGAGGGTCGGCTGGAGCGGCTGGCGAACGATATCTCCGCCGCCGGCGGCCGGATCGGAACCTTTGCCTGTGACGCACTTGACCGCGGCGCGGTCCGTGCCACCGTCGCCGGGGTGCTCGAGGCTCATGGCGGCATCGACATCCTGGTCAACGCCGTGGGTGGCAGCACCATCATTGCCGATCCGGGAGCGACGGTTGACGCGCTGGAACTGGAGGAGTGGCGGTCGATCACCGCGTTCAATCTGGAGGGCATGTTCCTGTTTACCCACGAGGTCGTGCCGATAATGAAGCGCCAGGGCAGGGGCAAGATCGTCAATCTTGCCTCCATTGCCGGCCGTGGCCTGAGCGACGAAAGCAGCAGCGCCTACGCCGCGGCCAAGGGCGGCGTGATCGCGTTTACCCACAAGATCGCCCGGGAACTCGGACCGTTCGGCATCACCGTCAACGCCGTGGCCCCCAACACCACGCTGACCGAGCGGATCCGGCCGCGGTGGGAGCAGCGCAGCCCGGAGGTCAGGGCCGCCGTCGTTGAAGCGATCCCCCTGCGCCGGGTGGGCGAGGCGGTTGACCAGGCCCGGGTGATCTGTTTCCTGGCGTCGGGCGATGCCGACTACGTGACCGGACAGACAATCGACGTGTCGGGCGGCTCCGCCTGACCGGGAGAGGCGAGATGGAACGAAGCGAACTTTATCGCAAGGGTGATGAAAAGCGCCGGGAAATGTACGGCGAGGCCGCCTACCGACGCGCCAACGAGACCGTCTACGCCGACCCGGTCATGCGCCGGTTCCTCGACGTGGCGACCGAGTCCGTGTTCGGAGCGTTGTGGACACGGCCGGGGCTGGATACCCGGACCAGGTCGCTGATCTGTGTCGTTTCCGATGTCGCCACCCAGCGCGAGGACGAACTCGAGATTCACCTGCGGTTTGCCCTGAACCAGGGCTGGACCGAGGATGAACTGATCGAGACCTTGCTGCATCTTTCCGGCTACATCGGGGTGCCGTCGGTACGCGGCGCGATGCTGGTGGCGAGCCGGGTCTTCGCCGAGATACGGGCCGAGACCGGCTGACCGTTACCGTCGGGGCGAAGCGGAGCCGCACCCGGACAAGACCCCCTTCGCGCCGTCCGGTAGCAGGGACCGGCGGCCAGTCACCGCACCGGGAACACCATGGTCACAGTCCGGAGTGCCCGGATCTCCAACAATGCGGGCGGGATCTACTGCATCGTCATCGGCATGGCGGTGATCACCGCGCAGGATGCCGCGATAAAGTGGCTCAGCACCGACTATGCCCTGCACCAGATCATGCTGACGCGTGCCGTGATCGGCGTGTGTGTCGCGCTGGTGATCCTGCGTGTCGAGGGCGGGCTGCACCTGTTGCGGACCAGGCACCCGGTCTGGCACGTGGTGCGCGGCCTGCTGCTCATCGTTGCCTCTATCGCCTTGCTCCTCGCGATCGCCGCCATGCCGCTCGCCGAGGCGGTGGCGATCTTCTTCGTCGCGCCCCTGGTCATCACCGGCCTGTCGGTTCCGGTGCTTGGCGAGCAGGTCGGCATCAGGCGCTGGGCGGCGGTGCTCGTTGGCCTGGTCGGTGTCATCGTGATGACGAGACCGGGTGCGGAGCTGTTCAACTGGACCGCGCTGCTGCCGGTCGTCGCCGCCGTCAGCTATGCGTCCATGCAGATGATCACCCGCAGGCTGGGAACCACCGATTCCGCCGGTTCAATGACGTTTTCCATGCAGTCGATGATGATCATCTTCAGCCTGGCGATCGGGTTATCGATTGGCGACGGACGGTATGCGGGGTCGGGGAGTGCGAGCCTCGAATTCCTGCTGCGTGCCTGGGTCTGGCCCGAAACCGGCGACCTGTGGCTGTTCGCCTGGTGCGGGCTTGCCAGCGGCGTTAGCAGCTACTTCATGAGCCAGGCCTACCGGCTGGGAACGGCGGCTGCGGTAGCGCCATTCGAGTACGTCGCCCTGCCGATGGCGATGGCCTGGGGGTTCGCCATATGGGGCGACTGGCCGGACTCCACCGCCTTCGCGGGCATGGCTCTGATCCTCGGGGCCGGGATCTACACCCTGCACCGCGAGCACCGGCACCGCGAGCGGTCGATTGATCGCCCGAGGGCTGCGGGCCGGCGATGAAGCGCCAGGGCAGGGGAGAGATCGTCACCCTCGCTTCCATCGCCGGCCGCGGCCCGGGCAATGACAGCAACAGCGCCTGCGCCGCGGCCAAGGGCGGCGCGATGCAGGTGGCGAGCCGGGCGTTCGCCGGGGTCCGGGCCGGGACCGGCCGACCGTCGCCGTCGGGACGATGCGGCGTCGCACCCGGACAAGACCCCCTTCGCGCCGTCCGGTAGCAGGGACCGGCGACCAGTCACCACACCGGGAACACCATGGCCACAGTCCGGAGTGCCCGGATCTCCAACAATGCGGGCGGGATCTACTGCATCGTCATCGGAATGGCGGTGATCACCGCGCAGGATTCCGCGGTCAAGTGGCTCAGTACCGACTATGCCCTGCACCAGATCATGCTGACGCGTGCCGTGATCGGCCTGTGTGTGGCGCTGGCGATCCTGCATATCGAAGGCGGGCTGCACCTGTTGCGGACCAGGCACCCGGTCTGGCACGTGGCGCGCGGCCTGCTGCTCATCGTTGCCAATCTCGCCTTCTTCCTCGCGGTCGCCGCCATGCCGCTCGCCGAGGCGGTGGCGATCTTCTTCGTCGCGCCCCTGGTCATCACCGGCCTGTCGGTTCCGGTGCTTGGCGAGCAGGTCGGCATCAGGCGCTGGGCGGCGGTGCTCGTTGGCCTGGTCGGTGTCATCGTGATGACGAGACCGGGTGCGGAGCTGTTCAACTGGACCGCGCTGCTGCCGGTCGTCGCCGCCGTCAGCTATGCGTCCATGCAGATGATCACCCGCAGGCTGGGAACCACCGATTCCGCCGGTTCAATGACGTTTCACATGCAGTCGATGATGATCATCGTCAGCCTGGCGATCGGGTTATCGGTCGGCGACGGACGGTTTGCAGGGTCCGGCAATGCGAGCCTCGAATTCCTGTTGCGTGCCTGGGTCTGGCCCGAAACCGGCGACCTGTGGCTGTTCGCCTGGTGCGGGGTCGCAAGCGGCATCGGCGGCTACTTCCTGAGCCAGGCCTACCGGCTCGGAACGGCGGCTGCGGTATCGTCCTTCGAGTACGTCGCCCTGCCGATGGCGATGGCCTGGGGGTTCGCCTTCTGGGGCGACTGGCCGGACTCCACCGCCTTCGCGGGCATGGCTCTGATCCTCGGGGCCGGGATCTACACCCTGCACCGCGAGCACATGCACCGCGAGCGGTCGATTGATCGCCCGAAGGCCGGGGGCCGGCTCAGAGGCCGCGTTCGCTGAACACCTCCCGGGCCTGGCGGAAACTGTCGACGGCGCAGGGAAAACCGGCATAGCCGCCGACCTGGATCAGGATTTCGGCGATCTCCTCCTTGGTGACACCGTTGTTGAGGGCGCCGTTCAGGTGGAGCCGGAACTCGTGCCGCCGGCCAAGGGCGGCCAGCATGGCGATGTTGATCATGCTGCGGGTCTTGAGCGGCAGGCCTTCCCGGGTCCAGATGGCGCCCCAGGCGTGGGTGGTGATGAAGTCCTGGAGCTTCATCGCGAACTCGTCGGCGTTGTCGAGAGCCGAATTCACGTAGTCCTCGCCCAGCACCTGCTTGCGGGTGGCGAGGCCCTGGTCGAACAGGTCCCTGGTGTCCATCGGATCATTCTCCTGTCAGGTCAGTGTCGTGACGGTGCGGGCCGCAATCAGGTCAAAGTCGATGGTGGCTCCGAGTCCCGGGACGGTCGGGGCGTGGATCAGCCCGTCGGCATCCGGTTCAAGGTCGTCGATGATGCCGTATTTCTGGGCGCCGGACGGGAGCAGCACCTCGAAGTAGGTGGTGTTGCGGATCGAGAGGATCACGTGCAGGTTGGCCCAGTTGTTGAGCGAGTTGCCGCCGTGATGCACCTCGTAGTTGATCCCGAAGGCCTCGGCGAGATGCGCGGTCTTCACCAGCGCGGTGATCCCGCCCTTCACCGCCACGTCACCGCGCAGGTAGTCGGTCGCCTTGTTGATGATCCACGGGACGTAGTTGGTAAACCCGCCCGGCGAATACTCGGTCGCCATCAGCGGGATGGAGAGCTTCTCCCTGAGCTTGATGCAGCCCATGAGATCGTCGTCGGCCAGCGGGTCCTCGTACCAGAAGAAGTTCAGTTCCTCGATCGCCCTGCCGACCTTGATCGCGTGGTCGTAGGTGTAGCTCCAGGTGGAATCGAGCATGATGTCGAAATCGTCCCCGACCGCGTCGCGCACCGCCTGGCAGACCCCGATGTCCTCGCGCCACAGTGTCGGCGGGTGGATCTTGTAGGCAGCCCATCCGCCGTCGCGGTAGCTGACCGCCTCCTCGGCGTAGGCGCTGCGCGAGGGCAGCAGCGCCGAGGATGCATAGGCGGGGATGGATTCGCGGTACCCGCCAAGCAGCTTGTAGAGCGGAAGCCCGGCCGCCTTCGCCGCAATGTCGTGCAGGGCGATGTCGACCGCACCGATGGCGCGCAGTGTCGCGATCCGGTTGCGCTTCCACATCGCCTGGTAGAGCCGCGCCCGGTCCAGCGGGTCCTCGCCCATGATCAGCGGTTTCAGGTGGCGGATGAGCCCGGTGCAGTCGAGTTCGGCGCTCTGTGTGGCCGAGCCGAGAAAGGCGTATCCCTCGACCCCGTCATCGGTACGGATGCGCAGCAGGCCCAGCATGCTGCTGCCGCCGGTGTTCGACGAACCGGTGTGGTAGGTGAAGGGCGGGATGTTGTCCCAGCGGAACAGGGTCAGGCTGACATCGTCGATCTTCATGGGCTCGCTTTCCTCTGGTGAAGGCCGGCGCATGATTGGCGCCCGCGCCCGGCGGCGTCAATCGGGCAACGGGGCGAGGGCGGCCGCCACCAGCCCACGAACGGCGGGCAGCACCTCGGTCTCGAACCACGGGTTGCGGCGAACAAGCCCGGTCGACCGCCACGACGGGTGCGGCAGGGGCATCACCCGGGGCGCGTGCTCGCGCCAGTTCCTCACCGTCTCGGTCAGGGTCCTTGCCCGGCGCGGACCGAGGTACCGGGCCTGGGCATAGGCTCCCGCGAGGATGGTGAGCCGGATGTCGGGAAGCCCGGCCAGGATGCGGTCGTGCCACAGCGGCGCGCATTCGGGCCGCGGCGGTGCGTCGCCGCCCCGGGGAAGGCGGCCCGGGTAGCAGAACCCCATCGGAACCAGTGCGACGAGGTCGGGGTCGTAGAACCGCTGCCGGTCAAGGGCCATCCAGTCCCGCAACCGGTCCCCGGACCGGTCGTTCCAGGGGATGCCGGTCTCGTGCACCCGGGTTCCCGGAGCCTGTCCGATCACGAGGATACGGGCGGCCGGCCGTGCGACCACCACCGGTCGCGGACCGAGCGGCAGCGAGGCCGCGCAGTGTCGACACGCACGGACCTCGCGCAACAGGGTATCGAGTGAACCGGTCATTCCGGGGCCTTCCAGGGCGTCCCGCCGGCACCGTGGTCTTCTGCCATCGCAGTCTCCGGCCACGTCCCGGGCGGGAGACGTGTCAGCCGCCAGTCACCCGCCGGGCAACGCCCCCGCAGCCCTTCGCGGCGGGGATCTGCGGGCGACCGTAGCCGAAAGACGGACGGTCGTCCCGGCACATGCCGCCCCCGGTCACACCGGTTCCGACCGCGCACCCGCATCGTGGGTGACGACACTCACGTCCGTGCCACGGCACGGCAAGCCGCGTGCCTGGTGCGGGGATGCTCCCGCGCCCCATTCACCCGGATATGACGCGCACCGGGTTCCCGGCCAGCCAGCCCTGCACGCACTCGAGCGTCTGCGGATACATGACGGCGAAGGTGTCGCGGGTCACGTAACCCAGGTGCGGGGTCAGCACGACGTTGTCGAGGCTCGTGAGCGGGTGGCCGCGGGGCAGCGGCTCGGTGTCGAACACATCGAGGCCGGCTCCCGCGATGGTGCGGTCTTGCAGTGCGTCCACCAGCGCCGCCTCGTCCACGATGGGGCCGCGCGAGGTGTTCACCAGCACGGCCGAGGGCTTCATCAGGCCGAGCTCGCGCGCGCCGACCAGTCCCCTCGTGCGCCGGCTCAGCAGCATGTGGATCGACAGCGTGTCCGACTGCCGGAAGAGATCGTCCTTCTCGACACGGGTGACGCCGTGCCCGGCCGCGCGTTCCGCCGTCAGGTTCTCGCTCCAGGCGATGACATTCATGCGGAACGCCTGTGCGACCCGCGCGACATCCGAGCCGAGCCGTCCGAGGCCCAGCAGGCCGAGCGTGGAGCCCGCGAGCCCGCGCCCGACGGTCGTCTGCCAGGCGCCGGCCTTCATCGCCCGGTCCTCGGCGGGGATGTGGCGCCGGAGCGCCAGGATCAGCCCCCAGGTGAGCTCGGACGTGGTGTGCGCGCTGCCGGCGGTGCCGCAGACCGTCACACCCTGCTCGCGCGCCGCCTCCACATCGACCGACGCGTTGCGCATGCCCGTCGTCACCAGCAGCTGCAGCTTCGGCAGGCGCGAGAGCAGGTCGCGCCGGAAGGGAGTGCGCTCGCGCATGATGCACACGATCTCGAAGTCTCCGAGCCGGTCGGCCACCACCGCCGGGTCCGCCACATGGTCGTGGAAGACCTCGACCTGACACCCGTCAGGCAGGCTTTCCCAGTCGGCCATGGAGCGCGCGATGCCCTGGTAGTCGTCCAGAATGGCGATGCGGGTCATGCGCGCGCTCCTTCGGTGGCGAGCCAGCGGGTCAGGATGTTCACGGCGGCCATGAAGTCGTCGAGCTCCATCGCCTCGTCGGGATTGTGGCTGCCATGCGGATTGCGCACGAACAGCATGGCGGTCGGCACTCCGGCGGCGGCGAAAGCGGCCGAGTCGTGGCTCGCCCCGCTCGCCATCTCGTTGTGCGGAATGTCCAGGCTCCGCGCGCACTCGAGCAGGCCGGCGCGAATGGTCTCGTCGAGTGCGCCGGGGGCGGCGCGCGTGGCCGCGCCCAGTTCGAAGGTGACGCCCCGGCGGGCTTCGATCTCCCGCGCCGCCTCCGCGACCCGGCCTTCGAGATCGTCGAGGAACGCGCCGTCGAGCGAGCGCATGTCCAGCGAGAAGCGGCATTCGCCGGGCACGATCGTCATGGCGTGGCGTTCGGGGTCGGTCGAGAGCTTGCCGACAGTGAAGGCGAAGTCCTCTCCCGACGCCTCGCGCTGGTCCCAGAGCCGGTCGAGCCAGGCAATCAGGTCCATGACCGCCATCACGGCGTCCTGGCGCGAGCGCCTCGGCATGCCGCCGCAATGGCTGTAGGCGCCGAGGCAGCGCGCGGCCGGCAGGCGGCGGTTTCCGCGTATGCCGGTGACGACGCCGACCGGAAGGTCCTGCTCGACCAGCACCGGGCCCTGCTCGATATGGACCTCCAGGAAGGCATGCAGGCGGGCGGCCTCGAGGAAGGGCGGGTCGAGTCCATCGGGATCGCCGCCCGCCTCCCGGATATGTTCGGCGAGCGTGCGTCCGGTATCGGCGCGGCGCGCGGTTTCCGTTGCGCCCGGCGGCAGGGCGCCGAGTGCCGCGCGACTGCCGATATAGGAGGTGCCGAACCAGGCGCTCTCCTCGGCGCGGATGCCCATGACGCGAATGTCGCGGCCGGGCGTGGTCCCGCTTTCCTGCAGCGAGGCGATCGCCGCCAGCCCGGCCACCACGCCCGCGGCGCCGTCGAAGTTGCCGCCGTCGGGAACCGAATCGAGATGCGAACCGATGATGACGGGCAGGGCGGCGCGGTCCGAGCCCGGCAGCGTCATGTAGGTGTTGCAGGCGGGATCGGTCTCCACCTCGAGCCCCAGCGCGCGGGCCGCGCGCGCAACCGCGCCATGCGCGAACGCCTCGCCCTCGCCATAGCTCGCCCGCGTGATGCCGACGCCGTCACGGGTGGCCTCGGCGAGCTCGTCGAAGAGGCCTGCGGCCAGTTTTCCTGGTTCCATGTGCCATCCCTTCCACCCCTGCCAGAATCAGGGCAATCGAATCGATACCCGCCGCCAGGGTCAAGGCTTTCTGCCCGGTCCGCCAGCCAGCAAGGCAGGAGCGCCGCTTCCGTGCACGCCGACGTCTCCATCGTGGATCGGGGCATCGCAACGCGGGCTGTATCGGATATCCTTACCGCGTTGCGCCGGCGGGAGCGAACCGGCAGAGGAGGGGGACATGAGATTGTGTTGCCCGGCTCGCGGAGCTCAACTTGTTCAACATGACGCCCGACACTACTGGAACGACATGCTGCGCGCACAGCGCGACACCTAAATGTTAGAAACCCTGCGCACACCAGTTCGACCGCCGCAAGACGGCTAAACCACCGGCACCAATCCAGGTAGGACAGACCAAGGACCAGGCAGATCCAGGAGTGATTCTGGTTCCTGAAACCACGCAGGTTTGCCTGGAACCACTCGTCACAACGCTGCAATCACACCCGCATCGTCACGAACCCTCCCGCAAAAACGACTCCATCAGACAGCGTGCGTGCTCATACCTTTGCCACGGGTCGCGGCGCGTTAACTGTCTTCCGCTCTCATCGGCTCGTATGGCACCGCGGGTTCATGGAGAAACCTTGCAGCCACCTCAGGGCCCATTTCTTCAATTGCCGCCTCTGCCGCACCCGGCAATTCGTCCACCGCGCGTCTCCAATCGTCCATCTCAATTTTCGTATCCGTCGTCGGCGCATCGATCCGGACGACTCTGTCGGCTCCGATAAGGAGACCGGCCTGTCCGATGGCGTTCTGCGACTGAAGTCGTATTGCGGCGAAAATCACGTCCCGCCATGCCCATATGCCGCCTTCGACAATTTTGCGTTGGCCCACAATGTAGGGGTCATCGCCGCATCCAAGGCTCAGAATGCGAACCTGCTCCGCCTTGACCGCAAAACAGGTCAACGCGTCGACCAAGCCGATCATAACCGGATTGTTCGCCCATATCCCGCCGTCGACAAAGGTGTAACCGCCATCTTCGAGCGGCCGAAAAAACGTCGGAGCTGCTGATGTTGCTTCAGCCACCTTCGTCATGGACTCGCGTGCATCCTTTCGGAAATCGGGATGATGAGGTGTCTTGAAGATATAGACCTCCCCATACCGTCCGTCGAAGGAAGGGATGCAGAGGCGCGTCTTTGCCTCGCCGAACTTTCGATCGCCCAGCGTTTGCTGAAGAATCGCCTTCAGCGCCTTTCGGTTGTATCTGTACTTGAATACTTGGCACGCACTCCGAAACCGTCGCAGGACTCCCTCCAGCGCGCTTGGCCTGATCGGCGGGAAGATTTCGCATCCACGATGGACATAGAGGTCGCGCAATTCTGCGGCCGTGATGCCCGCTCCCAAGCCCACGGCGAGGATCCCGCCGGTCGAAGTCCCCGCGATGAGATCGAAGTGCCGCGCTACGGATTCCCCGCCAAGATAGCGCCGTTCGAGCCCCGCCAGGAAAGCGGCGGGAAAGACGCCTCGAATTCCGCCACCGTCGATCGAAAGTATACGAAACGGCCAGTCGTCCGGCCAAGCAAGCGGAATGCGCCGACGATCAAGCGCCCCCGACGACCGTCTGGGCGGCACTTCTTGCACCGGCTCCGGCATCACTCCGCCTGCTCCTTTGGCGGATGTACGCCACCACCGGCCCACTCTCCCGTCGCGAGCCAGCCCTCATAACAGGCCAACCAGTCGATGGCCCACGGGATTGTCGTGTCCGCGACCGCGTCGCGCAAGGTCCATTCACCCAACCACGGAAGGTAGAGACACAGCATCGGACGGTCCGGACACCACGTGTTCGGGTATATATGCGGGATCGGCTTCCCCGGCTGTTCCGGTCGCCGACGCAGGAGCGGGTCGACCACAGTAACCCGGGGCGCGTAACCCTCGACCACCGCATTGCTCAATTGCCTGTCGAAGCACATCGATACGCGCACGGTGTAGTGCATGGCCAGCGGCTGGAGCGACCCCTCCCAGCTCACGTACCAGTCCGTCGCGCCAAGAACCCTGAAATCCGCCCAGGCCCGACGCATCCGCTCCATCTGCGCCCGTATCGTCAGGGTCATCAGTCCCCCTCGTCTACGCCGTAGAAGGTGTGCTTGGGCGTTGCTACAGACGGCGTCGCGATGACCGCGGTCGCACCCGGCAAGACCAGCCCACCTGCGCCGGTGCGGTATCGGCTTTGGCCCTCGCGTACTTTACTGCCGACCTGCTCATTGAAGCTGCGGAAGGCTTCCCTGGTTGGCGCTTCGCCAAACAGCTCGATCATGATCTTCTGCATTTCGCCCAAGTCGCACCCCTCGATCAGGCGCTCGACCTGCCGAACCAGTTTCTCGAGGTCGTCGATAAAGATCGCCTGATCGCGCAGCGTGCCCGGCCACCGGTCGGTCAGCACATCTCTTGAACAAACGGGGTTGGCGACGTGGACGAGTTCCCCCAGCCCCTGGCACCGGCGGAACACATCCAGCATGTGCCGAGCCTGGTGGAGCAGTTCTTCCGACAACCCATCCGTATGGTTCGCCGCATCCGCGATCAGCTTGGCGAACATGATGGACGGAGGCTTGCGTCCGGACCGCGCGTCGTACTGCACGTTCCGCCAGCGCTTCAGAAGCTGCAGCACGATCACCGCCTTGGACTTCCGGAACGCCGGTTCCTGCGACGGCACGGGCTCGCTCTCAGCCTTCTCCGCGAAAATGCGCAGCCCTTCTTCGTACTCCCATGCGCGCTTTTCGAAGATGTCGGCGAAGGCTTGATCGTTCGGCGTATTCCGCTTGAACCACTCGGCGAATCCATAGGGATTCGCGATCAGGCGGTAACTTCGCTCCTGCGGTGCTTCCGCCCTGTCATGGAAGATGATGCTCTGCCGCTCCAGCGTCCCGCCCATGCGCACCACTGGCGTCACATCCAGGTGCATGTCGTCGGCGTATTCCACGGTGACGCAGCGTGTCCGACGTTTCGCCATCCGATAGTACCGCGAACCCGGCGCCCCCCGGATCGCCTCGAACAGCAGATCGAGAGCGTCTCTCGCCGAGACGTTGAACGGCAGCTCGAGCTGAGCGACGACATCGATGTCGAACTCGTCAGTTCTGAGCCTTGAGGCGATCGTTGCCCCAATCGCCATCGAACCTTGTGCGTAGCATAGTTGAACGCGATCATTCAGCGGGCTGTCTTCCCGCTCGATCCACTCGTTGATCGTCTCGTATCGTTCGACGGCCTTGCCGTAATCGGTCCGGGACAGCTGCACCCTGATCGCCACGTCGGCCAGCAAGAGATCGACAGGCTCGGTCAGCGGCTGTCGCCATGGGCCATGCCTTCGTGTCATTGCACCATCCTTCCATGTCCCCGGTCAAAACCCGCCCCTTGGCCACCAGGCTGTACCATGAGTTGCGCATGGCGACTTCGCCATGCATATTGTGTCGAAACAAATATGGACTGTCATGGCGAGAACGTCAAGTGCCGGATCGCGAAATCGACATTTCCCAGGATCCACTCCCCTCCGATGTCTTTCCGCAGAGGCTAAGGATCGCGCGTGAGATGCGGGGATTGGACCAGTCAGCCCTGGCCGAGAAGTCGGGCCTGCCCCCCTCCTCAATCTCGCATTTCGAGGCTGGCTCCCGTAAGCCGTCCTTTGAGAACCTGCGCCGACTCGCCAACGCTCTGGAGGTGACGACCGACTACCTGCTGGGCCGGGTTGACGATCCCGAGGCCTATGCCGACGCCGACCCGCTTTATCGGGACTTCAAGAACCTGTCTTCGGCGGATCGTGATCTGGCCCAATCCTTCATGAAGATGCTTTCCGACCGCAAAAAGCGCGGCGAAGAGGACGCGTGAACGATGGATCCCATGCGGTACCGGAAGGCCAAGCGCAAGGCGGAAACGTTCCTCGCTGACCGAGGCATTGCCAGCCTCCCCGTCGATCCGATCGCGATCGCCGAGAGCCTCGACATCGTCGTGGAGCCCAAGTCGGATACGGCTGGAGGCGTCTCCGGCATGCTGGTTCGCCACCAGGACATGTTCGGAATCATGTACGCTACCCACATTGACAATGATGGGTTTCAGAGGTTCAGCATTGCGCACGAGATCGGGCACTATGTGCTCGAAGGTCATGTCGATCACATTTTCCCGTCCGGCGAAGGTCTTCATACATCCGAAGCCGGCTTCGTTTCCGGCGATCCCTTCGAACTGGAAGCTGATCACTTTGCCGCCGGTCTCCTGATGCCAGAGCCCCTGTTTTCCCGAGAAGTTCTTCGATTTGGCGACGGACTAGAAGCGGTCGAGGGCATGGCGCACAAGTGCCGAACATCATTAACGGCCACGGCAATTCGATATGCCGAAACGGCTTCGGTGCCAGTCGCTGTCGTGATGAGTGCCGGCGGTACGGTCGACTACTGCTTCATGTCCCAGAGCATTCAGGAATTCGACGGCCTGGAATGGCTCCGCAAAGGGCAGCCACTGCCGGCCGACGTCGAGACCGACTCCTTCAATCGCGATCCCGACAACATCCTGCGGGCGCGACGCAGCCATGCAGAAACGGATCTTCGTGACTGGTTCGGTGGTCCTCGTTCCATGCCAGGCACTGAGGAGACGATTGGCCTCGGACGATACGGCAAGACGCTTACAGTACTCTCTTCGAACGTATTTGCCGACGATGAGCCTGAGGAAGAAGATGAGGACATGCAGGAACACTGGACACCGCGTTTCCGCAGATAAGGCGAAGGCCCCGCTGATCCATTTAGAGTGTCACCGTCGCCGGCCCGCTGCTGGCCCGAAACGGTTCTCCCGTCACTGGTTCGACTTGACCTGTGTCTCCTGTCACGACGCCGATCGCGCGACGTTGGACCAGCTACGCGCCCTTGAAGCGAGGCAAATTAGCCGTCCTGACTGCGTGCAACCGGCCATCGACCGCCTCATGCCGCAGGTCGGCACGCCCTGTCCAGAACTACCGAGAAATGCCGGTCACAAGCCCTCCGGTGAAAATTCCAGTGCGTTTGCCTTTGAGTCACACCCGCGAAACAGACTTCGAATCTATTGTCGGCAGCGATCTGGCAAACCGTCACGTTGCATGGCCGTAAAACAATTGCAGCAGCATAGAATACGAGCTTGCACACGCACCACTGCAATTGAAGTAATCCGGTTCCCTCCTATTCGGCAGATGAGCACCGCTCGTATGACGGAAGTGACTATCCAGGACCTAGACAGTCAGCCGATCGTCATCATCCGCGACGGCAAACGGCCAGCGTAGAAGTCCGTCATAACTGAAGCCGAGTTCGGTCACTTTGATTGCCGTTCGTGGAGGCAGAGAAGCGCACCGGCACCCCGCCGGAGGGATGTTCCCACTCACGTTCGCGCAGCCGCTTCAACTCGGCCCGTAGCTTCCCTTCGGCAATGGTGAGACCAGAAGCGTCCCGACCACCGCAAAGCGCAGCCGCGCTCACCGATTGCGACGCTCGCTCCCGTCGTTGGTGTCCGTCACGGCATCCCTTCCTCGCCGTGTTCGAGAGAAACCGGTGTAAAGAACCCTACCCGTTCATGACAAAACGCTTCCTGCGGGCGAAGCCGGCCCTGCGCCGAGCGCGCAAAAGCCGGTCCACCGCATCAGCCGCGTCCGCAGACCTCGGCCCCGCATGAGGTGTAAGAGCTTGACCTGAAAACCGAGTGGCCTCGCGACATGTGGTATATCCAAGTCGGTTCCGACACCAGACGAGGAGGTCCACATGGCTTGGAACGAGGCCACTCATTCACAGTATAGCCGTTCACGGGAGCGGTACGAAAGTGACGTTACGGATGAGGAGTGGGAGGTGATCGCGCCACTCCTCGGTGAGCCTTCGGTGAGGGGCCGTCCGCGAACGACGGATCTGCGGGAGGTGTTCAACGCGATCCAGTACATGCTGGCGACGGGCTGCCAGTGGCGGGCAATTCCCAAGTGTTTTCCGCCGGTTACGACAGTTCAGAACTACTTCTATGGCTGGCGCGACAGCGGTGTCCTTGAGCGCATGCTGGATACGCTGCGTCAGCAGTCGCGAGAACTGGCAGGACGCACAGCGGAGCCGATGGCGGCCGTCATCGACAGTCAGTCCGTGAAGACGACGCAGAGCGGAGGCCCTGCAGGCTATGATGCCGGCAAGAAGGTCAAAGGGCGCAAGGGTCACATGACGGTTGACGTCGAAGGGATCCCGATTGAGATCCAGGTTCACACGGCCGACGTGCAGGATCGTGACGGTGCGCCGGACGTCATCTTCGCCATGCTGGAGAAAGTGCCAACGGTGACCAGGCTGTGGGCGGACGGCGGGTATCAGGGTCCGAAACTCGAACAGGCGCTCGCAGAACCGGCAATGGGAAACCTCATCGAGATTGTGGAAAAGCCGAAAGGACTCAAGAAGTTTACCGTGCTGTATCGTCGCTGGGTCGTGGAGCGCACCTTCGCCCGGATGTCACGGTGTCGGCGACTGGCCAAGGACTTCGAGCGGACACTTGCCACCTCGTTGGCGTGGCCACTCCTGGCTGCCTGTCGGTTCTTGACTCGGCGGGTGGCACGAGGGGTAACCCCACAAAATCGCAAAATTTATGTGCATCAATGACTTAAGATTCAAACTCTAACAGCCAGCGCAGCAACGCTTCCCCGGCCGATGTCGCCAGTTCGCCCCGCTTCGCCGCCCGCTCCGGGGCCGCCGGGAAGGCTCCCAGCCACAATCTCCGCCAGCGCTTCAGCTTCGAGGCCGGAACCCCACAGCGCCGCGCGATCGTCTGCAACCGCACCCCGCCGTTCAGGGCCTGCGCGCTCACCAGCAGGAAAAGTGCACCCATGCAAAAGCGCCGGCTGAAGAAACGCACCGACGGAGGCTTCACCCGGCGCCTGCACACCGAACAGCACAGGCTGAAGCGCCGAACTTCGTCCCGAAGCTCCGTCTCCAAACCGTGCGGCTTGCGCGGGTAAGGCGTGCTGTGAAGCGTCCCGCTGCAGCGCGGACAGCTCGCCGCACGGCAGGCCTTCGCCTCGGCCGCATCGACCTGCTTCAGAAAATCCCAGATCCGGGTGTTGCAGAGGGTGAAGTGGCGGAACAGCTTGTGCGACATTGTAGTCGTCTCAGGAGATTGACCGTCACCGAGACAAGCTCTCCGGCGAACTTCTTGCAAGATCGCCGGGGGCACACTCCCCAAAATCCTCGATCAATCCGAGCCGATCAGACCTCGATCCCCGCTGAAAGTCTGCGCCCGCTTACCCAGGAGCACTTCGATGCCGACCCCTGTCGTGTGTTCTCGTGGCCTTCCGCCCGGAGTACGGTTCCGTGGCGAGGGTACAAGCACCTTCAATTGTCTGTGACGATCAGGTAGACCCCACCCGGTCGGAACGGGAGTGGAGTGGGCGCCGTGGATCATGATGTGGTTGTCGTCGGGGCGGGGAACGCCGCCCTGTGCGCTGCGCTCGCGGCCCGGGAGACCGGGGCCAGGGTGCTGGTCCTCGAGGCGGCGCCGGAGGAAACCGGCGGCGGCAATACCCGGTTTACCGCCGGTGCGATCCGCGTCGCGTTCAACGGGGTCGACGATCTGCGCCGCCTGATGCCGGACCTCACCGACGCCGAGTGCGAGATCACGGATTTCGGGACCTACACCGAGGACCAGTTCTTCGACGACATGTTCCGGGTGACCGAGTACCGGACCGATGCCGACCTGGTGGAGGTGCTGGTTCGCAACAGCTTCGAGACCCTGTGCTGGCTGCGGGACAAAGGGGTACGGTTCGCGCCGATCTGGGGCCGGCAGGCGTTCAAGGTTGACGGACGGTTCAAGTTCTGGGGCGGACTGGTGGTCGAGGCGCACGGTGGCGGGCCGGGGCTCGTGGAGGCGCAGTGGAAGGCTGCGCGCGACCGGGGCATCGAGATCTGGTGCGAGGCGCGTGCGCGCGAGTTGCTGCACGACAACCTCAGGGTCACCGGGGTCAGGGTGTTCCACCAGGGGGTGCTCAGGGATGTTCCCGCCCGGGCGGTGGTTCTGGCCGCGGGCGGCTTCCAGGCCAATTCCGAGTGGCGCACGCGCTACCTCGGGCCGGGCTGGGATCTCGCGAAGGTGCGCGGCACGCCGCGCAACGTCGGCGACGGCATCCGCATGGCCACCGAGATCGGCGCCAGCACCGCCGGCAACTGGTCCGGGTGTCACGCCGTCGGCTGGGAGCGCAATGCGCCGGAGTTCGGTGACCTCGCGGTCGGGGACGCGTTCCAGAAACACAGCTATCCGTTCGGGATCATGGTCAATGCCACCGGACGCCGCTTCGTCGACGAGGGAGCCGATTTCCGGAACTACACCTACGCCAAGTACGGCCGGGTCATCCTGGAGCAGCCGAACCAGTTCGCCTGGCAGGTGTTCGACCAGAAGGTTACCCACCTGCTGCGCGACGAGTACCGGATCCGACAGGTCACCAAGGTGACCGCCGATACCATCGAGGAACTCGCCGGCAAGCTCGAGGGGGTGGATGCCGACGCCTTCGTCGACGAGGTCCGACAGTGGAACGCGGCGGTGCGCACCGACGTGCGGTTCAACCCGAACGTCAAGGACGGGCGGAGCACCAGGGGACTCGGGGTCGTGAAGTCGAACTGGGCCAACACCCTCGACGAGCCGCCGTTCGAGGCCTACCAGGTGACCTGCGGGATTACCTTTACCTTCGGCGGCGTGCGGATCGACGAGAGCGCGCGGGTGATGAGTGCCGACCAGTGCCCGATCCCGGGACTGTTTGCCGCCGGCGAGATGGTGGGCGGCATCTTCTACTTCAACTATCCAGGTGGCAGCGGACTGATCAACGGGGCGGTATTCGGCCGCATCGCCGGGCAGTCTGCCGGTGCCGAGGCCATGGACGGCCGGTCTGCCGGGCAGGACTGATCGGTCCACTGAAGAGCGCGTGAACAGCCCGTTCCGCGCGATCCCTTCCACAGGTTTCACCCGGGTGTCGTCGTGCGCGCAGATCCGGCGGGTGCGCTCTTCCGGCGGCAGGGGCCCGACGCGAAGCCGCCGGACGCGGACATATGCGCACGCGCACAGCCGCCACCAACTACCTGTCCGCGCAGTTCCCCTACGGGTTTCCTGGTCCCGGGACCTGCGGATCCACCATGGTCCTGCCCGGAACGGGTACCCGTCCCGGCACCTGAAGGTTGACGCCGGGCAGGCCGGCAGGTGCAGCAAGACCGCCGCGCCGGTTCGAGTTGATGGGCTGACCCGGCTTCGGGATACTGCGCATGACGGCACCGAACACCTGCCTCCCTGTCCCGGCACCACGAGGAAGGAGTTCGGTTCGCTCATCCGGATCCGTACGGCGCGAGGCCGCTCGCATCGACGGTGAACCTGAACACCGGGCAGCGGAACCGCCCACGATGATCCGAAGCGTCGCCATCCTCGCTGCCGTGCTTGCTCTCCTCGCCTCGCAGGCTCGCGCAGACGAGGAGCAGGGCCCGCAGCGACCGCTGGGCCTGATCCTCACCCTCAAGACCTGGCCACCGGAGGGGGAGGCCGCGGACCTCATCCGTGAGACGCTCGAACAGGCAGGTCTGGAGGAAAGCGACAGGCTCGAGAGGGTGCAGACCTGGCTGTTCAGACCGAGCGGGTCGACGGGACCCGGGAACGCCGATATCTGTGCCGACCTGATGCGGGACGAGCGCATGCAGACCCTGCTCGAGGGCTGCTGGCCGGACGAGCCGGTTTTCCCACAGTCTCCCGTGCCGACCCGGCAGTGATGCGGACCCGACGGGACCGCGGGGCGGCACGGACGAGCCCGACTCTCCCGGACCGCCGCTGAAGGGCGTGTTCCTGAGGAAACGCATTGCAAGGCCGCGATCACGCGACCTTTCGATCCATGTCGCTGCCCGCCGGCCCGCTGGTGCGGCAGCCTTCCTGCGCAGAAGTCCCGGTGCCGGAGGCCATGATGGTGCGGGACCGGCAGGCGGTCGTTCACGATTCCGATCCGTCGGAACCCGGGCTTCCACGCGGGACCACGCATGGAAGCCCGATCACCATCCGTCCGCGGTCCTCGTCCCGATGACCAGGGCACAACAGCGCCGGTATCCCGGCTGCGTCCTATTTCTCGACAACGACTATCGTTGCGAGCAACACCGCCTCACCGGCGGCGACGGTTGTCTCCTCGAATTCGAGACCCGCTCCCCGGTAGCCGTCGAACGAAGCCGTGCGCGCCCATCTCTCCACCAGGCCATTGGCGACATGCAGCGTCGTTCCGGACGACGATCGGGATGCGTCGAAATAGATCCGGTACCGTCCGGTATCTCGAAATCCCCGGATAACGATCCGGTTCTCCGCGAACCCGTTCGCCGACCAGCGCCGGCCTCCGCATCCGTGACGTCGGTCGAGCGCTCCGTCCATGCACGACGCCTCCGTTCCGTCGGGAAGTACGACGAGCAAACCGGCCTCGTCGAGTACCGCCTGCGTCTTTGCGGAGAACACGGCGCTCAGCCTCACGCTGCCACCGACATATGCATTCACCAGCGGCGCTTCAGGCCCGGGTGCCGCATCGCCTGAGAGACAGTGTCTATCGCAGTCGTCATTGCAGTCGGCGTAGCACGTTCCTTCGGGCTGGCCGCCGCGAATGGATCCGTCGCCATCGTGGTCGCAGACGTCATGGCAGTACCGTCTGCACGCGATGATCGAGCCGCCTTCACACGATGTCATTGCGACGTAGGCGTCCGGGAGTCGGGCAGCCTCGGGTTCCGCGACGGCGGCCTCCGTCCGATCGGTGCCCGACGGCTCGTCCGTTGCGCATGCAATGATACCGTTCGCCTCGCGAACCGCGTTCACGCTGGCCTGGTAGGCCCGGTAGGGCGCATAGGTTTCCAGGTCGATCCCCGACTGGCGGAGAGCGTCCAGGAATTTCATCACACTTTCCATTCGACCAGCGAGTGTCGTGCCGGCAAACGTGCTTTCTGCAGCCGACAGGGACTCCAGCACATCAGGATCGACGACCGCGGTCGAGTTGTCGTCCTTGGCGGCCAGGTAGAGCTTCTTGGCCGGCCCCATGAGGTCCACGTAGACCTGGTCCTGGCGGAATTCGAGCTTGGCGGCGTTGTCCAGCGCCGATACCCCGCGGCGGAACCGGCGGTAGTTCCTGTTCAGTGCCGCAATGCCCTTCTCCATCGTTCGCCCGCCGACTTCGGTAGCCAGGTGCTGCGGGGTTTCCAGGTAGGCGCGCAGCAGCGCCAGGCCTGCATCCATGCCTTGTCCGTAGATGACAGAGCGTGCGACACCCCAGGGCCCGCTGCCGAGGCCGGTGACGACGTCGAAGCCCGCATCGCCAATGTTGGAAATCAGCGCGTAGGCGGGCTTGCCGACAAAATATGTAGCCCTGACAGCGTTGACGTTCAGCCGGGAGTAGGTGAGTTTCAGGTACTTGCTTCTCTCCTCGAAATAGTCCGCATGCGGTGACCAGCACACGTCTGCCCACTCGTCGGCATGCGCACTTCCCAGAGACAGCCCGACAAGGCCGAGTGCCGCAACAGTCCTCCTCACCGCGCGGACGAACCCGGGCCTTGCCCTTGTTGACGTCACCATGGGTGAAATCCTCCGCCGAACCCCGGTTGTCCGCAGTCTGGCCGTGTTTCCGTCGCGGCCCCCGGGGAAAACGGTGTGTTCCGCCCGACCACTGTTTCGTCACCCGCCGTGTCCAGTACGCTGGCCATCCTTGTTTCCGCTGACACAGCCGGGACGCGGAACATCGCGCACGAGGTCGTGCCCATCGGAACGAGCCGTTGCTCCATGCGGAAATCCGGGACCATCAGGACGCCGTCGCCGGGCCTTCACGGCCGGAGCCACGTCTCCCGCCCGGGTCCGGCTGACCAAGGTCGCCGTCGCCTGTGCCCTCTCGCGATCGGACCTGTCTGGCAATTGTGCCATCCGTACCGGTATCACCTGAGGTAGACGTAGCTTGCTTCTTCGCGATTCACGTCCCTGAACCGCAGTTCGACACTTCGCCGACTTCTCTTGCCCTGATAGATGACAAAATCCTTCACCATCACGCTGAGATCAATGGCCAGGCTCGCGCACTGGCCGGGCTTGTAGGTGTATACCCCCGAGCCCCTGTCGGTATAGACGAGCTCGATGATCGGTTCGGCTGAACTGTTGCAGAACTGATAGGGAGCGCACTCGCGTCCCTTGGAACGAGTCCTGCGGCAACCCAGTTCGGCATTCCTTGCGAGCGCAGACTTTCTGCCCGGGTCCACCGGGTTTTCAGCGAGTATCGAGAGGCTCCACTTGCCGGCAGGCGTCAGGTCCCATCTGATTCCATCCGCCTGGACCGCTTGTGCCGACAAGGCCAGCCAGATTGCGATCGACATTCGCGCCACGGTTTTCATGGTTCCCGTCCTTTTCTCATTTCTCCAGCTCGTCATCGTTTCCTCGTTCTTCCGGGAGCATCAAACCAGCAGATGTAAACACTTGGCGAATTCGGCATGGTACCGGCGTAGGCACTGTATCCACACCGGGTGTGGACCATGCCATGTGAGCTCTTCCCGAGACGCCACCAGCCCGTGTCGATCCAGTGACACTTCTCCGGACCCGGGCACTCCTTCCAACTTTGCCTGTATTTCATGCCCCTGATTTCAACCGCCACCGAGCACTGCCCGTGCAGTGCGTTTCTTCTTCGAAGGACAGACGAGATGCCACTCCTGAAGAGGACATCTCTTTTCACGATATATCCCCGGTTGCATTTCGCAGGCATGGCAGCAGCGTCCCGGGAAAGCCGACCGGGATCGTCGCTGTACCGATGCGGATAAGGCACCTCTGCCCTGGGAACTCCGCGCTTCGTGTATTCGACGGCTTCCGCGGGCAAAACACCCATAAGGAGAATGAGGGAGATCCACAGTCCCATGACTTGATGGGCCCTCAATGTGCTGATCTCCAGCATCGTGAATCAGCACCTGGGAGTAACGTCGGTCTGGATGTCATGCTCAAAATACTGCTCCATAATGTGAAACTTCGCATATTTCATCATGCACTCTGCCCCGCCACGACTACCGGGAGAGAACCCAAACGAAACCACTCTCATTGTTGTTATGTCCTGGGCGTACACAACCCCCGCCGCGAAATCTATTTCGACGTACCCGTAAACAACCCTTACCCTCTCGTTCGCCGCTACCAGCTTATAACAATTTGGTTTGCTGACACACGGCATGTACTGGGCGCCGCGCATTTTTTCAAGAAAGACAGTTTGCGCGCTGGCCAGTGTTGAAGCGAGGGACAGTGCAAGGACAGACACCGCTACTGCAGTCAGGATTCGTCGAGGAAAACAGATCATCGCATTCCATGGTATTGTTGCCAGAGACGCCGGTACTGTCATCGCTCCATGTGCCTTGGTCACGGCGATAAAGACCGCCCATGTGGCGTCCCAGGTGCGGAACCGTGACCGGGAGAGCAGCAATGGACGGGCACCGAAGAAGAGACTGGGTTCGGTTCTTCCGGCGGGACCTAAGCATGGGTGAACACCCGTCCCTGCATCTGCGAAAGCAGCGTGGACGGCGTATCCGGGGTGTGCGGCGGGCGGACGTGAGGTGCGAGGATGCGTTGATCGGGAAGGCCTGTTCGTGCGGGCAGGCTCCGGACATGCACGTTCCTTTCCCGACCTCGGCGCAGCATCATGTGCGCAGGTCCGCACAAGGGGCACGAAGCCGGTCTCCCCAGGGAACGGGCGCACGGGCCGGTGCGAAGATCCGTGATTGGTCCTGCGGTCCATGGAGGCAAGGGTGGAGCGCCGGGCGGGCTCTGTCCCCACCCAAATTGGTGGGGGATGAAACGTCCCGGCAGTGATGCGGACCCGACGGGACCGCGGGGCGGCCCGGCTCTTCCCGTTGGCCGCGGCAAGACGGTTTCCTGCAAGTGCGCGGTGCGAAGGATTGGATGAAACAGGGCAGGGGACGAGGCATGGGGGCTGACGAGGTCATCCGGCGGCTTTGCCTGGCGCCGCATCCGGAAGGCGGCTTCTACCGGGAAATCTACCGGGCGCCGGGGGAAGGACGGACGGCTGTCACGTCGATCTACTTCCTGCTGGAAGCGGGCCCGACGCGCTGGCACCGGGTCGACGCGCCGGAAATCTGGGCCTGGCACGCCGGCGCACCGCTGGAGCTGGAGACGGAGACCGGCAGTGTCACGCTCGGGCCTCTCGAGGATGGACACGAGTTCCAGGCGGTCGTGCCGGCCGGCGAGTGGCAGCGCTGCCGCTCCTTTGGCGAGTGGAGCCTTGCCGGCTGCATCGTTGCACCGGCCTTCACCTTCGAGGGCTTCGAGATCGCCCCGCCCGACTGGTCGCCGCCGGGCCGGAGTACACCGGGCCCGGGTTGAGTTCCGCCGGCCGCGCCCTGTCGGCCGCAGCGCATGGCGATGTGCCGCCAGCTGACGGGCTCCCCGTCGCGTTACGGCTCACCGGCGACCCGTGTGTGGCCGTGTTCGATCGAACCTTTGGTCGTTCGCGGCCGAGCCGGCCCATTTCGCCGAATTCCCGGGCGCCTCCGAGGAGTACGACATCGTGCCAGCCGGGTCTCCGCAGGGATGGCGCGCCTGGCACCCTCAGGACCGCTTCCGCCTGGCGATTCCTGCCCGATGTTCGGCCCGTGCGGTCGAATGTCCCGGATTGCCGGTGCGTCCAACCGCACCCATGAACCCGCCCGTCCCGAGAGGCCTGCGGTGGGCAAGGGAGAGGTCCAGGGTTCGGCGGGAGGGAACCAGGGAGAAATCCTCGCTTGCGCAGAGGCCCTCACCGGCACCGGCACGCCCTGTCGGGCAGAGCCCAACTCCGCCCGGAGCGGCTGCCACGGGGTGAGCGCAGTGCCGACAGGCCCGTCCCTGCGCTCCAGCGCAAGTGACCATGACGAAAGGAGTGTGGGCCCGCCTCGAGCATCGACCCCTGCGACGACCCCGCACCAGGGGGGAGATCGCCAGCGGCCATGGTGCGGAAGTCGGCATGAAGATCGCCAGGGAGATGCTCCGAACGGTCGACATGAAGGGCAACGAGGGTCGCATCACGGCGCCACGAGAAGGCGCCGCTGGCCTTGCCTTCGAGGCGCTGGTTGGAGCGGGTGATCGCCGAAAGGGCGAGGCCGTGGGGGCTCGCGACACTCGCACCGCCTCCATCCGGGGCGAGAAGCACTGCCCTTGAGGAGCTGGAAGCCATGCAGGCGACGTCCGGGACGGGGGAGGCGAGATGCATGCAGGCGGAACCGGACTCCTCCCGGGGAGTTGATACGGGGGATCGGGTCGGGAAGGACTTCAGCGGGTACGAGATGCCTGGAGAGCACGGTCCGGAAGGGGAGGGTCCGGGCGTCGAATCCGGCAATCTCGATCCCTGCGAGTTGTGGCGCGGCATCGCCGCATGCACCCGGGAGGACGAGCCGTGTCCGGGCGAGCCCTGCATGAAGATGGCCGGGTGCCCCGGTGCGGAGAAGAACTGCGGTGCCAAATCGCACGCCGACACGGCGCAGGAACAACGATGCCATCCAGACACTCGGGGAGAACGGGGAATGCGGATGATCAGGGAAACCTCGGGTACGCGCCGCTTTCCGGTGTTCTTCGCGGCGATCCCGGCGGTCGTGCTGTTTGCAGCCCCGCCACAGGCATCCGCCGAGGACATGGAGTTGACGGCATTCACGGCGACGGCGGGGAACGCCAGGGTCACGCTCAAATGGACTGCCTCCGCCACCATCACGATCGGCGCAGGGATCAGGTACCGTTTCGTGCAATGGAACACCGTCGACGGCAGTGAAGTTTTCGGGACGTGCAGGACCGGCGAGTGCGATCACACGGGTCTGTTCAACGCAGAGGAGTACCGGTTCGACGGAGTGGCCTGCCAGGATCGGGAATGGTACGGCGAAGATGTGGAGGTTTGCAGTTCCGCGACAACCGTGTACGCGACCCCGAAGGCCGAACAACCAATGTCCCCGGTCCCTCCCCGGAACGGCCCGACAGGCAGCTTCACATGGATCTGCCAGACGTGATCCCGGACCTGCCCGGTGGCGCAGGCGGTCTCCGGAGAGGCGCTGAAGATCGATCCGGCGCCCTTCCGGCACGACCGATTCCAGAATGGTCGCTTCCTTCCCACCTGCCTCAGCTCGCCTCGCGCTCCGGCCGTTCGAGATAGCGCTGGCGCCGCTGCAACCACCAGCCGTACTGGGGCGGCCAATGGCGGTACCCTTCCTCGCCCTCGAGTTCCAGCGCCGCATGCAGGGCCCAGTGCGGGTTGTGAAGGGCCTCGCGGGCGATGCAGATGAGATCCGCCCGCCCGTCGGCGAGGATCGCCTCGGCGTGGGCGGCGTGCCGGATCAGGCCCACCGCCATTGTCGGCATGTCGATCTCGTGGCGGATGCGCTCGGCATAGGGCACCTGGAAACCGTGCGGGCGAACCACCGCCTTCAGGGTAGGCGGCGCGCCGACACCGCCGGAGGTGCAGTCGATCATGTCGACGCCGACCTCGCGCAGGCGCGAGGCGAGGACGATCGTATCCTCGATGCTCCAGCCGCGGTTTTCGTCGTGGTCGTCAACGCAGGAGAGGCGGAAGAGGAGCGGCTTCTCCGCCGGCCACCGGCTGCGGATGGCCTTCGCCACCTCGATCGGAAAGCGCATGCGGCCCTCGCGGTCCCGACCGAAGCTGTCCTGCCGGTCATTGCCCAGGGGCGAGTAGAAGGAGTGCACGAGATAGCCGTGGCCGGCGTGCACCTCGAGCAGTTCGTAGCCGGCCTCGTGGCATCGCCGTGCCCCCTCGCCAAAGGCCGCTGCCACCTCCAGCGCTTCCTCCTCGCCCAGGGCCCTCGGCCGGTGCCAGCCCTCGACCTTTGCTTCCGGCACCGGCGCCACCGGCTGCCACGGTGTTTCGCCCAGCTTCGCCTCGGCCTCGCCGAGCGGCCCGTACCCCTCCCACGGCCTCTGCCGCGAGGCCTTCGGCCCGGCGTGCCAGAGCTGCGCGGCAGGCACGGCGCCGGAATCGCGGATCGTGTCGGCAAGGGCCTTCAGGCCGGGCACATGCTCGTTGGACCACACTCCCATGTCGCCATGGGTATTGCGGCCGCGACGCTCGACTGCGAGCGCCTCGGTGAAGACCAGACCGAAACCGCCCAGACCGAACTTGGCCAGGTGATGGTGATGCCAGGGCCGGGGTACGCCCTCGACCGCCCCGTACATCTGCATCGGCGCGAGCACGGCCCGATTACGCACTGTCAGGCCGCGCAGGGTGAAGGGAGAAAGAAGTCGGCTCTGCGTCATCGATTTGCCCTCGTCTCGGACCGCCCTCCGGCGCCGGCGACGCGAGCCTCGCCGACGATTCTTGACCAAGTCTAACAGACTGTTTCAAGAAGCATTGATTTTCAATCACTTGAAAAGCGGGTTCCGGGTGTCTGCCACTACGGTCATGGCGGTTGCGGGATACTCGCGTGATCAGACGACCAATCTCGAGGCCCTGCCGGGTTGCGGATCGAGGCCGGGCGCGGTGTGGATCTTCAGCCGGGCGGGCCCGGCCAGTCCTGCCTTGCGCAGGTGCAGCGTCCTGCCATCCTGGCGGCGGAACGCGGCGGTGACGCCCTGCTGACCGGCCGGGACGCGCCGCAGGATGGCCCGGCTTGAGGTCTCGCCATGCTGGCGAAGCCGCCCGCGGATGGTCTGCACCAGCCGGCGGGCAAGACCGGTGATGAACAGGTGGCCGCCAGGTCGGGCCCGTGGCGAACCGGCACCAGGGTCAGAAGCGGTCCTCGGCGAGCGCCATCACCAGCGAGCCGCCACCGATCACCGGACCGAGCAGGGCCGGAACACGCACCAGGTGGGTCTCGGCGAAATAACACGCGGTGGTGACCTTCGCCTCCAGGAAGCCGGTATCCGCACCCGGCGCGGAAGCGAGGCGCCGCGCCTGCAGCATGCCGCGCGCGAGCATCCAGCCACCGCCAACCAGCCCCATCATCTCGAGGAACGGCGCCGCGGCCGCCGATGCCCGGGCCGGGTCGGCGGGGAAGGTCTCCACCAGCCAGGTCACGGCGTCGGACGCGGCATCGACCGCGGCCGAAAGCCGGTCGCCGAACGCGGCGAGCTGCCGGTCCTCCCCGCCAAGTTCCGTCGCGACGGCACGCACCTCGTCAAGCAGGCGCCTGGCAGTCGCGCCACCGTCGCGCATGAGCTTGCGCCCGAGCAGGTCCATGGCCTGCACGCCGTTGGTCCCCTCGTAGATCGGCGTGATGCGCACGTCGCGGTAGTGCTGGCCGACCCCGGTCTCCTCCATGAACCCCATGCCGCCGTGCACCTGGATCGCGGTCGAGGTGATCGCGGTCCCGACATCGGTGCACCAGGCCTTGACCACCGGGATCATCAGGTCGACCATTTCCTGGCTGCGCGCACGTTCCTGCGGATCCTCGAGCCGGACCGCGCGGTCGAGTTCGGCCGACACCTCGTAGCACAGGCCGCGCATCGCCTCGATCTGCGACTTCATGTCGACCAGCATGCGGCGCACGTCGGGATGGTGAATGATCGGGGCGGCACCGTCCGCCCCCTGCACCGGCCGGCCCTGGACCCGTTCCCTGGCGTATTCGACCGCCTGCTGGTACGCGCGGTCGGCAACGGCAAGCCCCTGCAGCCCCACCGCCATCCGGGCGTTGTTCATCATCACGAACATGTACTCGATGCCGCGGTTCTCCTCGCCGACCAGGTAGCCGACGGCGCCGCCGTTCTCGCCGTAGGACATCACGCAGGTCGGACTGGCGTGGATGCCGATCTTGTGTTCGATCGAGACCGGTCGCAGGTCGTTGCGCACGCCCGGCCTGCCGTCCGCTTCGAGCAGGTATTTCGGCACGATGAACAGCGACAGGCCGCGGGTACCCGGCGGGCCGTCCGGCGAGCGGGCGAGGACGAGATGGACGATGTTGTCCGTCATGTCGTGATCGCCCCAGGTGATGAAGATCTTCTGCCCGCGCAGCAGGTAGTGGTCGCCGTTGCGTTCGGACCGGGTACGGATCGCCCCGAGGTCGGTGCCCGACTGCGGCTCGGTCAGGTTCATGGTCCCGGTCCATTCGCCCGAGACCAGCCGGTCGAGGTAGAGCGCCTTCTGCTTCGGGCTCGCGTGCCGTTCCAGCGCGTCGATCGCCGCCTGGGTCAGCAGCGGGCACAGCGAGAACGACAGGTTGGCCGCACTCCACATTTCCCACAGGGCGGTCGAGACGGTCCACGGAAGTCCCTGGCCGCCGTGTTCGGGCGCGAAGGGAACACCGTTCCACCCGGCATCTGTCCAGGTCTGGTAGGCCTCGGCGAACCCGGCCACCGGCCGCACCACCCCGTTCTCGATCCGCGCGCCCTGCTGGTCGCCCGGCTGGTTGAGCGGCGCGAGCACCTCGGCCGAGAACCGGCCGGCCTCCACCAGGATCTGGTCGATCAGGTCCTGCTCGCCGGCGACCTCGAGCCCCGGCAGTCCGGCCAGACGGTCGAGGCCGACAACATGGTTCAGCACAAACCGCATGTCTGCGAGGGGGGCAGTGTATGCGTTCATCTGCGGTGCACTCCGGTATCGGGGTTCAGGAACGGGCCTCGTAGCCGCTCCGGCAGGCTTCGACCCAGCGCATCGTCAGGTCGATCATGTCCGGATCGAGCGGCCGGGCCTGGGA
Organism: Thalassobaculaceae bacterium; assembly: GCA_965243345.1. Taxonomy (GTDB): domain Bacteria; phylum Pseudomonadota; class Alphaproteobacteria; order Thalassobaculales; family Thalassobaculaceae; genus Bin52. The sequence continues at coordinate 4,441,767 of CBDEUR010000003.1, forward strand.
GGAGAACTTGACGATCACCAGTTCGCGCGCCGGGTCCACGAACAGGTTCTGCCCGTGGACGCCGACGCCGAACAGCAGCGGTCCGCCGTCGTGCCGCACGTACCACTTGGAGCGGTAATGCATGGTGGCGCCGGGGAACATCGGCGCGAAACCGCCCGCATTCCAGCCGTCGAGGTCGGCGCTCGTGGCGATGTCGTCGATCCACGCGGCGGGGACGACCTGCTCGCCGTCGACGCTTCCGCCATCGACCACCAGCTGGCCGATCCGTGCAAGGTCGCGCGCGGTCATGCACATTCCGCCGGCGGCGCGGGCCGCGCCGAGGCGGTCGACGGTCACGTAGGCGCATCGCCCGGCTCCCGCGGGCCTGAACAGAAGGCGGGCGAACAGGTCGGCGTAGCGCTCGCCGGCCAGTCGTTCGAACAGCAGCGCCAGCAGGTCGGTGTTGGGGGAGACGTAGTGGAAGCCGCGGCCGTGTGGTCCGTCGGCCGCGGTCAGGACGCGGTAGAACGAGCGCAGGTCCGTCGGCGGGTCCCCGGCCTCGACCGGGTTCCAGTTGCTCGCCTTGCGATAGGCGACCATCTGCTCCGGCATGGCGTCGTAGTCCTCGTCGAACGCGATGCCGCAGCGCATGTCGAGCAGGTGACGGATGGTGGCATCGCGATACGCGGTCTCGCGAAGTTCCGGCATCACCGTGTCCGCTGCGAGTCCGGTGTCGAGGACTCCCCGGTCGACCAGGACGCCGGCCAGCAGGCCCAGCATGCTCTTCGAGACCGACATCAGGATGTGCGGCGTGCCGGCATCCATGCCGTTGGCGTAGGTCTCGAAGACGATCCTGCCGGACCGCGCGACGACGAGCGCGTCGGTGGCGCTCGCCTCCAGGAACCCCCCGGTCGTCCACGAGCGGCCCGCCGCATCGGCAAAGACGACGGCATCGGGATCGAGTGCCGGGCCCGGTTCAAGCGGCCGCACCCCGGCCGGGTCGTTGGCGATGTCGGCCGACGGCACGATCTCGCGGACGTGGTGGAACGCCCAGGTGTTGAACGGCGCCTCGCGCCAGTTGGCCAGGGTGACCTGCCGGTCGGGCGGCGGCGGAAATCCCTGCATGATGCCGGTCACAGCAGTGCTCCCCTGTTCATGATGCCGTCGGGATCGAGAGCCGCCTTCAGCGTGCGCATGACGTCCATCGCGACCGGGCTCTTGTAGCGTTGAAGCTCGTCCCGTTTCAGGCGCCCGATCCCGTGTTCGGCGCTGATCGACCCGTCGTGGAGGTGGACCGCGTCGTGGACCGCCCGGTTGATCGCCTCGCGCTGCGCGAGGAAGGCGGTGCGGTCGCCACCGGCCGGCTGGACCACGTTGTAGTGCAGGTTTCCGTCGCCGGCATGGCCGAAGGCGGCCAGCCGGGCGTCGGGCGCGACCGACTGCACCGCCTGCCAGGCGGCGTCCCAGAAGCGGGGTATGGCCGAGACCGGCACCGAGACGTCGTGCTTGATCGACGCGCCCTCGAGTTTCTCCGCCTCGCTCGCGTTCTCGCGCAGGGCCCAGATCGCTCCGCGATGCCGGTCGGACTGCGCCACCACCGCGTCGAGTACCAGGTCGGCCGCAAAGGCTTCCTCGAGCAGCCGCTGGAACCGCTCGCCGAGACCGTCGTCAGCGCTCGCCGAGGAGACGAGTTCGAGCAGCACGTAGTGCGCGTACCGCCCTTCCAGCGGGTCGACGGTTCCCGGGATGTGGGTGAGCACCAGGTCGACCACGGCCCGGGAGACCAGCTCGAAGGTCTCGACGGCATCGCCGCTCTCGGCCCGTGCCCGTGCCAGCAGGTCGAGTGCGCTCGCCACGTCGGGGACGGCGCACCACGCGGTGTGGATGGCGCGGGGACGGGGAAACAGCTTGAGGACCGCGGCGGTGATGATGCCGAGGGTCCCCTCGGCACCCATGAACAGCTGCTTGAGATCGTACCCGGTGTTGTCCTTGCGCAGCGCCGTCAGCCCGTCCCAGGTCCGCCCGTCCGGCAGCACCACCTCGAGCCCGAGCGCCAGTTCGCGCGCATTGCCGTAGCGCAGCACGCCGGTCCCGCCGGCGTTGGTCGACAGGTTGCCGCCGATCATGCAGCTGCCCTGGGCCGACAGGCTGAGCGGGAAGTAGCGGTCGACCTCGAGTGCCGCTTCCTGGATGCGCTGCAGCACGCACCCGGCCTCGACGGTCATGGTGAAGTTGGTGACGTCGACCGCGCGGATACGGTTCATCCGCGCCAGCGAGAGCACGATGCCGTCACTGTCCCGCGGCGGGGTGGCGCCGGCGCACAAGCCGGTGTTGCCTCCCTGGGGTGTGATCGGGATCCCGGCAGCGGCACAGGCAGTCACCACCTCGGCCACCTCCCGGGTTTCTGCAGGGCGCACCAGCATGCGGGCCCGGCCCTGGAACTCTCCCCGCCAGTCCTCGAGGGACGGCTGCATGTCGTGCGGGTCGCTGGTCCAGCCCTGCGGGCCGACCGCGGCGCGTACGCGTTCGAGTGCTGCCTCAACCTGCAGGGTGCGGGGCAGTTCGGCCATCGGGTCTCCGCCTGGTTCGCGCGCGCCTGGACGGTAGGGTTCATACCAGTCGCGCACGCCGCCGGGCAACGCTCAGCCGCCTGCCCGTGGTGCGGCGGCACGCCGCAGCCGGTCGTTGATCGCGCGGCCAAGCCCGGTCTCCGGTATCGGGGCGACGGCAATGGCGGTGGTCCCCGGCCGGTCGAGTTCCCGCAACAGCCGGAACAGGTTGGCCGCCGCCTCGACCAGGTCACCGGCCGGGCTGAGATTGGCTGCGGCCTGGCCGTCCGGGGCCGGGCCGAACGCGAGATAGGTCTCGCCCGGAGAGGGTGTGTCGATATCGAGCCGCACCTCGCAGGCGGGTGCGTAGTGGCTTGCCAGCATGCCCGGAGAAACCGGCGGGCCTCCGGATGCCGGGGTCCGCAGGGTTTCGAGCACCGCTTCCAGCATCTCCAGCGTGACCGCGCCCGGCCGGCACAGCACCGGAACCGGCCCCGAAAGGTCGAGAACCGTGGACTCCAGCCCGATGGCGCTGTCACCGCCGTCGAGGATCATGGCGCAGCCGAGCCCTTCGCCCGCCACGTGCTCCGCGCGGGTCGGGCTGGTCCGGCCCGAGCGGTTGGCGCTCGGCGCCGCCACCGGACGGCCGGTTCTCCGCAGCAGCTCTTGCGCGAGCGGGTGGCCGGGGACCCGGAGCGCCACGGTGGACAGCCCGGCCGAAGCGAGCAGGGCGATCGGGCAGTCGGGGGTGCGCTCGACGATGATGGTGAGCGGCCCGGGCCAGAACCGGGCCGCAACCGATCGTGCGAGCGGACTGAACCGTCCGAGCCCGAGGGCGGCGTCGACGGTGGCGATGTGCGAGATCAGCGGGTTGAACCGTGGCCGGCTCTTCGCCTCGAAGATCCGGGCGACGGCGGCCTCGCTGGTCGCATCCGCCCCCAGTCCGTACACGGTCTCGGTGGGGAAGGCGACCAGCCTGCCGGCACGAAGCTCGCGTGCTGCCTTCGCGAGCGTGGCGGGGTTCGCGCGGTGGATGACGCCGTCCTGCATCCGGCTGCGCTTATCGGTCCGCACCGGCAAGGTCAACCATGCGTCGCCGGGTCGCCTGTTGCACTGCAGCATGACCGTCGCGTATGCAGGCCCCGATCACACCGGCGCCACGGGGAGAACGGTTGTGCCCGCATCGGTCATCACCATCGCACAGGCCAAGGGCGGAGCCGGAAAGTCCTCGCTCGCCGCCCATCTTGCCGCGGCCTGTGCCGGCTCCGGACACTCGGTGCTGTGCCTGGACCTCGATCCGCAGGCAAGCCTCGCCGCCTGGTGCGGGCGGCGGGATGACATGCCGGCGCTCGCCGGGACCATCGCCCACGAGGCGATGCCGGGCTGGCGGATCGGCCAGCGGATCACCGCCGCTGCCCGTGACCGCGACCTGGTCGTGATCGACACGCCCGCACACGGGGACCTCGAGGCACGCGAAGCCATCCGCGCCGCCGACCTGGTGCTGATCCCGGTGCAGCCGAGCCCGCTCGATGTCCAGGCGAGCACGACGACGCTCCGCAGGGTGTCGGATGCCCGCACCGGCGCCCTGGTGGTGCTGAACCGGGTTCCGGCGCGGGCGACGCTCACCCGGGACCTGCAGGCCGAACTCGCTGCGCTCGGGGTGCCGATCGCACACGCCCGCATCGGCAACCGCATCGCCATCGCGTCCGCACTCGTCGACGGCAGGGGCGTGACCGAGGCCGCTCCCCGTTCGCAGGCCGCGGCCGAGATCAGGGCGCTGGCCCAGGAGGTTCTCGGCGCGGTCCGCAGTCCGGCATAGGCACGTCGCCGCCCCGTCCGCGGCTGCGTGCGACGTGATGACCACGGCGCCACGGGATCCCGGAGGTTCCGCCGGACGCCGCGGCCCCGGAATCCGGCTTGCCCGGCACGACGGTGGAGGGTTCGGGCGAACGCGCGCCACGGCGGGTGTCGTGCCCGTTGAGCGTCGCGTGCGAGAGGGCGGTTGCGCGCCCGCGGGCAATGTCGCAGCATCGGCGCACACAGCAGCGGGAGGTACGGCGTGTCGGAACCACATGAACTCTCGGCCGTGGCGGCGTCACAGGCACTCCGTACGGGTGACCTGACGGCGGAAACCCTGATGCGGTCATGCCTGGAACGGGTATCGGAGCGCGACCATGAGGTCCGCGCCTGGGCGCATCTCGACCATGACCAGGCGCTCGCGTCGGCGCGCGCGTCGGATGCGGCGGGCAACCCGGGCCCGATCGGCGGGCTGCCGGTCGGGGTCAAGGACATCATCAATACTGCCGACATGCCCACACGGCACGGTTCGACGATCCACGGGCTGAACCGGCCGAACCGGGATGCCGCGGTGGTGACCCGTACGCGCCAGGCCGGTGGCATCGTCATGGGCAAGACCGTGACGACCGAGTTTGCCTGGCGCAACCCGGGCCCGACGCGCAATCCGCACAACACCGCCCACACCCCCGGCGGCTCCTCGAGCGGGTCGGCCGCCGGTACGGCGGACAGCCAGTTTCCGCTCGCCTTTGGCACCCAGACGGCCGGGTCGGTGATACGACCGGCCGCATATTGCGGCGTTGTCGGGTTCAAGCCGACCTACGGGACCCACGACCGGACCGGGGTCAAGGAACTGTGCGGCAGTCTCGATACCGTCGGCACCATGGCGCGCAGCGTTGCCGACATAGCGCTGTTCGAGGCGGCATTGCGCGGGCGCGACCAGCTGGACACCGGCGCGTTCGCCGAGCGGGCGCCGTCCTTCACGACGGTCGTCCCGTTCCGCTCCGACGCGGCGCCGGACGCGCTTTCCGTCTTCGAGGACGCCTGGCGTGCCGCGGAGCGGGCGGGCGCGCGTGTCCGGGACCAGGCCTCCTCGGTAGCGTTCGAACGGCTCGCAGACGTGCACACCGTCATCATGCTGGGCGAGGCGGGACGCGCGCTTGCCTGGGAGTACGAGTACCATCGCGAACGGTTGATCCGCTTTTACCGCGAGTCGATTGCCACCGGCCAGGCGGTCTCCGACCAGGCGCTGGATACGGCCCGCGGCGAGGTGGACCGCGCCCGGCGCGACTGGCAGCAGACCCTGTTCGGCGACACCGATCTGCTCCTGACCCTTCCGGCCCCGGGCGAGGCGCCGGCAGATCCCGGGTTCACCGGGGACCCGGTGTTCAACAAGCTCTGGACCATGCTCGGCTGGCCCTGCGTCACCGTCCCCTGCGGAGCCGGAGACACAGGCCTGCCGCTCGGTCTGCAGGTGGTCGCACCATGGGGGAGCGACGAACTGGCGCTCGCAGGCGCGTCGTGGCTCGAGTCCCGGCTCGCGTAGATCCCGACGATCGCGGAGTCGCGGTCTGGGACCTGCCGGTCAGGCTGTTCCACTGGAGCCTGGTCATCTGCATCGCCGGTGCAGTCATCACGGCCCAGTTCGGCGAGATGGACCTGCACGAGCGCTTCGGTGTCGCGGTCCTGATCCTGGTGCTGTTCAGGGTGACCTGGGGCGTGGTCGGCGGCCAGCACGCCCGGTTCGCCAGTTTCGTGCGTGGTCCGGGTGCGGCGGTGCGCTACCTGCGCGGACTCGGGCGCGGCGCGCAGCATGCCCCGGGGCACAGTCCGATCGGCGGCTGGAGCGTGCTGGCGATGCTGGTGGTGTTCACGGTCCAGGCGACGCTGGGGCTGTTTGCAACCGACGACATCTTCTTCGATGGCCCGCTGGCCGGCCTGGTCTCGACCGAGACCTCGCGCACGCTGACCGGCCTGCATCACCTGAACGCCAAGTTCGTGATCGCGCTGGTGGTGCTGCACCTCGTCGCGGTGCTCGTCTACCTGTTCGTCCTGCGGACCAACCTGATTCGTCCGATGATCACCGGCCGGGCCCGGGGCCTCGGCGGGCCGGAGCCGGCGCGCCGGGGACACCCGCTGCTCGCCCTGGCACTGCTCGCAGCTGTCGCCGCGGCTGTCATCGGCGCACTCTACGGCTGACCGGACGTCAGCCGCGGTCGGCGAGCGGGCGATAGGCCCGGCGGTCCGGGCCGGTGTAGAGCTGACGCGGCCGGCCGATCTTCTGGGTCGGGTCTTCCGTCATTTCCTTCCACTGCGCGATCCAGCCGGTGGTCCGGGCGACGGCGAACAGCACCGTGAACATGCTGGTCGGCAGGCCCATCGCCTTGAGGATGATGCCGGAATAGAAGTCGACATTGGGATAGAGGTTGCGCTGGACGAAGTACTCGTCCTCGAGCGCGATCCGCTCGAGGTCCATCGCGAGATCGAGCAGCGGGTCCTCGACGCCCAGTGCCTCCAGCACCTCGTGGCAGCTCTGCATCAGCACCCGGGCGCGCGGATCGTGGTTCTTGTAGACCCGGTGTCCGAAGCCCATCATCCGGAACGGGTCGTCCGGGTCCTTCGCGCGTTTCACGAACTCGCCGATCCGGTCCCTGTTTCCGATCTCGTTCAGCATGTTGAGCACGGCCTCGTTGGCGCCGCCGTGCGCCGGCCCCCACAGCGAGGCGATACCCGCGGCAATGCAGGCGAACGGGTTTGCGCCCGAGGAACCGGCAAGCCTGACCGTCGACGTCGAGGCGTTCTGCTCGTGGTCGGCGTGCAGGATCAGCAGCCGGTCCATCGCCCGGGCGAGAACCGGGCTCATTTCGTAGGTCTGGGTCGGAACCGCGAACAGCATGTGCAGGAAGTTCTCTGCGTAGGTCAGCGTGTTCTGCGGGTAGTTGAAGGGCTGCCCCAGCGAGTACTTGAAGGCCATGGCGGCGATGGTCGGCATCTTTGCGACCAGCCGGTGCGATGCCACCGTGCGCGCATGCGGGTCGGTGATGTCGGTCGAGTCGTGGTAGAAGGCCGACAGGGCCCCGACCACGCCGCACATGATCGCCATCGGATGCGCATCGCGCCGGAATCCGCGGAAGAAGGTGGTGATCTGTTCGTGCACCATGGTGTGGTAGGTGATGGTGTTCACGAAGTCGTCGCTCTGCTCGCGGTCCGGCAGGTCGCCGTACAGCAGCAGGTAGGCAACCTCGAGGAAATGGCTGTGCTCGGCGAGTTCCTCGATCGGGTAGCCGCGGTGCAACAGGACCCCCGACTCGCCGTCGATGTAGGTCAGGCCGGACTCGCATGACCCGGTGGAGGTGAATCCCGGGTCATAGGTGAAGTGACCGGTCTGTCCGTACAGGCGGCGGACATCGATCACGCTGGGTCCGACACTGCCGTCGATCACCGGCAGGTCCCAGCTCTCGCCGGTCCGGTTGTTCGTAAGGGAAAAACTCACGGAATTTGTCTGTGTCATCCACTCGTGTCCCTGCCGGGTGTGCGCACCTGCGGACTTCCTGATTGCGCCATATTCTGCGCCCTGCCGCTGAATTCCGGCGAACGGGGTACGGTTGTCGCGAGGCTCCGGTTCACCGATTGGGACACTACGCCCTCCGCCCCTCCGGTTCAACCGGTGCCGCACGCGGACCGGATCCGGTCACCGGCCTCGTCCGGTCCCAGGATGGCGAGAACCTCGAACAGTCCCGGCGACGCGTGCGACCCGGTCAGGGCCGCCCTCAGCGGCTGGGCAACGGCGCCGAGCCCGAGCCCGTGATCGGCGGCGTGCGCCCTGACGGTGGCTTCGAGGGCCGGTTCGCTCCAGTCTTCCGCGGCCTCGAGTGTCGCGAGCAGTTCGCGCACTCGTCCGCGCCCGTCCGCGTCAAGCACACGGGCCGCCTTGCCGCTCATGGTCAGCGGCAGCCGGGCGGCGTAGAAGGCGAGGCCATCGGCAAGCTCGGTCACCGTCCTGGCCCGGGCCGCCACGCCGGGAATGCCTCGACGCACCCGCTCAATCGCTTTCTCCGAGAGATCGAGGTCCGGGCGCCGGTGCAGGTGCTCGAGGACCATGCCGGCGAGCCTGCCGGCGTCGCCCGCCCGCAGGTACGTGGCATTGATCGTCTCGAGCCGCTTCTGGTCGAACCGGGCGGGCGAGCGGCCGATGCCGTCGAGCGAGAACCAGGACACGGCCTGCTCCCGGCTGATGATCTCGTCGTCCCCGTGGCTCCAGCCGAGCCGGAGCAGGTAGTTGCACAGCGCTTCCGGGAGAAATCCCTGCTCGCGGTAGTCGTTGACCGCAGTCGCGCCGTGCCGTTTCGACATGCGCCCGCCATCGCTGCCGTGGATGAGCGGGACGTGGACGAATTCCGGTTCGGGCCACTCCATGGCCCGGAACAGTTGCAGCTGGCGGAAGGCGTTGTTCAGGTGATCGTCGCCGCGGATCACGTGGGTGATCCCCATGTCGTGATCGTCGACCACCACCGAGTGCATGTAGGTCGGCGTGCCATCGGCCCGCAGCAGGACGAAGTCGTCGATGGCGTCGTTGCGGACCGCGACCCGGCCCTGCACACGGTCGTTGATGACGGTCTCGCCGTCCGTCGGCGTGCGCAGCCTGATGACCGGGTCGATGCCGTCCGGTGCCTCGGAAGGGTCACGGTCACGCCAGCGGCCGTCATAGAGTGCGGTCCTGCCCTGTGCCCGTGCCTCGGCGCGCATTCCGGCCAGTTCCTCCGGCGTGCACCAGCACCGGTAGGCCCGGCCGCGGGCGAGCAGTTCCTGCGCGACCTCTGCATGGCGTGCAAGGCGGGTGTGCTGGAAGACCGGCGGTTCGTCGCCGCCGAGCCCGAGCCAGTCGAGACCGTCCATGATCGCGGACACCGCTTCCGCGGTGGAGCGCGCCCGGTCGGTATCCTCGATACGCAGCAGGTACCTGCCGCCCGAGTTCCTGGCGAACAGCCAGTTGAACAGCGCGGTGCGGGCACCGCCGATGTGCAGGAAGCCGGTTGGAGAGGGCGCAAACCGGACGACGACGGTCATGGGTCGACACTTCCCTGTTCTGGATGCATTGTGCGGCGCGTTCTACCATGCCGGCGTCGGCAAGGCGACGAACCGCCGGGCAGGAGGGAACGGACACTTCGGGCAACCGGGCAAGGGCCATGCATCCCAATCCCGTCTTCCGCCGGGCAACAGGGGACCGGAACCGTGCGTTTGCGTCCGAACGGGGGTTCGGGGCGCTCGTGGCGAGCACGCCCGACGGGCTGCGGATCAGCCACATTCCGTTCGACATGGACCGCGCCGGCGGACCGGTTCGCGCCCATCTCGCCCGGCCCAACCCGCTGGTCGCCGTCCTGCGGCATTCCCCCGTTCCCGCGGTCCTGGTCGTGAGCGGTCCCGACGGCTACATCTCGCCCGACTGGTACGGGATCGATGACCAGGTCCCGACCTGGAACTACGTCGCCGTCCACCTGCGCGGCACGCTGCGGCTGTGCCCGGCCGACCGGTTGCCGGCCCATCTCGAGGCGCTGTCCGCCCGGTTCGAGACCCGGCTTGCCGGCAAGCCGCCCTGGACGCCGGGGAAGGTCTCGCCGGGGCGCATGGCAGCGCTGCTCAAGGCCATCGTGCCGGTGGAACTCGACATCGAGGCGGTGGACGGGACCTGGAAGCTTGGCCAGAACCGTCCCGACGCCGCGCGGCTCGCCGCCGCCGGAGAACTCGCAGCCACCGGTCCAGGTCTGGAGACCGGGCTGCTGGCCGACCTGATGCAGGAGCCGCCGACGGGGAGGTCCGGGTAGGCGGGCCGGCGCGCCGGTGCGGGGCGCCGGCCCGGAGGCGGCAGCCGCGCTGCCCGCCCTCAGTGTGCCGGTTGACCCGAGACCATGCCGGCGCGCGCCTCGCCCGCGAACAGCACGGCGTAGAGAACAGGTGCCGCGACCAGCGTGAGCAGCGATGCAAAGGCCAGGCCGCCCATGATCGTGACCGCCATCGAGACGAAGAAGGCGTCGGTCAGCAACGGTGTCATGCCGAGAATGGTGGTGGCCGACGCCAGGATGACCGGCCGCAGGCGCGACGTGCATGCCGTGACGATGGCATCCTGCATCGCCCGGCCATCGCGGCGGACGAGATCGATTTCCTCGACCAGCACGATGCCGTTCTTGATCAGCATCCCGGACAGGCTGAGCAGCCCGAGCAGGGCCGTGAAGGTGAAGGGCAGTCCGGTTCCAAGCAGCCCGATCACCACCCCGTTGACCGCCATCGGAACCAGCAGCCAGACGATCAGGGGCTGACGCAGCGCGTTGAACAGGAAGACCGAGATCAGCACCATGACGATGAAGCTGAGCGGCAACTGCCGTGCAAGGCCGGACTGCGCATCGCCCGACGACTCGAACTCGCCACCCCATGCCATCCGGTATCCGAGCGGCAGCGGCAGGTTCTCGACCGATGCGCGGATCGCGGCGTGGACCTCGGCCGCGGTCCTGCCGGGGGGGATGTCGGCCGCCACCGTCAGGGTCGGCAGGCGGTCCCGGCGGTGAACCAGCGTGTTCTGCGCCTCGTGGGCGAAGCCGTCGATCACCTGTTCGATGGGGACGAAGGCGGCGGCCGTGGCGGAGTAGACGATCTGGTCCGCGAGGCTGATTTCGGAATCGCGCGGCATCCGGACCACGATCGGGAGCAGCCGCTCACCCTCCCGGTATACTCCGGCGTGGAAGCCATCGGTGGCAAACCGGAGCGTTGACGCGATGTCCTCGCGCGTGATGCCGGCGGTCTGCGCCCGGGCGCTGGAGTAGATGGGCGAGATGACCAGTTCCTGTTCGCGCCAGTCCGTCCGAAGGTCCCTCAGTTCGCCCGATGCGGCCGCCATCCGGGCGATCGCCTGCTGTCCGAGTTCCCTGAGCACGACAGGATCGCTGCCGGAAAAGCGGACTTCGATCGGATTGCCTCCGCCCGGGCCGAAGACCAGGCGCCGGGTGCGGAACTCGCCGTCGGGGAAGCTGCCGCGGCCGAATGCCTCGAGGTCGGCCTGCAACGCCGGGATCTGGTGAAGGGTGCGGGTGCGGACGATGAGGTGCCCGTAGCTCGGGTTCCGCCGCGCGGCCCCGTAGGTCAGGACGAAACGCGCGGCGCCCCCGCCGGCGAAGGTCGCGACGGACTCGACCTCCTCGCGCCCGGCGAGCCATGCCTCGATCCGTGCGAGATCGTCGGAGACGCGATGGATCCGGGTTCCTTGCGGCAACTTGTAGTGGACGAAGAAGATCGGCGTGTTGGAATCGGGAAAGAACTGCTGCTTGACCTGGGTGAACCCGAACATGGAAACCACCGTGAGCGCGGCCAGACTGCCGAGGACCAGCCAGCGCACCCTGAGTGCGCCGTGCAGGAGCGCGCCGTACGCCCGGAACGCCAGACCGCCGTAGACCGCCGTTTCGGTCCCGCTGCCTCGCCTGAACAGGTAGTGGCCCAGAAGCGGCGTCACCGTTACCGCGAGAATCCAGGACAGCAGCAGCGAGATGCCGATCACGGCGAACAGGGAGAACAGGAACTCGCCGGTCGAATCCGGGCTGAGGCCGATCCCGGCAAACGCCATGATGCCGATGACCGTGGCGCCCAGCAGCGGGACCTGGGTCCGCGAGGCTGCCTCGTCGGCGGCGTCGCGCGATGACCGGCCCTGCAGCATGGCGATCCGCATGCCCTCGGCGACCACGATGGCGTTATCGACGAGCATGCCCATCGCGATGATCAGCCCGCCCAGCGAAATCCGCTCCATTTCGATGGAGAAGATCATCATGAACAGGAGCGTGCCGACGACCGTGAGCAGAAGCGTGGTTCCGACGACCGCGCCGGCGCGCCATCCCAGGAACAGGGCAAGGAGCAGGGTCACGATGCCGACGGACATCGCCAGGTTGACGAGAAAGTCGTTCGACGCCTCCTCGACCACCCGGTGCTGCTGGTAGATCGGGTGCACCTCGACGCCGACGGGAATGTCCCGCGAGAGTTCGGCAAGACGCGCTTCCACCCTCTTGCCAACGGCCACGATGTTGTCGGTCGCAAGACCGGCGATGCCGACAGTGAATGCCTCGACGCCGTCGAACCGGACGATCAGGCCGGGATCGGAGAGCCGGCCGCGGCTGACCGCGGCGAGATCGACGAGATTGATCGTCTCGCCGCCGACACCGACGGAGAGACCCGCGATCTCCGAGACGGTGTCCGAACCTGCGGGTGCCGCAATGCGCGTGGTGTCGGTCGATCCGGCCTCGACCACGGAATTGGCGTTGGCGATCGCCGCGGCAAGGGCCTGCGGGGGAACGTTGAGATTGGCCACAAGGGCGAGGTCGGGTTCAATGAAGATCGCCTCGTCCGGGAGCCCGCTGACGGCAACGTCGGCGACGCCCTCGACCGCCAGCAGCTCGCGCCGCAGGAAGGTGGCCAGCCGGTGCTTCTCCGCGTCGGAAAAGCCCTCGGCGGTGACGGCGTAGTACAGGCCGAACACGTCGCCGAAACCGTCGTTCACCACCGGGGAGCCGACGCCGGGCGGCAGCCGCAGCGCGGCATCGCCGAGCCTGGCCCGAAGCTTGGTCCAGATCGCCGGGAGTTCGTCCCCGGCGAACCCGGACCTGACGTGCACCTCGATGAGGGAGAGGCCGGGCCGGTTGACCGACTCGATCCGGTCGATCTCGCTCAGTTTCTGGATGACCGATTCCAGCGGCTCGGAGACCTCCTCGGCGACCTGTTGCGCCGACGCTCCGGGATACCGGGTCTCGACAACCGCCTGCTTGATCGTGAAGGCCGGATCTTCCAGCCGTCCCAGCGACAGGAACCCCCACAGCCCGCCGAGCAGGCACGTCAGGATGATGATCCAGACCGGAAGCGGCCTGTCGATGCTGGAGCGGGCGATCCTCATGACACCCGGTTCAGTTCGGCAGTCCCCGGAACCGCCGCACCCGGGTTCCGTCCCGCAGGGCGTTGACCCCGGCCGCGACCACTTCCTCTCCGACTTCCACGCCGTCGATCACCTCGAAGTTCCCGGTGCCGGAGACCGTGAGCGTGACCGGCCGGGACGTGACAATGCCTTCCTCGCCCCCGTCCCCGCGAAACACCATCACCGAGGTGGAGCCATCGGCGGCAATGGCCACGGCGGAGGCCGGAAGGACGATGCGCGACTCCGGTCGATGCCGGGTTGCCAGGATGGTGACCGAGGAGCCGGGGAGGATGTTGAGTTCGCCGGGCGGAGGCAGGCCCAGGATGACCCGGTAGGTCTGGCCGACCCGGGACGTCTCGGCCTTGAACTCGCGCACCTCGGCCGGAAACTGCGTCTCGCTGGCGGGGAAACGCGCGCTGAGGGTGATATCCGGATCGCGGCCGGCACGCTGGAACAGGACCTCCGGAACATCGATCTCGATCCGGATCTCCGACATGTCGTGCAGGCGAACCACCGGGGTTCCCGCGTTGACAGTCGTGAACTTCGCGACGGTGCGGCGCGCCACCAGGGCATCGAACGGCGCGTTCAGTGTGGCGTGTTTCAGGGCGTACTCGGCGTTGCGCACGGCGATCTCGGCAAGCCCGGCCTCGGTGACCGCGTCTTCGACATTGGCCTGGCTGACCGCCCTGCCCTGCAGCTTCTCCAGCCGCTTCGCGCGCCTGCGGGCTCGGTCCTGGTTCAGATGCGCCTGTTCGAACGCCAGCGCGAACGGTTCGAGATCGAGCTGGGCGATCAGGCCGCCGGAAGGCACGATCTGACCCTCGATGGCGGGAAACCGCACGATCTGCCCGGCGGTCTGGAACGCAAGGTCGACGGTCTGCCGCGCGGCCACCTTGCCGAAGAACTGCCGCGTCAGCTGCGTTGACGGGGCTTCGACCGTCATCAGTTTCACGGGACGTGGAACGTCCTGCGCCACGGCCGGAACGGCGCAGATGACAAGTCCGACGACGGCGAGAACGGAAACAGGCTGCATCATGCGGGCCCCGTCCACGGGATGGGTGAAACTCGCCGGTACCGCCGGCTACAGGATTCCGGGCGCGCCTTCAAGCGCGGCTACGCGCTCGCCGCGGACGCTTCCCGCCACCCTGCGGGTCAGGCCGGCCGGATCCAGACCGCGGTGTCATGGAAGACGCCTCCACCGACCGGAGCGGCCGGCTCGGCGCTGGTCAGCGCGTTGATGCCGATGCCGGTCTCGAAGGCGTCGTTGGGCCAGATGCTCTCGACGACGACCACGCCGGGCCGGGGTCCGTCATCGATCTCGACATGCAGGATGGTTTCGCCCTGTTCGTTGCCGATACGGGCCCGGTCACCGTCCGCGAGCCCCAGCGCGCGGGCGTCGTCGCTGCCGATCTTCACCGTCGGCCGGCCTTCGCGCTGAACCGATCCGGGTGTCTCGGTGAAGCTCGAGTTCAGGAAACTGCGTGCCGGCGACGTCGCCATGCGGAACGGGCGTTCCTCGCAGGCTTCGTCGAGCACCTCCCAGTGGTCCGGCAGGGCGGGCATGTCGTCCGGCCCGTAGGCACCGAAGCCGCGGGGCAGCACCGCCGACCAGTCCGGCCTGAACCGGAACCGGCCGTCGGGATGCGCGAATCCGTCGAGGTAGTGCGCGGTCTCGAACGGTGGCTGGCAGTCGATCCAGCGCTCGGCCTGCAGCTGCTCGGCAGTCCCGTGTCCGGCCAGGCGCATCATCGCGTCGATCAGTTCCATCGGCGTGCTGGTGAACCCCGGGTGATCGAGACCGAGGCGCTGTGCCAGCCCGGCCAGCACCTCGTGGTTGGAACGGCACTCTCCCGGCGCCTCGATGATCTTCGGCCCCAGGATCACGTACTGGTGACCGCCGCCCTGGTACATGTCGTCGTGTTCGAGGAACTGCGTGGCCGGCAGCACGATGTCCGACGCCTTCGCGGTGTCGGTCATGAACTGCTCATGCGTGCACACGAACAGGTCGTCGCGGGCAAAGCCCGCCCGTACCCGGTTGAGATCGGGCGCCACCATCAGCGGGTTGGTGTTCTGGATCAGCATGGCGGTGACCGGCGGGCCGCCGGACAGTGCCTCGGCGTCACCGGTCAGGATGTCGCCGATCCGGGTCTGGTCGAGCAGGCGGATGGACGGATCGATCGCCTCGCTCGCCTCGACCGGGCTCTTGTCCCAGGCGTAGATGGCGCCGTTGTTGTGAAAGGCGCCGCCGCCCTCGTACTGCCAGGCACCGGTTACCGCCGCGATCGAGAGTGCCGCGTGCATGTTCACCGCACCGTTGCGGCAGCGGGTAAACCCGTAGCCGAGGCGCAGGAAGGTCCGGGGGTTCCGGCCGATGAGCGCGGCCATTTCCTCGATGGTCTCCACCGGCGTCCCGGTGATCCGGCTTGCCCACTCGGGCGTACGCCCGGCGAGATGGGCCTCGAGTTCCCCCGGCGCATCGGTGTAGCGCGCGAGGTAGTCGCGGTCGGCGTGACCGTCGCGGAACAGGATGTGCATCACCGCGCAGGCGAGTGCCCCGTCGGTGCCGGGCCGCACGCACACGAACAGGTCGGCCTGTTGGGCGGTGCCGGTCCGGTAGACGTCGACGACCACGATCTTCGCGCCGCGCTGCTTGCGGGCGGCAACCGCGTGGGTCATCACATTGACCTGGGTGCTGACGGGATTGGTGCCCCAGATCACCACCACGTCGGAGCGCGCCATCTCGCGCGGGTCGGTGCCGCGCAGCGCTCCGGTGCCGACGATGAACCCGTTCCATGCCAGCGTGGTGCAGATGGTCGAGTGCTGGCCGGAATAGCGCTTGAGGTGCCGCAGACGGTTGATGCCGTCGCGCTGTATCAGCCCCATGGTGCCGGCGTAGTAGTAGGGCCAGACGGATTCGGAACCGAACCGGGCCTCGGCGCGCAGGAACGCTTCCGCGGTCTCGTCGAGCGCCGCATCCCAGCCGATTTCACGGAAACCGTCCCCGGTCCGCTGCAACGGCCGCAGAAGCCGGTCCGGGTGGTGCACCCGTTCGGCGTACCGGGCCACCTTGGCGCAGATCACACCGGCGGTGTAGTCGTTCTCGCGTGCGCCGCGAATGCGGCCGATGGTGCGCTCGTCCAGGCGTTCCACCTCAAGCGCGCAGGTTGACGGACAGTCGTGCGGGCAGCCGCTGTAGCGCAGCTCCACCGGCGCGGATGCGGCATCCGGCATGACGGTGCCTCCGGGGTTGCGGGACCAGTGGCGTCATTTCACACTGCGCCGGTCGCGCGGGCAACGGTTTTCTCCCGCGCGCTGCGGTTCCGGGCGGGAGATTCCGCCACCACCGGCGGACATCGTCATGGTACGGTGCGCCGGTCCGATCAGTGGCGGCAGCGGGAGCAGGGAGTGGCCGAGAGCTTCGACTACGTGATCGTCGGTGCGGGCTCGGCGGGATGCGTGCTTGCCAACCGGCTCTCGGCCGACGCGGGAGCGAGCGTGTGCCTGCTCGAGGCCGGACCGCCGGACCGGAACCTGTTCATCCACATTCCGGCCGGGTTCATGAAGACTCTTGTCAACCCGCGGATCAACTGGCTCTACGAGACCGAGCCGAGCCACTGGACCGGCGGGCGGATCATTGCCGCGCCCCGGGGCAAGACGCTGGGCGGATCCAGTTCCATCAACGGCCATGTCTACAACCGCGGCCAGCGCATGGACTTCGACGGCTGGTCCCAGCGCGGCAACCCCGGCTGGGGCTACGCCGACGTGCTGCCGTATTTCCGGCGTTGCGAACGGCGGCTCGGCACCGGCGACGATACCTACCGCGGGCGCGACGGCGCGGTCACGGTGACCGATCTCGACTGGCGCGACCCGCTGTGCGAGGCCTTCATCGAGGGCGCGGTGCAGCTGGGGATCCCGCGCAACCCGGACTACAACGGCGCCCGCCAGGAAGGCGTGTCCTACGTCCAGCGCACCACCCGCAACCGGCGTCGTGTCAGCACGGCCCGGGCCTATCTTGCGCCGGCCGGCCCACGGCGAAACCTCGAGGTTCGCACCGGTTGCCACGCGACCCGCATCCTGATGTCCGGCCGCCGGGCTACGGGCATCGCCTATGCGAAGGGTGGTCGCGGTGGTGGTGTCCACGAGGTGCACGCGCGCCGGGAGGTCATTCTCTGTGGCGGGACCATCAACTCGCCGCAACTGCTGCAGCTCTCGGGCATCGGTCCGGCGCTCCTGCTCCAGGAACTCGGAATCGAGACCCTGCATGATCTGCCCGGCGTGGGCGAGAACCTTCGGGACCACTATGCACCCCGCCTTGTCGGCCGGGTGCGCAACATCCGGACCATCAACGAGCGCTCGCGTGGTCTGCGGCTGGCGGCCGAGGTTGTGAAGTACTTCACCGGCGGCCAGAGCATCCTCGCCCTCAGTCCGACCCTGGTCTACTGCTTCTGGCATTCCGACGAGACCGTGCGCAACCACGACCTGCAGCTCACCTTTACCCCGGCCAGCTACAGGGAAGGCGTGCAGTCGCAGCTCGACGACGAGCCCGGGTTCACCATTGCCGCGTGGCAGCAGCGCCCCGAGAGTTCCGGCTGGGTCCGTGCGCGCACATCCGATCCCTTCGACAAGCCGGTGATCCAGCCGAACTATCTGGCGGCCGAGACAGACCGGCTGGTATTGCTCTCCGGCATGAAACTCGCTCGCCGGCTGATGCGGACCGAGCCGCTCGCTCCCTACTTCGCCTACGAGCAGTACCCCGGTGACCACGTCCGGACCGACGACGAACTGCTCGACATCGCCCGCGAACGCGGGACCACGACCTTCCATGTCATGGGGACCTGCCGCATGGGGCCGGACAGCGATCCGACGGCGGTCGTGGATCATGAACTCAGGGTCAGGGGACTCGAGGGACTGCGGGTGATCGACGCGTCGATCATGCCGGCCATGCTGTCAGCCAACCTGAACGCCGCAACCATGATGATCGGCGAGAAGGGGGCGGACCTGGTGCTTGGCCGACCAGCGCCCGAACCCATCATCACGCCGGAGTATGCCGCCGATGCCTGATGTCTTCGACTACGTGATCATCGGCGCCGGTTCGGCCGGCTGCGTGCTCGCCAACCGCCTGACCGAGGATGGACGCCACACGGTGTGCGTGCTCGAGGCCGGTCCGCCCGACCGCAACCCGTACATCCACATCCCGGCGGGGTTCATCCGGCTGCTGAACGACCGCAAGGTGAACTGGCTCTACGAGTCGGAGCCGGGTCACTGGACCGGCGGTCGCCGGATCCCGGTGCCGCGCGGCAAGACGCTCGGCGGGTCGAGCTCGATCAACGGCATGATCTACAACCGCGGCCAACGGCTGGATTTCGACAGCTGGTCGCAGCTGGGCAACCGGGGCTGGGGCTACGCCGACGTGCTGCCGTACTTCCGGCGCTGCGAGCGCCGGATCGGCGAGGGTGACGACAGGTTCCGCGGCCGGGACGGCAACCAGCTGGTGACCGACCTGCCCTATCGGCACCCGTTTTGCGAGGTCTTCATGGAGGGCGCCGCGTCGCTCGGAATCCCCCGCAATCCGGACTACAACGGCGAACGCCAGGAAGGGATCAGCTACGTCCAGCGCACGGCGTCGGCACGTCGGCGAATGAGTGCCGCCCGCGCGTTCCTGAAACCCGCCAGGCGGCGGTCCGGGCTCGAGGTGCGCACGCATGCCCATGCCACGGGGCTGCTGTTCGAGGGCCACCGCGCGGTCGGGGCCGCCTATCGCAGGGGCGGGAAGAACGGACCCGTGCACGAGGTGCGTGCGCGCAGGGAGGTCATCCTGTGCGGCGGCACCATCAATTCGCCGCAACTGCTGCAGCTGTCGGGTGTCGGTAACGGTGCATTTCTGTCCTCGCTCGGGATCGAGACCGTTCACCACCTGCCCGGCGTGGGCGAGAACCTGCGCGATCACTATGCCCCGCGGTTCGCGGTGCGCGCCCGCAACATCGAGACCCTGAACGAACGGGCGCGCGGGGTCAGGCTTGCGGGCGAGATCGTGAAGTACGTGGTCGGAGCGAGGAGCATCGTCAGCCTCAACCCGAGCCTGCTCTACTGTTTCTGGCACTCCGACGAGGCGGCGCGCAACAACGACATCCAGCTCATCTTCACCCCCGCAAGCTACGAGTTCGGCCGCCACGGCGCGTTCGACACCTACCCCGGCTTTACCGTGGTCGCCTGGCAACACCGGCCCGAGAGCAGGGGGCATGTGCGGATCCGGACAGCAGATCCCTTCGACGCACCGGAAATCCAGCCGAACTACCTTGCCGAGGAGGAGGATCGCGTGGCCTGCCTTTCGGCGATGCGCCTGGCGCGCCGGCTGATCCACACCGACGCCATGAAACCCTACGTCGAGTCAGAGGTCTCGCCGGGTGACGAGTACCAGACCGACGAGGAACTGCTCGAGGCGGCGCGCCACGTGGGCAGCACCACCTACCACGTCATGGGGACCTGCAGGATGGCGCCGGACACCGACCCGACGGCCGTGGTGGACAGCGATCTGAAGGTCCGGGGCCTCGAGGGCCTGCGCGTGATCGATGCCTCGATCATGCCGGCCATGCCGTCGGCCAACCTGAACGCGGCGGCTCTCATGATCGGCGAGAAGGGTGCCGACCTGGTGCTCGGAAAACCACCGCTCGAACCGGTCATCCTTGCGGAATGATAAGGCTGCTGCGCCGCGCGCTGTCCGCGATCGGCCTCGTCCTGCTGCTTGCGGGGCCGGCGGCGGCAGCTGACGGCGAGCCGGATCCTGCGGCCACCCGGGAACTCGAACAGCTGCTCGAGGCACTGGAGGACCCGGAACGGCGCGACCGCCTGCTCGCGGCACTTCGCGCCGCACTTGACGCGGAGCGGGTCCCACCCGAAGGCGCGGCGAACGAGGCAGGCGCGGAGGCGAGCGGCCTGGCCGCCGGCTCGGCGATCCGTGCGCTGCGGGGACTGGCGGCGCTGCCGCGCTGGTTGCACCAGCAGGTCACCGTGCCCGCCCGGCGCGACTTCTGGCTCGGCACCGGGGTGGTCGGCATCCTGCTGCCGCTGCTCGTCGCCCTGGCGGCGCGCGGCCTTCTTGCGATGCTCACCCGGACCGCGATGCGCCGCCTGCGCGAGGCATCCGTGCCGCAGTGGCGCCGGCGCGTCGCGCGGGGAGCGGTTCACGGGGCGCTTGACGCACTCCCCGCCCTCGGTGTCCTCGTGGCCGGATTGCTCGCCGTCTCGATATTCGAGCAGTCGCTGTCATCGGCGCAGATCGCCGCGTTCATCGTGCAGGCTGCCGCACTTCACGCCGCGGTCGGGGTGGCGGCACGGCTGATCCTGGCGCCCGCAGCGCCCGCATTCCGGCTGGTCGCGATCGAAACGGAAACCGCGAACCTGCTGCACCGGTGGGCCCTGCGGCTGTCGCTGGTGCTGATCACCGGATACGTGCTGGTCACGGTGGCGGTACCGCTCGGGGCGAGCCTGACCATCGCCGAGGGGATCAGGGTCACGGTTGCCCTGGTGCTGACCGTGGTCGCGCTGGTTGTCATCTGGCGGGTGCGGGACCCGGTGACCGGCTGGATCCGCGGCTCGGGAACCTCGCTCGCACGCCGCGGGATCGCCGACATCTGGTACCTGTTCGCCATCCTCTACCTGCTGCTGCTGTTCGGCGGCTTCATCACCGGCGAGGACGGCGGTTTCGGCCTGCTGATGAGCGCCACTGCCGTCACCATCGCGACGCTTGGCGCGTCGGTGCTGCTGGTCCATGTGTCCGGGCGGGTGCTCGGGCACCTGTTCAGCGTGTCGCCGGAACTGGACCTGCTCAGTCCCGGCCTGCGCGAGCGCAGCACCGTCTACCGGCGCGTTGCGACCGGCCTCGTCCGGGTCCTGGTCTACGGCGTCGCGTTCCTGGTGATCCTGCAGGCCTGGCGATTCGACGTGATCGGTCTGGTCGATCCCGACTTCCGCGGCGTGGTGGTGAAGAACGGCATCGCGATCCTGTTCGTGATCGGCCTGGGTCTCGCCGTCTGGGAGGTATCGACGGCAGCCCTGGCAAGGCTCGGCGCCCGTGAAGGCCAGCAGGGCAGCCGGGCCCGCACCCTGCTGCCGCTGCTGCGGCGCCTGATCCTGATCTCGCTGCTGGTGCTCGGCGGCCTGGTCATCCTCTCCCTGCTCGGCATCGACATCACTCCGCTGCTGGCGGGCGCCGGCGTGGTGGGTCTCGCGGTCGGATTCGGGTCCCAGGCCCTGGTCCGCGACTTCATCACCGGGCTGTTCATCCTCATCGAGGATTCGATCTCGGTCGGGGACGTGGTGACCATCGGCGGGCATACCGGCGTGGTCGAGGACCTGTCGGTCCGCACCGTTCGCCTGCGCGACCTGCAGGGTACGGTCCACGTGGTGCCGTTCGGCGACGTGACCAGCATCGAGAACTTTACCCGGGAGTTTTCCTTCGCCGTCATGGATATCGGTGTCGCCTACCGGGAGGATACCGATCGGGTATGCGAGGTGCTCGAGCAGGTGGGCGAGGAACTGCGTGCCGATCCCGACTGGGCCGAACGGATCCTCGAACCGCTGCAGATCCTGGGCGTCGACCAGTTGGCCGACAGCGCGGTGGTGATCCGCTGCCGGTTCCGAACCATGCCGATCCAGCAGTGGGGCGTGCGCCGGGCCTTCCTCCGGCTGGTGAAGAAGCGGTTCGACGAACAGGGAATCGAGATCCCGTTCCCGCAAACCACGGTCCATTTCGGACCGGACGCATCCCCGGAGCTGCCGGGGCCGGCACCGCCGTCCGCTCAGTGAGCGAACATCACCGGGAGCCCTGCTTCGTGCAGGATGTCCCGGGTCGCGCCTCCGAAGAAGACCTGGGTGATGCGGCTCTGGGTGTAGGCGCCCTTGAGCAGCAGGTCGACGCCGAGCCGGGACGCCTCGTGCAGGATCCTGTCACCGAACTCGCCGCGCGACCGCGCCACCTGGTGCAGCCGCGCGTTCACCCCGGTATCGCGCAGATAGGCCGTGACCGCCGGTCCGTCCGGACCCTCGACGTACCAGTCGTCGAGCGCGATTACCCAGACCTCGCGGGCACTGCGCAGGAGGTTGATGGCAAGCCCGATCAGTCGCGCGGTCTCGCTGCTCCTGTTCCAGGCAATCGCGACCACCTCCCCGACCGGGCGGTCCCAGCCCCCGGGCGAGACCAGCATCGGCCTGCCGCTCATGAACAGCAGCTGCTCCATGACCGAGACGGCGTTGCCCGCAAGCGCCTCGCGCGAGACGATCGAGAGATCACTGATCCGGGCGGCCATGCCGAGTTCCCGCCAACTTCCGATCGGTTCGGGGTCGACCTCGAGGCGGGTGCCGTGCACCGCCCCTGCGGAGGCGGCGATCCTGGTCTCCAGCACCGCCCGGGCGCGCGCGACATCGTCGAGCGAAACGTCTTCCCGGCTCGCGTGGCCGCTCAGTCCCCAGCTCATCGGATCGACCGCCTGGTCGTCGGTGCCCGCCCGGTACAGCTTGACCAGCACGTCCGCGCCGAAGCGCCCGGCGATCGACAGTGCCGCGTCCACCGGGAGCGCGGCAACGACGTGGATGGCGGCGGGCATGAGCAGGCGTTTCATCGGGGGTCTCCGGGTGACCGGCTCATGTTTACCATCCGGCGGCCTGCCGCCGAAACGCCGACGGTGCCTGGCCGCGACCCGGATGCTACTGTTCGGCAATGCACCGGACGGGGAGGGGCGTGATGCACCGGTTGGGCGAACTTGAAATCATGCGGGTGGTCGAGAGCGAGGTTCCGATCTTTCCGACCATGTCGTTCTTTCCCGATGCCGATCCCGCGGTGATCGAGGAGCACCGGGACTGGCTGATGCCGAGGTTCATCAGCCCGGAAACCGACGAGGTCATCCTGTGCATCCAGTCCTACGTCATCCGCACCCGTCATCACACCATCCTCGTCGATACCTGCGTCGGCAACCACAAGCCCCGGCCGGCCCGGCCCATGTGGCACATGCAGGACCGGCCGTGGCTGGCGGACCTTGCCGCTGCCGGGGCGGCGCCGGAGGACATCGACTTCGTGCTGTGTACCCACCTGCACGTCGATCACGTCGGGTGGAACACCCGGCTCGTCGACGGACGCTGGGTTCCGACCTTCCCCAACGCCAGGTACATCTTCTCGCGCACGGAGTACGAGTCCTGGCTGGGGCGATACCGGGACGGCGAGGCAATGCCGGTTCCGGGGGTTTTCGAGGACAGCGTGCTGCCGATCGTCGAGTCGGGGCAGGCACTGATCGTCGAGGATGACCACCAGATCGACGACGGCATGTGGATCGAGCCGTCCCCCGGTCATACCCCGGGGCACGTGATGCTGAACCTGGCGTCGGGAGCCGCACGCGGCCTGATGACAGGGGACGTGATCCACCATCCGCTGCAATTGCTGCGGCCGGAATGGTCATGCCGGGCATGCGAGGATCCCGGCCAGTCGGCACGCACCCGCCAGGCGATGCTGGCCCGGATCGCGGACACCGACACGCTGCTCTGCCCGGCGCATTTCGCCTCGCCGAGCATGGGACACGTGCTCTCCCGCCCGGCGGGCGGCTACGACTACCGGTTCCTCGGCGAGTAGCCGGGGCAGCCCGGCCTATCGGACGGACGAGAACGCGGTGGGGATCAGGATCTGGTTGGAGACCGATGAGACGATGGCGCCGTCGGCCTCGGTGCGCGCGCGCTTTTCATGCCACTCGGGATCGGCCGCGAACGCGTTCCACTTCTCGTCCCGCTCGGCGAGCGATTCCCATTCCAGCAGGTAGTACAGGGCCTGGTTCGACTCGCCGATGCCGACGGTCCAGAACCCGGCCTGGCGGATTCCGTGCCGCTCCCACAGCCCCAGCGTGATGGTCTCGAACCGCTCGAGCAGTGCCGGAAGGCGGCCGGGAACACAGTGGTAGATGCGCAGTTCGTGGATCATGGTGCGGCTCCTGGTCGCGGTTGCAATCGCAGGACTCCTACATCAGCGTCACCGGCGCGCTCAAGCGGCGGGGTGACCCGCAGTTCGCCGCCGCTCCCTCGACGGCGCCTGCCATCGTGCGGACCGAAAGCACCGGGGTCGCCCTCCCGGTCAAGGGTCCCTGCCGTCGGTTCGGCCCGACGACCACGAAACCGGCGATCCCGTCGCAGCAGGGTGAAGAAGACTGGTCAGGACAGGACCGGGAGCGAGCGCAGCAGCGAGATGCCCCGCGCGGGTCTGCGCGGCGCGGTACCGCTTCGACTTGCGCGCAGTTTCGACAGGATCGTAGCCAGTTCGGCCGAGGTCCGTTTATGTATGACCAGATTCATGACCACATGAGGTTCCCATGCTCATGGTCAATCTGGCTCAGGCCAAAGCCCGTCTCAGCGAGCTTCTGGACAAGGTGGAAGCGGGGGAAGAGGTCCTTATCACTCGCCGCGGCAAGGCCGTCGCGCATCTGTCTGCCGTGGCTGGCCCCAAGAAACCCTTGCCCCTTGGGGAACTGGCCGCGTTCAGGGCCACCATGCCTCAATTGCGGCGCCCCGCTGTCGATTTATTGCGTGAGGTCCGGGATGAGCGACCGTGAGATCGGCACTCTACTCAAATGCGCTATTTTGACACCAGTTTTCTCGTCCCTCTCGTTCTTCCCGAGGCGACCAGCGAACAGGTAGCCGGATTTCTCGCGACCTTGCACGGCGCCGACTTGGCAGTCAGCCACTGGACCCGGGTCGAGTTTGCCTCGCTGGTTGCCCGAGAGGTTCGTATGGGCGGCCTGGAAGTCAATGCGGCGCGGGGGGGCTGTCTCGCGGTTCGAAACGATGATTGGAGAGTCCTTTGTCGTGCTGCTGCCGAACCGCGATGACTTCGATCGCGCGAGGGAATGGCTCAACAGTTTCGAAACCGGTTTGCGAGCCGGGGATGCGCTGCACCTCGCCATTGCAGGTAACCGCGGTGCGGATGCGATCTACAGCCTGGACAGGCTGATGATCGCAGCTGGAATGACGCTGGGCTTGCCAGCCAGTGCGGGTACGGTCCCTGGCTATGGCAATTGACGGCTTTCCTGACGGTTGCCGCAGCCTGCGGGCACTCCCACGGTATCCAGGTTCGTAAACTTCTGCCTCCCCACTTTCGACTCGGTGTAACCTTGGAAAGCACTCACGGTTTTCATGGTGCATTCCAACCCGGTTCTCTCTTTCCTCGATATTGGATTGGATCCAGGCTGGTTGGAAGCGAGCCTCCGCTACCACCAGGGCCGACATTCCTCTTGCGAGGTTTCGTTCGTCCTTTTCCGGCTGCCACTTCCGGATCACTCGAGGATGGTGCCGAGGTCTCCGTGCAGAACGGCGTCCACATCGGCCCGTTTCTCGTTCGGGGTGAGCACGATGCGCTCGATCAGCCTGTGGAAGGCAGACACGGCCTTGTAGTGTTCGTTGAGATCGGCCATCTCCGCGGCAAGCCGCGTCGGCGCTGGCAGACGACGGCCATGCAGGGGCAAATGTCCGGCAGGGCGGTCGCGCCTTATGTGCGACGCACTGGGTTGAGCCGGTTGGTCTCCTCCAGATGCATCCACATGGTGTCGTCGTCGGCCCCCGAGGCGGAACTGCCTTCGGATCGGCGCGGGGAAGTCGCGTTCGGTCGATTCCCTGCACGTTTCGGGATGTCACCCCGGCCCTTCCGTAACCGGTGCGCTTGCCCAGGCTCATGGGCCGCGAGTGCACGGGGGATGACCGACCAGGTGCCTGTCCACCGCGAGAAGTCGCAGACCTTCCTCTTGAGCCTGGAACGGCAACAGCGGGTCAAACGGGTCCTTGTGGTCATGCGGCATTGCGCGTTCGTTGGCGGCATGGGCGCACGGTCGTGGGCAGGAACATCAGGTCCTGAATCTTCCAGCCTGGCGGCGACATCTTCCTCAGAGAAACGGCTCTTGTGCCCGCCTGACCGGTGGCGGGCACGGTGCATGAGACGCATGTCCCGGATTGAAACCTCGCTGACGTGGAACTCAGTCCCCTGCGCCGCCATCACGCGGCGTTCAAGGTCCGGAAACATGCCCGGCCAGTCCATGAGGTCGAACAGGCACGACGTATCGGGCAGAACACGCGTTGGCGGGGCGGCTACTCCTCGTCGAGATGAAGTACTTTCCGGCTGATGGCGGGGTCGTTGAATTCCGCTGGCCAGCCTTCCCCGTCACCCTCGATACCGAGACGCCGCCGGGCCGTCGACCATCGTCACGCCGGCGGAAACCACGCGGCCGGCGCCCGCGGCTCGGGGTCGGTCGCGACATCGACCACATTCGGCACACCGGAGGCGATCCCGGCCTCGATCGCGGGTGCGATGGCACCCGGATCCTCGACCCTGACGCCGCGGCAGCCAAACCCCTCCGCGACTCGCGCGAAGTCCACCGGCTCGAAGTGCGTCAAGTCCTGGGTGCGGCCATTGCGCCCGCCGTACGCTGCACGCACACCGGGAATGTCCTGCCCCAGGGCCGAGTTGTTGTTGACCACCACGGTGACGGGAATGTTCCAGCGCCTCGCGGTTTCGAGCTCCGGCAAGTGGTAGTAAAAGGCGCCGTCGCCGCAGAAGCAGACCACCGGGGTATCGGGCAGCGCGGCCTGGGCTCCGAGCGAGGCTGGCAGACTCCAGCCGAGCGAGCCCGCGGCACGCAGATAACCCTGGCCCGGTCGGGTGAGCGCGACGTGGGTGCCCGTCCAGATGCCGCTGTGGCCGGTGTCGGCGACGAGCAAGGCGTTGGCCGGCAATACCCGCTCGAGCTCGCTGCACAGCCGCTCGACCGTAATCGGCGATGCGCTCGACGTGCGTAGCGGCTCCACCTCGGCGAGCCATTCACGCCGCAGGCTCATGGCACGCTCGCACCACGCGCTGCGGTCGCGACAACCGAGCCGCTCGACGAGCGCGGTGAGTGCGAGACCCGCGTCACCGAGCAGGCCATGCGCACCCGGAAAGTTGCGGGCGAGTTCGGTCGCATCTGCATCAATCTGGACCACCACCGCATCAGGCCGCACGACCCGCCAGTTTCCGGTCGACATATCGCTCGTGTCGCTGCCGACATACAGCACCAGGTCAGCTTCATGCACGATGCGGTTCGCGTAGGGTGCCGAGTAGTTGCCGACCACTCCCACCACCGGGTCGAGGCTGTCCTCGATCAGCCCCTTGGCGTCGAGCCCGTAGGCGATGGGTATGCCGGATGCCGCAAGCGCACGCAGCGGCTGTGCTGCCGCACCGATGACGGCGCCGGCGCCGAGGACTGCAATCGGGCGCTCGGCTGCATCGATCAACCGGGCCGCCGCGGCAACATCTTCGGCATCGGGCATGGAGCGATAGGCGGGTGCTCTTCCGTGCCGCGTTTCCGCGACGACCGGCTCCGTCACCTCGCCCCGCTCGACCAGCTCGGCGGAGAGACCGGCGAGGTCGAGGTGCACGGGCAACGGCGTCGGCGCGCTCGCCTCGCGCATCGCCTGACGAAGCAGAAAAGGCAGCTCCGGAGCGGCTTCAACATTTGCGGAGAAGCGTGTAACCGCCGAGAAGAGCGGCCGGTGATCGACTTCCTGATAGGCATTGCGGTGGAGCTGGGGGATGGGCTTGTGACCCGTCACCGCGAGCACCGGCGAACGAGCCAGGTAGGCGTCCTGCAGCCCGGCCGCGAGATTCGCTGCGCCCACGGCTTGCGCCATGCAGACGCCGACGCGGCCAGTGGCACGGGCGTAACCGTCGGCCATGTACGCCGCCGCCTTCTCGCTGTGGGCCATGACGCGGGTCACCCCGAGCGCTTCGAGCTCGACCAGGGTGTGTCGCCCGACCGCCTCCATGAAGAACACGTGAGTGACGCCGTATTCGACGAGTGAGCGTGCCAGATACTGGGCACCCGTCATCGACTCGGGCATGATTCGACCATCCCTGCGGTACGTCCGGAACCCGGCGGCGACGATAGCACCCTCGCCGGAACGAACCCATACCGTACCTCAGCGCGACCCAACGACGACAGGCGGCCCGCCCGTTCGGGTGAACTGCCGAAGCACCAGGGTACGATTGGACATTGGAACCGAAGCGAGCCTGTGGCAACTGACTCGGGCAGCATCCGTTCGAGCATTCGGTAAGTCGCGCGACGCTGCGTTCTCGGCAAGGATCCGCAGTCATTCGTGCCCCGGCAGGCCTCGCAAGCCGGGCTGACGGGTTCGCGACCACGCACTTCGTCGGTACGCCGGATGAAATCGTGGCATTGGCAGACACGCGCAGGGCTGCGCCGTGCGCCGGACGTGGCCCGCCTGCCGCTACCGCTCGCGGTTGCCGGACACGAACACCGTCAGGGTCGAGCACAGCATGATTGCGGCGATGCCGAAGAACATGAACGACGCGTCGGAATTGTCCAGGATCCATCCGAACAGCGGCGGCGCGATCACGCCGCCGATGCTGAAGCCCGAGGGTACGAACCCGAACACCGTGCCGAAGGCGCCCTCCGGCGTCACCGCACGCGGGGGGTCGGACAGGTTGAAGCCAACCCTGCAGAAGAAGGGCGCGGGTCGGTGCTCTCGATCAGCCTGTGGATGGCCGACACGGCCTTGTCGTGTTCGCTGGGATTGTCCAGCTGCGGGGCAAGCCGCGTCACCTTGCGCTGGTAGACGACGGCTATGCGGGGGCAAATGTCCGGCAGGGCGACCGCGCCTGCTGTGCGGCGCACGCAGGTGAGCTGGCTGGTCTCCTCCACATGCATCCGCATGGCGCCGGCGTCGGCTCCCAAGCCGGAACAGCCTTCGGTTCGGTGGGGGGAAATCGCGCCCGCTCGCTTCCCTGCACGTTTCAGGACCTCCCCCAGGCCTTTGCGAAACCCGAGGCGTTACTCAAGTTCACGGGCTGTGACTGCAAGTGGATGGCCGATCAGGTGCCTGTCCACGGTTAGCAACCTGAGACCTTCCTCTTGAGCCTGCACCAGCAACAGCTCGTCAAACGGGTCCTTGTGGTCAAGCGGCATTGCGAGTTCGCTGGCGGCGTGGCGCATGGTCATGGGCAGGAACGTCAAGTCCTGATCCTCCAGCGTGGCGACGACATCTTCCGGAGAGAAGCGGCTCTTGCGCTCGCCTGACCGGTGGCGGGCATGGTGCTTGAGCCGCATTTCCCAGATTGAAACCGCGCTGACGTAGAACTCCGTTCCTCGCGCCGCCAGCACGCGCCGTTCGGAGTCCAGGAGCGTGCCCGGCCTCTCCATGAGGTCGAACAGGTACGAGGTATCGAGCAGAACACGCATCACCGGTCCGGCTACTCTTCGTCGAGACCGAGCACCTTGCGGCTGAAGGACGGGTCGTTGAATTCCTCTGGCCAACCTTCCCCGTCACCCTCGATACCGAGACGCCGTCGGGCTGCCTCCAGCTTCTTGAAATCGATCCCACCGCGCCGGTCACAGCGCACCAGTTCAGCGGTCGGACGGCCGTGCCTCGTGATGATCACGCGTTCGCCCTTGCGCGCGGCGGCGACCAGTTCGGAGAGGCGTGCTTTCGCCTCGCGGATGGGAAACTCCATGACGGATTGCTCCCGGCCTGAGGATTACTTGCGACAGTATCACGCCATGGTTCGTTCCAATCAAGACCATATCGTGACCACACATGGTGTCAGGCGCTGCCGCGCGGGGACGGAGCGGTCCACCTCTGGCCCGTTCCGCGCTCCCCCGGTGCCTCAGCACTTCGCCACTGGAACTATCCGGGACAAAACAGACCCTGACATTCGGATTACTCCAGGATCCAACACTACGCAGGGTGCTGCCGTGCGCGCGAAGCCCGTCCGGGCAGGTCGGGCTATCGCTCGCGGTTGCCGGAGACGAACACCGTCAGTGTCGAGCACAGCATGATCGCGGCGATGCCGAAGAACATGAACGACGCGTCGGAATTGTCCAGGATCCATCCGAACAGTGGCGGCGCGATCACGCCGCCGATGCTGAAGCCCGAGGTTACGAACCCGAACACCGTGCCGAAGGCGCCCTCCGGCGTGACGGACCGCACGATCATGTCGCGCGACGGCATGATCACGCCGTGCAGGAGGCCCTGCAGTGACATCAGCACGAAGATCAGCGCCAGGGGCAGGGAGACGGCGCCGACGACGGCGATCATCACGGCGGTGCCGACGAAACAGATCGCGGCGACCAGGTTGTGCCGCCGGGTCCGGTCCGCCACGATCCCGCCGAGCAGGACGCCGACGGCCCCTGCCACCAGGTAGGCCGACAGCACCAGGGTCGCGCTCTCGATCGCCGTTCCCTGCTGCTGGTTCAGTCCGACGATCAGGAAGCTGGCGATCCCGGTCGAGCCCAGCGAGAGCAGCGTGAAGAACCCGAGACAGAGCAGGATCTGGGGCGAGAGCAACAGCGAGATGCCGTGGGTGTGACCGCGTGACCGCTCGGCGCGCTGCCGGGCGAGGTGCGGCGCGTGGCGCAGGTGCCGGGCATAGAGCATCATGACCAGCATGGTCGCGATGCCGCACGCGCCCGCGATCGCCAGTCCCGTCCGCCAACCCACCGCGAGGTTGAGGAACACGATCACCGGGCCGGCGGCCGCGAAACCGGCATAGCCCGCGAAGGTGTGCAGGCTGAATGCCCGGCCCATGCGCCGGCCCGACACCGAGGCCGAGAGGATCGCGTAGTCGGCCGGGTGATAGACACCGTTGGCGCAGCCGGCGACGAACATCAGCGCCATCAGGGTCCAGAACCCGTCGGCAAATCCCATCAGGAGAAACGCCGCGCCCTCCACGCCGAGTCCGGCGATCAGCACGATGCGGGCGCCGATCCGGTCGACCAGGAACCCGAAGGGCACCTGGGTGAGCCCCGTCGTCGCACTGAACACCGCCACCAGCAGGCCGAGTTCGGCGTAGGAGACGCCGAGGGCCTGCTTCAGCAACGGGAACAGCGGCGGCAGCAGGTAGATGTAGAAGTGGCTGAAGAAATGGGCGACACCGACCAGCGCGATCACCCGGTAATCGGAGCGGCCGTCATCGGCGGGGCGTTCACCGCGCGGTTGGTCAGCCGTGACGTCCATCTTCGGTCAGCCTGTCTCGATCCTGGGAGCTTCGGGGTCCGGATGGCGCCACATTCCTCTCAACACCCGTTCGCGGTCAAGGACCGGGCCCGGGTGCCGCGGCGGGAGACTCGCCGGCCCGCGTCCCGCCGGGTATCGTCGCGCCGGCAGGACCCGTGGCGGGAATCCTGCAGCACGCCGTGGACACGCCGGGGGATTCGAATGCCGCAGGGCCGTTCCGGTCCGCAGCCGCGGGCCTGGCAGGTGATGCTGAGCGGCAGGACGCTCGACCTGCTCCATCCGTCCCCGCTCGACATCGAAATCGAGGACATTGCCCACGGGCTGTCGCGGCTTGCCCGGTGGAACGGCCAGACCAGTGGCGACCAGGCCTGGTCGGTCGCCCAGCACAGCCTGCTGGTCGAGCGCCTGGCCGTCAGGTTGAAGGAGGACCTCGAGGTCCGGTGGCGGCTGGCCGCCCTGCTGCACGATGCGCCCGAGTTCGTCATCGGTGATCTGATCAGCCCGTTCAAGGCGGTGATCGGCACGGAGTACCGGCAGGTCGAGGACCGGCTGCTCGCGGCCATTCACCTGCGCTTCGGTCTGCCGGCCACCCTGCCCGACAGGGTCGTGAAGCTGATCAAGCGCTCCGACAGGATCTCCGCCGGGCTCGAGGCGGTCCAGCTTGCCGGGTTCAGCCAGAACCGGGCACGCGGGCTGTTCGGCCAGAGCCGGGTGGGACGCGATATCGTGCTCCGGCCGTGGTCGCCGGACGAGGCGCGGCGCCGCTTCCTCGAGAGGTTCGGCCAGCTGTCCGGGTAGTCCGGGTCTCACGCCGGGGCCAGTTGCTCGACCGGTCTTTCGCGGATCGGCCAGTGAACGAGTGCCGATGCAACGCCGAGACCGATCGAGATCCACCAGACCACCTCGTATGAGCCGAAGGTGTCGTAGGCGTAGCCGCCGAACCAGGCTCCGAGGAAACCGCCGATCTGGTGGCTGAAGAAGATGATGCCGAACAGCATCCCCAAGTAGCGCGGCCCGTAGATGTGGGCCACCAGGCCCGATGTGAGCGGCACGGTGCTCAGCCACAGGAAACCCATCAGCACCGCGAAGACGTACACCATCATCTCGCTTGGCGGCAGCAGCACGAAACCGGCCATCACCAGCGCGCGGCCGAAATACAGCAAACTCAGCAGGTACTTCTTCGGATACCGCCCGCCGGCCACACCGGCGAGGTAGGAGCCGAGCACGTTGCACAGCCCCACCAGGCCGATGGCCCATGCCCCGGTCTGGGCCGCGAGCCCGAGATCGACCACGTAGGAGGGCAGGTGGATGGAGATGTAGGCGACATGGAACCCGCAGACGAAGAAGCCCATTACCAGGAACCAGAAACTCGGGTGATGCAGGGCTTCCGACAACGCCTGGCGCATGGTCTGGGAGCGCGGCGCGTCCGACTGCGGGACCGGGCGGGTCTTCAGGAACACCAGGCCCAACGGCACCATCAGAAGGGCGGCCGCGGCGAGGATCAGCAGCGCGGCGATCCAGCCGAACGTATCCATCAGCTGCTGTGCCATGGGAACGATCGCGAACTGCCCGAGCGAGCCCGCGGCACCGACGATCCCGAGCGCCCAGGACCGGCGCTCCGCCGGGAACAGCTGTGCGACCGCGCCGAAGATGATGCCGAACGACGTGCCGGACAGACCGATTGCAACCACGAAGCCGGCGCTGAAGTACAGCATCGCCGGTCCGGTCGACATCGCCATCAGCACCAGGCCGGCAACATAGAACACGGCGCCGATCATGATTGCCTTGAACGGTCCGTACCGGTCGGCGAAGGCGCCGAGGAAAGGCTGGGTTGCACCCCAGACCAGGTTCTGCAGGGCAATCGACAGGGCAAAGACCTCGCGGCCGACGCCGAAGTCGAGAGAGATCGGACCGAGGAAGAGGCCGAAGCTGCCGCGGGTCCCGAAGGAGATGGCGACGATCAGACCGCCGAGCAGCAGGGCGACGTAGGCGAGCCTCGACGTCGTGATCAGGCCGGCTGTCCGTTGCGGCGGCGCGGATGCCTGGAAGACCCGGGCGTATTTCCACCGCCCCGCCGTCTCGTCGAAGGTGGCGCCGACGATCCGCACTGCCGTCGCCTCCCCGCGCCCGAGCATCCCGGAAGCCTCGGCTTCCATCGGCGCGAAGACCGTCCCGCGGGACAGGGTTTCCCATTGTCCTCCGGCCCTGTGCTGGAGGAAATACTGCTCATGGGTCATGCGGGACTGCCCCTTCCGGATCCGGGTGGCGCACTTTCCCCGCCGCCCGGGGGAGAGGCAAGTCCGCCGGCAAGCACGGCAGCCATGCCCGATTCGCACGAAACCGGGGTCACCGGGCACCGCCGGACATGGCCACCAGCAGCCGGGCGTAGTCCGCCGCCGCCTCGTACTGCGTCCAGTGCCCGATCCCGTCGAGAACCTCGACGGCGGCATCGGGACGCACCTCGCGCAGCAGAGCGATCCGCTCGTCAAGGCCGCCGCCGGCCAGCGTCCTGTCCCTGCCGCCCCAGATCGCGTTGACCGGAGCCAGGAGGCCACCGACGGCGTCGAGCAGACGCGTCGTGTTCGACAACGGGCGCGACACGGTGCGCGCCCGCAGCGAGTTCGTGATCTGGATGTGGATCGCCAGCTCGTCGACGAGCGCCGGGTCGGCGATCATCAGCCATTCCATGTTGTTGCGCGCGGCTGCACGCAGGTCTTCCGCTTCCATGCCCGGGTGGATGCGCACGAGGCTGCCGCGTTCGCGCGGGCGCGGGCCGAAACCGGCCGCGCCGACCATGTTGAAACTCAGGACCCGGCCATCGAGACGCTCGGCGACCACGGCGCCGATCACGGAGCCGAACGAGAAACCCGCAAGATGGAACGCCGCCCCGGGGACGATCCGCTCAATCCCGTGGGCGACGATAGCTGCGATACCCTCGGCGGTGTAGGGCGGACCCGGGTCGTCGCTGTCGCCCAGGCCGGGCAGGTCGGCCGCGAGCACCCTGAACCCGGCCGCGACCAGCGGCTCGATCGTCCGGCACCAGTGGTTCCACGAACCGTGGCCACCGTGAAGCAGGACCAGGGGAACCCCGTCGCCCCAGTCGTGCCAGACCATCGCGCCTCCGCCGCCGGGGGTGTGGTGCACCCGGGCCCGTCCGGCGAGGTCAGCGAGCCACCCTGCCGGGTCGCAGGGCGCGGCACTCCCGTCCATCAGACCTCGCCCGGCTGCGGGGTGCGCCTGTGGGTCGGACTGATGATCACCTCGTTCAGGATCACGCGCGCCGGCAGTTTCAGCATGAAGACCACGATGTCGCCCATGTCCTCGGCCTGGATCAACCGGGCGCGGTCCTCGGCCGGGACCTGCACCGGCCGCAGGTCCAGGATCGGTGTCTCGACCTCGCCCGGGCAGAGCGCACAGGCCCGGATGCCCTGGTTGCCGTACTCGTCGTTGATCATCTGGCTCAGGGCCATGACGGCGTGTTTCGAGGCTCCGTAGGCGACGCCGGCCCGGAGCGAGTAGTTGATGCCCGCCTTTGACGAGGTGGTGATGATGGTACCTTCGCCGCGCGGTGCCATTACCCTCAGCGCCGCCTCGGCGCAGTTGTAGGCGCCCTTCACGTTGACGTCGATCACCTGGTCCCAGCCGTCGAGCGCGCCGCCCTTCCAGTAGCGGTCGGTGACGTTGATGCCGTGGTTGTTGAGCAGCAGGTCAAGCCGGCCGTGCCGTTCGGCGATGCCGCGCGCCATCGCACGCATGGCCTCGCGGTCCGTGGCATCGCCGGTGGCGACCTCGGCGGTGCCGCCGTCCGCCCGGACTCGTTCGGCCACCTGTTCGAGCGGGGCGGCCCGCCGGCCGGTCAGCGCCACGATCACACCCTCCGCCGCCAGGGCCCGTGCCGCGCCGGCGCCGATACCGGTGCCCGCACCGGTGATCCAGGCCACCATTCCCTCGATCGATCTCATGCCCACCAAACCCCTCGTCCATGCAACACTGTGCCCCGACCGTCCGCCGGGGCGGCGCCACTATACCGGAACGTCCCACGTGAAAGTCCATGGCCGAGCCCGGCTGATCACGTCCTGGAACGGCCTGTCGGGAAACGCCCGCGGCTCGGTCTGGCTGCTGGTCGCCGGGCTGCTTGCCACCCTGATGATCACCGGCATCAAGGATGTCGGCCAGCGCCTGCCGGTCATCGAGATCCTGTTCTGCCGCCAGTTGCTGGTGTTCCTGCTGCTCACGCCGGCACTGCTGCGCGGGTTCCCGGACGTGCTGCGGACCAGGCGGGCGCCGCTGCATCTCTCGCGGTGCGCGGTCTCGATCGTCGCCATGCTGACAGGGTTTACCGCGGTGGTGCACCTGCCGCTTGCCGAGGTGACCGCGATCAGCTTCTCGCGCGCGTTCTTCGCAACCCTGCTCGCGATCCTGGTGCTGCGCGAGGTCGTGGGCATCCGCCGCTGGAGCGCCACCATCGTCGGGTTCGTCGGTGTCCTGATCGTCGTGCGCCCGGGGGCCGAGGGGATCAATATCTACGCCGTGTTCGCCGTCATCTCGGCGGCACTGGTCGCGGGCAACGTGATCATGACGAAACGGCTGGCCGAAACCGAGGGGACGAC
Source organism: Thalassobaculaceae bacterium (assembly GCA_965243345.1). Classification (GTDB taxonomy): domain Bacteria; phylum Pseudomonadota; class Alphaproteobacteria; order Thalassobaculales; family Thalassobaculaceae; genus Bin52. The sequence continues at coordinate 4,477,670 of CBDEUR010000003.1, forward strand.
GACCATCATGGTCTACCACGCGGGTGTGCTGGCGGCCGCCTACGCGGTGCCGGCGTGGTGGCTGTGGGTGCAGCCCACCTGGGTCGAACTCGGGTTGATCGTGGTGATCGCGGTGCTGATGTCGGCGGTGCAGGTCTGCATGATCCGCGGCTACCGCGAGGCGGAGGCGTCGGCCGCGCAGCCACTCGAGTATGTCCGGCTGGTCTATGCGGCGATCATCGGCTACCTGATCTTCGCCGAGGTGCCGACGCTGTGGACCTGGGCCGGGGCGGCGCTGATCATCGCGAGCGCACTCTACACGATCCGCCGCAACGCCATCCGGTCACTGGGCGCGAATTGACGCCGGGCCGGGCGCTTTCCACAATGCGCCCACCGTGACGGAACCAACGGAGGACGAGGCCGTGAAGACCGGTGTCATGATGTTTCCGACGGACTACTCCATCGCGCCGCACGAGCTTGCGGTCGCGGTGGAGGAACGCGGGTTCGACTCGCTGTGGTTCCCGGAACACTCGCACATCCCGCTGCCCCAGGTGTCTCCGTGGCCGGGCGGCGGCGAACTGCCGAAAATGTACTACGACGTGATGGATCCATTCGTCGCGCTCGCGTCCGCCGCTGCGGTAACCAGCCGGATCGGACTTGCCACCGGGATCTGCCTCGTCGTCCAGCGCGACCCGATCCAGCTTGCCAAGGAGGTGGCCACGCTTGACCGGATCTCGGGCGGGCGGTTCCTGTTCGGGGTCGGCGCCGGCTGGAACGCGGAGGAGATGGCCGATCACGGAACCACGGATTTCCGGGGCCGGTTCGGGCTGATGGCCGAACGAATCGAGGCCATGAAGACCATCTGGACCAGCACCAAGCCGGAGTACCACGGAGAGCATGTCGACTTCGGCCCGATGATGACCTGGCCGAAGCCGGTGCAGGCGCCGCACCCGCCGGTGATCGTCGGCGGCGGGTTTCCGCACGCGGCGCGCCGGGCGATCGCGTTCGGTGACGGGTGGATGCCGATCGGCGGCCGGCTCGACGTGATCGACCTGATGCCCCGGTTCCGGCAGATGGTTGCCGAGGCCGACCGGGAACCCGACGACATGCCGGTCACCTCGTTCGGCCTGCCGGCCGATGGGGATATCCTGGCCCGCAGCCGCGACGCGGGGGTCGACCGGGCCGTCCTTGCCCTGCCGCCGGAGCCGGCCGACACCGTGCTGCCGCTGCTCGACGACTACGCCCGGCTCGCCGCGGGGGCCCGATGATCATGCTCTCGACAATTCCGCCCGGGGCCGCCACCCTCATGCGGATCGATACCGGTATGTGAAGGAGCGGGGACATGGCGAAGGCGATGTTTGGCGCCGGGTGCTTCTGGGGGATCGAAGAGGCATTCCGTGCAGTGCCCGGAGTTGCCGACGTTGCGGTCGGTTACAGCGGCGGTACCGTTGACAACCCCGGCTACGAGGCGGTGTGCACCGGCCGGACCGGGCATGCCGAGGTGGTCGAGATCATCTATGACGAGGCGGCGGTCTCCTACGAGGACCTGCTCGAGACCTTCTGGGGGTGTCACGATCCGACCCAGCTCGACCGCCAGGGCCCCGACATCGGGACCCAGTACAGGAGCGCGATCTTCCCCGTTGACGCCGACCAGGAGCAGGCGGCCCGGACCTCGCTTGCCAGCGAGGAGGAGAGCGGCCGGCACCGGCGCCCGATCGTGACCAGGATCGAGCCCGCCGGTCCGTTCTGGCGGGCCGAGGAGTACCACCAGCAGTACATCGCCAAGCGCCGTTCCGGGTTCCGCCGCCTGTTCGGCTAGGCATGCGGCCGGGCGGCGCGCATGCGCGCCACGCCCCGGGGGCGCGTCACTTCCGCAGCCCGCGACCCGTTGGTATAAGGCGTGGCGGTATCCTCCCGCACCCGGCGCGAGGGCGGCAAAGGTGAAGCGCCATGTTCCTGCTCGTCGACAACTATGACAGCTTCACCTTCAACCTGTGGCATTTCCTCGGTGAGCTGGGAGCCGGGGTGGAGGTGCGGCGCAACGACCACATCAGCGTCGACGAGGCACTGGCGATGAAGCCCCGGGGCATCGTCATCTCGCCCGGCCCCTGCGATCCGGACCGCGCCGGCATCTGTGTCGAACTGGTGCGGCGCGCGCCGCCCGACCTGCCGATCCTCGGCGTCTGTCTCGGCCACCAGTGCATCGGCCAGGCCTTCGGAGCCGCGATCGTTCGCGCGCCGGAACCGATGCACGGCAAGATGAGCCCGGTGCTGCACCGCCAGGAAGGGGTCTTCGCCGGTCTGCCCGACGGTTTCCTTGCGACCAGGTACCACTCGCTCATCGTGCAGGGGGACGATCTGCCGGCGTCGCTCGGCGTCACGGCGCGGACAGCGGACGGACTGATCATGGGCCTGCAGCACGTCTCCCGGCCCGTTCACGGGGTCCAGTTCCACCCCGAGAGCGTGGCGTCCGATCACGGCTACCGGCTGCTTGCCAACTTCATGCGCTGCGCCGGCGTCGAGCCGGCGGACGATACCGAGATCGAACGTCTGCAGTGCGCACTGGGGAGCACGGCGGCATGAACGGTGATCTCGACGACATGAAGGCACTGATCGCCCTTGTGGCCGGGGGCGGATCGCTCGACGAGGACCAGGCCGAGCAGGGCTTCAACATCATCATGTCGGGCGACGCCACGCCTGCGCAGATCGGCGGGTTCCTGATGGCGTTGCGGGTGCGCGGGGAAACGGTTGCCGAGATCACCGGTGCCGCCCGGGCCATGCGGTCCAAGGCAACCCGGATCACGGCTCCCCCCGATGCCATGGACACGGTCGGAACCGGCGGCGACGGTTCGGGCAGCTACAACATCAGCAGCGCGGCGAGTTTCGTTGTCAGCGGCTGCGGCGTTCCCGTTGCCAAGCACGGCAACCGGGCGCTGTCGTCGCGCACCGGTGCCGCCGACGTCCTGTCCTCGCTCGGGGTGAACCTCGACTGCGACCTTTCCCTGGTGCAGCAGGCGATCGACGAGGCCGGGATCTGCTTTCTCATGGCGCCGCGGCACCACCGGGCGATGCGGCATGTCGGCGGCGCCAGGGTCGAGCTCGGGACCCGGACCATCTTCAACCTGCTCGGACCACTCGCCAACCCCGCCCTTGTGACCCGCCAGCTGGTGGGCGTGTTCTCGCGCGACTGGGTCGAACCGGTCGCAAGGGTGCTGGGGCAACTCGGCTCCGAGTCGGCCTGGGTGGTGCACGGGGAAGACGGTCTCGACGAGATCACGACCACGGGCGCAACCCGGGTCACCGCCCTGCGCGATGGCAGGATCGAGAGTTTCGAGGTGCACCCTGACCAGGCCGGGCTGCCGGTTGCGCGGGCCGAGGACCTGCGCGGCGGTGCGCCCGAACACAACGCGCGGGCGCTGCGTGCGGTACTGGACGGCGAGCACGGTCCCTACCGGGACATCGTGCTGATGAACGCGGGCGCGGCTCTCATCGTCGCAGGGCGCGCCGGTACCCTGGACGACGGCGTGCGGATGGCGGCGGACTCCATCGACAGCGGCCGCGCGCGCGCCAGGCTCGAGGCCCTGGCCGCGATTACCAACCGGGACTCCCCGTGATGAGCGGCGTGCTCGGCCGGATCTGCGAGGACAAGCGCCGGCACGTCGCCGACCTGAAACAGCTGCGCAGCCGGGCCGATCTCGAGCTCGCCGCGGCCGCTGCCTCGTCCCCTCGCGGTTTCCACCGTGCGCTGCAGCAGGCGTCATCGCGCGGCTACGGTCTCGTTGCCGAGATCAAGAAGGCGTCGCCGAGCAAGGGCCTGATCAGGGAGGATTTCGATCCGCCGGCCCTGGCCCGCGCCTACGCCGCCGGCGGTGCCACCTGCCTGTCGGTGCTCACCGACCGGCCCTGGTTCCAGGGCTCGGACGACTTCCTGGTCGCTGCCCGCGATGCGGTTGCCCTGCCGGTGCTGCGCAAGGACTTCATCCTCGATCCGTGGCAGGTCGTCGAATCCAGGGTGCTCGGGGCGGACTGCATCCTCCTGATCCTGGCGGCGCTCGAGCAGGCCCTGGCGGAGGAACTGGAGGCGGCGGCGGTCGAACTCGGCATGGATGTGCTGCTCGAGGTGCACGACGAGGCGGAACTCGAACGCGCGGCGCGGCTTGCCTCGCCGCTGATCGGCATCAACAACCGGAACCTGCGGACCATGGTCACCGATCTCGCGGTCACCCGGCGGCTGGCCCCGCTCCTGCCGCCGGGCCGCCTGGTGGTATGCGAGAGCGGCCTCGCGACGCCGGACGATCTCGCAATCGCGGCCCGGGCCGGCGCCCGCTGTTTCCTGGTGGGAGAATCACTGATGCGCGAACATGACGTCGAGACGGCCACGCGCCGGCTGCTGGCCGATCCGGTGGTGCAATGAGCCGGCTTACGCATTTCGACGAGAGTGGTGCTGCGACCATGGTCGACGTGTCCGGCAAGGCGGTGACCCGGCGTGTGGCGACCGCGGCCGCGCGCGTGCTCATGCAGCCCGAGACCATGGCCCTGATCACCCGGGGCGGGATCGGGAAGGGCGATGTGCTCTCGGTTGCCCGGCTGGCCGGCATCATGGGGGCGAAGCGCACGCCCGACCTGATCCCGCTGTGCCATCCCCTGGCGCTCTCCTCGGTTACGGTCGATCTCGTCTGCGATCCGGAACACGATGCGGTGGAGATCACCGCGCGCTGTGCGATCGAGGGCCGTACCGGTGTCGAGATGGAGGCGCTGACGGCGGTCTCGGTGGCGGCACTCACCGTCTACGACATGTGCAAGGCGGTCGATCGCGGCATGCGGATCACCGATATCAGGCTGCTGCACAAGTCGGGTGGCGCGTCGGGGGAGTGGAATGCCGCCTGAACCGCTGCTGCCGGTCTCCGACGCGCTCGACCGGATTCTCGGCACTCTCGAGGTCACTCCTGCAGAGGAGGTGCCGGTCAGCGCGGCGGTGCAACGGGTCACGGCGGTGCCGGTGCATGCGCGCAGGACCCAACCGCCGGTCGCGGTCTCGGCCATGGACGGCTACGCGGTGCGGGCGAGTGACGTCGCCGCGGTCCCGGCGCGGCTGAAGCGGGTCGGAAGCGCTCCGGCGGGCAGTGCGTGGAGCGGCACCCTGGCGGCCGGGCAGGCGGTGCGCATCTTCACCGGCGGCCCGGTCCCGGACGGTGCCGATACCATCGTCATCCAGGAGGACGTGGATGCCGAGGCGGAACGCGACGGTGCGTGGCTGACGGTCAGGGAAGGGGCGCCGGCGGGCCGCTACATCCGCCCGGCCGGTCTCGACTTCAGGGACGGGGACAGGTGCATCGATCAGGGCCGGGTGCTGACCGCGCGCGACGTCGGCCTTGCCGCCGCCATGAACGTGCCCTGGCTCATGGTCAGGAGACGGCCGCGGATCGCTGTCCTGTCCACCGGTGACGAGGTGGTGCGTCCGGGCGAGCCGCTGGGCCCGAACCGGATCGTGAGTTCGAACAGCTACGCGCTTGCGGCCTTTGTCCACCTGTGTGGCGGCGAACCGGTGGTGCTCGGCATTGCGCCCGACACGGTCGACGGACTGCAGCGCCTCGCGCGCGATGCGCGCGGCTGCGACATGCTGCTGACCACCGGCGGGGCCTCGATCGGGGAACATGACCTGGTGCGTGCCGCCCTCGCTCCGGACCGTCTCGGGCCGGACGGCCTCAGGGTCGATTTCTGGCGGATCGCCATGCGCCCGGGCAAGCCGCTGATCTTCGGTCATCTCGGAGGCACGCCGATGCTCGGGTTCCCGGGCAACCCGGTTTCCACGCTGGTTTGCGGGCTGGTGTTCCTGAAACCGGCGATCGAGACCATGCTCGGCATCGCGCGCGAGCCGCACCCGCCGCAGCGGGCACGCCTCGGCTGCGACCTTGCCGCCAACGACCGCCGCCAGGACTACCTGCGCTCGACGCTCGCGAGCAATGGCGAGGGCGAGCGGGTTGCCACGCCCTTCGATCGACAGGACAGTTCGATGCTGCGCCGGCTGGCCCAGGCCGACTGTCTCGTGGTCAGGCCCGCCCACGACCCGGCGCGCGGTGCCGGCGAGTGGGTCGAGATCATGGAACTGCCGCCGGGAGGTCTGTGACCGCACGGCACCCCGAGATGAGGAGAGTCCCGATGTCCGGTATTGACACCGGCGCGCTTGAGCGCCGCATCCCCGCTCCCAGGCCCGAATGGCTGTCGAAGCGCGAGGAGGAGATCCTCGAGCCGGAGCTCGAGATCATCGACCCGCATCATCACCTGTGGGACATGTCGGGGCGGCGCTACCTGATTGACGAGCTGCTCGGGGACCTCGGGAGCGGCCACAGGATTGTCGCGACCGTGTTTCTCGAATGTGCGGCCATGTACCGGGCCGGGGGCCCGGAGCGACTGCGCCCGGTCGGCGAGGTCGAGTTCGTCAACGGCATCGCCGCCATGAGCGCGTCGGGGCGGTACGGGTCGACCCGGATCTGCGAGGGCATCGTCGGGTTTGCCGACCTGACGCTCGGCAGTGCCGTCGAGGAGGTGCTGGCGGCGCTGGTCGCAGCCGGAAACGGCCGGTTCCGCGGCACCCGGTACGGTGCCGGGAACGACCCGAGTCCCGATATCAACAACTCCCACACCAACCCGCCGCCCGGCATCTATGCCGATCCGGTATTCCGCGAGGGCTTCGCGAAACTGGCGGAGTTCGACCTGTCGTTCGAGGCCTGGCTCTACCATCCCCAGCTCGACGACATCGCCGGCCTTGCCGACGCCTTCCCCGGCCAGCGCATGGTGCTGAACCACTGCGGCGGCCCGCTGGGAATCGGGCCCTATGCCGGCAGGCGCGGGGAGATTCTTGCCGGCTGGCAGACTTCGATGCGCGAACTTGCCCGGCGCGACAACGTCCACGTGAAACTCGGCGGACTCGGCATGATCATCAACGGCTACCGGTTCGAGGATCGCGCGATTCCGCCCGGGTCGGAGGAACTTGCGGACGCGTGGCGCCCATGGTTCGAGACCCTGATCGAGGCCTTCGGTGTCGAAAGATGCATGTTCGAGAGCAATTTTCCGGTCGACAAGGTCACGGCGGGCTACGCGATCTACTGGAACGCCTTCAAGCGGATCGCCGCCGGCGCCAGCGCGGAGGAAAAACGGGCACTGTTCCACGATACGGCGGCACGGTTCTACAGGATCGGGAACGAAGCCGGCCCATTGGGCGCTTCCACTTGAAACTTCAACCGAACCAAGATAGAACGGGGGCGAGTTCCTGGTGTCCGCGAACCGAGGGGAACCTCCATGCTTACGCAAAGGCAGCATGATCTGCTCGTCTACATCAACAGCTATATCTCCGACCACGGGATCTCGCCGTCCTACGACGACATGCGCGCCGGTCTCGGCCTGCGGTCCAAGTCGGGGATCCACCGCCTGATCTCGGCCCTGGTCGAGCGGGGGTTCCTGCGGCGCATGAAGAACCGTGCCCGGGCGCTGGAAGTCCTGAAACTGCCCGACAGTGCGCAGGGCCGGCCCAGCCCGGGCAGCCTGGCGGTCGCGTCCTCCGGCTATGATCCGTTTGCCGGCAGCGGCGCCAGGGAGTCGCCGGCCGGAGAGTCGATCAGCGTGCCGTTGCTCGGCAGGATCGCGGCCGGAACCCCGATTACGGCGCTGAGCGACTACACGACGACGGCCGAGGTTCCGCGGACCATGATCAGCGGCGTCGGCCATCACTTCGCGCTGCAGGTCGAGGGCGATTCGATGCAGGATGCCGGCATTTTCGACGGCGACCTCGCCCTGTTCCGCCAATGCGAGGATGCGGAGAACGGGACCATCGTGATCGCGCTTATCGAACGGGAAGAGGCGACGCTGAAACGGCTGCGCAAGCGCGGCGACCAGATCGCTCTCGAGCCGGCCAACGAGCACTACGAGACCCGCATCTACGGGCCGGACCAGGTGGACGTTCAGGGCCGGCTGGTCGGGCTGTTGCGCATGTACTGAGTCGGTGCCTTCCGCACTCGCCACCATCCGGGCGGCACTCCTGGTCACCGTTGCCTGTGCCGGCCCGGCGACAGCCGGTCCGGCAGACTGGCGCGGCGAGTGGCAGGAGACCGACTTCTCGCGCCACTCGGTTCCGTTCGGCGAGATCCGCTCCGGCGGAGTGCGCCGGGACAGCATCCCCTCGATCGACGCGCCCCGGTTCGTGCCGGTGGCGGAGGATGACACCCACGCGGCCAGCGAACCGGTCATCGGGCTCGAGATTGGCGGGGTTGCCCGGGCCTATCCGCTCAGGGTGCTGATCTGGCACGAGATCGTGAACGACGAGGTCGCCGGCACACCGGTCGCGGTCACCTACTGTCCGCTCTGCAACGCGGCAGTGGTCTTCGACCGTACGGTGCGGGACCGGGTGCTGGAGTTCGGCACCACCGGCAAGCTGCGCCATTCCGACCTGGTGATGTACGACCGGCAGACCGCGAGCTGGTGGCAGCAGTACACCGGAGCCGGCATCGTCGGGCAGTACACCGGCGCCCGGCTGCAGGTGCGCACATCACGGCTCGAGTCCTACGCGGCCTTTGCCGCGCGTCACCCGGACGGCGAGGTGCTGGTCCCGGGCGACCCGCACCTGCGGCCCTACGGGGTCAACCCGTATGTCGGCTATGATTCGGCATCCGTGCCGTTCCTCTACGATGGCGAGGTCCCCGAAGGGATCGAGCCGCTCGCCCGTGTTGTCGTGGTCGGCGGGCAGGCCTGGTCGCTCGACCTGCTGCGCCGGAACGGGACGCTCGAGCACGGAGACCTGGTCTTCACCTGGGAACCCGGACAGAACTCGGCGCTCGATGACCGCAGGATTGCGGCCGGCCGCGATGTCGGAACCGTCACTGTGCAGTCGCGCCGGGACGGCACGCTCGAGGACGTGCCCTACAGCGTCACCTTCGCCTTTGTCTTCCACGCCTTCGAGCCCGACGGACAGCTGCACACCAGGTAGGCATGCCGTCCCTGCCGCCGACCGACCCGGCGCAGGGGTCGGTCGGCGAGAGGGTGTCTGCCTGATTACTGGCCCGGAGGGAACTTCAAGGCAGGCTCCCGGGAGACGCGCCTGTGCGAAACCCGACAGGTCGGCGCGCGAGGCGGCGCCCCGGTCCGGGACCTTCGCCTATGTCTCCCCGCGCAGCTCCGCCGCCGCCTCGGCGCAGGTGACAATCCGGCAGATCGTGCCGAGATCGGCGAGGCTGGTCTCGTGCACCTCGCGCCGGAAGGCTGCGCAGCCGTCGCTCAGCACCGTGATGTCGAAATCGCGGACATGGGCATCGCGCACCGTCGAGGCGACGCCGCCGTTGGTGACGATGCCGGCCACATAGAGCGCCCTGATCCCGGCTCTTCGCAGCACCCACTCCATCCTGGTCATGAAGAAGGCGGAATAGGCGACCTTTTCCACGACGAGGTCCGCGGGCCGCAATTCATCGACAAGGCTGTTGCCCCAGCTTGCCGGCGCGAAATCGCCCTTGCCCAGGAACGGGCGGAGCGCCTTCAGGTGCGGCGAGATCAGGGGCTCCCCGCCCTTGCCGGGTACCAGCGTGAACTGTGTCGAGACGACCCATGCGCCGCAGGCGCGGACCGCGTCCGCGACCGGGAGCACGCGTTCGGGCAACCCGGCGATGTCGGCGCTGGCCTGGCCGCCGCGCGCATAGGCACCCCGCGGGTGCAGGAAATCGTTCTGCAGGTCGACGATCAGAAGCGCCGTGTTTTCCGCGGCGGTTCCATTCCGGGCCATGACACTACGCTCCCGTGATGACGAGGTTGCCAAACCGATCCGTCTCGCCAACGAGCCCCGGATCGACGAAAATCGTGGCGTCGGACTGTTCCAGGAGCGCCGGCCCGACAATCCGCGTGCCGGGGGCAAGTGCCAGGCGTTCATAGACCGGCGCCTCGTGCCAGGTTCCCCCGGCATAGAGACGCCGCGTGCCGGTCCGGCACGCTTCGGGCGGCTTGCCTCCCGTGGCGGCAAGCCGGTGCATGTCGAGCGCCGGCCGCCGCCCGATCACCGCGGTGCGGTGGTTCATCACCCGGCGCGGAATCCCGTCGAGCAGCCGCCCGTAGGAGGCGCGGTAGGCCGTGTCGAAGGCGGCAGCGATGCTTGCGCGATCGAGTGAGCCGATCCCTACCGGCACACTGACGGTATGGGTCTGCCCGACGTAGAGCATGTCCAGCTCCACCTCGGTGTCGATGCCGGAGAAACTGACGCCGGACTCGCGGAGCAGCTCCTCCATCGCGCGCGCCGTCCTCGCAATCTCGCCGGCCAGCTCGTCCGAGGCGATGTCGTCCAGAAGCCGGTTCACTGTCTGGACCCGGTCGTGACGCATGTCGGCAACGACGCAGCCGAGCGCGGAGGTCACACCCGGATACCGCGGAACCAGCGCAGAGTGCAGCCCGACCTCCCTGATCAGGGCGCCGGCGTGCAGCGCCCCGCTGCCGCCGAACGGCATGGCGGAAAACCTGCCGGGGTCGTGGCCGCGCTCGATGGAGACCAGCCGGATCGCACCCGCCATCCTGGCATTGGCGACACGCAGCACGGCTTCGGCGGCGTCCTCGGTGGAAAGGCCGAGCGGGATGCCCACCTCCGCGTCGATGGCGGCACGAGCGGCCCGGATGTCGAGGGCTGCCAGCGTGCCGCCGATGGGCCGGTCGGGATTGATCCGGCCCAGCACCAGGTTGGCGTCGGTCACGGTCGGGCGCGTGCTGCCCAACCCGTAACAGACCGGACCCGGGTCCGCACCCGCCGACTCCGGCCCGATCTGCAGCAGTCCGCTTTCGTCGACCCGCGCAATCGAACCGCCACCCGCGCCGATGGTGGTGATCTCGATCATCGGCGTGCGAACCACCATGCCGAAGTCGATCGCTGTCTGCGCCGCCAGGGCCGCCTCGCCGTCCGCCACCAGCGACACGTCGAAGGAGGTACCGCCCATGTCGAAGGTGATGATGTTTCCCAGCCCGGCAGCGGCGGCGATGGCGCGTGCCGCGATCACGCCCGCCGCCGGGCCGGACAGCGCGGTTCGAACCGGGTAGCGCTTTGCGGTGTGGATCGACATGACACCGCCGTTCGATTGCACGATCAGCACGTCGCCATCGAAGTCGCGCGCTTCCAGCGCAGCCTCCAGGTTGTCGAGGTAGGAGGAGACGACAGGCTGCAGATAGGCGTTGAGTGTCGCGGTCGAGAGGCGCTCAAACTCGCGGATCTCGGGCAGGATCTCCGTGGCTGCGGTCACGTACTCGTTGGGCCAGTCGCTGCAGACCGCCTCGACCGCCACCCGTTCGTTGGCGTCATTGGCATAGCCGTTGATGAAGAAGACGCAGACAGCCTCGCAGCCGGCATCCACCAGGTCCCTGGCCCGGGCCGCGACCTCCGCCGGATCCACCGCCTCGCGCAGCGTGCCGTCCGCAAGCACCCGCTCGCTCACTTCCAGGCGGCGGTTCCGCGGCACGACCGGGGTGAAGGCGCCGCGCAGGCCCCAGGTCGTCGGGCGGTCGCGACGGCGCATTTCCAGCACGTCGCCGAAACCCTTGGTGGTGATGATGCCGGTAGGGGCTCCCTTGCGTTCCAGGAGCGCGTTGGTGCCGACGGTTGTTCCGTGGATGACGGTCTGTATCCCGCTGAACCCCGGAACCTTCTGCCTGATCCCCTCGACCAGTCCCTGCGACTGGTCCCCCTTCGTCGAGGGCACCTTGTTCACCGTGGCCGTTCCGGTGGCCTCGTCCAGGATAAAGACATCCGTGAATGTCCCGCCGACATCGACGCCGATCACAAAGGCCGCACTCACGACGCCTTGCCCTCCGTCACGTATCCGAGCGCCAGGTCCGCCGTCCGTGCCGCCGGATCGCGCGTGGCCGGGTCGCCGTACCCTCCGCCTCCCGGCGTCTCCAGCCGGACACGCTGGCCTCGGGTGATGTGGATGCCGACCATCTTCGAGGCCATGGGCGGCGAATGTTCGCCGTCGTCCTGCTGGTAGAAGAACCGGTTGAGTGCGCCCGGGCCGCCGCCGACCACGCCCGGTGGCGGATGCCGTCCCCGCTCGCCGAAGAGGAAGACATCGGCCTCCTCTTCCAGCAACTCGATCTCGTAGATGGCGCCGAGGCCGCCGCGGTACCGGCCATCGCCGCCACTGTCCGGGCGGAGCGCCCATTTCGTGAAGCAGACCGGATAGGCCGCCTCGAGGATCTCCAGGGGCGGGATCGTTGCTGTCGAGATCGGTGCGTTGCCGTGGTTCAGCCCGTCACCGGCGCCGTGAGCTCCGTGTCCGCCGCCGAAGAAGGAGAACATTACCCAGCGCCGACCGTCACTGCGGTGCCCGGCCAGCGACAGTGCATTGATCGTGCCGTAGGCGCAGGCCATCGCCTGTTCCGGCGCCAGCCTGGCGATGGCCGCGAAGATCACGTCGATCAGGCGCAGGATGGTCTCGGTGTACCCGCCGACCGGTTTCGGCGCCTCGACTGAGAGGACAGAGTCCGGGTCGATGCGGAATTCCACCGGCTCGAGTACGCCCGCATTGGCGGGCACCTCGCGAAAGACGTGCTTCAGCGCCACGTAGCAGGCCGCGACCGTGGTCGAGCGCGAGATGTTCACCGGCCCGAGGCAGGCCGGGGACGACCGGGTGAAGTCGAGGATCATCCGGTCGCCCTCGATGGTCAGGTCGAGCGCGATCTTCAGCGGCTCGTCCTGGATCCCGTCATTGTCGAGCCAGTCCTCGGCCGAAACCGTGCCCGAGGGCAGGTCGGCGATCTGTGCACGCATCATGGTGGCGGCGCGTTCCTTGAGCGCTGCCAGTACGGCGGCCGACGTCTCGACCCCGTACTCGTCCAGCAGGTGCCCGATCCGGCTTTCGCCCAGGTCCAGCGCGTTGATCTGGCCATTCAGGTCGCCGTAGAGCGACATCGGCAATCGACTGTTGGCCGAGAGTATGTCGACGATGTCCTGCCGGAATTCGCCCCGGTCGTAGAGCTTCACCGGCGGGATCAGCATGCCTTCCTGAAACGATTCCGTCGCGGCCGGATTGTAGTTCCCGGGCACGTTGCCGCCGACGTCGTGCCAGTGTCCGACACTGGCGAGGAAGCAGAACAGCTCGCCCCCGTAAAACACGGGCTTGACCAGCCTGAAGTCGGACAGGTGCGTTCCGCCGTCGTACGGGTCATTGAAGATCCAGACATCGCCCGGGTTCAGCCCGCCGCGGGATCCCGCCTTCTCCAGCACCGCCTTGACCGCAAAGGCCATGACACCGACGAAAATCGGCAGGCCGGACTTGCCCTGGATCAGCGTTTCGCCGGTGACCGCATCGTAGATGCCATGGCTCGCATCGTGCGCCTCGGCAATGATCGGGTTGAAGGCCGAACGGAACAGCGTGGCGTCCATCTCGTCGGCGATCTGTTCGAACCGGCCCTTCAGGATCGCGGTGGTGACCGCGTCGACCTCTCTCATCGGCTTGCGTCCCTGCAGCTCCTGCCGGGCGCCGGCGCGATCTCCCGTGCCGCACTGTCCGCGCCCGGTCGTTCGACCGGAAGGGTCTCCGCCACCGCGAGACAGTTCCCGCACCTGCCCGGCACGATCGGCATCAGCGTCGTCCCGGTTCCGGACATGCGGGTCTCGAGGCGCCCGCCGCGCCGGCCTCTTGCCCGACCGCACGGGCTGCGGATTCCCGCACCGGTGTTGCGTCGGTCATGAATCAACGGCTTTCGGAACCGCGGTCTCGGTACCTTCGCTGTGATCCATGGAAATCTCGAACCGGTAGAGGTCGGGTCGGTAGAGGACCCGGATGAACTGGACCGGGTGACCGGACCCGTCGCGCACGACGCGCTCGACCTCGATCAGCGGGCTGCCGACCGGGATTGCGAGCAGTGCTGCCACCTGCGGATCGGCGAGCGTTGCTGTCAGCGACTGCCATGCCGTCGCGATCCGGATGCCGGCACGCTCGAGCAGCCGGTGAAGGGGGTTGTTGCCCAGGTCCTCTCGCTTGTAGCGCCGCCCGATATCCTCGGGCACATAGGTCACCAGGTGCGAAATCGGCTCTCCGTTCAGCCGCCGCACCCGGACGGTGTGCTGAACGGTCCCTCCCGGCTCGATTTCAAGAGCCGCCGCGACCTCTGCCGAGGCCGGAACGTAGGCGAACTCCAGCACCTGCGCCGAGGTCTGGCGGCCCATCAGGCTGACGTTTTCGCGCCAACCGTCGATCGAGGCGCTGTAGACCGGCGAAATCCGGTTCTCCAGTACCCGCGTGCCCCGACCCCGCTCACGAGTGACGAGCCCGGCCCTCGCCAGTTCGTTCATCGCGCGTTTCGCGGTGATCCGGGAAACGCCGAACTCGGCGCACAGGTCGTTCTCGCTGGGCAGGTACTCACCCGGTGCAACGGCCCCGGTGCGGATCCGGTTGGTCAGAAGCGCCACCATCTGTCGGTACAGGGGCGTACCCGTGGCGCGGTCGAGACCACCTTCGGCACTGCCCTCCCGCTCTCGCGCACGTTGCTTCGCCGGCACCGGAATATCCTGACTCAGGACATGGACAAAATGGTATATTGATATATCATTAGTTCAATCAGGAATGAAAGCGCGTCATGAACGGCGTACGGGACCGGGGGCATCGAAGGACGATCTGGATGACGCGGTTCCGTGCCGGAGACCGGCGGTGAAGACGCTGCAGCAGATTGACGACTGGCTGGAGAAGGCCCTCTTCTATCTGTCCGGGGGCCTCCTGATGGTCATCGCCGTGGCGGTCTTCTACGCGGTGACAATGCGCTACGCGTTCAACGAACCGCCGCTCTGGGCAGACGAGGCACCGCGGGCCTTTTTTCTCTGGATGACCTATCTCGGCATCGTGGTTGCGACCAAGCGCGGGCAGAACATCCGCGTGACCCACTTCATCGACAAGGTACCGCCCTATCCGCGGCTGCTGATCGAAACCTTCATGCACATCCTCGTCTTGATCATGCTGGCGGCGCTGGTCTGGTACAACATCCCGATCCTGCAGCTTCAGGCAGGCGGCAGCATGCTTTCGACCGGGTGGAGCTTCATCTGGCTCTATGCCCCGGTTTCGGTCGGCTGCGTGCTGATGTTCATCTACCAGGCCAGGTTGATGGTGCGCTCCTGGGTCGCATACAGGTCGGCGACTGGAGAGTGACATGCTGCTGGTCTCGATGATCGTGATCCTGTTCGTTTTCTCGCTCCTTGGCATGGAGATCGCCTGGGCCATCGGGATTGCGGCCTTTGGCTATCTGACGCTCTCGCAGTTCTCCGACAACGCCACGCCGATGGTGCTCTTTGCCCAGCAGATGACCTCCGGCGTCAACTCCTTTGTCCTGCTTGCGATCCCGCTCTTCATCTTCGCAGGCGAACTGATGAACGTCACCGGCGTGACGCGGCGGATCGTGAATTTCGCGGCCTCGCTCGTTGGTCACATCAATGGCGGTCTCGCCAATGTCGGCGTCACCGCCAATTTCATCATGTCCGGCTGTTCGGGTTCGGCACTGGCGGATGCTGCGGCGACCGGCACGGTGCTGCTGCCGGAGATGAAGAAGCGCGGCTTCAAGCCGGCCTTCTCCTCCGCCGTCATCGCCTCGGCGGCGACCGTGGGGCCGATCGTACCGCCCTCGATCTCTTTCGTACTGCTCGGGGCCATCGTCAACATCTCGGTGGGCCAGCTCTTCCTTGGCGGAGTCGTGCCCGGCGCGATCATGTTCGTCGCCATGTTCGGCGTGACGTGGTGGATCTGCCGCCGCCGCAACTACCCGCTGGAAGAGCGCGCCACGGGCCGTGAACGGGGCGTGGCCTTCATCGAGGGCATCAGTGCACTGGTCGCCCCGATCATCATCGTCGGCGCGATCATCTTCGGCGTGGCCACACCGACCGAAAGCGCCGCAGTCGCGGCCTTCTACGTTCTCTTTCTCGGGCTCTTCGTCTACCGGAACCTGTCCTTCATGCAGATCCTGCATGCCGCGAGCCATGCCGCCGTCGCGACCTCGGTCATCATGCTGACGGTGGCGACGTCGAAGATCTTCGCCTGGCTCGCAGTCAAGGAGAACCTCGGCGTCTACCTGACGAACGCACTGCTCTGGATCACCGATGAGCTCTGGGTCCTGCTGCTCCTGATCAACATCATGTTGCTGATACTCGGCATGATCATGGAGATCCTTCCGATCATGCTGATCCTGGCGCCGGTGCTGTTTCCGTTGCTGACGGATCTCGGCATCAACGAGATCCACTTCGGCGTCGTCATGGTACTGAACCTGATGATCGGGATGATCACGCCACCAATCGGCCTCAATCTCTTCATCATCTCGTCGATTGGCGGAGTCGGGGTCATCGAAATCTTCAAGGAAGCGGTGCCCTACTTCCTGATCCTGGTCTGTGTTTTGCTGGTCATTACCTATTTTCCACAGATCACGCTCGCCCTGCCGTCACTGTTCTTCCAGCAGTGACGGCCAACTCACCATCTGGCAGGGAGACCAAGCCATGACACTCACAAGAAGAAGCTTCACCCAGGGAGTAGGCGGGCTCGGCCTCGTCACCGCTCTCGTCGGCGTCGGCAGCCCGGCGCTTGCCGCCAGGACTCTGATCTACGGCAATGCAGGCAATATCGACAGCGCGTCGAACAGGTTTGCCATCAAGTGGCTGAACCTCGTGAGCGAGCGTACCGGCGGTGAACTGCAGTTCGACGTCAAGGCCGGGACCATCGGTGGCGGCAAGGATGTGCTCGACGGAACCGCGCTCGGTACCGTGCAGATCTACAACGGCGCCTATACCGGCCTGCGCGAGTTCGACGTCTTCTACGCGCCCTATTTCGCCCGCGATTCCAACCACGCCCAGAAGATCGCCAACGAACTGCTGTATGACGAACTCAACGCGGCGGTGCAGAAGCGCTACCCGAGCCTGCACTATCTCTCGGTCGCACGCGCCGGTCCGTGGAAGCTGTTCACCAACCAGAAGCTGGAGACCTTCGACGACCTGAAGGGTCTCAAGATCCGCGCCCCCGAAATCGAGGGCGTGATCGCGGGTCTTGAGCAGGTCGGTGCGAAGCCGACGGTCATTCCGTTCAACGAACTCTACGGCGCGCTGCAGCAAGGTGTCGTCGACGGCATGGCCACGCTCGGCAACCTGATGATCAGCCAGAAATTCTACGAAGTGGTGAAGTACTGCTACCAGAACGACTGGGGCATCGGGCTTGACAAGCAGATGATGAACATGTCCGCCTGGAACGGGCTCGGAGAAGCAAACCAGAAGATCCTTGTCGACACGTTCAACGAGCTTGAACCGCAGGACTTCTTCCGTGCCACCGAGGAGGCGGAACTCTCCAACTTCAGCAAGTGGCGGGAACTCAACGGTGAAGACTCGACCCCGCTGCTCGATGCCACTGCGGCACAGAAAACACTGGAGCCCGCGATCAAGGCGCTTGCCGACGACATCTTCGGCGACGGCGCATACGACCGGATTCAGTCGATCTGAGCCGTCCCCCGCCCCGCCACCGTACCGGTGGCGGGGCCCTCGCTGCGGATGAGGTCCGCAGCCTTTTCTCCGACCATGATGGCAGGGGCGGCCGTATTGGCCGACGTGATCGAAGGGAAGATCGAGGCGTCGGCCACCCTCAACCCGCGAACGCCGCGTACGCGCAGCTCGGGATCGACCACCGACCTGTCATCGGCCCCCATCCGGCAGCTTGCGCACAGGTGATGCACGGTGCTCGCGGTATCGCGTGCCCAGGCCGCGATGGCCGTGCGGGTCTTCGTTTCCGGTCCGGGCTGCAGTTCCGCTCCCCGATAGCGATCGAAGGGTGCCTGGGCGAAGATGTCGCGCACCAGCCCCACCGCATCGACCAGTGTGTCGAGGTCACGGGGATCCGAGAGGTAGTTGACGCGAATATCCGGCGGTACGGCCGGGTCGGCGGAGCGGAGCCGCACCGAGCCGCGGCTGCAGGGACGCATGACCGAGGCATTGGCCATGAAACCCGGTCCCGCGTTTGCCGGTCTTGCGAACGGATTGAACCGGACCGTGGCGGTGCTCAGCGCCGGCAGGAAATGGCTCTGGATGTTGGGGATCTCGGCTCCCGGCCCCTTCAGGTACGCTCCGGCCTCCAGCGGAAAGACGTTCATCGGCCCGCTTCCGAAGAGCCAGGCACGCAGGAAGGCTCCCGCCGCCCGGTCGATCCGCGTCAGCCGGTGGAGCGTGACGTCCTCGGTCGCAGCGTGCGAGACCCGGACCAGGACGTGATCCTGCAGGTTCTCGCCCACTTCCGGCAGGTCGGCCACCGGGTCGATCCCGAGCGGCGCCAGCCGTTCCGCCGCGCCGATGCCGGAGCGCTGCAACAGGATCGGCGATCCGATGGCTCCGGCCGAGAGGATCACCTCGCCCTCGGTTTCCACGACTTCTTCGTACCCGCCGGTCGCGAGCACCACGCCCGAGGCGCGTCCGTCCCGGATGACCAGACGGTGCTCCTCGGCCCCGGTCCGGACCGTGATAGTGCCGCGCCGCCGGATCCCGGCGAGGAAGGCCTGCGCTGCAGTCTCGCGGCGTCCGTCCCGGATGGTGAAGTGGTAGTACCCGACGCCCTCCGGTGACTCGGCGTTGAAGTCGGGACAGGCAGGGTGGCCCGCGGCAATACCCGCCTCCACGAAGGCGGTGGCGAGCGGACTGACCGGCCGCGACCGCCGTGAGACGGTAAGCGGTCCGTCGGTGCCGTGATCCCCGCCCGGCGGGCCCGGCCCCCGGAACCGTTCCGAACGCAGGAAGAGGGGCCTGATCGAGGACCACGACCAGCCGGGCATTCCCTGCTGCGCCCACAGCTCGTAGTCGACCGGCAATCCGCGCACGTAGACCATGCCGTTGATCGCCGTCGATCCGCCGAGGACCCGGCCGCGCGGCAGGGTGACCGACCGTCCTGCCAGGCCGGGTTCCGCCGAGGTGGCGTAGCGCCAGACATGGGCGCGCCCGTGCATCAGCACCGCCGTCATCATCGGTACTGCAAGTGACGGCGCGCGGCCCCTGCCACCCGCCTCGACGAGCAGCACGTTGAAGTCCGGGACTTCCGACAACCGTGCGGCCAGCGCGCAGCCGGCGGCCCCGGCACCGACGACGATGTGAGTCCAGCCGCGTGGTGTGCTCACGACGCGCCGGAGGCCTCGTCGAACCCACCCTGTCCGGTCATCTCCGCCCAGGCGAGGAACGGTTCCGATGCGGGGACCGTTCCGGCACCGATCAACCCGCGCCAGACCTCGCAGGCATCGACGAAGTTCGGCACGCCGCCCGGGAACATCGCTAGAGACAGACCTTCGGCGATCGCCTCTTCGCGTGCGCCGGCAGCATAGGCGCCGACAAGATGCTCCTCCACCCACTCCCAGCGCCGGTGGCACTGATGCGCTGCTGCCAGCCCGATCTCGAGGATCCACGGCTCCGTGCCATGGTGCCCGCGCAACAGCTCCAGACCATGCCGGTAGGAGGCGACGGCATCGAACCCGTCGAGATGCGGCGACCAGTGGCGGGCGACGAATCGGTGCCGCTCGGCCCCGTCGGCCCAGGCTGCGAAGGCGAGTGCCGCGGCGACTTCCGCTTCGCCGCCCCCGGCCGAGCGGAGGCGGTCGATATGGTGGGTCGCGATCGCCTCGCCTGTGGACACGAGGATGATGAGCCAGACGATTTCCTTCTCGTACAGCGTCAGGGCCCGGTCCCTGAGGGTGAGCGCGGTATAGGTCGCGTCGTAGGCTGCCAGGAGTTCGGGCGCGGCCACTGCCATCAGCCCGTGATGTGGCAACAGGTACCCCCGCTTTTCCCGGAGTCCGGCAAGCAGCGCTGTGACGTGCTCTGCAGCTTTCGGCATCATTCCTCCTGTCTCGCGGAACATGTCCACCGTCTCGTCCCGCACAAGGCACTGGAGTATCGCCCATCCTGTCAAGGATGTCGGCAACGGGGCGCGACGGCGCGGCCAAGCTCGTAGCCGGGACCGGCCGCAGGCATGGCGTGGCCAGTGCCGGGCGTCCTGGCGCCACCGTGCGAGACCGACATCCATGCCACTTCCCTGCGCCGCGAGGTTCCGGAGGCGACCGGGCCACCCGTTCGAGACGCCGTGGTCACTGCCCGGGCCTGGTTGCACCGTCTGCTGCGCCGGAACGGGACCTTCGGGCTCGGCGTTCCGGGTGCGCCGGCGGGGCAGGTCGCACAGCGCCGCGTCCTGACGGACAGTGCCTTGCCGGCATGGATCGGAAGCGTGCTGACGGTATTCCCGAAGCCGTTCGCCATCCGTGTGATCCGGATGCTCCGGTCATCCATGGCCATCTGATACTCGGCGTGCGGGTCCTGATACCTGGCGTCTCCATGCCAGATATATGATTGCAATTCTGCAAAATGCAAGATATATATCGGCAATTCGCCAATATGTAATTGGTTATCTGGCATGATCTTCGCTGAACCATCCTTGTCGGCAGAAGACCGCAGGGTTCTGAAAATACTGGAAAATCAGAGGGAAAGACTCAGAATCTCTACCCAGCACGACCCTCGCCGCTGGTATGGGACTCTTCGGAAGAACACCTTCGCGCGCGTGATCCAGGGATCGAATGCGATCGAGGGGTACAACGCCTCGATGGACGAGGCCATGGCGGCGGTCGAGGATGAACCTCCCCTGGATGAGAGGACGGAGGTCTGGGAGGCCATCAACGGGTACCGGTCCGCCATGACCTGCATCATGCAGGCCGCGGAAGATCCCTACTTCGAATTCAGCAAGCAGTTTCTGAAGAGCTTGCATTTCATGATGACGCAGTTTGATCTCTCATCGCACCCGGGAAAATGGAGGCCAGGCTCGGTTCGCGTGGTGAACGATGAAACCGGGACAGTCGTGTACGAAGCGCCTGATGTCGAGCTTGTCGACCCCCTGATTCAGGAACTCGTGCAATACCTCGATGATCAAAGCCAACAGTCCGTTGTTGTTACTGCAGCCATGGCGCACCTGAACTTGACAATGATCCATCCGTTCAAGGATGGAAATGGAAGAATGGCGCGAGCACTGCAAACACTTGTACTGGCAAGGGAAGGGCTCATACATCCCCTGTTTTCCAGTATTGAAGAGCGGCTGGGGAGAAATACGCAAGAATATTACCATATTCTTGGTGAGATCGGGAAAGGAGCCTGGAACCCATCGCATTCCGCGCTTCCATGGGTCCGGTTTTGCCTCAAGGCCCACTATCAACAGGCGAATACACTGATCCGGCGACATGAAGAATACGAAACTCTTTTCGACAGTGTCGAAGCACTTATGAAGAGAAAGAAGCTAAACGAAAGAATGACAGTGCCGTTATTCAATTCAGCAATCGGCATGAGAGTGACCAATGCCAGGTATCAAAAGGAGACGGAGGTAAGCTCATACACGGCCGGTCGCGACCTCAAGGTCTTGACAGACCTGGAGATTCTGGTCCCGCACGGAGAGAAGCGGGGCAGGTACTATACGGCTGGCAAGGAACTCAAGGATGCGAGACACAGAGCGAGACGAGAGAGACCCATTCTTGATCCTTACGATCTGCCCGAAGGCTCGGTGCCCCGACTGCCGGGGCCTTGAGTGACCGCGTGTTGATCTCCCTTGCCGCATCAAGCCGCTGACTTTCCACCGCCAAACGAGTTCCGTGACCGCAGCCGGTGGAGACCCGGCCATGCGCCAATTGGCCACTCGGACCCTTCAAAGGCCCTCGCGCTCGCAGCGCCGTCGAATGCGGCAGAGAGAGTCCTGCAGGATTTGCGGTCAAGGGGGCGGGAATGTGAAATCCGGTTGCTGGAGCTCGGCCGGACCGCAATGGGTGCCGGAAACGGCCGCAGGCATGGTGCGGCCAGAGCCGGGCGCCGTGGCGCGACCGAACGAGGCCGACATGCGTGTCGCTTCCCTGCGCCGCGATGTTCCCGAAGGGATCGGGCTACCCGTCCGAGATGTCGTGGTTACTGCCCGGGCCGGGGCGCACCACCTGTTGCGCCGGAA
Source organism: Thalassobaculaceae bacterium (assembly GCA_965243345.1). Classification (GTDB taxonomy): domain Bacteria; phylum Pseudomonadota; class Alphaproteobacteria; order Thalassobaculales; family Thalassobaculaceae; genus Bin52. The sequence goes on from CBDEUR010000003.1 coordinate 4,499,629, forward strand.
CGGGACGCCCAGGCTCGGTGGTCCGGTACTCACCCGGGAGCCCGGGTAGAACCCTGCGCCCGACAAGCCGGGGATGCGGTGGGCCGCATGTCAGGCGACCCCTGCTCTTTCGTGGCAAGGCGACAGCCGGATTTACGAAGCTGCGCTTCGAGCCTGACGGACAGCCACGCACCGGGCAGGAGCAGTGTCCGTGCCGCCAGTTACGGCGTCCGGGTGCTCGGGTCCTGCCCATCCACAGGTGCCGCAACAGCGGGCCGGAGGGTCGCCGTTGATGCCGGCACGATCGAGGCGGGCGAGCCAAGGCCGGGCGCGGCTGGGCTGCCTGATGCACTCCGGTTGGGCTGCGGGCAACCGGCCTGCCGCAGCGACGATCGACGAGAGTGGCGGCAGGCATCCTCGAGCGCGTCAACGAAGCCCGGCGTCACTCTCCCTGTCTTCATCGGCCGAATGGTGCCCGACCGCCTCGCCAAAATCACGCGCTTGCTCGCGAAAGGCTTTCGGCTTGCCCGCCGCGAGGGCTGGCAGGCTCATGGCAGGATGCTGTCAGCCATTCAGGGTCAGCCGCTTCAGTATCGTTCGGCGAATGCCGAACGATCATGCGGCGGGTGACCGTTGTCCGCGAAATACTCCTCGGCCCTGACAATGCGCCCATGCCGCATTTCGAAGAAGGATACCGCGAACAGGGAGGTTTCACCGTCGCTGATCTCGGTCACGGTCACCACGGACCCGGCGAGCTCGTCGGTTCGCCGGACCGTGCAACGCCAGGCGCCGGGATAGCTTTCGTTGAGGGCGATGAAGTTCTCGGGACCGAAGATACGCTCCCGGGTGTTCGGCCAATGCGCCTCGAAATCCTCCGACAACAAGGGCAAGGCATCCCGGAACCGCCGTTGGTCGAAACAGCGCCAGAGCTCGATCGCCACATCGCGGTTCTTCCGCCCGTTCCGCGCCGCGTCGAACCGGCTCAACTGCGTGTCTCCCCGCGCCTGTGGTCCTGTTGCGTGTACACACATCTCGTCAGGGCGCGGTTCCGGCACACTTCGCCTCGGGCCACGATCAACAGCATCGTGCGATGGTCCTCACAGTTCAGGGGTCCAGGTCAGTGATACTATCCCCGAAGGAAAGCGGCAGGGAGCCTGCGGTCTCTGCCGCGGTCCTGGTTCCTTGTGCCGTCAAGTCACACCGGATTCTCGATCAAGTGCGATCCGACCTGCTACGTGGACTTCAAGCCGGTTCCTGTCTCGCCTGATGCGCCGGGACACGCGGTTCACCGGAAGTGTTGGTGCAGCGATGGTCGACTACAGTCAGGACGACACGCGGCCGGCGCGCCCTGCGCCAGGCGCAGAGCGTGGACCAGGCGCCCGGACGCGGCTTTCAGCCGACAGGGCGGAAGTCGTACGTGCCCATTCCCTGCACGATCAGGAATCGGGCACGCGCGCCGTCCTTTCCGGTGACGCGATGCGCGGTCATTTTCGGAACGGTGCAGCTTTCGCCGACCTCCAGCAGGTGGTGAGCCCTGGGCGCGCGGGTCTCCACCGAAAGTGAGCCTTCCAGGCAGAAGAACATGTCCGCGATCTCGCTGTGATAGTGCCAGGGCACCTCCTGCCCCTCGGCAAGCGTCAGGATACTGACGCGCAGCGTGTCGGTTTCCGCCACTGTCTCGCGGCGCTCGATGACGTAGGGCCGGGCGTCGGTGTCTGCCATCCGTTCGACTCCCTGCACTTGTGCAGCGTCTGATCGCGGCCGCATCGGTTCCGCCGGTCCGGCTGCGGGCCCGTCACGACACCCTGGCACCTTGCGGACCGCCGCTACATCTCGGGCGCCGGTATGTCGGCGAGGTGGACGACACGGTCCGAAAGGTAGGGATGACCATACACCTTGCCGAAAAACCGCGTGTCTGCAGTCACGACCGGATACTGCGCGTGGAGCGCCAGGGCGAGGTAGAAGCAGTCGTAGACCGGATGATCCAGATCGTGCGCCAGCCGTGTTGCGGCCGCCATGAGCTCCGCCATCGACAGCGGCGTCGAGACCGGGGCCCCGCGCAAGGTTTCCACCGCGTCAGCCAGGTCGGCCGCTGCCATGTCGCCACGCCGGCGCATGACCCAAAGCGCGTTCGCGGTTTCGGCGAACAGGAGTGGCGGCGCAACGAGCGTCGGGCCACCGTCGAGAAGGGTGGCCGCCCTGTCGGAATGCACTTCCTCAACCAGCCACTTCACCGCAACGCTGGCATCGACGACATAGCCGGTCACGCCACGCTGTCCCGGTCCCGATCGCTCCGTATGGTGGTAGTGCTGTCAACCGAGGAGCGAAGCCGTCGCCGCAACATCGCAGCACGCGCGGCAAAATTCTCCTCCGTCCCGATCAGCGTTGCGCGCAGTATCGCCCGGTGCTCGGCTTCGGCGGACCGTCCATTGGCTGCCGCCCGCCTTTTCAGCGCGCTGACGACTTCCTCGCTCAGCTTCCTCACCGTGAGTTGCGCCATCTGATATGCCTTTGATGCTGCGCCTTCATTGACAGCAATATCATACACACCTTGCACATACCGGGCAATCAGGGGCCGGGCGGGCCCGTCGATCCCAGGGAGCGCGAACCGGTTTCCGGCCGATGCCCGCGTCGTTCCGGGGATCTCGGATCAGCGCGGCGCGCACCGTTCCCGCTCGTGGAATGCACGTGTCGCCTGCGCGAGGCGGGTCGGTGCATGTCGCTACGGGGTCGGTGCAGCGTGCCTGTGACGAGAGACCTCTGGCCCGCCCGGCCAGCAGGGTCCGCCCGGGTCTCGCCTGTCGTGCCGGGACCCGGCCCTCACGTCCGTGAGCGTGACATGCCGCCGCAGACGTGCAGCACCTGGCCGGTGACGAAGCCGCTGCGTTCGTCGAGCAGGAAGGCGACCGCGTTCGCGATGTCGGCCGGCTGCCCGAGCCGGCCCACCGGCACCTTGTCGTGCATGGCCTGGAACGCCGGGCTGTCCGGCGGGTAGGCCGCCCGCAGCATGTCGGTATCGATCGGGCCGGGGGCCACGGCGTTGGCGGTAATGCCGCTGCGCGCGAGTTCCAGCGCCCAGGTGGTCATCAGTCCGACCACGGCGGCCTTGCTGGCGGCGTAGACCGACAGGTTGGGGATGCCGCGGATTGCCCGGCTTGCGATGTTGACGATGCGTCCGAACCCGGCCTCCTTCATGCCCGGCACCACCGCTGCCGCACACTGCAGGGCAACACGGGTGTTGATGCGCAGCACGCGGTCGAACTCGGCAAGCGGGACTTCCTCGACGGCGCCGAGCGAGACGACGCCGACGTTGTTGACCAGGCGGCTGACCCGGTACTCCGCCAGCAGCGCGTCAAGGGCCCGGCCGGTGGCGTCCTCGTCGGCGAGGTCGACCTCGACGAAACGCGCCGCCGAACCGGAGGCGGGCGCCAGGACATCGAACTGCACGACGGTCTGTCCGTCGGCGCTCAACCGCTCGCAGATGCCGTGGCCGATGTTGCGCGATCCGCCGGTGACCAGGGTGCACTGTTCCATACGGTTTCTCCTTCCGGGGCCCGGTCCGCGGCGGTTACCGGCCGCCCTGCAGTTCGAGCAGCCGGGCGTGGATCCTCTCGTCGACCTCGATCACGCCGGCGGCGGTCCGGGCCCGGCGGTCGGCGGCCGAGCGGTCGAACGGCATGCGCACCGTGCTCCCGCCCTCGACCGGCCTGGTGTTGCGCACCAGCTCGGCGTAATGGGTCACCATCTCGCGGTACTCCGCCTCCGGCATCATGAGGTCGGGTTTCATGACGACGATCAGGAACCCGAAGCCGGCAAGCACCGGCGGCGCCGGCGGCGAGCCGGCCAGCATGCCGAGCAGCTGCACGACATGTCCAAGGCCGGACCCCTTGTGGCCGCCCCACGGCGCGAAGGCGCCGGCAAGGGCGGCGGCGGGATCGGTGGTCGGGCTGCCGTCGGCATCGAAGGCCACGCCGTCGGGCAGCGGGGTGCCGAGCCGTCCCGCCAGCACCACCTCGGCGTGCATGATGGCCGAGGTTCCGATATCCCAGATCACCGGGTCGCCGGTGGACGGGAAACCGAAACAGATCGGATTGGTGCCGAACCGGCCCTCGGTTCCCCCGTGCGGCGCCACCCACGCGGTGGCGTTCGACGCGCTCATGCTGACGAGGCCGCGCGCCGCCGCCATCTCGGCGAACCATGACAGCATCCCGGTGTACCAGGTCTCGTTGGCACCGACCACGGCAAGCCCGGTATCGAGTGCCTTGGCGATCGCAATCTCCGTCGCCCGGTAGCCCACGAGGTAGCCCAGGTTGTCCTTGCCGTCGAGCCGGGCCGACACCGGGGTCTCGTGCACGACCGTCACCGGCTCCCTCGAGGTGCCGGTACGCTGCAACCGCTCGGCGATGCTGACCAGCCGCGGAAGCCCGCCGTACTGCAGCCCGCGCAGTTCGCAATCGATCAGGTGATCGGCAATGATCCGGGCATCGGCCTCGGAGTGCTCGAGTGTGACCAGCACCGACTCGACCAGGGAGCGTGCCTCGGAAAGTGCAAGCCGCATCCGGGCTCTCCCGTATGTTCAGATGCTCAGATCCATCAGGTTGTAGTCGTGCATGGTCGCCCGCGCCGCGTCATCCCAGCGACAGGGTTCGGCACGGTCCCGGTGCGGTGCGTAGTCGAAGGACACCTCGTGCGGGAACCGCTGGTGCCTGGCGTCGATGGCGTACCCGATCAGCCGCGCGCGGTGTTCGATCCGCGCGGCATCGTACACGGCCGGGGCGTTGTGCACCCCGCCGCCCGCCACCCCGAGCACCGAGGCGCGGCGATGGAACCCGAAGTTTACCGTCACCCGCCAGTCGGCACTGGTATTGGCAAACGACCCGTGCAGCACCTGGCGGTTGGTGACCGCGACGTCACCCGGGTCGCAGACGATCGGCACCGCGTCGGGTAGTCGTTCCGATCCGGCCTCGGCAACGCGGGCCCGGATGTCGACCCTGCCGAGACGGTGCGAGCCCGGAACCACCCACACTCCGTTGGCTGGTGTGCAGCCGTAGAGCTGCGCCATGAAGTTGAAGCCGTGTATGCCGGCGTCCCAGTCGGGACTGTCCCAGTGGGTGACACCGTCCTGGTGCCAGGCGACCGACGCGCCGAGCCCGGGCGCCTTGATGAACAGCGCCTCGTTGAAGGGAACGAAGTCCTCGCCGTTGATGGCCGCCGCGATTCCCAGCAGGTCGGGGTGGCCGTAGACCCGCAGGCACGCGGTGGAGAACTGCAGTGACCCGAGGATCAGGTAGACGATCTCGTCCGGCGCGCCGGCGGCAGGTGCCGGTTCCGTCATCTTGACCGGATGGCGTCCGTTGGCCCGCGAGGTTCCGCCGAAGGGGTCGCCGAGCGGCTTGGACCAGAACAGTGTCGGGGCCTCGTGGCCGACGCCGATGGCCGGCCGGCCCTTCGCGTCGAGCACCGCGTCCCGGCCGACCGGCAGCCGGTCCATTATCTCCTGGACATCGTGCTCGATGTCGGCAAGTTCTTCAGGCCCCAGCACCCCGGTAAAGACGTAGAAGCCGCAGCGCCAGTAGGCCTCGAGGATTTCGGGGTCGAGCCTGCCGTCGCTCGTCCATCGCACCGGACCACGGTTGCCCAGGGCCCGTGCCCGTTCGGCGCCGGCCTGCAGGTATTGCCCCATCTCATCGTCCCGCGGCCGGGGAAGAGCCTCGCCGGTTTCCTGTGCCAGGGCCATCACGGTTCCTCCCGCAGGTTGCCGAATGCCGCCACGATACCCGCTTACGCCATGGCGCGGTAGTCGATCCTCCCGTGCCGGTCGACCCGGCGGCTTACCGGCGGCATCGGGTACTTCAGACCGGTGGCGCAGTTGAACAGCACCGCCCGTTCGCTCCGCCCGACCCGTCCGTCCGCCAGCGCCCTGCGCCAGGCGGCATAGGTGGCCGCCCCCTCCGGGCACAGCAGAAGACCCTCGCTGCGCGCCATCTCGGCGTGGGCCTGCATGATCTCCTCGTCCTCGATCGCGATCGCGAAACCGCCGGACTCGCGCACCGCCCGCAGGATCAGGAAGTCACCCACCGCCACCGGCACCCGGATGCCGGCCGCCACGGTCTGCGCATTCTCCCACAGCGGCGCGTGCTCTTCCCCGGCATCGTACGCACGCACGATCGGGGCACAGCCGGTTGCCTGCACCGCCACCATGCGCGGTCGCTCGGACCCGATCCAGCCGATGTCCTCGAGTTCCTGGAACGCCTTCCACATGCCGATCAGCCCGGTTCCGCCGCCGGTCGGATAGAAGATGACGTCGGGAAGGCTCCAGCCGAACTGTTCGGCCAGTTCCAGGCCCATGGTCTTCTTGCCCTCGATCCGGTAGGGCTCCTTGAGGGTCGAAACGTCGAACCAGCCGGTGGTCTCACGGCCTTCCCCGACGATCCGGCCGCAGTCGTTGATCAGGCCGTTGACACGGTAGACCGCCGCACCCTGCAGCTCGATTTCGGAGATGTTGATCTCGGGCGTGTCGTCCGGGCAGAACACGGTGGCCCGCAGCCCGGCCCGGCTGGCGTAGGCTGCCATCGCGGCCCCCGCATTGCCGTTCGTCGGCATGGCGAGGTGCCCGAGTCCGAGTTCCCTGGCCATGGCCACCGCCAGCGCGAGGCCGCGGGCCTTGAAGGAGCCGGTCGGCAACCGGCCCTCGTCCTTCACCACCAGTGCTCCCGGATCGGCGCCGTCGGCGGCGGCCGCCCGCGGGGCCGCGATCAGCGGGGTCTCGGTCTCGCCCAGCGCAACCACGTTTTCCGATCGGGTCACCGGAAGGAATTCACGGTACTTCCAGAAACCGCCGCCGCGTGCCGCGACCTGGTCCCGGTCGACGCCGCGCGCCAGCGCGGCGAGGTCGTAGCGCACCAGCAGCGGGCGTCCGACTTCGGACAGGCCGTGCGGCCGGCCCGCCGGATAGCGGGCGCCTGTCATCGAACACTCGAGATGGGTCACGAAACTGGGATATTCGCGGCGGGTCATGATCGCTCCTGTGGATGCGCGGGTGGACCGGTCCCCCGCAGTGTGGTGTTGTTGTGCCTGCTCACGACCGCCTGAGGGACAGGACCATGACCGTTGCCGTTGGCCCGCTCGCCGGGATCCGTGTCGTCACCTGTTCGACCGCGCAGGCCGGGACGGTACCCTACATGCTTATGGCCGACCTCGGAGCCGAAGTCATCAAGATCGAGGCGCCGGGATCCGGTGATCCCTCGCGGACCGCCGGCGAGTGCCTGGGAACCGACGGGGCCATTTCGTCGTTCTTCGAGACCAACAACCGGGGCGTGAAGAGCCTGACACTGAACCTGAAGGATGCCGAGGGCCGCGGGATCCTGCACCGGCTGGTGGAGACCGCCGACATCTTCGGCCAGAACTTCCGCCCGGGAGCCGCGGAGCGCAACGGCTTCGGGTACGAGGAACTGCGCCGGGTCAACCCGAGGCTGGTCTATGCGTCGGTCTCCGGCTACGGCACCCGCGGGCCGCACGGACACCTGCCCGGGACCGATGCGGTCGGCCAGGCACTGTCGGGAATCGCCGAGGCCTATGCGGGCGAGACCGGACGCATGCGCACCGGACTGGTATCGGTGGCGGACGAGACCTGCGCCATCCTGACCTTCGGCGGAGTCCTGGCGGCACTGCACCACGCCCGGAGCACCGGTGTCGGCCAGAAGGTCGAGACGTCGCTGGTCGGTGCCGCGGTCCGGCTGATGGGGTGGACGCTCACCACCACCATGTGGAGAAATGCCAACCCGATTTCCGGGGTTCGCATCAACGGCACCCGTGAACGCCCGGGCATCGCGGCGGGGTTCGATGACCGCGACGGCCGCCCGCTGGTGTTCCAGCTGGGCCACCGCGAGTGGGAACGGGCAATGAAGGCGCTGGGGTTCCACGACACCCTGGCCGCACGCGGTCTCGATGACCTCGGGCTGGCGGTGGTCTGCGACGAGCACAAGACGCGACTGATCGCGACGCTCGCGGAACTGTTCGCCGGAGCACCGCGCGAGCGGTGGCTCGGGATCCTGCGCGACGCCGACATTGTCTCGGCACCGATCAACACCCTGCTCGAGGCGTCAACGGACCCGGACGTGACCGCGAACGGCTACGTTGCGTCCGTCGACTACCCCGAACTGGACCGCGCGCTGCCCGTGCACGGCTCCCCGTGGCAGTTCTCCGAGACCCCGCCGGCTCCGGGCCGCGCCCCGGCGCTCGGACAACACACCGCGGAAATCCTCACCGGTCTCGGCTACGGGACGGACGAGATCGCAGGCTTCGAGGCCCGCGGTGTGGTCTGAACCGGCACCGTGCGGGACCCGGCACCTCCGGCATTCCCGGTGGCCGTCGTGAGCAGCGGCCACATCAGGCTCACGTCGCACCCGCATGCCGGCGGGAAACCGGCGCCGCTGAACTGGGGTGCGGCGGTGCCACGCGAACGTGGCCCGGTCGTCGGCACCTGGACGCGGGAGCGCAACGCCATCGGCGCCCACTCCGGGTCCTATTCGCTCTACCGGGCTCTCGCGGTCGCGTCGGGAACCCTCGATCCGGTCCATGTTCCCGACCTGACCGATACCTCGCCGGCGCGCCGGATCGGGCCGCATCCCCAGTGGGCGATGCCCGATCGTATCGTCTCCATGGACCCCTACGGTCACATGGTCAGCGACGCATGGGGCGACCTGCTGCAGGCGGGATGGGACATTCGCCCGACCATCGCGGTCACCACGGCCCGGCTGCGCCTGCCCGAGCTCGATGCAGCGCTGGCCGAAGGCCGGATCGGTGCCGACGGCGAGATCGTGGCGCAAAGCGGCGAGGTCCGGGTGACCAAGGCCGCCATTGAACCGGTGTGGCACCTCCCCGGCATCGCCAGCCGGCTGGGCGTGGACGAGCGCGCGCTTCGCCGCTCGCTGTACGAGCATTCGGGGGGGATGTTCTCGGAACTGGTCACTCGGACCGACCTCGAGGTGTTCCTGCCACCGATCGGGGGGACCACGGTCTACCTGTTCGGAGACCTCGATGCGATCGGGGATCCCGCCCGTCCGGTTGCGTGCCGGGTCCACGACGAGTGCAACGGCTCGGACGTGTTCGGCTCCGATATCTGCACCTGCCGGCCCTATCTTGTACACGGGATCGAGATCTGCATCGAAACCGCGCAGGCCGGCGGGTGCGGGGTGGTGGCGTACAACCGCAAGGAGGGCCGCGCGCTCGGTGAAGTGACCAAGTTCCTGGTGTACAATGCGCGCAAGCGGCAACCCGGTGGCGACCGCGCCGACACCTACTTCGAGCGCACCGAGTGCGTGGCCGGGGTGCAGGACATGCGTTTCCAGATCCTGATGCCGGACGTGCTGCACTGGCTGGGGATTTCGAGAATCGACCGGCTGATCTCGATGAGCCACATGAAGTACGACGCGCTGGTCGAGCACGGCATCGATATCGGCGAACGGGTCCCGCTGCCCGACGAGATGGTGCCGGACGATGCCGGCGTCGAGATCGATGCCAAGAAGGCGGCCGGGTACTACAGTCCGGATCAGGCCCGACAGCATGCCGCCGGCAGGGGACTGGATGACTGAGCCATCGGCCGCGCGGCGCCTTGCGGACCCGGCGGAGATCCGCACACGCTGCCACGAGCTGCTCCTGACCGGGGAACGCGGCGAACTTTCGCATTTTGACCTGCGCACCGACAGGCTCCCCGACGTCGCGCGGCTCGTTGCGGAGGTGACCCGGGAACGCTACCCCGACCTCAACGTGCCGTGGCACAGTCGCTGGCGGCATTTCTCGTCGGGCGGCATCGACCGCTGGAGCCGGCTCGCCGCCGGGCTCGGCCGCCGCGAGCGCGTCCGTGTGGCACTCGACCTGCTGGTGGTGAGCGTGCTGCTCGACGCGGGCGCCGGTGACCGCTGGCAGTATCGGGAAGCGGAAACCGGCCTCCTGTTTACCCGCTCGGAGGGACTGGCGGTCGCAAGCCTCGCGCTCTACGCCAGGGGGGCGTTCTCCACCGATCCCGGCAACCCGCTGCGCTGCGATGCCGACGCGCTGCGCGGCTTCACGGCCGGGCGGCTTGCCGCGGCATTCCAGGCCGGCTCCGCGACACCACTTGCCGGCGTCGTCGAGCGTGCGGGCATGCTTCGCGCCCTGGGTGCGGCGCTCGAGCGGCGTCCGGAGATATTCGGAACCCCGCCCAGGATCGGCGGCCTCTGCGACTGGCTGCGCAAGCAGCCCGACCGGGCCCGTGCCGCTCCCCTGCTCGCGACGCTCGTGGACGCATTCGGATCCATCTGGCCGGACCGGATCACCCTGCAGGGAACCGCACTCGGCGATGTCTGGCGTCACCGGAAACTGCGCCGCGACGATGCGACCGACCAGCTGGTTCCGTTCCACAAGCTGCTGCAGTGGCTGCTCTATTCCATGGCCGAGCCGCTGGAGGAGGCCGGGATCGGCCTCGGCGAACCGGACGCGCTCACCGGACTGGCCGAGTACCGCAACGGCGGTCTGCTGGTGGACGGGGGTGTGCTGGTGCCGCGGGATCACGAGATTACCGCCGTGGCGCTTGATCCCGACGCCGAACCGGTCGTCGAATGGCGGGCACTGACGGTCGCGCTGCTTGACCGGCTGGCACCGCTGGTTCGTGCGACCCTCGGGTGCACCGAGGAGGCCCTGCCGCTCGCGCGGCTGCTCGAGGGCGGAACCTGGGCGGCTGGCCGGAAGCTCGCGCACGCGGCGCGACCCGGCGGTGGTCCGCCGATCCGGCTGGCGTCGGATGGTACGGTATTCTGAATTCTGGTCAGGCAACCGCAGAGCGGGAGACGGGGATGAACAGGGTTGCGGTGGTCGAACACCCGCTGGTTCAGCACAAGCTGTCGCTGATGCGGCAGAAGGACACGTCGACGGCCCTGTTCCGGGTGCTGCTTCGCGAGATCTCGCTGCTGCTCGGCTATGAGGTCACCCGGGACCTGGGCGTCGAGTTCCACACCATCGAAACACCGCTCACCTCGGTGGACGCACCGTTCATTTCGGGCAAGAAACTGGTCCTGATCTCGGTCCTGCGCGCAGGCAACGGGCTTCTCGAGGGAATGCTGGACCTGGTTCCCTCGGCCAGGGTCGGACATATCGGGCTCTATCGCGACGCCTCGACGCTGGTAGCGATGGAGTACTATTTCAAGGTGCCCGATGACCTCGCCGACCGTCCGGTGATCGTGCTCGACCCGATGCTGGCAACGGGGAACTCCGCCGTTGCCGCGGTCAGCCGGATCAAGGAGGCACAGGCGCGCGACATCAAGATGGTCTGCCTGATCGCCGCGCCCGAAGGTCTCGCGGCATTCCATGCCGTTCACCCGGATGTCACCGTGTTTGCCGCCGCCGTCGACGATCACCTCGACGACCATGGCTACATCGTTCCGGGAATCGGCGATGCCGGTGACCGGCTGTACGGGACGAGATGACGGACGCGTCGTGCCGCCCGGGCACGACTTCTTCAAGCCCCGTGCTGGATGCACCGGTACTCTGGAGGGGACCGCATCGGTCACCTGCCTGCAGCCATAGGAAGGCATCACCGTTGCGGGGCATCGCCGCCGCTTCCTGGCCCGGTCCCTCGGCGTCTGTTGAAGCCCTGCCGCTGACAGGAGACGGTCCGGCACTCGAGGCTGAGAGCTGACGTGGGTTTCCAATTGGCTGATGGAGTCACTTGCAAGAGTGCAGGCCCGAGCGGATTTCGGGCTCCGGACGGAGCGATATTTCGGGAAAGTGGCAGGACTCGCAGACCGGCTTGCGGCATGTAGGGGTTGCGAGACCAGCACCATACCGACAGGATGGCGGTCTCCCCGATGCCCTTGCTCACGAGCGCATCTGATCTCTGATGCGGACTTCAAGGTGAAGTGATTGCGGAGCGGGCCGGGTGGCATTGGCCCGAAGGTTCATCGCTAGGGCGGTCCGGAGTCTTCCGGACACGCGCATTCTGATCGACACTCTTGAGGCCGATCCGACAGTGCGACGGTTATGCGGGCGGTCACGTCGATCGGCCATCCCGAGCGTGTCGACGTTTTCGGGTGCCTTTGCCGAGTTTGGTGCCAGCGAGCTTCCGGCCAGATACTGACGAAGCTCGCCCCCGAACAGGCCGAGCGGAGCGCTTGCCATTGTGGAAGCCGTCCACAATGAAGTCGACCCTGAGAAACCTCAACAGCGCCGTCCTGCCCGCACATGACCATCTTCGCGTCGTCCGGCGCAGTAGGTAGGCGTCCCATCAAGTAACCGGTCGTCAGATGAGGTCATCAATAGTAGGATTGGCACTCGTACCGTTATCGGATTGATCGGTGCTCGGCGAGCGCGAACCCCTCTGAATCGCAACAATCTCTTGCGAACCGTTACTGCTGAGATTGTCGAGAAGTCCAAGCTGCTGTGACTCGACGGAGCTCAGGTAAGCCCAATTTGTGGCTCTTGTGAGGCCTACGAATATCAGGCGTTTCCGGTTGGCGGGTGAAACGCTTGTAAACGACTTCTCGACAAGACGTGGCATGAGGACAGAATCGAAGGTCAGTCCCTTGGCACTGTGATAGGTCATGATCTTGGGGCGCTGGCTATTGAAGTTCAGCTTGTGAAAGGAGTTCTTCCGACTCGCAGTCTGGGCCTCGACCTGGATGCCGAACTTGGTCATGGACTGCGCAAAGCCTGCGACTTGGCGGGTTTGCGGTAAGAGTATCGCAATTCTCTCATTTTCAACCAAACGTTCGCGAACAATCTCAACCAGCCGCTCCCGTTCGGAACCAAAATCTGGGGCGAAGTAGAGCAGAGGACGCTGTGTGGCTCCCGCCCAGATTCGACACTGGTCGACAAACAAGCGTCTTTCCTCAGGGTCTTGGACAAAGGCGGCCGCAAGCGGAACGAGTGAGGGAGAACACCGAAAGGCGGAGAGTAGATTGAAATTGGCACCCCTCAAACCGAGACTTGCAGCAATACCAGGCTCCGACGCGCCATCGTCATAAATCTGTTGTTTGTAGTCAGCACAGACCGTTACATGCTCGGCTACTGTCGTCAGTATTTCGAAGGCGAATGGATCAAGGTCTTGCCCCTCGTCGACGAGGACAAAATCAAGCGTCCTTCGATTGCTGGCACGCGCATGCTCAAGTACCGACCTCCTGATTGTTGTAAAGTCCGGTTTCCTGCTTCGGTCGTCCCATGGCGGTTTTCCGATATATTCTTCATGATATTCTCGGCACCAGTGATCGAAGGTGGAGACGCACTCATCCTCTATGCCGAGTTGCAGGCACGCGGAGCGGATGTAGTCCTTCAGGACGTTGGTAAACACGAGTATGCGGTATCGGGAAGGGGCGACCTTGTAGCGGGTACGAAGCCGCGAGGCTCGGTGTACAAGAACGAGCGACTTGCCCGAGCCCGGAGCGCCCATGATGAAACGGTGCGACGTTACCGGTGCCTCGACAGCACTGATCTGCTCATTGGTGAGATTCGCGTAGGAGATCAGCCAGGTCATTTGCTAATTACCTTCGTTCATGATCGGAAGGTTTCCCTCTGCTTCCGGTGCGGAGATCAGGTTGCGGCGCTTGCGTTCCTTCTCACCTTTGGCAATGCGGGCCTCGTCTTCCAGAGCCTTTGCGCCCCTTATGTAGGCGCTAAGTTCGAAATCATCGAGTTCGCGGGGAGAAGAAAACGCTCGAAACGCTTCTTCAAGAAACTCCACGCGCCCCGCCTCGTCGTCATTCTCGGCAGCAAGACGGGCTCGAAAGACCAAATAGCTTCCCGTTCGCTCGCGCGCGATTGCTTCTTCGAGCGTCTTGATTGCTTCGGAACGGTCACCGCGGTTGCGTTGCAGTAGTGCCAGATTGTAGAGTGGGGCGCCGGTGCCTGCGTCTGCTGCAGCGGACTCGCGATAGAGACGCTCTGCACTCTCGTGGTCGGACATATCTCCGTAGAGAATGGCCATGCGATTGAGAAGTGAAGCTTGATTGTAATGCCTAGTCCGTTGGAGGGCCTTGTAGAAGTCCAGAGCGCGTTCACTGTGACCGATATCCGCCAAAAGATTGGCCAGTTGCCAAACCGTAGCTGATTTTTGGATCCCAGTGAATTCGTTGGCTGCGATTTGGCGTTCGAGTTCTTCCGCTTCGATTTCCTTCACCACCGGGTTTACCACATGGGTCGATGGATTCTCGAGTGAAGCACGGAATCTCGGCGCCCGGGGCGCCTCTCTCTTTGCGAGCTCCAGTTCCAGCACTTGGTTGGCGTCGTAACTGAATTCGAGAATGAGTGGTTCCCCTTCGCTCACGGGAGGTGTGATTTCCCAAGGCCGACGGAACAGGAGTCGTTGCTCGTCGCCGGCGACGACTTCAACGCGAAGCGTTACGGGATCGTGTTCGCTGCTGCGCGGAACGGCGAGACCGTCCCGCGTCTTCTTGCCGCCGTCCGGGGGATAAGGCAGGGTTACTCCACGGTCGATCAGGCGCAACAGACCTTGCTGCGCCTTGATGAAGATGTCGTCCTGGCAAATCGGAGCCATGAGACCCATCGTCCCCGTGAGTGCCTTCGCCAAGGCTTGCAACGCGGCGCCTCGCGCGACCGCGAGCTTGCGATCTTCGGCATCGGTGAAGTCGAGGATACGGGCGGAGGCAAAATACTTGGTGAGTTCATCGCGGCACGCCGGAATATTTGAACTTCCCCCGGCGAGGAGCACCATGTCGACTTCATTCCGGTCGATATTGCCGCGCATCAAGGCATCGCTAATCGGTGCAAAAATCGACTGTTCCGTGCGATACTCTGATGTCTTCCGGTACTGAACATCAGGGTCGAAGAAGGGCGCAAGGATGTGTTCAAATTCTGAGCCATGTAGCGCGGGATGGCGCAACTGAAGCACGTTCCCGGAGCGGAGGGGGACCGTGCAGGTGTTGGGTAACGCTCTTTCAAGAGGATCGGCAAATGTAGCTCCATCGGCTTCGAGCGATCTGCGACGGTCTATCTCACGGCTCAGCCCGACCTTAAGCGATTCGGCCATGGAACGCAGCGCGGGTTCGATGGAGTTCTTCTTGTCGTCAAAGGAAAGGTCGCCGCGGCGCAGTCCGTTCTGTTCCTGTAGCTGATTGAGTAGGGGACCGTAGACGATGGCGGCGTCAATGTCGCCACCGCCCAGTCGATGGAATCGGGAGATCGACAGTGGGGATGCTCCGATCAGCCCGTTTCCCGAAGGTTCGGCGATGTCAAATAGCGCGATATCGCAGGTGCCGCCACCGTAGTCGAAGACGAGCAGGCGTCCTGAACCGAAGTCCTTCTCCGATCGATCGTCCAAGCGGGCTGCGAAGTAATCAACATAGGCAGCGACAGGCTCGTCTAAGAGATCGCCATCATCGAGTTTAAGTCCGGCCTGTGATGCAGCCTCGACCGTTGCCTTGCGCTGTGCCACCTGAAACGAGGCCGGTACGGTGACAACCACAACGTCCGGCTTGGGTTCGCCGGCGGCGTCCATCAGGAACTCGATTACATGGCGGCTGATTTGGGTTGGCGTACGGTAGTCCTCCGGTGCGCGATGGTAGGTTCGGTTCGTGCCTATCTCGTTCTTGGCTTCGAAGAAGTAGTGGACGTTGCGCTTCAAACCCAGTTCGGGTGCCTGTGCGATCAGCCTCTTGGCTCCCTCGCCGATGAATCGCTCGTCATTGAACAAGGTGATCACGGTAGGAACCAAGGCGCCTGTGAATGGACCGGTGCGGGTCGCCTGACCGATTTCGAGGCAGGTTACGCGCGCCTCTTCTGGGAATGCCGGATCCCAAACAGCCTCGGCCACGACGGAGTTGGTTGTGCCGAGATCTATTCCCAGAGCCCTGACGTTCCGCTTGGGCAGGGTGCCGAGCCCAACGTGCTTCAGAAGCCGCTTGATGTTCATGGATGCGTCCAGTCCGAGCGCGGCGAGCGCCTCTTTCGATGTTCAGCCCTTGGTGTCATTGCATTCTGTCCCGGCTTCCGACTCAATGGCCATCCAGCAAAGCAACTCAATATCGTCTCGGCTAATGGGTGGAAGCGGTGGCGGGGGTTCCGCAGGTTCCAGGCCGGTACCAAGGATATGGTCGATCAGCAGGCGCGATCGTGTATGGCCCTCGATTTCGCCGGTGTCGAACCAGCCGCGAAGCATCATCTCTTCTCGGCGGGGCCAAGGAGATTCGAGAATATCCAGGGCGCGGGTCAATCTTTCGTCGGGAACGTCGAGGGGAGGATATTCGCGGATGAAAGCAGCGACTCGGTGGTTGAGGGGTCGGACAGCGGGTTGGAGGTTGGCGGGATCGGTTTCTCGCGTCCAGTCGCCAAGGATGTCATCCTGCGCGACCTCCCAAAAGTCGTAGACCTTTTCTCGCAACATGTCCGGATACCACAAAGGTGTATTGGCCACACTCTCGATGATGCGCAGACAGGTCCCGACCTCGCGGTCGATCACTCGGCCTTCGAGACTGGGTTGCCATTGGTCATCTGCGCTGACAAACCGTAGATAGGTCCGTTCGACGTCGCTTTCCCTGCCGACCACCGCGCAAAAGAACACGCCCCGCCGCGGGCCTCCCATCATGCCGGAACCGGCCTTCCAGGGCAGATTGACGATTCTCTCGCGGTCTGCCTGAAGGGCCTTGCGCAATGTCTGCCGATACTCCTCACCCGTCTGAGCGGCGCTGGCGAATCCACCGCGTTCGAAGAGCGAAGCATCTTCGGCAAGCAGCTTCTCGATTTCGTCGCGAGTCTCGGCGAACACCTGCGCGCCTTGAGCAGCACCCTCGATCGGCGCGACGACGCCGATACTGGCCGCCGCCATCGCGAGCTTGTTGAGGATGCGCTGTTCCAGATTCAATAGCTCGTCGAGCCGGTCTGCGGGGAATATCGTGCGCAGGAAGACGCGCTTGTGGGGACTGCCGATTCGGTCGATCCGGCCATGGCGTTGCACGAGACGCATCGGATTCCAGGGCATGTCGAAGTTGATGATGTGCCTGCATTGCTGAAGGTTTACGCCCTCTGCAAGTACATCGGTGGCGATCATCAGGTCGTAGAGGTCGTGGTCCTGGCCGCGAGGTGCCTCCATCGAGACCGGCGCGAAACCTTGCACTGCCTTATGCCGGGACACCTCTGCTAGCTCGCCCGAGCCGCTGACGGCGACCATGCGACTGCGGTAGCCTGCGAGGCCCGGGCGTGTGGTGAGCGTGGACCCGAGAAAGTCCCTTATCCATTCGACGGTGTCTTCGAAGAATGAAAACACGAGCACTTTCCGCTTCTGCGTCTCGTCGACGGCATCGGTGGCCTCGTGCTCGGCCTGCACAGCGATTGTGCTCAGCGCGTCGGCAAGGGCCTGGAGCTTCGGATCCCGATCCGCTGTAATCTCTGCCGCTTGGTCCGCGAGGTCCCGGAGAAGTTCCCGGTCGCGCTCGACCGCTGCGCGCAGTTCTACGACATCGTATAGACCGGCGTCGTCACGGTTCTCGGTCGCGGCGAGAACGTCCTCGAAAGCCGCATCGTCGTCGGCAGACAGCTCCTTCATGAACGCTGTCCTGACGACGTACCCTGTATCGAGTGCGTCCAGGAATACGCCGTGCTCCCGGATCATCTTGGTCACGGTCTTCCAAAAGGCGAAGGCCGAGGACTCGAAACGCTTCAACAGGCCCGAACGCAGCAGTCCGACCAGAGCACGGGCCCTGGCGTCCTCTTCATCGTCCCTTTCCAGCAGATAAGCCTCAGGCATGTAGCGAGCGAAGGCGATGGCGTTGGCGTCGTCGGGATCAAGCGCGTGCTCCAAACGATCGAAGAAACCGGGCAACAGGTCATCGAGATTGTACCGGACACTGATCGCATCGGGCCGGGGGAAGACGATGGGCTGGGGCTTGCCGTCGGGGCCGGAAATGGTGTCGCCGGCGTAATGCTTCTTTACAAACTGGCGCGTCCGCTTGACGGTGGTCGAGTCGATGATCGGGTAGAGAACGTCCGGGCTCAGGCTGGACGGATCCTCGCGCATGGCTCGCTCGAAACGTTCGCGGATGGACAGGATGCCGCGATCCGAGAGGTGTGCGTCTTGGCGCAGGAAGAAGCGGATCAGGTGGTAGAGATCCCAGAGCGAATTGTTGACGGGGGTCGCGGTCAGAAGCAGGAGTTCGCGTCGTTGTCCGAACATGAGCCGGCGCAGTGCTGCGGCCCGCGTGGGAGCATCCGGGTTACGGTAGTTGTGCGCTTCGTCAACGATGACCAGCTGGTACTCTTCGAGCGGACGCTGAAGGTGCTCCTGGTCCGCATGGGGACGCTGGACATCCCGGAGTTGGACATCGTTCGCGAGCTGCTCGAAGGAGAGGCATTCGACGAACAACTGGTAGGTATTGAGGAATCGCTTCCAGGTGGTGTCGCGAAGCGATGCCGGGCATACCAGCAACGCGCGCTGTCGGCGGTCGCGATAGAGTTGGAGGATCTCACCGGCGACGAAAGTCTTGCCGAGACCAACCTCGTCGGCGACGATCACCCCGCCCATTTCCCGGATCAGGCGCAACGCCCGTGCAACCCCGTGCTTCTGGAAACTCGTGAGCGGAAGATTGTCGTCGAGGATGGTGTCGTCTTCAACTTCGCTGCCGTAGAGATACCAAAGCACGCGGATGAATATTTCCCACGGCGTATGCGGTGCGAGCACCTCCTCGAATACGGCCGCGAGATCGAAGGGCGCGGCATTCTCCCAGAGATCATCGAACCATCGGCGTGCCTGCCCGGCAAGCGGTCGATCATAGCGGCCGAGGTTGAGTTCCAGGTTTCGGGTGAGCCCCGCGCCCGTGAGATTGGACGAGCCGACGATTATACCCTCCGGCCTGTCGGCATTGCCCTGGATGGGCGTCACGATGTAGGCCTTGGCATGCAGAAACGCCGTTTCGTACCGCCTGACCTCGACGTTTCCGGCCCTCAGCGCGGCGATCAGCTTCCACAGTGCCTCCGCGCTCGTCCGGGTGAACGGGAGATCGTCACGCTCGCGGTGGAGTGTCCTGTCCATGCGGTGCAGACCGGCACGCATTCGCCGCCTATCGAATATCGCCTGCGTCTCATCGAGCCTCTTGCGTTCCCCCGCAGGGACGGAGGCTGGGTCGGCACCCAGCAATAGTCGGACCTTCGGCACGGGCCGCAAGTGGTCAGCGATCCGGGCAAAGCCTGTCGGGTTGAAGTATGCTGTGGCCATCCGGACGGAGTCCGGCGCGGCGGCGGAGGTAGTAGCTGCATCACCCTCTGGTGTACCGAGAAAGGACCGAAGGGCGCGCGCAAGAGTGTTGCCGTCCCGGTTGTCGATGAACTCGGAAAGGCCGGTCACCGTGCGGTCCCCAGCACGAACCGCGCCCGCTCGCTGCGCAGCATTTCAAAGGGAGTCACGTACGTGACGCCAAGGCCGATGCAGGCATCGGGAATCTTGATGCGTCGCTTGGAGGCAGATGGCACCTCGTGTGCGACGACTGTGTGTTGTCCGGCCAATGCCTGTGCCACCAGATAATAGTCCGCAACCTGCATAAAGTTGCTGATTGCCTGAGTGGTGTATCCTTGACCGGATACCCATGCAGCCACCTGCGTCAAGGCCGGAACGGCCGCCTGATCGGGTGGAAGAAAGAAGGGATTGCCACGCTCGGAAGCCCACTCGGACAGCTCGTCGTCCCCGGCCCTGAGTTCGTCGCCAACCTTCTCAACGCTAAATGCGTTGCCGTCGTTGTGGGTAGCGATCAGCCAGTCCCAGTACGCCGGACAAAAATCGAACCCGTAGTGCAACCTGTTGGCACGGATGAATGCGTCGGCATCGAGGAGGTACGCCATCAGACGGCAACTCCGAGCCGCCGCGCCAGTTCGTCGAAAGTGCGGGTCTTTCTGAAGCCGAGCAACTGGAAGGACTCCGTGAATGAAGTTCGGCCCTCCAGCGTGCTGACGACCACGGCACGAGCAAACCGGTTGCCGACCCGGACGTTTTGAGTCCGGTAGAAGTCCCCGCCACTGCCCCGCGGGTGGGTTTTCAATTTCTCAAGCTCGGCATCGTAGGCCTCCTGAAATTCACGCCGCGTCAAGGCGCCGGTGTCGCGAATGCGGCGAAGGATCACCAGAGTGCTGACCTTGAACCGGCGCGCCAGGTGCATGAGCGCGTCAGGGAGATGTTCGTCCTCGCGATACTCCTCGGCGATCACAGCGAGGGGCACAAGGAGTTCCGCGGCGACGCGATTGCACCAGACTTCAGTGTCATGGGCGGGCAGCGCGTCCAACCGCGAATCCGAAAGAGCGGATTGGCCGAGCCATAGATGCGCTAGCTCGTGCGCGAGAGTGAACATCTGCGCAGCCTTCGTGTCGGCACCATTGATGAAGATGAGAGGCGCCAGATCGTCGGAAAGCGCAAATCCCCGAAACTCACGGGGGTCGAGCGCACGCCGCGTATTGCTTCCGACGATACCGGAAATCATGACCAGAACGCCTAGCTCATCGACGAGCTCAACGAAGCGGCGTAGCGCCACCGTCCAGGTGGGAAGGGTTCGGCGCTGTTCGAGATCCAGACCGACCGTGGTGCGCATGTCGGCCGCAGCGGTCTCGAAGTCTCTGGTCGGGTTCATCGAGCCAATGAAGGCGAGCCGTTCCTGGCCTTCCATGCGAGCGTAATCCCGGTACCATTCCTGCCGTCGTTGACAGAGGTACACGGTATCGAGCAGATCCGGGCTTGGCCGGCCCAAGGGAGCGCCGCCCATGGTGCGGAAGTCCGGGATCGGAATCGGTTCGTCGGGTGGCGCCGGGAGAAAGAAGTATCCGATCGCAGCGTGAGTGGTCCTCGCAAATTTTTCGAGTTGCTTCAGCGTAGGCTGGGTTTCACCAGTTTCCCATTCGCGGTACTTTGAGAACTTTCTGGCGAGTTCGTCCGCTTGCATGCCAGCGCGCTCCCGTGCCCAGCGCAGAACTTCCGGGTTGACTTTGACGCGAATCATCGTGCCCCCCACGCTCGAAAGTGGCGGCGAACACCATCCAGCCGCTCGCTGTAGTCCCATCCCTCGTGAAAGGTGTCGAATACGTGGACAAGCTGCTGCTCATCGAGACTGTAGAGATGGGCCACCACGGCGTCGAGCTCGTGGATCAGGTCTTCCTTTTCGTTTAACTCGAGCGGGCCACAAGTCGCTCCGACGGAGTTTGCCCATTTCGAAAAACGGTCGTCAGGGCAGGCGAGACGACTGGCGAGCACTACGACACGCTGCCACTTAGGGTCGTTGCGGTCGGGGCGCGGTACAGGGAGAGGATTGAATACGAAATAGTTGACATGTGTTTCTACGAAACGCCGGGCATACCAATCCAGAGGAATGGAACACAGGACACCAAGCAGAAAGGCTTGGTCCTTTTCGTCTCCGTGCGGCCAGAGGAGATATGGTGCTTGATTGCCGATAAACACCCTGGGTGGCACGAGGCAGGCGATAACGGTTCGCTGATTGGTGCGGTTGGTAACGTCCCGGAAGGCGATCCGGGGAGCGAAGCAAGGGAGGGTGGATCGGTCGCGAACGTGCCCGGCAGTGAACTCGCGGTGAGGGCTGTCACGGCGGCTCTTGTTGGCCTTCAGGCGCTTGCGTTGTAGCCACTCGAATACCGGTTCGGGGTCGGCCCATGCGTAGTAGACACCCGTGTCGGGGTTCCAGATGTCGAAGGACTCCCCCTTGTAGACCGGCCAGTAGTCGTCGAAATGGTCTTTGTTCTCGAATGTCATCAGGTTCTTCTGCGACGTGGCGTGGAGTTCGGAGTCGGGCCGCGCGCGCCACTTTGCCTGGGCGGATCGAAGACCATGAATGCCTTCTGCAGCGTGGCGTCCATCTCGCGATCGGGACGGGCGCGCCACGTACCCCCCCCCCCCCCCCCCCCCCCCCCCCCCTTCCGTTCCTGTTACGTTCTCGTCCAGGCGCGGTGCCTTGCGAAGCTGCGCGAAGACGGAGATGGAATCAGGATCCGGCAAGAGAGGAAGCGAGGCGGTGTCGTTCCAGGTGAGCACCGCGTTGCTGTCGAAAGTCGCTGCCGACTTTCCGACGCCTTGACGGAAGGCGGCCTCGGACGCGAATGGGCCACGCAAGTGGATGGACTTCGTCTCAGGCAAACCGTGCGTAATACAGACTAGGCCGATGGTGTAGCGATGCTCGGCTTCGTCGAACACCCATCCGGCGCGGTTTAGCAGCATCGTCACTGCGACGTTCGCTGACCGATCGAACATCGTTTTGCGGAATTCTGTCGAGCCCTTGGCAGCGAGTGCACTGCGTGGCAGTACTACACCGATACGCCCCGCCTCGTTGGCGGTCAGGTGCCAGAAACGCCAGCAGAATGCCTTGTAGAGGTCTGGATCGCCGGTTCCCATACCGGGATAGGCGCCGCCGACCAGCGCTTTGCGTACCCCTTCCATTTCTTCACGTTCCGCCTCCCAGGCGGCGATGAGATCGGGCCTCTCTGCTCGAAGGCGCGCCTTCTCGGTTTCCCGCTTTCGCTGAGGCAAACCGCGTAAACCGGGAAAGTGGCGTGCCCAGAAAGCGTGCTCCTCGACCGTGGCCTCTTGCCACGGCGGATTGCCGAGAATGACGTCGAAGCCCGGCCTGTCACGCAGGAACACTTCCGGAAATGCAATCGGAAAATGCAGCGCGTGGAGGCCCTCAAGCGCTTCGCGTGCAGCTGCGGCTGCTGCTGCAATTGTTGCGAGGTCGCGGGAGCGTGTATCCCATTCTTCATACATGAAGCCGGCGACCACAGGGTCGTCAGAGAGGGGCTCGGCCGCGATCAGGTCGCAAAGACGTTCTGTGTCAGCGACTGCTGCCCGGGCCTCCGATGCCGCTTCACGGGCCGTGGCGATGTCTGCAAGGGTCGCGTCGTTGATGTTGGCGAGGCGCTGAAGATGCTTCTTCGCTGGCCCGAGTAGTGTGTCCGGATCGACTTCGAACAGGGTACCCGTCGCTCGTTCGAACCTTTTTCTGATGTCTTCGACGGTGCCAATCCCGACGAGTGCATTCCCCCGGACGAGATTGTGATCCAGGAACGACAGCGGCAAGCCGGGCACGAAGGTGTGGATCCAGACTGCAAGACGCGCGAGCTGTACCGACAGCGCGTTGAGATCGACCCCATAGATGCAGCGCCGGGCGATCAGCCGGCGCAGCAACTGGCCGTCCTCGATGTCGGATGTTGCGGAGGAATCGCCCAAATGCCGAAGCGCGGCATCGCGGAGCGCGGCTAACTCCCTGTGCACGCCCGGAAGCGGGCGACCGGCCAGCCAGTCGGCCATGCGCTTCTCGATCCTGTCGATAGCGCCAATGAGGAAATGCCCTGATCCCATGGCGATGTCGGCCACGCGAAGGTCGAAGAAGGATTCTGCCGCGTCGGTGTCGTCCATGCGGGCAAGGCGGACGAAGTGGTCATCGAGAGCGGGCTCAAGTGCGCCATCCAGTAGATACTCGACAGCAAACGGCTTGGTGTAATAGCTGCCCGAAGACTTGCGGGCACCGGATCGGTTGTGGAGATAGACCTTACCGGCAGCTACGGCGATGGACTGCGTGCCGCGCGCTGGCGCGTACGTACCCCGGCGGTCGAGGGTCAAATCCGAGTCGGCAAGCGCCAGATCGGACTCCAGCAAACCCTCGTAAATCGTACCGAACTCCCGAACGCCGAGAGAGCGAAAATCGACCGGGCCCAGGACACCATCGGGCGTTTCCATGACCAGAAGGTGCCGGAGCGCCCTCTCGAAGATGTCGTTGGGAAGCGAAATGGCTGCGAGGGCGGCGCCAACAGCGGAAACCTTGGGACCATCCGCGAACAAGCCGCCGTCATAAGCGGGAACGCCCCACTCGGGATTGCCATTCGCGACTGCCCGCCAGAGTAGTTCCGTCTCCCGCCAATGGGTGTCGCCCCCCGCGATCGGTGTCTCTTTGGCCACCGATTCCGCGAGCTCCTGGGCCTTTTGTTTCAGCGAACGGCGCCGATACGCGTCGTTGGAGCGGTAGGGCAGCAGGTCGCGATCTTCGGCGTAGGCGATGAAAAGCAGTCGGAACAGGACCGTCAGCGCCATCTCGTAGGTATCGGCGAGATGCTGCGCCGTTGGCATATCGACATGGCGTTCAGCGGCAATTCCCTGCGCGAGCACCGGTACAACATGGTCGTAGAT
Source organism: Thalassobaculaceae bacterium (assembly GCA_965243345.1). GTDB lineage: Bacteria > Pseudomonadota > Alphaproteobacteria > Thalassobaculales > Thalassobaculaceae > Bin52. The sequence goes on from CBDEUR010000003.1 coordinate 4,523,753, forward strand.
CCGCTCGCGGAGGCGCTCTGCCAGGTCGCCCGCGAAGCGGCGCGAGTTGCTGAGGATCTGATGCAGGCTTCCATTGAGCGCCAAGGCGTCGGCGGAATAGAGCAGCCAGAGATAGGGCAGTTGTTCGTCGGACAGCAGCGATGGCTGGCATTCGACATAGGATTCGGTGCGTCCGCGCCGACCCACTCCGGCATCCGTCGCGGTCGCGTATAGGCGGACGCGGCTCCCCTGTGTGAGGATCACCCAGGGGAGGTTCTCGTCGTCGGCCTTCTTGAGGGCATAGGAAACCGGGGAGAGGCTGTTGAATCGTTCGTTGCCGGCTTCCGGCGACTCCTCTTCGCGTAGCATGACTGCGAGAGCGGTTCGGCGGTCGCCCCCGCGCAGCAGGCTGGTGAGGTTGTCGATTCGCTCAATTCGAAATCCAAGGGCCTTCAGAAGTTCATCGCCGCGCTTACCGAGCGTGGAAGCCGATTTGGTTCTCGCCTGGTCCCAATCCGTCCGGTTCGGTACGCCACGCTGCAATTCGTGGAGGGCCAGCAGGCCTTCGTTGTTGAGCCCGGGTAACGCCGTCTCGAGAGAGGGCAAGGCCTGAGAAAGAAAACGTAGAGCGGCGTGCCGGTCTGGTTGGGCAAGGGCCTCGCGACACAAGCGTTCGACCCGGCCCGTGTCTAGACCGGCATAGACGGGCGGATGTTCCCCGGTGGCGCCGCACAATACGGAGCCGTCCGGGTAGTGGACTGCAAGCAATACCGGCGCAGCGCGTCTTCCGCGGCGAGACCGCCAGCACTCCAACAGTGCCTGACGCGTCGGCTCGGCGGGAGCGGTAGCCGCGGCGACCTCGAGGGCGTTGGGGCCCTTGCCGACGAATAACGCTGTTGCCTGGAAGCCGTGTATGGAGTCTGGCAACCAGGATCGAGCAACGAGATCAGGGAGAAACGAACTGCCGGTCATCGTCGGGCGATTCTCAAGCGAGAAATTGTCGGAGCGGCAAGAGCAACTGAGTGCCTCCTCGTTGCCGGCTCGAAATTCCGTAACCGTATTGGAACCGACCAGCATGCTCAGTGAGCGCTTGATAGCTTACCGCAGACGCAGATGCAAGCCTCGAATGGACAGGGCGATATCTCATAACTCACCGCAATAGAATGGTTTATCATCCCCCAGCAGTCGACAGCTTACTGCATGCGCAGTCCGCATGAGTTTACATGATTCACGCCACTCGCACCCCGCGCACGCGGCCATGAACGGGGAGAGCATGCATGGTGCCGGATGCCTGCCCGGACACCGGCGCGCATCCACAACGAACCGCTACATCCATCTGGACGATGCGACACTGAGCCAATCCGCCGAGCGAGTCGCGCCGGCGATTCGTTGCATACGATGCACTGGAACAGCCATATTGCGACCGAAGGCACAAACAACTTCCTCCGAATCAGAACCTACGAAACGGGATCCATGAAACGTGTCCTGATCTACCTTCTCGGGGGAGTGATTGTCGTCGCCGCAATCTTCGTCTGCCTGTTCTTTCGTCCCGGTATCGGGGCCCAGGTCTTTTGGAGTGGATCTCTCACCGGTAAAGATTGATCTCAAGCAAGCGTACGACCTGCCTGCTGCAAACAAGAAGACCGTGGCCATCGTGACGGCTGCGAGGCTCTTTCTGGACTCGCTCGACGACGATCAGAGACAAGCGGCGACATACCGATTCACCGATAACGCGCAGCGTTCGAACTGGTCCAACCTCCCCGAGGGCATGGTTCCTCGAGGTGGTGTCAAGATCGGCACCCTCTCCGAAATACAGCGGGTAAATCTCGACAGGCTCCTCGGGGAACTCCTGAGCGAAGACGGTGTGAAGAACGTCACGTATCAACTGGCCGCGGAAGACCTACTGGTCCCGGGAAACCTGTTCGGCGTCATGAAATACGGCAGCGAGTACTTCTACGCTGTATATCTCGGTGAACCGTCAACAGCGGAGCCCTGGATGTTCCTGTTCGGCGGACACCATCTCGCGATCAACGCCACGGTGTTTGGACCGGACGTTTCATACTCGCCGATGCTGACCGGTGGCCAGCTGCTGCGCTTGCGCATTGACGGTGACGACATCTTCATCGTGGAGAGGGAAGTTGCGGCAGCGCAGGCGTTCATGGATAGCCTCACGGACGAACAGAGAGGACAGGCCGTTCGCGCGGAACTGCCAATCGACCTCTTGCTGGGACCGGGAAATGACGGTGCAACGGCTCCGCCGGAGGGCATCAGGGTAAGCGAACTCAGGGCAGTGCAGAGAACACTTCTCCTGGATGTGATCGAGGCCCGTCTAGGTTTCATGAACGATGACGACCATGCCGAGAAAATGAAAGCCGTGGTGGCCGAGGTCGAGGACACGTACTTCGGGTGGTGGGGGCCGCAGGATGTCCTGGGCGCCGCGTACTTCCGTGTGACCAGCCCGTCCATGGTGATCGAATACCCGGTTCAAGATGGTAACGACAGCGTAGATCATGCTCACGGAATGTACCGTGAGCTTGACAACGACTACGGTTCCGCGTGAATCGCAGCTGAATGAACCCGGCCAGTCGGTTCATGCGGGGTGAGACTTGGCGCAATCGGGAAGTCAATAGCCGCGAATTCCGCTGTCACCCGCTGATGACTGACATTGAAGGTTCCCGCGCAGACCCCGCAAGGCGCAGTCTGGTTCGGCGGCGGCAACGTCGAGTTGCGCACTGGCAGCCGGGCGCGTGTCCTGGCGATTGACGATCAGGGTGCCGTCGGTCTGACGCATCCGGGTGGTGATCCGCACCCGGGTCCGCATGTCCTCGCGGATCGACTCCCTGCACGCGTGGACCCCCTGGCCCCGGAGGTCCCGGTTCAGCCATGCGTGCCATCGACTCCCTGCGCGCGTGGACCCCCTGATCGACCACGTCACGGCCCTCCCCGTGCATCGATCGACTCCCCGCGCGCGTGGCCCCCCTACGCCGCGTGCCAGGTCCGGATCAGACGGACGGCGTGGCAGGCCAGCACCGCGATGCGCTTGTCGAGCTGCTGCCAGATCGGGCGCAGGCCGGGTTCCGACCTCGAGCTTCGGAACGTCGCCTTGATATCGGTTCTCCGTCTGCAGGTCCGCGGGACTGTGTCGATGTCCCGGTCGACACGGCTGGTGCGCAGCACGCAGGTCCCGGCCTCGTCATGGCGCCGTGTGCGTGCGAACCGCACGGCGAATGCGGTGGGACCGGTTTCCGCCTTCTCGACCGGAGCACGTGTCGGACCTGCACCGGGTCCGGGAACGCCGTGCCTGTTCCGCGCCACGGCGAAACCCGCCACGCAAGCGCCTCATCGTCGCGGGAGGCGGGCGCGCGGGTGAAACCTGCGGTCCCGCTTCCATCCCCGGTCTTCGGCCGTGCGACGCGTGTGCGGCATCGCCGGGTATGCTGCGCCGTGTCGTTTCGTCGCGGTGCGGGCATGCTACACTCGCACGGGAGCGGGTGCCGGGCCAGGGCAGCGGAAGTTCCCGGCGTATTGTTCCACAACCTGGACAGGGAGTGCGTGAGACCATGAACGAACTTGCCAATGCACCGGACCTCGAACAGGCGCAAACCGATGCCCGGGAGCATTTCTGGCCACATGGCCTCGCCCACGGAAACGTCGGCAGCAACACCGGGGTCCAGGTGGTCACCCGCGGCGACGGGGTCTGGGTCATCGACGGCAACGGGGAACGATGGTTCGATACCCTCTCCGGCCTGTGGCTGGTCAATATCGGGCACGGGCGCCGGGAAATCGCCGACGCCGTCTACCGCCAGATGCTGGAACTCAGCTTCTCGCCCAACGATACCGTCAGCCCGGTGACCGCCGCGCTGTCGCGACGGATCGCGGCACTCAGTCAGGATCCGGCGGCGCGGGTCTACTTCACGAGCGGCGGATCGGAGGCAAACGAGACCGCGCTCAAGCTCGCCCGCAACTACCATCACCTGAACGGGGAGCCATCCCGCTGGAAAATCCTGTCGCGACGCGGATCCTATCACGGGGCGACGCTCGCCTGTACCAGTCTCGGGCGCGGCGGACCGGGCGGTGCCAGCGTGCCGAAGCACTTCGGGCCGCTCGTTCCGGGCAACATCCACGTTGACCAGCCGGCTCCGTTTCACTGCCACCTGTGCAGGTCGTCGGCTTCGGGCTGCACGCTCGAATGTGCCCGGGACGTCGAGCGGGCGATCCTGCACGAGGGGCCGTCGACAGTGGCGGCGTTCATCGGCGAACCGATCTCCGCGGCGGCCGGCATCCACGTGCCGGATCCCGGATACTGGCCGGCGGTGCGCGAGATCTGTGACCGACACGGCGTGCTGCTGATTGCCGACGAGGTCATCACCGGGTTCTGCCGCACCGGTCGCATGTTCGCGATGGAACACTGGGGCGTGAAGCCGGACATCTTCACCGTCGCCAAGGCATTGACCAGCGGATACCTGCCGATCGGGGCGGCCGTTGCCACCGGCAGGGTGGCCGGCCGGTTCGGGTCCGGCGAGGAGGCGTTCCAGCACCTGCTGACCTTCGGAGGCAATCCCGCCTCCTGCGCTGCCGCACTGGCCAACCTCGACATCATGGAGAGCGAAGGCCTGGCGGAACGCTCGCGTGAGATGGGCGGCTACCTGCTGGAGCGCATGCGGGAACTTGACCGGTTCCGCATCGTCGGCGAAGTGCGCGGCGGTCTGGGACTGTTCTGTGCAGTTGAACTGGTGCGTGACAGGCAGACCCGGGCGCCGTTCCCGAAGGAGGCCGATCTTGCCGGGCGCGCTACCCGGCTCATGCGCGAACACCGCCTGCTCGGCCGGGCCGGCAGCGTCATCCCGGTTGCGCCACCGCTTTGCATCACGCGCGAGGAGATCGACGAGGCGGTGGAACGCCTGGGCGGCGTGATCGGCTCGCTGGAGAAGGAACTCGCGGAGGGATGACACGGGCTGCGGCAGCTGACGCGCCCGCAATCCTGCCGGAGATGGTGACGGTGTTCCCGTCCCGGCTCGCGGAGCAAGGGTAGGACGGGCCGGGGAGAAGCAGGGGCCGGACAGCGTCCTCCCGGACAGGCTGCGCAGCTTCACCCGGAAACCGCCAGCCATGCAGCGGATCCGGAGAGCGGTGGCGAGAGCTCTGCCGCAGGCGCGTTGACCCGGGGAGGGAGCGGGTGCCGCGAGAAGGTGTCCCGGGCGGCCCTGCGAAACGCACGGTTGCCGATCCCGCGCCCGTCAGCATGCGGCACACCGCGCAGCGGCATCTCCCTGTCCCGGCGCTGCCGGGCAGGGGTCCGTGACAGTTGCCCGGTTCGAACGGTGCGACTAGACACGGGATCCTGCTCCCCGTCGGGTGCGGGCGGCGTGGCGGGGAGCGGGTGATGGTCGAAGGACGCCGACCGGGCGAGAGGTGGCCGCCGGGTCCGCGCGATGCGGCGATGTTGGCGAACTACCTGAGCTCGTTTGCCATCGGTCTCGCGATCGGCGGCGTGATCCCGTTCCTGACCCTGGTGCTGGAGCGCCGGGGTGTCGAAGAGATCGTCGTCGGGGCCAACAGTGCCGCCGGTTCGCTCGGCATCGTCGCCCTGGCGCCGTTCGTCCCGCGCATCGTTCAGCGTTTCGGCATGGCGGCATCGGTCACCGGCGGCTTGCTGGTGTCGACGGTCGCGCTCCTGCTGCTCGGCGTCTTCGAGTCGCTCTGGGCCTGGTTCCTGCTGCGGCCCCTGGTGGCTGGCGGCACAGTGATCCAGTGGGTGGTGAGCGAGACCTGGATGAACACGATCTCCACCAGCCACGACCGCGGCCGGGTCATGGCGGTCTACGTCACCGCCATCGCCGCGGGGTTCGCGGTCGGCCCCGCCCTGCTCGCCGTGGTCGGGGTGGATGGCTGGCTGCCATACCTCGTGTTCGGCGCCGGCATCCTGTTCTCGGCCGGTCCCATGGTGGCGGTTGCGCGCTACGCACCTCCACTGCGCAGCGGCCAGATAGCGACACCGCTCTTCCTCCTGCGCCGGGCGCCGACCATCTTCGCGGCCATGATCGCGGTCGGGGTCTATGCCGGCGGCGCCTTTACCTTCCTGCCGATCTACGGACTGCGCGGCGGTCTGGGCCAGACCGACGCGGTGCTGGTCCTGACCGCGTTCCTCGCCGGCAACCTGCTGTTCCAGATCCCGATCGGCTGGCTGGCCGACCGGTTCAACCAGCGCCTGTTGCTGATCGGCTGCGCGGTGATCGGCGTCGTCTCGCCGCTGTTGATGATCCTGGTCTTTGCCGGTCCGCAGGCCGGGATCGGCCCGGCCCTGCTGGTCCTGCTGGCGGTCTGGGGCGGCGCCGTCATCGGGTTCTACACCATCGCGATCACCATGCTGGGAGACCGGTTCCGTGGCGAGGACCTGGCGCTCGCGAACGCGGCCTTCGTCATGACCTTCGAATGCGCCAACATCGCGGGGCCGGCGCTCACCGGTGCGGCGATGTGGATCTGGTCCCCCCACGGCATGATGGGCTTCCTGGTTTTCGTTGCCGTTTTCTTCATCGCCGTTGCCGCTGTCCGGGGCCTCAAACCGGAGTAGGCAGGACCGTTCGAACCCGGTCTTCGCGTTGACACTGCGCGCCGGGCGGGCGCAGACTGCCGCCTTGCGAACAGCCTGCCGGAGACCCGACATGTCCAATGTGATGCCGCTCGCCACCCCGTCGGTGCGCGACCAGGTGAGTGAAGAGGAGTGGCAGACCCGCGTGGATCTCGCGGCCTGCTACCGGCTGGCTGCCATGCATGGCTGGACCGACCTGATCTACACCCATATCTCGGCGCGGGTGCCGGGAACGGATGACCATTTCCTGCTCAACCCGTTCGGGTTCATGTTCGAGGAGGTGACGGCGTCCAGCCTGGTCAAGCTGGATACCGAGGGCGGGATCGTCATGCCCTCGCCCTACGCGGTCAACGCTGCCGGTTTCACCATTCACAGCGCCGTTCACGAGGCTCGTCACGACATGGCCTGCGTCATGCACACCCACACGGTGTCGGGCATGGCGGTCTCGGCGCAGGAAGACGGGCTGCTGCCGCTGGCACAGACCTCGCTGGTGTTCCACGGCGCGCTCTCCTACCACGACTACGAGGGCATCGCGCTTGACCTCGACGAGCGCGAGCGGCTGGTTGCCGATCTCGGCGAAAACACGGCGATGATCCTGCGCAACCACGGGCTGCTCACCTGCGGGCGCAGCGTGGCCGAAGCCTTCATGACCATGTACATGCTGGAGAAGGCCTGCGAACTGCAGCTCGCCGCCCAGGCGGGCGGCACGCTCCGGCTGATCCCCGAGGAGGTCTGCACGCACACCGCCAGGCAGTTCCAGCGGGACCCCGATGCCGGTGGCGACGGTCATGTCGCGCTGACCTGGGCGGCATTGCTGCGCCAGCTCGACCGCGTCAATCCCGGCTACGCGACCTGATCGGCGGAGGCACGGGCATGGACGACTTCGACCTCGTCATCCGAGGCGGCCTGGTGGTGAATGCGAACGGCACCGCCAGGTGCGATGTCGGTGTACGCGACGGCAGGATCACCGCTCTTGCCGGACAGCTCTCCGGTGGGGGCCGCGAGATCGATGCGACGGGCCGGCTCGTGCTGCCCGGTGGTATCGACAGCCATTGTCACATCGACCAGCGATCAAGCACCGGAGGACGGAACGCCGAGAGTTTCGAGAGCGGCACCCGCTCGGCCGCCTGCGGCGGCACGACCACCATCATCTGCTTCGCGGCCCAGGAGAAGGGCGAACGGCTTGCCCCGGTGGTGGAAGACTACCACCGGCGGGCCCGGCAGTCCTCCATCGACTACAGTTTCCACCTGATCATCAGCGATCCGTCCGACGTGGTGATCAACGAGGAGGTGCCGCGGCTCATCGACGAGGGGCACCGGTCGCTCAAGCTGTTCATGACCTATCCGCGCAACCGCGTGAACGACGCCGAGATCCTGCGCATCCTCGATGTTGCCAAGCGCAAGCAGGCGCTGGTCTGTGTCCACGCCGAGAACCACGACGCGATCATGTACATGACCGCGAAGCTGCTCGAGGCCGGACGCGAAAGCACCCGGTACCACGCGTGGTGCAAGCCGCCGCTGGTCGAGCGCGAGGCCTGTCACCGCATCATCATGCTGGCGGAACTGCTCGACGTGCCGATCCAGGTGTTCCACGTCAGCTGCGAGCAGGCAGCCGAGGAGGTCCGGCGCGCCCAGCGCCGTGGCCTGAAGGTGTTCTCCGAGACCTGTCCCCAGTACTTCGTGCTGACCGAGCGCGATCTTGACCGGGACCAGCGCGAGGGCGCGAAGTTCGTCTGTTCTCCCGCCCCCCGGACCGAGGGTGACCAGGAGGCGTTGTGGGATCACCTGCGGCTGGGCACCATAGGCAATGTCACCTCCGATCACGCGCCCTACAATATCGACGAGCTCGAGGGAAAGTTCTGGGCCGGTGACAACGCGCCGTTCAGCCAGATCGCCAACGGGGTGCCGGGACTCGAGACCAGGATGCCGATCACGTTCTCGGAGGGTGTGGCGAAGGGCCGGATCGATCTCGAGACCTTCGTCGCCGTGACCTCCACCAACGCCGCCCGGCTGTTCGGCCTGTATCCGAACAAGGGCGTGATCGCGGTCGGTGCCGATGCGGACATCTGCATCTGGGATCCCGACCGGCAGGTGACGATCACCCAGGACATCCTGCACCACGACACCGACTACACCCCCTACGAGGGGCTCGAGGTGACCGGCTGGCCGGCCGTCACCATCAGCCGGGGCAAGGTGGTGTGGAACGAGGGCGAGGTCAGCGACGAGCCGGGGTGGGGCCGGTTCCTGGCCCGCGGCCCCTACGACTACATCAGGCCGCGCGGCGTGTTGCCGACCCCGTTCGACCCCGTCGCGCTGACGAGCCGGGAAAGCGGGTAAAGGCGGGCGGGCAGCAGACCGGGAGGAACCGATGGGCCGGAAGGTGACGATAGGCGGGGCGCAGATGGGACCGATTGCTCCCGACGAGAATCGGGACAGCTGCGTTGCCCGGATGATCGAGATGCTGCGGGAGGCGGCATCGCGCGGCTGCGATCTGGTGGTGTTTCCCGAACTGGCGCTGACCACCTTCTTTCCGCGCTACTACGAAGAAGACATCTCGCGGATGGACCACTGGTTCGAGACCGCAATGCCGAACGCGGCGACGCGCCCGCTGTTCGAGGCGGCGGCGGCGGCCGGCATCGGCTTTTACCTCGGCTACGCCGAACTGACGCCGGAGGGTCGGCGGTTCAACACCTCGGTCCTGGTCGACGGCACCGGGCGGATCACCGGCAAGTACCGCAAGATCCACCTGCCCGGGCACTCCGAGTTCGAACCGTGGCGGGCGTTCCAGCATCTGGAGAAGCGCTATTTCGAGCCGGGCGACCTCGGGTTCGGGGTCTGGTCGCAGCACGGGGGCCTGGTCGGCATGGCGATTTGCAACGATCGTCGCTGGCCCGAGACCTACCGGGTGATGGGACTGCAGGGGGCCGAGCTGATCGTGCTCGGATACAACACGCCTGACACCAACACCAGCGAGCCCGAGCCCAATCACCTGAGGATGTTCCACAATCACCTGGTGATGCAGGCGAACGCCTACATGAACGCCTGCTGGGTGGTCGGTGTTGCCAAGGCCGGGGTCGAGGACGGCTGCATGCTGATCGGCGGCTCCTGCATCATCCAGCCCTCGGGCGAGATCCTTGCCAGGGCGGCCACGCTCGAGGACGAACTGATCGTTGCGGTTGCCGATCTCGACGCCTGTGCGGCGCCGAGGCGCGGGACCTTCAACCTCGGACGGCACCGCCGGATCGAGCATTACGGGCGGATCGTGCGCCAGGCCGGGATCGAGATCCCGGCCGACCTGTCGGCTGCCGAGTAGGAAGCGTGGGGAGATCCTGATGGGCACGCTCGCGGAACGCCTGCTGCTGGCGGCGGTGCTGGCGCTGGGACTCGTCTGGGCCGGGCCGCAGTCCGCACAGGCGACGACCCGGGTCACGGTGACCGGCGAGGTCATCGATACCTGGTGCAGGGTGACCGCCATCATGTTCGCGGAAGGATCGGCGCATTACCAGTGCGCGGTCTGGTGCGCGATCGGCGGTATCCCGGTCTCGATCATGGACGAGGACGAAAACGTCTACGTGATCCTGCGTGTCGGCGAGGACGACGTGAGTGCCGCCAATCCGACCATCGCCAGGATCCAGGCGCACCAGGTGACGGTCGAGGGGGATCTCATCGAACGGGACGGCGTGAACTACCTGCTGGTCAACCGCATTGCCGATGACCAGGGCATCGTCAACGTCACCCACGAGGACGTCGGCATCCAGCCGTTCGGGAAATAGACCATGCGACATCTCTTGCTGATCATCCTGGCTCTGGTTCTCGCCCATGCACAACCGGCGCTGGCTGCAAAGGAACTCGGCATCGACGGCGAGCAGCCCAGCCAGTTCGAGGCCAGGGCAGTCGACGTGCTGTGCGAACTGACCGGGGACTGTCCGCAGGATTGCGGCGGCGGCACCAGGCAGATGGGGCTGCTGACCGATGACGGCGTCCTGATCCTGGTTGCAAAGAGCAGCACGCTGTTCGCCGGCGGCGTGCTCGACCTGGTGGCGTGGTGCAACCGGCGGGTCGAGGTCGACGGACTGCTGATCGATGCCGAGGTGACGCGCTTCTACATGGTGCAGAGGCTGCGGGAGCCCGGAACCGAGAAGTGGACCCGGGCGCGGGCGTTCTCGCACAGCTGGGCGCGGGCCAACAAGCAGAAGAACGCCAACCGCTGGTTCCGGAAGGACCCGGCCATCAGGGCCCTGATCGAGGAGTTCGGTCCGGTCGGGATACCGGGTGCGGCGATCCCGGTCGACTGAGCGGGTGGCGATACCGGACCGTCACGCAGAGTGGCCGCGGCGCGGGAAGGCTGTCACGGGTTCGGGCCGTTTGGCCTCGATGATCTCGCCGGACGGCACCGGAGGCCGGCGCTGCTGCAGGGGCACGCTATAGCCGGGACCGACACCCGCTGGTCGTCGATATCAGAGCCCTGAGTGCAGACAGCGGTGGACGCAATCGCCGCCGAGCAGGTTCGGGACCGGTTCACGTCCGTGGCCGAGACCCCGGCGCCGCCAACCTCGCCATGCCGGTACCGTCCAGCATGATGCGCATGGCCGGGCTGTGGGGCTACTGCCGCCACGACTCCGGTTCGTGCAATAACAGCCGAAGGTGGCAGCCGCCGTTCATCGGTGCCGGCGCGACCCAGGGCAGGGTCTGGCCGCCAGGAGCGCGGCGCGGACACGGACCCATGCGGCGTCCGCGCTCCGGCACGGGACGGCGCCCGGGCGGACCGAACGCCGCCCCCGTCACCAACGAATGGCGCCCCTGAGCATCACCCCGTGCTCGGACGGTTCGTTGCCGTTGGCTGCCTCCCGCCGCGTCGCGTCGAGACTGACCTCGAACCCGGGGTCGCCCGGCAGCACCGACGTCAGCCGCCAGCCGAGGCGATATTCGCGTGCCGTGTCCGAGAGCCCGAAGACCACGTTCGGCGTGCCCGCGGACGCAAACTGGCCCCTTGCCACCATATGTTGATGTTCGAGTATTCCCCGGCCCAACATACCTGCAAGCAAAATCTCGCGCCGCTCATGTAATCTTGCATGGGGCGTGACGACGCGTTACCAATATGCTAGCAATATTGGAGACAGGCCGATGGCAGCAATCCATGTGCGGCAACTCGACGACGAGGTGGTGGCCCGCCTCAAGCGACGCGCCTCGTCGAACAACCGTTCCTTCGAGGGCGAGGTGCGCCACATCCTGGAATGCGCCGCCGCCGATGACATGGCGGCGAAGCGCGCCAGGTTCCTGGAAGCCTCGGACCGGCTGCGGGAGAAGACCAGGGGCCGCAAGCAGACCCCGGCGGAAGTGCTGATCCGCGAGGACCGCGACCGCGGCCACCGCGAGGACTTCTGATGCGCTTCGTGGTCGATGCGAGCGTGGCGGTCAAGTTGCTGGTCGACGAGCCCGGTTCGGATGCCGCACGGAAACTGGCGGCGAGCGGGCAGGAGCTGCACGCGCCGCGACTGATGGTTTCCGAGGCTGCCAGTGCGCTGTGGCGCAAGGCGCGGCAGGGTCAGATCGAGCGCGCCGATGCCGGCGCCGCCATGGCCTCGCTGTCCGACATGCCGGTGCTCTGGAACGACGACGAGACCGTCGGCGCGGACGCGGTTCGTCTGGCGGTGGCCCTCGACCACCCGGTTTACGACTGCGTGTATGTCGCGCTGGCGCATCGCATCGGCGCGACGGTGGTGACGGCGGACCGTCGATTCGTGACGGCGGTTGCACCGACAGAGCATGGCGAGGCCGTGATGACACTCGCCGATTACGCGGAAGCGCGATGAGCGCGGAGATTTTTCGACCATACCCTGGGGGGCGCATGCGGCGCCTGACGGTGCCTGTAGGGTGCAAGGGATTGATTTCATGCAGGAAATCCCCATGCCCGGCGGTTTGACAAAGCCAAATCGCAGGGACAGGTCTGCTCTCGCGGACGCACAGGTGCGGGAGAGCGGCAGGCATGGAGACGGGCAGCGACGACGGCGCGCGCGGGGACTTTCGCCGCGCCGCGGCCCACGACAGCCCCGGCCCGGAAGCGCGGATCGAGGATGCGGTGATGCGCCTCGCCCGGCTGCTCGGCCGGCAGATTGCGCGCGAGCATGTCCAGCAACCCGAAGCCGCCAACGACAATGCGCCGACCAGGGAGGCTCGCGAACTACAGGCGACCGGAGACCATGACCCTGCGCTGCGCCCTCTGCGCCCGCTATTCGTCCGACCAGCAAAGCACGGCTTCCATCGATGACCAGTTCCGCATCTGCCGCGAGCGCGCGGAGCGCGGGAGCTGGAAGGTCGTCGGGACCTGCAAGCTACAAGGACTGCGCCATCTCCGGCGACAGCCTGATCCTGCGTCCCGGCGTCCAGACGCTGCCGGAGGACGCGCGGCGGGGCGCGTTCGAGATCGTCGTCGCGGAGGCGCTCGACCGGGTGAGCCGCGACCAGGCCGATGTCGCGACCCTCTACAAGCATCTGCGCTTCGCCGGCGTCATGATCTTCGCGGTCTCGGCGGGCGAAGGCGAGATCAACGAGCTGCATGTCGGCCTCAAGGGCACCATGAACGCGCTGTTCCTCGAGGACCTCGCGGCCAAGACCCGCCGGGGGCTCCCCGGGTCGAGGCCTGCAAGTCGGGCGGCGGCATCTGCTACGGCTACGACGTGGTGAAGCTGCACGACGCCGCCGGCGAGCCCATCCGGGGCGAGCGCACCGTGCTCACCCCCGGCGAGAGGCGCGGCCAGATGGACGCCGCGCTCCGCGGTGACCTCGGCACCATCCTCGAATGCTCCGGCAGCGGCAGGGGGAAGGGGGCGACCGACACTCCCAGATATGGAAGGTCGGTCTCGGTGGTATCGGGGGCGCGCTACCGCAGGGCAGCTGATGAACCATCACGTCGATTGAAAACCCGGGTTACTGTTCGATGCAGGCTGCGATGAGCGGGTGGTGCCGGCGCCTCGCCGCCATCCTGGTCCTGGCGCTGGCTGTACCGGCGAGCAGGGCGGCTGACGCTCCGGGGCCGCCCGCAACCCTGTTCGGCGGTCCGTTCGAACTGGTCGATCACCACGGCCGCGCGGTGACCGACCGCGACTTTCGCGGCCGCCACATGCTGGTCTACTTCGGCTATACCGGCTGTCCCGACCTTTGCCCGGTCGACCTTGCGAACATCTCGCTCGCACTCGACGAACTGGGCGGGCTCGCTGATCGGGTCCAGCCCCTGTTCATCACCGTCGATCCGGCCCGCGACGATCCGCAGACACTGCGCGACTACCTGGGCGCACTGCACCCCTCCCTCCTCGGCCTGACCGGAAGCGAGCACCAGGTCGCCGAGGCGGCCCGGCACTACCGGGTTCACCGGTCCCGTTTCAGGGCCGAGGGACATGACGCGGACGAGTATTTCGTCGACCACTCGACGCTCACCTGCCTGATGGGGCCCGATGGCGCCTTCGTCACCCTGCTGCCGCACGCGACACCGCCGGAGCGGATTGCCGGCATCCTGCGCCGCTACCTCGCTGCAGACTGACCGTCAGTCGGGCCGGCCCATCGCGTAGACCTCGCTGATGGTGGCGAAGTCCATGTAACCCAGCCGGGAGACCGGACGGTACCGGGTCACGTCGACCAGCCCGTCGCTGATGATGCTGTCGTCGACGTGGATCCCCAGGACCTCGCCGAAGATCACCCAGTTCTCGCGGCCGTCGCGCCGGGATGGCATCTGCACGCTCTGCAGGTGGCGGCACTCGAGGTGCGCGGGCGCGCCCCGGACCCGCAGCGGCCTGACCAGCCGCGACGGTTCGCCGACCAGGCCGCTGACCGGCATCTCGTCCTCGCCGTAGGGCAGGTGCAGGGAGGAGGTATTCATCGCCTCGCGCTGGTCGTGGCCGACGATGGAGCAGACGAACTCCCCGGTGCGTTCGACATTGACCTGGCTGTCCTTGCGCGCACCGTTGTCGGGCCGGGTGCTCGAGGCAAACATGACACAGGGTGGGTCATTGGAGACCGCGTTGAAGAAACTGTACGGCGCGAGGTTGGTCACGCCTTCCTCGTTCATGGTCGAAATCCAGCCGATCGGGCGCGGAGACACGAACGCCTTGAACGGGTCGTGGCGCAGGCCGTGTTCGCGATGGGTGCCAGGAGTGAAGAACATTGCGTGGCCTTTCGTCACCGGGGGTGGGCTACACGAAGTCGAGTGCGAGGTAGGAGTTCATCACCTTCTCCATGGTGTCGCGGTCGAGGTCACGCACGATGAAGACCAGGCGGGAACGCCGGTCGTCGTCCGGCCACTCATCGATCTTCGCCGGCGGGTGGAACATGTGCTGGACGGCATGGACCACCACCGGCTGGTCGTCGAGCTCGACGATGTTCAGCAGTCCCTTGATGCGCAGGATGTTGGCCCCGTGGGTCTGGGCCACCATGTCGAGTGCACCGGCGATCTTCGACCAGTTGAGCGGTTCGTCGAAGGTGAGCACGAAGCTGCGGATGTGGTCGTCGTGCCGGTTGACGTCGTGATGATGATGGTCGTGGTGATGACCATCCCCCTGGTCATGATCGTGATGGTGCTCATGCCCGTGGTGATGGACATGACCTTCCGTGTCCCGGTAGGCCTCCTCCCTCAGCCAGCGGGCGACATCGGCAGTCTTGGTCTTCGGGTTGTAAAGACCGGCATCGAACAGGTCGGCAGGGCTGGCCTCGCCGTGAACCGCCTCGATCACGCGGGCCGACGGGTTCAGATCCGAAATCCTCGTGCGAACCGTGGCCACGGTCCCGGGATCGGTGACATCGGTCTTGCTGAGTACGATCCGGTCCGCCACCGCCGCCTGCTTGACGGACTCGAACTGCCGGTCGAACTGCAACATGGCGTGGTAGGTGTCGACCACGGTGATGACGCCGTCAAGCGAATACCGGCCGATCAGGAACGGGTCGGCCATCATGGTGTGCAGGATCGGCGCCGGGTCGGCGAGGCCGGTGGTCTCGATCACGAGGCGTTCGAACTGCGGAATCTCGCCGGAACTGCGCCGCGCCATCAGGGTCCGCATGGTATCGACCAGGTCGCCGCGAACGGTGCAGCACAGGCAGCCGCTGTTCAGAAGAACGGTGTCCTCGTCGGCGCTGACCACCAGGGCGTCGTCGATACCGACCTCGCCGAACTCGTTCACGATCACCGCGACCCGGTCCATGTCCTCGTGCCGCATCAGCCGCGACAGCAGGGTCGTCTTGCCGCTGCCGAGAAAGCCGGTGAGGATCGAGACGGGAACCCGTTCCTGGGGAGTGTGGGTGCTCTGCGACATGGTCCTGACTCCGATCGCCTTCAGGATGTGTGGTTCGCGGACCCTCTCAGCCTTCTGCCCCGGTCACGAGGGACAGCAGCCGTGCGGCGGCGGTCAGTTCCGCCTTGCGCTTCGACGGTCCGGTCGCGGTCTGCGGCGGATGGCCGCGGACCGTGACCTGGATGGTGAAGACCGGGGCGTGTGGCGGTCCGCTGCACTCGATCACCTCGTAGTCCGGCGTTGCGAGCCGGCGTCCCAGCGCCCATTCCTGGAGCGCCGATTTGGGATCGACCGGTGGTGTGCGTTCCAGGTCGATCTGCGTGCTCCAGTGCCGAAGCACGAGTTCGCGCGCCGCCTCCAGTCCGGCGTCAAGATAGACACCCGCGATGACGGCCTCCAGCGCGTCGGCAAGCACGCTGTCGCGGGATCGAAGGGCATCGTCGTGGCGGTGCGCCGGGATGACCAGGAAACGGCCGAGGTCGAGGCGTCGGGCAACGGCGGCAAGCGTGTCCCGGCTGACCAGCGAGTTAAGCCGTCGCGTCATCGCGCCTTCCGGCTCGTCGGCAAACCGTCGCATCAGCGTCTCGGCGATGACCAGCCCGAGCACCCGGTCGCCCAGGAATTCGAAACGTTCGTAGGCGAGCGAGGCCGCAGCACCGGTGCTCGAGTGGGTGACCGCCCGGCGCAACAGGCCCCGGTCGGAAAACCGGTGGCCCAGACGGGTCTCGAGGTCCCCGAGCTGGCCCCGCCGCGCGCTCATCGGATGAGAGTGAACAGCCGGCCGAATCGGATCGCCCGCGGCCAGTTCCAGACTTCCCACCAGGACCAGCGGGTGTCCCAGGCCCAGAACAGGATGTCGGCACGTCCGACCAGGTTGCGCTTCGGCACCATGCCGACACTCGGGTCGCGGCTGTCGACCGAGTTGTCGCGGTTGTCGCCCATCATGAAATAGTGGCCGTCAGGGACGTGGAAGACCGCGGTGTTGTCCGACAGGCCTCGATCGCCCCGGGTCTCCAGTATCTCGTGTTCGCGGCCGTTCGGAAGGGTCTCGACATAACGCGGGACCTCGACGTTGCGGCCGAAGAGATCCTTGGCGACCATGGGGTCGATCGCCCTGCGGCCGGCCGGGATGCCGTTGATGTGCAACACGCCGCCGGCGACCTGGATCCGGTCTCCGGGCAGGCCGATCAGGCGCTTGATGAAGTCGGTTCCCGGGTCGGTCGGTTTCTTGAACACGACCACGTCGCCGCGTTCCGGCTCGGTAAACAGGATCCGGCCGGGGATGAGCGGCAGGGAGAACGGAAGCGAGTAGCGGCTGTAGCCGTAGGAGAGCTTGGAGACGAACAGGAAATCGCCGACCAGCAGCGTCGGGATCATCGATCCCGACGGGATGTTGAATGGCTCGTAGGCAAAGGTCCGGATGCCGAGTGCGATCAGGACCGCGAAGACGATGGTACGGACGAACTCCATGATGCCGCCGGGTTTGGACTCAGTGGCCTGGCGCATGGTTCCGTCCCGTCCAAGGTCGTCGGTACTCCCGGGCTGTCCACGCCCAGTCCTGCCGGTACGCGGCGGCTGATGCGGCTGACTTATGACCGAATTCCCGCCGGGCGGCAAGCGCCCGACCGGGCCCGGTGCTGCGCCGGGGTCTCGGCGGAGATCACCACGAACGCCTGGGCGTACGGCGGTTCGTCTGTGAGCGCGAGGTCGATCCTGGGACACATGTCGGGCGGCGTCAGTGCCGCGAGGCGACGCGCGGCGGCGCCGGTCACCGTCATGACCGGCTTGCCGGCGGCGGTGTTGCCGACCCGCAGTTCCCGCCAGGCTATGCCGCGCCGGCTGTCCTCGCCCAGCGCCTTCCACAGCGCTTCCTTGGCGGCGAAACGCTTTGCGTACACCGCGCCGCGCAGGGCCTTGTCGTCGGCGTAGGCCTGTTCCTCGCAGGTAAACACCCGGTGGGTAAACCGGGAGCCGAACCGTTTCAGGGTTCGGTCGATGCGCCGGATATCGACGAGGTCGCTGCCGATCCCGATGATCATCGGGCGGTATCCGGTGCGCCGGCGCGGGCGGCTTCCATCAGCAGGAGCATGCGTCCGACGACTTCCGCAAGCCCGGTGAACACCGCAGCGCCAACCAGGAAATGACCGATGTTGAGTTCGGACAGTGTCGCGATGGCCGCGACGCGACCGACGGTCTCGAAGTCGAGACCGTGGCCGGCGTGGCACTCGAGGCCGAGCCGGTCCGCATGCGCTGCCGCATCGGCCAGGCGGGCAAATTCCCGGTCCTGTTCGGGGCCGCGTGCGCTGCAGTAGCTGCCGGTGTGCAGTTCGACCACCGGGGCTCCGACGGCGACGGCGGCCTCGAGCTGGGCCGGGTCGGCCTCGATGAACAGCGAGACCCGGCTGCCGGATTCGGCAAGCGCCTGACAGGTATCGCGCAGCCGGTCGCGCTGGCCGGCGACATCAAGTCCGCCCTCCGTGGTCACCTCCTCGCGGCGCTCCGGCACCAGGCAGACCGCATGCGGCCGGTGCCGCCGGGCGATCCCGATCATCTCGGAGGTCGCCGCCATTTCCAGGTTGAGCGGGACCTCGAGTTCGTCGATCAGGCGGGCGATGTCCTCGTCGCGGATGTGGCGGCGGTCCTCGCGAAGATGTGCGGTGATCCCGTGCGCCCCGGCGCCGACGGCGGTGTGCGCGGCCCGGACCGGATCGGGGTGGGTACCGCCGCGGGCGTTGCGGATCGTGGCCACGTGGTCGACGTTGATGCCAAGTCGCAGGGGGGACATGGTGGCGTTCTCCCGTTCAGGCCAGTGCCGCCTGGTGTGTCTCCGTCCGTTCCTCGTCCCGGTCGCGCTCGATCGAGGTGATGACCGGACTGGCGCGCAGGGCCGCGATGATGTGGGTGAGGTGCCGGATGTCCCTGACCTCGACGTCGACCAGCAGGTCGAAGAAATCCTCCGAGCGCCGGGGGATCTTCAGGTTGATGATGTTGCCGTCATTCTGCCCGATGATCGTCGACATGACGCCCAGGCTGCCGGGTGCGTTTGCCAGCACCACCCTGAGCCGCCCGACATGGAGGCCGGCGTCATTGGCGAGCTCCCAGGCCACGTCGATCCATTTCTCGGGCATTGACTGGAACCCCTCCAGGGTCTCGCAGTCGATGGTATGGATGGTGACACCCTTGCCCGTGGTCATGATCCCGACGATCCGCTCGCCCGGCAGCGGGTGACAGCAGTGCGCGTAATGCACCGCGACCCCCGGGGTCAGTCCCGTGATCGGCACGGTGCCGGTGCCGGTGCGGCGAACCGGCACGGAGTCCTGCCGGCCGGGAAAGGCCGCCTGCAACACCTTCTCCGGCACGACGGTATTGGAGCCGACGGCGACCAGGACATCATCGACGGTGTCGAAGCCGAGGGTGACCCGGGCAGTCTCCAATGCCGCCGCGGTCCGCGGCAGGTCGGCGAGCAGGAACACCCGGTCGACCAGCTGGCTGCCGAGAGCGCTGAACTGGCCGCGCTCCTGCTGGCGGATATGGCGGCGGATCGCCGACCGGGCCCGCCCGGTCTGAACCAGGCCCTCCCAGAACGGTTTCGGGGCCGAGGTGGTCGAGGTGATGATCTCGACCTGGTCACCGTTCCTGAGCGTGGTGCTCAGCCGCCTGTCGACACCGTTTATCCTGGCCGACACGCAGGTATCGCCCACCTCGGTATGCACGGCGTAGGCGAAGTCGATCGGGGTGGCGTTGCCGGGCAGGAACACCATGCGGCCCTTGGGCGTGAAGCAGCAGATCTGCTGCGGGTACATCTGCAGCTTGGCATTGTCGAGGAGGTCCTGCGAGTTCTCCGAGGTCTGTTCGAGCGCTCTCAGTTCCTCCTGGATCTTGGCGAAGTCCCGGCCACCGTTGATCCCCAGCTTGTAGCTCCAGTGCGCGGCGACGCCGAACTCGGCGGTCTGGTGCATCTTCTCGGTGCGGATCTGCAGTTCGACCGTCCGGCTCATCGGTACCGCCCGGCTCTTCGGGATGATCACCACGGTGTGCAGCGAGCGGTAGCCGTTCGGCTTCGGGGTGCTGATGAAGTCCTTGAACCGTCCCGGCAGCATCCGGTAGGCGCGGTGCATGATGCCGAGGGCCCGGTAGCAGTCCTCGTGATCCGGCAGGATCATGCGGAAGGCCACGATATCGGAGAGCTGTTCGACCGGGACGTTCTTGCGCTGCATCTTGGTCCAGATCGCGTAGGGGGACTTGATGCGCCCGGAAATCCGCACCTCGAGCCCGGCGGTGCCGCAGGCCCTGGTCAGTTCCCGGCTGATGTCCTCGATGGTGTGGGGGTTGTTCTCGGACAGGTACTCGAAACGCGTCCTGACCGAGTCGTAGACCTGCGGGTGGGCGTGGCGGAATGCCAGATCCTCGAGTTCGGTCTGGATGGTCTGCATCCCGATCCGTTCGGCGAGCGGCGCGTAGATCTCGAGGGTCTCCACCGCGATGCGCGAGCGCTTGGCGGTGTCGGGGACATGGTGCAGGGTGCGCATGTTGTGCAGCCGGTCCGCGAGCTTGACCAGCAGCACCCGGATATCCTCGGCCATCGCCACCACGAACTTGCGAAAGCTCTCCGCCTGGCGCGACTGCTGGGAGTCGAACTCGACCAGGCTGAGCTTGGTCACGCCGTCGACGAGCCTGGCGATATCGGGGCCGAATGCCGCCTCGATCCGCTCGACGGTGGCGGGCGTGTCCTCGACGGTGTCATGCAGCAGCCCGGCGATGACGGTCGTGTAGTCGAGCTTGAGATCGGCGAGGATGCCCGCGACCTCGACCGGGTGCGAGAAATAGGGGTCGCCGGACGCCCGCGTTGCTCCGCCGTGCATCTGCATCGCGAAGACATAGGCCTTGTTCAGCAGGTTCTCGTCGGTGTTCCTGTCGTAGGACGAGACCTTCTCGGCGAGTTCGTACTGCCGCATGATCCGGCGGCGCGCCGGACGCGTCACCTCCAGGACGGAGGGAGCCCGGGCCTCAGCACTCGTCGTCGAGGACCGAGGAATCGACATCGTCGAATCCGCCACCACCGGTACCCATCCGTGCCGGGTCTGCCTCGTCGAGGCTGTGAATCTCGGTGCCGTCGGCGAGTATCGCCCCGGTCGGGGCGAGCTGGACACCGTCAGACATGAGCAGTTCGATCTGGTCGTCTTCGGGCTCGTCGATCTCGACGTGCCGCTGCAGCCCCCGCACCAGCGCCTCGCGAACCTCACCGACATCGACAGTGACATCGGCGATCTCGCGCAGGGCAATCACCGGGTTCTTGTCGTTGTCCTCCTCGACCGTGATCGGGGCGCCCTTGGAGATGTCACGCGACCGCTGGGCTGCGACCATGACCAGGTCGAAGCGGTTGGGAATCCGTTCCACACAGTCTTCAACGGTGACACGTGCCATGGCACAGGCTCCTGCGAGAGTGAGGTATTGTCAGAGAAGACGCACACCCGACTATATGCGCAGCAGGCGCCAAGTGCAAGAATCGGGAATTGTATGCGGTAGTACCGACATCATGCCGCCAGCCTCAGATCGTTTCGCGTCTTTCGGGCCGGACGCCCACTGCGGGAGTGCATTGGCAGCACCAGCTTCGCACTGGCATTCCTGATAATTTGATGATCAGTGCGCGTATTGTTCAGAAACGCTCCCATGCCTTGTCCCGCCACATACCGCCAGGTCACATACCGGCTGCTGCCGCGGAAGAAGTCGGCCTGGCGGTGGCTGGAGCGGGTGCTCGCCGAACAGCGCCAGCTCTGCAGCGCCGCGCTGCTGGAACGGGAAGACTGCTGGCGCAAGACGGGAAAGACCCTCGGCTGGCGCGACCAGTTCAAGTCGCTCACCAGGTGCCGCCACGAGATCCCCGGCATGGATGACATCCCGGTCGCGGTCCGGCGCGGGACGCTGAAACGTCTCGATGATGCGATGCAGGGAGTCTTCAGGCGCCCGGAGAACGGGTCCGGTGCCGGCTTTCCCCGTTTCAAGGGGCGCCGGCGCTGGAACAGCATCTCGATCGTCTCCGGCGTCAGGATCCGGGGCTACGCCATCCATATCCCGCGCTACGGTCCGATGACGGTTCGCCGGCGCGGCGGGAACCCGTATTCGGACGGGGTGCCGAAGCCGGCGACACTCAGGCGCGAAGGCGGGAAGTGGTACGCCGTGGTCGCGATCCCGGCGCCGGTGCGCGCGGACAACGGCCACGCGATCGGCATCGAAATGAACGCGGGCCAGGTCGCGACCAGTGACGGCACGGTCATTGCGGCACCTGACACCGGCCGGCTGAAGGCACGTGTGAAGCGCTCCCACGAGCAGCTTGCGCGCCAGCGGCGCGGCTCGCGCCCGGCTGGCGAAAACCAAGCGGCGGCTCGCGACGGTGCGGCACAACCGGCATCACCGGACCAGCCATGAGCGTGCGAACGCGGCCGGCACCATCGACATCGAGGACCTGGAGACAGCCCGCATGACGAGGAGTGCGACGCGAACGGCCGGGGAGCCCGGGCGGAACGTCAGCGCCAGGGCCGGGATGAACCGGGAGATCCTCGCCACCGGCTGGGCGGCCCTGCGACGCATGCTCGAGTACAAGGCGTACCGGGTGATCGCGGTCGATCCCCGCTGCACCGGCCAGTCCTGTGCAGCGTGCGGGCACGTCGACGCCCGGTCGCGCAGGACACGGGACCGGTGTCACCGCGTGGCCTGCGGCCATGCCGATCACGCCGGCCTGAATGCAGCGGCGAACATCCTGGCCCCGGGGACCGGGGCTGCTGCGCGGGGAAGCGGCGGGGGTGCCCGTCCTGCGAACCGCGAAACCGATCGGAGGCTGGCGGCGTGATGTCGGCACCATTCGACAAGTCCCCGGGAAAACCGGGCACGGCGGCAGGGTGTTCCGGACCACGGACCCGGGTCGTTCGGGGACACGGCCGGCGCCGCACGCCGGTCATGGCGTTCCCCGGGTTCGCATGGCACCGGGTGCGATCGCCCTCACCTTCTGGCCCGGAGGCAGGTCGGCCAGGAGGTCCCGCGCCGAACGCCCGAGCCGCGGGTGAATCCAGCCGGGTGCGAGGTCGATGAGCGGCAGCAGGACAAAGGCGCGCAGATGCATGCGGGGATGCGGCAGCACCGGCCAGCCGGTCTCGATACGGCCGGTATGGTCGAGCAGGTCGAGATCCAGGATGCGGGCCTCGTTCCTGCGGGTCCGGGTCCGCCCGAGGGCCGCCTCGACGGCATGCAGGCCGCGAAGCAGTTCGGCAGGATCATCGGGACCGGAGACGCTCACCACCGCGTTGGCGAACCACGGCTGGGTGTCATCGACGGGTACCGGCGCGCTCTCGTACCACGGGGACGCGGCGAGGACCCCGATGCCGTGGGCGGGCAGGGCGCGCAGCGCGGCCCGGGCGGTCTCGAGCGGTGAACCGTGACCGTCGGCGGGAAGATTGCTGCCGATTCCGACCAAAATCATTCACACGCCCTTTCGATTTGATACCATCACCGGATGGGCGATTACCCATGCCATGCCGGTAGTACCACCGCAGAGGTGTGTACGGGACCGGAAGGTGCACCCGCGGCCTTGGCGCGGGGAGAATAGGTCTGGACGGATGCCCGGGCGGGAAGGCGGTTTCTTGCCGCGTTTCGCTGCAGGACCGTTCATCTTTGTCGAGAAGGGAACACCGGATGCAATTTTACAGCGAAGAACGGATCGCGCTCTTCATTGACGGCGCCAATCTCTACGGTGCGGCGCGGGCGTTGGGTTTCGACATCGACTACCGCAGGCTTCGCGAGCTGTTTGCGGATCAGGGCCGCCTGATCAGGATCTACTATTACACCGCGCTGATCGATGACCAGGAGTATTCGCCGATCCGGCCCCTGATCGACTGGCTGGACTACAACGGATACACGATGGTCACCAAGTTGACACGCGAGTACACGGATCATCAGGGACGGCGCAAGATCAGGAACAACATGGATATCGAGCTTGCGGTCGACATGCTGGACATGGCGCCGCAGATCGATCACGCGGTACTGTTTTCGGGCGACGGGGACTTCAAGCGCCTGGTCGAGGCCGTGCAGCGCAAGGGTGTGCGTGTGACCGTGGTCTCGTCGTTCAAGACCCAGCCGCCGCTGGTTTCCGACGACCTGCGTCGACAGGCCGACGTCTTCGTGGAACTGCAGACGCTCGAGAGCGAGATCAAGCGTGAGTTGTCGGACCGGGTCCACCGCGGCGCCGGGCGTGACGACGACAGGGGTCACGTCGCCGAGGACCGTGACCGGCGGTGACGACGGCGCCTGGACACGGTTCCTCCGACCCGCCGGCCGACTGCCCGGACTGTCCCCGGCTGTGCGCGTTCCGCGCCGAGTACCGCGAGGCCGAGCCGGACTGGTTCAATGCGCCGGTTCCCTCCTTCGGCGACCGTTCGGGTCGCCTGCTGATCGTCGGGCTCGCGCCGGGGCTGCGCGGTGCCAACCGGACCGGCCGGCCGTTTACCGGTGACTGGGCCGGAGACCTGCTCTACGCGACCACCGGGAAATTCGGATTCAGCCGCGGTCGTTACCGGTCGCGGCCGGACGATGACCTGGTGCTCGAGGACTGCCGCATCACCAACGCGGTCAGGTGCGTGCCACCGCAGAACCGTCCGAACGCGGGCGAGGTGCGCAACTGCCTGGAGTACCTGAAGCGCGAGATGGCCGGCATGCCGGAACTCTCGGTCATCCTGGCACTGGGAACGGTCGCCCACGGGGCCGTGTTGTCGGCGCTCGGGCTGCGCCGTGCCGCGTTCGGCTTCGGGCACGGCGTGTTCCATACCCTGCCCGACGGCCGCGTGCTTGCGGCCTCCTACCACTGCTCCCGCTACAATACCAACACCGGGAGACTGACCACGCAGATGTTCGAGGAGGTGTTCGGGAAAATCCGCGACCATCTCGCGGCACAGGGATGAGGGGCCGGCGTGACGCCGGCCCCTGACCCGGTATGCGACGGCGAAATCAGACCATGTCGCCGAACGGAATGTCCCGCATCCGCTTGCCGGTGGCATGGAACAGCGCATTGCCGAGCGCCGGAGCGATCGGCGGTACACCGGGCTCGCCTGCGCCCGACGCATGCACCGAGAACGGATGGTCGACCATGTGGGTCTGGACCACCCGCGGGAAGTTGTCGGCCCGAACCATCCGGTAGTCGTGATAGTTGGATTCGAGCACGGCGCCGTTCTCGTAGGTCAGTCCGCTGTGCAGGGCGATGGTCATGCCCTGGACGGCCGCACCCTCCATCTGGCTGCGGACCCGCTCCGGGTTGGCCACGAAGCCGCAGTCGACGGCCATGTTGACCTCCGGCACGGTGATCAGTCCGTCAACCACCTTCACGTGCACACAGGCCGCCACGTAGGTGACGAACGACCGGTGGACCGCCAGGCCAAGGCCTTCGCCCTCGGGCATGGACTTGCCCCAGCCACCCGTCTCGGCGGCAAGGCGCAGGACGTTCTTCAGCCTGCCGGTGTCGATCGGGTAGACCTCGTCCTTCTCCCCGTAGTTCCAGTAGTCGTCGGGGAAGTTCTGGGCCTTGATGTCGATCTTCCGGTCCGAGCCGATGAGCTCGAGCATCACCTCGAGTTCGTCGCGACCGAGCTCATGGGCGAGTTCGGATGCGAAGCTCTGGACCGCCCAGGCACGGGGAATGTTCGACACCGACCTGAACCAGCCGACGCGGGCATGCGCCAGCGCCTTGCCGTTCTCGACCGAGATGTTGGGGATCTCGAAAGGCATGTCGACGTGACCCATTCCGTTCTCGATGAAGAACTGGTAGCCGCTGTCGGGAGCGAAGGTCGACAGGATCGAGGGTGCGACCGAGTTGTGCCGCCATCCCGTCACCTTGTTGTCGGCATCGAGCGCGACCGCAATCCGTTCCACCGAGGTGGTGTGGTTGAACCCGTTGCGGATGTCGTCCTCGCGCGTCCACTGCACCTTGACCGGCGCACCGATCTTCTGGCTGAGCAGGGCCGCCTCGATCACGAAGTCGCACTTCGACTTGCGGCCGAAACCGCCGCCGAGCAGGGTGACATTGACGGTCACGTCCGCGGGATCCATTTGCAGCGCGTTGGCGACATCGACCCGGGTGCCGTACGGGGACTGGACCGGGGCCCAGATCTCCGCCTTGCCGTTCGCGACATTCGCCACCGCCGCGGGCGGTTCCATGGTGGCATGCACCATGAAGGCCTGGCTGTATTCCCGCTCGACGGTCTTCGCCGCACCGGCGAAGGCGCCGTCGGGATCGCCTACCTTGCGCAGGACATTGCCCGGCTCGGCGGCTGTCGCCCGCATCTCTGTCATGTGCGCGGCGGAGTCGAACTCCCCGTGCGGACTCGACCCCCATTCGATCTCGAGCGCGTCACGGCCCCTGATCGCCGCATCGGTATTGCCGGCAATGACCGCGATCCCGCCCAGGGGTGCGAACTTCGCCGGCGGCATCGAGACCTCGAGCCCGAGCACATGCTCGACACCGGCAACCTCCCAGGTCGCGGCGGCGTCGTAGCGCACAGGTGGTGCACCGAGCACCGGCGGCCGGGCGATCGCCGCGACCTTCATCCCCGGCAGCATCACGTCCGCACCGAAGACCGCCTTGCCGGTGGTGATGTCGTGCAGGTCGTAGATCTGGACGTTGCCCTTGCCGATGTAGCGGAACTCGTCCTCGCTCTTGAAGGTCAGGTCCTCGAATGCCGGAACCGGTTCCTTCATCGCCGCGGCCGCGAGTTCACCGAAGCCGGCCCGGAAGGTACCGCTCGTGACCTCGTGCACCCCGACCTGGACCGCCGACGCATCGACGCCCCACTTCCTGGCGGCGGCGCTGGCCAGCATGTGCCGGACCGACGCACCCATCTGGCGCATGGACTGCACGTGGTGGCGCAACGAGCGTGAGCCGTCGGTGTCCTGGTTGCCGTACTTCGGCTCGTCACCTTCCGCCTGGACCAGTTTCACCCGGTTCCAGTCGGCACCCATCTCGTCGGCAAGGACCATCGGCACCGAGGTGCGCGAGCCCTGGCCCATTTCCGAGCGGTGTGCCACGAGGGTCACGGTGCCGTCGGCATCGATGGAGACGAAGATGTGCGGGTCGTAACGCAGACCGTGCGGCATGGCGTTGCCACCGGTCTCGTAGCGCTCGAACGCGCGGGCCTCGGACGCAACCGCCGCGATTGCGAACACGGCAGCGGAACCCTGCAGGAAACTGCGACGCGAAACCTTGGATATCGCGAGGCCGGCCGTCTTGCCGACCGGTCCACGCAGAACGGCCTGTTCAATCGTGTGCAACATGGTTCATGCTCCCGTCGCCGCGAGCCGCACCGCCGCCACGATCCGCTCGTAGCAGCCGCATCGACAGATGTTGCCCGCCATGCTTTCGAGGATCTGCTCGTCGGTCGGGTTCGGTGTCTCGTTCAGCAGGCTCGCGGCCTGCATGATCTGTCCGGCCTGGCAGAATCCGCACTGCGGCACGTTGGCCTGCCGCCAGGCGACCTGCACCGGGTGGTTCCCGTCCGGGTCAAGGCCCTCGATGGTGGTCACCTCCTTGCCCGCGACCTCCTCGAGCGTGGCCTGGCACGCGCGGACGGAAACGCCGTCGACCAGCACCGTGCAGGCGCCGCACAGCCCGGTTCCGCAGCCGTACTTGGTTCCCGTCAGGCCCGCGAGATCGCGGATGCCCCACAGCAGACTGGTGTCACCCGGGCCGTCCAGGGCCCGGTCTTCACCGTTGATACGTACATTCGCCATCGATCTCTCCCTGATCTCCCGCGCAGGTGTCGCGGCCCCGTTCGTGTCAGTCGTCGTCATCGAAGCCGGTTCGAACCACCAGTCCGATGTGACGGACGCCCTTGCGCTTGCCGACGAGAAACACCGACGTCGGCAGCTGGCCGCTTGCATTGATCGGTTCCTCGTCGCGGATGACGCGCACCGCGTGGGCCATCTCCATGTTCGGAACCAGCATCCCGTCTTCGGGAAACGTCTCCCAGGACATGCACCCGATCTTCCGACCGAGGTTTCGGTTCAGGTGAAACCCGACCACCCTTTTTTGGGTCTTGCCCGCGTCCTTCCACTGGACGATGCGTGTCAGGATGTCGCAGTCGCGGGTTTTGATGCCCAGGCGGACCTGATCCATGGGCTCGTCGCTCGTGCGCGGCCGCCGCACCGCCGGTCACGACATCGCGGCCGTCGAACCGCCGAAAGTCGCAGCCCCTGCACCCGATCATCCCGGACCCGGTCCCCCTGCACACGCCCGCGCCGGCCATGTCGCCTGGATCGCGAGACCGACAGACCGACACACCCGTCCGCAAAACATGCTACATCCTGCCACCGACCGGTCAAGCGCCAACGGGCAGCCTGACGGTGGAAGCTGTATCCTGTCCATGATCGATCGGTCGGCAACCCCAGCAGGATCGGGGTCTCTCCCGTACCAAAGGGCTCACTGCGCCGGGCGAATCCCATCGAAAGAGGGACCGATGCACCAGAAACCCCGGATACACTCCCCGGGCTGCTCCACTGTGCCTCGATGTATGCACGCCGCCGCGTTTGCTCCGGGGTTCGGGCAGGCGCGCGCGAAACCGGCGGGGAGGCGATGCGGCAAGCGCCGTGCCCCGGGGCAGCGGGTCCTGTTGGTCATCGACGTGCGGTGACGACCTTGGAGGAGGTATGGGCGCGCCCGGCAGATCTGAAACCGGAGCGTGGACAGGTTCGTTGAAAGACGCAGCCTTGCAGTGCAACGTGGACCGTGGTCGATGGCATCCGGCGGGCAGGTTCGCCAGGCCGAGCGTCAACGGGGGATCTTGATGCTCACCAAGCTCACCATTCGGAATTTCAAGCGCTTCGACGAAGTGGAGGTCGAACTGGGTGATCCCGTGGTCTTCATCGGTCCGAACAACTCGGGCAAGACCACGGCCATGCAGGCGCTGGCGCTGTGGGAGATCGGCGTCAAGCGGTGGAACGAAAAGCGCGGCGGCAAGAGCACCCCCGGATCACGGCCGCGTGTCACCGTCAATCGCCGTGACCTGTACGCGATTCCGCACCCGAGTGCCAACCTGTTGTGGCACGATCGCCGTGTGCGCGACACCCACCGCGTCGAAGGTCGGCAGGCGACCAGCAACGTGCGGGTCGATCTCGTCGTCGAGGGGGTGAGCGGGGGCAAGTCCTGGCGGTGCGGGCTCGAGTTCGACTACGCGAACGAGGAATCCTTCTACTGCCGCCCGCTTCGCCTGAGTGAGGGGAAATCTCCACGACGGATGCCGGTGCCGCTGGAAGCGGGCGACGTTCGCATTGCGTTTCTTCCCCCCATGTCAGGCCTGGCGGCAACCGAGACCCGCCTCGACCAGGGCGCGGTGAATGTCCGTGTGGGGGAGGGGCGGACCGCTGAGGTCCTGCGCAACCTGTGCTACCAGGTCCACCAGAAGGGCGACGGGGAGTGGTCGAAGCTCGCGGACCGGACAGGGACCCTGTTCGGCGTTGAACTGGATGTGCCCAGATACGTGGAGGAACGCGGCGAGATTGCCATGGGCTACCGGGAGCGGGGTGTGACGCTCGATCTGTCCTCCGCCGGCCGGGGATTGCAGCAGACCTTGATGCTGTTTGCTTACATGCACGCCAATCCCGGTTCCGTCATCCTGCTCGACGAGCCCGACGCCCATCTCGAGATCCTCCGCCAGCGGGAGATTTATCGCATGCTCTCGGAGGTGGCATCGGAGCACGGCAACCAGATCGTGGCGGCCAGCCATTCCGAGGTGCTTCTGAACGAAGCCGCGGGCAGGGACCTGGTCATCGCCTTCGTCGGAAGTCCGCACCCGCTCGACCGCGGCAAGAGCGAGGTGCGCAAGGCCCTTGCCGAAATCGGGTTCGATCAGTACCTGCAGGCGGAACAGAACGGGTGGGTCCTGTACCTAGAGGGCTCGACCGACCTTGCAATCCTGCAGGCCTTCGCACGACGCCTCGGCAGGGAAGACGCCTGCAGGGCGCTCGAAAGACCCTTCGTACGCTACGTCGGCAACCAGCCGAACTCGGCCGCACACCACTTCCACGGATTGAGGGAAGCGGTCGGCGGCCTGAAGGGTCTTGCCCTGTTCGACCGCCTGGACCACGCGCTTCCGGATGACCCGACGCTCGTCTACCTGACGTGGAAGAAGCGGGAAATCGAGAACTATCTCTGCTCTCCGTCGACCCTCGAGGCGTTTGCGCGTTCCTCGGCCCTGGCTGCGGAGCCGGCGCCGCTGCTGGCTCCCGCCGAGGTCGACCGTCGTCTCGACGCCATGCGTGAAGCAGTCGACACGGTCAGCGCCGCCATGCAGGTCCTGGGACACGGCTCGCCGTGGGACGACGACGTGAAGGCCAGCGACGAGTTCCTGACACCACTGTTCAGGACCTACTTCGACGCGCTTGGCGTGCCCAACTTGATGGACAAGAAAAATTTTCACGACCTTGCAGGGTACGTTCCCGAGGACGGGATCGATCCCGAGATCGGGGAAAAGCTCGACGCCATCGTCCGCGTGGCCGAGAACGCGCGCCCTGCCGGCTACCGGTAGGCGGGGGGACTGTACATTCCGGGCGGGTTTCGCTACCGATGCCGTGGTCACAACCCGGAACGCGAGGGAGCGCCCTGATGTCCGCAGCCGCCCGGCTTGAACACGTGGCAAGCATCGAGGAACTCGAGTCGCTCTATGGCACGCCGTCGCAGGCGGCCATGGTCAAGGAAATCGACTACGTTTCCGATCACTACCGGCAGTTCATCGAGGCGGCCCCGTTCGTGGTCATGGCCACCTCGGGTCCGGAGGGACTGGACTGTTCCCCGCGCGGTGATCCGCCGGGTTTCGTGCGGGTGCACGACCGCAGGACGGTCATGATGCCGGACCGGCGCGGCAACAACCGGCTCGACAGCCTGCGCAACCTGGTCAGTGACCCGAGGATCTCGCTGCTGTTCCTGATCCCCGGGGTCGGCGAAACCCTGCGGATCAACGGTACGGCGGTCCTGGCGACCGACCCGGCGCTGCGCCAGAGCTTCGCGCACCGCGACGCCGTGCCCGCCACCGTGATCGTGACCACGGTCGAGCGCATCTACTACCAGTGCCCCAAGGCGCTGGTCCGCTCGCGGCTGTGGTCGGACGACGCCCGGATCCCGCGTGACCGCCTGCCGACGTCCGGACAGATCCAGAGGGCGCTGGTGGACGGGGACTTCGATGCCGACGCCTACGACCGCGCCTACCCGGCCCGGCTGGCGCAGACCCTGTACTGACTGACCAGGCTACTGCGCGGTCGAGCGGGAAGTCGGAACGATCCGCTGTACCCTGATCACCTCGCGGTCGATGAGATCGCCGACCTGCGGCGCTATCTCGTTCTTCCAGGTGTCGCTCTCGTAGACAGCGGCGTACTGCGCCTCGCGCTGCGCCTCGCTCTCGAACCGGCGCAACCAGACGTACACGCTGTCGTCGGTCTCGCCGCGGAAACTGCCGCAGATCACCATGCCCTGGGAGACCTGGAACGGGATGATGCTGCCTTCCATCAGTTCGAGCCACTGCTCCATCTTGCCCGGCCTGACGGTGTACTGTCGCAGTTCGTAGAATGCCATGACTTCCGGTCTCCGCCTCTGGTGATGCCCGGCACCGCGCCGGCACGCGACAAGCCTACCCGGATCCCTGTCGAGTTCAACCTGTCGGCGGCTCCTCGATGTCGGCCGCGTCTGATGCGGCACCGTAGGCGAAGTAGCCTCCGTCGACGGGGATCACCGCGCCGGTCACGTAGCTTGCGAGCGGTGAGGCGAGGTAGAGCATGAGATCGGCAACCTCGCCGGGTTCGCCCATCCGCCCCATCGGGGTACGGCGGCGGATCCGCGTCTCGTCGACCTTCCCGGCCTCGATCAGGGTCCGGGCCATGGGTGTACGAATGTAGCCGGGTGCCACGGCGTTGACCCTGACACCCTGCTGGGCCCACTCGCCCGCAAGCGCCCGGGTCAGCCCGGCGACCCCGTGCTTGGACGCGGTATAGGCGTTTCGACGCGGAAGTCCCGCGAGCCCGGCAATCGAGCTGATATTCACGATCGCACCTCCGCCCGCGGCCATCATGTCCGGAGCGACGGCCCGGCAGGTGAGATAGGTCCCGGTCAGGTTGATGTCGATGATGCGCTGCCAGTGCTCGATCGTCTGCTCGGCGGTCGGCGAGAAACTGTCGGACACCCCGGCGCAGTTGACCAGGACATCGATCCGTCCGAGCCCGGCGCGGGCGGCCGCGACCAGGGCTGCGACCTCGTCGGGCTGCGAGACATCGCCGGGCGCGGCGACGTGACGGTTGCCGAGCGTGCGAACCACCTCGCCGGTTTGTTCCGGGTCCAGGTCGCAGACCGCGACGGCCGCACCCCGCGCCGCGAAGGCGTCGACCGTGGCGCGCCCGATGCCGCTCGCACCGCCGGTTACCAGCACGCCCGTGCCCGAGAAGTCCAGGCCGTCTGCCATGTCACGCCTTCGGGTTTCGGGATCGGGTCCCGCGCGCCACGATGACGGGCGGTTCATGGGCGGTCACCGCCGGCGCCGGGCCCTCGAGGCGCTCGACCTCGACCAGGGCCGAGTGCGCCACCGGCCCCTGGGCCAGCCGCGACGTGCCGGCGTCGCGGGTCAGCACGTTGGGATTGCCGTGCTTGCACAGCGATCCGACCCGGCCCGGCACCTCCGGGTCGTACCAGGCCCCGGTGGAGAGCTGGATCACACCGGCCATCACGCTGTCGGACACGATGGCGCCGGCGAGACAGGCGCCGCGGTCATTGAAGATGCGCACCACGTCGCCGTCGCGGATACCGCGGGCAGCGGCGTCGTCGGGATGCATGGTGACCGGTTCACGCCCCGCCACCTTCGATCCCCGGCTCACCGCGCCGTTGTCGAGCTGGCCGTGCAGCCGGGTGCGGGGCTGGTTCGAGATCATGTGCAGCGGCCAGCGTCCCCGCGCACCGAGCCATTCCGCGGGCTCGCGCCACACCGGGTGGCCGGGGCAGTCGTCGTAACCGAAACCCTCGACGGTTTCCGAATGGATCTCGATGCGTCCGGACGGGGTTGCCAGCGGCGCGGTGTCGGGGTCGCGGCGGAACGCGTCGAACAGGACGACCGGACCGTTGCGCTCCAGTACCTGGCGCGGCCCTTCCCGGCGCAGGGTCTCCAGGTCGGGAAGCTCGATGCCGGCGCCGCCGGCACGCTGGCGCGCCTGGTTCCACAGGTGGTGCAGCCACTCCTCGGCGTCCCGGTCCTCGGTGAAGGTCTCGAGACAGCCGAGCCTTGCGGCCAGCGCGGAGAAGATGTCGTAGTCGTGCCGGCTCTCTCCCACCGGCTCGATCGCCTTCACCATCGGGGCGACGGCCGGTTCCCAGTGCGCCATCATCAGGTCATCGCGTTCGAGCGGCGAGGTTGCCGGGAACACGATGTCGGCGTGGCGCGCGGTGGCTGTCCACCAGATCTCGTTGACGATGATGCACTCCGGCCGCCGGAAGGCGGTGACCAGCCGGTTCAGGTCCTGGTGGTGATGGAACGGGTTGCCGCCGGCCCAGTAGACCAGCCGGATGTCGGGATAGCGCCGCTGTTCCCCGTCGTAGTGGTAGCTGCCGCCCGGGTCGAGCAGCATGTCGGCGATGCGCGCAACCGGGATGAAGTCGTCCACCGGGTTGCGGCCCTGGGGCAACGCCGGCCACGCGAAGGGCCGGACCGGATTGCCGATCCCGTTCTCGCTGCCGTAGCCGATCCCGAACCCGCCGCCCGGAAGCCCGATCTGCCCCAGCATGGCGCCAAGGACCACGGTGAGCCAGATCGGCTGTTCGCCGTACTCACCGCGCTGCAGTCCCCAGGCCGTGGAGATCATGGTCCGGCCCGCGGCCATGCGCCGGGCAAGCTCGCGGATCACCGCGGCCGGAACACCGGTGATCCGGGCTGCCCAGTCGGCATCCTTCACCGTGCCGTCGGTCTCGCCGAACAGGTAGGAGCTGAACCGGTCGAACCCGACCGTGTAGCGATCGAGGAAGCCGCGGTCGTGGAGTCCCTCGCTGGCGAGCACGTGGGCGAGCGCCAGCATCAGGGCCGCGTCGGTGTTCGGGCGCACCGGGATCCACTCGGGATCGTACAGGGCCGCGACATCGGTCCGCAGCGGACTGATATTGACGAACTCGGTGCCGGCGTCCCGGCATGCGCACAGCCACTCGTGCAGGGTGTGGCGTCCGACACCCCCGGAGGTGACCTGGGCGTTCTTGAGCGGCATGCCGCCGAACATCACCAGCAGGTCGCAGTGCGAGGCGATGTCCGGCCACTGGGTGGCCCGGTCCAGCACCAGACCCCGGAAATCCCCCACCGTGCGCCTGAGCGTCACCTCGGCGGCGGCGTGGCTGTAGCTGTTGCGGTGCGCGACGTAACCACCGGCGGCGTTCATGAACCGGTGCACCTGGCTCTGGGCGTGATGGAACCGTCCGGACGACCCCCATCCGTAGGAGCCGGCGAAGATCGCGCCGTTGCCGAACCGTGTGCGGACCCGGTCGATCTGGGCGGCCGCGAGATCGAGTGCCGTGTCCCAGGACACCTCGACGAAGGGTTCGGCCCCCCTGCCGGCCGGGTCGGCCGCCAGGCCGTCGCGCAGGAATCCCGCGCGGACCACCGGTCGGCGGATGCGCACGGCGTCGTCGACAGCATCAACCAGCCCGGGGCCGATCACCGCCGGTGCCGGGTCTTCCTCCCAGGGGTGCAGGTCAAGCAGCCGGCCGTCTCGGACCTCTGCGAAGTAGGTGCCCCAGTGGCTTGCGGTCGGGATGAATTCGGATGCGGCAGTGCCTGTCATGAGTGCCAGTCTCCGGGTCTGGGCGGGACCGGCCGTTCGCGCTGCGTGACCGGTTCGCGGGTGCCGGTCGCCGGGTGGTGGGCGCGGCTGGGATTGAACCAGCGACCCCTACGATGTCAACGTAGTGCTCTCCCGCTGAGCTACGCGCCCGGCCTCGTTCACTGCACGGGTGGTTACACCGAAGCGCCGGCGCATGGCAAGACCGATCGGCCACCGGCGTCGACCGCGCCGGGCCCGAACCGACGGACGAAGCTTCCCGATGTGCCCGGGACTCTCGACCGGACGCAGCGCGTGACGGCGGGGCGATCGCCCGGTCCGGACCGGCGCGGGGCCCTTGCCGGGCGGCCCCGCCGGGTCGGTGGCCTGGCCGGCGCGTGCACCAGAGCGCTTCGGTCCCGCACGGTGGGCGCGGGCGACGTCGACCGGTACCGGAGCCATGCCCCCGGCGGTCCCGGGACTGTCCCGCTGGCACACCGGGGCAGCGACCGTCCGTCATGCCGGTTGCGGGATAGGGCCCTGGCCAGGACCGGCTCTCGCCCCTGACGATTCCGGCGATGATGGCGGGGCGCCGCGGGGCAGTTCCGCACGGTCCCGCGAAGGGCTGGAGGGTGGGCGGGCGCTACTCCGCCCGGTGACAGGACGGCCGGGCTGTTGTAGACAGCCGGAATGACCCGGACCAGCCAGGACCCGCCATCCGGACCGGACGTCGTTGTCGGTCACAGCAGGCCGATCGCGGTGGAGCGACCGGATCACCAGGTGCTGCCGGTGGTGGTCGCCTCGCCGCACAGCGGCCGGGTCTACCCGCCGGAGTTCCTCGCGCAATCGCAGCTGCCGCTGGAGCGGCTTCGCATGACCGAGGACTGTTTCGTCGACGAGATCTGCTCCGATGCGCCCGCACTGGGCGCGATCCTCCTGCACGCGCTGTTCCCGCGTGCGTTCATCGATGTCAACCGCGAGGCCTGGGAACTCGACCCGGAGATGTGGAGTGACCCGGTGCCGGACCACGCGACCACCTGCAGCGCGCGCATCGTCGCCGGTCTCGGCACCATTGCCCGCGTCGTCGCCAACTCCGAGGAGATCTACGCAACGAGACTGCCGCTCGCCGAGGCGGAACGCAGGATCAGCACCTGTTACGCGCCGTATCACCGCGCGCTGCGCCGCCTGGTCGACGAGACCCGGGAGCGGTTCGGATTCTGCATCCTGCTTGACTGCCACTCCATGCCGTCGGGCGCGGCCCGTGGACACGGCAGGTCAGGCCGGCCGGCCGACATCGTGCTTGGCGATTGCCATGGATCCTCCTGCGACCCGCGGCTGGTCGCGCGTGCCGAAGGGTTCCTCGCATGGCGGGGCTACTCGGTACGCCGGAACGTGCCCTACGCCGGGGGACACGTCAGCCGGCACTACGGCGCGCCCGACGATGGTGTTCACGCGCTCCAGGTCGAAATCAGCCGGGCGCTCTACCTCGATGAGGCGCGGCTGCGGCGCCTGCCGGCAATCGGCAGGCTGCGCCATGACATCAGCGGCCTTGTCGCGACACTCGGCGGCATCGACCTCGGTGTCGCCCCGCCCCTGGCCGCGGAGTAGCAGCCCTCAGAAATTCACCATGTCGCCGCCCTTCAGCCCGAGCATGGCCCGGGCCTCTGTCGGGGTGGCGACCTCGAGCGAGAGGTCCTCGACGATCCGCCTGATCTTGGCCACCTGGTCGCGGTTCGACTCCGCGAGCTTGCCCTTCGCAATGTAGAGACTGTCCTCCATGCCGACCCGGACATTGCCGCCGAGCATCGCCGCCATGGTCACGAAGCTCATCTGGTGACGTCCGGCGGCCAGGACCGACCAGCGGTAGTCGGAGCCGAACAGCTTGTTGGCGATCCGCCGGGAGTGCATCAGGTTTTCCTCGTCGGCGCCGACCCCGCCGAGGATCCCGAAGATCGACTGGACGAACAGCGGCGGCTTGACCAGCCCGCGGTCGAGGAAATGCGCCAGGTTGTAGAGGTGGCCGATGTCGTAGCACTCGAACTCGAAGCGCACGCCGTGACCCTCGCCGAGTTCCTTGAGAATGTACTCGATGTCCTTGAACGTGTTGCGGAAGATGAAGTCGCGGGAGTTCTCGAGATGGGTGCGTTCCCACTCGTACTGGAACTCGCTGATCCGGTCGAGGATCGGGTAGAGGCCGAAGTTCATCGAGCCCATGTTCAGCGAGGTCATCTCCGGACTGGCCCGCAGCGGCGCTGCCAGCCGTTCCTGCAGGCTCATGCCGTGGCCGCCGCCGGTGGTGATGTTGACCACCGCATCGGTCGCCTGCTTGATGCGGGGCAGGAAGGCCATGAAGGTGTCCGGGTCCGGGGTCGGGCTGCCGTCCCTGGGGTCGCGGGCGTGAAGGTGGATGATCGAGGCCCCCGCTTCCCAGGCGCCGATCGACGCCTCGGCGATCTCGTCGGGCGTGATCGGCAGGTGCGGACTCATGGTCGGCGTGTGAATCGAGCCGGTCACGGCACAGGTGATGATGACCTTGTCGGCCATGGTGATGCCCCCCTTGTCTGCTCGCAGGCTGCGGCAACCCTATCGCGCCCGCCCGGGGCGCGCCAGTCACCGTCCGGCGGCGCGCGCCGCCTGGCGGATGGCGGACAGCGATGTGGCCGGCGTGATGGCCTCCGGGTCGAGCCTGATCTCGATCAGGCCCGGTCGGCCGGCCGCGAGCACACGCTCGAACGCCGGAGCGAACTCGGCGGTCTCGGACACGGTCTCGCCATGGGCGCCGTAGGCGCGTGCCAGCGCGGCAAAGTCCGGGTTTTCCAGCCCGGTGGCCGAGACCCGTCCCGGGTACTCGCGTTCCTGGTGCATGCGGATGGTGCCGAACATCGCGTTGTTCACCACGATGGCGATGATGTTGGCGCCGTACTGCATCGCGGTCGCCAGCTCCTGGCCGTGCATCATGAAGCAACCGTCGCCGTTCATGCTGACCACCACCCGGTCGGGGTGGACCAGCTTGGCCGCGACCGCTGCCGGCATGCCGTAGCCCATGGAACCGCTGGTCGGAGCAAGCTGGGTCCGGTAGTCGCGGTACTGGTAGTAGCGGTGCATCCAGGTGGCGTAGTTCCCGGCACCGTTGCAGATGATGGCGTTCTCGGGCAGGCGGGCGTTCAGCCAGGCGGCGATCTCTCCCATCTGGACCGGACCGGGAACCGGCTTCGGCTCCAGCGTGTCGCGGTAGGCGAGGTTGGCCCGGCGCGTGCGATCCGCCCAGGTGCTGCCGTCGATCGGGCCCGTGCCGGCAAGCGCGGCGGCAAGGGCGCGCGGTGAGGCGTTGATGGCAAGGTCGGCCTGGTAGACCCTCCCGAGCATCTCGGCGCCGGGGTGGACATGGACGAGCCGCTGGCGCGGACGAGGCACCTCGAGCAGGCTGTAGCCGTCGGTGGTGATCTCGCCGAGTGCCGCGCCGATCACGACCAGCGGGTCTGCCGAGGCAACGAGTTCGCGCAGCGCGGGCGGAGCGCCGAGGCCGACGTGACCGACGTAGTTTGCATGGCGGTTGTCGAAGTAGTCCTGGCAGCGGAACGACACGCAGACCGGCAGGTCGGAGGCTTCGGCAAATTCCCGTATCCGGGTACAGGCCTCGCGGTCCCAGCCGCCACCTCCGAGCATCAGCAGCGGTGCGGTGGCGCCTGCCAGCATTGCATGCAGCTCCCGCAGGGCGTCCGGCCCCGGGTGGGGTTCCACTGCCCGGTAGCCGTCGAACGGCCGCGCGACCACCCGGCTGGTCAGCATGTCCTCGGGCAGCGCGAGAACCACCGGTCCGGGCCGTCCGGAGGTCGCGGTGTGAAACGCCCGGCTGATGTACTCGGGCAGGCGCTCCGCGTCCTCGACCTGTGCGACCCACTTCGCGAGCGGTCCGTACATCAGCCGGTAGTCGATCTCCTGGAACGCCTCGCGGTCGGCCATGGAGCGACCGACCTGCCCGATCAGCAGCACCATGGGCGTCGAATCCTGGAAGCCGACATGCATGCCGGAACTGGCGTTGGTCGCTCCGGGGCCGCGGGTCACCATGCAGACCCCGGGGCGGCCCGTCAGTTTGCCGTAGGCCTCCGCCATCATCGCGGCACCGCCTTCGTGCCGGCACATCACCGCACGCACGCTGTTGGTGTCGTGCAGCCCGTCGAGCACCGCGAGGTAGCTCTCGCCCGGGACGCCGAACACCATGTCGACCCCGTGGGCGATGAGCGCATCCACCACCAGGTGGCCGCCGAGTCGCAGTTCCGGTCCGCTCGGTGCAGTGGTCATGGATCCCGTCTCCCCCGTGGCTGGCGCCCGACCGCAATACCGACCGGACGCAGATGGCGCAACCGCGGGCGATGCGCTAGTGTGGCCGCGGTCAATCGGGGAGGTGAAGCGATGCTCGCGACCGTTGTGCCGGTCGAGGACCTGGCGGCACGGATTCCGGACGGCGCCACCGTTGCGCTTCCGCCGGACTACGGCTACTGCGCGCTCGGTGCGGTTCATGCCCTGATCAGGCGCGGTGCGCGCCGACTCAGGTTGCTCGGGGTTCCGGCCATCGGGTTCCAGGGCGACATGCTGATCGGAGCAGGCTGCGTCGAGACGGTGGAAACCGCGGCGATGACCCTGTCGGAGTACGGCCTGTGTCCGCGGTTCACGGCTGCGGTCAAGGCCGGGACCATCACGGTCGTCGACTCGACCTGTCCGGCCATTCACGCCGCGCTGCAGGCAGCCGAGAAGGCGATCCCGTTCATCCCGCTGCGTGGCCTGATCGGCTCCGACATCCTGGCGCGGCGCGACGACTGGAAGGTGATCGACAATCCTTTTGCGCCTGGCGACCCGGTCGTGCTGCTTCCGGCCCTGCACCCGGACATCGCACTGTTCCACGCGCCGATGGCCGACCGTTTCGGCAATGTCTGGGTCGGGCTGCGCCGCGAGCAGATGCTGATGGCCCATGCGGCCGCCAGCACCTTCGTGACCGTCGAGCGCATCGTCGACGGCAGCCTGATGGACGACGAACGGACCAAGGCGGGCACGATTCCGGGCCTCTACGTGACGGCGCTCGCCGAGGCCGAGGGCGGAGCATGGCCGATGGGGATCCCGGGCGGCTATGAGCCCGACCGGGCCCACCTCGCGCGCTACGCCGAGCTCGCCCGCACCGAGGAGGGTTTCGCCGCCTGGCTCGAGGCCACGGTGATATCCCGGCCCGCGGCGGCGGAGTGACCGGATGGGGCCGAGGCCCGAAGAGGTCCTGATCACCGCGATCGCCGGCATGCTGGACGGCCTCGGCCACATCGCGGTCGGCGCGTCGTCCCCGATCCCCGGGGCGGCGGCGCTGCTGGCGCGCGAACGCAGCGCCGGCCGGACCCGCGTGTCGATCCTCGGCAGCGAGCGCAACAACTTCTTCACGGACGGCGGCAAGGAACTGTTCGACTGCGCCGGGCAGGGCCGGATCGACGCGTTCTTCCTCTCCGGCGCCCAGATCGACGGTGCCGCCAACGTGAACCTGGTCTCCATCGGCGATCCCGACCGGCCGAAGGCGCGGTTTCCCGGGTCCTTCGGCTCGGGCTACCTCTATTTCGTGGTCCCGAGGGTCATCCTGTTCCGCCTCGAGCACACGCCGCGCACCCTGGTCGAGCGGGTGGATTTCATCAGCGCGCCGGGGTTTTCCGAGGACGGTGTCTACCGGCCCGGCGGACCTCACAAGCTGATTACCGATCGCTGCCTGTTCGACGTCGACCGCGACCGGCGACGCTTCCGGCTCGAAAGCGTGCATCCGGGGCACACCCTCGACGAGATCGTGGAACAGACAGGGTTCGCCTTCGACATCCCCCCGGGCGGGGTGCCGGAGACGCCGGTGCCCGACGATGACACCCTGGAGGTGATCCGCACCCGGGTTGCCGGACAGATCGCGGAGATCTACCCGGACTTCGCGGCCCGTGTGTTCGCAACCCCGACGCACTAGTTCCCGGAGACCGCAATGACGGACAACGAGACGGCCGGCGCGCTTGCCGGGCTGAAGGTGATCGACTGCACCCGGGTCCTCGGCGGGCCCTACTGCACCCAGATGCTCGGTGACCAGGGGGCCGAGATCATCAAGATCGAGCCGCCCCAGGGCGACGAGGTCCGGGACTGGGGACCCCCGTTCGATGGCGAGGACGCGGCGTATTTCATCGGGGTGAACCGGAACAAGCGCTCGATCAGCCTTGACCTGGCACGCGAGCAGGGCCGCGAGGTGCTGCTGCGGCTGCTCGAGGGCGCCGACGTGCTGATCGAGAACTACAAGACCGGCTCGATGGAACGCTGGGGGCTTGGCTACCGGGAGGTGCTGAGCCGGAAGTTCCCGCGGCTCGTGCACTGCCGGATCTCGGGCTTCGGCGCCGACGGCCCCTATGGCGGGTTTCCCGGCTACGACGGCATCATCCAGGCGATGGTCGGGCATTTCTCGGTCAACGGTGCGCCCGAGAGCGGACCGACCAGGATCGGGCTCGCGATGGTCGACATCGGCACCGGGCTGTATGCCGGCAACGCCATCCTGATGGCGTTGCTGGAACGCGAACGCTCGGGGCACGGGCAGTTCCTCGACCTGACACTGTACGACTGCGGCCTCGCGCTGATGCACCCGCACGTGATCAACTACCAGGTCTCCGGCGGCGTGGTTCCGGGGCTGACCGGCAATCCGCATCCCAACATTGCGCCCTACGACCTGTTCGAGACCGCGACCTGCAGGATCTTCGTCGCCGGCGGCAACGACCGCGCCTGGCAGCGACTGTGCGCGGAGCTCGGCCGCGAGGAACTCGGCCGCGACCCGCGCTTTGCCACCAACGCCGACAGGCAGGCCAACCGCGACGCGCTCAAGCGGGAACTCGAGGGCGTGCTGGCCGGGGTCGACGGCGAGGAGCTGTGCACCCGACTGCTCGCCGCCGGACTGCCGATCGGACCGGTTCGGGACACCGCGGAGGTCATGACGCACCCGCACACGGTGCACCGCGGCATGCGCGTCGAACGCGACGGGTACGTGAACTGGGGCCTGCCGCTGAAATTCTCGCGCACCCCGGGATCGGTGCGCCGGACCCCGCCCCGGTTCGGAGAGCACGGACGCGAGATCCTGCACGAGCACGGATTTGCGGACGACCAGATCCGCAGCCTTGCCGAGGACGGCATCCTGGTCGAGACCCGGCGGCGCCCCGGGACCTGACACAAGCCCGTGACAGCGGTGCCGGACCCGTGGCATGCTCGAAGGATGCAGAGGAACTTCACGTCCCGCGGTCACCACGACATGGGTGGCCTCGAAGCAGGTGCCATCGACCGGGAAGGGCATGACTACGCCCTGTGGGAGCGTCGGGTCGACGCGCTGATGATGCTGCTGAGCGGCCCGCGGCGGATCATGACGGTCGACCAGCTTCGCAAGGGCATCGAGGCGTTGCCTCCGGATGCCTACGACAGCATGACCTATTACGAGCGATGGATCGCGTCGCTGACCAACGCGCTGCTCGATGCCGGCGTGCTCACCACCGAGGAACTGGGCGCGCGGATGGCGCAGGTCTCGGCGCGCGGACCGGAGGCGGAATGAGCCGGTTCGCGGTCGGAGACCGGGTCAGGGTCCACGACCTGTGGCCGCCGACGCCGCCGACGCATGTTCGGACCCCGCACTACGTGCGCGGT
Organism: Thalassobaculaceae bacterium; assembly: GCA_965243345.1. Lineage (GTDB taxonomy): Bacteria > Pseudomonadota > Alphaproteobacteria > Thalassobaculales > Thalassobaculaceae > Bin52. The sequence continues at coordinate 4,566,083 of CBDEUR010000003.1, forward strand.
CACGTCGGGGTGGTGGAACGGATCTGCGGGGCTTTCGGCAATCCGGAGGAACTGGCGTTCGGCCGGCGCGACGCATCGCGCGAAACCCTCTACCGGGTCCGGTTCCGCCAGGCCGACCTGTGGCCGGGCTACGAGGGGTCCGGGGCCGACCACATCGAGATCGAGATCTACGAGTTCTGGCTGTCCGCTGCGGGGCAGTAAACCGGAGAGCGCGTGATGAGCCACACCCACGACCACGAACACGCGGCGCCGCGGCCCGACCTGGACGACACCATGACCTACTACCGGGTGATGGAGGAAGCGGTTCGCTCGCTGCTGATCGAGAAGGGGATCGTCACCGCCGACGAGGTCCGGCGCGAGGTCGAGAACATGGACGCGCGCACTCCCGCCAACGGTGCGCAGGTCGTCGCCCGGGCCTGGGTCGACCCCGACTTCCGCGGCCGGCTCGTCGCGAACCCGAAACAGGCGATCGCCGAGATCGGCCACGATATCGGTCCCATGCACCTGGTGGTGCTCGAGAACGCGCCCGGGGTCCACAACGTCGTGGTCTGCACGCTGTGTTCCTGCTACCCGCGCTTGCTGCTCGGCCGGCCCCCGGACTGGTACAAGAGCCGGGCCTACCGCTCGCGCCTGGTCCGCGAGCCGCGCTCGGTACTGCGCGAGTTCGGCACCGAGATCGCCGATGACCGCGAGGTCAGGGTGCATGATTCCACTGCCGACATGCGCTACCTGGTGTTGCCGATGCGACCTGACGGCACCGACGGCCTTTCCGAGGCCGAGCTCGCGGCCCTGGTCGGGCGGGACTCGATGATCGGCGTGACCGAGGTGGCGCCACCGTTTCGCGCCTGACCGCGGCTGGCACATTCAAGGGTCTGTTTGCCGATTGAACGCGGGCGGGGGTCGGTTGGTGGTGCTCTGCGGGGCATGTTCGGGGCCATCCCCGCGCGGGGTCTGGATGTGTCGATGGGACCGTGAGCGGCCTGCCGACCGGCGAACAGGCCGTGCTTGTGGTCCCGCGCTCAATGCGTGCCGGCCCGGCCGTCAGCGGCGGTGCAGACGTGCCCCTGCGCGACCGTAATCCAGCCCCCTGGTCCGAAGTTCCCCCGGAATCCCAGCCGAAATTCGAGCCAGACTGGCGACCTGGCGGGATTTTTTCGGGGTTTTGGACCGTTGAGTATACCCATGCAAATGTAAGTATTTGACGAAAGTGCATGGTAAAATTGCATCGTAAGTAGCCATGTACATCGAATCCGTCCCCAACCGCTCCTCCCCGCCCGGCCATCCTGCTGCGCAAGTCCTATCGCGAAGGCGGCAAGGTCAGGAAGCGCACCATCGCCAACCTCACCAAGTGGCCGACGGCTGTGGTCGAGGGATTGCGATGCCTGCTCAAGGGAGGCACCGCGGTGCCAAGCCTCGAGGAGGCCCTCGACATCGTCCGTTCCCTTCCGCATGGCCATGTCGCCGCAGTGCTTGGAACGCTCAGGAAGCTCGGGCTGGAGACGCTGATCGATCCGAAGCCCTCGCCACGGCGCGATCAGGTGCTGGCCATGATCGCAGCGCGGATCCTCGAGCCGGCCTCGAAGCTGGCCACGGCGCGCAGGCTGGCCGAGGCCACGGCGGTCAGCACCCTGGGCGAGATCCTCGATGCGGAGCTGGACGAGGACGAGCTGTATGCCGCCATGGACTGGCTGCTTGAGCGCCAGGACAGGATCGAGCAGGGTCTGGCGGAGCGGCACCTCGAAGAGGGCTGCCTGGTTCTCTACGACCTGACCTCGGTGTGGCTGGAAGGCAGATCATGCCCCCTGGCCAGACGCGGCCACTCCCGGGACGGCAAGCGAGGCAAGCTGCAGATCGGGTTCGGCCTGCTGTGTGACCGGGACGGATGTCCGGTGTCGGTGGGGGTGTTCCCCGGCAACACGGCGGATCCGGCCACTCTTGCCTCGCAGATCGCCAAGGTCCGCGACCGGTTCTCGCTTGCGAAGGTGGTGCTGGTGGGAGACCGGGGGATGCTGACCGAGGCGCGGATACGCGAGGAGGTGAGGCCCGCTGCGCTGGCCTGGATCAGTGCCCTCAAGCGACCGGCCATCCGGGCCCTGGTGGAAGCCGGTGACGTGGAGATGTCGCTGTTCGACGAGAGGGACCTGGTGGAGATCACCAGCGACGCCTGTCCCGGCGAACGTCTCATGGTCTGTCGTAACCCGCAGCTGGCCGAAGACCGGGCCCGCAAGCGTTCGGAGCTGCTTGCGGCCACAGACGCCCTGCTTGAACCCATTGGTGCGGCGACACGGCGCGGGAAGCGCCGGCTCGAGGGCAAGAAGAAGATCGGCGAGAGGGTCGGCAGGGTCATCGGCACGTACAGGATGGCAAAGCACTTCACGTGGTCCATCGACGACGAGGGCGTCTTCACCTGGCAGCGTGATGACGCCTCCATCGCTGCCGAGGCGAGGCTTGACGGCCTCTGCGTGATCCGCACCAGCCTGCCGGAGACCGAACTCGACGGCCCCGGCACGGTGCGGGCCTACAAGCGACTGAGCCCGGTGGAACGGGCCTTCGGCAGCCTGAAGACCGTGGACCTCACGGTCCGCCCCGTCTTCGACCGCACCGAACTCCGGGTCCGTGCCCACGTCCTGTTGTGCATGCTGCCTGCTGCGTGGAGCGGCACATGCGCCGGAAACTCAAACCCATGCTGTTCGACGAGGATGCCGAAGGCGCCGAGGCCCTGCGCCGGTCCGTCGTCGCTCCGGCGACGGTATCGATGAGCGCCCAGGCCAGGGCGGCGACCGGTGAAACCCCCGACGGCGATCCGGTGCACAGCTTCCGCACCCTCATTGGCGATCTTGCCACCATCAGCCGCAACACCGTGATGTCCCGGCCGCCCGGCGCTGAACCCTTCCAGGTCATCACACGGCCCACCCCGCTTCAGGCCAAGGTACTCGAGCTCCTGGGGGTTTGGCCGTAGCGTACCCAGTAACCCACCACTGAAACCTGTCGAATGACAGGTATATCAACCAGTTGCGCCTTATCAGGGCTGGAACTTCGGGGTAAAGCAACGGTGTTGGGCCTGGAGATGGACCAATCCAATGGGGGAGGATCAGGCGAACCATGGTCGAATGTTGTCAACGGCGGAGCAAGAAAATGTACCGGCGCGGCGGCGTTGACAACAGTTACCGTTCCGATGCGGGGTTACTCGAGGCAAGACAGCTATACCGGGATCCTGGGGTCCTGGCGCAGGTTGGGAAACGGCATCCGGGGAATCCCGGCTGACCGAACAGCTCCTGTGCCAGCGACAAAATAGCGCGCGCGACCTTGCTACACGGAGCCTGGTTCACTACGCTGACGCTTCCAATCGGGATCCATAGGGCGAGACGATTTCGCCTCTACCGGCCAACCTGCATCTGTTGGATCGGATTTGGAAGCGCTGGAGACTGTCGGACCGTCTTGCGACCCGACGGACCGTGACACCCCTACCGGAGGAGACAGTCATGAAACTCTCGCGTAAGCTTTTCATCGCCGCTGCCGTTGCGGCCACGTTGGTGAGCGCGCCGGCAAAAGCGCAGATCAAGTGGGATCTGGCACACGTCTTCGGTCCTATGGACCAGGCCGGCGTTGCCGCCGAGTATTTTGCCAAGCTCGTCAAGGAGAAAACCAAGGGGCAAATAGAAGTCACTGTCCATCACGCGGGCTCATTGGGATACAAGTGCCTTGACCACCTGAACCTAGTGGCGGACGGCGGCTTGGACATTGCTAATATCTGCACTGCTTTTCACAGCGGCGTGCATCCGATTTTCTCAATCAATACGATGCCGTTCCTGGTACAAAAACCTGAGGACGCCAAGCATTTTCACGCAGCCGTGCAACGCGTCTACAACGAGGTTTACCGTTCGTACAACCAGTTCGAATTGTACTCTACGCCAAATCCGCCGAGCGGACTTTGGGCCAAGAGGCCGATTTTATCCGCCGAGGACTTGCAGAACTGGAAACTTCGAGTTTATGACGTAAACGGCCTCAAGACCTTCAAACTGGCTGGTGCGGCGGCGATTCAGCTCGCTTGGAGTGACGTTGTTCCGGCGCTGGCCACGAGCACTATCGATGGCGTGCTGACTGGTGCCGATGCAGGCGTTGCATCCAGCTTTCCAGACTACCTGAACCACTTCATATACGTAAACTTTGCTATCCCGTGGGGCACGACGAACATCAATTTGGACACCTGGAACGCGCTCTCACCCGAACTTCAGAAAGCCGTAAAGGAAGCTGGTGAGGAAACCACAGAGATGTCGTGGACCCGAATGGAAACGATTTTGATCGAGAAGAACAACAAAGATATGCGTGCGGCCGGCGTCACCGTCATCGAGAACCCGCCGCAAAAATTTCTTGATTTCCTGCAAAACGCGGGAAAGCCTGCGTTGGATCAACTGCTCGCGAAGCTCGGACCGGACGGACCGGCCATGCTGGATGATTTTCGCCAACGCATAGGCCAGAAGTAGGTTCCATCAGCGCTGCTCCGTCTCTGGTACCGATCACCGACGACGAAGCAGCGCTGGTTGTTTCTTGCGGCCACACCACGCCATCAACGACATGTTCCAGAACGTCGTAGCGGCGATCTCGAGATACTCCGCCTATGTAGCGATCGCCGTGATGACTGCGATGGTCGTACACATCATGGTGGAAATTATCCTGCGCTCGTTCTTCGCCACGTCCACCCATGTCGCGGAGGAGTTCGTCGGCTATGGCTTGGCCGCCGTTGTTTACCTCGCGCTTGGCCACTCCTTGAACCAAGGCGGACTGATCCGCGTTGATTTGGTGTTTAGTCGATTACCAACCCGGGTCCGTCGCCTTGTTGAGATCACGATCATTCTGGTGACCTCTACGGCCATGCTGTTCGTGACCTATTTCGTTGGGCGCAGTGTGCTGCAGCACTACGAGCGCGGTACCGTCAGTTGGACGATCGCGGAAGTCCCCTTCTGGATTCCGGAAGGTATCGTTCTCTTGGGAATCGGTTTGTTCCTGCTCCAACTCATTGCGTACCTGCTTCGCATCCTCGCCGGCGGTGATATCGTCGACGACAAAGATCCATCGCAATAGGCATCTGCTTTGGTTGTGACCCCAAAGAAATACAACGGAGGTTGGCGCTGATGGATCCGATCGCTACTGCTCTTGTCGTCATCCTGTTGATGTTCGTGTTCCTTGCAACCGGTGCCTGGATCTTCGTTGGTTTGCTGTTGACGTCACTGGTCTCGATGTTTTTCCTCACTGATTTTTCCGTGTTTCGTATCGGCTCGATCATCATGCCGATGATGGTCAAGACCGTGACCAGTTGGGAGTTGGCCGCGGTACCGTTGTTCATTTGGATGGGCGAGATCATCAATCGGTCAGACGTGTCCGAGCGCCTGTTTCGCGGACTGACGCCTTGGGTCAGCGGCCTCCCCGGGGGCCTCGTGCATACCAATGTCGCCGGTTGCGTCCTGTTCGCCGCAGTCTCCGGCTCCAGTGTCGCGACCACGGCCACGATCGGCAAGATCACGACACGGGCGCTGGCTGAACGCAAATACGACGTCAATCTGTCGGTCGGCTCCGTGGCGGCCGCGGGCTCGATCGGCATCATGATTCCCCCGTCCATCACCATGATAATCTATGGCATGATCGCCGAGGTCTCGGTTGCGAAACTGTTCGCGGCCGGGATGTTTCCCGGGCTCCTCCTCGGCGTCTTGTATTCCGGCTTTATTGCGGCCCGCTGCATGTTGCGGCCCGCGCTGGCACCCACGCCGGAAACACGGCCGACCATGAAACAGCGCCTGCTGGCGCTTGGCGACCTGCTCCCGGTACTGTTCCTTATCCTGCTCGTTCTGGGCGGGATCTACACCGGTCTCGCAACGCCCTCCGAGGCCGCCGCACTCGGGGTTGTAGGGGCCTTGTGCATCACAGTGTCGACCGGTCAACTCACTTGGGCGGTCTTCGTTGAATCGGCAATGAGCGCCGTCAAGATCACCGCCATGCTGGGGACTGCCTTCGCCGCGGCGGCGCTGCTCTCGACCACGATGGGCTTCCTGCACGTTCCTCAAACCATCGCGACTTTCATCGCCGGGCTCGACCTGACGCCGGCCATGCTGCTCGTCGTCCTCGGCGCGTTCTACATCTTGCTCGGCTGCGTTCTGGAGAGCATTTCCCTGATTCTGATGACCATGCCGATCAGTTATCCCCTGGTCGTCCAAGCCGGTTTCGACCCCGTCTGGTTTGGCGTATTTCTCGTTCTCGTGATTGAAATGGGCTTGATCACGCCGCCGATCGGTTTCAATCTGTTCGTGTTGCGCGGCATCACCGGTCACCCGATTGGCCGCATCGCATGGGGGGCGTTTCCGTTCTTCATTCTCATGATCGTCGTCGCCGTAATCCTCGCCATCTTTCCCGGGCTTGCTCTCTGGCTGCCGAACGCGCTGTTCGGCTGATGGCTGACAGGTGAAGATCAATTGTGGAGATCTCCAGGACCTTACGACACCTCAGGGTATGGTGAGGTTGCGCCGGCATCCACAACCGGTTGAATCGGACGCTCCGATGGATGCCGGCTTGGCCGTTTCGAACCTTACGCCGGACACCGGTTGCGCCATCGGGGAGCCCCAACGGCGACTGGCGCCCGGTCGGTTTCGCCCGCTATCTCGCCTGCCGAACCCCGGTCGAAAACCTTGACCCCGGAATCCGGCTTCCCGTCTCTCCAATGCACGACCACGTGCCGGCAGGCCTGCCGGTAACGAAATTGCATGCCGAACAACACCCGCCGCCGTCGGCGGGGGCGGCGGCTGGACTGCGGGGCGCGCACATTTCCTCTTGAACACGCGAGCCCGCTTTTCCGCAAAGGCCGGCTCGACTTCGCGACGGTCTTCGGTGAACCAAGGATCGACATGTCTTTACGATTGCCAGGGTCTCGGCCTCTTCGCCGATTTGTGGATCACGGCCTTTGCGGCTGCAAGAGCGAGAGGAGCGGCCCTTTTCGATCTCGGCGGCGAATTCCATCGCTGCGCCTGCGATGTCGTCAAGCGCAGGATCCTGACCCTTCGGTATTCGGAGCAACCAATAACCCGCGGTGCCGATCGGCGTCGAGGCGGTGCGCCGAGCAACAGGCCGATCAGCAAATCACCTGGTTCCTGCCCCTGACTGCCACGAAGACCTTCCGCCGGCGATGCCGGGCGGCCCGAGATGTCAACTGTCCTACCCTCGGTCGGCCCTCCGCTCACGGTCCCGCCGCAGCAACGATTGTGTTTCCGCCCCGAGCCGCATGGACAGGGCGCGTTGTGCCCCTTCTTCCGCCCGAACGCGGGTGGATCGTCCCTGTTGTTGTTCGGCGCGCAGACGGGACGCCGCTCAGTCCTGCACCATGTTGGTTCGCGCGCTTCCAGGGAGTCGAGCAACGGTGCCGAAAAACACGTATGGAGCAGCCTCCCGATCGGGTACGCTTGGCCACCCGCAAACGAGGAGCACCGATATGCCCATCGGCACCCGCTACGTCTTCATCGCAAGCATGGATGTGGATCCGGAGAAGGAAGATCTGTTCAACGAAGTCTACGACACCGAGCACATACCCTACCTGCTGGAGGTGCCGGGTGTGATATCGGTCACGCGCCTGAAGGCGCAGGACTTCGAGGTGTCGATGGGCGGCGAGCTGAAATCCGTGGCACGCGGCGAGACCCCGACGTGGCACGCCATCTACGAGATCGAAAGCCCCGACGTCATGAAGAGCGCGGCGTGGGCGGAGGCCGTCGAGCGTGGGCGCTGGCCCGGCGAGGTGCGCCCGCACACCCGCAACCGGCGCCATTCGGTCCAGCGGGTGATGGGGGCGTAGCAACCCAAGTATCGGATCCTCCAGGGCTGCGGATCGTCGAGGCGTCCGCGTTGGTCGCAGCGGAGCAGCGTGGTGACGGTGCAGATCACCGGGCCAGCGCCCACGCTCGACGGCCTTCGACTACACCGTGAACAGCGCAGTCGGATTCAGGGTCCGTCAGAACGACCACGGTAACGAACGGCATGATCCTTCTTTCCCCCGGCTTTTCCGCAGTTGACCCCGCTCTCCGGTAACCCGGCAAGGGTGACCCGCTCCCGGCCTCCGTCGACCAGCGGGCCCTGGTGCTCCGGCCTGACTGCCAGGACGAGGCCTGCGAGCCGCGCCCGGCGGACGATGCGCCGGACCCCCGGTTCGGAGTCCGGGGCCGCCGCAGCGGGCCATTCTACTTCAAGCGCCCGGAACGATGCGCAGAACGCCGTCAGTTCGCCCGCCTCGACGCGGCCCCGTCCCCGTCGATCGTGCCAGCCGGCATCAGCGTCGCGCGCATCGCGTCGGGGCCGTCGCGCAGCTCCAGAACCTTCCCGGGCCGGGCGAGCGGGCGACCCTGCGGGTCGGGGACCGGTGGCGGGGCATTGACCAGCAGGCCGTTCACGGTCATGGAGCCGGGCTCGAAGACCCCGTCGAAAGCCTCACCGATGCGGACCGGGACGCCAAAGAGGACCAGTATGTTGTTAATCGCCGGGGTCCTGACCCAGCAGGATCCAACACCATCAATCACTTATGGCGCTTGTCGGCGTCCAACCGGCGCGCCGGGCGACAGTCTCGCCGCGCGCCTAATGCCTTCGCCCCCGGACGAGGATGCCGACGATGGTTTCCTCGCCCAGGGCCCGGCAGGCCTCCAGGCGCTGAAGGCCTTCGAGCAGCACCAGGCGCTCGCCGTCCCGGCGCAACAGGACCGGCGTGTGCTGGCCCTCCTCCAGCATGCTCTCGGCGATCGCCTCGACGGTTGCGGGATCGATGGTGCGGCGCCGACTCACCGGGACATAGATGTCAGCGATTCTGAATACCTGATCCTTCAGCATGTCCCAGCCTCTCACGGGAGGACGGCCCCGGCAAAGCGATAATCGCGCCGCCTCCGCTCCACGGTTCCTGCCGTCGGTCCGGCGCAGACGGGTGGTGGTCCGCACCCGGGTCCACATGCCTTCCGAGCGCTGCCTCGAAGCGGGTTCGTTTCAGGCCCGGCATCGACGTCCTGCCTTTCTTCTTGCCCTCGCTGACCACACAAGGCCGCGCCTCGCCATCCCCGGCGTCGAGGCGCCAGGCGCGGACCTCGTGGTGCACGCTGGTCATCCGCAGCGCTTCCGGCCCGCCCACGGGCGGCGTCGGCCTGACGCCGCGGCTGACCGCCAACGCGACGTTCGCGGCCCCGCAAACCGCTTTTTCCACCGGCGTTGAACATATAGTGAATGATGCGGCAGTGGGGGCCCGTATGCAGTCGGTCAAGGCGCCAGACCTGCCGCTCTTGAACCCGATCAACGGGATGGAGTGCCGATTTCCGTTGAGAAGCCCCGCTGACCGCGGCCAGACGCTTGCTTTTGCGGGCGTCGGGCGCTATCCACCGGTCACCCTACCACGCACGCGAGCACGCGCCGGTCCACGCCTGCGGACCCGCGCTCCGGTGGCCCGTCCGGGCCGCGCTCGCGGAGGTTCAACCGGAGAAGCGAGACGATGTCTGTTGCAGCAACCTTCACCATGCGCCAGCTGCTCGAGGCCGGCGTGCATTTCGGGCACCACACCCGGCGCTGGAACCCGAAGATGGAGCCCTATATCTACGGGGTCCGCAACAACACCCACATCATGGACCTGCGCCAGTCGGTGCCGATGCTGCACCGCGGGCTCGAGGCGATCCGCGACGTGGCTGCCGGCGGCGGCCGGGTGCTGCTGGTCGGCACCAAGCGCCAGGCGGCCGACACCATCGCGGAAACCGCGCAGCGCACCGGCCAGTACTTCGTCAACCATCGCTGGCTGGGCGGCATGCTCACCAACTGGAAGACGATTTCCAACTCGATCAAGCGCCTGAAGGACCTGGAGGAACAGCTCGCCGGCGGGACACAGGGGCTGACCAAGAAGGAACTGCTGAACCTGACCCGCGAACGCGACAAGCTTGACCGCGCGCTCGGCGGCATCAAGGAAATGGGCGCGCTTCCGGACATCCTGTTCGTCATCGACACCAACCGCGAGCAACTGGCGATCCGCGAGGCGGTCAAGCTGCAGATCCCCGTGGTCGCCGTCCTCGACAGCAACAGCGACCCCGATGGCATCACCTTCCCCATCCCCGGGAACGACGATGCCATGCGCGCAATCGCGCTCTACTGCGACCTGGTCGGTACCGCGATCCTGCATGGACTGCAGGAGGAACAGATCGCCGCCGGCCGGGACATCGGCGAGTCGGAGGAAGGTCCGGTCGAGGCCGGACTTGCGGCAGACGAGGACGACACGGCCGGCGAGGCCGAGGGCGAGCCGGAAACACAGGCCGCTTCCGAGCAACCACAGGCAGCTTCTGAGTGAAGAGGACGGACATGGGCGTGATCACGGCAGGACAGGTCAAGGAGCTGCGCGGGAAGACCGGCGCGGGGATGATGGACTGCAAGCGGGCGCTGACCGAAAGCGGCGGGGACATCGAGGCGGCCGTGGACTGGCTGCGCAAGAAGGGCCTTTCGGCGGCGGCGAAGAAGGCCGGCCGGGTCGCGGCCGAAGGCGTGGTGGCCATGGCGGCCGGCCAGGCCGCCGGTGCACTGATCGAGGTCAACTCCGAGACCGACTTCGTCTCGCGCAACGAGGCGTTCCAGGACTTCGCCACCACCCTGGCGTCGATGGTGCTCGAGTCCGGCGAGGATCTCGATGCGCTCGCCGGCCAGCGCTACCCGGGCGAGGAGCGGACGGTGGGCGAGCAGCTCACCCACAACATCGCCACCATCGGTGAGAACATGTCGCTCAGGCGCGCGGTTCGCCTCGGGGTCGACCAGGGGGTGATCTGCCCGTACCTGCACAACGCGGTCGCGCCGGGGCTCGGCAAGATCGGAGTGCTGGTGGCGCTGCGTTCCGCTGCCGACCCGGAGGTGCTGCAGCCGCTGGGCAAGCAGATCGCGATGCACGTCGCGGCGACCGGGCCGCGGAGCGTCGATGTCAGTGATCTCGACCAGGAGCTCGTCGAGCGCGAGCGCACGATCCTCGTGGAACAGGCCAAGGCCTCGGGCCGACCGGCGGCGATCGTCGAGAAGATGGTCGAGGGCCGGCTTCGCAAGTTCTACAAGGAGGTGGTGCTGCTGGAGCAGGCCTTCGTCATCGACAACGAGACCCCGGTCGCGAAGGTGCTGGCGCAGGCCTCGAAGGATGCCGGGACCCCGATCAAAATCGCCGGTTTCCGCCGCTTCGTGCTCGGCGAAGGCATCGAACGGGAGGACAAGGACTTTGCGGCGGAGGTCGCGGCACAACTCGGATGAGCCGTGACCCCATGCCGTGCCGCTGACTGCGCGGAGACCTGCGCATGGAACATCCGACCGCTGATGCGCTGTACCGGCGGGTGCTGCTGAAGATTTCCGGTGAGGCGCTGATGGGAGACCGGGGCTTCGGCCTCGATCCCGACACGGTAAGCCGGATCGCCGGCGAGATCGCCTCGGTGGTGGAAGCGGGTGTCGAGGTCTGCGTCGTGATCGGCGGCGGCAACATCGTGCGCGGGGTGTCGATGGCAGCCGGCGGCATGGAACGGGCGACCGGCGACTACATGGGCATGCTGGCGACGGTCATGAACGCGCTCGCCATGCAGAACGCGCTGGAGTCGCGCGGCATCCAGACCCGGGTGCAGTCAGCCCTGCCGATCGCCGCGGTCTGCGAGCCCTATATCCGCCGGCGTGCCGTACGCCACATGCAGAAGCAGCGCGTGGTGATCTTTGCCGCCGGTACCGGCAACCCGTTCTTCACGACCGACACGGCAGCCGCGTTGCGCGCCTCGGAGATGGGGTGCGACGCACTGCTCAAGGCGACAAAGGTCGACGGGGTCTACGACGCCGATCCGGCGCGGTCGGACAGTGCCCGGCGCTACGACCGGCTCAGCTACATGACAGTGCTGTCGCGTGACCTGAAGGTGATGGACGCGTCGGCCATTTCGCTCGCCCGCGAGAACAGAATTCCGATTCTGGTGTTTTCGATTCACAATGTCGGTGCCTTCGCCGACGTCATTCGCGGCGAGGGGCGATACACGATCATTACCGGAGACACCGACGATGGCCGAACCGGACCTTGATGACATAGAACGCCGGATGGATGGAGCACTGGCGGCGCTGCGCCGCGAATTTGCGGGTTTGCGGACCGGCCGGGCCTCGACCCAGCTGCTCGAACCCATGATGGTCGAGGCCTACGGCGCCACCATGCCGATCACCCAGCTTGCGACCGTCAACGTGCCCGAGCCGCGAATGCTCTCGGTACAGGTGTGGGACCGCGGCAACGTGAAGGCGGTCGAACGCGCGATCCGGGCATCCGACCTCGGACTGAACCCGCAGGTCGACGGCCAGCTGCTGCGCATTCCCCTGCCCGACCTGTCGGAAGAGCGGCGCCGGGAACTGACGAGGGTTGCCGGACGCTACGCCGAGGGCGCGCGGGTCGCGGTGCGCAACGTGCGCCGCGACGGCGTCGAGTCTGTCCGCAGGCTGGAGAAGGACGGTGAGCTGAGCCAGGATGATCGCCACCTCTACGAGGAGGAGATCCAGAGCCTGACCGACGATCACATCGGCCAGATCGATCAGATGCTCAGCACCAAGGAATCCGAGATCATGCACGTCTAGGTGATGGACGGGTCGAAGTGAGCGAAGGTCACGATACTCAGGTCCGGCCGGCGGGTCCCAGGCACGTGGCGATCATCATGGACGGCAACGGGCGCTGGGCGCGGGCTCGCGGCCTGCCGCGGGCGATCGGCCACAAGTACGGGGCCGAGCGGGTGCGCGAGACGGTGGAATGCGTGATGGAGCACGGCATCCGCCACCTGACCCTGTTCGGGTTCTCGTCGGAAAACTGGAAACGGCCGGACGACGAGATCGCCGACCTCATGGGACTGCTCAAGCGCTACCTGTCGAAGGAAATGGCGGAACTGCATGCCCGGGGCGTTCGCATCCGGGTGATCGGCGAGCGCCATCGCCTGCCTGCCGACATCGGGGCGCTGATTGTCCGGGCCGAACGGCTGACCACGCTGAACCGGGAACTCGATCTTACCCTCGCGCTCAGCTATGGCGGCCGCCGCGCAATCGCGGCCGCGGCGCGCGGGCTTGCACGTGAGGTCCGGTCGGGGACGCTCGACCCGGACTGCATCGACGAGAACCTGTTCGCTTCCCGGCTCGAGACCCTCGAGCTGCCGGACCCCGACCTGCTGATCCGGACCTCCGGCGAAATGCGGATCTCGAACTTCATGCTGTGGGAATGCGCCTACTCGGAGTTCGTGTTCACCGACGTGTTGTGGCCCGACTTCTCGCGGGACACGCTGGTGCAGGCGATCGCGGAATTCGGACGGCGCGAGCGGCGCTACGGCGCCGCGGTGTGAGCCCGGAGCGTGCCCGCCCGTTTCGGTGACTTCACGGCGCGCCTCGTCTCGGCACTCGTGATGGTTCCGCCGCTTGCCGCGGCATTGTGGCAGGGGGGCCTGGTGCTTGCGGTGCTGGTTGCCGCAGTGACCGGCTGTCTGGCGTGGGAATGGAGCCGGATGGCGGGAGCCGGCAGGTCGCTTGCCGCTGCCTGCGCTGCCGCCGGCTGCCTGCCGGTCGCCGCCTGGCCGCTGCTGCCGGCCGACGACTGGGGCTGGGTCGCGGCTGCGGCCGGTCTTGCGACCGGCGCCCTCGCGGTCCGGCACCGCCACGGCCTGGTTGTTCTCGCGGGTCCCGTGGTCGCCGTGGTCCCCGGGGTTGCACTGCTGTGGCTTCGCGGGTTCGAGCCCGGCGGTGCGGTGCTGGTGGCCGGTCTGCTTGGCTGCGTGATCGCGACCGATACCGGTGCCTATGCGGCCGGGCGGCTGTTCGGCGGTCCCAGGCTTGCGCCGATGATCAGTCCGAACAAGACCTGGGCCGGGTTCGCCGGCGGTATCCTGGCGGGTGCCGCGGGCGGTGGACTCTTGGCCGCGTGGCTTCCCGGCGATGCGAATGTCGCCCTGCTGTGCCTCGCCGGCGCCGGTGTCGCGGTGGTTTCCCAGGCAGGGGACCTCGGTGAATCGGCGATGAAGCGGCGGTTCGGCGTCAAGGACTCCGGGCGCATGATCCCGGGCCATGGCGGTGTTCTCGACCGGTGTGACGGGCACATGGCTGCGATCAGCTTCGCGGCGGCGCTGGTGCTGCTTGGCGGCAAGCCCCCGGTTCTGTGGTAGAGTGCCTTGCGGGCGAACATGACCCGGACGGGGGGGATGGGTGGAGGCATGCCGGCAACCGGGAGCGAAGACGGGATCACGGGCCTGACCGTTCTCGGGGCAACGGGGTCGGTCGGACAGACCACGCTCGCCCTGGTCCGCCAGCACCCCGGACGGTTCTCGATCGAGGCCCTGACCGCGGGGAGCAAGTGGCGGGAACTGGCCGCCGCGGCCCGCGAGATGCGGCCGCGGTTCGTGGCGATACGTGACGAGAGCACCCTGCCGGAGCTCAGGGACGCGTTGTCGGACCTGCCGATCGAGGTGGCGGCCGGTCGTTCCGGGCTCGACGAGGCTGCACGCCGTCCGGCGGACCGGGTGGTCTCGGCCATTGTCGGGATTGCCGGCCTCGGGCCGACCATGGCGGCAGTGCAGCGCGGTGCGACGGTTGCGATCGCCAACAAGGAGCCGCTGGTCTCCGCCGGGAAGCTGATCATCGAGGAGGCCGCCCGGTGCGGAGCGACGCTGCTGCCGGTCGACTCCGAACACAATGCCATCTTCCAGGTGTTCGAGGACGAGAACCGTGACCGGATCCGGAGCATCGTGCTCACGGCGTCCGGCGGGCCGTTCCTGAGGCACTCCGTCGACGAGATGGCCGCATGCACGCCCGAGCAGGCCCTTGCCCATCCCAACTGGAGCATGGGTGCGAAGATCTCCATCGACTCGGCAACCATGATGAACAAGGGCCTCGAGGTCATCGAGGCGCATCACCTGTTCGGGTTTTCCGAACGGAAGATCGAGGTGCTGGTGCACCCGCAGTCGGTGGTGCACGGACTGGTGTCCTACTGCGACGGTTCGGTGCTCGCGCACATGGCGCCGACGGACATGTCATGCCCGATCGCGCACGCGCTCGCCTGGCCCGAACGCATCGCGGTTCCACGATGCCGGCTTGATCTCGCGACGGCGGGACCGCTCACCTTCGAACCTCCGGACGACGCGCGGTTTCCGGCGCTCGGGCTCGCGCGCTCGGCACTGCGTGCGGGTGGCGCGCTCCCGCTGGTGCTCAATGCCGTCAACGAGGTGGCGGTGCAGGCCTTCCTCGATCGCGCCATCGGCTTCTGCGACATCGTCCGCCTGATCGAGACCGTGCTTGCGCGCGAGCAGCCCGCAGCGCCGACATCGCTCGAGGAGATCCAGGAGCTGGATGCCGGGATACGTGCCGTGGCCCGGGACCTGCTCGGCGGGCCGGGCCGGGCGGTCGGCACCGTTGCCATGCCCTCCGCAGCTGTCTAAACAGTCGACAATCCGCGCTGTCCAGACAGCCTGCACCCTGCACGGAGACGCCCGAGCGTGACCGATCTTCTGGCAATCGTGACCGATAACCTGGTGCCATTCCTGGTTATTCTGACAGTACTGGTGTTCGTGCACGAGTATGGTCACTACGCCGTTGCCCGGCGTGCGGGTGTGCGGGTCGAGGTGTTCTCGATCGGTTTCGGACCGGAGTTGTTCGGCTGGACGGCCCGTTCGGGAACCCGCTGGAAGTTCTCGGCCATCCCGCTTGGCGGCTACGTCAGGATGTTCGGCGACAGCGATCCGTCAAGCTCGGCCGGCGAGGGGCTGACGGAGATGAGCGAGGAGGAGCGGGAAACCTCGTTCCACCACAAGTCGCTCGGTGCGCGCACCGCCATCGTTGCGGCGGGGCCGGCCGCCAATTTCCTGTTCGCGATCCTGGTGCTCGCGGTCCTGCACGCGAGCGTGGGTCAGCGACAGCTCGCGCCGACCGTCTCCGAGGTGATGCCCGGGAGTGCGGCCGAGGCGGGCGGGCTGGTGGCCGGCGACCGGGTGGTCGAGGCCGACGGGGCGCCGATCGGACAGTTCGGGGACCTGCAGCAGGTGGTCTCGGCGAGTGCCGGCCGGCCGCTTGTCCTGGTGGTGGAGCGCGACGGCGAACAGGTCACGCTCACCGTCACACCGCGCCGGGTCGAGAGTACCGACAGTGCCGGGGAGACCGTTTCCCGCGGTCAGCTCGGCGTGCGCGGCGGAACGGTGGAGTACCGGCGTTCGGATCCGCTCTCGGCGGTGTGGATCGCGACGGCGGAGACCTGGTCGCTCACCGTCCAGACCCTGGCGGCGGTCCGCGAGATCATCACCGGCAGCAGGAGCGCCGAGGAGCTCGGCGGTCCGCTCAGGATCGCGCAGATCTCCGGATCGGCCGCGGATGCCGGACTGGCGACGGCGTTGTGGTTTACCGCCCTGCTGTCGATCAACCTCGGATTGATCAACCTGTTCCCGATCCCGGTCCTCGACGGTGGACATCTTGTGTTCTACCTGGCCGAGGCGGTGCGTGGACGTCCGCTTGGAGAGCGCGTTCGGGAGTACGCGTCGATTGCCGGTTTGACTACGGTGATCGGTCTTATGGTATTTGTGACATGGAACGATATAGTTCAGCTGCGGGTTGTCGATTTCTTCCACTCGTTGTTCAGTTGAAAAGCGGACAGGACAGAGGCTCACAAGGCAATGTTGAAAGTATTCGGAGCGGAACCAAAACGGAGCGGGTGGCTGTGCGCGGCCCTGGTGGCCGGGGTTCTTCTTGCGGCTCCCGTGGCCGTTGCCGACACCGTCGACGACATCGTGGTCAACGGCACCCAGCGGGTGGATCCGCAAACGGTCCTGTCCTACCTCGAGATCGAGCCCGGCGATCCGTTCGACCCCGACCTGCTTGACGACTCCCTGAAGGCCCTGTTCGCGACCGGACTGTTTGCCGACGTGGTGGTGCGTCGTGACGGAACGACGCTGGTGGTAGAGGTCAGGGAGAATCCGGTCATCAACCGGATCGCCTTCGAGGGCAATGACCGGATCGAGGATGAAGTTCTCGAGGCCGAGGTCCAGCTGAAACCCAGGCGGGTGTTTACTCGTACCAAGGTCCAGCGGGACGTGCAGCGGCTGCTCGATGTCTATCGCCTGAGCGGGCGGTTTGCCGCCCAGGTTGAACCCAAGGTGATCGTGCTCGAGCAGAACCGGGTCGACCTCGTCTTCGAGATCAGCGAGGGACCGTTGAGCCGGGTGCGCAGCATCACCTTCATCGGCAACCGCAGTTTCTCGGACTCCGATCTGCGCGACGTGATCCAGACCCGCGAGTACGCGTTCTGGCGGTTGCTTACCAGCAACGATACCTATGATCCGGACCGCCTCGGTGTTGACCGGGAGCTGCTTCGCCGCTTCTACCTCGAGGAGGGGTACGCTGACTTCAAGGTGGTCTCGGCGGTTGCCGAGCTCACCACGGATCGCACGGATTTCGTGATCACCTTCACGGTTGACGAAGGCCGGCGCTACCGCGTGGGCGCGATCGGGTTCGACATCGCGCTCAAGCAGGTCACCGAGCAGATGCTCCGCCCCCTGGTCTCCATTGAAACCGACGACTGGTACGATGCCGACGCGGTCACCGAGGCCGCGGCACAGATGGCGGATGCGGCCGGTGAGGTGGGATACGCCTTTGTCGACATCCGGCCCAGGACCGAGCGGCACCGCGAGGACCGGCGCATCGACATCACCTTCGAGATCGGCGAGGGGCAGCGGGTTTTCGTCGAGCGCATCGAGATCGAGGGCAACGTGCGCACGCTTGACGAGGTGATCCGGCGCGAGGTGCGGCTGATCGAGGGCGATGCCTACAACACGGCGCGGTTGCGCGACTCCCACCGGCGGATCCGTAACCTCGGTTTCTTCAACTCGGTCGATATCGAACGCGAGCAGGGCAGTGCGCCGGACCGGATGAAGGTCAAGCTGAAGGTCGACGAACGGCCGACCGGCGAACTGTCCTTCGGAGTGGGGTATTCCTCGCTGAACGGTCTGCTCGGCGATGTCGGGATCACCGAGCGCAACCTGCTCGGCCGGGGCCAGACGCTGAAGGCGCGCGTCCAGGGCTCGGCGCTGTCCCAGGAGTACGATCTCGGTTTCGTCGAGCCCTACTTTCTCGACCGGGACGTGCTCGCCGGCATCGAACTGTTCCGCGTGACCCGGGACCGGCAGGATGACAGCTCCTTCGACGAGAAGAAGACCGGTGGCGGGGTGCGCTTCGGCTATACCCTGGGCAGGGACCTGCGCCAGTCGGTCCGTTACCAGTTCAGGCGGACCCAGGTGCTCAACGTGGACACGACTGCCTCCCGCTTCATCGTCGAACAGGAGGGCACGACCACGACGTCCCAGGTCAGCCAGTCGCTCACCTACGACAAGCGCGACAACCGGCTCGACCCGACCGAGGGCTACCTGCTGGCGATGTCCACCGACGTTGCCGGTCTCGGTGGCGACACCCGGCTGCTGCGGCTTCGCGGCAACGGCTCCTACCATCTCCCGGTGTTCGATGACACCGTTCTCAGCATGAGCGCCGAGGCCGGCCACGTGCTGGGCCTGGGCGAGGATGTCAGCATTGCCGAGCGGTTCTTCATCGGCGGCAGCGTCATTCGCGGCTTCGCGGCATCCGGTCTCGGACCGAGGGACACGCTGACCGGCGATGCCCTTGGCGGCAACAACTACTATGCCGGGACGGTGGAATACAGTTTCCCGATCGGACTGCCCGATGACCTCGGCATCAAGCTGGCGCTGTTTGCCGATGCCGGCAGCCTGTGGCACGTGGAAGCCGTAGGGGACGAGGTGTTCGACAGTACCGCGGTCAGGCTTTCGGGCGGGTTTGGCGTGGCCTGGCGTACGGCGTTCGGCCTGATCCGCGTCGACATCGCGGAGGCAATCCTGAAAGAGGAACAGGATGAAACCGAATTGGTTCGATTCAGCTTCGGTTCCCGGTTCTGACATGGTGGGAGCGGAACGCAAAGCCGTACGGCAGACCCGGAGCGGCTCGCTGCCTGCTGTCTGCGCGGCTCTGTTGCTGGCCGTGGCGCTGCTGCTGCCGGGTGACGTGCGCGCGCAGGAAAAGTCGACGCCGCCAGCACCGACTGCGTTGCAGCCGGTCCCGATCGCGGTGATCGACTTCGGCTGGGTCATTCGGGAGTCGGAGGCGGCGAAGGGGATCAGGGCCGCGATCGATGTGCGGCAAAAGGAGTTCCGTACCAAGCTCGCAGGGGTCGAACAGCAGCTCAGGGCCGACGAGGACAAGCTCAACGCCGACCGGCAGTTCATCACCACGGAAGCCTTCCAGCAACGCATGAAGGCGCTGAAGGAAAGGGCGAGCCATGCGCAGCGCCAGGCCGCGGCGGCCACCAAGCAGCTGCGCACCGCACACGATACCGCGATGAACCAGGTACAGCAGGAACTCTACCGGATCTGCGCTGAAATCGCCGAACAGACCGGGGCAGGGGCGGTCCTGTTTCGCAGCTCGATTGTCATCGCGGTCAAGACACTGGAGATCTCGGAGATTGCGCTCGCACGGCTGAACGAGAGGATACCGGCAGTCGAGGTGTCGTTCGAGACAGCGCAGAACTGACGGACCGACAATGGCGGATCCCCGTTTCTTCCCCCATGCGGGTGCGCTCAGCCTGGCAGAGGTGGCGGCCCGCACCGGGTCGAAGCTGCTCAACTGCCCGGATCCCACGGTGAAGGTGAACGACGTGGCGCCGCTCGAGGCTGCGAAGCCGAGCGATGTGAGCTTTCTCGAAAACCGGCGCTATCTCGACGCGCTGGCCCGGTCCGGGGCCGGCGCATGCCTTATTCACGGGGACCTGGTGCCACGGGCACCGGCGCACATGGCGTTGCTGGTGACCGGTGCGCCACGCCGGAACTTCGCCCGACTCGGCTGGTGC
Organism: Thalassobaculaceae bacterium; assembly: GCA_965243345.1. GTDB lineage: Bacteria > Pseudomonadota > Alphaproteobacteria > Thalassobaculales > Thalassobaculaceae > Bin52. The sequence goes on from CBDEUR010000003.1 coordinate 4,585,983, forward strand.
TTCCACCCCGAACCGGGGTTCGAGCCGGGGGTCTGCCCCGGTGCCAGTGTTGCGGCGTCGGCCCGTCTCGGCGCAGGGAGCCGGATTGAACCTGGCGCGGTGATCGGCGAACGGGTCGAGATCGGCGAGAACTGCCTCATCGGTGCGAACGCCGTCATCGATGAAGCGGTGGTGATCGGTCGCGAGACCCGGATCGGCGCCAATGTCACGCTCTCGCACTGCGTTATCGGGGAGCGGTGCGAGATCCTGCCAGGTGCACGGATCGGCCAGCACGGGTTCGGATTCGATCTCGGCGGCGACGGCACCGTCAGAATGCCGCACCTCGGACGGGTGATGATCGGCGACGATGTCGAGATCGGAGCCAATTGCACGATCGACCGCGGAACCGGGCCGGATACCCGGATCGGGCGCGGGTCGATGCTCGACAACCTGGTGCACCTGGCGCACAATGTTCAGCTTGGCTGCGGTTGCATTGTCGTGGCCCAGGTCGGCATCGCCGGCAGCACCCGTCTGGGGGACCATGTGGTCGTCGGTGGCCAGGCGGGTATCGTCGGACATCTCGATATCGGTGATCGAGCGCGGATAGCAGGCGGTGCGGGAGTGCACAGGAACATTCCGCCGGACGGGGCCGTGGGCGGCATGCCGGCGGTTCCGATCGACGAATGGCGACGCTCGGCGGCGATCCTGCGGCACCTGGCCCGGCGCGGCCTGAAGGTTCTCAAACCAGGCAAGGGAGGCGGGTCGAATGACTGAGGGTGACGACTCCGCGATTCTCGACATCACCCGCATCAAGCAGCTCATCCCGCACCGCTACCCGTTCCTGATGGTCGACAGGGTCAGGGACGTGGTGCCGGGCGAGAGCGCCGTCGGGATCAAGAACGTCACGATCAACGAGCCGTATTTTGCCGGTCACTTTCCGACGATGCCGGTCATGCCGGGGGTGATGATCATCGAGGCGATGGCGCAGACCGCCAGCTGCCTGGTGATGATCACGCTGGGACCGGAGGCCGAGGGCAAGCTGGTGTTCTTCATGGCGGTGGAGTCGGCGCGGTTCCGCAAGCCCGTGTTGCCCGGGGACCGGATGGTGATCAATTGCCGGCTGCTGCGCCGGCGCGGTTCGGCCTGGAAGTTCACCGGCGAAGCACTGGTCGATGACGTGGTCGCGGCCGAGGCGACCTGCCTGGCCATGGTGGTGGACCGGGAGTGACCGCCGGTGCGTGAGACCGCGGTCCATCCGACCGCCATTGTCGACCCTGCGGCAGCCATCGGTCCCGGCGTGATCATCGGTCCCTACTGTCTGGTGGGCCCGAATGTCCGCCTTGGCGACGGGGCCACGCTCAAGAGCCATGTCGTGGTCGACGGGCGGACGGTGATCGGTCCGGACACCACCGTCTATCCGTTCGCCACCATCGGCCTGGAACCGCAGGATCTGAAGTATGCCGGGGAACCATCGCGGCTGGTGATCGGGCGCGGCAACGTCATTCGCGAACATGTCACCATGCACACCGGCACCGAGGGCGGCGGCATGGTGACCCGGATCGGCGACGGCGGGTTGTTCATGGTCGGTGTGCATGTGGCGCACGACTGCCAGATCGGCGACCGGGTGGTCCTTGCCAACAACGCGGCGCTTGCAGGCCATGTCACCATCGGCGACGAGGCGATCCTCGGCGGGCTTGCCGCCGTGCACCAGTTCGTACGCATCGGCGCACGGGCGATCGTGGGCGCCATGACCGCGGTGGATCGTGACGTGATCCCCTACGGCTCGGTGAAGGGACATCGCGGCACCCTGTCAGGACTCAACCTCGTGGGCATGCGCCGGCGCGGGATCGCACGTGCGGACATCGAGGTGGCGACAGACGCCTTCGACACGTTGTTCCGCGGCCCGGGCGCCCTGCGCGAGCGTATCGCGGCGCTCGAGGCCACCGGCCCGGATGATCCGCGGGTCCTCGAGATCCTCTCCTTCCTGCGTTCGGACCCTTCGCGCCCGGTCTGCCAGCCACCGGTCTCCGGGACGCCGTGAGCAGTCCGGCACCGCTTGCCATTCTTGCCGGAGGCGGCACCCTGCCCGGCAGACTGGCTGCGGTGCGCCGTGCGAGCGGCGGACAGGTCCTGGTCGTGGCATTTTCCGGCATCACCGACCCGGCGGGCGTTGCAGACCATGAGCACGTCTGGCTGAAACTGGGGCAGATCCAGGCGATGCACGATGCGATCCACCGGTTCGGAGCCCGGGAGGTGGTGATGGCCGGCCCGGTCAGCCGACCCGCGCTCTCGTCGCTGGCGCTCGACCGGAGGGCATCGGGCATGCTGCTGCGCGCCGGACGCCGTGCCTTCGGAGACGACGGACTGTTGTCGGTCATTGTCGATGAACTCGAGCGTGACGGGCTCACGGTCATCGGGCTCGACGAGGTGATGGCTGGTGTCCTTGCTCCGACGGGCCACATGGCCGGGCCCGAACCGGACCCGGGGGGCATTGCCGACATTCGCCGCGGCATGGAGGTGTTGCGCCTGATGGGGGCCGCCGATGTCGGGCAGTGCGTGGCGGTGCAGCACGGAGTTGTGCTGGCGCTCGAGGCGATCGAGGGAACCGATGCCATGATCGCGCGGGCCGGTCCGCTGCGCCGGCCGGGCCGGGGCCCGGTCCTGGTCAAGGCCAGCAAGCCGGGGCAGGAACGCCGGGTGGACCTGCCGACGGTGGGCATCCGGACCCTGGAGGCGGCGGTTGCCGCCGGGTTCAGCGGCATTGCCGTCGAGGCAGGCGGCACTGTTCTGCTCGACCGTGAGCAAGTGATCGCCGCGGCGACTGCGGCCGGCCTGTTCCTGGTCGGGGTGGACCCGGTGCGGTGACAGATCACCCGTTGTTCTACCTGATTGCCGGTGAGGCGTCGGGTGATGCACTCGGGGCCGGGCTGATGCGCGCGCTCGGCGAACTGACCGGCGGCGAGGTGCGGTTTGCCGGTATCGGTGGCGAGCAGATGCGGCGCGAGGGGCTGGACAGCCTGTTTCCGATCTCCGAACTCGCGGTGATGGGAGTATTCGAGCTGCTGCCGCACGTACCCCGCCTGCTTGGACGGGTGCGCGAGACGGTGGCGGATATCGCGGCGCGCCGGCCCGCCGCCCTGGTGACCATCGACTCCAAGGCGTTCACTCTCAGGGTTGCAGGCCGCCTGCGCCGCCAGGGCACCCGGGTGCCGCTCATCCACATGGTGGCGCCGACGGTGTGGGCGTGGCGTCCCGGCCGGGCGCGGGTGATCGCGCGCATGCTGGATCACCTGCTGGTTCTGTTCCCCTTCGAGCCCGGCTACTTCGAACCGCACGGGCTTGGCTGCACATTCACCGGTCACCCTGCCGCCGAGCGGCCGGAAGGCGACGGTCCGGGATTCCGGGCGCGTCACGCGATATCGCCCTCGACACCGGTGCTCGCGGTGCTGCCCGGCTCCCGCCCGGGCGAGGTCCGCCGGCTTCTGCCTCCGTTCGCCGCCACGGTCGCCGGACTCGCGGAGCGCATCGGGGCACTGCACGTGGTGATCCCGACGGTGACCAGTGTTGCCGAACAGGTGCGCGCCGGCGTCGCCGGCTGGCCGGTTCCCGTGACCGTCACCCGTGACCACGGGATCGATGCCATGGCCGCCAGCACGGCGGCACTGGCCGCCTCCGGCACGGTGACACTGGAACTCGCGCTCGCGCGGGTACCGAGCGTGGTCGCGTACCGGGTCAGCCCGATGTCGGCGCTGGTCGGCTGGATGCTGGTTGACCGCTCGGCGGTGGTGCTGCCGAACCGGGTACTGGAACAGCCGCTGTTCCCGCTGTTCCTGCAGGGAGAATGCCGGGTCGACCGGCTGCTGCCCGCGGTGCTCGCGGCACTCGGCGACGAGGCGGTGCGCACCCGGCAGATGACGGTGTCGCTCGAGCTGCGCCGGCGTCTCGGCGTGCCGGGCGGGGCGGCACGGGCAGCGGCGCGTGCGGTGCTCGACGTCAGCAGCCGGCACGGGCGCCTGTAGGTCGTGACGGTCCGCGCTGCCGCCGCTCAGGTCGTGGCAGCGCGCGGCATCCGCACGAAGGCAATAAGCGGAATGATCGCGAACGCGGTCAACGCGTAGAGGTAGAAGGCGTTGATGTAGCCGATCATCTCGGACTGGCGGGCGATTTCGCCAGACAGCCGGGCCAGTCCTTCGACGGTCTGCGGCGTGCTGATCCCCTTCAGCGCCATGATGGTGTTGCTCTCGCCGAAGATCGAGACGTAGCGGGTCAGGTCGGAGTAGTTGGCCGTTGTCGAGCGAACGATCAGGGCAACGGTGATCGAGATCGAGATCGAGCTGCCGATGTTGCGGACCAGGTGGAAGAAGGCGCTGCCCTCGTTGAGGCGCGACTTGTCGAGCGTCGAAAACGTGATCAGCGTGAGCGGTACCCAGACGAACCCGACGCCGAAGCCTGCCAGCAGGTTGGTCCACGCGAGCTCGAAGGCCGACAGGTTGATGTCGAAGGCGCCCATGTACCAGCCGCCGATCCCCTGCAGCAGGAATCCGACGGCGAGCAGGAGACGGGGATCGAACCTGCGGTTGATGAACACCATCAGCGTCGATCCGGCCAGCGTTCCCAGACCGCGCAGCGCGAGGTAGAGCCCCACGATGTCCTCGGGGTAGTTCTGCAGCTTCTGCATCATCGGTGGATAGAGGATGAGCGGGGTCCACAGGATGGCGCCGAACAGCGCGGCAATGGCGAGCCCGAGCGCGTAGTTGCGGTCGCGGAGAATGCCGAGATCGAAGAACGGGTTCCGGGTGGTCAGCGTGTGGGCGAGGAAGATGTAGAAGGCACCGACGGCGACAACTGCCTCGATGATGATCTCGGTGGACTCGAACCAGTCGAGCCGCTGCCCGCGGTCCAGCATCAGCTGCAGGGCGGCGATGGCGATCGACAGCGATGCCAGCCCGGTCCAGTCGAGGCTGAACCGGGTCGCCCGGCGCCGGTCCTGGATCACGGCCATGATGAGCGCGCTCGCCAGCAGGCCGAACGGGATGAGCAGGAAGAACACCCACCGCCAGCCGTAGGCATCCGACAGGTAGCCGCCGACGGTGGGGCCGATGATCGGGCCGAACACCACGCCCATTCCGAAGAACGACGTGGCGGTGCCGTGTTCCTCCTGCGGGAAGATGTCGAGAATGGCGGCCATGCAGATCGGAACCAGCGGCGCCCCGAACCCGCCCTGGAAGATGCGACAGACGATCAGCTGCTCGAGGTTCTGCGCCATGCCACAGCCGGCAGATGCCACCGTGAAACCGAGGGCGCAGGTCAGCATCAGCGAGCGGCGGCTGAAGGTCGATGCAAGCCAGCCCGAGGCCGGGGTTACCACCGCGGTCGCGACGATGTTGAAGGTGACCACGAGCGCGATCTGGTCGACCGTGGCGGCGAAGGTGCCCTGCATCTTCGGCAGCGCCACGTTGGCGATCATCACCGTCATCGTGTAGAGCATGGTGACGAAGGTGAGTGTGGCCAGCACGATGTACCGCTGGACCGCGCCAACCGGCTGATGGCCGTCTCCGGTCATGACCGGGCCGCGGCTGCGGGACAGGGAGAGATGCCGTGAAGGAAGATGTCGTCGATATCGGGACCCCGGACGGGCAGATGGAGACCTTCCTGTGCAGACCGGAACGCGGCGGGCCGCGCCCGCTGGTCCTGTTCCTGATGGACGCGCCGGGTATCCGCGAGGAACTGCGCGACATGGCGCGCAGGCTTGCGACCATCGGCTACTTCGTCATGCTGCCGAACCTCTACTACCGTGCCGGGAGGGATACCACCTACGGGCCCGACGTGCTCGAGCACGGCAGTGCCGAGCACGCGCGCATGCGTGCGGTGCGCACGAAGATGACCATTCCGCCGGCCATGGTGGACGTGGGCGCCATGCTTGCGTTCGCCGACCGGTCGGGCGAGGTCGCGCCAGGCCCCGCCGGGGTGCACGGCTACTGCATGAGCGGGCCCTACGCGCTTGCGGCTGCAGCGCGTTACCCGGACCGGATCGGGGCCGCCGCGTCCTTCTACGGCACCTGGCTGGTGAGCGATGCCGAGGAAAGCCCGCACCTCACCCTGGGTGCGGCGCGAGGCGAACTCTACATCTCGTGTGCGGAGCACGACGACCTCGCACCGCTCGACATGGTGGCCGAACTCCAGGCCCTGTTCGATGTGTCGGGGAATCCGGGGGAACTCGAGATCCATCCGGGGGTTCATCACGGGTTCGCGTTTCCCGAACGGTGGTGCTACGACAAGCCGGCCGCAGAGCGGCACTGGGAGCGGCTGATCGCGCTGTACCGGCGCCGCCTTGGCTGACGGATCCCGCATGCCGCACGGTCGTGGAGTATAGGCCCGCGCCCTTCGGCAGGGAAATTCTATGGACAGTGAACAGGAGTGCGGGATGAAGGTCTTCATTGCCTGTCTCGGAACCGAGACCAACACCTTTTCCTCCTTGCCGACGGGCATGCGGACCTTCGAGGACACCATGGTGTACAGGGGCGACGCGACCGGCCGTCCCGCCACCACCTTCAGCCTGCCGCTGCACGTCTGGCGCCGGGCAACCGAGGAGCAGCAGGGCCAGGTCGTCGAGAGCCTCGCCGCCTTTGCCCAGCCGGCCGGTCTGACGGTGCGGACCGTCTACGAGGGGTTCCGCGACGAGATCCTTGCGGACCTGCGCGCCGCGCTGCCGGTCGACATCGTGCTGCTGTCGATGCACGGCGCCATGACGGCCGAAGGGTACGACGACTGCGAGGGCGACCTGCTGGCCCGGGTGCGGGAGATCGTCGGTCCCGATACCGTGATCGGCGGTGAACTCGACCTGCACTGCTCGATCACGCCGGAGATGGTGGAGAATGCGGACGCGCTCGTGCTGTTCAAGGAGTACCCGCATGTCGACGTGGGCGAGCGTGCCGGAGAACTGTTCCGGATCTGCCTTGCCGCCCACCAGAAACAGGTGCGCCCGGTCATGGCGCTGCACGACTGCCGGATGATCAACATGTGGCGCACGCCGGTCGAGCCCATGCGCTCGGTGGTCGCCGACATGCAGGCGGCCGAAGGCGTCGACGGGGTCCTGTCGGTTTCGTTCGCGCACGGTTTCCCGTGGCAGGATGTTCCGCGGACCTCGGCCAAGGTTCTGGTCGTGGCCGATGGAGACATGGAGCACGCCGCCGCGACGGCGCGCGGCTTCGGCAGGAGAATCTGGGAACTCCGCCACGAGACCCTGCAGGAGACGCTTGGCATCGACGAGGCGCTCGACCTGATCGAGGCCGGCCCCGGCCCCGTGGTCGCGGCCGACGTGGCCGACAACGCCGGCGGCGGGGCGCCGTCGGACTCCACCTTCATCCTTGCCCGCATGCTCGAACGCGGCACCAGCGGGGTGCTGTCGGGCTACTACTGGGACCCGGTTGCGGTGCGCTTCTGCGAGGAGGCGGGCGAGGGGGCGACACTCGCGATCCGCATCGGGGGCAAATGCGGGCCGGACTCCGGCGATCCGGTCGATCTCACCGTGACCGTGAAGCGCATCCTGCACGGCGCGCGCCAGACCTTCGGCGATGCCAGCATGGGCATGGGAACCGCGGTCTGGCTCGCCGCGGAGTCCGGGATCGACCTGGTCCTGACCTCGACCCGGACCCAGGTCTTCCACCCCGACGGCATGACGGCGCTCGGCATCCGCATCGCCGACTACAGGGGCATCATCGTCAAGTCGACCCAGCATTTCTACGCGGGCTTCGCACCGGTCGCCTCGAAGGTGCTCTACGTGTCGGCGCCGGGCGCCATCCCGCCCGACTTCGCGGCCATCCCCTACGGCCGGTTCGACGAGCCCTACTGGCCGCGCATCGAGGATCCGCACCGGGACTGACGGCCGGCGCGCCGTCCGCCGCCTCCAGTCGCCCCGGCACGCCCCGCCCCGGCCCCGGGGCGGCGCCCCTCGTTCCCCGATGCGACGGGACCGCATCCCCGCGCGAACCGGCGGGCAAGGCCCGGGGACGATCACGGGATGCGGCGGTACCGGACCGGCCTCATCTCCAAAAGAGAAGCCCGCGCCGGGAAGGCGCGGGCTCGAAGTGTTCCGGCATGGTCACGCCGGACGATGGGTATCGGCTACTTGTCGAGCCAGAAGGTGTCGAACCGTCCGACATCGTAGAGGCCGAAATAGTTGTAGGGATTGTGGCCCTTGACGTAGTTGTACCAGCCGTCGTTGATCTTCTCCCAGGAGATCGGCAACACCGGCGGGTTCTCCTCCATCACCATTTCGGCGGCGGTGATCGCCGCCTGGCGTTTCACCGGATCGACCTCGTTGTCGATGGCCGTCAGCAACTCGGTAAAGCGCGGGTCTTCCCACTGCGAGTAGTTCTGCGGGCCATTGGGGCCGTACCAGGTGTTGAAGTAGTCCGACGGGTCGATCAGGGTCGAGACGATGGCTCCGACCGACAGGTCGAACTTGCCGTTGTTGGTGTCGTCGAACCAGACCGACTCCACGACGGTGCGCAGTTCGCACTCGATGTTGAGCGCTTGCTGCAGCATCGCCTGGATTGCCTGCGACCAGAGCTTGAAGGTCGCCACATCTCGCACCACGAAGTCGAGCCCCTTGATGCCACCGCCGTGCCCGGCGGCTTCCAGAAGCGCCTTGGCTTCCTTGATGGAGGCCGTCGTGTCCGGCTGGTAGCCGAGGCGCTGCGAGAGTTCGTCCTTCGGCGTGGCGACATCCGAGAACGGATAGATGAAGCCGCCAACCATCATCGGCGCCACATCCTTGACGACGTCCACCAGCACCGGCCGGTCGAACACCAGGTGCATGGCCCTGCGCACCCTGGGGTCGTTGAACGGCTCGCGGTCGGCATTGAGCCAGACCGCCTGGATGACGCTCTGGTAGTAGTCGGTCGCCGTCATGTCGTCGCGGGCATCGGCTTCCTTGCGCGTCACAGGATCGATCAGCCGGGCGTAGTCCGTCCGGCCCGCCAGGAAGGCCGAGCCGAGCTCGGGCGAGAACGGCAGGCCGTGGTAGAACTCGATGCCGTCGAGATAGGGCAGCCCCTCCATCCAGTAGTCCGGGTTCTTCTGCATCACCCAGATTTCCTGCTCGACCCGCCGGACGCTGCGGAACGGCCCGGTGCCGGGAACATCCAGCGTCTTGCGCAGGTTGTAGTTGTTGTCCTCGAGCGTCTTCTTGCGGACGATACCGTTCCAGCCGCTCGCGATGGCGCCCATGATGAAGGCCGGCGGGCGCGGAACGGCCAGCTTGAACTGAATGGTGTGCTTGTCGGGCGCGGTGACCTCGTCGACCGAGGGGAACAGCGCGCTCCGCGGGATGTTGATGCCCTCCGGCGGCTTGGTGATGCGATCGAAGGTCGCCTTCACGTCCGCGGAGGTCAGCTCGGCGCCGTCGGAGAAGAGCACGCCCTTGCGCAGGAAGAACGTGTAGGTCTTGCCGTCAGGGGCAATCTCCCAGCTGTGAGCCAGGTCGGGAATGATCGTCTGGCCGCTGTCACGCGGATCGCGGCGGATCAGGTTGTCGTACATGCACGCCTGACTGCCGAGATTGTTGATGGTGCCCGACTGGTGGAAATCGAGATGCGGCGGACGCATGGTGATGCCGTACCGAAGCACGCCGCCGGATTTCGGGTTCGGCTCCGTCGCCGCCAGCTGGAATTTCGAGCCGTCAAATTCCATCGGGACCGCGGCGCTGGCCCTGCGGGGACGCAGTCCGTAGGCACCGGCGGCCGCAAGGGCCGTGCTTCCCTGGAGGAAGTGCCGGCGTGTCCAATGCCGATCAAAGAAACCGTTTCGTGGCATTATTGTCCTCCCTGTTTCGAACGAGGTCCGCTCCGGCCACTTATGCGATATGCTGTCAAGCCGTGCCTCCGTCGCGTGAGCCTGTGGCACTCTAAGGAGAACCGAGTATGGACGTAACCGAGCCGCTCGAACAAGGGGCACCGGCTGTCGCGGGAGAGAACGTGCTGGAGGTGGAGGATCTCCAGACTCACTTTTTACCAACGACGGGGTGGTGCGCGCGGTTGACGGGGTCTCCTACAGCGTGCGGCGCGGGGAAACCCTGGGGGTGGTCGGGGAATCCGGCTGCGGCAAGAGCGTGACGGCACTCTCCATCCTGCGGCTGGTGGCGAACCCGCCGGGCCGCATCGTCGGCGGCGCCATCCGCCTGGAAGGACGCAACCTGCTCGACGCGACCGAGACCGAGATGGAGGACGTCCGCGGCAACGAGATCTCGATGATCTTCCAGGAGCCGATGACCTCGCTGAACCCGCTGTTCACGGTGGGCAAGCAGATCGGTGAAGCCATCGCGCTTCACCAGGGTCTTTCGAAACGGGAATCGATGGACCGCGCCATCGAGATGCTGCGCGAGGTCCACATTCCGGAGCCCGAACGCCGTGCGCACGAATATCCGCACCAGCTTTCCGGTGGCATGCGCCAGCGGGTGATGATCGCCATGGCGCTTTCCTGCAACCCGAAGGTGCTCATCGCCGACGAGCCCACCACGGCGCTCGACGTCACGATCCAGGCCCAGATCCTCGACCTCATGCGCGAAACCCAGCGCACCCAGGGCCAGGCCGTCATCCTGATCACGCACGACATGGGGGTGGTCGCCGAGAATGCCGATCGCGTGGTGGTCATGTATGCCGGGCGCAAGGTCGAGGAAGCCGAGGTGGACGAGCTCTTCGACAATCCGGGCCATCCCTATACGGAAGGCCTGCTCGGCGCCATTCCGAGCCTCGAGACGGCAGCCCACATCGAGGCCGGCCGGGGACGCCTGAACGAGATCGAGGGCATGGTGCCCTCGCTCGCCAACCTGCCGCAGGGCTGCACGTTTGCACCGCGTTGCCGCTACGCGAGCGAGCGGTGCCGACAGGAGTTTCCGTCGCTCGAACACCACCGTCCGGGCCACTGGATCGCCTGCTGGCACGCCGACCGCCTGCTGGGAGGAACGGCATGAACGCCGCCGCCGGACATGCTGCGCCCCTGCTCGACGTGCAGGGGCTCAAGAAGCACTTTCCGATCTACAAGGGAATCTTCTCGCGCATCGGTGGCCATGTCTATGCCGTGGACGGGGTGAGCTTCCGGATCGGGCACGGCGAGACGCTCGGCCTTGTCGGCGAGTCCGGTTGTGGCAAGTCCACTGTCGGGCGTACCGTGCTGAAGCTGCTGGAACCGACCGAGGGACGCATCCGCCTGGACGACGAGGACATTACGGACCTCGACGCCGTCCGGATGATGCCCTACCGCCGACGGATGCAGATGATCTTCCAGGATCCCTACGCCTCGCTCAACCCGCGCATGCAGGCCCGCTCCATCGTCGGCGAACCGATGACCATCCACGGGGTGGCGGAAGGTGCGGAGCGCGAGGAGCGGGTCGAGGCGCTGTTCGAGCGGGTCGGCCTCGGCCACCGGCACATGGATTCCTATCCGCACGAATTCTCCGGTGGCCAGCGCCAGCGGATCGGAATTGCGCGCGCGCTTGCGCTCAACCCAGACCTGATCGTCGGTGACGAGCCGGTCTCCGCGCTCGACGTGTCGATCCAGGCGCAGATCATCAACCTGCTGATGGACCTCCAGGACGAACTGAAGCTCTCCTACCTGTTCGTCGCGCACGACCTGGCGGTGGTCGAGCACATCAGCCACCGGGTGGCGGTGATGTATCTCGGCCGGATCGTCGAGATCACCGACAAGACCAGCCTGTTCGACACGCCGCTGCATCCCTATACCGAGGCGCTGCTCTCGGCGGTGCCGGTGCCAAAGGCGCGGGCGCGCGGGCGCAAGCGTGTCATCCTGACGGGTGATGTTCCCAGCCCGATCAATCCGCCCCCGGGCTGCCACTTCCACTCCCGCTGTCCCTATGCAATGGCGCGTTGCCGCAGCGATGTGCCGGTGTTGCGCGAGGTGCAGGCCGACCACTGGGCCGCCTGCCACCTGCATGACGGGACCGGCGCGGAGCCGCTGACGACCCCGGGGACGGCGGCGACCGCCTGAGCCCCGTCAGACCGACCCGCGCAGGCGTGGATCGAGCACGTCGCGGATGCCGTCGCCGAGCAGGTTGAACGCCAGCACGGTGATGGTGATCGCCACGCCGGGGAACAGCACCAGCCACCAGGGCGGTACGATGCCGGCGTTCAGCGCGTCCGCCAGCATGTTGCCCCAGGTCGGCGCGGGCGGCGGGATGCCGACGCCGAGAAAACCGAGCGACGCCTCGATGATGATCGCGACACCGAGATGGGTCGTGGCCAGGATCAGATAGGGCGCCACGCACTGCGGCAGGATGTGGAACAGCATGATGCGCATGTTGGAGGCGCCCAGGCTGCGCGCCGCCTCCACGAAGGACATTTCCTTGAGCGACAGCACGACGGAGCGGATGACCCGTCCGCCGAAGGGTATTCGCGTGATGGCGATGGCGATGATGACCGTCACCGTGCCGGAGCCGAGCGCCATCGCGATCGCCATCGCGAGTATCAGGTCCGGGAAGGCCTGGAGGAACTCGATGATGCGCTGGCTTACGATGTCGAAGCGCCCTCCCAGGTAACCGCAGGCCAGGCCCCAGAGGGACCCGAGCGTGGTGCCCAGCAGCACCGCCGCGAATGCGACGATGAGCGACGTCCGGCTGCCGTGGATGACCCGGCTCAGCGTGTCGCGGCCAATCTGGTCCGTGCCGAACAGGTGGATCTCGTCGGGCGCCTTCTGCATGCTGCGGAAGTCCGACTTGAGCGGCGGATACGGCGCAATGAGCGGGGCGGAGACCGCCACGGCCACGATCAGCAGTGCGATGCAGCCCCAGAACGCGGAGAGCGGCGAGCGCCGCGCAAAGTGCTTCAGACCGCCGAGCACGCGGTTCGGCGGCGGTCCGGTCCGACCGGTCTCTTCAACGATCGGTGTTTCGGACGGCGCGGTCATCCGTATCTGATCCTCGGGTCGATCCAGGCGATGATGATGTCGACGGCGATATTCAGCATCACGAATACCACGGCATAGAGGAAGACGAGGTTTTGCATGACGAAGATGTCGCGTTCGTTGACGGCGGTGAACATGGCGTAGCCGAGGCCGGGCGTGCCGAAGGCCCGCTCGACCGGAATGGAACCGGCCAGCACGAAGCCGAGCAGGATGCCCGAGAGCGTGATGACCGGCAGCAGCGCGTTGGGCAGGGCATGCAGCGTGACCACAAGGCGTCCGTTCAACCCCTTGGCGCGGGCGGTGCGCACGTAGTCCTCGCGGATCACCTCCAGCAGGCTGGAGCGGGCCATGCGCGCGATGTAGGCGGCCTGGCCGAGGGCGAGCACGAAGGCCGGTCCGATGATGATCTGCAGGACCGTTCCGGGATCCTCGAACAGGCCCAGGCCCCCGGCCGTTTGCGGCGCGCGGTAGCCGAAGCCGAACAGGAGCCCGAGCACGAGCAGCATGCCGAGCCAGAAGCCCGGCACGGCAAGGCAGGTGATCGAGATGACGCGCGCGGTATTGTCCGCGATGCTGTTGGGCCTGAGCGCGCTCACGATCGCCACCGGAATGCCGAGAATCCACGAGAGGATCACCGACAGTATGGCGATCTGCGCCGTCAGCGGTCCGCGGCGCAGCACCATCTCGCCGACGCTCTCCGCCCGGAAGAAGGACCGGCCGAGCTCGCCCTTCGCGATGTCCCACAGCCAGCTGAGGTACTGGACGATCAGCGGGTCTGCAAGGCCGAGCTCCTCCATGTAGCTCTGGCGCTGCGCCTCGGTAAGCTTGGTCATGCCCTCGGGACCGAAGATCGCGGTCAGCGGGTCGCCCGGCATGATGCGCATGATGAGGAACACGAGGATCGACACGCCGAACACCGTGATCCCGCCGAATGCCACCCGGCGCGCGATATAGCTATACATTTACATTCCGGCCAGGCCAGCGGTGCATCGGGACGGACGCCTCCCCTCGTTCGGTCTCCGAGACTGCGTGCTATGCGGCGGCGCTGTCAAGGCGGCGCGACCCGGAGAGATCCTCGGGAGAGCACTGAGTCCCGGTTGGCACTCCTGCTCTTTTTCTGCTTCCTACCATGTTGATTTGGTGAAATATTTTTCGCAGTCGCCCCGGACGTGACCTCGTGTCCTGCCGCATCCTGTCAGCTCGTCGGGCGGATCGCGGCGCGATGAATGCCGGACCTTGCACCCGAACCGGCACCATCGGGGCGTTCCCGGCGCCCGGTCGCGTCCCGGCGGTCGACGATCAGGGTGGCTTCGTTCCGGCGCGGCCCGGTCGTGAACCTCGCCCGCGGCCGTTCGGGAGCACGGGCTCCCGCCCGCGACCGTCAGACGTGGGGGACGATCTCCTCCCAGGTCAGCCGTACCGCGTTCTCGGCGCGGGTCGGCGACATGCCGCCGAGGTTGGGCCAGATCACGAATTCGGTGATGCCGAAGGCTTCCTTCATGTGGCCGAGGCTGTCGATGCACTCCTGTGGCGAGCCGACGACACAGGCCTTGTGTTCGGCAAGACGGTCAAACGCGAGGTAACCCATCTCGCGGCTGCGACGACCCTCGACCATGGTGAACTCGTAGCCGGCGACCGGACCGCCCTTGCCCGGCTGCTGGTGGCTTGCGACCTTGTTGTAGAACCACTCGACGTGCGGTTGCAGGGTCTCGCGGGCGCGGTCGGAACTCCTGTCGGTAAAGTACGGCAGCAGGATCATGCGCTCGAGCGCCGCGGGGTCATGGCCGTTGGCGACCAGTGCATCCTCGTAGCGCTTGATCTCGTCGGCGAGCTTCGGGATCCATTCCTCGCGGTAGGTGCGGTAGGTAAACGGCGCGGCGAGCTGCAGCGACCAGCCGTTGCGGGCCGCCTGGTCGAAGCTCTCCGGCGAGACCGTTGCCTGGTAGACCGGCGGGTACGGCACCTGAACCGGTTTCGGCAGGAGTTCGATCTCGTCCGGCACGGTCCAGTACTTGCCGGAGTGGGTGAAGGTGGTGCTGGTCCACGACTTCAGGATCAGCTCGATCCCCTCGTTGAACATTTCCCGGCTCTCCGACATCTCGATGCCGAGGCCGACGAACTCGTGCGGCTGGTATGCTCGTCCGATCCCGAAGTTGAGCCGGCCGCGCGAGAGGCAGTCGACCAACGCGAAGTCGGACGCGGTTCGCAGCGGATGGTTGAACGGGATCACCACCACGGCGGTCCCGATGCGCATGCGCTTGAGCCGCTGGGCTGCCGTGGCCGCCAGCACCTGGGTCGAGGTGACGATGCCATAGGTGCTGAACAGGTGCTCGGCGACCCAGGCGGTGTCGTAACCCAGTGCCTCGGCGAACTCGAAGAGCTTCATGTCGGCTTCGAGACCCTCGACCCTGATCGACTGGTCGGGATACTGGCTGAGTGAGAACACGCCCCATTTCGTGCGCATGCTGCTGCGTCTCCGGTAGCTGCGGGATCAGCGGGCGAGAAACCCGCCGTCGATGACAAGTTCCGATCCGGTCACGAACCGGGCGGCGTCGCTTGCGAGGTAGACCACGCCCTCGGCGATGTCGTCGGGCTGGCCGAGTTCGCCGAACGGCACCGACCTCTCGATGTAGTGGCGGAACTCCGGTCCGCGGCGCTGGATGGCGCTCGCCACCATCGGGGTATCGATGAAGCCCGGGTGAATCGAGTTGACCCGGATGCGGGGCGAGAGGTCGGCGCACTCGAGCGCGGCGGCCTTGGTCAGCAGCCTGACCCCGCCCTTGGAGGCGCAGTAGTTGGCCGCCCCGGTATGGCCGGTCACCCCGAGGATCGAGGAGATGTTGATGATCGATCCTCCGGTTGCGCGCATGGCGCGGATGCCGTGCTTGCAGCCGAGGAACACCCCGTCCAGGTTGACCGCGAGGCATCCTCGCCATGTCGCGAGGTCCATGTCGGCGAGAGACACCCCGCTGCTGCCGACACCGGCCCCGTTCAGCAGGATGTCGAGCCTGCCGTGCCGCTCGAGAACGGTCTCGCAGACCTGTTCCCAGCGGGACTCGTCCGTGGTGTCGAGTCCGAGGTAGCTGCACCGTCCACCGATCTCGCGCGCGACGTCCTCTCCCAGGTCGTCCCGCAGGTCGCTGAGCACGACCACCGCACCCTCCGCGGCCATCAGCACGCCTGTTGCCCTGCCGAGCCCGGAGGCACCGCCTGTGACAAGCGCGACCTTGCCGTCGAGACGTCCCATGGTGGCACTCCTGCCGCGGTCTACTGCAGCAGTGGGTGGTCGAACGCGGCCCCGAACCGCCTGGAGCAGGCAAGGTGGTCGCCGTACTTGCGGTGGCCCGCCGTGTGCTGGGCCGAGGCGAGCAGCAGGCGTTCCCTGTCCCAGCTGCGGTTCTTGCCATAGTCCTCGACCGTGCAGTGGGCGAGTTCCTGGTTGTGGGGATCGTTGCCGACGCGTGCGCCGGCGAAGGCGAGGCGGCGAACCAGCGGGGCCCGCTCGGCACCGGATTCGATGTAGGCCTGGGTCCAGCTCACCGCCGCCTCCGGGTCCGGGGCGACGAGCGCGGCCTCAAGCGATTGCAGGATGCCCTCGGGCGTCATCTGTCCGGCCTTCGCCGGAACCTTGATCCTGGGTGTGGCCAGTTCGCCGATCAGGCGCTGGTGCCACGCGGCGCGGTTCAGGTAGGCGGCGGCGAGGAACAGCAGCTTGATGCGCTGGGGATGCCTGAAGCGGTCGAAGAACCAGCCGAGCGTGTTGCAGTACTCGTAGCAGTGTTGCGGCAGGGAAAAGTTCGTGTTGACGTGGGTCTCGAGCATCACCTGGGCCGCGCCGAGCTGCAGGGTGTCGACGATGGACCGTGGCGACGCACCGGCCTTGAGCAGGTCAGCCAGATGGCCGATGAAGGCCGGTTCCGGCTCGCGGATGGTGACCTCGATCAGGGCTTCCGACTGGTAGCGGTTGAGCGGTTCGGAATTGCCGAGCATCTCGTGTTCCTGGGCACTGACCCCGGCGTAGGGGACCGCCTGCAGGGTCTGGCCCTCGATGTGCACCTTCACGGCGTTGCACGCCATCTCGTATGTCGAGTACCAGCGCGGGCCGACGGCAAGGTCGAGCGCGCCGGCGTAGATCACGTCATGCGCCTGATCCCAGCCGATGGCGTCGCCCAGCTCGATGGTGGCCCGGGCCCGGAACGCCTTGTGACCGGTGGTATAGGACCGGTTCTGGTAGGCCCGGTCCTGCACGTCGATCAGCCCTGCAAACGCCAGTTCGGCCAGGACGTCCTCGCGGTGCGCCCGGTCATCCATCAGTCCCAGGAACACGCGGTAGGCATCGAGCACGTTGCCGCGCTGCACGTGGGTGAGCCACTGGTCGAGCCGGTTGCGCAACGGGCCTGACAGGTGCACCGGCTCCTGGTCGGGCCAGTGCACCACCGGGTCCGGCGGCGGTCCGGGCGGCAGGGTGTAGCCGCGGGCGTAATGCCCGGGCGCCTTCAGGATCTTCTGGTTCCAGATATCGAGCCCGGTGGGGATGTACCAGACGGTCTGGGCGTAGGGCAGGCCCTCGGCGCCCTCGGGCATCAGTTCCGGCATCCGCAGGGCGATGCGGGCGCTCAGCAGGCAATGGTCGTTGTTGACGAAGTTCACGTAGCCGTCGTCGATGCGCTCGTGGTACGGCACGTGGGTGTACGGACCATGGATGCGAACCGCCTCGGCGAGCATCTCGGTAAGCGGCCGGCCCTGGCGGATGATGTCGTAGCAGACATCGCTCGCACCGGCCTGGTCCCGGTCGAGGATCCGTTCCTCGAGCATCCGGTAGAGTGCCCGAGCCTCCCTGGGCGGAGCGATGCGGTCGGCCATGGTTCCCCTCCTGCAGTGTGGGCGGCCGGCATGCGCACACGATCCCCGCGCCGGCAGATCGCGCTGCCCGGCCGCCGCAGGACAGTACACTCAAGCCGGAGCCGGGATGCAAGGGCACACACCCGCAGCACCGCTCCACAAGACATCACGGACCTGATCCCGGTGTTGCTCCGGGACCGGATCCGGACGGGTTCAGCCGGCGTGGACCGGAGGCCTGCGGCCGGCCCACGGCATGGCGTCCTCGAGCTGGCCCGCGATCCGCAGCAGGGTAGCCTCGTCGCCGAAGGGGGCCGAGAACTGCACGCCGACGGGCAGCCCGTCGTCGCTCCAGTGCAGCGGCAGCGAGATCGCCGGCTGTCCGGTCAGGTTCTGCACCGGGGTATACGGGATGAAGCCGAACAGTCTCTCCCAGTAGCCTTCGACGTCGTCGACGTTCATCGAGAGATAGCCGAGCGGGACCGGGCGCCGCGCAAGTGTCGGCGACAGCAACAGGTCCCAGTCCTGGTGGAAGAGCGCGACCTGCCGGGCCATCAGGTGCACACGCTGGATGCCGGTGAGCAGGTCCGGCGCCGGGACCCGCGCCCCGCGCTGGTAGGCCTCCCAGGTGACCGGCTCGACATCGTCCTCGGTCAGCGCCCGGCCTGTCGCGGCCACGCGGGCGGCGAGGTTGGCGTGGGTGCCGACGGATGCGAACATGCGCCAGAAGGACGCAACGAAGTCATGCGGGATGTCGGGTGCTGCCTCCCCGACTTCGTGACCGAGCGAGCCAAGCACATCCACCACCCGTTCGACCGCTTCGGCGCAGACCGGATCGAGGTCAACGCCCTCGGGAACCCGGGTCGTGAACGCGATCCGCAGCCGGCCCGGCGGGGTGGACACCTGCCCGGCGAAGGACGAGGGCGCCGGCAGTGTCCCGAAGGGGGCGCCGAAGTCCGGCCCGGCGATGCAGTCGAGCATCCGGGCGCTGTCGCGCACGCTGCGGCTGACCACGTGCCCGATCCCGTGCAGGCTCTCCAGCGCGTCCGGCCCGGTCGGGTTGCGGCCGCGGGTGGTTTTCAATCCGACCAGTCCGCAACAGGATGCCGGGATCCTGATCGAACCCCCGCCATCGGTGGCGTGGGCCACCGGCACGATGCCGGCGGCAACCGCGGTCGCGGATCCGCCGCTCGAACCGCCGCCGCTGCGCGACAGGTCCCAGGGGTTGGGTGCCGGACCGTGACTGACCGGTTCGGTCGAGGCGCACAGGCCGAACTCGGGCGTGTTGCTCTTGGCCATGGTGACGAGCCCGGCACGTCGGAAGCGCACCACGATCTCGCTGTCATGGTCGGCGACGTAGTCGTGGTAGTAGCGACAGCCGTTGTGGGTCGGAGACCCGTCGTAGAGAACGTGCAGGTCCTTCAGCATGAAGGGCACGCCGCGGAAATCGCCATCGGGAAGCCCGTCGGCGATCGCGCGGCGCGCCTCGTCCTCCATCTCGGCGGTCACGGCGTTGAGTTCGGGCTGCAGGCGCCGGGCGCGCGTCAGCGCCTCGTCGAGGAGTTCGGTCTCCGTCACCTCGCCGCTGCGCACCAGTTCGGCGAGCCCGGTTGCGTCGTGATCGCCGTAGTTGCTGAAGTTCGCCATTGCCAGTTTCTCCTCGTCACTCGTTCCTGCCGCTGCCGGCAAGCCTGATACCCGAACCGCGTTCGTAGTGCCGGATCACCTCATTGACGTCGACGTCACCGCCGTGCTCGTTCACCGCCGCCTGGTAGAGTTCGCGCGCCAGGTTGATCACGGGAAGGGTAACCCCGGAGGCGATACCGAGTTCGGCCGCCTGGCGGATGTCCTTGTGCATCAGCCCGAGGGTGAAACCCTGGACCGGGTTCGCGCTCCTGAGCACGAAACGGGGCAGGGTGACGTCGGTTGCGAAGTTGCGGCCGGAACTGCGGTTCAGGATCTCGGCGCACAGGTCGGGATCGATGCCGTTGCGCACGGCGAGGGCCAGAGCCTCGAAGGTCGCGAGCCGGTTCGCCGCGTTCAGCATGTTGTTCGCGAGTTTCATGACGTGCCCGGTGCCCACATCCCCGGTCCGGAAGATGTTGGGTCCGACCGCTTCCAGGGCCGGGCGCACCGCCTCGAAGGCATCGTCGGGACCGCCCACCATCATGGCAAGCGTGCCGCGCTCGGCGCCGGCCGGTCCGCCGGAGACCGGCGCATCGATGAGCGTGATCCCGTCCGGCATCCCGGCGGCGATCTCGCGCGTTGCCACCGGATCGCCGGAGGTCATGTCGCAGATCACGCCCCGGCTCATCCCCGCGCACAGTCCGCCGTCGTCCAGCGTGACCGCCCGGGTCTCGGTCGAGGTCGGAAGGCACAGGAACACCACGGGGCATTCGGCCGCGACTTCGGCAAGGCTGCCTGCGACCCGGGCTCCCCGGGCGGCGAGGGCCGCGCAGCGCCCGGCGGAGAGGTCGAAGACCACCATCTGGTGGCGTTCCTGCATCCGGGCGGCGATGGCGCCGCCCATGTTGCCGAGGCCGACATACCCGTATGGCATCGCTGCTGCTCCCCTGGTCCGCATCGCAGGTGCCGCGGAGGGTAGCACACCCGGGCGGGGGTGACTGCGCGGATCCGCCGATGACACGTTCGAACCGCCCCGGACCCGCGCCCGCGCCGCGGTGTCGCCCTCCCAGTTCGGCGTCGGCATGGCGTCTTTCCGCGACCGTTCGCCTCAGCCCGGACCGGGCGCCGGCACCGTCGGGAAACTCACCCGGTTTCCCACGGCAGAAGGCCGCGCGGTGGAGGTGGGGACCGAATGGCTCGGCCGCCAGTGGCGGTTGGTCCACCGATACGTTCGCGGTAGCGGCGTGCCGCCCGCCGCAGGGCCGCGCTCGGCGCGGGAAGGTGGAGCAGCACGTCGTGGAAGGCATCCCGGTTCATCGCCGGGAGAACACTTCGCTCGCGCGCCTCGATCACCGGTTCGGCTGCGGCGAATGCGTTGTGCAGCACGAAACGGCTGACCGTGGATTCCATGCAGGTCGTCGGGCGCTCGAGCCTGCGCGTGCACCTGGTGTCGAGACGCAGGCGGGCCCGCTCGCAATTCGTCTCGGTTGTTTCGGCCATCACCACGTCTTTCGCGCACGATGACACTCCGCAAATGCACCAGACTGACGACATCGCAAATGCGTGGGCCCAGGCTGAAGGCGCGGCAGGCTGATACCTCTGACCAGGAGCAGGCCTCGGCCAGTCCGCTGCCCTGCATCACCGGGTTGTGCGAGATCCCCTGCGCGCCACGCCCTGCCGACTCGAGCGAGAAAGGGATTTCGGATTCAACGAGGCGGACGTTCCGGAAGGAGGAGGTCGCCAGGACGAGATCCCCGGAAAAGGCTTGTCCCCTTGGCGACGGCCTCCGACACGACATCTTCGGGTGCCGTCGCCAAGGGGATAGGCCTTTGGCGGGAAACCCCGAAACATCATCCCGCTGGAGGGGTCACATGCACCCGATCCGGAGCGAGGGTACCGTCAATCGGCAGCGATGCGCCCGCCGTCGGGACGGAACTCCGGCATGACGTGTTCGGCGAACAACCGCAGGCTCTTCATCGCGTTCGCGTGGCCGTAATGCGGCGGGTAGTGCAGCAGCAGCGATGTCATGCCGGTGGCCTCGCGCAGTTCGTGGATGCGCCGTATCACGGTCTCGGGCGAGCCATGCAGCAGGGTGGTTCCGGCGAGGTCGGCATAGTCGAGTTTCTGGTCCTGCTCCTTTTCGGAGACGTTGCCGAAATAGCCCGAGGTCGCGGAGCTCATGAAATGCTCCAGGTGGCGGATGATGCCGGCCTCGGACTCGGCCCGGGCCCGGGCGTCGGTCTCGGCGACGTAGACCCAGCGGGCAACGTCGACGTGGCCGTGTGCGGGATTGCCGTTGAGCGGTGCCGGGCACTCGGCCATGTGCGAACGATAGAGTTCGGCGTTGCGTCCCACCGCCTCGAAGCTTCCGAGCGTCGACTGCATCAGGCCGAAGCCCTTGCGGGCCGCGTAGATGATCGAACGGTCGCTGCCCGCGCCCATGTACAGCGGCGGGTGCGGTTGCTGGATGCTCACCGGCAGCATCTCGAGGTCGCCATCGATCCGGTAGCTGAAATGGTCACCCTCGTGAACGATCTGCTTGTCGTGAAACAGGGTCTGGATCACCTCGATGGCTTCTTCCTGGACATCGCGGCGGGTCTCGAACGGCCGGCCGAAGCCCTCGAATTCATAGGCGCGATAGCCGGATCCGAGGCCGAGTACACAGCGACCGCCGGAGAGGATGTCGACGAAGGCGGCGTTCTCGACCACCCGGATCGGGTCGTACAGCGGAAGGGTGACCACGGCTGCACCGATACGAATGCCGGTGGTCACGCCGGCGAGGTAGCTCATGTACGCGAACACGTCCGGCATGATGCCGTACTCGTTGGAGAAGTGATGCTCCGCGATCCAGGCGGTGTCGTAGCCCAGCCGGTCGACGAGCTGGATTTCCTCGGTCACACGTGCGTGGACGGCCCGGTGTGGGTGGGGCTCCTCGACGTGGTTCGGGTGCGAGGTGAACAGGACACCAAATTCCATGGGACAACCTTCCTTCGGAAAGAGCATCGCTCGGTCATGTCAGGGATGATGCGGTGACAATAGCAGATGTTGCAGGGAATCCCGACAGCATCGATCCGGAGCCCGGCCCCGCCGGCATCAGCAGCGTGATATCCGTCGGACAGGTTCATGCACTCATCTCGGCCCTCCGGAACCGGTGCATGGCCGGCGGCATCCGGATGAAGCTGCGACGCCTGTGCCGGATCCGTGCCGGGGCCGTCCACTTCCCGCTTCGCCAGGGCCTGTTGCGCGCAGCTGCCGCGAACCCGGCCAAAGCGTTTTCCTCCACAGGCAGGGTCCATCGACCTGCCGGCGGACAGGCGAAACGCATGCCCGCGTCGTGCGCGCAACAAAGGACCTCTGCGCAGAAATACTTGCGCACATACTTGATTTTTTGCGCCTATCTGGTATATCTTGCGCGTAGAATGGAGTGGGGAGTACGGAGCGCGGACGTGGCACGGCGCATCGAGGACAGCAGCCTGCAGGCGATCGAAGACGTGGTGGGGCGGCGTCCCGGGGGCGTCACCGCACCCGAGATCGCCGATGCACTGGATGCCGGGCTGGCGCGCCGGACCCTGCAGTACCGTCTGAAGTCCCTCGTCGACGACCGGCGCCTGATACGGGAGGGATCCGGGCGCTGGGCACGCTACCGGTTGCCCGGCAGTGTTTCCTTGTCGGTGCAGATGTCCGCTGGAAGCACCGGGATCAGCGCGCGGCTTTCGGTGGCGATCCCGCTGTCCGAGGCAGCAGAGGACATCCGGACCCGTGTCCGCCAGCCCTACACATCACGGCAGCCGACAGGGTACGACCGGGACTTCCTCGACTCCTATCGCCCGAACAGGAGCTTCCTTCTTTCCGAACAGGAGAGGGCAGCGCTGCTCGAGGCCGGTATGCCCGGGATGGGTGAACAACCCGCGGGCACCTGCGCGAAGCGGATACTGAACCGGCTCCTGATCGACCTGTCCTGGAATTCGAGCCGTCTCGAGGGCAACACCTATTCCCTGCTGGAGACGACGCGCCTTGTCGAGTCTGGCGAAGAGGTGCCGGGCAAGGACCAGCGTGACGCGCAGATGATCCTGAACCACAAGGATGCCATCGAGTTCCTGGTCGAGAATGCGGAGTACATCGGTTTCAACCGACACACCATTCTCAATC
Source organism: Thalassobaculaceae bacterium (assembly GCA_965243345.1). Lineage (GTDB taxonomy): Bacteria > Pseudomonadota > Alphaproteobacteria > Thalassobaculales > Thalassobaculaceae > Bin52. The sequence continues at coordinate 4,609,494 of CBDEUR010000003.1, forward strand.
TGCACGCCGCCCTTGCGGACAACCTGCTTGCCGATCCCGGTGCTCCGGGACGACTCCGGCACATCGCAGTGGCAATCGAGGGCTCTGTCTTCCATCCGCTGGAGGTGCCGCACCTCATCGAAGAGTGCTTCGACGGGATTCTGGCCAGGGCCTCGCAGATCAGGGATCCGTTCGAACAGGCGTTCTTCGCGCTCGTGCAGCTTCCCTACCTGCAACCCTTCGACGATGTGAACAAGCAGGTGTCCAGACTTGCGGCGAACATCCCGCTGATTCGGGCGAACCTGGCGCCACTGTCCTTCGAGGAGGTGCCGCGGGAGCTGTACACCGAGGCCATTCTCGGCGTGTGCGAGCTCAGGCGCACCGAGCTGCTGCGCGACCTTTTCATCTGGGCCTATCGTCGCTCGGCGGCACGCTACGCCGCGGTGCGCCAGTCGCTCGGGGAGCCCGACCCGTTCCGGCTCCGGTACCGGGCGGCGATACGCGATCTCGTCGCGGCAGTCATCCGCGAACCCATGGACACGAGGGCGGCGAACACCCACATCGGCGTCTGGGCCAGGGAACATGTCCCTGAAGCGGACCGCGACAGGTTTCGCGACGTCGTGGAGCGGGAGCTCCTGAGCCTCCACGACGGCAATTTCGCGCGATACCGCGTCAGGCCATCCGAATTCGCCAGTTGGCAGGCGATCTGGCGCGGAGAGGTGCCGTTCGGTTCGGGGTCGGGATGACCCGATCCTGTGGCCCGGCGGCGGGAATTCGCGGCTGTAGCCTCGTCGGGCCAGGATGAAGTCAGTAATTCGGGCGACCGGTACCAGAACATGCCGGTTTCCCCGGAGAGTGCCGGCGATCCCGTCGTCGCCGGAACAGGGAGGTCCCTCCGGACCACGCCTGCGGATGTCGTCCGTCATCCCGCCGGACGGGGCGCACAAACCGGCCGGCCTGGCCGGGGAACCGTCGGTCCTGCGGCCCTTCCGCGCATGCGAGGGGGTCCGGCGCGCAGCAGGCGCTTTGCCCTGGTCCGCCCCGGCGTGGCATCTCTGCCGTGCACAGGCCCCACGGTTCGGAGAAAGGTTCATGCACGACGAAACTGCGCGGCGGCTGGAGGCGGCGCTGGCGGATGACAGCCACGAGTTCGGCAACTTCTTCATCACCCGGATGCTCGGGCTCGACATCAGCTACCCGGGCGGGACCTGCCTGATCCGCTTCCCGGTCGAGCCGCTCCTTCACAACCCGCAGGGCAGCTACCACGGCGGCATGCTGGCGACCGTCATGGACGTCGCCATGGGTCACCTGATCCGCCATGCCACCGGGGCGGCGGGTCTGACGCTGGAGATGAAGACGCAGTTCATGCGCCCGCTGACCCTCGGTCCGGCCACCTGCGAGGGCCGGTTCCTGCGCCGCGGACGCTCGGTCGGGTTCATGGAGGCGAGGGTCAGCGACGGCGGCGAACGGCTGATTGCCCACGCCACCGCCACCTGGAAACTCGCCGGGGTCAGAACGGACGATCGCCCTTGATGGTCACCCGGTATCCCGAGCGCACCTGCGGGTAGTAGTCCCAGATTGCGAGGTGCTGCACGCAGCGGTTGTCCCAGAAGGCGATGCTGTCCGGGCGCCACTTGAACCTGACCTGGTAGTCGGGCTTCTCGCAGTGGTTGTAGAGGAAGTCCAGGACGGCGCTGCTTTCCTCGCCCGGCAGCTCGTTGATCCGCGTGGTGAAGGTGCGATTGACGTAGAGCGACTTCCGTCCCGTCACCGGGTGGGTGCGGACCACCGGGTGCACGGCCTGCGGATAGACCCGGCCGGCATCGTCGTACTGCTCGGAGTTGTAGCGGCCGCGATATACCTGCTCGCCCGAATGGGTGGCGGTCAGCCCGTCCAGATAGGACCGCATGCGGTCGGACAGACCGTCCCACGCCGCGTACATGCTGGAGAACAGGGTGTCGCCACCGGCTTCGGGTACCGTCCACAGGTGCAGGATGCTGCCCATCGGCGGTTCCGTGTCGCACGAAACGTCCGAGTGCCATTTCTCGCCGGCAATCCGCTTGGAATCCTTGTCGGCGTGCACGATCAGGATCTCGGGATGACCGTCCGGCGGCGGAGAACCGGGATGGATGTGCAGTTCCCCGAACCGGCGTCCCACGTCCTTGTGCTGATCGACGGTGAGCGGCTGGTCACGGAAGAAGATCACCTGGTGCTCCATCAGGGCATCGTGCACCTCCTGGAACTCGCGGTTCCCCATCGGCTGCGAGAGATCGATCCCGGAAATTTCCGCGCCGATGCGCGCGGTCAGTGGTTTCACCGTGATGGTCTCGAAGCTCATGGTTCACTCTCCCGTACCGTCCCTTGGGGCCCGATGGCGCGATGTGCGCACCGGTGCGTCGACCTGGTGTTGGCTTCACATATGGGGCGAGCGCCGCGATCCAGTCAACGGTTTCCGCCGTGGCATCGACCACGCAAACGCCGTCCCCGCACGGTGCGGTCAGCCGTTCGCTGCACGCACACAGCGCACCATGTGGTGCGGGGAGAGCCGGAACTCGTCCGGCGGTGACTCGCAGCGGGGCTCCGCGAACTGGCACCGGGGCGAGAACGCGCACCCGGGCGGAAGCCGTGTCATGTCGGGCGGCGAGCCCGGAATGGCCTCCAGCGTCCTGCCCCGGAGCGAACCATGTACGGTCGACGACAGCAGGCCCCGGGTATAGGGGTGCCTGGGATTGTGCATGATCTCGCGCACCGGTCCGGTCTCGACAAACCTGCCGCCGTACATCACCGCGATCCGATCGCCGATCTCGACCGCGACGCCCACGTCGTGGGTCACGAAGATGACCGCCATGCCGAGCTCCCGCTGAAGTTCCCTCAGCAGCAGGAGGATCTGGATCTGCACCGTCGCGTCGAGTGCGGTGGTCGGCTCGTCGGCCAGCAGCAGGCTCGGATTGCAGCACAGCGCGAGCGCGATCATCGCCCTCTGGCGCATGCCGCCGGACAGCTCGTGCGGATAGGCTCTCAGACGCCGCTCGGGCGAGGGAATGCGCACCCGGTCGAGCAGGTCGATCGCGCGGCGACGGGCCTCGCCCCGGCTTGTTCCCTCGTGGCGGATGATGGTCTCGGCGATCTGCCGGCCCACCGTGTAGACCGGATCGAACGCGACCATCGGTTCCTGGAAGATCATGCCGACTTCCGTCCCGCGCAGGTCTGCAAGCGTACGGTGACCCATTGCCATCACGTCCCGGCCCGCAAGCTCGATGCGGCCCGACAGCTGTGTGCGGCGTGCCGGGAGCAGGCGCATCAATGCGCGCAGAGTGACACTCTTGCCGGATCCCGACTCGCCGAGAATGCACAGCACTTCCCCGGCCTCGAGGGTGAACGAGACGCCGTTGACCGCGTTTACGGTGGCATCGCGCCCGGTGAACCGCACCGTGACATCCTCGGCGCTCAGCACCGGACCTGTCGTGCGCCCGGCCATGGTCAGTCCGGCGCCAGGCTGTGACCGGAGCCCGTCACGCGCATGTGGCAGGCGACGAGGTGGCTCCCGTCCGCCTGCGCTCCGGCCGCGGCTTCAAGCCCGGGCTCGGTGTGGCGGCACATGTCTTCGGCGAAACTGCAGCGGGTGTGGAAACGGCATCCCGGCGGAGGGTCGATCGGGTTCGGCGGGTCTCCCACCAGCGGCGGGGTCTCCGTGCGCCGGTCCGGATCCATCGACGGCATGGCGGACAGGAGTGCCGCGGTATAGGGGTGCTGCATGCGGTTGTAGATGGCCGTCGTGGGGCCGATCTCCACCACCTTGCCAAGGTACATCACCAGGACACGGTCGCTCATGTACTGCACGACATTCAGGTCGTGGGAGATGAAGATGTAGGTGAGCCCCAGTTCCCGCCTGAGGGCCTGCAGCAGGTTCAGCACCTGGGCCTCGACCGACTTGTCGAGCGCGGACACGGCCTCGTCGAGGATGAGCAGCCGGGGTTCGAGCGCGAGCGCGCGGGCGATGTTGACCCTCTGGCGCTGGCCGCCCGACAGTTCGTGCGGATACCGGCGAATGAACTGCGAGGGGTCGAGTCCGACCAGCGAGAACAACTCGCGGGCCCGCGTTCGGGCCGCCTTTGCCGACACGCCGTGGACCCTTGGACCGAACATGATGGTGTCCTCGATCGGCAGGCGCGGGTTGAGCGAGGAGTAGGAGTCCTGGAACACCATCTGCATCCGCCGCCGTACCTCGCGCAGCGCGGCCGTGTCGTCGGGCCGGACCGGTTCGCCGTCGAAGATGATCCGCCCGGCGTCGGCCCGGATCAGGTGCATGATCAGGCGCGCCGTGGTGGACTTGCCGCACCCCGACTCCCCGACGATGCCCAGCACTTCACCGGGCTGCACGTCGAAGTCGACGTCATCCACGGCCTGCACCTGGCCCACGGTCCGGTTCAGGATGCCGCCGCGGACCGGGAAATACTTGCGCAGCTCCCGGACGGCGAGCAGGGCTTCCCGACGCTCCGGCGGATGGCCGGGCCCGGTCACAGTCGTACGTCCATGGCGCTGCGCAGGCCATCGCTCAGCAGGTTGAAGGTCAGCGAGGTGAAGAAGATCATCACGCCGGGAAGGGCCGCCACCCAGGGATTGACATAGATCGACTGCCTGAGCGTGTTCAGCATGAGACCCCATTCCGGCTCGGGCGGTTCCGTCCCGAGACCGAGGAAGCTCAGTCCCGACGCCAGGATGATGCTGACGCTGATGAGGCTGGTCGAATAGATGAAGACCGGTCCCAGGACGTTGCTCAGCACGTGGACGCGGATGATGGTGAGGTTGCCGGCACCGCTCGCCCGGGCGGCCTCCACGTAGTCCAGGGACCGCACCTGGGTGGTGACGCTTTCGGTCACCCGGGTGATCGGCGGGATGAAGACCAGGGTGAGCGAGACGATCGCGTTGCCGATGCCGGCGCCGAGTGCGCCGGAAATCGCGACGGCGAGCAGGACGGACGGAAAGGCGTAGAACACGTCCATGACCCGCATGATCGCCATGTTGACCCGGCCGCCGAGAAACCCGGCAACGAGACCCAGGGTCCCGCCGATGGCGAGTGCGATAACGATCGGACTGATGCCCATGAACAGCGAGAGCCTGCCGCCGTAGAGCAGGCGGGTGAGCATGTCCCGGCCCATCTCGTCGGCGCCGAGCGGGTATCCGTCGGTGCCGATCGGGGCGAGGCGCTTGATCATGCTTGCCTTGTAGGGGTCCGCAAGCGCGATCAGGTCGGCGAAGATCGCAGACAGCACGATCAGCGCCAGGACGACGCCGCAGGCGACGGTGACCTTGTCGTCACGGATACGCACGCCCACCGTCGCCCAGTAGCCACGGGACTGCACCGCCACCTGGGCCGCGTCCACGGTGGCCTGCTGCCTGGAGTCGAGGGTCGTCATCGCCGCGACATCCGCGGATCGATGGCCGACTGTACGACATCCACGATGAGGTTCAGCAGGACGAAGAACATGGCGAGCACGAGAATGGTGCCCTGGAGCAGCGGCAGGTCGCGTTCGAAGATCGCGCTGTTGAGCAGCGAACCGGTTCCCGGCCACTGGAAGACGGTCTCGACCAGGATCGATCCGCCGAGCAGGTAGCCGAGCTGAAGGCCCATGACCGCGAGCGTTGTCGGAGCGGCGTTGCGCACCACATGGGCCAGCACCTGACGCTGCAACAGGCCCTTGGCGTGCAGCGCCTGAACGAATTCCTGGTTCAGGATCTCGGCGACGGTGGCGCGCACGGTCCGGGTGATGAGACCCATCGGGATCACCGCAAGGGTGATGACCGGCAACACCAGGTGACGCAGGTGTTCGGCGTCCCACGCCCAGGCGGTCGAGCCTCCCGGTCCCATGCCGAAGGAGGGCAGGACGTTCAATTCGACCGAGAACAGGATGACCAGGACAAGGCCGAGCCAGTAGTGCGGCACGCTGACGCCGGTGATCGCCACCGAAGTCGCGAGCTTGTCGATCCAGCGGCCCTGGAAATAGCCGGCGACACCGCCGAGCATCGCGCCGAGGGTAAACCCGAGCAGGGTTCCTCCCGCCGCCAGGATGAAGGTATTGGGCACCGCGATGCGCAGTTCCTCAACGACTTCGCGGCCCCGGGCGACGGAGACCCCGAGATCACCCGTCAGCACCCGCCCGAGCCAGGTGGCGTACTGGACCGGAAGCGGCTTGTCGAAGCCGTAGGCCTTGCGCAGTTCCTGCACCATCTCTTCCGGCGCGTCGGGCGGCACGACCGCGCTCAGCGGATCGCCCGGCGACATGTGAACCAGCGCGAAGACCAGCACCGTCACCCCGAGGCCGATCGGAATGACATAGAGGGCGCGGCGGATGATGTAGTTGAGCACCTGGGCGGGTCTCCCGCCGAAACGGGCGGTCCACGGGACGCGGACCGCCCGATCCGGTGTCGGCCTATTCCATGTAGACCGGTGTCAGCGACTGGAACCAGTTGCGGGCCTGGACGAAGCCCTTGACCTGCTTCGTCATTGCCCTTGGCGCCACGTCATGGACCACCCAGAGGAAGAGAGCGTTGTCGACCTCGCGGGTGTGGACCTTGGCGAGCCAGCCGTCCCGCTCCGCCGGATCGAACGCCAGCGAGGCATTGTTCAGCAGGACGTCCATCTCCTCGTCACAGTGATAGCCCCAGTTCACGCCAGCCGGCGCGTGCAGGTCGCAGCGCAGGAAGCGGGTGAAGCTGCTGTAGGGGTCCTGGGTCGTGTAGCTGACATTGATGCCATGTGCGCCCTGGGCCTGTTCGGCCTTAGCACCCGCGCGCCAGCGGTCCAGCAGGCTCTGCCACTCCATGACCTCGAACTCGACCTCGATGCCGATCTCCGCAAGATTCTGCTGCATGTACTCGTTCATCGGCAGGGGCAGCATCTGTCCGGAGCCGCTGGCCGAGATCATCATCTTGACCGTGACCGGGTTGTCGGGGCCATAGCCGGCTTCCGCCATCAGGGCCCGTGCCGCATCCGGGTCGTGGCGCAGCTCGAAACTGGGCGTTCCGTACCACGGGTCGGCCGGCGAGACGTGTCCGCTCGCCTTGACGGCGTAGCCGCCGAGCAGTGCGATGATACCGTCCCGGTCGATGGCGAGGTTGGCGGCCTTGCGGACGCGGACATCGTTCCACGGCGAACCCTCCACCCGGCTCAGGTGCCACGACCAGACATGCGGGTAGAGGTTGGACGAGATCACCATGTCCTGCTGCTTCAGCCTGGGAATGGCGTCCGGGGCCGGAGCCTCGATCCAGTCCACCTGGCCCGAGAGCAGCGCTGCCGTGCGCGCGTTCGGATCCGGGATCGGTATGGTGATGACCTTGTCGAGCTTGGGCTGACGCGTCGGATCCCAGTGCTCCTTGAACGGCACGAACTCGGCGCGTTCGCGCGGCACGATCTTGACCAGCTTCCACGGTCCCGTGCCGGACGGCGACTGGGCGAACTTGTTCCAGTCACCACCGGCTGCGTCGAACTGCGCGGGGCTGGACAACAGGATGTAGCAGATCTGGTAGGGGAAGAAGCTGTCCGGCGACTTGGTGGTAAACTCCACCGTGTGTGAATCGACCTTCTTCCAGCCCTTGGTGTTGGTGGCCGCGTCGTAGACGATTGACGGGATGCGGAAGTTGACCAGAGAGGCCATCCGGGCGCTGTACTGCGGCGCATCCTTGTCAAACAGCCGGTCGAAGTTCCAGAGCACGGCATCGGCGTCGAAGTCCGACCCGTCGTGGAACTTCACACCCTGCCGAAGCTTGAAAGTCCACTTCGTCTTGTCGTCCGCGTCCACCGACCAGCTCTCGGCGAGGCCCGGAATGAGGCCCGAGGCCTGTTCGGCCGAGCTCATGTCCCAGTTGATGAGCGCGTCGTAGAGCATCAGCCCCATGAAGCGGAAACCCTCGAACCCCTGGTCAGGCTGTCCCCAGGAGAGCGGGATATCCGCCGCCGTCATGCCGACGCGCAACTCGCCTCCTCCTGCGCGGGCCGGCCCGGTTCCGGCCAGCAGCACCGCGGCGGCCGCAGCGAACGCGAGGCCGCGCAGCGTCTGTCGTCCCTTCGATTTCATTATAGGTCCTCCCAGATTTGACGTGCGGGGGCAGATTCGTCAGAGCATCGGCGTGCGACAGGCCTGCGCGAACGCCGCAACTCGGCGTCGCGCGGAATCGGCGCCCCGGAACGCGGGCACCGTAGCACAGCATTCGAACGACAGGGAAAGACCGGTTTCCGTTGCCACCGGTCGTCCGGAGGGTTTTCGTTCGGTTGGAGGGTGATGCCCTCGCGGGGCCAGCGGCAATTCCGGGTTCTGCCCGACCGAGGACGGCAGTGCCCGGTCGTCCAATCACCGCCATCACCCGTTGGCGGCTCTAGACGATCCAGGCGGCCACATAGCCGGATGCGCAGGCGCCGACTATCGCGATTGCCACATAGAGCACGAAGACCCGGATGCGGACGATCGAGGCGACCGCCACCGCGACGTAGAGGCTCACCGCGGCGCCGGAGATCATCAGCGCAAGGGCGGCACCGAAGCTCATCCCCTTGTCCATCAGCCCGCGCACGAGGGGCAGGGCCGCGTAGCCGTCCAGGTACATCGGCGCGCCGACGACCGCGGCCAGCGGAATGGAGGCGCCCGCGTCGTCGCTGAAGAGCGAGGCCACCCACGCGTCGGGTACGAAGCGTTGCAGGAACACCTCGAGGACGAGCGCCAGGACCAGCCAGCGCAGAACCAGCCGGACGCTGCCCCAGACCTCCGGCCAGAAGCGGGCACGTCGGACTTCGCAGCCGTACTGCTCCAGCAGGCCGGGGCGCATCAGGTGGTGAGCGGCGCCCCGGTAGCCGGGCAGGGCCAGGGTGAGCGCGCCGGCGAACAAGCCGATCCCGAACGCGGCGACCGTCTTCGCGACGGCGAACGGGAGCCCGATGATGCCGGCGGTGATGACCAGCATGCTCGGGTCGGTGATTGGAGATGCGACCCAGAACGCCATGATCGGCGGGAGCGGCAGGCCGCGGCGCAGGAGGGTCGCGATGAGGGGAAGCACGCCGAGACCGCAGACCGGGGTGACGGCCCCGATGAAGCTCGCGATCACCACCGCGCGGGCCGGGCTCCCCGAGAGCCAGGCGAGCGCCCGGTCGGACCAGTTGCCGAGGGTCAGGGCGCCGGCGAGAACGGCGGCGACCGCGATCACCGGCAACAGCGCGAGCAGATCCCAGCCCAGCGCGATCAGCATCCCGGTATCGGGTCCGGGCAGCAACGAGCCCACGACGAGCAAGGCCGCAGTCACGAGCCACGTCAGCGCCTCCGCGCTCGGGCGCTGGAGTCGAAACGAGCGGACCGCGGCGAGTTTCATGACGTCGGGTCCCCGAGAGCCGCCCGAGCGGCACGGGCCCTGGATGATGGCCGGGCATCGGCGCAGCACTCCTCGAGCAGGAAGGCCGCGAGGGCCTCGAGGCGCGGGTGGGCGGCGCGGCTGATCACCGTGCGGCCGCGCCGCTCCTGCTCGACCAGTCCGCCCGCGGTGAGGAACCCGAGGTGGTGGGCAAGGGTGGAGGGAGGCAACCCGGATCGGTCCTGGATCTCGCCGACCGAGAGCCCTTCGTCGCCGGCGCGCACGAGCAGGCGCAGCACCGTGAGCCTCGGTTCGGAGCCGCACGCGGCGAAAGCCTGCGCTGCTTCTTCGAGTGCCGGGGCGGGCGCCGGGGGCGGCACGTGGCGGTGTTCGATCCCCATATAACTAGATATATGGATATATTCTTCTGCCGTCAACTGCCGGTGCACGGCGAACGGTGGCAGAGCATGGCAGGCGACCATAGTCTCACCGGTTGAGAGTGCGCCGCCAGTCTTTCCGCAGGGGTCGGAGCCAGATGTCCTTACTTCGGCCGATCACGTCTGGTGTGGCGGTCGGAACGGCCGCGTCCTCGGGTGGCTCCGACGTGGGTCCAGCCTGACGCCTTGTAGAGCGCGCCGGTGAAGCGCGGGGTCTGGACGAAGGGCTCGACAAGCACGGGCGTGACGTTGTAGCGCTCGGTCCGGTCCCCGGGCAGTTGCCGGCGCACCAGGGAGTTGAATGTCCCGGTCGGACTGTTGGCGTATGGTCTCCTTCTGATTCTCCGACGCCTGCTCCTCACGGGCCAGCCGCTTGCCCGGACGGGTGACCTCTCTGTTCAACCGGGTCACCTCCTTGCGCAGCTCGCCGCGTTCCGCGCGCAGGGCGTCGATCGTGGCCGTCCGGTGCTCCACCCGCTCCAGCGTCGCACGCAGCCGGCGGTTCTCCTTGTCTGTCCTTGTGATCGGCCTGCGCCCGGCCGGCTCGATGCCGGCTTCGGACAGCAGCCTCTCCAGCCGTGTCACCCCGGCCTGCAACGCAAGGGCGTTCTTCGCCGTGCGGCGGACGTCCTCCGTCTCCTCGCGAGCAGCCTTCAACCTGGCCCGGTTCGAGTCAGCCTGCCACTTCAGGGAACCCGCCCTGGCGCGGGCGTCCGCCTCCGCTCGGCGCAACTCTTCGCAGCGCGCTTCGGCCGTGTCCGCGCGAGCGCTCCCGCTCCGCGCGGGGATGTTCCTGCTCCTACAGGGACCGCCAGTCGCGCGCCTCGCGCGCCGGGGCCGGCGCCGGGGACGACGAAATACCGTCGTCCCCCTCGATCAGCGCAAGGTCTGCCCCGAAATCCTCGTCGCGGCTCGCCATCCGCGCAAACCGGTGCATGCCGAATCGCGTTACCGGTCCCGAATTGCTACATGTGGTGGTGTGGAGGAAGGCAGCCCCAGCATCTGCCCCGTAACCCCACAACCGAACAATTGCTCCGGCGGAGACAGTCCGTTTGGGGGCCTGCGCGGACCTGTTCCGGGGCACCGGGCGGAACGGGGTCGGGCATGACCCGGGAGAGCCCGGGCCGTGTCGGCGATGCGGTACCGCTCGGACACCGGTCGGTTCAACGCTGCCGGCGCGTGCCCCGGATCAGGGTGAGGCGCGCCGCCGCAACCGCACGCGCAGGCCCGCCGGCATCATGGTGAACGCGAGATGCTCACGGACTTCCGGATCCGTCTCGACCGTCTCGAGGTCGAAGTTCCGGCACAGCATGGCCAGCACGGTCCGGATCTCCAGCAGCGCGAGCGAACGGCCGGGACAGATGCGCGGACCACCGCCAAACGGTGAGAAGGCGCGACGGTCATGTGCACGTCCGTCGCGGGATTCGAGCCAGCGATCGGGATCGAAGCGACGGCCGTCGGCGAAGTTCGCGTCCTGCAGCGCGACGTGACGCATCAGCAACATGATGACGGTGCCCTTCGGGATCGCGCAGCCGAGCAGCTCGATGTCGTCAAGCGGCTCGGCGGTGTGCAGGGGAGCCACGGGTTTCAGGCGCATCACCTCGTTGCAGTACGCGTCGACAAACGGCATCCGGTTTGCCTGCTCGACGTTTCCGAGTGCCTCGGCCGGTGCGATGAGTGCATCGACCTCGGCCCGGGCGCGTTCGAACAGTTCCGGGTAGCGGGTGAAGTAGTCGATCGCCCACGCGATGGTGTTCGCGGTGGTGTCCTCGCCGGCAAGCAGCAGGGTCCCGGCGTTGGCAAAGATCTCGGCGTCGGACACGCCCGAGCCCTCGTCGCGGGCGGCGGCAAGCATCGCTTCGAGGAAGTCCTCGGGTTCACTGTCAGGCGCCGCCGCCTGGCGCTCGCGCGCCGAGCGGATCATTTCCTCGACTTCGCTCTCCACGGCGGCGAGTGCCCGCTCAAGCGCCCGGTCCGAGGGTAGCCGGAACAGCCGCCAGTAGGGGAATGGCGCGTTGACGCGCCGGTGCAGGATGGGAAACACCTTGTCGAGATGCCGCTGGATCGTCGGGCCATCCGTCTCCAGCGTGTTGGCGTCGACCCTGAACGCCAGCTGGGTGGTGACGTCAACGGTGAAGAACATGAGGTCCCGGCACAGGTCCACCGGCTCGCCGAGGTCCGCCGCCCGCTCCCAGCGCCGCTGCAGGCGGGCCGCCGTGGTCGCGAGCTTCGGAAAGAACGCCGTCAGCTTGGCGCGTCCCAGAGCCGCGGTGACCAGTCGGCGCTGGCGTCGCCAGTCCTCGCCCTCGGAGGCGAACACGCCCTTCAGCCCCATTTCGCTGGCGACCGACTGCAGCCGGCGGGTGCGGCGGAACAGGTGCGGGCGCCGGATCAGGACGGACTGGATGGCATCACTGTCCGAGACCACGACCATGGGATGGCGCCCGAACCGGATCCGGTAGACCGGGCCGTACTGTTCGGCCCAGTTCTCCAGTATCTGGTGCAGTCGGTTGAGGCGCAGCTGGTGCAGGTTTCCGATGATCGGCAACCCCCCGGGACCGGGGAGGTCACGGATTCGCATCAGGACACCCTCTGTCTGCGCCATGGCGCATGTCCCCTTACCCGGTCCTCACCGAAACGAGTATGCGTGATCGGCCGTGTCTGCGAAAGCGCGCGGGAGCGAAAGCGGCAGTCCGGTCAACGGCACCGGCGGAAATTCTCGCATTGGACTTGAACAGGAGGCCCCGATGTCGATAGCCTCCTGCCCTTCACACGCGTGCCGCCGCGCGCGCGGACTCGCCGGCGACCCGTCGGTATGTCCCGCCAGGGCATGGGTGCGCACGAAACGCAGGGGTGTCACGGCGTTCGGATTGCAGTCTTCCGGACCGGTCCGTGCGGCCCTGCTCATGATCGCGGGGAGCGAGGATATCATGGCGGCGAATGGCGGCAATGCGATGCTTGCGGGAGTTCGGGTCCTGGACATGACACAGTTCGAGGCCGGACCGTCCTGTACCGAGACCCTCGCGTGGCTCGGAGCCGAGGTGGTCAAGATCGAGAATCCCAAGGGTGGAGATGCCGGCCGGTTCGCCACCTCCGAACGCCAGGGTATCGATTCCTACTACTTCATGCAGTTCAACTCCGGCAAGAAGAGCATCACCTGCAACCTCAAGACGCCCGAAGGGGTGGCCCTGATCCGGCGGATGGCGCGTGAAGCCAACGTGTTCATCGAGAACTTCGCTCCTGGAGTGGCGAAACGGCTCGGGCTCGGCCCCGATGACCTCCGCGCCGAGAACCCGTCCATCATCTATGCGTCGGTCAAGGGCTTTGCCGAGGGCAGCCCGTACGAGAACTTCCTTTCCTTCGACATGATCGGCCAGGCCGCCGGCGGGGTGCTGTCGATAACCGGCGAGCCCGACGGTGCGCCGTGCAAGCCCGGCGTGACCCTTGCCGATACCGGGACCGGGATGCTGATGGCGATCACCATCCTCGGTGCGCTGTACCGCCAGCAGGCCAACGGAGAAGGCGAGGTGCTGCAGCTCGCCATGCAGGACGCCATGACCCAGTACAGCCGCCTCGCCTATGCGTACCGCGACGTGCACGGCACCGCGGCGCCGCGCGCGGGCGCCAAGCTGTTCACGGCCGGGAATGCGCCGGTCGGAATATTCCCGTGCAAGCCGGGCGGCAAGAACGACTACGTCTACATCTACACCACCAGGGCCGGGAATCATCACTGGGCGCGCCTGTGCACGCTGCTGGGCCGTGAGGACCTGATCGACGATCCGCGGTTCGCGGGGCCGAAGGAACGGGCCGCGAACGAGGCTGTGATCGACGAGATTCTCACGGAGTTCACCCGCCAGTACGACAAGCGCACGGCGATGAAACTGATCGGAGAGTGCGGCGTGCCCTGCGGCGCGGTTCTCGACGTCGCCGAGCTCTACGACGACCCGGACCTGAACGCGCGCGGTGTCATGCAGCACATGGACCACCCCGAACGGGGTTCCTACAAGATGCCGGCCTGGCCGGTGAGAGTGAATGGCGGGCACCTGCCGGTGCCGCCGTCGCCGTTGCTTGGCGAGCACGTCGACAGCGTGCTGTCGGAGTGGCTCGACATGGGTGAGGACGAGATCGGCGAACTGCGCCGTACCGGCGCGGTCTGAGCTCGCGGGTCCGCATCCAGGCGGCTGCCGCGCCGGCGCGCGGCGACCCATCCGGCCGGCGGGGCACCCGTGCTTCGCCGGCCCCCAGTTCCAGAACCTGATCCGGAGGCAGCAAGGTGGCGCAACTCACCGGTTCCGAAATTCTCGCCAGGGCACTTCGCAGGGAAGATGTGAAGGATCTCTTCTTCGTCATGGGCGGACCGATGCTCCTTGTCGAGGAGACCTGCATCAAGGAGGGCATCCGCCCGATCGACGTCAGGCACGAACAGGCTGCCGCCCTGATGGGCCAGGCCTACAGCCGGCTGCTGAACAAGCCGAGCGTCTGCATGGCGGCGAGCGGACCGGGGGTAACCAACCTGATCACCGGGGTGGCCAACGCCTACGTCGACTGCGTGCCGCTGGTCGCCATCGGCGGGTCGAGCCCGTACCGCCAGTACGGCAGGCAGGTGTTCCAGGAAATCGATCAGCTCGCGATGATGAAGCCCTGCACCAAGTGGGCGGAGCGGGTCTACAACCTGAAACGCATTCCCGAGATGGTGAATGTGGCGCTGCAGAAGGCGATGGCGGGCAAGCCCGGTCCGGTCTATCTCGATTTCCCGGGTGACCTGCTGTACGAGCGCATCGACGAGGAGGAGGTCGACTGGGCCATCTGCGGCCGGCCGATTGCGCGGGCACGGCCGCACGCTTCGCCGGAACAGGTAGCGCAGACCGTCGAGGCCCTGGCCAGTGCGCGGCGTCCGGTGATCGTGACCGGTGGCGGGATCCTGTGGTCGGATGCCAGCGACGAGCTGCACCGGTTCGTCGATGCCACCGGCATGCCGTTCTATACCACCCCGCAGGGCCGCGGCGTGATCCCGGAGGATCATCCGTGTTCGTTCCTCACCATGCGGTCGACCGCATTCCGCGACGCCGACCTGATCATGGTGGTGGGGACGCGGATGAACTACATCATCGGCCATGCCGCTCCGCCCAGGTTCAACGCCGATGCCACCATCGTGCGCATCGACGTCGACGAAGAGGAGGTGAGCACCAGCCCGCGGTCGGTCGATATCGGTATCGTCGGTGATGCCCGAGCGGTTCTCGGCCAGATCAACGCGGCGCTCGATGGCAGGGTCACGCCGGACCGTTACAGAGCGTGGCGCGAGACCCTGGCCGAGGGCGAGGCGTCGAAACGGGCACGTCCCGGCTCGAACAGCCTGTCCGACGCGGTTCCGATCCATCCCCTGCGTCTGTGCGAGGAGGTGAAGAACTTCATGGACCGCGACGCCATCCTGGTCGTCGACGGCCAGGAAATCCTGAACTACGGCCGCCAGTCCATGCCCACCTTCGCCCCGGGTCACAGGCTGAACTCCGGGCCGTTCGGAACCATGGGGGTCGGGCTGCCGTTCGGTGTCGGCGCAAAGCTCGCCAAGCCGGACACCCAGGTGATCGTGGTGCATGGGGACGGCTCGTTCGGCATGAATGCCATGGAACTCGACACCGCGGTGCGTCACAAGGTCCCGCTGATGTGCGTGATCAGCCTGAACGGCGGCTGGACCGCCGATCCGGACGGGACCAAGCCGGGACGCGACCTCGGATACACGCGTTACGACCATATGGCCGAGGCACTGGGCTGCCATTCCGAGTACGTCGAGGATCCGGGCGAGATACGCGGCGCGCTGGAACGCGCCCAGGCGAAGGTCAACGAGGGCATGATTGCCGTGGTCAACGTGAAGACCGACTACAGGGCGCGTGCCGGGACCCAGCGCTTTGCCCAGTACTCGACCTGACGGAGGCGTGATGGAACCCGCGATCAGCATCGTACCGGTCACGCCGCTTATCGGCGCCGAGGTCTCGGGGCTCGACCTCGCACGTCCGCTGTCGGACAACGAGCTGGGCCTGGTCCGCCAGGCCCTGCTCGACCACCTGGTCCTGTTCTTCAGGGGCCAGGACCTGACCATCGAGCAGCACAAGGCGTTCGGGCGGCTGTTCGGGGAGTTGCACATCCACCCGGCGCGCGACCGCAACGGGATCGAGGGTCATCCGGAGATCCTGCATGTCAAGGCGGGGCCCGAGAGCACCAGGGTCAATGGCGACGACTGGCATTCCGACGTCTCCTGTGACGCCGAACCGCCGATGGGCAGCATCCTGAGGCTGTTCGAGGTGCCCCCGAGCGGCGGGGACACGCTGTTTGCCAACATGTACGCCGCCCACGACGCGCTGTCGGCGCCGATGCAGGCCTTCCTGTCCGGTCTGACCGCGGTCCACGACGGCGGGCCCAACTACGTCGACCGGGCAAGACGTGCCGGCATCTACAAGCCGGACAAGGTGTTTCCGGCCCACGAGCACCCGGTGGTCCGCACCCATCCGGAGACCGGTCGCAAGGCGTTGTTCGTCAACAGGATCTTCACCCAGTCCATTGTCGGGGTGACCCGCGAGGAAAGCCGGGCGATCCTCGACTTCCTGTTCCAGCACATCGCCCGGCCGGACTTCCAGTGCCGGTTCCGGTGGGAGAAGGACTCGGTCGCGTTCTGGGACAACCGCTGCACCCTGCACCACGCGATGTGGGACTACTATCCCGAGGTGCGCCAGGGATACCGGGTGACGATCAAGGGTGACCGGCCGGTCTGACCGCCCGGTCAGGACACCTGCACGCCGTACTCGGCACCCGCATCGATCACGCGTTCCAGGAAGTCGCGGGCGTATCCACGGGCGACGAACAGGTCGAATACCTCGGGCTCGCGGCAGTCGACCAGGACCGACTGGTGGAACATCCCTGTCTGTGCGCAGCAGCCGGGCACGAACACCGACGGGTGCCAGTCCAGCGGCGCGCCCTTCATGAACAGGCGGCGAACGTCCCGGCCGCCGAGCCGCAGCACCGTGCGGGCATGCGAAAGGTCGCGGCTGGCACCGGCTGCCGGTTCGAGCAGCCCGGCAAGGTCGCGGCTCTCCGGTTCCACCACCAGCCAGCGCCAGGGCCCGGTCCACAGGATGCGCGGTTGCCCGGTCCCGGCGGCGGTGCCGGGTTCCGCCGGCGGGCGCAGCCCGAGGATCCCGGCAACCTCCTCGCACATGGCGTCCGCGATCCCGCCCGAGCCCGCGGCGATCTCGACCAGCGACAGGGGGTGACGCTCGGCGAGCGTGATGCCGGGTCCCCTGAAGTCGGGCCTGCCGAGCAGCCCGGGCTCGAGCACTCCGGCGAGTGCCGAGCGTCTCGCGAGTTCAGCCATGCAGCCGCTCCCCGTCGGGATCCAGGAACACCGGGTCCACCACCCTGACCTCGATGGCCTCGTTCCTCATCGGGAACATGGCCCACACCGTCGATCCGATCCGCTCGCGTCCGCCCCTGACGAACCCGAGCGCGATCGGGTGCGGCAGACTGGGGCTGAGCCAGGCGCTGGAAGAGACATGGCCGAGCTTGTCGACCGGTGGCCGGGCCTCGGGATCGGCAACCAGGATCGAGCCTGCCCGCGGGCGGGAGACGGCATCGACCGGGACCAGTCCCACGAAGCCCGGCCGCGAGGCGGCGGTGAGACCGTCCCGCCCGGCCATCGCGTGACCGATGTGGAACTTCCTGCGGCTGGCCATGCGCCCGAGCCCGAGATCGACCGCCGTGGTCCTGCCGTCGAGTTCGCCGCCGGCGACATGGCCCTTCTCGATGCGCATGATGCCCATGGCCTCGGTGCCGTAGGGAACGAGCCCGTGCCCGGCGCCGGCGTCGACCAGGACCTCCCAGACACGGGCGGCGTGGTCCGCCGGTGCGGCGACCTCGTAGGCGAGTTCGCCGGAAAAGCTGATCCGGAACAGCCGTACGGCAACACCGGCAATCGAGGCGTCGCGCACCCCCATGTAGGGCAGCCCCTCGTCCGAGACGTCGAGACCGTCCACCACCCGGGCCAGCACGTCGCGGCTGCGGGGTCCGGCAAGCGCCAGCGTACCCCACTGCTCGGTGACCGAGGCGAGGGTGACATCGAGGTCGCGCCAGTGCAGTGCGAGATATTCCTCGAGATGGGTCATCACCGCGGCGGCATTCGCCGTTGTGGTCGTCATGAAGTAGCGGTGCTCGCTGACGCGCGAGGTGGTTCCGTCGTCGAACACGATCCCGTCCTCGCGCTGCATCAGCCCGTAGCGGGCGCGTCCGACCGGCAGCGTGCTCCAGCCGTTGATGTAGACCCGGTTCAGGAATTCCGCCGCGTCGCGCCCCTGGATGTCGATCTTGCCCAGGGTGGAGACATCGACCATGCCGACGGCGCTCCGGGTGCCGGTGACCTCGCGCGCGATCGCCCGGTTCATGTCACCCGCGTCCTCGCCGGGCCTGAGGTAGTACTGTGGCCGCAGCCAGTGGCCGGCATGATCGAACACCGCACCGTTGGCCTCGTGCCAGTCGTGCATCGGCGTGCGCCGCCTCGGCGCGAAGTGCATGCCGACGTCACCGGCGGCAATGGCGCCGAGCGCGACCGGAGCCACCGGCGGGCGCGACCTGGGGATGCCGGCCTCGGCGATGGGGATTCCCCGTTCCTCCGCCATGATGGCAAGACCGTTGACGGAAGAGGTCCGGCCCTGGTCGGTGCCCATGCCGAGGGTGGTGTAGCGCTTCAGGTGCTCGACCGACTGGTAGCCCTCGCGATGGGCGAGTTCGATATCGTCAACGGTGACATCGTCCTGCAGGTCGACGAATCTCTTCCCCCTGCCGGGCAGCCGCCACATCGGGCGGATCGGGCCCACCGGCGCCTCCTCGGTGACGGGAAGCCCCGGTTGTGCGCCGGCGTCGAACCCGAGCAGCCGCGCGGCCTCGCTGCCGGCCTCGCTGCCCTGGCGGAGACACTCGCCGAGGCTCCAGGCGCCGTTGGCGGCTCCGGCCGAACGCGATGCCCCGGGCCCGGAACCGGCCACGAAACCGGCAAGCTCCGCATCGTAGGCCGGCGCGGGTCCGATATGGCCGTGAAGCTGGATATTGGGGCTCCAGCCACCGGCAACGGCCAGCAGGTCGACCGAGTGGAGCCGCGGCTCGCCGATGATGCCGCGCCCGTCGCCAGACAGTCGCGCGGTCTCGATTCCGGTGAGCGCGAAATGACCGTGGGTCGCGGTGACGGCCGCGGCGTCGAGACACTCGATGCCGAGCGCGGCAGCCTGCTCGCGCCCCGCGCCCTGGCCGCCGGCGCGGCAGTCGATCACGGCACGCACCTCGATCCCGGCGCGCGCGAGGTCGATGGCGGTGCGGTATCCGTCATCGTTGTTGGCGAATACCGCCGCGCGGCTGCCGGGCCTGACCGCGAACCGGTTCACGTAGCTGCGGGCCGCTCCGGCCAGCATCACGCCGGGCCGGTCGTTGCCGGCAAAGACCAGCGGGCGTTCGCTGGCACCTGTCGCCAGGACCACGCGCCGGGCCCGGATGTGCCAGATGCGCTGGCGGACCTCGAAGGGGTCGGGGACCGGCTTGTGGTCCGCGACACGCTCCAGTGCCGAAATCACCGTGCCGTCGTAGTACCCGAACCCGGTGGTCCGGGTGAGGACCGTGACGTCGGGCATGGCCTCGAGTTCGCCCGCGGTGCGGGCGACCCACTCGCGTGCAGGGGCCCCGTCGAGGCGTTCGCGCTCCGCCCGCAGCCGGCCGCCCGGGGCATCGGTTTCCTCCAGCAGCATGACCCGGGCCCCGGCCCGGCCTGCGGCGAGTGCGGCGGCGAGCCCTGCCGGTCCCGCGCCCACCACCAGGACGTCGCAGAAGGCGTGCATGCGGTCGTAGTGATCGGGATCGGGGTCCGCGGTCGGGCGCCCGAGGCCGGCGGCCCTGCGGATGAAGTGCTCGTAGAACCGCCAGCCCGGCATGCCCATGAAGGTCTTGTAGTAGAACCCGGCCGGGATGATCGGCGCGAACAGCGAGGTGACTTGCATGATGTCGGTCTGCAGGCCGGGCCAGCGGTTCTGGCTGAGGGCCTCGAGACCGGCAAACAGCTCGATGGTGGTGGCCCGGGTATTGGGCTCGCGCCGATCGCCGGTCCTGAGTTCGACCAGCGCGTTGGGCTCGTCGGAACCGTCGGTGTAGATGCCGCGGGGCCGGTGGTACTTGAAGCTGCGGCCGACGAGGCGCACGCCGTTCGCCAGCAGGGCCGATGCCAGGGTATCGCCGCGGTAGCCGATGTAGCGCCGGTTGTCGAAGCGGAACGCCAGCGGGGCAAGCCGGTCGATCTCGCCGCCCTCCTCGAGGCGGAACTGCTGGCGGGGTTTCTGCAGCGTCAGCATGGCTACCGTCCTCCCGCCACCAGGTCGTCGGCCGCAGTCCCGGTGGCGAGGATCTCGTGGGTAAGCGTGTCGCGCAGCACCTTGACGAAGGCGCGGCAGCCGTGGACGTGCTGCCAGTACTCGAGATGCGGCCCGCGCGGGTTGTCGCGCAGGTAGACGAAGTCGTACCAGGCATCTGCCCCGGCATCGTCCGCCGGACGGGTCAGGGTCGCGTCGCCGATGTAGGAAAACTCCTGGTGGTCCCGGGGGCCGCAGTAGGGGCAGGTGATCCGGATCATGGGTGGTGGTCCTGTGCGGTCAGTGCCGGTTCGGGTACGGACCGGCTCCGGGTTCGTCGACCATGCGGCCGCGGCTGAACCGGTCGAGCGACAGCCCTGAGTTGAGGGGATGCGGGGCGCCGGTGGCGATGGTATGGGCGAAGACCCAGCCCGAGCCCGGGGTGGCCTTGAACCCGCCGTAGCACCAGCCGCAGTTCAGGTACAGGTTGTCGATCGGAGACAGCCCGATGATGGGGCTGCCGTCCATCGACATGTCCATGACGCCGCCCCAGGTTCGCAGCACCCGCAGGCGCGACAGGCTCGGGATCATGGAGACGCCGGCACTCATGACGTGCTCGATCAGCGGCATGTTTCCGCGCTGGGCGTAGGAGTTGTACATGTCGAGATCGCCGCCGAACACCAGGCCGCCCTTGTCGGACTGGCTGACGTAGAAGTGTCCGACGCCGAAGGTGATCACGCTGTCGATCATCGGCTTGACCGGTTCGCTCACGCAGGCCTGAAGCACGTGGGTCTCGATCGGCAGGCGCAGCCCCAGCTTCGCGGCCAGGTACCCGGTGTTGCCGGCGACGGCGAACCCGATCCGGTCGCAGCCGATCGTGCCGCGGCTGGTCTCGACCGCGCGGATGCGGTTGCCCGACATCTCGAACCCGGTCACTTCGCAGTTCTGGATGATGTCGACGCCGTGCCGGTCGGCCGCGCGCGCCAGCCCCCAGGCGACGGCATCGTGCCGGGCGGTGCCGCCGCGCGGCTGCAGCAGCCCGCCCTTGATCGGGAACCGGGCGTCCCGGGAGAAGTCGAGGAAGGGCGCCATGCGGCGGACCTGCTCGCGGTCGAGCAGTTCGGCGTCGATGCCGTTCAGTCGCATCGAGTTGCCACGGCGCGCGAAACCGTCCATCTGGCCATCGGAATGGCCGAGGTTGAGAACGCCGCGCTGGCTGAACATGACATTGTAGTTCAGGTCCCGGCTCAGTCCTTCCCACAGCTGCAGCGACTTCTCGTAGAAGTGCGCGTTCTCGTCGAGCATGTAGTTCGAGCGCACGATGGTGGTGTTCCGGCCGGTGTTGCCACCGCCGAGCCAACCCTTCTCGAGAACCGCGATGCTGCGCACGCCGTGCAGCCTGGCGAGATAGTAGGCGGTGGCCATGCCGTGTCCGCCGCCGCCGACGATGATGACGTCGTAGTGCCTGCGCGGCTCGGGATCCCGCCAGGCGCGGTTCCATGACCGGTGTCCACCAAGCGCGTGCCGCACCAGCGAGAAGACGGAGTACTCGGCCATGCAACCCCCCGCAGGGATCGGGGCCCGGAGCGTGCCGGACGCAAACGCGCGTACATACCATTCCGCCAGCGGTCTTGACAGGCATTACGTGCACGGTGCCGGTACCCGGCTCACGGCCGGAACCGGTCTCCGCGAGCAGGCCGGACATGTGGCGGTGACGACCAACGGGGCCCGTCGCGTTCAGGGAGAACCCTTCGTCGAAGCCGTGCGTCCTTGTGTCGCGGCACGAGGGCAGGGTTCCGTGCTGCAGCACGGCGGTCTGCCATGTCGACCTGCCTTCCTTCACCGCGTCACCACGGGCCCGGCCCGGATGGTGTCGGCGGGAAGGCGAGTGCGGCTTTCCGGGTTGCCGCGACCTCACCCCAGAAGTTCGAGGTCGCCTGTAGCCATCGCACTGTTGAACCGCGACAACCGGAAAGGCGCCAGTTCAAGACCGGGCTCTTCGTCCAGGCACAGGTCGCGCAGTATTTCTCCCGTGACCGGGCCCAGGGCAAACCCGTGCCCGGAGAAACCGGCAGCCACGAGGAGACCCGGCACGGACGGCGGGGCGTCCAGCACCGGAAGGGCGTCGGGCGTCTTGTCGATCAGGCCGCCCCACACCCGCGCCAGCGGGACCTGGTCGAAGTCCCGGATGACCCGGGATGCGCGTTCCACGACCGCGGCCACGGTTCGCCCGGCGGGCTGCACGTCGTCGTCGTTCCACGAGGTGTGTGCCAGGACCCGGGGTTGTACCCCCGAGGTCACCCGCAGGCGGCCGTCCACCTGCTGGCGCCCGGACCCGTCGCCTGCGGCCGTCCCGAACACCTGGGCCATCCGGTGTGGCACGGGGACCGTCTGCAGGACGGCGACGTGGTGGATTTCAAGCGGGAGGTGCAGCCCGAGCGATGCGAGCAGCGCGGATGTGTGGATCCCGGCGGCGAGCACGACCCGCGGCGCCTCGACGAGTCCGTGATCCGTGACCACGCCGCGAACCCGTCCATCCTCGACGCGCACCGCGCGTACCGCCTGGTGCTGGTTGATGGTTGCGCCGGCATTTCCGGCGGCGCGCGCAAACGCGTTCACCGTGCGTACCGGGTTCGCCTGGCCGTCCGTGGGGCAGAAGGAAGCGGCACGCACCCCGTCGCTGAGCCAGGGTGCGAGTGCGTGCAGGTCGGCGCGGTCTTCCAGGTAGTCGAGTTCCAGGCCCCGGGCGCGCTGCTCCTTCACCATCGCCCGGATACGCGGCACCTCATCGTCGCTGCGGGCCACCCGCAGGTTTCCGCCCTGGCGGTATTCCACGTCCTCGCCCAGCTCGGCAGCGAGCGTTTCCCAGCGCCGGACCGCGGCGCGGGCAAGCGGCAGTTCGGCAGGGTCACGCCCGGACTGGCGCACACCGCCCTGGGTCCGGCCCGACGCCATCGCCGCCAGTGATCCGGCTTCGAACAGGCAGACGTCGAGCCCGGCGCGTGCCATCTCGTAGGCAGCGCACACGCCGCTGATCCCGCCTCCCACCACGATGACGTCACTCATTGCAGCTCCCCGATCGCCCGGCGCCTGCAGTGAAGGGTTTGCAGCGCGGCGCCACCACTCCGCCCGACCGGCCCGGTTTCCGGCAACGGGCAGGGCCGGTCGTCATTCTGCTGGTGGAATCGACGCAGCGCCCCTTCCAGGGACACGGGTCGCGCAACACCCGAAGCGACGCCGCCCGCCGGGACGTGCCAGCCCCCCGGTCCGAACCGGGTGCCGGTATCCCCTGACCGGAGCGAATACTATTCGGCGGGCCCCGGACAGACCACCCGAAAGAGTGTCGCAAGCTCTCGACGCGAACAGGCACACCCGCGCCGGCCACCGGTTGTCTTCCAGGTCCGTCTTGCGGCCGCGCACGTGCGTGACCTGATGCGCCTCGACCCGGCCTCGTGCAGCCGGTCCAGGAGGGGGCACGCCAGACACGCCGGTCCCTTCCATCACCGCCGCCTCGATATCGTGAGGGGCCGGCCACGCCGCCAGTGCCTCCGGTCCTGGCCGGAGCGCGCCGAACCGGCGCGTTTCGCACTCCGGCTCGCCAGCACCCGCCGCGACACGAGCCGTCGCCGCCAGCTGGTGCTCGTGCATGCCGGGCCCGCCGCTTGCAGGTGGACACCGTGCAGGGTGTCGGTGATCAGCGCTCCGTCTCCTCCGAGAGATCATCGGTGGAGACGGAAGGGAAGGCCCGGGGGAACCCGCAGCGACGGCACTCCATGCCGCCAGTGCGGTCACCTTGCCGTTCGACCTCGACCTCGAAAGGTCGGGTACGCCCAGGGGCGCGATGCCGGACCTGCCTTGACAGGGTGTGAAGGTGGTCTGAAACCACGCCGGGAATTCGTTCTCCGTTCCATCTCCAGCACCGATACTGCCTGGTCAGGAACTCCCGGCACTCCCGCGGTCGTGTCCGCGCAGCGCCCCGGAACTCGTGGACCGGGGGCGAGGAAGACCGCGCTTCGTGCCCGTCTCCGCCGACACCTCCCATTTGGGAGGATGGTTGCGCTGCCCGCATTCCCTTACGCTTCTCGGGGCGGCGGACCGGAACGGTTGCCGTGCGGTCGGGCGGTTCGAGGAGACTCGTGGGTAGCGGCGTCATTCTTTGGCAATGCGGTTTGCGGCGCAGATCGGCAGGGACGCTCCGCCGGGGGACCACCGCGTGACTCTCCATGACACCTTCGAGCGCTGCCTTGCGTCGTTGTACGAGGCCGCCCTCGACGGTGCCCGCTGGCCCGCCGCCACGGCCGTGGTCGAGGAGGCCGTCGGAACCAGCGGGAACGCCCTGCAGGTCGCCGAAGGGTTCGACGACGACATCCGTATGCACTTTGCCCGGTTTCTCCGCCGCGGCGAGCATCGCGAGGACCTGGCGCGCACGTGGGAAAACTACCGCGCCTGCGACGAAAGGCCCCCCCGGGTCAGGCAGCTTCCGCACGGTCGCCTGGTTCATGTCCGTGCCCTCTATACCGAAGAGGAACTGAAGACGTCGCGAGCGTACAACGAGGGCATGTGCCTCCTCGGCAGCCAGTACGGCCTGAATGTGCGCTTCGACGGGCCGGACGGGCTGCGCATCGTCTGGAGCCTTGGCGACCCCCTGGGCGGAGACGGCTGGCAGTCCGAACGGCTCCGGCTGCTGGAGCGTCTGCTGCCGCATGTCCACCGGTCGGTCCTGATCCGTCAGGCGCTGGCGGCGGCCGATGCGCTCGCCGCCGGACGGGCCGGGCTGCTGGAGAGCGACCGCATCGGCGCCGTCCATCTGGACCGGGGCGGGCGCGTGCTGGCAGCCAACGGACCGGCTCTCGAGATCCTGCGCCGCGGCGACGGCCTGCTCGACCGCGATGGATCCCTGGACGCCTGGCTGCCGGCGGACGGCACACGCCTGCGGCACCTGGTGGGGCGCGCCTTGCCGGTGGTGTGGGACGAGGCGCCGGCCGGCGGCTCGATGACGGTCCGGCGATCCTCGAGCCGGTCGCGGCTGGGGTTGCACGTCATCCCGGTGGGCGACCGGGAGACGGATTTCGGCGGGCGCCGGGTGGCTGCGCTGGTGCTGGTGGTCGACCCGGCGCGGCGTCCGCGCATCGACGCGGCGCGGGTGGCGGCGACGCTCGGGCTCACGCGGTCGGAGAGCCGGATGGCGGCGCTTCTGGCCGAGGGGCTGAGGGTGTGCGAGATCGCCGCAGCGACGGAATGGTCGGAGGACTACGTGCGCTGGCTGAGCAAGCGGGCCTACCGCAAGCTGGGCCTGTCGGGGCGGGTCGAGCTGGTTCGGCAGGTCCTGGCCGTGGACACCCTGCCGCGGCACTGACGGCCCGGCAACAGTCGGCGATACCCCTCCTTACGCCGCCTGCATCCGTGTCCCCGGCGCCCTTCCGGCACCTCCCGGAAACGAACAGGAGGGTCGGTTTTCCCCTTGGCCGGTTCATGAACCCGGGGTGCTGCGCGGGCACACCCGCGGGTGTACCCGGAATTGCTGATCGGCCCGGGTCGATGTTGGAGACGGCATGGCGAAACTCCCGGGCGCGGCGCCGGATTGAATGGCCCGGTACGTGGGTGGCGACGGTGTGCAGGACCACTCGCCACGGAACGGGCCGCGTCGGCTGGCGAGGCCATCCATCCGATCATCGGCGACCTTGACCCCGAGCGGACAGCCGTTGTCGTCGTCATGCGGCATGGTGAGACCGGCGCCCGCGGTGGTCGCTGCGATCAGCGTGACGGTCGCCTGGTCGCTGACGTGAGGCCGGTCTCCCCAGCCCCGCATGATGCGGAAGAAAGCGCGACGCTCGGACCTGTTCCACCAGCCTGTTGCGGGCGGGAAGTGCGCCGCCGGGACGGCCAGGCCGAGTTCATCGGCGAGCTGCCGCTCGTCGCGCCTCCACAGGCGGTTGCGGCTGGTGCCGGGCCCGCCACCCGCGGCGTTGAACGGCAGGCGCCCGGCGTCGGGGGAGAGCGGGTGGCTTCCTGGCGCCGCCAGCACACCTGGCCGGAACCGTCCCGCCTCACGCTCGACCGGGGCGTGTGGCGGTTGTCGGTGCCGTGACGGGAAGGACGCCCGCAGTCCCTGCCGTGCACCGCACAGGCCGAGGGTGCTGCGTTCCGCCATGCCCGCCCGGCAGCGTATTCCTGGCTCGCACGGGTTGACGGATACCGACGCTGCACTGTCCTGCCACGGTCCGGGAGGGCGGCAGCCCGGACGGACCGCTTTCGTCCCGGTGATCGCAAAACAGGGTGATCCCGTATCTCCCCCGGCCTGCCTGCAACACCCGACGACCTGCACGAGAAGAACGGTCCGGGGCGAAGCCTTCCGCTCCTGACCTGTTCCACGCTCCACCGGTGCCTCGGCGCTGCGCCGCCGGACCTGTCCGGGACAAGGGAGCCCCTGACCTGCGGAACAGTCCGGGTTTCAACAGCACCCGGCACTGCGCCGTCAGGTTGTCAGGCCCTGACGCACCGCACCGTCATCGAGTCAAGGCCACGGAGCACGACGCCCTGGCGGAACCGCGGGCGTCGGTCGTGCAGCTCGATCCGCGAGAACCGCTCGAGCAGCATCTCGAACGCGATCCGGCCTTCCAGGCGCGCGAGAGCGGTCCCGAGGCAATGGTGGATCCCGCGCCCGAATGACAGGTGGGAGCCCTGGTTGCGACCGACATCGAGACGGTCCGGGTCCTCGAATGCCGCCGGGTCCCGGTTCGCTGCGCCAAGGGAGAGGGCGATGTTGTCCCGCTTGCGGAGCGCAAACCCGCCTACCTCGCAATCCGCGAGCACACGCCGGAAATCCGTCTGCACCGGCGAGTCGAAACGCAGCACCTCGTCGACCGCCGCCGGGATCAGGCCCGGGTCGTCCCGGAGCCGCTGGAGCTGGTCGGGGTTGCGAAGGAGTGCCAGCATTCCGTTGCCGATCAGGTTGGTGGTTGTCTCGTTGCCGGCGATCACGAGCAGGCGAAGCATGTTGAGCGTCTCCCGGTTGCTCAGGCGAGCTTCCCGGTCCCGTGCGAGGGCCAGAGCGCTCACGATATCGTCCGTCGGCGCCGCAGCGCGCTGTTCGACGATGGGCCGGAACCAGGTGTCGAATGCGATGCCGGCCGCAACCCCGGCGGACCGTTCGCGTGGAGTGAGGGCAGGCTCCAGCATGCGTGCGCGCAGGGCTGACCACACGCTGAATCGATCCCTGTCCCCTGACGGGACGCCCAGCATCTCGGCGATGACCATGACCGGCAGGGGCCGGGCCACCGCCTGCAGGAGGTCGAAGGTGCTAGGGTCGTCGATGTCGTCGAGCAGCGTGCCGAGAATGGCGCGGATGCGCGGTTCCAGAGCGCTCACCGCGCGCTGCGTGAACGCCTTGTTCACCAGCGCCCTGAGCCGTGTGTGGTCCGGTGGGTCGAGAGCCACGATCGGCAACTCGTCTGCCGGTGGCAGCAGGGCCCGCTGACGCCGCGAGAGCGTGCCCTTGCGCGGGTCGCTGCCGAAGCGGCGGTGGTCGCGGAGGATGGTGTCGACGTCGGCGTGGCGCGTGAACAGCCAGGCGTCAAGGAGCGTGCTGCGATGGACCGGCGAACGGGTGCGCAATTCCGCGTAGAGCGGATAGGGGTCCTGAACCGTGCGGTCCGAGAAGGGGTTGTAGCTGACCCCGCTGCGCCAGCGCTCGCGCAGGGCAATCACGCCCGCTATCGCGGGGCGCACGGCTTCACCGATCGAACGCATCATCGTCTCCGGCTCCACTCACCGGTCTCCCGGCGCCTCAACGCTCCGCGGCAAGGCTGCATCTCGGCAATGCCGGTGCCGCTCGTGGTGCGGGCCGCTCTCAATCCCCCGGCCAGGTCCGGGCACATGCAGGCCCGAACGGGGCAATTGTTGGACGGGATTTCCTCCCGTGGCAACGATCGGCTGCCTGGGCTCAGCTATGGCTGCGGGGGAGCAGCAGTATCGTCCCGCAGAGTCCGGCGGCAGGCGCGCGGCGCCGGAGCGGGTCAGGAACGGTGCTGCCCTGCCCGGAGACGTCACGGTGGAAGCGGATGGTGCGCCCGGTTCGCATCCTCCTCCCGCCCCTCACGCTGTCCATTCGCATGGTCACACGCAGGTCGAGGTGACGGTGCGCCGTGCGAACCTCGCGAAGAACCCTGTGCATGAGGTGCCGGTGCGGGTGTCGGAGAGCATCGCCGCCGGTGTTCTCGACGTGTACTCCGCAGGGACATCGCGATCGTGATGGTCGGCGCCGCCGGGACGGTTGCCCGCCGTACGCAACCGGCATTCGGGCGGGCGCCTTCGCGATGGCCAGCAGCCGCGCCGGCGGGCTTGAGGCGGGACGGTGAAGCCGTTTCCGTTCGCTGCCTTTCGCACGGACATGGATGGGTACTCCGGTCGAGTGTCACGAACGGGCAAGTTTATTTTTCCCTAATTTTAGGGAATTCCTCCCATTTGGGAGGATGGACGGGTTTTCCGGTTTCGCATAGGTGCGCCAATTGGCTCCTGTTTCGGGCGTGCCGCCGGCGAGGCGTCGGGTGGCGGGTCGGAACGGATGCCGTTCGACCCGGCGGCTCGGGGAACATCGTGGGTAACGGCGTCATTCTTCGGCGATGCGTTGTGCGGCGTCTACCGGCAAGGACGCTTCGCCGGGAGACCGAGGCGTGAACCCGGGCCTTGCCTTCGAGCGCTGCCTCGCGTTGCTGTACGAGGCCGCCCTCGACGATGCCCGCTGGTCGGCCGCCTCGGCCCTGATCGAGGAGGCCGTCGGCACCAGCGGGAGTACGCTGAGCGTCGGCGAAGGGTTTGACGACGACGTGCGCGTCCACTTTGCCCGCTTTCTCCAGCGCGGTCACAACCGCGAGGACCTGGCGCGCGAGTATTTCGCCGTCTACCACCCGCACGACGAGGGGATTCCCCGCCTCAGGCGGAGCCCCCACGGCCGACTGGTCCACACCCCTGACCTCTATACCGAAGAAGAGCTGAAGACGTCGCCGGTGTACAACAAGGGACTGCGGCGCATGGGCGGCCATGAAGGCTTGCTGGTGCGCTTCGACGGGCCTGACGGACTGCGCATCGTCTGGAGCGCGGGCAACCCGGTCGGCGGCGGCTGGCAGGCCGACCGGGTCCGGCTGCTCACGCGTCTGCTGCCGCATCTTCACCGGTCGGTCCTGATCCGTCAGGCGCTGGCGGCGGCCGATGCCCTCGGCGCGGGCCTGGCAGGCCTGCTGGACAACGACCGCATCGGCGTCGTGCATCTGGATCGCGGCGGGCGTGTGCTGGAGGCGAACGGGCCGGCGCTCGAGGTCCTGCGCCGCAGCGACGGGCTGCTCGAGAGCGACGGCGCCCTCGATGCCTGGCTGCCAGCGGACCGCAGCCGCCTGCGCAGGCTGGTGGGGCGCGCCCTGCCCGGGCTGTGGGGCGAGGCGCCGGTCGGGGGCTCGATGACGGTGCAGCGATCCTCGGGCCGGTCGCGGCTGGGGCTGCATGTCAGCCCGGTGGGCGACCCGGAAGGGGATTTCGGGGGGCGCCGGGTAATGGCGGTGGTGCTGGTGGTCGACCCGGCGCGGCGCCCGCGCATCGACACGGCGCGGGTGACGGCGACGCTTGGCCTGACGCCGTCCGAGGGCCGGATGTCGACGCTGCTGGCCGAGGGAATGAGGGTGCGCGAGATCGCTGCGGCGGCGGACTGGTCGGAAGACTACGTGCGCTGGCTGACCAAGCAGGTCTACCGCAAGCTGGGCGCAACCGGACAGGTCGAACTGGTGCGACGGGTCCTGGCGGCGGACGCCCTGCCGCGGCGCTGACGGCAGTCGGCCCATCCTCCTCCCGCCGCTGTCATCGGCATGCTTGTCAGGCTTTGAACACCTCCCTAATGGCAGGATTTGCAGGGCCTTGGGCGGTACACACATTAATTTGACCAAATTCCAGGGCCGGAACTTGGTTAAGTTTCTGTTCACTTGGGAGGTAGTCATGCCGATCAGGATCATGTCCCGAACAGCCTTCTTCACATTGGCTGCAGTTGCCTGTGCCGCACTTCCCGCATCCCAGGTGTCCGCGCAGCAGAGCGGTTTCGTGAGTCCGCTCGTGCAGGAGTGCCGCGATGCGTACGACGGCTCCCCTGCCAACGCCCGCTGTACCTCGGACCTTTGGGCACACGCGGTCGCCGAGAATTCCGGCGGCGGTCCCAGTCACACATGCTGGGTCACGGGAAAGTGCGCCCTCATCGTCCCGGTCGGCGACACCGAGACGACGTTCTACACGGAACTCCCGTATCACGATCCGATGTACCTCAGCCCTGCCGAACTTGCGAACCTCGATCTCTGTTTCGGGCCGGTAACGAAGGCCGCCAATGACAGCGGATGGGGGATGAAGTTGAAGCCGGGATGCGGCAGCAACCTGGTTGATTCCGCAACGGCGCTGGCAGAGGGCCTCAAGGCGCCGTCGGAATAGGTTCGGCGCCACCTGGTCAGGACGCTGGTCCAACCGGCAGCGGAAGCGGCATGACCGTCGATCGACACCGGGCTGTCAGGTTGTCGTTTCCGCCGCCGGGGCGCTGCTGCGGGTTCCCCCGGCCTTGCGCGGGCCCGGGGCCCGGTTCCGCGGGGTTCGCGGCCGTGCCGGCAGCGGAGTTGCCGCTGGGCGGCGCGTCGAAGGCACCCAGGCCGGTCAACGTGCCGCAGGATGCCGGCCGCCTGTACAGCGCCGGTGGGAGGCTTGATGACAGTCTGGCGATCCTCCGGTCGGTCGCGGCTGGGGATGCACGTCAACCCGGTGGGCGACCCGGAAGGTGATTCCGGTGGCGCCGGGTGATGGCGGTGGCGCTGGAGGTCGGCCCGGCCCGGGTGAGGGCGACGCCTGGCCTGACGCCGTCCGGGGCCGGATGTCGGCGCTGCCGGCCGAGGGACCGAAGGTGCGCGGGATCGCCACGGCGGCGGGCTGGTCGTAGGACTGTGTGAGCTGGCTGACCAGGCAGGTCGGGCCGGTGCGACGGGTCCTGGCGGCGGACACCCTGCCGCGGCGCTGACGGCAGCCGGCCCATCCTCCTCCCGCCACCGTCACCGGCACCCGCGGCGGACCTCCGATACCTCCCAAATGGCAGGATTTACAGGGTCTTGGGCTTTACCCACATTAGTCATTAGCAGAACTGGAAGCTGTTCCCCCAGGAGATAGCCATGCCGTTCAGGATCATGTCTCGAGCAGCCTTCGTCACATTGGCTGCAGTTGTGTATGCCGCACTTTCCGCGTCGCAGGTGTCCGCGCAGCAGAGTGGTTATGTTCACCCGCTTGTACAGGAGTGCCGCGACGCATTTGACGCGTCCCCTGTCAACCGCCTCTGTTCTCCGGATCTGTGGGCACACGCGGTCGGTCCAAGTGATGGAGGCCGGCCCAGCAACACATGCTGGGTCACGGGAAGCTGCACCATCCTGGTGTCGGTCGGTGACACCGACACACCGTTCTCGGTGAATGTTCCGTATGGCGATCCGATGTACCTCAGCCCTGCCGAACTGACCAACCTCGACCTCTGTTTCGGCCCGGCGGCGGACGGCAGCGGATGGGCGGTGGAGTTGCAGTCGGGATGCACCAACGCGATGGATTCCGCGACGGCGAAGTCATTGGGCCTCCCGGCGGTGCCGGAATAGACGGGACCCGACCGGTCGCAGCGTGACGGTCTCTGTCGTGACCAGGTCCTGCGGGCGAATTGGATCGGAGGCCGGGACGCGCGGCGTCTCCGGCCTCCCCCCTGACCCTCGACCCGAAAACCGTCCGGGCCATGGGGAACAGGCCGGTATCGGTCCGCGCGGAGCAGCAGGTTCGTACAGGTTCGGGGCGCGGGCTCGATCATCCCTGATCCGCAGCGGAGACACCATGAGCATCGCCGGACACCAGGCTGTCGGGTTGTGGTCCCCGCTGCCGGGCGCTGCAGCGGGTTCCTCCGGCCGCGCGGGCCGCCGCCGGCCGCCTGCGTTCGGGGCCGTGCCGGCGGCGGGACTGCTGCCGGGCGGCGCGCCGGCGGCGTCGGAGCCGGTCTTCGTGCCGCAGAACCCGTACAGCCTGCAGGCCGGGCGCCTGTACAGCGTCGGCCCCGACGCCGTGAACGACTGTTTCGACAACGCGGGGACGAACGCGCGATTTACCGATGTGTCGTTCTCCACCACGGAATATTTCGACGAAGCCTGTCTCAGCCACACCGGCCGCATCCACATAACGACGAAGACCTACGAAGAGTTGAATGCGCCGCCGCCGCCGCCGCCCGGCCCGTTCACGGCCGCCCTCACGGTGACGATGACCAATGACGAGGGCGAGACGGCCTCGGGCACGCTGACATTTGAAACCACCTGCTGCAGGCCGGACACCACCCCTGAGCCGACGCCCGCGCCGATTTTCGTACGGGAGAAGAAGTTCACCTTTCCTGCTGGCGTCCTGGTCATCTTTCACCCGGGACAGAAGCTTTTCGACCACGTGGGAACCAACCCGAGATTCACCGACGCGGTGTTCTCCACCACGGAATACTGCAACGTCAGCCGCATTCGGGACGGTCGTCTCAGCGTAAAGATCAAGTCCGACGAGGAACTGCGCGCCCTTCCGGCACCGCCTGCGAACCCGTTCTCGGTCACCGTCACGGTGACGATGGTCAACGACGAAGGCCACTCGGCCTCCGGCACGCTGACCCTGGAAACGTGGTGGGACAACCGGAACCGCAATTCGACGCAAACGGGGCCGGAGCAACCGACTTCTGACTAGGAGGTCGCCATGACCGTGCATCGACACCGGACTATCGAACCGCCGCCTTCGCCGTCGAGAACCGCAGCGGACGCCCGCGGTCGTGCGGGCCGGTGTCCTTCAGCGGCGTTCGCGGCCGCTCTGGCGGCCGGGCTGCTGCTGGGCGGCGCCCCGGCGGCGGGCGAGCCGGTATTCGTACCGCAGGGCACGATTTATGCACCCGTCGGCGTCATCGTCCTGAAGCGCCTCTGGGAGATGTTCGAGAACCCGGGAACGAACCCGAGACTGACCGATGCAGAGTTCTCCACCACGGAATATTACGACGAGAGCCTCTTTACCGCGGAGTATGTCCGGTTGAAGCCCAAGGGCCATGCGGCCCTGCGCGACCTGGCTTCGCCGCCGACCAACCCCTTTTTCGTCGATGTCACGGTAACGATGGAGAACGACGAGGGCGAGACCGCCTCGGGCACGGTGACATTCCGGACAAGATACGCCGACATGGGCCGCGCGCCGCCGCCGCCGCCGGTCCTGGACAGCTCGAAGATCAACGCGCCGCCCGGGACGCTGGTCACCCTTGACGCCGAAGATGTGTTCGACAACGCGGGAACGAACCCGAGGTTCACCGATGCGGTGTTCTCCACCACGGAATACTACGACACCGGCCGCATTACCGCCCTCGGCTATTTGAAGGTGAAGGCCAAGGTCGCCGGGAAACTGAACGCCCTGGCTTCACCGCCGCCAAATCCCTTCACGGTCACCGCCACGGTGACGATGGCCAACGACGAGGGCCAGACGGCCACGGGAACCCTCACCTTCGAAACGTACTACCGCAGGAGCGAGTAGCAGGCGGGCACGCCCGGCTCCAGCGACAGGAGGACGCCATGACTGCCATCGATATCCGGACCGGCATGCCGCCGCTTTTGCCGTCGAACGCTGAGGCAGGCTCCTCCGGCCGCGCGGGCCTGCTTCGGCCTGCGGTGTTCGCGGCCGTGCTGCTGCTCGGCGCAGCGCCGGCGGCGGCACAGCCGAACTTCGTGCAACCGGGCCTGGAAACACTGGCGGTCGATCAGCTGGTCAGCTTTGCCCCCGTCGGGGAGCACGGGCAGACAAGTTACTTTGATCAGGCGGGAACCAACCCGCGGTTTACGAATGTGTCGTTCTTCCCCACGGAATACTACGACTCCCGCGCCAGCGGCGTCCGCGATGGCCGCATCTATCTGAGGACCAAGCCCAGTGCGGACTTGAGAGCCCTGCCGTCGCCACCGCCCAATCCGTTCTCGGTCGATGTCAGGGTGACGATGACCAACGACGAGGGCGAGACGGCCTCCGGCACGATTACCTTCAGAACCTTCTACGACAACCGTGCTTCCTCTCCCCTTGCTGGCCCTGCGCAGCCGGTCTTCGCACAAGCCGAGCCCATCGACGCGCCTCCGGGCGCATCGGTACCCGTCAGGGCCGAGGAGGTGTTCGACGATGCGGGGACCAACCCGAGATTCACAGACGTGACGTTCTCTACGCACAAGTATTTCCATCCCAACACGGCCGCCCGGATCTTGTCCGGCCGGCTGTTCGTGAGAATGAAGACCGCGGTGCAACTGGGCGCCATGACGCCGCCGCCGCCCAATCCCTACTCGGTGATTGCCGAGGTAACGATGGCCAACGACGAGGGCCAGACGGCCATCGGCGCGTTCAACTTCGAAACCTACTACAAGTCGACGCCCGACCGTCCCCTGGTGCAGCCGACCCTCGGACAGCGCTCGGCGATCAACGCGCCGCCCGGCGTCCGGAAAGGCGTCGACGCGGATCCGGTGTTCCTCAATCAGGGAACCAACGCGAAGTTCACCAGAGCGACGTTCTCCACCATGGAGTACTACCGCTCCGCTTCCACCGGCATCAGCAACGGCACCCTCTATGTGCAGCCCAAGACGGCCGCGGAACTGAACCTCATGTCGCCGCCGCCGCCCAGCCCGTTCACGGTCTCGGTCGACGTGACGATGACGAACTACGAAGGCCAGACGGGCACGGGCACGCTGAAGTTCCGGACGACCTACGCCAGGGATCCCAAGCCGGTTCCCGCGCAGGACATGACGGTAAGCGTCATTCCCGACAACAACACCGCCACCTTGGTGCGCGTCGGCCGGATATTCGACAATGCGGGGAAGAATCCGCGCTTCACCGCCGCGACCTTCTCCAACCCGGAATATTTCGACCCCCGTACCGGCATCGAGGAAGAAACCGGCCTCCTCGTCGTGCGGTCCAAGTCCATCGCTGACCTGCGGGCGTTGCCGTCACCGCCGCCCAGCGTCTTCACGAGCACCGCCGAGGTGTCGATGACCAACGACCAGGGCTACACGGCCAAGACCACGATCACGCTCAGGTCGAGGTTCGACTGGGTCGAGCGTCCGGAGTGACGATGACCGGCGAGGAGGTCCGCGCAGCGGAGGACACGATGACCCGCAGGATGCACTACCGCGGGAACGAGCAGCAGCCGCCCGCTCTTTCGAGAGGAGGACGAGATGAATGCCATCGACATGCCGGATCGGCGGGCAACACCGTTTTCGTCGTCGAACGCTGCGGCAGGCTCCTCCGTCCGCGCGGGCCGGCGCCGTTCTGTTGCCCTCGCGGGTGCGCTGTCCCTGGCCGTGCTGGCCGGCGCGGCGGCGGCGGAGGACATCCCGACCACCGTCACGGTGGCCGCGCCGCCCGATACCCTGATCATCGAAGCTGTCGACACGATATTCGACGACTTGAGCGGATGGACGAACCCGAGGTTTTCCGACGCGGTCTTCTCGAACCCGGAATACATGAATTCTTCAGAAAGCGGCGTCTTCGACGGCACCGTTCAGGTGAAAGTCAAGACCTCCGAGGAGCTGAACGAACTGACCTCGCCGCCGCCCAACCCCTTCGAGTTCACGGTCACGGTGACGATGATCGAAGACGGGGACCTCACCCTCAAGCTGAAGCTGGCGTACGAAACGCACTACGAAAGCGCTTCCACCCCCGAGCGGGATCCTTCGCTCCTGGGCCCGCCGCCCACCTCGGCCGAACTCGGGGTGAGAATGGTTCTCGGCCAGCTGCGCATCTTCGACGCCGACGAGGCGTTCCTCAATGCGGGAACGAACCCGCGCTTCACCGGCGCGGTGTTTTCCGAACCGGAGTTGTACGACGCCACCGCCATCGGCGTTCGCGACCGCCAGCTTTGGGTGCTGTTCAAGTCCGCCGCGGAACTGCGGGAACTGCCGTCGCCGCCGGACAGCAGCTTCACGACCACGGTCGAGGTGACGATGGCCAACGACGAGGGCCAGACAGCCACAGCCACGATGACGTTTTACGCGTCATACATCTGACAGGACCCGGACGAGAGGGGAGTTTGCATCGTCGCCGAGACCGCTTTGATTAACGGGAGGACGCCATGACAGTCGATCGACATCCAGGCTACCGAACTGCCGTTTTCGCCGCCGGGCGTAGCGGAAGGCTCCTCCAGCGGCGCCGGCCGACCGCGTTCGCGGCCGCGCTGGCGGGAGCGATGGCCCTGGCCGTGCTGTCCGGCGCACCGGCGGGGGCGGAACCGACGCCCTCCCGGACCAGCTGGATGGATGCCATCAGCGCGCCGCCGGGCACCCAGGTCGATGTCCAACCGACCGAGATCTTCGACAATGCGGGGACAAACCCGAGGATCATGGCCGCAAGCCTCTCCACCAGGGACGCTTCCGGCCGGATCCCGTTTTACGTCTGGGACGTGTACGAACAGGCCTCTTCACCTTCCCTGGAGGGCGACGGGATACGGGTGAAGGTCAAGACCGAAGCGCAGCTGAACGCGCTGCCCGACCCCCCTCCCAGCACCTTCTACGTCCAGGCCAGGGTCCGGGTGTACAATGACGAAGGCGAAACGGCTGTAGGCACCTACTTCTACAGAACGGAATACAACCGGAATCCCACTCCGGCTACCGTACTGCCTCCCCCGCCCCCGCCCCCGCCGGCCATCAAGCAGCAGCTGGAACCGACTGACGCGCCTCCCGGCGTGGTTGTCAGAAGCAACGCCTCGGACCTGTTCGACAATGCGGGGACGAATCCGAGATTCACCGAAGCAACCTTCTCCACTGCGGACTACTACCACGCCGTCAGCGGTGTTCAGCACTATGGCGGCCTTTGGGTGATGGCCAGGCCCGACGCGGAGCTGCGCGCCCTGCCGTCGCCGCCGCCCAGCCCCTTCGATGTCGAAGTCACGGTGGCGATGACCAATGACGAAGGCGAGACGGCCACGGGCAAGTGGAGATACCGGACGACGTACGACACGGAGGGCGACGACGCTGAACCGCCCCCGCCCGGCAACCTCAAGGTCAGTGTGCCGCCCGACACCCTGATCGTCGAAACCGTCGAGGAGTTGTTCGACGATCTGGGGGCATGGACGAACCCGAGGTTCTCCGCGGTGACCTTCTCGAACCCGGAATACCTGAATTCATCGGAGAGCGGCATCTTCAACGGCCAGCTGAAGCTGAAGGTCAAGACCGTGAAGGAGCTGAACGCCCTGAGCCCGCCGCCGCCCGATCCCTTCGAATTCAAGGCGACGGTGACGATGATCGAGGACGGGGGCGTGACGTTCGAGTTTCCGCTGGAGTACCGGACCAGCTATGCCAGGACAGGGCAATGAGGACCGGTCTGCAGCGAACGGCGCACTTCGCCGGAGCGGCCTTCACGGCGGCACTGGCATCGCTGCTGCTGGGCGGCGCGGCGCTGGCGGAGCCAGTCCCGCTCCACCCGAAGAAAGAGGCGCCGGCCGGGGTCGAGGTCAGTGTTGCCCTCGAGGATGCGTTCGACGATGCGGGAACCAATCCGAGGTTCACCGCCGCGTCGTTCTCGACCATGGCCTATTATGACGACGGCTTTGCGGCCTACGGCCGGGTTCATGCGCGGGCCATGTCCGCCGCCGACCTGAACGCCCTGCCGTCGCCGCCTCCCAGCCCCTTCACGGTCACGGTCACGGTGACGATGACCAACGACGGGGGCGAGCTGGCCACCGGTACGGTGACCTTCGAAACGTCGTACGACAGGCAGGGACTCGTTCCCGCCCCGGCTCCCCCGTCGCCACCGCCGACGACCTCGATACCGCCGGTCTTCCTGTCGAAGACCCTGATCGTCGCGCCGGTCGGCGTCGCGGTCAGCGTGAGCGCCGGAGATACCTATTTCGACGATCTGGGGACGAACCCGAGATTCACCGGGGCGGTGTTCTCGACCACGGACTACTACGACGAAAGCCGTATCGACGATCACGGCCGCCTCAGGGTCAAGGCCAAGTCCGCCAAGGACCTGAACGCCCTGCCGTCGCCGCCGCCCGGCTCCTTTTCGGTCGATGTCGCGGTGACGATCGCCAATGACGAGGGCCGGACAATCACCGGCACGCTCACCTTCGAGACCAGGTACGCCAGGGCCGAAGCGGTGCCCGCGCCGCCGGGTTCGTCGCCGGCAACTCTCTCGCAAGGAGGACAATCGTGAGAGTCAATACACATCGGTCCGGCCGCCGGTCGGCGTTCGCGGCCGTGCTGGCTGTGCTGCTGCTGGCCGGAGCGCCGGCGGCGGCGGAGCCGGTCTTCCGTGCGCAGCCGACGCTCGTTCTGCCCCTGAACGTCATCATGAGCATTGTCCCGGGTCCGTTGTATCCGGGGGACCCGGGGTATTTCGACAATCCGGGAACGAACCCGCGCTTCACCGATGCGTCCTTCTCCACCTTGGAGTGGTACGACCCCGGCTTCACCGGTGTGCATCGCGGCCGCGTCTTCATGAAGACCAAGGACAGCGCGGCGCTGAACGCCCTGCCCTCGCCGCCGCCCAATCCCTTCACGGTCGACGTCACGGTGACGATGACCAACGACGAGGGCGAGACGGCCTCGGGCACGATCACGTTCGAGACGACCTACAGCAGCACCTCCGCCTCCACCCCCCTACCGGTTCCGCCCGTCGCAGAGACAGGCCCGCATGCGCCGCCCGATACGCAGCAGGGCGGCGGCGGACCCGACACCAACTAGGGCGTTGCCGGCCCTTTCCGCAGGAGGAAGGCCCATGACCGCAGTTCGACACAGGATCGCCAGGCCGCCGTTTCAGACCCCGCGCGCGGGCCGGGGCCGATCCGTTGCGCTCGCGGCCGCGCTGGCCGCGGGGCTGTTGCTGGACGGCGCGCCGGCGGCAGCGGAGCCGGTCTTCGTGCCGCAGGATACCTACAGCCTGTCCGCCGGCCGCCTGCACAGCTTCGGCCCCGACGTCGTGAATGACTACTTCGAGAATGCGGGCACGAACGCGCGGTTCACCGATGCGTCGTTCTCCACCACGGTGTACTTCGACGAAGCCTATCTCGGCAGCGACGGTGGCATCTACATCACGACGAAGACCGCCGCCGACCTGAATGCGCTGCCTTCGCCGCCGCCCAGCCCCTTCACGGTCGCCCTCACGGTGACGATGGCCAATGACGAGGGCGAGACGGCCTCGGGCACGCTGTCACTCGAAACCACCTACCGCAGGCTGGACGCCTCCTCCACGCCTCCGCCGCAGCCGGCGTTCAAATCAACCTGCCAGACAAACGGCTACCAGGAAGCGCCTCCCGGCAAGT
Source organism: Thalassobaculaceae bacterium (assembly GCA_965243345.1). Classification (GTDB taxonomy): domain Bacteria; phylum Pseudomonadota; class Alphaproteobacteria; order Thalassobaculales; family Thalassobaculaceae; genus Bin52. The sequence goes on from CBDEUR010000003.1 coordinate 4,648,949, forward strand.
TGATCTCCACCGGCACTGAGGGATGCTTCGATAGCGAGGGCACCGACCCGCAATTTACCGCGGTGATATTCTCGACCGGGGAGTATTACGACAAGGCCGAGGTTGTGGGCGGTCGTGTCTATGTGCAGGCCAAGTCCGCCGAAGACCTGCGCGCCCTTCCCAACCAGCCACGCAGTCCCTTCGAGGTTACCGCTACGGCGACGATGACCAACGATGAGGGGCAAACGGCGACCGCCGACCTGGTCTACAGGACCCGGTACGATTTCATCGATTCCGAAGTCGTCAAATCGACGCCGAAGCCGAAACAGATGGCTGATATCGACGCGGCTCCCGGCACGACCGTTACCATAAACCTGGAAGACGCGTTCGACCATGTGGGAACCGAAGCCGAGTTCGACGCGATTCAGGTGAAACCCCACAGCGCGGCGCAATACTACGAATCCGTGGGCTGGACCGTAACCGGCCGCAGCGGAAACGTCATCCGCGTGGATTGGAGCAGCATCGAGGTGAAGGTCAAGTCTGCGGACGACCTTCGCGCTCTGGGCCATTCCGGAACCCTGACTGCCCGGATCGTGATGGGAATGTCCAACGCCGAAGGTCGAGCGGCAACCAACGAGGTGACGTTGAACACAACGGTGCCCGCCGGTGACTAGATGAACCGGTCCGACACGAGGACGACATGACCGCTGAGCGGCATCCAGGCTGTCGAACCGCCGTCTTCGCCGCCGGGCGGTGCGGAAGGCTCCTCCGGCCGGCGGCGTTCGCGGCCGCGCTGGCGGCGCTGCTGCTGCCCGGCGTTCCGGCGGCGGCGGAGCCGACCGTAAAGCAGCAGCGTTTCACCCCGCCCGCCGGCAGTTCGTTCACTCTCGACGCCGACGAGGTGTTCGAGAATGCGGGGACCAATCCGGGATTCCTGGAAGTGGAGTTCTCCACCGCGGAATTCTACGGACCGCATACCGGCATCTATGGCGGCCGCCTCTGGGTGAACGTCAAGTCCGATGCGGACCTGCGCGCCCTGCCGTCGCCGCCGCCCAACCCCTTCGAGGTCACGGCGACGGTGACGATGATCAACGACGAGGGCGAGAAGGCCACGACCGCGCTGGCGCTTGAAACCTCTTACGAGACCGACGCCTCCGTCTCCCCGCCGGCGGCGGGGCCGGTCGTGAAGAAGGACCGTTTCACCGTGCCTGTCGGCATTCCGGTCCCGCTGCTCGCCGAAGCGGTGTTCGCCAATGCGGGGACGAACCCGGGATTCACGGAGGTGGAGTTCTCCACCGGGGACTACTACCAGCCGCGCTCCGGAATCTACCGCGGCCGCCTCTGGGTGGAGACCAGGCCCCTCAAGGCCCTGCGCGCCCTGCCGTCGCCGCCTCCCAACCCCTTCACGGTCACCGTCACGGTGACGATGGCCAATGACGAGGGCGAGACGGCCACGGCCGAACTCACCCTGGAAACGCCGTACGACGACGACTGAGCCGGACGGGAACCGTTCCCGACGAAAGGGAAGACGCCATGACCAACGAGCGACAACGGGCCATTGAGCCGCCGCGCAGGCCGGGCCGTTTTGCGGCGTTCGCGGCCGCGCTGGTCGCGGGCCTGCTGCTGGGCGGCGCCCCGGCGGTGGCGGAGCCGGTGTTCGATTCAAGCCGAGCCTTCACCTCGATACAGGTCGACGACCCGACCGCTTCCCCCTTTGCGGCCGGATACTTCTTCAAGAACGCGGGAACCAACCCGAGGTTCACCGAGGCGGTGTTCTCCACCATGGCGTACTACCAGTCCTGGGGAACCGGTATCCGGAACGGCTTGCTCGTCGTGAGGACCAAGTCGGCCGAAGACCTGACAGCCCTGCCTTCGCCGCCATCCAGCCCCTTCGCAGTCACGGTCAGGCTGACGATGACCAACGACGAGGGCGAGACGGCCACGGGCACAGTGACGTTCAAGACGACGTACGAGTTGTTCGTTCCGGGGCAGCCGCCGGTCTTCGAATCGTCGGAATTCGGGCCATCGAATCCGGCAAATGCGCCTGTTGGCACGCTGGTCAGCGTTTTCGTCGATGAAGTGTTCGACCGCGCCGGGACCAACCCGCGCTTCACCGACGCGGAGTTCTCGACCACGGACTACTACGACAGGGGCTATATCGGAACACACGGCGAGCGCATTTACGTGAAGGTCAAGCGCGCCGGGGACCTGAGGGCCCTGCCGACGCCGCCGCCCAACCCCTTCACGGTCGATGTCACGGCGACGATGACCAACGACGAGGGCCAGACGGCCACGGGCACGATCGTCTTCAGAACCTACTGGGACAACAGATGACGGCCATGCCGAGACCGCTATCCGTGTCCGGACCGGGCGCAGGGAGGGCACCATGACCATCGAGCATCATCGGACCATCGAGCCGCGGCTCCGGCCGCGCCGTTTCGCCGCGTTCGTGGCGCCGCTGGCGGCGGCAGTGCTGCTGGGCGCTCCGCCGGCAGCGGCGGAACCGACCGTAAAGCTGTCGCGCATTGCCGCGCATCCCGGGGTCGAGTTCAGCCTTCCCGCCGATGCCGTGTTCGCCGACGCGGGGACGAACCCGGAATTCACCGAAGCGGAGTTCTCGACCACGGAGTACTACGATCGAAGCGGCATCGACGCTGACGGCGTTCTCTGGGTGCAGGCCAAGGCCGTCAAGGACCTGAACGACCTGCCATCGCCGCCGACCAGCCCCTTCGAGGTCACGGCCGCGGTAACGATGACCAACGATGAAGGCCAAACGGCCTCGGCCACGCTGACCTTCATCACGAGGTACTCCCGGGAAGCGAGCGCGCCACCACCGCCGTCCGTCAGAACATGGCAAACCGGAGCGTCGCCGTCGCGTCCGCAGAATGCGCCTGCCGGCACGCTGATCAGCACTTCAGTCGAAGAGTTCTTCGACAATCCGGGGACAAACCCGAGGTTCATCGACGCGGAGTTCTCGACCACCGAGTACTACGACGTCGCCCGCGTCAGCGCATACGACCCGGCGGAACCCACGAGTGGCCGCATTCTGGTGAAGGCCAAGCTTCCCAAGGACCTGAAGGCCCTGCCGACGCCACCGCCCAACCCCTTCACGGTCACGGCCGTGGCGACGATGACCAATGACGAAGGTCAGAAGGCGCAGGTCACGATCACCTACAAGACGTCCTGGGACAACAGGTGACGGCCATGCCGAGACCGCCATCCACGTCCGGGCCGGGTGCGAGGAGAGCGCCATGACTGTCGAGCGACATCGGGCAATCGAGACGCCGCCCGGGCCGGCCCGTTCCCCGGCCTTCGCGTTCGCGCTGGCGGCGGCGTTGTTGCTGGGCGGCGCGTCGGCGGCGGCGGAGCCGACCCCCAGGCCGCAGGTGAAACCGACCGAGGTGGCCCCGGGCGCCACCGCCGGCGGCAGGGCCTTCGAGATGTTCGAGAATGCGGGGACGAACCCGAGATACACCGATGCGGCCTTCTCCCCGACGAAGGAATGGCACGACCCCGTCAGCGGCATCCAGGGCCATGGCGGCCTTTGGGTGAAGCCCAAGACCACCGATGAGCTGAATGCCCTGCCGTCGCCGCCGCCCAGTCCCTTCACGGTCGATGTCACGGTCACGATGGTCAATGACGAGGGTGAGACGGCCTCGGGCACGTGGAGATACCGGACGACCTATGCCAGGGCCTCCACCCCTGCTCCGGCGCCCTTGCCGCCCGGCGCGCCGCCGGCGGACCCCTCGCCGAGCTCAGCCGGCCTGGAGAGGCAGGCGCCTCCCGGCACGCTGGTCATCGTCAAGCCCGCCCAGGCGTTCGAAAATGCAGGAACGCACCCGATCTTCACCGACGCGGTGTTCTCCACCACGGAATACTACGAGCCGGATATCGGCATCTACGGCGGCTCCCTCTGGGTGAAGGCCAGGTCCTCCTCCGACCTGCTCGCCATGACCCCGCAGCCGCCAAATCCCCTCACGGTCACGGCCGAGGTGACGATGACCAACGACGAGGGCGACACCGCATCGGGCAAGGTGACGTTCGTGACGGAGTACTGACGAGATGCACCGAGACAACCCGTGCAGGTTCGGAAACGAGGACGCAATGACCGCTGAGCGACACCGGAATACCCAGCCGTCGAATTCGAGAGGCGCCGCGGCGGGCTCCACCCGGCCGCGCGGGTCGGCCAGCCGTTTCGCGGGGTTCGCGGCCGCTGTGGCCGCGGCACTGCTGCTGGGCGGCGCGCCGGTGGCGGCGGAGCCGACCTTCAGGTCGTGGAACGCGTCGTTCGACTTCCTTGCCGACAACTCGTACCGGATTTCCGCCGGAGCGCACCTGTTCACCGACGCGGGAACGAACCCGAGATTCACCGACGTGGTGTTCTCGACCCTGGAGTACTACCGGTCCGGCTCGACCGGTATCCAGGATGGCGTCCTTGTGGTGACGATCAAGTCCGCGACGGAGTTGAGCGCCCTGGCATCTCCGCCGTCCAGCCCCTTCACGGTCACGGCCGAGGTAACGATGACCAACGACGAGGGGGAGACGGCCTCGGGCACGCTGCAACTCAAGACAACCTACACCGCCACATCGGCTCCTCCGGAGCGACCGAAGCCGAGCTTCGTACCGCAGGACGCGATACCCGCGCCCGTCCGCGCCTATACCCATGCCTACGCCAAGGATGTGTTCGCCAATGCGGGGACGAACCCGAGGTTCTCCGGTGTGACGTTCTCGACCCTGGAATACTACTCCACCGGCCGCATCACCAACGGTGTCGTGCAGGTGGTGGTCAAGTCCGCGGAGAAGCTGCGCGCCCTGCCGCTGCCGCCGCCCAGCCCGTTCACGGTCACGGCCGAGGTGACGATGACCAACGACGAGGGCGATACCGCCTCGGGCACGCTGACATTCAGGACGACGTACGACACTGCGCCCTCCGTACAGGCTGCTTCGCCGCCGCCGAAGCCGAGCTTCAAGCACCCGCAAAAGTGGGACCTGCCCCTGAACAGACTGACCATATGGCGGGCCGGGAGGTTCTTTGACAATGCGGGCACCAACCCGAGATTCACCGAGGTGATGTTCTCGACCGAGGACTACTACCGGTTCGGGGCGACCACGACCGGTATCCGGAGCAACCAGGTCTACGTCAGGACCAAGACCGCCGAGCAGCTGAACGCCCTGGCTCTGCCGCCGCCCAGTCCCTTCACGGTTACTGCCACGGCGACGATGGTCAACGACGAGGGCCAGACCGCCACGGGCACCTTCGCATTCACGACGTCGTACCCCAGGGCCTCCAGCGCCCCGCCGCTTCCCTCGGGGCCCCCGCCGGCCTTCAAGCCGCAGCGCGTATGGACCATGCCTCTCAACACCCTGACCAGCTGGAGACCTGCTGAGTTCTTCGACAATGCGGGAACCAACCCGGTGTTCACCGACGCGGTGTTCTCGACCGAGGACTACTACCAGTTCGGAGCGGCCACGACCGGCATCCGGCACGGCCGCGTATTCATCAGGACCAAGACCGCCGGGCAGCTGAACGCCCTGGCTCTGCCGCCGCCCAGCCCCTTCATGGTCTCGGCCGCGGTGACGATGACCAATGACGAGGGTCACACGGCCACGGGCACGTTCGCCTTCAGGACGACCTATCCGAGGGACCAGTAGGTGGGCTGGACGACTGCATGTGTCGTGGTGGCGACCGGCCCTTTCGGCAGGGAGCGGGCGGGATGCTTCGGCTGAAGGACGTTCGCAAGACCTATGTCATCGGGCCGACGTCCGTGGACGTCCTGCGCGGCGTCGATCTCGACGTGAACCGGGGAGATTTCGTCTCGATCATGGGGGCTTCGGGATCGGGCAAGTCGACCCTGATGAACATCATCGGACTTCTCGATGCGCCCAGCAGCGGCTCCTATTCGCTGGACGGGCTCGAGGTCTCCGCGATGACCGACAACCGGAGGTCGGCGATCCGCAACGCCAGTATCGGCTTCGTGTTCCAGTCGTTCCACCTTCTGCCCCGCCTGACTGCGCTCGAGAATGTGCGCCTTCCGCTGATGTACCGCGGCGTGGGCAGCGCCGAGATGAACCGCCGGGCCCGCGGGGCGCTGGAGAGGGTCGGCATGGCGGACAGGGCCGACCACAGGCCGAACGAGCTGTCTGGCGGACAGCAGCAGCGCGTGGCGATCGCCCGCGCGCTGGCGGGGGAGCCGGCCATCGTGCTGGCCGACGAGCCGACCGGCGCCCTCGATCCCGCCACCGGGACCGACATCATGAACCTGTTTGCCGAGTTGAACGGGGAAGAGGAGACGACCCTCATCGTCATCACCCACGATCCGGAAGTCGCCCTCCGGTGCACGCGGCGCACCCATATCGGCGACGGCGTGCTTGTCGAGGAGGGTGAGTCCGGACCCGCTGCTTCCCGGCCGCCGGCGGTCGGGGAGGAAGGGGGGTGACGCCATGGTGTTGAAGTCCAATGTCAAGGAGGCGGTCGTCAGCCTGTACGCCTCGAAGCAGCGCAGCCTGCTGGCGCTGATCGGCATCGTGATCGGCATTGGTTCCGTCATCGCCATGCTCTCGGTAGGCACGATCGCCAAGCGCCAGTCGCTGGAGCGGTTCCGGGAGCTGGGCACCGACTACCTCACCATCCAGGTCCGCAATCTCGGCGCGGGATCTCCCGGGGGGAGGTCGGGGCTCCCGTTGGCGGATGCGGTGGGGTTGGCGGAAGGAACCTCGTCGATCGCCGGTGCCGCCCCCTGGAGCCAGGGCTACGGGGCGGTGGTGTATCGCGGCAAGAAGGTGGCGGACGCCCCGGCTCTCGGGGTCACCGGGACGTTCCTCGCGCTGAACCGGCTGCGGCTGGCCGAGGGCCGGGCGATCTCGGACCTGGACTACCGCCGCGCCCACTGCGTCGTCGGGGCGAAGGTCGCCGCCTCGCTCCGGCGCGCCGGAGCGCAACAGGCGGTGGGTGAAACGATCCGGCTGCAGGACCGCGTCTGTACCGTCGTCGGCGCGCTGCGCTCCGCCCCGAGATTCGGCATGCAGCCCTTTGACGCCGACCGGGCGGTGCTGATCCCCGTCTCCACTGCGGAGCGCATGTTCCCGCAGCAGGGGATCAACCAGATGGTCGCCCGCATGAAGCCGGAGATCCACCACACGGCGGCGACGGCGGAGGTGCAGGACTATTTCCGCCGCAAGGCGCCGCGCGTGGCGGTCTCGGTGCAGAGCGCGCAGAGGCTGATCGAGCAGATGCAGCGCCAGACGCAGACCTTCGCGCTGCTGCTGGCGGCGATCGGCAGCATCTCGCTGATCGTGGGCGGGGTCGGGGTGATGAACGTGATGCTGGTCTCGGTGACCGAGCGGCGAAAGGAGATCGGGATCCGGCGGGCGCTCGGCGCACGGCGTTTCGACATCCAGAGCCAGTTCCTGACCGAGTCGGTGGTGCTGTCGCTGATCGGCGGGGTGTTCGACATCGGCGTGGGCGTCGGGGGCACCTGGGCCTTCTGCCATTTCTCGGGCTGGCAGTTCCTGGTCGATCCCACCGCCACGGCGCTGGGGTTTGTCGTCTCCTGTTTCGTCGGGGTGTTCTTCGGGCTGCAGCCCGCGCACCAGGCGGCGCGGCTCGATCCCATCGCCGCGTTGAGATCGGCATAGGCATGGACGTCGCGCCGCAGTTCCGGGCCCGGGCGGGTTTGCGCGCCGTCGCGGCGGCAGCACTGGCGGGCTGCCTGGCGGTGGCCGAGCCCGTGTCGGGCAGCCCGCTCGAGCAGGAACTGACGCTGGCACAGTGCATCGAGCTGGCAGTGCGCAACAACCGGGACCTCGCGGTAAGCCGTCTCGGCCGTCTCGCCGACCGGCTGATCCTCGAGGACGCCGAGGATGCGTTCCGGGCCCGTCCGAGGCTCGGCCTGTCCGCGACCGGCGACTCGAGGCAATCGGCGTCGGGGCGAAGCCGGGTCGCGACGCTCGGGTTCAAGCCGGCGGTGACGGTTCGGCTTCCGACCGGCGGGGAAGTCAGCATGGATGCGAGCGGCACGGCGACGAGCCCGGGTCCGGGGGCCGAGCGCCGCGTCGACCAGTCCGTAGGGGTGACGTTCAGACAACCCCTGCTGAAGGGCGGAGGAACGACGGTCGGCACCGCCAGCGTCGTGAGGGCACAGCGCGCGGAACGGGGCAATGTCCTCGCCTTCAGGGAAACCGTCGCCGGCCTCGTGGCCCGGACCGTCCGGGCCTACCGGGGCCTCATCCAGAGGATGCGCTCGCTGGAGATTGCGGAACGGTCCCTCCAGCGGGCGCGCGATCAGCTGGCGGTGAACCGGGTGCTGATCCAGACGGGCAGGATGGCGCGGCAGGACATCGTGCAGACCGAGGCGAGCGTCGCGGAGCGGGAGTTGAGCCTGACCGAGGCGGAGGGCGCGCTCAACGACGCCCGGCTCGCCCTGATCGACATTCTCGATATCGACAGCCGGACCCGGATCGTGCCGACTGAGGCCCTGCGTGTCGAGCCTGTGGACATCGATCGCGACCGGAGCGTGGAGGCCGCGCTTGCCAACCGTCCCGACTATCTGCGCGCCCTGCTTTCCGTCGAGCAGGCCGAGACGGCTCTCGTACTGGCGGAGGATGCGCGCAGGTGGGGTCTGAGCCTCACCGCCTCGGCGGCATTCGGGCACAGCGGGCGTTCGCTGAGGGAGGCCTACAGCCGGTTCGACGACGACTATCGGGTCGGGCTCACCCTGGACGTGCCGCTCGGCGCGGATGCGGACACCTCGCGCCGCGCCCACGAGCGGGCGAGGATCGCGCTCAGGCAATCGCGCCTGCGTGTGGTGGAGATGCGCCAGTCGATCGAGGTCGAGGTGCGCGGCGCGGTGCGCAAGGTCGAGGTGCAGCTGCGCCGTGCCGAGCTGGCCCGGCAGGCGCGGCAGCTCGCCGAACGGAAGCTCGAGACCGAGCGGACCAAGCTGAATGCCGGCCTGTCCAGCAACTTCCGGCTGGTCAGGTTCGAGGACGACCTGGTGCGAAGCCAGAACAGCGAAGTCGATGCGACCATCGCCTATCTGGACGCCCTGACGGCGCTCGACCAGGCGCTCGGGACCACGCTGGACACCTGGGAGATCGATATCGGCACGCCGGAAAGTGACGGGGTGGAGCAATGAAGAACGAAGGGCCGAAAGTCCTCACGCTCGGAAACGATGCAGAGGTGCCGGAGGATGCGCTGCTGCACCGCAACGTGCTGGAGAGCATGAGCGAGGGGGTGATGACCGTCACCGCCGACGGCCGCATCGGGATCCTGAACCCGGCGGCGTCGCAGCTTCTGGGACTGGCCGGCGCCGAGGTCCGTGACAAGTCGATCGCCCAGGTTCTCATCGACCGCGAGGATCTCGAGGAATTCAACGATGTCGTGCTGGCGGCTGTCTATGACGAGGCGGTTGGCTCCCGGTCGACGATCGGCCTGCGGCTCGCGGACGGCACGGTGCGGTCCGTCGCCGTGACGACGTCCTACCTCATCGAACGCGAGGACGGCGAGACCCGGAGAGCGGGCCTCGTTGCCGTCCTGGACGATCTCACCGAAGTGGAGGCGTTGCGCGAGACCGAGCGGGAGATGGCCGAGGCGACCGCGGCGCAGAACGTCGAACTGAGGGACGCCTATCGCGAGATCGAGGACAAGAACAGGGCGCTGGACTCGGCGCTGAAGAAGATGACGGCGGTGCGGGTGCTGGCCATGCTTCTCGTGGTGATCATGTTTGCCGGAGCCGCGTGGTACGCATGGGACGAGGCGGGAGCGGTATTCGCACTGGGCACCGCGGCGCCGTCCTCCGAGGCATCGTCGGAGATGCTGACCGTAACGGTTGCGCCGCGCCGCCTGGTCAGCACGGTCTCCTTCGTCGGCAGGCTGGCACCGCGCAAGGAAGTATCGGTGACCAGCCGGGTTTCGGGCAAGGTGGCGCAGGTGCTCTTCGAGTACGGCGACCGGGTGGAGGCGGGCCTGCCGCTGGTCGAGCTGGACACCACGGATACCAGGCGCCGGCACCTCGAGGCGCAGGCCGGATACCTCGATGCCCGGGACAAGCTCCGGGAACTCGAGAACTGGGAGAACAGCCGGGAGATCGCCCGGGTCAGGCAGTCCCTCACCCTGGCCGGCATGGAGCTCGAGGCGCGCAAGGCCAAGCTCGCCGAAACCGCGCTGCTGCTGGAGCAGGGCGTGATCCCCGCTTCCGAGCACAGGGCCGCGGAGCAGCAATACGAGGGCCAGCGGCTGAGATACGAGGCGGCGCAGCGGGACCTTGGGGCGGCGCAGGACAAGGCCGATGCCGACGCGGTGCAGATCGCCCGGCTTCGCCTGGAGAACGCCGAGACGCGCATGCGGGGGCTGGAGCAGACCCTGGAGGACGCGGTTGTCCGTGCGCCTGTCCCCGGGGTCATCCTGCAACCGGGTGGCAGTACCGCCGGGCAGAAATCCGGCAATGACAGCGACAATTCCCCGCTGGCGGCGGGGAGACTGGTGAGCGAGGGCGGCTACCTGCTGAGCATCGCCGATCTCGGGGGGCTGACCGTTGCCGGTGCGATCGACGAAGTCGATGTCGTGAAGGTGAAGGCGGGCCAGCGGGTCAGGATCGCCGGGGACGCCTTCCCCGACCTCGTGTTCGAGGGGCGGATCGCGCGGGTCTCGCCCCAGTCCCGGTCCAAGGCGAACGCCCGCGTGCCGATGTTCGACGTGACCGCGGCCATCGACGGCCTCACCGACGAGCAGCTCACGCAGCTGCGCCTGGGCATGTCGGCCAGCGTCACGGTCGTGGTCCGCGACGAGCCCTCCGCCCTTCTCGTGCCCCTCGCCGCCGTGCAGGGCGGCCCGGGCAACTACCGGGTCCGCCTGAAGGACAGGGACGGCGGCGAGCCCCGGACCGTGCCGATCGAGGCAGGCGAGACGACCACCTACGAGGTGGAAGTCCTCGGCGGCCTCGAGCCCGGCGACGAAGTGATCGTGGCCGGCTCATGAACGCGGCGCAGGCACCCGGCGCGACCGCTCTTGCCCGATGGGGAGGCGCCTTCCGGTCCTGCGTTCCGAAGCGACGGTTCGTCGATACGGCCACTCACGAAAGCCAGGGGAGTCTCCAATGAAACGCATCATCCTCATGTGCTGCGCCATCGGGCTCGGTTTGGCCATTCCGCTGCTGAAGCCGGCGGAAGGAAACGCCTACACCGGCGGAGCGGTAAGATTCATCACTGGGGTCCAGTCGGTCGTCGCCAAGGTCGAATGGATAAACGTCAAGGATTACCAGGCAGGGACGCTGATCGTCGGCTTTACGCTGAGCGGTGAAGACCCGGCTGTCATCGGCAACCGCACCGGGTACTGCGTAAAGGTGCTCGTGGAAGGAAGGCAATGGCAGCAGGAATGCGTCGATGGGGACGCTGACAAGAGGGGGAACACCTACTGGGCGGAGATAACGGTGGGGTCTCCGGGATACAAAAGCCTGGTCGTGAATGCGCAGGTCAGGGTCCGCTATGGGACCGGAGGACCGGACGGCGGACTGTATACCTCCTGGTCGCCTTCATACAACGGCCGTGTCCACTTCTAGGCGGACCCGCGGCTGAAATTTTCCAACAGACCCGGAGAAGAAAAACCATGCTCGGGCGGGTGGAAAGTGCGGAGGAAAAGCCCATCGGGCCGCTTCTGCGCGTTTCCGTGGCATTGACGATCGTCGCCTCCATTCTGATCGGTGCCGGCCCTGTTTCGGCCGGCGATACGCCGCAGACGAAACCGAAGATCACGACGTTGACGTTGGGCCCCCAATCCGTCGCCTTGATTGGACCCCGCACCCTGACGATCGAGTGGAGCGGAGACGACGGCGACCGGTTCGAGAGGACGGGATTTTGCGCGCGGTACCGGACGGGCGAAAGCAGTTTCTCGAGCTCCACCGTTTCGACGGACGAATGGCTTGACGAGTGCCTCGAGACCCGGGACCGCCGTGCGGAACTCTCCGTTCAAGCGATTTCCGGCGACGCCGAAGCCAAGCTCAGGGTGAACTACGCGAACGACCTGCATTCGCCCTGGTCGGAAACTCGGAAGTCCACGCGTGCCTACTGACCGCGGAGCCTTTGCGGGCGGGGCCGGCCGATGGGACTCGCATAAGGACATCGAGCGCAAGGGCATCGTGCCATGCCCTTGAGCCCACGACGCCTGCACGTGCAACAGAAAGGGAGAACGCGCGATGAATAACCATCGGTTGGGATCGCTCGCCGCCGTTGTTGCGGGCCTGCTCACGATCTGGGCCTTGCCTTCCACGGCCTTTGCCTCCTGCGAGAAACTCGGGGCTGCCATGTTCGGCTACAACTGGAGCGGAAAGGGCGTGAACCCGATGAAGCCGGTAAACATGAGGGGTGAAGGGAGCTACACCCTGAGAGTTTACTGGGATGCCCCATCCTCAAGGCCCGCCGGCACGGTCTCGGGAATGTGCGTGCATATCCGACACGTTGACACGGGAAAGCATGCGGAGTTCTGCCGCGCTGACACGAGTATCGAGTTCGGAACCTATGGTTGCCTGGGAAATGCAGCCTACCAGAGCAACTGTCCGCTGGGTGCCTACAGCATCAAGGTCAGGATGCAGAACAGTTGCGGCCTGCTGGAAGACTATTCGGACCCCATTTTTGCAACTCGTGCCAGGACTGCGAGCGGCCAGATCTGGCGCGACAATTAGCGATCATGGCACCGGCAGTGTGAACAGGGAAAGTTCAGTTCTTCTGCAGAACACAGACAGGTTGTGAACCGATCCAATGGAGAGGTTAACTGTCCGGGACAGACACGATGGAGTCCACTCATGTCCGACGGCAGTGCATGGCGGAGCGACGCCGGGGCCTTCGCGGGATCGTTGCGCTTGCGCCGGCAGCCGCGTTCGTGTGCGGCCTGCTTGCCACGCCGCCGCAGGCCTCCGCCCAGTTCCAAGGGCCGCAGCTGACGGCGTTCACGGTGACGCCGGGAGACGGCAAGGTCACGCCGAAGCGGGCGGCCACCACCGAAATACCGTGGGCGGAAGTTGAGTACGTGTTCGGCCACTGGAACACCCGAAACAACGACCTTGGCGGGGAGAAAACGTGCGACACCAGCGTGTGCCATCTCAGGAACCTGATGAACGGAGCCACTTACAGGTTCGAGAGGCGGGTCCGCCAGGAAATTCACGGGAATGCGCAAGCGGCAGATGTGAGCAACGAAAAGATAACCGTGTTCGCGACTCCGACAGCCTGGTAACCGCTGCTCCTTGCCGCCTTTCCGTTGACCTGGCTACGGTTCGGTTTACCTGGCCAATTGACGGGACCGACATGCAGTTCTTGCGCTTGCAATCGCCTGGTACCAGCCATTGATCGGGGCGGCCGGAATGCTCCCGCGACCCGAACGGAGATAGCAGATGACCCGCTCGCTCGTCCTCGCGATGGTACTGTTCGCCACGGTAACGGTGACCGCACGCGGACAAACAACCTGCGATGACATCTGGCAGAATCGCATCGACATGGTGTGGGGACAGGCAGATGCCGCGTTTCACGCCGGCAAGACAGCGGCGGACGAAGTCTACAGGCAGGAGTTTCAGGCGGCCAATGCAACCTATGAGCAGGCTCTCGCAGGCGCAGATGCTGCCTTTGACGGTCTTTACTGGGCCTTGATGGATGCCAGGTACCGGGATCAGTCTCCTGTTGCCGCCCCGATCGCCGATGCAGTAACCGAACGCGCGCACGACCGGAACATGGCCCATCGTGCGTGGGTATCGTCCGTGTCGGACATGATCACCAGATGGAGCGAGTCGATCGAGAAGGCCGAACTTGTCCGTTCCGTCTTTGTCGGGGAAAAGGTCCTGCTAGTCGAACAACAGCTCTCCGACTGCCGGTGACTGCAGTCTCGGCATTTCTGCAGGCCCGATGTCTGCCGCCGCCTTCCCGGTTGATCCGTTCTGCGGGCACCTGCGCCGTGACGGTTTGCGGGTCACGTGAACGGGATGGCGACGGCGATGCAGGAGCGGATCAATCCGGCGTTGAACCGCGGTCCCGGAGCCGTGTCCGGGTTTCGGCACGTTCGCCCTCGTCGCATCCAGACCATCCCCGCGTCCGGTTCGAAGTACACCGTCGGGCCATGTCCCGCGCCCGGGCTGCCCCCTCGCCCCGTCCGGGGCGACACCGGGGCGCTGGATACGGTGCGGACGTCGTGCCTGCCTGCTTGCCCTGGCGTCTATTTTGGACTAGTAACTGGACCGTTATTCCTCCCACCTCCCGTCCCGCCTGGAGGCAACCGGCATGGACATTCCCGTCACCGCCGCAAAGGCGCAGCTGACCGAACTCGTGCGCCGCGCCGAAGCAGGGGAAGAGATCGTGCTCACCCGTCACGGCAGACCCGCGGCGAGGCTGGTGCCGGCCGCGCTTCCGCCTGACGAGCGCGCCCGCCGGGCGCTGATCGACTCCGTAAGGACCGCCGCGAAAGGCCGGATCAAGCCCGGCCCGACGGCGGCGCGCAGCCAGGACTTTCTCTACGACGACCGCGGCCTCCCCCGGTGATTGCCGTCGATACGTCGGCCCTGATGGCGATCCTGTTCGACGAGCCGGAGGCCGCGGAGTGCGCCGACGCGCTCGCCTCCAGCCACCCCGTGCTGATTTCGGCGGCGACGGTTGCCGAAGCCCTGATCGTCGCCCAGGGTCGTGGTGTGCGCGCGCAGATGGAAACCCTGCTCGACGGACTCGGCCTTGAAGTCGTGCCTCTCGACCCGGCGGCGGCGCGCCGCGCGGCGGACGCCTACGCACGGTGGGGAAGGGGCTTTCACGCCGCCGCGCTCAACCTTGGAGACTGCTTCGCCTACGCGCTCGCCCACAGCGCCCAATGCCCTCTGCTCTTCGTCGGCGGGGATTTCGCCAGAACGGACCTTCAGAGCGCGGTGTGAGGCGTGAGGACGAACGCAGTTCATGCAGGTGCTGCAATGCCCTGTCTGAACGATGGAAACTCCTCTCCGGCCGGTTGCCTGGCCACGCAGCGTGCCGCCGCGGACAATCATGTTCGCGGCGGGCGCGAGGCACAGGGTCAGGTACAGGTGTCGCTGAAACCGGGCGCAGACGCGGTGTCAGCGTGTCGACGGACTGCGCACGAGCCACGCGCCGATGGCGGGCAGCAGCACCACGGCTCCGATCATGTTGACCAGGAACATGAAGGTCAGAACGATGCCCATGTCGGCCTGGAACTTGAGCGGGGACACGCACCAGGTCGCAACGCCGGCGGCGAGCGTCAGGCCGGTGAGCGTAACCCCGGCACCGGTGGAAGACAGGGTTGCGGCGTAGGCCTCGGCGAAGCCGAGGCCGGAGCGCAGGAACTCGCGCAGCCGGCCGTAGATGTAGATGCCGTAGTCGACCCCGATGCCGATCCCGAGTGCCACCACCGGCAGGGTGGAGATCTTGAGCCCGATTTCCATGAACGCCATCAGCGCGTAGGCGAGCACCGACGCCAGTGCCAGCGGCACGATGATGCAGATCGTGGCCGACACCGACCGGAACGACAGCAGGCATAGCAGGATGACCGCGCCCGACACGTAGCCGAGGATCGGGAACTGCGCCGCGTCCACCTCCTCGTTGGTCGCCGCCATGACCCCGACATTTCCCGATGCCAGCCGGAAGCGGATGCCCCCGTCGGGGCTGTCGCGCCCGAACGCCTTCACCTGCGCCACGATGCGTTCGATGGTCTCGGCCTTGTGGTCCGCGGTGTAGATGTGGACCGGCATCACGCTGCAGTCGGTGTTCAGCAATCCGCTCCCGGTGTGAACCGGGGAGACCGCCTGCACCATCGAGTACTGGTTCCGGGGCAGGGTCCTCCACTTCAGGTTGCCCTCGTTCCATCCGGCATGGATGCCCTTGGCCACGCCGGCGAGCCCGAGCACCGACTGCACGCCATCGATGTTGCGCATGCGCCATTCGAACTCGTCGAGCACGGTCATCACCGTGTGATCGATACAGGCTTCCGTGGCCGCCTCGCCGATGACTGTCAGCACGTCGACCCCGATCGCGAACCGCTCCGTGATCGCGGTCGCGTCACGGTTGTAGACCGACGACTCACGCAGCTCGGGCACGCCGCGATGTTCGTCGCCGACCCGCACCTTCGGGGCATGCCAGGCACCGACGGCAAACAGGACCACGGCGGCGAGGACGACGGTCGCGGCGGAGCGCCGGTGCGCCACCCGCGCAATCCGCGTCCACAGCGGCCTGAGCCTGTCATCCCGGCTCCCCGCCGCACGGCGTTCGCGCTCCGACATCTCGATGTACGAGAGCAGGACCGGCAGCAGGAGCAGGTTTGTCAGGATCACGGCAGCCACGCCGAGGCTCGCGGTCATCGCGATTTCGCGGATCACCTGTACTTCGATGAAGGCGATGGTCATGAACCCGACCGAGTCCGATGCCAGCGCCACGATGCCGGGCAGCAGCAGGCGGCGGAACCCGGCCCTGGCGGCATCGAGTGCCGGCCGGCCCTCGAGCATCTCCGAGCAGATCGCGGTCACCATCTGCACGCCGTGGCTGACACCGATTGCAAAGACCAGGAAGGGCACCAGGATCGACATCGGATCGAGCCCGAAGCCGAGTACCGTCAGCCCGCCGATCTGCCAGAGCACCGCGACCAGGGAACAGCCGAGCGGCAGCAGAGTCAGGCGTACCGACCGGGTGTAGGCGAGCACGAACAGGAAGGTGATCAGCAGGGTCAGCCCGAAGAACCCGACCACCCGGGTCGAACCGTCGGAGATGTCGCCGACGAGCTTCGCGAACCCGATGATGTGGACATCGACATCCGCGCGGGAGGCGGCATCCGCGCGGATGCCCTCGAGCGCGTTGGCCACCTCCACGTAGTCGAGGCGCTCGCCGGTGTTCGGGTGGAACTCCTGGAGCTTGGCGCTGACCAGTGCGCCCCCGAGGTCGTTGGCAACCAGCCGTCCGACCACCCCGGCCTTGATGATGTTCTCCCGGACCCGGGCCAGGCCGGAGTCGTCGGGCGTGAAATCGGCCGGGACCACGTCGCCCGCCACCACCCCGTCCTCGACCACCTCGATGAACCGGACATTGGGTGTCAGCACCGAATAGACCTGGGTGCGGTCGACCCCGGGAATGAAGAAGGTGGCGTCGGTAACGGCCCGCAGAACCTCGAAGAACTCCGGGGTGAACATGTTGCCGTCGCGCGCCATGATCGCGATCGCGACCCGGTCGGCGCCGCCGAACTCGTCCCGGTACTTCAGGAAGGTCTGCATGTACTCGTGCTTGACCGGGATGAGCTTGGTGAACCCGGCATCGAGCCTGAACTCCGAGGCGCACCACGCCATGAAGACGCTTGCTGCCAGGAAGACGGCGAGCACGCTGCGCCGGTAGCGAAACAGCAGCGCTCCGGGATCCGGCATCACCACGCGCCCCGTGTCGGGGATGGAGAGCCGGACATCGGGCTAGTCCACGCCACCGGCGCGATGCCGCAACACACCGGGTTGGCCGAAGAGCAGGACCGACCGGTCTGCGAGCCCGAGTGCTCCGGCAAGCGCCGGCCGCGCGGCAAGCCGGTCGAGCCGGCTCTTCAGGGTGCGCGGATCGAGGGTGAGCACCACTCCCTCGAGGCCCGTCAGCAGGAGCCGGCCGTCATCGAGGCGCAGCGCGCCGGTCAGGGTCGACTGCACGCCCGTTGCGATCCTCGACCAGGTCTCGCCGGCGTCGGTCGACTGGAACAGGTGACCCTTCAGCCCGGCCAGGACCAGCCTGTCCCTGTCGAGCGCGACGGCGCCGAACCAGGACCCGGCATAGGGAGACGGCAGTGCCCGCCAGGTCAGGCCGGCATCGTCGGAGCGGTAGATGGCGCCGGCTTCACCGGCGACGAACAGCCGGGTGCCTTCGGGGTCGGCCGGAACCAGCACGTTCAGGTGGAAATCGTCATCACTGATGAAGCGGGAGTGCCAGCTCTCGCCACCGTCACGGGTTTCGAGGAAATAGCCGTAGGCGCCCACGGCAAACCCGTCTTTCGCGTCCCTGAACCAGACATCGAGCAACGGACGCTCCTCCTCCGGCGCACAGTGCACGATCCGCCAGGTTGCGCCCCCGTCGCGGGTGCGCAGGATGACCGCGTCATGTCCGACAGCCCAGCCGTCCTTCACGTCGACGAAGTCGACCGCGGTCAGCAGCGCCCGGGTCGGCACCGTCGACTGCTTCCAGCTGACTCCCTGGTCAGTGGAGACGAGGACATGGCCCCGGTCGCCGACCACGACCAGGCTGCCGCCGGTGTCGGTGCCGTCGAGAAGCAGTGAATGGCTGGCGAGAGGGGCGGCGACCGATGTCGCCGCGCAGTCGGCATAGGTCGCCGCGCCTTCCAGCACGATCATGGCCAGTCCCGCGGCCACGGGGATGAGCCGTCCCATGGCGGGCCGGCCGCGAGGGATGGTCAGCGGCGTCCCGCGCGGCGAAGGGCGGCCGGCGAGAAGTCCCGGGCAGTGACGTCCGAGTCGAAGGTGCACATCTCGGTGTCGTTGTTCAGCCCGAGCGCGAGGTAACGACCGGCCTGCAGGTCGGTATGGGTCTCCAGCGTCGGCCAGATCAGCGGTTTCTCGTAGTAGTTGATGACGTGGCCTTCGGACACCCGCCACAGCTGGTCCCGGTTGTCGTAGAGGTCGACGACCAGTATCTGCCAGGAGTCCTCGTCGATGTAGAAGGTCCGGCGCTTGTAGAGGTGACGCGCGCCGTCACGCAGCACGGCGTCGACCACCCAGACCCGGTGCAGCTCGTAGCGCAGGTGATCCGGGTTGGCGTGCAGGGGTGTGAGGATGTCGGACAGTGACAGCTGGTCGCTGTGCGCCCGGTACGAGTTGTAGGGGACGTAGATCTCCTTCTTGCCGACGAGCGTCCAGTCGTAGCGGTCGACCGCGCCGTTGAACATGTCGAACTGGTCGGCGGTACGCAGACCGTCGCTGGTCGTCCCCGGGTTGTCGTAGGCGACGTTCGGAGCCCGGCGGACCCGTCGCTGGCCGGGGTTGTAGACCCAGGCCTTCCGCGGTTCACGCACCTGGTTCATGGTCTCGTGCACCAGCACGATGCCGCCGGCGAGACGCGCAGGCGCAAGGACGTTCTGGCGGAAGTAGATCATGACGTTGCCGAGCTCGTCCTCGGTCATGTCGGGCAGGGAGTAGCGGACCTCTGCCTCGACACTGAGCCGGACCACGGTGTAGTCGCCGCCCCGGGTCACCGCCGCCTGGCCAAGCTCGCACTTCACGGTTTCGCCGCGGTAGCGCAGCAGGTGGTTCCACATCACCTCGAGCGCGCCGGAGGGGATCGGGAACGGGATGCCGACCGTGGCCCCGGCAACGCCGTTGCCGTCATCGACCAGGGTTGCGGTCTCGGCAACCCGCCGCGTGGCGTCATAGACGCGTTGCGGCGCCGAGGCGCTGCGCCGGGTCGGATAGACGTTCATGCGAAAGCTGGGGTAGAGCTCGAGCATTCGCTGGTGACCCACCGACAGCCGGTCCCGGTGCTGGTCGAGGTTGGACCCGTCAATGACCATCACTGGCTGGTCATCGGCATACGGATCCTGGTGATGGTCTCCCAGCGAATAGCCGTCGGGCGGGCTGGTGATCCCGCCGTCCCAGGCCGGAATGCTGCCGTCCGTGTTGCCGGCGCGCTCCGCCCCGAGCGGAGTCAGGTCCTGGCCGAGGCGATCCGCTTCCTGTTTCGTGATCTTTGCGTCTGCCTGACCGGCTGGCCCGATGGCCACGGCAAGCGCGAGAACGACCCCGAGAATCGCTGGATACATGGCTGCATTCCTCAGAAGGAGTACTTGAGGGACGTGTAGATGTAGTCCCGGTCACTCAACTCGTTGGAGTCCCCGGCATAGAACGTTGCTCCGATGTCGAACTCCCACTGCGAGAGCAGGTCCGCCTTCAGTCCGATGGTGGTCGCGGTCCGGCCCTGGGCGAACTGGCCGATTGGTGCCGGGCTGTTGCCCCAGACATCATGCCGGAACTGCAGGTAGGGAAAGAGATTCAGCGCTCCGATCACGTTGTTGTACTCGAGCCGTGCCGCCAGCCGGTAGCCCAGCGAGGTCGCGTCGGCGTACTCGTCGGCATTGCTGACGCCGCCGGCGGGGCTTTCCAGCGGAGTGATGCCCCGGTCCGGCATGTCGTGCACGTGCATGACCGCGCCTTCGGCAACCAGGATCATGGCGCTTGCGCCGAGCGTCGGTCCGAAGGCGCGTGTCACCGTGGCCTGTGCCTGGCTGACATTCCGTTCCACGAAGCCGATCACCTCGAACGGTCGGTAGCCGGCGAGGAACTGGCCCAGGGCGGCCGGGTCGGAACTCAGTGCGAGCGCCTGAAGGATCGGCGCCAGGCCTTCGGCGAACAGGCTGTCTTCCGCCCGCTGCAGCGGTGCGTTGGGCCGCAGGGAATATTCGCCCTGGATGGCCCAGTTCCCGGCCTGGGTGTTGAAGCTGACGCCGAACACCGACAGACCCTCGGGATATTCCTGAAAGTAATGCGCCTGGTCGGCATAGCGGTCAACGGCGACCGCGCTCGCGATGCCCTGCATCTGCGCCGTCACTTCCTGCGTCACCGCTGCCCGGATCGCGGCCGGTGCCGCGGCGGCGGGAAGCAGGCCTGCCTGCACCGCGGCGGTGATCCTCTGGGTGACGACCTGGGTCACCGCCTGGGTCACGGCCCGGGTGGTGTTGGACGTCGGAGCAGCAATTGCCGCGGCGGCGCCAAGGCCTTCCTGGATGCCGGAGAGCGGCGATGACTTCGCGCCGATCAGAGGCAGCTTGGCGTGGTAGCGCACGGCATAGGCACCGAGTTCGGCACCGTTCAGCTCGTCGACCAGGGTGCGGATGGCAAAACCGTATTGCCCCTGGTCGCCGGCCAGGCGGTCGGGACCGCGGTGGACCGAGAGAAAGTCGGGGTCCGGGAACGCGAGCGGACGCTGCCCGGCGAGGTCGGCGTTGATCAGCGGGACCAGGGGTTCGAAACCGATGGCGCTGTGCGGACCGAGCCCGGTGTCGTCGATATTGACGCCCGGCAGCGGGATGGCCGCCTTGTACGCACCGGTTCCCGCGTAGTCGACGGTCGAGAAATACGTGCCCACGGGATCGAACTGGGTGGGCTCCCAGTCGAACTGGTAGAACCCCTCGACGGAGAGCGTATCGGAGGGGGCGACTGTCGTGGAGATCGCTGCAACCGGCAGCAGTCCCTCGCGGAGTTCCGCGCCGGGCAGGCGCAGCTTGCTCACGTCGATCGGGTTGAAGTCGCCGATCCCGTTGAGGATGAAGGTGCTCTCGCCCCAGTTCAGCACGTGTCGGCCGAACCGCAGGTCGACGAACGCATCGTCGAAGTCGAGTGCCCAGGTCCCGTAGAGATCGAGCAGTTCGATATCGTTGCCGACGACGTCGCGCGCCTCGGAACTGAGCTGGGTCCGGTCCCGCTTTCCGTCGCGGTTCTCGTAGTCGACGAAGCCGGTCACACGGCTGAACAGGCCGAAGCGGTCGGCCCCGACGTCCATGTCGACGGTAAACTTCGACGTGTTGCTGATGATGCCCGGCTCGTAGTTGTAGTTGCCGTCGTTGCCGTTGACGTCGGCAAGCAGGCGCGGATCCTGGTCCTGGATCCGGACCGACAGTCCGTGCGAGATCGTGGTGTCGATGGAACTGCGCACGACTTGCTGGGCCGCGACCGGACCCGACACCGCGAGTGAGCCGAACACCAGCAGGCCGGTCGCGATGACCCTCGACCCGACACCCGTCAGTCCGGAACCCGATCCGTCACCGCGTTCCCTGATCCGGCTGTTCACCGTGTTCTGGTGCCACATCAACCGTTCCTCTCCTGTCAGGGCGGCTGCATGGTTGGTGCTGCAACTCCTCATGCCTCACGCCGCAACTGTCGCCTTCCGAATTCCTCCGCCGGCCGGACGTCCCGCACCCGGTTCGTGGGTGCAGGCGGAACACGGCGTGCCGCAGTCCCTTTTCCGGTGCGACGGCGCCAGTGCCGGAAACCGGCCGGCCCCTGACCGTCGCCGTAGCTGATGACAGTACCGTGGTGCCTACCGTGTCTACCGTGTGACATTTGAGTGGGCAAGTGTGAAGCCTGAGCCTACAACTGTGAAGGCGCAACAACCCCGCGCTTAACAGAGTGGCCCTGCACGGTATCGTGGCCGACCCCCGGGCGATCCGTGCCAGGCCCGGCGTACCCTGCCGGTTTTTCCCGGTGCGCCGGGCATTGGTACCGTCGCGCGGAGCTTCCGGCTCCCGGCCAGGGGCCGCAAACCCTCCGGTGTTGCGTCTCGGGCTCAGTGTTGCAGGAATGGCACGATGTTGCGGCCATCGTGCCGACCGGCCCGGCCCGTGTACCCACCGATGGTGCCGGGCTCCGGTCCAGCGGCCCGAAAACCCTTTCGCGGTCCGTCCTGCACTGTCCGGTCACGATGGTGATGACGATGTCCGGCCGCCCGTCCGCGCTGCCGGTACCATGTCGGCGCGGCGCGGGTCTGCGGTCTGCGCGCCGGGCGCGGCCCGCCGGGCCTGCAACGTCCAGACTTCGGGTTTCGATCCGAGCAGCCGGCGGTAGACCTCCAGGGCCTCGAGCACCCGCTGCACGTAGTTGCGGGTCTCCGAGTAGGGAATGCGCTCGATCCAGTCGATGCGTTCCGCCGTCGAGGGCCCGGGCCTGCCAAGGGTGCGCAGCCAGCCGCGTACGCGACCGGGGCCGGCATTGTAGGCGGCCAGCGCGAGGAAGACGTTGCCATGATGCCTGTCGAGCAATCGCCCGAGATACTGCGCGCCGAGGCGAATGTTGACCTGCGGTCTTGATGTCAGGTGACGGACGGAGAAACGCCTGCCCATGTGCCGCGCCACCTCGCGTGCCGTGCCCGGCAGCAGCTGCATCAGGCCGAGCGCTCCGGCACTGCTGCGGGCGCGCGGGTCGAAACTGCTCTCCTGGCGAATGATCGCATGGACCAGGGCCGGCTCGACCGGCAGGCCCGCCGGCAGTACGAGGACCGGGTAGGCGGTCTCGAGGAAGTGCAGGTGCCTGCGTGCCGTGCGGCGCGCGAGCTTGACCCCGATGTCGGGCCGGTCGAGACCGCGGGCCAGTGCCGCCGTCGCCGCAGCTTCCTCGTCGGTTGCGTGGTGATGCACCAGTTGTTCGAGGAACGTCCCGGCACGCTCGTCCTCGCCGATCCGCTGCAGCGATGTCGCGATGGCGGCTATCCGGCCGAGTTCGGCACGGGCGAATCGCGGTTGCGACGGCAGCGGCGTGGATGCCGGCAGCTCGAGCCGTGCCGACAGCCGTTCGACGGCCCGCTGTCCGTAGAAGGTGGTTCCGTACGCGGAGGCGCGCCGGTACCACTCGCGTGCGCCCGGGCTGCCGGATGCCTCGAGCGCGCGGCCGGCCCAGTAGGCGGCCCGGCCCCGGCTGATCGGCGTCTTCACCACCCCGAACATGTTGGCGAAGCGGTCGAACGCCTCGCGCGGCCTGTCCGCAAACCGCAGGGCAACCCACCCGGCGTGCCATTCGGCGTCCGCGAGCGCCGCTCCCTCGCTCTGGCGGTGGCCGGCAGCCAGCGTGATCGCATCGCCGCGACGGTTGCCGTTGAGCGCGTCGCGCAGCTGCAGGCGCCGTTCCCGCCACCACAGGGACGGATAGGCCATGGAACTCGGGGCACCGGCGAGAAGGTCGATGACGCGGTCGTGCCGCCCCTTGCGGCCGCGCCAGCGCAGCCGCTCGTAGGCGAGCCCCGGGTCACCCCTGAGGCGGCGCGGCACCTGACGGATCACGGCGTCGACATTCGGCTTGGCCTGGCGCAGGCGGAGCCTGGCCTCGGCGAGCCGCCGCAGCTCCGGGTCGACCAGGGGCATTGTGGCGCGCGCGGCACCGACCGCCCCAAGCCACAGCATCCGGTCGAGACGGGGCCAGTGCATGTCCTGCTCGAGAACCCGGCCGTGCGCCTGGAGGAACCGGCGGGTCTCGGACCGGTTGAGGGGAACCCGCGTCCAGATCCCCTTCACGGTCCGGGTCCAGTCCCCGATCCGGTCCGCCTGCTTCAGCGCGTCGGCCAGCGCGAGGTGGCCCTTGCCGGTCCTGGGCGGATTGGCGGCAAACCAGGCGAGACGGCGGACAAGCGGTATCCGGGAACCGATCGCGTCCTCGGCCCTGATCTCGAGTGTGGAGCGGTCGGGCCAGACCGGGGCGGCGTCGAGGAAGGCTGCGATCTCCCCGAAGCCGGCGCCGGACGCGGGATCGGCGAGGCGCATTCCGTGCAGCACGCGCTCGAGCTCGGGACGGACCGGCGCCCGGCGCTGGCGCTTCACGGCGCGCCAGTGCCCCCTGTCGGCGAGGGCGAATGCCCGCCTGTAGGCGGCAAGCGACCGGACGTCCAGCTTGCCGGGCGGACGCAGGACCGGGATCGGAACGGCAAGGGCGGGTGCGGAGCGCAGTGTCGGCACCGGGACCGCGCGGGCTGCCCCGGGGTCCGGGACCGCCACCAGCGCGGACGCGAGCAGGACGATGCGGGGAAGGCAGCGTAACCCGGCCGCGGTCGAGCCGCCCGGTCGTGTATGCTCAAGGTCGGCCATCAGTATACTCGAGCGTCGGCCATCAGAAACGCGAGTTTACGGGTGCCGGACGAGCCTCGGCAACACGACCGGAACTTGTCGCCATTCCGGGCCCGGCGTATGGTCGGACCTCGCGCAGGCCTGACTGCGCCGACGAAGGAGACACACGATGACCTACAATGCCGGAGATCCCTTGTTCAAGGGATCGCTTGTGGCCCTGATCACGCCGTTTCGTGACGGTGCCGTGGACGAACCGGCGTACCGCAGGCTGGTGAACTGGCAGATCGAGGAGGGGACCGACGGCCTCGTTCCGGTGGGAACCACCGGCGAATCGCCAACACTGAGTCACGACGAACACAAGCGTGTCGTCGAGATCTGTGTCGACGAGACCGGCGGGCGGGTGCCGGTGATCGCCGGGGCCGGGTCGAACTCGACCGCCGAGGCGATCGACTTTACCCGGCATGCCAAGGACGCGGGTGCCGACGCGGTGCTGCACGTGACGCCGTACTACAACAAGCCGACGCAGGAAGGCCTGTACCGCCATTTCACCGCCATTGCCGAATCGGCGGACATCCCGATCATCATCTACAACATTCCGCCGCGCAGCGTGATCGACATGTCGGTGGCGACCATGAAGCGGCTGGCCGACCACCCGAACGTGGTCGGGGTCAAGGATGCCACCCAGGACCTGGTGCGCCCGCTCAAGACCCGACTCGAGATCGGTCCCGACTTCTGCCAGCTGTCGGGCGAGGACGCGACGATCGTTCCCTACCTCTCGCAGGGCGGGCACGGCTGCATCTCGGTGACCTGCAACGTGGCTCCGGGCCCGCTTGCCAGCATGCACGATGCCTGGCAGGCCGGCGACTTCGCGGCCGTCGGTGTCATCAACGACCGGCTGCTGCCGCTGCACGATGCGCTGTTCTGCGAGACCAGCCCCGGCCCGGTGAAGTATGCGGCGAGCCTGCTCGGCCTTTGCGAGCCCGATGCGAGGCTGCCGATCTGCGAGATCGCGGAGTCGAGCAAGCGCCAGGTCGAGTCGGCGATGCGCTACGCCGGGCTGCTCAACTGAGCGGTCCGGGCAGCGGCGGAGTGAGCCATGCCCGACGGAGGAGCCACCCACCCGGTGATCCAGAACCGGCGGGCCCGGCACGACTACTTCATCGATGAGGTGGTGGAGGCCGGCATCATGCTGGTCGGAACCGAGGTGAAGAGTCTGCGACAGGGCAAGGCGAGCATCGCCGAGGCCTACGCGGGTGACCGCGCCGGGGTGCTGACACTGTTCAACGCCACCATTCCGGCCTACGCGAACGCGAGCAGGTTCAACCACGCCCCCAAGCGACCGCGTACCCTCCTGGTGCATGCGCGCGAACGGGACCGGCTGCTTGGCCTGGTACGGCGGGAGGGCTGCACCCTGGTTCCGCTGAGGCTGTACTTCAATTCCCGCGGCA
The DNA here is from genome assembly GCA_965243345.1 of Thalassobaculaceae bacterium. Classification (GTDB taxonomy): domain Bacteria; phylum Pseudomonadota; class Alphaproteobacteria; order Thalassobaculales; family Thalassobaculaceae; genus Bin52. The sequence continues at coordinate 4,674,920 of CBDEUR010000003.1, forward strand.
TCGCCAAGCTGGCGGTCGGAGTGGCCCGCGGCAAGCGCAAGGCCGACAAGCGCCAGGACCAGAAGCGCCGCGACTGGCAGCGGGAACGGGCCCGCGTCATGCGCGAACGCGGGTGATCCTGCCCGTTCAGGGCGACGGGAACAGGCGGGCGAGGGCGGGGTCGATCGCCCCGGGGGTCGCCGCGCTCCGTGCGCGGCAGGCCGGACGGCCGGTCCGGCGTGATCCGGGAGACCGGGCATGCTCTACGAATTCGATCTGGGGCCCTGGTCGCGCAAGGTCTCGACGAAGTCGGAGGCCGCGCAGCGCTGGTTCGACCGCGGGCTGACCTGGAACTTCGCCTTCAACCATGACGAGGCGGTCGCCTGCTACCAACGCGCAGCGGACGCGGACCCCGCCTGCGCCATGGCCCGGTGGGGGATCGCCCATGCGTCGGGCCCCTTCTACAACCGGCCGTGGATTCGCTACTCGGATGCCGAGATCGCCGAGGTGCTGCCGACCTGCCATGACGCGGCAGAGACGGCACTCGCGCTCTCCACCGATGCGACGCCGGCCGAACGGGCGCTCATCCGTGCCCTGAAGAAGCGCTACCGGACTCCGCATGAAACCGACCGTGATGTCCTGAACTCCTGGCACCGTGACTATGCCGACGCGATGCGCGAAGCGTGCCGGGCGCATCCGGACGACCCCGACATCGCAGCCCTGTACGTGGAGGCCGCGATAACCTGCACGCCCCGTCGACTCTGGAACCTGAAGACGGGCGAACCGGACCCGGACGCGCGCACGACGGAGGCGATGCCCGTGCTGGAACGCTGGATGGACCGGATCGGGCAGGGCGCCCCGGTTCATCCGGGCATTCCCCACATGTATATCCACGCCCTGGAAATGGCGCCGTTCCCGCAGCGCGCCCTGAAGGCGGCGGACATGCTGCGCGGGTTTGCCCCCGATGCAGGCCATCTGGAGCACATGCCGGCGCATATCTACGTGCTTTGCGGCGACTATGCGCAGTCCGTCGCGCAAAGCGAGCGCGCGGTCCGCGCCGACGACAAGTATCTGGAATTCGCCGGAGACCGGAACTTCTACACGACGGCCCGCTGCCACGATCTCCACCTGTTCATGTATGCGGCGATGTTTCTCGGTCAATACGGCAAGGCCGCATATGCCGCCGAACGGATCGGCGCGATGGCCTCGCCCGCTCTCATCTCGGCAAGCGTGCCGTTCATGGCCTCCATCCTGGATGGCTACGCCGCCATGCGCACGCATGTCCTGGTCCGGTTCGGCCGCTGGCGGGACCTGATTGCATCACGTCGACCGCACGACCGTTCGCTTCGGCCCATCGGTGTTGCGATGCATGCCTACGGACAAGGCGTTGCGCATGCTGCGCTCGGCCATATCGGGGAGGCGGAGGCGGCGCGGAACGCACTCGACGAGGCGGCTGCCGCGATTCCGGAAGACGCGATTTTTGCAAGCAATACCGTGCGGGACATGCTCCGCGTCGGCGAGGCGATGCTGGACGGGGAACTGGAATACCGCAAGAAGAACCACGACCGGGCCTTCGAGCGGCTGCGCCTGGCCGTCTCGCGCGACGATGGGCTCAACTACACCGAACCCTGGTCCTGGATGCATCCGCCGCGTCATGCACTCGGGGCGCTTCTGGCCGAGCAGGGCATGTTCGGGGAAGCCGAGGAGGTGTTCCGCGAGGACCTCGGCTACAGCGGGGGACTGCCGCGCTGCTGTCAGCATCCCGACAATGTCTGGGCGCTTCAGGGACTCGTCGAGTGCGTGCAGCAGGCGGGGGATGTCAATGAACTCCGAGTGCTTCGCCAGCGGCTCGACTTTGCCAGGGCGCGTGCCGACGTCCCGATCGACAGTTCCTGCTTTTGTCGCAACGCTGCGGGTTCGCGGGTTCACGGGCCAAGGCGGAAGAAGGGAAGTTCTTCCAAGTGAACCCGACGAACATTCCAACCATCAGGCGCAGAAGTTGAGCCGCTTCGTCTGCGATGGAGTGAATGCCCCCACGCCCTTTTCGTCCGTGAGGACGTGGCGAGTGATCCCGGCAAATCGCCTCCCGCCCTCGTTGCGCAGCACCTGCCTGGTGCCGAAGTCACCGGCGAGCAGGATGTCGGGATCGCCGTCGGCGTCGAAATCCGCGAATATCGGCGTGAGTGACAGTTCCTGCCTGTTGGCCCGGCCCGGAGCAAAGCCGGGGCGGAGTGGCACGATATGGCTGACATCTTCGAAGCGCCCGCGGCCATTGTTGCGCTACAGGTCACGCGACGGCGGCCTGAAGCCGTTCCAGATGCTCAGCCAACGGGCGAAGAACAGGTCGAAATCGCCGTCATTGTCGCAGTCGGCCGCGGCCATCGAGTGAGTCTTCCGCCAGCGCCGGACACGGAGAGGGTCGGACGTCGGTGCGAATTGCCCGGAGCCGTCATACCGGAACGTCTGCCGATGCCGCGCCCCTTGTCTCTCGCGGCCGGAACCCGACGGCTCGCAGCCGGTCCGCACCGGTCCTCGGCCGGGTCAGGCGGGAACGCCCGGATGGCTGGCCAGGCGCGCGCGTCAGGCAGGTTCCGGTTGTTCCGCGACGCAGGCCGGACCGCGTGCGCCATCGATATGCCCCGGCCGTGCGGAACCTCGTCCCGCCGCAACGGGTTGGCGACCGCCTCCGGACTGCAGCCCTTCCTTGCCATCGATGTTCCTTTTCGGTCCCGAGCCCACGGGTGGAGAACCGGCGTCTTCATCCCGTGTCACGGCCCCGGAACCTTGGCCAGGGGCCGAACCAGTCGGATCAGCTCCGCCTGGCGCGACAGACCATGCTTGAGGAACGTGCGCTTCACGTGCGAGCGGATCGTGCTCTCCTTGCGGTCCATCGCTGCGGCGATCTCGTGCACGGTCATGCCATGGGCCAGCTGCACCGCCACCAGGCTCTCCATCTCCGAGAGATCGAGGGCGCTGGCTACCAGGGCAGGGTCGATGTCGATGCTCGTCGCAGGATCGAAGACCAGCACCAGAGCCGCAACCGGCGAAACCCGATAGTCTGTCTCGTGGGTGCACACCGGGTGCACATGCAGGACCAGAGCGGGCAGCGGGTCCGCCTTTCCCAGGACCATCGAGCCGCCGGCGCCCCGCGCTCCGGTCGGAGGCAGGGCGCGGCCGAGAAGGTGCTGCAGGCAGTCATTCTCCTGGGGTGAACGGGCGAACAGCAGACCGTCCCTGTCAAACAGGCGGTCGCCAGCCAGCAGCACGTCCAGGGCCCGGTCGTTCGCGGCCTTGACCGCCCCGCGCGCGTCGAGCTGGATGATTCCCAACCCGGTGGCGTCCAGCATTTGCGTCAGCGTCGCGCCCAGGGCGCCGGCGCCGGCCAGGGCCTGCCGGACGGACACGGCCTGACGGACGTGTGGCAGGAGGCGCCCGATCCTGTCGAGTTGCGAGGAGGACCAGGCCTGTCCGTCGACCCGGTCGTTTACCTGCCACAGGATGCGCGCACCATCGGGCCCCTTCATGCGCACGTTGATCGCATGCCCGGCACGAGCGCGGGTCTGTAGCGCGTTGTACACTTCGGAGGATTTCATCTCTTCCTCGGTGTAGACGCTTGTAAGGGGGGTCAGCTGGCCGTAGGGGAGGCGCCGCAGGCGGGACAGCGCCTCGTCCAGGGGATACAGGGTTTCGAGGTAGTAGTGCTCGAGGTCCAGGCGCCGTTCTCCGCGCAAGCAGATCCACATGAAGTAGATGCGGAAGTCCCCGTCCCACTGTCCGTTGCCGCACCCGAGCGTGCTGCCGTGAGTACCGAGAAACTCGTCGATCAGCCCGGAGGTGACTGGCCAGCCGTCGGGGCTGAGCGCCGCTTCATGCAACGAGTCGAGGATGGAATCGAACGTTTCCCACTCACTCATGTCTGCTCCGTTCCGCGCCGCTGCTCCTGACTCCATTCACCCGACAACCAATCGGTTGTGATGTCGTCTCCGGCCGTGGAAATCGCCACGCCGGAGTATTTGTCCCATACAGGATGATATGTGGTACGCACGTTTTGTATTCACCAATATTGGGGAAACAAAAGCGAGCCGGTGACCTTCCTGTGGATTGTGTGGAACAGTTTTCGACAGGCGGTGTGCGGGGCAGGCATCGAGGAAGCATGCCGGGCTTGTCCCGCCATCGACAGGCTCCACCCCTTCGAAATCAATTGCAGGCCGCGCACGAAACCGTGCCAGGCCTGGTGGGGGGGTGTATCCCCGGTGGTGGTGCCGGAGGCCAGGGCTTCGCTGGTAGCCGCAGGTCAGTGACCCGCCGCCTCCGGCGTGCAGGGACACTGGTCACGAATGCAGCAGGGATGGACCCGGCCCAGGTCGCGACACGGCTGGCGTCCGCTACTCACAAGCGACCGGGCTCGAGAGCCTGGAACCGCCGGTTCATCGTGTCGAGCGGATATGCTGCTCCTTCATCGCCGATCGTGGTCTTCGCCGGCTTGCCCCCGATCACCCGGGCAAGGCCGGGTTCGCGCGTCGGCCGTTCGCCGGCGCAGCGGGACATGTCACGGCTTTCGCACCGCGGCTGGCGCCAGACCGTGCAGGCACCATGGGCCGGGCAGTTCGTCCCGGGGACAGGCTCGGCCTCCCGCACCAGTGCCGGATCACGCCGGATGGGATCCGGCAGCAATGGCGGTTTGCGCCGTCTGCCTCGGTGGCGGATGCCGGTGTGAGGACAGGGGCCGGCACTGGCCTGCCATGGAGGCCGTCGCGGTTCCGGTCCGCCGGGTCCGGTCCCGCCGTTCGGGCCGCGCGACTACTCGTGGAACGGATCGGTGACCAGGATGGTGTCGTCGCGTTCGGGGCTGGTGGAAAGCAGCGCAACCGGGGCTTCGATCAGTTCCTCGACCAGGCGGATGTACTTCACCGCGTTGGCCGGAAGGTCGGCCCATGATCGCGCCCCCCGGGTACTGTCGGACCAGCCATCGACAGGTGTGTAGACCGGCCTGACCGCCGCCTGGGCCGCGGGTCCGCTCGGAAAGTGATCCAGTGACCGCCCGTCGAGCTCGTATGCAGTGCAGATGCGAATCTCCTCAAACCCGTCGAGCACGTCGAGCTTGGTGAGCGCGATCCCGTTGATGCCCGCGGTCTTGATGGCCTGGCGGACCATGACCGCGTCGAACCAGCCGCAGCGCCTGCGCCTGCCGGTCACGGTGCCGAACTCGTGTCCGCGGTCGCCGAGACGCTCGCCGATCTCGTTCGACTGTTCGGTCGGAAACGGGCCGCCGCCGACCCGGGTCGTGTAGGCCTTGGTGATTCCAAGCACGTAGCCGACCGCGGTCGGGCCCATGCCGGCCCCGGTCACGGCCTGGCCCGCAACCGTGTTCGAGGAGGTCACGAACGGGTAGGTGCCATGGTCGACGTCGAGCATCACGCCCTGGGCGCCCTCGAACAGGATGCGCTTGTCGTGCCGGCGCAGCTGGTCGAGCCGGCGCCAGACCTGGCCGGCAAATGGCAGGATGCGAGGTGCGATGCCGATCAGCGCCTGGTAGGCCTCGTCGATCCCGACCGTTTCCTCGCCGACCGCACCGAGGAAGATGTTGTGATGCTCCAGCAGCGCCGTGAGCTTGCGCCTGAGCGTGTCGGGTTCGGCGAGGTCGGCAATGCGTATCGCGCGTCGACCGGCCTTGTCCTCGTAGGCCGGTCCGATGCCGCGGCCGGTGGTCCCGATGCGGTCGCGACCGCGCCGCGCCTCGCGCGCCGCGTCGAGACGGCGATGGACATCCAGGATCATGGCGGCGTTGTCGGCAAGTACGAGGGTGTCGGGGGTCACCTCGACACCGAGCGCACTCACGGTCTCGATTTCCGCGAGCAGTGCAAACGGGTCGACGACGACGCCGGAGCCGATGATGGAAAGCCGGTCCGGACGCACGATGCCCGATGGCAGGAGGCTGAGCTTGTAGGTCTTGCCCCCGATAACCAGGGTGTGGCCGGCATTGTGACCGCCCTGGAAGCGTACCACCACGTCGGCGCGCTCCGACAGCCAGTCAACGATCTTGCCCTTGCCCTCATCGCCCCACTGCGAACCGATGACCGCTACGTTGCGCATGGAACGTCCCTCACTTCACGTTGCTGACCGGTTGGGCGAGGTCCGCGAGTGCCACGGGCCGACCGGCCTGCAGGACGTGGGTGCAGCCGAGAGCCGCCGCCCGGGCCGCGGTGTCACCGGCGGGCAGGAGTTCGGCGCAGGTGATCCATCCGTCTGCCCGCGCCTGGCGGGCCTCTGAACGCGTGGCGGATTGCGGAACATAGAGGCGGTCGGGGCGGGTCGGACCGGCAACGGCGCGCAGCACCGCCTCCATGTACAGCGTGAAGCCGCAGGACCGTTCACCGCCGTCAACCCTGTAGCGCCCGCCACGGCCGAGTTCGGACCGCGCACCCGGTGCGAACAGGCTGAAGCCGATGCCCGAGTAGTACTCGAAACCGCGGTTCTCGACCGGGTCGATGGTCACGGTCACCCCGGGCTCTTCCGCCAACACCTGGGTTGCGACATCGCGCAGCCGTGCCACCAGTGGAGCGAGTGCGTCGGGAAGGTCGATGGCGGCAAGCCGGGCGAGGCCGGGCTCGCAGGCGTCGGCGGCGCCGGTCAGCTGGGTGAAGACCGATGCCGCGTCACCCGCGTGGCGGGCAACCGCGACCGCGTCCTTGCGGTCGAGTGCGGCGCGCAACGCGCGTCTCGACGCCGGATCGATGCCGATTTCCTCCATGAGGCCCGGCGCCAGTTCGGGCGCGGTGATGTCGACCGAGATCCTTCGCACGCCGATCGAGCGCAGGCCCTCGACCGCCAGCAGGATGACCTCGACGTCGGCGGTCCCGGTATCCGGACCGACAAGTTCCGCCCCGACCTGGACCAGTTCGCGTTCGGCGGTCATCACGTCGGGTGTCACGCGCAGCACTTCGCCCGCGTAGCACAGCCGCAACGGTCGTGGCACGTGAGCGAGCCTCGTGGTCGCGATCCTCGCAACCTGCACCGTCATGTCGGCGCGCATGCCCATCATGCGCCGGGATACCGGATCCATCAGCCGGAAGGTGCTGTCGTTCATGGCGCTCCCCGGGCCGGAGAACAGCGACTCCTCGAACTCGATCAGCGGCGGCTTGACGCGTTCGTACCCGTGGCCGGTGCAGCACTGTACCAGCGCCTCGACGGTCTCCGCCTCGTGGGCGGCGTCGGGAGGCAGCAGGTCGCGGAGTCCCGGGGGCAACAGGTCGCGACGCGGGCTGTCAATGTCTGCTGGTGGCGGGGTCACGGTGGCTCCGGGGTCTGGAGGGCGGTTTCTCCTAACGATTTTCCCCGAATCCCGCAACCGGGCGGCCATTTGCCAGCACGTGCGGGTTGCGCCATTGTGCGGCAGTTTCATCAGGGCTGCCATGCGGGGGGACAATGCGTCTCGAGAACAGGGTCGCGATCGTGACCGGGGCCGGCCAGGGTATCGGGCGCGCGATCGCCGAGCGCTACGTGCGCGAGGGTGCGAAGGTGCTGCTGTCGGATATCGATGGCGGCAAGGCCGAAACGGCGGCGCGCGGGATTTCGAATGACGAGGGCATCTGTTCGGCCGCGGCATGCGACGTGACGCGTGCCGGAGACCTCCGGGACCTGGTCGCGCTGGCAGTTTCGCGCTACGGCCGACTGGACATCGCGGTTGCGAATGCGGGCATCGCGCACGAGGCGGATTTCCTCGAGCTTGACGAGCAGGACTTCGACCGGGTGATGCGGGTCAATGTCAACGGGGTCATGCTGACCTGCCAGGCGGCGGCACGCCAGATGGTGGCCCAGGGTACCGGCGGCGCAATCGTGACCATCGGGTCGACCGCGGGCGAGCGCGTCATGGCGACCCAGGTGCCGTACTGCACCAGCAAGGCGGCGGTCAATCACATGACCGCCGGCATGGCGCTGGCCCTCGCGGACCGGGGGGTCCGCGTCAATGCCGTCGGGCCCGGTTCGACCAATACGGACATGTTCCGGGCCATGGTGTTTTCCTCGCCGGAATCCCGGCGCACCGTGCTTTCCCGCACGCCGATGGGGCGCCCTGCGGACCCGTCCGAGATCGCATCGGTGGCAGTTTTCCTGGCGAGCGACGATGCATCCTACGTCACCGGCCAGACCCTGTTCGTGGATGGCGGGCGCCTGCCGCTCATGTACACCGTTCCGGTCAGGGACGGGTGAAGACGACCGGAGACGCTTTCGGCAAGGCAGCCGCGAACGGGTGCGGGAGCTGCACTGCGCTGCACCCGGTCGCGTCCACCCGTCGCCTCCGCCCGGGGCCGGCTGGCGGCAGGAGGCACCCACCCGGCTGCCGGGCCGACTGATCATGACCGCGGTCGTTCTCGGGCCATCCAGCGTGGTCGGTCGCCACCTGTTGCGCCGGCTGGCCGAGAGCGGGTCAGGCGGGTTGTGCTACAGCGGCCGGCGCCCGGCGGATCCGGTGCCGGATGTCTTCACCTGGCTGTCACTCCCGGCAGAAGGCGAGATCCGGGTGCCTGACGGATCCGTACTCTATTCCCTGGCGCCGCTTACGGCGTTGCCGCCGATACTGCAGCGCATGATCGGGCTCGGGCGGGTGATCGCGCTGGGGACCTCGAGCACCGCGTACAAGGGGGAGAGCACGGATCCGGCCGAGCGCGCGCTCGCGCGGGAGTTCGGCCAGGCCGAAGGCGCCGTCAGCCGTCACTGCCGGGATCGGGGAATTGCGTGGACCATCCTGAGCCCGACGATGGTCTACGATCCCGGCCGTGACCGCAATGTCAGCACGCTCGCGGCGCTCGCACGGCGCTTCGGCTTCGTTCCCCTCGCATGGCCGGCGAGAGGGCTGCGCCAGCCGATCCATGCCGATGACGTGGCGCATGCCATGATGGCGGCCTGCGACGCGCCCGGGGCCGTCAACGCCGCATTCGTCATTCCGGGCAGCGAGACGCTGGAGTACCGGGAGATGGTGCGACGCATCATGCGGGCGACGGGACGCCGACCGATCGTGGTGTACCTGCCGCTCGGCCCGGCGCGGCTCGCCCTGGCGTTGTGGTTGCGCGCAACCGGTGCCGCCTACAGTCTTGCGATGCTTGAGCGCATGAACACGGACCTCGTGTTCGATCCCGCACCGGCGCGGGAGGCGCTCGGAGTGAGTTTCCGGCCGTTCCGGCCGGAGTTCACCGGCGCTCACGCCCCCGGCAGTTCGCAGGGCTCCTGACCCGGTCAAACCATCGGGACGACGTGCGGTGCAGTGCGGCACCGGGTTCCGCCGCCGCAGGGGTCCCGGCACGCCGGGGCGTACCCCGAGCCGCGTCGTCCGAGACACGGGGCCGCGCGCATCCGTCCCGGCGCCACCACCCGACATGTCCCGCTGCCGGTTCGCGCTTCAATCACCGGTTTCCGTTCGCGTGCCGTGATCCGGTTGTTGCGCGTGTCCGATGCAGGCGCCGGCGGCTGCCGCGTGCCCGGCGTCATGACCGCATACTCCCGATTTCGGCACCCTCGCCGCCGGAGTGTCCCGTGAAGGCAGTGCCGCGTGTCCCCGCAAGGACCGTGTTGTGACGCGCGGTGTCGACCGCGACCACGCCCGGGAGACCGTCCAATTCCCGCGGTTCGTGCGAAGCTTGCCCCTGGAAGCCCTCGAGGGTATGTCCGCGGGACGTGCCGTTGCCGTCTTGCCAAGGGAAGTCGAACCGGTCACGCAACAGCCACCGAGCGGCCAGGGGCGCGAAGCTGATCGCGATCGTTTCCTTCACCTCCCCGTTCAGGTAGGAAGGAAACATGGTGCGCGACCCGAGACGGGAAGGACCGTTTGTGGAGCTGTTCGTGGACGCACGGTTCCCGGTTTGTGACGCCCGCGACACGACGGGCCCGTGCGCCAGGCACCCGGGGGCGATCTCGTGAGCTTCAGCGGGACCAACTCCCTCCACGAGCCACCGGAAGATCCTGAACAGTGGACCAGTGCGACGGCGAGCGCGGTGGACCCTGCCACGGACACAATGGAACGGCTGCCGGATTAATGCCGGGATATCCGTTGCGACATGGTGGGCATGGTCCCTTTGCCGCCGGTTGTCGTTTCGGGCCGGGGGCCGCAGACAATTCGGAGTGTGCCGGATGATCGGCAGAGGACGGCGCTATCCACCGGTGATCGTTCTGAGTTCCGGGCGTTGCGGGTCGACGATGCTGTCCAACATGCTGAACCTGCATCCGGACCTTCTCAGCATCTCGGAATTCTTTACGCTTCACAGCAACGCCCTGTTCCGCCGATGGCGCATGTCCGGAAAGGGCATGTGGCATGTTCTTACCCACCAACCGCAACTGGTTCGGTATCTCCTGAAGAAGGATTACGAGGAACTCCTGTATCCCTTTGAAGACCCTGATTCCCGATTTGAACGAACGGATGTTCCTCCCATCCTGTGCGTAACGCTTCCCCACCTGACACAAGACTATGAAGCACTGTTCGATGAGATGGAGCCGGTTGTGCGGGGTTTTCCGCGCCAGTCTCCCGCAAATCACTGTCGCAGCCTTTTCGAGTGGCTGTGCGAGAGGTTCGACCGAAAGGTCTGGGTCGAACGTTCCGGTGGGTCTTCCATGTATGCGTCGAGGCTCATGCACAGGTTCCCGGAAGCCAGGGTAATCAACATGCACCGCGACGGAAGGGATGTGGCGCTCTCCATGTTTCGGCACCATCCATTCAGAGGAATAGCGCCCTACATCATTGCACTCCAGAAGCGAAGATACGATCCCTTCAGGGTTGAAGCGAAACATGATGAATTCTGGGATTCCATGGCATTGCGCCTGCAACCGTTGAAGTACTTGTCCCGGTTCCCGATCCCGGTGCCTGCTGACCGGCTGGAGATCGCACATTTCGGCGCAATCTGGAGTTCGATGGTGGAAGCGGCCCAGGACTTCATCCAGAACGTGCCGCCGGAACGGGTGCTGGAAATCCGGTTTGAAGATTTGCACCAGGATGCGGAGCGGGAACTGCGTCGGGTGATCCGGTTTGTTTCTCCCGATCTGGAAAACGAGGAGTGGGTACAGGAGGCAGCGAGGATACCGAAGCCGACCCAGTCCAGGTTTGCGCGGCTCGAACCGAAAGAACAGGCTGCAGTGACCGAGGCCTGTCGACCGGGCCTGGAACGGCTCGGCTACCCGGTGTAGAGCACGGCGTGGTGGAGCCGGGACCCCGGACAGACCATCCGGTGTCGAAGGATCAGGGGCGCCGTGAAGCCGGCGTTCTTGCGGAGTACCAGGCCCGGGCGCCCGGAACCGGGGCGGTCCGGTGACTGAGCGCAGGGAACCGGCGTGTCAGCCCGGCGACGCTGCGGCGGATCCGGCAGAGAGCGTCTATACCACCGGCCCGGTCGGTCGCCACCTGCTGCGCATGGCCGGCCCGGCTTCGAGCGCGCTTCTGTTCATCTTCCTCGCCGACCTGGTAACCCTCTTCTATATCTCGCTGTTGCGCGACGAGCGGTTGATCGCCGCCGTAGGGCTGGCGAGATTCATCGAGTATCTTGTCCTGTCCATCGGGCTCGCCTTCGCGTCGGCGGCGACCGTGCAGGTCAGCCAGTCGCTCGGTGCGGGCGACAAGGCCCTGGCCGTGCGGCGTGCGACCTCGTGCCTGGTCGTTACCCTGGTTGTCGTGTGCGCCGCCGTCGGGTTGGCGCAGGCCTTTCGCGGCCCGGCTCTTGCCTCCTTCGTGGATCCCGGAACGGTCCTTGATGCCGCGGACCTTTACCTGGAGATCACCCTGTACTCCGTCCCGCTTGCCGCGGTGAGCATGGGGACGGGTGCAATACTGCGCGGCGCCGGTGACGTGCGCCGGTCCGTGGCCGTGACCGTTTCGGGCAGTCTGACAGCCCTGGCGGTCAGCCCGGCGCTGATTTTCTGGGCCGGCCTGGGCCTTGAAGGGGCGGCCTGGGCGTTGCTGGTGGACCGGACGATCAGCTCGGCGCTCGGCGTCGGGTTCGTCATCCGCAAGTATCGTCTCCTGAAGCTGCCCGATATGGCCGAGTCGGTGCGCGATGCCCGGGCTGTTCTGGCGATTGCCGGGCCGTCCGCCCTGTCGGAGCTTGCGACGCCCACGATCTGGTTGCTCGCGACCTGGTGGGTAGCGGCGTTCGGGGACAGCGCCCTCGCAGCATGGGCACTGCTCGCACGGATCACCGTGCTCGCGGGGTGCGGCATCATGGGATTGACCATCGCGCTCAACCCGGTCCTGGGTCAGAACTACGGCGCCGGCGAAGCCGGAAGGACCGCTGCAAGCCTTCGCAGCGCGGCGGTGTTTGGCGTCTGCTACGTCATTGCGGTCTGGGCGCTGTTCGCGTCGACCTCCGGCCAGATCTCCCGAATGTTCGATCTGACGGAGGAGGCGGCGGGCATCGTGCATGTATACGCCGTCTACGGATTCGCCGCGTTTGTCCCGGCAAGCATGACGACCCTGTGTGGGCCCGTGTTCTACCATTTCGGACGCTCTTACTGGACGACGGTTCTGGCCTGGACGGCGAACGCTCTGGCGTTGGTTGCCCTGGTCCTCCTTGTCGGAATGCCGGATGGGGAGCCGGTCGCGTTGGCGCTCGGCGCAGCCGGGGCGGTGTGCGCCGTGCCGATCGGCAGAGCCCTCGCCGGGTCTCTCTCGCTCGGACTTGCCTGGCGCCTTGTTGCGCACATGCGCACGTCGGAACCGTCGCCGAAGGATACTGCATGAGACGCAGGACGAGACTGTGGGTAGCCGTGCCCGCGGCGTTCGCCGCCGCGGTCCTCCTCGCAGGCGCAGCGGGCTGGTTCTGGCTTCGCACGTCGCTGCCGGAGCTCGGTGGCGAGATCAGACTTCCCGGTCTCGCAGAGCGGGGGGAAGTGATTTACGACGCCAATGGAATTCCGCATATCCGGGCGGAGACGGCCCCCGATGCCTTTTTCCTTCTCGGCTACGTGCATGCGCGCGACCGGATGTTCCAGATGGACTTCGCGCGCCGGATTGGCAGCGGAACGCTTTCCGAGGTCATCGGCGAGCGAACGCTCTCCATCGACCGCATGGCGCGGACGCTCGCGACGGAGCGGAATGCGAAGCGGATCCTCTCGCGCCTGCCGGAGGAAGCGGTCGGGGTCCTGGATGCCTATTCCGCCGGTATCAACGCCTGGCTGGCAACGCGATCCGGTGCACTGCCGCCGGAATTCGTCCTGCTCGGCTACGAACCGGAACCGTGGCGGCCGGAGGATTCACTGACGCGGAGCGGCGTCAAGCTGGCCAACCTGGTGTGGGAGTGGGAGGGTGAAGCCCTTCGCGGTGCGCTTGCGGCGCGCCTGTCTCCCGCGCAGCTTTCCGACCTTTTTCCCGAGGAATTCACTGGCACCCTGTCCGGGGTCGGTCACGCCCGGACGATTGCGGGACGCGCGACCGGTGCCGCGCAGTGGACGTCCTTGTGGAAGGCCATGTCCGGCGGCTCGCGATCGGAGGCACAGGCGTCCAATGCGTGGGCGGTTGCAGGTGGCAGGACGGCAACCGGCCTCCCCATGCTGGCAAGCGACCCCCACCTGGCGTTGACGGCACCGGGGCTCTGGTATCTCGCGCGCCTGGAAGCTCCGGGCCTCAGCCTGGCGGGCGCGACGGTTCCCGGGGGACCCGTATTCGTACTGGGACATAACGGCGCCATTGCCTGGGGTGTCACCAATGCGGGCAGCGACTTCCAGGATTTCTTCATAGAGCGCATCAGCGACGATGAGCCGGGCAGTTACGACGCGCCTGGTGGACCGCGTCCATTCGATGCGCGGATCGAGACCATTGCCGTGAAGGGGCGGGAACCTGTGGAACTGGTCGTGCGGGAAACCCGCCACGGCCCGGTGGTGTCGGATCTCGCGCCCGATTTCGCTGCTCTCGATGGGCTGTTTCCCGGCCAGCGGGACTATGTTGTCGCGTTCTCCTCCACGCTTCTGCGCGACGACGACATGACCTTTCTCGCCCTGCTCGAGTTGAACCGGGCGCGGAACTGGGCCGGTTTCACGTCTGCGCTCGAGAAATTCCATGCTCCTCATGTCAGCGTCACCTATGCCGATGTCGATGGAAACATTGGCTTCATGTCGCCGGGGCGGGTTCCTGTACGGCGCGACGGCGACGGCTGGATCCCTTCCGCCGGCTGGACCGGCGAAGGGGACTGGGTCGGGTTTGTGCCGTACGATGCGCTTCCGCGCGCCTTGAACCCGCCGTCGGGGCTCGTCGTCCATGCCAACCAGCGCATCGTCCCTGCCGACCATCCGTGGTTCCTCGCCCGCCGCTGGCCACCGCCATACCGGGCGGAACGGATAAGGGCGCACATGGAGGAAGTGGTTCCGCGCACGGTTGCGACTGAAGCGGAATTGCAGCACGACGAGTTCTCCGGCGCCGCAGCTGCCCTCGTCCCCCTGTTTCTGGCGCTCGTCGAGCCCGCGCGGCTGGACGACAATGGGAAACACGCACTGTCCCTGCTGCGCGGCTGGGACCTGCGCATGGCGCGCACGGAGGCGGCGCCGTTGATATTCGCGGCCTGGCTCGCAGAGGTTAACCGCGGTCTCTACGCCGACGAGCTCGGCGATCTCTTCCAGCCCTTTTTCAGCCTCAGGCCGGGCACGGTCGCTCACATGCTGACGAACCGCCGGGCATGGTGCGACGACGTGACGACAGTTCCGGTCGAGAACTGCGGTCAGACCGTGGCGGCCGCCCTTTCGCGCGCTCTCGACGACCTGGTGCGCCGATACGGGGACGACATGCAGGACTGGCGCTGGGGCGAGGCGCACCGGGCGGTATTCGGCCATGTCCTGCTGGGCAACATTCCGGTCCTGGAGCACCTGGCGGATATCCGCATCGAGACGGGCGGCGGCGGCTTCACCGTCAATCGCGGACGGCACAGCGTTGCCAATGCGAAGGATCCCTTCGCTGCCAACCACGGCTCGGGCTATCGCGCGGTGTACGACCTGTCCGATCTTTCGAACTCGATCTTCTCCGTCGGTACCGGTGCCAGCGGCAGTTTCCTGTCCTGGCGCTACGACAACACGACCCGACGGTGGCGGGACGGCGAGTACATGCGCATTCCCCAAACCCGCGCCGAGGCCCTGGAGGCGGCTGCGGGGGTGCTGACGCTCCTGCCGGACCCGTAGCCCCTGCCGGGCCGTCGCCGCCTGGACGCGCAGCAGCGCGCGATGGACGGGATCAACCGCGTCGGGCGAGAAGGACCGGGACGCCGGCCTGCACGGCCGAAAGAGGGTGGCCGCCGTTTCAGCCGGATTGCTCCGCGCCGGGGCCGGAAGCCGCGGCACGGTATGCGGCGATGCGGGCCGCCGCCTCCTTCGCCTTCGCAACGACGTCTTCAAAATCCGCGGCGTCACAGGCCCTGGCCACGGTGGCCTGGACCGAGTCCTCCCATTGCGCCGCGCCGGCCCCATCGTCCCCGACCAGCGACAGGGCGCATTCCAGACCCAGCAGGAAACTCCCCGCGGACGCCAACCCCTCCGCAGTCGGCCTGTCGAGAATCCCGCACTCTCCGGCCGTCTTCAGGACTTCCACCGGTCCCTCACTGCCCGCGATCTCCGTATGGTTCTCGCCATGGCGCAGACGCAACCCGAGCGCTGCCCGTCGGAAATCGTCCGGACCGCCCGGGCCTTCCACAATCGCAGCGAGTGGTCCGCCGCCTGCCTCCTTCCGGCGGGGAGGGGGCGGGCGCAAGACATCGCCGGTTGACGGGGCATGCCGCAGCAGGATGGACCGCCTGGCTTCCTCGAACCGTTCGGCGAGCCCGTCGGGGCGGTCGCCGAAGACGGACACAATCCTCGCCGACGCCACTTCCTGCAGAAAATGCTCGTCAGGCTTCCCGGTGCCGTTGGCAAATCGCTCCAGCGCGCCGGTGGTGTTGTCGATGCCGCTCGCCGGGGCCCGCAGGTGGACGGACCTGGCAAGCATGTTGTTGGCTGACCACTCCGCCGCGACCTTGTTGAACCTCCTGCAGAATTCGCCGGCATTGTCTTCCAGGACGAACCGGCCTCCTTCGGTCTGCGATGTCCCGTTCGCCAGGGCGATCATCTCCACGTCCGAATCGAAGGTCATCCGGCGCTCTCCGAGGCTGCCAAGGGCCACGAAGGCGACGCCATCGCCGGAGATCGGGCCTCGATACGCAACGAACTCGTCGAGGACGGCACGCGCCAGCTGCGTTATCGCCGCGTCCGCCATGTTGGAGAGCGGTCGGCCGGCGTCCTGCCCCAGGACATGCCCCCGCATCATCCTCACGCCGATCTGGAAGGCCTGGCCGTTGCTCCAGATCTGCGCGTTCTCGGCGACTTCATCGGCCATGTCGGTTTGAGACAGGCCCATGTCTTCGATCATTTCACGGCGGGTGAACTCGCGACCGTAATAGAGCCCCAGCAAACCCCTCTGGGCATAGAGCAACTCGTCAGGCTCCATGCCGATACTGTCGGGGATGGTAATCTGCTGAAACTGCCGGCCGGTAACGCTGTCGATCAGCGGATAGCAGACTTCCATGTGCCGCGCCAGGAATGGCGCGTCCTGAATGATCTCCGAAATCAGGGGGAGTGACTCGGGCCGATGATGATAGGCCGGGCTGGAAAGTGCCCGCCAGTCCTTGATCTCGGGATAGAACTTTCGCCGCCATTCCTCGACAAGCGGGTTCATTTTCCGGAACCAGGCCGACGGAAAGAGGAGCAAGGTCATCATCGAGCCGTAGTGCGACGGAAGGCTCGGAGCCTTGTCCTCGGGAAGGCTGTGAAGCAATGGATACGGCCTGGTTGGCCTGTCGTGATGATCCGAGTGCCGCTGAATGGAGAAGTACAGATAGTTCGACGCACTCGAGTGATTCCAGGAATGATGCGGCTGGATCGGCTCGTATCTGCCATTCGGTTTCAGGATACGTTGCAAACCGTAATGCTGCATATAGTCGACGGCCCTGATTCCCCAGGCTGCGAACAGGGCGATAAACGCCCAACCGGCGAGTCCGTACCATCCTCCGATAACAAGGGCCAGGGCGGGCCAGGCGATCCACATGGCACTCCACAGCCAGAACGGATTTGACTTGTGCCAGAACGACAGGCCGCGGCGGGCCAGTCGGCGCTGCTGGACGCGAATTGCTTCCACATAAATGTAGGGAAGTCCTGTAAAGAAGTAATTGTAGTAGCTTTGCCCAATTCGCGCGGACTCCCGGTCGCGCGGTGTTGCGACATTCGGATGATGCATGTGCACATGTTCGGTATGCATGTGTGGCATGGCGACCGTGCCCATGGTGAATTCCGCCAACCGCCGCATCCATAGTTTCGGCCTGTGAATCAGGTCGTGCGACGTTATGGTGACGAGCCTGCCGAGCATTCCGCAAAACACGAGCAAAACGAGACGTTCATAGAGCAGCAAGGTCGGTATGTTGCATACGGCCCAAAGGACGATGATGACCAGCAATGGATAAACCACAGCCCAGGCAACGAGTATGGCTATATGCCAAAATACTTGAGATTCCGGCGTGTCACGGTCCAGGTTCGGAACATCGTCCTTGCAAAAGGTTTCCACAATCTTGATGTAGGGAACAAGCGGCAAGATGATCCATGGAATGACCCATGGAATGAAGTCGGGCAGCAAGTCCAGCGCCATGGCCACAACCAGCGGCGCCAGCAAGAGCGTGATTGAAAACGGAAGCGCTCCTCTCACGCCGGTTCCGATTGTGCGGGACCGACTCATGCGACAGGTGTAGCGGCGATCATCGTAATCTGAAACGAAGCAAACATTAACAAATCCTATACAGCTGCCTCTCTCGTTTCACAGAGTATTAGCGGTGGCCGGAACACTCGAAACACGAGGTGAAAGGTCTCTCCTTGATTTTGAGGAGAGGGCGTAGTGTAGTGGCGTCGAGTCGGACGGTCAAGCAGGCTCGGTCAGTGGAAAGTGCACGTTAATGAAGGTCGGTTTCTCCATGTTGCAGGAAAGTTTGGTTCAGTGGCGCTTGCCCCTGTTTTCTCCAGGCTTGTCGGCGAAGTGCGGGGGTCAGGCTGGGTATCGGCGATACAGCGGAAGGAGGTTTGGGGAGTATGTCGAACCATTGGTCTCCGGAAGAGTTGCCGTGGGAGGCGTTCGATCCCGGGAGGGTCGAGCCGAACCTTGTTCCGCTCATCAAGGCGGCCAGCATGGTCGAGTCCAACGGGCGCGACTACGCCGCCTATTTGAACCGGGTGTTCGCGGACGACCAGCAGGTCTGCGAGATGATGGACGGCTGGGCGCGCGAGGAGGTCCAGCACGGCGTCGTCCTGGGCCGCTGGGCCAAGCTGGCCGATCCCGGCTTCGACTACGACGCGGCGCTGGCGCGGTTCCGGGCCGGCTATTCGATCGAGATTGATGTCGACGCCTCGGTCCGGGGCTCGCGCACGGGTGAGATGATCGCGCGGTGCATGGTCGAGATAGGGACCTCCTCCCTGTATTCAGCGCTGGCGGACCGGACGGATGAGCCACTGCTCAAGGCGATCTGCAGGCGCATCGCGGCGGACGAGCTCCGCCACTACGCGCTCTTCTACCGGACGATGAAGCGCTACCTGGTGAACGAGCGCCTGAACAGGTTCGAGCGTATCCGCATCGCCTTTCGGCGCGTGCTGGAGACGGAGGACGACGAACTCGCCTATGCCTGGTTCGCCGCCAATCACGACAACAGCCGTCCGTACGACCACAGGAAGGCGATTCGCGCCTGGATGCGGGAACACTACGCCCTCTACCGGCCACACCATGCCCGGCGCAGCATGATGATGATCTTCAAGGCCGTCGGCCTGAAGCCGAACGGTTGGCTCTCGCGGCTCTCGAGCAGGCTTGCGATCACACTGATAGTCGTCCGCGCCCGGTGGCTGGCCCGTGGTGGTCCGCGCTAACCTGCCGCTGTGTTCACCGCTTCGAAAGGACCGCCCGCCCAGGTCCGACCTGGCGAAATCCATGCTGATCCCGGAAGAAATCTGCCCGAAGGCGTCCGAATTGATCCTGAGCGCACGGTCATGCACTCCAGTGCGTGATGTCGTCAGCTTCTTGTGGCGCTGTTCGGCGTCCAGGCAGCATGCCGAACACCGGGACCCAGATACAGAACTTCTGAAGTTCGCCTGTTATCGGCCGCCCGGAAGGTACACCGTTGTCCGGCTGAAGATGCGGTCACTCTATCCGCAGGTCATACCCGAGGCGCTCAAGGCTCGACCGGCAGGCTTCGGTCAGTGCAATCCGCTCCTCGGCACCGAGATCCCCCAGCTTCGACGGTGTCGGCCGGGGGATCCTTGCCGCCTTCTTCACCCATTCTGCATCTTCGAGAGACGGGTCGAGAAAGCGTACGAGCCGCGCGATCTCCTTCTCCGGTTCGTTCTGCATGTCCTCGAACCGCACGCGGAGCACCTTTTCCGGTGGCAACGTGTCGAGAAACCGGTCGGCCAATTCCACGATGTCCGACCAGAACTTCCCGAATTCGGCAAGCGTAAATTCCCGGTTCCTGGTTCTGCGGAACAGAAACACGACATACACAAGAAGTTGCATGCGCAGCATCGCCCAGTCCCGGAACGGATGTCCCGAAACCCCTGTCATCGGTTTCAAGGCATCCACCCCATACTCCCCCATGGTCGCGATATAGCGCATGGCTTCGCGGAAGACGGGGTGCTTCTTCATCGACATGGCGGTGTCGCGCCCGTCGCGGTAGAGATGGATGAACTTCGCCTCGGGAAACATATCTGCCAACCTGGGCGCATACATCCCGGCGCCGCCCGAGCGCTCAACCCAGATCTTTCGATCGAACTTCTGTCGCAGCCATGTGAACATCGCCCGATAATGCTCGGCTGCGTACTGGCGCGGCTGCGAGCGGATCACCGGCTCGAGCTCGTCGAGCAGGTCGTCGGGCCGGTCGGTAATATGCGGCAGCGTGACCCAGGAAATGGGGGGTATCGCCGCGCCGGCATAGCGCCCGCGCGGGGTGCCAGCCGGGTACAGGAGTGCATCGGAGTGACTGCCAAGTTGCCGGCGTTGCGCCCGTGTCTGCCTGCTGACAATGCCCCACATCTCGTTGCCAGTCAGGCGCCGGAAGTGAAACAGGGCACGGCCCTGCAGGATAAACAACTCCGATATGCTGAGAATGTCCGGATGCGAATTCAGGATGTCGGACAGCATGGTCGAACCGCAGCGTCCCGAGCTGACAACAATTGCCGGAGGAATGTCCATGACTTGCTTCACTATCCTTTCTGGCGGGCTCGGATCCGATCGGCACCCGTTCGGCCCGGGATACAGTGCGCATCTGCCCTGCCGGGCATCCGGAATTATAGTACAGGATATTTCGTTTCGACGGCGAGAGGGTTTGTCATCTCGGCGCGGAATGCTCCCGACGAAGCCAGTCCGCCAGCGCAGGAACCGCTGGAGAACGGCCAGGGCATCGTGTTGAAGAGTGCGCCTGATACCGCCCCTGGCGTCGAGGTCCAGAGGCCGTGATTGCGTTGTTTGCCCGCCATCCGACGGCGGCGAACTTGCTGATGGCGGCGATGCTGGTCATCGGACTGCTCGCACTTGCACGGATGAACAAGCAGTTCTTTCCGGAGTTCGGCATCGACGCGGTCCTCGTATCCGTGGCGTGGCCCGGGGCCGGGGCGGAGGATGTGGACAACGCCATCGTCCAGGCGATCGATCCGGAGGTCCGGTTCCTCGACCGCGTGAAGCAGGTGGTTTCCAACTCCCAGGAGGGTCTCGCAAGCATTCGGGTCGTTTTCGAGGCCGGTACCGACATGCAGGCGGCCCTGGCGGACGTGGATGCGGCCGTCGCTCGCGTCGCGACCCTGCCCGAGGACAGCGAGACACCGTGGGTCCGGCAGGTGGTGCGCTACGAGAACCTGCTGCGCATCGTGCTCGCCGGGGACCTGCCGGAAAGCACGCTGAAGACATGGGCGAGGCGGATGCGCGACGGACTGCTCCGCGCCGGGGTTGAAGAAGTGGAGATGGTCGGCGCCCGTGGCGAGTGGATCCTGGTGGAGGCAGACCAGCGGGAGCTGTTGGCGCTTGACCTGCCTGTGTCGGAGATTTCGCGGCGCATCGCGGGCGCCTCGCGCGACATTCCGGGCGGTGATGTCGGCGGGCGTTCGGTCGCGCGCGTCCGCTCGCTCGGCCTCGCCCGAACGGCGGAGGAAGTGGCCGCCGTCGAGGTCCGGGCCTTCCCGGACGGACGCAGGCTGGCCGTGGGCGAGGTCGCGGAGGTTTCCGCGGCGTGGAACGAGGACCAGCCGCGGGTCTGGTTTGACGGTCGCCCGGCGGTCGAGCTGATCGTCAAGCGGGCGTCGACGGCCGACGCGCTCGAAACGGCCGAGGCGGCCAACCGGTTCGTAGACGGTTTCGTGCCAACCTTGCCCCCGGGGGTCGTGGTTCACCGCTACGACGAGTCGGCGGAACTGATCGATCAGCGCATCGACCTGCTGGTCCGCAACGGCGCGGGCGGCATGATCATCGTGCTGATCGTGCTGGTCGTCTTCCTGAACCTGCGCACGGCGATCTGGGTGGCGGCCGGCATTCCGGCTGTCCTGCTCGCCGCGATGGCGCTCGCCTGGGCGCTCGGGCATACGATCAACATGGTCATCCTGTTCGGCACCATACTCGCCATCGGCCTCGTGGTGGATGACGCCATCGTGGTGGCCGAACACGCCGAAACCCGCGCGCGCCGGGGCGACAGTCCCCTGGAGGCGGCGATGCAGGGAGCCCGGCGCATGGCGGGCCCGGTATTCAGCTCCAGCCTCACTACCGTCGCCGCCTTCCTGCCGCTGGTCCTGATCGGCGGCATCATCGGGCAGATCATCCGGGAAATCCCGGTCATCGTCGTGCTGGCGTTGCTGGTGAGCCTCGTGGAGTGCTTTCTGGTGCTGCCCTGCCATCTGCGCTACTCGCTCGCTGCGACGGCCACCGCCCCGGAGGGGCGCGCATCACGCTTTCGCCGGAGTTTCGACGCGGGCTTCCGCCGGTTCCGCGAGGGGCCGTTCCGGCGCACGGTCGCCCGCGCGCTCGTCCACCGCTACCTGGTGCTGGCGCTCGCGGTCGGCCTCTTCCTCGTCAGCCTCGGTATTGCCGCGAGCGGGCGCATCGGCTTCACCTTCTTCCCGTCGGTTGAGCCGAACACCATCTTTGCCAACCTCCGCATGGTTCCGGGCGCGACCCGCGAGGAAACGCTGGAACGCCTGCTTCAGGTGGAGCGGGGCGCCCACTCCGCCGCCGAGTCTTTCGGCGATCCCGGTCTTGTGCATACCTCCCTGGTGGTTCAGGGCATACAACGCGATCAGGCCCTGTCGGGACTCCGGCGGCGTGACGACACGGTGGGGGCAGTGGTCGTCCAACTGATCGAATCCGACCAGCGCGACGTGCGCACGGAGTCCTTCGTACAGGTCTGGCGGGACCATGTCGGAGAGCTTCTCGGGGCCGATGCGCTGACCGTCCGCTCCGCGACCGCCGGGCCGCCCGGCCGCGAGGTCGACGTGCGCCTCGCCGGCGACAGCCTGGCCGTGCTGAAGGCCGCCGCCGGGCGTGTGAAGGCCCTGCTTGCAACCTATCCGGGGGTGAGCGCCATCGGCGACAACCTCGCCTATGGCAGCCGCGAAATGCAGCTTCGGGTGACGCCGGCGGGCCGGGCGATGGGTTTCGACGTCGCGCGGGCGGGCAGCCAGCTCCGCAATGCGCTCGAGGGTGACACCGCGCTCCGCTTCGCCAGGGGCGACGAGGAGGTCGAGGTCAGGGTCCGACGGAAGGAGCAGACCGGCGGGCTCCGCGCCCTCTACCTCTTCGGGCCGGACGGGACCGAGGCGCCGCTGGGCGCCGTCATGGAGTTGACGGAGGCCAGCAGCTTCGATGTCATTCGTCGAGAGCGGGGCCGGCGCGAGGTCTCGGTGACGGCAGAAGTGGACGAGACGGTCACCACCGGGAACGGCGTGCTCGCAGCCCTCGCACGCGACGGCATCGCCGACATCGCCGCGGAGGCCGGCCTCGAATTGCGCTTCGCCGGCAAGGCGGAGGAGCAGGCGGAGACCTTCGCCGACATGGGAGTCGGCGCCGCCATCGGACTGGCGGGGATGTTCCTCGTTCTGGCCTGGATCTTCGGCAGCTACACCCGGCCGGTGGCGATCCTCTCCGTGGTGCCACTCGGCTTCATCGGAGTTTCGCTCGGCCACTACTTCACCGGCTTCGACCTTACGGTCCTGTCGATCATCGGCATGATCGGGCTCTCTGGCATCGTCATCAACGATTCCATCGTGCTGATCGTGGCAATTGCCGATCGCGAGGAGGAAGGCAGGCCATCGCTGCAGGCCATAGAGGACGGGGCCTGCGACCGCTTTCGCGCAGTGTTGCTGACCTCGCTCACCACCATCAGCGGCCTGCTGCCGCTCTGCTTCGAGACCAGCCTGCAGGCGCAGTTCCTGATCCCCGTGGCGCTCACCATCGTGGCCGGGCTCGCGGTGGCGACCGTGCTCATCCTGTTCGTCGTGCCGGCCATGCTGGCTGTCGGGCAGGATCTGCGGCGCCTGGCGGTGAACTGATGCCGGCGACCTGGATCTGCCACCCCCGGAGAACCCGATGGCGGCGCACGCGCTGTCGCGTATCGCCGGTGACCAAGGTTCCGGGGGAGGGGCCGGCTACGGTCCGGTGCCATCTGACACCCTGGAGGGTGACGGGCGAACTCCCGGGTTCCCTCCACGGTTCGCAAACGGATGCATCCCGGTGCGCCATGGCTCCGTGGATCCAGCGGATCCCGGGGCCGACTTGCGGTTTGCTCCATGTGTCCGGTGCGGGTATCGATACGCAGGCAACGGGACAGGTGTGGCCAGCGGGATCATGGTGCAGTGGCAGGAAGGGGCAGGGATGACGCACCTCGATCGCCTCGAGTCCGAGAGTATCCACATCTTCCGGGAGGTGGCCGCGGAGTTTCGCAGGCCGGTCATGCTGTATTCGATCGGCAAGGATTCGGGCGTCATGCTGCACCTGGCGCTCAAGGCCTTTGCGCCGGGCAGGCTGCCGTTTCCGCTGCTGCACGTCGACACCACCTGGAAGTTCCGGGAGATGATCCGGTTTCGCGACGCAACGGCAGCGCGTCTCGGCCTCGACCTGATCGTCCACGTCAACCGGGACGGCGTGGATCGCGGCATCAACCCGATCACCCATGGTCCGGGCCTGCACACCGACGTGATGAAGACCGAGGCGCTGAAACAGGCGCTTGAGCGGCATGGTTTCGACGCCGCTTTCGGCGGCGCCCGGCGTGACGAGGAGAAGTCGCGCGCCAAGGAGCGGGTGTTTTCCTTCCGCGACCGGGCACATCGCTGGGATCCCAGGAACCAGCGTCCGGAACCGTGGTCGCTCTACAATACCCGCATCTCGCCCGGCGAGAGCGTGCGGGTCTTCCCGCTGTCGAACTGGACCGAGCTCGACGTGTGGCAGTACATCCACCGCGAGGCCATTCCCGTGGTGCCGCTGTACTTCGCGGCCCGGCGCCCGGTGGTGGAACGCGACGGCCAGCTGATCATGGTTGACGACGACCGCCTGCCGCTCCACCCCGGAGAGGAACCGGAGGACCGGCTGGTCCGCTTCCGCACGCTCGGCTGCTACCCGCTGACCGGGGCGGTGGCCTCGGGCGCGGCCACGGTACGGGACATCGTGCTCGAGCTGTCGCGGAGCGCGGTCTCCGAACGCCAGGGCAGGGCGATCGACCACGACCGGCCCGGATCGATGGAGAGGAAGAAGATGGAGGGGTACTTCTGATGCCGACCGATACAGACACGGTGCGTGCGCCGGAAGACATCGACGCCTTTCTTGCCGCCCAGGACCGCAAGGACCAGCTGCGGTTCGTCATCTGCGGGTCGGTGGACGACGGCAAGTCCACCCTGCTGGGCCGGCTGCTCTACGACTCGAAGACGGTTTTCGAGGACCAGGTCTCCGCTGCCAGGAGCGAGAGCCGGACCTACGGCACCCAGGGCGACGCGGTCGATCTCGCCCTGCTCGTCGACGGCCTGCAGGCCGAGCGCGAGCAGGGCATCACCATTGATGTCGCCTACCGCTACTTCGAGAGCGACCGGCGCAGGTTCATCGCCATCGACACCCCGGGTCACGAGCAATACACGCGCAACATGGCCACGGGCGCCTCGAATGCCGATATCGCGCTGGTGCTGGTCGATGCCCGCAAGGGGATCCTGACCCAGACGCGGCGGCACGCCTACATCGTCCGGCTGCTGGGCATTCGCCGGGTTGTTCTCGCCGTCAACAAGATGGACCTGGCCGGCTACGACCAGGATGTGTTCCGCTCGATCGCCGCGGACTTCGGGACACTCGCCGATGCCCTCGACCTGGCGGAGGTCACGGCCGTTCCGCTGTCCGCGCTCAAGGGCGAGAACGTCCTTGTCCGCGGCGGTTCCATGCCGTGGTACCGGGGCCCGACGCTGATGGAGGTGCTGGAGGCGGTTCCGGTCGGCGACGGGGAGCAGGCGGGCGCGTTCCGGCTGCCCGTCCAGTGGGTCAATCGCCCCAATCCGGATTTTCGCGGCTTCAGCGGCACCGTGGCATCGGGTTCGGTCCGCCGGGGGGAAGCGGTGGTCGTCAGTCCGTCGGGCAGGCAGACGGCGGTCGCGCGCATCCTGGGCCCGTCCGGCGACCTGGAGCAGGCCGTGGCCGGGCAGGCGGTCACCCTGGTTCTCGCCGACGAGGTCGACGTGAGCCGCGGGGACATGCTCGCAGCGGCCGACCGGCCGCCGGAACTGTCCGACCAGCTCGCTGCCCACCTGGTCTGGATGGACACGCATCCGATGCTGCCGGGGCGGCCGTACCTGGTCCGTTTCGCATCCGCTTCCGCCGTCGCCCAGGTCACCGACCTGACCCACAGGATCGACGTCGACACGATGGGCCGGCTTGCCGCCAAGTCGCTGCACCTGAACGAGGTCGGGTACTGCAAGCTGTCGCTGGACCGCCCGGTCCCGTTCGACGCCTATTCGGTCAACAGGAAGACGGGCGCCTTCGTCCTCATCGACCGGTTCACCAATGCGACCGTCGGCGCCGGCATTGCCGCCTTCGGGTTGCGGCGTGCCGGCAACATCGTCTGGCAGGACATGAGGATCGACAAGGCGATGCGCGCACGCGCGATCGGTCAGCGGCCCTGCGTGCTCTGGATGACCGGGCTGTCCGGTGCCGGCAAGTCGACCATTGCCGACCGGGTGGAACAGAAGCTGCATCTGACCGGCATGCACACCTACCTGCTGGACGGTGACAACGTCAGGCACGGACTGAACAAGGACCTCGGCTTTACCGACCAGGACCGGGTCGAGAACATACGCCGGGTGGCCGAGGTGGCGAAGTTGATGGTCGATGCCGGCCTGGTCGTGATCGTTTCCTTCATCTCCCCGTTCCGCTCGGAACGGGAACTGGCGCGCGGCCTGCTGGAAGCGGGCGAGTTCCACGAGGTCTTCGTCGACACGCCGCTCGCGGTCTGCGAGGAGCGCGACCCGAAGGGTCTGTATGCGCGGGCCCGCAAGGGAGAACTCGTCCGGTTTACCGGCATCGACTCGCCCTACGAACCACCGCTCGCACCGGCATTGAGGATCGATACGACGGCGCTGACGGTCGACCAGGCCGCCGACGAGGTGATCCGGCTGCTGGAAGAGACCCACTCCGGTGTGGATGGATAGACCGGCGCGGGCGGATCCGGCCTGCGGCGGCTGCACGGCGGGTGTTCCGCGCTCGCGCGGGGACGAATCGTCGCGCTGGTACGCCTCGCGGGCGACGATCCCGTGTTCAACGCCCGGATTGCAGCGCCGGGCGCCCTGGCTCAATGCCTGTTTTCCGGTGATCGGCTCGTTGATGTCAGCCGGTTATCACCCCGTCCATTGCTTCCCGTTTCACTCCGCCGCTGCGCGGATGTCCGGAACACCGATATGCGCGTAACGTGGCGTCATCTGTACGCCGGAGTGGGGGGCGCAAGAATCACCGGCTTCGCCGTCAGGGCGCATGCGATCGGGCGCAAGGTCCACGTGGTCAGACGCGGCGGCCGTCGGGCAGCTCCTCTCCCTCCACATGCGCCGGCTCTACCAGCGAGCCTTCACCGTCATCACCACAAACCCCGCCTTCGCCGACCCCAAGATGACCGCAGCCCTGCTCGATCATCTCCC
This sequence comes from Thalassobaculaceae bacterium, assembly GCA_965243345.1. Classification (GTDB taxonomy): domain Bacteria; phylum Pseudomonadota; class Alphaproteobacteria; order Thalassobaculales; family Thalassobaculaceae; genus Bin52. Next base: position 4,702,049 of record CBDEUR010000003.1, read on the forward strand.
CCATAACTGCGAGATCATCGGGACCCGCGACGAGAGCTGGCGCTTCGAGAACCGATCCTGATCCGGCCTCCCCTGCGGCCCGGTTGCCCCGGTGGGCCAACAGGCCCCGTACCCGTCACAGCACCCCCGTTGCAGCACGGTTGTGCCGTGATGGGTACGGGGGGTGTCATCGACGTTCGGGCAGGTCTCGGACTACTGGCAATTCGGCCTCGCCCCATCAGCGTCCCGCTACCGGAGGGCACCCCGTGCCCTCTCGACCATTCCGCAGAGCAGTGTGCGCAGTCTGGCACGCCTCCTGGACAAGATTCCGTGGACCATTTCCCGGAAATGCCGCGATGCTCCGAAGTGACGGGCGATCTCCTCGCTGGGGACACGCCGTAGCTTCTGCACTGCCGGGCGCCGCTCGAGCAGGACAGCGGGCAGTCCGCGGATGGCGTCACGATAGGCCCTCAGCAGCGTGATGCGACGACCGAGCATGCCGTCGGTGATCAGGATCCGCAGCAACAGCAGGAGAAAGGCAGGGAGGTTCCTGAGCAGCAGGTCGGTCGGCATGTTCTTGAAGAACGACCAGATCAGGTTCCGGTAGCCGTGGTAGATCTGGAACTCGCTCGTCATTCCGGCTGACGCGGAACCGACGTGATGGACAACCGCATCGGCGACATGCAGGCACCTGTGACCGGCGAGGCGCAACTTGAACGACAGGTCGACGTCCTCGAAGTAGCAGAAGTACGACTCCTCGAAACCTCCGACCTCCTTGAACGCCTCCCTGTCATAGAGTGCAGCTGCGGCACAGGCGCCGAATACCTCGTCAGAAATGTGCACGGCCAGGTCGGCCGGCACCATGTGGTCCCGTCGCCATGCGAGTCCGTTGCGCGCCAGCATGTCGCCCGTACCATCGAGGACGTCGCCCCGGCCCTGCAGGTGTTCCGGGGGCTCGAACAGGTACTGGTGCGATCCGAAGAACGAGAACTCCGGACGGGATTCCGCAGCGTGCAACAGTCGTTCCAGCCAGTCAGGCGCGGGGAAGGCGTCGTTGTTGAGCAACGCGATCCGGGAGGATCGTGCGATCTCCACGGCGCGGTTGTTGGCAACGGCGAACCCGGTGTTGCGTCCAAGATCAAGGATCCGGAAGCGGGGGGTCGTCGGGGACATGCGCGAGTGACCCGTCGTGCGAGCCGTTGTCGACGACGATGACCTCGAAATCGGTCACGGTCTGGGCACGCAGGTGCCCCATGCACTTTCGCAGGTACTCTCCACCGTTGTAATTCACGACGATCACGGACACGGACAGATCCGCTTCGCCGGCGCGTGCCTTTTCGCCTCCGACCGACGCCAGGAGCGGATCACACTGCGAATTCACTGACGGAAATCCCGGAGAACTGCACGGTGCCGCGGGTACGGGACCAGGCAGGCCCTGTCCGGGGATGAATGCGGACTTTTCCGGGGCCCCGGCCGCATCGGGATACGGCCATCGCCGCTTCGGGCAGGGTCCGGCCAGACACTCCCGGACACTCGGGGCCATCGGCCCGGCGATGACGGCCCCGCATTCCCGGCCGGTTCCCAGGGGAGCCAACCGGGGGCGATTTGTTGATCATGACATCGATCCGGGCACCTTCGTGCAGGTCCTGTGCCCATGGTCAGGCTCTCCGTCAACAGTGTGGAGCCTCGTACACCACGGCCGGACAGGCCCGTGCCCGCTCACCGTATCGCGCGGTTGCCAAACATCTTCAGGCCCAGCCGCAGTACCGACCGCACGAACCAGCGGAATATCCGGATGTGCAGTGCGCGGCTGCGCAGGACGAGCAGGGAGCCGGCCGATACTCCCAGGGTGTCGGCGTATTCCTCGACCAGTTGCTCGTACTCGCTCCCGATCTGTCCGGCGTTCAGGGATATGTCCAGTTCCCGGTGCTTTTCCCTGGCAATCGCATAGTATCGCTCCAGGGTTTCCTGCCTGGCGCCTACCTGCCGGTGAACCATTGGAACACGGTAGAGCGCCGTGGTCTTTTCGATGTGCGCAAATGGGCCCGCATGTGCTGCGTACCGCACCCACAGATCCCAGTCTTCCTGGTTTTCGAGCGCCGGATCCATTCCACCGCACTCCTCGAACAGGGCGCGTTCGAACAGGACGCAGCAGATGGGCATGATGTTGCGGTGACACAGTTCGACGTAGGTGAAGGGTCGATTGAACACCACGTCCCGCGAGCCTTCCCGGACGATCTCGTGATTGTCGTCCCACTCGGTGCGGACCTCGAAAGCCGTGGAATACGCCACGCGCGCATCGGAGTTCTTCAGGCAGGCAACCAGCTGCTCGACATGGTCGGCAAACAGCTCATCGTCCTCATCGAGGAAGCACAGGTAGGAGCCGGATGCGAGTTCCATCGCAGTGTTGCCGGCAATGCACCTTCCCCGGTTTTCCCCGAGTGCGCGGTAGACGACGTCGAGTCCCGGAAACCTGTCTATCACGTCTTCCACCGTGGGAGGACCGTCCTCGATTACCACGACCTCGAGAGGCCGGTAGGTCTGGTTGGCGATGGTTCGCAACGCCCGTTCCAGCTGCGCCTTCCTGCCGATGGTTCGGACCAGGACCGAGACCACGGGGTGCTGATCCAGGTCCGGGAAGGGTGTTACGACGTGAAATGCTCCGAGTCGGGTCGGTGCAAAGTTCAGGCCACTGAAATAGGCCTCTCCGAACTTCCGGCGCTTTTTCATGAAATGCCGGAAGTCCCGGGCGTAGCGGGTTCCGATGACCAGGAGATCCTTGCGTTGGCCGGGAAAGTACCGGCGGCCAAGCAGGATCGCGAGGTAGATACCGTAGCCCCGCAGCATGTCCGTGAAACTGCCGAAACGGGTGCGGATGTAGAGCATGCCCAGCACGCTGTGGATCAGCTGTACGGGCTTGACCTGTCCGGCGAACTCGTAGGTGTGATGCCGGATGCAGGCGGACGGAACGTACCGCAGCGTCCAGCCGGCGTACCTGATCCGCCAGCACAGGTCGACATCCTCACAGTAGAGGAAGATGCGTTCGTCGAACCCTTCCACTGCCGCGAAGGCGTCGCGGCGAAGCAACAGGGCGGCACCGCAGCACCACGGAGAGTTCATGGATACCGGGTTGTACTGCTTGGGGTGCTCGTAGGGTACCTGTCTCGGTTCCCATGCGCCGACGCTTGAACTGTCGTTCTCGGCTGCCTCGACGAGTCTCTCGATGCAGTCGGGATAGAGCTCGGTGTCCGGGTTGAGAATCAGGGCAAACGGTGCGCCGCCGTCGCGTTGCGCACGATTGTGGCCCCTGCCGAAACCGTCGTTGGTCGCATTCTCCACGACAGTGTAGGAATGGAACAACCCGACCTTGTCCCATCTGAGCACCGAGAGCCTTTCGACAGTGTTGTCGGTGCTGCTGTTGTCCACGAATGTGATCCGCGCGCGGGTCATGTCGAAGGTCTGCCGGGTCAGGCTCTCGACAAGCCGGTCCACATGGCCAGCTGAATTGAACGTCACCACGGAGATATCGAGGCGTGGCTCCGCCTGCGGATGTCTGAGCTCGGATACCGAGGCCAGGGGCAGGTTCTCGGTCTGCGCACCCGACCCGAGAGCCTGTTGTGCAGAAGATGCCTCGCAGCGTCCCGGAGCTGTCTGGGCGGTCCCGTGATCCGTTTGCACCTGTTCCCGCTCGCGCGCTGGGAAGGGATGGTGGACTTCGTGGTGTGGCCGTTCAGGCCCTGGCCGGGAGTCGACGATCATGGGTTGGTCTTCTGGGCCTCCGCATTGGAGGGCGCCCGGTCGAAACGGAACAGGGCCGTTGCTCTCTTGCTGGCCACATATACACATGCTGGCGGCATCCTGTCACCGTGCGGAGAGGTTCGAACGGCATTCACAGCGTCACCGCGTCACTCGCACGCTCCCGCCAACCCCGGACCGGGGAACGCGGCTGCAGTCGGCAAATGTCGATGACGACCGCGCATCACCCGCTGTTCGCCGTCAACCAGCCGGCGCGTTCCTGCACCGGGAGAAGTAGGGCGCGTGCCGGGCGCCCGGCAACCATCACGCCGCCGGATCGCGCGTCCAGGCCGGGGAAGGGCATTGGACGGGTCCCGGCACCCACCCTAAGATTGCCGGCACGGGTGCCCTGGTGCGCATCCGGCGCAGGGACGGGGGAGACGATGACCAATTGCGTTCACGATCATGCGCGCTGGGGGACGGGTGATCAGGTCGGTGCGGCTGGCCATCTCCTCGACGCGACAACCACGCTTGCGGCGCTTTCGAAGGTTCGGGAGGGACGGATACTCGATCTGTCCCACGTCATCGAGATGGGCGCACCGTACATGGGACCGAACCAGACCCCCTATATCATCTCCTCCTCGGCAACGGCGCGTAACAGCATGAAGATTCGTGCGCAGATGGGGGCCACCAACAATGTCGGGGCCAATCTCGAACGCATCGAGATGACCACCCATGTGGGCACGCACATCGACTCGCTCGGGCATTTCTCGATCGGTGAACACCTCTACGGTGGACACAGCATCGACGAGAGTGTCGGCGACTGGGGCCTGATCGATCTCGGCGTGGAGAACATTCCACCCATCATCACCCGCGGGATCTGTCTTGACGTTTCCGGTCTCGACGATGGTGCGCATCTCGAGGCGGGGCGCCCGGTGGGCGTCGATGACCTCAAGCGTGCCTGCGACGCTGCGGGGGTGGCGCCTGCCCGTGGCGACGCGGTGTTCGTCAATACCGGCTGGGGCCGGTTCTTCATGGCCGACAATGCCCGGTACCTCGCCGGCGAACCAGGGCTCGATCTCGAGGCAGCCCAATGGCTGACAAGCTGCGACGTGGTGACGATCGGTGCCGACAACATGGCGGTGGAGGTGTTGCCGGGCACCCGGCATCCCGAGATCATGATGCCGGTGCACCAGCATTGCCTGGCCGAGGCCGGCGTGCACCTGGTCGAGAACCTGGTGCTGGACGGGTTGTGCCGGCAGGGAATCCACGAATTCTGCCTGGTGATGCTGCCGGTGAAGCTCAAGGGCGCGACCGGTTGTCCGGTCCGCCCGGTTGCCATGGTGTAGGCCCGGCTCAGAACCGCAGTCGGTCTGCGCGTACCACCAGGGGCAATGCGCGGACCGTGTTCAGGACCTCGTCGTCAATGGCACCGTCGATGGCGACGAGGACGATTGCCTCGCCGCCGCTCTCGCGACGGCCGAGCTGCAGGGATGCGATGTTGAGGCCGGCATTTCCGAGCGCGGTGCCCAGCCCGCCGATGAGACCCGGTCGGTCGTAGTTGCGCACGTAGAGCATGTTCGGCGCGAACTCGGCTTCCATGGTTATGCCCTGGATGTCGATCAGTCGTGGCCGGTCACCGGCAAACAGGGTTCCCGCCAGGGTGCGGGTTCGAGATGCATCCTCCACGGTGAGCCTGAGCAGGGTCTGGTAGTGGCAGGGCCGGTCGTGACGTACCGTGGTGATGGCGACCCCCCGGGACTGGGCGATCCTTGGAGCGCTGACCATGTTGACGCTGGTGACCTGCGGGCGAAGCAGACCGGCAAGTGCCGCCGACAGCACCGGCGCGGAATTGACCGTCGCCGCCAGCCCCTCGAACTCGAGGCTGACCGACCGGATTGCATCGGCGGCCATCTGGCCCGCAAAGCTCCCGAGCTGTTCGGCGAGTTCCATGTAGGGTCGCAGTACCGGAACTTCCTCGGCCGAGACCGCGGGCATGTTGACAGCGTTCACGATGGCGCCGGTGAGCAGGTAGTCCGCCATCTGTTCGGCGATCTGCTCGGCAACCTTCTCCTGTGCCTCGGTGGTCGAGGCGCCGAGATGCGGCGTGGCCACGAGGTTGGGGGCCCCGAACAGCGGGTTGTCGTGTGCCGGCTCCTCGGAGAACACGTCGACGGCCGCACCCGCGACCTGGCCGGATTCAAGTGCTGCGCGAAGATCGGCCTCGACAATCAGTCCGCCACGGGCGCAGTTGACGATGCGGACCCCGGGCTTCATGCGTCCGATCGCCTCGGCATCGATCAGGTTGCGCGTTGCATCGGACAACGGCGTGTGAAGAGTGATCACGTCGGCTTCGGCGTACAGTGTCTCGAGCGGAACCTTGCGTACGCCCAGGGCGACCGCCCGTTCATCGGTGAGGAACGGGTCATGGGCGAGAACCCGCATCTTCAGGCCCCGGGCGCGATCCGCCACGATTGAACCGATGTTGCCGCAACCGATGATCCCGAGCTTCTTGCCGGTAAGTTCGATACCGACAAAGCGGGACTTCTCCCACCTGCCGGCCCGTGTCGACGCGTCGGCTTCCGGGATGTTGCGCGCCAGGGTGCACATCATGGCGATGGCGTGTTCGGCGGTGGTGACCGCGTTGCCGAACGGTGTGTTCATGACAACCACGCCCGCAGCAGTGGCTGCCGGAACGTCGATGGTATCCACCCCCACTCCGGCCCGCCCGATGACCCTGAGAGCGGTCGCCGCGCCCAGGATTTCGGAGGTGACGCGCGTCCTCGAACGAACGGCCAGCCCGTCGTAGTTCCCGATGCAGTCTGCAAGCTCGGTGGGGCTCAGGTCGACCTTGCGGTCAACCTCGACCCCGCGCTGCCGGAAGATCAGGGTGGCGGTCTCGCTGAGACTGTCAGCGATCAGGACCCGAGGCATGTGCCGCTCCAGTGCGCCTGTTATCGCGCATCCACCAGGGTGGCAAACGACCAGTCGAGCCAGGGCAGAACAGCTTCCATGTCCGCGGTCTCGACGGTGGCGCCGCCCCACAGCCGCAGTCCCGGTGGCGCGTCTCGGTAGCCGTTGATGTCATGGGCGACACGCTCCCTGTCAAGAAGGTCGGCCATGCGCCGGGGAAGGTCGGCCTGTCGTTCCTCAGGCAGGTGCGCACAGCGCTCCTCGGCGATCCTGAGGCAAATCGACGTGTTTGACCGGATTGCGGGGTCGCTTGCGAGGAAACGGGCCCAACCGGACAGGTCTACCCAGCGGTCGACCGCGGCCAGGTTGGCGTCTGCGCGCGCCCTGAGCGCGGGCAGTCCGCCGAGCCCCTCGGCCCAGCGCAGGGCGTCGAGCACATCCTCGACGCAGAGGAGTGACGGGGTGTTGATGGTATCGCCACGAAATATGCCCTCGTTCAGCCTGCCGTTCCTGACGAGCCGGAAGAGCTTCGGCATCGGCCAGGTCGGAGTGCGGGATTCCAGTCGCTCGACGGCGCGGGGAGACAGCACCAGCATGCCGTGGGCCGCCTCTCCCCCGAGCACCTTCTGCCAGGAGAAGGTTGCGGCATCGATGCGTGGCCAGGGGATGTCCTGGGCCAGCACGGCGCTGGTTGCATCGCACAGCGTGAGGCCCGCCCTGTCCTCGGCAATCCAGGAACCGTCGGGGACCCGTACCCCGGAAGTGGTGCCGTTCCAGGTGAAGACCACGTCGCGGTCGCAGTCGACGCACGAGAGATCGGGCAACGCACCGTAGTCGGCCTCGAGGATGCGGACATCGTCGAGCCGAAGCTGGGCCGTGATGTCGGTAACCCATCCCTTGCCGAAACTCTCCCAGGCGAGCACATCGACACCGCGGGTTCCGAGCAACGACCACATCGCCATTTCGAAGGCTCCGGTGTCCGAACCGGGGACGATGCCGAGCCGCCAGTCGTCCGGGAGCCCGATCAGGGCCCTGCTCCGTTCGATGACCTCCTGAAGCCGGGCCCGTGCCGGTGACGACCGGTGGGACCGGCCAAGGACCGCGTCACCAAGCACGGACGGACTCCAGCCCGGCCGCTTGGCGCAGGGTCCGCAGGAGAACAGAGGGCTCCGGGGGGTACGATCGGGCTTGTCTGGCATGGTACGGGTTGTCCGGTGCTGAAACCACGTCTCGACGGCGGAGCGCTCCCGCTGTTCGATCCGGCAGGACGGAAACAACGCGAGTAGCCGGCTGACAAAAGGGGCGGCACTATAGGTATACGGGTACCACCGATCAATGCGACCCGCCGGGACGGATTCAACCATCATGCCGCGTGACAGGGGCGTGCCGCCCTGCCCGTGTGCGTGCACTCCTTCCGGACGAGGACCTGCCCCTCCACTGCAGGAGCCCGAATCCCCGCGGATCGCTCGCACCAGGTCCGGTTGTCCGCTGATCGGGCGGCGGTCTGGCACTGGAGCACGAGCGGCTCCGAAAACCGCGCCACGGAACCCCTGCAGGTGCAGTTCCGGTCCCGACAACTGCGCGAGCGGCGTGCGGGCCGTTGCTGTGAGTATCAGGACGGCGTCATGGTCTCGCCCCTGCGGCGCCACGCATCGCGCTTTCACAACCGCGGGAACTCGCAGGGCCCGGACATCACATCCCCGTGGCGAACCGGTGCCCTGGATGACGTGCGGGACCCGCCTCCATCAGGCCGATGGCGATGGCTGCTCGTGGAGTCCAGTCCGGAACAGGGGCGCAGGTTCGTCCCGAAGACGGGGTGATCGATTGCGGCCATGTTTGCCAAAAGTCTGGCCGCGATTCGCGACAGGACAGGAGCGGCCCCTGACAGAAACCGTTCCCTCGACGGGCAGACGGCCTACCGGGCCCGTGTCTTGAAGACCATACGCATGAGGGTCCGTCGCATGATATTGGCGCAGAAACGCACGAACCGGAGCCGGACTGACAGCTTCTTCAGGGCGCGGAGTTCCTCGGGCGTGACGCCAAGCATTTCCACGTGGCTTCTGTGCAGCGCGTCGGCGTCCGAAGCGAGGTCGCCGATCGTCAGGGTAATCGGCGTTTCGCGGTGCTTCGTGCGGACCAGTTCGTAGTAACTGTGCAGTTCGTTCCGGCGATCGAGCTCGGACTGCGGGTGCATGTGGAGCCGATAGAGCGCCGTGGTCTTGGGAAGTCGCGCGAAGCGGCCCCCTTCGGCGATGAAGCGCAGCCAGAGTTCCCAGTCTTCCAGGTTGTCCAGGTTCGGGTCGAGACCGCCGCAAGATTCATAAAGGCGGCGGGAAAACAGGACGTTGCAGATGGGTGTAAGGTTCCGCCGCGACATCTCGACGAAGGAGAATTCCTCGTTGTAGACGATGTCTCGCGTGCCCTCCCGAACGATGTTGAACTGATCGTCCCATTCGGTCTTCACTTCGAAGGAATTCGAATAAACGGCCTGTGCAGAGCTGTCTCGCAAGGCAACGTACAGTTGTTCGATGTGGTCGGCGTAAAGCTCGTCGTCCTCGTCGAGAAAGCAGAAGTACTCGCCCGACGCCCGTTCCATCGCCACGTTGCCTGCGTGACAGCGTCCCCTGTTCACGCCGAGAGGCACGTAGGTGAGGGAGACTTGCGGAAACTCGGCGACAACGTCCTCGATAGTGGCAGGCCCGTCCTCGACCACGACGGCCTCGACGTTGCGCCAGGTCTGGTTTGCGATCGACTGCAGTGCCCGCCGCACCTGTGCCTTTCGTCCGATCGTGCGCACCAGCACCGAGACGAGGGGCGGGGCGTCGATGTCCTGGTAGGGGACCACTTCGTGGAAGGCGCCGTCACGGACCGCGGCATAGTCCCATCCGTGGAACTCGATGCCCGGCGTCCGGCGCCGAGGTGACATAAAGTGAAGGAAACGATAGGCATAGGTTACCGAAATCCGGAGCAAGCCCTTGCGCTGTCCGGGAAAGTACTTCGGGCCGAACAGGACAGCCAGGTACATGAACCAGCCCGCCGCCATTTCCCGCATGGAGCCGAACCGGGTGCGCAGGAACTGGTTTCCGAGAATGCTGTAGATGAACTGGGCCGGCTTGACCTGGTTTGGCGCGTCGTAGGTATCGTGCCGGACACAGGCTGACGGGACATAGCGCAGCTTCCAGCCGTCGCGTTTCAGCCGCCAGCTCAGATCCACGTCCTCGCAATAGATGAAGATATGCCGGTCAAATCCCTTGACGGCTTCGAAGGCAGTTCGCCGGATCAGCAGGGCCGCCCCGGCACACCAGGGCGGTTCCATAAGGACAGGATCGTACTGTTTGGGGTGTTCGTACGGAATCTGGCGTGGCTCCCAGACCCCGACCGTCTCCTCTTCGGCAATGGCCCGGCCCATCAGCTCGGAGAGGCAATCCGGGTACAGGCGCGTGTCCGGGTTGAGGACGAAGACGAAGGGTGCCGACCCCTGTTCGACCGCGCGGTTGTGCCCGCGCCCGAAGCCGAGATTCCTCGGGTTCTCGATGATCTCGAAGTGACCGAAGTTCTCGGCCTGGCTGGAGGCGTGGTCCTTCAGTCGGGCAACGGTGTTGTCGGTGCTGTCATTGTCGACGAACCTGACATTCAGGTTTTCGGATCCAATGTCCTGCTTGCAAAGACTGTCAATCAAGTCATCGAGATGCCGTTCAGAATTATAAGTGACGATTGAAACATCAATACACATATCCGCAGGGCATCTGAATTGTGACATCAGCATACTTCCTCTATGCCGAATTCAGTTGACGAATTCTTGCCGCTGCGGTCGGCCCCAATCGGGTGCGCACCATAGCGACAGGGCCGGCGCCATGAAAGGACAAACACCACCTGCGCTTCGCCCGATGATGGCGTGGTATACAGGTCCGGAGCGAGGCCTGTCGGGACCGGGGCTTTCGGATTGTCCATCATGTAGCGAGGCGGGCCGGACCCGGCGGGAGCATCAGGGACATAAGGAGATGTACCGCGCATGATTGACCGTTCGGCGACAAGGGTTGCGGTCATCGTCGGCATGCATCGTAGCGGAACCTCTCTGCTAGCCCGGTTGCTTGACGGCCTCGGTGTCACGTTCGGGCCAAGGGTGATGACCCGGTCCGTGCCGGACAACGAGGGCGGGTACTGGGAACATACCGACATCGTCGCGGCCCAGGAGACGCTGCTCGACGATGTCCTCGACCGGCCCTGGCATCGCGCCCGTGGCCTGGAGCCGCTTGCCGGAGACTGGTGGAAGTCGGCGGAAGTGCTTCCCTATCGGTTGGCGCTGACAGCGGTACTCGAGCAGGAATGTTCGACAGCGCCGCACCTGTTCGGGTTCAAGGACCCGAGGACCGCGAGGCTGCTCCCTCTCTGGCTCGACATCTTCCGCGAGTCCGGGATCGAGCCCGCCTTTGTCCTGGCAACACGGGCGCCCGATGCGGTGGCCGGCTCGCTGCACCGTCGCCAGAACATGCCACCCGCACTCGGGCGCCTCTTTTGGTTGCAGCACACCCTTGAAGCGGTCTCGCAGCTCGACGGCTCTGTCCGGGTTGTGGTCGACTACGACGACCTGCTGGCGGATCCCGGCGCCGTGCTTCCGCGGCTCTCGCATGCGCTGGACCTGCCGGAGCCGGGTGAGGATCGCGTGAAGGAACTGATCGCCTCGATCGACCGAGGGCAGCGTCATCACCTCCCGGGCGTAGGGGGAAGCGACGAGTGGACCGCTCGGGTCCATGCGCTACTCGCGGAGACGGACGCGGCCGGCAGGTTTCCTCCCCCGCTGCTGGAGATGGCCGGGACGTTTCGCGCCATGCAGCCGCTTCTGGCTGCTTCGGCCCGGGAGTTCGAAATTGCACGCGATCTGATCGCAGCCAGTGAAGAGGTTGCAAGACAGGGAGTCCGTGATGCCGCAGGGGCCGAGGAAACGGTTGCCCGAATGGCCTATCACGGATTCAGGGCCATCTCGCCCGACGATGCGGCCCTGCTGGCGCCAGTACAGGACGAACTGGCCTTGACTAGGAACAGTCTCGCCGAGACGAGGCGGAACCTCGCCGAAACGAGTCAGGACCTTGCCGCAACGAAGCAGGACCTTGCAGCAACCAAGGGCGACCTGGCCTCGACAGCGCGGAATCTCGCCACGACACGAGAATTCCTCTTCACCCAGCTCTCGAGGTTGATCGCGGTGTTGGCCCCGGGTCAGCGCGATCTTCTGGAATGTCCGACCGGCTCGCCGGATCAGCGTCTTGAGGCCGCGCGAAGGGTGCTTGCCCGTCTGCAGGGGTACTGGAGCTGGCGATGGCCGCTGGCGCTCCTCTCGTTCAGAGGCACGGCGCCAGCCAGCCAGCCGGCCTTGGATGAACTGCATGCTCTTGACCAGATCGTCTCCGTTCTCGTGTCGCGGCGCTGGAGATACACCCGGTCTTTCCGGTGGCTGGAACATCTGCTGCGGGGCCGCATCGGCGATGAGCATTTGCCGGATGGAGAAGACCATCCCGAGCAGACCGGCGAGGCCCCGGAGACCGACGAGGTCCGGGAGCCGGACCGGATCCCGAAACCGGTCCCGCGCGAGGCGCCGTACAGTCCTCTCTACAGCGCCTGGGCGACGCGCCAGCGGGCCGAGCCCGTGGATCCTCCCGGGTCGGCCGGCAGGGTGATGGTTCTGACCAGTCCCGGGAATGCCACTGCAAGCGCGCACGTGCCGGAAATGATCGAGACACTGCGCCGGCAGACCTGGACGGACTGGCGTCTCATCCTGTGCGTCGACGACAGCGCCGCCTTGCCCGGTGTCGTCGAGTACCGTGCCGATCCAAGGATCCAGATACTGGAAGGGGCGACCCGGGGAACACTGGAGGCGGCCCTGGCGAAGGATCTGGAATGGAAGTGGCTCGCCTGGTTGCGGCCGACGGACCTCTACGAGCCCGACGCCATTGCGGCTGCGCTTGCGAGTGCGGCGCCGGACTGCGATGTCGCCTACTCGGACTTCGATCGCATCGATCAGTGGAGTACCCGCTTCGGGCCGACCTTCGCGGGGCCGCCGGTTGCACACGTGCCCTTCATGGCCCTGAGACTGGACGGCCTCGCGCTGGTTTCGCGCCGGGTCGTGGAACGCGTGGGTGTGCGGGTGTGCGGGAGCCCAGCCGATCTGGTGCACCAGCACGCCGAGTGGCTCCAGGGCACCGACATTCGGCGGATCCGCCATGTTCCCCGCATCCTGGTTCACAGGAAGGCGGTCCCCTCGATGCCTACGGTCCCCGCCGCAGTGTTTGCGGCCCTGCGCCTTGACGATGTCCTCGGGCAGTTCGGATGGCGCGTGATCTCGGGGCCAACCGGGCTGGCCGAGGGCCCGGGGCTGGGGGTGGAGCCGCTGCCCGCCCTGGATCTTCGGGTTGTGGTGTTTGTCTTCAATGGGACCAGGGCTCCGCTGGCTCCCTGGATGATGACGGCGCTGCGGGATGGCGAACCGGCGCTTGAGATCGTGGTGCTGGGGATGCCCGTGGACACGTTGCCTGCCGGCGGCGAGCCGATGACCGGTCGCCTTCACATCGTTGAACCTGGCGCGACTGGACCGCTGGGAGAACTCCTGACCTGGCTCGAGCGCACCCGGCCGGACGTTGCGGTGGTTGTCGATCACTCCTGCAGGCCCGCGCACGCCGATGCGGTGTCCGAACTGATCTCGCTTGCGGCTGCCAACGGTGTTGCGGTCGCGGGCGGGGCGGTTATCCAGCGGCCGGTGCTGAGCGACGGGTTCCGTTCGACGATCACCCGGTCGCGGTACCTGTTCCCGCATGCCGTCGATCCGCGGTGCTTCGCGTTCAGGGCGGATGGCGGTGACAGTCCGGACTTGTTTGCGGGGCACGACACGATCGAGTCCGTGGCCGGTGCCATGTGTGCCGACGCGCAGTCTCGCGGTTCGGTGGTCCTCGTCAGCAGGGACGCTGAATTCGTTTGTGACGATGAGGCCCGGACCGTGCCCTACTCGATCGAGGAGCGCGAAATCGTGGACTGGACCCGGCGCACTGCTTCGGACCGCGGCGAAGAGGTGGCCTCCGCTTCCGTGGACCCTGACGGTGCGCCGTAGCTTCTGCCTGCCCCTGGTTGGCGGAGATGTCCTGACGGTCATGGCGTCACGCCTGCTGATGCGCCTGGGCGGCCGCCTGTCGGCCGCCGGTCACGCCGTGACCTACTGCCTGTGCCGGACGGATTCGGCACCGGATATCGTGTTTCCCGTCGAGGAGGCCCGCAGGGTTGCCGCCAGGCACGATGCCGCGGTAGCCGAGGTACCAGTCTCGGTCGAGGTCGAGACCGCTCCGCGGATCGGACCCGGGCTCAGTCTGCACCTGGACCGGTTCCTGACGCACCGGCCATGTACCGACGTGGTCGTGCCCGGCGCCTTCGGCGTCGGCTTCTACCCGCTGCAGGCAAAACGGCTCGGGTTGCGCCATCGGGCAACGGCCTTCAGCCTGCTGCATCTCGGTGTGAGACGCGAACTGATGGCCGATCGGGCGGTCTACCCGTCACTCGAGGATGTTGCGGCATTCCATCGCGAGGAACGCTGTTTCGAACTCGCCGACCGCATCCTTGCCGTCTCCGCACACCAGCTGGAAGAACTTGACCCGGACCGGGCGGAACTGGTGCCGGTCTGGGACCGGGATGACGGCACGGCCGTGGACGGGCCGGCGCCGGACTACCTGGTGCTCACCGGGTTCCCGGGTGCCGAGGACGTCGGCGTTGCCGCCCGCGGGCTGGCGCTCGCACTCGCGGGCGGGCCCGAACTCCCGCGGATCGAATTCCTGCAATGGGGGCAGCCGCATACCGCCGCCCAGGTGGAAGAGGTGTTTCGCGCGCTGTGCGGGCGACGCGTGGACGTCAGTTTCGACTGGTTCATCGAAGGCAATCACACCCCGAGGCTTGCGGCTGCCGGTGTCGTCATCGTCCCTGCCGTCGGGACGGACGCCGGCGTCATGCTGGAGCTTGCGGTCCTGTCCGGCGCCAGGATCGTGGCGCAGGATCACCCGGCTCTGCGTCACTGGATGCGTGCGTCCGGCATTCCCGTCTACACCCGCGATCACAGGACGCTCGCCCGGGTTCTTGCAAGCGGAGCCGGGAGCGTGACCGGCATGCCGGGCGGGACCGGACCGTCGACGGTGTTCACCCGAAGCCGGGAGGGCGACAGCGTTCCGCTCTCCGCACCTGCCACCGCGACCGGACAGCCCCTGGTCAGCGTCTGCATGACCATGTTCAACCGCACCCGGTACCTGCCTGGCGCACTCGAGAGCATCCGACGCCAGACCTGGGAGAGGCTCGAGGTCCTGCTGTGCGATGACGGCAGTACGGAGGATGAAGCGCTTGCATTCCTCGACGAAGTCGAGCGGCAACCACCGGTCGCGGAGTTCCGGGTACTGCGCCAGGACCATCATTCTCTCGGACGCAACCGCAACCAGGCGCTCGCGGCGGCCCGCGGTGACTACATCCTGTTCGTCGACGATGACAATGTTGCCCGGCCACGGGAGATCGAAACCCTGCTTGCGGCCGCACAACGAACCGGAGCGGACGCGGTGTCGTGCTTCTGCGAGGTGTTCGCGGACGATTCAGTACTCACGGAAGCCGCGCCGCCGCTGGCGATCAGGCCGTTTTCGGGTGACGACGTGTCGATCGGGAGCATTCACAACTGCCTGGGCGATGCGAACGCCTTCTATCCGCGCCGGACCTTCGAGACCTTCGGGCGAATTCTCGAGGAGCCGGAGCGCGGCTACGAGGACTGGGAATACTTGCTGCGGATCGCGCTCTGCGGCGGCCGGATCGAGGTGGTGCCCGATGCGCTCTACTGGTACCGGGTCAACCCGGGCTCGATGACCGCTACTCTCTCGATGGCGGGCAACAACATGATCGCGTTGCGTCCGCTTCTGTATCCTGCCGAGCACTGGCCGGCCGAACACGCCACCCGGCGCCAGCAGGTGCTCGCCGACCTTGCCTGGGTGGTCAAGGGCGCCCGGATACGGGCGGTCGACCTGTAGACCGAGTGTCCAGGTGACTGCCTGCGACGTTTGTTTGGCAGACGTGCAGCGTCCCGGTTCTGGTTGCCGCGTGGCGTCGCGCGACTGCTTTCGGCTCGCGGCGAACGGGGTCTGCATGCCGGATTGCCGGCCCACCCGCCCGCTGCTCGTGATGTCAAGCATCCCGGGCGGCGCGGACGCCGTTGATCACGGGCGAAGTACAACGCGTGTTCGGCAAAGCCGTCGAGCCCACCGTCATTGTTCCTTGCCTCGTACAGGTTCCGTAGCCGTACAGGTCACCGGACAAAACCGTATTCCGGATGCCGCACCGGCTGCGCACTTCGGGTGACGCGGCAGCTCAAAAGGTATAGTGGAAGCGCAGGGCCGGTCGCGGGGCCCGATGCTTGGGAGACCGACGAAAGCGCATGGTTGACGTAGCCCGTATCGTGCTCCGACACCACGATCTCCTCTTGCAGCTGGTCTGGCGGGAGATCGTCGGCATGTACCGCGGCTCAATCATGGGCATGCTGTGGATCGTGATCTCGCCGATCATCCTGTTGATGGTCTACGGCTTCGTGTTCTCGACGGTCATGCAGGTGCGATGGCCGATCACCCATGATGCCGAAGGACTCGGATTCGCGCCGATCCTGTTCTCCGGGCTGATCGTGCACGGGTTCGTGTCCGAGGTGGTGAATACCAGCCCCAGGGTGATCACCAATTCTCCGAACTTCGTGCAGAAGGTCGTGTTCCCGCTCGAGATCCTGCCGCTGGTCCGGGTGTGCGTCGCGCTGTTTCATCTCGGAATCGGGTTCCTGATCCTTCTCGCGTTCCTGGTGCTGACCGGATTTGCCATCCACTGGACCGTGCTGCTGGCCCCGGTCTTCTTCCTGCCGGTGATCCTGCTGATGATCGGGGTTGCCTGGGGGCTGGCGGCTCTCGGGCTCTATTTCCGCGACATCACCCACACCACGACCGTGATCACCACGGCCATGCTGTTCCTGAGCCCGATCCTGTATCCCCTCTCGGCCCTGCCCGAGAAATGGCGGGCCGTTGTCTATCTCAATCCGCTGACGGTCATTGTCGAGGCACAACGCGACCTGATCTTCTGGGGAAGGATGCCGGACCTCGAACTCGTGGGGCTGTACATCGTGGTGGCGCTCATCGTGGCCTGGGCCGGCTGGGCCGTGTTCCGCAAGAGCCGGCACGAATTCGGTGACCTGCTGTGACCGAAATGACCACCCAGGCATCGCCCGTCATCAGTCTGCGCGGAATCGGCAAGCGCTACGACAGCTTCGCGAGCCCGGGACACAGGCTGCTCGAGAAGCTGGACGGGCGCAGCCGGGCGGCGTTCTCGACCTGGGCGGTGCAGGACATCGACCTCGACGTGATGCGCGGGGAGGCGGTCGGGATCATGGGCCGGAACGGATCCGGCAAGTCGACGCTGCTGCAGATCATTGTCGGGACCACGAGACCGACGAGCGGATCAATGCAGGTCAACGGGCAGGTCTCCGCCCTGCTGGAACTCGGCAGCGGTTTCGACCCGCAGTTTACCGGTCGGGAAAATGTCTACATCAATGGCGCCATCCGGAACCTGCCCCGGTCCTCGGTCGATGAACTGTTCGAGAAGATCGCCGATTTCGCGGCGATCGGCGGCTACATTGACCAGCCCGTCAAGACCTACTCGTCGGGCATGATGGTGCGGCTGGCATTTGCCGCCGCCACGGTGACCGAGCCGGAGATCCTGATCATCGACGAGGCCCTCGTGGTCGGCGACGAGGCGTTCCAGCGCAAATGCATCTCGCGCATGGAACGGATGCAGGCGGCCGGGGCCACGGTCCTTCTGGTCTCGCATTCCGGCCGCCAGATCATCGAGGTCTGCGACCGGGCCGTCATGCTCGACCGGGGGGAGAAGATCTGCGAGGGTGAAACCAAATCGGTCGTTGCTGCCTACCACAGGTACATCTATGCGCCACCGGAACACGCTGATGAGGTCCTTGACGCTCTGAGACGCGACGGACCGATTCCGCCGAAGCGCGAGGCGGTTGTCGAGGAGCAGGCGCGCCAGCGTGTCCCCGACTTCGACCCCGACATGGTTCCCGAGAGCCGGGTCGACTATCTGCCCAACGGCGCCGAGATCTCCGAGCTTTCGCTGAGGGACGAGACAGACAGGCCGGTCAACCTGCTGCGACGCGGTCAACGATACCGGATCCGGTACCTCATCGCCTTCACCGACCGGTGCGAGGATGTCGGTGCGGGCACCTCGATCAAGACGCTTACCGGTGTGGCGATTGCAAGCGCGTCGACAGCTCACCTGGCCGAGAGGGAACGGACCGGGGTTCCGGGCAGGGTGACCGAGGTGGTATGGGAATTCGACTGCAACCTGCTTGTGGGTACCTACTTCGTCAATGCCGGGTGTTCGGGGGTGGTCTATGGCGAACGCCGCTTCCTGCACCGGATCATTGACGGGCTGATGTTCCAGGTGCTGCCCGAACCGGGGTTGCACATGACCGGCATCGTCGATCTGCGCCTGACCCCCCGGGTGCGCGGGATCGAGGAAACCGGAGACCGGGTCGGGAGCCCGTGACCGACAGTTCTGGCAATCGACAGCCTGGGGAGAGCAGCTGGATGTTGCGCGGTCTGCGGAAACTTGCGGGCAGGTCGACCGGGGACCCGGTGGTTCCTGCCGTACCGGGTGTCCGGGGGCCTGGCTTCATCGGCATCGGCGGTCAGAAGAGCGGGACAACCTGGCTCTTCAGCCATCTGGAGCGGCACCCTGGCGTCAGTTTCCCCGGCGGCAAGGAAGTCCACTACTGGGATTGGCACTACGGACGTGGCGTCGAGTGGTACCGCGGCCTGTTCGACGGCGCGCCGGGCGGCACCGTTGCGGGCGACATCACGCCTGCATACGCCACGCTCGACACGCGCATGGTGGAGGACGTCTACCGGAACTTCCCGGATGCCCGGGTGATCTACCTGATGCGCAATCCGGTGGAACGTGCCTGGTCGGGGGCGCTGCACAACCTGAAGATCTCCGACATGACGAGTGACGAGGCGTCGGACCAGTGGTTCATCGATGTCGTGCAGTCCCAGGGCTCGATTCTGCGCGGAGATCACGAACGGACCTTGCGTACCTGGAGGTCGGTGTTTCCGGTCAAAAGCGTGCTGGTGGAAAGCTTCGAGGCGCTCAAGGCCGAGCCGCGGGAGGTTCTGGGCCGGGTTGCGGCCCACATAGGGATCGATCCCGGGCCCTTCGACGGTCTTGCCGACCAGGAACTGAGTGCGCCGGTTCACGAGGGCTACGGCACGCCGATGCGGGCGTCACTGGGTCCGGTCCTGCACGAGCTCTACCGAGACAGGATCGCCTCGCTCTCGGACTATCTTGGCCGCGACCTGGACCACTGGCTGGATATCTGCCGGCCGGATACGGAACCCGGTCCGGATGGCGGGTACCGGCCATCCACCGTGCCGGGATCCGGGCTGGACGGGGACCGGCCGATCCTCCAGGCGGTGCTCGATGCCTGCGGGACACCGGTGCGCAGCCTGCGGGTCCTCGATCTCGCCGCCGGTGCGAGCGGTCTCGCGGTGGAATTCGGATTGCAGGGCGCGACGGTCGCGGCGGCCGATCGTGCCCCCGAGGTGGTCGGCCGGCTCACGCGTGCCTGCCGGGACATAGCTCCGGACCGGATGACCTGCTTCGAGGCTGACGTGTTCGCGCTCGATCTCGAGGCGCTCGGCGAGTTTGACGTGGTGCTCTGCCTGGGTCTGGCCGGCAGGGTGGGTACTGCGGAGTTTGCAGGGCTGATGCGCCGGGTGCATGTCAGCGCGAGGCGGGTTGTGGTGATTGACAACGACGGAGCAGCAGACGGGACAGACCTGACAGTGTTGTCCGGCGCGCTCAGGGAAGCAGGGTGCACCACCGTGCTCGATCTGCCGCTCGAGGATGCCCGGCGCACTGTCATGCTCGGGATCCGGGGCAGGTCGGTCACGGTCCGCTCCGGACCGGACGGGGACGAACGGGTGTCCTGCGAGGAGAATTCGGGCGCGATCTAGGTGCAGCCTGCCTTCCGCGACGGGAGACGGACCGCGTCCTCACCGTCAGGTCCCTGTTGTTCAAGCCGCACCCAGGCAGGGCAGCGCCGTGCACCTTCCCCCGGCGTGCGTTCACGCTGCGCGTTCCGATGACCGCGCAACCCGATCGGCCACAAACTGCGCGAACGGCCCGATGTCCTGATCGATACTGGCGCTTTCCAGCGCCGCCAGGTAGGCATCACGATCCTCGATGCGGATGACGGTCCACGGATAGCCGCCGGATGCGAGCATCGCGTTCATGACAAAGCGCGCCATGCGCCCGTTGCCGTCCGGGTAGGGATGGACGTAGCCGAACAGCCAGTGCCCGAGCACCGCGCGAACGGACGGTTCGGTTTCGAATTCCAGCAAGTCGAACAGGGCCGACATGGCATCGCGCACCGCCTCCTGGCGCGGCGGCACATGCCGCGAGCCCCGCAGAAACACGGCATCGTTGCGATAACCCGCCAGAGCCGAAGCCTCGATCAGGCCGGCGGCGACAGAAGGCTGAAACAGCTCGCGATACCAGTCCCGGTGAGCCACGCGGACCAGAGCACCGGCTTGATTGCCTCCAATGATCTCGCCGACCGCTGCCCGCACGAGCCGGAACGCCTGCCAGTAACCGCGCGCCGCCAGCGCATCGCGGCTTTGCCGGTCGGCTGCTCGCGAATCCGGGCTCCAGTCGCGGGCGCGCACGCGGTCGATCAACTCCGGCGTGACGCGATAGCCCTCGATTGACAGCGAGTGGTAGGCATCGTTCCGGTAGACTTCGTCAATGAAGGACACATAGGCCTTCGTATCCTCGGGCGGGCCAGGCGCATTCGGAAAGGCTGCGATCACGGGCTCCCGTATCGCTCCCCACATCGCTTCCAAGCGACCGGCAATCGGTGCCTGCGCCCGCCCAGCCGCACCGAACGCCTGCTCCGGTTCAAACGGATCGGTTTCGCGGACATCGTAGCCGGCGCGCTTCATGACGCTCAGAATCTCGTCGGTCACGTCCCCCCTGCCGATCCGGCGAAAGGCTCCGGCCAGCCGTCCGGCAATCACCGAATGGCCGCGATCGAGCAGCCGACGGAGCACGTCAGCTGCATCGTGGATCCTCGAGAGTACGACCTGCGCTTCGACCGGGTGCCGGACAAAGAACGCCGCCGGCACGCGCACCATTGCCGCTTCGGGCACAAACAGCCGCAGCCCGCCCCGGTCAGTCAGATCGGCGTCCGGTGGCATGTCCGGTTGTCTGAGGTCGTACAACGAGGTGCCGAACAACAGTGCGACGGTGTTGTTCGCACCCCTGGGCGCATAGATGATGACCTGCCGTGGAATGACGGTGTCTTCCGCGTGGAACAGCAATGACTGTTCCGGGGACAGGTGCCAGTCCGGACCGAACCGGGCCGTACTGTAGGCCGCGCAGAACTCCCAGAATGACGTGAACCATGGTGTCGTATCGCCCGGATCAGCGTCCGGGCTGCCCGAGATCAACCAGCCTTTCATTACCTCGCGCAGGAAGCCGTTCCTGACCAGCCGCTCGCGGTGAATACGTGTCATCTCAGCGGAACGGAAAACCCGCCTTCCACCGGTCTGGAGCTTCTGAAGGTGTGCCAGCGACGCAGCGAGTTTCTCGTTCGGGGCGACCATGCCGGAC
Source organism: Thalassobaculaceae bacterium (assembly GCA_965243345.1). Classification (GTDB taxonomy): domain Bacteria; phylum Pseudomonadota; class Alphaproteobacteria; order Thalassobaculales; family Thalassobaculaceae; genus Bin52. The sequence goes on from CBDEUR010000003.1 coordinate 4,723,394, forward strand.
AATCCGCGCACTGTGACAGGTGTGACGCGCCGTGTGAAAACAAGTACTACATGCGGTGTAACTTCAAGTCAAATATGTTGTACGAATGCACGTAATTGATGACGCATCCTCACACGTATCTGCTGCATGGCGCGGTTCCCAGAACGTGCCGTTGCCGAGCTACGAAGTGAGGGATGAGTGCGGCTCCGGTCTGCCGGTAGTGCTGCGGGAAGGGTCGGGTGCAGGAGTGCCTCGCGGCGAGTGCCGAAAGTGCGGGTGATGGTCACCCGGCACGGTCCGGTGTAGGATTGTTCCATTGTTGGAAGCGCGGCACGTGGTGCCGGCGCACATTTGCGAGAATTCCGAGCATTTTCGAACCCGGACCTGTTCTGCTCCCCGATCCCGGTGAATTCCCGTGGTTGCGACCGTCACGACCCTGGGCTCGGCCGGTTCGACCGTCGCGTACTACGCGCGTGACGGGCTGCACCGGACCGATGACCCCGCACACTACCGTGCAAGCCGCTGGTATGGCCGCGGCTGCCAAACCCTGAATCTTGTCTCCCACGTCGATCCTGAACCGTTTGCGGCGGTCCTGCGGGATCGGGTCAATCCGAACGACAGCCCGCCCGGGGTCGATATCACCTTCTCCGCACCCAAGACGGTCTCGCTTTCGGCATTGCTTCACGGCGACCCGCGTGTCGTGCGCGCCCATGACAAGGCCGTACGCGCGACCCTGCACCGGGTGGAGCAACGCCTGCTGTTTGTCGCGGTCCGGGTGAAGGGAGCGCGCAGCGCCCGTCTCGTGCCGGCGCCGGGCATGGCGGCGGCAACCTTCCGGCACCACGTGAACCGCAACCTTGACCCGCAGCTCCATACCCACGCCGTGGTCGTCAACCGTGCGACGGAGACCGTGCCTGGTGCGCCGCTCGCCCTGCCGGTGCTGCGCCGCCATGCGCTGCTGATCGGCGCCTGGTACCGCAGCGAACTCGCACGACGCCTCGAACACGACGGGTATGTCGTCATGCCGGTGCAGCGCGGGGGGCTTGCCGCCTTCGAGATCCTGGGCTGGCCGCGGCAGAGCCGGACGGTGTTTTCGTCCCGCCGGTCCGACATCCTCGAGTGGATCGGTGAAAGGGGGTGGTCACGGAATGCAGGCACCATGCGCCGCGCGGCACTCGCAACCCGACGGGCCAAGAACGAGCCGGTCCACGAGGACCTGGTGGCAGGCTGGAAGCGGCGGGCGTGGGAACATGGTCTCGTCTTCTCTCCGCCACCCGTGGATCGGGCTCGGGCCACTGTTTCGGCCCTTGCTGTCGCCCGTGCCGTTGCGGCCGAACTCGGTGCGCGGGAACCGGTCTTCCGGCACCGGGACCTGGTCGCGGGCGTGCTGGGCCGCATGCCCGGAAAGTTCGGTCCGGATGATCTTGATGCGGTCATCGCAAGGCTTGCGGGTGACGGCCATCTCGTGGAGCGGACGCGTGGTTTCGGCGCCCGCGCATGGACCCTGTCCGGCGAGGAGGCAGCGGGTGCGAGGATGCTGGAACTCGCCCGTTCGGGCACGGCAGCGGGCCGGCCGCTTGTCTCGGCGGCCCGGGCCGGAGCCTGGATCGGGGCGGCAGACCTGACCGGCGACCAGGAGAGAGCCCTTCGGGCGCTGGTGCTGGGCCGTGATCGCGTTCTGGGATGCCGGATCGGCTCCAGGGAAGGGAAGGCGGGACTGCTGCGCACCCTGCGTCACCTCGTACCCGGGCGCCCGGTGATCGGGTTGGTTCCCGGACCGCAGGCGGTCGCGGAACAGACGCTTGAAGCGGGTGTCCCGGTCAGATCGGTTGGCGCCTTTCTCGCGCGCTCGGGAGACCCCGGGACGAGGCTGCGGGTGCTTGAGGGCGCCATTGTCGTTCTCGACGGTGCTGCCCGGGTGGCGCCGGGAGCCCTGCTCGCGCTGGTGCGGGCAGCAGATGCACTGAACGTCAGTCGCCTGGTGCTGGTGGCAGAGGCGCGGCAGTGTGCTGCAAAGGGTGCCGGGCAGGTCTTCCACGGGCTTGCCGAGGCCGGCATCCCGGTCCTGCGGATTGACGACGTCTCGAGGGCGCGCCGAAAGGCACTCGGCGCCGCTGACCGGGAAGACGTGGAGACCGGAAGGACGCAGTCGCCAGGTCATGCCCGGGGAACTCTCGCGCACGGGCATCAGGCGCAGGTGGCCGGGCCGGGTCTGCGGGGCCGGGTCGCGCGCCTGCTTCCCGACCTGGTCGGCACGCTCGAGGGCCGTCTTGACGGCCGCCGCGGATCGCGCCGGACACCGTTCCACAACGACCGGGACCAGGACCCGCCTGCCACCGGGAGCCGACGGTCTGACGGCGGCGGAAGCGGGACCGTTTCCGCGGGTGGGAGACGGCTCCGGCACGTGGCGGAGAAGGAACCGATCGACTTGGTACCGCCGCGCACACCTTTCGCCGGCACCGCCGGTTCCGGTCCGGACGCATGGCTGCGAGACCTGTTTGGTTCCGGCGGGCTCGCCCTGACGCCGCCGGCACAGGCGCTTGCCATGCGCGTTGTCGCAAAGGGGACGCGATCGGGATGGCAGGATGTCGCCGCGCTGATCCTGCACGACCGTGAACCCGGCAAACCTCCGGATGTGTCCGAGGTCCGGCATCTCACCGCGGTACTGGTCGGGGCACGTGCAGACTATGTGCTGCGCGCGGGGTCCGCCGTGCGCCGGCGCGAATTGCGTGCGCTTGCGAACGAGCTCATCAAGTGCCGACCCGGGCCGGGCACGGCGCCGGGAGCACGGTTTGCATGGCGGATGGCGTGCCAGGCGGTACGGGGCCGGGTACGGCGCTCCATGCCGGGTCGGGACAGTCGCGTGGCCAGCGGGCCCTGGCAGGCGCCTGCTGCCGAAGTGGCGGGGCAAGCCGTTCGCCGGAATCTGGCAGGTGACGTCGAGCGGCTGAGCGCCCGCATGCAGGATCACGGGCTCGGGCGAAGGATGCGGCCGTGAGGTGCGGGCCGGACGGCGGGAACCCTCTTGCGGCCACGGTTGCGGGCATCTGCCGGCGGGTCCCGGGCAAGGGCAGGCGAATCGGGCGCTTCTGGAACGTGCCCTGTCGCGGTGGCGCGCTGCAAGTCCTGCTCGATGGCGTGGCGGCAGGGACCTGGGTCAATACCGCGACCGGAGCCTGCGGTGACCTGACCGATCTGCGCATGACGGCTGGCAGCGAGGTGGTCCCGGCAGAAACTGCCACGGCTCCGCAAAGCGCCCGGCGCGGCGCGAGGCAGCGCGCGGGCGAAACGCAGGATGGGACACGGTGCCCTGCTGTCCTTGCCGGGGGTCTCGCGTGCCTGGCAGTCCTGGTGCTGGTCCTGGTCGGTCACGCGCTGGCAACACGGGTGTTCGCGGCATGAGGTTGACGATGGACCGCCGGTGCTACCTGTCCCGTGGCTGATCGAGCCAGTTCCGCGCCCGGGCGCGGGAGCGGAACTCCCGCAGAATTCTGCCCGCCCGGCCCTTACCCAGGCTGTCAGCGAGCAGGAGGGAGAGTTCGCGATGCGCACCGGCGCGAAGCATCTGCAACATGGTGGCCTCGAAGAGGAAGGCGATCCGGGAGGTGAGCCCGAACACCCAGGGTTCGGCGGTCTCGAAGCCGGCGAGAGCGGTTTCGTCGATTCTGCCGATGCGTTGGCACAGCGCCACCTGTTCGTCCGGGGAAAGCACAAGGGGATGGGACCCCTCATCCGGGCGCGGACGGGAGGTGAGCGCGCGCTCGATCACGTATTTTTCGACGGACTGGCCCCGGTGCTCCGCCCGGCGGCAGATCAGGGCCCACTGGTAGTCGGACAACTCGATGGTGCGGGTGACCGGCACGGGGTTCATCGCTCCCGCTGTGCGGCGCGGCAGATGACGTCCAGTGCCTCGTGCAGCAGGAGTCCGGTGCCGGGCAGGCGCGCAAACAGGACGTCATGTGCCCGCGCGACCCGTTCGACGCGCCGGGCGAGCTGGCGCTGCTCGACTGGCGAGAGCGCCAGGGGGTGGGTTCCGTCTTCGGATGGCTCGCCCCCGATGGCGCAGGCAAGAACGAACTGCTCGATCGGGGTGGTGCCGGCCCGTTCGGCAATGCGCGCCCATTCTTCTGCGGTTGCCGATATCTTCAGTCGTCTCGGGGAGGCGTTCATCCGAGTGCCGCCTCGATGTCGAGGTCGGTGGTGACCTCGGCGACGATGGCGTTCCAGACACTGGTGTCTCCGCGGGCGCGCAGCCGGATTTCCTCGATCCTGACCAGCAGCGACAGTTCGCGGGCCATGCGCCACTGCACCGCCGGCGGCAGTCCCTGGAGCGGTGGGTCGGGCGGTGTCAGCATGGAGTGCATGATGAGGTCAGACACGGTCAGTCCCACAGCAGCGGCCTGCTCGCCGAGCTGTTGCCATTCACTGTCTGTTGCCTCGATCTGGCGCGGACGGCGTTGCAGTTCGCCGGACATGGTCATGACGCTTTCTCCCGCAGGAGACGGTTTCGGGGGCGTGGAGATGTAAATGCGACAGGCCGGGAGAAAGGTGGCGGCCGGGCTCAATGTCGAGCGTGGACCGGCACCACGCATCCAGGAAAAACAGGCTCTTCGCCCTGGAAGCGGTCAAGACCGCACACCCCGGGCCGGATCGACCGGGGCGATGCCCTGAAGACGAAGACAGGGTCAACCGTCAATACCAGGAGGATCCGCGCTGGCGCGGCCCCGTGTCAACAGCAAGTGCCCCGGGGTAACGGGCCTTCCAGGCCCGGCCCGTGCCGGGCACACCATGTCGCCGATGCAGAACCTCCCGTGCCGCGCGTACGGTGTTGCCCGCCAGCCGGTCACGCGCACCGGCATTGGGGTTGGCCGTGGCGAGCCCGCCGAAGGCGCTGCAGCTCCCCTTTCCGTCCTCCAGGGTGTCCGGCGACATGGGCTGTTGCCACGTTCGTGGTGGCGCGTCTCGCGGGACCCGCTGCTGCCGCTCGGTAACGACGCGGCGGTTCGGGGGCTGTCTGTGGAAGTGCTCGGTGGACGCTGGGGTTTCAACGTCGCTCGGGCCAAGGGCGCAGTACGCACCGGTCTTCATTGGGGTCTTACAAAGAAAGGTTGGCAGAGTGTCATGCTGCCAGCCTTTCCTGTGTATTCACGGTTCGTCGGTCCGGCAACCCGGCAACCTCCCCGTGCAGCAGCGCCAGGCCCTGACGCCGTATGTTGCGGGCTGCATTCGCGTCCGCATGATCCGCATGGCCGCAGGCCGTGCATTGAAATTCCGATCTGGTCCGCCGCGAGCCGGCATCGACATGCCCGCAGGCATGGCATGTCCTGCTCGTCCAGGCAGGGTCCACCGCGACCAGCTGGCCGGCCTTGCAGGACAGCATCCGCCGCAGCTCGGCCCAGCCTGTCGCCAGGATGACCCGGTTGAGCCCGGCCTTCTGCCGAACCCGGGAACCTGGCGCATTGACCGTGCCTCTGGCGCTCCGCGTCATGCCCCGCACATGCAGGGCTTCGACGCAGACGGTGTCTGCCGCATCCGCGATGCGCCGGGTGACCTGATGGCGCCAGTTGCGCCGCATGCCCGTCATGCGCCGACGGGCCTTCGCAAGGCGCCGGCGCGTGCGTTCCCGGCGGCGCGAGCCGCGCCTCTGGCGCGCCAGCTTCCGGGAAAGACGCTTCGCCCGGGCCTCCAGGCGGCGCGTGTCCGGAGCGTGGAACACCCGGCCATCGCTCGCCGCAATCTGCCCGGCGTTCATGTCGACGCCAAGCGCGACACCGTTGAACACAGAACCCCCGGGCGTGTTCCGGGGGCTGCCGGAACCCGGAAGCAGACAATGGCATACCACCTGCCCGCCTCGCGCTTCAGCACGGCCGAGACCGGGCGGCCCTGGGCATGCGGAAGCTCTCCACGCCGGCGGATCGTCAGCCACCCGAGGCCGGGCAGGCGCAGCCGGCCCCCGGACGTGCCCCGGGGGCCGGCCTCGAGCTTCACGCCGGAGACGACCGTGATGCTGTCGAACCCGCGGCGAGACTTGAAACGGGGATACCCCACGGCGCCCGTGCGGGCGCGGGCACGCCGGAAGAAGCCCTTGAACGCCTCGTCCACGCGCCTCAGCGTGCCCCGCTGGATGGCGACCGGCATCGCCGCCATCTCCGGCAGGTCCCGACGGCAGACCGTCAGCGCCTTCGTCTGGTCGACATACGAAATCGAACGGCCTGCCAGCCGCCAGGCATCGTTCCGCTCCTGCAAGGCGGCATTGTACAACTGGCGCTGGTCCTCCAGGACCCGCTCCAGCAGACGCCAGTTCTTCCGCGTCCGCGGCAGGAGCCGATACACGGTCTGACGGTAGACCGGGACGGCGTGGCCGTCCCAACCGCTTTCTGCTGTGCCGCGTTCGTTAGTCATGATTTGTTCTACACCGAAACATGTACATAACATGTACGAAACATAACCCTCGTTCGAATGCACCGTCAACCTTTCTGTATAAGGCCCCTTCATTGCCCGGTGGCCTGAGCGGTCAAGAACCGCGGCAATGACGCCCTTCGGTGCGTGGTTCCCGCACCCCGCGTACCCTTGCCGCTCCCCGGCCGCGTCGGTATAGTGGGAAAGCGTTATATACAGACGTGCACAACGCTTACCGGGATGACCCGCATGATCGACCCGTTCGGACGTCATATCACCTACCTTCGTGTGTCGGTGACCGACCGCTGCGACTTCCGGTGCGTGTACTGCATGTCGGAAGACATGACCTTCCTTCCCAAGCGTGACGTACTGTCGCTGGAGGAACTGGACCGGCTGTGCAGTGTCTTCATCAGGCTGGGCGTGAAGAAGCTGAGGCTGACCGGCGGTGAGCCGCTGGTCCGCAAGAACGTCATGAGCCTGTTCCGCGGACTGTCCCGCCATCTCGAGTCCGGCCAGCTGGAGGAACTGACGGTCACCACCAATGGCAGCCAGCTGCACAGGTTCGCGGACGAGCTCCGCGACTGCGGCGTTCGCCGGGTGAACGTGTCGATCGACACCCTGGATGCGGAGAAATTTCACAGGATCACGCGGTGGGGCCGGATCGAACAGGTCATGCGCGGCCTGGATGCGGCCGCCGCCGCCGGTCTCGACATCAAGCTCAACGTGGTTGCCCTGCGCGGTGTGAACGACCACGAACTGGGCGACATGCTGCAGTGGGCGGGCGACCGTTCCTGGGACATGACCATCATCGAGGTCATGCCGATGGGCGACATCGGCGGGGAAATGCGGATCGACCAGTACCTGCCGGTATCAATGGTCCGCGCCGAGCTCGAAAAGCGGTTTACCCTGACCGACATCGACTACAAGACCGGCGGGCCCGCACGGTATGTCAGGGTGGAGGAAACCGGCCGGCGGCTCGGATTCATCACGCCGCTTACGCATAACTTCTGCGAGAGCTGCAACCGGGTGCGCCTGACCTGTACCGGGACGCTCTACATGTGCCTCGGGCAGGAGGATGCCGCTGACCTGCGTGCTCCCCTCAGACGCTCGGAAAGCGATGAGCCGGTGATGGAGGCGATCGACGAGGCGATCGCGCGCAAGCCCAAGGGCCATGATTTCGTGATCGACAGACGGCGTCGAGGTCCTTCGGTTTCCCGTCACATGAGCCATACCGGCGGATGAATCCCCGCCGGGGCCCGCGACGTGATCAGCAGGATGCCGCTCACCTGATCCTTCGGTACGCGCCGCCGAATTGAGCCTGGTTGACCTGGGCGGGCCCGGAGCACGCGCCGTGCCGGATCAGCGCTTCAGGCCGTTCAGCATGGATTGGGCGCCGATCTGGAGCAACAACAGGTCGAAACCCATCAGGATCACGTTGTAGCCCTTTGCGATCTTCTCGTTTCCCTCCTCCGCGGACAGGCACAGGCCTCCCATGTTCCGGCCCGCCGAACGGATGGCGTCCTCCGCCACCGAGATGCTCGCCTGCACGTCGGGGTGGTCGCGGTTACCGACATGACCCATGCTCGCAGCGAGGTCCATGGGCGCGATCAGGAAGACGTCGATACCCTTGGTCTCGAGAATCTCATGGATGTTGGCGACGGCTTCCGCGTGCTCGATGAGGGCGATGATCACGATGTCGCCGGACGCGCGGTAGTACTCCATGGCGTCGCCGTTCCCCCATCGCATGGGAGCGTAGAACGGCCCCCAGCCGCGTTCGCCTTCGGGGGGATAGCGAACGGCGCGGACCGCGTTCTCGGCCGCCTCGCGGGTATTGATCATGGGGAAGACCAGTCCCATGGCCCCGGAGTCCAGGACAGGCTTGGTGTAGCTGATCCGGGGTTCCATGACCCGGACCACGGGCGCGCACTCGGTGCCGGCGGTTGCCGCGATCATGTGGTGACACGACTCGATGTCGATCGGGCCGTGTTCCATGTCTATGAACATCCAGTCAAAGCCCATGCGTGAGAGGGTCTGCGCCATGGGGACGCTGGGCATGGCGGTCAGGACGCCGGCGCAGACGGCGCCGGAGTCAAGACGTTCTCGCAACGGGTTTCGCATGACGGATCCTCAGTTGGTTCAGGTGAGCGGAGCGCCAGTCTACCCGCGCTTGCCGTGAGCGGGCCAGTACGATCGGCACGGGGCGAGCGGGTCCGGCCTGAAGCCGGCACCGCGTCGGGCCAGGGCGAAGGCGAATTCGTGCCGAAGGGAAAAGTCTGCGGCAAATGCCCGTTCCTCTGCCCACCTCCGGGCAGATTCCTGGCAACCCGGCTATTCCTGGCCGCCGGCGATTTGCTCCGGCCCGGATTGGCCAAATGCGGGGTTATGGCACCGTCGGCTCCGGCCAGCGCAGCAGCACGCCGACCACAGCCACAATGAACACGGCCGCGACCGCAAGGCTGCCGACCACCCGGCGCGTGTTTGCCGTGTCACGTTCCGCCAGTTGCCGGCTCAGCCGCTCAAGCGCGCCCTCATGTTCCGCCTGCATGGTCTTCATCCACTCCTCCACGCGGGCGATCCGCTCGAAAGCTGATGCGGGATCGGCCCGTCCGTGGTCATCGATGGATCATGCATCCCTGGTAACGCCACGGCAGGCGTGGCGCAGCCGCCGCAGGGCCTCCGTGTCCATCAGGCAATCCCGCGCAGGACGCCCTTCCCGGGTTACCAGTCGCATTTCGTACACCGAAAGAAGAAAGGGCCCGTCGGGAGCCTTCCGACGCGCCGGGCAGACTTCAACGCAACCATGAATCATCGCGCCGACAAGCATCGCACGCGGGGCGTGGGAACGCCGGGCAACATGTCGGACCTGCGGAAGAGCACGCGTGCGAAGCCCGGAAAGGTTCGACGTCGATACACTGTCAATCAGGCGCAGCGTGGAAAGACCCAGGGCAGGCCCGGGGGCTCGGTTGTCAGCACTCCGTTGATCGACTACACCTCAGGCCAGCCGACGACAGGTACACCAGTGGAGGACACCATGAGCGAGATGCTCAATCTTACCGCCTCGGATGGACACGGTTTCGGGGCCTACCTGGCACAACCCCAGGGAACGCCCAGGGGCGGACTCGTGATCATCCAGGAGATCTTCGGGGTGAACTCACATATCCGTTCGGTCGCGGACGAATATGCCGCGGACGGATACCTGACCTGTTGTCCCGCACTGTACGACCGGATCTCGCCCGGGGTGGAACTCGGATACACCGAGGACGACATTGCCGAAGGGCTCCGCTACAAGAACGAGGTCGGCAACGAAGCACCGCTGCTGGACATCGCGGCAGCGCGTGATGCCGTGGCCTCGGCGGGCAAGGTCGGGGTTGTCGGATACTGCTGGGGTGGTCTGGTGACGTGGCTGACCGCCTGCGGGCTTGATGGCTTCGCTGCAGCATCTTCCTACTACGGTGGCGGTATCGGCGGGGCAAAGGACCTCAAGCCGAAGTGCCCGGTGATCTTTCACTTCGGGGACCAGGACCACGCGATTCCGATGGACGAGGTCGAGTCGGTCAAGGCCGCGCAGCCGAATTCGCCGGTCTACGTCTATCCGGCGGGTCATGGGTTCAACTGCGAGCAACGCGGAAGTCACCACCCCGAGAGCCGGGCGATCGCCCGGGAACGGACCATGAGCCTGTTCCGCACGCACATCGGGTAACGGCAGCAGGCTCTATCGGAATAGCCAACCAGGAGCCGGGTTCTCCGTCTTTTCGGCCCCCTCGACGGACCGGGCGTGCAACAGGCCTGTCCAGGGGACCCCCTGCTCGCGCGGGGGCGAACCGATACCGGTGCACCGGACCGGGTGGCACACGTGTCGGCGCAGACGTGCGCAACACCTGACTGCTGCCCGGGTTCCGCCCGGGACCTTCTGAGATCGCGTCTCAGGCAATAGGGTGATCTGACCCTCGGTCGTTTAATGTCAGGGGTGACTCGGCCCAGACTGTACCGTTTCGTCAACGTAACGGAATTGTGTAAGCCCAATTCAGTGCATCCTGATCGTTAACCACTGTCTGACCTATCCCTCTCGCGGGCGGTCGCTGCAACAGACATAAGGAGTGTTTCCAGCGCATGGACAACTTCGTCCAAGGGCCCGGGAGCGACCTTCAGATCGTGCTTGAAACCCTCCCATTGCTGTCGCTTGACGGCATTTTTGCGAACGTCGGCGAGAGCCCGTCCGGAACCCGATCCGGGATCGGCGTGCCGCGCCGTGCAAAGGTCGCGGATATTGCCCCTGCGAGACGCGTTGGATCGATCTCGAAGGCTTGGCTGATGATCCAGAGGTCGTAGTAGTCCTTCATCCGGCTGTTCGCCATACCCAGATCCACCATGGCCTGGAATTTTTCGGCAACCACCGTCTCCCGGGCGTAGCCGCGCAGCCGCGGCGCTGGCATGTCGAGCAGGACGGGATAGTCGAGCCACTCGGCCGCGGGTTCGGTCGCATCCCCGAAACCGACATCGACATTGACGGTAATGCGAGCGCCCGCAATGTCTGCGGACGCCCGCATGCGGAGTCCCCCGTACTCGTTCTCCTCACGAATACGACTGATTCGAACTGCGCCGGCATCGAACACAACCCCGTCTGGGTGGTCCTGGCCGAGAACCTCCCTGAAGACTTCAAGCACAGCGTCCGGCGCCGGATCGCCGTAACCCAGAAGATCGAGATCGCGCGTACCGCGAAACGGCTCATCGAACCACGTCATCAGCAGCATGGCGCCCTTTAGACCGAAGTTCCAGAGCAGTTCAAGAGCAAGTAGCTGATATAACTAACATCTGATGGACGTCAGAGAGTCGCTACTGGGTACACTACGGCCGAACCCCGAGGAGATTGAGTATCTTGGTTTGAAGCGGCGTTGGCCGTGTGGTGACCTGGAAGGGTTTGGCGTCGGGGAGCGGGGGCATCACGGTGTTGCGGGTGATGGTGGCCAGATCATCGATGAGGGTGCGGAAGCTGTGCACCGGATCACCGTCGGGAGTTTCTCTGGTCGCCGCCTTCGCCTGGGCGCTGATCGATACCTTCGCCGGAGCGACGACGGACCGGCGCAGGGCCTCGGCGCCTTCGGCGTCTTCATCGTCGAACAGCACGGGCTTGAGCTTCTGGCGCATGTTCCACTCCACATAGTAGGCGAGCATGCACAACAGGACGTGGGCACGAACCCGCGGTTCGGTGCGGTGGAAGACGGGACGGACCTTGAGGTCCACGGTCTTCAGGCTGCGGAAGGCCCGTTCCACCGAGCTGAGCCGCTTGTAGGCACGCACCGTGCCGGGGCCGTCGAGTTGGGTCTGCGGCAGGCTGGTGCGGATCACGTAGAGGCCGTCCAGCCTCGCCTCGGCGGCGATGGAGGCGTCATCACGCTGCCAGGTGAAGACGCCCTCGTCGTCGATGGACCAGGTAAAGTGCTTGGCCATCTTGTACCTGCCGATGACCTTGCCAACCCTCTCGCCGATCTTCTCCTTTCCCGTGAGCCGGTGCTTCTTGCGCCGTGTCGCCACGGCAATGGGTTCAAGCAGGGCCTCGGTGGCTGCAAGCAGCTCCGAGCGCTTGCGGGCCCGGTCCGCGGCCAGCAGCGGATTGCGACAGACCATGAGACGTTCGCCGGGGTAGGCGTCACTGGTGATCTCCACCAGGTCCCTCTCGTCGAACAGCGACATCTCCACCTCGCCGGCCTCGACCAGGGCACGGATGGCCGGTCCTCTCAGGGCACTGATCCAGTCCAGCCCCGCAGGCTTCACCTCCTTGCGGATCCGCGCCTCGGTCAGCATCCCCCGGTCTCCCACCAGCACCACCTTCGAGAGCGAGAACCGTTCCTGCACCGTGGCGATCTGTGATGCGAGCGTGGCCGGATCCGCCGTGTTGCCGGGGAACACTTCCACCGACACCGGACATCCGTTCCGGTCACACAGCAGGCCGAACTCGATCTGCAGCTTGCCTCGTTTGCCGTCCCGGGAGTGGCCGCGTTTGGCCAGGGGACATGATCTGCCTTCCATCCACACCGAGGTGAGGTCGTAGAGGACCAGGCAGCCCTCTTCGAGGTGCCGCTCCGCCAGACCCTGCTCGATCCTCCCCTGGCGCTCAAGCAGCCAGTCCATGGCGGCGTACAGCTCGTCCTCGTCCAGGTCCGCATCGAGGATCTCGCCCAGGGTGCTGACCGCCGTGGCCTCGGCCAGTCTGCGCGCCGTGGCCAGCTTCGAGGCCGGCTCGAGGATCCGCGCCACGATCATGGCAAGCACCTGATCGCGCCGTGGCGACGGCTTCGGGTCGATCAGGGTCTCGAGCCCGAGCTTCCTGAGCGTTCCCAGCACTGCGGCGACATGGCCATGGGGAAGGGAACGGACGATGTCGACGGCGTCCTCGAAGCGTGGCACCGCGGTGCCTCCCTTGAGCAGGCACCGCAATCCTTCGATCAGAGCCGGGGGCCACCTGGTGAGGTTGACGATGGTGCGCTTCTTGACCTTGCCGCCTTCGCGATAGGACTCGCGCAGCAGGATGGCGGGCGGAGAGGATCGGTTGGGGACGGATTCGATATACATGGCTACGATATATGCACACCCTTCGCACCATGTCAACACTATTGTTCCCATATACATGGGTACATATATTCGCCCAAAAACCCGAAAAAACCTCGCCAAATCATCGACTTGGTTCGACTGTCAGTCGGGAATCAGGGGGAACTTCGGTTTAGAACGAAACGGTCTGCGTGTCGGGATTGCGCGAGGCGATAGAGCAGGCGCTCGATCGCATAGTGCGTGAGGATCAGATCGAAATTCTGGTCCTTCTCCTTGCTGATCCTGAGAAGACGGGCCCGAACCGAGGCCCCGATGTTCCTGACTTCCCTAGGCATTGGCGGTAAGTGCCTCGAGATAGGGGTGGACCACCGTGGCGACACCACCACGCTCGGCATGGTGGGCTATCTCGGCGGGGCTCGCTTTCCGCTGCCGGAGCGCCTCCTGCAGGCCTTCCAGCGCGACCGCCTGCCCGACCTTCCGGCGATGCCGGAAACAATCGGCAATCGTCTTTGCGACACCGAAGACCTTCACGGGAACATTCTCGATATGCACCGTCAGGACATCGTCGGCGAGCAGCGCGTCCGTGAACCGCACAATCCGCATCTTCGGCCTTCCCTCCTTCGGCATCCAGTCCCTGGTGCCGATCGCCATCCAGACCGCGCGCGGAAGCTGGTCGGTCAGTTCGTGGTAGGACAGCGCGGACACTAGGCAGACGACGCCCCTGGGAACGCGCTTCGCGGCCTCGGCCAGGCTGTGGTTGGCGTCCAGCGGTGCGTCGGGCAGCTGGTAGAGGCCGCGCGCGAGGCGGATAACGTCACCGCCACGAACCATTCTGCCAATTGTGGCCGCGGTGATCCCATTTGCCTTGAACTCCCACAGGCGCATCATCCCCTGAGATCGCAGGAGCTCGATCGCCTGATCGCGCTGAGTGCCCAGTGTGGCCATTGATACTATCTCAAGGAATTTCTGACCCTTCTTACAAGTTTTTGTATCACAGCACCCAGGCTAGGCAAAGTACAGGTTGGCCGGCTAGATGGGCTGAGCGAAGTGGAACCATCGCCATGTCAGGCACGTGGAGCCACATCGGGATACCGCACAGGGGCTGGACCTGCGTATCGGTCGACGACATCGGCGCCCCTGATGCCGTCTGCGAGATGTGCGGGACGCAAGAGATTCGGTACGTCCACCACAAGGAGCGTCAGGACCATCGGAAATCTCTCGGTGTTGGCTGCATTTGTGCCCAACACATGGAGAACGACCATGTAGCCTTACGCCGACGGGAACGAACTCTCCGCAATGCTGCACAACGCCGCCGCTGCTGGCGGGTGTAGTTCTCGGATGGCGACCATAAGTCGTTGATTTCGTGCAATTGAAGTCTGTCTGCAGACAGCTTGAACCACACCCTCTGAGACTGCGTCGGCCACCGGGACCCTGGTATTGCGGAAACACGCGGCAGGATCGGACCCGGGCTTGTCAGTGAACCGGCACCCGGAGATGAGAAAGCGGTGCCAGGAACGCAACGGACAGTTCCTGGATCGTGCCGGGGTCGATGACGACCGTGCCTGCCGGCCCGGAGACCCGTTGCGCTGCAAAGTCCTCGACCTGGCCCGGACACCGTTCCGCGAGCCCTGGCCCGACGCCCATGCGCGCCACTCCATTGCAGGCACCCGGAAGGATCGGGGACAGGGACCGAAGACCCCTTGCCCGGTGCAGGGCGGTGGAGTGACATCCGTGGCAGCCGCGAACATGACCCGGTGCGGCCAGGGTCAGGCAGACGTCTCCGGGTGACTGCGGACCTCCGCGTTCACACGCGCCCGGTGCCGGGTTTCCGGCTACCCCCGAACCATCTCCCTGTACGGACACGCTGCTCACTGCCGCAACCAGGCCGCCTGATGAACGGGTGCCCAGGTGCGCGGCTTGTCGGGTTTCAGCGCGGGTTCCCGGACGACGAAGCCCGTTCCAGGTGGTTGACCGACATGCACGGGCACTACGGTGATCACGTCCCTGAAGCAGGGGCCTCCTGTGAACGCACCCGATAGGCGCATTGCCGTCCGTACGGGCCGACCCCCGTGGAAAGTGCAGGCATCTGAATCCGCTGTACATGCAATGGCCGACGGACACCTACCGGTTGCCTCTGGTGCAGCATCCGGCGGCCGGGCTGCACTGGAGATGCGCCGTCACCACCCCTGTCAGGTTCCCCGTGCCCGGTGCTGACAAAGCACGCGTTCGAAGGGAAGATCTCTTCGCCGCCCGTTGGCCGTCGCTCCGGCCGGATGGACGTGCGAGACTGCATTCCGGCCCGCTCAACAACTGCGTATCGCGCGATGACCGTCGCGGCGCACGAAACAGGAAAAGCCGGGCCCGGGAGCCGGGTGTGAGGCGCTCGAGGGAAAGACCGATCACGCAGGCGGTGCGCCGGCTGGAGTCGCAACTCGGCGGCTGGGCCATCACGCTGCGGTACCCGATCATCGCCGTGGCCCTGATCCTGACCGGAGTCGCTGCGTCCGGGACCGCCTTTCTCGAGTTTTCGGCCGACGAACGGATCTACTTCACCAGGGACAATCCCCAGCTCCTCGCAAGCGAGGCGATGGAGAACACCTACGGCGAGACCGACAACGTCTTCTTCGCCATTGCACCCGGGGACCGGGACGCCACTTCGGTCATGGCGCTGGAGGCGGCCCTCTGGCTCACCGAACGGTCCTGGCAAATACCGTACGCGACCCGCGTCGACTCGTTGACCAACTTCCAGCACTCAACAATTGACGGCGATGACATTGTCGTCCGCGACCTGGTGGACGCCACCGCTCCGGGCGATGCCGGGGAGCGGTCCCGGATTCGTGCGATCGCATTGGCCGAGCCCCAGTTGGTGGGGCGCCTGATCGCGCCGGACGGAGGGGTCAGTGGCGTCAACGTCACCGTGGAACTGCCTGGCGAGGACGACATGCGCGAAGGGGACCGGGTCGCCGCGTTCGCCTACGGACTCGCCGAACAGGTCCGCGAGCGTTTCCCCGGTATCGACGTGCGTGCAACCGGCATGGTGATCTTCAACCAGGCCTTCATGAAGGTTTCGCTGCACGATCTGCAGACCCTGGTTCCGGCGAGCTTCGCGGCGATGGCGCTGACGCTGCTGTTCCTGACCGGTGGGCTGAGCGGGACGCTTGCGATCATGCTCGTTGTCGCACTGTCGGTGATGGTGGCGGTGGGGCTTGGCGGCTGGGTGGGGTTGCCGATGACCTCGCCTTCCGCCATCGCGCCGGTCGTCGTGCTCACGGTCGCGATCGCAAGCTGTGTCCACATCTTCTCGAGCCTCGTTCATCACATGCAGGGCGATGCGTCACGCGCGCTGACGGAGCTGCGTACGGATGTACCGCTTCCGGCCGCTGGAGACGGCGAACTCAAACGCAATGCGATCATCGAGTCGATGCGGGTCAATCTGCAGCCAGTCTTCCTCGCCTGCCTGACAACCGCACTCGGTTTCCTGAGCATGAATTTCTCGGAGGTGCCGCCGCTCCGCCACCTGGGGACCTTCGTCGCGTTCGGGGTCGGCGCGGCGTTCGTGCTGTCGGTGACCCTGCTGCCGGCGCTGCTTTCGCTGCTGCCGATCCGGGTTCGAGCGGCGGGAGACCGCCGGGATGCGGCGATGGTCGCGCTGGGAGAGTTCGTGATCCGCCGGCGCCACGTGCTGGGGTGGGGTTTCGGGGTAATCGTCATTGCGCTCGTCGCGTCGATACCCCGCAACGAACTGAATGACGTCTTCCTCCACTATTTCGACGAGAGCATCGAGTTTCGCCGCGATGCGGACTTCACCGTCGAGAACCTGACCGGCATCTATACCATGGAGTACGCGCTCGCCTCGGGCGAGGCGGGAGGAATCGTCGACCCCGCCTACCTGTCCGATGTCGCGGCGTTCGCGGAGTGGTACCGGGCGCAGCCGGAGACGATCCACGTCAACGTGATCAGCGATACCTTCCGGCGACTCAACAGGAACATGCACGGCGATGACCCGACCGAGTACCGGCTGCCCGCGAGCCGGCAACTGGCCGCGCAGTATCTCCTGCTCTACGAGCTGTCGCTTCCCTTCGGGCTTGATCTCGACAACCAGATCTCGGTGGACAGGTCGGCCACCCGGATGACGGTGGCAACACGGACGCTGTCGTCCAACGAAGTGATCGACCTCGATCGACGCGCCCTGCGGTGGCTGGCCGACCACGCGCCGAATATCGTGCGTGTCGAGAGTGCCGGCGGCACCCTGATGTTCGCCCATCTCGGGCGGCGCAACATCATCGCGATGCTGCTCGGGACCACGATTGCCCTGGTCGGGATTTCCCTCGTTCTCGTGCTCGCCCTCCGGTCCCTGCGGCTCGGGTTCGCCAGCCTCGTTCCGAACCTGGCTCCCTGCGCGCTGGGTTTCGGCATCTGGGGGCTGGCGGTGGGAGAGGTGGGGGTGTCGCTGTCCATGGTGACGGCCATGACGCTGGGCATCGTGGTGGACGACACGGTGCACTTCCTCAGCAAGTACAGGCGCGCCCGGCTCGAGCTTGGATGCGCATCTCCCGACGCGGTGCGCGTTGCCTTCCGCACCGTCGGCCGTGCCCTGGTCACGACCTCTCTCGTGCTCGTGGCCGGGTTCGTCGTGGTCAGCCTCTCGAGCTTCGAACTCAACGCGGGGATGGGCAGGCTGACGGCGCTCGTCATCTCACTCGCGCTCTTCGCCGATTTCTTCCTGCTTCCACCGCTGCTCATGAAGATCGACAGGGAGTCCGATACCGGCGAGCCCGGTCCCGGCGACATCCTCAAGGATGTATCCCGGCGAGAGAACAGGTAGGCGACATCGCCGCACGGCAGACCACCGGGGCCTCCCGGTTCCGGAAGCCTGCCACGGGCCGTCGCGGCGGAGAAAAGGTGGGCGTTGCCGGAGGACTCGCCGCATGAGGGCGGTGGCGGCCCCGTCCCGGCGCATCGACAAGATCGGTTCAGGCCTCCCGTCCCCGGGACCTGCTCCACCATCGATCCGGGGAACGGTACCGCCAGTAACCGGAAGAGAAATACGGTCCCGGCAAGTGGAACGGCTGGCACGGCATGGTGCGAGCTGTGGCAAGGTTGTAAGAAACCATGGCGACCATGATGCTGATGTGGCGCGGGCGGCACCCGCAGGGAGCACCGATGCCGGAAGCCCGGGAAACGAAGAGCCTCGCGGTTCTGATCGACGCGGACAATACAAGCGCGAAACACGCCGAGGCGATCTTCGCCGAGATCGTCAAGCTGGGCGAGGCCAACGTACGGCGCATCTACGGCGATTTCTCGGACAGGCGTCTCGGGAGTTGGGACGGGGCCATCAAGTCCCTGGCGATTCTGCAGCACCAGCAGCGCAGCAACTCGAAGGGCAAGAACGCCTCCGATATCGCGCTTGTGATCGATGCCATGGACCTCATGTACAAGCGCACCCTCGACGGGGTGGTCCTCGTCAGCTCCGACAGTGACTTCACGCGACTGGCCCAGCGGCTGCGCGAGGAAGGGCTCGAGGTGTACGGCTTCGGCGAACGCAAGGCGGTCGAGGCCTTCCGCAACGCCTGCAACCGTTTCATCTATGTCGAGAACCTCCAGGAGGCCGAGCCGGAGGAAAGGAAAGCCGGGGCGGCGCCAGCCGGGCCCTCGGTGCAGAAGAAGGATCCTCCGAACAAGGCGCGAAAGATCATTGCGGGCGCGATCGGCGAACCCGACGCCGACGGATGGGAGAATCTGAGCAGCGTCGGGCAACGAATCCAGGGCGCATACCCGGACTTCGATCCGCGCAGCTATGGCTGCGCGAACCTGAGTACGCTGGTCGAGCAGTCCGGCGGGTTCGAAATCCGCAAGAAGCAGGGCGTCGTCCGTGTCCGCCCCAAGGTTGTTTCCGCTTAGGGCCGGCCTCCGATAACCGGGGCCCCGGGCCGGATGAGGGGCGAACCGGGCCTGCAGGACACGCGGTTTTCCGCATCCGGCAGTCTGTCGATCGACACCATGTCCGGGACCCCGACACCCCGCGGGGAGCGGGCTGAGCCCTGCGGCTCCGCGGTGCCCGCATGTCCGTGACTGTTGGACCTGCCTCCCGCGTTCTCTCCTTCCCGGATCTCCCGCCGTGCCCACCCGCTGTCTGTTCCGACAGGCCGGTTCCATATCGGCTCGAAGGGTGACTACTATAGGTCCCGTGCGGTTGTGGTTCGGACCGGGCCCGGTGCCGGCGGCCGCACCGCGGAAGACGGGCCGGATTCGATACCGCGTGGTGCCGGGTTCCGGTGTCGCGGCCGGTGCCGGGAACCAGGGATCAGGGGAGTGGACGGGAATGGATCTGCATCTTGCGGACAAGACGGTCGTCATCACGGGCGGTTCCAAGGGGATCGGCCTTGCATGTGCCCACAGCTTTGCGGCCGAAGGGTGTGGCATGCACCTGGTCGCCCGAACGGCGGGTGACCTTGAGGAGGCCCGCGACCAGGTACGCCGCGAGCATGATGTCGAGGTCGCCATTCATCCACTGGACCTGTCGGACTCGGCCAATGTCGACGATCTCGCCCGGCGGTGTTCCGATGCCGACATCCTCGTCAACAATGCCGGGGCGATCCCGGGCGGTGACATCCAGGCCGTCGACGAGAACACCTGGCGCGAGGCCTGGGACCTCAAGGTCTTCGGGTACATCAACATGACCAGGCGGTTCTATCCGCTGATCCGGGACCACGGCGGTGGCGTCATCATGAACGTGATCGGGCTGGCCGGTGTGCGTGTGGATCCGAAGTACATTGCCGGATCGGGAGGCAATGCCTCGCTGATCGGGTTCACCCATGCCATGGGCGCACACGCGCTCGAGGACGGGATGCGGGTCCTCGGCGTGTGTCCCGGTCCGGTGCAGACCGAGCGGATCACCACGATTCTGAAGACGCGGGCCAGGAGCGAGAAGGGCGACGAGAGCCGGTGGCAGGATTACTTCGCGGGCATGCCGCTGAACCGGCCGGCGCTGGTCGAGGAGGTGGCCGATGTCGTGACCTTCCTGTGCTCGGACCGGGCGGCGTGGCTGACCGGTATCACGGTCAATGTCGACGGGGGCGCCGCCAACCGGTAATGCGGCCCCGGGGAGGAGGACAATGCTCGAAGCCGATGTTCTGAAACATCCCGCCCGCCTGCTGACCGGGGCGCAGCGTGCGCAGTACTTCAACGACGGTGCGCTGGTGGTCGAGGGGGCCGTGGACGACGACTGGCTGTCACGTCTGCGCGAGGCGGCAGCGGAGTTCGTCGAGCGCAGCAGGCCGGTCGTGGACTCCGATGCGACCTTCATTCTCGAGGGTGGGCACTCGGCGGCATCACCGCGGCTGAAGCGGGTCACGAGCCCGGTGGACCACCACGAGGCTTTCCTTGACTTCGCCTGCGGATCGCCCGCGGTCGAGGCGGCGGCCGACCTGGTCGGGCCGGATGTGAAGTACCACCACTCCAAGCTCAACTACAAATGGGCGCACGGCGGCAGCAGGTTCGACTGGCACCAGGACATCCAGGCATGGCCGCACACCGATTTCAGCCCGGTAACGGTCGGGGTGTACCTGGAGGAGTGCGGACCCGAGCAGGGACCGCTGATGGCGGTCCGGGGCAGTCACCGGGGACCGCTGCACAGCATGTACGATGCGCAGGGCCGCTGGGTGCTGCGCATTCCCGAGCACGAGATCGATGCGGAGCGGGTCACGGCGCTCACCGGAGGGGCCGGTTCGTTGGTGCTGCTGAACTGCCGCACCATCCACGGGTCGGCGCCGAACCGGTCGGACCGCTCGCGGCCGCTGCTGCTCATCGTCTACTCCTCGGCGGATTCCTGGCCCTATACCGCGAACCCGATTCCGAGCCCGCTGTCGGGCCGCGTGGTCCGCGGCGAGCGCGCGCGGTGGGCCTCGGTCGACCCCCGGGGATGCGAGGTGCCTCCCGACTGGTCGGCGGGCTACAGCGGCCCGTGGGCGCACCAGGCCCAGTCGCACCGGGAACAGGGAGGGCAGGCGGGACCGGCCTCGTGACACCGACCACGGCGCCGGTTGCCGGTTTCATGTCGATGAAGGGCGGCGGCTACTACTCGCGGGCGACCGTGGGTGCGCGGCACGTGATCGACGGTGCGACCGGCCTGGTGCTGGACGCGCTCGACCGGATGGCCCCGGGCGATGACGGCACGGTCTTCACCATGGCCGACATGGGGTGCGCCGACGGAGGCACCTCGCTCGGCATGGTGGGCACGGTGCTGGGCGAGCTGCGCCGCCGCCTGCCGTCGCGGCCGTTGCAGATGGTCTATACCGATCTGCCGCGGAACGATTTCAGCGAGCTGTTCCGCACGGTGCAGGGATCGGGGCTGCTCGACGGGATCGGGGACCTGTCGGTCTTCGCGTCGGGAACCTCGTTCCACCGGCCGATATTCCCGCCGGCGACGCTCAACCTCGGCTTCTCGGCAACGGCGTCGCACTACACCGACGCGGTCCCGTGCACGATTTCGGACCACGTCCACATGGTGGGCGCGACGGGAAGCGAGCGGGCCGCCTGGGTGGAACAGGGACGAGTCGACTGGGAGCGCATCCTCACCAGCCGGGCGCGGGACCTGGCGAGCGGCGGCCGGCTGGTACTGGTGAACTTCGGGATCGACGAGGCGGGCCGCTACCTGGGGGCCACAGGGGGCGTGAACATGTTCGACATGTTCAACACCCTGTGGGCGGAGCTGCGTGAGGAGGGCGTGATCACCGGCGAGGAGTACGCCGCGACCAACTTCCCGCAGTGCTACCGCACGGTGGAGGAGTTCACGGCGCCCTTTGCCGACCATGAGGGGCCGGTCCGGCGCGCGGGCCTGGTGCTCGAGCATGTCGAGACCCGGGTGGTCCGCTGCCCGTTTGCCGTGGCATTCGGGGAACACGGTGACCCGTCCCGGTTTGCACACGAGTACATCCCGACCCTGCGCTCCTGGAGCGAAGCAACCTTCGCGGCCGGACTGGCGCCATCCCGGCCCACAGCGGAGCGCCAGGCAATTCTCGACCGGTTCTACGATACCTACGAGTTACGGGTGCGGACTTCGCCTGACGGACACGCGATGGACTACGTTCACTGCTACCTGGTGGCCGCGAAGTCGTGATTTCCGGCGAGTACCAGCACATGGAGGAGACGTGCGAGCGCTCCGGCGGCAGCGCCGGCGGGTCGCGCGTTCACGCAGTCATCCGATGCGGCGTTCCCGACGCTTCGGCTTTCCCCACGCTCATGCCGCTGTCTCCCCCTTCCACGACTCGCCCGGAAGGAGCGGCGTGGGCCGCTCGGATACCATCCGCGCCGCTTTCTCCGGCCGCCGCTCGGAGCCCGGCCAGAGCAGCGCGCTCATGTCGGCATTGAACTGTACGTCGCCCACCTTGCCCGCACGGTTTCTCTCGAACATCGCGCGCGTCACCGCAGCACCCTCGCGCTCCATGTACCTTGGAACCGCCATGACGATCCGGCGTGCATCGCTTCCCTCGTGGGCGAGCCCCATCGCCAGATCGAACAGGTCCCGGTCCTTGCGGCGCTGATAGAGCGCTCTCAGCCTTGTCGCCAGCAGTTCGTCGAGGTCGAAGCTCACGATATCGGCCCGCCCGGATTACCACCTCGACTCCACCGGGAAGGGCGTCTCGAGAAGCCGTACACTGCAAAATGCTCGCGCGTGTTGATTTCGACCGTGAGACGCAGCCGCATCGCTGGCGCGTCCTCGACCAGGAACCGGCAGCCGGGCGTCACCCGACCCTGCGACTGCTTCCACCGTGCTTTTCCCAGCCAGGGATCGGGCTTGTTTCGCACGGAGTCCATCACTGAACCGGTGGGCCCGGGCGCGTCCTGCACCAGGTCGATATCATCGGAGTAGCGAGCGGGTGGCGTCAGGTGGTGACAGGGGGATCGCCTGCTTGAAGCCCGTGTCAGAAAGCGTCTTGAAGCCGAGGCTTTGGTGAAAAACAACCGACACCGTGGCTGAACCGGATGTCGATATGGTCCACCTTCCGGATGTCGAGCATGTTCATGACGTTCAGGTGGTACCGGCCCGCAGGGGTGACAGGGTAGGGTCCCGGAACCGCGGCCGCAGAAAGCGGGTCAGCGGGCGCGACTCGAAGGGAAGGGGTGCGTCGCATGGCGTTTCTCGGACAGGTTGCCATCTTTCTCGCGGCGGCTGTGATTGTCGTCCCGATCGCCAGGCGGGCGGGAATGGGATCGGTGCTCGGCTACATGCTGGCCGGACTGATCGTCGGCCCCTGGGCGCTTGACCTGGTGGACAACGAGCGGGAGATCCTTCATCTCGCCGAGCTCGGCGTTGTCTTCCTGCTCTTCGTCATCGGTCTCGAACTGCAGCCGCGCCGGCTCTGGGCCATGCGCCGGGCGGTATTCGGTCTGGGTGGCGGGCAGTTCGCCCTGACCGCTCTTGTACTCGCCGGTCTCGCATTCGCGTTGGGACTGCCGCTCGAGGCCGCCGTCGTCGCCGGGCTCGCCCTGTCCCTGTCCTCGACCGCCTTCGCCTTGCAGGCGCTCGCGGAGCGCAACGAGCTCACCACCCGCCACGGCCGCCTGTCGTTCTCGATCCTGCTGTTCCAGGACCTCGCGGTGATACCCATCCTGGCCCTCCTTCCGCTCCTGGCACCCGCGTCCGGAGGTGCGGGGGACGGCGTTCTCTGGCTCGATATGGCCAAGGCGGTCGGCATGATCGCGCTCGTCGTGCTCGGCGGCCGCTACCTCCTGCGCCACGTCCTGCGGCTCGTGGCGCGGTTCGGTACCCACGAGGTGTTCACCGCCACGGCCCTGCTCACGGTCGTGGGCGTGGCCCTGCTGATGGATCTGGTCGGACTCTCGATGGCGCTCGGCGCATTCCTTGCCGGTGTGCTGCTCGCCGATTCCGAGTACCGGCACGAGCTGGAAGCCGATATCGAGCCCTTCAAGGGGCTGCTTCTCGGCCTCTTCTTCATGGCGGTCGGGATGACGGTCAACATCGGGCTGGTACTCGAGATGCCGCTCGCGGTACTGGGCCTCGCCGCAGGCTTGATGCTCGTCAAGATGCTCTGCCTGATCGCGGTCGCGCGCGTCGACACGGGGAACTGGCGCACGATCCGCGGCGTGGCCGTGGCGCTCTCGCAAGGCGGCGAGTTCGCCTTCGTCATCGTGGCTCTCGGCGTGTCTTCCGCGTTGATGGACGAGCGCACCGCCGACCTGCTGATCGTCGCAGTGACGCTCTCCATGGCGGCGACGCCGCTGGCCCTGAGGGCAGGCGACTGGCTGAACGCCCGCCTCGAGCGGGAGGTGGAGCCGGCGTACGACCGGCATATCGAGGAGGAGAACCGGGTCATCATCGCCGGGTTCGGCCGGGTCGGCCAGATCGTCGGCCGTATCCTGCGCGTGCGCCGCATCGGTTTCACCGCGCTCGAAACCAGCGCCGAACAGGTGGATTTCGTGCGCCGCTTCGGCAGCAAGATCTACTACGGCGACGCGAGCCGGGTCGAGCTGCTACGCGCGGCGAATGCGGAGAAGGCCGTGCTCTTCGTGCTGGCGATCGGGGACGTGGAGCGCTCGCTCGCGACGGCGCGGGCGGTGCGCAGGCACTTTCCGCACCTCACGGTCTTTGCCCGCGCGCGCAACCGCCAGCACGTCTATGCGCTGATGGATCTCGGTATCACCCACATCGTGCGCGACACCTTCCATTCGAGCCTCGAGATCGCCCAGGGGATCCTGACGGAGCTGGGCGTCGGCGACTTCGAGAGCCGGCGCACCGTCCACACCTTCCGCGACCACGACACCGAACGCCTGCTCCGCCAGCACGCGATCGCGCACGACACCGACCGGGTGGCCGAGGAAGTGAAGCACTGGACCCGGGAGCTTGAAGAAATGTTCGCCGAGGACGAACGTACGTCCGCCGGGGAGGGCGGCCAGGACCGGGTCACAGCGATGCGATGAGTCTCTCGGGCACCGGCACAGGTATCCGGGAGTCTTCCGCTCCCAGGGACGTGCGGGGCCATGCCAGCCCGATCCTTCACGACGCGATCGCCGCAGCCGGTGCGAGCGAAATGCGGTTCCCCGGTCGATCAGGGCCACGGAGCTCGCGGCAGGCTGCCGGACTGACGGAGGGTTTCCGACCGAAAGACCTCTTTGGCATCAACGCCTTGTCTCCCGGCGCTTTCTCGTACGCGCCGTGAATTTCCGCTCGGGAAGCCTGCGCCTTGCGCCGATCACCATGGGTGGCTTCCCCGAATGCCGCCGGGATTTGCTCCCGAACCTCCCAGAATTGGGGAAGCGGCCCGGCAGGACGAACGTCTATCGTCACGTGCTCGCGCCCCGAGGTGGGTGTTGAACGGAGGCTGAACCGGGCGATGCGCAGTGAATTCGTTGGATCGAGCCGCAGAAGTGCGGTTCCTGCTCGCAGGGAGTTGGGTGCCTTCCGCCCTTTCCCGAACGGGTGGGCCGGCGTCGCCGTGTCAGAGCCGGGGAACGGACCGGTCGTGGAGCAGCGGCCGCGATGACGGTTGAGCGGACGGACGATCAGTTCACGCGCACGGTCGAGACGCTTCTCGACGCTGCTTTCGACGACGCACGCTGGGGTGTCGTGTTCCGGCAGATTGACCGGCTGTGCGCTCTCAATGGCGGTCAGTTTACGGCCCTGGCGGCAAACGGCGGCGGCGACGCCGAGCCGGTGTTCGCGGCGTGCTACATCAACGGTGATCCGCAGCAGGAAATCGTCGCGGACTGGATCGCGAACTACGCATCCGTCAGCGAGAACGTGCCGCGGATCAGCAGGCTGCCAACCTGGCGGCTGACCCACAACGAAGAACTGTTCACGTCGGCCGAGAAACAGTTCTCCCGCATGTACAACGAATTCCAGCCGAAATACGACTGCCGGGACCAGATGGCGGTGGTGGTGGACCGGCGATCCGGGGGCCGCCCCGAAGACGGTTGCGTGTTCTGGACCATGGCGAACGGCGAGGCGGAGTGGGGGGCGGACAAGCTGAAGCGGATCCGCGCCCTGCTGCCCCACATCCGCCAGGCGATCCGGATCCGCCGGGAGTTGGTGGCGGCAGAGGCGCAGTCCTTCGCCGACCTGTCGGCGCTGGTGGAGAACGCCGGGCCTGGCGCGGTCTTTCTGGACCGGTGGGGAAGCGTCGTTTCGGCAAACCGCACGGCACAGCGAATGCTGCGCAAGAGGGAGAGTATCCACGTGTGGCGGGGTGAACTGCGCGCGGCCGTGCCGCGCGACGACTCGCGGCTTCGCAGACTGGTATCGGCAGCCCTGCCGCAGATCGGTGACGTTCCGGCAGGCGGGACAATGTCGGCGCAGCGTCCCTCCGGCCTGCCGCTCATCGTTCATGTCCATCCTGTCACGCCCGCCCGCGCCGATTTCGGTGCGGAACGGGTGGCGGCGCTCGTGCTGGTCCGCGATCCGGCGGCCCACCGGCTCGACCCGCGGACGGTCGGTGAAGCGCTCGGCCTGACGCCTGCCGAAAGCCGCGTTGCCGCCCTGCTGGGGATGGGCAGGACGGTTCCGGACATCGCGCGCGAACTCGACCGCTCGGAGAACACCATACGCTGGACCCTGAAGAACGTGCTCTCCAAGACGAACTCGGTCCGTCAGGCCGATCTGGTCCGGCTGATGCTCCAGTTGCCGCCGGGCGATCGGGTCACGTAGGTCCCCGGGGACCGGCACGACGGGTGCCTCGAAGGCGGAAGGGGTGTTCGCCGCGATCCAGGCAGCGAATGGCTGGCCGGCGGGTGCGAGGCGCTCAGAACCGGTAGGTCACCCCCAGCATCACCACGGGGTAGATGCTCAGCGTGTCCAGGTCTTCCTCGAGGTCTGCGTGCTCACTTTCGAGGTCGGCGCGCAGGTCCGGCAGGTCGCACTCCCCCAGAACGGTCGCCCGGCCACTTTCGGAAACGTTGAAGGTGCACGCTGAATTCTGGTTCTCAACCCGCCCCGACACCGAAACCCCGGGCGAGCCCTGGAAGATTGCGCCGGCATCCGCGAAGAAGGAGAAACCGCCCCTGTCCATCCTTCCGCTGGCCCATCCGATTCCGAGATAGGGCGCCGCCGAACCGAAGCCCATCTCCGCTTTCAGGTCGCCACGGTAGCTGCCCTCGCCGAGGCCGAAATCGGTTGAACTCGCGGCAAGCGTCGCCTTGTTGCCGTTGTAGAGCGCGCCGGCCGTGATCCTGAAGCCGTTCCTGAACGGGTGCCAGTCGCCGAGCAACCCCAGGGAAAGAAGCTGCACGTCGACGGAGTACTCGTTGCCGGCATTGGTTTCACTTGCGCCGTAACTGAAGTAGTTGGCCACGGTACGGACCGAGAAGGACGGGGAGATATCGTATCCGAGCGAGACTCCGGCGCCCAGCGTGCTCCCGTGAACTCCCGCATAGGTCGAGCCGTCCTGTGCCCTGGCGGTGGAAGACAGGACTGAAGCGGCACACAGGAAAGCGGCACATGCGGCGAGGGTCGCTGTCAATCGGTCTGGCATGGCGCAACTCCGTATTGTCCACTGCAAGGCTGCCTTATCCGGGTTGCCGGATCTTCTGTCCCCATCCAAATGGGCGGGTTCGGCCGGAATGCGTCCCCAGGCACGGTGCGGGACCCACGGTTTCCGCCGGGAGCCGTGGGTGTGGGGCCTGTTGCCGTTTTCGAAGTGTGCCGGGGACGAAAGTACCGCCGGTCTCCCGGTTCCGGTCCACACCCGGTTCTGCGACTTGCGGCGTTCCGGGTCGCAGGTGGCGGCAATAGTCGTTTTCCTGCAGTGGTCGTCCGCCACCTTCGCCAGAACCTTCACTGTTCCCGGTCGGTACGGGGAAGGGTGCGGCAGAGCTCTTCGACGGAGCCGGGATCGTGTTCCCCTCGACCGCTGGGCGGGTGCTGAACCACACCGTCCTGACCAACCTTTTGCATGGCCTTGGTATTGACACTGTCGCGCACGGGTTTCGCTCCTGCGTCCGGGACAGGGCGGCGGAGTGCACCGATGCGCCGCGCGAGTTCGCGCGACTCACGGCTCCGGCGCCGGACACACGCGCCACGCTGCCCGGTCGCAGCGACCGCATCCGGCTTCTCATCGAGCCTGCGCCAGCGCGTGAACTGCGGATAGGTGACAGTTCGGCAGCATGAAACGGCTGCCAGGCGATTCTGTGCACGTCCCTGTCAGAAGCTGTATCTCAGGGAAAACACTGCCTTCGTTTCCTCGACGTCCAGAAACGGGGTCCCATCGACCGACACTCGGGCCTTCGCATGGTTCAGGCCCAGATTGGCCGACAGCCCTCGCGCGATATCGTATTGCCCTCCGAGCGCCGCTGATGCCTCGTCCGCACCTCGGATGCGCCCGACATGGCCTTCCAGAGACAGGGAAATGGCCCCTGTCTTCGTGCGGACTCCCAGGGAAACGTATCCCCGGTCGAGGTCCCGGCCCCTCGACGACAGGCGTTCGTAGCCAACGCCGGCGTCCAGGGTCGTGCTGCCATGGATGACCTCGCCTGCGACAGCGATGCCTCGGCTGCCAAACCGCTGACCGCCCGGCGAAGCATAGGTGCCGTCTGCTGCCCGCACGGTCACTCGCCAGTCCCTGGTGCCAGCAGGACGCTGGAAGGCCGCCCCGAAGTCGAAACCGCCGTCTTCATCGACGACGAGACCCGTCAACCATGGACCGAAGCGTCCCGTATAGCTGCCACTCCGGTCTTCCGGCGACCCCAGGAAATCGTCGAAGATCAGCACGGCATTGCCGGCCCCTCGCGCCCGCCGCGTCATTTCGCGTACCACACCCGAGACGTTGCCGCCCGACACCCCGCCCCACCAGCCGCCAAGCGACAATGCCGCATTGTCCGTATAGCCGTCGCCTTGCCCGAATACGGTCGTCGAATCGGAGGCATGCTGGCCGAAATAGGAGAGATCAACCCGCCAGCGGTTCGACAGTTGCGTCCGGGCGCTGACCTGGAAGTTCCCGACCAGTCCCGCATCGGTGTCGTTGTCGTCCAGGTTGTCGATGCTCCACCGCGTGTCGAGCAGGCCAGTCAGAACGAGCGTTACGTCTCCCACTTCAACGGCGAGCGGCTCCTCCATTGAAGACAGACTCTCGTAGTTGAGCGAGACCGGTTGCGCGAAGGCGGGGGCGATCGCGGCCATGCCGACAGCGGCGATTGCGGCGGGAAGCAGGGTCCGACGAACCCGGTGTGCCGTCACGGCTTCACGTCCGTGTTGGAAAGGCGGAATGGAAGGCCTGCCGCGCAATCGCTTGGCCCGCCTTCATTCCCGCCGTGTGATCAAGTTCCCAGTGGACGCCGCCATAGAGCCGACTCATGCCGTTTTCCTCGGCCATGTGGCTGAGGCTCGTCCAGTGTCGGATCACGCCGCGCAGTTGCGGCCAGAGCACCTCGTCCGGAGCCCGACCCGAAAATGCGATATCGTCTCGCCCGAGAAGCAGTCCAAGGATCTCGGCGGCGGCGGCGCCGAAGGTGGAATGTCCCGCCGGATAGGCCGGAAACTCCGGTGTCGGGATATAGCTCTGCCAGCCGACCTGCCGGAACACGCGTGGGTCCGGATTGCCGAACGCCGGTGCACGCGCGCGAATCGCGCTTTCCGGGCGGACAATGTCGTAGTGGTACTTGCTGTCCCAGGCAGAAATGGAGGCATCGCACTGCGTCATTCCGATCAGCGCGAAGGCGCGGGCAAGCTCGATGAAGGAGAGCTCCCGATCCTGGAGGAGCTGCATCGCGATATAGACCATGTGCCCGGCCGGGGTCACGCCCCAGGGGCCGTCTTCCCAGAAGAGCGCGATCTCCGCCTGCTCTTCGGTCCTGATCTCGCTGTCCATCCCACCAAGGCGGCGGATGGTGTCGAACTCTTCGGCGAATTCGGGGCTCGCAGGATCGTGGAATTCGGCCGTCCGGAACTGCGAACTGCTCTGCATCGTCCAGGGCTTGATCCGGCCGTGGCCCGGATACAGGCCGCGGTCGAAACTCGAAAATGCCGGACCCGGCGTGGCGCCGTAGAAAGGGCCGGTCGGGCGCCATCGCAGTGCATCGCTGCGCCGCTCGTAGCGTCCGAGATAGTAGTGAGCCTCGCTGGGCTCGGAGCCGTCGTCGGTGCGCAGATCGAGCACGCGGCGCCCGACCGTGCGGCCCCATTCGACGCCGAGCGACTTCGCTTCGCTGTCGGGGAAGCGGTTCAAAAACGCCATGCGCTCGAACAGAAAAGGTTGCTGGAACGCTTCCGCCGCCGCCACTGCAAAGGCGACGCCGTAGGCGACTTCCGGGTCGGCGTCGGGCGGGCCCGAGCCGATTCCGAAAGGCTCGTCATATGCCCGCACGATCCCGTTCGCGGCCAGGAACCCGGCCGCCATGGGCAGACCGAGGTTGTAGGCGGCCCGCGGCGGAGTGATCCTCTGGTCGCGCACCTGCTGCAGGGCTGTATCGGCCCACAGGAATACCGTGTTCCAATTCTGCGGCTCCAGGATCTGGCTCGCATAGGACGAGCGATGTCCGTAGGAGGCGACGAACGGGCCTGCGCAGCCGCCAGCGGACAGGGTGCAGGCCGCAGCAGCGGTGGCAGTGAGGAACGCTCGTCTGGTGTGACCCATGGTGGCCCTTTCCGGTTTTGGCAAGAATCGATGAGGTGGGATGCGCAGTCCGATGCCCGCACGGATCGGAATGCGGCATTCACGCCGACGCTGAAGACCGTGGACCGCGCGGCGCGGCGCGGTCGCTGTGGGTGCGGGTGGGGTCGACGGTGCCCGTTGCGTCCCTGACGCTGCCGCCGCTGACGAAATTCAGGGGCGCATAGCCCGAGATCGCGACAAGTTCCGCGAACAGCTTGACGCTGGGCTCGGCGAACCACGCGGCACCGAGAACGGTCTGGTCCTGCTTTTCCCAGGGCGCACCGCCCGGGCCGGTGACAAAGCGGCTGAACTCGACCGAGACGTCCAGGGGACCGGCCCCGGTCCCGAACCGGTATTTCGTCCCGATGTCGAAAGCCGTCACCGAACTGGCCGCGAAGTGCGGGATCTCTTGGTTGAAGGTTCCCGGCCACACGTCCGTCGTCTTCGCGAACTCGCCCTTGAGCGTGAAGGGACCCCAGTCGAGCCTCCCGAAAACGGCGTAGGCCGGGTTGTTGTCCCGACAGGGCTCGAAGTGCTGGACCGGGTAGTCCTGGCAATAGGCGCTCCCCAGCTGATAGGACGCCCCCATGAGCACGGATGTCTCCCTGCCCAGCCCGGTCTCGTAGTGTGCATTGACGGCGAAGTTGTTGAGCAGGCCGGGAACCGCCGTCCCTTTCACCGGCATGTTTGCCGCACGGAACTGGGCGCCGCCCTGTATGCCCATGAAGGCGAGGTCCAGTCCGCCCCGCGAGTAGCCGGGCTTGGCGCCGTTGGCGAGGCCGCCGCAGGCGTGCCACACGGTCGAGGCGTAGAAGGGACTGACCGTGTCGGTCAGGCCGAACGGCACCGCCATCTTGCCGAAGCTCGCGTAGAGGGGCGAACAGTTGAGATCGCCGAACAGGACCCAGGCCTGCCGCATCTGCACCTGGTTGCGGTCGATCGACGTGTTGGTGCCATCGCCGAAGCTCTGCTCCGGGTCGAACAGGGCCCTGGGCATGGCCGGCGACCCAGTCACCAAGGGTTGCGCTGACGCCGAGTTGGACCGAATGGATGGCCGCCTCGGAAACCGTCTTTCCGACCTGGTTCCTGGCTGTCGGGCGGCGCATCAGGTAGCCGAACTTGTCCGCCCGGTTACTGACCTGGTAGTTGGCCAGGGGCGTGATCGCGCCGTGGAGACAGACCCCGTTCGGCGCCAGCGTCCCGTCCCGTTTGCGGTCGAGCAGCAGGCGTTGCTTGCGATTGATGCGATCCGTCGGGTCGAGGATTTCATGGGCAAACCGCGCGTCGGTGCGGAGAATGCCGGCCCCGGATTTCGCGGATGAAGGAACGGTTGCAGGAGCGGGAGCGGGCGGCGATGGCCGGGCCTGCTTCGCCTTGACGGCCTCGATTTCCTTGCGGATCTCCCGGTTTTGCCGTTCCAGCCTGTCCAGCCGCTCCATCAGGACCTGGAGGGACTGGGCGTCGGCGGTCCCGGAGGAACGAAACGGCACGAGGAAGAACAGGACAGCCGAACCGATCAACACCCACCTGCGGCGTAAAGCGGCCCAACGAGGGTGGGTCCCCCGGTGTGCCTCCATTCTTCCCGATGTTGCCGCCCAGCCGTGGAACCACGTAACCAAGTCGATACGCACTGCCTGTCAGTCCCTCCCGAAGTCCCCGCACCATCTGCCGTTGAGGGCGCGGACGGTGCGGAACTTACGGGAACGGGACCCCATCGCGCTTCCCCGACATTGGGGAGGCCGCGCAGTTTCTTCCTCCCGTTGACGCTCGTGTGCCCGAGCCCGGTTCCGAGCCACTCCCGGAGCGTCCGACCCGAGACCCGGGCGCCGCCAGCAATCGGCTTCGAACCCGTGACTGACCACCAGCAGGACTTCGACCGGTGAGGTGCCGGCGGCCGAACCCGTCGGGGTGCAGCAGCAGGCGGACCGCCCAACCATCACGGGCAGCGCCGAGGCGCTCCCCGGACAGCCCGGCAGTGGCTCGGCCTTGCAGGAGTGAACAACCGTTGCCCGGCATTGACGTCGTCTTCCAGCCTCTCCCGCATCGCGGAGGATCGACGAAAAATTGTTCCCCAATCTCCCCACTATCGGGGAAGCGCTCCGGCAAGCAGCGCATTAGACCTTGTGTGCCCACGGCGATGCAGCCGGTTCAAACCCGGTTCAACCGCCCGCGGCAGTTGGATGAGGTCTTGAGTTCGCGATGCCCATTGACTGCGTTGGGTTGAGCCGAGGGAAAGCGGTACCTTGCGGGTACGGCGGGTTGGCGGGCGCGGAGGTAGCAGCGACCGTCGCCTCCAACGGGGCGGCCGGGAAATCGGGTTGCAGCAGCATCTCGAACGCGTCGTCCTCTTTCACTTCAGGTGGGCGTCACAAGAAGTACGCTGCGGTTCCAGCGGATGGGCCCGTGTTCGCGCCGGCGCCAGCCGCCCACCGCCGGGTTACGAGGTCTGCCGCAGCGGCAAGCCGGGACAGTGCCGTATGCCTGACTCCGGGTGCTGGAGCCGCCGGCGGCCTGATCGGCCGACCTGTCCTGCAGGGGCTCTCCGCCAACCGCAAAGCGGGATGCCGGGCAGGTGACGAGAACCCGCTTGAGAAACGGGGTCTCCGGCTGCGCCTCGGCTACGGCTTCGCAGCCTTCGGCGACCGGTTCTTCCCGACGCCAATGCCCGGTCCCGGAAGGTCCAGCGGCTACCCCGCGTACAGCCCGGGCTGGTTCCCGGGCCACGAACCCGGGGTTGGCTCAGGGCGGCGCGTCCACGCCCGGATTGGCATCGTGGGCAACGCGCAGGCAAGCGGCGAACGACGCTATCCCCGCGCACCGGGAACACTCGGCCGGGATCCGCGCAGTGGTACGCGTGCGGGCGCCGTCAGCGGGGTCGAAATAAGGCTGGAGCCGAAGCCACTGGAGGAACGCGCTGCCGTCTTCAGCCGCGCAGGTCCCGGGCACTGCCCAGGGATTGCACGAGCCGCATCAGCTCTGCCTGCCGGTTGAGCCCGTGCTTGGCGAACATGTGCTTTACGTGGGTGCGAATGGTGCTCTCCTTGCGGTCCATGACCGTCGCGATCCGGCTCACGCTCATGCCCTGGGCCAACAGCACTGCAACACGGCTCTCCATCCGCGTGAAGTCCAGGGCTTCCGCGACCACGGCAGGATCGATGGCGGCCCCGTTCGCCGGGTCAACGAGCAGCACCAGCACCGCCACCGGCCAGGCAAGATCATCCGCCTTTTGCCACCCTGTCGGCTGCACTCGCAGGACCAGCGGCGGCAAGGCGCCCGGGCGCCGTACTGTCATGGATCCTCCAGCACCCTGAGCTCCGACCTGTGGCAGGGCACGACCCAGGAGGTCCTGGAGCCGGTCATTGTCCTGGGACGAGCGGGCGAACAGGACTCCGTGCTTGTCGAAGAGGCCGTCGCCCTCCCGCAAGAGGTCCCTGGCGTGGTCGTTCGCCGCCACGATTTGCCCGCGCGCATCGAGCTGCACGATGCCCAGAACGTCGGCATCGAGCAGTTCCGTCAGCGCTGCGCCCAGGGCGTTGGCTCCGGCCAGCGTCTGCAGGACGTGCACGGTCTGGCGGATATGGGGCAGGAGAAGGCCGATCCGTTCGAGTTGTCCGGACGACCAGGCTTCCCCGCCCACCGGGTCGTTGACCTGCCAAAGGATGCGCGAGCCGTTCAGTCCGTTCAGACGTATGTCGACCGCGTTCCCGGCACGGGCAAAGGTCCGCAGCGCGTTGTACGCCTCGGAAGTTCTCAGTTCCTCTTCGGTGTAGACCTCGGTGACGTGAAGCAGCCGGTTGAACGGGAGACCACGCAGGCGGGGGATCCGTTCGTCCACGGAATGGTAGTTCTCGAACCACAGACGCTCCAGGTCCCGGCGCTGTTGTCCGCGCAGGCAGGTCCACATGAAGTAGATCCGGTAGTCCTATTCCGCATGGGCCGGCACACTGGCTCACGGCCTGTGGAGCCGCGCGAGCTGCTGACCGGCTCGTCCTTCGTGCTGGCCTCGGCGGCGGACAGCGGTATCGCCTCGCTCTGGGGCCAGGGCGCGTGGAGCAGGTTCGACGGCCGCGAGGGCGACCTCTCCCTCTCGGGTGAGGTGACCAGCGCGCTCATCGGCGCAGACTGGACGAGCGAGGCTGGACCGCGGTCCGGCGCACGGAGGTGGACCGCGGGACTGATGCTGTCCCGTGCCAGGGGCGAGGGCAGCTACCGGGGTGTCTCAACCGGCACGGTCGAGAGCACGCTGACCGGGTTTTATCCCTACGGGAACTATGCGCCGACGGACCGGGTAACGGTATGGGGCGTCGCAGGCCACGGCACGGGGACGCTGACACTCAGGCCCGAGCCTGCCCCGACCGCCAATCCAGGTGACGACACAGCGATGCGGACCGACATGGACCTGACGATGGCGGCAGCAGGGCTGCGCGCAGCCGTGACGGGACCGCCGGACGGGGGCGGCCCCGAGCTGTCGGTCGAGACCGATGTGCTGGCGGTACGCACGCGCTCTGACGCGTTGCGCTCGGAGGTGGGCACCCTGGCAGCGGCGACCGGCGAGGCGACGCGGGCGCGGCTCGGCCGGCGCACCCTGGCCGGGTTCGCGGCGAACGACGATCGGGATCCGCTGGAGCGGCGCCGTTTCGAGGCCCGCTTCGGCTACGGCTTCGCGGCGTTCGGCAACCGCTTCACCTCGATGCCGGAGCTCGGCTTCGGGGTTTCAAACGGTCACAGACAGTACAGCTTCGGCTGGCGCCTGAACCTGGCCCACGGCGAGAGCCCGACTCTCGAGCTCGCGCTCGAGGCGGACCAGCGCCAAGCGGTCAGAGCCAGCAGTGCTCGTGGATCGCGCCCGGAGCCCGAGCGCTCTGCCGGGTTTCGGGTGACGGCGCGCTGGTGACGCGCCGGAGCGGAGGCGGCGGTGAGTACGGGGAACGCGGAGCGGGACCCGGTACCCCGGGAGCTTTGATCAGTCGCCGGATCCGGGCGCACTCGGCCTGACCGGCCCCGGGGGGACGCACTCCGGCCTGCATGGCAGGAACGTGGCGGTTCTCCCCGGAATTGGGGACGCGCGAACGCACACGACCCGGCTACCGTTCGGCACGTGATGGCGAGGCCGTTCCGGTTCGCTTGTGATGGTCACAGCAGTCCATAAGAGGGGTAGGGGCGTGATGGCGAAGGTGTTGCGCAACACCGAGACGGTGCAGCCGGGAAAGACATGTGCATTCGGCTTCGTCAATTCCTTGTGCACGGCCGCCGCGGTTACCTGTTTCGCAGTCGGCGTGTGCGTGCAGGAAATCCTGTCCGTCATCGTGTCGGGCGACAGCCTGAACGGTTCGGACAGGGCCGCCCGGATGCCGGGGATGACGACGGGCACCGCCAGTGCCAGCGTCCCCTATTCGGTCTGGCCGGCGACGCTCACCCCGATTCCTGGTGTGTCTGACCGGAACCTGTTCCCCGGCGACACGAACGACGCCTCCGCCGATCCCGCCCGCAGGAACTGCGCCGCGTAGAGGTTGCACCGATATTCCCGACCGGGCCGGGCAGTCATGAACGATGGTCAACGCATCCTTCCCTCCGGCACCGGACCGGCGGGGTGGACGGAAATGCTGACGGTCGCGGAAGAGGTCCTCCTGCTGATCCTGGATACCGAGAAGGGCGACATACAGTCCGCCATTCCCGCGCACTCCGGGGAAATCGTGATGGCCGGGACCGTGCTGGTGGACCGCCCGGAAAACCGGCACGGCAGGAGCCCGGGCTTCATCGACGATCTGCTGAAGACCAACCGGGAGGATCCGCAGTTCCTCCCCGAGACCGACTGTCCGATGTCCTTCCTCGGCCGTACCTCGTTGGCCTCGACACCTCTGCGAGCGCCTGTTCCTGCATGCTCTACGCGCTGCTGAAGCACCCGGATCTGCTGGCCCGGGTGAGGGCCGAGGCCGAGGCCGCATTCCATCGTGGAGCGCCGACGGCGGAGGAGCTGCGCGCGCTCGACGTAACCCACCGCGTCGCGCTTGAAACCCTGCGCATGTATTCCGTTGTCCCTGCGCTTACCCGGATCAATTCGATCTCGTTCGAGTTCGCCGGGTACCGGATCCCGGCCGGCGTGCAGATCCTCGGCGGCACCGTGGTGAGGCACCATCTGCCGGAACTGTTTCCCGACCCGGAGCGTTTCGACATCGAACGCTGCCGGCGAAGCCCGCCCGAACACCGCCAGCCGGGGCGCATTCGCCCCGTTCGGCCTGGGAAGGCACCGATGCCTGGGGAACGGGTTCGCGGAGGTGCAGGTCGCGCTCACGCTGGCAACGATCGTCCGCGAGGTCGACCTCGAGCCGGAGCGGCTGCACCGCCCGCTGCGGATCAGGCACACGCCCGCGCACCACCGCGACACGTCTTTCAGGTTCCGTGTGGCGGGCCGGCGCAGGCACGCGGGCGCGTTCCGGTCGTGACTGCGGGGAATGCGCCTGCCGTGGTGCCCGCGAGCCGGACCGTCGCAGACCCCAAACCACCCAGCCGGATTGCAGGGCGGGCGCGCAGGCCCGGGTGGCGGCGTGTGCGCCGGCGGGACAGGAAAGGAGGCACATGAGCGCCCGATCGTTGCTGTGCGACGGTGCCGAGGCCGTGACCGCGGAATGGATGCAGCGGGCGCTGAGGGCCGGCGCGGCCCTGGGGCCGGTACAGGTACAGGCGGTCGCAGTCGAGAACCTCGGGTCGGCGACGAACGCGTTCGGCACCCTTCTGCGCTGTCGCCTGACCGTTGCCGGCGACCGCTCCCTGGTGCCGGCGACCGTCATCGTCAAGCTTCCGGGGACCAGCCGGTTGGCGCTGACGCTCGCCAGGAGGCTCTTGCTTCACCAGCGCGAGTACGTGTTCTACCGCACGGTGGCTCAGTATGCGCCGATGCGTTCTCCTGCCCTTTACTGCGCCGAGTTCGACAGGCGCAGCCAGCGGTTCGTGCTGGTGCTGGAAGACCTGCGCGGCATGGAGTCGGTCCCCCAGGCAGTCGGTGTCGATGCCCGGCAGGCGGGCCTTGCCATTCGGCAGGCCGCCTGGCTGCACGGGCACTTCTGGGGCAGGGTCGACAGCCTGCCCCTGTCAAGGCTCTACGATTGTTTCAACCCGGGATGCGCTCGGATCCTGCAGACTGCCTACCTGCTGTGCCTTCCCGCTGCCCTCGACCGTTTCGACAGCCACTTCTCGCCCGGCATGCGCCGGTTCGCCGAAGCGCTGGGACCGCGCGTTACTGCCCACTTCGCCGCTGTCGGGGCCGGTCCCAGGACCTTCATCCACGGCGACTACCGCGCGGCGAACATGTTCTTCGGCATCGGAACCGGGGGCGGTTTCGCCGCAATCGACTGGCAGGGCTGCGGCCTGGGCTGTGGCCTCTACGACGTGGCGTATTTCATGGCAACCAGCGTTCCCGTCGAGGACCGCCGCCGCCTCGAACGCGAGACACTGGAGGAATATCACGACGTCGTCTGCCGCAAGGCGGCAAGCGGCCCGACATTCGAGGAGTGCTGGCGCAGCTACCGGCAGAACATGCTGGGCGTCCTTCTGGCCTGTGTTGTGGGATGCGGCGGCTTCCAAATGGCCGACCGGGAGCGCCGGAGACTGGCCACCACGCTGCTCAGGCGGACGCTGGCGGCGATCGAGGACCTGGATGCGGACGAGTTCCTGCCGGCCCGCGAACGGTCTCTGACCCTCGGCCATGGCATCTCGGCCCTTTCGCGATACGGCCACGGCGCCTACCGGTTCGCCCGCAGGCTGCGCGGCAAGGACCTTTCCTGAGCGGCTGCCTCACGGGATGCCTGTGCCCCCCGGTCGAGAACGTCGTTCCGCACGAAGCCGGGCCGGCGCCTGCCGGCTGCCTGTCAGAGATCGGGCGAATTCTCTCCGCCGGTCAACCCGCGCATTCGATCCCGGAACGACGCGACCGCGTCGGCGAGGATCGCCCGGCCTTCGAGCGCCGCTTCCGCCGCAGCCCGCGCCGGATGACTCTCGTCTGCCTTGGGTGTCACCGGTGTGCTGACGTGATCGGACCACGCAGCCATATCGAAGGCTGCGACCCGGGCGAGTTCGGGGATCTGCCCGGCCATGCCGTCCTCTCGCTCCTCAATCTCGAATGCCCAGAGATCGAGCGTTCCGGCAAGGCGCATGACGGCGGCTTGAACATCCGCCACGTCTGGTGGCGAGAAACGGTACATTGCCATGTGGTCCGTGCGACTGGTGCCGTTCAGCGCCGCCATCCGCTCTGCTAGTTCGCTCTCCTCGGGCCGTTGTGCAGCGAACGCGCCAGCCAATCGGGCGATATCGTGGCTGAGGTCGGCGGGTACGCCGCGCCGCTCCATCGCCGCCTTGACCAGGAGCTCGGCGGCGTCGGCGGTGTTTCGCAACAGGTGCGAGCAGTCCTCACCGCTGCCCGCCCAGAGCGGCCTCTC
This sequence comes from Thalassobaculaceae bacterium, assembly GCA_965243345.1. Lineage (GTDB taxonomy): Bacteria > Pseudomonadota > Alphaproteobacteria > Thalassobaculales > Thalassobaculaceae > Bin52. Next base: position 4,762,350 of record CBDEUR010000003.1, read on the forward strand.
CGCAATGCGGCTGACCGACGCGATGGCGAACGACAATGTCGTGACTGCCTGGCGCATCCTGCCGGCCCAGTCTTCCGGGTTCATTGCAGCCTCCCGCTTCATCTGCGCCGACTCCGGCCTGTTCCACTCTCCCGCGAGCACCCTGCCGTCGCGGCAGACGGCGTAGGGCAGGGTGCCAAGAGCGCGGGCGTTTCGGCGCAGGTCTTCCTCGGACAGGGCCCAGACTTCGACGTGCGGCAGATCGGCCGGCAGCTCGGATCGCGGAAACACCGACCGCGCCGGGCGCGGGTGGCGCAGCTCGTCGCCCTCGAGCACGATGGCCACATCCCAGTCGCTGTTCGGGTGCGCCGTTCCACGCGCCCGGCTGCCGAACAGCACCGCGGCCCGGGCGCCCGGCCACTGGCGCAGGGTCTGCCGGCAGGCGGCGGCCAGTTCCTCTTCGCTGACGACAGCTGACATGAATCACCTCGCGGCTGGAACCACGACGGGTCCCAGCATACCACGCGCGGGCGCGGATGCCTCCAACGCCTGCGCCGATGCCGGTAACGCCGGCGCACGGCCACAATCATGCCGGAGGGGAGGTAGTCGATCAGATTGGGCGCGCGCGTCGCCGTTCAGCGTGATCCACATGTGTGTGGTCCGGTTCTCCGTCCCGGGGAGCGCGGGGCCAGACCCGGTCGCCACGCCACCGGACACTCGCGCGCGCACCGCCTCGAAAACGGCCTCGGTCTAACCGGGGTCAAAACCGCACCCCTCTCGCCTGCCAGTGACCGCAAGAGTTCGGAACGGAACCTCTGTAGTGGGCAAACCGTCTGGCTGACAGCCGGATCGGTCAAGGCCGATATCGATGGCGCATGCCGGTACCGTTTATCTGTGCCGGCCGACGCGGCATCGCAGTGATCACCTGGCACAGGGCTTCGAGGTCGAGGAGGTGGCCGACGCCGTGACCTTCCCGTGCTCGGACCGGGCGGCATGGCTGACGGGGAACAGGGTCACTGTCGACGGGGTGCCGCCAACCGGTGATGCGGCCCGGAGGAGGGGGACGATGCTCGAAGCCGACGTTCGGATACGTCCCTCGCGCCTGTTCATCAGGAGAGCAGCGCGCGCAGTATTTCGAGGACGGTGCGTTGGTGGTCGAGGGGGGCGTGGACGACGGGTGGCTGTCACGGCTGCGCGGGGCGGCGGCAGAGGTCGCCGAGCGCAGCAGGCCGGTCGCGGTCTCCGACGGGACCTTCATTCTCGTGGATGGGCGCTGATCGGCGTTGCCGCGGCTGAAGCGGGTCACGAGCCCGGCGGGCCACCGCGAGGCGATCCGTGAGTTTGCCTGCGGGTCGCTCGTGCTCCAGGCGGCGGCCCACGAGGTCGGACCGCACCTGCAGGACTACCATTCCAGGCTCAACGACACATGAGCCCACGGGGGCAGCCGGTTCGACTGGCACCAGGACGTCCGGACACGGCCGCACACGGATTACAGCCCGGTGACGATCGGGGTGTACCTGGACAAGTGCGGGCCGGAGCAGGGACCTCTGCTGGCGGTCCGGGGCAGTCACCGGCAGCCGCTGCACAGCATGGACGATGTGCAGAGCCGCAACGTGCTGCGCATTCCCGACCTCGGGATCAACGCGGCACGGGTCACGGAACACTCCGGAGGGGAAGGGTCGCCGGCGCCCCTGTACTGTCGCACAATCCATGGATCCGCACCGAACCGGTCGGATCGCTCGCGGCCACTTCTGCCTGTCGTCTGGTACCCGCAGCGTCACGGCCCTGTACGGCGAACCCGATACCGAGCCCGCTGCCGGGCCGGGTGGTTCGCGGCGAGCCCGCCCGTTGGGCCTCGATTGGCCCACGGGGATGCGAGGTGCCTCCCGACCGGTTTGCACGCTACAGCGGCCCGAACGGATCACCTCCCATTGAGAAGCCCCCGCAGGAAAATTACGGCGACAACAACCGCACTGACGGGAAGTACGTGGCGAATCTGGCAGTGTCCGCTGTGGCCAACGACCAGCCCATGAGTTCGGCGTGGGCGCCGATAAAGAAGTCCGGCAGCGGCGTGCGCGGCGAGGCCTTACCGGACTGCTGCCGCCTTCGGTCTCGGTATTGGCGATACGCAGCGGCGCAGATGTCGGCGGCGGCAACCGGAACGTCGAATATCTCGACGCCCCACCCGCGAATGCGATCCGCTGCGGTGGTCGGTTCCGTCTCGCCGACGCAGATCTCTGCGAGACAGACAGCATTGATGGCGGCCCCTTCGGTGGAGATCGCCCGCGCAATCGTCTCTCGTGCCCAGTCCCGATACTGCGATCCGCTCCCAGCCGCGTAGAGCAGCACGTTCGTGTCAAGGAGCATCATGGTTTGCGGGTGATTCGTCGTAGCTGCTCCCACGAGAGAGCCATGTTGAGTGGTGACCTGTCCATTGCCTCGAGACATGCTTCGCGGCTCATTCCCGACGCCTCCTTCGCCCGGTGCAGGCGAACGAGAATCAACCGATCGTCGCTCTGGCGCTGAACATCAAAGATGTCTCCCGGCCTGGCTCCCGGAATGACGACGCGCCTCTTCATGTCGACTCGAACTGCCTTCATGGGTGGGAGTTTCCCACTTGTGACCGCCTTGGTCAAATGAGCGATGTGCCCCTGGGAAGGGGCGATGACAGCTCGTAGAGCACCGCCTCGTCGTGGGCACCTGCGGTCTGGTCGCCGCTGTCGTTCCGCGAACCCCGGTACTCCGGGTGCTGAACGGCGTTCCGTCGTGCGACCCCGGCAATCTCGGGCGCTCCTCGCCGCCTCAGGTCTCCCACGTGGTCGGAACAAGGTCTGAACACGGAGAATTCAGCATGTTGCGGCATCACCATGGTCACAGTCGCCGGTCAGCCTCAGGTTGGGCGGGGTGGCGGAACACGCGCGGGTTGCTGGTCCTCTACCGCCAACCGGACACCGAACTCGCTGTCTGACCGGCTCTACCTCGCGTGGGGATTCAGGAGGGTCGAATTGATTGAGAATTCCTGTTTGATGGATATCATGAGATAGCGCAAGGATGGAGGACCACGCCATGCCCAAAGAGCCCGACTTCCGTGGCATCGCCAAGGTGTTCTGGAGCGGACGAAGTCAGGCCGTGCGACTTCCCGCGGCATGCCGGTTCGCAACCTCCGAGGTCGAGGTGATCAAGAAGGGAGACCAGGTTACGTTGCGTTCGCGCGGCAAGAACTGGGCCGCCTACTTCGACTCGCCGACCCGCGGATGCCTGCCGGAGCGGCGCCAGCCACCTCTTGAGGATCGACCCGGGATGCGATGATGTTCATGCTGGATACGGACATCTGCATCTACCTCATCAACGAGCGCGACCAGACGCTTCGCTCGCGCTTCGAGGCGAACGCAAGCGGGATCTGCATCTCTGCCATCACCCACGCCGAGCTTCGATACGGAGCGGCACACTCGGCTCACGTCGAAGAGAACAACCGGGAGATCGAGGCATTCTGCCTTGACCTCGACATCCTCCCCTTCGATGCGGCGGCGGGCGTTCACTCTGGCGAGATCCGGCAGGCCCTTGCGTCACGCGGTCGGCCGATTGGGGCAAACGACCTCCTCATCGCGGCTCACGCGCGAAGTGCCGGCGCTACCCTGGTTACGACCAATGAACGGGCATTCGGACGTGTCCCCGGGTTGCGGATGCAGAACTGGCTGGAAGATTCGGCGAGCTGAGGCCCGGTTGACCGCAGTGCCAAGTGCCTCACGGGCGGAATGGCACGAGAGATTGATGGAACCGATGTCCATCGAGACCGCGACAGCATTCGCCGGGATCCACAACAGGAACGAGTTCTACAGCCGCCGCTGCTTCAGCGGGACATTCGGGACACCACCACCCGTGGCGCTACTCTTCACAGCGGAACAGGAGAGACATTGTCACGCAGCCCTGTGCCGTCTCGTTGCCACCGTCGCTGGCGGCATGGGTCACGGTCTGGCGCTGGTCCACGGCGTTGGCATTCGGTGGCGCTTCGACCGTCACCGCGTGCCACCTTGATCGGTCGCTCGAAGCGAAGCCAAGGCTCGTCGGGTTCATGCTCATCTTCGAGCGCACCGTCATCGTCAACACTACCGGCTCGTAAGTCGACGGTCTGCCCGGCCCATCACTGTTCGACCGAGATGACCAGGCACGTCCAGCGGACGGGGATGCTCGGCGATCCCCGATCATGCCCCATCAGGTGGTGCAGGAACCTGATGGGGCACGATCGTTGCGGACCGGCATGTCGAGCAGGATTCAGACCGTCGTCTACCGGAATGACACCGCTCTGACCTTGCCATTCGACGCGGTGGACCGCCGAGGGCGCAAACGGTTCGTCCGAGTGGTCGACCCGGTGAGCCGAGAGGTGACTGAACGCGAGGTGGTGATCGGACCGACCGCCCTGGACTCGGTCGAGATCGTCGCCGGGCTTGCGGCGGCAAGGGAGTTGCAATGGATCAATCAGCGCCTGATCCGTCCCGCGTCCCGCACTTTGGCGCACGGAAATTTGGCCAGTTCTCCCCAGTTCTGGGGACTTGCGGAAGTCCGCAACCGCACTATCATCACCAATGCAATGAGGGTCTCCCGGACGGTGAACCGGTCCGTCGCCAGCGGGTACCGTGGCCCCTCGAGAGTTTCCCGCGAAGGAGAACGCCCTCAAACCAGCAGACAGGAGTGGTGATCGATGAGAACAACTTCCGCCCGACGTGCAGGCTTGACGGTTCTTGCCGCGGCAGTGATCGCGGTCGGATCCTGGGCACCCGCAAACGGCGCCGAAAAAGTACTCGACAGCATTCACTTCCTGATCCCAGGCGGCGCCGGCGGCGGTTGGGACGGCACGGCCCGCGGCACCGGAGAGGCCCTCACGAAATCCGGCATTGTTGGCAGCGCATCCTACGAGAACATGTCGGGCGGTGGCGGTGGCAAGGCCATCGGCTACCTGATCGAGAACGCCGAATCCAACCACGGCACGCTGATGGTCAATTCGACGCCGATCATCATTCGCTCGCTGATCGGGCGTTTCCCGCACAATTTCCGCGACCTGACCATGATCGCGGGCACGATCGGCGACTACGCGGCGATCATCACCGGCAAGAACAGCGCCTTCGAGGATTTTCCCGCGCTCGTCGAGGCGTTCAAGGCAGACCCGCGCGGCGTGTCGATCGGCGGCGGTTCGGTGCCTGGCGGCATGGACCACCTGGTCGCCGCCATGGCCTTCCAGGCGGCGGGCGCCGATCCGACCAGGTTGAAGTACATCCCCTATGACGCCGGCGGCAAGTTGAACGCGGCGATCCTGTCCGGAGAGGTCCAGGCCGGGTCGACCGGGTTCTCCGAAGCCGTTGAGCTTGTGAAGGCCGGCGAGATGCGAATTCTCGCGGTGACCTCCAGCGAGCGTGTGCCGGCGCTCCCGGATGCGCCGACGCTCAGGGAACAGGGCGTTGATGCAACCTTCGTCAACTGGCGCGGCTTCTTCGGCCCACCGGGACTGCCGGAAGACAAGGCGGCGACGTACCGCGAGGCCCTTGCCGCCATGTACGGCACCCCGGAATGGGAGGCCGTGCGCGACCGCAACGGCTGGGTCGACATCCACAATTCCGGCGAGGACTTCTCCGCCTTTCTCGAGAACCAGGAAAGTGTGGTCAAGGAACTGATGCAGAAGCTCGGTTTCCTGGGGAGCTAGGCCGGCCCGCCGGGGCGGCCGTTTCGCACCGGCATACGGAATGGACCGGGAGGCGCCATGACGCTGGAACGCGCTATTGCCGGGATATTCATCGTCGTCTGTCTGGCCTACGGCTATACCGCCTTCGTGACCATGGAAGCGGCGCTGTTGCCGTTCGAGCGCAACATGGTGTTCTTGCCCAACACCCTGCCCAAGTGGTTGAGCGTGATCGGTGTCCTGACGGGACTGGTCGTGGTCATCCAGACCGGACCGGGTGCCCGGCCGGAGGCGGATCCCGACGATATCGATGTGCGAAACATCCTGCAGTACAAGCTCGGCCAGGCGCTTTCCTTGCTGGCCTTCATGGCGGCGTACGCGCTGTTGCTGCGTCCCATCGGGTTCATCGCCGCGACGACGCTGTTCCTGACCGCGGGGGCGATGGTCCTGGGCGAACGGCGGTATCTCGTCCTGGTTCCCGTGTCGCTCTTCGCCTCGTTGTTCATCTGGTACCTGGTGCAGGAGGTGCTGGGCATCTTCCTTCGACCCCTGCCGTGGTTTTTCTGAGGAGGATGCCCGATGCTTGAGGGAATCCTCACCGGCCTCGAGACGGCGTTTTCCTTCCAGAACCTGATCATGGTGGTGGCCGGCTGCCTGATCGGCACGCTGATCGGGATGCTTCCGGGCCTCGGCCCGATGTCGATCATCGCGATCATGATCCCGATCGCCATCAAGATCGGCGATCCGTCGGCGGCGCTGATCCTGCTTGCCGGGGTCTACTACGGCGCCATCTTCGGCGGGTCCACCTCGTCCATTCTGATCAACGCGCCGGGGGTCGCCGGCACCGTGGCCACGTCTTTCGACGGATATCCCCTGGCGCGCCAGGGGCAGGCCGGCAAGGCGCTGACCATCGCCGCCATCGCGTCCTTTTCCGGCGGCACGGTGGGCGCCCTCCTGCTGATGGGATTTGCGCCCGGTCTCGCCACCGTCGCCCTGTTGTTCCATTCGGCGGAGTACTTCGCCCTCATGATCGTCGGCCTGGCAGCCGTTGCGGCCTTCGCAGGCACCGGACAAGTCGCCAAGGCGCTCATGATGACCGTGCTGGGAGTGATGCTGGCGACCCTGGGCGAGAGCGCGTTGTTCAATGCGCCGCGTTTCACCATGGGCATCCAGGACCTCCAGAGCGGCATCAGCTTCATCACGCTCGCCATGGCGCTGTTCGCCCTGCCGGAGGCCCTGTACCTGGTTCTCGACCCGAAGCGCTCGAACCGGGGCAGCGGAAGGAGCAGCGACATCGAGAACCTGCGGATCTCGCGCGCCGAAGCGAGGGAAATCGCACCGGTCATCGGCCGGCAGTCGCTCCAGGGGTTCTTCGTGGGCGTGATGCCGGGGGCGGGGGCGACGATTGCGTCCTTTCTCGGCTATGCGGTGGAGCGCAACATCGCCAAGGGCGAGGACCAGGCCAAGTTCGGCAAGGGCTCGATCAAGGGTCTCGCGGCCCCGGAGACCGCCAACAACGCGGCCTGCACGGGATCGTTCGTCCCGCTCCTGACACTGGGAATTCCGGGCTCCGGCACAACGGCGATCCTGCTCGGTGCGCTGATCGCGCTGAATGTCGCGCCGGGTCCCAGGCTCATGGCAGACAATCCGTCGATTTTCTGGGCCGTGATCATCTCGATGTACATCGGCAACCTGGTGCTGCTGATCCTCAATCTCCCGCTCATTCCCTACATCGCGAAACTGCTGCAGGTTCCCCGGAACTACCTGATCCCGTTCATCCTGTTCTTCACCATGATGGGCAGCTATATCGGCCAGAACAACGCGACCGAGCTTCTGCTGCTGACAGGGATGGGGATTGCGGCGACGATCATGCGTTTCGCCGGCTTCCCCCTGGCGCCACTGCTCATCGGGTTCATCCTCGGGCAGCTTCTGGAGGACAATTTCGCCCGCGCCATGAACCTGACCGACGGTGTCAGCTTCATGTGGGAACGACCGATGACCACCGGCCTGCTGCTGTTCTCCGTGGTGCTGATCCTCCTGCCCTCGATGCGGGCCCAGCTCGCAAAGTGGCAGCGGCGGGGCGTTCCCCCCGGAGACTGACGCCGGCAGTCCCGAATTCGGACTCGCAACGACGGACGCGGCCCTCCACCGCCGCCATCGCTTCCCGACCACACCTGTCGGAACCCTCTGCCTTCACGTGCTCGAGGAACGGGGCAATCCCGAATTCCTCCGCGCCGGCGCCAGTGCGGATCGGCGCACCCTTCCGCGTGGGTGCGACAGGGCGGAAGCGGGCGCCTGCCGAGCCCGCGTTTTCTGTGCTGCCAGAGCGGGTTGCGAAAGCGTCTCACCGCAGCGAGGCGAAAGGATGCCTACGGACTCTCGCCGCGTTGAACGTGCTGTCGCAAGGCGCGATTGATCTCGGTCTGGTATCCCCGCCCGCCGGGAACCCTTTTCTTGAACCATGCCAGGATGTCGGCGTCCAGGCGCAACGTGATCTGCTTCTTTACCGGGCGATAGAAGAGACCGCGTTGGGCATCCGACCAATTCAAGATTTCGGGGATGTCGCTCGTATCGATACCTTCATCCGGCAAGGCTTCCAGCGCAGCCAGGTCCGCCTTCTGTTGCTTTGTCAGCGCCTTAGAAGTCACCCTCTTCATAGAGTCTCCTCTCGTGTGCCGTGGCTTTTCGGGCGCTGATGATCCGTCCGGTCTCGTCGCTGGCACCTTGGTCTGTCCGAGCCCGCGTGTGTGCCACGATCACAACGACATTGCCGATCAAGCCGATAGTCTGCCATCGTTCTTCGTCTGGATACGACGTTCTCCGTGAGGCTGCCAACGGATCGTCGAACACGAACCGGGCTGTCTCGAAGTCCAGTCTGTGTTTTTTCCTGTTGGGAAGGCTCTTGCGATCGTCCCATACCCAACGCAAGGAAGCAGCTCTCCTGTAGTTACAAGACAGTAGTTACACTTGAACGTTTGTCAAGGGAAGCCCCTGGCTGAATTCAGGGGCAGCGTGACTTTGTGCGCGATCACGTTCTCGGCCCGAACCTGCAGGAGCCGGGGGGCGGCTGCCGGTCGACCTGCGCCCACGTCAGCCCAGCGTTTCGACCAACTCCGCTTCGGTGATTCTCCGGTCCCGTGTCAGAAGCGTCGCGCCGAGCACGCGGGCCGTCGCCACCAAAATGCGGTCGGCCGGGTCGCGATGAAAGGAATCCGGCAATGACGCCAGCTCCGCCGCTACCGCCGGAGAGATGCCGTGCCGCCGCACCAGTGGCGCGGCAACGGCCTTGTCCAGCCACTCCCGCAGGGGAATTGTCAGGCGGATTCGGCCCAGGCTGTGCAGCATGGCCACTTCCAAGAGCGAGATATCGGAAACCTCAAGCGGCGAGTCAGCGCCGGCGGCCGCAATGACGTCCCACTGCGCACGGGACAGCCGGTCCCGGTCTCCGTGCCACCAGAGCAGGATGTGCGTGTCGAGTAACGCCTTCATCGCTTCAGGCTGTCCCAATGCTCCTCCGGGAGCACCGGTCCTGTGATGTCGCCGACGGTGATCACCGTCCCCTCCAGTTCGGCCTGGGGATAGACCTGTCCGTCGCCCGTGACCGGCGACAATACGGCGACCGGGCGGCCGCGCTTCAGGATCACCATCCGCTCGCCGGTCTCGTGGACGCGGTCGAGGATGGCAAGGCACCGTGCCTTGAAATCGGATGCATTGATCGTGTTCATATGACCAGATTTCCTGACCGGTCACCTCATGTCAAGGTCGGAACGCCATTGCCGATGCTCCTTGCATGCACGGCTCCCCGCCCGCCGCGCACCGGTGCTGCGATCCCGACAGCGACTCTCCGCACTGCCCCTGCCAGCGCAGGACCATAGTCCTTCGATCCCTGGTTCATCCTGCCAGCTTGTCGTCACTATCGCTCACCGCGATCTTGGACTCATCGATGGTACTGCCTGGTGAGGCCGAGCGGTCGGGGACCTGTGTCGAGTTCCTTCTGCCCGTGCTGGCGCCCGGCCTAGACCCTTTCGGAAGGCGTGCGGGACACAGACCGTCATTCGGAAGCGGACTGTATGGAAAGTCCGCCGGGTGCCGCCCTGGCGGCGCGACATGAAATCCTGAACGCCCGCGACGACGCGCCGGGCGGTGGTGCCTGGACAATTTCCTGGAATTACCCGATCACCGGAATTCCGGAATAATCGCGAATGCGCGCGATCCGGGCATTGCCGGTGTCGAGTGCATTGTCGTCGGCTTCGACCGGCCTTTCTGCGGCATCGATGAACAGGCAGCCGGGATGCGCAATGGGCGCGGTGTTCTCGCAGTAGTCCGACGCGGCGTCCAGGGCCCGGTCGAGGACATCCCTCAGACGCCGCCAGCCCGTCGCGGGGCCATCGGCCATGCGCACGGTCTCAATCTCTTCGCGGGAATATCCGAATACGGTGGCGCGGATGGAACGTAGCGTGGCTGGCGGCGCCAGGTCAGGTGCCTTGCCACCGGCTGCCCATACCAGGGGGCCGAGCGGTGCATAACGCTCGACGATGGTGACGAGATGCGACTGCATCCCGGGCAGCGCTCTTCCGGCGCGCTGCGCAGAGAACCTTGTTCACGGCAGCATCGGCGTCGTGCAGCCGGATTCCGAGCTCGGGATCCTCCAGGGCGGGAAAAAAGCGCCGGCAGGTCTCTTCGTCGTGGAGCCACTGGATACGCGTATCCTCGCCGTCCTTGCCGACGATCGCCTCGACGACCAGGTCGTTCTCGGCGATGCGTTCAACGGTAGAGCCGGCGTCGTGCAACGCCTCGAACTCGGGCACGACCGAGTACGGGAGTCGTCGGAGAGCCTGGGCCAGCCACGATTCAGTGCCGCCGCGCCGGCGACATAGCTTTCTTCCGACCGGAAAGGGCGAAGGACTCCGGCAGCGGACCGCTGGACTGGCGTGAGGGGCACCATCTTGCCAGCCTGCTGAGTCTTTGCCCGAGGTTGTAGGCTTCGGCGTTCCCGCGATGCATGAGCGCGGCGGCGATCACGGCCGCGTCGGGCAGGTCGGCCGTTTCGGGATCGACGTCGATGTTGTCGAGGCATCGTGCACGGAACTTCCTGTAGGCCTTTGCGATCAGCTTTCGCGCTTCCCTGACCGCTTCCGATCGCGAGCCTTCCCGCAGCTGGGCGGCGTAGGCTTTCAGCGTGTCGACCCGGTCGGCGGGAACGAACACTTCAACGCGCCTCAGACCGGCCTGGCGCCGCCGTTCGCGGGAGCGGTAGACCCTCTCGTTGACGGAGTCCTTCGCAGCTGGCATCGATCGCCTCCGTTCAGTCTTACCGGTAACATATCGAAAAAAAAGGTGCCGATTGTAATCGACAATACGGGGCCGGTAACGTATGTCAAAATGTTGTCGATTACCCGGCTGGTACGGCGCGTTTCGTATCGTTCTGGGCGCCAGCCGGACGCTGACAGACTGGCGAAGTCGTGACCTGCCGGTTCAGCCACGATCGTCGGACGCGCTCCCGGCGGCGGACCGGCGCAAGTCGCCGCGCCGCCATCGCTCGGCAGTCGCCCCGAAGTGGCGGCCGGCCTTCGCAGGATCGCTGACCACCACGACGCTCCGGCCGAGGGGATCGACGTGATCGAGCGCAATGCATTCAGTGCTTAATTTCGCATCGATCATGGGAACGGAGGATGCCATGGCCAGCATCACCATCAGGAACCTGGATGAGGGGGTGAAGCGCCGCCTGCGTGTGCGCGCCGCCGGGAACGGCCGCTCGATGGAAGCGGAGGCCCGCGACATCCTGGGCCGTTCGGTCGGCGTGTCGCCGCCGCAGAAGGGCCTGGGTCGGGCCATCCATGCTCGCTTCGCTGCGCTGGGCGGTGTGGAACTCGAGCTGCCCGAGCGCGGCCCGATGCGTCCCCCGCCCGAGTTCGGATGAGCGGGCGGCGATGATCGCACTGGACACCAGCGTCGTGTCGGAGTTGATGCGCATCGCGCCTGAACCTTCGGTCATGACGTGGTTTTCCGGGCAGGACCCGGCCCGTCTCCACCTCACCGCCGTGAGCGAGGCGGAACCACGCGCGGGTGCGGCTGTTCTGCCCGCGGGCCGCCGCCGTGACCGTCTCGTGATCGAGATCGACGCGGTGATCGGTGAGGACTTCGCCGGACGGGTTCTGCCATTCGACAGTGCCGCGGCCAGGGCCTATGCCGCGATCGCTGCGTCCCGCCGATCTTTGGGCCGCCCGATCCTGGAGGCCGATTGCCAGATCGCCGCCATCGCCCGTGCGAGGGATGCAGCGATAGCGACCCGAAACGCCAGGGACTTCGCGCAATGCGGCATCGTCGTGATCGACCCCTGGATGGCAGGTCCAGCCGCGACCCGAAAACCCGCCCCACGTCCCGGAATCGCCGCACACCCTTCGACAACCGTCTGCCTTGTCCGGTCATCGCCGTTCAACTCGGCCGCGGCCGCATTGCCGCGCCCGGCCGGACTCACGGGCCAGGGTGGGCTTTGCCGATGCGCGCGACCGTGGGTGCGCGGCGCGTGATCGACGGTGCGACCGGCCTGGTGCTCGACGGGCTCGAGCGGATGGCTCTGGGGCGATGACGGCACGGTGTTCAGCATGGCCGACATAGGGTGCGCCGACGGCGGGACCTCGCTCGGGATGGTGGGCACGGTGCTGCGCGAGCTGCGCCGCCGCCTGCCGTCGCGGCCGCTGCAGGCGGGCGTGGAGGCGGGCTTCGGGCTCGAGTATGCCGACCCGGCCCGGGGGCTCACGGTGGAGGGCCGCGTGCGCGGGCTGCTCGCGCACGCCGACTCGGCCTACGAGGACTGGGACGCGTCGGGGTCGCTGCGGCTCGACCCCGGCGTCCAGGACCGCGGCCTCTCGCTCACGCTGGCGCCGGCATGAGGCGCGGCCGCGGGCGGCGCCGGGCGGTTGTGGACGGCGGTTCCCGCCACCGGGCTCGCGCCGGACGACGCCTTTGAGGCCGGTGCCGGGCTCGAGGCGAAACTCGGCTACGGCCTGCGCCCGCCCGCGGGCCCCGGTGCGCTCACACCCTACGCCGGCCTCTCCATGGCGGGCAGCGCCGCCGCGCGCACCTGGCGCATCGGCACACGCTGGACCGGCGAACCGGCGTTCATCTTCGCCCTCGAAGCCAGCCGCGGCGAGAGGGACGCAGACCCCGACCCGGCCACCGCCGTAACACTGCGCGCATCGCTCCGCTGGTAGATCCCGGCTCCTGGGACCGCAGGGTCGCTGGTGCAAACGACAACGCCGGGAGCCGGGACACGCCGGCGCGGCGCCGCTTCGCGATGAAGCCGGGTCCCGGCCTGGCCGCCGCCGGCGACCGCTCTGCCGGCACACCGGAGACCGGGTTCGGATTCTCGGCTGCGGACCCGATCACGATGCGCCGATCCGGCAGCCTTCCCCGGGGAGAGGGTCGGCAGGAGAATTGCCCGGATGTTCGGGAAGGCCGCGCGCAGCGGCCGCAGGGCAGTCCCGGTCGCAGACATGCCGCACGTGGCGCTTCACGGTGGTCCGGCGACGGTCCGTTGACAGGCGCCGGTCGTCCTGCAACTTCCGAGGTGCGCCATGGCATCGTGTGACCAGGGGTCCGGCCGAACCCGCCGTGCACGTTCAATCCCGGCGCATCCGGCTGTCTCATCGAGCCGTGTCGATGGCAGCCGGCAAGTGCGCATTCGCCGCAATCGATGCCCTGGCCCGGTGCACTGACGGTCGTACTCCCGGACGCGGCCCGGGCTGATGCCCCGGTGCCGCGGCCTCGCCCCCGCGACCGGGCACCGCCCGTGCCTCGCGACGGCCCCGGGAGCGCACGCGGCGCACCGCCCGGAGATCCGGGTCCGGCGCAGGCGCGGGAAGACCGGTCCGCCCGCTTGCGCCAGCCCTTCTGGCACTGGCCCCGCCGGTCGGAGCCATCCTTGCCCCAGCCACCCAGGCGGACGTCCTCGTCGGCACTCCGGGCGAAGGCGATGGACCGACGGTACCGTTCGGCTCAAGCGCCGGGGGCCAGTCCATTCAGGCTATCGGGTTCCAAACCGGCAGCAACTCGAGGGCGACACCCTCACGTCACTCAGCGCCGATCTTTCCGGTGCCATTCCCGCAGATGGCATAGGGGTCAGGCTGCACGACGCACTGTTCGCCCTGTCCCTGTGCAGCGGTCCGTGGGCGCACCAGGCGCAGTCGCGCCCGGGGCCGGGAAGGCAGGCGGGACCCACCCGCCGTGGCACCGACCGCAGCCGCGGTTGCCGGCTTCAAGCCATCGAAGAATAAAGGAGTGCTCGCGACGCATCCGTGTGCCGGCTGTCGCGGACAACCCCCGGACGTGATAGGCTGGCAGTATGGACATCATCGGTGACATCTCTGCCTGGCTTACTCCCGCGATCATCATCGGGCTCTTCCTGTGGCTGCGGGGGGACATCCATGGGCTCGAGAAAAGGGTCGACAAGCGCATTGACGGCCTCGAGGAGCGGTTCGAAAACACGGTGCAAGGCCTCGAGGAAAGGTTCAAGGAGCGCTTTGACGGTCTCGACAGGCGGATTGACGGTCTCGACAGGCGGATTGACGGTCTCGACAGGCGGATTGACGGTCTCGATGACCGCCTGCGGGCCGTGGAGGCCGGCCAGGCCGAAATCAAGGGCCAGCTTGCCTTTGTGCGCGACTACGTTCTTGGCCGGAACCTGCAGGCGCCGGAGGCAACTGCCGAGCCCGCGCCCGGCGACTGAACCGGCGCCGGGCGATCTCGCCCTGGACCATCCTGACCCTGCCGCAAGGTTTCTCCTCACGTCTCCATGGTGGGCGCGAGGGGAAGCGAGCGGGCCGCCCGGGTGGAGCAGGGGCGTCCCGGCCGGGAGCGCATCCTGAGCCATCTGGGCGCGGGACCTGGCGAGCGGCAGCCGGCTGGTGCCGGTGAGTTTCGGGATCGACGAGGGGGCCGCACCCTGTGGGCGGAGCTGCGTGACGACGGGGTGATTGCCGCGACCACCTTCCCGCAGGGCAACCGCACGGTGGACGAGTTCACCGCGCCCTTCGCCGACCCGGGTGTTCCGGTCCGTCAGGCGGGCCCGGAGCTTGAGTACGTCGAGACCCGGGTGGTCCGCTGCCTGTTCGCCGTGGCCTTCGGGGAACACGGTGACGCGGCCCGGTTTGCGCACGAGTACACCCCGACCTTGCGCTCCTGGAGTGAGGCGACACTTGCGGCCGGACTGGCAGCACCCCGGTCCGAGGCGGAGCGCCGGGCGATTCTGGATCGCTTCTACGACCTGTACGAGCGCCGGGTGAGTTCCGCGCCCGTCGGGCACGCGAAGGACTACGTTCATTGCTACCTGGTGGCCGCGAAGTCGTGATTTCGGCCGAGTACCGCTACCCGGAGGAGATGTGCGAGCGCTCCGGCGGCGGCGAGACCGGTCTTGTTGAACATGAACATGGCGGAACAGCGCTGATCCTGATCGACGACAACTGTCACTCCACAAGGGCAACACAATGGGGAGGAAGACGACGTGGCACCTCGCGTTCTGGCTTGACATCGGGAAGCTCATAAGAGCGTTTGATGGTTGCGAGGATGTCGTCAGCGGACTTTGTCCAGCGGAAGGGTCTGGGATTTGCGTTGACCGTGTCGATGTACTCGCGGATGGCCTGTTCGAGTTCCCGGGTCGATCGATGGACGCCGTGGCGAAGCTGTTTCTCGGTCAAGGCGGCGAAGAAGCGCTCGACCTGGTTGAGCCAGGAGGCGCCGGTCGGCGTGGAGTGGTCATGCCAGCGGGGATGCCGGGCCAGCCAGCGCCGGACGGCAGGTGTCTTGTGGGTGGCGTCGTTATCCATCACCAGATGGACCTCGAGGTCGTCGGGGACCCGGGTTTCCACTGTGCGCAGGAAGGTGAGGAACTCGCGGCTGCGGTGGCGCGCAAAGCACTGCCCGATGACCTCGCCGGTGGCGATATCGAGCGCTGCGAACAGGGTGGTGCTGCCGTGGCGCCTGTAGTCGTGGGTACGCCGCTCGACCTGCCCTGGCCGCAGGGGTACCAGCGGCTGGGTGCGATCCAGCGCCTGGATCTGGCTCTTCTCGTCGACGCACAGCACCAGCGCGGTCCGGCGGGTCAAGATAGAGGCCGACAATGTCGCGCACCTTGTCGAAGAGGGTCCGTCGACAGCTTGAAAGTCTCCGAGCGATGCGGTTGCAGGCCGAAGGCTTGCCAGATGCGGTGGATCGTCGACGGGGCATGGCCCACCGCACGAGCCATCGAGCGCAGGCTCCAATGCGTCGCCCCGGGCGGAGTCTCCTCCAAAGTGCGGGCGATGATCCGCGCGATCTCCTCATCGTCGATGCTGCGCGGCGCCCCGCAACGTGGTTCGTCGTAGAGACCGTCGAGCCGGCGTTCGGCAAACCGCCGGCGCCACTTGCCGACCGTCGTTGGATCGCTTCCCACGATCTTGACGATCGCCTTGTTCTCCAGCCCATCCGCCGCAGCCAGGACGATCCGAGCCCGCCGCGCCAAACCCTGGGCCGTCTTGCGCCGTCGCGCCAGACCCTCCAGCTCACGTCGCTCCGCTTTCGACAAGGTAATCGCCACCGCTGCTCTGCCCACCGGTCATTCCTCCAAAATTACCGATGACAATACTCTACCAAACTTCTCGATCAGGTCACTAGGTTGTATCGCTCGACCCATACGGCTCGGCAGGATCACTGGCATCCGAGCCAAGTGCCAACGATGGTCAAGGAGACGTTCAATGGCGTGGAAATCAGCGGAAGACATGCGCACCCATCTCTACGAGAAGGCGTTTGCAAATCCGGCCTTTCGAGCGCAACTCGTGGCCGACCCCAAGAGCGTCGTGAAGCAGGAATTCGGCATCACGGTTCCGGACAATATCGAGATCAAGATGCATGAGAGCGACATGAGCACCGTTCATCTGGCATTGCCACCCAACCCCGTCCTCGAAGACCAACAGCTTGAGGCAATTTCCGCCGGCATGGTGAGTTGCCTCTGAGTCAGGCGCACTGCTCCGGACCGGCGCACCGGTTGGGGGGGTCTGATGGGAAAACGCTTTCCAGATCCGGCGCTGGAGCGCACTTCGGAGGCGTGACGCCCCGCGGTGCGCGTGGAACCGCCGGGTTCGGAAGGGGACCGTGAAAAGGCCGAATCGCAAGGCTTCGGTATAGGTCACGGCGCCTTACACAGAGTCTCCTTCGGGCGCAGATACTGTTTGTCTTGCCTTACTCCTTGGGCGTCAGAGCAGGGCGAAACCACAGGTTGTTGTTGCGAGACGCAGGTCTGCAAATTCGTTTGCCGATACCCTCCAATTGGGTGGCGCACAAATCTTGACCCTTCCTTAGCTTCTACCCGCTTGGGAATGCGTTTCCGGGGGGGGAATCGCTGCCGCTCCCAGTTTTCGGTCCTGGGTAGCGGCGCACGCTCTCGGGGATATGGGAGTGCAACGGCATTGATGACAACGGACATCGGGGACGCGGCGGT
The DNA here is from genome assembly GCA_965243345.1 of Thalassobaculaceae bacterium. Classification (GTDB taxonomy): domain Bacteria; phylum Pseudomonadota; class Alphaproteobacteria; order Thalassobaculales; family Thalassobaculaceae; genus Bin52. Next base: position 4,779,473 of record CBDEUR010000003.1, read on the forward strand.
GAAGGCCGTACTGGCGCCGGTCGAGGCTGCGCTCGTGCCGGACCACGGGGCGTGGCGGGCGGCGGTGTCCTTTGCGCGAGGATGCGTGGCCGCCCTGCTTGCGGCTGCGATCCTGCTTGCCGCCCCGGCGCACGCGCAGACCACGACCGAGGTTCCGAGCAACTGGGCGCTCATACCTTCGGGGCTGGGCGACGGCGACGAGTTCCGCCTGATGTTCATGACGAAGAACGGGCTGAAGGCGGACTCGACGGACATCGCGGACTATGACGCAGAAGTGCGAGAGGGCATCGAAAGGAGCGGCCACGCGGAAATCAGAGACGCTCGGTACAGGGATACGTTCAAGGTTCTGGGCTCCACCGCTTCAATGAGCGCGCGGATTCACACCGGAACGACCGGGTCGGGCGGCGTCCCCATCTACTGGCTAAACGGCACGAAGGTCGCGGACGATTACGGCGACTTCTACGACGGCACCTGGGACCACAAGGGCGGGGCGACGTTGCAGGAAGGCGCGGCCATTTCCCAAAATCGCCGCGACCAGTTTCTTTGCACCGGCACCGACGACGACGGCACGACATCGTCCCTGCCGATGGGCGCTTCCACTTGTTCGGGGACGATGATCGAGACCACGTCGAACACGCTGAGCGGCGAAACAGGTGCGAGCACCGCCAGGTCGCGCTATCTGGCTCTGTCGGGAGTCTTCAGGGTCGCCGCCACTGCCGGCGACACGATCCCGATGGTCGAGGGTCTGGAGATCACCTCGGATCCGGGCGCTGACGAAGAATACGTGAGCGGCGACAAGATCGAGACCACGGTCACGTTCTCAGAAGCCGTGTCGGTGACGGGAACGCCCAGGCTCAAGCTCAAGCTCGACGGCAAGAGAGTGGTCTGGGCCGACTACGTTTCGGCGGACAGCACCGGTACCGGGCTGGTGTTCTCCTACACGGTGAAGCCATCCGACTACGCTCACAAAGGGATCGGTCTACCGAAGAACGGGATCAAACTGAAGGGCGGGACGATTAAGAATCAGGCCGGCACCGTGGACGCGAACCTGGATTTCAAGAAACAAGCAAAGAACACGACCCAGAGAGTGTATGTCCTGCCTACGGTCGAGAGCGTCGCCCTCGCATCGACCCCTGCGGCGGACGACACGTACCGGGGCGGCGAGACCATCACGATTGACCTGACCTTCGACCGCGACGTGCTCGTCGTCACCGACGGAGGCACGCCCGCACTCGATATCAACGTCGGGACGATCAGGTCCCGTTCCGCTACGTACACGATGACGAACGGCGATTTCGACGTGCGTTTCGAGTATGTGGTCCAGCCCGGGGACCTAGACGAGATCGGAATATCGATACAGAACAACGCCATCGTGTTCAACGGCGGGCGCATCATCAGGAAAGGGCATGGCGACAGCGTCAGCCCAGGCAAGGTCAACATAAAGTTCAATGGCGGGAGTACGCACCTTCTGGCCCAGCCGGGCCACCTGGTCGATGCGACCGATCCCCGCGGGGTGTCGGTGTCACCGAGGACCCTGAGCGTGGGCGAAGGGAGCAGCGCGACCTACACGGTGGTGCTGGACTCTCAGCCGACGGGGAACGTGACGGTGACGCCGGCGGTGAGCGGGGACGCGGACGTGACGGTGAGCCCCTCCGCCCTGACGTTCACGCCCACCGACTGGTCGACGGTGCAGACGGTGACCGTATCCGCGGCTCAGGACGCGGACGCATACGACGACACTGCGAGCGTCTCACACGCGGTCGCGGGTGCGGACTACGCCTCCGTGACGGCGCACGGCGTGTCGGTGACGGTGACGGACGATGAGACGGGGCCGGGCCGGGTGACGGGGCTGAGCGCCGAAGCGACGGCCCGATCGGTCACGCTGAGCTGGACGGCGCCTGCCGACGCGGACGGCGCGATTGTCGGCTACAGGGTCGAGGTGTCCTACGACGACGGCGCGGTCTGGGCCGAGGTGAAGGACAACACGAACCAGACCAGCACCACCTTCTCGCACCGGTCGGGCTTCACGTCGGGCGAGACCCGCCACTACCGGGTGTCCGCCATCACCGATCGGGGCACAGCACCGGCGTCCGTCGCGGCGGTGGCGAACGCGACGGAGATCGTCCCCGGGCTGACCGCCACGGGCGAGGCAGTCGAAGATACGCCCGAGGGTACAGCCGCGATCAATCTCTGCTGGGAAGGGCAGGGAGTCACGCTGAGCGATATGAGCGATTTTTCCATCAGGAAGAGAATGGTCCATCCCTCGTTTTCGGGAGATTGGGGCGGCGAGGGGTGGATCTCGTTGGGTGTGTTCGAGTTCGGCGATTGCAAGGAGGGGGTCGTCGGATACCGGATCAAGGGGAGCATCGCTTCGAACGTGCCCTACGACTTCCAGTTCCGCGCCAGAAAGGGGAGCGGCTGGGCCCTGTCGAACGTCGCCGAGGGAGTTTCGGTGGCTTCCTCCCTAGAGGTTCGCGCCGACGTGGTGGCGGGGGACTCCGAACTGTCGGGGGACACCATCGTGCCCGACACCGTGTGTCGCGACTATGACGATCCGGCGACGCCGGAAGACGAAGAAGGCGCCTTCATCGTCAACATCGGATTTACGACGAAGTCACGGGCCTTGCTCTTCTACGAAGAGGTGAGCGGATTCGTTCTGGACGACGACCTGGCGCTCGAGAACGCCACCGCCGAGCTCATTGATCGCCCCTACGACTACTACCTGGGGTATCGCGTGCGGATCACTCCTACCAACTGGGGGGATGCCGTGGCGGTCAGCGTGCCGGCCGGGGCCGTGACCCACGCCGAGTCATCGGTGTCGAACCAGGCGTCGAACGTGTTTCGCCGAGACACGTCCGACTCCACCGAGTGCGCCGCGGGCAGCACCTCGACCGTGTACAGGGCGCGGGTCAATCGCGCCGAGATTCTCGAGGACGCGGACCGGAACGGCAAGTGGTCGAGGGGCGAGCGCGTCCGCGCAACATTGACCTTCGAAGAGATGGTGGCCGTGACGACGGACGGCGGCGTCCCGAGCGTTTCCCTGGACATCGACGGCGAGACGGTGCAGGCGGCGTATGTCCGGGGGACGGGCAGCACGACGCTCGAGTTCGCGCATGTGGTGACGCAAGCGCAGGCACCGGTGCGCGAGGCGGAGCTTCTGGAGGACAGCCTTGCGCTGAACGGCGGCGCGATCGCGAGCCTCAACGGACCGGCGGTGGACTTGGCGCATCCGGGCGCGACGAATGCGAGACGAGTGTCCCGGTCCACACCGGGGCCGGCGCGATCCGTCACGGTCGCGGACGCCGAGGTCGAGGAGGGCGTCGGCGCCGAGCTCGCGTTCGCCGTGAAGCTGGACGGGCCTGCGCTCTACCGGACGACGGTCGACTACCGGACGTCGGACGGCACGGCGACGGCGGGCGAGGACTACACGGCGACAAGCGGGACGCTCAGCTTCGCCGCGGGCGAGACCTCGAAGACCGTATCAGTGCCGGTGCTCGACGACGCGCACGACGAGGGGAGCGAGACGCTGACGCTGACGCTGTCGAATCCGTCGGGGGCATATCTCGCGGACGGCACAGCGACGGGCACCATCACCAACAGCGACCTGATGCCGCGGGCGTGGCTGGCGCGGTTCGGACGCACGGTGGCCGATCAGGTGCTCGACGCGGTGGAGGAACGGATGGCGGGGTCGCGTTCGACGGGCTCGGAGGTGACCTTGGCGGGTCAGCGGCTCGGCGGCGCGGAGCCGGACGCCAACGCATCGGAGGCGCGTCTGGAGGCGTTCACCGACTGGCTGCGCGGCGAAGCGGAGGACGAGACGCGGGCCTTCACGTCGCGGGATTTTACGGGCCGCGAGCTTCTGGCCGGCTCGTCCTTCGCGCTGACGGGGGGCTCGGCCGGGAGCGGCCTCGGCGCGCTATGGGGCCGGGGTGCGGTGTCGCACTTCAACGGTCGCGAGGGCGACCTCACGCTCGACGGCGGGGTGACGAGCGCCATGCTGGGCGCCGACTGGGCCCTCGGGCGCGGCAGCGCAGGCGTGATTCTTTCGCACAGCGAGGGCGAGGGTGGCTACCGCTCACCTGAGGGCAATGGCGCGGTGGAGAGCACGCTGACAGGTCTCTACCCCTGGGGTCGCTACGAGGTGAGCGAGAGCTTGGCGCTCTGGGGCGTGGTGGGCTACGGCGAGGGGACGCTGAGGCTCAACCCCGAGGGCGTGGCGGCGATCGAGACGGACATGGACTTCAGGATGGCAGCCGTGGGAGGGCGCGGCGTGCTGTTCGATGCGCCGGCCGACGGCAGTCTCGCGCTCAGCGTCACGTCGGATGCGATGGTGGTGCAGACGTCCTCGGACGAGGTGTGGGGCAGCGCGGGCAGTCTCGCGGCCAGCGAAGCGGAGGTGACACGGCTCAGGCTTGGCCTCGGAGGGACGTGGCATGGGATCGGGTCTCTCGAGCCATCCTTCGATCTCGGTCTGCGCCGGGACGGGGGCGATGCGGAGACCGGCCTGGGCGCCGACATCGGCGCCGGGCTCGCTTGGTCCGACCCGGCGCACGGTATCAGGGCCGATTTCCGCGCACGCGGCCTACTCACCCACGACGACGGGGGCTTCCGCGAGAGGGGCTTCGCGGGCTCGCTTGCCTGGGATCCGGATCCCGCGACCGTGCTTGGGCCGAGCCTGACGATCAGCCAGACGGCGGGAGCGGCGGCCTCGGGTGGGATGGACACGCTTCTGAGTTCGCAGGGCGCACGTCTGTTTCCTGACGCGGGAGAGGATGGCGACGATCTCGAGCGGCGGCGCCTCGAGGCAAAGCTGGGCTATGGCTGGCCCTCGTTCGGCGGGCGCTACACGACGACGCCCGAGATCGGCTTCAGGCTCTCGGACACGTCCCGCGAGTACATCCACGCCTGGCGTCTCGCCGAGGCGAAGAGCGCGGGGCTGGTGTTCGGCGTTGACGTGGAGGGAGTGCGGCGCGAGTACGCGACTGGGGACGTGGCGCCGGAGCACCGGCTCGTTCTGGGGCTCGGATGGCGTCTTGAGGGCCCAAGCGCGAAAGACATGGCCTTTGAGCTTCGCTTCGAGGGATCGCGCCACGACGCGGCCAACGACGACGGCGCGTCCGGCGACCGGCTGGGTGTGAGGCTCATGGCGCGGTGGTGACGGCCGGACAGGAACAGACGCGCGCAGGTCCGAGCGCTTCTTGGGAGTGATCCAGGGGGTCCCTCCGGGCACGGGCGAGGGTTGCCGGCGGGTGCCGGTCCTTCTCCCCAACGGCAGTATCGATGTCGTGGGCGCGGCTGCGCCCGGGATGGGCGCTGTCGCCGGAAGACGGGGAGCAGGCGAGAGATGAGCAACGGTGGGGGGGTGTGCGCCTGGCAGTTCCTGCGGCAATGGACGAGGCCGAGCACGACGTGCTGGCCTACATGAGCTTCCCCCAAGCGCACCGCGCCAAGCTGCACCCGACGGATGAGATGGACAAGCGCTTTCTTCGAGGCCGTGGCAGGATGGCTGGTGCCCGGGCGACCTCGTGGCGAAGAGCGGCGCTGCGGTTGAAAGCGCCGCCAGCTGCCTCACTCGGGCGTTGCCGGCTTGAGGCGCCCGCGCGTCCTGTCCCGTGGCTTGCGCGGACGCCAGGCGCCGACGAGGCGTTCGTAGCTCCGCTCGGCCTGGCGGGCGAGATCGATCTCCCGGTTGCGCAGCGCCTTGACGTTGTAGGCAAGGCCGCCCCGCGCCGGTTTCCCTTCTCGTGCCGCCTGCCCGCCTGCAGCTCCATGGCACGCAGCTTGTTGGCCACGAGTGCCGGGCGGGCCCAGAAGTAGTCCTCTTCCTTGGTGAGCATGTGCCAGCAGAGCACGGCCAGCTTGCGCGCGACGGCGACCGCTGCGACCTGGTGGCCGTGCCCGGCGCGGATGCGGACGAAGAAGGCGTGCAGCGGCCCCGGAGCTTTTGCCGCCGCCCACGCGGCCTCGACCAGCATCGCCAGGGCGTAGCTGCAGCCGATCTTACTGATCCGCCCGTGGTGGGCGGCGCCGAGCCCCGACTGCCGCACACGTGGATTGAGGCCGAAGTAGCTGACCAGCTTCTGCGGGCTCGAGAAGCGGGCGATGTCGCCGATCGCCGCCATCAATCCCACCGCGACGGTGAGATTGATGCCGTTGATCGTCATCAGCCGCCTGATCGCCGGATCGTCCAGCACACTCTCCGGGATCTCGCGATCGAGGAGGTCGAGGTCCTCTCCCAGGCGATCAAGCTCGCGGATGTGCCGCTCGATCGCGGCGCGCTCGTCATCGGGCAAGGGCTGGCACGACAGCCCAGGGACCTGGACCCGGACGGGCTGACCCTGGAGGACGCCGTGGCGCTGCTGGAAGCAGGGGACGGGGGAAAGGGCTGAGCGGGGCCGCCGCGTCAGGCCCTGGCGCAGCGCACTGTCAGAGACTCCAGGCCGCGCAGCACGATACCGCCGCGGTAGCGCGGGCGCTCGTCGAGCAGCTCAATACGCGGGAACCGCTCCAGCAGCATCTCGAACGCGATCCGGCCTTCCAGGCGCGCGAGCGCGGCGCCGAGGCAATGGTGGATGCCGCGCCCGAAGGCCAGGTGGGGGTTCGGGGAGCGCCCGACGTCGAGGCGGTCCGGATCCGCGAACGCCGCCGGGTCCCGGTTCGCCGCGCCGAGTGACAGGACGACGTTGTCGCGCGCGCGCAGCGGGAACCCGTTGACCTCGCAGTCCTCCAGCACGCGCCGGAAGTCGGTCTGCACCGGGGAGTCGAAGCGCAGCAGCTCATCGACCGCCGCCGGGATCAGGCCCGGGTCGTCGCGGAGCCGCTGGAGCTGGCCGGGGTTGCGCAGCAGCGCCAGCATGCCGTTGCCGATCAGGTTCGTGGTCGTCTCGTTGCCGGCGATCACCAGCAGGCGAAGCATGTTGAGCGTCTCCCGCCCGCTCAGGCGTCCACCTTCGTGTTGCGCCTGCACGAGCGCGCTCACGATGTCGTCCCGCGGCGCTACCGCGCGCTGCTCGATTATCGGCCGGAACCAGGCGTCGAAGGCCTTGCCGGCCGCAACGCCGGCGGCCCGTTCGCGCGCGGTGATGGTGGGCTCCAGCATGCGCGCGCGCCGGGCCGACCAGGCGCCGAACCGGTCCCGGTCCTCCGCCGGGACGCCCAGTATCCTGGCGATCACCATGACCGGCAGCGACCGGGCCACCGCCTGCATGAGGTCGAAGGCGCCGGGATCGGCGATGGCGTCGAGCAGGGCGCCCAGGTCGGCGCGGATGCACGATTCAAGCGCGCTCACCGCCCGCTGCGTGAACGCCTTGTTTACCAGGGCCCGGAGCCGGGTGTGGTCCGGCGGGTCCATGAACAGCAGGGTGAACTCGTCCGCTGGAGGCAGCAGGGCGCGCTGGCGGGGCGAGAGCGTGCCCTTGCGCGGGTCGCTGGCGAAGCGCCGGTGGTCGCGCAGGATGGCGTCCACGTCGGCGTGACGCGTGAACATCCAGGCATTGAGCAGCGTGCTGCGATGGACCGGCGCGCAGGCGCGCAAGCGCGCGTAGACTGGATAGGGCTCCTGGACCGTGCGGTCCGACAGCGGGTTCCAGGCGGCGCCGCTGCGCCAGCGCTCGGCCAGGGCCATCGCGCCAGCGACCGCGGGGCGCACCGCTTCACCGACCGACCGCATGTTCGTCTCCAGGGGCGCGCGGCAATCGCACAATCCGGCGTTGTCGGCGCCGTTCCTGCCGCGAACCGGAGCGGGCGTCACCGCGACTAGTCCCATATGGGACTGTTATTTTCTTTTGTATCAGGCCGTTATAGTACGGTGTTTCGACAGAGATTCGAGCGCTGGACGGGCCGGCGCCGTCCCAAGCGGCGCAATCGGGGGATGGAGCGGTATCTCCGTCCGGCGTTCGCGTTCGAGGGGAGTTGTGTACAAGGGCGTCGTTCTTCATCGATCCGTCTGGCGGTTCCCGCAGGCAGCCCCGCGCCGCCGGGGGCTCCAGCGTGCACCTCACCCCCGGGTCCAGCTCGGGATAGCGGCGCATCGGCTCCTCGAATACGCCGACCGCGCTTCCCTCCTGCCGCTCGGAGATTTCCAACGAATCCCTGCCTGCCGGCGGGCGGAGTCGGGCGGTTCCGGCGAGCGCGGCTTCCACGCTTTCATGGTAGTTCAGCACGGACAGGAAGCCGGTCGCTTCCATGATCGCCCGGCATTCGGGCAGGGGCGAGGCGACGGCAAGCTCGCCGTCTTCCTGCATGCAGGCCTGCGCGCCGATGAGGATCGCGCGCAGGCCCGCGCTGGCGATATAGGTGATGCAGCGGCAGTCCAGCACCGCGCGGCCGCGGGCGCGCATGGCGGCATCGCGAAGTCCGGTTTCGACGCCGGGCGCTCCGGCCGCATCCAGCCGTCCTGCCGGAGCGACGACGATCGCGTCACCCTCGGTTCGCGTCTCGATCTTCGTTGCGTCATTCCCCGGTTTCGTTCGCCAATCCGCCCGCAGGCGTTCAACTGCGCCACCTTTTGCGTTTGCCAGGGCCGGCGCCGTGGTGGCGTCCAGCCGTTCGGAAAGCGAAAGCAAGGTCGTGACCTCCTTCCCGGCGGCGGTCGTTGTAGCGCCCGCCATCGTCATCCGCTGTCGGCGCCGGAGCGCGCGGCTGCGACGAGTTCCTTCATGCGCGCGGCATCGACGACGCCCGGAACCAGCGTGCCGCCGACCACGAAAGCGGGCGTGCCGGAGATGCCGATCTCCTGCGCCAGCGCGCGAGTCTCGTCGAGATAGGCCCGGATGGCCGGATCCTCCATTTCCTGCTGCAGCCGCGCCGTATCGAGACCGGTCTTGCCGGCGATCTCCAGGACCTTGCCCTCGATGAGCTCCCGCTCCTGCATCGACGCGAGGTGGAAGAGGAAGTATCTGCCCTGCCGGTCGGCCGCCATGTCCGCGTGGGCGACGAAATCGGAGACGGACCCCAGGATCGGGAATTCCTTCCCGACGACGCGCACATTCGGGTCCTGCTCCAGAAGCGCCGTCAACGCCGGCAGGGCGCGCTTGCAGAAGCCGCAGCGATAGTCGAAGAACTCGACCACGGTGACGTCGCCCTGCGCATTGCCGGAAACAGGCGACATCGGGTGCGCCCGCAGCGCCTCGCCGTTTTCGGTTATGGCGGCCTCGGTGCGCCTGCGCTCCTCCTCCTGCCGCTTTGCGCGCAGGACGCCGATGGCTTCCTCGATGACCCCGGGGTTCTCCAGCAGGTAGTCACGGATCATCTTGCCCATCTCCGCCCGGTCCGGAACCGCGCCGTGTTCGGGATGGCCCGTTGCCGCAAGGGGCGCCATGAGGGCCAGTGCGGCAAGCGCCGTCGCCATTGTTCTTTTCATTGCCTGTTGTTCCGGTCGATATGCTGTCGTGAATGTGGGCGTCTGCCCCGGCTGCGGGGTCTGAATGCGGATCGGCGCCGGGTTGCGCGGCGGCGGACGGCGGCGCCTTGCAATCCGGGCGCCCGGGACCGACAATCGCCGTTCGCAGGCGGCGATACGGACGGCGCGATGAAGGACCGGAAGGGACCCCGATGACGTCGGGGATCGAAGAGGCCGGCGGTCCGGCTGGCGACGTTCCGGACGAACCCTTCCTGCTCTATGACGGCGAGTGCCCGTTCTGCAGCTTCTATGTGGCGAAGTCCCGGTTCGAGGCGCGGGTGGGGAAACCCCTGCGGCTCATCGACGGCAGGGAGGCACCCGGCCTGGTCGCGCAGATGCGGCGGGAGGGTTTCGACCTGGAGACGGGCATGATCCTCGCCCTGGATGGCAAACGCCTTCACGGCGCGGACGCCATGATGGCGCTGGAGGGAATGAGCGCCGGCGTCGGGGGCTTCGCCCGGATTGCGCGCCGCTTCGCGTCCAACCCCGCGCGGGTGCGCCGCGCCTATCCTTGGCTGCGCCGCCTGCGCCGCCTGGCGCTGCTGGCGAAGCGCAAGCCCGGCTTCGGAAGCTGACGCCCGAAAGGACCTCAATTCCGCGCCTCCCGGACAGGACCGGGCGCCATGTGGCCGTTGCCGGAATAGAGCATCATGCGCGAGAAAAACTTCCGGAGCTGCACCGAGGCATAGGCGCCGAATGCCGCGACGGCCAACCGGGAGCGCTGGGCCCGCATGCCTCATGCCGCGCTGTCCTGCTCCGCCTCGCGGCGGTCCTCCAGCAGTTCGCCGTCGCGGATCAGCGCCCGGCGCCGACACTGCTGGGAGACCGTCGGGTCGTGGGTGATGACGACCACCGCGACCCCCTCCTCGCGGTTGAGCCGGATCAGGAGTTGCAGCACCTCCTCGGCTGTGTCGGAGTCGAGCGCGCCGGTCGGCTCGTCCGCCAGCACCGCCGAGGGCGTTCCGGCCAGCGCCCGCGCGATCGCCACGCGCTGCTTCTGCCCGCCCGAGAGCTGGTCCGGCCTGTAGTCCAGCCGGTCGCTCATGCCGACCTTCTCCAGTATGTCCTCCGCCCGGCGGCGCGATTCCCGCCGACCCGCGCCCCGATAGACCAGCGGCAGCGCGGCGTTCTCCAGCGCCGTCAGGTGCCCCAGCAGGTTGAAGGACTGGAACACGAAGCCGATATGCCGGTTGCGGAAGGCGGAGAGCTCCCGGTCGTTCATGGTCGAGACGTCCCGCCCGTTGAGGCGGTAGGAGCCGGAGGTCGGGCGGCCCAGCAGGCCCAGAATGTTCATCAAGGTGGACTTGCCGCTGCCCGACGGCCCCATGATCGACATGAGGTCGCCCGCCTCCACGCGGAGGTCCACGCCCTTCAGAACCTCGACTTCCACCGGCCCGAGGCGGAAGCTCTTGCGGATGTCGGCAAGCTCCAGCATCGCCGTTCAGCCTCCCGGCGCCAGGACGGTTTCGCCGGCCTTGAGGCACGGCATGCGCGCCGCCGCCGGGTTGAGCGTCTCGATCCGCCCGCCGAGGCCCACCGCCAGGACCCCGTCCTCGAGGTTGTCGAGCACCTTGCGGTGGATGTCCGGACCCCTCATCGGCCCACCAGTTCGATGCTTGTCCCCCGGCGGTCGAGCGTCGTCCCCGGCGTCCGGTCGAGGGAGCCCAGCGAATCCCGGTAGCGCGCCACTGCGTCCAGCTCGCGCCGCTGGGCATTGACCAGATCATCCTCGAACCGCCCGAGCTGTAACGCGGAGGAGAGGCCCAGCTGCAGCTTGCGGCGCTGCACATCGAGCTTCCGCTCCGCCAGTGCCCGCGCCTGGCCGGCGAGGTCGATCTGGCGCAGCGCCACCGCCACGTCATGCACCGCCTGGCGGACTTCGATGCAAATCGACTGGCGCGTCTCGGCGATCGCCGTCTGCGCGCGGCTCAGGCCGTTGCGCGCGCGCGTGAGCTGCTGCCTCTCCTCATCGTTCTGCAGCGGCACGGTCGGGGTCAGCCCACCTCTCCAGAGCGTCAGGTCCCGCCCGCTGCGGTGCGCGGCCTCCGCACTCAGGCTGAGGTCGGGCAGCAGGGCGTTTTCCGCGCTCCGCAGCCCCATGCGTGCGAACTCCATCCCGGTCTCGGCGCGCAGCCAGTCCGTGCGGCGCGCAAACGCGGTCTCCAGGCTCTCCTCCAGGTCCGGCTGTTCCGGCTCTATGGGCGGCTCCGCCTGCGGCTCGATGTGCACGTCCTTTTCGAGGTCGAGCGTGTTGACGAGGCGCGAATTGGCCGTCTCCGGCGCGTTCTCGGCGTCGGCCAGCGCATACTCCTTGTCGGCGACGTCGGCCTCGGTCTGCACCGGGTCCTGCGGCGCCATCCTGCCCGCCTCGACCAGAGCCCGGTTGATCTCAAGCTGTCGCCGCGCCCGCTCCAGCGCCTCGCGCGCGATAACGAGCCGCTGTCCGGCCCGGAGCAAGCCGCGATAGGCCGAGACCGCCCCCTCGACGATGCCGGCCGCCACATCCCGGAACCGGCGCAGGTCATTCCGCTCCTGCAGCCGCGCCCGGCGCAGCGGCTGGGAGTCGAGCTCCGTTCCGAACCCCCTCAGCAGCGGCTGCGAAAAGGAAAGCGTGGTGCTGGCCTCCCGGTCGCGCTCGCCCGCCAGCGGCTTGCGGAAGGAGAGGCTGAAGGACCCGGCGGTCGGCACCTGCAGGCTCGGCCCGATGGACAGGTCCGCCGTCTCGTCCCCCCGGCTCGTGGCACTCGTCCCCAGGCTCACGCTGGCCATCGGGTCGTAGCGCTCCTCCGCCGCCTCCAGCGAGAGCTTCTGCTCCTCGCGCCCCAGCCTCACAGAAATCGCCGCACGGCTCCGCGACAATGCCAGCTGCACCGCCTCGTCGCGCGTGAGGTCGAGCCGCTCCGGCCCGCCCGTCTGCGCGCTCGCCGCCGCCGCGAGGCAGACCAGCGCAAGGCATGCCGCCCGGAAGACGGCGCGGCGGGGCGCCTTGCGGCCGCTTCGTCCGGCGCGGCGCGCCCGGGCAAGGCCGGCGGTTCGCCGGCTGTCGGGCGATACCGGGGCTTCCGACACGATATATCCGGTCGGCAGGCAGGAAGGCGGACCGGCTCGGTGTCGCACTGCGGTTGCATCCGTTTCCGGCTTCAGGAGCCCGGCGTTCCGACCAGAGGGCGCACCAGCCGGACCAGCTCCGCCTGGCGCGTGAGCCGTGCTTGGCGAATGTGCGTTTCACATGCCAGCGGATCGTGCTCTCCTTGCAGCCCATCGCTGTGGCTATCTCGTGCACGCTCATGCCCTGGGCCAGCCGCACCGCCACCTGGCTCTCCATCTTCGTCAGGTCGAGGGCCCTTGCGACCACGGCAGGGTCTATATCGGCCCCGGTCGCCGGGTCCCGGACCAGCACCAGCGCCGCCGCCGGCGACATCGGAAAGTCCGTCCCCTGCGGGCCCACCGGGTTCACATGCAGGACCAGCGGTGGCAGCGCGCCCGCGCGTCTCACCACCATCGAACCGTCGGCGCGCTGCACTCCGAAGGGCGGCAGGGCGCGGCACAGGAGCTTCTGGAGGTCGTCATCGTCCCGGGGCGAGCGGGCGGACAGCAGGCCGTCCCTGTCGAGCAGGTGGTCGCCGGCCCGCAACAGGTTGCGCGCCCGGTCGTTCGCTTCCACGATCCGCCCGCGGCCGTCGAGTTGGATGATGCCCGGCCCGGTGGCGTCGAGCATCTCCATCAGCGTCGCGCCAAGCGCGCCGGCGCCGGCCAGGGTCTGCCGGACATGCCGCAGGAGATGCCGGATCCGGTCCAGTTGTGCGGACGACCAACTCTCCCCGTCGACTGGGTCTTTCACCTGCCACATGATGCGCGAGCTGTTGGGGCCCTTCAGGCGCACGTTGAGCGCGTCCCCGGCATGGGCCAATGTCCGCAGCAGATGGTATGCCTTGGAAGATTTCCGTTCCTCCTCGGTGTAGACGTTGGCGATACGGATCAGCTGGCCGAAGGGGAGACGCCGCAGGCGGGGGACCGCTGCATCCACGGGATGGTAGGTCTCGAGGTAGGGGCGCTCCCGGTCCCGGCGTCGTTGTCCGCGAAGGCAGGTCCACAGGAAGTAGAGCCGGGTGTCGCCTTCCGACTCGCCACCGCTGCACGCCAAGGTGCTGCCGTGCGTGTCGAGAAACCGGTCGATCATCCCGGAGGCTCTCGGCCAGCCATCGGGGTCGAGCGCGGCTTCGTGCAACGAGGAGATGATCGACTCGAACGCGTCCCACTCGCTCATCTTCGCTCCGTTCCGCGCCGTTACTCCCTGCTCCATGCCCTCAATACGCACCCGGTTGCGGGGGTCGCTTCCGGCTGCCGAAAGCACGATGCCGGGTATGAGTTGAGAGCAGAATGATATGCAGCAAACGCATCCTTTCTTCCCCGGTATTGGAGAGAACAACGACCCTGTACTAGCCTCCGACTCTTGTGGAACGGTTCCCGATTTACGGCTCCCGGTCCCGGATCGTCTTGCGCGGGTCAGGCATAAAGACACGGAATCTTCATCCCGCTGTCAAATTGAAATCCGGGTGGCCTGCATCCACCGCTTACAGGACGGTTGTGCTTTCAGCGCCTCGCCACGAAAATTTCCCGCAAGTCCGGGCTTTACCCGGCGAAGATGCCGGCCGGTCTGAGAAGACAGAATACAGAAGATGCCGATGTCGGGTTTCTCCATGCTCCGGTGTCCGTCTTGCGGGCTTCCATCCCCAACCGGCCTACCAGGAATGACTTTCCGTCAGGCACCTCGTCTTCAGCCTTGCTTCAACATGAATCTTCCTTCAACTCCCCATTGCAATTGACCAGGTCGTCGGCTTTGAGCCAGTGCACGTCTCTGATCACAACCTGCCTTTCCTCGATGGCCCACTGGGGTGTCAGGTACTTGCACTTAGCCCAGAAACTGCAAGTGTAGTTGTTACTATGAAATTGAACGGGCACCAAATAATCATCCTCGGTCGTGCCACTCGGATTAGTGGTATAGGTTTCGCCGCCTGAGAGATAACATGTACTGCTTGCAGGACTGTCGTTGAATTGGTCCGTGCACCCGTCTCTGGTCACGAGATCGCTCCTGTTGCACAAATCTCCGATATCCTGGCAGCAAGAGATTTCGTTGACTCTACAAGCTTCAGCGCCTCTTCTCTTATTGGTGTTGTTGAGATGCCACGTCTTATCGTTGCAGTCCGACAGGTTAACTTTGACGACCACCGTGCCCCATAGGTGGCAATCGTTCTGAACTTGAACTCCGAACGTACTTTTCTTCGGCCATGGGTTGTTGTCCCACCAGGCATGTATACACTCGGAGTGATTAAACGCCGTTCTTTGACTGATAGGGCACGAGGCCTGGGCCGCGCCCGCAACGACCATGATGACTGCGAATGCCAACAGGCCGAGAAGCGATTGCCGCATCTTCATTTCACACGTCCTTTCCGGAAGCCGGCACCGGGGGTGCGGCATGGATGAAGAGCTGGCCCGGCAAGGCCTGCGGAGATCGTTCACTCGCAACGGCGTGCAAGACCGGGTGACGCTGCACCTCATGGGCTCCCGTTGCACACTCGCGGTCAACGGCCCCCGGCGGAAATGGCGACACGTCGTTCCGCGCGGCACCTCAACCGCATCAGTGCAAATATTGGAAGGATTTGGATTTTTCTCGCCACCAATTTTGGGGGTATTTGCCTGAAAATTTGGGGGAAATTACCGAAGCACAGGCATGGATCGGCCATCGCCGCCTCGAGACACGCTCCCGGCGATGGCCGGTCACCGGGAGCGATGAGATGGAACCGCCTGAGACAGCTGTCGAGGTAGTCGGAGGCGATGCTGCGCCGCCTGCGCAGGAAGTCTTCGATCCGGCTGTGGGGCTGCTGACCGTCTGGATGTGCCCGGTGCCTCGGACCCGCTCGGCGGCGGAGGCGTTGATGCTCCGATGAGGGATGTCGGGCGCCGCCGCGACGGGCGGATAGCAGCGGTTGGCGTCGGAGACCGGCAGGGCATCCGGGGCAAGGACCGGCCCCGGCACCGCCTTCACGATGACCGATTACGTGATCGGCGAGATCGAGGGGCTGCGGCTTCACCACCTTTACCGGGCGATGGCCTGGCTTGGGGAGGACCTAGAAGCGCCGGTTGCGGTACTGCCGGTGAAGGGCAAGCCGCGCTTTTGGGAACTGAGACCGGGTAGAGAACTATTTCCGGGACGCGCGGTCTGCGGGGGCTTCGCCGTTCGAGGAGGTCACCGGGTCCTCGAGCGCGTGGAGCATGGCGCTGAAGCGGGGAAGGGTGATGGGCGGATACCAGTCGGGGACCAGACCTTCGGCCGCTTGCGACCGTTCGGGGTGGAGCACCCAGGGATCCTCCCGGAACCAGTTCATCCCATCGACGGCAGCGAGGTCCGCATCCGGGTCGATAAGGCGCCGCCAGGGCTGGCCGTTCACATTCTTCACGACGTCGGCGTAAATCCGCACCTTGCCGTGGCCGGTTTCCGCGTAGTGCGCCTTCATCAGGTGGACGAAGTGCAGCAGCATTTCGGGCTTGGCGAACACCATCCAGGTCTGCAGGGGGTCGAGATGCGCCTGCATGTCGATGACCCAGGCCTCATTCTCCGGCGTGACCGCGATGAGGCGACCGTGTGCGCCGTGGACGTAGAGCATCATGCGCCAGGAGAATTTCTGGCCCTCTTCGGTCCAGCCCACATATCCCTCGAAGAAACTGTCGCGGACCGGCAGCCAGATCTGAACCAGGGCGTAGAGGACGAGCGCCGCGACCGCCGCCGGGTGCAGGGGTCGGAACGACTGCCCGCCGTCCGTTCCCCGCTGGCCCGCAACGAAGCGCCCGAGCCGGACCGCCCACCCGGGCGGAACGGGCCGCCGCGGGCCGAGCCGGCCCGCCACGGCCCCGTATCTCCGCCCGAGCACCGACGGCCATTCCGGCGAAAACAGGATCGTGGTGGCGGCGATCGTCATCCAGGGGAAGACGCCGATGTTGAACAGATGCGCGTTTGCCATGTGGAATGCGCAATAGACGAGGAATACCGGCAGACGGGTCCGCGACCAGAGCAGCAGCGGCGCGCCCACGACATGCAGCAGGATGACCAGCACCGGCGCAGCGAGCGTGACCCAGTGAACCGCGAACAGGTCGGAAAAGGGCGACCATGTCCGCTCCAGCATCCATGTCCTGAGCGGCTCGCCCCTGAGCCAGTCGATCTCGATCTTCACGAGGCCGGCGAAGACCAGGATCACCTCGACCTGGAACTGCAGGATGAGCAGGTTCCAGCGCGGCACGGCCCGTGTCCCTCGGACGCGCCCGAGCCGGCGGTCCATCGACCAGCAGCGATGCGCATCGGTGCAGCCGAGCAGCAGGCCGAACAGCGCGATCATGTAGAAATGGTTGAGGTAGAGAAGCTGGTCGAGCAGGAAGAAATAGATGAAGATCGCGTTGAAGCCCCAGATCGCGATCCGGTAGAAGGCGCCCAGCGCCACCAGGACGCAGCAGAGCCCGCAGAGGCCCCAGAGCAGTTGCAGCCAAGGTTCCGGGAGCGGCGGGACCTCCAGCCCGTAATAGGGAAACAGGATGGCGCGGTCGATGTAGAAGCGCGTCAGCCATCCCTCGTCCAGCACATGGACGACATCGTTCAGCATGAGCAGGCCGAAGGTGATCCGGAAGACGGCGAGCGACTGGCCCGAGACCGGCCGGGCCGCCCATTGGTCGAGGCGCGCCGTCACCGCCGCCCGCCTGCGCAGTTCGGGCGCCGCATCATTCCCCCTGCAGGGCGACGATGGGGTCGAGGCGCGAGGCCTGGTAGGCGGGTTGGAGCCCGAAGAAGATACCCGCCACCGTGGAGACGCCGACCCCGACGACGATTGATGTCGGCGAGACGAAGAACTCCCATCCGTTCATCTGGCTGATGGCGTAGGCGGCGCCGGTGCCGACGGCCACCCCGACGATACCGCCGCCGAGGGTCAGGATCAGGGCCTCCGTCAGGAACTGGCGCTGGATGTCGCCGCGGCTCGCTCCGAGCGCCCGGCGCACGCCGATCTCCCGCCGGCGCTCCGTCACCGAGATCAGCATGATGTTCATCACCCCGATGCCACCGACGATGAGGCTCACGGAGCCGATGGCGGCCAGCAGCAGGGTCATCAGCCCGAGCTGCGATTCCATCTGCTCGATCAACTGCTCGGCGCTGACGACCTTGAGCTCAAGCCCCCTGGCGCGCCTGGCGAAGTAGGAGCGTACGTCCCGTGCCGCATCGGCGTGATGCACGCCGGTTGCCGCACGGGCGACGATGAGCTCGATCTGCTTCTCCGGTTCGGTGCGGCGCACGGTGGTGATGGGCACGAATACCGAGCGGTTCGCATCCACCGAGAATGGCAGCGCGTAGGATTCCGGCGCGGACTCCAGCGCGCCGATCACCGTGTACAGGCGCTCGCCCACCTCCAGGATATTGCCGACCGTGGCGCCCGCGCCGCGCCGGCGCATGGCCTTCGCCACATCCGCGCCGACCACTGCGAAATAGCGGCCCGTATCCAGGCCGGTGACGAACCGTCCCTCGGCCATCCGCAGCTTGTTCACTTGCGCGAACGAGGCGGTGACCCCCTGGACAGAGCCGCCGCCGACACGTCTGCCGGCGTAACGGAACGAGCCCTGCGTCTGAATCCGGGGCGCTGCCTCCGAGACGGACGGCAGCACCTCGGCCAGCGCGAGCGCGTCATTGAGCCCGATCGTCACGCGACCGGGTTTTCCGATCAGGCGGTCCGGCGGCTTGACTGTGAGGATGTCTGTGCCCAGCACCTCGAAATCCTTGCGCGACTGGGTCTTTGCGATCTCCCCGACCGAGATCATGGTTATCACCGAAGCAATGCCGATCATGATGCCAACCAGCCCCAGCAGCGTGCGCAGCCGGGCGCGGTAGAGACTGCGCACCGCCTCGGGCAGTGTGGCCGTTAGAGCCGTGCGCACGATCCGCATGGCGGCCCGCCCTCCGAACCCTCCAGGGCGACCCCTCGCAGGACGTCCATGGACAACGTTCCCGTCTTGAGGGATTCCTGAACGTGCACCGGCTGCAGCATTGCGAGGCCCGTGCCTACCGCTCTCGAACCACGATCTCGTCGCCGGCCTGCAGCCCGGCAGCGATCTCGACCGAGTCCTGGGTGCTGGGCCCGACCACCACTTGCCGCTCGCTCACTTCCCGGGTTGACGGGTCGACCACGCTCACCCAGTAGGAGCGCCCACGATCCTCCACGGCCTCGAGCGGCACCATCAGGGCCGCCTCCTTGCTGTAGACCACGATCTGCAGGCGGCTCGACATGCCGGCGCGGATGCGTTTCTTCTGGTCCCCGTCGAGCGGATCGAGCGTCACCACAACGTCGAACAGGGGCGCGCCCCGCGCCTGCGGGTCCGGCTGGGATGCAACGTGGGTTACGGCCCCCCGCAAGCGCAGGCCGCCGAAGGCGTTGCCGGTCACGGATACGGGCTGTCCGACGGCGATCCGCACCACGTCCACCTCGTCGACCTTCGCTCTCGCCGCCATGCGGCTGAAATTGCCGATCGTCGCCAGCACCTCACCCTTGCCGACCCTCTTCCCTTCCGACAGGCCGGCGCCGCGGGACCCGGCCCGCACAACGCCCGAGAGCGGCGCATGGATTCGGCTCTGGCCGAGGCTCTCCGCCAGCTCCTGCAGCTCCTCCTCGGCGGTGCTCAGCGCCAGCGCCTCCTTGTCCAGCGCCTCCCTGCCTCCCCTGGCGCGCGCCGCCGCGAGGTCTTCGCGCGCGGCCTCGAAGTCCAGCAGCTGGCCCCGATGCTGACGAACCGCATCCTCGTGCTCCGATGCGGGGATGAGCCCCTGCTCCAGCAGAAACGCAGCCCGGCTCAACCGGTTCTCCTGGCTCTCCAGCGCCAGCCGCGCCCGCGCAAACGAGCGCCGCGCCTCGGCCATCTCGGGTCCGCTCTCCCAGTCCCTGACGGTCTCGAACGCCTTCAGCGCATCGATGTGCTTGGCCTGCGCCTCGCGGTGCGCGCGAACCGCCTCCGAGACGTTGAGCTCGATCAACAGATCGCCCTCCTTCACCTCCTGGCCTTGCCGGAAGTGTATGGCCGCGATGTAGCTCTCGAGTGGGCTGGTTACCGGCACCGAGCGCCACGGCGCCAGCCGGGCGGCCAGCGCGATCGTCTCGCGCACCGCCCCGGGCTCCACCGTCACGGTGCGAAGGCTGCCCACGGTATTGGCATCGGCCTCCGCGATCATCGACGAATCCGGCGAGCTGCCGAAAAACGGGATGCCGAAGCCGTCGAACGGCTGCCACACATATGCGCCGGCAGCCATGAACACACCGATCGCCAGTGCCGTCGCCCCGATGCGCGCCGCCTGGACCTTCTTCAGCGTCCGGGCCAGGGTCTCGTTGCGCTCCTCGATCTGCCTGTAGGCCGACTGCAGCTCGCCGTGCTGTGCCTCGACCGCCTTCGCCATGCGCAGTTCGGTCTCGCGCAGCTCCCTGAGTTCGGTAATGTCGCTGAACACGGCAATCAGAGCTGCCGGCGCCGACGCCGCGCCAACGGTCTGCCTGATGTAGGACGTCGCCACCGATAGCGAACGCGCCTCGCCGCCCGGGTCGAGCGTGACCACCTGCCTGCCGCTCCCGGCCTCGCCGGTGACGGTTCTCAGGACGAGTTCGGTGAACTCCTCGAACTCTTCGTGCGGAACGAACAGCTCGGCGAAGCTCCTTCCCAGCACCTCTTCCGGTGCGACGCCCAGGATGCGGGCGGCCGCGGCATTGAACACGGTGACGGCGCCGCCGCGCTCGACCACCATTACCCCGTCCAGCAGGTTTTCCAGAACGCGCCCGTGAATGTTTGCGGACCCGTCAGTCACCGTCCGGCCTGCCCGACTGCGATGTCCCCGGCCTTGAACGTCCCCTCCGGCGTCCGATCGCACGGCGTGGGCGGACTCTCGCAGCCGACAAGGCCGGTTCCGTCGTTGCCGGATCGGCCCCGTGTGCGCGCCGTCCACGTCTTCCGGATGAACGGAAATCCGCGTCTTCCCTGTCGGCGCGTCAGCCGCGGCGCCCGTCGAGCGCACGACCCGATCATCGTTACGTCAGCGACCGATATGAGTGAGGCAATCGTTCGAGTATCGAAATCGGCGGTTGCCGGTGACGCCAGAACCTGTCTTGTCGAGAAGGGGGCAGCGATTGTTCTGCGAAGGAGGGGCGGCATCCGCCCGCCGGCCGGCGACACGAAGAGGCGGCTGACCGGGAGCCCGGTATGGGCGCCCCGGAAGGCGCAGGTCCACGCTCCCCGGAAGACCGCTGTACAAGAGCCCTGCAACCGCGCCGACGGCTGATCGTGCAGTGCACGCTGGACCGGTCCGCAACATGCCGCCAAGCCGCTATCGACCATCGTCAGGCGCTCAGGTCGTGCGCGCACTGACGGCTCGTCGCGTTAATCGGGTTCCGACGAAGGCGCGTAAGACCGACGATGGCGCTGCATCCCACGAGATCCCTTTGCACACGGGCTGCCGGCGGCACACTTGGCGGAACCTGCGAGACATCGTCCCACACGGTGCCCCGGCCCCTGTCAGTGCAAATGTTGGAGAACTTCAGATTTTCTCGCGCCCCCCAAACGGGTGGGGGGCTGACCGGTTTGGTTTGTAAGATATTCTTGGTTCGTGCATCTCCATGAGGCCCGCGGCGCGTGACCTGCCGCATTGAGAGGCCGGACACACGACAGCGCCTGACCGCACGCACCGAGCCGACCGAAGAAAATGCTTGCGTCACCAGGGGCGTCCACACACGGTGCTCCCTGGGGAAGGTCATATAGGCAGGCACTCTTCCCAGGCGGCGACGGATGCGCCGACAGTGCATTGTCGACGCCGACCCTGGACCCGGCTATCCGCTTCCATCAACGGTCGCCGGTATAGCTCCCGTCGAAAAGGGACAGCGCGAGCCTGAAAGCATCGCGCCCTATCCGTGCGCCTATGAGCCGGCCCGGAATATCGTCTGCCGGGGGGTGGATGCCGCCCCAGATGCGCGACAGGCTGCACTGGTCGGCTGCATCGCGGTACGTCGCCCACTGCAGGACCATATCGACCGAGGGACCGCGCTCGAAGACGAGAAACCCGTTGGCCGGGATTTGGAACTCGCTCATACCGCCGGGAAAGAACGGGTCGCCGGTAAGCGCCGTCAGCACCTCGGCGGCCGCCCTGGAATAGGTGGAATGGCCGGAGACATAGCCGGCGAAGGGCGGGGTGACGAAGGTCGGCCGCTGATAGGGCCACCAGTTCTCGGCAAGAATCCACCCCACGCCGGCCGCGTCCGCCGCCGGATCCGCCACATGGTCCGGGCCGCGCCAGGCCCGCAGCTTGATCTTGTCCGCATTCGCGCCGTTCTCGCCCGCTAGAGGGTCCTGCGGGCCGACCAGCTCGATGAAGCCCTCGACCAGAGGGAGGCCGAGGGGCGACCATGAACCGAGGCCGGGGTCGCTGGACTGTCCCCGGTCGGCCATGAACCGAATCGCCGAGATCGGCCTGATATAGTCATACCATCCCTTGATTCCCCAGGAGGCGATGGCTGCGTCGTGCATCGCCCCGCCCAGGGCGAAATACGTCTTCACGTCCCATTGGAGAGGGTCGAGTTCCGGCCCCTCCCCGCCGAGCCGCCTGACCAGCGCCGGATGGTCGTTCACCTCGTTCAGGATCACGAACCAATGGCCCGGCGGGGTTTCGGAGTCGGGCCCGTCGGCCCAGAATTCGGCGAGCACGCGGGTGTAGTCGCCACGCGGTACGATCTGGGGACGGTAGGGCTTGCCGGTTGCAGGGTTGACGGCGCGACCGGGACCGTGCGGGTTGCCGTCGTAAAAGGCGGGATAGTCCTCCAGCCCGCGCGGCAGGGTCGCAACGTTCCCGATACCGGACGGCGCAATGTCCATCGTGACGCCGTCATCTGGCGAGAGGTGGGAGGACCAGCGGGCGACCAGGGAGAACCCCCATTTGTAGTGCTCCGACAGCGGACCCTTCGAGAAAGGAGGCGGACCCGGGTCGAAATAGATGCGCCAGTCGGCTCCGTCCCGCCGATGGACCGCAAGATCCGTTTCGGCCAGGGCGAAGGGCGTGACCTGGCCCCACTCGGCCGTCACGAACTCCGGTCTTTCCTCCTCCCGCAAACCCGACTGGCCGATGAACAGCGGCAGATATACGGGTTGCCAGCGATCGGGGTGGGAGAGAGCGGGGTTGCCGGCTTCGGTCGGGTCCAACTCCTCATTGACCGGCCGATAGACGATGTTCGAATAGTCGCCGGCTTCGTTCGATCCGTCGTCCAGACCGCGGGCGATGTAATACCGGGCGATGCAGTCACCGAGCGCCGCCGCCGGTCCCGGAGCTGCCCTGGATCCGGTTTCGAGTCCGATCGCAGCCAGGAGGGTATCGGCGTTCCGGAGGGTTGAGGCGGCGCCGGGCGACCGCTGGAACCGGTGGCGAATGAGCCGCCAGGCGGCATGGCCGATCGCCTGCTCCCGGGCGCGTTTCAAGCCCGCGCCCACCGGCCGGATTGCCGCCCGGCACAGGGCGCCGCTCCTGCCGAAATGGTACGGGGTTGCTGCTTCCGACCAGGCTGCCCAGGCATCGTACATGGCGGCGGAGAGGTGGAAGAGATTGCGCGCATGAACGGTCGGGCGCGCGCGATCGTCGCGGATCGCCTGCAGCAACACCTCCATCCAGCGCCGCGCAACCGAGGTGTTCGTGTCCGCCGAAGACAGGCCGGGCAGATAGTGAGCGAACACGGTTGCAGGCCCGGCCGGCATGGCGAAGGTCGTGATCGGCGCACGCGCATCGCCGAAGGCGCCGCCGCCTTCGGCGCTCCAATGGCTGAAGCGATAGCGGCCGCGAGCCGGCTCCGCGCTTATGGCGGTGATCGCGCCTTCGGCATAGAGCCCGGCGCCGGTTCCGCCGGCGACGCGCAGCGGAAAGCCATCAGGCTTCTCCTGATGGATGGTGATGCGCCTGTCGGCGGCGACGGCATCCACCCGGCTGACCCGGTTGCCCGGGCCGGGCCAGCGCACCTCGACGGACAGCGCGGTCCGGTCGGGTCCCAGTCCGAAATGCAGCGTCGACGGCGCCTGGGAGAGGTAGGCGGTGCCGAGCCGCACCTCCCGCACCTGGCTTCCGGACGCCGTGCGTACCGTAACGCGCGCGCCGACCGCCAGCGGGTTGGCATGCCGGCCCTTGAGATCGATCGCAAGCCAGTGATTGCCTTGCTCGAAGACGTTGCGATAGACCGTGGGGGCGCCGCCGTGATTGGCGATGAAAATGTCCACCCGGCCGTCGCCGTCATAGTCCGCGCAAACGACTCCCCGGCCCTGGCCGGTGTGGCGCACGCCTAGCTCCGACGCGCGCTCGGTGAATGTTCCATCGCCGTTGGCCATGAACATCCGGGACCGGTCCTCGTGAAAGCGCGTGAAACTGCGCCTCCCGCCGCCCGGCTCCTCGACATCCCCGCCAAGCCAGCCGTTCGTGTGGAACAGGTCCGGGCTCCCGTCATTGTCGAAGTCGGCGAGGCAGGCTCCCCACCCCCAGCCGCCGCTGCGGACTCTCGCGGCATCCGTTGCGTCTTCAAAGCGGCCGTCGCCCTTGTTTCGGTAAAGCCGGTTGCCGGTGGGGCCGTAGCCCGAACGTCCGTCGGCATCGTGGATGCTGGTTACGAACCAGTCCATATCGCCGTCCAGGTCGTAGTCCCCCACCGCGGCACCCATGCCGTTCTCGTCGGTGATCGTCAGGTCGGTGATGTCCGTGAAGCCGGCTCCGGCCTCGTTGCGCAGCACCTGGCTCGTGCCGAAATCGCCTGCCAGCAGGATGTCGGGATCGCCGTCGGCGTCGATATCCGAGAACGTCGGTGTCATCGACAATGCGCGCTTGCCGGGACTGCTGCCGAACGCGCCGGGGCGAACCGGCACAAGATGGCTGACGTCTTCGTAGCGCCCCCTGCCGTCGTTGCGCCAGAGATATCCGGCCGGAGGCCGTATGTCGTTCCAGAATCGGTTCCAGTGGGCAAAGAACGGATCGAGGTCGCCGTCGCCGTCATAGTCGGCGGCGGCCATGGAGTAGAAGGACCTGTCGGTTCGGGCACCGAACGGGGTGGGCATTTCCGTGAACCGCCCCCCGCCGTCATTGCGGAACGCCTGCGTTCCCTCTCCGTGGATCGAGAGGAAATCCACCGCGCCGTCGTCGTCGAGATCGATGAAATAGCCGGCCCGGTCCATGAAGGACGGCGCAATGCCGCCATTTCCGGCCCTCGGCTCGAAACGGCGGCCGTTCCAGCTGAAGAGCCGGCCGGTTTCGCCTTTCCCGTGAGCGACGTAGAGCTCGGGCCGCCCGTCGCCGTCCATATCGGAAAGCGCAAGGCCGCCGTCTTCCGGATTGTCTTCGATTGGCTCCGTGCCGCCTTCCCTACCGCCCGTCCCGACGACGTAGTTCAAGCCGACCGCTTCGCTCACATCGACAAATCCGACAAGGGGGGCCTCTGCCGCGGACGCGCCTTCGTCCGTGGTTGCCGCCCCGGATGCCGGCAGGAGGCCGGCGAGACAGGCAATCATCGCCGCCGAAACGCAGGCGGAGATGCGATGCGCCGGGAACATCGCCATTCCGTCGTCCACCGCTTCAGGCTTCGCCCACGATGCGCCGATGACCTGGTGCGAGGACAACGGCGTCGGCTATCTCTTCGGCCTGGCGCGCAACACACGCGTCGCAGTCCGCCTGCAACCGGCCTTGGAGCTGGCCGAGGCGCGCTCGCAGGAAAGCAGAGAGCCCGCGCGCCTGTTCACCGAGTTCCGCCATCGAACCCTGAAAACATGGTCGCGCCTGCGCCGTGTCGTCGGCAAGGCGGAATGGCCGCCGGGCTGCGCCATCCCGCGCTTCGCCGTCACCTCGCAGGTGACCGGCGAAACCTGTCCCGCATTTGGGGCGGCATCTACGCCGCCGGTCGACGATTCTCCAGGGCGGCTTACCAGAAGTCCGATATCGGCGCCTTTGAGGGGCCCGCGCCCGCGCGCCCCTCATAAGGAATACCATCCAAGACCCCTGCACCCGCGCCGGCGCCCGTTCGTTCAGTGCTCGTCGGGCCGGACATGAACTTGCCGTTGAGCCGCTATCGGCCATCGCCAGACGCTCAGCACCCGCTGATGCTCAGCCACATCCTGGGTCGAAATCCGATGTGTTCAGCGCAGAATTCGATATCGTCTGCGCGGTGCCAGGATAACCCGTATCTGACGTCGTACTCGTAATCTACCCCGTCCGTCCCTGTATAGTCGCACGTCAGTTCGAAAATGCAGGCCGTTTCGTTGTCGACGGTCGGATCGCCGTCAAGTTCGCAATCGTCGGCGGCATCGCTTTTCTCGAACTGTGTCCTGCAACTTGCCACCGAAACCATGTCGGCCTTGTTGCACATCCTGTCGCCCAAATCCTGGCAGCAGTATATGTTGCGCACCGTGTGCGAGGTGTTGCTGCGCCTCTTGTTGCCGTCGGCGAGATGCCACGTCCTGTCGGTGGCGTTCCTGATATCCACTTTCGCGACGACTTTTCCCCAGTCCGGACACAGATTCTGCGCGCCAAAGGTCGACTTCTTTGGCCAAGAGTTGTTGTCCCACCAGCCCGAAAGACACTCGGCATTGTCGCGACTTACCCTGTCGCTGCCTGTGCACGACGCATAAGCTCCGCCCGCGACGGTCACGATCAATGCGAATGCCAGCAGGCCGAGAAGTCGGTGTCGCGTTTTCATTTCACATTTCCTTTCCACATGCTGAATCTCATGATGTCCCTTTGCACACGGGCTGCCGACGGCACACTTAGCCGAAACGGCGATACATCGTCCCACACGGTGCCTCGGCCCGTGTCAGCGCAAATTGTGGAGGACTTTAGGTTTTCTCGCCCCCCCCAAACGGGTGGGGGCTGACCGGTTTAGTTTCATACGTGGTTGAAGGTAATGCCAGTTCAAGAAAGTGATCACCGATAGGTACTGGGTCGGATATCACAGTTGTGCCCAGTCCCGCCTGGCGATCCGCATGATCTCGTCAGACTTGTGGGTGAAGGCGTCCCATACCTGGATGACGGTTTCCCTGACATGCTCGGCACTCTCGAACACCCGGTTGGCAAAGTGAACGTGCTTGAGGGCTGCGAAGAGTGTCTCGATCGGGTTGAGTTCCGGACTGTAGGGCGGCAGCCGGAGCAGCGGGACGTTCGATGGGATTTCGAGATCCTTCGATCGGTGCCAGCCTGCCCCGTCAAGGACCATCGCGGCGTGTTTGCCTTCGGGAAGCTCCTTGCCGACATCCCGGAGATGACGGTTCATTTCCCGGGCGTTCGCCTTGTCGCACACATGTCCGACCGCGTGTCCGGTCTCGGGACAGGCCGCCGAGAACAAGTAGACGTAGCCATACCGGTAGTCCCGCAGTATGCGCGGGTGCGTTCCTTTTCGCGCCTACATCCGTGAGAGCATGCCCTTCTGGCCAATGCGGGCCTCGTCCTGGAAGTACAGGAGCATGTCCTCACTCGACACGGTCTCGGGAAGTATCTCTTGCACTAACAGACTGAAGTGATTTCGAAAATTCTTCTGGGCTTCGGGGTTCGCCTTGGGATGGATCGGCCGTGGAGGCAGGTGCCGAAAGCCGGGACGGCGAAGCATCTGGCTCATGCCTTCCACCGTAGAATCAACCTCGAACCGATCCTCGATCCACTGCTGGATGGTGCCAAGCGACCAGCGGGACGGCTCGCCCGCATCAGGGTCGGAACCGGCTTCAAGCAACGAAACGAGTTCTGCAGTCTGGCCCTCGTCCAGCCTGCGCGGACGACCCGAACGCGCAGCGTCGCGCAAACCATCCAGACCCTCGGCGTTGTAGCGTGTCGCCCAATCGCGCAGGGTCTGCACATCAACGCCGACAGACCGTGAGATCTCAGTGCGCGGCAACTCATCCTCAACCATCAGGGCCATCGCCCGGAGACGAACCCGGCAGTCCCGGTGCTTGTGCCGTGAGGCCAGAGCGCGTAGGTTTTCACTCGTGTGGTCGGTGCGTGTGACAGCAATCTTCGCAGACATGTCATCCTCTTTCTGAGTCTTCGCAAACACAGAATAGAGAATAACACCTCCGATCACACCCAACATGTGCCAGTGCGAATGTGACTCATTACCATGGGTCTTTTCTAAATTGCACTAGTATTACATATTTGCAGTCATCGACTAGGTCCGCAATGAGTAGACAAGAACTGTTTAACCGCATTCTGGAGTCGCTGCACCAAGCCGCCCTCGACGACGCGCTGTGGCCGGCTGCGTCCGGCCTTATCGACGAAGCCTTTGGATCGGAGGGCAATCTCCTGGCGACCGGCGATGGGGCTGTTCAGGCCGACATCGAACTTTTCTTCGTGAGGTTCTGCTACCGCGGCGACCGCCGTGAGGACTTCGAACGGCTGTATCTGGAAACCTACTACGCTCTGGATGAAGCTGTTCCACGTCTCCGGCGACTGCCGGACGGCCAGGTGGTGCCACAAGGTTCTCTCTACACGGACGAGGAGAAGAACGCTTCGCCTGTCTACAACGAGGCGTTGCAGCTCGCCCGCATTCAGAACGGCTTGAATTTACGACTTGACGGGCCGGACGGCTCGCGCATCACCTGGGCCATCGCCGACCCCGTTTCCGGGGATGGCTGGTCGACAGGCCAAGTCGAGACGATCAGGCGCGTTCTGCCGCATTTGCGTCAGTTCGTGCGGGTGAGGCATGCGCTGGTCAATGCCCGGGCGCTCGGGTCGTCCGCCGTTGCGCTGCTCGAGAACACCCGTTTCGGAGTCATCCAGCTCGACCTGCGTGGGCGGATCGTGGCGTTGAACGATCATGCCGACGATCTCGTACGCAATGGCGACGGATTGACGGTTCAAGGTGGCAATCTGTATGCAGTGTCGGCAGACGACAATGCTGTTCTCCAGAAATTGCTGGCCGGAGCGCTGCCGCCCTTCGGCATACGAGCCGAGAGTGGCTCGATGACGGTGAAGCGCCCGATTGTCGGTCCTCGCCTCGTATTGCATGTCAACCCTCTGGGGGGCGCACAGTTGGACACGCGTCCCAGCGACGTCGCCGCGCTTGTCCTGGTGGTAGACCCGGAGAGCCGCAGTCCCATCGATCCGGACCTGGTTGGAGCCGCGCTCGGCCTCACGCCGGCAGAAAGCCGCGTGGCAATATTGCTGGCCCAGGGTCGTACCGTCGGCAACATCGCCCTTACCACCGGGCGGAGCGAGGACACCATCCGTTGGCACGTTAAGCACATATTCTCCAAGCTCAGCATCACCCGACAAGTAGAACTGGTGCCGCTCGTGCTGTCGCTCGCCGGTCTTCGGTAGGATTTGCGTTGGGCTTTCGGGGTCAAGCGTCGACTGCGCTGTAACCCGGCCTCACGCGAGTATTCTTCCGCCACCTGTTCCGGGGCAGCCAGCGGTTTCCGCGTTCCTTGTCCGATCGGGAATTTCAATTGGATCGGACGGTCCGAGTTCCGGGTGGGCCGATTTCGCAGAGGAATAAACAGGGGGGAACGTGCGGGCGCCCCCTGTCCGGGGGGAGGAGAGCGACGCATGATCGCCTACCCTTCAAGAGACAATTCGGCGGCGAAGCCTCTGCGTCATGTGGGGCGTTGGCCATCACGGGCGACACTCAAAGCCTGGCGGCGAGGCGGTCGCCTCTCGCGGGCAGGGCGTCCATGGCGTCGGCATCTCCCGACCGGCTCCCGGTCCGGAGGCGGTCGGCAATGTCCCCGGCTTCGCTGCGCGCAGCTGCCGTTGCCTCGCGCACCCGTTCGGGCGCCGCATCACGCTCCGCCCGTTCCGCTGCGATCTCGTCATGCTCGCGGAGCGCATCGAGAAGGCTCCGCCGCAGCGCCTCCGGCATGGCCGGGTCCGCGGCGAGCGAACGGCCTTCCTCCGGAACGTCTTCGCCGCGCGCCGCCATCTCGTCCTTTGACCTGAAGGCCGCAGCAGGTTCGAAATGCCGCCCCGCAACCGTCCACGGACGTAGATGGACGCCCTCCTCGGACGCAAGCAGTTTCGGGGCGGACAAGTTTGGCACGCGGTCAGGTATGGTCATCTGTCCGGCCTCGACGAGGCGGGATAGGTGCGCCGCAGTCCAGTATGGAGCTGCACGGATCCTCCCTCGCCGAGGGACCGGCCCGTGGGTCACGCTCCACAAGTCCTTCACCCCTTCGATCGCCACGGGGAGCGGCGGCACGTGGTCGGGCCGCACCACGAGGCCCGTTCCCACCGGAAACGAGGCGCCGACCCCGACCCGCACCTTGCGCGGCCGAGCCGTCGCGCTCCACCCTCGGGCAGCAGCCTGCGCTGGCTGCCCGGCTCCGCAACGATCAGCCGACCACCCAGCTTGGCTGGCAAACCTGATCTGCTTCCCAGAATTCGGACCTCGAATAGCGAGAAATGTCTCGGTAGGGTTTTCCGTGACCAACTGGCGAGCCGCCCGCGGAGCGATCGATGTTTCACGAGTAGCAGACCGCGTTCATCCTGCGTGGGGCGAAGGAGGGAACGGGTGTCGAGGAGATGTATCGGAAGGCCGACATCTCCGCTCGCCGCGTCGGGGACGGTCATTGGTGCGCCGCGCATGGCGTGACGGAAGCGGGAAGGCACTCGCGGCAGGAGTGACGGCGGCGGTGCTCGCCCTCACGGCGGTCTGTTCCGAGGGCGCTCGGGCGGCCGACGCTACGATCCAGCCCTTCGGCCCCGCCTGGTCCATCACCGAGAATCAGTCCTGCCAGGTGTGGAACTACGGCAGGGGCGACAAGCTTGGGCCGTTCGTATGGTCAGGCGCCTGTGTGAACGGCAAGGCTGCAGGCGAGGGGCGGCTCACCTACAGGGGCAGAGACGACATCTTCGAGGGTACCATGCGGGCCGGCAAGATGCATGGCTACGGTACGGTCACCGTTGCCGACTCATTCCGCTACGAGGGCTCCGCCGCTACATGACCGACGCCGCGAGCCACGACTACAGCTGGAGCGTGCCCAACCGGCGCTTCATCGACAGTGGCCTCTACCTGCCCTCGATCCGTTCCGAAGGCATCGAGACCATCCCCTTCATCATCGACAGCTCGTCCTCGCTCCCGTCCGCGACGCTTGCCGAGTTCTGGACGGAGATGCGCGAGGTCGCGGCGGAGATCCGCCACGAGCGCATCGTCGTGCTCCAGGTCGACGCCCTGCTGAGGGACGTCACCGAGTCCACCGCCGACGGCCTGCCCGAGGAGCTCGCAGTCAAGGGCCAGGGCGGCACCGACTTTCGACCCGGATTCGAATGGCTCGACGAGCAGGGGATTGAGCCGGGGGTGTGCCTCTACTTCACCGACATGGAGTGCTCGGACTACCCCGAGGCGGAGCCCGGGTTTCCGACGCTCTGGGTCGATTTCGTAGATCCCGACAGCCCGTGGCGGCACCCGGCGCCCTGGGGCGAGCACATCAGCATCGCCACCTGAACCACTACAGTCGTACCTTGCCAACATGTAGCACCAGAGTATCCTCAGGTATCACTTCATCAATGATTGTGAAGTCAACTCCGATTGATTGGATTGGCGACTCCGGGCAGGGGATAGGCGTGATTTTGGAGCCTTCTTGGATTGGCCCGACAATCTAGGCACAGTTCATGGGAGTAAGAGCTGCGGAGTCATCGTACAGACCTGCATCGTTCAGTGCACCAAGTAGAGCCTTCCCAGCTTCGGAGGCCTTTCTTGTTTCGACCTTGCCTGATATTATAAATGCACCGTCGCCACGTGTTTCCGCATAATGTTGTGTTGCACGTTTCGGGTACACATTCGTGTACTCCCAACCTGCTTCTTCCAAAATTATTTGGATAGATGCTGCCAGTTCCAGGGAATCTTGATCTCTGTATACTTTCATGTCGTATTTCTGTCCCGCATACGGCTTCAACCTTGCAGCTAACATGCGCTTGGTTTCTAGATCTATGCGCCTCGGCGTTTTGATTTCGGTTATCTGCGCCTGTGCTTTATCTGCTTTTGCACTGGCTTCAGATGCTTGATCACGGGTCAGTTCTAGTTGGTCATCGATGTCTACACTGGCCGTATAACTCAACACGCCAGAGACTATTGCTGTAACACACAAAATGACAGAAATGGTGTATAATATACGTTGCCCACCCTTGGTTGGCTTGCGGCGACCGACAAGAAAAGATATAAACGACAACGGGGCCGAAACCAGAGAAATGATCAACATTGCCGAGGACATATTCGCACACTCATTTTATTCTGATATAGCTTACAGCGCTAGATTCTAAGCGAGCAAACAAGACTGTTCTGGACCTTCGCGGCTTTCTGAGATCGTGGGCCTCGGTTGCGGCCCAAGTCGGAACGTAACGGCCTATCCGCGAACAGCGTCTTCCAGAGCCGCACTGGCAGCTCCTTGATTCGCTTCGCGGGATTCCGACGAGTGTTCCTACGAAGACGTCCTCGAACTCACCGCTGCGGTAATGCGCCACCTCGACGCAGCGCGCTGGCAGCGCCATCACCCGGCCCTTCCCGGCCACCGCACCGGGCCACCCGCTCCCCAAACAACCCCACTCACGCCCCCGGCCTGCCCCCGGGGCTCCGGTCCCGGCGCCCAGCTGCCGGAGTTCGCGGTCCAAGGTCCGGGCCAGCCCCCGCACCAGGATGCGCCACGCCGCCGGCTGCGCACAACGAACGGCATGGAACGGCAGCACCGTTTCCAGGGATCGTCACTGGCTGTGGACATCGCCACGCACGCAAAGCGGTGAGGCTGCAAGCGCCCGTCAATCCATACGCCCCCCGGTCCCATCGTTTTCTCACGGGGTATGGAACGGGCCGGCACGTGGCTTCCGGCACCTTCCTCCTCAGTCGAGCGCGTCGAGCGCGGCCTCGCACGTGTCCCGGTAGTCGATGACCGAGAGAAAGCCGCTCATCTCCATCACCGAGCGGCATTGCGGCCCGAGCGCGGCGATGGCGAGTTTCCCGCCCGCCTGACGGCATGTCTTGGCCCCGATGAGGACCGCGCGCAGCCCGGTGCTGTTGATGTATGCCAGGTCCTCGCACTCCAGCACGATGCGAGGCACTCCACGTCCGACATGGGCGGAGATCTGCGTCAGCAGGATCGATGCGCCGCCTCCATCCAGCCGGCCGGCCGGCGAGAGGACGACCGCGTTTCCCTCCTGTCGCTCGGAGATTTCCAACGAATCCCTGCCGACCAGCAGGCGGGGCCGGGCGGTTCCGGCGAGCGCGTCCTCCACGCTCTCGTGGTAGTTGAGTACCGACAGGAGGCCGGTCGCTTCCATGATCGCCCGGCATTCGGGCAGGAGCGAGGCGACGGCAAGTTCGCCGCCTTCCTGCATGCAGGCCCTGGCGCCGACAAGAATCGCGTGAAGGCCCGCGTTGGCGATACAGGTGATCCCGTGACAGTCCAGCACTGCGCGGCCGCGGGCGCGCATGGCGGCTTCGCGAAGTTCGGTTTCCAGGCCGGGCGCAGAGGCCGCATCAAGCCGTCCGACCGGAACGACAACGATCGTCTCGCCCTCGGTTCGCGTCTCGACCTTCATGGTGTCGTCTCCCCGCTTCCGGTTGCCGCTTGCGCGCGCGGACGCTGACCGGCCGCCCTGCGCGCGGGACCGCGGACGCGTTTCATGCCGGCCGCTCCATCACCGTCACGGAGGGAGCCATCCCTGGCTCTCGCGCCGCGTGCGGCTGCGTCGAGCCCGGCATCCAGGGTGTCGTGATGTTTCCGGGCGGGCCACGGCCGATCCGTCTCCAGGACCGCCCGGCATCCGGGCCGGAGTGCCGCCAGGACGCGTTCGTTGCCTTCGTACAGGCGGACCATGGCGCCACCGGACAGCCCGACGTGGCCGGCATCGATGATCCCGGCGCAGTCAGACATGGCGCGGGCCCCGCGCCCGGCAGTGGCGGCGAGTTCGGCCTCCGGCGCCCGCGTGCTGTCGTCGTCGAGCCAGGGGGGAAAGCGTGAGGACCGTCCCCTCTCTCCCGGCGGCCGTTGTCCTGTCTCGTGCCATCGTCATTCCCTGTCGGAGCCGGAGCGCGCGGCTTCGACGAGTTCCTTCATGCGTATGGCGTCGACAACGCCCGGAACCAGCGTGTCGCCGATCACGAAGGCGGGCGTTCCGGAGACGCCGATCTCCCGCGCCAGCGCGTTGGTCTCCTCGAGATAGGCCTGGATGGCCGGATCCTCCATGTCCTGCTGCAGTCGCGCCGTGTCGAGACCGGTCTTGTGCGCGATCTCCAGGACCTTCCGCTCAGTGAGCTCCGGCTCCTTCATGAGAGCGAGGTGGAAGGGGTAGTATCTGCCCTGCCGGTCGGCAGCCATGGCTGCGCGGGCGGCAAAATCGGAGACGGGCCCCAGGATCGGGAATTCCTTCCAGACGACGCGCACATTCGGGTCCTGCTCCAGAAGCGCCGTCATCGCCGGCAGGGCGCGCTTGCAGAAGCCGCAGCGATAGTCGAAGAACTCGACCACGGTGACATCGCCTCCGGCATTGCCGGAGACGGGCGACAGCGGGTGCGCGCGCAGCGCCTCGCCGTTTCGGGCTATCGCGGCCTCAGCGTGCCTGCGCTCCTCCTCCTGCCGCTTCGCCCGGAGCAACCTGATGGCTTCCTCGATGACTTCGGGGTTCTTCAGCAGGTAGTCGCGGATGATCTCTCCCATCTCCGCCCGGCCAGGAAACTCCCCTTGTTCGGGATGGGCTGCTTTCGCAAGGGGCACCATGAGGGCCAGTGCGGCAAGCGTCGTCGCTATCGCTCGTTTCATTGCCTGTTGCTCCAGTGGTTGTTGTGTCCGGAATGGAGGGGCTGCCCCGGCTGCTTGGCCTGAATGCGGATCCGTGTCGGGTTGCGCGCCGGGTGCCGTGTCTTGCCCGGGACCGTCACCTCATTCCCGCCTGCAGCGCGACGATGGGATGCAGGCGTGAGGCCTGGAAGGCGGGTTGGAGGCCGAAGAGCAGGCCGGCGGCCGAGGAGACGCCAGGGCCGACGGCGATCGAGAGTGCCGAGACGAAGAACTTCCCACCGGTGTGGTCGCAGATGCCCCAGGTGACGCCGCTGCCGACCCGCCGCCCGGCATGGACGAAGCCGCCTGCGCCCACGACCGTCGGCGCCGCCGCCGAGAGATCCGCCAGCGATCCGACAAGCGCGAGCGCCTCGTCGAGCTGGTTCCCTGGCCGCCGGTGGCCTTGCGCCGTCTCCACGGTGACGATATCGGTGCCGAGCGCCTCGAACTGCCTGCGCGCCTCGGCCGTCGCGTTCTCGCCGGTCGAGACCAACGCGATGCCGATGGGGCCGAGCACGCTCCTGAACCGCGCGCGCCAGGCTGTGCAATGCCTCGCGCAGGCTGTCGGTGAGCGCCGGACCCGCATGCCTCATGTCTCGCCGCTCTCCCCGGCCTCGCGGCGGTCCTCCAGCAGCTCGCCGTCGCGGATCAGCGCCCGGTGCCGGCTCTGCCGGGAGACCGTTGCATCGTGGGTGATGACGACCACCGCGAACCCTTCCTCGCGGTTGAGGCGGATCAGGAGCTCCATCACCTCCTCGGCCGCGTTGGAGTCGAGCGCACCGGTTGGCTCGTCGGCCAGTACCGCCGACGGCGTCCCGTCCAGCGCCCGCGCGATCGCCACGCGCTGCTTCTGGACGCCCGAACGCTGGTCCGGCCTGTGGTCCAGCCGGTCGCCGATGCCGACCTTCTCCAGTATGTCCTCTGCCCGGCGGCGCGCCTCCCGCCGGCCCACGCCGCGATAGATCAGCGGCAAGGCGGCGTTTTCCAGCGCCGTCAGGTGTCCCAGCAGGTTGAAGGACTGGAACACGAAGCCGATATGCCGGTTGCGGAAGGCCGAGAGTTGCCGATCGTTCATGGTCGAGACGTCCCGCCCGTTGAGACGGTAGGAGCCCGAGGTCGGGCGGCCCAGCAATCCCAGAATGTTCATCAGCGTGGACTTGCCGCTGCCGGACGGCCCCATGATCGACATGAGGTCACCCGCCTCCACACGGAGGTCGACGCCCTTCAGAACCTCGACCTCGACCGGCCCGAGGCAAAAGCTATTGCGGATGTCGCTCAGCTCCAGCATCGCCACCGCTCAACCGCCCGGCGCCAGGATGGCGTCACCCGGCTCGAGGCCGGCGCGGATCTCGACAGATTCCCTGGTCGTCTGCCTGATTTCGACCGTCCTATCCTCGATCCCGCCGGTTGCGGGATCGAGGACCTTCACGCGATGCGTGCTGCCGTGGCTCTCGACCGCGTCGATGGGGACGGTCAGCGCCTCCGCGTTGTCGCAGGTGACGACCCGGAGCCGCGCCGACACGTCCGGTATGTGCTCCGCCGCCGGGTTGAGCGTCTGGATCCATGCGCCAGGCCCCACGACCAGCACCCCGTCCTCGAGCTGCTTGAAGATCTCGCGGTGGATGTCCCGCCCGCTCATTGGCCTACCTGCTCGACGCCGATGCCCCACCGGTCGAGCGTGGTGCCGAGCGTCCGGTCGAGCCCGGTGAGCGAATCCCGGTAGCGCGCCACCGCGTCGAGTTCACGCCGCTGCGCGGTCACCAGGTCGTCCTCGAACCGGCCGAGCTGGAAGGCAGAGGAGAGGCCCTGATGCAGCTTGCGCTGCTCGATGTCGAGCTTCCGCTCAGCCAGTGCCCGCGCCTGCCCCGCAAGGTCGATCTGGCGAAGCGCAACGGCCACATCGTGCACCGCCCGGCGCACCTCGATGCGAATCGACTGGGTGGTCTCGGCGAGCGCCATCTCCGCGCGCCTGAGGTCGTTGCGCGCCCGCACCAGCGCCCGCCGGGGACCATTGTCCCGGAGCGGTACGGTCAGGTTCAGCCCGCCGCTCCAGTCCGTCGAGCGGCGCCCGCCGCCCTGCGCGACCTCGGCGCTCAGGCTGAGGTCGGGCAGCAGGTTGTTCTCCGCGCTACGCAGGCCCATGCGTGCGAATACCAGGCCGGTCTCGGCGCGCAGCCAGTCCGTGCGGCGCGCGAAGGCTGTCTCGAGGCTCCGTTCCAGGTCCGGGCGCTCCGCCGTGAAAGGCGGCTCGTCCCGCGGCTCGATCCGCACGCCCTCCTCAAGGTCGAGCGTGTTGACAAGGTGCGAATTGGCGGTGTCCAGCGCATTCTCGGCGTCGGCCAGCGCGTAGACCTTGTCGGCGACATCGGCCTCGGTCTGCACCAGGTCCTGCCGCGCCATCCGACCGGCCTCGACCAGGGCCCGGTTGATTTCCAGCTGCCGCTGCGCCCGTTCCAGCGCCTCTCGGGCGATAATCAGCCGCTGCTCCGCCCGCAGCGCGCCGCGATAGGCGGAGACCGTCCCATCGACGATGGCGGCCGCCATGTCCCGGAATTGACGCAGGTAGATCTGCTCCTGCAGCCGCGCCCGGCGGACCGGCTGGGTGTCGAGTTCCGTCCCGAAACCTTTCAGCAGCGGCTGCGAGAAGGAAAGCGCGGTGCTGGCGTCCCGGTTGCCTTCGCCCGCCAGCGGCTTGCGGAAGCTGAGCCGGAAGGAGCCGCCGGTCGGCACGCGCAGGCTCGGCCCGATCGACAGGTCCGCCGTCGGCTCGCGCCGGCTCGCGGCATGCGTCCCCAGGCTCAGGTTCGCCATCGGGCCGTAGCGCTCCTCCGCCGCTTCCAGCGCAAGCTTCTGCTCCTCGCGCCCGAGCCTTGCGGAAATCGCCGCGCGGCTCCTCGACAATGCCAGCCGGACTGCCTCCTCGAGCGAGAGGTCAAGGCGCTCCGCTCCGCCCGTCTGCGCCGCCGTCGCCGCCGCGAGGCAGGCCAGCGCAAGGCAGACCGCCAGTGAGGCCACGCCGCGGGCGCCCGTCCCGTGCGCCCGGGCAAGGTCAGTAGCTCGCCGGATGTCGGGTGAGCCTGCCTGTCCGCCCACGTGGCTATCCGTTACCGGCCCCGCCCCGTCATCAGTCGCGGCTGCCGACCCGCAGACCGCCACCGGGGCCGCAAGCCTCCAGGTGGTCGACGTCCCACATCGCCTCCGTGACGGCGCAGGTGTTGACGCCGCACTGCACTGTCAGCACGCGCTGGGGCTCCGTGCCGCTGTACCGGAAATCGGTGGTCAACACGGTGCAGGTGTCCGACGCGGCGCTGCGGTTCCAGTGTCGCCTGCAGTCGGCGACCGTGCAGTAGTGATCGTTGCAGTCGTAGCCGGGGCAGGCGTTGGTCGTCAGCGCCGCCCCGGTGCGGCAGGCATTCAAGTCGTTTACGCCTGCCAGCATGACTGACGGTCTGGTTGGGCGACCGGTCGTGGCATGTTGCCGCCATGGTGCAGGTGGGCAAGCATTCGTCGTTCGCCTCGTATTCGATCGTCTCATCGGAGCAGTCATTGCTCGCCGGGCATTCGTCCCGGCTGTTCCGGCAGTCCGTGACGCTGCAGGCGCTGTCGCCGCAATCGGTCGCCGTGTTGCAGGTCACCAATTGCGTCTGCGTCGGATCGCAGCGGTCCACGTTTCCGTCGTCGGTCACGGCCAGCTCGTCAGTCCCCGTGCGGCAGCATTTGACATAGCCGACGCCCGGGTTCGGCTCGCCGCGTCCCTGGTCGAGGTTGAAATCGGTGGTTCCGGTACCCGAACCGCTGCCCTGGCCGGTGAAAAACCGCGATTGCAGAAGCTCACCTCGACCTTCTTCGTGGTGGGACAGGTGTTCTCGGCGCACCGACAGGAGCCGCTGGCGATCCACCCCGGGTTGCCGCGTCTTCCTTCGAGGTAATGGCTGATGCTGTACCTGACCCCCGGGCAGGCTGCGAGGGGAGCCGATGGAAGACCGAATATCGCCACAAGAAGCCCCATCAGTCATGTCTGTTTATCCACGGTGGGTCTCTGCCCGGCAGGTCGGCCAGGCTCCGAAGTTCCGGCCACTCAGGCCGTTCATGTTCCGAACCCCGGAAACGACGTCGGAATTGATGCCGA
The DNA here is from genome assembly GCA_965243345.1 of Thalassobaculaceae bacterium. Taxonomy (GTDB): domain Bacteria; phylum Pseudomonadota; class Alphaproteobacteria; order Thalassobaculales; family Thalassobaculaceae; genus Bin52. The sequence goes on from CBDEUR010000003.1 coordinate 4,817,827, forward strand.
CAATACCGTCATGGCGACTGTATTCTCGTGAATGCCGGACCGTCGTGTCTTCCCCAGGATTGGGGAGTTCTGGAAGAAAGCGTATCTTGCAAAGTTCCCGACCGGGACCGGAGGAAAGTGTTACCGACCGATACTGCCTGTTCCTTGTGCAGTTTCGGGGCCGGGTTTTCCTGTCCACACTGTCGGAAGCTTGTCCGGCGACCTTGGCCCGGTTCGTCGGAAGTCGGGTGAGCATGCCCTCGGCTTCCAGACTGCGCAGGCCGGTTTCGGTGAGAACCGGGGGGAGCTCGGAGCATCAGGGGCCGGAGATGCCGGACGGTCGGGGACAGGATGCCGACCAAGAAGTGGGCGTAGACCTTCCCGGGACCGCGATCCGGAGGTGACGGCCACCCTTCCCCGGGGGAGAGGGTCGGCGGGAGGATCGCCCGGATGTTCGGGGCAGCCGCGGGCCGCGGCCGCACGGCCGTCCCGGTCGCAGACATGCCGCACGTGGCGCTTCACGGTGGTCCGGCGACGGTCCGTTGACAGGTGCCGGTCGTCCAGCAGCTTCCGCGACCGGCCGTGGCATCGTGTGACACGCAGCCCGGCCGAGCCCGCCATGCAGAGTCAAACCCGGCGCATCAGACTGTTTCATCGAGCCGTGTCGATGGCAGCCGGCAAGTGCGCATTCGCCGCAATCGAGGCCCTGGCACGGTGCGCTGGCGGTCGTGCTCCCGGACGCGGGCCCGGGCTGATGCCTCGGCGATGCAACCTCGCCCTCGCGACCGGGCACCGCCCGTGCCTCGCGACGGCCCCGGGAGCGCACGCGGCGCACCGCCCGGAGATCCGGGTCCGGCGCAGGCGCGGGAAGACCGGTCCGCCCGCTTGCACCAGCCCTTCTGGCACTGGCCCCGCCGGCCGGAGCCATCCTTCCCCCCGCCACCCAGGCGGACGTCCTCGTCGGCACTCCGGGCGAAGGCGATGGACCGACGGTACCGGTCGGCTCGAGCGCCGGGGGCCAGTCCATTCAGGCTATCGGGTTCGAAACCGGCAGCAACTCGAGGGCGACACCCTCACGTCACTCAGCGCCGATCTTTCCGGTGCCGTTCCCGCGGATGGCGCAGGGGTCAGGCTGCACGACGCACTGTTCGCCCTGTCCCTGTGCAGCCAGTCCGATACCGATACCGGGCCCGCCGTCGGGCCGGGTGGTGCGCGGCGGGCCGGCCCGGTGGGCCCCGGTGGATCCGCGGAGATGCGAGGCGCCTCCCGACTGGCCGGCGGGCTGCAGCGGCCCGTGGGCGCACCAGGCGCAGTCGCGCCCGGGACCGGGAGGGCAGGCGGGACCGGCCCCCCGTGGCTCCGACCGCCGCCGCCGCGCCGGTTACCGGTTTCAAGCCATCGAAGAAGAGAGGTGTGCTCGCGACGCATCCGTGCGCCGGCTACCGCGGACAGCCCCCGGACGTGGTACGCTGCCGGCATGGACGTCATCGGTGACATCTCTGCCTGGCTTACTCCCGCGATCACCATCGGGTTCTTCCTGTGGCTGCGGGGGGACATCCATGGGCTTGGGAAAAGGGTCGACAAGCGCATTGACGGCCCCGAGGAAAGGTTCAAGGAGCGCTTTGACGGTCTCGACAGGCGGATTGACGGTCTCGAGGAGTGGTTCGAGAAGCGCTTTGACGGTCTCGATGACCGCCTGCGGGCCGTGGAGGCCGGCCAGGCCGAAATCAAGGGCCAGCTTGCCTTTGTGCGCGACTACGTTCTTGGCCGGAACCTGCAGGCGCCGGAGGCAACTGCCGAGCCCGCGCCCGGCGACTGAACCGGCGCAGGGCGATCTCGCCCTGGACCATCCTGGCCCTGCCGCAAGGTTTCTCCTCACGTCTCCATGGTGGGCGCGAGGTGAAGCGAGCGTGCCGCCCGGGTGGAGCAGGGGCGTCCCGACCGGGAGCGCATCCTGAGCCATCTGGGCGCGGGACCTGGCGAGCGGCGGCCGGCTGGTGCCGGTGAATTCCGGGATCGACGCGGGGACCACCGGGGGCGTGAACATGTTCAACACCCTGTGGGCGGAACTGCGTGACGACGGGGTGATTGCCGCGGACGAGTACGCCGCCACCACCTTCCCCCGGTGCTCCCGCACGGTGGACGGGTTCACCGCACGCCTTGCCGACCCGTGGAGCCGGTTCGCCAGGCGGGCCTGGTGCTCGAGCAGGTCGAGACTCGGGTGGTCCGCTGCCCGCTTGCCGTGGCATTCGGGGAACACGGTGACGCGGCCCGGTGTGCGCACGAGGACGTCCCGGCCCTGCGCTCATGGAGCGAGGCGACCCTTGCCGCCGGGCTGGCAGCATTTCGGTCCGGGGCGGAGCGCCGGGCGATTCTCGACCGATTCCCTGCGATTCGTGCGAGTTGCCGGCGCGGACCGCCCCTGACGGACACGCGATGGACGGTGTTGACCGGTGCCTGGTGGCCCTAAGGGCGTGATTTCAGGTGAGAACCAGCACCAGGACGAGGATTCCGAATGCTCCGACGGCGGCGAGACCGGTCTTGTTGAATATGGACATGGTCCTGTCTCCTCGGGGTTTGCGGCCGATCCGGGAGATGGCCCGCACGGCCACTGTGCCTCACACGCAACATGCTGTGGCCAATTTGTCGATGACGGGGTTTGGTGACAACCGCCGGTTCGGAAACCCTGCCCTGCGCCCGGCGCATGGCTTTCCGTCCAGGGCACCCCGGCGAGGCCCCGCCCCGCGGCCAGCACCCGCCGGCGAGGCCGGGAACGCGCCGAATTGAGGGCAGAGATGGAAGGCCGGAACCAGTGCCAGAGGCCGCACGGGAAGGCGGACCGAGCCGGTTTTTCAGGCACGGCAAGACGGGCTCGGGGGACCGTGAAGGCGGTGCGTGATCCGCCCTTTGGCTGCTGGACAGCTGCGGGAAGCAGGTGGCGTCACGGGCCCGTGGAGGTCCGGCCCACCCGCAAAACGCCAAGCAATACAGGGAATTGCAGGGAGTGCCAGGGGGAAGATGAAAAGGTCCCGGGGCAGGGGAGACGTTCGGAAACAGGGCGAGGCAAGCCGGGGCCGGCCCGGGTCGAGAATCCAGACAGGCCAAGCTATTGCGATTGCATGCACCCTGGCATGCCGGGCGGAACGGGCCCTGGGCGGCACAGGCGTGCAGAAACCGGGTACGGTCGGGCGTCCGCCCCGGCCCTGGGTCGGGATGGGCGGCCCGTGTGGACATCGAGGGTGGTGAGGTGAGACAAGTGCATGTCGGCTGATCGGTCCCTGCGCGGGAGTGTGGCAGCGGGGTCGAAACGGAACAGGCTCTGCCTTGACATTGGCTCCGGCCGCTGACTAGATTTTGTCGTCGGCTGCCCGCAGCGGAAGGCGCGTCGGCCGGTGTCCGGACGGAACTCCCGCCCGGCGGTCTCTATAGGAAGCGTGGCTGGACGGTTCGCGTGTCATCGAGGTGGTGAGAACCCTTCAAGGTATCGGTGTCCGGGTTGCCATTGACACACCGGTCCCCGGATCATGTGCAGATGCACGGTCCGGGTTGCGGTTGGTCGGGGGACAGGGTATTGGAGGGCTGCGTGGATTTGCCAACACACGCACAGGGTGAACAGAACAGTTTCTCAAGGATGCGCTGAAGGGAGTTTTTGGCGATGGCGACAAATATGCGCGCGACGGACATGGACATGCCCGAGAACATCATCGGTGATCTCGAGAATGACTCCATCTACGGTCACGGAGGCGACGATACGATCACCGGCGACAGCGCGGTGGATACGGCGCGCGAGGGCCATGATTGGATCAACGGCAACAAGGGCAACGACTCCATCGACGGCAACCAGGGCAACGACACGTTGCGCGGTGGCATGGACAACGACACCATCAACGGTGGAACCGGCAACGACGAGATCTGGGGCGACCTGGGTGACGACAGCATCATGGGTGGTGCCGGCAACGACTGGATCCATGGCAACGCCGGTGAGGACAACATCTCGGGTGAAGCCGGCAACGACACCGTGCGTGGTGGCAAGGACAATGATGTCATCAGCGGCGATGCCGGCAACGACATGATCTATGGCGACATGGGCGATGACGTCATCAGTGGTGGTGCCGGCAACGACATGATCATGGGTGGCGACGGTGTTGACCGCATCTGGGGCGGCGCCGGTGCCGACATGATCCAGGGCAACATGGGCAACGACCACCTTTACGGTGGGTACTACAATGTGACTACTGATCCACGTGCCGATGCCGGGGACACGATCCATGGCGGCAAGGGTGACGATGTCATTTACGGTGGCATGGAGGCGCCTGCGACGCTGACCCCGGATCCCGACGTTCCGGGAACAACGGTGCTTGGCGTCGATGTCGATATGACCGTGACCGACATGCTGTATGGCGATCTCGGCGACGACACGATCTTTGCAGGCGGGCACGCCGCAGACACCGCCGATTATGCGGATGCCTCAGCGAACTTGACCGTACCGACGCAAGTTGTGGTGAATGGCGATACGGTCGACATCACCTACACCGTCAAGTACGGCAACATGCTTGATGGTGGTGACGGCGACGACGTGCTGTACGGCGCGGCCGGAATGGACACCCTCATGGGAGGCATGGGCGACGACACCCTCGTTGGTGGTCAAGGTGTGGACAAACTGATGGGTGGTGCAGGCGATGACGTTCTGCAAGGCGCTCGGGTAATCGACCACACCCTTCGTGGCGATGTGGCTGTCGCGGTTGATACCAACGCCCCGGGCGGAAACATGCTGATGGGTGAGGACGGTGACGATACCCTCAGTTCTGTTCTGCAGATTGCGGACACCGTCACCATGGATACGCTGGACGGTGGTGCCGGTGATGATGTCCTGATGGTGCTGGGCAAGAGCGGTGTCGCCGGGGATGCCACGATCACCACTCCCGGCCTGTTACTGATGGGTGGAAGTGGGGCCGACACGTTTGACGTGAGTACGAACCTCAGCCCAGTTGCAGGTTCAAATCCCGTCAAGATCATGGACTTCATGGTTGGTACAGACGTGGTGAAGGTCACCGAGGCGAACAAGACAATTCTGGACAGGCTCCAGGTCGTGGGGGGGGACGAAGGCCTAGAGACGGTTTCAGTCCAGGCAGAACTGGACGCCGTGGGTGAAATCTTCGAACTCACGGACGATGACGGGACCCACACACTGGTTCATGTTGGAACCGCGATCGTGAAGTTCGTGGGCATTGCGGACGATGTGATCCTGGCCCACAGGATCGACTTCGAGGCATGATCAGTTGAGTTTGGTGCGGGGTAACTCGCAACAATGAAGGTGGCAAGTAGGGTTTCTGGTAACGACTGCTTGTAGTCCTTCAGCGCAGTTGGCAAGTTGCAAGAGGGCGGCGTCCAATATGACGTCGCCCTTTTGCTGTGCTGAGAACGGCCTCCCTTCGCACCAGGCTGCGGTCAGGTTGACGGGGAACCAGGAAGCGCCGGACATCCCGATCCGCGCCGTGTGTGCAAGAGCAGGGGAGGGGTCGGGAATGCGGTGGCTGGACTCACCGGCCACGATGCCCAAATCGATCCGGGATCACTTCGGTTGCGTGATCATGGTCGTATCCGGCACCAGCGACAATACTCGCGGCACAAGCGGTAACACCGCGCCGAATTGCAGCGGCCGCCGGCCCGCGACCTCCGGCGGGCAGGATTGCCGCACTCCTGTCCGGGCTGTCGGAACTGCGCTTTGATGGTGGGATTGTCTGCGGCCTCGGAGGATGTCGACCCCGGTGCCGGGTGGAACACGGTACGGTGGTTCGAGATCAATGCGCCAGCCTATGGCGCCAGCTGTCGAGAGCGGTGAGCGGAGACCGGAAGTCTGCGTTGAGCGGATGACGTCCGTGCCTGCCTGAAGTCGGATCAGGTGCTGGACTGCGCCCACCGCAGGAACGGTCGTCGCGGCCGGCCGAAACCACTGGTCTTGAGCGATACGCATTCACCAGCCATCGTGCACAAGCGACGAAGTCCCGGCATCGGAGTGTCAGTGGTACTTCCAGGGAACTTCACAGGTTGCCGGTCGTTCAACGCCATGTCGAACCGAAGGACGTCGCATTGCCTGAGGGCCTGCGCGTCCGATCGTCGCAACCAACATGGCGATGAAATTGCGAAGCGTACAGACGCCGCCGGGAGGCGTGGTCTCGACGGTTGACTCTCGGTGCCGGGAAGGGCGGCCCGCCCGCGCTCCGCAAGGTTCAGGCCTGTCCCTCGTCTTGAAACTCCGGCGCATCCTCGACGGAAATATTGCAAGGACTGATTGCGAAGGGTTCGTGCCTTTCCGCGAAGGCGTTCGCGGTCAGGTCGAAGCCTGCCTCGCGCAATTCCGTCAAGACATGCTCAGGTTCCGCCTTCACAGGCGTCCTCCTCGGCGACGCCAGGGGAAAACCGCTCTTGTGCCGATACTGGTCCTTCCCGCCTTGCTGGATCTGCTGCCGGTACCCCTGCAGGATGTCGAGGGTGCGACCACCGGACCGGACCTGAGGCGGCGGGCAACATCCTCGAGATTCATGCTCATCTCCGCGACTGCAGGGAAAGGCTCGCCGCTGTCCGGAACCCGGACATGGGCAAGTCCGTTGGGGTTCAAGGCATGGATGAAGCCGTCCAGGACCCGGGGAACGTCGTGCCGGAAGCAGGGTTCCAGGTTGTGTGAACGGTAGACTGCACCGAACTGCTCCGGTTCCCGGTCGTGGAGTGACCGCTCATCGCAGGCGAGGTCCGGAGAGCCTGATGGGTCGATATCGAGGAGGATGTGCGCGAATTCCTTAGTATTGCGAGTATTGCGGCGGCGATGCGATGCTCTCCGATCAGTTCCCTACATTGAGGATTTTCTTCTGCATCACATTCGCCGTGTTCGCGTCCAGGACCGGACGCGCTGTGTGCTGGCACCGTCAATCTTCGGATATCAGGGTCGTCAGCCCTGCCGTTCGGGGTGTTCTCCGCACCATACCCATCGTGGAGGAAACCCTTTCTGTCGATGCGCATCGCGCTACCCTGACAGCGGTCGGCGTATCGCAGCACGGTCAGCACCCGGTTGGCTGGTCAAGAGTGCCTGCCTGCGGCAGCTGACGCCCCCGAAACCGTTGGCTGGCTGATCGAGAACCCTTACCAAATCCACGACAGGAGGACAGGCTGCCGTCCCGGTCGAGGAGCCTTCCTTCCAATCCTGCGTTCAGGTGAAGCGTGGCGAGGGCGTGTAATGAAGTCGCCGGAACCTTGTCCTGCGCCAGTGCGACATTCCCGGCACGTGCCTGCATGCACAACACGGCGTGGGTCTGCGCTGCACGATTACCCTGTTCGGGAACCGCTCGTTCCATGTGACCGCGTCATCCTCATGACCGGCCCACGGCGCCTTGCGCCGCTGCCAACTGCCGTACAGGCAGGTCCTCCGGACTGCGCAAGGGCGAACATGGAACTGCATCACCCTCTGGGCAGCTCCCTTGTGTGAGAATCGCGGCCGGCAGCGACCGGACGCCGAACCGGTCCGCGGGAAGCAGCAGCGCGCTGGCAAGCCGTGCGCGGGATCGCCGGCCATGAACGCGATGCGGAACGCATGCGTGGTCCGCGTGCGTGTCGGCGCGAAACCGACCGCCGGGGAACAGAGCGAGTCGGCGGAGGTGCGTGTATACGGGAGCCCCGGCCTCGCGGACGCGAGAGGCGGGCGTCCGGGCCACCCTCGAATGCACCCGGAGCACTGGCAATCTTGCGCGACAGGTCTGGTGTGTCATTGAACGGGTCAGACACCCGCATCTGCGCTCCCGGTCGCGTCGGACATCTCCATGGCGAGTGCGGGCCGGACCTCTCCACATGCGCTGGCGCGGCATCGGGGCGCCGACATGTCGAATACCCCGCAAGTCTATGGCGGCGCCGGCCGCGGACGATGTCGTGGTGAGGCCGGAACAGGATCGATACAGCACCCAGGAGACTGAACACTCGCAACCAGGTACTGCCCAGCGACGGGGCTGGCAAGTGAGCCCAGGCGGCACAGGGAAGGGACCACGACATGGTCAAGCGAAAGCAAGTCCGCAGCCTGCTTCGCGAGGCAGTCCGGAACCGGAAGGCACCACTCCGGACCGGGTAATGGGAAGCCATCGACCTGCTCGTCAACGGTCGTGAAAGGCTCCTGGTGGTGGAGCGGACCGGCTGGGGCACGAGCGCCTGGTCCATTTCATCGCAACCCGCCTACTGCGAGCCCGGGACAGCGTGGTCCCACCATGATCGGTACTCCCCTGTTTTCGCTGATGCGCGACCAGGTCGAGGAGGCACGCCGCATCGACGTCACAACCGTTTCCTTCAACTCGACTACCAGTGCGGTAGCCTGGCAGGCGAACATGTGGGCGATCGAGAAAGACAAGGTCGATGCAGTCCCGATTGCTCCAGAACGCTTCGCGGACCGGAGCTTCATGGATGGAGTCCTGAAACCGATCGTGTAGCAATCAAGCCTGCCCGTCGTCGACGAGACGCACTGCATCTCCCTTTGGGGTCACGCACTCCGACCGGACGTTCACCGGTTGCATCAGGTCGTGAAGAGGCTTCGGCGGAATACTCCGGTTCTGGCCGCCACGGCAACCGCAGCCGAGACGGAAGGCGCGTCGGCCGATACCCGGACGGAACTCCCGCTCGGCGGTCTCATCAGGAAGCGTGACCGGACGGTTCGCGCGTCATCGAGGTGGTGAGAACCCTTCAAGGTATCGGTGTCCGGGTTGCTATTGACACACTGGTCCCTGGATCATGTGCAGGTGCCCGGTCCGGGTTGCGGTTGTTCGGGGGACAGGGTATGGGAGGTCTGCGTGGATTTGCCAACACACGCTCAGTGAGAAAACAACAGTTTCTCAAGAATGCGCTGAAGGGGGTTCTTGGCGATGGCGACAAACATGCTCGGGACGGACAAGGCCGACAACATCATCGGCGATCTCGAAAATGATTCCATCTACGGTCACGAAGGCGACGACACCATTACCGGTGACAGCGCGGAAGACACGGCGCGCGAGGGCCATGACTGGATCAACGGCAACCAGGGCAACGACTCCATCGACGGCAACCAGGGCAACGACACGTTGCGCGGCGGCATGGGCAACGACACCGTCAACGGTGGAACCGGCAACGACGAGATCCGGGGTGACCTGGGTGACGACAGCCTGTCCGGTGACGCCGGCGACGACTGGATTCATGGCAACGCCGGTGAGGACGACATCTCGGGTGGAGATGGTGACGACACTGTGCGTGGCGGCAAGGACAACGATGTCATCAGCGGTGGTGCCGGCAACGACATGCTCTATGGCGACCTGGGTGACGACGCCATCAGTGGCGGTGCCGGCAACGACATGATCCTGGGTGGTGACGGGGTTGACCGCATCTGGGGCGGTGCCGGATCCGACATGATCAACGGCAATGTGGGCAACGACCTGCTGTATGGCGGGTACATCGATGCCAGCACCGATCTTCGCTACGACGGTGGCGACACCGTCCATGGCGGCAAGGGCGATGATCTGATCTACGGTGGTCTGGACACGGTCGATTCGACCATGGTCGACATGGACATGACCATCACCGACATGCTGTACGGCGATCTCGGTGACGACACGATCTATGCGGGCGGGTTCGCCACCGACAACTCCTATGGTGATGCCACAGTGGACCTGACCGTGCCGACGACGGTTACGGCGAATGGCTCTACGGTTGGCGTCACCTACACGGTTGAGTATGCAAACATGCTCGACGGCGGTGACGGGGACGATGTGCTGTACGGCGCAGGCGGCTCGGACACCCTCATGGGCGGTATGGGCAACGACACCCTCGTCGGTGGTGGCGGTGTGGACGAACTGATGGGTGGTGCAGGCGATGACGTGCTGCAGGGAGCTCGCACAATCACCCAGACATTCGGCCAGGCCGTGACCGTTGCAGTTGGTACCAATGACCCCGGCGGAAACATGCTGATGGGTGAGGACGGTAACGACACCCTTAGTTCTGTTCTTCAGGGTGCTGCAACCGTTGATGCGGACACGCTGGACGGTGGTGCTGGTGATGATGTCCTGATGGCGACTGGTACTGCGATTGGCTCTGGCGGCGCCAACACCGTCTCTGGCCTGGTGATGACAGGTGGAAGCGGAGCCGATACCTTTGACGTGAGCGGGCTGACCGGCGCGGAAACCGCTGGAAACGTTATTGAAATAACGGACTTCATGCTCGGCAGCGACATGATTAAGATCACTGGCCCTAACACTGAAGCAGGCACCGAAGAAGCTATCGATCTCGTGACCAGGGTAGCGGTACTGAATGAGGCTGGCGATGACTTCACGACGACTGGCCTGCACATGAGCCTTACCGAAGGTGACACCGCGCTGGACGTGGTTGGCGAACTCCGTGAAGTCACGGAAGATGGCGTCACCAGCACCCTGATCAATGTTGGGAACAGCACAATATTGAAGTTGGTAGGTGTCACGGACGATCAGGTCCTGGCTCTCAGGGTTGACTTCGACGCATAGCCGATCGCCTTGAAGGCGAAGTAACTCGCAACAATGTAGGTGGCAAGCAAGGTTCCTGTTGACGACTGCTTGTGGTCCTTCAGCGCAGTTGGCAGGTTGCAGGAGGGCGGCGTCCCATATGACGCCGCCCTTTTTTGTGCTCGAGAAAGGCCCCCTGTCGCATCAGGGTGCGGCCAGGCTGACGGGAATCCAGGAAATGACCGGATTCCCCCGATCTGCACCGCGTGTGCAGAAACAGGGAACGGGTTGAGCAAGCGCGGGTTGGAGTTGCCGATCGCAAGGCCAGCCCGATCGGAGTGCGGATTCCGACGTAATTGACCGCGGTTCTGGTGGGATTTGACCGTAGTTCTGGCGGGACTTGACCGCCCGGGACCGGGCGCGGTGCCATCTCTCTCTGTCTTGGTGGGGTTCCTCCGTCGTTGCTTCAGGGGGCTGGCCGGGGGCGCCAGCCCGGTGCGAGCGTAAGCGAGCCTTGGTGGCCCTGCAAAGGCCTTTGGGGCGCGGCGGCAAGCTCCATACATCGCATGCCGGCGCGCGCGCCCCGGCTCGTACCTCCACGAAGGCTCCGCAGGCGCCCATGGACCCCGGCCTTCAGGCCGTCGCTCTGTGGCCGTCGCCGTCAAGTGGCGGCGGCTTGTTGCGCTTGCGCTGAGATTCGCCAGTGAGCTCGATGCGGTAGGCGTTGTGAACGATGCGATCGAGGACCGCGTCCGCTATTGTTGGCTCGCCGATCACCGTCGGTCAACGCCCCACGGGGGATCTGGCTGGCGATGAGGATGGACTTGCGTCCGTGACGCTGCTCGACGATCTCCAGCAGATCACGCCGGCTCTCGGCGGAGAAGCCCTGCGGGCCCCAGTCGTCGAGGACCAGCAGGGAGACCACGCCCAGGCGACCCATCAGCCGCTCGTGCGTGCCCTTTGCGCGGGCGCGGGTGAGGGCGGCAACCAACTCAGGGACGCGGCGATAGAGGACAGACTGGTGCTGGCGGCAGGCCTGGTGGGCGAGCGCGCAGGCAACGGAGGTCTTTCCCGAACCTGTCGGTCCGCTCAGGATCAAGTTGTGGCCCTGGCGGATCCAGTCGCCGGCGGCCAGTTGGGTCAGCGTGGTCCGTGCGATGCCACGCCCTGCGCGGCAGTCGACGTCCTGGATGTCGGCGCGGATGCGCAGCTGGGCCTGACGCAGATGGCCGAGATAGCTCTTGTCCCAAGTTGGGACTTTTTCCGATTGCCCGAGGTAGGCCAGGACATTGCCGGCGCTGTTCAACGGGCCCGTGGCGGTGATCCGGTACCTCTCGCGCTACCCCCACCGGGTCGCGATCTCCGATGCCAGGATCCTAGACTTCGACGGTGAGACCGTCACCTTCCGCCATCGCAAGTCGGTGGCCGGATCCACTGACAGGCCGCGCTACGCCACCATTACAGTGCCGGTCGATGCCTTTCTCAGGCGATACCTGATGCACTGCCTACCGACCGGCTTCCACCGCATCCGCCACTTCGGCACTTTCGCCAACGGATGCCGTGCCAGGACCCTGGCCGCCGAACCCCAGATCGATGACAGCGCGCTGCAGGCCGATGACAGGGCCAACATCGAGGGCAGTAGCCAAACCCCGGTCTGTCCGACCTGCGGCAAGCCGTCCAAGCCTATTCTCACCATCGACAGGCGGGACGGGGACACTCCACAGAGCCTTGCCGGGCTGATCAGGAGCGCCGCCCTCTCTGCCAACATCGTTGAGACACCGTGCGCCCGTGGACTTGCTGTCTGTAGGACGGGGAGGTGACCAAGGATGAGGGCAGACAGGGACCAGATGGCAGAGATGGGCCGAGGCCGGACAGGGAGGTTGGACTCGCGGTCAAGTGCGGTTGGATTTTGCACGCACGTTCCTGCGCCCGGCGCGTCCTCTAGTCGATCGGGGTCGAACTCACAGCCGTCGGCAACGGAACCAACCCAGGCTCGTCGGAGCTCACCTGCAGCCGGGTCACTGGCCAGAAATCCTCGGCGCAACGCATCATGCGCCGGGCTATGGCAGGTCTCGATTTCCCTTATCAGTGGCGTCGTGCGCTACGAATCACGCGGATCGGCCCGCCATCGCCGCACCACCGAACGGTTACCGGGGGTGTTCTCCAGAGCACACGGGTAACTCGTTGAAATCATTTGACATTCAATCTTGCCGCGCGTTTTCGGCTCCGCCTGTAGCGACTGTCCATCTTCACAATACACTAACCGGGCGTGCAATTTACCAAATGTACTGTACACACATCGTTTATTGGGCTACAAACAATGGCCCCGTGGGACTACAAACAATGGCCCCGTGTCTGTTCCACCCTGGTGACATGGGAGGGCTAGCCTATCTAAGGATGCGCTGAAGGGAGTTTTTGGCGATGGCGACAAATATGCGCGCGACGGACATGGACATGCCCGAGAACATCATCGGTGATCTCGAGAATGACTCCATCTACGGTTACGGAGGCGACGATACGATCACCGGCGACAGTGCGATGGACACGGCGCGCGAGGGCCATGACTGGATCAACGGCAACAAGGGCAACGATTCCATCGACGGCAACCAGGGCAACGACACGTTGCGCGGTGGCATGGACAACGACACCGTCAACGGTGGAGCCGGCAACGACGAGATCTGGGGTGACCTGGGTGACGACAGCCTCATGGGTGATGCCGGCAACGACTGGATCCATGGCAACGCCGGTGAGGACAACATCTCGGGTGGAGCCGGCAACGACACCGTGCGTGGCGGCAAGGACAACGACGTCATCAGCGGTGGTGCCGGCAACGACATGCTCTATGGCGACATGGGCGATGACGTCATCAGTGGTGGTGCCGGCAACGACATGATCATGGGTGGTGACGGCGTTGACCGCATCTGGGGCGGCGCCGGTGCCGACATGATCCAGGGCAACATGGGCAACGACTTACTGTATGGCGGGTACATTGATGCTGCCGCTGGTCGCTTCGATGGTGGCGACACCATTCACGGCGGCAAGGGCGATGACCTGATTTATGGCGGTCTGGACACGGTCGATTCGACCATGGTCGACATGGACATGACCATCACTGACATGCTGTACGGCGATCTCGGTGACGACACGATCTTTGCAGGCGGATTTGCCGCCGACACCAACACGTATGGCGATGCCACAGTTGAGCTGACCGTACCGACGACGGTTACCGTGAATGGTTCAAGCGTCGTCATCGACTACACTGTTGAATATGCCAACATGCTCGATGGTGGTGACGGGGACGATGCGCTGTACGGCGCAGGCGGATCGGACACTCTCATGGGCGGTATGGGCGATGACACCCTCGTCGGTGGCGGCGGCGTGGACGAACTGATGGGCGGTGCGGGTGATGACCTGCTGCAGGGAGCTCGCGCAATCAGCCACACTCTCGGCGGTTCCGTGGGGGTTGCAGTTAATGCCAGTGACCCCGGCGGAAACATGCTGATGGGTGAGGACGGTGACGACACCCTTAGTACCGTGCTTCGGCGTGGCAACGACGTCGATGCTGACACGCTGGACGGTGGTGCCGGTGATGATGTTCTGAGGTTGGCGGGTCTGGTTGGCACGAGTGGTAACTCTCCCAATAACGGACTGGTAATGATTGGTGGGAACGGCGATGACACATTTGATGTAAGCGCAATCCCTAATGGTGGTGGGACCAAAGATCAACCTGTCGAGATCAAGGATTTCACGATTGGCTCCGACGTCATCAAGGTTGGGACTAACCCGTTCGCCACTGCGGGCCTCAACGACAATATTGACGTCCTGAGAAGGGTGCAGGACCCAGACGACACTAATCCACCTGATGGGGCGGAAGGAATCCATAAGTCTACTGACGGCGTCGTGAACCTTGTTGGCGAGTTTAATGAAGTTGTCGAAGGCGGTGTAACCAGCACCACGATCTATGTTGGTAACGGCGTTATACTGAAGTTGGTTGGCGTCACGGGCGATCAGATCTTGGGTCTCCAGCTCGACTTCGTGGGATAACGGAGCATGGCGGATCCGAGGTAACTCGCAACAATGAAGGTGGCAAATAGAGTTCCTGTTGCCAACTGATTGTAACCCTTCAGCGCAGTTGGCAGGTTGCAGGAGGGCGGCGTCCAAAGGACGCCGCCCATTTTCTATGCCGAGAACGGTCACCCATGAGCATCGGGGGCGATCAGGTTGGCAGTGAACAGGTCAGTGGTGGGACGCTCCCGATCTGCACCGCGCGTGCAGAACAGGGAACGGGTCGAGCAAGCGCGGGTTGGATTCCGACCGCAAGGCCAGCTTGATCCGGGATCATTCTAGGGTTGTGTGATCACGGTCATGTCCGGCACTGGCGGCAACAGCGGTGACTCCGCACTGAATTGCAGCGGCCGGGCCGTGACCTCCGGCGGGCAGGATATCGGCGCTCCCGTCCGCGGTGTCCGAACGGCACCTTCATGGTGCGACTGCCTGCATCCTCCGAAGCGCCGACCCCGTTGCTGGGTGGGCACCGTGCAGGGTCTCGGTGACCATCGGTCCGTCTCCTTCGAGAGATCGTCGGTGGAAGCGGAGTGGAAGGTCCAGGGGGAACTCGCAGGGGCGTCACTTCTTACCGCTACCGCAGTCACTTTGCCGTTCGTCCTCGACCTCGAAAGGTCGGGTACACGCAGGGGCGCGATGCCGGACCGGCCGGAATAGTTTGTGAAACTGGTCTGAAACCACACCACGAATCCCTTCTCCGTGTAGTCCCCAGCACCGATTCTGCCCAGTCAGGAACCCCCGACATACTCGCGGGCGTGCCCGGATAACGCCCCGGGTTCGTGGACTGGGGGCGAGGTGTCAAGCGACACCTAGTTTTGCGAGGTAAGGCGACAGCCAGATTTACGAAGCTGCGCTTTGAGTAGGTACAGCGGGTACTGGTTTTCGGGGCATCAGCGCCGAGGGGCCACCAACGGAGGGAGGGCGTAGCCCGACCGGAGTTGGTGGCCCCTCGGCGACCCTTCCGGGCTGGGCCCTGTCGTGTTCGCGGTGGCCGGACCGGCTCACATCTTGAGAGCTTCCTCGAGTTCCCGCAGGCGGTAGCTCCGGCCCTTGATGTTGAGCACATGCGAGTGGTGCAGGAGCCGGTCGAGGATGGCGGTGGCCAGGATCTCGTCCCCGGCGAACAGCTCCGGCCAGTCGCGGATGCTCTTGTTGGTCGTCATCATCATGGCGCCACGGCCGTAGCGGTAGCTGACCAGCCGGAAGAACTGTGAGGCTTCGTCGCGTGTCAGCGGGTCGTAGCCCATCTCGTCGATCAGCAACAGGGCGGTCGACATGAACTTCTTGCGCTTCAGCCGGGCAGGCGGCAATCCCGCATCGGCCTTGAGGGCGGTCATCAACTCGTCGAACCGGTAGTACTGGACCGAGAAGCCGAGCTGGACGGCCTTGAGGCCGAGGGCCACGCACAAGTGCGACTTGCCGACCCCTGGCGGGCCAAGCAGCAGAACCACTTCGGCGCCGCGGATCCATGCGCCGGTGGCCAGGGTATCGATCCGGGAGCGTTCGATGGCGGGCTGGAAGGCGAAGTCGAAGTTCTCCAGGGTCTGGCCGGTGGGGAGGTTGGAGAGCCGCAGCGAGGTCCGGATCCGGCGCTCCTCGCGGCGTTCCTGCTCGACGCGGAGCAGCTTGTCGAGGAACGCGTGGGCCGGCAGGTCCTCGCTGACCGCTTCCGTCAGCACCTGATCGAGGCTCTCGCCGGCGTAGGCGAGGCCCAGACCGTCGAGGCGTTCCCGGGTGGCGTCGATGTCCAGCTTGGGGCGGGCCTTGCTCATCGGGCGACCTCCGCCAGCGCGGCGTAGAGGTCCACCGAGCGGCGCGCCACGGGCGCCGCGGCCAACTCTTGCATGCGCCGGCCCAGGCGTCCGAGCGGCGGCGGCGCCACGACCCGCTCGGTGCTGGCCCCCTCGTAGTGGGACGGATCGGTGACCAATCGGGCCTCGGTGCCGCGCGGATGGGTCGCCACGACCGCGCCGCCCGTACGGATCTCTACCTTCCCGGCGAGGCCGCGCACCTCGACCCGCTGGCGCACGTAGCGGAAAGGCACGCTGTAGTGGCGGCCTTCAAAGTTGACGAGACCGTCGATGCCGACCGGCCGGTCGACGACCACATCGAAGGGCTCGGGCCGTGTCTCCGGCAGGGTGGTCAGCAGCACCCGCTCGCGCTCCCAGGCCGCGGCCACAGTGCTGCCGGTGGCCGGACAGCGTCGCCGGGCCGCCCGATCTGTCAAGCGGTGGTCGGTCCAGGTCTGCAGCGCCGCCAGGGTCTCGAAGGCCCGGCCGGTCGGGTCACAGCTGGCACGCTGGTCGCGCACTCGCCGTTCCACTTTGCCCTTCGCCTGGGGCTGGCGCGGTGCACAGGCATCGACGTGGAACTGCAGCTGCCGGGCGTACCGGCGGTAGGTCCGGTTGATCGTGCCCCAGGCGCCGGCACCGCGTACCACCGCCGTCTTCTCGTTGTCGACCCGTACCGTCGCCGGCACTCCGCCCAGGCGCTCGAAGCCAGCCGTATGGCAGGCCAACCACGACAGCATGTCCTTGTTCCGGGCCCAAACCACCGCTTCCCTGCGGCTCCACGACAGCACCATGTGAAACGCCACCAGGTCCACCCGTTCCGGGCCCACATGCACACCGCGGAAATGCGCCCAGTCCACCTGCGCCTGCGCACCAGGCGGGGTCTCCACCCGACGACGAGCACGGATCGCTGGCGCCGGATACGTCCGCTTCCAATAGCGCTGTACCGAACGAAGGCTGCCCCCATACCCGTGCTCGCGGACCAGCCAGGCATGCAGTTCCGCCAGGTTGACAGCCCCCGATCCGAGGAGCTCCCGCCAGTGCCCGATCGCCCCGGCATACCCGGCGGCCACGCCCTGCTGACGCGAGCGCCCGTCCACCGCTCCTTCCCTCATTCGCCGGTCGTGATACCGAACGGTGCCCTCACTGACCCCCAGAAGACGAGCCACATCGCTCTTCGTGCGACCCCGTTCCAACAAGACTGCCATCGCTGTGCGTGCCTCTCCATCGAGACGGCCCATCGTCCTCTCCCGGCAGTGTGTCCACCGGAAAATCGATGCAGACCAGGCGACGCCTCGTAAATCTGGGTGTCGCCATACGCATCACCTAACCTGTCGCTCTACACGAGGAACACCGCACCTCTTGCCAGTGTCTGGTGACGCCTCCCAATTGGCAGGATTGTTGCATTGCCCGAGTTCCCATTAGCTTCTCAAGGATGCACTGAAAGGAGTTCTTGGCGATGGCGACAAACATGCTCGGGACGGAAATGGCCGACAACATCATCGGCGATCTCGAGAATGACTCCATCTACGGTCACGGAGGCGACGATACCATCACCGGCGACAGCGCGGAGGACTCGACGCGCGAGGGCCATGACTGGATCAACGGCAACAAGGGCAACGACTCCATCGACGGCAACCAGGGCAATGACACGTTACGCGGTGGCATGGACAACGACACCATCAACGGTGGAGACGGTGATGACGAGATCTGGGGCGACCTCGGTGACGACAGCCTCTCCGGTAACGATGGCGACGACTGGATCCACGGGAACGCGGGCGAGGACACCATCTCGGGTGGGGATGGCAACGACACCGTGCGTGGCGGCAAGGACAAGGACGTCCTGAGCGGCGGTGTCGGCAATGACATGCTCTATGGCGACATAGGCGACGACGTCATCAGTGGCGGTGCCGGCAACGACATGATCATGGGTGGCGACGGCGTTGACCGCATCTGGGGCGGCGCCGGCGCCGACATGATCCAGGGCAACATGGGCAACGACTTGCTGTATGGCGGGTACATTGATGTTGCCGCCAATCGCTTCGATGGTAGCGACACCATCCATGGCGGCAAGGGCGATGACCTGATTTACGGTGGTCGGGACACGGTCGATGCGACCATGGTCGACAGGGACATGACCATAACTGACATGCTGTACGGCGATCTCGGTGACGACACGATCTTTGCAGGCGGGTTCGCCGCCGACAACACCTATGCCGATTCCAGATTGAACCTGACCGTGCCGAAGACTTTTGTGGTGAATGGTACAGAAATCGTCATCAACTACACGGTCAAATATACAAACATGCTCGATGGTGGTGACGGGGACGATGTGCTGTACGGCGGAGACGGCCGGGATACGCTCAAGGGCGGTATGGGCAACGACACCCTCGTCGGTGGTGATGGTGTGGACGAACTGATAGGCGGTGCAGGCGATGACCTGCTGCAGGGCGGCCGCCTGATTGCCCACAACTTCGGCGGTTCCGTGAACGTTAGATTGGACGCCTCTGAAGCCGGAAACCTGCTGATGGGCGAGGAAGGTAATGACACCCTTAGTACCTATTACCGGATAGGTAACGCCGGCGATGCGGACACGCTGGACGGCGGTGCGGGTGATGATGTCCTGATGATAGTGGGCCAGGTTGGCAGTAACGATCCCCCGTACAAATCCGGCCTGGACATGATTGGCGGGAGCGGAAACGACACGTTTGACGTGAGTTTCATTATTGCTGGTGAACAATTTACCCAAGGAGATTACATCAGTATCGCGGACTATACCCCTGGTTCCGACGTGATCAAGGTTGGGGAGGTGAACAAGACCATTCTCGAAAGGCTCGACGACGGCAGCGACGAAGGTCTGGAGACGGTTGCGGCCATGGCAGATCTGAACGCCGCAGGTGAAATTTTCGAAGTTACAGAGGATGGCGTAACCAGCACCCTTGTTCATGTCGGGACCGCGCTCTTGAAGCTCGTGGGCGTTACCGACGATGTGGTCCTGGCTCACAGAATTGATTTCGAGGCATGACCGGTTGGGTTTGACGCGGGGTAACTCGCAACAATGAAGGTGGCACGTAGAGTTCCTGTTGCCGACTGAGTGTAACCCTTCAGCGCAGTTGGCAGGTTGCAGGAGGGCGGCGTCTGAAATGGCGCCGCCCATTTGCTGTGCCGAGAACGGTCACCCATGAGCATCGGGGGCGATCAGGTTGGCGGTGAACTGGTCAGTGGTCGGAGGCTCCCGTCCTGCACCGGGTGTGCAGGGATCGGGAACGGGTCGAAGATGTGACAACCGGATCTGCCCGTCGCAGGACCGGTTGGTCCGGGACCATTTCATCCGCGGGATCACCGTCAAAGCCGGCATTGATGCCAGTGCAGGCGGCAACAGCGGTGACACCGGCGCGAACGACGATGGCCGACCCGCGAATTCCGGTGGGCAGGATTGCGGGGCTCTCGTTCCCGGTGTCGGAACTGCGCCTGCGTGGCGGGACTGCCTGCAACCGTGGAGGACGCGGGCTCCGGTGCCGGGTGGAGCACGGCATGATGGTTCGAGATCCTTGCGTCAACCAGCGGCGCCAACTGGCGTGAGCGGTCAGGGGAAGGTGGAAGTCCGCGTTGAAGGACTGGCGCCCATGCCTGCCCGAAGGCCGGATCAGGTGTTGGACTGTGCCAACTGCCGGCCCGGCCGCCTTGATCGGGCGAAACCGGCGGTCGGGAGCGATGCGCACCCATCAGCCATCGTGCGCAGGCGGCGTAGTCCCGGAATCGGAGTGTCAGCAGTACTTCCGGGAAACTCCGCAGCTTGCCGGTACATCGACGTCATGCCGAACCGATGGACGCCGCACCATCTGAAAGTCCCGGTGCCAGGCCGTCGCAACCGGATTGGCGATGAAATGCCAAGCGCGCAGCTGCCGCCGGGACATGCAGTCTCGTCCGTTGACTCTCGGTGCCTGGAAGGAGGGCCCGCCCGCATTCCGCAAGGTCCAGCCCTGTTCCTCCTCCTAAGCCTCTGGCGCATCCTCGACGGGAAGGTTGAAGAGGCTGACTGCGAAGGGTTCAGGCCTGTCCATGAACGCGATGGCGGTCAGGTCGAAGCTTGCCTCGCGCAATCCGGTAAAGACGTGCTCAAATCCCGCCTGGGTGAGCGTCCTCCTCAGCGATGCCCGGGAAAACCCGGTCTTGTGCTGATAGTAGTCCTTCCCGCTCTGCTGGATCTGCGGCCGGTACCCGTACAGGATGTCAAGGGGTGCGACCACCGCCCCGGACGCGAGCCGGTAGGCGGCATCCTCGAGATCCATGTTTCTCTCTGCGACTGTACGGATGAGCGCACCAATGTCCGGAACCCGGATATGGGCAAATCCGTTTGGCTTCAGGACATGGATGAAGCCGTCAAGAACCCGTGGAACGTCGTGCCAGAAGTAGTGTTCCAGGTTGTGAGAGCAGTAGATTGCATCGAACTGCTCCGGTTCCAGGTCGTGGAGCGACCGGGCGTCACACACGATGTCGGGAGAGCCCGCAGGGTCGATATCGAGGAGGATGTGCTCGAATTCCTCGTACTGCGGCGGCAATGCGATGCTTTTCGATCCGCCCCCTACATTGAGAACCTTCTTCTGCATCACTCTCTCCATGCCCGGGTCCAGAACCGAACGCACCGTGTGCCGGCCCCGTTGATCTTCGGATATCAGGGCCGTCAGCCCTTCCGTTCCGGATGCTCTCCGCACCATACCCATCGTGGAGGAAACGCGCGCTGTCAATGCGCGTCGCGCTACCGTGGCAGGGACCTGGGCGCCGGAACACTCTCACCACCCGGTTGGCCGGTCAGGAGTGCCAGCCCGCGGGGGCTGACGCCTCCGCGAAGCCGTCGGCTGATCGTGGACCCTTGCGAAATCCACGACGGCGGGACAGGCCGCCATCTGCAACCGCAAGCCTTCGGTCCGCTCCCGCGTTCAGGTGAAGCGCGACGAGGGCGTGAGATGAAATCGCCGGGATCCCGTCCTGCACCAACGCGAGATTCCCGGCCCTCACCCGCATGCGGAGCACGGCGCGGACCTGTGCGGCAGGACGGCCCTGTCCGGGAACGACCCGTCCATGTGACCGCGGCATCCTCATGGCCGGAGCACGGCGCATTTCGCCGAAGCCAGCTGCAGCGGGGCAGGTCTCCCGGACTGCACGAGGGCGGGCGTGGACCTGCATCACCCCCGGGGCAGGTCCCTTGCTCGGGAATCCTGCCCGGCGGCGACCTGAACCCCGAACCGTTCCGCGGGGAGGCAGCTCTGCGCTGGCAAGCCATGCACAGGATCGCCTGCAGGGACCGCGATGCGGAACCCGTGCCTGGTCGGCGTGCGTTTGGCCAGGAACCCGATCGCCAGCGAACGGGGCGGGTCGACGGGGCGCGCGCGCACGGGAACCTCGGCCTCGCTGATCCGAGAGCCGGTTATGCGGGCCACTCCCTCCAATACGCCCGGAGCACCGGTATTCCTGCACGAGAGGTCTGGTGGGCCGGCGACCGGGTCCGAAACCCGCCTGTCACTGTCGATCGCGTCGGGCATCCCCATGTCGCGTGGCGAGCCGGGTTTCCTCACCCGTGTGTCCGGCACGGCAGCGGGACGTCCGTCATGTCGAGTGTCCGGCAGTCCGTGGTGGCGCCGGTCACGAACTGCGCCGTGATGGGACCGGAACAGGGTCGTTACAACACCCCGACCACTGAACACTCGTAACCCCAGGTACGGCCCGGTGAAAGGGCCGGAAGGGGGGCCTTTGCGACGCAGGGAAGGGACCACGACATGGTCAGACGAAAGCAAGCCCGCAGCCTGCTGCGCGAAGCGGTCGGGAACCGGAAGGCACAGTTCCGGAGCGGTCAGTGGGAAGCCATCGACCGGCTCGTCAACGGCCGCGAAAGGCTCCTGGTGGTGGAGCGGACCGGCTGGGGCAAGAGCCTGGTCTATTTCATCGCTACCCGGCTGCTGCGAGCGAAGGGGCGTGGTCCCACCCTGATCGTCAGCCCCCTGCTTTCGCTGATGCGCGACCAGGTCGAGGAAGCACGCCGCATCGACGTTGCTGCCGTCAGCTTCAACTCGACCACCAGCCCGGAAGCCTGGCAGGAGAACATGCGCGCGATCGAGCAGGACGTGGTCGATGCGATCCTGGTTGCTCCGGAGCGCTTCGCGGACCGGGGCTTCATGGAGGACGTCCTGAAGCCGGTCGTGAAGACATCGGGCCTGCTCGTCATCGACGAGGCGCACTGCATCTCGCTTTGGGGTCACGAATTCCGACCGGACTTCCGCCGGATCCATGATGTCGTGAACGGGCTTCGGCGCAAGACCCCGGTCCTGGCCGCCACGGCGACCGCGACCGAGGCGGTCATCACCGACATCGCCGTCCAGATTGGCGACATGACAACCCAGCGCGGGTCCCTGGTCCGCGAGTCGATCGCGATGGACGTCATCAGGCTTCCGTCGCGGTCCGCGCGGCTGGACTGGCTTGTCCGTCACATACCGCAGCTGCCCAGGGCCGGGATCGTGTACGCGCTGACGCGCAACGACGCCGACACCGTCGCGGACTGGCTGAGGAAACAGGGCATTGCGGCTCATGCCTACCACAGCCGGGTGAAACACCCCGACTTCCGGGACTCGAACAGCTACCGCACCTGGCTCGAGGACCGGCTGCGGGCGAACGAGCTCAAGGTACTGGTTGCGACCACGGCTCTCGGCATGGGCTTCAACAAGCCGGACCTGGGCTTCGTGATCCACTTCCAGGCGCCGGGGTCGCTGCTGAACTACTACCAGCAGGTGGGCCGGGCCGGCCGTGACGGGGAACGGGCCTACGGGATCCTGCTCACGGGAAGCGAGGACCAGCACATCAACAGCTACTTCCGCTCCGAGGCCTTTCCACGCCCGGAGTGGATCCGGGAAATCCTCGACGCGCTCGAGAGGCACGGGCCATTGACCATCCCCGTGCTGCAACAGTTGGTCAACCTGTCCTCGGCACGCATCGACAAGGTTCTCCGCTACCTCGCCGTCGAGCGTCCCGCGGTCGTGACCCGTGCGGGGAGCAAGTGGAAACGCGAGCCTGTTTCCTGGCACTACGACACCCACTTCACCGACATGCTCGCGGACCTCCGGCTCACCGAGTGGCACGAAGTCATGGCCTACGCCGAGACCAGGCAGTGCCTCGCAACGACACTTGCCGGGTACCTCTCGGGACCGGAATCCGAGCCCTGCGGTATCTGCGCCAACTGCGTCGGCGGACCGGTGATCGAGGCCGGGGCGGTACCGGTCAATTCGGCGGCCGGGTTCCTTGCAGAGGCAGACATCGAGCTGCGGTGCAACGCCCGCGCACCCGGCAAGGCGTTCGTGATCGATGCCCTGAGCGGCAATCTTCCGGTCCCCGTCCGCGCCCAGCTCGGACGCATCCTCGCACGCTGGGCGGAGGCAGGGTGGGGGGGCATGATCAGGCACGACCGCGAAGCCGGGTCAGGGTTTCGCGACGAACTGGTTGCGGCCGCCGCGGACCTGATCACGCAGCGCTGGAAGCCCGACCCGGCTCCGGCATGGGTGACCTGCATTCCCTCCTCGCACCGGCGCCCCGGTCTTGTCACCGACCTTGCGGAACGGCTCGCGGCCGAACTCGAGCTGCCGTTCCGTCCGGTCCTCGACCGGATCCGGGAAAACGAGCCCCAGGGTGAGCAGAACAACGCCTTCCACCAGTGCAGGAACCTCGACGGCGCCTTCAGGGTCGAGGGCGAGGTGCCGGAAGGCCCGGTGCTGCTCGTCGACGACCTGGTTCGTTCCAAATGGAGCATGACGCTGAGCGCCGTTCATCTGCGCCGGGCCGGCAGCGGCCCGGTCCTGCCGTTTGCGCTGGCTGCCGTGGACGCGCCTGTCTGATCACCTGCACTGTGCTCGGCCGGGCAGGCGGTTCCCGCGGGTGTCGCGGGAACCTCACACCGTTGCGTGCGCCGGCACGGTTCGGCGTGTCACGATGGGTGGGCCCTCCGTAGCCCCCTTGCACAGTCTTGGGTCGCTGTTGCGAGCGCGCCGGCGAGATGTCACCGCGCTTGCGGAGCGCACACCTTCGCGCCTGTGCGGTTCGGCTCCGTTCCGAACCTGACCGGAGGGTGGTGGACGTGCGAAGCCCGCCCGCTGAAACTTCGCACGCTGTTCAATCCATGCCCCGCCACGGGCATCTGGCCTGGCTTGCGTGTATGCGGTTGGACAGGAATCGCATTGCCCGAATCTGAACCCGTCTGGTTCAGCAGAATGCGAGCGGCGGAACCATTGCACCGCCACGTCGACGCAGGCGGCGCGAAGGCCGGGCGTTCGCGTGGGAGTTTGCCCGGGAAAGCCCGGCCAAGGCGTGTTCGAGCCTCCTGGCAGCGACGTACTGCCCCCCGGGACACGGGGATGCGGTGCGAGCTCGCGGGTGCAGGCGTCGCGTTCGACCCGGTCGTCGTTGCCGTGGTCTTCAGGGCCGAAACGGTCGGTCGGGTCGTGACCGCTCCCTGACGGTGAGCTTGAAGGCCAAAGCCGGAAACTGCAGTCGATTCTGTAGTGTCCAACAACGACAATAACAGTTCATATTGTAGCGCTCTTATGGAGTTTAACTACAAGAATTCGTTGGGAACTATCGTTGCAATACTGGCGAATTCTCCATACAGTATTCACCGGCACCAAGCGGAAACCCGGGCTCTGAAGCTGCCGGGGCCCGGGTATTCCGCGCCGAAGACCGGCCAGGGGAATGGGAGCCGTGAACGCCGGAACGCCAACCGCACTCATGTCGGCACCCTTGGAGACCGGGCTCCTGCTGCACGTCGTCAGCGCAGGCCGCAGCGTGGATCCGGCGCGCCTGTACCGCGACAGGGGCGCGTGCGGCAGCCGGGCCGGTACATCCGCATTTGATTCGACCTTCCTGACCTGCCGGGACGGGGGCCGGGTTGCGGGAGAGGGTGCGCGCTCCTGTCGGGCAGGGACCGGGCGTTCGGCCTGCGGAACGCTGTTTGTCCACAGGGACATGGCGGCAGGAGAAGACAGGCACTGCCATCCGGCGGACCGCCAGGGTTCGGGAGTGCGGGCCATCTGTGACGACACCCGGGCCCTCTCGTGCCGGACGGACACGCCGGACCCCTGCCGGAATGACCGGGCCGGGACCCATGCGACCGGCGGCAGGGCAGGTGTGGTGCGTGTCGTCACCGTGCTCTCGGGCACATGCGAGGCGCGCTCCACCGACGTTGCGATGCGCGAGGATCGCGGGGACCCGTGCAACGGCGAGAAGTCGCGATGGAGTGACAGTGTTCAATGCGACCGGGATCGCGAGGTCGGAACGACCGGCCACAAGGTCACGCTCTGACGGCGGTCCGGCATGGCGCGATACCCGTCCGCCGCCCCGGCCGGAACGGCGCGGCGTGTCCCGGCCTCCAGGCGGGGGAGAGCCGGGACCCCATGCCGGCGTTGCTTCGCCCGCGCGAGACCCCGGGCCGGCGCCCTTCGCCAGCATGAAGGACGATGACGGTGCGCCGCGCACTGCTGTGCGGTCTGTGGCTGGCGCTGGCCTGCCCGGCGCCGTCCGCGTGGGCGCAGGCCGTGCCGACGGTCCGGCTGGAGCTCTCGCTGGAGGAGGCGGTGCGCCTCGCGCTGTCGAAGAGCCGCACGGCGATCCAGGCCCGGCTCGGGCGCGAGGAACAGCGCCTGGCGCTCGAGGCAGCGGAGGAACGCTACGACCCGATGGCGAACGTCACCCTGGGCGCGAATGCCGCGAGCCGGGGCGACGAGACGGCGGACATCTCCATCGGGCCGAGCCTGCGGGTGCCGACCGGGGGCAACTTCCGGCTCTCCTGGCGCAAGCCGCTGGCGGGTGAACTGGACCGGGAGGCGAGCACGGTGCTTTCCTTCTCGCAGCCGCTGCTCAGGGGCTTCGGACCGGAGCTCGATACCCAGCCGTTGCGCCGGGCGCGGTTGCAGGAGCGAATAAACCTGCGCGCCTTCCGGGACACCGCGGCCGATATCGTGGAGTCGGCCGTTTCCGCCTACCGCGGCGTGCTGCGGGCCGCCCGGCGGGTGGTCATCGCGCGCGAGGCGCTGGAGCGCTCGCGGCGGCAGCTGGAGATCAACAGGGCGCTGGTGGAGGCGGGCCGGATGGCGCCGCAGGACCTGGTGCAGACCGAGGCCGACGTCGCCGGCAAGCACTATGCACTGATCGATGCCGAGAACGTGCTGGAGACGGCCAACTCCACCCTGGTGAACACGCTCGACCTCGAGGAGGGCGTCCACGTCGAGACGCAGGCGGAGTCACCCGTGGAGCCCGAGCGGCCGAACCTGGAACAGAGCCTCGGGACCGCCTTCGCGCGCCGCACGGACTGGCTGCGCGCCGAGACCGGCCTGGTATTCGCGCGCATGGATCTGCGCAGCGCGGAGAACGGCCTGCTTCCAGACCTCAGCCTGAGTGCCGAGGTCGCGCGTGGCGGCGGGCGCGGCTCGACAGGCTGGAGCGGCGGGCTGAACCTGACCGTGCCGCTCCGCGACAACGGCCCCCGCCGCGCGCTGGTGCGGGCGCGCAACGACCTCAGGCGCGCCGAGATGGCGCTCGCCGAACGCCGCCAGTCGATCCGCATCCAGGTGCGCCGGGCGGTGAATGACGTCGCGGTGGCTCTGCGCCAGATCGACCTCGCCGGCCAGGCGCGGGAGCTGGCCGAGCGCAAGCTCGACGTGGAGCGCCGCAAGTTGCAGCAGGGTCTCTCCTCGGCCTTCCAGCTCTCCCGGTTCGAGGACGACCTGGTGACCGCGCAGCGGCGTGAGCTGGACGCGGAGGCACGCTACCGGGACTCGCTGGGCTCGCTGGACCGGACGCTGGGCACGACGCTGGACCGCTGGGGGATACGCGTCGAGCAGGTGGGCCGATGACGGAACCCGGCATTCACCGCGAGGTGCCCGACTGTCTCGGGGACGGCATGCCGGTCGTGCGCGTGTTCGGTCCCGGTCCCGGGGAAACCGACGAACGCCGGGTCCGGACCGGCCGGACCGCGCGGGGCTCGGTGGAGATCCGTACCAGCCCCGGTGCCGGCGAAACCATCCTGTCCCGGGGAGGGTGAGGGACACTCATGCTGGAGCTTGCCGACATCCGCAAGAGCTTTCGCCTCGGGCCGGTCGAGATCGAGATTCTCAAGGGCATCGATCTGCGCGTGGAGGCGGGGGATCTGCTGTCGATCATGGGGCCGTCGGGCAGCGGCAAGTCCACGCTCATGAACGTCCTGGGTCTTCTGGGCCAGCCGAGCTCGGGCACCTACCGCATCGACGGGCGCGACGTGTCGACCATGAACGACCGGGAACTCTCCGCCTTCCGCAATCGGCACATCGGCTTCGTGTTCCAGTCCTTCAACCTGCTGGGGCACCTGACGGCGCTTGAGAACGTGTCCCTGCCGCTGCTCTATCGGGGTGGGGGCCGGCGCGACGCACACAGGCAGGCCGGGGACATGCTGGGGAAGGTCGGCATGAGCGACCGGCTGGACTACAGGCCGGACCAGCTCTCCGGCGGGCAGAAGCAGCGGGTGGCCATTGCGCGGGCGCTGGTGGGGACGCCGTCCGCCGTGCTGGCGGACGAGCCGACCGGGGCGCTCGACTCCGACACGGCCGAGGAGGTGATGGAGTTGCTGATCCGCCTCAACCGGGAGGAGGAGGTCGCGGTGGTCATCATCACCCACGATCCCGCGGTCTCGATGCAATGCCGGCGCCGCGCGCTCATCCGCGACGGTGAGCTGCTGGAGGATCGCCGCGGGGCCGCCGAGGGCGGCGCGGCATGAGACATGCGGGCGCATCGTTTTCCCGGTGGCCGGCGTGTTCCTCGGCCTCCGGCCCGCCCGCCGGGCCTTGCGCCCCGGCACCGTCGCCTCCCCGCAGGGGAGACGATGCGCCCGCACCCGTATGGCGGCGCGAATTCAGCCCGCCGTCACAAGGATAAGGAAATACATGTCTTGAAGAGCCTTGTCGCAACAGCCTGTGTGGCGCTGGCGCTCCTCGCGCCGCTGTCGGCAGGGGTTCAGGCCAGTTCCGACGCTGACCCGGACGAGACCACGATCGAATGGGCCATCCGCGATTACCTGCTCCGGAACCTCGAGGTGCTCGAGGAGGCGATACGCCTGTTCCGGGGGAAACGGCAGGAGGAGGAGCGCAAGAGCGCGGAAGCCGCCATAACCCGGAACGGCGAGGAGCTGCATGCGCACCCGCTCTCGCCGGTCTCCGGCAATGCGGAGGGTGACGTCAGCGTGGTCGCGTTCCTCGACTATCGCTGCGGCTTCTGCAAGCGCGCCCTGCCGGCGATGACGGCGCTGCTGGAGGAGGACGCGAATGTGCGCATCATATGGAAGGAGTTTCCGATCCTGGGACCGGTTTCCGATTTCGCCGCCCGCGCGGCGATGGCGGCGGACCGGCAGGGACGATACCGCCCCTTCCACCTCGCGCTGATGCAGGAGCCGGACCTCACCGAGGCGAAGGTGCTGGAACTCGCTGCCGCAACCGGGCTCGACGCGGCGCGGTTGCGCCACGACATGGAGGACCCCGTGATCCAGGCCTATCTCGACGAGACCCGGGCGCTGGCACACAGGATCGGCATCAGCGACACGCCGGCCTACGTGGTCGGCCGCACGCTGGTACCGGGCATCGTGGACGCCGCTCGCATGCGGCAACTCGTCGCCGCCGCGCGGGCGGCGACGAGGGGGCAGCCGCAATGAAAATCGAAACCCACTGGGAGGGTTCGGCTATCGTCGTCGCTGCCTTCGGCCGGCTGGATGGAACGGGTGCGCCGGTGGTCGAGGCCGAACTCTGCAAGGCCGCAAGGCTGGCCCGCCAGGTCGTGCTCGACGGCCACGCCATCATCTACATCAGCAGCGCCGGGCTCCGTGGGCTGCTCCTCGGCGCCAAGGCCTGCGTGCGGCAAGGCAGCGAGTTGGCCATTGCCGCGTTCGGGCCCGAATGCCGGGCGGTCATGGAGGCGAGCGGGCTTCTCTCCGTTCTCGACTACCACGAGACCTGCGAGGCCGCGCTTGCAACCCGGTCTCGATCCCGCGAGCCGGAGGCGGGCGGGGCCACGCTGGAGGTCGAGGAGCGTCGGGTGGACGGCGCGGTCGTGCTCTCGCTGGCCGGGCGGCTGGACGGCGCCGGCGCTTCGGTGCTGATAGGGCGCATCTCCGCTGCCATCGGGCGCGGAACGGTTCGCCTGGTCCTCGACTGCGAGCGCATGAGCTATGTCAGCAGCGCCGGACTGCGGTCCCTGCTGATCGGGGCCAAGGCCTGCCGTCAGGAGGGCGGCGCCCTGGTCGTCGCCGCGCTCACGCCGCAGTGCCGCTCGGTCATCGCGATGAGCGGTTTCCTTTCGATCATCGACTACAGGGAGACCTGCGAAGCGGCAATTGCCGCGAGCGCCGGTCGCTGAGGGGATCACCCGCCGCGCGACCGCAGCCCTGTCGGGAGGCAGGCCAACGCAGGACATGCTGTGACAACACCGCTCCGACTTTCGCAATTCCTGCGTTGCGCGATGGCAGCGCCTGGCTGTCTCGCGCTCGTGCTGGCGATGCCCGGCGCAGGCTCGACGCAGTCCGCGCACCTGAACGGCGGTTTCATCGACGTGACCGAGGCGGTCGGTCTGTCCTATGCGGTGCGTCCGGTCGAACCGGACGACGACGAGGATCCAGGCGCCCGCCTGGAGGACGGCGGCCTGGCTCTTGTCGATATCGACGGCGACGGCAGGCCCGAGCTCTATGTTGCGACCGGGGGAAGCGAGCCCGGCCGGCTGTTTTCCTGGAACGGGCAGCGGTTCGTACCGCGCCCCGGCAATGGCGGCATCAAGCCGGCGGCGCCGGACCGGGCCGGGTATTTCATCGACCTCGACGACGACGGCGCGGCGGATTTCCTGTCCGTCCACCGACTGGGCGCGCAGGCGTTCCGCAATGACGGCAGCGGGCGTTTTGCGGAGATGCCCCACCCGTTCCCCGCGGGATCCGCCAGGGGCGGTCTCTATTCGATGGCCGCGGGCGACTACGACCGCGACGGCGACCTCGACCTGTTTTTCGCCCAATGGGGCAAGATCTCGGACGGGCTGAACGCGCCCTTCCACTATCTCTGGCGCAATGACGGCAAGGGGCGGTTCGAGGACCTCACCCGTATCGTGCCGATCCGCGCGCTGAAGCTGGCGGACATGATGACGCCGCTTGAAGTGTCGTTTACGCCAACCTTCAGCGATATCGACGGCGACGGCGACCCGGATATCCTGCTGGCGGGCGACTTCGGAACCGGCCAGGTGCTGCGCAACGACGGGGCCGAGCGCTTCACCGACATCCGCGATGCCGTCATGACCGACGAGAACGGCATGGGTGCGGCGGTCGGGGACTACGACCGTGACGGCGACATGGACTGGTTCGTGACCAGCATTCACGACCCGCAGGGCCGGTCCGGGGAAGGCCCCACGGGCAACCGGCTCTACCGCAACCGCGGCGACGGCCGCTTCGAGGACGCGACGGATGCGGCCGGCGTCCGGGCGGGCGGCTGGGGCTGGGGGGCCTGTTTCGCCGACTTCGACAACGACGGCCATGTCGACCTCTTCCACTCCAACGGCTACGGCGTGACCGAGGCCGGCCGATACGGCCTGGAGGAAGACTATGTCCGCAAATACGCCGAATTCGTCGACGATCCCTCCCGGCTGTTCATGGCGAATGGTGACGGCACCTTCACCGAGCGCTCCGCCGAACTGGGCATCCACCACACCGGCCAGGGACGGGGCGTGGTCTGCGCCGACTATGATGGTGACGGCCGCGTCGACATCCTGATCGCCAATCACAACGCAGCCCCGACCGTCTATCGCAATGTCCTTGAGACCGGCAACCGCTGGCTGGCGATCGATCTCGAGGGACGGCATGCAAACCGGCTCGCCGTCGGCGCCCGGGTCACGGTCCGTACCGACCGGGCCCGGCAGGTCCAGGAGGTCCGTCTCGGCGGCGCCTATCTCTCGCAGGCACCGGCGACCCTGCATTTCGGCCTCGGCCCGGACCCGGTGATCCGGGCCGTCGAGGTGGATTGGCCCGGTCCCGGAAACCGGGTCACCCGCATCGAGGCTGCCGGGCTCGACCACCGGCTTGCCGTCCGCCAGCCGGAGCCTGGCGGCCGGTTGCTGTCAGTCGTCGGGGGCGCCGGGACCGGCCTTCATGCCGCCGGCGCCCGGGTGGCGATAGAAGCCGAGACGGTGCGCGGGACCCACGGCTTCTACCGCTGGGAGGGCGAGGGCGGCCTTTCCTTCGACGACCCCGGGGCCGCCCGGACGACCGTCACCATGCCTGACGGTCCGGCGCGCGCGTTCCCCCGCTACCTGCCGGGCCCGCCCATGGCCGATACGGGCGTCTCGGTAGCGCGGCGCTGGATCGAGGTGCTCCTGGAGGCCATACGCGACGACACGGCACGGCCGACCGTGCATGCCCGCAACCTCTTCCATCTCGCCGCGGTCATGTACGACGCATGGGCCGGCTGGTCCGGCGAGGCGAAGCCCTGGCTGTTTGGCGAAAGCCGCGCGCCCTGCGCCCGTCCGGCCGCGCCGGAGGATGGCGATATCCGCCGCGCACGCGAGCAGGCCATCTCCCATGCCGCGCTGCGGATCCTGCAGCACCGCTTCCGCCGCTCGCCGGGCGCGGCCCGGACCCTGGGGAATGCCGACGCGCTCATGGCCGCGCTCGGCAACGGCACGGCCGCGGCGAGCGGCCCGGAGGCGGCGTTCGGGCGCTGCCTCGCCGCCTTCTACATCGCCCGCGGCCTCGAGGACGGCTCGAACGAGGCAAACGACCATGCGGCCCGGTTCTACCAACCGGTCAATCCGCCGCTGGTGCCGGCCATTCCGGGAAACATCACGCTGGTCGATCCGAACCGCTGGCAGCCGCTCGATCTCCCGCGCTACATCGACCAGTCGGGCCACGCCCTCGACGGCGTGGCGGAATTCATCTCGCCCGAGTGGGGATGGGTCACGCCCTTCGCCCTGTCGGAAGCGGACCTGACCGTGCATCAGCGGGGCGGCGCGGACTTCCACGTCTATCACGACCCCGGGCCGCCGCCCGCTCTGGGCGGCCCGCTCTCCGGGCACTACGAGTGGGGTTTTGCCCTGGTCGCGCGCTGGTCGTCCCATCTCTCGCCGGATGACGGTGTTGTGATCGACATCGCACCCTCGGGCATGGGCAACCTGGGCCCCCTGCCGCGCCGGTTCGCGGACTATCCGGACTTCTACGACCCGGTTCCCTGGGGGCCTGGTTACCGCGTCAACCCGGTCACGGGCAAACCCTATTCGCCGCAGCGTGTGCCACGCGGCGACTATACCCGGGTGCTGGCCGAATACTGGGCCGACGGGCCGGACTCCGAGACCCCGCCGGGACACTGGTTCACCATCCTGAATGCGGTCAATGACCACGAACTCCTCGCGAGGCGCCTCGGCGGGAAGGGTCCTGAGCTCGACCGGCTCGAATGGGACGTGAAGGCGTATTTCGCCCTCGGAGGGGCGATGCACGACGCTGCCGTCGCTGCCTGGGGGATCAAGGGTTGGTACGACCATGTCCGGCCGGTCTCGGCGATCCGGGCCATGGACGTCCGCAACCGCCCGGGCGATCCCGGGGTGGCAGGTCGGCCGTCGGGGGGCATGCCGCTGGCGAAGGGGGCTGTCGAGCGGATCGGTCCGGGCGACCCGCTTGCGGGAGAGAACGACGAGCATGCCGGCAAGGTCAGGGTGCTCGCATGGCGCGGCCCCGGACATGTCGACCGGCAGGCGGCCGGGACGGCCGGTGTCGGCTGGGTCCGCGCCGAAGACTGGTGGCCCTACCAGCGCCCCACCTTCGTGACACCGCCCTTTGCCGGCTACGTATCCGGTCACTCCACCTTCTCGCGCGCCGCCGCCGAGGTGCTGACGGCACTCACCGGCGATCCGTTCTTTCCGGGCGGGATGAGCGCCTTCCCGGTTCCCGCGGACACCTTCCTCGTCTT
This sequence comes from Thalassobaculaceae bacterium, assembly GCA_965243345.1. Classification (GTDB taxonomy): domain Bacteria; phylum Pseudomonadota; class Alphaproteobacteria; order Thalassobaculales; family Thalassobaculaceae; genus Bin52. The sequence goes on from CBDEUR010000003.1 coordinate 4,851,124, forward strand.
CGAGCGCGGCCCGTCGGTCGACATGGTGCTGCAATGGGCCACCTATCGCGACGCCGCCGACCAGTGCAGCCTGTCGCGCATCTGGGGCGGCATACACCCGCCGGCCGACGACATACCGGGGCGCCTGATCGGCGAACGGGTCGGGCGCGACGCCTTTCGGCTCGCCGTGTCCCTCTTCGGGGGCGGCGGCCCTGTTCGCCGCGAGTAGCGCCCGGTCGAGCCCGTTCACCGCCCCTGGAGTGCTTCGATCGGATCGAGGCGTGCCGCCTGGTTCGCCGGCTGGAGCCCGAATACGATGCCGATCACCGACGACACGCAGAACCCGCTGATCGTCGCACCCATGGAGACGAAGAAGTTCCATTCCGTGAACTGGCAGATTGTCCAGGTGCCCGCCGTGCCAAGGAGGACTCCGAGAACACCGCCGGCTGCCGACAGGATCACGGATTCCACCAGGAACTGGTTGTGGATGTCGCGGCGGCGCGCGCCGAGCGCGCGGCGGATCCCGATCTCCTGGCGCCGCTCCGTCACCGAGACCAGCATGACGTTCATCACCCCGATGCCGCCGACGATCAGCGAAATGCTGCCGGTTGCGGCTAGCAGCAGCGTCATGATGCGCATCTGCGCTTCCTGCTGCTCGACAAGCTGGACCGGGCTCGTGACCATGATCTCCAGCTTCTTCCACCGGGTGCGGAACCACGCCAGCACGTCGCTTGCGGCGAGCGAGTGGTGGATGCCGGGCGCGGTGCGGGCGACGATCGCGTCGATCCCGATGTCGGGCCGGATCCTCCGGGCGGTGGAAATCGGAATGAACAGCGAACTGTTCGCCTTCACCTCGATGGGCAGCGCATGGTTTTCGGTTGCCTCCCGGAGCACGCCGACCACGGTGAACAGTCGGCCCATCGCCGCCACGGTTTCGCCGACGACGTGCCCGGCGCCAGCGCGGCGCAAGGCGTTCGCGACATCTGCACCGACCACGCAGAAGTACCTGTGGCGATCAAGACGGGAGATGAACCGTCCGTGCGCCAGTTCCAGCCTGTTGAGGTGCGCAAATGTCTTCGTCACGCCTTGAACGGCGCCCCGGCCCAGATCTCTTCCGGCGTAGCGGAACCTGTCGTGCAACTCGATCCTGGGCGCCGCCTCCATGATCGACGGGACGGAGTCCGCAAGCAGCAGCGCGTCTGCGAGAACGATGCTCCGGCCCGGCGCTACGCTCGCGCCGTCGACATTGGTGATGGTGACAATGTCGGTCCCAAGCGCCTCGAACCTGGCCCGGGTGTTTTCGCGGGCGATCTCTCCTATCGAGATCATGGTGATGACCGAACCGATTCCGATCACGATCCCGGTGAGCGCGAGCGCCGAGCGCAGCTTCGCGCGGGAGAGGCTGCGCAGTCCCTCCGTTACGTTGATCCTCATGAGGGCGACGCACCCGGAAATGGCCGGGCGGGGAACCCGGCAATTCCCGCAGGTCCGGACTTTCCGTCCCTCGGGAGACCCCCGGCCGCCACTTTGCCGCGCGTGTCTGCTCCCCGGTCGATGCTGCGGCGCGCCGGGTCCTCACCGGCGCCGGGCAGGGAGGGCCCGCGGCTGGCCTGTGACGGAAACGCCGGAACCTTCACGTCAGACCCCGTCCAGCACCACAATCTCGCCGGCCTCCAGCCCGCCCGTCACCTCGATCTTGCTGAGTGCGGTCAGTCCGACCTCGACGGCCCGCTCCCGCACCTCGCCGGTCGCCTCGTCGAGAACCCGGACCACGGACACGCCGCCGTGCTCGCCCACCGCCTCGATTGGGACCATCAGTGCCGACGGATTGCGGTAGGTGACGATGTGGAGATGCGCCGACATGCCGATCCGCAACCGCTCCCGCTGCGCCTTGCCCAGGCCATCGAGCTGCACCGTGACGTCGAACAGGGGCGCTTCGTGTCCCCCTGCCTTCGAGGCGCGGGGCTGCCGGGACACGCGGCTCACCGCGCCGCGCAGCGCCAGGCCGGGAAAGGCATCGCCCCGCACTGTCACCGGCTGGCCGGGGCGGATGGCCGTCACCTCGACCTCGTCGACAGGGGCCAGCACCGACAGGCGGTCGACGTCCGCAATGGTCAGCAAGGTTTCGCCCTTTTTCACGGTCTGGCCTCGAACGAGCAGGTTTTCGGGAGTGGCCGGTATCTGGACCACGCCGGAGATGGGCGCCCTGACCGTATCCTGCGCGAGCGCGGCCTCGACCCCGCCCAGGCGATTGCGCGCCTTGTCGAGGTTGACCCTCGCCACCCGCCTGGCGTCTTCGCCGCCCTTGGCCCGTACCGCATCGAGGTCCTGTTGGGCCGCCTCCAGGTCAAGCTGCTGGCTCTCGTAGCGGCGCCTGGCGTTTTCGTGCTGCGAGGCGGGGATGAGGCCTTCTTCCAGCAGGAACGCCGAGCGCCTCAATGCGGCGGCCTCTCCTTCCATGGCCATCCGCGCCTTGCTCAGGGACCTGAGCGCGCGGGCGACCTCCGCGCCGCTCTCCCAGCTCTCGAGATCGTCGATGGCCTTCTTCGCGTTCTCGTACTCGACCTGCGCTTCCAGGAGCAGCAGCCGGGTCTCGTCCATATCGAGCCGCACCAGCATCGCGCCTTCGGAAACCCGTTGGCCGTAGGTGAAGCCGATCTCGGCGATGTGGCCGTCCGTGGCGCTCGCCACCGCAACCTCGCGCGACGGGACCAGGCGGCCGACGAGCGATGTCCTCGACGTGAATTCCTCGGGCGCCAGCGCGACCGTGCGCAGTGCCTGTTCCTTTCCGTTCCGGGCCCCGGTACCGTAGGGCTGCGGCGCCGGATGCGATTCCAACCCGCCCCAGCTCCATACGCCGGCACCAACGAACAAACCGATGACCAGAACCGTCGCCGCCACTTGCGCGACCCGCACCTTCTTCAGCACCGTGTCGAGACGCTCGCGCCTGTCCTCGGCCAACCGGTATGATTTCTTCAACTCGGCGTTCTGCCCGGCAAGCTCCCTTGCCATGCGGCTTTCGGCCTCGCGGAGTGCCTGCATCTCCGTGATGTCGCTGAACACGGCGATCACACCGGCCGGGTCGCCGGTATCGGGAGACCTCAGGTAGGATGTCGTCATCGAGAATACGCGCCGTCCGCTGTCGCCGCCTGTCTCGACCACGCGGCGCTCCGTGCGGTCGCGCTCCATGACTGCGTCGAGGATCGCCTGGGTGAACGCTTCGTATCCCTCGGCCGCGAAGAAGGCTTCCGCCAGCGTGTGTCCGACCACATCGTCGCGGCCGAGCCCGAGCATGCGCGCCGCCGCCGGGTTGAAGGTCCTGACCAGGCCGTCCAGACCCACGGACATTACGCCGTCGAGCAGGTTCTCCAGGATGTTCTCGTGGATGAAGGACTCCTGGTGCGGCATGCCCTGATCGTCTGACGAATGCCGGTCCATCCCCGCTTACCCGGTTCTTGCGGCTTCGAAACCCGTGCGGTTCGGAAATCTCGACCGGAGCCGTCCGTCGCGCGATGCGTTTGCCCCTGGCGGACGACGATTGCGTGTTGGCGCTCTCACGTCCTTCTACGAGTTGTCTGCCGAAGGCAGCCCCGCTCCTGGTGGTATCGGCTGCAAGGCTGCCGACGCCGCAGAACAGGCACGAGGACTGCGCCTGCGAACCTGACGTTCGCGCGTGATGACCATCCTCCGGTCTTCTCGACCTGCGGTCGTGGCTCCAGGACGCCCGCGCCTGCATGTGTTCGACCTGTCGCGAGCGGCGACCAGTCGAACTCGCTCATTCCGGCGGCTCCATGCACCCGTGAGCATCCTCCTGACCTTCCGTTCGCCCCGGCAGCCCTCACGGTCCCGGCCCGCCATTGCGGTGCCTTGTCCTCGATCGCACCTGCCGAAATCGCGGCAGCGATGAGCGCCTCTGGTTCTGCTATCGGTTTCCACCTGGTTCGCCGGACCGCGAGACTCCATCCTGTCGTTGCCGAACACCGCTACTGGTCGCAACGACCGAGGTCTTCGCAGCAGTAAATTCCCCTTACTTTCCCTCCGGCCCGACCATCTCTGCTGGTATCGTTCTCGTTAAAGTGCCATGTCTTGTCTGCCATCCCGGCCAGGTCGATTTTTGCGACCACCTTTTCCCCGGGGAACCTGCACCTTCCAACATTGACCCACACCGAGAAGTTTGATTGCCATTCCATGCACGTGCCGAATAATTTGAACGTGCAGGTATTGGTATAGGTCGCGGTCAGACAGCCCGTACCATCGAGGCCCACCCTGTTATCCCCTGTGCACGAGGCGTGGCTTGCGCCGGAAACGGCGAGGAGCCAGCAAAACACGCCCGCACCCATGGTCCACTTCGTTTTCCGGGTTCGCATGGCTCTCGGGTCTCCGTGTCCGCGTCTGCTTCCACCTGGTCCGCCAGACCGCCATTGCTGCGCGTTGTCACTGGTCAGCAATTGCCGAGGTCGGAGCAGCAGAAAACGCCTCTGACTTTCTTGGAAGCCGAGCCACTCCTTTGAGTGTCGTCGTAGAGATGCCAGGTCTTGTCGGTGCCACCGGCTATATCGACCTTCACGACGACCTTGTCGGAGCCGCGGGTACACTCGGAAGCTGCCTCTGCCCAGAAAGTGGACGACCACGAGAGACATTGGCCAAAGATCTGGCTCTTGCAACGGTTGTCGAAGCCCGACTCCATACAGCCGGAAACGCTTTCCGATATCCTGTTAATCTCCGAGCACGAGGCATGACCTGCACCGGAAATGGCGAGGAACCCCAAGAGCGCGAGCGCGCCCGCCGCCCACTTCATTCTCTGCATTCGCATGACTGTTCAGCCTCCGTTTTCCGGTCAGCATTTCCTGCGGACTGCCAACCCGCAAGACGCTGCCTCGTTGCCATCGCGCGTTGCCGCTGGTTGCACCTGCCCAGGTCGTCGCAGCAATAGACGTCCCTGATCGTGTCGGTAGAATTCATTGATCTCCTGCTATTTGTTGTCCGGTGCCATGTCCGGTCCCGGGCGCCTTCGATATCGATTTTGCGACGACCCTGGTGCCATCTGCACTGCATCGGCTTTCCACCCAGCCTGTGTAAACCCAGGTCATGCACGTACCAAAGAGTTTCCAACTACAATTGGAATCATGGTACCCATCGAGACAGCTGGCGTCGCTGAGGTTCAGTCTGTTGTCTCCAGTACATGAGGCATGACCTGTGCCGGAAATGGCGAGGAACCCCAAGAGCGCGAGTGCGCCGACCGTCCACTCTATTGTCTGCGTTTGCATGGCTCTGTGGTCTCCCTGTTCGCACTGGCATGACCGGGTGACAAGGAACCAGTTCGGATTTCGACGTAAATTGCAACGATAGTCAACTTTAATTTCAAGAGATTCGTCACATAAGAACTGCAGTATCTGTGCCGCATTTTACTGCAAACAAGGATTGAGCATATGTTCGAAACCGCTACAACCATGAACTGCAAACTATTTCGATCTCCGCTGCATCAGCTCGACGGCCATCCTGCAAAAGGACCCTGGAAAACCCTGTCGGACGCACACTCAGGCCGCCGAAGGAAAACCTGGAGCGTCCGGGAATGACATGATTCGCCGGGCTCGAGTGATCGGGGACCGGCGTCGATGAGGGGCAGGGACGAGAGCAGCGCTGGCCTTTTCGGCCAGGTGGATCCGCAGGCGCGTGTGCCCCGGGATCACCCTTTGCGGGCGCTGTTGTTTCAGGACCCTCGCTCGATCTGCCCGGCGCGCCGGCCTGTGGAGGGGTTGGAATTCGCCCTCCCGCCCCGTTGGTCCGTGGGGCCGGGGATCGGCGACCGCGCGCGGGACGCGATGGTGTTCAAGAGAAACCGGGAGGCGTCGTCCGGCCGGTGACGTGGCGTCGCGTCTTCCGGCGCACCTGTCTCGTTGCCAGCGGTGAAGGGTCTTCTGTCGCAGGACCATTTCCCGGTGGACGGAACGCAGATCGAGGCGCGGGCGTCGATCAGGAGCTTCCGGGCGGTCGATGAGGAGGCGAGGGAAGACGATGACAGCGGCGATGACGCCACCGCTGGCGGAGGCCGCAACCGGGAGCGCGGCTTCCAGCGCGCCCGCCGGCCCGAAGGGACGCACCGCCCTGCCACGGATGACGATTGCCGTCCCTGCCGCACGGGAAAGGGCAGGGAAGCGACGCCCGACCATGTGGGCCATGCGCTGACGGAGAACCGCATCGGGCGGGCGAGGTCACGGTGATGCGCCCCGAGTACCCCGGCCGGTCCGTGACGGCGGGAGCCGACAGGGCCCACGGCACGGCAGCGTTTGCCGGGACCTGCAAGCCCCCGGCGTCGAGGCGCATGTGCGCGCAACACCACGGGCCCGCGTTCGAATATCGCCGAGCGAGAGGCATCGGGTGGGCCGGGTTCACCGCAACCGGATCGAGGAGGCCTTCGGTAGGGTGAAGACGGTCGCGCGGTCTCCCGAAGACCTGGAAAGCTGCCCGTTCCGGGGCCCCATTGTCGGGCCGCTATCCGCCGTCTCGCCCCCTTCGAGGACATCGACCGGCACGCCCGCGCCGCAACCGGCCATGAGGTTCCCGGCGAACCCCCGGATCTCGGTGCGCCGTGGAATGACCCGGCGAGGCCCGGGGGCCGGAGAACGCCTGCCGGGTGCACCGGCTTGCGCCTGTGCCTGTTCGCGGCAGATCCGCCTCACGCTGACCGTGTGTTCCGGGAGACCGGACGAAGGCAAGACGGCCACCGGCCCTGCCGGGTCAAGGGCGGTGTGCGAAGCGTGAACTTTCGATGCCGGCCCCGGCGACCTGGCTACGACGGCGAGGAGGCCGGCGCCTGCTCAGAAATCTCCGGGCAGCAGGCCCATCTCCCTTGCGCGCTGCACCGCTTCCGACCGCTTCCGCACCCCCAGCTTGGCGAACAGCTTGCGGATGTGATAGCGCACGCCGAAGGTGCTGAGGCCGAACTCGGCCGCGATCTCCTTGTCCCGCTGGCTTCCGAGCCGCTGCAGCACTTCCCTCTCTCTCGCGGTCAGCGGCGGCTGCTGGGGAACCTCGGCCCGTTCCATCGCCGCGAGCAGCGCTCGCACCGCCTCCGTGCTGCCGGCGTCCCGGTCCGTTTCCAGGAATTCGGCCAGGGGTTGTGCGCAGTCCTCTCGTTCCCGCACCAGCGGCCCGGCATACGGCGCCTCGGCGTACAGGCGCAGATAGCACTCCAGGTGTCCGGCCGCTTCCCCTCCGGCCCGGATTTCCAGCACCGCCGACAGCGCGAGCGCGCGCATCAGCGTCCGTTTCAACCCCCGCGCCGCGGCCAGTTCGCGCAGCTTTCCGGCAAAGCCGCGGCCGTCGTCGAAGCGCCCGCTCCCGATCGCCAGACGCAGCCGCGCGCAGGACAGTGCCTCCATTTCCCGCCAGCTCTGGCCTTCGAGATCCAGGCAGCCGGACGCCTGCTCCGGCAGGTCGCCTGCCTTCCAGGCGCTCTCCGCCTCGCCGATCCGTCCCGCAGTGGCCAACAGGGAAACCCTGAGCGCCGAGGCATGCCTCGCCAGCGCCGGCAACCGCGCGCTCCGCACGTAGGCCAGTACGGCTTCCGCGGAGTCCAATGCGCTCTCGATGCCCTCGTCCCGGAGCTTCAGCTCCAGCATCGTACCGCTGGCCGCGGCATAGGCCTGGATGGGCGAACTGCCCGTCGTCAGCGCCTCGGGGATGCAGGCGGATTCCGCGAGGGCCGTGGCGTGGCCGCATTCCAGCGCGAGCTCCTGCAGCAGGACTTCGCATACCGCCGCGGGTTCGGTGTCGACCCCGTATTGCTTTCGCGCGATCCTGTCGGCCCTGCGGTACTGGGCCGCCGCGTCCCTGGCCCGGCCCTGGGCCATGAAGATCTGCCCGACCTGTATGTCGAGGAACATCGTCGTGTAGCGGCTCTGGCGCAGATAGGGCCGCGCCCGCGCGGCACGGTCGAGCGCGGCCTCGAAATTCGCGGTCATCGCGCCCGCGAGGCAGAGGCTGTACTCCATGCTGCCCCGGGTCTGAACATCGATCGACGGCGCCTCCGCCAGCCGCGCAACCTCGGCCAGGTGCGTCCGGATCGCCTCCGAACCGAAGTGCTCGCCGCCGTACATGGCGATCATCCCCCGGACCATGCAATTCTCTGCCGCCAGCTCCAGCGCGGCCTCGCCGGCATCGTCTTCGAGGCGGCCGATGCTCGCGGCCAGGGGGCGGTATCGCTGCTTCGCCTCCTCCATCCGCCCCGATACGATCAGCGCCAGGCAGCGGGCCAGCCCCAGCCGCGGGCGTACATCGACGACATCCTCGGCCAGGCGGCGCTCGGCGGCCAGGAACTGGACCAGCCCTTCCCGGTTGAACAGGCGCACGCCGCCCGCGCGCTCCATGATCCCGCCCGCGAGCTCCGGCTCTCCGGCTTCCATGGCGTGCCGCATGGCGGATGCCGTCTGGCCCCGGCGCGCGAGGGCTTCGGCAATCCGCCGATGAATGGCCCGAAACCGCTGCGGCGTCTCCCGGTAGCGCCGTCTGACGCAGTGTTCCCGGATCAGCGGATGCAGCCGCCAGACATCGATCGCGCCGTCGCGAACCGGCTCCATCAGCCCTGTCAGCACCGGCATCGCGCCGATCGCATGCATCGAATCGCTGCGCTCCAGCACGTCATCAAGGAGCGCCGCGTCCAGCCACTCGAACAGGCCGATATCGAGCAGGAATTCCCGGTCCTTCGCCCCGATCCCGGCGAAGAGCCGCGATTCCACCCAGTTCTCCACGAACTCCTGCGTCAGGTGCGCGGCCCCCTGCTCGCCACCGGCCATTTCGTTGCGCGAAACCCTGAGCGCGAACGGCCAGCCCGCCGACTCCGACATCAGTGCCGTCAGCCGGTCTCCGGACAGCGTCCCTTCGAAAAACGCTGCCGTCTCCGCACGGGAGAACCGCAGATCGTCCGCCGACAGCACCGCAGCATGGCCCTCCAGCACGGCGCCGGCGATGTTCACGCCGGCGGGAAGTTCCCGGCATGCGAAGGCGATATGCAGGTTGGGCGGTCCGCGCTTCAGCAGGAACTCCAGGTGCGCCGTCGATCCGGGGTTCCCCAGGCGCTCCAGCTCGTCGAAAACCAGCACGAACGGCTCCTCGAGCTCCGCGATCCCGTGCAACGCAATCTCGATGCGGCGCTCGGTCCCGCCCCTCAGCTGGCCCAGATCCGACGTCGCGAGACCCTCCAGCGCCGGGACGGCGCCCCCCATGGCGGTCTGGCAGGCATAGGCGATGTAGGTGTCGAGAACGGCGGGCTCGTCCTGCTCGTCGACGGAAACCCACGCGGCGCGAACCCCGTCCTCGCGCAGCCGGCGGCAACATTCGGCAAGCAGGATTGTCTTGCCGAACCCGCCGGGCGCCTGCAGCACCGTGAGCCGCCGACGGATCGGCATGGCCAGCTCGACCAGCTCCACGCGGTCGAGATAGCCGGGCACCCGCTCGGGAACGGCGACTTTCTGGCCCAGCAGCCAGGGAAGCGAGCGCCCGTCGCCGGAGTGTCCGGCGGATGGTGATCGTGCGTTGCCGCCGTCAACCGCCATCGGGTCGGTACCGCTCATTGCCCGTGCCCGGAAAGGAACGGCAGTCCGCGTCCGGACCGGGCGCTGTCCTGCACAGCCGCAACCGTCTGCATACTACAGGGTCCAGCACCACAATTTGTCGACACGCCATACATGGACATGCGCGAAGCTTATGGTCCCAATGACAACCTTGCAGCTATTTAAGTGTGTAGGGAAATACAAAAATCAAGCTGCACAAAATCCATGTCCATTTGCTACAAATTCAGGCTGGCAGCGAACATCGCTTGTGCGCTCGCGCAGACAGTACGGACCCGCGAGCTCCGCCTACCCGCCCCGAACCGCACCCTGCAGTTTCTCCGTCGCCTCACACAACCACCACCCCACCTGCTGCACCTGCATACCAATCATGCTAGGATCTCCCCATCGACTTCCTTTCACACATCGCCCCCTGGGCAACGCCAGCCATCACCATCGCGCTCTTCCTCTGGCTGCGATCCGACATCAGGGCCCTCGACGCGCGGAGCCGTGCAGACCTCAAGGACCTCGAAACCCGCCAAAAGGCCGACCTTTCCGCCCTCGAAACCCGCATCGACAACCGTTTCAACGCCCTGGACAAACGCTTCGACGTTATGGACGCACGCTTCGACGCCATGGACGCACGCTTCGACGCCATGGACGCACGCATGCGCACCGTGGAAACCGGCTACGCCGAGCTCAAAGGCCAGATCGACCTCATCGCCAAGTACATCCTCACCCAGAACCTCCGCGCCTCCGATCCCCCGCCCGACCTGGCACCCGGCGACTGACACCAACCTGCACACCACCTGGCGACCGACAGCATCTCCAGCCTGTGAAGGGAGCAGGGCCGGGATCCGGGACCCCGCTCCGTCCGGGAGGACGCAGGGGAGTTTCTACCATGGCGCATACTGCGGGGCCCCCGGGCCGGTCGGGTGATCGGCGTCGTCACGCGCATGGTCATGGCCCTTCAGGATCCGGCGCAATTCGGTGCGAACAGCGCGCGGGCGGGGCGTTCACACGGGAGGAAATGCCCGGGATCCCGACGTCGTCGAGGGGGCCGGATCCTGTCAGGACCAGGTGTGCGGCCCGGGACGGACGGATGGTCGCCGGGCCCGGTCGCGGCGGCGTCGCCCGGCAGCCCGTGCCCGGCGATGACATCACCATGCGATTGGAGCGAACAGCCGGGCGCACCCTGGGGGGCGAATTCGGGAGCAAGAACCGGGCTGCACGCCATTGCCTGCTGCGCCAGGCTTGGTCATCGTAGCTGGCGAGCCGCAGGCATCGCTGGCCCTGGAACCGCCGGAGGAGAAGACATGATGGCCGATGCACAGGCGATGCCGACCGTGGAAGCGAGCCGGTTCCGCAGCGACGACGAGCGCTGGGCGGCGGTCGTGGACCGTGACCATGCCGCCGCCGGCGAGTTCGTCTACTGCGTTGTGACGACCGGGGTGTATTGCCGTCCGGGCTGTGCGGCCCGGCGCCCGCGGCGCGAGAACGTGCGCTTCCACGGGTCGTGTGAGGACGCCGAGGCTGCCGGCTTCCGGCCATGCCGGCGCTGCAACCCGAACGAGCCGCCGCTGGCCGAGCGGCATGCGCGGTCCGTGGCGAGTGCCTGTCGCCTCGTCGAGACGGCGGAGGAACTGCCGGACCTCGACACGCTCGCGCGGGAAGCCGGGATGAGCCGGTTCCACTTCCACCGGGTCTTCAAGGCCGTCACCGGCTTCACGCCGCGGGCCTACGCCGCCGCCCATCGCGCGGACCGGACCCGCGAGGCGCTGCGCACCTCGCGAACGGTCACCGAGGCCATCTACGATGCCGGCTTCAACGCCAGCGGGCGGTTCTACGCGGCATCGCCGGCGATGCTCGGGATGGCTCCCGCGACCTTCCGCAGCGGTGGTGCGGGCGAAACCATCCGGTTTGCCGTCGGCGAGTGTTCGCTGGGCTCGATCCTGGTGGCCGCGACGGGCAGGGGGGTCTGTGCGATCCTGCTTGGCGACGACCCGGCAGCACTTGCCCGTGACCTGGAGGACCGGTTTCCGCGGGCAGAGCTGGTCGGGGGGGACGAGGCGTTCGAAACGCTGGTCGCGCGGGCGGTCGGCCTCGTCGAGGACCCCGCGCGCGGTCCCGGCCTGCCGCTCGACATCCGGGGCACGGTGTTTCAGCAGCGGGTCTGGCAGGCGTTGCAGGACATTCCTGCCGGCGCGACCGCCAGCTACGGCGAGATCGCCGAGCGGATCGGCGCGCCGAAGGCGGCGCGCGCGGTCGCGCGCGCCTGCGCGTCCAACCGGCTCGCCGTGGCGATACCCTGCCACCGCGTGGTGCGGAATGACGGCGCACCCGGCGGCTACCGCTGGGGGGTGGAACGCAAGCGGACCCTGCTCGCCCGCGAGGCCTCGTCCCGGGCCCCGGGTCCCGCCGGCGGAGCGTGATGGCGAGGGTGGAACCCGGTCTCCTGGTGGAGGTCGGGTCGACCGTGACCACCGGACAGCGTGTCGCGTTCCACCCGCCGGGCCCGGGCGTGCGGCGCTTGCCATCGAGCCCGCACCATGGAAGGCTCCGCCGACGCGGAGGGCTCAGCGGGGCGGCAGACCCATTGCAGAGTGTCGATCTGGTCATTTTCGACTGCGACGGGGTGATTGCTGACAGCGAGGTTGTCAGCGCACAGGTCCTGATCAGGGGCCTGCTGGCCTACGATGTTCACATCGACACCGACTATGTCTTTCGCAACTTCGTCGGCCGCAGCTTTCCCGTCGTGGCCGGCATCATCGCCGAGCGGTTCGGAGTTGCGCTGCCGCCCACCTTCGTGGGCGACTACCGGGCAGCACTCCGGGATGCCTTTGCGGACGGCCTGCGGACCACGCCCGGACTGCTCGACGTGCTGGGTCACCTGGCCTGCCCCGCCTGCGTCGCAACCAGTTCGAGTGCGCCGCGCGTGGCCAATACCCTGCAGACCCTGGGGCTGGCCGATCACTTCGGCCCCAGGGTCTTCACGGCTTCCCAGGTCGCGCACGGCAAGCCGGCCCCCGACATCTTTCTCCTTGCCGCCAGCCGGATGTCGACGCCGCCGGAGCGCTGCCTGGTGATCGAGGACAGTGTGGTGGGCATCGAGGCGGGGCTGGCCGCCGGCATGAGGGTCTGGCGCTATGCGGGCGGTTCGCATGTCGCCGATATCGCCAGGGTGCGCGAGGAGACACCCGGTAACGTCCCGGTTCTTGACAACTGGGACCAGTTCTATTTGTTGGCGCCTGAACTTCGGGCGTAGCGGGAGCACCATGGCCAGGAACAACGGCAGCGGCAACCGACTGGACGATGCTGCCCGGGCCGGCTGGCTCTACTACGTCGCGGGCAATACCCAGGACGAGATCGCCCGCAAGCTGGGGGTGTCGCGCCAGTCCGCGCAGAGACTGGTCTCGCTGGCGGTCAGCGAGAAGCTGATCAAGTTCCGCCTCGATCACCCCATCGCGCGCTGCATGGAGCTCTCTGGGGAGCTGAGCCACCGGTTCGGCCTGCACCCGTGCGAGATCGTACCCTCGGACCCGGCCGCGCCCGAACTGGTCACCGGCGTTGCCATTGCCGGCGCCGCCGAGATGCAGAAACAGCTCGATGCGAAGACGCCCAGGGTCATTGCCCTGGGGACGGGCCGCGTCCTGCGTGCCTGCGTCGAACGCCTGCCGGCGATGGACTGCCCCCAGCATCGCCTGGTCTCGCTGGTCGGCAACATGATGACCGACGGGTCCGCCACCGCGTACAACGTCGTGGTGCGCATGGCCGAGCGTGTCGGCACCCGGCACAACCCGATGCCGCTCACCGTGCTGGTGCGCAACCCGGCCGAACTCCCCATACTGCACAGCCAGGAACCGGTCGCGAAGACGCTGGAACTGTGCGCGAGTGCTGATGCGACCTTTGTCGGGATCGGCCATATCGACAGCTCGGCGCCGCTGACGGTGGACGGGTTCATCACCCACGAGGAGAGCCGGGCCCTCGTGCGCATGGGTGCCGTGGGCGAGATCGTCGGCTGGGTCTACGATTCCGCCGGCAGGCTGATTTCGGGCCTCACCAACGACCGGGTGTCAAGCGCGCCACTGGTTCCCGCGAACCCGCGCCCGGTGGTCGGCATGGCGTTTGGCGAGGTCAAGGTCGCAGCGATCCTGGGCGCGTTGCGCGGCCGGCTGATCAACGCCCTGGTGACCGACGAGGCGACCGCCGAGGCCATCCTGAACCAGGCCTGACCACCGTATCCCGCTGAAATCCACTCACTTTCCGGTCTCACCGGGGCGGGGAGCACATTCGGCGTTGACTCTCGCATCCGGCTGAGTGAGTATTTGCCCGAATGAATAGCATTTGCTCACGGTGAGCATGGAGAGAACCTGATGAAGACCAGGCTTGGTACCCTAGCGGGCACGGTTGCCGCCACGTGCCTCTTGGCGACGGCAGCGACTGCCGAGACGTTGACGATCGCCACCGTCAACAATGGCGACATGATCCGGATGCAGGGTCTGACCGACGACTTCACGGCCCAAAATCCGGGCATCGAACTGGAGTGGGTGACGCTGGAGGAAAACGTCCTGCGCCAGCGTGTCACCACCGACATCGCCACCAGGGGTGGCCAGTACGATGTCATGACCATCGGCACCTACGAGGTTCCGATCTGGGGCCGGCAGGGATGGCTGGTCGGCCTGAACGACCTGCCGGAGAGCTATGACGTCGACGACCTGCTGCCAGCGATCCGCGGCGGCCTGACCGTGGACGGCGTGCTCTATGCCGCGCCGTTCTACGGCGAGAGTTCGATGGTCATGTACCGCACCGACCTGATGGAGCAGGCCGGGCTCGAGATGCCGGACGCTCCCTCCTGGGACTTCATCGCCCAGGCTGCCCGCGCCATGACCGACAGGGACAACGAGATCTACGGTGTCTGCCTGCGCGGCAAGGCCGGGTGGGGCGAGAACGTGGCCTTCCTCACCGCCACCGCCAACAGCTTCGGCGCGCGCTGGTTCGACGAGAACTGGAACCCGCAGTTCGACGGCGAGGCGTGGTCGAACACGCTGAACTTCTACATCGACCTGATGAACGACGCGGGCCCTCCCGGCGCCTCGTCCAACGGCTTCAACGAGAACCTCGCGCTGTTCCAGACCGGCAAGTGCGGCATGTGGATCGACGCGACCGTGGCGGCGTCCTTCGTGACCAACCCGAAGGACTCGACCGTGCACGACAAGGTCGGCTTCGCGCTGGCTCCCGACAACGGGCTTGGCAAGCGCGGCAACTGGCTCTGGGCCTGGTCGCTGGCGATCCCGGCGGGCTCGGAGAAGGTCGAGTCCGCGAAGAAGTTCATCGCCTGGGCGACATCGAAGGAATACCTGGCACTGGTGGCCTCGAAGGAAGGCTGGGCGAACGTGCCTCCGGGCACCCGGACCTCGCTCTACGAGAACCCGGAATACGCCAGGGTCCCGTTCGCCAGGATGACGCTTGACAGCATCAACGTGGCAGACCCGACCAACCCGACGGTCGATCCGGTGCCCTATGTCGGCATCCAGTTCGTCGCGATCCCGGAATTCCAGGGCATCGCCACCGCCGTCGGCCAGCAGTTCTCGGCCGCGCTTGCCGGGAGCCTGACGGTCGAGCAGGCGCTGGCGAACGCGCAGGCCCTGGCCGTCCGTGAAATGACGCGGGCGGGCTACATCGACAACTGACCCGGGTGTCCTGGCACCGGTGGGGGCGGCTGACGGGCCTCCACCGGGACCGGGCGCAATCGAGAGAACCGAACCCATGGCGACGCAGCACTCCAGAGTGAACGCGCGGCTTCTGATCTCTCCCGCGGTCCTGTTGCTGCTGGGCTGGATGCTGATTCCGCTCGGGCTCACGGTGTATTTCTCGCTGCTGCGCTACAACCTGCTCATGCCGGGCATGGAACAATGGACCGGCCTGGACAACTACCGCTACTTCCTGACCGACCCCGCCTTCTTCGCCGCGCTCTCGAACACCCTGCTGCTCGTCGGCGGCGTGCTGGTGATCACCATCGTCGGCGGCGTGCTGCTGGCGCTGCTGCTTGACCAGCCCTTCTGGGGGCGGGGGATCGTCCGCGTGCTGGTGATTGCGCCCTTCTTCATCATGCCGACCGTCTCGGCACTGGTGTGGAAGAACATGTTCATGAACCCGGTTTCAGGCCTGTTCGCGCACGCAGCCAAGGGACTCGGGCTCGAGCCGTTCGACTTCCTGGCGCATGCGCCGCTCTTCTCGATCATCCTGATCGTGAGCTGGCAGTGGCTGCCGTTCGCCACCCTGATCCTGCTGACCGCCCTGCAGTCGCTCGACAGCGAGCAGCTCGAAGCCTCGGAGATGGACGGGGCGAACTACCGGAACCGCTTCCTGCTGATCGTGCTGCCGCACCTCTCGCGCGCCATCACCGTGGTCATCCTGATCCAGACGATCTTCCTGCTTTCGATCTTTGCCGAGATCCTGGTGACCACGAACGGCGGACCCGGCACGGCTTCGACCAACCTGACCTTCCTGATCTATGCCCAGTCGCTCCTGCAGTTCGACGTGGGCAGCGGGGCGGCCGGCGGGGTGATCGCCATCATCCTGGCCAACATCGTCGCGATCTTCCTGATGCGGATGATCGGCAAGAACCTGGACGCCTGAAAGGGGATCAGGACATGGCGCGCACCGTCACCCCTGGCCGCAAGACCGCGGTAACGATCGTGGCCTGGACGATCGGACTGGCGATCTTCTTTCCGATCCTCTGGACCATCCTGACCAGCTTCAAGACCGAGGCCGAGGCGATCGCCTCGCCCCCCAGTTTCGTGCTGTTCGACTGGACGGTGGAGAACTACGCCATCGTCCAGGAACGATCGAACTACTTCCGCCACTTCCTGAACTCGGTGATCATCTCGATCGGCTCGACCGCAATCGGCCTGGTCATCGCGATCCCGGCGGCCTGGTCGATGGCGTTCGTTCCGACGAAACGCACCAAGCACGTCCTGATGTGGATGCTGTCGACCAAGATGCTGCCGCCGGTCGGCGTCCTGGTCCCGATCTACCTGATCTTCCGCGATGCCGGACTGCTCGACACCCGGACAGGGCTGGTGATCGTCCTCACCCTGATCAACCTGCCGATCATCATCTGGATGCTCTACACCTACTTCCGGGAAATCCCCGTCGACATCCTGGAAGCCGCGCGGATGGACGGGGCCATGCTCCGCTCGGAGATCATTCACGTCCTGGCGCCGATGGCGGTCCCCGGCATTGCCTCGACCCTGCTTCTGAACATCATCCTTGCCTGGAACGAGGCGTTCTGGACCCTGAACCTGACGGCCGCCAAGGCGGCCCCGCTGACAGCCTTCATCGCCGCCTACTCGAGCCCCGAGGGCCTGTTCTACGCCAAGTTGAGTGCCGCCAGCACGCTGGCGATCGCACCGATCCTGATCATGGGCTGGTTCAGCCAGAGGCAGCTTGTCCGCGGCCTGACCTTCGGCGCGGTGAAATAGGAGTCCGGTCATGGGCCAGATACAACTCAACCAGGTCTCCAAGAGTTTCGGCGAAGTGGAGGTGATCCGGCCGCTGGACCTGGAGATCGCCGACGGGGAGTTCGTGGTCTTCGTCGGCCCGTCGGGCTGCGGCAAGTCCACCCTCCTGCGCCTGATCGCCGGGCTCGAGGACGTCACCTCCGGCCATATCAGGATCGACGGGACCGACGCCACCACCCTCCCTCCGGCCAGGCGCCGGCTGGCCATGGTGTTTCAGTCCTATGCGCTCTACCCGCACATGTCGGTGCGCAAGAACATCGCGTTTCCGCTGCGCATGGCGGGGCTCGCTAAGGACGAACAGATGAGGAAGGTCGAGGCCGCGGCCCGGACCCTCAACCTGACCGACTACCTCGACCGTCGCCCCGGCCAGCTGTCCGGCGGACAACGCCAGCGGGTTGCCATCGGCCGGGCCATTGTCCGTGAACCGACCGCGTTCCTGTTCGACGAACCACTTTCCAACCTTGACGCAGCCTTGCGCGTGAACATGCGCCTCGAGATCTCCGAGCTGCACCAGACCCTCGGGACCACCATGGTCTATGTCACCCACGACCAGGTCGAGGCGATGACCATGGCCGACAAGATCGCCGTGCTGCGTGACGGCGTGATCGAGCAGGTGGGCAGCCCGCTGGATCTCTACAGCGCGCCGCGCAACAGGTTCGTGGCAGGTTTCATCGGCTCGCCCAGGATGAACTTCATCGACGGCAGGGAGGCGGCGGGGCGCGGCGCGCACAGCATCGGCATTCGTCCGGAGCATTTCGCGATCTCGGCTGCTGAAGGCGCCTGGCAGGGAACGGTCGGCGTCGCCGAGCATCTCGGCTCGGACACCTACCTGTACGTCCAGCTCGCGGACAGGGGGGAAACCCTGACCGTTCGCGCCGACGGCGAGTTCGACGCGCGCCACGGCGATACCGTCTACCTGACCCCGGAGCCGGAGAAGGTCCATCGGTTCGACGCCGACGGCTTGCGGATCGCGTGACCGGTCGCGGCGGAAAGACGGCGACGCCTGCAGCCTGCACCCTGAGCTGACCGGTCTTCGTCCCGGCCCCGATCACGCACGTCATGTCAGCGCCATCCAGCGACTCGGGCGATGGAAATGAATAAGCGGGTAAAGCCGGTGGAGCTATCCCTCGCCAATCTCGACCGGCTGCCAGGCGCCGTCACCGGTCCGCGCTACGACCGGGCTTCGTTGAGCCCGGGCATCCTTCACATCGGCGTCGGCAATTTCCACCGTTCCCATCAGACGGTCTACATGGACAGGCTTTTCGAGCGGGGTCTCGATCTCGACTGGGCGATTGTCGGCGCCGGGATCAAGCCCTTCGACGCCGAGCAGAGGCGCCTGCTGGCTGCGCAGGACTGGCTGACGACCGTGGTCGACCTGGGTGCCGACGAGGCGTCGGCGCGGGTGGTCGGCGCGATGGTCGACTACTGCGAGGTTCGGCCGGAAGCGATCATTGCCCGCCTTGCCGATCCGGCGATCCGCATCGTCTCGCTGACCATCACGGAGGGCGGGTACTACACCGATGCAACGACTGACGGCTTCGATGCCTCACATCCGGATATTCGCCACGACGCCGAGCATCCGGGCCATCCGCAGACCGTGTTCGGCATGCTCCTGGCCGGTCTCGATCAGCGCCGCGCCCGGAACCTTCCGCCCTTCACCGTCCTGTCCTGTGACAACATTCCCGGGAACGGGAAGGTTGCCCGCGAGACCGTGCTCGGACTTGCCACGCTGGTCTCCCGGGACCTGCGCGACTGGACTGCCGCGAATGTCGCCTTTCCGAACTCGATGGTCGATTGCATCACCACGGCCACGTCCGAACGCGAGCGCGACCTGGTGGCCGACCGCTTCGGCCTTCGCGATGCCGTCCCCGTCGTCTGCGAGCCCTTCCGCCAGTGGGTGATCGAGGACGACTTTCCCCAGGGACGCCCGATGCTGGAGCGGGTCGGCGTGCAGTTCGTCGACGACGTCACACCGTTTGAGACCATGAAGCTGCGGATCCTGAACGCGGGTCACGCCGCAATCGCCTATCCGTCGGCTCTCCTGGGGTACGAAACCGTTCACGATGCCATGGCTGATGCCGACATGGCGCGCTGGCTGACGCAGTTGATGCGCCGCGAGGTCATTCCGGTGCTCGCACCGATATCCGGCTTCGATTTCGACGCCTACCTGGAGAACTGCGTGCAGCGCTTCTCGAATCCCGCGATCGGCGATACTGTCGCGCGGCTCTGCCAGGACGGCTCCAACCGGCTGCCACGATTCTACCTGCCCACGGTGTCAGATGCTCTTCGGCGGGGAGCGCCGGTCGAGGGGCTTGCGCTCGGGACCGCGTTCTGGTGCCACTACTGTGCCACCGCTGCCGATGCCGGGATCGCCCTCCAGGACCCGATGGGCGATCGGTTGGTCTTTGCCGCCCGGAGCACGCCCGCGGCGTTCCTCGGTCTCTCCGAGGTCTTCGGCACCCTCTGCCGGAGCCTTCCGTTTGCGCAAGCCTTTGCACGGCAGTTCGAAGTAGTCTGCGCCGATGGTCCGCGCGCAGCCCTGCACGGGTTCTTCGACAGCGCGGAAGGATGATCCGATGCTCCTGTGCTGCGGCGAATCCCTGATCGACATGATCCCGGCACCGACTGTGTCGGGCCAACAGGGGTATGTGCCCCACTGCGGCGGTGCGGTCTTCAACACCGCGATCGCACTGGGGCGGCTCGGGGTGCAGACGGGAATGCTGACCGGGCTGTCCACCGACCTGTTCGGCCAGCAGTTGCGTGCATCGCTACACGCAAACCACGTCGACACGTCGCTGGTTGTCACCGCCGACCGCCCCACCACGCTCGCCTTCGTTCAGCTCACGGATGGCCACGCCTCATACATCTTCTACGACGAAAACTCGGCCGGGCGAATGCTCGAGCGGACCGAGCTGCCCGCGCTGCCGGATGAAGTCAGTGCGCTCTATTTCGGCGGCATCAGCCTGGTCTCCGAACCCTGTGCCGAGGCCTATTCCGCGCTGTTGAAGCGCGAGGCCCCGGACCGTGTCGTCATGCTCGATCCGAACATCCGGCCGGGCTTCATCCGCGACATCAAGCGCTATCGCGACCGTCTGGACCTGATGATCGCGCTGTCCGATATCGTGAAGGTATCGGACGAGGATCTGAACTGGCTGTACCCCGGTCCCCGGTCGCTGATCGAGAAACTCGACCTCGTTCGCCAGGCAGGGCCTTCTGTCGTGATCCTGACACGGAGCGGCGACAGCATCACCGGCTTCCTGAAGGACGGTACCGAGGTATCGGTTCCCATCGAGCGCACCGACGTCGTTGACACGATCGGGGCCGGCGATACGTTCAATGCAGGCATATTGGCCAGGCTCACGGAACGCGGATTGCTGGTCAAGGAATCCCTGATGGTCGTTACCGCGGATTCGATACGCGATGCCATTGGCTTCGGTGCACGGGTTGCGACCATCACCGTTTCCCGGTCCGGGGCGAACCCGCCGTGGAGAAACGAGATTTGACGGCCACGCCGGCCCGGTCGGTGGAGGAGGCGGCGCCCGCTCTCTCCCCGATGCCGCTGACAGGAAGCAGCAGGACCGCGAATGGCGGAGCCACGGGATCCAGAGCCGCAGGGCTTGCGCGGACAGTCGCGTTCGCGCCCCTGGCCGTGAGGACCGCTTTGGTCGCGGCGCACGCGCCCCTGGCCGTGAGGACCGCTTTGGTCGCGGCGCACGCGCACCGGCCGTGGCGGGCGGCCCGGCTGGAGGCGGGCTGATCATGGCTGCACGGGTCATTCCGGTCGATCCGTTCGATTTCGTGGTCTTCGGCGGTACCGGTGATCTCGCGCGGCGCAAGCTGCTTCCTGCGCTCTATCACCGGATGCGCGCCGGGCAGGTGTTGCCAGGGTCGAGGATTGTCGCCACGGCCCGAAGCGATCTCGACGCCGACGGTTATCGAAACAGGGTCCGGGCGGCGCTCCGGGACCACGTGGCTCCGGAGCACCTCGATCCCGACCTGCTGGAGGCTTTCCTGGCCACGCTCGACTACCTGCGCCTCGATGCGCAGCGCGAGAGTGGCTGGGAGTCGCTCTTCGACACGCTCAGGGACTCGGATCGACTGCGGGTCTTCTACCTGTCGGTAGCACCGCACCTGTTCGGCCCGGTCAGCGAACGACTGGCAACCAGTGGCTGCCGGACTCCGGATACGCGGCTGGTCGTGGAGAAGCCGCTCGGCCGTGACCTCGAGACCGCGCGAGCGCTGAACCGCCGGCTTGCTGCCATGTTCGAAGAGCGCCAGATCTACCGCATCGACCACTATCTCGGGAAGGAGACGGTGCAGAACCTCATGGCGCTGCGCTTTGCCAATGCGCTGTTCGAGCCGATCTGGAACGCGCGCCATATCGACCATGTGCAGATCACCGTGGCCGAGCGGGTCGGTGTCGATGGACGGGGCGCGTACTATGACCGGAACGGCGCGCTTCGGGACATGATGCAGAACCATCTTCTGCAGCTGCTCTGCCTCACCGCCATGGAGCCGCCGGCGCACCTTGATCCGGATGCGGTGCGAGACGAGAAACTCAAGGTGCTGCGCAGCCTGAAGCCGCTGAACGGACTTGGCGAGGTTGTGCGCGGCCAGTATCTCGGCATCAATGGAGAGACCGGCTATCTCGAAGATGCGGAGAACCCCGGGTCGCGCACCGAGAGCTTCGCGGCGATCAAGGTCGAGATTGCCAACTGGCGCTGGAACGGGGCGCCGTTCTATCTGCGCACCGGCAAACGGCTGCGGGCACGGCTGTCCGAGATTGCCGTCGTGTTCAGGGACGCACCGCATTCCATCTTCCCTGACAGCGCGGGCGGCACACATCCGAACGTGCTGGCGATCAGGCTGCAGCCCGACGAGGGGATCACCCTGAGACTGACCATCAAGGAACCGGGTCCCGGCGGAATGCGGCTGTGCGAAGTACCGCTTGACATGACCTTTGCCGAGACCCTGGGGGCGCAGGGCCTGAGCATGCCGGACGCCTATGAGCGGCTCGTGATGGACGTGATCCGCGGCGACCAGACTCTGTTCATGCGCGATGATGAAGTCGAAGCAGCCTGGCGCTGGATCGATCCGGTCATTGCGGCGGCGGAGACCGCGTCCGAGCGACCGCAACCCTATGACAGCTACTCTTCGGGACCTGAAGACGCGCTGAGACTGATGCATCGCGACGGCCGACGCTGGCGAGAGCTCGCAGCGTGACCCGGCTTGTGTGGCCGCGGCGGTGTCGGCCGCGCGGTGCATGGCGACCACAGAACCCTCGTGTCCATGAGGTCACCTTCGGATGCGCACTGGCCGATGCGCCGACAGAACACCTTCGACAGGGCACGGGGCGGGGCGTTTGGGACCGGTGATCAGCTCCCGCAACACCGACACTTCCGCGCCGGTGATGGTGTGCTCGCAAGAGCGGTGCTCGACCGCGTCGCCCGGATCAGGGTCAAGGCAGGGCGGACCCGGTGCCCGACGATCCCGCCCACCGCGATGCGTGGGGCAAGCTCGCCACGGGACACGCGAAACTCCTCGCGAGGAATGCGAACCGGCGGTTCCTGACCCTTGCTTGGCGCTCTCCATGCCCCGCAGGTTAGTCCGGTGTCATGATGGTGTCAGTGTTCTTCACGTTCCCTGCACCGGAATGAGTTCGTATCCGATGCACCGGTCAACGAGCGTCGCAGAGCCACTCCGGTGGGTTCCGAGTCGCCAGATTTGAAGGGAAATGGGGCACCGGTTAGACTGTCGCTTATGCTCGAGAGGGTGGCGTACCGCGCCAATGGAGGCGGGAATGGCGCTTCAGGAACACGGAGAGGTTCAGGAAGCCGGGCTGCCGCGCCGGCGTGAGGAACTCGCACCGGTGGGCACCGGTCGCATGGGATCGTCC
This sequence comes from Thalassobaculaceae bacterium, assembly GCA_965243345.1. Lineage (GTDB taxonomy): Bacteria > Pseudomonadota > Alphaproteobacteria > Thalassobaculales > Thalassobaculaceae > Bin52. Next base: position 4,874,070 of record CBDEUR010000003.1, read on the forward strand.
TTCTTCCGCTGGCGGTTCGCACCGGCACAACTGTCGGCGGTGCTCGAGCACGACTGGGCGCAGCTGGGCCGCAGGGTGTTTGTTGACTCCAGGCGCGGAGAGGTCACGCTGATGGCGCCGTCCGGACTGCATGAAACCGTGTCGTGGCTTCTCGCGCCCCTGTTGCTTCACGCCGCACAGGCGCTGTCGATCCCGTTCGTCGGTGTGCGCTCCACCACCTGGAGGCCACCAGGGTTCCCGGCGGGTAGAAGCCGATGAGAGCTATGACCTGGGCGATGTCGCATTGAGGTGCCTGGAGGTCCACAGGATGGACCGGTCTGATCTGGTCGACGCATTTTTTTGATGCCAATCCGCCGCAGCTGGTGATCGAAGTCGAGCGGACCCACGGTGACGCCGACAGGCCCGATGTCTACCGCGTCCTCGGAGTGACCGAGATGTGGCGGATCGACCAGAGCCGAAACCTGACGCTGTCGGTCGAAACTCTGGAACTCCAGCACTCGGCCGGCTGGCGGGCCGTGTACACAGCTCTGCGGTCCTGCCCGGACTGACGCCGGAAATGATCGGCCAGGTGCTCGAGATGGCTCGCAGAGAGGGCGTGCAGGCCATTCCGGGACTTCTTGCGCAGGCCGGCGTCGGCCGGGAGGAGCGGCAGAAGTGACCGTGGTGCCGGTACGTCCACTGTGAACAGACCGGCGTGAATGCTCCGCCACTCGACACTGGCAATACCTGCGCCAGTTCACGTGCCGGCCGCCGCGCCTCGCCATTTCACACAAGTCGCGACGACGATCACCGGTGATGCACGGAAACCACGACCGTCGATACGCCTGTCTGATCATGCGCCGTGTGTCCGATCGGACAGACGGTATCCCTGGGTGAACCCATTCCGGAACTTCTGGTGCCGCGGGGCCCTGTCCACCATTGCGCGTGCCGGCGCGGTTCAACGGGTCACGACAGGTGAGTCCTCCATGGCGCCCTCCGCGTTCCGGAGATCACGACTGCTGAGTGCAGCCCGGGCGGGCAGGACGTTGACCTCATCGCGGTCAGGCCCGTAAAGGACAGGATCAGCGGTATGTGGAACGCATGTTTCGTGCCGGGTGAACGGCATCAGTGCCAACAACTGCAATCGGTTCGGTTGGCCGTGGACGGAAGGGCTGGGGTGTCGGCGAGCAGCACCCGCGTCGCGTCACAGGTTCCCGGGCACCCCTGCCACACCACGCCGTCGTCTTGCACCGTACTGTGACGACCACGGTGAGGAAGTGACCTGTCCCCGGCTGATCCAGCACACCCAGGCCCGGCACATCGCGGAGCAGGTCGCGAGCCGCGTCGACAGCGAGGATTTCCGTTTCTTTCACTCTTCCTGATATTTTCAACACTTGTTGAACATCGAGTATCCACCGAAATCTGCAAGAGCGACCGCTGCCGCGTGTCTCGACGCGCCGCCTGGCCGTCGCGTCCAATGGCGTAGACCTCGACCCGCGGGTGCCGCCCGATGGCGACTGACGTCTGGACGCCGGGCGCAGCACCGGATGCGCCGCTCGCGCAGGAAGCGAGCGGAACGACACTTGCTCGTGTCAGCCATCGCTATTGCCGAAGACTTCTTCGCAAATGGCCTCTATTTGCGCCGCTTCTTCATCGGTTAGAGCCTCGAACTCCCTCTCGCGACGCCTCCTTGGCAGTTTGCCGTCGTTCTGCCGGATAAACATGATCAGATCCTGCGCGAGTCGGTCGGGCATTTCCACCATCTCCATAATGCGCCGTTGCGCTTCGTCGTGGCGGCGCAAGTAATCGATCTCTTTCGGCAAATCGTGTTCGACCGTGCGGGCGACACAGGCATAAAGAAACTCGGCTTCAGCCGTGCAATCGAAATACCGGTATAGATCGGTTGTATCATTGAGGACCTCGACATTCCGGTTCGCCGTCGACCGCCAGTCGATGAAGAGCATTAGCGGCCCGGAATGGTCTTGCAGCGTGCGGCGGTAGTCATCGATCCGCTCCAGCATCACCGCAGAAACGGGGAAGATCATGCCCGGCGGGGTGAATTCCCGTTCCGCCAACACATGATGGATCAGGCAGCGGTGCAGGCGGCCGTTTCCATCTTGATGGGGGTGGATATAGACGAAGCCGAACGCTGTGGCGGTTGCCTGAAGCACCGGATCGATCGCACTGGCGGTCATCCGCACATTGGCCGCGAGCAGGCAGTCCAGCAGGGTAGGCAGATCTTCCGGCCGCGCGCCGACGAATTCCGGCAGGGGATCGCCATTGCGATCGCGTTCGCCGAGGAACACGCCGTCGGGGCGCAGGCCGGCCCGGATAAAGCGGGTGTCCTCGATCAAGATACCGTGCAGGCGGTTGAGCTCATCGAGTGTCAGTCGATTCTTGCCGGCCTGGAGGACCGCACGACCCCAGCGCTCAAGTCGGCTGCGCGGCGGGCGCTCGCCTTCGATCGCAAAGCTGGCACGGCTGTCTGCCAGCAACAGAAAGCTCGCGGTCCGGGAGATCAGTTGACCGCTGACCCGGCCTACGGTTTCTGCAGCTTTGTCGGCGAGGCGGCGTTCTCGATAGTCTTCGAGAGCCTCGGTGCGGCGAATGACTGGGCAATAGCCGCCCGTGCCAAGCAGGTTATCCCGGACGCGGTGGCGCTTCGAAAGCGCGGCATTGCTGGTCACGTAAGTCTTGGGATCGAGAGCGTCGACGGCTGTTACCATCGGCGCGTCGTCGATCGGTAGCCGCCGGCCAGTCATGCTCTCATAGAAGAACCAGACCCTGCGGGTGAGCGTCCCGGTCGGCGTATCGCGCACGAAGGCCGAAATCGTGTCCGGGCCCACTGCGTCGAACACACGCTTGAGGACGAGCGGGTCGAACCGTTCATGGCGAAGGGCGAAGCCGATATGATCCGTGACGTGGTGGCCCGGCCAGTACCGCTTGTCGAAAACGGTCCAGCCGGCTTCTTCGCGTTGGCTGCGTTTGATGTAACCGCCGGCTACGGCGCTCGCTGCCCGGACCGGGGCCGCGATCCCAAGGCCATGAACCAACGCGGCCCAACCGGCCAGCCTTGCCCCCTTCGGGACAAGGCGATCCTGGAACACCGGGGGCGTTTCGAGATTTAGTTCCATCGGTCGAAGTGCTTTCACTGCAGTCGAAAAGAACTCGACGTTTTCAAGTCCCGTCGAAATCGACTATACAGGAACGCCGCCGAAAATCATTCATGAAAATCGAAATAACATCCAAATTCACGCCATGGGTCGAAAATCGTCTGATCACGCCCGGTAAACGTGCTGATCCAGCGATCACCGATGATGACGCGCCGCCTCGCTGGCACGGGCGAGGCCCGCGCGGGGGTCGACGCGGGGCAGCGCGCGCGGTCATGCACCTGCCAGTGGTGTTCGGAGACATCGTTGCCGATGGTGTAGCCGAGCAGGTGGCCGCGCACCTCGTCCTCGCGGATATGGCGCACCGTCCGCCCGATCACCGCCACCAGTTCGGCCTCGTATTGCACGCGCCCGGTGGCGTCCGTCGGAATGACGATCGGGCAGTTATGGCCGGTGAGCGCATTGACGGCGCGGTAGCCGATGTCCGCGCTCTCTGGCAGGGAGGGGATTTTGCCGCGCTTGTTGGCAGCTGCCACGGCGTGCTCGGGATAGTTGAGGCCGGTGGCGTAGAAGGTGGGCGGCACGACCGGCGGCAGGAAGGCCGCGCTCTCCAGGGCAATGCGCTCGCTCGTCCGCGCATGGCCGCCGAAGGGAGACCCCTCCACCGTGGCGATGCTGTCGCCCTCGACGATGCCGTAGCGGGGTCCGTCCGCCGTCCCGATCCGCGCCCAGCGCATGGCGTTCCCTCCCCATGCCCGATCCGGGCCCGCCATTGGTGGCGCGCGCCCGCCCGCCGGTAAAGCCCGGCCCGGTGTTCCCGGCGTTCCGCAACCGGCATAATGGCGGCTCGCCTCACGGAGCAGGAAAGTCAAAGGCACATGGTCGATCTCGCACATCTCACGCTTGCCGGGGCCTCGCGGGCCATTGCGGCGGGGCAGCTGTCCTCGGTCGAACTGGTGGAGGCGACGCTCGCGCGCATCGAGGCCTATGACGCGCGCCTCGACAGCCATGTGACGGTGATGGCGGAAAGCGCGCTGGCGGACGCCCGGGGGGCGGATGCGGAGATTGCCGCGGGGCGCCGCCGGGGGCCGCTGCACGGCGTCACCGTCGCGCTGAAGGACATCTACGACACGGCGGGCGTGCTGACCGCCGGCGGCTCCAAGACGCAGCAGGACCGCGTGCCGGCCGAAGACGCCGAGACGGTGTGCCGGCTGAAGGCGGCGGGCGCCGTCATCACCGGCAAGCTCGCTACGCATGAGTTCGCGCATGGCGGCCCGAGCTTCGACCTGCCCTGGCCGCCCGCCCGCAACCCTTGGAACACCGACCATTTCTCTGGCGGCTCGTCCAGCGGGTCCGGCGTTGCGGTGGCGGCGGGGCTCTGCCTGGGCGCGCTCGGCACGGACACCGGGGGGTCCATAAGGGGACCAGCCGCGCTCTCCGGCGTCGCCGGCCTGATGCCGAGCTACGGGCTGGTCAGCCGGCGCGGCGTCATCCCCAACTCCTTCACCTTCGACCATTGCGGGCCACTCGCCTGGACCTCGGAGGACTGTGCGCTGCTGCTCGACGTGCTCGCCGGCCACGACCCGGAGGACCCGCGCTCCTCGACCCGCCCGCAACATCCCGCGCCGCCTTCGATGGCGGGGCTGCGCATCGGCCTGCTGCGCCATTACTGGGAAGAGGACCTGAAATGCGCGCCGGAGATGGTCGCGGCCTGCGAGCACATGGCGGAGGTCTTCCTGAGCCTCGGCGCAAGCGTCGAGACCGCGCGCATGCCGCCGGTGCAGGACTGGTACGACGTCAAGATCACCATTGCCGAGAGCGAGCTCTTCAACGTCCACCGGCGCGACCTCCAGAGGCGTCCGCGCGACTTCGGCCAGGACTTCCTCTCTCGCGCGCTGGGGGCCGTCTGCTACAGCTCGCAGGACTACATCGCCGCGCACCGGCGCTGGCGCCAGCTGCTGCGCGCGATGGGGCCGGTCTATGAGCGCTTCGACATATTGATCGCGCCCTCGGCGACCGGCCCCGCGCCGCGTCTCGACGCACACGACACGGCGAATTTCTGGCTCTACCCCAGCATCACCACCCCCTTCGACGTGACCGGCGGGCCGGCGCTGACCGTGACGGCGGGCTACTCGGAGGGCGGCCTGCCGCTCGGCGTGCAGCTGAGCGCGGCCCCCTTCCACGACCGGACGGTGCTGGCGGCGGGACAGGCCTTCGAGGAGGCGACGGAATGGCGCGCGCGGCGGCCAGCGCTGGAGGCCGGCCCTCCGCCGGAGCGCGAGGCGGTCTCCCTGCCGGCGCCCGTTCTGCCGCCTGAAGGCGCGCTGCTGGACGAGGTGCGGATGCTCGCCGCCGCCGCCGGCCTGCCGGAGGACGATTATGTGCTCGCCCTCATAGCCGAAGCCGCCCCCCACGCCCGCGCCATGGGCAGGCGGCTGGACAGGGACTATGGCTATGGCGATGAGATTTAACGGCGGGGCGGTAAACGTCGAGATAGTGGACTACCACTGAAGGAACCCGGGGTGACCTTGTTGAAAAATCCGTCTCATCCGGGGGAGGTGCTCGCTCTTGTCTACCTGGAGCCGCTCGGCATGAGCGGGCCCGCGCTCGCAAAGCGCCTGGGCGTGCCCCGGACACGCATCGAGCGTCTCGTGAAGGGCGAAACCTCGCTTGGCGTGGACACCGCGATGCGCCTGTCGAAGTTCTTCGGCAATACGGCAGAGTTCTGGATGAACCTGCAGCGCGCCTACGACCTCGCCCGGGCCCGCGAAACCCTCGACCTGTCCGGCATCGCACCCCTCGCGGCCGCTTGAATCCCGGTTGCGGGACAGAGGGTCAACCGGGGCTCACACTCACCAGCGACGGGAGACAGCCATAGCGTCGAAGACCTTGTCCACCGATACCAGGTCGCAGTTCTCCAGTAGCGCCTGGGCGGCGAGCAGGCGGTCCCATGGGTCGCGGTGGTCCCAGTCGAGCAGGGCCGCATACTCCGCATGGCCGTGGGTGACAGGCAGTTCCTCGACCGCGTTGCGCCTCAGCGCCGCCCGCAATTCCTGCGGCGGCAGGTTCACCCTTTGGCGTCCGGCCTTGAGTTCGATCTCGTAGACCGAGACCGCGCTGACGAGAACCGCATTTGCGCGGTCGAGGATCAGGCCACGCGCCGTTTCAGACAGCCGGGCGCTCCCCTTCAGCCACCAATAGACCGCATGGCTGTCCAGCAACAGCTTCATTCGGGGTCGGGAGTTCCGCGCCAGATGCCGAGTGTGTCGGTGCATTCTCCGGCGTCGATCGCGGCTTGCTCCGGGTCGTCGCTGTCGAAGAGGTCGTCGGGCAAGCCGAGATGGCCGAGCGGTGCTGCCTCGCGGCCTCCTGCCTCGTTTGGCGGCACGATGCGGGCATGAGGCTCCCGCCCCTTGGCAATAACGATCTCCTCGCCGGCTTTGGCCCGCGCAACGAGTTCCGAAAACCGGGCGCGAGCCTCTGCGATCTTGTAGGTGGCAGGCGGCATGGGCTCCATTCCGATCCTGGCTTCGATAGCCCTGCGCGGCGGCGCTCCGGAAATCTGGAGGAAATGTACATCATGGTTGGACAAATGCAAGATGGATCGAGAAACGTTGCATGCCGCAAAGCAGTTTCGATGGGGTCTGCCCGGCTATTCGGCGTGTACACATGCGTGTGTTATAGCCAGCCGTCCCAACGCGGCGGGGTTTCCAGCGCGAGCGCGTACTGCCGCAACTGATTGAACGCCGCGTCGAGATCGGCGCGCTGGCCCTTGTACTCCCACGCGAAGCAGCCGCGCTTCCACACGTCGGCCCAGCCGTGGCCGCCGGTGTCCTTCCGCGCGCCGCGCTCGAAGCGGTGCCGCTCGCCCGCCGGGTCGGCCTCCGCCGGCGTCGGCTCGCCGAGCAGACGGCACAGGTCGATGAAGTGTTCCTGCGACGCCGAGCGTTCGTTCAACTCCGACGCCCGCCACTTGGCGATGAACTCGCCGGGCGTCACGGCGACAATCCCGCACCCGGTCGGCGGCGACGGCACTTCAATCGTTCGTGCAGTGCCGAGCGGTTCATCGGGCAATGCTACCTGTTTCCGTCCTGTTCGAATCAACATGCAGCCGGCGGGCGAGAGTGGCAAGCACGGTGCCCGGCTGCGGTCGATCATCACGGATGCGCGGCGGCGAAGCGTCCAGCGTCAAACCGTTCGCGGCGACCGAGTCGGTGCGCAAGGTGTGAACGGGCCGTGCACTGGACTTCGCATCGGCGGCGACACCGGGCCGACCGTCTTGCTGTCCGCCGCTTCGGTCATCACTCCGATGCGGAGCGGGAACATGTGCAGACGACTCGCCCGCGCCGTGCGCCGTCGGCCCGGCTGCGCATCACCGTCGGTGGCAACCGGGCGAGCGCGGCGCGCGAGGTGTGCAAAGCTCCCCGCGCCGGTTTGCTTCGCGCCCGCCGTTCTGTTACCTGTGCCCCAAGGGAGGCGACGCAGAGCGCGCTCACGGATCGTTGGCCGGTCGTCTCGCTCAAGCGCCGCGATGGCTTGAACCTCCTGTTGTTGCAGGGTTTGCGCCAGATCGCGGATGCGGCAGTGATAGCTTTGTCTGACCCCCCGGAGGGCGGGAGCTTTCACACACCTGCCGCAGGGTCGTTCCATAGCCTGCGCGATGTGGGAGCGGGATGTCGAGGTCCGTCCCCACATCAGCGACGGGTTCCAGTCGGCGTCCTGTGCTCGCATCCGGGCAAGACTCTCTGCGCCGAGCAACGGCGAATGCGCCGCGTTGGTGGCGCTTGGCTGGTTCGCCCGCGAAAGGATCGCAAACTGGCCTTCCGTGCAGCAAAAGGCAGTCGATCAGACACCGACCCTCGACGAAGTCTACCAGATTGGCCTCGCACCCTATTGGCTTCATGGCCTCGATCGATGGGAATCGAAACCGGCACCGTTTTCGGCCGGGGAGTGGTTTCTCGGAGACCGACTGGAATAAGGCACCCGGGCCGCTGCCTGCGTCTCGTCCTCGCTGCAAAACACCGTTCACCGCGTCACGGCTTGATCCACGCCCTATCGCGTGACGTCGGGTGCGGATCACCGCCTCGAGGAGCGCATGTTGACCGTGAAGGCTGAATTCGAAACGTTCCTGGCCGGCTTGAAGGAGCGTAAGGGCCAGCCAGGAATCAACTCGTCCGGGTGAGCGGGGAAAGCAAGATCGCCCTGCAGCCCCGATTTCAACTCCCCACATCCGGTCCGAAGCGCCAGCAGCCGAAGGTGGCGCCGAACCGCGCGCCTGCATACCGTGCCGGCTCACGCCGGCACGGGCCGGGAATCGTTGTCCCGTCCGGCCGGCGGGGTTCAGTCGGCCGCGTCCGCGAGCTGCGGGAACTCGGTCTGCAGTGCCGCCAGGATCCGGTGGACATCCGAGCCGTCGACGCCGCGTCTCTGCGGGTCCATGCGCTCCATGGTCTCGAACACCCGGTGCTTGGCGAAGAAACGCCAGTGCACCGGCAGCCGGGCGAGACCCTCCGTCAATGCGGCATAGTTCGCCTGGTTCCACACCGCCTCGAACGCGGTCCGTTCCGTGCCGTAGTCGTAGAAGCCGTCGGTGGCCTCGCCGGTGCGTTCGGCACGCAGCTCCGCGGTCGCGGCATGGTCGACGGCACCGTCGCGGATCACGACGCCGTAGGCGTCCCTGGCATGCTCGATGCTGACCCAGCCGCGGCGATGGTCGAGCAGCACCGCCTCCGGGTCGCGCTGCAGCGCGTCACCCCATCCGCCGCCGCCGCCACAAGTGACGTGGATCACGTCGCCCGGGCCGATGGTCAGGATGTCGGTGTTGCGCAGGTTGACCTCGTGGTTGGTCCCGGGGTTCAGGATGAACCGCGACGCCCCGCCGGTCCGCCCGCCGGCGATGCCCCAGCCGGTAAACCGGGTGCGGTCGCGGTTCCTCGCGGTGACCCGGGTATTGGGCGAGAACGCCTGGAAGACCATGTCGGTGCCAAGCCCGCCCCGGTGCAGCCCCGGTCCGGCGCTGTCCGGAGCCAGGCCGTAGCGCAGGACCTTGATGCCGGCCTCGACCTCGTTGACCTCGACCGGCGTGTTCTTGAGGAAGCCCTGGGTGGAACCGGAGCCGTCCTGGCCGTCCTCCGACGCCCGCCCGCCGGCACCGCCGGTCATCGGGTTGATGGCCGCCATGATGCGCCGGCCGGTGGCGTTGTCGGTGGTGTTGACGTTCATGATCGGCCCGCCCGAGCCCGGCGCACCGGCCATGCGGTCCGGCGCCGCCGGGGTGAAGGCGCCGAGGATCAGTCCCTGCAGGCGGGTGCAGGACAGCGTGCGCATGCCGACCGCGGCCGGAAACACCGGGTTGACGATGGTGCCCGAGGGCAGGATGCAGCGGCAGACGCGCCCGATCCCGGAGTTCAGGTACAGCGACGGATCGAGCGAGTAGAGCACGTAGGTCATGCCGACCATGAGCAGGGTGTGCCGCTCGTCGCCCCCGGTCGGCATGTTGAGCGAACTCTCGAGCTGGGGGTCGGACCCGGTGAAGTCGAAGATCAGCCGGTCGCCGTCGATGACCAGGGTCAGCATGATCCGGCACGGCCACCCGTCGACCGAGTCCTCGTCCATGTAGTCGGCGAACGGGTAGGTGCCGTCGGGCAGGGCGCGCACGATGGCGCGGGCCTGGGCCTCGGCGTAGTCGAGCAGCGCGTCGCATCCCTCGCGGAAGGTCCCGGCGCCGAAGCGCGCGATCATCTCGTGCACCTTGCGCTCGCCGGTGTTGCAGGCGGCGATCTGCGCCTTCAGGTCGCCCCAGTTCTGCTCGGGCGCGCGCACGTTGGCGAGGAAGATGTCGAGCACCTGCCGGTTGAGTTCCCCCTCCTCCAGGATCCTGGTCGGCGGGATCCGCACGCCCTCCTGGTGGATCTCGGACAGCGTGCGCGACAGCGACGCCGGCACCGCGCCGCCGACGTCGGTGTTGTGGACGTGGCCGACCGAGAAGGCCACGATCTCGCCGTCGTGAAAGATCGGCTTCCAGATGTGCATGTCGGGCGAATGGGTGCACACGAAACCGGAATAGGGATCGTTGGTCATGGCGATGTCGCCGGGCCGGTAGTCGTCGATCAGCCCGATGGCGCGGCCGTAGTTCAGGCCGACGAACCAGGTCGCCCCGAGTTCGGTCGGGGTGGCGAAGGTCTCGCCGGCGGGCGTGGTCAGGCCGGTGGTGAAGTCCTCGGTCTCCTTCACGAAGGTCGAATGGGCGGTGCGGTAGAGCGTGTAGGCCATGCTCTCGGCGGCCGCCCTGGTGTGGTTCTTCAGGATCTCGAGCGTGACCGGGTCAACGGGCATGGTCAGGTCTCCGGTTCGATGATCAGGTTGGCCCAGTCGTCGACCGACGCGGTGAACCCGGCCGGGATCACGCTGGTGCAGTCGTCCTGGATCACGATTGCCGGTCCCGAAAGGGAGTGGCCGGCGGCAAGGTCGGTTCGCCGGTAGAGCACGGCGTCGCTGTCGGTGCCGTCGAGCCGGATCCGGCTGGTACCCAGGGGAGGCGGCCGGCCGCTCGAGCGCCGGCTGCGGGCGATCTCGGGCCTGGGAACGCTGCCGCGGATCACCAGCCGCAGGTTCACCACCTGCACCGGCGCCTCCGGGTCGGCGTGCTCGTAGACCGCGTGATGCTCGCGGTGGAACGCGTCCGCGACCGGGTCGATGCGCCCGGCGGCGAGGTCGGCCCTCTCGATCACCGTCTCGATCTCGTAGGACTGGCCGCGGTAGCGCATGTCGGCCGACCAGACCAGGGTTTCCGGACCCGCAAAACCCTGTTCCCCGCGCAGCCAGGCGAGCGCCCGGGCCTCGAGGTCGTCGGCGTGACGGTCGAGAACCGCGAGACCGGCGGCATCGAGGTCGACGAAGGCGGTGCGGATGAAGTCGTTGCGGATGTCGGCGATCAGACCGCCGTAGGCCGAGAGCACGCCGGGCAGCGGCGGGACGATCACCCGCCCCATGCCGAGTTCACGGGCGAGCAGGCAGGCGGTCATCGGTCCCGCACCCCCGAAGGCAAGCAGCGCGAAGCCGCGCGGATCGGCGCCGGTCCGCGCCAGCAGCTTCGAGGTCTCGAGATACATGCCGGCGACGGCCACCCGGATGATGCTCTCGCCGGCCTCGGCAAGCGACATCCCCAGCCGGCCTGCCAGCGCGCCCACGGCGCGCTCGGCCGCCTCCCGGTCCAGCGTCACGGTGCCGTAGCCCAGCTCCCCGCCCAGCAGTCCGAGCACCGCGAAGGCGTCGGTGATGGTCGCGTCGGTGCCGCCGTGACCGAAACACGCCGGCCCCGGGCTCGACCCGGCACTCTCGGGACCGACCTTGAGCACGCCGAAATCGTCGACCCGTGCGATCGAGCCGCCGCCGGCACCGATCGAGGTGACCGAGACCGTGGGAACGTAGATCGGGAACTCGCCCACCATCTCGCCGCTGCCGAAGGCCGGACTGCCGCTGCGGATCACCGCGACATCGGCCGAGGTGCCGCCGACGTCGTAGCTCAGCACGTCGACCTCGCCGGTCCGCGCCGCGATGTCGGCCGCCCCGATCACGCCCGAGGCGGTGCCCGACAGCAGCATCGCCACCGGGTTGGTCTTGCCGAGCTCCGCGGTCATGATGCCGCCGTTCGACTTGGTCACCATCGGCACCGCGGGAACGCCGGCGGTGCCGAGCGCTGCCTGCAGCGAGGTGATGTAGCCCGCCACCCGGCGCTGCACGTAGGCGGCAACCGTCGCCGTCACCGTGCGCTCGTACTCGCGGATCACCGGCCACACGTCCGATGACAGCATCACGCCCAGGCCGGGATCGGCGGCGAGGATCGCGTCGCGCACGGCGCGTTCGTTGGCCGGGTTGGCATAGGCGTGCAGCAGGGCGACCACGATGGTGTCCGCCCCGTCGACACGGGCGCGTGCGACCGCCGCGGCGACGTCGGCGGGATCGACCGGGCTCTCGACCGTCCCGTCGAGCAGGGTCCGCTCCGCGATCCCGTAGACCCGCTCGCGCGGCGCAAGCGGCGCCGCCCGGCGCGAGAAGATGCTGTAGGGGTCCGGGACCTTGAGCCGCGCCACCTCGAGGACGTCCTCGAACTCCCGGGTGGTGAACAGGGCGAGCTCGGAACCCCGGCGCTGGATCACCGTGTTCACACCCACGGTGGTGCCGTGCACGAAGCTCGCAATGGCGCCGGCGGGGCAGGCGAACCGCTCCTCGAGCTCCCCGATCCCCGTCATCACCTCTTCGCCGGGCCGGTCCGGGGTCGAGAGCGTCTTCAGGCTGCGAAGGGTGCCGGATGCCTCGTCGAACAGGCAGAAGTCGGTGAAGGTCCCGCCGATGTCCACGCCGATCCTGAACCGGCCCGCCGCACCCGTCATGTCATCCCCCGCGGCCCCGGGACTGCCCGCTGTCATCCTGCCTGCGCCTCCGCATCGGCGCGCCGCCCCTGCAGCGCACACCGCCGCGACGATACCGCCCGGCACCCGGTCCGTCACCACTCGAACCGGGCAGGGCCATCACGCCGAGGATATCTGTGCGCCGGCGTGAACCCGCTCGGGCGCGGGGTCGCCCGTGATGTGAGCAACCGTGACCCGCCAGGGTCTGCTGGAGGAGCCCGCCTGCGCACCCGTGGGGGAAGGTCTCGGCCGAACACGCCGGAGCAGGGACCACCGGCGTCACGGTGAACTGGCAAGGGGACCCGACGGACCTTGACCGTGGACGGGGACAACGCGTCGAGCGTTCACGATTTCCGGGATGGGTTTCCTCGCGTTTGCGGACCATCATGCTGACTTCGTCGCACGTGCAGGGCGGAAAAGCCGGATACACATGCCGGTTGTGCGGGTGAGCGGAACCTCGCGCCGCTGCATTGCCCGAATTCAGGAGAAGCCGACTGGCACGGTCGTGGGAAGCGTCCCGGGAGCGGATGTATCGCACGCTGACATTCACGAATGTGCGGTATAGAATCAGTGCTAACCATCGTGCGCGGTTGGATGAAGTATTCCCGGCGGTCGGTGATGGCGGAGAAGGTACGGGAGGACGCGATGGCTTGCCGGGAGGGTGTCAAGGTCAGGAGTACCTTCGCTGATCTCGGCGCATCTGACACGGCCGCCAATCGGTTCCATGCAGTGAAAGTCCCATCGACACTGATCCGGCCTGGCTCCGAGGCAATGAACGGCATCACGAAGCTCGACACGCGCCATTGGATCATACCGTTCGACATCGCCTGCCGTGTCCACGCCACTGCCGCTGGCGCAAGGTCTGTTGCGCGAGCCGTTTGCCGGACCGGGAACGAAGCCTCTACTCAAGGGGTTACGTCGACATTGGGGACCCGATGACCCTTCTTGATGCGCTGATGCCCTGCGAAATCTCGGAAAGCGCGGGCAACGCGGCGAACGAGTACCTTTTGCTGGGAACGGTATTGCATGCTCGAGTGTCTTGAACTGGAGAATGTCGGTCCCGCTCCGGAGATGGCGCTGGACCTGCAACGCCGGCTGAACCTGGTTACCGGCGACAACGGGCTCGGCAAGAGCTTCCTGCTGGACGTCGCCTGGTGGGCGTTGACGCGCAGATGGCCCCGCGACCTCAACCCGCGCCTGACCTCCGGCTATCCGGCACGCCCGACCGATATCACGAAACCGGCGAAACTGCGTTTCGCGTTGACGACCGATGCCGGAAACAGCCGGAGCTTCGAGAGCACTTATTCCGTTCAGGACCAGGGCTGGACCGGACAGCCGGGTAGGCCGTGGAGCCCCGGGCTGGTCATCCATGCGCACGCCGACGGGGGGTTCTCGGTCTGGGACCCCGCGCGCAACTACTGGAAGAGACGGGGGAACATCGACGTTCAGGATCGCCTTCCAGGGTACGTCTTCTCGCCCCAGGAAGTTTGGACCGGGCTCACAGCAGAGATCGACAATCGGGCGACCAGGGTCTGCAAGGGCCTTCTCGACGACTGGTCGAGCTGGATCAGGGAGAAGGGAGAGAACGCGCGCCGCATGTCCGAGGTCGTCGGGGCGCTAACGGTTCGGGGTGAACCTTGGGAGGTTGGTCCGCTCCTGCGTCTCTCCGTCGACGATGCGCAGGACATTCCCTCGATCAAAACCGATTACTCCGATGCGGTTCCCATCGTGCATGCGTCGTCCGCAGTTCGGCGGATCGCGGGACTGGCCTACATGCTGGTGTGGGCCTGGAGCGAGCACGTACGCGCTGCCGAACATCTCGGCGTGAAGGTCGCCGGGCAGGTCATACTGCTGTACGACGAAATCGACGCGCATTTGCATCCCCGGTGGCAACGGACGATCGTGCCCGCAATTCTCGGGGTCATGGACCGCCTGACTGATAGCGGCTCGAGCGTGCAACTGATTGCCACCACTCATTCGCCGCTCGTGCTGGCCTCGGTGGAACCTCATTTCGACGAGGAGCGAGACCGGTTGTTTCACCTCGACTTACACAACGACTGCGTGCGGCTGGACATCGTGCCGTGGGCACCCCAGGGAGACGCGCTCAACTGGCTGGTCTCGGACGTATTCGGACTTCGGCAGGCGCGGTCGGTCGAGGCGGAACGCGCCATTGACGCAGCCCAAGCATACATGCGTGGCGATACCCTTCAATGTCCGGAGAACCTCAGGGAACCCGATCGCATCCATGAGGAGCTTCAGCGCGTGCTGGCCGGGCACGACCCATTCTGGCCGCGCTGGGTCGTCTGGACAGAACGCCATGGCGGCGGGCAATGATCCGTTTCGAGCGCGTTCCCGAGCCGGCGGACTTCCGCGAGAAGGCCAAAGCTCCGGGCGAAGCATGGTTGGAAGCCAATCCCGCCGACGAGCGCCCGAGGGATTACTGGACACCCTTCAAGGGAGCACTCGCTGACGGGTTCCGGAATCTATGTGCCTACTCGGCCATGTACGAGCCGGTGGGCACCGTGGATCACTTCGTAAGCTGTCATGAAGACCGGTCCAAAGCCTACGAGTGGGAGAACTACCGCTACTGCGCGGCGTGGATCAATTCGAGCAAAGGAAACGTGCCGGTAGCCCGCCTGCTTGATCCGTTCGACGTTGAGGAAGGCTGGTTCGAACTCCATTTGCCATCATTGCAGCTACGGGTTTCGGAGAAGATTCCCGACGAGCTTCGGGAGCGCGCCGAATATGTTCTGGTCAGGCTGCATTTGCGCAACGACGAGCGGGTCATGCGTCAACGCAGGGAATGGTACCGCATGTATCAAGTTGGCGAGCTTTCCCGAACTGGCCTGAAAGGTAAAGCTCCATTGATAGCGAACGCTGTAGAAAACGCGGGGCCGGTTCCGCCACCTCTGCAAGAGTAGGGCGATCAATAGGAGACCGGACGTTGACTCAATTGAGGAACTGCTTGCCCTCTGATCCTTGCTTGATGTTGGAGTGACAGCCGACAGGTTCGCAGGGAGATGGAAGGCTGTTGGCCGCCTACAGGCAGCCGAGAACCGGGTTGCAGTCGGCGCACCCGCTTCGGTGTGCAGGGCTTTCGCGCTCCAGGTCGACAGGATGGTCTGATCACCACACCACGCACTATTCGGTACAGGTCGCGAAGGTTCCATCCGTCACCAGTCAGGGGGACTGTTGCCGCTACGCAGGACGGGAGTGGTGGTGTACCTCACTATCAGAGGTCGGTGTTCCGACTGTTCCCCCTGGAAGGGTCCGGTTGTCCGTATGTGAAGGGGATGATCCCACTGGTGAGCCCGGTTCTGGAAATCGCGCCGGAGCAGGGTCACCGGAACCGTGGTGAACTGGCAAGGGGACCCGACGGACCTTGACCGTGGACGGGGACAACGCGTCGAGCGTTCACGATTTCCGGGATGGGTTTCCTCACGCTTGCGGGCCATCATGCCGGCCTCGTCACATGTACAGGGTGGAAAAGCCTGACATATGCACATGCCGGTCGTGCGAGTGAGCGGGACCTCGCGGCGCCGGGCTGCCCGAAGTCAGGAGAAGCCGACTGGCACCGTCGCGGGAAGCTTCCCGGGAGCGGATGTATCGCACGCTGACATTCACGAATGTGCGGTATAGAATCGGTGCCAATCGTCGTGCGCGGCTGGAGAAGTATTCCCGGCGGTCGGCGAAGGTACGGGAGGACGCGATGGATTGCCGGGAGAATGTCTGGATCGGGAGCACCTTCGCCGATCGCAGCCCATTCGGCACGGACGCCGACCGGTTCCATGCGGTGAAGGCCACGTCGAACCTGTCCCGGCCCGGCTCCGAGCCAATGACCGGCATCGCGAAGCTGGATGCGCGCCACTGGATCAATCCGTCCGACATTGCCTGCCGTGCGCACGCCACTGCCGGTGGCGCAGGCTCTGTCGTCCAGTGGAACGGTATTCGACTCGCGCCTTCTGCGACCAGGCATTCGAACGCCGTGAGCGAGGTCACGCAGCGCGCGCTGGAGAGTGTGTTGACCTGCACGCAACTCTCCGCACTCGCCGGCGTTCCCCTGGCGCCGGTCGACTGGTGGGTCTCGGTCAGGCACCGGATTCTCGAGGAGATTGCGTATCTGTTTGGTCGTGAGCGGCCCCGCACCGGCAGCAGGGCGCGCGGAGTGTTCGAGACTGTCGCAGCCGAGCGCGGCGTGCCGGCCGGATAGGGTTACGCGATGAGTGCATCACCAAGTGCCGGCGCGAGCCTGGAACTCCGGCTCGAAGGCGTCAGCAAGCGCTTCGGTCAGGTCGTCGCGCTTGAACGCTCCGACCTGACTGTCGAGCCGGGGCTGCTTCTCTCGCTGCTCGGGCCTTCGGGGTGCGGTAAGACGACGACGCTTCGCATCATCGCGGGGTTCGAATCACCCGACACCGGCAGGGTGGTGATCGGTGACCGCGACGTGGGCCAGCTTCCGCCAAACAAGCGCGGCCTCGGCATGGTGTTCCAGAACTACAGCCTCTTCCCGCACATGACCGTCGGTGAGAACATCGCATTCGGTCTGAAGATGGCGCGGGTCGAGCAGCGCGAGGTCCGCAGCCGCGTCGGTGAGATGCTGGATCTCGTGCACCTGCCCGGGTTCGAGGAGCGGTATCCGCATCAGCTCTCGGGCGGGCAGCAGCAACGCATTGCGCTCGCCCGCTCGCTCGTCACCCGTCCGGCGGTGCTGCTCCTCGACGAGCCGCTGGGCGCGCTCGACAAGAACCTGCGCGAAAACATGCAGTTCGAGCTCAGACGCATTCAGCGAACGCTCGGCACCACAACCATTCTCGTCACCCATGATCAGGAGGAGGCGCTGACCCTGAGCGATCGGGTGGTGGTCATGAACCACGGCAAGATCCTGCAGGTCGGCTCGCCAAACGATGTCTACGAGTTTCCGCACACGCGCTTCGTATCGGAGTTCCTCGGTGCCTCGAACCTGTTCGAGGGGGGCCTTGCATCGATCGGTGATGGGGCGTTCGAACTCGCTGTGACGCACGGCGAGGACACCACCGTGCTGCGCGTACTCCACGGCGATGGCGTGGCGGCGAGCGAGGCCATGATCGCGGTGCGCCCGGAAAAGATCAGCCTGAGCGAAACGGCCCCGGATCACGGCAACGTGGTGCGCGGCGAGGTCGCCGGCCACGTCTTCCGCGGCAGTTACCATGCCTACGAAATCGAGGTTGCGGGGCGCGACGAGCCCGTGTTCGTCTACAGTCAGGCCCGCAGCCGATCAGGGGAGCAGGTGTTCCAGCCGGGACAGGCCGTCCACATGAGCTGGGACGAGAAAGATTCGGTGTTGCTCACCGAGAACTGACCAGGAGGAGTGAGATGACCAAGCAGACCCGGGGCCCGGTTCGACGGACCACCAGCTGGAGCGTGGTGTTGGCAACCGTGGCGGGGTTCAGCGTCGCGGCAGCGGCACAGGACATCACCGTCACGTCCTATGGCGGTATCTGGGAGGAAGCCATCAACGAGTGCTACGCCAAGGAGTTCAACAAGCGAACCGGCTACAAGGCGAACGTACTGATCGGCAGCCCTGCCCAGTGGATGAGCCAGGTCGAGGCGAATCCCGACGACCCGCCGATCAACGTGATCGTTTCAACCCAGCCGAACGTGCTGGCGGCGGCCGACAAGGGCCTCTACGAGCCGATGACCGAGGAGAACGTGCCGAACCTGAAGGACGTTCCGCAGTTCTTCAAGGATGCGGTCGAAGGCAATGGCGCCTGCTTCGACTACGGCGCGTTCATCATCACGTACAACAAGGACACGGTGAAGAATCCGCCGCGGACCACCAAGGAGCTGGTGGAGCGTACGTTGAAGGGCGAATGGGTGCTGACCATGCCGTCCATCTCCTATGCCATTTCGCCGACCGTCCTGGTGTGGGGATTTGCCGATCTCTACGGCGGCGACGTCAACAACGTCGACCCGGCCTTCGACGTCTTCAAGCAGCTGAAGGACAGCGGCAACATGATCGCCTGGTCGAGCGTCACGGACTTCCTGAACCAGATGTCCACCGGCGAGGCTGACATCGGAATGTACTGGGACGGTCGCGCCTGGGCGTTCATCGACAAGGGCAACGACTGGGTCGGGGTGGTCGCGCCCGAGGACAAGGCGGTCATGGCCTGTGTGGCCATGAACGCGGTGAAGAACTCGCCGCCGAGCGTCTGGGAGTATCTGAACATCGTCTTCGAGCCCGGCCCGATGTCGTGCTTTTCGGACTACCTGCAGTACGGGGTCACCAACAAGCTGGTGACGTACTCGGACAGGTTGAAGAACCGCATCACGCCATGGGATGCGACGCGCACCGGTCCGGCCCGCGAGATCGGCAGAAACACCGCCGCCTGGATCGAGCGCTGGAACAAGGAGATCGGTCACTGATTGCATGATGTGTCCTGGCCGCCCGCAAAGGTCTCGTGCGGGCGGCCGGTCATGTGCAGCAGCAGCATGAATCCATGAGCACGACTGACAGCGCCATTCCCTCTGCGCCGCCGCGGCGGGCCCGCGGCTTCGCGGGTGCCGTGAGCCCGTGGTGGATCCTGCTTGCCGGCGCGTTCCTGGTGTTCTTCTTCATCGCGCCGATCGCCAACAACCTGTTGAATACCGACAACCTGGCGACGCTGGCCGAAAGACATCCGCCGTCCTACTACTACAAGAAGCTCCTGACCGACGCGTACTACCTCAAGATTGTCGGGGTGACGGTGGTCCTCTCGATAGGGGTGACTCTCATCTGCGTGCTGGTCGGGTATCCGGTTGCGCTCTACCTGGTGCGCTACTCCGGGCGTTGGTCCGGGCTCGTCATCTTCCTGCTGATCGCGCCGCTGCTGACCTCGATCATCATGCGCACCTTCGGCTGGCGGGTCATTTTCGCGCGACGGGGCATCCTCAACGATTTCCTGCTCTCCATCGACATGCTTGAGCGTCCGATCATGTTCCTGAACGGACCGGCTTCAGTGGTGGTGGGGCTGGTGCACGTGCTGGTGCCGTTCATGGTGCTGTCAATCGCCTCGGTACTCAGGAGCATCGACCCGCAGATCGAGGAGAGCGCACGCATACTGGGGGCAAACCGCTTCCAGACGTTCCTGCGCGTGACATTCCCCTTGAGCCTCGACGGTATCGGGACAGGGTTCATCATCGTCTTCCTGCTCGCGAATGGCAGTTTCGTGACGCTGCTCCTGCTCGGAGGCGGCGAGCTCCGGACCCTGCCGCTCCTCATCTACCAGCAGTTTACCATCAGTCGCGACTTCCAGTTCGCGGCCGCCATGAGCAACGTGCTGCTCGCAATCGCGGTGGGGTGCCTCTACCTCCAGCTCCGTCTCATCAGGCGCAAGGGAGTGAAGGGATGAACTGGCTGCCCTATTCGGTGAGCTCCCGGCTGCCGAAGCTCTCGCTCGTCGCCTATGTGGTGGCCTTCTTCATATTCCTGCTGGGGCCGATCTTCATCGTGGTGGCAATCTCTTTCACCACCACCGAGTTCGTGGCGTTTCCGCCCAAGGGGTTCACCTGGCGCTGGTACGAGCGCTTCTTCGAGTACGAACCGTTCGTCAACAGCTTCATCGTCTCGGTCGAGCTGGCCGTCGCCACTGCGGTTCTCGGCGGCTTCATCGGAATTCCGGCTGCCCTTGCGGTGGTACGCGGACGAGTGCCGTTCGCCAACTCAATCATGACGTTCCTGCTGTCTCCCCTGTCGATGCCGCTCATCGTGATCGGTTTCGCGCTGCTCTTCTACCTCTCGGCGCTTGGACTGGGCGTGTCGTTCATGTCGCTCTTGATCGCTCACACTGTCATCAGCGTGCCATACATCGTACGCACGGTGGCCGGCGTCTACCGCGGCATTTCGCCCGACTACGAAGAGACCGCGGCAGTGCTCGGCGCCAACCGGATTCAGATCTTCTTCTACGTGACGCTGCCGATGATCAAGCCCGGCATCTTCGCCGGCATGCTCTTTGCGATGCTCATTTCCATCGACAACCTGCCGATCTCGTTTTTCTTCGGCAGTTACGAGACCAACACCCTGCCGGTCGTGATGCTCTCCTACCTCGAGCACCAGTTCGACCCGAGCGTCGCGGCGGCGAGCAGCATCCAGCTTGTGGTGGCCGTCATCGGGCTGTTCATCGTAGAGCGGATCTACGGGCTCGACGCGATGGCGCCGGCGACCTGACAGGGACCCCGAACGTCCTGCAGCGTCCTCGTCATCCGCCCGCCGGCCGGGGGCCATGCATCATTGATGATGGCATCGATCTCTGGCCGCCGCGTGGCGTGGTACGGGGACCATGCACTTCAGGCTGCACGCGCCTCCTTCACCACGGTACCGGTTCATCGGCGTGCCGGTATTGCACATGGCAACTGTACGCATCGCAGGACCACGAACCGACGCAGGTTCCAAAACCGACATGCATCGCCGGTCCGGGCACCGGGAGCGTCCTTCGCGACGAAGGAGATGAGCGCGACGCCCGATCGCAGGACCGGGACGAAGACCGTGCGCTTGATGCTGGGCCTTGCCCACTTCCCGTTCTGACAGAAGCTGGCCTGGATGCGCCGCAAACACGGCACGCGGCTCGTCATTGCCAACGAGGAGGCCTGATACAGCAGCACGCACTCATGGGACGGCTTCGTGGACCAGCGCCCTGGCGGCGCAGGAACAGTCTCGGACGGGGGCCTCTTCATCGACCGGGACATGAACGCCGCACGCGGCATCATGCTTCGTGCGCTCCACGGTAACCTGGCCGTTTCCAGGCAGTAGGCGTGGACGGCGGGCCTGTTGCGGAACAAGTCAAATGCACTGCTCCAAGAGAGATTCAGCCGGGTGACGATCCCGGTTTGTCCAGATGTTCGTGCTATTCTCCAATTGAAGGAGAACGGGGACATTCCTGGTGACGGTCGTCGATCAGGCAGGAATTTCGAAAGACTGACGGCGCCCAACGTGCCTGGCCGCTCGCGGGATCGGCCGCGCCGATGCCGGCCGTGGCGCTGACCCTCGCGACTTGCCCGCTGGACCATACCGGAGATCCGTAGAGACTGGCATGACCACAACTTCGACCTCTCCGGATCTCCAGCACGGTGTCGCCCCCGGCCGTGGCGAGCTGGTCAGCCACTACGTGCTCTACGAGGTGATCGGAGATGCCCAGCAATTTGACCGCGCACTCACCTGGACACTCCATGCCGGTCCGTCACCCGTGGGACTGGATAGAGCGTTTTCTGAAACTCCGATCGGGCCGGTCTGGCAGGACCTCATCGAGAGGGCGTTCGACGCCTGGGAGGCGGTGTCGGGGCTCAGCGTCACACGCCTGCCCAACGGCAGTGCCGACGCCAACATCACCATCGGCTGGATGGCCGATCCTGACGGATTCGGCGGCTGGGGCGGCGGTCTGTTCCGGCAAGGGGGTTGGGAAGGTTACGTCTGGATAAACCCGGAGCACCAGTGGTCGGACAGGACTTTCTTCAACATCATGCTGCACGAGATAGGCCACGCTCTCGGCATCGATCACAGCGATGTCGGGGAGGTGGTGATGTCGGGGCCGCCGCTCACGCAGTACTGGTACACCGGTGGATGGGACCGACTCCAGCCCGACGACGTCGCCGCAGCGCAGGCGGTCTGGGGGCCGCCCGGGGATCCGGCGCCAAACCTCGCAGAGACGGGACGCCTGATCGAAGCCACACCGTGGGCCGTCTCCTGGCGGGGCACCTCCGGTGACGACACGCTGGTCGCCAACAAGTACCTGGCGCACGACGTGTTCGCTGGCGGGTTCGGCGCCGACTCGATCGAGGGAGGATACGGCGACGACACGCTCATGGGCAACGGAGTGTACTGGACCAACTGGAACAACCCGCAGCACGGCTACTGGTCTCGGACCTATGGTGGCCATGACGACGGCGACACCATCTTCGGCGGGCCCGGAAACGACTTCATCAACGGCAACGCCGGGCTCGACTACCTCGACGGTGGGCCGGGGAACGACACCATCTACGGCGGCCAGAACGCGGGAGCCTGGACCGCGGGCAAGACGCGGACCACCACCATCCACCTGCGCGAGGGCTACGACACGCTCAAGGGCGGGCCCGGCGACGATTTCCTGAATGGCAACATGGGAACCGACATCCTCTACGGCGGGCCCGGGAATGACCTGATGCGCGGAGGTCAGGACGAGGACGTGCTCTACGGCGAAGAGGGTGACGACACTCTGTGGGGCGACCTCGAGGGCGACACCCTCGTCGGCGGGCCCGGCGCCGATCACATCATCACCGGAAACGACACCGCCGCCGGTGACGGTCACGTTGATCACCTGCATTTCTCAAGCTGGGAGGCCGCGGGCGACGTGGTGTACGGCCTCGAGGACCACGACGTGCTCTGGATCGACGGTGCGATTGCGACCCGGGACCAGGTTGCGGCGCTGGGGGTGACGTTGAACCCGCTCGCGCAGGTGTAGGGGGACGCTTCATGACACGTGTTGAACCAACGCCTGACACCGCTGTGGACCTCGATCTCGCGGCCGTCCTGCCGTCCTGCCGCGCGGATCGGGAAGGTCGCTGGCGAAAACCGGCTGCGCAGCCCGGGAGAGGTGTGCGGGGGCAGGGGTGGACCGTCGCTTCGACCGGCTGAGGCCTACGTGACCCGTGACCGGGTCTGGTACTTCGGGTCGCGCCAGAGTTCCTCGCCGATGACGGTTTCGGCAACTGCCGGCCTGCACCGCCTCGCGGCCGCCGCCCGCGACAGCGTGTTGGATACAACCGCGAGGCCAGGACCGCCATGGTTGCTGCCTCGATGCATGCAGGGCACGACGGTTCAAGGAGCGGCACCCGGCACTGAAGCGGTGCAGCATTTACGTCATTTGTTGCATTCACGGTGTTCAAGATTCATGTTCGTCCCGACGAAGGAGACGCAACCATGGCAACGAGAAACGAGGCGGAAACGGCGTATGGCACTCCGAGTGAACGCGATGTGGCGCTCGCTGACCGGGCATGCCGGGCGCTCGATGCTCTGGTAGAGGGGACTCAGCCTGTATCGGCACGCTTCGGTGACGAGACCGTGGACCTGCCGGCGCCGGCGCTGCGGCTGCTCCGGGAGATCCTCGATCGTATGGCGCACGGCAAGGGCGTCGTCCTGACTCCGCTCCACGCCGAGCTCACGACACGGCAGGCGGCCGAGCTTCTGCAGGTGTCGCGAACGCACCTGGTCCAGCTTCTTGATGCGGGGCGGATCCCCTGCCGCAGGGTCGGCTCGCACCGCCGCATCCGCGCCGAGGACATTCTCTCCTGGCGCCGCGAAACCGAGCTCCGCCGCCGCAAGGCACTCGACGAACTGACGGCACGCGACCAGAAACTCGGCCTGCAATAGGCGATGGCCGGCCCGACGGCGTTGCCGGACTGGACCCGCGAGGTCAAAGACGGGCATTTCTCCGATGCCGTCGTGACGGGATGCGAGGCCATCGCTCCCGGACACGACCTGCCAGAACTCCCGGCGACTGCCATGTGCTGGCGGCGGCCATCCACCGCGGTGCGGACATGATCGTGATCCGCAAACTGAGTGACCTTCCGGCCGACCGGCTGGCGCCACATGCGCTTGCGCCCCAGCGCCTCGATCCCTTCATCGCCGGCCTGTTCGCGACTGGCCCCGGGGGCGTACTCGCTGCCGTTCGCGGGCACCGGGCAGCGCTGCGCCATCCGCCTCGCTCGGCGAGCGACCATCTCGCCGCCCTCGAAGTCCTGGGCCTCAGCGCCACCGTCTCCCTGTTGCGCCCACACGAAACGGCGATCTGACCGGCTTCTCTATCCGAATCGTCGTCAGCTCTTCGACGCGTCGCTCTGCTGCTCAGCCGTCCTGTCGCCGTTTACCTCCAAGTTGCAGGAGCCCTTCACCACGGTACCGGTTCATCGGCGTGCCAGTACCGCATATGGCGACAGTGCATATTGCAAGACTGAGCGCTGACTGCAGTTTCTTGAGCCGACATACTTCACCGGCTCGAGTACAGGGTGGGCACGCACAACTTCCATGATCAGAGATCCGCGTTGTCGTGATTCGGTTACGAGCAATGCCGGTACAACGCAGCCCGTTACGCATCGTTTCGACGAGAATCTCATGGTTGGACCCCCGAAGGTGCACCCACTCCAGTGGATTGCGCTGCGGCGGCGAGCGCCCGGTCCAGTGTTGCTAGTGGCAGGCACAGGCGCAACGCGAGTTCGAGATAGACAGCGTCGTAGATGGACAAGCCGTGCTCGTCGGCCAGAGCGAGCGCGGCCCCCCAGACGCGGGACGTCGACACCGGATCAATCTCGATGGGCAACGCATCCAGACTGGCGCAAACGCCGGGCCATTCGTCTGCGCGCAGGCGGCCCCGCTTGGTGGCCGCCAACAATACGCTGCCGACCTCGACTGGCCACAGGGAGGGCACGAACGCGCGGTCATCAACGAGGGAATCCCGCAAGCGATCTGTAGTTTCGGAAGCTTCGTCGGGAAACACCCATGCCATCGCGACCGAGCAATCAAGCACGTAGGCCATCAGTGCCTGCGTGCCTCCTCGACAATGCGACGTACCGACAGGCCGCCCAGGCTATGGGTGTTCCGGAACGCCTTCAGAGCATCGATGGCGGACTGCACTCTGGCGCTGTCGCGCGGGCGGAACGGCACCAGCTCGGCCACCGGGCGGTTGTGTCTGGTGATGATGAAGCGCTCACCCGCCTCCACACGCTGCAGCAGCTTGGGTAGATGGGTCTTGGCCTCGAATGCGCCGATCTCGGACACGGAATTTGCCTCTTGAAAAGTCCTATTTCGATCACACTAGTTGAAGACTAGTCTAAACATGCCAGGCCGTCAAACAACGCTCCTGCGACAGATCGAGGGATCAGGTGCCATCAGAGCAGGAGACGGTGCCTCTATCGGCGAAAAGAGTCGGCGAACCGCCGAAAACGAAGCACACCCGGGCGGCGGTGCCCGGACCTCTCGGCAAGCGGTCCCTTTCGAAGCCTGTCGCGGCAACCTGAAACCGGCATCTCCACCTGTGCCGTCGCCCGTACATCTTTCATGGCGCAGCGGGGCGAGGCTGCGGTGGATGCTGTGGTGGTACTGCTCGACCACACCATCTCCCTGGCGGGGGAGGGGAATGTCGGCGTCGGCACCAACTTCACCCAGGGCCACGGTGCTGGCTACTTCGAACAACTGCGCCTGACCTGGGCCGCTCGTTCCCGGCGACCGTGGCCGAACGCCCGTCAGACGTCGACGGCATGTGCCGCGGCCCCGACCCCATCGCCGCCTTGGACCGTGCCGGTTGGCCCGACGCGCAGATCGGGAAGGTCGACAGTGAAAACTGGCTGCGCGTCCCGGGAGAGGTGTACGTAGGCAGGGCGGCCCGTCACCGCAATCCGGCCAAGCCCTACGTAACCCGTGACCGGGTCTGGTACTTCGGGTCGCGCCAGAGTTCCTCGCCGATGACGGTTTCGAGGGTTTCGGCGGCCGCCAGCACGTCCGTCTCGTCGACGTAGAGCGGCGTGAAGCCGAACCGCATGATGTCAGGCGCGCGGAAGTCGCCGATCACCCCCCGGTCGATCAGCGCCTGCATGGCCGGATAGCCGTGCTCGAAGGCGAAGGAGACCTGCGAGCCGCGTTCTGCCGGGTTGCGGGGCGAAGCCAGCGTGAGGCCGGGGCAACGGGCCTCAACCTCGGCGATGAACAGTTCGGAGAGTGCGACGGAGGCCGCGCGGATGTCCGTCATGTCGACGCCCTCCCACACATCCAGCGCCCGGTCGAGGATGGCCAGCTGCACGACGGGCGGCGTGCCGACCCTGAGCCGTTCGGTGGACATGGCCGGGCGGTAGGAAAGCTCCATCGCGAAGGGCGCATCGTGACCCAGCCATCCCGCCAGCGCCGGCTCGACTTCCTCGACAATGTCGGGCCGGACATGGATGAAGGCCGGGGCGCCGGGGCCGCCGTTCAGATACTTGTAGGTACATCCGACGGCGAACTCGGCGCGGCTGCCGGTCATGTCGATGGGCATGGCGCCGACGGTGTGGGCAAGGTCCCAGACCATGACCGCCCCGGCGGCGTGGGCAGCCCGTGTGACCGCGGCCATGTCGTGCAACCGGCCGGTGCGGTAATCGGCCTGTGTCAGCATCACCACCGCAACATCCTCGTCGATCAGCTCAAGGACGTCTTCCGGCGCCGGCGTGCGCAGTTCATGGTCCTTGCCGATCGTGTGAATCAGCCCTTCGGCCATGTAGAGGTCGGACGGGAAGTTGCCCGAGTCCGAGAGGATTGCCCTGCGTCCGGGACGCAGTTTCAGGCCCGCCGCAAGCGCCTGGTAGACCTTGATCGAGAGCGTGTCTCCCGTCGCGACGGAGCCCGGCGGCGCGCCGATCAGCCGGGCGATCCTGTCGCCCACATGCTGCGGCAGCGTCATCCATTCGGCCGTGTTCCATGCGCGAATGAGCTGTTGCCCCCATTCCTCGCCGATCACGTGCCGGGCGCGCTCGATGGCACCCCTGGGCAGTGGCCCCAGCGAATTGCCGTCGAGATAGACTACTCCGTCGGGGAGGTCGAACAGCTCTTTCCGGGGAAGCGTCACGGCCATGGCTCAGGGTTCTCCGCGCGGGCGCCTGTGGCATATCCACAGCCGGGATATTGGCACCGCTTGAAGTCGAACTCCAAAGGGGACGCCGGTTTCGCCGTCATGGAGCAGCGCGCCACGGAGGAATCGATCGCCGGGTGCCTTCCGGAGTGCACCGGGACCTTGAAGATGCGACAGCGAAATCCCGCGACAGACGCCGAACGTCGCGGACGTTCCACTCCGCCGCGCCAGGATCGGTCGTCCAGCGCGAAATGACGAACCGGCAACCGTCTTCATCAGCAACCATGAGCATCGGGGCGCCACGGTGCGATCGGTAGCCCGGCCTGACCGCTCGTTTTCCACCGAGTGGATGGGGCGGACAGCAGACCGTAACGATCTGATCCGCAAAATGGGATTTGTGCGATGGTCGACACCGCCCGCTACAAGGACTTTGCGCGCGACACGGTGGCGGCCTCCGCTGCCCGCATGGGCGACGGCATCGACGGCGACCTCCAAGTCGCAGGAAACCACTCGCGTGTCTGTCGAGCCGCCATCACTCTCCCGTTGGCCGACGACTTCCGCGCATGATCCGCCCGAGTAGATGGTTTCAACCGGTCGGCTAGACGATTTCAATTGGTCATGCATTGACTTTCAATCGGTCGGAGGCCATGTTTCAAACGGTCAACGATCCGGGATGGCATCGTGTATCCTCGTTTTGTCGAACGCCGGGTCCGGGAGGCTCTGGAGGACACCAGGGTCGTTCTGATCTGCGGCCCCCGGCAATCGGGGAAGACTACACTGGCGCAGCACATTGCCGGCGACGGCATTCCGTTCATCACGCTGGACGACGCCACTGCCTACGAGGCCGCGTCGACCGATCCCGTCGGATTCGTGCGTGGCATCGACCGTGCGGTCATCGACGAGGTTCAGCGCACGCCGGGCTTGATCCTGGGGATCAAGGCCACCGTCGACGCCGACCCCCGACCGGGGCGATTCCTGCTTACCGGTTCCGCCGACTTGATGACGCTACCGCTGGTCGCGGACTCGCTGGCGGGCCGCATGGGGATCGTCCGTTTGCTACCCTTGGCCCAGGCGGAGACTCGCGGCGCGACTCCCGACTTTCTCGACAAGGCGTTTGCGGGCGAGACCCCGACCTTCCGAAGTCCGATCGTCGGTGACAGCCTCGCGGAGACCGTTCTCGCGGGCGGCTACCCCGAGGCGTTGGCCCGATCGAGCTGGCGACGCCGGAGGGACTGGCATCTCGACTACATCGAGGCAGTCGTCCAACGCGACGTTCGTGACATCGCCCGGATCGAGCAACTGGGCTCGATGCCGAGGCTGTTGCGCGTTCTTGCCGAGCGTTCCGGGCAGCTCGTCAACTATTCCGGTTTCGGTGCGCCACTCGGCATGAATCACGTCACCACGCGAAAATATGTTGGCGTTCTGGAGAATCTATTCCTCGTGCACACCCTTCCGCCCTGGTACACGAACACCCTGAAGCGTGTGACGAAGTCGCCGAAGCTGCACTTCCTGGATGCCGGCTTGCTTGCTTCGTTGAAGGCACTCACGCCCGAGCGATTGCGCATTGACCGGAAGCTGTTCGGGCCCGTGCTGGAGACCTTCGTTCTCGGCGAACTCTTGAAGCTGGCGAGCTGGTCCGATGATCGCTACGCCTTCTCGCACTTCCGCGACAAGGAACGCAACGAAGTCGACATTGTGATCGAGGACGGGCTCGGACGCGTCGTTGGTGTTGAGGTGAAGGCGTCCGCAACGGTTTCGAGGGGGGATTTTGCCGGCCTGAGCCGCCTCGCGGCCGCCACCCCCGACAGCTTCGCCCTAGGCCTGGTCCTCTATGACCACGAGCACGTCGTGCCGTTCGGAGACCGCATGGCCGCCGTGCCGCTTTCGACGCTATGGTCGTGACTGACGGAAGGCACGCCCGGACGTCGCAGCCTCGGACTTGAGGCTCCCCGTTCTCACCAGATTGTCCAGGTTTTCAAAAGCCATCGAGGCTGCCCATCAGAACGACATGGGGGCGTCGAGCACCCGCGCCACAAATCCGGATTCATCCACGCGTCGGTGCCTGAACTCGTCCGATGTGTAGAGCGTTGGGTTCACATGGCGACCCAGCAACTCTTCGACCAGTGCCAGCGCGCCGTAAACCGCCTCCAACGTCAGCTCGTCAGAAACCAGCAACACGTCGATATCGCTTGCCGCAGTGTTGGTCCCTTGGGCGATCGATCCGAAGAGCGTGGCAAGCGTCAGTCAGTCCGCCAGCGGATCAAGGGCATCGCGGATGGATACTTCGACGCCCATGGTCTTGCGCACGATGCCGCAAATCTCATCGAAGAGGGGAGCATCACGGTTCGCCCGGTAGTACTTCCGGTTGCCGACCTGCGACGTGATCGCGAGATCGCTCCGGGCGAGCCTGGCGAGCTCGCGCTGTACCGCGCCCCTCCCGCGGCCCACAAGCGCGATGATCTCGGTCACGAAGAATTCACGGTCCGGTCTCGGCGTAGCGCCACAGCGTGACAAGCAGCTTGCGGGCCACGGCGATGATCGCCCGCTTGCGCACCCTCCTTGCCCATGCCGGCAAGCAGGGCCGACGTGTCGTCCACGCCTTCGTGGCCACCGCCTTTGCCCAGGAGGATGCGAGCAGCGCGTCCGCCCAGTGGCGCCAGGTCGCCGACCAGCTCAGGCCCAAGGTGCCATAGCTCGCGGCCATCATGGACGAAAGCGAGCACGATGTTCCGGCCTGTATGGCCTTCCCGGCCGCATACCGAACCAGGCTGCACTCGACAAACCCGCTCCAACGCCTCCATGGCGAAATCAAGCGACGGACCAACGTGGTCGGCATTTTCCACAACCAGGAGGCCATCACCCGGCTGATCGGTGCGATCCTGCTCGAGCAGAACGACGAATGGGCTGACCAGAGAGCCAGATACATGACGCTGGAATCGATCGGTCCCGTGAGCGAAGCTACGCTTGGCAAGCTGCCCGTCGTGGCAGACTGACAAAACCGGCCCTGGCTGCCGGATACTGCGGAGGACGTCAGGTTCCTGCACCGCTTGCTGGGACACGATCACGAGTACCATTTTCCCAGACACCCTTCGACCCAGCCCGAACCCCGCCCGAGGAGGACGAGCCATGGCACTTCAACCGTTCGTCGACCAGAACGTTCCCGGCCCCAAGCGCGACTACGTCGGCTACGGCCGCCACATCCCGCGGGTTCGATGGCCGGACGGCGCCCGCGTCGCCGTCAACATCGTGCTCAACTACGAGGAGGGGTCGGAGTACACCCACCCCGCGGGCGACGGGCAGAACGACGGCCTCTCCGAGATTCCGTGGGGCATCGATTCCGCGGTTCGCGACCTCACGACCGAGTCGGTCTACGAGTACGGCTCGCGGGCGGGCGTGTGGCGGGTCCAGCGCCTGGTGGACGGTCTCGGGGTCCCCATGACCTTCTTCGCCGCGGCCACCGCGCTCGAGCGCAACCCCGAGGTCGCGGCCTGGCTTCGCGAGTCCCACCACGAGCCCTGCAGCCACGGCTGGCGCTGGGAGGAGGTGTGGCGGCTCGGGCGCGACCTCGAGCGCCAGCACATTCAGTGGGCGATCGAATCGTTCGAGGAGACGGTCGGCGAGCGCCCCCTCGGCTGGTACTGCCGCTACGGGCCGTCCGTCCATACCCGCGAGCTCCTCGTCGAGGAGGGCGGCTTCGTCTACGACGCCGACGCCTACAACGACGACCTCCCCTACTTCACCGAGGTGCAGGGCAAGCGCCACCTCATCGTCCCCTACACCTTAACCTACAACGACGCGCGCTTCGTGCTACCCCAGGGCTACGGGTCGCCGGATGACTTCGCGACCACCCTCAAGCGCGGCTTCGACACCTACTGGGAGGAGGGCGCCGAGCGGCCCCGGATGATGTCGATCGGTCTCCACCCGCGCCTGGTCGGCCAGGCCACCCGCATCGCGGGTCTGCGCGACTTCCTCGAGCACGCCCTCGACAAGGGCGGGGTCTGGTTCGCCACGCGCCTCGACATTGCCAACTGGTGGCTCGATCACCACGAGGAGTTCACACCATAGGCCGTAGCGCTCCGAACTCCGCTGCCTTCCAGTTCGGACCGCGGCCGTTTCTTTCGGCCCGCGAGGTGCCGTGTGGCCCGAACGAACCGACCAAGGGCGCACGAAGCAGCTTCCTGTTCGGGCGATGACCGGTGATATTTCCAGTGATATTCCGATGCTCTCCCAGAGCAGACCTTCGTGAGCGACACATCGCAGAGCTTGGTCGTCAGGAACTACCGGAGGCGGCTTGCCGAACGCGGGTTGGTCCGCTTCGAAGTTCTCGGACGGACTGCGGACCGGGAGCTGATTCGCCCGTTGGCCAAGCGATTGACCGAGAAGAGCGAAGAGGTAGACCGATTGCGTTCGTTCGTTCGGAGGAGCCTTTCCGGAAATCCGCCTCGCAACGGGGGGTTTCTGGCCGCGCTGCGCCAATCTCCCTTCGTCGACGCCGACATCATTCCCCCGCGCCCGTTCGAACCCGGTCGCAAGGTGGATCTGTGAGCCGATTTCTTCTCGACACGCATATCGTAGAAAACGCTCAGTAACGCCGTAACCTGCCGTTATACCGTAGTTTTTTCGACCTTCCTGCTGGACTGATTCCAGCCCCGTAAGCATCCAGAAAGCGACCTGACTCCGAAACCGCGCGCTTCGGTGAACGCGCATGCTGCGAGGGTGCAGGACTCTCTCAATTCCGGAAGTAAGTGTTCGGCAATGCCGTGGAATTGTCCTGCGCCCGTGGGAGGTCGGGGCGCGCAGTCGCCGGGTTTGCGGCCAACGCAGCCGTACACCGCTGCGGACCGGCCGGGCCATCACGGCTTGGCCGAACACCTACGGTAGTCGGAGGGGGTCAGGATTCCACTCGGAGTCCTTGGGGACCGAAACGCAGGGAGGGCGCAGCCCGAGCGTAGCTTCCGGCCGAAGTCGGCGATACGGTACCACGGCGCCACGGCCAGTGTCGGAGAGATGGCCGTAGAAGCGCAGCCCGCTGATGCTGAAGAGCCGGCTCGCCTGAAGCGCGCACGGTCAGCGGGGTCGCGGCATAATGGGTCACGACATATTCGGCTATATATGGCCTCTTATTCAGTACAACATGCTTTAGAGGCCTCCTGTTGCCTCTTGACATAGGTTTGATGGATAGGCCATATTCGACCTGTAGTGTCCCAATCAGTGATACAAACGGTCATATGTTGCCGATTGAGGGAGACATGAAGACATCCCGACAAGTGGGAGCCGAGATCGGATCCCGTCTGGCTCAACTGCGGTTGTCCCGCAACGTGACGCAATCCATGCTCGCAACCGAGTCCGGTATCGGTCTGCGTACCCTGCGGCGTCTCGAGGCCGGCGAACCATCGACGCTTGACACGTTTCTGCGAGTCGCCCTGGCCCTGGGCCTGGGCGATGCCATCCTCGGCGCAATACCCGGCGGCCAGATCCGCCCGATCGAGCGCGTCTCGCGGGCCGGAGCCCACCGACGCCGCGCACGTCCACGACCACGGCAGGATCGCGACCGTGCCTGGACGTGGGGCGACGACCCCGATGACTGACGCCAACGTCATGCTCTGGGGCCGACGCATCGGAGCGGTGTCCTGGGATCAAGCGCGTGCTCTTGCGGTCTTTCAGTACGATCCGGCTTTCGTTCGCGCCGGCATCGAGGTTGCTCCTCTGACAATGCCTGCCAGAGATACGACCTACGAATTCCCGGCTCTCAGCAGGGAGACCTTCAAGGGCCTGCCGGGCATGCTTGCCGATGCCCTGCCGGACAGGTTCGGAAACCGGCTCATCGATGCGTGGCTGGCCGAAACCGGCCGGAGTCCGGAGGACTTCAACCCGGTCGACCGACTCTGCTACATCGGGCGCCGCGGTATCGGCGCACTGGAGTTCGAGCCTGTCCTTCGACGACAGACAAGAGCCAAACGGCTGGAAGTCGGTCGATTGGTCGACCTGGCGAACCAGGTGCTCGAGGAGCGCGCAAACCTTGCCGGGCGTCTGGAGGGCGAGGATGATTCCGGTGCTCTTGAGGACATCCTGAGCGTCGGCACGTCGGCGGGCGGTGCACGTGCGAAAGCCGTTCTTGCCTGGAACCCGGCAACCGGTGAATTCCGATCCGGCCAACTGAAGGCCGATGAGGGGTTCGAGCACTGGCTCCTCAAGTTCGACGGCGTTTCCGGCAACAGGGACAAGGAACTGGCCGATCCCCAGGGATTCGGCAGGATCGAATTCGCGTACGCCGGCATGGCGCGCGCGGCCGGCATATCCATGTCGGAATGCCGGCTCCACCATGAGGGCGGCCGCAGTCACTTCATGACGAGACGTTTCGATCGGGACGAGAGCGGCCGCAAGATCCACATGCAGTCACTCGGGGCGATGCAGCACTTCGACTTCAACGATCCATCGGCGTATTCCTACGAACAGGCGATCATGACAATCCGGGATCTGGGCCTCGGGATGCCTGCGGTGGAAGAACAGTTTCGCCGGGCACTCTTCAACGTCATGGCGCGAAACCAGGATGACCACGTCAAGAACATCTCGTTCCTGATGGACCGAACCGGACGGTGGGCCCTGTCCCCGGCCTATGACCTGGCCTATGCCTACAATCCAGGGGGCGCATGGACCCGCGACCACCAGATGAGCCTGGCCGGCCGCCGCAACGGATTTGATCGAGATGACCTGCTTCAGTTCGCGGCCTCCGCGGGCCTCAGGCGGCGCAAGGCACTGGAAATACTGGAAGAGGTGAGCGCTTCTGTCCGGGACTGGGCCAAGCATGCCGACGCGGCCGGAGTCTCCCCGCGCGATGTGGGGCGGATCGAAATGGCCTTCAGATCGAACCTGATGGCGGGTTGACAAGGATTTTCCCCCGATAGGCCGGATGCCTTGTGAAGCCCGATGTCAGCTCCGTGCATTTTCCTGACCTCGCGCTTCACACTCTCAAGGCCGGGCATCCGAACCCCAAGGGCACTCTTCGTTCACCTGGTTTCATGCTCGATCGCGTCAGCGAACGCCATCGCTGAAGACGTCCTTGCAAAAGGCCTCGATCTGCGCCGTTTCTTCATCGGTCAGAGCCACAAACTCCTTCTCGCGGCGCCTTTTCGGCAGCGTGCCGTCGTTGTGGCGAATAAACATGATCAGGTCCCGGGCCAGTCGGTCGGGCATTTCCACCATCTCCGTGATACGCCGTAGCGCTTCGCCATGGAGGCGCAAGTACTCGATTTCCTCAGGCAGATCGTGTTCGACCGTGCGGGCGACACAGGCAGACAGGAACTCGGCTTCATCCGTGCAATCGAAGTATCGGTACAGATCGGCCGTGTCATTGATGACCTCGACATTCCGGTCCGCCGTCGGGTGCCAGTCGATGCAACCCATGAGCGTCCCTAAATGGCCATGCAGCGCGTGGCGGTAGTCATCGATCCGGTCCAGCATCACCGCAGAAACGGGAAAGACCAGACCCGGCGGTGTGAATCCCCGTTCCGTCAACACGTGATGGATCAGACAGCAGTGCAGTCGGCCGTTCCCATCCTGCTGTCGGCCGCGAGCAGGCCATCCAACAGGGCAGGCAGGTCTTTCGGCCGCGCGCCGATGAATTCTGGCACAGGATCGCCATTGCGGCCGCGCTCGCCGACGAACACGGGGGCTTGCGGTGGCCCTCCCGCTTGCCGCAGTGATCCGGGGGGCCGGCTGGCACGATGCCGCGCCGGGCACCCGCGGGGATGTCCTGGTCCTTCTCGCGATAACCGGCGCCCTCGGGCTCGAGGCGGTTCTGCTGCGTACGGTCTGGGTGAGCCGGGGCCCACCCGGTTCGCCTCGCGCTCGCGCTCGCGCTTGCCGTTGCCATCGTCTCGTCGGGCATGGTGTGGCGGCTCTGGCAGGGCATGCCCGGGTACCTTCCCGTGGTGCTGTCCGGCGAGCCCGGGGGCATCCTCACCCACAGGCGCGAGCTGCTGGTCCTGATGGCCTGCGCCGTCTTCAGCCTTGCCGGGCTGTGCCACGGTGCGACGGCGACCGCCAGCCAGTGTGGACGGCTCGCCTGGCACGCGGCGGGCGGGAGCCTCCGCCGCCGGGCGAGATCCGACCTGCACGGAAACGCACGGTTCATGACGCGCCGCGAAATGCTCCGGCTGCACGAGCCGGGATCGGCGCGCAACATCATTCTCGGTGAATTCCCGGGGCCGGGGCGACGGCTGATGCACTACCGGCTGCACGGGTCGATCACCACCTTCGCGCCTCCGCGCACCGGCAAGACGGCGCTGGTGATCCAGAACCTGCTCGACCCGCGCTCGAGCGCCTGGCGGGGTTCGACCGTGACCATGGATCCTCCCGGCAACGTGTTCTGCGTCGTCACCCGGGCGCGCCGGGAAGCGGGACGTACGGTGCGGCTGGTGGATCCGTTCGGCGTGGTCGACGCGCACCGGGACGCGCTTGCAGACCGCCTCGACCTCCCGGATCCGCTGCCGCTCACGACCCTGAACCCGCTTGACCTGGTCCGGTTCGACGACAACCACGGCGCGGACATCGATAGCCTGCTCCGCGTGATCCTGAGCAACCCGGCAGCACAGGGCGGCACGCACAACCGGCACTTCCACGACCTGGTGATGAACATCCTGAAGGGCACTATCTCCTGGGTGCGCCAGTCCTACCCGGCGCGGGAACAGACCCTGCGGGCAGCCATGGACCTTTGCCGGCTCGATGAACAGGGACTCCGGGTTCTGGCCGGCGAGGTGGAACGGTTCAACGCCGGCGAGACCCGTTTCGTGCGTGACTCGGTCACAACGCTCGCGCGGCTGTTCGGAACCGACGAAGGCACGTCCTTCGCAACGACCAGGATGATCGAGCTGGCCTTTGCCGGAGACGCGCATATCGGCGCCTCGCTGCAGCGGACCTCGTTCGACCCGATGGAACTGGCGGACGGGAACACCGATGTCTTCATCGTGGTGCCGCAGCAGTACTTCCGGATGAGCGCCCCGTTCCTGCGGCTGTGGATGGCGATGCCGACCATGGTCGCCCACAGGTGCCCGCCCGAGCGGGGGATCCTGGTCTACCTCGACGAGATGGCGTCGATCGGGTACCTCGACCCGGTTGTCGACAGTTTCACCATGGCGGCCGGTTCGGGTGTGCACTACTGGTGTTTCGTGCAGACGCTGTCGGCGCTGGATGCCTCCTACGGCCGCGAAGCCCGTGCTCTGATCCTGGAGAACGCCGAGGTGGTCCAGGCGCCGGGGTTTCCGCGCTACGCACCGGAACTCGCGGCCGAGTTCGCGCGCGCCATCGGCCACGCCACCTTTCTCGGCCGCCAGGACAGCCGCTCGGACAGCATCGCGCACGGACTTGCCGGAACCGCGAGGGACCAGTCGGCGGCCTCGGAGGGATTGGTGAAGGAGACGGTGGTCGCACCCGACGACCTGTTGAGGCTGCCGGAGGGCGAACAGATCGTCATCGCCAGCACCCGTCAGGCCGAGCGCAATGCCATGCGGCTTCGCCATGCCCGCTACTGGACCCGGCGCGACTGCGCCGGGCTCACGAGCCCGGACCCGCTCGAGGTCCGTCGCCGCGACTGAGCCCCTGGCCCGACGAGCATCTCCTTGTCATCGGGATAGCTGTTGCCGGTGCCGTGCGCAGAAGACGCAGCCTGGCCAGCCTTCACCGCATGGTCCGGTTTCAACTCCGTGGCATGGGCACTGGTCGGCCAGCCTGGCGGAGAGTTCGCCGCGCGAACTGGCGGCCGGCGGAAGGGAGGGGAACGCTCTGGCCCGGCTCGCAGGAGCCGGGTGAAACGGGTCCCCGCGAAGCAGGAACCGGACGGCATGGTTGCGCAGCTTCACACGGAAACGGCCAGACATGCACCGGTGCCGCCAAACGCGACCCTCGGGGAACGACCGTTCCCTGTCGCTCAGCACCGGCAAAGCCAGGGGCCATTTCCTGCCGCGTGGCACTGCCATGACCTCTGCGCCCATGCCCGGGCGCCTGCCCCGCAGTGATGCCTACTTCGGTTCCGACTGGCGCAGGCGGCTGACCACGAGTTCCTGGAAGCCGCGCACGGCGTCTTCCCAGAAGGGGGATAGCGCGCCGCCGGCGACGGCCACGTCGCTGGCGCGCCCCTGCTGGAGGCGCTCGCACATGGCATGGTCCTCGTGATGCACCGCCCGCCAGAGATCGGCGAGACGCTCCACCGTTTCCGTGGGCGGCGCCTCGGGGGCGAAGCTGTAGATTGCGCGCCGCTGGAGCGTGCGGCCGGGTGCAAGCGGCGTGTCGAGATGCACGCCCACCTGGTCCGGCAGGTAGAGCCCGAAGACAAAGTTCGGAAACAGCGTCAGGAAGCGCGAGTCCCCGGACAGGACACCCGCCTTGCCCGCCTTGCGGGAGACATCGATGGCGCAGCCGAGGCAACCGGGCTCGTTCACCGTGTAGTGGTCCGACAGAGGCTGGTCGGCGGTCGCGGCATGCACGAACTGGACATGGTAGGGCTCGATGAAGTTCTCGATCAGCAGCTTCCAGTTCGCGGCGACTTCGCCGAAGTCGAGCGTGACGAGATGGTGCATCCTGTTGAGGTCGAGTCCGGCCACCCGTCGTGCCAGCGGGGCCACGAACTGCTCGAAGGGCGGCGCGGTGCCGTCCAGGTTGACGAAAATCCAGTCGTGCCATACTGCCGACCTGACCGGCGCCAGCCCGTGCCTCCTCCGGTCGAAGCCGGGCGGCGCGAGGCGCGGGTCGAGACCGCCGAACCAGGGCGCGGCGCGAAGCGTGCCGTCCAGTCCGTATGTCCAGGAATGGTAAGGGCAGCGGAGCACCCGCCCGACATTGCCCGGCCGGTCCACGAGCTTGAGGCAGCGGTGGCGACAGACATTGTGGAACGCGCGCACCTCCCCGGCCTTGTCGCGCAGCAGCAGGACGGGCCGGCCGGCAACCGAGACAGGCACCGCATCGCCCGACCGGGGGAGCTCGTGGGCAAAACCGGCGAGCACCCAGCACGCGGTGAATATCCGCTCGTTCTCGAGTGCGAAAAAGGCGTCGCTGGTATAGGCGGCCGCCGGCAGCCCGCCCGGCACCGGCCCCGGCGCCTCGAAGGCAGCCAGGGCCCCGGCTCCCATGATCGACTGCAGCGATGGGCTCATGACGTCCTCCCGCAGGTCAGGGCAGATGGCGTTTGAGCAGGAACTGGTTCTTGAACATCCCGATGCGGGTCATGACCTCGACACGCGCGATGTCGGGGTCGCTGTGGACATGTTCGCTCAGGAACGCCGCGACCCCGCTCTCCTCCTCGCACACGATTTCGACCAGCAGGTTGAACCTGCCGCTGACCCACATGACATAGACCACGGCAGGGTGAAGGCCGAGCCGCTCCGCGACCGTGGCGGGTGCGACTCCCCGCGCCGTCCTGATGCCGAGCATGGCGTCCGCCTCGTAGTCGACGGCCACCGGGTCCACCACGGCCACGATGCGCAGCATGCCGGCCTCGCGCATGCGGGCGACGCGGTGGCGGACCGTCCCGCCCGACACGCCGAGCTTCAGGCCGATCGCATCGTAGGGCGCCCGCCCGTTCTCCTGGAGCAGGCGGACGATCTGCCGGTTGAGATCGTCGAAGGGTGACGACAGGGACGAGACGCTGTCTGTGCGGACATCCTCGTTGTCGGCGGTCGATTGTACCTGTGCGGACACGTCGGGTCGGGGCATGAGGTCGGTTTCCAGTTCCGTCGGCCGTTGTGAAATTCGCCGAAGATGAAAGAAATACTTAAAAAAAGAGAAAAAAATATCAACAAAGCGTCGCTTTTTTGCCAAATCCGAACCTGTACGCCACTATGGTTGACGGAATCGGCTGTCATGGGACGAGGAGGAACGCCCGATGAATGCGACGTCACCAGATATGACCGGGGCACTTCCACCGATCGAGCGCGTGCGCGAAGCGAAGTCGAAGCTCGCGGAGGCGGGCGTGCGGTATGTATTCTCCTGCTGGATCGACCTGTTCGGCGTGCCGAAGACCAAGCCGGTGCCGCTCAGCGATTTCGAGAACCTCTGCCTGGGCAAGGGACCGCAATTCGCCGTCCACTCGATCTCCTTCGTGCCGGAACTCACGCCGGCCGACTCCGACCAGATCCCGGTGCCGGACCTCGACACGCTCACCGTCTGTCCCTGGGACCGCAGCTGTGCGTGGATGTTTGCGGACCTGTGGTGGGAGGATGCGCCGTACAACCTGTGCCCCCGCCAGGTGCTCAGGCGCGCGGTTCGCGTCGCTGCTGCGGAGGGGTTTGCCGGGTTTGCGGGAATAGAGCCCGAGTTCATCGTCATGCGTTGGCATGATGGCCGCCCGGTCAAGGCCTTCGACAACGATCCGCTCCCCGACGAAGGGGTGCGCCCGCGCCGGCAGGCCTTCGGCTACGACATCGAGTACACCATCGATTCCATGGGGTTCCTGGGCTCGCTCATCGATATCCTCGAAGAGCTCGGCTGGGGCGTGAAGGATGTGGTCGCCGAGGGTGCCTATTCGCAGTTCGAGCTGGACTTCACCCATACGGACGTTCTGGGCATGGCGGACCGGCTGGTTTTCCTGCGCGTGCTGCTGAAGGAGGTTGCGAAGAAGCACGGCGTGTTCGTCACCTTCATGCCCAAGCCGACCGTCGGCGACTGGCGTTCGGGCGCACATATCAACTACTCGATGCAGCGGACCGACGCTCCGGGCGTGAACCTGTTCGAGGGCGCCGGCGGCGACTGGGCGACTCCGGTGTACAACGCCGTCGGGGGACTGCTGCGGCACGGCAGCGCGCTCACCGCCATCGCCTGCTCGACGGTCAACTCCTACAACGGTCTCGTGCCGCGCGTCGGCGGGTTCGAAGGCGGCACCGTGACCTGGGCACCGACGCACATGACCTACGGGAGCAACAACCGCTCGTGCATGCTGCGCTTGCCACAGAACCGGTTCTGCATCGAGAACCGGGCGGCTGACATGTGCATGAATCCGTACCTGTCGCTCGCGATGACGACCGCAGCGACGGTCGCCGGCGTGGTCGAGGACATCGATCCGGGCCCGCCCCTCAACAGGGACCTCTACGGGCTCTCGGACGAGGAAATCCGTGCGGGCGGCGGGCGGCGACTGCCGAGAAACCTGCTGGAGGCGACCGAAGCGCTTCGGGCGGATCCGCTGGCGGCCGAAGTGCTCGGCCCCGTCATGCTGGACTCCTGGTTGCGCTACAAGACGGACGAGTGGGAGCGCTACCACCAGGCGGTGACGGACTGGGAGGTGCAGGAATACCTGCGCCTCTACTGAGGAGAGGAACCGGGAGGCGGCGGTGCCGGACTACGAGGTCTTCGAACTCGGAGACGTGGCATTGCAGTCGGGAGCCGTGCTCCCGGATGCGCGGCTGGCCTACAGGACATACGGCATGCTGGGGGCGGGAGGTGACAATGTCATCGTCATGCCCACCTTCTATACCGGCACGCACCGCCGCAACGAGGGCTATCTCGACCGCATGCCCTCCCTCGATCCATCGCGCTGGTTCATTGTGTCGATCAACATGTTGGGTAACGGCCTGTCGTCCTCACCGAGCAACACGCCGCCGCCGTTCGACGGGCCTCGCTTTCCCCTCGTCACGCTTCATGACAATGTCGCCTGCCAGTACAGGCTTCTCGCGGAAGGCCTCGGCGTGGAGCGCATCGCGCTCGTGCTCGGATGGTCCATGGCCGGATGCCAGGCCTATCACTGGGGCGCACAATATCCCGACATGGTGGATGCGATCCTGCCGTTCTGCGCGTCGGCCCGCACATCGCTGCACAACAAGGTGTTCCTGGAAGGCGTCAAGGCGGCGCTCACGGCTGACAGCGCCTTTGAGGCCGGCGACTACGACTCTCCTCCCGAGGCCGGCCTGCGGGCGTTCGGGCGGGTCTATGCGGGCTGGGCCTTCTCGCAGGCCTTCTACCGCGAACGCCTCCACCGCGAACTTGGCTTTGAAACCTGGGAGGAGCTGCTGCTGGACTGGGAGCGTGACCACCTCGAGTGGGACGCGAACGACCTGCTTGCCAAGCTGCAGACCTGGAAGTCGGGCGATATCAGCACGGGCGGACACTACCGGGGAGACTTCGAACGTGCGCTCGCCGCCATCCGCGCGCGGGCAATTCTCGTTCCCTGCACGACGGACCTCTATTTCCCGCCGGAGGACAATGCCCTCGAAGCCGCGCACATGCCGAACGCGGTGCTGAGGCCCTATGCGTCGCCATGGGGCCACTGCGTCGCAAGCCCGAGCCGCCCCCGCGACGACTTCATCCGGTTCCTCGACGGGTGCGTGTCCGAGTTGCTGGAAACCCGGTCGCCGCCTCGCAAATCGTGAACCGATGGAGAGGACGCCCCCTCCCGACGGCGTCGAGGTCGTGCCAGGGCGGTGCAGCATCCAGGCTCCCGGAGCGGAGGGAGCATCCAGGAGCGAGGTTCGCATCATCGGGTTCGATCGGGCGAAATACAGTTTCCGGATGCACGGGGTGATGGCCGACGGGTCGATCGCTTTGCGCCGGAAGGTGCACCGCGACGCATGGGTGGCTTCGTGAAGAGGCCGTGCAGCCCCCGGGACCGGGGCTGCTGCGCGGGGTTGCCAGGCCTGCGAAACGCGAAACCGACCACAGGTGGAGAGCGTGATACTGTCGACCACCGGGCACGGACACCTGTAGTGCCCGACATCCCAACCACGCGAGGATCCGCCTTATGCCAGTTACCGTCGCAATGTACGAGAAGTCGCTTGACCTGATCGGTGCGCGGCTTGCCGCACTCGACCTCGATGTCAGGGTGATCCCGTTTGATCGCGACGGCATGTTCCGGATCGATGGCGTGCCGACACCTCCCGG
Organism: Thalassobaculaceae bacterium; assembly: GCA_965243345.1. GTDB lineage: Bacteria > Pseudomonadota > Alphaproteobacteria > Thalassobaculales > Thalassobaculaceae > Bin52. Next base: position 4,916,007 of record CBDEUR010000003.1, read on the forward strand.
CGAGGTCGATGTCGACTACCTTTGGCTCAGCACCCATCTGAATGCCGACGGCGCAACGCCGGCGGCGTTCGACCTCGCGCTCGCCTGCAGGTCGCTCGCGGTGTTACAGACCTTCAATGCGGGCCTCGACCACCCGTTCTACCGGACCGCCGCCGACCGCGGCATCCGGATCTGCAACAGCAGTGCCCAGGGAGTGGCGATTGCCGAGTATGTCCTGGCCCAGGTCCTCTCGGTCCTGCACCCGATCGAGCTGCAGAGGCGTCAGCAGCGGGACCGGGTCTGGAAGGTGACGCCCTTCCGCGAGATTGCGCAGACCCACTGGTTGATCGTGGGGTTCGGGGCCATCGGCAGCGAACTCGCGACCAGGGTCAAGGCGTTCGGAGCGACCACCACCGTGGTCCGTCGACGACCGGCGGTTTCGGCCTCGGTCGACAGGGCAGGGGTGACGGCTGATCTGCCGTCACTGCTGCCGGACGCGGACATCATCGTGATCGCCTGCGCGCTGACCGAAGAGACCGCCGGGATGGTTGACGCCTCCTTCCTCGCCGCCGTGCGGCCCGGCTCCATTCTCGTCAACATTGCCCGCGGCGGCCTCATCGACGACGACGCGCTGATTGCTGCGCTCGATGACGGCCGCCTCGAGGCTGCCGTGCTCGATGTCTTCCACGAGGAACCGCTGCCACGGGACAATCCGCTCTGGTCGCATCCGCGCGTGAGGCTGACCCCGCACACCTCGTTTGCCGGCAACGGCGGACCGGCGCGCTGGCAGCAGCTGTTCCTCGACAACATCGCCCGCTACGTTCGGGGCGAGCCCCTGGACCGGGAAGTCGACCCGGCAGACATCTGAGGGTGTTCGCGGGCCACTCCCCCTCCAGGTATCAGGCGACACCTCACCCTTGCGAGGGAAGGCGACAGCCAGATTTGCGAAGCTGCGCTTCGAGCACCCACACCGGGTACCGGTTTTCGGGTCATACACACTGAGGGGCCACCAACTCCGGTCGGGCTACGCCCTCCCTCCGTCGGTGGCCCCTCGGCGATCCTTCCGGGCCGGTTCAAATCCTGAGGGCTTCCTCGAGTTCTCGCAGGTGGCAGCTTCGGCCCTGGATGCTGATCACACGCGAGCGGTGCAGGAGGGTCCCCAACCCTGGTTCGGGGAGATCGACCAATGACGACAACGATCACCGACCATGTCGCACGCTTTGCCGGGACCAGGAAGCCTCTCGACCAGGGTCGAACAGGCGATCTCATCCTCCAGGCGCCGTGAGCGGCCGCACGGCGCGGCATTTCCGTTTCCCCGCAACCTCCGCGCATCCGCCGCATGCCCCGTTGAAGGGGTAGCAATCGGTCGCCCCCTTGTCCCCATGAGATCGGTGGGCATCAAGGTTCTGAAAGGCAAGCTGAGCGAACATGTCCGGCCGGCGGCGTCCGGCGAGACGATTCTCATAACCGACCGCGACCAGGTCGTGGCGGAGCTCGGCCGGCCGCGGGAGACCCGGAACCCGATCCGCGTTGACGCCGACCTGGCCGAGGCGGTGGGCTCCGGCATGCTGACGCCACCGAGACCGGCCATCTCCGGACCGCCGCCCTGGCCCCCGCCCGTCGCCACGCTCGACAAAATCCTGGCCAGCCGTCCGCGCCTGTCTCTGCAATCTGCTCTCATCCCTGGTTACCTCCCCGCCCTGCAGTAAATCCGCGGGTGCACGGTGTCTCAACGATGTTGGCAGAGAAGGCAAAGGCATCCAGGGAGACAAATAACAGTGGAATCTGTCGCTCCCGTGCGGGACAATTTGTCCCTCAGGTAATCTGTCGCGGGCCGCCCGGGCGATCCGGCCAAATCTGGTGGGTACCGCGCAGAACGGCGAGTTCTCCCGTTACCGGATGGGACACGATCAATGCCAGCGGCAAGACCACTTGGAATACTGCGATCAACAGTCATTCAGGTGACAGTGGCGTTCTGCTCCCTGAATCCGTTGCTGGCGGATGCGCAGGTATCATGTGCCGACTGGAATACCGCAAAGTTCTTCACGAAGGCCAAGGCGCACGATGTCACGCGCTGCGTCGCGGCCGGTTCCGATCCGAACCTGCGGGGCGACGCCGGGTACACGCCGCTTCACTCGGCGGCAGCAAACAGTACGGACCCTGCCGTTGTGGCAAGGCTTCTGGACGCCGGAGCCGACCTGGAATCGAGAGGTGAAACCGGATTGACACCCCTGCACGCGGCGGCGGGGGGTAGTTCGGTCCCCGCAGTGGTGACGGCCCTGGCGAACGCCGGTGCTGACCTGGAAGCGAGGACCGAGTCCGGGCTGACGCCCCTGCACGTGGCGGCGAGGAGCAGTTCGGTGCCCGAGGTCGTGACGGCTCTTGTGGACGCAGGTGCAGATCTGTGGGCAACAACCGAGACTGAATCCGGGTTTACGGCGCTGCACGCGGCTGCGGGAAGCTCCAGGACACCCGCGGTGGTGACGGCTCTCGTGAACGCCGGCGCCGACCTGGAAGCGAGGACCGAGTCCGGCTTGACGCCACTGCACGTGGCGGCGGCGGTCAGCGACATGCCCGCGATAGTGACAACTCTGGTGAACGCCGGCGCCGATCCGAACGCACGCGATCAGACAGACCGGACGACCGGTGACTATGTCCAGTTCAACGACGCACTCAAGGATACGGAGGCGTATGAGCAACTCAAGGGCGCGATCACGATGTTGGGTCCCGACATGGTGGAGACCTGGATGAAGATCGGCTCCATGATCGTCTGGGGTATCGCTGTTCTTGCCGGTTTGACGCTGTGGGGTCTCTACTCCTCGCGCCTGGGCCGCCGGATGCGTGAGGTGGGGGTCGCTGTCATGGTCATGCTCACAACCCTTGTGAGCTTGCTTTCGCCTGACTGGGCGGTCGCATTGTACGTTGACGAGCCCGTGCACGCCGATCTCGCGGACTCGATGGTGGCCTGCATCGAAACCGGGATCCTGGTCACTTGGATTGTGCTCGGCGTCGTCGGAGGGGTGCATGCATTGCTGTTTCGAAAGTTCCCGAGCCGTCCGACACGCATCGCCGGTGGCATCGTCGCGTCCCTGGTCGTCGTCGTTGTGAGCTATCACACTCCGGACTGGCTGTTTCTGTTCCGCTGATTGCGTTCTTCCGGTCTGCGGCGACGACCTGCACGGTGTCCGGCTCCTCGCCAGAGCCGGGGAGAAACCGCCGCGTCACGAAATTGCACCCGTCGTCCGCCCGCATTGATCGCGCTCAACCGGCGCGTCGGTCCGCACCGCCATGGTGGTCACCTCCCTGCTCGCGCAAGGCCGTACTGTTCGGTCACGCTTCGATTGCTTCAACCCGTCGCCAGGGTGGCAGGCCCGTGCCGTGGTGTGGGCACGGTCACGGCGCCTTCGAAGCCTCGCGCAGCAGACCCGCGGTCCGACCGCGGGGTTCAGGGCCAAACGGCAAGGCCGTCACAGCACGCCACGGCTGTCACGGGTTGGTAACCTGCTTTCCCCCATCCTCCAGTACTTCGGCTTCAGGGCCGTTCGCAGGCGCGGTTCCGCTTCGAAAACCCTCGGTCCTTCGGATGAATCGAAATACTGTTCGACCTGCGCCTGAAACTCGTGGCCGCTGTTCCAGTAACCCACATTGACAAATGATCTGTACCTTCCTTCACAACCGGTCATTGGCCACGTGATCCAGTCAAACTCTGCAGCCGAGTGTTCTTCGCTCAGGAACTCTCCGACAAGGCCTTTGCGGTCGTTGACGATCGCCGACGTTCTCCAGAAATCCAGGAACTCGCTCACCATCTCCGGCTTGATCTTCCAATGTATGACTACAATGATCATCCGTGATCTCTCCCTGCTGCTGCGAACCGCATATCGCGCCGATCCCGCCTGGGACGCAACGCCCGATGCCATCCGGCCGGCTGCAATCGCCATGGCCGCGCCGCCAGCTTCCGATGCCCGGAATGGCGAATTGGCCGACAATCCCCGTCGGCGGTACCATTCTCGATCGTCTTGCAGCCGCGTCCGGATCAGATGCACGGCGATCAGAAGGTTGGCGGGGAGTTGTCGGTCGGGCTGATGCCGGGTTCCGACTTCAGACTGCGGATAGTCGGTTCACTGTCCGTGACTCGCCATCAGGTCCGGGGGGCCATGATTGCAGCCCGGTCGATGCAGCCGTCGACGCGGGCCCGACAGGGGGAGAAGCCTGGCGACCCCGGCAGGATTCGAACCTGCGACCTACAGATTAGGAATCTGCCGCTCTATCCGGCTGAGCTACGGGGCCACCCTGACGCGGTGATAGAGCAATGCGACAGTCCTGTGAAGGGACCAGCAGCAGGCGCGTGTACGGCAGGTGACGACTTGCTCCTGCGGTTCGCGGCACGCACACTGTGCCCGGGGTTCCCGTGCGGAGTGTCGTCCATGACCGTGATTTCCAGCCTCGAGACCATCCGTGTCGCCCTGCCGTTCGAGACCGGTGGTCCCAGGGTCGGGATGCGCCCGGACATGGACGCGTGGCTGACCATGGAGAGCCTGATGGTGCGGCTCGTGACCGATGACGGGCGCAGTGGCTGGGGCGAGGCCTTCGGGCATGCGATCACGCCCGCGACCGACTGTGCTCTGAGGAGCGTGGTAGCCCCGCTGCTGCTCGGCCAGGACCCGCGGTCGATCTCGCGCCTGATGGCAAGGATCGAAAGGCCGCTGCACGGTTTCGGGCGTTCGGGACCTGCCATCTACGCGCTCTCTGCTGTCGACATCGCGCTGTGGGATCTCGCGGCCCAGGCGGCCGGCCAGCCGCTCTATCGCATGCTGGGCGGCAGCGACGCGGAACTGCGCCGGTATGCGAGCCTGATGCGCTATGCCGGTGACGTCGACGCAGTCGCCGCCAACGTGACCCGGGCGCGAGAGGCGGGGTTTACCACCATCAAGCTGCACGAACAAACGATCCCCGCATTCCGGGCCGCACGGGCGGCGGTCAACCGCGAGGACATGATCTGCCTTGATGTCAACTGCCCGTGGAGCGTGGCCGAGGCCCGTGCCATCGCCCGCGAGATCCGCGATGACGGGTTTCACTGGCTGGAGGAGCCGGTCTGGCCGCCGGAAAACCACGCCGCCGCCGCCGCGGTCCGCTCGGAAGGCGTTCCCATCGCCATGGGCGAGAACATCTCGACACCGCTTGCCTTCAAGGCCGCGCTCGATGCCGGCGCGCTCGACATCCTGCAGCCCAGCGTCACCAAGTGCGGCGGGATCTCCGGGATGCAGAAGGTCTTCGCGCTTGCCGACACCTGGCCGGTCCGGGTGGTGCCCCACTGCTTCTACTGGGGACCGGGGTACCATGCGACGGCGCATCTTGCCGCCTCGCGGCCGGAACCCACACTGGTTGAAACCGCGTTCATCACCTTTGCCGTGCGTCCGCACGCGCTCTTCGACGCGGGCTGTGACCGCTTCCGGCTGCCCGATGCGCCCGGGCTGGGTTTCGATCCCGACTGGGACGTGATCGAGCCCTACGTGATTTCCCGCGAATCCGTGTCTGTCTGAGGAACGATGGACCCCGCTCCCGACCCGCTCCCGCCGGTTCGCCCGAAACCCGAGGAGTTCGGGTTGACCGAACACGAACTCGGGCGCAGGACCGCGCGCGATATCCTGCTGTCCGACGAGCTCGCCTCGGTCCTCATGGTCGTCATCACCATCCTGTCGATCTGGTACTGGCAGTGGTGGGGCATCGCCGTTGCCTGCGTCGCCCTCGGCGCCCTGTGGGTCGTTCGCCGGGTGATCTCGGTAACGGTCAGGGGCCGGATCGACACGGCTCGCGAGGCATATCTCGCCCGAATGGAAACCTACGAGGCCGAGCGCCGCGCCCATGACGACGCGATGTGGGAACACGAACAGCGCTGCAAGCAGACCAGCGAGTGAGCAGCACGGCCGTGTGGGACGTGTGGAGAAGGCGAATGGATGATCCCGAACGGAAGACACCGGCTGTCCGGCGGCTCAGGGACATGCTCGAGCAGTGCAGGCGGGCGGTGGTGTTTACCGGCGCCGGCATCTCGACCGAGTCCGGTATCCCCGACTTCCGCAGCCCCGGTGGCATCTGGACCCGGATGGCGCCGATACAGTTTGAGGACTTTCTTGCAAGCGAGGAGATGCGCCGCGAGTCCTGGCGACGAACCTTCGGCCTGCGGGATACCTTTGCCGAGGCCCGTCCGAACATCGGTCACCACGCCGTGGCCGAGCTGGTCCGGCGCGGCACCGTCCGGGCGGTGATCACCCAGAACATCGATGGCCTGCACCAGCAATCCGGCGTGCCGGCCGAAAAGGTGATCGAGCTGCATGGCAACAATGGTCATGCCGCCTGTCTCCAGTGCGGCGAGCGCCATGAACTCGACGTGATCCGCCAGGCATTCCTGGGACGTGACGAGTTGCCCGTGTGTCGTGCGTGTGGGGGCATCGTCAAGCTCGCGACCATTTCCTTCGGCCAGGCGATGCCGGTCGGCCCGGTGCTGAACGCCGAGCGCGAGAGCAGGGAGTGCGATCTGTTCATCGTGATCGGATCCTCGCTCGTGGTCTTCCCGGCCGCGGGACTGCCGGTGCTCGCAAAGCGCAACGGTGCCGGGCTCGTGATCGTGAACCGGGAACCGACGCCGCTTCACGACGAGGCGGACCTCGCGGTCGAAGACGAGATCGGACCGTTCATGGCGCAGGTGGTGGGGCTGAACTGACCGCTCAGCTGTCCGCGAGCGCAATCCATTCCTGCTCGTCGATGACCGTGACCCCGAGCGCTTCGGCCTTGGTTGCCTTGGAACCGGCGTCGGCACCGGCGACGACGATATCGGTCTTCCTCGACACCGAGCCCGCGACCCTGGCGCCCAGGCTCTCGGCCCGCGCCTTGGCCTCGGCCCGGCTCATGGTCGACAGGGTGCCGGTGAAGACCACGGTCTTGCCGGAGACCGGGCTTTCCCGTTCTTCGGGTGCCGCAAACGGCAGGACCGTGAGCTCGCCCTCGAGGTCGAGCAGCACTATGAGCGTGCTTGCCTCGCGGAAGAACGCGAGCAGTTCGCCGGCCACCGTTTCACCGATCTGGTCGATGTTGACCAGGTCGTGGTAGGCCTCCGACCCGGTGTCTGTCACCGCGGCCAGCATGGCCTTGCGCCACGCAGCGACGGTACCGTAGTTCGCTGCCAGCAATCGGGCCGTGCTCTCGCCGACATGGCGGATGCCGAGACCGTAGATCAGCCGGTCAAGCCCGATCTCGCGCCTGGCCTCGATCCCCTCCAGCAGTCCGTTGACCGACTTTTTGCCCCAGCCCTCGCGCTCGACGAGCTCCCCTTCACGCTCCCAGAGCCGGAAGATGTCTCCAGGCCGGGCGATGAGGCCGTCCTCCCAGAACCGGCGGATCTGGATGTCACCGAGACCCTCGATGTCGAGCGCGTTGCGCGAGACAAAGTGGCGCAGCCGCTCGACCGCCTGGTACGGGCAGGTGACCCCGCCGGTGCACCGCCGCACCGCCTCGCCTTCGGCCCGTGTGGCTGCCGTGGCCCGGGGACAGGGGCAGGTCACGGGAAACGCGAAGGGGTGGCTGCCTTCCGGCCGTTTCTCCTGGATCACCGAGACCACCTGGGGGATCACATCTCCCGCACGCTGGACCACGACCGTGTCACCGATCCGCACGTCCTTGCGCGCAATCTCGTCCTCATTGTGCAGGGTGGCGTTGGAGACGACCACGCCGCCGACCGTCACCGGGTCGAGCCGTGCAACCGGGGTAAGCGCACCTGTTCGCCCGACCTGGATTTCGATCGCGTTGACCATCGTCGTTGCCTGTTCGGCCGGAAACTTGTGCGCCACCGCCCACCGAGGCGCGCGTCCGGCTACTCCCAGCCGGTCCTGCCAGTCGAGCCGGTCCACCTTGTAGACAACGCCGTCCAGATCGTAGGGGAGCCCGGCACGCTGCTCGATGATTTGGCGATACTGTGCGAGCGCCTCCTCCACGTCCGAACACCTCTCTGCCAGCGGGTTGGTGGCGAATCCCCAGCTTTTCAGGCGTTCCAGCATGTCCGAGTGTGACGCTGCGGGCGCTTCCGAAACCTCGCCCAGCGCATAGGCGAAGAAACGAAGCGGACGGCTGGCGGTAACCGAGGCGTCGAGCTGGCGCACCGATCCGGCGGCCGCATTGCGCGGATTGGCGAACGGCCGGCCGCCGGACTGCTCCTGCGCCCGGTTCAGTTCAAGGAAGTCCTCCCTGCGCATGTAGATTTCACCGCGCACTTCCAGGATGTCGGGTACCGCGCCGGGTAGCCGGTGCGGGATGTCCCCGACGGTGCGGATGTTGCGGGTGATGTCCTCTCCCACTGCCCCGTCGCCCCGGGTCGCGCCGCGAACCAGCAGCCCGGCCTCATATCTGAGCGACGCCGAGAGGCCATCGATCTTCGGTTCGGCGACCAGAGTGACCTCTTCGCCCTCCTCAAGCGAGAGGAAGCGGCGCACACGTGCGACGAACTCCCGGACATCGTTGGCGTCAAACGCATTGCCAAGCGACAGCATGGGGCGCGAGTGCGCGACCCTGGCAAACCCGGCACCGGCCTCGGCTCCGACGCTCCGGGTCGCGGCGAGGTCGCCGGCCTGGTCCGGATAGCGCGCTGCCAGGTCATCGAACTGCCGGCGCAGGTCATCATACTCGGCATCGGGGATCGTCGGGTCATCCCGCCCGTGGTAGCGCGCATCGTGTTCGATGATCAGGTCGGAAAGGCGAACCAGCTCTTGCCTCGCCTCCTCGTCGGTCGCGATTTCCGCCATCATCCTTCTCCTGCCGGACCGTCAAGCAGACTTCCGGCGGCGGCCCGGGCGGCGTCGGTGACCACGGATCCCGCCAGCATCCGGGCAATTTCCTCGCGACGGGCGCTGTGATCAAGAACCCTGGCGGTGGTGCGGGCCCGCTCGTCATCACTTTCCTTGGCAATGTGCCAGTGCGTGCGGCCGCGGGCCGCTACCTGTGGAGAATGCGTGATGACGAGGACCTGGAGGTGCGAGCCGAGACGATCGAGCCGCTCTCCCACTGCCGCTGCCACGGCTCCGCCAACGCCGGAATCCACCTCGTCGAAGATCAGGGTCGGCAACGGGTTGGCCCAGGAGAGCGCCACCCTGAGTGCCAGCAGCAGGCGGGAGAGCTCACCGCCCGATGCCACGCGCTGGATCGGTCCCGGCTCTGCCCCGGGGTTGGTCGCAACTTCGAAGGTTATCCGCTCCCGGCCGTTACGGGACCAGCGAGGCTCTTCCAGTGGTTCGAGACGCGCGGTAAACCTCACCTGTTCGAGTCGCAGGGATGGCAGCTCGGCGCCGATGGCGGCCTCGAGCCGGATCGATGCCTGGCGCCGGCTGGCAGTCAGGGCGTCTGCCGCAGCCAGGTAGGCGTCGCGGGCCTCGCGTTCCGCTTCAACGAGAGCCGCCGTGTTCTCCTCATCCGCCTCGAGCAGGGCAACCCGCCCGGCAAGATCGTCACGCAGGGCCGGGAGTTCGTCGACCGCCACCGAGTGCTTGCGCGCCGCATCGCGAAGCGCATGCAGGCGTGCATCCACCGCCTCTAGGCCGGAGGCATCGCGTTCGATGTCCTCGGCCAGAGCGGTGATTTCTCCGATCGCACCATCGATCTCGATCGACGCCCGGTCGAGCGCGGACAGTGCCTCGTCAAGCCGCGAGCCCGCGCGCTCCGAGATCCTCTCGAGCAGCCGTGCGGCACGCCCGACCATCGTGTCGGCGGCGGTATCTCCCGAGAGTACCGACATGGCTTCGGCTGCCGCCGAGATGACGGATTCGGCATTGGCCAGCATGGTCCGGCGCTGCTCGAGTTCGGCTGCCTCACCCGGCTCCGGGGCGAGGCGGGTCAGTTCGTCGAGCGCGTGGTTGAGGAACCCGGCATCGCATTGCGCCTGCTGCTGGCGCTCCGCCGCGGCAATCCGCTCGGTAACCGCATCCTGCCAGCGTTCATGCGCCCGGGCGGTCGCGGACAGGAGGTCGCTGTGCCGCGCAAAGCTGTCGAGGAAGCCGGCATGGGTCGCGGGATCCAGAAGACCGCGGACATCGAACTGCCCCTGGATCTCGACCAGGGCGTCGCCGATCCGACGCAGGGTGGCGGCGGTAACCGGCTGGTCATTGATGTAGGCCCGTGAGCGGCCGTCCTCGCTCAGGCTGCGGCGCAACAGCACCGAGCCAGGGCTGTCCTCGTCACAGGGCACGCCGCATTCATCAAGCAACCCGCGGGCCTGGTCGACATCCCCGAGTTCGAACAGCGCCGTCACCCCTGCTTCGCGCGCATCCGTCCGAATCATCCCGGGGACCGCCCGAGCGCCCAGCGCCAGGCCAAGGGCATCGAGCAGGATCGACTTGCCGGCACCGGTTTCCCCGGTCAGTACACAGAGACCGTCACCGAAGGCGAGATCCAGCCTGTCGATCAGGACGATGTCGCGTATCGACAGGCTGACCAGCATCTGCGGGTCAAAACACCCACAGGCCGAGTCCGAACAGCCCCTTGTCCTCCTCCGGCGCTGCGACCGGGTGCTCCGACGTCAGCAGCCCGTAGCTGTCACGGTACCATTCGCTGCCGGGGTAGTTGTGGCCGAGCACTGCCGCAACCTTGCTGGCCTCCTTGTCGAGGCCGAGCGCCAGGTAGGATTCGGCCAGGCGATGCAGGGCCTCGGGCACCTGCTCGGTCGTGTCGTACTGCTGAACGACGGTTCTGAACCTGTTGATGGCCGCGAGGTGCCGGTTCCGACTCTGGTAGTAGCGACCGATCGCCATCTCCTTGCCGGCAAGGTGGTTGAGCGTCAGGTCGATCTTGAGCCTGGCATCGCGGGCGTAGACGCCACCGGGAAACCGCTTGACCAGTTCCTGGAAGGTCTCGAGTGCGTTGCGCGTCAGTTTCTGGTCGCGTCCAACGTCAACGATCTGTTCGTAGTAGCACAGGCCCTTCAGGTAGTAGACGTAGTCAACACTGGCATGGCCCGGGTTCAGTTGCATGAACCGGTCGAGCGCATTGATGGCTTCGTCGTACTGGTTCGACTGGTAGAGCGAATAGGCGGCCATCAACTGGGCCTGGGTGGCCCAGACCGAGTAGGGATGCTGGCGTTCGACCTCGTCGAAGAGCGGTGCCGCGGAGCGAAAGTTGCCGCCGAGCGCCGCATCGACCGCGGTGTTGTAGAGTTCCTCGACCGGGCGTTCGACGTATTCTCCCTCCTGGTCGCTGGTGCTGCAGGCAGCAAGCGATATCGCGAGGCAGCCTGCAACGAGTGCAGGAAGGCGGCGGCAGAGATTGTGGCGCATCGAACCGACGACCCGGTGTCCGTCAATGGGATCGAGACCGCACAATACGACGTCCGCCGAACAACGCCAAGATCGTGACTGCGTCAGGCGGCGGGACGCCGGCCTGCCAGTCCTGGTACGACACCAATGGCGGTGGCGCGGGCCGAGCGAGGTGCCATGGCGGTACTCGTCCCGGAACGGATCGCGCAGGATGGCCTGCAGCATGAACCGGCTCAACGCCTGGAACAGCTCGATGTTCGCATTTGACGCAAGTCCCGTTGGACCGCTTCGTCGTGCGCGTTGGAGCGCATTGTGGAATCTTGCGAAACTGATTGATGGGGCAGTCCTGGAGCAGCAGCGACCATTCGTGACGTTGCATCAGAGATCGACGTCGACTTCGATGTCCTCGTCCCCTGGCGGTTCACGCCGCGCCTGTTCGAGCATGACCTGTGCCAGATCGTCGGGAGGTGCCTGGACGTGCCGGCCGGCCCGGAAATCGCCGGCGAGCAGATCCAGGAACGCAACGATCGCCGGATCTTCAAGTTCGGCGTCGGCACGGTTCACGACACTCTGTCCATCTTCGCGGAGTTCAAACGACACCGTGGCGCCGATTTCGATGCCAGCGCCTGACGGACCGACCTGGGCAGGGTGATCCGGCCCTTGGCGGTCAAGGTGGCGACTTCATGGATGACTGGCATGACCGAGGCGACGTTCCTTTCGCACTGCCCGGGAGCGTAAGGAATGTTCCCCGCAACATCGACACGATGAGGAAGACGCAGGCTCGATGCATCTCGCGGTACCAGTCAACCGGCGCCTGGACTTCCTTCAGAGCCGGGTGACAACGCGGGACAGCGCCGGGCCCGATCCGAGAAGCTGGATCATCGTGCCGGACGACGGTTCCTCCGGTCGCCTTCAGGTCTCCGAAACGCTCGACCAACTCCATGTTCTTCCCGAGCGTGCTGATCCAACGACTTTCCATCCTGACCAGCGTCGCGGCTCCCGGGGGGCGGCCTGAAAGGCTTCCCAAAAGACTGCTGCCATGACCGTGCGTGGACGGACGGCGTCAGCGCAGGCTCGACGGATGCGAACGGCACTGATCCCGAAAGGGCACCCGTCACTCCCGTAGGGAGGTCTGACGCAATCGGGGGAGAAACCGGGCACGACGCAGGTGCGGGCGGGCTGGACGAGAAGGCCCGCAGGAGTGAGCGGGGAAAAAACACCAACTGTTTCATGTCCCTGTAACTTCAAGCCGGCGTCACGGCAGATGCCGGGTTTCTCGTTCGCACCGCCTGCTTCATACTGAGCTGCCACCATTTCGCGAGGGAGAACGCGGTGCGACCGAATATCAAGTGTGCGGCGGCCTTTGCCGCCCTGGCATTCTTCCTGTTGGCGAGCGGCGCAGCCGGGGCCAGGACGACTGCCGGCCAGGTGGTGGACGATGCGACTCTCAAGGCCTTCGTCGATGGAGCTGCGGCCGAAATCGCCGCGATCACGGATATCGCCGTAGGCGGGCGGTTGAGGGACAGGTTCAGAACGGACAGCGACTGGAACTCCGGATCGATGTTCCTCATCCTGTTCACCAGGAGCGGGAACCCGTTCATCCACGGGAAGGACCAATCGGCGGAAAACAAGGACCTGTTGGGTGTCGAGGACGACAACGGTTTCAGGGTCGTCGAGGCACTGCTGGCGGCCGGCGCCCGGGGCGGCGATTTCGTCCGGTATCATGACGGCGAGCCGAAAACGGCATACGCCGTCGAATACACCTCCGGCATCAGCGGAACACGGTTTGTGCTGGTCGGCGGCTACTCGCAGGACGTTTCCGATGCCCCGCTCCGTGTCGCGGATCTGCCCAAACCCACCGTCACCGCGTCGGAGGTCGTGGACCGCGAGACGCTCATCACCTTCGTCGAGGAAGCGGCCAGGATATACAGCGAGCGGGCCCTCAATACCGCGGACTACAGGGACTTTGCTGCGGTCAGAAATGCCTTCCGGCAAGAAGGGGGGTATTGGAAGTCGGGTTCCGTCTACCTGTGGATCGTGGCCGCCGGGAACATTACCTTTTTCCATGCAACCGAGCCGTTTCGCGAGGGCAAGCCGACGGACCTGACGAGGACGGACATCAACGGGGTGATGTTCGCGGAGGAACTGATCGGAGGCGCGCGGCGCGAGGGCAGAAAGTTTCTGCGGTACAACTATGACGATCCGACTATCGAGGGAGACGAGGACACCGGTTCGCCGAAGCTTGGTTATGCGGTAAGCATACCGGTGTTTGACACTGGCCAGAAGGCCGTCATCGGCTCCGGCGTCTATCTCGGCACATCCGGCGCAGCCCTCGACATGGATGAGGTCTCGAAGGCGTGGCTGGCGCGCTTCGGACGCACGGTGGCGGACCACGTCATCGACGCGGTCGAAAGCCGCATGACGGCACCGCAGGGTGCCGGGATGGAAGCGAGCCTCGCCGGACACCGCCTGGGCGGTGGCCCGGCGGTTGCGATGCCTGAAGAGCGCGATGGCGACCGGCCGGCCCCGTTTACGCGCGCACTCACGGACCGCGAAATGCTCTCGGGCTGGTCGTTCGCGATGACCGGCGAAAATGCGGAAGGCGGCACCGGCGTGGTCTGGGGCCGGGGCGCCGTCTCGGGTTTCGACGGCCGCGCCGGAACGCTGGCGCTGGACGGCGAGGTGACAAGCGGGATGCTGGGCGGGGACTTCACCAGCGGCCGGGGCACGATGGGCCTTGTGACGGCATACAGCCGCGGGGAGGGCAGCTATCGGAGCGCGACCGGCGGTGGCGATATCGAGTCGGCGCTCACGGGTTTCTACCCGTGGGGCCGCTATGTGTTGAGCGAACGGTTTTCGGTGTGGGGGGTCGTGGGCTACGGGTCGGGAACGCTGACGCTGATGCCCGAGAACGATGCGGAAGTCGAGACCGATATGGATCTTGCGATGGGCGCGTTCGGCGGACGCGGATTGCTGATGAAGGCTCCCGCCGAAGGCGGGCTGGATCTCAGCGTCAAGTCCGATGCGCTTCTCGTGCGCACCTCTTCCGACGAAGTCGACGGGGACGGGACAAGGCTCGCCGCATCGCAGGCCGATGTCGCGCGGCTCAGGCTCGGCCTTGAAGGGGTATGGCAGAATGTCGCGACACAGGGGGGCTGGCGTCTCAGGCCGGGCTTCGAGATCGGGGCGCGCCTTGACGGTGGCGACGCAGAAACCGGTCTTGGTGCGGAACTGGGAGGAAGTCTCGCACTTGCCCACCCGTCGAACGGGCTCCTGCTCAACCTCAAGGGACGCGGGCTGGTCGCGCACCGGAGGTCAGGCTTTCGGGAGTGGAGTTCCAGCGCCTCCATCGGCTGGGACCCCAGTCGCACAACCGACCGGGGACCGTCATTGTCCCTCACCCAGTCTCTGGGCACCGCTCCATCGAGCGGTATGGATGCGATGTTGACCCGCAAGACACTGGCAGGCATGGCGTGGGAGAAGGACGGGGCCTGGTTCGAGAATTCAGGGCGCATGGAAGGCAGGATCGGCTATGGCCTGGCCCTGTTCGGCGGCGGGTTCACCGGCACGCCCAACCTGGGCTTCGGGTTGTCCGGCGGCGGATCTCGGGACTGGCGGCTTGGCTGGCGCCTGACCTCGGCGGTGCCGCGCGATCCGGGGCTTGAAGTCAACCTCGACGCCACGCGAAGGGAGCAGGCGGACGGCACGGCGCCGGAGCACGGCGTGTTGCTGCAAGGCACACTCCGCTGGTAGCGGCTTGGGCTGATACCAGGACTGCGCCCGGCGTGTGCACCTCGGGAAATCGAAGACAGTAGTGGCTCGGGGTCGGCAGGCTGCTTCGCTTCGCCGAGGGGAATGGCGCGGCGAACACGTTGATGCCGTCGCGCAGCACCAGACCTGTCCGGGGACAGCACGGTCTCCATCGCACTCTGATCGCGCATGGCGCACGAGGCGGCAGAACCGTATGCCAGTGACGACGCACAGGCGCGGAATTCCGGCTGTAGGCCGTGGTTCCGTGAGCCGCGGCGTTCCCCCATCCCCCGGGATGAGCCGCTCCGGCGTGGTCCGACAGTGGTGTGCCCCCTGTCCCCGGGCGCAGAGAACCGGCGGTGGTGCGGGCAGGTCAGCCCCGCGGGAGAACAGTGACGGCGGCAATCCGCACTTGTGTTCGCTGTCTGTTACCGTATAATACCAAATACATTCGCAAGAGCGGCACGACCAGTCCGGTCACATGTGTGCGGTCCTGTTCCCGCCTGTGCCGGAGAGGGCATCGACGTGCCGGACCGGGCAACTCGATCGGGGACAGGCGGGTCGCGCAGCATGACCGGAACGAAGCAGGACGACGGGACGGGGAAACCGGGCCCTGACGATCCCGGCAGGACGGACGCACGCCGCAGCATGCCGTCCAGGCCGCATGAAAACGTGTTCCGGGTGCTCCTTTCCGATCCCGCCCGCGTGCAGGCGCTGCTTCGCGATCACCTGCCGAACGATATCGCCGGACTACTGGCCGATACGCTCCCGGTCCAGGTGGACGGGACGTTCGTCGACGAGGCCCTGCGCGACAGCCGGAGCGATTTCCTGTTCGAGGTCGAACTGAAGAGCGGGAAGCCCGCCTTCGTATTCTTGCTGCTGGAGCATAAATCCTATCCCGACCCGGCCACGCCGCTGCAACTGGCGGGCTACATGGTGCGCATCTGGCTGCGGTATGCGCAGGGCAGGGCGGAGCGCCTGCGGGCGCTGCCGCCGATCGTGCCGATGGTCCTGTACCATGGCCAGGAGCGATGGTCGGTGCCCGACGGCATCGGGGAGATGATCGCATCGACCGACCCCGCTCTCGTCGTCCTGCCGGGCGAACGGTACATCCTGCGCAACCTGGCAGAGTTGCCGGTGGAACAGCTGTCCCGGGACCCGGTGCTCAGATCGGCGTTGATCATCCTGATCGGGCAGGCATTGAAGTACATGCAGGCGATTGCGGACGGTCTCGAGCCGGAGGCCGAGTTGCAGCGCCTGCTTGGCGAATATATCCTTGCAACCTATCCGGAAGCGGATCTCGGGCGCCTGACTGAGGCATGGCAGGCAATCGTGACGGAACCGCTGGGGGAGATGATGGCCACGATCGCACAGAGGCTGAGGCAGGAAGGCAGGACAGAAGGCCTGCAGGAAGGCGAGTCCATCGGACTGGAGAAGGGCTTGCAGGAAGGCGAGGCCCGGTTCCTCACGCGACTTCTGGAGCGCCGGTTCGGCCCCCTTCCCGACGAGTTTGCCGCGCGCATCGCGGCGGCTAACACCTCACAACTCGAGCGGTGGCATGAGGCGGCTCTTGACGCGCCCACCCGCGAGGCGGTGTTTCACACCGACAAGGCGCACTGAACTCTACGCTCACCGCGGTCGGAACCGGAACTGCGGTCGGGCACCGCCCGGGCAGCGCAACCATTGGGTGAGCATCGCGATGGCAGCGGCACCGGACAGGGTTCCGGTTTGCGACGCGGATTTCAGGCCGTTATCGGGCCCTGATCATCAAGCCGGGCCGGAAGGTTCACCGACGGGGCCGTCGCAGCGGCCTTCACGTGCAGTAGACAGCGTGTCCGTTCGGGCCCGTGGTCCGGGGAACAAACGGACGCGCACAGGTTCTCGGAAGACACACGAGACCGCCGCGTCACCCTCGGGGGAATGCTCGATGCCAGGAAGGTTCAGGCATTGCGCGTCGGTTCGATCCCCCGACTTCGAACCGAATGGACCGGCGTGCAGGGTAATGGCAATACATACCGACCGTGATCGGACACGGTGAGATTCCACGATGCCGAACGGTCATTTGACCGACCAGATGCACCGCTACGCCCAGGAGCAACCGCCGCAGCATGCCGTCCAGGCCGCATGAGAACGTGTTCCGGGCGCTCCTTTCCGATCCCGCCCGCGTGCAGGCGCTGTTTCGCGATCACCTGCCGAACGATATCGCCGGACTACTGGCCGATACGCTCCCGGTCCAGGTGGACGGGACGTTCGTCGACGAGGCCCTGCGCGACAGCCGGAGCGATTTCCTGTTCGAGGTCGAGCTGAAAAGCGGGAAGCCCGCCTTCGTATTCTTGCTGCTGGAGCATGTATCCTGTCCCGACCCGGCCACGCCGCTGCCAACTGGCGGGCTACATGGTGCGCATCTGGCTGCGGTATGCGCAGGGCAGGGCGGAGCGCCTGAGGGCGCTGCCGCCGATCGTGCCGATGGTCCTGTACCATGGCCAGGAGCGATGGTCGGCGCCCGACGGCATCGGGGAGATGACCGCATCGACCGACCCCGCTCTCGTCGTCCTGCCGGGCGAACGGTACATCCTGCGCAACCTGGCAGAGTTGCCGGTGGAACAGCTGTCCCGGGACCCGGTGCTCAGATCGGCGTTGATCATCCTGATCGGGCAGGCATTGAAGTACATGCAGGCGATTGCGGACGGTCTCGAGCCGGAGGCCGAGTTGCAGCGCCTGCTTGGCGAATATATCCTTGCAACCTATCCGGAAGCGGATCTCGGGCGCCTGACTGAGGCATGGCAGGCAATCGTGACGGAACCGCTGGGGGAGATGATGGCCACGATCGCACAGAGGCTGAGGCAGGAAGGCGAGTCCATCGGACTGGAGAAGGGCTTGCAGGAAGGCCGGGCAGAAGGCCTGCAGGAAGGCGAGGCCCGGTTCCTCACGCGACTTCTGGAGCGCCGGTTCGGCCCCCTTCCCGACGAGTTTGCCGAGCGCATCGCGGCGGCGAACACCTTACAGCTCGAGCGGTGGCATGAGGCGGCTCTTGACGCGCCCACCTGCGAGGCGGTGTTTCACACCGACAAGGCGCACTGAACTCTACGCTCACCGCGGTCGGAACCGGAACTGCGGTCGGGCACCGCCCGGGCAGCGCAACCATTGGGTGAGCATCGCGATGGCAGCGGCACCGGACAGGGTTCCGGTTTGCGACGCGGATTTCAGGCCGTTATCGGGCCCTGATCATCAAGCCGGGCCGGAAGGTTCACCGACGGGGCCGTCGCAGCGGCCTTCACGTGCAGTAGACAGCGTGTCCGTTCGGGCCCGTGGTCCGGGGAACAAACGGACGCGCACAGGTTCTCGGAAGACACACGAGACCGCCGCGTCACCCTCGGGGGAATGCTCGATGCCAGGAAGGTTCAGGCATTGCGCGTCGGTTCGATCCCCCGACTTCGAACCGAATGGACTGGCGTGCAGGGTACTGGCAATACCGACCGTGATCGGACATGGTGAGGTTCCTCCACGATGCCGAACGTTCACTTGACCGACCAGATGCACCGCTACGCCCAGGAGCGGGTCGATGCCGGCGCCTGCGCCAGCCTGAGCGAGGTCGTGCGCGCCGGGCTGCGGCTGCCCATGGAACGCGACGGCGCGCGGCAATTCCACGCGCTGAAGGGGGAGTTGGAAGCGGCGGTGCAAGAAGCCGAGGCCGGCGGGTTCGAGAAGTTCGACCCCGTGGCCTGCGAACCGGGCGTGGAACTGAAACAGCCGTTGCGCCATGACGATCAGGCTGTCGCGCCGGGTGCACCGCGATCTGGACGACATTCAGCGCTATACGGTCGAGACCTGGATCTGTGAACAGTGGCTCACCTGCTACCAGGGATTGGTCCGGACGTTCGAACGGACCGCGACCGACCCCGAGGGCGGAGGTGATCAAAGCCAGTTCGTGTCCAGATTGCCGTTCGCGTCCTGCTTCGGCCGGTACCGTGCTTGGAAACACTGAATTCTACCGGTTGATGAAACTATCAACGTTTACCCGTCGAACCTGAAGTGAAATCTCTGGATTTCCTGGGATCTGATCCGAAAACCAACGCGCGTGTGACTGTGGTTTCGACCGGAATCATCGAATTTCGCAACACCTCCGATAAGCGCAACTCGGCACCATCCCGCTGAACGGGGCACCTGGCCGTACTGGCAGAGAGGCTCCATCTGCGAGAAGATTCGGCTCGCCTCCCGGGGACTCCGCGAGCCTGCACGAGCCGATGTCGTTACAAGGCCCGGGGCCACGACCATGGCCGGAACCTGCACGGTGCGCGCATGATGCAGCAAGGCCCCCGGGAAGGGTCCGGGCGCCGTACACGGGCCCTGGATATCCAGTGGTGCCGGCAGATGGACGATCACGGTACTTTGACAGCAAGATTGCCATCTGGAACCGTTATTCACATCTGACTGTTGAAAGTGGTTTCTGATCAGAAGTCTACTCAGATTTCGACATCAAGTTCAACGTGCAAAGGAACCCGGTTGTGGCCCGGAATTCACCGATCCTGGCGGGTCAGGTGGCGCGCGTCTCAGGACGGCATGGCCTTGTCGCGGCGGCGCTCGATCGATGACGGGATCCGCATCGACTCGCGGTACTTCGCGACGGTGCGCCGTGCGATGTCGATACCCTGTTTGCGCAGAATGCGGACCAGTCCGTCATCAGAGAGCACCGCGTCCGCCGGTTCGGCATCGATCAGGCGCCTGATCCGGTCCCGGACTGCTTCCGACGAATACGCGGCCTCGCCGGTCAGCGATCCGACCGAGGAGGTGAAGAAGTACTTCAGTTCGAACACTCCGCGCGGGGTTGCGATCGACTTGTTGCCGGTCACGCGGCTGATCGTGCTCTCGTGCAGATCCAGCGCTTCGGCAATGTCATTCAGCACCAGGGGCCGGAGGTGCTGAACGCCGAACTCGAGAAACCCGTGTTGCCGCCGGACGATTTCATGGGCGACCCGGAGAATCGTGGTTGCGCGTTGCTGCAGGGCGCGAACCAGCCAGTTCGCGGACTGTCGACACCCGTTGAGCCAGAGCCGGTCCTGCCGGGAAAGCGAGCCGGTAGCGGCCGGTGTCAGCATGCCGGTATTGACCAGGACCCGGGGCACGGTGTCCGGGTTGAGTTCAAGGTGCCAGGTTCCCCCGGGTCCCTCGTGCATGAGCACGTCGGGCACCAGCGCCACGACCGGACCGGACTCGAACCGCGAGCCCGGCTTGGGATCGAGGGAGCGGATCTCGCGAACCATGTCGCGCAGACGTTCCCCGCTGACGCCGCAGCACCGTTGCAGGCGCACGAAGTCGCGACGCGCCAGCAGGTCGAGATTGGCAAGCAGCGCCCGCATCGCAGCGTCAAGCAGACCCTTCTCGCCAAGCTGCAACGCAAGGCACTCGGCGAGCGAGCCGGCAAACACGCCGGCAGGATCGAACGCCTGAAGCTTCTGCAGGACCAGGCTGACGGCAGCCTGGGAACATCCGAGCGCGCGGGCAACCCCGCACGGATCTTCGGCAAGATAGCCGCTGTCGTCGAGCATCTCGATCAGGTGCGCGCCGATCAGGCGTTCGACCGGGTCCGGGAGTTCCATCCCGAGCTGTCGATAGAGATGATCGCGCAGGCAGGCATCGCGCGCAGCGGGCTCCTGCTCGGAGTCGCGTGCGGGCGATCGGCCATCAACGGGCAGTGGCGGCCCGTCGGACATTCTTTCCTGCCCATGGCCCGGGTCGGGTCGAATCGTCCCCGTGCCGTCGCGTCCACGCGCTGTCGGCTCGTCATACTCGAGCAGCGGGTTGCCGCGGACCTCTTCCGCTACGTACTCGCCGAGTTCGAGACGGGAGAGCCCGAGGAGACGGATCGCCTCGGTGAGCTGCGGCGTCATCACGAGAGACTGTGACTGCCGGGCTTCCACTCTCTGCGTCAGGGCCATCGGGAATCCCGTGTCGAAACCACCACGCAACCGTTGCACAGGCCATGGCCGTCGCGGCGCGAACCGCACGGGTCACACCGGGCTCGTCATGGGTGTCCGGCCGATATAGCGCACGGCAGGAGCAGGCTGTCCACTGCGCATTGCCGCAGCCACCACCGGAATCGGCCGGAAAACGGGTCGCGAGCGCGCCCGAGGCCCCGCCAGTACCCGGTACGGCTGATGTCAGATCTGGAAGGAGTGGCCGAGGTAGACCTGTTTCACGTCGGGATTGCTTGCGATCTCTTCGGGGGTGCCGCCCATCATCACCCGGCCATCGTGCAGGACGTAGCAGCGGTCGGCGATGCTGAATGCCTCGCGGACATTGTGGTCGGTGATCAGCACCCCGATCCTGCGGTCACGCAGGTGGGCGATCAGGTCGCGGATCTCTCCGAGCGCGATCGGATCAATGCCGGCGAGCGGTTCATCGAGCAGCATGAAGCCGGGCCGCGACGCCAGTGCCCTGGCAATCTCCACCCGCCGGCGTTCGCCGCCGGAAAGCGCAAGCGTCGGGACCGCCCGCAGGTGACTGATCGAGAACTCGGCGAGCAGGTCGTCAAGCTCTGCATCGCGGCGGTCGGCTTCGGGCTCTATGCTCTCGAGAATGGCGCGGATGTTCTGCTCGACCGTCAGCCCGCGAAAGATCGACGCTTCCTGCGGCAGGTATCCGATACCCAGCCGCGCGCGCCGGTACATCGGCAGATCGGTAATGTCGCTGCCATCGAGCACGACCCTGCCCTGGTCGGGAGCTACGAGGCCCGAGACGATGTAAAAGCAGGTCGTCTTGCCGGCGCCGTTGGCGCCCAGCAGTCCGACCACCTCTCCGCGCTGAACCTCGAGGCTCACGTTCTGCAGCACCATGCGCTTCTTGTAGGTCTTGTTGAGACCCCGTGCGACCAGCCCCGGACCCGGCGTTCCCGTCGACGGGCCGTCAACAGCCCGCAGGTGCGGATGCTCGCCGGGATGCATGGACTGGGCATCTGACATCTGGCCTACTCGCGCTTCTTGTTCCCTGGTGTCGGGAGAATCAGGCCACTGACCCTCCCGTCTCCGTCAGGTGCTGGCAGCAGGCGGCTGATTCCGGCCCTGAGGTCCACCTCCGCCCGGCCGCCGTTCAGCTGCATCGTATCGCGCGTGATCTTCACGCCGCCTTCCAGGGTGATCGTCTCTTTCACGACATCATAGATGCCATCGCGTCCGGTGACCACTTCATCTGCAGTGGTGATCCGGGTGTTGCCGTGCGTGTTCATCCGCACCGTCCGGAGGCTGCCGTCACCCTGGCGCTCGAACAGGGCTGTCAGGACATCGGCACGGATGGTCCGGTCCCTGCCGCGTGCCACGGCCTCGCCGCGTGCGACCGCGGTCAGCCGTTCTTCCCAGTACTCGAGACTGTCCCGGGCCGTGACGGTCTCCTCGCCGAGTTCGGCGCGCAGGTCTTCGCCCTGGAGCACCACCACGGCCTGCCTCAGGTCGTAGACCGCCCTGTCTCCGTAAAGGGTCTTGCCCGGAGCGGAGACGACCACCGCGCCGGTGACTTCCACCTGGTATATCTCGCTGTCGTCCTGTCCGTGTTCCTGGTAGGCCGCCGCGATCGTGTCACCGGAGATCCGCACGTCGCCGCGTGTCGCCACGGCATTGCCGCGGGCGACGTACAGCTGCTCGACCTGGTTCCATTCGATTCCCTGGTCGGCAGTGACCTCGATCGGCAGCTGACGGGTCTCCTCGGCACTCTGCGTCCGGGCAGGCCCCGGGGCGAGGAGGGTGGCGGCCAGAAGACCGGTCATGGCCACCACTGACCCGATCGCACGCACCCTCCCGGTCATGGGACGAAGACCGCCCTGGACCGGCCGGTGAATGCAATACGTGCGCCGCGATCGGTGATCCGCAGTCCCTGGCCGTCGATCCTGGCGTTCGGGCCGGTCCCCGTGACCGGGCGGGTGCTCGTCAGTGTCCCCGCGTTGAGGTCGACCGAGGCAGTCTCGAGTTCGAGGCTCCGCTGTGCCCAGTCGAGAATGGTCACCCCGCCATGCAACTGCATGAGCTTCATCGCGGTGTCATATGTGCCAGAACCTGCAGTCACGCGCATCCAGGTCGAGTCCCCCTCAAGATCCATGAGGTCGGCCTGCGGCTGGTCAAGGTAGAGCAGCGTGGCGTCTTCGGCATCCTTCGACGCGCGGACCGCCGAGACCTCGTACGGTCGCCCGTCCGGATCGGTTCCGACGTAGCGGGGGTTCTCCAGCACCAGTCCGGACAGGCGCTGGGTGACGAAGTCGGTCTTGCCGACCCGGTTTCCATAGGACAGCAGGTCCGGCCAGGCGAACAGCAGCGCAACGATGGCGAGCACCATGGCCGGGAGCATAAGCTTCATGAACGCGACAAGCCGGCTCGGATTGACCCGGCCCCGAGGAGCCGCACTCTGGCTCACCCGCCAGCGGCGGCGCCCGGCATTCGCAGCTGACACAGGCCCGGCCGCGCCGGAATGCCGGTCAGTGGCTGAAAATGTCCTCTTCGCCATATCCGATCAGGTCCAGTTGTGCGCGTGTCGCCAGAAACCCGAAACACGCGTGCGCCAGCTCGGTGCGTTCCTCCCTTTCAAGCCGGGCATCCAGAAGCTCGCGGATCGCGTGCAGGTGGAGCACGTCGGAGGCGGCATAGGCGAGCTGTTCCTCGCTTAGCGACTCGTCACCCCAGTCCGAGGACTGCTGCTGCTTTGACAGGTCGATCCCGAGCAGCTCCTTGCAGATATCCTTCAACCCGTGCCGGTCAGTATAGGTGCGCACGAGCCTTGATGCGATCTTCGTGCAATAGACCGGTGCGGTCCAGATCCCGAGGTACGCCTTCAGGACGGCGACATCGAACCGGGCAAAGTGGAAGATCTTGGTCGTCGAAGGGTCCGACAGCAGGTTCGAGAGCCTCGGCGCTTCGTGACACCCCTTCCTGAACCGTACCAGGTGGGCGGTGCCGTCGCCGGCAGAGAGCTGCACCAGGCACAGCCGGTCACGGACCGGTTTCAGGCCCATGGTCTCGCAGTCGACAGCAACGGAATTGCCGAAGGTCACGTGCGCGGGGAGATCGCCGTCGTGGACAGTGATGGTCACTGACATGGTCCCGGTTCGCGAGCAGGGATCCGGCGCTCTTCGCCGCGGCGTGTCACCGGATCAAGGCATGGTGCCCAGGAGAAGACTCGAACTTCCACGGCCTAAGCGGCCACTGGCACCTGAAGCCAGCGCGTCTACCAATTCCGCCACCTGGGCGACATGCCTCGCCTCGCCGGGCCCTGCCCGGCGGCGGTGACCTTATGCGCCAAACAGCCGCGCATTTCAAGCATCGCGGCGGTGCTCCGGCAGCGAACTGCTCTCTGACGTTGTCGTGTCTGACTGTGGTATACCGTCGGCGGTTGCCGGCAATTGCGCAGTCAGGGGAAGGCAGATGGACGGAACGCGCGTGACAGTGTTCGGCGGCTCCGGATTTGTCGGTCGAAGCATCGTGCGCGAGCTGTCGCGGCGCGGCGCCCTGGTCACCGTGGGATGCCGCAGTACCGAGGCCGCGAAGTTCCTGAAGCCCATGGGAACCGTCGGGCAGGTGACACCGGTTCGAACCGACGTCACCCGGTATGACCAGGTCGCCCGCGCGCTTGAAGGTGCGGACCTGGCGATCTCGCTCGTCGGCATCCTGCACCAGTCGGGCCGGAACAGTTTCGAGGCGGTGCATGCCGCTGCCCCCGGCATGATCGCCCGGGCCGCAAGCGATGCCGGCATCCGCCGGCTGGTGCATGTCTCCGCCATCGGCGCCGATCCCGCCTCGAGGTCGGAATATGCGCGGACCAAGGCGGCGGGAGAGCAAGCCGTGCTGGCCGGGTTCCCCTCGGCGACGGTCATGCGACCGAGCATCGTCTTCGGACCCGACGACAGCTTCTTCAACCGGTTTGGCGCCATTGCGACCATTGCACCGGCCCTGCCGCTGTTTGGCGGCGGTGCGACCCGGTTCCAGCCGGTCTACGTCCAGGACGTCGCCCGTGCGGTGCTGGCGGCGCTGGAGAGGTCAGATGCCCAGGGCCGGACCTACGAACTCGGCGGGCCCGGTACCTACACGATGCGCGAGATCATGCAGCTGGTCATCACCTACACCGGGCGGCGCCGGGCCCTCGTCCCGGTACCGTTCCCGATCGCGCGGCTGAAGGCCAGCGTGCTCGAGCTGCTGCCGAACCCGCCGCTGACCCGCGACCAGCTCGAGATGCTGAAGTCGGACAATGTCGCCGACCCCGACCTGCCGGGCCTCGCCGACCTTGGAATCGAACCGACGGCGTGCGAGGTGGTCCTGCCCACCTACCTCGACCGGTTCCGCCCCGGCGGGCGCTACAATCAGCGCCGGGTTCATCCGGAGTGATCCGGCGCTACAGGTAGATCCAGCCGATCAGCCCGAGCCCCAGAAGCACGCGGTAGGCGACGAACGGGGCAAAGCTCGCGCGGGCGAGCCAGGCCATCATCAGGTGGATCACCAGCAGGGCCGAGACAAAGGCAAGACCGCCGGCGATCACGGCGTCGAGGCCAATCGCGGCGTCTCCGTGGCGATAGAGATCGAACCCGGTCAGCACCGCTGCGCCGGCGATCGCCGGGATGCCGAGGAGCAGCGAGAACCGGGCCGCGTCGGCACGCCGGTAGCCGAGGAACAGCCCGGCGGTCATGGTAATTCCGGACCGGCTGGTGCCAGGAACCAGCGCCAGGACCTGGGCGGCACCGACGAGAAGGGCATCGCGCCAGGTCATCCCGTCAATCCTGCGAGACTTCGCTCCGCTCCGGTCCGCAATCCCCAGCAGGATGCCGAAGACAAGCGTGGTCCATGCGATGACCTCGATGCTTCGGAACATGTCGCCCAGGTGGCGCAGGACCAGGAACCCCGCGGCGGTCACCGGAATGGAAGCGAGGATGACCAGCAGCGCGAGCCTGAGGCCCGGTGTGCTGCGCCCCGCAAGCCCGGCAACCATCCCGGCAACCTCGTGGCGCAGGTACACCAGCACGGCCAGCAGGGTGCCGGCATGGACCGCGACATCGATCGCCAGTCCCTGGTCGGACCACTCCATCAGGTGAGGGAGCGCGGCGAGGTGCCCGGACGAGGAGATGGGCAGGAACTCGGTGACGCCCTGGACCAGAGCCAGGACCGTGAGCTGAAAGAGTGGCACGGTGGCCGCTACGACGGGTCCCGAGGGAAGACCCGTGCGAGAAACGCCAGCACTTCCCGGTTGGCGTAGTCCGGCCGCTCGTAGTGCACGAAGTGTCCGGCCCTGGCCACGATGGTGACCTCGGCGTCGGTGAAGTGATCGCCGAGCCGGTCGGCCCACTCGCACTTGATCACCGGGTCATGGGCACCCCACAGCACGCGAACCGGGACCTCGATCGGCGGTTCCGGGTCGACCAGACCCTTCATGGTGCGCAGCCGCATCTCGTTGACACCCGCGTACCAGTCGAAACCGCCCTGGATGTTGTCCGCCTGCATGAAGGTCTCGACCCATTCCTCGAGGTCGTCGTCGAAGACATGTGGATCGTGCGACCAGTGGGAGAGAAAGTGGCGGAAGTAGATGCGGCAGGTGTCACGGTTGTAGCCGACCAGCTCGGCCGCCCACGGCTGCTGGTGGAACGACTGGTACCAGATCTCGCGCAGGTGGTCCGGAGCCGCCCATCGCCGGCCGATACCCGGGTAGGGACAGTTGAAGAAGACAAGCCCGGCCACCCGTTCCGGCGAGTGGCGCGCAAACCTCTGGGCGACGAACGCGCCGATGTCGTGGCTGACGATCACGGCTCGCGCAATGCCGAGCCCGTCCATCAGGTCGGCGAGATCGCCTGCCAGCACCTCCGGGTTGGTGGCGGTGGTGTCCTCCGGGGCCAGTGGCCGGGTGCGTCCGAACCGTCGCAGGTCCGGAGCGATCACGTCGTGGTGTTCGGCGAGGGCCGGGATGTTGTGCTTCCACACACCGGAGAATTCGGGCCAGCCGTGCAACAGGATCACGGCGGGGCCCGACCCCGCGCGGAGATAGTGCAGGTCGAGCGACGCGGTCTTCAGCCTCTCCGACGAAATCTCGGCCATTCCCGGTCTCCGCCACAGGTCACGGTCCATCAGGAACTTGCATCACTGTGCCGCCGGGTCAACACTTGGCCGTCTTCAACCTGGGATGCGGGACATGCCTCACCAGACCCGGAACCATGAGTACCAGGTGAGCTGGAGCGGCCGCGATGTCTGGCATGGACACGGGCTCGACCCGGCCGACGGCCTCCATCGACTGTCGCAGGAGTGCCTCGACGAGATTGACGCGGCGCTCGAGCTGCTTGCGCGCAATCCGCTTCCGGTGCTTGCTCTCGATCCCGACGAATTCTCCATGCCGGCCTGCCGGGCGGCGATGGCCGGAGTGCGCCGGGAACTCGACCACGGGCGCGGGTTCGTGATCATCGACCGTCTCGACCCGGAGACCATGGATGCGGGGCAGATGACGGCAGTCTACTGGCTGCTCGCCCGCATGGTCGGCAGGCCGGTGGCCCAGAAATGGTCCGACGGCCGCCTTCTCTACGACGTCACCGATCTCGGACGGCCGTCGGGCAACGGCGTGCGCCCCGACGTCACCAACGAGGAACAGAGCTTCCATACCGACAATTCCTACAACCTCTGTCCGCCCGACCATGTCGGCCTGCTCTGCCGGCAACCGGCCATGGAGGGCGGCATGAGCCGGGTTGTCAGCATGAAGGCGGTCGCAAACCGGATGGCCGAGGAGCATCCGGACATGATGGGACGTCTCTACCGGCCGTACTACTTCGACCGGCAGCGCGAGCACGCGGACGGGGACGTTCGCTACGTCGCCAACCCGGTGCTCTCGGACGATGACGGCGAACTCAGGGTCAGGGTGTCGCGCAACCTGATCTACCAGGGCTACCGGCTCGCCGGGGTCGAGGTCGACGACGAGAGCGAGGCGGCGCTCGCGGCCTGGTTCTCGATCGTCGACGACCCGCAGATGTACGTCGAGTTCGTGTTCCGGCCCGGCCAGATCCAGTTTCTCAACAACCGTGCGTTCGGTCACAAGAGGACCGCGTTCCGCGACTGGCCCGAGGCATCGCGCAAGCGCCACCTGGTTCGGGTGTGGCTGCGCGACCGGGGACGGCGGTTCTACAATGGCTGACGCGTCGGGGAGCCGGGAATGATCCGCAATGGCGACGAGTACCGCGACTCGATCCGCGACGGCCGCAGGGTCTGGATCGACGGCGAAAAGGTCGATGACGTCCCGTCACATCCGGCATTCCGCCCGATCGTCGAAGTGCGGGCCCGGATCTACGACATGGCCTCGGAGCCGGCGTTTCGCGACGTGATGTCCTACCGAAGCCCCGACACCGGGGAAAGGAACGCGATTGCGCTCCGGCTGCCGACGAGTCGCGACGACTGGCAGGACAAGCGCCGCGCCGTCGACACCGTGCTCGGCGAGATCGGCGGGGTGGTGATCCGGGTAGGCGACGAGACCGTGGGCGAAATGTGGTCGCTCTACGACGGCCAGGACGTCCTGAACGAGGTCGATCCGCAGTTTGCCCGCAACATCACCGACCATGTCCTGCGCGCCGTGGTTGCCGACCCGTTCCACGTCTCGGCCAATACCGATCCCAAGGGCGACCGGTCCAAGCCTCCCCAGGAGCAGGACCCGGACATGCTCCTGCACGTGGTTCGCGAGACCGATGCCGGCATCGTGGTCCGGGGTGCGAAGTACGAGACCGCGGCCGCCTACGCCAACCAGGCCTTCGTCAAGCCGACCATCGCCAACTGGGGCAACGAGGCGCTGTCAGACTACGCGGTCGGGTTCATCTCGCAGATGAACGCCCCTGGCCTCATGCACATCTGCCGCTCCGGCTTTGCCGGGCGACGCCCCGCGGCCGACTACCCGCTCGCCAACCGGTTTGACGAGGTCGACACCATGGTGGTGTTCGACGACGTCCTCGTGCCCTGGGAGAACGTCCTGTTCTACCGCCACACCAGGGCGGCCACCTTCATCAGGTCCTGCCTGCACCGCTACAGCGCGTTTCCGTTCGTCCAGCGGGTGTTGGTCATCGCCGACATGCTGATCGGGGCGGCACTGCACAACCTGCGCCAGACCGGTCTCGAGAACAATCCGGCCGTGCGCGAGAAACTCGCCGAACTCGCCTGCTACCGCGAGACCATCAACGCGCACCTCACCGCGGCAATCACCCTGGCCGAGGACAGTCCGGGCGGCCTGCTGATGCCGAATCAGTCGCTGCTCTACGCCGGCCGGGTGCATGCCTGTTCCCGGCTGCCGGCAATGATGCACCTCGCGCGCGAACTCTGTGGCGGCCAGATCTGCCTGACCCCCGACAGCGCGAGTTTCGCGAATCCGGAGACCGGGCCGTGGCTGGAGAAGTTCTACACCGTCAACGACGGCTGGGTTGCCGAGGACCGGCGCCGGTTGCTGGCCTTCGCCCGCGACCTGCTCAATTCCGACAGCGCCGGTCACCGGGTGACTTTCGAGCTCTTCGCCCAGTCACCGCCCTTTGCCCACCTGAACGCGGTCTACAACGCGTTCGATTTTGCCGGCCCGCTCGAGTTCGTCCGCAAGGCAGCGCAGCTCTCCGACAAGGTGCCGACCGGGCGCTGACCGGCCGAACGCCAGGGGCCGCGCGGTGTCAGTCGTGCAGGTCCGGGGGAAACGGCCTGTACCTGGTCGATGACCATCCCCCGTCGATCACCAGCGTGTGGCCGGTGATGAAGTTCGCCTCGTCGGAGCACAGGAAGGCGATCCCGTTGGCGATGTCCTGCGGCGCCCCGACCCGGCCGAGCGGGGTGGCGGTGAGCAGCAGGTCCTGGAACCAGGCGTTCTCGCGGAACCGGTCCTCGTTGATCGGAGTCAGGATCATGCCGGGTGAAATCGCGTTCACCCGTATACCGTACGGTCCGTAGTCGGCGGCCATGTTCTGCGTCAGCCCGATCACCGCCGCCTTGGTCGCGGAATAGATCGAGCTGTTGGGCACGCCGACCATGCCGAAGATCGAGGCGATCTGGATGATCACGCCGCCGCCGCCGGCTCCGCGCATTGCCGCGACCGTCTCGCGGGCGCAACGAAACAGGGCACGCAGGTTCACGTCCAGAAACCGGTCCAGGTCGGCATCTTCGGTCAGGTGCGCGGCAACCGAGGCCCCGATGCCGGCGTTGTTGACCAGAATCCGCACATCTCCGAACCGCTCCCGGCAGGCGGCGACCATGCCTGCCGGAGTGTCCCGGTCGGTCACGTCGCCGTGGTGCATGGCGCACCTGCCCGGGCCTGCCGCCGCAAGTTCCAGCGTTTCGTCCAGCCCCTCGGCGTTGCGGTCGACGGCAAGGACATGGGCACCGTCGGCTACGAGGCGTACGGTGGTTGCGCGGCCGATACCGGACCCGGCTCCGGTCACGATGGCCGCGCGGTCGGCGAGAGGACTGGTCATGATGCTGGCCTCCATTGCAGGTCACGGTCCGGGGTACCACCTGGCATGATGCGCGCCAACAGGAAGGTGACGCCAGCCCGCCCGGTCCGGCCGTCCGTTTCGAGCGACCTCGCGAGTGTGCTGCTCGGGCTGGTCATGCTCGCAGCGGTGGCGGGATGCGCCGGTCGCGTGCTGCCGCCGACCGCGAACCCGGTGCCAGCACCACCCGGATGCGTGCTGCCGGATTACCGGGATGATCGCGCAGTCACCATCGAGGCGTGGTCCATTCCCGATGAACGATTCGCCGTCGGCGAACCCCTGCTGCTTGAGGTGAGGACGAGTGCATCGGGGTTCCTCAACATCTTTCACGTGGGCACGACCTGCGGGGTGACCCACCTGCTGCGCGATCACCGGGCGCGCCCGTCGGAACTCGTGGAGTTTCCCGATCCCGCAAGCGGCCTGCGGATCCTCACCACGCTTCCCGCCGGACAGGAGGCGTTCTACGTGATTGCGACCGGAGAGCCGATCGGCGACCTGCTCCGGCCGGTCATCCGGGGCGAAGCGGCCGGCATGGTCAGCCTCGTGCTCGAACCCGGGGACCTCTACCGTTTCCTGCGCAGGGTCCGTCGTCTGACCGGTTCCGAGGGTTGGGGGATCACCACCCTGAAGACCGAGGTTGTCGGATCATGAGGCAACCTCGGCGACGACACCTTTCGGCGTAACGGGGCGCAGGCGCACGGCCATGCGAACGGCATCAGGCGGTGACGGGAGCCGGACGGAGGGAGGCGAGGATCGCCGCACCGGCGGCTGTCCCCGCCCGGACTGCCGGTTCCGTCGTGCGGGACCACCGGGTTTACAGGCACTGCCACCGTCTCGCGCGAATGCGGAACGACACCTGACGCTGTCCTGCAGGGAGGCATTTCGTCGCATCCGCGCAAGAGGTTCACGCCGGCCCAACCGCGGAGCAGCCGTACGAAATGGCCACCTGCGCCGTACCGGGCACCGGGGTGTCGTGGCGCCGAAAGGCGATCGGACAGCTTGACCGTGAACGATCCTTACCAGGCCACACGGTCGGATCCGGCAACCACGGGCCCCGGCGCTCGGTTTTTCGCATCTCCAATGCCTCTCCGTCAGACGGCCGACAGCCGCGGTGAACCCGGGAAACATCTCACCTTGAAACCGACACCACTGGTCGGATTCGGTTTTCAACAACGGTATCGGGGAGACCGCCTTTCGTCGGTATGTGGCCGGTCCGTTGGGCCCTATACGCCACCGGGTGGTTCCCGTGTGCCGCTTTCCCCAGGGCATTCCCCGACCGGGGTGCTGAATTCGTGCCCGCTTGCAGTGTTTTGCAAAAGGCTCCGGGTGACATTCTCTTTTCGCCAGGAGTGTCGCACCGAACGGAACAGCGGTGACCCCAACCGATCTGAAGACGGAAGGCGACTGGAAATCCGGACCGGTGTTCCTCATCGTCCTTTTCGAGAGCGGCGCGCCGTTTGTTCACGGGGGTGACCGCGAAGCGGAGAGAAGGAACCTCATGGGTGTTGAGGACGACCACGGGACCAGGGTCGTCGAAATACTGCTCGCCGCTGCTGACGGAGGCAGTGGTTTCGCCAGGTACCACGACGGGGAGCCGAAGACGGCATATGCTGTCGAGTACATCTCCGGGCTCACTTCAGGAAGACCGGTGCTGGTTGGAGGCTGTTCGCAGGACGTCTCCCATGTTCCCGTAGAGATCACGGATCCGCCAAGACCTGCCGTCTCCGCTTCGGAAGTCGTGGACCGCGAGACACTGATTGCTCTTGTCGAGGAAGCTGCCGAGGTGTTCCGTGAAGGCGTCATGTCCGAAGGCTGTAGCGGATCTACCGGGGTCACAAACGCAGTCCCGGTCGAGGGAGGAGACCGGAAGTCAGGCTCCATCTCTCTCTGGGTCGTGGGCGGAGGAGGGGTCACCCTTCTTCATGGATCGGAACCCTGTCGTGAAGGCAAACCCGCGGACATGACAGGAACGGACTCAAAAGGGGATGAAAATCGCGGAGGAACCGATCGGAGGTGCTCGGCGCGAGGGCCGGTAATTCCTGCAGTATCACTACGGTAACCCGGCCATCGAGGGAGACGAGGACACTGGGTCTCCCACGCTCGGACACGCGGTGAGTTTCCCGGCACCGAATTCGGACCAGAGATTGGTGGTCGGTTCCGGTTTGTATCTTGACGTGGACAGCAAACAGGCATCCATCGAACCCCGGGTCGCAGGTTGTGCGCCGGGTCCCGTTCCGTAGGCAGGCGGTGGCTTGGCGTGTGAACCGCTCTCTGCCAACATCGTTGAAACATCTGCAGCCCGTGGAATAACCGCGGGGCGGGCAGGTGACCGGCGCTGAGGGCGGAGAACGGTCCGATGACGGCGATTGTCGCGGACAGCCGGGTCCCGGCCGGCGCCCGCGAAGGCGGAGCGATCGCGCGGCGGGTGCCAGCCCGGTCGCGGGAAAGGCGCGCGCCTGGCAGCCGGCGCGGCGTCGTATCGGCTTGTCGAGCGCGTCGATGAATCGGAACCACTGGCTTGCGGCGCTCTGTCTGTCAGCCGTCGCTTTCGTGGGCACTGGGTGTCAGACGCTGACCGAACATGTCGTGCCCCATCCCCGCCATGCCGAGGGGACCGTGCACGAACAGGTGACGGAAGTGCTCGGCGGCCTTGCGAGAACCGAAAGGGACCTGAAGAGAATTCTCACCGGGCAGGATCTCGCGGACAGGGGCCGCCTGTTCCTTCATGTGAGCGGCAGCGGTATCGGCCCTGAACTCTCCGTGCTCCTGCACCAGGGGATGAGCCACGTCCTGGAGGACGCGGGATACGAGATCGTGTCCTGGAGGGAACTCGAGAACCGGATCCGGCGTCACGTGTCCGGCGAGGTTCTTTCCTGCGACCGGCGCATCGCTCACGCGGCGGCCAGGGCATTGCAGGCGCATGACGGCGTCGGTGCCCTGGACATCTGCGTGACCTCCGTCTCGAGTCTCGGTCTCGGTGAGTTGAACAACGAGGGGGAATACGAGGAGCGGCTCAGGATGGGCGTCGCGACGACCCTCCTTGAAGCCGGATGGGGCAGCGAGCTGTTCCGGGACCGCACGACGCTGACGTCACGGACGGTCCTCAGGCAGGCGGAACGGCACTATATCGAGAAGGTCCGTCGCATGAGTGTCCGCGAGCGGAGCATGTACAGGCTCCTGCTCGACCATGTCCGCACCCTGCTGCCCCGTTTCCCGGGAAAACGTCGCTGAATCCCACGGCCTCGGGGCAGGCGGCTCCGGTGAGGTTTCGGGAACCGACCACCGGGCGCGAAGCCGTACGTGGCCGTGCTCCGCATCGCGCCCGTACTCCACGACTTCAGGTCCTGGGGCGACCGTGAGTCCATCCAGGTCAATCCGCGGCAAGCGAGTGTCTTCACGGTCGGTCTCGCCGGCAGTTTGTCAGCATCCTTGACCCCGTTCACCCTCGACCGGCGGTCTTCCGGACCTGCCCATGACCGCGGGGTAGCCTCCCCGCTCTCGCCCGGCGCTGCCC
This sequence comes from Thalassobaculaceae bacterium, assembly GCA_965243345.1. Classification (GTDB taxonomy): domain Bacteria; phylum Pseudomonadota; class Alphaproteobacteria; order Thalassobaculales; family Thalassobaculaceae; genus Bin52. Next base: position 4,949,989 of record CBDEUR010000003.1, read on the forward strand.
CGGATATCCCGTCGCGGGCCGGATCATGGACAGGCCCTGCGGGGCCCGTCCCTTCGCGATCGTCGGGACAGCAGCCTTGGGCGGGGATCTTCGTTTCGAGAGAGAAGACGGGCATGAAGAAACTCGCGGTCAACGGGCCTGTGCCCGGTGCCGGGTTCGTCAGCGGAGGAGTCGGTGCCGAGGAAGGCGTCTTTCGCGCCCTGCAAGGCGTCGAACGCCAGCACAGTGCCTCGATCGAAGGACCGGAGGGCCGGATCGAAGCCGCGCACCGGAGAGGCACGCACACGGTCCTCGAGACCATTGGCCCGCCGTTCGGCACCGGGTGCAGCCGCGTCGTCCATGTGGCGTGCTGTCGGTGCGTTGGCGACAGGTTGCTGAAACTCGTCTCCCCCGGGCACGGTGACAGACGCTGACAGAGACCGCCTGTTCATGGTCGCAAGACGCGTCGGCATACCTGTCGGCCGGAGCGAGATCAGGGGCGGGACCGGCGGGTATGCCGGGGTGAAATGCTCCTGCGGCTGCACCATCGACAATGTCGGCACGGAACGGATGGCGATCGTGGTGGACATGACCTGCGACTGGACACGTTGAGCTCCGCACGGGCGCACACCCCGCCTGTCTTCCGGACCGTATCCGCGTCAGACAGTCCTGACTGTCCGGGATGGCGCCGGCTGTTCGCCCGAATACCCGTAACCGGATCCGGTTGCCCCTGTCCTGGCCGTGGAAGACGCAGCGCCTCCCGCCGGCAGTACCCCGATACCGGGGCGTCCGGTCTCCGCTTCGCGGATGTCCGGGATTTCGGTCAGGATGACAGGTGGTACGGGGCCGGTCTCGCGCACGGGTGCGGCCGGGAACCCGAACCCGCCATGACCGTGTTCACAGCCTTGGTTTGAACGGGAGAAACCGACGTGATAGCAACGGATCGAAGCAAGACCGGCGCCGAAACTGCGCGCGACCCTGTGACGGGCTGGCCAGGCCGGTTTGCCCGGGGCGGGCGAACCGGCGCCGCACGACACCTGTCCTCCCTGCGAAAGACCTCGCCGCTTCTCCCGTGCGCCCGCGATGCCGCCTGGAAAGCCGTTTCCACAATCTGCGAACCCGGGACCCGATGAGACCACCTGCAGTTCAATGCGGAGCGCCATGAACAGGAAGATGGGCATCGGCGCCGCACTGGCATGGACCGGTCGCAACGGGATCCTGGTCATGCCGCTTGGTCTCGTCATCGGCCTACTCAGCCCGGAGCTCTGCGAGGTTTCGCGGCCGCTTGCCGATCACCTGGTGCTGGTCCTGTTCACGCTTTCGATCTTTCTGCTCGACCCGCGCGCCCTTGCGCTGCACCTGCGCCGTCCCGTGGCTGTGGCGTCGGGTGTCGCGTGGATCCTGCTGCTGACCCCGTTCGTGGTCTATGCGGTCGGCTCCGCGGCCGGCCTGCCTCCCGGCCTGCTTGCCGTGACCGTCATGTGGAGCGCCTGCCCGCCCCTGGTCTCGATACCGGGGCTGGCGGTGCTGTGCGGGCTCGACGGGGCCATGGCACTGCTGCTGCTGGTGGGCTCGATGATGGTGTTCACCGCCAGCCTGCCGTTCATCCTGTCGTTTCTCGTCGGCGACATCCTGGCCTTCGACCCGTTCGAGCTGCTGCTTCGCCTGGGGCTCATTGTTTCGTCGTGCCTTCTCGCGGGCCAGGGATTGCGGCGGCTTGTCGGCCACGAACGGGCGATGCGCTACACCCAGGAGACGAACGGTGTGCTGGTTCTGCTGCTGGCGCTGTTCGCGGTCACCATCATGGGCGGCTTTCACGAGGCGCTCGCGCACTATCCGGGCCAGATCCCGCTGTTCATTGCGGTGACCTTCCTGGCAAGCCTCGGCGTGCAGCTGCTTTCGGCGGCCGCATTCTTTCCGGCGGCACGCCTGACCGGCGGTGCGGTGGCGCTGGCGTCAGGTCACCGCAACATCGCCATCATGCTGCCTGCGGCGGGCGGCGCGCTCGGGTCCGACTTCCTGCTGTTCATTGCCGTGATCCAGTTTCCGATCTACCTGCTGCCGATGCTGATGCGTCCCGTCTTTCGCTGGTATTGCCGTTGACGCGTGCAGCCTTGCCGAGGCCGGGGCAAGTCTGCACACTGGCCGGGCCCTGCCTGAGCCCATGACCGGGACCGACTGCCATGCAGAACCGCGAACTCCGTCCGCTTGAACATCCCGCCGCGTGGACCACGGGCGAGATCGGCTCTCCGGACGATATCGCGGTGGACCTGACACGCGGCCAGTGGGAAGTCATAGACGCCGCGGTGCACCACTCCTTGCGCGAGACGCCGCGGGACGAGGACGTGACACCGGCATCCTTTCCGCTCGACGGGCTTGGTGATGCCGTCGGCGCCTGGAAGCGCGAGATCCACCGTGGCCGCGGCATCGTGCTGCTGCGCGGGCTGCCGGTGGAGCGCTACGACACGGCCGGCCGGAAGCGGATCGCGCTCGGGCTCGGCTGCCACTTCGGACGTCCGGTCTCGCAGAGCGCGATGGGGGACCTGGTCGGCGAAGTGATGGACGTCGGCGGCAAGGACCGACGGGAGCGGGCCTACCGCAACTCGCGCGAACTGCGGCTTCACACCGACCGGTGCGACCACATCGGCATGCTGTGCATCCGCCCCGCACTTAGCGGGGGAATCAGCGGCTATGCCAGTGCGCTCACGGTGCACAACATCATTCTCGATGAACGGCCGGACCTGCTCCGGCACCTCTACCGCGGCTTTCACCATCACCGCTTCGGCGGGCAGGGACCGGGGGAGCCGCCGGTGACGGCAGAACGCATTCCGGTATTCTCGGTTGCGGACGGCGTGCCGAACGTGATCTGGATCCGCGGCTACATCGACCTGGCTGTCGAGGAGGGCCACGTGGACCTCGGCGAGGGCGAGCTCGAGGCGCTCGACTTCATGGACAGTGTCTGCAACCGTCCGGAGGTCAGGCTGGACTTCCGGCTCGAGACGGGTGACTTTGCGTTGACCAACAACTGCCTGCTGCTGCACACCCGCACGGCGTTCGAGGACGCGCGCGAGGGCCGGGAAGGCCGCTACCTGTTGCGGCTGTGGCTGCGCGAGGACGGCCGGCCGATGGTTCCGGGCGTGCGGGTCCACAAGGGAGCGGGCGGCATCGCAAAGCGCGTGGGCAGGGGAACCTATTACCGGTCGACGCCGAAATCGGCGTAACGACTGGCGCGGGACTGACGGGAGGGACAGACAGTGGACTTCGGGCATTTCAGCCTCATGGGGTACCGGAACGAGGGGTTCCCGACCGACCGGATCTATCGGGAACACATCGAGCAGGTGCGCCGCGCCGACGAACTCGGGTTCGAGATCGCGTGGTTTGCCGAACACCATTTCTCCAACTACTGCACCTGCCCGTCACCGCTGATGATGGCGGCAGCCTGCGCGTCGGTCACACGCAACATCCGGCTTGGAACGGCGGTGATCGTGAGCCCGCTCTACGAGCCGGCCCGGGTGCTGGCAGAGATCGGCATGGTCGATGCGATCAGCGGCGGCCGGCTGGTGCTCGGTGTTGGCAGTGGCTATCAGCCATACGAGTTCGAGCGCTTCGGGGTCGACCTCGCCGATGCCGGGCCGATGATGGAGGAATTCCTCGACCTGGTGCACCTGGCCTTCACCCGCACCGTCTTTGCCTACGAAGGCACTCATTACACCATGCCCGAGACACACATCAGCGCCCGGCCGGTCAACGGAGTGCCCGAGATCTGGATTGCAGGCGACAACAGTTTCGGCCACCGGCTGTGCGCGCGGCGCGGTTTCGTACCGATGTTTACCGGCAGGTGGAAGGGAGCCGACTACATCGCCGAGATGCGCGGACGGCTGGACGAGGCCTGGACGCTGGAGGGCAAGGATCCGGATACGATGCCGGTCGGTATCCAGCGGTTCCTGTGCGTGACCGACAGCCGGGCCGAGGCACTGGAATACGTTGACCATTGCCGCCACCAGATGCGGCTTGCCTCGGCACTGAGGCGCCGGGCCGAGGTCATGAACGGCGGGATGATGAACGAGATTCCGTTCCCCGACGAACCGTCGCTCGAGGACATGGCCGATACCCTCCTTGTCGGGGACAGCGAAACCATCGCCGAGCGGCTTGCGGGGGAGATCAGGGCCGGCCGTCCGTCCCACATGATGTTCCACGTCCAGGTGGGCGGCTCGTCCCAGGCACTGGCGCTCGGCACGCTGGAGCGGTTTGCCGGCGAGATCCGGCCGATGCTCGAGCGCGAGCTCGGCCCGCTCGACGCGATCGGACGGCCGCAGTCCCAGGCGGCCGACTGACGCGCCGCGTTCAGGTCGCAATTTCCAGGACGCGGCACCAGCCAGGTGCCGGATACAGGTATCCTCAGGAGAAGGCCCAATGCCCGAACTTCAGGTCGACGGAGCACGGTTGCACTACGAGGTTGACGGACCCGGTAACGGGACGCCGATCATGCTCTCCAACTCGCTCGCGTCGAATTACACCATGTGGGACCTGCAGGTCGAACCCCTCGAGATGGAGGGATTCCGGGTTGTCCGTTACGACAGCCGCGGTCATGGCCGCTCGGAGGCGCCGGAGGGACCCTATTCGATCGAGCTTCTGGCCGACGACGCGGTGGCACTCATGGACCACCTGGAACTCGACTCGGTGCATTTCTGCGGATTGTCGAAGGGCGGCATGGTCGGCCAGATGCTGGGTGCCCGCCATCCCGGACGGATCAGGTCGCTCTGCATCGCCGACAGCGCCGCATTCATGCCGGCAAAGGACATGTGGGAGCAGAGGATCTCGACCGTGCGGGAAGGCGGCATGCATGCGGTGGTCGATGCGACGGTTGACCGCTGGTTCACCAAGCCCGGGCAGCATCGGATCCCCGACGAGGTCGAAAAGGTCCGCGGCATGATCCTGTCAACGCCGCCCGCCGGCTTCATTGCCTGCGGCCAGGCCATCATGGCGATGGACCTGCGCCAGTCGAACCGGACAATCACCGCGCCGACACTGGTGATCTGTGGCGAGGAGGATACCGGAACCACCCCGGAGCAGGCGCGCGAGATTGCCGATGCGATACCGGGAGCGGTCCTCGAACTGATCCCGCACGCGGCGCATTTTGCCAATGTCGAGCAGCCGGCGGCGTTTGCCAACGCACTCCTGAAGCACCTGCTGGCGAACAGGTAGGAGCCGTACAGGGCAGGTGACGCCGGGCCGGGGCGATGCGGTCCGGTCTGACCGCCACCGCCGGAACCTGTCGCCCGGCCACATATCGAGAACCGGACCGTTATGGGAACTGTGGATTCCAACCGTCTGTCATGACGTGTCTCTTGTTGTGGGTCAGGTTCCCATAAGAGTCTGCTCTACTCCTGTCGATCTTGACATTGACAGGAGAGAGGTCATGTCATCGCACCGGCATGGTGCGCCACTGCCCAATGTGGTTCCGGCACGGGATTCCCGTGTTCTGCGATGCTGTGCGGAGCACCGGGCGAGCATTGGACCTTCGGCCGCGGAGAAGCGCGAGCTGATCGGTGCAGCCAGGCACGCCGCGGTTCAGCGAGTCCCTCGAAGAGCAGGGAGACGCGTGTCCGGTGATCCGGCAGAGCGGGGTCCTGTGCCGTCGCTGCGTCGTCTGGCTCTCCCTGTCGGACATTCCCTTGGGCGGTGGCCGACGAGTGCGTTCAACGCCGCTTTCCCGCACGCGACTGCGCCTGGGTTCATCCCGGGCACCTCGACAGGCACATCGGGGTTGCCGGTTCCGACTACTCCGGTTCAATGCTCCGGCGCTTTGCCGGTGTTCGACGGCGGGTCGATATGGATGAAGTCCAAGCTGCCGTCCTCGAAGCGGGAGAGCGCCTCCAGATTGTCGCCCGGGTGGACTTCGAGCTTCGGCGATGCGCCGGACGCCGTCATACCGCGCGGGCCAGCCGGCCGGGCAGCGCGCCCGTGGCCTCGCCCTCCTTGAAGGTGACCTCGCCGGCGCAGATCGTCGCCAGGTATCCTTCCGCCCGCTGTACCAGCCGGCGCCCGCCGGCGGGCAGGTCGTGGACCATGACCGGGGGCTGGATCCGCAACCGGTCGAAATCGACGATGTTGATGTCGGCGCGCAGCCCAGGTTCGAGCTGGCCGCGGTCGGAAAAGCCGTAGAGCGCGGCGGTGTCCGCCGTCTGCGCCTTCACCAGCCAGGGCAGCGGAAATCCCGGCCCCCGGCTCCTGTCCCGGCCCCAATGGGTCAGCACATAGGTCGGGATGCTGGCGTCGGAGATCAGCCCGCAATGCGCGCCGCCGTCACCGAGGCCGAGCACGGTGCGTGGATGCTCCATCATCCGGCGGATATCCCGGTGGTCGAGTCGGCTGTAGTTCACGAAGGGGAAGAAGATCAGCTCCCGCCCCTCGCGCTCCAGCATGCGGTCGAGCACCAGTTCGCGCGGGTCGCGGCCCTCGCGCTCCGCCTCGGCAAGCACCGAGCTTTCCGGCGCGGGCTCGTAGTCCGGCGGGTCGCCCAGGGTGAACATCTTGTGGAAGCCGCCGGTCACGTCCTGCATCAGCCGGCTGCGGTGGTTGCGCCGCTGGCCGAGCAGCCTGGCGCGGAACTCCGGTCGGCGGAGGATCGCCACTCGCTCCGCCAGCGGCAGATGCGCGATTTCCCGGTAGGCGGGCATCGTGGAGAAGGGATTCAGCGAGGCGGAGAGCCCGAGCATCAGCCCGACTGGCCGCGCCGCCACCTGGGCGTGCAGCGCCACGCCGTCGGCCGCGGCTTGCTCCAGATAGTCGAGCACGCCCGCCCACTGGTCCGGGCGATCGTCGCGCTGCACCACGGTCAGCCAGGTGCGCCCGTTCGCGCGCTCCGCCATGCGGCGCAGCAGGCCGAGCTCATAGGCCTCCTCGTCGAGGTCCGAGATCCAGCCGATGGTGCGCCCGCCGACTGCGCCGACCGCGTCCGCCAGCCCCAGCAGTTCGCGCTCCTCGGCGAAGGCTCCCGGTACGCGCTCGCCGTCCGCCGTCAGATGCGCGGTGGTCCGCGTGGTGGTGAAGCCGCGCGCACCCGCCTCCAGCGCCTCGCGGACGATTGCCGCCATGGCTTCCACATCGTCCCCGGTCGCCGGCTCGTTGGCGATGCCGCGCTCGCCCATCGCATAGGCCCGCACAGCGCAGTGCGGCACCTGGGCGGCCACGTCGATGGCGCGCGAGCGGGTCTCCAGCGCATCGAGGTATTCGGGGAAGCTCTCCCAGTCCCAGGTGAGGCCCTCGGCCAGCGCAGCGCCCGGAATGTCCTCGACGCCTTCCATCATGCGGATCAGCGCATGGTGCGCGTCCGGGCGCGCCGGCGCGAAGCCGACGCCGCAATTGCCCATCACGACCGTGGTGACGCCGTGCCAGCTCGACGGTGCGAGCTCGCTGTCCCAGGTCGCCTGTCCGTCATAATGGGTGTGGACATCGACGAAACCGGGCGTCACCAGCGCGCCCGCGGCGTCCAGCTCGCGCCGGCCGGGCCCGGCTCTGCCGCCGGCTTGCGCGATGCGCCCGTCCTCGACCGCTATGTCGCCGGCGAAGGGCTCGCCTCCGGTTCCGTCGATGATCGTGCCGCCGCGGATGACCAGATCGTGCATGGGGCCCCTCCTTTACTTCAATGCAACCAGGAAATGACTCTCGGTAATGAGCCGCAATTGCATCCCGTATGTTGGGTGTGATCGGCGCGTTTGTCCCCTGTTCCGTGTATGTCGAGAACTCGGAAGGAGGAAAGCACGCCGGCGAGAATCGCTGTCACGCGCACCGACCGCATCGCTGAAAGCCTACGCATGCTGGCGTCATCTCACAAGTTCCGTGACTGCCGGCATCGTCTGCGGGCGATGGCGCTGATGATCGAAGGCACCATGTCTCGCGCCGAGATATCCCGTCGTGCCGGCGTTGATGTCCAGACCCTGCGTGACCGGGTTGTCCGCTACAACGGATCAGGTGCTGACGGCTTGCGCGATGCGCCACGCCCCGGTCTTTCGCCGACGCTTGACGAGACCCGGACCCCGCAGCTCGTGTCGTGGATTGATGCCGGTCCGGACCCTGAAGCGAACGGACCGTCTTGCTGGACGGTTGCCATGTTCCGGGAGTGGATCAAGCGCCGTTTCGACGTGGACTTCACCGCGGAAGGCATGCGCCGAATGCTTCACCGTCTCGGTTTTCGGCATGTGTCCCCACGGCCGGTCCATCCCGGGACAAACCCCGAGGACCAGGAGGATTTCCGGAACAAGGTCAGCCAGTTGGCAAAGGCGGTCCTTCCCGACGCCGTGGCCGTTCAACCGGGCGACCATCTCCTCGAGACCGCGCAACAGCGTGCCGAGGCTGCAGCTCTCTGTCTCGGGCGTGCCGCCGCCGCCGGCATGAGCCCTCATCACTTCCGGCGTACCTTCCGCCGCCATCGGCCGCAACCCGGTCTCCTGGCTGGTGCCCTGCTACTGGGTCATCCTCGCGAACGGCTATCTGCACAATGCCGCAAATCGAAACACTCCGATTTGCGGCAGCCGGTCAGCAGCAGCAGTCGAACTGCCACGGCGCACACCGGATCGCAGGTTGCCGGGACACGTCCCGCCTGTCCGACAGCGTGATGCTGTCACCCGGACGGTAACGGTCCGGCCCGCCAGGCAGCGCCGCGCGGTCAGTGTCCTTCGGCCGCGGCGATTTCGCTCATGAAGGGCGCCGCCACGTCGGCATTGATCTTGCAGTCGATGAAGATCGGCCCGTCCGGCGCGGCGAGCAGCGGCTCCAGTGCCTTCAGATCGTCCAGGGTGCGCAGGGTGCGTGATTCGTAGCCGAAGGCCTCGGCGACCGGCGCGAAATCGATGTCGGGGAACACCGACTTGGCAACCGGGAGCTGGCGCAGCCGCAGGTGATGCAGCTCCGCCCCGTAGGCGCAGTCATTCATCAGCACGATCACCAGCGGCAGGTCTTCCCGGACCACGGTCTCCAGTTCGCCCATGGTCATCAGGAACCCGCCGTCACCGGCGACGAACACCGTGGGGATCTCCGGGCGCGCACGGGCAAACCCGAGTGCGGCGCCGAACCCCAGGCCGATCGACGCGAAGTCGTTGGTCATCTTGAAGTGACCCGGATCGGGGACCGTCAGGTAGGGGACCACACCGAGGAAATTGCCGGCGTCATAGACCATGTTGCGCCGGTCCGGCAGCATGCGGTCGAGTTCCACCGCGATCGTCCGCGGATCGAGGGTCCGCGCGGTGTTGGCTGGCTGGAAGTCGGTGGCGATCGAGAAACCGTCGAGATAGGCCAGGGTCTCGTCGGAGTGAAACAGCCTGTCCGACGCCGGTTTCTCGCTGACGGCCCCCAGCAGCTGTTCCGCCACGATGCGTGCGTCGCCCACCACCGCGACGTCCGCGGTGGTCCAGCGGCCGATGTTGGCCCGCCGGGAGTCGACCTGGATCAACGGTGCATCGGGAAGCGACTCCCCGAAGCTCATGGTCAGGATGTTGAGACCGGCGCCGACGACGAGGACACAGTCGGCTTCCGCCGCCATTCTCCGGGCCGCGGAGTGCGAGAACGATCCGATGATGCCGAGGTTGTAGCGGTGGCCGCGAAACAGGTCCTTTCCCTTGGCACTGGTTGCCAGCAGCGCGCCGGTCCGTTCCGCCAGTGCAACCAGCGTATCCCGGGCCCCGGACTTCCAGGCCCCGTAGCCGGCGAGGATCAATGGGCGCTTCGCCGCATCGAGTGCCGCGGCTGCGGCCCGGATGGCATGATCCCGGGCCGGGCGGCCCGGACGCGCCTGAACCGGTTCGGCATCGATCGGGGCCGGTCCGGCCTCATCGAGTGACACCGTCACGTCCGCCTGCTGGATGTCGACCGGCAGCAGCAGCGCGACAGCCTGACCGGCGCGCGCGGCGGCGGCGGCATCCGCCAGCGTGGTCCGTGCGGTTTGCGGGCTCGTGGGCACGAAGGTGCGGATCCCGGCCGCGTGCAGCACACCCTCGGCATCGAGCGCCTTGTAGTCAGGCCCGGCGGGATTCCCCGGGCCGTGCGGGGCCGGTGCCTCGCCGTAGATGATCAGCAGCGGGTTGCCGGTGCGGTTGGCGAAGGTGGCGGCATGCAATCCGTTGGCGAGCGCCGGGCCACGCCCGATGCAGACCACGCCGAGACGGCCGGTGGCCGCGGCGTAGGCATCGCCCATGGTGATCGCGATGTTCTCGTGCCGGGACCCGATGGTCGCGACCCCCACCGCGTCGAGCGTAACGGAGAAGGCGGCGGTATCGTCGCTCATCAGTCCGAATACCGTGTCGACACCCATTGATCGGATGTCCTCGGCCAGCACCTGGTAGGTCGGAACTGTTCTCGTTCCGGTCTCCAGCCTCGCGCTCTCCTGTACCGCCATTGTCCTGTCCCCCTTCACAGACTGTCCGCCGCAGAGCCTATGTGCTGCGTCGACCGGTCGCAACAGCGGTTCCGGTCACTCGCTGTCATCCACCTCTGCACCGGCGCCACTGCGCGACCGGGAACTTGATTCCACCAGTGTTCGCGCGGCCGCTTCCGCGATCAGTGCCCATGCCGCCGGGTCAACCGCGAGGCTGCCGGTTGAGGGCGAGAACCGGGTACCGGTGCGGCGTCCGGCTTTTCCGGGCCCAGCCACGGTCACCGTGGCGGTCGGGGGCAGCCGGTCCAGGGGTCCGAGCGCCGAACCGTCACCCTCGCAGGTGATTTCTTCCGCCCCGCGCTCCCCGCTCCAGCGCACGGAAAGAGTTTGGCCGGCCGACGCGCGCCGCGCCGCCTCGGCGACCACGAGGGCGGCGGCGCGGCAACCGGGCAGCAGTACAGACCGGCCGAGGAGCGCGAGATCAACCGCGGCCGGTGCGAGCACCAGGCCGCTCCGGGAACCTGCGCACAGCTGCAGGATGCCGTTCTCCGTCTCGCGCAATCGGCCCGGTACCGTCCGGAACTCCTCGCCGAGTTCCCGGGCGAGCAGGGAGACACCATCGATGCCGCAGGCTGCGAGCCAGGTCGCGTTGGCTGCCGCATCGAGGTCGAGACCGTGCGGCAGGCCGACCCCGCGTGCCGCCTTCAGGCCGGTCTGCAGCACTTCCGCCTGCGAGAGGCGCAGTGTCATGCGCCGGCGTGCCCGGGCAGGGAGGCAAACGCCCAGTCGTCGGCGTCCTCGCGGTCGAGTTCACCGGCCAGCGGCGCGCCCTGGAACAGCGTGACCCGGGTCCAGAGATCGGACTTCGGGTCGAACCGGGTGGCGCCCAGGATGGCGAGCTTGCAACGCAGCAGGTCGATGGGCCTGCAGCCTCGGTCGACCAGGTTGTCCCTGATCTCGGCGTAGGGACAGGATGCGAGGCCCTGGACCCGGCGGACCACCCCGCGCCATTCGGGACATGCGAGCAGGAACCCGGCGACCGTCGCGTGGGCATTCCCGGTCTCGACGAGGACCCGGTGGAGTGCCGCGACGTCGCGGGCGACCGCGACCGGCATTTCCCGGTCGGCTCCCGGTTCCTCGGCGCGGTGGCCGATACGGGGCTCGGACTTCTCCTGCGAAAAGTACCAGAAGAGCGCCGTGGCATCAGGCTCGGAGAAGTCGATGCCCAGCGCCCAGCCGTACCGGTCCTCGATCAGGGTACGCAGTGCGTTCGGCGATGCGTCCGGTTCCAGCGCCATCTCCTCCAGCGAACCGGCCTCCTCGTCGAAGCCGTCGCTCAGCTCCGGGTAGAGCTCGATCAGGATGCTGGCCAGCACCTCCTGGGTCTCAGGCGAGGCATACGCCGATATCCCGGTGAACAACCGGTCCCACGGACGCACATCGCCCGGTCCGGGCGCTTGGGCGACGAGCGGGTCGAGTTCGCGCGCAAGCGTCGCGATGCGTTCAGTCTGGCCGGCATCGGAGGTCGGCCACTGGGCAACGTGGGCCCGCGCGCGGTTCACCAGTTCGACAAACCGCTCGCGCGTGGCCGGGTCGCAGCCCTCGATCTCGCGCACACGGGCGAGGGCCGTCTCCCGCATGCCGATCCAGCGGCAGATCAGCTTCGGGTGGCCGGCCAGGAACGGCGCCATGCCGAGGCCGGTGGCGTTGCCGACCCCGAGGCCGCGCGCAACGTCGTGGTCAAGTGGCCGGAAGGTCGTGGGGGAGCGGCGCTGCGCGATGTGCTCGACCCAGTCCAGGCTGAACTGGCGGGCCAGGTAGACGCACAGCATTTCGGCCTGGAACGGCAGGCCGAACGGACCGGCCTGCCGGACCCGGGCGAGGTCGGCGACGCCGAACTTGCCGTTGCCGTAGACCGCGGTGGTGCGTACCAGGTACCCGACCTCAAGCAGCCGGTTCCGGTCGGGCTGCCGGCCGGCCGCCAGGCGATCGGCCACGTGGTCGAACAGGCGAACGCTCTTGTTGGCGCGACTGAGCACCAGTTCGCGCTCCGAGCACCGGCCTGCTTCCTGCCTGGGAACGGCGGCGGCAAGCCTGGCAAGCGTTTCGGTGTCGGGTTCGGCTTCGGTCAGCGTGAATGTGGCGTCCCACTTCTCCGCGATCACCCTGTCGGTCCGGTCCGCGGGATCCAGGTGGTCGGCAAAGACGACGAACCATATCGGTCGCAACGGCGTTGCGACGCGGTAGATCGCGGTCCCGGTCCCGGTGTCATCAAGATCGAAACGCTGCCGGCAGACCGTCCAGTCTTCGCGTGCCATCCGGCGGACCAGTGCCCGCGCAAAGCTCAGGCGGGTGGGGTGAAAGGAGCCCATCCTGGCAAGGCGCATGACGGTGTCGGGAGGGCGAAGTGTCCCGTCCGTCCGCGCCAGTCCGCCGCGACAGGTGTTGGGCCGTCGGGCCCTCGCCCCTGGCAGGGTGACTCAGTCCTGCGGGATCGGGCCCGGGCAGGCCTCGAACGGCGTACGCGGAGTGGATCTCAGGTCGGTCTTCAGGTGCTTCGTACTGTAGCCGTTGAAGAGATGGCCCAGCAGGCCGCGATCAAGATCCGACGTTCCGAACATCCAGTCGGCAATCGGAAACGTCAGGTTCATGTTGGTCTCCATCATCAGGCCCTTGTTGTGATGGGCGACGTGATGGCGACGCAGGGTGTTGACGAAGGGCATGTTGCGCACGAATGCGTTCTCGTCGATGTGGCAGCAGAAGTGCATCGCCTCGTAGGTCAGGTACATGCCGGTCGTGGTGCAGATGAACAGCCATCCGACATTCCAGCCGAACAGGTATCCGAATACGGCGACACCCGGCAGCGACATCATGATGAAGACCACCAGCGCGTAGGGCGGAAACACGGTGACCCGCCAGTCGCCGTGGTCGCGGAACCGCACCTCCTGGTCCGTGAAGAACTGGTGATGGTTGAGCGTGTGGCGCTCGTAGATCGCACGCAGGCCGACCACGTTGATCCGGCGGTGCATGACGTACTTGTGCAGGAACCACTCGAAGACGTTGCACACGAAGATGGTGACCGGGATGGTCAGCCATTCGTACCAGTGGACCTGTCCGATGTGCTGGATGAAGATCCACATCGCAACGAAGCCGATGATGTAGACGACACCGATGTGGGCATAGCCGTTGTACCAACCCTGGATGTTGGCCCGGTACCCCTGCCGGAAGGTGGTCTGGCGTTCGCTCATGGTGGCCACTGATCTTCTCCCGCCCCGCGACACACGACACCCATGATAGCTGATCGGGAATGCCGATCCAACACGCTGTCCCCACGGACATCGGGACGGATCATTCGACCCGGGAACCCCTCCTCGGTGGGGGATCGGACGCTTGCTCCCGCTGCACGGGCATGCCGGTCGGCTGTGCGTGCTTCCCATGACAGCACTACCGTCGGACCGCGCCGAAGGCGTCGGGCCCGACCCCATCGTACGTCGCCGCATCGTGTTAACATTTCGTGAAGACAGGCCCTTGCGAATGCTCATAGTAATTAGGCAGAATTCGGCGCAGGGGGACAACAGGCGTGACATCTGCCCATCGCTTGCCCATCCGGCACCGCGGTTTGCATGACCGCTCGGTCGGACGGCCGGTTCCGGCTCGCCGGACCACCACGTACAGGCACATGAACTGCCGCGCGCCCGCGGCGGCGCCCGTTTTGCGCATCGTGCCTCGCACAGGCACTGCCGGATCCCCTGCGTGGGCGCAGGCGCCGGATACGGTCCCGGTCCATCCGGACCGGGCACGGGAGTTGGGCGGTGCGCAAGGCGGCGCGGCTTCCGCATCCGGCAGGCGTGAACAGTGCGGGCGGACCTTGTGCGGCGGGGCTACTGCCCTGTTCGCGCCCCCCGGCGGCGTGGCGGGACCCGGAAGCGATCGCTGTCCTGCCGGTGGCTTGAGGCGCGTATTCACTCCGACCCGTCCGGGCCGGGTGCCACGGAACCGGTCTGACGCTGTTTGGGCGTGACAGCTTGAGTTGAGGAAACAACTATGTCAAAGACGCATGGTCCACACGAAAATTCGTATGTTCTCTCGCATGGATATCTATGGCCATCAGGTACCACAGAACTTACGTATTCCTTCAATACCCGGTCCTTCACTAATGACAGTCTCAGAGAGCAGAAGCTCGGATTGAGCCTGACCGAGGATTTCCGTGAAATCGTTCGCGAAGCGATGGATGCGTGGGAACGGGTCAGCGGGGTCAGGTTCAGGGAAGTAGCGGACCATCCCGACAACAACATCCGGATTGGCTGGGCGGAGTACATTGACGGCCCCGGCAACCTCGCGGGCACGGAATCGCGCTGGCTGTGGACGGGCTCCTTCGGCCAGACAGTGAAGTCCGTCATCGTGTTTGATCTGACAGAGTCATGGAACAGTACAAATTTCTATGACGTTGCGTTGCATGAACTCGGACATGCGATGGGCATCAGCCACAGCGACCTCCCCAATCAAGTGATGTCCGGCAACCGTCCAGGGACAACCCCATATTTCTATCAGCCGGGCCGCGATGTGCTACAGCCAGATGACATCGCCGCTGCCCGGGCCCTGTGGGGGACAACACCTCCGGAACCCACCCAGGGCACTGTTGGCACCACCGGTGCAGATTCACTCTTCGGAGGTGAAGGAAACGACACGATCAGAGGCAACTTCGGCAACGACTTGATAAATGGCGGAGACGGTGACGACGTCCTTGCGGGAAACGGCGTCTACTGGACCCACTGGAACAACCCGCAGGGAAACTACTGGAGCCGGACCTATGACGGCTCGACTGATCGCGACACCATCTTTGGCGGGGAGGGCAACGATTTCATCAACGGCAACGCCGGTGCGGACTATCTCGATGGCGGCCCCGGCAACGACACCATTTTCGGAGGGCAGAACGAAGGGGCTTGGCAGTATGGCAAGACCCGCACCAACACCATTCACCTGCGCGAAGGAGAAGACGAACTGTGGGGCAGGGACGGCCATGACTTCCTGAACGGCAACATGGGCAGCGACTTCCTCAGCGGCGGCAACGGCAACGACCTCCTGCGCGGTGGTCAGGATGACGATTATCTGGATGGCGGTCCCGGAGACGATACGCTGTACGGTGACCTCGAGAGTGATACGCTGTTGCCCGGAGCAGGAAACGACGTTGTGGTGCTGGGAAATGACCCGAACTACGGAGACGGCGCGAGCGATGCCGTATTCCTGATTTCGTCGGAAGCCGGAAGGGATACCATCTACGGGTTCGAGGTGGGCCTCGACCGGATTTATGTCGACTTCCTGTTATCGACTCCCGCCGAAGCCGAAAGACTCGGTCTCGCAGTCTTCCATTACGGTTTCTGAAGCGTAAAGGCGCTCAAGCGAGCGTGGTTTCGACGGCGGACGTGTGGTCACCACTGCAGGCAGGGTGCTCGCATCAGCGCTGACCGTACCCCGGCGTAGCGACGACAGGACCAAGCCCGGGATTCGTGGACTGAACCACATGGACATGACGCGGGTTCATGCGCGACATCCTCAACCTTGAAACACTTCCGCTTGATCGCCCTCGCAGCCATGACTGGTGCGCACCCGAGGACCGTGTGCGGCAGGGCTCCCGGCAGCCGCCGTGTTCGCATCGACCGTGTGGCACGAGACCGGACCCGGAGGCGATCGAAGTCCTGCCGGTACCTTGAGATGTGCATGTGTTCCGGCCTGTCCGGACCGGGTTCCGCGGATCCGGCCTGACGCTGTTCGGGCATGCCGGCGCGAGATTAGGAAACAGGAATGACGGCAAACCAAGGGTCGATGCCAAGTGGATATGTCCTTAATGCGCCACATGTGCGGTGGCCTTCCGGTACGGATGAACTGACGTATTCCTTCGCTGAAGGAAGCGTGGATGCAGACAGGGATGGACATTTCACCACGCCGTTGTCAGCGGGTCACCGGAGTATTGTCCGTGAAGCCATGGATGCGTGGGAACAGGTCTGCGGGGTCAGGTTCAGGGAGGTAGCGGACTCTGCTGATGCCAATATTCGCATTGGTGGTGCGGAGATTGACGGTCCTTACAATGTCGCTGGCTATTCACAGTTCGTTTTCGGCATGGGCTCCTTCGGTACGACACTGAAGAATATCATTGCAATTGACACGGCGGATTGGTCGGAACGGGTACGGCTCTATGACATCGCGCTGCACGAGCTCGGCCACGCGATGGGCATTGAACACAGCGATCTCCCCAATCAAGTGATGTCTGGCAACCGTCCAGGCACCACCCCGTATTACGATCAGCCGGGCCGCGATGTGCTGCAGCCGGATGATATCGCCGCAGCCCGGGCGCTGTGGGGGACAACCATCAGATCCGTCCCCGCCCACTGTTGGCACCGCCGGTGCGGATACGCTACTCGGAGGTGAAGGGAACGACACGATCAAGGGCGACTTTGGAAACGATGAGATCGTTGGCGGAGCCGGTGACGATGTCCTGGCGGGGAACGGCGTCTACTGGACCCACTGGAACAACCCGCAAGGAAACTACTGGAGCCGGACCTTCGACGGCTTGAACGATCGCGACACCATCTTTGGCGGGGAGGGCAACGATTTCATCAACGGCAACGCCGGTGCGGATCATCTTGACGGCGGCCCCGGCAATGACACCATTTTCGGCGGGCAGAACGAAGGGTCCTGGGAGCCCGGCAGGACCCGCACCAACACCATACACCTGCGCGAAGGAGAGGACGCGCTCTGGGGTCGGGACGGCCATGATTTCCTGAACGGCAACATGGGCAGGGACTTCCTCAGCGGCGGGAACGGCAACGACCTCCTGCGCGGCGGTCAGGACGATGATGTTCTGTACGGGGACGCCGGTGACGATACGCTGTACGGTGACCTTGAAGGTGATAGTCTGTTGCCCGGAGCAGGAAACGACGTTCTGGTGCTGGGGAATGATCCGAACCACGGAGATGGTGAGAGTGATGCCGTATTCCTGAACACGTCGGATGCGGGAAGGGACACGATCTACGGGTTCGAGGCGGGCCTCGACCGGATTTATGTCGACTTCCTGTTATCGACTCCCGCCGAAGCCGAGAGACTCGGCCTTGCCGTCTTTCACTACGGTTTCTGAGGTGTGGGCGAGCGCAGGGCCCCGAAGGCAGGGTGCCTGCATCACCATTGCGCGTACGCCGGTGCAGCGATGACAGGACTGTGACCTGGATCGGTACGGTGAACCGATAGGACATGGCGCGGGTTCATGCGAGACATCCTCGACCTTGACACGTTTCCGCTTGATCGCCCTCGCAGCCATGACTGGTGCGTATCCGGGGACCGTGCGCGGCAGGGCTCGCGGCTCCCGCCGTGTTCGCGTCTCCCGGGCGGGCCGAGACCGGACCCGGAAGCGATCGCGGTCCCGCCGGCGCTTCAAGGCGCGCGTGCGCTCGGGCCGGTTCGGACCGGGTGCCACGGAACGTGCCTGACGTTGTTCGGGCGTGACGGCGCGAGATGAGGAAACAGGAATGACGACGACCCAGGGTGTAAAAGAAAACCCATATATTCTCTATAGTTCCAGCTATCTGTGGCCGTCCGGCACCACTGAACTGACGTATTCTTTCAACGATTACATCTTCAGCAGCAGTGATGCTGCGAGGCAAGCAAAGTTCCATCTCACTCTGTCGGAGAACTACCGCAACCTTGTCCGCGAAGCCATGGACGCATGGGAACGGGTCAGCGGGGTCAGGTTCAGGGAAGTGGCGGACGATCCCGACAACGACATCCGGATCGGCTGGTCAGCGGAAAGCGACGGCCTCTATGGCACCCTGGGCGTGGCAACGACCTGGACAAGCACGGGTTCCTTCGGCAGGACGTTGAAGGTCGCCCTCCATTTTGACCTGGCAGACCGTCACGATCTTACGCAGTTCTACGACACCGCGCTGCACGAAGTCGGGCACGCGATCGGCATTGACCACAGCAACGTGCCCGGGGTGGTGATGTCGGGAACGCCGAATTCCCCGTATCACGACCAGCCGGGCCGCGACGTGCTGCAGCCGGACGACATCGCGGCTGCCCAGGCCCTGTGGGGAGTGACGCCATCGGGACCGTCCCGGACCCTCACCGGTACCGTCTACGCCGAGACGCTTACCGGAGGCGACGGCAACGACACCATCAGGGGCAACTTCGGCAACGACCTGATCAATGGCGGAAAGGGTGACGATCTCCTTGCGGGAAACGGCGTCTACTGGACCCACTGGAACAACCCGCAGGACAACTACTGGAGCCGGACCTATGACGGCTCGACCGATCGCGACACCATCTACGGCGGGGAAGGCAACGATTCCATCAACGGCAACGCCGGTGCGGACTATCTCGATGGCGGCCCCGGCAACGACACCATTTTCGGCGGGCAGAACGAAGGGACGTGGGAGCCCGGCAGGACCCGCATAAACACCATTCACCTGCGCGAAGGAATAGACGAGCTGTGGGGTGGGGAAGGCAACGACTTCCTGAACGGCAACATGGGCGAGGACGAGCTCTACGGCGGCCCCGGCAACGATCTCCTGCGTGGTGGTCAGGACGACGACTATCTGAGTGGCGGCGCCGGGGACGACACGCTCTACGGTGACCTTGAAGGCGACATCCTCTCGCCCGGAGAGGGGAACGACGTCCTGGTGCTGGGGAATGACCCGAACTACGGAGACGGTGCACGCGACGCCGTGTTCCTGTACACCGCCGATGCCGGAAGGGACACCATCTACGGGTTCGAGACCCACCTCGACGTGGTCTATATCGACCTTCAGCTGTCGACCGCCGCAGACGTCGAAAGACTCGGCCTTGCGGTTTTCTACTACGGTTTCTGAAGCACGCTCCTGACGGTACACGGAGCCGAATGCTCGCGGAAAGGATGCCCGGATGCCGGTGGACACGATGGTTCCCGCACCTGTCCTGAATGGGAAGTGTCCGGAGCAGTTCTGTTCTCGAGCCCGGGCCGGGGCCGGCGAGGTAATCCCGTCAGGCACCGAAAGGCTTGTCTTCCGGAAATTTGCCGGCGACGCTGTGCCTGTTGTCGCTCCCCTCGTGGAATTCTGTGCACGTGCCGGGAGGTGTTGAACCTGGCTGATTTGCGCGGATTCCGGTCGGAATATTCCTGTGCAGACCAGCACGAAGTCGCAACGGGGAGGTGTTGTCCCGCTCGGCAAGAGATGAGTGAAGGGAAGATATTCTGAACTGATTTACCTGGTGACCAGGGACTGTCCGGCGATGTCCGCCCGGTTGCTGTCACGCTTGGTCGACACGACCCGGATGTTTCGGACTGAGCATCGTCGAACCGGTCTGACGGCTGTCAGGAAACCCGGTTACAGGATGAGGCAACAGGCATGACGGCAACACAAGGCACAAAAGAAAGCTCGTATGTGCTTCACGATTACAACCTGCGGTGGCCGTCCGGCACCGCTGAACTGACGTATTCCTTCAACGATCGTATCTTCAGCAGCAGTGATTCTGCGAGGGAGGGAGTGCTCGGATACAAGCTGTCCGAGGCCCACCGGGAAATTGTCCGTGAAGCCATGGACGCATGGGAACGGGTCTGCGGGGTCAGGTTCAGGGAAGTGGCGGACAGCCCTGACAACGACATCCGGATCGGCTGGGCGGAAGACGGTGACGGTCGTGGGAACTTCTGGGGATGGGAATGGCGCTGGTGGTACACGGGTTCCTTCGGCAGGACGGTGAAGTCGGCTATCGGGTTTGATACGGCGGAGTCATGGAACGACACGAACTTCTATGACATCGCGCTGCACGAGGTCGGGCACGCGATCGGCATTCACCACAGCGACCTGAGCGGGGTCGTGATGTCCGGGCCGCCCCGTACCCCGTATCACAACGAGCCGGGCCGCAATGAACTGCAGCCGGATGACATCGCCGCCGCGCAGGCCCTGTGGGGTGTGACGCCATCGGGACCGGGCCGGACCCTCACCGGTACCGTCTACGCCGAGACGCTTGCCGGAGGCGACGGCAACGACACCATCAGGGGCAACTTCGGCAACGATCTGATCAATGGCGGAAAGGGTGACGATCTCCTTGCGGGAAACGGCGTCTACTGGACTCACTGGAACAACCCGCAGGACAACTACTGGAGCCGGACCTATGACGGCTCGACCGATCGCGACACCATCTACGGCGGGGAAGGCAACGATTCCATCAACGGCAACGCCGGTGCGGACTATCTCGATGGCGGCCCCGGCAACGACACCATTTTCGGCGGGCAGAACGAAGGGACCTGGCAGGCCGGCAGGACCCGCATAAACACCATTCACCTGCGCGAAGGAATAGACGAGCTGTGGGGTGGGGAAGGCAACGACTTCCTGAACGGCAACATGGGCGAGGACGAGCTCTACGGCGGCCCCGGCAACGATCTCCTGCGTGGTGGTCAGGACGACGACTATCTGAGCGGCGGCGCCGGGGACGACACGCTCTACGGTGACCTTGAAGGCGACATCCTCTCGCCCGGAGAGGGGAACGACGTCCTGGTGCTGGGGAATGACCCGAACTACGGAGACGGTGCACGCGACGCCGTGTTCCTGTACACGGCCGAAGCCGGAAGGGACACCATCTACGGGTTCGAGACCCACCTCGACAGGATCTATATCGACTTCCAGCTGTCGACTGCTTCCGAAGCCGAGAGACTCGGCCTTGCGGTCTTCCACTATGGTTTCTGAAGCACGGGGAAGCATGCTTTCGTGGGCGGGCGCCGCGGTCGGCTCCGCGGGCAGGATGCCTGCTTGCCGGGTGTTATTCGGGGTGCCAAGGGAAACCGCAAGGTTCTCTTAACACGCTGATAAACATTATATTTTTGACTCTCTTCTTGTTGCGGCGATACGCTGCACCGCAGCGAAAATCCCGTACACCGAAGAGTAGGGAAATCCATGATCCCTCCCGGAAAAAACGCACTCGGTTCGCCTGTGCGCCACCTTCGTCGGCACCGTCAACGTGCCCGGCCGCTACGGAGATGGTCGCGGCGGCCTTGGCCTGAGCCTGCTCGTCAGGCCCGCCTCGCGCGGCGGCTTCGCCAAGTGCTGTACGCAGAGCGTGCGCATCGCCGGGCGGCCCACCGGCATCGGCTTCGGCCGCTATCCCTTCGTCACACTCGCCAGGGCGCGGGAGAAGGCGCTCGAGAACGCGCGCGGGGCTTGCGCAATGGAGTGTGGGGCGGCCGCCACCCTTCGGCCCCGGCGCTTCCTGCGCCTCCGGGCGCGCAGCTCAATTCCGGGCCTGGGCCAGTCCCGGCACCCCAGCTCGGAACCGAGCCACGAGCTCGAGCCGCCAGTCGAACAGGTACTCGCGCCGGTCGTTCGACAGCCCGAGCTCCGGCATTGCGGTGAAGCGGTCACCGTGCCCGAGGCCGCCCGGCTCAGGTTCGCCCGGAGCTCGATCGCCGGTGGTCGATCCCGTCGCACGCCTGCGCATCCACCAATGAGACGAGCGCCGGACCGAGCACCGTCTCGGTCGCCGTGTTCGAGAGCTTCCGGTCAGCCCGTCGACATTCGGCCTCAGAACAGCCGGCGCAGCCCGAGCCGGGCCTGAAGCAGCTTGCGGTCGTAGAGCGCGATGGTGGAATCGCTCCGCGACCAGTCCAGGATCAACTCCGGCTGGTAGCCCTCCCAGGAGACCTTGCGGTGCGAGAGGGTCACGCCGAGGCTCCGTGTCCGGTCCTCGCGCCGGGTGAGGAACGCCGCGTCCTTTTCGTCGAACCGGGCTTCGCTCAGCCCCACCCGGACCGACCCGCTCCAGTCCTCCCCGATGTCCGCCGCATAGGTCAGGCTGAGCCCGCGCGAGCGCCAGCGCAGGCCGGGCGCCTCCGGGCGCTCGCGCGCCAGCGTCGCGCCCGCCGTCAGCCAGCCCGGCCCGGCCCGGCGCGAGACCGAGAGCGCCAGCGACCGGCCCAACGGATCGACCTCGCCGGGCTGGCCGTCGTGGTACGTGGTCCAGATGCGGGGCGCGACGCCCACCCGCCAGTCCGGGTCCAGGCCCTGGTCCAGCCCGAGCCCGCCCCACAGGTTCGTCGCGTAGGCGCTGCCGCCCTGCCAGCGCCGCTCCACCCCGCCATCAGCGTCTGCGCGACGGCGAAGCGCAGCGGCGCGTCGTCCGCGCCCTCGGGCAGCGTGTCCATGACCTGCATGAGCACCGCGAAGGCGTCCACGCGTTGTCCAGCGGGCCCGCCAGGCCGGCGCCCAGCGCGTCGGCCACCGCCAGCACCTGGCGGACGATCACGAACTGCCGGACATGCGGAGCCACACGCTCGATCAGCCCGACCCGGCCCGACGGCCAGCCTTCGCCGCCAACCGGGTCGTTGGCCGCCCACACGATGCGCCTCGCCTCCGCCCACCGGGACTACCCGCCTTACGAGCGCCCGGCCCACGAGGTCCACGTCGTCGGCAAGGTGTTGTGGAAGGTCACCAGGGCCTGAGACCCTGGCAGCGGCAGGCAAGGACAGCTCTGCCGCACCCCTACCAACGGATCGCGCCCCGGAGCATCGCGCCGTGCTCGGCCGGCTCGGTGCCGGTCGCCGCCTCGCATCGGGTCGCGTCGAGGTTGACCTCGAAGCCGGGGTCGTTCGGCACCACCGGGGTCAGGCGCCAGCCGAGCCGATACTCGCGCGCCGTATCCGAGAGCCCGAAGCCGACGTTCGGCGTGCCGGTGAAGCGGTCGCCGAACAGGCCGAGACCGTAGCCGAGCTCGCCCTGCAGGCTCTGCGCGGCCTCGAACTCGCCCTCCGGTGCCAGGCCCCGCGCGTCCTGCGCGTCCCACAGCCGGTCGACGCCGCTCGACGCCGCGCCGTATGTCGGCGCCAGGCTGAACGAAAGCCCGCGGCCCCGCTCGCCGGGAGCCAGGCGCACCGCGCCCGACGCGCCCCACTCGCGGTAGTCCGAGTCCTCGTGCGCAACGAGCGTCCGCGCGCGCGCTTCCACGCTCAGCCCCGTCTCCGGGTCCGTGTACGACACGCGCCCGCCGAGCTCGACGCCGGTGCCGGTCTCCGCGTCGCCGCCGTCATGGCGCAGCCCGAGCTCCAGCCCCGGCGTGAGCACGCCGCCGCCTTCCATCCGGAACGCCCGGCTGCCCTCCAGCGCAAGCCGCACCCCGCTCGCCTCCGCCGTGGTCTTGCCCTCGTTCGAGATCGGGTCGGACTCGGTCTCCACGAAGAATGCGTCCGCCTTGAGCGCGAGGTCGAAGCCGCCGGTCTCGCCCACCTGCATCAGCGCGCCCCGTCCGCCGAGCGCGGCAAGGCGCATCTCGAGGTCTGTCCGGCTGATGCGCTCGGGCCGCCCGTCCGCCGCCGCGCGCGCCTCCTGCACGATGGTCATCTCCCCGGTGCCCCAGCCCGCGAGGCCCCAGACCGAGACCCGGTCGGTCAGGCTCATCCGCGCATAGGGGCTCACCGTGGTCATCGTGCTCTCGATGCTGCCCTTGTCCACGCCCGGCTGGTCGAACGTGCCCTCGCCCTCGCTCACCGAGATGGCGACGCCCGCCAGCAGCCGGTTCCACTCCGCGTCCGCGCCGAGGATGCCGGTGGTCACGGTGCCGTCGATGCTGACGTCGCCCTTGTCCGCCGGTACCTTGCCGTCGAAGCCGCCCACCGTCACCCGGCCCCAGGCCGCCAGGCCCGGGCCGCTGCGCTCGCCGTCCGTGGCGAGGTGGAAGGCGCTGCCGAGCACCAGCTCCCGGCCCTCCGATATCCCTCCCGGCGTGCCGGTGCTCGCCGGGGTCTCACCGACCCCGAGGCCTGCCCAAGCCTGCCCTCCCGGCTCCGAGGCCGGGACAGGCGGACCCGACCCGGGGAACCCGTCGGGGTCATCCTCCCGGGCCGGGCCCTGCGAAGCGCCCAGCACCCGGGCGAGGCCGGTCAGCGCCTGGGTCAGCGCCGCGCCGTCCCCGGTCTGCGCGAGGTCGATGCTCTGGCCGCCCACCGTCACCTGCGCGCCGGCAAGCGGGTTCGCCAGCTGGTCGGAAACCGCCGCCGTCACATGCCCCGCCACCGTGCGCCCGAAGCGCGACAGCCACATCTTCTGGAGCGGGTCGGAGTTGACGATCGTCCCCGTCGCCTCGCCGTCGCCGATCGCCGCCCCTTGCGGGTTCATCAGCTTGAGCGTGAACGTCTCCTCACCCTCGTCAACGGCGTCGTCGAGCAGCGGCACCGAGACCGTCTTCTGAAGCTCGGCCGCGGCGAAGGTGAGCGTGCCGCGCGCGAGCATGTAGTCCTCGCCCGCCGTCGCCGTGCCGTCCCGGGTCGCGTAGTCCACCGTGACCGTGCCGGCTGCGGCCCGGCTCAGCGTCACCGTGAACGCCAGCGCGTCGTCCGTGCCCTCGCTGGCGCGGGCGTCGGCGACCGAGAGCGCCACCGGACCCCGCACTGTCGCGGTGAGCGCGCTCGTGAGCTTGCGCCCGTCGGGAGTGCAGATCGCGCCCGCCGGCGAACAGTCCGCCGTCGCCGGCAGCGCCACCGTCACGTCGTCCACCCCGGACGGGCGCACCTGCACCGTGATGCTCCGGTTCTGCCCGGCCACCGTGCGCTTTACCGCCACCACCTGGCCATTGGTCACCGAGAGCGCGGCCTGGACCGCCGTCAGCCGCAGGCCCGCGACCTCCTCGCTCAACCGCACCTCGAACTCGAAGCGCCGGCTGCCGTCGTGCGCCGCCGGCATCCCGTGGAACTCAGCCGTCAGCGGCGGCAGCGCCACCGGCGCCGTCACAGCGCTGGTCAGCGTCTCGGCATGTCCGGCGTCGTCGGTGAGGCTCACCCGCACCCTGATCGCTGTACCCGCGTCCGAGTGGCTGAGCGTGTAGCTCGACGCCGTCGCGCCGGCGATGTCGGTGCCGGTCCCGTCGCGGACCGCCACCCACTGGAAGGCGAACGCCGCACCCGTGAGCCCGTTCGCATCGGCGATCCCTGCGGTCGACGCGGTGAGCGTTTCGCCCACCTGCGCCGTCCCCGCAATCGTCGGCGCGCCCGTCGCCGGCGCGTTCACCACCGGGCCCGGCACCGTCGCCGTGACCGCCTCCGAGAGCTTGCGCCCGTCGCCCGCGCAGACCGCATCCGTGGCCGCGCAGTCCGTCGTCGCCCCAAGCGCCACCGTCACCGCCCCGGTGGAATCCGGACGCACCTGCACCGTCACCCGGCGGATCTGCCCGGCCACTGCACGTTTCACGGCTACCGCCCGGCCGCCCGTCACCGCAAGCGCGCGCTCGACCGCCGCCAGCTTCAGCCCCGCAACCTCCTCACTGAACCGAAGCTCGAACTCGAACCGCTTCTTGCCGTTGTGCGACGCCGGCAGCCCATGGAACGACGCCGTCAGCGACGCCGGCGCCACCGCCGCCGTCGCAGCGCTCGTCAGCGTCTCCGCAAACCCCGCATCGTCGGTGAAGCTCGCCCGCACCTTCACCGCCGCGCCCACGTCCGACCGGCCAAGCGCGTAGCTCGTCCCCGTCGCACCCGCGATGTCCGTGTCCGTCCCGTTCGCACTCGACACCCACTGGAACGCGAACGCCGCACCGGTCAGACCGTTCGCGTCGGCGATGCCGTCGGTCGCCGCCGTCAGCGTCTCGCCCGCGCGCGTGCGGCCCGAAATCGTCGGCGCACCCGTCGCGGCGGCGGCGATAACCTCGGCGACCGTGACCGTGACGGTCTGGCTCGCCGCGTCCGCCGTGTCGGCCGCGCTCGGGGACGCCTTGCGCGACCAGGCCCCGTCGGCATCGTCGGCGGTGTAGGTCACCTGGTAGGTCCCGAGCACCGTCGGCGTACCACTCACCGTGCGCGTCGCCGCATCGAAGGTAAGCCCCGCTGGCAGCCCGCTCACCGCGTAGTCGTACGGGACCACGATGGTGGCGTCGGCGGCGGCGGTGTACGTCGTGTCGCCGCCGCTCGCCGCCGGCAGCACCCACCGAACCGGCACATCTACCGCCATGTTCCTGCGGGCCGTCGTCTCGGCAAACCGCGGGGCGCCGGTACTCGACGGTGGCTTGCCCTTGAGCACGACATGCGTGCTCGCCGTGGCCCCGTGCGGGTCCCTCGCCGTCACATCCACCCGGATGTCCGTCGCCTCGTGCGCGGTGACCCCGCGGAAGAACACCCTGCCCTGGCTTCCCCCCTCCGTGGAGCCCGGCCCCGCGATGCGCGGAATGCCGTCGAAGAAGCGCACGTTCGCCGGCAGGGTGTAGGAGGTCGAGTAGGTCAGCGCATCACCGTCCGGGTCCTCGAACATCGGCGCCATCCGGTCGGAGCCCGAGCACCGGTCGCGGCCCGCCAGGGGCGTGGTGCTGATCAGGGCGTTGGCGGCGAGGTTCAGGGTCGCGAACGCGGTGCCCGCCGTCTTCTCCTCGCAGCCGTCGTTGCTGCCGAGCTGCAGCAGCCGCGGCGCAGTGTTCGTCGAGCCCGTGGTGGCGCTGCCCGAGTCCGACCACGGGCCCGGCCCGACGCCGTTCCTCGCGCGCACCTGCACCCGGTGGGCTGTGCCCTGCGCGAGCCCCGCAATGGTCGCCGTGGTCGCCGTGCCGGTATGGGTGTGGCCGCCCGGCTCGCCCTCCTCGACCCAGTCCGCCGGGTCGGCCGGGTCCGCGTCGCCCGCGTAGTAGCGCAGGTCGTAGTCGATGTCCGTCGGGTAGGTGTTCCAGCTCACCGACAGGCTGCCCGGGGCGGTCCCGTCGCTCACCACAGGCGCGGCCGGGATTCCCGGCAGTCTTCTGTCGTAGCCTCTGACGGCGATCTTCAGGGCCGGTTTCTGCTGGCAATTCGAGTCGTTCCAACCGTTGTACCCGCCCCAACCGGCGTCGTGGGGGAGGGTGCAGCTCCATGTAATGATGAACCCTACTTCTTCCGCGGTCGTACCCGTTCGGACGACCTTGACATCCCTGCCGCCGGCGTTCTGCATGTCGACCACCACGGCAAAATGACTAAACGAGCCGTCCAGCGGGATGCCCTGGCCAGGGGCCGTGAAGGTGTTGACCCCCGTCTTGAGCGAAGACGGGTTCGTCAGCGTGCCCAGGTGG
Organism: Thalassobaculaceae bacterium; assembly: GCA_965243345.1. Taxonomy (GTDB): domain Bacteria; phylum Pseudomonadota; class Alphaproteobacteria; order Thalassobaculales; family Thalassobaculaceae; genus Bin52. The sequence continues at coordinate 4,977,374 of CBDEUR010000003.1, forward strand.
ACGTACGGGTGGAACGGGTACGGATACGCCGAATAGATCTTCACCGCGTAGGTCGGCTCCGGCGTCCCCGACGGGTTGCCGACCTCGAACTCGATGTCGACGCTGGTCAGCGTCCACTTGTTTGTCCTGTCAATGATGAACCCCTGGGAGGAGTCAACGTCGAAGCCGACGGCAGTTGCGCCATGGTTCTGCTGCCCGATATTGCTCGCCAGGGTGACGATCGCGTCCGGCGCCGGGTCCGCAGCCGCCGGCGTGGGGGCGGCGACGAGGACCGCGAGCCCGAGCGCCGTCGCCCACGCGCCGAGTGCGCGCGGGAAACCGGGAAGACGGAAGCGGGAAGGGGAAGCAGGACCCGCCGTACGGCGCAGGGGAAAGGCCAGGCGGCGGGACTCGCGCTCTCGCCGGGCATCGTCGGCGCGGCCCATGGCGTCAGCCGCACAGCGGGAATGCTGTGGGTGTCGGAGAGTCTCCCGCCCGAACGCCGGACGCACCGCGGCTCTCGGCTCTCCAGGCATCGCGCGCCTCCCAGGCGCTCGACGCGGCGCCGGACACGGGATGCGCAGTCTCGGCAGCCCGACCGGTGCCGCGCTCACACGGCACGCCCGCGCGTATCCGCCCGGCGTGCATGCCGGTCTCGACTTCACCCACTCCAATCGTTCACCCTCCGCGGCGGCGAACGAAGACTCCATTGAACCCGTCCGGGGAACAGGCTATCCGGGCCCGGATCCCTGTAAATCCTGCCATTTGGGAGGTATCGGAAGCCCGCCGGGGACGCCTGTGAAGGCGCTGGGAGGAGGGCGGGCGCCGGCTGCCGCCGGGCCGTCAGTGCCGCGGCAGGGCGTCCACCGCCAGGACCTGCCGCACCAGCTCGACCTGCCCCGACGCGCCGAGCTTCCGGTAGACCTGCTTGGTCAGCCAGCGCACGTAGTCCTCCGACCGGTCGGTCGCCGCGGCGATCTCGCGCACCCGCAAGCCCTCGGCCAGCAGCGCCGACACCCGGCCCTCGGACGGCGTCAGCCCGAGCGTCACCGCCACTCGCTGGGCGTCGATGCGCGGGTGGCGCGCCGGGTCGACCACCAGCACCAGCGCCGCCACCCGGCGCCCCCCGAAATCCCCTTCCGCGTCCCCCACCGGGCTGACGTGCAGCCCCAGCCGCGACCGGTCCGAGGCACGCTGGAGCACCATCGAGCCGCCGACCGGGGCCTCGCCCCACAATCCCGGCAAGGCGCGCCCCACCAGCCGCCGCAGCCGGCTGCGGTCCGCCGGCAGCCAGGCGTCGAGGGCGCCGCCCCGGTCGAGCAACCCGTCGCCACGGCACAGGATCTCGAGCGCCGGCCCGTTGGCCGCCAGCACCCGCCCACCGCGGTCGAGCTGCACGACGCCGATGCGCTCGTTGTCCAGCAGCCCCGCCAGGCCGGCGCCGAGCGCATCGGCTGCCGCCAGCGCCTGGCGGATCAGGATGGACCGGTGGACATTCGGCAGCAGACGCTCGAGCAGCCGGAGCCGGCCGGACTGCCAACCGCCGCCGACGGGGTTGCCGGCGCCCCAGACGATGCGCAGGCCGTCCGGCCCGTCGAAGCGCGCGACCAAGCCGTTTTGGTAGCCGAGCAGGCGCAGGCCCTCATTGTATGCCGGTGACGTCTTCCGCTCGTCCTCGGTATAGAGGTCGAGGCCGTGGACCAGCTGGCCGTGGGGAAGGCGCCTGATGCGGGGCGCCCCTTCGTTGTACGCGTGATAGATATCGAAATACTCGCGCACCCGTTCCAGGTGGCTCTCGCCGCGGTACAGATACCTGGCGAAGTGGATGCGCGCGTCGTCGTCAAGCCCCTCGGCGACGACCAGGTTGCTCGCGCTGGTGCCGATGGCCTCCTCGAACAGGGCCGTGGCGGCGGGCCAGCGGGCGTCGTCGCGCGCGGCCTCGTACAGCGCCTCGAGGCAGCGCTCGAAGGCGTCGTCCAGGCTCACGCCGGGATTCCCCGACGGCGCGTCGCGGCGCCCCGTGCAGAGCGCGAACCGTATTGCCGAAGAACGACGCCGTTTCCCACGAACCTCCCCGAGCCGCCCGAACGCACGGCAATCGTACCGATCCGCCGCCCGACGAAATCTTATGGAAACCTGGCCGTGCCGAAACCCTCCCATTTGGGAGGTATCGCCAAAAACGGACGGTGAAAAAAATCTCGTCCCGTCCATGACGCGCGGGCGGAACGGTCATCCATTCCCATGGGAAAGCTCCCGAATGGAGAGCGCCCGCTCAGCCGTTGCTCGCCTCCCGCGCCGCCAGCAGCGCCACGGCGTCCTCCAGGGTCAGCCCGTCCGGGGCGCGGTCCTTCGGCGGCGAGGCGTTGCGCCCGCGCGCCGTCGGCGGGATGCCTGCCGAGCGCCCACAGCACGACGACCGGTCCCCGCATACGGCGCTCGCGCACGATCCTGTCGGCAATCAGCGCCACCGCGCGGCCCGCCTTCGCGACCTCCACCACCGTTCCGGTCGCGATGCTCCCGGCATTGCCGTGCTCCCTGTTGGTAATCCCGCGCACCGTGTCCGCACGACCCGCGACACGAGCCGGTCAGCGGCCGAGGTCCAGTCCGTATTCCGTCTCTACCCCGGGATGCACTCGGCCCACGCCTGCATGACCGGGCGACGCTTCTCGAGCAGATCGTCGCGCGCACAGGCGGCGACGGTCGCCGAGCCCTCCACGTGCGTGCGCCAGCGCGAACACCGAGAGCAGCTCGTCGGCCGGGCAGGCAGGGCGCAGCAATGCCCCCGCCTGCCCGGCCAGCTCGTGCACGTCGTGCTGCCGCGCCCAGCCCTTGAAGCTCGACCGGAACCCGTTCGGGACCGCAAGGACACCAAGTAGGAAGTCAGGTATCCGCGTTTGACAAACTGAAAAAAGCGGTGCCAAATCATTAGGCTAAGTGTAGTTAGCCGCGGACAGGATGCCCGCATCACCGCTGCGCATGCCCCGGGGCTGAAATGACAGGACCATGCCCGGGATTTCCGGGCTGAACCGACAGGAAACGGTGTGGGGTTCATGCGCGACATCCTCGACCTTGACACCTTTCCGCTTGATCGCGCTCGCAGCCGTGCGTGGTGTGACCTCGTGGACCGGTGCCGGGGAGACCTGGCAGCAGACGGCATGTTCAATCTCCAGGGTTTCATGCAGCCCCGGGTTGCGGAACGCGTGGTGGCGGAAATGACACCCCGGTTCGAAACGGCATCGTTCCTGCATGAGCGGCACCACGACATCTATTTCAGCGAGCGCGCGGGCCAGCCCGGGGACCACCCGGCCCTGCAGCGGTTCCGGACATCGAACCGGACCCTGTGCGCCGACCAGATCGAGGGGTCGGCCCTGTTGCGGCTCTATGGGTGGCCGGAATTCGCGACCTTCCTGGCGGCCACGATGGACAAGCCGGCACTGCACGTCATGGAGGACCCGCTGGCGCGGGTCAACGTGATGTCCTACGGCGAGGGCCAGGAACTGAACTGGCATTTCGATCGTTCCGAGTTCACAACCACCTTGCTGCTGCAGGCCCCCGAGACGGGCGGCGAGTTCGAATACCGTACGGGCCTGCGCAGCGACGATGACCCGAACCATGAGGGTGTTGCGCGACTTCTGCGGGGCAATGATCCGGAAACCAGGACGATTGCGCTCTCGCCCGGCACGCTCAATGTCTTCAGGGGCAGGAACACCGCGCACCGCGTGACCCCCGTATCGGGAAGCAAGGAGCGCGTGGTTGCGGTGTTCTCCTACTTCGAACGATCCGGGGTGGTGTTTTCCACCGGTGAACGGGTCGGGTTCTACGGGCGTGCGCAGTGAGCAGCAGGACCGCGTTCAGGGACGGTCGAAAGCTCGCGTACCTGAATCCGGGGGCGCGGACCGGCCCCTGAAGAGCCCGCTTCCGCCCGACACGCTGACGCGTGCCCGCGCCTGGCGCCTGTCGCGGTTGCGCGCACTGATGGACCACCACGACGTGGCGGGACTGCTGCTGTACGACCCGGTCAACATCCGTTACGCGTTTGACTGTGCGAACAAGTCGGTCCGGACCAGCCACAACCCGCTGCGCTACGCGCTGGTCCTGAACGCGGGTCCGGCGATCATGTTCGAACTCGGGGGCGGCGAATACCTGAGCCAGGGGTTGCCCGGAATCGACGAACTGCGCAGTTCGACCGGCTGGATGTTCATGTGCGCGGGCGACCGCTCCGCGGAGCGCCTCACCCTCTGGGCCGATGAAATCGCCGCGGAAATCCGGGAACACGGGGGCGGCAACAGGCGGCTGGCGGTGGACCGCATCGAGCCCGAGGGTGTTGCGGCGCTGAGCGCACGCCAGATCGACATTGTCGAAGGCGGCCGGATCACGGAGACGGCCCGCTCGATCAAGTCCTGCGACGAGATCGAGCTGATGCGCTGGACCATCCGTGTCTGCGAGGCAGGCATGGCGCGGATATACCAGCACTCGGTTCCCGGGGTCACCGAGCGCGAGTTGTGGGCCCAGCTGCATTTCGAGAATGCGCGGTCCGGAGGCGAATGACTGGAGACCAAGCTGCTGACCTGCGGTCCGAACACGAACCCGTGGTACCGGGAGTGTTCGGACCGTGAGTGCCGCGAGGGCGAGATGATCTCGTTCGACACCGACATGATCGTCCCGTACGGCTACTGCGCCGAACTGAGCCGGTCCTGGACCTGCGGTGACGTGCCGATGACGGATCGGCAGAAACGGCTCTGCGAGGCGGCCCGGGCCCAGATCGAACACACCATGGCGTTGCTGGAGCCCGGACTGAGCTTTTCCGAGTTCAACGCCCGCAGCTGGAAGATACCGCCGGGCTGTCAGCCGTACCGGTATTCCCTGGCGGCGCACGGCGTGGGAATGGCGGATGAATGGCCGGTGATCCTGCTGCATCCTGATTTCGAGGCGAACCACCATGGCCGGTTCGAAACCGGACAGGTGATCTGCGTCGAAAGCCTGATTGCCGAGGCAGGGTCGGAGAGCATCAAGCTCGAGTCACAGGTGTTGATTACCGAGACCGGCGCGGAGCAGCTCGAGAGCTTTCCCTGGGAAGAGTGAGCCGATGGCACCGGACCTTGCCTCGGCGGCACGGCGCTGGTGAAGATCGCCGCGCTCTGCCGGTTCGGATGGGCACGTGACCACTGACGCTCCCGCCGGCGCCCCGGGGCTGCCGCCGCCGGTCCTCACCGGACCGTGGCGGCGACCGGCGCCGCCAGGTCCTGCCCGCGGGCTCGGGCGGAACCGGGTAAGTCTCCGGCACAGTCGCGTCAGCGGTCGAAGACCACCTCGGGCAGCCACAGCGCGATTTCCGGGAATGCCATCACCAGGCCGAGACAGATGAACTCGAGGATGATGAACGGCACCACTCCCCGGTACATGTCCGACAGCCGGATTTCCGGCGGACTGATCCCGCGCAGGTAGAAGATCGCCGGCGCCATCGGCGGTGTCAGGTAGCTGGTCTGGATCACCACCAGGAACATGATGCAGAACCAGACATCGTCGACCCCCATGGCCCGCAGGACCGCGATCGCCACCGGGATGATGATCAGCACGATCGAGATCAGGTCGAGGACAAAGCCGGCGATGAACGCGATCAGCAGCAGGATCAGCATGGTCGGCCATGCTGTCAGGTTGGCCGCTTCCAGCAGGTTCTGGACGGCGCTGATACCGCCGAGCGCGACGAACACCCCTGCGAACATGGTTCCGCCGAGCAGGATCGTGAGGATCATCGCCGTGACCTGCAGCGTCTTCAGGAATGCCTCCTGCAGCACCGAGAAGCTGAAGGTCCGGTAGATCAGCGTCATGATCACCGTGCCAGCCGCACCCATGGCCGCCGCCTCGGTCGGCGTTGCCCAGCCCAGCATGATGGTGCCGAGCACCGCGAAGATCAGCACCAGCGGCGGCACCAGCGCGGTGGCGGTGATGTAGATCTTGAGAAAGAACGGTGGATCGTTCTCGTCCGGAGGCAGGCTCGGACCGTCCTGCGGGCGGATGATGCAGCGGCCCAGGATATAGGCGATGTAGAGGCCGGCAAGCATGAGACCGGGCAGCAGCATGCCGACGAACAGGTCACCCACCGACACGTCGGCGACCGGGCCGAGGATCACCACCACCACCGAGGGCGGAATGATGGTTCCCAGCGACCCGCCGGCACAGATGGTGCCCGAGATCAGCCCCTTGTCGTAGGCGTAGCGCAGCATGACCGGAATGGCCAGCAGTCCGACCACGGACTCGGTCGCGCCGACCACGCCGCTGGCGGCCGCGAACACCACGCACAGGATCACCGTGCCGACCGCGAGACCGCCCGGCAGCCGGCGTGTCCACATGTGGATCGCCTCGAACAGCTTCTCGGCGATGCCGGACCGCTCCAGCATCGCGCCCATGAAGATGAAAAGCGGCACCGCCGCCAGCACGTAGTAGGAAGCGACATCGTCGACCTTGGCCACCAGCTGGTGCACCAGCGCGTCGCCGAACCGGTAGTAACCGAAGAACAGCGCCGTTCCCATCAGCGAGAAGGCGACCGGGAAGCCGATGAAGATGAAGATCATCAGCACCGGGAACATCAGAAGGCCGATGCCGAGTGTCATGTGTTCGGCTCCTCGAGACTCGTGAACCCGTGTTCGGTGATGTCGATGTTCATGAGGACCATCACGTTCTTGATCACCTCGGCAACCGCCTGCAGGCTGAGCGCTATGAAGCCGATCAACCAGACCACGCGGAACGGCCAGATGATCGGGTTCCAGGCCGATTCCCCGGAGACCTCGTTGGCGACGTAGGCCTCGACCGCGTATTCGTAGAGCCCCCAGGTGACCCAGATCGAGCCCGGGAGCATCAGCACCACGTAACCGACCGTGTTGACCAGCGCCTTCCGTTTCAGGCTCAGGCCTTCGTAGATGAAGTCGACCCGAATGTGTCCGCCGACGCGCAGGCAGTAGGCCATCCCGAACATGTAGGTGGTGCCCGCGAGCATGTAGCCGACCTCGTAGGCCCAGAAGGTGGGGGCGAGGAAGAAGTGCCGGGCGATGACCTCGTAGACCATCGTGATCACGAGTGGTGCCATCACCCACGCCCCGACGAGGCCGACCAGGTCCGATATGCGCTCGATCGCGCGCGCAACCGCTATCATGTAAACCCCTCGACATCCTGTTGGGGAAGGAGGACCACGCATCGGCAGGCCTCGCCCGCCCGGTCCCGTGGCGCAGGCGCCGAGTGTGCAGGCTCGGACCGTGTGGGTCAACCAGAGCCTGCGGGATCTACAGCGTCAGGTATTGCTCCAGCACCTCGGGACTGGCGCGCAGGTCAGCGGGCGTACCGGTCCAGTGGATCTCGCCCTTCTCCAGGATGTGGCAGACATCGCTCAGTTCCATCACGAAGGAGAGGTTCTGCTCTGCCAGCACGATCGACAGGCCCGAGCGTTTCAGGGCCGCGATCTGGTCGCGCAGGTCCTCGACGACCCTGGGCGCCAGACCCTCGGACGGCTCGTCGAGCAGCAGCAGCCTTGGGTTGTTCATCAGGCTGCGCGCGATGGTGAGCATCTGCTGCTGCCCCCCGCTCAGCACCCCGCCGGGCCGGGCCTGGATGTCGCGCAGGTCGGGAAACAGCGCGAACACGCGTTCCTCGTCCCAGCCGGCACCGTCGTTCGCCGGGCGCCGTGCTATGTCGAGGTTCTCCCACACCGAGAGATGCGGAAAGATCCGCCGTTCCTCGGGCACGTAACCGATGCCGAGCTGGGCGATCCGGTAGGCCGGTCGCGAGGTGATGTCGGTGCCCTCGAAGATGATGGAGCCGGCCCGGGCAGGGGTGAGCCCGATCACCGAGCGCATGGTCGTGGTCTTTCCCACCCCGTTGCGCCCGATCAGCGAGACAACCTGCCCCGGCTCGACGTCGAAGCTCAGCCCGAACAGCACCTGGCTCAGGCCGTAGGAGGTGTGAATCGCCCGGACCTCAAGCTGCGGCATGTTCGTTCTCGCCCAGGTAGACGCGACGCACCTCCGCGTCGGTGCGGACCTCCTCCGGCTCGCCCGAGGCGATCAGCTCGCCGTGATGCAGCACCGAGATCCGGTCGGCGATGCCGAACACCACGTTCATGTCGTGCTCGGTAAACAACAGCGTCAGCTGGCGTGTCTCGGCGATCTGGTCGATCAGCGCGATCGCGTCCCGGGTCTCCTGCGGCGACATCCCGGCCGTCGGCTCGTCGAGCAGGAGCACGCTCGGGTTCTCGGCGAGCGCGATCGCGAGTTCCAGCTGTTTCTGCTTGCCGTAGGACAGTTCCCCCGCGATCTCGTCCGACTCGGTGTCCAGGCTGACGAGGTCCAGCAACTCCGAGGTTTCCTGCCGGTTCTGGGCCGCGCCGGCGATCAGCATGTTGAAGTGCTTGCCGTCACGCGCGATCAGCGAGGTCTGGATGTTCTGCCACACGGTCATGCGCGGGAAGATGTTGATGCGCTGGAACGAGCGGGCGAGGCCGAGCTTCACGATCCGGTGCGGCGGCATGCCGGTGATCTCGCGGCCGTCGAAGCGCACCGTGCCCCGGGAAGGCTCGAGATGGCCTGTGATCAGGTTGAAGAACGTCGTCTTGCCGGCCCCGTTCGGGCCGATGATCGCGTGTTTCTGGGCGCGCTCCAGCGCGAAGCTGACGTCGTTGATGGCAACGAAGCCGCCGAAGTCCTTGACCAGGCCCCGGGTCTCGAGAACGCTCATGCGCCGCTCCTCCTGACGAGGCGGGCCCCGAGCCGGCGCGCCAGTCCCACCAGCCCCTCGGGCAGGACCAGCACGATGACCAGCAGGATCAGCCCGGCCACCGTGGGCCAGTACTCGGTATACTCGTTGGCAAACCGCTCGAGGATGTAGAGCACCGCCGCACCGATCGCCGGCCCGAAGAACGAGTACATGCCGCCGAGCAGCGTCATGATCAGAACCTGGGCCGACTCGGTCCAGAACGCCGACTCGGTATAGACCCCGCGGTTGTACATGGCGAAGATCGCGCCGGCCACGCCGGCGAAGGTTCCCGCGACCACGAAGGCAAGCCCGCGCATCAGGCGGGTGTTCACCCCGATGAACCCGGCCCGGGTCAGGTTTTCGCGGACCGCGACCAGGGCCTGGCCGAAGGCCGAGTGGCAGATGGTCCACAGCAGCGCGATCGAACCGGTGACGATCACCAGCGTGAAGTAGAAGAACGGGACCCGGCTGTCGATGAAGGCCGGCACCGCCACGCCCACGAATCCGTCATCGCCGCCGGTCACCGAGCGCCACTTGAAGGCGATGGCCCACACCAGCATCGAGAACGCGAGTGTCAGCATGGCGAAGTAGATGTCCGTCAGCCGGGTGCAGAAATACGCGACGAAGGCGGCGGCAAGGGCCGACAGGACCACCGCGGCCGGAAACGACAGCCACAGCGGCCAGCCGTAGGTGGTCAGCAGGATCGCGTTGACATAGCCGCCGATCGCGAAGTAGGCGGCGTGGCCGAACGAGACGTTGCCCGAGAACCCGATGATGACGTTCAGGCTGAGCGCGAACAGCGCATAGACCATGATCTCGGTGGCGAGATCGATCAGGTAGCGCGACTCGAGCAGCGGCAGGAGCGCGAGCGCGCCGACGACCAGGAGGCACGCAACGAGGGTGCCGCGCGGCATGTGCAGGCCCATGGCTCAGTGCCCCTCGCGCTCCGGCTTGCCGTACAGGCCCCACGGCCGGACCAGGAGGACCGCCATCAGCAGCAGGAAGGCGAACACGTCCTGCCAGTTCGGCACGATGACCGAGCCGAAGTTGAACACGAAACCGTAGATCAGCGCCCCGACGAAGCTTCCCCACAGGGAGCCCAGCCCGCCGATGATCACGATCACGAAACACTCGACGATGATGGTCGCGTCCATGCCCGGCGTCGGACTGTTGATCGGGGCCGCCAGCGCACCCCCGACACCGGCCAGCGCCGAGCCGATCACGAAGATGACGACGTAGATCATCGGCACGTTGATGCCGAGTGCGGAGAGCATCTCCATGTCCTGGGTCGCCGCCCTGGTCAGCCGCCCCCAGCGCGTGCGCTCGATCAGCAGCCACAGGCCGAGGAAGATCAGCGGACCGATCATCGCCAGCATCAGCCGGTAGGTCGGATAGAAGGTCACGCCGAGATCCGTGGCCCCGCGCAGCGCGTCGGGGTAGGAGACGCTCAACTGGTCGGTCCCCCACAGGATCTTCGCGATGTCACCCATCAGCAGCACGATGGCGAAGGTCAGGAGCAGCTGCATCAGGTGCTCCTTGTCGTACAGCCAGCGAAACAGTCCGCGCTCCACGATCACCGCGATCGCGGCAAGCCCGGCGGCCGCGGCCACGACACCGGTCAGGAAGCCGAGCTCGGCTTCCTGGGCGACCGTGAACATGATGTAGGCGCCGAACATGTAGAAGGCGCCGTGTGCGAAGTTGATGACCCGGAGCACTCCGAAGATCAGCGAGAGCCCGGCTGCGATGATGAACAGGTTCATCCCCAGCGATATCGAGTTCAGAACCTGGATCAGCACGAAGGTCGGGTTGGACAGGAGCATGTCCATCGGGGCCGGAACTCCCAGGGAGTGGCGCGGGACCCCCTCTCACCGGCCGGACGCCGGCGAGAGGGGTCTTGTCCGTCAGTCGATCTTCGCGGGAATGTAGGTCACGGGGTTCATGACCCGGTAGTCGACCCCTTCCTTCCGGACCATCGGTCCCCAGAACTGGCCGGTATCGGCCTGGTGGGTCTCGGGGTCGATGGTGCGCGGGCCGACCGGGGTGTCGATCGACATGCCCTCGAGCGCGGCCGCCAGCTGGTCGGCGTCGGTGCTGCCGGCCTTCTCGGCCGCCGCGGCGACGAACTTCACCCCGATGTAGGCCAGGACCGGCCACATCGCGGTCTCCTTGGTGCCGGCCCGGGCCGCGAGGTCGGCCTGGAACTTCTCGTGCGCGGGCACCGTGTGGTCGTACCAGAGCTCGTAGGTGTTGGACCACACGTTGTCCGGGTAGTCCTTGCCCATCCGCCCCGCGATCTCATGGCTCGCGATCTCGCCACCGGAGATGTAGACCACCTGGTCGAACAGTCCGAACGGCTGCGCCTGCTGCGCGAAGTTCACGAAGTGCGATCCCCACAGGCCGCTGGTGACAACGTCGCATCCGGTGCCGAGGATCTGGGTGATCTGGGCGTTGTAGTCGGTCGCCCCCAGCTTGGAACGCAGGTCGATCACCTTCTCCACGTTCGGGGCGTGCCGCTTCAGGCCCTTCTCGATGCCGGCGGCAAGATCGTGGCCGTAGGCATAGTCCAGCTGGATGTCACAGAGCTTCGTCTTGCCGAGCTGGGCGACGATCTGCGCCATCGCGTCACCCTCGAAGTCGGTATGCGAGGATGTCCGGAACACGTGCTTGTGAAGCTTGGTCGTGGTCATCTGGATGGTCTTGGGAATGGTCGCGATGTAGACCACGCCCTCCTGGCGCGCCACTTCCGAGATCGCCAGTCCGACCGCGGAACTCAACCCGCCGACCAGCACGTCGACGTCGTCCTTGGTGATCAGTTCCTTCGCCGCCGCCGCCGCCGCTGCAGGCTTCAGCTTGGTGTCGCGGGCAAAGGTGACCAGCATCCCGCCGTTCACGCCGCCGGCGCCGTTGATCTCGTCGACTGCCATGTCGTGGCCCTGCATCGCCGGGACGCCGTACACGGCGCCGGTTCCCGACGTGGGGTAGAGAACCCCGATCTTGATATCGGCCTGAGCCGCTCCGATACCGCCCGCAAGCAGTGCGGCAGCGGCAGCTGTGATGCGCATGGTGGGTGTCATGGTTTCCTCCCGTCTCGCCACCGCCGGTGCTCCCGGGGACGCGTTGTCCGGCGGTCGGCATGCCGTGATGGCATGCGGCATGTCCCGGACCGCACGGCCTGGCCGGCGTGCCGGCCGGTTGACCGCATCGCCTGCCTGGATGAAGGTGGCGTCGATCCGCCCGCGCATAGCACGCAATGGCGGTCGGGATGTCAATACCGGGACCGGGACGGGAGCGCCTCGACGTGATCGACTTGACGGGCAGGTACGCGGTCGTTACCGGCGGTGCGTCGGGAATCGGCCGGGCAACGGCGCTGCGCCTGGCCACGGCGGGGGCCAGGGTGTGGTCCGGCGACCTCGATCAGGCCGGCAACCGGGAGACGGCCGCGGCCGCACCGGACGGGCGGGTCACGCCGCTTCACCTCGACGTCGCGTCGCGCGACAGCATCGCCGGGTTTGCCCGCCGGATGGCCGGGAGCGGGGGGAACCGGATCGACCTGCTGGTCAACGTCGCGGGCTGGGACCGCATCCAGCCCTTCCTCGATGCCACGCCGGATTTCATGGACCGGGTGCTCGACATCAACCTCGCCGGTCCGATCAACGTGACCCGCTGTTTTCTGCCGGCGATGGTCGAGGCCAACGCCGGCAAGATCGTGAATGTCGCCAGTGACGCCGGCCGGGTCGGATCGATGGGCGAGACCATCTATGCCGGGGCCAAGGGCGGGGTGATCGCCTTTACCAAGTCGCTCGCCCGCGAGACCGCACGCCACCGCATCAACGTGAACTGCGTGTGCCCGGGTCCGACCAATACTCCACTGCTGATGGCGCAGCCCGAGAGCATGCGCGAGAAGCTCGCGCGCGCGGTGCCGTTTCGCCGCATCGGCGAGCCGGAAGAGATCGCGGATGCGATCGTGTTCTTCTGCTCGGCGATGTCCGACTACATTACCGGGCAGGTTCTGAGCGTGAGCGGCGGGCTGACCATGGTGGACTGACCTGCCGGGATGCATGGGGGAGACAGCGAGGATGCGGTTCGAGAACAGGGGCGTGATCGTGACGGGCGGTGCCGGCGGTATCGGACGGGAGACCGCGATACGGTTCGCGCGCGAGGGTGCGGCGGTGACCGTCGCCGACCGCGAGGGCGAGCAGGCCCGGGAGGTTGCCGACTTCATCACCGGTGAGGGCGGGCGTGCGCGTGGCGCCACGCTTGACGTCACCGATGCCGCGGCGACCGAGGCAGTGGTCGCCGAGGCGGCACGCGAGATGGGCTCGCTCGACGTGATCTTCTGCAATGCGGGGATCAGGGAGATCTCCCCGCCGCAGGATCTCGCGATCGAGGAATGGCGCTCGGTGATCGAGGTCAACGTCACCGGTGTCTTCATCTCGGCCCAGGCCTTTGCCCGGCACCGCATCGCCGCCGGCCGGCCCGGCGCGATCGTGATCACCGCGTCGACACTCGGTGTGGTGGCGTCGACGTCGCGCTGTGCATACGCCACGTCGAAACACGCGGTGGTGGGCATGACCAAGGCGCTGGCGCTCGACCTGGCACCGCACGACATCCGGGTCAACGCCGTCGGGCCCGGGGTGATCCGCACGCCGCTCACCGAACGCTATTTCCAGGACCCGGAGATGGCCGAGACGGTGCGAAGCCTGCACGCCCTGAACCGCTGGGGGGTGCCGGCGGAGATCGCGAGTGCGGTGCTCTTCCTTGCGAGCGACGAGGCGAGCTTCTGTACCGGGACACATCTGGTCGTGGACGGCGGCTGGACCGCCGGCAAACGCATGTAGCGGGAGTTGCGCGGCAGGGTCGCGGCGTCCCGCCGCCAGGCTGCGGAGGTTTCGCGTCGCCCGGGCCGGATTGATGCCGGTATGGAGCGACACCTGTGTTGCATCTGCGCTTTCGGTCTCGGGCCGGAACAAATAGATGGTGTCGGGACCGAGTGCAGGAGGATGCGATCATGAGTACTGTCACAAGCGCCGCCGCGTCCGGACCCGGCCGCGAGGCGACGGGCGAGGTCACGGCGGATCTGACCTATATCGTGCGCCAGGACGCCAAGCCCTACTTCCTGAGCTCCGCCCTGACCGGCGGGGATCCGGAGGTGTTCTTCAGCACCGAGGAGGTCCCCTCGTGCATCGCCGACATGCGCCGGATCGCAGCCGGGCTCTCCATCGACGTGAACGGGTTCGAGCTCAGGACCTGGTCGACCGGTGACATCGACCTGTACGACGATGACGACGTCGCGGCCCGCTACGAGCCCGACCTGGTGGAGATGCTGAGGGCCATGACCGGGGCCGACGCCGTCGCCATCTTCGACCATACCCGCCGGTCGGACCGCGAAGAGGGGGCGGACAACCCCGGCGGTACCCGCCGGCCGGCAAGCAGGGTGCACGTCGACTACACGGTGAAGTCGGGGCCGCAGCGCGCCCGCGATGCGCTCGGCGAGGCCGAGGTCGACCGCATCCTCGCCTCCGGCGGCCGGATCGTGCAGGTCAACGTGTGGCGGCCGATCACGGGTCCGGTCCTGCGCGCACCGCTCGCGCTTGCCGACGCCGCCAGCATACCGCCCTCGGACCTCGTGGCCACCGACCAGCGGTTCCCGGACCGGGTCGGGGAGATCTACCAGCTCGCGCACGGTCCCGGGCACCGCTGGTACTACGCACCGGAAATGACGCCGGACGAGGTGATCCTGATCAAGGGCTGGGACAGCCTCGACGACGGGCGGGCCCGGTTCACGCCGCACGGTGCCTTTGTCCATCCCGGCGAGACTCCGGACATGCCGGCACGCGAGAGCATCGAGACCAGGACCTACCTGGTGTTCGAGGCGCCGCAGGTCACAGGCGCCTGAGCGCCGGCAGGCCGAGCGCGATGCCGATCGAGAGCAGGATCAGCACCAGGCCGTTCGCCGCGTAGGCGCTCGCCAGCCCGAGCGCGCCGATCAGCAGCCCCATCTCGATGTGGCCGAGCGGCGAGATCCCGATCGCGAGTGACCAGGCGCCCATGGCCCGGCCGCGGAGCGCGTTTGGCACGCTCATCTGCACCATCGACTGGGTCAGCACGTCGGACGCGGTCGCCATGGCGGACACCAGGAACAGGGCAGCAAGCGCCCACAGGAAACTGTCGGCACTGCCAAGCAGGATCATGCCGAACCCGAAGACCAGGATGACGCCGATGTAGAGCCGGCCCGGCCGGTGCAGGGGTCCGAGGCCGGCCGACAGCACGAGGCTCGCCGCCACGCCGCCCGCCGCCCGCGCCGCATTGAGGTCGCCGAGCCCGTCCGCGCCCAGTTCCAGCCGGTCGGCGGCCAGTTCCGGAACACCGGTCTGGAACGAGAACCCGAACAGTTCCACCGCGGCAGTGAGCAGCACCAGCATGGTGAGCGTGCGGTTGACCGCGAGCTCGTTCAGGTATTCCGCGAGGTTGCGCCGGATCGGGACCCGCTCGGACGGGCTGACCGACGCCTGTCCGGCCGACCTCAGCCTGCAGACCAGCAGCCAGGCGACGGCATGACCCGCGGCAAGGACGAGGAAGGCGGCGTCAGCCCCCGCCGCCTCGGTGATCCGGCCGGCGGCCAGCGCGCCGACGAGGTGGCCGAACCGCACTGCAAGGTTGATCTTCCCGAGCGCGCTCACGATGGCGGTACGGCCGAACAGGTCGTAGACGTAGCTGACCCGGAGCGGCTGGGTCGAGGCGCGCAGGGACCCGAGCACGACGCTGATCGCCATCATCATCGCAAGGGTACCGAGACCGGCCGCGATCACGCCGGCGACGGCGGCAAGCGCCACGCAGTGACAGATCTCGAGCCCGCGGATCAGGGTGCGGCGGTCAAACCGGTCCGCGGCGGCTCCCGCGAGCGTGCCGGCGATGAACAGCGGCAGGTAGTAGGCGGCGAGCGAGGTGCCGACCCAGGCCGAGGAGTCGGTGATGCGGTAGACCAGCAACCCGAGAATGACCTGCTCGCCCGACATGCCGGCGCCCGAAAAGCTCGAGGCGGCGGCAAGGCGCAGGAAGTCGGGCGGACCGAACCCGGAGCGGAGAAGACCGGACCACCGGCCAGCCATGGCGCCCTATTCCCGGGGGTAGCGCCAGGGCCGCTCGGGCTGTTCCGCGTCCTCGTCGATCGTCCACTGCGGCAGGGCGAACTCGTCGCTCACGTCCACGAACACCATTCTGACCCGGGTGCCGATCCCGACCCGCTCGATCATGTCGGGCGGCGCGAAGCCGCCGTCCGCGGTTACCAGGTTGCCGGCAACCCGCAGGGCCTCGTGTTCCGTCGGCTCGCCCTTCTGGGTGTCAAGGTCGGCCAGGATGATCATGTAGGGGACCTTGTCGCGGAACGCCGGCTGGATCGGGTGGTGCACCTCGACGTAGGAATGCACGGTTCCCGCGGCGTCCACCGGCACCCACTCGCTCTCGCGTTCCCCGGTCCACGGGCACGCCGTGGTCGGCGGGTAGCGGAGCAGGCCGCTCGCGGTCCCGCGTTGCAGCCTGAAGTCGCGGGCGGCGCAGTAGCGGAAGAAATCGCGGTTCTCCCGATCGAGATCCTCGATCGTGAGTGTCATGCCCATGTAGTCTCCCTGGATCGGCATCGTCTGCTCCTATCGGATGTCCTTCGCCATCACCATGGCCGAGCCGGTCCCCGGCATCGCCCATCCGAGATTGGCAGTGAGTTCCACGTCGCGCACCTGCCGGCATCCACCCTCGGCGTAGTCATGGGTGTGCTGGCGCCGGCCGTCCGGGCCGACGGGACAGCTGTCATCGACGTCGCCGCGCAGCTGGCGCGTGTTCTCGATCACCATGTTCATGCCGTGGGTATAGCCCTCGCACAGGTGTCCGCCCGAGGTGTTGTTGGGCCGCCGGCCGCCAAGCTCGATGGTCCCGTCCGACACGTAGTGGCCGCCCTCGCCCTTGCGGCAGAACCCGTAGTCCTCGAGCTGCAGCATGGTGGTGAAGGTGAAGGCGTCGTACGACCCGGTGACGTCGATATCCTCCGGTCCCACCCCGGCGTTGGGCCACAGCAGTTCCCGGGCGTAGTGGCCGGCCACGGTCGAGATCGGCCCGTGCTGGTAGTGCATGTCGATCCGCGGCTTGCAGCAGCGCCCGACCACGGCAAGGACCACCGCAGGCGGGCTGGGACAGTCGCGCGCGCGCTCGATGCCGGTCACGATGATGCAGGTCGCATTGTCGGTCTCGACGCAGCAGTCGAGCAGGTGCAGCGGCGTGCAGATCATGCGCGAGGAGACCACGTCCTCGACCGTGTAGCGCCGGCGGTAGTACGCCTTCGGGTTGTTCGAGGCGTGTTTCGAGTGGGCGACCTTGACGGCCGCGACCTGTTCCGGCGTGGTCCCGTAGTCGTACATGTGCCGCAGGAAGGTCGGCGCGAACATCTGGCCGGCGCTCTGCCAGCCATAGGCGCGGTGATGGATCTGGTCGCCGATGATCGGGACCGCCGACCGCGCCCCGGTTCCTCCGATCCGCACGGCCGAGTAGCCGTTCATCGCCCGGTAGATGGCCACCGTCCGGCACATCCCCGCCTCGATCACCCCCATCGCGATCCCGATCAGCGCCTCGGTCGAGGATCCGCCGCCGTGGACGTCCATGTAGAAGTTCAGCCGGATCCCCAGGTCGCCGGCGACGAAGGGCGCGAAGGTCGAATCATTGCCGGAGTAGCTCAGCATGCCGTCGATGTCGCCCGCCGTCATGCCGGCATCGCGCATGGCGTTGGAGACCGCCCAGGTCGCAAGCGACCGGGTGCTCTCCTGCGATCCGCGGCGGTAGGACGTCTCGCCCACGCCGCAGATGGCGTACCTGCCCCTGAGGTGCCGGGGCGAGCTCGCGTCGTGGTCGGATACGCTGGCAAGCGTCATGGGGCCTTCCTTTCTCGTCTGCGGTTCTCGCGGGGTGAGCGTACCGGCATCCTGCGCCGGGGGAACCAGGTTTCTGCCGAACGGTCCGAGGAAATCACCGCCCGGATGCCGGTCTGCTCACGGACCCCGGCCAGCGTGCGCCGGCGCGGTGGCGGTCGCAACCGCGCCGACCAGCAGCCCGCCCGCGGTGATCATCGAGGCGATCAGGTAGGTGCCGGTCGCGTCGTGCAACAGCCCGGCGAGTGTCGGGCCGACCATCTGGCCGAGCCCGAACGACACCGTCATGATCGCGAGCATCCGCCTGGGATCCGGGGCGGCGAGCCTCGCCATCTCGATCAGGCCCAGAGCGGTCAGGCCCATCACCGTGCCGCCGAGCAGGGCCGACGCGAGCAGCAGCATCGCGATCGACTCGCTGAGCACGCTGACCGCGACACCGATCGCCTCGCACACGCTCGCGGCCGCAAAGGCAACCCTGTTGCTCCACCGCCGCCCGCACCAGGTCCACAGCGCCACCGACGGGATGGCCGAGACCCCGACCACCAGCCAGACCCAGGCCTCGGCCGGACGCAGCGACGGGCTCGCGCGCATCAGGTCGGAGATGAAGGTGGCGGTCACCACGTACCCGAAGCCGACGAGGCCGTAGCCCAGGATCCAGCGCCAGCAGGTCGACGGCCGCACGGCGCCGTGCCGGCGGTGCTGCGCTGCCCGGTCCTCGGGGCGGGTGTCGGGCAGCAGCCACGCCACCGGGATCGCCAGCAGGATCGCGATACCGCCGCCCGCGAGCCACAGCAATTCCCAGTCGTCCCCGGCGGTCGCAAGCAGCGGCGCCACCAGTGCCGAGATCGCGATGCCCGTTCCGACCCCGGCGTAGAGCACCGCG
Organism: Thalassobaculaceae bacterium; assembly: GCA_965243345.1. Classification (GTDB taxonomy): domain Bacteria; phylum Pseudomonadota; class Alphaproteobacteria; order Thalassobaculales; family Thalassobaculaceae; genus Bin52. Next base: position 4,995,890 of record CBDEUR010000003.1, read on the forward strand.
GCGAGCGACAACCGCCCGGCGAGGGCGAGCCTGTCCATCACCATGGCGGATGCGAACACCATGACCACCGCGCCGGCGACGCCGCCTGCGAACCTGAGCGCCAGGAACATCGCCATGGTCTGCACCCCGGCCATGGCGGCGGTCGAGACTGCCGCGAGCGCGAGTCCGCCCAGCAGCCAGGTCCGTCGTTCCCCGGGCAGGGAGCCCGGGCTCACCAGCAGTGCACCGGCGAGGTAGCCGAGGAAATTCGCCGATGCGATCAGCCCGGCGTCGGCGCGCGAAAGGTCGAGTCCGTCGGCCATGTAGGGCAGGATCGGGGTGTAGACGAAACGCCCGATCCCGAGTGCTGCGGCCAGCGAGAGACAGCCCCCGAGCGCGGCTGCAAGGGGATGACGGGTCATGCCGGATCCGCCCCGCCCGGTGCCGCGAGCCCGCGCACGGGTGCGGCCGGGCGAACTTGATATGGCGTGGAATGAGCATGTACAGTCCGCACGGCAAGGAGTCCGGCTCGTGGTTTCAGCTGTCCGGTGCCGTCCGGGTATCCGTGGCAGCAGCCGCGGGTTCCCGGTGTGCGGGGCGGTGCGGTCCGGGTTTCCGACAGGGTCACACGCGCTGGGGCCGGGCAGACATGAACCAGGATCCGGCAGGGCGCGCCACCATACTCGAGGTCGAGGACCTGCGCACGGTCTTCGACACCCGCGACGGCGCCATCCATGCCGTGAACGGTGTCTCCTTCCACCTGCGCGAAGGCGAGTTGCTGGGAATCGTCGGCGAGAGCGGTTCCGGCAAGAGCGTGACCATGATGTCGCTGCTCAAGCTGGTCCCCATGCCGCCGGCCAGGATCGTCTCCGGCCGGGTCCGCTTCGGCGGCCGGGACATCCTGCAGTTGCCCCCGGGCGACATCCGCCGCATCCGCGGAGGCGAGATCGGTTTCATCTTCCAGGACCCGATGACGTCGCTCAACCCGGTGTTTACCGTCGGTTTCCAGCTGATCGAACCGCTGCGCAAGCATCTCGGCCTCTCGCGCCGCAAGGCGCGGGAACGGGCGGTCGAACTGCTCGAGCTGGTCGGAATACCATCGGCCGACGACCGGCTCGCCGACTTTCCGCACCAGTTCTCCGGCGGCATGCGCCAGCGGGTCATGATCGCGATTGCGCTTGCCTGCGATCCGAGGCTGCTGATCGCCGACGAGCCGACCACCGCGCTCGACGTGACCATCCAGGCCCAGATCCTGGAGCTGATCCGCCGACTGCGGCGCGAACTCGGCATGTCGATGATCTGGATCACCCATGACCTCGGCGTGGTGGCGGGAATCGCCGACCGGGTGATGGTGATGTACGGCGGCCTGGCGGTCGAACACTCCACGGTCGACCGGCTGTATGCCGAGCCGAGGCACCCGTACACCCGCGCGCTGCTCGACACCCTGCCGGGCACCGGCGGAATGCGGGCGGTCCGGCTCAATACCATTTCCGGGCAGCCGCCGCTGCTCGATGCCGCCCCGACCTCGTGCCCGTTCGCGCCGCGGTGCGCTCACGCGTTCGAACGCTGCTGGAACGAGAACCCGGCGCTGCGCCCCGTGGCGCCGGACCGGGACCACCCCGTCCATGACGTTGCCTGCTGGTGGGACGTCGACCGTGGAGCGCCGCGCAATGACGCGTGATGCGGCATCCTCCACCCTGCTCGAGGTCGAGGACCTGAAGACCCACTTCCCGATCCTCGCCGGGATCTTTCGCCGCCAGGTCGGCATCGTGAAGGCGGTCGACGGCATCAGCTTCACGCTCGGGCGCGGCGAGACCCTGGGACTGGTCGGAGAGAGCGGGTGCGGCAAGTCGACCGCGGGGCGGACTATCCTCAGGCTGCAGGACGCCACCGCCGGACGGGTGCGTCTCGACGGCGAGGACATTCTCGCGCTCGAGGGCGAAGCGCTGCGCCGGGTGCGGCCGCGCATGCAGATGGTGTTCCAGGATCCGCATGCGAGCCTCAACCCGCGCATGACCGTGAGTTCGATCGTGTCCGAGCCGCTCGACGAGCACAACCTGCTCGCCGGCACCCGGCGGCAGGAGCGGGTCGAACAGCTGCTCGAATCGGTCGGGCTGGACCCGACGTTTTCCAACCGATACCCGCACGAGTTCTCCGGAGGCCAGCGCCAGCGTATCGGGATCGCCCGCGCGCTCGCGCTGAACCCCGACTTCATCGTCTGCGACGAACCGATCGCGGCCCTCGACGTGTCGATCCAGGCCCAGGTGGTCAACCTGCTCGAGGACCTGCAGGAACAGCGTACGCTCACCTACCTGTTCATCAGCCACGACCTCGGCATGATCCGGCACATCGCGAGCCGGGTTGCGGTGATGTACCTCGGCCGGATCGTCGAACTCGCGCCGCGCGACGCGCTGTACGCGTCGCCGCTTCACCCCTACACCCAGGCACTGCTCTCGGCGGTCCCGATCCCCGATCCGAAGGTCGAGGCCACGCGCTCGCATATCGTCCTGCGCGGCGACCTGCCAAGTCCGGCCAATCCGCCGCAGGGCTGCAACTTCTCCACCCGGTGTCCGGCCGCCACGTCGATCTGCCGGGAGGCCGAGCCGGAGTGGAGGGAGACCGAGCCCGGACGTTTCGTCGCCTGTCACCACGTGACGGGCGGCAACGGGGCCCGCGGACCCGACCTGCAGCCGCCGGTCGGCGCCGCAACCGGTACGGATGGCGCGTCACCCTCCGTCCCGACAGTGTGAGGAGACACCGTTCATGAAGCGATCAGTCCTGATACCCCTGGCAGCGGCGATGATGTTCGCGTCCGCTGCCCACGCCGAACGCGGGAGCGACGGCCAGCTGAAGATCCTGTACTGGCAGGCGCCGTCGATCCTGAACCCGTTCCTCTCGGGCGGGACCAAGGACATCCACGCCTCCTCGCTCATCATCGAGCCGCTCGCGCACTACGATACCGACGGCAACCTCGTGCCCACCCTTGCCGAGGAGATCCCCACGGTCGGCAACGGCGGCGTGTCGGCCGACCTGCGCACGATCACGTGGAAGCTCAAGCAGGATGTCGTCTGGTCGGACGGCTCGCCGTTTACCGCCCATGACGTCGTCTTCACCGCCGACTACTGCCTGCATCCCGAGGGCGGCTGCAACGCCGCCGAGCGGTTCCAGGATGTCGAGTCGGTCGAAGCGCTTGACGACCACACCGTCAAGATCACCTTCGGCGTGGCCAAGCCGTTCCCCTACGGACCGTTCGTCGGGTCCGAGGTCCCGGTGTTCCAGAAGGCGCAGTACCAGGACTGCATGGGTGCGAAGGCGCCCGAATGCACCGAGCAGAACTTCGGTACCATCGGCACCGGCCCGTTCAAGGTCCGCGAATTCCGTCCGAACGACGTCGTGCTCTACGAGATGAACGAGAACTACCGGATCGCCGGAAAGCCGCACTTCTCCTCGGTGCTGCTCAAGGGCGGCGGCGACGCGGTCTCGGCCGCACGTGCGGTTCTCGAGACCGGCGAGTTCGACTACGCGTGGAACCTGCAGGTGGAGCCGGAAATCCTCTCCACAATGGAATCCGCCGGCAAGGGCGAGGTGCTCTCCGCGTTCGGGACCTCGGTGGAACGGCTGATGGTGCAGCTGACCAACCCCGACAAGGCGCTGGGCGACAAGCGGGCGACCTACCAGGCCGGCAACAACCCGCACCCGTTCCTGTCCGATCCCGCCGTGCGGCGTGCGCTGTCGATGGCGATCGACCGCCAGATCCTGGTCGATGCCGGCTATGGCCCCGCCGGCCGGGTGACCTGCAACGTGCTGCCGGCACCTGCCATCTACGCGTCGAAGGCCAACGACTGGTGCAAGACGCAGAACATCGAGGGCGCGAACAAGCTCCTGGATGACGCTGGCTGGGGGCGCGGGGACGACGGCGTGCGCGCCAAGGACGGGGTCCGCCTCTCGATCCTGTACCAGACATCGACCAACTCGGTCCGCCAGGGCACCCAGGCCCTGATCAAGCAGATGTGGCAGGAAATCGGCGTGGAAACCGAACTGCGCAACATCAGCGCTTCGGTGTTCTTCGGCGGTGATCAGTCCAGCCCGGACACGTTCCAGAAGTTCTTTGCCGACATTGAAATGTACACCAACAATTTCAACGGCACGGACCCGGAGAACTACATGCTGCGCTGGACCTGCGACAAGATGCCGTCGCCGGAAACCCAGTGGATCGGCCAGAACATGCCCCGCTACTGCAGCGCGGAGTATGACGAGCTGGCGTCGGAGCTGTCGCAGACCGCGGAGCTGAAGGACCGGGCCCGCATCGCCAAGCAGATGAACGACATGCTCATCGACTACGGCGCGATGATCCCGCTGATCCACCGCGGCGGGGTTGCCGCCCGGGCCAACAGCCTCGGTGGCGGCGCCTACCCCAATGTCTGGGATGCGACCCCCTGGAACATCCAGGACTGGTATCGCAAGTAGCAGCGGCCTTCAGGCCCGGCGGCCCGCCTGACCGGCGGGCCGCCGGCCCTTCCCACCCGTCTCGCGGGGTCTGCCATGTTCCGGTACGCGGTGCGACGGCTGATGTTTGCGGTCCCGACGCTGCTCGTCATCAGCTTCATCATCTTCGCGTTGCTCGACCTCGCCCCGAGTGACCCGACGGCGCAGCTCCCGCTTACCATCCCCGAAGAGGTCCGCGAGATGATCAAGCTCAGCCTGGGGCTGGGCGAACCGTTTCACATCCGCTACGTGCGCTGGCTCGAACAGTTCCTGGTCAACGAGCCGCTCAACCTGATCGAGACCTACTGGGACATCGAGATCGGCGATTCCGAACAGCGGTTGCGCGTCCGTTCCTGGTCGACGCGCGCACCGGTGATCGACCTCATCGCCGAGCGCCTGCCCCAGACCCTGCTGGTGGTCGGTGTTTCCTACATGGTCGCCATCCTGATCGCGGTGCCGATCGGCGTGATCTCCGCCTACCGCCAGTATTCGATCTTCGACCAGGTGGGCACCTTCATCTCCATGGTGGGATTCTCGGTCCCCACGTTCTTCACCGGCACGGTGCTGATCGTTATCTTCAGCGTGATGCTCGGCTGGCTGCCGTCGATCTACGACACCACCCACGTGGTCGAGGACTTCGACAGCTTCATCGTCCAGGTCAAGCAGATGATCATGCCGGTCATGGTGCTGGGGCTGTTCAATGCCGCACAGCTCAGCCGGTTCATGCGCTCCTCGATGCTGGACAACCTCAACCAGGAATATGTCCGCACCGCGCGCGCCAAGGGCATGACCGAACCGGTGGTCGTGCTGGTCCACGTCCTGCGCAACAGCATGATCCCGGTGATCACCGTGATCGCGCTGGGACTGCCCGCCACCTTCGCGGGCGCGATCATCACCGAGCAGATCTTCCGCATCAACGGGGTCGGGCAGTTGCTGATCGGCGCCATCGAGGGTGCCGACATTCCGACCGTGCAGACGGTGACCTTCATCTTCGCGATCCTGATCGTCATGTTCAACCTCGTGGCCGACCTGCTCTACGGCATGCTTGACCCGAGGATCCGTTATGACTGACGCATCGGCGCCGGAGCGGGCGGCGGCGCGGCACCGGTCCCTGTGGCTGGATGTCTGGGTCCAGTTCCGCACCCACCGCGGCGCGCTGGTCGGCGTCGTGGTCTTCGGCCTCATCGTGGTCGGGGTGCTCTTCGGGCCGCTGATCCACGACGTCGATCCGCAGTATCTCGACTACAAGTCCAAGAACCAGGGCATGTCCTGGGCGCATCCGATGGGAACCGACAACCTCGGCCGCGACATGTTCGCCCAGGTGCTGGCCGGGGGGCGGACTTCGCTCGCCGTCGGGGTCACGGCCATGGCGCTCTCGCTCACGCTCGGGACCTTCGTCGGCGTGATGGCCGGGTTCTTCCGTCCCCTGGAAGGCCCGCTGATGCGGTTTACCGACCTGTTCCTTGCCCTGCCGATCCTCCCCTTGCTGCTGGTCATCATCATGCTGTTCCGCGACCCGCTCAGAACGGCGTTCGGCCCCGAGATCGGCATCTTCATCCTGATCGTGTTCGTGATCGGGATCACGAGCTGGATGCAGACGGCGCGCATCGTGCGCGGCGAGGTCCTCGCCATCAAGGAACGCGAGTTCGTGCTGGCGGCACGCAGTATCGGAACCAGGCCGCACCGCATCATCCTGCGGCACCTGTTTCCGAACGTGCTGAGCCCGATCATGGTTTCCGCGACCCTCGGGGTCGCCCAGGCGATCATCACCGAAAGCGCGTTGAGCTTCCTCGGCCTCGGGTTCCCGTCGGACTTTCCGACCTGGGGACGACTGCTCTATGACGGGGTGCCGTTCCTCAACCTGACACCCGACCGGGTGATCTGGCCGGGACTGGCGATTTCGCTCACGGTGCTGAGCGTGAACTACATGGGTGACGGCCTTCGCGACGCGCTCGATCCGCGCATCCGCGGCCGCTGATCCCCCCTGGCTGAAGGAGAACACGCATGCTGGCCCTGACCGGATATACCGACCGCTTCTCTGCGCCGCCGGGCGGGCGCATCGCCTTCAGGATCAGCAGCGCCTTCGAGGAGGATTACCAGGTCGACCTGGTCCGGATCATCCACGGTGATCCCAACCCCGAGGGTCCCGGGATCAAGCTGCGCCCGGTCGCGTCCGCGATCGAGGGACCGCACCCGTCGCGCTACCAGCCGGTGCAACTCGGCTCCTGTGCCGAGATCCCGCTCGCCACGATGCCCGCCGGGCTTGCAGGCGGCGGGACCGTCGGTGCGGTGATCTGGCCGACCCTGCCCGACCGGGGACCCCAGACCGTGGTCTCGGTCCGCGACCCGGCGACCGGCGGCGGGTTCTGGCTTTCCATCGGCCCGGACGGTGCGGGAATCGATGTCGCGAGCGATACGGGCGAGACGGTCTCGGCTTCGACGGGCACGCCGCTGGTGCGTCACCAGTGGTACCGGGTCTGGGCCTGCATCGACCCGGACGCCGGACTGGTCACCGTGCACCAGGACCCGGTCGAGCCGCGGTTCATGTGCGATGACGCCGGGTCCGGAAGCGTTTCCTTCGATGGGAAGCCGGGGGGCGGGCGCGCTCCGGGCCTGCTGATCGCCGCCCGGGCAGGGCGCACGCGCGACCAGCATTTCAACGGCAAGATCGAGGCGCCGTTCCTGCTTGCATCGACCGATCGGCAGACGGTGGCAGCCGTCTTCGCCGGGGACGCGCCCGCGGCCCTGGTCGCGCGCTGGGACTTCAGCCGCGCGATCACCACCCGGCGCGTCGAGGATACCGGGCCGAACGGCCTGCACGGCACCCTTCTCAACCTGCCGGCGCGAGCGATGACCGGGTCGGGCTGGGACGGCTCGGCAATGTGCTTTGCCCACCGGCCCGAACACTACGGCGCCATCCACTTCCACGAGGATGACCTGCATGACTGCGGATGGGAGGACGACTTCGTCTTCGAGGTGCCCGACGACATGCCGAGCGGCATCTACGGCTGCCGGCTGCGTTGCCGTCACGTCGAGGACGTGATCCCGTTCTATGTGCGCCCCCACACGGGCAGGCCGACCAGCGACGTGGTGTTCCTGGCCTCGACCTTCACCTACCAGGTCTATGCCAACCACCGGCGCGATAACACCGACCACAGGTTCAGGGAGAAGGGAGTGCGCTGGGGCGCGTCGCAACACCTGCCGGACGACCACCCTGACTACGCGCATTCGACCTACAACTACCATGTCGACGGCAGCGGTGTCGCCTATTCCTCGCGGCTGCGGCCGATCATGACCATGCGGCACAACTTCCTGACCTTCGACGACCCCTTCGGGTCGGGAATGCGCCACTTGCCGGCCGACACCCACCTCATCGACTGGCTCGACGCCATGGGCCACGGGGTGGACATCGTGACTGACGAGGATCTCGATGACGAGGGTGTGGAACTGATCGCGCCCTACCGGGTGGTGATCACGGGCTCGCACCCCGAGTATCACACCAGCGGCACGCTCGACGCGCTGCACGAGTATGCGCACCGGCGCGGCGGCCGGCTCATGTACATGGGCGGTAACGGGTTCTACTGGCGGGTGGCGCGAAGCGCGGACTGGCCGGGCGCACTGGAGATCCGCCGGGCCGAGAACGGGATCAGGACCTGGGCGGCGGAGCCCGGCGAGTACTACAACGCGTTCGACGCAAGCTACGGCGGACTGTGGCGCCGCAACGGGCGGCCGCCGCAGCTGCTGGCCGGCGTGGGGTTCTCCTCGCAGGGCGCCTTCGAGGGATCGTACTACCGCCGGTCCCCCGGGTCCGACGATCCGCGCGTCTCGTGGATCCTCGAAGGGATCAACGAGGAGATCCTGGGCAACTTCGGGCTCTCCGGCGGCGGCGCGGCGGGGTTCGAGCTCGACCGCGCCGATGTCCTGCTCGGGACCCCGGAGCACGCGGTGGTGATCGCCTCGTCGGAGAACCACCAGCCGAGCTTCATCCCCGTGCTCGAGGACCAGCTCTCGCAGCGCAACACCTATACCGGTGTCCCGCATGCGAGCCTGATCCGCGCCGACATCGTCTTCTTCGAGACCGCGAACGGCGGGGCGGTGTTCTCGGTCGGCTCGATCACCTTCTGCGGCAGCCTGTCACACCAGAACTACGCGAACAGCATCTCGCGCATGATCGACAACGTGCTCACGCGACTGCGCGGCGACTGACCGGCTACCGGTTCCGGCCCGGACCCTCCGGGTCGAGGCCGAACAGCCTGACCGCGTTCATGCCCAGGATGTTGCGCTTCGCCTCGGTGTCGAGGAACGGCAGGTCGTGGATGACGCCGGGCGTGTCGAAGTCGAAGTGCGGCCAGTCGGACGCGAACAGCAGCTGCTCGCGCGCGTTGATCATCCCGAAGGTGCACTCCAGTGCCTCGAGATTGCTCTTCTCCATCGGCTGCGAGGTGTACCAGCAGTGGGTCGACATGTAGGAGCTCGGCAGCCGCGTGAGCAGCGGCGCCTCTGACTGGCGCATCAGGTACTGGTCGTCGAGCCGTTGCATCAGGAACGGAATCCACGCGAGGCCGCTCTCGACCCACAGTGACTTCAGCCCGGGAAACCGCTCCGGGATGCCGTTCAGGATCCAGTTGGTCATGTGCACCATGTTGCACCACACGAAGCCCAGTGCATGCATGCCGAGGAAGGTATTGCAGGTGGCGAGCGACGGGTCCTGCCAGTGGTAGCCCGCGTGGAAGGCGATCGGCTTGCCGGTCAGTTCGATCGCCCGGTAGAGCTTCATGTACTCGTTGGCATGGACCGGCTTGTGGCGGGTCGAGGTGACGCAGAAACCGATCACGCCGGGCACGTCGGCGAATTCCTCGACCGTGCGCAGCGCCGCGTCGGGCGTGTTGAACGGCAGGACCGCGAGCGCCACGATCCCCGGATCACCGGGGACCACGCGTTGCGTCAGCCAGCGGTTGTAGGCCCGGCTGAGCTGGATTTCCATCTCCGTCTGCGGGTGCATGCCGAGGAACAGCATCGGGGTCGGGAACAGCACCATGTAGTCGACGGCCAGCGCATGCATGGCGCGCTGGGTGAGCACGACGTCGCGGTGCAGGTCGGTCTCGCCGATTTCCTCGCGCTGGCTCGACTGGTGCGGGATGCGGCCGCCGACGTCCTGGTAGCGCAGTCCCAGGTCGCCGTTGAGCCCGTAGGGAGGGGCTCCGACCCGTTCCTTCTGGTACATGGTGGCCTGGTGACGCAGCACCGGGTCCTCGATGAACTCGGTGACCTCGGCCCAGCTCACGCTCTCGACGTGGTGGGCATCGATATCGACGATGGTCCAGTCGGCGTAACCCTTGCGTTCGGCATCACGCCGCGCGTGCGCCAGATAGGCCCTGGTGTCGGTCCGGGTATCGATGTCCTGGACCGGGTGGCGGGCGATACTCTGGTTGAAGGCATCCATAGCCGGGGTCTCCGTAAACTGGATCAGCGTTCGTCTGGCCACGGGGTCTCGTGGTAGTCCTCCGGGCGGCGCCGCGCCCACAGGCCGAACTCCATCGGCCCGAGCCTGAGTGCGCGCAGTACCTCGGTCACCGCGGTCAGGGCCTCGGTGGGCGTGACGATCTCGTCGTCCTCGCCGAGCAGGGGTCGGAAGGTGCGCACCTCGCCGTCGGCCTTGGCGGCATAGAGCCTGATCGCGGCCGTCATCAGCCGGGCCACCGCCTCGTCCGATACCCGGTCGACCTCGTCGTGTTCGATGGCCTGCCGGGCGCGCTCCCACGCCATCTCGGCCGCGCGCTCGAGCGCCGCGTAGGGGTCGTTCTCGCGATCGTCAGGCGAGGCTGACATAGACCACCCCCGCCTCCACGGTGACCTCGGCCGCACGGAGCGCGAGTTCCGGTGTACCGGGGTGCCGCCCGGTGCGGATGTCGAATTCGAGCCCGTGCCATGGACAGACGATGTTCTTCACCTGCTCGTCGTAGATGCGGCCGTGGCTGCGCATGGCGTCGTCAAGCTCCTCGCGCACACGCGGGTAGATCCGACCCTGGCAGACCGGACCGCCCTGGTGCGGGCAGACGTTGTGCCAGGCGTGGAAGCTGTCACCCAGCCGGAAGACGCCGATCTCGTCGTCACCGATCACGATGACCTGCTTGCCCGGATCCTCGAAGTCGCTGACCGACCCGACCCGTACCCTTCGCATGCCGTCCCCCTCGATGCCGCACGCTGTCCGGCAACGGTACCACGGTCGACGCCGGCGCTACAGGATGTCCACGGCGCCGGATGCGGCTTGCACGGCGCGATGCCCGGCGCCGGTCGGGGACAATGCCGCAGCAGCCTCCGCCCTTCGCCGCCGCGGCTTCGCAGCCGGGGGCGCCGGCGTCCGCGCGCCGGGACCGGGCGCTCCGCCTGTCGATCCCCCTCTACATCGCCGCCGGCCCGCGCTCCGGCCCTACCCGACCCTGCGGGCCCGCCCCGATCAGCAGGTTGCCGTACCGGTCCACGCGAGCGCGATATCCCGGGTGGATGACGGTCGTCGAGTCCATCTCCTCCACGATGGCCGGACCATCGATCACGGCGCCGGCGGGCAGCCGGTACCGGTCGTAGCTCGGGCAATCGACGAACCCGCCGGCCTCCGCGAAACAGACCTGGCGGACCGTGCGCAGGGCCGTCATTTCATCGCCGCTCCCGGCGGGCAGTTCGCGCAGTCTCGGCTTGGCGATGGTGCCGATTGCGGTAAGCCGCAGGGTGACGAACTCGACAGGTTCGGCAGGCGCCGCGAAGCCGTATGCGCGCTGGTGGTCGCCGTGGAAGTCTGCCAGCATCCGGTCCAGCACGTCTTCCAGGCGACCGTCACCCCAGGGAATTGACAGCTCGTAGCTCTGGCCGACGTACCGCATGTCGACCCGGCGCTCGAACTCGATGCTGGCGTGTGCGGATCCTTCGCTCAGCAGGGCCCGCTCGCCCAGGCGCATCATGTCGCGGAAGTGCCGGTCCGCGAGCGCCATGTCGAGCGTATCGGTTCCCTGGATCAGGGTGGTCGAGTAGTCGTGCTTGATGTCGGTGACCAGCAGGCCCATGGCCGACGTGGTGCCGGGGCTCATGGGCACCAGGACGGTGGGAATGTCGAGCTCGGCCGCCAGGCGGTTGGCATGTACGGGGCCGGCACCGCCGAAGGCGACGAGAACGAAGTCGCGCGGATCGTGTCCGCGCTGGACCGAGATCCGTCGCAGCGCGCCGACCATGGCGCTGTTGGCGATCTCGACGATGCCGAGCGCGACCTCCACCACATCCAGTCCGAGCGGGTCGGCGCACGTCTCCTTGATCGCCCGCCAGGCGGCGGCCTCGTCAAGACGCATCTCACCGCCGAGGAAGTGATCCGGATCGAGGCGTCTCAGGACCAGGTTGGCGTCGGTGATCGTGGGCTGGGTCCCGCCCTTGCCGTAGCAGGCGGGAGCGGGGTCCGCGCCGGCGCTTTGCGGCCCCACCCGCAGCACGCCGCCGGAGTCCACCCAGGCGATCGAACCGCCGCCCGCGCCGATCTCGACGAGGTCGATCACCGGCGTGCGGATGGGATAGCCGGCACCCTTGGCGCCTCGCTCGGCGCGCGCGGCAGTGCCGACCTCGTACTCCTTGGTGATGGTCGGCGTGCCGTTCTCGACGAGCCCGGTCTTTGCGGTGGTGCCGCCCATGTCGAAGGACAGGACGTTGTCGAAGCCGAGAACGTCCCCGAGATAGGCGGAAACGATGACACCCGCTGCCGGACCGGACTCCACCATGTACACCGGCCTGGTGCGGGCGGCCTCGAAGGTCAGGACGCCGCCGCTCGACTGCATGACCAGCAGCTGCCCCCTGAGGCCGGCGCGGCGCAAGCGGGTCTCGATGTTCGAGAGATAACGTTCGACAATGGGCCGCACCCCGGCGTTGATCAGCGTGGTGCTCGCCCTGAAGTACTCGCGGAACACCGGGGCCACGTCCGAGGAGAGCGAGACCACTGCGTCCGGAAAGACCCTGGCGAGGATGTCGCGGGTGCGGCGTTCGTGTTCGGGATTGATGTAGGCGTGGAGGTAGCATACCGCGAGTGCCTCCACCCCCTCGGCCTTCAGCCGTGTCGCCGCGGCCTCGACCGCGCCCTCGTCGAGCGGCGTCACCACGGTCCCGGTCGCATCGAGCCGCTCGGGAATGCCGAAGCAGAGATAGCGCGGCGCGAGCGGACGCGGCTTCTCGAACAGCAGGTCGTAGAGGGAGGGCCGGATCTGGCGCTGGATTTCCAGCATGTCCCGGAACCCTTCGGTGGTAATGAATCCGGTCGGCGCCAGCTTCTCTTCGATGATGGCGTTGGTGGCCACCGTGGTCCCGTGCACGAGGTAGCCGACATCGGCCGGCTCGATGCCCGCGTCCCGCAGGATACGTTCGACCGCCGCCACGAAACCCACGGAGGGATCGGCGGGGGTGGAGGGCACCTTCGCGATCCGGGTCTCGCCCGTCGTCTCGTCGATCAGGAGTCCGTCGGTGAAGGTCCCGCCGACGTCGATTCCCAACCGGTAGCGAGTCGTCATGTCCGTGCCCGCCCCTGCATGGCGCTCGTCCGCGTGGGCCTGCCGGCGCGATCATCGCGGCACCTGGCCCGGGTCTTGCGCGACCTCCCCCCGGGACCGCAGTCCCCGGTCCTCGTCCGGCCCGTGTTTCGCGGGAGCGAGTCGATGCCGCGCAGGACCATCGCACGGCCCGGCCGCAGTCGGGGCGGGTATCCTGGCGTCACGTCCCTCACTCCCTGCAGCGCGCCGTTTTCACCTCGTCGACCGTCCAGGTGGCGGTGTCGACGGCGACCTTGTAGACGTCGCGCGCGCGCTGCGCGGACACTTTCCCCTCGCGCACGTCCCGGAGCACCAGCTCCGGGTCGCGCTCGTCCGGCGGCCCGTATCCGCCGCCCCCGCAGGTGCGATAACTGACGACGTCGGTGGGCTTGAGATCCACGGTGCTCTTGGAGTTCAGCTCGCGGGCCTCGCCGTCGGGGTTGAGGATGTAGTACGCCTTGCGTCCTTCGCGTCCTCCGAACAGACCCCACGGACCCCATCGGTCGCGGTCGGCGAGAATGGTGAAGGTCACGTCGTGGTCGTCGAAGCGGTAGTCCCGGCGTACTCCGAGACCGCCCCGATGCCGGCCCGCGCCCTCGGAGTCTTCCACCAGCTCGTAGCGCAGGATGCGCACCGGGTAGTTGATCTCGGTCTCCTCCACCGGTGCGTTCTCGGTGTTCTGGCCGTGGGTCTGGACCGCATCCGGCCCGTCGCTGTGCGCCCGGGCGCCGTAGCCGCCGCCGAGCGTCTCGAGGTAGCAGTAGTAGGCGCCGGAGCGGGGATCGACGCCGCCGAACCCCGCGTGGCACTGCATCGCCTTCGTGCCCGCGATCATGCGCTCGGGGACGGCCTGGGCGAGCGCCTTGAAGATGGTATCGTTGAGGCGGACCTGCGTCTCCCAGCCCGCCACCACCGGGAACGGGTGCACGCAGTTCACCACCGTCCCCTCCGGTGCAATCAGCCGCACGTGCCGGTAGAAGCCCTCGTTTACCGGCAGGTCGGGGTCCGCAACGCACTTCAGCGCATAGGCCGCGGCGGAGAAGGTCTGGGCCCAGGTGGAGTTCACCGGCGCCCGGCGCTGGGGGTCCGATCCGGTGAAGTCCAGCAGCACACCGTCTGAATCGACCACCACCCGCACCGCGAGCCGCACCGGCTTGTCCGTGAACCCGTCGTTGTCGACATACCCCTCGGCGACGTACTCGCCCTTCGGGAGCCTGGCGAGCTCGGCCTGCGTGCGCCGGTCGGTGTAGGCGATGAGCTCGTCCATGTAGAAGTTCACGGTCTCCGGGCCGTAGCGGTCGAACAGCGCGGTCAGGCGCCGCACGCCGGTGTTGTTGGCCGCGAACTGCGCCCGGAAGTCGCCCGCGGTCTCGCGCTTGGAGCGGATCTGGGAGAGCACCAGCCGGAACACGTCGTCGACGATTTCCCCCGCCCGCACCATCTTCACCGGAGGGATGATCACCCCTTCCTGGTAGACCTCACGGAACGCACCCACGCTCGCCGGTGCGCCGCCGCCCACGTCCACGTGGTGGGCAAGGTTGCCGAACCAGCCGTGGATCTCTCCCTGGTAGTGGAACGGTGCCGCCACCACGATGTCGTTCAGGTGGGCGCCGCTCGGGTAGGGGTAGTTGACCACGAGCTGATCGCCCGGACCGAGGTTCTCCGGTCCGTACTCGATGACCGCCTGGCGCACGGTCCCGACCATGGAGCCGAGGTGGTTGGGCTGGCTGAACGACTGCGCGATGGGACGCAGGTTCCTGTCGAACAGGCAGCACGAGAAGTCGCAGCGGGTCTTGATGTTGGTGGAGTAGGCGCTGCGGCGAAGCGCCAGCGCCATCTCCTCGGTGGCCTCGAGGAAGCCGTTGCGCAGGACCTCGAACTTGATGGGGTCGAGCTTCATGGGGTGCTCCCTGGGCTGCCCTGCGGCTTGACGAACGACGGGGATCCGCGCCACGAACGCGTCAGACCCGGTTGCCGCCGAAGGCCTGGTTGAACGCGTTTCCGGCCGCCATGCGGTCGTGGCTGAACCGGCGGTAGTCGTCGCGAACGGTGCCGTCGACCATCCAGTCCACGAGCTCTCGGGCGAAGATCGGTCCGGTCTTGAACGCGTGGCCGCTGCCGCCGCAGGCGTCGTAGTACCCGCCCACCCCCGACCGCGGTCCCATGAACGGGATCCAGTCCGGCGTCACGTCGTAGAGCGCCGCGTACCCGTGCAGCGGCCGGGAGCCGTCAAGGGCGGGGATCCGCCTGCACCAGCGTTCGTAGACATCGACCACGAAGTCGTTGTCGCACGTCTCCTTGAAATTGTAGGGGTCCACGTCGAAGTAGGGCTTGGGGAATCCCCGTCCGAAGAGCCAGCGCCCTTCACCCATCGGGCGCATGTAGACCGCCTCGATCGCGTTCGCGACCGGGGTGCGCGGCAGCGGCTGGTCGCCTCGCACCTCCCACACGGCGTCCTGCTCGCGAACCGTGCGCATCGGCAGATCGAGGCCGACGCTCTCCGCGAGCGGCCTGGCCCAGGGTCCGGCCGCGTTGACGACGGCCCCGGCGCGGACCTCGCCGTCGTCGAGGAGCACGCCGGTCACCCTGGCGCTGTCGCCGGTCAGCGCCCTCACTGGCGTGCGGGGCCGGAACTCGCCGCCCGAAGCGACAAAGGACTCGACGAACGCCTCGGCGGTGCGCACGGGATCCGCGTAGCCGCTGTCCGGCTCGAACACGACCGCGCCGATCCCGCCGGTGTCGACCCACGGGAACCGCTGCCGCCAATCGCTCTCGGGGACGAGCTCGGTGTCGATGCCGAGTTCCCGGTGCATCGCCACCTTCTCCCGGGCGATGCCCACCCACTCGGGCGGGATGAGCTGGGTGAACCCGGTGGCCTGGAAGCCGCCGTCGCTCCCCACCTCGTCCTCGAGCCGGTGGAACAGCCGGACGGCTTCGCGCGCGAGCCGGGCCATGACGGGGATCGTGTAGAACGAGCGCACGATCGCCGCGCTTCTGCCGGTGCCTCCGGATGCGACGCCACCGCGCTCGACGAGCAGGACCCTGTCGAGACCCTTCTTTCCGAGGAAGTGCGCGGTGCTGGCACCCGTGATTCCCGCTCCCACCACGATGACGTCGTAGTGTCCGGCCATTACGTCTCGTCCCCGTGCGTTTCCGTGCATGGTGCGGAAGCAGTCTGCGTTGCGCCTGCGGCAGCGTCAATCGAGGCGCGGCGGGCGTCGGCCGGTTACGACCGGCCACGCCATGGAGGGACGCAGGGTTCGCCCGAAAGCGGTCTGCGTCGCAGGCGCGCCGACCGGAACGCGGCCGGCCTCAGCCGAGCAGGACCGAGGGAAGCCACAGCGAGAGCGCCGGAACCGCGTGCACGATGGCGAGCGCCACCAGCATCGCCACGAAGAAGGGCGCACTGCCGATGGCGACCTCGCTGAACGGGCGGTGCCTGGCGATGCCGTGGATGACGTAGAGGTTGAGCCCCACCGGGGGCGTCAGCAGGCCGACCTCCATGATGATGACGAAGGCCACCCCGAACCACACCGGGTCGTAGCCGAGCGCCAGCACCACCGGGAAGATCACCGGCAGGGTGATGATCATCATCGAGATACCGTCGAAGAAGATCCCCATCACGAAGTAGATGGCGTAGATCAGCAGCATCACCATCAGGGGGGTAAGCGGCGCTGCGAGCACCATGTCGGCCAGGGCGGCGGGGATGCGCAGATTGGCGAGCACCACTCCGAGCAGCATCGCTCCCACGATGATGAACATGATGAACGCGGTCGAGCGCGCGGTCTCGATCAGGGCGTCGCGCAGCACCTGCCAGCTCAGGGTCCGGAAGGCGGCGGCCATCAGCAGCGCTCCGAACGCGCCGACCGCGGCCGCCTCGGTCGGGGTCATGATGCCTGCATAGATGCCGCCGAGCACAATGACCATCAGGACCACGATGGGAACCACCTCGACCGTCCCGCGCAGCCGCTCGGACCAGGAGACCGGCTCGTCCCTCGGCACCAGCGACCGGTTCATCACCACCCGCATGCCGATGTAGGCCATGAACAGTCCCGCGAGCAGCAGGCCCGGGAACACCCCCGCCATGAACAGCCGGACGATCGAGGTCTCGGTGATCACGCCGTAGATGATGAAGGCGATGCTCGGCGGGATCAGCGGGCCCAGGGTGCCGCCGGCCGCGAGGGAGCCGGTGGCGAGCCTGCCGTCGTACTTGCGCTTCTCCAGCTCCGGCAGCGCCACCGTGCCGATGGCCGCCGCGGTGGCGACGCTGGAGCCCGACACCGCCGAGAACAGGCCGCAGGCGGCGATGTTGGAGTGGAGCAGACCACCGGGCAGCAGCTGGAACCAGCGCGACAGCCCCCGGTACAACCGCCCGCTGAACCCCGTGCGCAGGATGATCTCGCCCATGAAGATGAAGAGCGGGATCGCCGTCAGCACGAAGTTGTAGGTGAGGTTGAACGAGGTGACCCCGATGGTGCGGGGCAGGGGACCCCCGAGCAGGAGGTAGTAGCCGAGAAAGGCCGAGAGCAGCAGCGCGAAGGCGATGTGCTGGCCGAGCAGCAGCAGGACAATCAGCGGACCAAGCAGGAACAGGGTGACGTCCATGGTGCTACGCGATCCCCGCGCCGGGTGGCGCGGCGGCGAACCGGCGACCGGCATGGACCCGATGGCTCAAAACCCGGCACTCCCCCCTTGCCGGTCGGAGCCGGCATCGTCCGGGCCGGAGCCGTGGAGGATGTCGCGGAGCTTGCGGTACGCGAGAAGGACCACCACCAGGGTCAGGACGGACAGCCCGACCGGCAGGGCAATCTGCGGAATCCACAGTGGCAGGTTCAGGGCGCCGAACGCGTCCCTTCGTCCGTAGTCGAGGGAGCGCAGCATGGTGTTGAGCCCGTGCCACGCGAAGAAGCCGGCGACGCCGACCGAGAGGACCAGGGTGAGGAGATCGACGATCTCGCGAAGGCGCCTCGGCAGCCTGCCCACCACGAGATCGATCCTGATGTGACGTCCCGCCAGCATGGTCTCGCCGAGGGCGAGGAAGACCAGCGCGACCATGAGGTAACCGACGATCTCGGGAACCCATACGACCGGCCAGTCGAAGACGTAGCGCACCACCACCGCGCCCGTCACGAGCAGGCACATCGCCATCACCCCCAGGGCGGCGACGGCCATGGAGAACTTCGCGAGGCGGACGATCAGCCAGCCGACGGCGCCGCCCGAGGAGGGCTGTTTATCCAAGGGAGCGCCGTCGCCGGTACGCGGTCCCGCCCGGCGGGAACTCAGTTGCGTCCCAGCGCGGCCAGCGCCAGCTTGAGCGCCTCCGGCCCGTACTTGGTCGAGGCCGCCCACTCGTCCCACACCGGGCGCAGCAGCTTCGTGACCGCGGCCTGGAACTCCTCTGACGGCGGAACGAAGGTCATGCCGGCGTCCGCCACGAGCTGCGCCACCCCGACCTCCTCGGCGTCCCAGCCCGCCTGGATGGCGTCGCCGGCGGCCTTGGTCTCCTCGGTCAGGATCTGCTGGAGATCGGCGGGCAGCGAGTCCCAGGCGTCCTTGTTCACGAGCCAGGAGACCCGGTTCGCGAGCGGCATGACCGTCATGTACTTGGTGGTGTCGCCGAAGCCGACCTTGATGCCGGAACTGGGACTGGTGATGGCGCCGTCGACCACGCCCTGCAGGAGCGCGGCGGGCGCATCGCCCCAGGGGATGATCTGCGGTTGGGCGCCCAGCAGCTCGAACGAGCGCAGGAGCACGCGGCTGTAGACGCGGATGCTCAACCCGTTCAGGTCGTCGATGGTGTTCACGGGTTCTTTCGAGAAGATGCCCTGCGGCGGGTTGTAGAAGACCATCCCGAGCTCGACGGCGTTGCGCTCCGCGAGCGCGGCGGTGCGCAGTGGCTTGATCGCTTCGGCCACCGTCATCGCGTCCTTCATGCTGAAGCAGAGGCCGGGAAGGTTGAAGATCTGGAAGAGCGGCTCGTCGCCCGAGGTCTTCGAGTGGTCGAGCTCCACCAGCGGGAACTCGCCGCCACGGACGAGGGAGAGCACGTCGGACTCCACCAACCCGATCTCTCCGTACTGGTGAAGCGAGAAGTTCAGCCTGCCGCCCGAGCGTTCCAGCACGCGCTTGCGGAACTCTTCCTGCTCGGTCCTGACATTGTGCGGCGGGGTCCAGACGACGGGCACGTTCCACTTGAACTCGTCGGCGGCCAGGACGGAGCTCGTCCCTGTCGGGCTCACGGCCAGAAGCGCCGCGAACGCGGCAGCAAAGACGGTCCTGTGAATCAGGGTTCTCATGGTTTCGGTCCTCCCGAGAGCTGCATCGCGATGGGTCGGAGACCCGACTCTCCGCGCCGGGCTCGCCTCGGCAGCGCATGCGGTGGAGCCGGCGGCAGCGTTCAGGGTGAACCGTAGTCGAACGGACCGGGAGTGTCGAATCCGCCCGCGGGCCGGCGGCGTTACGCTGCACCGCAGCGAAAACCCCGTTGCCTCCCTCGCCTCGGCCGGCAAGCGCGCGGCCCCCGGCGGCTAATGCAGCCGGTGACCACCTTCGCGCAGGCCGGTGAGACCATCCTCGCGATCCACGCCGGGCACGGGAAGAGCGGGCGTCGCGCCATCAGCCGCGTGGTCCGTCCCGGCCGGCTCGCGCTCGTTGAAGCGAACCCTGTCCCGGGCTCCCGGCTCCGCCTCTCGAACCAGCGTTGATCCTGCCGATTTCAAGTCTCGACTGCCCGGGCCCGGATGCGATCATGAGCCGGGCCGTCGCGACCATGCGCCGCCCCGCATCGTTCAGCTCCCGCCGCGGCCGCCCGCGGCGGGCGCCTTCCTGTCCGTCACGGTTGCCCCTGCGGCCTCCCCGGCCATGAAGCTGTCGGGCCCGGACCGGCGGCGGTCAACACCTCCCGGACCGGGGCGTCGGCATCGTCCAGGGTCATGGCTGCGGACATCGATCAGTCGTCTTCGAAGCGGCGGCGGGCGGTGTGACATCGAAGCCGCTGTCCCGGCCGCCGCGCTGGAACACCCAGGCGATGCGGCCCCGAAAGACCTCCACCTGGCGGCAGAGCACCGCCAGCAGCCGATCCCTGTCTTGCCGGCGGATGGCATCCTGGATGTCGTGATGCAGGCTCTCGAGCAACCGGATCTGGCCCGCATAGTAGTCGGGATCGCGCGCTTCCATGGAGTAGATCAGGCAGCTCAGCCGCCGGGTGTGGTTGACGATACGGCGGTGGAACTCGGTCAGGTGGTGGTTGTGAGAGGATTCGGCGATGCGGCTGCGAAAGCGGGCGTTCCAGTGGCTCGCGTCCAGGTACCGGTGGTTCGAGACCGCCTCGCACTGGCGCGCCTGCATGTCGATGACATCCTTCAGAAGCGTCGGATCATCGAAGTCGCAGAACCGGGCCGAGACCCGCTCCGCAATGCCATAGGCCTCCATGAGCTGGGTGATCTCGGCCACGTCCAGGGGATGGACGAAGACCCCATGGTTGGCCTCGAAGCGGATCAGGCCTTCGGCGGCCAGGCGGTTGAGGGCCTCGCGGATCGGCGTGCGGCTCAGCTTCAGGTGGTCAACCAGCCAGGCACTGTTGATGGCCTCGCCGGGAGGCAGTGAGAGGTCGAGGATCTTGTCCCGGATCCGCTCCGTGGCGGCGTCCACCAGCGAGGGCTTCGACGCGGGCGACCGGGGTCGTTGCATGGCGCCACCTGTCGCACGGATGCCGCCGTGAATCAACCGAACCTGTGTTGCGTCCTGTATGCAAACAAAATAAAGTTTGTATCCGCTGCCCCACGGAAGGCAGGCCACGACAGGACAGGGGGAACGGATGGACGCATCTACCCCGGTTCGCGCCGGGGTCGACATCGGCGGCACCTTCACGGACGTGGTCCTGGCCACGGCCGGCGGCCGCCAGGCGGTCCGCAAGCTGCTGTCCACACCCGACGATTACAGCCGCGCCGTTTTCGACGGCCTCACCGAGGCGATCGCCGACCTGGGCGCGGACCTCGGCGCAGTCGGCGAAGTGGTTCATGCGACGACGGTCGCCACCAACGCGATCCTGCAGGGTGCGGGCGCCCGCTGCGCCCTGATCACCACCGAGGGCTTTCGCGACGTCCTGGAGATAGGGCGACTGCGCATTCCCTCCCTCTACAACCTGTCCTACGACAAGCGTCCCCCGCTGGTGCCGCGCCGACACGTGTTCGAGGTGCGTGAACGGATCAGCGCCCGCGGTGAGGTCGACAGTCCCCTCGACCCGGAATCCGTCGCGGCGGCCATCGACGGGGTGCTGGCGAGCGGAGCGGAGGCGGTGGCGGTCTGCCTGCTCAACGCCTATGCCAACCCTGACCATGAACGGGCGGTGGCCGAGGCCCTGCGGCAGCGGGCTCCCGACCTGGACGTCTCGATCGCCACCGATATCCTGCCCCAGATCGGCGAGTACGAGCGGACAAGCACCACGGTCATCGACGCCTACGTGAAGCCCCTGGTGCGTCACTACCTGGAACGCTTCGGCGACCGGCTCAGGGACAACGGCGTCGACGCACCGGTCTTCATCATGCAGTGCGGCGGCGGCCTGAGCCCGTTGAGCCTTGCCGTTCGCCAGCCGGTGACCATGGTTGAATCGGGTCCCGCCGCAGGCGTGCTGGCGGCCTGCAACACCGCAACGGCCATGGGGCTGGAGCAGGTGGTGTCCTTCGACATGGGCGGGACCACGGCCAAGGCCTCCCTTGTCGAGGGCGGCACCGTGACCCGTACCCACGACTACGAGGTCGGCGGCGGCATATCGGCCGCTTCCCGGCTGGTGGGCGGCGGTGGCTACCCTGTCAACGTGCCGGTTGTCGACGTCGCCGAGGTCGGCGCCGGCGGCGGCAGCATCGCCTGGGTCGATACGGGGGGCAGCCTGCGGGTGGGGCCGCGCAGCGCCGCCGTCGCCCCCGGCCCGGCCTGCTACGGCCGCGGCGGGACGGCGCCGACGGTGACCGACGCCAATGTGTTGCTGGGTTACCTCAATCCGGAGGCCATTGCCGGTGGCACCCTTGCCATTCATCCGGACCTGGCCCGCCAGGCGGTGCAGGAGTCCGTCGCCGCGCCCCTTGGCCTGGATCCGGTCGAGGCCGCCTTCGGCATACACCTGATCGCCAATTCGGAGATGACCGGCGCCATCCGCGCCGTCACCACCCAGCGGGGGCAGGATGTGCGGGACTTTGCCCTGTTGGCCTTCGGTGGCAGCGGGCCGGTTCACGCCGCCATCCTGGCCCGTGAGGCAGGCATGGGGACGGTGATCGTGCCGCCATCGCCGGGGTTGTTCTCCGCAGTCGGGCTGCTGGCCTCCGACCTGTCTTTCCAGCGGGGCCACATGTTCTACCGGGACCTGGACTCTGTGCCGCTGGACGCCTTGAACGGCGTCCTCGCCCACCTGCGCCGCGCGGTGGAGGGGATGGCGGCCCGGCATGGAGGCGGGAGCCTTGTCTTCGAGGTGGAAGCCGATCTTCACTACTGGGGTCAGAGCCACGACCTGACGGTAGCTGCGCCCGTCGATACCTGGACGACGACCGGGACCCGCGAGCTGGCCGAGGCCTTCGAGGCCGAGCACGAGCGCACCTTCGGGCACCGCGCGGAGGGCGAGCGCATCGTCCTGGCAGGAATCCGGGTGACCGGCCGGCACTCCGGTGACAGGGTCGTCGCGGGGGAGAGCCCGGAAGACGGGGCTGACGGCCCGGTCTCCCGGCGCATGGCCTACTTCGGGGCCGATGCCGGGTTCCTGGAGACACCGGTCCTGACCCGGGCCCACCTGGACCGGGAGAACCGCGACGGGCCCCTGCTGATCGAGGAGTACGATACCGTCACCGTGGTCCCGCCCGGCTGTACCGCGCTGCGGGACGACCGCGGCAACATCGTGATCGAGGTGCGCCCGTGAACGCGATCGACAAGACCGGACGTGCTGTCGACGTACCGAAGGGCCTGCCGGGGCACATTGATCCGGTTCGCTTCGAACTGATCAAGAACGCGCTCTTCTTCCTGGTCAACGAGATGGCGTTGACCCTGGTGCGGGCCTCCTATTCGGGCATCCTGCGGGACAACATGGATTTCTCCACCGGCATCGCCGATCCGGAAGGGGAGATGGTCAGCCAGGGTCTTTCCCTGCCGCTTCAGTTCGGTCCCATGCCCGATGCCATCGAGGCGGTGAAGGCCCGCTGGGCCGGGCGCATGGAGCCGGGCGACGTGTTCGTCCTCAACGATCCCTTCGAGGGCGGCACGCACCTGCCGGACGTCTTCTTCATCAAGCCCGTGTTCATCGGTACCGACATGTTCTGCTACGTCTGCGTCGCCGGGCACCAGGTGGACGTCGGCGGGCGCATCGCCGGCTCCAACGCCTGCGACTCCACGGAGATCTTCGCGGAGGGCCTGCGCATGCCGCCGCTGAAGCTCTACGAGCGGGGGGAACCCAACGAGACCCTGTTCGCCATCATCGAAAAGAACGTCCGGGTGCCGGTGAAGCTGCTGGGCGATTTCCGGGCTCAGGTGGCGGCCCTGGATACCGGCGAGGCCGGGGTGCGGGACCTGGTGGACAGGTACGGCATCGACGACATGCGCCGCTACCTCGCCGCGTTGCTGGACTATGCGGAACGGACCACCCGCCAGGCCATTGCCGACCTGCCCGACGGGACCTGGACGGCGACGGACTATCTGGATGCCGACGGGGTGGAGGCGCGGCCGGTGCCGATTACCGTGACGCTGACCATCCGCGGCGACGAGATCGTGGTCGATACCACGGGCAGTTCCCCCCAGGTGCAGGGCGCCATCAATTCCACCTTCAGCATGACCAAGGCGACGTCCTACTTCGTGATCCGGTCGGTCCTGCAGGCGGACATCCCCAACAACGGCGGTTTCTTCCGACCCGTACGGGTGATCGCGGAGAAGGGCAGCATCCTCGACAGCGTGCCGCCGGCTGCTTCCGGCGCCCGCGGCGTCACCCTGTTCCGCCTGGCCGACGCGGTCTTCCGGGCTCTGGCCCAGGCGGTGCCCGACCGCGTGCCGGCGGCGAGCGAGGGTGGGGCAACCGTCTACAGCTTCGGTGCCTACGACGAGGACCGGAACCCCTTCGTTCTGGTGGAGATCTTCGGCGGCTCATGGGGGGCGCGGCCCGGCAAGGACGGTATCGACGGCATTGCCCATCCGCTGCTCAACCAGCGCAACATCCCGGTGGAGATCATGGAGGTGGAGCATCCCCTGCGCATCCTGCGGTACGGCTTCGTTCCGGACTCCGGCGGTGCGGGAACCTACCGCGGTGGCCTGGCGCTGCACCGGGACGTGCAGTACCTGGGCGCCACGCCCTGCCAGCTCCAGATCCGCTCCGACCGGGCGCAAACGCCGCCCTACGGGCTGCAGGGCGGGGCGCCCGGCGCGACCTCGCGCAACCTGCTCAACCCGGAGACGACGGCCGAGCGGCGCCTGAAGGCCATGGAGACCTGCATGATCGGTCCCCGGGACACGGTGCGTTTCGTGCTGCCCGGCGGTGGCGGCCTCGGTTCGCCCCTGGAGCGCGACCCCGAGGCGGTCGCGACCGACGTGGTCGACGGCAAGATCACGCCCCGGGCGGCCGAAGCGGCCTACGGAGTGATTGTGGATGCCGACGGCGTTCTCGACGCCACGGCGACGGCGGCGTTGCGAACGGCCCGAATTGGGGCGCACCGCGACCTGCGCTAGACTGTTATTCGACCTGGGGGCCAACGGGGCCTCCAAGGATACGATGGGAGGGGGAGAACAGAAATGTTTAATTACAGCAAGTGGTTAATTGGTGTTTTGGCAGCCGCACTTCTGGCTGCCACGGCACCGGCAGACGCGGCCATGAAGTTGCGGGCCGGCAGCGTGTTGCCCCCGACTTCCGACCAGGGTCAGGCCGCCGACTTCTTCGCCAAGCGGGTGAAGGAACTGACCAACGGCGAAATCGAGGTCCAGGTATTCCACTCCGGCGAACTCGGCTCGCCACCGACCCAGTTCGAGAACACGATTGCCGGGGCCCAGGACCTGGTGATCGACACGCTGGACTACTTCAAGTCCTACGATGACCGGTTCGGCGTCATCAACACACCCTTCGTGTTCCGCAGCCGCGACCACTTCCAGAAGTTCCTCAACAGCGACTCGTTCGCCACCATCGCCGAGAAGGTGGAGGAACGGGGGCTGGTGTTCCTGGGCAACTACAACTGGATGCGTCAGCAGGACCGGGGGATCCTCAGCCGCACGCCCATCTTCACGCCCGAGGATCTGCAGGGCTACAAGATGCGCATGTTCCAGGCCGAGATGCCGATCCAGGCCTGGTCCGGCATGGGCGCCAACATCCAGGTGATGGCCTGGGCGGACGTCTATACCGCTTTGGCGACCGGGGCGGTCGACTCCCTGACCACGGTGGTCAGTGCCTCCTACCTCAACAAGCACATCGAGGTGCTGAAGTACTTCACGAACCTGAAGGAGTACTTCCAGATCGTGCTTCCGGTGATCAGCAAGCGCACCTGGGACAAGCTCGACGACGCCCAGAAGGATGCCCTGACCCAGGCCGCCAACGAGGCCGGTGAGGTCTACGTGCGGATCAGCCGCGAGAATGACCAGAAGCACATCATGGCGGCCCAGGAAGAACTGGGACTGACCATCATCCAGCCGCCCCTGGGGCCGTGGCACGGGCACGCCGACGCGGTCCACAAGACCATTGAAGAGGAGGGCCTGCTGCCCAAGGGCATCATCGGCCAGGCCCGGGCCGTCAAGTAGACCCGGGTTGCTGCAACCATGACGAACCCGGTCCTTCCCGGAGGACTGGCGGCGTTCCGCCGCGTCCTCCGGGCCTGGGGCCGGGTCGAACTGGTGGTGGCGGTCGGCGCCTTCATCGCCGTGGTTGTGATCAACATCGCCCAGATCACGGTCCGCTACGGCTTCGAAGGCTCCATCTTCTGGGTGCAGGAATTCTCCCTGCTCCTGATGCTGGTGGCCTACTTCATCGGGGCAAGCTGCGTCTTCCGGTCCCGCCACTACATCATCGTCCAGTTCTTCATCGAGCGGGTGGCGCCCCGCTGGCAGCGAACGGCCTACTGGATGGCGCAGGTGCTGACCATCGTGTTCTGTGCCGTCATCATGTTCGAGGCCCTGGCCGAGGCACCGCGCCAGATGCGCACCTACTCGGTGATCCTGCACTTCCCCCGGTTCTTCAACTATCTGCCGCTGATCATCGCGTCCCTGTCGATGATCCTGACCAGCCTCTATTTCGCCCTGGCCGTCCACAGCCTTGGATCGCGCGACCCGCAGCGGCCGGTCGCCGACATCGAGTCCGATGTGCGGATCGCCTGAGACGGCGTACGGCGCGGCGGTAGGGGCGCGACCGCGCCGACCACCCTTTCTCGCGCCTTGCGCCGGCCTGAGCGGCGTATCCACGCCGCTTCAGCGGCGACGTCCGGCATGTTCCGCGGATTGCCGGGCCAGGCCCGGCAATGACGCCGGGGGGAGTGTTGACGGGCGCGGGATCGAGCGAGCGCCCGCCGGGGGATTCGGCCCATGATCTCCGCCCTCATCCTGGTGATCATGGTGGTGCTGATGGCGGTTCGGGTGCCGGTCAGCATCGCCATCGGCATCGCGGCCCTGGTGGCGCTCCTCGTCGCCGACTTCCCGCTGAGCGTGATCCCGCGAATGATGGTGGACGGGCTCGACAGGTTTGCCCTGCTTGCGGTGCCTTTCTTCGTGCTGGCCGGCAACCTGATGAACGCCGGCGGCGTGACGGAACGCATTTTCACCTTCGCCCGTGCCCTGTTCAGCCCCATCCGCGGCGGTCTCGCCCAGGTCAACGTCGGGGCCAGCATGATCTTCGCCGGCATGTCGGGGGCGGCACTGGCGGACCTTGCCGGTCTCGGCGCGGTGGAGATGCGGGCCATGCGCCGAAACGGCTATCCGGTCGATATCTCGGCCGCGGTAACGCTGGCCTCCTGCACCATCGGGCCGATCATTCCGCCATCCATCGTATTGATCGTCTACGGACTGGCCACCGACACATCGGTGGGGCGGCTGTTCCTGGGCGGCATCCTGCCGGGCCTGGTGATAGGGGCGATCACCATGGCCTTCATCTCCGGCTGGGTTCGGCTGCGCCATACCGACTGGGGCCAGCCGGAGCCTTTCCACCTGGGCGAAGCCTGGCAGGCCCTCAAGGGCGGCGGGCTGGCCCTGCTGTCGCCGGTGCTGATCATCGGGGCGCTGATCACCGGCGTGACCACGCCCACCGAGGTGGGGGCGCTGGCCGCCGTCTATGCCCTGCTGGTGGGGATCATCTATCGGGAGCTGACCTGGCGGCGGCTGTGGGACTGCATCGTCGAGTCCGTCCAAACCACCGCCGTCATCATGTACATCATCGCCGTGTCCGTGGTCATGGGCTGGCTGATCACCACGGAGCGCATCCCCCACGAGGCGGCGGCGTGGATCACGACCTACATCCAGCACCCGCTGGTGGGCCTGCTGGTGATCAACCTGTTCCTGATCGCCGTCGGCATGTTCCTGGAGACCCTGCCGGCACTGCTGATCCTGTCGCCGATCCTGCTGCCGGTGGTCAACGCCTTCGGCATCGACCCGGTGCATTTCGGCATCATCATCTGCTTCAACCTGATCATCGGCATCATCACGCCACCCATGGGAATCGGCCTGTTCGTCGCCGCCCGGGTGGCGGACATCCCGCCCGAACGCGTGTTGAGGGCGACGCTGCCGTTCTTCGCGCCGCTGCTGCTGGGGCTGCTGATCGTATCGGCTTTCCCGCAGCTCACCCTGTGGCTGCCGGACCTGGTGTTCGGGCCAAGCCCGCGGTAACCCCTACCCGGTCGCGTAGCGTTCCAACGCCGCCCGATCCAGTTCGATCCCCAGCCCCGGCCTGTCCGGCGGACGGACGCCGCCGTCGGTCACCAGCCAGGTATCGCCCAGGACCAGGTCGTCCTCGATCCAGTCGATGAGCGCCTGGGCCGGGCGGTCCAGCTCGGGGCAGGCGAGGCCCAGGTGGCACATGACCGCCCAGCCGATACCGAGCTCCCAGCGGGCCCGCAGCCAGAACCGCCTCCCCAGCGCCGTCACCTTGTCCATGAACGCGACCGTGTTGGCGACGCCCCCCAGCAGCGACGGGTCGCTGACCACCGAATCGATGGCGGGGTGGGCGGCGATGGCGTCCAGGTCGATGCAGTGGGTGGAGACGGGTACCCCGAATTCCCGACGCAGTCGGGCCGTGTGGGCGAGGCTGGCCACCGGTTCCTCGAAATTGGCGAGGCGCGCGTCGGCAACCCCGGCAAGAAACTGCCGCGCCTGTTCGACCGAGAACCCCATGTTGGCGTCGACGGCGATGTCCAGGTCGGGCCCGATCGCGTCCCGCACGGCCCTCACGACGCCGATCTCGCAGGCTGGCGAATGAAGGCCGACCTTGAACTCGAACATGGTCGCCCCGGCCCCGGCGACGTTCCCGGCGGCAATGTCGGCCATGGCGCGGGCGACCTCGGCGTCGGACCTTCCCTCCCGCGGATCGACCGCATAGGCGTAGGCGACGAACGGTGCCCGTTCCCGGCAGGCACCCCCCAGGAGAGAGTACAGGGGCCGTCCGGTCTCCTTGCCCAGGATGTCCCACAGCGCGATTTCGATACCGGCGAAAGCGTTCCGCTCACAGACAAACTCCGGATAGCCGTAGTCGAAGGGCTGCTTGGCCAGGCACAGGTCAGTCATGGCCCGCCGGTCGTCGACCGCCATGCCCACCAGCAGCGGTGCGAACTTGTCGTTGATGATGGCGGCGTTCCAGTCTCCACGGGACTCGCCGATACCGATGATGCCCGCGTCGGTCTCCACCTCGACCACGGTGGCGACCATGTGGTCCATGGTGCGCTTGGCGTAGGCGGCGATGCGGGTGACCGGCACCCGGACCGGGGTCGCGCGGATGGCGGTGATCTTCATGGCTGCTGCCCCTTCCGGGCCGCCGCGGGCCGGGACCGCATCCCGGCCCTGAGGCCGTCCGTGGCCACGGCGTCCAGGGCGACGGTGCCGGCATTCCTGGTGACGACGACCCCGTAGGCGGCCCGGGCGTGGTCGAGGGAGACCTTTTCTTCCCGTACGTCCTTCAGCACGTGTTCCGGGTCCCGCTCCAGGGGGTCGCCGAAGCCGCCGCCACTGGACATGACGTGGTGGAACACATCGCCCCGCGTCAGCTTCTGCACCTCGGTCATCAGTACCGGCAAGACCCGGTCGTCCCGCCCCGGGTTGATGATGTTCCAGGACGGCGTTCCCTCCCTGCCGCCGTGCAGGCCGTGGGGAAGGTAGCGCCGCTTGTCGGAACGCACGTTGAGGATGGCGTCCTCCGAGAGGATCTCGTACTCCCGGCACAGGGACAGGCCGCCGCGGAAGCGGCCCGGTCCCCCGGTGTCGGCGACCATGCCGTACCGGTTCATGCGGATGGGGTAGTCCCGTTCGATCATCTCGATGGAGACGTTGGACTGGTTGGCGCCCATGTGGGGCACGCCCTCCTGCCCGTCGTGGCGCGACGTTGCGCCCCAGGTGCCCATGAAGGTCTCGCAGAAGACGAAGGCCTTGCCGTTCTGGTAGCCGGCGATGGTCGGCAGCGTCGAGCCTCCGTTGCCATCGGCGGTCACCCGGTCCGGCACCGCATGGGCCAGGGCGCCGAACAGGCAGTCGATTATGCGGTAGCCGGTGATGCCGCGAGCCCCGCAGGGGGCCGGGAAGCGGGGGTTGAGGATGCTCCCTTCCGGCGCCGTCACCGTGATCGGTCTGGTAAAGCCGTGGCAGTTGGGGATCTCCGAATCCATGGTCGAACGGATGGCTGCGTAGTTGGAGGCCTTGGTGAACGGGAACGACGGGTTGATCCCTCCCGGCACCTGCATGGAGGAGCCGGTCCAGTCGACGGCGATCTCGTCGCCACGGATGGTCACCGTGGCCTTGAGGATCACCGGCTCCGGCTCTTCGCCCAGGCCGTCGATGTGGTCGGTAAAGGTGTAGGTGCCATCGGGATATTCCCGGATCTCGGCCCGGGTCAGGCGTTCGGCGTAGTCGTGCAGATGGGTACCGTAGGCCAGCACGGTGTCGACGCCGTATCGATCGAACAGGGCCAGCAGCTCCCGCTCACCGCTCTTGCACGACGCGATCTGCGCCTGAAGGTCGCCCATCACCTTGTCGGGGGTGCGCACGTTGAGCGCGATCACGTCCCAAAGGGCCTGGTTCGGCCTGCCCCGTTCGGTGAACTTGACCACCGGCAGACGCAGACCTTCCTGGAAGATCTCCTCGGCGCCCAGGGCGTTGCTGCCAGCGACGATACCGCCGACGTCGGAATGGTGGGCGACCGTCGTCGCCCAGGCCACCATGCGGCCCTGCGCGAAGATGGGCATGGCGATGTAGATGTCGGGCAGATGCTGGGCGGCGGCGGCGAAAGGGTCGTTGAAAATGAAGGTGTCGTCCGGATCGATACGGCCCTCGTACTGGCGCAGCAGGTTGCGCATGGCGTCGTAGAAGCTGCCCATGTGCATGGGCGTGCAGATGCCCTGTGCCAGGGTGAGGCCTTCCGCGTCGCAAAGGGCTGTGGAGAAGTCCAGCGAGTCCCGCACGATCCCCGAATGAGCGGTGCGCATCAGGGTCAACGCCATGTCGTCGGCGATGGCGTCAAAGCTGTTCTTGATCACCTCCAGCTGGAACGGATCGATGTTGGTCTGCACGAGAGCCTCCTCCGTCGGCGGTCGTCAGGCGCTGCCGCCGACCGCGATGATAACATTGCCGAACCGATCGACGCAGGCGGTGCAGTCGGGCGGGATCACGGCCGTTCCTTCGTATTCCTCGATGATGATGGGGCCCTGGACAGGAGCCTCGCTCAGGCGTCCTCGACCGATGACCCGGGCCTCCACCGTTCCGAAGTCGGGACCGAAATAGACCGGGCGACCCTCGTCGGGTCCCAGCAGGGTGGCCGGATCGAAGGTCGGATCGACCAGGCCCTCCGGCCGTCGGGAACCGATCAGCCGCAGGTTGACCACCTCCACCGGAAACTCGCCGGAGAAGGCGTGACCGTAGCGGGCCAGATGCGTGGCCTCGAACCGCTGGCACAGATCGTCGACCGCCGCTGCGTCCAGGACGCCGTCGGTGAAGGGGACCGTCAGCTCGTAGGCCTGACCCGCAAACCGCACGTCGGCCTGCCGGCTGAAGGTGATCGCCCCCCTGTCACCGCCGATCACCGGTGCGATGCGGTCCGCCAGGCCCCGGTAGAGTCGTTCCGCCTCCTCCAGGGGCATGCCCGTGGCGGCATGCAGGAAGGGCGCCGTCTCGTTGACCTCCAGGTTGGAGAACAACAGGCCCAGGGCGCTGAACACCCCGGCGGCGAGCGGCACCACCACCTGCTTCACCTGCAGCACCCGCGCCAGATCAACGGCGTGGACGGCGCCGCTGCCGCCGAAGGCGAGGATGGCGAAGTCCCGGGGGTCGCGGCCCCTGTAGGTGGTCACCGCCTTGACCGCCTTCATCATGTTGGCGTTGGCGACGGTGTGGATGCCGTGAGCGGTCTCCTGCAGTTCCCGGCCAAGGGGCCTGGCAATACGGCTCTCGACGGCTTCGCGGGCAAGGTCGACGTGCACCGGCACCGTGCCGCCGGCCAGGGACGTCGGGTTCAGATAGCCCAGCAGGACGTTGGCGTCGGTCACGGTGGGTTCCGGGTTGCCGGCGCCGTAGCAGGCCGGCCCCGGCACCGCGCCGGCGCTCCTGGGCCCGATCTTCAGGGAACGCGCCTTGTCCAGCCAGGCGATGCTGCCGCCCCCGGCGCCGACCTCGGAGATATCGATAACCGGCAGGTTCAGCGCATAGCCGTCGCCGCCCAACAGGGCGCTGCCGGCGGACATGCTGGAGCCGACCTCGTACTCCTCGGCGAACAGCAGTTCCCCCTTCTGAATGATGGAGGCCTTGGCAGTCGTACCGCCCATGTCGAGGGTGATGACGTTCTCGAAGCCGGACAGGCGGGCCACGTGCTCGGCGCCGATGACCCCGGCGGCGGGGCCGCACTCGACGATCTGGGCCGGCTTGGCCATGACCGAGTCCGCGTCCAGGATACCGCCGCTGGATTGCATCACCATCAGTCGCCCGGGCACCCCGGCGTCCTGGAGCTGGTCGACCATGGAGCGCACGTAGCGCTGCACCGGCGGGCCCACATATGCGTTGATGACGGTGGTGCTGGTGCGTTCGTATTCCCGCTTCTGCGGCAGCACGTCGACGGACAGTGAGATGTAGCGGTCAGGCAGCATCTCGCTGAGGATCTGGCCGCTGCGCCGCTCGTGGTCCGGGTTCGCGTAGGAATGGAGGTAGCACACGGCCACCGCTTCGACGTCCGTGTCCCGGATACGTTCGGCCGCCAGGCGCACGTCGTCCTCGTCAAGGGGTGCGACGACGGTGCCATGGGCATCCACCCGCTCCGCCACCTCGAAGCGGCGGTTGCGGGGTACCAGGGGTTCCGGCTTCTGATAGAGGGGATCGTAGAGTGACGGTACCCGCACCCGGCGCAACTCCAGGATGTCGCGGAAGCCGCGGGTGGTGAGCAGGGCCGTTTCGGCGCCGGCCAGTTCAAGGATGGCGTTGGTGGCCACGGTGCAGCCATGCAGCACTTCCTCCAGCCTGTCCACCGGCGACCCCAGGTCCGTCATCAGGCTGCGGATGCCGCCGATCACGGCATCGGCGTAGTTGCCAGGGGTCGATGGCACCTTGCAGGTGGCGAGGCGGCCGTCGGGCGTCAGCACGGCGATGTCGGTGAAGGTGCCGCCGATGTCGGCGGCGACACGCTTGATGGGGGCGGTATCGGTCATGGTCGGGGTCCGGCGTTGTCAGAAGCGGGCGGCGGCAAAGGGGGCGAAGTCAAGGTCCGTCTGCCGCCCCGCCGCCATGTCGGCAACGGCCGTGCCGCTGGCGGCGGCGCAGGTGAGCCCGTCATGGGCGCGGGCGGAGGCGAAGCAGGCATTCCCGTGCCGCGGTGCCCGGCCCGGCACCGGCGTGACAATGCCGGCCACGATCCGCCCGGCGGTGCCGCCCGGGGCCCCGCTCCCGGGTTTCTGCGGATCGGGGACGGTGACCTGCCAGCCGTACCGCAACACGGACAGCGCGGTGCACGGGCCAACCGCCCCGGCGCCGCTGGGAACGGCGTGCCTGCCGCCCGCCCGCCTGGTCACGGAAGGCCCTCCTGTCTGCATCTGTGCGGATGCCGCTTCACCCGGTGCGTCCCCCATCGTCTGTCCTCGCAGCGTAGCAGTCGTGGTATACGAACAAAATAATCTTTGTATAAAGTTGCCTTCGACCGATCGCTGATCATACGGTTCCTGCCTGAGCCGAAGAAGGATCCGCTCGCCATGCCCAAGACCTATGACGCCATCGTCGTCGGTGCCGGGATCACCGGTGCCAGCACAGCCTACCACCTGATGAACGCCGGCATGAAAGGAGTCCTGCTGGTGGAGCGGGCGGGTCCCGCCTCCGGCGGCACGGGCAAGAGCGCCGCCATCGTCCGCCAGCACTATTCGACCGCCCTCATGGCGCGCCTGGCCAGGGAAAGCATCGATCTGCTCAAGGAAGCCGATGCAGAGACGGGCGGTGGCGGCTTCGTCCAGTGCGGCTACACGATGCTGGTCCCGCCCGAACTGAAGGCGGCGGCCGACGGCAACATGGCCCTTCACAGGTCGGTCGGCGTCGATACCCGCTGGTTGGCGGAGGACGAATACGACGACGTGGCGCCGTGGCTGAACCGGGACGGCGTCGCCGGCGTCGTCTACGAGAAGGACGGCGGCTACGCCGATCCGATACGGGTGACGGAGGCCACCGTGACCATGTTCCGCAAGGCCGGAGGCGAATTCCGGGGTCGCACCCCGTGCCGCGGCCTGCTCCGCGACAGCGACCGGATCACCGGCGTCCTGCTGGAGGACGGAGAGGTGCGCGCCGGCCACGTGGTCAACGCGGCCGGTCCCTGGGCAGCACCCCTTGCTGCCAGCGCCGATATCGATTTGCCCGTGCGAAGCGTGCGGGAGCAGGACTCCATCTGGCAGGCGCGGGAGAACCGGACGCTGCCCGACAAGTCAGTCTCCAACGCGGTCGACGCCATCTATCTGCGCCCCATGGAGAACGGCCGGTTCCTCATCGGCCAGGGCTTTCCGAAGGACTATTTCGATGTCGATCCCTACAACTACCGGGAAGCGGCGGACGATGACTTCATCCACCTGATCCTGGAGCGGGCGGACAAGCGCTTTCCGCCGCTTTCCGGCATGACCCTGATCGCCGCCTACGCCGCTCTCTACGACGTGACGCCGGACTGGTATCCCTTCATCGGTCCGCGGGAACGGCTTCAGGGCTACTACGACGCCTGCGGAGGCAGCGGCCATGGCTTCAAGATCGGGCCGGCCATCGGCAGGGCCCTGGCCGGATGGATCGCCGACGGCACCGCTGCCGACGATTTCGCCCAGCTCAGCCATGACCGCGTTGCCCAGGGCCGATTGTTTGCCGGCGCCTACGGCGGCAACCGCGGGTAGTTCATCGATCCGGCAACGGGGTCCATCGCGCTCCCCTCACCATGTCCCTCCCCTCGAGAGGTGAGGGGCCCGCATCACGCAAGCGGACAGGGGACGACGCGGATCACGTGCGGTGATCCGTCCTGGTTTCGCGCTGGAGATTGTCCGGGCTCCGGACCCGCGGCACGCACAGGTCACGGTACCTTTCACCGGCTGACGCCGGGTTCGAGTGCCGGATAGCCAATGCCGGGCGTGACCGCACGCGAGACCATGAAGCCGTAGGACGCAGCCCGCAGGCCATGGTTGCCGAAGAAGGGGACCAGGGCCGCAATCCCGATCACGAACACGACAACGCTCGCGCCCATGGCGTGCAGCATGGTCCGCGTGCGGGTGGCCCGGATGAAGATGCCATCCAGCTGGAATCCCCGGATCGACACCGGCGGAAGCACGACTGCCCGCGGCAGGAACCGGTCAGCCGTGGAGCGGACCTCCGGGATGCCGGTCATGACTGTGCCGGACGTCGGTGCCGGACGAACCGGCGCGCGCGGTATTCGGATCCCGGGCCCGGGACCACGGCGGCAGGGCGGTCCTGTCCGATGCCGGCTGGCGCCCTTGCGGACACGACCCGCACGTGCTGCGTCGGTGTCCCGACGGGGCAAGGACATACCCCGGAAGCGCCGGCAATCCCGTTCGCGGGTTGGTGAGGTCCGGTCGGCAGGCCCCGGCCCACGGGCGGTTCCATGCACGCACCGGGCTGGTCCACCGCCGCGTGGGGAACGCTCCGCGGCTCGGCCGCCAGGGTTTCCGGCGGGGCCGGGCCTGCCGCGCGGGCTTTTCGAGCCCCGTTCCGGGAGGGACTGCGCGGCATCGGACAGTCGAAGGGTGGTGCGGGCCGCGACGTCGGCCACGGCCGGAATCCGCGCCCGCCCGGCACGGTTTTGACCCGTCGCCCGAATGCTTCACAATACGCCGGCGAGGCAGCGAAGGGACGGAAGCAGGACCATGACCGACGACAGGATTGCCGCCGCGGCGGCGGTGTTTGCGCGCGCGTGGCTCGATGGCACGACCATCGACGCGCTCCCGGACGACCTGGTGCCGCGCGACGAGGCCGAAGCGGTCGCAATGCAGGACGCGATGGCCGCGCGGATCGGCGAAGACACCGTGGGCTGGAAAGTCGCCGGCAGGCCAGGCGCGCCCTTCGGCAGGATCTTCGCGTCAACCAGCTTCGGCAACGGCGCCACCCTGCCGGCGCCCCGCTACGCGGCCAATCTCATCGAATGTGAGGCCGGCTTCAGGCTCACGCGCGATCTGCCCCCGCGGCGGCGGCCGTACGAGCGTGACGAGGTGGCCGCCGCTGCCGACCTCTCGATCAACATCGAACTCGTCGGCTTTCGCCGGGCCAACATCGTCGAGCAGGTGGCGGCGGCGCTCGCCGCCGGCAGGCCGTATCCCGAAAGCGAGGTCGAAAGGCTGATCAACATCGCCGACAACGGAGGGAATCTCGGTCTCGTGACCGGTCCCGTGATCGAGGACTGGCGCCACCGTTCGCTGCTCGACGTCACCGTCGACCTGCGCATCGACGGCGGGGAGAGCCGGCCGATGCTCCCGAAGGAGGCCCGGGCGGAGCCGTTCGACGTGTTTCTCTGGACGGCGAACGAAATGTCCCGGCGCGGGATCGGGTTGACGGCCGGACAGATTGTCACTCCCGGCAGCATCACCCTGCCCGAACCGCTGCCGGTGGGCCGGACCGCCAGCGCCGTCTTCGCGGACCTCGGCGAAATCAGGGTCAGCCTCGCGGCGGTCTGAAGACGGTCCGGTCGCGCGTCCGGGCCGGCGTCGCCGTTGCATGGGGGAGGCGGGACAGAGGGTATCCAGACCGGCTGTCGTGGTACTGACGGGGACGACAGGTCCCGACAGCCCCGAGGATCGATCCCGGCTTGCGCCTACTTCTCGAAGATGGAGAGGTTGAGCGGTCGGACCGCGCCCATCCAGATCGCGTAATCGCGGTGATCGGCGAGGTCGTCCCCGGTGTTGGGATGGACGAAGACGACCAGCGAGCCGCGGGCAAGGGCGAGTGCCGGAACGATCTCGGCGAACAGCGCCGGCTCGAACGCGATCTGGTAGCTCCAGTCCGGGTGCGGTCCCACCGGCCGGTCGTGCCAGCGGCCGAAGGTCGCCTGCGGAAAACGCTCCTCGAACGCCGCGCGCAGGCGTTCGGCCTCGAACTTCGAGCCGGCGTCGTAATAGATGTGGGCGTGGTAGTCGGAGATGTCGGCGGGGGCGGCCATCACGTTTCTCCCGGTGCCTGGCGGAGGGAGCGGGATTCGAACCCGCGACACCTTTCGGTGAACACGCTTTCCAGGCGTGCGCCTTAAGCCGCTCGGCCATCCCTCCGTGCGGGCGACACTACCCAAGGTGATTTGGCGGCGCAACGTACGCGCCCCGTCCGCACGCTGTCACCGCCGTCATGGTAAACTGGCGGGTGACCGGCGCCGGATGGGATCCGCAGAAGCATGGGGCAGTATCGAAAGCCGATCCGGCTCGCCGGCGCGTGCGTGGTGCTACAGGCGCTGGTGGCGGGCTTCGTCCTGCTTGCAGCAGGCGGCGGCCAGGCTGAAACCGGGACCTGGCGGGGTCTGGTCGTGTCCCCTGAAGTCCGCTGTTCGCCGTACAACCGCAAGCGCGACTACCGCTACAGCCAGTCCGTCGAACAGAAGATCGTCGCCCGCTTGGGAGCGGTGTACGGTCCCTATACCGGTCGCTACTTTGCCTCGACGCGGGATACCGACATCGAACATATCGTTGCGACCAGCGAGGCGCATGACAGCGGACTGTGCGCGCGCGACGCCGCGGACAGGACGCGATTCGCCAGTGACCTGCGCAACCTCACCCTGGCTTCGGCCCGGGTCAACCGGCACCAGAAGCGGGGCAAGGACGCGGCGGAATGGCTGCCGGAGCGTAACAGGTGCTGGTTCGCAGGCCGCGTCATCGAGGTCAGGCGGGCCTGGAACCTCACGATCGATCGGCGCGAGGCCGATGCGATCGACGCGGTGCTGGCCGGGTGCGACCGGATCCCCGACAAGCCGGTGATGGCCGCCCGCGCGGCCACAACCACGAAGGCTCCCCGCGCATCACCCCGAGCCGGTTCGCCGCTGGATCTGTGGGACGACAACGGGAACGGCCGGATCACCTGTCGCGAGGCCCGCCGCCACGGCATTGCGCCGGTCCGCAGCGACCACCCGGCCTACCGGTACATGCGCGACGGCGACGGTGACGGGGTCGTGTGCGAATGAGGACGGCGAGGATGACGTATCCGGCGCGCGGCGGGCTGGTCCGCACGGCAGCCGCACTTCTCGTCATCGCGCTGCTTG
The DNA here is from genome assembly GCA_965243345.1 of Thalassobaculaceae bacterium. Classification (GTDB taxonomy): domain Bacteria; phylum Pseudomonadota; class Alphaproteobacteria; order Thalassobaculales; family Thalassobaculaceae; genus Bin52. The sequence goes on from CBDEUR010000003.1 coordinate 5,033,789, forward strand.
CCGCCTGCAGCACCCCGGTCCCGAACCGCCAGAAGGACCTCTGCGCCGTGTTCGACCAGTTCCCCGAGTGGTACGACCACGCGCTCGCCTCCCGAAAACGCTGGGGGACCCCGGTCCCGATCCTGATGTCGATCATCCACCATGAATCGGGATTCCGCAGCCATGTGCGACCGCCGATGCAGTGGTTTCTGGGGATCATTCCGCTGGGCCGGCCGTCAACGGCGAAGGGCTATGCACAGGCAATCAGCCCGGCGTGGAAGGACTACACCTCCGAACGCGGCGGGACGTTCCGTAGCCGCACCGACATGGAGGACGCTCTCGATTTCGTCGGGTGGTACAATTACAAGAGCTGGAAAGGACTTGGCATCCCGCGAACCGACGCACGCCGCCTGTACCTGGCCTATCACGAGGGCCGGGGTGGATATGCCCGCGGGTCGTGGAAGAAAAAGCCGGCGGTTCGCGCGGCGGCTGACCGGGTTGCGGGCACGGCCGAGCGGTACGCGGCCCAGATGAAGCGCTGCGAGTCGCGTTTCCGCTGCGACTCGTGGTATCAGTTCTGGCCGTTCTGCAGCTAGCAGGGTCGGGTGCAATGGCGGAAGACGACAGGATCCGGAAAGTCCGGGCAAACCGGGACAGGGCGGTCGGAGGCCGGGCCGCGGGGACGGCGTAGCCATGCGGCTGGTCGTGAGAAGTACCGGGCTGTTGCTGCTGGTGCTCTGTGCCGGGATGCTGTGCTACGACCTCGTGCGCACCGTCCTGTCTGGTGAACTCCAGATCACCGATGTCGGCTCGCTGTGGGTCGCCGTGCATTCGACAAGCCTGCAGGAACTCGAAGCCGGGATTTCCCGGTACCTGTGGCCGTTCCTCTGGCATCCGGTCATGGTCACCTTCCTGCTGCTGCCGGCATTTGCGGTGGTTGGCGTCATCGGCGTCCTGCTGGTGATCGTCGGGCGCAGGCGGACACGCAGCGGACAGCTGTTCAGCCGCCCGTAACGCTCGGGGGCGCCGGGCCGCCTTGCGGGCAGGCCGCACCGACTCTATTTTCCGCAAATGAGGATCATCTCGCGGATTCCGGGGTTTCGCCGGCGGCCACCGACGGTTTCCGTGGTGCGGCTGTCGGGTATCATCGGCGGTGCGGCGATGGTGCGGCGTGGCCTGGTTCACCAGTCGCTGGCGCCGGTCCTGGAGAAGGCGTTTTCCGGGCGCCGCACGGTGGCTGTCGCGCTGGCCATCAATTCGCCGGGCGGGTCACCGGTGCAGTCGGACCTGATCGCCGCTCACATCATCACTCTGAGCCGGGAACGCGATATTCCGGTCTTCGCCTTCTGCGAGGATGTTGCCGCCTCGGGCGGCTACTGGCTGGCGCTGTCTGCCGGGGAGATCTACGCCAACCAGAGCACCATCGTCGGCTCGATCGGCGTGGTTACCGCGGGATTCGGCCTGGACCGGCTGATCGAGCGGTTCGGAATCGAGCGCCGGGTGTATACGACCGGACCGAAGAAGGGGATGCTCGATCCGTTCCGACCGGCCGACCCGGACCACGTCGAGCACCTGCGCGGTGTGCACGCCGTGCTGTTCGAACGGTTCCGCGCCTTCGTGGCCGAACGGCGCGGACACCGTCTCACGGCTCCGGAAGACGAACTGTACAGCGGTGCCTTCTGGAGCGGCAGCCAGGCGCTCGAATACGGATTGATCGACGGTTTCGGTTCACTCCGGTCGGTGATGCGGGAGCGGTTCGGCACCAGGGTCCGTTTCAGGCAGTTCGGGATGCGCAGAGGCGTCCTGGGACGGTTGCAGCGTGCGACAGGCTGGTCGGATCCGGACGGTGCCGCGGACCGGACCTGGGCCGACGAACTGCTCGCCGCGGTCGAGACGCGAACCATGTGGGGACGCTTCGGGCTGTAGGTGTTGTCCGGTGCCGTCGGGAGGGGCCAGATGTCGGAAAGGCTGATCGTGATCGGTGGCGGTCAGGCGGCGTCGACCGTGGTGACCTCGATGCGCGGCTTCGGTGACACGCGACCGATCACCGTGATCAGCGAGGAAACGGATCCGCCCTACCAGCGGCCTCCGCTGTCGAAGGGCTACCTGCAGGGCAAGGTCCCGGGGGATCGCCTGCTGCTTCGCCCGGCGGCCTGGTATTCCGAGCACGATGTTGACCTTCGCCTCGAGCGGCGGGTGACCGAAATCGATCGCGATCACCGGCGGGTCACGCTGGACGACGGCGAACAGCTGGATTACGGCGCCCTGGTGCTTGCGACCGGAGCGACGCCCCGCCGGCTGCCCGCCGCCATCGGCGGGGAACTCGACGGCGTGTACGTGCTGCGCTCGCGCGCGGACTCAGACGCGATCCGCCAGCGGCTCGAGCAGGCGCAGAGCCTGCTGGTGATCGGAGGAGGGTACATCGGGCTCGAGGTTGCCGCTTCGGTTGCGGGGCGGGGATGCCGCGTGATGGTGGTCGAGATGGCCGACCGCATCCTGCAGCGAGTGGCCGCGCCGGAAACTTCCGAATTCTTCCGTGATGTTCACCGCGCGCACGGTGTCGACATTCGCGAATCGACCGGCCTGGTGCGGCTCTTGGGTGAGGATGGCCGGGTGCACGGGGCGGAGCTCGACGACGGGACGGTGTGCGATGCCGGGGTTGTGGTCGTGGGGATCGGCGTGCGTCCCAACGACGACCTCGCGCAAGGGGCCGGTCTCGACACCGACGACGGTATCCTGGTCGATGAACGCTGCCGGTCTTCCGACCCGGCGATCCTGGCGGCCGGTGACTGTGCGCGGTTCTGGCTGGACGGCCGCCGCATCCGGCTTGAATCGGTCCAGAACGCGAATGACCAGGCGCGGGCGGCGGCGCGAACCCTGTGCGGCCGCGAGGTCGCCTATCGTCCGGTCCCGTGGTTCTGGTCCGACCAGTACGACGTCAGGCTGAAGATTGCCGGCTTCAGCGCCGGGTATGACCAGGTCGTGACCCGGCCCGGACGCGCAGCGGGTTGCCTGTCGGTCTGGTACTACAGGCAGGGCCGGCTGATCGCGGTCGACTCGTTGACCGATGCCGCATCCCACACCGTCGCCCGGAAGCTGCTCGCCGCGGGCCACAGCCCGCCGCCATCACGGGTCCGCGATCCGGACCGGGAGCTGAAGACGCTGCTTGCGTGAGTGCTACCGCTCGCCCCGGGGGCCGTCGATGTGAAGAACCAGGTCGGCGAGGTCGGGATCGTCGAGCCCCGCGGCCTCGAGTGACCACAGCGTCTGGCGGAAATAGTCTGCACATCTGCCGAACGCTCCCTCGGCCCCGCGGATCCATCCGGCCGCGACCTCATGCGCCATGACACCGGCATACTGGGGGTGCTCGCGGTTGCTCACGAAGGCAAGCACGTCCGCCGGTCCGGCTTCGGTCGAGGCAATCAGCCAGCGCGGCCGGTAGAGCGCGGTGTGCATCTCGCGCTGCCACAGCCGGTCGAGCACCTCGTCCTCGCCGACGAGCGGAAGGGTGAAGACAATCCCGGCGCAGGAGCCCGACGCATCCGTGTCCAGTCCCAGCGACAGGCCCGGGTTTTCCGGACTGCCCCGGGATTCCAGCGTCCAGATGCACGCACGGCGCACATGGCCGGAAAGCCGGCCACGCGTGCGCCCGGTCCACGCGAAACCGGGTTTCCAGATCAGCGAGGCGTAGGCGAAAACCCTGATGGCCTCCGCCCCGTCAGTCCTGCCCGCGGGACGGTGCGCCAGCGTATCGGCGATGCTGCGCGCGCGCTCCGCCTCGCCGAGCGGCGGCGTGGCCTGCGCCGGCGGCGGCCTGGTCGGACCGGTCACGGCCAACGGCATTCCCAACCGGTTCGAAATGTCATATCAAGGTGACCATGCTGCTGAGCGTCAACAAGATCCTGGTGCTGATCGGTATCCTGCTGGTGGTCTGGTACGGCTTCAAGCTTGTCGGCCGGCTTGACCGGGCTCGCAGGGAAAAGGTCAGGACGGCCCGGCGCGCGCAGGGCCCGGACAGGGCCGAGACCGATGCCGAGACCATCGAACTGGTCCGCGACGAGGAAGGAACCGGTTTCGTCCCGCGCGGGACCCGCCGACGCTGAACCCGGCGGTTCGCAGCGGGTTCCGCGGCAGCCGCCCCTCGAGAGCCGCGCCGTTGCCCGCATCCCGACGGACGCGCCGCGACCGCTGGAACAGTGACACGGGGAAGAATCGGCCGGCAGGGGGCCGTCTGCGCGACCCGGTCACCCGGTACGCCGTCGCGTGGCGCCGCGGGCAGGTGCACAGGCCCATGGAGCAATCGGCATCCCGACCGGCGAATGCCCTGCCGGCGGCGAGCCGGGCCGGTGTCATCCAACCCGGGGTATGCCTCCGTACACGCCTGCCAGGTACTTCTTGTAGTAGTTGTCGTCGCGCCGTACCGACTTCACGCCGTTAAGGCAGAAGATCGTTGATTCGCCGAAAAGATTCCGGTCGCACAACACGATCTCGTCCTTGGACAGGGCTTCGAGCAGGGTCGCGTTGTGACACGTCATCCACAGCTGCACCAGGCGGGGATTGCGCCGCGGATCGCGGAACCAGTCCACGATGTAGGCCAGCATCTTCGGATGCATGCTGAAATCGAGACCGTCGATGAACGCGACGTTGCCGTTGCGCAGGGTATCGTGGATCAGCGGAAACAACCGTGCCAGCCGGAGTGCGCCGCGGCCCTCGAACGCACTCGAGACGGGCTGGCGCAATCCCTCGTGGCGAAACACCAGTTGCGGCCCCGCGCCGGTATCCTGCAACTCGACGGACCTCACTCCGACACCGACAGCGGCAATGACCCGGTTCAGTGCCCCGATCAGCTCCGGATGCTCGACATAGGCCCGGGTGACGTCGGAAGGGCCGAATTCGGCTCCGTCCAGCGAGACGGTGGTGTTCACCGCGCGGGCGGCGTCACGAATCATCAGGGCAAGGGGATGCCTGAGTTCGGCAAGGGTGGAAATGATGCTCGCGTTGTTGCGCAGGATCTTCTCGAGCGGGCTCATGTACCCGGCAATCCCGAAGGCCCGGCCCGCCTTGGTCCTTCCGTTGCCGTCACGCTCCACGAGCCGTGTCTTCCTGCCGGTCGCCCTGGGCCAGTAGACGATCGTTTCCCTCAGGACCTGGGCGTGCTCCCAGTTGCCGAGCACCACCTCGTAGCGGTATGGGCACTCGGCCTGGGCCTGCTGTTCGCCCGCATCGGAAAGGTCCGGACCGGAGAACTGGATAGCGATCCGGGTCGGGGCCGCGGCCGAGACGCGGGAGTTGAACGGCTGATGCGGCAGCCGAACCCCCTGTGGCAGGGCAAAACTGCCATGAATGAACCAGCAGACGAAGGAAAGTGCCCGCAATAGCGTGGACTTGCCCGAGCCGTTGGGCCCGAACACGACAACGACCTTCGGCGCGCGTTCGTCTGATCCCAGGCCGCAGGGAACCAGCCGGTTTGTCCCCTTCGGCACGCTCGCGGGGACCCTCAGGTCAAGTACCTGCCGGTGGCGGATGGAAAAGAAATTCTCGATTTCGACCCTGTAGAACATCCCGGGCCTTCCCTCCGGCCTATTGGAATGCGGTCACCCGGTAACGGAAGCCACCGGATCCCGGTGTGGTCCACGCAGCCCGGGCCATGGAACGGGTCCTCCGCACGCGGCGCTCGTCCCTTCCCCGGTCCGGGCGAGGAGGGACCGCACCCGGAATGGAACCGTCCGGATCATCACCCCGAAGGTCACCCCGGGGCAAGTCCCAATGCGCACAGGATAGCATTTCCTGGCTGAAATTGACGAAATTTTGACAAGTTCGATACGGAACCGGGCAAGAGGGCGCTCAAATCACTGGATTGGTGTGACCGGTGCCCGGGGACCGGGGGTTGGTCGATGACCGCGAAACGGAGACAGAATGGCGTTTAGATCGATGGCAGAACCATCTTCAGATGGTCATTGCCACAGGTTTACGATGGAATCGGCATGGAAACTGCATTCCGATACGAAACGGGCCTTCTGCGCGTCAGACCGGGGTGCGCGGTCGGTCCAGCGCCTCGAGCAGCGCGGCGGCAACGGTCTCGACGGCGAGGTCCGCGAGCGGCTCGGCGGTCAGCACCGTGGTCAGCGGTGTGGGCGGTGCCGCCTTTTCGGCCGATCCGTCGGCGTGAAACAGCGCAACGGTCGGGCATCCGGCGAGGGCCGCGAAGTGAAGCGGGCCGGTATCGTTGCCGACACAGGCGCGGGCGGCCCGCGCGAGCGGCGCGATGTCGAGGATTCCGGTCCTCCCCGCAAGGTCGACCGCCTGTGGACAGGCATCGAGGATCCGGTCGAGCGCGTCTCGGTCCTCCCCGGTTCCGACAAGCGCCGGAACCAGGCCTTGCGCCGCCAGCAGGCCGGCCAGCGCGCCGTAGTGCGGCCAGCGCTTGTGCGACCCGCGCGCCGAACTTCCCGGCATCAGCAGCACGTGGTCGCCCGGCAGGGCGAAACCTTCGGTGTCGGCCTGCATGAATGACAGGTCCGGCAGGTCGACCTGTTCGATGCCGGCGATGGCAAGCTGTGCCGAAAGCCGGGTGACCTGGTGCATCCGGTGCGGGCGCGGGTACAGGTGCCTGTGGCTGCATCCGCGCACGATTCCCGACCACTCCGGGCGCCGCGCGGGCCCCATCAGCCGGAAGTAGAGACCGGAACGGTCCGACGTCTGCAGGTCGTAGATCCGCCCGAACCGGCCGTCGAGCAGCCGGCGGCGCAGGGCGAGCAGTCCCGTCAGGTCCCAGGCCTTCGGTTCGGTATCGATCCAGACCTCCTCGAACAGCCCCGAGCCGTGCCCGAGTTGGGCACAGGAGGCACGGGTCAGCAGCACGAGCGATGCATCCGGGTGATGGCGGCGGATCGCCTGCATTGCGCCGAGCGCATAGCAGAAGTCGCCGAGTGCCCCGAGCTTGATCACCAGGACCCGGCCCGGCGTCATCGCGCGCCCCGCGTCGCCAGCAGGTCGTCGTAGAGGTCGAGCGTCCGGGAGCACATGGTCGTCATGGAGTAGGTTTCGAGCATGCGCCCGGGCGCGGACACCACCGTTCCCGAGGTCTCCACCGCCGCCAGGGCGTCGGCAATGCCGTCGGCGAGGGCCGCCGCGTTTCCCGGCTCGACCAGCACGCCGCCGGCATCGCCTGCGAGGATTTCGCGGGCGCCGCCGTGATCGCCGGCGACCACGCGGCGTCCGGCAACCCGGGCCTCCACGATCACGCGGCCGAACGGCTCGGGATCAAGCGACGCCGAGACCACGACGTCGGCGAGCAGGCAGGCGGCCGGCATGTCGTCGCACTGGCCGGTCATGGTGATGCGCGGGCCGAGTCCGGACTGCGAGATCAGCGACTGCAGGCGGGCGTCAAACCCGCGCCTTTGGTCCCGGGGGCCGACCATGAGGCAGTGCCACGCCAGCGTCCTGATCCGGGCAAGGGCCTCGACCAGCAGTTCGTGTCCCTTCCAGCGCGTGACCCGGCCCGGCAGCATGATCACCGGCGCATCCCTCGGCACCGCCCACAACTCGGCGAGGGCGGTGACCCGGCCCTGCGCGACCCGCTCGGCACCGTGCGCCCCGAGGTCGACGCCGCGGTGGATCGTGCACAGGCGAGGGGGTGCAAGCCCGTAGCGCCGCTGGATCTCGGCTGCGACATGATCGGAGATCGCGATGACGCGGTCACCCCGGACCATGACCGAATTATACCGCTTTTTCAACAAATTGGCGTCGCCATAGCGCCCGTGGAACGTGGTGACGAACAAACAGCCGGTCAGGCGTGCCGCCCTCAGGGCGATCCAGGCCGGCATGCGCGAGCGGGCGTGGATGATGTCGGCCCGGTGCCGGCGAGCCGTGTCGACGAGCCTCGAGACGTTGCGCCGCCACGCAAGCGGGTTCTTGCTTCCGACGGGAAAGGTGACATGCCGGGCGCCGGCCGCCTCGAGCTCGGGCACCAGGCGCCCGCCCGCGGAGACCACCACCGCGTTCCGGCCCGCTCCGGCCAGCGCACGGGCGATGTCGACGGTCCCGCGCTCGACACCCCCGCTCTCGAGTGCCGGGAGAACCTGGAGGACGGTGGGCGGCATCGTGTGTTCCAGCGACGGGATGCTAAGGTCTGGCGTTGCTTGCAGCTCTGGACACGAATACGCGATGACAGATCCTTCGGAAACGTCCTGCCCGGACGAGCCTTCCTACCACATCGGGCAGCACGGCGCGCGGATTGCCTTCGTGCAAACACCGGGGCGATCGCCCGGGCTGGTGTTCCTCGGTGGCTACGCGTCCGACATGACCGGGACCAAGGCGCTGGCGCTCGAGGACTACGCCCGGGCGCGGGGTCTCGCCTGTCTCAGGCTGGACTACCAGGGCCACGGGCGGTCTTCGGGCGACTTTGCCGACGGCACCATCGGGCTGTGGCTGTCGGACGCGCTGGCGGTCATCGATGCGCAGACCACGGGGTCCCAGGTGCTGGTCGGATCCTCCATGGGCGGGTGGATCATGCTGCTTGCGGCACTGCGCCGTCCCGAACGGGTGGCCGGACTTGTCGGTATCGCGCCGGCGCCCGACTTCACCGAGGAACTGATGTGGCCCGATCTCGGGTACGAACAGCGGCGCGTGCTTGAACGCGAGCGCATCCTGCGCGTGCCGTCGGAGTACAGCGACGAGCCGACCATCATCACCATGGGGCTGATCGAGGAGGGCCGCGATCACCTGCTGCTGGACGCCACGGTGCCGATCGCGGTCCCGGTCCGGCTGCTGCACGGCATGCGCGACCCCGACGTGCCGTGGCAGCACTCGGTCAGGCTCGCCGGCCAGCTCGCGACGACGGACGTGCGCATCACCCTGGTCAAGGACGGGGACCACCGTCTCTCGACACCGGAAGACCTCGACCTGCTTGCCGCGACCCTCGACGAACTGGTGGCGACCGTTTCGACCCCGTAGCCGGTCAGTCCAGTTTCTCGAGCTTCTGCAGGGTCCTGATCCACCGGGGGCGCTCTTCTCCGGGTCGCATGTTGCCCCAGTTGGTGTAGGAAACCTCGCCGACGTAGATGTCGCCGCGGGAATCCTCGGCCAGTCCGTGCGGCGCCCAGAAGCGCCCGGGTTCCGGCCCGGCTCCGTCCTCTCCGCCGAGCCGTGCGAGCAGTTCGCCCGAACTGTTCATGATGCTGAGCCGCGGTCCGAGGTTCGGGTACTCCTGGTTGACCGGCATGCCGGGGCCGAGTTCACCGACGACGCAGTGCGGACACTCGCCGCGCGGCATGTACAGGCCGCACGGCCGGTGCAGGTTGTTCCACTGGGTCTCGTAGCGGCCCGCGGTGTCGAAGACCTGCACCCGGTGGTTCTCCCGGTCGGCGACATAGAGCCAGCCATCGTCATCGGCCACGATGTTGTGGACGAGGTTGAACTGCCCCGGACCGCTGCCCGACTCGCCCCAGCTGTGCAGCAGCCGTCCGGCCGGATCGAACTTGTGCACCCGGGCATTGCCGTAGCCGTCGGAGACGAAGATGTTGCCGTCGGGACAGAGCGCGGTGTGGGTGCAGCGATGAAACGGGGTGCCGCTCATGAACGGCGCCGCTTCACCCGGAACGCCGATTTCCAGCAGCATCTTGCCCTCGGGCGTCATCTTGCGCACCGTGTGGTCGCCGTCGTCGGTGCAGTAGAGCACCCCGTCCGGTCCGATGTGCAGCCCGTGGGCCCGGTGGAACAGGTCCTCGCCCCAGGAGCGCAGGAAGTTGCCGTCGCGGTCGAACACGATCATCGGGTGCTCGCCGCGGTTGAACACGTAGACCTGGTCCTCGCTGTCGACCGCCACGGCCGCGACGTCCATCAGCGTCCAGCCGTCTGGCACCTGGCCCCAGCCCTCGACCACGCGGTAGCGCCACGCGCCGCTTCCCAGGATTGTCGACATCACGGGTCTCCCCCTTGTTCCGCGCGGACGTGGCCCGCGGACTGCTGTGCATCCTCGAGGATCATCGCCGCCGCCTTCTCGCCGATCATGATCGACGGCGCGTTGGTGTTTCCGGCCACGATCGATGGCATGATCGAGGCATCCGCGACCCGCAGGCCGTCGACACCGTGAACCCGCAGCCGGGCGTCGGTCACCGAATCCGACGCGTCGCCCATCCGGCAGGTTCCGGCCGGGTGGTGGTTGCCGATCCCGCGCTGGCGCACGTCGGCGAGCAGCTCCTCGTCGCTGTCGCACGCGATGCCGGGTTCGATCTCGCCCAGGTTCCAGTCCGCGAGCGCCGGCTGGCCGGCAATCCGCCGGCACAGGCGCATGCCGAACAGGATGGCGCTCCGGTCGTATTCCGAGCGGAGGAACTCGACGCTGATGGCGGGCGGGGCCAGCGGGTCCGGACTTGCCATGCGCACCGTCCCGTTACAGTCAGGCGCCAGGTGGACCGGGCTGAAGGTGAAGCACGGATACGGGTGCGCAACCACGCGGTCCGGGCTCCGCTCCCTGGCGCTCCACAGGAACATGTTGATCTGGATGTCCGGACCCTCGAGCCTCGGGTCGGAGCGCGTAAACAGGCCGGCGCTGATCCCGGTGTTGGTGAGAGGACCCTTGCCGAACAGGTACCGGGCTCCGGAGAAGAGGCGACGCGGCAGGCTGTTCGCCAGGTCGTTCATGGTCACGTGCCGCGAGCACCGGTAGACAACATAGGTGTTGAAGTGATCGCGCAGATGGGAGCCGACACCCGGCAGGTCGACCTCGACCTCCACGCCCATGCGCCGGAGCAGGTCACCCGGCCCGATGCCGGACAGCTGGAGCAGGTGCGGAGAGCCGTAGGCGCCGCCGCTGACCACGATCTCCCGCCGCGCCCGGGCGCGGCGGATGCCGTCGGGCGACTGGTACTCGATCCCGGTCGCGCGGCGCCCGGACAGGATCAGCCTGCGCGCCTGCGCGCCTGTGACGACCGTCAGGCCGGCACGCCGGGCCGCGGGCCTGAGATAGGCCTGGGCGGCGCTCCAGCGCCGGGTCCGGGACGCCGTGAACTGGTAGAACCCGACGCCCTCCTGGACGGGTCCGTTGAAGTCCGGGTTGTAGGGAATGCCAGCCTGCATTGCCGCCTTGATCATGGCGCTCGGCAGTGGCCAGCGCTCGGGCACGTCGGAGACCCGGAGCGGACCGCCGGAGCCGTGCAGCTCGTCGGCGCCGCGCTCGTTGTCCTCCGCCTTGCGGAAGTACGGCAGTACCGACGCCCAGTCCCACCCCTCGAGCCCGCGCTGTCTCCAGCCATCGTAGTCGCGGGGCTGGCCGCGCATGTAGATCGTCCCGTTGATCGAACTGGTCCCGCCCAGGACCCTGCCGCGGGGCAGGTAGAGGCGGCGCCCGTCCAGCGCCTCGACCGGCTCGGACTGGAACTTCCAGTTCACCCGCGGATCGGTATAGATCTTGGCGTAGCCGAGCGGGATGTGGATCCAGGGATTGGTGTCACGGGGTCCCGCCTCGAGCAGCAGCACCGAGTAGCGGCCGCTCTCGCTCAGGCGTGCCGCGACAGCGCATCCTGCCGAACCGGCTCCCGACACGATGAAGTCGAATTCCGCATTGTCCTGAACCATGGGCCCGGCTCTCCGACACGGTATCGGACAACGCTGCGCCGGGTCGCGCGCACTGTCAATCGGTCAGGCAGGATTGCGGCTTCAGTAGGATCGCGGCAGTCCGAGTTCACGTTCGGCGATGTAGCAGAGCGCAAGGTGGGGAGTGATCGGGGCGAGCCGGTGGATCAGTGACTCGCGCAGGTACCGCTCGACGTGGAACTCGCGCGCATACCCCATGCCGCCATGGGTCATCACCGCGGTGGTGCAGGCCTTGAACGCCGCCTCGCCGGCGAGGTACTTCGCCGCGTTCGCCATCACCCCGCACGGCTCGCCACGGTCGTAGAGCTGGGCTGCCCGGAACGCCATCAGGTTTGCGGCCTCCAGTTCGGCCCAGCATTCCGCGAGCGGGTGCTGGATCGACTGGTTCATGCCGATCGGGCGTCCGAACACCCTGCGCTCGCGCGCGTAGTCACTCGCCCGGGAGAGGGCGGCGCGCCCGAGACCGATCAGGCCCGCGGCAATCAGGATGCGTTCCGGGTTGATGCCGTGCAGCAGGTAGCGGAACCCGGAACCCTCCTCGCCGATCCGGTCCTCGAACGGGATCTCGAGTCCATCGATGAACAGCATGTTCGAATCAACGCATGCCCGGCCCATCTTGGGGATTTCGCGGACCTCGATCCTGGAACGGTCAAGGTCGGTGTAGAACAGGCTGAGGCCATCGATCGGCCTGGCGGTGTCGGGATCGGTGCGTGCGATCAGCAGGATCTTGTTGGCGACCTGGGCCGTCGTGGTCCAGGCCTTGCTCCCGTGCACCACGTACCCGTTCGCGGTGCGCTCGGCCCGGGTCCTGAGCCGGGTGGTGTCGAGCCCGGTCTCCGCCTCCGTGACCGCGAAACAGGCGATGTCGGTCCGCCTGATGATCGGCGGCAACGCCCGGGCCTTCTGCTCCGCGCTGCCGTGGCGGACCACCGGGTTCAGTCCGAAGATGCCGATGCTGACCGAGGAGACTCCGCCGTTTCCGGCTCCCGAGCGCGAGATCTCCTGCATCAGGATCGCCGCCTCGGTGATCCCGAGGCCCGCCCCGCCGAACTCCGTCGGCATGGCGATACCCATGTAACCGGCCCCGGCAATCGCCTGGCAGAAATCCTCCGGGAACCGGCCGTCGCGATCGCGTTCGAGCCAGTACTCGTCCCCGAAACCGGCGCACAGCCGGGCCACGCTGTCGCGTATCTGCAGCTGCTCGCCCGTGAAGTCGATACTCATGGCTGGCGTCCTTGAACTCGGGCAAATCGGGTCGGGAGGAACCCGGTCCGCGGTGTTCCGGCGTCGCCGGGCACGGCCGGGAAACCGGTCTCGCCGCATCCGGTGGGGACAGGGAGCGCCGGTCTCGCGCGACCGACGCGCCTGAGCCCGTTTCCTGGCCCGCCCTCAGACCGGGTTGTCGCCGGCGATGGTCACCCGGTAGCCGTGGCGGGTCGCCGGCCAGTAGTCCCAGACCGTGCGGTGCTGGGTGCACCGGTTGTCCCAGAAGGCGACGGCCTTGCGTGTCCAGGTAAACCGGCAGTGAAACTCCGGTGTGGCGATGTGCTCGAACAGCATCGCGAGCAGGGCGCTGCTCTCGTTTTTCGCGAGCCCCTCGATCCGGGTCGTGAAGTTCTCGTTGACGAACAGTAACCTGCGTCCGGTTTCCGGATGGGTGCACACCACCGGGTGCCGGGCCTCGGGGAAGGCATTGGCGCCGTCGCGCAGCTCGCCGCCAAAGCCGAACCGGTCGCGGTGCACCTGGGCCGACTCGTGCACGGCGGTCAGACCCTCGAGGAAGCGCTGCATCGGAAGCGAAAGCGCCTCGAACGCCGCGTACATGTTCGCGAACATGGTGTCCCCGCCGACCGGGGGCACCTGGTGCAGGTGCAGGATGCTGCCCATCGGCGGTTGGGCGTCGCAGGTCACGTCGGCATGCCACTTCATGCCGGCAACGACGCGCGAGTTGCGGTCGGCGTGGATGCGGATCACCTCCGGGTGGTCGTCGACCTTCGGTGCCGCGGGATGGATGTGCAGGTCCCCGAAGCCGCGGCCCAGCTCCTTGTGCTGCTCCAGCGTGAGGTCCTGGTCACGGAAGAACAGCACCAGGTGCCGGTTGAGCAGCGCGCGGATCTCGGCATGCCGCTCTGCCGTCAGTGGTTCGGAAAGGTCGATCCCCTCGACCTCCGCACCAAGCGCCGGACTGACCGGACGGGTGGTGATCCCGGGTTCTGTCATGGTGGGTCTCCTCCGGAGTGGTCAGGCGAACCGGTCGAGCCTGTAGGGCGTCATGTCGATGTTGAGGCGCTCGCCAACCACCAGTGCCGCGATCATGCGTCCGGTCATCGGAGCTCCGGTCAGGCCGAGATGACCGTGGCCGAAGCCGCAGAACAGGCCGGGATAGCCCGGCACCTCGCCGATGCAGGGAAGCGAATCGGGCGTTGCCGGCCTGCGCCCCATCCACTCGGTGGTTTCCCCGGTCTGCAGCCGCGGAAACAGCGAGCGGGAGTGACGCGCAAAGATGCGGGCCCGGCGGTAGTCCGGCGGCGCGTCGATCCCGGCGAACTCGGCGGTTCCGGCCGCCCGGACGCCCGCCTCCATCGAACTCGTGACAAACATGTTGTCCGCGTCCATCACCGAGTTCTCGAGCGTGATCCCCGGGTCGGTGAACACCAGGTGATAGCCGCGCTCGGCCTCGAGCGGCACCCGGATGCCGAGGGGCGCGAGCAGGCGCTCCGACCACACCCCGGCGGTCACCACCGCGACCGGCGCCCGCCGTTCCCCGTCCCCGGTCTCGAGCAGGTAGCCGCCGCCGGACTGTGGCCTGATGGCATGGACAGCGGTGCGTTCGATCCGCACGCCGGCTGCTGCCGCCTTGCGCGCCAGCACCTCTCCCAGTCGGCCCGGGTTCACGGTCCGGCCCTGGTTGCTGATCAGCCTGGCGGACCGGATCTCGGGCGAGAGTTCGGGCTCGATGTCGCGTGCCTCGTCCCCGGAGAGTTCGCGGAACGGGACGCCGCGTTCCTCGCGCAGGCGCCACGCCAGGCCGCCCGCTGCCGGCGGCAGTCGCGAGACGTGCAGGTAGTTGCTGTCGCGCACGAGTCCGTGCTCGCCGGTGCCGTCCAGCAGTTGCCGGTACAGTTCGAGGCTGGGCCTGTTGACGGTGAACATGGCATCGGCGATCGACGCCACCCGGTCCGGCCTGCCGGCCCTGAGGAACCGGACCAGCCAGGGCAGAAGCGTCGGCAGGTAGCGGGCCCTGATATGCAGCGGGCCATCCGGGTCGAGCAGCCAGCGCGGTACCCGCGCCAGCATGCCCGGCATGCTCTGGGGCACGCAGGCCCAGGGCGAGATCACGCCGGCATTGCCGAAGCTGGTGGCCGCCGACGGCTCGTCGCGATCGACCAGTGTCACGGTGCGGCCGCGGTCGCACAGCATCAGTGCCGTGCAGGTGCCGACGATGCCGGCACCGATCACCAGGACGTCGCTCTCTTTCATGCCGGGCCTACCCGATCCGCGCCGTCATGCCGCCGTCCACGGGCAGCGTCACCCCGGTGATGAACCGGGCCTCGTCCGATGCCAGGAACAGCGATGCGAAGGCGGTATCCCACCCGGTTCCCATCTTCCTGCGAAGCGGCACCGCGGCATCGCGCGCCGCGCGCACCTCGTCGGGCGAGACATTGCCGCTTCTCGCGCGGTAGCCGATCGCGATCGGGGTGTCCATCAGCCCCGGCATGATGACATTGACCCGGATACCGTAGTCCCAGTTGCTGGTCGCAAGCATGTGGCAGAAGGCGTTCATGCCGGCTTTCGACGCCTTGTATATGACCCGGTCGGCCGCGCAGACGGCGATGATCGACGAGATCGCCGTGATCACCCCCGCTTCCTGGCGGCGCATGATCGGGACCACCAGGCGCGAGGTCCGGTACAGTCCCTTCAGGTTGACATCCATGACCCGGTCCCACACCTCCTCGGGCAGGGTCATCGGGTCGGTATCCAGACCGTCGCCGGTGATGCCGACATTGTAGTGGAGGATGTCGATCCGCCCGTGCTCCTCCATGCAGGCCTCGACAAACCCGGCGCAGTCCTCGTTGCTGGTGACATCACCGGAGACCGGCAGGCAACTGCCACCCTCGGCCCGGATCATCGCCGCCGTCTCCTCGGCCGAGGCAAGGTCGCGGTCGACCGCGACCACGCGCGCACCCTCGCGCGCAAACAGGAGTGCGGTTGCCCGTCCGTTGCCGATGGTGTCGCCAGCCATCTGGCCGGCGCCGACGATGAGCGCAACCCTGTCCTTCAGACGCATGGCCCGGCCTTCCTGCTGCGGCGCTGTTCCGTTCCCGGGCACCACCGTAACGGCTCGCGGCGGCGTGATCCACCGCGTCACGCCTTGAAGCGGGCCGGCGGGTGTCCTACCTGTAGGCCAGCAGACCATGCAGGACGGAGGCAGGAGTGATGCGCAACATTCCGATGATGCTGTTTGCCGCCGTGACCTTCGCGACCCTCATGCTCGTGACCGGACCGGGCCCGGCACTTGCCGGCAAGGACCCGGTGTTCACCACGTCCTTATCCGACGTTGCGATCCGGGGAACCGACCCGGTGGCGTATTTCAGCGAGGGGAAGCCGGTGAAGGGCACTGCGGAGTTCAGCCACAGCCACGACGGTGCGACCTGGCACTTCTCCAGTGCGGCCAACCGGGACGCCTTCATCGCCGAGCCGGAGCGTTACGCGCCGCAGTACGGAGGCTATTGCGCCTGGGCGGTGTCCCAGGGCTATACCGCCTCGACCGTTCCGGAGGCCTGGAACATTCACGACGGCCGGCTGTACCTGAACTACAGCCTGTCGGTCCGCGACACCTGGTCCCGGGACATCCCCGGCAACATCAGGCGCGGCGATGCCAACTGGCCGGGCGTGCTCGATCGCTGAGACCTAGGACGACCCTGACGGCCGCAGGTAGGCGCCCTGTCGCAGCAACGCGGCCTGCAACGCCCGGACGTCGACCTCGGCCGCGGTGATTCCGGCGTCCGCCGCCAGCGCCGCCGCTGCGCCGGCGGCCTGGCCGGTTACCCAGCACTGGGGGATCTCGCGCATGAAGGTGTGGGTCTGGGCGTCGGTCGAGAGGTGCCGCCCGGCCGCGAACAGGTTCGCCACTCCGCGCGCGACCAGGGCACGGTAGGGGATCGAGACCGGGTCGTACTTCGGCGCCAGGCTGGGGCTGACACCGATCTCGTCGGAATGGCGCCGCCCGGCCTTCCAGTCTGCGCCGGTCATGGTGACGAGGCCGCGCATGCGCCGGCTGTGCCTGACCCCGATCTGCGGCCCGGTGAGCATGATCCACGCTTCCTCGAACCCCGGTGCGTGCTCGCGGTAGAAGGCCAGCAGGTCCTGCATCCGCTGTCGCGACAGGTGTTCGACCTGGTTGAGGTCCTCGAGGTCGAGCGCACTGAAGCCGCTCATCCTCGGGCCCATGAACACCACGACATCGTCCCGCCACGCCGGCATCGGCAACGAGAACTGGTTGAACCTCTCGCGGGCGCGGCCGGTGAATTCGGAAAACGCCTCCTTGTTCGCCATCTTGAACTCGAGCCACCGGGGAACGTCGAGCCCGCCGAACAGCCATGCGGTGTTCATGGTGTGGTGAATGCTGCCGTCCTGGATGTCGCCGTCCGCCCGTTCTCCCGATCCGACGAAGATGTCACCGTCGCCGGTGGTGTCCACGACCATCGTGGCCAGTACCGCGTGCCGGCCCTGTTTCGACTGCAGGATCACGCCCCGGACACGACCGTCCTCGACGATCGGATCTGTTGCCCAGGCGTGCAGGACGATGTCGACGCCGGCCTCGCGCGCCAGGTCGTCGGCGGCGATCTTCAGCCGCTCCGGGTCGATCATCGGCGCCCAGGTGACAATGCGGTGATGGGCCGAGAACCGGTTGGCCCAGTACTCGACGTGACGTTCGTCCCGCGAGCCCCAGAGATCGCGATCCGGACCGAGTATGGCGTCGGGCGGCAACCGGTCGAGCACCTCCTCGCAGTAGCCGCGCAGCACCAGGTTCCCGTCCCAGTCGGTCATCCGGTCGATCCAGATCACCAGACCGCCGGTGGCGAGCCCGCCCAGGTGGTTGTAGCGTTCCACCAGCATGGTACGCGCTCCGATCCGGGCGGCCGCGGTCGCCGCGGCGGTGCCGGCCGGTCCCCCGCCGACCACCAGCACGTCGACCCGGTCGAGCACGGGGACCTCGCGCGCCGGTTCCGTGACCACGCCGCCGCCGTCGCGCCCGCGCCGCGGCTCACGGTGAACGTCGAAGATCGCCTGGGTGTAGATCTGCCGGTCTTCGCCGCTCATTTCACGCTCCGGATCGCGTTGATCAGGCGGTCGGTATCGGCCCCGAGGCGCGGCGGCGGAACCGATGGCCCGATTGCCTCGCCGTCGGCCTTGAAGCCGAGTGTCGGCAGATGCACCGGCGCGTTCGCACCGGGGATCTCCACCGGCCGGGTGATTTCGCGCGCCGCCACCTGTGGCCCGGCGAGAACCTCGTCGAGGCCGCGAACCCGCGCGGCAGGGACCCCGGCGCGGTCGAGCACCTGCTCCCAGTGTTCCGCGGTCCCGGTGGCAAACCGGTCGGAGAACTGGCGGCGGAGTACGTCGGCGTTCTCCCGGCGGCGAACCGGGTCGGCCAGGCGCGGGTCGACGAGGAGGCCGGCCAGCCCGAGTGCCGCGCACAGGTTGTGGAACTGTGCCTCGGTATTGGCCGCGATCAGCAGCAGTCCGTCGCGGGTCTCGAACGCGCCCGAAGACGGTGATCCGCTCCACGCCTCGTTTCCGGATGCGGCCGGCTGCCAGCCGGTATTGAGATGATTGACCACCAGCGAGTTCATCAGCATCAGCGCGGTATCCAGCATCGCGACGTCGATGTGCACGGCGTTGCCGGTGCGGCGCACCTCGTGCAGCGCCGCGACCATGGCGAAGGCTCCGTTCAGCCCGGTCGCGTAGTCGACGTAGGGAGCACCCACCTTGTTCGGCTCGGTCTGCGGCGTGCCGGTTGTCCGCATGATGCCGCACATGGCCTGGACGATGTGGTCGTAGGCCCGGCGGTGTCCGATCGGCCCGTCCTGGCCGAACGCCGAGATCGAGCAGTAGACGATGTCGGGCTTCAGCGTCGCCACCGTCCCGAAGTCAAGTCCGAGCCGTGATGCGACACCGGGCGAAAAGTTCTCCACCAGGATGTCGGCAGTGCGGATGAGGTCGCAGGCAACCGCAAGGTCGCCGGCACTCTTCAGGTCGAGCGCCAGCGACTGCTTGCCGGCATTCTGGGTCAGGAATGCGGTTGCCATTCCCTGGCCTTCCAGGCCGGCGGGGGCGGGGCCCGAGCGGGTCCAGTCACCGGCATCGGGGTGCTCGATCTTGATCACCTCGGCGCCGAGAAGGGCCAGCTGGTAGGTCGCGAAGGGGCCGGCAAGCACGCGTGAAAGATCGATGACGCGCACACCGGTAAGCGGTTTGAACATCGGGCTGTTCCTTGCTGCGGCCTGCCGGCCAGGTCACGGGGATCGGGACGGTGCCCTGCGGGCGGCCTCGGCGCGCAGTTCGACGCGGCGGATCTTGCCGGAGATCGTTTTCGGCAGGGCTTGGCGGAACTCGATCTCGCGCGGGTACTTGTAGGGCGCGGTCACCGACTTGACGAAGTCCTGGATCTCGCCGACGAGGTCGTCGGACGCTGTGTGTTCGCCCGCCAGGACCACGTAGGCCTTCACGATCTCGCCGCGCAGCTCGTCGGGCTTGGCGACCACGGCGGACTCGAGAACCGCCGGGTGCTCGATCAGTGCGCTCTCGACCTCGAACGGGCTGATCCTGTAGCCGGCCGAGGTAATGATGTCGTCGGAGCGCCCGACGAACCAGATGTAGCCGTCCGCGTCGCGGGTCGCGGTATCCCCGGTGTAGTACCAGCCATTGCGGAACGAGGTTGCGGTTTCCGCCGGGTCGCCGAAGTAGCCGTGAAACAGGCCGGGTGGCCACGGATCGGTGAGCCGCACCCCGATGTGTCCGACGGTATCGTCCGCTGCCACGGTTCCGTCGTCATCGATGATGTCGACGTCGATGCCGGGAACCGGGCGGCCCATCGAGCCCGGGCGGATGTCCATGCCGGGGAAGTTCGCGACCAGGTTCACGGTCTCGGTCTGGCCGTAGCCGTCGTGGACATCACAGCCCGTTGCCTCCTTCCAGGCCTGCATCGCCTGCGGGTTGAGCGGCTCGCCGGCGCCCATGCAGTGTCGCAGCGAGGACAGGTCATGGCCGGAGATATCCATCTGCGCGAACACCCGGTAGATGGTGGGTGGTGCGCAGAACGTGGTGACCCGGTGTGCCTGGATGATGCGGAGGTGCTCGTCGGGGTCGAACCCCTCTCCGTCGAACAGCAGGACGGTGGCGCCGGCGAGCAGCGGTGGAAACACCAGGCCCCATGCGGCCTTGGCCCAGCCGGTGTCGGTGAGCGTCCAGTGAACGTCGTCCTCGGTGAGCGTCATCCAGTACTTCATGGTGATCGTGTGCGCGAGACCGTAGGCGTGGTCGCGCTCGACCATCTTCGGCTGCGACGTGGTGCCGGACGTGAAATAGATGAGAATCGGGTCGGTTGCCCGGCCCGGGGCCAGCCGTGAGCGATCGAGCGTCGGGGACGCCCCGGCGCAGGCCCGGTCCATCGATATCCATCCGTCGCGCTCGGCATCGACCACGATCAGGTGCCGTACCCCCGGACAGGCGTCCCGGACCGCCTCGACCTTCCCGACATGGGCCGCGGTGACGATGACGACCGATGCGCCCGAGCGGTTGATCCGGTATTCGATGTCGCGTGCCGTCAGCAGGTTGGTACCCGGCATGGCCACCGCGCCCGTCTTCATGCAGGCAAGCAGCACCTGGTGCCAGGCGGGAATGCGCGGGATCATGACGAACACCTTCTCGCCCCGCTGCACCCCGAGGTCGAGCAGCACGTTGGCGAGCCGGTCGGATGCCTGGTCGAGATCCGAGTAGCTGTGCCGCGAGACCGAGCCGTCCGACGCCACCGCGAGCAGCGCGGTGCGATCGGCGTTCCGGGCCCGTTCGGAGACAACGTCAAAGGCGAAGTTGAAGCCATCCGGGATGGTCAGCCGGAAGTTCTCGCGCAGTGCCCGGTAGTCGAAGGGCGATGCGTCTGCACCCATGTCGGTCGCCTCCGTCGTGGTCCGCACCAATGGGACTTCAGATTGGACCCGGGTTCAAGTCCGCGTGCCGATGCCGCATCTCGGCTTGCATTCTCCGACGCCGGACAAATACAGTGCCGGCCCCTCCCTGGCCCCGCCTCATCCCTCTTCCGTGGCCGCCGCGCCCGTTGTCCGGAGACATGCTATCAGCAGGCCCCGCACACACACCGGTACCGGACCGGTAGGGCCGCCGGGGGCTGCCCGATGACGACGGCCGAGCACCGCGCCGCGCGCAACAACATGGCCGGCGTGCTGTGGATGTGCGCCACCGTCTGCTGCTTCACGGCGATGGCGGTGGCCGGTCGCGAGCTCTCCGATACCATGTCGACGGCGCAGATCATGGTGCTGCGCAGCCTGGTTGGCCTGGTGATTGTCCTGCCGCTGGCACTGTCTGCCGGGCGGATTGCCACTCGCCGCCCCCTGCTGCATGTGGCGCGCAACGGGGTGCATTTCATCGGCCAGTACGCGTGGTTCTACGGTATCGCGGTCCTCAGCCTCGTCGACATGAGCGCCCTGATGGCAACCACGCCGATCTGGTCGACGCTGTTCGCGGTCGCGTTCCTGCGCGAACGGGCCGGACTGCGACGCTGGCTCATCATCGCGCTCGGTTTCGCCGGCGTCCTCGTCATCCTGCGCCCGCATGCCCTGCCGGTGTCGTGGGCGGCACTGGTCTGCATCTTCGGTGCTGCCGGCTATGCCGGTGCCAACGTGCTGTCGAAGGAACTCATGCGCACCGACACGCCGTTGCAGATCGTCTTCTGGATGCTGCTGATCCAGCTGCCGATCGCAACGCTGGTGAACTGGGGCGCCTGGTCGCCGGTTGCCTGGGAGGACGCGGGCTGGATCCTGATCGTCGGGGCGACCGGCGTGCTCGCCCATCTCACCATGAACCAGTCGATCAGGCTCGGTGACATCTCGATCGTGGTTCCGGTCACCTACCTGCAGCTGCCGCTGATCGGACTGGCGGGATTCGTCCTGTTCCAGGAAGTGCCGGAGGCCATGGTGCTCGCCGGTGCCGCCATGATCATTGGCGGAACCTGGTGGAACCTCGTTGCCGAACGCAGGATCGCCCGTGGCGGGCGCTGACCGGTCAGATGCTGGTCGCGCCGCCGTCGACGACCACCTCGCTGCCGGTCATGTAAGACGACTCGTCGGACGCCAGGAACAGGACCGCGGCCACCACCTCGTCGATGGTCCCGAGCCGGCCCATCGCCACCCGCGTGAGCCGTTCCTCCAGCACCGCGGGACTGGCCATCGCGGCCCGGACCATGTCGGTGTCGATCGGGCCGGGGAACACCGCGTTGCACCTGATGCCCTCACGGGCGTGCTGGGCCGCGGTCACCTTGCTCAGAATCCTGACCGCACCCTTGCTGGCGGCGTAGGCCGGTTCCTGGTGCGCGGACTGACCCATGCCCGCTATCGAGACGATGTTGATGATCGAGCCGCCGCCGGCAGCCCGCATCGCCGGGATCGCATGCTTGATCCCGAGAAACACGCCCCTGGCGTTGACCGCCTGGACCCGGTCCCACTCCTCGACCGTGCGCTCCTCGATCGGAACCCGGTTGATCACGATAGCGGCATTGTTGACCAGGATGTCGAGGCGGCCGAACCGGCCCGTGGCGTGGTCGACGGCCCGTTTCCAGTCGTCCTCGCTGGTGACATCGAGATGGACGTAGTCCGCCTCGGCACCCTTCGCCCTGACCGAGGCTTCCACTTCACGGCCGGCGTCGTCGCGGACGTCACCGAACACCACCCGCGCACCGTGGTCGGCGAAGGTCTGCGCCTCCGCGGCCCCCTGGCCCCTGGCTCCGCCACTGATCAACGCGACCTTTCCGTCGAGCCTGCCCATCTCTTCTCTCCTTGTTCGGTGCAGGGAACCTGCGCAATGCCGTGGCCGTCGCCAACAGGACCGGGCCGTCGGCGCGGTTCAGAACGGGCGGTCACCGCGAACGAGCGCCCGGTAGAGCATCCTGTGCTGCGAGTGGTCGTAGTCGAAGCCCGCCCGGTGCATTGCGGAACGGTTGTCCACCAGCAGCATGTCTCCGAGTCGGTAGGTATGGGTGTAGGTGAACTCGGGCCTGATCGCGACTTCGAGCAGTTCGCCAAGGAACTTCTGGGTCTGCTCCGGGTTCATGCCGGTCACGCGCTCGGTCTTGTTCTGGTGGAACCAGATGGCGCGCGTGCCGCGTTCCGGGTGGGTGCGGACCAGGGGATGGACCATCGGCTCGCCGCTTGCGGCGGACTGGTCCGCCACCACGTCCGGATTGCCGGTTGCGGCCCGAGCGCTGCTGATCAGCGTGTTCTCGGTCTGCATGTCGGCGATGCGCGCCTGCCAGTCCGGTGAAAGCGCGTCCCAGGCCGCGCGCATGTTGCAGATCGAGGTGCCGCCGCCACTGTCGGGCAGTGCCACCGGGTAAAGGCACGTCACCTTCGGAGGACAGGCCTGGTTGGTATGGTCGGTGTGCCAGGTTGCGTTCGCCGCAACCTTTGCCGGCTTTCCCCGGCTGTCGGTGTGCCGGTTTGACAGCACGCTGACCAGCGGGACGTCCTCGACGACGTAGCGGCGGTTCTGGTCTTCCATCGGCTCGCCGAACAGTGACGCGGCCGCCAGGAACTCGGCAGGTCCGAAGCGCTGGTCACGGATCACCAGTGCGACGTGGTCCACGAGCGCGTCGTTCAGCCGCTCGCGGGTTTCGGGACTGACCGGGCGGGAGAGGTCGATCCCGCGCACCTCGGCACCGACCTGCGGCCGGATCGGCGTGATTTCCATGTCGGCCATGCGCGCTCCTCAGTGGGCCACGCCGAAGTCGATCACCGTGCGCACCACCCGGCCCTCCTTCATTGCCCTGAAGCCGTCGTTGATCTCCTCGATGCTGATCCGGTCGGAGACCCACTCGTCGAGGTGCAGGCGGCCCTGCATGTACAGTTCGATGAGCCGCGGCATGTCGACCCGGAACCGGTTCGAGCCCATGCTCGATCCCTGGATCTTGCGCTCGCGCAGGAAGTCCCAGCCGTGAAGTTCGATCTTCTCGCCGAATGGCACCATGCCGACAACGGTTGCGGTGCCTCCCATCGCCAGCATCCGGAAACACTGTTCGACGGTGGTCTTGAGCCCGAGGCACTCGATGGCGTGGTGAACCCCGCCGCCGGTCATCTCCATGATGCGCTCGACCGGGTCCCCGTCATTCGGGTTGACGAGGTCGGTGGCGCCGAGCTTCGCGGCGAGCTGCAGCTTCGACGGGTTGGTGTCGACGGCGATGATCCGCCCGGCGCCGGACACGTAGGCACCCTCGATCGCCGCCATGCCGACCCCGCCGCAGCCGACCACGGCAACGCTCTCGCCCATGCGCACGCCCGCGGTGTTGACCGCGGCACCGAAACCGGTGATCACGCCGCAGCCGATCAGGGCCGCCCTGTCGAGCGGCATGTCCTTGCGGATCTTCACCAGCGCGTTCTCGTGCACCAGCATCTGTTCGGCAAAGGAAGACAGGTTGAACCCGGTGTGCAGGCGCTGCGGCTTGTCCCACTCGAGCCTGCGTGCCTCGCCCGGCGGCAACTTGACATCGGTATTGCTGCAGATCATCGGTCGGCCGGTGGTGCAGTTCTCGCAGGTGCCGCAGAACACCGAGAGGCAGGTGATCACGTGATCACCCGGCTTCACGTAGGTGACGCCGTCGCCGACCTGCTCCACGATCCCGGCCGATTCATGCCCCAGCACCACCGGCAGCGGGTGCGGGTACAGCCCTTCGATGAAGTGCAGGTCGGAATGACACAGCCCGGCAATCGCCGTGCGCAGCAGCACTTCGCGCGACTGCGGCTTGCGCAGGCTGACGTCCTCGATCACCAGGGGGGTATTGGGTTCATACAGGACCGCGGCTTTCATCGCCCACTCCTCCGTGCCGGCACCACATCCGGTTGACTGTTCCAGACCACCGGGACAATTGCAAATCCGCACGTCCGGAACACCGCCCTGGCGAACAGCGCAAGGTCTCACACATGCTCCGGTGCCGGACGGCATGGAATTGGCGGTCACGGCGCAATCGCGGGTTTCGCGATCCACGCTGCGCCCCGTGGGACTGGCAGCCCGCGCCATGCGCCGGCACCGGGCGTGGCCGCTACACCGAGCCCGGCTGGCCGCAGCACTCGGCGGGGTTTCGCTCGGGCCGACGGCGGGCAGGAGCGCCATGGTCTGGATCCTGGCGCTGCAATTCCCGCAATCCGGCCCACCGGGCGATCGCGGGACCGCACTGGACTCATCGCTCGTCTTTTTCGCGCCCCCGGGGCTTCGGCGCTGTCGTGCCTGACCCGCCGTATCGTCTGTTGTCCGGCACGCTTGACGCTTGCTGACCGGCCCTTCGTTTGCCGTGCTGATCGATCTCATCCGGAGTCCCGACCCGGCCCAATGCAGGTCCACTCATGGACCGCGTCGTCCCGACCGCACGCACACGAATTGTGCAGGCGGGTCGAAACGACTGATCACCATCGGCGGCGACCCGCTCGAGGAGCAGATCGCATGCACGGGTCGTGCCCGAAGATCATTGAACGAAGGCAAGCCTTCGCCGGCAAACAGCGCGTCCGGCACGTCAGGTCTTCCCTTCGGCCTGCGTCGCCGAAAGCGCAACGTCGCTCGACTTCAGATGCAGATCGCGTTGCGGGAAGGGGATCTCGATCCCGTGTTCGTGGAACAGATCCCAGACCCGAAGCAGGACCTGGCTGATGACATTGGAGCGGCCTTCCGCGGGGTCGTCGATCCAGATCCGGATTTCGAGATTGACCGAGCTGTCGCCAAACGCCCTGAGCAGACACTGGGGCGGCGGATCGTCCAGGATCCGCTCGATGCCCGCGGGTGCCGCGCGGCACAGGTCCATCGCCAGGCGCACATCCGACCTGTAGGAAATAGCGACCGGAATGTAGAGCCGTACCACCGTGTCGCTGTGCGACCAGTTCTCCACCCGCTGGGTTATCAGCTCTTCATTCGGGATGAGGTATTCGACGCCGTCGCGCGTGCGGACCGCCGTGTATCGTGCACCGAGCGTGGCGACCCAACCATAGGTACCGCCGACCGCGATGACGTCGTTCGGCTTGATCGACTTGTCCATCAGCAGCAGCAGGCCGCACACCAGGTTCGACACGACCTTCTGCAGCCCGATACCGACACCGATGCCGAGTGCGCCGCCGAACACCGTGAGCGCCGTAAAGTCGATCCCCAGGCTGCCCATGGCGACAAGAACCGCGAAGACGACCAGGGCGATCCTGACCACCTTGGACACCAGCACCTGTACGGATGGCGTCAGGCTGTCCGACTGCCCGATCTGCCGCTCCAGCAGGTTGGAAAGCGCCAGCACGATCCAGAGCAGAACCCCCAACGCCACGGTGCCCTTCGCCAGGGACAGCAGTGAAATGCGCACATGCCCGAA
The DNA here is from genome assembly GCA_965243345.1 of Thalassobaculaceae bacterium. Classification (GTDB taxonomy): domain Bacteria; phylum Pseudomonadota; class Alphaproteobacteria; order Thalassobaculales; family Thalassobaculaceae; genus Bin52. The sequence continues at coordinate 5,059,992 of CBDEUR010000003.1, forward strand.
GGTCATGCCGATGCTGTCGAGCAGGGCGAGCGTGGCGTCGAACAGGCCGAGCGCGATCAGTGCTGCGAGGATCCAGGCAATCCAGGCAACCGAGCGGGCCAGCAGGTCGTTCGTGATGAACCCGGACACCAGCCGGATCGCTATCCAGGCACCGGCGAGACTTGCGGCAGTCTGGGTCAGGCGATGGCCAAACAGGGCGGTCTGCGCTCCCGCTTCGACAGCGATCCACAGACAGATCAGAATGACCACCGGGACGGAGAGTGCGGCGAGCCGGTCGGCCAAATTCTGAACACCGGCACGCCGGGGCCAGTGCCCTGCGACTGCCGCGATGGCCCGTCGCAGCACCGGTCCCAGCAGCCGCCCGAGCAGCAGCGCGAGAACGATCAGCCCGGCCTGTATCGCGTTGTCGGCCGCCAGCACATGGGTGTCGAACCAGGTTTCGAGGCCTGCCCGCAGTCCGGGTACATCCAGTCTCTCGAAAAGCGCGTTCATCGGCTCGTTCCTGTGTGCGGCATCAACGTCAGGGGTGGGCAAGAGACGCTGGCGATGTCGGGTCTGCCGGAGCGAAGGCGGTGGTGCAGGATCGGGGAAGCATACCGGAAACTGCCGGGAAGGGACCGCTGACAGGGTACGCAACGGCGCGTCCGTACCGACACCAAGGCGGCGTCACTCATTCGGCCCGGTCCTGCGAGAAACCCGCGCGTCGCATTGCCCGGGCGCGGCGCCGCGACCTGCACGGTCTGCAGGCCGGGAAACCCCGCCCGGAAAACCGGTCACCGAGGCCTGATGGTCCAGCAACAGGCTCACTGCATCTTCCGTCTTGCGCAGGTGTGGCGCTGCGAAGATCTGCAGGCAAGGGTCAACGGTTCCCTGGCGCTTTCCCCTGGATTGCGCTGCTCGCCCCACTTCCCTGTAATGGGTGCTACCGGGCAAACCGGAACGGCCTTTCGGGTCGTGGTGTGCCGAACTGGTGGCAGTCTCCAAGTTGGCAACGCGATGAGTCCATTCGCCGAAATGCTGCTGTGGACAGCGCTGGCCGGCGCCTGCATTCCGCTCGGCGCAGGCCTGACCTGGATCGAGCGCATGTACCCGTCATGGCTGGAACGCGCGTTCCGCCATTTCGCAATCGCCTTCGGCGGTGGTGTACTGGTCGGGGCGGTCGCGCTGGTGCTGGTACCCGAGGGCTCAAGGCGGCTGCCGGATCCACTGGCGGCGGTTGTCCTGATGCTGGCCGGTGGTGCCGCCTTCATGCTGCTCGACCGCGCCCAGGCCAGGCTGCGGCGGACAACGCCACAGTTCATCGCCATGTCCGCGGACTTCCTGCCGGAATCCCTGGCGCTTGGCGGCATGTTTGCCGGCGGCGCCGAAGGCGCGGCCCTGCTCGCCCTGCTGATCGGCCTGCAGAACCTGCCCGAGGGCTTCAACGCATGGCGCGAACTGAGGGCGCGAAAGTCCGGTCGGGGAGCGCCCCTGCTGCTCATGGCGGTCGTCGGCTTCCTTGGGCCGGCATGTGCACTCGCCGGCTGGTACTGGCTGGCCGACAGGGAGGCGGTTCTGGGTGCGGTCATGCTGTTCGCGGCCGGCGGAATTCTCTACCTCACCTTTCAGGACATTGCGCCGCAGTCGCGAATGCGACGGCGCTGGGAGCCGCCACTGGGCGCGGTGCTCGGCTTCGCGCTCGCACTTGCGGCCCAGATCGCGTTCGAGGCGCCGCCAGGTCAGTAGCCGCTCGTCACATCGGGAACGCAACGCGGTGTCAGGCACTTCACGAGAGCCGCTGTACTCGGCCGACCATGACGAGGCGCGCATGGACCACTTCATCAGCGTGATCAAGGCCTCCGGCATGAGCCGCGTCACACCCTGTGCGGCGGTCCGGAACACGCCGGTGGACAACACCGCCGGACATACCGACTGGCGCGCCGGTGAGCTCCTGCCCTGGATGTTCGCGCCACCGTCAGGCCAGGAGCCGGGTGCCTCGCCCGCATCCCCGGGGAGGAACACCGATGTTCCGCGGACTGCTCTGGCGCAGCCGCGTGACAGCAGGTCGGGGCTGGGCTATTGAGCCGGGATGGTGCTCCGCCTCGCCCTCGCCGCCGCCATCCTCTTCACCACTCTGCCGGTGCGGGCGGAGCCGCTCGTGCTGGGCCGCTTTTCGTCCGGCGACGCGCAGGGCTGGGAACTACGCCATTTCGAGGGCGAGACGCGCTACCGGATCGTGGAAGACGGGGGGTCGAAGGTACTGGAAGCCGTGAGCGAGGCCGGGGCGTCGAGCCTGTATCTCGAAAGGGAGATCGACCTTTCCGGGCGCCCGGTACTGGAGTGGCGCTGGAAGATCGAGGCGCCGCTCGCGGTGGCGGACGAGCGCGTCAAGGAGGGCGATGATTTCGCCGCGCGGGTCTATGTTGTGGCACCGGGCGAGGGGCTGTTCGGGCTGCCGTTCGCGATTTCCTACGTCTGGTCGGCCAGCGCGCCCGTCGGTGCGGACTGGCCCAACCCGTTCACTTCCAAGGTACGGATGGTGGCTGTGGAGTCAGGCGCGGCCGGTGCCGGTGAATGGCGCAGCTACCGTCGCGACATTCGCGAGGACTTCCGCCGCCTGTTCGGCCGCGAGGTGGACGAGCTGGAGGGAGTTGCCGTGATGACCGACTCCGACAACAGCGGCCAGCGGGCCCGGGCCTGGTACGGCGACATCCTGCTGAGAGCGGAAGACGGAAACTGACGCTGCGGGACGTCGATCGCGATCCTCCCGGATCAGCTCCGCCGGTGTTGCAGCCGGCGCCACAGGATCGATACCGTGCCTTCCCGTTTCGTCCGCAGCTCCGCACCGGGCGAGCAGGTCACCTGATCCACCGTCATTGCACGATGGTCACCACGGAGACCCCGGGGGCAAACCGTTGCGCTCCGCCTGCGCCTGGCGCAGGGTGCGCCGGTCTGGCACCTGCTTTCAGGGAGGCGAGCCGTGCTCGCAGGGATCAATACCGCGCTGGTCACACCGTTCGACGCCGATCTCGAGTTCGACCGGGATGCGATGCTCCGGAGCGTCAGGCACCAGCTCGCCTGCGGCACTACCGGGCTCTGTGCGCTGGGCGGCACCGGGGAGCCGCTCTCGCTCAGCCTCGAGGAACACCGCCGTGTCATCGACACCGTGGTGGAGGAGACCGCAGGCCGGGTGCCGGTGACTGTCGGCTGCCTGCTCGGCGGTGCCGCCGACGTGCTCGCGGCAGCGCGACACGCCGAAGCGGCCGGGGCCGATGCCATCATGCTGGTGCCGCCGTATTTCTATTCGGCCCGCCCGTTCGATATCGAGCGCCACCTCCAGGCGGTCGCCGAGGCGTGCAGCCTGCCTGTCATCCTGTTTCATACTCCCGGGCGCAGTGGCGTGCGGCTCGCCGCGGACGAGATCGTCTCCATGATTCATGCCAATCCGGCGATCCGCGGCATCAAGGACGCGTCGGGCGACATGGTTCTGGCCGCTGAGGTGATGCGTGACGCACCCGACGGGTTCTGCTTCATGCAGGGCCTCGACGAACTTCTGCTCGCCTCGCTGGCACTCGGTGCCGCCGGCGGCATCGTCTCGCTCGGCGAACTGCTGCCGCGCAGCCTGCGCCGCCTGTACGATCGGACCGCAGCGGGCGATCTTCATGTGGCCCGGCAGATCCAGCTCGACCTGCTCCGACTGTGCCGGGTGATCTATTGCGAACCCAACCCGGGGCCGCTCAAGTACGCGCTTGACCTCGCGGGCCGGCCGGCAGGTCCGTGCCGGGCGCCGATCCACGGGCCAACGGAAGATACGAAGTCCGCCCTCCGTGCCCTGGTGCCCGCCTTGCTTGCAGGTGAGGATACCGAGCTCGCACAGGCATCTTGAGGGCTGTCGTTCGCGTGAACCGGGGCGAAACGGTCCTCTCCACCCTCGCCGGCTGAATGAAAGGCTCCGGAGTGTGTCGGGCGTGGACGAGGGCAGTTGCCCTTCGCCTGCGGCGGCGCAACACCGCGTCCGCGCCACTACCACCGGAACCGGGTGTTGCATCCGGTTCGCGGTCCCCGCTCTTGCGGGTGCGGTCCTGCTCTCATTGCTCGATCCGGGCCCCTCGCCGCGATCAGACGGCGCCGGATCGAACGCCTCCGCGCCGATGAGGCGCGTCACCAGCATCACCTGGTCGATGTTGTTCCCCGGCGGCGGTCGCAGCACCGTGCGGGCTATATCAGCCCGGCAAGCATCGTGGCGATACCGAGAAAGCTGAAGAACCCGACGACGTCGGTGATGGTGGTCAGCACGATGGAGGACGATTGAGCCGGATCCTGGCCGAGCGTGGTTAGCAGGATCGGGATCGTCGCCCCGGCAATGCCCGCGATCACCATCGAGATCACCATCGAAGCGGCAATGATGCAGGCGAGGCCGTCCGAGCCACTCCACACATAGACCCCGACGGCCGTGGTCAGTGCCACCGCCAGCCCGTTCAACAGCCCCACATTGGCTTCCTTGAACACGACCCGGAACCATTGCGAAGGGCGGAAGTCGCGGAGCGCGAGGCCCCGCATGGTTACCGCGAGCGCCTGCGCGCCGGTGTTGCCGGACTGTCCCGCGACAACCGGGAGCAGCACCGCGAGCGCGGTGTACTGGGCGATGGTGCTCTCGAACAGTCCGACGACGGCGGCGGCGATGAATGCGGTCAACAGGTTGATCTCCAGCCACGGCAGTCGCTTGCGCACGGCGAAAGCAACCGTCGAGGTCGCCCGCTCGTCCCGGCTCACGCCAACCATGGTCTGGATGCCGAGACTCGCCCGCTCCAGCTCGGCCTCGACCAGCGAGGCATGGCGGATCGCTCCCAGCAACCGGCCGTCGGCGTCGACCACCGCGAGGTCCGCCAGGGGGGTCCTTTCGAGGAACTCTCCCACTTCCTCCGATGTCGCCATCGGGTCGACGGCAGCGCTGACCGACTGAACCAGGTCGCCGGCCCGCTCTTCCGGCTCGGCCAGCGCGATCGCCTGCATGTCCACCCAGCCGGCGAGACGGTTGTCGGGATCGACCACGAAACAGCCGGTTCGGCCGGGCCTGCGGTCCTGGCGCAGCCGCGCACGGATATCGGCAACGGTGCCGGCCTGTCGGAACAGGTGGACCCTCGTGTCCATCATCGCTCCGGCCCGGTCCGGGGGATAGTGCAGCAGCGAACGCACCTCGCTTGCGGTCCGGTCGCCCAGGAGCGCCAACAGCTCTTCGCGTTCGCTGTGGTCGAATGCGGAGAGCAACCGCGCGAGCCGGCCCGGATCGAGGCTTCGCATCGTCTCCGCCGCCACTTCCGGGGACAACTCCGCCAGAACCTGCCTGCCGATGTCGGGGGAAATGCGCTCCCACACCGGCAGCAGCGCGGCGACCGGCTGGCGTTCGACAACCGCCACCTGCTCGGAAACATCCAGTGATTCGAAGGCGTCGATCGCCGCCGCCGGGTGCCGTGTGAAGAACTCGCCCTCGAGGCGGAACTCGGCCTCGGAGACCGCATGTCGCTGGTTGCCGGCCATGGTCCCGCTTCCGTGAAAAAAGTCTCAATCGCGTCGTTCGTTGCCCGTTCTGCCGAGAACGAGACTCGACGTCGTCCCCCAGAACAACTCGGCGAGATCGAACGCCAGTTCGCCCAGAGCCTGTTTCTCCGCCAGATTGCCCCGACCCGAAATCGCACCGAACAGGCTCGTACGCCGCACCACGCCGAGGAACACGCCCCGGTGGTCGGTTACCGGCAGCGTGTCGAACAGCTCCCATGCCTCGGCGAGGCTTGCCTGGCGCAGGCTCGTGCGCGCCCGAAGCGCAGGCAGCTCTCGCTGCTCGATGGAGCCGATGAGGCGCCCGGCGTCGTGGAACACACACTCGCGCATGTCCACCACGCCGACCAGGCGCCGGTCTTCGTCGAGCACGAAGAGATAGGTGCGGAGCGACGCCGGGACCCGGCGAGCAATTTCGACCGCCTCTGCGATGCGTGTCTCTGCGCGGACCGTCACCACGTCGGGATCGAGGAGGGAACCCACGCTTCCGGCGGGGAACCGCAACGCAAGACGCAGCGGCGTCGCCGCCCGTGCCGGCAGAGCATTCAACAACGCCGTCCGGGTGGCGGCGTCGAGCCGCAGCAACAGCGGGGTTGCCTGTGCAGCGCGCAGGCGCGAGACCAGCGCGGCTGCCCCTTCCGGAGGGAGATGAGCGAGCCAGTCCGCGGCACTGCGAGGCATCATGGCTTGCAGCAGTGCCGCTCCGGAGGCGGCCGGCAGGTCGGCAAGCATCTCTCTGGCACTGCCGGGATCCATGCGCTCCAGGGTGCGAGCGGCGTCAGCGGGGTAGTCCTCAATGAAGCGCAACGCAATGGGGCCGAGCACGTCAGGCTTCCGGGTCCAGCAGGATCGAGGCCTGTTCGCTGAACAGCCGCGCAGGCACCATGGCGCGGCCCTGCTCGGTGTCGAGTACGACAGCCGAGCCGGTGATTTCCAGGATCTCGCCCTCGAACCTGTCCACCGCCACCCGTTGACCCGCACGATAGTTCCGGCGCACCTGCTGGGCGGCGATCAGATTGCCGGCTACACCCCCCGCGCCGATGCCGAAGGCGACAGCCGCGCCACCCAGCAGCACAGCGGTTGCTATCGTGACCACGTTGACCAGCAGGGAGACGTCGATCCCGACCTGGCTTGCCGCGATGATGCCCGCAAAGACCAGGACGGCGATCCTGGCAAGGCGCCCCAGCAGGTCCGCGTTCGAGAGCCCCGCCGAGCGCGCCGCCGAGGCGGTCGCGCTGGAAACCAGGCCGCTCGCCACATAGACCGCGAACACCGCGAGCGACCAGACCAACAGCAGGGGCAGGTAGTGCAGGACCTGACCGAAGATACCGACCAGCCCCGGCAGGCCGAGCAATCTGGACACCGCGGCCAGGAAGAACACGATGACCAGCCAGTACGCCGTATGCGCAAGCACCAGGGAGATCGGCCAGCGCAGTTCGACCTGCGACTGTCCGATGCGGTCGCGCGCCGCGTAGAACATGCGGTCCAGCCCGGTGCCGAAGCGGACGATCGTCGCCCGGATCGCCTTCGCGAGCAGCCAGCCGACCAGCAGAAGCAGCAGGGCGCCGACGATGCCCGGCACGATGGAGGCGACCCCTTCCACCAGCTCCCGATAGGTGTTGTCCAACGCCTCGAGCCAGATCTCGTAGGTCGTCTGAAGCACCGATTGGTTCTGCCCTTGCGGCATCCGCTACCCCCGGGAAGGCGGGCTCACGATCCGGATTGGCGGGACGAGGTCTCTTCGCAAGGCAACCGGACTTCGCCCGAGCGCATGCACGCGATTATGGACGTTTGCCGAATCGATGGCGAGCGGGACCGCAGCCTCCATGTCACATCCTGCCGGACGATATCCTGATCGGGCCGCTCGCCGGGATTGTGCACGAAACAGCCGTTCCGCCTGCGGATGCGCGTGGTGATCGATCCGGGGCCATCGACGCTTTCACGACGAAAAATCCGGAACCCAACAGTCTCAGGCGACCGCTCCCAGCCCGTTCTTCTCCACCAGTGTCAGGAGCTTCAGCGAGGCGCCGCGCGGGCGCTTCTCGCCGCGCTCCCACTGGCTCACCAGACCCGTCGTCACGTTGAGGTAGCGCGCGAACACCGCCTGGCTTGCATGCTCGCGCAGCCGAAGCGCGCGGATGTCCTCCGGCGTCATCTCCTTCACCGGGGTGAGGCACATCTCGTCGAACTTGCGCATGGTCCGCTTCGACATCAGACCTGCCTCGGCCAGACCGAGCGCGGCTTCGTGTGCGGCCGCCAGGGCCTCACTCTTGTACTGCTTGGTCATCGCATGTCACCTCGACTATCGCTCCCGCGGCCTGTGGCAGCCGCCAGGCCCCTTCCGTCCAACGCCAGATACTCGTCGGCCAGCAGACGGTAGGTGTCCAGCTCGTCCAGGCGCAGGTTCTCCCGGTCGCTCTTGGCGAAACCGTACACGAAGAACGCCAGCTCCCCCTGCGAAACAGCACGATCGTGCGGAACCCGCCAGAGCGCCCGCCGCCCTTGCGCGCGATCCGCTGCTTGACGCCGCCGCCGCCGAGGTCGGCGTCGATCAGCCCGCTGCGGGCGCGCCGCACGGCCTCGCACAACGCCGCATCCTCCAGTCCCTCGCGAGCGGCGAACCGGGCGAACGCCTTGGTCTTGAACGTCTGCAATTCGGTCCTCGCGAGAGCCCGTCTTCATGATCCCTTTGTAATACCGAGTGCGGCGTTTTTCAATCCGCGCCACCGCAGTTCCGCGAACAGCGTCCACGAGGCCGTGCGTGTGCTCGGCCGGGACCTGGTGCTCGAGACCCGCGCTGTGTGATGTTGATCAATCGGTGTCGCGGTGCCGGTCATCGCCTGCGATCCGTTCCGGCCGCCGCGGAGGGGCCTGGGAACGCTCCCTCAATCGGTGGAATCTACTTGGGTTCGATGGCGCAACGGACGTCCAACTTGGCTGTCCGCCCGGGTCATTCCGGCCCACCGAGGGATTACTGTGGTGACATCAGCCACGACGATTGAGGCAACCGGAGGTCTCCGGGATGGCCACAAGTGTCATACCTGGTGTGGCATTGATCCAGGGATAGAGAGTGGTGATGTCCCGAAAAAGGTCGCCATATCCAATAGTTATTGAATACAGGCGAGCGCCGGGCAATCGGCTGATCCGCAAGGGCAATCAGCGGCAAGCCGGCGAAATTCCGGCACGAAATGCGCGGTACCGTGCTGACGCTGGGCCCTGACGGGACGAACTGCACGTCGCCAACCAGTCCCGGTCAGGTATGCTACCCTCCACATGGCGCGTGGTGACGGACAGGACGACATTCCCGTCAGTGATCAGGACGGCTTCGGCTTGAAGCCGCCACGCGAACGACACACAATCCTATCCTGACAGGGAACGGGGGGCAGGCATGCAGGACGGTGTTCACGTCATTCCCACCGGCGCGGCGCTCGGTGCCGACGTGGTCGGTGTCGACCTGGCCGCCCCGATCGATTCCGGGACCTTCCGGGTGATCGAGGACGCCTGGCACGAACACCTGGTGCTGCGTTTCCGGGGCCAACAGCTTGATGACGATGCGCTGGCTGCATTCTCGCGCAACTTCGGCGATCTCGACATGGCGCCGACAGGGCGGGGCGGCACACCGTTCAATCCCGCCCGGCCGGAAATCGCGGTCCTGTCGAACATCGTCGTCGACGGCCGGCGCATGGGCAGCCTCGGCAACGACGAGCTGGTCTGGCACCAGGACATGACCTACAACCCGGTCCCGCCCAAGGCGAGCCTGCTCTACGGGCTCGAGGTGCCGCCGCACGGCGGCGAGACCCATTTCTACAACCTTTACAAGGCCTTCGACGCCCTGCCGGAGGATCTCGCGCGCCGAGTTCACGGGCTCGACTGCAAGCACGATGCGACCCGCTCGTCCAACGGCGAGCTCAGGTTCGGCTACGAGGAAAGCTACAGCAACGAGGACCGCCCGGGTGCCGTGCACCCGCTGGTGCTGCGCCATCCGGCCACCGGGCGGCAGGCGCTGTGCGTCGGCAGGCGACCGGGCGCCTGGATTGTCGGCTACGCCGATGCGGAAAGCGACCGGCTGCTTGACGAGATCTGGGATCACATCCACTCGAACGCGTTTTCCTGGTCGCAGCAGTGGCAGGTCGGCGACCTGGTGATCTGGGACAACCGCTGCACCCTGCACCGCCGCGACCGGCTGGACCCGGCGACCCGGCGGATGATGCACAGGACCCAGGTGAGGGATCTGCACGGACCGGTTGCAGGATGGAACTGACCGCCGCGGCCCGCCTTGCCCGCCACGGGGCGCGACCGTAAGGTCCCGACCGTCTTCACGAACGGCGGGGCGCAATGAGCGATCGGGTTCTCATTCTTGACTTCGGCAGCCAGGTCACCCAGCTGATCGCCCGTCGCCTTCGCGAAATCGGCGTCTACTGCGAGATCCTGCCCTACAACGCCCCGGCAGGTGACGTGGCCGGGTTCGGGGCCCGGGGTATCGTGCTCTCGGGCGGGCCGGCCTCGGTGCTCGGAAAAGACCCGCCGCTTCCGCCCGACTACGTCTTTGCCTCCGGTCTGCCGGTGCTCGGCATCTGCTACGGCCAGCAGGTGATGTGCACCCAGCTCGGCGGCCGGGTCGAGCAGGCGGCCGAGCGCGAGTTCGGGCGTGCCGAGGTCACCGTGCACGAACCGTGCCCGCTGTTCGTCGACCCGTGGCGGACCGGCGGGCGCGAGCAGGTCTGGATGAGCCACGGCGACCGGGTGATCGAGCTGCCGCCGGGGTTCCGCTCCGTTGCATCGAGCGAGGGATCACCCTGCGCGGTCATCGCGGACGAGGCGCGTGGATACTACGGCGTCATGTTCCACCCCGAGGTGGTTCACACCACCCACGGCACCGACCTGCTCCGCGGTTTCGCCCGCCAGGTTGCCGGCTGCGCCGGTGACTGGAGCATGGCGGCGTTCCGGGCCCTGCAGATCGAACGGATTCGCGACCTGGTCGGTGATGCGGGCGTGATCTGCGGCCTGTCGGGCGGAGTCGACTCGTCGGTCGCGGCACGGCTCATTCACGAGGCGATCGGTGACCGGCTGACCTGTGTCTTCGTCGACCACGGCCTGCTGCGGGCGGGAGAGGCCGAGGAGGTCTGCTCGCTGTTTCGCGGTCACTACAACATCCCGCTGGTGCATCGCGACGCCGGCGACGTGTTCCTTTCCGCTCTCGAGGGCGTCGAGGATCCCGAGGCCAAGCGCAAGATCATCGGCGGGCTGTTCATCGACGTGTTCGAGGAAGAAGCCCGCCGCATCGAGGGTGCCGGTTTCCTCGCCCAGGGCACGCTGTATCCCGACGTGATCGAGAGCGTGTCGGTGACCGGTGGTCCGAGTGTCACCATCAAGTCGCATCACAATGTGGGCGGGTTGCCCGAACGCATGCGTCTCAACCTGGTGGAACCGTTGCGCGAACTGTTCAAGGACGAGGTTCGCGCGCTGGGACGTGAACTCGGCCTGCCCGAGCAGCTTGTCGGCCGGCATCCGTTTCCGGGTCCGGGGCTTGCGATCAGGATCCCGGGTGCGGTAACGCGCGAGAAGGTGGCGCTGTTGCGGGCCGCCGATGCGATCTACCTCGACGAGATCCGCCGCGCGGGCATCTACGACGAGATCTGGCAGGCATTCGCGGTGCTGCTGCCGGTACGCACGGTCGGGGTCATGGGCGATGCGCGGACCTACGAACACGTCTGCGCACTGCGAGCGGTGGTTTCCACCGACGGGATGACCGCCGACTTCTACCCGTTCCCGCATGACCTGCTCGGGCGGATCGCGACCCGCATCATCAACGAGGTCCGCGGCATCAACCGGGTGACCTACGACATCACCTCGAAGCCTCCAGGTACCATCGAGTGGGAATGAGCTGAGGCCCGGTCCGCTTGCGCCGCCTGCAGACCTGCCAGCCCCCATCGCCGGGATGCGGGACTGTGCCTGGTCGCCTGCGTTCTGCGTCGGCCCCCTCGCGGCATGCGTGTCGCACCAACGGGCGGGACCAGCGGTTGGCCGTGGACTGCGGGGCAGCCTGCCCCTTGCTCATGATCTCGTGTCGGGCAATGCGGACGGGAGAACCGTCAGGATCGCCGTTGGGTGTGCGGGTTGCCCGGTTCGAGAAGATGGCCTGTTTTGCCAAACAAAATATTTCTATGTTGGGCAAGATGCGGATGACTGACAGTGCTCCGGTCAGGCGACTGCCCCTGACAGTGCAGACCACCTACGCAGACCTGCTGGCTCGCCTGCAGCAGGATGCGGTGCTGGAACTCGGGGGGACCCCGGTTCTGCGCAAGCGGAGGGGGAGGCAGTACTGGTACTCGGTCCAGCGGCTTGCCGGACACACGGTGGAGCGCTACCTCGGACCGGATACCGGGGAAGTGCGGGGACGGGTCGAGCAGGCAATGCAGGTCAGGGACGACCTCAGCCGGCGTGAAAGGCAGCGCGGCCGGCTTGTCCGCATGTGCCGGGAGGGAGGATTGCTGCGGGTCGACGCCCAGACCGGAAAGGTGCTGCGCGCGCTCGCGAGGGCGGGTGTCTTCCGGCTCCGTGGCGTGATCGTGGGTACGCACGCCTTCCGGTGCTATCCCGGACTCCTCGGGGTCGAGATGCCGGAAGCCCTTGCCGTTACCGAGGATATCGACAGTGCAGCATTTCGTTCGATCGCGATCGCCCTGGACGACCGCCTCGATCCGGCGCTGGCGGAGGTGCTGAAGCGTATCGGGCCCTTCGTCGCCCGGCCCGGCTACCATCGACAGCCCACGGCGTGGCGGGACCGGCAGAGCGGTGCGCTCGTCGAACTGCTCACGCCCGACCAGGGACCGGACCGCGACGAGCCGGTGGAACTGCCGACCCTGGGAGCACACGCCGTTCCGCTGCGGTTTCTCGACTCCCTGATCCATCGGCCGGTGCAGGCGGCAGCGCTCTACCGGTCAGGCGTTCTCGTCAACGTCCCCCCGCCCGCCCGCTATGCGGTTCACAAGCTGATCGTGGCAACACGCCGGAGTTCCTCTGCGACCGCCAAGGCGGCCAAGGATGTTGAGCAATCCGCCGCACTGTTTCGCGTGTTGGCCGAGGATCGTCCCGATGAGCTCGAGGACGCGTTCGCCGAGGCGCGCGAGCGCGGATCATCCTGGCGGACAGCCGTGGAGGGGTATGCGGCGACTGCCCCGGGATGCCAGGGCGGCGCTCGAAAGCACGGTCGGTGACCGTGGCGCGGAACGATGAGGATGTCAGGCGATGTCGATGTCGAGGATGCTGATATGCAGGTCGTAGGAGGTCGCGCCCTCGTCCAGTATCTTCGAGATCACCCCCATGAACTCTCCGTCGACGCTGACCTCCGCCGAGTCGGGGCTGTTGTCGTCGAGCGTGAGCTCAAGACCCTGGTGTCCGAGGGTGTTGCGCAGGTGGCGCTCCAGGCCGTCGCGTTCTTCCTCGCTGATCCCCGAGGCCGTCTCGTCGTCCTGGTCCATCTTCCGGCGCGACCTGATCATCATCTGCAGGTCGTAGGAGATCTCGCCCTCGTCGACCACGCGGTAGACCGCACCGTGCCTCCTGCCGCGTACCGTCATCTCGGCCGACTCCTCGCCGTCACCGAGCGCGATCTCCGGATTGCGGAACTTGCTGCGCAGGAACTGCTCGACCCTGGCGAACTCGGCGGAGTTGGCCACACGCACCTCCTGATGTGATTGAATGGCTCCATGGTCCGGTCCAGGGCGCACCCGGAGCCCAGCAGAGTCTCGACCGGTCAGCAATAGCGAGAGGTGCAATGCGGCGCAAGATCATCATCGACTGTGATCCCGGTATCGACGACGCGGTGGCGCTGATGCTCGCCTGTGCCAGCCCGGAAGAGCTCGAGATCCTGGCCGTCACCGCGGTGGCCGGAAACGTGGCGCTCGGGCACACCGCCGCGAACGCACGCCGTATCCTGGAAGTCTGCGGCCGCGGCGATGTCCCCGTGCACGCCGGGTGCCCGCGCCCGTTGCTGAGACCGCCGGTGACCGCCGACAGGATTCACGGCGAGACCGGGATTGACGGCAGCGGACTGCCGCCCCCGACGCGACCGCTTGCCGATGGCCACGCGGTGGACCTGCTGCGCGATACCGTCCGCAGCTCCCCGGGAGAGGTGACCGTGGTGGCCGTGGGCCCGCTGACCAACCTCGCCGCGGTGCTCGTCCAGCGCCCCGAATTCGCCGCCGAGGCACGCGAGATCGTGATCATGGGCGGCAGTGCCGGACCGGGCAACGTCACGCCGCACGCGGAGTTCAACTTCCACGCCGACCCGCACGCCGCCCGGATTGTCTTCGAAAGCGGAGCCAGGCTGGCGATGTACGGTCTCAACATCACCCACCAGGTCCGGGTGGACGACCGGGTGCTTGGCCGGATCGCGGCACTGCGCTCCCCTCCGGCCCGGGCGGCGGCCGGCATGCTGGAACGCTACCGCGACTCCGGCGGAGCGCTCCACGACGTGCTCGCCGTGGGCCACCTGCTGCGGCCCGACTGTTTCGGGCTCGAGTCGGCCCTGGTGACGATCGATACGTCCGACACCGGTCGTATCGGCCAGAGCATCGTCGAGCGCGGGACCGGCACCAACGCCCGGGTCGGGTTCGACGCCGCGTCGGGCGAGTTTCTCAACTTCCTGCTCGAGCGGCTGGCGCGGTACTGAACCGCTCTACGACTCGGCCATCACCTCGCGGGCGGCGGTGGCGATCTTGTTCCGGTCGGGAAAGACGTGATCCTCCAGGGTCGGGCTGTAGGGGATCGGCACCTGCAGTGCGCAGACCCTGCGGACCGAGGCCCTGAGCGCGCGGAAGGTTGCCGGATCCTCGGTGACCAGCGCCGAGATCTCGGCGGCCGCGCTGCAGGTCGGACCGGCCTCGTCGGCAATGATCAGCCGCCCGGTCTTGCGCACCGACGCCCTGAGCGTGTCGGTATCCATCGGGACCAGGGTGCGCGGGTCGATCACCTCGGCCGAGATTCCCTCGGCCTCGAGGATTTCCGCGGCGGCGAGCGCCTCGTGCACCAGCCAGGCGAGTGCGATGATGGTGACGTCGGAGCCCTCGCGCTTCACCTCCGCCACTCCCAGCGGGATGGTGTACTCCTCCTCCGGGACCTCGCCCACCAGGGTGAGCAGCCTCGTGGACTCGAAGGAGATCACCGGGTTGTCGTCGCGAATCGCCGACTTCAGCAGCCCCTTGGTGTCGCGTGGCGTGGACGGAAGGATCATCTTCAGCCCGGCCAGATTCATGAACATCGAGTACGGGCTCTGGGAATGCTGGGCCGCCATCCGCACCCCGCCGCCGACGGTGCAACGGTACAGGATCGGAAACCGCGCCTGGCCTCCGAACATGTAGTGGATCTTCGAGGCCTGGTTGACCACCTGGTCCATGGCGACGAAGGAAAACGTCACCATCCGCCAGTCGATGATCGGCCGGAACCCGGAACCCGCGGCTCCGATCGCCATGCCGGTGAGCGCGCCTTCCGCGATCGGGGTGCCGCGCACGCGTGACTCCCCGTACCGCTCGACGAGCGGTGGCGGCGCGTCGGTGGACAGGTGAAAGGTGGTCGCGTCGCGTCCCATCTCCTCGATCAGGGCTTCCATGCCGGCGTCGGCGTAACTGATCTGTCGCATCGGGATATCCTCCACCGGGACTAGGCCGCAAACACGTCGTCGGTCGCCCGGGACGGGTCGGGAAACGCGCTTGCCCGGGCGTAGTCCACCGCCAGGTTGACCCGCTCAAGGATCTCCCGGTCCATCCGTTCCCACTCCTCGTCGGTGAGTTGGCCCTGCTGGCTCTTCAGGTGCCGGACCAGCCGCTCGATCGGGTCCTTCTGCAACCAGGCGTCGATTTCCTCGGCCGGCCTGATGTCGACCTGGGTCGGACGTTCGGTATGCCGCCGGTAGCGGTAGGTCTTGCACTCGATCAGCGACGGGCCTTCTCCGGCCCGGGCCCGGGCTGCGGCCTCGCGCGTGGCCTGGTGCACGGCAAAGATGTCGTTGCCGTCTACGACCATCCCCGGAATGCCGTAGCCGGCGGCGCGGGTCGCGACATCCGGGACCGAGAGGGAGGAGGACGCCGGCGTGTTGACCGCCCACAGGTTGTTCTCGCACACGTAGATCATCGGCAGCTTCCACGCCGCCGCGATGTTCAGCGATTCATGGAACGGACCGGCACCGGACGCCCCGTCCCCGAAGAAGGAGACCGCGACCCGGCCCTTGCCCTCGAGCTGGGCGGCGAGCCCGGCTCCGGTGATGATCGAGATCCCGCCCGCGACGATGCCGTTGGCGCCGAGCATGCCGATCGAGAAATCGGCGATATGCATCGAACCACCCTTGCCCTTGCAATACCCGGTCTCGCGGCCGTAGAGCTCGGCCATCATCCGGTCGATATCCGCCCCCTTGGCGATGCAGTGCCCGTGTCCGCGGTGGGTGCTGATGATCTGGTCGTCCTGCTCCAGTGCCGAACAGACCCCGACCGCCACCGCTTCCTCGCCGATATAGCAGTGCACGGTGCCGTAGATGTCGCCGGCGACATAGTCGGCCGAGGCGCGTTCCTCGAAGCGTCGGATCGTCTGCATCAGGCGCAGCATCTCGCGCTGGCGCTCAGGAGATATGTCCATTGTTCCTCCCAGGGAAATCGTCTTCACCGCGCGGCGGTTCAGCCGCCAAGACCCTCGAGCCCGCTGTCCACGCTCAGCGCCTGGCCGGTAATGGTGCTGCCGAGATCCGAACAAAGATAGAGGATCATTCCGGAAATGTGCACCGGTGGAACGAAACTGCGCAGGGATGTCTTCGAAACCATCCGGTCGCGCACCAGGTTCTCGGAAACGCTTTCGGCCGCTGCCGCCGCCCGGATCACCCGGTTGATCCTGTCACCCTCGACCGGACCCGGCTGGATGCAGTTGCAGCGAATCCCGAACGGCCCGGCCTCGAGCGCCGTGGTGCGGGTCAGCCCGACGATCCCCCACTTCGAGGAAACATAGGGACTGCGATGGACCATCCCGAACTTGCCGGCCGCCGACGACAGGTTGACGATTGACCCGCCGCCGGACTGCTTGATCCGCGGCAGGGCGTGCTGCGTGCCGAGAAACGCACTGGTCAGGTTGACGGTCACGCAGGCAAGCCAGTCCTCGAGCGCGACCTCCTCGATCGGCGCCGTGGGTCCGGCGGTCCCGGCGTTGTTGATCATGATGTCGAGGCCGCCGAGCCACTCGTCCGCGGCCTCGAACAGGGCGTCGAAGGCGGCCGGGTCGGAGACGTCGGCCACCATGCCGTCAACCCCGTCGTTCGCCGAGATGACAGCTTCCAGACCGCCTTCGTCGATGTCGCAGATGTAGACCCTCGCTCCGGCCTCGGCAAACAGCCGCGTGGTCTCCCGCCCGATCCCGCCGCCGGCGGCGGTGATGACAACCCGCTTGCCATCGAGGTTCATGTCCATGTCACGCTTCTCCGTCGACCCGTAGTCACGCAGCATAGACCAATAGACCGTGATGCGGCGCGCAGATTGCGTGGCGCCAGGAGGCCTCTGTTTGCATGTTGCGGATTCCCGTCGAGCGGTATCAGATGGCGGTGTGTTTCCGGAGGCGACGCCCGTGTCACGAACAACGAAGCGCAGAACGTCCCTGACCCTCGATGCCACAGTACTGGACGAAGCAGGGGACCTTGGTCTGAACGTATCGGCAGTGGCGAACGCGGCCCTGCGGCGCGCTGTTATGCAGACGCGCGGTCAACAGTGGCTCAAGGTCGGTTCCAACGCGTTTGCGGCCCAGGCGGCGTGGCACGAGAAGAACGGCCACCCGCTCACCGACATCATCGCGGGGCCCGGAAAGTCGAGCTGGACGGCCTGAACCGCTTCGACGTCGCCGAACATGCAGGGGTGGTCATTATGGTCGTCGAAAGCGGGCTTCGGCCACCCGATCCTGCTGTCCATGTCGTTCCGCTGCCGCGCGACGACCCCGCCATCGACCGTGAAGGAAAGTCCTTCGCGCTCGCCACCCGCCAGACTACCGCGGTGCTTCGTGGACGTGTTTGACAAGGGGCGACTCAGTCACCCGTGCGATCGATGTCCTGATGTCCGGTGTGTGACGCGGTCGTGCGACCGGGATCCTGTTCCGGCCGAAGAGCCGGCGCGTATGGTGTCCGACGGTCAGATCCTGTGTCCGCACACGGTGCAGCGGACGTCGGCAGTTCCGAAGACGACGAGCCATATCCACACGAGCAGCCAGACGCCGGTGACTATGGTCAGCAACAGGTGCAGGACATGGTTCGGGACATTCTGGTGTGTCATCACGTCCCTGCCGCAATTGGAGCAGTGTGCGCCACCTGTCCTGATCGGCATGCGTGCTCCCCGCTGCAACGGGAGGACCGGCGCCGGCCGGCCTCTCTCTGCATCGTGATCGCTGCCGGAACGCATGTCCGCGCACGGCGCCATGAGCTGGACCGGCCGCACATCGCCGCTCACCCTCACCAAGGGTGACACGCGTGTCAATCGTGGCTTCATCGATTGCTGTTGCCTGCGGACCGGCCCCGATACGCGGGGTCAATCGATCGCGGTGTGACAGGTCCGGACGCGAGCCGCAGGCGCTGCGGGCCCGGACTGAGAGGCGGTGATCCCGGAGGTCCGGGCGCGGTGCCGCTCACCCGCGCCGACCCGGTACGCGACAGATTCCGGTTGCGTCCGTACACACTCGCCGACAAGACTTTCACACAGGGTTCCGGGAATTGCGGGGAATGAGAGATGTGCGCTGCCGCACGACAGGAAACGGCCAATCCGAACGGGTCCTCGGACTTCAGCTACTCTCGTGGAACCCTGCTCCCCGATACCGCGGCCGATCTGGCAAAGCTGCGCTGCGCGTGGGCGCACATTCGCCGCCGGCGGGAAGCCGGCGGCCCGGATGCGCTCTACGTGATGAGCGGGCTGGAACGCAGGTTGAGCCTGCCGGACGGCCTTGATGAAGACCTGTGCGACGACGAGATTGCCGCGGCGCTGTATACCGATGAAGTCCGTGAACTCGGACTGGACCATCTTGGTGGTGATCCTGCGCGCCACGATCTCGTCACGGTCAATCGAACCACGGCCGGGCTGCTGCTCGCCGCCGATGTCATCGTACGGCCCGGCCAGACCGTGCTCGGCGTATCGCCGAGCTACAGTCACCCTGCCGTCCTCAGGGCCGTCGCCCACGCCGGGGGCCGTCACTGCGGCGGAACGCCCCGGGACGCATGGGCCTACATCCGGCAGCACGGAGCTCCCGACGTCATTTTCCTGACCCGGCTGGCCGTCACCTACGACATTCTGGATCAGCACGATATCGAGGAGTTCGTGCAGTTTGCCCGTGCCGGGAGCATTCCCGTCATCCTTGACGATGCGGGCGGAGGCCGGGTCGGACCGGTCTGTTTTGGCCAGCCGCGCTCACTGGAGCTCGGGGTCGATGTCGCCGTGACCGGTCTGGACAAGTACGGCGTGCTCGGCCCCCGACTGGGACTCGTTGGCGGCGATGCGGCGATCGTCGCGTCGATCCGGTCGCGAGCCTACGAAATGGGACTCGAAGCGCGTCAGGCCCTGCTGCCGGCCGTTGCGCACAGCCTTCGCAGCTACAGCGACAGTGCGGTGCGGGACCGGGTCGAGATCACGCAACGGGTTGTTCGCGCGCTTGCCCAGCGACTCGGCGATGACCTTGCGCGCAGCAACGAGATCATCGGATATCTGCCGGCAGGGGAAATCATGCGCGCGGTCAAGGAACGCGCCGGGACGGACAAGGACTTTCAGATCGTGCCCTACGAGGCAACGGCAGCCCTGGCCATGGTGCTGTTGCGCGACTACGGCATCATGACCGTGCACTTTGCAGGCGTGCCGCCTGGCACCGCGGACCTGCTGATCAAGTTCCTGCCGCCGGATACCGTCGCCCGTTTCGGGGGGCCCGACGCCCTGGCGGAGGCCTTCGACAGGAGTCTCGACCGCCTCGGCGACATTCTGCCCGATCGCGAGGCGACCCGGAAACTCCTGTTCGATCCGGCCTGCTGACCGCGCCCGATCGGACCGGTGGACCCCGGCCGGCCCCTCAGCCGGGAGACAGGCCGTCGCGGATGAAGCGGTAGATCGTTGACTGGTCCGCATCCGGATCATGCGCCGCGAACGCCTCGAGGACATCGAGGGCCGCGCGGGCGACATGCCTCGGCGTGTCCGCGTCACTGGCCGCCTCGACGTACAGGTCGAGGTCCTTGTGGGGCAACGTCGCCGAACCGCCGCTGTCAAAGGTCCCGGTGACCATGTGACGGGGGAACACGGCGCTGGCGATGAAGTTCTGGCCCGAGGATGATTCGATCACGCCGAGCATTGTCTCGAGGTCCAGGCCGCCCTGCATGCCCGTCACCAGCGCCTCGCTTGTGGTCACGAAACTCGCGATGGCGAGGTAGTTGTTGACCAGCTTCATCAGCTGTCCCTGTCCCGGCTCGGTTCCGACGTGATGAACACGGGTCGAGTAGCTCTCCAGCAACGGCCGGAGACGCTCGAGCGTCCCGGCGCTGCCGGAATACATGGTCGCCAGTGTGCCCTCCTGGGCGCGAAACGCCATCCCGGAGATCGGCGCATCCACGTAGTCGATGCCCCGCCGGGCCAGAACAGCATGTGCTTCCCGGGCCGCCTTCAGCCCGACGGTCGCCGTGTTGACGACGAGGGAGCCCTCCGCGCCGTCCGTTCCGGCAATCTCGGCGACAACGGAACGCCCCGCCGCAACGGTCGGCAGGCTCAGGAAGATGATGCCTGCGGCCTCCGCAACACGGGGTGTCGAGGCGGCTGAACGGGCGCCCGCAGGGGCCCGGGCCTGGGTCCCCGCGCTGTCATACGCGATCAGGTCACGGCCGGTCCGCGCGATGTGACCCGCCATCGGTCCGCCCATGTTTCCCAGTCCGATAAAGCCGACGGTGTCCTGATCCATGATGGTCTCCAGTTGCACGGCCTGCGCCCGGCCGGTCCCGGCCACGCTGCTCCCCTGTCCCCGACCTGCCGTCGGGCACATCGTCATCGACGGTCCGCCTCATGTCCGGCACCGTCGCACCCGCCCCGGTCAGCCGGTGAGGTACACCTTCTGCACGAATTCGTCCTCGCTGAAGTCGCAGGGCCGGCCCTCATAGCGCATCGTGCCGTTCCGAAACCTGGTTTCGTCACCATCGATCTTGACAGGAAGCGCGGGCCTATTCCTTCAGATATTTGGTGCGATAGTCGGGTCTGACGGTAACGGGAGCGGAGATTCGGCGCAACCGACGGACACCGACGGGACGTCCGGCCCGTGTCTGACGGAGCGATCTGCCCAGCCCGAGCCCCTCGTTTGCCGGGTGCGCTATCGGCGCATTCGCGCGCACCGGCCTGCGATGCGGTGACGACACGGGTCTTTCCGGGACTTGAACAGGACGATCTGGCGCTTTCGCTGGCGGGCAGGACGGATCATCTGCCGTCCAGGGACTTTGTCGGGGCGGGCGTGACGATGGGCATCGAAGCTCGTCTGGCTCGTGACTGCGTCGAGTCGCCGTGTGACCGTCTGGGTGCCCACCTCGAAGGCCTTGAACCCGGCTCCGGCTGCGTGGGCCGGGAGATGGAAACCTGGCGGCAGAGAATCGAAACCGTTCGCGATTGACCAACGAGGCGCGGCCGGACGGCGGGCGGGGACGGTCGAGACCCGGTCGCCTGGCCTGCGCATCGCGAACACGACAGCAGGCTGGCCGCGCAGGGCGGTCGCCGTTCGACATGGGTCCCTCGGATATCGCCATCCGCAGGCCTGAATGTCGCATGCTGCAGGTTCGGTTCGTTTGAACTCGACGACAATAACTGTCAGACCAATCGGGATCCCTGGGGTCAGGCCAGGGCCACTTCTCGGCAGGAGAGAGCGTATGACGAACAAGGTCGAAGTCATCATGAGCCCGCGGGTCGGGCGCGGCTACTCAACCACGACCGCCCACGCGACGAAGGCGGGCGGGTTCGTCTTCGTCACCGGACAGGTCGCCGTCAAGCCGAACGAGGATGCCGCCAGGAAGCGGGAGTCCGTCCAGGAGATGGGTACGATAGCGGAGCAGACACGGCAGGTTCTCGAGAACATCAAGGCGATCCTGGAGGAAGCGGGAAGCTCTCTCGATCTCGTCGCCAAGCGCAATATCTTTCTCTCCCACCCGGGCGACTTTGACGAGGTGCACGCAATTCTCGAGGAATATCTCGGGCCCATGGCGACGACCTGCGTGGTTGCCATGCTGATTCCGACAAGTGCGCGGATCGAGATTGAAGTCACAGCGGTGCTGTCCGACTAACCTGCCGGGAGAAGACTCCGGGTAGCCGGCCTGGTGGATGGCGGTTTCGACGTGAACCAGGCTGGTCAGGGTGGGAGGATCAGGCGTTTGTTGAGCCTTTTGCGGGATTGGCAAGCGAGCCGGTGACCGATCCTGTCGTGACGAGTAGGGGTCGCCTTTTCGTCCAGGCCAGTGAACTGGTGTCCTGACCCGGCCGTTGCGCTCCTGTCCGAGAGCATCCCGGCGAGCGTGATCGATGCTTCCCTGAAAGGCGGCTCAAGCCGGGTAGAAACGGGGAGTTCAGGGCATCGGGCACCGGCGCCATCGCCATTGTCATCGATGCCGTCGAAAGGCGCCTGAAGGCGTACCGGTTGCCGGGCAGGGCAACCGCGGTATTGTGTCCGTCGGACAGGATGTCGCCGGATGCAAGGTGTTGACGTTCGCAAGAACAAACCCGGCGAAGGCCGGCGGTGATGACCGGCCGGCGGAAGGAGCCCCGCAGCGGTGAGCCAGGCAGACCGGCGGCAGGGAGGCGGAAAAGCCCCGCCGACGGCACGGCCCGGACGGCCGATCCTGGCCGGGAGCCGTGCGCGGGTCCCCGCGGGAACGAACGGTGCGCGTGGCATCACGGGGCGTGCACCGCGCGGCAGCCCCAGCCGGTCCCGCGCGACGGGCGCAGATGGCGCGCCCGGTGCGGAATAGGTCAGGTGGCGCTTCACTCCCTGTTTCGATCAGCCGTATCCGGCGCTCTCCTGCTTGGCGAGCGCTGGAGGTACGGGATTGCCTACAACCCGATGTCCCGCCAACTCGCCCAGGACCCCTATCCCTGGTACGCGGACCTGAGGGCCAGGTACGCACCCCATGTCCCGCACAGGAGCCTGCTGCTCGACAGCTGGCTGTTCGCGCACCACGCCGACGTCGACCGGATCCTGCGTGACCACCGGCGCTTCTCCAACAACCCGCGCACCGGGCGGATGTCGCGGAGCCGGCGCAACAGCCTGCCGGACGAGAACAGCTACACCATGCTCTTTCTTGACCCGCCCGATCACACCAGGCTCCGGTCGCTGGTCAACAAGGCCTTCACGCCACGCGCGGTCAACAGGCTCGAGGGGCGCGTGCGCGCGCTTGCCCACCAGCTGTTCGACGACATCCCCGACCCGTCGGCATTCGACCTCATGCAGGCGATCGCGAACCCGCTGCCGGTGATCGTGATCGCCGAGATGCTCGGCGTACCGCCGGAGGACAGGGTGAGGTTCGGGGTCTGGTCGAACCAGCGCGCACGGATCCTCGAGCCCACCATCACGCCGGCGGAGCGGAAGGTGGCCGACGAGGCGGCGCTCGCGCTCGATGCCTATTTCGATCCGATCATCGAGCAGCGCCGGCGCGAACCCAGGGACGACATCATGAGCAGCCTGGTCCACGCCGAGGAGGAAGGCGAGCGGCTCACCGGGCGCGAACTGTTCCTGATGCTGCGGCTCCTGCTCGCCGCCGGAAACGAGACCACCACCAACCTGATCGGCAACGGCATGCTCGCGCTGCTGCGTCATCCGGGCACGCTGGAGCGACTCCGGGACGACCCGGGACTGATTGCCGGCGCCATCGAGGAGCTGCTGCGCTACGACTCCCCGGTCCAGACGGATTTCAGGCAGGTGAGCGAGGACTGCGAGGTCGGCGGCTTCCCGCTGCGCAGGACCGACCACGTCGTGCTGCTGATCGGGGCGGCCAACCGGGACGGCGCGGCCTTTCCCCACCCGGACCGGCTCGACATCGAACGCGGTGCGCGCACCCACCTCTCGTTCGGCCGCGGCATCCACCACTGCCTTGGCGCCCCGCTTGCCCGTCTCGAGACCAGGGTCTTTCTCGAAACCCTGGTGGAACGGTTCTCCTCGATGCGGCTGCTTGAGGAGAGGCCGGAGTTTCGCAACACCATCGTGCTGCGCGGCCTCAGGGCGCTGCCCGTCTCCGCGGTGCCGGCGTAGGGTTCACGGACCGCGCACGCCGCTCATCGGCCGGCCCCAGTCGGCGGCGAATGCGGCGGCGCGCTCCACGTCCTCTTCAAGCATGAACCCGTCGCGGACCAGGGCCTGTGCCGCCTCGCGGACCGCGGCGACATACCCCTCAGCATCCCCGTAGCGTTCTCTCAGCGACCCGCGTGGATCCGCGGTCGCCACGCGTTCCTCCGGTGTTTCCGGAAACGGGATGTAGGAGCCCGAGAACTCGTGCATCGCTCCCTCGCCACGCCCCCGCCGGCGGATGTTCCAGCCGGTGAATGTCCCGAGCGGCGCCGCGATCATCGGTGCGCGGACGCCGGCGGTTTCATTGCCGTCCCCGTCGACCGCCGGGACCAGGACCGGATAGGCGTCGGCGTCGAGCACCTCGGGCGGTTCGCGGTCGTGGATCCCCTCGTCGCGCCGGGGTCCGAAGTCGAGCAGCGGCATCAGGCTTGGCGAGGTCGGGCACATCACGCCGGGGATTTCCGGGAACTGGTGGCGCCAGGCGGCGTACGGGACCAGGGTGCCGTCAGCGACCCGTGGGTAGCGGCTAGGCGGCGGCGGCGTGCCGTCGCTCGCCCAGCGGTCGAGGGCATCCAGCATGGCGCGGAACAGCATCGAGGTCCGGGCGATGTTGAGCCACTCGCGGCAGATGCCCGATTGCGGCGGCCCCTGGTTCGGATCGGCAGCATGCTGGGTCCCGGTCCAGTGGTAGATCCGCACGCCGTCGGGTTCGGCGAGGTCGCGGCCCTCGCAGTCGGTGTGAACCAGCGAACCGCGGCGTTGCCAGTACTCGGTGGCGGTCTGGGTGTGGATGATGAGCGGATCGAGACCCGGTCGCCTGGTCACGGCATCGCGCACGCCGGTGTGCGGGTCGGTGCAGGCGCCGTAGGCAAAGGGGAAGCGGTCCGCCGGTGCGAAATGGTCCTCGTGCTGCTGTCCGCCGGAGACGACCGCGTTGGCGAACCGCTGGTTCAGCCACTTGCCTCCGGCGCCGGAGACATGCGGCATCAGGCCGTCGAACACCCTGCGCCCGTCGGCGTCGACGTTGAATCCCCGCCAGACGAAATCGCGGATGGCGCGCCCGGTCTGCGAGCGTCCGTAGCCGTAGGCCTTCTCGACCGGCCCCAACAGTGCGGCACCCTCGTCGTGGTAGCGCAGGTGACTGACCAGGTCGCGGACCGCGACGTGGCCGAGCCCGAGCACCAGGGGGTCGCGACCGGTGTAGACCAGCTCGTAGATCCAGCCTGGCCGGAACCCCGCCGGCAGGTGGATGTGGCAGTCCGAGGGCGCAATACCCTGTTCCGGTCCCATCATGTTGACGGCCTCGCCGTGCTCGACCCGGGCGAACGCCCAGTCGCAGGCGGGCACCTGCCGGCGTTCGGCATCGGCGTAGGGACGCATGGTCAGCGTCGCGTCGCGCGAATCGGTGGAGACCGCCGGGTGCGGCCGGGTGGAGCTGCGGCCGCTGAGCGGAAAGCAGGTGATGCCTTCCTGGTCGGCGATGAACTCGGTGCGCACCAGGCCGGTGACCGGCCCGTCGGGCAGCCGAGCTGTCGGCAGCTGCATCAGCATCCGCCCGTCACCCGCCAGCAGGTCACCCTGCCAGGCACCGAACACGATGGTGTAGCCGCGCCGGAACAGGAAGCCGTTGCCGGCGTGCTCGGCGCTGGAGGGGTCGTTGCTGTGACGCGCGTCGCAGAAGTACTGCAGCAGGCGCTTGTTGCCCCGGTTGCCCCAGTCGAACATCAGCCGGCGGTTGCCGCGTTCCGCATCCACCGGGCGCAGGATGAACACGTCGGCGGCAAACCCGACCATGCCATCCCCGTCCCGGGGTGCGAGCGCGATGTCGGTGACACCCGCCTGGGAGGCGGCCCCGGGATCGACCCGGTGCCGCGCGCGGGCGACGATGCGCTCGTACGACCCGGTCTCTCCGAAGTCGAGCGCATCGGCAAACGGGCGGCGGTCAACGATTTCAAGGCTGCACAGGGTGGGGGCCGGGGGCATGATGAACCTTACTTCCGGCAGGCCGCCGGATCTGCCAGGACAGTGATGGAGGCGATGATGCCAGAAACCCGACCCGCACCGGAACCGGTCGTGAGCAACGAGCGCGTGCGCGCGGTGCACCACGTGGTGCTCGACCGGCCGCAGGCGCTGAACGCCATGACCCCGCAACTCGTCGCCGAACTGACCGCGGCGGTCCGTGCCGCCAACGCCGATCCCGAGGTGGCGGCGATCGTGCTGCGCGGGGCCGGGCGTGCCTTCTGTGCCGGCGCCGACCTGTTCGAGCGCACCATGCCGGCGAGCGAGGCGGAGGCGCGTGCCCGCGCGATCGCGATCCAGGACGCGACGCGCGCCATCGTCGACGGCGATGTCCCGGTGATCGGCGCCATCCACGGCTGGGCGGTCGGCGGCGGTCTCGAGTGGGCGATCAACTGCGACTTTCCGATCTGGGCCGAGAGTGCCCGCGGGTTCTTCCCGGAGGTTTCCTGGGGTCTGTTCGTCACCGGAGGCGTGACCGCGATCCTGCCGCGGCTCGCGGGCCTGCAGAAGGCGCGCGAACTGCTGCTGCTGGGCGAGCGCTACACCGCTGCCCAGTTCCTCGAACTCGGGGTGGCATGGCGGGTGGTGCCCGACGATACCCTGCTCGCGGAGGCACAGGCGCTGGGCGACCGTCTGGCTGCCCTGCCTCGACGCACCGTGCGCGACATGAAACGCACCCTGGCCCGCGCCGCACCGGGGGACGTGCGTGCGGCGATGGACCACGAGGTCGAGGCGGTGGTCCGCTCGTGGCAGGATCCGGAGACCTGGGATCGCATCGCGGCCTTCCGCACCGCGCGGGGCTGACCGGTCAGGCGGCCGGTGTTCCCACCTGGTCGGGATGCAGGGTCAGCGCCGGGTCGAGGCGGTCCTGAAGGCGCAGCCCGGCGGCACGTGCGAACCGGATCGTGAGCGCCTTGCGGCGCGACGCGTTCAACGGGTGGACCGGGGCCGGGCGGATGACGGCGGCGTCCCAGGCATCGGCGCGCATCAGGCCGCAGTGCTGCGGAATGAGGTCGATCGAGAACTCCGGCGGTACCGCGAAGAAGAACTGGTCGCAGTACTCGAGATAGGTGTCCCACTTGCGGTCGGAGCGGAAGTCTGCATGGCTCGACTTTACCTCGACGATGACGATGCTGCCGTCGGTCGCGAGCGCGATCACGTCGACCCGGCGCCGGGTGCGCAGCGTGAATTCGGTCAGTGTCGCGTAACCGCTTGCGCGCAGGTGTCGGCAGATCCCGCGCGCCAGTCGAGTGCCTGAGTTCTCCATTCGTTCACTGTAATGCATGGCGGGCGAAGGGTGCAAGCCCGGTCGGTTGAGACTCGCCAACCTCGCGAAACTGCCGCATTATTCCAAGGTGCCTGGCCCGGGAGAAGTCCCTGTCATGAAGTTCTCGCCTCAGTTCCTCGACACGCTTCGGGACAGGATCCGGCTTTCCGATGTCGTGGGCCGGCACGTGGCGTTGACACGCAAGGGCAAGGAACTGATCGGCCTGTGCCCGTTCCATGCCGACACGGATCCGTCGTTCAGGGTCGTCGACGAGAAGAACTTCTACCACTGCTTCCCCTGCGGGGCGAACGGTGACGCGATCGACTTCGTGGTCAAGGTCGAGGGCCTCGGTTTCGTCGAGGCGGTGGAACAGCTTGCGGCCGAGGCCGGGCTCGAGATCCCGCGTCCCGATCCGGAGGACCAGCGCCGCTGGGAGCGCCGGGCGACGCTGCACGAGGTGATGGAGGCGGCGACCGTCGTCTTCGAAAACCGTCTGCGCTCGCCAGAGGGGGCGGCGGCACGCTCCTACCTGGAGGGCCGCGGCCTGGACGAGGACACCATCCGGCAGTTCCGGCTCGGCTATGCGGGCAGCGGGCGGACCCAGCTGCGCAGCGCGCTCACGGCAAAGGGCATCGAACCGGCGCTGCTGTTCGAGGCGGGGCTGGTGCGACGGCCCGATGACGGGCGCGACCCGTACGAGGTGTTTCGCGAACGCGTGATCTTCCCGATCACCGACCGGCGCGGCCGGGTCATCGCCTTTGGCGGCCGCACGCTCACCGACCGGATGCCCAAGTACCTCAATTCGCCGGATACGCCGCTCTTCAGCAAGGGGCGGGTGCTCTACGGGCTCTCCCAGGCGCGCCAGTCCGCAACCCGGGACGGCGAGATCGTGGTGGTCGAGGGTTACATGGACGTGATCGCTCTGGCTCGCGGCGGCATGCCCAACGCGGTCGCCCCGCTCGGGACCGCGCTCACCGAGGACCAGATCGTCGAACTGTGGCGGCTCGCGCCGGAGCCGGTGTTGTGCCTCGACGGCGATGCCGCCGGAAGGCGGGCCGCCGGCCACGCGGCGACCAGGGTGCTGCCGCTGCTCAAGCCCGGCCATTCGCTGCGTTTCGTGACCCTGCCCGAGGGGCAGGATCCCGATGACCTGTTGCGCGAGGCCGGTCCCGAGGCGGTACGCCGGCTCCTGTCGGGCTCACGGAGCCTCTCGGACTTCCTGTGGGACTTTGAACAGCAGGCCCGGCCCATCGACACGCCGGAACGCTACGCCGACTTCGTCGACCGGCTGCGTGCCCGGGTGCGCCAGATCGCCGATGCGACGGTGCAGCAGGCCTACCGCGACAGTTTCGAGCGCCGGCTCGCCGAGCGCAGGGGCGAGCGCCGGGGCCCGCGTTCGGGCAGGGGCTGGCAGGCCTGGCGGCCGTCCCCGCCGGGCAGCGAGGCGGCCCGCACGCGGCTGTCCCCGGCCCTTGCGGAGAAACAGCAGCAGCGCGCCGTGCTCGCGGCGATCGCTGTCCATCCCGGCCTGCTCGACGAGTTCGGCGAGGCACTCGGGCGCACCGGTTTCCGGGATTCCGACCTCGACCGCCTGCGTCGGGCCATCCTCGAGGCCTATCACGACCTGCCGGGTCTTGAAACTGCAACGCTCGATCTCCATCTGTCGGGTTTGGGCTTCGGTGAGGGGTGTGGCGGGCTCCTGCAGCCGGCGACACTGCGGCATGCATCCTTCGCGCGTCCGGGCGAGACGATCGAACGCGCACGCACCGGCGTGCGTGAACTTCTTGCGCGTCTGCACCGTTACCAGCTCGAGGTCGAACTTGCTGAAGCAAAGCGGGCGTTTGCCGAAGACAACAGTGAAGGCGCCTGGGAACGCGTCAACGGACTGCGCGAACTGCTGCAATCGGTAAACGCCGGGTCGGGGTCCCTGGAGGACGTTCCGGAGCGGGAGGACGAGGATCATGGCGAAGCAGGCACTGGCACGATCTGACACCGGGACTCCGGAGCGTGAGGAGGCCGGTGACGGTCCTCTCATGGACAACATGAATCAGGCCGTGAAGAACCTGATCACCAAGGGCAAGGAACGCGGCTACCTGACCTACGACGATGTGAACTCGGCGCTGCCCGAGGGGCAGAACTCGTCCGAGCAGATCGAGGATGTGCTGTCTTCGCTGAACGAGATGGGCGTAAACGTCGTCGACAGCGAGGAGAGCGAGGAGCCGGCACCCGAGCGCAAGGAGGACCAGGAGACCACGCGGTCCGGCAATGTCGCCGAGGACGACGTGGGCCGCACCGATGACCCGGTGCGCATGTACCTGCGCGAGATGGGCAACGTCGAGCTGCTGTCCCGCGAAGGCGAGATCGCGATAGCCAAGCGGATCGAGGCCGGCCGTGAACTGATGATCGGCGGTGTGTTCGAGAGCCCGCTTGCGATCAAGGCGCTGATGAGCTGGAACGAGGGGCTGAAGAACGGCGAGTTTCCGCTGCGCGACATCATCGATCTCGACGCCACCTACAAGGTCATGTACGGCGTTCCCCAGCCGCCCGCGGCGAGCGGCATGGGGCCCGGCGGCGTGCCGCTCGAGCAGACCCGGACGGATGGGAACGGCGCCGACGGGTCGCAGGACGGGAACGACGACGACGCGGAGGACACCAATATCTCCGTGGGCGCCATGGAAGAACGCGTCCTGCCGGAGATGCTGAGGAAGTTCGACCAGATCGCCGGGATCTATACCAGGCTGGACCGGCTGCAGGAGCCGCGTCTCGAGCGGAAGCGCCGCGGGGATTCGCTGGCGCCGCAAACGGAACGCCGCTGTGCGAAGCTGCGCAACGAGCTGGCGCTGGCGATGGACGGCGTGCAGCTGAACAACGCCCGTATCGAGGCGCTGGTCGAGGCGCTCTACGAGCAGAACCGCACTCTCGTCGACATCGACATGGACCTGATGAAGAAGGCCGAGGCCTGCGGCATCTCCAGGCCGGACTTCAGGCGCGAGTATGTCGGCCGCGAGCTCGAGGTCCGGTGGCTGGGGCGGATGAGCGAGGGCTCGAGCCCGGCCTGGAAGCGGCTTGCGGCGGAGTACGGCGAGGAATTCGCGGCGGCGCGGGACGACCTCGACCGGCTGGCGGTCGGGGCCAGGGTGCTGATCCCGGAGTTCCGGGACATCGTGCGCACGGTCCAGAAGGGTCAGCGCAATGCCAGCCGGGCCAAGAAGGAGATGGTCGAGGCCAACCTGCGCCTCGTGATTTCGATCGCGAAGAAGTACACCAACCGCGGCCTGCAGTTCCTCGACCTGATCCAGGAGGGCAACATCGGGCTGATGAAGGCGGTCGACAAGTTCGAGTACCGCCGCGGCTACAAGTTCTCGACCTACGCCACCTGGTGGATCCGTCAGGCCATCACCCGCTCGATTGCCGACCAGGCCCGGACCATCCGTATCCCGGTCCACATGATCGAGACCATCAACAAGCTGGTCAGGACCTCGCGCAACATGCTGCACCTGAACGGCAACGAGCCGACACCCGAGGAACTTGCCGAAAAGCTGGTGATGCCGCTCGACAAGGTGCGCAAGGTGCTGAAGATCGCCAAGGAGCCGATCAGCCTCGAGACCCCGATCGGCGACGAGGAGGACAGCAAGCTCGGCGACTTCATCGAGGACAAGAACGCGGTGCAGCCGCTCGACGCGGCAATCCAGGCCAACCTGCGCGAGACCACGACGCGGGTGCTCGCGAGCCTGACCGCGCGCGAGGAACGGGTCCTGCGCATGCGGTTCGGCATCGGCATGAACACCGACCACACGCTCGAGGAGGTGGGCCAGCAGTTCTCGGTGACCCGCGAACGCATCCGCCAGATCGAGGCCAAGGCGCTGCGCAAGCTCAAGCATCCCTCGCGTTCACGCAAGCTTCGCAGCTTCCTCGACTATTGATGTTCCGGGAAACTGGCCAGCCCGTGCTCTCGCTTGAGCAGTGCCGGCCGGTCAGGGCCTGTCGTGGTGGTTGCGGGGCTTCACGCTGTTTCGCCCGAGTGCTGGACGTCGTTCAATGTCGCTGTTGCTGAAGACGATCCAGGCTTTTCCGCGGAGGTGAACCGCGGCAGAACCGGTGGTCCTGCCCGACGTTGCGTTCGATGGCCCGCAGAGAGGCTGTTCGGCGGGAACCTGCCCGGTTGCAGGCCGATGGCGTCATCTCGCTGGGTCGTGACCACCGGTGGCGTGTCTCGCGCCGGTCTCCCGCCCCCGGCCCCTCCGTTCGTGTCCGACCCGGGGACATCCCTGGCGCCGAGCCTTCGGATCAACTGATCGCCGCACGAGCGACCGGCACGTCCAGGCTGGCATCCGTGGAGGAAGACGTGGCTGACGCCATCGGCAGGATGGTGGAGTCCTGCTGCGAACAGGGTGCATCGACCGCGTGTGCGGCGGCATTCGGGACGGTTGAGACGGGTCAGGGATGGCGGGGCGGCCCCTGGCGACTCGGCGAGCCGTCACCCGACATCGGGATGATGAGTCCCGCTGGCTTGACCCGGGGGACCCGCGGTCACCGGCGGGCGGTCGGGACGGCTGCGGCCAATTCGTCTGTCGTCGATGCGGCTTACCCTGCCGTCGCCGCCGTTGGCTTGCGCACGAACAGAAGGAGCGGGATGCAGACGAAGGCGGTGGCGGCAAAGAAGTAGAAGGCGTTGACGTAGCCGATCATCTGTGCCTGGCGGGTGATCTCGTGGACGAGCGCCGCCATGCCGGTTCCACCCTCCAGGCTCCACGGTCCTTCCGATGCGGCCCGGTCGAGAGCGGCGTTGAAGGGGTTCGCGAAGTTGGAGAGTTCCGAATAGCTCATCCTGGACGTGTGAATGACCAGCGCCACCGACAGCGAGATGTGGATGGACGAGCCGACATTTCGCAGGAGGTGGAAGAGCGCGGTGCCTTCCGTCATGTCCCTGGTCTCCAGCGTCCAGAAGGTCGCGATGGAAAGCGGCACCCAGATCAGCCCGACGCCGAACCCCTGCAGCATGGAAGTCCAGGCGACGCCGAATGTGGTCAGGTTGATGTCGAACTGCGCCATCGCAAGGCCCGAAGCGCCCTGGATGACGAAGCCCGCGAGCAGCAGCAGACGCGGGTCGATGCGCTGGCCGTAGAACATGATGAACACAAAGCCGCAGAGCGAGCCGAGGCCGCGCATCGCCAGCAGGTAGCCGATGACGCCATCGGGATACCCGCGCAGGCCCTGCAACAGCGACGGGAACAGCACCATCGGGGTGAAATTGAGCAGGCCGAAAACGAAGGTCAGCGACAGCCCTATGGCGAAGTTGCGGTTGGTGAGGATGCGGGGCTTCAGGAAGGGACGGTCGGTCGTGAAGATGTGGACGACGAACACGTAGAAGGCGAGACAGGCGACGAATGCCTCGAGGATGATTTCATGGTGGTTGAACCAGCCGAGCCGCTCGCCCCGATCAAGCATGAGCTGCAGCGCGGCGATGGCGAGTGAGAGCGCGATGAACCCGGTCCAGTCGAGGGTCGTCGGGTGGCGCTGCGCCCGACGGCGCACGAAGGCCGCCGCACAGACGAACGCCACCATGCCCACCGGCACCAGCAGGAAGAAGATCCACCGCCAGTTGTAGAGCTCGGTGATATAGCCACCAAGCGTCGGCGCGATGATCGGTCCGATGGTCACGCCGATGCCCCAGATCGCAAGCGCGTTCCCGTGGCGTTCGCGTGGGAAGATCGTCATCACGATGGCCTGGCTGACGGGCACCAGGGGCGCGCCGGCGAGCCCCTGCAGGATGCGGAAGAAGACCATCTGCTCGAGGCTCTGGGCGAGGCCGCAACCGGCGGAGACCACCGTGAAGAACGCAATGCCCCAGACCATGATGTTGCGCCGCCCGACCTTCTCCGCGAGCCAGCCGGTAGCCGGCGTCATGACGGCTGTGGCGATGATGTTGAAGGTGACGACCCAGGCGATCTCGTCCTGCGTTGCGCCAAAGGTGCCCTGCATCTTCGGAAGCGCCACATTGGCAATCGTCACCGTCATCGCGTAGAGCGCGGTGGCAAGCGTGACTGTCAACAGCGTCAGCCAGCGCTGCAGCTCGGTGTATTCGGGCTGAGCGGCGGCGGGTGCGGCGGGGGTGGCGGTGTCGGACATGGGCTCAGGCGGCTTATACGCGTTCGGCCCCGCGCGTGCCATGCTGGCCCAAGGGGCACGTGCATGACCGCGAGACACCCACCCTGATGCCGGCATGCTCATCAGGCCTGCGGCGAATGCCGTGTCCCTGGAACGTGAGGAGCTGGTCGAGCACTGTGTCGATATCCGGGCGTTCGGCTTCCATCGCGGACCGGTCGGGCGCACCGGCATGGTTGAGGTCGATATCGACCGAGAGCCGGTCGAGTCCGAGGCGAAAGAGGTTGAGCGCCGTCCCGCCCTTCAGTGCCGGACGATCCGCCGGAACCCGATCCCGCTCAGTCTCCTGCAACAGGTCCGGGTGTCGCGGCACTTGCTCCAGCGTGCCGGCCTGGTGACCGGTCTCGTTCGCATGACGCTGCAGGTCTTGCTTCCCGGTGCCATCCGGCCTTCCGGGTGGGGACAACTCTCCGCTCGGGTGGCATGATGCCGCGGGAGTGTTGTGTGGCCGGCGAGAGTATCCCGGCCCGCACGCGGGCACTGGGTCCGCACACGCAGGAGGGCAGGCCATGGCGCAGTCGGAACTCGTTGTGCGGTTGGGGGACAAGAGCTACCGGGTCGAGCGGCGCTGGTGCGCGCCTCCCCGGGAGCATGCGTTCGGCTTCATCAGCGATGTCGTGGTCGACCTGCGCGGAAACGTGCACGTCGGCCACCGGGGAGGCGATGCGCCGGTTCTGGTGTTCGATGACTCCGGACGGTTCCTGCGGTCCTGGGGCAAGGGCCGGATTACCGATGTCCACTACATGTCGGTCACGCCGGACGGCCACATCCTGGTGGCCGACCGGGACGCGCACCAGATCCTCGAATTCGACCCCGACGGAGACCTGCGCCGCAGCCTGGGGACCCGTCACGAGCCGAACTGGCAGGCGCCGTTCAACCATCCGACCGCGGCGTTCCGGTCTGCTGACGGGGACGTCTTCGTCTCTGACGGGTACGGCAATTTCGCGGTTCACAGGCTTTCTGCCGACGGTGCCCTGCTGCAGACCTGGGGCCGGCCGGGTGAAGGCCCGGGAGAGTTCAGCACGCCGCACAGCATCTGGGCGTTGCAGGCGGGCCGCATTCTGGTGGCAGACCGGGAAAACAACCGCGTCCAGGTGTTTGACCGCGAGGGAAGGTGGCTCGATGACTGGCGGGGCTTCTTTCACCCGATGAAGATCTATGTCGACGACCGGGACATGGTCTTCGTGACCGACCAGGTGCCGAGCATCAGCCAGCTGAACAGTGCGGGAAACCTGGTCGGCCGATGCCGCGGGACGATCAACGGCGCCCACGGACTCTGGGGGGACCGGGACGGCAACCTCTACCTGGCGGAACTGCCGCCGGAGCAGATCACGCGCCTGACCCGCGTCGCATGACGCGCGACGCACGCCGGTCGCCATCCCGAGGGACGAGAAGGGTCCCGTCCTGGCGCCGGTTCGTGCATGACGTGCGGACCGTCAGCGGGCCGCTGATGCGCTCCCACCCAGAGACCGGGAAACAGCCGGCAGGAAGCAGAGCGCGAGCCGTTCATGAGCGCCGGTGAGGCGTTCGCCGGTCAACGGGAGCGGTCGCAGCTACTGGGCTGGAACCACCGCAGCAGGTCGGAACGAATATCCGTCCCGTCCAACATCGCCGTCCTCAATGTCCTGCGGCCAGACCGCTCTTCCGTCACTCGCTTGCGTGCCGGTGTCTCGTTTCGAATATTGCGTTTGTCCAGCGCTGGTGCTGCCGTCTCCTGAACCAGAATCCGCGTGCCCAACGCCATGACTGTACACGCCCGCTACCCGGCGCCTTCGCCTGCCGACGCCGAATTGGCCCGGGCATCTGCCAAGCGCCTCGCAGCGTTCCTGCGCGCCGACCGGGCCCTGACGCTCAGTGTCGCCGGTGACCATGCTCGCGGGACCCTCGAACTCCCGCCGGCGGTCGCAGCGCTGCTCCTCGAGATCCTCGAAGACACGGCCGCCGGCAGTAGCGTCGCCGTGCTGCGCAGGGACGCCGAACTGACGACGCAGCAGGCCGCCGACTACCTGAACGTCTCGCGGCCGTTCCTTGTCGGCCTTCTGGAAGCGGGCGATGTCCCGTTTCGCAAGGTTGGCACGCACCGCCGCGTGCGGGTCGAGGACCTGCACCGGTACACGGACGCAACGGACGCCGCGCGGCGGGGCGTGCTCGACGAACTCGCCGCCGACGCACAGGAGCTGGGCACGGGTTATTGACCGTAACCGTTGGAGGAGCTCATCTTGCCGCCGTGCAGGGTCCTCACCACACGTCGTTCCAGAGCTTGCTAACGGCGCGAAACCTGACAGACGTTTTGGACAAGAGCCGATGCCGGGCCCTGTGCCCCAGTCTCCTGGGGTTCGGTTTCGAACACACTTTCGGTTACGACCCGTGTCCAATCCCATCCCGCTCGGAGCATTGCGATGACCGATGTGCTGATCGAACGCAACCCGGACATTCTTGGCGGAACCCCCGTATTCGCAGGTACCCGGGTTCCGGTACGCATTCTGATGGAGCACCTGGAGGCGGGGGACCGGCTCGACGAGTTCCTGACCGACTACCCCACCGTGACCCGGCACCAAACGGTGGCGCTATTGGAACGCGCGACGACACTGCTGGTATCCGGCGGTGATGAAATCGGTGCCTGACGCATCCGTGCCGAGACGCCTCGCCTTGTCCTTCCCCGACTCGTTTATGATGCGGACGGTGCAGGACATGGGGCGGACGGGTACCGCGAACGGTCTACTGCTGTCACTCTCTGCCGCCGAGGGCTTCGACGCCCTGGTCACCGTGGATCGGGGCATCGAGTAACAGCAGAACCCCGACATATTGCCGATCCCGGTCATCATCATGCTGGCGCACCGCAACCGACTGGCTGAACTGCAGCCTCTCGTCCCGTTCGTGGCGAGCGTGTTCTGCGGGCAGTTGGAGAACCGTCACTGCCACGTGCGGTGCTGAAGTGTTTTCGCATGGGGACGGTGCCGGGCGAGAACTCCACCGGTTGTGTTGCCATTGCATGCCGGACGGCACCCGCTGTTCATGTCCCTGCACTGCGCGCGTGGCGTACCCTGCATTACAGTTTCACGGTGCCGGGCAGCGATGTCGTATCCGCACGCAGGGCACGCGACAGTAGGAGCGTGTGGGGTTTTCGGCACCTACCTGCGCCTTGCATTTTCACCCTGCCGTGAACCCGACCTGGCAGCGCCACGGTTGTCATTCGGTCGTCTACGGTGTAGGTGCTGCCTCCTGCGATGATCACGGAAAAGGGGCGCACTGCGGTGGCGGCAGGCACGAATACGCACGGCGGCAACGGCGCGGTCCATGACGGCGTGCGCGTTGGCGTCGATATCGGCGGTACCTTCACAGATGTCGTGCTGGAGGGACCGGGAGGACGGGCCTCGGCCAAGGTGCTGACAACGCCGCATGCGCCGGAGAACGCGGTTGTCGACGCCCTGGAGGAGGTCCTGGCGGCAACCGGTCTCGCCGCAGGTGACGTTGGCCTGCTGCTGCATGGCACCACGCTTGCCACCAACGCCATCCTCCAGCGCAGCGGCGCATGCACCGCCTTCATCACCACCAGCGGATTCCGCGATGTCCTGGAGGTCGGCTACGAGAGCCGCTACGACCAGTACGACCTCATGATCGAGAAGGTGGCGCCGATCGTGCCGCGCCGCCTGCGCTTCCCGGTCCCCGAGCGTGTCGACAGCGCCGGCCACATCATCGAGCCACTGTGCGAGGAGGCGGTTCGCGCCGTTGTCCCGCAGCTTGTCGGGGCCGGGGTCGAGAGCGTGGCGGTCGGGTTCCTGCACGGCTACGCGAACCCGCGGCACGAACGCCGCGTGGAGGAAATTCTCGCCGGGCTCATGCCGGGACTGTCGGTCACCCTTGCCTCGGAGGTCTGTCCGGAGGTGCGCGAGTACGAGCGGTTCACCACCGCCAGCGTCAACGCCTATGTCCGCCCGCTCATGGAGGGGTATCTCGCGCGTCTCGAGGAACTGGTCGCCGGCCTCGGACTTCGCTGCCCGATCCTGCTGATGACGTCAGGCGGAGGGCTTGCCACGATCGAGACCGCGCGGCGCCAGCCGGTGCGCCTCGTCGAGTCGGGCCCGGCGGGTGGCGTGCTGCTGGCGCGCGACATCGCCGCCCGGGCCGGACTAGACAAGGTGATGTCCTTCGACATGGGTGGAACCACGGCGAAGATCTGCTTCATCGAGAACCTCGAACCGCGCCGGGCCCGGGAATTCGAGGTCGACCGCCAGGCGCGGTTCATGAAGGGCAGCGGACTGCCGCTGCGCATCCCGGTCATCGAGATGGTGGAAATCGGGGCTGGCGGCGGCTCGATCGCGCGTATCGACCGGCTCGGACGCATCTCGGTCGGACCGGAGAGTGCGGGCGCCGAGCCGGGACCGGCGGGATACGGCCGCGGCGGCGAGGATGCGACCATCACCGATGCCGACATCGTGCTCGGGCGCATCGACCCCGATGGCTTTGCCGGCGGACGGATCGAGCTGCAGCCCGCACTCTCTGTCGAGGCGGTGACTCGCGCCGTCGGCGTCAGCCTGGAACTCGACGCCGGTGAGGCGGCGCACGGGATCGTCGAGATCGTTGACGAGACCATGTCGAACGCGGCCCGGGTGCTGGCGGTCGAGGAGGGCAAGGTCGCCTCGGAGCAGACAATCATTGCCTTCGGCGGGGCGGCGCCGCTGCATGCGTGCCGCATCGCCGAGAAGCTCGGGATCGACCGGATCCTGGTGCCGGTCGACGCCGGGGTCGGTTCGGCGATCGGTTTCCTGCGCGCACCGGTTGCCTACGAGGTTGTGCGCAGCCTGAACATGCGCCTGTCGAGCCTCGACGCCGACGCCGTCAACCGGGTGCTGACGGAGATGCGGGAGGAGGCACGCGGCGTCGTGCAGTCAGGTGCCTTCGGTGCACCGCTCGAGGAACGCCGGGTCGCCTACATGCGCTACCTCGGCCAGGGCCACGAGATCACGGTCCCGCTCGAGGCGAGCGAGCTGCGCGCGGATGACGCACGGACCCTGCAGGACGCCTATGACCGTGAGTACCGCCGGCTGTACAAGCGGATCATTCCCGACGCCGACGTGGAGATCCTCTCCTGGGGGCTGACCGTCTCGACAGCCTGGGAGCCGCCGGAGCCCGAGACCGGCGCCGACGCGCGTCTTTCGGTCAGGCCGGCCGGACAACGGCAGATCCACGACACCCGAAGTGGCGCCGCCATCAGTATCCCGCTCTATCGCCGTGCCGACATCCCGGTGGGCGCAGAGCTTGCCGGGCCGGCGCTGATCGTCGAGGAACAGACCTCGACCTTCGTGACTCACGGATTCCGGGCAACGCTGGTTTCCGGTGGCAATATCGTGCTCGAACGGCAGCAGTAAGGACCAGGGCAATGGCACGCAGCAACGGACTTGATGTCATCGAACGCCAGGTCATGTGGAACCGGCTGATCTCGGTGGTGGAGGAACAGG
This sequence comes from Thalassobaculaceae bacterium, assembly GCA_965243345.1. GTDB lineage: Bacteria > Pseudomonadota > Alphaproteobacteria > Thalassobaculales > Thalassobaculaceae > Bin52. The sequence continues at coordinate 5,098,734 of CBDEUR010000003.1, forward strand.
CCCAGACCCTGCTTCGCACCGCCTTTGCCCCGATCGTGCGCGAGTGCGGCGACCTGTCCGCCGGGGTTTTCGACCTGAAGGGCCGGATGCTGGCCCAGGCAGTGACGGGAACGCCCGGCCACGTGAACTCGATGGCCGAGTCGGTGCAGCACTTCATCCGTCATTTCCCGATCGCGGAGATGAACGAGGGCGACATCTACATCACCAACGACCCGTGGATGGGGACCGGCCATCTGAACGACTTCGTGCTGACCACGCCCACCTTCCGCAACGGCCGGCTGGTCGGGATGTTCTCGTGTACGTCGCACCTGACCGACATAGGCGGTCTCGGCACCGGTCCCGATGCGACCGACGTGCACATGGAAGGGATCTACATCCCGATGCTGAAGCTCGCCGACCGCGGCCGCATCGATGAGACGCTGATGGCGATGATCCGGCGCAATACCCGCGAGCCGATCGAGTGCGAGGGTGACGTCTACTCGCTCGCCGCCTGCAACGAGGTCGGCTGCGTGCGTCTCGTCGAGATGATGGACGAGTTCGGACTGGAGGACCTTGGCGAACTGGCCGACTACATCGTCACCAGTTCCCGGCGCGCGGTTCTCGACGAGGTCGCCGCACTGCCGAAGGGCCGCTACCACAACGTCATGACGGTGGATGGCTACGACCGGCCGATCGACCTGGTGGCGACGCTCGAGATCGCCGACGACGGGGTCCGGGTCGACTATGACGGCACCTCCGCGATGTCGCGATACGGGGTCAACGTGCCGATGGCCTACACCACGGCCTATACCTGTTTCGGGCTCGGCTGTGCGATTGCGCCGGGGGTGCCGAACAACGCCGGCTCGCTGTCCGCCTTCCGGGTGACGGCGCCGGACCGCTCGATCCTGAACGCGCCGTATCCGGCCGCGGTCTGCGCGCGCCACCTGATCGGCCAGCTGCTGCCCGACGTCGTGTTCGGTTGCCTGGAACAGGTGGTCCCGGAGCGGGTTCCCGCCGAGGGTGCGTCGGCGCTGTGGAACCTGACCTTCCGCGGCGAGACCGACCGGGGCGCGAACGAGCGGACCATGTTTGCCTTCACCGCGGTCACCAACGGCGGGACCGGAGCACGCGGTGTGAAGGACGGGCTGAACGGCACCGCCTACCCGAGCGGGGTAAAGGGAACGCCGGTGGAGATCGTCGAGACCATGACGCCGGTGCTGTTCCGCCGCAAGGAACTGCGCACCGACTCGGCCGGTGCGGGCACCTGGCGCGGCGGCGCCGGGCAGATCATCGAGGTCGAGACCGCGAACAAGACCGACATGGACCTGCTGGCAGCTTACGAACGCATCGATCACCCGGCCCGCGGCCGGGCTGGCGGCGGTACCGGCGAGCCGGGCGCGGTATACCTTGCGTCGGGAACCAGGCTGAAGGGCAAGGGTACCCAGGTGATCCCGGCCGGCGAGCGGCTCGTGGTCCACACGCCGGGTGGCGGCGGGCATGGACCCGCGTCCGCCCGCCCGCCCGAGGCGGTCGCGGCCGACGTTGCCGACGGCATTGTCAGCGAGGCGGCGGCCGGCGCCGACTACGCCTGGCAGCCGCCCGGCTGACCGCCCCGGGCAACGCGCCGCTGCCCGGGTGAACGCCCGGCATCTGCGCAACCGGCGGGCAGGGGCGCGTCGCACCCGGACCACCGTGGCACCGCTTGAGCCGGCGCGTCACGGCAATACCGTGCGGAAAGGACCCGGGATCCCGATACCGGGTCGGGAAGTGCGCGCGGGCCCGGTTACTCCCGGCACGCCGGGACAGGGGTGCAGCGCGGTCCCGGACCGGTCTTCTCGCGACGGTTCCCTGATCCCTGGACGACGGCTCTTCGCCCGGTTCCACGGATCAGCCCGACAGCTTGATGGTATCGGGCAGGAACATCACGATTTCGGGGAAGATGGTGATCAGCACAGCCATCCCGGACATGATGAAGAAGAATGGCAGGGTGGCGAGCGCGATGCGCCCGATCTTCTCGCCGGTCATGCCCTGGATCACGAACAGGTTGAACCCGACCGGCGGCGTGATCTGGGCCATCTCGACGACGATCACCAGGAAGATGCCGAACCAGATCTTGTCGAACCCGGCCTGGGTGACCAGAGCCAGGGTGATCGGCAGGGTCATCACGATGCTGGACATGCCCTCGAGCACGCAGCCGAGAATGGCGTAGAACACCAGCAGCAGCATGATCAGCCCGAAGGGCGAGAGGCCGAGCTCCGCGATCTCTCGGGCAATGATCCGCGGCACGCCGAGGTAGCCGATCGCGATCGAGAGAAAATACGCACCGGCCACGATCAGCCCGATCATCGAGATGGTCCGGACCGCGCCGTAACAGGCCTGGCGGATGTTGCCGACGGTGAGCGTGCCCTGCAGCCCGCTCACGATCAGCGCGCCGACCACGCCGACGGCGGCCGCCTCGGACGGGCTGGCATAGCCGCCGTACATCGACCCCAGGACCAGCAGGATCAGGAACACCACCGGGGTCAGGTGCCGGAGCCCGGCAATCCGCTCGGCCAGCGGGACCGAGTCGTCGGTGGCGCTCGCGTCGGCCGGCCGCGTCAGGGTACGCACGGCGATGTAGAGCATGTAGCCCAGCGCCAGCAGCAGGCCCGGGACCACGCCGGCGATGAACAGCTTCAGGATCGATGTCTCCGACAGCACGCCGTAGACGATCAGCACCAGGCTCGGCGGGATCAGCAGGCCAAGGGTGCCGGCGCCCGCGAGCGATCCCATCGACAGGTCGCGGTCGTAGCCGCGCCGGAACAGCTCGGTGAGCGTGATCCGGCCCACCGTCGCCGTGGTGGCGGCCGAGGAGCCCGAGATGGCGGCAAACAGGGTGCAGCCGAGCACGTTGACGTGCAGCAGCCGGCCGGGCAACCGGGTGGTCCAGGGCGTGATCCCGGTAAACAGTGTCTCGGACAACCGGGTGCGAAACAGGATTTCCGCCATCAGGATGAACATCGGCAGTGCCAGCAGTTCCGGCGTCGTGGTCACGTTCCAGATCATCTGCGAGAGCAGCTTTTCCACCGGCACCGACCGGAAGATGCCGAGCGAGATCAGTCCGACCGAGATCAGCGACACGGTCACCCAGACCCCGGCGGCGAGGGTAACGGCCAGCAGGCCAAGCACCGTGATGACGATGGTGATGGTCACGGCCGTGTCCTATTCGACGCTGTATGACTGCATGGCTTCCCGGTCATCGGGTTCATCTCCGATGACAAGGCGGATCAGGCGGACCAGCATCTGCAGGGCCAGAAGCACCGCGCCGATGGCGAGCCCCGACGTCGGGTAGACCAGCGGCGTTTCGTCGGTGGTTGGCGAAAAGCTGCCGGTGGCCCAGGCGCGCCACGCAAACAGCACCATGGCCCAGGCGAGGTAGGTGGTCACCCCGACCCCGAAGATGGTGGCCAGGAACTCGACGGTCCGGGCCACCCCCGGGATCCGGCTCGTGGTCAGGAATGCGACCCTGACATGACCCCCGGTTCGAAGGGTGAACGCCGCACCCAGGAATATTGCACAGCCGAGGAAGTAGGAACTGTATTCCCACGCGAAGCTCAGCGAGAGATTGAACAGTGTGCGGCAGATGATCTCGGTGATGATCAGCACCACGATCATCAGCACCAGCAGCACGGCGACGAAGCCGGCAAGCCGGGAAAGCCGATCCACGGCGTTGAGCACTCTGTGCATCGGCATCCCCTGACTGCAGCTCTCCGGCATGGCCGGAGAGCTGTGGTAACGATCCCGGCCGGGATCAGCCGCCGAGTTCGGCCCTGAAGGCGTCAATCACTTCCTGGGCCTTGGGATGTTCCTCGAAGAACGTCGCCGTCATCGGACGGGTTGCCTCCTGCATTCCGGTGAGCATGGCGTCGGTCACCTCGCCCATCGCGACACCGTTCTTGTTCAGGATCCCCGACTTGGCCTCGTCCTCGCCCCGGCTCACGTCCCAGAACTGCGGCTCGAGCCGCATCGCGACCTCTTCGATGGCCATGCGGTCCCGTTCCTCCAGAGCGTTCCACGCGTCCAGGTTGACGTTGACCATGTTCGAGCCCCAGACATGGCTGGTCGGATACATGAACTTCAGGAATTCCCAGAACTTGCCGTCAACACCCGAACTCGCCGACGTGGTCACCGCGTCGATGGTTCCGGCGGCGAGCGAGGGCACGACCTCGCCCCACGGCAGCTGCACCGCGGTCATGCCGACGGCATTGAACAGCTCGGTGGTGGTCTTGTTGTAGGTGCGGATCTTGATGCCCGCGAGATCTTCCAGCTTGCCGATCGGCACCTTGGTGTAGACGTACTGGCGCGGCCATGGAACCAGGTACAGCACCTTCTGGTTGAACTGTGCCGCGACGTCGTTCAGCACCGGGCGGAAGTGCTTGTGCAGCATCCGCAGCTGGTCAAATCCTGCCACCACGTAGGGCTGGGCCTCGATGCCGACGATCGGTGCGTCACCGACCTGCTGGTTGAGCAGGATGTCGCCGATCGGAACCAGGCCGTCACGGACCGCGCGCAGCATCTCCGGGCCCTTGAACCCGAGTGATCCGCCGGGGTGGATGTTGATCTTGACCCGGCCCTCTGTCGCCTTCTCGACCTCGGCGGCGAAGACCTTCGAGTTCTCGACGTGGAAGTTGCCGTCCGGCCAGGCGAGCGGCAGGTCCCACTCGGCAGCCGAGAGTTGTGTCGTTCCCATGCTCAGCAGCGCGGCAATGGCTGCCGTGGGAACCATGCGGTGCATGAAACTCATCACACGTTCCTCCTTTTGGGTGGCATCGGCCTCTTGCGGGCCGCCCCTTGTTCACATCCGGATCGTTACCGAGGTGCGGTGGGCTGTCAAACCGGTCGCACCACGCCACGACGTCCAGCACCGGGCCTCAGGTGCATCCGGGTTCCCCGGTTCCAGGGGCAGGGAATGCCTGCCCCCGGGGCACGAGGAGCCCCGCTGCGGGTGTGGCGATCACGCCCGCAGTTCGCCCGACAGGCCGGTTCCGTCCGGAGCGTGGGTTACCTCGCCTGGCGGCACGGCGCTCGGGTCCTCCCTGAGCGACTTCAGGATGCCGAACGCCATGAACAGCATGATGACGCTCACCGGCAGTGCGGCCGCGATCGAAGCGGTCTGCAGCGCCTTCAGGCCGCCTGCCAGCAACAGCACCGCTGCGACGAAGCCCTCGCCCAGTCCCCAGACGATACGAAAGCGCTGCGGCGGATTGTCCGATCCCATCGACAGCATGGTGGTGATGACCAGCGTGCCGGAATCCGACGACGTGATGAACCACGTCGCCAGAAGCAGGGTCGCGAGCGCCGCCATGAGCCAGTTGAGCGTGGAGACATCGGTCAGCTGGTCGATGGTGCCGTAGAGCGCTGCCGGCAGGTTCCAGTCACGGACCAGCTGCGCCACGCCCGCGGTACCCACGCCGCCCTCGGCATGCAGCTCCATGTAGATTGCGTTGCCACCGAGCACGCACAGCCAGAAGAAGGCGATGGTGGTGGGAACGAACATCACCCCGACCATGAACTCCCGGATGGTGCGCCCGCGGCTGATCCTGGCGATGAACATGCCGACGAACGGCGCCCACGAGATCCACCAGCCCCAGTAGAAGATGGTCCAGTCACCCTGCCACTGGGCAGCGCCACCTGAATTGAAGATATGGAACCCCATCGGGATCATGTTCCACAGGTAGTCCCCGATGGTGGTGACGAAGAACCCCAGCAGCCACTGCAGCGGTCCGCCGAACAGGAAGTAGGCGAGCAGGACGATGCTGAGGTAGATGTTCCACTCCGAGATGATCCGGATACCCTTGCCGACGCCGGAAACCGCCGACAGCGTGGCGACCACGGAGATCACCGCGATCAGGATGACCTGGGTGATCAGGCCCGGATCGATGCCGAACAGGTGGTTGAGTCCGACGGCCATCTGGCTCACCCCGAGACCGAGCGAGGTGGCAACGCCGAACACGGTGCCGAACACCGCCAGCAGGTCGACGGCATGTCCGAGCGGGCCGTAGATCCGGTCGCCGATCACCGGGTAGAGAGAGGAGCGCAGCGTGAGAGGCAGCTTCTTGCGAAACCCGAAATAGGCGAGGCACAGTCCGACCAGCACGTAGACCGCCCAGGCGTGGAACCCCCAGTGGAAGTAGGTGACCCGCATGGCGGCAATGCCACGCTCGACGGTCATCTCGGTGTAGCCGGAGTTGTCCGCGAACGGATTGTTCGTGTAACCCCAGGGCTGGGTATTGTCGAAGTAGTACATCGGCTCGGCGATACCGAAGAACAACAGGCCGATCGCGACGCCCGCCGAGAACAGCATCGCAAACCAGGAGAAGTTGCTGAATTCAGGGCGCGAGTTATCGTCGCCGAGTCGAACGCTGCCGTACCGGCTGAACATCAGGTACATGCAGACGAAGAAGATGACGGTCAACGTCGTGATGTAGTACCAGTTGAGAGCACCCTCGATCCATCCGCGTATCGCACTGTAGACCTCGCTGGCCAGTTCGACGTTGAGCACAGTGAAGACAACGAACACCACGACCATCGCCTTTGCTGCAATTCCCATTCCGGGGTGTAGTCCGCCCCAGAACCCGGTCTGGGCGACCGCGGAGGTCGTCGCCCGTGTGCCCGTGTCGGCCATCGCAATTCTCCCTGACCGTGCCGATGCCGCTGAAAAACGGCGTTCGGCACAGTCTAGGCACGGCGTCAAGTCGGTGTCGACAGCCCTGATCGTCGAACAGCCGTGATCGCGGACCTCCGCGGTGCCCGGGAGACCTGCGGGAGAGACAGGCCTGTCCGGATGGCGGCGCCGGTCGGGGAGCGGTCCCGGCTTGCGCCCCGCGTTGAGGGAAGACCGCTGCGCGGGTGCTGCCGACCGGCCCGGGCCACGGCGCTTCGTGCGGTGCGGGACCGTCCGACCGGAGGCAGTGGCAACGTGACCGCGTACCGCGGCAAGGGAGCGGGCGGGAACCCGGTATTCCGGAATGCCGGAAGGGATGCCGGGACCTGCGGGACCGGTCCGCGCCTGACCTGCTGCAGGGCCCGGGAGATGATCCACGTTGACCGGCCACCTGCGCCCTGCCAGCCGGTGGGGAACCGGCCGATGTCTCGCCGCACCTGCAGCCACGTTGTTGAAGCCGAGGCGTACGGGTTGCTACTGTCGATCGCTACCCGCCTGGCGCGGCCGCGACCGGTCAGTGCCGGGTGCAACGGATGAAGAGTGCTTCAGGAAGGGTGACGGAGGGTCGCGTGCTTGTGTTTCTGGGTGGTGCCTGTAGGATTCACCTCCCGGACCGCGCGGCGTGCGGTGTTGCCGACGCCGGATCATGACAGTCACGGGACAGGTTCCGCGGCGTGGCCTGAAACCATGCCGGTGACGGCGGCCTGAATGGAGCGGCGAATGTACCGGCCCCGGGGATCGGGGTCGCTGCGCGGGGAGGCGACGGGGCGACCCGGCCTGCGTGACCCGCGAGGACGATCGAAGGAGGACAGCGTGACGTTGTCAGCCATTCGATGAGGGTCCCCGACGGATGAACCGGGGACCGCACCGTGCAGGCCGTTCATCGAGAGAGGGAGGGAGACGGCAGATGAAAGTCAGGATGATCGCGAGCCTTCTCGGGCTCGCCGGGGCAGTGATGGCACCCCTTGCCGCACATGCGTGGGAGCCGGCCAAGCCGGTCGAGTTCGTCATCATGGCGGGCAAGGGAGGCGGCGCCGACAAGGCGGTCCGCTTCATCCAGTCGATCATTGCCAAGGAAAACCTTGGTCCGACGGTGTTGCCGGTCAACAAGCCGGGCGGCTCGGGCGCGGAGGCGCTGCTCTACCTGAAGGGCAAGGAAGGTGACAATCACACGCTGATGTTCACCCTGAACAGCTTCTACACCACGCCGTTGCGCCAGCCGGGCCTCGAGGTCGACATCGAGACCTTCACCCCCATCATGCGCATGGCCGAGGATACCTTCTGTCTCTGGGTCAACACCGGGCGCAAGGACGGCGAGGACATCAACACCTTCGACGACTTCGTTGCGGCGGCCAAGGCGGCCGGAGACAAGTGGATCATGGCCGGAACCGGCAAGGCGTCGGAGGACAACCTGATCACCGATTTCCTCAACACGACCTTCGGCCTCGACATGAAGTACGTGCCCTACAAGGGTGGCGGCGCGGTTGCGAAGGCCCTTGCCGGCAACAACGCCGATTCCACGGTCAACAACCCGTCGGAAGCCCAGGGATTCTTCGTGGCCGGAACCGTGCGGCCGCTGGCCTGCATGACTCCCGACCGGATAGGGCTGTTTGCGGACGCTCCGACCATGAAGGAACTCGGACATGATTTCGTCTACTTCATGCAGCGGACCGTGGTCGGTGCCCCCGGCATGAGTGAAGAGGCCGCGACCTACTACCAGGATCTCTTTACCGACGTGTTCAATTCAGGCGACTGGCAGGAGTACCGCAAGAAGCGGGCGCTGGTCGGTGATCCGCTCACCGGTGGCGACCTGATGGAATACTGGAAGCGGGAACGCGAGATCCACCGGGGCATGCTCGACAAGCTGGCGGGCAAGTAGCAGCACGAACGCATTCGAAGGGGACGGCCGCAGCCGGGCGCTGCGGCCGTCCCGTTGCCTGAGGCAGAACCGTCGGCGCACGCGCGCCGGCCGTTGCGGAGGGACGCGATGTCCGTGCGCCTTGCCGAGATAGTCATGGCCTGCGTCATGGCGGCGTTCTCCGTCTACCTGATGTGGAAGAGCGCGGAGCTCAACATCGGCTGGATCGAGGACGAGGGGCCGGGAGGCGGCGCCTGGCCGTTCTGGCTTTCGGCGGTCATGCTGCTGTCGTGTGCCGGGATTGCCTGGAACTGGTGGCGGCGGAGCACGCCGCTCGCGCGTTCGACGGAGCCCTTCATCGGGCCCGCCGCGCTCCGGATCGTGCTCCAGGTCGTTGTCCTGCTCACGGTTGTCGTCGCGCTGTTCGACGTGATCGGAACCTACTGTTCGCTGTTCCTGTTCATGCTGGTCTACCTCGCGGTCATTGGCCGCCACCGTCTGCGGGTCGCCCTCGCATGGGCGGTCACGACCCCGGTGGTGACCTTCCTGTTCTTCGAGATCGTGATCAAGGTGATCCTGCCCAAGGGCGTGACCGAACCGCTGTTCTACCCGATCTTCAGGTTCTTCGGCATGGGCGGGCTCTGATGCGCGCGCGCTCCCGGTCCGCCGGTCGCATGACCGCGGTGTGACGCACGATGGTTGAAATCCTCGCCCTGCTGGCGGACGGCTTCGGCATTGCGCTCCAGCCGCTGAACCTGATCCTGATCGTGCTCGGCTGCTCGGTCGGGCTGTTCATCGGCGCCATGCCGGGACTGGGATCGGTCAACGGCGTGGCGATCCTGTTGCCGCTCACCTTCGTCGTTCCCCCCGCCAGCGCCATCATCTTCCTTGCCGCGCTCTACTACGGCGCCATGTACGGCGGTGCCATCTCGTCGATCATGCTGGGCATTCCCGGCGCTTCCACCGCGGTGGCGACAACCTTCGACGGCCGGCCGCTGGCACTGCAGGGGCTGGCCGACAAGGCGCTGATCACGGCGGCGACCGCGTCGTTCGTCGGCGGCACGATCTCCGTCATCCTGTTTACCCTTGCCGCACCGCCGCTTGCCCACGTTGCCCTGGTGTTCGGACCGCCCGAGACCCTGGCCCTGATGCTGCTGGCCTTTGCAACCTTCGTCGGGCTCGGCGGCGAAGACATCTGGAAGACGATCTTTTCGATCTGCATCGGCCTGGTACTGGCCGCGGTCGGCACCGACATCGTCAGCGGCGAGCCGCGCCTGCAGTTGTTCGGCCTGACGGGCTTCTTCAGCAACATCAACTTCCTTGTGCTCGCGATCGGCATCTACGGCATCGGCGAGATGCTGTGGACCATCGAGCAGACCGCCAGGGCCGGTGGCGCCTCGATGCTGTCACGCGCCACGGTATCGGTACGCCGTGCACTCGCGCACCTGCGCGGCCAGCTGGCGTTGTGGAAGGCAACCCTGATGGGCTCGCTGCTCGGCTATTTCGTCGGCATCCTGCCTGCCGCCGGCGCCACGCCGGGATCGATGATGGCCTACGGTGTCGCGAAGCAGATGTCGGGTAACCCCGACAGCTTCGGCAAGGGCAACCCGGAAGGGGTCTCCGCGCCGGAGGCGGCCAACAATGCCGCGTCGACCGGCTCGATGCTGCCGATGCTGACCCTCGGGATCCCCGGGTCCCCGACCACCGCGATCCTGCTCGGCGGCATGGTGATCTGGGGACTGGAGCCCGGCCCGCAACTGTTCATCGACGAAAAGGCGTTCGTGTGGGGGCTCATCGCATCGCTCTACGCCGCCAACCTGTTCGCGCTGCTGCTGAACCTCACCTTCATCCCCGCCTTTATCGCGGTCCTGCGGCTGCCGTTCACCATTCTCGCGCCTGTCATCTTCGTGCTCTGCCTGGTCGGCGGCTACGCGCCGACCAACCGCATGTTCGATGTCTGGCTGATCCTGGTGTTCGGTTTCGTGGGCTACCTGCTTCGCAAGCTGGACTACCCGCTCGCACCCGCGGTCCTTGCCATCGTGCTTGGTCCGATGACCGAACCGGCGCTGCGCCAGTCCCTGCTGATGAGCGGTGGTGACTTCGCGATCTTCTTCACCAGGCCCTACTCGGGTCCGATCATGGTGACCGCGATCGTGCTTCTGGCGCTGCCGCTGATCCGGCGCCTCGTCCGCCGGTACAGGACCGGTTGACCGGGCGCCGGGCCCGGATTGTTGAACCCGCCCGGCCATGTGCTATATCCCGCGCCGTGCGCCGCAACTGGAGGAGAGGTCATGAGCACCGCATCTGCAACCGCACACGACACGCTTGCGCAGAAGACCAAGGACGGAAGCGTGATCTCCGGTGGCGGACTGGTCGCCAGGGCTCTCAGGAACGAGGGTGTCGACACCATCTTCACCCTGTGCGGGGGGCACATCATCGACATCTATGACGGGTGCATCGACGAGGGCATTCGCATCGTCGATGTCCGCCACGAGCAGACCGCGGCCCACGCGGCCGATGGCTACGCCCGCCAGACCGGCAAGCTCGGCTGCGTGGTGACGACCGCCGGTCCCGGGTGCACCAACGCGGTCACCGGCGTGGCGACGGCGTTCCGGTCCGAGAGTCCGATCCTGCACATCGGCGGGCAGAGCTCGCTCACCCAGCATCGCCAGGGATCGCTGCAGGACCTGCCGCATGTCGACATGATGACGCCGATCACGAAGTTTGCCTCCGGCGTGTTCTCGACCGAGCGCGTGGCCGACATGATCTCCATGGCGGCTCGCGAGTGTTTCGCCGGCGCCTACGGCCCGGCCTACCTGGAGATTCCGCGCGACATCCTCGACGCCGAGATTCCCATCGAGCGCGCCAGGATCCCGGAACCGGGTTCCTACCGCAGCTCGGTCCGCTCGATCGGCGACCCGGCCGACATCGAGGAACTCGCGGACATCCTGGTCCGTTCCGAGCGTCCGGCGGTGCTGTTCGGACAGCAGGTCTGGGCCTCGCGCAGCCAGGACGAGGCGATTGCCTTCATCCGCGCCCTCGACATCCCGGCCTACATGAACGGAGCGAGCCGGGGCATGTTGCCCGAGACCGACCCGCATCACTTCGATCGCACCCGGTCGGACGCGTTCCGAGAGGCGGATGTCATCCTGATCGTCGGCACGCCATTCGATTTCCGCATGGGGTATGGCCGTCGAATCTCCAGCGAGGCCACCCTCGTCCAGATCGATCTCGACTACCGCACCGTCGGCAAGAACCGCGACATCAGCCTCGGGCTCGCCGGCCACCCCGGCGCCATCCTTTCCGCGGTCGCCGCCGCCGCGTCGGGCCGGATCGACGGTGGCGCCCGGGTCCAGCGTCAGGCCTGGATGAAACAGCTGCGCGAGATCGAGGCGTCCAAGCTCGAACGCCTGATGCCGCTTTTCACCTCCGACTCGAACCCGATCCATCCTTACCGGCTGGCCTGGGAGATCAACGAGTTTCTCGGCGACGACACCATCTACATCGGTGACGGCGGTGACGTGGTCACGATTTCGGCCCAGGCCGTGCGCCCGCGCGGTCCCGGCCAGTGGATGGACCCGGGCGCGCTCGGCTCGCTCGGGGTCGGCACCGGGTTCTCGATGGCCGCCAAGCTGGCCCATCCGGACAAGGAGGTCGTGTGCCTCTACGGCGACGGGTCCTTCGGCATGACCGCCTTTGACATGGAGACCGCGCAGCGCTTCGGTGCGCCCTACCTGGCGGTGGTGGGCAACAATTCGGCGATGAACCAGATCCGGTACGGCCAGATCGCCAAGTACGGACCCAACCGCGGCGATATCGGCAACAAGCTCGGTGACGTGCCGTTCTCCCGGTTCGGCGAGATGCTCGGAGGATATGGCGAGGAGGTGACCGAGGCGTCCAGGATCGGCCCGGCACTGCGCCGGGCGCGCGAGGCGATCGCGGCGACCGGAAAATGTGCCGTGGTCAATGTCTGGATCGATCCCAACGAGTATGCGCCGGGAACCCGCAACCAGACCATGTACAAGTGACGGGGCGGCGGATCAGGCGAGACCCGCGATCATCAGGGAACCTGCCGCGATCATCCCGGCACCGGCGATCCTGGCGAGCAACGGTCCGCCCGGGACCGCCTTCTCGACCAGGACCGCGATCGTAAGCGCCGCGATCCACAGCAGGTTCATCACCCCGAAGACGAACAGAAGCAGCATCAGGACCCAGCAGCAGCCAAGACAGTAGGCTCCGTGCTCGGTTCCCATGGCCACGGCTCCGGTCCTGCCATCGCGCCAGCGGTTGAGCACGAAGGACAGCGGTGACCGGCAGTGGCGCAGGCAGGCGTGCTTGAGCGGCGTGAACTGGTAGATCCCGGCCAGGACCAGCAGCACGCCGCCCGCCGTCGCGGTGGCGGCCATCGACACCGGCCCGAGAAGCGCCAGCGTCTCGAGGGCAAACTGCAGACCGGTCGCAAGGATGCTGAAGCCGCCCCAGGCGATCAGGTAGCCGGACGCGAACAGCGCCGGGGCCGCGCGGTCGCCGCGCCGGGCGCTGATGCGTGCCACCGTCATGATCATCATGGTCGCGCTCGGAAGCATCATGGCGACCATCATGACCCACCACATCACCAGCATGGCGGCGGTCTCGCCCGGCGACCAGGCCCGGGGCGCGACCTGCATCATCGCTGCCATCGCATCCATGTCGCGGGCCATGGCGACCAGCCACAGCCAGGCGAGGAGGGAAGCGCCGGCAATACCCGCCAGAGGGACGACGCGCTCGCGGGTCACCGGCGGTTCCCGGAATTGAGCCGGATCAGTCGGTCCACTCGAAGGGCGCGAAATGCCCGTTGTTGCCAAGGCCGGACATGTCGAGGTCGAGACCGAACCCGTGCAGGTGCATTTCGCTGGTCCGGGCCAGCGCCAGGCGGGAATTGGCAGGGTGCGCCGTGTTGTCGATGGTGACCGGCAGGCCGCTGCCGGTCCGTGACGGCACGCCGCTGATGGCAAACGACAGCAGCGAGCCGACCTCGCCGGAACGGTCGAGGTCGTCGATCGCGAAGCTGAACGGCGCGAACGCGATACCGCGGAAGTCGCCGACCAGTGCCTGCTGGATCATTGCCGGCCTGCCGCCCAGTTCGCCCTCGAGAATGCGGCTGAGCGCCGCGCGCTGGGCCTCGTCGGCCTCCTCGTCGATGACGCAGGCGAAGACCCAGTTGCCGTCGGCCATCACCTTGCCCGAGCGGATCACCAGCGCGAAGTGCAGCCCGTCGAGCCGGACGTCCGCGCAGTGACCGCTGTCGATCCGGTAGATCATCAGCGCGGTGCAGTGATCGTGCGTCACCTCGCCTTGCGGATTGGTGTAGATGCATGGACACAGATAGTCGCAGTTGCAGCTTTCCGCGTACTCGCCCTTCAGCGTCCACCCTGTGGCCATGGTCCTGCTCGCGTGCCGTCCGATTCCCTCTGGGCCAGTGTCTGCCGACGCAAGGTCCAAGTAAAGGGCCGGTGCCTGTTGCGTGCCTCCGAGACCAAACAAAACACTGTCAAGACAACACGTTATCTCCGTTCATATTTCCTCGAACCCCTTGCGAAACGGGGTTTGGAAATGTCCTCGCAACGGAATCCGGAAACTCGGCCCACTGAACTGGGCGCCAACCTTGTGGTTGATGTTTATACGGCACTACCGTACAGTGTTGACATGGAGATCCGGAGCATCCGCCACAAGGGGCTCAAGCAGCTTATCGAAGAGGACGACACCAGAGGAATCCGGCCGGACTTGACCCTGAGGATACGGAAAATCTTGGCTTCCCTCATCAGCGCGGCTGATATGGAAGGGGTTATGGGGCCGCCGGGCTGGCGCATCCATCGGCTGTCTGGCCATCGGGCCGGGACCTGGAGCATCAGCGCCTCCGGCAACTGGCGGATCACTTTCGATATTGAGGATGGGGCAGTCGCAAATCTGAACCTGGAGGACTACCACTGAGGACGAGCAAGTGCTTGTCTTGGCCCGTGACACGGGCAATGACCTGGATATGAAGGAACATCACGGATGAGCGATGAACGAGTGAGAATCGGCATGACACCGCCGCACCCCGGCAGCTTCATCCGCACCGAGATTCTGGATGAGCTAGGTCTCTCGGTGTCCCGTGCCGCCGATATTCTCGGTGTGCGCCGCGCGACCCTGTCGGATCTCGTCAATGAAAAAGCGAGCCTCTCACCGGAAATGGCGCTAAGGATCGAGAAAGCGTTCGGCGTGTCCATGGACACGCTCTTGCGCATGGGTGCTTGGTATGACAGTCACGCGATGCGCCGCCGCGCCGACGAGATCAACGTCAAGCGCTATCAATCTGCGTAGTGTATGGGCAGAAGGACTTGTCCCCTCGGCGTCGGTGCCACAAGGTGTTGTGTCGGAGCCCGTGCGCCAGGCTCCCCGGACCGAGTATAACAGATCGCACTAGCGGCACTGCGGTAATGGCCTGATCGCAGGAAAGAGCCCAGATCCCAGCGTATGAGCGTTGTTGTGACGAGCTGGAACGGCGTCCGGGCGTGACTTCCTGTGCATCAGGCGCGTCTCTCGACGATATCGCGGTACGTGAACGGCTTCAGGCCGATGCTCAGGAGACTGTCAAAGGATGTCGTCCTGTGCCGCCTTCGGTTCCACCGGAACACGAAACTCGTCCAGTACCTCTGGAAGTGCTTCCAGCGAAGGCCGTGGTAGACGCCCGCGGCCCACCGCTTCAGGTTCGAGAACACCCGGTGGGTCCATTCCAGGACCTCGTGCGCCTTGCGGTCCCCGACCGCCCCGACTTCGTGCGGGTTCCCATACAGGTTGTGATTTCCGCTCCAGTCGTCAGTGATGACCTGTGCCCCGGGCTCGGCGAAGTCGGCAACGAAGCCCCCGAGCGAGCCGACACCGTAAGTGTCAATCTTGTTCAGCCGTCCCCGGCTCCCCCTTTCCAGGGCGCTCGCTGCCGACGGCTGCGCATCCGCGGCGCCAACAGCAATGGCGGTGACCATCACGAGACCGTGGCCCCGTCGACCACGAGACGGGCACGCCCTTCGCGCGCCTGAACTTCGGCGACGACGGCGGCGAGTTGGCGGCCGCGCACAATTTGCTGGAACACAGCGACATCCGTGGCAGGGTGATCACCCTCGATGCACTGCACACGAGGCGCAGGACTGCGAATCTGATCACGGAATGCGCGGAGTACGTCTTCACCGTCAAGGGCAACGCGTCGGAGACCTTCCACATCTTCGACAGCATGGATTGGGAGAGGGACGGCACCGGCCGCTTCGCGGAGAATCACGAGAAGGCGCTCGGACGTCTGGAGGCGCGTTCCGTCCGTGCCATGGCGCCGCTCGAAGGCGCAATCAACCATCCGGGCGTCACCTAAAACGCTCGCATCATCCGCTATCGGGAACCGCTCAGGAACGGCCCGGGCGATGCCGAAAAGGGCGAGAAGGACTACACCGAGACCGTGTATCTGATTACGTCGCTCAATCCCGAGGCGGCGCCGCCAAAAAAGCCGACTGGCCTTCGGAACCAATCGTACAAACGGGCCAGAACCCACGCCTGCGCCAGCAATTCGATAATCCAGCAACCACAAAACCGTCCGAGACCCGACGATCCGTCAGTGAGGGCCCGCTCACGGAACCAGCGCCAGCGTGGGATGGTCCTGCCTGTTGCCTGCCCCGCAACCAAAACAGGCCCCTGACAATATTGGTATTTTCGAAGGGTCTTCATTTTCGAGCAGACGGTATGGACAGTTTGGGGAAACTACAAGCAAACAAGCGGATCTCCGACTTGGGAAGCCGGCATCGCGGATGAGAGGCAATCTTGCCCAGTCCAACACGCAAGCCGTCCTAGTCGAGCACGCGGTGCTCGAACATCCGGTCGAGCAACCACAATACGCCGTGGCATTGGACCTCCTCTTCCTCTGCGAGCTCGCGGAGTTCCCGGTCCCCGGACAACAACGTCCACGCG
This sequence comes from Thalassobaculaceae bacterium, assembly GCA_965243345.1. Taxonomy (GTDB): domain Bacteria; phylum Pseudomonadota; class Alphaproteobacteria; order Thalassobaculales; family Thalassobaculaceae; genus Bin52. The sequence continues at coordinate 5,115,245 of CBDEUR010000003.1, forward strand.
TTCGCCTTCGCAAGAGCGAAGGCGAAGCTGTCCGGAAGAGAAAGCGATCTCCGCTTGCGGAAATAGCCGAGGGCACGTGCGACCCCATTACCATCCAGTTCCTCGAGGCGAAGCCCCATCTTCACGAATTCTGGCCCGCCATGCTCCCTGAGTTCGCGTTCGTAAAGCAAGTCGGGGACGGTGAACTCGAACGGAAGCCGGAAGGCGGCTTCGACAAGGACCCCGCGATCAAGGTCGATCAGCACGGAGGTGTCGGACACCAGGATCTTCACGGCACTCCTGTTCCTGCAAGTTCCGCCTCCAGCCTCGGGGGTTCATCCATGCGGCGGTTGAGCTCATGAACCGAGCGGCCGAGCAATTCCGCGGCCTTGGCTTCAGAGATCGCCCCCTCCGACAGGGCGCGGAAACACAGGCGCTCAAGGCGCCTGGGCCGCTCTCCAGGCATTGCCCCTGGCTCCTCGAACGGTGGGCTGCGCCAGCCGCGGCGCGTGAATTCATTGAACAGCTGCCGAATGACCGGCGCACCAAGTATCCCGAGGTCCTTGCAGCGGTAGGTGAGCGCCTGAACGCTCACACCGAAGATCCGCTTGAGCTCGAAGAGTTCACCCCAGCCGATGGAACTGCGGTGTTTCCCGATCTCGGACCGCACCGTCTCGGCCGGCATCAGGAACGCGCCGGCAAAGCGATGCGCGGCTCTCTCCTGGTCAATCTTCGTTGCCGGATCGAGAGCCATGTGGCCCAGCTCGTGCGCGAGGGTAAAGCGCTGACGTTCGCCCCAATCGTCGTGGTTTACGACGACAACCGACGCAATGCCCCTGTCTTCGCGGCGCACACGCGCCGTGAGGCCGTCGATGTTGGGCAGGCTCATCGCGAGGACCTTGATGCCTCGCTCCTCCAGGAGATCGACAAGGTTAGGGATCGGATTCAGGCCCAGATCCCAATGACTTCGCATGCCGAGTGCGGCCTGTTCCGCTTCGACCGGGTCGCACAGCACAGGCCACGGCGCCTCACGCGGCATGTCCCAAGCCACGGTGGGAAGCCCCAGGATCTCCTCCACCGCAAGATATCGCTCCAGCAGGTGTAGGACCTTGGCCTCCACCTGCGCCTCCTCGCGGCGACTGGTGAGCCGCTTCTTTCGGAATTCGACGGCCTCGAGGCGAATGTCGCTGTCGCTGGCCAGGTAGTCGACTGGTACATCGAGGGCGTCGGCCAACGCGATGAGCACACCTGAGCTGGGCACGGACTCGTCGCGTTCGTACTTGCTGATCGCCTGCGCCGTCACACGGTTGTTGATTCGAGCTTCAAGTTCGCGGAGAGATAGGCCGCTGGCCCGTCTGGACACTCTAACACGTTGTCCCAAAGTCATTGTAGCCTCCCTCGCATCGGTTGAAAAATTAACATAATCTAATGTTATTTGTCAAACGCAGGGTCAGAGAGGGTCCGTCCAAGAAATGTTCCGAGCTGATGGAGTTCGAGTTCGGTGCCCATGGGTTATGTCGGTTGACGGCGCGCGTAGCCGCCCCAACCGCGTTGACCCCGTGGATGATCGGCAGGCACCCCCCCTTGCACGGGTCACGGGTGGCGCTCACGACGGCCCACTGTGAAGTCACGTACGCGGTTCGGCGTGACCTGGCCTTGATCTCCGAGCATCCGGCCGTTGACGCGGTACGGGCAGTACCGATCGAGGAGACGAACGGAGTTGTCACGGTCGACGTGACGTTTGCGGCCACTCTGTCCAGCCGAATGGCGGCAGCAGGGTGTTGGTCCCTCGGAGGTCAGGCTCCAGGAGGAAGCACGTTCCGAATATCCCGGGGGATTTCCTTATGTATTCGCAGCAGCTGAAACCTCTCATCGCAATCCAGTGGGTTCAACTCCCGCCCGGCGAAGATGCGGCCCGCCAGCCGGAAGCGAAAGCCATGCCGAAATCGTCATGGGTGCCGGTCTCGGCTGTAGCGAGCCCGCTCTCCGTCCTCCGACTGGGGGCAGCCGGGCATGACACTGCAGCCGGGGCCTTGCACTGATCACGTCGGGCGGGCGCAACCCGGTTCTCGCGGGTGCCACCGGCCTCCCGGATGCCGGACACGGACGAGGTGTCCGCCGGAACTGTCTCCGAAAGGGACCCGGTCCTGTCATTGACCATGCGGACGCGGGACTCCGCCACCGTACGCGATGGCCGGGACATGACCGGAGCATGTGCAGGTGATGCGGATCGCACTGTGGGTAGGGCCCCTCGGGAGGTTCTCTCATATTGTCCCGAGCCTGGCGCCCGCAACCTGACGGCCTGCCGGGACTCTCGGACCGTGGGTGGCAGTTCCCAGTCGATGTGCCGATTCCCGCGAAGTCGTGGTGCGAACCGGGCGTGATCACCGGGGCCACCTTCCCGGCCTGTCGTTCGCAGCAGCCCGGGAGCGTGTGCGTGCCGGGTTTGCACGCAATGCCGGACGGGTCCCCAGCAAGACTGTTGCCGGAACGACAACGCCGGCGCCGAGCGTTCGGGTCCGGTCAGGCCCACGGCGGGGCACTCCTCGGAATTGTCGGTCGCTGCGGGTACACTCCAGGTTTGGGACGGGTCATTGGCGGAGCTTCATGACACCGCTCACACTCACGCCCGGCAGCACGTCGCTGAGAACGCTGGAGGCGATCTATCGCGACGGGTGCGCCGCCCGGCTGAGTCCTTCCTGCCGCGACGCCATGGAGTACGCCGCCGCGCGCATCGCCGCCGCCGCCGCCGGCACGACCGCCGTCTACGGGGTGAATACCGGTTTCGGCAAACTCGCCAACGTGAAGATCGCCGCCGCCGACACGGCCACGCTGCAGCGCAACCTGATCCTCAGCCATGCCTGCGGGGTCGGCGCGCCGTCGCCGCGCGCCGTCGTGCGGTTGATGATGGCGTTGAAGCTCCTGTCCTTCGGGCGGGGCGCATCCGGCGTTCGCTGGCCACTGGTCGAGTTGCTGGAGGGGATGCTGGCCAGGGACGTCACACCGGTGGTGCCCGAGCAGGGATCGGTGGGCGCGTCGGGTGACCTCGCACCGCTTGCCCACATGACGGCGGTGATGATCGGTGCGGGCGAGGCGGAGTACGGAGGCGAGACGCTTTCCGGCGCGGAGGCCCTGTCCCGCGCGGGGCTGGCGCCGGTGGTGCTGGGTGCGAAGGAGGGACTCGCCTGCATCAACGGCACCCAGTTTTCCACGGCGTTCGCGCTGGTCGGGCTGTTCGGCGCCTGGCGGGCGGCCCAGAACTCGCTGGTGATATCTGCCGTCTCGACCGATGCGATCATGGGTTCGACCGCGCCCCTGCAACCCGAGATCCATGCACTGCGCGGCCATCGGGGTCAGATCGAGGCCGCATCGGTCATGAGGGCCCTGCTGATCGGCTCGGCAATCCGCGAAAGTCATCGTGAAGGCGACAGCCGGGTTCAGGATCCCTACTGCATCCGCTGCCAGCCCCAGGTGACCGGTGCCGCCATGGACATCCTTCGCCAGGCGGCGCGCACGCTCGAGATCGAGGCCAATGCAGCGACCGACAATCCGCTGGTCCTGCCACAGGCGGACCTGATCGTCTCGGGCGGCAATTTCCATGCCGAGCCCGTCGGCATTGCCGCCGACATCATCGCGCTCGCGGTGGCCGAGATCGGTTCGATTGCCCAGCGGCGGATCGCGCTGATGGTGGATCCCGCACTCAGCCACGACCTGCCGCCGTTCCTCACTCCTGATCCGGGGCTCAACTCCGGGCTGATGATCGCCGAGGTGACCTCCGCGGCGCTGATGAGCGAGAACAAGCACCTGGCAAATCCGTGCGTGACCGACAGCACGCCGACCTCCGCGAACCAGGAAGACCACGTCTCGATGTCGGCCCACGGCGCCCGCCGCCTCGGCCGCATGGTCGAGAACCTTGACCAGATTCTCGGGATCGAACTGCTGTGCGCTGCCGCGGGCGTGGAGTATCGCGCCCCGCTCGGGACGAGCGATCCCCTGCAGAGGGTGATTGCGCGACTGAGAGAGGTGGTCCCGGCCCTCGCCGAGGACCGCTACATGGCGGGGGAACTGGTGAGTGCCAGGGAACTGGTCACTGCAGGCGCGTTCATCGAGGGTCTGCGGCTTCCGGTACTGGAAGGTGTTCGATGAGTGCGGGGAGGGGACTGCGAGGCGGCGGTTCCCTCATTCCCCGCCCGGGACATGGTCGAACCAGGTGTTCCTCTCGAGGATCGATGCCTGCGGGAGAATTCCGTCCGGCTGCCCCGGCATGCCGAACCCGGTGGCCGGTGTCGTTCCGCTGCCCGTCCCGCACGACCGCCCCCGAAGCCCCGGCCCGGGCGGCGCCCAACCAGGAGGTCCGAGACCATGGTCGATCCCTCTCGCAACACCCGCCACATCTTTCCGCCGACCGGACCTGAACTCAACGCCAGGAGCTGGCAGACCGAGGCGCCGCTGCGGATGCTCATGAACAACCTGCATCCGGACGTGGCCGAGAACCCGCAGGAACTGGTTGTCTACGGCGGGATGGGTCGCGCCGCACGGTCCTGGAACGACTTCGACCGGATCGTGGAAAGCCTGAAGGAACTGGAGGAACACGAGACACTCGTCGTCCAGTCGGGCAGGCCGGTCGCAATCGTGCGCACGCACCCCGATGCGCCGCGCGTGCTGATCGCCAATTCCAACATCGTGCCGCACTGGGCCAACTGGGACCATTTCAGCGAGCTCGACCGCAAGGGGCTGATGATGTTCGGCCAGATGACCGCCGGATCCTGGATCTACATCGGTTCGCAGGGCATCGTTCAGGGGACCTACGAGACGATCGCGGAGGCCGGGCGCCAGCATTACGGCGGTGTGCTGGCGGGCCGCTGGATCCTGACCGCGGGCCTTGGCGGAATGGGTGGCGCCCAGCCCCTGGCGGCGGTCTTCGCCGGCGCCTGCTGTCTCGCGGTGGAGTGCAACCCGGACAGCATCGATTTCCGGCTCAGGACGGGATACCTCGACGAGAAGACCGACAGTCTCGACGAGGCGCTGGAGATGATCGGGCGCTGGACCAGGGCGGGCGAGGCGCGGTCGGTCGGACTCCTGGGCAATGCGGCCGACATCGTCCCCGAAATCCACAGGCGCGGCATACGCCCCGACATCGTGACGGACCAGACCAGCGCCCATGATCCCGTGAACGGCTACCTGCCGCAGGGCTGGAGCATTGCCGAGTGGCGCGAAAGGCGCGAGAGCGACCCGCGGGCCGTCGAGGCCGCGGCCCGGGCGTCGATGAAGATCCACGTCAACGCGATGGTCGACTTCTGGAACGACGGTGTGCCGACGCTCGACTACGGCAACAACATCCGCCAGGTTGCCCTTGAAGAGGGCCTGGAAAACGCCTTCGCCTTCCCCGGTTTCGTGCCGGCATATGTTCGCCCGCTCTTCTGCCGCGGGATCGGGCCCTTCCGCTGGTGCGCGCTTTCCGGCGATCCGGAGGACATCCACCGCACCGACCAGGCAATCAAGGAACTCTTTCCCGACCACGGGCACCTGCACACCTGGCTCGACATGGCCAGGGAACGGATCGGTTTCCAGGGCCTGCCCGCGCGCATCTGCTGGCTCGGCCTTGGCGAACGTCACCTGGCGGGGCTGAAATTCAACCAGATGGTGGCGAGTGGTGAGTTGGCGGCGCCGATCGTGATCGGTCGTGATCACCTCGACGGTGGCTCGGTCGCCAGCCCCAACCGTGAGACCGAGTCGATGAAAGACGGCTCCGACGCCGTCAGCGACTGGCCGCTTCTCAATGCACTGGTCAATACCGCGAGCGGGGCCACGTGGGTCTCGATCCATCACGGAGGCGGTGTCGGCATGGGATTTTCTCAGCACGCCGGGGTGGTCATTGTCGCCGATGGCTCCGAGGCGGCAGCTGCCAGGCTCGAGCGCGTGCTCTGGAACGACCCGGCCTCGGGTGTCTGGCGCCATGCGGATGCAGGCTATGGCGACGCCATAGCCTGTGCCAGGGAGCACGGACTGAGACTGCCCGGCATCCTCGTGGACTGACGCCGCAGACCGCCGCACTCAAGAGTACCGGTCCGGCGACGCGGGAGGGGTCCGTGAACTCGCACGGGACTCGGGACCCTGCCGACCAGCGCGGGATGGCCGGTGTTGCCGGCGCCGGACTCGTGCAGACACGTCTCGCCGGTGCGTGCTTGCGCCAGGCGGGAGCCGGCACGGTGCGCCGTGTCGTCGGTGGCGATCGGCGGGGCGCAGCCGGTGCGGGGTTGCCGCGGCGAAGCGATGTCCGGCCACGCCCGGCGCGCGGAAGGGCGCCGCAGCACAGCGGCGTCACCGGCCCGGGCCGCGTGGCAGGGTGCCGCGCGTGCCCTGATGCGGGCGCTTCGCGATTCAGCCCCTGAGGCGGAGGTTGTCCGGGTCGTAGACCGGGTCCCGCACGATGGTCGCGTCGTGGCGCCGCAGCAGGATCTGCACCTGCACCGTGTCCCCGATCCGTGCATGTTCGCTGTCGATCCAGCCGACCGCGAGCTTCCTGCCTGTCCGCCATCCCATGCCGCCGGACGTGACGGTGCCGATGGGCCTTTCACCTGCCAGGACGGGTTCCGTTCCCCAGCACGGCGGCGCCGCCGCGTCCACGTCAAGTGTGACGAAACGCCTGTCGGGTAGCTGCCCTCTCATCGCATCGACAGCCTGGCGGCCCACGTAGTCCTTTGCGGTCGAGCACAGCCACTCCAGCCCCGCAGCCCCGGGCGTTATCTCGGTGGTCAATTCGGCGCCCCAGCTGCGGTATCCTTTCTCAAGCCGCATCATTCCCATCGCGCGGCTTCCGGCCAGCACGAGGCCATGGCGCCGTCCGCACTCGATCAGCGCATCGAACAGCGCCTTCTGGCCGGGCATCGGGCAATGGAGCTCCCATCCTAGCTCGCCGGAGTATGACACCCGCAGGGCCCGGCAGGCGGTACGCCCCACCTCCACGTTCTTCGAGGACATGAACGGGAAATCATCGAAAGCTCCTGCAGACAACGCGTTCAGCAGCGCCCTGCTGTTGGGTCCGGCGATGCCGATGGCCGCCACCTGTCCGGTGACGTCGTCGATCCGGACATCGAACCCCGCGGACAGTCCTGCAAGCCACCGGCGGTAGAAGCCGACACCCAGCGTCGGGCCGACGAGATAGAACCCGTCAGCGCCCTGGTTGTCGATCACGACGTCGCCGATGATCCCGCCGCGTTGGGTCAGCAACAGCGACAACCCGGTCCTGTCCGGCCGGTCGGGCAGCCGGGCGGAGGCAGCGTGCTCGAGGAACGCCGCCGCGTCGGTGCCGGTGATGCGGAACTTTGCGTAGGTGGACATCTCGATCAGGCCGCAGCCGGCGGCCATGCCGAGCACTTCCTCTCCGACATGCCCCCACCAGTTGGGGCGCCGGAAGTCGGGCTCGTCGCGCGGCTCAACGCCCCCGGGCGCATACCAGAGCGGTCGTTCCCAGCCGCAGGCCTCGCCCATAACCGCTCCGTGCGCCAGGAGATCGCTGTAGATCGGCGTGGTCATGAGCGGGCGCCCGGATCCGTGCTCGAGGCCGGGATAGATCAGCTGGTAGCGAAGCGGCAGGATCTCGTGGGTCCGCTCACGGGCGAACTCCCGTGTCGTCCAGTTTCCGAAACGCGCGACGTCGATGAAGTGCAGGTCGCACCCGGGCTGCCCCTCGAGGATCCACTGGCTCATCGCCAGCCCGATACCGCCAGCCTGTGCAATCCCTCCGAGGAAACCGCAAGCGACGAAGAAGCCGGGAACGCCCGGCATCGGCCCGACGATCGGCCGGCCGTCGGGAGCGAAGCTGATGGCGCCGTTCACGATCCGCCTGATCCCCGCGGTCCCGAGCGCCGGAACCCGGCGGTACATCGCGGCCAGGCTTTTCTCCAGCCGGTCCAGGTCGTTGCCGAAGAGTTCCTCGCCGAACGACCAGGGAGCGGGTCCTCCGCTCCATGCCGCCCGGCAGTCCCGCTCCCAGGGCCCGAGCAGCAACCCCTGTCCTTCCTGGCGCAGGTAGAACTGGCCGTCCACGTCCCGGATCATCGGCAGCTCGTGCTCCAGCGCCTCGACGGCGGGCAGCGGTTCCGTCACCAGGTACTGGTGTTCCATGTTGGTGACCGGCACCGTGGTTCCGATCATCTCCGCGACGTCCCGTGCCCAGAAGCCCGCACAATTGACGACGATCTCGCACTCGAAGACCTCGTCTCCGGCCGTCAGCCGCCAGTGCCCTGAGCGCAGGCGTTCGATGCCGTCGATCCGGGTGTCGAGCCGGATCCTGCCGCCACGCCTGCGCGCCCCTGCCGCAAGTCCCATGGTCACCGAATACGGGTCGACATAGCCTTCCTCGGGGTCCCAGGCGCCGCCGACGAGATCGGACACGTCAAGCAGCGGCCACTTCGAGCGTATCTCTGCCGGTGTGACGAGTTCGTACTCGATCCCGATGCCCCGGAACTTCCCGGCCAGGTGCCTGAATTCCTCCATCCGCTCAGGGGTCCGTGCCAGGAAGAAGCCGCCAACCACGTGCGCATGGACCGGTTGCCCGACCTCTTCCTCCAGCCGGTCGTACAGTCGCAGCGAATAGGCCTGGAGACCGGAGAGATTGGCGTAGGCCGACTGCGTGTGGACATTGCCGGCCGCGTGCCAGGTCGCACCCGAGGTCAGGCTGCGCCGTTCCAGCAGCAGGACGTCCCGCTCGCCGGCGCTGGCCAGGTGATAGAGGATCGACACCCCGACCACGCCACCGCCGATGATCACGATGCGTGCTGTGGTCGTCATGCGGGCACTCCCCATCTCTTGCCGCGCACCGTGCCCGCGCTCACACCGGGTGTCCAGACGCAGCACGCCGGCGCCGATACCGGCATCGACGTGGGTTGCAGCGGTGCCGTGCAAGGCATCGGGCAGCAGACGGCGGCAAGGTTCCAGGGCCGCCGTGACGCAGGCCCGGCGGACCGGGCGCGGGCAGCCCGAAGGCGGCTTCGCCACGGTGCGGACCGCGGGAGATCCGGGCGCAACCGCCGCGGGCCGGGGTGAGGGTGGTTGTGTCTGCCCGCCTGTCTGCGCAATGGTACGCGCGGTGTGGCCGGGTGCACGAACGTGCCAACCGGGCAGACGATGCGAGGGAGCAGCAATGACACCGAAGAACCTGGTGTTCATCATGTCGGATGAGCACAACTCGGCCTTCATGGGAACTGTCGGCCACCCTGTGGTCAGGACCCCGAACATGGACCGGCTTGCCGCATCGGGCACCCTGTTTGCGAATGCCTACACCAATTGCCCGATCTGCGTGCCGGCGCGGGCGAGCTTCGCGACCGGCCGGTACGTCCATGACTGTGGCTACTGGGACAATGCCGATCCCTACGACGGCGCCATCCCGGGCTGGGGGCACCGGCTGATCGACCAGGGGCACCGGGTCACCTCGATCGGCAAGCTCCACTACCGTGACAGCAGTGACGACAACGGGTTCGACGAGGAGCTCATTCCGCTGCATGTGGTCGACGGCCTGGGAGACCTGGCCGGACTGATCCGCGAAGACATGCCCGAGCGCAAGGCCGCCGCCCGGTTTGCCCGGGACGTCGGGCGTGGCGAGTCGACCTACACCGCCTACGACCGGCGCATTGCCGGGGAGGCGGTCCGCTGGCTCGCCGAGGAGGCGCCGCGCCACCGCGACCGGCCGTGGGTGCTGTTCGTCTCGTTCGTCTGTCCGCATTTTCCGCTGATCGCGCCGCCGGAGTTCTACGACCTCTACCCCGAGGCCGACATTCCGTGGCCGGCGCTCTACGCACAGGACGAACGCCCGGACCACCCCTACTACGCAGCACTGCGCCGCGCGATGAACTACGACGCGTATTTCGACGAGGACCGGGTTCGCAAGGCGGTTGCCGGCTATCTCGGACTGTGCAGCTTCCTTGACCACAACGTCGGACTGGTGCTGGACGGGATCGAACGGGCCGGTCTGGCGGGAGACACCCGGGTCATCTACACCTCCGATCACGGCGAGGCGCTGGGCCAGCGGGGCCTGTGGGGCAAGTCGACCATGTTCGAGGAATCGGCCGCGGTCCCGCTCATCATGGCCGGCCCGGGGATCGAGGCCGGCCGCAGGGTCGACACCCTGGTCAGCCTGGTCGACTGTCACCCGACCATCATCGATGCGGTCGGCGGCGAGCGGCATCCCGATGACGCCGGCCTGCCCGGGAGCTCCCTGTTCGAGATCGCCGGCGGCGCCGACCCGGACCGGGTGGTGTTCTCCGAGTACCATGCCGCCGCCTCGGTTGCTGCCAACTACATGGTGCGCGAGGGTCGCTACAAGCTGGTGTACTTTCACGGCATGGAACCCGAACTGTTCGATCTCGAGGCGGATCCGGGCGAGTGCCGCAACCTTGCCGGCGACCCGGACCATGCCGATGTCAGGGCCCGTCTCGAGGCGTGCTTGCGCGAGGTCTGCGACCCCGGGGAGGTCGACCGCCGGGCCCGGGCCGACCAGGCCAGGACCCTGGAGAAGCACGGCGGGCGCACGGCGGTGCTGGAACGGGGCGACTTCGGCTATTCGCCCGCCCCGGGACAGACGCCGGAATTCGCGGCCTGACCGGTGGCGGACCCAGGCGTCCGGGAGGCGGTGAGGGACCTGGCACTGGTTGCCGCGCTGGCCGCGGTCGGTGTCGGTGGTTTCCTGTTCGTCAATCCGAGCGGAACCGAGGTCGTCACCGGGCCGGGCGGGCTGACGCGTCACAGCCTGCCCTTCATCTATTCGGGCCTGCTGCTGTTCCTCGTTGCCCTGCTCGGAGTCTCGGCCTTTCGCCGGCTGCGGCACGTTTCCGCGTCCGCGGTGAGCGAAGCATCCGGCGATCGCCGCGAGACCGTGCGCACGGTGGTTCGCAGGGTCCTGTGCGTGGCCTGCATCCTGCTCTATGCGCTCGGCATCGAGACGGTGGGCTTTGCGCTGTCGACACCGCTGTTGCTGTTCGCGATGCTCCGGATCCTTGGTCGCCGGCACCTCGGCCACAACCTGGTCCTGGCGCTGGTCGGCGGCCTGCTGCTGTGGATCCTGTTCGTGGGCGTGCTCAAGCTGCCGATGACCGGGCTTGTCTGGGATCCCCTGACTCCGGTGCTCAATGATCTCTACCGGCTCACGGGTGCGCGCTGATGGTTGACGGCCTGCTCGAGGCATTTGCGGGGACCGCGGCGTTCTGGCCGCTGCTCTACATCCTGGTCGGCACCGTGCTCGGGATCCTGGTCGGCGCCCTGCCGGGGCTGTCCTCGCCGATGGCGATCATCGTGCTGCTGCCGATCACCTACACCATGGAGACCATCAGCGCCTTCCAGCTGATGATCGGCATCTATGTCGGGACCAAGCTCGGCGGATCCTACGCCTCCATCCTGTTGCGTACGCCGGGAACTCCGGCCGCGGCCTGCACCGCACTCGACGGCTTCCCCATGGCCGAGAAGGGCCGCGCCGGCGAGGCCATCGGCTACTCGGTGATGTCGTCGACCATGGGCGGACTGTTCGGCTGGGTCGTGGCGGTGAGCTTCGTGCCCTTCATCGCGTCGGTTGCCCTGCATTCGGAACCCGCCGACATCGCCCTGATCGGTATCGCCGGCCTGGTGCTGGTGTCGGCATTCGTGCGCGGCTCGATGGTCCGCGGCCTCATCGGGGTCCTGCTCGGACTGCTGATCGCCAGTGTCGGCTACGACATCCAGGACGGGGTGGAACGCTACACCTTCTCGCACCCGATGCTGGCGTCCGGACTGCCGTTTGCAGCCGTGCTCGTCGGCTTCTTCGGCATCACCGTGGTGTTGAGCGACCTCGAGATGATCGGCCGCAGGTCGGAGATCGCCGCGCGCACCTCCGAGATCAGGCTGCCGTCGCCGGCCGCCTTCTTCCGGCGCTGGCGGGCCTGGTCGATCGGGACCGGCTACGGGGTGGTGGTCGGTGCCATACCGGGGGTGGGTGCCGACGGGTCGACCTTCCTGTCCTACGCCACGGTCCGCAACCAGTCCCGGAACCCGCCGCCCGAGGCCTTTGGCACCGGTGTGCCCGAGGGCATCATCGCGCCCGAGAGCTCGAACAACGCCACCACCGGCGGCACGATGATCCCGATGCTGACGCTGGGCATCCCGGGCGACGGTTCGACCGCGGTCATGCTGGGCGCCATGATCCTGCACGGACTCGAGCCCGGCGTGATGCTGATGCAGAACAACGCGTCTCTGGTCTACGCCATCCTGGTCGCCATCCTGGTGGCCACGGTGATGATGTTCTTCGTCGGCTGGGGCGCGAGCCGCGCCATCATCCGGGTGCTGCGCCAGGAACGCTCGCTGCTGTTTCCCTTCATCATCGTGTTTGCCTCGATCGGGGCGTTCGCCGCCGACAACGGCCCGTTCCCGATCTACGTCGCGCTCGCCTGCGGCGTTGCCGGGTTCTTCCTCGAGAAGTGCGGCTTCTCGGTGGTGACGATCGTGCTTGGCGCCGTGCTCGGCCCGATCATCGAATACAATGTCAGGCTTGGCCTCGCCTATTCGAACGGCGACTGGGCCGTGTTCGTGGATACCTGGCCGCGCATGCTGCTGTGCGCGGTCATCGTCCTGCTGGTATCCAACGAAATCTGGCGGGCGACGCGTGCGCGGCCGGCCGGTACCGGAGCAGGACTTGACAAGGGGAGTGAGACGACATGAGGAAACCGCTTATCGCCGTCGCGGTCGCAGGCGCTACCGTGCTTGCGGCATGGACCGCGGCCGTGGCCGAGTACCCGTCCGATACCGTGCGCATCATCGTGCCATGGCGTGCCGGCGGTGGAACCGACACCATCGCCCGCGGCTTTGCCGCCGCGCTCGAGGAGCAGATCGACCAGGCGGTGGTGGTTGACAACCTGACCGGCGGCAACGGCAACCGGGCCCACATGCACATGAAGAAGGCGAAGCCCGACGGCCTGCAGATCCTGCTCAACGGCTCGAGCGACATGAACTCGGCCATCATCTTCCAGAACACACCGTACAACTACGACGACTTCGCCTGCCTCGGCGCCATCTACCGGACCCCGACCTGGATCCTCGCGCACCGGGACAGCGGGATCACCTCCATCGACCAGTTCTTCGAGGCCGCGCGCAGCACCCCGGGCGAACTCACCGTGGGTGTCGGTTCGCTCGCCAGCGCCCACAACGTGCTGGCGCAGGCCCTGATGGGGGTGAACGGGATCGACGCGCGGGTGATCCCGTTCGATGGCGGAGGACCGCTCAAGAAGGCGATCCTTGGCAACCAGGTGTCGATCGGCGTCATCCACTCCCCGGTCCTGCTCGACGCGGTGAAGTCGGGTGACGTGAACGTGATCGGCTCGGGCGGCGGCCTGGCCGACATCGTGTACGAACCGGTCCGGGACGCCGAGACCATCGACGCCCACGGCGTCGGAGTCGAGATCGGTACGGTCCGCGGCCTGTTCGTGCCCAAGGACACGCCCGAGGAACTGCTCGCGGCCGCCTCGGCCCTGATGGAGAAGGCGGCGAAGAGCGAGGCCTTCGCCTCCTTCGGTGTCAAGTTCGGGTTCAAGCCGATCTGGTGGGACCGCAAGACCCACTGCGACTTCATGGCTGAGGAGAACGCGGCCTACCGCAAGATCAAGGCCGACTACATCGACTGACCCGCGGGACGGGGGCCCCGGTGCGGCGCGCACCGGGGTCGTCCCGCGTTGAAGCCTGCCGAACCATGACGTAGCATCCCCGCGGGGCGCAGGCCGCGGTCTGCGACAGGCGGACAGGAAGCGGGGGTGCCCGGTGACCAGGCAGATGGAAGACGCGCTCGGAAACCTTGCCGAACTCGGGCGGCTGGTGCGCGCCGGCGACTTCGACCTCGTGGTCGCGGTCTCGCCGGAGAATGTCCGCTACCTCGGCGACGTCTTCATCTCGACCCAGGTCGATATCCGCGACCGGCTGGCCCTGGTCGTCTGGGACGGCGAACGGGACCCGGTCTTCATCCTCTGCCAGGTCGAGGAGGGGTTTGCGCGCCAGGAGTCCTGGATATCCGACATCCGCACCTACAAGGAGTTCGTGACCTCGCCGATCGACCTGCTTGCCGGCGTGATCGAGGAACTCGGGGCGGGCGGCGGCCATGTCGGCATCGAACTCGACTACCTTCCGGCGTCAGGCTTCGCCCGGCTTGAACGGCTGTTGCCGAATGCCCGGTTCGCGGCGGCGGAACCGGTGTTCACGCGTGCGAGGATGCTGAAGACACCGCGCGAGCGCGAGCTGCTGGCAGATGCGTTCCGCGGAACCGAGCGAGCCCTGCTCGAGACCTACCAGGCAGCCCGGCCCGGCGATACCGAGCGCGACATGTGTTTCCGCCTCTCGGACCTGATCCTGCGCTACGGCGCGGAATCGGTGGCGTTCGCCCATATCAACGCGGGGCCGAATACCGGGTTTCCACACATGGACCCGTCCGACTACCGGCTGCGTGCCGGCGACATCCTGAAGGCGGATGCAGGCGGGCGGTACAGGCGGTATTTCTCCAATGTCGGGCGCACGGCGAAGCTCGGACCGCTTGACGACGAGGACCGGTCGTGGTGGTCGCGCCTGCGCGAGATCCACCACAGCCTGGTCGACATGGTGCGCCCGGGGGTGAGCGGGCGCGAGCTTTTCGAGCGGGCGGGCGTGCTGCACCGCGAGCGTGACATCCCGTTTCCCTATGCCCATAATGGACACGGTATCGGCCTCGTCGTCCACGAGTCCCCGCTGATCAGCCCGCATGATTCGACGGTGCTGGAAGCGGGGATGATGGTGACGGTCGAGACCCGGGTCCGGTGGGTCGGCAAGCGCGGATACCACATGGAGGACCTGATCGAGGTGACGGGGACCGGACCGGTGGTCCGGTCCGACTGTTTTGACAACGAGGAGATCCTCGTCGTCGATGCGTGACAACAAGGCGCGACAGACAACGCGCCGGATGCCGTAGCCCGCGACCGGGGCGGGGGCGGCGGACCACGGGAGGAAATCAGACCATGCTGAGAGGTGTCATCCTTGGAGCCCTGGCCCTGTTTGCGGCGAGTTCCGCCGCCGTGGCCGACTACCCGAAAAAGCCGATCACCCTGGTCGTGCCCTACAAGGCCGGCGGAACCACCCATACCATGGCCATGGTGCTGTCGAAGTCCCTCGGCCGCGAACTCGGCGGGACCGTGGTGGTGAAGACCCGCCCCGGCGGCGGCAGCGCGGTCGGCGCGACCTTCGTCTCCAAGGCGAAGCCCGACGGCTATACCATCATGTATACCGACCTCGGCAACCTGATCTGGAATCCGCTGACGCTGAAGGACGTGCAGTTCGGCATCAATGACTTCCGGATCGTCGCCGGGGTGAGCGAATACCAGATGGCGCTGGTCGCGACACCGGACAAGCCGTTCAAGACCCTGCCCGAACTGCTCGAGTACACCAAGTCCAATCCGCTCAACGTCGCCGACATGGGCGGCATGTCGAAGACCTTCCTGAACTACATCGCGCGCAAGGAAGGCGTGCAGTGGACCGCGATCCCGACCCGTGGCGGCGGCGAAATGGTCCCGTTCCTGCTCGGCGGCAAGGTCGACTTCGCCTTCAGCGGCGGTATCCACCAGAAGCACGGTGAAAAGATGACGGTGCTGGCGTCGTTCCTCTCCGACCGGCTTCCGACCGCGCCGGATGCGCCGTCGACCAAGGAGCTGTACGACATCGCCATGCCGGGCAATTCGGTGATCGTTGCTCCGGCCGGCCTGCCGGACGACATTGCCATGAAGATCGAGGCAGCGGTCAGTGCGTCGATGGATGATCCCGACTTCACCAAGGTACTGGCCAACATCAAGTTCCCGAAGAAGTTCATCCCGTCGGCCGAGATCTCGGCGTTTGTCGCCGAGACCTACGCGTCGCTCGAGGAAGTGCTGGCGGCAACCCGCTGATCTTCCCGGAAGGGACCGGTGAGCGGGACACCGGTCGGTGAGGACGACCCATATCTGGTCCGGAGCGGTGCTGGCCCTGCTGTCGGTGTACTGCCTGGTCTGGCTGATCCCGGAGAACACCGCCCCGGCCCAGAGCGACCTTGACCTTTCTCCGGCACTGATCCCGTCGATCGCGACGGGACTGTGCCTGGTGCTGTCCGTGGTGCTGGTGTACCGCGCCCTGGCCGCGGACAGGACCGAGACCGCGCTGCTCGACGAGGAGTTCGGCGAGGACGCGACCGGCATCGATCAGGCGGTGCTGGGCAATCTCCTGATCTGGATCGCGGTGTCATGCATCGTTCTCGCCGTCATGGAACGGGTCGGGTTCGAACCGGCACTGGCGTTGTTCCTCGCCGCTGCCATGCTGTTCGTCGGGGCCCGGCGCTACTGGGCGATCGCGCTCATCGCGGTTGCAGCCCCGGTCGCGTTGTCGCAACTGGTCTTCCACGTCTTCACCACCGAGCTTCCGGCGATCTGGCGTTGAAGTCGTGATCGACATACTGCCGAACATGCTGGCGGGTTTCGAGGCCGCCTTCACCCTGACCAACCTGGCCTACATCTGTGTCGGCGTGGTGCTCGGCATCATCTTCGGCGTGCTTCCCGGCATGGGGAGCGTGACCGCGCTGGCAGTGCTGATCCCGATCACCTTCTACTTCTCGCCGCTGTCCGCCATCGCCTTCCTTATCGGCATCAACAAGGGCGGCACCTCGGGCGGAGCCATCCCCGCAATCCTGATCAACGCCCCGGGGACGCCGGAAGCGGCCGCGACCGCCATGGACGGCTACCCGCTGGCGCGCCAGGGCAAGCCCGAAAAGGCCATGAAGACCGCGCTCTACTCCTCGGTCTTCGGCGACACCTTCTCCGACATCGTGCTGATCCTGCTGGCGGCTCCCTTTGCCGCCATCGCGCTGCGGTTCGGCCCGAACGAGTTCACCACCATCATCTTGTTCTCGTTTACGATGATTGCCGCCCTGGCAGGTCGGTCCCTGGTCAAGGGGTTCATTGCCGCGGCCATCGGCGTGTTCCTCGCCACCTGGGGGCTCGACCCGGTCGACAGCACCGAGCGCATGACCTTCGGGACCATCTACCTGTACGACGGCATCCCGCTGCTGCCGTTTGCCATCGGGACCCTGGCGCTGAGTTCGGTGCTCTCGCAGCTCTACGACCTGCGCCGCGACCGGGCAAAGCCGGTGCCGGCACCGCCGACGGCGAGCGAGTTCAGGGCCGGGAACCGGCTGGCGCCGCGCGAATTCTGGGGCAACTGGAAAACGCTGATCCGCTCGGCCTGCATCGGAACCGGGGTGGGGATCCTGCCCGGGCTCGGCGTGACGCTGGCGGCATTTCTCGGCTACGGCGCGGCCCGGCGCGCATCACCTCGCGGCGAGCACTTCGGGACCGGCGAACTCGAGGGCATCCAGGCCACCGAGGCGGCGAACAGCGCCGTCGTCGGTGCCAACCTGATCCCGACCATCGCGCTTGGCATTCCCGGCAATGTCGCCGCCGCCCTGCTGATCGGAGCCTTCATGATCCACGGGGTGGTCCCCGGCCCGCTGATGATGGTCAACCACGCCGAACTGATCTACAGCATCTTCGCATCCATGCTCCTGGCCAACCTTGCCCACCTGGTCATCGGCCGTGTCGGTATCAGGGTCTGGGTGCAGTTCGTCCGGATCCCGAAACACGTGGTGCTGCCGATCGTGGTCATGCTGTGCGTGGTCGGCGTCTACATTCCGACCAACTCGATGTTCGACATCATCCTGCTGTTCGTGTTCGCCGGCGTGGGCTACCTGATGCGCAAGTCGGGGTTCTCGCTGGTCTGCCTGGTCATCGGCTTCCTGCTCGGTGACAACTTCGAGATCTACCTGCGCCAGACCGTGCTGATCAACAAGTCGGACCTCACCGTTCTTCTGACCAGCCCGATCTCGCTTGCCTTCCTCATCCTCACAGTGGTCTTCCTCTGGCATTTCGGTTTCCGCACGCCGGCGCGGCGCCGCGCGCGCAAGGCGGCGGAACTGGGCAACGAACCGGGATGACGCAGGTGCGATGCGGCGCCCGCCTGCTCCCCGACCCGCAACGACCAGCACGGAGCGGCTGAATGCCACAGCGTCCCAACATCGTCTTCATCACGTCCGACCAGCAGCGGGCCGACTGCTATGGCTTTGCCGGCCGGCGGGTGCGTACGCCGCACCTTGACCGGCTGGTGGAGGAAGGAACGCATTTCGACAGGTGCATCACGCCGAACCTGGTCTGCCAGCCGTCGCGCGCCTCGATCCTGACCGGACTGCTGCCGCTCAGTCACGGGGTTGTCGACAACGGCATCAACCTGAGGCCGCGCACTGCTGCCGGCGGGTTCGCGGAGGCCCTGTCGCGGACCGGCTACGATACCGCGTTCCTCGGCAAGGCCCACTTCGCGACCTGCCATACCTTCGAGCCGACGGGAACACCGGAATGCGTGCACAGCAGCGCCGACTACGGACCGACCTGGTTCGGGCCCTACATGGGGTTCCGTCATGTCGAGCTGATGATGCTCGGACACTGGTTCCACAGCTGGAAGGACAACATCACGCCACCGCGCGGCCAGCACTTTGAACGCTGGGTGTTCGAGGAGACCGGGTTCGCCGACATCTTCGAACTCTGGGCGGCCGAGACCATGCCGGGGACCGGGGCGGCCCAGACCTGGAGCTCGGGCATGCCGAGTGCACTGCACAGCAGCACCTGGTGCGCCGACCGGACCATAGACTGGCTGCAGGACCGCGCAGCCGGCACCCCGTTTTGCGTGTGGGTCTCGTTCCCGGATCCGCACCATCCGTTCGACTGCCCCGAACCCTGGAGCCGGCTGCACCACCCCGACGAGATCGACCTCCCGGTGGAGGGGACACGCGACCTCGACCGGCGCCCGTGGTGGCACCGTGCCTCGCTGGAGAGCGAGCCGGCGCTCGACGATCCCTCGCTGCGGTCGTTCCGGGCCAGGCTGTCGCGGGTCCCGGACCAGAGCGAGGCCCAGCTGAGGGAGATGATCGCCAACTACTACGGGATGGTGTCGCTGATCGATCACTCGGTCGGCCGCATCATGGTCGAGATCGACCGTCTCGGCCTGCGCGACACGACGCTCGTGGTCTATTCGACCGACCACGGCGACCTTCTCGGCGATCACGGTCTCTACCTGAAGGGACCGACCCCCTACGAGGCGTTGCTCCGAGTCGGGCTGATCGCACGCGGGCCCGGAATTCCCGCCGGACGCACGGTGCGCGAACCGGTGTCGACGCTCGACCTCGCCGGCACCTTCTGCGACTACGCCGGCGCGACGCTGAACAACGACGCCCAGTCACGCAGCCTGCGCGACCTGTTCGAGGGCCGCCCCGGAGCGACGCGCGACTGCGCCTGGAGCGAGTGGAACGTCAACGCCAGCCGCTGCGGTGTTCCGCTTGACCTGCGCACGGTGCGGACCGCGGATGCCAAGCTCACGCTGGAACTCAACTCCGGCGCCGGCGAGCTCTACCTTCTCGGCGAGGATCCGCACGAGATGCAGAACCGGTTCGCGGATCCCGCGGCCGCGTCGCTGCAGCGCGAGCTCGAGGACATGATCCGGGCCCGGCCCGGTTCCGAACTCGACGCCTTCGACACACCGGTCGGCATGGCGTAGACGGAGGGGGCAACCATGGCATTTGCGACGACCAACGATCCGACCAGGGTCGATCCGGCGATGATGGCCGAGGTGTGGAGCGACGCCCGGCCCTCCGAGGATCCGGTGCTCTACGGTCACGTGAGCATGGATCCGTCCGGCCCGGTGACGGCGCGGAGCACCCAGACGCTGTCCATCGTCTACACCGTCGGGCGCCACGGCATGGACGATACCGGCAGCCTGAGGGTGGTGCTGCGCTCGGTGGGCGACAGTGGCCGGCTGCAGGTCCATGACCCCGAGGCACCGAACTACGTGACCGCCATCGCGAGCAACGGCGCCGGTCTGCGGGTTGCCTACCTGCCGACCGGTGGCTGGCGCCCGCGCAACAAGTGCCTGCAGGTCACCGTGATCAAGGGCTGCCTGCGCGAGGGCGATACCATCACGGTCACCATTGGCGACACGTCGGGAGGGTCACCCGGTGCCCTGATGCAGACCCACTGCGAGACCCACTTCGAGTACAAGGTGGTGGTGGATGTCTGTGCGACCGGCCACTACCTGCCGCTGTCGCAGACCCCGAGCGTCTCGATCGTGCCGGGGCCTCCGGCACGGTGGCGGGTTGTCCTGCCGACGTTGCGGCGCCCCGGCGAGCGCTTCCGGCTCGGGGTGAAGGCCGAGGACCTGTGGGGCAACCCGACCGACAGGGCGAGCGGCGCCCTGCGGCTGCGCAGCAACCTGGCGGTCGCCAACCTGCCCGAGCGGTTCGACTATCCGCCGGGCGAGCGGGCGGTCACCTTCGAGGACCTGCATGTCGACGAGCCGGGCTGCCTGTGGCTCGAACTCGCCGATGAAGAGGGCACGGTGCTGGCACGGGCCAACCCGCTGGTGATCCGGCCGGGCGCGACCTCCGGGTACTGGGCCGACCTGCACGGCCAGAGCGGCGAATCCGTGGGGCTCAACACCAGCCTGCAGTACTTCGAGTTCGCACGCGACTGCGCGTTTCTCGACGCCACCAGTCACCAGGCCAACGACTTCCAGGTCAACAACACCTTCTGGGCATACATCAACGAGTTGACGGCACGGTTCCACCAGGACCACCGGTTCGTGACCTTTCCCGGCTACGAGTGGTCGGGCAACACCGCGGTCGGCGGCGACCGTAACGTGTTCTTCCGCCACGAGGGCAGGCAGATCCACCGTTCCTCGCACGCGCTGCTGCCGGACCGCTCGGACATCGATACCGATGCGACCGACGCGGCAGCGTTGTTCGAGGTCCTGGCAGAGGAGGACTGCGTCCTGTTCGCGCATGTCGGCGGGCGGTACGCCGACATCGACTTCGCCCACGACGGCAGGCTCGAACGGTCGATGGAACTGCACTCGGCCTGGGGAACCTTCGAGTGGCTGATCGAGGACTGTTTCAGGCTCGGCCACCGGGTCGGGGTGGTGGCGAACTCCGACGGGCACAAGGGCCGGCCCGGCGCCAGCTACCCCGGCGCGTCGACCTTCGGCGCCTACGGGGGACTGACCTGTTTCCTCGCCGACGAACTGACCCGGGACGGCATTTTCGGAGCCCTTCGCCGGCGCCATCACTACGCGACCACCGGCAACCGGATCCACCTCGAGGTCACGGCCGCACTGCCTGAGCCGGGCAGGCGGTTCCACGAGGATCCGGCGGTGTTTCCCGATACCGGTTCCGACGAGGTCGACACCGTGATCATGGGTGACATCGTGCAGACCGGGGCACGGGAGGTCACGCTCGGGCTGCACGCCATCTCGGCCACCCCGATCGAGCGGATCGAGGTTCGCAATGGCCCGCAGGTGAGCGAAATCGTGCGCGGCTACGGCCCGGGTGATCTCGGTTCGCGCTGGCGCATCCTGTGGAGCGGTGCCGAGTACCGCGGCCGCGGCCGGGAGACCCACTGGCAGGGAACGCTGGAGTTCGCCGGGCGTACCATCAGGAAGATGAACCGGATCAACTGCTGGAACCATGAGCGGCAGGTCGCGTGCACCGGTCCCTCGACCGTGAGTTTCGATGCGATCACCACCGGCAATTTCGGGGGAGTCGATGTCTGGCTCGACGGCGATGACGGCGACCTGGACATTCGCTCGAACCTGCTCGAGGCGAGCGTCCCGCTGGCTGCGATCGGCATCGACGATGCCGTGTTCGAGGCCGGTGGCCTGAAGCGCCGGATCTCGGTCTGCAGGCTGCCGGAAACCAACCCGCACCGGGAGATCCGGGCCGAGGTCCGGCTTGCCCTCAGTCCCGGGCGCGACGACGCGCTCTGGGTCAGCCTGTACACCGAAGACGGGTTCCAGGCCTGGTCCAGCCCGATCTACCTCGTTCCCTGACCGGTTGGACGGTGATGCGGTATCCGGACGAGGATCTTCGGCACGTCGCCCGCAATCTGGCCGTGCCCAACGTGAGGAGAGGCGAGGCGGTGCTGGTGGTCTCGAGCTCGGACCAGGATCCCGGGCTCGTCGATGCGATTGCCGCAGCGGCCGAGGAGGCGGGTGCGGGCAGCGTGACCGTGGCGGTGATCACCTGTCCTGCCGACATGACCGATTACCGGCATCCGCCGCCGGTCATCGCCGCGGTCGAACAGGCCGACCTTGCCGTTGTTGCCACCTCGATCCGGTTCCCCCGGGCGTATGATGACCTGAGCAGGGCGCTGTTTGCGGCCGGCCGCCGCCAGGTGCTGATCAACAACGCGCCGCGCGAGGATTTCGAGTGCGGTGCTGCCAGGGCCGAGCCGGCGGCCCTGCTGGAACGGACACGGCGCCTGGCCGGGCTGGTCACCGCGGCCGGGGAGGTCCGCGTCACCTCTCCCAACGGGACCGATCTCAGGGTCAGGATCTGCCGGCCGTGCCTGCCGCTGACCGGCGTGGCGGAAGCCGATACCGGTTTCGGGTCGTTTCCGAGCGGCGAGGCCATGGTCTCGCCCGAGGAGGGCAGCGCCGAAGGCACCTTCGTCGCCGACGGGTTCGGGCAGGTGGTCTACCTGTCGGGCGGCGGGCCTCAACTCGGGCTGCTGGAGGACCCTGTCCGCCTGGAGTTCCGGCGTGGCCGGCTGGTCGATCTCTCCGGCGGCGCGGCGGCAGCCAGGCTCGCGGCCATTCTCGATGCCGCTGACGACAACGCGCGGCTCCTCGCCGAACTCGGGCTCGGAACCAACCCGGCGGCCCGGCGCGTCGGACACGTGGAGAACAAGTTCAGGCTGGGGACCGCGCATGTTGCGCTCGGCGACAATCACCTGATCGGGTGGCGGGCGGCCGCGGTCTACGGAGGGACCATCGTGAGCAACAGGCACATCGATCTGGTCTCGGAACAGGTCGCGATCGAGATCGACGGACGGATGGTATCGGCCTGACGGACTCGGCCCTGTTGCCGCGCGTGCAGTCGCGGTAGTCTCCGTACAGGCGCATGGCGCCACGATGTGAGTTGAGGGAGGAGCAAGGATGAAGACGCAGTTTCGAATTCCGTGCAGGTCGCTGATCCTGGCCGCATCCACATTTGCGGTCTCCGCGGCCCTGGTTGCGGGTCCGGCGCTGGCGCAGGAGTTTACCCTGCGCTGGGGTCACTACCTGCCGAACAGCGCGTTCGTGCAGGTCGAGAAGGACTTCGCCGAGAAGGTCGAGGCCCGGACCGACGGGCGGGTGAAGATCGAGATCACCTTCGCCGGCGGGCTGGGCAAGGGCAACGAGGTCGCACTGCTCGCCGGTCGCGGTGCGATCGACATGGCATCGGTGGCGCCGGGCTACTATCCCGACCGGCTCCTGTTCTGGAAGGCGTACCAGATCCCGTTCGTGTTCAGCGAACCGAAACAGGCGATCGAGATCATCTACAAGTCGTTCGACAAGTTCCCGATCTTCGCCAAGGAGCTTGACGGCATGAACGTCAAGCACCTGTTCCACCAGCCGCTCGGGTCCTACTACATGACCGGCCCGGATCCGAACTGTGACACGGTCGAGGGGCTCAAGGGCAAGAAGATCCGGAGTTTCGGGGCGGACATTCCGAAGATGCACGCCGCGATCGGCGCCGTCCCGGTCACCGTGCGTCCGACCGAGGTCTACGAGGCGTTGCAGCGGGGCACCATCGACTACTCGTTCCTGAATGCTGGCAACGTCGAGAGCCTGCGACTGTACGAACCGGGCAAGTACAGCTGCGGAACCGTCATGACCATCACCGGTCACCTCATCGTCATCGGCAAGCGGGCCTGGGACAAGCTTCCGCCCGACCTGCAGGAGATCGTCGCCGACCAGGCACGCAAGAGCCAGCAGGACTACCTCGACTGGCTGGAGACCGGCACCGCGAGTTCCATTGCCGTGATCGAGGAGAACGGTGGCGTGTTCAAGGAGTTCCCGGCTTCCGAACTGGACAAGTGGAAGGCGGCGACGCCCGACATTCTCAAGCAGTGGGAAGACAACATGGACGAGCGCGGCCTGGGCGCCGAGGCGAAGGAGGTTGCCGCGGCCTGGCGCGAGTGGGCCAAGTAGCAGTCCGGGCAACAACCGGAGTACCGTCCTGGCGTTCCACGCTCCCGCCCAGGCGGGAGCGTGGCGCCGCGCCCGGACGGGCATGAACGGATGACCTCGCGCGTGGTCGAGCGTGTCGCCCTTGCCATCCTGCTCGTGGGCGGGCTCGGGCTCATTGCATCGACCGTGCTCGGCACGGCCGACGTGGTCGGCACCCAGGTCTTCGGTGTCCCGGTACCCGGAGCGGTGGAACTGACCGAGAGCACCATGGTGCTCATCGTGTTCGGAGCTCTCACCTATACCCAGATCCGCCGCAGCCACATCAGGGTCGAACTGCTCTACGTGAGGGCCGGCGCACGCGGTCAGGCGGCGATGGACGTGTTTGCCGGAATGACCGGCGTCCTGTTCTTTTCCCTGCTGCTCTGGCAGGCGGTCAACGAGGCCCGGTACAGCGTCGAGATCGATGAATCGACCTTTGGCCTCGTGCGCATGCCGCTCTGGCCCGCCCGCATCATCCTTGTCGCCGGAACCGGCCTGCTGATCCTGCAGCTCCTGGTTGACCTTGCGGCTGATGCAAGACGGCTGGTGCACGGCGGCACCGCGATCTCCGTTGCCGACGTCATCAACCGCGAGATCGGCGGGATCGGTGACCTGTCGTCGCCGGACGGCGACGATCACCCGGGCCGGGCGGGCCGAGCGTGATCGACCCGGGCACAGTCGGGATCATCGTTGGTCTCTTGCTCGCCGTCATGCTGGCGGCGGGTGTCCACATCGGTGTGGCTCTGGGTCTCGCGGGGGTGCTCGGTACCTGGCTTGCCATCGGTTCAGACGCCGCCTTCGCCCAGCTTGCCACCATCCCGTTCAGCACGACCAACTCGTTTACACTCGCGGTCATCCCGCTGTTCATCCTGATGGGATCGCTTGCGACGCAGGCGGGGCTCACCACCGATCTCTACCGTGCCGCCTACAACTGGCTGGGGCGACTGCCAGGCGGGCTCGCGATGGCGACCACCCTGGCCTCGGCGGCATTCGGTGCGGCGAGCGGCTCGACGGTGGTCAATGCCGCGGTGTTTACCAAGATGGCGCTGCCGCAGATGACCGCCTTCGGCTACGACCGCCGCCTGAGCGCGGGGTGCATTGCCGCATCCGGAACCCTCGCGTCGCTGATCCCGCCCAGCATCCTGATGGTGATCTACGCCATCCTGACCGAGCAGTCGGTTGCCATGCTGCTGGTGGCCGGACTGGTGCCGGGGTTGATGTCGGCCGGGCTCTACATGGGCGGGATCTACGGGATTGCCAGGAAATTCCCCCGGCTTGCGCCCCGGTCCGAGATCGAGGTGTCGTGGCGGGAGCGCTGGCGCTCGCTCTACGGCGTGTGGGGGATCGCCTTCCTGTTCCTGCTGGTCATCGGCGGCATCTACACCGGCTTCTTCGTGCCCACCTACGCCGGCGCCATCGGCGCCTTCGGTGCCTTCGTGATCGTGGTCCTGAAGGGCCGTCTCAACCGCAGGACCACCGTTGACACCTTCAAGGACGCCGGGGTCACCACCTCGTCGATCTTCATCATCGTGATCGGCGGCATCATCTTCGCCCGCTACCTGACCTACACCGGGATCGTCACCGACATCACCGACGCGCTGCTCGCTCTCGAACTCGGCAAGTACACCTACCTGTTCGCGTTCGCGGCGATCTACCTGGTGCTGGGAATGCTGATCGACCCGATCGCGATCATGGTGATCACGCTCCCGGTGATGTTCCCGATCCTGACCGGGGTGGGATTCGACCCGATCTGGCTCGGCGTGATCGCCATCAAGCTCGCGGAGGTCTCGCTGATCACGCCGCCGGTCGGGCTCAATGTCTATGTTGTGCGCAGCGCCTCGCCGATCCCGCTCCGGCTCGAGGAGGTGTTTGCCGGCGTCATGCCGTTCATCGCCATCGATATCCTGGCGCTGGCGCTGCTGGTTGCCTTCCCGGAAATCAGTCTCGCCCTGCCGTCCCTGATGTAGCGGTGCGCACGATCCCGCCGGTTCCGGTATCCAGGCAGAGGGCGCGCAGCAGGGACATCGCCTGTCGCGTCGCCGACGCAGGCTGGCCCGATGGTCCGCATGCCGCAGGAAACGCGAGGCTCCCGCGCCACCTGACGGGGACCGGTCCGCAACGATCCCGGGTGGATATCCCCCCCGTGCTGCTTGCCACACGGCCCGAAAACGGGTGGATCGCCGGGGACCGGGATCGGGAGGACGGACGCGCCGGCGCCGTCTTCGTGGCCAGCAGGCAGCCGTTTCCCCGTTCCGCAACAGGAAGGTCGGCCATATCCTGCTCCGGTTGCAATCGGCGCATGTGCGAGCGCGCCATGGCCGGACGGAGGGCAACGCCCATGCCCAGTGCCCTGCCTGGCTTCGCGGTGTTGTGCACGTGTCTCGCGCCGGGCATCGGGACAGGCGTCGAGGGTCGCCGGGGCACCGTGGTGAAACTGCCCGATTTCCCTGGTTGTCCGACGGCCGTCGGAGCGCGCCTGGACCGGTTCGACGCGCTCACCGGCGACGATGACTGCCGGACACTCCGGGGCGGACCGCACCGGGAAATGGCGGTCGCGGAGAAAGCGCGCGGCCGGTTGCCGGGCGAGCCGACGGAACGCCTGGGCCCGGGGCCCGGGTCGCTGCCGGGATCGCCGGAATGGCTCGGCTCGGGCAGATCGGGGAGCGGTGCAGGCCGGCCGGGCTTCCCGATTTGTGCTGAACCGTTCCGGCGCACGGCGTAGTTCCCGGTTTGCCGTTCGATCCGAAGTCGGGGACCGACCCCGATCCCGCCCGCGGGATCTACCGCGGCTGGTGGGTGGCGGCCGGCGGTTTCATCATGGCGTTCTACGCCTGGGGTGTCGGCTTCTACGGCCATGGGTTCTACATGGTCGTGCTGGGCCGCTCGACCGGCTGGTCGGTCGCCATGCTGTCGAACGTCGTGTCGGTATTCTGGCTGGCGAACGTGGCCGCCAGCCTCCTGCTGGGGCGGGCCGTCGACCGTTTCGGCGCCCGCCCGGCGGTGGTCTACGGTGCGCTCGCCATGGCGGCGGGCTGCCTGGCGCTGGCGGCGTTCGAGGCCGGGTACCTCGAGGCGCGCTGGCAGCTGTTTGCGATCTTCGCGCTGATGGGCAGCGCCTATCCCGGCCTGGCGGCCATGGCGGTCAGTGCCGCGCTGGTGCCGTGGTTCAGGCGCCGCCTCGGCCTTGCCCTTGGCATTGCGCTTACGGGAGCGAGCGCCGGCGGTGCGGTCATGCCGCCGTTGCTGGCGTGGATGACGGCGAGGTACGGGTTCGGTCCCGCCATGACGGGCATCGGCGCGGCGCTCGTCCTCTCGGTGCTGCCGGTCGCAGCGCTCCTGGTTCGGCCTCCGAGGGGCGGGGAAGCAGCGAGGGAAACGGGGTCGACCGCCGCCGACCCTGCGCGCGGGGAGATCCCGGCACGGCGAATCCTCGGCAGCCCGCGGTTCTGGATCGTTGCATCGGCCAGCAGCCTCTCGCTCGGTGCGCAGGTCGGGTTCCTGATGCACCAGATACCGCTGCTGCAGGGCGCCCTGGGGCTGTCCGGGGCAGCCTGGGCCGTCAGCATCGCCGCATTGAGCGCGGCCGCAGGCCGATTTGTGCTGGGGATGCTGAGCGTCCGCTTCCCGCTGCCGGTCCTGGCCGCGGGCTGCTACCTGGTCCAGGCGTCCGGCCTGGTGCTGTTGCTGGCCGGCGGGCCACCGGTGCTGCTGTTCGCCGCCTCTGCCATCGCCGGTTTCGTCATTGGCTGCATCGTGATGCTGCCGCCGCTGCTGCTGGTGGACAGTTTCGGACAGGGCGGGTACGGCACGGCGTACGGCGTCACCGCGGCGGGCATGTTCGTCATGGCAGGCCTTGCGACGGCAGCCAGCGGCTGGCTCTTCGATGCGGGCGGCTCCTGGGACGCACCGCTCCTCGGCCTGACGGGCCTGCATCTGCTGGCAGCCCTCCTGATCCTGTGGCACGGCCGGCGGCAGCGAACCGGCGAAGCCGCGCGATGAGCACCGGGCTGCAAGCGGTGGTGTGGACGCCTCCTCCCGACGAATCGCGATCGCGCCGGTTCCACCGGAGAGGATCACCGCTGCTCGTGCCGCTGCCTGGACCGGCACTCTTTTTTCCGAAATAAGCATGGTCTGAACTTGTTCTGTACGCCTTTTGCGCAGGACGAGGCGACCCGGGCGCGGTCTTGGCGCATTGCGATGCAGAAAGGGTTTGTGGCGTGGGTTACAAGAGCACTAGGATGTCAAGTTAAAAATGCTTGGAGTATGCAAACGCCTTCCAGGGAGGAAAACCATGTTCCAGCGTATTCTCACCACGGGCCTTGCAGCCGCGATCCTGTCGCTTGGCATCGCGCAACCGGTCATCGCGCAGGACAGCTTCGTGCGGATCGCCACCGCCGGATCAGGCGGCAACTACTACCGTCTGGGCGGCGGCCTGGCTGCGATCTACAACGACACCATCGACGGCGTTCAGGCCTCGATCCAGGCCACCGGCGGGTCAGTGGAGAATCTCGACCTGCTCGCCGACCAGGACGTCGAGGTTTCGTATCTCTCGGGCAGCGTGGGCCAGCAGGCCTTTACCAATACCGGCCGGTACAAGGATCGGCAGGGGGACCGTTACAAGGGCCTCCGCGCGATCGCCACCGTCTATCCCAACCCGCAATGGTTCATCACGATGGACGAGGATATCCAGTCAATCGACGATCTCAAGGGAAAGCGCGTCTCGGTCGGCATGCAAGGCAGCTCCGGCGAAGCATGGTGGCGCATGATCATGGAGTACAAGGGCTGGACCTATGCCGACATCCAGCCGGAATTCACCGTGCACCAGGCCGCTATCGACCAGGTTCGCAACCGGCAGATTGATGCGATAGTGTGGCCTGACGCGCCCGGTTCGGCCTCGATCCAGCAGGTCGCCGATACCGGCCTGGCCCGTCCGCTCGATATTGACGCAGACCTGGTCAAGCATATGGCGGACCAGGGACTCGACTATGCCTACACCATCCCTCCGGCAGCCAATCCGTTCGGCGACTTCTCGGTGGAATCCTTCGCCTCGCCGATTACCTTCGCGACCCATACGGGCATGTCCGAGGACATGATCTATGAGCTCACCAAGGTGATGTTCGAGAACAAGGAGCGCTTGATCCGGGTGCATCCGCTGGCCGAATTCATGACGCTCGAAAACGCCATGAGCGGGCTGCCCTTTCCTCTGCATCCGGGCGCCGAGCGCTATTACCGCGAAAAGGGTCTGATGTAGCGGTCTCTCTCCTGCATCGATCCCTTGCCGGAATGCCGCGACAGTCGCGGCATTCCGGTTCGCGCTGCGTATCGGGACGGGGATAGTTGGCTCAGCGAAAGTCGGAAAAGGCGCAGGAAGGCGCCGGCGAATGGCAACGCCCGGAACTCGAGGGCGAGGGCGTCATCGACATCGACGCGCTGCGGGTCCAGAGCGATGTCCCCTCGACGACGCGGCAACTGACCGGGCATTGGGTGTTCATCTTTGCCGCCGTCGCGGTTCTGGCCTCGCTCTTTCACCTCTATACCGCCGGGTACCGGACGCTGCCGGCGATGGAGCAGCGCCCGGTTCACATGGCTTTCATGCTCTTTCTGGGCTTTCTGATCTATCCCGCTGCGAAATCGCGACTGAAAGGCAACCCGGGCATCACCGACGTGTTTCTTGCCCTGGTGGGAGCAGGATCGGCCTACTACCTCGCCCATAACTACATCGACATCGTGATGCGCGGCGGTTATCCGACCCAGTCCGATATCGTGGTGGGCACCGTCTTCTGCCTCGTCGTGCTCGAGGCCGCACGCCGGACCATCGGGATGTTCCTCGTGGTGCTGTCGGCGATCTTCCTGGCCTATCTGTACTTCGGGCCAAGCCTGCCGGGCGTGCTGGCCCATGGCGGGTTCAGCTACGAGCGAATCATCCGCCAGATGTACATGTCGACCGAGGGGATCTTCGGTATCGCAGTGGGCGTGTCGGCGACCTATGTCTATGTCTTCATCCTCTTCGGCGCCTTTCTGCAGAAATCGGGTACCACCACCTTCTTCACCAACATCGCCTTCGCCGCGGCCGGTCACAGCCCCGGAGGGCCGGCCAAGGTGGGGATCCTCGCCAGCGGCATGATGGGCATGATCCAGGGATCGTCCGCGGCCAATGTCGCCTCTACCGGCGTCTTCACGATCCCGCTGATGAAGCGGCTGGGCTTCAGGGGGTATTTCGCCGCCGCGGTCGAGGCCGTGGCCTCCTGCGGCGGACAGTTCCTGCCGCCGGTCATGGGGGCGTCGGCCTTCATCATGGCCGAATACCTGCAAATGCCATACGCGCAGGTCGCTCTCGGCGCGATCCTGCCTGCGGTACTCTACTACGCTGCGGTCTATCTTCAGGTGCATCTGAGGGCACGCAAGCTCGGGATGCAGGGCCTGCCGCGGGACCGCTTGCCCATCGTCCGCGATGTGGTGCTGTCGCATGGCCATCTGGTGCTGCCGATCTTCCTTCTCATCGGGATGCTGCTGTTCGGCTTCACGCCGCTATTCGCCGCATTCTTCTCGATCATCAGCGTGATCGTCATCAGCGCGTTGCGGGCGCATACGCGCATGGACCTTCGGGACATCGTCGACGCTCTGGTGCTGGGTGCGCGCAACACGGTCTCGACCGCGATCGCCTGCGCGGCGGTAGGGTTCATTGTGGGCGCCGCGGCGCTCTCCGGTATCGGCCTTCTGATGACGCAATCCATCATCGGCATTGCGGAAGGCAACCTGCTGCCCGCTCTCCTGCTCGCGGCGGGAGCGTCGCTCTTTCTCAGCTTCGGCCTGCCCACGACATCGGTCTACATCATCACCGCGACGCTGGCGGCGCCGAGCCTCGTCGAGATGGGGTTGCCGCCGCTCGTCGCACATCTCTTCTGCTACTACTGGGGCGGGGTCTCGGCAATCACGCCACCCGTGGCGCTTGCGGCCTATGTCGGCGCGGGGATCGCCAATGCACCGTTGATGAAGACGGGCTTTACCGCGATGCGACTCGGCATGGCGGCCTATATCGTACCCTTCGTTTTCGTCTATGCCCCGGCGCTCGTGCTCTGGCAGAGTGCGCCGCTCTGGCAGGTCGGGGTAGCCGTGGCAGGTGGACTTGTGGCCGTGGTCTGCATGGCCACCCTGGGCGAACAGTATGCATTCCGCGCCCTGTCCCTGCCCAAGCTGGGACTGTTGGTTGTGGCGGTCATCCTCATCGTGGCGCCGGTGCCCTGGATCTCGGCGGCGGCTGTCCTTGTCGTGTGCTGCCTGTTGGGCTTCGAGTATTTCCGCACCCGGAACGCGACCGCAGGGTCGACGACAGATACCCATACCGCGGGCTGACCGAACCGACCATGGTGCCGATCCTCTGAATGCGCGGCACCGGTCAAGTCACTTCGAGCCACCCGTCCGGCCCCGGAGCCGGTGCTGTTGCTTCAGGAAGGAACCGGGCAAGGTTCGGCGACCCGGCGGCGGATCCCGCGTGGCAGGGGACCGCGGACACGAAGCCGGTCGTTGCTCATCGTGCGCGTGACGCCCCGGGGCCTGTTCCCGGCTGGAGACCACCTGTTCCTCGAGCGTCTCGTCGATGTTGGGGTCGTACGCCGTCGGGGAAAAGCGCCGGGATGGGCGATCCGGCAGCGCACCAGGTTGACGGCATGCGGGAAGGATACCCGGTCCGGATGCTGTCCGGCGCTGGCCGTTGCCTCGTGGATCAGGCGCGCACGGCGTAGTGGGCCAGCATCAGACCGTCGAGCTCCCGCGGCACCGGTTCCGGGGCCTTGCTGCGCGTCAGGGCACCCGGGTCCCGGCATGCGGGTCCTGACCTCGTCACAGGCGGTCTCGATCTTCCAGCGCTCGTGATGGAGCGCGGCGAGTTCTGCGGACGGCACCTGCTCCGGATCGAGTCCGGATGCCAGATGCGCCAGTCACTTTGGCCGTGGCAGGTGACGTCGCCGGGATTATGATGCGCAAGAGTGTGGATGCAGGGACCGGAGCGACGGCCTTGTCCCGTTGCGGGATGGAGCCGGGCCGGGAAGGACCGGCACACCAGGGAACGCCGATGCCTGAAAGCCGATCCGACCCCGGGATCGCCGAACTGCAGCCCGGGACCACCACCGAGCCCGGAACGCGCGGCGACGTCCGGCTGGTCGGCCGGCGCTGCACCGTGTGCGGTGTGCGTGTCTTTCCCGCGCGCATGCGCTGCGTATCCTGCTTTTCCGATCGCATGGAGCAGGTGGAACTGACCCGTACCGGCACGGTCGATGCCTTCACCGTCGTCCGCGAGGCGCCACCCGGCTACCACGGTCCCGTGCCCTATGTCCTCGGACAGGTCGTGTTCGACAACGACATCGTCGCGCTAAGCCATCTTGTCGGCAAGCCCGTCGACGACTGGCGGCGCGGGGATGTCGTGGCGAGCTACGTACTCGAGCTTCCGGCGGGCAGCAGGCGGGTGCCCCATCGAACCTTCGCGTTCTATCCTGCCTCCCCGCAGGACCTGGCGGAGGCCTGAAGCCCGGAAGCCCCGGAGGAAGACATGGGTCGCGCATTCGTCATCGGAATCGGGTTGACCGCCTTCGCTCGCCACCCGGACCGCAGCGTCGAGGACCTGGCGACGGAGGCAATCATCGCAGCATGCGAGGACGCCGGTGTGGAGTGGCGCCGGGTCGAGCAGTTCTACGCCGCGCATGTCAACCAGGGCGTCGCTGCCGGCCAGCGTGTCATCCGGGAGGTCGGCCCGTCCGGAATACCGGTTCTGAACATCGAGAACTGTTCGGCGGCGGCCTCCACGGCGGTGCGCGAGGCCAGTCTGGCCGTGCGCAGCGGGGAGATGGACCTGGTCGTTGTCTGCGGTTTCGAGAAGATGCAGCATGGCGTTCTGCTCAATGTCCATCCCGAGGACAGCCCGGAGGTCGCCACGGGCACCACGGTATTGCCGATGCGCTTTGCCCTCATGGCGCAGAAGCACATGGACCGGTTCGACACGACGCTGGAACAGATCGCAGGCGTTTCCGTCAAGAACAGGTCGCACGCGCGCTACAACAGCAAGGCGCAGTTCCGCACCGAGCTGTCGCTTGAACAGGTCCTGGGGTCGCGCATGATCTGCGACCCGATCACGCTGTTCCAGTGCAGTCCGACGACCGACGGGGCTGCTGCTGCCGTGATCTGTTCCGCCGGCTTCGCGGTCCGGCACGGATGCAGCCGGGCGGTCGAGCTGCGTGCGAGCGGGCTCGTCTCCGACATCGACGAGCAGGCTCACAACATCTTCGACCTCGAAATGGTTCGCAGCAATGCCTCCGGCGTCTATGAACGGGCCGGTATCGGACCCGGCGAACTGGACGTGGTCGAGGTTCACGACTGTTTCTCGGTTGCCGAGATCATCGCCTACGAGAAACTCGGTCTCTGCCCGGAGGGTGAAGGGGGGCGGCTGCTGGAAGCGGGTGCGACCCGGCTGGGTGGTCGCATACCGGTCAATCCGAGCGGCGGCCTGCTGTCCAAGGGGCATCCGCTTGGTGCGACCGGCCTGGGACAGATCGCCGAAATCGTCACACAGTTGCGCGGCGAGGCCGGAGAGCGCCAGGTCGCGGGAGCCAGAGTCGGCCTGACCTCGAACATGGGAATGTGGTCAAGCTGCATCCATGTGCTGAGCGTCTGACGGGTCTCGCTTGCGGTCAGATGCGCCGGTTGCGGCCGTGCCAGAACGCCTGGCGCACCTCTCGTCTCAGGATCTTTCCATAGCCGCTCTTGGGGAGTGATTCGACGATGGTGGCGGACCTTGGCCGCTTGTCGGACGGCAGGCGCTCCCTGCACCACTCCACCAGTGCCGCGCCGTCGAGCCGGCGTCCGCGCCGCGGCGCTGCAACCACGTGCACCGTCTCGCCCCACTGCTCGTTCGGCACACCCACGGCGACCGCCTCCAGCAGGTCGGGATGGCGGTAGAGCACTTCCTCGATCTCCCGTGGATACACGTTGTTGCCACCGGTGATGATGACGTCCTTCTTGCGGTCGGTGAGATAGAGGAAACCGTCCTCGTCCAGCTTTCCGATGTCGCCGGTGCGCTGCCACTGCCCTTCGCGCAGATCTTCCGTTGCCTCCTCGTTGTCCAGGTATCCGACCATCAGGTGGTCGCCCGCCGTGACGACCTCGCCCTCCGTACCGGCCGGCTGAAGCTGTCCTTCCTCGTCCATGATCCCCACCCGAACGAAGCTGAGCGGCCGGCCGGCAGAAGCCAGCACATGGGCCCGGGCCGGGTTGTCAACCGCTTCGACATGTTCACTCCGGCCCAGGCAGCTGATCAGCTGCGGAGCTTCCCACTGTCCGTATCCCTGCATCAGGACCGGACCCCAGCGTTCCTGGGTTTCGCGGATGCGTTCCGCTGCCATCGGTGCCCCGCCGTACATCACGGTGTGCAGGCTGGCGGTGTCGAACGACTCCGATCCGGGCAGGTCGAGCATCATGTGGATCGTGCTGGGAACGAGGACGGTCGTGGTCACCCGGTCGCGTTCGATCACCTGGTAGACGCGCTCCGCATCGAACTGCTCCAGGACACGTTGCGCCGCCCCGCGCACCAGATGCGGAATGACCGTGCATCCGGTAGCGAAGGACAACGGGGTGGCGTGCAACAGCACGTCGGTCTCGCATGCATGGCTGAAGGCATCGACGAGATGGTTGCGGACCAGGACCAGCCAGTTTCCTTGAGAAAGCAGGACGCCCTTGGGTCGGCCCGTGGTTCCCGAGGTGTAGTAGACGGAGTGTGGATGGTGTTCATCGACGGTCCAGCGCGCCGGCGCCGGGTCGTGGCGGTGGATCAGGTCTTCGTACTGCAGACCCCGGTCGGGGCCTTTACCGACCATGATGAAGAACTCGACGCCCGGCAGCTGGTCGCGCAGGGCGTCCACGTGGTCGGCGAACCCGGCGCCGAAGATCAGCGCACGCGCCCCGCAATGATTGATGCAGTGGATGTGGTCGTCGGCGGAGCCGCGGGCGTTGAGCAGCGTGCGGACATAGCCGAAACGGGCAGCCATGATGTCGGTCTCGATTGCCTCGATGGAGTTGCGTTGCAGCGAGGCAATCCGGTCTCCCCGAGCAAGCCCCAGCGCCGCCAGTGCGGAGCCCAGCCTGTTCGTGCGGTCACCCAGCTCCACGAAACCGACACTGCGCTTTTCGTCGAACACGGCCGTCCGGTTGTGGAACTTCCGGATCGCGCCGCTGATCAGCACATCGAGATTCACCGTACCTGCCTCCTGCAGCGCCCCGGCCGGGACGTGTCCGCGACCACGAGGTGGGTCTCGTCAGCCATGGTGCCTTCTCCCGGTGAGCGAACGGACGCCTACCATAGACGGTAGCGCCGGCATTCGGTCAGCCCCCGGGACCATGCGCAAGGCATGGCGTCCGCCCGAGGCCGCCCCTCGGTCCCGGTTCCGGCCCGCAGCGGGCGCGCAGCGATCGCTCCCGGGCGCTCCGCTGCAGGAACCGATGCGGGCCGCGCGAGGATGTTCGCGGCGTCGGGACCGTTGCCGGTGATCGCCGCTGCCGTGATCAGTCGTGCTTCGCATGCCCGAGCCGGAACACCGCCGTTATCGCGCAATGGTCGGGATGCGGACCCTGCAGAGGGACCTCTCGAAACGAGCCGGACACCGCCATCGCTTCCGCACCGCCACCGAGCACCATGTGGTCGATGAACGCCGGGTAGCGCGGATCGCAGCGGAACGGCACGCCCCTGGTCAGCAGGCGCAGCGGTGCCGCGGGTGGCGACAGCCGCTGCCAGGCCCAGTCGCCGGCGAGCGCCAGGCGGCGGTTGAAGTCCCCGAGTATCGCGAAGGCCGTACCCTGCGCCCGCCTGGCGTCGACCCAGTCCCCGAGGCGTTCGACCTGGGCGCGAAGAGTGGCACACGTCTTGCCTGCCCTGCTGTCCCCGTCCTGCCCCGCGCCCCAGCACCCGGTCCTGAGATGGACCGACAGCAGGCGCAGATCCCGATCGCTTGCCGTGACGGTGATGTCGGTCGCCCATCGCTGGAATGCACCTGCAGCGCCGAGAGCCCGCAGGTCGGGGTTGCGCCGGTACGCAATTCCATGCCGCACGGCGAAGCCTGTCGCCAGGTGGCCAAGCTGCGCGTCGGGCCTGTCCCAGCAGGAGCGGCCTGTACTCGTCTGTGGACGGCGCGACATCTCGATCCGCCATTCGGACGCCGGAAACACCCGTCGTGCCGCCGCGGCATTCTCGACCTCCTGGAACGCGACGATATCGGCGTCCAGTTCCCTGATGCGCCCGGCGAGTGCGGCGTAGTCGGCGGGTGTGCGTCCGACGCAGCCATCGCTATCGGTGTCGTCCAGGTGTTCGAGATTCCATGCGACAATGCGCAGGTCGTCGGCAGCTGCCACCGTCGATGCCACCGAGAGGACCAGCACCGCCAGCACTGCAAATCCGCGCAAGCGCAGCGTCTTCCCGTTCGCCAAGCCACATCTCCCGTTTGTCTTGCAGCGTCCTGTCCGCTGCACCGCTCGTTCTCCGATCTGCTGCCTGTGCGCGTCAGGCGCGAGCCACTGCCAGGCAGCCCGAACCGGAGCTCAGAGTACCACGTCGTCATCGGTGTCCATCCGGGGGCCGTGCCGTGCCGGCCACTCCGTGGCTGCCGCGTTCGGGCGCCGGGTGCGCTTGCGTCTGGCTCGCCCCGAATTCGTCGTCGTCAACCTGCGTCAACGGGCCACGGACCATACCGGTCCCGGTATTGCAAGAACCTGCACGCACGGCGCCGCGCACGTCTCTGCCTCCGCCAGGAAACCGAAATCGCACGAGCACGGTTACCTCGATCGGCATTCAGGGAAGAGACAGTGCACGGAACTCCTGCCACGCGACCCGGGTCGTGTTTCCCGAAGGCAGCGACGAAGGGGGTCCTGCGTTGAGCTGACCACGTGACGGTTGCGCCGCGAACGGACTGGGGAAGGAACCGTCCCGGAAACGGTCTCCGATCCGGAGGAGCCGGCAGGTTTCGTGCCTCGGGAAACGATGCGTGGTGGTTTCGTGACGTGTGCGGCCGGGAAAGGTCCTTGGCTACAGGTTCTCGGCCTCGGTGATCCACCAGGCCCACCCTCCCTGATGGATGCTGTCTGTGATCCCCCTTCGCAAGGACCTGTCCGAGTGAAAACGAGCGAAAGATCGCAGTCCGCCGGGTTTCGGTCAGGCGACGCTCTCCCTGTGCCCGCCGGGCCTCGCTTCCACCGGAGGACCCGGACTACCGTCAGATCCGACGGGAACTCAGCCGCGTATCCCCCTCATCGGGCCATATCCTCCGCTTGAGCTACGCCCTCGCTCCGGACATGGCCCGGTACTGCATTTCGGACCGGACATTTGGCAGAATAAATATATATCTTCTGACAAATACATGGAGGATCAACCGATGACAGGGGTGGCCGATGCGATCATGAGGCGGGTGGGCGCGCACGGCCGGGGCCGGTGGGTGTGCACGCCCAGGGACTTCCTCGACCTCGGCAGTCGCGAGGCCATTGACCAGGCGCTCTCGCGCCTCGTCAGAGCCGGACGGCTGCGCCGCGCCGGCAGAGGTCTCTACGATCTGCCGCGTATCAGCACCGTGCTGAACCGGCCCGCGCCGGTCGATCTCGACGCTGCCGTCGCCGCGCTG
The DNA here is from genome assembly GCA_965243345.1 of Thalassobaculaceae bacterium. GTDB lineage: Bacteria > Pseudomonadota > Alphaproteobacteria > Thalassobaculales > Thalassobaculaceae > Bin52. Next base: position 5,152,957 of record CBDEUR010000003.1, read on the forward strand.
GCGCGGCGCGACGGCATCCGGATCATGCCCGACGGCGCAACTGCCGCGCATCGCCTCGGCCTTACCAACGCGGTGCCGGCCAGGGCCGGCTACGTCACCGACGGCGCCACCCGTACGGTCGGGATCGACGGCGGGACGATCCGCTTCCGCCACGCCGGCCCCCGTGTCATGCGCTGGGCGGACCGGCCGGCGGCGTCGGTCGTCCAGGCGCTGCGATGGCTCGGCCCCGGCGCTGCCCAGGACGCGCGGGTTGTCGCGGCCCTGAAGCGCCGTCTCCCCAAGGCAGCGAAGCGCGACCTTGCCCGGAACGGTCGGGACCTGCCCGGCTGGGCGCTGCCGCTCGCGCGCGACATCGCGGGCGAGGATGCTGTGGCGGCATGACGGAGGACGCCTTCGCATCCTTTCTCGCCCTGCCGGACCGGGACAGGCGGGACGTCTTCGCCGCCGCGGCGAACCGCCTCGACACCGTGTCGGGCTATGTCGAGAAAGATTTCTGGGTCTGCCTCGTCCTCGACGCGCTCTTCAACCGGCTGCCGGCCGGGCATCCGAAGCTGCTGTTCAAGGGCGGGACCTCGCTCTCCAAAGCGTTCGGGCTGATCCGGCGGTTCTCGGAGGACATCGATCTCGTGGACCATCGCGACGCCCTGGGCTTCGCGGGCGAGCGCGATCCGACGACCGCGGCCGGCCTCTCGAACAAGCGAAGGAGCGCGCTGTTGGACGAGCTGGCGGGAGCCTGCGGGGCCTACCGTCCTCGGCGACTTGAAGGCCGCCCTGACGGGGCTGATTGGCGGCCTGACGGAGGGATGCGCCATCGGGCCCGACCCTGACGACGCTGGTGGGCAGACGCTCCTGGTCGCGTATCCCACTCTCTATCCCGGCGGTGACGCGTCCTATGTGCCCCCGCAGGTGAAGATCGAGGCCGGGGCGCGATCGGCGCTCGAGCCCGACGTCATCCGCGCCGTTTCTCCCTATGTCGCCGGCGAGATGCCGGACTGGCCGTTCGACGTCGGGAACGTCGAAACGCTCGCGCCGGAGCGCACCTTCCGGGAGAAGCTCCTGATCCTGCACGGCCTGCATTGCGGCTACCGCGACGCTGGGCGTCTGCCGGCGGACAAGGACCGGATCTCGCGCCACTACCACGACACCGCCGTGATCGCGGCGACCGCTACAGGCGAGTCCGCGCTCACCGACACCGCCCTGCTCGCTGCGGTCCGGACCCATAATCTCGTCGCCTTCCGGCAGGCTTGGAAGCGGTTCGAGGAAGCCGTTCCGGGATCGCTCCGGCTGGTCCCGCAACCCGAGCTGCACGCGGCCGTCGAACGGGACTACCGGGCCATGCGCGACATGATCCTCGGCGAGGCGCCAGCGTTCGGATGGATCGTGGAGCGGTTGCGGCACGCAGAGGCAGAAGCCAACCGGATCTAGACCACCAGGCCCGGTACGGGGCCTTAATCGCTGTAGGGAAGCCGGTCACCCGTCTTCCCTACAGCGATTAAGGATCGGTCTCGGCTGGCGACACCCGGAACAACCGAATACGGCAGTGTCCTGATCATATCCGGCGGCGGCGAAGTGGTTTCGGCATTATTGGGGCGTGAAGGTTTCGAGGATGGGTGCGATTGCTGCCCTCAGGCTGTCCACGGTGCGTTCAGCGGCCTTGCGCAAGAGCGCCTTGAGCCTGGAGAAGGCCATCTCGACCGGGTTAAGGTCGGGGCTGTAGGGCGGCAGCAAGAGAAGCTCGGCACCGGGTGCCTCAATGCTCTGGCGGACCCTCGGCCCCTTGTGGCTGGACAGGGTGTCCATGACGACGATATCGCCTGCGCGCAGTTCGGGGACCAGCACCTTGTCGACATAGATCTCGAAGGCCAGACGGTTGATCGGCCCGTCGAGCACGAAGGGTGCGATCATGCCTCTGAGGGTGAGCCCGGCGACGAAGGTTGTGGTCTTCCGATGACCGTGCGGTTGGCCCATGCGCAGGCGCCTGTCTCTCGGCGCGCGGCCGTATGCACGGGTCATGTTGGTCTTGGCCCAGGTCTCGTCGATGAAGACCAGGCGCGCAGGCTCAAGGTCGGCCTGGCCCGCGCGCCATGTCTGCCGGCGCTCGAGAACATCCGCGCGATCCTGCTGACTCGCGTGGCCCGTCTTCCTCTTGTATGCCCCTCCCGATCAATTCCGGTGTTGATTTGTCCACAGGCGGCTGGTGTCGCGAAATCTGTGGAAAACTGGGGAAATGACGTGATTTCAGGAGTGGTGATGCACGTCGGAGCGGTCTCCGTCCCCTGACCGGGACGGAGACCGCGGGGGCAGGTCGGACCGTTCAGCTTGCGACGGCCTGCGGTGTGCTACTCCAAGGCGTTTTCAAGCCGGGTATGTCAGTTGCAGAATGAGCCAGCGCCCTCGCGCGTCACATCCCTGATCGAGAAGCCTGACGACAGTAGGGATGTCCATCGTGACATAGCGCTGGGCCGTGACGGTCGACAAATTCGCTGGCAGGGTGCCAACGGGTATCGTGGTCGGTGTCGCGCGCGCTCGACGCGGGACCGTTCCTCGGCGGTCGTTCTGGCGGACTGCCGGATCGGGACGACCTCACCCTGGCGTGACTCCCCTTGACGGTATGCGTACGCTGGCCCGATTCCACCGGTAGCAGGTCGGGCCGCGAACATGCCACAAGATACTGAACAAACGATAAAACAGGCCGATTCCGGCGGTGGGATTCGCATCGGAGTGGATGTCGGCGGCACCTTCACCGACTTCGTGCTCCACGACGGCGGGACCGGCCGTGTCGCGGTCCACAAGGTTCCGTCGACACCGGCTGATCCATCCGAGGCGGTCAGGAACGGCCTGCCGGCTCTGCTGGCAAAGGCCTGCACCTCCGGCATCGGGCAGCTCCTTCACGCCACCACGGTCGCAACCAACGCCATCATCCAGCGGCGTGGGGCCAAGACGGCGCTGATCACCACGCGGGGCTTTCGGGACGTGCTGATCCTCGGGCGCCAGAAGCGCTACGAGACCTACGACCTGCACATGCGCAAGCCCGAACCTCTCATCCCGCGCGAGCAGATCTTCGAAGTGCGCGAGCGGGTGACCTTCGAGGGAGAGGTGCTGGAGCCGCTGGACGCCGTGAACCTGGAGGAGGTGCTCGAGCGGATCGCGCTCGAGGGCTACGAGGCGGTCGCGGTGGCGCTGCTCCACTCCTACTCCAACCCCGTCCATGAACGCGCGGTCGGTGAAGCGGTCGCCCGGCGCATGCCGGGTGCCGCACTCAGCCTGTCGGTCGAGGTGTCACCGAAGCTGCGGGAGTACGAACGGACCAACACCACCGTGGCGAACAGCTTCGTCAAGCCGCTGGTCGGCACCTACGTGCGGCGGCTGGCCGGGGATCTTGCGGGTGTCGAGCTGTCGATCATGCAGTCGAACGGTGGGCTGGTCTCGCCGACGCTCGCAGGCGAGTACCCGGTCCGCATTGTCGAGAGCGGTCCCGCCGCCGGCGTGCTGCTCGCGGCCCGGGTCGGTCGGGAAATCGGCGCCGACCGGGTACTCAGCTTCGACATGGGCGGGACCACTGCCAAGCTGGGCGCCGTCGATGACGGCGAGCCGGCAGTCGCGCCTGTCTTCGAGGTCGATCCGGTGCGGTTCAGGAAGGGGTCCGGCCTGCCGGTCAACGTTCCGGCGGTCGAACTGATCGAGATCGGTGCCGGTGGAGGCTCCATCGCCGTGGCGATGGACGGCGCCATCCGCGTGGGTCCGGAAAGTGCGGGCGCGGATCCCGGCCCCGCGTGTTACGGCGCCGGTGGCCTGCGACCGACGGTCACCGATGCGAACCTGGTACTCGGCTACCTCAACCCGTCGTACTTCAATGGCGGAGCGATGGATCTTGACCCGGCAGCGGCCGAGACGGCGCTTGCCGCCCGTGTCGCCGAACCGCTCGGGTTGTCGGTGGCCGAGGCCGCCTGGGGAGTTCACCTGGTTGCGACCGGCAACATGGAACACGCCCTGCGGGTCGTCTCCGTGGAACGCGGCCGTGATCCGCGAAACTACACCCTGGTCGCCTTCGGCGGCGCGGGACCGCTGCACGCGGCCCGGATTGCGCGCGCGCTGGGCGTTCGCCAGGTCGTTGTACCGGGAGACGCGGGCGTCGGATCCGCCGTCGGCATGCTGGCGGCGGACGGCCGGCTCGACGTGTCCGTGAGCCGGCTGCTGCGCCTTGACGAGGCCTCGCCCGGAGACATCGCGGCCATCTACGCCGGACTCGAGGCACGGCTCGCCGAAGACCTTGCCCGACTGCCCGGTGCCGCGAACCCGGATTTCCGGCGGTTTGCCTACATGCGCCATGCGGGCCAGGGATTCGAGATCCACGTTGACCTTCCGGCGGGTCCGATCGACAGCGGCTTCGTCGAAGCCTGCGAGGACGCGTTTCGCGCCGCGTACCTGGCCCGGTACCACACCGAGGACAGGAGCAGCGCGGTCGAGGGTGTCGACTGGGCGCTGGCCGCGGTGGTGCCGGGTTCGCGCGGCCTGCTGTCCCGGGACGAGCGCACCCCTGCGACCGGGGAGCCACAGGGCACGAGACCGGCCTGGTTCCCGGAAGCGGACGGCATGATCGAGACCGCCGTCTGGCGCCGCGAGGCCATCGGTGCCGACACGGTCATCACCGGGCCGGCCATCGTGGAAGATGCCGAGGCGACCACTCTCGTTCCGCCAGGTGACCGCGCCCGGCTGGGGCCGGGCGGCTACCTGCTGATCGACATTGCGGGGGTGGTGGAGGCGGAGGAACGGACCGTGCCGGCCTCCGGGCCTCGACCGGCAGACGTCGACCCCGTCACCTTCACCGTCATCTGGAACACCATCCTCTCCATCGCCGAGGAACTCGGCACCACCATGCGGCATACCGCCTTCAGCGAGGCGGTCAGGGAAGGAGACGACTTCTCGACCGCCGTGTTCGATGCCCGCGGACGGATGATCTCGCAGGGCAATTTCTCACCGGGCCATCTCGGCTCCATGCCCTTTGTCATCCGGCACGTAAACGAGGCGTTCCCGCCGGAGACGCTGAAGCCCGGCGACAGCATCATGCTGAATGACAGCTGGATGGGGTCCGGCCATTTCCCCGACATCTTCCAGGTGATGCCGGTGTTCGAGGCCGAGGAACTGCTCGGCTACGTCGCCGCGTCCGCCCACCAGATGGACGTGGGAGGCGCTGCGCCCGGTTCGCAGAAGGTGCACGGTGTGACCGAAGCCTTCCAGGAGGGCATCCGCATCCTGCCGGTGCGTTTCTGCCGGGAAGGCGAGATCGACCGCGACATACTGACCCTGGTGCTCGCCAACACCCGCGTGCCGGACAAGGTGCGCGGCGACATCATGGCGCAGCATACCGCCAACCTCACCGCCGCCGAACGGTTTCGCCAGCTGTTTCGCGACCATGGCCGGCCCCTCGTCGAACAGGCCTTCGACGAGATCCTCGACCGCAGCGAGGCGCGCATGCGTTCAGCACTCGCGAGCGTGCCGCCCGGGACCTACAGCTTCGACGACCAGATGGACGACTACGGACCGGGAACCCCGCCGATCCGGTTCGGGGTCGACATTACCTTTGGCGAGGGGCCTGACGGCGCCGGGGTGACGGTCGATTTCTCACGCTCGTCGGACCAGGTGCCGGCCGCGATCAACAGCTACATCAACTACACGCGTGCCTATACGCTGTTCGCGATCAAGGTGTTCTGCGATCCGCTCAGCCCCCAGAACGCGGGTGCGATGCGGCCGATCCGGCTGGTGGCAAGGGAAGGCAGCTTCTTCAACCCGAGGTTCCCGGCCGCCTCGGGCGGAAGGGCCGCGCTGCAGGTACGCATCTTCGATACCATCAACGGCGCGATGGCGCAGGCCATGCCTGCCCGGGCCATGGGGGCGTTCAGCCACTGGTCCAACCCGAACATCGGCGGGATCGACGAGCGGACCGGCAGGCCCTACGTGTTCTACGACCTGATCCTCGCCGGCTACGGCGGAAGGGCGGACAGCGACGGGCCGGAGGGGCTGAGCCCGGTGATGAACTGCTCGAACATCCCGGTGGAGGTGCACGAGGCCAATACGCCGGTGCTGGTCCACCGGCTGGAACTGCTCGACGGAACGGGCGGTGAGGGCCGCCACCGCGGAGGCATGGGCCTGCGCAAGGACATCGAGCTGCTGGCCGGCGAAGGCGTGCTCACGCTGCTTGGCGACCGGCACGAAAGCCGGCCCTGGGGCGTGTTCGGCGGCGAGCCCGGGGCGCTCGGAGAAACGGTGCTCAATCCCCACGGCAATGCCGAACGTCTCGGCTCGAAGGAAATTCGCACGCTCGTGCGCGGCGACGTGGTCAGCATTCGCACCAGTGGTGCCGGTGGCTACGGACGCGCCCGGGACCGGGATCCATAACGCCGGATCCCGGCCAGGGAACAGTGCTTGCGGTGCCCGGTGGCCGGGATTACACCAACCCGCTGCGGGTTGGACGGAAGGGACGGCGATGGAAGCGGTGAAAGACTTCGAGATCATCGAGAACGGTGACCGGGTGGCCGGTACGTTCAGCGAGGCCGAGATGGCCCGGAGGATGTCAGCCTTGAGGGCGGTCATGGCGGAGCATGACCTCGCGGCCGTGGTGCTGACCTCCATACATGGCATCCTGTACTTCAGTGACTTCCTCTACTGCAGCTTCGGCCGGCCGTTCGGACTGGTTGTGACCGCGGACCGCTCGACAGTACTGGCGCCGCTCGTCGACTTCGGTCATCCGTGGCGGCGAACCGGTGCGGTGCTGAGTTACACCGACTGGCGCCGCGATACCTTCTACGACGGCGCCCGTTCGCTGGTCGGCGCCGCCGGCCGGGTCGGGGTGGAATTCGATCACCTTTCCGTTGCCGGGCACCGCAAGCTCGCCGACGCCCTGGCTCCGGCCGAGCTGGTCGACGTGGCCGGGCCGCTCATGCAGGTGCGCATGATCAAGTCGGCCGAGGAGATCGGGCTGATTGTCGAGGCTGCCCGCATCGCCGACCTCGGCGGAGAGGCCTGTCGGGCTGCCCTCGCCGATGGCGTTGCCGAACACGAGGTGGCGCTGGCCGGAACCGATGCCATGGTGCGCGAGATCGCGCGGTCGCGACCCGAAAGCGAGATCCGCGATACCTGGACATGGTGCCAGTCCGGCATCAACTCCGACGGTGCGCACAACCCGGTCACGACGCGGCAGGTCGGCGTTGGCGACATCGTGCTGGTGAACTGTTTTCCGATGATTGCCGGCTACTACGCGGCACTGGAACGCACCCTCTTCCTCGGCCATGCCGACGAGGCGTCATTGCGGTACTGGTCCATCAACCTCGAGGTGCATCATCTCGGCCTCTCGCTCATCCGGCCCGGGGTACGGTGCCGGGACATCGCCGGGGAACTCAACCGGCTCTGCGACCACCACGGTGTGCTTGACCGGCGCACCTTCGGCTACGGCCACAGTTTCGGGGTCATCTGCCACTATTACGGCCGTGAGTCCGGGCTGGAGTTGCGCGAGGACATCGACACCGTGCTTGAGGAGGGCATGGTGGTATCGATGGAGCCGATGATCACCATCCCGCAGGGTGAACCCGGTGCCGGCGGCTACCGGGAACACGATATCCTGGTGGTGACCGCCGACGGTTCCCGAAACATCACGGGGTTCCCGCTCGGGCCCGAACACAACATCGTCGGCCCGTGAGATCCCGACACTGTGAACACGCGCCCGTCCTCGGGTACATCACACTGCCCGTCCACGAAAGTTCGGCCGCCATACGCCTGACACGGGTCCCGGGCGGGACTTCGGCAGGCCGCTGACGCCCGTTCCCCGCAACGCGGTACCCGGGTACGTCGTCTGTTCCCGCCGCCCGCGCAGGGGCCGGGTCCGGGACCCTCGGCCGCGGGCCGGCAGGCTGCACTCGGGTCCGGTAGGCGATCGTCACGATCCGGCCATCCGGGGGCACGTGAGTGCGCCCCGGCGAAGGCCGTTCCTGACGAATTGGCATGGCTTTACGTCAGTCGTCCCAGTCGTGGTCGTGGCGGCGATGGTCCTTCATCGAGAGGCCGCCGTCGCCGTTGCGATCCAGCCGCCGCACGATGTCGGCGAGCGGCCGGTCGAACTCGGCACGACTGACGATCGCGTTGCCGTCGGTATCGAGCATCTGGAAGGCGCGAACGGTGAGCGGCTGCGTGGTTTCGTGCCAGAGCGCGGCAAACTCCTGCAGGCTCAGGTCACCGTCGCCGTTGGCATCATGTGCCGCGTGGCGGTCGTTGCGCGCCTGGTCGATCTCGGCCTGGGTGAGCTTGCCATCACTGTCGGCGTCAATGGAGTCGAACATTTCCATCGCCGAGACGGCGAGCTGTCCCTTGTCAAGGAAACCCATGCCGTGGCCGCCATACCGGTGGCCGGCGTAGCTCGCGCCCGCGATTGCCGCGACGCCCAGGACAGCAGCGGTACCGATGACGGTCAGTTTCTTCGTCCTCGCATTCATTTCATCTCTCCCGGTTTGGTTGATCCATCGGGTGTCGGTGGATGGTCCGAATATGGGCACCGGGTGTCGCAGAACCTTGTCCAGTACCGGGCGGAAGTGTCACCCGACGTCCCGCGGCGGCTTCGTGACACAGGTTGTTACAATCTTTTCGTGCGGCCCGCGGGAAGGTGCGTAGACTCGATCCCATGGACGTATCCCCGCATGTGCTCGTTGTCGACGACCACCGCGACATCCGCGAGCCGCTGGCGCGCTACCTGGAGCGCCACGGTCTGCGCGTGACGGCTGCGGAAAGCGCGGCCGCCGCGCGCCAGGCGTTGCGTGTGGCGGCGGTGGATCTCGTCGTGCTCGACGTGATGATGCCTGGCGAGGACGGTCTCTCGCTGTGCCGGCACCTGCGGGAGACGACGCGCATCCCGGTGATCCTGCTGACAGCGATGGGGGAAGAGACTGACCGTATCGTCGGGCTGGAAGTCGGGGCCGACGACTACGTCGCCAAGCCGTTCAACCCTCGCGAACTGCTCGCCCGTATCAAGGCGGTGATCCGGCGTGCGCACAGCCTGCCTCCCGACAGGGAACCCGTTCCGGCCGGGACGTACCGGTTTGACCGCTGGTCCCTCGATAGCAGGCGTCGCGAGCTGGTGGACGAGTCGGGGGTGGTGACGCCCCTGTCCTCGGGCGAATACCGGTTGCTGATTGCGCTCCTGGAGCGTCCCGGAGTGGTTCTTTCCCGCGATCAGCTCCTCGACCTGACACGCGGCCGGAGTGCTGCGCCTTTCGACCGTGCGGTCGACAACCAGGTGAGCCGACTGCGCCGCAAGATCGAGCGCGATCCGAAGAACCCGGCGCTTATCGTTACGGTGTGGGGCGGCGGCTACCGGTTCCTGGGTGAGGTGGAACGCGGATGAGGCTTGTCCCGAAGAGCCTCGCCGGGCAGCTCAGCCTCCTGCTTCTGCTTGCCCTCGCCCTCGCCCAGGGCGTCGCCTTCGCGCTATTTGCCTGGGAGCGGATCGAGGCGCTGCGCCACGCCTACCGGGACGATGCCGTCCTGCGCACGGCGACGGTCGCGCGGCTGCTCGGGGACACGCCGCGGGAACTGCACGAGGCCGTCATCACGGCGGCAACCACCGAACTCGTGCGGTTCTCCCTGACAGATGAGCCCGTTGTGGCCGAGACGGGCACGACAAGAAGGACTGCGGCCATAGCGGACGGGCTCGCTGCTGCTCTCGGTGTCGGGCCAGGGCGGGTCCGGGTCGCGCCGCTGTGGACCCGGCACCTGGACGATGACGAGCATCACCACGATGACGATGACGATGATGAACACAACGATGACCGCCATGATGGCGGTCGGAGACACTGGACGCCCGACTGGTTCACGGCGTCGGTGGCGCTTCCCGACGGACGCTGGCTCAACTGTGCGGTGAGGCCCCCGCCCGGCGCGCCTGGCCGGGGCGCGGCATTCATGGCCATCTTTCTGCTCTCGGCGCTGGGAATAGCGACGGTGGCGGTCTTCATGGGACGACGGATCGCACGGCCGATGCGAGCCCTTGCGGCGGCGGCCGGACGTCTCGGCCGCGGAGAGGTGGTGGAGGACCTGCCCGAAGCGGGAACGGTTGAGACCCGCGAGACAGTGCGCGCGTTCAACCTCATGAGCGCACGGCTCGACCGGTATGTCCGCGATCGCACGGCGATGCTGGCGGCCGTTTCACACGATCTGAGGACGCCGATCACCAGCATGCGGCTGCATGCCGAGTTTGTCGAAAACGCCGAGACGAAGTCGAGGATTCTCGCCGCGCTCGACGAGATGCAGCGGATGACCGAGGATACGCTCGCCTTCATTCGTGAAGACATGCGACGCGAAGAGACGCGGCAGGTCGACCTCCAGGCACTGGTCGACAGCCTCGCCACCGATCTTGAAGAGCTCGGACACGCCATCTCCGTGATGGACGCTGACCGCGTGCTCGTTGCCTGCCGGCCGGCGGCGCTGCGCCGGGCGCTGCGCAACCTCCTGGAAAACGCGTCCGCCTACGGGGGACAGGCGCTGGTGAGGATCGAGCCCGACGAGGAAGAAGTCCGCATCGTCATTGAGGACGACGGCCCGGGGATTCCGGAGGCCGACCTCGAGCAGGTGTTCGAACCCTTCGTGCGGCTCGAGACGTCGCGCAGTCGTGGTACCGGAGGCAGCGGTCTCGGACTTGCCATCGCACGCAGCATCGTGCGAGGCCACGGAGGGGACATTGTGCTGGTGAACCGTGCACGGGCCGGATTGCGGGCGACAGTCACACTGCCGACGGCCGGGCGAACGTAGTGCGGGCGTGGGCGGAACGGCTCATGTCGGAAACGGGGCCGGGAAAGGCGACAGGCCGGAACGAGCCGGCAGCGAATGGTATCGCGGGGTCGTGCCCCGTCGGAAGAAGCGGGAGCCCGGCGTCCCCTGCCGCATCCGGCAGGCACGGACCGCTCTCCCTCAAAGGCGGATCGGCAGGGACTCGACAGGGTTGCCGGTGAGTGCGTAGATCGCGTTGGCCATGGCCGGAGCGAATGGCGGCAGACCAGGCTCACCGACACCGGTCGGCGGGTCGTCCGACGGCACGATATGGACCTCGACGGGGGGCATGTCGGCCATCCTCGGCATGACGTAACTGTCGAAATTGTCCTGTTCGACCACGCCGTCCCGCAGGGTGATCTCCGCGCCGTCGAGCGTTGTTCCGATCGCCATCAGCACCGCGCCCTCGATCTGGGCTTCGACCGAACGGGGATTGACCGCAAGGTTGCAGTGGATCGCGCTGGTGACCCGGTGCAGCCTCGGCGCGCCGTCCTCGATCGACAGCTCCACCACGTGGGCGACGACCGAGCGGAACGACTCGTGCACCGCGACCCCCCAGGCACGCCCGGCCGGCAGCTCTCTGGTGCCGTAACCGGACTTCCGGACGGCAAGGTCCAGGGCTGCCAGGTGCCGCGGATGACTGCGCAACAGGTCGCGGCGCAGGGCAACCGGGTCGCGCCCGGTCCTGCGGGCGATCCGGTCGATCAGCGTTTCCATCACGAAGGCGGAGTGGGTATGCCCGACCGACCGCCACCACAGGATGGGTACCGACACGGCGGGATGATGGATGGAAACCGCAATCGGCAGGTCGTAGGCCGTGTCGGCGACACCTTCCACCGCGGTTGCATCGACGCCGTCCTTGACCAGAAAGGCTTCGAACGGAGTCCCCGTGAGGATGGAAGGGCTGACAATGGTGTGCTTCCAGGCAGCGATCCGGCCGTCTTCCCCGAGACCGATCTCTGCCCGGTGCATTGTCAGGGGACGGTAGTAGCCGCCCCTGATGTCGTCTTCCCTCGTCCAGATCACCTTGAGCGGTTCGGTCCGGCCGGCTGCGAGCCACGCCTTCATCACCCGCGCCGCATCGGCCAGGTAGTCGGCGGTCGGGGTGGCGCGGCGACCGAACCCGCCGCCGGCAAACATGGTGTGGATACGCACCTGCGGAGCTTCCAGTCCCAGGATTGCCGCGACCGTCGCCTGGTCGATGGTCTGGAACTGGGTTCCGGTCCAGATGTCGCACCGCCGCTCGGCGCCGGTTCCGGACATCTCGATGACCGCGTTCAGCGGCTCCATCGGCGCGTGGGCGAGGAACGGAAAACGGAAGTCTGCCGTGATCGTCTCCTTCGCCCCCGCCATGCCGGACAGGTCACCGGGGCGGGCGGGGACGCCGTCGCTGTCGAGCAGGGCCGCGAACTGCGCATCGAGCGCGCGGCTGTCGGGCAGCTCGGCCGGTGCCTGCCACTGGATCTCGAGACTTTCCCGCCCCATGCTCGCGGGCCAGAACCCGTCGGCCACCACGGCGACGCCGGTGGCGGCCCGGTCCAGATCGACCTGCATCACGTGATCGACGCCCTTGACCGCCCGCGCCTGCGCGGCATCGAACCCGGCGACGGTGCCGCCGAAATGCGGCGGGCGGGCGATCAGGACCGTCTTCATTCCCGGCCGGCGCATGTCCATGCCGAAAACCTGCCGGCCGTTGGACTTCGCGGCAGAGTCGAGGCGGTTGGCCGGCCTGCCGACCAGGCGGAAATCGCTGTTCGGCTTCAGTGAAACCGCGGCCGGCACCGGCAGGGCCATGGCTGCCGCGCTGACTTCGCCATAGTCCAGGCTCCGGCCGTCGGGGGCGCTCAGCCGTCCGTCCCGGGTCTGCACGGTTGCGGCATCGACCGACCACCTGCGGGCAGCGGCCTCGACGAGCATCGCGCGTGTCCGCGCACCCAGTTCCCGGTACTGGGTGAAGCTGTTCTGGATGGAGTTGGAACCGCCTGTCATCTGAATCCCGAAAGCCGGATCCTTGTAGGCGTCGCCCGCCGGCGCGAGCTCCGCGCGTACCCTGTTCCAGTCGGCATCCAGCTCTTCGGCCAGGACCCGGGCCAGCCCGGTATGGGAACCCTGTCCGAACTCCAGGCGGTTGATCTGGACCGTGACAACGCCGTCCTGGTCGATGCGCACGAAGGCGTCGGGACGCTCACCGGGTTTCAGCTCATCCGCGGCGTCAACTGCGCCGCCTGCGGAAACCAGCCCGACGGCGAGCCCCGATGCACCGGCCAGCTTGATGAAGCTGCGCCGGCTCATGCCCGCGACAGCGCCCCGGGCGCGCCCGATCCGGTCTGCGAGGGAGTCAAATGTCATGGTGTGCGCTCCCCTAGCCGAGGTCGGCCGCGGCCGCCTTGATTGCTGCGCGGATGCGTCCATAGGTGCCGCACCGGCAGATGTTGCCAGCCATCGCCTCGTCGATGTCCGCATCGCCGGGCGCGGCATTCTCGCGCAACAGGGCGACTGCGCTCATGACCTGACCGCTCTGGCAGTATCCGCACTGGGGCACGTCGTTTTCGACCCAGGCCTTCTGGACGGCCCGGCCGACAGGATCGCCGTCGATCTGCTCGATGGTGACCACCGACGCACCCTCGACATCCGCGATCGGCGTGATGCAGCTGCGCACCGGCTCGCCGTCAAGGTGGACCGTGCACGCACCGCATTGCGCAATGCCGCAGCCGTACTTCGTGCCGCTCAGGTTCAGCGGGTCGCGAAGCACCCACAGCAGTGGCGTCGATTCGTCGACATCAACGGTCACACCCTGGCCGTTGACGGTGAAGCTGGCCATCGACGTTTATCTCCCCAACTGTCGCGCGAACCGGAACCGTGCGGTCCCGCCTCACTTCCGGGCGGGCACCGCCAGTGATGGCGGCACAACCGGGCGCCCGGCGAAGGCTGCGATCAACAGACCGAATCCTAGCGCGCCGGGTCAGCGACGGGCAAGGCAGAGGAATCCGGGTCTGAATCCGCACAATTGTCCGTGGGACGACTGGCGCGAGAAGACTGTGTGGCTTCGTGTCGGATGTGTTCGGGCGGAGCGTGTATCCGTTGCCATGCTGTCTGGAGGCTCTGTGCACCATCGGAAACCGGCGCGTCGCCGAACGCTGGCACCGCCGTCCGTGCCACTCCTGCGCTACGAACTGGAACCGGCGCTGGTGAGCTGGACAGGAGGCGGAATTGCCTACAGGAATTTCAGGATAGCGACTGCCGCGCCCACAATGGCTAACACGGCAGGAATCATGCGTGTTTCACGTTTGGCTATATCCTCGCGCAGTTGCGCAAGACCTGCATCGATCCGTGATTCCTTGGTTTGCATCTCCGCTCGCACGGTTTCCCGATCGGCTTCGAGCCTGGCGACACTCGCATTCACATCTGCCATGTCCAGATCGTCGCGCGGGCGCGTCCCGGGGGCACGATGTCCGGGTTCCGATCAAGCTTGCTGACCGGCCATATCGCCCGTCCGGAACCATCCGGAAAAACAGGCACATTCCCGGCAGTGGCAGCACCAGGCCGACCCGCCCGCATGCGCCTGCTCGCCTTCTTCCCGATCCCTGTTCCAACCTGTGGATCTTGCTTGAGAAGGCTTGGTGCCGGTTAAGGGACTCGAACCCCCGACCCTCTGATTACAAATCAGATGCTCTACCAGCTGAGCTAAACCGGCACGAGGACAGGCGACCTACTGCGGTTGACCGCTCCGTGTCAACGGGGCAACGTCGGCGGCATCAGGTTTGCAGCGGAGACGACCACCCGTGACCGCCTATCGCCACATCGAAGTCCGGCCTGTTGCCGGCGCCCTCGGGGCCGAGGTCGCCGGTGTCGATGCGTCACGGCCGGTCCCGGACGAGATCATTGCCGAGGTCCGCCGTGCCCTGCTGGAGAACCTCGTGATCTTGATGCGCGGCCAGAGGCTCGAGCCGCACAGCCAGCTTGCCTTCGCCAGGCGGTTCGGCACCCCGATGATCTATCCGATGATCAAGGGGCTGGGGAACTGCCCCGAGGTGACCCCCGTGATCAAGGAAGCGGAAGACAAGGTGAACTTCGGCGGCATCTGGCATTCCGATACCGCCTACCAGGAGGTCCCGCCGCTCGGCTCGCTGCTGTATGCGCGCGAGGTTCCACCGGTCGGTGGCGATACCGAGTTCGCCAACATGTACCTGGCCTTCGAGCGGCTGTCCGCCGGCATGCAGCGGGTGCTGGAGCGCCTGGTCGCGGTCAACATCTCCGGCAAGGGCCGGGCGCGCGCCACGCGTTCGGCCATGCGCAGCACGGCGGCCACCGCACTTGCCGACGACGCGCTCGCCGCCGCGCACCCGGTGGTCAGGGTCCACCCGGAGACCGGCCGCAAGGCACTGTACGTGAATGTCGCCCACACCAGCCGGTTCCAGGACATGAGCGAGGACGAGAGCAGGCCGCTGCTCGAGTTTCTGTTCGGGCACCTGGCGCGACCCGAATTCACCTGCCGGTTCCGCTGGGAGCCGGGCACCCTTGCCTTCTGGGACAATCGCTGTACCCAGCACAACGCTCTCAACGACTACCACGGACATCGCCGGGTGATGCACCGGGTCACGCTCGAAGGTGACCGGCCCGCCGGTCCCGGCTGATGACCACGGCCCTGGCGCCGCTCGGGCGCGACCTGAAGGTCATGGGGCTGGTCGGTACCGCGCACGCGGCCAGTCATTTCTTTCACCTGGTGCTGCCGCCGCTGTTTCCGCTGCTCAGGACCGAGTTCGACCTGAGCTACGCGGCTCTCGGCCTGCTCACCACCCTGTTCTACGGCGCCTCGGGGATCGCCCAGACCATCGCCGGCTTCCTCGTCGACCGGTTCGGAGCGCGGCGCATCCTGCTCGGCGGCCTGATCCTGCTGTCGGTCAGCGTGACGGGTTATGGGCTTGCCACCGAGTTCTGGATGCTGCTGGTCCTCTCCGTGCTTGCCGGGCTCGGCAACAGCGTCTTCCATCCCGCGGACCTGTCGATCCTGACCAGCAAGGTCTCTCCATCGCGGCTGGGGCGCGCCTACGGGGCCCATGCCCTGTGCGGCTACCTCGGCTGGGCGATCGCGCCCGGTTTCGTGGTTGCCGTTGCTTCCCTGGCGGACTGGCGGGTGGCGGTCATCGCCGCGGGACTGACCGGGCTCGCCGTCGTCGTGCTGCTCGTGGTCTGGGGCGGGGAGGATCTGGCCGAGGCGCCGGCGGCGGTGCCGGTGAGGAGGGGAACCGCCGGGATCCTGCGCGACGTCCGCCTGCTGCTCTCGCCCACGATCCTGTCCTGTTTCGCCTACTTCACCTTCCTGTCTGCAGCCCTGGTCGGGGTGCAGACCTTCGGGCTCACCGCGATGCAGGCGATCTATTCCGTCACGCTTCACCACGCCACGATCGCGTTGACCGCGTTCCTGGTCGGGGGCGCGGCGGGCATCTTCGTCGGAGGCTTTGCCGCCGACCGCACCGAGCGCCACGACGTCATCGCCATGTCCGGTGTCATGCTCTCGGCCGTGGTCCTGGTTGCAATCGGGGCCGAGATGACGGGAGGCGGGCTGCTCGTTCCCGCCATTGCGATGGCCGGGTTCCTGTCGGGAACCACATCGCCGTCGCGCGACATGCTGGTGCGCAAGGCAACTCCCGGCGGTGCAACCGGCCGGGTGTTCGGCTTCGTCTATTCCGGGCTCGACCTCGGTTCGTCGCTGATGCCGCTGCTGATCGGCTGGCTGCTTGACGGCGGTGACCCGCGCATCGTGTTCCATGGCTGTGCCATTGCCATGGTGATCACCATGCTGACGGTGTTCGAGGTGCGCCGGCGCGGCGTGATCGCGACCGGGCGCGCCTGATCACGCGGCGACGGGCGCCTTGCGGCGGAACCACGGCCGTGCCGCCTCGAGCTGGGAGGCGAGCCTGAACAGGGTTGCCTCGTCACCGTAGCGCGCCACCGCCTGTACCGCGATCGGGAACCCGTCGCTTGCTTGGCCGATCGGGATCACCATCGCCGGCTGGCCGGTGGTGTTGAACCAGACGGTGAACGGGCTGAAGGCGAACACCCGCTCCCAGTACTCGTCGAGGTCCTCCATCATCATGTCGAGCCAGCCGAGTTTCGGCGGGCGTGTCGCGAGCGCCGGGGTCAGCAGCACGTCGTGCTCCGTGTGAAACTCCGCCATCTGCCGGCCGATCCGGTGGGCGGTCTGCTCGGCAGTCAGCAGTGTCGCACCGTCGATCTTCTCGGCCCTGCGCATGGTGTTCCAGACCACGGTCTCGACCTCGCCCCGCTCCGGCAGGCGGCCCGAGGGATGGGTCCGGATGCCGTTCAGGATCGAACAGGCGCTCACGGTTCTGAAGGTCGGCACGACTGCCTCGCCCTCGATCGCCGGGTCGGCCTCCACCACCCGGTGGCCGAGTTCCTCGCACAGTGTGGCGGTCTCGACGAGAACCCTCAGGCAGTCGGGTTCGACCAGGGCACCGTTCGGGGCCCGGGCACTCCACGCGATGGCCAGTCTGCCCGCGTCCGCACCCACCTCCTCGAGGAACGGCCGTGCCGGCGGCGGGGCGGTATAGGGGTCACCCGGGCCGGGGCCGCGGGTCGCATCAAGCAGTGCAGCGTTGTCACGCACGGTGAGCGAGACCGCGTGTTCGATGGCATAGCCGCTCATGCCTTCGCCCGCGACCGGCCACAGGGTGTGACGGCCGCGCGACGGCCTGAGCCCGACAAGGCCGCAGGACGCAGCCGGAGCCCGGATCGACCCGAAACCGTCGGATGCATGCGCGATCGGCAGCATCCTTGCGCCGACCGCGGCGGCGGCACCTCCGCTCGAGCCGGCCGGCGTGCGCGACAGGTCCCACGGATTGCGCGACGGGCCGTGAAGCTGCGGCTCGCAGGTCAGGCTGAGACCCAGTTCGCAGGTGTTCGTCTTTCCCAGGATCACCATGCCCGCCTGCTTGATGCGCGTGACGTGCAGGCTGTCGAACGGGATCGGCGGCAGTCCGGCGAAGAACCGGCTGCCGCGGGTGGTCCGGGTGCCCGCGAGCGACGAGCCGAGGTCCTTGAGCAGGAACGGAACACCGGAAAGCGGACCCCCGGTCAGACCGTCGGCGAGCTGCGTGCGCGCCTCGTCGTAGAGTTCCTGGACCACCGCGTTGACCGCGGGGTTGCGTGCCTCGATGCGTTCGATGGCCGCCTCGAGGACCTCCCCGGCGGAGACCTCCCCCGACTTCACGAGGCCGGCAAGGCCAAATCCGTCATGGTCTTCGTATTCGGCAAAGCCTGCCATGGTCACTCCCCGTAAGGACGGTCAGGAATATGTGAGACCGCCGTTGACATCGAGAACAGCTCCCACCATGCCGGAACAGGCCGCCGACAGCAGGAAGGTGATCGGCCACGCGATGTCCTCGGGCTCCAGGAGCCGGCCCAGCGGATAGGCGGTCACGTCGATGGAGCGGCCTTCGGTCATCTGGGTGCGGGTCGGTCCGGGCGCGACCGCGTTGACGAGGACGCCGGAGCGGGCATAGGTCGCGGCCAACAGCCGTGTCATGGCGTGGACCCCGCCCTTGCTTGCGACGTAGTGCGGTTGCGACGTCACTCCGCCCATGCGTCCGGCAATGGAACCGATCAGCACCAGGCGGCCCCAGCCGGCGGACTGCATCCCCGGCAGGAACGCGCGCGCCACGTTGATCGGTCCGCGCATGTTGACGTCGAAGATCA